>JAEUHY010000010.1 GCA_016795325.1 Planctomycetota bacterium
GCGGTCCTTGAAGTAGCTGTTCGTCGGCACGTAGATCTGGCGCGTCTGGTTGCGCCGGATGAACTGCCGCACGATGTCGCTGAACTCCGGCCGCAGGAACGGCTCGCCGCCCGAGAGGTTCAAGTTCTCGACGCGGCCGAGCGACTCGCTCAAGCTCACCAACTCTTCGAAGGTCAGGTCGTCCTTGCGATTGAGGCTCGCCCAGTAGAAGCAGTGCTCGCAGCGCTGGTTGCAAATCGAGTTGATGAACAGGATCAGGAACGGCGGGCTGGGCAGGTCGGCGTAGGCCTGACTCACCAAGCGCGCGTGGCGCGCGATACGTTCGACGGGTTTCATGGGGGCGGGACGCTTATCGAGTAGAGCACGCTGGGCGCGCGAGGGCGTGGCGGCGAAGCTCGGGCGGGTCTGCGACCCTACGCGCAAGCCTCTCTCTGCCAGCACTTTGCGACAATCTACCGCGCACGGCAGACTGCCGCTCGACGGCGGCGCGCATCCGCTCGGGCCAGCGCGGCAACCTGGAGGGCGATGGAGCGCACACGCCTCGACGCGGCCGAGTTGATGGCCCACGCCGCGTGGGTGCGGCGCGTCGCCCAGGCGCTCGCACGCGACGCGGACGAGGCCGACGAAATCGTCCAGGAAACCTGGAGCGCAGCGCTGCAGCGCTCGCTGCCTGCGCCGCAGGACTTGCGCGCCTGGCTGGCCGGCGTGGTGCGGCGCGTCGCGCAGCTGCGGAGGCGCGGTGAATCGCGCCGCGAAGCCCGCGAACGCGCGGCCGCACGCGCGGAGTCGGTCGCCGACACGCACGAGCTGGTGGCGCGCGCGCGGCTGCAGCGCGAGCTCGTCGACGCGGTGCTCGCACTCGAGCAGCCCTACCGCGACACGCTGCTGCTGCGCTACTTCGACGAATGCTCGCCGAGCGAGATCGCCGCGCGCCAAGGCGCGAGCGTCGCGACGGTGAAATCGCGCCTGCAGCGTGGGCTGGCCAAGTTGCGCACGCAGCTCGACCAGCGGCACGACGGGCGCGAGGGCTGGCTCGGCGTCGCCGTGGCGCTGGCGCTCGTCCGTCGTCCGCTGGAGGTTTGGATCGTGAAGTCGAAGCTCGCAATCGTGGCGGCATTGGTGCTCGTCGGTGTCGTCGCCACGTGGGTCTGGCGAACGCAACGGGAAGCGGCTGCGCCCGAAGCCGCGCTGCTGCAGCGCTCGAGCATTGACGCCCGAGCGACGCACGCCGCGGTCAACGCGGCGTCTGCGAAGGAAGGCGAGCGCGAGAGCGCGCAAGTTCGCGCTGCGCAGCAGGCGCAGCCGCCGATCGAGAGCCAGAGCTCGACCTCGTCCAGCGCGACGACGTTGCGCGGCCGCGTCGTCTCGCTCGCGCAGCAGCCGTTGAGCGACGTCGAAGTCGAAGTGCGCCACAGCGTGCGGCATGGACGACCGCAGTGGGACGAGTTCGACGATCGCGAATCCGACGTGCTGGCCCGCATCCGCAGCGATTCCGCCGGCGAATTCGCCTTCGAACTCGGCCGGCGCGCGAGCGTCGACCTGTGGATCGCGCCCAGCCGCGGCTGGAGCGGCGCCTTGTCGCAGGCGCGGCGCGGCGGCGAGTTCGTCGAGCTCGTGCTCTCGCCCGCGGGCTCGCTCGCAGGCGAAGTCACGCTGTCAACCACGGGCGCGGCAGTCGCAGACGCGACGGTCGAGTTGGCGGCGCGCGAGCAACTGCCCGGGGCGCCGCGGCCGCACACGACGCGCACGGACGCGCTCGGCCGCTACCGGCTCGAAGGCGTCGATGCGGGCGCGTACTGGCTGCATGTGACGCCGCGCGACGCGCGACCGGAGCTCTACGCAGCGCTCGAGTTCCACGCGACCGAACACCGCGTGCACGACGTCGTGGTCGCGCCCGGCGTCGTCGTGCGCGGACGCATCGTCGACGCGCGCACGCGGCGCCCGGTGGCCGACGCGCTGGTCCGCGACGACCACGTGCGGCGCACGCCGGAGGTTCGCTCCGACGCGGACGGGCGCTTCGAGTTGCGTGGCATGGACGACGGCACGTTCGGGCACAACTCGCTGCTCGTGCGCGGCGGAGGCTACGCGCCGCAGACCTTTCACTGGAGCGGCTCGGCCCTGGGAGATCGTGAGGTGACGATCGAGCTCGCCCCCGGGCGACGTGTCCACGGACGCGTGCTCGGCGACGACGGAACGCCACGTGGCGACGCGTTCGTCGCTGCGCTCGCGCTCACGGCCGTCGGTTCGGCGAACGAGTACGAACGCCGCAGTGCGCGCAGCGCTGCGAACGGTCGCTTCGAGCTGCGCGACTTGCGGTCCGACGTGCACTACACGCTGCTCGTCGAAGATCCCGCGTATGGCGAGCTCGTCGTGGAACTGCCCGCGAACGACTCGCACGAGCAGGACCTCGGCGAGCTGCGCCTGCCCGCCGCCGCTTCCGTGCACGGCGTGGTCGTGGACGATCGAGGCGCGCCGGCTCCGTGGGAGGCGCTCGAACTGCACGGCCCCCGCGGAACGGGCGCGGACTCTCCGCAAGGCCTCAACACGCTGCTCGCCGCTCAACGCCAAACGCGCAGCGACTCGCTGGGCCGCTTCGCATTCGAGAACCTCGGGCCGGGCGCGTACGTGCTCTCCGCTCGCTCGCAAGGGGCCGCATCTCCCGCGCGGCGCGAGTTCGAGCTCGTCGCCGGAGAGTCGCACCTCGACCTGCGCTTCGAACTGCCGCCGCAGCGCGAATTGCGCGGACGTGTGGTCGACGCACACGGAGCACCCGTGGCGCGCGCCTTCGTGGCTCTGTATCCCGACGACGGCGGCGAGCGACGCCTCGCCTGGCAGATGAGCGACAACGACGGCTCATTCCGCTTCCGCGGCGTGCCCGAACACAGCTGCGCACTCTTCGTGTGGCCCGGCGCGCAGGCGGGTGCGAGCTTGTGGCTGCGTGCGCTCGAGCCGAGCGACCAGCCGCTGCTGGTGGTTGCGCCGGCCGCGAGCGAGGTGCTCGGCGCGGTGCGCACGCAAGGCGCGCCGCATGTGGGCCTCACCGTCGAAGCCTTCGAAGCTGGTGAAGCGCGCATGTGCGCCGATCGTGCGACGACCGACCGAGACGGACGCTTTGCGCTGCACGTGCGGCCGGGGCGCTACACGCTCGTCGTGCGCGACGGAGACACGGAGTTGCTGCGGCGCGAGCGGACCACGAGCGAGTCGGGCGAGTTGCTGCTCGAAACGCCTTGATGCAGTGCGGCGCGCGCCGCGGAAGCTCGAGCGAGCTCGCCGTCCGTGCGGCGGACGCGCGTTGCCGCTTGAACGCGCTCTTGTGCGCGAGTTCGCCGCGACCGGCCGCCGCGGAATCGACTCCGGAGCCAGCTCGTCGAGCACCTTCGCCAACCGAAGACGTCGAGAAAAGTGCGACGGCGAACTGCTCAGCGCGTGCGCGGAGCACTACTCTCGCGCCATGCTCGAACAGGTCCAGCACTCCAGCGGCGCCGTGGCCTTCCGCTCGCCCGCGCTCGCTCGCTTGGGTGCTCCGCACCTGTTCACCACGCGGGTCGGAGCGGGAGGCGAGCGGCTCGACCTGGGCAAGCTCGACGATCGCACGCGCGGGCTGCTCCGTGAACTGGGCCGGTTCCCCGTCGCTGCGCCGCTCGTTTCGATCCGCCAGATCCACGGCGCGCACACGGTCGTCGTCGACGGCGCGGAGCTCGCGCCCGACACCAGCGGCGACGCCCTGGTCAGCTCGCGCCCCGACCGCGCCCTGCTGATCTACACCGCGGACTGCGTGCCCGTGCTCGTCGCGAGCGCCCGCGCAACGCAGGTCGCCGCGATCCACGCGGGCTGGCGCGGCCTCGTCGCCGGCGTGATTCCGGCCGCGTTGCGCGCACTCGGCTCGCCCGCCGCCGCAGCGATCGGGCCATGCCTCTCGCCCGCCTGCTGCGAGGTCGGCCCTGAGGTCGCCGAACAGTTCGAGCGCGCCGACTTGCACGCCGCGATCCTCCGCCCCGCCGGCGCCAAGGCGCGCGTCGACCTGCGACTCGCGGCGCGCCTGCAGCTCGAACGCGCCGGCTGCACGCAGGTCGACGTGTCGAGCGACTGCACCTACTCGCAACCCGAGCGCTACCCCTCGCACCGCCGCGACGTGACGCACGGCGGCGCACCGCGCGCCGGCCGGATCGGCGCCTTGATCGCCGCCGCGGGTTGAGTCGCGCGCGCGCCGGACGCGCCCTGCGGGGGGGGTCCTCAAAAATCCTGTCAGGATTCGCACCCGGCGCACGAACGACCCGCGCATGGACGCATCCGAACGTCGAGCCTTGGCGCTGTGGACCGCGGCGACACCGTCGGTGTCCGCATTCGTGCACGCCCTGCTGGCCGACCGCGCCGAGCGCGAGGACGTCCTTCAGGAGGTGGCCCTGGCGGTGTTCGAATCGTTCGAGCGCTACGACCAGCGCCAAGCATTTCTTCCCTGGGCGCTGACCATCGCGCGGCGCAAGGTCGCCGACGCACTGCGGCGCAAAGCACGCGGCGAAGCTCTGCTCGCCGACGACGCGCTGGACGCCTTGGGACAGGCCCTGCACGACGTCGCCGAGCGCGAAGACGGTCAACTGGCCTGGCTGGAGCAGTGCCTCGCGCGCCTGGAGGGCCGAGCGCGCGCAGCGTGCAAGCTGAGGTACGTCGAGGGGCTCAAGCCAGCGGCGATCGCCGCACGGCTGGGACTGCGCGCCAACGCCGCTTCGAAGTTGCTGCAGCGCGTCCGCGAAGACCTGCGTGTGTGCATCGAACAGCGCCAACGCGCCGCGGAGCGCGCCTGATGTCGCCGGAACCGCAGTCGGAACGCGCGCTGCTCCACGCCTGGCTCGACGGCGAGTTGGACGCCGAGGGCCGTGCGCGCATGGAACGGGCGCTGGCCTCGTCGCCGGAGTTTGCCCGCGAAGCCGCGCGCACGATGCGTTTGCACCACGCCATCGCGCTCTCCATGGAATCACGCGCGGCGCAGCCGGTCCCGAAGCGGCGCACGTGGCGCTGGCTGGCGGCCGCTTCGCTGCTGTTGTGCTCGGCGCTCGCCTGGACCGTCGCCACCGGGGCGCAGGCTTCAGCGGCGCAGGTCGAGCTCGTGCGGCTGGCGGAAGCCGCGTCGCGCGGCGACCGCACCTTCGCGATCCGTGCGCTCGACGACGGACCGCCCGCGCCCGAGCGCGATGGCCGCCCCGGGCCCGAACTCGACGGCGCGCGCCTCTACCTGCGCGGCACGGAGCAGTACGTGCTCGCGCGCGAGAACGCGCAGGGCGAACGCACGCTCACGGGTTTCGACGGCGAGTTGGCCTGGACCGTTCCTCCGCGCGGCGCGGTGCGCGTGAGCAGCGACCGACAGCGCTTCCGCGGCGGACTCCCTGGTCATCAGCACGAGCTGCCCTTCGTCGACCTCGACGACGGCCTGGCGAACGTCGCGCGCAACTACGACCTGACGCTCGAGCGCGAGCTCGAACTCGACGGACGGCCGGTGGCGCGCATCGACGGCGTGCGCAAGCGCGGAGTGGAGCGCGGTCCCAAGCGCATCGAGCTGTGGTACGAGCCCCAAAGCCGTCAGTTGCGGCGGATCGTGCTCGACCGCTTGCCGCAGGCGCGCAGCGGACCGCGCGCGGTCGCGCTCGAGTTCGTCGACGCGCAGCCGCTGCCGGCGGATTTCTTCGATCACAGCCACCACCACGGCCCTGAACGCGCTGTCGAGCGCGACGACCGACCTCGATGATCGCCCTGCTGCTCACGCTCTTCACACAGGCCGCGCCGACGTCCGCTCCGGCCGCGCCTCCGCGTCCCAACTTCATCTTCGTGCTCGGAGAAGGCGAAGGCTGGTCGAGCACCTCGATCGACATGGACGGGGCCGATCCATCGCACGCGCGCCCCGCTGGACTTACGCCCAACCTCGAACGCATCGCCGCAGTAGGCTTGCGCTTCAGCGACTTCTACGCGTCCTGTCCGCGCTGCACGCCGTCGCGCGCGAGCTTCCTCACCGGCATCAGCCCGGCCAAGCTGCACATGACGTACGTCAACGAGGGCGGCGCCAACCGACGCGAAGAGCCGACGCCGCGCAAGCTCGCTCCACCGTCTCCGGTGGCGCAGCTGCCTTTCGAGGCGCCGACCACGGCGAGCGTGCTGCGCGCGAGCGGCTACGCCACGGCGCACTTCGGCAAGTGGCACGTCGGCCGAGCGGATCCCACGCGCCACGGCTTCGACGTGAGCGACGGCGCGAACACCAACCAGGGGCCGGAGCGCGGCGTCGAGCCCAACCCGGCGCAATTCGCGGCGCTGACCGAGCGCGGCCTGGAGTTCATCCGCGCGCAGGCCAAGGCGGGCAAGCCGTTCTTCCTGCAGATGTCGCACTACAGCGCGAGCAACGAGTCTCAGTGCACGGAGGAGTCGCTCGCCGCTGCGCGCAAGCTGCTGAAGGATGCGAGCGGCAAAACGCTCGGATCGGCGGCGGGAATGCACGCGCTCGACACGCAGCTGGGGCGCGTGCTCGCCCTGCTGGACGAACTCGACCTCGACGAGCGTACGTTCGTTTTCTACAGCGCCGACCACGGAACGCCCGGCGGCGCGGGACGGCGCGCTGGACCCAATCCGCCGCTGAGCGGCGGAAAGGGGAGCGTCAGCGAAGGCGGCATCCGCGTCCCGTTTCTCGTGCGCGGCCCAGGCGTGCGGCGCGGCGCCGTGAGCACGGTGCGGGCGAGCGGAATGGACTTGCTGCCGACGCTCGCCGAACTCGCAGGCGCGCCGCTGCCGACGAGCGACAAGCCCGACGAACCGTTCGCCGTCGAGGGCGGAAGCCTCGCCGGCGTGCTGCGCGGCGACGATGCGCAGGCGGTGAAGCGCCCACGCGCCGAGCTGGTGATCCACTTCCCCCACTACGACCTCGACAACGGCGGCCCTGCGTCGGCGCTGTTCGACGGTCCGTGGAAGCTCGTGCGCAACTACGAACGCGGCTCGCTCGCGCTGTACGACATTCGCGCGGACAGCGGAGAGCACAACGATCTGGCGTCGTCGCAGCCCGAGCTGGTCAAGGAACTCGACAAGAAGCTCACCGACTACCTGCGGGCGGTGCGAGCGCAGCTTCCGACGCCGATCGCGGCCGATGGCGCGCCGCCCGCGGCCCCCGCACAGCCCAAGAAGCCTGGCAAACGCAAGGAGTCCGAGCGTGAAGAGGGTTGAGTCGCTTGTCGCGAGCACGGCCGCGTGCCTCGCGCTCCTCACGCCGGAAGCGCTGGCCCGCCACGACGGACACGAACCTGCGCCGCATCCGCGCGTGTGGCGCGACGAACGCAATGCGCGCAGCTATTCGGGCGAGCTGCTCGCCGCGACGGCCACGCACGTGACGCTTGCGCTGAGCGGCGGTGCACGCGTGCAAGTGGCCATCGATGACCTGGCGGCTCGGGAACGCGCTCAGGCTCTGGCTGTGCGCCAACGAGTCGAACAGCTCAACGCGCAGCCACTCGATGTACAGGTCGCGGCGCCGACGACGGTCCCCTGGCAGAGCGAGTGTTTCCGCGCCTTCGCGCCGCACGTGCGCACGAGCTGGGACGCGCGCTGGCTGCGCGTCGAATCCGATGGACTGCCGCACGAACCGCTGGCCTTCACGCCGATGGTCGGCATCCGCACCTGGCAGCAGCAGGTCCCGCTCCCGCAGCCGTACAGCGGCGCCAGCGCATGGCTCGTGCCGCTCCAGCCGCGCTGGGCGGAAACGCCGATCTCGGCGCGCACGCACCTGCGGCGCGGCGCGATCGCGCTCGCCGCCAACGGAATTCCGATCTTCAACGCGCTCAACAACCGCGGCGCGGACGCCTTCGCGATCGGCGAGCTGGACGAGTTCGGCGGCCACTGCGGTCGCGCCGACGACTACCACTACCACACCGCCCCGCTGGCGCTCGCGAAGGTGCTCGGGCCGCGTGCGCCGCTGGGTTTCGCGCTCGATGGATTCGCGCTCTACGGCTTGTTCGATCCGCGCGCGCCCCGCGATGCAGCCCGCTCGTGTCCGCTCGGCGCGACGGCCGCGCTCGACGAATTCAACGGACATGCGCTCGATGCGCGCGCGCCGGCCGCCACGTACCACTACCACGCGAGCGAGGCTTATCCGTACATCAACGGCGGCCTGCGCGGCGTCGTGGAGCTCGAAGACGACCAGGTCGTGCCGCAGCCCAGAGCCGCGGGCGTGCGGCCCGCACAAGCGCCGCTGCGCGGGGCGCGCATCACCTCGTTCGCGGCGCGCGGCGAACGCGAGTGGGCGCTGGGCTACGAACTGGGCGGCCAGGCGCACAGGATCGAGTACTCCATCGACGCGGGCGGCGCCGCACGCTTCACGTTCGTGGGCCCCGACGGCGCGCGACGCGAGGAGCTCCACCGCCCGCGAGAGCGCGGTCGTCCGGCCGAACGCGGCTCGCGCGAAGACCGCGAGAAAGAGCCTTCCGCGACCGAACTGCGGTTCAGCAGCCCGGCCGCCGATGCGAGCGGCGTGCTCGATCGCCGGTACACGTGCGACGGCGCCGGTGAGTCGCCGCCATTTGCGTGGAGCGGGCTGCCGTCCGGCACACGCAGCGTCGCGCTCACGCTGCACCACGTGCCGCCCGAAGGAGGCGAGCACGTCTACCTCGTGCTGTGGGGGCTCCCCGCCGAGCTCGGTGCGCTCGCAGCCGGCGCGCGCGACGTCGGAGTGTTCGGGCTGAACAGCGTCGATCGCCGCGCGCAGTACGCGCCGCCGTGTTCGCAGGGTCCGGGCGAAAAGGAGTACATCGCCACGCTGTACGCCTTGAGCGCCGAGCCCAAGCTCTCCCGCGAAACTCCGGTGGCGCGCGCGGAGCTCCTCGCCGCGCTGCGCACCACGACGCTCGCGAGCGAGCAACTCGTGCTGCGCTATGCACGGCAGAGCGGCGGTGAACGACGCGCCGGAGGCGGCGAGCGCGGCCGGGGCGGCGAGCGCGCCCAGCGCCAAAACGAGACCTTCCCGACCGAGATCCCCAAGCAAACGCACAACACCGTGCTCGCACGGCCCGGGGCCACAACGCTGAGTGTGAGCGTGCAAGCGCTGACGCCGCTGGAGGCGCGCGTGCGCTACGGGGCGCGCGGCAGCAGTGCAGAGCACACGTCGCCTTGGACGCGCATCGATGCGCCGAACGTCCAAACGATTGAGCTCAGCGGACTGAAGCCGAACACGGAGTACGACTACGTGCTGGAGACGCGCGGCGGCCCGGACGAGCCGCCGAGCGCCAGCGAGCAACGTTCCTTCGCCACGCAGCGTGCGCCGGGCCATCCGTTCGTGTTCGCGCTGCAGGCCGACTCGCACCTCGACGAGAACATGACCCCGGCGGCTTACGAGCGAACGCTCGCCAACGTCGCCGCTGATCGCCCCGACTTCTTCGTCGACTTGGGCGACACGTTCATGACCGACAAGTACGGTGCGTTCGCGCAGTCGCTGGCGCACTACGAAGCGCAGCGCTACTACTTCGGGCTCGTCTGCCACAGCGCGCCGCTCCTGATGGTGTTGGGCAACCACGACGGCGAAGCCGGCTACGCCGCGGGCGCAGATGGAATCGCCAGTTGGTCCTACCTCCAGCGCACACAGCGCTTCCCGCAGCCGCGGATCGGCCCCGACTCCCTCTTCAGCGGCGACACCGACTTCGCGGACGGCCGCGGCGCGAACCACTACGCCTTCGAATGGGGCGACGCGCTGTTCGTTGTGCTCGATCCGTTCTGGCCCACGCGCACCCGCGTGCGCGGCGCTTCGGCGCGCGACGGCTTCACGGACGAGAGCTGGGCGCGCACGCTCGGACGCGAACAGTACGACTGGCTCGAGCGCACGCTGCGCCAATCCCGGCGCAACTTCCGCTTCGTGTTCACGCACCACCTCGTCGGCGGGCGCGGGCGCGAAGCGCGCGGCGGCGTCGAAAGCGCGCCGTTCTTCGAGTGGGGCGGCAAAAACGCCGACGGCAGCGAGGGCTTCGCCGAACAGCGCGCCGGCTGGGCCAAGCCGATCCACGCGCTCCTCGTCGAACATGGGGTCAACGCGGTTTTCCACGGCCACGACCACCTGTTCGTCCACAGCGAACTCGACGGCGTCGTCTATCAGTGCGTTCCCCAGCCGGGCAACGAGCGTTCGAGCACGAACTCCGCCGCAGAGTACGGCTACGCATCCGGGACGATCCTCGCCAGCCCTGGTCACCTGCGGATCCACGTGAGCGCGCAAGAGGCGCGTGTGGAGTTCGTCCGCTCCGCGGGCGGCGCAACGCGCCGGCGCGACGCACCGCCCCAGTCCAATCGGCAGGTCGCGCACAGCTACTCGCTCGCGCCGCGCCCGCGATCCAAGTAACCGCCTGAGACTCGTTCGAACATGCCCAGCAACACGTTCTCCTCCACGCTGCTCTCCCACACCGTCGTCGCCGTTCTCGCGGGCGCGGCCGGTGGACTCCTGGTCGCGCAACTCGCGCCGAACGACTCGAGCGCAGCCCAGCCGGCGCGGCCGGCGGAAGTTGCGCAGGCCACGCTCGCGTCGGCGCCAGGCGCCGCAACACGTTCCGCTGAAGGCGCGGAGCAACGCGCCTTGGAACTCGAACTTCAGGCGCTCCGCGAGCGCGTCGAGGCGCTCGAACGCGAACCCGCGCCGCTCGCGCGCGAAGCGGTTGCAACCGCGGCCGAAACGGAGTCCGTCGCGTCCCCGGCGCCGTCGGCGGCGCTCGAAGCAGAGCAACTGCACACCTCGGTCGCTGAGGCGCTCGAGACCATTCGCACCGCGGAACGCGAGCAGGCCGCGGCGCAGCAGCAGCAACGCGAACTCCAACGCGTCGAGGAGCGTGTCGCTCGCATGGCGGAGACGCTCGGTCTATCGCCGGCGCAACAGGCGGACCTGCGCGCGCTGATGATCACGCAGCGCCAGGAGCGCGACGCTCTCGAGGGGCTGCGCCAGCAGAACGGCGACCGCACGGCGTATCGCAGCGCCATGGAGGAGTTGCGCAAGCGCAACGACGAGGCGCTCGCGCGACTGTTCACGCCGGAGCAACTCCAGGCCTACCAGGCGCGCGAGCAGGAGCGCAGTGGCGACCCGAGAGGCGGCGACCAACGCGGCGGCGCCGCGCGGCAGGGCGGAGAGCGCCGCACGAACCGCGGTGGCGGCGCCGGAAACTAGTCACGCAGCGCCAGCCGTCGCGCTCGCGCCGGCTGAACTCAGCGTCCCGCCGCGCGCTCGATCGGAAAGCGCGTGAACAGCGCGTCGACCTTGGCCGGGATCTGCCAGGCGCGCTCTTCGCCGGTCAGTGCGTAGCGGCGCAGCTTGACGCGCGCGTCCACGTCGGTGAGTTCGAGCGACTCGAGCTCCTCCGCCACGGTGAGTCGCGGACGTGCACGGCGATCCAGCGCCTCGCGCCGCCGCTCGACGGCTGGGTCACCGGCGGCCTCGATCGAGATCCTCCTGCAACGCGCCGCGACATCCTTGCGCATCGTCGCTCCGCGGTGATCCGAGGCTCGTCCCATTTTCGCACCCGTCCGCTGCCGACCCCGGCGCGCTCGCGGCAGGCCCCGCCTCGCGCGACCAGAGTCGTACCCCGAGCGCACGTCGGCGCTCCGTAGAGCGCTTGCTCGGCCCGCGCGCTCTCGCGCGTCGCTCCTCTCCGCCGCGCCGAACTTGGGGTAGCAACACGCCGATGATCGTCGCTAGCGCAGCCCGATCCCGTCGCGCGATCCGCGAAGTCGCGGACCGCTCCATCGGCCGCGCGCTCGACTTGAACTCGGCTATCTGCGATCGGCTGCGATGAAGACAGCAACTGCGCACGCTGACACTTAGACGCACGATTGCCGCCAGCTAGACTGCGACTCCGCCAGCGCGATACTCGCGCGTTCGCGCAAGCTCGTCACCCTCGCAGCGCTCGCCTCATGGCCCGAACGAAGTCCGACAAAACGTCCTCGAGCACAGCCACGATCGGCTTCGAAGCCAAGCTCTGGCTCACCGCCGACAAGCTGCGCAACAACATGGACGCGGCGGAGTACAAACACGTCGTCCTCGGCCTGATCTTCCTCAAGTACATCTCCGACACCTTCGAGGAACACCGCGCCAAGCTCCTCGCTGGCGCGAAGTCCAAAGTTGGCGACTACGCCGGGGCCAACCCGGAGGACCCCGACGAGTACCGCGCCGAGAACGTCTTCTGGGTGCCCGCCGACGCCCGCTGGTCCCACCTCCAGGCCAGCGCCAAGCAGTCCACCATCGGCAAGCTCGTGGACGACGCCATGGTCGCCATCGAGCGCGACAACCCGCGCCTCAAAGGCGTCCTCCCCAAGGACTACGCCCGCCCCGGCCTCGACAAACAGCGCCTGGGCGAGCTCATCGACCTCATCGCCACGATCGAGCTCACCGCCGCCAGCGAGGGCCGCAGCAACAGCGGCGTGACCCACCGCTCCGTCGATCTGCTCGGCCGCGTCTACGAGTACTTCCTCACCCGCTTCGCCAGCGCCGAGGGCAAGAACGGCGGCCAGTTCTACACCCCCTCCTGCGTCGTGCGCTGCCTCGTCGAGATGCTCGCGCCCTACAAGGGCCGCATCTACGACCCCGCCTGCGGCTCCGGCGGCATGTTCGTGCAGTCGGAGAAGTTCGTCGAATCCCACGGCGGCAAGCTCGGCGACATCAGCATCTACGGCCAGGAGAGCAACGCCACCACGCGCCGCCTCGCCGTGATGAACCTCGCCCTGCGCGGCATCGAGGCCGACTTCGGCCCCGAGCACGCCGACACCTTCCGCCGCGACCTCCATCCCGACCTGCGCGCCGACTACGTCCTCGCCAACCCGCCCTTCAACGACTCCGACTGGTTCCGCAAGGACGACGACGTGCGCTGGCAGTTCGGCGTCCCGCCCAAGGGCAACGCCAACTTCGCCTGGGTGCAGCACTTCATCCACCACCTCGC
>JAEUHY010000013.1 GCA_016795325.1 Planctomycetota bacterium
CGCGCGCCGGCGGCGTGAGACAAATTGCTCTGGCACCGTACGTACGCGGACCTCCGGCGGCGTGGGACGGGAACCTCCGCCGTCCAAATTCATGTCCACGCCCGACGCGGCGCGTCACTTCGCGTGGCGCCCCACGCGCCTCGCGCGGGTGTCGGGGCCGTCATCGATCCGCCGCGTGGACTCCCTCTCGTCGCCTGCGCGGCGCAGCGTCGATCCACGGGGCCAACCTCAACCGCGCGCCCTCTGTGGACGTAGCATGCTCACTGTCTCTCCGACCGCCCGCGCCGTGGCCCAGGTCCCCGACATCGCTCCGCTGCTCCAGCGCCTCGCCTCTGGCGACGAGGCCGCCGCGAACGAGTTGTTGCCGCTCGTGTACGACGAGCTGTACTCGCTCGCCCGCCACTACATGGCGCGCGAGAAGGCGCACCACACGCTGCAGGCCACAGCGCTCGTGCACGAGGCTTGGCTGCGCCTCGCGAACGACTCCACGCCGCCGTGGGAGAACCGCGATCAGTTCGTCGCCATCGCCGCGCGTGCGATGCGGCGCGTGCTCGTCGACCACGCGCGGCGGCGCGACGCGCGCACGCGCAGCGGCAGCTCCGAACGCCTGCCCTTCGAAGCCCTGCTCGAGCTCTACGAAGAATCCGGCCCGCCGCTGGTCGAGCTCGACGAAGCCCTGGCGCGGCTCGCCGCCTTCGACGCGCAGCTCGCCAAGTTGGTCGAACTGCGCTTCTTCTTCGGCGCCTCGAACGAAGACATCGCGCGTGCGCTGAACGTCTCGACGCGCACCGTGGAACGCGGCTGGAAAACGGCCCAGGCCTGGTTGCGCGCCGAACTGGGCGAGAGCGCCGCGCCCGACGCATGAGCGCTTTTTCTCAACCCGTCTGTCGGCCTCGGCGCTCGCCCTGCGCCTAGAGCAACGATGAGCGTCGAGATCTGGCCGCGGGTGCGCGAGCTCTTCGAGCGCGCCCTGGAGCTCGCGCCGGGCGAGCGCGACGCGTTCGTGGCGCGCGAGAGCGCTCGCGAGCCGCTCGTGCAGCGCGAGCTGCGCCGTCTGCTCGCCAACTGGAGCGACGACTCGAACTTCCTCGCACCGCCGGGCGCCACGCGCCTGGGTGACCAGCTCGGCGCGCTCGCCGGCGCCCCGCTGAACGGCAAGCTCGGCGCGTACACGCTCGAGCGCCTGCTCGGCTCGGGCGGCATGGGCTCGGTGTACCTCGCGCGCCAGGAGCGGCCCGCTCGGCACGTCGCGCTCAAACTGATGCGCGCCGGACTCGGCGCGGCGCAGGCCGAGCGCCATTTCGAAGCCGAAGCCGAGATCCTGGCGCGCCTCACGCATCCTTCGATCGCCGCGATCTACGAATCGGGCGTGCACGCCGGCGCGCCGTTCTTCGCGATGGAGTACGTCGAAGGCGCACTCGACCTCGCGAGTTTCGCCGACCAACGCGAGCTCGACCTGCGCGCGCGCATCGAGCTGTTCCTTCCGGTCTGCGAAGCCGTGCAACACGCCCACGGAAAAGGCGTGATCCACCGCGACCTCAAGCCCGGCAACGTGCTCGTCGGCGCGGCCGGTGCGCCCAAGGTGATCGACTTCGGCGTCGCGCGCATCGTCGCGCCCGAGCTCGCGCACAGCGTCGGAACGCTCGGCGGCCAGGCGCTCGGCACGCTCGCCTACGCTGCTCCCGAGCAGTTGCAGGGCGACTGGCGCGACGTCGACGTCCGCGCGGACGTGTACTCGCTCGGCGCGACGCTGTTCGAACTGCTCGCGGGCGCGCCGCCGTTCGACGTGAGCTCGCTCCCGCCGCTCGAAGCGTTGCGCACGGTGTGTGAACGCCCCGCGCCCACGCCGTCGAGCGTGCGCGCCTCCGTTCCACGCGAACTCGACTGGGTGCTGCAACGTTGCCTCGCCAAGGAGCGCGAACGCCGCTACACGACGGTCGACGAGCTGCGCCGCGATCTCGAGCGCTGGCTGGCCGGCGAGCCGTTGGTCGCGGCGCCGCCGAGCACGCTGTACCGCGCGCGCAAGTTCGTGGCGCGCAACCGCGTGGCGGTCGCGGCCGCGGCGATCGTGTTCGCGAGCTTGGTCACCGCGCTCGGAATCTCGGTGAGCAAGACGCGCGAGGCCGACGAGCAGCGGCGCATCGCGCTGGAGGCGAGCAAGGCTTCGGAGCGCGACGCCGAGGCTGCGCGCGACGCCGCGCTCGAAGCCGAGCAGCAGCGGCGGATCGCAACGCAGGCGAGCGAGCAGGCCGCGCGCGACGCCGAGGCCGCTCGCCTCGAAGCGCGCCGACGCCAAGCCGTGATCGACTCGCTGGCGAGCATGCTCGGCGCCGTTTCGCCCGAGGAGGACGGCCGCAACGTCACCTTGTTCGAGCTGCTCGAGCGGCGCCGTTCGAACCTCGAGAGCGAGTTCGCCGACGAGCCGCGCCTGCGCGTGCAGTTGCAGGGCTTCCTGATCAAGGCCTACGGCGATCTGGGGCTCGCCACTCACGGACTCGAGCTGGCCGAGTCGTCGCTCGCGACCATGGAGCGCGAAGGGGGCTACACGCCGAGCGAGATCTCCGCGATGCAGTTCTTCGTGGCGCGGCGCTACTTCGAACGCGGGCGCATGGAGGACGGCGCGCAGCTCGTGCAACGCGCGCTCGACGTGCTCGGCAGCGCGGCCGCCTTGCCCGAGGACGGCGTCGCCGCGCTGCAGATGCAGGCCATGGCGCTCGAGAAGCAGGGCCGCGTCGCGGAGTCGATCGAGGCCTTCGAGCGGGCGCTCGCCGCGGCGCGCACGTCGCTGGGCGACGACCACATGATGACGATCATGCTGATGAGCGACACGGCCTTGGGCCATGCGTCGCGCCGCAACTTGGCGGTGGCCGAGCAGCTCGCGCGCGAGGCCCACGAACGCGCGAACCGAGTGCTCCCGGCGGGACACTCGCTGTTGCCGCTGTTTTCGATGCGGCTGGGCAGCGTGCTGAGCTCCGTCGGCAAGAAGGCCGAGAGCCTCGAGCTGCAGCGCGAAGTCGTCGCGCGCACGGAGGCGATCTTCGGTCTGCACCACCGCAACGTGGCGCAGGCGCATCGCGAGCTCGCCGCCGCGTTGCTCGGCGCGCGGCGCTACGAAGAGGCGGCCGCGGCGGCGCAGCGCGCGCTCGAGCTGAAGGACAAGCACCACGCGGGCGACGCGGAGCTCGAGACCGCGATCCGCGGCGTGCTCGGCGGCGCGCTCGACGGGTTGTGGCGCTACGAAGAGGCGGTGGAGAATTGGCGCGCGTGCGTGGCGCGCTTCGAGGAGCTCGGCCGGCGCACGGACCCGTACGCGTTCCAAGCGCGCTTGGGCGTCGGCGGAGGGCTGCTCTACTTGCGGCGCTTCCCCGAGTCCGAGGCGAGCCTGCGCGAGACGCTCGAGCTCGCCGCCGACGCGCTGCCGCCCGACGACGCGATGGTGGGTTTTGGGCGCCTGCTGATCGGCCAAGCGATCGGCCAGCAGCCCGGACGGTTGCCCGAGGGCTACGAGCAGGTCGCGGCGGCGTACGAGATCCTCTCGAAGCACGACGGTCCGGGCCCGCGCAGGCGCGCCAAGGAGGCGCTGGAGATGCTCGAGGGCGCCGCGGAGGGGGCGGGTCGGCCGCAGGATCTCGAGCGCTGGCGCAAGTTGCTGGGCCGTTGAGCGCGCCCAGCGCGGAGAAAGCGCTGTAACGCCGGGCGTCGGCTGCGGATCAGATCCCCTGTGGGCGTGGAGCTCCCTGCGTTGCGCGGGGGGCGCGCCCCGGAGAACGGATCGTCCCAGGAGCGCGAGTTCATGAAGGTCGGAGTGTGTGCGGCGGCGGTGTGTTGGCTCGGCGGAGCAGCGGCGGCGCAGGCCCCGCTCTACGACTTCTTCACGCTCACGGCGGGCGAGCAGTTCGGCGCCGCGGTCGCGGGCGCTGGTGACGTCGACGGCGACGGCTTCGGAGACTTCGCCATCGGCGCCGAACGCGCCGCGGGTCTCGCGCCGGATTCGGGCGTGGTGCGCATCTACTCGGGACAGAACGCGAGCCTGATCCGCGAGCTCAAGGGCGAGCTCACCGGCGACCGCTTCGGCCACTCGATCGAGTCGCTCGGCGACCTCGACGGCGACGGCCGTCCCGAGCTGCTCGTCGGCGCGCCGCTCCACGATGCGTTCCTCGGCGTCGACCGCGGCGCGGCGTACATCTTCGACGGCATGACCGGAGTTCCGGTCACCAAGCTCTACGGCAACGGCGCGGACAACCACTTCGGTTGGTCGGTGACGGCCGTGCCGGACGTCAACTTCGACGGCGTCAAGGACTTCGCCGTCGGCGCGCCGCGCGAAACCGTGGGCGGCAACACGCTGACCGGCACGGTGCGGATCTACTCGGGGGTGACGCGCACGCTGTACCGGCTGCACAACGGCGTCGCGCAGGGTGATCGCTTCGGTACCTCGATCGACGGCTCGGCCGACATCAACGGCGATGGACGCGGAGATTTGGTCGTCGGCGCGCCGCAGGCCGACGCCGCGGCAATCTTCGACTCGGGCCGCGCGTACCGCATCTCGGGAGCGCCCAGCGGCAGCGCCGTACTCACGACGTACAGCGGCAGCACGACGGCCGGTTGGCTCGGCCACACGGTCGCGGCGGTGCCCGACACGAACGGCGACGGCGTGTGGGAGGTCGCGCTGGGCGAGCCGTTCGTCAGCATCGGCGGCGTGAGCGGTTCGGGCCGCATCCGCGTGTTCTCCGGCACGAACGGCGCGGTGCTGCTCACGCTCACAGGCGCTCTGAACGACACCTACGGCTGGGTGATGAGCGCGATGAAGGACTTCGACGGCGACGGGCGCGGCGACCTGCTCGTGGGCAATCCGTTCGCTGAGTACAACTCGTGGACGAACGTCGGGCTCGCGCATGTCTACAGCGGCGTGACCGGGGCGATCCTGACGACGATGACCGGCTACGAGGACGGAGAGACGTTCGGTGACTCGATCGCCGACGCGGGTGACATCAACAACGACGGGTTCAACGACATCATCGCCGGCTCGGCCAACTACAGCCAATACGGCCTGAACGCCGGCCGCGCGCGTACCGCGCTCGGCAACGCGGAATTCCCGACGAACTACTGCACGGGCAAGCAGAACTCGCAGGGTTGCACGCCCTACGTCGGCATCGGCGGGTGCGCGAGCGCGACCGTGGGCCAGTTGCAGATCGTGGGCGTCAACGTGCTGCCGAACGTCAGCGGCCTGATGATCTGGTCGCACACCAGCGCAGCGACGCCGTTCTTCGGCGACACGCTGTGCGTCGGCGGGCCGATCCGCCGCACGCCGGTGCAGACCTCGTTCGACAACGTCGGCAGCGTGCTGCCGTGTGACGGGGTCTACAGCTACTACTTCAGCCACGCACAGATGTCGGCCGAGGGCTTCACGCCCGGCACGGAGCTCTTCGCGCAGTACTGGGGTCGCGATCCCGGCTACCTGCCGCCGATCAACTTCACTCTGACCAACGGCGTGCGGATTCCGATCCTGCCGTAGCGGTTGTACGGCGCCAGAGCAATTTGTCCCACGCCATCGGTGCGCATCGCGCGCCGATGGCGTGGGACAAATTGCGCTGGCGCCGTACAACCGCACCCATGGCGAAGAACTCACACGACAAGTTGCTGAAGATCCTCGAGGCGCGCTTCGAGGGGCACATGGAGCGTCACGAGGGACTCGAGTGGGCGCACGTTCGCGCGCGGCTCGCGCGCAAGCCGAAAGCGCTCGAGGCGCTGCAGGCGATGGAGGACTCGGGCGGTGAGCCCGATGTGGTGGGGGGTGCGCAGAAGTCGGGCGTAGTGCGCTTCGTCGACTGCTGCGCGGAGACGCCCGAGGGTCGCCGCAGTCTGTGCTACGACCGCGCGGCGCTCGACGCGCGCAAGGAGCACAAACCGGCGGGCAGCGCGGTTGAGATGGCGACGGCGATGGGTGTCGAGCTGCTCAGCGAGGCGCAGTATCGCGAGCTGCAGCGGGTGGGCGAGTTCGACCTGAAGACCTCGAGCTGGGTCCAGACTCCGGCGGAGATCCGCAAGCTCGGCGGCGCGCTGTTTTGTGATCGGCGCTACGACACGGTGTTCGTCTACCACAACGGCGCGCAGTCGTACTACGCCGTGCGCGGCTTCCGCGCCGCACTGGAAGTCTGAGCGGCGGTTGTACGGCGCCAGAGCAATTTGCACCGCGCCGCCGGCGCGCAGGGCGCACCGGCGGCGCGGTGCGAATTGCTCTGGCGTCGTACAGCCAGACGGCGAATGTCGGTAACGGGACGGTAGCCGCCCGGATTGCGTTCATGGGGCCACTTCGCGCGCACGGATGCGCGCAGTGGGCCCACCTACGGAATTCGGAACTCAACCATGCTGCTCCCCATCGCTCTCGTCGCCGCTGCTCCGGCGGTTCAAACGCTCCAAGGACCCCAACTGCCGCCGCCGGAGTTGCCGTCCGAGATCATCTACGCCGAGGCGCCGGCGATGCCGTTCGCGGCCGACGACGACGGCGTGCCGCTGCCCAACCCGGCGGTGTGGAAGGAGGGCAAGGAAGCGGACGAGCTGGTCGCTCCCGCCAGCGGCGATCCGTTCTTCCTGGGCTTCATCGGCGGCAAGCACTTCCCGCCGGCGGATGAGCGCATCGACCCGCGGCTCGACTTCAGCGACGCGCTGGCCGGACTCGATGGGCGCGCGAACGGCGAGGGCTACGCCTTCGTGATGTTCTCCAAGCGCATGACGGCCGAGCGCGTTCAAGCGCTGCGCGACATGGGCGTGCGCGTGCTCGATTTCCACCCGCACTACACGCTCAAGGTGGCGCTCGCGCCGCAGCTCGTGGACAGCGTCGCGAACCTCGATTTCGTGCGCTGGATCGGCGCGCCGCAGACCTGGCAGAAGGTCCACCCGCGGCTCGCGGAAGAGCTCGCCAAGCGCGGCCCCGGCGAACCTCTCCCGGTGTACATCAACCTGTTCGAGTCGGACCTGTGCGAAGCATCGACCTCGCGTCCGGTCGGCAGCGTCGCGCACGGCGACGGCGACACGGTGACGGTCAACGAAGACGAAAGCGCGCTGCCGCGCACGTGGATGAGCAACGGCTGGCAGCAGCGCGCGCTCGAGCAGCTTGGCGTCAAGGTCAACTCGTACCAGGACTCGATCCATGCCTTCCGCGCCGAGCTCACGTCGTTGCAACTCGAAGCGCTGCTCGCGCTCGACTTCGTGCAGTTCGTCGAACGCGAGGGCGAGAACACCTTCGCCCACGACGAGTCGATGCCCATGATCAACGCCGACCGCGTGCGCGCCAGCTACAACGGAGGCACGAACTCCGCTGCGATCGTGGGCGTGATCGACTCGGGTTGCGACCTGGGCCACACGGCGCTCGATCAATTCACCGTCGGCTGGGACGTCACCCCAGAAAACCTCGGCGCTTTCGAGGACTTTGACGGCCACGGATCGCACGTGTGGGGCACCGTGCTGGGCAACAACGATGTCGACGACAGCTACCAGGGCGTTGCGCCTGGACTGGGCTGGGCGGGCAACGGCCGCGTGTTCAGCGTGAAGATCTTCAACTCGAGCGGCTCGAGCTCGGGCGCCGACTACGCCAGCGGCCTCGTCTCGATGCACTCGAGCTACAACGACGGCACGAACGTCACGGGGCGGCCGCACGTCGTGAACAACTCGTACGGCATCGCTGCGAGCGGTGCGACGGGCACGGAGGCCAGCGCGCGCACGATCGACGCGGAAGTGTGGGACTACAACCAAGCCTACGTCTTCGCCGCGGGCAACGAAGGTCCGACCTCGTCGAGCTGCCGCGAGCAAGCGACGGCGAAGAACGCGCTGACGGTCGGCTCGGTGATGGATTGGAGCACGGATCCGGGCGATGTGGCGAACAGCTCGAGCCGCGGGCCGACGGGCGACGGACGTTGGAAGCCCAACGTGTGCGCGCCGGGCAATTCGATCCTCTCGGTGAACGCCGAGACCGTGACGGGCTACACGAGCAAGTCGGGCACGAGCATGGCGTCGCCGCACGTGACCGGCGTCGCGGCGCAGCTGTGCGATCGCTACTCGTTCTTCCGCTACAACCCCGAAGCGCTCGCGTCGGTGCTCATGGCGAGCGCGATCACCAAGGATGACGCGATCATCGCGAGCCCCGGTGGAAGTGCGACGCACCTCAACACGTACGGAGCCGGCCGCGTCGACGCCTACAAGGCGACGGGCAGCAACGGACAGCAGGACATGTACTTCTGGAGCACGACGCTCGGCTGGACGGACACGACGTTCGTCGAGTTCCCGGTGGCCAGCGGCGCGACGCGCCTGTCGGTCGTCGTGCACTACATCGAGCCCGAGGCCTCCTCCGGCGCTTCGCAGGCCCTGCGCAACAACTTCAATAGTTGGCTCGACGCGGCGCCCTTCACGGCGAACACCAACACGGGCGACTACTCGGCGCAGCAGTCGAACGTGGACAACACCGAGATCCGCAGCCTCAACAACCCGACGGTCGCGAACTGGCGCGTCAAGATCGCGCCGGGCGCGGTTGTTCCGTTCGAGAGCGTGCGCGTCGGCATCTGCGCTGTGATCACGTACGGCGACACCACGCCGAACACCACGCTCAACCTCACTGCGGCTGACTACTACGTCCAACCGAATCAGGACGTCGACATCACCGCGGTCTACACCAACCCGAGCTACGTCGCGTCGGCCGTGTACCTCGATTCGACCTCGACCGGCAACACGCTGGTCGCCGCGTACGGCAACCTGGCCGACGGTTCGAGCGCGGACTGGCTCGACAACCAACAGAGCGGCCGCGACATCGCCCTGGGCAGCGTGGGCCACAACACGTCGCGCACGGCGCATTGGACCGCGCGCTGGAGCACCGACGGTCTGAAGGTGTTCGAAGTCGAAGCGCGTTCGGACAACGCGCTCGACGAGACGCAGTCGATCGGCGTGTTCGTCGACGGCACCGATCCCGCGACGGTCACCAACCTCGGTTCGTCGACGCACATCGCAGGTCAGTGGACCAACGACACGACGATCACCTACACCTGGACGGCGGCGAACGACAACCTGTCGGGCATCGACGGTTACGGCGTGTTCACCTCGGCGCTCGCGAGTCTGCCCGGCGCGACCAAGGACATCGAAGAAGTCACGAGCTTCAGCGAAACGCTCACGCAGGGCACGTGGTGGTTCAACATCCGCTCGCTCGACTACTGCGGCAACTGGGACGCGGACTCCGCGAGCTTCGGACCGATCCGCATCGACACGACCGCACCTGGGATGATCGGGTTCTTCGGCTCCAGCACGCACACGATCGGTGTGCAGAGCTGCGCGACGACCGTGAGCACGAGCTGGACTGCGGCGAGTGACACCGGCGGTTCGGGCGTGATCGGCTACAGCTGCCAGTGGAGCACCTCACCGTTGACGGTCCCTGCCGCGACGATCAACAACGTCACGGGGACCTTTGCGCAGAACATCGGATCGTCGACGAGCGCACGCTACTTCCACGTGCGCGCTATCGACGCCGCTGGCAACGCGGGGCTGACCGCGCACTTCGGGCCGTTCTACGCGAACGCCGCGACGGTCACGACCTACTGCACGGGCAAGACCAACTCGCTCGGTTGCGTGCCGTCGATCGGGACCAACGGAGCGCAGCCGACCAAGAGCGGCGGCAACTTCACGGTCACCTGCGGCAACGTGCTGAACCAGAAGTTCGGCCTGTTGTTCTTCGGCACGGCGCAACTCGCGACGCCCTTCCAGGGCGGCACGTTGTGCGTCGCCTCGCCGTCGCAGCGCACCCCGAGCACCAACTCGGGCGGCAACGCCAGCGGCAACAGCTGCACGGGCAACTACTCGTTCACCTTCTCGACGGCGCAGATGAACGCCTTCGGGATGGACCCGGGCGAGACGTTCTTCGCGCAGTGGTGGATGCGTGATCCGCAGAGCGCGTCGACCACGGGATTGTCGAACGCGGTGCGCTTCACCGTGTGTCAATAGCGCGCGGCGGACGCAGCCTCTGACCCGAAGCCGGCTGGCGCGCGAGCGTCGGCCGGCTTCCTTCGTGCCCGGCCGCCTGTACTCTGCGCGCTCTCCATTCCACAGAGCATGCACCGACAACCCAAAGATCCCGCGGCGACCGCGCTGCTCGAGCAGGCCGCCGCGCACGGCGTGAAGGTCGCCACCGTGGCCGAGCTGCGGCGCTACGGCGCCCGCTGCGCGCCATTCGTCGACGCCCTCGTCAGCGCGGTGCGCGACACGACATCGCCGCAATTGCTCGAGGACCTCGCCGCTGTGCTCGCGGCCCCGTGGGCGCGCGACGCGGCGTTCCAACCGCTCGCCGAACGCTACCGCAGCGCGCCGAACTCACCGCCGAGCCTCAAGGCCGCGCTCGCGCAAGCGCTGGGCTTCCTCGCCGACGAACGCTCCCGGCCCGAACTGATGGAGTTCGCCGCCGCGCGCAAGCACGGCAACTCGCGCGCCGAACTCGTGAGTGCGTTGGGCCGCCTCAACGGCGACGGCGTGCTCGAGTTGCTCGTCGATCTGCTGCGCGATCCGGGCGTCGGCGGGCACGCGCTCTCCGCGCTGCTCGTCTACGTCGAACGCACACGCGATTCGATCGATCCGCTGCTCGTCAAACCGTTCCACTCCGACGGCCGCGCCTGGGTGCGCCGCGACGCCAAGGAGTTGCTGCACTTGCTCGACAAGCTGCCGTGAGCGCACCCGGCACGCCCCTTCTCCAAGAAAACCCGTCGATGCGCCTCGCTCTCGCCGCCGCCGTTCTCACCGCGTTCGTCAGCTCCTGCGCCGCGCCCTCGCGCCCGGCCGGCGCGTTGCACGCGCCCGAGGACGAGCGCGCGATCCTCGCCACGATCGACCGCTTCTTCGAGGCCATGCACCGCCGAGATGTGGCCGCGTACTCCGACTGCGTGCTCGCCGACGGCATGACCTTCACGCAGGCGCTCAAGGACGGGCGGTGGGAGTTTCTGCGGCGCTCGCAAGGTTCGCTCGCGACGGCGCTCGGCTCGGGCAAGGGCGTGCCGAACGAAACCTACTGGTCGCCGACGGTGCTGATCCGGGGGCCGATCGCCGTGGTCTGGACACCGTACCGCTTCACGCTCGATGGCCGCGAGACGCACCGCGGCGTCGACATCTTCGACATGGTGAAGCTCGACGGCGCGTGGAAGATCGCCAACACGATCTGGACGCGCGAGCCGGGCGAAGACCTCGCGCCCGCCCGTCCGGACGACGTGCGGCCGGTGTCGCTGCGCTGAGCGCAGGCTGAGTCAGCCGCCGCGAGCTTGCTCGCCGAGCGCCGCACGCAGCGGGTCGAGCGCGGAACCGAAGCGTTGCGCGCGGCCGATCGAGCGCGCGTTCAGCGGCGAGCGAACCTGCGCGTAGGACGCGGTGTTCACGGCGCGCGGATTGAGGTGGAAGTCGAGCACACGCTCGTCCCAGGGCAGGTCGAGGAACTCGAGCAGGCGCCGAGCTTGCGCGCGCGGCGCGGCGACGAGCTGCTCGTACTCGACTTCGATCCAGCGCAGCGGCAGAACGCGCTGGAAATGCTCGACAGCGCGCGCGTACTCATGCAAGAAGACGCCGATCCATTCCAGGCGCGTGGCGTAGCTGTGCGCAGCGTGGAAGTTGCACGAGTAGATCGACAGGCCCACGTCGAGCGGATCGCGTCGGACGAACACGATGCGCGCGTCGGGCAGGCACTGCGCGATCACGCCGAGTTGGAACACGTTGTGGGGGAGCTTGTCGGTGGCTCGCAGCGCACTCGGCGCGAGCTCGTCGAGGCGCGCGAGGTAGCGGTTGCTCAGCTGTTCGACGGCGGTTGGCGATCGCGGGTCGAAGCCGCGCGCGAGCTGCGGCAGGTCGTCGAGCTCGCCGCAGGCGTGCACCTGGGCGTGGGTCGCGAGCAGCTGTTCGACAAGCGAGGTTCCCGAGCGCGGGGCGCCGATCACAAACACCGGACGCGCGTCGCAACGCGTGGCGCGCGGCAGCGTCGCCAAGTTGGCGGAGCTCCAGGTCGTGACGAGCGCGTCGACCTCGCGTCGTAGCGCCGAGGGATCGAAATGGCCGCAGCGCAGTTCGTTCGCGCGACGCCAGGCGTCGAAGGCGAGCTCGTACTGCTGCGCGGACTCGTGCGCGGCGCCGAGGGCGTGGAAGTGCAGGTTGGCCTGGGCCGGCGTGAGGCGCGTGGGATCGACGGCGTTCAGCAGCTCGAGCGCGTGTGGGGCGTTCGAAGTCCGGCGCGCGAGTCGTGCGCGCAGCCAGCGCTCCTCGAGCGACGGCGCCGACGACGACGGAAGGCGAACGAGGTGTTCGGAGGTTTGTGCGAGATCGCCGCGGCGCTCGGCGAGGAGCGCGAGTCCGAGCGCGCCGCCGGCGTGGCCGCGCTCGAGAGCGTTCGCGTAGTGACGCTCGGCGCGCTCGAGTTGGCCCGCCTCGAAGCACGCGGCGCCGGCGCGGACGCACAGCGATCCGTTGTGCGGTTCGAGCGCGAGCGCGTGCTCGAGCACGCCGACCGCGTCCGCGGTGCGTCCGGCGGCGAGCAAGGCGGCGGCACGTGCGGCTTGCGCTTCGCTCGAGCGCGGAGCGAGCTGGACGGCGCGGTCGGCGGCGACCAGCGCGTCGGGCCAGTTGGCGCACTCGAGCAGGGCGCGTGCGCGGACGGCGTGCGCGACGGCGAGCGTCGGAGCTTCCGCCAGCGCCGCGTCAGCGAGCTGCTGTGCTTCGCCCGCTGCGCCGCGTTGCAGCGCGCCGACGGCTTCGAGGAGCAGCGCTTGAACGGACATCGCTCGCGGCGGCTATCGACGCAGCGGGGCGGGAGCTTGAACGCCCGGAGAAACAGGGTCCGGAACTGGCGCTCCCAGGCGTGCTCGAACGACGGCACAATTCCGGCATGACGCCCCGTCCCAAGACTTGGTTCGCCCCGTTCGCCCTCGCTCTCGCCTGCGCCCTCGCTGCGTGTCAGTCGCAGCCGCTCGCGCGGCCGGAAGGGCCCCTCGAAGCGCGCACGATCGACGGCATCGAACGTGTCCACGCCGCTGGCGAGGTCTACCTCGCCACCCAACCCAGCGCGGCGGCGTTCGAACTGCTCGCGAAGTCCGGTGTGACGACGGTGATCGACCTGCGCAAGCCTGGTGAGCTCAAGGAATTCGACGAGCGCGCTCACCTGAAGGGACTGGGAGTGCGCTACGTGAACGTCCCGTTCTCCAATGTCGAGGAGCTCACCGACGCGCAGTTCGACGCCGTGCTCGCCGAGCTGCGTCGACCGTCGTCGGGCGGGCTCGTGCTGCACTGCGCGTCGGCCAACCGCGTGGGGCCGCTGTGGATCGCGCACCGCGTGCTCGACCAAGGCGCGGAGTTCGACGTTGCGCTCGCCGAAGCGACGCGCATCGGCATGCGCAACGCGGCGTACGGGGAACGCGCGAAGGCGTACATCGCCTCGCGGCGCTGAACGCGCGTTCGCGCCGCGGTAGAGCAGTTCATCGGCACGCGGCGTCGGGCCTTCGCGCTCGCGCCACGTGTTGCGCCGCCTCGCCGTCGCCTCGGCGAACCGACGCGCGACAACTGTATTTGCCGCTGGCTCACTGAAGCCGGCTGCCCGCGAACGTTGTTGCGCCGAGAACGGCTCAGTCGAGCGTCAGCGTGGCGCCCGCCGCCGCGGAGAGCGGCCGCTGGGAACTTGCGGCGGCGGTCCGCAGTGTGAGTTGATACTCGCCGGGACGCAGCTCGAGCGCGGCGACGAGCGGCGCTTCGAGAGTCTGGCGCAGTTCGACGGACTCGCCGCGCCACACGACGCTGAGCGCTGCGAGCTTGCCGCCGTCCCGGGGCAACTCGAGGCGCGCCGCCGAGGTTGCGAACTGCGGCCCCAAGTTCAGCGTTTCGCCCGGCGCAAGGAACACGCGCGGCAACACGAGCAGCTCTCGGCCCGCGAGCGCGATCTCCACGCGCTGCCAGCCGGTTTCGAGCTCTCCGATGCCCACGGAGGTTTGGCGGCCGTCGCCGTCGCCATCCACGATCCGACCTTCGACGGCGCGGTTGGAGCTCTCATTCCACGCGCGCACCCACAGCACGTCGAGCGCTTGGTCGCTGCTACTCGCGAGTTCGAACGCGAGCGCGCCCAGTTTCCCGTCGGCTTGCGTGTCGACCGCGATCTCGAGCACGGCAGAACCCGGTGACACCAGTTGCTCGACGCGCACGGCGGCGCCGAACGACGCCTCAGGTCGGCGGGCGAACAGTCGCAGCGGGCGTGCCGGGAGATTGGGAATCACGAACGATCCGTCGGCGCCGCTGGTCGCCACGTCGCTCCAAGGCGCGCGCCCGTCTTCGTCGTGCGCCTCGACGGTCCAACCGACGAGCGGCGCCTTGTCGGCGTCGAGCAACTTGGCGCGCAGCTCCAATCCACGCTCGAGCTGCGCGTTCCACACGACGGCGCCGATCGCTCCAACGGTGAGCAACGCCTGCGCGCGGCCGTGGTCTCCGCCGCCCGCAAAAACCTGCCAATCGCCGGCGGCGAGCCTCTCGATCACGAACGCGCCGTCGGCGTTGGTTCGAGCTCCGTGGCGCTGAGCTCCCTCACGCCACGCGTAGACGGTGGCGCCCACGACCGGCTGCTGCTGTGCGTCGCGCAGCACGCCTTCGATGGTCGCACCTTCGCTGCTCGTGCGGCGTTCGCTTAGGTTGAGCGCTCGGCCTTCGAAACTGAGGACGGGTTCGGCGAGGCGCCCCTCTTCGTCGAGGATCACGCCTTCGACCTGGGCGGCGGGTGCACGAATCAACGCCGGCTCCACGAACAGCAGCCGACCCTCAGCGTCGCGCTCGGCTGTTGCACCCGACCACTCGCCCAGCGCGGCGAACGGCAGCTCGCTCAGCATCTTCACTGAAGGAGCGCTGCCGTGAACCGAAAGCGTGAGCTTCGCCGACAACTGAACCGGAGACATGCGCATGGGCGCTCGATGGTGCGAGCGCAGGTGAGCGATTTGCTCGCCCGCTTCCACTCGGATGCGACGCACGTCGCGAGTCGGATCGAGCGCGAGGTCGAGTTCCATCGCCGGCTCGAAGCCGCGCCAGCGCAGCACCGCGCGCCCCGTTGCGTCGGTCGCGCCGACATCGTTGAGCGTGACGCCGGCGGGCGCGGCGTAGAGCGTTTCACCACCGAAGGGCGAGTCGAGCGCGTCCACCACGCGCACCTCGAGCGTGTACTCGTAACGCGGCGCATCCCACGCCGCACGCGCGTCCTCGTTCGCCGGCGGCGCGACAAGTTCCGGGATCGCGCTGCGTTCCGGCGTATCGACGGCCTCCGCGTCGCGCGTCGCACTCTGCGCAACGTCTGTCGATGGAGCCGGTTGCTGCGCGGACACCAGCCCCTCTTCGGTCTGCGCGCGCGCGCCGAACCACAGCCAGGCCGCCAGGACGGCAACCGCCACACTCGAACCCACCAACAGTTTGCTCGTCATCAGCGTCACTCCTGCTCCAACAGTCCAAGTCCACGGCCGAGGCGCCACCCGCAACCCGGCCAATCCGAACAGGAACGCTCGAACACGCCGCGGACCGTGCTCGCGCTCGAGCTTGGCCCGCAGCTGGGCGTGCGCACGCGCCAGCCGCGTGTGCACGACGCTCGGCGCGAGCCCCAACTGCGCGGCGACTTCGCGCGGCGCGAGCCCGTCGAACCAACGCAACATCACGACCGCTCGATACTGCGGCTCGAGCGTGAGCACGGCCTCGACCACGGCGCGCAGAGCTTCCTCGCGCTCGCTCAAGTCGTGCGCATCCATCTGCTCAGGCCGCGCCACGGCGCGCTCGCGCTCCGTGCGCCGCGCTTCCTCGCGTCGACGGTTCGACACGAGGTTGCGCAGCACCGTTGTGAGCCACCCGCCGAGCCCGGCCCCCGCGGAGGGCGGCCTCTCGAGGTAGCGCACCCACGTTTCCTGCACTGCGTCGTCCGCCGCTGCGCTGTCGCCCAGGAGCGCCCGCGCGAGCGCGCGCAACGCGGCCCCGTGGGCGCGTACGGCTTCCGGCGGTGCTCCGAGTTCCTGCGGCATCGGCGTGCGTTCCATTCCACGGCTTCCACACCGCGCCGACGCGAATCTGTCCGGAAAAATCAGCTGCGCATCAGGTTCCGACGCCGATGCCCAGCCACGCCGGACCGGTCAACACGGCGCGTTCCCAGCCGGGCCGCAGCATCAGCGGGCAGCGCAACACGACTTCGCCCGCGGCGCGCACTCGCAGCTCGAGCTCCCACGCGCCGTCACACAGCGCAGCGCCTTCGGGCAGGCGCGCCGCGAAACCACACGACGCTGCGCCCGGCCCGAGGTGCAGCGCGTTCACCACGTCGGGACGTGGCGTTGCATCCGCAGCGACGAGCGTGCCGTCCGGCAGCGCGAACTCGATGCGCTCCGCGGCCGTCGAGTCCACGAGCATCCAACCCGACACGTTGAGCACACCGGCGCCGTCCGGAGCGAAGTGATCGACGTGACCTTCGACGTGCGCGAGCGGGCGGGCGACGCTCGACGTGCTGTGGGCTGCGGCGCCGCTGCCCTTCACAGCCGCGGCGACGACGGCGAAGGCTTCGTCGAAGACCTGGATCGAGCGCGTGAGTGCGGCTTCGTCGTGCGCGTAGTTCGGGCCGATCAGCCCGCTCGTCAGAACGCCGCGCGCCGCGCACTCGCGCAGCAGCAAAGCGAGCAGGTGCTCGCGTCGCAGTCCGCCCTGGTCGCCAAAGTGCACGGCGAGCCGCGCGTCCATGCCGTCGATCGAACACACCAGCCCGTGGCGCGCGATCTGTTCGTCGAGCGCGCTTCGCAGCCGACGTCCGATGGTCTGAACGTGCTCGACCACGGGTTCGGAGCGCACGACCGAGAGGACCGCAAGCCCGGCAGCGAGCGAGAGCGCTTCCTCGCGGTGCGTCATGCCGAGCATCACGCTCGGGAGCAAACGCATGTAGCGCCGCGGTCCGACGATCGCGGAGAGCGGCATGCCGTTACCGAGGGCTTTGCCGTAGCAGGCGAAGTCGGGCAGCACGCCATAAGCCTCTTGCGCGCCGCCGCGCGCGAGTCGGTACCAGGTCCACAGCTCGTCGAACACGAGCAACGCGCCGTGCTTCGTGCACAGCTCGCGCACACCGGCGAGGTAGCCCTCGTGTGGCGGCTCGAAGTTCATCGGCTCGAGCACGACCGCGGCCACGCCGCCTTCGGTCGTCGCGAGCAACGCCTCGAGCGTCGCGAGATCGTTGTACGGGAAGTGGCGCAGGTGTCTGGCGCTTTCGTGCGGCAGGCCGGGGCGATTGAGGATGCGCGCGGCGAACCAGTCGTGCCAACCGTGGTACGCCTGGTACAGCACGTTCTTCCGTCCGGTGTGCGCGCGCGCGGCGCGCACGGCCGCCGTGAGGCAGTCCGAGCCGCTCTTGGCGAACGCGGCCATCTCGGCGCACGGAATCAGCTCGACGAGTTCGCGCGCCAGCTGCACTTCGACGCGCGTTTGCAGGGAAAGCCGCGGTCCGGCGGAGAGTTGCGCGACGATCGCCGCCTGCACAGCAGGATGCGCGTACCCGAGCAGCGCGCAACCAGCGCCGCTCACCCAGTCGATGAACTCGCGACCGTTGGCGTCGACGAAGCGGCAACCTTCCGCACGCTCGGCGAACGACGGGTACACGTCCTCTTCGCCGTGGAACAGCGGGCGCTGGAGAGCCCGGTGGTGGGCTCCCAACGCAAGGACGTCGGCGCTGGCGGCGCGCAGCTGCGGTTCGTCGGAGGCCGAGTACGGAGGATGCGGAGCCTTCGAGTTCATGGAGGGAGACGTTGGTTGAAGTGCGGCTCAGCGCCGAACGTTGGAGGGGGACGCACGCGACCGAGTTGGAGCCCACAGACGCTACTTCCTTGCGGGCCATGGGGGGCGTGTTACCGTCGAAACCGCGGGCGCCGGCTCGGCACAAGAGCGGCCGGGCAATCCATTGTGAGCGACGAGCACAAAAGCGTGAGCGCCTGGGTGGCGTCCGAATCGAGCGCGCAGCTCCAAGGCGTGCTCGAAGACGCGTGGCGCGTGAGCGGCGCGCTCGATCTGCGCGGTTGGATGCTCCTCGACGGCCGTCCGTGTGAGCGCATCGAGCTGTGGCGCGACGGCGCGCTCGCGGCGCGAGCACTGCGGGTGGAGCGTGCCGACTTGGCGCAGGCTTTTCCTGAGTACGAACACGCGGAACGCGGCGGATTTGCGCTCACGGACGCTGCGTCCGGGGGGCGCGACGCGCCGGTCACGCTGCGCGCGGTGTCGCACACGGGTGCGGTCGTGGAGCGCACGCTCGTGGAACGCGAAGGCGGCGCCAGCGCGTCGCGGCCGTGCGATCTGGGGCCGCAGGAGATCGAGTTCAAGCCGCGCACACCTTCGGCCGCTGGCGGCTGCGACAGCGAGCCCGGCGCGCTTTACGGCGTTTCGATCGACACGACCTCGGTGTGCAACCTGCGTTGCACGATCTGTGCGCTCGAACGCGACTACGACCTCAAGGCGCACATGCCGCTCGCGTTGTTCGCGCGCCTCGAGGACGCGTTCAAGCAGCTGCGGCACATCTCGTTCTCGCTCAACGCCGAGCCGCTGCTCAACCGCGAGCTCGAAGCGATGGTTGCGCTCGCCAAGCAGCGCTCGAACGGGCGGATCACGACGTCGCTCGCGACCAACGCGATGTTGCTCGACGCAGCGCGGCTCCACGCGCTGAGCGAGGCCGGTCTGGACGCGCTGGAGATCTCGATCGACGGCGTGAAGCGCGACTCGTACCTCGCCGTGCGCCTGGGGGCGAACTTCGAGCGGCTGGTCGAGAACATCGCGCGCGCCGCGGAGCTCGAGCGCGGCGGTGGACGCGCGCCTCACGTGTCGCTGCGCTGGGTGATGTCGACGAGCAACCTCGGAGAGTTGCCCGACCTGCTCGAGTTCGCCGCGCATGTGGGCGTGAGGCACTTGGTCGTCAACGGGCTCGAGCCGTACACCGCGGAACAGTCGGAGCTCACGCACTTCACGCGCCTGGGTGAGAGCGAGCTGCGCGCGCAGTTCGAAGCGCTCGAGGACCGCGCGATGCAGCTTGGTCTGCGCCTTGACCTTCCGCTGCTGCGCCCCGAGCCGTACACGACTTGCGAGCTCATCGAACACGCCTGCGTGATCCGCGTCGACGGCACGGTGGCGCCTTGCTCGCCGCTTTCGTACTCCCGCGCGTTCTACTTCGAAGGTCGCGAGGAACGCCACCCGCTCATCGGCTTCGGCAGCATCGCCGAGCGGCCTTTGCTGGAGCTTTGGAACTCCCCCGATTATGTGGAGTTCCGCCGCAAGGCGCTCCACGGTCCGCTGCACGCCGCCTGCAAGACCTGCCTCAAGCGCTCGGGTGTGATTTGTCCGCTCAAACACTGGAACTGGCTCGCCGCCGGCGCGCCGCAACCACGCCGATGAGCCTGCAGCGGACGAACGTCGAGCGGGCCCCGCTCGATCCGCGTTTGCTGCGCGCGCGGCCACGCGTCGTGTTCGTCGAGCTCACCTCGCGCTGCAACGTGCGCTGCATCTACTGCCCGGTGAGTCTGCCCGAGTACGTGGGTCGTGATCTCGAGTTCGATGTGGAGCAACTCGTCGACGTGCTGCGTCGCTGCGCGCCGCATGAGGTGCAGCTCAACGGCCACGGCGAAACCACGATGCTCCCGCACTGGACTGGGGTCGCGCAGCGCCTGCTCGCCGAGGGACTTCCGCTCACGCTCACGACCAACCTCGCCAAGCGCATGAGCGACGAGGAGTGCGACGTGCTCGGCCGACTGCGCTCGCTCAAGGTCAGCCTCGACAGCGCCGACGCGGAACTGCTCGAGAAACTGCGCCGCGGCGTGCGCCTGGCGCGCGTCGAGGACAACCTCGCGCGCATCTTCGAACGCTGCCGCGAGCAACGCCGCGATCCGCCCTTCCTGCAGCTCAGCTGCGCCGCGAGCGACGTGGCTGTCGAGGGCCTGCCCGACTTGGTGCGCTGGGCCGCCGCGCACGGCGCGCGCAGCGTCGACTTGGTCAACTTCGTTCGCCACGACGCGCCGCCGGACACCTTGCCGCTGCGCCACCCCAGCGCCGGCGATCCGCGGCGCGCCCTCGCGCGCCTCGACGAGGCTCGCACGGTCGCTGCGGACCTGGGGCTCGCGATGAGCGTGGAACAGGGCCTGATCGACGCGTTGGAGGACGCATGCGCCTAGAGTTCCACCGCGCGCCGCGCGAGGGCGAGACGCGCGACTGCACCGAGCCGTGGACCTTCGTGTTCCTGCGCTCGAACGGCGACGTGTGTTTGTGTTGTCACACGCCGCCCGTTGGCAACGTTCGCGAGCAACCGCTCGAGCAAGTTCTCGAAGGCGAGGCCGCGCACGCTCTGCGCAGCGGACTGCTCAGCGGCGAACTCGCGCCCGCGTGTCGCACCTGCCCGGAGCGCGGCTCGACTTCGCTCGAGGTGCTGCGTGCGCGCGTCGAGCAACTTGTCAGCGGCTCCGACACCGAACAACTCGCCGAGCTCCGCCGTGACAACTACGCGCTGAAGGAGACCCGCGCCGAGCTGCTGCGCGAACGCGACGCGTTGCGGCAACACGCGAACAACCTCGAAGCCGAGCGCGAGCACTTGCGCGCGCACATCACCAACCTCGAGCGCGAACTCGGTCGCTGAGCGACGCAGGCGCGCGCTTCAGCGGCCGCGCGGCAGGGCATCGCTGAGGCGCACGATCCGCAACGCGAGAAACGCGGCGAGGATGGCGCATCCGCCGGCGCCGAGCCCGAGCAGGATGACGGCCGTGCTCGTGCGCTGCGCGTCGCCGAACATCGCGTAGCCGCCCTTACCCCACAGGAACGTGGCGGGGAGGCCGATGGCAAGACCTGTGGCGACGAGCAACATTACCCAGCGGCGCAGACGCTGAATGCGAGCGTGGAGCTCCTCGGCACGGGCTTGGAGTTCAGGGTTCTTGGTGCGCATCTCTTGCACTCTGCGGTAGGCGGGCGTTCGAGCCTCGCCTTCACCATAGTCGAGTTGGTCGCGTTCGAGACACTCGCTCCGTTGCTACAGCGCCGGGACCACCGCGTGCCAGCGCCGTTCGATCGGCGGCAGGCACTGGATTTCGTTGCAGGCCATGAAGCGCAGCGTGCCGTGCACCACGTACTGGCCGATCGGCGTGCCGGCAGGGAGCTCCACGGGCAGGTGGATGCGGACGGGCCCGGGCGCGTGCTGCACGCCTTCACCGACGTCCTGAAGGTTCTGAATCACCGGCTGGCCCGTCGTCACACCTGCGCTGTAGCGCACAGCCACGGTCGTCGGTGTCGGGTTGCCCTCGGCCATGCCGTAGACGTAGTAGCCGTCGGGCAGCGTGAGCTCGATCGCCACGGTCGCGGTCATCTGCTGGGTCAGGGTCTTGCTGACGCTCAGTCCGGCCCGGCCGCGCTTGTCGACGGTGACTTTGGTCCGCACGCGCAGGCGAGTGGCTTCGTCCTCGTCCCCGTCCTCGTCATCGTCACCGGCGCTCGGCTCGAGCAGCTCCCGCAACAGCGAAAACACCTGGTCGCCGTGCAAGTTCGCGCCGCGCAGGTTGCCCGCGGCGTCGATCACCATGGCGCCGTAGCCGAAGTGCCCGAACAGCGCCGGGAGTTCGCGCCCCATGACCTCGAAGTCGGTGCGCACCAAGTCGAAATCGAGCATGCCGTAGGTGCGCAGTCGCTCCTTCGAAGCCGTCACATCGCTCGACGACGTGCCACCACAGTCGTAGAGCAGGTACGCGAGCCGATCCTTGCCGAAGTAGTTGATGTTCCCTTGCACGAAGGGAAAGCCTTCCCAGCAGGTGTGTCAGCTCGGGGCCCAGCAGTCGATCACGAGCACGCGGTTCTCGTAGCTCGCGTTGTTCAGCTTCCTGCCGTCGGTCGCGGTCCACTCGAACGCCGCAGCCTTGCGGCCGCGCACCGCGCCCAGGAGCGGTCCAGCGCGTCGGCGCAGCGTCAACGTGGCGCCGTCGGACGCGATGTCGACGACATCGAACATCGTGTCGCCGATCCGCAGCGGCAGTTCGGCGAAGTACGACTCGTCGACGGCGAGCTTGCCGTCGTGGTCTTGATCTACGGAGAGCCACGTCGAAGTCAGGCTCACGAGCCCTTCCTCGAGTTCGGGACGCGGCCGGTGCGACCAGCCGTTCTTCTCCTTGGGCAGGTAGATCTCGAACTTCTCGCCGCCGACTTCGAGGCTGCCTTTGCGAACGAGTTCGCGCGACGACTTCACGTAGAAGCCGCGGACCGGTCGTTTGACCTCGCAGGGCGCCATGCTGACCACGATTCCGGCGTCTTGCACCGGCAGCGGCGCGGCGCCGAGCGGCGCGAGCAGCAGCCAAGGTGCGAGGGCTAACGATGCCAGGTGCTTCATCGGGGAACGAGTCGGTCTGGGTTGCGGCGGAGGTCAGGAGTGCCGACGGACTGTCTTGGTCCGTCGGCACGGCGTGCGTGCGCCGCGTTTCGCTGCCGGACTCTTCGCGCGATCTACGTTAGCGAGAGGCGCTCCGAGCGGGACCTCCGCCGACGGCAGGCCTCGCCGCCGTTCGAAACGATTGCTCCCGACGGCTCGATCCGTCAAGGAAGTCGCTGAGCACGGCGGAGGCGCAGCGGAATCAGGGCAGCGTGACGAACTCGAGCGCGTTGCTCAGGTTGGTGGACTTCGCGGCCGGCGGATCGCGGAACCAGGCTTGCGCGTAGACCGAGGCGCCAGCGGCGATGGGCTGCCCGAGCGCGCCCGGTTGCGCCGCGAGGTACGCGAGCCAATCCTGCGCCAGCGCTCCGTTGCACTGTCCCGCTACGCCGCCGCTGTTCTGGCTGCTCATGCGCTGGGTCGGCGGCTTCACGCACAAGAAGCTGGTGCTGCCCGCACTCCACGGGAGCGGCGTGAAGCCCGAGTTGTCGAGTCCGTAGAAGACCAGGCCGGTCTTCTGCCCTTCGACAGCCGCGACGTCGATCGTGAAGCCCGAGGCCGCCGCGATGCTCGGTGTGCCGGTCGCCGAGAGCGACGCGAGGCAGCCGTTCGTTGTCGTTCCCGCTGTGCAGTAGCTCGTCGCCACCACCGTCGGCGGAATGTCGTAGACGACAATCGCTTGGTTGCTGCCGACGATCAGTCGCAGAACCAAGCGGTTGGAGTGATTGAACGAAAGCGCGGCCGTCGCGCCGTTGTCGTTCGTGTAGATCGACCAGCCTTGGATCGGCAGGTTGGCTAGCTGCGGCATCGTGTCGCCTTTGCGGGCGATCAGCACGAGTCCGCCTGCGGGCGTCCACGAGTAGAGCGCAGCGTCGTTGACGCCGACGACCGTATCGCCACCCGTGAGTCCGACGACGAACACGGCCGTGCCGAGGTTGTTGAAGGCGAACAGCGTCGAGCCGAACGCGTTGAAGGTCGCGGCCGCCGTGCCAGGGGCAAGCTCGCCTTCGCGCGCGATCACTTCGAGCGCGCCGCCCGCGACGGTCGCGTCGCCGGCGAGCACTGCGGAGTCGCTCGTGCTCGTCACCGCACTTCCGCGCAGCGCTGCCATGCACACGAAACGACCGCTGTCGTTCAACTGCAACGAGCCGTTCGTGAGAAAGGCCACGTTCACGTTGGCGAGAGCGGGCAGCGGGTCGTTCTCGCGAAACACAAGTTGAGTCGCGCCGTTGCTCGGCCGGTAGAACACTGCAGTGTCGGTGTCGGTGGTCGTCGCTCCGCCGCGCAGATCGGAACGGAAGAGCACATTGCCGTGCGCGTCCAGGCTCGTGCCCGTCACGCCCCACACCGAGGCGCCGCTCGACGCGCCGTAGAGTTCGCCGCTGACCAGCCCAGGCGCCGGATCGCCTTCGCGCGCCACGAGCGTGTGATTTCCGCCGACCGTCGAGAGGTACAGCACCTGGTTCGTCGTTCCAGTCGGGAGCGGAGAGCCGACCGAGCTGTTGTAGATGCCTTCCCAAAGCACCTGACCCGCCGCGTTGAGCTTGGCGAAGTACGGCGAAGTCGCGTTGGTCAGCGAGTTCATCACGAAGCCGCCGCCGCCGGGCATCACGTCGCCTTTGCGCACCAGCAGTTGCAGCGAACCGGGGGCGCCGAGCCACCAACCATCGTTGTTGGTCGTGCCGACGACGTCACCGCCTGTGAGCAAGGACTTGAACAGGTACTGGCCGGCTGAGTTGGCCGCGATCGAACCGGGGTTGATGAAGGTTGCGGAGGTGAAGTCGGACGCGAACTGGGCGCCGACGGTCCCCGGCGCGCTGTCCAATTCGCGGACGAGAATCGACATGTTGGACGGCGGGCCGACGAGGATCGCGGCGTTGTCGTTGTCGGTGACGCCGCCGTTCCACAGCGAAGTGATCGCCATCAGATCCCCAGCTGAAGAACTTCGATAGTTCGAAGTGAGCCCCGACTGGCCGCTGGAGGTGCTCAACGTCACTCCGCCGGAAAGACCGGGGGCCGGATCTCCGCCGCGCAGCAGCAGCGACAATCCGCTGGGCGTGCTGCGAAAGAAGGCGCGCTCGTCGGCGGCGCTCACGGCGCCACCGAAGAAGCGGCCGCGAAAGAGTACGTCGCCGTTCGCCTCGACCACGGGCAGGTCGAACCACCCCGCGCCCCCGAACGCAGCGCCCGGAACACCGGGCACAGCAGCGCCGCCAGCGGCGACGACCACGCCGTCGGTCTGAAGCGGATGTTGAGCGAGAGCGCCGACGGACAGCGCGCAGACGGTGGAAACTCCAACGACGGTTTTCAGCATGGGGACAGGTCTCGAAGTGGGCCGACAAGCACAGACACGACACCGTCGTCGTGCGACAGACGCTCCGTTGGAACGACCGCCGCGTCGCTTTGAACAAAACGCCAAAGGGTGGGTCCCGGGGCGCTTCGTCGGTCAGCGCGACAACGACGCGGCTCTGTTCGCAAATCCAGGGCCGCTGACGCTCGGACCGCGCTCGCACTTCGACTGCGGAGCGCGCGTCGTCGTCGGTTCCTCAACTCACGCTCGTCCACTCCGAGGTTGCTCTCGGAGACGCGGTCCGCGCGCCGTCACGTCGCGGCATGCGCGGCACTTCCGCGCGTGGCGATGGCGCGCCGCAGCCCGCGCTCCATCTGCAGTCCCGGCCGGCGTCGAGCCTGTCGGGCAACGCCAAGCCCCGGGTGCGAGGTGACGGCTACGCGCGCGGCGTCTTCCACGCTTGCTCGGTCGGATCGAGTCCGGCACCGCGCACGCGATCGACCAGACTCGCGAAGCCGCGGGCGCCGAGCACGAGCCCTACGCCGAGCGCGAACGTGGCGACGCTGCCGAGCCCGTACCAGACGATCTCAGGCCAGTCGCCGTCGCCGCCCCAACGTGCAAGGCTGACGAACACCTCGAGGCAGCCGTTCAGGTTGTAGACGATCGCGAGTACGCCGAGCAGGCGATAGCCGACGAGTTCGAGGTCGCGAGCACGGAGCGTTGCATTCGCGTCCGCAGCGGTCGCCGGATCACCCGCGCACCAGCGCTCGGCAATGGAGGCTCCGAAGCCGAGCAGCACGATCGCGGCGGCGCCCCAGACGGCGAGCGAGCTCGTGAAGTAGAACTCCACCGAGGACTGACTGCTCGGCTCGCTGGGCCGTGTGAGTTCGCCCAGTGCTGGCCCGATCACGGACAGTGCGGAAATGGCCGCGTACAGCCCGAACAGTCGCAGTGCGAGTCGCGTGATCTGTCGCTTGTCCATCGAGTTCTCCTGGAGATGCGCGCCTGGGAGCTAGCGCCGCCGAACAACCTGCGACCACAAGCATAGTCGCGCTCGACGTGAGCGGCGTCGCTGGCGGACATTCCCGTCCCAAACCGCGAACGCGGCGCGTCGGGCCGTTCGGCTGCGCGGATCCGGCGGGTCGGTTCGACGTCGGCGCGAGCCGGTAGCACGTGCCTGACGGTTGCAGCGATCAGGTCCCGATCAACACACGGCTGTAGCGACCGGTCACACGACGCGCAGCCAGCGTGAGCCCTACCGCGAGCGGAACGTAGAGGAGGCTCAAGAGAACGTAGTTCAGCGGCGTCGCAGCAGGCGTTCCCACCCGTTTGAACAACAGGGGCGCAACAAAGATGTTGATGAAGATGTGGAGGAAGAAGAGGCCGAAGCTGAGGTCCGCCAAGGTGGAAAGCGCGCCCCAGATCCGAGGACGGTTCGCCCGCAAGAGGGGCTCGTTGCGCGCCAGGAACTCGAGCAAGACGAGCGACAGAGCAACCTTCTGCAGGAAGTTGAAGTCGATCCAGCCGTTTGCGGGGGAGAAGGCGCTCGACTGCACGCTCCCACCCTGTCCAAGCGCGATCTCCACCGCGACCATGCACGCCATGAAAACGAACAGGTGGCTTCGATAGCGCGCGACGACGCGCAGGCCCGCCTCTCGGTAGCGAGACATCAGCATCCCCAGCACGAAGACGGGCAGGAGGTGCGCCGCGTCCTGCAGCGGGTTGGCGTGCAGCTCGGAGCGGTGCAGCAACGCCGCCAAGGGGATCGCAAGCAACAAACCGAAGTACAGCCTGGGCCTCCGATCGATCGCCAGCAGGGCGGGCGCCGAGAGGAACACCATGCAGATCATCGGAATGAACCAGTAGGGCACGAACGAGTGGCGCGCGTTGAGCAGCGAACCAGCGCCCACCAGCACGACCTCACCCAGGCCCATGGTGTCCCGCCCTGCGTACAAGCCGGAACGGAACACGAAGGCGTGGGCCAGGATCGGCAGCGCCACCACGACGTAGGGCGCCACCACGTTCCGCAGTTTCGTTCGAAGGAACAGCCCGTACTCGAACTTCGGCGCGAGGTGCTGGAACAGATACCCGGCGATGAAGATGAACGGAACCGTGCCGCCTTCGACCAGGGTCGACAGCAGGCGAAGCGACCACGGTGACTCGCGCAGCTGCGGCCAGGGCATGAGCAGGCGCGCGTGGCCGAGAAGGACAATGAGAATCGCCACGCCACGAAACGCGTGGATGTAGCCCAGGAACATCACGCGCGAGTTTACCCGGGATCCACGGAGCTGCTGCCTGTCGCAGCGCCACACACACGATCCTCTGGCGACGCTCGAACGCGCGCTTCGCGTCCGGCGCAGCGGCGTTGCTGTCGAGACCGTCGAACCTCACGCGACACCGGCGCTCCCGGCCGAAGCTCTCGGACTCCACCGTGCTCGGCGTCGCGCCAGGAAACGAACCTCGAGCGTGTCGGCCGCGTCGCCCTCGTAAAGCGAGTCAATTCGCCGTGTGAAGCCGACACAAACTCCGAGCGACGGGTTCCGCCTCCCGCAGCGACCTCGACCGTCGAGTGGCGCACGGTTGGACAGGGCAGCAAGTCGTCGACCGCGCACGCGGCGTCGTCCGGCGCTCGACCGCGACGCGCGCACGATGAACTTCACGTCCGGGCGTCGAACACCGCACGGAGCGGCGACAAAAACGAACACGCGGCTTCGCGGCGCCGCTGCCACTCGATGGGCCCGCAGCGTTTGGCGCGAGCACGCCGAGTTGCGATTGCTGGCGAGCGCCGACCGTGGGCTCGATGGCGATCGAATGGCGGGCAGGTCACGCGCCGCGTCCGCGCGGCACGCACGTGGAACGCGCAGCGGCCTCGCTCTCAGTCGAGGAATCGCGAGCGCAACTCCGCGCTCGGAACCATGCAGGACTCGCGCACGCCGAACCAGCGGTAGCGATTGCGCGAGATCCAGCGGTACACGGCGTCGCGCAGCGGGCGCGGGACGAGGATGAAGCCCCAGGCGAGCGACCACGGCAGCCCGAGGCGCTTGAGCAGCCGCAGAGCCGCCGTCGAGCGCACGTGCGCGACACCGGCGTCGATGAACACGAACGTGTCCAGGTCGACGGTGCTGAGGCCGTGCTCGCGCAAGAGCCGCTGACCTGCGTTCGACTGCAGCGCCGCGAAACGCAAGCGCGCGGGAGGCGGATCGCGCCGGATCACGAACTGCACCAGGCCGTTGCACAGGTTGCAGACGCCGTCGAACAGGACGATCGGGCGCTCGTCGGCGGGTGTAGAGCTACTCACGGCGTTCCTCGCGCAGGGGTTTGACGTGGCTGGGCACGCGCTCGGTTGGACAGTCGAGCCACTCGACCTCGAACGAGCCGCGATAACCGAACAGCGGGCCCCAGTGGCGGTTGCGCACGTCGACTTCGATGCGGAAGCGACCGCTGGCGTCGTCGAACCACTCGTTGACCGCCGCCACGCCGGAGAACGCGAGCGGAAAGCGGAAGCCGACCCAACCTTCGTAGAAACGCTGCTCGCTCGAGCGCAGCGCCAGTCCCCCGTTCGGGGCGACGGAGAGCTCGATGTCCACGGCGAGGTGCTGGTGCGTGCCCAAGTAGTCGACGATGCGACCGCGCTCCTCGCTGAAGATCATCGTGGCGTCGAAGCGGCGGCGACGTGGCATGTGGAAGGTGCGCACCCACGTCACTGTCTCGCGGCCGAACGAGTCGCGGTAGGCGTAGTTCTCGATCTCGAACGGGATGTTCCGACCGCGCTCGGGGAACATGATGCTGCGCCACGCGCCGACGTGCAGGAACGGGCGCGTGAACCACGGGCCGAGCCACAGCTCGTCCATCACTCCGCGTCCGACGCTCGCCACGCCGTCGGCGCTCGAGAAGCCGAAGCGGCGACGGATCTGCGGGTGCAGCCGCTCGAATTGGGCCCCGAGCGCTCGCTGGTAGATCGAGGTCATTCGCGTTCCTCGCTCGGTGAGCGGCGGCAGTTCGCCGCGCTCGGAAGCTGCGCGCTGTTCCACAGTGCGCAGGCGGCGAGCGCGACCATCGCGGCATTGAGAGTGGCGGGATTGAACTGGCGCGCGAAGAGCCGGGGATCGCTCGCTGCAGCTGAAGCGCCGAGCACCACGAGCGCGACGATCTGCAACACGAGCGCAGCGCGCCAACGCCACGCGGCGAGCGTCACGAGTCCCACGCCCACTTCACCGAGGCCCACCGCGGTGAGTGCGAGGTTCTCGGCGCCCGGGAACCAGCCCAGCCGGCGGAGCGTTTCGAGTTCGCCCGAGAACTCGGGGTAGAGCAGCTTGGGGACGACGCCCTGGTAGATCCAGATGAACGCCAGCGTGAGCCGCGCCGCGGCGTGTGTGAGCGTGCGCTGCATCGAGAGCTCGGGCGCTACTCCGTGTTCGATCCACAGCCGCAACCGATCGAAACTCCACGCGGTCGCCCAACCCATGAGCGGCCGGAAGGCGAAGCGGTCGACGAACCTGCCCAGCGCGCCGAAGCGCACCTGGTAGTCGTAGCGCGTCAGGAAGCGCACACCGCTCTCCACGGGCTCGTACTTCCAGTAGCCCGAGCCCGCGCGGATCAGCGACTTGGGGTCGTCCGACCAAAAGCGCAGCGCCGACGCGCGGGCGCCGCCCGGCGACGAACTCGCCACGGTCTCGCCCTCACCCGCGATCCGCAGCCCGGCGCCGATGCGCGTGACGTAGAGAAAACGCTGCGGACGAGTTTCGTCGTCGCGCGGGCAGTAGGTGATCTCGCTGAAGCGCGCGTCCCAACGTTGGTGAAGCTCCGGCGTCTGCGTGAGTCTCCACACCTCGTCGAGCGAGCCGCGCACCAGGCATTCGACGTAAATCGCTCGCGCGCTTCCCACGGGGCAGCAGCATAGTGCTCGCGCCGGCTCGAGCGCCGCGCACGGGCCGCGTTCGGCAGAGCGCGATCCTTCGCGAGCGGGAAGTGCTCCGGGACCAAGCCGTTCCGACGACACCGAAGAAACCGTGCCTTGCCGACGGGCGCGAACCTCGCGACCCGCTCTTCGCTGACCTTCAGCGGGCGCGTGACGTGACAGCTCGCGCCGGGCGCGTCGAAGTGAAGCGTCGACGGCCTCGAACGCTTCGCGGATCACGCCTACCGATGGAGGTCGTCGCCGGGCGTCGTTCGTCAAGCGGTTCCCGATCTCAACGGAGAAGACCGGCGACGCCACAAGAACTGCAAGACACGCAGGCAGCTGCGACGGCTGTACTCCGGCAGCGGCCAAGAAATCAGGTTCTACTCCAATCCGTGCGAGCGCATTCTGCTTCTCGGCGACCCCCAAAGTCATGGGCAGTCGTCGGCTTGCGACCAATGGGATTGGGCGGGACGATGCCGAGTAGCCGAAGCCGCGGGGTACATATCGCGCGATGACCCCAACTGCCAACCAGAACACCCCCGCGACGGCTCGCCGCCTCGCCACAGAACCAGCTCCACGCCGCGATGCCCGGAGCAGCCTCACAGCTACTGATTGTCCACGGGACAGTGCCCACGGCTTTTGTAGGTATGCCGTCCCACCGAGTGCGCGGACCGACTGTGCGAGAGCGTGTCCCTAGCCGTCGCATCGAAACACAAGCACCATAGGCCACTCGAGTTCGCGGCCGCTCGCCGCACGCGGACTCGGAGCGCGAAGGCCCTACTCGACGCCAAGTGAACGACTCGGAAACATGTTACTTGCTGCCCTCCCGCCTAAACGTGTAAGCATCGCCCACGTCAATGTGTGTCAAATATCCAACGAGCGTCCAGTCCGAAGTCGCCTGCAGAGTGAGCAACGTAAACTTCGACCTTTCCTTGCCATCATCACGAGAAAGAACAATCAGATCTAAAGTAGGGGCAATACTCTCGGAAAGGCGGGTGAGCTCCCACACTCCCTCGCACGAAACTTTCTTTCGTGAGTACGTTTGGTGCGAAATGATGCACTCCGGGATTCCCTCAGCCACAAACCTATTGTTGTCGGTGAGTTGTATTCTGCCGCCGTCCGACGCCAGCCATGTCCCAACGAGTTCCCCAGGCTTCGGCGTCTCGGTACGAGAATCGCAGCCAGACAGCAGACAACACGCCAAAGCTATTGCAGAAAAGAGCTTCACTGATTTCGCCCTCCGAAGGTAATCCGCTCGGTCCAAGTCAGTGCGTGTCCGAATCCTGCCGGCGGCGAGCCCGTCGGATACCTCGCATCGAGCGGCTTGTTTACGCATCTGTCCCACTAATCGGTTTACCCGACACCAGGCGGATGACGTCCGCCGGAGGCGGTCGTCGTCGACCGCGAAGTGGAGGTTCGCTGCGTGGCGCCGATTCGTCAAGTGGCCTCCGAGGCTTGCGTTCGCCGTGGAACACTGGTTGGCGAGCGGTTCGAGGCTCGCTCGGGTCGTGGCTCGAGCGCATCGGATACGACCGAACGCGCCCGGCGCAGCGAGCTGCGGGCGCGACGCGGGCTCGACGGCGTGCGTGCGGCTCAAGCGACGTCGAGCCGTTCGCGGGAGCGCGCCGGCGCGGCGCGAGGTGGGTGGGTGGCGCGTGGCAGCGCCGGGGCCGGGCGGTGGGGATCTGTCAACCCCGAGCGAGGGGCCGAGGACCCCTTGCGGAAATTCTGACTACAGTTGTAGCCTGCACGCGACGACAAACGTAGTCACCTTCTGCGAGAACACCCATGGCCCGTCCGCTCCCGCCCGAACCCAGTCCGTCCGAATGGAAAGTCCTGCGCGTCGTGTGGGAGCTCGGCCGCTGCAATGCACGCGACGTGTCGGCGCGTTTGCTCGCCAGTGAGGGCTGGGCGCCGACGACGGTGAAGACGCTGCTCGCACGGCTCGTGGAGAAGGGGCACCTCGCCGCCAAACGGCGCGGTGCGCGCCTGGAGTACAGCGCCGCCAGTCCGAACTCGCCCCGGCGCGCGCTGCTCCAGGCTGCGGACGAGTTGTTGGGCCGCGCGCGCGAGGACTCGGTCGGTCCTCTGCTTGCGCACCTCGTCAAGCAGAGCGAACTCTCGAGCGCCGAACTCGCCGAGTTGCGCCAGCTCGTCGAAGCCGAAGAACGGCGGAGGGCCAAATGAACGTGCTCGACGGAACCGCGCTGGACTGGGCCGCGATCGAGTGGGCCGCGCTCGACTGGGCCGCGGCGGCGTGGTTCACCTGGGCCTGGCGCGCGGGCTTGGTTTCGCTCGCGGTGCTCGCGCTGTGGCTCGTGTTGCGACCCGTGGCGGAGCGCCTCGCGAACGCTCACGTGCGCAGTTGGTGGTGGCTTGCGCCGCTCGTGCCGCTCGCCGTGCCGCCGCTCGCGTTCGCTTGGCCGGCCGCGTGGCCGACGTTGCGTGTGCCGCCCGCGCCTGCGGCGCTCGTCGCGCGTCCCGAGCCGATCGCGCCAGTCTCCAACGACTCGCGCGGGGCGAACGAGTCCGAAGCCACGCCGCCGATGCGCGCGGCCGTGGCGCGCGACGCTGCGAGCACTTCGAAAGTGATTGCTGTGCCCACGGAAAACCCGAGCGCCGCGAGCGCCAACGCGGCGCGCCTCGCGCCGGCGACATGGTTCGCGCTCGTGTGGTGGTTCACATCCGCCGCGCTGTTCTTCCGCTTCTTGCTCGCGCAACGCGCCGTCCTGCGCCTCGTGCGCCGTGCGCGGCCTGTCAGCGACGCGACACTCGCCCAGCGCTTCGCCGCACTCGCTCGTCGCGCGGGTGTCAGGCGCGTCCGGTTGCTCGTCGCCGATGGCGGCGGTTCACCCGCCACCCTCGGGGTCTTCGCGCCGCGCATCGTCGTGCCGCACGCGACACTCTCGCACCTGTCCGCCGCTGAGCTCGACTGGGTGTTGCTCCACGAACTCGCCCACGTGCGCCGGCGCGACGTGTTCGTCGAAGCGCTCGTGCAGCTGGTGCGCATCGTCTGGCCGTTGCATCCGAGCGCTTGGCTCGCAGCTCGCCACGTGCGCCGCGAGCGCGAACTCGCCTGCGACGAGGCCGCGCTCGCCCACATCGCTCGTGTTGGCCACGCCATTCGGCGGACGCCGCGCGACGCCGCGCCGCTCGCCCTTTCCGGCGTGCTCGCCGCACGAGCCCTGCTGTCCGTCGTCGAACAGTCGCAGCCGCGCGACCACCGTCCTGCGGCCGCGCTCCACCTTGTGCATCCCCGTTCCTTGGAGAGAGTCCGCATCATGAAGCTGCTGCATCCCGATCGCCCCGCCGTCGCCGGCTCGTCGTTCCTCGCTGCGTTCTTCGTCGTCGGTCTGTGCCTCTCGATCGGCGTCGCGAGCGCCGCGCAGGGCGGCCCGACTCGAACGGCGAACCCACAGGCGCGGCGCGCCATCGCAGTGCAAGACGTGTTGGGCGGTGCGCTCGACTACCTCGTCGCTGCACAGCGCGAAGACGGCGCGTGGCCCGCGAACGCCGACGGCCGTGATCCGCGGCAGGACTTCAGCGGCGCGGGTGAACTCGACGACGTCGGTGTGACCGGCGTGGTGCTGCTCGCGCTTGCGGACGCACCTGACTCACTGGACGTTGCGAAGCGTCGCGAGGCGCTCCGTCGCGGTCTGGCGTACCTCGCCAAACAGCAGGGCAGGAGCGGCTCATTCGCGAGCATCGAGGCAAACAGCTACGCGATCCCGTCGCACGCGTACGCACTCACGGCGTTCCTGCGTCTCAACCAGCGCATCGATCCGAGCGCCGGCGCTGCGTGGCGCGTCGCGGCCCAGCGCGGCGTCGACTTCGCATTGGCGGCGCGCAATCCGTACATGGGCTGGCGCTACGGCGTGCAGCCCGACGGCGACAACGACACCGTCGTGACGAGCTGGATGCTGCTCGCGCTCGCCGAAGCGCGCGACGCAGGCTTGTCGGTCGACCTCAACGCGGTCCGGGAGGCGCTCGACTACGTGGTCTACATGACCGATCCGAGCACCGGTCGCACGGGCTACGTCGAGCGCGGCGTCGGCGGTTCGCGTCTCTACAAGAAAGCCGGGGCGTTCCCGAGCGCGCTCGTCGAGTTCGAGACGGCGACCGCGCTCGTCGCGCGACAAGCGTGGCCGGACATTACGGAGCAGTTCGCGAAGCGCGCTACCGCGGCGGGTGCGAGCGGTGAGAGCGTCTGGAGCGATCCGTTGGCGAGCGCCGTTCTCGTGGCGAACAAACCGCCGGTGTGGGACACGGACAAGGGCTCTGTGGATGTGTACGCGTGGGCCTTCGGCACACGCGCCGTTCAGCCGCTCGGCGGCGCGCTTGCGGAGCGTTGGAACGCAGCGCTCGCGGACGCGCTGCTCGCGGGCGTGGTTCGCGACGAGCAGGGGCGCGCTTCTTGGCGGCCGATCGACGCCTGGCACGTCGAGGGTCAGAGCGTGGCGATGACCGCGTGGTGTGTGCGCGCGCTCGAAGCGTTGCCGTGAGGCGTCTTGCGCGATGACGTGACCCGGGCGGCGCTACGGGGACACGAAGTCCAAGCGGACGAAACGCGCCGGGGGCTCGTCGCGGGAGGTCGATCCATCGACGCGCGTGCTGAGTCCGCGCGTCGCGTCCGCGAGCGGCTTGGCGAGTCGTGCGGGCCGCGTTTCGGCCGCAGCCGGAGCGTCCGGGCGAGCACCGGGCAGGACCGTCTTCGCGAGTCGCTGCCCGTCTTCGTGGACGGGCCGAAGAAGTTGCGCGAGAGCGTGTCACGCAACGTCGCGCCGCCCGTACGCGCTTCCGTCCGCGCTCATCGCCGTCGATGTCGCGTCGCCCGTTCTCTCCAGCGCTCTTCCAGATCGCGGCCAAGCCCCATGATCCGTCAACTCTCCATCGGCGCTCTCGCTGCTGCGTGCCTCGCCGCGCCCGCTCTCTCGCAAGGCTCGCCCTACCCGCGGGCCGGATTCCGCGCCAACCTCTCGACGATCGCCCACGACGTCGACGGGTTCGTCACGATCCTCGACCAAGACACGCTGCTGGTCGAAAACTTCGACTACGACGGTGGCGGCATCTCGGTGTACTTCTATCTGGGCGCGCAGAACAACTCGAACGCGTTCGCGAACGGGCTCCAGATCGGACCCCAGCTCCTGGGAACGGTGTTCGACGACGAGACGTTGACGCTCGATCTCCCGCCGGGCGCGACGCTCGACGGCTACAACGCGATCTGTGTTTGGTGCGTCGCAGCCGGCGTGAGCTTCGGACAAGGCGCGTTCTTCGCGCAGCCGCCCCAGACCTACTGCACGGCGAAGGTCAACAGCGAAGGCTGCACGCCGCAGATCCTGTTCAGCGGAAGCCCGAGCGCGAGCAGCGCGGCGCCGTTCACCATCGGCGCAACGCAGGTGATCAACCAGAAGTCAGGCGTGCTCCTGTACGCGCTGGCTGCGGACAACCTGCCCTTCCAAGGCGGCGTGTTGTGCGTCGGCGCACCTCGACGCCGCACGCCGCTGCAGCTGTCCGGCGGCAATTCGGGCGCGACGGACTGCTCTGGGGCCTACTCCTTCGATTTCCGCGCTCGCATCCAATCCGGCGTCGACTCGGAGCTCGTCGCCGGCGCCGAGGTGTTCGCGCAGTACTGGCAACGAGACCCGCTGGCTGCTTTCGGTGTCGGGCTCACGGCCGCCGTCGCGTTTCACATCGCACCCTGAAGGGTTGCCAGCGGCGCGTAGGAGTGCGGAGCGCAGGACCTTCGCCGCGGGCTGCCATCGTCGACTGCGACGTGATCACGAGCCGCAGTTCGTTGCGACGCAGACGAACCACGCGGCTGCGCAGGCTGTCGGCAGCGGCGACCGGCACGGCGGCCGAGAAACGAGTCGGAGGGCGAAGGCTCGCCCTCCGACTGCGTCCCGCAGAGCTGCGCGTGCGAGTCGCGACTACTCCGCGAAGTCCAAGTTGGTCGGCCCCTTCGGCAACGTTGCGCAGGGGCCCGGTTCGGTGACGGGAACGTCGGGCGTGACGACCTCGAGCTGAACGTCGGCGATCCAAACGCGTCCCGAGCTGCACAGCAAAACGCCGAACGCCAGCGCCGTGCTCTCGCGCGGCACGTCGAGCACGACCGCGTGGCGCGCCCAGTCGGTGGTCCCGACCAGCGGCCGAGACTGCATGTTGTCGAAGCCGAGCGGCGCCTCTCCGCGCTCGCCGTCGATGCGCATCCACAGCCCGGCCCAGTCCGCGACGTCCTCGGTCCGCGTTTGCGCAGAGAAGCGCACACGCTTGTCGCGGTAATCGGCCGGCGAGCACATCTGCATCAAGGTCCCGAAACCTCCTGTGGAAGGGCTTCGCGAGCGCAGCGTCGCGGCGACAGCCTGCTCGCAGCGCACCTGGGGATCGACGCCCATGTCGTACGCCGCCGGTTCACTGCCCGCGCGGATCCAACCGCGCGGCAACTTCCAGACGTCCGACTCGCCATCCTCGAAGCGCGGCGTGTCCACCGCGCACACACACCCTGCGGCCTGCAGGAGCTCCTCGCTCTCCTCCGTGCTCAGGCCGAGCGCGCGAGCGAGCCGCGCCAGTTCGGTGGGCAGGCCAGCGTGCCAGCGCGGCATGCGTCCGTCGCACCAGTTGAACAGCGTCTGCTTGGGAAGCTGGGCCTGGCTCGCGACGCGCGTCACCGACAGGCCAGCGCGGCGAATATGGCGTTCGAGGATTTGGGCGAAGGTGGATTTCACGGATGGTTCTCCATGGAGCTTCGGACGCACGCCTCGAGCGGCCGGTTCCGCCGCGAAGTCGAGTGCGCCGCAAGTGGGGCCGCAGTGGTGCGCAGTCGCTGCGTGTTTGAACGCCAAGGGTCTGGGCGGGCGCTCGCGCAGCCATGCTATTGCGCCGGTTCCCCGTGCTCCGAACAAGACGAAGGAGCGATCCCAGTGCGCGCGCCCAACGGCCTGCGGTCAGCCGCGCGCTGCGTCAATCGTGTGTCGCCTCGCGCCTTGCCAGGAACGCCGATTCCAGCGACATCTTCGACGGACTTCGGAAGCAGGACACTCGCAGTCCGTTGAAGACGTGCTTCGAGCGCGGAAACAAGTCCGGTTGCGTCGGATCTAGGAGCGGGACCAATTGGCGGGGCGCAAAGCACGACGCCTCGGTGTCGTTGCGCAGGGGATCCTCGCGACGACGAGCCGGCGCAATCCGCGCGGGTTCCGTGCCGAATGACTTTTCAACGGGCTGCTAGGGGCAGACGACGAAGCTCAAGGCGTTCGACAAGCTGGTTGCCTTCGCACTGAGCGGGTCGCGGAACCACGCCTGGGCCCAGAATCGATCGCCAGCCGTGAACGGTGCGCCGAGCGTGCCGGGGTTGGCGCTGATGAAAGCGTTCCAATCGGATGCGAGCGATCCGCTGCACGCACCGGAGGTCCCGCCGGAGTTTTGCGGCTCCATGCGCTGCATCGGGGTCTTGACGCACAACAAGCTCGTGCTCGCACCCCACGGCGCCGCCTGCGCTCCACCGTCGCTGTAGAAGAACAGTCCCTGCTTCTGGCCTTCGACACTGGTCGCGCTGAGCGTGAACGAGCCCGTGCCGCTCGCGCTCGGCGTTCCGGCGGCCCAAAGCGTCGCCGTGCAGCCGTTGGTCGTCGTGCCAGCGGTGCAGTAGCTCGCGAAACCGCCGCAGCCCAGGCGCGCGATCCAACCCTCCTTGTGGCCGGAGGGATTGATGCCGACGCCGACCACGACGCGGCCGTCGGGAGTGATCGCGTTCGCGCTGGTGAGCGTCCATCCCGCCAGGTTCAGGCCGTAGTCCGACGCCAGCACGGCGCCGAGCTCGCGCATGCCGTTCGTTGCGTCCCAGATGTACGCGCGCAGGCCAGCCGTCGACATCGCCTCGCCGACCACGATCGAACCGTCGCGGTTGCAGCTGCGCGCCACACCTTGTTTGGCTGCGCCCGGCAGAGCACCGAGCGACTGCGCGACGCCGTTCTTCCAGCGGCAGGATTCCCCGAGCCCGAACGTCGGCGAGGCTAGCGAGCAACTGCCTCCGACCTGAACCGACCCGTCGCCCGAGATCGCGTAGCAGAAGCTGAAGCTGGGTCCGCCGGGAAGCTGCGGCAGCATGGTCCGCACAGCCTCTGTCCAGTAGCACGCCTGATACCCCGAGCCCCCCAGGCGAACGCGTCCGGACACCACGCGCCCGTCCTCGCTCGGTTGGCCGTAGCACGCGCTGTCGTTGGTCGACGCGTACGGCAGCGGGGTCAGCACGCCATCGTCGATGCGCACGGCGACGATGCTGGTGTAGCTCGAACTCGTGCCGTTGGAGTTGAATCCAGTCAGCGTCCGGCCGTTGGAGGATATGCCGAGGCAACTGGCGTAGCCCGCGTGGCCACCCGCCTGAGGAAGGAGCGAAAGAACGGCGCCATCCCAACGCACAGCTCGCTGCACCGTCGCGTCGCGGCCGCCGCCGACGAGGATCGAGCCGTCGTAGTTCGCGCCGACCGCGGAGCTCTCCACCGGACCGCCCACTAGATCGCCGAGGCCGATCAAGCCGGTCTCGCGCCAGCGCACGGCCTCCGTGCCCGCGGCGCTCTGGCTGTACCCCACGACCGTGCTTCCGTCGGCGCTGACGCCGTAGCTCGCGCTCTCGAACAAGCCGCCGGCGAGGTCTCCGATCCCTTGGAAGGACTGAGCGTGCGCGGCGGGGACGAGGCCGGTCAGGCAGAGCAGGTTGCGTGCGAGTCGCGCCGTGGCGGCGCGCGAGACGTCGGTGCTGAAGAGCTGCATGGGAAAATCGCTGTCGTTGGGAGAGTGGGGGGCGAGGGCGACGCCTCGCGCACCGATAGAGCGTGGTCAGGCGTTCGCCGTGACGACTCAAGTCGCGAATATCGCGAATTGGTCCCGAGGTTCGCCCGGCGTGCAGTGCGGGGCAGCACAGGCGACCGGAGCTGCTCTCTCGCGCGGAAACTGCACGCGCCACGGCGCGGGGCTGTCGCTGGTCGGCCCACTGCTTTACGGCCCGTGACAGTCGTTGTCCGTGTGCGGCGCACCAGCTGCGAATCCGTCGGCCCCGACGGCGTTCCGTAGGTCGCAGTCAGGCGGCGGCGCGCCTTGTCGTTCGACGCAGCTCAGCGCTCGACGATCGACAACGCAGGCCGGAACCCGATGAAGTCGCGCCGAGCGTGTCGATCGAGGCTCGCGCGATGCGAGAGGGCCGCGCCGTCGGCGTCGGCGACCCACGATCCGCCCACGAGCTCGAACTCGGCGTCGCTGCCGTGCGAGGCGGCGCACCACTCCTCGACGTTGCCGATCAAATCGAAGAAGCCGAGCGCATTCGATTGCAGGCTCGCGACCGGCGCCGCCAGCGCGAAACCATCGTCGCAGTCCAGAGGCACGTTGAAGTCGGGGAAGCGCCGCCTTCCCGCCTGATCCTGCAGGTTCGCACTGCGACACGCGTCGTTCGGATCATCACCCCACGGGAAGCGCGTCGTGGCGCCGGCACGCGCGGCCCGTTCCCACTCGTCAGAAGTCGGCAGTCGCAGCGCGAAGTGCGCGACGTACGCTTGCGCATCAGCTGCGGACACGTAGAGCACGGGCAAGTCGTCGCGCAGCACTTCGGCGCCGAGCAGCGGAAAGATGTGATCCCAACGCGCGCGTTCGCTCCACTCGCGCCCGCCCGACGGAACCGCGGAGAACGCTCCCACCGTGAATCGATCTTCCCTCACGCCGCGTTCCGCATCCGTGCGATAGCCGCTCGCGGCTACGAAACGCCGCCATGCAGCGACGGTCAGCTCCGTCTCCGCGAGGTAGAACGGCGGAGCGCTCGCGCTGGCCGGCGCCAAACGAAAGGCGACGCCACTTGGCGAGTGCACAACGCGCAGCGGGTAGCCAGTGCCCACATCGACGCCTGCGCGGGGATCTACCGTGACTCCAGCCGGAAGCGGAGGCGTAGGAGCAACACACGCAGCTCCCGTGATCAGAAGAGCAGCCAGCGATCTGAGAAACGATAGGCGCATGAGCGAGAGTCTGCGGGAGAGTGGTTGTCTGCGAACGCGAAATCTGCACCAGTGACAGCCGCCGATCGCCGGGACGGCGTCTCTCGTCGCCAGCTCGCCTCCGCCGTCGATGAAACGTGCACGTTCGTCGAGCTGCGTCCCCAGCCGGCTCGCGGCGCGCCGCTAGAATCTCGACCCGAGATGAACGTGTTCGCTCGCCTCGTCGCTGTGTCGTGCGTGGCCACGCTGGTTGGGTCGTGTGTGTCGAGTGAACGACTGGCGCGCCACTCGCCGCTGACCGGCGACGCGTCGTCGGAGCGCATCAACCTGTGGCCGCTGCTGCGCACGGATGGCGACGGCGCCTCGATCGCGTGGCCTCTGTTCGACGTCGACAGCAGCGGCTTCGCTTTGCGGCCGCTCGTCGCAACGGACGGCTCGGACTGGGAGGTCCTGTACCCGTGGTCGCACCACGACGGGCAGAGCGGCGTCGGCTGGGCGCTGCCGGCGTACTGGTCGAAGAACGTCGTCGGACTGTTCCCGCTGTTCCACCTCGGCCAGTTCAGCTTCGTCGGTCCGGTGTACTGGCGCCGCGACTCCGGACGCACACGCTGGGGCGGCGTGTTTCCGCTCGCGTTGCTCGGCGACTTCAACCACGTCGGGCCCGCGTGGTGGGAGAGCGACGGCAGCAACTGGGGTGTGTTCCCGTTGTTCGGCGTCGGCGCGACTCGTCACGTCGGGCCCGTGTGGTGGCGCAGCGAAGGCTCGGACGCCGATGGCTGGGGCGTGTTCCCGTTGGTGTGGACCAACGCGGACGCGAGCCACTTCGGCCTGCTGCCGTTCTACATGCAGCGGATGACTCCACAGCGTCGCACGCGCCTCGTCCTCGCCGGCCTCGTCGGCGCCGACCAGCGCCCCGAGCGCCGTGTGCGTTGGGCCGCGCCGCTGTACTACGACGATGAGCGCAAAGGCCGCGAGGACGAAGTCCTCCTGCCCTTCTACTACGAACGCAAACGCGGCGACGAGACGCAGGTCTTCACGTTGCTCGGCAACCGCAGCGTGCGCGACGACGGCGGCTCGCTGAATCTCTATCCGCTGTGGTGGTCGAGCCGCAGCGGCGACTCGGCGACGAAGATGCTGCTGCCCTTCTTCTACTACGAGAAGGATGGCGACGAGCGTTCGTTGCTCACGCCGCTGGGCGGGCGCGGCTGGAGCCAGAGCGGCGCGACGCGCTACCTCAACGTGCTCGGGCCGCTGTACCACCACAGTGAGAGCGCGGACGAGCGACGCGAGACCACGGCTGTGCTCTGGCCGCTGTTCGAGAGCTCGCGCGACGGCGAGGAACGCACGACGCGCTCCGTGCCCTTCTTCTCGTCGACGTCGAGCCCGTCGGGCAGCGAAGGTTGGTACGCCTTCGGCTTGGGCCACTTCCGCAGCGCGGCGAACGAATCGGCGCAGCGCGTGTGGCCGTTCTACTCCTCCAGCGTCGGTTGGCGGCCGCCGTGGTGGCTGTACGACACGACGTTGTACGGCGCGCGCGAGATGGGCGAGTCGCGCGAGCGCTGGCTCTTCCCGTTCTTTTCGAGCTCGAGCGCGCCCGGCCGCAGTCAGCGCAATTTCCTGCTGGGGCTGGGCTCGTACGCCACGCGCGGCGAACAGCGGAATTGGCGCGCCTGGCCCTTCGCCGCCAGCTCGGAGTTCGAGACCTCCGACGAGTGGCTCGACGACTTCACGTTGGTGGGTTCGCGCGAGCGACCTGAGTCCAAGCAGCGTCACGTGCTCACGCCGCTGGTGTTCTGGCAGGAGCATGAGAGTGCGCCCTCGCTCGAAAAACACGCAACGCGCGTGCTCACGCTCGCGTACCGCGCTACGGAGCGCAGCCGCGGGCTGGTCGTTCCGAACGCCGACCGTCCGTCCTCCTCCAGCCGCACCGAGCGCCGTGAGTTGTCGCTGGGCCTGGGGCTGTTCACCAACGAGCTCGAGCGCTTCGTCGTGTGGCGCGACGGCGTGCTCGCGCGCGACGAGGCGGCCGTACTCGAGCGTTTCGCGACGCGCTACGACTCCGTGCCGGGCTACGAGCGCCCCGAGGCGGCCGCGCGCGAGATCCTCACGCGCCACGGCCATGCGCCCGCCGGCGCCGAACTGCCCCAGTTGCGCGAAGCCCTCGCGGCACTCATCGCCGAGTCCAGCTACGAAGTGTCGCGCCGCGCTGTGAACGTGCCGCTCGTGTTCGATTACGAGCGCAGCCCCAACGCCATGGAGTGGAGCGGTCCGCTGGGGTTGATCCACTCGCGCCGCGACGAGCAGGCGTCGAAATTCAGCTTCCTCTACTACGGCTATCGCCGCGTCACGCAGGGCGACACGACGCGCCGCGACATCTTTCCGTTCATTACCTGGGACAGCAGTTCCGACTCGAGCGAAGTCTCGTTCCTGTGGCGCTTCTTGCGCTACAAGCGCGACGGCGAGCGCGTCGGCGGACACGTGTTGTTCATCCCGTGGGGCGATTCGTAGCGGGCTTGGTGCTCGCGCTTGAACGCGTAGCCGAGGCCCGTCGGCGCCGGTGCGTCGCGCCCCGTTGTGGTCGAACTCGCCAGGTGGACCGCAGTGCTCGATTTCGTCCGCGGCACAAACACACGAACGCTCGAGCGTTCATGTCGCGGATCGCGTTGGTCGCGTCGTAGGTGGTGATGCCGGAGATCGATGCGCTGCCGACAGGCGCCAGGGATGCAGAACTGAAGCGGCGCTCACACCGCTCTCGAGGATCCGGCGCGAAGTGAGAGCGCCGCAGAACGAGTGCGCTGGCCCGTTCTGCGGCGCCGGTCGCGCGCTGTGGCCGAGTGGCGCTCAGCGCACGATCACGAACACGGAGTTGGTGCGTTCGTCGATGCCGCCCGTGAGCGGATCGATCTGCATCCCTTGGTAGATGCGCGTCCAGCCCGGCGCTGTCGTACTGCCCACGGACGCCGACATGCTGGCCGTCCCGGCGCCGCTGATCGCGCCCAGCGGGTGCAGGCGAATGCGGTTGTTGAGCTGCTCGATCACACTCAGCGCGTCGGCGAGCACGCGCGCCCGGTTGCCCTGCTGAAGGCGCGCGTTGCGTCCCGGAGCGCCGTGCAGCACGAACTGCCAGCTCTGCCCGACGCTCGTCGTGCCGATCAACTCGAGCGTCGGATCGGGCTGCGCGGGAACTTGCACCGGCGTGGATGAGACGGTCAATCCCGGTGAGAAGCCGTCCCCGCGCTTGATGCTCACACCAGACCAACGCACGAACGAGTTGGACGCGCGCAGGCCCCAACCGTCGCTCGCGCCGCCCCACGCTTGGCCGGCCAAGCCACCGCGCAGCTCGATCCCCGGCGCGCCGGCGATCACGAGTGTGGATGCACTCTGGAGCACGACTGCGTCGCCGCCGTTGCCGTCGATGCCGACGCAGAGCGCGGCGCACGCGTCACCGCCGTCGCCGCCGAACGCACTCGTGTTCGCCATGTGCACCCGTGCACCGTTCCGGCACACGAGCGCGCTTGCGCCGTAGCCGCCGTCGGTGGAAGGGCCGTGGTCGGCGCCGTTGCCGCCGCGCAGCGTGCAGCTGGTGAACTCGACCCGCGAAGCGTCGACGATTGCGCCTCTGCGTCCATCGCCGCCCAGCGTCCCGTTGCCGCCGCGAATCGTGGAACGTTGGAAGCGCACGTCGCTGGACGAGCTGACCATCAGCGAAGGGTCGCCCGAGAATCCGTCGATGTTGAGCTGATCGCACAGCACTGGCCCAGCGCAGCCGGCGATCTCCAGGTTCCAGAATCGCAGCCCGGCGAGACGCACTCCGTCGGGCGCCGTGACGTTGAGGATGCGCGAGCCCGGCCCGATGGACACGCCGCTCGCGCCGACGATCGTCAGCTCCTTGTCGAGCATGAACGCCAGGTAGTTCCCCGGGCGAACCACCAACACGTCGCCGGGAGTCGCGAAGGCGATCGCCGCGCTGATGGAATTGAAGTCGACGCCCGGCCCGGGCGTGTCGTCGACTACGTAAGTGGAAGTGGCCGAGGCGCTCGCGGCGAGCACGGCCGCGAGTGCGAGTCGAAGTGCGATCATCGAATTCGTTCCTAGCGCGAGCGTCGCGCTGTCGTTCGTCGTCTGCCCAGACCGACTCTACTACGGATCGCGAGTGCTCGCTCGATGCGCGCCTCACTCGCCGAGCGCGCATCACGCCACTCATCGAGGCCCGCACTTTCGTGCCGTGCATTTGCCGACGAAGCATCGACCGCTTTCGCACACACGACGATGTCCGTGGATTCGCATCGACCGTGGAGCTGCTCCCTTTGTCAGCGCGTTTCGGCGGGCGTCCCAGGTGCGGGACTCGGCGTTGAACACGGTCGCCGCGCGAGAAATTCACAACTTTCTTCGACCGAATTGCGCAGCCGCGGCATCGCTTGGGCCACAGGAGACCGCCCTTTTGAACTCGCACTCGAGCGCAGACCGAGAAGTCGCATCAACCTTCATCTCTCACTGCTTACCCCCAAAGGTGTGTCCGTCGAAGCTTGCGCTTCGCCGCTTCGCTGACGCTCGCAGGCGCGGTGGTGGAGCAGACAACGTCTTGTGTTGACGCGTCGTCGGGAAGGCTCGGCGACGGAGCACTGGCGACGCCCTGTCGCAGCATCGCCTTCGCTGTGTCCCAGCTCGCACTCAGTCCGGCACACACCCTCTCCAGTACGCCGGGCACGAATCACGAGACGGTGAGTATGGGCAGCAAGGGCCGTGCTGGCGCTCCAGCGCTGGTCCTCTGGTGAGCGCGTTCGAGGCTTCCGATCACGGCTCGGTGATCGATTTCCCGACGTTCGGTCGGCTGGCCGCAATCGAGGTGCTCACGATTCGCGGCGATCCGATGCTGAAGACCAACGGCGTCGCCGGCGGCGACATCTCACTGCGGCGTGGATCGCCGTGCATCGACCGCGGAAACCCGAATGCGCCGCTCGGCCCGGATGGCCCGCGGCGCAACAGGGCGATGGCCCGCGGCGCACTAGGTACGGCCGTCGGTTTCGATGTGACCTACGCGCCAGCGCCCCAGGTGTAGCGAACAGCCAACCACGGTTGTCGCAACGTGCACCTCACGCACGTTCGATGCGCGTGCGGCCGTCGTCGTCGGTGTCCTCCAGCAACTGTTCCAGGCGCTGCTGTCGACAGGTGCGATGCGAGGACGCGCGGCCGAGGAGAGGCGACTCCGGACGAACGCAGGGATGTGAGCCTGTGCGTTCGGGATTCGGCCGGTTCAGCGCGCGGGCCCAACGGCCAGCGGTCGCCTTCGCTCCAGCACGACCAGCCGCACCGGCTGCCCGTTCTCGATCAGGTCCTCGAAGCCGATTGGCAGCGCGTGCAAGCGCCGCGCGACCGAGAGGCTCGCCGTGTTCCGTTCGTCGCAGCGCAGGATCACTCGTTCGACGCCGAGGCACGCGAACGCCAGCTCAGGCAGCTCAGCCGTCGCCTCGCTGGCGAAGCCCAGGCCGCAGTGCGCACGGTCGAGCCAGTAGCCGATCTCGCGCGTGCCCGGGCCGCCGCGGTCGAGCAGCATCGTCTCGCCCAGCAAGACTCCGCTCGTGCGCTCCCGTATGGCGTAGCGATGGTGTTCGCCGCAATCGAAGCTCTGCACGAACGTGGCGATGCGTTCCCGCGTCGCCTCCAGCGAACGCGGCTCGTCCTTCATGAACGGGATCCACGGCCGCAGGTGCGCGTCATTGTCGTCGAGCACTCGGCGCAGTTCCTCCGCATCGCTCTCGCGCCAGCGGCGCAGCCGAAGGCGAGCGGTCGCCATCTCATCCGGGAGCGCACTCACGGCGTGGTCCGCACGGCCACGTCGGTCGACGCAGGATCTCGCGGCGGTTCGAGCGTGGAGGTGAACGTCGAGGGTAGGACGGCCAAGCGGACGACCATGGTTCAGCGCGCCGCCGCGAATCGCAAGGACACCTTGGCGTCGTTGCGAAAGGGATCCCCGGCCGCTGCGTTTTGCGCGCGCACTATGCTGCTCGACATGCAGTCCGACGACCAACGGCCGAAGTCCGGCGCTCAAGACGCCAACGCGACGCTCGCACAACGACTCCAGGCGCGCTTCGGGCCCGAAGTCGACCCGCGCGTCGACCTCGCTGCGACGCTGCATTCGCCGCGCCGGCACACCTCGAGTCCGACGGCCGAGGTCTACGAGCGGCTCGCGGCGCGCAGTCCGCAGTCGACGCGCTATCGCATCGAAGGCGAGATCGCGCGCGGCGGCATGGGGGCGATCTTCGAGGTGTTCGACGAGGACCTGCGCCGCAAGTTGGCCATGAAGGTGGTGCTCGCGGAGTCCGGCGGCGAAGGCAGCGCGCAGGCTTCGACTCCGCGCGGGGCCAGCACGGCGCGGCTGACACGTTTTCTCGAAGAAGCGCAGGTCACCGGCCAGCTCGACCACCCCGGGATCGTGCCCGTGCACGAGCTCGGCATCGACGCGCAGGGCCAGGCGTTCTTCACCATGCGCTTGGTTCACGGCCGAGATCTGTCGGAGATCTTCGCCAAGGTCGACCGCGGCGAGGACGGTTGGAGCCTCGCGCGCGCGGTCGGCGTGCTGCTGAAAGTGTGCGAGGCGATGGCCTACGCGCACTCCAAGGGAGTCGTGCACCGCGACCTCAAGCCGGCCAACGTGATGGTCGGACAGTTCGGCGAGGTGTACGTCATGGACTGGGGCTTGGCGCGTGTGCTGCATGCTGCGGATCGCCACGACGTGCGCGTGCGCAGCGATGCGCCTGTTGCGACGGAGCGAGCAACCGGACCGAAGAGCAAGGACAGCTCGACGTTGCTCACGATGGACGGCGACGTGCTCGGCACGCCCTCGTACATGCCGCCTGAGCAAGCGCGCGGCGAGCTCGCCGCGATCGACGAACGCAGCGACGTGTACGCCGTGGGCGCGATGCTCTATCGCCTGCTCGCCGGCCGCGCGCCCTACGACGAGCCGACGTTGTCGACCTCGGCGGTGGTGGTGCTCACGAACATCCTCAGCCGCCCCCCGACGCCGCTGGCGGTGTGCGCCCCGCAGGCCTCGCCCGAGTTGGTCGCCATCTGCGACAAGGCGATGGCGCGCGAGAAGGACGGGCACTACGCGTCGATGTTGCTCTTGGCCGAAGACCTGCGCGCGTGGAGCGAAGGGCGCGTCGTCGCCGCCTACGAAGCCGGCGCGTGGGCCGAGGCGCGCAAGTGGATCCGGCGCAATCGCGCGCTGTCGGTCGCGGCGGCGGCGGCAATGCTTGCGCTGGTGGGCGGCTTGAGCGCCAGTTTGTGGATGGGCGCGCGCGCGCGCAGCAACGCCGTGCTGGCCGAGGAGCGCCGCGTCGCGGCGGAGGCGAACGCGAAGGAAGCGACGCGGCAAGCGCGCGTCGCCGAGGAAGTGAACAGCTTCCTCAACGACGATCTGCTGGCGGCGATTGCGCCCGAGCAGGAAGGGGCCGAGGTGACGGTCCGGCAGGTGCTCGACAAGGCCGCCAAGAATCTCGAGGGTCGATTCAAGGACGAGCCCAGCGTCGAAGCCGCGCTGCGCACGACGATCGGCACGAGCTACGCGAAGCTGGGCGACTTCGATGCGGCGCTCGAGCACGTGGAGCGCGCGATGGCGCTGCGCGAGAGCGACACGCTGGCCAGCGAGACCGAGCGCTGCGAGACCATGCTGCGCGCCGCGTGGGCGCGCCGCGGAGTCGGCCGCATGCAGGAGGCGATCGACCTGTACGAAGAGGTGATCGCGCGGCTGGAGTCGGCCCCGACGCTCGATCCCAAGGGCATCTCGGCCGCGCACAACGACCTAGCGTTGGCGCTGGTCGACGTCGGGCGCATCGACGACGCCACGCAGCAACTCGAGCGCGCCGTGGCGATCAGCGAAGCGCAGCTCGGCCCGAACCACCCGCAGACCTTCGTGGCGATCTCCAACCTCGCCCGGCACGAGTCCGACCGCGGGATGTACGAAAAAGCGCTCGCACGCCTGGAATCGAACGTTCCGCGGCAGAGCGCGCTGATCGGCGCGAGGCACCCCGACGCGATCGCGAGCTTGAGCAATCTGTCCGTGGTCTTGCTCGAAGCGGGTCGCACCGAAGACGGGATCCGCACCTCGGGAGAAGCGCTCGAAGCATGTCTCGAGGTCTACGGTCCCGACCACCCGCTCACCGCGCGCGCGCACGGCAACGTCGGCATCGGCGCGTATTCGCTCGGACGGCTCGCGGAGGCGCAAGAGCACTTCGCGCAGTCCGTGCGCATCTTCGAGGCCATCCGGCCCGACGACCACCGCGACCTGTTGCTCGCGCGCGGCAATCTCGCCGGCGTGTGGCTCGACCAGGGCCGCGTCGAGGAGGCGCTGGAACTGACCGAGCGCAACCTCGCGATCGAGAAGCGCGTGCTCGGCGAGTCGCATCCCTCGACGCTGCGTTCGATGAACCGTCTCGCAGTGGCCTACAAGTCGCTCAAGCGCTACGACGAGTCGGAGCGCGCCTTCCGCGAAACGCACGAGCGCTACGTCGAGGTGTTCGGCGCCGAGCACCCTTCGGCGATCATCGCGCTCGAGAACCTCGGCGGGATGATGTTCACACAGGGCCGGCTCGAGGAGTCGGAGCGCATCACACGCGAAGTGCTCGAGCTGCGGCGGCGCGCGCTCGGCGAAACGCACCCCGACGTCGGCAAGACCACCTTCAACCTCGGCATGTTGTTGCGCGCCAAGGGCGACGCCGCCGGCGCGCGCGAGCAATTCGAACGCGCGCTCGGCCGCGACAGCGGGCGCGCGCTCGAGATGAATCCGGTCGCCGCCCCGGCGCTCCAGCGGCTTGGCGACCTCGACCTCGCCGAGCGCAAGCACGAAAGCGCGCTCGGGCGCTACGACGAGTCGCTCCAGCTCGCGCGCGCGCAGCAAGGCGCGAGTTCAACGATCGGCTACACGCTGCACCAGCGCGCGATGGCGTTGCGCGGGCTGTCGCGCTTCGAAGAGTCGGTCCAGGCTGCGCGCGAGGCCCTCGCGATCCGCGAGAGCGCGCACGGCCCGCAGTCGATCGAGGCGCGCTACTCGCGGGCGGCGATCGTGTACGGCCTGCTCTCGCTAGAACGTTTCGAGGAGTGCGAGCGCGAGGCGCTCGAACTGCACGCGAATTGTCTGCGCGAGCCGCTGCCCGAGGCGAGCTTCACCCAGTCCGTGCGCTCGGTGCTCGTGAAGCTCTACGAAGCCTGGGAACGGCCCGAAGCGGCCGCGCCCTGGCGCTGAGTGCTGCGAACGCCGCGCCGCCTTCGCCAGCCGTCGGCGCGTGCCTCGGTCGGAGCGTTGCAACTCGAGCGCGGCCACTCGAGGCCCTCGCCCGCACCGTGTGCACGATCACAAGCTGCACGAGCACTGCGAGCGAGATAGCGTGCTTCCCATGCGGAGGCTCGCTCGCCTGCTCTTCTTCCGATTCAGCTCGGCGGACTACCGCACGCTCGGGCCGCGCGACGCGGGAGTCGGAGTCGTGTGCGCGTGGGTCGCGGGCATGGGGCGCTATTGGGACCACCCGACCGCCGGACTGGCGCAGAAGTCCGGCCTGGGCTCGGTCGTGTACGTGTTCGCGTTGAGCGCGCTGCTGTGGCTGCTGCTCTGGCCGTTGCGCACCAGCCGCCAAAAGTACGTCACGATCCTCGCCAACGTTTCGCTCACCGCACCGCTCGCTTGGCTGTATGCGTTGCCCGTTGAGCGCTGGTTCGACATCGGCACGGCGATTTCGATCAACCTGTGGTTCCTCGCAATCGTCGCGTTCTGGCGCGTGTGCTTGCTCGGTCGGTTCCTGTTCCGCGGCGGGAGCTGCAGCCCCGCGCGAACACTCGTGCTCACCTTGCTGCCCCTGTGCGCGATCCTGGGCCTGCTCACCGCGCTCAACCTCGAGCACGCCGTGTTCGAACTCATGGCGAGCTCCCGACGCGAGCACGCCGTCGAGGCCGTGAACGACGCCAACTACGGGTTCGTGTGGCTGCTGACGATCCTCGCGCTGTACGCCCTCGTCCCGCTCGTCCTCGCCTACCTCTGGATGGCTGTGCGTTCGCTCGCCGGCAAGGACCCGCAGACGCCCTGGCGCCCGCGTTGACGCAGGTTCGCGCGTGTTCACGCCAATCCAGCCGTGGTCTGGCGGATCGCAAGTGCGGGCGGACCACCGCTGTCGCAAGCGTCGGCTTTCGACGGCGAGCTCGAGCTTGAGCGTTTCGCCGGCATTTTCCGAACACGCGCACGTTCCTCGCGCGCTCAGGACCGCGGACGGCCGGTTTCGGCGGGCCGAGCAAGGCGCAGTGTCTCCTGCACCACCCACGGACGCGCAGCGCGCTGCTCGATGAGCGCAACCTCGCGAAACACCAGCGTGAGCGGCGCGGGGAGCACGTTGAGCAGCGCATCCTGATTGCCCGCGGCGCGCGGATTGCGCGGATGCGCGATCGTCAGGTGCGCCTCGTGCTCGCGAACGTCGATTGCGCCGAGCGCCTGGGTGCGAAGTCTCTGGAAGTCGGCGGCGCCTTCGATGCAGGGGAGCAGGATTCCGTGCCCCGCGAAACGCCGCGCCTGACCGAACGTGAGCGTCAGCGGCGCGGCGCGCGCGAGGCGCTCGCGCAGGAGCGAGAGCTCCGGCTCGGCGAGCTCGTCCTCCCGACACAGCGTCACGTGCGCCGCGATGAGCGCGAACTGCAGCGGGTCCGCCTTCTCGCGCAACCGCTCGATCGTCGCCGCCGCGTCCTCGGGCACGAACAGCGTGAGCTGGCGCCGCACGGTTCCGAGCTCGTTCATGCCGTCGCTCTTCTTTGCCTGACGATGGTGTGAGGAGAGCCGCTGACGTTCCGCTTCAGCCGCGAACCGGGCAGGGAAACGTGCGCCGCTAGCGGATGACTTGCGCCGGATGCGGCCGTCGTCGACGGCGCGGTGGAGGTTGTCTGCGGGGCTTCGATTCGTCAACTACCCACAAAGCGCAGCGTGCGCCTTGCCGAGCCGACAGGTGAGCCGAGCGAGGCGCGCGGAATCCGTCGCTCGCGGAGTGAGCACACGACCGCGTTCGTTCGCCGTCGCGCGTCGTGGGCGGCGCTCCGGTCGAGCTGCGTCGACCCACGTGCGAAACGAGTGCGACCCAGCGATTTCCGCCCGCGTGCAAGTCCGATGTTGGACGCGCGCTGCGAGTGTTGACCGTTGTGCGGCGCTGGCGGAGGGTGAGTGCATGCGAGGAAGAGTCAACATCGGCGCGGCCCTCGGTCTCGCGCTGTGCATCGCGCTCGCGGCCGGCGTGTGCGGGTGTGTGGCGCGCGGCGAGAGGCCCGGGCTGCGCGAGCAGCTGCTCGAGCTGCGCGACCGCGACCAAGCCGCGCGCGAGGCCGTGATGGCGAGCCTGCGGGAGGGGCGGGCGCCGGATGCGGCGGAGCTCGCGGCCGTGCGGCAGGCGGACGAAGAGTCGCTGCGTTTCCTCGAGCAACTGCTCGCCGCGCCGGGCTGGCCGACGGCTGAGAGTGTCGGCGCGGAGGCGGCTCACGCGGCGTGGTTGCTCGCGCAGCACGCCGACGCCCGGCCGGATCTTCAGCGCGAGGTGCTCGCGCGGATGGAGCCGCTCGCCCGATCAGGTCGCGCGGATCCGAGCGACTTCGCCTACTTGACCGATCGTGTCCTCGTGGCCGAGCGCCGTCCGCAGCGCTTCGGCACGCAGTTCTCGACCGACGCCGCCGGAGTGCAGCGGCCCTTCCCGCTGGAGGCGCCCGCCGAGCTCGAGCGGCGTCGCGCGGAGTTCGGCCTTCCGCCGATGGCCAACTACGTGCGCATGCTCTCCGAGGCCCTCGGTGCAAGCGCGAGCGCCGAGCCCATGACCGAGTTCCCCGCGCCAGCAATCGCGACGCCAGCCCGCTGAGTTGTGTCGGGGGCGCGTGTCCGTCGACGCGGCCTGAGCGCTCAGCGGACAACGTGGTTCACGCTCCGTCGCGATCGTGAGACGGCTCACGGGCCGCTCGAAATCCCGCCGCGTTGGAAGTCCGACGAGACGGGTCACGCACACTTCGCCGTCGGTGCGTTCTTGATTTTGCGATGCGCCCAGTCGCAGTTGGCGGAGCATGCACCTGGCCAGATCGCGTGACGACGCCGATGCTCGAGCCGCTCGAACTCGCCGGCGCGCACGAGCAGCTTGGCGCGCAGAGCCAAGCTGTCGCGAGCGCGGCGGATCCGGACACTCGACGCAGCGCGCCATGGGACGAAGAGCGACGCCCCGTGCGCGACCGACTCGTCACCGTCGACCGGCGCAGGCGCGCGCGGCTACCATCCGCCGCGCAGGAGGGTTCACGCGGCGCGATGTGCGCTGACGAGCACCCGGTTCGTGCTCGCAAACCACGGAGAAGATCGATGAAGGCGTACGCGGCGGAGTTTTTCGGAACGTTCTGGCTGGTGCTCGGCGGCTGTGGAAGCGCGGTGCTCGCCGCGGCCTTCCCGGAGGTCGGCATTGGCCTGCTCGGGGTCTCGTTCGCGTTCGGCTTGACCGTGCTGACCATGGCCTACGCGATCGGCCACATCTCCGGCTGCCATCTCAATCCGGCGGTCTCGATCGGACTCGTCGCAGCCGGGCGATTCCAGGCGAGCAAGCTCGTGCCCTACATCGCCGCGCAGGTGGCCGGTGCACTTGCGGCTGCGGGCGTGCTGTACCTGATCGCGAGCGGCAAGGCGGGCTTCGATCTCGCCGGCGGCTTCGCGTCGAACGGTTACGGCGAGCATTCGCCGGGTGGTTACTCGCTGCTCGCCGCAGCGGTGGCCGAGATCGTGATGACGGCGTTCTTCCTGATCGTGATCCTCGGCGCGACCGACAAGCGCGCGCCCGCGGGCTTCGCGCCGATCGCGATCGGGCTTGGGCTGACGTTGATCCACCTGATCAGCATCCCGGTCACCAACACGTCGGTGAACCCCGCGCGCAGCACGGGCGTCGCGCTGTTCGTCGGCGACTGGGCCGTCGCGCAGCTGTGGCTGTTCTGGGTCGCCCCGATCGCCGGAGCGGTGCTCGGCGCGCTCATCTATCGCTTCATCGGCGACGAGAAGAGCTGAGCGGCTAGGACCTCCAAGCGGCGGACTTCGTCGCAGGCGGTCGTTGGCGACCGCGAGTCGGGGGCAGGCCACGCGGCGTCGAACCGTCGAGTGACCTCCCGAGTCCGGCGCAAGCTCCTCAGGGCGCGCCCGCGGGCCGTGCGAGGCTCGCTGTGTCGGTGGCGCGGGCGCTTTGGATGCGACCGAGGCTGCTCGCCGCGCGCGGGTCGCAGGTGGGGGACGTGCTCGGCGGCGCAAGGAGCGGCGGCTCTTGCGAGGCCCGAGCTGTTCGCGCGAGCGCCCTGAAACACGTCCCAGCGCGCGGCGTGGAGGCTCGCTCCGGTGGCCGAGACGCGCGAGCGACGCGAGCTCTTCGCCGCGAGCGCGGCGGATCCGGAGCTCGACGTGGCGCGCAGTTGGTCGACGAGCGACGCCTCGTGCGCGGCGGCTCGTCCGAGTCGAACGCAGCATGCGCGCGCGGCAAGCGACCTGCGCGCTCGAGGAAGCGCGTCTCGCCCGCGCGCATTTCGGAGCAGCGCCTCCGCAGCACGCGGAGCTCGAAACGACATTTTTCTCGGTGATTTCCGCTCGCGCGCGCAGCTGCGATCGTCGCGACCGCGTCGCTCCCAGGAACGGCACTTGCCCTCGCGGGACCCGTGGTGGACCCTCGTCCCCATGGAACCGCAGATGCACCTCAACATGAACGTCCGCGGTTTGGAGATGTCCGCCACCGTGGCGATCAACGAGCTCTCGGCGGAGTTGATCCGGCAGGGGCGCACCATCTCCAAGCTCGGCCTCGGGCAGTCGCCCTTCCCCGTGCCCGGCACGGTGGTCGACGCCTTGCGCGCGAACGCGGCGCAGAAGGCCTATCTCGCCGTGCGCGGGCTGGCCGAATTGCGCGAGGCAGTCGCTGAGTACCACCAGCGCCGCAACGGCGTCCCGGTCTCGGCCGACGACGTGCTCGTCGGTCCGGGCTCGAAGGAGCTCATGTTCGTCCTGCAGATCGTGTTCTACGGAGAGCTCGTGATTCCCACGCCGGCGTGGGTGTCGTACGCCCCTCAGGCGCAGATCGTGGGGAGGCGCGTGGCGTTCGTCCCCTGCGCCCGCAGCGATGGCTGGCGACTCACGCCGGAGAAGTTCGAGGCCCTGTGCGCGAACGATCCGCGGCGCCCGCGTGTGATCGTGCTCAACTACCCGAGCAATCCGACCGGCGCGACGCTCTCCGCCTCCGACCTTCAGGGCCTCGCCGCGGTCGCGCGCAAGTACGGCTGCCTGGTGCTCTCCGACGAGATCTACGGCGAGTTGCACCACGCTGGCGAGCACGTCTCGATCGCTCGCTACTACCCCGAGGGCACGATCCTCTCCGGCGGGCTCTCGAAGTGGTGCGGCGCCGGCGGGTGGCGACTGGGCACGTTCACGTTCCCCAAGTCCCTGCGCTGGCTGCTCGACGCGATGGCGACCGTGGCGAGCGAGACCTACACGACGACCAGTGCGCCGATCCAGTACGCCGCCGTGCACGCCTTCCGCGGCGGCATGCGGATCGAGCGCTACCTGACCTCGGCGCGCAAGATCCTGGCAGCGCTCGGCGCCGCCTGCCGCCGGCGCCTGGTCGCCGCGGGCGTCGACGTGCTCGAGCCCGAGGGCGGCTTCTACTTGTTCCCCGACTTCAGCGCGCACTCCGAGGCCCTGCGCGCGCGCGGGGTCCGCACGAGCGCGGAACTCGCGCGGCGCCTGCTCGACGAAGCGGGCGTCGCGTTGCTGCCCGGCTCGGATTTCGGTCGCCCGCGCGAGGAGCTGACCCTGCGCATCGCCTACGTCGACTTCGACGGCGCCAAGGCGCTCGCCAGCCTCGAGGCCCGCCCGCTCGACGCTCCGATCGACGAGCACTTCCTCGCCGTGCACTGCCACTCGGTGCTGCAGGGTGTCGACCGCATCTGCACGTGGCTGCGCGGCGGGAACGAAGGCGGCGCCGTCGCGCCCGCCGTGGAGACAGCGGAATGAGCGCCGGGACGCCGGGACGCGGCGGAGCGTGGCGCCTGCCGATGTTCATGGCGCTGGGCGGCCTCGGCGGCGTGTGGATCGGCTGGGCCTGGGGCGATCGCTGGACCGCGCCCGAGTTCGAGCCCTTCGTGCTGGCGCTGCGCACGCTCGGGACGGTGTTCCTCTCCGCGCTCAAGGCGCTGATGGTCCCGCTGGTCGTGCTCAGCATGGTGCTCGGCGTTCAGCAGATGGGCGCCGGACGGGCGGTCGGGCGCATGGCCGGCATGGCGACGCTCTACTTCGGGATCACGACGCTGTGCGCCGTGCTGATCGGGCTCTCGCTGGTCACGTGGATCCACCCGGGAAGCGTCGGCGCGGTCGAGCTTGCGAGCGGTGGTCCCGCAGTCGAGCGCGTCTCCGCGTGGCAGGCGGTCGCCGACGTCGTGACGGGCATGTTCCCGCCGAACCTGATCGACGCCGCCGCGCGGGGCAACGTGCTCGGCCTGATCGTCGCGAGCTTGGTCGGCGGAGTCGCGCTGAGCCGGACGTGCGCTCCGGACTCGCCGCTGATCGAGGCGCTCGGCGCGCTCAACCGCGCGCTGTTCATCGTCGTCCACTGGGTGGTCGCCTTCGCGCCGATCGGCATCGGCGCGCTCGTCGCCGACCGGCTCGGCCGCGCCGGCGGGGGAGAGGCGGTGTTCACCGAGCTCCAGCGGCTCGTCGGCTACTCGATCACGGTGTTGCTCGGCCTCGCGGTGCACTCCCTCGTCGTGCTGCCGACGATCCTGTGGCTGGTCACTCGCCGCAACCCGCTGCGCTACTTCCTCAACGTGTTCGAGGCCCTGGCCACCGCCTTCGGCACGGCCTCCTCGGCGGCGACGCTGGGCGTGACGCTGCGCTGCGTCGTCGAGCGGAACGCGGTCTCGCGCAAGTCGGCCGACTTCGTGCTGCCGATCGGGGCGACGGTCAACATGGACGGCACGGCGCTGTACGAGGCCGTCGCCGCGGTCTTCATCGCGCAGTCGCTGGGGATCGAGCTCGACATGATCGGTCTCGCCGTCGTCGCGCTGACCGCGACACTCGCCGCCGTCGGCGCCGCGGCCATCCCCGAGGCCGGGCTGGTGACGATGGTGCTCGTGCTGCAAGCGGTCGGCCTGCCCGCGGAAGGCGTCGGGCTGCTGCTCGCGGTGGACTGGATCCTCGATCGCTTCCGGACCGCGACCAACGTGTGGGGCGATACGGTGGGCGCGGCCGTGATCGACGACGTGGTCGTCAAGCGCACGTGAACCGTTCGGAGACAGCGGCGCCGCTCTGGCGGCCTTCGGCGCGGCGCGTGGCCCAGGCGCAGATGTTCGCGTTTCGCGCGCGCGCGGAGCGTGAGTTGGGAGTCGCGCCCTCGGATCCGGCTGCGCTGCACCGCTGGTCGGTCGAGCGGCCGGGCGAGTTCTGGCGGCTGGTGTGGGACGCCCTCGGCGTGATCGGCGAGCGCGGCGCTCGCGTGCTCGAGCCGGCGCCCGAGCGGCTGCGCCAGGCGCTCTGGTTTCCCGATGCGCGCCTGAACTTCGCCGAGAACCTGCTGCACGGCGACGACGCCCGCGCGGCGGTGATCGCGCACCGCGAGGGCGCGCCGCGTGTCGAGCTGTCGCTGGGCGAGCTGCGCGAGCTCGTCCGTCGCTGGCGCTGCCTTCTGCTCGGTGCGGGCGTGCGCAGCGGTGAGCGGGTCGCGGCGCTCGTCGGCAACGGCGTGGAGGCCGTGGCGGCGATGCTCGCGACCGCGAGCCTGGGCGCGGTGTGGTCGTCCTGCTCGCCGGACTTCGGCGTGCGCGGCGTACTCGATCGCTTCGAGGCGATCGAGCCCGCGGTGCTGGTGGCCGTCGATGGCTATCGCTACGGCGGCAAGACGTTCGACGTGCGCGCCAAGCTCGACGAAGTGCTCGCCGCGCTGCCCAGCGTGCGCGCCGCGTTCGTCGCGCCCTGGCTCCACCCGGAGGCGCCGTTGCCGCGCGGCGCGCGGTGGTCGCACGAGGCCCTCGCCGAAGCGTCGTCGTCACCGCTCGAGTTCGAGCGCACGGGCTTCGAGCACCCGCTGTACGTGATGTTCTCGTCGGGGACGACCGGGCGGCCCAAGTGCATCGTGCACGGCGTCGGAGGAACGTTGCTCCAGCACCTCAAGGAGCAGCGGCTGCACTGCGACATCCGGCGCGGAACGCGGACGTTCTTCTACACCACCTGTGGCTGGATGATGTGGAACTGGCTCGTCTCGGCGTTGGCGAGCGAGGCGACCATCGTCCTGCACGACGGCCACCCGTTGTCGCCTCAAGACGCGCTGCTCCAGCTCGGCACGAGCGAGCAGGTCGAGGTGTTCGGCGTGTCGGCCAAGTATCTCGACACGCTGCGCGAGCGTCGCGTCGGGCGTCCGCCGGCCTGGAGCGCGCTGCGCACGATCCTCTCCACGGGTTCCGTGCTTTCGCCCGAGTGTTTCGATCACGTGCTCGAGTCCTTCGGCGACGTGCACCTCGCATCGATGAGCGGCGGCACGGACATTCTGTCGTGTTTTCTCGGCGGCGATCCCACGCGGCCGGTCTGGCGCGGTGAACTGCAGGCGGCCGGGCTGGGCATGGACGTCGACGTGTTCGACGACGACGGACGCCCGAAGGCGACCGGCGCTGGAGAGTTGGTGTGCCGGCTTCCCTTCCCCTCGATGCCGCTGGGCTTCTGGGGCGATGTCGGCGACGAAGCGTTCCGCCGCGCGTACTTCGAGCGCTTTCCAGGCGTGTGGCGCCACGGCGACTGGGTGGAGCGCACTCCCCACGGCGGCTTCATCATCCATGGCCGCTCGGACGCGACGCTCAACGTTCACGGCGTGCGCATCGGAACGGCGGAGATCTACTCCAGCGTCGAGCGCATCGACGGAGTGCTCGAGGCCCTGGCGGTCGAGAGCTCCCTCGCGGGCCGCGAGGGACTGGTCCTGTTCGTGCGGCTGCGCGCGGGGAGCGAGCTCGACGACGAGCTGCGTTCGCGGATCGCGAGCGAGTTGCGCACGCGCATGAGCCCACGGCACGTCCCGCGTTTTCTCTTTGCCGCGCCCGACCTGCCGCGCACGCGCAGCGGCAAGTCGAGCGAGCTGGCCGTGCGCGAGGTGCTCCACGGCCGCGCGCCGCGCAACGTCGAGGCGCTCGCCAATCCCGAGTCCCTCGACTGGTTTACCTCGATCGCGTCCCGCATGACGGCATCGCCGTCGCCTTGACGCAGGCCCCTCGCGGCGGCGCATTCGCTCGCGAAGCGTGTGAGGCTCGCCGGCGGGCACGGGCGGCTTTGCGTGCAGTGAGAATCCGCTGCGGACTGCGCACAACGAGCCTGGCAGTCGCGGCGAGCGGCGCTGGCCGAGTACGCGCAATCGGCGGCGAGCTCGCGGGTGCGAGCGCAGCGCCGCCTTGGATCGACGCAGCGCACCGTTGGTCGAGGAGCGACGCCTTGCGCTCGGCATCGGTATCGCGACCAGATCGTCCGTTTGTGACGAAATGACCAGCGGAGGAGACCAAACCGTGAGAGAGGCCACTGAATGGCGCCACAGTCTCGTGTTGCTCGACGGAGCCGAAGGCCCTGAGCCCGTCGCACGCGACGACGCTCGCGCAGTTTGGGTGAGCGAAGCGAGGTACTGCGAGCGAAGCTCACCGCGCGCCTCAACGGATGCGCGGTGAGCGTCAAGTGCGAAGCCGCGTGATCAAGAGCGGAGGAAGCCCAGCAGATCCTCGTTCAAGCGATTCTTGTGCGTGACCGTCAGTCCGTGGGGCGCGCCTTCGTAGACGACGAGCTTTGAACGCCGCACGAGCTTCGCCGACGCACGTGCGGAGGCGCCGATGGGAACGATCTGGTCGTCGTCGCCGTGCAGCACGAGCGTGGGCACGTCGAACTTGCGCAGATCGTCGGTGAAGTCCGTCTCCGAGAATGCGCGGATGCAGTCGAGCGCGCTCTTGTGGCCGGACATCATCCCCTGCATCCAGAACGCATCGATCACGCCCTGCGACGGCTTCGACCCCGCGCGGTTGTAGCCGTAGAACGGTCCGCTCGCGAGGTCGCGATAGAGCTGCGAGCGATCGGCGAGCGAGGCCGTGCGCAGTCCGTCGAACACGTCGACGGGCAGGCCGCCTGGGTTCGCCGCAGTCTTCGCCATCAGCGGCGGAACGGCGCCGATCAGTGCGGCCTTCGCGAGCCGCGAGCAGCCGTGGCGGCCGATGTAGCGCGCCACCTCTCCTCCGCCGGTCGAGAAGCCGATGAGCACCGCGTCCTTCAGCTCGAGCGAGTCGATCAACTCCGCCAAGTCGTCGGCGTACGTGTTCATCTCGTTGCCGTTCCAGGGCTGGCTCGATCGTCCGTGACCACGGCGGTCGTGAGCGATCACGCGGTAGCCGTGTTCAGCGAGGAAGATCATCTGGTCTTCCCACGAATCGGAGTTCAGCGGCCAGCCGTGCGAGAACACGATCGGTTGGCCCTGGCCCCAGTCCTTGAAGTAGATCTCGGTGCGGTCTTTGGTGACGAGCGTGCCCATGGTCGAGAGTCCTCGGTGATCGGGTTCGTGCGCAGAAGAGTGGGTCGAGACGCGAGTGCTGCGGCGCTCAGCGCACGCGTTGAACGAAGGACGTGATCAGCTCGGCGCACAACTCGGGCTGTTGGTGCTGCGGCCCGTGCCCCGCACTCGGAAGCGTCGTGACGAACAGCGACTTCCAACGACGGTTGAGCGCGTACCAGTTCTCGACGGGGAACACGATGTCGTGATCGCCGCACAGGGCGAGCAAGGGAATCGACGTCTTCGAGAGCGTTTCGGCGTAGCCGCCGTCGTCGGGAAAGATGGCGCTCGGATTGCTCGCGTCCTTCAAGAGCCGCAGGTACGTCTCCGGCGGGATCGGCGGGCTGAGGTCCGACTTGCGCGCGGCGATGCGGTCGTGCGAGGCCTTCGACGCCGCGCGGCTCGCGGCGGAAGCGGGCTCGAAGAACAGGATGTGCTCGTGTTCGAGCGTGTTGACCGGGATGAGCGCGGTCTGGAGGAACACCGGCTCGGCCTCGTGCGGCTGCGGCCCGGGAGGCCCCGTCCCGATCAGGATCGCGTGCGTCGTGCGCTGCGGATGCAGTGCGGCGAACACCTGCGCCGCAAGGCCGCCGAGCGACCAGCCGGCGATCACGACCTTCTCCAACCCGAGCCCGTCGACCACGTCGAGCGCATCGCGCGCCAGCGCGCGGCGGTCGTACGACGCTTCGCCGGTCGATTGCCCGAGTCCGGAGTAGTCGAAGGTGATCACGCGAAAGTTGCGCGCGAGTGCGTCGAGGAAGGCCGGGTCCCACACGTCGAGCACGCCGCGGAAGCGCAGGCACAGCACCAGCGGCGGCCCGTCGCCGATCTCGCGGTAGGCGAGCCTGCGTCCGCGGCTCTCGAGGAAGCGTGTGGGTGCGTCGACAGCGCGGTGAGAGGTCTGCATCGAGGTCATGGCGAGGTCTCCTGGATTCGAGAGGTCGAAGAACGAACTTGGGCGCACCACTCCGCGGCCGTGACGACGGCGTGCGCGAAGCTCGGGGCGTCGATGTCGTGGGCCGCGCGCATGGCCTCCGCGGAGAACGCCGCCGTCGCATCGCGAACGAGCGTCACGTGGAAGCCCAGCTCGACCGCGTGCCGTGCGGTGGACTCGATGCACGTGTTCGCGATCATTCCGATCAGCACCACGCGCTCGATCCCGCGCTGACGCAGCCGCCGGTCGAGATCCGTTCCCGCGAAGCCGTCGCTGCCCCAGTGTTCCTGCACGACGTCTTCGTTGGCTCGCGGTGCGAAATCCGGATGCCACTCGCCACCGAAGCTGCCAGCGGCGAAGACCTGCAGCGCCGAGGCGCCGAGCTGATACGGCGTTGCGTGACGCCAGTGCGCGAAATCGCCGGGCGTCGAGCGGTGGTGCGGAACGATGAAGACCGCCAAGCGCACCTCGCGCGCAGCGGCGAGCACCGCGCGCATGTTGTCCAGCGCGCCCACCTCGTTCGCGACCGTCGCGAGTCGCGGCCAGAGCTTCCCGCCCTCGGCGAGGAAGTCGTTGTAGGGATCGACGACGAGAAGCGCGGTGCGGCTCATGCGTGACTAAGCGGACGGGGTGGACACGCGGGTCAGTGCGTCGTGGGAAACGTGAGCGCGAGTTCGCCGCCTGCGAACAGCACGGCGTCGTCTCGACCGCGGTCCTCCATGAAGCCGCCGGGCAGCAAGGCCGAGACGCCGAACGCGACGGAAAGACACGACGTCGCCGCGAATTCGAAGCCGAGGTCGAGCTGCGTGCCGATGTAACGCGAGTCGCTTCCGGCGCCGGGTTCGAGCAACTCGCCCGCGAGGCCGTAGGCGCCGTCGCTCTCGCTCTGCCGCCAATAGAGAACCCCGGCGAGGAACAGCGACCATCTTTCCGACAAGCGCAGCTCGAACGAGGGGTGCAGGTTGACCAGGTTGGCCGGTCCGATCAGCCCCATCTCGCCGAAGTACTTGCCGCGCGGGAACATCGCCTGAAACGTGCCGAGCACGTCGTCCGTCGGATCGTCGTCGCCGCTGATGACGTTCGCGCGCAAGCCCAGGTGCGCGTCGCGACCGCCGAGTTCGAACGAGCGACCGATCTCCGTGGCGACGCTCCACGCGCGGATGTCGCCGCCTGCGAAGCGGCCGCGCTGCAAGAACGCCTCGATGTTCCAATCCCATCCCGCTTCACGGCCGAACGAGCGCGCGCCGAACGTTCGGCGCCGCTCGAGCCCGGCGCCCTGCTCGTACTCGGCCGTCTCGTCCTCGAAGTCGATCGTGTACACGTCGAGCCCGAGCTCGTCGCCGAACTTCCACGTCCCGTAGGCGGCGCGGAGTGACTGCCGCTCGTTGGCTTCGTCGTCGAACTCGCCCGGCGCTGGCGCGACGGGATGGGCGCCGAACAGCTCGAATGTTGCGCGCTCGCTCGTCAACGCGAGCCCGCCGCCGTCGAAGGCGCGCGGCACGTTCGGTCCGCGACGCGCCGAGATCAGCCGCTCCGAGCCGAACGCCAGCACGCGGCGTCCCGCCCACACGCTCGCATTTGCCGCGATGGGGGCTTCGACGAACGCCTGCAGCCAATCGCCGCGGTCCTCGTCGACCGGCGCGAGCCCGGCCTCGTCGCCGTTCTCGAAAGCGACGAGCACCTGCGCGAGCGCGCGGAACACGCCTTTTCGCCGCAGGTCGACCGACGGCGTCGCCCGCCACCAAACGTAGTCGTGGTCTTGTGCTCCGCCGCTCCACGGATCGTTCGCGTAGGACTCGGCTCGCAGGCGCGCGTCGACCTCGTACGACCACTCCCACGCCGCGGACTGCTGCGCTCGCGCCGCGGCGGCCGAGGCGCCGACGAGAGCCGTCAGCCAGCCCGCGCGAGCGCGCATGGCTAGCCGCTCGACTGCGCCAGCGCCGGAGTTGCGCGGGGCTCGGCAGCCAGCCCGCCGACGCCGGTCGCCCACGACAGCACGTGATCGTGCACGTCCTCCCAACCCTCGCCGGCGATCACCGAGAGGTGGGTGCGACCTTCGAACTCGACGAAGTCGGTGACCGACGGCGAGCGGCGGTAGCGTTGGAAGTTGCGGCGATTGAGCGACGCCGGCATCAGGTTGTCGCGCTGCCCGGCGACGAACAGCAGCGGAGGCTTGGGTTTGGAGAAGTCGATGCGCGCCGTGCTCGTCAATGCGCCGCGCGCGGCCCGCCGCGATTCGGGGACGACAATCTCGTCGTAGGCCGCGCGTTGCAGCGGATCCGGCAGCCCGTTCGCGAACGTGTACCGGAACTGGTCGAGCGTCATGAGGTACGGACGCGTCACTGGCACGAGCGGATGGACCACCGGCCAGAGCGAGCGCAGGAACGACCACGCGAGCGACGTCACGAACTGCGGAGGCACCGAATCGACGGCGACGGCGGCCGAAGCGACTCCGCGCTGGAGCAGCAATTGCGCCAGCAATCCGCCGAGCGAGTGGCCGATGACCAGCGGCTTCTCGGGCAAAGCCTGGATCGCGCGCACGTGGTGCTCCAGCACGTCCGAGAACGTGAGCGAGCCGAGGAAGCGTGTGTCCGGTTTCGCTCGCAGCTCCGCCGCGGGCGCCTCACGGCCCGGATAGGCCAGCGCGTGGCACTCGTAGCCGCGCGCTTCGCTGCGCTGGACCCAGCGGCGCCAACAGGCGCGCGAGACGAAGGCGCCGTGGACGAAGACGATCGTGCGCGGCGCGCGTTTCTGTGCATTCATGTCAGGACTCCTCGCGAAGGTGGACAGCGACGAGCCACCAGAGCTCATCGGTGGAGCGCGCGATCTGCGTCAGCAAGTCGGCCGTGATGGGATCGCCGAGGTCCTCGGCGCGTTCGACGCCGACCACGGCGCGCGCCGACAGGCTCGCGAGCGACGTGGAGAGCGCTCGGACATGCTCGCGCCAGCTCGCTGCCTCGAAGCCGGGATCACTGTTCGCCTTCGACGCCTTCGCAACCGCCTGCAGCGTGCCGCGCGCACGCCCGCCGAGCTGCACGACACGCTCGCCCAAGCCGTCGACGTGCTCGAGCATGCCGGCGAACACCTTGTCGAACAGCGGATGCAGTGCTGCGAAATGCGGACCGCCGACGTTCCAGTGCGCGTGCTTCGCCTGGAGCATCAGCTCGATCGCTTCGGCGAGAAGTTCGTTGCACAACTCCGCGCGCGCGCCGCGTGTCGCGTCGGTCTGAGCACGCTGGCTCGGCGTCGTCGTGGGGGCCGCAAGAGTCGCACTGCGTTCGAGAGACTTGCTCATGGGAACCTCTCAGCGGCCCGTGGCCGCGGTCGAAGCGGAAGTGGAGGAGGACTGCGTCGCACGTGCGAAACCGCCGAAGCGCGCCACGGGCGACCACGCCGGACGAACGGGTCCGAGCTGCGGTGCGAGCCCGTCGAACGGACCGGCCGCGTGCACCACGTCGCCGCCGGTGACGGTGAGCACGGCTTCGATCGACGCGATCTGCTCCTCGGCAACCGAGAAGTAGTCGCGATCGAGCAGCGCGAAGTCGGCGTGCTGGCCCGGCGCGATGCGGCCCTTGATGCGCTCTTCGCCGCTGATCCACGCGCTGCCGAGCGTGTACAGCGAGAGCGCCTCCTCGCGCGACAGTCGGTTCTCCGGCGACGCGAGCTGCGTTCCGCCGACCGTTCGGCCGGTGACGAGCCAGGCGATCGCCAGCCAAGGGTTGTAGCTGCTCACGCGAGTCGCGTCGGTGCCAGCGCCGAGCGGAACGCCGGCGTCGAGGAGCTTGCGCAGCGGAGGCGCCGAAGCCGCGGCCTCGCGGCCGTAGCGCTCGGCGAACACCTCACCCGCGAAGGCCATGCGGTTCTGCACCGCGACGGCGCCGCCCAGTGCGCGGATGCGCGCGATGTTGCGCTCCGAAATCGTCTCCGCGTGATCGATGACCCAGCGCGCGTCGTAGCCGCTCGCGCGGAAGATCGGCTCGAACACGTCCAGCACGCGGCTGATCGATTCGTCGTAGGTTGCGTGGATGCGGATCGGCCAGCGCTTGCTCGCGAGCACGCGCGTGACAGCGGCCAGTTCGCTCTCCATCTCGCGTCCGAGCTCGGGGCGCGGCGCGAGGAAGTTTTCGAAGTCGCCCGCCGACCACACCAGGTTCTCGCCCGCGCCTTCGATCACGTAGCCGTGCTCGCGTTCTGCCGCCAGGTCGACGTCGAGCGTCTCCACGCGTGTCCAGCGCTCGAAGTCGGCGAGCTCCTCGCCCTGCTTCTGCGCGAACAGGTAGGACGAGATGCGCAGCGGAAGTCCGGGTTGCGACGCGAGCTCGCGCAACGCGCGGTAGTCGTCGGGATAGGCGTGTCCGCCGCCGCCGGCGTCGATCGCGCTCGTCAGCCCGAAGCGATTGAGCTCGCGCAGAAAACGGCGCGTCGAGTCGAGCTGATCCTCGGCCGAGAGCTGCGGCAACTTGCCGATGGTTCCGTAGAGCAGCGCCGGACTCGGCTCGGCGTGCAGGATCGCGCCGCCTTCGACGAACTCGTAGCGCGCGCCGCGCGGCGTCGGCGAGTTGGGACCAAGACCGAGCGCGCGCACGCCGGCTTCGTTCAGGAACGCGCGGCTGTAGAGGAACATCACGAGCGTCGGCGTGTTCGGTGCGGCCGCGTGCAGCTCCGCGGGCGTCGGCATGCGACGCTCGCGGAACTGGTAGGGCGACCATCCGCCGATGACGCGCACCCACTGGTCCTTCGGGGTCCGCGCTGCCTGCTCGCGGATCATCGCGAGTCCGCGTTCGAGCGAATCCACGCCATCCCAACGCAGCTCGAGGTTGTAGAACCGGCCGCCGCGCACGACGTGCAGGTGCGAATCGACGAGGCCGGGGATCGCGCGCCGACCTCCGGCGTCGATGCGCTTGGTGTCCGGTCCGCGCCAGCGCTCGACTTCGGCGTCGCTTCCCACGGCGACGAACTCGCCGTTCTTCACCGCGAACGCGCTCGCCGCAGGTCGCGAGGGATCCTGTGTCGTGACGCGCGCATTCACGACGATGAGGTCCGCGGGCTCGTCGACTCGATGGGCGCTCGAGGAGCACGATGCGAGCGTTGTCGCGAGCGAGGCGAGCAACATGGCTGCGAAGACGGCGAGGCGGGCGTTCACGTGCTGCTCCGGTTGGGTTCGAACTCGGAATGGGGATCGAGGCGTGCGCGGCGCCGAAGTGGCGCCGCGCATCGGGATTCAGCGACCGCCGGCCTTGGGGCTTGCGGCGGCGTGGCTGTGGAACACCTCGGCGTACGCCGGCATGTGCTCGACGAAGAGCTGTGCGGAGGCGGCGCCTTCGGGGTGACGCCAGTCGGAGAGCAGTTCGCACGCGAAACCGAACCAAGTGCCGATCGTGGCGCCGGCCTGGGCCATGCGCGTGATCGCGGCGTCCTGCGTGGCGAGGTTCATCGAGCCCGATGCGTCGGTCACCACGTAGACGTGGTAGCCCGCTTCGAGCGCCGAGAGCGCGGCGAACGCGACGCACACGTCGGTGGTGATGCCCGCCATGACGACGTGCTTCTTGCCGGTTTGCTCGATCGCCTTGACGAAGTTCGCGTCATCCCACGCGTCGATCTGGCCTTGGCGCGCGATGCGCGGCGCGTCGGGCAGCACCTGGAGCACCTCGGGCAGGAACGGGCCGTTCGCGCCGCTTTCGGCGCTGGTGGTGATCACCACCGGCACCTTGTGCAGCTTCGCCGTCTTCGCGAGGCCGACGACCATGCTCTTGAACTCGGTGGTCGTCGCGTTGTCGACCAGGTTCATCAACCCGGTTTGGTGGTCGATCAACGCGACCACGCAGTTGTCGGGCGTGAGCCGCTCACGTTTGCCGCCCGGCGCCCAAGTGCGCGGATGCTGCGGACCGGACTGCGCGGCGGCCGCGTTGTTGGCCGGCTCGTTTCCCGACGAAAGGAACAAGGCGGCGGAAGTGGCGCACATCGTCAGCGCGACGATCGAAAGCAGACTGCGTTGCATCTGGGATTCCTCGAAATGGACCGGGTCGGAACGGCCGCAGCTCACCGGCGGCCGTCAAGCGGCGCTCGGGGACGAGCGAGCCGCGTTCGAGGAACTAAAGCGGAAGGGGTGGACAGGCGCTGCGCCCGCCCTTGCATCACTCACTGCGCGCGGTCGAGGCGAAACAGCAGCGCTTCTGCGGTGCGCCACACCGCCACACACTCGCGGCGCTCCTCCGCGCCGAGCAACGCGAGCGCCGACTCGTCGCGCAGCCCCGCGAGCTTGGGCGCTTCCATCATCAGCAGGACGCGGCGCTTCAGATCGTATCGCAGCACCGCATCCGCCTCTTCCGCCGCGTCCGTCCACTGCTCGAGGTCCGCCTGCAGCCAGGCGCGCGCCTTGGCGCGCCACTCCGCTCGCTGCGCGTCGTCGAACTCGGCGCCCGCAACTTCATCGCAGCCGATCTTCGCGGCAGCGCGGGCCGCGAACATGCGGCGCGCGGCGCGGCGGTCCTCGGCGAGCTGCGGCTTCTCTTCGAAGGCTCGCACGAACAGTTTCGCGGCCAGCGCGTCTCGCCCCAGATGCTCGAAGAGCGCACCAAACTCCGCCGCCTCCTCGGGGTTCGAGGGCGCGTCGCTGCCGTCGATGATCGCGCTCAGTCGGCTGCGCAGCTCGATGCGGCGTTCACAGTCCGCGATGAGCCACGTGGTCTCGCTGCGCATGCCCTCGTGCGGTAGCCCGAGTTCGAGCGCACGCCGCGCCGCGTCGCGCGCTTCCTCATAGCGGCCCAGCCGCCACAGCCAGTTGGCGAGCCCCGCGTGGGCGGGCGAGAGTTGCGGGTCAAACTGCGTCGCCTTCAACGCGTGCTCAGCCGCGAGCTCGAACTGCGACGCCATCGCCAGCGCGGTCGCGTAGTTGAGGTGCAGCGTCGCCGAGCCGGTCTCGAGCCGCAGCGCGTGCGCCAAGCTCTCGAGCGCTTCGTCGAAGCGTCGTTGCGACGCGAGCGCCGCCCCGAGGTTGCTGAGGACAGCCACGGCGCCCGGTCGGATGGCCAGCGCGGCCTTGTAGCGCTCGATCGCACCTGCGTCCCCGCGCTCATCGAGCGCGACCGCGAGCTCGAACTGCACCCAGAAGTCGCCGGGGTGCTCGCATTCGAGCCGTCGCAGGAACGGCGCTGGATCCAGGCCGATTCGGCGCAAGCGGTGCACGAGCAGCAGGGCGGCCTCGACTGGTTGATCGGCCAGCGACTCGACCGCGGCGAGCTCGTTCAACACTGCGACGTCTTCGACTTCGGGCCACGCGCGAACTCGGTCGCGCCACAACGGGTCAGGGTCGACGCGCCGCGCGACGTCGGACAGCCAGTTGCGCAGTTCGCGGTCCAACGTGCACAGAACCCAGTCGTCGAGTGCTGCGACCAGCGCCTTGCGCACTCGCGAACGCGCAAGTCGTTCCGCGGTCGACGCGGCGTCGCCGCCGATCGGCCCGAAGTCGGCCGCTTCGAACGCCGCGCGATAGCCCGCGTCGGCGGCGGCGTGGCTGAGTTCGCTTCCCGACATCGAGGCGCGCAGCGCACGCAGGTCGGCGAGCTGCGCAGCGAGCGCCAGATCGCGGTCGAAGCCCTCGAGCTCCGCGCGCAACTTGGGGTCTCCTCGATCGCCGAGCCTTCCCTTCGCGCGCTCCACAGCCGTGCGCGAGTCGTTCCAGTTCGAAGCGCTCATCTGCTCGACGGCGAGCGCGAGGTCTTCGCGCGCCATCGCCGCCAGCACGCGGCTGCGCCAGTTCAGCCACGTTCCACCGCCCGCGGCGCCGGCCGCCAGCATCACGGCGACACCGACGAGCGCGGCCCGCGCCGGTCGTCGGCGCACCCACTTCCACGATCGTTCGACGGCGCCGGTAGGCCGCGCAGAGATCGGTTCGCCGCGCAGGTAAGCCTCGAGATCCCGCTCGAGCGCCGCGGCGGACGCGTAGCGCCGCTCGGGCGACTTGCGCAGACAGGCGAGGCAGATCGTCTCGAGATCGCGCGGCGCGCGCGAGTTCAGCCGCGAGGGCGCGACCGGCTCATCGTGCATCACCTGCCGTTCGGTTTCGGCCGCGGACCCGCCGCGGAACGGCGGCCGGCCGGTGAGCATCTCGTAGAGGATCGCGCCGAGCGCGTACACGTCGGAAGCCGGGCCGATCGCTTTGGAACGGCCCTCGGCCTGCTCGGGCGCCATGTAGCTCGGCGTGCCGACCGGCGTTCCGCTCACGGTCCCGGCCGCGTTCGAATCGATGCGTCGCGCCAGGCCGAAGTCCGCGATCTTCAGCGAACCGTCGACGGCGATGAGGATGTTCGAAGGCTTGAGGTCGCGGTGCACGATCCCGTTGCGATGCGCAAACTCGACTGCGCGCGCGAGCACGACCATGCGCTCCGCCGCTTCGCGCGCCGGCTGTGGCTTGCCCGCCAAGTGCTGCGCGAGGTTGCCGCCTTCGACGAGCTCCATGGTGAAGTACGGCCGGCCCTCGAAGTCGCCGACGTCGTACGACTGGACGATGTTCGCGTGCCGCAGTCCCGCGACGGCGCGCGCCTCGCGCAGGAAACGCGCGCGTTCGGGAGCGCTCGCGAAAGCGCCCGACAACATCATCTTGAGCGCCACGGGACGCTCGAGTCCGAGGTGCTGGGCGCGGAACACGATGCCCATGCCGCCGCGGCCGAGCACCGACTCGACGCGGTAGCCTGGAATGTGCGGGAGCGCGGGATTTTCGACGAGCAGCTCGTCGTCGAGACGCGCTCCGGCGGATGGGAACATCACGACGAGTTGCGCCTCGATGCCGCGCACGGCGCGCAGCCTTCTGCGCAGTGGCTCGAGCAACTCCGGGTCGTCGCACACGTCCTCAGGCTCGCCTCCCGTTTCGAGAAGTCGTTCGAGCAGTTCTTCGAGGCGGCGATCGTCTTGCATGCGGGGGGCGTCGCGCCCGGGTCGGATCTTGTGGCGCCGCTCTCGAGCCCGCAATGGGCGTCGCTGCGTTGTTCGCGATGTCCACCCCTTCCGCTCAAGCACAGCGTGAAGCACGCGGAGATGTTCCCTCGCTCGCGCGGCGCGCCTGCGTTCGCCGGGCGCGAGCTCGCGCCGTCGGGCGGGGGCTCGCGTTGCGACGTCCTGTCCCCGGTGTCAGGATCCGGCCGCATGGACACCGGCCGCACGACCGCTGCGGTGCAGCGTTATCTGAACGAGCTCGCCGGCGTGCGCGGCGATCAACCGTCGGAGCCGATCATCCGTGAGCTGCTCGCGGGCGCCGCCAGTCGTTTGCGCGTGTTGTGCGCCTCGCTCTTGCACCGCAGCTATGCGCGACTGGAGCGGCCGCCGCTCAGCTTGCATTCCGACGAGATGCTCAGCGCGGTCGTCGAGCGGCTGATCAAGGCGCTGCGCGGCGCGCGCCCGACCACGGTGGCGCAGTTCTTCGCGCTCGCGAACCAGCACATGCGCTGGGAGCTGAACGATCTCGCACGCGAGCTGGACAAACGCACGCCGGTCGCCGCGCTCGACGAGGCGTTCGCCGCGGCGCCGGAGAGCAGCGCATCGTCGCTCAGCCCCGACGCGCGGCGCATCCTCGACGCGATCGACCGCCTGCCCGAGGAGGAGCGCGAGACCTTCAGTCTCGTGCGCATCCAGGGACTGACGCACAACGAAGTCGCCGACGTGCAGGGCGTGTCGACGAAGACAGTGCAGCGTCGGCTCAACCGCGCGTTGATGTTGCTGGCGCAGAGCCTCGACGATCTGCGGCCCTAGTCGTCGCGCGCGGCGAAGACGCCGAGCAGGCGCTGCTCAGACGCGCGCGGCGACGTGCTCCCGCGCCCCGCCGGCGATCAGCACTCGGATTTCCACAGGCTCGGAGGTTCCGTAGGCGCCGATGAGGTGCACCGCGGCCTCGAAGCAGTCCACCGAGACTCGTTGGACCTCGACCTGTTCCGGGGCAGCCGACGCGTCCCAGCCCTCCGCTTTGGTCGCCATCGACACCGAGCCGTCGCCGTAGACATGGAGCAGGTCCGCCACGCCGTTTGCGTTCGAAACTGGCCCGTCGCTCCAGATGGCGAACCCGAACGACCCGAACTCCTCGGATTGCGGATCCTGAAACCCGGGCGCGAACAGCGCCGACTCGTGACGGGGTGGCGCCTCTGGAGCGAACGACGGCGGTCAGCGGAGCGTTGGAGATGTCCACTCCTCATGTGACGGAGGGCGGACCTTCGAGGGGTCGACGCCGGCCGCGGCCGACTCCGCGAGAAGCTCATCGAGCAGTTGCGAGTTCGCGCGCGCTGCGCCTGCCGCCCGTCGCGGAGCGCAGTTCGGCTGTTCCGCACGTCGCGCAGCCATGCCGGCCTGGCATGGAGCACGCGCGCGCGGCTGCCTCCGATCCGCTTGGGCGCTAGGGCTGCGTCACGAACTCGAGCGCGTTGCTCAGGTTGGTGGTCTTCACCGCCGCGGATCGCGGCGCCAAGCCTGGGTGGCGACGAAACGGCCGACGGAGTACGGAGCGCCGAGCGCGCGCGGATTGGCGGCGACGAACGCGAGCCAATCCTGACGGAGGATGCCGTCGCACGCGCCAGCGGTCCCGCCGCTGAGTCCGTAGAAGAGCGGCCCCTGCGCGTGGCCTTCTGGCGCGGCGGCCCGGTGGGATCGTGCAGGTGTGCGCGGATCCTGCGCACCACGGCCGGCTCCGTGAGCTGCGCAGTGAGGCGTCGTCACCTGCCGCGTCGCGGGCGCGTGGGCGCCTCGACGGCGAAGGCCGCTGCTTCGCTCGCGCCCGCGCTGTCGCAAGAAGTGAAGGCAAAGGCTTCGACCCGCCCGATCTGCGAATAGCATCCTTCGCTCAAAAGAACGCGGCGCTCGGCGCGCGGCCAGAGACGAAGGCGGAGATTCCAGACGTGACACGTAGCTTCCATGGACAGGCCTGTTGGCGGTTGCGAGCGGCGGCGCTGGTCGTCGCGGCGCTCGTGGTCGGGCTCGCACCGAAGCGGGCCGTCGGCCAAAGCGCTGCGCCCGCAGCGTCCGACTGGCCGTGGGGCGCGCGCGGCAGCAGCTCCGCCGGCATGGGGCGCCTCGACCTCTACAACTTGGGGCTTCTCGGCGCGAAGGCGCGCGATCCCGAGCGCGCGCCGGCGGAACAGAGCACGGGCAAGCGGCAGGTCAGCGTGCAGGACGATCCGTCCGCGGACCGCGGGCCCGACCGGCTGCTCGTCGAGGTGCTCTTCCCCGATGGTCCGGCGCAGAGGGCCGGGCTCGAGCGCGGCGACGTGATCACGGGCGTCAGCGGGAAGCCGTTCAAGGACGGGTCGCTCGCGCCGCTCGCCAAGGCGATCCTCGATGCGGAGTCCGGCGCGAGCAAAGGCGTCGTGCTCACGGTCGAGCGCGCGGAGACGAAAGGCGCGACGCAGGTGCTGGTCGCCGTGCCGGTGCTCGGCAAGGAAGCGAGCGCGCCGCTGACAGGCAAGGCGCGCAAGACAGCGCTCGATGCCGCGCTGGCGTTGCTCGCGGAACGACAGCGAGCGGACGGCGGCTTCGCCGAGACGCTCTCGGGCAAGAATGGGGCGGTCGTGCAGGCGTCGATGGCCGGGCTCGCGTGGCTCGCGGCTGGCAGCGACCTCACGCAAGGCCCGTACGCCGAAAACGTCAAGAAGGCGGCGGCGTTCGTGAGAGCCAACGCGATGACGGCCTCCGCGGCGCCCACGGGCGGCGCGAACTGGGACCAGAGCAACTGGGGCGTCGCGCACGGCGCGATCTTCCTCGGCGAGCTGCAGGCGCGTTCGCCCGACGCGGAGGTGCTCGCGTCGCTGACGGCGTTCGCCGCAGACCTCGCCAAGCGCCAGGAGACCAGCGGTGGCTGGGCGCACGGACCCGGCGGACCGAACGCGCTCGGCTACGTCGAGCTCAACATCGTCTCGGGGCTGTCGCTGATGGGCATGGGACTCGCGCGCGAGGCCGGTTGGGAAGTGCCCGCGGACACGCTCGCGAAGGCGCGGGCCTACCTCGAGGGCTCGTCGAGCGGCGATGGTGGGATTGGTTACTCGACGCGTGACGGACAGCAGGGCCAGGGCAACATCGGCCGGACCGCAGCCGCGTGGATGGGCTACACCACGCTCGACCTGCGCCGCGACGCCTGGACCAAGCGCATGACGAGCTACATCCAGCAGCACGCCGACGACGCATTCGGGGGCCACGCGAGCCTGATGCAGCAGATTCTCCTCGCCGGCCTCGCGGCGCAGGCGCTCGACAGCAAGGCCGCGAAGTCCTTCTGGTCGGCCTCGCAGACCGACCTCGTGCTCGCGCGCTCACCCGACGGCTCGTTCCAGCCGCGCCCGTGGCACGAGAGCCTGCAGATGGGCAGCAACTCCGACGTGAGCTTCGGCGACATCTGGACCACGGCCGCCTGGTCGATCGTGCTCGCCGCGAACGGCGAAGCGGACGGCCTGCCCGGGCTGCCCGCTTGCACCGGCAGATTGGCGCGCAAACCCAAGGCGAAGTAGCGCTGTTCGCGAGCGTGCGGAGCCCAACGAACGCGTTGGCGCGAAGTCCATCCGCCCCAGGGCGCCGACGAAGACCCCGCGGTCCGCGCGCTATTTCAGGCTCTTTTTCGCGCGTGCGTCGGACTCGGCGCGCGCGGCCTCGACGTCCGCGAGCTTCGCCTCGAGCCGGCACTCGACGTCGTCGTCGCCGACGACGAGGTCTTGCTGCTGCAGCACCCTGTCGCTGCCGCGCACGGTCCAGCGCACGGTCCACACGCCAGGGCCTGCCAGGCGCTCTCGGGTCTCGCGACCCGAGACAACGACCTCCGCGCGCTCGGCGTCTGCCCGCGTCGCGCGCACGACGTAGGTGATTTCCTCGCCCGCAGGAAGGAACTCTGGGACTTTCAGCACCAGCAGCGGGCGGCGCTCGAGCGCGAGCACCGCGCCCGTGCGCACGCCGCGGAAGCTCGCCGGCGCGTGGCCGTCGCAGCTGAGGCTGACGTCGAGCGCAGCTTCGCGTGAAAGCAGGCAGACGCGGCCGGTCGCTGTGACCCGCCAGCTCGCGCCGTTGCGCGCGCGTCCGGACACTTCGACCGACCGCACGGGCAAGTCGTTTGCGCCGACGACGTTGAAGCAGATCTCGTGCACGAGGGAGCGAACGTCGATCGCAGCGAGCCGCGCATCGTCGGGAGCGCTCACGTTCGGGATCGTCACCAGCGGCTCGGGACCCAGGCCTTCGGCGCTGAGGACGACGTCGAGCGGCTCCGCCGAACGTCTTGGGATCGTGATGCGACCGTATTCATCCAGCGTCCCGAAATTCTGCCCCGCGCGGATCGTGAGGCGTGCGAGCGACTCGCGCGACGACGTCAGCACGCGGCCGCGCAACGGCTGCGTCTCGCGCGTCAGCACGAGCTCGACCTCGCTCGCTCCGAGCTCGAAGGGGACTTGCTTCCCGACGAGGAAGCCCGTGGCGAACGCGCGCACGGCGTACTTGCCGCTTGGGTCCAGCGCGCGCAGCTCGAAGCGGCCTTGGGCGTCGGAGCGCCCTCCACGCTGCACGTCGATTTCCCATTCGACGCCGGATTGCGCGGCGAACTCGTCGACCGCGAACTCGTCGACTGCGGACTCGTCCGATTCCGTCTCTCGCGCACGTCTCAGCAGAGTCAACTGCGCTCCCGCGATCGGAGCGCCGGCTTCGTCGATCACGCGCCCCGACGCGAGCGTCGGCGCGCGCAGGAGGCGGATGTCTCCCAGATGCAAACGGCTCGCGACTCCGCCGGCCGCCATCGGAAAACCGACGATGCCCTCGAGTCCGAGTTCGCTCGTGCGCGCGACGACGACTGGCGTCAGTGCCTCGGGCTCCAACGCATCGAAAAGCTTCACCTCGAAACGACCTTCGAGGTCGGTCCTCGTCGACACGAACGCCTCGTACCGCGTGCTGTGAGGCGCGTCGCGCACCGAGAGCTGGAGCTCCACGTTCGCGAGGGCAGCGCCGTTCACGTCGAGCGCGCGGCCAGCGAGTGTGGTCGTCGGAACGCAGATCGGCGCCGAGATCTCGACACGTTCTCCGCTTGTGCGCGGGCCCGCGGCCATCACTCCCTCGGAGTGCATGTTCGCGTCCGCTCGCGGGAAGGCGGAGATCAGCAGCTCCGCGCCCAACGGGATGTGCTCGAACGTCGCGACGCCACCGACAGCGAGTTCTTTCATGTGGGCGCTTTCGCGACTGAGAGCCGTTGCGGTCAGAGCTACCTCGGCCGGTTCGAGCACGGGCTCGCCGCTGGGACCGACCACGTTCACGACCACCGTGCCCGTTGCGTTCATCTGCAGTCGTATGGCGGCCGCAGGCCAGGGCGACGCCTCGACGAGCGCGCGTGGTGCGCTGGGATCCGCGGTCAACACGGACACGAGCAGCGTCCCGCTCGCCGCACCTCCAACCAGCAACGCACGAGCGTGGCGGAGTCGCGCCACGCCGTCGGCACCGGTGTCGGCGTTGACGCTGGTGAGCACCTGCACGTCTCCAGCTCTGCGCGCGCCGACGCGCACGCCGGCGACCGGCGCGCCATCGGGATCGACGACCTCCACAAGCAAGTCGCCGTCGGGCGCGAGCACGAGCTCCTGCGGTTCCGTGGACCCCGCCGGCACGAAGACTTGTCCCCAAAGTCCGGCGTGGGACGCCTGCACGAGCAGCAGCGACGTCGCCGTCGCGATCCGAATCTGCCCTTGTTCATCGCTCGTGCCGACCTGGCCGCTGTCCAGCACTCGCTCGCCCTGCCTCACGCTGCTGACCGAAGTGCGCGGAGATCCTCGCGCGATCCAATCCCAGTCCGCCCAGCGCACCTCGGCGCCGACGACGGGCGCGAAACGCTCGCAGTCGACCACGCGCACGAGCAGCGTCGGCGTCGACGTCGGATGCGCCGCGCCGTGGTTGAGCTCGGGCACGTGCGCGCGCTCGGCGGCAGCGTCGGAGTTCGCGGCAGAGTGCGCGGGCTCGCGCGTCGAGCTCGCTTGCGCGCGCGCCGGCTCGGCGTCCGGCGCTGCGACGGGCTGCGCGACATCGTCGCTGCGGTGTTGCACCACGAGCACGACCAGCAACGCCAGGACGACGAGCGCCACGACTGCGAGTCGTCGAATCACCACGGCTTCAGCTCCTTCTCGCGCTGCGAGCAGCGACCCAGGCTGTCTCCGCGGGAGAACGCCCGCACAGCGACGCGCAAGCGCTTGTTCTGTTCGGCGGCGACGGCGCCGAGCGCGTGTCGCTCGACCCGCTCGCGTGTCAGCACTTGCAACGCCTTGGCGCACAAGTTCGAGCGTGCGGCGAGCACGAAACGCACGCGGTCAACGCTCGCCGCCGCGCATACGTGCGTGTGGCGGACGGCCGTGTCGACGACTTTCGCAGTGGCATGGGCCATGACGTGTGCGTTGGCGCGAAGGAGGAACTTCTACCGTTGGCGCGGGGCAGGCGTACAGAGCCAGGCTCCTCCCCCAACTCCTCGCCGCCAACTCGTCCGTCACGCCGCCCGAGATTTTCCGCTTTCAGCGCAACCGCGCGCTCGCTCGAACGTCCGTTGCGCGAGGACGTTCGATGGCTCGCTTGCCGCGCCTGGATCAACCCGGAACTTGGCATCACGTGATGAACCGCGGCATCGCGCGGCGCACCGTTTTCGAGGACGTACGCGATGTGCGCTACTTCCTCTCGCGGCTCGCGTACGCGGTTCGCGCGGGTCGGATCGAAGTGCACGCGTTCTGCCTGCTCACCACGCACTTCCACCTGCTCGTGCGCAGTCCGGAGGGCCTCCTCTCGCGCGCGATCGGCGAGGTCGTCAACGACTACGTTCGTTGGTTCAACCGCGGTCGACGGCGCGACGGGTCGTTGTTTCGCGGGCGCTTTCGTTCGCGAGCGGTGGAGTCGCTGGAGTATCGACGGCAACTCGTCCGCTACATCGACGACAACCCCGTGGTCGCCGGGCTCGCACCGACGCCGAGCCTCTACCCGCATGGCAGCGCTCGCTGGTACGCGCGACGTGGCGGGCCGCCGTGGTTGGAGCGCAGCTGGGTGGAGTCCGAAGTTCGCACGGCGAGCGGCCGATCCACCTACGAGCCGCGTGACTACGCCACCGTGTTCGGCGAACCGCCGAGCCCTGGACTCGCGCGAGTGATCGAGCAGCGCGTCGAACGCGCCGGACGCGGTCGTGACCCGCTCGACGACCTCGTCGGAGCGGCGCCACAGCGAGTGCTGGAGTGGATGCGACGCAAGGCGCTGCTCGCCGACGGAACGAGCATCGACTGGCCCGTTTGTGACGCCGAGGACATCGCCGCACTCGTCGCGGTCGAACGCGAAGTGCGCGCCTCTTGGCGGCTGCAACTCTCGAGGGTGTCGAGCGACGGCTGGCAGCTCATTCAGGTCGCGCTGCTCCGTGAACTGTGCGGCTTGTCTTGGTCACACATCGGCGCTCGCATGACGCTGTCTGACGAGGGGGCGTCTCACTGCTACCGCAGGCACGCAAAAGCGTTGGACGCGGACGCCGACTATGCATTCACGACCTCCCGAATCGCGGCGGAAGCGGTCGCTCGTTGCTATGGAGCGCCGCGAGCGACCCAGCGCGCTATCGCTATCGAATAGGATCCCTCGGGCTGG
>JAEUHY010000055.1 GCA_016795325.1 Planctomycetota bacterium
CGCTGTGTCCGGCGCAGCGTGGCTGACGGGTCGGTACGTGCGCGACTGGGATGGCGCGAGCGTCGTGTGCGTTGGCGCGCTGCTGCTGTCTGCGGCCGCCGGCTTCTATGCAGTTCTGTTCGCAGTTGGAGCGCTGGCCAATGGCACACGCGAGCGCGCGCGAGCGGTCGTGGGACTGATCACTGGGCCGCTTCCAGCGCTGTCCGTGGCCTGGCTGTTCGGAGTCGCAATTCACGTGACGTAGCTGGTGCGGTGCTGGCGGCCCGCAACGGCCCCCCCACGCTCATAGCCGCGTCAACCGCTGGGGCGTGTAGCCTTACGAACGTGTTCACGCGTCGGCACATCCTGATTCTTGCTGCGCTCGGCCCGATCGTTGGCGGCTGCGGCTATGTCGCGTCGGGCGTCTGGGCCGACGACGAGGACAACTGGGAGCGCGCGTTCGGCACGCTGCCGCACGAGCACTCTAAGGTCGTGCACTCGCTGTACTGGCGCTCGCCGCACTTCACGTACGAGGCGGCGCACTGGTTCGAGTTCGAACCCAGCGCCGAGTTCGAGCGCGAGGTCTTCGAACGGAACGACTTCGTGCGGCTCGAAGCCGAGTCACCGAACCAAGACCGCGAATTGAGTTTCCACGGCCACTCCTTGAAGTGGTTCGCGCCCAAACGAGGTCCGGACGCGTACGAGGCGTGGGGCCGTCGCGACGAACCGCACTCCAACTTTCTGATCCTGATCGACCGCGAGACGCGCGCGATCTTCATGAAGGACATGCAGCTCTGAGAGCGACTGGTCAGCGCACTCGACCTGCGTGCCGGTGTCGAGTCAACTGCCCGCCGCCGACACCTTGTAGCGCACCTCCCGCGTTGTGCCCTTCGTGTTGCGCACCGTGAGCACGACCTCGTCGCCCGGCTCGTACTTCAAGCGGAACCAAGTCAGAAAATCGCGCTGGGCGAGGTCGGGTGACTCGCCGCCGACGGCCACGATCACGTCGTCCGCGCGCAGACCGGCGACGTAAGCGGGCAGGCCCTCGCTGTTCTGCCCGAACCACGGTTTCACGGCCATTTTTCCCGCTGCGAGGCCGCGTTTGGCGCGCTCCGCGGGTTTGATCTCGAGCGGCCACGAGAAGCCCGGCACGGCGCCGATGTTCCCGTCGGCGATCGACTTGCGCCAACCGAGCAACGTCGCGCGCCAGCCCTCGCGCAGCTCGAGTTTGGCGAGCACGAGCTCACGCCCACGCCACACGCGCAACTCGAGCTCACCCGCACCGCGCGGACCGCGGTGCAACACGCCGCGCAGGTCCGCTTGTCCGAAGAGCTTGCGCTCGCCCGCGACCGCCAGGCGATCGCCGGCTCTCAATCCCGCGCGCGCCGCGGCTGACTCCGGAGCAACACGCTTCACGAGCAGCCCATCGTCACGCTCGAGCTCGAGCCCGATGTTCTCCGGCAGCGGCCACATGTCGAGTTCACGCCGCTTGTCGAAGCTGCGCGCGTCGAGCGCGGGTTGGCGCAGAATCTCGTTCACCTGGTGACAGTGCAGGCAGCCGTCCTTCGCGAGCGACTGCGCGCCCGGACGTTTGCGCCACGAAGCCGCGCCGGGCAGATCGAGCGGCGTGGACGCACGACCGGCGAGCACCGGCGCGGGCCCGTCGACGTCCCACTCCGCACGCCGCGGATCATGGTGGTGCTCGAGCACACGCTCGAGCGTCTTCGCGAGCGCCGCCGTCGAGATGCGCGAGCTGTCGGACACGTGGTCCTTGCCGCCGAAGATCGAGTAGATCTGCGCCTGCGGCGAGAGCAGGTAGCCCCACCACGAGAGGTCGAGGTCCTGCCAACCTTCGACGGGAAACAGCCGCAGGTCGAGCGCCTTCACGTCGGTCAGCCGCACGGTGACGAACTGCGCGAGCAGCGGATCGAGCGCGCCGCCGCCTTCGAGCACGGCGGCGTCGAAGTCCGCGCACTGCTTGCACGGCAGGCAGCGCAGCGTCACGAACAGCGGCCGGTTCGCCGCGCGCGCTTCTTCGAGCGCCTTGGCGAGGTCCGTGCGCCACACGACCTTCGACTGCGGCTGCGGCAGCGTCGAGCGGCTGGGGCCAGCGATCGCGGCCCAATCACGTTCGGGCGGAGTCGTAAGGGCGCCCGCGAAGAGGAGCGCGGTCGCGACGAAGGAAAACGCAGCGAAGTTCATGCCCGCGAGCATTCCGCAAGCCGGGGCGAGGCGCCAGTGGGCGACCGTTTGGGCGCCGACATCGGCTCGCTGGCGACGCAGGCTCCTTGCCAGCAGCGCGAATCCCAACGCTTCCGCCTCGGCCACGCCGCCCGCGAAAACAGCCGGATTTCAGCCCCGAATCGACCGTCTCAGTCCCCGACGCCCACTGTCGACGCTCGCGCCGCGCGCGAAAAATCACGACTCGGCGCCGAGATCCAAACCCGTGCGGTGAGAGAGACAGCATCATGGGAAATCCTGCGATGCACTCGTCCGCGCCGTTCGCCCCCGAGGTCTTCGCGCGCCACGCAGCCGCACTGCGTGCGCTCGCCCGCGCACTCGTCCGCGAGCCAGCCGACGCCGACGACGTCGTGCAAGAAACCTGGGTCGCCTACCTGCAGGCGCCGCCTTCGCGCCTCGATTCCCTCGGAGGTTGGCTGTCGACAGTTCTGCGTCGGCGCGCCTCGAACCGTCGCCGTGAGTCCGGGCGTCGCACGTTGCATGAACAAGCCGCCCGCCGGCCCGAGGGCTTCGACCCGCGCCCAATCGAGCAACAGGAGCAGACGCTTCACGCTGTGGTCGCGGCTGTCAGCGCGCTCGATGACCAACTCAAACAAGTCGTGATGTTGCGCTACTTCGAGGGCCTCGCGCCGGGCCAAGTGGCGGAGCGGCTCGGCGTCGCGCCGAACGTGGTCTACGACAGGCTGCACCGCGCGCACGCCAAGCTGCGGACGCGTTTGGAGGGCGAATTCGGCTCGGCGCGCGCGCTCGCGATCGCGCTCGCAGCCTTCAGCGGCGAAGACCTCAGCGTTGCACCGCATGCAGTTCCGCCGGCGAGCGCCGCCACCGGCTCGAGCTGGTGGCCCTCGCCCCTCGCGCTCGGCGCGGCGGCGGCGCTCTCGCTGGCCGTGGTCGCGGTCGCGCTGCGCGAGGAGGCGCAGCGTGACGAGCGCAACGGCCGCGAGGGCGTCGCTGCCGGGTCCTCGACGTCGCTCGACGAATCGACGGCGACGCGTGAGTCCGACGTCGGCGGCCTGTCGTCAACGCGAGCCGTCGTCGACGCACACGGGACCGCAGAACGCACAGGGCAGAGCACGGACGCGCGCGCAATGCCCACGCCGACCTTCGAATTCGAGCTCGAACTGACTTTGCTCGACCACCTCGACCGCAGCGATGCGGGGACCGCGGTGTTCGCCGGCCCCGCCGGCGGGACACTGAACTTCGTCGGCGCCACAGATGAGAATGGTCGCTTCACGCTCCGCACGCGCGCTTGGAGCGCGCGAACCGAACTCGACGTCGCACTTGGTGCAGACAGCGTCGTGCGCCGGGTCGTGCTCACGGGCGGGAAGCAGTCGCTCGTGCTGCGCACTCCGCCGCTCCCGCGGATCACACGCAACGGAGAAGCGCTGGTCGAGCCGACGGAACGATCTGTGGTCGCGAGCAACTTCGACGTGCTGGGTTCGCGCTTGCGGCGCACGCCGCACGCTTCCCACGAAGCAAGCGGTCGCGTGACGTTCTTCGAGCCGCTCATGGCGTTCGGCGCACGCGAAGGCGGCGGAGATCCGGACGCGGCGCCGGACCCGATGAGCGAGATCCTCGCGGAGAACTATGCGGAGATTGCGGACTACACAGTCCACGCAGAGGGTTCGGGCCAAGGTGTTCCTGCGCCGCAGGGCCGCGTGGCGGGTGTCGTGCTCGACTCCGACGGTGTGGCGCGCGCAGGCGTCGTGGTCAGCCTCCGGCGCGTGGACGAAGGCGGCTGGACTTCATGGTCCTCCGACGAGCGCGGACTCTTCGAGTTCAAGCAGCTCGAGCCTGGCGAGTACGTCGTGCAGGCGAGCGATGACGAACTCGGCGCCGCCCACGGACGCCTGTCCATCACCGCCGGTCAACGCGCCACCTGGGACGCGCGGCTCGAGCGCGGCGAAGTGTTCGAAGGCGAGCTCGTCGACGCGGCGGGTCGCCCGCTGCGCAATTGGTCGGTCGAAGTCGAGGGCGCGCGCGGCGCCGACCTCGCGCGCACCGATGAGAATGGACGCTTCGTGCTCGCCAACGCACCGAGCGGCGCGCTGCGCGTGCTTGCGCGACCGATCGTGTTGCCCGCCGTTCCGCCGCTCGTGTTGGCCGATGGTGTGTACGCAGCCCATGGCAAACGCAAGTTCACGCTCGAGCTCGAGGCCGCCAAGCCGCTGGGCGAGTTGCGCCTTCTGATTCCCGAACTCGCCGACGGGAACGACCTCGACAGCGCGAGCTCGGACTCGAACGGGTCGGCGCGCGAGCCGCGCCGTGAGTTCGAGGTGCGCGCTTGGCGGATCGACAGTCAACGCGGCGTGGATCCGTTGTGGTCCAACACCACCGACAACCCGCGCTCGCTGCGCGCGATGCTCCTGCCCGGCGAATACCGCGTCGAAGTTCTTCTCGCCGGCCGCGAGCCGCGCGTGCTCGCACCCGTGTTCATGTCTGCAGGCGAAGTGCGCGAACTCTCAGTTCCGCTCGCGCCCGGCGCACGCGTCGAACTCTCCGCACCCGCGGCCAGCGAGCCGCTTCACGCCGTGCTCCTGCGCCGCGGTGAGAGCTTCGACGCGCTGTTGTCGCTTCCAAGCGCGAACGCGCACATCGCAGAGCTTCGCCCCGGCGCCTACTCGGTCTGGAACGCGATGAGCGGTCTTTGGCTCGCCGACTTCGAGGCGCAGGCCGGCGCGACTCTGCAGGTTCAGCTCGCGCCCACGACACGCTGATCGCGCGCTCTACCGGTTGTACGGTGCCAGAGCAATGTGTCTCACGGTGCCGGTGCGCGGGCCGCACCGGCAACGTGAGACACATTGCTCTGGCACCGTAC
>JAEUHY010000006.1 GCA_016795325.1 Planctomycetota bacterium
TAGCGCGCCTTCACCGGGTTTATGGGTCCTATTCATTTTTTCATACCGTGGCCGTTGCGCGGGGGGCCGCGGAAAGGTGAGACAATTTGCTCTCGAACCTTAAAACCGGCGCCGTAAAAGCCGCTCTACAGCACCTGCCCGATGCGCACCAGATTGCCGTCGGGATCGACCACGGCGAACTCGAGCATGCCCCACGGTTTGCGCTCGAGCGCGTCCATGCGCGGGATCCCGCGCCGCGGCAGCGCGGCCATCTCGAAGGCCCGGTAGACGCTCGCCACGTCCGCGACGCGCACGTAGCACCCCGCGTGCGACGTCGCCGGATCGAGCTTGGGATGCGCGAAGAAGTGCAGCTCCAGCGCGCCGCGTTCGAGGATCGCGTAACTCCCATCGGGCGCCGCGAGCTTCCCCGCGAAGCCGAGCTTGGCGTAGAACGCGATCGTGTCCGCGGGCGAGCGGCTGGGCAGCGTGGGGATGGCGCGATCGGTGGTGGTGTTCACGGAGGATTGACTCTCGTCGAGGGCTTCATGGTCGCGTCGAGGGCGCGCGCGTCAACGGCGGCGATCGCCCTCGGCATTCGACGTCGCCGCACCATCCTCGCGTGGAACGAGGCGGATCCGCACGCCGCGCAGCTGAGGCGCGCTAAGGAGCAACTCGCCCTCGCGCCCTTCTCCGAGCAATTCGCGCGCGGCGAGGAACGTGCGCGCGCGCTCGAGCGACTCGACACGCAGGGCCAGCTCCACGAGTTCGTCCTTGGCGCCGGCGACGAGCTGCAACCTGGGCCCGGCGCCCAAACGCCACTCGAAACCCGGCGCAATCGAGCTCTCCGGGCGGCTAGCTGCGGCGCCGACGGTGTGACTCGCACCAAGGATCTGCTCCCAGCGTTCGCGCGCGGCCGACAGGTCGGTTGCGCCGCACACGACCGCGTCGAGCGCGACGATTCCGAGCGGCCCGCCGTTGCGCTCGCGCAGCTGCGCGTTCCACGCCGCTCGTTTAGCCGCCGGATCGTCCGCGTACTCGCAAAGGAACACTTCGAGCGCGTCGCTCGAAACGCTCGGCAGCGCGACGGTGGTCCACAGCGTCACACGCGCGCCCGACGCGTTTTCAGCACGGTACGGCGACGGCCGACCGCAGCGCACGCCGCGCTCGTTCAGGGTCGCGAGAGTTGGCTCGAGCGCCTGGGGCTCGAGCGCGAGCCCACGCAGCCGCGCGCTCGGCGCTTCACCCCGAGGCGCAGCGCTCAGCACTTCGAGATTCACGTTGCCCAGCGAAACGCCGCCGCTCGCGAAGCCGCCGTAGTCCGTGAACGGCCAGGCGATGGGCAGCTCGAGGGTCTCGCTCGCGAGCGCGAACAGCTCCTGCGCCTGGGTTGCTTCGAGCAGCACGTGGTCGACTTGGCGCACCAACGCCACGTCGGACAGCGCTCCGGTCGGCGGGCCGCTGGCGCCGCTCGAATCATCCGCACCGTCGACGCACGCGAGCGCGCAGCTCACCGCGACAACGTGGAGGACGTGGCGCCAGGGCGATCGTTTCATGCGTTGCTGGTTGTACTGTGCCAGAGCAATTTGTCCCACGTCTGCGGTGCGCGACGCGCACCGCAGACGTGGGACAAATTGCTCTGGCACAGTACAACCAGCGTGGACTACACGCGCTTCCAGCTCTTGTTCGAGGCGCGGATGTAGGCCTCGAGTTCGGAGACCTTGACGCTCTCCTGCTTCATCGAGTCGCGGTGGCGCACAGTGACGACGTCATTCTTCATCGTCTCGCCGTCGATCGTGACGCAGTAGGGCGTGCCGACCTCGTCCTGGCGGCGGTAGCGGCGGCCGATGGCGGCGCTCTCGTCGTAGAAAGTCGTGAAGCGCGCGGCGCGCAGCATCTTGTCGATCTCCAGCGCCTTCTCCGGCATGCCTTCCTTCTTCACCAGCGGCAGCACCGCGACCGTGATCGGCGCGATCTCCGGGTGGAAGTGCAGCACGACGCGCGTCTCGCCTTCAACCTGCTGCTCCTCGTAGCCGTCGATCAGGAACGTCAGCGCCGTGCGGTCGACGCCCGCGGCCGGTTCGACGACCCACGGGATGTAGCGCTGCTTTGCCTCGGGGTCGAAGTAGCTCAAGTCCTTGCCCGAGGCCGCGCTGTGGCTCTTGAGGTCGAAGTCCGTGCGGCACGCGATGCCTTCGAGCTCGCCCCAGCCGAACGGGTACTCGTACTCGACGTCCGTGCACGCCGTGCAATAGTGCGCGAGCTTCTCGCGCGGGTGCTGGTACTTGCGCAGCTTCTCGGGCCGGATGCCGAAGTCGGTGTACCAGCTGAAGCGCTCGTTCACCCAGTACTCGTACCACTTGTCGTTCTCGCTGGGCGGGATGAAGAACTCCATCTCGGCCTGCTCGAACTCGCGCGTGCGGAACACGAAGTTGCCGGGCGTGATCTCGTTGCGGAACGACTTGCCGATCTGCGCGATGCCGAAGGGCGGCTTGACGCGCGAGCTCTCGAGCACGTTCTTGAAGTTGAGGAAGATGCCCTGCGCCGTTTCGGGCCGCAGGTAGCACACCGAGCTCGAGCCCTCGACCGCGCCGACGTTCGTCTTGAACATCAGGTTGAAGGCGCGCGCCTCGGTCAGCTCGCCGCCGCACTCACCCGGCCGCTTGCTCGGCCGCTCCGGACAGCGCGCGTCCTCGAGCTTGTCCGCCCGGAAGCGCGACTTGCACTTCTTGCAGTCCACCATCGGGTCGGTGAAGTTCACCACGTGCCCCGACGTCTCCCACGTCTTGGGATTCTGGATGATGGCGCTGTCGAGCCCGACCACGTCGTCGCGCATCGTCACCATGCGCGTCCACCACGCGTCCTTCACGCGCCGCTTCAGCTCCACCCCCATCGGGCCGTAGTCGTACGTGTTCCCGATGCCCCCGTAGATCTCGGAGGCCTGGAACACGAAGCCCCGGCGCTTGCACAGGGACACGATCTTCTCCATCAAATCGGGGGGCGGGTTGGCCATGGTGCGATGCGCGGACGAACCGCGAGTGCGTCGGACGACTTACCAGAGGACGGGCGAGAGCTTCGAAAGGCCGGGGAGTGTAGCGGGCGAGCACGCCTTGCCGCACTTCGTGCCGTCGAGCGCGTTCCGCTCCCCCCACGGCTCGCGGGCTCCCAAACTCCGACAAACGCGAGGCTGCGAGCGTTCCAGCAGCGTCACCTCCGCAGCCCGTGGACGTTGCTCGCGAGGCCCGGCAACCGGCGAATCGACGAGCCACGGGAACATGACGAGTTGCGCCAAGCCATGCGGCGCAGCTCGCCTGCGTCGTCAACTCCGAGGTTGGACGCGCCCCCGGTCTCAGTAGTAGACGATGCTCCACCAGTCGTGATCTCGGCCTCGAGCGCGACACCACTCAGGGAAGGCGCCTTCGGGAGCTTGACGGTACTGCTTCCAGTCGCAGAGCAGGCGGTTCAGTTCCTTCACATCCTGCCGAAGCGAGTTCAGGAAAGAAGAGTCCGCCAACCCGTCTAGTAGGAACGCGGCTCTGTCCAATGCCGCGACCGCCTCATCTTCGTCACCGAGGAATCTGCTCTCGACCAAGTGATGCGTCGCGTGATCCACCGCACCGATGAAGAGGCGGGCGAGTGCAACTCGAACGCCAGCGTCGTTGGGGTCGGCGCGCAGCGCCTGCTCAAGAAGATCGCGATCCCAGCGCAGCAACGCCAGCGACCGAAGAGGAACCGGATCGTCGATGTCTGCCGCGCGCCACTCTTCCAAGACCTGCTCCAAGAATTTCTCTCGCAGCGGGACGGTAAAGAAGTAGTGAGCCTCCGGCCTCTTCCAGTGGGCTTCGAGCACCTGGAGCGCAAGCTCGCGCTGCACGGGCACTTCCAAGCGCTGCGTGTGCTCGAGGAAGGCCTCGAGTCGGACGAACGCCTCTCGTCTAAGGCCCTTCTCTCGCAGCTCGCAGTGCGCGGCAAGGTCCTCGAGACGCGGATTGGCGCGGAGCGCGGCCGCCAGCGACAGCAGCCCTTCGAAGTTCGCTCGGTTCCAATAGTGGATGTCGTTCACGTGTTGCTGCCTGGCTGCTCGGGTTCGGCGGCGGCGCGCCGCGGACAGTCCGCCGCGACCGATCGTCAGCCGCGCGCGCGTCGGTAGTGCATGGCGACGGCGCCGTTGCTGAGCGGCTTCGCCGAGATCAACTCGAGCCGTCGCGTGCTGGGCAGCCCGCCCTCGTACAGCGTCGGACCGTGGCCCGCGATCCGGGGGTGAACGAGGAACTTGTACTCGTCGATCAGCTCGAGCCGGTCCAGTTCGGTCGCAAGCTTCCCGCTGCCGAGGAGCACGCCGGCCGGCGTCGCGTCCTTGAGCTGCTGCACGGCGGAACGCAGCTCTCCTGCGACGTGGTGACTGTTGATCCAGGGAAAGCGCGTCCGCGTCGACGACACCACGTACTTCGGAATGACCTACAGCTTGTCCGCCCACTCGCGGACCGCCGCCGGCGCGTCAACCTCGCCGCGCGCGACCGCCGGCCAAAAGCTCTCCATCATCTCGTACGTGACGCGACCCCACAGTAGCGCCCCGCCCTCGTCCATCAGTCGGGTGAAGAAGGCGTGCGTCTCCTCGTCAGCGATTCCCTCTTGGTGGTCGACGCAACCGTCGAGGGTGACGTTGATGCTGAAGGTCAGAAGTCCCATTCCACCGAATCTACTCCGAGCTGGGTGAGCTCGGAAGCAACCACCGCTCCGACGCGGCGCGCCAAGCAAAGGCGCGTGCGATGTCCAAGTTCCATCGACTCGAGCAGCGAACGTTGGCGTGAATCCTCTCGAGCGCGGTCGCGACATAGACCTCTCGCGTGCTCCCGCCGCAACCGAGCACGCTCAATCCAATCGCGCCCAGCCCATGCGAAGGCACCAGGCGCACAAGATCACTATGGTCCAGCTTGGGACGAATCGAGGGGCCACGAGCGCGAAAGTAACCGACCCGCTCGTCGCACAGTCCCGCTGGCACGAGTTGTCGCGTTCGTGCGACACGCTTCCCCCAACATCGCGTTGATGCGCGGTGGACGAACGATTATCGCTGCAGCAACTGGCGCGGCGTTCCGCTACTTGACACTCAGAAACGCGTCCCGATTGCTTCGTGCGTAGGCCACACGATCCTCGTCGATGCACCACTCGACGTCGTCGATCTCGTCATCCAAGTCGGACATTCGGCTTCCTCGAAAGTGTGCGAAGAACTTGCCGATCGTGGCCCCCAGGAGCCCCGTGCGTTCGATCGTGTTTCGCTCGGATGCAAGGAGGCCGCTTGCCTTTCGAATCAGACGCGCGGAGGCCTTCTTTCCCAAGGCCTCGTATCCATTCGCAGCTCGCGCGAACCACTCCGGAACGTTGAACGCGGCCTGCGCAAACCCGCCGTTGTCGACTTCCCACTGCAGAAGGCGAGACGAGTAGTAGACGCCGACCGCCTCGGGCAGAGCATCGAGATCGCCCGGACCCGCGACCTTCTCGCACAGCAGCAGCCACAGAGCGTCGTCGAAATCGCTGGACTTCAGCGGCGCGGCATCATCAGCGGCAAACAGCTCACCGATCGTCGGAAAGCGCGAGCTCATCGTGATGGGCTGGAGGAAACGCCATGGGGTCCGTGGTAAGCAAGGCGGACACTGAAGGATCGGAGTCCAGTGTGCTTCAAGGTCGAGGCGGATGTCGATCCCCGAAGGAATAACTTCCGAGCGCGCAACCAAACCATCCGACACTGCGCCTCTTGGCGTCACGTCTACGGCGATCAGCCGCACGCGCCGCAGCGGCGTTCGTCGGCAGCTTCGGCGCGCACAGCGTCCTACCAGCCGAGCCCGTCGTCCGACGGCCAGCGACCGAACACGATCTCGGGCGTTTCGGCCCCGTTCTGCTGCGAGTGCCGGGAGTCGACGCGCGCGTCGACCCTCGACCACAAGAACGTCTCGTCCGGCCGCCACGAGCAGATGCTGTCGTACTGTGCCGGAGCAATTTTTCTCGGGCGGGCCGGGGGGCGGGCGCCCCCGGCCCGCGGGAGCAAATTGTGCGGGACAGGAGGACACCCGGGAGCCGA
>JAEUHY010000031.1 GCA_016795325.1 Planctomycetota bacterium
CCGCAGATGTCAGGTGATTCGGCGCTCCCCGCAAGGCGCGAGGATTCCAGGCGACCTGAATAGGTCGCCGAACCGGAGCAACGCAGCGGGGGGCGGCGAGGCGCCTGAGATATGCGGCGAAATTTTGAATCAGCCCACTAGTCGCCGTCTCGCTCGCGCCTTCGTCGGCGGCCGCGCAGCAGCGGCAGCAGCGCGATTCCGGCGAGGAATCCGCCGATGTGGGCCCACCACGCGACGCCGCCCTCGGAGCCGCTGTCGAGCAGGCCGCTGAGGAGCTGCAGCACGAACCACAGGCCCACGTAGACGAGCGCGGGGAGGCTGAAGAACAGCGGGTAGAAGAGCACGGGCACGAGCGTGACCACACGCGCTCGCGGGTAGAGCACGACGTAGGCGCCCATCACGCCGCTGATCGCGCCCGAGGCGCCGAGCGTCGGCACGAGCGAGTCGGGGTTGGCCGCGACGTGCAGCAGGCCGGCCGCGGCGCCGCAGGCGACGTAGAACACTAGGTACTTCAGCCGCCCGAGCCGGTCCTCGACGTTGTCGCCGAAGATCCACAGGGTCCACAGGTTCAGCACGACGTGCAGGATGCCGCCGTGCAGGAACTGGCTCGTGACCAGCGTGCCGGCGGCGTCGTACAGCTCCAGCGACGGGCCGTAGCGCACGGCGTCGCTCAGGCGCCCCGGCAGCAGCGCCGCGCGTTCGAGGAGCGCGTTCGTCTCGCGCTCGCCCAGGCTCAACTGGTGCACGAACACCGCGGCGTTGAACGCGATCAGCGCGTAGGTGACGAGCGGCCGCGTGCGGCTGGGCTGGTCGTCGCGCAACGGGAACATCGCGCGCGAGCGTAACTTCGCGCCTCGCGCGGGCGCAGTCGCGCTTTCGCGTTCCTACAATCCCGACCCGCATGGCACGCAAGAAACGCCGCCACGGCCTGGCTTCGAACCCAGGCGCCGCGCCAGGCACGCTCGCGATTCCCGCGGACGCGCTGCGCCCGACCGTGCGCGTCACGACCTACGACGCGCAGCGCTTCGAATCGCGGGTGTGCGCCTCGCCCAAGGAACTCGCGCGCCTTGCGCCGTTCGACGGCGTGACCTGGATCGAAGTGGAGGGCTTCGGCGATCCGGAGCTGTTCGACGTGCTCGAAAAGCACTTCCTCACGCCGCGCCTCGCGCTCGAGGACGTGGTCAGCAACAGCTCGCAACCCAAGGTCGAGCTCTACGAGTCGGGGCTCTTCGTGGTCGCCAAGGCCGTCAAGCTGGGCAACCCCTCCGAGCTCGAGCAGGTGTCGCTGTTCGTGCGCGGGCGCGTGCTGATCACGTTCCTCGACGAACCGCTGCACGTCCTGACGCCGCTGCGCAAACGGCTGGAGGATCAAGACAGCTACACGCGCCGGCACGAGGTCGATTTCCTCGCGTACCGCGTGCTGGACTGCGTGGTCGACACCTACACGCCGTTCCTCGAGCGGCTCGGCGCGTGCCTCGACGAAGTCGAAGCCGAAGCGATCGAGCGGCCCTCCTCGCGGCCGCTGCGCAGGCTCTACGAGCTGATGCGCGATCTGCGTCTGTCGATCCGCGTGGCGCTGCCCATGCGCGAGCTTGTGAACGCGCTGCGCCACGAGGCGCACGGCTACTTCAAGCCCGATACGCTGCCGTTTCTGGCGGACCTCCGCGACCACGCGCAAGGCATCGTCGAGCTCTCGGCGCACTACCGCGATCTGGGCACCGACGTGCGTGAGCTGATCCACGGTGCGCTCAACCTGCGCATGAACCAGATCATGCGCCTGCTGACGGCGGTCACGGCGGTGTTCATCCCGCTCTCGTTCGTGACCGGCCTGTACGGAATGAACTTCGAGCACATGCCGGAGCTCGATTGGCGCTACGGCTACTTCCTGGTGCTCGGCGTGCTGCTCGCCATCGCCGCGCTGATCCTGCGTTGGCTGCAGCGCCAAGGTTGGACGCGAGTCGGTGACGAGTGACGGCGGCGGGGCCGGCTGTGAAGGAGCGCAAGGCGACACGTCGCGTGCGGCGCGCGCTGCGCTGGGTGGCGCTGGCGGCGTCGGCGCTCGCGCTGTTCGCGGCGCTCGCCTGGCTGGGGCGCAACCGCCTCGCCCCCGCGCTGGTGCGCATGCTGCGCGAGCCGCTCGCGGAACGCTTGGGGTTCGAACTGCAGCTCGGCGCCAGTTCGGGCGACTGGTGGAGCGGCATCGAACTGCGCGACGTCGTGCTTGTGGCGCGCGACGAACGCGGGGCGTTGCGCCGCGTCGAGATCGAACACGTTGCGACGCGCCACGACTGGCGCGCGTTGCTGCGCGGCGAGCTAGGGGGACTTGAATTCGCCCGCGCACAAGGCGTGCGCGTCGAAGTCGACCTCACGCGGCCCACGAGTTCGGCGCGGTCCGACTCGAGCGCGGCCCTGACGCTCCCGCAGCGCTGGCCGCAGCTCGAGCTGCTCGACGTCGCGCTCGAGCTGCGCGCCACGCCGGAGCGCAGCGCTAGCGTTCCTTCCGCAGCGCTGCGGCTCGCGCCCGACGGGGCCTTCGAGGTCGAGGCGCTCGAGCTTGCACTGGTCGGGGATTGGCCCACCTCCCTGCGCAACGTCACGCTCGCGGCGCGCGGCGAGCTGCGCCCCGCGGAGCTGAGCCTCTCGTCGCTCGAAGCGCACGGCGATCTCGAACTGACGAACGGCGCGGGCCGCGTCGACCTCGAGGCGCTCGCGCGCGGAGCTGTGCAAGCGCAGCTTGCGGTCGACGTCGCCGGCGGCCGCGTTGAGGCTGCGCTCGAGCAACGCGCCGGCGACGGTGAGCTGCGTTTCGCGCTGCAGGAGCTCGACTGCGAGCGTGTGCTCGCGACGCTCGGCGCCCGGCTTCCGTTGCAGCTCGAGGGCCGCGCCACGCTCGAGGGCGTGTTGCAGTTCGGCGCGGATGGGAACTGGCTGTGGACGCGCGCGCAGCTCGTCGACGCGTGCGTCGAGGGGCGCTCGATCGATGCGTTCGAACTCGAGGGCGCGTGGACGCCGCACGAAGTGTGGGTCGACCACGCTTCGGCGCTCGCGGGCGAGAACCGCTTGCGTGCGAGCGGCGTGCGGGTTCCGCTGGGCGCGGACGACTGGCGGGAGCTGGTGCGTGCGGCGCGCGGCGAATTCGAGCTCGAGGCGCACGACCTCGCGCAACTGCTCGGGTTGCAAGCCGCGGCGCCGCCGCCGCACGTGGCCGAACTGCGTGGACGCCTCGACGAGGCCGGGCTCGAATTCGCAGCGGGCAGCTTGCGCACCAGCCGCGCGAATTTCGTGCTCGAGCGCGGAAGTCTGCGCTGGGGCGCCGGCGCGGAGCGCTGGATCGACGACGCGACGGTCGACCTCGCCCTGCGCGCGCGTGTCGAAGAGTTCGAACACCTCGGCGCGCTCTTCGCTTCGCAAGGTTGGCGTGGGCGCGCCGCGGGCGCCGTGCGCGTCGTCGGCGCGCGCTCCGATCTGCGTGGCGAACTCGATCTTCTCGGCGAGGACATCGCGTTCGGCGCCTACGAACTGGGCGACGTATCCGTCGGCGCGACGCTGCGCGGCGGCAGGCTCGAGATCGCGCGGCTGCGTGCGCTCGGCGGCCTGGGCGAGCTCGAGCTGAGCGGCAGCGTGCTCGTCGACGAGCGACGCTTCGAGGAGCTCGAGGCCCGCGTCGTCGTGGCCGACGGCGTTCAGCTCGCTGCGACGCTCGGGTTTCCCCAGCTGCGCGAGTACGTGACCTCCGGCGCGGCGACGCTCTCCGCGCGTCTGAGCGGTCCGTTCGCCGACCCCGACGGACGGGTGGAGCTCGTCGCGAGCGACGTCCGCACGGCGGATGGGCGCGTGTTCGAACGCGCGGCCTTGACGCTCGAGCGCGAGCGCGAGCGCTGGCGCGTGCAGGAGCTCGAACTGCGCTCGGGACTCGACGCGCTGCGCGCGCGCGGCGAAGTGAACCACCGACTGGGCCAGTCCGCGGCCTTGGCGCGCATCGAAACGCTCGAACTCGAGCACGCGGAACTCGCACTGGCCCTGCTCGAGCCCGCGAGCGTCGAGTGGTCCGGCGAGCGTGTCGAAACCTCGCTTCTCGCCTTTGCGGGCAGCGCGGGCGCCGCGCGGATCCAAGCGCACTACGCGCCCGATGACTTGCGGGTCGCGTTGAAGGCGGACGATCTCGATCCGCTCACGCTGCTCGGGCCGCTCGCGCCGCCGCAGGCGGAGTGCAGCGCGTTGCGCGGCGAATTGGAGCTCGCGCGCGATGGCAGCGGTTGGAGCGGGAGCGCCGACCTCGAGGCGGACGGCCTGCGTTGGAACGCGGCCTGGCCGCCGGTCGACCTGCGCCTGCGCGGCCGCGCCGACGAGCAGCGCGTCGAGCTCGAGCAGTTCGCGCTCGACGGCGGCCCCGCGGGGCGGGCTGAACTCGAGGCCAGCGCGGGACGCACGGGTGCGGGCGCGTGGACGGCGAGCAACGTCGCCGGCCGCGCGCGCGGCAGCATCGCCGCGCTCGACCTCGCGCTGCTGCCCTGGAGCGATTTGGGCTTGGACTTCGCGCTGCGCGGCGCGCTCGACGCCAGCTTCGACGCCGCGCTGGAGGACGGGGCGCCCGCCGGGCGCGTCAGTATCGCCGCGCGCGAGCTGCAGATCGCCTCGCAGGCGCCTGCCTTGCAGACGGCCGGCGATGCGCTCGCCGTGTTCTCCCTCGAACTCGAAGCGCGTCTGGAGCGTGAGTTGGTCGTCGAGCGCTTGGAGCTCAACGCACCCGGGCGCCTCGCTCTCTCCGTGCACGGGCGGTTGGGCGAAGTCGCTCCTTGGCTTGCCGCCGGAGGCGCGAACGAGCTTCCCGGCGACGCTCCGCTCGCGCTGCGCGCCAACTGGTCGGCGCAGGACCTGCGTTGGCTCGCCGAGTTGACGCCGGCGCTGCGCCGCGTCGAAGGTGCGCTCGAGGGCGAGCTCGTCGTCGGCGGAAGCTGGCGCGAGCCGCGCGCGGACGGCGAATGGAGCTGGGAACGCGGCGCGTTGCGGCTGGGCGTCGACGCGCCGCCGTTCGAGCGCATCGAGGCGAGCGGCGTGGTCCGCGGCTCGCGCCTCGAGATCGGCTCGCTCTCCGGCGAGCTCGGCGGCGGTCCGTTCGAGTTGCGCGGCGCGCTCGACGTCGGCGGCGAAGGCGAGCTCGACCTGCACTTGAGCGGCCGCGAGTTGCTGGTGGTGCGCGAGCGCGACCTGCGCCTGCGCGCCGACGCGGAGCTCTCCCTCACCGGCACGTTTGCGACGCCCAAGCTCTCCGGCCGCGTCGGCGCGCGCGACGGGCGCTGGCGCCAACGCATCGAATGGTTGCCGAGCGCGCCGGCTCCGGTGGTCGCGCGGCGCGGCGGCGAACTGCCCTTCACGATCCGCGGCGGAGCGCTCGAGCGCCTGCGCTACGACGTGGCGATCGAGTCAGCGGGCGAGTTCCTGATCGAGACCAACTTGGGCAAGATCAATTTGCGGCCCGCGTTGCGCCTGGGCGGCCGCGCCGACGCTCCGACGCTCGAGGGGCCGATCTTCTTCGATCCCACGCGCATCTCGTTGCCGGGGAGCACGCTCGAGCTGCGCGCCGGCACGCTGGTGTTCGACACCTTCGCGCCCACGGCGCCGACGCTCGACGTCACCGCGACGACGCGCGTGCTCGGCTACGACGTGACCGCACGCGTGAGCGGGCGCATCGACGCGCTCGAACGTGATCTGAGCTCGAGCCCGCCGCTGCGCAGCGAAGACCTCAGCGTGCTGCTGCTCACCGGCCGCGTGCCGCGCGATCTGGTCGGCAACGAAACGGGAGTCGACGCGGCGCAGACCGTGATCTTGTTCCTCGGCCAGGACCTGCTCTCGAGCTGGGTCGGCGACGACGGCCCGTCGCTGATGGAGCGCCTCGAGTGGCGCGCGGGCAGCGACGCGACGCGCACGGGCGGCGCGACCGCGCAGGTGAGCGTGCGGCTCACCGGCTCCGCGAGCGGGGTAGGCGGCGCGATGTACCTGCGCGGCGAGCGCGACGTGTACGACCGCATCAACTATGGGCTGCGTTGGGTGGTGCGCCTCAAATGAACGCGGCGCGCAACGTGTGGGCGCTGGTTTGCGCGCTGTTCTTGTGCGCCTGCGCCGCCGCGCCCCAGGCCGGCGGCGTGCGAGTCGAGACTGTTTTCGCCGGAGATTTCGACGCGCCCGAGCGCGAGCTGCGGCTGGTCATCGCGCCCGACCTCGAAAACGTCGAGCGGCGCAGCTCGCCGCGTTCGGCCGTCGACGACGCTGCGTACGCCTTGGTCGAGTACTTCCGCGAACGCGGCTACGCGCGCGCTGCCGTCGAATACGAGGTGCTCGAACAAACAGCGAAGTTGTTGCGCGCCCGCTTCGTGATTCGCGCCGGTCCGCGCGCGCGTGTGGAGCGCATCGAGTTCGACGGCGCCCGACGCTTCGATCGCAAGGAACTGCTGGCGGCGATCGGCTTGCGCGATCCGTCGGCGCGGGGCGCCGATCCGCTGTGGTACTCCGAACGCGCGTTCGAGCGCGCCGTCGGCGCGCTCGAGGCCTTTTGCGCGGAGCGTGGTCACGCCCGCGCGCGCATCGAAGCGCCGCGCATCGAGATCGACGCCGCGGGCGAGCGCGTGGTGGTCACGTTCACGGTCGACGAAGGGCCGCGCTACGTGCTCGGCGAAGCGCCGCGCATCGCCGGCGGCGTGCCCGCGCTCGACGCGACGCTCGAATGGGAGGGCGTGGTGGGGCGGCCGTTCACACCGCGCACGCTCGGCACGGTGCGCGGGCGCGTGGGGGAGCTGTACGAGCGTTCGGGTTATCCCGATGTGCGCGTCGAGGGCGTCGAGGTCGTGCTCGACGACAGCGGAAGCGCGCAGCTCGAGGTGCAACTCGCCACGGGGACCGCGGTGAGCGTCAGCGCCGTGCGTTTGGTCGGCCTCGCGCGCACGCGCTCGAGCTTTGCGCGCGAGCTGATCGACGTGCGGCCCGGCGCGACCTACGACGTGCGCGCGCTGCGCGAGAGCTTCCGCAAGCTGTTTGCGACGGGCCTGTTCACGCGCGTTCAGACGAGCCTCGCTCCCGAGGGCGCCGCCGAACGTGAGCTCGTGTTCGAGTTCGAGGAGGCGGCCTCGCGCGAGATCTACGTCGAGCCCGGCCTGGGTTCGTACGAAGGGCCGCGCCTGCTCGCCGGCTGGCGCGACATCAACCTGTTCGGCTCGGGGCGCGTGCTGCGGCTCGAGGCGCTGGCGGCGAACCGGGCGCAGCGGGCGCTGGCGAGCGTCACCGAGCCGCGCGTGTTCGGCAGCGAAGTGCAGGGCTCGCTCAGCGTGTTCCGCGAGGTGCGCGACGAGCCGTCCTTCGACAAGGACGAACGCGGCGCGGCGCTCTCGTTCCTGCGCAACCTGACGCGCGAGGCGCGCGCCGAGCTCGAGTACCGCTACCGGCGCTCCGAGCTCACGCAGGTCGACATCACCGATCCCCTGGCGCAGGACGAGCTCGACGACTTCGACATCTCTTCGCTCCAAACGGCGCTCAGCTACGACAACCGCGACAGCATCTTCACGCCCACGCGCGGCGTGCAGTCGCGCCTTTCGGTCGAAGTCGCGGCGGCGGCGCTGGGCTCGGAGCTCGACTTCCTGCGCGTGCAGTTCGCGCAGTCGGTCTTCACGCCGCTCTCGGACAACGCCGTGCTCGGCTTCACCTACCGCGGCGGCCTGATCGCGCCGCTGGGCTCGACGCAGTCGATTCCCGTGCAGGAGCGCTACTTCAACGGCGGCGAGAACAGCGTGCGTTCGTTCCGCGAGGACAAGCTCGGGCCGCGCGACTCGGGCGGCGAGCCGCTCGGCGGCGAAGCCTTCAACCTGCTCAGCGCGGAACTGCGCCACGCGCTGCGCGGCGCACTGTGGGGGGCGCTGTTCTACGACACGGGCAACGTCGAGGCTCAGGCCTCGCGCTTCGTCGAGTTCAACGGCTTCCGCCACGGCGTCGGCGTCGGCCTGCGCTACGCGCTTCCGATCGGCCCGCTACGCCTGGACGTCTCCGCCAACCCCGACCCGCGCCGCGGCGAGCCCGACTGGGTCACGCACTTCTCGCTCGGCATGAGCTTCTGAACGTGGCGCTCAACGCAATTGTCTCCGAGTTGGCGTAGCCTTCGGGACCACGGCCATCGCCTCCCAACCCTTGTGGGGTGTAACGAGATCCCTTCCGCTTTGAAGGTTGGGACAGAGGCTGGTTGCCTCGTCTTCTTGCGAGTATGTCGACCCGACGTGGCACTTTTCACCGAGCTCAGCGCGCTCGCCGCTGCCTCGCCCAGGCTGCGCACACGTCGGGGCTGCGCGTTGCGATCGAAGCCAGCCACGGCTCCTCACGCCCTGACCGCACTGCCAGCAACGCCGCGTCTTCGATCGCCGGCAGCTGCTCTAGGGCGCGTGGCAACGCTGCCTTGTTCTCGCCGCCTCGTCGGTCTGTCGACGCTCGGCGTCGCCCGCAAACCGCCCCCAACCGTCGCAATGGCGAAGCTCTCACCAACTGTGGTCGATGCTCACGCAAGTGCTTGGCGCACCGAAGGCGGCGACCGTTCTCGGCCGTTCGCAGTTGCGCCCGCGTTTCACGCCCGGGGCGGCGCCGTGCCGATGGCTACCGCATGAACCTCTCCGAGCTTCGCGCGCGCCGCTGTCCGTTCGAAGATTGCCCCGCCGCGAACTCCGGCTTGCGCGCGCGCGTCGTGCGCCACGCGACGTTCAAAACTCGACGTGGTTCGCGGCTGCGCATGCTCTGCAAGCACTGCCAGCGCTCGTTCGTCGCCACCCACGCGACTGCGTACTACCGGCTGCGGCGCTCACGCTCGGAGTTCGACGCCGTCATCGCGCTGCTCGCGGAGGGCGTCTCGCAAGCTGCGATCGCGCGCGCGCGTGGTCTCTCGCCGAGCACCGTCTCGCGCTGGATCAGCCGCGCCGCGGAGCACTCGCGCGCGTTCGAGGAGGCGCACCTGGTCGTCGACGAGCCGACCGAGGTGCAGCTCGACGAGCTGCGCAGCGGCGGGGCCGGTCGCGAGCAGCGCACTTGGGTCTTCAACTCGCTCGCCGTGTGGAGTCGCACGTGGCTCGCGACGCGAGTCGGAACACGCACGCTTCGCAACACGCTCGTGTTCGTTCGCGCCGTGCGCCAGCGGATCGGGCGGCTGACTGCGCCGGTCCTCGTCACCTCCGACGAGTTCAAGTACTATCTTCCTTGTCTGCAGCGGACGTTCGGCCCCACGTGCGTCTACATGCAGGTCAAGAACCGCTACGCGCGCGGCCGCATCACGCACACCTCTGCGCGGCAACTGATCGGCGATCCATGCAAGTACGAGCAGGCGCTCGAACGCTCCGAGGACTCTCAGCGCCCGAACACGGCGTACGTCGAGCGTTTGAACCTGCACCTGCGTCGCACATGCGCGTACCTCTGGCCGCCGCACGCCGTCGCCGATGCGAAAGCCACAGCGCCTCGCCGAAGTGCTCGACATCAACCGCCTGCACTACAACTTCGTGCGGCGGCACTCCACGCTTCGCTTCGGCGGCAAGCTCCGCACTCCCGCCATGCAGGCCGGCATCACCTCGCGCCCGCTCACGCTGCGCGAGATCTTCCTCTGGCAGCGCCCACCCTCGAAATACCCGCCGCCCGGCAACTGGTCTCCGCCCCCTCCGCCGAGGTCGACGCCGTGGTGAACGGGCATGGCGGCCAACCACAGTTAATGCAACATGCACCGCTTGAAATTTGCGCGGACGGTCGCACCGCGGTGTCGTATCGCTCTGCTTGCTGCTTGGGCTGCGGTTGTTCTGCAAGGTTGTTCGTGGTGGAACCTATCGGTGCCGAGCTCGCGGACGAGGGTTCGTGTACCGACTAGGTCGACATCGAATAGTACGTTGTTGACCACAGTTCGATTTCGGGAACTCGCACGTATCGAAGTAGATGGGGTTCCGAGCGGGCTGGTGTGCAGCGAGAACTACGAATTGGCCGCTACCCAGAAGTTCGCCCTCGCGGTTCAATTGCCAGGCACAGGGGAGACTTATCTTTATTGCATGCAGTCGCCGTCGGGTGCGCTCCTTAGCCCCGAAGTGTTGCCTTCGACCGACCGGTCCCTCCAAGCGAGCTATAGCGATGTTGCCGCTATTTGGGACCTCAATGGGGACCAGCGTGACGAGATTGTGCTTGTGGAGAGCCACGATCCCCTCTGGGACGACGTTACCCTCCCGATTCGGTTCTTTGACTTCGCTGCGTGCCGCGAGCTTCGTCTCACCGGTAGTGCACTTCTTGAGCAGCTGGAGCCGACAGTTGCCGGGCTGCTCGACGAAGCTGGCCAAACAGTGGGTATAGTAGTTGCCAAGATGAGGCCCTCCGGCACGGTTTTTGGTTTAATGGCTCCAAGCTTGGCGGCTCCCGCGTGGGTTTTAACACTGCCGACGATGAGTCCGATCGAAGCCATCGGCATCGAGGATGTTGACCAAGACGGCATAACCGACGTTGCATTGCTCGATCGGTTCACCGGGTATTGCGTTTCTGGGGCCAACGGAGCAGTGATTTTTAACCTGCCAGTAGAGGCTGCAGCGGTCGGGAGGCCGTACCGTGTTGTCGGAATGAACGGCCCAGCAGTCAATGACTCGCGTGGTCTGGTGTGCTGGTATGTAAGTGGCGGCAAGAAGGAGAGTCTAGTTCGAATCGACTCTGGCGGACGCTTTATCAATTCAATAACCGTATCTGGTGTGGATCAAGTTATCTTGTTGTGCGTGCTGGCGGATCGACAGGGCGCCAGATATCCTTGCGTCATTGGGCGGCTAGGTACGCAGTTGCTGGCGTTGGTCTACGACGACGAACTTGGCGACGCGCTTCTGGTTTGCGACCTAGGTTCGTATCCACTCATCAATACCACGAACGTTGTGAGCAGACCTTTCGAGTCCGAGAAGCGCAGGGCGTGCGCCGTCGCCATAGCGGACGCAACGCACGTCCGCCTATTCGAGCTCGCGCTCGAATAGGCGCATTTGTTCCACGCTCGCGTTACGGGACGGCGAGTTCACGCCAATCATCGGACTGTCAGCACCTGCGCCGGCCGTCTTTACAGACCCAGGCAAACTGCACCGCTGCTTCTACGATTTCGGGCTTTTTTCGGACGCCCTCGCGGATGCCCTGATGCCGTAAGTCTGTGCTGAATCGCGACTTGCGCCACAATTTCAAACTTCCCGCCGTAGAAGTTTGGCGAGGCCCGGGAAATTTCATTCGCGCTTCCCCGCGACTGCGCCGCTGCTTCTCGCCTGGGGCGCGGGCGACGTGGCCGCTCACGGTCGCGCGTGTTCCCCGGTGGTTCACTTTGGGCGCGTACAGGGTATATACGCCCCGACGGCGCACACCTCCATTCGAGTCCATTTCCGTCCGCGACTCGCCAATTCCAGCTCCGCGCCGTGTCTGTGCACATGCCGACTGCGCGTCGGCGGAGCTCTCGAATGGTCAGCAAGCCTACTGGCTCAAACAGTCCTTCTACGTCCTCGCAGTCTGATTCCCCGTCCCCCAAGTCCGCGCGGCGCTTCGCCGGCTCGCTCGAAGTCCGGCGCGTGCCGCTCTCGGCGCTGACGCTCGACCCAGCGAATGCCCGCGCCCACGGCGAGCGCAACCTCGACACGATCAAGGGCAGCCTGGCGCGCTTCGGGCAGGTCGAGCCGCTGGTCGTGCTGAAAGGCTCCGGTCGCGTGATCGGCGGTAATGGTCGCCTCGTCGCCATGCGCGCATTGGGCTGGAGCGAGTGCGACATCGTCGAGGTGGACCTCTCCGCGATCGAGGCGACGGCGCTGGGCATCGCGCTCAACCGCACGGCGGAGCTGGCCGAGTGGAACGACCACGCGCTCGCCGAGTTGCTCTCGACGCTGCGCGAGGAAGACGCGCTCGACGGCGTGGGCTACAGCGGCGAGGAGATCGACGACCTGCTCGCAGAGGTCGACCTCGCGCAGCGTGATCCGGGCGACGTGGCGGACGAAGGTCCGCAGCCGCCCTCGGTCAATCCTGTGGCGCGCACGGGTGATCTGTGGCTCCTCGGCAAACACCGGCTGCTCTGTGGCGACTCGACGAAAGCAGACGACATCGCGCGTGTGCTCAATGGCCACAAGGCGACGCTGCTCTCGACCGACCCGCCGTACTGCGTGGACTACACCGGCAACGACCGGCCCGTGCACGACGGCAAGTCGAGCGGCAAGGACTGGAGCCACGTCTACCGCGAGGTGGACATCGCGGACCTCGGCCAGTTTCTCGACGGCGTACTGGCCGCGTGCCTGCCGCAAGTGGAAGACGCTGCGCCCGTCTACATGTGGCACGCCCACGTGCAGCAGCCGACGATCGCCGCGACGTTCGAGCGCCACGGTCTTCTACTTCACCAAGTGCTCGTGTGGGTGAAGCCCTGCGCCACGTTCGGCCACGGCTACTACCGCTGGAAGCACGAGCCGTGCGCCTTCGGCTGGAAGCGCGGCCACAAGCCTGAGCACGGCATCGGCCAACTCGAAACCGTGTGGGAGGCCGACTCCTGAGCGAGCGCATCTACGGGCGTGTGTCGATCGCCGGTAGCCGCCAGCTACACGCCCATGATGTGGTAACCGGCGTCGACGTACAGGATCGTTCCGGTGATGCCGCGCGAGTGCGCGCCGCACAGGAACAGGCACACGTCGCCGACCTCTTCCTGCGTCACGTTGCGGCGCAGCGGAGCGTGCGTCGCGATGTGGTCGAGCATCCCGCCGAAGCCCGAGACGCCCGAGGAGGAGAGCGTGCGGATCGGACCGGCGCTGATGGCGTTCACGCGGATGCCGCGCGGGCCGAGGTCGGCTGCGAGGTAGCGCACGCTCGCCTCGAGCGCCGCCTTGGCGATGCCCATCACGTTGTAGTTCTTGATCACGCGCTCGCCGCCGATGTAGGTCAGCGTCACGATCGACGCGTCGCGGCCCTCCATGAGCGGCAGCGCCTTGCGCGTGATCTCGGTGAGCGAGTACGCGCTGACCTCGTGGGCGAGCATGTAGCCCTCCTTCGAGGTGTGGAAGAAGTCGCCTTCGAGCTCCTCGCGTTTGGCGAAGGCCACGGCGTGGATCACCGAATCGAGGCCGCCCCACTCGGCTTTGATCGAGGCCATCACGGCGTCGATGTGCGCGGGCTGCGTCACGTCGCAGGGCAGCACGATCGAGCCGGGCAGCTCGGCGGCGAGCTCGCGCACGCTCTTCTCGAGCCGGTCGTTGGCGTACGTCACAGCCAGGCGCATGCCGGCGTCGGCGAGCGCGCGCGCGCAGGCCCAGGCCAGCGAGCGCTTGTTCGCGACACCGAGGATCAGTCCGGTCTTGCCTTCGAGCGATCGAGTCACGTGCGGGGGAGCTCCAGGGGGGCGCGCGCGGGCCGGCCTCGTCGAGGTCGCGAGGTCCGCAGGCGGTTGCGGCGGATCCTAGCGAGCCTCACGCGGGCGAACCACGCGCCTTGCCCGCCGCTTCGCGTGGACCCCCCGGGGCCGAGCGAGTAACCTTCGCGCCCGCGGTCTTTCCCCGCACACCGCCCGGAGTCCACGCGCGCCGCGAGTCCTCCGCGCAGGACCCAACCATGTTCACCTTGCACGCTCTCTACGTCGGCGCCGCCCTGCTCGGCGGCCTGCTCCTGGTCGCCCAGATCGCGATGAGCGTGCTCGGCATCGGCGGCGACGGCGACATGGACGCTGGAGGCGCGGCGGATGCTGCCGACGCCGCGGACGCCGACGCGAGCTTCGCGGGCTTCTCGTTCCGCACCGTGGTCGCCTTCGTGACCTTCTTCGGCCTGGGCGGCTGGGCCGGACTCGACAGCGGTCTGGGCGACTGGACCTCGGTCGGCATCGGCGTGCTCAGCGGCAGCCTCGCGTTCTGGATCGTCGGCCTGATCCTCAGCCAGACGCACCGGCTGTCGAGCTCGGGCACCGTCGACATCAAGAACGCCGTCGGCCAGGAAGCGCGCGTGTACCTGCTGGTCCCGCCCGAGCGCACGAGCGCCGGCGCCGTGACGGTCAAGATCCAAGGCCGCTCCATGCAATACAAGGCGATCACGCGCGGGCGCGAGCTCAAGACCGGCGCGCTGTGCAAGGTGGTCGCCGTCGCTTCGAGCGACACGCTCGAGGTCGAGTCGCTGTGACAGTCCGCGCGGCGCGCCACGGTCCGCAGCGGATCGCGCGCCGCACTCGAATCAAGGAGTAGAGAGCAAGATGAGCATCGCAACGCTGAGTTCGCTTCCCGTCCAAGAGGGCCTCGATGGCCTGTTCGGGCTTCCCGCCTGGGCGGTCATCGCCATCGCCGTCGGCGTGCTGTTCGCCATGAGCATCGGTCTGATGGTGCTCGCGCGTTACCGCCGCTGCCCGTCGAACAAGGTGCTGGTCGTGTACGGCTCGCGCACCGGCGGTCAGGCCGCCAAGTGCGTGCACGGCGGCTCGATCTTCGTCATGCCGGTGCTGCAGGCCTACGACTACCTCGACCTCGAGCCGATCCAGATCGAAGTGCCGCTCAAGGGCGCGCTCTCGGCCGAGAACATCCGCGTCAACGTGCCCAGCTACTTCACGGTGGCGATCGGCACGAGCCCGGAAGTGATGCAGAACGCCGCGATCCGCTTGCTGGGCCTCAGCACGCAGGACATCAAGAACCAGGCGCTCGACATCATCTTCGGCCAGCTGCGCCAGGTGATCGCCTCGATGCCGATCGAAGCGATCAACAAGGACCGCGACGTGTTCCTCAAGAACATCCAGCACAGCCTGGAGCCCGAGCTCGAGAAGATCGGCCTGGTGCTGATCAACGTGAACATCACCGACATCACCGACGAGTCGGGCTACATCGAGGCGCTGGGCCGCAAGGCGGCGAGCGAAGCGATCCAGCAGGCCGAGATCGACGTCGCGTTGCAGACCAAGAAGGGCGCGATCGGCGTCGCCGGCGCGGAGCGCGACCGCGAGATCGAAGTGGCGCAGGCCACCAAGTTGCGCGAGATCGGCACCAAGGACGCCGAGCGCGAGATGGCGGTGCGCGTGGCCGAGCTCGCCAAGGAGCGCGCGATCGGCGAGCAGCGCGCGATGTTCGAGCGCGACGCGCAGGTCAAGGAGGCCGAGCAGCAGATGCGCGTGCAGGTCGCGCGCGCCAACGCGATGGCCGTGGCCGGCGAAAAGGACGCCGAGCGTGAGCTGGCGGTCAAGGTGGCCGAGTTGGGCCGCGACCGCGAGATCGGCGAGCAGAAGGCCGACTTCGAGCGCCAGGTGCAGGTCAAGGAGGCCGAGCGCGCGATGCGCGTGCACGTCGCCAAGGCCAACGCGGATGCGGTCGACGGCGAAAACAAGTCCCGGGCCCAGATCGCCGGCTCGGAGGCCGAGCTGAAGGTGCGCGCGGCCGAGGCCTACGCCCTCGGCGAAACCAAGCAGCGCCAGGCGGAAGCCGAAGTGCTCGCGGCGCAGTACCTCGCCGAAGCGACGGCCGCGGCTGCGAACGCCAAGAAGATCGAAGCCGAGCAACGCGCGGCGCTCGAAGCTCCGGCGCGCGCGCAGAAGGCGCGCATCGTGGTCGAAGCGGAAGCGGAAGCCGAGCGCCAGAAGATCGACGCCGCGGCGCGCGCCGCGGCGCTGGTGATCCAGGCCGAAGGTGAAGCGAAGGCGACCTACGCGCGGCTCGAAGCGCAGGCGCGCGGTGAACTCGAGATGCTGGCCAAGAAGGCCGAAGGTTTGCGTCAGATCGTCGCCGGCTGCGGCGGCGCGAAGGAAGCGTTCCAGTTGCTCATGCTCGAGCACCTCGACCACCTCGCCGACTCCAGCGCCAAGGCCATCGCGAACATCAAGTTCGACAAGGTCACGGTGTGGGATTCGGGCGGCGGCTCGGGCAAGGGCGGCGCGGCCGGGTTCCTCTCGAGCCTGGGTCAGTCGATCCCGCCTCTGCTCGACGTGATGAAGAACGTCGGCGGCGTCGACATGCCGGCCTACTTCGGCAAGCTCCAAGGCGATCCGGCGAGCGCGGCTCCCGACGCGGCGGCGAGCGGCGCGGACAAGCCCAAGGCCTGAACTCGCCCGCGGAGTTTTCTCGCGCGCGCCGCAGCGGACGAACGCGTCCGGCTGCGGCGCGCGGCGTTTGGGGGGCGGTGTTTTCGGGGGAGGCGGCTCGCGCGCGGGATCGGTGCGGAACGTCGTGAGCGTCTGCACGCGCTCGTGCGCTCTGGCCGCAACGCTCGCCGCACGTTCCTGCGACCGTGTTGTCTCGCACTGCGCTGCGCAGTGCCGCGACTTCGAAGCTCAGCGACCTGTCCGTTCGCCTCGGGTCGATGCTGACGCGCTGTCCTGCGCCGCGTCGCGCGCTTTCGCGCTCGCTGCGAGTGCGCTGAGAGCGTCGCTCTCGGCGCGGCGAGACGAGCGTCGCGCGCGCGGCGGTTCACGGCCGGTTCGCCGCACGGTGACGCGTGCTTGGCCGCTCCGAATCTGCCGCGCGAATCGAGCGCCGTGCTGCGCCTTTCGAGTTCGCGCAGGTCCTCGCCCGCGCGGTTCGAGCCGCTGCACGCCGCGCCACGAAACGGGGAAAACGGGGCGTCGAAGGCCGGGGAGCGCCTGGCGCCGGAGCGTGTGCTCGATGCGGCTGCTCTCCGCAAGCATGCGCCGCCCAAGGACTTGCGCGAGAGCTTCGACCCACGCTGCAGCGCGCGGTCGGTTGTGGCCCGCAGCGCGTTCGGACGGAGCGTGGCAAATTCCGGCCTGTTGGCTGCGAAGCGCGCTGGCGCGCGTCGCGTGCACGGCCGAAGCGAGCGGCGCGAGGAGCGCGCGCGAAATGGCGGCCGTGCGATTCCTGTCGAGGGCGGTTGCAGTGAGGTTCCAGCGGTGAAGACGAAGGACATTGCAGGTTCGGCTGGGTTGGCCGCGACGCGGGCGGAGCACGCGGACGTGGCGCGCGCGGACGTGGCGGCGCCTCACACGAACACAGCGTCAGCGCGTGGCGCGAGCGTGGACTGGCGCGCGGTGCTCGCCGGCGCGAGTCCGCGCGAGGTGCTGGCGCGCCTGGTGAACGCGGATGTGTTCGAGCTGCGAGCGCGCGTGGCCCGCGCGCTCGCGGAGCGCTGCTACTTGCTCGACGGCGACTTCGTGTACTTGCGCTGCATCGCACGCATTGCGCGTTTCGCGACGCGCTACCGCGGCGAGCCGTCGCTCGACGTGTGGCTCAGCGAGCAGGTCGACGCCGCGTTGCTCGACGCGCTCGAGCGCGCCGACGCCCGCGGCGCTGCGCGCGCGAGTGAGTCCGTCGTGGGCAGCGAGGACGTCGGCGTCGAGCACGCGAGCGCGGAACAGGTGGGCGGTGATTTCCAGGGCCGTGGGGGCGCGCACGCCGCTGCAGAACGCCCCGGAGCACACGCTGCCCTCTCCAAAGCGAGTCACGCCGTGCAGCGCACCGCCGCGCCGCAGGTCGCGCCGACGTTCGTGGACCTGGCGCGTCCGCTCGGTCTCGATCCCGAACGCATGCGCGACGTGTGCTCGGCCTTCAACCGTTGCGCGCCGCTCGAACGCGCGGCGTTCTTCGCCGTGGTGCTCGAGCGCGGCGAACTCGAAAGCGTGGCAGCACGCCTGGGCGTCGCGCCGGCCGAGTGCGCACGCGCTGCGCGTCACGCGCTGGAGCGCTGCATGGAGCGCGCCACAGCCGGGCCGTCGCTGGACGTCGGCTCGACGCTGTCGAACGGCCCCGCGGCGCAAGTCAGAAGCAGCGCCGCGACGGCGGCGGACGGGAGTGAAGACGAAGACGCGGGGCGCGAGGCGGACGAAAGCGCGCCGGGCCGCGCGTCGCGCACTGCGACCGGAGCGACCGGCACTGCCAGGATGGGCACTGCAGGGGCGGGCGCTGCGGCGACAGGGACTGGTGCGACAGGTGCTGGTGCGACAGGTGCTGGTGGGACGGCGGAACGGCGCGGCGCCGCGCGTGGCCCGGCCGCAGCTAGCGCGTCGAGCCGCACGTCGGGCCACGCTTCGGGCCAAGTTTCGGGCGAATCACCCACGCGTGCCGAAGCCCGTGCGCCAGCGTCCCCCCGAGTCAGCGAGCGAGCCGAGCCCCGCGCACGTTCTGCGGCAGCGCCGGACTACGTCCGGAGTTCGGCCGAAACGGAGACGACAGGCGCCTCCGTGCTGCACGCCCGCGGCGCCGAGCGTCGTTCGCACGCCCGCGGCGAGCGAGGAGACGCGCGATGAACGCACAAGTGCGGACCACGGCGCCGGCTCGGCGGCTGGGCGACGAGTGGATCTGGGTCGGTTTCCGCAGCGCGCTCCGCAGCTGTTCTCCGGCGGAGCACGCCGGACTCGAGTTGGAGCGCCTGCACGTCGACGAACTCGCCCGTCTGCTCCTGCAAGCAGCGGAGTTCCAGTTGCGCGGCGGGCACAGGGCTCGGCCGCGCGCTGAGGGGCCCGCCGATCGCTCGGACGCGCGCGCGGTCGAAGTCGAAGCGCGGCGTTCCGCCCTCGAGTTCGAGGCTTGGCGTTCGGCCCTCGACGAGCAACTCGCTGCGTTGCACGCCGACGGCGCATCGCTGTCGCCGCGCCTCGCCAAGCTGGTCTCTGCGTGCCTAGCCGCCGCCGCAGACGGCGGGGACGATGCCGCGCAAGCGTTCGAGCGCGCGGATTGCTTCGCGCGGGCCCCAGCGGCGGCGGACTCCGTCTCGGCGGCCCCGAAGCGACGTGGAGCGCGTATCGCCGCAAGCGCCGGCCCGCTCGGGGGCCCGGCGCACAGAAGCTCCCGCCGCGCGAGCCCCTGTCGCCCCGAGGCTTTCTCCGCGCACGCTGCCAGCGTCGCGGCGACGAGCGCGGCGAAGGTCACGAGCACTTTCGAGCGCGCGCTGACCGGCGCGCCCACGACGGTTGTCCCGAGCGACGCCGCCAGCGCTGCCGCGCGTGATCTCGAGCGCGACGCGGGAAGCGACGCCGCACCTGATGCCGCCGCACGCGATGCCGCCGAGCACGACGCAACCGTGCGCGACGCCGCCGGGCGCGACGCCGCCGGGCGCGACGCAGCCGTGCGCGACGCCGCACGAGGCGACGCCGCACGCGATGCCGCACGCGATGCCGCCGCACGAGGCGACGCCGCACGAGGCGACGCAGCCGTGCACGACGCAGCCGTGCACGACGCAGCCGGGCACGACGCAGCCGGGCGCGACGCAACCGGGCGCGACGCAGGAAGCGACGCCGGGCGCGATGCCGCCGCACGCGATGCCGCCGGTCGGCGATCCGCGGCGGAGTCGGAAGGCTGGCCCGCGGCCCGCGATCTCGCGCAGGCCGCGCGCGTGCTCGCGCCGAGCGCGCGGTCCCACTGTGCGCTCGGCCGCGCTCAGCTAGCCGCTGGCGATGCAGCCGCGGCGCGCGGCTGTTTCCGCGCCGCGCTCGCTTCGACGGCCGACGTCCGTCTCCAGCGCGAGGCGCAACTCGCGCTCGACGAACTCTGCCGCACTGCGAGGCTGAGTCCCGCCGTCGGCGCCGAAGCCCTCGGCGTGTCCCACGCCGACGTTCCGCACTTCTGAATCGCGAGTCCCACGCATGCGCGCCGCCGATCCGCTCACCGTTCTGCTCCCCGACGCTCCGCCGCCTTACGTCGAACATGCTCGCCGCGTGACGACGTTCCTGCGCCTGGTGCGCGACGACGCCAAGGCCGCTCGCGCCAGCGCGGTCGCTGTGTCCCTCGAGCGCGCGCGGAGCGCGCTCGACGGTCACCTGCGAGCCCAGGCGCTCGAACTGCTGTTCGATTTGCTGCGCCACCACCTGTACGCGGAACTCGGCGACGACAGCTTCGCGTGGTGCGGCGAGCCGGGGCGCAGCCTGCAGGCTTGCTGGAGTGAACTCGAATCGTTGCGCGAAGACCTGAGCGCAGCGCCGCACACGCCGACGCCCAACGAGTCCGCGCTTGCGGTCGCGCGCCGCTTGCTCGTCGCGGCCGAACAACTCGGTGCGGAGGCCGACGTGCTCGCGCTGTGGAGCGCGCGGCTGGTGCGTGCGTCGTCGGGGGCCGCCGCGGGAGAGCAGGCTTTCGAGGCGCTCGCCGAGCGTTGTTCCGCGGCCGTGCGCCCGCAGGTGCTGTGCGGATGGATCGAATGTGCGCTCGACCGCGGGGCGTTGCGGTTGGCGCGACGTGTCCTGGCTCGGGCCTCTTCGGCCGAGCTCGCGACGGGGCGGCTCGCGCGCTTGGCGATCTGGTGCGCGCTCCTCGTCGAGGACGAGGCGGAGGCGCGCGCGCTCGATGCGCGCGCCGGCGCGTGGCTCGAGCGCTTGCCGCGGCCGCTCATCGAGCTGCGCTCGGCGCTGCCGCAGTGGCTGGTGATGCTCTCGGGACGAGCCCAGCTGACTCCGGCCACGGAGCGCGTCGCCCCGGACCGCATCGCCCGGGAGGCGGCGCTGCCCGGCGTTGCGCCGTCCCACGCTGCTGCGTCCCACGCGAGTTTGGCCAACGCGACTTCGGTCCACGTCGCGTTGTCCCCGGCGGCCTCGTCCTACGTAGGGCAGCCGTCGTCGCGCGGCGTCGGGCTCGCGGCTGAGTTGGCGCGCGTGCGGCGCGACGTCGGCGCCTGCGGCGCTGCGCTGTTTCGCTTCCGGCCGAGGCAGGCCGTCGCGCTCGCGGCCGTCGACGTCGCCCCGGGCTTGCGCGAGCGCCAGCGCGACTGGCTGCGTGCGATCGAAGGTCTGCACAACGAGTTCGCTTCGCTCGAACACCGCGCGGTCGTGGAACTGGCTCCGGCCCAGGCGCACCGCAGCGCTGGCGCGCCGCTGAGCGACGCACTTTCGAGTGCGAGCGTGCAGAGCGCAGCCGTCGTGGCCTGCGTCGACGCCCACGGCGAAGCGTGCGGATGGCTGCGCCTGGAGTGGGAGCACCACCTGCCCGCGAGCAGCGCGCGCCTGCGCCGCATCGCGCAGGCGCTGGCGGCGCACTTCAGCGCCGAGAGCGGCCGCGAGGCGCCGGCGCTGGCCGACAGCGAGGGCGCGCCGCGCGTGGAGTTCGAACTCGCGCCCGAGCTGCCCGAGCGGCCTTCGGCGCAGGTGTTCCAGCAGTTGGTCGACGCGCTGGGGATGAAGACGGCGCAACGCCGTTGGTGGGGGTTCGACGTCGGTGCGTCGCGTGTGCGTCTGGCCGCCCAGGGCGGCGGAGTCGCGGGCCTGGGCGGCGCGCCGGGTGGACGTCGCGCGGTGCTGCGCGCGCTCCGGACGGGCGCGCTGGTCCGCTACGACGACCCGCGCCCCGAACTCTCGCTCGCGCGCGACAGCGCCTGCGGGGTGGTGCTCGCCGTGCGCTGGCGCGGCGAACTGCACGGCCTGCTGGTGGTCGAGTCGACGCGGCGCCGCGACTTCCCCGAGGCCCTGGTGCAGCGCTGGCTGGAGCGCGCCGCCGAGTTCGCGCTCGCGCTGCGCATCGCGCAGTTCCGCGACTGGCACCGCCAACGCCACGGGCACGAGGTGCTCTTCGGCCACGGCCCCGGCGCGTGGATCGAAGCACTCGCGGTTGCGGCACGCTCGCAGGCGCCGGTGGCGCTCGTCGGGAGCGCGGGCGCGGGCAAAACGGTTGCCGCGCGCTGGCTGCACTTCGCCGGCGCGCGCCCCGACGGAGCGCTCGTCGAACGCCCCGCGGGCGGGCTGGGCGCGCTGGCCGAGCTGCGTGACGCCGCGACCGTGGTGCTCGAGCATGTCGAGCTCGCCGCGCGCGCCGATCAGGCCCGCCTCGTCGAGCTGCTCGACCGTTCGCAGGCGAGCGCCGCGCCCACGCGCTGGGTCGTGGCGTGCTCGCGCCGCCTCGCCGACCCTTCGTTCGACGCTCAGCTCCTGCCCGGGCTGCGCTCGCGGCTGCAGCGCCTGGAGTTGCGCGTCCCCGACCTCGCCCAGCGCCGGCTCGAGATCCCGGCGCTGGCGCAGCTCCTGGCCCAGCGCTTCGCGCACGAGGAAGGTGTGCGTGCGCCGACCTTCGAAGACGACGCCCTGGCGTTGCTGTGGCGCCAGCCCTGGCCCGGCAACCTCCGCGACCTGGAGAACTTCGTCTTCAAGCTCGTGCTCACCGCTCCGGGCGCGAGCCTGCGCGCCGAGGATCTCGAGCGCGTCGCGCGTCGCTTCGGACTCGAGCTCGCGCGCCGGCTCAGCTCGCGCACGCCGGACGCCGCCAGCATTCGCGCAGCACTTCAGGCCACCGCCAATCTGCGCGGCACCGTCAACAAGACGCGCGCGTCGCTCTACCTGGGCTGGGACCCCGACACGTTGGTGGCGCGCATGAACGACCTCGCCATCGACGAGCACCAAGTGCTGCGTGCAGAGCGCTCGATCTGGGAACCGGAGGACACTGCGAGCGCGACGGGGCCTTCCTCCGAACCCGACGCCGTGTAGCTGGGGGCTAGTCTCCGCATCCGCAGCCAGCTTTCATCAGCTCTCGCATCAGCTCTCTCGCAACAGGGCGCTCGCAACAGCAGTCGAGCAAGAGCGCTGCGGGCGAGTGCAACGGCGAGCGCGCAGGCGCGACTCGGGGCGAACTCGCCGGTCATGCGCTGGCGATTGCTTCGGTCCTAGCGCACCCCATGCGTGGGCACGTGCAACGGACAGCGTGCAGGTGACGCTCTGGCCGTCTGCGGGGGGCGAGTGCGCGGGCCGGCGGCGCCGCGGACGCACGAGCGACTCGCGGGTGTGATGCACGTGCGCGTGCGCGTGCGGGTGCGTGGGCGCTAGGCGCTGAGGCGAGGCGCGAAGGCGAGGCGCGAAGGCGAGGCGCGAAGGCGAGGCGCGGAGGCGAGGCGCGGAGGCGAGGCGCGGAGACGAGGCGCGGAGGCGAGGGCGGAGGCGAGGGCGGAGGCGAGGCGCGAAGGCGAGGCGCGAAGGCCATGGCGATGCGCGCCAGTGGCGCACGGATTTCTGGCCGACCGAGGCCCGGATCTCGGCCCGCGTCCGGAGCGGCAGGACGACGAGCGCTCGGCGCGCTCCGCAGAAAAGAAATCGGGGAGCCACCCGCGAGCGCGAGCGGCCCCCCTTGGAGTGACCTTCCCGCAGGGGAAGCTGCTCGTCGGTGCGGCCCCCCCGGGCGTGCCTTCGAGCAGGTGGAGCAAACTCCACGTGGGCCTCTTTACGGACGTTCGGCCCCCGTGCTTGAGCACGGATTCAAACTTTCGTTGCAGCGTGGAAACGCCATGCTCGCGAAAGTCTGCCGGCGCGGGATTTTCTCTACGCACTTGGTGGCATGGCCAAGCGGTCCAGGCGCGCTGGAGGCCCGTTGCGGGCTCTCGCGAGTCCCTTGGCGCCGCTCCGCCGGTCTTAACTCAGTTTCAGGACCGAACTGGGGTCGCGTGCTCGGCTTGGATTGCGCTCCCCGAGCCTCTGCCCGCGTCGCGCTCCGCGCAGCGTGAGGTCGCCGCTCGGTCGCCCGCTGAGCGAGCGGGAACTGTGCGGTCCGTTGAGCCGCCCGTGAAAAGCCCCCGCGAGCGTGTTCTCCTCGCCCTGCGATGGGTGCAGCGAATCCTCGAGGCCCGGAGCGGACCGCGCTCGCCTACGCCGTCCTCCTGGGCGCCTTCATCTGGGGCGTGGCGGCCCCCGACGGAGCGGTCCGTCCGCTCGCGTTGGTCGGCGCCGGGCTCGCCTGGCTCGCGGCCTGCGCCTGCGCGGACCGCAGCCCGCTCACGTGGCGCGCGCTGGCGCTCGGCTTTGTGCTGCTGCGTTCGGTGGCGTGGTTCACGGCCCCGGCGACCAGCGGCGACCTGTGGCGCTACGCCTGGGAGGCGGAGGTCTGGCTCGCCGGCGAGAACCCGTACCAGTTGGCGCCCTCTGCGCCCGAACTCGCCTCGCTCGCGGCGCGGCTGGGCGAGTTGCACGCGCTGGTCGAGCACGCCGAGGTTCCCGCGGCGTACCCGCCCGTCGCGCAGTTCGCGTTCGTCGCTGCGGCGCTCCTGGCGCGCGTGCTCGACGCCAGCGCTTTCGTCGACGGCCCGCAAGCCTACGTGTCGAGCTTGCGTCTCCTCGCCCTGGGCGCCGACGTCGCCGTGTTGCTGCTCCTGCGTCGCTGGATCGTCGCGTCCAACCGGCCCCTCGCCGCGCTCGTGCCGTGGGCTTGGTCTCCGCTCGTCGCGCTGGAATTCTCCGGCGCGGGGCACTTCGACGTGCTCGCCATCGCGCTCGCGCTGGCCGCGCTCGGGCCCGTCGCCGGTCCTGCGGCGCTGCGCGGCGCGCTCCTGGCGCTGGCCGCCGCGACCAAGCTCCTGCCCGCGGCCTTCGCGCCCTTCGCCGCCGAGCGCGGCGGCCGAGCACGCTTCCTGGCGGCGTTCTTCGTCGTGCTCGCGCTCGCCGCAGCGCCACAGGTGTTCGCCCTCGCACGCTCCGGTCACGGCGGCGGGCTCGCCACCTACGCGAGCGTGTGGGAATCGTCCAGCCTGCTGTTCCGCGCGCTCGAGCGTCCGCTCTGGCCGTTGCTCCCCAGCGGCGCAGGCTGGCTCGACGCCAAGTTGGCGGCGCGCGCGCTCGTCGTGGTCGGCTGGCTCGGCCTCCTGGCGGCGCTGGTGCGTGGCCGCTGGGCGCCCGAGCGAGCCGCGCTCGTCCTGTGCGGCGCGTTCCTGCTGCTCTCGCCGACCTTCCATCCCTGGTATGCGGCCTGGGCGGCGCCGTGGCTCGTGCTGCGGCGCGTGGAGCACGAGCTGCCGCTCGAGCGTGCGCTCGCCCGCGGACTGGCGCTGCTGCTCGCTCTGGCGCCGGCGCAGTACGTCGTGCTCGAGCGCTGGCGTGCGGAGGGCGTTTGGAGCGAGCCTGCGTGGTTGGCGCCGTTGATGTTCGGCCCGGCGCTGTGTCTGCTCTTGCACGCAGTGCTGCGGCCCCGGGCGACATGAAGGTTTCCGATTTCGATTTCGAGTTGCCGCCCGAGCGCATCGCGCAGTCGCCGGCCGAGCCGCGCGACAGCGCGCGCCTGTTCGCGCACGACCTCGCCGCCGACGCGAGCGAGCACGTGCACGTGCGCGACCTGGCGCGCCTGGTGACCGGCTGCGACTTGATCGTGGTCAACGACACGCGCGTGCGCAGCGCGCGCTTGTTCGCGCGGAGGCCGAGCTCGGGCGCCGTCGAATTGCTCTTGCTCGAACGCCTGGCCGTCGACCGCTGGCGCGCGCTCGTGCGTCCGGCCGCGCGCATCAAGCCGGGCGAAGAGCTCGAGGTCGAAGGCGGCGGGCTGGTCGCGCGCGCGCTCGAACGCGACCGCGACGGGATCGCCTGGCAGATCGACCTGTTCGCGCCCGGCGGCGCGCGCGACCAGCTCGAGGCCTTGATCGAACGCTTCGGTCAGCCGCCGCTGCCGCCGTACATCCGCCGTTCGCGTGCGGATGCGGCGCAGAACGCCGCGGACCGCGAGCGCTACCAGACGATCTTCGCGCGTGAACTCGGCGCCGTCGCCGCTCCGACCGCAGGGCTGCACTTCACGCCGCGTCTGGTCGACGAGATCTCCGCGCTCGGCGTCGAGTTCGCGCGCGTGACGCTGCACGTGGGCGAGGGGACGTTCAAACCCGTCACGGCCAGCGACACGCAGGAGCATGTGATGCACTCCGAGCGCTTCACGCTCAGTCAGGCGGCCGTCGACGCGGTCGAGCTGTGCCGCGTGCGCGGCGGGCGCGTGCTCGCCGTCGGCACGACGACCGTGCGCGTGCTGGAGAGCTGCGCCGACGAGCACGGCCGGCTGCGTGCGCAGAGCGGCGAGACGCGCCTGTTCCTGACGCCCGGCTCGCGCTTCCGCGTGGTGGACGCGTTGCTCACCAACTTCCACTTGCCGCGCAGCACGCTGCTGATGCTGGTGTCGGCCTTCGCCGGCCGCGAGCGCACGCTGCGCCTGTACCGCGAGGCCGTCGAGCGCGCGTACCGCTTCTACAGCTACGGCGACGCGATGCTGCTCTACAACCGCGAGCGCGACGTCTGACGATCGTACGGCGCCAGAGCAATTTGTCTCACGCCGTCGGCGCGCCTCGCGCG
>JAEUHY010000048.1 GCA_016795325.1 Planctomycetota bacterium
CCAGCCCTACGTCTCGCGCAGCATCACGGAATTCTGGCGGCGCTGGCACATCTCGCTCTCGACCTTCCTGCGCGACTATCTCTACATCCCGCTCGGCGGCAATCGACTCGGGCCGGTGCGGACCTACGTCAATCTCGCCGCGACGATGTTGCTCGGCGGCCTGTGGCACGGCGCGGCTTGGACCTTCATCGCTTGGGGCGCATACCAGGGCTTTTGGCTGATCGTCGAGCGTTTGAGCGGTAAGTCGTCGCTGTACGCCTGGGCGCCAAAACCGGCGCAGTTGGCGCTGACGTTCGTGCTCGCGATGTTCGGCTGGGTGTTCTTCCGCGCGACCACCATGAGCGGGGCGCTGGACCATCTGCAGGCGATGTTCGGCCTGGCAGGCGACGACGTAACTCGGCAGCTGTTCGTGGCGCCGCTGCGCTGGGCCGCGTTTGCGATCGCAGCCATCGTCGTGTGGGGCTTCCCAACCACGCAGGCGCAAGTGCACGCGGCGAAGCCAGTCTGGGTCTTGTCGCTGCAGCCGCTCTTTGTGCTCGCTCTCGTCCACCTTCACTACGAAAACGATGTCCCCTTCCTCTACTTCCAGTTCTAGCGTGGGCGTGCAGCTCGTCGACAGCGACGACGCCATCGTCGTCCCCGAGGATCTGGAGGGGCGTCGTCGCTCGCTCGCCTGGCTCACGGTCGCGCTGTTCCTGGCGTTGTGCGTCGGAACGCTGGCGATCGACCTCGCTTGGCCGGCGCCGCTGGTCAAACCGATCGGGGCGGAGGCCGTTCGCGAAGCGGAGTTGGAGCGTCGAGCCAAGTTCTCGGACGGCTCGCTGGCGCAGCTCACCGAACGTCGTCTCCGCCGGCGCTCGCGTGTGCGACTCAGCGCCGGATCGCCGTACGCGCTCGCTCTCTACCGGTGGCTGAACTTCACTCGCGGCGACGCGTTCGCCGGCAAGGACGGGTGGTTGTTCCACCACAGCCGCACCGGCGCTGGCCACAGCCGAGTCGACGTGGAGAAGCGTGTGCGCTTGGGGGCATCGATGGTCGCCGGTCTATCGCTGCGGCTCGCTGCGCTGGGCAGCCAGCTGACGATGATGCCCATTCCGCGCAAGGAACTGACCTGCGTCGATCGGATCCCAACCACGATCGACGCGAACACCTGGGCCGATCCCTACTTGCTGGAAGTGCTGGGCGAACTCCGCGTGCGGCACGTCGACCTCACGAAGGCTTGGACAGCGGCGCAGCCCACGCAGGAGCTGTACTGCCGCGCAGGATCGCACTGGACGGCGGAAGCGCAACGCATCGCCGCTGAGGACGTCGCACGCGCTATCGGAAAGCGCGTCGACCCGCAGCTGCGCAGAACGCGCATCGAGTTGGCGGAGCCAAGCACGCCGGACATCGACATGCTCGTGATGGCCGGGGTCGAGGTCGATGTTGCGCGGGCGTTCGCCACTCCAGGCGAGAACGACAACTACGAAGTGCGTTGGATCAAGAGCGGCAAACCAGCGTTCCTGCTCAACCCAGTCAAGCGCGCCGAGGTCGCCATTGTCGGCACCAGCTTCACTGCCAAACTGATCTTCGGCAGGCTGCTCGCACACGCGATCGACGGCCAGGTCTCACTGGTCAGCGCCGGGGGCTCAGAGTGCTTCACTCAGTTCGCTCAACTGCTCGAGAGGCGTGAGAACAAGCCACCACCGCACGTGATTCTCGAGGGGCCGGCTGCCCACATGCTCTTCATGCCGTTCCCACCGAGCAGCTTCGACGTTCTTCCCGTGAAGTTGGGCGCGCCCGCGCACGTTCCGCTGCTGCCGTTCGGCTTCAAGCGCGACGCGCAGGGACAACTTGCACTCGAGCTGAGCGCCGCGCGGATCAACATCAACGCGCTTGAGAAAGACGCCCTCTTCCAAGACGGAGCGGGATGGGCGCATGCGCGTCTGCGCGGTGTCCCGGGTCCCGACGGAGTGCAGGTGACCCTCGTCACCTCCGACACCCAGCGGACCTACGAGTGGCCCGCAGGACTGAACGAGCTGTTCTTGCCGGTTCCGGCGTTGGCCACACGACCGCAAAACGTGATCGTCGGATTCTCCGCCCGCGGCGGAGGCGCCGGCAGCTTGGTGCTCCAAGCCGCCGACCTCGTCGCGCTCGGCAATCCACCGCTGCATCGTTTCGCTCCAACCGCGCGTTCCAACGCTGTCGAGCTCTCGGCACTGCCCGCGAAGGTCACGGCCCAGCGTGTCGGACTCGTGCTGCGTGTTCACCAGCCCGCCAAGGACGTGGGCGCCACGACGGCGACCTTGAGCATCACCTCGAACAGCGATCTCGTGCTCAAGCGCGACCTCGTGCTGCGCGAAGGCGTCACCACCGTCCTGCTCGACGCGAGCGAACTTCTCGGCCGCGATCAGCTCAATTTCCGCTTGGAGTGCGCGGACCGTCCGATCGGGCTCCAGGATGGCATGCTGCTCGGCCTCGGACAGCCCTGACCGCAGGGCCGCGCGCCACTCGCGTTGCGTCCGCAGCGGCGAAGCGATGAGGCGCGGTCGTCGGTGCGGCGGCCGCGCCAGCTTCGCTTGGACGCGCTTGGCCGCATGCTGTGCAACGGCGCCCCACTTGGTCGAGAGAACGGTGGTTCCGCGGCCGCGGACACTGCATCCAGCGACCGTACAGCCTCCGAGTCTTGCGACGCATCGGCCCCTTGTGCCTCAGTACGCAGGCACGCCCAGTGGAAACCTCCGGTCGCGGGCGTGCTTTGCTGCCGCCCGCCCGAGGTGCAGCTGCCCAGGCCCGACGCCCGCAATCGGCGTCCGGGGTGAATCCGCAGTTCTGTGTAGTGGCATCGACAGAAGTCAGTACGGCGGCGAAACAGAACCAGGGATAGGTTCAGGAGGAACCCACTTTTGGATCGTTGTCCGTGCTTGTGTTTTGGACGAATCGTGCCCCCCGAGAAGCGCCCCCAAATGCGCCGTTGCCACTTGGCGCCGTTGCTGCGTGAGCTCGAAGGCCAGCGCGCCTTGTGATCTTCGCCAGCGCGATCTTCCTGTATTGGTTTCTGCCGGTCTTTCTGACCGTCTACTACTTGATCCCGAAAGCGGCTCGCTCCGCTTGGATCACCGTAGCCAGCTTCTTCTTCTACGGCTGGTGGCGGCCCGACTTCGTGCTGCTGATGGTGCTCTCCACAGCGCTCGACTACACCGCGGGCGCCCGCATCACACGCGCTCAGGAACGCGGCGAAACCGGCAAGCCGTGGCTGTGGCTCTCGTGCGTCGCCAACCTGGGCCTGCTCGGCTATTTCAAGTACGCAAACTTCGGCGTCGAGACCCTGAACGCGGCGCTCGTCGCGCTCGGACACACGCGCATCGAATGGACCTCGGTGGTGCTGCCCGTGGGCATCTCGTTCTACACGTTCCAGACGATGAGCTACACGATCGACGTGTACCGC
>JAEUHY010000050.1 GCA_016795325.1 Planctomycetota bacterium
GCGGTACACGTCGATCGTGTAGCTCATCGTCTGGAACGTGTAGAACGAGATGCCCACGGGCAGCACCACCGAGGTCCATTCGATGCGCGTGTGTCCGAGCGCGACGAGCGCCGCGTTCAGGGTCTCGACGCCGAAGTTTGCATACTTGAAATAGCCGAGCAGGCCCAAGTTGGCGACGCACGAGAGCCACAGCCACGGTTTGCCGGTTTCGCCACGTTCTTGGGCGCGTGTGATCCGAGCGCCCGCGGTGTAGTCGAGCGCTGTGGAGAGCACCATCAGCAGCACGAAGTCGGGCCGCCACCAGCCGTAAAAGAAGAAGCTGGCTACGGTGATCCAAGCGGAGCGAGCCGCTTTCGGGATCAAGTAGTAGACGGTCAGGAAGACCGGCAGAAACCAATACAGGAAGATCGCGCTGGCGAAGATCACGGATCTCGCGCACCGTCTCTCTCGCGCTGCGAGTCCGCCCGACTGCCGCGCTGCCCGTTATTCTACGGGCCTTCGTGAGGCCGGCTTCGGAGTCTGCGAGAAAACCCAACCATGAATCACATCGTCGTCACGAGAGTTGTCGGCGCCTGCCTGGCTGCCGCTGTGTTCGCGGTGACCGCTCCCGCGCAAAGCTGCGGCGACACGTTTACCACCGATTTCAGCACTACGTTCCTAGGCGGCTGGACCTGGGGCGGGCCGCAGCAAAGCACGCCCGCGAGCGGCGGATTCCCCGGCGCGTACTTGCGCACCGTGGACATCGATACCTTCGCTCCGCAGCTGCGCACGAGCGGCCCATCGGTCTTTACCGGCGATTATCGAACAGCACGCGTCAGCGCTCTCGGCGTCGACCTGCGCTCCTTCGCGATCGACTTCCCCACATCCTGCCAGCGCCCGCTCTCGCTGGTGCTCACGAACGACAACGGCACGCCGGGGAACTTCGCCGACGACGTGTACGTGTACTTCGTTTCGCCCGACGACATTCCGTGCGTCGACGGTTTGTGGCGCAGCTATTCGGTCGCCGTTCCGTCGCAGTCGACGACGCTGCCCGCGGGCTGGGGCGTGGATCCGAACACCACGCTCACGCCCAACCAAGCCTGGACGCGCGTGGTCACCTCGGTGAGCTCGGTGACGTGGTTCTACGGCGATCCGACCTTCTTCTTCATCTTCCAGCAGTGGACCGTCGGCGCGGACAATTTGGCGATCGCCTTCGACGGCGGCGCGACGACCTACTGCACCTCGCAACGCAACTCCGCCGGCTGTCAGCCGCGCGTCGACGCCGACGGTACGCCGAGCGTCTCGCAGGCGACGCCGTTCCTCATCTCGTGCGCCGACGTCGTGAGCCAGAAGTCGGGCCTCTTCTTCTACGGCCCCGGCCGCCAAGCCGTCCCGTACAGCGGCGGCTTGCTGTGCGCGAGCTTGCCGCTGCGCCGCACGCCGGTGCTCAACTCGGGCGGTTCGCCCTCGGGCACGGACTGCACGGGCGTGTTCAACTTCGACCTCAACGGCTGGATCCAGACCGGCAACGATCCGGCGCTGCAGCCGGGCGTCGAGCTCTACGGCCAGTTCTGGAGCCGCGACCCGCAGGCCGCGAACACGAACGTCAACTTCTCGAACGCGCTCGCGCTGCGCGTGTGCAACTGACCCCGCGGCGCCGCCCGTCGACGTTGGACGAGCGGCGCTTCACGAACGCGCACAGCGCGCGCGCGGCGTGCGCTGTGGGCCAGCGCAGAATGGGGCGATCCCGTCGTCGGAGAGACTCCACATGCGCTCGTCCACACTTCTGTTTCTCGGTTCGCTGCTCGCAGCGGCGTGTCGTTCGACGCCTCTGCCACCGTCTCGCCCGAGTCCTTCGACGCTTGAGCTCATCGGAACTCGTGCTACGGCGGTTGGCTCGGGCATGTCCAGTTGGTCGTTCCTTCCCGGAACGATGCGCCTGCTCGGCGACGGAGGTCGCGCGGAAGACCTCAGACTCGTCGGTGTCGAGGAGCTACTTGAGCAGAACCTCGTTGTGGCGACCGTAGACCCGGCGGCGGTGGTGTGGCGGCGCAAAGCGGGCTTCATGGACGGACGCCGGTCGTCCGTCATGGGGCTGGCGCCAATCGCAGATCGCGATGGAACGCAGTGTGTGCTCCTCGTTGGCGTCATCGAAGGAACAACTGGCGCGTTCGAGCTCGACGTGGGGGCCCGCACGGTCCATCAGATCGGTCCGAACGACAAGACATGTCTCCCGTCTCTGGACGGGCCGATCGAAGAGTTCGAAGACATCAACGGTGATGGGCGTCGCGAATTCGTCGCGACCTTCCGTGGTGATGAACTTCTCTTCGTGGATCCTTCGTCAGGCGCGGTCGTGCGAACAAGCCCGCTCTCCTTGACGAACGCGACTGTGTCCAGATTGGAACGGGTTGGCGTCTGGGGGCGTGGTCGAGGATCCGGCGTCGCGTTCGCCGCAACGAAGTGGACCGGAGAGCCTGCGTCGACGCTGTTTGGGGTCGTGTGGCCTTTCAGCGAACAAGCAGGTTGGAGCATCTCGTTTCCGATGAAGAGCCGCTACGGGTTGAACGTCGATCTGTTGAAGCTCGCCGACCTGGACGGAGACGACGTCGAGGAACTCGTGCTCGACGCGGATCTGCGCGGAGTGCAGCCCGCGGACCCGGCGCGCGTTTCTTGCGTCAGCGGTCGCACTGGGGACTTGCTCTGGAGCACCGCAGTGTGCGACGCCACTCTCGGGCTCTGGTCCCGGATGTGCCTCATCGACGACCGCGACGGCGACGGACTGCGTGACGTGCTCGTTGCGCGACCGGGTGGACCGCCGCAGCACCCTTTTGTGGTTTTGTCAGCGCGCGACGGGCGCGTGCTCGGCAGCGTCGCGGCGCCGCCAGGGGCTTCCTCCGAACTCGGGGCCGAGTTGGACAGCGCACTTGGTCGCGACGAGGCGGGGAGCCTGCGCTGCTTCGTGGCGGCGGGAGACCCTCGCGAAACCGACGACGGCGTCGTCTGGCTCCTCGAACTCGAGCCGCCGCAACGCTGAGCTTCGCTAGAGAAGCTCGCGCAGCCGCTTGAGCTCGAGCAAGGCCTCGATCGGCGAGAGTTTGTCGGGGTCGAGCTTTTGGAGCGCCGTTTCGACGCGCGAGCGTTCCGGCCCGAACAGCGAGAGCTGACCGGCGTTCTTCTGCGCCGGCGCGCCCTTGTGCGAGGAGATGCGCGGCACGAGGTCTTCGTTGTCGGCTTCGAGGTCGCGCAGGATCTGCTTGGCGCGTGTGATGAGCTCGACCGGCACGCCGGCGAGGCGCGCGACGTGGATGCCGTAGCTGCGGTCGGTGCCGCCCTCGACGATGCGGTGCAGAAAGACGATCTCGTCCTGGTATTCGCGCACCGCGACCGACTTGTTGCACACGCCCGGCAAGCGCGCGGCGAGCTCGGTGAGCTGGTGGTAGTGCGTCGCGAACAGCGTGCGCGCGCCGATCTTCTCGTGCAGGTGCTCGACGATCGCCCAGGCGAGCGCGAGGCCGTCGAAGGTGCTCGTGCCGCGGCCGACCTCGTCGAGCACGACGAGCGAACGCGCTGACGCGTTGTTGAGGATGCCCGCGACCTCGACCATCTCGACCATGAACGTCGAGGCGTTGCGGCTGATGTCGTCGGCCGAACCGACGCGCGTGAAGATGCGGTCGACCACGCCGATCTTGGCCTTGCGCGCCGGCACGAACGAACCGATCTGCGCCAGCAACACGATCAGCGCCGTCTGGCGGATGTAGGTCGACTTACCGGCCATGTTGGGGCCGGTGAGGATCGTGATGCGCCGCGCGTCGCGGTCGAGCACGCTGTCGTTGGGCACGAAGGCCTCGGCGCCGGCCATGCGCTCGATCACCGGATGGCGGCCGTCTTCGATCGACAGCAGATCGCCGGAGTCGAGCGTCGGCGCGCTGTAGCGATTTTCCGCGGCGCGTTGCGCGAGCGAAGCAAGCACGTCCACCAGCGCCAGCGCCTTGGCCGTGTCGAGCACCCGCCCGACGTGGCGCGCGGTCTCGTCGCGCAGCTCGCTGAAGATCTCGTACTCGAGGTCGCGCGAGCGCTCCTCGGCCTTGAGCACCTTGCCTTCGAACTCCTTGAGTTCGGGCGTGATGTAGCGCTCGGCGTTTTTGACCGTTTGCTTGCGGATGTAGCTCTCGGGCACGCGCTCGATCTGCCCGCGCGGCACCTCGAGGTAGTAGCCGAACACCGAGTTGAAGCCGATCTTGAGCCCGCTCAGCCCGGTGCGCGCGATCTCTTCGCCCTGGAAGCGCGCCATCCACGTCTTGCCGTCGCCCGCGATCTGCACGAGCTCGTCGAGCTCGGCGCTGAAGCCCGCGCGCACCAGCCCGCCGTCCTTGAGCGACAGCGGCGGCGCGTCGACGAGCGTGCGGCGGATGCGCGCCGTGAGCTCCTCGAGCGGATCGAGCTGCGCGAGCGTTTCGCCCAGAATCGCCGAGTAAACGTGCTCGAGCTTGGCGCGCAACTTGGGCACGACCTCGAGCGACTGCGCGAGACCGGCGAGGTCGCGCGCGTTGGCGCGGCCCGTCGAAACCTTGCTGACGAGGCGCTCGATGTCGAGCACGTCGCGCAACAGCTCGCGCGTGTCCTCGCGCAGGAACGGCGAGTCGACGAACTCTGCGACGCCGCGTTGGCGGTGGAGGATCGCGTCGACCTTGCGCAGCGGCGCGAGCAGCCACTCGCGCAGCAGGCGCCCGCCCATCGGCGTGAGCGTCGCGTCGAGCGTCGCCAGCAAGCTGCCTTCGATGCGGCCCTCGCGCTGCGTCTTCACGAGCTCGAGGCACGAGCGTGTCGCGCGGTCGAGCAGCAAGTAACCGCTGGTTTCGACGAGCTCGATGCGGCGCACGTGCTCACACGCGCTGCGCTGCGTCTCCTCGAGGTATTCGATCAACGCGCCGGCCGCCGGGACGATCGCGGAGCTGTCTTCGAGCCCGAAACCTTCGACCGTCGCGACCTTGAAGTGCCGGCACAACGCGCGCAACGCCGTGTCGCGGTCGAAACGCCACTCCTCGCGCGGGCTCTGCGTCAGGCCTTGGAACCCGCCCAGCGCTTGCGCGAGCTCCGGGCGCTTCTCGGCCAGCGTCGTGGCGACGAGCAGTTCGCTCGGCGCGATGCGGCCGAGCTCGCTCTCGACTTCGCGCAGCGGGCACTCGCTCGCTTGGAAGCGTCCGGTCGAGATGTCGACCCACGCGATGCCGGCGCGCGTTCCGGCGCAGTGCAGCGCCGCGAGGAAGTTGTTCTCGCGCGCGTTGAGCGCGTCTTCTTCGGTGATCGTGCCGGCCGTCACCACGCGCACGATCGCGCGTTCGACGATGCCCTTGGCCGTGCGCGGGTCTTCCATCTGCTCGCAGATGGCGACCTTGAAGCCCTTGCGCACCAGGCGCATCAGGTAGCTCTCGTAGGCCTTCACCGGCACGCCGGCCATCGGCAGCGCCGCGTCGCCCTTGTCACGCGAGGTGAGCGTGATGCCGAGTTCGCGCGAGGCGGTCACCGCGTCCTCGCCGAACAGCTCGTAAAAATCGCCCATGCGGAAGAACAGCAGGGCGTCCGGCTGGTCGCGCTTGGCGCGCTGGAACTGCGCCATCATCGGGGTCGGCGCCGCGCCGCGGGCGGCGGGCGGGTCGACGAAGGCGCCTTGCTGGGGTTTCACGCGGGGAGGGGCGGACGGGCTCGAAACGACTGGGGACGGCAACGGGGCCCGGTCGAAATCCTGGCCCCAAGACTGCAGTCTATAGAGGACACTCTCGCCGACCCAACGGCGCGCGCAGCGCCCCGCGGCGCCGCACGGCCCTGACGCCGCGCGGCCCGCCGCTTGCTTGCGCGCGCGGCCCCACGCGAACGCTTCCAACGACCTTGCCCGTGCCCCAAGTCCGCCAACAACGCTCGCCGCGCCCGAGCCGCCCAACGCCCGCGCTCGCGTTCGCCTGCTTGGGCCTGGGCTTGCTCTCGGCCTGCCGCAGCTACTCCGACCGCACCGCGGGAGCGCTCGTGCACTTCCAGTCGGGCCGCTTCGAAGAGGCGCGCACCGAGTTCGCCGATGAGAAGGTCACGGGCTCGCCGTTCTTGGCCGGGGCCGAGGCGGGGATGAGCGCGCTGGCGGCCGGTGAGTGGGACACGGCGCAGGCCCACTTCGATCAGGCCGCTGCGGCGGTGGAGGAGTTCGAGGAGCGCGCGATCCTCGGCGCGGAAGCGGTGGGTGAGGAGTTCAGCTCGCTGCTGCTCAACGAGTCGATGGCGGCCTATCCGGGCGAGGGCTACGAGCGTGCGCAGCTGCACGCGGCGCTCGCGCTCACGTACCTCGCGCGCGGCGACCTCGACGGCGTGTACGTCGAGACGCGGCGCGCGAACAAACTCGTCGAGAGCGACGAGAAGCTCTACGAGAAGAAGTACGCCGCCGGCGGGTTCGCGCACTTCATGTCGGCGGTGAGCTACGAACTGCAGCGCCGCTACGACGAGGCGTACATCGACTACAACCGCATGGTCGAGAAGGGCGTGGGCGTCGAGATCGCGGGGCGCGCGCTCGTGCGCATCGCGCAGCGGCTGCGCTACGACGACGTGCTCGAGGGGCTGGTCGCCGCGCACGGCGAGCCGGCGAACGTGCCCGAAAATGCCGCACAAATCGTCGTGATCGCTGGCGTCGGCCTGGGGCCCTACAAGCAGGAGCAGACCGTTGCTCTGCCCGCGCCGCGCGGGCTGATCCAGTACTCGATCCCAGTGTTCGTCGCGCGCCCGCAGCCGGTGAACGCGCTCGAGCTGCGCGTCGACGGCGGCGCTCCGCTGCGCACCAGCGTGGTCGAGAGCGTGAGCGCGGTCGCCGCGGAAAACCTGCGCGACCGCATGGCTTGGTTGTCGGCGCGCGCGCTGCTGCGCAGCGGCTTGAAGTACGGACTGACCGCAGCGGCCAGCCACGCCGCCGAAAAGGAGCACGGCCCCGGCGCAGGCGTCGCGGTTGCGCTCGCTGGCGCCCTGTTCACCGCCGCGACCGAGCGCGCCGACACGCGCTCGTGGTTGACGACGCCCGACACCTGGCAAGCTGCGCGGCTGTTCGTCGCGCCCGGCGAACACGAGTTGTTCCTCGACGCGCTCGGCGGGCAGTCGCTTTTCCTCGGCCGCGTGACGCTCGCGCCCGGCGAAACCGTGTTCGTGCTCGCGCGCTCGCTCGGCGGCGCGCTCTACGCCCACCGCATCGGCGGCGAGTCGCTCGACTCAGCGCCTCCGGCGGCCACCTCCACGCCCCCCGATTCCTCCGCTACGAATCAGGTCCAGCCATGAACCACAAACTTCTGTCGCTCTCCCGCGCACCGCTGTTCGCCGCCGGTCTCGCGTTGCTCACCGCCTGCGTCAGCGAGCCGCGCGGCTCGTACAACACGATCAGCGGGAGCGAAAACTCCGGCGAATCCACGCGCTTTTCGCCCAACCGCGACCTCGAGAACTCGCTCGAGACGCGCAACATCGTCAAGGTGCGCAAGGACGGCATGCTCATCATCCAGTTCGAGCTCGTGAACAAGCTCGACCGCGCGCTGAGCTTCCAGTGGGGCATCGAGTGGTACGACCGGGCGGGCCTGGTGCTCGACTACGGTCCGGGCCACTACTCGCCGGAGCGCTTGTCGGCGCGCCAGTCCAAGACCATCAAGATCGTCGCTCCCTCGCCCGACGCCGAGAGCTGGAAGCTCCAGGTCGGCTCACGCGACGAAGCGCGCTGATCCTTCGACGCCGACGCACCAACCACCGAACACTTCTGCACTCCAACGAACCATGAAGAACTTCACCCTTTCGCTTTCGCTCCTGTCCCTCACCGCGCTCGGCGCCTGCAGCTCGATCAACTACGACGACCCCAACAAGGTCGAGACGGTCAACCTGGGCTTCGGCTCGACCGACCTGCAGTCGATCGCCGACAAGATGGTCCAGTCGCTGCTCTCGAGCCCCGGCCTGCAGTACATCGACCACTCCGGCAAGGGCGACGACAAGCGCGTCGTGCTCTACACCGGCAACGTCAACAACCGCACCGGCGAGCACATCGACACCTCGAGCATCACCGACACGATCCGCACCTCGCTGCTCAAGAGCGGCCGCTTCCGCCTCGCCGCGAGCAACCAAGGCCAGGACGAACTGGGCAGCCAAGTGCGCTTCCAGATGGAGTCGGGCCGCGTCGATCCGAACCTGATCCGCCAGTTCGGCAAGCAGATCGGCGCCGACGCGGTGATGTACGGCAACCTGCGCTCGATCGAGAAGGAGCGCCAGCGCAGCCTGGAGAGCGGCGGCAAGAAGACCGAGGACGTCTACTACAAGTTCACGCTCGAAGTCGTGAACATCGAGACCAGCGAGGTCATCTGGATGGAGGAGAAGGAGATCCGCAAGTCCAAGAAGACCGGCCTGTTCGGCGGCTGATCGCGCGGTTGCCGGTACGGCGCCCGACGCACAAACACCGCGGCCCGCGCGACTCCTTCCACGGAGCGCGCGGGCCGCGGTTGTTTTCGCGGACCGTTCAGCAGCCGATGCCGTAGTACGTGAAGCCCAGCGGCTCGAGCGTCTTGCGGCGGTAGATGTTGCGGCCGTCGAAGATCACCGGCGACTTGAGGCGGCGCTTGACCTCGTCGAAGTCCGGTCGGCGGAACTCGTTCCATTCGGTGACGAGGATCAGCGCGTCCGCGCCGTCGAGCGCCTCCATCGGCGTCTCGGAGTACGCGACGCGCTCGCCCAGGTGGTGGCGCTTGCACTCGGGGATCGCCTCGGGGTCGCAGGCGATGATCTTCGCGCCCGCGGCCATCAGTTCCTCGGCGATCACGACCGCCGGCGCCTCGCGCATGTCGTCGGTGTTGGGCTTGAAGGCGAGGCCCCAGATCGCGAAGCGCTTGCCGGCGAGGTTCTCGCCGAAGTGCTTCTTCACCTGGCGTGCGACCACATGCTTCTGGTCCTCGTTCACGTCCTCGACGGCGTGCAGGATCTTGAACTCGTAGCCGTAGTCCTGCGCGGTCTTGACGATCGCCTTGACGTCCTTGGGGAAGCACGAACCGCCGTAGCCGCAGCCCGCGAACAGGAAGCGCGAGCCGATGCGGTCATCCGTGCCGATGCCCTTGCGGATCATGTCGACGTCGGCGCCGACGCGGGAGCAGATGTTGGCGATCTCGTTCATGAACGAGATGCGCGTGGCGAGCATGGCGTTCGCGGCGTACTTGGTCAGCTCGGCCGACTCCGGATCCATCTGCAGGATCGGCTTGCCGGTGCGCACGAAGGGCGAGTAGAGCTCCTCCATCACGTCCGCGGCGCGCTTGGAGCGCGCGCCGATCACGACGCGGTCGGGCTTCATGAAGTCGTCGATCGCCGCGCCTTCTTTCAGGAACTCGGGGTTCGAAACGACGTCGAACTCGTGCTTGGTGTTCGCCGCGACGACGTCGGTGACCTTGCGCGAGGTGCCGACCGGAACCGTCGACTTGTCGACGATCACGGTGTAGCCGGTCATGTGCTGGGCGATCGACTTGGCTGCCGAGAGCACGTACTTGAGGTCGGCGCTGCCGTCCTCGCCCGGCGGCGTGCCGACGGCGATGAACACCACCTGCGCCTTGGGGATGGCCTCCTCGTACTTGGTCGTGAAGGTGAGGCGCCCATCGTGCATGTTGCGCTTCATCAGCTCCTCGAGGCCCGGCTCGTAGATGGTGGGGACGCCGCTCTTGAGCTTGGCGATCTTGGCCGGGTCGATGTCGAGGCACACGACCGTGTTGCCGCTCTCAGCGAAGCAGGTGCCCGCCACAAGGCCGACGTAGCCGCTGCCAATGACTGCAATGCGCATGGGGGAATTCGAGGGTCAGAAGGTTGCCAGTCGAGATGCGCGAGCAGGTCGGGGGCCCCAGGAAAGGGGGCCCGTCAGCGGCCACCGTGTCGAGGCGGGGTCCTCGACGCGGCGGGGCGCCTCCGCTGTCTGCACCTTGGGGAAGCTTGTGTGGGGCCTTTCGGACGGGCCGCCGGTGCAGGTGGAGTCGGAGGGCGGAGCAAGATACCGTTGGGTGCTGGCCGTGGAACTACGCGCAACACGCCATCCGACCCGCCAGGATCGGACGCCAACCCCAAGGGGCGATTAACTCAGCGGCTAGAGTGCGTCCCTTACAAGGACGAAGTCGGGGGTTCGAATCCCTCATCGCCCACCACCCCCGCAGCGTCCGCGGGCGCCACCAGGAACGCGCGGTGGCCGGCGTCGAGCCGGGCGACCATGACGAAGCCGCGCTGGGCCGCCTTGGTGGAGTACCGGCGCTGCAGCACCTCCGCCGGCTCCGGGTGGCCCCGCTTGAGCACCTGGACGGGGCCGATGTCGCGGGCGGCGAGCATGCGCCGCACGGCGCGCGGGTCGGCCGAGCTCTGGTCGAGCACGCGCCAGCAGCGCGCCAGGTCGGTGCGCGGCTCCTCGTGCCCCGCCAGGTAGGCGCACTGCGCTGCGAGCGGGGCCAGCCCGAGCTCGCTGGCGAGCGCTCCGACCAGCCCCGCGCGCACGACCGCCGGGTCCGGATCCGCAATCCACAAGATTTTTGAGACTTCCGCGGGGGTCAGCGACACCACCTGTTGCGGCCTCGCGCTCCAGCGGCGCGTCGCTCCGTTCTTGGGGATTCGAACGACCTCGCGCGCACCTAGCTCGCTGCTCGGGCCCGCCAGCGTCCCCGCCCACAGGTTCACTTCACACAGCTCTCCTTCCGCGCTCACCCACTGCCAGCGGACGGGGCGCCCTTCGACCCACTCCGGCGGACAGTGTTCGATGTCCATTCCCGCAGGCAGCTTGATGCACGCACCTCGCGTCCGCGCGAGGCGTTGCGCGATTGCGCGTGGGCTCGGGCTCCAGCCCGCGGGGTCGAGCGCGCGCGCCCGCACGTCGGCGCCGCGCGTTGCGCGCCGGTCCGGGTCGAGCAGCAACAACGCTTCGGAACGTGGCGCAAACGCGGCGTCCGCAACGAAGACGCAATGCGGGGCCGGACTTGCGGCGAGGTTCTGGCGCGCGCACCAGGCCAGCGCCGGGTCGCGGTCGCTCGCCAGCACGCGCAGGCCCGCCTGGGACAACGCGAGCGCATCTGCGCCCAGCCCGCAGGTCGCGTCGTGGACCAGCGCGCCGGGCTCGAGCTCGGCGAAACGCCGCGCCCGCTCGCGCGCCACGCATTCCCGCGTCGACTGTTCGAGGCCGCGCCGGGTGAGCCAGCGCAGGCCCGCGCTGGGAAAACGCGCCTTGCTGCGCTCGCGCAGGCTCGCCAGTTCGGCCGCGCGGCGCGCCAGTTCGGCCGGCAGTTGCCGGCGCAGCGCCGTGGCGAGCGCGAGCGGGTCGAGACCCGTCGGCACGAGCCGCAGGGCCTTTTCCAACCGCTCGCAGTCCGCCTGCGACAGAGGGTGCTCGCCGTCGTTCACGCTCGAGCAGCGGTATAGCTTCCCGCTCGCGCGAGCGACACAATCCGCCCGCGTGACCTCGCCAGCGGGGCTTTTCCCAAATGTGGGACTAATCCGAGCTGCGGCCACAGTGTGTGGCGGTTGTGGCCGATCTCCTCGTCCGTCGGATCCCAAACGTCCAGCCGCCGAAGAGGGCGGCCAACCTGCCTGGGGAGGCATCGAGTGACACACGTTCTGCTTGTCGACGCCGAGTCTGCCACGCGTCTGGTCATGAACAGCCGCCTGCGCGAGGGTGGCTATGAGGTCACGCCGGTCGAGAACGGCGCCCAAGCCCTCGCGGCGGTGCGCGAGCAGCGCTTCGACCTCGTTCTGGTCGACGCCGCGCTCGGCGCGGGTCTGAGCGGCATCGAGGTCTGCCGGCGGATCAAGCAGATCCGGCCCAGCCTCGAAGTGCCCGTCGCCGTGCTCAACAAGGGCTCTTCGCGCGAGGAAGCCGCGCGGGCCTTCGAGGCCGGCGCCGACGCCTTCCTGACCAAGGCCGATCTCGCCGTGCTCGAGCCCGTGCTCCGCGGGCTGGCGCGCGCCAAGCACTCGCTCGACGAGTTGCGCATCCGCAACCACGCGCTCGAGCGCCAGGTTCAGCAGCTCAGCCACGAACGCACCAACGGCGCGCGCACGGAACCGGAGGCGCACAACGGCGCCGTCGGACCGGCCAACGTCTGGCGCGACATCGCCATCGCCAAGCCCGACGGCGTGATGATCGTCGACGAAGAGGGCTTGGTGTACATGACCGACCGCGGCGCCCAGGAGCTGTTCGGCGGCGTGATCGACGGCAAGGCGCTCGGACGGCTCGCTCCGGCGACCGGACTCGAAGCCTTCGTGCGCGACGTGCGCTCGGAGCAACGCGACGGCCTGCGCTTCGACCTGCCCGGCAAGTCCGGACGCTCCGCGCGCTCCCTGCTCGCGTCGGTGGCGCCGATCGTTCCGCGGCCCGGCGAGCCGGACCAAGGCCTGCGTATCGTGATCCTGCTCGACGTCGCGCGCCGTCGCCTGGCGACCGAGCTGATCGGCCTCCAGGAATACACCCTGCCGCGCGCCGAGGTCGGCGTGCTGCGCCAGGCCGCGCGCTTCGCCTACGGCGCCGGCAACGTGGTCGGCCCCAGCGCCGCGCTCTCGCGTGTTCGCGAGCGTGTTCGCGAGCTGGGCGACAGCTCCGCTCCCGTCCTGCTCGTCGGACCGGTCGGCAGCGGCCGCCAGCACGTGGCGCGCGCGCTGCACTTCGGCTCCGAGCACCAAGGCCCGTTCCTGCCGGTCGCGTGCGCTGGACTCAGCGCCGAACACCTCGAAGCGGAGCTCTTCGGGCAGGTGAAGGGCGCCTTCGCCGACGCGCTCGTCGACCGTCCCGGCCTGCTGCAGCAAGCCGGCCGCGGCACGGTTTACCTCGCCGACGTCGACAAGCTCCCGCGCACGCTGCAGCGGCGTCTGGTCCGCGCTCTGCGCGAGCGCGTCGTGACCCGCGCCGGCGCCGACCGTCCCGAGCCGGTCGAAGCGCGCATCCTTGCCTCGACCAGCGCCGACCTCGACCAGCTCGTCGGCGCCGGAGCGTTCGAGCCCGAACTCGCCGACCTGTTCGCGGAGCGCCTCCAACTCCCGGCCCTGGTCGATCGTCCCGAGGACCTGCGCGCGCTCTGCGAGCACTTCCTGCGCATGTTCGGAAGCGACCGCCCCGAGCTCGAAATCTCCGCCGACGCCTGGGCGGCGCTCGAGCGGCACGCCTGGACCGGCAATGTCACGGAGTTGCGCGCCAGCGTCGAACGCGCCTGCCGCCACAGCCACGGCAACACGATCGAGCTCGAGCACCTGCCGGCGTCCTTGCGCGAGCTCGCCGGCGAGGTCGCCGAACACGAGCTCACTCCCGCGGCGCCGCCGGTGCGCATCGTCTCCGGCGTGGCCACCGCGCCGTACGAGTCCGCGCACAACGGGCGCAACGGCTCGCGCGCCCGTGCGCCCGGCGAAGTGGGGCACGACGACCCGATCAACCTCGATCACTACGAGAAGAAGTGCCTCGAGCGCGCCCTGGCTGCGACGGGCGGCGACAAGCTCGCGGCGGCGCGCATGCTGCAGGTCGGCAAGAGCACGCTGTACCGCAAGCTCAAGCGCTACAACATTCCCTGAGCCACATGCCCTGAGCCAGGCGGCGCACGCGGTCGTTCCCTCGAACGTCGTGTGCGAACGCTGGCCGGCGATATCCCTCGCGGCGCGCGTTCACTCGACGCGCGCCGTCGCTTCTTTGCTGCAGCTGCTGAACAGCGACTCGTCCAGCGCGCCCGGGTTGCGCAGCACGGCGGTCAGCTCGACGGCGCCGAGTTCGGCGGGCAGCTCGACCTCGAGCGCGCGGATGCGCCGTTCGCCCGTGTGGAACAGCATCAGGTTGCTGCGCGCCACCAGCTCCGCATCCGCAACCCACTCGCCGTTCGGCCGCAGCTGCCACTTCGCTCCGCTGGAGTTGCGCGCCTCCAGGCGCAGGTCCACCAGCTGCGGGTAGGTGCGGTGCGCGATCTCGACGCGCACGCGCCGGCCTTCGACGCTCAATTCCAGTTGCGGCGTGAGCCCGAGCTCGATGCGCCGCAGCAGACGGAAGCGGTTGAGCGGGAACAGCCCCCCGCGCGCTCCGGAGCCGACCAGCGGCACGGTGATCAACTCGTACTGCGCGAACTGCGAGCGCAGTTGCAGCGCTCGCTGACGGCCGCGCTCGCGCAGCAGGTCGAGCGACTGGATCCACTCCTGTGCGACCTCCTGGATGTTCGGTGAGCTCTCGCCGAAGCGCAGCGAGGGCAGCACGTAGTCCGGCCCGGCGCCGAGCGCCTTGACCACGTCGGCGCGTGCGAAGCCTTCCCAGGCTCGCGTGCGTGTTTCGCCCGGAGACGGCGACGTGCGCCCGAGCGGGTCGAGCACGCGCCGGCCGCTGAGGTAGCCGATCGCGCCCGGCCAGGGCGTGAGCACGGTCGCGTCCGGCGCCAGATTGTCGCGCAGGAACAGCCCGATCTCGCGCAAGCGCTCGGTGGCGAGGATCTCTTCCGCCAAGCCGACGCGCGCCAGTTCTTCGCTGTAGCCGAAACGCGCCGCCGTGTGCGGAGCGACCCACGCGCGGTGCAGCGCCGCGGTCTTGAGCGGTCCGATGTCGCCGGGAAACTTGCTGGCCAAGGCGGACGCGAGCAAGCCGAGCGCGAACAGCACCCAGGTCAGCGTCGGCCAGAAGCGGCGCTTGGAGTCGAGCGCGGTCTGCATCGCCTCCTGCACGGCGACCAGCAGCACCGCGTAGATCGGCGCCATCGCTTCGTTGAAGGGCAGGAAGCCGCCGCCGCCCAGCGCCACAGACAGCGACCACGCCAACGTGAGCGCGCAGGCGCGGACACCGACCCCGCTCAGGCCGCGCCGCAGCCAGTACCACAGCGGGAAGATGAACAGCGCGCCGCTCCCGGAGGTGGTGAGGAAGTCGAGCACGTAGCGCCCGCCCTCGGACACGACCCTGGGGTGCATGTCGACCAGTTGCGCCACCCAGGCCGATGACCAGTGTCCGGTGGAGCGCATGCGCAGGTAGCCGATGCCGGCGCCGACCAGGAGCGGCGCTGTGAACGCGGGCCACAGGCTCGGCCGCGCTTGCGGCGTGCGGCGCAGCGCGTCGGCCGCGCGGCGCACGAGCTCGATCGCGAGCAGCGCCAGTGCGAACACCAGGCCCTGCGGCCGCGCCAGCGCGCACAACGCCAGGGAAGCGGCGAGCGGAGTGCGCCAACCGCGCTCGTAGGCGAGGAAGCTGAACGTCACCAGCAGGCCGAGCGTGGCGGTCTCCAGCCCGCTCAAGGCGGTGGCCGCCACGGTGCCGGAGGCGACGAACAGCAGCGGGGCGATCACGCCCGCGAGGCGCACAGGGCTGAACTGCGCCAAGGTGAGCACGCACAGCGAGGCGGAGATGAACCCGACGTTCTGCGCGACACGTTGCACCGACCAGAACAGGCGCTCGGCTGCGGCGCACACGCCGATCCACAGGAGCGACGGATAGCTCTCGAAGCTCGACACACCCGCGGTCCAGGCGAGGTCGCCCTGTTGCGCGAAGTTGCGGCCGATGCGGAACGCCACGTAGGCGATGTCGTAGGGCGGCGCGAGCTGGCCGGCGGCTGTCGTGTGGATCGCGAGCGCGTGCCCCAGCAGGATCGCCAGCGCCACGAAGAGCGCGGTGCTGCGGTTCAACGCGCGCCTCCCTCAGGGCCGCCAGCGGGCCCGCCCCAGCTTGTCTCGCTCACCCCAGCCACCGTAGCGCGGCTGGTGCGCGCACGCGAGGTCCGCACCTCGGAGCGCTCACGCCAGATCGAGCGTTTCGACTTGCTCGAGCGTCTGGGCGACCAACGTTTCGAGATCGAGTCGCTGCTCGATGCGCTCGCAACTCTCGATGCGGCCGCGGGTGATCGGTTTGCGCGGCAGGAAGAGCGTGCAGCAATCGGGTTCCTGCACCGCGGACAGCGCGAAGGCCCCGATGCGCTGCGCGATTTCGACCGTCTCCTGCTTGTCGAACGCCACCAGCGGCCGCAACACGGGCAGTTCCGCGGCGGCCTCGATGCAGGAGAGGTTCTCGAGCGTTTGGCTCGCGACCTGGCCCATGCTCTCGCCCGTCACGAGCGCCTGGCACTCCTCGCGCAGCGCCAAGCGCGAGGCGATGCGCTGCATCATGCGTCGGTACAGGATCGTGCGGTAGCCCTCGTCGAGCGCGCTCGTCGTGACCGCCTTGAGCGCGAGCTGCACGGGCGCGAACGGGACCACGAGCAGCCGGCTCGAGCCTTGCCAGGTCGCGAGCACGCGCACGAGCTCGCCGACCTTCTCGAGCGCCGGCTCGCCGATGAAGCCGCGCGCGTGGAAGGTCACGTAGCGCACCTCGCAGCCGCGCTTGAGCGCCATCCACGCCGCGACGGGCGAGTCGATGCCGCCGGAAATCAGGCACAGCACGCGGCCGAGCGTGCCGACGGGCAGTCCGCCCGGCCCGTGGATGCGGCGCGCGAAGACCCACGCGCGCCCGTCGCGCACTTCGATGCCCAGCACGAGCTGCGGTCGGTCGAGCTCGATGACGAGCGGGTCGCCCTCGCGCAAGACGCGTTCGGCCACGAAGCGATCGAGCTCCAGCGAGGTGAGCGGGAAGCGCTTGTCGGCGCGTTTTGTCAGCACGCGAAAGGTCGGGCGTGCGCCCTGGGGCAAGGCGGCGAGCGCGTCGTCGAGCACGCCGCGCGCGACGCGGCAGATCCCTTCGGGCTCTGCGGGCGCGAGCCAGGCGGGCGAGATCGAGGTCACGCCGAACACCTGCGCGCAGCGTTGCGCGAGCGACTCGAGGCGGCGTTCCGCAAACACGATCAAGCGGCCGTGCTCACGCTCGACGCGCACCGGCTCGATCGAGCTGCAGGCCGCGCGCAGGTTGCGCATCAGCGCCTGTTCGAACTGGAAGCGGTTGCCGCGTTTGAGCGCGAGTTCGCCGTAACGCACGAGGAGCGCGTCGGGCGGCGTCGTGGAGACCGGCAGGTTCATCGGACCAGCGGGGCGAGCTCGCGCCCGACCTGTTCGAGCGCCGCGAGCGCCTGTTCGAGCTCCTCGCGCGTCGTCGTGCGGCCGAACGAGAAGCGCAGCGTGCTGCGCGCGTCGTCGTCGCTCAGCCCCAGGGCCTTCAGCGTGGGGCTCAGCTCGTGCTTGGCCGCCTGGCAGGCGCTGCCCGCGCTCGCGAACACGCCGCAGCGTTCGAGCTGGTGCAGGCGCACCGCGGCGGGCGCGCCCGGCCACACCAGCGACACGGTCGAGGGCACGCGCTCGCGTCCGGCCTCGAGCACACGCGCGCCGGGCAGTAGCGCCAGGCGCTGCACGAAGAACGCGCGCAGTTCGCGCCAGCGCGCGAGCGTCGCCTCGCGTTCGAGTTCCGCCAGCTCCAGCGCGACGCCGAGCCCGACGCAGGCCGGTACGTTCTCGGTACCCGAGCGCAAACCGCGCTCCTGGCCGCCGCCGTGCACCAGCGGTTCGAGAGGGAACTCGCTGGCGAGCACGAGTGCGCCGGCGCCCTTGGGTCCGTGCAACTTGTGCGCGGAGAGCGCGAGCGCGTCGGCGCCCAGCTCGCGCGGCGCGCAGTCGAGCTTGCCCGCCGCTTGCACCGCATCGACAAGCAGCCGCGCGTGCGGGGCGCGCTGGCGCACGAGCCGTGCGAGCGAGCGCACGTCGTACAGCGTGCCGAGTTCGTTGTTCACGAGCATCTGCGCCACGACGGCGACGCGCGCGTCGAGCTGCTCGCGCGCGTGCTCGAGGTCCAGCTCGCCGCACGCGTCGAGCCGCAGGCGGCGCAGTTCGAAGCCCTCGCGCTCGAGCGCGGCCGCGGCGCCGCGCACGCAAGCGTGTTCGGTGGGCCCGACCACGAGCGCGTCGCGCCCGGCTGTGCGCGCCGCGCGCGCGATCCCGAGCAGGCCCAGGTTCAGCGCCTCGGTTCCGCCGGAGGTGAACACGACGCGGCGCGGCTCAACCGCCAGCGCCCGAGCGACGCGGCGGCGGCTCTCGGCCAGGGCCTGCGCGGCGCGCACTCCGGGCGCGTGGCGCGAGGAAGGGTTGGCGAACTGCTCCTCGAGAAACGGCGCCATCGCGGCCCGCACACGCGGGTCGAGCGGAGTCGTCGCGGCGTGGTCGAGGTAGACGCTGGCCATGGGCTCAACGCACCAGAATACGGGCGCGGCCCGGCGGCGCTGGGGTGGGGATGCCGGGGCGGCGCGCGCGGCGATGGGCGCGGCGGCGCGTGCCGCCGAGGCGGCGAGAACTCACCCGCGCCACGTGCTGCGCCCGCCACGGAATTCGCAGTTCCTCACCAACGCGCCGCGGGGGTTATCGCTTGTGGTCCGCCGAGGGTGGCCGTCAGGAAGCGGCCGGCCCCGTCCTTTCCCGTCCCCAACCCGTCGCGAAGCACTTGGAAACCACCTTCCACTCCGTCCGCCGTCCCCGTGCGGTGTCCCTGGCCGCTGCCCTGCTGTTCGTGAGCGGCTCGACCGCCTTCGGACAGAGCCTGTTCTCGACCTCCGCGAACGTCATCGCCACGAGCGGCGACGCCGTGCCCGGAGCGCCCGTCGGTCAGACCTTCGGGGGAGTTTCCGTGTTGGACACGGGCGTACTCGCCGACGACGGTTCGATCTTCTTCCGCGGCCGCATCCTGGGCGGGACGGTTCCGACGGAGCGCGCGCTGTTCTACGGCAGCACCCGCGCGGGGCTGCAGATGGTCGTGCGCGGCGGCGACCCCGAGCCCTCGGGCACGATTCCGGGCGCCACGCTGCTGAGCAGCACCGGGGCCTCGAGCGGTCTCTCCAGCAGCTACCGCATCTCGGGCAACGGGACGATGTTGTGGGCCTCGAGCCTGTTCGGCGGCGGCGTCACGGCGGCCAACGACACGGCCTACTACGTCGGCACGCCCGGAAACTTCTCGATCTGGATCCGCGAGGGCGACGCTGCGCCCGGAACCGTGGGCGCGACGCTCAGCTCGAGCTTCGGCTCGCTGAGCACGCAACAGAGCGGCGTCGACAACGCCGGCCGCGCCTGGGTTCTCTCGAACCTCGCCGGCGGCGACGTGGTCGGCACGACGAACAGCGAAGGACTCTTCACTGGGGTCGCAGGCGGCCTGATACTGGCGGCGCGTCGCGGAAACGCGGGCCCCGGCGGTGAACTGATCGCCGACCTCGCTCCCGGATTCATCGGGTTCATGAACAACTCGGGCCAGATCGTCTTCGACGTGTCGTACGTCATCGGCTCCGGCACGACGCCGGTCACCACCGCGAACGACCGGGCGATCTGGATCTACACGCCGGGCGTCGGCAGCCAGGAACTGATTCGCGAGGGCGATCCGGTCACGGGCTTTGCGGGCCTCACCTACCTGTCGAGCTCGAACTCGCCGTTCAACACCGGCGCTTCGAACTTCAACAACGCCGGCGAACTGGCGATCCGCGCGGACCTGAGCGACGGAACCGCCGCGATCATCGTCGTGTCGCCGACCGGCGTGGACAGCGTGGTCGTGCGCCAAGGCGACCCCGTCGCTGCGATCCCGGGGGCGAGCTTCGGCACGTTCAACAACACCAGCGTGACGCTCAACAACGCGGGCGACATCACGTTCCACTGCGCGCTGACGGGCTCTGTGACGACTGCCGACGACACGGCCATCTTCAGCACGGCCGGCGGTAGCGGGATCCAACTCGTCGCGCGCGAAGGCGGAGCTGGGCCCGGCACGCCGTGGACCTTCGGCAACATCAGCGGTCAGACGCAGATGCACAACGGCGCCGGCCAAGTGCTTTTCACCAACAGCATGCAGACCGGCGGCACGCCCGTGGGCGCGTACTGGATCTGGACGCCGGGCGTCGGACTCAAGCTCATGTCGGCCGACGGCGACTTGATCGAAGTGCAGCCCGGCGTGTTCAAGACGCTCAGCACCACCGGCGGGGTTCAGTTCACCAACTGCAACGGCCGCCCGCTGACGTACCACGAAGACGGCCGCATCTCGCACCGCGCGAACTTCACCGACGGCTCCAGCGCGGTCCTGACCGTGATCTGCCCGCCGGTCTTCCCGCCGGTGAGCTACTGCACCGCCGGCACGACCAGCAACGGCTGCAACGCGACGATGGCCGCCAGCGGTTCGCCGAGCGTCGGCGCGACGTCCGGCTTCACGCTGAGCGCCAGCAACGTCGAAGGCGACAAGCAGGGCTTGATCTTCTACAGCGTGAGCGGCCGCGCGAGCATCGTGTGGGCTTCGGGCAGCACGAGCTTCCTGTGCGTCAAGACGCCGACGCAGCGCACGGGCGCGCAGAGTGCGGGCGGCACGCCGGGCGCATGCGACGGAGCGCTGAGTGTCGACTGGCTCGCGTTCGTCGCGGCCAACCCGAGCGCCGAAGGCGCGCCGTTCAGCGCCGGCACGACCGTGAATGCGCAGGCCTGGTTCCGCGACCCGCCGGCGCCGAAGACGACGAACCTGAGCGACGGTCTCGAGTTCGTCACGCTTCCCTGAGCCAGCGCTCGCTCGTTGAGCTCGGACACGACCGAGCCGCGCGCCACACCGCGCGGCTCCATCTTCGAAGGCAGCGCGATCCCCGCGGGTCGCGCTGCCTTCTTTTCGTGAGTGGTGCGCTGACTCGCTGCAGCGTCTCGCGCCGCAACACTGCGTTCCCATGCGTGGGTCGACACTCGCTCTCGCATCCGAGAAATCCTCTCAAGCGCGGGACGCCTCAACGATTTTTTGAGACTCGTTTGCAATCTCGATTGCGCAAAAACCTGGGTCCGTGTTGCGGTGCTCGAAGTGGACGCCAGCAGCCGTTGAGAGGCTCCGTTGCGTCCGATGTCGCGGCGCCAGCGCGTCGCTCACCCCTAAAACGGACAAGGACCTGCCATGAGCAACAACGAATTCTTCCCCCAGCAATCCGGCGCTCAACAACCCAAGGACGGCAAGCTCGCCGGCCGTGAAGCAGCGTGGATCCTGAGCCTGACGGCCCTGGCGTTCACGCCCTCGCTCGCCGGCGCCAGCGTGTTGAACCCTGAAAACGCCAATGCCTCTCAGCAGCAGACGGCTGAGGCACTGCCCGCCGTCGAAGACGTTCTGCCGATTCCGATCGAGCCGGACGTGGACGACGGCGACCAGGGTGATGAAGGCAACGAGAACAACGAGAACGACGAGGGCGACGAGAACGACGAAGACGACGAGAACAACGAGGGCGATGAAGGCGACGAAGCGCCGCCCGCTGGCGACGAAGGCAACGAGGGTGACGAGGACAACGAAGGCGACGAAGCCGACGAGGGCAACGAGGACAACGAGGGCGACGAGCGCGACGAGGGGGATGAGGGCGACGAGAAGAACGAGGACAACGAAGACAACGAGGACGATGAGGGGAACGAGAACGACGAAGACGACGAGAACAACGAGGGCGACGAGGGCAACGAAGGGCCTCCGGGCGGCGATGAGAACGACGAGGACGATGAGGGCGTCGAAGGCGACGAAGGCGACGAGAACAACGAAGGCGATGAGAACAACGAAGACAACGAGGGCGATGAGGGCGACGAGAACGACGAGGACAACGAAGGCGACGAGAACGACGAGCACGATGAGGGCGACGAGAAGAACGAAGGCGATGAAGGCAACGAGGACGACGAGGGCGACGAGACCATCGAGCCCGTCGATCCGGTCGAGCCCGTGATCCCCGTCGCGGAGAACAGCGCCAACACCACGGCGTAGTTCGCTCGGGCGATGAGGCGGCTGGCGATTGCCGGCCGCCTCGTGCGCACCGCTGAGCCCAAGTGGCGCACCGGCGGCGCGCACTCGCCTTTGCGTCTGTTCCTGCATCGCGCAGGCGCGTCGATCTGCGCCTGCGCGACCGACCCGAATCCGCCAGCGCGCACCAGGTCGAAACTCGGATCGCCAGCGCGCTCGCCGTCAGCCGTCTCAAAGCACGCACCGTTCTCTCTGCGCGGCGACGCCGAGGAGTCCAGTCGCTGCGGCCCTAGTGCGCGTTAACTCACCAAGCAAAGTCGGCCCCAAAAACCGTCGCCGGCCACTCAAGGCCCCCAGCCATGCTTCAAGACACGCTCAAGCTGGTTCAGTTCGCCTACTTCCCCAGTCTGGTGTTTCAGTTCGACGTGCCGGACGCGCCGTCGCTGAACGATCAGCTTCTCGACGCCATCCAGCGTGTGCGCGAGCAGGACCAGCAGGGCGTCTCCAAGTCGAACTACCGCGATCTCGGCGGTTGGCACAGCAAGGAGAACCTGCACAAGCGCGCGGAATTCGAGAGTATCGTTCGCCACGTCGAGGCCGCGGGCGAGCAGATCTCCTCGGAGCTTGCGTACCACCGCGACTACGCGATCCGCATCGGCACGATGTGGTCGATCGTCAACGGCCCGGGCGCGGTGAACCTCTCGCACGTGCACCCCGGCTGCCTGTGGAGCGGCGTGTACTACGTGCGCGCGCCGGCCGGGTGTGGAAAGATCTCCTTCACCGACCCGCGCACGGCCAACGTCATGCACAAAGCGGTCTTCGACCCGCAGCGCAAGGCGCCCAAGAAGTGTTGGACCAAGGTGAGCTTCACACCGACGGCAGGACGCATGCTGATTTTTCCCAGTTGGCTCTACCACTCGGTGGCGCCCAATCTTGCGGACGCCCGCGAGGGCGGCGGCGAGCGAGTGATCATCAGCTTCAACCTCTCGCAGCAGCGCATGCGGAGCGCGCGCTGAGATGGCGCTGAGCGCGAGTGCGGCGCGACGTTCGCGAGCGTGGTTGGCGCTCGCCGGCCTGCTCGCCGTCGGGGCGGTCCTGCTGCTGCTCATGCGGTTCGACTCGACGAGCGGCGCCGAGGCGACTTCGGACAGCACGGCGCGAAGCGCGGACGTCGAGCCGACGGGCTCCGTCGCGCCTGTCGCGACGGAGCAAGGCCACGAAGCCGCTGCTCCGCACACGAACGCCGAGTCGTCAGCGCGAACCGCGGCTGCCCTGCCTGCGTCGACTGCCCAAACGCTGAGCGACGTCACCGGTTCGCTGGTGATCGACGATCCCGAACGAGGCGAAGTGCGGGACGCCAGCGGCGAGTTGCGCGTGCACGCGGCGCCGCGCACAGCCGAGGCGCTCGTCACACTGCCGTACGAAGGCGGCGCGCTCGATTTGAGTCGTTTGCCGCCGGGCTCGTATCGCATCGAGAGCGGCTACTCGCTCGGCGCGGAAGGGCCGCGTCCGGTCGTGTTCGACGAGCCGTTGTTCGAACTGCGCTCCGGCGCGCCGCTTGTGCTCCGCGGCCGGCACCTGCCCGCGAGTCGGCTGCGTGTCGTCGACGCACGCACGGGCCTCGAGCTCACGCGCGTGAGCGTGTTGCCACGCCTCGAAGCGCACGGCGGCCCGCAGGACAGCCATCCCGGCCCGCACTTTCCCTCGTCCTACTGCACGCGCGCCGCGCCTTCGCCGGTGCGTTTGCCGCACGCCGCGGGGACGCGCCCGTACTGGGTGACAGCGGAGGGCCACGCGTGGAGCTTCGTCAACGTCGATCACGACGCCGGCGGCGAGCGCGAAGTGCGGCTCGAGCCCGCGGGTCGACTCGAGGTGCAGGTCCTGGGCTTCGAGCCGGACTGCGACGTTCAACTGCGCGTCTACGCGCGCGGCGTCGAGCGCGCGGCGGCTTCCGCGGTGCTGAACGAAGGTGGGCGGCAGGCCTTCAGCGGACTGGCGATCGGTATCTACGAGGTGCGCGCGGAGATCGGCGCGCCCGGAGAAACGATGCGCGTGCTCGGAGGGAGCCGCGTGGAGGTCCACGCGCAGAAGACCAGCCACGTTTCGGTGGAGCTCTCCAACGAGTCCGTGCCCGCCGCGGTGCTGGTGAGCGGCGAGCTGCGCCTGCCGCCCGCCGCCGCGGCGTTGGTCGACCTTGCGCTCGACGTGCGCCCCGCGGACGGTCCCGCGCTTCGCCGAGGCGACATCAAGCGCATCTCGCGCGCCGCGATGAGCATCGGACCGCGAGGCGAGACGCTCCGCTGGACGGCGGATCACCTCACGCCCGGCAGTTACGTCTTCACCGTCGCGCCGATGCAGTACGCCGTCGTCGTCGAAGTGCCGCGCGGGTCGCTCGAGAACGTGTGCATCGTCGTGCCCGAGCTGGAGAGCGTGCTCGTCTGCGCGCGCGACGCACGCTCGCGCCAGCCGGTCGCCGATGCGCGTCTGCGCTGGGCTCGCGCCGCGCCGCAGAGCGCTTCCGCTCGAGCTTGGCTCGAGTCGAGTTTCGACGCCCAGTCTGGCTGCGTGAGCCTCGCAGTGCCGCGCGGGGAGTTGTCGCTCATCGCGAGCAGTCCCACGCACGCCGAACTCCGACTCGAGCTCATCGTCGGTTCCGGCGACAACGCTGTTGCGCTCGAGCTCGAGCCGCGCATTCCGCGCGAGATCCTTCTGCGCGAGCGGGACACGCTGATTCCCTGGCCGCCGTCCGCGATCTGCGACGTGCGCAGTCTCGGCGCCGAGCGGGGTGAGCCGTGCGAACGCGCCGCCAGCGGCGAGATGCGCGCATACTTCGGCGAACCGGGCCTGTACGAGATCACGGTCGGTCCGCTCGATGGCTTCCGTCAGCCCGATCCGCTGGTCGTTGCGATCGACCTGGCTTCGCGCGCACCGATCGTCGTGCAGCTCGTGCGCTGAGGGCCGAGCGGAGTGCGCGTCCGCGCAACTACTTCGCGCGCGGAGCGAGCTCCAGCCAGCGCTGTGCTCGCAGATCGAAGGCCTCCAGGATGCGCGCGTCGTCGCGCGCGATGTCCATGCCCCCGAGGATCCACAACTTGCCGTCCCAAACGGCCGTGGCGGGCATCGCGAGCGTTGAACCCGACTTGGCCAGTTCCCGCCACGCGCCCTCGGCGGCGTCGAAACGCCAGCCGCCGTTCTCGCCGAACACGTAGAGCGTTTCGCCGACCACGGTGTGCGCGCTGAACTTCGCCCACAGACCATCCGGCGGAGCGGGGAGCGCGCGCCAGCCGCTCGCGCTGCGCACCCAGTGCTCGCGTTGGACTTCGAACTTCTCTCCGTCGAGTCCGCCGATCACGTGCAGCTCACCGCGCAGCGCGTGGACGAGGTGGAAGTGGTCATCCTTGGTGAAGCTCGGCGGCGGCGGCTCGGCGTGCACGGCGCCGTCCTTCACGTCGACGACCCACAGCCCGGACTCCGCCGCGCCGTAGCCTCCGAGCACGAACAACTTGCCCTCCAGCGCAGCAGCGCCGAAGTGCGAGCGCGGCAGCTTGCCGGGCGGCGTCACTTCGACCCACACGTCGGCCTTCGCGTCGTAGCGCTCGACGTCGGCGCCGATCGCGTACACCACTCCGGCGATGACCGCGGATCCCGAGAACGCCATTTCGCGGCGCAGATCGGCGCGCCGTGTCCACTGTGTTGCTCCCGGCGCCAGCCACCAAGTTTGCCGGCTCTCGCGGTCCGCGGCGCGTGCGTCGCCGAAACCTCCGAAGCTCAACAGGCCTCCGTCGAGCGGCTCGACGCGGTGGCCGTGGCGTTCGCGCGGCAGCGCGACCGGCCAGGTCGGCGTCGACGCCTCGCTTGCGGCGGCTTGCGCGTTCGCGACCTTCCCAGCGATCTCCAACGCGGCGACAAGCGCGAGTAACAGCATGCGCCGAGCGTAGCGCGCGGACTCGCCTTCAGCGGCGGAAGGCCGCGAGAGCCCGGCGCGAATTCTCGAAATCTCGTCCTCCTGGGATACCGCTGCAGCAAGCACCCAGTGAGCGCGCCGGACGCGCGCCACTACCCAGTTTCTCATCCGAGGTGCTCTCATGCAGCCGACGCGAATTCACTCACCGCTCTTCCCCGTTCCCCTGTCGTCGCGCCGTTTGCGGGCGCTTCCCGTCCTGGCGGCGGCCGTCGTGTGCCCGTCCCTCGCGCACGCGCAGGCTTCCAACGATCCGTTCGACGTACCGCACCGCCTCGAGGTCTCGACGGCGGTGGCCCCGACCAGCTCGAGCGCGGACTGGACTCGTCGATTGCGCGCCAAGGCGCGCGTTGGACTCGCCTGCTTCGAACTCGACGGCTTCGTGTGGGATCCGACGGCCAACAACGTGGCGGCCGGAGTCCTGCACACCTCCGTTGCGTACGCAGACGCAGGTCAGAACGACCTGACGACGGCGACCGCCAACGCCGCGGCGCTGTGGGGCAGCACGAGCTCGACAGACTTCTTCGCCGAGACACGTGTGTGGGGCAACGCGCACCCGGTCGAGGATCGCTGCATCGGCCTCAAGAAACGCGCTGCCGCCGCGAAGGCCGAATCGAAGAGCAAGCTCAAGCTCAAGTTCGAGGGAGACAAGGCGGGGGCCGCGGGCGCCAAGGGCTTTGTCGGCGCGTGGGTCAACAAACAAGGTCTGCTGCGCAAGTCCAAACGTCGCGCGAAGGTGGTTTCGGACCCGCTCGTCGCGCGCATCTTCGACAGCGCCGGGACGCTCGTGGGGGAATGGGAGACGGTGCGGATCGACTCCACCGTGCGAGGCGACGGCGAGACTCGCATCGACTCCTTTGGCGGCGTCGGCGGTCTGGGCCAAGTCATCTACAACTCAGCGCCTGACATGGAGCTGTACATCGAGATCGGTTCTCCGATCGTGCAGGCCTCGGACCGCGGGGTGCTGCATGTGGTGGTCGAGAACAACCTGATCACCAAACGCGTTCTCACGGGCCGGTTCGCGTCCGTCGTGGGAATTCCGGCGCTGAACAGCACGTCCGGCACGTGGACTGCGCCGATCGATCTGGAGGGCATCGACTACGACATGCTGCCGCACGTTCCGCCGCTGAGCGGGCCGACGCGGGTCGAGTTCGAGATGTCCGGCGGCAGCCACAGCGAGCCCGAGGGCGGCCTGGCGGGGCAGTACTGCTCGCTGGTCACGGATGTCGGCCGGGGCTTCGATTTCGCCGACATCAGCACCATGCCCGCCGCGGACAGCGAGCTAGGGCTCTCGTGTCTGCACGGCGCCGTGGCCCTGCTCGATCACGTCACGCTCGACTTCGATGCGACGCTCGACCATCTCGTGGCGCCGTACATCGTGCCCGGTGCGCCTCCGGGAACGGCGCCCGCCGCCGTCTACGTCCGCCTGTTCGACGGGAACCCCGCGCTCGGCGGCACGCTGCTGTACGGCAGCCTCGGAACTCCGCAGCCGTTCGACCCGCTCGTCGATGTCGAGAGCACAGAGGTGTACCGCGTCAACGGGTCGAACAAGCTCAGCGCGACGCACCACGTCAACCAGGTGCGGATCGACCTGAGTCTCGCGCCGCCCATTCCCGACAACACGGCGATCTGGATCGAGGTCTCGATGATCCCGCCGGCGGCCTTCGCCGACATCCAGATCCCTCCGAGTCCGTTCGCGGACAACGTGCAGGACGCGGCGCACGAGTTCTCGTTTGCTTCGAGCAGCTTCGTGCCGCGCGTCGACGCCGGGAGCGGGCGGCTGTTGTGCCTGCCGTTCGAGCTCTACGCGACGCCGTACGAGCCGCCCCCGGTCGTGTACTGCACGAGCGGCACGACGAGCAACGGTTGCAACGCAACGATCTCGGCGAGCGGAACGCCCAGCGTCGCTGCGCAGTCGGGCTTCACGCTCTCGTGCGCCTCGCTCGAAGGCGCAAAGCAGGGCCTGATCCTCTACGGGGTCTCGGGAGCGGCCAGCACGCCGTGGGGCAGCAGCTTCCTGTGCGTCAAGGCGCCGATTCAGCGCACGGCCCCGCAGAACTCCGGGGGCTCGCCCAACCAATGCAACGGGGTCCTCGCGCTCGATTGGTTGACGTTCGTTGCGACCAGCCCGTCGGCGCTGGGCGCTCCGTTCTCGCCGGGCGACGCGGTGAACGCCCAGGGATGGTTCCGCGATCCCCCCTCGCCCAAGCAGTCGAACCTCAGCAACGCGCTGCAGTTCATCTGCGTCCCCTGATCGCCAGGTCTCGCACGCGCTCGAGGCTGGTCGCTTCTTCCCGAGCGGCCAGCCTCGAGCCGTTGTCGCTGTGCCGGGTCGAGGCGCGGCTCAGCGCTTGCGCAGCACGAGCGCTGGAACCTGGGGCCGCGCGATGCGCGCCGGCTCGACCTCGACGAGCACCTCGGCGACCGGGCTCTCTCCCGCGCGCAGGCTGAGACGGTAGGCGCCCGCCGGCAGGTCGGTGAAGTGCAACACGCCGAACGCGTCGCTGATGCGCGGCGGCCACACGCGCGTGGCGTCCGACGCGTCGACGAGCACGGCGAACGCGCCGTCGACCGCTGCGCCCTGCGCGTCGACGACCGTCGTCTCGAGCGCGCCGCAGTCGAGGCCGAACACGACGAAATCCGGGCTCTGCGCCGTGTGTTCGAGTTGCGCGTCGGCGAGCGAGATCAGGTCCGGCCAGGTCGAGCTCTCGGCCCAGATCGGCACGACGCGCACTCGGTAGTCGCCGTGCGCGAGGTCCTCGAGCGTGAAGAAGCCGCGTGCATCGGTGCGCACGCGGCGCAGGACGGCGCCTTGGAGCTCGGTGATGTCCGTGCGCGGCTCGAGCTGGACCTCGTAGCCCTCGGGATCGGCGTACGGGTCGCCCAGCGGATGCGCCACGCGGCCGCTCAGCGCCGCGCCGCGGATCGAGGGCAGCGGCGCCGGCGGCGGCTTGGGCGGCGCGAGCGTGAGCTCGAGCCCCTCGCCGGGTTGCTCGAGGTGCGCGGTGCGCGGCGGGTAGCCCCACTTCACCAGGGCGACGTCGTGCGGCCCCGCGGCGAGCCCTTCGAGCCGAAACCGGCCCTGGGCGTCGCTGCGCGTCCACAGCGGGAGGTTGTTCGAGCGCACGTAGACGGTCACGTCGGGGGCCGGCTCGCCGTCGATGTCGACCACGCGCCCGGCGAGCACCGCCGAGCCCAGCGGGGCGTTGAGCGCGTCGAGTTGCGCGCCGGGAGGCGGCGCGAACGCCGGGAGCTGCTCGCCAGCGCGCTGGACCCGCGCGCGGCAAAAGCCGATTCCGACGGCCACTAGGACCGCGAGGCTGACGAGGAGCGGGGCGTTGCGCATGCGCGTCCGTGGGCCGACAGCTGCGCTGGGGCGCGTCCGGTGAAGCTCTTTCGGGCCTCCACCGGCCCCGGCGGAGCTCGCTGCGCACCGTACTGCGGCGCGCGTTGAGGCTCCAGGCCCCAGCCCCTATACTCTTTCGCCTTTACCCGCGCCGAAGCGGGCCCGGTCGAACCGCCCCAGGCGCTTGCCAAGGGGGCGCGGAGCGTGGCCCGGCGTCCCGTCCGCCCATTCCCGATGCTGCTGCGCCTGCGCCGAAACCTGAGTCGCCCCGAGCTGGACGCTGTTCTAGCTCTGGCGCGCGGCCTGGGGTATCGCGAGCGCTTCCTCGAGGGCGCCGGTGCGCTGACTCAGATCGAAGGCGGCGGCGAACTGCTGCGGCTCGACGGACGCGGTGCGCCCGACCACGTCGCGCGCTTCGAGGACCTCTCGGGCGTGGCGGCGATCCTCGACGCCGGCGACGCGCGCGAGCGCCACCAGCGCGCCCCGGGTCAGCAGGACACCGTCGTGACCGTCGGCGAGGCGCAATTCGGCGGCGGTCAGTTGGCGCTCATCGCCGGTCCGTGCGCGGTCGAGGACCTTGAGCGCGTGCTGACGATCGCACGCGGCGTGCGCGAGCGCGGCGCCACCGTGCTGCGCGGCGGCGCGTACAAGCCGCGCACCTCGCCGTACTCGTTCCAAGGTTCGCGCGAACGCGGACTCGACATGCTCGCGCACGCGAAGGCCGAAACGGGCCTCTCGATCGTGACCGAGGTGCTCGACCCGCGCGACATCCCGGTCGTGTCCGAGGTCGCCGACATCCTGCAGGTCGGCTCGCGCAACATGTCCAACCAGGCCCTGCTCACCGAGCTGGGCCGCACGCGTCGTCCGGTGCTGCTCAAGCGCGGTTTCGCGGCCACGCTGCGCGAATTCCTGCTCGCGGCCGAGTACATCCTCGCCGGCGGCAACACGCAGGTGATCCTGTGCGAGCGCGGCATCCGCGGCTTCGATCCGAGCACGCGCAACGTGTTCGACGTCGGCGCGGTCGCGGTGCTCAAGCGCCAGACGCACCTGCCGGTGATCGTCGATCCGTCGCACTCTGCGGGCCGTCCGGACATCGTGCGGGCGCTGGCTCGCGCGGGTGTCGTCGCCGGCGCCGACGGCGTGATGTGCGACGTCAATCCCTGGCCGGCCGAGGCGCACTGCGACGGCCACCAAGCGATTTCCTTCGAGGAATTCGCCGCCATCGCGGCCGACACGCGCACGCTGGCGCGCCTCGACGGCCGCAGCGTGCGCCAAGCCACGCAACCCACGGAGACCGCCTCGTGAAGCGCAAGCCCTTCCTCGCCGGCAACTGGAAGATGAACCTCGACCGCAAGAGCGGCGTCGAGCTGGTGCGAGCGCTGCGCGACGGCGTCGGCGGAGTGGGGGACCGCGACATCGCGGTGTTCCCGCCCTTCGTCTACCTCGACGAGATCGTGCGCGCGGCGGCCGGCTCGAACGTGCGCGTCGGCGCGCAGAACCTGTGCGACGAGAAAAACGGCGCGTTCACCGGCGAGGTTTCGGCCGAGATGCTGCGCGACGTCGGCGTGACCCACGTGCTCGTCGGGCACTCCGAGCGGCGGCACCTGTTCGGTGAAGGCGACGAGCTGTGCAACCGCAAGGTCGTGCGCGGGCTCGCCGGCGGGCTGCACGTGATCCTGTGCGTCGGCGAGACGCTCGACGAGCGCGACGGCGCCCGCACCGAGCAGGTGATCGGTCGCCAGCTCACCAAGGGCTTGGCGGGCGTGGACGCGGGCAGCCTCGAGCGCATCACCATCGCCTATGAGCCTGTCTGGGCCATCGGAACGGGCCGCAACGCGACCCCGGCGCAGGCCGGCGAGGCTCACCGCTACCTGCGCGGCGTGCTCAGCGGGCTCTACGACGAGCGCGCGGCCAACTCGATCCGCATCCAGTACGGCGGCAGCGTGAAGCCCGACAACGTCGCCACGCTGATGGCCGTCCCGGACGTCGACGGGGCCCTGGTCGGCGGCGCAGCGCTCAAGGCCGACTCATTCCTGGCCATTGTTCGTTACAACTAGCGTCCGCGCCCAAACCGGCTCATTGCGCGCTTTCCGCGCTCCGCTCTTCCCATGTCGCTCATCACCGTCCTCTGCTACATCCTGTTCGTCGTCGCCGCGATCGTGTTGATCGTGGTCGTGCTCCTCCAAGAAGGGCGCGGCGGCGGTTTCGGCGAAGCGCTTGGCTCGCACGGCCGCGAAACCTTCGGCGTCGGCTCGAAGGGCATCAACACCTTCACGGGTTGGACGGCGGCGATTTTCCTCGGGACCGCGCTGCTCATCCACGTGCTGAACCGGCAGTCGGCGGAGGGCGGCCTCTTCAAAGACGAAGGCACGCCCGCGGTGACGGCGACGCCGGGTGCTGGCGAAGCGCCGGCCACGACGCCGGTCACTACTCCGCCGTCCGGTCAGTGACCGCCCGCTTCCGCGCGCGATCATGAATCAGGAGCAAGTGCTCGAGCTGTTCCGTCGCACCGGCGCGATGCTGGAGGGCCATTTCCTGCTCTCCTCGGGACGCCACAGCGACCGCTACTTCCAGTGCGCGTTGCTGCTCGCCGATCCGCGCAAGGCGGAGCAACTCGCCCGCGCGCTGGCGCTGCAGATCGAGGTCTCGGCCGACATCGTGGTCGGTCCCGCGCTCGGCGCGGTGACCTGGGCGCACGAGATGGCGCGCGCCACCAACCTCAACTCGTACTTCGTCGAGCGCGTCGGTGAGAAGTTCGCGCTGCGCCGCGGCTTCCAACTGCAAGCCGGTCAGCGCGTGCTCGTAGTCGAGGACGTCCTCACCACCGGCAAGAGCGTGCGCGAAGTGTTCGAGGTGCTGCGCAGTTACGGCGCCGAGCCGATCGGCGTGGCCTCGATCGTCAACCGCTCCGGTCTCGACAATCCGTTCGAGGCCGAAGGTTTGCCGTTCTGGCGCCTGGCGGATGTCGACGCGCAGAACTGGGCGGCCGACGAGTGCCCGCTGTGCAAGTCGGGCGAGCACGGCCCGGCGATCAAGCCCGGCAGCCGACCTGGCGCGCTCAAGAGCGCCTGAGCGCGCGCCGATGCGATCGATGACCGGGCTGGGCGCGGCCTCGCGCAGCGCCGCCAAGGGCAAGGGCAAGGGTGGTGCGCAGGCGCTCGCGCTCAGCGCCGAAGTGCGCTCGGTCAACCACAAGTTCCTGCAGCTCAAGCTGCGTTTGCCGAGCGAGCTCGCGTTGCTCGAGCCCGAAGTCGAAGCGCTGGTGCGCAAGCGGCTCGAACGCGGATCGGTGACGCTCAACGTGACCTCGCACGGCGCGGCGCAGCTCTCGGCGCTCGCGCTCGATGTCGATGTGGCGCGGCGTTACCACACGCAACTGCTCGCATTGGCGCGCGAGCTGGGGCTCGAGCCGAAGGTCGAGCTCGAAGACCTGGCCAAGTTGCCCGGCGTGTTCTCGAGCGAGCCTGATTCCAAGGCCATGCAGCAGGGCCGCAAGTTGCTGCTCGAGGTCGTCGAGGCGGCGCTCGACAACCTCGAGGAGATGCGCGAGCGCGAGGGCCAGGCGCTGGCGCGCGACCTCGCCAAACACGGCGCGCAGATCGCGCGCATCGCGGCGCAGATCCGCACACGCATGCCGCTGGTGGTCAAGGCCCACCAGGACAACCTGCGCAAGCGGGTGGCCGAGTTGCTCGGCGAGAAGGCCTCGCTCGCGCCCGTCGACGTGGCGCGCGAGATCGCGCTGCTCGCCGACCGGCTCGACGTGACCGAGGAGATCACGCGCCTGGAGAGCCACTTGGCGCAGCTCCAGGTGCTGTGCGCGAAGAACGGCTCGGTCGGCCGGCAGCTCGACTTCCTGGTGCAGGAGTTCCTGCGCGAGGCGAACACGATCGGCTCCAAGTGCAACGATGCGCAGGTGGCGCACGCGGTGGTGGAGCTCAAGACCTCGATCGAGCGCTTGCGGGAGCAGGTGCAGAACGTGGAGTAGCCGTGGCGGCGCAGCGCGGACAGATGGTGGTGATGAGCGGGCCGTCCGGCGCGGGCAAGAGCACGCTGTGCAAGATGCTGCTCGAGGACCCGCGCGTGCGCTTCTCGGTGTCGGCCACGACGCGCAAGCCGCGCGTGGGCGAGGTCGACGGCACGGACTACTTCTTCATCACACCCGAGCAGTTCCGCGAGCTCGTGCGCAAGGGCGAGTTCATCGAGCACGCCGAAGTGCACGGGAACATGTACGGCACGCTGCGCAAGCCGATGGAAGATGCGCTCTCGCGCGGCGAGACGTACCTGCTCGAGATCGATGTGCAAGGCGCCAACCAGCTCAAGGCGCTCGGCGAGCCGGGGCTGTACATCTTCGTCGCGCCGCCGGATTTCGAGACGCTGCGCCGCCGGCTCGTCGGTCGGCGCACGGACCCGCCCGAAGTGATCGAGCGGCGCCTCAAGAAGGCCGAGGACGAGTACCGCGAGCGCGTCAAGTACGACCACGTCGTGGTGAACGACTCGCTGGAGCGCGCGCTGGGCGAGATCCGCCGGTTGATCGGGCTCGACTAGCGGGGGTTGCGAGCTGCGGTTGGCGTAGAGGCGCAGGAAACGAGTGCGCCAACGACGCGCCGTACCGCCACGTCGCTAGCGGATCGGATGCCGGCGTCGCAACGCAAACTCCGGTCGTTACGCTGCGCCAGCGACTCTTCCCATGTTGACCGAACTGCTCATCATCGTCGGCCTGATCCTCGTCAACGGCGTGTTCGCCGGCGCCGAGATCGCTGTCGTGGCCGTGCGGGCGTCGCGTGTGCGCGAGCTCGTCGAACGCGGCAGCGGCGCCGCGCATGCGCTGGGCGAGCTGCGCTCGGACCCCGAGCGCTTCCTGTCGACCATCCAGGTCGTGATCACCGTCGTCGGCGCCGCGGCGGCGGCCTTCGGCGGCTCGGCCTTCGCCGAGGATCTGGCTCCGTGGTTCGCCGGAGTCACTTGGCTCGCCCCGTACAGCGAAGAGCTGGCGCTGGGACTGGTGGTCACGTTGATCTCGGTGCTCTCGCTGCTGTTCGGCGAGCTGGTGCCCAAGTCGCTCGCGCTGCGCGCCTCCGAGCCGTACGCGCTGATCATCGCGCGCCCGCTGCTGTGGCTCTCGCGCCTGTTCGCGTTGCCCGTGCGCTTGCTCACCGGCGCCGCCAACCTCGTGCTGCGCGTGTTCGGCGACCGCACGACCTTCATGGAGAGCCGCATTTCGCTCGAGGAGCTGCGCTCGATCGTCGGTGAAGCGCAGCAGCACGGCTCCGTGCAGCCCAACGCCGGAGCGATCGCGTCGCGCGCGCTCGAGTTCGCCGAGTTGACCGTCGTCGACGTGATGGTGCACCGCAGCTTCGTGCAGGCCGTGGCGAAGCAGGCCAGCGCCCGTGAAGTCGAAGAGCGCGTCCTGCACGGCGTTCACCAGCGTTTTCCGGTGTACGAAGGCACGCTCGACAACGTGCTCGGCTACGTCTCCTGGCGCGACATCCTGCCGCTGGTGCGACGCGGCGAGCCGGTGGTGCTCGAGAAGCTCGTTCGGCCGACGATCTTCGTTCCGCAGACGCAGCCGGCGCCCGCGTTGCTCGAGGAGATGCGCCGCCGCCGGCTGCACCTGGCGATCGTGGTCGACGAACACGGGGGCACTGCGGGCATCGTCACGCTCGAGGACCTGCTCGAGGAGTTGGTGGGCGAGATCGCGAGCGAGCACTCCAAGTCGGAGCAAGACGGCTTCGTGCGCGACGCCGCCGGGGCCGCGCTCGTGCCCGCCTCGCACGCCATCCGCGACGTGAATCGCGAGCTCGGACTCGCGCTCGACGAACCCGACGACGTGACGACGCTCGGCGGATTGGCCGTGCGTCTGGCGCGCGACCACATTCCGCGCATCGGCGAGCGCTTCACGGCTCAGGACGGCGCCGTGCTCGAAATCGTGGACGCCAGTCCGCGCCGCGTGCGCATCGTCAAGGTGTCTCCGCCGCCGCCCAGCGCGTAGACTCTGCGCCGCCCATGACAGCTCCGCGACGCGTTCCCACGTCGATGAGCTCGGGCGCGCACTTGGTGCGTGCGCTCGAGCGCATCGGATTCAAGCAAGTCGAGCGGCACGCTCAGCCGCAGCCGCTGCTTTCCTGGCGCGGGCAACCGGTCGGGGTCGACGCCGAGATCATCGTGCGCCGCAGCCAGATCGGCGCCACGGCGGACGACTTGGGCTTCACGCGCGGCGCGAACGGCAAGTTCGAAGCGCTGGTCAGCAACATCCTGCTCTCGCGGCTCGATCGGCGCTGGTTCGAGAAGTTGAGCGAGCTCTATGAGGCCGCCGTCGCCGAGGACGGTGGTGCTCCGCAGACGCCGGATGCGCCGTACGCGGCGCCGGCCTCGCCCGCGGCGCAAGCCGCACCTCCCGCGGCCGCTCCGTCCGAGCGCCGCTCCGAGCGCACGACCCGCCGCGAGTTCGAGCCCGCGCCGCGGCGCGAGTCGGAACGTGGCCCCCGCAACGAGTCGGAGCGCGTCCCGCGCGGCGAGTCCGAGCGACGCGAACAGGGCGGGCCTGCGCCGCGTGCGCCCGAGCGCGCGCCCAGTCCGCGCCCCGAGGAGTTCAAGACCGCGGTGCGCGAGGCCGTCGACGCGGTGATCGCCGCGCCTGCGACGGCGGCGACAGCGGCCGGCGCCGCAGGTCCGGACCTCAAGCGCGAGATCGGCGCGGTGCTGGCCGTGGCGCGCGCCGCGGGCGGCGGCGGCCTGGGCCGCAGCTGCATGCTCCACCTCGCGCTGTGGTTTGGCCTGGTCGTTCTGTCCGCCTTTGCCGAGAGCGCCAAGCCGCTCCTGTTCGGCTCGTTCGTGCTCGTCTTCCTGTTCGTCAAGAAGGCGAACGAGCGGCGCAAGCGCATGGTCGACGCCGCGCTGACCGAGTTGCGCACGCGCCTGCGCTACGACGTCGAGCTTCGCGCGCAAGTGTTGCGCGAGCTGCGCCGCACGCTCGAAGAGCAGTCCGGCGAGATGCGCCCGCTGGTGCAGGACCTGGTCAAGCGCATCGAGACCTCGCCGCTGAGGTAGGCCTTGCGCGCGGCGTCAAGTCGCGTGTCCCGTTGCGCCGCCGCGGGCCTGCTCGTCGGCCACGTGGTCGAGCACGATCAGCTTCTGCCAGATCTTGTTCGACAGTCCGTTCGTGAGGTCTTCGATCTCGTCCACCGCGGCGACCGCCGCCGGATCGTCGAGGCTCTCGGCGTACAGCGCGCCGATCTTCGCGATCAGCGCGAGCAGTTCGCTGCAGTAGTCGAGGTAGCGCCCGAGCAGGAACGGATCGGAGATCTGTTGCGCCGCGCCCGGCGAAGACGCGGTGGGCGGCAGTCGGCGCAGCAGGCGCTCCGGCGCCTTGGTGAGCTGGTGCATGTCGACGATGTGCGCCAGCGAGCGCAACTCGTGGATCGCGCGCAGCGCCCGGCGGCGGCGCCAGCGCGAATCGAGCGTCAAGAGGAACAGCAACGCTGCGCCCAGGTACACGACCAGCCCGAGCGTGGCCTCGACTTCCTGGATCAGCTCCGACCCGCTGTCCGGAATCCAGTTCCTGCGGCCGCTCGCCAGTTCGAACGTCGTCCACACCGCGAGCGCCGCGGCGAGTGCGAGCAGCAGCCAAATCCCGCCGCGAAACCACGGATTGGAGCGCTTGAGGGCCTGCACCTGCACGGCGTTCTCGCGCGCGACGGCGAGCACCTGCTCGGCCACGCGGCTCAGTCCCGATCCGGGAAAGCGCTCGCCGATGCGCGCGTGCAGGCGTTCGAGCGTGCTGACGATCTCTTCGGCGCGCAGTTGTCGGTAGGCGTCCATGGCGGCTCCTTGGCTTGCGCCGCGAGCGTAGCCGACCTACCGTCGCACGTTCATGGCGCGCATCGTTCTGGGGGCGGGTGCTTCGGTCGCTGTCTACAAGGCCGTGGATCTCGCGAGCAAGCTCACGCAGGCCGGGCACTCGGTGCGGGCGGTGCTGACCGCGCGCGCGGCCAAGCTCGTCAGCCCGCAGCTGTTCGCGGCCGTCACCGGCGAACCGGCGAGCGTCGACGAGTTCGCGCCCGAACGCCGCACGGCGATGGACCACATCGACCTCGCGACCTGGGCCGAGCTGCTGCTCGTCGCGCCGGCCAGCGCGGGGTTGGTCGCGCGCCTCGCGCTCGGTTTGAGCGACGACCTGGTCGCGACGGTCTCGCTCGCGCTGCCCCCCGGCCGCCCGCGGCTGGTGAGTCCGGCGATGAACCCGCACATGCTCGCGAGCGCGCCGGTGCAGCGCAATCTGGCGACGCTGCGCGCCGATGGCTGGACCGTGATCGAGCCCGGCGCCGGTCACATGGCCTGCGGCGTCGACGGCAAGGGACGCTTGCCGGACACCGCAGAGCTCGTAGCCGCTGTCGCGAGCGCGCTGCGCTGAGTTACGGGCCTCAGCCCGGCCACAGCGACAGCACGATCTCGAACACGATCAACAGCACGATCAGCATCTCGAGCGTCTCGGCGCGCACCGTCGAAGCGTGGTCGTGCAGCTTCTCGTACACGTTGTCGAGCGCGGCGAGCTTGCGCTGCGCGGCGGCGTTCCATTCCTCGAGTCGGAAGCGTCCGCCCGCTTGGCGCAGCAGCCGCGCGAGGTGTTGATCGCCCGAGATCTTGAGCGTGTTGCCCAGGCGCTCGAACAGGAACGCGGCTTCGAGTTGCATCGTCGAGAGCGTGCGCAACTCGCGGTGCAGTGCGAACGGGCCGAGGAAGCGGCCGGGGCTGCGCCGCGAGACCACGGCCATGGCGTTCTCGAGCGACGCGTCGAGCTGCAGGTCGAGGAAGCGCATCTCGAGCAGTTGCACGTTGGCGTACTCGAGCACGCGCAGCACGTCCTCGGGGTCGTCGTCGCACACCAGCGCCGCGTGCCAGTCGACGAGCGTGAGGTCGTCGGGGCCGTACTGCAGCCGCACGGAGAGCGCGTCCGCGATCTCTTCACGCGCGAGCGGTTGGCGCTCGGCGCGCAGGATGCCCGCGATCGCTGGGCCGCTCTCGCGCAGGAAGCGCTCGGCGTCCCGTTCCAGACGCGCCCCCGGCAAGCGGAAGATCGAGTAGTCCTCGAGCAGATCTGCGAGCCCCGGCTTGGAGACGTGCGGGCGGATGGCTTCGGCCAGCGCGCGGGCTCGCTCGCGCGCGGCCGCGGCGAGGCTCGTATCGGCGGCGAGGGTGCACGAGAGTTCGACGCACTCCGCGAGCTCCCCCTCGAGCTCGATCGAGTAGCTCACGAGCAGCGCGCCGACGTCGAAGAGCACGATTTCGACCGACTCGGCGGTCTTCCAGCGGCCGATCGCGAGCGCTTCGCCGCGCTGGGTGACGCGCAGCGGCGGCGGCCGGAACTGGAAGTGGCTCGGCGCCGGGTGCGTGCGGCCGAGCGCGCCGGGCGTGACCGGATCGCGCACCGAGCGTGCGGCGCCGGCGAGGTCGATGGCGTGCGCGACGTCGAAGGCGAACAGCACGCGGCATTCGGCCGGGCCAGCAGCGCGCGTGGACTCCACGCGCCGAATGTACCAGCGCCAGCCGCATCCGATCTCGACCGGTTTCGCTGGCCGGCGCACGGCGCCGCTGCTTCACTGTTCGCACCATGGACTGGATCACCGCATTGAAGTTGCTCGGCGGCCTCGCGCTGCTGATCGCCGGCGGCGAGTGGCTCGTGCGCTCCGCTTCGCGTCTGGCGACGTCGTTCGGCGTCTCGTCGCTCGTCGTCGGTCTCACCGTCGTGGCGATGGGCACGAGCACGCCGGAACTGGTGGTCAGCACCGTCTCCGCCTGGGACGGCAAGGGCGACATCGCCTACGGAAACGTCGTGGGCAGCAACATCGGAAACGTGCTGCTGATCCTGGGCGTTTCGGCCGTCGTGGCGCCGCTCGCCGTGCAGCGCAAGCTGGCCGTGATCGACACGCCGGTCATGATCGCCGCGGCCGTGCTCACGTACCTGGTCGCCTACGACGGCCGAGTCGGGCGCATCGACGGAATCGTGCTGGTGGCGCTGATGGTGGGCTACACCGTGTGGAGCGTGCGCCAGGCGCTGCGTTCGCCGACGCCGCAGGAGCAACAGCGCGAACGCGAGGCCGAGCCGAAGACGCTGCTCACGACCTACGGCCGTCCGATGCTCGTCGTGTCGATCGTCGCGAGCTTGGTGGTGCTCGTGGTGGGCTCGAATCTGTTCGTCGAGGGCGCGGTCGCCACGGCGCGCGCGTTGGGGATCAGCGAACTCGTGATCGGACTGACGATCGTTGCGATCGGAACCTCGATGCCCGAGTTCGTCACCTCGGTCGTCGCCACGCTGCGCGGCGAACGCGACATCGCCGTGGGCAACATCGTCGGCAGCAACATCTTCAACGTGCTCGGAGTGCTGGGCGCGGCGGCCGTCATCGCTCCCAACGGCGTGGCTGTCGCACCAGCCGCCCTCGAGCTCGACACCGTGCTGATGATCGTCATCTCGGTCGCGTGCCTCCCGGTGTTCCTGAGCGGGCTGACGATCACACGCGTCGAGGGCCTGATCTTCGTCGTCTACTACGTGGCCTACGTCGCCTACCTGATCCTCGACGGCGGCCAGCACCCGTTCGCGCCGCAGCTCGGCCGCGCCGTGCTGTGGTTCGCACTGCCCGCGACTGCGTTGTACATCGCGGGGTCCTACGTCCTGTCCCGACGGGCGGACGAGCGCGCGCGCCGTTCCGGCGGTTGAGCGAAGAAGTGAGCGCGGTCGGCGCCGGCAGGTTTTTCGGGCGCTGACCGGAAATTTCGTCCCGCGTTCGGCGCGGGCCCTGAGCCAGGGCGCTCGGCGCCGCCGTGACGCGGGATGCGCCACTTGGCGCCGCCGTTGCGTCAGGGAAGGGCGTGAACGAAGGACTCATCCAGGGCGTGACGACCATGCGGGCTGCCGAGAAGCGGCTCGAGACGATCGCGGCGAACCTCGCCAACGTCGACTCGAACGGCTTCAAGCGCACGACCGCGACGATCCGCGAGTTCGAACGCGTCCTGCGCGGCCGGACCGAGCGCGAGATCTCGACCAAGCTCCAGCACAACTTCAGCCAGGGCGCGCTGCGCTCGACCGGCCAGCCCTACGACTTGGCGCTCGCCGGCGAGGGCTTCTTCACGATCGAAGGCGCGAACGGGGAGCTGTACACGCGCGACGGCCGCTTCTTCGTCGACGAGAAGGGCGTGCTGCAGACCTTCGAAGGTCTGCCGGTGGTGTGGGACGGCGCGCGCGGCGCGATCGACCCCGCCGGCAACACCGTGACCGTCGACGCCGAAGGAACGGTGCGCCAGGGCCAGACCCAGGTCGGCAAGCTGCGCCTCGCTGACTTCGAGGACAAGACCGCGCTGACGGTCGACTCGCGCGGGTTCTTCATCGCGCAGCCTTCGGCCGTGCCCAAGACCTTCGTCGGGCAGGTGCGCCAGGGCCACCTCGAAATGTCCAACGTCTCCTCGGTGGAGGAGATGGTCGCGCTCATCGCCGTGCAGCGTCAGTTCGAAGCTGGCGCGCGCGTCATGAGCTCCATCGATCAGACCTACCGTCGCTTGACCTCGCCGCGCTGAACGCCGGCGCGTCTCACTCAGGAAATCCAACACCATGCTTCGAGCGCTGATGACGGCTGCATCCGGAATGAAGGTGCAGCAGATGCAGGTCGACACGATCGCCAACAACATCGCGAACGCGAACACGACCGGCTTCAAGAAGAACGAACTGGCGTTCCGCGAGATGCTCTACGAAACCGTGCGCGAGCCCGGCGCGCCGACGAGCGCTGCGCAGATGGCCCCGACCGGTCTGCAGGTCGGAAGCGGCGCCGAGATCGCGGGCTCGGTCAAGACGTTCAGCCAGGGCGAACTGCAGCCCACCAACAACAAGCTCGACATGGCGATCGCCGGTTCGGGCTTCTTTCGCGTGCGACTTCCGAACGGCGAGTTCCGCTACACGCGCGACGGCGGCTTCCGCAAGGACGGCTCGAACTCGCTGGTGACCAGCGAGGGCTATCCGCTCGATCCGCCGGTGCAGATCCCGCCCGACGCGATCGAGGTGATCATCGGTCAGGACGGATCGATCTCGGTCGTGCGCAGTGAGTCGGGACTGCCCGAGAACGTCACGAACATGAGCTTGTTCCGCTTCGCCAACCCCAGCGGCCTCAAGGCGCAGGGCTCGAACTTGTTCTCGGAGACTGCGAGCTCCGGTCAAGCGCAGCAAGCCAACCCCGGCCTCGACGGCACCGGTCTGATCCGCCAGGGCTACCTCGAGCGCGCCAACGTGTCGACCGTCGACGAACTCGTCGGGCTGATCCTTGCGCAGCGCAACTACGAGATCAACAGCCGCGCGATCCGCGTGAGCGACGAAATGATGAGTCAAGTCAACAACATGGTGCGCTGAGGTTCGCGATGCTGCTCTCAACACTGCTTCTGGGCGGAGTCACGATCACGCTCGCGCCGCAGGCGCGCGTGCGCGGCACGGAGATCGAGCTGGGTTCGATCGCCAAGGTCGAAGGCGAGGACGCGGAGGAAGTCGAGCGCGTGCGCAAGCTGCGGCTGGGCTACGCGCCCGCGCCGGGCTACAGCCGCTTGCTCGACGCCGTGCGCCTCGAGCAAGACGCCGAGCGTGCGATCTCCGGACTCGACGCGAAGTTCGCCGGGTCGGCGACCTGCCGCGTGCTGCCCGATGTCGAGGTCGTGCTCGGCAAGGCCGTCGACGCGACGGCGCGTCTGGAACTGCTGCGCTGGACGCAGGGCCGCGACGCGGAGCTCGAGCTCACCGGCCAGGTCGGCGACCTCGAGATTCCGGCCGGAAATCAGGCCTTCGAGCTGAAGGCCGTGATCAGCGACACCGCGCTGCGCGCCGGGCCGATCAACGTGCCGGTGCGCGTGATGGTCGACGGACAGCTCTACCGCACGGTGTGGAGCAGTTGGCGCGTGACGCTGTACCAGGACGTGCATGTGACGCGCGAGGCGATTCGCTCCGGCGACACGCTGCGCGCCGAACAGTTCGAGTTGCGCCGCGTCCCGCGCACGAGCGGTGCGTTGGAGGCCAGCGCCAGGCTCGACGACGTGCTCGGCTCGAAAGCGGCTCGCGATCTGCAACCCGGTCAACAACTGCGCGACGCCGACGTGCTCCGCAACACGCTCGTCAAGCGCGGCGACATGCTGTTCCTCGAGATCCGCCGCGGCAACGTGAAGGCGCGTGTGGCGGCCACCGCAGAACAAGAGGGGCGCGCGGGCGATCGCATCGCGCTCAAGTTGCTCGACAACAACAAGACCATCACCGGCGTCGTCGTCACGCGCGAACTCGCTGTGATCGACCTCGCCTCCCGCGGCTGAAAGCACCCACGCACATGCACCAACTACGCAACACTCTGGCCGCGTTCCTTCTCGCGCTGCTCGCAGACCAGGCCTCGGGCCAAGCTCGACCCGGCTCGATCTACGACCCCGACAACTCGCCGGGCTCGCCCGTCGCGGCGCGCATCGCCGTCAAGCGCGGCGATCTGGTGACGGTGCTGATCAGCGAGAACCAGAACGTCCGGAACCAGGAGGCCTCGGACCTCTCCAAGGCCACCAACCTCAACTACAAGATCAACCTGTTCGACATCAAGCCGGACGCGTTCACGACCTTGCCCAAGCTCGACGCCGACTCGACCGACGGATTCATCGGCGCGGCGAAGTACGAAAAGAGCGGCGCGTTCACTGCGCGCCTGGCCGCGGTGGTCGTCGACGTGCTGCCCAACGGCAATCTGGTGATCAGCGGCCGGCGCGAGATCCGCATCGACCAAGAGACCAAGCTGATCGAGTTCAGCGGCGTCGTGCGGCGCTTCGACATCGCGGCGGACAACTCCGTCACAAGCGAACTCGTCGCCAACGCGCAGGTGCTCTACAAGGGCACGGGTCCGATGACGCGGCACACCAACCGCTCCGGCATCGGCAGTTGGTTCCACGACGCGATCTCCTGGCTCTGGCCCTTCTAAAGCGAGGCGAAGCCCATGCGTTGGATGCGAATCATCGCCGTCGTTTGTGTCGGCGCCCTGGCGCTCGCGCAGCAGCCGGAGGGGACGCCTGTGGCGCCCCGCGCGCGCCCTGCTCGGCCCACGGTCCCGACCACTCCGCTCGCGCCCAAGCCGACGAATCCGCAGCCTGGCGGCGGAGCCAAGCCCGGGCCGTCGCGGCCGCAGCGCCGCGAAATGATCCGCCGCATGGCGCAGCCCACCGAGGCCGCCGCGCCGCAAGGACTCGACGCAACGGACACGACGCGCGTCGACGCGGCGCCCGAGCTGACCGCCGAGGAGCAGCAGCGCGCGAACCTGCGGCTGCTCACCGGCGACGGCGTGCAGGCGCCCGCGCAACCCGACACACGCTCCACGGCGACGTACGAGCGCAGCGAACGTTTCGTGCCCAAGCCCGGCCGCGGCGCGTCGGGGCGCGCGGTGACGACCACCGTGCAGACGCTGTGCGACGTCCGCGGCCAGGAAGACAACGACATCTTCGGCATCGGCCTGGTCACCGGCCTCGCCGGCACGGGCGACTCGCCGCTCATGACGCGCCAGCTCGTCGACAACGTGCTGCGTGTCTCGAACATCCGCATCGACGTGAACGCCATCGCCTCGAAGAACGTCGCCTTCGTGCGCGTCGAAGCGAAGCTGCCGGCCGGAATCCAAGCGGGCCGGAAGATCGACGTGCGCGTCTCCACGCTCGGCGACTCGAAGAGCTTGCAGGGCGGCACGCTGCTGTTCACCGAGCTCACCGACGTGAACGGCGTCGTCTACGCCACAGCCTCGGGCCCGGTCGATGTCGGCGGGTTCCTCGCCAGCGGTCAAGGCGCGAGCGTCTCGAAGAACCACGTCACCGTCGGCACGATCGCCAGCGGCGGCAAGGTCGAACGTTCGCTCCCGGTCGACATCGTCAGCGACCTGGGCTTCATCTACCTCGATCTGCGTCCCTCGCAGAGCTCGTTCACCAACCTCGTGCGCATCGCCGAGGCGGTCAACACGCTGTACCCGCAGACTGCGGAAGCGGCGACGGACGGGCGCAGCGTGAAGGTCGAAGTGCCGCGCGATCTGCCGCAGAACGCTCACATCGCATTCCTCGAGTCGATCCTGAGCCTCGAAGTCACGCCGCAGGTGCAGCCGTACGTCGTCGTCAACGAGCGCACCGGCACGATCGTCATGGGCGAGGGCGTGCGCCTGCGTCCGGGCGCCGTTGCGATGGGCAACCTGACGGTCTCGGTCGCCGAGTCGCCGGAGACGAGCCAGCCCGGCCCGCTGTCGAACGGTCAGACCGCGCAGCAGCCGCGCACGGACATCAAGGTCAACGAGGACTCGAACGGCTTGGTGGAAATCCCGGGCGCGGTCTCGCTCCAAGAGGTCGTCGACGTGCTCAACGTGCTCGGCCTCTCGCCGCGCGAGCTGATCATGATCCTCGACGCGATGCACCAGGCCGGCATGTTGCTGGCGGAAGTTCGGAGGATGTAGCCATGCCGCTCGACGGATTGGGTGCAGTCACGGCGCAAGCCGGCGCCATGGCGAGCTCGAGCGAGCTCGACCGCGCGATGTCGGCGGCCGCCAAGGTCAAGGCCGGCGTCAACGACAAGACCGGCGCCGCGGACAAGGCCCGCGAAGTCGAAGACGCCGCCAAGCGCTTCGAGGAGCTGCTCTCCACGATGCTCGTGCGCGAGATGCGCCGCGGCGTCGAGCAGGGCTTCTTCGGCGAAGGCGCGGGCGCCGACGTGTTCGAAGGTTGGCTCGACGACCACCTCGGACGCAGCCTCGCCCGTGAGGGCGTGTTCGACCTCGCGCAGGCGGTGCGAATCTCGCTCGGCGCGAACCAGGCTGCCGCGGACGCGGAGAACACCGGAAAGGATTCAGCGCAATGAGCAACGTGACGACTTGGCTGCGGCAACTCGAGGCCTACGTGCAGGAGGAGCTCGGCGCCCAGGGGCGCTTGACCGGCTTGCTCGAGGCGCAGGAGCGCGCCTTGCTCACGCACGCGAGCGACGCGCTCACTGCGGCGAGCGAAGCGCTCCAGGCGGAGATCGCGGGCAGCGCAGCGCGCGCCCGTCGACGCGACGAGCTCGTCGGGCAACTGGCTCGCGCATGGAGCGTCGACGCATCGGCGCTCACGCTCGCCAGCATCGCACGGCGCTCCGGCGCCGACGGCGAACGGCTCACGCGCCAACGCGCGGAGCTGCAGCGCGCCAGCCAGCGCGTACAGAAGCTCGCGCGCCGCGCGAACTCGGCGGCGCGGCTGCACTCGCGCTTGTCGGGCGACATCGTGCGCGCCTGCCTCGCCGCGGGCGGTGAAGCGGACGTCGACGCGGGCGGCGCGCTCGTGAACGCGGAGGCCTGAAGCATGTCCTCCCTCGGACTCAACATCGGTCTGAAGTCGCTCCTCACGGCCCAGGCGCACCTGGAGACGATCGGCCACAACGTCTCCAACGCCACGACGCCCGGCTACTCGCGTCAGTCGCTGCAGACCTCGGCTTCGTCGCCGCTGCGCCTGCGCGGACTGCTGCAGGGAACCGGCGTGCAGGGCGACGTGATCAACCGCACGGTCGATTCGCTGCTGCAGGCGCGCATCAAGACGCAGGTCTCGTCGCTGGGCCGCATCGACGCACGGCTCGACACGCTCTCGAACATCGAGAGCTTCCTCGGCGGCGCGAGCGAGAGCGGCGCACCCGCGCTGCTCAAGAAGATGTTCCAGAGCTTCTCTTCGCTCTCGACGGCGCCCGAGGACTCCGTGCTGCGCACCGGAGCGATCCAGTCGACGGTGAACTTCGTGAGCCAGGTCAATTCGCTCGCGTCGCGCGCGGTCGAACTCGAGCAGAACACCTTCCTGCGGCTGCAATCCAACGTGGAGCAGGTCAACGTGCTCGCGGAGAAGATCGGCGCGCTCAACGGGCAGATCGCCAACGGCGAATTCGGCTCGAGCACCGCCAACGACCTGCGCGACGCGCGCGACCAGGCGGTCCGCGAGCTCGCCGAGTTCGTCGACGTGCGCGCCGTGGAGGACGCGCAAGGCGCCGTGCGCGTGCTCGTCGGCGGACGCATCCTGGTCAGCCCGACCACGGTCGAATCCATGTCCGTCGCCGGCGATCCCGCGACGGGCAGCGTCGAACTGCGCATTTCCGGCCAGTCCGTCACGCCCAGCGGCGGCGCACTCGGCGGCTTGCTCGGAATGGTCCACGAGAACCTTCCCGAGTTCCGCGGGCGCGTCGACGAGTTCGCGCGCAACCTGATCCTCGAGGCCAACCGCGTCCACTCGACCGGTGTGCCGACCAGCGGCTCGTTCAGCGTGCTGATCGCCAGCAATCCGCTGCAGGACCGCAATCAAGACGGGCTGGTTGCCGACGAGTTGCTGTCCAGCGCGGGACTGCCGTTCGAGCTGCGCGCTGGCGACCTGTACGTCAACGTCGTCGACGCTGCGAGCGGCGACCTCAGCAAGCACAAGCTCACGATCGATCCGCAACGCACGACGGCCGCGCAGCTGGTGAGCGCGTTGAACGCCGTGCCGCACCTGTCCGCGAGCATCGACGCGCAGGGCCGCATGCAGATCGTCGCCGACGCCGGCAAACGCTTCGACTTCAGCCCGCGCCTCGACGCACAGCCCGACAACGTCGGCAGCTTCGGCGGAGGCCGCGCGTCGCTGGGCACTGCGGGCGCCGAGCCCTTCGCGCTCGCGCTGGGCGACACGCTCGACTTCAGCGGGCCCGCCGGCGCCTTCACCGTGACCTTCGGTGCGAGCGGCTTCGCGCAGATCGGCGCGGCCACGGCGAGCGAGCTCGCAGCTGCGCTCAACGCCGATCCGAGCTTCTCCGCGAACAGCCTGGTGGCCACGGATGTCGCCGGACGGCTCGTGGTGCAGACGCTCGGCGCCGGTGCGAGCGAGAGCTTCCAACTCGTGGGCGGCACGGCTGCCGGAGCGCTCGGCTGGAGCGCCGGGACGACGGTGACCGGCCAGGACAGCGCGGTCAATCCGCGCATCAGCGGCGTCTACAGCGGCGCCGCCAACGGCGAATTCGTGTTCCGGCCCAACATGGACGGCGTGATCGGCACCACGCCGGGCCTGCGCATCGAGGTCTTCGACGGCGCAGGCGTGAAGCTGACCGAACTCGACGTGGGTCCGGGCTACACGCCGGGCGACCAGCTCGACGTGCTCGGCGGCGTGCGCGCGAGCTTCGGCTTCGGCGCGCTCTCCGCGTCCAACAACGACGTGTTCAAGCTCGACGTGGTGGCGGACTCCGACACCAGCGACGCACTCGTGGCGCTCGGCTTCAATTCGCTGTTCGTCGGCAGCGACGCAGCCAGCCTGGCCGTGAACGGCGACTTGCTGCGCGACAACTCGCTGTTCGCCGCGTCGTACTCCGGCGCCGCAGGCGACGGCGGCGCGCTGCTCGAACTGCTGCAGGTCGAGTCGCGTGGCATCGCGTCGCTCGGCGGCGCTTCGCTGGACGAGAACCTCGCCGACATCGTCAGCGGCGTGGCGTTGCAGATCGACTCCGAGTCGGGCGCACGCGACGCCGAGCAATTCCTCCTCGACGGCCTCGACACGCGGCGGGACCAGCTCTCGGGCGTCAACACCGACGAAGAGCTCGTGCGCATGATCGAGCAGGAGCAGGCCTACAACCTCGCTTCGCAGTATCTGCGCGTCGTGAACGACCTGATGACCGAGCTCATGAACATCCTCTAACGCTGCGCCATGGCCGTAAGACCGACTCAACAGGCGACGTTCGCGCAGATCCAGCGCGGGCTCGAAGCGAACTTCCTCCGGCTCTCGCGCGCGCAGGAGCAAACGGCCACGGGCAAGCGCATCGTGCGCCCCTCCGATGACCCCGTGGGCGCGTCGCTGAGCCTCGCCTACAAGCGCCAGATCGCGGTGGCCGAGCGCTACCGCACCGCCGTCGACGGCGCGCGCGTGATGCTCGACACCGGTTCGAGCCTGCTGCAGGACGCGGGCGGTCTGCTGGCGGAGGCGCGCGCGACCTTGCTGACGGCCATGAACGGCACGCAGTCCGCGGACGACCGCAAGTTGCTCGGCAACTCGATCAAGCTGATCCGCGACCGCATGCTGGAGCTGGCCAACGCGCGCACCGGCAATCGCTACCTGTTCGGCGGCGCCGCGACGTCGACCTCGCCGTTCGAGGAGACCACCAGCGCCGGGGTGAAGACCGTGCGCTACCAAGGCGCGAGCCAGTCGCAGCAGGTGCTGGTCGGGCTCGAATCGCGCATCGACGTCACGCTGCCGGGCGACGAGATCTTCGCGGCGAAAGCGCGCACCGGCACCAGCTTCGCCGGCCTGACGGGCGTCGCGAACGGAATGTCCGCGGACCAGGGCGTGGGCTACGCGTACCTCACCGCGCGCCACGACTCGACCACGGCGCTTGCGCTCGGCGGCGGCATCGCGCTCGCTGCGGGCGGCGCCAACGACACGATCCTCGGCGTGCACAACTTCGTGGTCGATCCGGTCACGAACACGGCGCGGCTCGGCGCAGGTCCCGACGTGCGTCTGCCGGCCGCGGGCTCGCCGGCGCTCGCCTCCGTGCGGCTCACCAACGAGCACGGCGCCGAAGTGCACCTGGATTTCTCGGCCTGGAACGGCGCTGCGGTGAACGGAACGCTCAGCGGTTCGGGCTCGATTTCGCTCGACGGGACGAACTTCACGCCGATAACCCTGACGGAGACCGATCTGCAACTCATGGCCGACGGAGGGCAGACCGTGCTCCACCTCGACACGACGGGCATGCACCGCGCGGGAGTCGAGCTCGTGACCTTCTCGGGCACGGTCAACGTGTTCGACGTGCTCCAGGGCATCGTCGACGACCTCGAGAACGACGACGGGCTGGACGCACGCGAGCTGCGCAACCGGCTCGACGTGTGGCTCGGTGAACTCGACCGCAACCACGAGAACCTGCAGATCGCCACCGGCGAACTCGGCTCGCTCTCGTCGCGCGCCACGAGTCTCTCGACGAGCTTCGAAGACGAACAACTCGCCGTCCGTGGCTTGCTCTCCGGCGTCGAGGACGTCGACTTCAGCCAGGTCGCGCTCGACATGACACGCGCTGAGCAAACGCTTCAGCTCACGCAGGCGACGAGCTCGCGACTGCTCCAATCCTCACTGCTCAACTTCCTGCGCTGAACGCATCCGGCGCAGAGCCCATCCCCATGAACGAATCGCTGCCCATCAAGTCCATCGGCGTCGCCGCCAGCGGCGCGTCGAGCGCGCCGCAGAGCAAGGCCGTCGACGGCGGCGCGGTCGCCTTCAAGGCCTTGCTCGACCAACTCGAGCAGCGCGCGCAAGCCCTCGAGGTCGAGAGCCGCAAGGACCTCTCCAAGGATGACCTCGCGGGCGCCGTCGACAACGCCCGCATCTCGCTGCAGCAGATGCTGTCGCTGAAGGACCAGTTGCTCGAGGCCTGGCAGGCGTCGCAGCTCGAACAGCCGCAGGCGCCGGGCGCCGACCGCGCCGCGTGAGCGTCTGGGTCCGCGCCCTTCCTACCCGTAGGCTCTGAATTGCATGGAACAACTCGCCGCCAGCGTGAGAGCGCGCGCCGTCGCGCTGATGGAGCAGGTGCTGCGCGGCGGTGCGCCGCTCGCCGCCGAATACCCGCTCGTCCTGGATCCGCGTTTTCCCGGGCGTGTGCTGGCGATCGAAGAGCGCGGCGTGGTGGTCAGCGCGTGCGCGGCGCTCGTGCGCGACTTCGTCGTGGGACAGCACACGGTGCGCGCCGGCCTGATCGGTTCCGTCGTCACGCATCCCGAGCACCGCGGACGCGGGCTGGCGACGGAGCTGCTGCTCCGCGCCGAACGAGCGCTCGCGCAAGACGGCGCGTGGCTCGCGCTCCTGTGGGCCGACGATCCGCTGTTCTACGACGAGCGCGGTTGGCGCCCGGTCGGATGTGAGCTCGATTTCGTGCTCGAGTCGTGGCAGGAGGGCCGGCTGGCGGGCGCCAGCGGCATCCGCGCGGCGGCGCCGGACGACTGGGGCGCGATCCACCGCCTCTACACACGCCAACGCGAGCGCGTCGACCGTTCGATCGACGAAACGCGCGCGTTGCTCGCCGGTCCGGGCATCGAGACGCTGGTCATCCAGCGCGAGCGCGACGTGGTTGCGTACTCGTGCCTCGGCCGCGGCGGCGACTTCGCGCGCACGATCCACGAATGGTCGGGCGCCGACCAGGACGTGCTCGCGCTCGTGCGCGCGCACATGCAGCGCGCGAAGGCGCGCGGCGCGAGCGGGCCGACCTACCTGCTCACGCCGCCGACGGCGCGCACCCTGCACGAACGCCTGCGCGGGTGCGGACTGACTTGTGCAGACGGCGTGCTCGCACAGGGCAAATTGCTCGATCCCCAGGCCGCCTGCGCGCTGCTGGCGGCGCTCGCCGGCCCTCAGGCGGTGGTGTCGATCGAAACGCTGGTCGAGTCCGCCGAATCGCGGCCGCACATCGTGCTGCGCGGTCCCGCTGGCGAGAGCATCCTGCCCGAGAACGACCTGCTCGACGTGCTGCTCCCTGCGCGCGGCCGCCGCACTCGCGTCGAAGCCTTGGCGCGCGAAACCGGTCTCGCGCTCGACGCGCTGCCGTTGCCCCTCTTCGCGTGGGGGCTCGATTCCATCTGACGCATAACGTATGAACGCTCGGGCCCGCCGGTCGCCACGCGGGCCTGTTTCGTCTTCTGCTTCCTGATTTCCGACCAAGATCCAACCTGCCGATGAGCGCTGCTTCGATTCGTTATCAGACCCCCGAAACCCCCGACGGGATCGTGCGCAAGGTCGAAGCCAGCACGGAGCGCAACGGCGCGCTCGAGACGGTGATCGAGTTCCGCGTGTCCGCCGACTTCAAGGCCCGTTGCGAGGGGCGCGCCGAACACGTGGCCTTCGCCGCGCGCAGCCGCATCGCGCGCCTGGGCATCGACGTCGAACCGACCAGCCGCATCCACTTCGAGAACGGCAAGGCGCTCCTCAGCGCGCGCATCTCGTCGAACGTGCGGGCGTACGGGATCGATCGCTTCCTCGATTGCCTCATCACACGCGACCTGCACTTGGGCCGCCTCGTGCTGTGCCCGCCCGACAACCAGCTCTCGAGCGACGAGATCTACTCCGAGCTGGAGCGCAACGAGTTCCAGCTGCCCAGCGGGTATTCGATCGGCGCCGACGGCTCGTTCACGATCCAAACGCACAAGCTCTACTACGAGCTCTCCAAGCAGCTCTCGCTGGAGGACGCGCTCGCGATCCTCACGCAGGAGGGCGGCAAGAGCATCCTCAACCGCCTGCAGATCCCGCGCAACGTCGACAACCTCGTGATCCCGGCCGGACAGGGCCTGATCACCTCGTGCTCGATGTTCCTGCACAAGCACTACGCCGTGATCAACCCGGTCGCGGGCGCACACGGCCGGCACCTGCACGCGATCGTGCTCGATCCCGTCCTGACGCGCGGCACACGCGTGTTCCTCGAGATCTCCAACAGCTCGCAGCGCCAGATCGTCAATCCGTTCGTCACGGCCAAGATGTACACGGCCGAAGAAAAGCTCGGTTCGACGCGTGTCTTCGCGGCGCCCAAGCTCGACGAAATCGCCGCAGCGCGCGAGCAGAGCGTGCCGAGCTACGAGGCGCTTTCGTCGTACTACGAGGCGCAGATGCCGCCCTCGAAGGAGCGCAGCTACCAGCACCGCCCGTTGATCGTCGTCCCCGACTTGGCCGCGATCACCAACAAACAACTGCCGTCGCTGGTTTCGACGCGGCCCGAGCCGCAGAACGCGGCGAAGATGCTCGCGAGCTTCCGCTCGACCGTCGATTATTCGGTCGTCGGCTCGAACTCCGACCTCTTCGCGACGCGCGTGCTCACGCAGTTGCCCGAAGGCAAGCAGCAGTGGCTGCTGCTCGAGTACTTCCCCAACCTGCTCGAGCACATCGCGATCTGCAACGCGATCCTGACCAAGCGCGTGGGCGGCGTGATCTTCCGCCGCGCGTCGTTCGAGCACGGCCAGTTCTTCTCGGGCCACGACCACACGCGCCTAGCCGACTACGAGGCGCTCGGCGCGAAGGTGCTGTGGGTGCACGACGATCGGCGCCACGTCGCCAGCCACGCTTTCCGCGGCTTGCGCGGCTACTTCGTCGAGCCCGGCAGCGAGCAGCGTTTCCGCAACTCGCTGGTCGTCGCGGTGTACGGCTCGGCGGCCAAGCTCAACAAGGAGCACGAGGACGGCCTGCGCGAGCTGCTCGTGCAGATCAAGGAGCTCTTCGGCGGCGCGGTTGCGATCCTCACCGGCGGCGGGCCGGGCGCGATGCAGCAGGGCACCGACATCGCGCTCGAGCAGGGCCTGCTCGTCGGCGCGAACTACATCGAGACGATCGACCAGGGCACCAACAAGGCCGCGCACTTCTACCAGTGCTTCCAGGACCGCAACCGCCACAACCGCCAGCGCTGGTTCGACATCGCCAGCTTCACGGTGTTCTGCGTCGGCGGCTTGGGCACGCTCGAAGAGGTTGGCCTGACGCTGACCGACATGAAGCTCGGCATGGTCGAGCGCGGCCCGGTCGTGTTCTTCGGCAAGTACAAGGACGACGCGTACTGGAGCTACATGAAGCTCCTCTTCGAACGCATGGTCGCCGCCGAGCGCGCGCCGCAGTGGGTGATGGACAACATCCTCTTCACCGGCGACGCGACGCGCCTGACGCCGTTCTACAAACGCGTGCTCGGGCTGGGCTGAGCGAGGAAGCGCCGCAGCAGCGAGGGTGCTGCGGCGGCAAGACCCACGGCCGCGGCGCACAGCTCGATCGCGAGCAGCGACTCGTCCAGCAGGCTCAAGTGAAGCGCGCTCCCCAGCGCCCACAGCAGCGCCCACAGCCAGAGCGGCATCCGCAGCCACGGATCGTCGTTGAGGTGCAGCAGCGAGAGGCCGAAGCCCAGCAGGACGCCGACGCGCGCGAAGGGCTCGCGCAACACGACGAATGCGGCCGCGGCCGCAGTGGGCCCGAGAAGAAACAGCGGTTGGACCTCGGCGCCGGGGAGCAAGGCGAACTGCGCGAGCGCAGCGACGAGCAAGCCCGCGCCGAGGAGCGCGAGGACGCGCGCGGCGCCGAGCAGGTGCTCGGCGGCGGCGCTGAACACGTGGAGCATCCACAGGCTGCTGAGCAGCGCGACCGCTTTGCGCGGCGTGAAGGCGCTCTCGAAGGCGACGTTCAGCAGGCCGACAAGCCCTGTCGCGTCCGGTTCGGACGCGTTCTCGACGACCATGCCGAGGCTGCGGGCGAACTCCGGGTCGAGCCCCGCGTCGAACCCCGGTGCGTTCCAGCGCGCCCAAAGTTGCGCAGCGCCTACACACGCTGCTCCGGCGCCGAAGGTCCACGTCGCCCAGGGCCGCACGAGGTTGTGCTCGAACAGCGCGACCGGCAGCCCGAGCGCGGCGGGAAGGTGGTCGAGCGCCGTCGGCTGCGGGAGTTGGGCCTCGTCGTAGCTCTCGCGGCCGAGCTCCGCGTGCATGTGGCCGAGCGCCTCCTGCGCGCGCGGGCTCAGCGGCTTCACTTCGCCGTCGGAGTGTTTGCGCATCGAGTGTTGGGGGCGTCGGCCCATGACTGTTGTGCGGATCTTGTGCGACGCCGTCTCACCAAGGCGTCAGCACGAGCAGCGCGATTCCCCCAGCCAGCAGGAACAACGCGAGCACCGTCGCCGCCTGCACGGTGCGATAGCGTCGCGGCCGCGTCGGCAGCGCGCGAGCGAGCTTGAAGTAGCGCGGCGCCATGATCAGCGCGAGTGGTGACAGATACCCAAAGAGGGCCGAAGCGATGATGCGGTCGCCCAAGCGCTGGACCTCGCGCAGCTCCTGCTCGAGCGCATCTTCACCGCCATCGCGCATCATCGCGCCGGCCGCAGCGTCGAGTTCGAGAATGTAGTGCGCCCGTTTCCAATGTCTGCGTTCCACGAGCACGCGCAACTCGAACACGTTGCCGCCCGTGGCGTCTGCGTCGACGTAGCGCAGGTTGCGATCGGGCACGAAGGCCCGCACCCCGTGTTCGCGCAGCCGCGCGTGGACCATCTCGGCTACCCCGGCGTTGCCGTGGTAAACCTCGACCCAGTCTTCCGCGAGTGACTTCAAGCGGCGAGCCTTTCGTCAGCGATTTAGGCTAACGCCGTCGCGGCGCAACGTTTCGATTTGGAGCGCTTTTGAACTTGCGGCCTTGGCTCAGGCCTCGAGGAAGCGCCCCGCGCGCGCCGCGGTGGGGGCGCCGCGTTCGGCGGCGAGGTCGCCGTTGACGAACACGGCCGCGATTCCCGTCGGGAATTGCTGGGGTTGTGCGAAAGTCGCCGTGTCGCCAATCGTCTGCGCGTCGAACAGCACCAGGTCCGCGAACGCTCCGACTTCGATACGTCCGCGGCCCGCCAGTCGAGCGCGCTCCGCGGGCAGCGCCGTCATCTTGCGCACCGCGGTGGCGAGGTCGAACAGCTTGCGTTCGCGGCAATAGCGGCCGAGCACGCGCGGGAACGTGCCGTACGAACGCGGATGCGGGCGGTCGTTCAGCGCGCTGCCGGTGGGGGCCATGCTGCGGCCGTCGGAGCCGACCATCACCAGCGGGTGCGCGAGCACGCGCTCGACGTCGGATTCCTGCATGCCGTGGCCGACGAAGCTGACGCTGGAGTTCGAGCCTTCGAGCAGGCGTGCGAAGGCTTCCGCCGGTTCGACGCTCCACAGCTCGGCGATCTCGAGCAGGTTCTTGCCCACGCACTCCTGATGTTCGCGCTTGTCGAGCGAAGCGATCACCACGAGCTCCCAGCCGCCCGGTTCGCGTTCGACGTGCGGCCCGACCTCGCGCAGGATCTTCGCGCGCGTCGCCGGGTCGCGCAGCCGCGCGAGCACGGCGTCGGCGCCGCCCTCGCGCGACCACGGCTCGAGCAACATGGTCAGCGTCGTCGAGTAGGCCGTGTACGGATACGCGTCGGCCATCACGTCCACGCCCTCGGCCCGCGCGCGCTCGAGTTTCGCGAGCGCGCCGTCGAGCAGCTTCCAGTGCGCACGACCGGCGGCCTTGAGGTGCGACACCTGAACGCGCACGCCCGTTCGACGGCCGACTTCGAGCGCTTCGTCGACCGCTTCGAGCAGCGCCTCTTCTTCGCTGCGCATGTGCGAGGCGTACAACTTGCCGCGCCGCGCGACGGCGCGCGCGAGCTGCACGATCTCCTCCGGCGGAGTGAACATGCCGGGCACGTACTCCAAGCCGGTGGACAGCCCCAGCGCGCCCTGGTCGAGCGCGTCCTCGAGCAACACGTTCATGCGCGCGAGCTCGTCCGCAGTCGCGGGCCGGTCGACGCTTCCCATCACAGCGCGCCGCAGCGTTCCGTGTCCCACGAGCAAGGCGTGGTTGAGCGCGGCGCCCTGCTGCCGCCAAGCGGCGATGTACGAACGCACGTCGCTCCACCGCGACCCAGCTCCGGCGTCTTCGTCGTCCGCGATGTGCGGCGCAGCGGAACCGCCGCAATTGCCGGTGATTTCGCTCGTACAGCCCTGCAGCACGCGGCTCTCTGCCCCAGGCCACTCGAAGATCGTGCGGTCGGAGTGCGTGTGGATGTCGACGAAGCCCGGCGCGAGGCACAGGCCGCGCGCGTCGAGCACGCGCGCGGCTTGCACGTCGCCCAAAGGCCCGATCGCCGCGATGCGCTCGGCCCCGAGCGCCACATCGGCGACGAACGGCGGCGCGCCGCTTCCGTCCAGCACGTTCGCGCCGCGCAGCAACACGTCGAAGCGTCCGCGCGCGCCGCCCGAGCGGCAGGCGAGAGCGCCGAGGGCCAGGGCGGCGCTGCCGCACAGGGCGGCGCGGCGATCGATCAACGAACGAGTCGAGCTCACGCGAAAAACTCCGTACGTGGTTGTGCGCCCAGTCCCGGCGCCGGGAGAACATCGAGCGCGCCGCTCTCGAGCGCGAAGCCGCCGCGGAACGGATCCTCGGCGAGGTCGAGGCTCCCGTCGAGGTCGAGGTAACGCGTCGCGCGGCTCGAGAACGCGGCGTGCAACGCGGCGGCGATGCCGAGCACGCTCTCGTCCATGCAGCCCCACATCACGCCGAGACCCGCGCGTTCGCAGGCGCGGGCCAGCGCGAGCGCCGGTCGCACGCCGCCGCACTTCATCAGCTTGATGTTGACGCTGCCGAACGGCGCGCCGCCCGCGATCCAGCGCTCGAGCTCGGCGAGGTCGTGCACGCTCTCGTCGGCGACGATGCGCCGGCGCACCGGCTCACCCGCGGCGAGCCAACACGCTTCGCTCCCGCGCGGCGTCGGTTGTTCGAGCAGTTCGATGTCGAGCGGTGCGAGGCAGGCAGCGAAGCGCCGGAACGCACGCTCGTCGTAACCGCAGTTGGCGTCGGCGCGCAGCGTGAGCGCGTCGCCGAACGTCTCGCGCAACTTCGCCAAACGTTCGAGGTCGAGCTCGACCTCCGCGCCGGTTTTGACCTTCAACGCGCGAAAGCCGCGCGCCACGTACTCGCGCGCTTCCTCGAGTGTCTCTGCGAGTCCCTTGAGGCCGATCGTGATCGACGTGGGCTGCGCCGCGGCGACGCGGCCGAGTTGATCGACCAGCGCGACGCCTCCGCGCCGCGCGCGCAGATCGCACAAGGCCATGTCGAGCGCGGCGCGCGCGGCCGGCGTGGAGTCGAGCGCGTCCAGCGCACGTTCGAGCTCTGCTCCACCGCCGCACGCACGCGGCAAGCGCCCCAACGCCGCTTCACTCGCGGCCGCGTTCTCGCCCGTCACTTCCTCGGCCGGCGAAGCCTGGCCCCAGCCGCGCGTCCCGTCCTCATCGCGCAGTTCGACGAACACCATGTCCGCGCTGTCCCAGCTGCCGCCGCTGACGGCGTAGGGCCGCGTCAAGGCGAGCTGCACCCGCCGCAGGCGCAGTTCGAGCGCGCTCATCGAGCGCGCACGTCCGCCACGTGCTGCAGCACGAGTTCGACGAGTTCGTCGAGCGGCTCGAGCAGCGGGTACAGCGCGCGCAGGCCGCTTTCGCGCTCGACCTGGCGCCGCGCAGCTTCGCGCTCGGCCTCGGGCAGGTGCTCGTGGTTGAGCGTGAGCGCCAGCGTGCGCGCGCCGTAGAACGCGAGCAGCTCGAGCTCCGACGCGAGCGAGGGAATGCGGTTGTGCAGGTGCTCCTGATCGTCGAAGAACTCGCGCCGCGGCGCGTGTTGCAGGATCACCGCCCGCGCGCCGCCCGAGAGCAGCAACTCGGCGCCGCACGGCCCCGACGGGTTGCGCAGCGCCGACTGGCCCTCGAGGAACATCACATCGGGCGCGAGCTCGCGCTCGCAGCTCACAATCGCGTGCTCGAGCTCGCCCGACACGAAATCGTTCGGCGTCGAGTCGAGCACGAAGCCGAAGCGGCCGCCCTGCAGCCAGCCGGTCTGCCCCGTGTAGATCATCTCGGCGCGCACGCCACGTTTGGCGCAGGCCGCGACCAGCAGTTGCGCGGTGGTGCGCTTGCCGAGCGCGCAGTCGGTCCCGATGACCGCGATGCGCGGCGCGCGCACTTGGGCGATCGCGCCGCTCCAGAAGTGCAGTTCGCGGCGCGCCTTGGGCCGGCGCACGTCGACGATGCGCGCTCCCGAGCGCTGCGCGGCGGCCGTGAACTCCGGGTCGTCGCCCACGAGTTCGTGCAGGCCGTTCACGACGCCGATGCCCAGCTCGAGCGCCTCGAGCACGCTCGCGCGCAACTCGGGCGGAAGCACTCCGCCGGAGGTCGCAACGCCGACCACGACCCACTGCGGCTTCAGGCCGCGGGCGAGGCAGTCGCGCAGCGACGCGTGCACGGGGATCGCACGCCGCCGACCGTCGAGCAGCTCGCCCGCGTCGGCGCCCGGATGCGTTGCGTCGATGAGCGCGAGCACTTCGAAGCGGCTGGGTCCGCGCACGAGCCCGTGCGCGGTCTTGGCCGAGGGGGTCGTGAACAAGCCGCCGCTGAGCACCACTGCTGTTTCGCGCATCGAGCGGGCGATGATAGCCGCGTCGTGTGGCCTCGACGCTCGGCGACTGCGGACTAGTGCGCAGCGGATCGCAGCAGGCGTCGGGCCGGACTTGCGCACTCTTGCGGACGGCGCGCCCAGCGGGGCGCGAGCATCATCGCGTCGACGCGTGCGCGACGGTGCGTACGCGGCGGAGTGCGCGCCCAGCGCTCCGCGCGTTTTCCCCCGCAGGAGCCCCCGATGTGTGCGCTGGTCCCCCGAGTGCTGGTCGTCGACGACCGCGGTGAAGCGTGCCAGCGGCTCAGCCGCGAGTTGGAGCGGGCGGGCCTCCAGGTGCGCGCCGCGGCTTCGATGCGCGAAGCACAGGAGCGCGCCCGCGACGCCTCGCCCGACGCAGTCCTCGTCGGCGGTCGCCTCGCAGGGCGCAGCGCGCAGCAGATGTTGTCCGAGCTCAGCGCCCGTTTTCCGGCCGCGTCGGTCGTGGTGCTCACCGAGCGCGACGACGCGCTTGCCTCGGCGCGCGCGCTCGAGCACGGCGCCTATGAGACCGCGTCCGAGGGCGTCGATCGCGGCGTGCTCGTCAACGCCCTGCGGCGCGCGTGCGATGCGTCGCGACTGCGCGAGCAGTCGCAGCGGCTGCAGGCCCGCACATGCGGCGTGCGTTCCCTGGGGGCGTGGATCGCGGCCAGCGATGCAGCCTTGGAGGCTGCGCGAGCTGTGCGCAGCGCGGCCGAGGGCTCGGCGCGCGCGTTGCTTCTGCTCGGAGAGCGAGGCGTCGGAAAAGCGCGTCTGGCGGCGGCGTTCCACGCCGAGGGCCCCGGCCGCGACGAACCGTTTTTCGCCGTGAACTGCGCCTCCATGGCGCCCGCGGAACTCGAGCTCGAGTTGTTCGGGCACGAAGCGGGGGCCTTCGCGGCCCCGCGCGCTCCGCGCCGCGGACTGTTCGAACTCGCCGGCGGCGGCGTCGTGTTCCTGAACGAATTCGCCGCGGCCTCGCACGCGATTCAGGCGCAGTTGCTCGCGCTCCTGGAAACGGGCGTCGTCCGCCGCCGCGGCGGCGCCAACGACCTGCGCGTCACGGCGCGCCTCGTGTGCGCCAGCCATCGTGACCTCGAGCGCGAAGTCGCGGCGGGCCGCTTGCTCGCGGGCTTGCTCGAGCGTCTGCGTGAGGCGTGCGTCGAGTTGCCGCCGCTGCGTGCGCGGGCGGAGGACATCCTGCCGCTCGCCGAGCACTTCCTCGCGCGTGCGAGCGCCGAGCTCGATCGGAACATCAGGGGCTTCACTCCGCAGGCCTGCGCGGCGCTGCGCGCGCATCCCTGGCCGGGCAACGCGCGCGAGCTGGAGTCCGTCGTGACTTGCGCCGTTCTGCGCGCGCGCGGAGCGCAACTGGAGTTGAGCGATCTTCCGGCCGAGTTCGCAGCGTGCGCGCCGCGCGACACGGCGTCGCCCAAGCCCAGCGCGCTCGCGGCGTTCGACTTGCCCGCGGCCGGTCTCGACCTCGAACAGCTCGAGCAGCATCTCTTGAAGCAAGCGCTGGAGCGTGCGCGCGGCAACCGCACGCGCGCGGCGCGCCTGCTCGGGCTCAACCGCGACCGCATCCGCTACCGCATCCAGAAGTTCGGCCTCGAAGCCGCGAATTCAGGAGGGTCCTGACGTGCGCCGCCCGTCGTTCCACCCGTGCAGTTCTCGCCGCGAGCGTCTGCCCCAAGCGCTGCTCGGCGCATGTGTTCTCGCCGGTTGCTCCACGCTCCAGTCCGAGGAGCGGCTGACGTTGCAGGGCAAGCCGAGCACGCTCGCCGTGCAGCCGCCGCCGGCTGAAGTCACGACGCCGGACGAGCGCGCGACTGCGGCGCAGTCCGCGCCGAAGGACACGGTTGCCGCGGCGACGGCCGCGGAGGAGTCGTTCCCCATCCACGGCAGCCTCAACACCCGCTACCGCGTGCGCAGCGGCGCCGGCGCCGGCGACCAGGATCTCTACCAGTCGCTGCTGCTCGACGTCGGCGACCGCAAGCGCGACGGTTACAGCGCGCACGTGATGGCGACCTTGTTCGCCGATCTCGACGGCCGGCGTGATCGCGACGACCAGTTCGTGTTCCCCAGCCTGGCGGACACGTTCAACGAGCCGGTGCAGCCGCTGCTGTACCAGGCCTACGTCGACATCGACAAGCCGCCGCTGGTGAACGAACTGCGCGTGGGCCGCCAGTTCGACTACTTCACGCCGGAGTTCGCGCACTTCGACGGCGTGCGCGCGGCGACGGCGCCGGTCGGCGCGTCGAAGCTCGTCGGCGGCGTGTACGGCGGCGTGCCGGTGCGCTTGTACGACGCGACCGAGTCGAGCGATTCGATCTTCGGCCTGTGGGGCGAAGCGCAACCCTGGAGCGGCGGACGCGCGCGCGTCGACTGGATGCACGTCGACGACGACGATCGTTTCGGGGTCAACTCGAACGACCTGCTCGGTGCGACGCTGTGGCAGCGCATCAGCGCGAGCACCCGCGTCGATGCGCGCTACACGCGCCTGGAGAACGAAGACCGCGACGTGCGCCTGCGCGCCAACTGGGACGACGCGGAGCTCGACGCACGGCTGCAGGTGAGCTTCTACCAGTTGCTCGAAACGCAGCGGAACTTCGCCAACGAGTTCGACCCGCTGTTCAGCGTGCTGCAGGAGTGGTTCCCCTTCGCGCAGTACCGGGTGCAGGGCTCCAAGGGCCTGGGCGAGGACTTGCGCGTCGATGCGAGCCTCGACTTCCGCCGCGTGGCCGACGACGCGGACGAAGGGCCGTTCAACCGCAACTTCGAGCGGCAATCGCTGAGCCTGATCGCGCTCGACGTGCTCGCGAAGGGCCTGACCTTCACCCTCACCGCGGATCTGTGGAACAGCGACGGCCGCGACATCCAGACCTGGGGCGTCGACGCCACGCGCGATCTGCGCGACGGGCTGCGCTGGTCGCTGGGCTCCAACTACGCGCTCTACCGCTACGACCTGTTCAGCAACAGCGAGCGCGACAACGTGCGCGTGTGGTACGCGCGCCTTCGCAGGGACATCGGCCGCTGGGGCGTCGTCGACCTGCGGTACGACCTCGAGAACTTCGACGGCGAGACCTACCACGTCGTCCTGGCAGGTGTGACATGGCGCTTCTGAACGGTACTGGCGCGTCGCGGGGCGCGCGTTTGGCGAGCGCGCTCGCGCTGGCTTTCGCGCTCACGGGTTGCGTGCTGTTCGAGGCCTTCGGGTCCGGGCCGGCGCGTTACGCCTTCAGCCACCGCGTGCACGTGGTGGACCAGGAGCTCGACTGCGAGTCGTGCCACGTCGACGCGCAGAGCGAGGAGTCGCCCGGCATGCCGGCGCTCGCGCAGTGCGCGCTGTGCCACGCCGAGCTCGATGCCGAGAAGCCGCCCGAGCGCAAAGTCGAGGTTTTCTTCGGCGAGCAGGGCTACCTCGCGGCGCGGCGCGGCGCGCTCGGAGACGAGCCGATCTTCTCGCACGTCGGCCACGTCGCCGCTGGGCTGGAGTGCGCGAGCTGCCACGCGGGCGTCGAGCAGGCCGACGACGTGCTCGAGCTCGCGCGGCCGAGCATGGCGGCCTGCGTCGAGTGCCACGAGCAGCGCCAGGCGCCGAACGAGTGTGCGAGCTGCCACACGCAGCTGCGCGTCGACGTTGCGCCGCCGTCGCACGACGGCAACTGGCTGCGCGCGCACGGTCCGACGGTGTGCGCGCGCGACGACGCGACCGCGAGCCAGTGCTCGATGTGCCACAGCGAAGCGAACTGCGTCAGCTGCCACAACGAGATGCCGCCGCAGAACCACACCAACTTCTTCCGCCTGCGCGGGCACGGCCTCGTCGCCTCGCTCGACCGCGCGAGCTGCATGACCTGCCACCAGGAAGACTCCTGCACGCAGTGCCACATGAGTTCGCCGCCGAGCACGCACACCGGTGCGTGGGGAGCGCCGGTGAACCAGCACTGCGTCGGCTGCCACTTCCCGGTCCAGAACGAAGGCTGCGTGGTGTGCCACCTCGCCACGCCGAGCCACGCCAGCGCGGCGCCCAAGCCTCCGGATCACCACCCGGCCATGAACTGCCGTCAATGCCACGGCGTCGACCAGCCGTTGCCGCACGTCGACAACGGCGACAACTGCAACCTCTGCCACCACTGACTTCGCGCGCCGCGCACGGCGCCTGTGCGCCGAGCCGGCGCCTACTTTTTCTTCGAGGAAGCGTCATGAAACTCCAGTTCGATTCGCGCTTGGTCCGCCGCGCTGCAACGTTGCGCCACGTCGCAGGCGCGAGCTTGCTCGTATTGTTCGCCAGCTGCAGCGGCGATGACGGCGCCGACGGCGCCGACGGCCAGAACCCGCCGCCCGATCCGACGCCCACGCAGCTCGAGCAGGGCGACGCCGCGCCCGGCGTCGTGCTCGAGGTGCTCGAGCTGAGCGGCGGCACGGGGCCGAGCGGAACCTTCCAAGTCGGCGACCGCCTCTCGGTGCGCTTCACCGCGGAGAAGGCGAACGGCGACCCGTGGTCGCTGAGCGAGTTCAGTTGGGGCCGCATCCTGGTGAGCGGTCCCACGTTCAACTACCAACGCGTCATCCCCGAGAAGAGCGACGTGCTCACGCGCTCGGTCGCCAACGACGACGGCTCGTACACCTACACCTTCGCCGACGCGTTGCCCGCGGTCTACGCAGCGCCCTACAACGACACGTCGGCCTTCGGGCTCGAGGATGGTGAGTTGACCGGTCAGCCGCTGCTCAACGGCACGTACACGGTCGGGCTGTACGCCGCGTGGGGCTACACGGTCGACGGCGAGAGCCACCGCGACTCGGGCAACATCACGGTCGACTTCCTGATCGGCACGGGCCCGCTCCAGCCGCGCGAAGTCGTCGCGCAGGACAACTGCAACCAGTGCCACGAGAGCCTGCGCGCGCACGGCGAGTTGCGCCGCGACGTCAAGCTGTGCGTGCTGTGCCACACCGCGGGCTCGGAAGACAAGAACGCGCCGTCGGCCGCGGGCGGAACGCCCGGTGTGTCCGTGGACTTCAAGGTGATGATCCACAAGATCCACAACGGCGCGCACCTGCCGTCGGTGCTCGGCGTCAGCACGAACTCCGATGGTTCGCGCAACTACAACGCGGCGGCGCAGCCCTACCAGGTGGTGGGTTTCGGCAACTCGATCATCGACTTCTCGCACGTCAGGTTCCCTGTCTGGCCGAGCCTGAACATCGCCATGCCGCGCGACGCGGGCTACAACGCGCTGTCGACGATCAACAAGGCGAAGGAAGACGAAATCCGCCTGGGCGTGGTGGCGTGCGAGAAGTGCCACGGCGATCCCGACGGCGCCGGTCCGCTCGCGGGCCCCAGCGACGGCGACCTGTACAAGTCGCAGCCTTCGCGTGCGACCTGCGGTTCGTGCCACGACGACGTGGTGTGGGGTTCGCCCTACACCTCGAACACACAGACGCATCCCTCGCAGGCGAACGACTCGAACTGCCTGTTGTGCCACACGGACGCGGGCGGCCCGCTCTCGACCGAGGACGCGCACCGTCACCCGCTGTACGACGAAACCTTCAACGCGGGTCTGAACGTCGACATCACCGCCGTGGCCGAGTCGGGGACCAACAACAACGACGGCACGCTCGACGTCGGTGAGAAGGTGCTTGTCACGTTCACGCTCGAGGACGACGCCGGCAACGCAGTCAGCCCGTCGGTGAGCGGCATCACGAGCTACAGCGTGGTCGTCTCGGGGCCGACGACGAACATGAACGCCTTGCTCAGCTCCTCGATTCCCGTCGCGGCGCTCAGTGGTTCGCAGCCCTACCAAGTCAACTTGCCGCAGCCGCAAGTGCTCGAATTCCTCGGGGATTCCAGCGCCGCAGCGGGCGAGAGCTTCACCACGGACTTCACGCCGCACTGGAACATGAGCGGCGCGGCCACCAGCGTGCTCGTGCGCACGGCGACCAGCGGCGGCAGCACCACGCTGTCCGTGGCGGCCGACCCGCTGCAGAACTACATCGATGTCGCCAGCTCGAGCGGCTTCGCCAAGGACGAGTACATCGTCGTCGACGACGGCTTGGCCGGCGAGGAGTACCTGCGCATCCAGTTCGTCGACGGCAACCGTCTGTGGTTCGGCGCGCTCGGCTCGACCTCGTACCAACCGGGCACGCGTGTGGCGCACAGCGTGGGGGCGAGCGTTCAAGAAGTGACGCTCACCAGCCAGGCAGTGACCGTCAACTACACGCTCGCCGCATCGACCGGCACGATCACCGAAGTGACCGAGTTCGGCGTCGGCGCGGCCGTGATCGCGAGCTACACCTCCGACTTCGTGATGCCGGCGGTCTATCCGCTCAGCTTCAACGACTCGCCCGGTCTCGACGAGAGCTCGGGCAAGTGGGTCGGCAAGTCGCTCGTCAGCGGGACCTACAGCGTCGGCATCTGGGGCGCGCGCAACCTCACGCTCAACCTGTGGGGCGAAACCAACAGCTACCGCGGCACTTCGTTCACGCAGTCGCGCGACTTCCTGGTCGGCTCGGCGGCAGCGCTCGAGCCGTACGCGGCCGTCCCCGACGCATCGAGCTGCTACAACTGCCACTCGGACATGCTGTTCCACGGCGGCGGTCGCCGCGGCTTCGACGCCTGCATCCTGTGCCACGGCGCGCTCGGCGCCGAGGACCGTCCGCGCTACGTCGCGCCCGGCGCGCCGGCGACCGACGGCGTGGCGATCAGCTTCCGCAGCATGCTGCACAAGATCCACATGGGTCGCGAGCTGACCAACGCCTCGACCTACGTGGTCAACGGTTTCGGCAGCACCGCGTACCCGAACAACTTCACCTCGTACACCTACGACGAGGTGCTGTTCCCCGCACTGCCGGGCGGCGCTGCGAACTGCGTCAATTGCCACGGCGCCTCGACGCGCTGGTATGACCCGACCGACCGCGACCACCCGACGGAACAATCCATTCCGGTGGCGGAGTGGGGCGTGACCTGCGGCGCGTGCCACGACTCCGACTCGGCTCAGGCCCACATCGCGGTCCAGACCTCGGGCGGCGGCCTCGAGTCGTGCGCGGTGTGCCACGGCGAGGGCCGCGACTGGTCGGTGCAACGCATGCACAAGCGCTACTGATGCGCGCCGCGCCGCGCTCGGACCTCCGAGCGCGCGCCGCGGTCGCACAACTGGTGCAGCACAGGGCGCTCCGCGCGAATCGCACTCGCGCGGAGCGCCTCTTTCGTCGCCGTGCGGCACTGGGCTGTTCGCGCAGGGTCCCGTGCGTACTTCGACGTACTGTGGCGCGCGGCCTTTCGCGCGATGGTGGTGGACAGCGAGAGCTTTCTCGCGCACCCCGCTCCACCCCATGTTTCCCCGCCGACGCCCCGCCAGCGAAGTGGTCTTCGCGCCCTCTCACCAAGAGGGCCGCGGCGAAGTGTGGCTGATGGCGTTGATCGCCGCGTGTGCGGCGGTGGTGGCCGCGCTGAGCCTGCGCAAGCTCGAGATCGGCGAGTCGGCGGCGCCTGTCGCCCGCGTGCAACCGGCCCCGGCGCCCGAGCTGTCCGAAGGCGCGCGCAACGTCGCGCCGCTCGCGGCGACGGCGCTTCCGAGCGAGCCGGACGATGCGCCCGCGCTCGTGAGCGACGGCAAGGTTCGCGAACGCTGGACGGAAGCGGAGCACGTCGAGCACCTGCGCACCGTGAGCGAGGACGGCGCGTTCCGCGCTGCGCTCGACGCAGCGTTGGCGCCAGGGCGCTCCGCCGCCGAGAGCTCGGCCGCTCTGCGCGTTGCCTACGAGCGGCTCGGCAGCGGCGCCCTCGAGCACTACCGCCACGCGGCGCGCGAACTTGCGCAGCCGACGGCGCCGGGCCGCGAGTCCGTCGCACGCGCCGCCATCCACGCGCTCGGCGTCCGCGCGACCCGCGAACCCGCGGCGCGAGCGTTGCTCACCGAACTCGCCTGCGACGCGACGCTCGAGTCCCCGCTGCGCGCCGCGTCCGCGAGCGCGGTGCTCGCCGCCGTTCCGCTCGAGGAGCTCGACGCACTCGCCGCGCGCCTCGACCACGCGGACCGCGCGCTGCGCGAGCTGGTCGACGCCGCGCTCCAAGCGCGCCGCGCGCCCCTGATCTCCAACGCGGAGGCCGAGTCCTGAAGGACCCGTTCCGCGCACGACTCTCTAGAAAGGACCTGCCATGAAGTTCGAAGCTCCCGCGCGATCCCGCTTCCTGCCCGCTGCCGGCCTCGCGTTGTGCGGTGTGTTGGTGTTCGCGCTCGCGGCTTTCACTGCCGACGCCGCGCCGCAGGACAAGAAGCCCAACAAGTTCGTCGGCGCCGCCAAGTGCAAGACCTGCCACGGCGCCGAGGAGACCGGCAACCAGCACGCCGCGTGGATGAAGATGGAGCACGCCAAGGCGTTCGAGGCGCTCGGCTCCGAGGACGCCAAGAAGGCCGGCGCGTCCAAGGGCGTGGCCGAGCCGCAGAAGGCGGACCAGTGCCTCAAGTGCCACGTGACCGGGTACGGCGCGCCGCCGGAGAACTTCGCCAAGGGCTTCGACCCCAAGCTCGGCGTGCAGTGCGAATCGTGCCACGGTCCGGGCGAGCAGCACATCAAGCGCCGCATGGCCGCCGCGGCCAAGGCGGAGCCGGGCGCGACGGTCGTGATCGAGAAGGACGAGCTCGTGCCGGTCAGCCCGCAGACCTGCGCGGCCTGCCACAACAAGGAAAGCCCGACCTTCAAGCCGTTCTGCTACTTCAAGCGGCGCGACGAGACCAAGCACTTGAACCCCAAGGCCAAGCGCACGGAGGAAGACGTCAAGCGTCTGGACCTGGTGTGCGGCTGCGGCGACGCCTGCCCGACCGAGAAGTGCGCCACGGGGGAATGCGGCGTGCCGAAGTCGAAGTAGGCCGTCGGCCGCGTCGCGCGGCCGCTTGCGCCAAGCGCACCCCGCGAGCTGCTGCCTGGGCAACTCGCGGGGAGCAACTCCCTCGGGGCTCGACATCGCAGCGCTCGTCGCCGGTGCGCCCGACCTCTCAGGGCACGACGCCGAAGCGCTCGACCTCGCAGGGCTCGACAGCGCCGCTCAGGTAGGGCGGGCGCCGTCGTCTTCACACGCCAACGATGACGGCGCGCGTCCGCTGTCACCGCGTGGCGCGCCGTCACCGAACGTGCAACCACGCCTTGGGCCGGCGGCCGGCGCCACGCGTGGGAGGTGCGGCGGCGGCACGCGGCGCCGGGGGGCCGACCCCGGGCTTGCGCCCGAGGCCTGCGAGCGGCCCCCCGGGCGCCGCGACGACGCTGCACCCCGGCGTCACACGCCAAGGGATGCGCTCGCCGACACACAATCGGGCCGAATTTGCGCCAAAGCTGAAAATCGCCGCGCCGCCGTGTCGCGAGCGAGCCCGCTCGAGCGTTACTCCCTGCTCATGTTGGTTGTCGCATTGCAGGGTCGCGGAGAGAATCGAAAGCATGTCGTCGCTCGCCGGCATGCGTCGTCACCCGCCTCGTCTTCCATGAGTGCGGGAGGATCGGGAATCACCGCGTCGTTGCAAAGGTTGCGCGACGGGGATCGCAGTGCGTTCGCAGACATCGCGCCACTGGTTTACGACGAGCTGCACGTGCTCGCGCGGCGCCAGATGAATGGCCAGCCCAAGGGCCACACCCTGCAGGCGACCGCGCTGCTGAACGAGGCCTTCGAGCGGCTGCTGCGCCAGGAGAATCCCCTGTGGAACGACCGCGCGCACTTCCTCTCCGCGGCCGTGTGCGCCATGCGCTGCGTGCTCGTGGACCACGCCCGCAAACGTGGGCGCGCTCGGCGAGCCGCCAACGGCGAACGGATCCCGCTCGACGACCTCGTCGAGCACCTCGAGGCGGGCGGCGTGGACTTGGTCGAGCTCGAGGACGCGCTCGTGGCCATGAGCGCTCACGACCCGCGCATGGCGCGCATCGCGGAGCACTCGTTCTTCGGCGGCCTGAGCGCGGCGGAGATCGCGAACCTGTTCGACCTCTCGACGCGCACGATCGAGCGTGAACTCAAGTTCGCCCGCGCCTGGATCCTGAGGCAGCAGCGATGAGCGACTCGCGCTGGGAACGCCTCAAGGAACTCTTCGCCGCGGGGCTTGAGGTCCCCTCCGCAGAGCGCGACGCGTGGCTGGCGCGCAGTTGCAACGGCGACGCGGAGCTGCGCGAGGAGTTGCGGGCCTTGCTGGTGGCCCACGAGACTCCGTCGGACTTCAAGCTGGCGGCCGACGACGCGGAGCCAGATCGGGTCGGGAGCGTGCTGGGGGACTTCGAGTTGCTCGAGAAGCTCGGCCAGGGCGGGATGGGCGTGGTGTACCGCGCGCGCCAGCGCTCCCTGGGGCGCGACGTGGCCGTGAAGGTGCTGAGCGCTCGTGTTTCGCGCAACGCGCGCGCGGTCGAGCGCTTCAACGACGAGGCGCGCCGCCTCGGACGTGTGCACCACCCCGGCATCGCGGCCGTCCATGCCTTCGCCGTCGAAGGCGGCGTCGCTTACCTCGCGCTGGAGCTGGTGCGCGGAGGCGACCTCCACCAGGCGCTGCTCGCTGTCGGCGCGCGGCGTGGCGCGCGGGCCGAGGCCGCGAGCGCCAGCACGCCGCTGCCGGCGTTCGGGACGCGCAACTACTACCTCGCGATCGCCCGTCTGGCCGCTGCGGCGGCCCGGGCGCTGCAGGCCGCGCACGAGGCGGGCATCGTCCACCGCGACGTCAAGCCGCAGAACATCCTGCTCACGCCCGCGGGCGCCCCCAAGCTCGTCGACTTCGGGATCGCACACGACGCGCGGCTGGGCGCGCCCCAGGCGCTGGCCGAGCTCACCGGCACGCCGCACTACATGAGTCCGGAGCAAGCCGAAGTCGCGCACATCAGCGTCGACCACCGCACGGACATCTACTCGCTCGGCGTCGTGCTGTTCCAGATGCTGACGCTCGACTTGCCCTTCGACGGCGAGACCTCGAACGAGGTGCTCGAGCGCATCCGGCGCTTCGAGTTCCTCGATCCACGTCGGGTCAATCCGGACGCGCCGGCGGACCTCGCGGCCGTGTGCTCCCAGGCCATGGCGCGCGACCCGGGGCAGCGTTACGCGACGGCGAACGCGTTTGCGGACGATCTCGAGCGCTTCGTGCGCGGCGAGCCGGTGGTGGCCGTTGTCCCGAGCGCCGTCCAACGCCTGAGTCGGTGGTTGCGCCGCCGCACGCGCCCGCTCGGCGCCGCAACGCTCGTCGGCGTGCTCGCGGCGGCTTGGCTGGCGCTCGATGCGCGGCGCCGCGACGACTTCGACGCGGAGCGGCTCGAGCAGGAGCAGCGTTTGCGCACCTGCTCGATCGCCCTCGAAATCGAGGGGGCGGCGCCGAGCGCGTGCCGCGTCAAGGCGCGACGGCGCGTGCCCGACGTCGAACGCGGCTTGGTGGAGTGGATTGCGTTCGAAGCGCCGACGCGCGTCGACGGGGACCGACTGGTGATCAGCGGCCTGGCGCCCGGCGACTGGCTGTTGCAGATCGAGACGGGCGCGGGCGAACGCGCCGAACTGCGGCGCTTCCTCGAACTTGGCGACGACCTCCTCAGCGCACGCGTGCGCCCACGCAGCGACCTCGGCATGGACGTGGGCATGGTGTGGATCGATGCGGGCGACGTGGCGCTCCAGCACGAGTTCATGCTCGCCGACGGCAGCGTCGACCCGCTGCGGTTGTGTGAACACGTCAATGGCTTTTGGATCGACACGGCGCCGCTCAGCTGTGGCGAGTACCAGCGTTTTGCCGATGCGAACCAGATGCCTTATCCGGTGCACTGGTGCGGCTCGCTCCCTGAGAGTTGGCGCGACCGTCCGGTGACGATGATCCCGTACGAAAACGCTCTCGCCTGCGCGGAGTGGTACGGCAAGCGCCTCGCGACGCGCGCCGAGATGCAGTTGGCGCGCGGTATGGGGTCGGGCGCGCCGTTTCCGCTGGATCCCGCCGGAGTGAGCATCGCCGCGCCTCCCGGCGCGTTCGGAGCGGGGCCGCGTCCGACGCGGGATAGCAGTCAGTCGCGCGAAGACGGCTTCGCGCGCTTGCACGGCTGGTTCGAAGCGCATGTGCCGCCGTCGAACGAATTGCCCGTGGGGGCGAACGGCGTGCGCTCGAGCTTCGGCGTCGTGCGTGAGTGGGTCGACGACGTGCCGATCGGCGGGTCGCGCACGGACGTGAAATTCGATCCGACGTGTCGCTATCGGATCGGAATGGCGTGTGACGAACGGTTCGCCGCCGTCGTCGCGCGCTGGGGCTTCGAACCGCCGATGGCCGCTGTGCAGACGGTCGCCGAGCCGCTGGTCGGCTTCCGCTGCGCACGTACGGCTCGCTTCTGACGCAGGAGCGGGCGTGCGTGAGCACGGCCGTGGAGTGTGTCGCGCGCGAAGCGTTCTTCGTTCGCGACCGTTCCACACCGTTCCGCTCTCGCACCCACCATGTCCACCGTCAAGGTCGATGTCTGGCTGTCCGTCGTTCCCGAAACCACAAGCCACGACAAACTCTCCGGCGTTCCCGGGCTGCGCGTCGCCGCGCTCAACCAGATGGTCGTCCAGGACCTGCTGCTCGGCGACAGCGGCGCCAATCCGCTGGTCGGCGGCTGGGCCGGCAAACAGATCACCGTGGTGGACGGCGATGCGTCCCAGCAAGAGCTGTACGACTACATCCACACGCAGCTCGATACGTACAAGTCCGCGCGTGCGGCGCACGCTGCGTGCCCGGCGAACGACTGGAGCAAGACCAACGCCAAGCTGCGCATCTACTCCGGCCCCGGGCGCGAGGCCAAGCAGCACCTCTACTACTACAAGGACAACGACACGCGCTGGTGCCGGTACCGGCTGGACCTCACCCTGCAGACGCCCGGCGATACGACCGGGGTCCACTGGTCGCTGTCGCGCAAAGTGACCAACGTGGACCTGCTGGCGACGATCGAAGCGTCGTTGTCGGTCGAGATGGCTTGAGGCGCGCCTCACCTCGCATCCCACACCGGAGGTCCTCGCCATGCACGCGCCTTCCACACGGCTGCGTCCGCTCGTCTGTGAACTCACCCCTTGGCGCCCCGCGAGCGAAGCCTCGCTGCAAGAGCTCGCGCGGAAGATGCACGGGCTCGACGGAGGCGTCGGGGCCGACTTGCGCAGCCTGATCGAGCACGAACCGGCGGAGCTCGCCGACCACGAACTGAGTTCGCTGCCCGCCGGCTACGTCTACTTCGCGCAGTTCGTAGCGCACGACGTGTCGTTGCAGCCCGTCGATGGCTTCGACTGCGGCCGGCCTTCGCCGCGCACGTTCGAGCTCGACCTCGACTCGTTGTACGGCGCCGGTCCGCTCGCGCACCCGCACCTCTACGACCGCGGCGATCCGCGCCGCATCGCGCTCGTGCGCGGCGCCGGCGAGGGTGTGTACGTGCAGTTCGACCTCACGCGCACCGCGTCGGGTCTGGCGTGCATCGAAGATGCGCGCAACGACCAGAACGTGCTCGTCTCGCAGACGCACGTCGCGGTGGCTCGCGCGCACAACGCGCTCGTCGGGGCGTGCGAACGCGTGCCCGAGCTCACCCGGCACGGCCCGCATAGCGTGTTCCAAGCCGCGCGTTTGCTCACGACTTGGCTGTACCAGTGGGTCGTCGCCGCGGATTGGCTGCCGCGCATCCTCGATACCGCACTCGTGCAGCGGCTCGAGAAGGGCGTCGCCGCCTACGCAACTCGCATCTTCGGCAAAGACCCCGCGCGCCTCACGCCGGAGTTCTGCTTCGCGGCCGGCCGCTTCGGGCACGCGCTCGTGCGCCCCAAGTACCGCCTCAACGCCTGGGTGCCGCCGCAACCCATCGTTCCCTGGGGTGAACAACCGCCGCACGCGCACTTGATGGCGCAGCACGCGCTGCACCGCGATTGGTTCCTCGACCTGCGCATGTTCCTCGAGCTCAGCGCAGCGCAAGCTGCGCGTGTGGAGCAGCTGCGTGGACCGTTGATCGAGGCGCTCGCCGTGGACAAGTCCGACCAAGTGCAGCGGGCGCGGCGCCTCAAGCCGCGCTTCACGCGTCGCATGGCGCTGATGCCCGTGCCGCCGGGCGCGTCGTCCGACCTGCGTTTGATGGCGTTGCGCAGCCTGGTCGCCGGCGTCGCGGCCGGGCTGCCGTCGGGCTCGGACCTGGCGAAGAAGCTCGACCTCCCTCACGAGTTCGAGTCCGATCAACCGCTGCTCGTCTCGGTGCTTCAAGAGGCCGAGCAGGTGCACAAGGGCGAGCGGCTCGGCGAGTTCGGTTCGCGTCTGGTGGGGGACACGCTCATCGGCGCGTTGCAGATCGACCGCGCGAGCATCGCGCACAACGCGGACTTCAAACCCAGCTCGTTCTCCGCGCAGGGCGAGCCGTTCGACTTGGCCGAGTTGCTGCTCTTGGGCGACGGCGATCCGACGGCGCTCGCCGCCTGGGTGGAGCGCTGCGGCTTCACCGCGCCGCTGGTGCGTCAGCTGTCCGCATGGAGCGCGAGCACGCGCAAGGAGAGCAGGCCGCCGAGCGTGTAGGCCGGCGCCACCAACGCGACCGCCAGCGCGCCCACGAGCCACAATTCCCCGCCCTTGGGCGCTGGCCCAGACGCGTCCGCCTGCGACAGCTCACGGTCGATGGTCGTCGCGTCCCAGGCCAGCGCGAGCGCCCACAGCACGGGCGCCGCCGGAAGCAGCGGCTGCGTCCACGCGACGCGGTAGTACGCGCAGCACAGGCCGATCAGGACCAGTCCGTTGAGCACGTTGACGGCGGCTCGCCAGCGCGGCTCGCGATCGCGCAGGTCGAGCAGCAGCCCGCCCAAGTTCGCGCTTGCGAGCACGACTAGATAGATCCAACACCAAGTGGGCATGCGGGCGGCGCGAGCGAGGTGGCTCGGCCTCGAGCGTCAGCGCGCGCGCGTCATGCGGAACTCGAGCGGCGCCGGCCGCACGCCCTTCTCGTCGGCCTGCGGCTCCACCACGAGCAGCAACGTGCCCGCGTCGACGCGCGTGTAGCTCACGCGCTCGAGCGAACCGGCGTGCGACGCCGCGCGGTCGGCGAGCGGCACGAACGAAGCGCTGCTTTCGTCGAGCTTTTCGAGTTGCAGCACCATCGGCACGGCGCGGCGCGGATCGGTGTCGAAGTTGCCGTGCACGTGGATCTGGCGCAGGCGCACGCCCTCGTCCGTCGCGACGATGTGCGTGAACTCGTAGAACGGCGTCGCGCCGTTGCCGAGCACGCGCCGGAACGAACCGAGGATCGCCTTGCCGCGCGGCGCGCCCCACGCCTCTTCGATGAGCGCGCCGCCGGGTTGCTCGAGGATCCAGGTTCCGCTGAGGAACGCGAGCGGCGCGATGGCGGCGTCGGCGGCCGGGCCCTGCGGCTGCGCGGCCGCGGACTCCGCCGGCGACTGCGAGACGCCCGTGGGGGCGGCGCAACCGGCCCAAAAGGCCAACGGTGCGGCGAGGCAAGCGGTGAACCAACGCGGAGTGCGGCGGCTGTTCATGGTGCTGTCGATGGGTTGTTCAGGACGGCTGTGCGGTGCGGGTTTGCGGGGCGGATCGCAGGGGCTGGATCGCGGCCCCGCTTCTCGCTCGTCGCTGGTGATCGTCGCTCGTGATCTTCGCCTTCAGGGGCGACTGCGAAGGCTGATCGTCTGTGCTGCAGCGAGAGTAACCTCTTCCACCCATGACACGTTCCGTGCACTTGATCCTCGGCGCTCACGGCGCGGTGGGCAGCGACCCCGCTCGACGTCTCGCCGCGCGCGGTGACGCGCTCGTCCTGCTCGGCCGCGACGGCGCGAAGCTCGCCGCGCTCGCGGCCGAAACCGGTGCGTTGCCCGTGACCGGCGACGCGACCGTCGCCGCCGACGTCGAGCGCGCGGTGCAGGCGGCGCTCTCCGCGCACGGCCGCCTCGACGGCGCGGTCAACTGCGTCGGCTCGGTGTTGCTCAAACCCGCGCACATGACGCGCGACGAAGAGTTCCTGGCCACGCTCGCGACCAACTTGCACTCGAGCTTCTGGCTCGTGCGCGCGGCGGCGAAGGCCATGGAGCCCAGCGGAGGCGCGATCGTGCTCGTCTCGACCGCCGCCGCGGCGATCGGACTCGCCAACCACGAGGCCATCGCGGCCGCGAAGGCGGGCGTCGAAGGTCTGGCGCGCTCCGCGGCGGCGAGCTACGCGGCGCGGCGCATCCGCGTGAACTGCGTGGCGCCGGGGCTCGTGCGCTCGGCTTTGACGGCGCGCATCACCGGCAGCGAGAGCGTGCTCAAGGCGTCGCTCGCCATGCATCCGCTCGGGCGCGTCGGCGAACCCGCCGATGTGGCGCGCGCGCTCGAATTCCTGCTCGATCCGGCGAACGACTGGATCACAGGCCAAGTGCTGGGAGTCGACGGCGGACTCGGCATGCTCAAGACCAGAGGGAACGCATGAGTGCTCCGGTGGTGATCGTGGGGGCGGGGCTGGCCGGCTTGGCGTGCGCGCGTGCGCTCGTCGGCGCGGGCCGCGAGGTGCGCGTGCTCGAGCGCAGCGACGGCGTCGGCGGCCGCGTGCGCACCGACCTCGTCGAGGGCTTCCTGCTCGACCGCGGCTATCAGGTGTTGCTCGCGGCGTACCCCGAGGCGAACGCCGTGCTCGACCTCGCCGCGCTCGACCTGCACGCGTACCGACCGGGTGCGTTGGTGCGCTGCGAGGGCGGGTTCCACCGCGTCGCCGATCCGTTCCGCGAACCGGGTGAAGCGTGGGGCAGCGCCTTCAATCCCGTGGGCTCGCTCATCGACAAGCTGCGCGTGCTCGAACTGCGCAAGCGCGCGTTGTCGGGCTCGCTCGAAGAGCTGCGCCAGCGCCACGAGCAGACCACCGAGCAGGTGCTGCGCGAGCTGGGCTTCAGCGACGCGATGCTCGAGCGCTTCTTCCGCCCGTTCCTGGGCGGGATCTTCCTGCGCCGCGATCTGTCGAACTCGAGCCGCATGCTCGACTTCGTGTTCCGCATGCTGGCGAGCGGCGCGACGACCTTGCCCGCGCAGGGCATGGGCGCGATCGCCGCGCAGCTCGCGAACGCGCTGCCGGCGCAGTGCGTGCGTCTGAACTGCGAGGTGGCGACCGTGCGCCGCGACGCCGTGACTCTCGCCGGCGGCGAGCGTGTGGCCGCGTCGGCCGTCGTCGTCGCCACCGAAGGCGACGTGGCGGCGCGACTGCTTGGTTGGCGCAACAAACCCGCGGCGCTCGGCGTGCTCAACGTGTACTTCGCGGCGCCGCACTCGCCCGTCGAAGGCCCCGACCTCGTGCTCAACGGCGAAGGGCCCGCGGCCGGGCCGGTCAACGTGCTCAGCTGTCCCAGCGACGTCGCGCCGAGCTACGCGCCGCGCGGCCAGGCGCTCGTGTCCGTGCAAGTGCTCGAATTCGCCGGCGACGACGCCGCGCTCGAACGCGCGGTGCGTGCGCAGCTCTCAGGTTGGTACGACGCGCACATCGTCGAGCGCTGGCGCCTGCTGCGGATCGACCGCATTCGCTTCGCACAGCCCGCGCAACCTGTCGGCGCGCTCGAGCCCGCCGCGCGGCCCGTGCGGCTCGACGGCGGGCTGTACGTCTGCGGCGATCACCGCGAGGACGCTTCGATCGACGGCGCGCTGCGTTCGGGCCGCAGGGCCGCGCTGGCGGTGCTCGCCGACGTCGCACGCTGAGCCGCGGGCGCCGACTCGGGCCGCGTGATCCACAAGTAGTGCGCGCCCGCCACGCCGATCAGGCCCCACTGCGCGAGGTAGTAGCTCCACAGCGCCGTGTGGATGCCGCTCGTGAAGCCGTAGCTGTGCAGGCCGACGCCGAGCAGGTTCACGCCGAACCACGAGAAGGCGATCACCGTGCCTTGGAACGCGGTCGCCATCGCGATGCCGAAGTCGCGCAGGTAACCGCCTTGACGCGCGTGCAGGATCACGAGCTGCGCGAGGCAGATCAGCAGCGCGCCGTTCTCCTTGGGATCCCAGCCCCAGAAGCGGCCCCAGCTCTCGTTGGCCCAGATGCCGCCCAGGATCGTGCCGACGACCGAGAAGATCAGGCCGAAGCACAGCGCGCCGTAGGTCATGCGCGCGAGCGATTTGCGCAGCGGCGCGAGCGCGGTGGCGCGGCTCGTGGAAGCGGCGGCGAAGAAGCCGGCGATCAGGTTCGCGTTGGCGAGCAGCGCGGCGAGCAGGCCGGCCGAGTAGCCGATCGTGATCGCGGTCACGTGCGTGGCGAGCCAGAAGTTGGTGTCGAGCACTGCGACGAGCTGCGGCATCGTGTCGCGCTTGTCGAGCTCTTCGTAGCGGCCTGAGAGGAACAGGCCCAACGCGCCCAGCACGACCGCAGCAGAAAGCGCGAGGCGCTGGCGGTTGATCCACTCCATGACGAGCGCGGCCAGCACGCCGACGCCGGTCACGAACAGCAGCGTTTCGTACAGCGTGGACACCGGCGGGCGGTCGCGGATCACGCAGCGCACCACGATCGCGCTCGCGAGGCAGCCCAGACCGACGAGAGCGACGACGCCGGCGCCGGCGTAGAGCAGCTTGACGCGCGGCGCGAGCCACATGCCGCCGGCGAGCACGAACGCGAACAGGAACGCGGCCAGCGCCTTGCCGAGCAGATCGGCGCGGTAGTAGCTCACCTCGAGATCGACGCTGCCGAACTCGTCGCGCGCTTGCGCCTGGGCGACCGCGCGGGCGCTGAAGCCTTCGAAAGCAGCGGAAAACGCCTCCGGATCCGCGCAAGAGCGCGCGGCGCGCTCGAACCAGCCCATGAGCTCGAGCTGCGCTTCGACGCCGCGCTGCGCGAACGCTTCCGCGACGACGTCGGAGGGCGAGAGCCAGGCCGTGTCGCGCGGCGCCGTGCGAGCCGGAGGGTAGAGCGCCAACGTGCGCGCGCTGCCGAGCAAATCGTCGAGGCCGTGGAACAACGCCGCGGCCGCTTGGCGATCTTCGGGGCTCGCGCTGTCCGCGGCGAGCGCGCGGTCGAGCTCCGCCAGCTCCGCTGCCTGCGCAGCGAGGTCGCGCACCGAAACGCTCGCGCGGTCGTCGAACAGCTTCCGCAGGCGTTCGCTGCCGCCCGTGGACAGCTCGGCGCGCGCGAAGTCGGCGTGGTGGGCGACGGCTTCGTACTCGTCGATGTTGTGCGCGAGCGCGACGACCTGCTGCTGCAGCGGCTCGCGTTGTTTCTCGTCGATGTGTTGGAACTGCTGCGCGAGCGCGTACAGCTTGCCCAGGCCCGGCTGGAGCTCGCGATAGGAGTAGCGATCGCGCTTGCGCTTTCCGTCCAGGTGCAGGCCGATGGCCTCGATCACCTGCGCGTCCTGCACGAGGAAACACTCGTACTCGGCGGCTTGTTCGGGGAAGAAGAGCAGATCGAGCAGCCAGGCGCTCGGCGCGAGCGTTTCACCCTGCGGCGTGGCGAGCGAGCGTTTGCCGTTGAGGCGCAGCAGCAGAAAACCCGCGTACGTGTTGAGCGGCTTGACGCGGCCGCCTTCCTGGATCGGCGTGCGTTCGGCAGCGTCCAGTACAGCTTGGGTCCACGGCGTTTCGCGGCGCTCGGCGCGCTGTGCGAACAGCGGCGTCGAACACCACAATGCGGCGAGCAGGGCCACGGCGAATCGCAGGAAGTGCTTCATGGCGCGGGTCAGGCGGGCTGGGCTTGGGTGCGGATGTGGCGCACGAGCTTGCGTCCGAAATGCAGCAGCATTCCGAGCGCGATCACGATGCAGGCGATGAGCGGATGCTGGTCGGCGGGGTTGCGCACGACGGCCAGCGTGGAGAACAGCGGATCGCCGGGCCGCGCGTTCGAGGGGCCCCACGACGCCTGGTAGAGCACCAAGCCGTGCGCGCGCAGCGGCTCGTTCATCTCGATGCGCACGTTGCGCGACGAGCCGTCCTCGAGCACAGCCACGTCGCTCGAAAACGACTTGGCCATCGCCATGCGCGGGTGGTCCTCCTTCTCGAAGTCCATCAAGCGCACGGTGAACGGCATCACGAACTGCTCGCGGCGCAGCTCGATGCCGAAGGTCCGGCCATCGCGCTCGAAGGTGAACGGCGCACGGGTCGCGCCCCACAGCAGCACCTCGCGGCGCGCTCCGGTCGAATCGACGATCGTCGCGTGCAGTCCGGCGAGGTTCGCTTCGTTCTCCGGCTCGGGCGCGGCCGGCAGCAGCACGTAGCCGTCAACCGCCGGCACGGGGCTCTGCACCATCGGGCCCTTGGGCGCCACGTTGGCGTTGGCGGTGAAGTGGCGCAGCTCCAAGGCGAAGGGCCACGCCGGAGCGCTGACCCGCACGGCTTCCTCGCCCGTAGCCCAGCCGAAGGCGCTCTGCGGCACGACGCTCTCGCGCACGCGCGCGCCGTCGAGCTTCTCGAGCAGCGCGACCTCCCAGTGGTGGTAGCTCTGGAACGTGTTCGAGGCTTGGCCTTCGTACAGCGTGACGTGGCCGTCGTCGGACCAGCGCAGCTTGATCAGGCCGGCGACGATCAGCAGCGCGATGCCCACGTGCGTGATGAACACGCCGAGCGTCGCCACGCCGCGCCGCATGCGCAGCATGCCGCCCACGATCAGGTTCACGAACAGAAGTCCCATGACCAGCGCCGCGCCTGGGAGCGGAACCGGTATCGAGCCGACGTAGTGGATCAGGACCAACGATTCGAAGTACTTGCGTTGGACCTCGAATAGCCCGGTGTGCTGTTGCTCGAGCGTGCCGAGCCAGGTGAGCAGCGCGAGCAGCATGAGCAGCACGCAGCTCAGCCCCAGGGACGAAAACACGGCGAGCGCACGTTCGAAGAAACGTTGCATGGGCGCTCAGCTCCCGGCGCGGAACGACGCGACCAACTTGTGGAAGTTCTCGAGCTCGCGGCCGAGCAACTCGCGCGGCCCGGTCATCTTCAGCGTGCGCAGCTTGTCGCCGGAAACCTGCAGCAGGCCGATCAGACGCCAGTCCTTCGCGGACGCGTCGCCGCTCATGCCGCCCCACTCGCCTTCGATGTCGAGCAGCACCGCCGGTTGGCCGAGCCAGGTGACCGTCGGCAGCGCGTCGATCTGCGCCTGCGAGAGCGGCTCGCGTTTGAGCTGGCCGCACCAGCGGTTCACGTTGGGCGCGAGCCCGCCGCCGCCGCCGCCGAGCGTCGTGACGTAGCACTCCGCGTTGTCCGCGCCGGCGACGCGCAGGTTGAGCTCGCGAAACTGCGCCGGCTGGAGCGCGAGCCAGCCCGCGGGCAATTCGTAGTCGTACGGCGCCTTCGCCGCTCCGTGCGGCGCGCCGCCCGGCGCTGCGAAGTCCTTCGCGGACACGCCGAAACGCTGCGCGTCGCTCGCGTTCCACTGCACCGGCTTGCCGACCGGTTCATACTCGACGGCGGGCGCGGCCTCGACCTCGCGGGGCCCCTGGCCGCTGCACGCCGCCGACAACATTGCGCCGACGACGATCGCCGCACGCGCGCTGCACTTCACTCTTCTCTGCATGGCAACCTTCGCTCCGGCGCGCGCGAATTTGCGCGGATACGGAGTCTAGGCGCCCTCGAACAGCCCGGGTCTACGACCAGGGGCGTAGTGCAGCCCGGCTGTGGTGGTAGTCGCGCGACGCTGGCGCGCTCAGTCGAGCTCGAAGCGCCAGGACTGCAGCAGCTGAACGTAGTTCGCGCGCTCGTAGCCGCGCGGGTCGGGGCAGCGTTTGAGGTTCATGCTGCCGCGCATCTGCTCGAGCGAGTCGTACTCGTGCTGTTCGAGCCATTCGCGCAGGTCGGAGAGCACGCGCGCGAGGTGCTCGGGCCCGCGGCGCAGGAGCGCTGAGACCAGCTGCACGCCGTGCGCGCCCGTCATGATCGCCTTGATCGCGTCCTCGGCTTCGTGCACGCCGCCGCTCACGGCGAGTGAGCCCTTCACCTGCGGCGAGAGGATCGCGAGCCAGCGCAGGCGCAGGAGCAGCTCGCTGCGTTCGGAGAGCTTGAGCGTGCGTGCGACCTCGAGCGCGTCGATGTCGATGTCGGGCTGGTAGAAGCGGTTGAACAGCACCAGACCGTCGGCGCCGGCGCGTTCGAGCGCTCCGGCGAAGTGCGCGAGCGCTGTGTAGTACGGCGAGAGCTTCACCGCGATCGGAATGGTGACCACGGCGCGCACCGACTGGACCACTTCGAGCGCGCGCCGCTCGACCACGGCGGCGCTTTCGTGCGGGTCCGTCTCGAGCTCGTAGAGGTTGAGCTCCAGCGCGCTGGCCCCGGCTTCCTGCATGGAACGTGCATAGCGCAGCCACGAACCTTCGCTCGTGCCATTGAGCGAGGCGATCACGGGGACCGAGCTCAAGGCGCGGATGCGCCGGATGCGTTCGAGGTACTCGTCGGGCCCGAGGCGGAACTCGTCGAGCCCCGGGAGGTAACTGCGCGCTTCCGCGTGCGAGTCGGCGTGCGCTTCGCCGTAGTGCGTCCGCGCCAGGGCTTCGCCGCGGATCTGCTCCTCGAAGAGCGAGTGCATCACGATCGCCGAGGCGCCAGAGTCGATGCAGCGCTGCACGAGCTCGAGGTCGTCGACCAGCGGCGACGCGCCGGCCATCAGCGGATGCGGCAGTTGCAGCCCCAAGTAGTTCGTCGAGAGGTCCATGGGCGTCAGCTCTTCGTGCTGGGCGTGGTGGCGGCGGGGCGCGGCGTTGCGAGCTGTTCGAGCACGCTCCAGCGTTCGCGGAGCTCGCGCTCGGTTTGTGCGACGAGGCTGCGGTATCGGCCTGGATCGGCCTGCTCGACCATGCGGAAGCGCGTTTCGCCGCGCATGTACTGCGCGAGCGTGGGGGTCGGCGCGCCCGAATCGAGTTGCAGCGCCGGCTCGCCGGCCGCGGCGCGCCGCGGATCGAAGCGGTACAGCGGCCACGCGCCGGCGCCGACAGCGAGCTTCTGCTGCTCGGCGCCGAGCGCGAGGTCATAGCCGTGCGCGATGCAGTGGCTGTAGGCGATCACCAGCGCCGGTCCGTCGTAACTCTCGGCCTCGAGCAACGCCTTGACGGCCTGACTGTCCTTGGCGCCGAGCGCGATGCGGGCCACGTAGACGTGTCCGTAGCCCATCATCATCGACGCGAGATCCTTCTTGCCGAGCGTCTTGCCGGCGACCGCGAACTTCGCCGCGGCGCCGCGCGGCGTGGCCTTCGACTGCTGACCGCCCGTGTTCGAGTAGACCTCGGTGTCGAGCACGAGGATCTTGAGCTTGCGCCCGCTGCTGAGCACGTGGTCGAGGCCGCCGAAGCCGATGTCGTACGCCCAGCCGTCGCCGCCGATGGCCCACACGCTCTTGGGCGCGAGGTAGTCGGCGATCTGCGCGAGGCGCGCAGCGGCGGGGGAGTTCGCGGGCGCGAGCGCGCGCCTCAACGTGTCGATGCGAGCGCGCTGCTCGCGGAGTTCGGCTTCGTTGGCCACGTGCGCGCCGAGCAGCGCCTCGGCGAGCGCCTGCGGGAGCAGCGCGGGAGCGAGCTGCGCGACCAGTGCGCGCGCCTCGCGTGTGAGCGCGTCGACACCCAGCCGCAGCCCGAGCCCGAACTCGGCGTTGTCCTCGAACAGCGAGTTCGCCCACGCCGGTCCGCGCCCGTCGCGGTTGGCCGTGTACGGCGTGGTCGGCAGGTTGCCGCCGTAGATCGACGAGCAGCCAGTTGCGTTGGCGATGAGCAGCCGATCGCCGACGACTTGGCTCAGCAGCTTGATGTACGGCGTCTCGCCGCAGCCCGCGCAGGCGCCGGAGTACTCGAACAACGGCTCGAGCAGTTGCACGCCCTTGTTGTCGAGCTTGACCGCGGCGCGGTCGGCCTCCGGAATCTCCAGGAAAAACGCGTAGTTCTCGCGCTCGGCCGCGAGCAGCGGCGCCTGCGCGAGCATGTCGAGCGCCTTGTGACGCGGATTCGACTTGTCTTTCGCAGGACACACCGCCACGCACAGCGCGCAGCCGGTGCAGTCCTCCGGCGCAACCTGGATCGTGAAGTGCGAGCCGGGCAGGTCCTTGCCGCGCGCCGCAGTGCTCTTGAACGTTCCAGGAACTCCTGCGAGCGCGCCGGCGTCGTAGCTCTTCGCGCGGATCGCCGCATGCGGGCAGAGCTCTGCGCACTTGTTGCACTGGATGCACAGCGACGCGTCCCAGACCGGAATCTCCGCAGCGATGTTGCGCTTCTCCCAGCGGCTCGTGCCCGTGGGCCACACGCCGTCGGGCGCGAAGGCGCTGACCGGCAGCAGGTCGCCGTGACCGGCGACAATCGCCGCGGTCACGCGCTGCACGAACTCCGGCGCCTTCGGGCTCACGGGCGGGAGCATGCCGCGTTTGGACGTCGCCGCCGCGGGAACCTCGACGCGGTGCAGGTGCGCCAGCGCGCTGTCGACCGCCGCGAAGTTGCGTTCGACGAGCTCCGCGCCCTTCTTGCCGTAGGTCTTCGCGATCGCCTGCTTGATCTTGGCGATCGCTTCCTCGCGCGGCAGCACGCCGGAAATCGCGAAGAAGCAGGTCTGCATCACCGTGTTGATGCGGTTCCCCATGCCGCTGGCGGCGGCCACTTGCGCGGCGTCGATCGTCCACACCTGCAGCTGCTTGTCGAGGATCTGCTGCTGCACCTCGCGCGGCAACTCGTCCCACAACTCCGCGGGCGCGTGTGGCGCGTTGAGCAGCAGCACCGCACCGTCCTCCGCGTACTCGAGCACGCCGTAGCGCTCGAGGAAACCGAACTGGTGGCAGGCGACGAAGCTCGCGCGCCGCACCAGGTAGCTCGAACGGATCGGGCGCGGCCCGAAGCGAAGGTGTGAGATCGTGATCGAGCCCGACTTCTTCGAGTCGTACACGAAGTAGCCCTGCGCGTAGAGCTCGGTCTCTTCGCCGATGATCTTGATCGAGTTCTTGTTCGCGCCGACCGTTCCATCGGCGCCGAGTCCGAAGAACACCGCGCGCACGACGTCCGCCGCTTCGACCTCGAAGTTCGGGTCCCACTCGAGCGATCGGTGCGTGACGTCGTCGACGATGCCGACCGTGAAGTGGTTGCGCGGCTTGGCGCGCGCGAGTTCGTCGAACACGGCTTTGGCCATGCTCGGCGTGAATTCCTTCGACGAGAGCCCGTAGCGGCCGCCGATCACGCGCGGTTCGCCGCTCCAGTGCGCCAGGCCCAGCTCGCGCGCCTCGCGCAGCGCCGCGAGCACGTCCAAGAACAGCGGCTCACCGAGGGCGCCGGGTTCCTTCGTGCGGTCGAGCACCGCGATCGAGCGCACGCTCGCCGGCAGCGCCGCTGCGAAGCGTTCGAGCGCGAAAGGTCGGAACAGACGCACGCGCAGCAAGCCCACGCGCGCGCCGTGCGCGTTGAGGCGCTCGACGCATTCGTCGACCGCGCCGGCGCCCGAACCCATCAGCACGATCACACGCTCGGCGTCGGGCGCGCCGCTGTACTCGAACAGCTGGTAGCGCCGGCCGGTGAGCTGGGCGAAGCGCTCGAAGGCGCGCTCGACGATCTGCGGACACGCGTCGTAGAACGGATTGCAGGCCTCGCGCGCCTGGAAGTACGTGTCCGGGTTGTGCGCTGTGCCGCGCAGGCTCGGGCGGTCCGGCGTCAGAGCGCGGCTGCGGTGCGCGAGCAGCGCGCGCTCGTCGTACATCGCGAGCAGCGTGGCGTCCTCGAGCGGCTCGATCTTCGCGACCTCGTGCGAGGTGCGGAAGCCGTCGAAGAAGTGCAGGAACGGCACGCGCGCCTCGAGCGTCGCGGCGTGCGCGACGCAGGCAAAATCCTGCGCTTCTTGCACCGATCCGGAGGCGAGCAGCGCGAAGCCGCACGGACGGCAGGCCATCACGTCCGAGTGATCGCCGAAGATCGAAAGCGCGTGCGTCGCGAGGCTGCGGGCGGCGACGTGCATGCAAAACGCCGTCAGCTCGCCGGCGATCTTGTAGAGGCTCGGGATCATCAACAGCAGTCCCTGCGACGCCGTGAAGGTCGTCGCGAGCGAGCCAGCTTGCAGCGCGCCGTGCACGGCGCCGGCCGCGCCCGCCTCCGACTGCATCTCGATCACCTCGGGCACTTGGCCCCACAGGTTCGTGCGCCCCTTGCTCGACCATTCGTCGGCGAGCTCGCCCATGCTCGACGAAGGCGTGATGGGGTAGATCGCGATCGTTTCGCTGGAGCGGTGAGCGACGCTGGCGACGGCTTCGTTGCCGTCGACGGTGATGAAGCGGGCCATGGCGCGCGATTGTCAGTCGCGCGGCGTGCGGCCGGGCTGCGTTCAACTGCGTACATCGCGCCCGCGAGGCGCGCAGACGCAGCGGCGCCTCGTCAGGCGATGCGCTTCGAAAGGCGTGCGAGCGCGCGCGAAAGCTGCTTGCGCGACGCGACCTCGCTCAGGCCCAGCTCGGCGGCCACCTGCGCGTGCGAGAGCCCGCGCACGTAGACCAGGTGGATGATCCGCCGGTCGCCGTCCTCGAGCTGAGCGAAGGCCCGTTCGAGACGCTGCACTTCCTCGTTCAGGATCGCCTCCGAACTCGGCGACGCCGCCAGGGACGCCGCCAGCACCGACGCAGCCTCGCCCGAGAGCTCATGGCTGGGCGGCGGCGGCGCCTCGCGTGCGAGCTCGCGCTTCTCCGCGTTGTAGTAGCGCTGTCGGTCGATCAACTTGCGCAGCGCCGCCTGGTAGAGCCAACTGCGGAACGCGTCTTCCCCGCGGTATTCGAACTGCTCGACGTTGGCCAGCACTTCGCGGCACACCGACTGCACCAGGTCCGAGCTCGACTCCTTGGCCAGCACGCCGGGGCTGATGTTGCGCCGCACGTAGTTGCGCAGGCCCTCCAAGTGCCGTTGCAGCAGCTCTTCGACCGCGTGTTCGTCGCCGCGGCTCGCGCGCTGGTGGAGTTGCGCTTCGTCGTTCGACATGCGGTGGGCGCTGCGGCTGGCCGGGGGCGCGAACCCACAGCGGGCTCGGCATCGTAGCAGTCCTCGTCGTGCGACTCGCTCGGGCTTGAGCCGTCCGCGCGGTTCGCCGTGGCGCTGTTGCGCACGCGAAACCTCGCCTCGCCTTGACGCCAGCCCATGCGAGCCGGTCAATACGCCCCGGCCGCCGCCGTCCCTGCGTGAGCAACACCGATCCCAGCGCGGAAGATCCGCTCGAAGACCTCGTCGCCCAGTGCCTCGAGGGCGACGCGCGCGAGAACGCCGCGGCGCTCGAACGCGCCTGCGCAGAGCATCCCGAGCACGCGGACGAGTTGCGGCGCCGCGTGGCCGCGCTCGCGCGACTGGGCATCGGCGGCGCCGCGCCTGCGGAGGAGGACTTTCCCGAGCGCCTGGGCGAATTCGTGCTGCTCGAGCGGCTCGGCGGCGGCGGAATGGGCGTCGTCTTCCGCGCGCGCCAGGAGGCGCTGGGCCGCGAGGTCGCGCTCAAGGTGATCCGCCGCGAGCAGCTGTTCTTTCCTCGCGCGCGCGAGCGTTTTCGCCGCGAGACGGAGGCCGTCGCGCGCCTGCAGCACGTCGGCATCGTTCCGATCTACACCGTCGGCGAAGACGGCGGAGTGCCGTACTTCGCGATGGAGCTCGTGCCGGGCTGCACGCTCGCCGAAGTGCTCGCGCAACTGCAGGGCCGCGCGCCGGAAGGCCTGGTCGGCGAAGACGTCGCGCGTGTCCTCGCGAGCAAGTTGCGCAGCGGCGCGTCGGCGCCCAGCAGCGAGCGCCTGCGCGGTCCGTGGGTGGCGTTGTGCCTGCGCTGGGCGATCGAAGTGGCCGAGGCTTTGGCGCACGCGCACGAGCGCGGCGTGCTGCACCGCGACGTCAAGCCGTCGAACATCGCGCTCGGCAGCGACGGCGCGGCGCGGCTGCTCGACTTCGGGCTCGCGTCGCTCGGCAGCGACGACTCGGCGCGCCTGACCGCGAGCGGGGCCGCGCTCGGCTCGCTCCTGTACATGTCGCCCGAGCAACTGCGCGGCGAATCGAGCCAAGCGACGGCGCGCAGCGACGTCTACGCGCTCGGCGTCACGCTCCACGAGTTGCTCACGCTGCAGGCGCCGTTTCGCGACACCAGCCTGCTCGACCTGCGCGCCTCGATCGTGCGGGGCGCGCCCGATGCGCTGCGCGCGCGCAACCGCGCCGTGCCGCGCGACCTCGAGACCGTGTGCCTCAAGGCCATGGATCCCGCGCCCTCGCGGCGCTACGAGTCCGCGGCGGCGTTCGCGCGCGATCTGCGCAACGTCCTCGAGCTGCGCCCGATCGAAGCGCGCCCACCGAGCGCGTGGTTCCGCGGCGTGCGCTGGGTGCAGCGCAATCCGGCGACGAGCTTCGCGGTCGCGCTCGGCGCCGCGCTGCTCGTGGGTGTGCCGTCGGCGTTGCTCTGGCAAGAGCGCGCCTACGCGGACGAGATCCAGCGCGCGCTGGATCTCGAACAGTCCGCGCGCCGCGAGGCCGATGTGCAGCGCGAAGCCGCCGTGAGCGCCGAGCGCACGGCCGAACAGGAGCGCGACCGCGCGTTGGAAGCCGAACGTGATGCTTCGTCGCAGCGCGACCAGGCGCGCCGCGCCGCCACGCAGGCGGTCAAGGTTGCGGAGCTGCTGATCGACCTGCTCACCGCGACCGGGCCCGCGGTGGCGCAGGGGCGCGAGCTCACCGCGCGCGATCTGCTCGACGCCGGCGTCGAACGCGTCGAGCGCGATCTGGCGAGCGAGCCCGAAGTTCTCGCGGAACTGCTCGACGCGATCGGTTCGTGCTACGTGTCGCTCTCCGACTACGAGAAGGGCGCCGTTGCGCTCAACAAGTCGCTCGAGCTGCGCCTCGCGCTGTACGGCGAGCGCAGTCTGCTCGTCGCCGATTCGCACCTCTCGCTGGCGCACCTGTGGCGCGCCGTCGGCGACAAGCGCGCGCTCGACTCCGCGCAGCGCGCCCTGGCGCTCCAAGTCGAGCTCGCACCGGACGATCGGCGGCAACGTATCGACTACTTGGTCGGCGTCGCACTTTCGGCCACCGCGGACTCCGAGCGCCCGCTCGCGCTCGCGAGTATGGAAGAGGCGCGCAACCTGCTCGAACAACTTCCGAGCTCGACCGCGGAGCTGCGGCGGATGGTGTACTCGAACTACGCGAACCTGCTCTACCGCAGTCAGCGCTACGAAGAGTCCGTGAAAGCGGCGGACGTCGCGCTCGCGATCGAGCGCGAGTTGGGCTGGAAACCGCATCCGGCCTTGACCTCCGCGCTCAGCGCGAAGGCGCTCTCGCTCAAGCACCTGAGGCAGTTCGAAGCGGCGCTGGCGGTCTACGACGAGCTGCTTCCGGTCTCGAACGTGCTCAACGGCGAGCGCAACGACCGCACCGCGACGTTCCTGCTCAACAAGGCGGCCCTGCTCGAGGACCTCGATCGCGACGACGAAGCGCTCGCGCTGCTCGAGCAGGCGCGCTCGGTCTTCGATGACCTGCTCGCGCCCGCGCATCCCCAGCGCATCACGGTGTACGGCAACCTCGGCGGTCTGTGCGCGCGCATGGGCCGCTGGGCGCGAGGGCGCGACGTGCTCTCGACGATCCGACCGCAGATGAGCGAGTCGCTCGGCGCGGGCCACCACCGCACGGCGCTCGCCGAGCTCTACCTCGGGCTGTGCCTCGAGGGCGTCGGCGCCGCGGACGAGGCCGTCGCAGTCCTGGAGAGCGCGTTCGCGTCGACGCGCGCCAACTACGGCGCTGCGGATCCGCGTACCGCGCGGATCGGCTCGACCTTGGCGTTGTTGTACGCGCGCTCGAGCAGCGACGATGCGCGGGCGCGGGACCTCGCCGACGCCGCGCTCAGCGCGCTCGGCGGCAAGGGGACCTACACGACCGGGACGGCGCTGGCGGCGCTCGCGCTCGGGCGCGTGCACCTGCGCGGCGGCGAACGTGACGCGGCGCGGGCGCAGTTCGAGGCCTGCGAGGCGGCGGCGCGGCTCGCGCGCCCCGATCACTGGAGCATGTGGTCGGCGCAGGTCGAGCTCGCGCTGCTCGACGACGGCGCGCTCGAACAGCGCCAGGCCCGCTGCGCACAGGCTCTCGCGGCGCTCGAGGCGGCGCTCGGCGCCGAACACGCCGAGTGCGGGCACGTGCGCGCAAAGATCGACGCGCTGCGGTGACGGACGGCGCTCCAGGCGCGCTAGGCTCTGCAGTCCGATGACCCTCGAACGCAACCTCGGCGAGCAACCGCTGGCCGCCCTTCTCGCGCAGCGCCAGCTCACCCCGAACGACCTCGTGCGCGCTTCGAAGGCGCAGCTCACGCACAAACTCGTCGCGCGTGCGGTGAAGGGCCGGCGCTTGACGGCGCACTCGATGAAGAAGGTCCTCGCGGCCTTCAACGCGGCTGCGGGCGTGAATCTCGGCACGGCGGACCTGTTCAACTATCTGCCGGTCGAAGTCGCGCAAGACGACGACGAGTGAGCGCGCGGCGAAGTGCGTAGCTGCGCAGGGACAAGCGCGTAGCGAACGGCGCTGCGCGGACTCCTAGAGTCAGTGCGAGTCCCGCGGGACTTCGCCATGCAAAGAACTCACCAGCTCGTTGTCGCGTCGGCGTTCAGCGCCGCGCTTGTCGCAGCCTGCCTTGTTTCGCCCGAGCGTGGCGAAAGCGCGACGCCCAACGGCCCCAAGCTCTACGCGCTGCACTGCGCGGTGTGTCACGGACCGAGCGGCGCCGGCGACGGCCAAGCCGCGTCGTTGTTGTTGCCGCCTCCGCGCGACTTCACACGCGCCGAGTTTCGGCTCGTGAGCACCGCGAACCACGCGCCCAGCCAAGCGGATCTCGTCGCGACCTTGCGCCGCGGGATTCCGGGCTCGGCGATGCCCGCGTGGAGTTGGATGAGCGAGGCCGAGCTCGACGTGCTCGCCACGCACGTGCGCACGCTCGCGCGCGACGGCCTTGTGGAGCGCGAGAGACCATCGGAAATGCCCGAGGGCGCGGAGTTCGATCTCACCAGAGCGCGCGCGTGGGCCGACCAGCGGCTCGCGCCCGGCGAGCCGGTCCACGTGCCGCGGCCGCAGCCCGCGATCGGCGAAGTCGAACGGCTGGGACGCGAGTCGTACCTCCGTCACTGCGCCGCGTGCCACGGTTCCGAAGGCCGTGGCGAACAGCTCGGACCCGAGCGCAATCCCGACGGTTCGCCGAACTGGGCGCGCGATTTCACCGCGGGTTTCGTGAAGGGCGGCGGTTCGCACCGCGCGCTGGCCACGCGCCTTGTCACCGGCATGCCCGGCACGACGATGCCTTCCTTCGCAGCTTTGCCGGCGGACGAGCTCGAAGCGCTCGCGACGTACGTCTCCGGCCTGGTGGCCGTCGACGCCGATCGTTGGCTCGTGCACCGCCAAGCGACGCTCGTCGCGCGGCGCGCGGCCGGTACGGCGCCGCTCAGCGCGAGCGTCGAGCCGAGCGACGAACGCTGGGGCGCCGCCGCGGAAATCGACGTGGTGCTCGCGCCGCTCGCCTGGCGCAACGACGCGCTCCTCAGCGCGAAGTTGTCGGCGCTGCACGACGGCCAGTCGCTCGCGCTGCGCGTGCGCTGGCGCGATGCGACACGCGACGAGGGCAGCATCGATCCCGCGGAGCGCCGCGACGGCGCGGCGCTGGCGTTTTCGAACGAGAGCGCGCCGCCGCTGTTCGGCATGGGCGCGAGCTCGCACCCGGTCAATCTCTGGCACTGGCGCTCGCAGCGCCTGATCGACCGCGCGGGCGTGCTCGATCTGCTCGATGCTCAGCCGCACGCGTTGGGGCTCGTGACGCAACGCGACGAGTTGAGCGACGTGCGGCCGCACTATCTGCCTGCGCCGAGCGAACCCGTCGCAGGCGGTCAGCTCGCAGAGCTTTCGGCGGAGTCCTTCGAGGCGATGCGCGAGCTCGGCGAGAGCGGCCGCGCCGTCGCCGCGAGCGCGCGCTGGGAGGGCGGCGAGTGGTCGGTCGTGTTCGTGCGCGAGCTCGCGCCGCGCGCGGCGAACGAAGTCGACTTGCGCCGAAACCGTTCAGTGCTCGTCGCGCTCGCTTTGTGGGACGGGGCTGGCGGCGACGTCGGCGGCCACAAGTCGTTCAGTATCTGGCAGAAACTCGCCGTCGAGTGAGCTGCCGCGCGTGCTCGCGCGTCACTCCAAGCCCAGCGCCAGCGCGTTGTGCACGCCGTGCGCAAGCACGCATGCGGTCAGCGAGTGCGTACGCAGCCTCAGCCAGCCGAACAGCATGCCGCCCAGGAAGCGGTGGGGGAACTCGAGCACGAAGCCGCCGTTGAGTCCGTGCAACAGCGCGAACAGGCCGGCCGAAGCGAGCATGGTCTCGAGCGGGCGGCCGGGCACGAGGCGCTCGAGCGCGCGCCACGCGGCGCCGCGGCACAGCGCTTCTTCGCTGAGCGGGGCGATGGCGGTGAAGGCCAGCCAGGCCTGGATGCGCACAGGGAAATCGGGTCCCTCGTTCGCCGCTTCGGTGTCGCTTCCTTGCAGCGCTTGCAGCAGTGCGACGTAGCCGAACGCGGCAAGCGCGGACAGCACGCCCAAGCCGATCGCCGCGAGCGCGGCGCGGCCGTCGAGACGCCACGGAAAGGCGCGCTGCAGCCCGTCGTTTTCGGTGAGGAGTGAGCAGGCGAGCGCGAGCAGCACCAGGCTGACGCCGGTGGCGAGCGCGCCTTGGAAAGCCGCCGTGCCCTCGCTGTCGACCACGCCTCCCAGCACGAGCGCGCCGAGCGCGCCCACGAAGGCCAGCGCGAGAGCCGCGAGGGCTCGGCGCGTGGCGCTCCGGTCGCGCCGGCGCTCCGTGGCGCGTTCGCGCGAGGCGCCGCAGGAGGGGCAGAAGCGCGTGGTGCGCGTCCAGGCTGTCCCGCAGTGCGGGCAGCGTTCTGCACTTGCGGTGCGCGCGTTCTCCATCGGCGTCGAGCGGCTAGTGTCGTGTTTCCGAAGTCCGTTGAAAATGTCGCTGGAATCCTCGCGCCTTGCGGGGAGCGCCGAAGCACCTGACATCTGCGGCGGACTCTTGACTCACCCTACTAGCGCGCCGTGGTCCGCACGCTGATGAGCTGCCAAGCGAGCTCGTCGTCGAGCTCGAAGTGCGCGTCGAGCGTGCGGCCCTCGGCGAGCTCGAAGGTCACCTCGCGCCGATCGCGGCGCAGGGCGCGCTCGCCTTGGCGCTTGATCACGGCCTTGGTCGCGGGCCAGTCGAGGCGTTCGAGGAAGCGCTGGGTGCTGCGTTCGCGCTCGGAGCGCAAGTGCTCGGGGTACAGCGCCGCGATCTGCGCGAACTCGCCGCTGCGCCAAGCGCTCTCGAAGAGTGCACTGCGGCTGTCGATCGGAGGCGCGGGCAGACCCAAGCGCTCGATCTTCCAATCCGTGGCCGTGAGCCGCCAGTGCACTTCGAGGTCGAGATCCTTGCCGAGCATGTAGCGCGTGCGCGCGGACTTCCCGCCGGACGTGATGTTCGGGTCGCCGAGCGGGCGCAACTCGGGCCACGCCGCGCTCCAGCCGCAGGCCTGCGGCAGCTTCTCGAGCCGACGGCGCGCGAGCAGCGCGTGGTCGTGCACGCACAGCTCGACGAGCGCATCGACGTCCGCCGCGCTCCAGGCCGTGCGCAGGCGCGCGTCGTAGTCCGCGAGCGGCGCGGCGCGCATGCCGAAGTAGGCGACGGCTCCGAGCGCCCCGCAGGCCGCGAGCAAGCCGCCCGCAGCGAGCGCGGCGCCCCGTACAGCGCGTCGGCGCGCGTGGTCCTGGATTTCGAGCGCCCGCGCCGCAGCTGCAGCGCTCGACTCGCCCGCTCGCCCGCGCACGGGCACGCCGTCCGAGAGCACCGCCGCGGCGTACAGGTCGGGGTACGCGCGGCGCACACGCTGCACGCGCACGGCAGCGAGCACGATCCACCACGAGAGCAGCAGCACGAGCCCCGCACCGAGCGAAGTGCCGAGCAGGCTCGCGCCCGAAGCGTCCAGAGCGAGCGCGCTGAGCACGCTGACCAGCGCGCTCAGCGTGGTTGTGCCCGCGTAGAGCAGCGACCAGAGCACGGGCTGGTGCGGGAGCAGTCGCCAGGCTGCGAAGGCGAGCGCCGCGCTGGCGGCCGAGATGGAGAAGCCGACCAGCGTGGCGCCGACGTCGACGCCGGGCACGGTCAACGCGATCGCGGCCACGGCCACGCCAATCAGATGGAGCGCGCACGAGATCAAGAGCAGCGCGCGGAAGATGCGCAGCAGCTTGGCCGAGCGAGCGATGTCCTCGGACGCTTCGCGGCGCTCGACGCGTTCAGCGTGGCTGCGTGCGTTCGCTTTCGCGTCCAGGGCCGCGCCGCACTCGGCGCAGTATGTTTCGTTCTGCACCTGTAGCGCTTTGCACTTGGGGCAGGCGCGTTGGTCGGCCCACGCGTCACTCGGCTGTTCGGGCCGAGCGGTCGGCTTGCGCTGCGCAGCGGGCGGCGGCGCGGCTGGCTCGACTTTGGCCTCGACTCCGGCTTTTACTCCGGCTTCGACTCCGGCTTCGACCTTCAGCGTGCCGCCGCAGGCTTTGCAGCGGTACGCGCGGTCGGCGCGCGGCACTCGGTAGGTCTTTTGGCAGTCCGGGCACTTGGCGAGCAGCGAGTCTGTCATCGGGAGTGGGCGCGTCGGAGGGAAGTTCCGCGCGCAATCTGGGGGTGGTGGCACAGGAGCGGAAAGGCGTAGCGCCGCGCCAGAACGCAGCATCAATCGCCGGGAAACAGTGCTTGAGGCTCGAGCGGCGTGTCGAAGCTCGTATTGCCGGCCGTGACGTACAGATGCGAATCGGCGCGCGAAACGTGCCACTTCGTCGTGCGTTCTAGCTGCGCCTCGAGCGCCTTGAGGAACGGCTGCGGAAAGCACGTGACCGCGATTTCGTGCGCGCGGTGGATGCGCTCGCCGGCGAGCGAAGTGCGCAGCAACTCGATGCGGCGGTCGGTGTAGAGCGCGATACGCGGCGTGGCCTTTGCCGCGCGGTGCAGCCGGTCGGCGGAGGGCGCGCCGACTTCGATCCACGCCGTGCGCTGGCCGGTGAGGTCGTGGATCGACAGCGCGGGCTCGTCGACCGCGCTGATGCCGCCCTTGGAAAACGTGATGCCCTTGGCGTACTCGAGGCAGTACGCCAGCACCCGCACGATCAGAAACGCGGCGCTCTCGGAGGGGTGGCGCGCGACGCGCAGCTCGAGCGCCTGGTAGACGCCGCGGTCGGAATCTGCGAGCTCGAGCTCGAAGCGGTGGATCGTCGCGGCGAGAGCCATGCGCGGCTCAGCCCAGCGCCGTGTAGATGCGGTGGCAGTCGTCGTGGTCGTCGATGGTCTCGATGAACTCCTCGAAGGCCGCCTGGTCCTCGGCGGAGAGCGTGAGCTTCTCCTTGGGTCGGTAGCCCATTTCCGACTGCGTCACCGACCAACCGGCCGCGCGCAGCGCTTTCGTCACCGCATCGAGGTCCGTCAGTTCCGTGTAGAAGCGCGCGCCGGTCGTTTCGTCGTCGGAGTCGAGCGTGGGCTCGACATCTTGCGCTCCCGCTTCGATGGCAGCCGTCTCGATGTCCAGGCCGGCGCCCTCGTGCGTGGCTTCGATGATCCCCACGTGGTCGAAGAAGAACATCACCTTCGCGCCGAACTGGCCCTCGCGGAACAGCGAACGCATGTCGGGAGCGGTGCGGTTGCGGTTGTCGGTCAGGCACTCGACGATCACCGGCACCTTCTGCGGCGCCATGGCCTCGAAGGTCACCAGCTCGATCGTGGCCGTGTCGCCGCCGCCGCCCGAGCCCTTCTTGATCGCGCGCGCGATCACGTCGTTCGACACCGACTGCTTGCGGGCCGCTTCGATCGCGACCTCGAGCCGCGCGTTGAGCGCCGGATCGGGCGCGCCCAACTTGGCCGCCACGGTGATCTCGCGCACGAGTTTCGTGGTGATCTTCGCGCGCTTGTTGGCGTTGATCTCACGCTTCTTCTGGAGCCACTGTCGTCCCATGCGGCCAGGATAAGCGCGCCCGCGCCGCGGCGACAGCTTGGAGCAGCGCTCCGTGGTCACGCACGCCGCGCGAGACTCGGTGGACGGCTGGCGGACGGTCGCTACGCTCTCCGCGCGCTTTCACGCCGCCGTTGACGCTGCCGCCGATGACCACCTCCACTGCGCCGCTTCCGATCCAGGCTTGCTCTCCGGCCGAGGCTGCGCGTGAGGTCGCCCGCGAAATCGCCGCGCTGATCCGCGAGCGCCGCGCGGCCGGCCGTATGGCGGTGCTGTGCCTGCCGACGGGCCGCACGCCGCTGGGGGTGTACGACGAACTGGTGCGCATGCAGCGCGACGAAGGCCTCGACTTCGCGAACGTCACGACCTTCAACCTCGATGAATTCCTCGGGCTGCCGCCCGAGCATCCGCAGTCGTTCCGCCGCTACATGCGCGAGCGCTTCTTCTCGCGCATTGGGCTAGAGCCGGCGCACACCTGGATTCCCTCGGGCGACGTGGCGCCGGCGCAGATCGCCGCGCACTGCGCGGAGTACGAGCGTGAGATCGCCGACGCCGGCGGACTCGACTACGCCTTGCTCGGCATCGGCCGCAACGGGCACATCGGCTTCAACGAGCCCGGCTCGGCGCGCGATTCGCGCACGCGCGAGGTGCGGCTGCACGACGTGACCCGCGCCGACGCGGCGCGCGCTTTTGGCGGGCTCGAGTTCGTTCCCGAGCGCGCCATCACGATGGGCGTGGCCACGATCCTCGGCGCGCGCCGTGTGCGCGTGCTCGCCTTCGGCGCGGACAAGCGCGAGATCCTGCGGCGCACCTTGGAAGACGCGCCCGGCCCGCAAGTGCCGGCGACCTTCTTGCGCGGTCACTCGGACGTGCGCCTGCTCGCGGACGGCGTCGCGCTCGGCCGCTGAAAACAAGCGCGGCGCGCGACGTTGTGCGCCGCGCGCCGCACCTTCACTTGCCGAGCGTCGGTCCGTTCGCCGGGCCGCTCGGGGGCCCGCCCGGCGGGAACACCCAGCCCCAGCCCCACACGTTGCCCGCTGCGGCGGCCGCGATCTGGATCGTGCGGCGCATGTCGAGCGCCTCGCGGTGTTCCGGCTCGATCGCGAGCACTTCGTCGGTCCACTTCAACGCCGCGCGGTAGTCGCTTTGGACCGTGAGCGCGTTCGCCGCGTGCAGCGCGGCGCGCACGATGCGCTCCTGCGCGTTTTCGCCGATCTCGGCCGCCTCTTCGGCCAGCGCCGCGTCGTTCGGCGCGCGCTCCGCCAGCGCTTGCACGCTCGACCAGGCCGCGCGGTACGCGTCGATCGCGGCCTGCGCGAGGCGCGCGGACTTCACCGTCTGCGCCGAACTCGAGATCGCTTCGTGCAGCCGACGGTCGCCGAGGGCGAGCCGCTCGCGGATCGGTTCGAGCTGGCGCGCGAGCTCCTTGTTCTGCGCACCGGCCGCGCGCGCGCGTCGCGCTGCGTTGCGGATCTCGAGCAACTGACGATCGAGCTCATCGACCAGCGTCGTCAGCTCGTCCAGCGCCGCTTCGCTGCGCTGCTCGGGCACGCGCGTCGTGAGCAGTTTGAGGCAGTGCTGCGCGTAGGCGAGCTCACCGGCCCCGACCGAACGACGCACCGCGGCTTCGAGCGCGTCCGCGGCCCAAACGCGCAGTTCCATCTCACGCGCCGTTGCGTCTTCGCGTCCTGCGAGCGTTGCCAGCGCGAGCTGGGCGTGGCGTCCCGCCTGCTCGAGCAGACGCCAGCCGGCGGCACGTTGCGCCAGCGCGAAGTGCGCCTCGAACGTGCCCGTGGGGCTGGCCGATTCGACCAGGCGCAGGCGCGAGCCCGGCGCGAAGTCGCTCAGGTTCTTGGTGACCGTGATCGAGCCGCCGAGGATCAGCGACTCGACGCGCACACGTTCGCCTTCGAGCGCCACCACGCGCACGCGCGCGCTGCGGCCGCTCTCGTAGGTCACGGCGATGGGGTCCTTGGAAGGCGCCTGGGCGAGGGCCGGCGCGCTCGCGCACAAGAGCAGCGCGAGAGCGGCGATTCGCGGGGCGCACACGAAAAAACTGCGTCGTCCCAGCATGGTAGTCCTCGTGGGCAGCGGTCCGCGGTACTGCGGATCGGTGCGCGCAGCGCCTAGTCCGCGGGTTCGGCGGGCTCAATCGCAAACGCTAGGCAACCCACCGCGCCCGCGCGGATGGAGACGGAGGCGCGCGACGGTTATCCTGCGCTTCGCGCCGCAGCTCCCAGCTCCGCGCGTACGCATGGACGCGAGCCTCAGCCCCAAAACGAGCGACGCCGCCTTTCGCGTAGCCCTGCAGGGCTGGCGGGATCGGATCCGCAAGGAACTGTTCGAGTCGGTCATCCCGTTCTGGGAGCGCTACTCGCTCGACCGCGTGCACGGCGGTTACCTCGATCACCTCGACCGCGACGGCGCTCCCTTCGACACGAAGAAGCACGCCTGGCTGCAGGCGCAGGAGCTGTGGCTTTGGTCGCGCCTTCACGCGGACGTCGAGGCGCGCGAGAGCTGGCTCGCCGCGGCCGTGAGCGGCGCGCGTTTCCTCGAGCACTTCTCCGCCAAGCAGGATCCGCGCGTGTTCTCGGTGGTCACGCGCGACGGGCGGCCGGTCGCGATCGACAACGACGCGATCGCCGAGCTCACCGTGGCGCGCGGTCTGTGTGAATTCGCGCGCGCCAGCGGCGACGCCGCGTCGCGCGAGCGGGCGAGCAAGGCCGTCGACTCGTCGCTGATGCTCGCGGCCGAGCCCGAGCGTGTGCAGAGCGTCGTGTTCGGCGGCGCCACGCCGGCGAGCGACTTGCAGACGGTCGTGCTCGCGGTCGACGTGCTCGAATCGGCGCGCCGCCTGGGGCTCGACAACATCGAACCGCGTCTGGCGCGCTGGATGGCGCGGCTCTCGCTGCACCTGCGGCCCGAACTCGACCTCGTGCTCGAGAACGTCGGACTCGACGGCCGCCTGCTCGATGGACCCGAGGGTCGTGTCGTCTGCGCCGGCCGCGCCATCTGCGCCGCGCGGCTCCTGTTCGAACACGCGCGCCGCTCGCAGGACGAAACCACCGCCGCGCAGGCGCTCATCGCGCTCGAGAACGCGCTGGATTTCGGCTGGGACAGCGACGACGGCGGCTTGTACCTGTACCTCGACCGCGACGGTTACTCGCCGGTGCAGATCGAGTGGAGCCGCAAGGTCGCCTGGGTGCACGGCGAAGCGCTCAAGGCGACGCTCGTCGCGTACGGGGCGACGTTCGCGCCGCGCTGGCTCGAACGTTTCGAGCGCGTCGCGGACTTCACGCTCGGCCACTTCCCGGACGCCGAGCACGGCGAGTGGTTCGCCTGCCTCGACCGCCACAACCGCGTGATCCAGCGCTTCAAATCCGGCCCGCGCAAGGGCTCGTTCGCGGCTGGTCGAACACTGCTGCGCTGCGACCTCGAACTCGCAGCGCTGAGCTGATCCGAGTTGAGCTGATCCGAGTTGAGCTGAGCGCGCGGCAGGGCCGCAGCTCTCGGACTCTCAGCGACTGGGGGTCGTCGCGATCGGCGAGCCGCTACTGCCCGGCGATGCGTGCGCTGGCCAACGCACGAGTTTCCGCGACAGAACGCGGGCGGTGGCTTTCCGATCTTGGAGCCTCCAACGGAATGAGTCGTGGATGCTCGGGCGCGATGGGGGCCGTTTGGGTGGCGGCGACACGGGTTCGACCGGCAACGCTTGGAGCCGCGGCCGCGCCGCCCACGCGGATGACAGCGCGTCCGGGCGTCGCGACGCATTTCGTTGGCGGCGCTTAGTTGCGCATGACGACGAAGCGCGCGACCACGTCGGTGGCGTCGAACTTGACGAGCAGGCCGTGGTAAGTCCACGTGGCGTCTTGGTCGGCGCCGCTGAGCGGCGCGCCCGCGAGCTTGCGCACTTCGTCGCGCGTCTGCCCATGCCGCAGGCCCTTGCCGGCTTGGCCGCCGAAGGACGAGCGCGTGAACAACGTGTTCAGCTTCCCTTGGCCGTCGAAGTTGCACGTCAGTCCGCCGGCGAAGCTCACGTTGCGCCCGCCGGTGCCGGCCGGCACGTCTTCCAGCGCTTTCCCAAGGACTTTGAGCGCGTCTTCGACCGTGGTTTGGCCGAGGGTCAGCGTCGCTAGGCCCTGGCCGGGCAGCAGCACGATGGAACGGGATGCAGGATCGATCTTCGGGCTCGAGTGCTCCGGCTCGGGCAGCGACTTCGGCAGGTTGAGCCCCAGCTCGGGCGACACCACCGACCACGCTCCATCGCGCGCGAACGACACGCTCAAGCGCCAGTTGCGCGCCTGCGTGAACTTCACCTGGTCGTAGAGCGCAGCATCGGGGGCGTAATCCTGCAGCATGTGGAACGGGCGCTTGAGGTCGAACGGCCATGCCGCCCCGGTGGCGAGGCCTTCGATCTCACCGAACCCGATCTCGTACTCCTTGATCACCTCGCGCCGCTGCGCGTCGCGCAGCGCGAACGAACCGAAGTGCTGGTCACTGCCCTTCAGCGTGCCGCCGATCGTTTTGAACGCCTCGACGAGGTAGGTCACCTTTTCTTCCGGCGGCCCGTCGGCGCTCAACCACGTGCGCTCCGTCTTGCGGATGCGCTGCAGCATCCAGGCCCGCTCGCCGAAGGCCTCTTCGGTCCCCTTGTAGAACAGATAGAACATCCGACCGTCGCGGCAGGCGGCGGCGACCAGCGGATGCGGCGGCGCAGCCAAGTCGAGCCCGACCTTCGCTGCCTCTTTGGCGATCGGCGTCTGCTCGAGCGGCGTGTTCTTGGGTTGGTTGTCGCTCAAGCCCACTCGCAGCGGCACGAGGCGCAAGTTGAGCGCGGCAGTCCCGGGACTTTGCGTCTGCGCCGTCGCCGAAAGCGGCATCCAGAGGGCCAGCAGCATCCAGGGCAACAGTCGTTGCAGCGAGATCAGCATGTTGAAGATCCGGTGCGAGGGTCTCGAACTCAAACTAGCAGCACCGCAGCGAGCTACGCGTCGAGCTCGTCGCCTGCTCCCGCGCCCGAGTCGTCGCCGGGCGCTTGATGGCTGCGCGTCTCAGGGTCGATACGCGGCACGGGATCGGGAGGAGTCTCGAGGCTGATCGCGCCGATCGAGCCCGCGCGAAACTCGTGGACGAGCACTTCCGCGGCCTTGTGCAGGTCGACGACGCCGCCCGCGCGCAGCAGTCCGCGCCGGCTTCCGACGACGAACAGCAGCGCTTCGGGGTCCTTGGGCGGTGCGGGCAGCTTGTAGCGCGCGGCCACGAGCTGCGCGTACTGCGCGAGCAGGAACTGCGCGCCGAACATGCCGATCGTCAGGTAGTCGAGCGCCGTGTCGGGAATCGAGCCGGCCAGCGCCAAGCGAAAGCCCTGCTCCTCGTTCTCGATCTTCGGCCACATCAGCCCGGGCGAATCGGTGACCTGCATGCCGCTTTGGAGCGTGACCACCTGCTGGTGCTGGGTGACCGCGGGTTTGTCGCCGACCTTGGCCACCGCGCGGTTCATCAGCGTGTTGAGCAGCGTCGACTTGCCGACGTTGGGCACGCCCGCGATGACGGCGCGCAACGCTCGGCCCGGACCGCGCGGCGCGGCCAGCTTGCGCGTCCACTCGGCGATCTGCTGGCGCATCGCGCTGGGGTGTTTGGTCGTCGACGCGAACGCGCGCACGTTCGCGTCGCGCTCGAAGTGTCGGACCCACGCCGCGGTGACGAGCGGATCGGCGAGATCGCTCTTGGTGAGCACCTTGATCGCCGGTTTGTCGCCGCGCAGCTCCGCGAGCATGGGATTCGAGCTCGAGAGCGGCAGGCGCGCATCGAGCACTTCGATCACGACGTCCTGGGAAGGCAGCAAGGACGCGAGCTCGCGCCGCGCCTTGGTCATGTGACCGGGATACCACTGCAGCGCCATCGCTAGCGAGTTGTACGGCGCCGAGCGCTGGCGCGATATCGCCGAGTTCTCGAACTCGGACTGGATGTGGCGCCGCGGGACGCCTCAACGCGCGCCGACGAACGCGGTGGCTGGCCGGAGTCCACCGGCGCGAGCCCCGCTGTGCTTGCGCGATGCCCGTCGGCACGCTGTGGTGCGACTCGTTCACAAAGCGGCGCGGTTCGCGCTTCTGACCTCGCGCGTGTGGACGCGCGGCGCCGACGTGCAGTCATGGCGCGGCGAGGAGCGCCGCCGCGAGACCGCATGACGCGCAGGCCCGGTGTTTTCCGCGCCGAGGCCTCAGTACAAAAGCGCCTTGGCGCGCGCCCGCTCGAACTCCGCGTAGCCGGCGGCCCAGGCGCGTTCGATCTCCTCGACGCCCGTGCCCGCTTCGAGCTGCTCGCGCAGCTTCAGCTCGCCCCAGTGTTTGCCCAGCGCGTCGTCGTCCGCGAGCTGGAAGTGTTGCGGATACATCTTGCGCAGCGTGGTGAGCACGACGAGCGCCGTGTGCAGCGGCCGATACTCGCGCGGTTCGACCAGGCGCAGCCGCACGCCGCGCATGGGCTTGTCCTTGAACTTGCCGTAGAACGGCTTGTACGCGAGCGCTTGGAAACGCACGCCCGGCAGCTTGAGCTCGTTGAGCGCGATCTCGAGTTCGATGGCGTCGATGAATTCGGCGCCGACGAGCTCGAAGGGCATCGTCGAGCCCACGCCGTCGCTGAGGTTGGTCGTCGACGAGGCGATCATGCCGGTCGTCGTGTACAGGTGCGCCTGCGTCGCGTTCGGCACGTGCGGCGAGGTCTGCGTCCACGACAGGCCCGTGTCCTCCCAGGCCATCGACCGTTTCCAGCCGCGCAGCGGCACGACCTTGAGCTCGCAGCCGATCGCGAGCACGTCGTTGAAGTAGCGCGCGACCTCGCCGACGGTCATGCCGTGCGTCACCGGCATCGGGCCCCAGCCGATGAACGTGCGCCAGCGCTCCTCGATCATCGGGCCTTCGAAGCGCGCGCCGCCGAGCGGGTTGGGCCGGTCGAGCACGATCAGCGGTTTTCCAGCCGCCGCGCAGGCCTTCAGCGCTTCCCCGAGCGTCGAGATGTACGTGTAGGTGCGCGAGCCGACGTCCTGGATGTCGAACAACACGGCGTCGAGGTTCGCGAGCGATTCCGGCGACGGGCGCTTGCTCTTGCCGTACAGGCTCTGCACGGGCAAGCCGGTCGCGGCGTCACGCTCGTCGCCGACCTGATCGCCCGCGGCCACGTCTCCGCGGATGCCGTGCTCGGGGCCGTACAGCTGCACGAGCTTCACGCGCGGATCGTGCGCGAGGCGATCGGCGGTCGGAATCAGCGCGCGGTCGACGCCCGATGGGTTGGTGATCAGCCCGAGCTTCTTGCCCTGGACGAGCTCGATGAACTTGCTGTCCTTGGCGAGCAACACGTCGACGCCGAGCTCGACGCGTTCGCTCGCTTGGACCGAGCAGGACGAGAGGCACAGGACGAGCGCGAGCAGGGCGGCTTTCGCGATGGCGATCATGGAGCGCGAGATTACGGCGCTGCGGCGTCGAATGCGCTCTTCGCAGGCCGCAGCGCCGGTCGAGCCGAGCGGAAATCGGGCGCGCTGCTTAGCCTGGAGGCATGAAGCCGCTCCTCACCGCTTTCGTCGCTCTCGCGCTCGCCGCCCCGTCGGTCGCGCAGACCTTCACTCCCGCGCTCAGCGCCTCGATCAAGGACTCGCCGCGCGACGGACTCGGCGACAGCTTCAACGTCGCGCCCTTTCTAGGGCTGCTGCGCCAGACCGCGAGCGTCGAGGAG
>JAEUHY010000053.1 GCA_016795325.1 Planctomycetota bacterium
CCGGGGGGGTGCTTTGGCCGACGTCCCGCCCCAACGCCATGTCGACCCCCGGCGTCGGGGCGCGCGGGCCCCCGACGGCGTGACACAAAGTGCTCTGGCGCCGTACGATCGTCAACTCAACGCCGCATGCAGCGCGCGCGCCGCCGCGGCGGGATCGTCCGCGGCCAGAATCGCCGAGGAAACCGCGACGCGCGCCGGACCGAACTCTTGCACGAGCTCGTCCGCGCGTTCGAGCGTGACGCCGCCGATCGCGAACACGGGCAACTCGCAGCCTTGTTGCGCGATCCACGCTGCGTGCGCGCCCAGGCCGCGTTCGTAGCCCTTGGTCGCGCTCGCCCACACCGGTCCGAAGCCGAGGTAGTCGACTGGCAGATCCTGCGCGGAAACGACCTGCGCGAGCGAGTGCGTCGAGTAGCCGATCAGCGCCTGCGGGCCGAGCAGCTCGCGCGCGATGTGCGGCGGTGTGTCTTCCTGGCCGAGATGGACGCCCGCCACGCCGTGTTCGCGCAGCGCGCGCGCCACGTCGAGCCGGTCGTTGACCAGCACGAGCGGCGCGCGTTCGCCCAGCGGCGCGAGCAACGCGAGCACACGCTCGCAGCACTCGAAGCACTCGCGCGCGCTGCTGCGTTCGAGCGGCGCTCCGGGGCGCAGCGGGTCGGGTTGGGCGTCCGGCGCCTTGGGGCGCACCTGGACGACGTCGACGAAGGGCGCGGCGGCTACGAGCGCGGCGAGCGGGTCGCGCGCGCCCGCGGCGTGGGGAGTGAAGATCAACTGCACGCGCGCCTGGGCCAGTCGCTCGCGCAGCCGCGCGCCATCCAGGCTTGTTTCCGTGCTCATGCGGCGCGTCAGGCTAGCAGCGGCGCGTGGCGGTGCGGCGCCAGGATCGGATGCGCCATCAGCGCGCGGACGCAGCGAAAACGCGCCGTCGACGGCGCGCAGGCTGGTGGTGCGGGGCCAGGATCACGTCCACCACCGGCTTGCGTAACGAACGGCAACGCGCGACGGACGGCGGGCGTGGCGGTGCGGCGTCAGGATCGAATGCGCCAGTTGCGTGCCGCTCACTCCGTACTGTCGTTGGTCACATGCGCGAGTGGTCGATGCGTTGTACGGTGCCAGAGCAATTTGTCTCACGCCTCCGGTGCGCGAAGCGCACCGGAGGCGTGAGACAAATTGCTCTGGCACCGTACAACCTGGCGCCGTGCCGCCAGCCGGCGTCGACTACAGTGGCAGGTCGCATGTGGACCACGCTCCTCTTCGCCAGCCTGCCCCAGGCCGCCCAACCGCTGTTCGTCGACGACGGCCAAGCGCTCGGCGACGTGCGCACGACCTGCGGGACGCGCGCCAAGGACTACATCCTCGAAGTCAACGGCGGCGGCCTCGCGCTGTGCGACTTCGACCGCGACGGCGACCTCGACCTGCTCGTGGTCGACGGTTCGACGCTCGAACGGGTCAAGGCGGAAGAGCTGGGCCTTCCGACGCGGCTGTTCCTCAACGACGGTGCGGGGCGCTTCACGCCGGCTCCGGAGAGCTGGGCCATGACGCCGGGCCGCTGGGGCATGGGTTGCGCGGTCGGGGATGTCGACGGCGACGGCTGGCTCGACGTCTACGTGACCCATTGGGGAACCGACAAGCTCTACCTCAACCGCAACGGCGCGGGCTTTCTCGACGCGAGCGCGCGCTGGAGCCTCTCGGGCCAGCGCTGGGGTACGAGCGCTGCGTTCCTCGACTACGACCGCGACGGCCGGCTCGATCTGTACATCGCCAACTACCTCGCCTTCGATCCGGCCACGATCTCGCCGCCGGGCGGCGGCTGCGCGTGGAAGGGCTTCCCCGTGATGTGCGGCCCCGAGGGGCTCACGCCGCTGCACGATCAACTGCTCGCCAACGTCGGCATCGCCTCCGAGACGCAGCCGGGCTTTCGCGACGTGACCGTCGGCGCCAAGGTGCGGCCTGAGGAAGCGGGCTTCGCGCTCGGCGTCACCACGCTCGACTACGACCTCGACGGCGATGTCGACCTCTACGTCGCCAACGATTCGACGCCCAATTTCCTGTGGGAGAACCAGGGCGACGGCACGTTCAAGGAAGTCGGGCTCGCGCGCGGCGTGGCCTACGACATGAACGGAAAAGAGCAGGCCGGCATGGGCGTGGCCGTCGGCGACGTCAACGGCGACGGCCGCGACGACCTGTTCGTGACGAACTTCTCCGGCGAGAACAACACGCTCTACCTCTCCAAGGGCGAGCGCGGTTTCGTCGAGCGCTCCGGGCCCACCGGACTCGCGGGTCCGAGCATCGTCAAGCTCGGCTGGGGCACGGCGCTCGAGGACTTCGACCTCGACGGCGACCTCGACACGTTCGTGCTCAACGGCCACGTCTATCCGCAGGCCGACAACGCAGGCACGGACACGAGCTACGCGCAGGAGGCGCAGTTCTACCGCAACGACGGCGCAGGCCGATTCCGCGTCGAGCCGCTGCTCGCGGACGGTCGGCTGGTGCTGCGCGCGTCGAGCGTGGGGGACATCGACGGCGACGGCGACGTCGACATCGTGGCGATCGAACTCGACGGCCGCGTGCGCGTGCTGCGCAACACGCTCGCGCGCGACGGCGAGCGCAAGCTCAACTGGCTCGCGGTGCGTCTGACGGCGCCGGACGGCAATCGTTTCGCGCTCGGCGGACGCGTGGTCGTCGAATGGGAAGGCGGCTCGCGCGCGCGGGAGATCCGCACCAGCGGCGGCTACCAGGCGGCGATCGAACCGCTGGCGCACTTTGGACTCGGCGCGGCGACGCGTGCACGGCGCGTGCGCGCGAGCTGGCCCTCGGGCGAGACGCTCGAGGTGCTCGACGTGCCCGCGAACCAGACGCTCGTGCTCGAGCGTCCCAAGGCCAAGTGAGGCGTTCGATGCTGAACTTCGCCGTTTCGCACCACTCGCGCTGCGCGCTCGCAGCACTGCTCACGGGGGCCGCGCTCGTGGTCAACTCCGCCGCGAGCAACTCCGCCGCGAGCAACTCCGCCGCGAGCCGCAGCACTGCAGCCGCGCAGGCGCCGACACCTGCGCCCGCGGCGCCCACGTCCAGCGCTCCGCAGGCGCCGCGTGGGGCGGCCGAACTCACCGCCGCGCAGCGTGAAGCCGCGCTGCGCTTCGATCCGCGTCAATTGCCGCGCGGCGAAAGCGGCGCGTGGGTGCAGTGGGGCCCCAGCGTGCCGCCGCCCGAAGCGGTGCGAGCCGCTTTCGCGCTCGGCGCGCGCTCCTACCAAGAAGGCGACTACGGCGCGTGCCTCGCGCTGATGCAGGACGTACTGCGCCGCGCGCCCGACCAGCCCGGCGCCTTGTACCAAGCCGCGACCGCGTACTTCCGCCTGCGCCGCTACGGCGACTGCGCGGTGCTCGCCGAACGTTTCGTCGAGGTCGCGCCCAAGGAAGTCGGCGCCACTCAAGTCCTCGGTCACGCGCACTACACGCTCGGCGACTATCCGCGCGCGCTCGAGCACTACCAGCGCGTCGTCGCGGCCGCGCCGCAAAGCGTCGAGGCGTGGCGCGGGCTCGGACTGGCGCGGCTCAAACTCGGGGACACGTCCGGCGCGCTCGCGGCGCTCGACCGCGCGCTGGCGCTGCGTCCCGAGCACGCCGACGCGCTCGTGTGGCGCGCGCAGGCGCTCGTCGAACTCGAACGGCCCAGCGAAGCGCTCGAGTCCGCGCTGCGCGGCCGCGACCTCGCGCCCTTCGAGCCGCGCACCTGGTTCCTGCTCGGTTCGATCTTCGCCGCGCTCGGACGCGAAGCCGACGCCGACGCCGCGCGTGCGCGTTTCGTCGAGCTCAACCGCATCGACCAGCAGGTGCGCGCGCAGGAAGCGCTGCTTCTGACCGATCCTCGCGCGGTCGAGCCGCGCGTGCGGCTCGTGCGCTTGCACGTCGCCGCTGGCGATCGCGAGAGCGTCTCCGAGAACCTCGCGAGGCTGCAGCGCCTGCTGCCCGACAACTTGGACGTCGGCGCGCTCGCGCTCGAGGCGCACTCGGCGCTGGGCGATCACAGCGCCGCCGAAGCCGTCATCGCGGAGCTCGAGAAGCGCTTCGCCGACAACGAGCTGACTTGGGTTTCGATCGAGAGCTACTGGCGCGCGCGCGGCGACGACGACCGCGCGCGGCGTGCTGCGGACCGGCGCAAGGTGTTGCGCTCGGGCCAGCGTTGAGCGCGAGCCGCGGCGAACGGCTCGCGCGCACGGGCTCCGCAGATCAGGCCGTCTCGCGGCGGTCGGCGCTCTTGCGCGGGCGGCCGCCCTTGGGGCGACGCTCGGCGACGGTGCTCTGGAACTCGCTCCAGTCGCTCTTGGAGAACAGGCGCACCTCCGAGCCGCACTGCGTGCAGTAGCTGTGGTCGATGCTCATCAGGTACGGGACGTAGCCGTCGCACTTCGTGCAGAACTTGCGGTCGCTGTAGTAGTCGGCGTGTTCCATGGTGTTCGTCTCGCAGGTTGGTCGTTGGTGCGCGTTGCTCGTGGACACTTGCTGGAGAAGCAAGGCTGTCGCCAAGCGCCGGACGAGGGGCCGTGCACCAGATCCAAACCGCTGCGCTTCAAGGAGTTGAGAACGTCCGTGGAAGCGCGGGCGAAGAGCTGCTCGCGCGCGGTGCGTCCACGGATCGCAACGTGGGACGGACCGGGCGCCGCGCGGGATCCGTGGCGGCCGCAAGCTCGTGGCGCCGTCTGACAGGAAGTTCATGCGCGCCGGAAGGCCGCGGGACGCGCTCGAGCCGGAAGTTCCTGCGCAGAAGCGGGCGCGGCGGCGCGCCGCAGGTCGGCGGAGCTCCGCCGATCGGCGCTGTTCACGGAAATCGACGTTCGGCCGCGCCGACGTTCAAGCGCGTGGACGCGGCGCCGTCAGGGCGCGCCGTCGAGGTTCAAACGCATCTGTTCGCGTGCCGCGGCGTCGGTTTCGCGGGCCTGGGCGGCCTCGAGCGCGCCGCGCACGAGCGGGTCGGCGCCGCGGGTGCGCGCCAGGCTCCAGGCAGCCGCGTCGCGCACGCTCGCGTCGTCGTCGAAGGCTAGCGCGTCGAGCAGCTCGCGGTCGGCGCGGTGTTTCGCAATCGCGCCCAGCGCCAGCGCCGCGTTGCGCGCCAGGCCCGCGCGGCGCGGCCGTTGGAGCGGCGAACCTTCGAAACGCTCGGAAACCTGCTCTTCGTCGCGCAGGCGCAGCCACTCTGCAAGGGAGCCTTGTTCCACCGCGCGGTGCACGCCCCAGCGCTCGGCGAGGTCCGGCGCCTTCGAGGCCCACGGGCACACCTGCGAACACACGTCGCAGCCGAAGGCCCACGCACCAAATCCCGCGCGCAACTCGCGCGGCGGCGCCTGCGTGCTCTCGATCGTGTGGTAGCTGATGCAGCGGCGCGCATCGACGACGCCGGGCGCCACGATCGCCTCGGTGGGGCAGGCGTCGATGCAGGCGCGGCACGTCCCGCAGCTCCCCGCCGGCGGTGTGGGCGTCGGGTCGAGTTCGACGTCGAGGATCAGCTCGCCGACGAAGAACCACGGTCCGAAGCTCGGGTGCAGCAGGTTCGCGGCCTTCGACGCGAAGCCCAGACCCGCTTCGGCTGCGTGCGAGCGTTCGAGCAGCGGCAGCGCGTCGACCCCCGCGCGCGCCAGGCCGCCCTCCGTCGCCAGACCTTCCTTGATCAGCGCGCGCCGCAGCTTGCGCAGCATGCGGCCCATCACGTTGTGGTAGTCGCGGCCGGCCGCGTAGCGCGCGATGCGACCGCCGCCTTCGAGTTCGACCGCCGGCCGCGAGTGCGCGAGGCCGACGATCAGCAGGCTGCGGCCGGTGGGCCACGCGAGCGTCGGATCGGCGATGCGCTCGACGTCGCGCGCGATCCACTCCAGACCCGCGTGCCGGCCGGCCGCGAGCCACTCGCGCAGGCGCTCGGCGTCGCGCGGCGCGCGCAACGGCGCGACGCCGGCGAGATCGAACCCGACCTCGCGGGCCAGGGCTAGCGCGCGCTCGCTCTTGCTCACGTGCGCACTCTAGCCGCGCGCCGGCGTGCGAAAGGGTGCGCCTGCAATCGCGTGCGGATGCCGCGGGCCCCGAATCTCCGTTCGTGTGGCGCACGCGAAGGCTCTCCCACTCAAGCGTTGCGACCGCTCACGGAACGGCCCGGCCGTTCGGCTCGTTCACTTGGGCGTCGAGATGAAGCTGTCGGCGTACACGATCGCGTGATGGGGCCGTCAGCCTGGTGGCTCAGCGCAGCGAGGGGGCTGGAGCGCAGGACGAGTGCGTTCGTCGTGCTCCACCGCAAGACCGGACGCCTCCAGGAACGGTGGCGTCTGGATTCGAACTCTGTGTTCGTTCGTTCCGCCCAGCGAGCACCCACGCAGAGGTGTTCGCTGCTAGTCTCAGTACAGCGGCTTGGAAGGCGCGCCTGAATCGATGCCGACACGGAGTGCTCGCATGCGCACGGAGCGGTCGACGCCCGGGCCGAAATGGACCGTGGATCGAAGTTCCGTGAGTCGGCGCGTGGATCCGTCAGGTGCTGCTCCTCGTGATGAACTCCGGCCTCGCCTTCACAGAACGGAGTGAGCATGCGTCTACCCATAAGATCGGTTGCATCCGCATCGTCTGACGTCGCTGGTCCGTGGGCGCGGTTACTTGACCGTCGAACGTCGCACGCGCCGCTGGAGCGCACGGATTCGCGACGAGCGCACGACGAACGGCGCTGGATTTCGGGCCTGCTCGCGCTCTCGGTCTGCGCGGTCCTCGGTGTCGGCTGTCCTGGCGTCGACGTCACGATCCGCAGCTACTGGCCGAACGGCCAGCTGCAGTTCGTCGAGGGCGGCCACGGCGCGGACAACACGAGGAATGGAGTGTGGGTCTACTTCACGCAGACGGGTGACATCCTGTACGAAGAGACGTACTCCGATGGGGCGACGTACCTGCGGACCGGTGTCTACGAATCTGGAAGGCGGGTGCGCCTTCCCACCGAACAGGAGATTCTCGACGCAAGGGCCACTGCGCGCCGCATCATGGAGGAGAACGCCCGACTGCGCGCTCGATAGACGAGCACGCAGCGCCGCTCGAATTTGCAGCGCAACGCAGCCAAGGGCGAGCGCAACTGCGGCATGGTTGGACGGCTGTTGCAGTCAGGGCGGCGAGTGCCCGCCCCGTTGCGCCACCGCTTGTGCTCTCGATGCCTACTCCGAGAATGCCGCACGACGCTGCGCGCCGGGCAGCCGCGCCGGGCAGCAAGGAATCCGATCGCCATGAGCCGTCAAGAAGACTCAGCCGCCCCCGTGGTCCCCGTGCGCAAGGATCCGGAGCGTGAGCACGCGGTCGCAACGCTCTGGCGGCCGGTGTTTCGCGAGGTCGTGCGGGCTTTCGTCGCGGGTGATTTCCGCCTTCGCACCGCGCTCGCACAACGCGTGGAGATCGATGACAAGACCGCGGAGCAGGCCGCGCGGTACGTGGCGCAGTACGGCGAGACGTTGGTGGAGCTGCCCGACGAAACCTGGAACTCCTCGGTAGCGCAGTGGACGGAGGGCTACTGGGACGTGCTCGTCGATCTGTGGACCGTCGAGTCGGGGCGCAGCGACCTAGCGCTCTCCGTGCGAGTGTTCGAAGCCGGGGAGGGCTTCCGGTTCCGGATCGACGGAGTGTGGGTGCCGTGAGGTTGGCGTCCGATGGCCGGCTCGCTCGCGGCCGCGGCCCCACCGGCGCGCCTGGATCTGACGCAATCCGAGAACAAATGTGAAGGTTTGCGAAACTTGGGTGGTTACCAAGTCGTACGCTTCGTCTACGATTGGGTAACACCTCCGTCTCGGCCCTCCTCCCCCTTTCTCCTTCGCGGAGCCGATGATCGACGCCGATCCGCAGACCCAGGGCGCAGCGCTGCCTGCAAGCGCGCGTGCGACCGACTGGGGAATCCGCCTCGCCGCAGTGCGACGAGAGGTCCCGGTCGTGGAGTTCGCGCGTTGGGACGCGCTGGTGAAGGACGGCGCGCGCTCGCCCGAGTCGCTGCGCGACGCGCTTTCGACGCGGCTGATGGAGTTCTTCCGCGTCACGCAGAGCCGCGCCGCGTTCGGCCTGCTCTACGAGCTGAATTCGAACCACCTGCTGCTGCAGGTCGCCAATTGCCTGCGCCGCTACGGGAGCAAGGCCGACCCGCGCGACGTCCTGCAGGAAGTGTTCTTCAACGTCTACCGCTATCCGCACCGCTTCAACTGCGAGCGCGAGGACGCCTTCCGCGTGTGGACCGCGATGATCGTGCGCAACACGGTGCTCAAGCACCTGCGCTCGCTCAGCCGCGCCGGACGGCACGAGGTCGGGTTCGAAGACCTCTCGGACCAGCCGACGCGTCCGGAGGCCACGCCCGAGCACGGCGCCATCGACCGCGAATCGGCGCGCGAGTGCGGGCGCGTGTACCTGACGTACCTGCACCTGTACCTCGAGTTCTACTCGCAGCTCAGCCCGCGCGAGCGCACCGCGATCCACATGGTCGAGGTGGAGGAGTGCAGCTACCGCGAAGCCGCGTCGCGCCTGGGGATCAAGCTCGAGAACCTCAAGATGGTCATCTTCCGCGCGCGTCGGAAGATCCACCGCTCGATGCGCCGCGTGTTCGAGGGCCTCCCGCCCGATTGCCGCCCCGCGCGCGATCCGCGGCTGGGCGCGCGCGGCGCTTCCGCGGCGCAGCGTCCGATCGCGGGCGGCGCTCCGTCGGATGGCCTGGCGGATGGCCTGGCGGATGACAGCGCTGTCGACTCGGATCAAGAAGACGAGCTCGACGCCGATGGCGAGAGCAACCTCGGCGAGGGCGCGCACTAGCGGCTGTGCGCCGCTCAGCGAGTCCTCCGAGCCCTACCTACACACACCCAAGCAAGCGACGACCGGATTCAGCAGTCGAGACCAGGAGCACCCATGGCCACCCAGTGGAACAGCGGCAGCGCGGACCTGTGCGAGCACTTCCAGCTCGACCTGTCCGCCTTGCTCGACGGCGAACTCGACGAGTCCGCGTCGGCGCGCGCGCTCGTGCACCTGGAGAACTGCCCGTCCTGCCACGGGTTCTTCGACGACAGCCGCCGCTGCCTGCGCCTGCACCTCGACGTCGCCGACCCTGAGCGGCTGCTCGCGCACGTCACCGGACTCACCGGCCAGGAATTGGCGGGCGGCGCGACGGCGATCGAGCTCGTCCACAAGCTCGCCACGATCTTCTACCAGCTCGGCAAGGCCTACGTGCTCGCCGGCGTGGACCCGGACTGGTTGCGGACCCGGGTGTTCGAGAAGGCGGTCGACGTCGAGCCGACCCAGACGCGCGGTCGCGGTTTCGTCGACGGCGTGTTGCTCGGTCAGGCGGAGGAAGGCGCCGAGAACAGCCGCGAGTCCAGCCGGTTGGGCCGCGTCGACTGGCGCCACGCGCGCTCGATGCTCAACGGCCGGCTGAAGGAGATCGCGACGCCGGTCGAGAAGGGCCGCCGCCTGCTCGAGGAGGCCCTGGCCGCCGATCCGACGCACGAAGAAGCGCGCCTGTACCTCGCCTTCCTGCACGCCCACGAAGGCAAGCGCCTGCTCGCGGCGCGCGAGTACGGCCAGATCTTCGACAGCGCGATGTCGCCGGCCAACCGCGGGCACGCCGCGGTGCAGCTCGGCAAGCTGTACGAGGCCGAAGGCGATCACCGCCGCGCCCTGAGCTACTTCCGCTGGGTCAGCGTCAGCGGTCTGGAGCGCGAGGACCCGCGCTTCTACTTCGCATTGTTCAACATCGGTTTGCAGTACGCATTGCTCGGAGACCAGGCGCGTTCCCTGCGGTACTTCCGCCTGCTCCTCGACCGGCACCCCGACCAGCTCGAGGACGTCGTCCGCGCTTTCGCGACGTCGCCGCGCCTCCAGGCCGCGGTCGAGCGCCAGCGAGGTTTCGCCACGGCGCTCGTCGCCACTTGTCCCGAACTCTTCGGCGGCGCCTCGGCCAGCTCGGCCGAGCCCACCTGAACCCATGAAGCTCCCCTCCCTCGTCCGTCGGCGCGTCAGCCAGATGACCAACCTTCGCGGTCTGGCCTTGGCGGCGTTGCTTTCCCTCACCTGCGCGCTGATCGGCCGCGCCGGCGAGGAAGACATCTTGTTCGGTGGGTCGGGCGGTGACTCGATCGGCAGCCTGCCGATGGTCGCCCCCGGCGGACCCGCTCAGCCCGAGAGCGCCTCCAGCACCGGGCCGATCCAGACCGTGGGGCCGTTCCGCCCGTCCGTCACCCTCGCCGGGTCGGCCGCGGACGTGCTGGCGGTCGTGCTCTCCGTGAGCGCCGCCGGCCCCGACGCCTGCTACGCCGTCGTCAACCTCCCCGACGGCCGCATCCGCGTCGAGTTCTACGGTCGCCTCGACCTCGTGCTCGACCGCAACCGCCTGAGCACTCTGCCCGTCAACTGCCAGATCCGCATCGGCTCCACCTTCCAGGGCGGCACCGCGCAGATCTTTGTCGCCGGCGAACCGCGTTCGATCCAGGCGCTCCCGCTCGGCCTCATTCCGCTTCCGCTGCAGCAGTTGTCCAACTCCGGCGTGCTGTTGCTGGGCATGCAGTGGCGTGCTCGCAGCCCCGAGGGCTCGCTCCAACGCGTGCTCAACGTGACGCAGTCGGGTGCGGTGATTCGGCTGGAGCAACGCGACTGAACGTCACGGCGCAACGCGACTGATCACTTCGAGCGGCGCTGTCGAGCGCTGGCGAAGGCTCACCCAAACACCAGACGCCCCCGCGCGGAAGTTCCGCTGCGGGGGCGTCTGGCGTTTTCAGCGCTCGGCTCGGGCGGCCCAGCGCTCGATCTGCGGCGCGCCGCGGGCCGGCGCCCAAGAATTGGGAAAGCCGGCGCCTGCCGCCTGGGCGGACCGCAGGCTCAACAGCGGCGCGGCTCGTCCGATAACCGCCGCGCATGGACCCCATGTCGATCCAGGGCGCGGCCTCCACGGGTTGGACGCGCCCCGTCGGACCCTCGCCGGCCGACGTCCCGCAAGCCTTGCGGGAGGGGAGGATCTTCTCCGGAGACGTGCTGCAGACCTTCGACGGCGGCTCGGTCCTGATCGGGGTCGGGAGGCTGCGTGTGCCGGCGTTTTCGCACGCCGAACTCCAGCCGGGCCGTCGCTACACGTTCGAGGTCGTCGCCGGCGGGGCCACTTTGGAGCTGAAGCTCGTGGGAGCGGCGCCTGATGCGCCCCAAGGCCTCGTGCAGGCGCTGAGGCAGGCCCTGGGCGTCGACGCTCCCTTGGGCGCCCTGCTCGAACAGCTCACGCGCGCCTTGGCGGCGGAGGTGGAGCGCGCGCGGGCCGGCGGCGCGGAGCCCCCGAGCCCGGAACTCGAGCGCTGGCTCGCCGACTTCGAGGCGCACGCCTTCAAGCCCGGAGACGAACCCGCAGTGCTGCGCCAACGCCTGCGCGACGCCGGGCTCACGTTCGAAGCGCGCCTGGCGGAGCTCGTGCTCGACGCCGCGCCCTCGGGTGAGCGCCGGCGGCTCGGCGCCGAACTGCTGGCGGCGCTGAGCGAGCAACTGCGCGCCGCCGGCTCGGCGGACGACGCCGCTGGTTTGCTCCAGCGCCTCGGATTGGCCTTGGAGGCTGCGCTGCAACTCGCGGGCACGAGCCCTCCAACCGAAGCTGCGCGTGCGCCGAACGAGGCGCCGCCGAGTGCGTTCGGCCGCGCGCTCGAGGCCGCGCTGGCTGCCCTTTCCACGCCCGACGCCCGCCAGGTTTCCGCAGCGCTCGCACGGCTCGACCACGAACACTGGCCGCGCTGGATGAAGCTGCTGCTGGTGCGCGCGCTCGCTCCAGGGGCGGCGCACGAGGGTTCGGCCGCGAGCCGCGGACTCGACGCAGCCCTGGCGGCGCTCGACGGCGATCTCAAGGCGCAACTGCTGCGAGCGGAGGAGCGACTCGGGCCGAGCCAATTGCGCGCGGCGCTCGAACGCGCGCTCGGCGGCCTCGAAGCCGAGCAGCTGCTCAACGTCGCACGAGCCAGCGTGGACGAGCCTCCGCAGTGGAGCCTGCCGATCCACGAGGGCGGCCGCTGGACGACGCTGCACCTCAGCGTGGCGCGCGACGGCGCCGCGGGAGCGCATCCGGGCGGCGGCGCGCCGCGGCGCGTGGCGCTCGAGGTCGAGTTCTCGGCGAGCGGGCCTGTGCACGTCGACCTGCTGCTCGGCGAGGGCGGCGCCGTCGCGCGCGTGCTCGTGCAGGACGAACGCATCGCGCAGTTCTTCACGGCTCGACTGGGAGCGCTCGAGCAAGCGCTCGCCTTGGGCGGCAAACCCGCGCACGCCTCGGTCGCGCGTGCCGCGGACACGGCCCTGCACACCGACGCGCCGGCCCGCTCGTCCTTCTTCGAGTCGCGCACGCTGCTCGACCTCGAGGGCTGAAGCATGGATCCGCGCGACGCCGAGCCGTTCGAGGAGGTGCGCCGCGCCGTCGCGTTGCGCCATACCTCAGGCGAGGTTCCGCGCGTGGTTGCGAGCGGCCAGGCCTGGATGGCCGAGCAGTTGCTCGACCTCGCGCGCCGCCACGGGATCGCCGTGCGCCAGGACCGCGACCTGGTGACGCTGCTCTCCCGTTGTGACGGCGGCGAGGAGATCCCGCCCGAGTTGTACGCGGCGGTCGCGCAAGTGCTGGTGTGGCTGTACCGCACGAACCGCGAACTTGCGGCCGCGGCCGATTCGTCGGGTTCGACCGCGGCGTGAAGTGCTGCGTCGCGCGCGGCTTCTCGGCGCGCGCGCCGAGTCGGGTACGCTCGCGAGCGCATGAACAGCGCAGCACCGACGGCTCTCGAGCGCCCGCTCCTCGGGCTCACCCTGGGCGATCCGGCCGGCATCGGTCCCGAGATCGTGCTCGCGGCGGCGCGGGACGAGAGTGTGCGCGCCGTGGCGCGCCTGCGCGTGTTCGGTCCCGCGCGGCTGCGGCCGGAGTGGATTGAACCCGAACGCGCGGAGCGCGCGCTCGATGTCGCCTGGGTCGACACGGGCGAGCTCGGGGCCTTCGAACACGGTCGCGTTCAGCCGGCGTGCGGGCGCGCCGCGCTCGACGCGTTGCGCAGCGGCGTCGAGTGGGCCCGCGCGCGGCGCATCGATGCTCTTGTGACCGCGCCGGTTTCGAAGGAGGCGCTGCACGCCGCGGGCGAGCGCGTCGAAGGCCAGACCGAGTTGCTCGCACGCTGGGACGGCGCGACGCGCTACGAAATGGTCGCGATCGCCGGCCGCATGCGCGTGATGTTGCTCACGCGCCACATGCCGCTGCGTCAGGCGCTCGAGTCGGTGACCAGCGAACGCGTCGAGCACCACCTCGTGCTGCTCGACGAGACCTTGCGCGACTGGGGCTTCGCGCGGCCGCGCCTCGCGCTCGCAGGTCTGAACCCGCACGCCGGTGAAGGCGGCCTGCTCGGGCGCGAAGAGATCGAGCTGCTCGAACCGGCGCTGGCGCGCGTGCGTTCGCGCGGCATCACGGTCGCCGGCCCCGTTTCGCCCGACAGCGTGTTCTTGGGCGCGGCGCGCGGCGATTTCGACGCCGTGCTCGCGCTGTACCACGACCAAGCCTTCATCCCGATCAAGCTCGCCGGCGCGCGGCACGGACTCACGGTGATCGCGGGCCTGTCGTTCCTGCGCGTCTCGCCAGCGCACGGCACGGCCTTCGACATCGCGGGCAAGGGGCTCGCGTCGCCGCACAATCTTGTCGTCGCCTTGTTGCAGACGGCCGCGTGGCGCTCCGGTCGGCCGATGGCCGTCGTGGAGTGAACGGCGGCGTCGCGGCGAACCGTGCGGCCGCGCGCGAGAGAGAACGCGGCCCACAAAAGGCAGAAGGCAGCAGCCTCGCGGCCGCTGCCTTCTGCACTGTCGAGTTTGCGCTGCTCGCGAGCCTTGTGGGCCCGCGCGCCTCGCATCGATCTCAATCCATGGGGTTCTTGCCGCCCCAGAACTCGATCGAGTTGAACACCACGATGTCGGCGAGGTAGGCAAAGCCGTACACGGGGACGATGTTCAGCACGATGAACACGGCCTCATTGGCCCACTTGTTCTCGGTGACCTTCTGGTTCCAGGCGTTGAGCTGGTTGAAGGCCTTGTTGGGGCCGAGGCACGAGGCGCCGAAGAGGCCGGTCGCCAACACCGCAGCCAGGAGGCCGCACTTCACGGTCTTCATGAGAGAGATTCCTTCTCGGTTTCGGAGAGACACCTGATCGAGCGCACCCAAAGGCGCGCGCGGGCGAGAAGGGTAGTGAGATACACTGCCCGATAGAAGGGGGCGGTGTACGGAGGGCCCGCGCGGCATCCGGGTATCCGTGCCGCCAACCCGAACTGTGACGTAAGATTCCGCGACCCCCATGGCCAAGAAGAAAATCGTCCTCTACCAGCCCCAGCAGGTGGACACGTCCATCGGTCCGCCGTGCAGCGGGGACATGCTGCCGCTCGAGATGCTGACCATCGCCGCGTTCCCGCTCGAGGACGGGTACGAGGTGCAGATCATCGACGCGCACCTGTACGAGCCGGAGGAGGGCCATCGGCGGCTGCTCGAGGCCTGCGAAGGCGCGTTCCTCTACGCCACGACCGGGATCCTGGGCTTCATGGTCACGGACGGCTTCCGCGCCTCGACCAAGGTCAAGCAGCGCTTCCCCAAGCTCCCGATGGTGATCGGGGGCTGGTTCGCGTCGGTCAAGCCCGAGTTGCAACTTCGTACCGGCCTGTACGACGCGGTGGTGCTCGGCCAGGGCGAACTCACGTTCCGCGACCTGGTGAAGGCGATCGACGCCGGCACGCCGCTCGAGGACGTCGAAGGGCTCGCGCTCCTGCGCGACGGCCAGATGATCAAGACCGCCAAACGCGCGGTCGTCGGTTGGGACAAGGTCGCAAATCTGCCCTGGCATCTGATCGACATCGAGCCGTACCGCGAGCGCCAGCTGCGGCCCGACAGCCACAAGCACATCCTGCGCATGCCGACGCCGCCCGCGATCGGCTCGCGCAAGCCGTACTTCGGCATCACCTACTTCTCGAGTTACGGCTGCCCCGAGCCGTGCACCTTCTGCTGCTCGCCGATCGTCACCGACCGGCGTTGGAAGGCGATGCCCGCCGAGCGCATGCTCGACGACCTCGCCGAACTGCAGCAGCGCTGGGGCTTCGACACGGTGCGCTTCCACGACGCGAACTTCGGCGTGATGCAGAAACGCTCGGCGGAGTTCGCCAAGGGCATGCTCGCGCGCGGCCTGAAGTTCCACTGGAACGCGTTCATCGAGACGCACTCGATCCTGACCTACAAGCCCGACGCGCTCGACGCGCTCGCGGCCGCGGGGATGTACGTCGCCGAGATCGGCGCCGAGGCCGGCACGAACGAGATGATGAAGAAGATCGGCAAGCCGATCAAAGACGACGACAACATCGCGGCCGCGGTCGAGATGGACAAACGCGGCGTGTGCTCGTCGGTGACCTACATCATCGGTTACCCCGGCGAGAGCGCCGAGTCGATGCTGGCCACGATCGACCAGTGCCGCCGCTTGCACGTGGCCGCGCCGCTCGCGCGCCCGACCGTGTGGCCGTACCGCCCGATCCCCGGCACCGCGATGTGGGACCAGGCGATCGAGCTCGGCTACCAACCGCCGCAGAAGATCGAGGAGTGGGGCTCGATCGGCGAGTACCACCTCGAGGAAACCTGGCCGGGCAAGATCCCGCCGGAAGTTGCGCAGCGCCGCAAGCTCTACCAGCACTACGTGACGCTCGCCTACGGCCTCGCGCGCGGCAAGATCGGCTTCTGGGAGAAGCGCGCCGAGCAGCGCCTGCGCGACAACAACTGGTCGCTGGGCGTGTTCGAAGCGCGCGTGTTCGACGTCTACAACCGCGTCGAGCGCAAGCTCGTCAAGCGCAAGGAGCTCTCGCGCTCGTTCATCGACCCCGGCCACAAGACGGGCACGGCGGGGAACAAGTATTCGAAGTCCTCGAAGGCGATGACGGACACGACGGCGGGCTGAGCCGTTCGAGTCGATGGCGGGCGAGGCGCAGGCCGATGCGATCGCGGTGCGCGTGCTCGCGGCCCGCGACCTCGAGCTGTTCGAGCGCGTCGAACCCGACGTGTTCGACTACCAAGTGCGGCGCGAGTGGGCGCTCGATGCGCTGAGCGATCCGCGCCACGTCGTCGCCGTCGCACTTGAAGGCGAACGCGGGCGCGAGCGCATCGTGGGCATGTGCACCGCCTACGCGTACTCGCACCCCGACAAGCCGCGGCAGTTGTTCGTCAACGAACTCGGCGTCGCGGGCCCGTGGCGCGGCCGCGGCATCGCCGGGCGTATGGTTGAAGTGGTGCTCGCGCGGGGCCGCGAGCTCGGCTGCGTCGAAGCGTGGGTCGCCACCGAACTCGACAACACGCCTGCGCGGCGGACCTACTCGAAGCTCGCAGCGCGCGAAGAACCCGACCACGCGGTGGTGTACGTGTGGGAGCTCGCGCCGGGTGGATTGCGCTCGGTCGTCGGCGACGCGTCCGAGTAAGACGCGCTCCACGCTCCGACGGGAAAGTGCAGCGTTTCCTGCGTCAAAAGGGCTGATCGGCGCTCGGCAGGCGCCAGAACTCGCCGCGCAATTCGACTGCGTCGAAGATGGCCTGCGCCTGCGCGACGCTCCACTTGCGCCAGTCGGCGTCGAGGTGCCGCCCGTACCACGCGTGCGCCAGGCGCTGGACCTGCGCAATCGGAACGCACTCGCCGCGCGGCAAAGCGTGCCGCGCGCACCACGCGTCGACGTGTTCCGCGCGCTCGAAGGGCTGCACGCTCGCGCACCAGGCGTGGACGTTGTCCCAGGCGTGCCGCGGCGGCGTGCCGAAGTGCACGAGCGGCGTGGGATCGACGAGTTCGCCGTCGCGCACTTCGATGCGCAATGCGTCGCGCTCGCCTCCGACGCGAGCGTGGATGTGTGCATTCGGCGCGGCCAGCGCACACACGCCGAGCGCGCACCACAAGCACGGCGCCCACCAACCGCGCGTCGGGGTTTCGACCCACACGGTGGTCGGCGTGCTCGAGAAGGGATGCGCGATCCACACCGAGTGCGAGCCGGGGTGCAGCACCAGTCCGTGGCCTCGGTGGAGGCGCTCGAGCGCGCTCTCGATGAATTGCGCAGGCTGCGCAAGCGTGCGCGCGAGTTGCTCTACGTCGGGCGCGAAGCCGCGTTGCACGAAGCTCGCGATGACCGCTTGGTGCACGAGGCCGTCGAGCGGCGTCGCGGACGCGGGCAGAAGATCGCGCCGCAACACCAGGGCGCCCACGAACCCGTGTTGCGCGTGGCGGAACGCACGCGGGAGCTCACCGACCACTTCGAAGCCCAACCGTCGCCACAGCTGCAGCGCGCTCGTGTTCGTGCTCACCACGAAGTTGAACTGCACGGCCTCGAAGCCCAGCGCGCGCGCTCGTTCGAGCGAGTGTTCGCCCAGTTGCCGGCCCAAGCCGCGGCCGCGCGCCCGCTGCGCGACGAAGTACGACGCCGTCGCGACGTGCGAGCCGCGCCCGGGGTGGTTGGCGCGCAGCGTGAATGCGCCGAGGAGCTCACCGCCATCGTGCGCGATCCACTGCTCACCGCCGCGTCCGCACCAATCGCGCTCGAAGTCGCGCAACGTCGTCGAGCTATCGTAGGCGTACGTCGCGCCCTCGCGGATCACGTCCTGGAACTCGGCCCACAGCGGCTCGAGATCGGCAGCTTCCATCGTTCGCAGGTGCATGGCCGCCCGCGAGTGTAGTCGCGGCGCCGCGCGCGCGGCCGAAGCGCGTCGCGGCGCACCCGCGCGAACTCAGGGCGCGGTGACGAACTCGAGCGCGTTGCTCAGGTTCGTCGTCTTGGCCGCCGGCGGATCGCGGAACCAGGCCTGCGCGTTGACGACGACTCCAGAGCTGAACGGCGCACCCAGTGCGCCCGGATTGGCGGCGAGCCAAGTGAGCCAGTCGATGTTGAACGCGCCGTTGCACAGCCCGGGTAGCCCGTTGCTGTTGAGCAGGCTCATGCGCTGCGTGGGGGACTTCACGCACAGGAAGCTCGAACTGCCCGGCGCCCAGGGCGAAATCGCGCGGCCACTCACGCCGAAGAAGATCAGGCCCTGCTTGTTCGGCTCGACGTTGTTGACGCGGAGATGGAAACCTGCGCTCGCGGAGACGTGGGCCGAGCCCGCGTAGCTCATCGTCGCCGTGCAGCCGCTCGAGGTCGTGCCCGGCGTGCAGTAGGTGGTCGGGACGCTCGCGCCGAACTGGAACGAGACCGAGTAGATGCGTCCGGTGAAGCTGAGATTATCGATAGGGAATCCGCCCGTGCCGATGATCGTCCCGATGTTCAGCGTGCCGCTCACGTACGACCAGGGGTCGGTCGTGATGCCGTAGCCGCTGAAGTCCACCAGCGGTCCGGTGAGCGCCCCGGGCGTCGCGACACCGCCGCTGAAGCTGTAGTCACGGTGCGTGATGCCGATGGTGTATTGCTTGCCGGCGCTGAGCGCCGTGATGCCTGCTTGGGAGGCGAAGGGGTGCGTCTGCACGCCGGTGGACGTCGAGGCGCGCGGCGTGCCGATCGCGACCACTTTCCACTGGGTGGGGCCGGTGACCTCGAGGATCAGCGGCGTCACCTTCGAGCCCAAGGTGTCCGCGTCGATGTCGAAGAACGACCAGTTCCCGAGCGCGGCCGGCCCGGTGAGGGGCTGCGTGCCGCCGCGGTAGAAGTAGGTCCAAATGCCGGTGCCGTTGGTGATCGGGCGATCGATCACCGGGCTGCCGACGGTTTGGGCGCTGGCGCTGGCGCACAAGCTGGCGAGAGCGAGGACGGCGAGGAGGCGTTGCATGTGCATGGTGGAGTTCGAGTTGGTCGCGCGTTGGATGTGTTCGCGAGCGCTGCGCGCCCGACGCTGCAGTTGAATCCGCGCGGAACGCCGGGCGTTACAGCGTGATTCGTCGCCGTGGGATCTGTGCCCTGGCCCCTAGCCCACGGGCGCTGCACGGGCCGAGCTCGAACTCCCGAGGTGTGGGTCGCGCGGGTTCGGACACAACGAGCGACGCCGAGGAGCGCCTCGGTCGCAGGCGGGCCGGCCGCCACAAGCCGCGGACGTCGCTCCCGGTGCGCACTCGCACTCGCCGTGGGCGTTGACCCGTCGCCTCGATCCGCCGCTGGCGCAGTTGCAGCCAACGACCGACCGCGGTGCATCCGCTCAGCGGCCGCGGCGCGTGAGCACACGCGCCGGCTCGCCTGTGTGCGGTAGCCGCAGGCGTGTCGCGATATGCTCGCGCGCCCGTCACGCGGCGGCGCTTGTTGCGAGTGCAGCCGCTCAACTCCTCTTGCCCCAGGATCGACCGTGTCCATGCTGTTGACGCTTCGACGCACCCGTGTTCCGGCGCTCTCCGCCGTCCTGCTTCCGTTCGTCGCCGCGCCGCTCCTGGCGCAGGCGAGCGAGGTCCTCACGCCGCACAAGGTCGCCGAGCTGCGCGGCGTCACCGCGGCTGAGATCTCGCCCGATGGCGCGCGCGTCGTCTACACGCTCGCCGTGCCGCGCAAGCCGATGGTCGACGAAGACGGCGGCTCGTGGACCGAGCTGCACGTGTACGAGCGCGAGAGCGGAGCGACGCGCCCGTTCGTCACGGGCAAGCAGAACGCGTCGGCTGCGACGTGGACGCCGGACGGTCGCGCGATCGCGTTCCTCGCCAAGCGCAACGACGACAAGAACACGTGTCTGTACACGATCGCGATCGACGGCGGCGAAGCGCGCCGCGCGGCGAGCTTGAGCGAATCGATCGCGAGCTTCGATCTGCACCGCGACGGCGCGCGCGTGGCGCTGGTCGGTCTCGAGCCGTTGCCCGAGGCGAAGAAGAAGGCGCAGGAGAAGGGCTTCCGCCAAGAGGTGTACGAAGAGGACATGCGCTTCTCGCGCGTGTGGGTCGGCGCGCTCAACGACGAGACGAACAAGCCGGCGAAGCTCGAGCTCGCGGGCCAGGTCTACAAGGCGCTGTGGAGTCCCGTCGACGATCGCCTCGCGGTTTCGATCGCGCCGACGCCGACCGTCGACGACAGCTACATGCGCACACGCATCCACATCGTCGATCTGTCGGGCAAGGTGCTCGCCAAGATCGACAACCCCGGGAAGCTCGGCGATTTCGCCTGGAGCCCGGATGGCAAGCAGCTCGCTTTTGTCTCGGCCGGCGACGTCCACGATCCGACCGCGGGGCGCTTGATGCTGGCGCCGGCGAGCGGCGGCGCGCCGGTCGAACTGCGCCCCGGCCTCGAAGGCGACGTGATGGCCTTCGAATGGCAGAACGCCGATTCGCTGCTCAGCGTCTACGCGTACGGAGTGTGGACGGCGTTCGAGAAGCTCAGCCTGAACGGCGAAGCGAAGATGCTCGTCGCGACGGGCGGCCCCGTGCTCGCCAGCCTGTCGCTCGCGAACGACGGGATGCACGCGGCGTTTACCGCGAGCACGCCCACGCATCCCTCCGAACTGTTCACGATGAGCCACGGCGACGCGGCGCCCAAGCGCTGCACGGACTCCAATCCCTGGCTCGCGAACACGCGCCTCGCGCCGCAGGAAGTGGTCAAGTTCAAGGCGCGCGACGGGCTCGAACTCGAAGGCCTGCTCGTGCGGCCGCTCGATGAGAAGAAGGGCCAGCGCTATCCGCTGATCCTGTACGTGCACGGCGGCCCTGAGTCGCACCACTCGAACAACTGGCTCACCAACTACGGCGATCCGGCGCAGACCGGGGCCGCGCGCGGTTTCGCGGTGTTCCACACCAACTACCGCGGTTCGACCGGCCGCGGCATGGCCTTCGCCAAGTCGAGCCAGGGCGACGCGGGCGGCAAGGAGTTCGACGATCTGATCGACGCCATCGATCACCTGGTGGCGATCGGGCTGGTCGACAAGGACAAGGTCGCGGTCACCGGCGGCAGCTACGGCGGTTACGCGACGGCGTGGCTGAGCACGCGCTATTCCGAGCGCATCGCGGCCGGCGTGATGTTCGTCGGCATCAGCGACAAGATCTCGAAGGTCGGCACGACCGACATTCCCGACGAGGAGTTCTACGTGCACGCGCGCAAGCGCGTGTGGGACGACTGGCAGCACACGCTCGAGCGCAGCCCGATCTACCACGCCGGCAACTGCAAGACGCCGCTGCTGATCCTTCACGGCAAGGAGGATCCGCGCGTGAACCCCGGTCAGTCGTACGAGATGTACCGCCATCTCAAGGTGCGCAACGCGGCGCCCGTGCGTCTCGTGCTGTATCCGGGCGAAGGCCACGGCAACCGCAAGGCGGCTGCGCGCCTGGACTACAACCTGCGCATGCTGCAGTGGATCGAGCACTACGTCGTGGGCCCCAAGGGCGCTCCGCCGGCGATGGACCTCGACTACGCGGCGCCGAGCGGTTCGTAGGACTCGCTGAGTGAATCGAAGCGCGGCGCGCGGCGGAGACTTGCTCTCGCCGCGCGCCGCGCTGTTTTCTTTTGCGAGCAGCGCACTGCGCCGGTGCTGCTTCGCTGCGCCGCTCCGCGACGCACTTCAGCGCTCGCCCGAGCCCATGTAGAGTCCGCCGCTCACCCCGCATGACGCCGCACGCCGCCGCTCCGTTTCCGCCGCGCCTCGCTCTGGGCGTGGCGATCGCTGCGGTGTCGACCAGCGCGGTGTTCATCCGCCTCGCCGATGCGCCGCCGCTGGTGGTCGCGTTCTGGCGCTGCGCGCTCGCTACGGCGTTGCTCGCGTTGTTCATGGGACGCCAGTGCTGGCGCGAGTGGCGCGCGCTGACCCGGCGCGACCTCGCCGTGCTCGCCGCGGCTGGACTCGCGCTCGCAGTTCATTTTGCGGCCTGGATCACGTCGCTCTCGTACACGTCGGTCGCGTCGAGCATCGTGCTGGTCAACACGACTCCGCTGTGGGTCGCGCTCGCGGCGCCGCTGGTGACCACCGACCGCGTGCAGCCGCTGACCTGGGTTGCGATCGGCGTCGCGGTCGTCGGTTGCGCCATCATCGGCGCGGGAGATTTCGAGCTCAGCGGCGACGCGTTGCTCGGAGACGGGCTCGCGCTGCTCGGCGCCATCCTGTGTGCGACGTTCATGCTCGTCGGACGCCGCCTGCGCCAAACGCTCTCGCTCGGACCGTACGTGGTCGGCCTGTACGGCGTCGCGGCGCTGTTCTTGTTCGTCTTCGTGCTCAGTTCGGGCGCGAGCTTGACCGGCTACTCGGCGAGCACGTTCGGTTGGCTCGTAGGCCTCGCGCTCGTTCCGCAGGTGCTCGGCCACTCGAGCTACAACTACGCGCTGCGCTACGTGAGCGCGGCGCTGACGAGCATCGCAACCTTGGGCGAGTCGGTGGGGGCCACGCTGCTCGCGTGGTGGATCCTCGGCGACGAACCGAGCGCGCAGACGCTGCTCGGCGGCGCGCTGGTGCTCGTGGGGATGGCGCTGGCCGTGCGTGCGGAGCGGACGTAGACCGGGCGAGGCTCGCGCAAGTTCGGCGAGCGCGACGAGTCCCGCTTCGCCTGAATCGCCGCCCCTCACGCTGGTGAGCGCTGACCTCGCGCGCGCTTCGCGCCGGCGCACGGACTCGCTCGCAGCGGCGCTGACCGATCCACGGCGCCAGCGCGCCTCGTCCGGCTCGCACGAGGATGCGCCAAGACCTGCGCCAGCATGACTTGACGGATTGGCGCTCCTCGGCGAGTCTTATCGTGGCGGACAGATACGACGGCCTCGAACGGGGCCGTGTTGCACCATGCGCAGCATCGCGTCGCTTGTCCGTACCGCTCCTTTGTTTTTGGTTGGAACGCTCGCCGCATCCGGCACGGACCGGCCGGGGCTGACTCCAGATGAGGCGCGCCGTAGCGCGCCCGCCACCGATTCCGTCCCGGAAGGACTCGCCGCCTCCGACTGGTCGAGCATCCGCGCCGCCTACGAGGCGGGTCGGCACAGGATCGTCGCCGTCGACGGCGCCTGCGGAGCTGAGAACAGCTGGACTGCCCGCAATCCCGGCCAAGGCTTGAACACCACGTTCGACGAGCACGGATTCACGGCAACGCCTGATGGCGCCAGTTGGAGCTGGGGCCTCGACCTCCAAAGCTACGGCTGGGACGCCGCGAGTTTCGTCACCACTCCGCTCGCCACCTCCACGGACGGCGGCCGTCTTTCGCGTGTGTGGGATGAACGTCTCACCGAGTGGTACGTCAACGACTCACGCGGCCTCGAGCACGGCTTCACCGTCGCCAGCCGCCCCAGCTCCGCAAACGCTCCGCTGATTGTGGATCTGTCCGTTCGCGGTGGGCTGCAACCTGTCGTTTCGCCTGACGGTCGCAATGTGGCGTTCACCGACGCGCAAGGCGGCGCGGCGCTCAACTACAACGGCCTCACGGTGTTCGACGCCGCTGGACACAAGGTCCCTGCGCAGTGGTCTGCGCTCGGCGGCGATCGCCTGCGGCTGCAGGTCGACGATGCCACAGCGAGCTACCCGCTCACCATCGACCCGATTGTGCAGCAGGCCTACCTCAAGGCCTCGAACACCGAGGCGAGCGACAACATCGGCTGGACGTTGGCCATCAGCGGCGACACGGTGGTGGTCGGGGCTCACTTCGAGGACAGCAGCGCCACCGGCGTGAACGGCGTTCAGACGAACAACGGCGCCTCAGAGTCTGGCGCGGCTTACGTTTTCGTCCGCTCAGGCGGCGTCTGGAGTCAGGAGGCCTACTTGAAGGCTTCCAACACCGGGGCCGGTGACAACTTCGGCTGGTCTGTTGCCATCAGCGGCGACACGGTGGTGGTCGGGGCCTACAACGAGGACAGCAACGCTACGGGCGTTAACGGCAACCAGGCCGACAACAGCGCCGCGTCATCCGGCGCGGCGTACGTCTTCGTCCGCTCGGGCGGCGTTTGGAGCCAACAGGCCTACCTCAAGGCCTCGAACACCGGGCCGGTCGACACGTTTGGTTACTCGGTGGCGATCAGCGGCGACACCGTGGTGGTCGGGGCGCGGAACGAGGACAGCAACGCAGCGGGCGTGAACGGCAACCAAGCGGACAACAGCATCACGACTGCCGGCGCGGCCTATGTCTTCGTCCGCTCGGGCGGTGTCTGGAGCCAGCAGGCCTACCTCAAGGCCTCCAATCCCGGTGCGAACGACTTTTTCGGCAAGTCCGTGGCCGTCAGTGGCGACACGGTTGTCGTCACCGCGCACTGGGAGGACAGCAATGCCACGGGCGTAAACGGCAATCAAGCGGACGACAGCGCGAGTATTGCAGGCGCGGCCTACGTGTTTGTTCGCTCGGGCGGCGTTTGGAGCCAGGAGGCCTACTTGAAGGCCTCCAATACCGCTCCGACTGAGTACTTCGGTTGGGCCGTCGCCGTCAACGGCGACACGCTGGCGGTTGGAGCGGTCGGTGAGGACAGCGCCGCCACGGGGGTCAACGGCAACCAAGCCGACAACAGTCTGAGCGAGTCCGGCGCGGTGTACGTCTTCGTGCGCGCCGGCGGTGTCTGGAGCCAGGAGGCCTACCTCAAGGCCTCCAACCCTGGCGCGGGCGACTGGTTCGGCTGCTCGGTGGCCATTGACGGCGACACGCTGGTGGTCGGAGCGTACCCAGAGGACAGCAACGGGACCGGCGTGAATGGCAACCAAGCGGACAACAGCGCTGTGAACGCTGGCGCCGCTTTCGTCTTTGTCCGCTCCGGCGGCGCTTGGAGCCAGCAGTCCTACCTCAAGGCCTCCAACACCGACGCGGGTGACCTCTTCGGCCACGCAGTTGGCGTCAGCGGCGACACGGTGGTGGTCGGCGCGCCGGCCGAGGACAGCAACACCACGGGCGTCAACGGCAACCAGGCGAACAACAGCGCCACCAGCTCTGGCGCGGCCTACGTCTTCACGCTGCCCATTGCGTTCACGTACTGCACGGCAGGGACTTCGACGAACGGCTGCGTGCCGTCGATCAGCTCGACGGGTTGGCCCAGCATCGCCGCGACCTCGGGCTTCTCGATCAACGTCGCGAACGTCGAAGGCCAGAAGCAGGGCCTCGTCTTCTACGGACTCTCCGGACGCACGGTGAGCGTGTGGGGCGCCGGCGGGACCAGCTTTTTCTGCGTGAAGTCGCCCACCAAGCGCATGCAGGCGCAGAGCGCGGGCGGCACGAGCGGGCTGTGCGACGGCGTGTTCAGCGAGGACTGGCTCGCGTACCTCGCCTCGCATCCGCTCGCGCTCGGGCAGCCGTTCTCGGCTGGAACGACGGTCAACGCGCAGGCCTGGTACCGCGACCCGCCCGCGGTGAAGACCTCGAACCTGAGCGACGCGCTCGAGTTCGTGACGCAGCCGTAGCGTTCCACGCGATCGGTAGCAGCCGCGCGCGCCCCAGCTCGGCCGCGCGGGGGCGCGCGCGGCAGTTTGTTCGACGCACCTCGGCGCCCGCCGCCAAGTTCTCCGCCGCGCTCCAGCCCGCTTGACGGTTCGGCGACCTGCGGCGACCCTGCACTCGGCGGCAAAGGACGGCGGTTCCTGACGGGGCCGAGATTCATCATGTGCAGCGTTGCGTCGTTCGTCGGTGTCGTTCCCCTCGTCTTGGTTGGAACGCTCGTCGCATCCAGCTCTGGCCGCGCAGAGTTGGCGATCGACGTAGCGAGTCATACGGCTCCTGCCGCCGACTCAGTCCCCGAAGGACTCACAACGTCCGACTGGACGAGCATTCGCGCCGCCTACGAAGCGGGCCGGCACAAGATCGTCGCCGTCGACGGCGGCTGCGGCACGGAGAACAGTTGGACTGCTCGCAATCCCGGCCAGGGCTTGAGCACCACGTTCGACGGGCGTGGATTCGCAACAAGTCCTGACGGCGGAAGTTGGAGCTGGGGCCTCGAGCTCCAAAGCTACGGCTGGGACGCCGCGGATTCCGTCACGACGCCGTGCGCCACATCCACCGATGGCAGCCGCCTCTCGCGTGTGTGGGATGAACGTCTCACCGAGTGGTACGTCAACGACACACGCGGACTCGAGCATGGATTCACCATCGCGAACAGACCTGCGAGCGCAAACGCGCCGCTAAGTGTCGAACTCTCGATTCGCGGCGGTCTGCAACCTGTCGTTTCGCCCGACGGTCGCAATGTGGCGTTCACGGACGCACTCGGCGCCGCGGCGCTCAACTACAACGGCCTCACGGTCCTCGACGCTGCCGGAAACACCGTGGGTGCGCAGTGGCGCGCGATCGGATGCGACCGACTGCGTCTGCAGGTCGACGACGCCGAAGCGCACTATCCGCTCACCATCGACCCGATCGTGCAGCAGGCGTACCTGAAGGCCGCGACCACCGGCGCCGACGACCGGTTCGGCCACTCGGTGTCCGTCAGCGGCGATACGGTGGTGGTCAGCGCACGGTTCGAAGACAGCAGCGCCACGGGCGTCAACGGCAATCAAGCCGACAATGGCGCCACAGACTCCGGCGCTGCGTACGTGTTCGTCCGTGCGGGCGGCGTCTGGAGCCAACAGGCCTACCTCAAGGCGTCCAACACCGAGCAGTACGACGATTTTGGCGCGTCGGTTGCCATCAGCGGCGACACGCTGGTGGTGGGAGCCTACTCGGAGGACAGCGACGCCACGGGCGTCAACGGCAACCAGGCGAGCAACAACGCGACGGACTCCGGCGCGGTCTACGTCTTCGTTCGCTCGGGCGGCGTCTGGAGTCAACAGGCCTACCTCAAGGCGTCCAACACGGGGCAGTTCGACGAGTTCGGCGTCGCGGTCGCTATCAGCGGCGACACGCTGGTGGTCGGGGCCAATCGCGAAGACAGCAGCGCCACGGGCGTCAACGGCAGTCAGGCGAACAATGCCTTCGACGCCGGCGCCGCGTATGTGTTCATCCGTTCGGGCGGAGTCTGGAGCCAACAGGCCTACCTCAAGGCCTCCAACACGGGCAACAACGACTGGTTTGGCGTGTCGGTGGCCATCGACCAGGACACCGCCGTGATCGGCGCGCGCTACGAGGACAGCGACGCGACGGGCGTGAACGGCAGCCAGGCGAACAACACTGCCAGCGTGGATTCCGGCGCGGCCTACGTCTTCGTCCGCTCGGGCGGCATCTGGAGCCAGCAGGCCTACCTGAAGGCCTCCAACACCGAGATGAACGACTCGTTCGGCGCCTCGGTGGCGGTCAGCGGCGACACGGTGGTGATCGGGGCGCTCTGGGAAGACAGCAGCGCTGCGGGCCCCAACGGCAACCAGGCGAGCAATGCTGCTCAGGACGCTGGCGCTGCGTACGTCTTCCACCGCACAGGCGGCGCCTGGAGTCAGCAGGCCTACCTCAAGGCTTCCAACACCGAGGCGGGCGACAGGTTCGGATATTCGGTGGCTGTGAGCGGCGACACGCTGGTGGTCGGGGCGCCGCTCGAGGACAGCAACACCACGGGCTTGAACGGCAACCAGGCGGACGACAGCGCCGCGCAATCTGGCGCGGCGTACGTCTTCGTCCGCTCGGGCGGCGTCTGGAGCCAGCAGGCCTACCTCAAGGCATCCAATGCCCAGACCGGCGACCACTTCGGCTGGTCGGTTGCTGTCGCTGGCGACACGCTGTTGGTCGGCGCCAATCGCGAGGACAGCAGCGCCACGGGAGTCAACGGCAACCAGGCGGACAACAGCGCCGAGGACTCCGGCGCAGCGTATGTCTTCACGTTGCCCATGGCGGTCACGTACTGCACGGCAGGCACTTCGACGAACGGTTGCGTGCCGTCGATCAGCTCGACGGGCTGGCCCAGCATCGCTGCGACCTCGGGCTTCTCGATCAACGTCGCGAACGTCGAAGGCCAGAAGCAGGGCCTCGTCTTCTACGGACTCTCCGGACGCACAGCGACCGTGTGGGGCGCCGGCGGGAGCAGCTTCTTCTGCGTGAAGGCGCCGACGCAGCGCATGCAGGCGCAGAGCGCCGGCGGCACGAGCGGGCTGTGCGACGGCGTATTCAGCGAGGATTGGCTCGCGTACCTCGCCACGCATCCGATCGCGCTCGGGCAGCCGTTCGCGGCTGGAACAACGGTCAACGCGCAGGCTTGGTACCGCGATCCGCCCGCGGTGAAGTCCACGAACCTGAGCAACGCGCTCGAGTTCGTGACACAGCCGTAGTGCTCGACGCGATCAGCTGTCGCCGCGCTTCGGCGCCCGCCGCCAGGATCTGCGCCGCGCTCCAGCCCACTTGACGGTTCGGCTACGCGCGGCGAATCTGCACTGGGCGGTCGAGGACGGCGGTTCCTAACGGGGCCGGGTTTCCACATGAACAGCGTCGCGTGGTTCGTCGGTTTTGCTCCCGTGGTTTTCGTGGGAGCGCTCTCCGCATCCGGCGCTGAGCGATCGGAGTTGTCCGCCGACTCGGTCCCCGATGGGCTCGCCGCGTCTGACTGGTCCAGCATTCGCGCTGCCTACGAAGCAGGTCGGCACAAGATCGTCTCGGTCGACGAAGGCTGCGGGACCGAAATGGTCTGGAGCGCCCGCAATCCCGGCCAGGGCTTGAACACCACGTTCGACGAGCGCGGATTCACCACGGGCCCTGACGGTGGAAGTTGGAGCTGGGGCCTCGAGCTCCAAAGCTACGGCTGGGACGCCACGAATTTCGTCACCACGCCGTGCGCCACATCGACCGACGGCGGGCGACTCTCGCGCGTGTGGGATGAACGCCTCACCGAGTGGTATGTCAACGACTCACGCGGTCTCGAGCACGGCTTCACCGTCGCAAGTCGCCCCAGTTGTGCGAACGCGCCGCTGACCTTGGATCTGTCCATTCGCGGCGGTCTGCAACCCGTCGTTTCGCCCGACGGTCGCAACGTGGCGTTCATCGACACGCAAGGCGGCACAGCGCTCAACTACAGCGGCCTCACGGTTTTCGACGCCGCTGGACACACGGTGCCTGCGCAGTGGTCTGCGCTCGGAATCGACCGGCTGCGCCTCCATGTCGAGGATGCCGGCGCGCACTATCCGCTCACGATCGATCCGCTCGCGCAGCAGGCCTACCTCAAGGCTTCCAACACCGACTCGAGCGACTTCTTCGGCGCCGCGGTGGCCATCAGCGGCGACACGGTGGTGGTCGGGGCGAGTGGCGAGGACAGCAACGCCACGGGCGTCAACGGCACCCAGGGCAGCAACGGCGCTACCGACTCTGGCGCCGCGTACGTTTTCGTCCGCTCGGGCGGCGTCTGGAGTCAACAGGCCTACCTCAAGGCCTCCAACACCCAGTTCAGCGACCGCTTCGGTGTTGCGCTGGCCATCAGTGGCGACACGGTGGTGGTCGGTGTGCCCTGGGAAGACAGCAACGCAACCGGCGTGAACGGCAATGGCGCCGACAACAGTGCTGCGGACTCCGGCGCGGCCTACGTTTTCGTTCGCTCGGGCGGCGTCTGGAGCCAGCAGGCTTACCTCAAAGCCTCGAACACCGGGGCCGGCGACCGCTTCGGCGGCACGGTAGGCATCAGCGGTGACACCCTAGTGGTCGGGGCGCCCAACGAGAGGAGCAACGCCACGGGCGTGAACGGCAACCAAGCCGACGACAGCGTCTTCAGCGCCGGCGCAGCCTATGTCTTCGTGCGCTCTGGCGGCGCCTGGAGCCAGGAGGCTTACCTCAAGGCCTCGAACACTGGCGCGGGCGACCAGTTCGGCTCCGCGGTGATCAGTGGTGACACGCTGGTGGTCGGAGCGATGTACGAGGACAGCAACGCCACCGGCATCAACGGCTTTCAATTCGACAACAACGCCCCGGATTCCGGAGCTGCCTACGTATTCGCTCGCTCCGGCGGCGTCTGGAGCCAGCAGGCCTACCTCAAGGCATCCAACTCCGGAGACAGTGACTATTTCGGCGCCTCGCTGGCTGTCAGCGGCGACACGCTGGTTGTAGGTGCGGCGGGCGAGGACAGCAGCGCTGCGGGTGTCAACGGCATCCAGTCCGACAACAACGCCACGAACTCCGGCGCGGCCTACGTGTTTGTCCGCTCGGGCGGCGTCTGGAGCCAGCAGGCCTACCTCAAGGCTTCCAATACCGGCACGGCCGATTCCTTCGGCGACTCGGTGGCCGTCAGCGGCGACTCGGTGGTGGTCGGGGCGCCGGTCGAGGCCAGCAATGCCACGGGCGTGAACGGCGACCAAGCGGACAACAGCGCGTTCAAGTCCGGCGCGGCCTACGTGTTCGTTCGTTCGGGCGGCGTCTGGAGCCAGCAGTCCTACCTCAAGGCGTCCAATTCCAACGCAGATGATGTCTTCGGCAACTCGGTGGGCGTCAGCGGTGACACGGTGGTGGTCGGAGCGAGCAGCGAGGCCAGCAACGCCACGGGTGTGAATGGCAATCAGACGGACAACACCAGCGCGAACGCCGGCGCAGTCTACGTGTTCGCGCCGCCCACTTCGGTCGCCTACTGCACGGCAGGAACTTCGACCAACGGCTGTGTGCCGTCGATCACTTCGACGGGTACGCCGAGCAGCGCTGCGACCTCGGGCTTTTTCATCGACGTCGCCAACGTCGAGGGCCAGAAGCAGGGACTTATCTTCTACGGACTCAGCGGTCCCATCGTGGCGCCGGTGACGGTCGGCAGCACGAGCTACTTTTGCGTGAAGTCGCCGACGCAACGCATGCCGGCGCAGAACAGCGGCGGGACGTTCGGCGCCTGCGACGGCAACCTCAGCCGTGACTGGCTCGCGTTCGTCGCCGCCAATCCCGGCGCGCTCGGTGCTCCGTACCCCGTCGGTCAGGTCGTCAACGCGCAGGCTTGGTACCGCGACCCGCCGGCGGTGAACAAAACGAACCTGAGCAACGCGCTCGAGTTCATGACGCAGCCTTAGCGCCGCTGGCGAACTGCCTCGCGGCGCCTGGACGCGCCGTCACCCACTTGGGCGGCGCCATCGCGCCCGAGCCTCGACGACTCATTACGTTGGAGGCTCGCGGTGGACGAAGCTATCGGCGGAAGCCGTGTGTGTGTGTGCTCCATGCTCTGCCGAGCGAGAGCACGCGGCGCGTCGACCTGCAGCATGCGCTTCGGCGCCTCGTACGCAAGCTCACGTTGGGAGTGCACGCTCACCTGGGCGCTGCCGACGAGCGCAGAGCTCTCGACGAGTTGCTGAGCTTGGCGCCCGCTTCTGCATCGCCCCGCGGCGCGTGCGGCAAGCTCCGATCTTCGAGATGAAAGTGACGGTGCTACTCACAGCCCGAGGGCGCGTGCGGGTCGAGGCGTCGGACGGCCACGTTTCGAGGCGCTGTGGCGCAACCGGCAGGGCGCGAAGCTGCAAGCCTCGGATCGGGCGACCAGTGGATCGAGGCCGTCGGCGTGTGCCGTGAGTTCGGTTGTGTCCGCCGAGTGCGAAGTGTGCGGGCAGCGCGGTGATTTCTCTGCGATTGCGCGCCACCGCGCGCGGAGCTGTTCGTCCGTGGGGGCGTGCAAGATCCGAGTTCGATCACGGTGGTGTTGGCGAGTGTGCTCTCGGCGTTGGCGCAACCGGAACGAGTCGCGCTCGGTGGGGGGCGCGCTGCGCAAGCGCCCGCGCGGCCCGCAGCGGGCAGTCCGGCGCAGAGCGCTCCCGCGCCGAGCCTTGAAGAACTCGAGAAGCAGCTGCGCGAGCCCAAGCCCGAAAAGCGGCGCGCCGCCGTGCGTGCGCTCGTGCGCCTGGGACGTGCAGAGGCGTGGCGCCTGGTCTTCGCGGCGCTCGGTGATGCGGACTCCGGCGTGGCGGACGAAGCGCAGCTTGCGCTCTCGGGCTTGCTCGAGCTGAAGCTGTGGCGCGAACTGCACGGACGCGCAGGGCTCGAGTCGAAAGACGAGCGCGTGGCGGCGCGCGTCGCGGAGGCGTTGGGCCGCGCGCAGGCTGGCTGCGAGGCCGATGAACTCGCCAAGCTGCTCGGCGCCGGCGACGGCGCGCGCAAACGTCTGCTTGCGTGGTCGGCGGAGCGTCTGGCGCGCGACGGGCGACTGACGGGCGACACCGAGCGGCTGCAAGCGGCGCTGGCGCGGAACGCCTCGTCGTCGAGCGACCTCGGCGCGTCGTGCGCGGCGCTCGTGGCGCTGGCGGAACTGCGTGGGCCGACGGCGCTGCGCCTTGCACTGGACGCGTTGCGCTCCAACTCCTCCGAACGGCGCAGCGCTGCGTTGCTCGCCCTCGTCGAACTCCAGGCCACGGAGACGTTCGCCGCCGCGCTGAAGCTGAGCGCGGATCCCGACGCCCGCGTGCGGTTGCAGGCCTTCGATGCCCTCGACGTGCTCGGGACCCAGGCTGCGTTCCTCGCGCTCGTCGCGCGCCTTGGCGCCGAGCCGCAACTGCGGCTGCGCTGGCGCATCGTGGATCTGCTGCAGAGCGCGTCAGGCCTCAAGCACCGCCTCGATCCGCGCCCGTGGAAGCTGTGGATCGAGTCGCTCCCCACTGAGGGCCCGATCGTGCGGCCGCGCAAAGGCGTGGATGAACCGTCGAGCGGCGCGACGCGCACTCCATTCAGCGGCCTGCCTCTGATCTCCGACCGCGTCGCGTACCTGTTCGACTTCTCCGGCTCGATGTGGACGCCGCTCGCCGACGGCCGCATCCCCAAGGACATCGTCAGCGACAAGCTGCGCGCCGCGCTCGAAGCGTTGCCGCCCGAGACGGAGTTCAACCTGATTCCGTTCACGAACGTGCCCTTGCCCTGGCGCGAGCACGCCGAAGAGGCCAGCCCCAAGAACGTGCGCGCGGCGCTCGAGTTCTTCCTCGCCTGCCGCGAACGTGGCAAGGGCAACTTCCTCGACGCCGCGTTGCTCGCCGCGAACGATCCGCGCATCGACACGATCTGCGTGCTCACCGACGGCGTGCCCACGGGCGGCACGCACTCGGACATGGACTTGATCGCGCCGCTCTTGATCGAGGCCACGCGCTTTCGGCGTGTGGTGGTGGACTCGATCCTCGTCGACGCTCCTGGGCCTGCGGTGCGGCGCTGGGCCGAGCTCTCGCGGCGCACGGGCGGCCGCTCGCTCGTGGTGGAGCTCAAACCGACGCCCACGGAGGGTAAATGAGCACACGCAGCGATCGTGTCGTGACGGAGGAGCCCGGTTGTCGCCTCGTTATGCTCTCTCGCCGCGCGGTGCTGCGTCACGGCGACGCACGATCGTCCGCGCGCGAGGGAGAACAACGACTTGGACGCGCCGATCGACTTGCCCGCAGACAGCTCTTCCCAGCCTCCGGCGCGCGGACGCCTCGAGCGTCCGTGGTTGTGGGGCGTGATGGTCCCCCTGCTCGTGGGCGTCGCGCACGGCTTGATGGCGCGCTACGTGTTCGGCAGCGCACAGCTCGAGTCGTTCTTCGGCGTGATGACCGTGAGCTTCATCTTCGTCGTGCCGTTCAGTCTCGGACTGCTGACCGTGTCGCTTGCAGAGCGCAGCGGGCCTGTCGTGCTCTCGCAAACCGTGACGTTGCCCGCTGGCGCCGCCTTGCTCGCGTTGGCGGCCTCGATGGCGCTCGCGTGGGAGGGACTGATCTGCGTGGTGCTGTGGCTCCCGCTGTACTTCGTCCTTTCGGTGCTCGGCGGACTGGTGGCCTCCGCCATTGCGCAATCGCGTCGCTCGGCCGCGGCGCGCAACGCGACCTTGAGCGGACTGATCCTTGCGCCGTACTTGCTCGCGCCGCTCGAGTCGCGCTTCACGACGCCGCAGAGCGTGCGCGTCGTCGAAAACAGCATCGTGATCCGGGCGCCGCTCGAAACCGTGTGGGCCAACGTCGCGCGTGTTCCTGCGTTCCGCGAGGAGGAGCACCACTTCGCCTGGAGCCACTTGATCGGCTTCCCGCGGCCGCTCGAGGCCACGCTGAGCCACGAGGGCGTGGGAGGCGTGCGTCACGCGACCTTCGAACGCGGCGTGCTGTTCATCGAGACGGTCACGCACTGGGCCCCGAACGAGCGCTTGACCTTCTCGATCCACGCCGACGCGACGACCATTCCACCGACGACGCTCGACGAGCACGTCACCGTGGGCGGTCCGTTCTTCGACGTGCTCGAAGGCGAGTACGAGCTGCACGCGCGAGAAGATGGGACCGTGCTGCTCGAGTTGCGCTCGCGCCACCGCGTGTCGACCCACTTCAACTTCTACGCGACGCTGTGGACCGACTGGATCATGTCGGACGTGCAGGGCTACATCCTCGAGATCGTGCGCCGCCGCTGCGAAGCACCGCGCTGAGCGAGCCCGCGCGCTCGTCGCTCATCCGTCGCTCGGCTGGAGCAACGCCACGCGCACCCGCCACGCGCACCCGCCACGCGCACCCGCCACGCGCACTCGCCACGCGGACTCGCCACGCGCACGGACTCGAGCGATCCCACCCCCGGTCGCGGCTCCGTCACGACTGCAGCACCGCTCGTTGCGTGCTCGCCCGCGTCCAGCGGCAGCCGGGTGGCCGCTCTTTCGCGGGGAATCCCGCCACTCGCGACGCTCGAACTCGGTCTGCGCTGACGGCGCGTGGTTGCTCGAGGTCTCGCAGCGCGCCACGATGCACCGACGGGATCGCTGCGCGCTGCGCGTGGCCGCACATCCAACTCACCATGCAACGCTTCGCGCTCGTCGTCACGCTCGCTCTCGCCGCCAGCTGCCGCAGCACTCCTCCGGAGTTGCGCGGCGCGCCGGGCGACCCGCGCGCGGAGGGCCGCACCGGCGTGCGCTCGTCCGCGGCGCTCTTGGTGTCGGTGCCCGGCGAAACGGTGGGGGTCGAGGACTACATCGGCAGCGTCGGGCTCGAGCGCTTCGTGCGACGCGGGCTCGCGCTCGGCGGCGAGCTCGGCCTGCACGCGATCGACGGCGTCGCTTCCAACGGCGGCGACTACGAAGCCAAGGGGCTCAGCGCGGGCGCGAGCCTGCGCTGGCACCCGCTCGCAACGCGCGGCTGGAGTCCGTTCGTCGAGCTCGGCGTCGGCCTGCTCGCGACCTCCGAAGCGTTTCCCGAGGGCGGAACGAACCTCAACGCACTGCGCCACACCGGCGTGGGCGTCGAGTTCGACCTCACCGAACACCTGCGCCTCGCGGCCGGCTTGCGCCAACAGCACGTCTCCAACGGCAAGGGCGAGGTCGCGAACAACCCGTCCTGGGAGAGCCAGGGCGCGTATGTCGCGCTCAGCTTCGACGTGACGCCGCGCGACGCGCGCCAGCTCGACCCGCGCGGCATGACGGTTCCGGCCGCCGAGCCGTGGTCGGTGCGCCTCGACGCGCGCGGCGGTGAGTACGGCAGCGACGACACCGGCGGCGGCGCCGTGCTCGCGCTCGACACGCGCGTGTACCGCGACCTGTTCGCGCAAGTGCGCGGCTCGCTCGATTCCACCGACGGCGAAACGCTGCGCGAGTTCGGCGCGGCGCTTTACGTACGCGGCGCGCGCGGCCGCGCGGGCCTGGCGGTCGATCGCCAGGAGCTCGACGTGTTCGCCGACGACGAGTTCACGCTCTTCGGCGAGTGGCTCGCCAACGACATCACGACCGTGAGCAGCGTGATCGGCCACGAGCGGCGCAACCACGCGGCCGATCGCGCCGTCGCGGGCCTGTCGCTGCGCATCTACGCGCTCGACAACCTCGCCATCGACGCCGGGATGGGCATGCGCGCGACCTCCGCCGAGTTCGGCGCCGACTCCTTCCGCCTGCCCTTTGGCCTCGAGTTCGCGCCCGCGCCGCAACTCCTGCCGGGCTTCTCGCTCTTCGCGCAGCGCGACCTCGACGACCGCGGTACGTTCCTCGGCCTGCGCTGGTTCCTCTCGCCCTCCGCCGCGACCTTCACCACGCTGCGCGAGCGCGACTACTCCTCCGGCCCGCTGCGCCTGCGGCCCTGATTTTCGCCGGCGGAGATGCTCAAGGCCGTGTTCCACGGCGACGTCTCCGGCCTGCGGCTGGAGTGCGTGTACACCGCGACGCGGCTCGCACTTCGAAGTCGAGGTCGAGAGTCGGGCGCGGCGGATCGGCTGCGGGATCCGTGATGAGCAGCCCGACGGCGCATCCGCCGACAAGTGTCAGCTCGTCGAGCATGGGGCCGAGTCGAGATGCCCCGAGTTCAAGTGCTGCGATGCTCGCCGGCATGGCCGCTCGTCGGCGCCAAGCGCTGCTCCAACTCGCGCATCGCGAGCTTGCGTTCGCGCGCGTCGCCGACGCGCAGTGCGTCGACCAGCGCGAGCAATTCGTAGAGGCGCGGGTTGTTGGTGGCCGAGCGCGGCGCGGACGGATGGAGGGGTTCGATGGCGCAGCCGAGCACGCTGCCCTCGGCGTCCGGCCAGACCAGCGGAGGCTCGTCGCCACCGGCGAGCTGAGCGTTGAGCGGCGGAGCGCTGTGCGCGGTGGGGACTCCGCGAACCATGCGGCCGGGCGTGGCGAAGAAGGCGTGGTGAACGCCGTGCTCGAGGAACTCGAGCAGCGCGCCGACCTTGGGCTGCGGCTTGTCGGCGCGGCGGACCGTCGGCGCGAGCAGGCCCGCTTGGACCGCTCGGCGCGCAGCTGCGTTGGCCTCGGACGCGCTCAGGCCGACCGCCTCTGCGATCTGGGCGTAGCTCCCGTCGCGGCTCGTGCCGGCGGCCCGCTCCAGCGCAACGAGCAGATCTAGAGGCTTTCGCTGCTCGGCCGTACGCTATTCGCGAATAGCGAATAAGGCAGCCCTGGGGGGGCTGCGTCGGGCGGCGACCCGTGTCCCCCAAGCACCAGGAGGCCCGCGCGAGCCCCGGTTCGCATCGACCGGGCCCGGCGCCGCTAGATGTGGATCGCCCGGCCGTCGACCGCGAGCGCGGCTTCCTTGACGACCTCGGCGAGGGTCGGGTGCGCGTGGCAGGTGCGCGCGAGGTCTTCGGAGGAGGCGCCGAACTCCATCGCGGCCACGGCTTCGGCGATGAGGTCACCGGCGCGCGGGCCGACGATGTGCACGCCGAGGATGCGGTCCGTCTGCGCGTGCGCGAGGATCTTCACGCGTCCGTCGGTGGCGCCGAGAGCCTTGGCGCGGCCGTTGGCGAGGAACGGGAAGGCGCCTTTGCGGAAGGGGATGTTCGCCGCGACGAGTTCCTCTTCGGTCTTGCCGACGGAGGCCACTTCGGGGTGCGTGTAGACGATGTTGGGGATCGCGTCGTAGTTCACGTGGCCGTAGCCCGTGACGATGTGCTCGGCGCAGGCCATGCCTTCGTCTTCGGCCTTGTGCGCGAGCATCGGGCCGGCGATCACGTCGCCGATGGCGTAGACGTTGGGCGCGGCGGTGCGGAAGTGCGCGTCGACCGGGATGCGGCCGCGGTTGTCGAGCGCGAGGTTGAGCGTTTCGAGCGCGAGGCCTTCGGTGTTGGGCTTGCGGCCCACCGACACGAGCACGCGGTCGCAGCGGATCGGCTCGGCGCCTTCGATCTCGACGATCGCGCCATCACCGTCCTTGCGCGCGCCGACGACCTTGACGCCCAGGCGGAACTCGAGGCCCTGCTTGGCGAGGATCTTCTGCGCTTCCTTCGCGATCTCGGCGTCGTTCGCCGGGAGGATGCGATCCAAGTACTCGAGCACCGTGACCTTGGCGCCGAGGCGCTTCCACACGCTGCCGAGCTCGAGGCCGATCGCGCCCGCGCCGATCACGACGAGGTGCTGCGGCACTTTGGGCCACGACAACGCTTCGGTGCTCGTGCCCACGCGCTCGCCGTCGAGCACGACGCCCTTGAGCTGAGCGCTCACCGAGCCGGTGGCGATGATCACGTGCTTGGCTTCGAGCTTGGTCACCGCGCCCTTCGCGTCGACGACTTCGACGACGCCAGCGCCCGCGAAACGCCCCAGGCCTTCGTAGCGCGTGACCTTGTTCTTCTTGAACAGGCCCGCCACGCCCTTGGTCAACTGCTCGACGATGCCGTCCTTGCGCGCGAGCATCGCCGCGAGATCGAGCTTCACGTCGTTCGCCACGATGCCGTGGCCCTTGAACGTGTGCAGCGTCTCGTGGAACAGCTCACTCGATTCGAGCAGCGCCTTGCTCGGGATGCAGCCGATGCGCAGGCACGTGCCGCCGAGCGCCTTTTCCTTCTCGATGCAGGCGACGTTGAGGCCCAGCTGCGCCGCGCGGATCGCAGCCACGTAACCGCCGGGCCCGGCGCCGATGACGACTAGATCGTGTTGAGGCATGAGAAGTCTCGTCGCGTTGGAAACTAGATCTCGAGCAGCATACGCGCGGGGTCTTCCATGCACTCCTTGATGCGCTTCAAGAAGCTCACGGCTTCGCGGCCGTCGATGATGCGGTGATCGTAGGACAGCGCGACGTACATCATCGGGCGAATCACGACCTGGCCGTTGAGCGCGATGGGGCGGTCCTGGATCGCGTGCAGGCCGAGGATGCCCGACTGCGGAGGATTGAGGATCGGCGTCGAGAGCAAGGAGCCGTAGATCCCGCCGTTGGAGATCGTGAACGTGCCGCCGGTGAGCTCGTCGAGGGAAAGCTTGTTGTCCTGCGCCTTCTTGGCGAGGTCGGCGATGGCGAGCTCGATCTCGGCGAAGCCCAGCCGCTCGGCGTTGCGCAGGATCGGAACGACCAGGCCCTTGCCGCCGCCGACCGCGATGCCGACGTCGCAGTAGTTCTTGTAGACCACCGCGTCGCCGCGGATCTCCGCGTTGACCTGCGGGTACATGCGCAGCGCGTCGATCGTCGCGCGCACGAACAGCGACATGAAGCCGAGCTTGACCTTGTACTTCTCGACGAAGCGCTCCTGGTGCTGCTTGCGCAGCGCCATGGCGTTGGTCATGTCGATCTCGTTGAAGGTCGAGAGGATCGCCGCGGTGTGCTGCGCTTGCACCAAGCGCTCGGCGATGCGCTTGCGCATCGGCGTCAGCGGCACGATCTGTTCTTCACGCGCGCCGGCGAGCACTTGAACCTTCGGCGTCGCGGGCGCGGGAGCTGCAGCGGCCGGCGCCGCGGGCGCGCTCGTGTGCTTGAGCACGTCTTCCTTCAAGAGGCGCCCGCCCGGGCCGCTCGCGGCGACCTGCGTTGCGTCGAGGCCGCGCTGCGCGAGCTCACGCGCCGCCGCCGGCATCACGATCTTCTCCCCGCTTTTCTCGGCGCTCTTCTCGGTGCTTTTCTCCGCGCCCTTGGCAGCGGCCGCCGGAGCTTCCGCCTTCGGCGCGGGCTTGGCCTCGGCCTTCGCCGGCGCCGCGGCGCCCGCCTCCATGTAACCGATGGTCTCGCCGACCATCGCCTTGTCGCCCTTCTTCTTGAGCATCTTCGTCACCACGCCTGCGGAGGGCGCGGGCAACTCGACCGTGACCTTGTCGGTCTCGATCACGACCACGCCTTCGTCGGCGCGCACGGCGTCACCGGCGCCCTTGAGCCAATCTCCGATCTGGACTTCGGTGATCGATTCCCCGACGGAGGGGACCTTCAGTTCGACGGACATCGTGGAGTGCTTCTTGGCTGGTGGGGGGTGACTAGCTCTGCGCGAAGGCGCGCTCGAGCAGATTGGCTTGTTCGATGCGGTGGCTGGCCGGTGAACCGGTGGCCGGCGACGCGGCGGCGCGGCGCGCCAGTCCGCGGAAGGTGCGGCCGACGAGCCGCTCGCCGAAGCGCGCGTGCAGGAAGCGCCACGCGCCGGCGTTTTCGGGCTCTTCTTGGACCCACACCACTTCGGCCTTCTTGGAGTACGGCGCGAGCGCGGTCTCGAGGTCCTGCGGCTGCAGCGGGTAGAGCTGTTCGAGGCGCAGGATCGCCACGTCGTTCGCGCCGCGTTTGGCGCGTTCGTCGATCAGCTCGTAGTACAGCTTGCCCGACACGAGCAGCACGCGGCGCGCCTTGGCGGCGTCGATCGACCGATCGTCGGCGATCACGCGCTGGAACTTGCCGCTGGCGAGTTCGTCGAGCGACGACACGCACTTGGCGTGGCGCAGCAAGCTCTTGGGCGTCATCACGATCAGCGGCTTGCGCCACGGGCGCACGACCTGGCGGCGCAGCGCGTGGAAGATCTGCGCCGGAGTGCTCGGCACGATGATCTGGATGTTCTCGTCGGCGGCCAGCGTGAGGAAACGCTCGAGGCGCGCGCTGGAGTGCTCGGGGCCTTGGCCTTCGAAACCGTGCGGCAGCAGCATCACCAAGCCCGAGAGACGGTTCCACTTGTCCTCGGCGCTGACGATGAACTGGTCGATGATCGGCTGCGCGACGTTGCAGAAGTCGCCGAACTGCGCCTCCCACACCACCAGCGCTTCGGGGTAGTCGAGGCTGTAGCCGTACTCGAAGCCGAGCACTGCGGTCTCGCTCAGCGCCGAGTTGCGGATGTAGACGCGCGACTGGTCCGGCGCCAGGTGGTTGAACGACTCGTGGCGCGCGCCGCTCGAGTAGTCGTGCAGCACCGCGTGGCGGTGGCTGAAGGTGCCGCGTTCGCTGTCCTGGCCGGTCATGCGCACGCGGTGGCCCTCCACGGCCAGCGACGCGAACGCGAGGCCCTCCCCCGCGGACCAGTCGAGCGCACGTTCGCCGCGCGCCATCTCGCGCCGCCCGACGAGGAAACGCTCGAGCTTGGGGTGCACGTGGAAGCCGTCGGGCGTCGTTGCGAGCTTGTCGAGCAGCGCGCTCAGCTTCTCGCGCGCAACGCCGGTCTCGACGCGCGGCACGTCCGCTTCCGAGCCGCCTTCGTAGCCCTTCCAGTGCGCGCCCTGGCTGTCGCGCGGCTGGACGTAGGTCTTCGAGCGCGCGCGTTCGAGCTCCTGCTCGAGCTTCGTGCGCCGCGCGGCCGCGATCGTGTCGGCTTCCTCGCGCGTGATGCCGCCGAGCTTCAAGAGGTGCTCGAGGTAGCCCTCCGCGACCGGCTTGCGGCGCGCGATGGCCTGGTACAGGCGCGGATCGGTGAAGCTCGGCTCGTCGCCTTCGTTGTGGCCGCGGCGGCGGTAGCCGTACATGTCGATCACGACGTCGCGCTTGAACTTGCGGCGGAAATCGAGGCTCAGACGCACGACCTGCGCGACGGCTTCGGGGTCCTCGCCGTTCACGTGGAAGATCGGGATCTGCAGCATCTTCGCCACGTCGGTGCAGTACGTGCTCGAGCGCGAGTCGCACGGCGCGGTGGTGAAGCCGATCTGGTTGTTGACGATCACGTGGATCGTGCCGCCGGTGCGGTAGGCCGCCAGCTCGGAGATGTTGAGGCTCTCCTGCACGATGCCTTCACCGGCGAAGGCCGCGTCGCCGTGAATCAGCAGCGCGAGCCCGCGGTCGCCCTTGGGGTCGTCGAAGCGGTCCTGCTTGGCGCGCACGCGGCCCATCGCCACCGGATTGACGAACTCGAGGTGGCTGGGGTTGAAGCACAGCGAGAGGTGCAGCGTGCGGCCCGACGCGCAGGTGTGCGGCGACGAGTAGCCCTTGTGGTACTTCACGTCGCCGCGGCCCATGTGCAGCTCGGGATCGGTGTCCTCGAACTCGCGGAACAGGTCGGCCGCCGGCTTGCCCATGATGTTCACGAGCACGTTGAGGCGCCCGCGGTGGGCCATGCCCAGGACGATCTCTTCGACGTCCTGCGTGGCGGCGTGCTCGAAGGCGAGGTCGAGCAGCGGCGCGAGGCTCTCGGCGCCTTCGAGCGAGAAGCTCTTCGCGCCGAGGAACTTCTTCTGGATGAACTCCTCGAGGATCACCGCGTCGAGCAGCTTGGTGAGCACGCGCACCTGCTCCTCGCGCGAGAGCTGGAGGCGATTCTCGGTCGCCTCCATGCGCTCCTCGAGCCAACGCTTGATGTTCAAGTCGTCGATGTGCATGTACTGCGCGCCGATCGAGCGGCAGTACGTGTTGCGCATGCGCTCGAGCGCGCTGCGCAACGTGTCGGTCTGCGGTCCGTGGAAGCTGCGCGCCGAGATGCGCTTGTCGAGGTCGGCGTCGGTGAAGCCGTAGAAGGCCGGCTCGAGTTCGGGGTGCGCCGGACGCGGCAGGCCCAGCGGGTCGATCTGCGCCGCGAGGTGGCCGCGCACGCGGTAGCTGCGCAGCAATTGGCCGGCGCGGTCCTGCACGTCGGCGGCGCTCGCCTCCGCGGCGCGCGGGCCGATGGCGGCGCCCGGCGGGTTGAACAGGCTCGCGGCGGGGAAGTTGGGGCCCAGGCTCGGCGGCCCGTTCCAGCTGCGGCCGCCCTGGCCGTCGAAGTAGGCGCGCCAATCCTCGGAAACCGCGGAGGGGTCGCGCAGGTAGTCCGAGTACAGCCCCTCGACGAACGAGAGGCTCATGCTGTGGTGCCAGGGCGTGTTTTGGGTCATCGCGGCGGGGAGCAGACGGGGGGCGCAGGCTCCTTTTTCGGGCGGAAGAGGATAGCCGCCGCCAGGGCTTTTTTTTCGTTTCCGGCCCGGAGCGGGCCTGCCGCTGGAGGCGGAGCTCGGCCGTCGCACGCCGCACTCAGCTGCGGGAGGCCGAACCCGACCGCCGCAGTAGGAACTCGGCCGCCCGCGGCAGTGCTCGCGCCGGCGCCGGTGAAGGCCTCAGCCGCGCCGCTCGTCGCCGCGCGCGTCGACCTTGACCGGCGAGCCCAGCCCGAGCTCCGCGAGCTCGCGCCCGACAGCGGTCAGGTCGCCCACGACGACCACCAGCAGCTCGCCCGGGTGCAGGTGCTCGGACAGCACGCGCGCGCTGGCCGCCGGGGTCGCGTCGGCGAGCCAGGCGAGGCGCTGAAGGGGATAGTCGTCGCGCAGGCCGAGCCGTTCGATGGTCGAGACGAACGACAGCCGCGCCGCAGGCGACTCGAACTGGCGCGCGAGCGCTTGTTCGAGCGAGCTGCGCACGAAGGCGAGCTCCTCGGCGGTCGCGCCCGCGGTGAAGCCTTCGAGCTCGCGCACGATCTCGCGCAGCGCCGGCGCGCTGTTGCGCGTGTCGACGCTTGTTCCGACGGAGAACGCGCCCGGCCGCCGGCCGCCCTCGAAGCTCGAGCGGATGCCGTAGGTGTAGCCCTTGTTCTCGCGCAAGTTGAGGTTGAGCCGGCTCGAGAACACGCCGCCGAGCGCGAGGTTGAGCGCCGAGAGGGCCAGCCAGTCGGGGTGCGAGCTGGCGACCGAAGGATGGCCGACGCGCAGCTCGGACTGCGGCGCGCCCGGGCGGTCGCACACGAAGATGCGCGAGCGCTTGCGTTCGAGCGGCGAGGGCTCGCTCCAAGTCTCGCGCAGCGCGGCGCCAGCTGCAGGCGCCGGTTGCGCGAGGCGCGCCTCGAGCGGCGCGAGCCAGCCGAGCAGTTGTTCCAGGCCGCCGCGGCACACGCCCGAGCAGCGCCACGCGCGCGGCTGCGCCAACGCGGCGGCGTGGAAGCGGCGCACGTCGTCGAGGGCCGTCGCTGCGAGGCTCTCCTCGTCGCCGATTCCAGCGCTGCCGAGCGCGGTCGAGCGGCCCCAGTAGAGCCGCGACCACACGTCGTTCACGACGCTTTTGGGGTCGTCGGAGCGCGAGCGCAGCGCCGCGCGTCGCTGCTCGCGCACACGTGCGAATTCGTGCTCGCCCAAGCGCGGTTCGAGGAGCAGGTCGCCGACGAGCTCCAGCGCCCGTTCGGCGTGCCGCTCGAGCACGCGCAGTTCGAGCGTGGTCTCGTCGTCGTCGCTGTGCACCGCGAAGTGCGCGCCGACGAAGTCGAGCGCGTCGACGAACTCGACGGTCGAGAGCTTGCGCGTGCCCTCTTCCAGCATCAGCGCCGTGAGCGAGGCGAGGCCTTCGCGTCCCAGCGGTTCGCGCACGCGGCCCGAGGGCAAGGCGAGCTCGAGCAGGAGCTCGGGCGTGGCGTCGGACGTGGTCGCGGCGACGCGCATGCCGCTGGCCGCGCGCGTGCGTTCGACGCGCGGCAGAGCGATGCGCGGCGTGGGTCCCGCGGGCGGCGGGGTGCTGCGGTCGACGTTGCTCACGCTGCGCTCGCTCCGGCAGGAACCACGGACACCACCGTGGGCGGTTGATCGATCAGATAGCGCCGCAGCACGGCGTCGAGGTGCGCGGGCGTTTGCTCGCGCAGGGTCTCGTATTCGCTCAAGAAGCCCAGCGGCGCGCCGCGCAGCACGTCGGACAGCGCCAGCGCGCTCGCGCGGCTCGAGACGTTGTCCAGGCTGCGGATGAACTGCGCTTCGGCGCAGTTGCGCATGCGTTCGAGCATCGCGGCGCTCACGCCGTCGCGCGCCAGGTTCGCGAGCAGTTCGCGGATGCGCGCTTCCAGTCGCGCGAGCTCCACGCCAGCCGCGGCGGTCGCCGTGATCACGAAACGACCGGCGAGTTCGCCGTGCCACGCGCCGCAGGAGACGTTCTTGGCGAGCAGCTCGTCGATGGTGAGCGCGCGGTCGAGCACCGAGGCGCGCGTCGCGGAGAGCACCATCGCCAGCAGCGTCAACGCGGTTTCGTCGGCGTGGCCGAGCTCCGGCGTGGGCCAGGCCAGCGTGACCTGCGGCAGCTGCACTTTGTCCTCGACGGTGCGGCGCTGCTCGACGAGCGCGCGGTGCGGCTGCGGCGCCGGCCGCGTGAAGCCGCCGCCGGGCGCGAGTTCGCCGAACCAAGCCGCCACGCGTTCGAGCGCGTGGTCCGGGTCGAAATCGCCGCCGAGCGCGAGGGTCGCGTTGTCCGGCCGGTACCAGCGCTCGAAGAACGCGCGCACGTCGTCCAGCGTGGCCGAGATCAGATCCTCGTGCGTGCCGATCGGCAGGTGAGCGTAGGGGTGCTCGGAGGGGAACAGCGCGGCGGCGAGCACCTCGTGGGCCTTGGCGTACGGACGCAGCTCGTAGTTCTGGCGCTTTTCGTTGCGCACCACGTCGCGCTGGTTGTCGAGCTTGCGCTGGTCGAGCCCGCCGAGCAGGAAACCCATGCGGTCGGACTCGAGCCACAGGGCGAGCTCGAGCTGGTTGGCGGGCAGCGTCTCGAAGTAGTGCGTGCGGTCGAAGCTGGTGTTCCCGTTGAGCGTCCCCCCCGCCTGGGTGATCAAGCGGAAGTGTCCGTCGCTCGCGACGTGCTCGGAACCTTGGAACAGCAAGTGTTCGAACAGGTGCGCGAAGCCGGTCTTGCCGGGCAGCTCGCGCGCGCTGCCGACGTGGTAGCACAGCTGCAGCGACACCACGGGCGCGCTGCGCGCGGGGTGGAGCAGCACGCGCAGGCCGTTGGACAGGACGTGCTCGCGAAGTTCGAGGCGCTGCATGGGGGCGTGCGCAGTCTCGCACACGTCCCTGCGGCGTTCTACGCGTCGCTCCCGGCGCGTCGCCGCGCGCGTGGAGCTACTTCCACGAGCGCACGAGCTCGAAACGCGTCTCGTGGTCGAGTTTGCCGTCGCGCATGGCGCTCCAGGTCGCGTCGACACGCGAAGCGTCGCGGAATGCGAAGCGCGCGCGCGCCATGTACGCGCCCTTGTCGCGTTCGACGCCGGAGCCGCCGACGCACTCGAACACCAGCTCGTCCGCGTTGTCGCCCGGGCGCGCCACCATGTAGGGCTGGTTGCCGACCGCGCAGTAGTGCGTCATCACCAGCCCGCCGTTCGCGAGGTGGTACACGCTGACCATCTCGTGCGGCGTGCCCGGACCGATCGTTTCGACCAGCGCGGAGCCGGCGCCCGTGACCTGGTAGCGCACTTCCATGCTCTGAGGCAGGTGCGCGCTGCCGTTGAGCGTGACCCAGGCGCCGTCGAGCTGCTTGAGGCGCTCGAAGGCGGCCGGGGCGCCGCTCCACTGGGCCTTGGGGGTCGAGGCGCAGGCGCCGCAGGCCGCGGCGATCACGAAGGTTAGTGCGCTGGAGGGCTTCATCGAGAAGGGCGCGGGCGGCCGCGAGCCGCCGAGCACTTCGGAACCCTACTCGCTCCCCCGGACGGGCTGCAACCGCGTGCGCGGCCAGTACCTTGGCGGCGATGAAACTCCTCAGCCTGGCGTTGCCCGTCGCATTGTTCGCGCTCACCCTGACGCCCGCCCGTGCGCAGAAGGTCACGCCGCCCGCCGAGCACCTCGGGCGCGCGGTCGGAGTCGACTTCCAGCTGGCCGACTGGAAGGAGGTTTCGAGCTACTACGAAAAGCTCGACCGCGAGAGCCCGCGCGTGAGCGTCGTCAAGGTCGGCAAGACCACGCTGGGGCGCGACATGTTGCTCGCGGTCGTCGGTTCGGAAGCCAACCTCGCGCGCCTCGACGAGATCAAGGCCGCGGCAGCGAGGATCGCCGATCCGCGCGGTCTGTCGGTGCAGGAGCGCCAGCGCGCGCTCGAGCAGTGCGTGCCGATGGTGATGATCTCGATCGCGATGCACTCCAACGAAACGGCCGCGCCGCAGTTCGGGATGGAGCTCGCGTACGAACTCGCCACGAGCGAGCGCGAGCCGTGGAAGAGCGCGCGCGAGAAGCTGCTCGTGCTGATCCTGCCGTGCACCAACCCCGACGGTCTCGACGGACAGGTCGAGTGGTACCGGCGCATCGTCGGCACGCCGTACGAAGCGGCGGGCATGTACGAGCTCTACCAGCACTATTGCGGCCACGACAACAACCGCGATTGGTTCGCGCTGACGCAGGCCGAAACGCGCGTCGTGACGCGCCTGCTCTACCACGAGTGGCGGCCGCACGTTTATTGGGACGTGCACCAGCAGGGCCAGACCGGCGAGCGCTTCTTCACGCCGCCCTTCCGCGATCCGCTCAATCCCAACGTCGATCCGCTGCTGATGGGTTCGATCAACACGCTGGGCACGCGCGCGCAGCTCGACATGATGCGCGACGGACTCTCGGGCGTGGCGACGGGCGTGACCTACGACCAGTGGTGGAACGGCGGCAATCGCAATGTTCCGGTGCGCCACAACATCATCGGGCTGCTCACCGAAGCGGCCAGCGTCAACTTCGCCAGCCCCGTGTTCCTCGAGCGCTCGCGCCTGCGCCAACCCGGCGGCGAGGGCGACTACGGCCCCGCGAACAACTTCCCCATGCCGTGGCCGGGCGGCTGGTGGCGGCTGCGCGACATCATCGAGTACGAGCTGTCGTTCGCGCGCTCGCTGCTGCGCAGCCTCGCCGCCGAGCCGAAGCTGTGGCTCGAGCAAGCGCTCACCATGGCCGAGCGCGTGAGCGCCGTGGGCCGCGACGAGGCGCCGCGCGGCTGGATCCTGCCGGCGCACAACGTCGACCGCGGCGCCACGCGCCGGTTGGTCGAGACGCTGCTGCTCGGCGGCGTCGAAGTCCACGTCGCGAGCGGCCCCTTGCGCGCCGACGGCGTCGAACATCCCGCGGGCTCGATCGTGATCTTCGCGGACCAGCCCTACGGCCGGCACGTCAAGGACCTCTTCGAAGTGCAGCGTTATCCCGGCCTCGAAGCGCCGTACGACGTCGCCGGTTGGACGCTGCCGCTGCTCTTCGGCGTGCAACGTGTCGAGTGCGTCGAGCGACCCGTCGGCGACGTGCGCGAGGTGAACGACGCGCAAGCGGCGGTCGAAGGCGTGCGCGGCGCGCAGGGCAAGGAGGGCTTCGCGGCGCGCGACAGCGACGGTTGGGCGGCGGCGATCGCGGCGCTCTCGGGCGGCAAAGCGCTCACCTGGGACTCGAATCTCGCGGTGTTCCTCGAGGGCGAGCGGCCCGGCGACGGGCGCAAGGTGCTGCGCCGCATGCCGCGCGTCGCTGTGTACGCGCCCTACACCTCGAGCATGAGCGAGGGTTGGATGCGCTGGGTGTTCGACACCTGGAAGCTGCCCTACACCACGCTGCGCAACGAGCATCTGCGCGCCGGAAAGCTCAGCGAGCGCTTCGACGTGATCGTGCTGCCCGACATCAACCCCTCGACGCTCGACGAGGGGCGCGACGAAGGCGCGGTGTTCAGCGAGTACGCGCGTGGGCTCGATCCCGAGGGCGCCGCGGCGCTCGAGGAGTTCGTGCGCGCGGGCGACACGCTGATCGCGATCGGCGGCGCGGCGCGTTGGACGATCGACTTGCTCGAGGCGCCGCTGGTCGACACGACCAAGGACAAGCCCAAGGACGGCGCGGCCGAGTTTTCTTGCCCGGGCAGCGTGCTGCGCGCGGTCGCCGAGCCTTCGCTCTTCACGGCGGGCCTCGACGATTCGCTCGCGCTGATGTTCGCGGGCGGCTCGGCGTGGCGCGTCGAGGAGCGCAAGGGCGCGCCCAAGAGCGCCGCGCCGCAGGTGCTGCTCGAGTACGCCGCGGAACGCGTGCTGTATTCGGGCTGGATCCGTTCGCCCGAGGCCATCGAGGATCGCGCGGCGTGGGTGCGCCTCCCGCACGGCGAAGGCGCAGCGCACGTGTTCGGTTTCAGCCCGCACTACCGTGGTTGGTCGCAGCAGACCTTCCAGTTGCTGTTCCGCGCAGCGCTTCTCGATGGCTGACGCGCTGCGCGCCGCGGAGCGTGCGCACGCTCCGCAAGCGCGGCGCACAGCGCGCCGCCGCGTGCCGAGTGCGGCGTGGTGTTCGTCGTGGTGCGCGGCCAGCGTCGCGGCGCTCGCACTCGGCTGCGCGCCGGATTTTCGCGGCGCTGCGCGCTTGCTGGCGAGCGACCTGCCGCCGCCGCGCGAGGAGTTGTTCGAGCGCCGGCGCACCTACTTCGACACGCGCGCCACGCAGCTCTCGCGCGAGCGCGGCGTGTTGATCCTCGCGGACGGCAGCACGCTCGCGCACGGCCTCGACCGCGCCTGGTGGCCGAGCGGCGCGTTGCACTTCGAGCGCCAGTTCGAGCGCGGCGAGCCGCGCGGGCGCTGGCGCAGTTGGTACGAAAGCGGCGCGCTCGAGTTCGAAGCCGAACACGCTCCCGGACGGATCACGAGCATGACTTGGTGGCGCTCCGACGGCGCGCTCTCGTCCACTGGCCCGCATGTGCTGGGACTGCGCGAAGGCGAGTGGAGCTACTTCCATCCCAGCGGCGTGCTCGCCGCGCGCGGCGCGTGGCGCGCCGGCGAACGCTGCGGAGCGTGGAGCTTCTTCGACGGAGCAGGGCGTTTGCTCGAGTGCGGCGAGTACCTCGCCGGCGAACGCAGCGGCGCGTGGGAGGTGTACGAGCGCGCGGACGCGCCGCCGGGCGACCCGCTCGACGAGCGCTAGTAGTCGACGCGCGTGGTCAGGGCGCGCCACGCAGCGAAGGCCTCGAGGCCCGCCTCGCGCGCCAGCTGCAGCGTCGGCACGGCGCGCTGCTCGAGCGGCAGAACGAGTTCGCGGTAGATCCAATCGTCGTCGAAGCCCGCCGCTGCGGCGTCTGTTCGCGAGCAGGCGAACACGAGGCGTTCCACGCGCGCCCAGTGGATCGCGCCGAGGCACATCGGGCAGGGCTCGCAGCTGGAGTACAGCGTGGCGCCGCTGAGTTTGAAGTCGCCGGTAGCTTTGCACGCCGCGCGGATCGCGTTCACTTCGGCGTGGGCCGTCGGGTCGAGCTCGGCGGTCACGCGATTGGAGGCCGCGGCGAGCACGCGGCCGTCGCGCACGATCAATGCGCCGAACGGGCCGCCTCCGGAGGCCACCGATTCGCGCGCCAGCTCGATCGCCTGGGCGATCCAGCGCGCGTCGTCGGGGCGCGCCGCGCGCGCACTGTGGAGGTCGTCGGTCATGCTGCGAGCCTACGCACCAAGGGTCCTCTTTTCGCCCGTTTTTCCGCGTGGTGCGGCGCGCAGGTCGGGGGCCGGGCCCGTAGGCTGGCCGCTCATGAAGCCGCACCTGCGTCTCGTCGTAGCGCTCGCCGCGCTGGGCCTCTCCGCCACCGATCTCGCCGCGCAATCGGCGTACAAATTGCCGCCTGCCGAGGTCGTCGAGCTGATCGACGCGCCGACCACGCCGGGCGTGCGCACCAGCCCGGACGCGCGCTGGATGATGCTCGTCGAACGGCCCGCGATGCCCTCGATCGCCGACGTCGCGCGGCCCTGGCTGGGACTCGCCGGACTGCGCATCGACCCGGCGACGAGCGCGCCGGCCGCGAGCGCGTTCGACACGGGGCTCGTGCTGCGCGACCTGCGCGGCGAAAACGTGCGGCGCATCGCTCTGCCGGCGGGCGCACGGCTTTCGAGCCTGAGCTGGTCGCACGACAGTCGGCGCTTCGCGTTCCTCGTGCACGAACACGACGACGTCGAGCTGTGGGTCGGCGACGTCGACAGCGCCGCGGCGAAGCGTGTCGCCGAGCGCGTGCACGCACTCTTCGGCGCCTTCGAGTGGATGCCGGACGGCCGGCGTTTGCTCGTGAAGACGATCCCTGCGGCGCGCGGTGCAGCGCCGAAGCCTCCCGCGGCGCCGAGCGGGCCGACGGTGATGCAGAGCAGCGGTCGCCGCTCGCCCGTGCGCACCTTCCAGGACCTGCTTGAGAGCGAGCACGACTCCGCGCTGTTCGAGCACCACGCCACCGCGCAGCTGGCGCTCGTCGATCCTGTCGAGGGCAAGCTCACCGCGCTCGGCGCGCCGGGTTTGATCGTGCGCTTCGACAGCGCTCCGGGCGGCGCGTACCTGCTCGTCACGCGCCTGCAGCGGCCGTTCAGCTACGTGCTGACCTACGACCGTTTCCCCGCGCGCACCGAAGTGTGGCGCGCCGACGGTTCGCTCGCTCACCTGGTGCACGATGCGCCGCTGCTCGACGCGTTGCCGATCGAAGGCGTGCCCACGGGGCCGCGCTCGATCTCCTGGCGGCCGCACGACCCGGCGACGCTCGTGTGGTGCGAAGCGCTCGACGGCGGCGATCCCAAGACCAAGGCCGCGCAGCGCGATCGCTGGCTGGCGCAGGCCGCGCCGTTCGACGCAGCGCCGCAGGAGTGGGTGCGCACCGAACACCGCGCGCGCGGCGTGAGCTGGTTCAGCGATCCCGCGCTCGCGCTGGTCACCGACTACGACCGCGATCGGCGCTGGACGCGCTCGACGTTGTACGACGTGAAGGCTGGCAAGGCCGTCGCTGTGCTCGACGATCGCAGCGTGAACGACCGCTACGCCGACCCGGGCTCGATCGTCAGCACGCCGTTGCTCGACGGTTCGCGCGTGGCGCTGCAGCAGGGCGAGTGGATCTTCCGCAGCGGCGAGGGCGCGAGCGAGAGCGGCGCGCGGCCGTTCCTCGATCGCCAGAGCTTGACCACGCGCGCCGTCGAGCGCTTGTGGCGCTGCGACGAGAACGCCTACGAGAGCGTCGCGGCGCTCGTGTCGCTCGACGCGAACGGTGCGCCGAGCGTGCTGACGCGCCGCGAGACGCCGGTGCAGCCGCCCAACTACCACCTGCGCGATCTGGGCGCGAAGAGCGCGCTGCAATTGACGCAGTTCGTCGATCCGCAGCCGCAGATCCGCGGCATCAAGAAGGAGCTGGTGAAGTACCAGCGCGCCGACGGCGTGCAGCTCTCCGCCACGCTCTACTTGCCGGCGGACTACCAGCCCGGCCAGCGTCTGCCGCTGTTCGTATGGGCTTATCCGCTCGAGTACAACGACGCGGCGACGGCCGGTCAGGTGTCGGGTTCGACGCAGCGCTTCACCACGATCCGCGGCGCGTCGCACCTCGCGCTGCTCACGCAGGGCTACTGCGTGATGGACAACGCGACGATGCCGATCGTCGGCAGCCCCGAGACGATGAACGACACGTTCGTCGAGCAGATCAAGGCCGCGGCGCTCGCGGCGATCCAGAAGGCGGATGCGCTCGGTGTCGCCGATCCGCAGCGCGTCGGCGTCGGCGGCCACAGCTACGGCGCCTTCATGACCGCGAACCTGCTGGCGCACACGGACCTGTTCCGCGCGGGAGTCGCGCGCAGCGGCGCGTACAACCGCACGCTCACTCCGTTCGGCTTCCAGTCCGAGCGCCGCACGCTGTGGGAGGCGCCGCAGATCTACGCGACGCTCTCGCCGTTCATGCACGCCGACAAGATCAACGAGCCGCTGCTCATGCTGCACGGCGAGAAGGACTCGAACTCGGGGACCTTCCCGATCCAGTCCGAGCGCCTCTACCAGGCGGTCGCGGGCCACGGCGGGACAGTGCGGCTGTGTCTGCTGCCCGAGGAGGACCACGGCTACGCGGCGCGCGAGTCGATCCTGCACGCGCACGCCGAGACGATCGAGTGGCTCGAGCGCTACGTGAAGCTGGCCGTGCCGGTCGAAGCCGCGGCGCCGCGCGCCGCGTTTGGACGGCTTCAGCGGACGATGCGGCGCGCGTGGAGCGCGCTCGCCAACTGCCTGCCGGCCTCACGCTTCGACTCGGTGTCGAAGATGTCGTCCTGCTCCTGCACGAACGTTTCGAAGCGAGCCATGAACGCCGGAAGAGCGGCGCGGCGGCGCGCGCGTTGTTCCGTGGCTCGCAGGGCGCGCGTGCGCGAGACGAAACGTTGGGACGCGCCGAGCAAGCCGAGCGCATCCGCGGGTGAAGCTTCGCGCGCGAACGCGCGCAGCGCCTGCGCACGTGTCGCCGCGCGCCGGCCAAGCTGCGTAATGCGCACCGTTTCGCGCGAGGGGTGCAGCGTCGAGAAGCCGGCGCGTTCGACGTGCACGCCCCAGGGCTCGAGCCTGCGCGTCATGACGCCGGCGAGCTGCTCGTCGAGCTCGGCGCCCGCGCGCAATTCGTGGCCCTCGAGCGCGGAGATCACCTCGTACACCGAGAGCACGAGCATCTGTTCCATCCCGCGTTCGAGCGAGTCGATCTCGATCAGCGCCTTGCGCGGATCGAGCACGCGGTAGACGAGGTTGGCGTCGACTTCGACCACCAAGCCCGAGTGCGTGGTCAGGCGCTGCACGGGCAGGTCGAGCGTGCGCGCGCGCGAGGGCACGACGCGGATCGTCTGCAGGATCGGAATCAACGGATAGAAGCCCGGTTCACACACCTTCACCGCGCGTCCGAAGCTGAACTTCAGCCCGACTTCGCCGCTCTGCACGGTTTTGCCAGCGAGGCGCGTGATGCCCCACACGGTGGCCCACACCGCGAGAATCACGTCGCGCTTGTGGTCCTCCCAGGCGTACGCGGCGATCTGGCGCAGCCACTGCCAGGCCGTCGCGAGCCAGCTCGAGCTCTCGATCGCAGCGTCTTGGAGGGCGCTCAACGCTCGCTCACTTGCGCGGCGGCTCGCCCGCAGCCTGGTTCGCTTCGCCCTCGTCTTCGCCCGCTTCGGTGGGCTCGGCGCGCGCCTGCGTCGCGCTCGAGCTCTCGCCGATCAATTGGGCTACTTCGCCCAAGATGCGCTCCTCCTCCGAGCGCGACTGGGCGCGCGTCAGTGTCGTGTCGGGACTGACCGCGACGACCGCGCCGGAGATCAGCGCCACCGAAGCCTCGGGCGAGAGACCGCGCGAGCGGAAGCGTTCGAACAGCGCGAGCTTCTCCGCCGCGAGCAACTCCAGCTGCGTGATCTCGAGCGTGCTGGGGGAGGGCGAGATGTTGGAGAAGCCCACCTGCAGGATGCGCACGCCCCACTGGCTCTCCACCGGCGCGAGTTCGGCCTCGATCTCGGCCACCAGCGAAGCGGCCTCGCGGATCGTGCGCCGGTTGCGCTTGCGCACCACGGTCTGGATCGCGAGCACCACGCGGTTCTTGAGGCCCTGCACGAGGTTGTCGATCTCGATCATCGCCGCGCGCAGATCGATGATCTGGTACATGACCTTGCAGTCGATCTCGTACACCAGATCGTCGCTGAGCTGGATCGTCTGCGGCTCGAGGTCGAGCGTCGTGTGCTTGGTGTCCGCGACCTTGAAGCGCTGGATGATCGGCCACTTGAAGTGCACGCCCGGGCCGACGACTTCCTGCGCGCGGCCGAGGGTGAAACGCAAGGCGTGCTGGCCGTCGTAGACGACGACCCACAGGCCGGTGATGACTCCGACGATGTCGAACATGCGCCGAGCTTCACGCCTCACGGCGCGTGGGTCAATCGCCGTGCGCGCGCTACCATCCGCGGCCCGCATGGCTCTGGACAGACTTCCGCGCTCCCGCGACGACGACTTCGCTCCGGCTCTTGTCGCCGCTCGGCGCGCCTTGGCCGAGCGTGCGGCGGGTTGCGAGTTGCCCGGCATCGGCGGGCGCCCGACCGAACCCGCTCAAGCGCGCGGCAACATCGAAGGCCTGATCGGCTTCGTGCAGGTTCCGCTGGGCCTCGCCGGTCCGTTGAGCGTCGCCACGAGCGCTGGTCCGCGCGAGGTGTACGTGCCCATGGCGACCAACGAGGGCGCCATGGTGGCGAGCTACACACGCGGCATGCGTCTGCTCGCGGCCGGCGGCGGCGCGCGCTCGCGCGTCGTCCGCGAAGGGCTGACGCAGAATCCGATCCTGGTCTACGACGGCCTCGAAGCGGCGCTCGCGGCGCGGGAGCACGTCGAGCGCTCGTTCGCGCGTTTCGTCGAGCTCGTCGCGGCGACCACGCGCCACGGCCGGCTCGTCGGCTCTACGGCGCGCGTCGCGGGCAATCGGCTGCTGCTCGAGTTCGTGTTCACCACCGGCGACGCCATCGGCATCAACATGGCCGCGCGCGCCGCGGAACTGCTCTCGCTCGAGATCGCCGAGCGCACCGGCGCGCGCGAGCGTTACGTGCACGGTCAAGACGTCGAGAAGCGCGCCAATTCGCGCGCCTTGTTCGCGGGCCGCGGCCGCAGCGTCGTCGCGGAGGCGTGCGTGCCGCGCGCCGCGCTCGCCGAACTGGCGCGCGTCACGCCCGAGCAGCTCGTCGCGATCTGGGCCAGCTACGCGGTCGGCTACGCGCAGCTCGGCACGCACAACTGGCTGGTGCAATCGGCCAACGGACTCGCGGCGGTCCTCGTCGCCTGCGGGCAGGACGTCGCGTACCTGCCGGAGTGCTCGAGCGGCCAACTCGATTTCCAACTCACGCCGCAGGGCGATCTGTACGCCAGCGCGAGCTTGCCCAACCTGCTCGTCGGCACCGTCGGCGGCGGCTCCGGCAAGGGCACCGCGCGCGAATGCCTCGCGATCCTCGGCTGCGCAGGCGCCGGCCACGCCAACACCTTCGCCGAGATCCTCGGCGCCACGGTGCTCGCGGGCGACCTCTCCTTGATGGCCTCGTTCTGCGCGGGCGATTTCGTCGCGGCGCACGAACGTTTGGGCCGCAACCGACCGGCGGAACATGGCTCGTAAACGCACGAAATCTGCGGCGCCTCGCGCGGGCGAGTCGGCGCCGCCGCCGTCCGCTTCGGCGCAGGGCGCGGCGCGCGCGCGTGAAGCCGTCGCGCAGTCGCTGCCGCTCAAGCCCGAGGCCTGGGTGCTCGCGGCCTGGGTGGTGGTTGCGCTCGAAGCCGGCCTGGCGATGTTCCTGGGCGCGAAACAAACCGGACTCATGCCGATCCGCGCATACATGTTCGGACCGCCGCTGCTGGCCGCGCTCGCCCTCGTCGTCGGCGTGGTCGGCGCGGTGTGGAGCTACCGGCGCAAACCGTTCGCCTCGCCGCAGCGCATCGTCGCGTTCTGTCTGCTCGCGTTCGTGTTCGCGACCGCGAGCTACCACGTGCCGTTTCCCTCGCACCGCTCGTACCGGCCCAGCCGCGTGAAGATCGGTGCACCTTTCGAGGGCGAGTGGACGGTGGCCTGGGGCGGCCCCGACGATTCGAGCGCGCTGCTCGCGGTCCGCCCGGATCGACGCTTCGCGCGCCTGTTCGTCGTGGTGCGCGACGGCGTCACACGCGCCGAGCCCGCCGACCCGCGCAGCGCCTTCGCGTTCGGCCAGCCGGTGTTCGCGCCCTGCGACGGTCGGGTGGTGCGCGCGGTGGGCGAGCTCGGCGACGACGGCGGCGCGCTCGATGACCTGGGCAACCACGTGGTCTTGCAGATCGCGCCCGACGAGTTCCTGTTCGTCACCGGGCTCGCGCGCGAGTCGCTCGAGGTCAAGGTCGGCGACGAGGTCGCGCGCGGCGCGCGGCTGGCGCGCGTCGGCTTCTCGGCGGCTTCGCGCATGCTTCCCGAACCGCACCTGGGGCTGCACGTGCAGGACACGCCCGATCCGATCTGGGGGCAGGCGATTCCGTACTACCTGCACGACGTGGTGGTGAACGGCGCGGCGGTGCAGCGCGCCGAAGCCAGCGGGCGCGGCTTCTTTCCGGGTTATCCGCCCGCCGGCGATCGCATCCGCCCCGCGCCGTGAGCGTGCGGCCCGCGTGGTAACTTCGCGCGCTTGAACCAGACCGTCCTGCTCGCGCTGGCCACGCTGGCGCTGGTCGTCGGGCCCTTGCTCGACCGCGTGGCGCGTCGCTGGCCGGTCGTGCCCGCGTTGATCGACGGCGCAACCGTCGGCGGCATCGTGGTGCTCTCGTTCCTGCACCTGATACCGGAGGCGGGCGCGCACCTGGGCGGCTGGGCGCTGGCCTTGCTCGCGCTGGGGCTGTTCCTGCCGGTGGTTTCGGAGCGCTTGATCGCCACGAGCGGCGACCACATGCGCATTTCGCTCGGGGTGCTCGTGGTCGTGCTGTTCCTCGCGCACGAGCTGATCGAGAGCGCCGCCCTGGCCTCGGTGGCGACCGACGAGCGCATCGGCATCGCCACGTTGCTCGTCGTGGTCGGGCACCGGCTCCCGCTCGGGCTCTTGCTGTGGAGCCAGACGCGCCGGCGTTTCGGCGCCGCGTGGTCCGTGGTGGCGTTGGTCGGCGTCGCCACGCTGACTTGGTTCGGGCCGCTGATGATCCCGATCGAGCCCGGCGTGTTCACCGCGTCGCTCTCCGCGCTGCTGGCCGGCGGCCTGCTGCACCTGGTGCTCCAGCACGCGCCGGAGGCTGAGTCGAGCCACGAGCACGAGCGCGTGCGCCACGTGTGGTCGGGCGTGGGCACGCTCGCGGCCGTGGCGTTGTTCGTGCCGCTCCTGCTCGCCGGTCACGACAGCCACATCGACCACAGCGGGCACGAACACGTCGGCAGCGAGCTCTCGGGGCGGCTGACGGAACTCGTGCTCGAAACGGCGTTCCCGCTGCTGCTGGGGCTCCTCGGCGCCGCCTCGATCGAAGCGTTCATGCCCGGCTCGGTGGCGCGCTGGTTGTCCGGCGGCTCGCGGCTGCGCCGTGCGCTCACTGGCGTGGCGCTCGGCGCGCCGATGCCGGTGTGCTCGTGCGGCGTCCTGCCGATCTACCGCTCGCTGCTGCGCAAGGGCGTCGGCGCCACGGCCGGGCTAGCGCTGCTGATCGCCGCGCCCGAGATCGACCTGGTCGCCGTGCTCGTCTCCTGGCCCATGCTCGGACCGCACACGACCGTGGCGCGGGTGCTGTGCGCGCTGTTGCTGGCCCTCGCGGTCGGGCTCATCGTCGGCGCCGCGGCCGAGCGCGAGCCCGTTCGCGAACACGAGAGCGCCGCGCACGCGCGTCGGCCGGAGCACGCCGGCGCCGCGCTGCTCCACGGCCTGTTCGAGACCTGGGCCCACCTCGCGCCCTGGATCCTGTTCGGACTCCTGATGACCGCGGTGGTCGAGCCCTGGATCGCGCCCGAATGGGCCAGCGCGCTGCCGCCCTGGGCGCAGGTCGTCGCCTTGAGCCTGCTCGGCGTCCCTACGTACATCTGCGCCACGGCCGCGACCCCGTTCGCCGCGCTCCTGCTCGCCAAGGGCTTCGCGCCGGGGGCGGTGATCGCGTTCCTCTTGACCGGCCCCGCGACGAACCTGACCACCTTCGGGGCGCTCCGCCGACTCCACAGCGGCCGCGTCGCCTGGCTGTTCGTGGCCGTGGCCCTCGTCGTCACCTGCCTGCTCGGCTGGACGGTGAACGCCGCCCTGGCGGCCCTGCCGAGCGTTGCGCCGGCCGCGGGCGGGGACGAGCACGAGCACGGTGCGCTCGCCCAGGCCTCGGCCTGGATCCTGCTCGCGCTGACCGTGTGGGTGCTGCTGCGCAGCGGTCCGCGCCAGTTCCTCGCGCAGCTTTGGAGTTCGGACGGCGATGCGGCCGCGGGGCACGCGCACCCGCATCCGCACGGCGCGCACGGGCACGACCACGATCACGACCACCACGGCCACGATCACGACCACCACGGCCACGCTCGAGACGAGCGCCACGCCCACGACTGACAGGCCCCGGGCCCGGCTTGCTTGACGCCCTACGGGGCGCCGCTACCCTATTCCGCTCGCAAATCCCGGCGCAGCCGCGTTCCAGCGCTGTCCGGGCTCCGTCGCCGAGTGTCTGCGGGCCCTGGCCCGACGCACCTCGGCTCGATCCGGAAACAGCGTTCCGACCTCTTCGAAGCCTCTGCCTCCATGAGCACCTCCACCGTGACCGAAGCCAAGTCCAACCCTTCGGCCAAGCGCCTGGTCAACTACCGCAACATCGGGATCATGGCGCACATCGACGCCGGCAAGACCACGGTGTCGGAGCGCGTGCTGTTCCTCGCCCAGAAGATCCACAAGATGGGCGAAGTCCACGAAGGCGCGGCGACGATGGACTACCTCGAAGAGGAGCGCAAGCGCGGCATCACGATCCAATCGGCCGCCACGCAGGTCGAGTGGAAGGGCGTCACGATCAACCTGATCGACACGCCCGGTCACGTCGACTTCACCGCGGAAGTGGAGCGTTCGCTGCGCGTGCTCGACGGCGCGGTCACCGTGTTCGACGGCGTGAACGGCGTCGAAGCGCAATCCGAGACGGTGTGGCGCCAAGCGGACCGCTACAAGGTCCCGCGCATTTGCTTCATCAACAAGCTCGACCGTATCGGCGCCGACTTCTACTACTCGGTGCAGACGATCATCGACCGCCTGGGCGCGCGTCCGGTGCCGGTGCAGATCCCGGTCGGTCAGGAGAAGGACTTCAAGGGCGTCATCGATCTGGTGAAGATGCGCTACTACGAGTTCGAAGAGGACGCGCAGGACAAGACCTACAAGGATCTCGACATCCCCGAGGACATGCTGCCCAAGGCCAAGGAGTGGCGGCACAAGATGCTCGAGGCCGCGGCCGAGTTCGACGACAAGTTGCTCGACATGTTCGTCGAGGACCAGGAACCGCCGTTGGATCTGGTCGAGAAGGCGCTGCGTCGCGGCACGATCTCGATGCACATCTTCCCGGTGCTGACCGGCTCCGCGCTCAAGTACAAGGGCGTGCGCTTCATGCTCGACGGCGTTCTGGCGTACCTGCCCAGCCCGATCGACGTGCCGCCGACCGAAGGCACCCTCCCGCGCAGCGACGAGAAGGTCATCCGCCACCCCGACGACAGCGAGCCGCTGGCTGCGATGGCGTTCAAGACGATCGCCGAGCCGACCGGCGACCTCACGTTCATCCGCGTCTACTCGGGCGTGCTCAAGCAGGGCGACAAGCTGCTCAACCCGCGCACGACCAAGACCGAGCGTCCCGGCCGCATCGTGCGCATGCACGCCAACAAGCGCGAGCCGATCGACGAGATCCGCGCCGGCGACATCGCGGCCGTGGTCGGCCTCAAGCTGACCGTCACCGGCGACACGCTGTGCGACGAGGACAAGCCGATCCAGCTCAACAAGATCCAGTTCCCCGAGGCGGTGATCTCGATGTCGCTCGAGCCGAAGAAGTCGGCCGACCGCGACAAGCTCGGCGAAGTGATCGGCAAGCTGATGCGCGAAGACCCGACCTTCAAGGCGATCACCAACGAAGCCACGGGCGAACTCGTGATCTCCGGAATGGGTGAGTTGCACCTCGAAGTGCTCACCAACCGCATCACCAACGACTACCGCTGCGAAGTCGTCACCGGCAAGCCGAAGGTCGCTTACAAGCAGCGCCTCTCGAAGGCGGTCGACACCGAAGCGCGCTACATCCGCCAGTCGGGCGGTCGCGGTCAGTACGCCGTGATCAGCGTCAAGTTCGAGCCGGTGCAGTGCGAGAACAACGGCTTCGAATTCGTCGACGGCATCGTCGGCGGTTCGGTGCCGCGCGAGTACATCCCGGCGGCCGAAAAGGGCCTCGAGCAGGCCTTCAACGGCGGCGGCCGCAACGGCTATCCCTTCATCAACGTGCGCGCGACGTTGTACGACGGCAAGTCGCACGACGTCGACTCGAGCGAAATGGCGTTCCAGTCGGCGGGCATCCTGGCCTTCCGCCAAGCGGCCGAGAACAACGTCACGCTGCTCGAGCCGATCATGAAGATCGAAGTGCGCGTGCCCGACGAGTTCATCGGCGCCGTGGTCGGCGACCTCAACTCGCGACGCGGTGAGATCACCGAGGTCGAGTCGCAGGGCAACCTGCGCGTCGTGCGCGGCACGGTGCCGATCGCCGAGATGTTCGCGTACAGCTCCGCTCTGCGCGGCGCGACCCAGGGTCGCGGTTCGTACTCGATGGAACTGCACGAGTACCGCGACGTGCCGCGCAACATCGCCGAGAAGATTCTCAAGGGCGAGGAGAAGTAGTTTTCGGGCGCGCGGCTGCGGGCCAACCGCTGCCGCGAGCGTCGCCGAGTGAGTTCCCCAGCTCCGTCGGCGCACCGGATCCGAGTCCATCCACTCTCGAACGGCGCGCGACCTTGTGGTCGCGCGCCGTTCGTGTTTTCGGTGAATGCGCTGCGTGCGCGCGGCGCACTGCGTGTCCTGCGCGTTCCACGCGGCGCGCGCTGAGCGGAACGAGACTCGCGCGCGCCCGCTTCGTATCATCGCGCCATGACGAAGACCGCCCGCAGACGCTGGTCGCGCGAGTTCGAGAGCGAGGTCGACGGAATCGCCATGGGCGCCGCCGGTCCGGTGCTCGTGCACCTCTACGATCCGCCCGCCGGCGACCGCTGGATCGACGCGGCGATTCCGGGCAAGCTTGCCGCGCTCGACCGCAGCAGCGGCGAAGTGCTGTGGACCTCGCCGTGTGAAGTCGGCTACGGCCGCGGCTTCGGCGCTGGCTTCGGACGCAAGAACGACGCGGTGGTGCTCGGTCCGTCCACGCAGGGGCACCGCATCGTGCGCATGGCGCTCGACAGCGGCGAATTGCTGGCCGCGGGCAAGGCGCCGACCTTCGACGCCTCGATCGTCGCGCCGGACGTGTGCATCGCGCTCGGCATCAAGCGCATCACCGCCTACGACAGCGAGACCCTGCGCGAGATGTGGAACTACGGGCGCGACGGCGAGCGCTACCACCACCTCACGCGCTGCGGCGACCGACTGTTCGTCGTGTACAGCGTGATCGCCACCAAGAAGCGCGGCGTACTGGTGCTCTCGGCCAAGAAGGGCACGTTCCAAGGTTCGATCGTGATGCCGCGCCAGAGCGCGATCCACGACGCCACCGCCGACGAGCGCGGCGTGACGGTGCTGCTCGACGACCTCGAGGCGGCGCTCCCGCGCGAGACGCTGCTCGCCTACCTTTCGCAGACCACGCACGGCGACGCCCTCGGCCGCGGCCCCGCGCTCGTCGTGTTCGATCCCTCGGCGAGCGATGAAATCGCGCCGCTGTGGTTCGAGAAGCTGCGCCTGTCGGATCCCGACGAAGTGGGCGAGGTCGCGACCTGCGCCGACAGCGGCAAGCTCTACCTCGTGCGCGGCGCGTTGCTCGAGGTGCGAGATGCGCTCACCGGGCGCTTGCTCGGCGACTGGGCGGTTCCCGGTCTCGACGAGCGCGTGGGCTGGACCGTGGCGCAAGGCGCCGGCCTGCTCGCCGAAGAGACCCGCGTGTCGTTGTTCGAATTGCCGGCCTAGTCAGAACCGGTTCCTTCCACTCGAGCTGCTGCGATGTCCAAGAAGAACGAGGCCGCGTCCGGCGCCGAACTCGACGCCGACGGACTGGTGGTCCAGAAGTACAAGAGCGTCGTCCTGTTGGTCGTTCCGCCGTCGGAGTACGGCGAGGAATGCCTGCGCTACGCTCGCTCGAGCCTCTACAACGTCCACGTCGGAACACGCTCGGTCTCGACCAACGCAGGCGAACTGATCAAGGGCCGTCACCAGGATGAGTTCATGGTGGACGAAGCGCTCGAAGGCGTGTCGCTCGAAGCCTACTCCGGCGTGATTTTCGTCGGCGGTGAAGGCGCTGCGAAACTTGCCGACAATCCCGACGCGCTGCGGCTCGCGCGCGAGGCCGCTCAGTCGCGCAAGCTGCTCGCCGCCTGGGGGCGTTCGGTCGAGATTCTGGCGCGCGCCGGCGTGGTCAAGGGCAAGCGCGTCACCGGCGACGGTCAACTGCGCGCGCTGGTCGAAAAGGCCGGCGGAAAATTCTCGACGCGCCAAGTCGAAGTCGACGGTCAACTCGTGACCGGGCTCGACGAGGCCGCGGGAATGCGCTTTGGCAAGGCGCTCGCGGCCATCGTGGGCATCTGAAGCGACGGATTCCCTCCGAAGTTCGGCGCCGCGCGCACCCGTCCAGCGTCGCGGCGGCGGATCCGCCCCGCGCGGCGCACGCATCGCGCCGCTAGAATGTTGCGCCTCTTTCGGCGCCGGGCGTCCCTGTGGCCCGTCGTCGTCCAACGCTCCCCCGCGGAGCCATACACACCACGCGGAGTCGTCTCGTGACGTCCATCCAGATCGTCGAGCACCTCGGGTACGAGTTCTCGATCAGCCCCGAGCAAGTTCGCAGCACCTTGGAGATGCTGGACGCTGGCCTGCGGGCGCCGTTCATTGCGCGCGTCCGGCGCGAACGCACCGGCGGCTTGCCGGAATACGCCATTCGGCGCTTGCTGCAGCGCCGCGAGGAGCTGACCGAGCTCGACCGTCGCCGCGGCACGATCCTGCGCGCGCTCGAGAGCGACAACGCGCCGGTGAAGCCCGACGAGCAGATGCTCGAGCGCATCCGTCGCTCGATGGATCGGTTCGAGCTCGAGGACCTGTTCCTGCCGCACCGTCGGCCCGAGCCCGAAGTGCAGCTCGCCCTCGACCGCGGTCTGGGACGCCTTGCCGATGAACTCGTCGCGCCGCTTCCGAAAGAGCAACGCGCCGAGCGTGCGCCGGAATCCGAACAGGACGCCGAGCACGACGCGGATCACGAAGGCGAGGCCGGCGCGTCGCTGGCCGCCGAGGGCAGCGCGGCCCACGTGGCCAGCGCTTCGGAGCCCGGTGTCACGGAACCCGCTGTGACTGAGCCCGCTGTGACGGAGGGCGCCGTCGGCGGCGCGCCGTCGGAATCTGCCGCGCAGGTGACGCCGTCGGAGGGCGACCTCGAGTCGGCGCAGGATGCGGCGGAGGCCGAAGCTCACGCGCAGGCCGCGGAACAAGCGCAGTCCGGCGCTGGGTCGGAGGGCGAGGGCGAGGCCGCTGGTGAAGCGACTTCGGAGTCGACCGCGGAGCCTGTCAGCGCCAAGGTCGAACTCGGCGGCCTCAGCAGCGAGGAGCACGCTCTGCTGCACGGGCCCGTCGAGGTCACGCCGGAGCTCGCGCGCGTGTGCGCGACCTACGTGAATCCCGATCGCGGGCTGCACTCGGAGAAGGAGGCGCTCGAAGGTGCGATGCGCATCCTCTCCGATCGTCTGGGCCGCAGCGCGAAGCTGCGCGGCGTGATCCGCATGCTGCTGCGCAAGCACGGCGTGCTCAGCGTGCGCGCGACGATCGAGGAGTCGCGCCTGGGCCGGCACAAGCCGCTCACGCGCATCCGCCAGCCGCTGCGCCAGTTGCAGGGCCATCGACTGATCGCGATCCGCCAAGCGCAGAAGGAGCGCGCGGTCACCACCGCGATCACCCTCGATCGCCGGCTCGCGCTCGCCAAGGTGCGTCAGGCGCTCGGACGCCACACCAAGCCGGAGTTCCGCAGCCTGCTCGACGCTGTCGCCCTGCGCACGCTCGAGCACCGCCTCCTGCCGCTGATCGAGGCCGACGTGCGCCTCGAGCTCAAGGAGCGCGCGGACGACGAAGCGCTGCGCTTCCTGTCGCAGCACCTGCGCGAGGTGATGTTCACTTCGCCGCTGGGCCGCAAGTGCGTCGGCGCGATCGACATCAGCGCCAAGGGCGACTGGACGCTCGCGCTGCTCGACGAGAATGGCGCGCCGGTGTTCGCGCCGGTGAAGATCGAAACGGCGGGCAAGGACGACGCCGCGCTGGGCGCGGAACTCAACGCCGCGTTCGCGCAGTCGGCGGAGCGCGCTCCGGTCGCGATTGCGATCGGCCACTCCAAGGTGCCGCGCGCGGGTCTGTCGAAGTTGCGCGCCGCGGTGCGTGCGGCGGGCGGTCGCGCTCCGGTGATGCTCGTGAACGACTCGGGGGTGTCGAGCTACACCAACTCGGACGTCGCGCGCGCCGAACTGGGCGAGCTGTCGGTGCCGCAGCGCGCCGCGGTGTCGCTCGGTCGACGACTGCAGGATCCCGCCGCCGAGATCCTCAAGATCGACGCGAAGAACCTCAGCCTCGGCGCCGAGCAGGGACTGGTCAGCAAGGCCAACCTGCGCCGTGCGCTCGACGAGACGATCGAGTCGTGCGTCGCCGCCATCGGCTGCGATCTCAATCGCGCACCGCTGGCGGTGCTGACTCACATCCCGGGCCTCAACCGCGACATCGCCCAGAAGTTGATCGCACGCCGCACCGAACGGCCTTTCGAGAGCCGCGAGGAGCTGCGCGCCGAAGGCCTGCTCGACGAGGTTCAGTGGACCAACGCCGCGGCCTTCCTGCGCGTGCAAGGTCCGCACGAGCCGCTCGACCGCACCAGCTTGCACCCCGAGCAGTACGACGCTGCGCGGCGTGTGCTCGAGAACTCCGGTGGCGTGGAGAGCCTCGGCCGTCCGGGCGTGACCAAGGGGCTGCGCCGCCAGGACTACCAGATCGAAGAGTTCCTCTGGCGCGATCTGATGCGCGAGCTGTGGCACCCCGGCCGCGATCCGCGCCCGCCGATGCACATCCCGCGCTTCCTGTCGCATGACACCGACCGTGTGACGTTGACGCGCGACCGGGTGATCGAAGGCGTGATCGCGAACGTCGCGAGCTTCGGCGCCTTCGTCGACATCGGCCTCGAGCACGACGGCATGGTCCACGTCAGCGAGATCTCCGAACGCTACGTGCGCGACGCGCGCGAGCTGGTGAGCATCGGCCAATGCGTGCGCCTGCGCGTTCTCGACGGCTCGAGCCAGCGGGTCGGTCTGTCGCTCAAGCACGTGCCCGAGCCCGAGCGCGCGCCGCGTCCGTTCGAGCGTCGCGAAGGCGGCGGCGGCGAACGGGGCGGCGAGCGCGGCGGTGAACGCCGAGGCGGCGGTCCCCGCGAGCGTGGAGACCGCGGCGAGCGACGCGGTGGTCCGCGCTTCGAAGAGCGTCAGGAGCCGGGCGCCCCGGTGCGCGCCGCGACCTCGCGTCGCGACGGCCTGGTGACGGGCAAGAAGGGCGGCCGCTTCGGCCGCGGGGGCGGCGGCGGTGGTGGTGGCCGCGGCGGCGGTGGCGGGGGAGGCGGCGGTGGGGGCGGCTTCGGCGGAGGCGGCGGCGCCTTCGGCGGCGGTCCCCGCGGCGGCGCCCGCGGCCCGCGCGGCGAGGGCGAAGAACGGCTCTCCCCCGAGGACTTGCGCGCCCTGCAGAAGAAGGTCGGCAACAACCCCTTCGCCAAGTTCTTCAAGCCGGGCGAGACGACTGCGGAGTGAACAGCGACGGGCGGCGCACCACGAGGGTGCGCCGCCCGTCTTTTCACCGATCCGCCCGGTGTTCGTCGCTCAGCCGCGCCGCATGGCGTCGAGCGCCGAGCGCAGGCGTTCGTCGCTGAGCAGCGACTCGAGCTGCATGAGCTTGGCCTTCGTGCCTTCGTCGGGCCCCGCTTCGACCATCAGTTCTTCGTCCCACGTTCCGCCCGGGCGCGGCGCGCGCGCCGCAGCGTCCAGTTGTTCGTGGGTTTGGCTCGCGGTGGCCTCGAAGCTGCTCGCTACGGCGTAGCTCTCGACCTCGTCGACCGGCGCCGGCGGCGGCTCGCTGGGCAACGCGGGCGCGACGTCCTCGAACTGGTCCAGCAGGCCGAGCGAGCCCTCACGCGGCTCGAGGTCGGCGGCGTGGAGCTCCTCCGCGCGGAACTGCGGCGCGTCCGCGACTTCGAGCGGCGTCGCCGCGCCGAGTTCGACGCTCCCCAGCGTGCGCATCTGCTCCTCCAACGCGCGCCGTGAGTGTTCAACCGTCGCCGCGAGTTCGTCGACGCTCTCCTGCAGCGACGTGTGGTGCAGCCGCATGCGCTGTTCGAAGCGCAACCCCAGCTTGTCCAGCCCGGACGCGAGCTGGAACAAGGCGTCGCTGTTCTCGCGCGGGGCGTGCGCTTCGATCTCGCTCGTCAGCGCGAGCTTGGCTTGTTCGAGTTCACCCTTGAGTTCGTTCAGGCGCTGCTCGTTCGCGTCCTGGCGCGCGAGCGTCGCGTCCAGCGCTCCGCGGATGTCGAGCAGGTCCGCTGCGATCTGCTCGAAGAGCAACGTCGTGTCGTCCTGCATCTGGGCGCGGGCCGAATGTTGGCCGCGGCGGATGAGCCCCAGTCCCATCAGCAGCAAACCGCCGACGATCGCCACTCCGGCCTCCAGGCCCACGGCGTCCAAGCGCGTCGCGATCTTGTTCGCGGTCCACGACAGGCTCGGCAGCACGGCGAGCGCGACGCCGCCGCTGAGCAGCCCCAGGCCGGCGAGCATCGCCAGCGTCGCATCGGCGCCGCCCGGCGCACGAGGCGCCGCGCGCTGCGGGACGGACGGATCACTCGGCGTTTCGAGCTCGAGCTCGGCTTCGATCTGCGGGGCCTGATTCACGGTGTTGGGTCGCTGGAGCTTGGCCATGGGCGCTCGGGAGCAGGGGCGCCGGATGTCGGCGGGGACCCGCGACGAGCGAGATCGGAGGCGTGGGCCCGCGACCTGAAGCGCCGCGCTTCGTTCCGCGCCGCGGCCGCCGCCGCGCTCGAAAGCGTTTCCACCCGCGGATGGGCTGCTCTAGAGTGCGGCCGCCGTGTCGAAGCGGGGCGTGGGCTCCGCTGACCCCAATCACCCCAACTCCCTCGTCGCTCCATGGCGCGCGCCCGCACGATCCACGGCACTTCGGTCTCCCCGGGGCTCGCCATCGGCCCGGTTCACGTCGTGCGCGCGGCGCCCGACGCGGTGCCGACCTGGTCCGTGGCCGAGGTCGACGTCGGCGGCGAAATCGAGCGCTTGCGGCGGGCCGTGGCGGTGGCGAGCGAGGAATTGCTGCGGCGCCAACATCTGGTGGCGCGCGAGAGCTCCGAGCGCGACGCGCAGATCTTCGCCGTGCACCGCATGATCCTCGCGGACGCGGGCGCGACCAAGGAGGTCGAGGACACGATCCGCGGCGAGCGCGTCAACGCGGAAACCGCGGTGCACCAGCTCATCGGCCGGCTCGAGCAGACGCTGCGCGGCCTGGAGGGCAACAGCGTTCGCAGCTACTCGGCCGACCTCGCTGATCCCTGGCGAGAGGTGCTGCAGGCGCTGCTCAACGTCGCGCAGGCCTTCCCGCAGGGCTCGCAGGAAAAGGTCGTGCTCGCGGCGGCGGTGCTCACGCCGCAGGTGGTCACCGCGGTGGAACGCGGTCGGCTGCTCGGCGTGGTCGCCGAGGTCGGCGGCCGTTTCTCGCACGCCGCCGTGCTCGCCCGCGCGTTCGGGATCCCGTGTGTGGTCGGACTTCCCGGACTGCTGACGCGGCTCGAGCAGGGCATGGTGATCTCCGTCGACGGCGGCCGCGGCGTGGTCGAGCTGCGGCCCGACGCCGATCAGGTGGTCGAGTTCCACCAGCGCCGTTCGCGCCTCGAGGCGCGGCGGGCGTCGCTCTCCGAACAGGCCGACCTGCCGGCCCAGACCGCCGACGGCGTGCGCAAGGGCGTGCTGGTCAACATCGAGAGCGTGCACGACTTCGACATCTTCGATGTGCTCCAGAGCGACGGCGTCGGGCTCCTGCGCACCGAGTTCCTGTACATGGAGCGGCCGCAGTTTCCCTCCGAGGACGAGCAGTTCCGCATGTACCGGCGCGTGCTCGAGCGCATGGCGCCCAAGCCGCTCACGCTGCGCACGCTCGACATCGGCGGCGACAAACGGCTGAGCTACTTCCAGACGCCGCACGAGGTCAACCCGGCCCTGGGTTGGCGCGGGATCCGCGTGTCGCTCCAGTGGCAGGACCTGCTGCGCGTCCAACTGCGCGCCGCGCTGCGCGCGGGTTTCGGAAACGAGTTGCGCTTGCTGCTGCCGATGGTGGGCGGACTCGAGGAAATCGAGGCCGTGCACGAGATCTTCGGCGGCGTGCGCGACGGCTTGATCGACCAGGGTTTCGAAGTCGAGCGCGACACGCCCGTGGGCATCATGGTCGAGGTCCCCTCGGTGCTGTTCGCGCTCGATCGCATCGCGCCGCACGTTGATTTTCTCAGTGTCGGCACCAACGACCTCGTGCAGTACATCCTGGCCGTCGACCGCGACAACCCGTGGGTGGCCAAGCTCTACGAGCCGCTGCATCCGGCGGTGGTCCGCGCGCTGGCGAACATCGCGCAGGTCGCCAACGCGGCGCGCAAGCCGTGCTCGGTGTGCGGCGACATGGCCGACGATCCGGCGACCGCGCTGCTGCTTTTTGGCATGGGCTTCGACTCGGTCAGCGTTGCGCCGTACTTCCTGCCGGAGATCAAGTCCGCGCTGCGCCGCACCAAACTTGCCGACATGCGACAGCTCGCCGTCGACGCGCTCGCGCAGAGTTCCGTTGAAGGCGTGAAACGCGTGCTTTCTTCGATTCGGGAATCGCTCGCGTGACTCGAGGCCGCCGCGGATCGAACTGCTTTCGCCTCGCGAGCAGCGCGCTATAGTCAGCCCGGTCGAGCCGCGCGGACGCACGGCAAGGAGGACGACGGGTGCATCGGTTCCACTGGAGCGAGGAGACTGAGCCTGGTCGGCGCAAAGGGCGCTGGACGCGGGCGGAGTTGGACCGCTTGCGCGACATGTACGGGTTGCGCCCGGACGAAGCGATCGCGCGCGACCTCGGCCGCACGCCGCAGTCGGTGCGCAAGATGGCCGACGAGTTGTTCCGCGCCGCGACCAAGCAGGGGCCGTGGACCGCCGACGACATCCAGCAGCTCAAGCGCTACCTCGGCGCTTCTGCGCCCGAGACCATCGCGCGCATCCTCGGCCGCGACCTGGCGGAGGTGCAGGAGCAGATCGTCGAGCTCGCGCGCGTGCAGCACAATGCGCGCTGGACGCGCGAGGAGAATGCGGAACTGCGGCGCTTGTACGGCACGCGCTCGGATTCGGATCTGGCGGTGATCTTCGGCCGCAGCCTCGAAGCGGTCGAACGCCAAGCGCGCAAGCTGTGCCTCGCCAAGGACAAGGCCTTCATCAAGCGCGTCGCCGGCGAAGGCGCCACACGCATGCCGCGCTGGAGCCACGCTGAGCTCGATCTGCTGCGCGAGCTCTATCCGCGCACCTCCAACCTCGACATTGCGCAGCGTCTGCAGCGCTCGGTGAAGAGCGTGGTCTCCAAGGCGCACCACATGGGGCTCAAGAAGGAGCTCGAGCGCCTGCAGGAGATGGGGCGCGAGAACGTGCGCTTGCGCTACCAGAGCTGAGCCCGGCTGAGCGGGGCTGCGCTGGGCCGAGTCGCGCGGCGTGACGCGCGACGCCGCCGCTCACCACACGAGCAGCTTCATGCAGAACACGCTGCCGCCCGACTTGAGGAACTCGTCCGTGTCGAGTTCGCGCACCTCGTAGCCGGCCGCGCGCAGGCGCCCGTTCGTCACGGCGCAACCGCGCTGGATCAGGACGGTGCGGCCATCGGGGCAGCACGCGTTGCACGCGAGCCGTTCGCGCGCTTCGCCCGGGTCGGCCTCGATGCGGCGCGGGATCAGCGCTTCGACGAGCCGACGCGACGAGCGCGAGAGCGCGTCCGGCAACCACAGGCAGGTGCGTTCATCGAGCAACGCGAGCGCGGTGTCGAGGTGGTAGAAGTCCGGGTCGATCAACTCGAGCGCCACGAGCGGCGCGCGCAGCCAGGGCGCCACCGCGCTCCACGCGCGCGGCGAGGAACGCGGCCCGACACCGGCCCACACCAGTGCGCGGCCCGGGTGCCACAGGCCGTCGCCCATGCCTTCGAGCGGGGCGAGGGTCGCCAGGCGTCGCGGCGCGTAGCCCAACTCGCGCAACGTCGCGAGCACCTGCGGCACTTCGCGCCGCCGCTGCGGCCAGCGCATGTTCGAGGCCAGCGCCAGCGAACGCCCGAGCGCGCTCGCTTCGGGCGGGACGGGCAACGCCTGGTTGGCGCAGAACACGAGGTCGGGACAACCGGGCAGCGCAGGAACGACGTGCGTGTGCAGTCCGCACTCGCGCAGCGCGCTGGCCAGCGCGAGCCACTGCTCCCGAGCGCGCTCGCGATCGACGCGCTTGAGCGAGCCGTCCGCCACGCGCATGTGCGGATTGATCGCGTACGCGACGTCGAATTCGCTGGGGTCGGCGAGCAGCGCGCGCCGCGTCGGAGGCAGCGGCGCCAGCGACTCGAGCGCCGGAGCGTGCTCCGCGCGCTCGATCCACTCCGCGTGCGCGAGCGTTCGGGTCACTGGCACACGGCCGCGCGCACCGCGTTGGTCAGGCTCGAGCCGAAGCTCGCGCCCGGATCGCGCACCCAGAACTGGAACACCACTTCCTGGCCGACCTGCAGCAGCGCGGGATCGACCCCGCTGGCGAGGTACGTGTTGAACTCGTACGGAAGCTGGCCCGTGCAATTGGTGGCGGTCTGCGACCCGCCGGAGTTGCGCGGCGGCATGCGCTGCGTCGGGGTCCCCAGACACCAGAACCCGCCCTGGAACGGGACGATGTTCGGGGAGTAGCCGTAGATGAGCATTCCCGTGCGTTGGCTGATGACCTTCTTGGCGCCGATCCAGAAGAACACTTCCGTGCTCGCGCTGAGGTAGCCCGTGGTCTGGATGAACGGCACGCAGCCGAGCGAGTTCACCTTGGCGGTGCAGTACGCGACCGGCGGAGCGCCGCCGGGGCATTCGCACGAGTCGAGCGCGCCGTTGTTGTTCCAGTCCAGCGTCGGCGCGCCGGCGATTTCGCAGCTGTCCATCACGCCGTCGTTGTCGCAGTCCGTCTGCGAGCCGTTCGCGACCTGGCACGTGTCGGGCACGCCGTTGGCGTCGCAGTCGGGCGCGCCGCCGGCGAGCTCACAGGCGTCGGAGATCCCGTCCGCGTCGCAGTCGGGCTGGCTCTGCGCGTTCACGATCTTGTAGATCTCGCCGTCGGCGTCGACCACGTACAGCTCGCCCAGCCCGTCGCGTGCGAGCGAAGGAATCGTGGAGATGCTCACCGAGCCGCCGGGGGGCTCGAGTTCGAGCGTGCGGTCCTGCAGCTGCGTGAGTTGCCCGTTGACGATGCGGCAGCTCCACACGCGCGACGAGCAGTAGTCGGCGAACAGGTACGAGCCCTGCAGCGCGCACAGCGCCGCGCCGCGATAGACGTAGCCGCCGATCACCGCGCAGCCCGAGTTGTGCGAGTACTCGTGCACCGGCAGGGTGAGCGTCGGGGAGTTGCAGCCGCAACCGGTGTAGCCGGTGCAGGTCAGGCCCTCCATGCAGCGCCAGCCGAAGTTGCGGTTCGCCGCACCCGCTGGGACGTAGTGGATCTCCTCACGCGCCGACTCGCCCACGTCGCCGATGTACAGGTCTCCGTTCGCGGAGTCGAAGCTGAAGCGCCACGGATTGCGCAGGCCCAGGTGCCAGATCTCGCCGAGGGCGTTCGTCGCGCCGAAGTACGGGTTGTCCGGCGGGATGTGCGGCGCAGGCAGGTTCACATCCAGGCGCAGCATCTTTCCGTGCAGCGTGCTCAGCGCCTGTCCGTTGCCCACCGGCGCATGACCCGTTCCGGTGTCGGCGAATCCGCCGCCGTCGCCCATGCCGATGTAGAGCTTGCCGTCGGGGCCGAACTGGATCATCCCGCCGTTGTGGTTGTTCTGCGGCTGAGGGACGGTCAGGAACACCGTGCCAGAGGTCGTCAGCGCGACGTCGGGATTGGCGCTGACGCGGTAGCGCTCGACGATCGTCGCGCCGGAGCCGGCGGCGGTGTAGTTGACGAAGAAGTAGCCGTTGCTCGCGTAGTTGGGGTGGAACGCCAGCCCCAAGAGCCCGCGCTCACCGCCCGACGCGAGCTTGTTCAGTCCGCCCACGCCCAGGTCGAGGAACGGCGTCGGCACGATCTGGCCGTTGCGCAGGATGCGGATCTTGCCGCCCTGCTCGAGCACGAACAGCCGCAGTGGGTCTCCGGCGGGGGCCGTGGCGAAGGTGGGCTGGCTGAATCCTGCGCCGACCAGTTGGGCGCGCAACGATTGAGCGCCCGCGAGCGGCGCGAAGACGACGGCCAAGAAGAGCAGCAGGAACTCGCGCATGGTGCAGAGCGAGATGGGGGATCCGCAGGCTGGATCCGTCTGGGGGAGGCGGACGCGGGGGCCAGTTCGGTGACGTTCGACACCGCGGCGAAACGAATACCCAGATTACCGGACTCGCGGCGCGGCTGGCGCCTCTCAAGTGCACTTCCCGGCAAGCTTCATCTAGGCTTGCGAATTCCCTTCCGGAAGGCGCGCCGAAGCGCTCCGTGGCCCCAGCTGGGCGCGCCTTGGCCCGCGCTGGCGAGGCCGCGAACTCAGGGCGTGACTTCGAACGAAAGTGCGTTCGTCAGGCCGATCGCCTGCGGCGAGAACGGGTCGCGCGACCAGTACTGCGCGACGGCGTCGTCGCCTGCGGCGAACCCCTTGGCGGCGAGCCAAGCGTGCGAGAGCAGCGTGTCAAACACTCCGCTGCAATCGTCGACTCCGGCGTTGCCGCCCGCGTTCTGCACCGGTGCGCGCGAGACCGGCGGGGCCACGCACAGCGTCCCGCCGTAGAACGGTGCGGCGAGCGGCGTGCGGCCGACGAACAGCAGTCCGTTGCGGTTGTTCAGCACCTGGCTCGCGCCGATGCGGAAGTCGTCGGCGCCGCTCAAGCTCGGCGAGCCGCTCCAGGCGATGCTCGGCGTGCAGCCCAGGCCGTTGATCTTCGCCGTGCAGTACGTCTGCGGCGCGGCGTAGGTGCTGTACAGCCGCGCGAACACGTCCGTCGAGATTCCCGGACCTTCGTAGGTGAAGACCACGTGGCCCGAGGTGGCGTGCGCGGCGACGCTCGGCCGGCGTTGGTCGCCGACCAGGTCCGTGTTCACCACGAACTCGGCGCCCAGGGGTTGCAGGTCCGGCGCGTAACGTTGCGCGCGCACGTCGCTCGTGCCGCTCGACCAGTCCTCCCAAACCACCACGAAGTTGCCGATCGAATCCGCGGCGACGCGCGGATTGCGCTGTGCGCCGGGAGTGGTCGTGTTGACGTGGAGCGGCGCGGGCGTGAGCAACACACCATCGCGGTCGTAGACGAGCGCGTAGATGCCCCAGCTCTGGCCCTCGCGCGCCGCGTCTTCCCACACCACGAAGTAGCGGCCCAGTCCGTCCGCGGCGACGCGCGGTTCGCGCTGATCGCCCGCCGCAGCGGCGCCGGTGAGCAACGGCCACGGTGCTGCCTGCAGCGGCGTGGCGTCCGGCGCGTACAGCCGCGCCCACAGGTTCGTGCCTGTCCCGACGCCCTGCGCGCCCGAGTAGTCGACGAACACCATCAGCATGCGCCCGTCGGGCGCGATGGCCGGCGCGGTGTCGACTTGAGCGCCGTTGTCGAACGTGTTGATGCGGACGTCCGGCGTCGCAAAGGTCCCATCCGTGTTGACGACACGGAACAGCGCGTCGCCGTCCCAGTCGCCCGACCAGGCGACGACCCAGCCGCCCGCCGGCCGCCGCGCGATGAGCGGACGCCACTGGGAAGCGGCGCCCAACTCGTTGATCTGGATCTCCGCGCCGATCGGCGCGCCGTTCACGTCGAGGATCCGCCCGAAGATGCCCATCTGCTCGCCGTCGTAGCCGTTGCGATCGGACCACGCGATCAGCTGTCGCCCGTCGGTCGCGAAGCACGTCTCCGCTTCGTCCTGGATGTAGGTCGAGGTGTTCGGGTTGCAGAACACATCTCCGGTCAGGGGCACGCCGCCGAGCGTGAACTGGCGCGCACGGGGGTCCTGCGCGGTGTTGAACGAGAACCCCAGGCGCGCGCCGTCGGGGCTGATGTCCACGCGCGACCAGTACTGGTTGAAGCCGGTGGAGGCGCTGACGAGGAACGTCGGTCCAGCAGGCGCGAAGTTGTCGCCGCCGGCCAGTGCGGAGGGCGACGCGAGGAGCAGAGCGAAGGCGCCGGCGGATGCGGAGAGCGTGCGGGACGACGGCATGGCGTGGTGCGGAACTGGGGAGATGCGGGGACCGGGCGAGGCGCTCAAACCACGAGTTTAGCACCCCGTTCCGGCATGGGTCCGCGCGCGGCGCTCCTTGCGGGGCGCGTCAAGGGCGGATAAACACCAGTGGAATGTCAGCGCCTCGCACGCTCGATCGCTCCCCACACGCGTTGGCGGAGCGGACGCCCGCAGGCGCGGGCGAACTGCCTCTGTGCGTGGTGACGGTCGTCAGCACCGAGGAGGAGTTCGATTGGACGGCGCCGTTCCGGCGCGAGGCGACCTCCGTCGAGGCGATGCGCTCGATCGGGATCGGGCAGGACCTCTTCGAGCGCTGCGGCGTGCGGCCGACGTATGTCGTGGACTATCCCGTGGCGAGCCAGGAGGCCGGCTGGCGCGAGCTGCGCGACTTCGCGCACGACGGGCGCTGTGAGATCGGCGCACACCTGCACCCGTGGGTGTCGCCGCCCTTCGATGAAGCGCTGTCCGTGCGGCTGAGCTTTCCGGGCAACTTGGACCCCGCGCTCGAGCGCGCGAAGCTCGAGCGCTTGACGGAGACCCTGAGCGCCAATCTCGGCGTGCGGCCGCGCTGCTACCAAGCCGGCCGCTACGGATTCGGGCCGCACACCGCGCGCACCTTGCTCAGCCTGGGCTACGAAGTCGACTTCAGCGCGGCGCCGCCCTTCGACTACTCGGAGCAGGGCGGCCCCAACTATCTGCACACTCCGACGCAGCCTTGCTGGCTCGACCGCGAGCGCCGGCTGCTGTCCGCGCCCGTCTCTGGCGCGTTCGTCGGTCGTGCGGGCGCCGGCGCTCCGGGCATGTACTCGTTCGCGAGTTCCGGTTTGGGCGCCGCGCTGCGGCTTCCGGGTCTGTTCGCGCGCACAGGTTGGGTCGAACGCATGCGACTGTCGACGGAAGGCCACAGCTGCGCCGACCTGATCCGGCTCGTGGCGGCGTTGCGCGCGCGCGGCGAACGTGTGCTCGTGTTCAGCCTCCACAGTCCGTCGTTCCACGTCGGCGGCACGCCGTACGTCCGCACCGCGAGCCAGCACCGCGACTTGCTCGCGCAGACCCAGGCGCTGTATGAACATCTGTTCGGCGAGTTGAACGCAGTGAGCATGACCGCAAGTGAGTTGTTCAGCGCCCTGAGCGGTCAGCGCCGCGTGGTGGCGACTCCGTGATCGTTCTGGGGCTTTCACCGCTCGACAAGGACTCGCACGCCTCGCTCGTCGTAGACGGGCGCGCGCTGTTCGCGGCCGGCGAGGAGCGTTTTTCGCGCGTCAAGCAGCAGGCCGGCTTTCCGGCGCGAGCGATCGAAGCCGCGCTCGAGTTTGCCGGCGTGCGCGCCGCGGACGTCGACGCCGTCGCGTACCCGTTCCTCGACGCGGAGGGCGAGCGCGCGGCGATCGAGCGCGCGTTTACGCAGGACGCGGCCTTCGAAGACGCCTTCGAGCCGCCGCCGCTCGAGCCGTTGCTCGCGCAGGCGCTCGCGCGCGTCCCCGAGCGTCGCGAACCGATCCACGGCTTGAGCGAGCCGAACTTCCGCATGCGCAAGGGCGCGGCGAAAGAGCAGTTCTACCGCCTCGCCGGCACGGGCCCGCGTGCATCGCGGTTCGCGGCGCGCCGGATCGCCAAGGACTGGGCCGCACGCGCGATCGCCGACCATCAGCATTGGGAGCGCGAACTCGACGCGGGCCTCGAACGACTCGGGCTGCGCGGCAAGCTCAAGCGCAGCGAGCACCACCTCTCGCACGCGGCCAACGCGTACTACGCGAGCGGTTTCGAGCGCGCGCTCGTCGTGACCCTCGACGGCTACGGCACTGGACTCGCCGGATCGGTGAGCCTCGGAGAAGGCGGCCGCCTCGAGCGACTGCACGGCCAGCGCTTTCCGCACTCGCTCGGCAGCTTCTACGAGATGGTGACGAGCTCGCTCGGCTTCAAGCCCGACCGACACGCCGGGAAGATCGTCGGTCTGGCGGCCTACGGCGATCCGCGCGTGCTCAGCGAGGTGTTGCTCAGCCGCGTCGACCGTTCGCAGCCCGGCGAGTTCGCGATCTACCAGAACCTCAACGTGCACCTCTCGCGCCGGCTCGCCGCCGAGTTTCCGGTTGTGGACGTCGCTGCGGCGTACCAGCACGTGCTCGAGCGCCTCGCCTGCGGCTACGTGGGCGAGTGGATGAAGCGCACGGGTGCGCGCCACGTCGTGCTCTCCGGCGGCGTGACGGCCAACGTGAAGATGAACCAGCGCATCCACGAACTCGAAGGCGTGGAGGGCTTGTTCGTGTACCCCAACATGGGCGACGGCGGCTGCGGCACAGGCCTCGCGATGCACTTGAGCTGGCCCGGAAGGGTTGGCGCGACGCTCGAGCATGTGTACCTCGGGCCCGGATTCGACGAGGCGCAGATGAAGGCCGCGATCGACGAGGCCGGGCTGCGCGCCGAACGCCCGGCGGAATTCGCGGCCTTCGTCGCGCGCAAGTTGCACGAAGGCGTGGTCGTGGCGCGCTTCGACGGCCGGATGGAGTACGGGCCGCGCGCGCTGGGCAACCGTTCGATCCTCTACCACGGCCGCGAGCCCAAGGTGAACCAGTGGCTCAACCAGCGCCTGGGCCGCACCGAGTTCATGCCCTTCGCGCCCGTCACGTTGTGGGAAGCTGCGTCGAAGTGCTACGAGCGCGTCGGCGGCGCCGCGCACGCGGCCGAGTTCATGACAGTGACCTTCGACTGCACGGACTTCATGAAGCGCACCTGTCCGGCCGCCGTGCACGTCGACGGCACCGCTCGACCGCAGTTGATCCGGCGCGAGGTCAACCCGGGCTACTACGACATCCTGAAGGAGCACGAGAAGCTCTCGGGTAGTCCGTCGCTCATCAACACGAGCTTCAACATGCACGAAGAGCCGATCGTGTGCTCGCCGCGCGACGCCGTGCGCGCCTTCCTCGACGGGCGCATCGACGCGCTGGCGATGGGGCCGTTCTACGTGACCAACCCGAACGCGGCGCGCTGAGTCCGCGTGCGCGCGTTCAGCGCTCGCGCCGGTCGAGATCTTCGGCGCTGAAGTTGTGCGCCAACCCGAGCAGGCGCGCCATCTCCGTCGAGAAGTGGCGCCTGCGCAGGTAGGTCACGAGGTAGTCGAGGAAATCCAGCGGCAGCACCACGCCGTAGTACGTGAGCCACAGGCCGCGTGCGCTGGTCTCGCCGAGCAGCGGCAGGTTCCACGGGTCGCGCGCCAGATCGATCGAGGTCGCGACCGAAAGCGCCACCAACCCCACGTCGAAGTTCGTCAGCGCCGCGCGCAGCGTGACGAGGTCGAAGTGCAACTGGAACGGCTCGGTGGCGGAGGCGTTCGCGGCGGAGGGCGCCGCGGTGGGCGTCGCAGCGGGCGCCGCGGTGCTCGGCGGGTGCGGCTGGGCCGCGGCCGGTGTCTTGGGCGCCGCTCCGCCGTCGCGCGAACGCCGCAGCACGTCCTTGAGGAACAAGATCCCGGGGATTTCGATCAGGATCTTGCGCCAGAGCGTGGCCGTGGCGGCGCAGAACGCGGCGCACAGCGGCCAAGCCGCGTCCAACTCGATCCACAGGCCGACGCCGACGCCGAAAAAGGCGAGCGGCTTGATCAGCATGTGGAACAGGTAGTCGTAGTAGCCCCACTCGACGTTGACGACCTTTTGCCAGCGCGCGACCTCGCCGTCGACGCAGTCGAGCACGTAGTACAGCACCAGCGAGCCAGCGCCGAGCAAGGCCCACGCGCCGCTGGAGAGTTGCAGCGCGGCCCCGGCGAGCCCGCACACGAAAAAGCCGACCGAGGCGTAGTTGGGGCTGACGCCGAAGTCGACGAACAGCTTGGTGATGACCAGCGAAGCGTGGTCACCGAACAAAAGTCCGGCCACGTCGTTCCCGGCGCGGACCGGACGCTGGCAAACCTCCCGCAACTGCCTCCAACTCGCCCCCATCGACGGTCAGCGGTGCGCGAGCGGCGCGCTAGGGCTCAGGACGGACAGGCTCTTCATCGCAGCTTTCGCAGTCTACTCCGGCGAAAGCGCCTCAGCGTCGGCGCAGCAGGGCGACAAGCCCCGCGCGCACCTGCGCGCGACCATCGGCCGGCACGCCCATGCGCCACGCCGCCGGCAACCACAGGCCCAGCGCAAGAAGTTTCCATCCGACGGGCGTGAGCGTGTCCGGCAGGGGCGCCAGCACCGCAAGGGCTGCGAGCGCCGCGGCGAGCGCGCCGGGTCCGAGCACGCGGCCCCAGGCGACGTCGAGCGGGTAGACCTCGCGCGCACGGGCGTGCGTGGCGACGCACAGCACTGCGAACGTGAGAGTCGTCGCGACGGCGGCGCCGACGAAGCCGAGCGCGGGGAGCAAGACCAAGTTCGCGAAGGCATTGACGATCACCGCCGCCGCGGTGAGCAGGGGCAGCGCGCGGGTGGACTTGCAGACGTAGAAGCCGGTCTGGAGCAGTTGGAACAGACCCCAAAACCAGTAGCCGAAGGCCACCCAACCCAGCGCCGGCCAGGCGCGCTCGAAGCCGGGCCGCGAACTGGCGAGCTCCACCAACTCCTGGGCGAACAACGCTGCGCACAGCGCCGCCAGCGACATCACGAGCATGAACAGCGGAATCAGCCGGCCGACGAGGTGGCGCTGCCGCTCGCGGTCGGTCACGGCGAACACAAACGGGTACCAGATCAGCAGGAACGGCCCGAGGACGAGGTAGTTGGGCGCGTAGCCGAGCTTGTACGCCAACGCGTAGAGCCCCAGCGGTTCCGCACCGCACAGCGCGCCGACCAGGTAGCGGTCGAGCGAGTGGAGTCCGAACTGCAGGATGCCGTTGGGGATCAGCGGCGCTGCGTACGCGAAAAGGCTCGCGAACACTGCGCCCGAGAACGTGGCGCCGACGGCGGGCCAGTTGAGCGCGGTCAGCAGGAGCGCGAACAGCGCCTCGCTCGCCAGGATGGCCCACAGCAGCCCCTCGAGCCCCGCCTTGAAGTGCACCAAGGCCACGATCTGCGCCGAGATCTCGACGATCAGCTTGGCGAGCGACAGCGCGCCGAAGACCAGCGAGCGCTCCTGGGTCTGCAGCACCTTGTTCTGCAGCTCACGGAGCGTCTGGAACACGAAGATGCCCAGCGCGATGCGCGCCAGATGCGGAAGGTCGGCCGCCTCGGTTGGAAGCAGCGGCGCCCAGTGTTCCGCCGCCGCACCGAGCGCGAGTGCGGCGAGCAGTGCCGCACAGCTGACGGTCGCGATCGAGGTGCTGAGCACGCGGCGTCGCCGGAGCGGATCGCTGTCGTCGAAGTACAGCCGCGACATCGCCGCGCTGATGTTGATGCCGCACACCTGCGCCAACACCGCGAGCGTGATCGCGAGCAACTCTCGCGTCGCGAAGTCAGCCTCGTCGAGCCAACCGGTCGTCAGCGGGAGGAGCAGGAAGCCCGCGACGCGCCCCAACTGCTCGGCCACCGCGTAGATCAGCGTGTGCTTCGAGAGCTTGGCGAGGGCTTGGCGCAGCACGGGGCAACGGGTGGGGGCGTGCGTCGATCGCCTCGGCGAAGCTCGGGGGCGAGACGGCGCTGCCGGCCGAGTGTACGAACTGGAGCGCTGCCTACAGCGCGTGCGGGCCCATCGAGTGCGGCGCGGACTTCCGCGCGCGGTGGCGGCGCACGAAGTTGACCTGATGGGGCGCGCGCGGAGCCGCGTACTTCAAGGAGCAGGGCTGTACTGGAGCGCGGCGCGCGGTCTTTGCCCTGGCCCTAGACTCGCCGCAGAGGGAACGCGAAGGCTGCGAGCGCCAGAACGGCGCGTTTCGTGCGCGCGCGGGGAGCGGCATTCGGGGAGAGTGGCTCCTTCGCACCCGATCCTGGGTTGGCATCCCAACGACGCCCGCGTGCGGCGCGCTTCGCTGACAATCGTCCGTCGTGCGAATCGAGCGCGGCCCCGATCCACGGTGGCGCGGAACTTCAGCAGCGCTGCGCTCTCACGCTCAGTAGCGGCGAACCACGCCGATCACGATGCCGCGGACTTCGACACTGGCGGCGTACATCGGCTTCAGCGCCAGGTTGGACGGCTGCAGGCGCCAGCCCGACTTCTCGCGGTAGAGGCGCTTGAGCGTCGCCTCCTCCTCGGGAAGCACCGCGACGACCAGGTCGCCGTCGACGGCGTTGGAGCGCCGCTCGACGAGCACGATGTCACCATCGTGGATGCCGTCGTCGATCATGGAGTGGCCACGCACGCGCAGCGCGTAGACGTCGCGATCGCTGGGGACGATGTCGTCCCACGCCAGCGGTTCGGGGTGCTCGACCGTTTCGATGGGCACACCGGCGGCGATCCGGCCGAGGATCGGCACGGAGCCCGCGGGAACCTCGTCCTCCGCGGGCCGATCCACCACGACGAGACCGCGCGAAACGTGCTTGGCCGTGCGTTGCAGTGCACCCTTGCGCTCGAGCTCGGCGACGTGTCCGAAAATGGTGACCTTGTTCACGCCGAAGTGTTGGGCCACTTCCTCGAGCGTCGGGCTGTAGCCGCGCTCCGTGGCGTAGTCGCGGTAGAAGGCGAGGATCTCGTGCTGACGACGGGTGAGCGGGGCCGATTTCGTGGCCATGGTCTTGGTTTTGGCGTTGGGTGGCGCGAGTTGAGCGGGGACCGAGCTCTGGCTGGGGCACGCGCAGTGTTGTGCCGCGCAGCCTGAAAACAATCCGGTAAGCAGCCCCACAACCCAGCCTCGGAGCAACACCTGGAGCGGCGTTCCGGACTTGGCGACGGGCCGAACTTGATCGATGTCGGGCTGCGAGAGCTGAGCCCGAATGCTGGGCCAGAGCGCGCGCACGCTCTCAGAGCAGGAAGAGGAGCGCGAGCAAGGAAGTGAACACCGCGGCGCTGGCCCACTCGCTGGTGGCGAGTTCGGCGGAGGTCGCGATCGCTGTACCGGAGTCGCTCTTCACGGGAGCGTCGGCGTGTCCGCGAACTGCGCCGCCAGTGACGAGGCCGGTGACGAGGCCAGTCACGAGGCCAGTCACGAGGCCACGCGTGGTGGCACCCCTGCCGAGGAACTCGGCGCGTTCGGCCGGACGGCGCACCGCGGTCCCGGCTTCGAAGTTGGGCCACACGCTTGCGAAAAGGTGTTCGCAACTGGCGAAGGCGCGCCGCGCTCGCGACAACGCAGTCTGGGGAGCGCGGCGAAGCTGATTCGCGACCGTGTCCCGCAGCGCGAACCGCAGCGTCTGCTGGAGCGTGGCCTGGAGGCTCTTCCGGGTGCTGGTGCGCGGTCCGTCGCGTCGGTCGGAGCTCGCGTTCCGTCCGACATCGCGGCCGCGGTCCGTGGCCCCGGCCGGTTGCCAGGAGAGGGGGGATTGCTCGTGCCAGCGCGGCGCGCCGAGGTCGCTGTGACTCACCGCGTCGATCGGGTGCGTCGTGCTGGCCACCGCAGTCAGGGCGCGGTCGACGAGAGGGCGGGTCCAGCGCGGAGCCTCCGCCTGTTCGTGCGCGCAGGCGGACTCGGGCGTCGAGGCGGCGCGGGGAAGCCGGAGGGCTGAGCGGCGTTCACTGCTTCTCTCACCGGCTACCGGCCCTTCGGCGACCGCCAACGGAGCGCTGTCGCGGTTCGCGCGCTTCACCGCCTCGCTCTCGACCGCCTCGCGAGCGGTGGCTGCCTGGGCGCCCGAGCGTTGGTCGCGTGCCGCAGCTCCGTTCGCGCGATCGGTGAGTGTCCAGCGCGTGACGCCTTCACCGGCCGGGGACGTCGCGCGGGCCGGCGCCATGAGCAGCGCCAGCGCCACGCTTCCGGCGGGGCCGCTCCGACCTTCGAACTGGCGGCGACTGAACCCGACTGCGCGAGCGAGCTCGCCACGCACTTTCGAAGCCGGCGGCCAGTCGCGCGGGAGCCCCGACCTGGCGGGGGCGGCGGCTCGTCGAGCCGAGTCCGCGCTTCGTTCGTTGGCATCAGGACGGGAGCGGTCGACTTGCGGGTTCTGCATGGCTCGTTCTCCTGTGGCTGCTGCGTGCGGGCTTCCCAACCGCCGCGATCCGGGCCTGCGGTCTCCGACGCGGGTGGGCGGCGGAAGCAAGCGGGAGCGCTCGCGATCGGCGGGTACACGTTGAAGGTCCGGGGCAGGCGCCCACCGCGCGCGGGGCGCGGTGGGTCCCACGTCTCTCTCAGCCCGGGAGTAGAGCAGGATGTTTGGGGCAGCGCACGAACAAACGGCCAAAAATTGGCCTAAGACAGCGCCGACCGCTGACCGCCGACGGCTGCAACGGCCTGAGACTGGCGAAAGCGGGCCACACGGATGTTCGGAACGGCCCCAAAAATCCGTCCGCGGTGGCCGGTAGCTGGGCGCGGGGAGTTTCGTGTCCGGGGCAGGCCATCCCCGTTGCGCCGGTGTCGCTGGCGTACACTGCTACGCTCGACTTCGCGGCCCCCCGCCACCTCATGGACAGACCCCAGACCTTCGATTTCGAACTCCCGCGCTACCTGGCGCCGTTCCAGGTCAACCGCCTTCCGACGTACCGCTTCGACGTGCTGGTCCTGGGCAGCGGAGTCGCCGGTTGCAGCGCGGCCATGGCGGCCGCCGCCGCCGGAAGCTCGGTGGCGATCCTCGCCAAGGACGAGTTGGCGGAGACCAACACCTACTACGCCCAGGGCGGCGTGGCCGCCGTACTGGGGGCGGAGGACTCCTTCGAGGCGCACCTCGCGGATACGGTCGAGGTCGGCTGTGGGCTGTGCGACACCGATGCGGTCGATCGCATCGTGCGCGGCGGGCCGGCCGCCATCGAAACGCTCATCGCCGCTGGAGTCGCGTTCGACCGCGGCGCCGGCGGCGAGCTCGATCTCTCACGCGAAGGCGGCCACAGCCACGCGCGCATCGTGCACGCCGGAGGCGCAGCGACCGGGATCGAGATCCAACGCGCCCTCGCGGAATCGGTGCGGCGCACGCCGGACATCGCGCTCTTCACCGGGTGCTTCGCGATCGATTTGATCTCCGGCGCCAACGGCCGCGTGATCGGGGTCCTGGCCTGGAGCGCGCGCAGCGAGTTGGTGCTGTTCTCGGCCGCGCAGGTGATCCTCGCCACGGGCGGGGCCGGGCAGTTGTTCCGGGAGACGACCAACCCTGCGATCGCGACCGGGGACGGCGTGGCGATGGCGGTGCGAGCCGGCGCCGTGGTGCGGGACATGGAGTTCTTCCAGTTCCATCCCACGTGCCTCTACATCGCCGGCGCGGCGCGCGTGCTGGTGAGCGAGATCGTGCGCGGCGCGGGCGGCGTGCTGCTCGACAAGAACCGCGTGCGCTTCATGCCGGAGTACCACGAGAAGGCGGAGCTCGCTCCGCGCGACGTGGTGAGCCGCGCGTGTTTCCGGCGCATGGTGGAGACGAACGACACGAGCGTGTACCTCGACCTCTCGGGGCTCGAGCGCGATCCCCACCAGCTGTTCCCGCACATCAGCCGCATCTGCCAGTACTTCGACATCGACATCAAGCGCGACCCGATCCCGGTGCGGCCGGGCGCGCACTACATGGTCGGCGGAATCGCGGTCGACGCCGACGGGCGCACCAGCGTCGCTGGCCTGTGGGCCGTCGGCGAGTGCTCGAGCTCGGGGCTTCACGGGGCCAACCGCATGGGCTCGAACTCGCTGCTCGAGGGGCTGGTGTGCGGCGCACGCGCGGGCGAGCGCGCGGCGGCGGATGCGCGAGATTTCCCTCTGATTCCGATCGAAGCGCGTCTGCGGGTCGAGCGCGCGCGCGGCTCGAGCGACGTGCGCTTGGGCATCCAGGACATGACCTACTCGCTCAAGAGTTTGATGTGGCGTCAGATGGGGATCGTGCGCAGTGGCGCGGCCATCAAGGACGCCGAGAGCAAGCTCGAGTTCTGGGCGCGGGCCGTCGATCGGCTGGCGACGCCCGACCCGCGCGCGGTCGAACTGCAGAACATGCTCACCATCGCGCGCCTCGCAGCGCTTTCGGCGCTCGCCCGCGAGGAGTCGCGCGGCACGCACTACCGCGAGGACTTTCCCGAGCCGCGCGCGCCCTGGCGCGCCCACACCGTGCTCGCTCCGCGTTCGGACGCCGAAGGCGTGCGCAGCGTGACGCTCAGCCGTGACCGCGTGCGCGAGTCGGTGGGCGCGCGATGAGCGTCGAGCGCGAAGCGGCGGCCCGATGAGCAAGCAGCTCAAGTCGATCCGCCCCCCGCGGGAACGCATCCTGGTTTGCGGGGTGCTGTTCAACGGACAGCATCTGGAGCACGGCGGCCCGCTGACCGAGCTGCGTGCGTTGATCGGCGCCGCCGGCGCCGAGCCCGTGGGTTCTGGGATCGTGCAGCAGCGCGCGTTGCCCGACCCGAGCACGCTGATGGGCAGCGGCAAGGTCGAAGAGATCGGCGCCGAGATCCAGGCCTTGGGACCGGACGCGGTGGCCGTCGACAACGATCTCTCGCCCGCGCAGATCCGCAACCTCGAGAAGGCCTGGCGCGTGCGCGTGCTCGACCGCTCCGAGGTGATCCTCGACATCTTCGCGCGGCGCGCGCAGACGCGGCAGGCCAAGCTCCAGGTCGAACTGGCGCAGGCGCAGTACGTGCTTCCGCGCCTGCGGCGCATGTGGACGCACCTCGAGCGCACCGAAGGCGCGGTCGGCGCGCGTGGCCCGGGTGAGACGCAGCTCGAGACCGACAAGCGTCTGCTCCGGCGCCGTGTGGTCGAGCTCAAGCGCGAGTTGCACGAGATCGAGACGCGGCGCGCGCGCGAAGTGCGCTCGCGCACCGAGCAGTTCACCGTCGGTCTGGTGGGCTACACCAACGCGGGCAAGTCGACCTTGCTCAACGTGCTCACCGGTGCGGAGGAACTCGCCGCGGACATGCTCTTCGCGACGCTCGACACACGCACGCGGCAGTGGAAGTTGCGCGACGGACGCCTGGTGCTGCTCTCCGACACGGTCGGATTTCTGCAGCGCTTGCCGCACCATCTCGTGGCCTCGTTCCACGCCACGCTGGAAGAGGCTGTGCACGCAGATCTGCTGCTGCACGTCGTCGACGCTTCTCACCCCGACGCGGTCCAGCAGTTCCGCGCTGTCGAGGAGGTGCTCAACCAGATCGCTTCGACGCAACGCGACGAGCTGGTGGTGCTCAACAAGATCGACGCCGCTCCCGATGCGGCGGCGCTCGAGTGGTTGGCGCGCGACACCGGTCGCGACTGGGTGGCGCTTTCGGCGCGCACCGGGAAGGGGCTCGACGCGCTCCACAGCCTCGTCGCTTCACGGCTCGACGAACGTTCGGTGCACTGCGAAGTCGACTTGCCGGTCACCGACGGACGTACGCTCGCGGCGTTGCGCCGGCTCGCCAGCGTCCTGTCGCAGCGCATCGTCGACGACGAGCGCATGGTGCTCGAAACGCGCATTCCTGCCGCGGTCTATGGCGCGCTGGTGCGCTCCGCGCCGGCCGATGCGCGCTTCACTGTGCTCACGCCCTTTGGCGGCGACCTGAACGCCTGGCCGCGCGCCGCAGAGTAGTGCGCAGCGCTCCACGCGGCGCCGACGCGGGTCACTGTCCGATCAGCACGTCGAGCGGAGGCAGATGCAGGCGCTGGCCCACGCTCAGAGCGTCGGGGCTGCTCATGGCGTTGTAGGCCGCGAGCACAGCGAGCATCGACTCGTTCGCCTGGCCGTAGTGCTCGCGCGCGATCGACGAGAGGCTCTGCCCGGCTTCGACGATCAGTTCGTAGTCGTCGAGGTATTCCGGCAACGGGGTTTCGAGGGGCGTCAAGCTCTCTGCGCCGGACTCGGGTTCGGGCTCGACGGACTCGTCTTCCAGCGGCGCAGGATCGAGCGGCGCCCGATCGAACTGCGCAGGGACCCGTCCCGACGGGCGGCCGATCGTGACCACGGCCCAGCCGGCCAGCACTTCGCCGCTCTCGGTCTGCGCCAACTCACCGTCGCGGATGGCTTGCGCGCGGGCGCGCTCGGCCTCCAGCGCGGCGACCTTGTTGGATTGCCATGCCGCCGCGGCGCCGAAGGCCACGGCGATCCCTAGGAGGAGCAGTACGGTTCTCATGAAGACGGCGCGCGAGAGCCTAGCTCCCGCGCGCCGTCGGATCGACAGCCGTTGTCCGCTGCGTCAGGACGCGGCGCCCTGCGGCGTTCGCGGAGTCTGCGCGGACTTGGCTTGTTCGGCGAGCGCGCGCTGGTGGCGCTCTTCGAACCACACGAACACCGGCGCAGCGACGTACACGCTCGAGTACGTGCCGATGAGCACGCCGAAGGTCAGCGCGAAGGCGAAGCCTTCGAGTGCGTTGCCCGTGCCGAAGTTGAAGATCAGGATCACCAGCGAGGCCATGATCGTCGTGCCCGACGTGATGATCGTGCGCGACAGCGTCTGGTTGACCGACAGGTCGCAGATCTCGAGCAGGCTGCCCTTGACGCGCGGGAGGTTCTCGCGGATGCGGTCGAACACGATGATCGTGTCGTTCAGCGAGTAACCCAGGATCGTGAGGAAGGCCGCGATCATGGTCAGGTTCATTTCGACCCGGATCCACGGCGCGATGATCAGGAACGCCACGGCGGCGAGCGTGAACAGCACGTCGTGCAAGTCCGCGACGAGCGCGCCCCAGCCGTAGCTGTACTCGGCGAAGCGCACGCGGATGTAGAGCAGGATCGCCAGCGAGGAGAAGAACAGCGCGATCAGCGCGGAGTCGCGCAACTCGCCGACCACCTGGGCGCCGACGATGCTCGTCTCGGGGATCGGCTCGGCCAGCTTCAAGGGCCGGCCGGTGCTGTCGTTGTTGTCGCCGTTGAACTGCGATGCGATCGCGCTGCGCAGCGCGCCGGCATCGAGGCTCAGCGGCGCCGTGCCGGACACGACCAGGATGTCGGCGCGGCCGGGGCGCGGCTGAACCGTGGCGCTCTCGAAGCCGGCGGTCTTGAGGCGCGCCTCCACGTCGGCGGGGGAGTGCTCCGCTTCGAAGTACAGCGCGGCGGTGACCGCGTTGGTCGCGCCCTCGACGCGGGCGTCGAGTTCGATCGGCCCCTTCTGCAGCTTGTCGCCGACCGCTGCGGCGAGCGACTGAGCGAACTGCTGCTGGGCGTCGGCGCCGGAGTTCTCGCTCGTGCCCTTGACGGTGATGCGGAACTCGCGCGCCAGTCCTTCCGCGTTGCGGCTCGCAGGCAGGTCCACGACGTCGGCGCTGGCCAGCGCGCCGCCCGCATCCTTGACCAGCTTTTCGAAGCTCTCCTTGGCGAGCGGTTGCTCCGTGCGGACCTTTGCGGTCGCGCCACCGAGGAAATCGATGCCGAACTTCTTCTGGTCGTCTTCGAGGATGAAGCCGACCACGCCGGCCACGATGATCGCGAGCGACATCGGCAGCACGATCCGGCGCTTGTCCATGAACTTGAAGTTCGTGCGCTCGAAGAAGCGCCGCATCTCCCAGCGCTGGACGCCCTTCTGCGCCTGGAAGTGCACCAGCACGCGCAGCACGACGAGCGCGCTGAACATCGTCGCCACGATGCCCAGCGAGAGCGTGACCGCGAAGCCGCGGATCGTTCCCGTGCCGACGTTGTAGAGGATGATCGCGGTGATGAGCGTCGTGATGTTGCCGTCGACGATCGCGCTCATCGCGTTGGCGAAGCCGTCCTTCGCCGCCTGGAGCGGCTTGCGGCCCTTCTCCTGTTCTTCCCAGATGCGTTCGAAGATCAGGATGCTCGCGTCGACCGCCATGCCGATCGTGAGCACGATGCCGCCGATGCCCGCGAGGGTGAGCGTGCCGTTCAGCACGACCATCATCCCCATCGTCAGCACGAGGTTGAAGACCAGCGCCAGGCTCGCCATGACGCCCAGGCCGCGGTAGTACCAGCACAGGAAGCCCACGATGATCCCGAGCACCACCAGGCCGGCGTAGATGTTCTTGCGCACGTAGTCGTCGCCGATCGAGGCCCCGACGACTTCGGCGGCTTCGAGTTGCGGACGGACCTTCAGCGAGCCCGAGCGCAGCACGCGGATCAGCGCGTCGCGCTCGGCGAGGCCGAAGCGGCCTTCGATGTAGGCCGAGCCCCACAGCGCCGAGTTGACGTTGGGCGCGCTGACGACCTCTTCGTTGATCACGATCGCCATCTGGCGGTCGATGATGCGCTGGGTGAAGCGGCCGAACTGGATGCGCTTGTTGGCCGACATCTCGAAGCCGACGGCCGGGAAGCCGGTCTGGTCGGAGGTCGGGGAGACCTGCGCGAGGTCACCACCCGAGAACGACTCGGCATCGGACTTGGGGAGCGCGCAAGCCGCGTACGGCAGGTCGGGCGTGCTGGCCTGGCCGCGCGGATCGGGGAAGAACGCGATGCCCGGCGGCGGGCCGCCCTGGTCAGCCGGCAAGGCGTTGAACAGGCGGATGGGAGCGTTGGTGTTGGCCGGGTTCTGCACCCACGTCTGCAGCTTGTTGCGCGCCGACGTCGAGTCCGAACCGGCGCTGCGGAAGTCGTCTTCCGAGGCGATCGCGTAGAAGCGCAGGTCGCCCAGGTTTTCGACCGCGGCCTTGATCTCATCGGGCGCCACCAGCGTGACGCGCGAGCCGGCGGCGTGTGCAGCCGGCGCGGTCCCGTTCTCACCGCGCGCAACGATCTGCAGTTCGTTGCCGTTGCGGCGCACGTAGCGGAAGTCCTCGCCGTTGACGCGCACGATGGACTCGACGTTCTCGAAGCCCAGCAGCGTCGACTCCTCACCGGCGAGCACCAGCATCGGGAGGCCCTCGGCCGGCACGTCGCTCGCGAGGTTCGCCACGGCGGCCGCGGCGCCGCGGCGCGCGGCTGCGGGCACGGCGACTTCGATGCGGTCGGAGCCGAGCGGGCGGATCACCGCTTCCTTGGTGCCGTCCGGATCGAGGCGCTCGCGGATGATCGCGATCTGCTGGTCGAGGATCTGGGCCTGCGACTCGTCGGCGCCGATGGCGCCGCTCTGCCGCGCGGCCTCGAAGTCGAACTTGTAGACGCGCCGCTCACCGCCGGCGATGTCCAGTCCCAGCGGGAACGGAGGGTTCCCAGAGAGCAGCGGCTTGCCCACGAGCAGGGCGAGCGAACCGAGCAGCAGCGCCACGATCAGCGCGACCTTGCGACCTACGTTTTCGACCATGAAACGATCAGCTCACTTGCTAGGCGTGGTGTGCGACGCCCGGCGAGTGCGAGGGGCGCGCGGAAGACGCTCTCGAGAGGCGCAGCGAGCGCGCCCGACAACCGGACGCGCTCTGCACAGCGGGGACATTCAGCTCAGCGGGACACTCAAGGCAACTGCGGTAGGGGCCAGGGGTGTTGCGACGGGCGGGGGCGCGACGTCGGGCAGCACGCACGAGGCGGTGCACACGGGCGTATCCGCCGGCCTTCTCAGGCCTGCGGCGCGTCCGCCTCGGCGCCGGTTTCGACCTCTTCCTTGTCGCCGAAGACCTCGCGCAGGCGGGTCTTCTTGCCGACGCGATCGCGCAGGAAGAACAGCTTGGCGCGGCGGGTTTCGCCGTGGCGGACAGAGACGATGTCCTTGACGCGCGGGTTGTGCAGCGGGAACACGCGCTCGACCCCTTCGCCCTGGACGATGCGGCGCACCGTCACGGTGCGGCGGATACCGCGCCCGTTCTGCGCGATCACCGTCCCGATGAACAGCTGCACGCGCTCCTTGTCGCCTTCCTTGATCAGGTAGTGGACTTCGACGGTGTCGCCGATACGCACTTCCGGAAGGGTCTTCTTGCCCAGTTCTTGTTCGATCGTCTGAAGGCGGTGCATGGCAGGTTTTCGGTGGGCGTTATGGGTGGAGATGTGCGGGTGCTGGGAGAGCTTCGGACGCGCGCCAGCGGGGGCGGTTCGAAGTCCAGCTCGGTCTGAAGTTCCAGCGCCGGCCGTGGGCGGTCCGGCGCGGATGGAACGCGCTGCCGTCCGGCTGGTGCGGGTGTTCGTTTCGTGATCGATCGTGCTCGTCGGGTCAGGCTCGTCGGATCGTGTTCGAGATCAGTGCTGCACGTCGCGCCTGCGTTCGGCTGCAGCCGAGCGGCGCGGGTCGGTGAGCAAGTCGGGGCGGCGTTCGCGCGTACGCTCGAGCGCCGCGGCGGTGCGCCAGCGTTCGATCTGGCCGTGGTTGCCCGAGAGGAGCACCGCCGGCGCCTCACGGCCGCGCCAGGTGCGCGGCCGGGTGTAGTGCGGCGTGTCGAGAACGCTCTCGGTGGTGCTCGCGGGGCGTTCTGCGAGGCCCGGCTCGGCGCCCGCGCCGTTTTCGGCGGCGGGTGACTTCGAGCCGGTGGCGAAGGAGTCTTGGCGAGCGGATTCCTCGTGTCCCAGGACACCAGGCAGCAGTCGCGCCACGGCTTCGACCACGCACAGCGCCGGCAGTTCGCCGCCGGCGAGAACGAAGTCGCCCAGGGAGATGCGCTCGAAATCGAACGCTTCGAGGACGCGCTCGTCGAAGCCTTCGTACCGGCCTGCGAGCAGTAGGACGCGCGGCGAGTGGACGAGGTCGGCTGCGAGTTCAGCGGCGTACGTCTGGCGGAATACGCGGCCGGAAGGACACAGCGCGATGCGGCGAAATGCGCCGTGGCGGGCTTCGAGCCACTCGATGCATTCCGCGATCGGCTCGGCTCGCAGCAACATGCCCGGACCGCCGCCGAAGGGGCGGTCGTCGACCGTGCGGTGGCGATCGCGCGTGAAGTCGCGGAAGTCGATCACCTGAGTGCGTAGCAGGCCGCGCTCGCGCGCGCTTCCCAGAATGCTCGCGCCCAAATAGGGCTCGATGGCCTCGGGAAAGAGAGACAGAATGGCAAAGAACGGCACAGGGCCCCCCTGCGGAAAGGGCCGAACAGGGTATGTCCGACGCGCGGGAGCGTCAAGGCGGGGCCGAGCGGCCCTGCGCTCAGGGGCTCGGCGGAGCGCCGTCACTTCGCGCGCCGGAGCCCGGGGGTGAACGCGCCGTCGGTGCGTCAAGGTAGTCGCCGGACGGGCGAGGGAGTCCACCGGCGGACGCTGGGCCTCGGCGTCCGCGCAGTCCCGCCCGCCGGCGAGCCTACGCGCGGATCCTCAATCGCCGCGCGGGCGCGGCCGGACCAGGGAACTGGCGGGCGCGCCCGTCCGGCACGCGCGCGCACCCCGCGCGCTTCGCGTGCGACGCCCCGGGCGGCGGCCGCCGCGCCCCGATCCAGGAGCGGGCGGGGCCGGCTCGCCGACGGTGTCCGGGGCGGCGCTCCCGGACGCTACTCTGCACGGGAATGTTCACCGGAATCGTAGAAGGCCCGGGCCGCGTGCTCCGCCTGGAGCGGCGCGGGGCCGGCGCGCGGCTCGAACTTGCGCCGCCCGCGTTCGAGTTCGCCGCCGCCGCCGGGGACAGCGTGAGCGTGTCCGGTTGCTGCCTGACTCTCCTGGCGGCGGCTGACGGGCGCACGCCCCTGGTCTTCGACCTCTCCGAGGAGACGCTCGTGCGCACGTGGTTGGGCGGACTGACGCCCGGGCGCGCGGTCAACCTCGAGCGCGCGGTTCGCCTCGCCGACCGGCTCGGCGGGCACCTGGTGTCCGGGCACGTGGACGGGCTGGGCAACATCGAAGCGGTCGAGGACCGCGGCGACGGCGGACGCTGGCTGCGGGTGCGCGTGCCGCCGCCGCTCGAGCGCTACCTCGTGCCCAAGGGCAGCATCACCGTCGACGGCATCAGCTTGACCGTGGTCGAACCGAGCGGCGCGAGCTTCGCCGTGGCGGTCATCCCGGCGACGCTCGAGCGCACGACCCTCGGGGGCGCGGCCCCCGGGCAGCCCGTGCACCTGGAAGCCGACATGCTCGGCAAGTGGATCGAGCGCTTGCTCGCGGCGCGCGAATCGGGCGCGTGATGGGCTCCGCGCCGTGAAGCGCTCGCTGGCCGACATCGGGATCTCGGGGCTGCTCGCGGCCGCGGCCGTGGCCATGGGCTTCGACATCCTGCTCCCCACCAAGCTCACGGCGCTGGTCGTGAGCGCGACGATGCTCGTGGTCGTGATGTGGCTCGCGCGCGACGCCTTCGCGCGCCTTCGGCACGGCCGCGGGCTCGGTCAGCTCGTGCGCCTGGAAGTCGGACTGTTGCTCACCTGCTTCGGACTGGCGGCCGTGCGCGGCACGATCGCGCTGCGCGCGCTCGACCGCCCGCTGAGCGCCGCCGAGGGCGAAGCCGCGCGGCTGTACGACGCGCTGTTCCTCGGCCTGGCCATGCTGTCGGGCGTAGGGCTGATGAAGTCGCCGGTGTTCGCGCGCTGGCTACTGCGGCTGGGCCAGCGCCCGCCGCTCCTGCTCGCCTCGAGCTTCGCGATGATGATCCTCGTCGCGACGCTGCTGCTGTGCCTGCCGCTCTCGGTCGAGAGCTTCGAGGACATTCGCCCGTTGGACGCACTGTTCACGGCGACGAGCGCGGTGTGTGTGACGGGACTGGCGGTCAACGAGATCTCGACGACGTACACGGCCTTCGGCCAGACCGTGATCCTGCTCGCGATCCAGTTCGGCGGCATCGGCATCATGACGATCGCCGCCGTGGCGCTCGCGCTGCGCAGCGACACCTCGCTCGGCGCCCAGGCCCAGTACGCCTCGCTGTTCGAGGCTGGCAGCCTCGGTGAACTGCGTGGGCAGGTCTACACCATCACCACGACGACGCTCGCCATCGAAGCGCTGGGCGCGCTCGCGCTGTGGCTCTTGTGGAAGGACGACCCGGCCTTCGCGGAGCGTTCGGTGGCGTGGCTGGCGGTGTTCCACTCGGTGTCCGCCTTCTGCAATGCGGGGTTCGCGCTGTTTCCCGGCAGCTTGGCGCGCTTCACGAGCGACGGCGCGACGCAGTTGGTGATCATGGCCCTGATCGTCACCGGCGGCATCGGCTTCCCCGTTTACCACGGACTGCTGCGCCGGGCCAAGTTGCGCGTGCGCGCCTGGCGCGAGCGCACGAACTACGATGCGGCCCGCGCCGACCTGGGCACGTACACCGTGGTGCGCACCACGGCTTGGCTGATCGGCGGCGGAGCGCTCGGGTTCTTCGCGCTCGAATGCGTCGGCGCGTTCGCGGGGCTGGACTGGAGCGAGCGCGTGCTCGCGGCGCTCTTCGCTTCGGTCACGACGCGCACCGCGGGCTTCAACACGCTCGACTTCGCGAGCTTCTCGGAGACCACGCTGCTCCTCACCCTGGCGCTTATGTTCATCGGCGGCAGCCCGGGCTCGACCGCGGGCGGCGTCAAGACGACCACCGCCGCCGTTCTCTTCGCCAGCTTCCGCGCCGAACTGCGCGGCCAGCAGCCGACGCTCGCGCGCCGCGCGATCTCCGCCAAGTCGATCCAACGCGCGAGCGCCGTGACGGCGATCTCGCTGGCCTTGGTCGCTTCGATGGTGGCGTTGCTCACGATGCTCGAGCGCCACTCCTTCGTCGAACTGCTGTTCGAAACGGTCTCGGCCTTCGGCACGGTGGGGCTCTCGCTGGGAATCACGAGCGAACTCACCAGTTGGGGGCGCGTCGCGATCATCCTCACGATGTTCGTCGGCCGTATCGGTCCGATGGGCGTCGCCTTGGCGGTGGGCGACTCGCGTGAGCGCCGCCGCTACACGCTTCCCGAGAACGACGTGCAGATCTGGTGACACACTCGACGAGGGCCTTATGCAACAGCGCAGATTCCTGGTGATCGGTCTGGGCCGTTTCGGCTCCGCGGTGGCGGTCGGGCTCTCGAAGTCCGGCTGCGAGGTGGTCGCCGTCGACCACTTGATGGAGTACGTCGAGGCCGTGAAGGACCGTGTCGCCTACGCGATCCAACTCGATGCGACGAACACGGACGCATTGCGTTCGATCGATGCGCGCTCGTGCGAGGCGGCGATCATCGCGATGGGAGGCGACTTCGAGGCCTCGGTGATGAGCGTGGTGGCGCTGAAGGACGCCGGCGTGTTGCGCGTGATCGCTCGCGCGCGCGACGGTCGGCAAGCCCGGGTCCTGCGCGCGGTTGGCGCGGCCGAGGTGCTGGAGGTCGAAAGCGAAGTCGGCCGGCAGCTCGCCGAGCGCTTGTTCCAGCGCAGCGACTCGAAACCCGGCGCCTGAGTCAGATCCCGGCGAAGAGGATGGCCGAGAAGGTCGTCAGCGGAGCGGCCTCGCGGTACTCCTCGAGCGTGCGCGTCAAGATGCCGAGCGCACGGCTGACTTCGTCGTAGAGCGCGCGGTCCATGACGAGCTTTCCGAGCGTGCCCTCCGCATTGCGCAGCGCGCCGGTCGCGGCGCTCATGTCGTCGGCGACCTTGCTGAGCTTGCTGTAGAGCTCGTCGTTCGAGATCAGCTTGCCGACCGTGCTGTTCTCGATGTTCTCCGTCGCCTTCATGACGCGCTGGAACAGTTCGTCGTCCTCGATGAACTTCCACAGCGTGCCGTCGGCCTGGTTGATGCGCTCGGAGATCTGCTTGATCTGGTTGACGGCGTCGGCGACTTCCTGCGCCAGCTGATCGTCCTTGGCGAGCCGGCCGATCACGCCCTTGCCGGACTGCACGTCGCCGGTGAAGCCTTTGAAGTCGACGGTGATCTGCTCGAGGTTCGCGGCGATTTCGGTGAACTTGCCCGCCAGGTCCTCGTCCGTCGCCAAGCGTCCCAGCACGCCCTTGCCGGCGCGCACGTCCGCCGTCAGCGCCTCGATGTTGGCGAACGAAGACTTCGCCGCCGCCACGCCTTCGCGCAGCTCGTTCGCCATCGCCTCGTCGCGCAGCAGCTTCCCAACCGTTCCGACGCCGGCGCGCGCGTCGGCCACGATGGTCTGCAGGTCTTCGATCGTCTGCGTGAGCTTGGCGCTGTTGTCGTCCACCAATTTCCCGAGCCCGTCGAGCGCGCCGCCCTTCACGCGACCGGGCAGTGCGCTCGCGGTCGAAACCGGCGCTCCGCCCGCCGGGCCCGGATCGATGTAGACCTGCTTGCCGCCGAGCACCGTCGCGTCGGCGATGAAGATGTCGTAGCCCTCGCGCAACTGCACCGCGTGGTCGAGCGCGAGCGTCACCGTGATGCGCCGCTCGATCGGGGCCTGCGGGTCATACGCGAGCATCTGCACGCGCCCGTCGCGGATGCCCGCGACGAGCACCGAGTCGCCCTTGCGCAGCCCGTTGGCCTCCGTGAAGTGCGCGACGATCGTGTGGCGTTCCTTGAACAGCGAAAAATCGGTCAGGAACAGCGTGTAGACGCCGAGCACGAGCAGCACGATCAGGAAGAACGCGCCGAGCAGGACCTGTCGTTGAGTGTTCATGGCGTGGGGCAGCGGAGCTGTCAGTCGAGCTTGTCGCCGAGGAACCGCACCAGACGCGGTTCGGCGGAGCCGATGAATTCCTGCGGAGAGGACACGAAGTTGAGCTTGCCGCCGTCGAGCAGGCCCACCCGATCGGCGGTGGTGCGCACGCAACCGATGTGGTGGGTGACGATCAGCGAGGTCACGTGCAACTGCTGCGCGAGGTCGCGCATCAGGTGGTTGATCGACGACGAGATCTCCGGGTCGAGCCCGGCTGTGGGCTCGTCGTACAGGATGATCTCGGGGTCGGTGACGAGCGCGCGCGCGAGTCCGACGCGCTTGCGCATCCCGCCCGAGAGCTCGTTCGGCATCTTGTTGTAGACGTCGGGCACCTGCACCAAGGCGAGCTTCGCGTTGACCTTTTCGCGGATCTCCGCGTCGGGCATGCGCGTGGTCTCGCGCAGCGGCAAGGCGACGTTCTCACCGGCGGTCAACCAGTTGAGCAACGCGGCCTCTTGGAACACGTAGCCCATGCGGGAGCGCAGCTCGCGCAGTTCCTCGCGCGCGATGGTCGCCATGTTGCGTCCGTCGACGCTGACCACGCCGCGGTCGGGCTTGAGCAGGCCGATCACGTGGCGCAGCGCCACGGACTTGCCGGTCCCGGACGGGCCCATGATCGCGAAGGCCTCGCCGCGGTAGACCTCGAGGTTGAAGCCCGCGAGCACCACCTTGGGCCCGAAGGCTTTGTGGACGTCTTCGTAGCGGATGATGACGTCGCGCTTGGTTTGCACGCTCGCGCTCACGTGTTGAAGAACATCCAGCTGAGGAAGTAGTTCGTCACGATGATCGCGATGATCGAATCGCGCACCGCCTTGCGTGTCGCGTTGCCCACGCCCATCGCGCCGCTGGTGGCTTGAACGCCCGCGGCGCACGAGATCACCGCGAGCACGCCGCCGAACACGAACGACTTGAACAGGCCCGTGTAGACGTCCTTGGGCAATTCGAAGGGTAGGCCGCGGTCGTTGAGCGACTCGAGCACCGAGTCGTAGTACAGGCTCATGCCGACGTTGAGCTGCGACTGCGCGATCAGGCCGCCTCCGACGATGCCGATCGCGTCGCACAACACGGTGAGCATGGGGCACACGATCGCCGCGGCGAGCACGCGCGGCAGCACGAGGAAGCTGATGCGGTCGATCGACATCACCTCGAGCGCCGCGAGCTCCTCGGAGACCGCCATGGTGCCCAGTTCCGCGGCGAGCGCGCTGCCCACGGTCGCGGCCAGGATCGTGGCCGTGATGAAGGGCCCCATCTCGCGGCACATCGAGAGCGCGACGATCGTGCCGATCTGGTCCTGCTGGCCGAAGCGCGAGAGCTCGAGGCCGGTCTGCAGCGCCACGATCATTCCGATGAACAGGCCGACGAGCAGCACCACGTGCACGACCTTGATGCCCGACTGGAACAACTGGTCGGCGATGAGCGAGCGGCGGCGCCAGCTCGATCCGGCGCGTGCGGCCACCTGAACCGCCAGCGTGAGCTGGAAGCCGACGTCGGCGAAGAAGCGCGAGAGCATGCTGCTCATGGTGTGCGGTGCGACGAAGGAGCGTTCAACTTCCGCGCAGCGGCGGCCAGCCGGGTCCGGGCAGCGCCGGGCGCAACAACTCGAAGCCGTCCGAGCGTGTGCTCGTGCGCCATCGCAGCAAACCGAAGAGCAACGAGGTCTCGCGCACCGTCGCCACTCCGTGCCGGTACTTGCGGCGCGACCACAGTCCGCTGATGTACTCGCGCGTTTCGAACTCGTCGTGCTCGCGCCGCCAGATGCCGCCCCAGGAGCGTTCGCTCACGCGTTCGCCGTCGCGCTCGCGCGTGTAGAGCTCCCACATCCAGGCGTAGTGCTCGTCGATGTCCGGAAGGCGCCACGTGGGCAAGAGCGTAGGGAATCCCGTGCGCGACTTCTCGGGCGACTCTTCGTGCTGGAACAGCGGCCAGGCCTTTTGGAAGGAGCCACTTTCGCGGCCGTCGAGCGTGAAGTCCTGCCACTGCTGCCAGAACGGGATCAGGATCGTGCCGCGGCGGACGCCGCTCGAGTTCGTTTCGACGCGCTGCTGGAAGATCGGATACGGCGCCCAAGTGCTCTCAATGCCCGGCGCCTTGAAGTACGAGTAGAACGGCCACACACGCGTGCGGTACGCGACGTCCTTGGCCGTGCCAGGACGCTGGATGCGCACGAGCGGCCAGGGACCGTCCCAAGACCAGAAGCCGCTGCGCGGATCGCTCGCGTAGCCGAAGAAGGGCCACAGCACCGAGTGCGCGCGAAACGTTCCGACGCGCGCCAGACCGTAGAACGGCCAGAACATCCAGCGCCGCGGCTGCAGTTCGGGCTTGAGGTACGGCCGTTCGCTGGCCCACAGGAACAGCGGCCACAGGAAGAAGCCGCTCTCGCCTTCGCCGGGGCGCGCGACGCCCACGAGCGGCCAGATGTGTCCGTCGAACTGGCCCTTGCCGTTGCGGCCCCAACTGAAGATCGGCCACAGCACGTGGTGGAACTCGCCGCCGTCGCGCTTGGTGCGCATGTACAGCGGAAACAGGACGAACTGGATCTTGTCGTAGGTCGCGTAGCGCTCGATCTCGCCGCCGAAGGGGAAGAACGCGCGCACCGTGCGCTTGCTCGCATCCTCCGACCAGAACAGCCCCGGCAGCGCGAAGGCCTGCCACTGTGCAAGTCCGTTCGCGTCGTGGTCGGACTGGTAGCGCACGAGCGGCGCAACTTGGGTGACGGTCTCGCGCGGCGACGTCTCGCGCGTGCCGAACGGGGTGAGGAAGCGCGTGAGCGAGCGACCCTGGCCGTACTCCTCGTGGCAGATCAGCGGGTGCACTTCCCATTCGCTGATCTCGTCGAACGGACGCTTGCGGCGCACGCGCAGTGCGCCGCCCAGGGCCTCGGTGTCACGGCCGCCGCCGACGCTGGAGAGGTTCGACACCAGCGGGGCGAGGTGCACGTCGTGCGGGTAGCTGGCGCAGCCGCCGCTCAGCAGCGCCAGTGCGCCAGCGGCGACGCTCCGAAAGCGCGAACGCACGCCGCGAGGGCCGCGGCGCGCGTCGACCTCGCTCGCGCGCTGCGCTTCGTTCGACATGCGCGCCGATTGTCGATCGGTTCCGCTTCGAAACAAGGGCGCGACTCGTCAGCTTGTCGTCTCCCTCCGGGCCCGGTAGTGTCCGCCGCTCGCAGCGAGCGCAACCCATGGCCACGTACTTGAGCGGCATTCAGCCCAGCGGATTGCCGCATCTGGGCAACTACTTCGGCGCCATTCGCCAGCACATCGAGTTGCCCACGCGCGGCGGCGAGCACTTCTACTTCATCGCCGACTACCACGCGCTGACCACCTCGCGCGACCCGGCGGAGCTGCGCTCCCGCGTGCGTGAAATCGCCGTTACCTACATCGCGATGGGGCTCGACACGGAGCGCGCGGCGTTGTTCCGCCAGAGCGACGTCCCCGAGGTGTGCGAGCTGACCTGGCTCCTCTCGACGGTCACCGGCATGGGCCTGCTCGAGCGTGCGGTGTCGTACCGCGACAAGGTCGAGAAGGGCATCGCGCCGACCGTCGGACTGTTCCTTTATCCGGGCCTGATGGCGTCGGACATCCTCGCCTACGACGCGAACTACGTGCCGGTCGGCGCCGACCAGAAGCAGCACGTCGAGATCGCGCGCGACATGGCCGCTGGCTTCAACGCCGTGTACGGCGAAACCTTCGTCCTGCCCGAATTCGTCGCCTCGTCGACGCCGAAGGTGCCCGGGCTCGACGGCGAGAAGATGTCGAAGAGCTACGGCAACACGATCTGGATGTTCGAGAGCGGCAAGGCGCTCAAGAAGGTCGTCGGGCGCGTGCTCACCGACAGCCGCGCCCCCGAAGAGCCCAAGGATCCGGCGGGAGTGTTGCTGCTCGATCTGTTGCGGCTGTTCTTGTCCGAGCAAGAACAGCAGGACTGGGAGCAGCGCGTGCGCGCCGGTGGCGTCGGCGCGCCCGGCTACGGCCACCTCAAGCAGCGCTTGGTCGAGGTCATCGAAGAGCGCTTCGCGCCGGCGCGCAAGCGGCGTGAGGAGCTGCTCGCCGATCCGGCCGAGGTCGACCGCGTCCTGGAGCGTGGGGCGCAGCGCGCGCGGGCGCGCGCCGTCGCCACCCGCGATCGCGCGCTGCGCAACTGCGGACTGCGTTGAGCCGCGTGACTGGAGCGCCGGCGTGTGTAGGCGTAGAGTCGCCGCGCAGGAGTGCCCAGCTATGAGTGAGTGCGCCGATCTCTCTCGAACTCGTCTCGCCGCGCGGCGCGCGCGCGTTTGCGCGGCGCTCGCTGCGCTGGTCGCCGCGGCCTGCAGCACGAAACGTGACCAGCCGCTCGCCTCCGACGCGCCCGTCGCCGTCCGTGAGGCGGCCCAGCCGCGTCCGGCTGCGCGCCTGTGGACCCGCAGCTTCCTCGAGAAGACCGTTCTGTCCGCGGGCGAAGTCGAAATCGAAGGCCCCGAGTTGCTCCGCGAGCGGCTCGCGTTGCGCCGCGACGAGTTCAACCACGAGCACACCGAGCGGGCGGTCGACGACGGCTACCGCATCGAGTCCCGCCAGCGCGACGACAGCGACGGGAGTCCGATCCGCGCGCAACTCGACGAGTTGGTGATCGACGCCTACGAGCGCATCACCGTGCGCATCCGACCTCAGGCCGAACGTGTGGTGCTGCGCGCCAGCGGCGAGGTGTTCGTGTTCGTGGTCGCCACCGGCCGCGAAACTCGCAGTGCGACGCTCACCCTGGTGGGCGAGCTCGACACGCCGCTGGGGCCGTGAGTTTCCGTCGCTTGCGGCCGCGCCGCGCGCGCCTGGGCGCTGCGCTGGCGCTCGTGGCGCTCGCGCTCGCCTGCGGCGGCCCCAAACGCCGCGACACGCGCGCTTTCGAGAACTCGCCCGACAACCTCGCGCAACTGGGCGGCGAACAGTTGGACCTCCTCGCCCGGGCGCGCGCCCGTTTGGAGAGCGGCGACCCCGACGGGGCAGGCGCACTGCTCGAAGAGGCGGCGGCTGCGCCCGGCGCGCAGTTCGCGCTGCGCCGGCTGCACCAGGAGGCCTGGCTTCAGGCCTCGCCCGAGGCGGCTTCGGCGCACGTCGAAGCTGCGCGTCGTCGTGCCGAGGAGCGGCCGACGTGCCACGACCTGCTGCTCTGGGCGCGTGTGGCGCCGACGGCAGAGCTACGTCGCGCCGCGCTCGAGCAAGCGCTCGCGCTCGATCCCCGCGAGCCGTGGGCGCACTACGCCTGGGCGCATTCCCGCGCGCTCGACGGCGACTGGGGCGGCGCGGCGGATGCGGTTCAGCGGGCCTTGGAGATCGACCCGGGGCACCGGGCCGCCCGTCGGCTCGAGGCCGCGATCCTGGCGCGCGGCGCCCGCTCGGACGAGGCCATCAACGCGCTCGAGGTGTGGCTCGACGCCACCGTCGGCGATCCGCGCGTGGGCGCGGGCGAACGCGCTTCGGCGCGGCTCGACCTCGCGCACCTCGTGCTCGAACGCGGAAACGCGGCTCGCGCGCTCGAGCTGCTACGCGCGGTGCACCCGTCGGAGGGCGGCGAACTCACACGCTGGTGCCTCATCGCTGCGGCCGAACAAGCCGCCGGCCGGCCGGCGCCGGCGCTCGAGGCCGCCCAGAGCGCGGCGCGCGCGTCGCCCGCGGACCTGACGCCCAAGGTGCAGATCGCACTGCTGCGCCAGCACGACCTGCGCGATCCGCAGGGCGCGGCTGCCGCCTGGCGGGCCGTGCTCGACGCCACGCGCGGCGCGACCGACCTGGCCGCGCTGATCCAAGGTTTGCGCGCGCGTGTCGTGCTCGAACGCGGCGCGGGGGCGGCGCCGTGAAGGCCGTGCTGCAGCGCGTCGCGTGGGCGCGCGTGGTGGTCGACGGCGCCGTGGTGGGGGAGATCGGCGCCGGACTGCTCGTGCTGCTGGGCGTCGAGCGTGGTGACGCGTCGTCCGACGCCACGGAACTCGCCGAGCGCCTGGCGCAGTACCGCGTGTTCGCCGACGAGCGCGGCCGCATGAACCGCAGCGTGGAGGACGTGCAAGGCGCCGTGCTCGTGGTGAGCCAGTTCACCTTGTGCGCCGACGTCTCGAAGGGCCGCCGCCCCTCCTTCGACCCCGCCGAGGCGCCGGAACGCGCCGAGCGGCTCTACTCGGAGTTCGTATCCGCGCTGGCCGCGCGCGGCTTGCGCACCGCCACGGGTCGTTTCGGCGCCCACATGGCCGTCGAGTCCTGCAACGACGGTCCCGTGACCTTCCTGTTCGAGCGGCGCGGGCCTGCGCCGGGCCGCGATCACGGAGCGGCGGATCCGCCGCAAGTTCTTGCTTGACCGCAGGATAGTGCGGGTCGATACTCGCGAATCGAGCCTCTCGAGGCGGGGCCAAGCCACGTGGCGCGCCAGGCCCCGCGACCTCGCTCGATCCGCGTCCAGTCCCGTGTCATGACCGGCCAAGAACCGCTGACCATCACCAAAAAGGAGCTCGTCCACCGGATCGCGGACGAGACCCGGCAGACCAAGGTGGTGGTCAAGGACGTGATCCAGCGCTTCCTCGACCAGATCGTGGCCGAGTTGGTGGCTGGCAATCGTCTCGAGTTCCGTGAGTTCGGGGTGTTCGAGATTCGCCAGCGCGCCTCGCGGGTGGCCCAGAACCCCCGCACCCTCGAGAAGGTCGAAGTGGCGGCCAAGCGGGTGGTGAAGTTCAAGGCTGGCCGCCTGATGCGCCTGCAGATCGGCGGCGACGACTCCGACGAGCCCCTCGACGACGAAGACGAGGGCGAACTCGAGGCGCCGCGCGCCAAGCCCACGAGCCAGCGGGCGCCGAGTGCCCCGCGCGCGGCCAAGCCGCGCGGCAAGTCTGCGGAACCTGGGCGCCCTGCGCCTGGTGCTACGCCCGGGCCCGCGCGCGCGGAGCCGCAGCCTCCGGCGCCGCCTGTGCGTCCGTTGACGCCGCCCAAGCCGCCCTCCAACTCGCCGTTCTGACGCGCCGCGCCGGTTCGGCGCGCGGATTTGGGGCTCGGATTCGGTGCTCGAATTCGGTTCTCGGGGTCGGTGCCGCCGAGCGGCCCGCGTCCGAGGGTTGGCTTCCGATCGTCGGCGTCAGTGGGCGTCGGCGTCACTGGCCTCGCGCCGGCGGTTCGCGGCGAACACCTCGCTCGCAGGCGATCCAGCGAAACGGCGCTGAAGCGACAACCTCCGCCGGCCCGGCGCCTGCGAAGGTCGTCCCACGGCGTCCTGAGAACTCGGGCGTGCCGGTCGCTCGCTCAGCGCTTGGCGTGGGCCAGCCGCGCGTGCGCCTTCGCCAGCGCCTGTTCGAGGTCCTCGCGCAAGTCGTCGACGTGCTCCACGCCGACGGACAGGCGCACGAGTCCATCGGCGAGGCCCTGGGCCCGGCGCGACTCGGCGGGAATGCTCGCGTGGGTCATGCTCGCGGGGATTTCGATCAACGACTCCACACCGCCCAGGGACTCGGCCAAGGTGAACAGGCGCGTCGACGAGGCCAGGGTGTTGGCCGCGTCCAAGCCCGCGGCGAGCTCGAACGAGAGCATCCCGCCGAAGGCGCGCATCTGGCGCGCCGCGACGGCGTGCTGAGGATGCGAAGTCAGGCCCGGATAGATCACGTTCGAAACCTCGGGCCGCGTCGCCAACCACTTCGCGAGCGCCATGGCGTTGTCGCAGTGGCGCTCCATGCGCAGATGCAGCGTCTTCGTGCCGCGCAGCACCAGGAACGCGTCCATCGGCCCCGGCGTGCCGCCGACCGCGTTCTGGAAGAAGGCGAGTTCCGACTGCAGCTTGGGGTCGTTGCCGATCAGCGCGCCGCCGACGACGTCGCTGTGGCCGCCGAGGTACTTGGTCAGCGAGTGCAGGACGACGTCCGCGCCCAACTCCAGCGGGCGCTGCAGGAACGGCGTTGCGAACGTGTTGTCGACGACGAGCAACTTGCCCTTGGCGTGCGCCACGCGCGCAATCGCTCCGATGTCCGTGACGCGCAACAGCGGGTTGGACGGGGTTTCCAGGTAGACGTAGCGCGTGGCCGCTTCGATCGCGGCTTCGACGGCCGCGACCTGCGTCGTGTCGACGAACGTGAAACGAATGCCGTAGCGCTCGAACACGCGCTTGAAGATGCGGTACGTGCCGCCGTAGAGGTCGTGGCCGGCGACGACGTGGTCGCCCGGCACCAGGCGGTCGAGCAAGGCGTTTGTCGCGGCCAGTCCCGAGGAGAAGCACAGGCCCCAGGCGCCGCCTTCGAGCGAAGCCAGGTTGTCCTGCAGGGCTGTGCGGGTCGGATTCGAGGTGCGCGAGTACTCGTAGCCCTGGCGCGGCTGAGCCGGCGCGTCCTGCTTGTAGGTGCTCGTGAAATAGACCGGCGTCATGATCGCGCCGTTCTGCGGGTCGGGCTCCTGGCCAGCGTGGATGGCGCGGGTTTCGAAGCGATCGTTGGGCTGACTCGACGAGGTGCTCATGCGCCCCATCGTAGGCGCGCCGCCGCGCTGCGATCTACACTTGCGCGGCTGTGGATTCCCCGAGCGCCCCGACGAAACGCGCCAAGCGGCGCAGCAGCAGCTTGTGAGCCGGCCCAAGCCCAAGGCGGCGGCGCCGCTCGCTCCCGCGCCGGCGGCGCGCTTCGCGGCGACAGGTCTCGACTTCGAGCTGGTGCGCGCGCAGTTCGTGGCCCTCGCGGTCACCAGCCTGGGCGCGCGGGCGCTGCGCGAACTGCAGCCGCTCGCCGACGACGAGGTCGTTCGCGCGCTGGCCCGCGCGCGCGACGTCGAACTGCTCGCGCGCGCCGGCGAGGCAGTCGGACTCGCGGGCGTGGTCGACCTGCAGCCCGCGCGCGAGGGTGTGCAACGCTTCAACCGCCCGCTCGAGCGCGACGAACTGGCCAACCTCGCGGGTTTTCTGAGCGCCTGCGAGCGGCTCGTCGAGTGGCTGCACGAGCGCCGGCTCGACACGCCGGCGCTGCACGAGCTCGCGGTGGGCTTTCCCGAGATGCTCCGCCTGCGCAAGGCCTTCGACGCAGCCGTCGACGAGCGCGGCGAGTTGCGCGACGACGCATCCCCGCGGCTGGCGCGGCTTCGCGCGGAGCTGCGCGCGCTCGAGGCGCGCGTCGCCGAGATCCTGGCGCGCGTGCTCGCCGACCCGGCGCTTCGACCGCACATCGCGGACTTCAAGGCGCAGCGGCGCGGCGGTCGGCGCGTCATCGCCTTCAAGGCGCGCTCGACGCCGCGCATCAACGGGGTCGTGCACGAGCGCTCGCAGAGCGGCGAGACGGTGTTCATCGAACCTCGCGAGGCGGTCGAGTCCGCCAACCGCGTCGTCGAGATCGAACAGTCGATCCGCGCGGAGGAAGCGCGCATCCTGGTCGAGCTCACGCGCCTGTTCCTCGAACACGGCGAAGCGCTGGATGAGGCCTGCGCGCGGATCGCCCGGCTCGAAATCGCGGTGGTCTCGCTGCGCTACTGCCGCGAATTCGGGGCGCGCCTGGCCAGCGTGGGCGAGTTTCACGCTGAGAAATCGCATGAACGCGGCCTGGTGCTGCGCGGCGCTCGTCACCCGCTGCTGGTCGAGCAAATGCGCAGCGGCGCCCTAGCTGAAGTGGTGCCGATCGACGTGCGCCTCGGCGGCGAGTTCGATCTCCTGGTGATCACCGGTCCCAACACGGGAGGCAAGACACTCGCGCTCAAGACGGTGGGGGCTGCGGCGTGGTGCATGCGCCTGGGCTTGCCGGTGTGCTGCGACGAGGGCAGCCGCATTCCGCTGTACGACGGCGTGATCGCCGACATCGGCGATGAACAGGAGATTCGGCAGAGCTTGTCGACCTTCGCGTCGCACCTGGCGCGCATCCAGGCCGGTCTGCTCCACGCGACGGACCGCACCCTGTGCCTGCTCGACGAACTCGGCGGCGGAACGGATCCCGACGAAGGCGGAGCGCTCGGGGCGGCCCTGCTCGAGCACTTGCTCGAGCGGCGCGTGCCGACCATGGCGACGACGCACATCGGCAAGCTCAAGGAGTTCTGCTTCGCGCACCGCCGAGCGGAGAACGCCAGCGTCGAGTTCGACGCGGCGAGCTTGAGACCTCGCTACCGCTTGCTGGTCGGCACACCGGGCGAATCGAACGCGCTGTCGATCGCCGAACGCCGCGGACTGCCGCGCGAGATCGTGGCCCGCGCGCGAGAGATGCTCGTGCGGCGCGACCGCGACGCGGCGGACCTGATGAAGAAGCTGCGCGGCGCTTCCGAGCACACCGAGCAGCTGAGGCGCGAGGCCGAGGCGCGCCTGGCCGAGTTGCGCCGCTCCGGCGAGCAGCTCGAGCAGCGGCAGGGTGAACTCGCCAAGAAGGGCGAGTTGCTGGAGGCCGAGGCCCAGAACGCGCTGGAGGAGCGCATCCGCGACGCGCGCAAGGCCCTCGAGCAAGCCGTGGCGCTGCTCGCCCAACTGCCGGCCGAGAAGGCTGCGGCGATGCGCGGAGCGCTCGACACGCTCGACTCGGCGCTCTCGCGCGCGTCGCTGACCGACCGCCGCAAGGCGTTCCTGGACGGACTCGACAAGGGGCACCTGGTCTACATCCCGCGCTACCGCCAGCGCTGCTCGATCAAGAAGGTCGAGCGCGATCGCAAGTGCGTCACCGTGCGCCTGGGCAGCATGAATCTCTCGGTGCCGTTCGACGAAATTACCTGGTGCGAAGCGCCCTGACGCCGGCGTGCGTGCGCGTGAAGCGTCCCGCTCCGGGGAGTATGCTCCCGGAGCCTTGGACGCCCCGATGCAGTCCCCTGGACGCCCCGCGCCGTCGCTGATGCTGGTCGAGAACGACCCGCGGATCGCGGAGTTGATGTGCCTGTTCCTCGGGCGGCGCGGCTACCAGGTGCGCTCGGCCGCGTCCCTCGATGAAGCGCGGCGGCTCCTGGCGGAACACCGCCCCGATCTGCTGCTCTCGGACATCGAACTAGGGGCCGCCAACGGGCGCGATTTCTTGCCCCAACTCTCACGCGAGCAACTCCTCCCGCCGACGCTGGTCGTGTCGGGCTACCTCGACGCCGAGATCGCTGCGGAGTTGCGCCACGTGCCGGAGGTGTTGGGCGTGCTGGCCAAGCCGTTCGAGTTCGATCGCCTCCAACGGCGCATCGAAGAAGCCCTGGGCGAGGCGGCCGCTCGACGCTCCGCGACTGCGCCGACCGCGGCTTCCGGCGTCGAAGTGCTCTCAACGTGACCCGCCTGAGCTGGACTACGGCGGGGGAGTCGCACGGGCCGGCGCTGATCGGGGTGCTCGAGGGGCTGCCGTCAGGTTTCGCGCTGTCCGTCGAACGCATCGACACTGAATTGGCTCGGCGGCAAGGGGGCTACGGCCGCGGCGGGCGGATGCGCATCGAGCACGACCGCGTGAAGGTGCTCGGAGGTTGGCGCGCCGGCCGGACGATCGGTGCGCCGCTTGCACTGGAGTTGGAGAATCGCGATGCGACCATCGAGCGCTTGCCGATTCCCGACAGTCCGCGTCCGGGGCACGCGGATCTCTCCGGTTGCCAAAAGCACCTAGCCCGCGACCCGCGGGCGGTGTTGGAACGCGCGAGCGCGCGCGAAACGGCGATGCGGGTGGCGCTGGGCGCGGCCGCGCGGCAGATCCTCGAGCATTTCGGCGTCGAGTTGTTCGCCCACGTCGTGGAGTTGGGCGGCGTCGCCGCGGCTTCCGACGCGTTCGAAACCGCCGGGGCGGAGCGCGCCGCGCGCCGTGACGCCTCGCAGTTCTGTGGGCTTGACCCGGGCGTCGAGGCAGCCTGGATCGCACGGGTCGACGAGGCGAAGGCGCTTGGCGACACGCTCGGTGGCGTGTTCGAACTGCGGGTGCTCGGATTGCCGCCGGGGCTGGGCGGCTACGCGCGGCCCACCGAGCGACTGACGGCGCGGTTGGCGGGCGCGTTGCTGTCGATCCCAGCGATGAAGGCCTTGGAGTTCGGGCTCGGGTTCGAGTCCGCCCGCCGCTTGGGGTCGCAGGTCCATGATGCAATCATCCCGGCCGATCCCCAGGCGCGCTGGGGACGCTTCGCACGCGCCACCAACCGCTCCGGGGGCCTCGAGGGCGGAATGACGACTGGCGAGCCGCTCGTCGTGCGGGTCGCGATGAAGCCCATCTCGACCTTGCGCCGCGGTTTGCCCACCGTCTCGTTTGCGACGGGGGAACCCGTGGAGTCGACGTGGCAGCGCTCGGATGTGACGTCGGCGCCGGCGGCGAGCGTCGTCGGCGAAGCGGTCGCCGCACTGGAACTGTGCAGCGTGTTCCTCGAGCAGTTCGGCGGCGATTCGATGGAGGCGCTCGAGCGCGCGGTCGCGGCCTACGCGGCGCACCTGCGCAGCCTGTAGCTCCCCGCCCGCGATCGAAAATCTACGCCCCCCCTTGACACTCGGGGCGCGCTCCCTATCCTTCTCGCTCCCCGCGTCGCCCGGCGGGACTCCGGTCGCAACCCGGCTCGGCTGCGAGCCACGTCGGCGGCGCTCACGCGCCTCGCCAGCGTAGCTCAATTGGCAGAGCACCTGATTTGTAATCAGGCGGTTGCGGGTTCGAGTCCCACCGCTGGCTCCACGCGCCCCGGCCCCCCGGCCGGCTGTTCTCTCCGAAACTTCAACGCTTCTCCGGCCGAGCCGCGCTTCGATTCGAGCGCACGCCTGGGCGGAGTGGGGCAGAGCCCGTCCCGGCATGCGACCACGCGTCGCGCGCCAGCGTCCCGTCAAGTCCTGCGCGTGCTCTCTACGGAGCGTGCCGCACGGGTGGCGGAGGGCTCCCCAGCGCGCAAGCGCCGGGCTGTTCCCTGGAAACACGGCACCCAACGATGACTCGGGAGCGGACCGCCTCGTGCGGGCTGCGTTTGAACCGCGCATCCAAGACGAAGTCGACGCAACGCCGGCCCCTGCGGGCTGAGCGTGCGCGCGCGTGCTTCGTCGTCGGCGCCCGATACGCCGGTGACTGCACGTGGGTTCCACGTGCCTCGGGCCCCCGTCGGTGGCCAGCGGCAGCGCGCAACGCGCTGAAGCTGGGCTCTCCCGGCGCGGGTCCGCTCGGCTGCTCGGGCGGGCGCGATCTGCGTCAGCGTGATTTCAGGCGACGCCGCGGCGTGCGGCTCAGGAGCGGCCAAGGGGCGGCTGCGTGTTGCTGATGGCTCGGAGGCTGGTCTCGCTGAGGCAGCCCAGCACTGCATATGCAAGCGCTCGCGTACCCCGTGGTTGCGGGTCCGCCCTCGGCGGGCAGGCAATCGGGTTCAAGGGGAGGTTCCAGAGCGGCCAAATGGGCCAGACTGTAAATCTGGTGGTTCTCACCTTCGGCGGTTCGAATCCGCCTCTCCCCACCATTCTTTCTCCTTCGCCTCTTCTGTCCTGGAGCTAGCTCCCGGCGGTAGATCCCGGCGCGCTCGGCTTTCGCCGCGCTTGGCGCTCGCAGCGTCCGCGCGTCGGCGGCTCTCGCCGCCTTCAAGAGGCAGCCGAGGTGAGGCGAGGCCGCTTGGCGCGGGACGGCGGCGATTGTCGACGATGGATGGCGACGATGGCCGGCGACGATGGCTGTCGACCGACGACAGCTGGCGACGGCTGGCGACGGCTGGCGACGGCTGGCGACGACTACGCTCGGCAGCGTCTCTGGTCGGCGCGGTCTGCTCGATGCAGATGGCGCTGCCGCAGCGCCAGTCGGCACACTGCGGGCGTAGTTCAATGGTAGAACTTCAGCCTTCCAAGCTGATAGCGTGGGTTCGATTCCCATCGCCCGCTCCAACCTCGGCCGCTGATTCAGCCGCCGATTCTGTTGTCGGCGCGCACGTCGAAGCGCGCAACGCGCGGGCGCCCCGCCGGGCCGAACGCCTTGCGCTGCACGAGCCCGCGGCCGCTCAGCTCTGGCTTGCTCAACTCGCGGCCTGCTGGCGGCCCACTCCCTCGGCTGGCCTTCGCAGGCTGACTTTCGCGGCAAGTTGCTCACGCACCGCCGCCGGTGAACTCCTCGACGGCTCACGCTGTCGGGCGATCGCGCTGCTGTAGCTCAGTGGTAGAGCACTTCCTTGGTAAGGAAGAGGTCATGGGTTCAATCCCCATCAGCAGCTCCAACCTGCCCCTGACCGCGTCAGAACCTAGTCCGCTTGAAAGCCCAAGCCGCTTGAAAGCTCGAACCGCGCGAAAGCCCAGTCCGCGCTTCACCGGATCCGCCTCGCCCCGTCCCCATCGTTGGTCCTAGTGTTCGCCCGTCGGGCTTCCGCCCGCGGGCGTCCGCCCATGGTTCGCCACCTTGTTGGCTCGCCAAGGTCGGGCAGAACGCCGTGCCTCCATCCTCTAGATCGCGATCGATCGCCTCGCTTCGAGCTCGGCGGTGGGTCACTCCGTCCTTCTTTTTAACTCTTCCAACCCAACTGCCGCCCGCGGCGCGAAGCCCTTCGCGTTGCGCGGCCCGCCGGATCCCCCGGTTGGGGATCCACAACGACCCGCACCCACGACCATGGCAAAGGAAGTCTTTCAGCGCACCAAGCCGCACGTGAACGTCGGCACGATCGGGCACATCGACCACGGCAAGAGCACCCTCACGGCGGCTCTGGCGGCGCGTTCGTCGCACCGCTACGGCACGCGCGTGAAGAGCTACGCCGAAATCACCAAGGGCGGTACGGTCCGCTCGGCGGACAAGACCGTGACGATCGCGGCCTCGCACACGGAGTACGAGTCGGACAAGCGCCACTACGCGCACGTCGACTGCCCCGGACACGCCGACTTCGTCAAGAACATGATCACCGGCGCCGCGCAGATGGACGGCGCGATCCTCGTGGTCTCGGCCGCTGACGGCCCGATGCCTCAGACGCGCGAGCACGTGCTGCTCGCCCGCCAGGTCGGCGTGCCCTACATCGTCGTGTTCCTCAACAAGGTCGACCTCCTCGACGACCCCGAGTTGGTGGAGCTCGTCGAGCTCGAGATCCGCGAGCTGCTCAAGAAGTACAAGTTCCCCGGCGACGAAACGCCGATCGTCCGCGGCCAGGCCAAGCTCGCGATCGAGTCGGGCGGCGGCGACGACAAAGCGAACAAGTGCATCGACGACCTGGTGGCCGCGCTGGACGCGTTCATCCCGACTCCGCAGCGCGAAGTCGACAAGCCGTTCCTCATGTGCATCGAAGACGTGTTCTCGATCTCCGGTCGCGGCACCGTCGCGACGGGTCGTATCGAGCGCGGTCGCATCAAGGTCGGTGAAGCCGCCGAGATGGTCGGCCTCCGTCCCGAGGTCCGCACCACCACCGTCACCGGCGTCGAAATGTTCAACAAGACGCTCGACTCGGGCGAAGCTGGCGACAACGTCGGCGTGCTCCTGCGCGGCGTTGAAAAGAACGACATCGAGCGCGGCATGGTGCTCGCGAAGTCCGGTTCGATCACCCCGCACACCGAGTTCGAGTGCGAGGTCTACGTCCTCTCGAAGGACGAGGGCGGTCGTCACACGCCGTTCTTCACCGGCTACCAGCCGCAGTTCTACTTCCGCACGACGGACGTGACCGGCAAGGCCACGCTGATGGGCGGCGCCGAGATGTGCATGCCCGGCGACAACGTGAAGATGTCGGTCGTCCTGCAAGCCCCGATCGCGATGGACGAGAAGCTGCGCTTCGCCATCCGCGAAGGCGGCCGCACGGTCGGCGCCGGCGTCGTCACCAAGATCCTGAAGTAAGTTTCTCCGCGCGGCCGCTCCGGTGCGCACGTGCGCGCCTGAGCGGCCGCCCGAATCCGCGTCGTCAGACGCCCGTTTCGCCAGCGTCAAGCAGTCGAAGGCGTCGACCGACGTCGACCAGTTCAGAAGAGCATCACGATGAAGACCAAGGAGCGGTTCGTGTTCTTGGAGTGCACGGCCTGCAAGAACCGCAACTACACGACCTTCAAGCGTCAGAAGGCGGGCTACAAGCTCGAGAAGAAGAAGTTCTGCCGCTTCTGTCGCAAGCACGTTTCGCACAAGGAGCACAAGCTCTAACGGCAGCTTCGAGCGGCTGCGGCGACTACACCGCGGCTCGCTGGGCCCCTGGCGGCCAGCGACGGGGCCCGAAGCCCTGAGCCTCGCGGCAGAACGCCGCGCGCCCGCGCCAAGCAAGTCTGTCGCAGGGCGTCTCACTCCTGTGTCGGCTCGCGCACCGCGCGCGCCGTTTCCCCTCACCAGTCCTTCGCCACCACCACCACCAAGAACAGATGGCAGCTTACAAGCCTGAACAGGGTCGCATGGCCCGCATGGCCGTCTTTTGGGTCGGTGCTGCGCTGATCTTCTATGGCTGCAGGTCGCTGCGCGAAACGCTCGCCGGGGTCTCCGAGACGCTGGCCGCGCCGCTCTTCGCGGACTTCCGTCGCGTGCCGGTGGTGGGAGTGGAGCTGACGCCCGCGTTCTTGATCGCCTCGGTCGTGTTCGTCGGCGCCCTGGTGCTCGGCCGCCGCCTCCAGGAGCAACCCAAGAACGCCGACCTGTTGATCGAGACGGAAAGCGAGCTCCGCAAGGTCACCTGGCCTGGTGCGCAAGAGGTGTTCAACTCGTCGCTCGTCGTGGTCGTGTTCGTCGTCGTGCTGATGGCCTTCCTCGCCGGCGCGGACTGGGTCCTCGCGCGCTTCACCAACAACGTTCTGGGGCTGGGTGGCTGATGTCACATCGCTGGTACTTCGTTCGCTGCCAGTCGGGTCAGGAAGACTCGATCTGCAAGCAGGTGCAGCTGCGCGTGAAGATGGCCGGCGTCGCCGACATCGTCCCGCAGGTACTGGTGCCCTTCGAGCGCGTCACCGACCTCAAGGGCGGCAAGAAGCGCGTGCTCAACAAGAAGCTCTACCCGGGCTACCTCATGCTGCAGGCCGACATCGACGACAGCGAGGATCCTCGCGTGCGTCAGGCGCGGGCCACGGTGCGTGACACGCCCAAGGTCGGCGACTTCCTCGGCGGACGCGGTGAGCCGGTCGCGATGCCGGACCACGAAGTCCAGGCCATCCTCTCGCGCATGTCCGACACTCAGACCGCGCTGGCCGTCAACATCGGCCTCAACCGCGGCGACATGGTCAAGATCAAGTCCGGACCTTTCGAGGGCTTCGACGGCGCCGTCGAGGACGTTTCTCCGGACAAGGGCACGGTCAAGGTCGTGGTCACGATCTTCGGACGTCCGACGCCCGTCGAACTCAAGTACTGGGAAGTGGAGCCCCTCTAGCCCCATCCCGCCACAGAGCCTCTCCAATCTCAAGGGGCCGTTCCAAGCTCAAAGGTCTCGAACAGTCATGGCAAAGGAAGTCGTAGCCAAGATCAAGTTGCAGTGCCCGGCGGGGCAGGCCACGCCTGCGCCGCCCGTTGGACCCGCGCTCGGCGCGCATGGCGTGAACATCGCCATGTTCGTCAAGCAGTTCAACGACGCGACACGCAAGGACATGGGGCTGGTGATCCCCGTCGAGATCACCGTGTACAAGGACAAGAGCTTCGAGTTCTTGCTCAAGTCGCCGCCGGCCGGCGTGCTGCTCAAGAAGGCGGCCGGACTGGAGTCCGCAGCCGCTGCTCCGGGGCACGAAATCAAGGGCAAGGTCACGAAGGCCCAGGTCCAGGAGATCGCGAAGATGAAGATGAAGGACCTGAACGCCCGCGACCTCGATGCGGCCTGCCGCATCATCGAAGGCACTGCCCGCGCGGCCGGCATCAAGGTGGAAGGCTGATTTCCGTCATGACCAAGCAATCCAAGCGCTACCGTGCGGCGGCCGCCAAGGTCGATCGCAACAAGGTCTACGAGCCCGGCGAAGCCCTCAGCCTGATCAAGGGGCTGCCCGGCGCGAAGTTCGACGAGACCGTCGAAGTCGCGGTGTCGCTCGGCATCGATCCCCGCAAGTCCGACCAGCTCGTGCGCGGCGCAGTGTCGCTGCCGAAGGGCCTCGGCAAGAAGATCAAGGTGATCGTGTTCGCCGAAGGTGACAAGGCCGCTGCCGCCACCGCGGCCGGCGCCGACGTCGTGGGCTCTGGCGAACTCGCCGAGAAGGTCCTCGGCGGCTGGACCGAGTTCGACATCGTGATCGCCAGCCCCGACATGATGAAGCACGTCGGCAAGCTCGGTAAGGTGCTCGGCCCGCAGGGCAAGATGCCCAGCCCGAAGTCCGGCACGGTGACGGCCGACGTCGCCGCGGCGGTGCGCGAATTCAAGGCCGGTAAGGTCGAGTTCCGCACGGACGCCGGCGGCAACGTGCACGCCCCGGTCGGCAAGCGCTCGTTCAAGGCGGAAGACCTCGAGGTCAACCTGCGCGCCTTCCTCGATCACCTGATCGCCATGCGTCCGCCGGCGGTCAAGGGCCAGTTCGTTCGCAAGGTCTCGGTCTCCACGACCATGGGCCCCGGCGCCTGGATCAACTACGGAGCCACGACCAATGCCTAATCTAGTCAATCGCTTGCTGTCGACCGAGTACGACAGCGTCCTCGGCAAATCCGAAGGCGTGATCATCTGCACGCTGGGCGGAGTCAAGGTTCCCGAGTTCGAACGCCTCCGCCGCGAGCTCGCCAAGGAGAACGTGCGCCTGCGCATGGTCCGCGGGTCCTTGCTGCGCCGCGCGATGGCGGAGCGTGGCTTCGAATCGTCGCCGGAGATGCTTGCCGGAACGATCGGAATCGCGACCGGCTCGATCGAAGGAACGCTCCATGCCGCCAAGGTCCTCACCTCCCCGGAGGTGAAGAAGATCGGCAAGCTCCAACTGCGCGGGGCGATCTTCGACGGAACCCTGATGGGGCCCGCCGACGCCGCTCTGCTGGCCGGCCTGCCTGACAAGCGGACGCTTCGCGCGCGCTTGCTGGCCTGCCTCAGCGGCCCCGGCCGCAGCCTGGTCACACTGCTCAACGCGGTTCCCAGCAGCACCGTCCGAGTTCTGCAGGCACGCGTCGACGCGGCGCCGAAGTCCCCGGAAAACCCCACGGAAGGGACGGCTCCGGCCGCCTGATCCGAGTCCGCGACGCGCCACCGCGCGAGCGCCCGCTGTGCAGCGGACGCGAGTGACGGCGGCGCTTCGAGTTCAAGCCTGGCGGCAGTCCACCGCCGGGCGGGCGCTCTCGAGCGCTCATCCCGTTTGCCCTCTAGCCCTCTGCCAGGAGTCAATACCATGTCTGACACGAACGTTCTCGAGCCCGAGCTCATGGCCATCGTCGAGAAGCTCGACGGCCTCACCCTCATGCAAGCCTCGAAGGTTGTGAAGCACCTCGAAACCCGCTGGGGCGTGAGCGCTGCCGCTCCGGTCGCGGTCGCTGCGGCCCCGGCCGCCGGCGGCGGCGCTGCTGCGCCGGCCGCTGAGGAGAAGACCGCCTTCACCGTGGTGCTCGAGAGCGTGCCCGCGGACAAGAAGATCGCGATCATCAAGGAAGTCCGCGCGATCACCGGCCTGGGTCTCAAGGAGGCCAAGGACCTGGTCGACGGCGCTCCCAAGCCGGTCAAGGAAGGCGTGACCAAGGAAGAAGCCGAGAAGATGAAGAAGCAACTCGAGGACGCCGGCGCCAAGGCCAAGCTGACCTGATCGTTGTTCGCCTTCTCGCAGCCTCACGCACCGCGCGCCCTGAGCGCGGAACAAGCGGAACCGCGCGCGCTCGAAAGCGATCGCGCGCGGTGCCGTGCTTGCATCGTTGGGCTGCCCGGCAAGGGCTGACCGCAGCGCGGTCGGTCTGTTCGTCCGTCTGCGCGCGCTACGCGCCGTCTCGCTTCACTCGCCTCGAGTCACATCAGCTCGGGGGTGTGTGAAGCCCGACTCTGACACCCGTGCCGGTTTCGCCGGTCGGGTCTGGAAACGTCCGAAGTCCTTCGAAGCCAAGCCCAATCGTCGCCCGTCCTCCATCCGACCCGTTCGCTGGCTCCCGCGGAGCCGCGGAGCGTGTCGGCCTGCAGCGGCATCGCGGTCTCCGAACCGCCTGCCGCAGCGCGGACGCGGCGGGTGACGACGCCCAGTGGGGCGGTACCCACCAACTTTCGCCATGAGCCTGACCAAGTCGGCCCCCAAGAGCTTCGCGCGCTACCCCAAGATCATCGAGATCCCCAATCTCGTCGAGATCCAAACGGCCGCCTACCAGGACTTCCTGCAACTCGAGACCCCTCAGGGCTCGCGCAAGTCGGGCGGTCTCGAGTCGCTGCTCAAGGAGGTCTTCCCGATCTACAGCTACGACAAGACGATGTGCCTTGAGTACATCGGCTACGAGCTGGGCAAGCCGCGTTACTCGATCGAAGAGTGCCGTCAGCTGCGCCTCACCTACGGTTACCCGTTCAAGGTGCGGTTGCGTCTGATCAAGCCTGAGCCGATCGAGGAAGAGGTGTATCTCGGCGAGATCCCGGTGATGATCGGGGGCGGCGAGTTCATCATCAACGGCTCCGAGCGCGTGATCGTCAGCCAGCTGCACCGTTCGCCGGGTGTCGACTTCTCGGTCGACGCTTCGTCGCCGGACAAGAAGCTGCACAACTGCTGGATCATTCCGGAGCGCGGCTCGTGGATCGAGCTGAACGCGACGAAGAAGGACATCCTCACCGTCCGCATCGACCAGTCCGGCAAGTTCTCGGCCGTGACGCTGCTGCGCGCGCTCGATCCGAAGCTGTCGACGGACCAGGACGTGCTGCGCACCTTCTACACGACGAAGGTCGTCAAGAAGACCAAGGCCCAGACGCAGAACGCGTTCGCCAAGCTGATCACCGACAAGATCGCCGTCGGCGACATCGTGGTGCTCAAGACGGGCGAAGTGCTGGTGCACTCCGGCACGCCGATCCCGGAAACCGCTGCGCTCGAGATCGCGGCGACGGACCTCGCCGAGGTCGAAGTCATCGACGCCCGCGCCGAGGACCTCGACATGCTGATCATCAACAGCATGAAGGAGGATCCCACCAAGAGCCACGACGAGGCGCTGCTCAAGATCTACCAGCGCCTGCGTCCGGGCAATCCGCCCCAGCTCGAGAAGGCGCGCGAGCTCTTCCACGAGAAGTTCTTCGATCCGCAGCGCTACCGCTTGGGCCGCGTCGGCCGCTTCCGCCTCAACCGGAAGTTCGATCAGAAGATCGGCGAGGACGTGCAGATCCTGCAGCCGGAGGACATCGTCAACTCGATCAAGTACTTGATCGGGCTGCGCGACAGCAAGGGCATCATCGACGACATCGACAACCTGGGCAATCGGCGCGTGCGCACGATCGCCGAGTTGGCCGGTGACGAGTTCCGCAAGGGCTTGCTCAAGCTGCGCCGCACGGCCCAGGAGCGCATGAACCTGGAGAACCCCGAGACGGTTTCTCCGCGCAACCTGATCAACTCCAAGACGTTCTCGAGCGCCATCGACTACTTCTTCGGACGCGGCGAGCTCAGCCAAGTCGTCGACCAGACCAACCCGCTGTCGCAGCTCACGCACGAGCGTCGGCTCTCGGCCCTCGGGCCGGGTGGTCTGAACCGCAAGCGCGCGGGCTTCGACGTGCGCGACGTCCACCTTTCGCACTACGGTCGTCTGTGCCCGATCGAGACGCCGGAAGGCTCGAACATCGGTCTGATCAGCTCGCTGTCGCTCTACGCGCGCCTCGATGACTACGGGTTCCTCGTGACCCCGTACCGCGAGGTCAAGAAGGGCAAGCTCACGGATCGGATCGTGTGGATGCGGGCCGACGAAGAGTTCGGCCACACGTTGGCGCCCGCTGACACGCCGCTCGACGACAAGGGTCAGCTGGTGGGCGAGCGCGTCCTCGCCCGCAAGGACGGTGAGAACATCGAGGTTCCGCCGGAGGACATCGCGTTCGTCGACGTCGCCCCGCAGCAGATCGTCGGCATCTCGGCCGCGCTCATCCCGTTCCTCGAGCACGACGACGCCAACCGCGCGCTGATGGGTTCGAACATGCAGCGCCAGGCTGTGCCGCTGCTGATCTCCGAGCCGCCGCTCGTCGGCACCGGAATGGAAGTGACGGTTGCGCGCAACTCGAGCCTGCCGCTCTTCGCCGAGAAGTCGGGCGTGGTGCGGTACGTCGACAGCCAGCGCATCGTCGTGGACGAGGAAGAGTACAAGCTCACCAAGTTCCGCGGCCTCAACGAGCGCACGGCCCAGAACCACCGTCCGCGCGTGACGGAGGGTCAGAAGATCGACAAGGGCCAGTTGCTCGCGGACGGCGCTTCGACGACCGAAGGCGAACTGTCGCTCGGCAAGAACCTGCTCGTCGCGTTCATGACCTGGGACGGCTTCAACTACGAGGACGCGATCCTCGTGTCGGAGCGCCTGGTCCACAACGACGTGTTCACCTCGATCCACATCGAGGAGTACGAAGTCGAGGTCCGCGAGACCAAGCTCGGCAAGGAAGAGTTCACGCGCGACATCCCCAACGTCGGCGAGAAGGCGCTCTCGGCGCTCGACGACTCTGGCATCGTGCGCATCGGAACCTTCGTCGAGGCTGGCGACATCCTCGTCGGCAAGGTTGCGCCCAAGTCCAAGAGCGAGCTCACTCCCGAAGAGAAGCTGCTGCACGCGATCTTCGGCAAGGCCGGCGTGGACGTGAAGAACGCCTCGCTGACCATGCCTCCGGGAACGCGCGGCGTGGTCATCGGCGCCCAGAAGTTCTCGCGCCGCGTGAACCTCACGGACGCCGAGCGCAGCAAGGCGCTGGCGCAGATCCGCGACGCCGAAAAGGACTTCTTGCGCTCGCTGCGCGACTACACCGCGGCGATGCTGCGCGATGTGAAGGTCGCGCTCGGCGGCGAAGTGGCCGACGACTTGACCGGCAAGCCGGTGCAGTTCGACGACACGGCGACCTACGACGAGTTGCGCCGCGTGCGCCTGCTCTGCATGGCAGCCGCCGAAGACTGCCCGTCCAAGGAGCAGAAGGGCAAGGCGCTCTCCGCAGTCGCCGAGTTCCAGTCGAAGATCGAGGCGCGCGAAGCCGAGAAGAACAAGATCGTCAACCGCCTCTCGCGCGGCGACGAGCTGCCCACCGGCGTGCTCGAGATGGTCAAGGTCTACGTCGCGACCAAGCGCAACCTGTCGGTTGGCGACAAGATGGCTGGTCGCCACGGCAACAAGGGTGTGATCAGCAAGGTGATGCGCGTCGAGGACATGCCGTACCTCCACGACGGCACGCCGGTCGACATCGTGCTCAATCCGCTGGGCGTGCCCAGCCGCATGAACGTCGGCCAGATCCTCGAGACGCACCTCGGCTTGGCCGCTCGCAAGCTCGGCATGCGCTTCGTGTCGCCGCCGTTCGACGGCGCGCGCGAGGAGCAGATCGAGGAATTGCTCGGCAAGGCCGGCTTGCCGACGACCGGCAAGTTCCAGCTCTTCGACGGGCGCACCGGCGCGCCGTTCGAGCAGGACGTCACGGTCGGGATCATGTACATGCTGAAGCTGCACCACCTCGTCGACGAGAAGGTGCACGCGCGCGCGACCGGACCCTACAGCCTCATCACCCAGCAGCCGCTGGGCGGCAAGGCGCGCTTCGGCGGTCAGCGTTTCGGCGAGATGGAAGTGTGGGCGCTCGAGGCATACGGCGCCGCGCACATCCTCCAGGAGCAGCTCACCGTCAAGTCCGACGACGTCGAGGGCCGCACCAAGATCTACGAGTCGATGGTCAAGGGACTCAACATCCTCGAGCCCGGCACGCCGGTGTCGTTCGAGGTGTTGTGCAACGAGATCAAGGGGCTCGCGCTCAACATCCAGCTCCACAAGAAGGCGTCGCTGTAAGGCGAAGCGTTCCGAACCCCAACGCGAACGTCTGGAGAACGACCATGGTCGAAGCCACGCTCAATCGCATCAACGACTACGGCAGCGTCACCATCGCCCTGGCCAGCCCGGAAGACATCCGGTCCTGGTCCTACGGCGAGGTGAAGAAGCCCGAGACGATCAACTACCGCACGTACCGCCCCGAGCGCGACGGCCTCTTCTGCGAGCGCATCTTCGGTCCTGAGAAGGACTGGGAGTGCTTCTGCGGCAAGTACAAGGGCATCAAGCACAAGGGCATCGTCTGCGACAAGTGCGGCGTGATGATCACGCACTCGCGCGTGCGCCGTAAGCGGATGGGGCACATCAACCTCGCCGCTCCCGTTGCGCACATCTGGTTCTTCAAGGCCATGCCGAGCCGCCTCGGCACGCTGCTGGGGATCCAGACCTCGATGCTCGAGCGGGTGGTCTACTTCCAGGACTACATCGTCGTCGACCCGGGCGACACGCCGCTGCAGGAGAACCAACTCCTCACGGAAGACGAGTACCGGCAGTCGAAGGCCAAGTACGGCTCCGAGTTCGAAGCCGACATGGGCGCCGAGGCGGTCAAGAAGATCCTGCGCCGCCTGGAACTCAACAAGATCTCCGGCGAGCTCCGCGAGGAGCTGCTGTCCACGCGCTCCAAGCAGCGCATGAAGGACATCATCAAGCGCCTGCGCACGGTCGAGATGTTGCGCGACTCGGGCAACAACTCCGAGTGGATGGTGCTCGACGTGATCCCCGTGATCCCGCCGGATCTCCGCCCGCTCGTGCTGCTCGATTCGGGCAACTTCGCGACCAGCGACCTCAACGACCTGTACCGGCGTTTGATCAACCGCAACAACCGGTTGAAGAAGCTGCTCGACCTCAACGCGCCTGAGGTCATCATCCGCAACGAGAAGCGCATGCTTCAGCAGTCGGTCGACGCTTTGTTCGACAACGGCCGCTGCCGACGCCCGGTGCTCGGCTCGTCGAACCGCCCGCTCAAGTCGCTGACCGACATGATCAAGGGCAAGCAGGGTCGCTTCCGCGAAAACCTGCTCGGCAAGCGCGTCGACTACTCGGCTCGTTCGGTGATCGTCGTCGGTCCCGAACTGCGGCTTCACCAGTGCGGTCTGCCCAAGAAGGTCGCGCTCGAGTTGTTCCAGCCCTTCATCATCCGTCGCCTCAAGGAGCTCGGACTCGCGGACACGATCAAGTCGGCGAAGAAGATGCTCGAGCGCCGCGACGAGGAGGTGTGGGACATCCTCGAAGAGGTGATCCGCGACCACCCGGTGCTGCTCAACCGCGCGCCGACGCTGCACCGCATGGGCATCCAAGCTTTCGAGCCGGTGCTCATCGAGGGCAACGCGATCCGTTTGCACCCGCTGGTGTGCGGCGGCTTCAACGCGGACTTCGACGGCGACCAGATGGCCGTGCACTTGCCGCTGTCGTTCGAGGCTCAGATCGAAGCCTCGACGCTGATGCTGTCGACGAACAACGTGTTCTCGCCGGCCAACGGCGCGCCGATCATTTCGCCTTCGCAGGACATGGTGCTCGGCATCTACTACCTGACGAAGAATCCGCCCGACGTCGACATGACCAAGCTGATGCGCTTCAGCGGTCTGTCGGAGCTGTTCCTCGCCTACGGCCACAGCGTCACCCGCACCCACCGTCCGGTGCGCGTCCGCATGGAGCCGGGGCGTCGCATCAAGCTCTCGCCCAAGGGCCCCGAGGTCGAGGTCGACGACGACGGTCACGTGGCGGATGACCCGCGCGATGCGAAGTCGAAGAAGGTGCTGCTCGCCACGACGATCGGGCGCGCGATCTTCAACGACATCCTTCCCCCGGGCATGCCGTACTACAACTACGAGCTCGACAAGAAGGGGATCCAGGCGCTGATCAGCGACTGCCACCGGCTGCTGGGTCGCGATGCGACGCTCAAGCTCCTCGACGATCTCAAGGACCTTGGCTTCAAGGCGAGCACGCGCGCCGGCTTGTCGTTCGGCAAGGACGACATCCGCATCCCGCCGGGCAAGTCGCGCATCCTGGTCGAGACCCAGAAGGAGATCGACAAGGTCGAGAAGTCCTTCCAGAAGGGCGTCATCACCGAAGGCGAGCGCTACCTCAAGATCATCGACCTGTGGACACACGCCCGTGAGAAGGTCGGTGAAGACCTCATGCACGTGCTCCGCGAGGACAGCCGCACCGACCAGATCTACGTCAACCCGATCTACTGCATGGTGCAGTCGGGCGCGCGTGGTTCGATCGATCAGGTGCGTCAGCTGGGCGGTATGCGCGGTCTGATGGCCAAGCCCTCGGGCAAGATCATCGAAACGCCGATCAAGGCGAACTTCCGCGAAGGCCTGAAGGTGCTCGAGTACTTCAGCTCGACGCACGGCGCACGCAAGGGCTTGGCTGACACCGCGCTCAAGACCGCGGATGCCGGTTACCTCACCCGCAAGTTGACCGACGTGGCCCAGAACGTCGTCATCACGATGGACGACTGCGGCACGCCCAACGGCGTCCAAAAGGGCGTCATCTACAAGGGCGAAAAGGTCGTGGTCACGCTGGCGCAGGCCGTGCGCGGACGCGTCGCCCGCGCCACGATCATGGACGTCGTCAACGACGAAGTCGTGGTCCGCGAAGGCGAGGTCGTCACCGAGGACGTGGCTCAGCGCATCGAGGCCCTGGGCTACGAGAAGATCTCCGTCCGCTCGCCGCTCACTTGCGAGGCGGGCTTCGGGATTTGCTCGAAGTGCTACGGCATGGATCTCTCGCGCGGAGCGCTGGCCGAACGCGGCCTGGCGATCGGCATCATCGCCGCGCAGTCGATCGGTGAGCCTGGCACGCAGCTGACGATGCGTACGTTCCACATCGGTGGCACGGCGTCGCGTTCGATCGAAGCCTCCGAAGTCAAGGCCAAGCGCCCCGGCAAGGTGAGCTTCGCGAACCTCAAGGTGGTCACGAACGCTGCCGGCCAGCGGGTCGTGCTCAACCGCAACGGCGAGATTCGCTTGCTCGACGCGCGCGGCCGCGAGATCGACCGCTACAGCGTGCCTACGGGCGCTGCGGTGTTCGTCACCGAGGAAGGCGACGTCAAGGCTGGCGACGTGCTCTGCCGCTGGGACCCGCACCACGTGCCGATCCTGTCGGAGTTCAAGGGCAAGGTCCGCTACGAAGACCTCATCGAGGGCAAGACGCTCAAGATCGAGCGCGACGCTCGCCGCGGCACCGTGCGCAAGCAGGTGATCGAGCACAAGGGCGACCTGCACCCGCAGGTCGTGCTGGAAGACTCCAGCGGCCGACCGCTGGCGCTCTACCCGATTCCTGAGCGCGCGTACCTCGAAGTCGAGGAAGGCGCCCAGGTCGGCCCCGGCGAGTTGCTCGCCAAGAGCGCCCGCGACATTCAGGGCACCCAGGACATCACGGGCGGTCTGCCGCGCGTCACGGAACTCTTCGAGGCGCGGCGTCCCAAGGATCCGGCCGTCATCAGCGAGATCGACGGCGTGGTCGAGCTCGGCGAGAAGAAGCGCGGCAAGCGCACGATCATCGTGCGCGCGCTCGGCGCGAAGAGCGAGGTCATCGAGGAGCGCGAGCACTCGGTGCCGCAGACCAAGCACCTGCGCGTTCACAAGGGCGACGAAGTGCGCGCTGGTGAGCCGCTGGTCGACGGTCCGCTCGATCCGCACGACATCCTCGCCATCTCCGGCGAAGAGGAAGTGCAGGGTTACCTGCTGCGCGAGATCCAGAGCGTGTACCGCTCGCAGGGCGTGACGATCGACGACAAGCACATCGAGATCATCGTGGGTTCGATGATGCGCAAGGTCTCGGTCAAGGACCCCGGCGACAGCGAGTTCCTGCCGGGCGCCGTGGTCGATCGGTTCCGCTTCCGCCGCGAAAACGAGCGTCTGCGCAAGGAGCGCAAGAAGCCCGCGACCGGCGAGACGTTGCTCTTGGGCATCACCAAGGCGTCGCTCTCGAGCGAGTCCTTCATCTCGGCCGCGAGCTTCCAGGAAACCACCAAGGTGTTGACGGAGGCCGCACTGGCCGGTCGCCGCGACAACCTCGTGGGTCTCAAGGAAAACGTGATCCTCGGACACTTGGTTCCCACGGGCACCGGGTTCCGCGACCACAGCCGCACGCGCGTCAAGAAGAACATCGACTTCGGCGAACTGGGCAACGCGTCGCAGTTCGAAGCGCGCATGCCGGATCCGGAACTCGAGGCGATCGTGGCGGGTTTCGATCCGCTGACCGAGCCGCCGCTCGTGCTCGACTCGCCCAGCGGCGTCGCCGTCGGCGCCGACGAGGACGAACTGCCGCGGGGGCTGAGCCTCTCGACCGGCGTCGAGGACGAGGACAAGAAGGACGAAGACATCGAGACGCGCAGCGACGATGCCGCCGACGACGACGACCTGGACGCCGACTTCAGCGGCGACGGTGATCTCGAGGCGGAGCCGGACCTGTAACGCGCCTGGATGCGGCGGGCGCCGACGGCGGTGGGCCTCTGGCCTGCACCGTCGACTCGACCCGACCGCGAGTTCCCAACTTTTCAGCGTCGCCGACTCGCGCGAGCCGGCGACGCTGCCCGTTGGGTGGAGCGGAACCCCGCCCTGCCCAGATCACGGACCTGCTCACCCCGCTCTCTGTTCAACCCCACGCGGAGCATCGATCCGACTCGGCCCCCCAGGCCAGGTCGGCGAGCTCGCGCCGGTACGCTGTTGCGCGCCGCGCCGCGGGCTCTACAATGCTCGCCCTTTTTCCCGGATGGCCGTGGCCGTCCACGTTTGTCCCCGCAGATTTCCATGCCGACGATCAATCAACTGGTTCGCAAGCCGCGCGTCGTCCAAAAGCGCCGCACCAAGTCTCCGGTGCTCGACGCCTGCCCGCAGAAGCGCGGGGTGTGCTTGCAGGTCAAGACCATGACGCCGAAGAAGCCCAACTCGGCGTTGCGCAAGGTCGCCCGTGTGCGTCTGTCGAACGGCAAGGAAGTGACGGTCTACATCCCCGGCGAAGGGCACAACCTTCAGGAGCACTCCGTGGTGCTCGTGCGCGGTGGCCGCGTGCGTGACCTTCCCGGTGTGCGTTACCACATCATCCGCGGCACGCTCGACACCTCCGGCGTCGACGGCCGGAACCAGGGCCGTTCCAAGTACGGCACCAAGCGCCCGAAGAAGTAGCGCGCGACCTGTCCGCCCTCCGCCCAAGCCTCACGCTCCCTACCGACCATGCCGCGCAACTACGTCTCCACCGAACGCCTGCTCTCCCCGGATCCGAAGTTCGCCTCGATGCTGGCGACGAAGATCATCAACAAGATCATGTGGGGCGGCAAAAAGTCGCTCGCTCAGGCGATCTTCTACGAGGCCCTCGACTTGGCCCAGAAGAAGCTGCCTGACGTCCAAGACCAGCAGGAGATCTTCACCCGCGCGATCGACAACGTGCGCCCCGCGGTCGAGGTTCGCTCCAAGCGCGTCGGCGGCGCCAACTACCAGGTGCCGCGCGAAGTGCGTCGCAACCGCCAGCAGTCGCTCGCGATCCGCTGGCTCGTCGACAACGCGCGCTCGAAGAAGGGCAAGCGCATGGCCGTGCGGCTCTCCGAAGAGTTCGTGGACGCCTTCAACGGCACCGGAGCATCGGTGCAGTGGAAGGAACAGGTCCACAAGATGGCCGAGGCCAACAAGGCCTACGCGCACTACGCGCACTAAGACCTGTTCCTCGCGCGGATCGGCCGGTCGCCGATCCGCGGGCCCCGCGGCGCTCGCCTGGTCGCATGGCTGAGCGCACCATGATCGAGATCTTCGCGCGAGCGAGCCGCACAGGCTCGCTCGCTGCATTCGAGGCGCGCCGCACCACGAAGTCGTTCCTGTGATTGACGTGCTGATCTACCGCGACCCACGGGAGTCGACGGCCAAATGCTCGCTCACACCGCTGCGCGGCAAGCCCTCGATACGCTTCGTGCCTCACCGCCGCGACCGTCGAGTTGACGTGGGGGAGCGCACGCTCCTGCACCCAGACGGCGAGCTCCTGACCCCGGCGGACGCTGGTCGGCCCCTGCTCCTCGTGGATTGTTCCTGGCGTCGGCTACCGGCCTTGCTCGGTCAACTCGATGGCGTGTTGGTGCGTCGGCGGCTGCCGACGCTCGCAACCGCGTATCCACGCAAGAGCCGGCAGTTCGAAGACCCCGCGACGGGCCTGGCGTCCGTCGAGGCGCTTTACGCCGCACTCGCGATTCTCGGGGAGGTTCGCCCCGACCTGCTCGCGCAGTACCGCTGGGCTCAGGGTTTCCTCGACGCGAATCCCCAACTGCAGTGAGGAGCGCCGCGGGCGCTACGATCGCGAGCGGCATGGACCTGCGACGGCTCCGCAACTTCGGCATCGTCGCGCACATCGACGCCGGCAAGACCACGCTCTCCGAGCAGTTGCTGTTCGTGTCGGGCGTGGAGCACCGCATCGGGGAGGTGGACTCCGGCACCGCCACGATGGACTGGATGGCCCAGGAGCGCGAGCGTGGCATCACCATCACCGCCGCCGCAACGCGGTTGCCGTGGCGCGGACACGAACTCGACCTGATCGACACGCCCGGGCACGTGGACTTCGGCGTGGAGGTGGAACGCTCGCTGCGCGTCCTGGATGGCGCCGTGCTGGTGGTCGACGCTGTCGCCGGCGTCCAGGCGCAGTCCGAGGCGGTGTGGCGCGCGCTCGAGCGCCGGCGAGTTCCGGCGCTGGTGTTCGTCAACAAGTGCGACCGCCCGGGCGCCGACTTCCTCGCGGCGCTCGCCAGCGTCCAGACGCGGCTCGGTGCGCCGGCGCGCCCCATCGCGTATCCGATCTACTCGGATGGGCACTGCAGCGGGTACGTCGACCTGCTCACGCTGGAGGCGTGGGATGCGTCGGCTTTGGTCCACGATCCACACGCCGAGCTGCTGCGCGCGCCGTTGCCCGAGCGCGTGGCCGACGAGGCCCGGGTCTTGCACTCCGAGCTCGTCGATGCGCTGGCCGATCACGACGATGCGCTGCTGCGGCTGGTCTTGGCGGGAGAGCGCGCTCCCATCGAGCTGCTGCAGCGCGCGCTGCGTCGGGCCACCTTGGCCCGAGCGCTCGTGCCGGTGCTGTGCGGCGCCGCGCTGCGCCACATCGGTCCGCGAGCAGTGCTGGACGCGATCGTTGACTATCTGCCGTCCCCGCTGGACGCGCCGCCGGTGCAGGGGCGCAACCCTGCGGACGGCGCGCTGCTGGAGCGCCCCGCCGAGCCAGCGGCGCCGCTGTGCGCGCTTGTGTTCAAGACGCAGGTCGACGACCACGGCGAACTCCACTTCCTGCGGCTGTACTCCGGCTCGCTGCGCGCCGGCGACGTCGTGTTCAACCCGCGCGCTCGCCAACGCGAGCGAGTCGCCCGACTGCTGCGCATGCACGCGGAGGCGCGCCATCCGCTCGAGCTGGCGATCGCTGGCGAGATCGTGGCTGTTCAGGGGCTCCACGCGGCGCTCACCGGCGACACGTTGTGCGCGCTCGACGCGCCTATTGTGCTGGAGGGGCTCACGTATCCCGAACCGGTGATCGCCATGGTGCTCGAGCCGCGTTCGACCTCCGAGCGCGACAAGCTGCGCGTGGGGCTGCTGCGCCTCACGCGCGAGGACCCGACCCTGCGCGCTGAGGAAGATCCGGCCGCTGGGCAGTGGACCGTGTCCGGCATGGGCGAGCTGCACCTCGAGGTGGCGCTCGAGCGGCTGCGGAGGGAGTTTCGCGTCGACGTTGCGATGGGCGCTCCGCGGGTCGCGTACCGCGAAGCCGTGCGGCGCGGCGCAGCTCCGACGCGCGGCGCGCAGACGGTCGAGCGGACGGTCGGTGGAGACTCGCAGTTCGGCAGCGCTGTGCTGGAGCTGAGCCACGAGCCGCCGAGCGCCGATGGGGCCGCGGTCGTGCGGGTCGGCTGGTCCTCGGAGTGTCTGATTCCGCCCGCCTATCGCCAGGCGATCGAAGACGCGCTGCGCTCGGCGTGCGAGGTCGGTCCCAGGCTCGGCTTTCCGTTGGTGGGGGCGCACATCGAGATGGTGGGGGGCGAGTCACGTCCGGGCTCGGATACCGAACTCGCCTTCGTTCAGGCGGCCATCGCGGCGTTGCGGGAGGCGGCGGGCAGCGCCGACGTCGAAATCCTCGAGCCGGTCGTGGCCTTGGAGGTGACCGTGCCCGCCGAGTTCTCCAGCGGCGTCATCGCCGACCTTCACGCGCGGCGCGCGGAAATCGAGTCGGTGGAATCGGTGGGACCGCAGCGGCGCGTGCTCGGTCTCGCGCCGCTGCACAAGTTGATGGGCTACTCGACCGTCGTTCGATCGTTAACGCAGGGGCGGGCGGACTTTACGTTGCGCCCGCGGGGCCACCGACCGGTGTCGGATGCCGAGTTGAAGCTGCGCGGGCTCGTGTGGAGCTAGCGCTCGGAGGCAGGGGGGCCATGCGACTCCCCCGAAAAGCTGCGGGCGAGCTATTGACGACCCCTTGACTCGACCGTATCCTCCCCCGCCCTTCGGAAGCACCCGAGCCACACCGCGGCTCGGTCTCGCATCCGCCGCCGACTCCGCCAGCTACGCCCTGCCAGACCCCGCTACGCGTTCATGAAGGAAAAGATCCAGATCCGGATGGAGGCCTACGACCACGAGGCGCTCGACCTGTCGTGCCTCGACATCGTGGAGACCGCCAAGCGGACCGGAGCGCGCGTCGCAGGTCCGATCCCGCTTCCGACGCGGATCGAGCGCTACACCGTGCTGCGCTCTCCGTTCATCGACAAGAAGTCGCGCGAACAGTTCGAGATCCGGACGCACAAGCGTCTGATCTTCATCTCGGAGCCCACCAGCCAGACGGTGGACGCTCTCTCCAGCCTGAACATGCCCGCGGGGGTGGATATCCGTATCAAGGCCTAAGGGCCTCGATCGCAGCGCACGTCTCGCCGTCCCCGTTGCCTCATGCCGCCTCCTCGACGAGCGCGGCGCAACCTGGACTCGCTAGGCAGAGATACGGCGCCGCGTGGGAGTCGCACTGCACGGCAGTGCGCCCGCTTCCGCAAACAACACTGTCGCTTGAAATCCCCGGCGCTCGCCGACGTGTCCGCAAGGACGGCGTCCTCGTGTGCTGGTGGCTTCAGGCTGATTCGCATCCAACCAACCCCACACAACCGCACGCCGCGTGGCCAGGCGTTGGCGCCCCGTCGTCCTCTCGGACGTCGCGGGCTCCCTGGTCGAACCGGCTTCGCTAACACTCTCCCCGGCGCAACGCGCTGGGGTCTTCCACGAGGTTCTAGAGGCTCATGACGCTGATCCTGGGACGCAAGGTAGGCATGACGCAGTTCTTCCAAGACGATGGCACGCTCTGTGGCGTGACGGTCGTCGAGGCGGGGCCGTGCGTCGTTGCGCAGGTCCGGACGAAGGAGAAGGACGGCTACGACGCCGTTCAGCTCGGCTTCGGCGACAAGGCGCCGCGCTTGGTTCCCAAGCCGCAGGCAGGCCACTTCAAGAAGGCCGGCGTCGCCCCGAAGCGCTACTTGCGCGAAGAGCGCTTGAGCGAGCCGGCGAAGCTGGCCGCAGGCGACACGCTGAAGGTCGATGTGTTCAAGGTCGGCGACCTCGTCGACGTCATCGGCACCACCAAGGGGCGCGGGTTCGCCGGCACGATCAAACGGCACGGCTTCAACCGCGGTCCCGAGACCCACGGCTCGATGAACGTCCGTGCGCCGGGTTCGATCGCCAGCCGCCGCATCGGCAAGTTGCCCAAGGGCAAGCGCATGGGCGGCCACTACGGAGTCGAGCGGGTCACCGCGAAGAACCTCCGCGTGGTGCGCATCGACGCGGAGCGCAATCTGCTCTTCGTCGTGGGCTCGGTTCCCGGACACAACGACGGGTTCGTCATGGTTCAGTCGGCCCGCACCGGTCGTAAGCGCGCCCAGTAGGCACGCTGAAGCGCCCGCCACATCCAACACACCCGAACCTTAAGACGAGGCTCGAGAAGCAATGGAACTCAAGGTCCACGGCAAGTCCAAGCAAGGCGCGCAGGCGTACGACGCCGCCGCGTTCGGCGAAGGCGTGTACTACCGCCTGCTCAAGGACTCGGTCGACATGTTCATGGCCAATCAGCGCCAGGGAACGGTCAAGACCAAGATCCGCTCCGAAGTCGCTTTTTCGGGCAAGAAGCCCTGGAAGCAGAAGCACACGGGCCGCGCGCGCGCTGGCGACAAGAAGTCGCCGATCTGGCGCAAGGGTGGCACGACCTTCGGTCCGCGTCCGCGCGACTACAGCTACCACATGCCGTCGAAGCAGCGGCGCGTCGCGCTCCGCAGCGCTCTTGCGGGCAAGTTCCGCGACGGCGAAGTGGGGCTGTTCGACGCGGCGGGCTTCGATAGCCCGTCGGCCAAGGCCGCGCGTGGCACGCTGGTCGCGGCGGGTTCGCCGCGCCGCGTCCTGATCGTCCTCAGCGCCGCCAACGAAAACGTGTGGAAGTCCTTCCGGAACTTCCCCGGCGTCCAGGTGCGCACCGCTCTCGAGTTGTGCGCCCACGACGTGCTCGCCTGCACGCAGGTTTGGGCGGAAGTCAGCGCGCTCAAGGAGCTCGAGGCCCGAGTCGGAGCTGCGGCCAGCGCTTGAGCGCTGCCAGCCGTCCAGGTCGCACCCAGCATTCAGCGTCCCCAAAGAACAATCCCATGAGTTCTCTCGACCAGATGTACCGGATCATCCAAAAGCCGGTGGTGACGGAGAAGGCCAACTCGCGCACGTTCGAGGACCTCGATGAGAAGGTCTATCACTTCGCCGTACCGCTCGGCGCGAACAAGGTCGAGATCCGCCAAGCCGTCGAGAAGTTGTTCAGCGTGAAGGTCGTGCGTGTCAACACGCTCGTCCGCCAGGGCAAGGCCAAGCGTCGCGGGTGGGCGAGCGGCGAATCGCCGACCACCAAGCGCGCGATGGTCACCGTGGCCAAGGGAAGCTCGATCGAGATCCTCTGATCACGACACTGACCAACACCTGGGCCATTCTGCGACGGCCGGCGCTCTCACGCTCCTCGCTCGCAGTCCACGCGCCCAACGTAAACACAGTTCCAGCACCGCCTGCTAGCAAAGCGTCGACGCTCCCAGCCCCGAACCACCGCAGCCGCCCCGCTCACTGACGACAGGGACCGACCGCCATGGCCATCAAGACCTACAAGCCGACCTCCGCCGGACGCCGCCACGGCACCGTGCTCGACTTCACCGAGGAAATCACCCGTGATTTCCCCGAGCGGAGCCTGCTCCGCCCGCTGCGCAAGACCGGCGGACGCAACAACCACGGCCACATGACCAGCAAGTGGCGCGGTGGTGGACACAAGCGGATGTACCGCGTGATCGACTTCCGTCGCAACAAGGACGGCGTGGCTGCGAAGGTTGTCTCGATCGAGTACGACCCGAACCGCTCCGCCAACATCGCCCTGCTGCAGTACACGGACGGCGACAAGGCCTACATCATCGCCCCGCTCGGTCTCGCGGTCGGCCAGACGCTCATGAACGGTCCGAGCGCGGAGCCGAACAACGGCAACTGCTTGCCGTTGGCCAACATCCCCGTCGGCCTCCAAATCCACAACATCGAGTTGAAGGAGGGGCGTGGCGGTCAGATGTGTCGGGTCGCCGGCAGCGCCGCCCAGCTCACCGCCAAGGAAGGCGAGTTCGCCATCCTCTCGATGCCGTCCGGCGAGTTGCGCAAGGTGCACCTGCGTTGCCGCGCCACGATCGGCCGCATCGGCAACCTCGACTGGCAGAACGTCTCGATCGGCCAGGCTGGACGTCATCGTCACATGGGGCGTCGCCCGCACGTGCGCGGCACGACCATGAACCCGGTTGACCACCCCCTGGGTGGCGGCGAGGGTCGCACGAAGGGTGGTCGCCACCCCTGCAACGCGAACGGCTTGCTCGCGAAGGGCTTGAAGACGCGTCGCAAGAATCACCCGACCAACAAGTTCATCGTGCGCAGCCGCCACAAGCAGTGAGCGAGCGCCCCTGAAGGCACCACGAGGAGTCAATCACAATGAGCCGCAGTCTCAAAAAGGGCCCGTACGTCGACCACAACGTGGCCGAAAAGGTCGAGGCCATGCTCAAGGCGGGGCGCAAGGATCCCATCACGACGTGGGCCCGCTCCTGCACCATCATCCCCGACTTCGTCGGGCTGACGTTCATGGTCCACAACGGACGGCACCATCACAAGGTGACGATCACGGAGGACATGGTGGGTCACAAGCTTGGCGAGTTCGCCCCGACCCGCGTGTTCAAGGGCCACACGAACAAGAAGGAAGACAGCAAGGCGGGCACGCCGGGAGCTTGATCCATGGCCAACAAGAACAACACCGGCGCCGAGTCAGGCGCCAAGTCGTACGCGGCCAAGCTGCGCTACGCGCGTATCACGGCTCGCAAGGCGCGCCTGGTCGCCGATCTCATCCGCGGGCGCACCGTCAACAACGCACTCGAAGTGCTGGGTTTCGAGCACAAGCGCGCGGCGAGCTTCTACACCGGTCTGGTTCGTTCCGCGATGGCGAACGCGGGCCAGGACGAGGGCGTCAACGTCAACCAGTTGGTGATCACGGACTGCCGTGCTGACGATGGCCCGATGCTCCAAGGTCGCATGCGCTTCCGCCCCGGTCCGCAGGGCCGCGCCCACCCGTTCAAGAAGTTGACCAGCCACCTGACCGTCGTCGTTTCGCAGCCGGCCGAGTCTGCCGGCAAGCGTCGCCGCGGCTCGAAGGCCAAGGCCTGATTCCGCGGCCGCACGCACCATCCACCGACTCGAGTCAATCGCATGGGCCAAAAAGTTCACCCGACCGGCTTCCGCCTCTCCAGCATCGAGCCCTGGCGCTCACGCTGGTACGCGAACAAGCAGAATTTCCGCGCGTTGCTCCTGCAGGATCACAAGATCCGGACCTACGTCGCGAAGGAGTACAAGGCCGCCGGCATCCCGCGCGTCGAGATCGAGCGCACGGGCGAAGCGGTGAACGTGATCGTGCACACGGCGCGCCCCGGCGTGCTGGTCGGGCGCAAGGGCGTCCGCGTTGATGAGCTGAAGGCCGCGTTGCAGCGGATCACCGGACAGACCTGCCACCTCACGGTGCGCGAGATCAAGCGGCCGGAACTGGAGTCGACGCTCGTCGCGGAGATGGTGGCCGAGTCGCTCGAGAAGCGCATGGCCTTCCGCCGCGCGATGAAGAAGGCGATCCTCACGACGGTTCAGGCCGGCGCCAAGGGCGTCAAGATCGAGCTGAACGGTCGCCTGGGCGGCGCTGAGATGGCGCGTCAGGCGAAGGAGCGCGAAGGTCAGGTTCCGCTCTCGACTCTGCGCGCGAACGTCGACTACGGCACCGCGATCGCGAAGACCACCTACGGCGTCATCGGCGTCAAGGTGTGGATCTACAAGGGCGACCTCGAGCCTGGCCAGAAGCTCGACTACCAGCAACAGAGCGGCGTTGCGCCGCGTGGCGCCGAGGGCCAGCGTTCGCCCCGTCGCGGTCGCATCTCTCGCGATGCGCTGACGACCCAGGGCTGAAGCTCGCCGCCTCGCCCTACATCACACCGTCCATCCCTGCACCGTCCGCTCCTGCACTGTCCACTCTGGCCCGACGCCGTCGAACGAGCTTCTAGGAGACCTGCGCCATGGCATTGATGCCCAGTCGAACCAAATACCGCAAGGTGATGCGCGGCCGCATTCGCGGCGCCGCCACCGCGGGCCACCGCGTTGCGTTCGGAGACTTCGGTCTCCAATCGCTGGACGCCGCTTGGATCAGTGGTCGCCAACTCGAGGCCGGCCGCGTCGCCGCTTCGCGTGCTACGGGCGGGCAGGGGAAAATCTGGATCCGCGTGTTCCCGCACAAGCCGATCTCGGCGAAGCCGGCGGAGACGCGCATGGGTACCGGAAAGGGCGAGCCTGAGTTCTGGGCGGCCGTGGTCAAGCCCGGCACGATCCTGTTCGAACTCGGTGGCGTCACCGAGGACAAGGCTCGCCTCGCGTTCAAGCGTGTCGCGCACAAGCTCCCGATCAAGGTGAAGATGGTCAAGCGTCTCCCGACGACCTGATCGCCTCCCGCCCTACTCTGCGCTGACCCGTCCTTTCACCTCCACCCTCTCCGCATCACCCACCACGGCGCCATGAAGATCGACGAGATCCGCGGCAAGACCGACTCTGAGCTCGCTTTCGAGCTCAAGAACCTGACCAAGGAGTGCTTCGACCGGCGCTTCAAGTCCGGTACCGACACCTCGACCGAGACGGCTCGTCTGCGCAACGCGCGCCGCGCCGTTGCGCGGATCCGCACCGTGCTTCACGAGCGCGCCAATCACATTCGCGGGCAGGAGTCCCGCTAGTCATGACCCAATCCCAAAACCCCGAGCCCGCCGCTGGCGAGACCGCGCGCACCGCGCGCCGTCTCCAAATCGGCGTCGTCGTCTCGAACAAGGTCGCCAAGACGATCACGGTCCAGATCGAGCGCACCTTCCGTCACCCCAAGTACGGCAAGTACGTCCGCAAGCGCGAGAAGTACCACGCCCACACTGAGGTGCCCGTGAACATTGGCGACGAGGTCGAAATCATGTCGACCCGCCCGATGTCGGCGCTCAAGCGCTGGCGTCTGGTGCGCGTGGTGAAGGCTGCCGCGGACCGCGGCGTCGAGATCTCTGCCATCGGCGGTGATCAGATCGGAGGTCAGTCGTGATTCAAATGCAGACGTTCCTGGACGTCGCCGACAACACCGGCGCCAAACGCGTCCAATGCATCAAGGTGCTCGGCGGCACTCACCGTCGCGTCGCCGGACTCGGCGACATCGTCGTCGTGGCGGTCAAGAAGGCGCTGCCTAGCTCCGACGTCAAGGCGGGTTCGGTCGCCAAGGGCGTGATCGTGCGCACGCGCAAGGCCACTCGTCGCGATGACGGGACCTACGTGCGCTTCGACCGCAACGCGATCGTGCTGATCGACGCCGAGAACAATCCCAAGGGCACGCGCATCTTCGGAGCCGTCGCCCGCGAGCTCCGCGAGCGCAACTTCATGAAGATCATCTCGCTCGCGCAGGAGGTGGTGTGATGGCCACGCGCAAGCAGCCTCTCGTGAACGGCGGCGAACTCAAGCTGCACGTCAAGGCGGGTGACAAGGTCCAGGTCATCTCGGGCAACGACAAGGGCGTGGTGGGAGAGATCCTGCACGCACACCCGCGCGAACAGCGCGTGGTCGTCCAGGGCGTTAACAAGCGCTGGAAGCACCGCAAGCCGACCCAGCAGAACCCCAAGGGCGAGCGTGTTCAGGAAGAGCGCCCGATCCACGTCAGCAACGTCAAGCTCGTCGAGGCCGCGGCGTCCGGCAAGCGCAGCTGAGCCGAACCTCGGCCGCGCCCCCGAATCTCCCAAGCCCTTCGCCCCGTCGCCTCCACCTCGACTCCTCAACTGAACCTCACCGAGGTCCACGATGTCCGCAACCGTCTCCACGAACGTTCCGCGCCTCAAGGAACGCTACAACCAAGAAGTCCGCGCCAAACTGCGCGAGCGCTTCGGCATCAAGAACGACATGGCGACCCCGCGACTGGTGAAGATCACCGTCAACATGGGTGTCGGGTCGGCCGTCGAGAACAAGTCGCGGGTTGAGACCGCGGCCAAGGATCTCGCGATGATCACCGGTCAGCAGCCGACCATTCGCAAGGCGCGTGAGGCGATCTCGGCCTTCAAGCTGCGCGACGGAATGCCGATCGGCTGCGCGGTCACCCTGCGCGGCGCGCGCATGTGGGAATTCCTCGACCGCTTGGTGTCGGTGGTGCTCCCGCGTATTCGCGACTTCCGCGGCGTGAAGGACCGGCTCGACGGTCGCGGCAACTACACCCTGGGCTTGGCGGAGCAGACCGTGTTCCCCGAGATCGAACTCGACAAGATCGACTTCGTCCAGGGGATGGACATCACCTTCGTGACCACGGCGAAGACCGACGAGGAAGGCTATTTCCTGCTCAAGGAGCTGGGAATGCCGTTCGTCCAGCGCGACGCAGCCGAAGGCAAGAAGAAGAAGAAGTCCAGCTGATTTCCGGACCAGCCACCACCGGCTGAGGTTCGCGGTCGAGTCCGCGCTGCCCTCGGCTCGCCCGACCTCCCGCCCCAACCGACCAAGAACACCCGAAAGAACCCGACAGAGGCTTGAACGACTCGGCGCGCTTGCGCCCAGACGGATCGAGGCTGCCGGAGCAAGGTGAATCGCACATGGCCAAGACGTGTCTGATCGTCAAGAGCAAGAAGACCCCCAAGTTCTCGACGCGGGCCTACACCCGCTGCGGAATCTGCGGCCGCCAACGCGCCGTGTACCGCAAGTTCGGGATCTGCCGCATCTGTCTGCGTGAAAAGGCGCTGCGTGGAGAGATCCCCGGCATGCGCAAGGCCTCTTGGTAGGAGCTGCCCACCATGATGACCGATCCGATCGCTGATCTTTTGACCCGCGTCCGCAACGCCAACTCCAATGGCTCCAAGACCGTGCAGATGCCGGCCTCCAAGCTGAAGGTGGGCGTGGCTCAGATCCTCCAAGAGGAGGGTTTCGTGAGCTCCTACACCGTCGAGCCTGGTGCTCCGCACAGCACGCTCAGCATCCAGCTCAAGTACGGGCCGGACGGGGAGCGCGTCATTCGCCGCATCGAGCGCATCTCGAAACCCGGCTGCCGTGTCTACAGCCCGGCCAAGTCGATTCCCTCCGTCCTCAAGGGCCTGGGCATCTACATCCTCTCGACCAACCAGGGCGTGGTCTCCGATCGCAAGGCGCGCGAGTTGAACGCCGGCGGCGAGATCCTCTGCAAGGTTTATTGATCGCTGCCGGACCCAGAATCCAGCACCGACTCCAGCTCAGCATTAGCCAGCCGCACGCACCCAGAACGTCAAGGACCACAGTTCCATGTCGCGCATCGGAAAGCAGCCCGTCGCCATCCCCGGCGGCGTCAAGGTCGAGGTCGGGGCCGATCGCAAGATCAAGGTCACCGGGCCCAAGGGAACCAGTGAGTTCCAGCACGCCGCCGAGGTCACCGTCACGGTGGAAGGCGCGTCGGTGATGGTCGCTCGCTCCTCGGACGACCGCTCCGCGCGCGCCCACCACGGAACGACGCGCGCCATGCTCGCGAGCATGATCGGCGGCGTGACCAAGGGCTACCAGAAGGAGCTCGAGGTGATCGGGGTCGGTTGGAACGCGGCGGTGCAGGGACGCAAAGTCGTGCTCAACGTCGGCTACTGCAACCCGGTGAACATCGATCTGCCGGAGGGCGTGCAAGCCGCCTGCCCGAATCCCACGAGCATCGTTGTGACCGGTCATGACAAACAACGCGTCGGCCTCGCCGCGGCGCGTATGCGGGCCTCGCGCCCTCCCGAGCCTTACAAGGGCAAGGGTGTTCGCTATCGCGGCGAGTACGTGCGTCAGAAGGCCGGAAAGAGCTTCGGTAGCTAATCATGCGAGCGATCCTCAAGAATCAAGCCCGTCGTCAGCGCCGCACTTGGCGAGTCCGCGGCAAGTTGAGCCGCACGTCGAGCGCGTTGCGTCTCTCCGTGCACCGCTCGAGCAAGCACATCTCCGCGCAGGTGATCGACGACGTGCAGGGCAAGACCCTGTGCGCGGCGACCACCACGTCGAAGACCCTCGCCGAGCAGTTCAAGGGCAAGACCAAGACCGAGCGTGCGAAGGTGATCGGCGAAGAGATCGCCAAGCGCGCCCTCGCCGCTGGCGTCACCACCGTCGTCTTCGACCGCGGTGCGGCGCGCTTCCACGGTCGCGTGAAGGCGCTCGCCGACGCTGCGCGCGGCGCCGGTCTCAAGTTCTAGGCCCGCAGTTCTGCACCACTCGTCCTGTTACGCCGCCCCGCGCCCGTAAAGCCCCAGCGCTAAGAAGTCCCCGGAGTTTCCTGCGATGAACGATGGCATTCGCTACCTCGACATCAACGAAGTCGAGCAGCTTTCTGAACTTTCGGAAGTCATGGTGCGCGTCAACCGCTGCGCCGTGGTGGTGAAGGGTGGACGGCGCTTCTCGTTCGCTGCCCTGACGGTGAGCGGCGACGGCCGCGGCGTCGTGGGGATCGGCTATGGCAAGGGTCGCCAGGTTCCGGGCGCGATCGAGAAGGCTGGACGCGACGCGCGCAAGCACCTCATGCGCGTGCCGTTGACCTCCACCAACACGATCCCTCACGCGGTCGAAGCGACCTTCGGCGCTTCTCGCGTGCGTCTCGTGCCGGCATCGCCGGGCACGGGCATCATCGCGGGCGCTGCGGTGCGCGCGGTCTGCGAAATGGCGGGCATCAAGGACATCCTCACGAAGAACTACGGTTCGACGAACCCGGTCAACGTCGTGAAGGCCGCGACCCACGCACTGGCGCAACTGCGCACCCACGAAGAGACCCGCGCCCTGCGCGGTGTCGAACTGGGCGCCTGAAGCGCGATCGCTCGAGCCGACGCTGGCCGAGCTGCAGCCAACCAAGCACAACCTCTCACATACAAGGCATCACGACATGAATCTCAAGACGGTCTGCGACAAGGGTGTCAAGCACGCCCAGCGCAAGCGAGTGGGCCGTGGCATCGGCAGTGGTCTGGGTAAGACCTCGGGTCGAGGCCACAAGGGATGGGGCGCGCGCTCGGGAACGAGCCGCCGTCCGGGTTACGAAGGCGGTCAGATGCCCATCTACCGCCGCGTCCCCAAGCGTGGTTTCACGAACGCGCGCTTCCGCGTCGACTACACGGTGGTCAACGTCGAAACGCTCAACGCCTTCGACAACGGCTCGATCGTCGACCTCGCTTCGATCCTGTCGCACGGTCTGGCAAGCAAGACCGCACCGCTGCTGAAGATCCTCGGCGACGGAAAGCTCGAGAAGAAGCTCACCGTGCGCGCCCAGAAGTTCAGCGCGACGGCCAAGAGCAAGATCGAAGAGGCGGGCGGCGTGGCCCAACTGATCGACGAGCGCGGTGCTGACGTCACGGAAGGCGCGGAGGCGCAGGGCTAGTGGAAGCCCAGGGCAGTCCCCTCCAGCTGCTGAAGATCCCCGAGACGAGGGACAAGATCCTCGTCACGATGGGGCTCTTGCTGGCGTATCGGCTCGGGTTTCAGGTGCCGATTCCCGGCATGAACCCGAACTTCCTCAGCGACATCTCGCGCGAGGCCCAGCAGTCGTGGTTCGGTCTGATGAACGCCTTCTCCGGGGGCGACATCGGCCGCACGTCGATGTTCTCGCTGGGGATCATGCCCTACATCTCGGCTTCGATCATCTTCTCGATGCTCTCGAAGATCAGCCCGAAGATCGAGGCGATCGCGAAGGAAGGCGCGTCAGGTCAGAAGCGCATCAACCAGTGGACGCGACTTCTCGCCGTGCCGATCGCGCTTCTTCAAGCGCTCCTGGTGTACACGGGCGTGTTCCTCGCCAACCCCCTGATGATCGACAAGTCGATCGGGGCAGGTCTCGGACTGGCCGTGATCGTGATCCTCTCCCTGACCGCCGGCGCGATCTTCTGCATGTGGTTGGGCGAGCTGATCACCGAGTACGGGATCGGCAACGGCGCGTCGTTGATCATCATGGCCGGCATCATCACGGACATGCCGTCCGCGCTGGCGCAGATGGTGGGACGCGACGACTTCTACGACACCATCGTGTACTTGGTGGCCCTGTGGCTCGCGATCGTCGTGGTGATCGTCTACATCACCAAGGGCACGCGCCGCATCCCGATCCAATACGCCAAGCTGACTCGCGGTCGGCGGGTGTACGGCGGTCAACGCCACTTCCTGCCGTTGAAGGTGAACATGGCCGGCGTCATGCCGATCATCTTCGCCTCGATCATCTTCGTGCTGCCCGGCGTGCTGCTCTCGCTGCTCGACTACGAGTGGAGCACCTGGCTCGCGACCGTGCTCAACGACCAAGTCGGGTTCGTTCACGTGGCGCTCCAGGTGGTCCTGATCTTCGCGTTCTGCTTCTTCTGGAACCGCTTGATGTTCCAGCCCGAGCAGATCGCGGATGACCTGCGGGAACGTGGCTCGTTCATCCCGGGGATCCGCCCCGGTCCGAAGACGGCCGAGTTCCTCGACCACACGCTGACCCGGATCACCATGGCCGGCGCTGCGTTCCTCGCGGTGATCGCTGTGCTCCCGAGCTTCGTCACTGCCAAGACCCCGCTGACGCCCGCGATGGCGTACTTCCTCGGCGGCACGTCCGTGCTGATCGTGGTCGGCGTGGCGCTCGATGTCGTCGACAAGCTCAACGCGCAACTCGTGATGCGCAACTACGAGGGCTTCATGAAGTCCTCGGGCGCCGGCTGGACGCAACAGCCCGGCCAGCAGACCAAACCCTGAAGTCTGCCCGCGATCCCAGACCCTTTCTCACCACACCCCGCATTCCAAACTCCACCGTCGTGCAAAGCGTTCTGATCCTCTTGGGCCCTCCGGGGGCTGGCAAAGGCACTCAGGCTGTCCGCCTGAGCGGCGCTTTGTCGCTTCCGCACGTGTCCACAGGGGATCTGTTCCGCGAGAACCTCAAGCTCGGTACGGCGCTGGGGGAGAAGGCGCGCGGGTTCATGGACGCGGGGCGTCTGGTGCCTGACGAACTCGTGATCGACATGTTGTTCGACCGCGTGGGACGCGCCGACTGCCGTGGAGGCTTCCTCCTCGACGGCTTCCCGCGCACCGTGGCCCAGGCCACCGCGCTCGACGCTCGTCTCGGCGGCGCCCAGGTGCGCGCCATCAACCTGGCGGTTGAGGACGCGGCGGTCGTGGAACGTCTCACGGGACGTCACACCTGCCGCGGCTGTGGCAACGTTCATCACGAACGGTTCTCGCCCCCGGCCAAGGCCGGTGTGTGCGACCGCTGTGGCGGCGCGCTGTACCAGCGCCCCGACGACTCCCGCGACGTGGTCGAAAAACGTCTGGCGGTCTACCGCGAGCAGACCAAGCCGGTCGAGGCTCACTACCGCAGCCGTGGCGTACTGAGCGAGGTCGACGGCGCCCGCAAGCCCGACGATGTCTATACTGCGCTGCTTCGCGCCGCGCGGGGAGAGGTGCGCTGATGGCCAAGGAAGAACCGATCACGATCGAGGCGATCGTGACCGAGGCGCTGCCGAACGCGCGATTCCGCGCGAAGCTGGCGTCGGGCCACGAGATCCTCGCACACGTCAGCGGCAAGATGCGGATGCACTACATCCGCATTCTGCCGGGCGACAAGATCACCGTGGAGATGTCCCCCTACGATTTGACCAAGGGCCGCATCATCTATCGCGGCGACCGCAAGAGGAGCCAGAATCCGTCATGAAGGTACGTTCGAGCGTGCGGCGCATGTGCGCCAACTGCAAGGTCGTGCGACGCCGCGGCGTCGTGCGCGTGATCTGCAAGGAACCGACGCACAAGCAGCGTCAGGGTCGCTGAGCCGATCGGCGTAGAGCACACACCATCGCCGCGGTCCCACCGCACATCCATCCAAGAAGTCCCGGAGCATCCACCATGCCGCGTCTCATCGGCGTCGACATCCCCGCCAACAAGCGCCTCGAGATCGCGCTGACCTACGTCTACGGCGTCGGTCGCGTGACCGCGCAGAAGATCTGTGACGACGTCAAACTCGACCGCGGCATGCGCGCGCGCGAGCTCAACGAAGACCAGATCGCCATGCTGGCGACGTACATCCAGAAGACCTACATGGTCGAGGGCCAGCTACGTCGCCAGGTGGCCGCGAACATCAACCGACTGCGGGAAATCTCCTGCTATCGCGGACTCCGCCATCGCCGCGGTCTGCCCGTGCGCGGACAGCGCACGCGCACGAACGCACGCACGCGCAAGGGCCCGCGCAAGACCGTGGCCGGCAAGAAGTCCGTGAAGGGAATGAAGTGAAATGAGCAAGGCAGCAGCAGCCAAGAAGAAGATCAAGCGCAACGTCGCGCGCGCCGTCGCCCACATCAAGGCGTCGTACAACAACACGCACGTCAGCATCGCCGATGCGCAGGGCGAGGTCATCGCCACGGGCTCGGCGGGCATCGTCGGCTTCAAGGGCACGCGCAAGAGCACGCCCTTCGCCGCGACGCGCGCTGCCGAGCACGCGGCGCAGGCCGCCGTGCGCAACGGCGTCAAGGAAGTGCTCGTTCGCGTCCGCGGCGCCGGCTCTGGCCGCGAGTCCGCGATCCGCGCGCTCGCTTCCTCGGGTCTCAACATTCTGGCCATCGAAGATTGCACCCCGCTGCCGCACAACGGCTGCCGGGCCCGCAAGCGCCGCCGCGTCTAAGCGTCCACCGTCTCTCGTCGCTCCTCGGACTCTCTCGCCCCGCCTCTTCAGCTCTTAGGCCCGCGCGCTCCGCCGCCTCCAACACCCCAACGCCACCAACATGGGTCGTCACGTCGACAACAAGTGCAAGCTCTGCCGCCGCGAAGGCATGAAGCTCTTCCTCAAGGGCCAGCGCTGCTTCACCGAGAAGTGCGCCGTTTCGCGCCGCGACTACCCGCCCGGCGTCCACGCGCAGAAGCGCGCCAAGGTCACGGACTTCGGCGTGCGCGTGCGTGAGAAGCAGAAGCTCAAGCGCATCTACGGCGTGTGGGAGCGTCAGTTCCGGCTGTACTTCGCGGAAGCGGAGCGGCTCAAGGGCAACACGGGCGAGAACCTGATGGTGCTGCTGGAGCGCCGGCTCGACAACGCCGTGCTCGCGAGCGGCTTCGCGCTCTCGCGCAACCACGCGCGCCAGCTGGTCAACCACGGGCACTTCTCTGTCAACGGCAAGTTCATCGACGTGGCCTCGTTCAGCGTTCGTCCCGGCGACACGATCGCCGTTCGCGGAGCGGCCGAAGGCGTGCGCAAGCAGGTGGCCGACGCCGTCGAGGTCAACAAGAGCCAGCCCGTTCCGGCGTGGCTCGAAGTCAACCGCGACAACCTGACGGCCCGCGTCGTGGCCCTGCCGCGCCGCGAGGACGTGCCGCACCCGATCAAGGAACAGCTCATCATCGAGTTGTGCTCCAAGTAGTCCGAACGGCGACGCAACCGCAGTCCACCGCTTCTCCGATCCGACCTACGCATCGCTTCCGCCAGATCCTGGCATCCGACTCCCTCGAGGGGGCGCTGGCCGCCTGTCTCGCTGCCCAGCAGTGACGGCGCGCGAGCCCCTTCCCACCGCACGTACCTAGAAAGGCCCCGTACATGAGAATTCGTTGGCGCAACTTCGAACTGCCCAGCAAGGTCGTTCCCGAGAAGGCCACGCTGACCAAGGAGTACGGTCGTTTCGTCGTCGAGCCCTTCGAGCAGGGCTTCGGGCACACGATCGGCAACGGCCTGCGTCGCGTTTTGCTTTCGTCGATCGAGGGCGTGGCCGTCACCGCGGTCCGCATCGACGGCGCCTCGCATGAATTCGACTCGCTGTCGGGCGTCTACGAAGACGTCACCGACATCGTCCTCAACCTCAAGCGCCTGCGCATCCGCTACGAAGGCACGGAGCCGATCGTCTGCCGCGTGAGCAAGAAGGGCAAGGGGCCCATCACCGGCGCCGACGTTCAGTGCCCGGGCGATGCACGGGTCGTCAACCCCGACCTGCACCTGCTGACCCTCACCGGCGACCGCGAGTTCAAGATGGAACTCGACGTGTCGAAGGGACGCGGCTACATCGCGGCCGACGAACACGTCGCCGCGCGCAGCCAGGTTGGCGCGATTCCGATCGACTCGATCTACTCCCCGGTGCACCGCGTTCGTTACGGCGTCGAGGCCACGCGCGTGGGCAAGTTCACCAACTACGACCGCCTCGTGATCGAAGTGTGGACCGATGGCACCGTGGCGCCGGACGTGGCGTTGATCGAGGCGGCCAAGATCTACCGCAAGCACCTCAACCCCTTCGTGCTGTTCGACGTCAGCCGGGACGAGAGCCCGCTGGCGGAGGACCCGACGAGTTCCCCGTTCAACGAGCGCAACCGCGAGTCGAGCAAGGTCGGTGCGATGCTGTCGCAACCGATCGCTGACCTCGAGCTGTCGGTTCGCGCGCGCAACTGCCTCGACGGCGCCAACATCACGACCCTGCGCCAACTCGTCACGATGAGCGAGCAGGACGTGATGGGACTCAAGAACCTCGGCAAGACTTCGCTCACCGAGATCAAGAGCAAGCTCGCGGAGCGCGGTTTGAGTCTGGGCATGAAGGTCCCGGGCTGAACCGAGCTCGGGCTTTCGCGGTCTGGGGCTGAGCGTGCTCCGCCCCGACCCGCATGCACCACCCAAATCCGAGCGACACCGAGCCACAACACAACCAAGGCCCGCGCCGAGCGCAGGCCGCACGACTAGCAAGCTGACGATTCGAGCACTGCCATGCGCCACCAACGAGCCGGAAATCACCTCTCCCGCACCACCGCGCACCGCGACGCGATGGTCCGCAACATGGCCGCGTCGCTGATCCGCCACGAGCGGATCAACACGACGCTGCCCAAGGCGCGCAACCTGCGGCCCTTCGTCGAGAAGCTCGTGACGCTCGCCAAGGAGTCGAACCAGCACCGTCGGCGTCTGGCCTTCTCGCGTCTGCGCGACAAGGAAGCCACCGCGAAGCTGTTCGACGTGCTCGGGCCGCGCTTCAAGACCCGCGCTGGCGGCTACACGCGTATCCTCAAGCGCCAGAAGCGCCGACTGGGCGACGGTGGCGAGCAAGCGCTGATCGAGTTCGTCGAGCGCACGGTTGTGGAAGCCCCGGCGGCGGCCCCGGCCGCGGACGCCAAGCCCGCCAAGTAGCCGCGCGACGTCGAGCGCGGCGGGACTCGCTCCTGGACTCGCTCCTGGACTCGCTCCTGGCCCCGCTCAGAGTCCCCCAAAGGGGGGCTCGTCGCGCCGGCCCGCGACAACTCTGAGAACGAAACCGGAGCGCCCTGAGTGGCGCTCCGGTTGTATTTGCGCAGATCCGCGCAAGGACTCTGCAGCGCCCCAGGCGCGCCTGTCAGCGGCCGCGTGGGCTCGGCGCCGCCGCGGCGAGTCCGAGCACCGTGATGCGCCTTCCGGCCGCGTAGTTGTCGTCGGCGTCCACGCCGATCGAGGCGCCAAAGCCCACCGGCAAGACCTGCGGAGCCAGACCGAGTTCGCGCATCCGCTCCAGCAGGCGCTGCCGATTGGGCGTCACCTTGCGGCGTGTAGCCTCGATGGCGTTGAAGTGCAGCTCGCCCGGTTCTTCGACGAGCTGCTCCGCGCCGTCGGTGACACGCGTGTCGACGATGAGCGCTTCACGGGCCAGTTCCGCGGCCCAACCGACGATCTCGGCGTAGTTCGGCACGTGGTAGAGGATGCCCGCGCAGATCACGACGTCGAACGGTCCCAGCTCGCGCAGGCGCGCCCAGGCTTGAGGATCGGCGATGTCGCCGTTGAGGAAGGTGTACGCGCCCTCCGGGAGGAACCGATTGCTCGACCAGTACAGCTGCGCCTGCTCGACATACTTGGGGCGGCCTTCGATGCCGACCACGCGAGTTGCGCCGCGTTCGGCGTAGCGTGCAGACCAGAAGCCGCAGTTGCAGGCGAGCTCGAGCACGCTCTTGCCGCGCAGGTCGACACGCCGCGCGACCTCGTCGACCAGCAGGGTCGAGCGGTTGCGGATGCGGTTGGTGAGGTACTCGGCGGAGACATGCGAGCCCACGCCCGGAGTCACCTGCAGGTTGCCGAGCGTGACCGGATAGAACCACGGGTGCAGCTCCTTGATGCGCTGGACGAGGTTCCAGTCGACCGTGTCGAGCACGTCGCGGCTGTAGACCGTGGTCTGCGCCGTTGCGCTGATGCCGATCGCGGCGCACAACGCGTCCACGCTGTGCACCACCTTCGCGCCGAGGGCCGCGAAGAGGGTGGCGCGCTCGCCGCCGATGGAGGACGGCAGTGCGAAGGCGCAGTCGATCGCGCGCAGCAGCGCCGGGCTGTCCGACGGCGCCAGAACATCGTCGACCAACAAGACCTCGATGGCCTTGCCGCGGCCGAGGACGCGCTCGTGCGCAGCCTCGAGCGCCGCCACCGCGACCTCTTCGGGAGGATCCAGCCGCGGATCGCGCCGCAGGCACAGGCACACGTCGTTGCGGTCGGCGATGTGACGGCCGACGGCGTTGAGCAGGAAGCCCAGTTCGCGCTCGTCGGTCCAGTTCGGCCAGGCGAAGACCTTGTGGCGCGCCTTGGTGGCGAGCGGGAAGCCGGTTTCGGTCACCGCCGGCTTCGGGGCCGCGGACGGGAGCTTGGCTACGGCCGGGCGCTCCACGGCGCTCGCGCGTTTGACCTGCGCCGCCGGCGTACCTGCGCGCACGGCGCGCAGACGCATGTCGCGCCCGACTTTCGCGGCCGCGCGCCAGGTCTGGGTGATCGGACCGAACTCGACCTGCTGGAAGCCGGCCTCGCGCAGCGCAGCGGACAGCGCCGCACGCGTCCAACCCCACTTGTGGATCTGCGGCGCGCCTTCTTCGTCGATGGCCGGTGGCCACCCGAAGATGCCGATCAGGCCCAGGTCGAACCCGCGCTCGTCCTTGTACTTGCCCAGGATGCGCACGCAGGCGTCGAGATCGGGCAGTTCGAGCAGCAACTCGCCGCCGGGCTTGAGCACGCGGGACCACTCGGCGAGCGCAGCGCGCGCCTGGCTGTAGGTCAGGTGCTCGAACAGGTGGCAGGCTTCGATCACGTCGACCGACGCGGCCTCGAACTGCGGCAGGCTTTCGACGTCGGCCACGATGTCCGGACCCGCGGCGGCGTTGGCGTCGATGTTGATCCAGCCCGCGCGCTTCTCCGGACCGCAGCCCAGGTGCAGCCGCACTCCGCGCTCGGCGCGCGCGGTGAGTTGCAGACTGCGCGTCGCGCCGCTCGCGCCGACCAAGCCGCTGCTCGTGGCGCTCACGCGCGCGGGGTCATAACCCAGCTCCACGAGCTCGGCCTGGCCGTAGGCGCTCGACCACAGCCGCTTGTGCTCGGCGAAGGTGTTGATCGCGATGTCGTGTCCCGCGGTCGCCTCCCAGAACGTGTCTTCCCAATTGTCGCCGTAGGTGCGGCGGAAGTAGTCGAACGCGAAGCGCTTGGCGCGTTGCTGGTAGTCCTCGCGCGAAATCGTGCGCGTGCCCGGCTGTCCGTACGTCGAGCCGCCCAGGTGCTCGTAGCTGATCGCGTCCGAATACGCGACGAACCAACCCGCGCGGTAGAGCTTGTAGGAGAGTTCGTGGATCGCGCCCCAGCAGTACTGGAACTGGGCGTTGAGGAAGCCGACCTCGTCGACGGCGCTGGCGCGCATCAGGAACGCCAAGTAGTCGCAGGTCGTGACCGCGCGCCAACCGTGCGAACGTTGGCGCGCCGCGCCGGGGTACCCGCCGTCGGCGTTGGTGGGGGAGAGGATCGCCATACGCGGTTCGCGCTCGAGCTGGTCGATCAGCACGCGCAGGACGTCGACGCCGGTTTCGAACACCGCGTCGTTCATCATCACGAAGTAGTAGTCGTAGTGGCCCGCCTTGCGCGCAGCCTCGAGCGCGAGCGCGTGTCCGTAGCACTTGCCGCGGAACTGCGGGTCGGCGTACCACAGCGTGCTGTGCGGCGAGAGCTTCTCGGGATCGGTGCCGCACTCGACCACGAACAGGTCGTGGGGCGTGGAGACCGACTCGCCGAAGTAGCGAACCACGTTCTCGACGAGGTCCGGACGGTTGCGCGAGGCGACGAGGACGGCGACCTTCACGAGAGCACCTCCTCGCGGTGGACCAAGCGCACGGCGAGCGCTTCGGACTCCAGCCGCCGCGCCAGTTCCTCGGCCACGATCACCGAGCGGTGGCGGCCCGACGAGCATCCCAGGCCCACGCGCACGTCGTCGTCGCACTCCAGCAGCAGCTGGATCAGCGGCGTCGCCGTGGCCAGGAACTGCTTGCACAGCGGCTGCGACAGCACGAACTCACGCATGCGCGCGTCCGGCGCGGAGAACAACGACCAGCCTTCTTGCCGGGCCGGATTCGTCAGGAAGCTGACGTCGAAGTAGTAGTTGGTGTTGGGCGGTCCGTATTTGAATCCGAACGTGACCAACGTGAGGCGCTTGCGGCGTTCCATCGCGGCGGGCTTGCCTGGCGGGGTGAATGGGGTAGTGCGGCCCAGAACGGGCCGGACCGTCCGCCTATCGAGCGGATCCCCGCGCGGCTGATGGAAAGCGCTTCCCGGTCGCGCCGAACCCGGGACTCAGCGGCGGCCCGCGCTCAGAGCCGCGCCAGCCGCACCCGCCCGCGGCCGAGCAGTCGGTCGATCGACTCCGCGAGGTCGGCGCTGATCTGCACGCGGCAGTTGCTGCCGGCCCGCACGCGGCGCAGGTATCCATCGCCGCCGCGCACTTGGAAGTACACCGGTCGTTTGCCCTGGTGGCGCGACAGCGTGTCGCGCAGCGGGACGAGCACGCCGACGTCCTCCGGCTCGAGCTGGACCATCAGCCCGCCTTCGAAGCGCCCCAGGGCTTCTTCGATCGAGAGCACTTCGTCGAGCATGAGGGCCGCCTCATCGGCGCGTTCCTCGACCTTGCCGCGCACGATTACCACGGTGTCCTCCACGAGCCGATCCTTGAACTGCTCGTAGCCGCGCGGAAACACCGTGACTCCGACGGCGCCGTCGAGGTCCTCGAGCTTGAAGCGCGCCATCTTCTGGCCCGCGAGCTTGCCCGACTTCACCACCGAAACTCCGAAGCTCACGATCAGTCCGGCGAGCATCACTTCCGCGCCTTGACCGCGTTCGAGCAACTCCGTCGTCTTGCAGCTCGAGAGGATCGAGAACAAGCCGGCGCGCTCTTCCAGGGGGTGGCCTGAGAAATAGAACCCGAGCACTTCGCGTTCGGCCTTCAGCGTCTCCGAGCGCGTCCAGCTCTTCGTGGCGTCGAAGCCTTCGCCGGGGGGGGTGGCGACGGCGGGCGCGCTGCGCGCGTTCGACGGCGGAGCGTCGAAGAGCGAGCCCTGGCCTGCTTTGCGGTCGGCGGCGGCGCGCGCCGATTCGGTCATCGCCGCGTCGAGCGCCGCGACGATCGAACCGCGGTTGTGCCCGATGTAGTCGAGCGCCCCGGCCTTGATCAGCGTTTCCCAGCACGCTTTCGGCGTCTCCTGTGGATCGCTCTCGCGGCACAGCTCGTGGAAACCCAACGTCGCGCCGCGTTGCTCCAAGCGTGCGCGCGCGGCGAGCAGCGCTTCGATCGCGCGCTCGCCAGTGCCCTTGATCGCGCCCAGTCCGTAGCGAATCGCACCTTGTTCGGGCTCGAAGCGCCAATTCGAACGCCGCAGGTCAGGTCCACGCACCTCGACGCCCGCGCGCCGCGCGTCGTCGAACAGCGCCTTGACCTTGTCCGACGTTTCCATTTCGCAGGCCATGTTGGCCGCGAGGAACTCCACGCGGTGGTTGGCCTTCAAGTACGCGGTCTGGTACGTGATCAACGCGTAGGCGGTGGAGTGCGACTTGTTGAAGCCATAGCCGCCGAACTTGACGATGTTGTCCCAGGTCTCGCGCGCCACGGCTTCCGAGCAGCCGTTCTTGCCCGCGCCCGCGACGAACTGCGCCGCGAACTTCTCCATGATCTCGGGCTTCTTCTTGCCCATCGCCTTGCGCAGGTTGTCGGCTTCGTTGAGCGAGAAACCCGCGAGCACGCTCGAGATGAGCATGACCTGCTCCTGGTACACGATGCACCCGTAGGTGTCGCGCAGGATCGCTTCGACCGAGGCGTGCGGATAAGCGACCGCTTCTTCGCCGTGCTTGCGGCGCGTGAACATCTCCACCATGCCCGACTCGAGCGGGCCGGGCCGGTACAGGGCCAGCACGGCGATCAAGTCCTCGAAGCGGTCGGGGCGCAGCCGCGCGAGCAGTTTGCGCATGCCCTCGGATTCGAGCTGGAACACGGCCAGCGTGTCGCCGCCCGAGAGCATCGCGTAGGTCTTGGGATCGTCCGGCAGATTGTCGAGATCGGGCGCGACCCCGCCGCCGCGGCGGATGTACTCGAGCGTGCGCTCAAGGATCGTCAGCGTGCGCAGCCCCAGGTAGTCCATCTTGAGCAGCCCGAGTTCTTCGAGCTGCGGCGCGGGCCACTGCGTCACGACGTCCTTGTCGTGCGTCGCCAGCGGAACGTAGTCGACGATCGGACGGTCGGCGATCACCACGCCGGCGGCGTGCGTCGAGATGTGGCGCGCCATGCCTTCGAGTGCGGTCGAAAGCTCGAAAAGCTCGGCGAATTCCGGCCGTTCGTCGCGGATCGCGCCGAGGTCCTTGTCCTTGGTCAAGGCCTCCGCGAGGCTCGGCGCGCCCGGACCTGCGGGGATCTTCTTGGCGATGCGGTCGATGTCCTTCAGCGGCACATCGAGCACGCGGCCCACGTCGCGCACCACGGTGCGCGAGGCCATCGTTCCGAAGGTCACGATCTGCGCGACGTTCTCCGAGCCGTAGCGCCGGCGCGTGTAGTCGAGCACCTTCTCGCGCCCTTCCTTGCAGAAGTCGATGTCGATATCCGGCATCGAGACGCGCGCGCTGTTGAGGAAGCGCTCGAACAGCAGGTCGTAGCGCAGCGGGTCGACTTTGGTGATCTCGAGCACGTAGGCCACGATCGCGCCGGCCGCCGAACCGCGTCCGGGACCGACCGGCACGCCGTTCTGGCGCGCCCAGCGGATCAGGTCCCACACGATCAGGAAGTACGAGACGAAACCCATCTGGCGGATGATCCGCTTCTCGTACTCGAGGCGTTCCCGCGCCTTGGCGTGCTCGCGGCCGTACAGCCGCACCATGCCCTCATCGCACAAACGGTCGAACAGTTCGTCGGGGCTCTCGCCGCTGTCGGGGCGGAACACCGGCACGTGGTACTTGCCGAACTCGATGTTGACGTCGACTTGCGCGGCGACGTCCATCGTCGCCTGCAGCGTCTGCGGCAGATCGCGGAACACCTCGCCCATCTGCTCGCGCGTGCGGAAGTACAGCGTGTCCGTGTCGAAGCGGAAGCGCTTGGCGTCCGAGCGCTTCGCGCCGGTGTTGATGCACAGGAGCACGTCCTGCGCCTGGCAGTCCTCGTGCCGCAGGTAGTGGATGTCGTTGGTGGCGACCAGCGGCACGCCCGTGCGCTGGTGCAGGCGCATCAGCGCTTCGTTGGCCTTGTCCTGGATGTCGATGCCGTTGCGCTGCAGTTCGAGCCAGAAGTGCTCGGGCCCGAACAAGTCGCGGAAGGTTGTGGCCACGTCCTCGGCGCGCTTCTCCTCGCCGCGCAGGAAGAGCTGGTTCACCTCGCCGGCCAGGCAACCCGACAGGCAACTCAGACCCTCGGCGTGCTCGCTGAGGAACTGCTTGTCGATGCGCGGACGCGTGTGGTAGCCGGTGATGTACGCCTCGCTGCACAGCTTGAGCAGGTTGCGGTAACCGACCTGGTTGCGCGCGATCAGCGTGAGGTGGTGGTAGCCGTTGTCCTTGCGGTCGTGCGGTTCGCGGCGCGAACGTTTGGCGATGTACACCTCGCAGCCCACCAGCGGCTTGACGCCCTTCGCCTTGCACTTCTGGTAGAGCTCGATCGCGCCGAACATGTTGCCGTGGTCGGTCAGGGCCAGGGCCCCCTGGCCGTCCTTGACGCACGCCGCGACGAGGTCGTCGATGCGGTTCGCGCCGTCGAGCAACGAGTATTCGCTGTGCACGTGCAAGTGCACGAAATCCGGCGCGCCCATCCGCTGTCCTCCCGTGTCCTGGATCGATCGCGCGCGAGCCTCACCGCCCGGCGCGCGCGAATTGTGCGCGCACGCCGCCGCGCTGGAAAGCCTTTCGTCAGTTCAAAGGCCGAGCAGCCACCACAACACCGCCTTCTGCGAATGCAGGCGATTTTCTGCTTGGCGCACCACGAGGCTGCGCGGTCCGTCGAGCACGCTGTCGACGACCTCGAGGTTGCGCCGCACCGGCATGGCGTGCATCAGCTTGGCGTCCTCGCCCAGCGCCATGCGCCGCTCGTCGATCAGCCAGTCGCCCGCGCGCGCGCGTCGGCTCGCCGCGAGCGTCGGATTGCCGTAGTCCGCGAGGCTGTGCCACGAGCGCGCGTAGACGACGTGCGCGCCACGCAGCGCCGCCGCCGGGTCGCCGAGTGCGGTGGCCGAGCCGCCGTGTTCGCTCGCGAGCGCCTGCGCCTGGCGCCAGACCTCTTCGTCGAGTTCGTACCCGGGAGGATTGGCGACGCGCACATGCATCCCCGAGCGCAGCGCGACGTGCATCAGCGAGTGCACGGCGGTGGGGCTCGCGGCGCTGGGGGAGTTGGTCCACACGAAGCTCAGCGTCTTGCCGCGCACATCGCCGAGCGTTTCGCGCAGCGTCATCAGGTCGGCGAGGCCCTGCAGCGGGTGCCACAGCGCGCTTTCCATGTTGATCACCGGCACCTTCGAGTGCTCCGCCCAGCTGCGGATCTCGGCGTCGCGCCGATCGACGTTCCAGGCCGCTCCCGCAGGCTTGGTGCGGATCGCCAGCGCGTTCACGTAGCACGAAAGCACCGCGGCGGCGTCCTTGACGTGCTCGGGCGCGCGCCCGTCCATCACCGCGCCGGGCGCCGACTCGAGCTCCCAGAAGTCGCTGGCTGCGGTCAGGTTGATGGTCGTGCCGCCGAGCTGGTTCATGGCGGCCTCGAAGGACGTGCGCGTGCGCAGCGATCCGCGGAAGAACAGCAGGCCCACGCTCTTGCTGGCGAGCGTGGCCTTGCCCGGCCGCTGCTTCAGGCGCAGGGACAGGTCGAGCAGGTCGTCGATCTCGCTCTGCGCGAGGTCGTGGAGCGAGATCAGATGGCGGAGCGGGCGCGTGGACGGCATGCGCAGAGGGTAGCCGCCGGGCAGGCGCGATCCACGCTGCGGATCGGTGCGCGCGGCCCGTGGTGGGGCGCAGGCCAGGGGACGCTTGACAGGCCGCGCTCGGCTACCTACAACCTTCCCCCCCACGCACCCATAGCTCAATTGGATAGAGCATCTGACTACGGATCAGAAGGTTGAAGGTTCGAGTCCTTCTGGGTGTACCAACTCAACGCCGCGGAGCGATGCGCGCCCAGCGCCGCGGCCTTCACCACTCCGACCGCCGTTCGCCCCCGCTTGGGTTCCCACGTCTTGATGCAACGAGACGCGCGCGAGCCCGGCGAGTTGGTGCAGAGCGATGACGAGGGGATGGCCCTCGCGCTGGCCGAGGCTCATGCAGCCTTCGCCCTCGACGAGGTCCCGGTGGGCGCGATCGTCGTGCTCGACGGACGCGTGCTCGCGCGCGGCCACAACCGCACGCGCAGCGACTGCGATCCGACGGCCCACGCCGAGGTGCTCGCCGTCCGGCGCGCCGCGGCGCTGGTCGGCGCGCAACGCTTGGTGGGCGCGACGGTCTACACGACGGTCGAGCCGTGCTTCATGTGCGCCGGGGCGCTGTCCCACGCGCGTGTCGCTCGGGTAGTCTGGGCGGTGCGTGATCCGAAGTTCGGCGGCGCGGTCTCCCTCGGGAGCGTGCTCACCGACCCGCGGATGAACCACCGCTGCGAAATAGCTGAAGGCGCGCGCGCCGACGAGGTGCGCGCCCTGATGCGCAGGTTCTTTGAAGACAAGCGCCGCAAGGCGCGAGAATCAGATCCAGCCGAATGAGGCTCCTGCCGGGCGATCCGGCGCCGGAGTTCCTCGAGAAGCACACGCTCCGTTCCGCGTTCGCGCGGCGCGGGGCGCTGCGGAGAGTTGCCTGAGCGGCTGAAAGGGCCGGTTTCGAAAACCGGTGTGCGAGCAATCGTACCGGGGGTTCGAATCCCTCACTCTCCGCCACCTACGTTCGACCGTGGCGCGCTGCGCGCGCCTGGTCGAACGTAGGTGGCGATCGAGGAGCTCGCGCGCTGCGCGGCGAGCTCGATGTTGGTTGCGCCGGCGCCGCTACGCCGGCGTGGCGAGGTGGGACGGGTCGGTGATCGGAGCGACGCAACGGCAGCAGTGCGGAATCCAAGCCGCCGCGCCCCAAGCGAGCGCGGCAAGCCGACAAACCCTGCGCGCCCAAAGCGAGCGCCAGCAAGCCGAAAGGCCGGCCGCGCCCAAGGCGAGCGCCAAGCAAGCCGGAAGGCCCGGCGCGCCCAAGGCGAGCGCCAAGCAAGCCGGAAGGCCCGGCCGCGCCCAAGGCGAGCGCCAAGCAAGCCGAGGCGAGAGCCAAGCAAGCCGAGGCGAGAGCCAAGCAAGCCGAGGCGAGCGGCGCGCGAGAGCGCAGCGCGCGCGGAAGCGGGCGATGCGCGAAGAGGTGGCGCGTGGGAGAACGGGCTGGATGAGTTGAACTTGCGGAGAGGTGACGGAGCGGCCGATCGTGCACGCTTGGAAAGCGTGTGTGCCTCAAAAGGGTACCGCGGGTTCGAATCCCGCCCTCTCCGCCACTTTCTGTGCTGGTTTGCTTGTTTTCCGCGCCGCCCTGCGGCGCGGGGTTGAGTTTGGCGGTGCTTGCAAGTGGGTCCGGTCGTCGGCGATGGCTCCCGTTCGAACCGGGTCAGGCCGGGAACGGAGCAGCCCTAAGGATGCGGCGTCATGTGCACGTCGCCCGGGCCCACTTGTGAGCGCCGCGTGCTTGGAGCGCGCGGCGGGTTTCATTGCGCCGGAAGTGATCGCGCGGCGCCGTTCGTAGCGCCGGACCTGAAGCTGCGGTGGGTTGAAGTGCGCCCGGCGTCAGGTGCGCCGGCTGCGTTTCCTTGCCTCGTGGTTCGAGGTGCGCAGATTGCGGAGCGCGGCGTCGGACCTGAACGCGCGGCGCGTTTCGTTGCGCCGGACCTCAACGTGCCGTGGGCTTCCGTGCCGCGGGATCGAGGGCGCAGGTTGCGGTTCGCTGAGCAGGATCTCAGCGCGCGGCGGGTTTCGCCGGCGCCGATCTGAGGCGCGGGGCGAGCTTCATTTCTTTCTCTCTGCTGTACGGCTGGCCTCAGCGGGCAGCAGGTTGCGATGCGCCGCGTCCGAGCGGGCGGTGCGTGTCGGTGCGCTGGGCCTCAGGTGCGAGGTTGCGGTGCGCTGCGCCGGGCCGGGCAGGAGAGGCGGGCGGGAATCGCGGCGTCGATGTGGCGCGTGCGTTTCGTTCGGTCGGTGCGGTAGCGGCGTGTTTTTTGAGTTTGCTCGGCGTCGGCGACGAGAGTGCGCGGCGGCGTCGGGGCGGCGCTGCGGAGCGGGCTCGACGGTGCGCGGGCGCCGAGCGGGGCCGCGGCTCGCTGAGCGCGCTGCTCGCGCGCGCAGGCGCTGCGCTGAGCACGCGTTGTCGCGCGCAGCGCGTTGGAGCGCGCGCGAGTGAATTGAGGGCGCAGATGCTGCGGGGCGCGCGGGCTCGGTGCGCCTATGATGGGCCCCGATGAGTTACTTGGTCCTCGCGCGCAAGTACCGGCCGCGCACGTTCACGGAGGTGGCGGGTCAGCAGACCGCCATGCGTACGCTCGAGAACGCGATCCGCGAAGATCGGGTCGGGCATGCGTACCTGTTTTGCGGTTCGCGCGGCACCGGCAAGACCACGACCGCGCGCATCTTGGCCAAGGCGCTGTTGTGCGAGCGCGGCCCGACGCCCGACCCGTGCGGCGAATGCGGACACTGCCGCGACGTCGAAGCCGGGCGGCACGTCGACGTGACCGAGATCGACGCCGCGTCCAACCGCGGGATCGACGCGGTGCGCGAGCTGCGCGACGGCGTCGGCTACGCGCCGATGCGGGCGCGCTACCGCATCTACATCGTCGACGAAGTCCACCAGATCACGAAGGAGGGCTTCAACGCCTTCCTCAAGACGCTCGAAGAACCGCCGGCGCACGTGAAGTTCTTCTTCGCGACGACCGAGGTCGACAAGGTGATCGAGACGGTGCGCTCGCGCTGCCAGATCGTGCGCCTGTCGCTCATCGCCGAAGCGACGATCGCCGCACGACTCGAGGAGGTGCTCGCCAAGGAGGGCGTGCAGCCCGGGCCGGGCGTCACGGCGGAATTGGCGAAGCTCGCGCGCGGCTCGATGCGCGATGCGCTGACGCTGACCGACCAGCTGATCGCGCTCGTCGGCGCCAATCCGGTGGCGACCGATGTGCAGCGCGTGGCGCCGCACTCCAGCGAGGAGCGCGCGCTCGAGTTGTGGGACGCGCTCGAGCGCGGCGACAGCGCTGCGGCGCTGCGCTGCTTGCCGCGCGCCGACGGCGGCGAAGTGGAGCTGTGCACCGCGCTGCTCGAGGCCTTGCGGCTCGCGCTGGTGTGCGTGCTGTGCTCGGCGGACGCCGCCTTGTTCGAGGCCGATCCCGAACGCCGCGCGCGCCTCGTCGAACGCGCCAAGCGCCTCGGCGCCGAGCGCACGCAGTTGTGGCTCGAGGAACTGCTGCACGCCCGCGAGCGCATGGCGCTTCTGCCGCGCCACGCTCGCATCGTGCTCGAAGTGACGCTGCTCGATCTGGCGCGGCCTGCGCACACTCTGCCGATCGCGCAACTCGAGCAACGACTCGTGGCGCTCGAAGCGCGCTTGGCCCAGGGCGGAGCGACGTCGGCGCGCGCCGCTGCGCCCCACGCCGCGCCCGCGCCACGCGCGAGCTCCCGCGAACCGTCGTCGGCGGCGCGCGGCGAAGCGGGGGAAATCCCCGCTCCAGCGCCAAGCGTCAGATCTGACAGCGCGCCGCTGGCAGAAGCCTCGCAAGCTCCGCGCGCTCCCGCGCCGTCGCCCGCCAGTCCTGTCGAGCCACGTGCTTCGAACCCTGCGGCGTCGGTTGCGCCCCTCGCTGCTGCACCCGCGCTGCCGGCCGCGGAGAGACTGCCCGCGAGCGGGCCGGTCAGCGCCTCGTCCAGCTCTTCAGGCGCTGCGAGCGCGACGTCCGCGCTCCCTCCACGCACGGCGAGCGCGGCGCCTGCGCCGGGCGCTGCTCCCAGGCCGCCGATCGCAAGTTCGGGCAACGGCTCGCCGGCCAGTTCCCTCCCGCGTCCGGTCGCGGCGACGCCAACTCCGGCCGCGCCCCAGCGCGGCGCTGCGCCCGCGCCGACGGCGTGGCGTCCGAGCGCCGGTCGACCGCTTCCGACCAAGGGCGCACCTGCGCCGGCGCATGCGGCCGCGTGGAGCGCGACGCTCGAGGCGCTCGGCCGCACGCACGACTCGCTGGCTGGCGTGTTGTCCCGCTGCGGCTCGCTGGCGGACCTCGGCGCCTCGCGCGCCGTCGTGCGGGTCGTGCGGCCGAGCGAAAACGAGCGCACGTTGCTCGCCGAGCGCAGCAGCGTGAGCGCGCTCGCCGCTGCGCTTTCGCAAGCGGTCGGGCGTACGATAGACGTGGTGATCGACGACCCGGCCCAACGGCCCAGTGGCCAGAGCGACGAATTCACGCGCAAGGTGGCCGAGCTTTTTTCGGGGCAGATCGAGGAAAACGAGCGATGAGCCAGTCGTTTGGTGAACTCGGGAGCCTGCTCAAGGCGGCTCAGCAGATGCAGCGCGACCTCGACAAGGTGCGCGAGGAGCTCAAGAACACCACGGTCGAGGGCGTGGCCGGCGGAGGCGCCGTGCGTGTGCTCGTCACGGGCGATCGCCAGGTCGCCAAGGTCGAGCTGTCCGCCGAGTTGTTCGCCAAACCCGACAAGGGCTTGATCGAGGACCTGCTCCTCGCCGCGCTGCGCGACGGCATCGGCAAGGCGACGCGCATCTCGAACGAGCAGATGGGCAAGGTCACCGGCGGGATCAACCTGCCGGGACTGTTCTAGAGCGGCGCGGCGGCGCGCAGGCGAGGCATTGTGGCCTACCCCGAACCCCTCGAGCGGCTCGTCGCCAGCTTCGAGCGCTTTCCCGGCGTCGGGCGACGCACTGCGGAGCGCCTGGCGTTCCACGTGCTGCGCGATCCGACGGCGCGCGAGCTCGCCGGGGCCATCGACCGCGCGGTGCGCGAGACGACGCTGTGCCGCGAGTGCTGCAACGTCGCACGGCGCAGCCCGTGCGAACTGTGCTCCGACGGCGAACGCGACGCCGCGCTGATCTGCGTCGTCGAACAGCCCAAGGACGTCGAGGCGATCGAGCGCTCGCGCGCCTTTCGCGGCCGCTACCACGTGTTGATGGGGGCGCTCAATCCCGCCGAGGGCAGCGAACCGGGGCAGTTGTTCGTGGATGCGCTCGTCGAGCGCGTGCGGCGCGGCGGCGTGGACGAGGTGATCCTGGCGACCGATCCCGACGCGGAGGGCGAGGCCACGGCGCGGCTGGTGCTGGAGGCGCTCGGCGCCGCGAAGCTCGCCGTGCGCGTGACCCGCATGGCGCGCGGCCTGCCGGCCGGCGGTGCGATCGAGTACCTGCACCGCGGCGTGATCGAGGACGCGCTCGAGGGTCGCATCGAACTGCGCCTGGCGCGCCGCGGGGAGTAGCTCTCCCGCGCACGGCGCGCGTGGACGCGGGCGAGCACGGCGCAGCTCAACCTCGCCGCGGGGGCGGCCGATACGCGCCGCATGGCCCAGAACCCGCGGATGCTGCAGTCGCAGGGACAGGAGCAACTGCTCCTGCCCAAGATGCTGCAGTCGATCCAGCTGCTGCAGCTCTCGGGGCTCGAACTCGAGGAGTTCCTGCGCAACGCGGGCGAAGAGAACGAAGCGCTCGAAGTGCAGCTGCCGCAGGAGCGCGGCGTTGCGCACGACTCGCACGGCTCGCGGGCCGCGCGGCGCGAGGCCACGCAGCGCCACGACGAGTGGCTCGAGAGCCAGCCCGACCGGCCGCGCTCGCTCGTCGCGGTGCTGAACGAACAACTGGCGCTGGCGGAGCTCGACGCGCCGAGCACGGCCTGCGCGGCGTTCCTCATCGAACATCTCGACGACAACGGCTACCTGCCGTTCGAGGACCTCGATCTGCTGGCGCGCGCCAAGTCCGCCGGACTCGAGCTCGACCAAGCGAGCCTCGAACGCGGCAAGGCGGTCCTGCACGCCTTCGAACCGCGCGGCATCGGCGCGCGCAACGCGATCGAAGCGCTGTTGTTGCAACTCGATCCCGCCGACCCCGACTTTGCGGACCTGCGGCGCTTGCTGCTCGAATTCGTCGGCGATCTCGCGCGCAACAAGCTGCCGGCCGTCGCGCATGCCATGGGGCTGTCGGTGGGAGAGCTCAAGGAACTGCTCGACAAGCTCTCCGTTCTCGACCCTTGCCCGGCGCGCGACCTCGCCGAGCCGGCCTGCGTCGCGCTCGTTCCCGAAGTCGTGGTCGAACGCACGCCGCAGGGCTTCGAAGTGAGCGTCGACAACTCGCGTCTGCCTTCCGTGGGTCTCGACGAGGAGATCGTCGCGCTCGCGCGAGAGCGCCGGCACGCGCCCGACGTGAAGGCCTACCTGCGCGACAAGGTCGATCGCGCCCGCTGGATCGTCGACGCGGTCGAACAGCGCGGCCGGACGTTGCTCGCGATTGCGCGGCGCACCTTTGCGCACCAGCGCGAGTTCCTCGAGCACGGACCGACGCGCATGGCGCCGCTGCGCATGAGCGCGCTGGCGGAAGAATTGGGCATGCACACCAGCACGGTGAGCCGCGCTGTCGCTGGCAAACACGTCCAGACGCCGTGGGGGATCTTCGCGCTGCGGCGCTTCTTCCAGGCCGGCGTCGGAGCGGACGGCGGCGAAGAGCTCGCGCGCGACGACCTGCGCGAGCGCGTGCGCGCGCTGTTCGCCGCCGAGGACGGCGCCGCGCCGCTCTCGGACGACGACGTCGTCGAGCGCCTGGCCGCGCAGGGCGTGCAGGTGGCGCGCCGGACCGTGGCCAAGTACCGCACGGAGCTCGGTTTGGCGTCGTCGTACCGACGCCGACGCTACTGACCAGCGCGCGCCACGCGGCTGCGCGCGCGTGCGTTCGGCCGCCGGTCCGGTTATGAAGTGCGGGCGATGCGCAACGTGCGCGCCCTGATTTCCTACGACGGTTCGAAGTTCTTCGGCTGGCAGCGCCAGGAAGGCTTCGAGAGCGTGCAGCAGACGTTGGAGGAGGGCCTCGAAGAGCTGCTCGCCACGCAGGTCGTGGTGTACGGCGCGGGCCGCACCGACACGGGGGTTCACGCGCTGGGGCAAGTGGCGAGCTTCTGCGTCGACACGCGTTTGACGGACGACCGGCTGCGCCACGCGCTCAACGCGCACCTTCCCGAGGGCGTCGTCGTGCGCCGACTCGAGACGTGCGATCCACACTTCCACGCGCAGTTCAGCGCGCGCGGCAAGCGCTACGCGTACCTCGTGCAGACGGCTCGTTTCCGCTCGCCGATCGGTCGCGAGTACTCGCACTGGGTGCGCGATCCGCTCGACCTCGCCGCGATGCGCGCTGCGGCGCGAAGCTTCGTGGGCAAGCACGACTTCGCCGCCTTGGCGAGCAGCGGCTCGCCGCGCTCGAGCACCGTCCGCACGATCCGTTCGCTGCACCTCGTCGCGCGGCGCAACTGGTTTGCGATCGTCGTCGAAGGCGATGGCTTCCTCTACAACATGGTCCGCACCTTGGCGGGTACGCTGCTCGACGTGGGCCGCGGTCGACGACAGCCCGACGACGTGGCGGCGCTCCTTGCGAGCTGCGACCGCAGCGAAGCAGGCGCCACCGCGCCTCCCGGCGGTCTGTACCTCGTCTCGGTGCTTTACCCCGAACGCCCTTTTTGCGCCCGTGACCGTGGCCCGCGCGGCGCTGCTGGAGTTTTTTGAGTGAGCACCGGCGCTCCCGATCGCCAGGTTCACTTTCCGGCGCGCGCGTGCCGATCCAGGCGCAGATGGGTGGGATGTGACGAGCGAGGGAGCTCGGGCTTGACCGGCCCGTCGAACGCCCGCAGGTTGGGCGAACCAGCCCAGGAAGGAACCCCGTGAAGACCGTCGTACAAACTCCGCATCACGAATATTCGGCCGCTGTTCGCGCCAACGTCGAGGAGCGCTTGCACCAGTTGCTCCACTACTACGAGCGCATCGTTTCGTTGCGCGCTGTGCTGGAACGGCAGAGCAACCTCCACCGCGTCGAGTTGGTCGCGAACGTGGGGCATCACGCCACCCTGGTGGTCGACGCGCGCGCCGGCGCGCTCGAAGCCGCGATCGACGAAGCTCTCGGCCGCATGCGCACGATCCTCGAGCGCCACAAGGGCAAGCGCGTCGACCGCCGTCGCCGCGCCGACCGCGGAAAGCGTTGATACGTCGGGCAACGCGTTCACGGTCGGCCCATCGCGGCCGCGAAAGCAACGCCCCGGCCGCCGGACACAGCGCTCAGAGTCGCGCGCGCAGCGCGCCGCGATTCTGGGCGTTGCTCTTGCTGTGGTAGCCTTCCGACGTTGACCGAAGTTCCGAAGGCCGAGCGCTCGAGCGAGCGACGGTGGAAGGCGACGGGAAGGCACATGGCGCTCTGGAAGCAGTTCAAGTCCAAAGCTTGCTCCGTCGACCTCGCGGCCCGGACCAAGGAAGAGGCGCTCGAGGAAGTCGTGGCGAACTTCAGCGCGGCGCAGTTGCTCACCAAGCCTCAGGCCGCCAAGGCCCTGGCTGCGCTGCTCGAACGCGAATCCGTGGCGTCCACCGGCGTGGGCATGGGCGTCGCGATCCCGCACATCAAACTCGCGGGCATCGAAAGCGCCATCGCCTCGCTTTCGGTGAGCCGTGCCGGCCTGGAATGGAAGGCCATCGACGCCGCGCCGGTGCAGGTGATCTTCACCGTCGTGCGTCCGGATCAGGCCGGCGGCAAGCACGATCCGGCGCGCCACCTGGAGCTGATGCAGTGGATTTCGCGGCTCTCGCGCCACGCGGATTTCCGCAGCTTCGCCGCGCAGGCGAGCACCAAGGCGCAATTGTTCGAGTTGCTGGCGGAGATGGAGTCGGCCTGAGCGGCCGCGGGGCCTGTGTTGCGCCGATGAGCCAGCGCGCGAGCATGCGACTCGTGCTGCGCAACGAGCGCGGCATGCACGCCAGACCGTGCCACGCCATCGCGAGCGCGGCGCTGGAAAGCGCCTCGACGCTGCGCGTGCGCCACGGCGAGCGCGAAGTCGACGGCCGCAGCATCCTCTCGCTCATGACGCTCGGAGCGGCCTGCGGCGCAGAGTTGGAGTTCGTCGCCCAGGGGCCCGATGCAACGGCCCTGATCGAGCGCCTGCGCCAGCTGGTCGAGCAAAGCTTCGCGCAGTTCGACTGACGCGCTCGGCAGGGAACGATTTTCCGGGCGCCGCAGGCCGCGGCGTCGCTGTTGCGCTGAGCCGATTCCCGCCGCGGGGCGAGATCGTGCACGAGGAGCGCGCCTTCGCTCAACCTGCGACGTGGCGCGCGACGAAACCTCCCCGTGCACTTCGCGCACCATCGCGCCCGATCCGCTTCCACCTGCGCTTTTCGAGGGGCTTCATCACGTGTTCCGTAGAGGCAAGAGTGTCGTAGGCCTCGACTTGGGCAGCCAAGTCGTCAAGGCCGTTGAGATCACGTTGGAGGGGCCCGAGCCGGTGATCACCGGCTTTGCGCGCGTCGAAATCCCTCCGGGCGGCGACAAGAGCGCCGCACTGGCCGAGCTGTTCAAGCGCGGCCGCTTCCGCTCCAAGCATGTCGTGACGTCGGTGGCCGGACAGTCGGTCGTCGTGCGCTACGTGCAGATGCCGAAGATGAACGAGCAGGAGCTCAAGCAGGCGATCCGCATCGAAGCCGATCGCTACGTGCCGTTCGAACTCGACGAAGTCGTGCTCGACTGCCAGCCGCTCAAGCGCAGCGCGCAGCGCGGCGGCGACGGCGAGGCGAAGAGCGAGAGCGGAGAGACGATGACCGTGCTGCTCGTCGCGTGCCGCCAGCCGGTGGTCGAAGAGCAGATCAAGTTGCTGCAGTCGCAGCATCTCCAGCCGCTGGCGATCGACGTCGACGCCTTTGCGCTCGCCAACGCCTGGGAGTTGTGCGGGCTACCCGACGATACGTTGGAGCAGAGCGCGGCGAACCCGCCCGCAGCCGACGGCGCCAAACCCGTCGACGACCGCGCGATCGCGCTGGTCGACATCGGCGCCTCGCGCACGTCCATCAACGTGCTGTGCAACGGCGAGACCTGCTTCAGCCGCGAGATCGGCATCGGCGGTCACGACATGACGCAGGCTGTGGCGCGCAAGCTCGGCCTGGAGGTGTTCGAGGCCGAAGCGATCAAGCGCTCGGGCGAGGACAAGGAAGCCGAGGTCGCGCGCGCCATCCAGCCGGTGCTCGAAGACCTGGTGAACGAAATCTCGCTCTCGCTCGACTACGTCGAGAACCACGAGGGCGTGCGTGTCGAAGAAGTTCTGCTCTCGGGCGGCGGAGTGCTCGCGCCGGGAGCGGTGACGTACGTCGAGCAGGCGACGGGCCGCTCCGCGCGGACGTGGAATCCGCTCGAGGGCCTGCGCGTGGCGGACGATCGCGTGGACGTTGAGGAACTGGAGGCCTGGGCGCCGTCGCTGGTGGTCGCCGTCGGTCTCGCTTCGAGGGTGCGTGCAGCATGATCCGGATCAACCTTCTCCCCGAGGAATACCGGCGCAAGTCCAAGACGCCGGTTCGTGTGCTCGCGGCGGTCTGCGCCGGCGTGAGCGTCAATGCGCTGGTCGCCGCCTGGTACGGCTGGCTCGCGTTCGGCGTCGGCGCCGAAGTCGAGAGCGAAGCCGCCGTGCTGCAGACCGAGCTCGACGGGCTCGCGCCGCAGGTCAGCTACTTCCGCTCGCTCGACGCTGAGAAGCGCCGCTTCGCCGGACGCGAAGAAACGCTCCAAGGCATCACGCAGACGCGCATCAACTGGACGGCGAAGATCGACCAGCTCGTCACGATCGTGAACAACGGCGGCGAGGGTCAACGCCACTTCGTGTGGCTCGACGATTTGAACATCCAGCAGAGCGCCGACGCGCGCGCCAAGAGCGCCGGATCGCTGCGTGCTCAAGGCCACTCGGGATCGGAGCACTTCTCGCAGGTCGCCAACTTCCTCGACGACATCGAGGATCCGGCGTTCCTCAAGGAGTTCCTGCCGCCGGCGCCGCCGGAGGGCACGCAGGCGCAGGTCGACCGCGAGTTGGAGCCGAGCGTGGTGTGGAACTTCCCGCTCAAGCTCGAGCTCAAGGGGGCGGACAAGCCCAAGCCCGCGCCGGCCAAGAAGCCCGCGCCCAAGCCCGCCGACGAGGGTGAGCAGGGAGGCCAGAAGTGAACGAGAAGAAGCTGCTCAAGCTCATCGCCGGCGGCGCGACGCTCGCGCTCGCCGGGCTGGGCTACCTGGTGTGGTCGGAGTACGACGCGCTCGATCAGGCGCGCACCAACGTCGCCGGCATCCGCACGCAGATCGACACGGCGCGCAAACAACTCGGCGGCCTGGCCGCGATCGAGAAGGATGTGATCGTGCTGCGTGAAACCGAGGAGGCGATCAAGGAGATCCTCCCCGACGACAAGGACTTGAACGAGTTCGTCCGCGTGCTGCAGCGCTTTGCGCAGGATACGGAAGTCGCGTTCACGCAGGTCAAGCGCAAGGAGCTCAACGCGGGCAAGAAGGCCGCGTCCGAGGCCTTCGAAAAGGTCGCCTACGAAATCTCGCTCGAGGGCGACGCGTTCCAGACGCTGGCGTTCCTCGATCGCGTCGAGTCGCACACGCGCTTCCTGCGCGTGCCGAACATCCAGCTCTCGGCCAGCTCGCGCCGCACGATCGAAGAACGCGGCGCGCCGCGTCACAAGGTCAAGCTCGAGATCGAGACGTTCGTCTACAAGCCGCAGGCCGACGTCGCGCCGATCAAGATCGAGAGCTACGAGCGCAAGCGCGAACTGCTGCTGGGCGAGATCGCCAAACGCCGCCAGGCGCTGGCCGTCGTGACCTACCAGTACCGCGGACCGCGCGGTCGCCGCGACCCGTGGGTCGACCCGCGTGTGCCGGCCGGTGATCAGCAGGGCTCGACCGTGCCGATCCAGGAGCAGCAGCGCATCGTCGACGGCCTCGTCGAACGCATGGGCGTGATCAAGCGCACTTGGGAGGCGGCGCGCAAGGCCGACACCATGGTCAGCCGCATGATGCTGCGTTCCGAGCTCGACCAATTGATCGTCGAGCTCGAAGAAGAAACACGCCGCGTGCAGGCCGAGCGCCTGGTGAGTTTCCCGATGGCGGAGCGACGCATGCAGGTCGAAGTCGTCGAACAACTCGCCGTCGTGCGCGATCAGACGGTCCGCGAGGGCGGACCGGCGGGCCCCAGCGTGGAGATGCTGCAGCAGGTGCTGGCCTCCATGCGCCGTCAAGTCGACGGCGGCGAGCCGTCGCTCGCGATCGAGACGTACAAGACGATCGAGAGCGAGCTGGCCTCGGTGACCAGCGATCCCGAGCGGCGCGCCATCGCGCAGCAAATCCTGGCCGCGAACGAAGACGCGAAGATCCTCCGCGACTTCCAGGCCGTGGCCATGCAAATCCGCGGGGTCGCCATCGAAGAAGGGCGTCCGCCCGTCGCTTTGATCAACGGGCGCACCTTGCGCGAAGGCGACCTGCTCGGCAACGAGATGGTCGTGCGCTCGATCCGCTCGGGAGAAGTCGAGTTCCTGTTCCGCGGAGTCGTTCTAGTCCGCCGCTTCTAGCAGCCGATCAACAGTCCCCACCGCGCCCGGAAGGAGTCCCGGGCCACAGCCGGAGTTTCAAGTGATCCATCGAAGTGTTCTCGTCATCGCGGCTGCGCTGCTCTGCGGCGCGACGCCCCTGTTCGGGCAGTCGGTCGGAAAAGACGCGCGGGTCAACCTGCGCGTCGAAAACCGCGCCCTCACGGAAATCGTCGACTACATCCGTCAGCAGACCGGGGCCAACCTGGTCGTGCTTCCGGGTGATTACTCAGTGGTTTCGCTCGAACTCGCCGACGTGCCCTGGCGCGACGCGCTGCAGATCGCTGCAGAAGCGGCCGGCGGCGTGGTCGAGGAGCGCACGGGCGGCATCCTCGCCATCGAGCGTCCCGTGCGCGTCCAATTCGAATTCACGGGCGCCGACATCACCGAGGTGATCAACACGATCGCGACGCTTTCGGGCGCCAACATCGTGACGGCCCCCGAGGTGAAGGGCGCGATCTCGCTGCGGCTCAACAATGTGCCGTGGCGCGACGCGCTCGACGTCACGGTCAAGACGCTGGGCTTCACCGTGATCGAGGATCGCCGCGGCATTCTGCGCGTCGTCGACCCGGTCACGTTGCAAGCGCAGATGGCGACCAAGAGCTATCAGCTGCGCTACATCCGTCCCTCGAGCCGCTTCCGCCCCAACATCAAGAGCGAGTTCTTGCTGCAGGCGCAGGTCAACCAGCAGCAGCAGGGGCAGGACATCACCAAGCGCTTCAACGTGCTCGAGGCGCTCAAGAAGGCGCTCTCGCCCGGAGGAGAGCTCGACTTCATCGAGTCGCAGAACGTGATCATCGTGCGCGACACCGATCAGGTGCACGAGCAGATCCGCGCCGTGCTCGAACGCCTCGACCTCGAACCCGCGCAGGTGTTCTGCGACGTGAAGTTCGTCTCCTCGCTCAACTCCGACCTGCGCAACATCGGCGTCGACTACGGAGACAGCGGGCCGACGATCGGCATGTCCGGCGGCCAAGTGCCGACGACGTTCCCCTTCGGTCTGGGCGGCGGCGACTGGGAAGACATCATCGCGGTGAGCCAGAACGGTCACAGCGCGCCGCTCGCCGATCCCTCGCTCGCGCTCGGCCAGGTCATCGCGCCGTCGACGATCTTCGGCTCGCTGAACTTCACGGGAGTCAACGCGACGCTGCGCATGCTGCAGCGCGATTCGACGAGTGAAGTGATCCAGGCGCCGAAGCTGATCGCACTCGACGGCTCGGAAGCCACGATCTTCGTGGGCGAGACGATCCGCTACGCCGAGGCGCGCTCCGAGCAGGGGCAAGCGGGCGGCCTGCAGTTGTCGCTCTCCGAAGCGCAGAACTCGCCGGTCGACATCGGCTTCCAGTTGCTGCTCATGCCGCACGTCATTCCTGGCACCAACCAGTTGACGCTGCAGGTGATCCCCAAGGAGACGAGCCTCTCCGGCACCGGACAGTCGGCGCTCGCGCCGGCGGGCTTCGACGTGTTCACGGTCGGCGCCTCGGGCCTGGAAGGTTCGATCGCGCTGCCGCGCACGCGCTCGTCGACGATCTTGACCAGCATGCTGCTGGAGAGCGGTCAGACCGCCGTGATCGGCGGACTGACCACCGACTCCGACACGCAGACCGAGACGCGGGTGCCCTGGCTGTCGGAGATTCCGCTGCTGGGCGAGGCCTTCAAGTACGACAACCACGAGCGCCAGCGCCGCAACCTGCTCGTGTTCATCACGCCCACGATCGTGCACTCGGCCTCCGACACCGAGCGCATCCTGCAGAACGAGTTCCTGCGCCGCCGTTCACGCATGGTGGACGAGATCGAGTCGATGGTCTCGCCCGAGACCAAGGCCCTGATCGAAGAGCGCCGCCAGGCCGAGAAAAAGAAGAAGAAGGACGACTGAGCGCCCGCGCGCGGTCCGAATCCGGACCCTCCAGGCCCGAGCCGCTGGCGAACGCCAGGGGCTCGGGCCTGGCGCGTTCCCGGCGGTCCGCTGCCCCGCAGGCGCGCCCCGTCCCTGGGCCGCGGCCGCCGCGGTGAAAAAATCTCCTTTGCCGTGTCACTTGGGCCGTCGATAGAGCAGCATGTCCACCCCAGGTCGGTAGGCTGCTCCTGGGCCGCACGCGCGGTCCGCAGTCGCCCGACCCCGCGCCGCAGCTGCCTGCCGCGCGCCGGCTTGAGCCAGCTCCCTAGCGGAGTTGGTCAGCGCTCCCCGTGAGCGCTGGTGCGCCGGTCGCGCGCTCCGCAGGCTTGTGACGCGATCTTTCCCAGCACACCTTGGTCCGGTGTCGACCGCCAGTCGGCGCGGCGCCTGCGTGGGTTCGCCTAGCGAGCCGCCGCAAGCGCGCCCGCCTCGACCGGTCGCCCCGCGAGCTCGCACTCGGCCGCCAGGCCGCGACGCGTGGCTCGTGCGCGGCGCGCTGCGGCGCCCGGACGAGAGAGCTTTTTCTCATGACTGAGCATTTCACCCCGAGCGGCGACCAGCCCTCGGGTTCCCCGGCCGATCCCCGTGGTCCGACCGGTTTTGGTTTTGGCGCGTTCGAAGACCCGACGCTCGATGGGCCGGCCCCTGCTGGCCGTGCGTCCGACGGTCCGGTCTCCGACGCTTCCCCGGGCGACGACGATGACGCGCTCCCCGCGCGCGCGGGCGAGCCCGAGGCGTCCGGCGACGGCGAAACGGCCGGCGACGGCGCGGCGGCTGGCGACGGCGAGGCGCGTCCGCGTCGGAGACGGCGCGGCGGTCGAGGCCGACGCCGCGGCGGCCGTGCGGCTGCGGACGACGCTCCGGCGGACCTCAGCGGCGACGCCGAGGCTGCCGCGGTCCCCGATCAAGCGGCGGAAGACGCTGCCGCGCCTGTGTCGGAGCCACTGGCTGCCGACGGCGAGCCCAGCCCCCGCCGCAGCCGCGAACGGCGCGCCGAAGCGGGCGGCGAGGGTTCGCCCGAGCGTTCCGGACGGCGTCGTTCGGGCTCGACCGAGTCTCCGCAGCCCACGCCGCCGGCCGATGCCGAGCTCGAGGGGCAGGAACTCGCTGCCGCTCCCGACGCGGAAGACGACAACGACCTGCCGGTGGATCCGGCGACCGCGCCCGTCGGCGACGACGCTGCTGCGGACGGTCGTCGCTCGCGCCGTCGGCGCGGCGGTCGCCGTCGCAAGCGCCGCGGCCTGACCGACGACGCCCAAGCGTCGGGCGGTGTGTCCGAGGCAGACGCCGCGCCGCAGGCGGATGCCGACGCGGCCGAGTCCGACGTCGCCAGCCCTGCGCCGGAACCGTTCGACGACGACTTTGACATTCCGCCGGCCGCGCCCGCAGGGCCGCCGGAGGCCGGGGCGCCGGACCAGGCGCGCACGGGCGAGGAGCGTTCGGGCCGCCGCCGCGGTCGCCGCAGAGGTCGCCGTGGGCGTCGCGGCAACGAAGCCACCGCTGGGGCGGAGCAACGCGACACCGCGGGGCCGCTCGGCGATGGCGCCGAGGCCACGCCGGACGCAGAAGGCGAAACGAGTCCCGAAGCCGCTGCCGGCGCGCCGCAGGCGCGCGACGATCGTGCTCCGTCGGAGCGCAAGTCGCGGCGCGGACGTCGGCGACGCCGCGGAGGCGCCCAGCGCCTCGACGGTCCGGTCGGAGTCGAGTGGATCCCGGGGGAGGAAGACGACCTCGAGGCGCTCGATGGGGCCGGGGAGCCCGCGGCCCAGGCCGAGCCCAGCGCCGCGCCGAGCGCGGCGCCGCGGAGCGAAGACGGACGGCGCGGTCGCAAGGAGGGCAAGCGCGGCCGCGGCAAGGAGCGTGAAGAGGCCGACCTCGACGCCGGCGCGCGTCCCAAGCCCGGTCGCCCGAACATCATTCTCGTCAACGCTGCTGACCGCGAGGAGATCCGCGTCGCCGTCGTCGAAGGCGGGCAGATCGTCGACTTCCAGATGCACGTCAAGCGTCACGAGACGCTGGTCAACGACATCTACCGCGGCAAGGTCGTCAACCTCGAGCCGGCGATCGGCGCCGCCTTCATCGACTTCGGCGAGGGCCGCAACGGGTTCCTGCACACCTCGGACGTGCTCTCGGTCTACGGCGAGCCCGACTGGCGCCTCGACAAGCTGCTCACGCACAAGATCGACCCGGACGAGTGGGACGAGAAGTCCAGTCAGCCGCACGTCTCCGTGGAATTGGCTGGCCGGCCCACGCGGCCTGCTGCTCCTGCGCAGGCGCCCGCGGGCGGCGTCGAGCACGACGAGCACGATGAGCACGCGCACGCTGACGACGAGTCCGATGCGCTGCACGCCGAGCACGAGGGCGACGGTGCGGCTCACGCGCACGTCCACGCCGACGAGCACGAGTTCGGCTTCGGCGGGCTCGACGACGAACACGGTCACCACCACGACGATCACCTCGACGCGGATCACCCGCACGACGCCAAGGACGAGGCCGCGCTGGCTGCGGCCGCTGAGGGCGAAGGCGAAGGGTTGGAGCTGCTCGAATTGCTCGACGACGGTCACGCCGATGGGGGGCACGCCGAGCCGCCGCATGCCGAGGTCGAGACCGTCAGCCTGCGCCGACCGGCGCCGCTCGAGCGCGACGCTTCGGCGCCGCATGCCGACGCCGAGGGCGTCTCCGCAGCGAGCGACGAGCGCGCGGAGCAGCGCGACGAGACGAACTCCGCCGGCTCACGCGAGCGCGGCCGCTTCCAGCGCGGAAAGCGCGGCGGGAAGCCGGGCGGGGAGCGCGGCAAGGACGGCGGCCGCCACGGGCGTCCGCGCGCGCGGCCGCGTCTGCCGATCACCGATCTGCTCGAAAAGGGGCAGTCGGTGGTGGTGCAGGTCACCAAGGACGCGATCGGCGACAAGGGTCCGACGCTGACGACCTACATCTCGATCCCGGGCCGCTACCTGGTGCTGATGCCTTCGATGTCGCGCACCGGCGTGAGCCGCAAGATCGAGGACGAGAAGGAACGTCGGCGCCTCAAGCGGATTCTCGAGAGCCTCGACGTGCCCGAGGGCATGGGCGTGATCGTGCGCACGGCCGGCACCGGCTGCACGCGCGAGGACCTGCGCCGCGACCTCGACTACTTGATGCTACTGTGGGACACGTTCGGCAAGCGCCTGAACCTCGGCCGCGGCCCGGCGCCGCTCTACGAGGAGTCCGACGTCGCCATCCGCACCATCCGCGACCTGTTCAACGACCACACCGAAGCGGTGTACGTCGACGACGAGCGCGTCTACCAGCGCGTGCGCGAGTTCATGGAGAAGCTGATCCCCGAGAAGGTGGATCGTGTGCAACTCCACACCGGCCCCAAGCCGCTGTTCCACACCCACAACGTGGAGCAGGACTTCGAGCGCATCTTCGCGCGCCGCATCGACCTGCCCAGCGGCGGTTCGATCGTGCTCGACCAGACCGAGGCCTTGGTCGCGATCGACGTCAACTCGGGCAAGACGCGCTCGGAGGGCTTCGACTTCGAGAACATCGCGCTGCGCACCAACCTCGATGCGGTCAAGGAGATCGCGCGCCAGATCCGGCTGCGCGACCTGGGCGGCATCATCGTGTGCGACTTCATCGACATGCAGCGCAGCTCGAGCCGCCGCCAGGTCGAGCGAGCTCTGCACGACGCGATCGAGTCCGACCGCGCGCGCTCCAAGCTGGGCCGGATTTCGCAGTTCGGGCTGCTCGAACTGACGCGTCAGCGCCTGGGCCCCGGGCTGTCGAAGATGCTGTTCACCAACTGTCCGCGCTGCCGCGGTTCAGGCCGCATCCGCACCGTGGAGTCGCGCGCTGGCGCGATCCTGCGTCGACTCGGCGCCGCCTTGACCCTCAAGGGGTTCCACAAGGTCGAAGTCCGGGCTGCCCCGGAGGTGGTGGAGCACCTGCGCCGCTACTGCTCGAGCGAACTCAAGGACCTCGAGGCTCGGCACGAGCGGCAGATCGAACTGGCCAGCGTCACCGACCAACTCGAAGACTCCGTGCTGCGCTACCTGCGCGCCGACGGCCGCGAAGTGCGCCCGGGCGGCCGCCGCAAGCGCTAACGCCCCCGGTCCGGAGTTCAGTTCCCGGCGTCCACCTCAAACGGCGGCCGGCCCCCCTCTTCCCCTGGGGGAGGCCGGCCGCTATGCTTCTCGCCCCTTTTCCAGGGCTGACGTCCGTCGGCCCTCGATTCTCCCTGACCCTTCCGCCGCGGGCCGCGCAGCCTTGCGCGCCCACCTCTCGCGAGGCCGATCCGTGTACGCCGTCATCAACGACCGCTCCCGTCAGTTCAGCGTCCGCCCGGGCGACGAGATTCTCTGCGACCTGGGCCTCGACGAGGCCTCCGGTACCGAGGCCGCCGTCGGCGCCACGGTCACGTTCTCAGACGTGCAACTGATCTCCAACGAAGGCTCGGTCCAGATCGGATCGCCCTTCATCGCCGGCGCCAAGGTGCTGGGCGAAGTGGTCGGCCACGAGCGCGGCGACAAGGTGATCGCGTTCCGCTTCAAGCGTCGCAAGAACGTCCGTCGCAAGCGCGGCCACCGCCAAGACTACGTGCGCGTGAAGATTTCCAAGATCCAGGCCTGATCCGTTCGGGCCGACGTTCCACCTGCTGCCGACTCTCCTTTCGTTTCAACCGGGCCTGCGGACCACTGCCTGTGGACCGACGAGCGGCCCCAACCTCACGAGCACGACGACATGGCACACAAGAAGGGCCAAGGCTCGACCCGCAACGGTCGCGACTCCAATCCCCAGTTCCGCGGTGTGAAGGCGTACGGCGGCCAAACGGTGCGCGCCGGCTCGATCATCGTCCGCCAGTGCGGCACCCAGTTCCACGCGGGCCGCAATGTCGGCACGGGCAGCGACTTCACGCTGTTCGCGCTGACCGACGGCGTGGTGCGCTTCCAGTCGCGTCGCCGCGTCGCCGTCGAGCCTTTGGTCGCCAACTGATTCGAGCCTTTGGTCGCCAACTGATTCGAGCCTTTGGTCGCGAACTGAGTCGAGCCTCGGGTCGCGAACTGAGTCGAGCCTCGGGTCGCGAAGTGCGCTCGACCCTGCAGACGGAACTCGCAGCCTCGGTCGGACTCTCAGCGGCCGACAGGGCCTGTGCCCCGTCGGGCGGCTGCGGAACTCCCAACCGGCGACCGCAGCCTGGGCCAGTGGGGCGCAGCGGCGGTGTGTGGCGCCTAGGATTCGAATTCGGCGGGTGTCGCCCGCGGTAGCGCTCGGACAAGGAGCCGCTGCGGCGCGTGCGAAGCGGCCTTGGCGCGCGCTGTCCCGGCGCCGATCGCGGCGCACGTTCACTCTCGGCGCGCTCGACGCCCATCGATTCATCCGGGGAAGGCTCGTCGCCGTTCGAGTTCCGATCGGACGCCGCGCTTGCGCCGATCCGCAGCACGCTCTGAGCTCAGCTCGTGTTTGCGCCGCGCGCCACGGCAGCGGATTTGACGCCGGACTGCGACGGGCATCAGGCCGCACGGCGCAGGTCCCCATGCCGCAGCGCACACACGGACCCACGAGCAACAACGAAGGCGAGCCATGTTCCGCGACGAGTGCCTGATGGATGTGCGCGCCGGCAAGGGCGGCGACGGTGCGATTTCGTTCTACCGCGAGAAGTTCGTCCAGATGGGCGGGCCGGACGGCGGCGACGGCGGACGCGGCGGCAGCGTCGTGCTGGTGACCAGCGAGCACGTGAATTCGCTCCTCGAACTGGGGCGGCGCCTGAAGTACGCGGCGCGCGATGGGCAGCCGGGCGGAATCCGCAACAAGGCCGGCCGCGACGCGGAGGACCTGGTGCTCGAGGTGCCTGTGGGCACGCAGGTGTTCGAGCAGGAGCACGGCAACCTCCTGCGCGACCTCACCAAACACGGCGAGCGGCTCGTGATCGCCGCTGGCGGCGACGGGGGGCTCGGCAACGCGCGCTTCGCCAACTCCGTGCGGCAGGCGCCGCGCATCGCGACCAAGGGCCAGCCGGGCGAGCACCGTGTGGTGCGCCTGGAACTCAAGCTCTTCGCGGAGGTGGGGCTCGTGGGCTTGCCGAACGCCGGCAAGTCGACGTTGCTCTCCAAGCTCACGGCCGCGACGCCGAAGATTGCCGACTACCCCTTCACGACCCTGTCGCCGAACGTCGGCATCGCCCGCGTCGGCGCGTACGACCAGATTCTGCTCGCCGACCTGCCGGGCCTGATCGAAGGCGCCGCGGACGGGCACGGCCTGGGGCACCGCTTTCTCAAGCACGTCGAACGCTGCAAGGTGCTCGTGCAACTCGTCGACGTGTCGTGTGACGCGCCGACCGAGCCGTTCGAGGCCTGGCGCATCGTCGACGCGGAACTCCAGCGCTCGAGCCCCGAACTGCACGCCAAGCGCCGCCTCGTGGTGGCGTCCAAGTGCGAGGACGAGGACGCGGAACGGCGCGCGGACGAGCTTGCGGCGCAGGTCGCCGCCGTGCGCCCGGCGGACGCGGAGACGGCCGGCGTGCTGCGCATCTCGTCCTCGCAGGGCCGCGGGCTCACGGATCTGCTCGCCCGGGCCTACGCACTCGCCCGGCGGGTGGAACCGACGGCCTGACTGGGGCGCGACCTCTCCGCTTCTAGCGGCGACGATCGGAGCTCGCAGCTCAAGCGCGTGCAGCGCGGGTGTCGATGAGCGGCGTGGCGGGGCAGGAGCCCTGCCGCAGGCGCGCAGAGTGAATCAACCCGGCTCCCAACAACCTGGTCCGCGCGATCCGCAGCCCGGCCCGCGGCTGTCTCGTCCGATGCGCGAACCCCCTCCGTGGGAGGCGCCTCCGCGCGATGGCGGCGCACCGGCGCCGGCGCGGATTCCGCTCAAGCACGCCGAGGACCCGCCCGCAGCCCATCCCGCTGCTCCGCTGTCGGGTGGACAGCCCCGCTTGAGGCCGATTCCTGCGCCGACCGCTCCGCCGCCGCAGCAGCCGCAGCGCGAGCCCGAAGGTGCGGCGCCGGCTGCGCCCGCAGAGGGCGCTCCGAACGCTCTCCAGTCGCTTGAGGAGCCTGCTCCCGCTCGACCCAAGGCGCCGGAGCTGGTCGACAGCGCCGAGGCGAACCGGATCGCGACCATGTCGCCGCGCCACAAGGTCGAGGCCTGGCTGGCGGTGATGATGAAGACGGGCGCGAGCGACCTGATCCTGCGCGCGGGAGGTCGGCCTTCGACGCGCGTCGACGGTCGGATCGGATTCCTGCCCGGGCGCGTGCCGGCGGCCGGTGCGCTGCTCGAAGTGCTCGAGGGCGTCATCGGGCGCGAGCGCATGGACATCTGGCGCGCGACGGGCTCGGCGGACGCGGCCCTGCAGCTCGATGGCCTCGGTCGCTTCCGCATCAACGCCTACAAGCAGATGGGCGAGCCGGCGGTCGTGATGCGGCGCATCTCCGAGAAGGCGCCCGCTCTGGCCGACCTCGAGTTGCCGGTTGCGGACCTGACCAAGATCTCGATGCGCAAGCGCGGGCTCATCCTGGTGACCGGCATCGCCGGCTCGGGCAAGTCGACGACGCTCGCCGCGATGATCCAGCACATGAACGAAAACGCCGAGCGGCACGTCGTGACGCTCGAGGACCCGGTCGAAGTGCTGTTCAGCGAACAGCGCTGCGTGATCAGCCAGCGCGAGGTCGGAATCGACTGCGGCAGCTTCCACGAGGGCCTGCGCCACGCGCTGCGCCAGAGCCCGGACGTGATCCTGATCGGCGAAATGCGCGATCGCGAGACGGTTGGCGCGGCGCTCGACGCCGCCGAGACCGGCCACCTGGTGATGAGCACGCTCCACACGGTGAACGCCGCCCAGACGCTCGACCGCATCCTGGGCTTCTTCCCGGCGGAGCAGCACTCGCAGGTGCGCACGCGCCTGTCCGACAACCTGGCCGGCGTGCTCTCGCAGCGCCTGATTCCGCGCGCCTCGGGCAAGGGCATGGTCCCGGCCTTCGAACTGCTCACCCAGACGCCGCGAGTGCGCGAACTGATCGAGAAGGGCGAGACCGGCGAGTTGATGCGCACGATCGAGCAGGGGGCCACGCCGGGCCTGATCTCCTTCAACCAGTCGCTGCGGCGGCTGGTGACCGGCAAGCTGGTCGATCTCAAGGACGCGCTTGCGGCCAGCGACCGCCCCGAGGAACTGGTGCTCTCGCTGCGCGGAATCACCTCGAGTTCGGGGCGGCGCGGGGGCGAAGGGCCCGCCGCAGCGGCAGGCTGAGAGCTTGACCGCGGCTGGCGGGAAGAAGTCCGGCCGCCGTGCGTCCGCCCTCCCGACGCTCTTGGATTCTCGAGCGCCCCGCCTTCGCTTGCGCCTGTGGTTTGGATGCCGGGCGCTCGCGCCGTTAGCATCGGACACCCGCGCATGAACACAGCCGCCGCCAAGACTCTCGTGTGGACCGCCGCCGCTGTTTTCGGTGCGGGCCTCGTCGCCCACGTCGCCTGGTTCCTGACGAGCGACGCCGACGCCGCCTCGGCGCCGACGAAGGAGTCGATGGAAAAGCAGCTCAGCGAGGTCCGCGAGATCCCGCAGCGCGTGCAGGACGTGGTGGACTACAACCTCGTCAAGCGCGGCGTCGGACGGGAGTTCGACTGGAGCGGCAAGCCGCCCCCGCCTCCGGCGCCCAGGGTCGAGCCGCAACCGGAGGGCGCGCAGAAGGTGCGCGACCCGCTCGACAAGTACGTGATCGTGCGCGCTGTCAAGGTCGACGCGGTTTCGCCCGACATGAGCGACGCCTTCCTCAAGTACAAGAGCGAAGCGAACGTGCCGCCGAACGTGGCCAAGGTCGACGGAACGGTGCTCAAGCGCGTCGGCGAGCGGCTCGACGGAACGATCCTGAGCCAGATCAAGGTCGTGGCCATCCGCCCCGACGGCGTGCTGTTCAGCTTCATCAACGACCCGCAGCGCGAACACGAGTTGGTCGCGCCGCAGGAGTACTCCCTGGGCGCGCGCTACCGCGTCCTGGACGACGGGCAGACGCTGCCGGATCCGGTGTCGGACGTGACGCAGATTCCGCGTCGCACGGACAGCGCTCCGCTCGAGCGCACCATGCCGATCAGTCCGAATCGTTATCGCATCGGCACCGAGGACGCGCGCGAGATCGACGAGCGCTACGCGGAGATCATCACCGAGGAAGTCGGCTACCGCCGCTTCCGCGATCCGGTGACGCGCCAACCCGCGGGCATCGAAATCACCTCGGTCAAACCCGGTTCCCTGGCCGCGCGCCACGGTGTGCAGCAGGGCGACGTGATCAAGTCGATCAACGGCCACCCGGTGTCGAGCGAGTCCGAGGCCATCCAGTACGTGAAGCAGAACAAGGACAACTACGACGAGTGGGTGGTCGAGGTGTGGAACCGCGGCCAGACTCGGACGGTGACCTACTACTCGCCCAACAATTAGTCGAGTAGGGCAAGTCGACGAGCCGGGCGCGCAGCGCGCCTGGCCGCCAGCGTCGGTGGCGCGCCCGGCGCTGCGCCCGCACCGCGCAGACGCTCGGACGGAGCGCAAGCTCAGAGCGCGGCCACGGATCGGCCGGTTGGCCCACTACAGTGTGGGCAGCATGGAGCACGTGGCATGACGAGCGGCGCCGAGCTCAGCCCCGCGGCGCGGGTTTGGACGCTGGACGTGGGCAACAGTTCGGCCAAGTTGCGCTGCTGGAGCCTGCGCGGCGCGGCGTCGCCGAGGCACGAGCGCGCCGGGCGCGAACTGCTGCACAGCGCGGCTGTGCAACCACGACCCGACGAGGCGTGGTGTCCAGATGCGAGCGCAGCCGCGTCCACTTGGTCGCTCGCGGAAGCCGTGGAGCGCGCCACGCACTTGCACCCGCCCGCGGGCGGCGCGTGGCTGGCGCTCTCGTGTGTCGCGGCGCGCGAACTCGAGCAGCAACTCGTGCAGCGTTTGAAGGCCAACTTCGGCGCGCACTTCCTGGGCACACCCGATTGCGGGCTCGACAACCTCTGCGACCCTCCGCACGGCGTCGGACGCGATCGGCTCTTCGCCGCGCGCGGCGCGCGAGAGCTGCTGGGGCGCTCCGCGCTGGTGCTCGACGCGGGCAGCGCCCTCACGGTCGATCTGCTCGTGGTGCCGAGCGACGTGGGCGCGCGTGCGCGCTTCGAGGGCGGCGCCATCGCACCCGGGCCCGAGTTGCTCGCGCGTGCACTCGCGCAGGGCGCTGCTCGTTTGCCGGCTGTCGCGACAAGCGCCGAGGCGCCGGCGTTGGGGCGCGACACGCGAGCAGCGATCGCGTCCGGCGTGCTCCACGGGTTTCGCGGCGCCGCGCGCGAACTCGCCACGCGGATCGAACTCGAAGCGCAGTGCGGCGCCTTGCCGATTGTGCTCACGGGCGGCGCGGCGCCGCTGCTGCTTGCGCCGGGACTGTTCGGTGCGCGCCCCGTGCGCCACGAGCCCGAGCTCGTTCACCTGGGTCTGCTGCACGCCGCGTGGGACGCGGCTTGCTCCGTTTCGTGATCGTGCGCCAGCTCACCGCGCCGGGGCCCGGCGGCGTCGCCGTGCTCGAACTGAGCGGCGCAGGCGTGCGCGAAGCGCTGGCGGCGCTGTGGCCCGCCGCGCTCGGCGCACCCCGCGGCGGCCCGCGCCTCGCACGGCTGGAATGCGCGGGGGAGTTGCTCGACGAAGCGCTGGTTTGGATCGAGAGCGAGCAGCGCGTCGAGTTGCACCTGCACGGAAGTCCGCCGGTCGTCGCGCGTGTTCTGGCGGCGCTGTCGGCGCGAGTTGCCGCGGCGGACACCGAGCCGTCGATCCTCGAACAGCGCGCGTGGGAACTCCTGCCCCACGCGGCGAGCGAAGCGGGCGCGCGGATTCTGCTCGATCAGCGCGACGGCGCGCTGCGGCGGGAGCTGGAGGCGCTGTGCGCCGTGGCCGACGACGAGGCGGCTGCGACGAGCCTCGCGTCGTTGCTCGAAGCGGGGCGTGTCGCGCGTTTTGCGCTCGTGCCGACGCGAGTCGTGTTGGTCGGCCCGGTGAACGCGGGGAAATCCACGCTGTTCAACGCGCTCGTCGGAGCGCAGCGGGCGATCGTGAGTCCGGCGCCCGGCGCGACGCGCGACGTGCTGAGCGAACGCGCGCAGTTGGGCGAGTGGCCGATCCAGGCGCTCGACACAGCGGGGGAGCGCAGCGTGCCGCTCGACGCCGTCGGCGGAGAGCTCGAGGCGCGCGGACAGCAACTGGCGCGCGAATCCAGTGCGGAGGCCGACTGGATCGTCCGGCTGTGGGCCGCTGATGCAGAGCTGCCTCCGCCCGCGGCGTCGCGCCCGCCGCGCGAGGTCTGGGTGGCCAGCCGCGCGGATCTTTGCGTCGGCGGCGCGCCGGGAGGTTGCGACGCGTACGTCTCCGCTGTTCGCGATCCGCGCGACGCCGTGGCGCAGCTCACGCGGCTGTTCGTTCGCGACCACGCACTTCCGGCGCGGGCTTGGCGCGCCGGCACGGCCGCGCCCTTCGACGGGTCCTCGCGGCGGGCGCTCGAACTCGCTCGCAGCCTCCTCGACGCGCGCGCTCGCAACTGGCGCGAGCCGCTGCTCGAAGCCCTTCGCCGTTGAAGCATCCGCAGGCGCTCGCTAAGCTCCGCCCTTCGATCGAGTTCCTCGCCGCCAGCCGCGGCGGACCTCGAACGAAATGAGCTCGGCGCGCCGCCATCTGGTCTCGATCGACGATCTCTCGCTGGCCGAGATCAAGTCGCTGTTTGAGCACGCCAAGCGCTTCGCGGAGGACCTGCGCGGCTTCGCCAAGGTGTGCCCGGGGCTGATCTCCGCGAGCCTGTTCTACGAGCCGTCCACCCGCACGCGGCTCTCGTTCGAATCCGCCATGTTGCGCCTGGGCGGCGGCGTGTTGACGGCGGCGGACATGCGCGCCACGTCGGCCTCCAAGGGCGAGTCGTTGGCGGACACTGTGCGCGTGGTCAGCGGCGCGTATGCGGACGTGATCGTGCTGCGCCACGCCAGCGAAGGGGCCGCGCGGCTCGCCGCGCAGTACTCGGCGGTCCCGGTCGTGAACGCAGGCGACGGCAGCCACGAGCACCCGACGCAGACCCTGTGCGACCTCTACAACCTCTGGCTCGAACGCGGCCGTATCGAAGGCATCAACGTCGTGCTCGCGGGCGATCTGCGCTACAGCCGCACGATCCACTCGTTCGTGTACGCGTTGGCGCGCTTCGGCGCGAACATCGTGTGCGTCCCGCAGCCGGGCTTCGAATTGCCGGCCTACGTCGTGCAGCGCCTGCGCGAAGAATTCGCGGTGGAGCCCGTGCGCGCGGATGCGACGCGACTGGGCGACTTGGCCTTGGCCTCGGACGCCGTCTACCTCACTCCGCAGAAGCCGCACCAGCTCAGCCTGTTCACGGACGGAGGCAAGGGACTCGCGGTGGGGCGCGTGGACGCGCTCTACATGACGCGGCCGCAGACCGAACGCTTCAAGGGCGACGACCTGCCGATCCAGAAGTACCAGCAGCTGTCCAAGCGGGAGATGTCCGTCGAGTCGCTGCGCGATGCGGTCGTGATGCACCCGTTGCCGCGCCGCGACGAGATCCAGCCGGACCTCGACGAGGATCCCCGCAGCATCTACTTCAAGCAGGCGGCGCGCGGAGTCCCGATCCGCATGGCGATCCTGGCCTTCCTGCTCGAGCGCATCGACCTGGGCGTTCCGGCCCACAGCCTCGACGCCCGCTACTACCCGGCGCCGGTCGGCGAGAATCCGTGTCGGAATACGACCTGCATCTCGCGTACGGAGACCCGGCACGTGCGCGCGCTGTACCGACTGGCGGCGCGCTTCCCGATCCGGGCCCACTGTGCGTACTGCTCGCACGAGATCGTCGCACCCCTGGTCGGCTGCACCACCACGCGGCACGCGCACTTCTTCGACTCCGCGTCCGCGCGCCGGATCCGACCCGATCACATGGTGTTCTTCGCCAGCGAGGCGGAGGCCGCAGCGGCCGGCTATGCGCCGGCGGCCCGCGCCGCGGCCGCGACTTGAGCGTCGCCGCCAAGTGGAGGGGCCGGCGCCCGTGGCGCGGGCGCGACGCCGCTCGCCTCGCGTAGCTCGCGCGCTCTCGGAGCGCGACGACGCACGCTGTGCGGATTCGCACCGTCACGCTCCCCGCGGCGCGCGTTCGCGAGCGTGGCGCGCCGCTCTCGCGGTCGGACTCCGCCCCCGCGAGGTGAATGCAAGTCTCGTGATGCCCGGCATTTACTGTCGGCGAACTCCGAACCGGCGCAGCTCCGCGCGGTCGGCACGCGGTTTGAGCTTCGGCGCGGTCCGTCGTTCTTTTCCAGCGCCGAGCGTCACGACGACGAGCTGCTCGCCAACTGACGCGCGAGGACCATCACGAGGGCAAAATTGTCGGCCGACCGTACGCCGCGCCGCCCGCGTGTCTATATGATCCCGCGCCACAGCACCGGCACAGCCGTCGGCGGTCTGCAAGTTGTTCGTAGACTGGGGTCCAGGCTCCCCTCCACGAGCGCGTTGCACGCTGCGGCAGCACCCGGTCCTGTACCTCGTCGCGCCCCGTCTGCGGCGCTGCCTATGGCCCTTCCTGACGCGCTCAGGAGGCCTGGGCGGCCCCTAGGACCCGTCGCGTCCCCTCAGCTTTGCGCCACCATCGATGAAGACCCACTTCGGAACCAGCACTTCCGGCCTCACGGGCTCGCTCGCCCGTTCGCTCCAGGTCACCGCCAGCGCTGCGCTGCTCGCCTTTGCCAGCTGCGGCGGAGGCGGTGGGGCGGCCTCGGACACGCTTCCCGAAGGTGCGATCGGAGCGAACCCCCAGTCCAGCCCGACCGCGCAGACCTTCTTTGTCGCGGAAGATCCGAGCGACGGCGACGCGAGCAGCCTGCAGGTGCTCGAGACGTACTGGGGCCGCCTGGTGCAGGTGTTCGACCGCGACGGGGTCACGCCCGTGTTCGCGGAGTACGTGATCGACGACAAGATCGTCAGCGACGGTGACGACTACGAGCTGACGCGCGACCCGCTGACCGACTTGGAGACGGTGCGCATCCTGCACCCGTTCCGCGACGCGAACGGCAACGTCACCCCTGAGTTCCGCCAAGCGCTCGCGGGGCTCGAAGCGGACCTGCAGGTCGTGCTGAAGAAGGGCATCAGCGCCAGCGATCTGCCGCCGTTCACCGCCGTACCGCGCAACGGCGCGGTGATGCTCAAGTTCAACGACTTGCTGTCCGCGTCCACGGTGAACGCCGAGACGATCAAGATCCTCACGGGCTATCCGCCGAGCCAACCCTTCGAGGCGCGCATCTTCCCGGACCCCAGCCACGGCAATCTGGTCTCCGGCGAGTTCCACTCCTCGCGCGTGATCATCGACTTCTCGGTGTCGGAGCTCGACTCGCTCGTCAGCGGCGTCCCGTTGAATCCGCTGGGACTTCCGACCGCCCTGAGCACGACGCAAGCCAACGTGCTGCTGCGCATCCCGACCCGCGCCGACCAGGCCGCGCAGCAACCGCAGGTTCTGCGCTCGCTCAGCGGTCGAGCGCTGGCGTTCAACGGCAACGGTCCCACCGATCCGTTCGCGCCGACCCTCGACGTGCTCCGCGCGGTGCGCTCCGGCGGCGTGGCCTCGGTCACGGGCGACCCGAGCAACGGCTTCCTCGTCGACCAGACGCCGCCGGTCGTGATCGGCCAGCAGGGCATCGACCTGCTCAACACGCTCAACTTCACGCTCGCGCCGACCCTCGAGCTGAACGCGGTGCTGCGCTTCCGCAGCGTCGCCTGCGCTTTCAGCCCCAAGGTCGGCGACATCCTGGAGTTCAACACGATTCGCCTGCGCGTCGTCCAGGACGTCGTCGGGTTCCCCAGCGGCGGCCAGGTGCAGTGCCGTGTCCGACCGCTGTGCGAGACCTGCGAACCGCCGATCATCGTCGTCAACTCGAACAACCCGCCGGTCGGCGTCATCCGCGCGCCCTACCGGCCGCTCCCGGGGAGCGTGTCGAATCCTGACTATCCGGCCTGCTTCGTGACGTTCCTGCCGGCGCCGACGACGTTGCCTGCGACCGGCGTCTCGACCAACGCCACGGTGTCGATCACCTTCAGCGAGCCGGTGGACCCCGCCACCGTGTTGCCGTTCGACACGTTCGTGCTCGAGCACGACAACAACCTGCCGACGCTGCCGGTCATCGACGAGCTGTACCGCTCGGTCGTCGGCAGCATCATCCCGTCTGCGGACCGTCGCACGTTCACGTTCCAGCCGCGCCTGCCGCTCCGCAAGGTGCTCACCGGCGCCAACGTCGACCGCTACCGCCTGCGGCTCTCTCCGTTCACGCAGCGCATCCGCGACCTCGCTGGGAACGAGCTGATCAACGGGCTCCCCGAAGCGCGCTTCACGATCGACTCGAGCAGCCCGACCGTCGACAGCGGCAGCATCCGCCTGCGCTTCCCGTCGGGCATCGACGAAAACTCGGTTCCCGGCCCGGAAATCCGCGGGCAGTTCCTGTACGACCCGGCCCGCGAATCGATCAAGCCGCGCGCCGTGCAGCGCTTCTCCGCCGTCGTCGACCGCAGCGTGCCGATCGTCGGCAACATGACCGACCTGCCCGCGTTCAACATCCAGACGCCGCTGTCCAACAATGGCAGCCGCACGATGCGCGTCTGGCGCTACTGCGACGTGTCGGGCTTCAGCCTGCGCGACGAGACGACGCACAACGTCGACATCGAAGGCATGTGGTGGAACCCATTCGGCGGAGTGCTGCAGATCGACAACTTCCCTCAGTTCTCGATCGGCGTGGCGCACTCGCGCTTCCTGCCTGACGAGAACCTGGACGCCGGTCTGCTCCCCGAGTTCGTCAGCTCAGGTCTCGTGCAAGCCTTCGACACGAACCTGCTCGACAAGGCGAACGACCCGATGACGATCATCGCCCCGCGCACCCGGGGCTATCAGATCAACCCCACGGACCTCGCCGCGTCGTCGACCGGGAACGCGATCGCGCCCTTCCCGGTCAACCGCGGCATTCCGCAGGACCAGTTCATCTACTGGACGTGGCGTGACACGGCGAAGACGGCGGTCGGCGCTCCGAACGCCGTTGGCGCAGACATTCGGCGCCTCGCGACCGTGAGCCCGCCGAACACGACCAACGTCAGCTTCTATCCGGTGAACAAGGTGCCGACCATCGGGCTGCCGATGCTCACCGAGTTCCGCACCTATCCCGACGCGCTCGCCATCGGCCAGAACGGCTTCCGCGTGGCGATCGCGATCAACTCCTCCGCGCGTCCGTACTTCCGCGTGTTCTCCACGGGTGGCGTGCACCCGACCACGGGCAAGGTCACGACCGTGCAGCCGGACACGAACGGCAACGCGACGGGCGGCATCAACCCCAACACCGGTGGCGTGACGTTCTGGGGCGACAACACGTTCTATTACGGCCAGGCTGACTTCCTGGTGCGCCTCAGCCGGATCCACACGATCTGGTTCGACACGCTGGCCGCGGGAACGACGTTCACCGATCCGTACCTCGAGCCGACGGTGGACAACCTGCCGACGGGCACGCAACTCATCGTCGCCTACCGCGGGGCTTCCGGCTTCAGCCCGACGCCGGGCGTGAACCAGTTCCCCTTCGCCGATGCTCGGGCGTTCGACCCGTACGGCAACCTCTACACGGCGACGCAGAACACTGCGCTGAACCAGCAGACCATCTTCGCCACCTCGCCGCAGTTCTTCCCGAGCATCTCGGACGCGCAGTGGCGCAGCAGCGCGACGTCGGTGAACGGGGCGCGCTACCTGCAGTTGCGCATCACGTTCCTGTCCAATCCAATCAGCGGCCTGTCCCCCGAACTCAGCGCGCTGGGTATTGCTTACCGCCGCTGATTCAGCCTGCTCCGTCCGACCCAGGTCGGACGGCGCGGCGCAACCGACCCCCGTCGGCTTGTCTCCGTTCTCTCCGGTCCCACTCTCGATTCTCGATCCATCCATGCTCCGAGGCCTTCGTAGCTCTTCGGTCGGCGCCTCTGCTCCGTTCCTTCTCGCTGCTGCAGTCGCGTCCTGTGGCAGCGGATCGGGCGCGGGCCCGTTCCAGGTGACGTCGGTCAACGTCGCGAACGACCAGGTCTGGAAGATCAACCGACCGATTCGCGTGCAGTTCAGCGAGCCCGTGGATCCGCTGAGCGTGAACCTGAACACGTTCAACGTGCGCCGGCTCGGCGGCGGCCCCGCGGCGGGCGAGTTCTATTTCGAGGACGGCAACCGCACCCTGGTGTTCCAACCGTTCTGCCCGACGCGCGACGATCTGTCGGACGCGGGGCTGCTCGGTGGACCCAACCCTGCCACGAACGGCACGGCCTACGCGTACGAAATCAACATCGTCGGCGCGGACATCAACTCGACGTTGCCCCTGCGCTCCTCGAACGGCGACGGCCTCACGATCAGCCAGACGCGGCGCTTCACGACGCCCTCGAGCCTCGAAGCGCTGGACCTGTACCTCGATCCGCAGTTGGGACCGCCGACGCCGATCATCCTCGGGGAGACCTTGTCCTCTCGCGTCCAGTCGATCATCGACCGCGACCCGTCCCTCACCCAGGAGTTGATCTACTCCTACGTGCAGGTCGGCGGCGCGAACGGCACGCGCCACTTCTTCCGCCGCCTGGGCAACGGCGCCATCGAATTGGAACCGGCGGTCGAGCTCCCGCTCAACAAGCTCTCGGACGAGAGCTCGCGCGTCGAGTTCGTGCTCAACTTCGACCAGCCGGTCACGCCTTCGGCGACGAACATCAACTCCGCGCGCCTGCGCCTGGAGTACGCCAATCCGACGAGCCTCACCACGCCTTGGGTGGCGCTGCCGACGGATCTGACCATCGAACGCAACTGCACCCAGATCGGCGCGCGCATCCGCCTCGCTCCCGTCGGCGGTCTGCCTTCCGGCGCCACGCTGCGCGCGGTGGTGACGCCCGAGTTCACGGACTTGGTCGGTGAGAACAACCCGCAGGCGCTGAACGACTTCGCGCTCGCGACGACGATTGCGTTCCCGACCTCGGCGCCGACGCTGGTCGCCGACCAGGTGCTCGAAACGTTCGCCACCACCGACAACGAGGACGACCTCGCCTCGTTCAACGAGCCGCTGGCGCAGTGGGAGAACGGTGAGTTGCGCGCGCGCTGGGCGTTCACCGGAACCGGTGGCGTTCCAGGCGGCTTCGACTGGTACATCGCGCCCGGCGAGACGGTGATCTTCAACACCACGAACTCGACCATCAACGGGTTCTCGATCCCGCTGCAGAGCCAAGGCGGCGGCATCAACTTCGACCCGACGCAACTCGTCGGCGACGCGACCAATCCCGCGATCTTCAACCCGCCCTCGGCCGGCACCCTCACGGTGATCGGCGGCGTGGTGGACGTGCGGAACGTGTTCATCGAACAAGGCGCCTCGCTGATCGTCGAGGGGCCCAATCCGCTCGTGATCCAGGCTTCCGGCGACGTGTTCATCCGCGGCCAGATCCTGGCCTCGGGCAGCAACAGCCTGGGCGTCAACACCTTCAACACGACCAACGTCCCCGAGCCCGGCGCGCCGGGACAGGCGGGCGGCGGTCGCGGCGGCACGGGCAGCCCGCTCACCACGGCGTCCTCTGCGCGCGGCGGTTCGGGACAAGGCGCGTTCGGCGCGCTGGACGCGGGTGGTCGCGGCGGCGAGGCCGGCTGGTCGGCGAGCGTGCTCGTGGAACGACGCCGCGGTGCGGGCGGCGGCGGCGGTCGGCTGGCCGCGGACGTTGCGGCGGTCGTCGTCGGTGCTGGCCCTTTCGAGCAGCGACGCATCGGCTTTGACGCGGAACCCGGATTCTCCCAGGGGCCGACCGCGAACGACGTGGCCGACAACGGCGCGATCGGCGGACCCGGCGGGCCGAGCGGCGGCGCGGCCGGAGTCGGCCCCTTCTCCGACGCGGACACGGACAACGACTTCTTCGGCTCGCGCTTCACGGTGGGTGCGAACACGGTGAAGATCGGCGAACTGACGCGGCCCTGGGCCGGTGCGGGCGGCGGTGGCGGCGGCGACTCGGCCCAGATCACGACGGGCTCGTTCCCGGCGCCGTGGGTTCCGACCGGTGACGAGAAGGGCGCGGGCGGCGGTGGGGGCGGCGGCTCCGTGCACGTCCTCGCGCTCGGCAGCATTCGCTTCGGCCCCAACGGACGCATCCAGGCCCGCGGTGGTATCGGCGGCGGCGGCGAGAACACCAGCCTGCTCGACCGCGTCGGCGGCGGGTCGGGTGGCGGCTCCGGCGGCCACGTCGTGCTCCAGACCGCGGCGCAGATCGATTTCCGCTCCAAGTCTGTGGTCAGCCTCGCGGACACGGCCACCAGCGGTTCGCTCGACACTCCGCAGAACAACTGGGCCATCAACGTGCTCGGTGGCCAGGGTGGCGCGGGCGCCGGCGATTTGGGCGGCGGCTTCTTCCAGAGCCCGACGGGCCAGCGCGAGACCCTGCCCAACAACGACGCGTGCCCTCCCGGCTACCCGGCCGTCGGCGCGAACAGCTGCCGCGGGGCGATTCAGGGCGCGGGCGGCGACGGCGGCCCGGGCCTAATCCAGCTCCACACTCCCGGTGGCCGCGTCGGCACGGCTCTCAACGACGACGTGCGCGTCAGCGGCGCGACGACGTTGGCGGGCCTGTGCGCCCCTGCACCGATCTGTCCGCTCGGGGCCAACGGTCCCGGCGGTCAGGCGTGCTTCATGGTTCCGACCTTTGGTCGCACCTCCCGCGCTCGCTCGGACTGGATCGCGCTCGGCAACAGCGGCTTCAACCCCGCGACCGGCCTGTTCCGCACCGCCGAGTTCTCGTTCGGTGGCGTGGACACCGTGAGTGGCGCCGTGCAGGCCACCGGCGGGGTTGTGGACCCGGTCACGCCGCTCGCGGGCATGAGCTTCGCGTCGGTCGCGATCGGTGGGAACATCCTGCCGCTGATCGAGTCGCCGGCCGGGCAAACGCTCGTGATCAGCGGCGCCGGCCTTGTGGGCGACGCCCGTGTGCTCCGCACCACACCGGCTCTGTTGCGTGGTCACAGCGTCCTGTTGACCGCCGGTGCGCTGCAACGCCGCTTCGAAATCGTCGCGGCGAGCTTCAACCCGGCCAACCAGCGCTTCTCGATCTCGGTCGACGTCACCGCCGGCACGATGCTCGCGTTCGTTCAGGCGCAGGTCGGCCCCGTGGCGGTTGCGGTCGAGCCCACGTTCTTCCGCGTCGCCAGCAGCGGCGTCGCCGACAGCCTCCCGGCGCCGGCGGACGTGCGCATCCGATTCCAGACGGCCCCGGTCGATCCCATCACGGGCTTGCCCAACGTCGCGCTTGCCAGCCCGCTGACCGCTGACGTCGCCACGCTCAACGGCACGACACCGCGCTTCGTGCGCTTCGAAGTGTCCTTCGACATCGGCCCGATCACCTCGGGCGTGAGCTCGCCGCCGATCCCGGCGCTGCAGTTCCTGCGTCTGCCGTTCCTCTACCGCTGAGTTCTGCGCCCCCGTCGCAGCTCGTTTGCCTCGGCCGCCCACGGCGGACCCACCAAAGCCAAGCCCAGCTCCAGCACATGCAGTTTCACCAAACCCTCGGTCTCCGTTTCGGCGCGCTCGTGATCGGCCTCGGCGCCAGCTTGGGCGTCTCGTCGTGCAACGACACCTCCCTGGTCCAGGGATCGCAGTTGCCGGTGAACTCGGTCCAGGACCTGCCTGGCGCCGCGGGCCGCAAGTTCATCGTCGACCCCAGCAGCAACGGACAGGCGACCACTCTGCGCCTGCTGCGCACCGAATGGGGGCGCTTGGTCGACGTGTACGTGTTCGAAGGCGATCCCGCGATCACCCCGCGCACGTTGTGGTTCAGCGACTTCCTGATCGATCCGAACATCCAGTCGGACTCGGACTACCTCCTGGAGCGCCTGCCGGCCTCCGGCCGCGAGACGTTGACGATTCGCCACGGGCGTACGACGGGCGCCGAACTGGCCAACTTCCAGCGCTCGCTCGACGCGCTCGACGACGGCCTGCAGTTCTTCGTGGTGAAGAGCTTGAACCCGAACGAGCTGCCGCCCTTCACCGCGGTCGCCCGCAACGCCGCCGTGCGTTTGGTGTTCGACGACCTGCTCGACCCGGCCACGATCACTCCCGCGACGGTTGGTCTGCGCACGGGTTATCCGCCGACGCTCGCGCAGGGCGCGCGCGTGTTCGCCGATGGCAACTACGGCGATCTGCGCGGCGGCGTGTTCCGCTCGACGCGCGTGGTGCTCGACCTGACCATCTCGCAGGAAGAGGCCCCGGGCTTGGGCCTTTCGGTGAACTCGCTCGGCTTGCCGGATGCGGTCACCACCAGCCAGGGCAATGCGACGCTGCGCATTCCGACCCGGGTGTTCCCGGGCGTCGTGGCCCAGACCCTCACCAATCTGAACGGCACGCGGCTGGGCTTCACCGGCAACGGCGCAACCGACAACACTTCGCCTGGCCTCGACGTGGTGCGCGTGTTCCGCTCTGGCGGACGCACGTCGGTGACCGGTGACCCCAACAACGGGTTCCTCAGCGACAGCATCCAGCCCCGCGTCGTCAGCCAGCTGAACGTGAGCCTCCAGAACGTGCTCACGATCGCGGCCAATCGCTACATCGCGGACGTGGTGTTCCCCAGCGCGGCGTGTGCGCTGACCCCGCGCGTAGGCGACATCGTGGCGCTGCCCACGGGCGTGTTCCTGCAGGTGACCCAGGACGGCTCGTCCGCCTCGGGCAACACCGCGACCAACGTCAACCTGCAACTCGTCGACACCGTCGGCGGAACCGCGGTGCCGGAAGGCTCGACGGCGCAGTATCGCCAGCCGTGGACCGGGGGCGGCATCGGCCAGACCTCGCCGCCGGAGTGTTGGGTTCTCGTTCAGCCCACGCCGGCCAGCCCGCCGTTCACGGGCATCGCGACGAACTCCACCTTCACGGTGCAGTTCACCGAGCCGGTCAACCCCGCGACCATGAGCGGCTTCGACAACTTCCAGCTGCTCTACCCGAACTCGCCCGACGGCGAGATCCAGAGCCGCGTCGCCGGCGCCGTGTCTTTCTCGTCCGACCTGACGCGCTTCACCTTCCAGCCGCGGATTCCGCTGCGCCACGTCGCCGCTCAGTCCGAGCTCTACCGAATCAACCTGCGCAGCGGCGCGGACGGCGTGCGTGACCTCGCCGGCAACCAGCTCGGGATCACCCTCCCGACCACGACGGACTTCTCGGTGCTTCCCGCCGCCGCGGGTGTGGACAGCGGAAGCATCACGCTGCGCTTCTCCTCGACGGACGAAGACGCCGGTCCGGGCAACACTCCCGCGGCGCCCGAGTTCCGCGGTCAGATCACCTACGACCTGCTGAACGGCCGCATCCGCCCGCGTTCCGTGCAACGCATCAGCGGCGTGTTCGAGCCGCAGTCGGCCTCCGCCCGCCTGATGCCCGGTCCCGACGTCAACACGGTGCCGCCGTTGACGCAGACCAACGGCACGATCATCGGCGTCGCCATGAACCCGCTCACGCGACTGGGCGCGCGCACGATGACGCTGTGGCGTCACTTCGACCTGGGCTTCAGCATCGGGACGAACCTCAATCCCCCGACGGTCCCCGCGACGTTCAACTACCGCTCCTTCAACGAGGCCACGTTCAACCTCGACGTCGAGGGCCTGTGGTGGTCGCCGAGCGCTTCGGGCGTCCTCGTCGACAACTTCCCCGAGTTCGAGATGCGCCTCTCGCACTCGCTGTTCCTGCCCGACGAAACGCTGCTGGGCATGCCGCCGGCGATCGTGCACCCCAACTCGGGCGTGTCGGCGACCTTCGCCGAGAACCTGCTCGATCCGGTCAACGATCCGCAGCAGACCGTGCACCCGCGCGGGCGTGGCTACACGATCAACCCCATCGAGCAAATCCAATCTGCGAACGGCACGGTGCTGGCCCCCTGGCCGCTGAACCGCGGTGTTCCGCAGTCGCAGTACAACTACTTCACTTGGCGCGACACCTCCGTGACTTCGGTGGGTCAGCCCGACAACGGCGCTGGAACCGGGCAGGGCGTTCTGACGGGCAACGAAGCTGAAGCGCTCATCAACGACTTCACGCTCAACGTCGACCCGATCCAGACCATCTACGGCCTGGGCGCGGTTCCGACGATCGGCTTGCCGCTGTTGATGGACATCCGCTGCTACCCGAACTCGACCTCGTCGCAGTCCAACCTGCCGAACGGTCGGGCCGCCGCGGCCGTTCCGCTCAACCAGTACCCTCAAGCCTTCGCGCTCGAGGCACTGCCGTTCTTCACCGCCTACTCGGGCGGCGCCGTGACGACCACGGGAATCCTCCAGCCGATCGATCCCGACACGGAGATCATCGCTCGCGGCACCAATCCGCCGGGCGGCGCGAACAGCCTGCCGCGCAACCAGGTCATGCTGTACGGGCAGGGCGACTTCGTGGTGCGCGTGAACCGCGCTCACTCGCGCTGGTTCCGTTGTTCGCCGGTGGCCGGCGGAACGTTCAGCTTCGCCGAGCCGATCCTCGAGCCCGCTCCGTCGGAACTCCCGGCCGGCACGCAAGTGCTGCTGCACTTCCGCGGCGCCACGGGCGTCACGACGTTCGCCGACAACACCTCCGTGCCCGCGAATGCGGAGAGCTTCGATCCCTACGGCGACCGCTCGCCGCTCAACGCGACGCCGGCCTTCGCCGTCACGTTCACCAATGCGGACCCGAGCTGGAAGTCGAACATCACCGAGATCGACGGTTCGTTCTTCTTCCAGACCCGCATCACGATGATCTCGAACGTGGAGAGCGGCGCCACGCCGGAAGTTAGCGGCCTGGGCTTCTCCTTCTTCCGCTGAGCACGTCTCTGCGCGGGCGCAGCGCGCGCCACGGGCGAGTCCCGTAGCGCCGCCTCGCACCGCACGTACCGAACAAGCCGCCGTCCGCGTTCCGCGCGGACGGCGGCTTGCTTTGCAGAATCGTCGCGCGGCCTCCGCTTGGGTCCGCTCCGTCGGACTGCTTCAATGGCGTTCCATGGAGTGGTCGAGTCCGGGGCGCTGGTGCTGGCTGGGTGCGCTGCTCGCAGCGTGTTCGCCTGAGCCGGCGCCGAGCCAGCGCTGGTTGGAGGTGACGCAGGTCCGTCCCGATCCCAGCGCCGAGGTGTTCCTCAACGAGCGGATCGTGATCCACTTCAGCGACGAGTTGGAGCCGACCTCGGTCCACCCCGCGAGCCTGCGCATCACCGACAGCGAGGGCCGTGCGGCACGCGGGAGCTGGGCGGTCAGCGGCGCGCGCCTCGAGTTCACTCCGAGCGCGGTGCTCAGCGCCGAGCTCTCCGACGGCGGCTTCCGCCCGGGCGCGCGCTACAGCGTTCGAATGTTGGGTTTTCCCGCCCCCGACAGTCTGCGCTCGCGCGACGGCGCACCGCTCGCTTCCAACCGCGAGTGGAGCTTCCGCGTCGTGCCGCTCACAGCGCGCGGCGAGCGGCCCCTGTTCGAGGACTCCAGCCCGACCCGTGGACTGCCGCTGCTGCTGCTGCGCTCGCTGGTCGCGGAGGGCGATCCGATCGTGATCAGCGCTGAGGAGCCCGTCGATCCCGCCAGCCTCGAGGGGGACGACTTCGAGCTGTTCAAGCGCCCCGGCGGAGACGGCAGCGTCCGCCGCGTCGCCATTCCGCTCACGGCGCGGCTGGTGCAGAACGACGACAAGCGCGCGGCGTACCCGCCGGGTGTGGCGCAGATCGAATTGCGTCCGCGCGACACACCGCTCGAGCCGGGGGACTACGTCTTGCGCATGCCGCGACAGGCGCGCGTGAACGACTTCGGCGGCCACGCCATGCCGCTGGTCACGCCCTCGCCCTCGCGTGCGCTCGACCTGCGCGTCGAGGTGCGGCGTCGCACCAGCGGAGCGGGGCTCGCGCGGAGCCTGGAGAGCTTCGCGAACGCGTCGACGCGCTCGTCGGAAGTCTGGCCCGGCGCCCACGGCGCGGCGTGGTGGGAGAACAGCGGCCGCGTCGAGGTCCGACTGCCGGCCGCCATCGGGGACGGTCGCGACGGCGACGTCGCGCTGGACGGTCCGCAGGAGGGCCGGACGCTGCAGGCCACCTCGCTGCTCGTCGCCGAGGGCAGCGACGCGCTGCTAGCGACGCCCGAGGGCGTGCTCGAGCTGCGCAGCCAGTCGTCGGTCCACATCGCCGGGCGGCTCGGTCGCGCGCGTTCCCAAGGCGCGCCGCAGGCCGCGTGTGCGAGCGAGTGGCTGCGCGCGCTCGCGCTCGAACGGGTCGACGTCGAGGCCGCGCTCGAGCGACTGAAGGCGGCGCAGCTGGACGTCACGGTCGTCATCGCGGGCGGGGACATCGTCCTGGACGGCTGGCTGGAGTTCGAAACGCCGCTGATCCTGATCGCCGGCGGCCGCGTGCGCGTGTCGCGGCGCGCGCGCGTCGAAACGCCCGGTCTGTGGCTGCTCGACCAGGGCACGGAGCGCTTTGCGCACCACGTCGGCGGCCAGCGCGTCGGCGCCGCCGAACGCCTCGCCTGGCGCCTGCCGTTGCTCGAGCGCAACGTGCTGCGCACACCCGTGAGGCTCGCCCTGCTCTCGACCTCGCTGCCCGCCGCCGGCGCGCGGCGCTTCGAGTTCGGGCCCGCCGTCACGCTCCACCACGGCACGGGCCGGGCGCGTGTGCGGTACCTGGGCGACCGCCCCGTCGGCGCGGACCCCAAGTCTCCGCCGCTGCTGGTCGATGATCCGGCCCTGCTCGTGGGCTCCTCAACGCTGCGTCTGGTGATCGAACTCGAGGTCTTCCCGGCCGCGGCCGGCCAGGAGGCGCTCTGGGACCCGCCCTGGGTCGACGACGTGCTGATCGAGTACGAGCCGGCCGGGACGGCGGGACAGCGCTGATGGACATCGATCCGGCGCTGCAGCTGGTGTGGTGGACGGTGATCGGGCTGTTCGTCGGCTCGTTCCTCAACGCGGCCATCTACCGCCTCCCGCGCGAGGACCTGAGCGTGACCAAGCCCGCGCGCTCGTTCTGTCCTGCCTGCAAGCGCCAGCTGAGCTGGTACGAGAACATTCCGCTGGTGTCCTGGCTCGTGCAGCGCGGACGCTGCCGCGGCTGCTCGACGAGCATTTCCTGGCGCTACCCGCTCGTGGAGGCGCTCACCGCCGCCCTGTGGCTGTGGGTCGCCTGGGAGACCGGCGTCGAGCACTGGGATCTGGTCGCGGTGCGCGTGCTGGTCGTCAGCGCGCTGATCGTCGCGACCTTCGTCGATTTCGAGCTCTACGAGATCCCCGACGAGGTGTCGATCGGCGGCATGCTCGCGGCGCCGCTGCTCTCGTTCCTGGTTCCCGCGCTGCACGCCGACTCGCCGCTCGCCCTGGAGTTCTCCGACGGCGCGAGCGTCGACCGCACGGGCGCGTTGCTCGCGTCCCTGGTCGGCGTCGCGACGGGGTACGGGATCCTGCGCCTGGTCGCCGCCGTCGCCGAGCGCGCGTACGGTCGCGAGGCCATGGGCTATGGCGACGTGAAGCTGCTCGGCGCCGCCGGCGGCTTCGTCGGCCCGCTCGGCGCGCTGGCAGTGCTGCTGATCGCCTCGTTCGTCGGCGCGCTCGTCGGCGTGGCGAACATCGCTCGCCTGCAGTGCTTCCTGCGCGCCCGCGTGCGCGCGCGCCGCAGCTCGCGGAGCTTCGCGCACTCGCTCGCCGCCGCACGCGTCGCCGGACAGATGCTGCCCTTCGGTCCGTACTTGGCCCTTGGAACCGCGCTCGCGCTTGTGTATTGGAAGCACATGCGCGGGTGGTTCTGACCAGCTTCCGCCGCGCTGTCAGCGCGTGGTTTTCTCACCGCGCGCGACAGCCGGCGACGCAGCTGCGCCGCCCGCGACTCCGAGCGCGCTCTCGACTGCGCGTCAGCGCTCTCGGAACTTCGCTGTTCCAACTTGGCGGAGGCTATTCAGGCGCCGCCGTTCACGCAGACCGCTTCGGTCCAAAGGGGTAACCATGCAGTTCTTCCGTTCTCTTCCGCTGCTCATCGCGAGCCTCGCGCTCGCTCCGTTCATCACCAGCTGCGCCTCGCAGCAGTACAAGGCCGTCGCCGACGAGCGCGAGGCCGACAACCGCGCGCTGCGCGAAGAGCGCGCGCGCATCAAGGGCGAGAACCGCGATCTCGCGGCCGAAAAGGCCTCGCTCGAAGTCGCGCTGGCCGAGGCCAACGCGCGCCTGCTCGAGCAGCCTGAGCGCGGCGCCGGGCAGAACTACGCGGAGCTCGACGAACTCGGCGTCGGCTACGGCATGCGCGACGGCCGCATGGTGATCTCGATCCCCACCGAGATCAGCTTCGCCTCGGGCCGCGCGGAGCTCTCCGCGGCCGGCAAGCGCGCGCTCAAGAGCGTCGCGAACACGCTCAAGAAGGACTACCCGACCGGCGAGTTCGAGTACTGGATCGAAGGGCACACCGACTCCGATCCGATCTCGAAGTCGAAGTTCGCCTCGAACCGCGATCTGTCGCTGGCGCGCGCGATGGCCGTGCTGCGCAGCCTGGTCGACGACTGCGACGTTCCCGACAACAGCTGCGTCGTCACCGGTTGGGGTCCGCACCGTCCCGTCGCGTCGAACAGCTCGGCCTCCAACAAGGCCAAGAACCGGCGCGTCGAGATCGTGGTCGAGAAGGCCGGCGGCACGCCGATCAAGCAGTGACCGGCGCGGCGGGGTGCGGCGCCAGCTGCGCCGCCCTGCGCTGACGCTCGCCATCGTTCCGGCGCCCCGCGCCGCGAGTCGGTCCGACTCGCGGCGCGGGGCGCTGGCGTTGGGGGGAAGCGGCGCGCTGGTCGCGGGGGCGTTGCGCCGGGCGGCGCGGGGCTCGGCTGCGCACTTAGGTCCGTAGGCCGGCTTTTCGCGCCGAGCGTAGGATCACGACAGAGATCCTCGATTCGCCCTGCGCCGCGGCTGCCCGCGCGCGGCGTGGGGAGTGTTCCGGCGCGCGGGCCGAACCACTCCCTCGCACCCATATGACTGCTGCTGTCCAGGGGCTCCGCAACTTGGCCTTCGTAGGCCATCCGTCCGCAGGCAAGACCACGCTGGTCGATGCGCTCGCGTTCGCGCTGGGCGCGTCGCCGCGGAAGGGCTCGGTGACGGACCGGACCTCAATCTGCGACACCGAGCCCGAGGAACAGGAGAAGGGACACACGCTGCAACTGTCGGTCGTGCAGGCGCAGACCAAGACGCGCAACTGGACCTTGATGGACACGCCGGGGTACCAGGACTTCATCGGCGACTGCAACGGCGCGATCGCGGCGGCGGACGTCGTGGTCGGCGTCGTGAGCGCGGCCGGGAAGGTCTCGCAGAACCTGCGCCACAAGCTCGAGCACGCCGCCAAGCTCGGCAAAGGACGCGTGATCATCGTCACCCACCTCGACGCCGAGAATCACGACTACGAGGCGCTCGTGGAAGAGCTCGACGCGGTGATCGGCGAAGTGTGCGTGCCGTACCTCGTGCCCGACGCGCTCGGGCACAACTTCAAGCGCGTCGAGTCGATCGTCGAAGCCGATCGCAACGGCTGGAAGAAGAACCTGATGGACCGCGCGATGGACGCCTGTCAGGACGACGCGTTGATGAGCCACTACCTCGAGACGGGCGAGCTGACCGACGAGGAGTTGCACCTGGAGTTGCCGCTCGCGATCGCGCGCGGTTCGCTCGTGCCGATCCTGTGCTGCAATCCGCTCAGCGGCGCGGGCGTCGAAAAGGTGCTGCACTTCCTCGAGGAGTACGCGCCCGATCCGAGTTTCTTTCCCTCGCACGGCGCGGCGGGGGAGGTGATCGCGCTCGATCCCGAGGCGCAGCTCGTGGCGCAGGTGTTCAACGTGCGCGCGGACGCGCACGTCGGCAAGGTCTGCACCGCACGCATCCTCGCGGGCCACATGACCTCGCACGACGCGCTCGTCGGTCCGCACTCGGCCGGCAAACCTGAGAAGGTCGGCGGGTTGTTCCGTCAGGCCGGCAAGCGCAAGCGCGAGCCGGTCGAAGCCGCGAAGGCGGGCGAGATCGTGGCCTTCACCAAGGTGGAGCACGTCGCGACCGGCGACTCGGTGACTCACGGCGGCAAGACGCCGGTCGCGCTCCCGAACATCGAGTTGCCCGAGCCGATGGTGGCCCTCGCCGTCGCGCCGAAGAGTCGCGCCGACGAGCAGAAGATCGGCGAGGCGCTCAAGAAGCTCGAAGCCGAGGACCCGACGCTGCGCATCAAGCACGATCCCGACACGCACGAGCTCGTGCTGCACGGCATGAGCGACCTGCACTTGCAGGTGGTCGAGTCGCGCCTCAAGCGGCGCTTCGGCGTCGAGGTCACCTCGCACTTGCCGCGCATCGCCTACCGCGAGACCGTCGCGCGGCCCGCGGAGGGTCACCACCGGCACAAGAAGCAGTCGGGCGGCCGCGGGCAGTTCGGCGAGTGCTCGGTGCGCGTGCGTCCGCTTCCCAAGGGCAGCGGTCTGGTGTTCACCGACGCGGTGGTCGGCGGTTCGATCCCGCGCAACCTGATTCCGGCGGTCGAGAAGGGGATGCGCGAGATCGCTTCCAAGGGCGTGCTCACGCACAGCCAGGTGGTCGACCTCGAGTTCGAGGTCCACGACGGCAAGTACCACGACGTCGACTCCGACGAAGCGAGCTTCAAGGTGGCCGGAGCACGCGCCTTCATGGACGCGTTCCACAAGGCGCACCCGGTGCTGCTCGAGCCGGTGATGGAGATGCGCATCTCGATTCCCACCGACAGTGCGGGCGCAATCTTTTCCGACCTGACCAGCCATCGGCGCGCCCACGTGCTCGACCAGTGGACCGAAGGCGAGGGGCGCACGACCGTGATCAAGGCGCACGCGCCGCTGTCCGCGATCCAGACCTACCAGCGCGACCTCAAGAGCCTCACCGCGGGCGAGGGCGTGTACAGCGTGGCGCTGGCGGACTACTCGCCGGTTCCAGCTGCGGAACAGCAGCGCCTGCTGGCCCAGATCGGCCGCAAGCACGAGTTCGAAGACTGATCCGGCGCCGCTGCGCCTCCCGCCCGCGGGCGGCCCCTCCCTGTTGGACAGGCGGGGGGCCGCCCGCCGCTTTTGCGCCGGGCGCGCGCCGGTTCCAGCTCTGGAAGGAAGTTCGGTCGCGGGCTCCAGTCGCGCCGTCAGCGGGGCCGATGATCGACCGCCGTCTTCGGCGCCTGCCGCTCGGGCCCTTCCCCTAGCGCGCGGCGCCTCGTCGGCGAGGCGCCCCACATGATCACCATGGAAGAACTCCTGACGCTCCTCGTGCGTCAGGGCGGCTCGGACCTGCACATCTCCGTCAACAGCCCGCCGCGCATCCGCGTCGACGGGATGCTCCTGCCGGTCGACTGTCCGCCGCTGAGTCCCGAGGACACGCGGCGCCTGGCGACCAGCGTGCTCACCAGCGATCAGATCGCCAAGCTCGACCGCGAGTTCGAGCTCGACTGCTCCTTCGGGCTCGCCGACCAGGGCCGCTTCCGCGCCAACGTCTTCTTCCAGCAGGGCTCGGTCGCGTCCGTGATGCGTCTGGTCCCGACCAAGATCGCGACCTTCGAGCAACTCGGACTGCCCAAGGCCGTGTGCGAGCGCATCTGCTCGCTGCGCTCGGGCCTGGTGCTCGTCACCGGCGCCACGGGCTCGGGCAAGTCGACGTCGCTCGCCTCGATGATCGACTTCATCAACCGCAACCGCCAGGGCCACATCGTCACGATCGAAGACCCGGTCGAGTTCGTGCACACGCACAAGCAGTGCCTCGTCACGCAGCGCGAAGTCGGCGGCGACACGCACGGCTTCGGACGCGCGCTCAAGAGCGTGCTGCGTCAGGACCCCGACTTCATTCTGGTCGGCGAAATGCGCGACCTCGAGACGATCGAGGCGGCGATGACGCTGGCGGAGACGGGCCACCTGACCTTCGGAACGCTGCACACTTCGGACTGCGTCCAGACGATCAACCGCATCGTCGACGTGTTCCCCTCGCACCAGCAGCAGCAGGTGCGCACGCAGCTCTCGTTCTCGCTCGAAGCCGTCTTCAGCCAGCAGCTGCTGCCGGTCGCGACCGGCCGCGGCCGCGCGATGGCCTGCGAAGTCATGCTGTGCACGCCGGCCGTGCGCGCGCTGATGCGCGAGGGCAAGACGCACCAGATCTACTCGCAGATCCAGACCGGCGGACGGCTGGGCATGCAGACCATGTCGCACTCGCTCGCGAGCCTGGTGAAGGGCGGCCGCGTGCGCCTGGACGACGCCGAGCGCACGGTGAGCGACGCGAACGAACTGCGCACGCTCGTGCGCGGCGCGGCGTAGGAGCCCCACGCGATGGCGGTGCGTGTCTCTGGTCGCATCCGACGCATCCTGGTTGACGCCGGGCTCGTGTCGGACGAGGACTGGTCCGCTGCGAAGGATCGCGGCGGCCAGCCCGTGGCCGCGTTGCTCAGCCAAGGGCTGATCAGCGAAGACGCGTTGCTCGATGCGCTCGGTCGCGCCTCCGACGTCGCGCCCGTCGACCTCTCGCGCGTCAAGCCCGACCCGGCCGCGGTGCAGGCGCTGCCCAAGGAAGTCTGCCAAGAGCACGGCATCCTGCCGCTGGCGCGCAATGGCGACATCCTGACGATCGCCGTCAGCGACCCGTTCGACGTGCTGCTGCTCGACGATCTGCGCCGCATCGCCAAGTGCCAAGTGCGTCCGGTGCTTTCGCATCCGACGGCGATCAAGGCCGCGAGCGAGAACATCTACCAGGACCGCAAGCAGGCGGTCGATGCGCTGCTCTCGGAGGTTTCGGGCCTCGAGCAGCAGGTCCAGGTCGAGGTCGAGCAGAGCGAAGACATCGAATCGGCCGCGGCGCAGGGCGAAGACGCTCCGGCGGTCAAGCTCGTCAACATGATCATCCTGCGCGCGCTGCGCGAGAAGGCGAGCGACATCCACATCGAGCCGGGCGAAGGCGCGATGCGCGTGCGCCTGCGCATCGACGGCGCGATGGGCGAGATCATGCGGCCGCCGCTCTCGATTGCGCCGGCCCTCTCTTCGCGCCTGAAGATCCTCGCGCAGCTCGACATCGCCGAGCGCCACGCGCCGCAGGACGGCAAATTCCAGATCCGCTACGAGAACCGCAAGATCGACTTCCGCCTTTCGATCCTGCCGGTGGTCGGCGGCGAGAAGGCGGTCATGCGCATCCTCGATGCGGGCGCCGCGGCGCTCAAGATCGAGTCGCTCGGCTACGAGACCAAGTCGCTCGAGGACATCCGCAAAGCCTCGAACGCGGCGTACGGGATGCTCCTCATCACGGGCCCGACGGGCTCGGGCAAGTCGACCACGTTGTACTCGTGCATCCGCGAGGTCGCGACGCCGGACGTCAACGTCGTGACGGTCGAAGACCCGGTCGAGTACCGCATGGACGGCATCAACCAGGTGCCGGTCAATCCCAAGCGCGGCCTGACCTTCGCCGGCGCGCTGCGCTCGATCCTGCGTCAGGACCCCGACATCGTGCTGGTCGGCGAAATCCGCGACACCGAAACGGCCGACATCGCGGTCAAGGCCGCGCTCACGGGCCACTTGGTGCTCTCCACGCTGCACACCAACGACGCGGCCACGACGATCTCGCGCATGATCGACATGGGCATCGACCCGTTCATGGTGTCGAGCTGCCTCTTGTGCATCGGCGCGCAGCGCCTGGCGCGCAAGGTCTGCCCGGTGTGCCGCGTGAAGCTCGAGCTGCCCAAGGAAGAACTTCTTTCCGTGGGCTACTTCGAGCACGAACTCGACACGCTCGATCTGTACCAGGCCAATCCCAAGGGCTGCTCCAAGTGCAAGGACGGCTACAAGGGCCGATTCGCGATCCTCGAGACGCTCTACCTCGACCAGGACCTCAAGCGCATGGTCATCGAGCGTCGATCAGCCAACGAGATCAAGACCGAAGCGGTCCGCCGCGGCATGTTGACGCTGCGGCGCGTCGGTCTGTTGAACGCGGCCCGCGGCAAGACCTCGCTCGAGGAAGTGCTGCGCTCCACGCTCGACGACAAGTAGCGCATTCCTCGCGGAGACCCCTGTGACGAGCTTCAAGTACGCGGCCAAGAAGCCGACCGGCCAGACTGTCGAAGGCACGATCCAGGCCGACGACAAAGGCGCGGCGGTGGCCGAACTGCGCCGCCAGAGCATGACCGTTCTCAAGCTCGAGGCCGCGGCGGACGGCAAGAGCGGCGGCGGAAAGCTGAACTTCAACATTTCGTTCGGCTCGAAGAGCCCTTCGGTCAAGCCGGACGACCTGGTGCTCTTCACGCGCCAACTCGCGACGATGGTCGGCGCGGGCCTCGCGTTGCTCGAGTCGATCGACGTGCTCGGTTCGCAGGCCGAGAGTCCGGGCCTCAAGCAGACCTGCGAGAAGCTCAGCGCCGAACTGCGCGCCGGCTCCGACCTCTCGACGGCGATGGAGACCTGCCCCAAGGCCTTCTCACCGCTGTACGTGAGCATGGTGCGCGCGGGCGAAGCGTCCGGTCAGATGGACGTGATCCTCGAGCGCCTCGCGGACTACCAGGAAGCGAGCCAATCGCTCAAGCGCGAGATCAAGGCCGCGATGACCTACCCGGTCATCTCGCTGGTGCTCGTCGTGGGCATCACGGCCTTCCTGATGCTCGGTGTCGTGCCGACCTTCAAGCAGGTCTTCGAAGGCCTGGGCTCCGAGTTGCCGGCGCTGACCAAGTTCACCCTGGGCTCCTCGCAGTGGCTCAAGGACAACTGGTTCCTCGTGCTCGGCAGCGGCGTGGGCTCGTGGCTCGCCTTCGGCATCATCAAGAAGACGCCCAAGGGCGCGCTCGCCTGGGACCACTTCACCTTGCGCGCGCCGGTGTTCGGACCGATCGCACGCAAGATCGCGCTCGCCCGTTTCGCGCGCACCTTCGCCACGCTGATCCGCTCGGGCGTGCCGATCATGGCCACGCTCGACATCGTCGGCGAGACCAGCGGCAACTTGGTCGTGACCAACGCGGTCAACGCCGCGAAGGACAGCGTGCGCAACGGACAACTGCTGAGCGATCCGCTCGCCGCGAGCAAGGTCTTCCCGCCGATGGTCACGCGCATGATCGCGATCGGCGAGCGCACCGGCGCGCTCGAGCAACTGCTCGAGAAGATCGCCGAGTTCTACGACGCGCAGGTCAAGGCCGCGATCAAGAGCTTGACGAGCCTCATCGAACCGCTGCTGATCAGCTTCATGGGCGTGATCGTCGGCGGCGTGGTGCTCAGCGTGTTCCTCCCGATCCTCGACGTGGTCGGCAAGCTCTCCAGCAGCAGCTGAACGAGAGCGCTCGCAACACGAAAAAACTTCGCGCGGCCCGCCCACCAGCGGGCCGCGCTCATTTCGATTCTGCGCGCGGACTTCAAGCCTGCCGCAACACGAAGTCGATCCACTCCACGCGAAGGATTCGCTCATTCGTCCTGGGGTGTTTGGCCGCAGGCGAGTGGGGCGACGGTCCAGGGGACCGCCGCGAGGCATGTGCGCCTTGCGAATCGGCGCAGTGTCTCAAGACGCAACCTCCGGGACGTCGAAACAACGCCTCGGCAACCAACGGACCTCGGCGCATGTGGCCGCGGCCGGCAACACCCAAGACTTCCGAAACCAAGCAAGATGAGAACTCACAAGCGCAATTCCGGCTTCACGCTGATCGAGCTCATGATCGTGGTGGCCATCATCGCGATCATCGCCTCGGTCGCCATCCCGCGGCTCATGGCCGCCCGCCTCTCGGCCAACGAGTCGGCGGCGATCTCCACCCTGCGCTCGCTCACGAGCGCGCAAGCCCAGCTCCAGTCGTCGGGCGCCATCGACACCGACGGCGACGGCTCGGGTGAGTACGGCTTCTTCGGCGAACTGTCGGGCGCGGACCCGGTCCGCGTTTCGGCCGCCGGTGCGCCCGCCGCGGGCACCGCCGGTACGGACGAGTTGAACCCGGCCGTGCTCTCGGGCGCGTTCGGCAACGTCGCCGGCAGCCAGGTCACCCGCTCGGGCTACATCTTCCAGATGTACCTGCCCGGCGCCGGTTCGCCCGCTGCTCCGATCGCGGAAGACGCCACCGGTGGTGCGACCGCTGGTCCCTTCCCTGACCCGGACAACGGCGAAGTCCTGTGGGCCTGCTACGCCTGGCCGGTCGCCGCGAACCAAACCGGCAACCGCGTCTTCTTCACCAACCAGGAAGGCGACATCTACCAGATGAACAACCGCATCGCGACGCCGTACGAAGGCGCCGCCGGTGGCCCCGCTTCGGACGCGATCTTCAGCATCGCCGCGGACATGGGTTCGCCGCTGGGCGTCAACGGCGTCGCCGCGACGGACGCCAACACCTGGGTCCCGGTCCAGTAGTCCTGAGCCTGGTCCGATACGAAGCGAGGCGCCCCGCACGCGCGCGGGACGCCTCGCTGTGTTTTAGTTTCTGCGCTCCGCGCTCAGCGCTCTTGTTCGAGCGCGCGCACCCAGCGCCGCAGTTGCGCGGTGTCGAGCGCGAAGCCGCCGTGCACGCGGCGCGGAGCGACCGCGCCGTACGCGGTGAGCTGCAGCGACTCGCCACGCAGCGCGAGCGGCGTGTCGAGGCTCTCGCCCAGGCCCGCGGCGAACAGCTCGACCTGTTCGAGCAGGCGACCGAGGTCGAGTTGGAACACGGCCGCGCTGCAGGCGCCGTCCGCGCTCGCCAGCGCCTGCGCCAAGGTCGGCGGAAGCGCCGGTTCGGGCCGCGTCAGGCGCGCGAGCGCTTCGCTTGCGCCGCTCGCTTCGCCGCCGACGCGCAGCACGGCGAATTGTTCGGTCGTGGCGAAGCCCAGGCGCAGGCCGCGTGCGCCGAAGAGTGCGTCGAACGCGCGCTGCGCCTGCGCGAGTTCCGCGTCGTCGACCGGCTCGTCCGGCGCCAACTTCCGCGCCATCTCGCGCACGTCGATGCGCCCGGCGTACTCGCGCCACGCCGCGCCGCCCGCGAGCGATTCCTGCGGACCCTGGAAGCTCACGCCGAGTTGGTTCCACGCTTCGAGGCCGAGCCACTGGGTGAGTCCGTCCACCAGCGCCTGCGGCTGCGGGCAGCCGATGTACTGCGTGACCTCGATTCCGTCGACGCCCAAGCGCAGGTTGGAGACCGTCGCGTGGCTTTCGCTTGCGCGCAGCGGCTCGAGCACGCCGCGCGCGAGCTCGATCAGCGGCGCCACTTCCGCCGGAACGTCCGCGGGCAGCGCGTCGAGGAACAGGTCGAGTTGTTCGAACGTGCGGCGTCCGTCGCCGACGCTCGCGGAACTGGCCGCGGCGCCGAGGTCCATCAAGCGGCCGAGAGCGGAGATGTCGTAGGTGCGCTCGCCGAAGCGGGTCTTGGTCCAGCGCTCGTCTCCGAGCGCGAGCGACAGGCCGCTCTCGAGTCGTCCACCGCGCCAGTCGACGAACAGTTCGAGCTGCTGCGCGGCGTCGATCAAGGTGCGGGCTTCGTCGACTTGCTCGAGCGCCGCGGCGGCGGCCGGGTCGGTGTCCGAGGCCGCGTCGAGTTCGCCCTCGATGGCGCCGAGCGCGGTTTCGATCAACGGACCGAACGCGCGCCGCAGGCCAGCGACGTCGAGCCACGCAGCGCTGTCGTGCGTTGCGAGGCTGGCCCACGCCGCGGGCGCGCTAGCGCCCGCCTCGAAGGGCGCGCTCTCGATCACCAGGTGCTCGGCGGTGGCGCGAACTGTGACGCCGGGGAACACGCCGCCGGCTTGCGCGGCGACCGCGGCGGGATCTGCGCAGGGCACGACCACCACGAACTGCGGCTCGCCGCCGTCGCCGAGCCTCAGCGCCAGCGCGACGGGCCGGTCGAAGTCGAGCGCGGCGAGTAGCTCGCGCGACTGAGGGTCGCCGGCGAGTTCGCCCAAGGCCTGTTCGAGCGAGAGCGGCTCGTCTTGAGCCAGGCGCAGCCACGGCTCGAGCGCCGAGCGCAGCGACGCAAGGCGCACCAAACCGACGGCGTCGGCCGGCAACAGCGCGGCGGCGTCTTCCGCGGGCGCGAGCTCGAGTGCGCAGGCGGCGGGCGGCGCGAGCTGGATTCCGTGGTGGGGGACCGGGCTGGGAAGGAACGCGAGGAGCAGCGCGAGTGCGGTCTGCATGGGGCGATCGTCGTTGGGGCGAGCTGGAGTTTGCGCCATGTCCGGGATGCGGCGCACCAAGTTTGGCGCGCGCCGCAAGCAAGCGCCGCGCCAAGTGAAGCCGCGCGCACCGTGGCGATGCACGACGCCGCAGCGCGTCACGTCGCCGGTGGTCGCGAGGCCCGAGCTCGACGCGCGCTGGGCGAGAACTGCTCGCGCGCTCGAGCGGCGTGCGAGCGTTGCTACGGGCAGATGAACGCCAGCACGCCGTCGCTGGTGTTCGTCGAAGGGCCGGGGTTCGCCGGGTCGCGGTACCAGAACTGGAAGCCCCAGGTCGTGCCGACTGCGAAGGCCGGCGGGAGCGACGGGGCGGCGAGTTGCGTCGAGGCGGCGCCGCTCGGGCTGGTCGTCACGAGCGCGAGGCGCTCGAGCGGCTGTGCAAGGCACAGCGACCCGGCGAAGAACGGCGTCGGTGCGATCACCTGGCTCGAGGTGAAGAAGCGGCCGCTCACACCGGGCGGGCAACCGCTGACGGTGAGCTCGAAATCCGCCCAGCCCAGGCTCGGCGCGCCGAGCGAGTCGAGCTGCGCCCCGGGGCCGACGGAGTTGGGTGAGGAGTTGCAGAAGGCGCCCGCCACGCAGGCGCTGCCCGTGCCGAGCGCGCCCTCGGCGTGCAGGCTCTGCGCGAAGATGTCGCCCGAGTCGTTGCGTTCATCGCGCCACGCCGCGCGCACGACGCCCGAGCGATCGACCACGACCTCGAGATCGTCCTTCTGCGGCAGGATCGCAGAGACGGAGACGGTGCCCGAGGGCATCCAGGTGAAGGCGCCGTTCGGATTCAGGCGCGCGGCGCGCAGGCGGCTGGCGGGGAGCGGCGTCTGCGGGTTGTCGAAGTACAGCGCGAGCGCGCCGTCGCCGAAGGCCACGACCCGTTCGAAGGACTCGTTTTGACCGTCCAGTGCGGCGAGCGAAACGCCCGGATCCGTCCACAGGCGTGCGCCGCTCGCCGAAATGCGCTGGGCGCCGACGCCCCACTGCGACTGCGCGCCGTTGCGGCGGTTGAAGACCACGATCGCGTCGCCGTTCGCCATGGGCGCGATCGACGGGGAGAGCTGCTGGACGCCGGCCTCGACGGACACGCTCACGCCGTTGTGGGGGAACAGCTCGGCGCCGCTCGCGTTCAGGCGCTGCACGCGGCTGGTGAACGTCGTGGCGGGCGCGGCGTGCCAGGCCAGCCACGCGCCGCCGGCGCCGTCGCTCTCGAGCAGCGGCTGGTACGCGATCGGCACGGACGACGCGTCGTACACGATCACCGGCGCGCCGCCGTTCCACAGCGCTGCACCGTTCGCGTCGAACTTCATGGCGCGGATGTGGCGCAAGCTCGAGAAGCTCGCCGTGTTGCGCAGCCACTGCACGATGAAGCTGCCGTTGTCGCTCGCGACCAGCGCGGCGAAGGAGGGCTTCTCGTTCGTCGCGCCGCTGATCACCGTCTCGCCGAGCAGTGCGCCCGCGCTCGAGCGGCGCTGGATGTGGATCGCACCGGTTCCGCTGGAGGGAATGCGCGCGTAGGCGATGGCGACGGAACCGTCGCTGAGCTCGGCGAGCACCGGGTTGGCGTCGAAGTCGACGTTGGTCGAGATGGCGACGCCGTCCGCGCCCCACAGGAACTGTCCGCTCGGCGAGAGCTTGTAGGCGTACACGTCGAGATCGCCGCCGGCGCGCACGTCGGTGAAGGCGAGCAGCGCATTCCCCGCGGCGTCGGACTGCATGTCCCAGCCGATGAGCGAGCTGTTCTGCGGGTGCGTGCTGACCGCCAGGCCGTTGGCGGCGAAGGTCGGCAGGCCGAGGGAATCGAAGTGTTGCGCGTAGACCGCGTAGGCGCCCGAGCGGTTGTCGAACCAGCCCACCCACGTCGCGCCGTCGCTGCCCGCGGCGATCTGCGGCACGGTTTGGTCGCCGTTTTGCACGCACACGGCGCTGTTGAGCGCGGGGTCGCTCGACCATTGGGCGGCGAGCGTGGTGGTCGGGGCGGCCAGGGCCAAGAACGGGTACGCCAGGGAGCGGATTCGGAGCATCGTGGGCAGAGGCGCAGCGAAGGCTGCGCGAGGTCGGTTCGGGTGCGAAGCCGTCTGTGCGCATGGGGCGCCGCGCCACCTCGGCGCGAGCGGCGGCCACGCTTCGTCCGTCGGGCGGCGAGCGAGCGCCTCAGTTCACGATCATGACGAGCAAGGCGGCGACGACGATCGCCACCGTGAGCGCGACGGCGGTGCGGGACGAATCTGAGGTGCGAATCGAGGTGTCAGTCCTCACCACGTTGGCCTCCAGTGGCCCGGCGGGGGAGTGGGGAAGGGCCGACGCCTTGACGCGCCCCTCGCGCGCCCACGCGGCCCGACTCTCGATTGTGCTCCGTTCTCCGCGCCCGGCTAGGCGAAAAACCGCGAAAGCTCCGGGGCCGCCGAAATCCGCCGAACACGCGCAGCCGCTGCTGCGTCCCATAGCGCGCTGTTGCTCGCCGGTGTCGCTTGGGTCCACCTGCATCGAGGGTGGAGCCGCGACCTCAGGACGGTGAGCGACCGCCCAACCACCGACCGGAACTCCTCCGTTCCGGTCGGTGCTGTCTGGCGGGCCTGCGGCGCAATCTGGCGGGCCTGCGGCGCAATCTGGCGGGCCTGCGGCGCCCCGGTGGAGTTGCCCGAGCGTCGAGTCTTTCGGGCGTCGGGTTGTCCCGGCGTCGAGTTCTTCCGGCGCACAGGGCCCTTTGCACGCCGGCGGCGGACGTCCGCGCGGGTTTGGCTGGAGCGCGGCGCGGCGTTCCGTGCGCGCCACGGCGACGAGCTCGCCACGTGCTTCGAACCAAGCAAGCGGTCCGCGGCGAACCAGCTCGAAAGCCGCCCGCGGCCAACCGGTCTGCAGTGCACGATTCGAGGGCCCGTCTCCAGGCCCCCCGTGCGCTACGGCTCGCATTGTCGCCTGCGTTGCGCTAGACCAACGGACTTCGCCCGGAGCGGACCTGTGCTCCCCCCTGCCCGCGGCGCACTGCCCATGTCCACGTCCGAGCCTGTGTTGAATTACGCGTCGGCCCGCCACGACGACACGCGCCCGGCGACGAAGATCGTCGCCACCATCGGTCCGGCCTCCGAGGACCGCGTGATCGCGCTGATCGACGCCGGCATGGCCGTGGCGCGGATCAACTTCAGCCACGGCGTCGACGACGACCACCGCCGACGTGTGGAGAAGGTGCGCACAGCCGCGCGGCTCAAGGGGCAACCCGTCGGCGTGCTGGCCGACATCCAGGGGCCCAAGCTGCGGCTGGGGCAGATCGCCGGCGGCCAGGCGCGTCTGGAGGCCGGGCAGGAGTTGCGGCTGGTCGAGGCCGCCAAGTCGACCGACCCCGGGGTGATCCCGCTGAACTTCACCGGGTTCCGCGACACGGTGAAGCCGCAGCACCGCGTGCTGCTCGCCGACGCCGCGGTCGAACTGGTGATCGTCGGCGTCGACGGCGAGTTCCTCGTCGCGCGCGTGCAGCGCGGCGGCGTCATCGCCGACCGCAAGGGGGTGCACTTTCCCGACTCGCTGCTCACGGCCGAGTTGCCGACGCAACAGGACCGCAAGCACATCGCGCTCGCCCAGGAGCTGGGCATCGATTTCCTCGGCGTTTCGTTCGTTTCGCGCGCCGCCGACCTCGAGCGCATCCGCGACCTCGCGCCCAGCATGATGCTGGTGGCCAAGATCGAGCGGCGCACGGCGCTCGACGACCTGCGCGGCATCCTCGAGGCGACGGACGGCGTCATGGTCGCGCGCGGCGACCTGGGTGTCGAAGTCAACCTCGAGCACCTGCCGCTGGTGCAAAAGCACCTGATCGCCGAGTCGGTCAAGGCCGGCAAGTTCGTCATCACCGCGACCGAAATGCTCGAGTCGATGGTGCACGCCTCGCGCCCGACGCGCGCCGAGGTCACCGACGTCGCCAACGCGGTGCTGGACGGGACCGACGCGGTGATGCTCTCGGCGGAGACGGCGGTGGGGGAGCACCCCGTCGAGGCGGTGCGCGCCATGGCCCGCATCGCGCGGGCCGTGGAGACCTCGCCGCGCTACCAGGAGCTGTCGCGCGTCCCGTTCCGCCAGAACGAGCCGACGTTCTCGAACGCCACCGCGCTGGCGGCCGCGCACGCCGCGGAGGCGCTCAAGATCAAGAAGATCATCTGCTTCACCGAGACGGGCAACACGGTGCGGCTCCTCTCGCGCTACCGCATCGCGGGCGACATCATCGCCCTCACGCCGAGCGAGCGGACGTTGCACGCGATGACGATCCTCAGCCACGTGCGCCCGCTGCTTTGCGCGCGTGAAACAAGCCTCGAGGACATGCTGCACGAAGCGCAGACCGTGCTGGTGCAGAGCGGGATGTGCGCGCACGGCGAGGAGGTCATCTTCGTCGCGGGCGTGCCGCCCGGCGTCGCGCGCTCGACCAACGTGATGAAGCTGCACCGCATCGGCGAGCAAACGCGCTTCCAATAGCGCTCCGCCGCTCTCGATTCTGTCGTTGACGTGCGGCGGCACGCTCGGTCTTCTATCGCCCTCCCGGCGCCGCACCTCGATGCTCGACCTCTCTCCGCTCGCTATCTGGCGCCGCAGCGCCTTCAGCCGCGTGATCGACGCGGAGCGGCGCATGCGGCAGAGCGCCACGACCACGGCCCGCGTCGTGTGCATCGCGAGCGGCAAAGGCGGCACGGGCAAGAGCGTGGTCGCCACCAACCTCGCCGTCCTGCGCGCGCAACGCGGCGAACGCGTGCTGCTGATCGACTTCGACGCGGGTCTGGCCAACGACCACCTCCTGCTCGGCCTCGCGCCGCCCTTCGACCTCGGGCACGTGATCGAGGGCCGCGCCACCGTGGCGGAGGCCATGGTCGAAGGCCCCGGCGGCCTGCGGCTCCTGTCGGGCGGCGTCGGTCGCCACGTGCTCGCGCACCCCACGCGCCGCGAGTTCGAGCGCCTGCTCAAGGCCCTGCGCCCGCTCGAGGACGAGTTCGACCTGATCATCGTCGACCACGGCGCGGGCATCGGCTACACGACGGTGACCCACCTGTGCGCCGCGACGACGTTGCTCCTGGTGACCAGCCATGAGGTGACGGCGCTCTCCGACGCCTACGCGGTCTACAAGCGCGCCGTGATGGTCAATCCCTCGTTGCACGTCGGCGTGGTGTTCAACCGCGTCCCCGACGCCGACTCCGCCGACTCGGCCTGGGAACGCCTGCGCGGCGTGTGCCGCAAGTTCCTCGGCCGCCAGCCCGAGCTCGTCGGCTTCGTCCCCGCCGATTCCGCCGTCCCGCGCAGCGTGGACCTGCGCGCGCCGGTCAGTCTGGTCGAACCGAACAGCCTGGCGGCGCAATCGCTGCTCTCGGTGTCGCGCTGGCCGCAGCTGGACACCGCGCGCTCGGTCGAGCCGTTCTACGAGCGCGCGCTCAAGGCGCTGCACTGATCCGCGGGCGCCGCCTCCAGGCGCCCTTGTTCGCCAGCCAATCGGGTCCGCCGCGCGCCCGCCGAAGGCCACCGGTACGATGCTGGCGTGCTCCGCAGTGTCGGGCGCGGACGCCGCCGACGCCCTTGTCGGGTGACTGATCGCTCGCACGCGGGTAAGTCCTGCGCGGCCGTGGCAGCGGCCGCCCCTCGAGGTCTTTGGCCATGTTCGTTCGCTCGCAGCAGGTCGTGCGTTGGCTATCCGCTCGCGCTGTTCCGTCGGCGCCTTGCGCGCTTCCGTGGGCGCACTGCGCGTTGGTTCTCGCGCTGGGCGCGGGGGCTTCGGCGCGCAGCGCCGAGCCGTCGTCGGTCGCTGCGGCGCCGCCTGCCGGCCTCGCCCACCCGCACGCGGGCGAGGCGCAGCGCAGCCGTGACACCGAGGCCCTCGCGCCCGACGGTCGCCGTGGGCTCGGCGCGTTGACGCCGCTGAACGAACTGCTCTCGCTGCTGCGCTCGAACGCCGAGCCCGACCGCGCCTTCAAGCTCGAACTCGACACGCTGGTCTCCGACCTCAAGCTGCAGCTGGATCAGGTCCGGACCGCGTACGAACAGGCGCAACTGTTCGAGCTCTTGGCGCCGGGCGATCCGCGTGGCCTCGACGCGCTGCACGCACGTTTCGAGGAGCTCGCCGAGGATCCGTTGCCGACTCTGGCGGCCGGAGGCAAGCGCGCCACGGCGCTCGCCCAAGTGTTGCTCGACGCCCGGATGCAAGTCCGCGCGCGCGCGCTGGGCGATGCAGAGCTCGAGCTCGTCGAGCTCGAGAACGGCCTGCGCGTGCTGCGCGCGGCGACCGACGGTTTCGCGACCTTCACCCAAGTCGAGGCGAGCAACATCGCGGCGCGCATCGACCTCGCGGCGAGTTGGCTGCGTGCGCTGCGCAACGATCTCGCCGCCTTGCGCGTGCCCTCCGACGTGCGCGCGCACAGCGAGCAGGTCGCGCAGTTGCTCTCGTTCGCCGCGGCTTCGGAGGGCGAAGGCGTGCGGCGCGCCAACGTGGAGCGCCTGTGTGAGCCGCAGCGCAAACTCGCCGAGCTGATGGGCGCCTCGCTGTTCACCACGCGCCTGGCGCCGAGCGTGGAGTCGCTCGTGCACTGGCGCGCCGAACTCCTGCGCGCCGCAGCGCCGCTGGTGGAGCGTGCGGAGCGCGCGCTGCCCGAGGCCGACCGCAACGCGCCGCCCGATGCAACGCTCGCGGCGCTCAGTAAATCCGAGCGTGTGCGCCGCTCCGGCCAACTCGCCTTCGAAGCCTTGCAGCACGATCCGCTCGACGAACGCGCCGTGTGGCTCATGGCGCACGCCAGCGAGTTTCACTACGGGCTGCTGCAATCGCGGCCGTGGTACGACCGCTACCTCGCGCTGCGCCGCATCCGCAGCCACGACCACCGCAGCTACCAGGGCCGCAAGCTCGACCCGCGCGAAACCGAGGCTCTCCAGGCCGTGCAACGACAGCTCGTGCCCGACCCGCAGCGTCCGCGCGGGCTCTGAAGCCGGGTGTCAACGCGGCCAGCCCCTGGTTCCAGCGGTTATCCTGTCGGGTCGCCAGGCGCGTGCGGGATCGGTCCCGGGCCCTCGCCCGGCGCCCTCGACGATGACCCAGTCCGCCGCGCACACGCCCCCATTCCTGATCGAAGCCGCCCGCAGCCGTTCGGGGGACGACCCGATCTTCGCGCTCAACGCCGAGGCGCAGCGGCGCGGGCGCGCGGGGGAAGCGGTGGTCAACGCGACGCTCGGCGCGTTGATGGACGACCAGGGCAAGCTGGCGGTGATGAAGAGCGTGTTCGACGCGCTCGCCAGCGTCGATCCGCAGCGCGCGGCCGGCTACGCGCCGATCGCCGGCGAGCGCGGCTTCCTCGACGCGGTCGTGGGGGACCTGTTCGGCGCCGGCGAACTCGCGCGCTGCTCGGTGGCGGCCGCGACGCCGGGCGGCACCGGCGCGCTGCACCACGCCATCGTGAACTTCCTCGAGCCCGGCCAGGCGCTGCTCGCGCCGGAGTACTACTGGGGTCCGTACAAGACGCTCGCCGACCACACGCGCCGCAAGGTCGAGACCTTCCGCATGTTCGACGGCGCGCGGCGCTTCGACAGCGCAGCGTTCGAGCGCGGGCTCGAGGGCCAGCTGCGTTCGCAGGGCCGCGCGCTCGTGTTGCTCAACACGCCGTGCAACAACCCCACGGGTTACTCGCTCGATGCACAGGAGTGGAGCGACGTGACGCGCATCGTGCGCGCCGCCGCGCGCCGCGCTCCGGTCGCGCTGCTCGTCGACCACGCCTACGCGAAGTTCGGCGCGCCCGGCGCCGAGCGCTGGGTCGAACACGCCGCGCAGATCGTCGGTGAAGCGCTGCTGCTGGTGGCCTGGACGGCCTCGAAGTCGTTCGCGCAGTACGGCGCCCGCGTGGGAGCGCTCGTCGCCGTGCATCCCGACGAATCCGAGCGCAAGCGCATCGACAACGCGCTCGCCTTCTCGTGCCGCGGCACGTGGTCGAACTGCAACCACGCCGGACAACTGGCGATCGGCAAGCTGCTCTCCGACGCCACGCTGCGCGGCCGCGCCGACGCCGAACGCGAGCTGCTGCGCAAGCTCCTCGACGAACGTGTCGCGGCCTTCAACACGGCCGCGCACGCCGCGCGGCTCGACTATCCGCGCTACGAAGGCGGCTTCTTCGTGAGCGTGTTCGCGCAGCGCCCCGAGGCCGCGGCCGCGCACATGCGCGACGCGGGAGTGTTCGTCGTCCCGATCCCCGGCGCGCTTCGCATCGCGCTGTGTTCGACTCCCGCGCGCGACGTTCCGCGCCTCGTCCAAGCGCTCGCCGCGGGCCTGGCGGCTGCGAACTGAACGGAGACCGTGCCATGACCACGCGCGAAATCAACGAACACCAGGGCGGTTGGGAGCTGCAGCACCACTACGGACCGCGTGTGCACCTGCTCGACAACCTGTACTTGCTCACGGCGCTGTCCAAGCTGTGCAGCAAGCGCATCCGCCACCCCGAGCTGACCGCCACGCTGCGGCGCGTGTACCAGATCATGCTGGCCAACGTCGCCGGCCACGATCTGCCGCGCGTCGACGTCGAGGAGCCGACGCGCATGAGCGATCTGCACCCGCGCGAGGGCGTGTACCGCGGAGCGGTCATCGATCCGGCGACGAAGGTCGTGGTGGTCGACATCATCCGCGCCGGCATCGTGCCCTCGCAGGTGTGCTTCGAGATGCTCACCGCGGTGCTGCCCGAGGAAAACGTGCGCCTCGACCACCTCAACATGGCGCGCGTGTCGGACGCGCAGGGACACGTGACCGGCGTCGATCTGTCGGGCTCGAAGATCGGCGGTTCGGTCGAAGGGGCGGTGTTGTTGATGCCTGATCCGATGGGCGCGACCGGCGCGACGACGATCCGCGCGGTCAAGCACTACCGCGAGCACTTCGGCCGTCCGGCGCGCATCGTGGCGATGCCGATGATCGCGACTCCCGAATATCTGCGCGCGGTGACGGGCGCCTTCGACGATCTGGTCGTGTACGCCGCGCGGCTCGACCGCGGTTTGTCCGCGCCCGATGTGCTCGCCGCGCTGCCCGGCCAGCGTTGGAACGAAGAGCGTGGTCTCAACGACCACGGCTACATCGTGCCCGGCGCCGGCGGGATGGGCGAAGTGCTCAACAACGCCTGGTGTTGATCGCGCGCAGCGAAGGTCTGCGCTGAGCCTCAGCGGCCGCGCGCGATCAGCTGCGTGAGCGCGACGCCCTGCGCGAGGCGCGTCTCTTCGCGCACCAGGCCCAAGCGCGGCGTGTACCAACGCACCACGTCGCCTTCGCGCCACACCAGGCACAGCTCGCCGGCGCCCGCATCGCGCAGGTCCTCGAGCTCGTGCCGCTCGAGGGCGGCGCGCGGGGGAAGTTCGACCGGCTCGGGCGGCGGAAGCGCGCCCACGGAAAGCGCTGCACCGCCGCCGCGCAGGTCGACGAGCAGCGTGCGCGAGCCGACGAAGCGGGCCTGCGCGTCCCCGCGCTCGAGGTGGAGCAGCCCTTCGCCGAGCAACACGCCATCCACGGCGTCGAAGCGCGAACGGCGCACGATTTGGCGGCGTCCGTCGGCGCGCTCCACGCGCTCGCGCCACCACTCGCGCCGACCCGACGGATCGAGGTCGCAGCGCCATAACTCCTCGCCCAGGCGCGGGGCGCGCTCGAACGCTTCGGCGAGCGCGACTTGCAGTGCGAGCTGGCTCCGCCAGGTCCCTCCGCGATCGAAACCGTCCGCGGCCCGCACCAGCGCGAGCTGCGCGTCGAGCAGCGGCTCGCCCGTGCACCAACGGCGCGCGGCGTCGAGCAGCTCGAGGTCGCGCGCCTGCTCGGCGCTCAAGCGCACATCGCCGTTGCGCGCGCGCTCGGCCCAACTCGGGAGCGAGGACGCCGCGCGCAGCGCCTGCGGCTCGATGCCGGGGCCGGCGGCGACGCGCTCGCGCAGCTCGCGCACGAAGCGTTCGCCGAATTCCTCGAGGTGTCCGCAGCCGAAGCGCGCCGCGTGGGCGAAGGCCGGCGCTCCGCTGGAGTGCTCCGGCGCGCTGCGCAACGCGAACAAGTCGCGTTCGTGCGCCAGCTCGCGTTCGGCGCGCGCCGCGCGCACGCGTTGGTGGAGCAACTCGTACGCGGACGCGAGACGCTCGCCGCGTGCGCCCGGCGGCGCGTCGTTCAATTGGAGCTCCAACCACGGCGTCGCTTCGGCCATGAACGCAATGCGCTGCTCCTGCGCGCGTTCGAACGCGCGCAGCGCTTCGTCACACGCTGCGATGTCGAGCTCGGCCCCGTCCGCTTGCGCACGGCTCGCTTCGAAACGGCGCGCCGCGGCCAGCGCTTGCGCGAGGAGCGAGAGATGCTCGCTCGCGCCGTACAAACCCTCGGCTTCGAGCGCGAGCGCGCGTTCGCGAGCGAGCTCGCCCGCGCCGCTCGTCAGCAACGCGAGCAGCGCGTCCAGTCCGCGCGCCGCGCGCACGCTGCGGTCCGAACGCGCCAGCGCCGTCGCGAGTTCGCCGCGCAGGGCTTCCAGCGCCGCGCCGCGCTGGTCGAGCTCGAGCTGCAGTCGCTGCGCCAGGTTGCGTTGCGCCGCGAGTTCGCGCGGCAGCTCGACGCTCGCGCTCGGCTCGCGCGCCGCCCGCGCGTCGTCGCGCAGCAGCGCCGCCTCGAGCGCGTCGAGTTGGCCCGTCATGTGCGTCTCGCCTGCTGCGAGTTCGGCGCGCAGCGAGCCCAGCATCTCCAGCGCGACACGCTGCGCGCGCGCGAAGTTGTCGCGCTCGAGTTCGGCGGCGCGCACCGCGGCGGCGGCTTGCGAACGTGCGCTCCACGAGAGCCAACCGAGCGCGAGGCAGCCGGCGAAGGCTGCGGCGTAGACCAGCCTGCGGTTGCGGCGCTCGAGCGCGGACAGCGCGCGTGCGCTGGCGCCCGTCAAGATCTGTTCGATGCTCGCCCGCGCGCGCGAGGCGCTGCTCGCGCGCGACGAAGTTCCTTCGACGAGGTCGCGCGCGAGCGCGTGCGCGGCCTCGGAGATCTCGCTTCCTACGGCGAGCGGTCCGCTGAGCGCAGCCAACGTTTCGCCGAGACCGCGCAGGTCGTCGCGGACTCCATCCGCGCCCGGGGCGGCCACGCCGGCGCCCAGCAGGCAGGCGCGCACGCCGTAGGGATTGGTGTCGTGCTTCTCGACGTTGTGGGCGAGCCACACAGCGCCGGCGCGGACGTCGCCATGCGCGAGCCCGGCGCCGTGCAGCGCCGAGAGGCCCGCCAGAACCTGGCGCGCGACCTCGAGCGCATGCGCCGGGTGCAGCGCTCCCTCGCGCGCCAGCCGAGCCACGAGCGTCTCGCCTTCGACGTGCTCGCACAGCGCGAACACGCGACCGTCGGGCAGGCGTCCGATTTCGAGCGTCGGCGTGAGCGTGGGCGCGCCGACGCGCGCGGCGGCGGCCAGGCGAGCTTGCAACGCATCACGCTCCGCAGGCGGCAGCGTGCGTGAGCGCGAGACGACTTCGAGGCGGGCCACACGCGCCGTGCGCTGCGCGTCGCGCACCGCGAACAGCGGTCCGAACGGGCCGTCGCCCAGGTCGCGCACGAGTTGGAAGCGCGCGGGCAGGTCCCACGTCGCCGGGTCGTCGTCCTCGACGCGCCATACGACCTCGAAGCTGGGGCCGCGCTCGTCGGGCGGCGGCGGAGAAAAAGGCGGGGGCGGGTCGGTGGGGCGGTTCACGGGGAAGCCGGCCCGCGACGAGTCCCGCGGCGCACTCGCGCAGCGGGCCGCAGGGAACGGCTTCGAAACCTACCGCGTGCTGGCGGCGCGCGTCGGAGAGCTCACGGGTCCACGCGCCGCGCGACGCGCCGAACGGCGCGGGCGCGGAAGAAACTTCGCGCAGCGCTCAGCGCAGGCGCGCGAGCTTGGTCACGCGGCCCAGGTAGTTCCAGTCGGCCACGTAGATGTCGCCGTTCGGCGCCAGCCGCGCCGAGTGCGGCGAGAGGAACTCGCCGTCGCGCCACTGTTCGCGCGGCACGCCGTTCTGCGCGCGCTTGGACTCGTCGGGATTGTCGCCCAGGTGCGCGAGCAGCTTGCCGGTGCTGTCGAGCAACGTGATGCGCCCGGCGAGGTCGGCGACGACGATCTCGCCGTTGAGCGCGTGCGCGCTGCACGGCCGGCGCAGTCCGCCGATCGGTTCGCCCAGGCGCTTGCCCTCGAGGTCGAAGCGCTGCAGGCGGTGGTTCTCGCGGTCGGCGACGAGCAGTTCGGGCTTGCCTTCGACGAGCTCGAGCCACAGCCCGTGCGGCGTGGCGAGTTGACCGACCTCGCTGCCCGGTCCGCCGAAGGAACGCACGTACTTGCGCTCGGCGTCGAACACGTGGATCCACGAGCGACCGTAGCCGTCGGCCACCACGATGCGTCCGTCGGGCGCGACGACCACGCTGGTCGGCGCCCACTGCTCGGGCTTGTCGTACTTGCCGCTCTCGAGCGGGCAGCCCAGGCGCCACACGATCTCACCCTTGAGCGTGGTCTTGAGCACTTCGCGCCGCCCGATGTGCGCGAGGTAGAGGAACTCCGCTTCGCCCTCGGACTGGATCCACATGCCGTGCACGCCGCCGGCGAGTTCCTTGCCGCCCCAACTCTCGAGGAACTTGCCCGCGGCGTCGAACACGACCACCGAGTGCTCCGTGTCCGTGTTGAGGTACACGCGGCCCGCCTTGTCGAGCAGCACGCTGCCGTGCGTGTTGCCCAACTGCATCCCCTCGGGGAGCTTGCCCCAACCCTTGACCCACTCGAAGCGCTGCGCGCCTTCGCCGAGCACCACACGCTCGTCTTCGCTCGGCTGTACGGCCGCGGCCGCGAACAGCGCGAGGAACGCGCCAGTCAGGACCCGCAGCTTGTGGTTCGACACTTGGTGGGGGATGGCGCTCATCGCCTGAAGGTAGCGCGTGGAGCGCCGGTTCCTCAACGAAACGCCGCGCGCAGGCGGGGCCTGCACGCGGCGGCATGGAGCTGCGCTCGCGGAACGCGCCGCGCGGGTCAGCGGGCGCGCGCCGTCCAACGTTCGGCGATCGGCTTCAGGTCGCCCTGGGCGTCGCCGTCGGCTGCGAAGAAGCGCTGTTCGAGCGCGGCGATCTCGCGCTCGAGTTCCGCGCGCTCGTCGCTCGCCAGGCCGTTGTTGGCGTGGATCTGGCGCAACAGTCCGAGCACGTTGAACGCGGTGGCTTGTTCGGGCACGCGGAAGCGCGCCTGCTGCTCTGCTTGCGGCTTGCGGCGCGATCGCATGGCGACGAAGCCGAGCGCGACGAGCGCGGCGACAGCGCCGCCGATCCACGGGCCCCAATTCGAGCGCGGCTCGCCGTAGCGACGCTCGAGTTCAACCACGGGACCGACCGTGGCGAGGTCGGCGTCGACGTAGCGGTAGTGCTCGTTCGAGGCGGTCTCGCCGCGCGGTTTGGCGAACGCGAGCTGCGCGGGGAACTCGGTGTTCTCTTCCGCGGCGCGCAGCGTGAGCGTCCACAGCCGCTCGGACACGATGCCTTCGACCTCCTCGTCGAACTTCACGACGCTCACGCCCTGGTCCTCGGTCGAGCTGACGGTGAAGCCCGCGGGCGCGAACTCCACGAGTTGCTCGAGCGGCGGAACCAGGCCCAGCGCCGTAGCCTTGACCTCGACGAGCAGCTTGCCGTCCTTGGCGTGGCGCTCGTCGAGCGTCTGCGACAGTGCGACGCGTTGGTACGGCCGAGCTCCACCGCTCGGCGCGCTGGCGTCGATCGGCAGCACCGAAGACTCGACCGGCAGCACCGCGTAGCCGCTGGTGTCGAGGAAGTCGAGGTCGAGCCGCAGCGCGGGCACCTTGTCGACTTGCGGTCCGCGCGGCTTGACCAGCAGGTACGCGTACGGCGTGCGGCGCCAGCCGTACTCCGCGTCGGCGATCGAAGTCGCCTTGGGATCGTTGAAGGTCACCGACAGCACCTCGAAGTGCTCGCCGAGCGTTTCGCGCGCCGCCTCTTCGAACTTGTCGCGGTAGTCCTCCGTCGGCCGCCCGTAGTTGTACGAGAAGGCCATGTTGTTCTGGTTCTGGAGGTACTTGCCGAAGCCGCCGGACTCGCGCTCGATCTCGCGCGTGTGGCGGATGTCGACGCGCAGGCCGAAGGGTTCGGCGGCGCCGACCGTGCTCGAACCGTCGATCGAAGCGACGAGCTGGATCTCGGTCACCAAGTCGTTGTAGTAGTCGAACACGCTGCGCGCCTCGCGCGCGAGCTTGTGCTCGCCGACGATCGCCAATCCCTCGCGCACGTAGCGGAACTTCACGCCGGGGTTGGCGTTGCTCATGCGCGAGAAGAGCTGGCTGGCGAACTTCGCAACGTGGCGTTCGCCGCACTCGCCCTGCAGCTGGAACAGGCGTTCGCGGATGCGCTGGACCTGATCGGCGGCGAGCACGTGCTTGGGCTGGATCTTGGCGAGGTCGCACGCTCCCAGGGCCGCGTAGAACCACTGCTCGAAGACCTCGGTCGTTTCCTTGGCCGGCTCGAGCTCCGGCGCTTTCGCCACGTAGAGCTCGGCCGCCCTGGCGAACGTCTCGAACGCGGCGTTGCGCTTGGAGCTGAAGCCCGAGTCCTTCTTCAGCGTCGCGGCGAAGTTGTTTTCGTCGTGCTCGATCGAGGCGCGCGCCAGCCACAGGCGCCAATCCTGCGCGTGCTTCTCGAGCGCCTTGTCGAGCGTCGCGCGCGCCAGCGCGTAGCCGCGCTTGACCTCGGCCTCGATGTCCTGCTGCTTGCGGCGCGTGCCCTTGTCCTTCTGCAGCGCCGGATCGCGCCAGGTCTCGACCAGGTTGGCGCGCATGTCCTGCACCAGGCCCGCGAGCATCTGCGGATCGAGCGTCTCCATCGAACCGAAGATCTGCTCGACCGTCTCGAGCCGGTAGATCTCCGCCGAGCTGTGCGCCGTCTTGAAGGCCGCGACCAGCAGGTCCTTGTCGATCTCCACGCCCAGCGTGCGCAGGCGCGTGACCCATTCGCCCAGCTCGCGCAGGTTGCGGTCCTGCTTGGAGCGCGTGAGCGGGATCCCTTCGGCGCGCTCCTCGAAGCCGAAGAAGTACACGTACTGGTTGCGGCGGCTGTTCTGCTCGTTGGGATTGTGGTTCTTGGTCCACACGCGCAGGAACTCAGCGACCAGCTCCTCGGCGCGCTTGGGCAACGTGCGCGCGAGCCCTTCGATGTAGGGGAACGCCGCGGCGTCTTCGCCGACCTTCAGCAGCAACTGCGCGAAGAGGATCTGGAAGCGCGGCTGCAGCGTCGCGTCGATGCGGCTGAGCCACTCGTCCGTGGGACGCGTGTCGAGCAGCTTGTCGGTGCGCAGCGCCTTGGGCATGTGGCCGCGCTGGTTGCCGCCCCAGTCGTAGTAGAAGAAGTTGCCGTACGGGTCGCGCTGCATGCTCGGCCCGAGCTGGGTCGAGTCGTCGTTCTGGTAGGTGAACAGCGCCTCGCGCATCCACGCATCGGCGAGCACTTCGAGCTCGCGCTTCCACTCGTCGGCGAGCTGCGGCGCCGAGGCGAACAACGCCTTGGTGGCCGTGCTCTGCAGCTCGAGCAGCTTGAGGCGCCGCTCGTCGTTCATCGGCTCCGCTGCGAGCTTGGTCGACGTCGCCGCGCCGATCGTGGCCAGGATCTCCTTGCCGCGTTCCGGACGGCTCGTGAAGCTCTCCTCCAGCCAGCGTGCGCCCAGTTCGGGCGCGACCTTCGGCGCGATGTCGACCGCGCGCGTCAGCGCCTCGGCTTTCGCTTCTTCGTCGACTTCGCCGACCGCGAGCACCGCCTGCGTGCAGTGCCAAGCCTGCTCGAGCCAGGTCGGCTTCGACTCCTTGGCGTGGCGCGCGATCAGGTAGCGCGAGAGCAGGTTCAAGCCTTCGCGGTCGTTCTTCTCGCGCGCTTCTTCCAGCGTGGGGAGCAGCCCGTCGAGTTCGAGCGGGAGTCCAGCGTTGACCAGCAACACAGCCAGCGCGCGGCGGTGGAGCGGCGCGTTGTCCTGGTCGAGCATCGGCCGCACGCTGGCGAGGAAGGTGTCGACCTGGTGGCCCGAGTCGAGCGCTTGATCGAGGATCGCGCCGAGCATCGTGAGCGCGGTCTTGCTCAGGTCGCCGCGGCGCACGCCGGCGAGGCCGACCACGTCCGCAGGCGAGAAGACGTTCCTCTCGATGTAGTTCTGGCCTTGTTGCGGCACCTGCGGGCGCTGACGCGGCCCGTTGCGCAGCGAGGTGAGCAGGTGCTCGTAGCCGGCCTTGTGGTCGGCGTCGCCGAGCGTGTCGAAGAAGGCCTTGACCGCGGTCCAGTTGCCGAGCGTCACGTCGCGCTGCAGTGCGCTGACCGACTTCTCGAAGGCTTCGTCCTCGGCCTTTTCCTTCGCAGCGGCCTCCTCGGCCTTCTTTTGCGCTTCTTGCGCGGCTGCGGCGTCCTGCGGCTGATCGGCGCTCGCGGCCGCGCCTTCGGTCACGGCCGGGGCCGCGCTTCCGGTCGCCGGCGTCGCAGCGACCGCCGGCGTCGCAGCAACCGCGGGCGTCGCAGCAACCGCGGGCGTCGAAGCGACCGGGGCCGCCACGCCAGGTGCGGCGCCCGCTGCGCTCGTGCTCGCCGCCGTCAACGGAGCCACACGCACGATGGACGTGCCGCTGACCGTGATGGCGCCAGTCGCGGAGACACTGATCGAGGCGCCTCCCGCCGGCGAGGCCAGGCCGAGCGCGGCCGCTTGCTCCACAGCCTTCGCACGCTCTTCGCTGCTCGTTTCGCCGCCCTGCACGGGCGCAGCTTCACCTTCGGCGCCGCTCGCGCCCGGCTTCCCAGCCTTGGGCGGCGTCGACCAGGCCTTGAGGATCGTCGACGCTCGCCGGTCGTAGTCGAGCTGCTTGAGCCGTTCGCCGCGCTTGGTCGGCGCGGTCTTGTCGGGCTCGCCGGCCTGACCCATCGCGGCCGCGAGCTCGGCGGGCATGTCTTCGCCGCCGAAGTACACCTCACCCTCCTCGACATATCCGAGGGTGTGGATCTGGACTTGCGCCGACGCGCTCGGCGCGATCAGCCAAGCGGCGGCGAGCGCGGCGGCGAGCCGCGCGACCTTGCGTACTTGCATCGATTTTCTCTCCCCACGCAGTCGACCGACTGCGCCCCAGCTTCCTTCGAACACAGCGCTTCGCACAACCCTCACCAACGACGCGCAACTCGCACCGAGCGCAAGGCTCGACGCGAGTTGCGATGTTCAAGCACGCTCAGGAGCCCGAATCATCGGGCGGCGGGCCGGAGCCGGCGCCGCGCGCATCCTTGGGTCCCGAGGATTTGCCCTTGCCCTTGCCTTTGGAGCCGCGACCGCGGCCCGTTCCGCAACCTTCTCACTGCGAGGGCAGGGGCAGGCCCTGCAGTTCGCTGAGGTCCATGCGCGCGAGCGCGATCGCCGACTCGAGGTTCTCCTTGGCTTGTTTGGCAGCCGCTGCGTCGGCGCCCTTGGCCGCCTGTTCGGCGAGCAACTTGTAGTTCTGCCGCGAGGCGTCGATCTCGCGTTCCCACTCTTCGCGCGGCGCGCCCTCGAGGCGCATCAGCCACGTCGAGTAGTACTGCGCGTTCGCCAGCGCTTCGCGGACTTGCGCGGACAACTCCGGCGCGACGCTGCGGTCCTCTTCGAGCTCGAGCATGAGCTGCTGCAGATCGCGGCGCGCCTCGGGCAACTTCGAGGCGAACATCTGCGCCTTCGCGCGTTCGAGGCGCAGCGTGCGGCCGAGCTCGACGTGTTCGGTGCGCAGTGCGCTCAGCGCTTCGCCGTAGGCGGCCTCGGCTTCCATCCACAGCGGCTTCGCGGCGGCGTCGCCTTCCTTGGCCGCGACCTCGCGCGCTTGCGCGGCGAGATCCTGCGCTTTGGCGACGAGCTCCGCCGCGCGGTCGTCGCGCGCGAGCTCTTGACCTGGTCCGTAGTGGTACGCGCCTGCCGCAACTGGCAGGAGCAACCACACGCACAACACCAGCTTCTTCATTGCACCATCCTCTGGAGTGGATTCGACACGGAGGGCGTCGCTCGCGCGGGACTGCGCCAGCTGGGCCTCATGCTACATCGACCGGCGGGGCCGGCGACCGTGGGCGGGGGGCGCCTGGGGCCGACTTTGACGCGGCCGCGGCGGCGCGCTTGTCGGCGAGGGCGCCGCGGCGGCCCGCGCCCGGACGCCAGGAGGTTCCGGCGAGCTGCAGCAGGACCGGGAGGAGGGCGAGCAGCCCCGACCCGCTGGCCAGGGCGATCAGGGCGTACTCGCGCCGCGTCAGGCGCTCGAACACGGACTCGTCCTCGCGGCCCATCGCGGCGGCGATGAGGTCGGAGGCGAGGTGCTTCTCGTTGCCGTCGTGGAACGAGCCGCCCAGGCGCGCCGCCACTTGCTTGAGCACAGCGACTTCCTGGCGCGAATTGCGCCCGTCGATGAACTTGCCGGTCTTGGCGTCGCCGACGCCGACCACGATCGTGCTGCGCACCGAGGCCGGCATGCGCGGCATGCCCGTCGCCGGCACCGTGTCGCCGTCGGAGATGATGATCAGCGTCGTGCTGCGCGGCGGCCAAGGTTTGGCGAGCTTCGCGGCTTCTTCGAGGCCGTCGAAGAGCTGCGTCTTGCCGGCGTTGAAGGCGTAGTGCATCGGCAGGTCGCCGAGGATGTTGCGCACCACTTCGATGTCGCGCGTATCGACCACGACCGGCTTGGCGCCGGTGTAGAAGGCGACCACGCTGACGGCGTTCTGGTCGATCGGCGCGCGGTCGAAGAACGACTCCATCAAGCGCCGCGCGCGCGACATGCGGCTGTCCTTCTTCTCCGGGCCGGCGTCGACCAGCCGCATGCTCGGGCTGACGTCGAGCACGAGCAGGATGCGGCCTTCGACCTCGCCGAGCGCCCCGGCGCCTTCGCTCGAGTAGCGCTTGGGCTCGACGGCGAGCAGCGTCGCGAAGCCCCAGGCTGCGGCGGCGGCGCCGAGCACGCGCAAGGTCGGTGCGCCGCGCGCCCACCAGGCCGGCTTGCGCGTCGGCCCGAACGCGAGGTGCGCGATGCGCGCGACACGCCGGCCGTGGAGCCACTCGCCGAAGACGGCGAGCGCGAGCACGGCCACGGCGATCCACTCGGGGCCGAACTCCGTGTCGCGCAGGTTCAGCAGCTTGTCGAGGTTCACCACGGCGTGCACCTCAGTCCGAGCCACGAAAGCCCCAGCAACCCGAGCGCGCCCAGCGCGATCCACGAGAACAGTTCGAAGTCGTCGATCGACTCAGCCAGCGTCTTCTCGAGCTTCACGCGCTGCATGGCGTCGATCTCGCCGAAGATCCGCGCGAGTCCATCCTGGTCCTCGGGTTTGAAGGCCTGGCCGCCCGTGATCGCGGCGATGCGCACGATCTCGTCGGGAATCGCGAACTCGGCGATGTGGATCGTGTTGACCACGATCCCGTCGCGCGCGAGTTCCGCCGCCAGCGTCTCCTCCGCGCCGCCGCCCAGGTCGGAACTCTGGCCGTCGCTGATCAGGATGATCATGCGGTCGCCCTCCTGGCGTTCGACGAGCTCCTTGCGGCAGGCGCGCAGCGCCTTGCCGATCTCGGTCCCGCCGAACCAGCTCGGGATGCGGTCGGGCCGCATGAACGGCGGCGAGCACTTGAGCGCCGACGCGTCGTTGGTGAGCGGCACCCAGTGCAACACGTTGTTGCCGAAGAACGTCAACCCGAAGGCGTCGCCCTTGCGCAGGTCGAGGAACTCGTCGATCGCCGCCATGGCCGCGTCGTAGCGATCGCCCTCGCCGAACTTGGCGAGCATGCTGCCCGACACGTCGACGCAGAATTGGATGTTGGTCAGCGCGCGCTTGGAGCTCGGCACGCCCCAGCGCTGCGGGCCGGCGAGCAACAGGATCGCGAGCGCGGCGAGCAGCGCGGGCAGCGACTCGGCGGCGCGCACGGCGAAGGACCAACGCGAGTTGCGCGTGTTCTGCGCGTTGTCGAAGGGCATCACGACGCCGGCCGTGCGGCGCGTCCAGATCCACAGCAGCAGCGCCGCGGGCAACACCAGCAGCAGCAGGACCTGCGGATTGCGGAACAGCGCGAGTGTTTCGAGCTCCATCGGCTCAGCTCCTCGAACTCGGTGCGGCGGGCGCTTGTTCGAGCGCGTCCGCCGGCAAGTTGCGGTAGGGGGCGAGCAGGGTCGCGAGGTCGACCTGCTCGCGCGGCAGCGGCTCGTGCAGCCAGCGTTCGAGCGCGCGCAGCAGCGGGCCGGCCTCGGCGTGTTCGCGCAGCTTGGCGAGCGCGATTTCGGGGCGCTCGTTCACCAGCCCCAACTTGCGGCGCCAGTAGGTCACCAGGCTCAACTCGAGCTGTGCGCGCTCGACGCTCGAGAGTTGTCCGTCGCGCGCACGCTCCACCAGCGGGCGCAGTCGTTCGGCGAGCGTCTTGGGGCGCGCGGCGGTTCCCGTCGCTTCCGCGCGCTTCTTGCGGCCGCTGACGAGCAGCACGACCAGTCCCACGGTCCACAACACGCCGCCGATGATCAGCGCCTGCGTGTAGCCGCCGAGTTTGCCTGGCGTCGTCGGCGCGGGCTGGCGCGGCTTGGCCTTCGGATCGCTGAGCACGGCGCCGACCTCGACCGGGATGGCCGGCAGCTCGTCCGCGGCGAGCGCGGCGCCGTCCGCGCGCACCAAGCGCTCGCGCAAGTCGTATTCGCCCGCCTCGAGCGCCCAGAACTCGAGGTCGTAGCGGGTGGCGTCCCCGTGCGGCCAAGTCGCGACGATGCGCACGACCAGCGGCGCATCCGACTTCGCGGGCGCGACGACGAGTTCGCTGCCCGGCAGCACGACTTGTTCGACGCGCGCCGGCATTCCGACCGTCGTGCGCGCGAGCGGCGCTTGTTGCAGCAGCAGGGCGAGGAGCAGTGCGCTCATCGTTGACCCTTGCCCGCCCAGCCGCGGGAGCGGAACAGCTGGCGCAGCTTGGACTCGAAGCTCTCGTCGGTGCGGATCGCGAGGTGGTCGACGCCGGCGCGCTTGAGTGCGCGCACGTTCTCGCTCGTGTCGACCCAGTTCGACTTGCCGCGCGCGAAGAATTCGCGGCCCGACTCGGCCTCGCGCGCGCGGAAGAATCCGGCGCCGGCGAGGCCGCGCTCGGCGGGATCCTCGAGCTGCAACACGACGCAGTCGTGCAACTGCGCGAGGCGCCGCAGCGCGGGCACGGCTTCGGCGTCGTGCAGATCGCTGATCACCACGATCAACGAGCGCTGTGCGAGGCTCGGGCCGAGGCGATGGATCGTGGCGCCGAGCGTGGTGCGCTCGTCGAAGCGGTAGCGGCGCAGCTCGAGCACCCACTGCAGCACGCGCGCGGTCGAGAGGCTCGGCTGCACGCGCAGGCCGCGCTCGCCGACGCCGAACACGCCCACCGGGCTGACGCGGTCGAGGCACGCGAGCGCGAGGCCGCCGGCGATGTACAGCGCGAGCGCGTACTTGCTGCGCGCGGTCGACGACACGGCCATCGAGGCCGAGGTGTCGATCAGCAAGTAGCACGGCATGCTCTTGGGCGTCTCGAATTCCTTGATGTGGAAACGCCCGGTGCGCGCCGTGACGCGCCAGTCGATGGCGCGGATCGAGTCGCCTTCCTGGTAGGGGCGCGACTGCACGTATTCGACGCCCGAGCCGACGAACGGCGAGCGGTCGACGCCGTACATCAAGCTGTTGGCGAGCTTGCGCAGCGCGATCGCGAACTGGCGCGAGTCGAGCTGCTCGAGTTGGTCGAGGTAGGCTTCCACGCGGCGTCGAGCGCGGCTCAGGCCTTGAGGGCGAACGCTTCGCTCGAGGTCTTGGCGCCGCTGCCCAGGTCGGCCAGCAGCTCGTCGAGCACGCTGCGGTTGGTGATGCCTTCGGCGATCGCCTCGTACTTGAGGCGCATGCGGTGGATCATCACGTCCTCGGCGAGCGCGAACAGGTCCTCGGGGATGGCGTAGCGCCGGCCGTGCATGAGCGCGCGCGCGCGCGCCGACTTGATCAGCGAGATCCCGGCGCGCGGGCTGCAGCCCAGCTCCACCGCCGGGTGCACGCGCGAGCGGTTGACGAGGTCGACCACGTGCTCGACGAAGGTCTCGCTGACGTGCACGCGGTGCACGGCTTCCATCGCGTCGACGAGCTCTTTGCTCGAGCCGACAGGCTGGCGTGCGAGCGAGTCGAACTCGGTGCGCGCCAGCGCGCCCTTGTCGGTCTTCTCGATGCCCAGTGCTGCGTTGCGCATCAGGATCTCGCGCTCTTCCTCGGGCTTGGGGTAGCCCAGGCGGTGGACCAGCATGAAGCGGTCGAGCTGCGCTTCGGGCAGTTCGAACGTGCCCGCCTGCTCGATCGGGTTCTGCGTCGCGATCACCAGGAACGGCGCGGGCAGGCGGAAGGTCTCGTTGCCGAGCGTCACCTTGCGCTCCTGCATCGCCTCGAGCAGCGCGCCTTGCACCTTGGGTGCGGCGCGGTTGATTTCGTCGGCCAGCAACAAGTTGGTGAAGATCGGGCCCTTGCGCACGCGGAACTCGCTCGTGCGTTGGTCGAGGATCTCCGAGCCGAGGATGTCGGCGGGCAGCAAGTCGATCGTGAATTGGATGCGCGCGAAGTCGAGGTCGATCGAGCGCGCGAGCACCGACACGAGCAGCGTCTTGGCGAGGCCCGGCACGCCCTGCAGCAGGATGTGGCCGCCGGTGAACAGCGCGATCAGCAGGCGCTCGACGACGATGTCCTGGCCGACGACCACGGTGCCGACGCGTTCGCGCACGGCGTGGATGAAGGCGCGGGTGCGTTCGAGTTCGGCGGGCGAGAGCGGAGCGGGTGCTTGCATGATCGGCAGAGGACGGCGGTGGGTGAGCCGGAACGCGGCGCCGTGGCAGCGGCGCGAGAGTGCGAGAGCGTAACGCGGCGAGTCGCGCTCGTGCCCGCGAACGTGCGAGTCCTCGCGGCGCGCCACAGCTAGTCGAGCAAGACGACGCAGTTGCCCGCTGTCTTCCGCGAAAGGGGCTACTTGCCGACGACGAGTTCGAGCCACACGCCGGCGCTGCCGGTGGCCGAACCCTCGGGGCCGGCCTGCGCGCCCAGGCCCCAGGTCACGGGGCTGGCGAGCTTGCGAGGCAGTTTCACGTCCCAACTCTGCTCAGCGAGCCGCACGCGCAGGTCGTCGCCGTTCGCGACAACCTCGAACGGCGTGGGCGTGTCGAGCTTCAGGTTCGGCGCGGCGGCGTCGTGCACGCGCGTCCAACTGTCCGCTTGCGAGTCGTACGCGAGCACGGTGAAGCCGTAGTCCGCGACAAATGCGATCGAATAGAAGCCCGCGTCCGTGCGCCCGAACAGAAAGTTCAATTGCCCGCGGCCGCCGGGGAGGATGTGCAACTTGCCCTTGGCGCTGAGCTTCGAACCCGCGACCGGCGCGAGATTCCAGGCGATTGCGTTGGACGTCGGAAACGCGATCTGGACCCAGTCCTTGCCGCGCGGCGCGAGCGAACGGAACACTTCGTCCCACTGCGGCTGGAGCTTGGTGAGGTGCTTGGTGAACTCGCCGCTGCGGCTCTCGAACGCCTGGGTGGCGTGTTTGAGCAGCTGTTCGGCATACCCCGGCCCGCCGCCGATCTGCCGAGCGAAGGCGAGGCTCTGCGCGAGCTTGGTCTGACGCGAGCCGCTCCAGAGGAAGCCGAACCACTGCTCGCGCAGCCCGTAGCGCACGTGCCAGTCGAGCGCGTCGAGCTTGTCGCCGAGCAGGTCCGCGATCGACGGGAGCTTGCCCTCCAGCGCCAGGGCCCGCGCGTCGCGCGCGTGGGCGGCCCAAAACGGCGCCTGCGCCGGTTCGATGCCCCAGGTCTTGCACGTCACACGCTGCGCGACGTTCGACGCGAGCCCGTCGACCAGCCAGGCCGGGTGGTTCTCGAAGTTCGCGCACAGCTCGAAGCGCGCGACGTGGGTGGTTTCCCAGGCGAGCAGCAGCAGCGTCTGCGCCGGCAGTCCGATCGCTTGGAGCGCGGCGTCCGTGCAGGGCGGCTGCAGCGCGACGTGTGCGCTGCGCGACGCGTGGTGCGCCATCGCGAGGTTGCGCTTCAAGCTGCCGCCGGTGAGTTGAGCTTCGGCGGCCTCGTAGCCGGCGATTTCGCGGTACAGGTAGATCTGGAGCGGCTTGGCAGGTTTGGCGTCCGGAACGCCGAATGCTGCGGCGACGAGCGGCCACACCTGGTCGACGACAGCGATCGCGGAGTCGGCCAGGGCCGCATCGGCGCCGTCGTAGTGCAGTTGCGTGAACTTGCCGCTGCGCACCAACGGCGCGGCGACTTCGGTCTGCGCTTGCGCGCTGGGCGCCGAGGATCCGAGAGCGAAGAGGGCGAGCGTGAGCGACGTGAGCGAGCGAACGAGCATGGAGCACCGAGCGGGGGCAGGGGAAGTACGCAGCTCGCCGCACGAGAACGACGGAGCGAGAGACTGCGCGCCACGGAAGTCTCCCTTCGCGACCGCGAGCGCTCAAGCGCTCATCAGGGATAGAGCAAAACGCGCTGCCGAGCTTCGAGGAACTCCGTGAGTCCGTGCTCGGCGAGCGCGTCGACGTCGCCAATGTGCCGCGCGCGCATGAGCTTCTCCCACGCCTCGTGGTTGCGCAGCAGTGTGTCGACCTTGGCGACCTCGAACTCTTCGCCGTGCGAACGCAAGAGCGTCCACGCGAGTGTGAGGCCGAGCTTCACGGGCGAGATCGCGGCGCGGTCGGTCACCTCGATTTGAATGCCGTGGCAGAGCTCGCCCGCGAAGCGACTTTCGCGCGGCGTGAAGCGGATCGGCGTGAACTCGACTCCGGGAGGGCTGGCTCGTTCGAGCTCCCAGCACCAGGTCTGCGCGTCGATCCACGGCGCGCCGACGCGCTCGAAGGGCTCGTCCGTGCCGCGTCCCACCGAGACGTTGGTGAACTCGAGCAGCGCGACGCCTGGGTAGAGCAGCGCCTGCGTCGGATTGCGGAGGTTGGGGCTCGGTGCGATCCATTCCAGGCCCGTCTCGGACCAGGAGCTGGAACGCGACCAGTTCGCACACGGCACGACCTCGAGCTCGCACGTCACGCCGAAGTGCTCGCGGTACAAGCGCGCGAGCTCGCCGAGCGTCATTCCGTGCACGATGGGAATCGGCTTGTAGGCGACGAAATCGAGCCGCGTGGAATCCGCGAGCGGCCCCTGCGGCGGCACGAAGCCGATCGGATTGGGGCGGTCGAGCACGACGACGCGCAGGCCCAGCTCGCCTGCGGCTTCCATCGCGTACCCGAGCGTCGTCGCGTAGGTGTAGAAGCGTGCGCCGACGTCCTGCACGTCGAACACGACCGTGTCAGCGCCTCCGAGCATCTCGCGCGTCGGTCGCTTCGTCTTGCCGTACAAACTGTAGAGCTTCACGCCGCTCGCGCTGTCGACTGCGTCTTCCACCGCGCCTTCGAGGTTGGCGTCGAAACCGTGCTCGGGCGTCATCGCGCACACGACTTCGATGCCGTTGCGCCGCAGCAGATCGAGCGTGCGCTCGCCTTCGCGTGTTCGGCCGGTGCGGTTGGTGAGCAGCGCCACGCGCCGACCGCGCAGCTGCTCGCAGTTCTCGCGCGCAAGCACGTCTGCGCCGGTGAGCATCGGATTGAACATCCTCTGGCTCTCGACGTAGCCGCGGTCCGCTGCGTGCGCGGGCAGTCCGAACATCCGTGCGCGCCAACGGTCGAAGTACAGCTTATGCGCCACGCCGCGGAACTGCGCCTGCGATCCGAGCAGTTGACCCACCTCGCGGCGCAGCTCGCGCACGTCGCCCTTGCCCGCGGGGTGGAGCCGGCTGGTGAGCACGACGCTCCAGCAATCGCTGCTCGGATCGATCCACAGCGACGTGCCGGTGAAGCCGGTGTGCCCGACGCTGACACCGCGCGCGAGCTGGCCCCGTGGCGACGAGTACGCCGTGTCGCAGTCGAGCCCGAGCGTGCGGCCGCCTTCGCCGCCCGCGAGCCAACGTGCGGTGAGCAGCCCGTCGACGCTCGCCTTCGACAGCACGCGCTTGGCGTCGATGCACCCATCGTTGAGCAGCACGCGGCACCAGCGCGACACGTCGTCCACTGTCGAGAACAGCCCCGCATGTCCGGCGACTCCGCCGAGCGCCGCCGCGCGCGGATCGTGGACCTCGCCGCGTTGCATCACGCCGTCGCGCTGTTCCGTTGGCGCACAGCGCGCGCGCAGTTCCGGGCCGGGCCGGAAGAACGTGTCGCGCATGCCCGCCGGTTCGAAGATCTCGCGCCGCGCGAACTGGTCGAGCGGCGTGCCGCTGACGCGTTCGACGAGCACTCCGAGCACGATGTAGCCCACGTCGCTGTAGACGAACTTCGAGCCCGGAGGATGCTGGGGCGCGAGCGCGCAGATGCGCTCCCAGGCGCGCTGCGCGCCGTCTTCGTAGTCGGACAACGGGTTGTCGGCGATGAGCCCGCCCCAATGCCGCAAGAGCTGCTCGACCGTGATCTCTCCCTTGCCGTTCGCGCCGAACTCCGGCAGATAGCGCGCGACGGGCGCAGCGAGCTCGACTTTGCGTAGTTCGACGAGCTTGAGGACGCTGCTCGCCGTCGCGATCGGTTTGGTGAGCGACGCGAGGTCGAACAAAGTGTCCGGCGTGAGCTCCTCACGCTGCGGCTCGAGCGCGCGTGCGCCCACGCACGCCGCTCCCAGGATGGTCCGCCCGTCGCCCAGGCCCATGCGCACCAACACTCCCGGCGCTGCGCCCGACGCGAGCGCGCGGTTCACGATCTCGTCCGTCTGCGCTTGGAACCGCGGGGCCTCGGGTGGCTTCACGAGCGCGCCCACTCCAGTGCAGTTCGCGCACAGCAGCGTTGCGACCAGGACAGAGAGCAGCACCGCGAGGCGGGGGAGGCGCATGGCGCCCAAAGTAGCGCGCTACGATGCACGCATGTTGCCCACGCACCTCGCGCCCCTCGTCCGCGGCGTCCACCACATCGCCATCGTCGTTCCGTCCATCGCCGAGGCGCGCAAGACCTACGAAGGCGTGCTGGGCCTGAGCGCCAGCGCGCCCGAGTACGTCGCCGACCAGAAGGTCAACGTGCTCGTGACCTACGCGGGCGAGCAGCGCATCGAGCTCGTCGAACCGGCCGCGCCCGATTCACCCGTCACGCGCTTTCTCGAGAAGACCGGCGGTGGCTTGCACCACGTCGCCTACCGCGTCGACGATGTTGCCGCCGCGATCGCCGCGCTCAAGGCCGCTGGCGTACGCCTGATCGACGAAGCGCCGCGCCCCGGCGCGCACGGCACGCGCATCGCCTTCGTGCATCCAAAGTCGACGGGCGGCGTGCTCAGCGAACTTGTCGAAGAGCCTCACGCGCACTGAAGGCGTTGTGCGGCAAGTGTGGGCCGCGTCAGGGCCCGCCCGCGATGATTCTCGCCGCTCGCGCGAGCCTCAGATGTTGAGGTATTCCCAGCGGCGCTGTTCGGAGTCGAAGCTGATCGAGTCCGCGTCGATCGAGATCGATGCCAGCGGCTCGCACCACACGTGCAGCGACCAGCGCCACTCGCCTTCGCGTTGCGACACCCAGTATTCGAATTCCTCACAACGCGGAAAACCGCTGTCGGGAAGTTCCGCCAGGTAGCGCGGCGTCAAGAGCGAGAGTTGCTCAGGCGGTCGCCCGTTGTCGGCAAAGAAACGATCGAGCGCCTCGACGAGCGGCGCACCGCTTCGCGCCACGCCGGGGACGTAGCTCTCCGCGTCACTGTACGGCGCGAACCACCACCACATCGCCGCCACGCCGACGACGAGCCAAAACACCGCGCCGGATACGACGAGCAACATGACCTGCAGCCAGCGACGCCACATCACGCCCTGAATCCTAGGTTGGCGTCGGCTATCCCGCGAGCGAGTGACCTCAGCGGTCGACGGATGTGTGGTGTTCTCGAGCGCGTGCACGAGCCCGCTCGCGTCCGCGTCGGTGCTGCGCGGACCAGCGCGTCAGACCCGGTCTCTTCTGTCTGCGGCCGCGTCCGAGTCAGCGCGCACTAGTGCTCGCTGCTGGGGCTGATCCACGCCCACTCGTCGTCGAACATGCTGCCGCCCATGAAGAAGCCGTAGTGGGTCTCCCAGCGCCTGTAGACCGTGAAGCCGTTGCGCACCAAGCGAGGGGCGTCCGACATGTCGACAACGTCCTCGAGCGACGCTGGGTACGTCCCATGCGTTTCGAAATAGCTGTCGAGCGCCGCGGTCTGCGCGAGCATCCAGGTCTTCGCACTCGAGCGCAGCGGCAAGCCGATCAAGAAGCCCGCGGGCCATGATGCGAGCACGCCGAGCGCAAGTGCACCCGAGTAGCGTCCGATGACCGCGAGCGTACGGTCGAACCGGCCGCGCGAATGCAGCGGCAGAAGGCGCCACATGAGCCACGCGAGCAGGCACACTCCGGTGGGAAGGGCTAGCAGGCCGGCTGCGGCCGCCCCCAACACGAAGTGGAAGAAGCTCGCGTAGCCGAGCCAGCCGACCACGATTGCGATCGCCACGGAAGCGCCGACGGCGACGCGGGTGTTGCGAGACATCGTCGGCCAGTCTCGGTACGTGACGGACGGAATGTTTCCCACGTTGACCCGTGGACGAAGCTAACACGCTCCTCGCCGCCGGGCTCCCGCAGAGCGGGCCTCGGTGCTGTCCAACGCACCGGTTCGGCCCGGCGCGTCTCCGACGGCGACGAATCAGATGCCGAGCGCCGCGCGCTGCACTTCGAACACACGCCGAATGCCAGCTGCGCCCGAGTCGAGCAGCTTGTCGAGTTCTTCGCGGCGGAAGGGCGCGCCTTCAGCGGAGCCCTGGACCTCGATGAAGGCGCCTTCGCCGGTCATCACGAGGTTCATGTCGGTTTCGGCTTTGCTGTCTTCGCTGTAGTCGAGATCGCACAGCACTTCACCGGAGACGACGCCGACCGAGATAGCGCCGAGCTGTGAAGTGAGCGGCCAGCCGCGCAGCACGCGCTTTTGGTCCATGTGTTTGAACAGGTCGTTGAGCGCGACCCACGCGCCGCTGATCGCCGCGGTGCGCGTGCCGCCGTCGGCCTGCAGCACGTCGCAGTCGATCCAGATCGTGCGCTCGGTGAGTTTGCGCAGGTCGACCACGCCGCGGATCGAACGCCCGATCAGGCGCTGGATCTCGATCCCGCGGCCGTCGACCTTGCCGACGCGGTCGCGTTGTTTGCGCTCCTTCGTGGAGGCGGGGAGCATGCCGTATTCGGCGGTGAGCCAGCCTTGGCCCTTGCCCTGCAGGAACGGCGGAACGCCGTCGGTGTAGGTCGCGGTGCACAGCACGCGCGTGTTGCCGAACGACGTGAGCACCGAACCTGGCGCGGTGTTGGTGAACCCGCGCTGGAACGAGATCGGGCGGGGTTCGTGGGGCTGTCGACCGTCGGAGCGGGGCATCGGCGGATCCTACGCTCCGCCGCGCTCGCAGTCGCTGCGTAGCCCGCTCAAACGATGCGCACGGCGCGCACGTGCTCCAGTGCGCAGCGGCGCTCGAGCCCTTCGGCCGTGCGCACCACCAGGCCGCGCAGCGTGAGCTCGACGAACACGCCCGCGACGTGCTCCTCGCCGCACTCGACCTCGAGCACGTGCCCGGCGAACTGCGTCGCCGCGACGTAGTCGGCGCACAGGCGCGGCGCTTCGGCCACGGCCTGTTCCAGGCGCGACGCCAGGCGCGTGAGCAGCGTTTCGCGCGCCCGCTCGAGCGTGCACTCGACGCCGCACAGCGCGAGGCTCGTGACGGCGCGTTGCGCCAGCAATTCAGCGGGAAAATCGCGCTGGCGCACGTTGAGCCCGACGCCCACGACGTAGTGCGGCGCTGCGAGATCGAGGCCGCGAGTCTCGACCAAGATTCCAGCGAGCTTGGCCGCGCCGACGAGCACGTCGTTGGGCCACTTGAGGCGCGCGTCGAGCGCTCCCAGATCGCGCGCAGCTTCGAGCGTCGCGAGGCCGGCGCCGATGGTCAGCGCCGCCGGATGCACGGGCCGCGTGGGGCGCAGCACCACGCTCGCGTACAGCCCCAGGTCGCGCGCGCTCGCCCAACTCGCGCCGCGCCTTCCGCGGCCGGCGGTCTGCTCGCGCGCGATGTGCACGTCGCCGTGACGGGCGCGCCCCGCGGCGAGCTCCTCGAAGGCGCGTTCGCTGGTCGAGTCGACGACGTCGTGCTCGAACACGCGCAAACGCAGCGCGGCGCCCGCGGCGTTCACGCTTCCAAACTGTTCGAGCTGGGCGTGAGCAGGCCCTTGAGGCGGCTCATCACGTTGGAGTGGATCTGGCACACGCGCGACTCGGTCAGCGCGAGCATCTCTCCGATTTCGCGCATCGTGTGTCCCACGTGGTAGTACTGCTCGATGATGAAGCGCTCTTTGTGCGTCAGCGACTTGGTGATGTAGAGCATCACGTCGCGGCGGTTGAGCTCGGCGATCGGGTCGACGGCCTTCTGGTCCTCGACGATCTCGACCTTCTCCATCGAGTTGTCGTCGTCGCGGTCGTCCCAGCGGTCCGAGAGCGAGAACATCGTCTTGGCGCGCGAGCTGGAGATCTCCTCGGCGAGTTCGCCGTGCTCCATGCGCAACGCGTTGGCCAGCTCGGCGTGCGTCGGCTCGCGGCCGTATTCGCCCTGCAGGCGCTGCAGCGCCTTCTCGATGCGGCCGGCCTTCAAACGCACCAGGCGCGGCACCCAGTCCTGCGAGCGCAGCTGGTCGAGGATCGAACCGCGGATGCGCGTCGTGCAGTAGGTCTTGAACTTGATGCCACGGTCGGGGTCGAAGCCGCGGATGGCGTCCATCAGGCCGAACAGGCCGGCGCTGACGAGGTCGTCGAGCTCGATCGACTTGGGCAGCGTCTGCAAGAGGCGCTCGGCGATGTGCTTGACGAGCGGATAGTGCAGCTCCATCAACACGTTGCGGATCTTCTCGAGCCACTCTTCATCGCGCGGGCGCTGGCTCGCCGCGGCGCGGTAGTGGGGCCACATGTCGTCGACGTTGAGCGCGCGCAGCTCGTCGAGCGAGATGCGCCGGTCGGAGCGCGGCTTGACCGCCTTCTTCGCGGGCGCCTCTTCGGGCGCGCTGGGCGGCGAGATGGCCGGCCCCTTGCTGGGCTTGAGCGCGCCCCGCGGCAGCGCCGGCGGCGGCTCGTCGATCGGTCGCGCGCTCGCGGCGCGCTTGGCGGGAGCTGACTTGGCGCTGTGCGTCGCCTTTTCGGCGCGCCGCGTTTGGGGTCGCGCGCTCTTCTTGCCCGCTGCGCTGGCGCTCTTGGACTTGGACATGTTCGCCTCAGCTCCCGATTCCTAATACTTCACGAGCGAATGCACCGGCGTGCCCTCGAGCCGCTTGCGGCCGCCGAGGAACACCAGTTCGATCACGAAAGCGCACGCGGTGACGCGTCCGCCGATGCGTTGCACGAGCTTGGTCGCGGCGCCCGCCGTGCCGCCGGTCGCGAGCAGGTCGTCGACGAGCAGCACGCGCTGGCCGGCCGCCACGGCGTCGGTGTGGATCTCCAGGCGATCCGTGCCGTACTCGAGCTCGTAGCTCTCGGCCACGGTCTTCCAGGGCAGCTTGCCGGGCTTGCGGATCGGCGCGAAGCCCTTGCCGACGCGCAGCGCGAGCGCCGTGCCGAAGATGAAGCCGCGCGACTCGACGCCGCACACCAGGTCGTAGCTCTTGGGGTCGACGAGGCTCCCCAGTTGATCGATGGCGAGCTTCAAGCCCTCCGCGCTCTGCAGCAGCGGAGTGATGTCCTTGAAGAGGATTCCGGGCTTGGGGAAGTCCGGTACGTCGCGGATGTAACGCTCGATCACGGTTGGGGGGCTCGCGCGGGCAGGAAGTTCGGCGGGGGACTGGAAAAAGTTGACCGTTGGGTGGCGCCCGAGCCGCGCGCTGGACCAGAACAGGGACAGTTCTCGGCGCGGCGGGCGCGGACTTGAGCGGCGGCGCTCACATTTCCTCGGGTGCGGCCATGCCGAGCAGGCCCAGGCCGAGGCCGAGAACGCACTTGGCCTGGCGCACGAGCGCGATGCGTGCGGCGCCGGCGGCCGGTTGGCTGCCGAGCACCTTGTTCTCCGGCTGCGTGAGCCAGGTCGACACGTCGCGCGCCAGCGCGAGCAGGTACTGCGAGAGCTCGCTGGGTTCGGCCTTGGCGGCCGCGGCGCGCACCACGTCGCCGAACTTGGCGATGCGCACCAGGATCTCGCCGGCGTTCTCGAGCGCGGCGAAGTCCGGCGCGGCGCCGAGCGCGGGATCGTTCGCCGCGTGCACCTTGCGCAGGATCGAGGCGAGCCGCGCGTGCGTGTACTGCAGGTACGGACCCGTGTCGCCCTCGAAGGCGAGGAACTCGCGCTTGTCGAAGATCACGTCCTTGATGCGCTCGCGCTTCAAGTCGTTGAACACCAGCGCCCCGATCCCGACCTGTTCGGCGACCTGCGCCTTGGTCGCCAGGCTCGGGTTCTTGTCTTCGATGACCTTGGCGGCCTCCTCGACGCACTCGTCGATCAGATCGTCGAGCACGAGCACCTCGCCGCGCTTGCGGCTGGCGATCTTCACGCGGCCTGGCCCGAGCAACATGCCGAAGTCGACGTGCTCGACGCGCGCGGCCCAGCTCTGCTCCATGCGCTGCAGCACGGCCTTGAGCTGGCGGAAGTGGAGCTTCTGTTCGCCGCCGACGACGTACAGGCAGCGCTCGAAGGTGAATTCCTCCCAGCGGCTGAACAGCGCCGCGAGGTCGCGTGTCGCGTAGAGCGTGGTGCCGTTGGACTGCTGCAGCAGGCACGGCGTTTCCTTGAGCCCCTTGTCGACGGCGCCGAGCATCACCACCAACGCACCCTCGCTGATCTCCGTCACGCCGGCGGCCTTGACGCGCTCGAGCGTCGGCGCGAGCAGCGGCTCGTACCAACTTTCGCCGCGTACGTGCTCGTGCGCGATGCCCAGGCGCTTGTAGGTCGCGTTGAAGCCGCGCAGCGAGACTTCCGTGACCCAGCGCCACAGCTCGCGCACTTCGCCTTCGCGCCCGCTCTCGAGTTCCTGGTACGCCGCGACGGCCTCGCGCTGGAACTGCTCGTCGCTCTTCAGCGCCTCCTTGCTGCGCTGGTACAGATCGAGCAGGCCCATCACCGGATCGCGCTCGAGGTCGACCTGGGCCTTCCAGCGCCGCAGCGCCACGACCAGGCCGCCGAACTGCGCGCCCCAGTCGCCGATGTGGTTGATGCCGACCACGCGGTAGCCCAGGTGGCGGAAGATGCGCACCAGCGAAGCGCCGAGGATCGTCGAGCGGATGTGCCCGACGTGCATGGGCTTGGCGATGTTCGGCGAGCTGTAGTCGATGACGACCGTTTTGCCGGACCCGTCGTCGCCGCCGCCGTAGCGCGCGCCGCGGCGTTCGACGTCGGCCAGCACCTCGCGCGCGAGCAGCGGCCGCGCAATGCGGAAGTTCAGGTACGGGCCGGTGGCCGTGACGGTGATGCCCTCGAGCTCTCCCGCGAGCTTGGCCGCCAGTTCCGCGGCGACGGCCGGCGGCGCCTGCTTGCGCTCCTTGGCGAGCAGGAAGCAGGGGAAGGCGAGGTCGCCGAGCGCGGCGTCGCGCGGGTTCTCGAGCTTCAGCGCGCTCGCCGCGAGCCCGGTGTGCTTGGAGAGGGCGGCGAGGATCGTGCTGCTGAAGAGGTGCATCGCGGAGCTGGCGTCGAAGAGGATCGTCAGAGGATAGAGGTGCTCGCGCGGCCTATCCAAGAGCGTTTGTGGGCTCGCGGCCGCCTATACTCCCGTCCGACCATGCCCGCGCCTCCGCCCGACGCCCGTTCGTTCCTCTCCGAAGTCGTGTCCGTGACGCCCTGCGGCGCCGACGGCGTGTTGCTCGCGCTGCGCCCCGAGCGCGCGCTCGGCGCCGTGCGCGCCAGCCGCTTCTTCATGTTGCGGCGCGAGGACGGGCTCTCGCCCGCGATCCCGCGGCCGTTCTCGATCTACCGCCAGAGCGGCGACAGCATCGAGTTCCTGCTCAAGGTCATGGGGCGCGGCACGCGCGCGCTCGCCGCGTGTTCACCGGGACAGAAGGTCCGCACGATCGGGCCGCTGGGCAACGGCTGGCCCGCGCTCGACGGCGACGGTCCGCCGTGGGTGATGCTCGCCGGCGGCGTCGGCGTCGCGCCGTTCCACATGGCGATCGAGCAGGCCCTCGCCGGCATGGACGGACGCGCTCCGGCGCGCCCCGAGCAGCTGTTCTTCCTGTTCGGCGCGGCGAACGCCGGGATGCTCTACGACCTCGCCGCCTTCGAGCGTCTGCCGGCGCGCGTGTTCACGGCGACTGTCGACGGCTCGCACGGCGCACGCGGCAACGTGCTCGAACTGCTCAGCGACCTGCAGCGCCGCGGCGTGATCCCGCAGCGCGTGCGCCTCGCCGCGTGCGGTCCCGAGCGCATGCTCGAAGCGGTGCAACACTTCGCCGACGAGCGCGGTCTGGAGTGTTGGCTGTCGCTCGAGTCGCTGATGGGCTGCGGCGTCGGTATCTGCAACGCCTGCCCCGTGCCGACCAAACCGGACGGCCCGCGCGGCTCGTGGCCCAACGTCAAGTGCTGCGTCGAAGGCCCGGTGTTCAAGAGCGACGAGATCGCGCTCCACGCCTGAGCGGCGCTGGCGGAGCGCCTCGCGGCGCCCGGACACGTTGTCGCGGGCGGCGTCATCGCGCGCCGAGCCTCCGTGACTCATTCCGCTGGAGGCGCCTGAGCCTCGCGCCTCAACCGCCCGCAGGATTTTGCGCGGCGGGAGGTTTGGCCTCGCTGTGCGCGCGCAGCGCGTCGATCGCGCTCGTCAACGCCTCACGCCGCGATCCGTCGGGGTCGCGCCGGCGCGCTTCCTCGAGCAACTCGATCGCCTTCTCCGGCGTGCTGAGCTCGCTGGCGAGCACTCCGGCGTTGTAGAAGGCGTCGAAGGTCTGCTGCGGGCGCAGCGGATCGAGCGCAGGCTCCTGCAGCCAACGCGTGGCGTCGAGGAACGCTTCGAGCGCCTCCTTCGGGCGTCCGAGGAACAGCAGCGTCTTGCCGCGCATGAGGTGCGCCGGTCCGTCCGAACCCCGCACGCGCAGCGCGCGTTCGAAGGCCTCGAGCGCGTCGTCGTAGCGCTGTTCGCGCGCTGCGAGCACGCCCAGTTGCTTGAGCACGCCCGCGTCGTCGGGCGCGAGCGCCACGGCGCGCTTGAGCGCGTCGCGCGCGCGCTCGGCGAGGTCCGCCTCCATGGCGCACATCGCCAGCGAGACCCAGGCCTCGACATTCGTCGGCGCGATCTGCGTGCAGCGCTCGAAGGCGCTGACCGCGTCGAGCCAGTGCGCGCGTTCGATCTCGAGCTTGCCGCGGTTGAACCAGGACTCGAAGTGCTGCGGACTCTCGGACACGGCGCGTGCGAACGCCTCGCTCGCCTCGTCGTAGCGGCCCAGGTAACGCAGCGCCACGCCGTGGCCGCACAGCACGTCCGCGCTGCGCGGCGCACGTTTGGCGAGCTCGCGGAAGATCAGCTCCGGCTCGTCGAGCGTGCATTCCTGCGGGAGGTGCAGCGCGCAGTACAGGTAGTACCAGCCCATCCCCAGACTCGACTGCAGCTCGTCGAAGGGCGTGATGAGCACGCTTCTGTCGGGCGGCTTCTCGATCGCCAGCTGCTGCGCGCGGTCGAAGGCGTCGTGCGCTTCGAGCAGTTGGCGCACGTCGAGCGAGTCCTGGAAGCGCTGCAGCAGCACGCGCCCCAGGCCCCACTGCACGTACATGCTGCGCGGCGAGCGCGCGACGCCGTCGCGGAACAGCGTCTCTTCGTTCGCCCACACCGAAGTGCGCGCGAACGAGTGCGTGCCCGCGGCGCCGGCGAGCAGCAGCGCGCCGCAAAGCGCCAGCGCACGCGGCAAACGAGCGAGTAGCGTGGCGACCAGCAACGCGGCGCCGAGCGCGGAGAGGTACAGGAAACGCTCCGAGAGCGGGAAGCGTCCGATCGACTCGAAACGCACGACCGCCGGGAGGATCCCCGCGGGAAGGATGAGCAGCGCGCTGAGCACCGCGCCCGAGCGCTTGCGCCAGGCCCAGTAGGTTGCGCCGGCCCACACGGCGAGCGCGGCGAGCGCGCGCAGCAGCGTGGGATCGCTGAGCGGGACCTCGGGGCGCACTTCGCGGAACAGGTTGAGATCCGCGGGAAAAACGAGCAATTGCAGCGCGCCGCCGAGCAGTTCGAGGCGCAGCGTCAGCCAGCGCAGCGGCGTCGAGTACAGGTGCGAGGTGATGCGGTCGAAGCCCGCCGCGAGCTCGCCGAACACCGCCACGCGCAGCACGTAGTAGACGCCGAAGGCCGCGAGCGCCGGCGCGAGCGCGGCGCCCAAACGCTCGAAGCGTCGCGCTCCGTTGGGCAGCGTGCGGCCGCAGTCGAGCGCGAGCGCGAGCGGCGCGAAGGCCAGCGCGCTCTCCTTGGCGAGCAGGCCCGCGAGCAGCCACGCGCCCGCGGCCCACGGCGCGCCGTGCGATCCGTCGTCGCGCCAGCGCAGGTAACTGAGCAACGCAGCGAGCGTCAGTGCGCCGGCGAGCGGGTCGTTGACGGCCGAAATCCAGGCCACGGGCTCGACCTGCACCGGGTGCAGCCCAAACAGCAGCGCGGCGCCGGCGCCGATCCACACGCTGTGCGTGAGCCGGCGCACGAGCGCGAAGACGAGCGCGACCGCACCGAGGTGGATCGCGAGCGACAGCGCGTGGTGGCCCCAGGGCGCGCCGTCGCCGAGCACGCGGCCGAGGAACAGCATGAGCATCGTCGCGGGCCGCCAGTACCCGACGACGGGCAGGTCTGCGTCCGCGCCGCTCGACTGCGAGTTGTCCCAGTGAGCGGCGCCGAACGATTCGAACAGTGCGGAAACGCTCGCGAGCGCGGGATTGCGCGCGACGAGCAGCAGGTCGTCGTACACCAGCGCGCCGCCGAGCACCGGCCAGAGCGCCGCAGCCGTCGCAGCCAGCGCAAGCGCACACAAGAGCGGCGCCAGCCAGACCGGCTGCTCGCCTCGCTGCGTGCCCAGTTCGTGCGGCTGGTGAGGATCGCGCGCGCCGCCCGGAAGGCGTGCGGCGCGCGCGTCGGATTCGGCGCTGGCGGAGCTGGTGTGGGTCACGTCGACGGGCGCGCGTTCACGTGCGGAGCGAGGTTCACTTCAGCAGGCTGCGCAACATCCAGGCCGTCTTCTCGTGGACTTGCAGGCGCTGGGTGAGCAGGTCCGCGCTGGCTTCGTCGCCGGCGTCGTCGACCTGCGGGAACACCTTGCGCGCGGTGCGCGCGACCGCTTCGTGGCCGGAGACGAGCAGGCGCACCATCTCGAGCGCCTCGGGCGCGCCTTCGGTGTCGGAGATCGAACTCAGCTTGCTCAGCTGCTTGTACGAGCCCGGCGCGTGGAAACCCAGGGCGCGGATGCGTTCGGCGATCAGGTCGAGCGCGTTCCACAGCTCCGTGTACTGATCCATGAACATCAGATGGAGCGTGTTGAACATCGGCCCCTCCACGTTCCAGTGGAAGGCGTGCGTCTTGAGGTACAGCGAGTAGGTGTCGGCGAGCAGCGCCGAGAGCCCGCCCGCGATCTTCTCGCGATCCTTGGCGTCGATGCCGATGTCGATGGGCGGAACAGTGCCGGCGGAGAGCTTCTTGGCCACGGGTGAATCCTCTTGTTCGGGGCGGTGGAATTGGACTCCCTAGCCTACGCCTCACGCGCGACCGTCCCCAAGGCTTCCGCGGCCGTTCAGCGCTTCTTCGCGTACGTCTTGAGCACCCAGGCGCGCCACTCGGCGTCGAGTGCGGCGACGTCGGGGCCCAGGACACGCTCGAAGTCCGCTCTGTGGCGCGCGGCGCGGGTCTCTTCGCGCATGGCGCTCCAGTCGTCGATCGGCTTGGTGTAGGCGAGCCACAGCTCGCGCAGCTTGTCCTTCTTGCGCTCGACGAGGAACTCCAGGCGCGACCAGGCGAGCATGTGCTCGCGCGGCTTGATGTCGTCGAGCTTGCGCCACGCGAGCATGTCGGCCCACGGCAGCGCGACGTTGTTCTTGACCAGTCCGTGGACGCGCGGCTCCCAGACCCAGGTGTTCTCCTCGGGCGCGGCCGCAGGTCCGCCGGCGCCCCATTGCGGCACGCGCGGGTCGACCTTGCGCGCGGCGCGGTGCGCCACGGCATAGCGGAACCACTCCGGCGCCGCCATGCGCGAGTCGCGCGACGCATCGATGAAGTTCGCGGCCATCCCGGCGGCGACGGAGGCCGCGAACGAGCTCTCGCGGTCCATGCTCCCGTCCTTCATCGACTCGTAGTTCGAGCCGTAGAACAGGGACTTTTCGTGGTACGTGCGGTACGAGTACTCGGCGTCCGCGTTGTGGAAGTGCCTGAGGTAGCGCCCGAAGTTGCTGCGCTTCTCGGTGAGCAGCACGACGAATTTGCCCTTCATCCCCAGGTACGGACCTTCGCCCATCGACTCGCCGGCCTTGGCCTTGCGCTCGAGTTCTTCGAAGTCCGCGGGCGTGATGCCGAAGGTTGTGACGAAGTCGGCGTACCACTTCTCGAGGCGCCGCGCCCACAGGTGCGCACGCAGCCACGGATCGATCTTCACCGGCGGCTTGAACTTGGGCAGCAGCTTCTTGAGCTCGGCCATCTCCGCCTGGAGCCAGACCGTGTCCTCGCGGTCTTCGCCCAGGCGATAGCTCTCGAGCGTGGACGCGAAGTAGAAGTGCTCCGTCTCGAGGAACAGCACTGGGCAGCCGCCGAGCGCTTCCTTCACGTCGGCGGATTTCAGCGCGCCGGCCCAGCCCGTCTCGCCGACCTTGAGCACGCCGAGCTTGGCGAGCAGCTCCGCTTGGCCCTTGGTGTGCGGGCAGACTTCGTCGAATTCCTCGAGCGAGGTGTCCTGCGCGGCGAGCACGCCGTTCAGCGCCAGCAGCGCCGGTGCAAGCCACGCCACGAGCAGCCAGAGTACTCGGAACCAAGTACGCGGGGCGGCCCACTTCTGGAGTGGACCGCCCCGCACGTTGCTTGCGTCGATCGTCGACATGAGATGCGTCGCGTCCGACCTTCTAAGTGTCTGTCTAAGTGTCTGCAGGAACGTCAGGACTTGGACGGCGTCGCCGCGTCGGCGGGCTTCGCCGTGTCCGCGGGCTTCGGCGCAGCGCCCGGCTTCTCGGGCGCCGGCTTGGCGCGCAGCTTGAGTTCGCCGGTCAGCTTGTCGAGCTGTGCGAACAGCTCGGCGCGCTTGACCTTCGACTCCGCCAGCTCTTCCTGGGCCTTGGCGAGCTTCTTCGACTCGGGCCCGTCGGTCTCGAGCAGCTTGTCGATCTTCTTCTCGAACTCGACGACCTTGTGGTCCTCCATGTCGAGCAAGTCGATCGTCTTGTGCATGCGCTTGACCATGTCCTCGGGCGCCTTGTCGTAGTTGGCGGCCAGCACCCGGGTCATCACGTTCCACAGCTCGATGCGCGAACGCTCCGATTCCATGCCCTCGCGCCACGAGCCGTCGGCCGAACACACGAACATGTGCTCGGGGTCCTTCTCGTCGAACAAGTTGTGGAAGGGATGGTCCTTCTCGAGCACCGCGACCGGCAGCTTGATGCAGCGGAACCAGCGCGCGAGCAGGAAGGTCTTCTCGTTGTCGACCACGCCGCGGCTGAGCAGCGCGTCGTCGGTGCCGTTGCAGGTCTTGCACTCACGCAGGATCAGCAGCGGTCGCGGATCGTCGCCCGTGATGTACTTGAGAGCTTCCTCACGCGACAGCGCGCGCGAAGCCCGCTTGGCCACCGTCTGACCGGCCGCAGCATCCGAGCGCTCCACGTACGTGGGGTACTCCCACGCCAGCTTGAGCACGCTGCGAGCCGACGCACCACGGGGGATCTTGGGGATCGACCCACCGCCGGGACTCGAAGGTCCGCCTCCGCCCATCGGGCCGGCGCCGGGCGCCATGCCTCCACCGGGGCTAGCGGGGCCGGAAGGTCCGGCAGGAGATGCAGGTGCAGTGGGAGCGGCACGCGCTCCGCCGCGGGGGCTTCATCACCCCGGCAGCGCGCTCGCCGGCACGGCCATCGCCGCCGCCAGCACGAACGCCAGACTCCGACGCAATTCGCGATTCGCGACCATGTTTGCGCAAGTCATCGTGATCGACCTGGAAACCTCGCACGCCTCACGGGGAGCGCGCGGGGCGCCGAGCGACCGCAGCCGCAGAAGCGGCTAGTCACAGCCCTCGATGCTGAAGCTGAGCTTACGGACGATTCAGGCGTCCGCTACGGGTCGGCTCGAAAACTCTCTCGGCGTCGGTGCGCATTCGCTGGAACGAGTCACCGTCGACGGTCGCACCACGGAGCGCGCCGACTGCGCCCTACGCAGCGCTGCTAGGCTGCGCTGGCAAGCATGGAGGTGAGGCAAACCAGCGGAGGAAGCGTCGCTCCCGCGACAGGTGAGCGACTGGGCTGGGGCGCCTTCACCGGTGTCGCTTTGTTCGCCTTCGCGCTGCGCGCCGTGTACCTGAGCGAGATCGCACGCGCGCCGCTGGCGAGCGTTCTGTTCGGCGACGCACACATCTACGCCGCGTGGGCCGAGCGCTTGGCCGACGGCGAGGGTTGGGGGAGCGCGCGCTACTACCAGACTCCGCTCTATCCGGTGTTCCTCGCCTTGCTGCGGCGCCTTTCGATCGGGCTCGAAGGCGCACGTTGGGTGCAGTGCGCGCTCGGCTCGTTCGCCTGCGCGGCTGTCGCCGCCGCGGGTGCGCGTTGGTTCGGTCGGCGCGTTGGACTCGCGAGCGGCGTGCTGCTCGCGGTGTACGCGCCGGGCATCGCGTACGACGGCGCGCTCGAGAAGGCCTGGATCGACGTCGTCGTCGTCGCCGTGCTGCTCGCGGCGCTCGCGCCGCACGAACCGCGCACACTCACGCGAAGCGCCGCACTCGGCGTGTTGCTCGGCGCCGCGCTGCTCAACCGCGAGAGCTTGCTGCTCGCCTTCGTCGTTGCGCCGTTGTGGCTCGTCGCGCCGCACTCGGGCGGACGCGTGCGCGTGTTGTCGGCGTTTGCGCTCGGCGCTGCGCTGGTTCTCGCAGCCTCCGCGTGGCTCAACCACGCGCGCCACGGCGAGTTCGCGCCCTTCCGCGGACAGTTCGGCGCCAACCTCTACATGGGCAACCACGCCGGCGCCGACGGGCTGTACGTGCCGCTCGTCGCCGGCCACGGCGGACCGTTCGACGAAGAGCTCGACGCGCGCCGCATCGCCGAAGCGGAGCTCGGCCGCAGGTTGACGCGCGCCGAGATCTCTGCCCATTTCGCCGACAAATCCATCGCCTGGATGCGCGCAGAGCCGCTCGACGCGCTGGCGTTGTTCGCGCGCAAGCTGCGCTACGTGCTGCACGACAACGAGTGGGCCGACACACACGGCTACAGCGCCTATCGAAGTGAATCGCGCCTGCTCACTGCGTTGGGACTCCTCGCGCGCTTCGGCGTGCTCGTCGCGCTCGCTGCGTACGGTCTCGCGCTCGCTTGGCCTTCGCGCGCGCGCTGGTGGCCAGCTCTCGCGCTGGTTGTGTTGTTGGTGCTCGGGACGGCGGTGTTCTTCGTCTTCGGCCGCTACCGCTTGGTGCTCGTGCCGCTGCTCGCGCCCTTCGCAGGGCTCGCGCTGGTCGATCTCGCGCGCCGGCCGCGCTTCGATCGGCGCCGCTGGGTCGGCGCGGGTTGCGCGGCGCTGCTCGCCGTCAGCGCCTTCGCGCCGACCGCGGTCGAAGACACCTCGGAAACCGACACCTGGTTCAACTTGGCCGGCGCCCTCGTGCTCGAGCGCCGCGGCGAGGAAGCGCTGCGCGCCGCGGACCGTGCTCTGGCGCAGGCGCCGCGCCGCGCGGACTTGCGCCTGCGGCGCGCGCAAGCGCTCGCCGTCGCGGGACGTTGGGACGAGGCGCGCGCGGACCTCGATCGCGCCGTCGCGCTCGATCCCTCGCGCAGCGCCCAAGCCCTGTACGAACTCGGGGTGGCGGCGGCGCTGCGCAGCGAGCACGCGCTCGCCGTGCAGTGGTTCAACGCAGCTGTCGAAGCCGATCCAGCACACGTTCGCGCCTGGGCGCGGATGGGCGTGGCGCTCGGAATTCTCGGGCGCTTTTCGCAGGCCGAAGCTGCGCTGCAGCGCGCGGTGCAGCTCGACCGCTTTGATCCCGATCCGCTCAACGACCTCGGCATGGTCTACGAAAAGCTCGGGCAACTCGACGCGGCGCGCGCGCACTACGGCGCGGCGCTCGCGCTCGACCCCGACCACCGCCAGGCGCGGGTCAACGCCCAGCGTGTTGCGTTACGCTGAGCTGCAAGTCGAGCGAACGATCGTGCCGAGCGAGCAGTGGAGTCGAGTGCGTGCGCTGCTCGAGCGCGCGTTGGAGGTCGAGCCGGGCGAGCGTGAAGCGTGGCTCGCGCGCGAGTGCGGTTCCGACGCGGCCGTGTTGGCGGAGGTGCGGCAGCTGCTCGCGGCCGACGCAACCGCGCGCGGCTTCGACTTGCCCGACCACGAGCGCGTCGAGCGTGAGCTGGTCGGCCCCAACCGCCCCGGTCGGCGCATCGGCGCCTGGCAGCTCGAGCGCGAGCTCGGCCGCGGCGGCATGAGCGTGGTGTGGCTCGCACAGCGCGTCGACGGTTTCGCGCAGCGCGCCGCGCTCAAGCTGCTCAAGCGCGGCATGGACAGCGACGACCTCGTGCAACGTTTCGAGCGCGAGCGCGCCGTGCTCGCGGCCCTCGAGCATCCCGGCATCGCGCGCCTGTACGACGGCGGCACGACCGACGATGGCCAACCGTACATGCTCATGGAGTACGTCGAGGGACAGCCGCTCGACGTCGCCTGCTCGGGGCTGACGCTGGAGCGCAAGCTCGAGCTCTTCGTCGCGGTGTGCGAAGCCGTCGAGTACGCGCACGAGCACCTCGTCGTGCACCGCGACCTCAAGCCTTCGAACATCCTCGTGACGGCCGATGGACAACCCAAGCTGCTCGACTTCGGCATCGCCAAGCTGCTCGCGGGCGAAGCGGGCGCGGGCGCGCCGACCTTGACCGCGCCCGAGCAGCGTTTTCTCACGCCGCAGTACGCCAGTCCCGAGCAGTTGCGCGGCGAGCGCGTCTCGACGCGCGGCGACGTGTTCTCGCTCGGCGTCGTGCTCTTCGAGCTGCTCGTCGGACAGCGGCCGTTCGACGCGGCCCGCAAGCCGGACACCGAGGCTTTGGCGCCGAGCCGCGCCACGCGCAAGCTCGCTTTCGCCGCCGAACTCGACACGATCGTGCTCAAGGCGCTGCAGCTCGAACCGGCGCGGCGCTACTCGAGCGCGCAGGCTCTCGGAGACGATCTGCGGCGGCTGTTGCGCGGCGAGCCGGTGCTCGCGCGGCCGGACACCTGGGGCTATCGGGCCGCGAAGTTCATGCGCCGCAACCGCGCGCTCGTCGCGGCGGCGAGCGCTGTGTCGCTCGCGCTGCTGGTCGGGCTCGTGGTCGCGTGGCTGCAGTACCACGAGGCGCTCGAGGCCCGGCGCGTCGCCGACGAACGGCTCGCGAGCGTGGTGAAGCTCTCGACGAGTTTCTCCAATCGCCTGGGCAATCGGCTCGCGAACCTCGCAGGCGTGGTGGCCGAGCGCGAAGCACTGCTGCGCGAGACGACCGCGCAGCTCGAGCAGCTGCACGTGCAAGCGCCCGAGAGCCGTGCGGTGGCGATCGAGCTCGCCTGGGCGCGCCGCGAACTCGCCAGCACGCTCGGCGAACCCACGCGCGCCAACGCTGGGAAGTACGCCGAAGCGCAGGACGTGACGGAGCGCGCGCTCGCCGATTTCGAGCCCTGGTTCGCCGCAGCTCCGCTCGATGCGGAGTTGGCGAGCCCGGCCTCGGCGCTGTGGATGTTGCTGGGCGACTTGCACATTCGCGAGCGGCGCAACGAAGACGCGCGCGTTGCGCTCGAACGTGCGCTCCAAGTGGCGCGCGACGCGCGCGCAGCGACGGGGCAGGAGCGCAACGAAGGCTTGCTCGTGCGCGAGGCCGGCGCGCTCGACAAACGCATCCTGCTCGCGCGCAACGAGCTGGCGCGCGACGACGAACAACTCCTCGCGGCGCAATCCTTGGCGTTGCTCGAGTTCGCCGTGCAGTGCTACCCGCAGTCGTCGAACTTTCGCTACGGCTTGGCGACGGCGCTCAACCACCGCGCGATCGCCGTCGCCGAACGCGGCGAGCTGGCGCAGGCCGAGGCGGACATGCTGCGCGCGATCGAGCTGTGCGAAGCGCTGCAGCGCGACGATCCGCTCAACCGCACCTTCGCTGGGGCGCTGCTCGCGATCCGCTACCAGTTCGGCGGCGTGCTCGCGGCGGCGGAGCGCGGCGCGGAAGCGCTCGAACAATACCGGCGCGCGTGGGAGGCCAAGGAAGAGGCGGTGCGCCTCGAGCCGCAGGACCTCGCGGGGCGCGACTCGGTGCTGAACTTCGCCTACGCCGTCGGGGCCAGCGCACGCCAGGAGGGCCAGTTCGAGCTCGCCAAGCGCGCGTTGGAGCGCGCGCTCGAGTGCGTCGACGAGCGCTTGGCGCGCCGCCCGGAGGAACGCTCGCTCGCGCTCACACGCGCGGCGATCGGGACGGAGCTCGCCGCGCTGATCGCGGACATGGGGCCGTGGCGCGAGGCGCTCGAACTCGCGAACGAGGTGCTCGCTTCGGGTCTCTCACTCGAGAACGATCCTGCGCGCGGCCGCGACTGGCTGTACGGAATGTCGCTGGTCTACTCCAACCGCGCTGAAGTCGGCATCGCTGCAGCCGGGGACGAGTCGTGTGGTCGCGCGGAACGGCGCGCGCGCCTGGCGGATGCGCGCGACGACATGAACACCGCGCGGCGCATGCTCGAGGAAGCCGACGCCCAGGGGCTCCTGGGCGAAGACGAACGCGGCCACTTCAAGTTCCTCCAGCGCGTGGGCGAGGAGATCGCGAAGCTCGAAGCGCTCCTGCCCGAGGGGTGAGCGGCCGTCCTTCGGGTTGCGCCTTCGCCGGGGCCGCACGGCGCTGGGTTTTTCAGCCTCCTTGTTGTTGCTGGCTTCGTTCCTACTCCGTGTCTCCGTGGCTCCTGTGGATCTTCTGGCTTGCCTTGCGATCGGCGCTCGTTCGAGGTGCGGAAGCAACGGAAACCAGAGAAGCCGAACCAACCACAAGAGCCACGGAGGCACGGAGATCAGAAGAGGCCGAGGTGCTGCTTTCGGTTTCTGCTCTGCTCGGAACTCCGTGTCTCCGTGGCTCCTGTGGATCTTCTGGTTTGCCTTGCGATCGGCGCTCGTTCGCGGCGCGGAAGCACCGGAAACCAGAGAAGCCAATCCAACCACAAGAGCCACGGAGGCACGGAGATCAGAGGGGGCCTAGGTGCTGCCTTCTAATTTCTGCTCTGGTCTGAACTCCGTGTCTCCGTGGCTCCTGTGGATCTTCTGGTTTGCCTTGCGATCGCCGCTCGTTCGCGGCGCGGAAGCACCGGAAACCAGAGAAGCCAAACCAACCACAGGAGCCACGGAGCCACGGAGATCAGAAGAGCAACCAGTCGAAGCGCTACGCCCTTGAATTCGCGCCGCGTGGTCGCACGCTGAACTCAGCGGTCGCCACGGCCCCCGATGAACACACCGACGAACTGGACTTCGCGCGCGCCGTGGCTCGTGATCGCGCTGGCTGTGGTGCTGCGCCTGCCCGCGCTCGGCTGGGACTACTTCGTCGACGATCACGGCATCCAGCTCGTCGTCGAAGGCGCCGTCGAACACCCGACGCTTCGGCCGTGGAGCGCCTTCGACTTTGGCGCCGCGAGCGGGCCCCACAGCGCGCCGGACACAACCAGCGCCCTGCCATGGTGGACCTCGCCCGAGTGGAAGGTGCGCTTCTTCAGGCCGCTCGCGAGCCTGACGCACTGGTTCGACGCGGTCTGCTGGGGCCGCAATCCGCTCGCCGCGCACGTCACGAGCCTCGCGCTGTTCGCCATGGTGCTGGTCGCGCTTCGCGCGCTGTACCTCGCGGCGGGCCTCTCCGAGCGCGTGCTTCCCTGGGCGCTGGCCGTGTTCGCGTTCGACGACGGCTCGCTGTTTCCCGTGGCGTGGATCGCCAATCGCAGCACGCTGCTCGAAGCCCTGTGCATGACGCTCGCCGTCACGTTCGCGCTCCGCGCTCGCGCGACGGGGAGCGCGCGTGACTTCACCGCCGCGCTGGTGTTCTCGCTCGGCGCCTGCCTCTCGAAAGAGTCGGGAGTTGCAGCCCCGTTGCTCGTCGCCGCTGCGTTCGGGGGCCCTGGACGAGCAGCGTCGCGAGCGAAAGCCGCCGCAGCACTCGCGCTCGCCGTGGTCTACCTCGCCGCGCTGCTTGCAGCGGGCTACGGCGCACGCAGCGACTTCTACCTGACGCCTTGGGGCGAGCCCGTACAGTTCGCGCAGCGCTTCCTCCAGATGGCCGTGCTCGGCTCGCTGAGCGTGTTCGGACCTTTCCCCGTCGACGCGCCGATGTTCGTGGACGAACTGCTCGTGCCGTGGACCGCGGTTGCGCTCGTGGTGGGCGCTTGGCTCTCGAGCCACGCATGGCGCAGCGCCGCGGCGTGGTCCGAACGCGGGCTCTTCGCAGTGTGGTTCGTGCTCACGTTGCTGCCTCAGGGCGGCGCCTTCCCTTCGGATCGGCTGCTGTTCGTTCCGCTGATCGGCGCCGCGCCGTTGATCGGCTCGCTGTGTGCGCGCGCTCTCGACTCGTCGGCGTGGCGCCGGCGTTGGCTGCCCGCGTGCGTCGCGCTGTCCGCGGTCGGCGCGAGTGCGCTCGTCGTGCTCGCGCGCGGCCGCGACTTTGCGTCGAAGATCGAACTCGTCAACGCGGCCGCCGTGTCGTTCGACGTGCCGGCCGACGGGCGCCAGCACGATGCGCTCGTGTTCCAGTCCGGCTCGCTCATGAACTCGCTCGCGCCCGATCCGGTGTGGAGGATGCGGACGGGACGCGAGGATGTGCGCATCCATCCGCTGCAGGCGGGACGGAGAGCACTGCGCATCGCGGCGGTGGATGAGTCGACGCTCGACGTCAGCTTCGAAGGCTCTGGCCTGCTCGATCGACCGTTCGAACGGGTGTTCCGCGTCGGCGGCGCGCCGCTGCAGGTCGGCGAGCGCTTCGCGCACCGCGCCTTCGAAGTCGAGGTGCTCGAGACGCCGTCGACGCGCGTGCGCACCGTGCTGCGTCTGCGCTTTCCCGAACCCACGGCCTCGCCGCGTTGGCGCTGGCTCACCTGGCGCGACGGCGCGTTCCGTTCCATCGCGCTTCCGCGCATCGGCGAAGCGCTGGACTTGCCTGAGGCCACTCTGCTCGACCCGCTGCTCCCCTGATCCGAGGTGTTGCGAGCAGCCAAAGGCGCGCACTCCCAGCGCGGAATCGTGCGAACCCGTGCGCCCCTAACGGACGCGCGCGTCGAAACAACTCGGGCGGCGCCTCTATCATGAGCCCGATGGCGAACTCAGTTCCAGATTCGGTCATGCCGAGCGCGTTGCTCGCCGCGCTGTCCGCCGGACTGGCGGCGGGGTTGATCGACCTCGCGGTCGGCGCCGCTCTCGTGCCCGGCGACGCTCCCTGGCTCGAGGAACTCGCCGGCGGCTGCATCACGTTGCTCGCGACGAGCGTTGCAACTGCGCTCGCGGTCCTTGTGTTCAGCGGCGTGCTCGCGCGTTGGACCCGCAGCCCGCAGGCGAGCGTGGTCGCCGCGTTCGCCGTCGGCTTCGCGCTTTGGCCGCTGCTGCCGCTCGTGGCGCGCCTGCTCGGTGCGATTCCCCAGGTCGCGCCGCTCGACCGCGGCGTGCTCCTCGTCGCCGCGCTGGCCTTCACTGCGTGGCTAGCGCTGCGCACGTGCGACGCTGACCGACTCACGCGTCGCACGCTGCCTGCGCTGCTCCTGACGCTGCCCGTCGGCGCGGCCGTGCTCACGGCGGTTTCGCTCGCCGCGTCGGCGTCGGACTCACTGCGCGGTTCCATCGGTCTCGCGGCGGCGTTCACGGCGGCCGCCGTCGTTGCCGCTTTGGTCTGGCGCGTCGCGCGCGGCGCGGAGCGCCTCGGCGTTGCGCGCTGGATCGTGCCTGCGTGGGTTCTCGCCCTCGGTGTCGGCGCCGTGGCGGTGGATCAGCGTAAGCCGGAGGCCGAGCTGCCTCCCGCGCACTCGGGCGCACTCCCGCCGGGCGCGCCGCGGCATGTGGTGCTCATCGTGGTCGACACGTTGCGCGCCAGCGCGATCGGCGCGTTCGGCGGGCCCGCGGGCGCGACTCCGAACATCGATGCGCTCGCCGCCGACAGCCACGCTTTCCACGCGGCGCGTTCCGCATCGCCGTGGACGCTGCCGTCGATGGTGTCGTTGATGACGGGCGAGTCTCCGGAAACGCACCGCGTGTTGCGCGAGGACATCCGCGTGCCGCGCAAGCTGCCGACGCTCGCCGAGCAGCTGAGCCGCGCGGGCTACGCCACGGCTGCGTTCGTGCGCAACATGGTGTTGCTGCCGCACTCAGGGATGCACCGCGGCTTCCACGAGTACTACGTCAACACGCCGCTCGCGCGGCCCGCGTCTGTGGGTGCGCGCCTCTTGAGCGCGCTGCTCGGCCCGGCGGGGGAGCGCATGGAGTCGGACGCCGAACTCGCGCAGCGCACCTCCCAGTGGCTCGAACTGCGCGCGAAGGATCCGTTCTTCGTGTGGCTGCAGCTCTACGACCCGCACATCCCGTACGCGCCGCCGCGCGAGTTTCTGGGCGGAAAACAGCCTCCGGCGCGCATGGACGCGAGCTTCGAACAAGCCGATCAGGTGCGCGAGGGCGTGTTGCGCCTCGAGCCGCCGCAGCGCGAGTGGGTGCGCAGCCTGTACGACGCCGAGGTGCGTGCGAGCGACGCTGCGGTGGGGCGTGTGCTCGATCGACTGCGTGCGCTCGGCCTGTACGACGACGCGCTGATCGTGTTCACCAGCGACCACGGCGAGGAGTTCTTCGAGCACGGACTGATCGAGCACGGACACGCCCTGTACGACGAGGTGCTGCGCGTGCCGCTGCTCGTGAAGCTGCCGCGACAATCCGCGCGCGTCGATGTGCGCCACAACGTCGCGAACTGGGAGATTGCGCCCTGGCTGCTCGCGCGCTGCGGACTCGCGGCGGCCGACGCTGGGGCCGGATTGCTCGACGAAACCCGCCGCGATCCGCCCGGCATCGTGCGTGGCATGCTGTTCTACGGCGAGCGCTCGGCCGTGCTGTTCGAGCGCTGGAAGTACGTGGTGCACCACGACGACGGGCGCGAGGAGCTCTACGACCTCGAGCGCGATCCTGCTGAACGGACGCCGCTGCAGGACGAGGCCGCGCTCGAGCAGGGCCGCGCGTTGCTCGCACGTCTGCGCGCAGAGGCCGAACAACGCCGCGGCGAACTCGGCCTCGAGGGCGACGAACGCGCGGGGCTCTCGAGCGACCTCACGCGCGGGCTGCAGGAACTGGGCTACGTGAAGTAGCGCTGTTGGCGCGCTCGGACAGGCGTTCTTCGGTCTGGTCTCCGTGGCTCCTGTGTTCTTTCTGAATCTCAGACCCAGAAGAACCACAGGAGCCACGGAGGCACGGAGGCACGGAGTTCAGAGGAGAGGCAGCGCATTTCGAGAATGGCCGCCACCGCGAGCCACGCCGTGAGTCCATGTTGAACGCCACGGCAAGCGGCGAGTGGCTCCATGACGAATACAGGACGGCACACCACCAGCCAGCCGATCGGTTGGCACGCTGGCGACTTGACCAGCCGGGCCATCGCCGCCGCGGTGGACGTCCATCGCGCACTGGGGCCCGGGCTGCTCGAGTCGAGCTATCGCGCCTGTCTGCGGCACGAGTTGTCGCTGCGGGCCATGGAGGTCGAATGTGAGCGCCCCGTGCCCATTTGCTACCGAGGGGTTCGACTGGATTGCGGCTATCGCTTGGACATGGTCGTCGAGCGGCGGTTGGTTCTGGAGCTCAAGGCCGTAGCGTCTCTACAGCCGATTCATGTTGCGCAGGTCGTGACGTACCTGCGCCTCACCGGGCTGGAGCTTGGGTTGCTTCTCAACTTCAACGTGGCGTTGATGAAGCACGGCATCCGGCGCATCGTGCGAACGGAACGAGGCCCAGCGTCGTGAGCGTCTCAAACGCTCACCTTTTCGTTCCTGTCTTCTGCTCTCTTCTGGTCTCTGTGTCTCCGTGGCTCCTGTGGTCTTTCTGAAATTCACAACCAGAAGAACCACAGGAGCCACGGAGGCACGGAGTTCAGAGAAGAGACGATGCAGCAGCTAGGCCGCTCAAGCATCAACCGCCGGCACGTAGTCCTTCGCGCCGGGGTCGGTCTGGCCCGTGGCCTTCACGTACAGGTCGAACAGCTTCTGTTCGATCGGGAAGGTGTAGCGGTGCTTCTTGAGGCGCCAGCCGGCGATGTTCGCGAGCGTCTCGCGCATCCACTTGGGGCCCTCGTGGATCTTGCGGTCGTAGATCGCGCTCGTGTTGTTGTAGAGCCGCCACGTTTCACGCACGTCCTCGGGCAGCGGCGTGTTGTGGGCGTTGTACTTGTATTCGAAGCACTTGCCCCACTCGTAGAAGTCCTTGGGCGGGACGTAGCCGAGCTTGATCGCGGCCTGGTAGTCCTCGGTGCCGGGGATCGGGCGGAACGGATAAACCTCCGAGCCCGCGGTGGGGAACAGGTACTTGATCTTGGCCGCCATGCGCAGCGTGTCGCGCATCGACTCGTCGCTCTCGCCGGGATAACCGATGATCCAGAAGGTGCCCGGCGTGATGTTGCGCTTGTAGAGCTCGCCGATCGACTTGGGGATGTTGTCGAGCTTGATTTCCTTCTTGATGCGCGTCTGCATCTCGGCCGTGCCGGTTTCGGCGCCGAGCCACAGCAGATGGCACTTCGAAGCCTCGAGCGAGTCGAGCGTCTCCTGCTTGTAGCGCGCGATGGTTTCGATCTCGATCGTGCCGTTCCAGTGGATCGGCACCTTGAGCTCGACCAGCTTGTCGCAGAAGGCCTTGGTGCGTTTCTCGGCGACGCCCCAGTTCGCGTCCTGGAAGCGCAGCACGTCGAACTTGAAGCGCTGCTGCAGCTCCGCGATCTCTTCGGCGAGCTTCTCGCCGGGGATCGCCTTGTAGCGCTTGCCCGTGATCAGCGGCGAGCAGCAGAACGTGCACGGCTCCGGGCAGCCGTAGCTCGAGAAGTGGCTGAAGGCGCGCGGCGGATTGTCCGGCGTCCACTTGCCCGGCAGCGGGAAGCGGTGGCGCACCTTCATGCGCGTGGGCTTGGTCTGCAGCTCGGCGTAGCGCTCGTACTCGAGCAGGTGCCAGGGCACCGGCCCGAACTTGTCGAAGCCGACGACCTCGCGGTGGTCGGTGTAGACCATGCGTCCGTCGCGCCACAGCGCGAGGCCCGGCACCTTGTCGAGCGGCTCGCCCGCGTCCAGCGCGCGCACCACCTCGTCGAAGGTCAGCTCGCCCTGGCCGATGCCGACCGCGTCGGCGATCCCGTGCTCGAAGTACATCTCCGGGATGACGCTGGGGAACCAGCCGCCCCAGATGATCGGGAGCTTGGGGTACTTCTCGCGCACCGCTTTGGCGACGACGTAGCCGTCGTACACCTGGTAGCCCAGGATGCAGGAACTCGCAAAGCACAACGCGCCGTCGCAGGCCTCGAGCACCTTGTCGAGGTACTTGGGCTCGATCATCGCGTCGATGAGCACGACGTCGAAGCCGTTCTGCACCGGCCCGATGGCGATCTGCAGCAACTCGAGGGGCAGCAAGTCGGCGCTGAACACCTCGCCGCGCGTCGGGTCGGCCCGATGCGGGAGGAACAGGACGACCTTGCGGCGGCGCTGGATCATGGTGGGGGAGTCGAAGAGGCGGGGCGGGCGACGCAGGGGTCGGCGGGGCGCGGAGTGCGCGGCCCAGAATCCCTAGGTTGCCCGAAATCTTCCCTGTACGGAAGAGTACCGCACGCGGAAAAGGCCGGTCGCCGTTATCGGCCGCCGCGTGGGCGGAACTGGCCGAAGCGCAGCTTCTCCGACGCTTTAACGAGCGGCCCGCAGCCGGCGCTGCTGCGACCGGAGCGGCCGGTACGGTCCGATCGCGCCCGACTCACTGCGCGGCGTAGTTGGCCAGGACCCACTCCACCCAGACCCGGTCGAAGTCGGCGTAGCTCCAGCCGAACATCTCCCGGAACTTCTCGCGGTGGATGTCGAGCAGGTTCGAACTGTCGGCGAACCCCTCGGCGTCGACGATGCCGTGCAGCGCGTCGTTGAAGCGCGCGTACTCCGCCGGCTTGGTCTTGATCAGGAAGTCCGTCATCGACCAGACCGCGTAGTGCCGCGGCAGGGTGAGGTCCGAGTACTCCTTCATGCTCAGCACCTCGGCGAGGCGCGGCAGCTTGCCCGCGCTCGCGAGCTTGCGCACTTCGGGCTCCCACTTGGACTTGCGCGTCATCTCGGCCGTGCCGCCCTCCGCTGAATCGAAGCTGTTGTACTTGGGCGAGATCTCGCGCTCCATGACGTGCGCCAGCCCCTCGCGGAGCCAGATCGGCGTGTCGTAGCTGTAGTGCTTGAAGCCGTCGAGCAGGTTGATCGCGAGGTTGAAGGCGAGGTGCCCGTGCATCCCCTCGTCCTCGCGCAGGTTCTCCTGGCCGGCGCCGATCGCCACCGACAGCGTGTCCTTCGACGGCAGATTCCAGCGCTGCGTCTTCTTCACCAGCAAACCCCATTGCGCCTGCAGGAACTGCTGCAGCGTCGCTTCGCTGGGGACGATCAGCACCTCGTACTTGGAGTTCTGGCCCAGGTACGGCCCGATGCCCATGAATTTGCTCTTGCGGTCCCAGACGTTGTTCTTGGGCGGAAAATCGGACTCCTTGACCTGGAAGATCTCGAGCCAACGCTTCCACGTGTCCTCGCAGCGCTGCGCGTACAGGTGCGTGCGCAGCCACACGTCGATGACCTTCGTCTTGGGGTCGACGCCCGGCAGGACCTCCGCCAGACGCGTGAGTTCCGCGCGCAGCTTCTCCTTCTCCTCCGGCTTGACCTTGTGCGGCGCGAGCGCGAAGCCGAGCTCGAAGTGCGCCGTTTCGATCCAGCGGATGTCGCATGTCGCGAGCAAGCGGTCGACCTTCTCGGTCGAGTCCTCCTTGCCGAACTCGAAGCCGCCATGGTTCACGATGCCGGCCTTCTTCATCAGCTCCGGATCGCCCTTGCAGTACGGACAGCTCTTGGGGTCGTTCGCCTTGTCCTGCGCGGCGAGCAGCGGCGCGGCGAGGAGCAACGCAGCGCCCGCGAGCGCCGCCAGCCAGATCGTGTTGAGCAGCTTCATGTCTCGGTGTTCGTTCCGCGCGTCTCAGCCGCCGCGGTTCTTCCATTCTTTGGCCAGCTCGATCGCGTCGAAGGCGGACAGTTTGTCGAGCGGCGGCGCGCCATCGACGATCCCGCGCATGGCGTTGATCGCCGCGACGCGCACGGAGTTGTCGTTCGAGTCCAGGTGCGGCCGGACCGTGTTCAAGGCCTTCTTCGATCCGCAGCCCGCGAGCAGATTGAGCCCGGCAACCAGTTGTTTGCGCTCGGCGCTCGCCAGCAGCGGCAGCAACTTGTCGGTCGCTTCGTCGCCGCGCACTCCGTTGAGCGCCGCGCGCAGTTCGCCGCCGCGCCGGCCCCACTGGTCGAGTGCGACGCTCGTCAGCGCCTCGAGTCCGCCGAGTCCGCCCGCCGCGGTCAGGCACAGCGCAGCGGCGTAGCGCTCCTCGATCAGGTCGGCGTCCTCGGGCTTCTTCGCCAGCGCAGCGCTCGCGCGAGTCAGCGCCTGCTCGGCCAGCGCGCGCAGGCCGTCGTCGGGGAATTGCGCGCAACGTTTGAGCGCCCAGGTGCGCACGTGCGGCGACTTGTTCGCGAACTCGACTCCCAGGAGGCGTGTGTGCGCCGCGCCCGTCACGCGGTCGAGCAAGGCTTCGACGCGCAGGCGCGCAGCGGTGTCCTTCTCGGCGCCCATCGCGCGCAGCAACTCCGGCGCGGCGCCGGCGCCGACCGCGAACAGCGCCGCTTCCGCCTGTTCTTCCATCTCCGGGGTGTGCGCCTTGCGCAGCCGCTCGACGTCCTTCTTCACGGTGGACGTCACGGAGGCGTCGAGCTTGGGCCACTCGCTCGCGCGTTCGGGCTTGGCGGCGTCCTGCGTCGGCGCCGGCGCCTGCGCGGCTCGCGCTGGGGCGGGCCCGAGGAGCGCCAACGAAACGAACAGTGCGAGCGAGCGTGTGGCGATGGTCATCGGCGCGCCTTCATGCGGTGTTGGATGAGTTCGGGCACGACCTCGCGCCAGGCGGGGTCGACGATCGTCAGGGGGAGTCGATCCATGGCGCTGTCGATGCTCGCACGGCGCGTCGCCGCGTCGAGCCAATCGAAACGCAGCACGTCCACGGCCAGCACTGTCGCGGCGGGCGTCGCGCCTTCGCGACGCCACAGGCGCCGCATGAGCACCCAGCTCCCGGCGTCCTCGATCGGCTCGCTCCACTCGCCGTCCGGCGCCTCCAGCAGCGTGCCCCAACCGGGCAGGCCGAGCTTCGTCCACGGACCTTCGAGGTATTCGCCCAGCGCTCCGCTCGGCCCCAGCGGTCCGGCGAACCTGCCGGAGCGCAATTCCGTCAGGCGTTCGCGCGCTTGCGCGAGCGCGCGCTCACGTCCGGCGGGATCGATCTCGTGCGCGATCGCGCGCGGCAGGATCACGTTGGTCAAGGTGAGCCGGCGCAGGTGCGCCGGGCTCGCGCCCGGTTCGATGCTCTGGATCCACACCGAGGCGAGGTCGACTTCCTCGGCGCTGATCGCGCGCGAACCCACGGCCATGACGACGCCCGCGGGCCACTGAGGTGTGCTCGCCGACGGCTGCGGCGCGGCGCCGGGACCGCGGTCGCAGCCGAGCCCCGCGAACGCGGCGACGAGCAGCGCGAGCGCGGCGTTTTCAGGCTTCCGCGCGGACATCGAAGCGACCGACGAACGCCAGTGCGCGCTCGACCAGGAAGTTGTAGGTCTCATGGACGTGCTGCTCGAGGCTCTCGAGCCCACGCGCCACCAGCAGCGGCGAGAAGGTCGCCTGGTCCTCGAGGAACAGCGAGCGCGGGTCGCCGTGGAACGACTCGACGCGCAGCGCGTGCGCGTTGGGCTCGCGTTCGCTCGGCGGGAACACCAGGCGCAGCCCGTAGAGCTGCGGCTCGCGCGCGAACTCGCCTTCTTCTCCGTGGAAACCGAACATGCCTGCCTTGAGGTAGTCGCGCGAGTCGCGGAAGTTGCGTGTGTTGACCAGCGTGCGCACGGTCACCTGGTGCGCGGTGAAGACCTGCACGCCGAGCGCCGCGCTCGCCGCCTCGGCCATGGCCCGCACGCGCTGCGCGAATTCGTCGACCGTCAGGTGCGAAAGTTCTTCGCGCAGCACCATGCGATCGTGGGTGAACGAGACGGAGGAGACGGCTCCGGGGCGCGCCGCGGGGTTGGAGAGCAGCGCGCCGTTCTGGAGCAGCGCGAAGTCGGTGTACAGCGGAGAGCCGCCCTGGAACTGCTCGTTGTGGAGCCGCTGCAGACGCTGCGGGTCCGCGTCGACCAGCGGGTGGAACAGCTCGCTCTGGAAGGCGATCGTGCGCGGGGCGTAGTGGTTTTGCATGAAGCGGCCGCGGGCGCGGCGAGAAGCGAGTGCGGAGCGGCCTCGGCCGCGACGCCCCAAGAGGATAGGACGCGTTGGCCGCACGAGGCACGTTCGAGGCCGGCTTCCATCTGCGCCGGGGCCCGGGAGGACGCCGGGGCCAGGCGGCTCTCGGGCGACAAGCCTGTGATCTCGCGTTAACTTCTTTGGCCCTCGCTCGTAGCGGCACGCCAACGCGCGCAGCGCCGCTCGCCTGCCGTCGGCAAGCGAACCACGGACCTCTCCCCCGACCCTCGCCACTGTCCATGAAACGTCTTTCCGGCCTTTCCTTCGTCCTCGCCGCGCTCGCGGTCTCGTCCGGCGCCGGCGCCGCCTGCGCCGCCACCACGGCCTCGCTCGCTTCCGGGCAGGCCGCCAGCCTGAGCACCAACCAAGCGTCGTCGCAGTTCGGCGAGCCGGTGATCGTGCACGGCCGGCGGATCAGCGACGACGAGATCAAGCGCTTCCTGTGCCACTCGGTCGGCTGGCAGGAGACGAGCAAGTTCAAGTTCCAGGTCATGATCGACCTCGAGCTCGAGCGCCGCCGCCAGCAGGGCGCCAGCGCCGAAGAACTGGCGCGCTTCCAGGTCACCGACGCCGAACTCGACCGCAAGCTGCAGCTCAAGAAGGAAGACTTCCTGCTGCGCTATCCGACGCTGGATTTCCGCACCGAGGTCGCGCGCGCCAACCTGTCGGTCGAGCTCTACCGCGAGCAGCTCCGCCAGGAGATGACCTTCGACAAGGTCTTCCGTCCCGAGAATCCCGCGGAGTGGCCCGAGATCACCAAGGCCGTGATCGTCGAAGGCCTGGGCGAGCAGTGGATCGAGGACGAGAAGATCAGCTACTGCACGCGCCTCAAGCGCCTGCTGGAACAGAACAAGGAGTGGTTGCGCGAGAACGGCTTCGCGGAGCTCGCCGCGCAGGTCGAAGTCCTCAACGACCGCGACAGCCCGCTGGTGATCGAGGCCGTCTCGCAACCGGCCGCCGCGGCTGCGCTGGCCAAGCTGCGCGAGATCGGTCGCGGCGACATCCCCGAGGACGATCCGATCGCCGTCGAAGCGACGCGTTCGACGATCCTCCAGGCGCTGAACACCTGGGCCATTGCGCACCACGACGAGGACGCAATCTACGGCGTGCTCCCCGCGGCCGGCCCCGATTCGCCCAGCGACGCCGCGGCGCGCGAACAACTGCGCCGCGAGCGCGCTTCGAAGACGCTGATGGTCGTCGACAACGTTCCGGTGCTCACCGACGCCGTTTATTCGCGCATCGCGCCGTTCGTGACGCCGGACCAGATCGAGGACGCCAAGCGCTTCCTCGCGAACATCGCGCTGCTCGACCACGACCTCGCGCAGCGTGAGCGCGCGGAGGCCGAGGCGGCCGCGAAGGAAGGCCGCGCGCCGCGCAAGTTCACCATGACGCCGGCCGAGTTCCGCGAATGGTGGCCGACCACCGCGCGCAACAACATGGTCATGAGCTACATGGAGTACCTCACCCAGCACGAGATGCTCTCGAGCCAGGTGCTGGGCTTCCCCTCGCTGTGGTCCTTCGGCCACTACATGCGCGTGATGGAGTGCTACAAGCGCGCGCTGGCCGACGAGCTCAAGCAGAACGAGGTCATCTCGAGCGTGCTGCCGACCGCCAACCAAGTGCGCGGCGCGGCCAAGCTCAACTTGCACGTGCTGTTCGTGTCGGCCTTCGACTTCGACAAGTTCCAGTGGAAGCCCGACGGTTGGAAGACGGCGCGCGCGCGCGCGTTCGAGCTGAAGAAGGCCCTGGACGACGGTGCGGACTGGAAGGCCACGCTCGAGCTGCACAGCGAGTGGTGGGACCCGCCGATGCCGGAGACCGGCAACAAGCCCGTCCAGAACTTCTACTTCAAGGGCACCTTCGGCGATCAGGCGCTGACCCGCAACCAGATCGGCAGCTACCTCGGCGAGAGCGAGTACCGCACGTTCCTCTACGGGCCGTGCGCCAGCGACGAGATCTTCTTCAACCAGAAGCTGGGCACGATCGCCGGGCCGTTCCGCGGGCCGAAGGGCTACTACATCTCGCGCGTGACGGCGAAGTCGCCGCCGAACCGGCCGCTGGATCTCAATGAGCCGATCCACCGCCAGATCGTCGAACAGGACTACCTGACGCGCGCCATCGACCAGCGCGTTCAGGCGCTGCTCGCCGACGGCGTGGCGGCCCAGGCCGTGCGCGGCGTCAAGCCGGGCGGCAGCTTCAGCGACGTCTGAGTTCGCCGTCCTGCGCTCTTCGCGCGCAGCGAATCGCCATCCCCGCGGCGGACCCGAGCCTCGACAGGCTCGGGTCCGCCGCGATCCGTTTCGCAATCCGCGCCGCGCGCTCCTACGATCCCAGCGCTCATGAGCAAGTGGTCGAGTTTCGCGAGCCTGCACCGCCTCGTGCGCCCCGAGGTGCGCCCGCAGCTGGGCAAGATCGCGCTGGTGGTCACGCTCTCGGCGCTGGTGGCCATCGCGGAGAAGGCGCCGCTCGCGCTGATCGATCCGCTCTTCAACCGCGTGCTCTTCCCGCAGGGCGACGTCGAGTCCGGCAACGCGGTGCTGCTCGCCTTCCGCGCGGCGTTCGAAAGCGCCTTGGGGGTGGTCAGCGAACGCCTCTACGGCGCGACCGAGGAAGGCAGTCCGGAGCGCAAGCTCGCTGCGCTGTGGACCATCGCGGGCGTGATCGGCGTGATGGCGGCGCTCAACGCGGTCGCCCAGTACGCGCTCACCCTGGTCTCACGCCGCGTGACGCTGCGCATGGTTGTCGAACTGCGCCAGCGGCTCGCCGGGCACCTCGTGCGGCTCTCCATGCGCTTCCACGGCAGCCGCCAGTTCGGCGACGTGCTCTCGCGCCTGAGCTCCGACGTCACGCAGACGCTCAACAGCCTGCAGACCGTGCTGCGCGATCTCGTGCAGCAACCGATGCAACTCGTCGGCTCGCTCGTCGTCGCCGGCATGATGGCGCCGCTGCCGACCTTGGCGCTGCTCGTCGCCTTGCCCGTGATCGCGATCCCGATCGCCACGCTCGGCAAGCGCCTGCGCCGGCGCACCACGAAAAGCCTCGCGAGCCTGGGCGCCTCGGTGGAGGTGCTCACGCAGATCTTCACCGGCATCCGCACGGTGAAGGCCTTCCGCGCGGAGGAGCGCGAGCTCGAGCGCTACCGCGCCGTGAACGAGCAGTTCCTCGACTCCGCGATGCGCGCGGCGCGCGCGCTCGCTTCGATCGAAGCTGCGACGACCATCGTTTCGCAGTTGGGTTTCGCGGTCGTGCTCGTGATCGCCGGTTGGGCCACGCTCGAGCTGGGCGTGTTCAAGTCGGCCGGCGAGATGGGCGGCTTCTTCGCCGGCGTGGGTTTGGTCTACCAGCACGTGCGCAAGATCACCAACGCGGTGAGCCACGTGCAGGAAGCATCCGGCGCCGCTGATCGCCTTCAGGCGCTGCTCGTCGAGCGCGCGGACATCGTCGAGCACCCCGCCGCGCAGCCGATTCGCTCCCTGGGCCGCGGCCTGGTGTTCGAGCGCGTCACCTTCCGCTACCCGGGCGCGGAGCGCGCCGCCATCGAAGCGCTCGATCTCGAAGTCCGCCCCGGCGAAACGCTCGCGCTGGTCGGCGCATCGGGCGCGGGCAAGACCACGTTGATCGATTTGATCGCGCGCTTCGTCGACGTGAGCGAGGGGCGCATCACCGCCGACGGACGCGATCTGCGCGAGCTCAAGCTCGACGACTGGACCGCGCTGTACGCGATGGTCGGCCAGTCGCCGTTTCTGTTCCACGCGACGGTGCGCGAGAACATCCTGTATGGCAAACCCGGCGCGACGCAGGCCGAGGTCGAGGCCGCTGCGCGCGCCGCGCACATCCACGACTTCATCGTGTCGTTGCCCGAGGGCTACGACACGCGCGTCGGCGACCAGGGCTCGCGCCTCTCGGGCGGCCAGCGCCAACGCATCACCATCGCGCGCGCCGTGCTCAAGGGCGCGGGACTGCTGCTGCTCGACGAAGCGACCAGCGCGCTCGACAGCGAGTCGGAGCTCGAGGTGCAGCGCGCGCTCGACGAGTTGATGGTCGGCCGCACCGTGATCGTGATCGCGCACCGGCTCTCGACCGTACGCAACGCCGACCGCATCGCGGTGTTCGAACTGGGGCGGCTGGTCGAGATCGGCTCGCACGCCGAATTGCTCGCGCGCGGCGGGGCGTACGCGCGGCTGCATGCGGCGCAGTTCGGCGCCGCGAGCGCGTCTGCCGGCGTCTGACGGGCCGATCGTACGGTGCCAGAGCAATCTGTCTCACGCGTCCGGTGCGCGAGGCGCACCGGACGCGTGAGACAGATTGCTCTGGCACCGTACGATCGGCGCACCGTCACACGCGCTCGATCAACACCACCGCTTGCACGGCCACGCCGGCGCCGTGGGCGAGGGCGCCGAGGCCCTCGAGCGTCTTGCCCTTCACGTTGACCGCATCCGCGGCGACGTCGAGCAGCTGCGCGATCCGCGCGCGCATCGCCGCGCGGTGCGGCGCGATGCGCGGCCCCTCGGTTGCGATCACGACGTCGAGATTGCCGACGCGCCAACCGGCGGCGTGAACGCGCGCGAGACATTCGCGCAGGAGCTGCGCGCTGTCGGCGTCCTTCCAACGTGCGTCGCGGTCGGAGAAGAGCGTGCCCAAATCGTCGAGGCCTGCGGCGCCGAGCAGCGCGTCCGCGATGGCGTGCAGCACGGCGTCGCCGTCGGAGTGCCCGAGCGGCCCCGTCGGGTGCGGCAACTCGATCCCGCCGAGTACGCAGCGCCGGCCGGCCTCGAGGCGGTGCACATCGAATCCCAGTCCCACGCGCTGCTTCACGGCGTTCCTCGCTGCGCCGTGTGTTCGGCGCGTGCCTGCGCCCGCGACCGCAGCAGCGCTTGCGCCACGGCGAGGTCCTCGGGCAACGTGATCTTCAAGTTGCTGCGTTCGCCGCGCACCAGCGCGATCGCGCCGATGTAGCGCTCGTACAAGGCAGCATCGTCGGTGGGCGCGAAGTTCTCGCGCGCGGCGCGCTCGAGCAACTCGCGCAGCAGCGGCGCGCGGAACGCCTGCGGAGTCTGCGCGGCCCACACCAAGCTGCGGTCGAGCGTCGCCTCGGCGCGTTGGCCGTCGCGCGAGCTCTTGAGCGTGTCGCTGATCGGCACGGCGACCAACGCGCCGCCCTCGCGCGCGGCCACCTCGACCGCGCGCTCGATCGTGGCCGGCTCGATCAACGGACGCGCGGCGTCGTGCACGAGCAGCACGTCGAACTCTGCGGCGAGCGCTTGAACGCCCGCGCGCACCGAATCGGTGCGCTGCGCGCCGCCGGGAACCACGCGCACGAGCTTGGCGAAGGCCGCGCGGCCGCGCGCAAGCTGCTCGACCGCGGCGAGATCGTCGCGGTGCGTGACGATCACCAGCGCGCGCACGCTCGGCGCGGCGTCGAACGCTGCGCAGGTGTGCTCGAGGAGCGTGCGTCCGTCGAGTTGCAACAGCGGCTTGCGCACCCCGTTCGCCGCGACTCCGCCCATGCGCGTCGACTCGCCGGCGGCGACAATCACGCAGGCGGCGGTGACGGTGGGGGCGGCGGGCATGCGTGGTGCTCGGAGCGCGCTCAGTTGCCTGGCGCGGCCAAGAGCGTAGGGTCTCCGCTCGCCGACCGCATGCCGCTCGTACCCGAGGAACACCGCCACGCCATCGTGCTCGGCATCGACCCGGGCACGCGCGTCGTCGGCTTTGGCGCCATCGCCCTGGGCGCGCGCGGCCCGCTGTTTCTGGGTGCGGGAGTGATCCGTCCGCCGGCCAAGGCGCCGATCGCCGAGCGCCTGGGGTTCATCCGGCGCGAACTCGACGCCTTGCTCGCCGAGTTGCGCCCCGGAGTGGTCGTCGTCGAGGAGGCCTTCGCGCACCGCAACGTGCAGAGCGCGCTGCGCATCGGCGAGGGGCGCGGTGTGGTGCTGGCCTGCGCGGTCGCCGCCGGCGCGCGCGCGGAGCAGTTGCCGCCGGCGAGCGCGAAGAAGGCGCTGGTCGGGGCGGGCGGCGCGCACAAGACCCAGGTGGCCGCCATGGTGCAGCGCGTGCTCGCGCTGGAGGTGGCGCCGGAGCCCTTGGACGCCACGGATGCGCTGGCCTTGGCGCTGGCCTGGGCGCTACGGCAGAGTTCGGCGACGCGCGGGCAGCGGCCGGGCTGAAGCCGTCGAGCTCCGAAACGGCGCGCTGCGCTGGGCGTGGCCTCTGGTGCCTTTGGCGGCTCGGGAGCACAATGCAGCCATCGGGGCCAGAGGGGTGGCCCTGCCTTGGAACGCGAAGCAGCACTACTTCGCGCGGCGGAAACGGCGTTCCTGGCCGTTTTCGTCGGCGCGCGCATCGTCGAACGCGACGTTCAGCTCGGCTCCGGCCTGCGTTGGACGTGGCTCGCCGTGCTATCCGATGGTGCTTTGTGCGCCGTCGCGGTTCAGGTGCGCGGCCGCGGTGCGCTGATCTGGCGCTCGCTGGACGCCTTGGCCGAACTCGAGGAGCACGAAGGCGAGGTGCGGCGCACGTTGCGTCTGCCTCCGCTGAGCGCGTCGAGTCCCGCGCCGCAAGCGGTGTTGATCGTCGAGTTCGCAGCGCGCGCCTTCGCGCGCCGGCTCGAATTGGTAGCCGCCGCACGCGTGGCGGGATACAGGCTGCTGAGTTTGGAGACGCGCGCCCGCAGCGAGGTGAGTTTGCAGGCCGTGTCGCCGCGTCCTCGGCTCGAGCGCGCGGGTTCGCAGTGGCAGCCGAACGCGCAACGTCGGGCTGGCAGTGAAGGCATACACGTGAGCAAGATCGACGGAATCGTTGAGCGTCTGCGACGCCTGGACAGTGCAGTGAATGTGGAGCGGGCCAACGGCGCGACGCTGGTGCAGGTGCACGGTCACGAGCTCGCGCGCTTGGACCAACAGGGGGACGCGTGCGGCGCGCAGGTCGGTCCGAGCGATGAAGTGTTCACGCTCGAAACGGCGGCGGATGTCGAACGTTTCCTCGCCGCGAGTGTCGAGCGCTACCTGGACTTGGGCTGCTGGACCGGCGCGGAGGGCGGCGCCGCGGCTCTAGCGCTGGGCGAGCCGTTGCTCACGCGCGAAGAACTCGCGGCGTTCCGCGAACTCGCCTGAGCGGGCAGTCGGCGCGGCTGCGCCGACACGCGTTCGGCCTGCGTGCGTTGGCCGGATCGAAGGGCTGCGCGGCTCGCGTTTTTTTCGTCGATAGCGCGCCACCTCGGCGTTCGCTGCGCGTCTCTAGTTGGCATGCAGACCCAAGGGGATGACCGCGCAGCGCGACCCGCGGCTGAGTGGCGAACGGCTCGTGTCGGCGCGGCCGCGCCGGCCGCGGTCGCGGCCGTGGGGACACGCGCGCGCCGGCGCGGAACGCAACGGGAAGTCGAATCCGGAACTGAGCTGCGCGCTGAACGCGCAGCAGGACCGGGAGCGCGACCGTCGGCGGCGGAACTCCGCGCGACGACGGCCGCTGGAAAAGGCGGCTCGGTCCCCGAGGAGGGTGAAAGCGGCGAGCCCGGCGCGCGCGTCCGCGTCGCAACGCAGGAAGATGCGCCGCTGTTCGAGCGCGAGGCGCGAGCCGCGCCGCGAAGGGCGCAAGTCGAGCCGGGCCGGCACGAGCGCGCACCGTTGTGGTTCCTCGGCGTGGTGACGCTCGCCGGCGGCCTGGCTTGGGCCGACGGACAGCGTGCGCTGCTCCAGACGCGGCGTGAAGCCGCCTCGGCGGTGCGTCGAGCTTCCTCGGCGCTCCCCGGGACTTCCGTGGCTGCGCCGCTGCTCGACGTCGCGAGCGCTGGACCACGCGAACTCCGTCGACTGCCCGGAATCGGCGACCAGCGCGCGCTCGCGCTCGCTCGCGCGCGCTGGCAGTCCGGCGCTCGCGCCGTGTTCGGCGATCTCGATGCGCAGCCCGGGATAGGACCGATCACAGCAGGCCGCGTCGCGGCGTGGCTGCGTGAAGCCGGTCTCGACGCCTGGGTTGCCCCGCGTGCGCAGGGCACGTCGTCCGAGTCACGGTCGCGCGACGCGGCGGCTTCCGAGGCCCCGTTTGTCGCGCGCCCGATGCCGCGCAACGCGGTGACGGAGTCGCGGGGCGATGCCGCGGCGCCGCAACGGACCTCGCGCGTGTCGACCGCGCGCGCGTCCTCCCCTGGCGCGCCGGGCGCCGCGGCGCCGGCGCCGGTCCGGATCAGCCCGCCGCCGCTCACTCCGCCGCTCACTCCGCCGCTCACTTCGCCGCTCACTCCGCCGCTCACTCCGCCGAGCGCGCCGCGCGAGGCCGGGAGCGCGGCCGGTCCACCGGCTCCAGCGCGGATCGCGGTGGGGGGCGGGCCGCCGCGCAGCTCGCAGTCCACGTCCGGGCGCGCGGCCTCGACTTCGGGCGCCTCTCCGCCGCCGCGCGGGTCCGCGGCCGCTCCTCAGCGGCCCTGAACCGCCCGTTCGGGTCCAGCCGCGACGCCGCCGCTCGAGCTCGCCCAGGGCGTTGCGCTGGGGGCTGCCCCGCGTGCTTCCTTCGGACGAACCGACGCGCACCCGCCCACGCGGACCGGCCCACGCGGACCGGCCCACGCGGACCGGCCCACGCGCACCCGCCCACGCGCACCCGCCCACGCGGACCGGCCCACGCGGACCGGCTGACGCCCGCCGGCCGACGTCGACAGGTCGGCGCGGAGCCGCAACTCCATCGCGCTCCCTGCTCCAGCTACAATCCCGATTACCGTTACGCCCGCTCGACGCGCCTTCTGGTGGTGCGCCTTCGTTCGGATGCGGCTGGCCGACTTCGTTCGGTCGTCGCTGCCCGCCCGGAGTTGCACGCAGAGCGCGGACGACCCACCCGCGAACCGCACCTCGCCCGGAATGAACCGTCACTTCGTTCGCGCCGGCGCACTGCCCGCGCCGCGCATCGGGCTGCCCCAGCCGCTCAGCCGCGAGGACATCGACTCCGTGGTGGTGGCCGCCCTCGAGGAAGACCGGCTCGGCCCGGGGCGACTCGGGGCCGGTGACATCACCTCGGACAACGTGGTGCCCGCGGGGGCCCGCGCCCGCGCTCGGCTGGTCTGCAAGGGCCACGGTCGGCTCGCGGGGCTCGACGTGTTCGCGCGTGTCGTCGAGCTGTGCGATCCGCAGGCGCGTCGCGAGTTGCTCGCGCGCGACGGCGATCCGATCGCGCCCGGGGCGGTCTTGGCGCGCTTCGAAGGGCGCGCGCGGGCCCTGCTGGGCGCGGAGCGCACCGCCTTGAACTTGATCCAGCGCATGTCCGGAGTCGCCAGCGTCACGGCGCGTTACGTCGAGGCGTGCGCAGGGCGGGCGCGCATTCTCGATACGCGCAAGACGACGCCGAACCTACGGGTGCTCGAGAAGTACGCCGTGCGCTGCGGCGGCGGCGAGAACCACCGCTTCGGCCTCTACGACGAGGCGATGATCAAGAACAACCATCTCGACCTCGCGGGACGTGGCCTCGCCGAGTGCGTGCGCGAATTGCGCGTCGCGCTCGGCCCCGGGGTGCGCATCACCGCCGAGGCGCGTGACGAGGCCGAAGCGCTGGCCGCCGTCGAGGGCGGGGCCGATGTCGTCCTGCTCGACAATCTCTCGCCCGAGCGCATGGCCGCCGTCGCGCCGCGCTTGCGCGAGTTCGCCGCCGGCCTGGGAAACGGCTTGGAGCTCGAAGCGTCGGGCGGAATCACGCTGGAGAACATCGCCCGCGTCGCCGAGAGCGGAGTCGATCGGATCTCGATCGGCGCGCTGACCCACTCCGCGCCGGCGCTCGATCTATCCTTCTACCTGGAGCCTGCACCGTGACCCAACCGCTGGGCCCGCGCCCTGAGTTCGACGCCGAAGGCGAGGTCGGTCCGCAGGAACTGCGGCTCGATCTGCCCGCGGCGCACTCGGCCGCTCGCATGGCGCGCCACCTCCTGCGTCAGTTCGCGCGCGCCGGAGGGTTGCCCGAGTCGGAACTCGACCAACTCACCCTCGTGGCCGACGAGTTGCTCAGCAACGCGGTCGACCACGGCGGCGGCGCTGCGGCGCTCGAGGAATCGGAGCAGCGCGAATCGACGCGGATGAACATGCAATTGTTCGTCAGCGCCACCTCGTGGGAGGTGCACGTCGCCGATCAAGGCGGCGGAGATCCGGAAGTCGTGCGCGCGCTCGTCGCGCCGCCCGACGGTGTGCCCGATCTCGAGGACGAGCGCGGCCGCGGGTTCTTCTTGATGGCCCAGATGGTCGACTCGCTGGAGGTTCGGCGCAGCGCCGACGGCCTGGGCATCGAAATGGTCGCGCGACGCAGCGGCCTGGGCGGCGGCTGAGCGCGCCCGGCGCACTCGAGCGGGCGCACCCATCCGACACGCCAGGCGCTCGCTCGTCGCCGCGGGGCTCCCATCGTGCACTGGCCGCACCGCATGCTGTTCCTCGTCGCCCGCTCGCTGGGGCGCGCGCTCGTCGCCGCGCCGCGCTCGGCTGCCTGGCTGCTGGCGCTCGCGTGGTACGGGCTGATCTGGTGGTCGAGCTCGCGCCCCGGCAGCTCCGAGCCGTCGCACTGGGGCTGGGCGGTGCTCTCGAACTCCGCGCACGCGCCGCTGTTCGGCCTGTGGGCCGCATGGCTTGCGCTGCTCGCGCCGCGAGCCGCTGGATGGCCGCGGCTCACGCGGCGCGACCGCCTCGCGCTGCTCGCCGTCGTCGCGCTCGGCGGGCTCGTCGACGAACTGCACCAGCACTGGCTCTCGACCGCCCGCGACTTCTCGCTGCTCGACCTGGCGACCGACCTCGCGGGTGCGGCCCTGGCGCTCGAGTTGGTCGCCCACCTCGCGTCGCCGCAGGCCTCGCCGCGCAGCTGGGCGCTGCGCCTGGGGCTCGCCGCTGCGGGATCCTTCACCGCCGGCGGCGTCGCGACGTTCCTGCCCCTTTGCTTCCCCGGCGTCAGCTGGTTGTAGTGGCGCGCCCATGAATGCGCCGAACAGCCCCGCGCCCCTCGGAGAGCGCGACAACTACAAGAGCCCGCTCTCGACGCGCTACGCCAGCGAGGCGATGCGGCGCAATTTCTCGGACGCGAAGAAGTTCGGGCTGTGGCGTCGGCTATGGGTCGCGCTCGCGCGCCACGAGCGCGAACTGGGTCTGCCCATCCGCGCCGAGCAGGTGGCCGAGCTCGAAGCTGCGGTCGACGACATCGACTTCGCCGCGGCCGAACGCTTCGAGCGCGAGTTGCGGCACGACGTGATGGCGCACGTGCACGCCTACGGCGAACGTTGCCCCGGCGCGCGCGCGATCCTGCATCTGGGCGCCACCAGCTGCTACGTGACCGACAACGCCGAGCTGATCCAGTTGCGCGACGGAATGGCCCTGTTGCGCGGCCAACTCGTCAGCACGATCGCGCAGCTGCGCAAGTTCGCGCTCGAGCACCGCGAACTTCCCACGCTGGGCTTCACGCACTTCCAGCCGGCGCAGGCCACCACCGTGGGCAAACGCGCCTGCTTGTGGATCCAGGACCTGGTGATGTGCCTGGAGGAACTCGACCACGCCGCGGCGTCGCTGCGCTTCCGCGGCATCAAGGGCGCGACGGGTACGCAGGCGAGCTTCCTCGAGCTGTTCGACGGCGACCACGAGAAGGTGCGCGAGCTCGATCTGCGCGTGACGCGCACGATGGGCTTCGAGCGCGTGTTCGGCGTCACCGGCCAGACCTATCCGCGCCTGGCGGATTTCCGCGTCGCGCAGGCGCTCTCGGCGATCGCGCAAGCCGCCCACAAGTTCGCGACCGACCTGCGCCTCCTCGCGCACCGCAAGGAACTCGAGGAGCCCTTCGAGGACAAGCAGATCGGCTCCTCCGCGATGCCGTGGAAGCGCAATCCCATGCGCTCCGAGCGCATCTGCGCGCTGGCGCGCTTCGCGATCAGCCTGCTCGACAACTGCGCCCACACCAGCGCCAACCAGTGGCTGGAGCGCACCCTCGACGACTCGGCCAACCGCCGCCTCGCGCTCAGCGAGCTGTTCCTGTCCGTCGACGCGATCTTGCAGCTGTACCTCAACGTGGCGGCCGGCCTGGTGGTGTACCCCGCGGTGATCCGCCGCAACCTGCTCGAGGAACTGCCGTTCCTCGCGAGCGAACATCTGATGATGGAGGCGGTCAAGGCCGGCGGCGACCGCCAGAGCGTGCACGAAGCGTTGCGCGTCCACGCGCGCGAGGCGGCGCGGGTGATCAAGGTCGAAGGCGGGACCAACACGCTTCGCGAACGCCTCGCCGCCGACCCGGCCTTCGCCGCCGTCGCGGGGCGGCTCGACAGTTTGCTCGAGCCGGCGCGCTATGTCGGACGCGCCCCGCAGCAGGTGCTCGAGTACTTGGCCGAAGAGGTTGATCCGCTGCTGGCGCGCTACGCCGATCTGGCGGGCGCGACCGGGGCTGTGCGCTTCTGACGCCTTCCGATCGGGCGCGGAAAAACAGGCGCCCCGCCGGTGCGCCTTGATTCGGACTCCGAATCTTGGGAAACCGTATCCCGTGGGAGAGCGCCCCGGGCGGCGTGCTGCTCTTCCCAACAGGGTTCGAACCGTGGCAGGTATCGAAAGTCCTTCCGGCGTCGCGCTCGGCGCGGGCGCGCTCGCTCGCTGCGCAGGCCCGTGGGCTCGCGTGGAGCCGCTTCGTGGACCGAAGAGATCCGGCCACCCCTCCGCCCCGCGGCACTCCCCGCTTCTCCCTCGAGTTCGGCCGTGACTCAACCCGGCATACCCAACGACTTCGCGCTCTCGACCCTGTGCTTCGGCACGCGGCTGCGCTCCATCGAGGACCAAGCTTTCGCGGCGGTCGCGATGGGGTTCCGGCAGATCGAGCTGGGCCTGAGCGATTCGCCGCCGACGCTCAACGGGTTCGAAGACACACGCCGCGAAACCGGCGTGCGTGTGACCTCCGTGGTCTCCGGCTGCCTCAAGCCGCAAGCGGAGAAGGCCGCCTGCCAGCTGCTCGCGAGCTCGAGCGCCGACGAGCGTGAACAGGCGCTGGGATCCGTGCGCCGGCACATCCAACTCGCCCAGCGCCTGGGCGCGCCGGTGGTGGTGCTGCGCGGAAGCTCGGTGGCCGATCCCAAGCTGCGGCACGAGGCCGAGCAGTTGCACGTCAAGTTGGTCAAGGACGGCCTGAGCGAAGAACTGGCCGAACAAATCCGCGAGTTCGTGCAGCGCGTGCAGCGCAAAGGCCAACGCCAGATCGAACACCTGTGCCGCTCGTTGCACCAATTGATGAGCGAGTTCCCGGCGACGAAGGTCGCGCTCGAGCCGGGGCTGCACATCGACGACCTGCTCAGCTTCGAGGCCATGGGGTGGGTGCTCGACGACCTCGAGAAGCACGGCCTGTGCTACTGGCACGACGTCGGCCGCATCCACATGCGCCAGCGCTGCGGGCTTCCGGGCCAGGGCCGCTGGCTCGAGGCCTACGCGGGTCGGATGGTGGGCATCCACCTCCAGGACTCGGCCGAGGACCTGCACCAAATGCCCCCGGGCGCCGGCGAGGTCGACTTCAAGCTCGTCGCCGAGTACACGCCCAAGACCGCCTGCAAGGTCCTCGAGGTCGACTCGCGCCACGGCCGCCCGGAGATCCTCGGGGCGGTCCAGTTCCTGCGCGATCTGGGTCTGTGAGCGGACCGATCCGGCCCGGCTAGCGAGGGCTTGGCGCAACCCTCTTGCCAAGGGCGTGTGCGACGCTATCCTTCCGCTCCCTCGTGCAGCCCTGCACGGGGTCGGACGCGGGCGTAGCTCAGTGGTAGAGCGCCACCTTGCCAAGGTGGATGTCGAGGGTTCAAATCCCTTCGCCCGCTCCATTTTTTTGCCTGCCGAAGCTTGGTTTCGGTCGCGCGAGGCGCGCATCCGACCGGCAGGCGCGCGCGGTCGCAGTCGAACTCGCGGTGGGGATCGCGCGGCGCGCAGCAGGCAGCTTCCAGGCGCGCTGGTGGTGGGCCTCAGCGGCGCTTGGGGCGGGCCGCAGTGGCCACGAAAGCCGCCCGAGCTCCTCGACACGCGTAGCGCTGCTGCGGACGCAGGATCTGCGGCTGCCCAGAGGGGACCGCGCATCGAGCGCGACGCCGGAAACGCCACGCCGTTTCGCGCTTGTGACGCCGGGCCCATGTCCGCTGCGCGACTTCGGTCGCCCGCCGTGCTCCGCGCAGCGGATTCGAGCGCAGTTGCGCGTCACGACCTGCACGCCGCGCCGCTTGGTGGGGGGCCGGGATCGTGCGCCGGGCCGCGCAGAATCTCGCGGTGCGCGAGCAGGCTCACGTGAACTTTCTTCCACCGAGACACGTTCACCCGCCTCTGTCTCGCGCCCGGCGACTCGCCCCATCGTCGCCTAGGCCCGTACCCTCGACCCAAGCCCCCTGCCTCGGGACCAGATCCCCGCCAGCATGAGCCTGCTCCTCGTCCCCCTCGCTCTCACCCTCCAAACGCCCCAAGAACCCGCTCGCCCGCCGGCCGCAACTGCGGAAGGCGAGGCCGAAGTCGGACAGACCGTGGTGCTCGCGCCGCGCTCGACGCAGCCGGCGACCGCCACCGCCGCGTCGGTGCAGGTGATCACCGCGCGGGAGCTTGCCGAAACCGGTGAGCGCTCGCTGCCGCGCGCGCTGGCCAAGACGACGGGTCTGTTCGTGCAGGAGACCAACCTCGGCGGCGGCGCGCCGATCCTGCGCGGCGTCATCGGCAACCAGGTGCTGATCGTGATCGACGGCGTGCGCCTGAACGACTCGACGACGCGCGGCGGGCCCAACCAATCGCTCAACGGCGTCGACCCGTCCACGATCGAACGTGTCGAGGTGATCCGCGGGCCGTCGTCGGTGCTCTACGGCTCCGACGCCTTGGGCGGCGCGATCCTGATCTGGACGCGCAACCGTGCGCCGCTCGGCGCGCGCGCCGACGGGGAAACCGCGGTGGTCGTCGGAGGAGGTTCGAGCGTGGGCTACAACAGCGCGAACGACGGCTGGCGCGGCGCGCTCGAAACCAACGGCGCCGCCGAAGACTTCGGCTGGGTCGCGATCGGGATGCTCCAGGACTGGGACGATCTCGAGGCCGCCAGCGGGACCGTCGCCAACACGGGTTACCACGGTCAGGCGTGGTTCGGCTCCTGGGACCAGGCGCTCGGCGCCGCGCGCAGCCTGCGCTTCACCGCCAGCCGCACACGCGACTTCGACGTGCCGCGCACGGACCGACTCAACGTGGGGTTCGGCCAGACCAACCCCGCGGACTCCGAGCACACCTTCAACGTGCAGGACCGCGAGCGCTACCAACTCACCTACACCGACCGCTCCAGCGGCTTCTCGGACCAGATGCAGGCGCGCGTTTCGGTGCGCAAGTACCTCGAGCAGCGCACGCTGCGCTCGCTCAACTCGAGCACGCGGCGCCTCGAGTCGGACGAGACGCTGACGCTCGGACTGGGCGTCGACTGGCGCAAGGCGCTGGGCGAGTCCCAACTGCTGACCTGGGGCTTCGACGTCGACTACGACGACGTCGACTCGCTGCGCCGCAACGTCAACATCAACACCAACGCCTCGACGGCCGCCGCCGGCTCGTTTGCGCCGGACAGCAAGTTCCTCTCGAGCGGACTGTTCGTGCAGGACGAGATCTTCGCCACCGAGAACACCTCGATCACGGCCGGTCTGCGCTACTCGTTCTTCGATTTCGAGTTCCGCGACTTCACCACCGGTGCGGAGAGCGACGGCGACTTCGACGCGCTCACGGGCAGCCTCGCGGTGGGCCACGACTTCGGCTCGGGCGTACGCCTGGTCGGCACGCTGGCGCAGGCCTTCCGCGCGCCGAACCTCGCCGACGTCGCGCGCACCGCGACGTTCGCGGGCGGCACCGAGTTGCCCAACGCCGACCTCGATCCCGAAGAGTCGCTCTACCAGGAGCTCGCGCTCGAAGTGCGACGCGACGGCTGGCAAGCTTCGCTGGGCGTGTACCACAACGTGATCGCGGACACGATCAGCCGCGTGCTGCAGTCCGACCCCAACGGCGTGCCCGGCTCGGGCGACGAGATCTACCAGCGCGTCAACGTCGGCGACGCCGAATACTTCGGCGTCGAGGCCCGCGGGCAAGTCCGGCTCGGCGAGAGCGATTCGCCGTTCCTCACCGGCGCGTACGTCGAATGGACGGACGGCGAGTTCGACGAGACGCTCGACCCGCTCAACGGTCAGACCGTGAACGACGTGCCGGCGACGCGCGTCCCGCCGCTGCACGGCAACCTGTGGCTGCGCTACGAACCGGGCGCGGCTTCTGGCGCGGCGCCGAGCCCGGACTCGCGCGTCCAACTCGGTTGGGTCGAGCTGTCGCTGTGGTGGTCGACCGAGCAGGACCAACTCTCGCCCTTCGACCTGGTCGACCCGCGCGTCGACCCCAACGGGACCGACGCCTGGGCGCGGCTGGACCTCGATGTCGGCGGACCGATCGGCTCCCCGGAGGCCGGCACGAGCTGGAACTTCGGCCTGCACAACCTCACCGACACCGACTACCGCATCCACGGCTCGGGCTTCGACTCGCCGGGCTTCGCGGTGGTGGTGGGCTTGAGCACCCGCCGCTGAGCTCGCGCCGTGCGAGCCCCCGTGTAGAGTGAGACAGATGCCGCCCCGCCTCGAGCGCCCGCTGCCGCCGCTGCTCGCGTTGCGTTTGCAGCGCCGGCGGCGCGGCGTCGGGCTGGCGGCGACTTCGGTTTCGCTCGTGGCGCACCTACTCGCCGCGGGCGGGCTGGTGTGGGTTACGTGGGCGTCGACGCGCGGCCCCGCGCTGCCGCGCTCGGTGGCGATCGCGGTCGTTGCGCCCCAAGACGCGCCGACGGACGTCCCGCTCCCGGCGCAGCAGCCGCTGGAGCTCGAGTGGGCCGAGCCCGAGGAGCCCCAGGCGCTCGAAGTGCCCTTCGAAGCGACGCCCGCCGACGAGTCGCGGTTCGACCCGCAGTTCGACGAGGTGCGCGAGCCGACGCGGGCGATCGCACGCTGGATGAGCACGCCGCTTTCACCCGGCGCGCGCACCAGCGGCGCTCCGCTGGGCGCACTCGCCGGCTCGGGCGGGGGCGAAACGCCGCCGCTCGTCGAACTCAGTCCGCCGGTCGCCGCCGAGGAGCCCGCGGCGCCCGCTGCTGCGGAGGATGTCGACGGATTGACCCACGCCGTGTTGGTGCACGCGCCCGACCCGATCTACCCGGCGGCGTCGCTCCGCTTGCGCGAGCAGGGCGCGACGCTGCTGCGGCTGCACGTGGATGAGTTCGGCGCCGTGCGCGATGTCGAGGTCGTCCGCTCGAGCGGTTCGACGCGCCTGGATCGCGCCGCCGCGGAGGGCGTGCGCGCCTGGCGCTTTGAGCCGGCCCGTCGCGGCGACGCGCCGCTCGCGACCAGCGTGCTGCACCAAGTCACCTTCAAGTTGGATTGATCCGCTGGACGCCCGCGCGGCCGTCGCGGCCGCAGGAAGAACTCGCGATGAGCCTCAGCATTCCTTCGCACGCGGAGTGGCAGCGCTTCAAGGAGAGCTTCGGCATCCCCAAGGGCGCGGTCAGCGGCATCAACCTCGGCGAAGAGCTCGAGCGCTGGAGCCGCGGCATGTCGCGCGACTTCAAGCGCAACGCGGAGCTCGCCAAGACGCTCGAGAACAAGCTCGCCGACTACCTGAAGCGTCTGGACGCCAAGAAGGTCACCAAGCGCTCGCACAGCGAGTTCAAGAGCGAGTTCACGACCAAGTACCTGCTCGTGGCCAACCGCGTGGTCGAGGAGATGTCGGCCATGGCGGGCGAGCGCGAGGCCTACAAGGGCCGGCTCGAACTGCTGTGGCGCGAGGCCGCGCGCATTCGCAAGGGCGTGACGTTGAGCGCGCTGCAGACGTTTCGCTCCGGCGCTGTGCGTGGGCAGCTGGCGGTCGCGGCGAACGTCAAGGGCTACAACCCGCAGGACCAGATCCAGCTGTGGAAGGGGATCGACGACACGATCAACAACCTCAACTCGAGCCATCCGCAGGCGACGCTCGACGAGGTCGCGCGTCTGGTCGAGGTCACGGCGGCGAAGTCGAAGGAAGTCGCGCGCTCGAGCGGTTTGGTTTCCTGAGCTCGCGCGGCGCACTCACGCGCGGCGCAGCACGAGATGGCCGCCGCGCACGACGCGCGCGCTCCAACCCGGCGGCACGCAGGTGACCCCCGAGAACTCTTCGATCACGGCCGGCCCGCTGATGCGTGCGTCGCTCGCCAGCGCTTCGCGCCGCAGCACACGCGCCAGGACCGAGCGCGGAGCGCCGCTCGCGCTCGGGAACCACACGCGGCGCGGCGCGCGCTCGGCTTCCGCGCTGTGCGCCGCGGCCAGTCTCGCGCGCGGAGCGGCGCGGCGCGCGAGCGCGCGCACCGCGAGGTTGACGAGTTCGATCGGCGCTTGCGGGAGTGCGTAGCCGTAGAGCTGCGCGTGGCGGCGATGGAAGGCGCGCGCGGTTGCGGCCTGCGTGCGCGCCGCCGCCAGGCGCAACTCGAACGATTGGCCCTCGTAGCGCAGCTCGAGAAAGCTCTCGAGCTCGATGCTCGCCGCAACGACGCCTTCGTCGAGCAGTTCTTCGCGCGCGGCGCGTTCGAGCTTAGCGCGGAGCGCCGCGAGTTCGCGCGCACCCACGCTCGCGAAGGGCCGCAGCACGCTTTGCGAGCGTTCCGCGACGGCGTGGGCGCTCGCCATTCCGAGCGCGGAGAGCACTCCCGGCGCGAAGGGCACGATCGCGCAGGGCGATTCGAGTTGGGCGGCGAGGTCCGCGGCGTGCAGGCCGCCGGCGCCGCCGAAGGCGACCAGGGGCGTGTCGCGCGGATCTTCGCCGCGTTGCAGCGTCATCACGCCCAGCGCTCGGCGCATGGCGGCGTTGGCGATGTCGACGGCGGCGAGCGCAGCCTCGCGCGGCTTCACGCCCAGACCCTTCGCCAAGCGTTCGAAGGCGCGCTCGACGGCGTCGAGGTCGAGCGGCAGGCGGCCGCCGAGGAATTCGCCGGGCGCGACGCGGCCGAGCAGCACGTGCGCGTCGGTCAGCGTGAGCTGTTCGCCGCGGCCGTAGCACACCGGCCCGGGGTCCGCGCCCGCGCTCTGCGGGCCGACGCGCAGCACGCCGCCGCGCTCGCGCTGGAGCAGCGAGCCGCCGCCGCAGCCGATGGTGTGCAGGTCGAGCGCCGGAACGCCGATGGGGTGGCCGGCGACGACGCTCGTGCGCACCGGCTCGGCAAGCGCGCCGCGCGTGCGCTGGAACGACACGTCGGCGCTCGTCCCGCCGATGTCGAGGCCGACCATGGAGGCGAAGCCCGCTTCGCGCGCCGCGCGCGCCGCGCCGAGCACGCCGCCCGCCGGTCCCGAGAGCAGGATGCGCACCGGTTCGCGCGCCGCGCGCTCGGCGCCGATGCGGCCGCCGCTGGAGCGCATCAGGCTGAGCGCCGTGTCGCCCAGCGCGCCGCGCAGCCGCTCGAGGTACCCGCTCACGACCGGCGTCAGCGCCGCGTTGACGACCGCGGTCGAAAAACGCTCGTACTCGCGGTGCTCGCGCACCAGGCCCGCGGAGCTAGTCACCGGAACGCCGAGTTCGGCGAGCGCTCGCGCGATCCGCTCTTCGGGGCGCGGGTCGGCGTAGGAGTGCAGCAGCAGCACTGCGATCGCCTCCGGACGCGCGGCGCGCAGGCGGCGCACCAGACGCGCGAGCTGCTCGGCGCTGGGCCGCTGGACCTCGAGGCAGCGGCGCGGATCGTGCGGGTCGGGCCAGCTGCGCTGCTCGATCTCGAAGCGCAGTTCGCGCGGCACGAGCGGCGGCGGTTTCTCCGGGTGCAGCGCGTAGAGCTCGGGCCGGTCCTGGCGGCCGATCTCGATCAGGTCCGCGAAGCCGGCGTTCGTGACCAGCGCCGTGCGCGCGACCGCGCCGGTGAGCAGCGCGTTGAGCGCCACCGTCGAGCCATGCACCACGTGCACGCCCGCGCGCGCGCCGGCGCTGGCGCGCCCCAGGCGCTCGAGTCCGGCCAAGAGCGCTTGTTCGGGCGCGTGCGGCGTGCTGGGCACTTTTTCGCAGTGCAGCGCGCCGCCCTCGAGTTCGACCAGGTCGGTGAACGTCCCGCCCGTGTCGACTCCGATCGTCACCCGCTCGCCTGCGCGCCTCGCCATTCCCGCGCGAGTGTACGTTGCTACTCTCTGCGCCCCGCATGCCGCTCCAGGCCGACTCCGTGGGCGTTTCGCTCGCCCTTGTGCTCGCCTACCTCGTCGGCTCGGTCCCGTGGGGGCTGGTGCTCGTGCGCCTGGTCAAGGGCATCGACCTGCGCACGGTCGGCAGCGGCAACATCGGCGCGACGAACGCGATGCGCGCCGCCGGCAAGCCGGTCGGTCTCGCGGTTTTCGCGCTCGACTTCCTCAAGGGCTGGGCCGCCGTCGCGTTGTGCGCCGGAGAGTTGGTCGGCGAGGGACCGCTGACGCCGCTGGCCGCCGCGTGTGGCGCGGCGAGCGTGCTCGGCCATTGTTTTCCGGTGTGGCTGCGCTTTCGCGGCGGCAAGGGCGTGGCGACCGGTTGCGGCGCGCTGGTCGCGGTCGATCCGCTGATCTGGGTGATCGGCGGCGCCGTGTGGCTGGTCACGCTGGCGCTTTCGCGCTGGGTCGGACTCGCTTCGATCGCGATGGGCCTCGCCTTTCCTATCGCCGCCTGGTGGCGCACCGGAGAGCACGGCGCGGCGCCTACCGTGGGCGCGGCGTTGCTCGCGCTCTTGATCCTGGTGCGCCATCGCTCGAACATGCGTCGCATGCTCCAAGGCGACGAACCCAAAGTGTTCTCCAAGCCGCGCGCGGCCGGTGAGAAGCGTGGCTGAGCCGCGTCACTCAGGCGCGTTCCGCCGCGCGGTCGTCATGGGAGACGGCGGCTGGGGCACGGCGCTGGCGCTGCTGCTCCTGCGCCGCGGACTGGAAGTGACGCTGTGGGGCAATTCGCGCGAGTACGTCGAGGAACTGCAGCGCAAGCGCGAGAACCTGCGCTACCTGCCCGGAGTGAAGCTGCCCGAGCGGCTGCGTCTGTGCGCCGATCCTTCGATGGCCTGCGAGAACGCGGACCTGCTCGTGAGCGCGACGCCGACGCAGTACCTGCGCGGCGTCGCAGCACGCTTCGAAGACGTGCTCGACGGCGAAACGCCGATCGTTTCGGCGAGCAAGGGACTCGAGATCGAGACCCTCAAGCGTCCGACCGAGATTCTGTTCGACGTGTTCGGCGAGCGGCGCATGTGCGTGCTGTCCGGGCCGAGCCACGCCGAAGAGGTTGCGCAGCTCAAGCCGGCGACCGTGGTCGCGGCAGCGCACGACGCCGACTTCGCCGCCGACGTGCAGGACGCCTTCAGCGGCGAGTCGTTCCGCGTCTACACCAGCACCGATCCGATCGGCGTGGAGCTCGGCGGCGCGCTGAAGAACGTCATCGCCGTCGCGGCGGGCATCAGCGACGGACTCAACTTGGGCGACAACGCGAAAGCGGCGCTCGTGACGCGCGGCATGGTCGAGATCGCGCGGGCCGGCGTGGCGCGCGGCGCGCGCATGGAGACGTTCTTCGGGCTCGCCGGCATCGGCGACCTCGTCACGACCTGCTGCTCGCGCCATTCGCGCAACCGCGCGCTCGGCGAAGCGATCGGGCGCGGCGAAAGCCTCGAGTCGATCCTGGCGCGCACCCGCACGGTCGCCGAGGGCGTGTGGACCACCAAGGCCCTGTTCGGGCCCGAATCGGAGCTCGGCAACGTCTCGATGCCGATCGCGGCCGAGGTGCACGCGGTGCTCTTCGAAGGCAAACACGCACGCGACGCCGTGGGCGATCTCATGCGGCGCGAGCCCACTCCCGAAATGAAGGGGCTTGCTTAAGCACTGCATGGAACCGCTCCAAGGCTTCGTCGTCTTCTTGCTCGTCACCGTCGCGCTGCTCGTCGCGACCGTCGTCACCGGGCTCACCGCGCGGCTGAAGCCGCACCTGGTGCTCGTGGCTTGCACGGTCGTGTCGCTGGGCGTCGCGATCTACTACGCCGAGCAACTGGGCGAGCAGTACGACCTCGAAGCGGCGGGCGCGATCAAGGACGTGCACTTGGCGCTGGCGAAGATCGCCACGCTCTCGTACCTGGCGCCGATCGCGAGCGGAATCGCGACCCTGCGCAACCGCGCGCGCAAGAAGCTGCACCTGGTGCTCGCGCTCACCACCGTCGCGTTGACCGTCGCCGCGGCGGTCACGGGCACGTGGATGATCCTCGCCGCCGAACCGCTCGTGAAGTGACGCGCGCGCCTCAGCGCAGCTTGAGCGCTAGGTAGGGCAGAACGAGCATCATTCCGTTGGCGGCGAGCGGGATCGCAGCGAGCAGCAGCCAGGCGGTCTTGGCGCGCAGCGTCAGGAACGCGAGCAGGAAGCCGGGCGCCGTGAAGGCGCTCGCGAGCATCCACACGGCGCCGAGGCCGGGCGCGCTCTCCGGTTCGACGTAGCGCCACACCAGCGCCGCACCCCACACGGCCGCGCCGAAGGTGGCGAGTGTCATCGCCACCATCCACGTGCGGTGGCGACGGCGCGCCGCGGCGGGGGCGGCGTACAGGCGTCGAAGGGGGCGCGGCATCGGGCGCGCATTGTGGGCCGCAGGGCCCAGGGCTCCAACTCGACTTCGCCGGCGCGCGGGCGGGCGATGGCGCCGGGCGGGCCCGCGCCGTACACTTTTCCCCCCTTGCCCCTCGGGCAGGGTCCATCGGGTCGGGGCGTGGCGCAGCCTGGCTAGCGCGCTTCCTTGGGGTGGAAGAGGTCGGAGGTTCAAATCCTCTCGCCCCGACCAACTTTGGTGCTGGCCAACTTGTGTGGGCCAAACTCCGCGGACCAGCTCTCGGCGGACCGGCGTCCGCCAGGGCAGTTGCGGCGAGTGCTGGAGTGGAGACGAATCCAGCGGTCCGGGTCCTGTTCGCGAACGATCTGTTCGTCGAGAACGAGGTCTTCTCGCTCGGCCACGCTCTCGCGCGCGGGCCGATCGCGATCGGGGGAGTCACGTGGCTGCTCTCGGACGTCCATCCGCTGGAAGCGCACGCTCGGGCGCTCGAAGTTGCGGTCGCGGACCTGCGCTGCGTGAGCGCCGAGCGCCGGCTGGCGCTTCTGTGCGCGCTTGGGGCCGCCCCGCCGACGCGCATCCCACGCCATCTGAGGCTGTGGAAGGCGCTCGAGCACCGCAAGGTCCCGTTGCCGGAAGGGCGGAGGAGCGCGGAGTTCTGCGCCGGGGACGAGTCCGCGCAGAGTTGGTTCGGCGGAATCGCGTTCGAGCTATCGGATGTGCAGCGCGCAGCCGCGGCGGTCGACGATGGAGGCGTCGCAGCGCTGGTCGTGGCATTGCCGACCGCTGCGCTTGCCGAACTCGACACGCTCCTCAGCTCCGGGTGGTCCACTGACTACGGAATGCACGCGCTGCCTCAGGCGCTTGTCGACTGGGTCGTGGCGCGCGAGGGGATCGTGTTCCTCTTCGTCGGGCGCTTCGACGATCGTGAGGCTGGCGTCACCGGCTTCGCCGCGCCGGCGCTCGTCGACGAGTTGCGCCTGCGCCGCGCACAGTGAGGCGTCGCTCCGCGCCGAGCGGTCCGCAACGCACGCCCTCGCACAGATTCCACAGCGCGGCTGATTCCGGCGCGTTGACGTAACTGCGGGGCGGCGATGGAGTGAGCTGTGTCATGCGTGCGAGTCGCACGCGTCCGAATTCGTCACCCAGCACGTTGCGGTGGATCGCGATCGTCGGCGCGAGCGTGTTCTGGCTCGCGGTATGGACGCAGATCGGCCTTGTGCTCTCGATCCTCGCGCTTCCGCGGCTTTTCGCTTTGCCTGCGCTCGCGCTGGCTTGTGCGTTCACGTTGCTTGTGGCGTATCCGATCCCTGCGGCGCAGCGGCGCAGCGCGCTGCGATGGCTGGCGGGACTCTCACTCACGTTCGTGGCGCTGAACTGCGGGATCCAGCGCACGGACGAGGAGCTGCTCGCGCAAGGGGAAGCGCTCGTGCGGTCGATCGAGGCTCACCGGCGCGAGCACGGCCAGTTCCCCGCGACGCTCGAAGAATTCGATCCGCCGACGTGGCCCAGTCAGTACGGCTGGTGGGGCTACCACTTCGACGCGTCGGAGCAGCGCTACCTGCTGTGGCTCGGGAGCTACTCGCTCGACGGGCGCTCGCTCTACTTCGAGTCGGACCGCGGCGAGTGGCAGGTCAACTCCTGAGCTCTCGCGCAATCCGCGCTGGCGCACGCAACTTCGAGTCGCGCGGGTCACGCGCTTTGGCCGAGGGCCGAGAACTCGCACGTTCAGTCGAATTCTGCACACAACTCGCTGCGTCACCGTCCGTCCACGGCGCTGAATGCGGTTCATCCCAGCCGCGGTAAGGCTTCGGACTCCTCAGTGTTCGAGAGGATCAGGCTGACGGGCGTTTCTCCCGTTGAGCGCAGCTTCCTTCTGCGCTTTACGTGACCCTGCCGCGGCGTCGCTTCAGCGCGGCGCCATGCACGCGGCGACGGCGTCGGCGATCTGCTGCATCGTGAACGGCTTCTGCAGGAAGCCCGCGACCACCATGCCCGCGAACGCTTCCTCCACCACGGTGTTGCCCATTCCGCTGCAGACGATCACGGGGATGTTCCCGTGGAGTTCGCGGATGGCGCGCAGCGTGCCGGCGCCGTCCGTCCCGGGCATGGTCGCATCGAGCACCACGACGTCGACGTCCCGATGGGCCTGGAGGGCGGCCAGCGCCTGCGCGCAGCCGTCAGCGGTCAGCACCCGATGGCCGATGTCCGCGAGCACCAGCCTCTCGAAGTTCAGCACGAGCGGATCGTCGTCGACGACCAGCACGGTCCCGGTGCGCGGCGCCACCCGCGGCGTCGGCGACGGTGTGTCTTCCTGCGCCATGGAAGCCGCCGGAGCCCCCGCCGCCAACAGCACTCGGATCGTCGTGCCACGCCCCAGCACGCTGTTCACTTCGATGGCGCCGCGGTGTTGCCGCACGATGCCTTGCACCGCGGCCAGGCCGAGCCCACGGCCGGTGAACTTGGTCGTGAAGAACGGGTCGAACATGCGACGCTGAGTTTCGGCCGACATTCCCGAACCGGTGTCGTGCACTTCCACGAACACGTAGTCGCCGGACGGGAGCCTGTCGCGCTCCTCGCCGCTGCTGACTTTTGGGCGAGCCAGGACCAGCTGACCGGTCCTGACGAGCACCGAGCCCTCGGCGGCGCCGATCGCCTCGATCGCGTTCTTGATCAGGTTGTCGACGATCTGGTGCAACTGACTGCGATCCGCCAGCACGAGCGGCAAGTCACGCTCCAGATCGAGCCGCAATCGGATCCTCGACGGAATGCCGGAGTGGAGCAGGTTGGCCGACTGCGCGACGACTTCGGAGATCTGGACCCGCTCGATCACCGAGCGTGACTTGCCCGCGTAGGCGAGCAACTGATGGGTCAGCTCCGCTGCGCGCCGCGCCGCTTCGGCCATGCCCGCCACGAGCGCGTGGTCGGCCGAGTCCCGCTCCATCGACGAGAGGAGCAGCTGCGAACCGCTGAGCACCGGGGTCAGCAGATTGTTGAAGTCGTGCGCGACGCCGGCCGCCAGATAACCGATCGCTTCCATCTTCTGGGCGTGGCGCCGATCCGCTTCCATGGCGCGCAGCACGGTCACGTCGTCGACCGAGACCAGGAACTGATCGCCAGGCACGAAGCGGCGGACGTTCAGCAGCAGCGCTCGCGGCGTCCCGTCGCGTCCTTCACATTCGAGCTCCACGCTGTCGACGGGCGAGCCGGTGGCGCGGACCTGCTCCAACATCTGCACGAACGCGGCGTCGGCGAACGGGTCGGGCGCCAACGCGGACAACGACAGCTGCGCCACTTCGGCGTGCGTTCGCTGGAAAATGCCCAAGAACGAGCGATTGGCACGCACGATGCGCAGTTCGCGATCGAGCACGACGAGCCCGCTGCGCACCGTGTCCAACGTGGTCTCGGCGAACTGTTGGGCGATGTGCAGTTCGCTGTTGCGGCTGCGCAGCTCCTGATTCACCGTCACCAGTTCTTCGTTGACCGACTCGGTCTCCTCCTTCGCGCTCTCCAGCTCCTCGTTGAGGCTCTGCAGTTCCTCGTTTGCGGCGAGCAGTTCCTCGTTGAGGCTCTGCAGTTCCTCGTTTGCGGCGAGCAGTTCCTCGTAGGCGGTCGCGTCGGCGTCGTGGCCCGGCACGCCGCTGGTCGCCGGGGGCCGCACGGCGTCGCGAGGCGCCGTCGACCGCGGCGCCGCGCGTCCGGACACCGACTCGATCGCGCGGAAGAGCCGCATGTCCTTGGCCACGGGCTCGAACAGCTCGGGTCGCGCGAGTGCATCCTCGGCCATGCCGAGCAGCAACAGCCCCCGTGGCGCCAGCGCGAAATGGAAGGTCGTCAGCGCTTCGTGGTGCGCGCCTTCGAGGTAGATCAGCAGATTGCGGCAACTGATCATGTCCATGCGCGAGAACGGCGGATCGCGCAGCAGGTCGTGGCGGGAGAAAACACACAGGTCGCGGATCTCGCGCTGCAGCCGATGCACACCGTTCGTCGAGGAGAACCAGCGCTGCAGTCGGTCCTCGCCGAGCTCGGCACGGATGCTGTCGGGGTAGATCGCACGTCGCGCCGAGGCCAGCACCGTCTCGTTGATGTCCGTGGCGAAGATCGTGCACGCAACGCGGCTGCGCATGCGTTGCGCGGTCTCGACGAACGCAATCGCCAGCGAGAAGGCCTCCTCGCCGCTGGCGCAGCCCGGCGCCCAGATGCGCACCGGACGCTCGGGGGAGGCGCGGCGAATCAGTTCGGGAAAGGCCGTCCGCTCCAGGCATTCGAACACTTCGGGATCGCGGAAGAAGCGGGTCACGGCGATCAGCATGTCGCTGGCGAGCGCCTGGAGTTCGGCCGGGTTCTCGCGCACGTAGGCCAAGTAGTCGGGCAGTTCGGCGATCCCGCGCAGAGCGAGCCGGCGCCGCAACCGTCGCTGCACGGTGGTCGAGCGGTAGCGACGGAAGTCCACGTTGACGGCCGAGCGCAGGCGGGCCAGCAATTCCTCCAGCGCCTCTGCATCGGCCTGCCCGTGATGGTCTGCGGACGTTGCCAGCGCCGGTTGCGTCAAGTCAGCGTGGGCGAGTCGCGCGATCGCCGGCCCCAGAGCGGCGGCGCCGAGAGCGGCGCCCACGCAGCCGGTGGCGATCGCGCTGGTCGGCATGCCTGCGAACTCGGCTTCCCGCGGATCCTGCGCGAATACGAATCCACCGCTGTTCTGCACGGCCCGCGCGCCCATCGAACCGTCCGTGCCGGTCCCCGAAAGGATCGCAGCGATCGCGCGGACCCCGCGCGCCGCGGCCAGCGCACCGAGGAAGCGATCGATCGGCATCGGCGCTTTGGCGCCGCTGCGCGGCAGGAGCCGCAAAGTGGCGTCATCCAACGCCAGCGCAGCGTCCGGAGGCATCACATAGACGCGATTGGCGACCACGGGCATCGAATCGTGGATCAGCACGACCGGCATCGACGTGGTCCGCGCCAGCAACTCGACGAGCAGACTCGGGTGATGCGGATCGAGATGCTGGACGACGACGAAGGCGAGCCCCGTGTCCGTCGGCATGTGCTCGAGCAACGTCGAGCAGGCCGCGAGTCCGCCGGCAGAGGCCCCAATCGCGACGATATCGACGACGCCAGCGACGCTCATGTCCTCGATCGGCGTAGTAGGCAAAGAGGACATGCTTGGCAAACTCGCCGAGTCGGATGATGTTGCCCGATCACGCACATCGCAAGGATCGAATCCACTATGCGCCGAAGTTCTCGCGTACGCATTGCGCTCACGGGTGTCGTCGACTGTCGGAATCCACATTCGGCGGCTGCGCAAAGGACGGCCAAGCGGACGACGACCGGCGCGATGGTCCCGGGGCTTGTTTCGGCGAGGGATTCGCGGCGGACCAAGAGCGACCCAGCGGCAGCGCGAGCGGACTGGGATGGTCAGAAGTAGGTAGTTGCGCGTGAGAGCGCTCGTTGTCGAATGCGCAGGCGCGAAGTCGCCGGCGCGTCGAGGGCGAGAAGAGTCGGTCCCGCCGAACGGGAGTTGTGCGCGCGAGTGCGCCAACGCGGGCCTCGCCGGACAAGCGCGTTGGCCGTGCTGCGTGAGGAGCTTTCTCACTACGGGCGGTTCGTTGAGGCAGGCCCTGATTCGCCGCGCGGAGGCGAATCGCGCGCACGCCGCGGCGTCGCTGCGCGAGAAAACCCGCGATGAAGCGCTGGTGACTCACGCGCTGCGGACCTGCACGAGCGTCGCTGGCAACGCCGCGCATCGTTCGCCGACATGGCCCGCCAGCCTCCGCGCGGCATTCATTCCGGCGATGTGCGCTCGAGCGCATGAAGCGACATGACGCTCGCAACGTTGTCTCGAGACTTCGCGGTGAAGAGAGCTTCGCTCGAGCAGGCCGGATTGCGGTGCTCATCGCCGCTCTTGCAGCGAGCAGCGACAAGTCGTTGGAGCGCCAACTCGAACGACGCGTCCAAGCGGAACTGCGGCGCTTTCCGGCCAACCTCGAGTTCACAAACGCCGAAGCTCCGGGCTCGCGCGCCTTCCACCCCGACCTCGCGGCGCTCGCACCCGTGATCGGCACGGGGGTCGAGATCATGGATGCAAAGCCGCGTCCCGACGGAGCGACCAACTGCAAACGTTGGGGCTGGTGGACGTACCACTACGCAATCGCGACTTCGAACGTCGGCCCCGACGGCAGACGCGTTGGCCTTTCAGCAGCGAGCCGCCGCTCGGCCTCGAAGCCGAAGGCGAATACAAGGCGAGCAACCCCGAAGGTCCACGGAGCTTCCGGCATCCCAGTGGCCAGTTGCGCGCGCAAGGTCGCTTCGTGAGCGGCGCCGTCGAGCGGCCTTGGATCTTCTGGTCCGACACCGGCGTCGTCGACACCGCGCGGAGTGGCCGCTACGCCGCCGGCGCGCTCGTCGCGCCGCTGAGCGCCGCCCCGACTGCGCGCTGACGACTCGCGTGGGTTGGACGACGGGCCGCAAATCACCCGTCCCGGCGGATCCACGTTCAGCGCTCGAGCGCGAACGGATGGAGGGCTTCACGGCCTGACGCAAACCCGCCGGCCTTGCGCACCGCCGCTGCGCTCGCGCATGGCGCCGCACACCTGCGACGAGATGCACGTCTCGACGCTCCGCGAAGATCGTCGGGAACCGCGCGTGGCAATCGCCGGGCACGTGCGTTCGCAGCACGCACGAACTGCGCGAGGTGCGTGAAGTGCTGACGGCGCGCGAAAACAGCGCCGGCCCACGAGCTCGGGCTCGCGGGCCGGCGCACGCAAGGTCAACTCGTGCGGATCACTCGCCCTGGCCGAGCGAGTAGCTCTTCACGCCGTTGAAGCGGTAGAGGTGCTCGGTCTTGATCACCTCGAGTTTGGCGGCGTGCACGGCGCCTAGGATCTGCAGCACGGTGTCGAAGCTGATCGGCGCCTCGGCGGTCGTGCTCACGAAACGGCAGCGCCAGTGGTCGGTGCAGAAGGTCTCGGGGAAACCGTCGGGGTACACCTTCACGCCGCGGTTGGAGATCATCTTGAGCCGCACGTCGTTCAGGCCCGCGGCGACGCGCTCGAGGCGGGCGCCGAGTTGGCGCGGGTCGCGGTCAGCTTCGTCCCAGTGCAGGAACACGTCGACGCCGATGAGCTCCTTGGTCGCGCGGGGGCGGCGCGTGGCGCTGGAAGTGCGCGTGGCCGTGTTCTGGTAGCGCACCGCCGCGAGCTTCACCGGCGCCTGACCCAGGCGCGCGATCACTGCGTCGGCGAAGGCGCGTGTCCCCACGCGCTTGCTGCTCGTGCCTTCGCGGTAGATGTCGTCGGTGTGCACGCCGTCCTCGATCGTGCGCAACCAGGCGTTGTGCACCTTCTCGGCGATGTCGCTCTGTCCGATGTGGATCAGCATCAGGATCGCGCCGTGCAGCAGACCGGAGGGGTTGGCGCTGTCCTTGCCCGCGCGGCGCGGCGCCGAGCCGTGGATCGCCTCGAACATCGCGCACTGCGAGCCGATGTTGCTCGAACCGGCGAGGCCCACGCTGCCCGTCAGCTGCGCCGCAACGTCGGAGAGGATGTCGCCGTAGAGGTTGGGCATCACCACCACGTCGAACTCCTCGGGGCTGTCGGCCAGCTTGGCCGCGCCGATGTCGACGATCCAGTGCTCCTTCTCGAGCTGCGGGTACTCCGCGCCGATCTCGTCGAAGACCTTGTGAAACAGGCCGTCGGTCAGCTTCATGATGTTGTCCTTCGTGAAGCAGGTGACCTTCTTGCGCCCGTTCTGCAGCGCGTATTCGAAGGCGTAGCGCACGATGCGCTCGCAGCCCGGTCGGCTGATCAGCTTGAGGCACTGCACGACCTCGTCGGTCTGCTGGTGCTCGATGCCCGCGTACGTGTCCTCCTCGTTCTCGCGGATGATCACCACGTTCATCTTTGGATGGCGCGTGGGCACGAACGGCGCGTAGGCGGCGCACGGGCGCACGTTCGCGTACAGGCCCATCGCCTTGCGCGTGGTCACGTTGAGGCTCTTCACGCCGCCGCCCTGCGGGGTGGTGATCGGCGCCTTCAGGAACACCTTGGTGCGCCGCAGCGAGTCCCAACTCGCCGGGTCGATGCCCGCCGTGTTGCCGCGGGCGTAGACCTTCTCGCCGATCTCGATTTCTTCGATCGCCAAGCGCGCTCCGGCCGCGGCCAGGATGCGCAACGTGGCGTCCATGATCTCCGGGCCGATGCCGTCGCCGCGGGCGACGGTGATCGGCACGGGGAGGCCGTGGTTGGTGGAGAGGGAGCTGGAAGGCCCGGCGGCGGTCGTTGCGCTGTTCATGGGAGATTTGGCGGCGCGGCTGCGGCGCGCTTGAATGATGGGAAGGTCGTAGCGAGACTCGCGTCTCATGAACTATAAGTCAGGTATCTAAAGACATGTCTCCAGCTTCGTCAAGCTCTGCTCGTCGTTCGCGGTCCGCCGCCCCGTCCGCGCCGGCGCCGTCGTGGACCTTCCTGTCCAACCACGCCCACGTACTGCTGTGCCTGGCGCAGTCCGCCGACCCAACCGTGCGCGAGATGGCGCAGCGCGTCGGCATCACCGAACGCGCCGTCCACCGCATCCTGGCCGAGTTGGAGGAGGGCGGTTACGTGACGCGTCAGCGCGACGGACGGCGCAACACCTATCGCGTGCATGCGGCTCGACCGCTGCGCCATCCGATCGAGGCGCACCGCACGATCGGCGACCTGATCGACGCCGTCGTGGGCTGAGGACGCCGGGCGGCTAGCCCGGCCTATTCATGAACCGCGTAGCGAAAACGTCGGGGCGCCTGTCCTGCAAGGTTCTTCGGCGCGAGGGCTCGGAAGCGACCTGCCAGGTCGCTGAGAACATCTCGCGTCGAAGAAAACGCGGCAGGGCAGGATGATCCGGCGTTTGCAGTAGCGGGCTCATGAATAGGTCGGGCTAGGCCGCTTCGCGCGACAGCGACAACATGGACTGGTCGAGCTCGAGGCGCAGCCGGTCGTAGGTCTTGTCGTTGATGCGCCCGCTGTCGCGCAGGTGCAGCAGCGCGCGTTCCTGCGCGGCGGCGACCTCCAGGCGCACCTGGCGCGAGACGTTCATGCGCGACAGCGCCGAGCGCCGCTCGTCGGCGTCTTCGTCCCGCAGCGTCTGCAGCTCGTCGGCCATGTGCACGCGGAAGTGGTGCACGGAGAGCGGGCAAGCAGTCTCCGAGCAATACGAATCCAGGCGTGCGATTCCCGCCTCGAGCAAGCTCTCCTTGGCGCGCCGCACCTCGCCTGCGGTGTCGTCCTCATCGCGCACGCCGAGCGCGTGGACGAGGCGCTGCAGCGTCAGTCCCTGCAGCGCGAGCGAACCGAGCACCACGACCAACGCGCACGCGATGACCGGATTGCGCCAGGCCAGCGGCTGGCCGTCGAGGCCCACCGTGGGGAGCGCGAGCGCGACTGCGAGCGACAGGAAACCGCGCATTCCGGCCCACGAGACGATCGCCGTGTTGCGCCACGAGGACAGTCCGTCGCGCTGGAACAGCTTGCGCCCCAGGCCGAAGTACGAGAGCACCGCCGGCGGCGAACACCACAGCACGCGCACGCCCAGCGCTGTCGCGGTGACTGCGAAGCCCGCCGCCATCAACTGCGGCTGCTCGAGCAATTCGACCGCGCGCAACACCTGCGGGGTTTGGACGCCGATGAACAAGAAGCAGGTCGAGTTGCCGACGAACACGAGCTGGCGCCAGGCGCTGTCGAGCTCGACGCGTGCTTCGCCGTGGAGTTGGTGCGCGTTCCAGGCCGCCAGGAAACCTGCGACGACCACCGCGAGGATGCCCGAAGCGTGGAGCTCTTCCGCGAGCACGTAGGCGAGGTAGGGCGCCGCGAGCGACAGCGAGAAGAGCGCGTGCACGTTCGTCGTGCGGCGGTTGACGAGCGCGAGCGCCGCGCCGATCAACAGTCCCACGGCTACGCCCAGGCCGGCCACGCGTGCGAAGTGTCCCCACAGCGCCGAGGCTTCGAACGCTCCGCTGAGGAGCAGCGCGGTCGCGACTTGGACGCCGACGAGGCCGGTCGCGTCGTTGACCAGGCTCTCGCCGCCGAGGATCGCCGTGACGCGGCGCGGAGCGTGCAGGCGCTCCAGGATCGCTTGCACCGCCACCGTGTCCGTCGGCGAGACGAGCGCTCCGAGCAGGAAGCAGGCCGGCCAGGGCAGTTGCGGACACAGCGCGTGCGCGACGCAGCCCACCGACGCGATGGTGACCGCGACCAGCCCGACCGAGAGCATCAGGATCGGCCGGAGCCAGCGACGGAAGTCGCGCCAGGAGGTGTGCATCGCGTCGGACCACACCAGCGGCGGCAAGACGAGCGCGAGCAGCAGGCCCGGTTCGATCTCGAGCTGCGGAACGCCTGGCACCGCGCCGAGCGCGATGCCCAGACCGATCAGCAACGCAGGCGCGTTCCAGCGGCGCCGCTCGGCGAGCGCGCTGGCGGCGGCCATGACGGCCAGCCACAACAGCAATGCGTAGACCTGGGATTGCACGAGGAGCGCCGGCGCGTAGGGCGCGCGAGGCGTGCGGGGGAGCGTGGACGAAGTGCGTGGCTACTGAACCGGAACCCAGTTGCGACCGTCGACGCCCGCGGCGTTGATGGCGTGCGCAGCGGCGATGGAACCGGCCACGGCATAGGCCGCGTCGTACGCCGGTCCGCCCGCCACGCCCGAATAGGCGCCCGGGCCGCGATTGGACGTCTGCAGGATCAACCCGTCCTGGTTGATGAAGAAGCACTTGTTGCCCGTGGCGCCCGCGCGCTGCGGCCACGCGTAGACGCAGAAGCTCTCTTCGCAGCGGTCGGGGTCGGGGAACGGCCCGGCGAGCTTTCCGCCGCTGGGATCCTCGGCGATGCCCGCGCCCGCGATGTCGGGCAGCCAGACCTGGAAGAAGTAGCCCGAGTGCGAGCTCACGCTGCTGCTCACCACGCCCATCGAGCTGAGCAACGGCGAAGGCGCGAGCTCGTGGATGCCCGGAGTGCCGGCGGCGGGGCCGCCCAGGCCTGCGATGCGCGTCGGCGCCACGCCGGACAACTCGCCGAAGTAGCCGAACTCCGCGCGGCCGTCGCTGTCGGTGTCGATCGCGCCCGAGCTGATCGACTGCATCTGGGCCGTGACGATCGCGCGCATGGTGGCGATCGCGCTGGTCTCGTTGGCCGACAGGCGCGCGCCGAGCACCCGCGGCAACGCGGTGGCCGCGATGATCGCGATGATCGCGACGACGATCAGCAATTCGATGATGGTGAAGCCGCTGCGGCGAGTGTGTTGCATCCCGTTCTTCCCTCGGTGGAGCCCGCGCAGCATCGGCGCGCACGGCGAGCCGACTGAAACGGCGCGAGGGCGATTGCGCCCGAACGGAAAGTCTTTCGCGCGCCGGTCAGCGCTCGAGCACGAGCCGCAGCGCTCGCGCCGGCGCGCGTTCGTCGAGTTCGACATCGACGCGCCAGCGATGGCCGCGCGCGAAGCACGCGCCCTGGGCGTCGAGGGTGTAGAGCAGCGCTTGCACTTCGAGCCGTCCCGCCCCGGCGACGCCGATTTCGATGCGCGTCGAGGGACCCGTGAGCGCTCCGGCCACTTGGCGCGCCGCCGCGACTCCGTCGATGCGCAGCACGCGGTACTGCGACGGCGCGCCGGGCGCGAGCGACTCGCCGGGTCCCAGTTCGAGCGCGAGTTCGAGCGCGCCGCCGCTCGCCGGCAGCCGCGCCTTGCGCGGCCCGTGATCGCGCTCGCCCGCCGTGCGCGGCAACTCGCGCGCGTTGAACTCGACGCCGGCCTGCGGCGCGCGCGGCAGCGGAATGCTCGCGGTGTCGAGCGTGCGGACCTCGTGGGCGACGAGGTCGATGGCGCGCACGGCGTGGTTGAACGAGTCGGCGACCAGCAGCGTGTCACCGCACAGCGCGAGCCCGCTCGGCGTCCAGAACTGCGCCTGTTCGCAGGCGCCGTCGAGCCAACCCGCGACGCCGGCGCCGGCGTAGGCGTCGAGCGCGCCGTCGCCGCTGGCCACGAGCGCGATCTGGTGCGACCGACCGTCGGCCACGTAGGCGAGCGCGTCGGCGTCGTCGGCGTCGATGGCGACGGCGAGCGGTTGCGCGGGCTTGTGCTGCGCCGCTCCAGCGCTCCCGAGTTGCCCGCTCGCGAGCTGGAGTGCGCGCAGCGTGTCGCTGCCCGCGTCGGCGATGAGCAACTCGTCGCCAGCGCGCGCGAGTGCGACCGGGCTCACGAGTTGTTCGTGCTGCTCCGTGGGGCCGCTCGCTGCGGGCGTGAATTCCGCCTGTCGCTCGCTCCAGCGCCAGATCTGGCCCGCGCCTGCCATGGCGATGTAGCACGTGTCCGAAGTGCGCAGCAGGTCGTACGGCGAGCTCAGCGCCGTCGTGCGTGCAGCGCTCGCACCCGCGAGCGGCAATCCGGCGCGTCCTGTTCCGGCGACGGTCGAGACGACGCCCGTCGCGAGGTCGATGCTGCGCAACAGGTGATTTCCGGTGTCGGCGACGAGCAGCGCGCCGTTCGCGAGCGCCATGCCCTGCGGCGCACGCAGCTTCGCGGTGTGCGCGGGCCCGTCGACCCAGCCCGCTTCGCCGCAGCCGAACGCCCGCACGTACGTTCCCTCGAGCGTGCATTCGACGATGCGGTGGTGGCCGCTGTCGGCGATCCACAGGCGTTTCGAAGCCGCGTCGACCGCGAGTTTGCTCGGAAATCGCAGCGCGCGCGGAAGCTCGCTGCGCGACTCGAGCGCGAGCTCCGGCGGCGCGCCGTCGAGTGCGCCGAGTTCGCCGTAGAGCTCCAACGCGGCCGCGGTGAGCGCGGAGAGCACCGCGCGTTGTCCCGCTCCGCTCACCTGCCCGAGTACGAATCCGTCGGGCGAAACCAGCGTCTGCGCCGGCCAAGCCGTGACGCCGCAGCGGCGCGCGAAACGCAGATCGCTGTCGAGTACGACGGGGTGCGTGCGCTCGTCGCGCAACAGCGCCGCGCGCACGTGGTCGCGCTCGCGCTCGCTTTCGCTGCTCGGCACGTGCACCGCGACGAGCGTGAGCGCGTGTTCGGCGAACTCGCGCTCGAGCTCCGCCAGTTCAGCGCGCGCTTCGCGGCAACGCACGGAACTCGCGCTCCAGAACTCGAGCAGCACCAAGCGGCCGCGCAACGCGCCGCTGAAGGCGAGTTCCGCGCGCGTGTTGAGCCACGCTGCGCCGCTTTCGAACTCGGGTGCGCGCACGCGCGCCCGCGCGTTGCGTTGCACGAGTTCGAGCGCCTTGGCGTGCAGTGCGGCGCGGCCATCCGTCACGCGCCGCTCCTCGCGCCAGGCGCGAAGATGCGCGCGAGGATGCGCTCGCACACGCTGGTCATCGGCAGGCTGCCGTCGCGGCTCAGCTCGGCCGCGCCGAGCGGTTCGTCGCTGAGCAGCAGCGGGCCGTCGAGCGGGTCCTCGACCAGCCGTCCGTGGCTGCCCTTGACCAGGCGCGCGTCGAGCGGGATCACGTCCATGAGGTAGCGCTGCCCCGCGAGCTTCTGCGCCAAACGCAGTGCGATGCGCAGCTTGGGCGCCCGCAGCGCCGGATCGAGGAACAACTCGCACGGGTCGTAGCCGGGCTTGCGGTGGATGTCGACCGTGCGCGCGAAGTCGGGCGCGCGCTCGTCGGCGAGCCAGTAGTAGTACGTGAACCACGCGCCCTTGCGCGCCACGGCGACGAGATCGCCCGAGCGCGCGTGCTCGAGCCCGAAGCGGCGCTGCGCCGCGCGGTCGAGCACCTCGGCGACTCCGGGCGTGTTGCGCAGCACGTTCGCCGCGTGCTCACGCGCCTGTTCGCTGCGCGCGTAGACGTGCGCGACCTGATGGTCGGCTACGGCGAAGGCCGCGCTCCCGAACACGTCGAGCACTTCGCCGGCCGGCGTTTCGCGCACTTCGAGCAACCCCGCGCGGCGCAGCACACGGTTGATGTCGATCGGCGTGTCGACGGCCTCGAGGCCGTACTCGCTCACGACGAGCACGCTCGCGCCGGCGCCGCGTGCGGCGCGCAGCAGGTCGCCGAACACCACGTCGATCTCGCGCAGCGCGGCGCGCGAGCGCGGGTCCTGGGGGCCGAATTGCTGGTGCGAGTAATCGAGGTGGGGGAGGTAGACCAGCGTCAGGGTCGGGTGGTGCAGCTCGAGCGTGGCGATCGCGGCGTCGGCGATCCAGCGGCTGGAGGGCAGGCCCGACTTGGGGCCCCAGAAGTCGAAGAAGGGGAAGGCGCCGAGGCGCTGCTCGAGCTCGCCGGGGTAGGAGCGCGGCCAGCCGTAAACCGCGGGGATCTTGCGTCCGTCGGCGGGGTAGAACGGTCGGGGCGTGATCGACCAGTCGACGGCCGCGCCCATGTTCCACCACCAGAACAGCTTGGCGCAGGTGAACGAGCTGTCGCGCTCGCGGCCGAGCTCGTAGACCTTCTTGCCGCGCACGAGCGCGTTCGATTGACGCCACAGCGCGACCTCGGCGTTGTCGCGGTCGAACCAGCCGTTGCCCACGGCGCCGTGCTGCGCAGGCAACGAGCCGGTGAGCATGGTCGCCTGCGCGCTGCAGGTGACTGCCGGCAATACGGACGCCAGCGGCGCGCGCGTTCCGCGTGCGCAGAACTCACTGAGGTTCGGCGTGTGCTCGCCGAGTTGGCGCAGCGTGAGTCCGACGATGTCGACGACGACGCAGGGCTTCAAAGGGGCGTGGCTCGAGCGCGCTGCGGATCCGTGGCAACGCCCGGCGATGCTAGCATCGCCCGAATGTTCTCGAAGCTCTTCGGCGCCTTTGGGCGCAAGCCGGTCGTGATCCAGGGCGCGGGCAAGTTGGCCGAGGGACAGTCGCGGCGCGTCGAACTCGGCGACCCGCTCGCCGGCGGGCTCGAGATCGTGCTCGCCCGCGTCGGAGGCAAGTTGTGCGCGGTCGATCGGCTCTGTCCGCACGAGGGCGGGCGCATCACCGACGGTCCGCTGGTGAACGGGAAGTTCGTGGTTTGCCCGCTGCACAACTACAAGTTCGATCCCGCGACCGGCAAGGCGGTCGGCGTGGCCTGCGCGGACGCGAAGACCTACCGCGTCGAGGAGCAGGACGGCGACGCGCGCGTTTTCGTCTAGCGGACTCGGCCGGGCTTGCCGAGGGCGGCGGCGGCGCATAGTCTCGAACAGGATGTCGCAATGGGCGCGGGCGGCGCACCGGCGGCAAACTCGCTCCAACCTTGCCTTGATACGCAAATACGAGTGCTACAACCGGCCGTTCCCTGGTCCCGGTCCCTACGGCGCGCACTGCCTCGAAGAGGAGGGCCACTTCCTCTTGCGTTCGGTCTTCGCGCCGGACGAAGTGCGCGCGCTCCGTGAGGAGGTGGAAGAGGTCTATCGCACCGTTCCGCCGGACTGGCGCAATGGAAGTCCCACGCGCGAACACGCGGAACAGTTCCGCTACCAGCTGTTCAACCGCAGCCCGCTCGTGCAGCGGGCGATCTGCCGCCGCGAGATCCTCGATCTGCTCGAGCCTCTGCTGGGGGATGACTGCCACGTGATCTCGTGCACGTCGTGGCGCAACCCGCCGGGCTCGGGCTACGCGCCGCGCGGCCAGCAGTGGCACGTCGACGGAGGGCCCTACATCGCGCGCCCCGAAGAGCACGTGTGGCCGAATCACATTCCGTATCCGATCTTCGTGATCACCACGCACATCTACCTGCAGGACGTGGCGCTGGAGGACGGCCCGACGGCGATTCTTCCCGGCAGCCATCGCTCCGGGCGCCTGCCGCCGCATGAACGCATGTGGGATCTCGATCTGACCTACGGCGGAATGAGCGGAGACATCCACCTCGCGAACGCTGGCGACGTCACGCTGTTCGTCTCGGATACTTGGCACCGGCGCATGCCGACGACCGAGGCCTGCAAGGGCCGCTTCTTCGTGCAGTCGGCGTACGGTCGGCGCGAGGTTGCGCAGCGGCTGATTCCCACCGAACAGATGGGCATGGTGAGCGAGGCCGCGCGCGCGCGCGCTCGATCCCAGCGCGAGCTCGAAGTGCTGGGCCTCCACCCGCAGGTGTTCTACGACGGCTAGCCGCCGCGGCGTTCAACGCGCCGCTTGCGCCGCAAAGGCCGCGTCGACCTCGAGCATCAGATCGCGCGTGGTGGCGTCGACGAACACGGCGCCGAACACGGGGCGCGCCTTGCGGTGCGCGTCGAACAACGCCTGTGCTGCTTCGCGCTCGCCCCGGCGCAGCCGTGCGAGGGCGAGCAGCCCCTGCAGTTCGTCGAGCGTGCGCGAGGGCTTGGCGTCGAACGCTTGTTGGAACGCGAGCGCCGCGGCGTCGAAGCGGCCCAGGCGCAAGAGCGCCAAACCTTCGGCGTAAGCGCACTCGCCGTCTCCGGGCGCGGCGCGCCGCAGGTGCGTCGCCTGCAGCAGCGCGAGCTTGTAGTCGATCGGCTCGCGCCGCGGCGAGCGGCAGGCTTCGCGCACTTCGGCGACGAGGCGTTGAGCGTCCGCCTCGATCAGTCGTGCGAGATCGCGCGCCGCTTGCTGGCGCGCTGCATCCAAGTCCGTGCGCGCGAGCACCGCCTGCAGCGCCTGCGCAACGCTGAGCTGCTCGTCGCGCATCGCGCGTTCGAACGCCTCGAGCATCTCGGCGCGCGCGCGGACCGCGCCCGCGCGTCGCGTGTGGCGGGCGAGCGGCGGATCCGAACTCCACACTCGGATCGCGCCGTCGGCGTAGCCGGCGATCACGCGCTGGCCGTCCGGACTGACGGCGATCGCCGTCAATTCCATCGGGGCGCGCAGGCTCAACTCGATCTCGCCGCTGCCGGGGTCGACCAGTTGCACGCCGCGGTCGCGGCTCGCGGCCACGAGGCGTCGGCCTTCGGCGAACCACAGGGCGTGCTCGGCGTCGAGCAGCACGTCCGCGCCGCGCGGCTCCAGCTTGGCGATGTCGACGCGGCGCAGCGTTGCGGACTTGCCCTGCGGCCGCCATCCCAGGAGCAGTTCATCACCTTCGGGCGAGCGCTCGAGCGCGAACAGGTCGCCGTCGAGGTCGCCCAGCAGCCGCAGCAGCGCGCGACGCTCGACGTCGAACACATTGACTTCCGAGCCGCGCGCCGCGGCCCGCACGGCGCTCGATGCGCCCTGCCAAGTCGATCCGACGGCGAGCGTACGCCCGTCGTCGAGCCACGCCACGCGGGAGACCTTGCCGCGCGCGCCGCGCAGCACGGCCGGGGCGCGTGTCCCGCCGATTTCCCACACGTACACCAGTCCGCGGTCGCTGCCCGCGGCCAGCCGGGCGCCGTTCGGGCTGAAGGCGAGCGCCGTGAGCTCGTCGGAGTCGCCCGACTCGAAGGTCTGCTCGAGCGCGCCGCTGTCGAGCGAAAGCAGGCGCACTCGCCCGGCGCTGGCCATCGCGGCGTGCGCGCTGGTGGGGGACACGGCCCACACGGGGTCGCGGTCGGCGCCGCTCTCGCTGGGATGGAGCACCTGCAGCAGCAGGGCGCTGCGCGAATCCCACAGGCGCGCGCTGCCGTCGGCCGCGATCGACAGCACACGTTCGGCGTCGTCGAGCACGGCCAGCGCCTTGATCGGGCGGCGGTGACCGCTCAGGTTCGCGAACTCGCCCAGCCACGGCGACCACTCGTGCACGACGCCGTCGACGCTGCCGGTGGCGAACATTTCGCCGCCCGCGCTCAACGCGCCGGTGGTGATCGCGCCGGTGTGACCGAGCATCGTCCACGCGTCGCCGCGCAGCGTGTCGCGCACGCGGATGCTGCGGTCGTCCGAGACCGAGATCACCAGGCGCCCGCCCGCGGCGTAGTCGCACCAGTTCACCGAGCCCTGGTGGTCCTGCCAGTTCGACAGCAGCGCGCCGCTCTCGACTTCCCACTCGCGCACGGTGAACAGCCACGGGCCGCGCCGCGGGTCTGCGCCGCGCGACAGCCCGGTCGATGCGAGCAGGCGCCGCGAATCGGGGCTGAAAGCGACGCAGCGCAGCGCGGCGGCGCGCTCGCCGATCGTGCGCTCGAGCTCCAGCGTCGCGAGCCGGACCACGTGCACCATGCCCTCCTCGACTCCCACGGCCAGGCGCGTTCCGTCGGGCGAGCAGGCGAGCGTGGTCACTTCGCCGAAGCGCTCGCGCACTTCGCGCCCGGGGCGCGCGTCGACGGCCGAGAGCAGCTGCACGCCGCTCTTCTCGCTCAGCGCCGCCACGAGTTCGGCGCCGTCGCGCGTGAACGCGACCGTCGCCCGGTAGTTGGCGCTGCGCGGGCCCTGCCATTCCGCGTAGGGGCTGGTTTCGCCCGTTCGGTACAGGCGCACGACGTGGTCGGAGCCGACCAGCGCCAGGCGCTGGCCGTCGGGCGCGAGCGCCAGCGCCTCGACCGTGACGCCTTGCAGCTTGACCTCGAGCACGTCTTTGCGCTGCTCGAGATCGCGCACGCGCACGACTCCCGCGCCTTGACGCGAGAGCGACTCCTGGGCGCAGAACGCGAGGTGCTTGCCCGACGCATCGGATGCGGCGTGCGTGACGAGCTGCGGCGCACCCGATCGGCTCTCGAAGCTCGCCGGGCTCTGCACGCTCGTGTTGCAGCGATTGAGCAGGTAGACCCACTCCCACGCGCGCAGTTCTTCGTTGTAGCGATCGAGCAGTCGCCCGCGCGCCGCTGCGACGTCGTTGATGGCGAGGCTCGCGTCGGCCGCTGCGATGCTCGCTGCATAGCTCTTGCGCTTGGCGAGGTCTTCGCTGCCCTTGGCGAGCTCTTCGTTGCGCGTCGCCGTTTCGCTCGCTCGTTTGAACTTCTCGGCGGTCTCCTCGAGTTCGGCCAGGGTGGTCTTGACGCGCGCCTGCTCCTGCTCGAGCGCGGCGTTGGCGTTCGAGAGCTCATCTTGCCGAATGGAGAGCTCTGCGTTCTTGTCCTGCGCCAGCTTGAGCATCCCGAACAGGCTCGCGAACCCCACCAGCAGCGCGGCGCCGAGCGTGGCCGCGAAGGCGCGGTTGCGCGCGATCCACTTGCGGAATTCCGCGAAGGCGCCGCTCTCGTAGGCCTGCACCACGCGGCCTTCGAGGTACGCGCGCAGGTCCTCGGTCAGCCCGGCCATGCTCGGGTAGCGCGCCGCGATGTCGCGGGCCATGGCCTTCTCGCAGATCGCGACGAGCTCGTCGGGCACGTTCTTGGCGAGCTTGCGCAGCGGCGGCGGCGGGCCCTGGATCAGCGCGCCGAGCACGGCCTGCGGCGAGGGACGGTCGCCCGGCGCGCAGTACGGCATCTGTCCGCCGAGCAGCTCGTAGAGCACCGCGCCGACCGAGTACACGTCCGAGTGCGGGCCGATGTCCTCGAGGCGGCCGCGCGCCTGCTCGGGCGGCATGTAGCAGGGCGTGCCGACGATGTCGCCGTCCATCGTGGCGAGCGGCGAGTCGGCCTGTTGCGTGCGGTCGCGCCGCTCGGTTCGCACCAGGCTGTGCGATGCATCCGCGCGCCGGATGCGCACGTCGTGTGTGTCGTGCGAGCCGAGCACCTTCGCCAGGCCCCAGTCCATCACGTACACCTCGCCGAAGCGGCCGACCATCACGTTGTCGGGCTTCAGGTCGCGGTGCACCACGCCCTTTTCGTGGGCGAAGGCCATGGCCTCGCACACGCGCAGCAGCACGTTGAGCGCGCGCGTGAGGTTCCAGCCGTCCTCGCCCTTGCGCACCAGCTCGAACACTTCGCGCAGCTCGCGGCCGCGCACGAGCTTCATCGTGAAGTACAGCCGCCCGTCGCTGTCGAGTCCGATCTCGTGCACGGGCACGATGCCGGGGTGGTCGAGCTGGCCGGTGATCTGCGCCTCCTCGAGGAAGCGCGCGTAGCGCCGCGCGGCCGAACTTTCCTGCGAGGCGGTCTGCGAGCCGCGTTCGGCGTCGAGCGCGAGCATCACCTTCACCGCCAACTGCCGGCGCAGGTCGGCGTCCCACACGCGCAGCACGGCGCCCATCGCGCCGCGGCCGACCTCGCCGCGGATTTCGTAGCGCTGGCTCAGGTGCGGGCGGCCGCTGAGCCGTTCGACGATCTCGCTCGCCGGAACGCGCGCGCCCGCGGCGCTCGAGCCGTCGGTGTGCACGATCGAGTCGTGGGAGGGGTCGCGGTCGGACATGCGAGGCGCCGCGGCGACGGCGCGCGCGGCGGCGCATTGTGCGCGCTGTCCGCGCCGGCTCCAAGCGCGCCGCGACGGTTGCTCGCGCGGCGTGTCGGTCGCAGAATCGCGACGGTGAGCGCCGAGTGCGGACCCCGATCGACGGCCAGCGCCTCGGCGCCTGCGCGGCCGAACTATGCGCGCCGGCGCGTCTGGGTGCTCGGCGCGGTGCACGCCGCGATCCTGGCGCACGTCCTGCACTGGCTGTGGAGCGGCTCGACGCTCTCGCCGCTCGAGCCGTCGGAGGCCACCGACCTCGCCGAACACGGACGCATCAACGCGGGCGCGGTGTTCTTCGCGCTGGCGATCGGGGTCACCGCGCTGTTCGGCCGCTGGTTCTGCGGCTGGGCCTGCCACCTCGTCGCTCTGCAGGATGGCGCCCGCTGGCTGCTCCTGCGCGCCGGCGTGCGGCCCCGGGCGATCCAACTCGGCGTTCTCGGCCTCGTGCCGCTCGTCGCCTGCGTCTACATGTTCCTGGGGCCCTGGCTCTATCGGCTCTGGCAGGGCCAGAGCGTTCCGACCCACCTCGCGCTCTACACCGAGGAATTCTGGGTGACGTTCCCCGGCGCGACGATGGCCGTGGTCACCTTCCTCGTCACCGGCGCCGGGATGGTGTACTTCCTCGGCTCGAAGGGCTTTTGCACGTACGCCTGTCCGTACGGCGCGATCTTCGGCGTCGTCGATCAGCTCGCGCCGCAGCGCATCCGCGTCACCGATGCGTGCCAGCAGTGCGGCAAGTGCACCGTGGCCTGCTCCTCGAACGTGCGCGTGCACCAGGAGGTGCGCGACTTCGGCGCGGTGATCGACCCGGGTTGCATGAAGTGCCTGGACTGCGTCAGCGCGTGCCCGAACGACGCGCTCTACGTCGGCTTCGGTGCGCCCGCGCTGTGGACCGCCCGGCGCGCCCCGGCGCCGGCCAAGAGTTCACGCTCGGATTCGGACGCGGCGCGCTGGCTGTTGAGCGCTGTGTTCGTCTTCGGGTTGTTCACCGTGCTGTTCTCACACAAGCAGCTGTTCAGCTTCTCCGAACACGGCGGTTTCGCCGCGGCAATCGCCGCCGCCTCGCTGGCGGTGGCCTGGATCTTCCGCGGCAAGTCCACGCGCAGCGGGGGGCCGGCGCTCGCCGAAGAAGCGTTGGTCGGCGGCAGCTACCTCGTCGCGCTGCACGTGCTCCGCGGCTACCGGCCGCTGGCCGGGTTCGACGCGTGGCTCGCGGAGCGCGCTCCATGGAGTTCCGCGCTCGAGCTCGGCGAGGGAATCCCGCTGCTGCTCGCGCTCGGACTGGCCGGGCTCGTCGCGTACGGCGTGCTGTTGCTGGCGCGTCTGGCGTTGCGTTCGGAGGTCGCGCTGCAGGCGCACGTCCTGCGCGCTTCAGGCCGCGTGACGCGCTCGGGTTACGTGTTCGCCGCGAGCATGGTGGCCGTGCTCGCCGTGACAGCTCACGCGGGTTACTCGCGCGGAGCGCAACGCGCGGCCGCCGAGCAGGCGAGCGTGGAGCGTGCGCGCACGCAGGCTGCGCTCGCAGCCGCGCTGGAGCGCGGGCAGGCTGCGTTCGAGCAGGGCGATCTGCCGAGCGCGCGCGCGGCCTTCGAGGAAGCGCTCGCGCTCGATCCGAACTCGCAGGCGGCGCGGCGGCGGCTCGCGGGCGTCTACTTCGGGCTGGGCCTGACGGCGGAGAGCGAAGCGGCGGTCGAGGCGCTGCTCGCGGCCGTTCCGGGCGACCTCGACGGCTTGTTCCTCCGAGGACTGCTCGCGATCCGGCGCGGTGATGAGGCAGCTGCCGAGCGCGACTGGCGCGCCGTTGTCGAGCTCGACCCCGGGCACCCCGCCGCGCGCGAGGCGCTCGCCGCCCTGTGCGAGCAGCGCGGGGACGCAGCTGGCGCGGCCCGGGAGCGCTCGCGGGCGCGCCGCGACGGATGAGGCGGAACATCCGCTGCGCGTGCCCCGTCTCAGTATCCTTGGAGCCGCAAGCTTCGGCGCGTTGACGCACGTCGTACACGTCGCCGTTGGTGCGTGGCTCTCGCTCGTCGTCCGCGGCGGATACGCTCGCCGCGCCGAGCGCATCCTTTCCGTCTGCGCGGGTGGCGAACCCGGTCCTGCGACCGACCCGCTGCCGCCGCAGGCGGATAGGATTAGAAAACGCAACTTTCGAACTGAGGCGTCCTAAGCCCGCGCGAGCGGGCCTTGTGCTTCGTCACCCGGGGGGCGACGAGGCGGAAGCGGGCGTCTCTACGGTTCGGGCGCCGCCAAGCCCCGGACCTCGCCATCGGCCGTGTCTTTTTCTGCTCCCCATCCATCCACCGAGGTTGTCCATCCCCATGAGTTGGTCTCTTGCCAAGTCTGCCCTCGCCGCCTGCGCCCTCGCCGGCGTCACGTTGGCCGGTTCCGAGTCCGAGCGCGCGGTGCGCGGCTACGTGCTCGCCGGTGAACTGCTGCTGTTCCCGACCGCCGACCAGAACCTTCCGGCCGGTTGGTCGGTCCTGCCGCAAGGCGTCCAGAGCGAAAACTCGACCGTGCTCGGCATGTCCGGGCTCTCGGAACTCACGGCCTCGGAAGGCCAGTTGGTGTCGCTGAACTCCAAGCCGATGCCGACCGGTCAGACGCAGCTCGTCCTCACCAACGGCGAGCGCACTGTCGAGCTGGGCGAACTGTCGCTCGCGACGGTCGACGGCAAGTGGATGCTCCTCTCGACGGGCGTCATGGCCGGTCGCCCGGTCTTCGAAGTCGTCACCGAGTCGCAGAGCTTCACGCTGCGGAACGACGAGTTCATCCTGGCCGGCGAGCTCGTGCTGAGCGACGCCGCGCGCGCCGAGCTGGGCATCGCGAGCACCGAAGCGCGCCAGTCGCTCGGCGCCGTCACGTTCCTGGGTTCGGCGATGTTCGACGCCGCCCAGCCCGTCAAGGCCGCGGCCGCGGCCGCTGCTGCGTCGATCGGACCTGACGTCATCGTCAGCACGATCGGCAGCACGTTCGGCGAATACGGCGCGGTCAGCGGCGTCGGCGCCTATGCGGTCACGACCGTTTCGTGCAACGTCGGCGACGCGATCGCGATCTGGATCGACGCGGGCGCGCAGCCCAACCGCCACCCGGTGATCGGCACGCAGCTCTACCGCTACAAGACGGTCAACGGGGCGACGCGCTTCGAGCAGATCGGCATGAGCTGGCTCAAGCACGGCTTCTGCGCCGCGGACGCGCCGAACTGCGTCGCCATCAACCCCAACGGGATTCCGTCGCCGGCCTACGCGCCGAACGGCAGCTGTGACTGGCTCGGCCTGTTCGCCACCGACACCTACAGCGACGGCCTCAATGCGTCGCAACCCGGGTGCGGCCCGCGCTCGGAAATCCAGCCGTGGACGGGCGCATATCCGTTCCCGTACATCCTCGGCGCCGGCGCGAGCGGCCCCGCGACGTACAAGCGCCTGCAGGTCAAGAACACCGACCTCGACCCGGCGCTCAACGCCGGTGCGCAGTACTGGGGTGAGGTGGTCTACATCTGCACCGACGAAGCGCCCGCGCAGCGCTACAACAACTACTCGGTCCGTCAGACCACGGTCGGCGCGCTCGCCGGCGGCCAGTACAACCTCAGCTTCACCGGCTCGACGATCCCGCTGATCTCGGCCGTGCAACGCTGGGCCCAGATCGACGCCGGCGTCGCGATCAGCTTCGTCGACGTGCCCAACGACGGCCGCCTGTACCTGGCCCGCAAGGTCACGAACCTCGGCGGCGGCCAGCACCACTACGAGTACGCGCTGTTCAACATGAACAGCGACCGCGGCGCCCAGGCGATCTCGATCCCGCTGCCCTCCGGGGCGACGGCGACGGACGTCGGCTTCACGGACGTCGACTACCACTCCGGTGAGCCGTACGCGACCACCGACTGGTCGTCGGCCGTGGTCCTGGGCAACAGCATCAGCTGGTCGACCCAGACCCACGCCACGAACGTCAACGCCAACGCGCTGCGTTGGAGCACGACGTACAACTACCGCTTCCGTTCCAACGCCGCCCCGACCACGGGCGACGTGACCGTGACGCTGTTCAAGCCCGGCACGCCGACGACGGTGACCTTCACCGGCGTCGAAGTCCCCGGCTCCAGCTGCGGCATCATCGGGGCCTACTGCACGAGCTCGATCACCTCGAACTTCTGCATCCCGTCGATGGGTGGTTCGGGTACGCCGAGCGCCTCGGCCGCCAGCGGCTTCACGCTGAGCTGCACGCAGGTCGAAGGCAACAAGCAGGGCCTCTTCTACTACGGCCTCAACCAGTCGGCCACGTCGTGGGCCGTCGGCAGCTCGAGCATCAAGTGCGTGGCCAATCCCACGCAGCGTCTGCCTGCCCTGAACTCGGGCGGCGCCGCTGGCTCCTGCGCGGGCGTGCTCTCGATCGACTGGAACGCGTGGCGTGCGTCGAGCACCGCCTCGGCGGTTGGCAGCCCCTTCGCGGCGGGACAGACGTTCCATGCTCAGGCGTGGTTCCGCGATCCGCCGGCCCCGAAGGCGACCAACCTCTCGAACGGTTTCTCGTTCACGCTTTGCCCCTGATCGCTGCAGAGCGGAGCGCGTAACTCTGCGAGCGCGCTGAAGCGCGCTCGGGATCCTCTGTCCGGCTGCCCAAAGGCAGCCGGACTTCGTTTGCGGCGGTAGCCGCAACCGACCGAGGCTTACCTCCGCGATCCGCCGGCCCCGAAGGCGACCAACCTCTCGAACGGTTTCTCGTTCACGCCTTGCCCCTGAAAACTGCAGAGCGGAACGCGTAACTCTGCGAGCGCGCTGAAGCGCGCTCGGGATCCTCTGTCCGGCTGCCCAAGGGCAGCCGGACTTCGTTTGCGTCAGTAGCCGCAACCGACCGAGGCTTACCTCCGCGATCCGCCGGCTCCGAAGGCGACCAACCTCTCGAAACAGTTTCTCGTTCACACTTTGCCCCTGAAAGCGGCAGAGCGAATTCGAGTAACTCTGCGAGCGCACAGTGGTGTGCGCTGCGAGAGTCGCTGTGCGGCGCAGCGACCGAGGCCGCACATCGATCGGCCGCCGCGCCATTCGCTTTCGAGCGTTGGTTGCGCGCCTGGTGTCGGCGAGCCTCACGAGTCGCGAGCGCGGCGTCGCTGCGTGCGGTGCGAAGCGCAGCAGGTTCGGAAGATCTTGCGATCTTCAGGCAAAGAAATCGGACGCTCGGCCAGCGTCCGCGCCCCATGGCCGGGGCGGCCTGAGGTATCTTTAACCTCGCTCACACTCGCGGGTTCAGGAACCGCGTGCGCCCGGCGTACCCGACTGCCGTGCGTGCGTGGGACCCGCATCAGGGTCTCCACACTCCGGTTCACCGCCGGAGCACTGACACATCATGAAAAGAGTCCTCGCCCCGTCGGCCCTGGCGCTTTGTGCGCTCGGCGCCGTTTCTCACGCGCAGCAGGCCGAGCTCACGCAGCGCGGCTACGTGCTGAGCGGCGAATTGTTGCTCTTCCCCGCTGCTGACCAGGCCATGCCGGCCGGTTGGTCGGTCAAGTTCGAAGGAGCGGAGCGCGCGGGCGCTTCCGTCGTCCAACTGCGCGGCGTCGGCGAGATCACGGACCGCGGCGGCGCGGTCGTCGCGGCGCACTCGCAGCCCATGGCGACCGGTGACTTCGGGCTCGTCGTGAGTGGACCCAAGGGTGTGGCGCTGACCGCTGGCGATCTGTCGCTGGCGTACATCGACGAGCGCTGGGTGATCACCGCCGGCGGTGAACTCGCGGGCCGTCCGCTGTTCGAACTCGCCGACGCGTCCGCGATGCTCGGTCAGCGCGCCGCTGGCGAGTTCACGCTCGCCGGTGAACTGCGCCTCTCGGAAGCCGTCGCGGCGGAACTCGGACTCTCGAGCGGCGCCATCGTCGGCTCGCTCACGGTCGTGGCCTCGCCGATGTTCGACCCGGCGCGCACGATCCAAGCCGCGGCCGCCCCGGCCGCTCCCTTCGCCGTCGGGCCTGACGTGATCGTCAGCACGATCGGCAGCACCTTCGGCGAGTACGGCGCGGTCAGCGGTGTCGGCGCCTACGCCGTCACGACGGTGTCGTGCAACGTCGGCGACGCGATCGCGATCTGGATCGACGCGGGCGCCCAGAGCAACCAGCACCCGGTCATCGGCACGCAGCTCTATCGCTACAAGACGGTCAACGGGGCGACGCGCTTCGAGCAGATCGGCATGAGCTGGCTCAAGCACGGCTTCTGCGCCGCGGACGCGCCCCAATGCACGAGCATCAACCCCAACGGCATTCCGAGCCCGACCTACGTGGGCCAGTCCAGCTGCGACTGGCTCGGCCTGTTCGCCACCGACACGTATAGCGACGGCCTCAACGCCTCGCAGCCTGGTTGCGGCCCGCGTTCGGAGATCCAGCCGTGGACCGGCGTGTACCCGTTCCCGTACATCCTCGGCGCCGGCGCCAGCGGCAACGCGATCTACAAGCGCCTGCAGGTCAAGAACACCGACCTCGACCCGGCGCTCAACGCCGGTGCCCAGTACTGGGGTGAGGTGGTCTACATCTGCACCGACGAAGCGCCCGCGCAGCGCTACAACAACTACTCGGTCCGTCAGACCACGGTCGGCGCGCTCTCCGGCGGCCAGTACAACCTCAGCTTCACCGGCTCGACGATCCCGCTGATCTCGGCCGTGCAGCGCTGGGCCCAGATCGACGCCGGCGTCGCGATCAGCTTCGTCGACGTGCCCAACGACGGTCGCCTGTACCTGGCCCGCAAGGTCACGAACGTCGGCGGCGGTCAGTTCCACTACGAATACGCGCTGTTCAACATGAACAGCGACCGCGGCGCGCAGGCGATCTCGATTCCGCTCGGCGCAGGCGCCGTGGCGACGGACGTCGAGTTCAAGGACGTCGACTACCACTCCGGCGAGCCCTACGCGCTCACGGACTGGACGGTCACGAACCTCGCCGGCACGAGCATCTCGTGGGCGAGCCAGACGCACGCTCAGAACGTGAACGCCAACGCTCTGCGTTGGAGCACGACCTACAACTACCGCTTCCGCACCACGACGGCGCCGGCCGCGGGCAACGTGACGGTCACGCTGTTCAAGCCCGGTTCGCCGACCACGGTGACCTTCACCGGCGTCGATGTCCCCGGCGGTTCGACCTGCCCGGATTCGGACGGCGACGGTGTGAACGACTGCGTCGACGGCTGCCCGAACGACCCGGCGAAGATCGCGCCCGGCCAGTGCGGCTGCGGCGTGGCGGACAGCGACGCGGACGGCGACGGCGTCGCGAACTGCAACGACGGCTGCCCGAACGACCCGGCCAAGACGGCGCCGGGCGTGTGCGGCTGCGGTGTGGCTGACACCGACTCGGACGGCGACGGCACGGCGAACTGCAACGACGGCTGCCCGAACGATCCGGCCAAGGTTGCTCCGGGTGCGTGCGGTTGCGGTGTGTCCGACGTCGACTCCGACGGCGATGGCCGCGCGAACTGCATCGACAACTGCCCGAACTTCCCGAACTTCGCCCAGGCGGATGCTGACGGCGACGGAGTCGGCAATGCGTGCGACAACTGCACGCAGGACGCCAACCCGAACCAGTCGGATTCGGACAGCGACTCGATCGGCGATGCCTGCGACAACTGCCCCAGCGCGTCGAACTCGACGCAGTTGGACAGCGACGGCGACGGCGCAGGCGACGCCTGCGACGGTTGCCCGAGCGACCCGGCGAAGCTCGTCCCCGGTCAGTGCGGTTGCGGTCAACTCGAGACCGACACCGACAACGACGGCGTCGCGAACTGCGTCGACAACTGTGACGCGGTCGCCAACCCCGGCCAGCAGGACTGCGATCTCGACAACGTCGGTGACGCCTGCGAACTGCTCGCCGGAACGCAGTGGGACACGAACCAGAACGGCACGCCCGACCAGTGCGAGGCTTGCCCGGGTGTCATCACCTACTGCACGTCCGGTACGTCCATGAACGGTTGCGTCCCCGTGCTCAGCGCGACGGGCGTTCCGAGCGTGGCCGCGACCTCGGGCTTCGTGCTCAGCGCCACGGGCCTCGACGGACAGCGCGCGGCGCTGTTCTTCTACAGCCCGAGCGGTCCCAAGAACCCGGCCTCGATCTGGTCGCCGGGCCACACGAGCTACCTGTGCGTCAAGGCGCCGACGCAGCGCATGTTCTCGCAGGTCACCGGCGGCACGCTCGGCGCGTGCGACGGCGCGATCAGCCAGGACGTGATGGCGTTCTTCGCCGCGCGCCCGGGTGCGCTCGGCCAGCCGATCCAGGCCGGCCAGGTGTTCAACGCGCAGGTCTGGTACCGCGATCCCGCGGCGCCGGGCACCACGGGCCTCTCGGGCGGCATCCAGTTCCGCCTCTGCCCCTGATCCTCGGTAGCGCGCGCCCGAGCTCTCCGCTCGGGTGAGGCGCGAATTCACGAGCGGCGCCGATCGAGCCTCGATCGGCGCCGCTCCTTTTTTTGGGGTGGGGCTGCGCCCCGGATCGAGTTGCGGCTGCGGTGCGTCGCGGCGCCGCGCGCTCTGCGACGACCTTCAGCGCGCGAGTGGCGCTGCGAGCCCACTCTCGTGTGTGCGACGGACGCACGGCGACGCACGGGCCGTGGCTCGAGCGCGAAGCTCGGGCACGACGTCTGGCGCCGAGCTGCGGGCATGAGCTTCGCGCACGACGCGCCCTCGCGCGCGCCGCCTGCGCTCAGCTCACAGCTTGTACGCAGCCGCGCTCGGCTTGACGGCGCGTGCGAAGTGCAGCGGACGGCGCAACGCACCCTTCGCGGGCCGCGCCTTGGCGACCCACTCGCGGTACACGTCCATCGACTTGGTCACGTCGACCACGACGTCGCCGTACCGGTCGTCCTTGTGCGCGCGCTCGACCTTCACCGCCTGGTGCCAGCAGTGCATGCCGCTGATCGGATCGGGCTGCACCGGGAAGGTGAGGTTCTGGTGCACGCCGCCGTCGCTCCACCAGATGCGCTTGGAGTCGGGGTCGCTCGACTCGAAGGGCTTGATGTCCTCCACGCGGCGGAAGCGGAAGCGGCCGGGGGAGAGCTCTTCGCGCACCGCGATCGGGCAGGCGTAGGTCTGGTCGTTCACGTCTTCGAACAGGCGCCAGCGACCGAGGTGGTGCGAGCAGGCGACGATGCCCGGGCGCATGCCTTCGGTGACCCACACCTTGTTCACGAAGTGGCCGATGCGCGTCGACACGCGCACCAGGTCCATGGTCTCGACGCCGATGCGCTTGGCGTCTTCGGGATGGATCCACACCGGATTGGTGTTCGAGAGCTCGTAGAGCCACTTCGAGTTCGCCGAACGCGTGTGGATCAAGGTCGGCAGACGGAAGATCGGCACGAGCGCGTACTCGCCCTTGTTGACGTCCATCCGTTTGCGGTCGATGTGGCTCTCGATGTACGCGGGCAGCGCGTACTCAGGCCAACCCCACTCGACCATCGTCGGCGAGTAGATCTCGCAGCGCTTCGAAGGCGTGGTGAAGCCCACGCGCGCCGCTCCGCCCGCCACGATGCCGATCGGCTTGCCGCCCTTGAGGATCGTGCCGTCGCCGCGATCCTCGCTGCCGTCGAGCTCCTGCGCGCCGAGCTTCTTGAGGTGCGCCTCCCAGGTGTCCTTGCGCACCAGGAACGCGCCGTGCGTGCGCATGTATTCGAGCGGCGTGAGCCCGTGCTTCTTCGCTTCCTCGGGCAGGCCCGGCACCGAGTTCTCGAAGATCCACTGGTAGTACTCGTCGACCGTGATGCGCTGGCCTTTGCGGTAGGGCGACTCGTAGTACTTGCGCACGCCCAAGGACCCGTCGGGGTCGATGCGCCACGACAGGTTGATCCAGAACTCGTCCTCCTCCCAGACCTCGCCGGGGTTCGCCTGGTAGGTGAACTCCACCGGCTTGCCCATGCGCTCCATCGCGACGCGGAGCACGGGCTGACGGAAGCCGATCCACTGCGCGGCGTGCGTTTCCTGGCTCTGGAGGTCGTGGCGTTCGGCGCCGACGCCCATGGGCAGCACATAGTCGGCGTACTGCGCCGTCTCGCTCCACGTCGGCGTGAGCGCGGCGTGCAACTCCACCATCTTCTCGTCGCGCAGCACGTTCTCCCACACCATGCCGTCCGGATTGGTCCAGACCGGGTTGTAGACGCGCGTGAAGTAGGCCGCGATCTTGCCGCGGCCCTCGAGCAGGAAGTGGGGGAGCAGGTAGCTGAGCTCGTGGTGCGAGAGCGGCCACTCCTTGGGATAGAGCAGCTCGTTCCACACCTCCTGCGGGCCGGGCTTCAAGAACGGCGGCGGGACGAACTTGTCCTGCGTGTTCATGTTCGTGCCGCCCTTGGTTCCCACCGAGCCGGTGAGCACGGTCAGGAACTGCAGGCAGCGCGCGACCTGCCAGCCGCCTTCGTTGCCCGAGGCCGCGTTGCGCCACACGTGCGAGGCGAACGCGCCGCGCGCGTTGCCGATCAGGCGCGCGACCTCGACGACGGTCTTCGCATCGATTCCGCACTCTTGCGCGGTCTTTTCGGGCGTCGCGAAGGCGTAGTGCGCCTTGAGCTTGGCGATGAAGGTCTCGAACGTACGCGGTTCGCCGGGGTGCAGCGCGTCCAGGAACTCGCGCCAGTTGACCCACTCTTCGAGGAACGGCGCATCGAACAGCCCCTCGTTCAGGATCACGTGCGCGAAGCCCAGGAGCAGCATCGCCTCGGTGCCCGGCCACGTCGCGAGCCAGTAGTCGCTCATCGACGCGGTGTTCGAGAGCCGCACGTCGACGGTGATGAGCTTCGCGCCCTTGAGCTTGCCGTCGATGATGCGTTGCGCGTGCGGGTTGAAGTAGTGGCCCGTCTCGAGGTGGCTCGAGAGCAGCAGGATCACCTTCGCGTTCTCGTGGTCGGGCGAAGGCCGGTCGGCGCCGGTCCACAACGCATAACCCAGGCGCGCCGCCGCGCTGCACACGTTGGTGTGGCTGTTGTGGCCGTCGACGCCCCAGCTCTGCAGCACGCGGTCCATGTAGCCGTCGTGGCCCGGCCGGCCGACGTGGTACATGACCTCGGTCCTTCGGCCCTCGACGAGCGCGGCGCGGATCTTGGCCGCGAAGGTGTCGAGCACGTGGTCCCAGCTCACGCGCTCCCACTTGCCCGAGCCGCGCGGCCCGACGCGCTTCATCGGGTAGAGGATGCGACCGGTGTCCTTGATCTGGTTGATCGTGGCCGGCCCCTTGGCGCAGTTGCGGCCGCGCGAGCCGGGGTGGAACGGGTTGCCCTCGACCTTCTGGATCGAGAGGTCCTTCTTGTCGACGTACGCGACCAGGCCGCAGGCCGCTTCGCAGTTGAAGCAGGTCGTCGGCACGAGCGTGTACTCGCGCTCGACGCGTTTGGGCCAGGCTTTCGCGTCGAGCTCGACCCAGTGGTCCCACTTGGCCGGCGGGGGGAAGTTCTCGATGGGGGTGACGCGCAGCGTGGCGGGGTCGTGGGCGCTCATGGAGGAGCGGTACGTTACTCCATCGGCGCAGCCGCTGGACGTGCGTTCGCACGGAGTCGACGGACGTTCCCTGCGTCAGGTCGGTGCTCCAGCGCGCGCCCCCAGCGTTGGCGCAAGCACGGGCCTCGCAGTCACTTGCGGTCAGACTCCGGGCGCTCAGCGCCAGCCCATCCACGAGTTTTCTACTAGATTGCACCAGAATAGTAGTTGGCTAGTCTCGGGCGCCGCCGTGATCACCAACCCGCCTCCGTCGCTGTCGCTCGCCGGCTCCGCCGCGCGCTTCCAGGAGGCGATCCTAGACGCGTCGAAGCTGCCGGGACCGAGCGTCGGCGAGCGCTACCACCACTGGCGCAAGTTGCGTCACCTCCAGCCGCCCGCCGGTTTGACGCACGAGCGGTGGTGGGACGCTCTCAAGATCCATCGATTGAGCGGCCGGCGAACGCCTCTGATCAGCACGTCCGGCCGGCCCTTCACGTTCCTGCCGGTCGACGCGGCGCTCGCGATGCTGCACGAGATCGACTCGAACCTGCGCGGCCAGATCGAACTGCCGGCGCCGGTCACAACGCAGGCCAATCGCGAGCGCTACCTCGTGTCTTCGCTCTCCGAAGAGGCGATCTCATCGAGCCTCCTCGAGGGCGCCGTGACGACGCGGCGCAAGGCCAAGGAACTCCTCGCCAGTCAGCGCGAGCCGCGCTCGGTCGGCGAGAAGATGGTGCTGAACAACTACCAAGCCATGAACTGGCTTCGGGAGCGGAAGGACGAACCGCTCACGAGCGAACTCGTCTTGGAACTCCACCAGCGCATGACAGCGGGCACGCTCGAGGTCCCAGACGCGGAGGGACGACTACGCCGGAACGTCGACGGCGAGGACATCGTGCTGCGAGCGCTCGACTCCGAGAACATCGTTCACACGCCGCCGCCCGCCGCAGAACTCGCTGCGCGGATGGAGACGATGTGCGCGTGGGCCAACGAGACGTCGAACGAGCCCTTCGTTCACCCCGTAGTTCGCTCGATCGTGCTGCACTTCTGGCTCGCCTACGATCACCCCTTCGTCGACGGCAACGGGCGCACCGCGCGCGCGTTGTTCTACTGGTCCATGCTGCGCCACGGGTACTGGTTGGCGGAGTTCCTGCCGATCTCACGGCTGTTCCTCAAGGCGCCCGCGAAGTACGCGAACGCGTTCCAGTACGTGGAGACGGATGAGGGTGACCTGACCTACTTCATCCTCTTTCAGCTGCGCGTGCTGCAACGCGCCGCCGACGACCTTCGAACGTATCTGGCGCGCAAGTCGAACGAGACGCGCGCAGTGACGGGGCTTCTGCGAGCGTCTGCGAATCTGAACCACCGCCAGATCGATCTGCTCACGCACGCGCTACTCCACGATGGAACCGAGTACACCATCGAGTCCCATCGCCACAAGCACGGGGTCGTCTATCAGAGCGCCCGCAGTGATCTGCTGGATCTAGCGGCGCGAGGCGTGCTGATCCAACGCAAGGTGGGCCGCAAGCTGGTGTTCTTCCCCGCGACGGGACTCGAGACCAGGCTCCGACGACTTCGCTGAAGCGCTCGGGAAAGGTGCATGACCCACGATGATCCTGTTCGAGAAGCGCTTCCACGAAGGACTCACCAGCGGCGCAATCACGCTCACGTTCCGGCGTTGGGCGAGCGCGCGCGTCAAGCCCGGCGGGCGTTATCGCTGCCATCCGATCGGCGTGCTCGAGGTCGACGCCGTGCAGCAGGTGCGCGTGCGCGAGCTGACCGAGGAGGACGCTCGGCGCGCGGGCTTCGACTCGCTCGAGCAGATGCGCGAGTACTTGTCGCGCGGCGCGCCCCTGAAGGCTGCGGACGCGCTGTGGCGCGTCGAGTTCCACCACGGTGGCGACGGCGATCGTGTGCAGCTTGCGCTCGAGTCGAAGTTGAGCGCCGAGGACCTGGCCGCGATCGACAAGGCGCTCGCCCGCATGGATTCCAAGCGCGCGTGGACGGCGGAGACCCTGGACGCGATCGCCAAGCAGCCGCAGGTGGCGGCCTCGAAGCTCGCTGCGGCGCTCGGCCGCGAAACGCTGTCCTTCAAGGTCGATGTGCGCAGGCTCAAGAAGCTCGGGCTCACGCAGAGTTTCGAAGTCGGCTACGAGCTCTCACCGCGCGGGCGTTCGTACTGGGCCAAACGCGGCCGCAAGAGGTCGCGTTGAGCGGGCGCGGGCCGGCGTCCGAGCCGCGCCGCGTGCGCGACCGACGCCGCTTCGCCCCTGACCGGGGCCGCGTGCGCGCGTAGGCTTGGGCGCGAGTCCCATGCTCGAATCCCGCTCCTCCGAGCTGCGTCGCGCGCCGCTCCTCGCCGCGCTCTGCGCCCTGCTCGCGTTCGCGGGCCTCGCCCTGTGGAGCGCGTGGGTCTGCGACGACGCCTACATCACGCTGCGCACGGTCCACAACTTCGTCAGCGGCGAAGGCCTGCGCTGGAACGTCGCGGAGCGTGTGCAGAGCTACACCCACCCGCTGTGGATGTTCGTGCTGTCCGCCGTCTACGCGCTGACGCGCGAGCCGTACTTCACGACGATCCTCACCAGCCTCGGTGTGTCCGTGGTCGCGGCCGTGCTGCTCGCCGTTTCGCTGCGCAGCTCCGGCTGGGGCGCGAGCTTCGCGCTCGTGGGCCTCGCGCTCTCCAAGGCCAGCGTCGACTACGCGACGAGCGGCCTCGAAAACCCCTTGCTGCACGTGTGGATCGGCGCGCTCGGTTGCCTGCTCGCCAGTCCCGCGCCGAACGAGCGCGCGCAACTGCTGCGGATCGGCCTGGTGGCGAGTCTCGCCGGTCTGACGCGGCTCGACGCTTTGGTGCTGTTCGCGCCCGTGCTCGCGCACGCCTGGTGGCGCGCGGGCGCCTGGCGCGCGAGCGGAGCGGTCGCACTCGCGTTCGCGCCGCTCGTCCTGTGGGAGCTGTTCTCGCTCGTCTACTACGGTACGCCCTTTCCCAACACCGCGCTCGCCAAGGAGCTGTGCTCGGAAGTTCCGCGCGCGACGCGGCTCGCCAACGGTTGGCGCTACTTGATCGATTCCGCGACACGCGATCCGCTGACCTTGCTCTGGATCGCGAGTGCGCTGGTCGTGGGTGTGCTGCGCAGCGGCGCCGCGCGCGCGCTCGCGCTTGGCGTGGGGCTCAACTTGCTCTACATCGTGTGGGTCGGCGGCGACTTCATGAGCGGTCGTTTCCTCACGGGCCCGTTCTTCGCCGCGACTTGGTTGCTGGGAAGCGCGGTGTCCGGCCTGCGCGCGCGGTGGGTCGCCTTGCTCGTCATCGTTTCCTTCGGCGCGAGCGCGTTGGCGCCGCACCCGACTTGGCGCAGCGGCGCCGAGCACAGCGACAAGTCGGGCGACGACGCCATCGCCGACGAGCGCGGCTACTACGCTCCGCGCACGGGCTTGTTCGCGCCCGGCCGCGCCACTTCGCGCATCCACGAGCTGCGGCCCGGTCCGCCGTCCGTTCCGCTGCGCGTCGAGGCCGGCGTCGGCTTCGCGGGCTACTCGGCGGCCCCGAGCACGCACATCGTCGACAACTACGCGCTCGTCGATCCGTTGCTCGCGCGCCTGCCGGCCTCGGATCCCGACGCGCGGCCCGGACACCTCGAGCGGCGCATTCCGCGTGGTTATCTGCGCACGCTGCAGACCGGCGAGAACCACATCGAACACGCTGGCCTCGCGCGCTATTACGACAAGCTCGCGCTGGTGGTGCGTGGCGAACTTTGGGATCCGCAGCGCTTGCTCGCGATTGTTCAGCTCAACCTCGGCAGCTTCAGCGCGTGGCGCAAGGCCTATGTCGACGAAGCGCACCGCGCGCCTCACGTCGTCGACGCGCGCACGCTCGAGCGCGAACCGCGGCCCGGCGCGCCGTGGCATGCAGAAGGTCTGGTCGAGGTCGATGACCACGGCACGCGCGTGGTCTGGCCGCAGATCGTGCACCCCGCGCAGATCGAGCTCTCCGTCGACCAGAACGATCAGTACCGCGTCGTGCTCCGCCGCGGCGACGAGCGCGTCAAGGCGCTCGCGGTTCGCAACCGCGATCCGCAGCTCGAGAGCAAGGGCCAGGTCGTGCACACGCTCGAGCTCGCGGACGAGGTGCGCGAGCGCGGCTTCGACTCGCTCGAAATCGCTCCGCTGGGAGGCGACGGACTGCGCTCGCTGGGCCACGTGCGCCTGCGCTGACCCGCGGCGGCGCTGACCCGCGGCGGCGCTGACCCGCGGCGGCGCTACGGCGCAGGGATCCGCAGCGTGACGACCAGCGGTCGGTGGTCGGATCCTGCGCCGGCGCCGAACTGTGCGCTGCGCACCTCGAGGCCGCGCGTGAACACGTGGTCGATGCGCACCAGCGGCGGCGTGGGCAGACCGCGGTAGCGTCCGAAGTTCGGAAAGCTCAGACCCAGGCCGGCGCCGCAGCGCGCGAAGGCGCTTTCGAAACCTGCGCGTTCGAGCGGCGCGAGCAGCGCGTTGCGCGGCCCGACGTTGAAGTCGCCGGCGATGAGCACCGGCCGCTCGCGCTGCGTTGTCCGCGCAAGTTCGGCGAGTTGCTCGTCGAAGTCTGTGAGCGGACCGAAGAACGCGACCGTCGCGCGTGCGTGGAGGTTCACGAAGGCAAGCTCGCCCCAGGGTGTTTCGACCACGCCGTGCACGCGCGTCGCGCCGTCGGGCTCGACGACGTGGCGCAGCTCGCGCAGCGCAAAGCGCGACAGCACGCCTTTTCCGCGTCGCCCGGCGGGCCGCAGCTCGCGAAACGGCGCGAGCGCATCGCCGCACGCAGCGAGGGCCGCGGCCTGCCCGTGGTCGAGCTCCTGGAGCAGCACGAGGTCGGCGTCGAGTTCCGCCAGCGCGTCGCACAGCGCCTGCGGCGACGCGAGGCCGTCGCCGACGTTGAAGGTGACGACACGCAGCTCGCCGTCCGCGCGGGACGCGCTCAGTTCCTGCGAGCGCGAGAGCTGCGGCGAATGGAGCGCAATCCATACGCCGAGCAGCGCCAGATGCGCGGCGGACCACACGAGGCGTTGTGCGAAGGCCGACACAGCGATTCCGGCGAGCCACACGAACGCGCTGCACTCGTAGAAGTGCAGGACACTCGACAGCGGCCAAGCCCAGGGTCCGACGAGCGCTTGGAGGAGCGCGCCGAGCACGGTGGCGGCGGCGAACAGATCCGGCAGGCGCGCGAGGTGTGCTTTCGAAGGCAGCTTCACGCGAACCACGCTAGAGAGCGCGTGAGCGCGGCGTGTCGCGCGTGCCGAGCGCCGTTGCGAGCGGTTGGTCGCGCTGCGTCGCTGCACGGCGTCGCGGCGTGAACGGGAGGGCGTGCGCGCGCGAGCGCACTAGACTTCGACGTGCTCGGAGAACTCGATGCAAGATCTCCCGTCGCCCGAATCACACTCGCACCGCCGCCCTTCGCGGCTTGCGCGCGCGTCACGTTGGGCGCGCACGCTCGGGCGAGTGCTGTTCGGCGTCGCCGCGCCGCTCGTGTGCTTCGGCGTTTTGCTCCACGCTTCGCGTGAGACCTGGATGTGGCCGCTCGCACTTTTCGTCGTGACCTGCGTCGCGGCGTACGTGGCGTGCTGGGTGCGCGCGCCGCGCCAAGACGCTTTCGATGCGCTGCTGCGGGGCGCGATGATCGCCGCGACGATCTTCGCCGCGCCGTGGGGGCTCTTTTTCGGCGGCGTAGCGCTGCTGTTTGGCGTCCCGTTTGTCGTCCACATGCGCGACGGCGAGTCGATCGTGCTTCTGCTCCTCTCGTGCGGCGCTCCCGCAGGCTTTCTGGCCTACGCACACTCGCTCGACACTCGCTGGCGCGGCGCAGCGCCGTGGAGGCTGCGTCCAGGCCTCGCCTTGGCGGGCGCACTAGCTCCCGGCGCGCTATGTCTCGCGCTGTACATCGGCATCGACTCTCGAGCGTCCGCAGTGGAGCGCGCCATCATCGCCAACACAGTGGCCTTCGACGCCGACCTCCTCTGCTGGCGCTGGATCGCGCCAGAGCGTCGCTGGGGACGGATCGTGGACGCATGGACGACAAGCACGCCGCAAGAACGGGCGCGGCTCGACGACGCTCACGAGGCGCTCACGGGCAGGCGCATCGTCGTGGACCTGGACGACTGAGGCCCAGAGCGGAGCGCGTGACTACGACAGCGGCGGCAACTGCGCGGCGCGGATGTAGGCGTACTTGTAGACGAACAGGCCCGCGGCGGCGGTGAGTGCGGCGAGTGTGAGCAGCGCGGGTGCGAAGCTCGCGAGCGCTCCGAGGCTAGCGATGGCGAGCAGGCCCACCGGCACGAGCGTGCCGAGGCGCCCACCGAGGTGGTAGGGCCGCGCGATCGGTCCCATCTTGACCACTTCGAGGAAGGCCTGCGCCTGGCGGTGGTTGGCGGTGTGCGTCTTGCCGCGCAGTTCGAGCGCGACGAAGACGGTGTGCACAATCAGGCCGGCGATGCAGATGCGCGCGAGCAGCGTCGGCTCGTCGGCGAAGGGCGAGAGCGACACGGCGCCGAGGAACAAGGCCTGCACGAGCAAGTGGGGGAGCAGGCGAGGCTCTTGCCACAGGTCGCGGCCTTCGCACTGCTGGAACAGGAACGCGGTGTAACCCGCGACGCCCAGGCCCAGCACGGCGTTGACCCAGCGCAGCGCGCCGATCGCGGGATTCCAGTCGACGTCGGCGAGGAACGGCGCGTCGGGGCCGAGCTGGCGCAGCACGAGCATCGCGAGCGTCGCTGTGACCGTGGCGCTGAAGCCCATCAGGATCCAAGCGCCCTTCACGAGCCAACTGCGTGTGTTGGGGCGCGTGAGCAGCGTGAAGAACTTCATCGGGCGCGCCAGGTCCTCGATGAGCAGGATCGTGGTCGCCGTGATGAACACGAGCGCCAGGATCTCAGGCGCGAGCGCCGCGAGCCCGTCGGTCAATCCCAGGCTCGCCGCGAACGGCGCGAGCATCGCAGCGCCGGCGGCGATGCCCTTGGTCACCAGGTACGCGGCGACTTGCCAGCCCCACTGCACCTTGTGGCCCACATCGAGCACGGTGCGCACGTTCGGCGCCGTCGGCACGCCCGCCGGCCAGGCATCGGGCTTGGTGTTCGGACGCTCGCTCCAAAGGTACGTCTCGGGGCGTTCCGCGAGTCCCGGCTCGAGCGACTCGGGCAGCGTCTCGAGGTAGTGCACGTTCGGCCCGGTCTTTTGCTCCGCGCGCCGCAGCAGCGTCGGATGCTCCTTGATCATCTTGGAGATCCGCGACGACGGATCGTGCACGTCGCCGAACACGATCGCTTCCTCGGGGCACACGATCACGCACGCCGGCGCGAGGTTCTGCTCGATGCGGTGCGCACAGAAGTGGCACTTCTCGACCGAGCCCAGGTCTTCGTTCAGGTAGATCGCGTCGTACGGGCAACCCTGCATGCACGCGCGGCAGCCGATGCACGCGTCGCGGTCGATGTCGACGATGCCGTCGGGCCGCTTGGAGAGCGCCGTCACCGGGCAGATGGTCACGCAGGGCGCGCTCGTGCAGTGGTTGCAGCGCAGCACCGCGAAGTGGCGCTTGACCGCCGGGAACGTGCCCTTCTCGGTGTACTTGACCCAGGTGCGGAAGCTGCCGAGCGGGACGTCGTTCTCGCTCTTGCAGGCGACGGTGCAGGCGTGGCAGCCGATGCACCGCCGGTGGTCCATGAGGAAGCCCAGTTGCATAGGGCGCAGACTCTACGCGACGCGCGCACGCGGCCAAGCCCGCACACGGGAGTGGAATCGCGGCGGCGCGAAGTTCCCCTCATGCAACAAGGCCGGCCCGCGCGCAGTGCGCAGGCCGGCCTCGTTGTTGGTTCGCGTCGTTCGCGGCGCTGGCGCCCAGCGCGCTCGGATCGGTCGCGGTGCGCTCAACGCACCAGGATTGGTCGCGGTGCGCTCAACGCACCAGGATCGCGCCCATCACGGCCTTCTGCTGCAGGATGAACAGCCTGCGCATCTGGCGGAAGTGGGCCGTCGCGTCGCCGCCGCAGAACGGGCAGTCGACCGGCGGCGGGTCCTCGTCGCCGCTCAGCACGGCGCGCACGTGCTCGTCGAGGTGCGCGCGGAACTCACCGTCGAAGGAGTAGACGCCGGCGAAACCGACGGCGGAGAGGGCGGCGATGGCAAGCAGCTTCATGGTGGTCAGCTCTCGAGCTGGAGATCGGACCGAACGGTCCCGTGGCATGAGGATACGGCGGCGGAGCGCGTCGCGATAGCGCAGCGGAAGCGGAAGCGGACAGCGGCCGGGCGGCGCCCGACGCGAATTCGCAGCGAGCTGATCTCCGCGCGCGCCGGAATGCGTGTTCCGAGGGTCGGCCCAGTCCGTCCAGTCCGCCCCAGTTCATCCCCGCGACCCTCCATGCGATCCATCGTTCCCGTCCTGCCCGTGTTCCTCGCCCTGCTCCCCGGCGGCGTCGCCTTCGGTTCGCCCCAGCAACGCAGTGCTACGACCCCCGTGCCCCAAGCGGACATCGAGCTGCCCACGCCGCTCGACGCGACGCCGACGCCCGACGCCCCGCGGGTCGTCCCGCCGCTGGCGTTGCTTCCCGACGCCGGCGTTCCGCGCCCGGCGGCCGAGCGTTTCGGGCTCGGCCTGGACTTCAGCGAGGTGCGCTACCAGCACGGACCGGACGGCGCGCTGTGGGCGCGTGGTGAGAGCTACAAGGCGCGCTTCGACAGCGAAGGCGCGAGCGTGATCCCGGCCTTCGGTTCGCGTGCGCCGCGCAACTTTGATTTGCGCTTCGAGCTCGAGCAGGTGCTCGTCGGCGGCGAGCCGTTCGCGCTCGCGCCCCAGGCCGAAGTTCGGCGCGTTGCCGACGTCGTCACGCTCGACCGCGGCGCGCTCGACGAGACCTACCACCTCGAGGTGCGCCAGCTCGAACAACGCTTCACCTTCGAGAGCCTCGCGCAGCGCGGCGAGCTCGAACTCCGGCTCGCGCTCGACAGCGAACTCGTGGGCGCGGTCGATCCGGCCGGCGGCCTGCGTTTCTCGAACGAATGGGGCAGCGTGCACTACGGCGCCGCGATCGCGTTCGATGCGGCGGGGCAACGTGTCGAGGTCGAGAGTGCGCTCGTGGACGGCGCGCTGACGCTGCGCGTGCCCGAGCGCTTCGTCGCCCAGGCTCAGCTGCCGCTCACCATCGACCCCCTCATCACGGTGTTCCCGCTCGACAACAGCGCGAGCGAGTGCTTCGACGCCGACAGCGCCTACAACCTCGCGGGCGACGCCCTGTTGCACGTCTACGGCGTGCTGTTCAGCGCGAACGACTTCGACGTGGCCGGCTTTGCGACCGACCGCAACGGCGTCGTGTTGTTCGGCTCGTTCTTCTGGACCGACTTCACCGGACAACACTGGCGTGAGCCGCGCGTGGCGCACAACGCCGTCAGCGACCGCTTCCTGGTCATCGGCCTCGTCGGTCAGACCGGCGCGCAGTCGGTCTGGGGCCACGTGCGCAGCGTGTTCCAGAATTTCCTCTCGACGCCGGCGGAGTTGAGCGGTCCGGAGGTGGGCGACAAGTACGTCGCCGACGTCGGCGGCGATCCGTACCTGTTCCCGCCGAGCTACTTCTGCATCGTGTACCAACGCACGATCTCCCTGGGCGACTTCGACATCAACGCGCGCCTCATCGACACCAACGGCGTTCCGGCCGGCGCTGGCACGATCATCGTCGACGGCAGCGTGGGCACGTTCGACATCAACCCTTCGATCTCGAAGACCAACGGCGGCGGCAACTGGAACGTCGTGTGGGAGCGCCGCGGACCGAACGCCGCGAGTGCGATCCGCGGCGCGAAGGTGAATTGGAACGGCGGCATATCGATCCCGAGCTTCGAGATCTCGAGCGTCGCCCAGGCGCAGTGGTCTCCGACGGCCACCGGTCCGGTCGCGGGCAGTGAACGCTTCTTCGTCGCTTGCACGCGCTACTTCGGGAACGACGCGGACATCATGGTGTTCCTGGTCAACGGCAACGTGCGCGAACAGGAACTCGCGCTGTCGTCGGCCTTCCCGGCCACGCTCCTCAAGGACCAGCGCTCGCCCTCGATCGAAACCGACGGCGCACACGCCTTGGTGGCTTGGTCGGAGATCGACCAGGCGACCAGCTCCCACTTCGACCTGTTCGCGAGCGAGATCTACACCACGCCCACGGGAATGGGCATCAAGGAAAACCGCATCGTGATCAGCACGAGCACGGCTCAGGACTACGAGCCCCAGGTCTGCTCGCCGGAGAGCAGCAATCCGGCGCAGAGCTCGCAGGACTACAGCGTGTCGTGGTACGAGGGCGGATCGTTCTTCAACGACAACGTGTGGTGCGCCCTCGTGCGAGGCAGCGTCGGCGGTCCGGTGTCCTTGTTCTGCACGCAAGCCGACTATCCGTGCCCGTGCGGCGACAGCGGCTTCCTCAGCGGTTGTCCCAACTCGTCGACGTCGCTCGGCGCGCACATGAGCGCGAGCGGCGGAGCGAGCACGCTCGCGCCGACCCTGAGCTTGAACGTGGAGCGCATGAAGCCCAACGCGACCTCGCTCGTGTTCCAGGGCACGGGCGTGTCGGGCGCTCCGCTGGGCGACGGCGTGCGCTGCGTGTACGGCACGGTGATCCGCTTTGCGCCGCACACAAACAACGCGCTCGGCGCCACGGTGTATCCCGGTCCGGGCGAGCCTTCGCTCGCGGTGTTGGGGCAGATCCCGCCGCAGGGCGGGACCTTCTACTACCAGACTTGGTACCGCGACACGGCGGCCTTCTGCACCAGCGCGGCGACGAACCTCAGCGACGCCTTGAGCGTGACCTGGACCTACTGAGCGTTCTTTCGACGGCAAAGCGAGGCGGGGCGTCCACGGCGGCGTCTCGCCTCGTTTCGCGTTCGGCCTGAGCGCCGCGCGTAGAGCCTATGCGTCCAACGCAGCCGCAGCGGCTCGGATCCAGGCACGGGAGTTGAGGGGCGGTGAGTTCCTTCGCGCGCAGCGGGTCCTTACGCTCGCGCGCTCGACCGGACGAAAACTCCCCCTGCGATGAAGCTCAAGGTTCTGCTCGGCGCCCTGCTGTGGACGCTGCTCGTCAGTTTGGCGCACGTCCACCTCAACATCGGTTGGGGCCAGGTAGGCGAAATCGTGCGCGAGTGGAAAGGCCACAAGCGCAAGACGCTGGAGGTGGGCTTCCTGCCCGTGACATGACACCTCACCTGCCCGGTCACCAGTTGGGTGACCCAACACAGTGAGCGCGGCTCGGAGTTCATGGGCCGCAAGTTCTCGGACTTCGCCACGGTCAAGGAGTCGCTGATCGCGCGGCGCATCGACGCGAGCTTCATCCTCGCGCCGCTGGCGATGCAACTGGTCGCGAGCGGAGTGCCGATCAAGATCGTGTACCTGGGCCACCGCGACGGCACCACGCTGATGGTGCCGACGAACTCGCCCGTCACGGACTTCGCGGGGTTGCGCGGCAAGAAGGTCGCGATCCCCAATCGCTTCTCGAATCAGAACGTGCTCATGCACCGCATGATGAGGAAGTGGGGGATGAGCTTCGATTCGATCCGCCTGGTGGAGCTGCCGCCCCCCGAGCACCCCACGGCGCTCGCGTCGGGTTCGATCGACGCCTACATCATCGGCGAGCCCTTCGCGGCGCAGGCGGAGCTGGGCGGCTACGGTCGCGTGCTCTACTACACCAAGGACATGTGGCCCGGCTTCATCTCCTGCGTGCTCGTCGTGCGCCAGGAAATGATCGACGAGGAGCGCGAACTCGTGCAGGAACTCGTCAACGGTATCGCCAAGAGCGGCAAGTGGCTCGACCAGGACATGTCGCACCGAATGGACGCGGCCGAGATCGTGGGCAAGTACTACTACCTGCAGGATCCCGAGCTGCTGAAGTTCGTGCTCTCGAAGCCGCCCGACCGCGTGAAGTACACCAACCTCGGGCCGTTGAAGAAGGACTTCGACGAGATCATGGAGCTCGCCGTTGAAATGGGTGTGCTCAAGCAGCGGCTCGAGTTCGAGCAGTACGTCGACACCAGCTTCGTGACGCCGCTCGAGACCATCGACTGGAACCTCGACCAGCTCCCGCGGATCGAGCCCGAGGCCGCTGCGAAATGATCGGCGCGTTGATCACCGTAGTCATCGCCATCGGTGTGCTCGCCGCAGGTGAGCGAGCGCCTGAAGGCGTGCGCAGATGGAGTTCGCCGATGGCCGTCGCGGCGATTGGCATTGCGCTTTGGCACGCCGCCTGCGTCATGGCCCAGTCGCAGATCTTTCCGACGCCCGCGCAGAGCTTCGGCGCAATCGTCGAGCTCGCGCAGAGCTCGCGCCTTTGGAACGACATCGTCGCCAGCCTGTTCCGCGTGACCTGGGGCTTTGGTCTCGCCGTCGCGACCGGCATCCCGCTCGGCCTGTGGATCGGCTGGTCGACGCGCTCGTTCCTGGCGCTCAATCCGCTGGTGCAGGCCTTCCGACCGATCTCGCCGATCGCCTGGATCCCGATCGCGATCCTGTGGTTCGGCATCGGCGACATCTCAGCGATCTTCCTGATCTTCATCGCTTCGATCTTCCCGATCGTGGTCGGAACGACAGCGGCGGTGCAGGGCATTCCGCAGGTCTACGTGCGCTCGGCCTCCAACTTCGGGCTGACGGGCTTCGAGCTGTTCCGCCGTGTCGTGTTGCCTGCGGCGATGCCGCAGATCATCACGTCGCTGCGCATCGCGCTCGGAGTCGCCTGGCTGGTGATCGTCGCGGCCGAGATGGTCGGCATGCAGTCGGGGCTCGGATACCTCGTCAGCGACGCGCGCAACATGGGCAAGCGCTACGACCTGGTCGTGGCGGCGATGATCCTGATCGGACTGATCGGCATCGTGCTCGACGTGCTCGTGCGCCAGCTGCAGAACTTCGACGAAGTGCGCTGGGGGTTCGCCAAGCGATGAGCGCCGCCAACCAGCCCAAGGTTCGTTTCGAGCAGGTGACCAAGGACTTCGAGCGCCGCGGCCAAGCGCTGCGCGTGCTCGATCCGATCGATCTGGTCGTCCACGAAGGCGAGTTCGTGTGCTTGCTCGGGCCCTCGGGCTGCGGCAAGTCGACGCTGCTCAACATCGCCGGCGGTTTCGAATCCCCGAGCTCGGGCCGCGTCGTGATCGACGGCGAATCCGTCAACGGGCCTTCGCCGCGCCGCGTGTTCGTGTTCCAGGAGTACGGGATCTTCCCGTGGGCTTCGGTGTGGGACAACGTCGCGCTGGGCTTGCGCGCACTCGCCAAGGATCAGCTGCACGAGCGGATCCAATCCACCATCGACTTGGTCGGGCTCACCGGCTTCGAGAAGAGCTACCCGATGGAGCTCTCGGGCGGCATGAAGCAGCGCGTCGGCGTGGCGCGCGCCCTCGCGGTTTCGCCCGACGTGATCTACATGGACGAGCCCTTCGGCGCGCTCGACTCGCTCACGCGCCTGACGATGCGCGCCGAGTTGATCCGCATCTGGCAGACGCGCAAACCCACGATTCTGTTCGTCACGCACGACGTCGACGAATCGATCCAGCTCGCCGACCGCGTGGTGGTCTTCTCGCCGCGCCCCGGCCGCATCGCCGGCATCGTCGAGGTCGACCTGCCGCACCCGCGCGACCTGGGTTCAGCCCGTTACGGCGTGATCAAGAACCAGCTCTACGAGTTGCTCGGCGTGCGCCATTCGATCTGAGCGAACGCGGCATCAGCGTTTGTCCGGCAGCTCGCGCGCCGGCACTCCGCCGACTCGCGCGCCGGGACGAACGTCGCGCGTGACCACGGCGCCCGCGGCCACCAACGCGCCGGCGCCGATGTGCACGCCCGCGAGAATCGTTGCGCCTGCACCGATGTAGACGTCGTCTTCGATCGTGACCGGGGCTTGGCTGGCCGGCATCCCCTTGTCCTTCCACGCTGAGTCGCCTACGTCGACGTGCGTGAGCACGGTGACGCGCATGGAGATGGTCACGCGCGACCCGATCGAAATCGCGTCGCTCAGGTCGAGGAACACGTCGCGGCCGAGGTGGCAATCGTCGCCGACGCGCAGCTTCGCGAAGCTCCTGGCGGCGTTGTGGACGAGGAGCGGCGCGTTGAAGCGCACGTTGCGTCCCACCTGCGCGCCGTAGTGCGTCAGAACACGCGCAATCGCCTTCGGATCGTGTTGGCGCAGTCGTGCGACGACTCCCTGCTCGAATCCCAGGAGGTGTCGCAGGAGCACCGTGCTGAAGACGGCCAGCGTGGAGAACAGCGCGCGCATCGATCTGCGTGCACGGTAGCGCGTGGGTGAGCCGATCTTCCAGCGCGGCGGCGCCAGCGACGCTCGGAGCGTGAGGTTGCGGACCCGAACCGAGGCCTGCGCCCGGGGAGAGGAGCTCTCCATGTCGGCGCGCGGCGCACCGCGCGGGAGCGCATCCACGTCGATGCCGGGGGCGCCGGCGCTGGACCGGGACGCCGCGGACGTGCGCCCTGCGATCGCGCGCCGGATGCGAGGCAGAGCGCGCCATGACTCCGGCGCCGAGCTACGCTCCGACGCGCACGCAGGCTTCGCATGAGCCCCGGAACTCAGCTGCGCCGAGGAACTCGCGGAGGCGCGCGTGTGGAAGGCCGAAGAACGAGTTCGGGGCCCAACTCGCAGCGCGACGGGCGCCCAGGTTGAAGTTTGCTGCGCAGCCGCGTGCGCCTCGACCTGCGGCGCCCTGGACGCTTCAGTCCAAACGGCGCGCAGCGCGCACGCCCCACATCGGCGCCACGTACGTCGGCAGAGTTCCGTTGCGCGCCGCGCTGCGGCAGTTCGCGGGATTGTGCGAGAACGAGCCGCCGCGCTGCACGCGCGTGGGCTCGCGGCCCTCGAACAATCCGTCGCCCGCGCGCGGCGCGACCTGCGCGAGGTCTTCCCACGTGTCGCGGCACCACTCCATCACGTTGCCGTGCACGTCGTGCAGACCGAACGCGTTGGGGGCGAAGCTGCCCACGGGCGCGGGCCCCAGGAAGCCGTCGTCGAGTCCGAGTTCGTTGGGCCAGTTCGCTCCGCCGCGCGCGGCCGCCGCGTCGGCCACGTTCGCACTGCCCTGCAGGGACTCGAACGTATCGCCGGTGCTGAACGCGCTCGTCGTGCCGGCGCGCGCGGCGTACTCCCACTGCGCTTCGCTCGGAAGTTGTAGGTCGAGTTCGTTCAGCACCCGCGTGGCCAGCTCCCACGAGACGGTTTCCACGGGAAATCGCCCGCGTTGCGACTCCGACGCGGCGGCGTCCGTGCTCAGAGCCGACGGATCGAAGCCGGCCTGCCGAAGGAACTGAGCGCGCGTCAACTCGTGTTTGGCGATCAAGCACGGCGCGAGCGTCACGCGTTGCAGCGGTCCGTCCCACTCGCCGCACCAAGGGTCGACGTTCGGTGAGCCGGCGGGGCGCGCCTCGCTCGGCCGTTCGCAACCCAGCGTGAACTCTCCCGGCGGAAGGAGCACGAGCACGATCGCCGACGCGCCGTCGAGCGCGAGCTCTCCACGCTCGTCGCGCGCGGGCGCGGCGCCGCTGGCGAGGTGCGCGAACTCCTCGAGACGCGAGCGCGGATCCGGGCCGAGCGGCGCGAGTCCGACCTGGGGGCGCAGCTCGAAGCCTGCGAAACGCGCGTCGGCGCGCACGCGTTCGGCCGCGGCCCGCCACGCGTCGGCTTGGCTCTCGACGCTGCGCGCGCGCAGTTCCCGCGCGAACACCAGGCGCTGCTCGACGCTCGGCCGCAGCTCGGCGAGCTGGTCGAGCGTCTCCAGCAGCCGGTCGAGTTGCGCGACGAGCCACGCGCGCGCGGCTTGGTTCTCGAGCGCGTCGGGGTCCAGATCCGTGCGTCCCTCGAGCCCCACGCGCGCATCGACGTGGCGGGTGCGGTGGGCGAGCACTTCCGCCGTGCTCGCGAGCCAGGCCTCCAGCGCGGGGACGCGTTCGGGAGTCGCGGGCCACAACGTCGCAGCCTGGGCGAGCAGATCGGCCGCGAGGGTCTGGTCGGAGAGCTGGCCGACGTCGCGCACGAGTGCGTCGCGTCGGGCGAGCGCCTCGCGCGTGCGCGAGAGCAGCAGCGAGGTGGTGACGAGCGCCGCGACGAGCACCAGCGCGAGCGTCGCGAGGCTCGCTGCGAGTTTGCGGTTGCGCTCCGCCCAGCGGCGCAGCTTGAGCGTCGCCGAGGCCGGGCGTGCTCGGATGGGCTCGCGCCGCCGCACGCGCGCGAGTTCCTCGGCGAAATCGCGCGCGCTCTGGTAGCGGCGTTGCGGATCCTTCTCGAGCGCGGTGGCGAGCACCACGCCAAGCTCGCGCGGAAGGTGCGGCGCCAGCGAGCGAGCGTCGGGCGCGGGTTCGTCGAGGATCGCGCGCACGACGAGCTCGCGCGTCGGCGCATCGAACGGACGCGCGCCGGTCACGAGCTCGAACGCGCTCACGCCCAGCGACCAGACGTCGGCGCGGCGGTCGCAACGTTCGCCGCGCAGCACCTCGGGCGCCATGTAGGCCGGCGTCCCGAGCGCGTCGCCGGTCAGCGTGAGCTGCACGAGCTCGTCGCCGCGCGCGATGCCGAAGTCGAGCAACACCGGCTGGCCGGTGGGTTCGAGCATGATGTTGCCCGGCTTCACATCGCGGTGCACGACGCCCGCTTCGTGCGCTTCGTGCAGTGCGAGGCTCACGCGTTCGAGCCAGTCGAGACGCTGTTCGAGCGGATCGGCCGCACGCCGTGCGATGCGCCGCTCGAGCGTTTCGCCGGCGACGTAGCGCATCGCGATCCAAGCCTGCCGCTCGTCGGCGCCGACGTCGTAGATCGGGCAAAGGCCCGGGTGGCTCACACGCGATGCGGCTTGCGCTTCGCGGCGCAGGCGCGGCGCGAGGTCTTCGGCGCCCGGGGGCCGCGGCGCCACCTTCAGCGCGACCTGGCGGCCGAAGCGCGTGTCCTCGGCCAGCCACACGACCGCCTGTCCGCCGCGGCCGAGCTCACGCAGCAAGCGGTAGGGGCCGAGCGTGTCGCTTGCGTCGCTCTCCTGCGGCGCTTCGATGCCGCAGGCCTGTGCATACGCCGCGGCGATCTGCGCATCCGCGCCGGGAAAGCGCGTCAAGTAGTCCGTCAGAGGGCGCTCACGTCCCTCGGCGCGATCGTTGGCGAACGCCACGAGGAACTCGAGCAGCGTGTCGTTCAGCTCGTGTCGTTCCACGCCTGGGTTGTACGGCGCCGCACGAATCCGCACCACGCCGTCGGTGGGTTGTGCGGCGCGGAGGCCAGCGGAGCGTGTGCGCCTTGCCGTGTGCGTCGCGGGATTCGCGCTCACCCTGCACGGAGGGAAGTTCGACGACCGACTGGCCCGGTGCGTGGTGTCGACGCGACTCGATCACGAGGCCGCTGCGAGAGGTCCCAGCGAGGTCGACGGTTGCGTGCGGATCGCATTGGCGCTGAGCAGGCCAGTCGAACCCAAGGCTGCTGGCGAAGACCGTGCGACGCACTGCTGGATCCACACCGCTCGACGCGGGTCGCTCACCGCGAGGTCACGCAAGCCTCGACGACACTTGGCGCGCTTCCGCGCACGCAACGTGCGCTCGCCAACGCCGCGGCGGAAGGACCGAAGACTGCTTCGCTTGGCCGCAGTTCGGACGGCTACGAAGGCTGCGCCGCGCTCGTCAGGCGACGCGCGAGTGCGCTTGGATCCAATGGTTCTGGAACAGGCGGAGGCCGACCCGCGGGCGCGCGGCACGACGCCGGGGTGGAACGGGATCGACGCCCGCTCGAGCGCGTTGCGGAGCCGCGCGCGGGGCCGAGCGGGTTCGACACGCTGCTCCCAGTGGCCGGGGCGCGCTCCGGTCGGCCGCAGCTGGCATCCGCGGAACTCGACAGTGACTGTGCTCCATCGGTGTCCACGGCGGAGCAGCGGGGCTCGGCGGGCGCGTGGGAAGCGCTCGTTGTAGTGTGATGGCGATGGCGCCCGACTCCACGGATGTGCTGCTCGAGCGTGCTCGAGCCGGGGATCGGAACGCGTTTTCCGAGTTGCTCGCGGCGCACACGCCGGCCTTGGAACGCATGGTGAGCTTGCGCCTGGATCCGCGGCTGGAGCGCCGAATCGAAGCCGCCGACATCGTGCAGGAGTCGCTCGCGCTCGCGGCGCAACGCTTCTCCGAGTGGTCAGCGCAGCAGCGTTATCCGTTCGGGATGTGGCTGCGGATGCTCACGGCGCAAGCGCTGACCGACGCGCTCCGCGAGCACCACCGCCAACGGCGCGACTTGGCGCGCGAGGTGAACGACGCACCGACCGGGCTGCACGCCACGTGCGAGCGCGCCGCCGACTGGTTGGTGTCGACGCACACGTCTCCGACCGAGGCGCTGCGGCGCGATGAAGTGCGCGCGCTCGTGCTCGCTGCTCTGGCGGGATTGGAGGACCTCGATCGAGAGGTGCTCGTGCTGCGCTACTTCGAGCAGCTCACGAATGAAGAAGCTGCAGCGGAGCTCGGCATTCACCCAGGCACGGCGAGCAAGCGTTTCGCGCGCGCCCTGCAGCGCATCCGGCCTGCGCTGCGCACCCTCGCGGACCACGGCGCCAAGGGCGAGCGATGAGCGCCAGCGAAGAGGATTTCGCGGCCGCAGTCGAGCGCTTCGTCGCGCAACTGCGCTCCGCTGCGGCGGTCGGTGCACGGGAGTTCGCCGCGCGCCATCCCGAACTCGGAAGCGAGCTGCTCGCCGCACTCGAGGCGGCGGAGGACCTCGAAGTGCTGCGGGTCGTCGACGGACCTCCGCTGAGCACTGCGCTCGAACGCCTGGGGACCTTTCGTATCGAGCGTGAACTGGGCCGCGGCGGTATGGGCGTCGTGTACGCCGCGTTCGACGAGAGCCTGGGACGGAGCGTGGCGCTCAAGCTCCTGCCGCGCTCGCTGCTCTCGAGTGTCGAAGCACGCGCGCGCTTTCGCCGCGAAGCCACGCTCGCGGCGCGCCTCGATCATCCCGGGATCTGCACGGTCTACGGCGCGGGGGTGACGGACGATCAAGCGTGGATCGCGATGCGTTTGGTCGAGGGCCGATCGCTGGCGGCGGCGATTGCAGCAGCGCGAGCAGCGCGCGCGTCGACCGCAGCGCTCGGCGCGCCGTCGCGCGACGGCGGAGCGCGCTCGGTCGCACAGTGCATCGAGCGCGTGGCGCGAGCGTTGGCGGTTGCGCACTCCGCCGGTGTGATCCATCGCGACATCAAGCCTTCGAATGTGATCGTCACGCGCGACGGGGCGCCGGTGCTGGTCGACTTCGGCGTGGCTTTCGAGAGCGACTCGGATGCGCCGGGCCTGACGCGCACCGGCGAGTTCGCCGGAACTCCCGCGTACCTCGCGCCGGAGTTGATCGCAGGCGAGCGCGCGCGCGCCGACGAGCGCTGCGACGTCTACGCGCTGGGCGTGACGCTCTACGAGTGCTTGACGCTGCGCCAGCCTTTCGCCGCGCCGACGCGCGACTCGCTCTATCGGGCGGTTCTCGGCGGTCAATCGCGCGACGTGCGGAGCTTGAACGGGGCGGTGCCACGCGAGCTGGCCGTCATCGTGGCGACGGCGATGGAGCGCGATCCGCGGCGGCGCTACGCGAGCGCCGAAGCTTTCGCCGACGACCTCGCGGCGTTCCTAAACGGTCGCGACATCGCGGCGCGCGCGGCGGGGCCGATCGAGCGCGTGGTGCGTTGGGCCCGCCGCGAACCGCGCCAAGCTGCGTTGGCGGCGGCGCTCGCCGTCGTGGCCGTCGCGGGTTCGGCGGCGGCGGGGATGTGGCTTTCCGCGCAGAAGGACGCGCGCGTCGGGCGGCAGGCGCAGCAGGCGCGCGAGATCGAAGCCGCGCTGGTCGAGGCCTACACGGCGCTCTCGTCCTCGAGTCTCGTCGCCACGGCGCGCTTCGAGAGCGTGCTTGCGCTCGATCCGCACAATGCGGAGGCGTCCGTGGGGCTGATCCTCGCTTGCCTGCGCGCGCGCCGAGACGACCAAGCGCGCACACTGTTGCGCGATGCTCCGAGCAGCCCGGCCTTCGATCGCCTGCGCGCGATCGCCGACCACACGGTGTCGCGCAGCCAGGATGCGAATTGGCTCGAACGCGCCTCGGCCTTCGAGCTGTTCGTCGACGCGGAGGCCTTTCGGCTGGAGGGAGAACGGCGGCCTCGCAGCGAGCAGGCGCGTTGGTGGCGCAGCGCGCTCGAGCGCATCGACGAAGCCATCGTCCGCGCTCCACAGCCGCGTGCGACGTACCACCACATGCGCGTGTTCTGCGCGTCGAAGCTCGGCGACGCCGACGCCGCGCGCTCCGCGAGTCAGACCTTGGCTGCGTTGTGGCCTGACTCCGCGGTGTCGCTGTACCACGCGGGCTCGGCGCTCACGGCGTTCGATCCGCCCAAGGCCATCGAAATGCTGACGCGCTCCGCCGAGCTCGACGGCTCACGCGCGGCGACGTTCCAGTGTTTGGGCATGGCGCGTTTGCAGCTCGGCGAGTTCGAGCTGGCGCTGGCCTCGCTGGAACGAGCGCTCGCGCTCAACCCGCTCGATGTCCTGGCCTACAACGGAATCGGCGCGACGTACTTGCGGTTGAAGTGCGACGACCAGGCGCGCGGCGCGCTCTACGCCGCGCTGTCCATCGATCCGTGGTCGATCGACGCCTGGGCCAACCTGACGCTTGCGGCGAGCGACTTCGGTGAAACGCTCGCCGCCGCCGAGCACGTGCTCGACCTCGACCCTGGGCAAGCCGGGCATCGCGCTATGTACGGCGCCGCGCTGCTCAATCTCGGCGAGGCGGCGCGTGCGCGCGATGAGTTCGCGCGGCTCATCGTCGCGGACGGCGAGAACCCGATGTACTGGTACACGTACTCGGGCGCGCTGGCGCAGAGCGGGGAGTTGCAAACGGCTTGGGACGCGTTGCAGCTCGCCAAGGGCCTGAAGGCGGACCTGCCGGGCCTGGAAGTGTTCGAAGGGCAACTGCGCGCCGCGCTCCAGACGGGCCAGTAGCGGCGAAGTTCTCGCGGATTGCCTGTCGATTTGCGGGCGGGGCGGCGGATTCAGGCCTCGGTTGCGCGTGGAACGCTCCACGCGCCCGCCCAACAGCAGCCTGTCTTGGAGGGAACTCCAGCCGGGCATCGACGCCCCTTCGCCCATGACTCCGCTCTCGCCGCTCGCCCTTTTCGCCGGCCTCGCCCTGGCGCCGATCCTTCCAGCGCAGACCTTGGTCCGCTCGGTCAACGGACCTGCGGCCGGAGCGCAGTTCGGCAAGGCCTGCATCGTCGTGCCCGACCAGAACGCCGATGGCGTCAAGGACGTGCTCGTCGGAGCGCCGGGCTTCAATGGGCAGCGCGGCGCCGTGTACTGCGTGTCCGGCGCGTACCTCGCATTCGGAAGCGGAGCGATCTTTCTGTGGTCGATCACGCCCTCGGCGAACGTCGGAGATCAATTCGGAGTGTCGCTGGCCAACGTCGGTGATGTCTCGGGAGACGGAGTGATCGACTTCGTGGCCGGTCAACCGGGCTACGACTCCACCTCCACGGATGCGGGCGCGGTGCGCATGATCAACGGCAGCTCCCACGCAGTAGCAGCGCCACTGTTCTGGAACCAGGTCGGCGGCCGCATGGGGGTCTCGGTCGCGAAGGCCGCCGATCTCGACGGCGACGGGCGCGCCGAAGTTGTTGCCGGAGCGCCGGGAACCCTGCCTGGGTCGCTCGTGCTGACAGGCGCGGCCTTGCCTCTCGGAGGCATCTCCAGCGCATCGAACACGTCGGCGATCGTCGTCTTCGGTGATGAGTGGGGGACGTCGGCCTCGGGCCGCTTCGACTACGACGGTGACGGACGCGAGGAAGTGGCGTACGGAGCTCCGGCGTTCGACTCGCCGTCGGCCCTGGAGGCCGGATCGGTCAATCTGTTTTCCTTCGCGCCCGGCGCGACGCTCCGCAGATACACGTCCACGGTCGCCGGGGAACGCCTGGGGCGGTCGGTGTCGATGGGGCAGGACTACGACGGCGACGGCGCCGCCGACATCGTGGCGGGTGCGCCGAATGCGACCGATGTTCACGGTCATCAGGTCGGGCGCGTCGTCGTGCTCTCGGGGAAGCGAGTGTTCGACCAAACCCCGCCGTACGAGATCTACACGTTCTTCTTCGGCACGGCGACGCCTCCCGTGAACCACGCGGACCCCGATCCGAACTTCCATTTCGGCGCCTCGGTGCTCGCGTGTCCCGACCTCAACAACGACGGCGTCGGCGAGATCATCGCGGGCGCACCGGACTACTTCACGCCAGGCCTTTTGGGGGGCTTCAACTTCAGGGGCATGGTGCGCATCTACTCCGGCGCAACGGGCGCATTGCTCGCGAGCATCACGGGAGCGTCGACCGATCGACTCGGCGAGGGGCTCGCAGGTGCGGTGGACGACCTCGACGGAGACGGCTTCAAGGAGTTCGTCATCGCTGGCGCGCTGTCCGATGCGGGCGGCGTCGATAGCGGCGTGATCCGCTGCTACCGCTTGTTCCCGCTCGCGCCGTCGACCTACTGCACGAGCAAAGCGAACAGTCTGGGCTGCACGCCGGCGATCGGTTCGAGCGGAACCCCCAGCGCGAGCTCGAGCGCTCCGTTCACCATCAGTGTGACCAATCTGGTCAATCAGAAGACGGGGCTGCTCTTCTACTCGGGGCTTCCGACGTCGCTCCTGTTCCAAGGCGGCTTCAAGTGCGTCGCCAATCCGGCGATTCGCACGCCTCCGCAAAGCTCGGGCGGAGCGCCGACGGGCGCGAGCTGCAGCGGCGCGTTCAGCTTCGACTTCAACGCATGGATCGCCAGCGGGGTCGACCCGGCGCTGTCCGCGGGGAGCGAGGTCTTCGCTCAACACTGGTCGCGCGATCCCGCTTCGCCCAGCAAGACGGGTCTTTCGAACTCGTTGCGCTTCGTGATCCACCCCTGACACGGCGCGCTCGGGCGCGAACCGTCGTTCCTAGTTCCTCAGTGTCGTGCGCTTCGGATATCCCATGTCAGCTTCTCTCTCCACCTTCGTTGCCGTTTGCATCCTCGCGAGTTCCGTTCAAGCGCAAACACTTGTGCGCTCGGTCAACGGACCCGCGATCGGAGCTCAGTTCGGCAGGTCCTGCATCGTCGTGCCCGATCAGAACGGCGACAGCATCAAGGACCTGCTCGTCGGTGCGCCGAACTTCAACAGCGGACGCGGTGCGGTCTACTGCATTTCAGGCGCGTACCTCGCCACCGGACAGGGTTCACAAACGCTCTGGTCGCTCGCTCCGACAGCAAATCCAGGCGACAAATTTGGCTTCGCGCTCGCAAGTCTCGGAGATGTGACGGGCGACGGCGTGCCCGACTTCCTGGTCGGGCAGCCCGGCTACGACCACGGGTCCTCCCTCGACTGCGGCGCGGTGCGACTGATCAACGGGAGCACGCAGACGATCGTGTCCCTGATCCACGACAACACGCCGGCGATCGCGTTCGGAAGTTCGATGGCGGTGTGCGGCGACGTCAATTTCGATGGCGCCAACGAGGTGGTTGTGGGGGCGCCGGGGCCCAGTCCGGTCTTCACGCAGCTGTTTGTGCTCGACGGCGCCTGGCTCCCGTTCAGCCAACAGAACAACGCAGCGGTGATGTTGACCAACGCCGCGCTCACCGGAAGCGGGCACGGGTTCGCGGCCTCGCTCGCCGGCGGATTCGATCTGGACGGCGACGGCCGGCGCGAGATCGCCGTCGGGATCCCCGGATCCGACGGGCCTGGCGGGACGGACGCGGGTCAGGTTCGTGTGCTCGAGCTGCGCGCCACCGTCGACTTGCAAGGGTTCACACTTTGGGTGCTCGATTTCGTCGGCAACTACCACTCCAACGTTGCGGGAGAACGCCTTGGGCAGGCGCTCGACGTGGCGCACGACTACGACGGCGATGGAGTCGTCGACCTCGTGGTCGGCGCACCGAACTCGCCGAACGGGAGCGCGTTCGAAGTCGGTCGAGTCGTGGTCCTCTCGGGGGCGCGGGTCGCAGCGCAAACTCCTCCCTACGAGATTCGCTCCTTCGTGTACGGCAGCGTCACGCCGCCGGTCAACCACACGGATCCTGCGCCGAACATGCACTTTGGCGCGGCCGTTCACGCGTGTGACGATCTCAACGGCGACGGAGTCGGCGAGATCCTGATCGGCGCGCCGGGCTACTTCACACCCGGCCTGCTCTCGGGCTGGAGCTTCCGTGGGCTCGTGCGCATTTACTCGGGTGCGAGCGGCGCGCTGTTCACGAGCGTGTTCGGCGGGACAACGGATCGGCTCGGCGACGCGCTCGGTGGCGCGCTCGGCGATCTCAATGCGGATGGCTTTCCCGAGTTCGCCGTCGGCGGCTCGCTCTCGGACGCCGGCGGCGCCGACAGCGGAGTGGTCAAGTGCTACCGCCTGTTTCCGCTCGCGCCCTCGACGTACTGCGTCGGGAAGGTGAACAGCCTGGGCTGCACGCCGTTCGTCTCCTTCAGCGGTGTGCCGAGCGCGACTTCCGGCCAGCCGTTCGTGATCAGCGCGAGCGACGTCCTCAATCAGAAGAGCGGACTGCTCTACTACTCACACGCCCCCGCGGCTGCGCCGTTCCAGGGAGGCACGAAGTGCGTCGCCAGTCCGAGCGTGCGAACCATCGCGCAGAACTCGGGCGGTGCAGCCAGCGGAACCAGTTGCAGCGGCGCGTACTCGCTCGACTTCAACCTGCACATCGCGAGCGGCGCCGACGCGTCGCTGGTGGCCGGCGCGGATGTGTACGCGCAGTACTGGTCGCGCGACCCCGCTAGCCCGAGCACCACCAGCCTCTCGAACGGGGCGCGTTTCGTCATCCATCCGTGAACGCAAGAGATCTGCCCATGAACTCATCGCTTCGTTTCCTCGTCGTCTTGGCCGCCGCGAGCGCTGCTCCGGGGTTTTCGCAGTCTCTCGTGCGTGCGGTCAACGGCCCGGGCGCGAACGCTCGTTATGGCAAGGCTTGTCTTGTGGTGTCCGATCAAAACGGCGACGGGTACAAAGACTTGCTCGTCGGTGCGCCGGGGTTCAACCAAGATCGCGGAGCGATCTACTGCCTGTCGGGGGCGTTCCTCGCCAACGGCGTCGGCGCGCAGACGCTGTGGTCGCTCGCTCCGACTGCGAACCAGGGCGACTTGTTCGGCGCCACTCTCGCCGACGTCGGCGACGTCAACGCGGACGGCGTCGGCGACTTCCTCGTCGGACAACCGGGCTACGACCTCACGACGGCGAACGATGTCGGCGCGGTGCGGCTGGTCAACGGAGCGTCGCACACCTTGCTCTCGCTCATCCACGGGGCGGCGTCGGGCAGTTTGTTCGGCTCTGCGCTCGCGGTGACTGGCGACTTGAACTTCGACGGCAGGTCCGAAGTGCTCGTGGGCGCACCCGGTCCCATCGGTGGGCTGTGGCTGCTCGCGGGCTCGACGCTCCTCACGAGTGGCAACGCAAACCTCCTCTGGTCGGCCGTGATCCACAGTTCCTCGGGCGCGGAGTTCGCCGCGTCGCTCGCGAGTGGGTTTCGCCACACCGTCTCCGGGTCGTCTGCCAGTTCCTACTTCGTGGCCGGATCGCCGGGCGCGGACGGTCCGAGTGCAACCGACGCGGGCCGGGTGCGGCTCGGCTATGTCGTGGGGAATTCCGCCGGCGGTTGGGGCATCGCGATCCTCGCCGAGTTCGACTCGACGACACCGGGCGAGCGTTTGGGCACGTCGGTAGACGCCGCACACGACTACGACGGCGACGGCTTTGTCGACTTCGTCGCCGGAGCGCCGAAGTACCGCAGCACGACAGGGTTCGAGGTCGGCCGCGCGATGGTGTTCTCGGGACAGGCTTTTCCCCAGCCGAATTCCAACCCCGTGCTCTTCACGTTGCCCTACGGCTCGAATCCTCAGGCGCCCGCCGACCACAGCGACCCCGATCCGAACTTCCACTTCGGCGACGCGGTGCGAGCCTGCGCCGATCTCAACGGCGACGGCGTCGGGGAGATCCTGGTCGGCGCACCCGACTACTTCACTCCGGGCCTGTTCTCGGGCTGGAGTTTTCGCGGACTCGTCAGAGTCTTCTCCGGCGCGAGCGGCCAATTGCTCACCGCGGTTGTCGGCGGAAGCACCGATCGCCTCGGTGACGGGCTCGCCGGCGCGATCGACGACTTCGATGGCGACGGCTTCGAAGAATTCGTCGTCGCGGGATCGCGCTCCGATGCGGGCGGCACGGACAGCGGCGTCGTCAGGTGTTACCGCCTGTTCCCGCTCGTGGCGTCCACGTACTGCACCGGCAAAGTCAACAGTCTCGGTTGCACTCCGGCGATTGGCGCAACCGGGGTTGCGAGCGCGAGCTCTGGGCTCGCGTTCCAGATCACGTGCTCCAACCTCGTCAACCAGAAGAACGGACTCGTCTTCTACTCGCACCGGCCCACGGCAGAGCTGTTCCAAGGTGGGACGTTGTGCGTGGAGAGTCCGACCGTCCGAACGCCGCCGCAGAACTCGGGCGGCGCCGCGAGCGGGGCGAGTTGCAGCGGCGCGTTCAGCTTCGACTTCAACGCCTGGCTCGCGAGTGGGAGCGACCCGGCGCTCTCGGCTGGAAGCGAGGTGTTCGCACAGCACTGGTCCCGCGACCCAGCCTCGCCCAGCAAGACGGGTCTCTCGAACGCGCTGCGTTTCGTGGTCAATCCCTGAGTGCGCCGCCGCGTTCGAGCTCTCCGCCGAGCACGAACCGACTCCACCGAATCCAGCAAGGAATTCAACATGTCCGCTTCTCTGCGCGCCTACATCGTCGCGAGCTGCACTCTCGCGGGCGCGCTCAACGCTCAAACGCTCGTGCGCTCCGTCAACGGCCCCGCGGCCGGCAGTCAGTTCGGCAAAGCGTGCATCACGATTCCCGATCAGAACGGCGACGGCTTCAAGGATCTGCTGGTCGGCGCGCCCGAATTCAACGGGGGCCGCGGCGCGATCTACTGCGTCTCAGGCGCCTACCTCGCGACGGGCAGCGGCACGCAAACTCTCTGGTCCCTCGCCCCGGCCGTCGCAGCCGGCGACAACTTCGGCTTCGCACTCACCGATGTCGGCGATGTCACCGGGGACGGTGTCCACGACTTCCTCGTGGGGCAGCCTGGCTACGACCTCATCTCGGGCTCGACGCAGCACAACGATGTGGGTGCGGCGCGTCTGGTCCACGGCAGCGCGCACACGATCGTCTCGCTGATTCATGGCCACAGCTTTGGCCGACTAGGTCAGTCACTCGTGGCGTGCGGCGACCTGAACATGAACGGCTTCGGAGACGTCGCTATCGCCGCACCGGCATACGACTTGGCCTATGGGATCGTGCGAATTGTCGACGGATTCTTCCTTACCCAATCCGTGGATATCACCACGGTCAATATGGCGTGGTTCTTCGGCGCCAACCCTTCGGAAGGCCTGGGCCGTTCCGTGGCAAGCGGAGCAGATCTGACGGGAGACGGTGTCGCGGAGATCGTCGCTGGCGCGCCCGGCGTCACCGCCGGCGGCGCGGTCGGCGCCGGCCAAGTGGTCATCTACGACGTAGTCGCGGACCAGAGCTACACCGTCAGTAGTTTCGTGCCCTTCGAAGCTCTCGGGTGGTCGGTCTCTGTGGGCGACGACTACGACGGCGACGGTGTGCGCGACATCGTCGCGGGCGCCCCTAGGTTCGAGAACGGAACCGGATTCGATGTGGGGCGTGCGGCCATCTTCTCCAGCGCGCGTGTCATCGCTCAGACTCCGCCGTACGAGATTCGCTCCATGGTCTATGGAAGCGCCGCACCGCCGGCCAATCACTCCGACCCCAAGCCGAACTTCAACTTCGGAGCGGCGGTTCAAGCGTGCGCAGATCTCGATGGCGATGGAGTCGGCGAGATCCTGATCGGGGCGCCGGGGTACTTCACACAGAGTTTCTTCCCCACGCCTGGCTGGAATTTCAGAGGACTTGGGCGCATCTACTCCGGCGCGAGCGGCGCGTTGCTCACCAGCGTTACCGGTAGAAGCACCGATCGGCTCGGAGACGCGCTCGCAGGTTCGATCGGCGATCTCAACGGCGATGGATTCGCGGAGTTCGTCGTCGCGGGTTCGCTGTCGGATGCCGGCGGCACGGACAGCGGCGTCGTCAAGTGCTATCGCTTGTTCCCGCTCCAGCCGGCGACGTTTTGCGTCGGCAAAGTGAACAGCCTGGGCTGCACGCCGATCGTCGCCTTCAGCGGACTGCCGAGCGCGAGCTCGGGCGCGCCGTTTCTCATCACGGCGAACGACGTGATCAATCAGAAGAACGGTTTGATGTTCTACGGGCGCTCGCCGGCGAGCACGCCGTTCCAAGGCGGAACCAAGTGCGTCGCGGATCCCGTTCAGCGCACGGCGTCGCAGAACTCGGGAGGCGCCGCGAGCGGCGCCGACTGCACGGGGAGCTTTGTGTTCGACCTCAACGCGTTCGTCGCCAGCGGAGTCGATCCGTCGCTCGTCGCGGGCGTGAAGCTGTACGCGCAGTACTGGTCGCGCGACCCCGCGAGCCCGAGCACGACGAGCCTGTCGAACGCCGTCCAGTTCGTGATCAATCCCTGACATCGAAAGTAGCTCTGCCATGCGCTCCACCACGCCGCTCGGCGTTCTCGCCTTCGCCTGCGCTGTCGCGCCGGTCAGCGCCCAGACCCTGATGGGTTCCCAGGCGGGGGTCGCCTCTCAGAACTTCGGCGCCGCCGTGGTCTCTGCGGGGTTCCAGGACGCCGACACCTACGCTGACCTTTTGGTCGGCTCGCCCGGGCTCGGCCGAGTCGAGTGCATTTCGGGGCGCTTCCTCGCGACGGGCGCGGGCGCCAACGTGCTGTGGACGATCACGTCGTCCAGCAGCAGCGCCGGCTTCGGAAGCTCGATCGCCGCTGTCGGCGACTTGACCGGCGACGGCGTGACCGACTTCGTGGTCGGAGAGCCGCTCTACAAGTTCAATCCGTTCGGCAGCGTGACCAACGGGGCCGTGCACCTGGTCAACGGCGCTTCGCACACGCTCGTCGCGACGATCTACGGCAGCAGCAACACGCGGCTGGGCGGCGTGGTGGTTTCGGTTAACGATCAAAACGGCGACGGCGAGCACGAAGTCGCCGTGACGGCGCTGCCCACGAATACGGTCGACGCAAGCCAGATCCACATCATCTCGGGCGCGGCCTTCAGCGGCACCAAAAGCCTGGCGAACGCCTCGCACACGAGCCTGAACTCGAATGGCGCGAACGAGTTCGGCGAGACGCTGGCGAGCGGGTTCGACCTCAACGGCGACGGCAAGCGCGACCTCGCCATCGGCTCGCCGCGCATGTTCGGCGAGAGCGGACTGCTCTCCGTGGTCAGCGCCGACGGCCAGTACACGACACTCGCGGCCTACACGGGGGCGAGCCAGACGAAGACCGCCGCTTCGATCAGTGCGACCCACGACTACAACGGCGACGGCGTCGTCGACTTCGTGGTCGGCGCGCCGGGCTGGAGCACGAATCACGCTGTCGAAGATGGACGCGCGTTGGTGCTGTCGGGCGCCAACCTGCGCACCTTCTCGTTGCCGTTCGAGCTGGCGACCTTCTCGATCGGGACGGGCAGCACGCACAATCGCTTCGGCGCCGCGGTCCGCGCGAGCGCGGACCTCAATCGCGACGGCGTGGGCGACTTCCTGATCGGAGCGCCGGAGTACAGCACGTTCACAAGCGCGAAGCGGGGCCAAGTCGCGATCTACTCGGGCGCCACGCTCACCAAGCTCGCCACGGTTTTCGGCGCGAGCAATGAGCGCCTGGGCGCCGTGCTGCTCGGCGCGCTGCAGGACGTCAACGGGGATCTCGCCCCGGAGTTCGTCGTCGCCGGCCCGGCGGCGTGCAGCGGCGGGCTGAGCTGCGGCGTCGTCAAGCTCTACAGCCTGGCGCCGTTTCCAGCCTCGACGTACTGCGGCGGCAAGGTCAACAGCCAGGGCTGCACACCTGCCATGGGTTCGAGCGGTTTCGCGAGCGCGAGTTCCACGGCCCCGTTCGACGTGAGTTGCAGCAACGCACTCAACCTCGTGAACGGACTCTTCTTCTATTCGCACGCGCCGCAGGCGACGCCGTTCCAAGGCGGCACGAAGTGCGTCGCGTCTCCGTTCCGGCGCACACCGTTGCTGGGCTCCGGCGGGATTGCCGGTGGCGTCAACTGCTCAGGGGTGCTGAGCTACGACTTCAACGCGCGCATCCAAAGCGGCGTCGACTCTTCGCTCGTCGTAAGCGCCGAGATCTTCGTGCAGTGCTGGTCGCGCGACTCTGCGAGTGCGAGCGGGACCAGCCTCTCGAACGGCTTGCGCTTCTTCATCAATCCCTGAAGCTGCCGCCGCCCGCTTGGTCGGGAGCGCGTCGTGCGTTGCACGAAGGAGCGCGATCGCGCGTCGGTGTCAGCGGAGCGTGTGCGCCTTGCCGTCCGCGTCGAAGTAGGACGTCTCGTCGGTCGCAGTTCGGATGATCGAGGCCGCGAGCATCGAATCACCTGACGCGCGGTACAGACTTGATTCGAACACGAGGCCGCTGCGGTCTGCACCAGAGAGGTAGATCGTCGCGTGCGCCTCACGGCCGTTGCGGAGCAGAAACTCGAACTCCGGCGAACCCGCGAGCGCCGCCTTGCGCCACGCCTGCAGCACGTGCTCGTCCACGCGGTGCGGGTCGTAGGGGCTCGCACCGACGGCTTGCAATTCGATCGAACGATCGCGCGTCGCCGACTTCCACTTGACGAGCCACGGCCGCGCCGCGACCGCGCGCTCGGCTGCTTCCGCGAGCTTCAAGAGCTCGTTCCAGTCGTTGGCGGGGCGGTTGCGCACGATCGGCACGTACCAGCGGATTGCGTCGACGGAACGCGCACGTTGGGCGCGCAAATCCAGGAACAGCGTCTCGCCATCCAAGCCTGCGAAGAACGAGCAGGTCGCGTCCTCGGCTCGCCATTCGACGGCGGCCTGGGCGAACCCGCCCAGCGCCGCGTAGAGGCGCCGGCTCAGCACGGAGTCGGCGTGCTCGTCCAGTCCGCGCCAGGTCGAGACGTCGGAGAGCACGTCCTCGCGCCACTGCGCGACGATGTCGTCGAATGACCTCTCGGTCCAAATCAGCGGCGCCAGGGCGCGCGTCAAGCGCACGTCGGAGGTCGTCCACGCGTCGTCGCCAGCCACGACGCGCCAGGGCAGGTAGAAGGGCGAGAAGCCCTCGTGCGTGATGGTGATCGGAGCATCGCCGGGCAGCGTGATCTCCATCTTCTTCTGAGCGGACAATACGGCGAGGGTCGGTCGACGATCGACAACAATGTCCTCCAGTCTGCGGGTGATCTCTTCACGAGTCGCAGTTTCGCTCACCAGCGCTGCCCACTCTTCGCTTGTCGTGCGTCTTGCGTGAGAACTCTCGTGGGAGCTGTGCGGAACCAGAACCGCCGCGATCTTGGCGGGCGCGGCCTCGAAATACGCGGAATCCAGCCCGATCTCCACCAGCACATCGCGCGACGCATTGCGCGATGCGTACGCGGCCTCGCGAGCCGCCTCGATCAACGAACGTGGCACGACAAGCTCCTCGCTCGCGTACGTGTCGCCGACTGGGGGCAGCACGACTTTGGACGATGAGCTGTTGTAGCAGCTCACGAACTCATGCGAGACGACCACACAGCCGTCGGTCGGTGTGGGCGCAGGGGGCGGTGCTGGCGAGCAGCCGACGACCAACACAAGCGCGTACGCGAGCGGGAGGAGGCGACTGCGCAGGCGCATACCGCGTCAAGTCTAGCTGTCGGTTGGTTGTACGGCGCCAGCGCAGTTTCCACCGCGCGTCCGTTGCGCCACGCGCACCGGACGCGCGGTGGAAATTGCGCTGGCGCCGTACAACCAACCAAGTCAGCGGAGCGGGTGCGCCTTGCCGTCCGCGTCGAAGTAGGACGTCTCGCTCTGCACGGAGGAAATGCCGAACAGCACGTTCCCCGGTGCGGGTTGCAGTACCGATGCGAGTACGAGGCCGCTGGCGTCGTCCCCGGACAGGTAGAGCGTCGCGTGCGGCTCGCCGTTGCTGCGGAGCGAGAACTCGAATTCCGGAGAGCCGAGGAATCCCGCGTCACGCCACGCCTGCAGCACAGCTTCATCGATGTGCTGCGGAACGTGCGGCCGCGCGCCGACGGCTTGCAGTTCGAGACAGTGACCATTGGACGCCGCCTTCCACTTCGCGAGCCACGGCCGCGCCGCCACGGCGCGCTCGGCATCGTCCGCGACCTTGAGCAGGTCGTTCCAGTCGTTGGCGAGGCCGCGCTCGAGGATCCGCACGTACCAGCGGACAGCATCCACGCGGCGCGCACGCTGCGCGCGCAACTCCAGGCGCAACATCTCGCCGTCCCACAGCGACGACACTTCGGACTCCGACTTCTCGACCCGCCAATCGACGCAAGCTTCTGCGAACCCGCGCAGCCCTGTGTGGAGGCGGTTGTGCAGCACCGACTCGGCGTGAAGGTCCAATCCGTACCAGGGGTCGTACCAGACGAAGACTTGCTCGCGCCACTTGGCGACGAACTCGTCGAACGAACGATCGATCCAGATCAGCGGCGCGACTGCGCGCGTCAGGCGCATGTCGGTGGTCGTCCACTCGTTGTCTCCAGCGACGACACGCCAAGGCAAGTAGAAGGGAGAGAAGCTCGTGTGGGAGAGTTGGATCACAGGGTCGCCGGGCAGCGTGATCTCCATCCAACGTGCGGCAACCGGGTGGGATCGGGCGCGACTGCTGTCGACGTTGCCCTCGAGCCTGCGCACGATCTCCTCACGTGTCAGGGACTCGGTCACCAGCGGAGTCCACTCTTCGCTCGTCGTGCGCTCGGCGTACCAACTGCAAGAGAGCAACGTCGCGGCGATCTTCGCCGGCGCGGCATCGAGATGTTTGGCGTCCAAGCCCAGATCCTTCAGCACATCAAGCTCGGCGTTGCGCGACGCGAAGACCGCTGCGCGAGCCGCCTCGATCAACGAACGTGGCACGACGAGCGAATCGCTCGCGTAGGTGTCACCGACGGGTCGCAGTTCGAGCTTGGTGGAATCGCGGCTGAATCAGGCGCTGTACCCGTAGAAAACGACCACGGTTCCTTCGGCGGAGGCCGGCGCAGTTGCGCTGTCGCCGCCGTCGACGGGGGCGAGTGCGGGCGCGCTGACGCAGCCGCCGGCGAGGAGCAGTGTCCACTCGAGTGGGAGACGGCGAACGCGGAAGCAGATGCGGGACCGCTTCGATCTGAAGACTGGGGTGTGCGGCACGAGGACACACGGTCCGACGCCGCAGTTGCGCCCGGCTTCCCGGTTCTACGCCGCGGCGCGTGATGAATCGCTCCTGACCGCAGCGCCAGACGCGGCCGATTTGGTGTTGGTCGTACTGTGCCAGAGCAATTTGTTCCGCGCCGACGGTGCGCTTCGCGCACCGCAGGCGCGGAACAAATTGCTCTGGCACAGTACGACCAACCGGCGCGGTAGATTTGAGGTCGAGCCAAACGCATGGATCGATCGACGGCCGCGAGTTTCGAGCTGCTCTGGAGCGAAGCCGCGCCGGCCGTGTACGCGTGGTTCGAGATCCACGTGCGCGACGCGCTGCGTGCGCACCTCGATCCCGAGGACGCTCTGCAGGAAGTCGCCTGCCGCGCGTTCGACTCCTTCGAGCGCTTCGACCCCGCCGCGGGGCCGTTCCGCGGCTGGGTGTTCGGCATCGCGCGCAACGTGCTCTACCACGCGCTGCAACGCGTCGGCCGCAGACTCAACGTTGCCCCCGCTCACGCGCCCGGCGGCTTCGACACGCAGGCCTGGAGCCGCCTGCCCGACACGACGACGTCGATCACGCGGCGCGTGGCGCGCGACGAAACCCTGGCGCGCTTCGTGGCCGAGGTGCGCGCTCTGGACGAAGACGACCGCAGGCTCCTCCTGCGGCGCGGGCTCGAGGGCCGCAGCCACGAGGAGATCGCCGGCGAGTTGGGCATCACGCCCGAGGCCGCGGTCAAGCGCTGGACGCGCCTGCGCGAGCGTCTGGCGAGCACGCCGCGCTTCGTGCACTTGGCCGGCTGAGCGCGCCTTTCTCGGGCAGGCCGAAGAAAATCGCAACTTCCTGTCCGCCGCCGGAGGGCAGCGGGAAGAGGGCCGCGCCAAGCCGCACGGTGCGCTTGGCGAACCCACGGAGCCCTCCATGTCTGTTTCTCGTCTCCTCGCGGCCCTGGCCGCCTTCGCCGCGCTCGGCGCGCCCGCCGCGGCCCAGACCGTCCTCAACGGCAACGTCTCCGACGGCGCCGGTGGTCCGCTGCTCGGCGGCGTCGTGTACCACGTTCCCTTCTCGATGAATGTGCCGATCGGCGCCACGCTGACCATCCAGCCGGGCGCGATCGTCAAGCTCGGCACGGGCGCGACCTTCAACGTCAACGGCACGCTGCTGGCGGGCGGCGCGACCGGCCAGCCGGTGATCATCACTTCGCTCAAGGACGACAGCGCCGGAGGCGACACGAACGGCGACGGCGTCTCGAGCGGCGCGCCCGGCGACTGGATCTACATGCGCTTCACCGCGAGCGCGGCGGCGAGCGATCTGCAGAGCGTCACGGTGCGATACGGCGGCGGCGGCGGTTGGAACCCGGTGCGGCTCGACAACTGCGCGGCGACGTTCCGCGAGTGCACGGTCGAGAACGGACTGAACTCGGGTTTCCACCTGACGAACAGCATGGCGCAACCGACCATCGCGGACTGCACGATCCGCAACAACACCGGCTGGGCGATCGAGGGCGCGCGCTTCGAGAACGTGCTGAACCTGTCGAACAACAGCGCGACGGGCAACGGCGTGAACTCGGTGTTGATCAACGACTCGTCGCTGGCTGCTGACGCGGTGGTCCACGCGCGCTGCGGCATCAACGGCGTGCTGACGTCGCTCGCCACGGTGAACGTTCCCGGCGGGCGCACGCTCAGCCTGCGGCGCGGCGTGGTGCTCAAGTTCATCCAGAACGCGAGCTTCTCGGTCAACGGCACGCTCGATTGCCAGGGAACCTCGGGACAACCGGTGGTGATCACGACCTTCGCGGACGACGCGTTCGGCGGCGACACGAACGGCGACGGCCCCTCGAGCGGGACGCCGGGCAGCTGGTCGATGGTGCGCTTCAACGCGGGTTCGAGCGGCTCGACCCTCACGAACACGCGCCTGCGCTTCGGCGGCGGCGGCGGCTGGTCGCCGGTCCGCGTCGAGAACGCGGGTCCGACGCTCACCAGTTGCACGATCGAGAACGCCGTCGGAGTCGGCGTCGTGCTCGCCAGCGTCGACGGGGCGCCGACGATCCAAGGCTGCACCGTGCGCAACAACGCTGGCTGGGCGGTGCAGGCGCAGGGCTTCGAGTCGATCGTCAACCTCGCGGGCAACACGGCGACCGGCAACGGCGCGAACGGGCTGCTCCTGATGAGCTCCGCGCCCAGTTCGGGCCTCGTGATCGGGCCGCAGATGGGCTTTTCGAACACGTTGTGCTTGCTCACGACGCTCTCGCTGAACGCGGGGCGCACGCTGACGCTGCAGGCCGGCACGATCCTCAAGCCGGTGCAGAGCATGGCGTACGAGATCAGCGGTACGTTGCTCGCGAACGGCACGGCCGCGCAGCCGGTGGTGTTCACCACCTTCAGCGACGACGAGTACGGCGGCGACTCGAACACCAACGGCGCATCCCTCGGCACGCCGGGCGCGTGGGCGATGATCCGCTTCTCTCCGGGCTCGGAGGCGTCGCGCCTCACGCACGCGCTCGTGCGCTACGGAGGCGGCGGCGGTTGGAACCCGATCTACATCCAAGGCGGCAGCCCGACGCTCGAGCGCTGCACGATCGAGCGCGGAGTGAACTCCGGCATCTCGCTGGCGAACACGCCGACGCAGGCGCGCATCGACGACTGCACCGTGCGCGACTGCTCCGGCGCGGCGCTCACCGGCGTGCCTGTGAACTCGCTCGCCTACATCACGCGTTTGAAGGCGAGCGGCAACGGCGCGAATCAAGTGCAGATCCAGGGCGGCACGCTCACCAGCGATCTGTACCTCGACGGCAACACCGGTCTCGGCGGCGCGATCGTCGTGTACACGACGCTGAGCGTTCCCGTGGGACGCAAGCTCACGCTCGGCCCCGGCGCCGTCGTGAAGCTGTTCACCAGCCAGCGCATCGACGTGAACGGCGCGCTCGACGTCGTTGCGACCCGCGAGCGGCCCGCGGTGATCACCGCGCACAGCGACGACAGCTTCGGCGGAGACTCGGACGGCGCGGGCTCGCCTCCCGCGCCCGGCCAGTGGGTCTGGCTGCTGCTCGATGCAAACGCAGCGCCCAGCCGCATCGAGAATCTACTCCTGCGCTACGGCGGCGGCGGAGGTTGGAGCGCGTTGCGCGCGAACTCGCCGCTGGCGGAGTACCGCCACGTGCGCGTCGAACGCGCGGCGTTCACGGGCTTCGAAATGGCCAACGCAGCGCGCGCCGAGTTCCTCACGGCCTGGAGCTGCGGCGCCACCGGCATCGCGCTGACGGGCGGCAACTTCGCGCTGCTGCGCGCGACGGCGGCCAACTGCACCACGGGCGTCGCTCGCACGGGCGCGTACAGCGGCTCGATCCGCAGCTCGATCGCCTGGGGCAACACCAACGCCAACTTCTCTGGGCTCTTGCCCAACCAGGCGAGCTACTGCAACGGGATTCCCGGCGGCGCGAACTTCAACCTCGACGTGAGTCCGCAGTTCGCGGGCGCGCTCGGCGGCGACCTCGCGCTGCTCGCGTCGTCGCCGTGCATCAACGCGGGCGATCCCGCCGCGCCGCAGGACGCGGACTGCACGCGCGCCGACATGGGCTCCGCGCCGAGCAACGCGTCGCCGACGCTGTACTGCGCGGGGAAGACGAACAGCTTCGGCTGCACGCCGTACCTGGGCTACAGCGGTTTCGCGCGCGCCACGCTGTCCGACCCGCTCGTCGTGCGCAGCTTCAACGTGCTGAACGACAAGTTCGGTCTGTTCTTCTACGGCTACGCGGGGCGTGCGAGCGCGCCGTTCCAGGGTGGACTCAAGTGCGTCAGCGATCCGGTCGTGCGCACTCCGACGCAGAGCTCGGGGGGAATCGTTGGCTTCACCAACTGCTCGGGCGTGTTCACGCTCGACCTCAGCGCGCGCATGAACTCCGGCGTCGACCCGTTGCTCGCGCCGGGGGCGACGCTCGCGGTGCAGTGCTGGTACCGCGATGCGTCGGCCGCGTTCGGCACGGGCCTGTCGAACGCGCTCGAGTTGTCGATCTGCAACTGAGCGAAAGGGGCCCGAGAGAGAGACTTTGCTCCGCCGCGACCGTGCGCGGTGAGCAGCAAGAGACGCGGGCGGGGGGCGGCCCAGTTGCGGCCCGCCCCCCCCGCCGCGGGGGGGGGGTTTCCCACTCCGGGGGGGGGGGGGGGGGCCTCCCGCGCCCCCCCCCCCCCCCCGCTCTGCGTCAGGAGCGCAGCGTGTCTTGCTTCAGTTGCGGAACTGGACGTTGTCGAGCAACGTCTGTCCGACGCACTGGCCCATTTCCAGACCGCGTTCGTTGCCGAAGCGGTAGTGGATGCCGCCGTACAGGCGCGACACGGCGGCTTCGTCCGCGGCCTCGAGGAAGCTCGTGAAGTTGCGCGCCGGCCACACGCCCGGGTGCGAGTCGTCCGTGAACGCCACGGCGCCGAGCAGGTCCTGCAACACGACCGAAGCCGCGCCCGACTGCGTCGAGTGGCCCGAGGTGAACTCGGGGAACGGCGGCGTCGCAATGCCGGCGACCGTCACCCAGGCCGGGTCGTTGATCGGGCCGCTCGCGTCGCGGATGTACGTGATCGGGCGCAGCAGGTTGTAGGCGTACTTCACTTCCCAGCAGGCGATGAACGCGTCGGCGACGGCGAGTCCGGCGCGCGCCGCAGCCTCCGCGGCGACGTCCAGGTTGAGGTCCTGCTGTTGCGACACCTGGCGCACGATGCTGATCCAGTGCCCCGGGGGAGTGAGCGTGCCCGAGCCATCGGCCCAGAACTGCGCGATGGCGATCTCGCCGGGCACCGCGGCGTTGACCGTGTCGCGGACTTCGAGCGCGAACTGATGGAAGGACGAGTTCGCGGCGGTGGAGTACGCCGGCGGCGGGAGCGGCAGGCACTCCGACGAATTGAGCAGCGCGAAGGGCCGCATGTTGCCCCAGCACGGCTGGAGCGGGTTGGCGGCGAAGGCCGGCGGCGTCGGGGCCCACAGGCCCGCACCGACCGGAACCGTGTAGGCGCAGTTGTTCCAGGTCGTGAATCCGTCGCCGGCGGCCCAGGCCAGGATGGCCGCAGCGAGCTGGTCGCCGTAGTTGATCGAACGCGTGATGACGTCGGCGGCCTCGGTGTCGTCGAACACGTCGGCGTTGCTCGCCTCCTGCGCGGCGATCGCGGTGAGCGTCGGGTTCGAAGCGCCCGCGAACAGGTCGGTGAGGACCGCTCCGACGGCGGCGTTGGCCACGCTCGGCCAGTGCATCACGCCGCTGGGCGGCGCGGGCAAGGCGCCCAGGCCGTTGAGCTGTCCGCCGAGCGAATTGTGGTCGGGCATGCCGCCGACTAGGCCTTCGTAGAACGCGACCACGGTGTACGCGATGCGGCGCGAAGCGACGGGCGGGTTGAGGCTCTCGTCGTCGATCGACTGGGTCAACACCCCGAACCAGCCCTCGGCGAAGTCCGCGTCGAAGGTGCTGACGAGCGCCGAGGAGGGCGGCGGAGGCGCCGGGGGAGCGGAGTCGTCGGCGCAGGCGGTCAGGGCCGCGGCAGCGAGTGCGGCGCGGAGCAGGGCTTGGTGGCTCGCGTTCATGGATGGCTGGATCCCAGGGATGTGGAGGGGCGACGGCCGCGCCGCGCAGCGGGTGCTGGCATCGCGCGACGGTCCGTGATTCGCTGGTCGGCGAAGAATGGACCAGCCCCAAACCGCAACGCATGTGCCGCGCGGCGCCGAAGCGCGGGCTCCCGTTCTTGGCACGGCTGTCGCGCAGAACTTTCCGCGTGGACTCCGACTTTCTATGCGTACGCGCGCACGGGTTATGCGTCCGATGGGGAGATCCGGCGGCGCTCTGTGGGTGGCCCTGGCCGCCCTGGCGCTGATCGTTCTGGTCCTGGCTCTCGTCTTTCGATCGGGCGATCCGGCCCAGTCCAGCTCCGCTGCGATTCCGCAGCGTTCCGCAACGGGTGCGACCGCGCCGACGGCGGCCGAAACGGCGCCTCGCCTCGAGGCGGCCCCGACGTCTCCCGGCGTCGCGCCGGCAGCGGCGGCCGTCGACTCGGCGCCCAGTGCAAGCGTTGCGCCGGACGCCGCCTCGGGGACGCTGCAGGTCGAGGTCTTCGACGTCGACGGCGCTGCGCTCACCGACTTCGTGCTGTTCGCGCAGCGCGGCGCCAAGGAACGCCGGGAGCAGCGCACCGACGCCAGCGGGCTGGCCCGTTTCGAGGCGCTCGAGCTCGGCGCGTGGAGCCTGCTGCTGGGCGATCACGAACGTCCGTTGCTGCCGCCGACGCCGGTCGAGGTGCGCGAGGGCGAGGGCCCGCTGCTGCGCCTGGCGTTGAGCGCGCCGCTCACCGAGCTCGAAGTCGAGGTCGTCGACGAGGCCGGTCGCCCCGCGCCGAACGTCGCGTTGCGCACGCGCTGTGAACGCGGCGGCGTGTCGCGCGGCGTGACCGATCACGCCGGGCGCGCCGTGTTGCGCCACGTCTCGCTCGGTCCCGTGCGGGTGTTCGCGAACGAGGAACACCTGGGACGCGGCAACCGCGCGCTCGAGATCGCCGCCGGCGAGCGCCCCAAGGTCCAAATTGCCCTGGCGACGCGTCCGTGAGTTCGCTGCCCACCGCCTATCCCGAGCCGCAGCCGCCGACGTTCGCGGCCGCTCCGCGCCAGCGCTTCTGGGCCTGGCGCAGCGCGTTGCTCGCGGCGTTCCTGCTCGCGCTCGCGGCGGTGGCCGTCGCCTGGGCACTGCACGCGCGCGACGCTGCGCTCGCCGAGCTCCCGCCGAGCGCGCCGGAACTCGCCGCGCGTGTGCGGCGCGAATTCGACCTCGCGATCGCGGTGCTCTCCGGCGCCATGCTGATCGGCACGCTGGCCATCGGCTTCGTCGTGCGGCGTCGGCTGTGGTCATTCCGCGCGGAAGAGACCGACCAGTACGTGCTCGCGATCCGCCGCGAAGGGGCCAAGTGGAAAGCGCTGACCGAGAGTGCGGCCGACGCGATCGTGATCGTCGACCCGCGCGATGGTTCGATCCGCGAGCGCAATCGCCAGGCGGCCGCGTTGCTCGGCGAGTCGACCCTGGCGAGCGTCTTTTCGGCCGAGGATCTGGCGGCGCTCGAACGCGGCATGGCCGAGGCGGTGGCCGAGCCGGGCCGGGCCATCGCGGCGCGCGAACTGCGCGCGCACGGCGTCGACGGCGCGGAGCGCGTGCTCGACGTGCGCATGGCGGGCATCGACCTCGTCGACGAGCGCGTGGTCGAGCTCTCGCTGCGCGACGTGACGCGTGAGCGCGCCATGGAGCGGCAGCTGGCGATCAGCGAGCGGCTCTCGTCGCTCGGCTTGCTGACCGCCGGCGTCGCGCACGAGATCAACAACCCGCTCGAGGGCATCGGCAACTACCTGACGCTGCTGGAAAAACCGGGCGTTTCCGACGAACAGCGCGTGCGTTGGGCCGGCGAGGTGCGCCACGGATTCGAGCGCATCCGCGTGATCGTGCGCGACCTCTTGAGCTACTCGCGCCCCGGCGTCGAGCAGGGGCGCGCGGAGCTCGCGAGCTCGTTCGAGCGCGTGTCGAAGCTGGTGAGTTACACCAAGAGCTTCGGCTCGGTCGAGATCGTCGCGCAGGGGCTCGAAGCAGGTCTGGCGGTCGCCGCCGAGCGCGGCCGGCTCGAGCAGGTGCTCCTCAACCTCATGATGAACGCCGCGACGGCGATGGGCGGGCGCGGAGTGATCCGCGTCAGCGCCCGCGGCCTGGTCCGCGACGGACAGCGCTGGGTGTCGATCGAAGTCGCCGACCAAGGTCCGGGCATCGCGCCCGAGCACCTCGCGCGCATCTTCGATCCGTTCTTCACCACGACCCAGGGCACGGGGCTGGGTCTGACCATTTCGTACGGACTGATCCGCGCGCACGGCGGCGAGCTGCGCGCGGCGAACCAAGCGGGAGGCGGCGCGGTGTTCACCGTGCTGCTGCCGCAAGCCGAGTGAGACCATGGCGAAAAGCGCGACGATTCTGGTGGTGGACGACGAGGTGTACGTGCGCAACTCGCTCGCGGAGGTGCTGCAGTCCGAGGGCTTTGCGGTGCAGTCCGCCGGCTCGCTCGCCGAAGCCGCCGAACGTCTCGCGGCCGCTGAGCCCGACGTCGTGCTGAGCGACCTGCGCATGAGCGGCGGCGACGGGCTCGAGCTGCTCAAGTTCGTGCGGCGCCAGGGCTACGCCACGCCGGTGGTGCTCATGACCGGCGTCGGGACCCTGCGCGACGCGGTCGAAGCGATCCAGGGCGGCGCCTACGACTTCCTCCAAAAGCCCGTCGACAGCCAGCAGCTCGCGCTCGTGCTGCGCCGCGCGCTCGAACACCGCGAACTGGTCCGCGAGGTGCGCACGCTCCGCAGCAGCGTGCGCGAAGCGGCCGGCAAGCGCGAACTGGTGGGGCAGTCGGCGGCGCTGGCGCGGGTACGGGCGCTGATCGACCAGGTCGGGCCGACGGACGCCACCGTGCTCGTCACCGGCGAGAGCGGAACCGGCAAGGAGCTGGTGGGCGAGCAGGTGCACCGCGCCAGCGCACGCGCTTCGAAGAGCTTGGTGCGCGTCAACTGCTCCGCCGTGCCTCCGACCTTGTTCGAGAGCGAATTCTTCGGACACCGCCGCGGGGCCTTCAGCGGCGCGGTCAGCGACCGTGTCGGCCGCTTCGCCGAGGCGCAGGGCGGCACGTTGGTGCTGGACGAGATCGGCACGCTGCCGCCGGAGATGCAGGCCAAGCTGCTGCGCGTGCTCGAGAACGGCGAGTACCAGGTCGTGGGGGAGAGTCGCACGCGCGTGGCCGATGCACGCGTGATCGCTCTCACCAACGAAAATCTGCCGGAGCGCGTCGCCAAGGGTGAGTTCCGCGCGGACCTGTACTACCGCATCAACGTCTTTCCGATCGCGCTGCCGCCCTTGCGCACGCACAAGGAGGATCTGCCGCAGATCGCCGACGCCATCCTGGCTGGGTTGCGCGACGCCGGGCGGGGCCCCGTGAGGCTCGACGCGAGCGCGCTCGAAGTGCTGCAGAGCTACGACTGGCCGGGGAACGTGCGCGAGCTGCGCAACTTGCTCGAGCGCGCTTCGATCGTCGCGGGTCTGCGGCCGATCGACGCGGCGCTGGTGCGTGCGTTGCTCGAGCCCACGCTCTCGCTGTCGCCCAGCGCGGGGAGCGACGACTTGAACCTGCGCCGCAACCTCGACGCGGCCGAAATGCAGCTCGTGCAGCGCGCCCTCGACCGTTCCGAGGGCCGCAAGAAGGACGCGGCCGAGATGCTCGGCATCGACCCGCGCAACCTCGGCTACTACCTGCGCAAGCACGGGCTGAGCTGACGCCGCCGTACAGCCGACGGGGCCGCGCGGACTTTTTATGCGCGCTGGCTCGGCGCGCACGTGAAGCCGGCGTCATGGCGCGCCCGCCGCAGCGGCACGTCCCTTGCCTCGGCGTGCGGCGGCGGCCCCTGCGGTCGCCGCGGACGCCCTCGATGCGCCCGCTCCGCATCCCCGCCCCGTCCCCACAATCGCCCCCCCGTCCCATGTTCGATCGTCACCAGCTCTGTCGCCTCGCCGCACTCGTCCTCGTCGCCGGAGCGGCTCGCGCCGCCACCGATCCCGTCAACGACTACGCGCTGCTCGACAGCCACTCGGAGAATCTGCAGGCCGCGCTGGCCGGCGCATCGACCGGGCCCGTGAACATCGGCTACCTGCTGCGCACGAGCTACGCGAACTCGGGCGACGACCTGTACGCGCCCGGCGCCGGACAGGACCTCGGCGGCTTCCGCACGCAGGACGCTTCGCTGTGGTTCCAAGGCAAGATCGGCAACTACGAAGTGTTCCTGCGCACCGACGCCTCCGACGCCACGGACTGGCCGTTGCCGTCGCTCGCCTCGGGCCAGATCGGCGGCGTGAACATGCGCGACGCCTGGGCCAAGGCCCCGATCGCCGAGGGCGTGAACCTGTACTTCGGCAACTTCCGTTGCCCGGTGGTCAACTCCGGCATGCTCGACGAAGGCAAGCTGCTGATGATCGACCGCACGCGCATCGGCCAATTCTTCGACGTGTACCAGGCCGGCGCCGCCGTGGTCGCCGACGTGCAGGACTTCCACTTCAAGCTCGCCGCGCAGAACGGCGGTGACGGCTCGGCCGATGAACTCGGCATCGTCGCGCGCGCGGAGTACAAGGTCGGCGACGGCGCCAAGCAGCGCGAAGGCGCGCTCGGCGCCGAGGGCTTCGACGCCACGTTCGGCGTCGGCTACTTCCAAGACCGCGGCATGGGCGACGAGTTCGACGCGTACATCGCCGACGCCTACGCCACGCTCGACCAATTCTCGCTGCACGCCGAACTGGTCGACATGGGCGGCGACCTGGCGGCCATGACGGTCGGCAACACGGGCGGCGATTCCGCCACGCCGTACACCGCGACCCTGGGCTACCGCATCAACGACGAGTTCGAAGTCGCCGTGCGCTACCAAGACCTCGACGACACCAACGACACGACCCAGATCGGCGGCGGCTTCAACTACTACGTCGCCGGTCATTCCGCGAAGTGGCAGCTGAACGTGTCGCAATTCGACAACGACGCCACCGACGGCCTCCTGATCCAGGTCGGACTGTCGCTCGGCCAGGCGTTCCCGAACGGCGCGCCCTGATCGAAGGATGTCGTCCGCGCTCAGCGCTTGCGCGGACGCGGGACGGGCGGCTTCGAGAGAGAGACGACGCCGCCCGTTCAACGTGTGCGCCGCGCTTCCCGGTTCGCCGGGGAGCGTGGCGCGCTCTGTTTTTGGCGCGCTGCCTGCGCTGCGCCGCGCCCTGTGCTAGAAGCGCTCTTCATGCTGCGGCAGGCCGAGAGGTGGAACGCGCCGGACGTGCGGCGCATCGTGCGACCCTGTGTGTTGCGCGCCTTCCGCCACCAGTGTCCCCAGTGCGGCTGCGGACTCCTGTTCGAACGCTGGGCGCGGCTGCGCGAGCGCTGCGAGCACTGCGGCTTGATCTACCGCCGCGAGGACGGCGCGGAACTGGGCTCGATGTACCTGGGCGCGACCGTGTCGCAGAGCTTCGCGGCGCTGGTGTGCTTCGCCCTGTACTTCTTGACCGACTGGAGCCAGGCCCTGTCGCTCGCCGTGGGCGTTCCGGTCGTCGTGGCCTTCTGCTACGCGTCGCTCCCGCTCTCGATGGCGCTGTGGACCGCGGTTGACTACCTCACGGACGTCTCCAACCGCGAGTGGTGGGCGCGGCCGCGCTGACCGGGGTGATCGTACGGTGCCAGAGCAATTTGTCTCACGCCTCCGGCGCGCGGCGCGCGCCGAAGGCGTGAGACAAATTGCTCTGGCACCGTACAACCTGGC
>JAEUHY010000062.1 GCA_016795325.1 Planctomycetota bacterium
CGTGTTCTCGCTCGGCGCGACGCTGTACGAGACGCTCGCACTCGTGAAGCCCTTCGACGGCGACACCGTCACGCAGGTGCTCACCAAGATCCTCGCGGACGATCCCGTCGATCCGCGCCAGCACCGCTCGCTGTGCCCGCGTGAGCTCGCGCTCATCTGCCTCAAGATGCTCGAGAAGGAGCCGGCGCGCCGCTACGCCTCGATGCTCGAGGTCGCGGCGGACCTGCGGCGCTTCCTCGCGCACGAGCCGATCCACGCGCGGCCGAGCGGGCCGCTCACGCGCACGATCAAGTGGGTTCGCCGGCATCCGGTGCTCGCGAGCAGCCTCGCGATTTCGCTCGGCGCCGCGCTCGTGCTCGCGGCGCTGCTGTTCGAGACGCGCAGGGCCCAGGCCGCGGAGCGTGACGCGCTCGGCGCAGCGGAGAGCGCTGCTCGGCAGGCGCGCGAGGAAGCAGAACGCGCCGAAACGGCGGCGTTGCAGGCGCGCGAGTCGGAGGCCAGCGCCCGGCTCGAAGCGAGCACCAGCGCGGAAATCACGGCCTTCTTGATCGGCGCGTTTCGCGCGGCCGCGCCCGAGGAAGCGCGTGGCGAGATGCCGAGCGCGCGCGACGTGCTCGACGAAGGCGTGCGGCGCATCCGCGGCGAGCTGCAGCGCCTCGACCAGGGCCCGTTGCGCGCGCGCATTCTCGAGAGCCTCGGCTCGGCGTACGCGGATCTGGGAGTGGAGAGCTCAGCCCTCACGCTGCTGCGCGAGGCGTTCGACGTCGCGCTGGCGACGCTCGGTCCCGACGCGCCGAGCACGTGGCGCATCGCCGGAGAACTCGCCGGCCAGCTTGGGCGCAGCGGCCAGATCGAAGCGGCGCACGAGCTGCACACGCGCGCCGTCGACGAGCTCGTCCGCATCCAGGGCGCGAGCGAACCGACGACGCTCTACGCCAAGCTCAACCTCGCCTCCGCGAAGATCCAGATCGGTCAGCCCGTACAAGCCGAGGCGTTGCTGCGCGAAGTCGAAAGCGGGCTTGCGCCGGACGACGAACGCCTCGACACCGCGCGCTACAACCTGTCGGTCGTCCTGCAGATGACCGGGCGCGACGCGCAGGCGTTCGAGGCCCTGCTCGAGCTGCTCACGTACCGGCAACAGCGCCTTGGCCACGATCATCCTTCGACGCTGAATGCGCTCGCGAGCACGGCGCGCCTGGCGTCGCGGCTCGGACATCACGAGGAGGCGCGCACCTTGGCTGAAGAGTGCGCGCGCGGCCGGCGTTGCGTCCTCGGCGACGAGCATCCGCACACGTTGCAAGCCGAGGCGTTGTGGCTGCGCGAGCTGAGCGCGTTGCGTGTGGGCGACATGCGGCCGCAGCTCGAGGCGCTCGTTGCGCGAGCGACGGCGCGAAGCGGACCGACAGAGTCCGAGGTCGCGAGCGTGCTCGGCATGCTCGCGAGCGCGAGGCGGGACGCCGGTGATCGGCGCGGCGCCGCGCAAGCCAACCTCGAGCGGCTCGACGCGCTGAGCACGAGCGGCGCCGCCCTGGGCGCCGAGTGGTTCAACGCGCTCGGCCAGTACGCCGTCGACGTGAAGGAGCTCGGCGCCGCCGAACTCGCGGCCGGCCTGTACGAGGAGCTCGGCTGCATGCTGCTCGACGGCGTCGTCCCGCGGCCGGACACCATGCGCTACGTGGCGCGCACGTTGCGGGGCTTCGACACACAATCCGAGGCGCGCCGCTGGTTGGCGGAACAACTCGAGCGCGCAGCGCAGGGAGGCTGAGACATGCAGGGCGATTCCGTTGTCTGTGCGCCGCGTGCGCGGCAGTCCGCCACGAAAGCCGCGGGGTGCTCTCGATGAGTTCCTCCTCGCGCTCAGGCGATCAGCTCGGCGAAGCGCTGCGTGTGTTGAGCGAGCACCGCGCGAGCGGCGCGTTGAGCGATGAGCAATTGCTCGCGCGGCATCCCGAGCTGCGCGAGCTGCTCGAAGCGCTGCTCGAGGATGACGCCAACGCGCCGCAGCCGCAGGCGGTGCGGCCGGGCGCGCTCGTCGGCGACTTCGAACTCGTCGAGCGCATCGGCGCCGGCGGCATGGGCGAGGTGTGGAAAGCGCGCCAGCGTTCGCTGCAGCGCGACGTCGCGCTCAAATTGCTGATCGGCCAGCGTTTCGCCAGTGCGCAGGCGCTCGAACGTTTCCGCCGCGAGGCGCTCGCCGGCGCGCGGCTGCGCCATCAAGCCATCGTCGGCGTGCACGCGGTCGGCGAAGCGCAGGGCGTGCACTTCATCGCGCAGGAGCTCGTCGAAGGCGGCCGCACGCTGGCGCACGAGCTGCGCGAGTTGCGCGAGCTCCCCCACCCGCCCGCGGAGCACTGGCGCCGCACTGCGGAGCGTTTCGCGCTGCTCGCCGACGCGCTCGAAGCCGCGCACAAAGCTGGCATCCTGCACCGCGACATCAAGCCGTCGAACATCCTGCTCGAGCGCAGCGGCGCGCCGAAACTCGCGGATTTCGGCCTGGCGCGCGTCGAAGGCGAGCTCGAGCTCTCGCGCACCGGCGACATGTGGGGCTCGCCGTTCTACATGAGCCCGGAGCAAGCCGCGGCGCAGCGCGTCGAGCTCGACGGACGCAGCGACGTGTTCTCGCTCGGCGCGACGCTGTACGAGACGCTCGCACTCGTGAAGCCCTTCGACGGCGACACCGTCACGCAGGTGCTCACCAAGATCCTCGCGGACGATCCCGTCGATCCGCGCCAGCACCGCTCGCTG
>JAEUHY010000063.1 GCA_016795325.1 Planctomycetota bacterium
CCAGCCCTACGTCTCGCGCAGCATCACGGAATTCTGGCGGCGCTGGCACATCTCGCTCTCGACCTTCCTGCGCGACTATCTCTACATCCCGCTCGGCGGCAATCGACTCGGGCCGGTGCGGACCTACGTCAATCTCGCCGCAACGATGTTGCTCGGCGGCCTGTGGCACGGCGCCGCCTGGACCTTCATCGCTTGGGGCGCGTATCAGGGTTTCTGGCTGATCGTCGAGCGCTTGAGCGGCAAGTCGTCGCTGTATGCCTGGGCGCCCAAGCCCGCGCAAATGGCGCTGACTTTCGTGCTCGCGATGTTCGGCTGGGTGTTCTTTCGCGCCTCGACTATGAGCCACGCGCTCCAACACTTCGAGGCGATGTTCGGCCTGGCCGGCGACGACGCAACTCGGCAGCTGTTCGTGGCGCCGCTGCGCTGGGCCGCGCTTGTGATCGCAGCGATCGTCGTGTGGGGCTTCCCAACCACGCAGGCGCAAGTGCACGCCTCCAAGCCGGGCTGGGTCTTGTCGCTGCAGCCGCTCTTCGTCTTCGCCCTCATCCACCTCCACTACGAAAACGATGTCCCCTTCCTCTACTTCCAGTTCTAGCGTGGGCATGCAGCTCGTCGACAGCGACGACGCCATCGTCGTCCCCGAGGATCTGCAGGGGCGGCGTCGCTCGCTCGCCTGGCTCACGGTCGCGCTGTTCCTGGCGTTGTGCTTCGGAACGCTTGCGATCGACCTCGCCTGGCCTGCGCCGCGCCTAATTCCGATTGGCGGTGAAGCGGCGCGCGAGGCCGCGCTGGAGAGCAACGCAAAATTCTCCGACGGAACCCTGGCGGCCCTGACCGATCGACGTTTGCGCATGACTTCGCGGGTGCGACGGTGGATCGCGACGCCCTACGCGTTGGGTCTGTACCGACACCTGAACTACACGCACGGCGACGTGTTCACGGGCAAGGGTGGCTGGCTGTTCCAGCACACTCGAACGTGCGCCTTCCTCAGCGAGAACGTTCTGCGCGAGCGACTCGAACTGCACGCGAGCATGCTCGCGTCGCTTGCGCTGCGCCTGGCTGCGCTCGACTGTCGACTCATCGTCATGCCCGTCCCACGCAAAGAGGTCATCTGCGCGGATCAGGTTCCGGATTCGATCGAGACACACGCCTGGGCCGAGCCCTACGTGCTCGCGTCGCTGCGTCGGCGCGGCGTGGCGCAGATCGACCTTGCTGAAGTGTGGGCCAAGGCCCAACCCACCGAAGCGCTCTACTTTCGAACGGGGTCGCACTGGACACCCGAAGCCGAGCGCCTCGCTGCCGAGGACCTCGCGAGGGAAACCGGGAAGCGCGTAGAACCGGAGCTCCGACGCACCACTCTGGTTTCAGCGCACACTACCCAGCCGGACGTCGACCTGCTCGCCATCGCAGGCGTGGAGATCACGGCCGCGAGAGCGTCGGCGCCCGCCGGCGACTACATCGCGCACCGCGTGGTTTGGAAGTCCGACGGCGTTCAAGCCTTTTTCAAGAACGGCCTGATTCGCGCGGACTACGCAGTCGTCGGAACAAGCTTCACGACAAACCGCATGATGTGGCGGCTACTCGCGCACGCGGTTGACAAGCCGGTGGCGCTGCTCAGCGAAGGCGGCGGCGAAACGGCGCGACAGTTCTTCCGCTTGCTCGAGAAGCGCGCGGGCAAGCCGCCGCGCCACTTGGTGTACGAGATTCCCATGCATCTCATGCTCCAGTTGCAGCCGTCCGCGAGCTTCGAGTCGCTGGCGTCGAAGTTGGCGGTCGCGGCGCACACCGAGCTCATCGGATTCACGTACCAACGCTCGAAAGACGGCCGGTTGGAACTGGAACTGACGCCCGCGCGACGAGATCTGGGAGCACTGCACAGGTCCGAGCTGTTCCAGGATGGCTCTGGCTGGACTCACGTGCGCCTGCGCGGCTCGCCGAGCCCCGAAGGAGTGCGCGTCATTCTGCGCACGAGCGATACGGTGCGGGAGTACGACTGGCCGTCCGAACTCAAGGAGCTGTTCGTTCCAGTTCCAGCGCTCGCCACGCGCTCTCAAGACGTTCTCGTGAGCTTCGCGGCGCGGGCTGGCTCGAACGCACGTCTCACGCTCGACTCGGCGCACATCGTCGCACTCGGCGAGCGGGCGCTACACCGTTTCTCCGCCGCCGCGCCGGCAGCCGTCGTCGAACTCACACCTCTCGCGACCAAGCTCGACGCCAAACGTGTCGCGCTCGTGCTGAAGCTCAACCAGCCGGCGACGAAGGTGGGAATGACCACGGCCGCGTTCCTCGCCTACAGCGGGCAAGAGCTCGTCTGGAAGCGCGACCTCGTGCTGCGCGAAGGCGTCACCACCGTCGTGCTCGACGCGAGCGGACTCCTCGGCCGAGACGCACTCAGCTTCCGCCTCGAATGCCCGACCCGACCGGTGGAGCTTACGGAAGGCATGCTGCTGGGCCTCGGACAGCCCTGACCGCAGAGCCGAGCGCCACTCGCGTTGCGTTCGCAGCGGCGCAGCGAAGAATCGCAATTCGTCGGCAACGCGGCCGCGCCATCTTCGCTTGGAGGCTCTGGCCGCACGCTGTGCGGCTGTGTCCACTTTCGTCGCGCGAACGATGGTTCCGCGGCCGCGGACACCGCAGACCGCGACCGCACCGCCGCCGAGTTCCCTAGAAGCACCAGCCCCCCATGACTGCACGCCCTCTCGTCCACGCCGCCCTCGCGTTGTTCGCCCTCGCCTTTCCCGCGCTCGCCGCCCCGCAGGCGCAGACCTGGAGCGACAACTTCAACCGCCCCAACGGTCCGCTGGGCGGCGACTGGACGATGCAGAACGGGACGTTCCAAATTTCCAACAACACGGCCTACAGCACCGGCGGCGACCACCACTGGGCGCTGCACAACTCGGCCAGCGCCAACTACGCAAGCCAGCGCGTCAGCGTCGACTTCCTGCCGCGCGTGCAGGGCCCGCCGCTGTTCTACGTCGGGCTCGCGCTCGGCGCGCTGCCGACTTGGGAGAGCGTGTTCATCAAGGTGCAGGACAACAACGGCGACTCGCTCTACGACCGCGTGTTCTTCTGGGGCGGCATCAACGCCGGCGCGAGCTGGGCCTCGCCGTCGAACTTCAACCTCGCCGTGCCGACCGCCTCGGGCCGCATGACCTGCTACTTCACGAACAACGGCGACGTCGCGAACCTCGACATCGACCGCAACTTTGACGGCGTCGTCGACGAGCACTTCCAGCTCGCGGGCATCCTCGGCGCGAACCTCAACCTGGGAACGGGCGTCGGACTCGTGTCCTTCGGTTCGCCCGCGATGGACAACTTCGTGGCGCAGGACACGTCGGGCTTGGGCGTCGCTTCGTTCTGCACTTCGAGCACGACGTCGAGCGGCTGCACTCCTGCGATGGCCGCTTCCGGCGCGCCCAGCGCGAGCGCGACATCAGGCTTCCAACTCTCGTGCGCGAGCGTCGAAGGCGCGAAGTCCGGCCTGATCTTCTATTCGGTCGCTGGAGAACTTCCACAGCCGTGGGCGCCGGGCAGCACGAGCTTCTTATGCATCAAGACTCCGACGCAACGCACGCCGTCGCAGTCGACCGGCGGCGCGACCGGCCAGTGCAACGGCGCGCTCAATGTCGACTTCCTCGCTTTCATGGCCGCCAACCCGACGGCGGTCGGCCAACCGCTCGCCTCCGGCCAGACGTACTACAGCCAAGCTTGGTTCCGCGACCCGCCGGCGCCGAGGACCACGAACCTCTCGAACGGACTGCGTTTCACGCTGACGCCCTGAGCCGCGCGCGCTACTTCGATTTGAACGGCACCTTGTCCGCCGGGAACTTCGCGAGCAGTGCTTCTGCGCGCAGGATCAACGTGTCGCGGCCGGCGGCGAGGTCCTTGGGATCGAACTCGACGAGCTCGTGAGGAATCACGCCGACGCCTTCGATGCCGCGGCCGTTGTTGAAGCGCGCCTTGTTGGAGTGCGTTGAGACGTACAGCTCGAACAGTCCCGACGGCAGCGCGATCGTCGTCTTCTGCGAAGCCATGCCGGCGGTCGGCGACTCGCCGATCATGTAGCCGCGTCCGTCTTCCTTGAACTGGCCCGCGCCCGTCTCGCCCGCGCTCTTCACCGTGCCGTCGACGATCACGACGATCGGCCCGCCGTACTGCGCGGGTCCAGCGCTCGCGTAGTTGCCCGACGGCAACTGCGCGCCCGGCGGCAAGAAGCGGCCCATGAAACCCTCGTGATCGAAGCCGCCGCCCGAGTTCGCGCGGTAGTCGAGAATCAATCCCGGCGCCTCGAGCACGGCCGCGAGCGCCTCGTCGAGTTGCTCGGGCAAATTCTCGGGGCTGCGGCGCAGGTGGATGTAACCGTAGCCGCTCGCCAAACGTCCGTAGTTGAGGTCCTTGGTGCTCTCGAGGTCCGGCGGAAACACCGCAGGCCCCCAGGCGCCGAGCGCAGCCTTCGAGTACGTGAGCGTGCGCTTCTTCTTCTTGCCGTCGAGCTCCTTGAGCTCGAGCTCGAGCCGCGTGCCCGGCGGCGCGCGCAGTCCGCCGTGGCACGCATCGAAGAACGCGTGAACGTCGCTCGAGTAGCTGAGCGTGTCGCGCAACAGCGCAACCCGAGCGTCGAGCCACTTGGCGACCGGCGTGCCGTCGACGCTGAGCACCTCCATGCCCGGCTCGAGCCCGATCTCCTTCGCGGCGTTCCAGACCGACTTCACGTAGATCTTCTTGCCGCTGCGGCACCAGAACATGCCGCATCCGGTTTGTTCGCCGCCACCCGGCGCATCGTCGGGCCACCGAACGCCCTTGGTCTTCTCGGTCGGCCGCACTTCGCTGTGGCCGTCGCGCAAACGCGCCAGCAACCGCACGAGCAACACCAGGTGCTGCTCATCGCTCTTGACCGCCTTCGCCGCCGGCGCGAGCTCCTTCTCCACCGCCTTCCAATCGATCTTCTTCGAAGCGATCAACGTCGCGCACTGCTTGGCGATCTCGTCGTGCGCATGGCGGAAGTCCTTCTCGTACACGCTCTGCGCGAGCAGGGCGGGCCACGCAGCGAGCAGCACGAAAACAGCGAGGAGAACGCGTCGCATGGCGCTCATTGTGCCGTTCACTTGCCGACCACGAAGGCCCGCCTCTCTCCGGGCGCCAGCGTCGCCGCATGAGCCTCAGGCGCAGACTCGCGCCTTTCTTGGCAGCGCAGCTCTACGGCGCCCGCCGGGCTTACCAAGTGGCCCACCGTTCCGCGCTCGACGGAAGTCCAGTCGACGATGGTTTCGCCCAAGAACAAAGCGCAGCCGCACCTGCTCTCTGGTCCGCGGTAGAGCACTTCGACCCGCGCGCCGCGCTCGAGTTGAAGGACCACGTCGACAGCCGGCCCCTCCGCGCCGACGACGATTCCCGAGCGCAGCGCGAAGTAGCCGTTCGCCGTCTTGGCCCGCAAGTCGTAGACGCCGGGCGGAAGCGCGCCGAAGGTGCGCACGCCTTCTTCCGTCGCGACGTACGTCGGAGCTCGGTGTCCGCTCAGGCCCCGGAGGCTGAGATCCGCGTCGACGAGTTCGCCCCCGATCGGCGCAACCCGCGCCCTCAAGGAACCGCCGCGTCGCAGCTCGAGCGCGACGTCCGACGCTCCGGCGAAAACCGTCACGTCGTTCGCAACGCCGGCGTCGCCGTCGCCGCCCCCGCACCTGACCAAGTACTCCGCCCGAAGCAACGGCCCGAGCTCGAAGGCTCCGTCCGTGTCGGCGATCCCAAGCGCCCACGATCCGAGCAACTCATTGCTGGCTGAGACCAAACGCCACGCGGGCGCGTCCGTGGCGGGTAGGACCTTGCCACTGATGTAGAGCCCGACGTCGGTGCGAACGACCACGTCGAGCACGCCCTCGTCGCCTCGCACGACAACGTGCTGCGCGATCGGCGCGGGCCGTAACGCGCTCTCTCGCTCGTCGTCTGGCGCCGCTCCGACCCACCATTCGCCGGCGTGGACGCGCTCGAAGGTGAATCGGCCGTCCGAGTCCGAGCGCGTCTTGCTGACGCCATCCGAGAACGAGAATCTGGACATGTCTGGCTCGAGTGTGAACGGCCAGGAGGTCCAAGCCGCGAGGCGCCAGATCTCCGCGTCGGCGATCGCCTCGCCACTGGATGTCTCGAGGCGCCCTCGGAGGGTCACGCCTTGGCCAAGTCGCACCTCCAAGCGCCGCGCTTCGGCCGGCTCGAGCGTGAACGCGTCGCGCTGGACGTGCAAGTCACCACCTCCCGCGACGCGGATCTCGAACGGCGCTCGCGGTGGAAGCGCTTCGAAGCGCGCCACGCCGCTGGCGTCCGCGGTCGCGCTCCACTCGGGGTCGTCGTCGTAGTGGGAAGGTCCGACGCCGAAGCTCGATTGGAGGTGGTAACTCTTGGTCGCGAGCGTGACCTGAGCTCCCGCCAAGGCGAGGTCGTTCTCGAGCACGGTGATCTCAGCCGAGGCGGGCCGCAGCAACGCGATCTCGCGGGCCCGGGAGTGCGTTCCGTGTCCACGCTCGGCGCGCAGGACGGTCCAGACGTACCCGCTCGCTTCGACCCGCAGCAGGCGCGGCGTCCACGACTTGACCGCCACGACGAAGTAGCCCTGATCGTCGGAGCGGAGCGGGTCGAATTCGAGTTCCCCGTCTCGCCCCGGCGACGCCACGGAGCTGATCACGGCCCCGCCGATCACGGCCTGCGTCTGGGCATCGATCACTCGACCGACGAATAGCACGTCGGCCAGCGCCTTGATCCGCAGTTCGCATTCGTGGGTCGCTCCTGGATCGAGCGCGGGGACTTCGAGGGACCCGCGTTGAGGAGACTCGGACAGGAACAGCGTGTGGACTCGACACGCCTCGATGGTGAACTCAACGTTCCCGAACGCGTCGGTCCGCTTCGCCGCCATCACGCTCGCGAAGGAAGGCGGCTCGCCCGAGCGCAACCAAGCCGCATCCTCCAGCGGTTGCGCCTCGACGGACTCTTGCGCCAGCGGCGCGCCCGTCTCCTCCGCCACAACCCGCACTCGGATCAGCGCGGTCGAGGGCCCGTCCACGTGAGGCAGCTCCGACGGCGTCGCCGCGTCGGCGGCCGTGCGTGGCTCCCCCATCGACGAAACAAGCGACCAGCTCTCGTCCACGCTTCGTTCAGCCTGCGGCGCGGCGCCATCAACAGAACTCCGCTCGCGCGGACCAGCCGCGTCGGGGCTAGGGGCCGAGTCGAAGCGCAGCCACAGCGCTACGAGCGCTGCGACGACGAGCAACACGGCGAGCCAACGAACAACGAGTCGCATGGAAGTGCTCTGCGCGAACGCCGTTCAAGCACTCGCGCGCACCCACGTTAACGCTTCGCAGCGCGAGGGAGGTCCAGCTCGACGCGACTAGGGCGCGAGAACGACGCACAGACCGTTCGAGAGGTTCGTTCCCGACGGCGCGCCGGGATCGCGGAACCAAGCCTGCAGGAACAGCGCCTCGCCGCCGCCGAAAGGCTGGCCGAGCGCGCTTGGGTTGGTGTCCAGATAGGTGAGCAGATCGAGCGCGAGCACGCCGTTGCAGGCGCCCGCGACGCCGCCGGAGGCGAGCGTCGGCGAGCGTTGCGTCGGCGATTTCACGCACAGGAAGCTGCTGCTGCCGCCGAGCCACGGCGTCGCACTCGCGCCGCTCAGCCCGTAGAAGACCAGGCCCGCCTTCTGGCCTTCGACTTGAGTCGTCGCGACCACGAAGCCAGAGCTTTGCGACACACTCGCGACGCCCGCGGCGCCGATGCTGGCGAGGCAGCCGTTCGTCGTCGTGCCCGCGGTGCAGTAGTTGATCGATGGCGAACCGCACGCGCTGAGCACGTTCGTTTCGTTCGCAAACGCGAACGCAGAACCGACGAGCGCGCCGTTGCTGCCTCCGCCGCTCGAGTCGAGCGCGTTGCTCGCGTTGAAGTTGTAGTACAGGCGCAAGCCGCTCTCCTGGCCCGTGAGGCGGCACCCCGAAAGCAAGGCGATCGCGCGCTCGTCGCGAGCATGGTCCCAGATCCGCACTTCATCGATTTCGCCCGTGAAGCGCCGCAGGAAGCCCGCGCCGAGGTTCGAGGCGCCGATGAGCACGTCTTCGCTTCCGTAGTACACGCTGCTGAAGCTGGTCGCGGCGGCAGCGTCGAGCTGTCCGTCGATGTACAGCGCCAACGTGGCGCCATCAAAGGTCGCCGCGATGTGGCGCTCCACGCCGAGCGGAACCGTCGTGTTGCTGTACACGAAGCGGCCGATCGAATTGGGCGTGTTCACGACCATGGCGTAGACGCGCGACGTGGTCGGCTCCCAGCCGAGCGCCCAACTGCACAGAAAGCCCCCGGTCGTTCCTTCGAGCGACTTGGTGAGGATCGTCGCGCCGAACGACGTACCCGTCTGCCCGAAGCCGGGCCCGGTCGGCCGGATGCGGGCCTCGAGCGTGAAGCGTTGAGGCTCGAGCTCCGGCGCATCGGCGGTGCGAACGTACGAAGAGTTCGACGTCGACGTGTTCGTGAGGCTCAGCACCTTGGCCTGCGCCGCGGCGGGCAGCGCCGCGACGGCGAGTGCAGAAACGGTCGGGAACACGCGGAGCACGAGCTGCGCAACGAAACGTGATTGCAGTTTGGGCATGGGTGTCTCTGGAGGCAGCGGACTCGGACGGCGCGATGGGCGGAGGTAGAAATCCAGCCTCGCGAGGGCGCGTTACCCGAATCTCGGGGCATTTCGCGCGTGCAGGGAACGCACGCGCCGCAGCCGGCGGCGCCGGCTGCGGCGCGCGCGGAACAGGGAGACGGCGCCCGTGCGCGAATCTGCCGACACGCCGAATCGATCCGCGGCACAATTCGGAACGTCCCTGTCCGACACGAGCGCTCGCGCCTCACTTGGAGTGCAGCGCTCCCACTCCCCACTTCGAGGCACATCCGCATGTTCAGCGCGCTCCTGCTCACCGCCCTATCGCTCGGCGGCGGCTGCGATCCGGCCCCGTGTGTGCTCGACCATCCGCTCGGCGTGCTCACGCCGCTCGACGAACTCGGCGCCGGTCTCTACGGCGGCCTCAGCGGCGGGCTCTATCCGGGCGGAACCAATACGCCGCCGCACGCGCACGTCGTCGCCGGTTTGCGCGAGTCGCTCGACGTCGTGCCGCGCGATGCGAGCGGAGCTCCGAGCGCGAGCGGCAAGATCGGGATGATCTCGATCGGGCCGTCGAACGCCAAGCAGGACTTCGCGCGCTACGCCAACTTCGCGGCAGGCGATCCGGCCGTGAACGACGCGCTCGTGTTCGTGAATTCGGCGCTGCCGAGCACCGGCTCGCAGCTCATGGTCGATCCGGCGGCGTTCTTCTGGTCGCACGTCGCCACGCGCGTCGCCGCAGCCGGCCTCACGCCCCAGCAAGTGCAGGTGGCGTGGATGATGGCGCCGACCGGACAGCCGGAGGCGTACTACGCGAGCCTGGGCGTGACGACCTTCGCCGCGCGCCACGCGATCGAGCGCGACAACCTCATCGCCGTACTGCACAACCTGCGCACCAAGTACCCCAACTTGCGCGTGTGCTACCTCGCCTCGCGCACTTGGGGCGGCTACGCGACGATCAATTCGAATCCGGAGCCCTACGCCTACGAACAGGGCTTCAGCTCGCGCGCGCTGATCGAGATGCAGCTCGCGGGCGATCCGCTCGTCGACTTCGACGACGACGACGGCGTCGCCACGACCCCGTGGGTCACGTGGGGCCGCTACTTCTGGGCCGACGGTTGCAACGCGCGCGCCGACGGCGTCGCCTGGCTGTGCGAGGACTTCTCCGCCGACGGCCAACATCCTTCGGCGCTCGGCGAAGCGAAAGCCGCCGCACTGCTGCACGCACACTTCGGCGCCGAACCGAGCGCGCGCCGTTGGTACTTCGACGCACCCGCGCCGCTCGTGTACGGCGCATCGAAGTTGACCTCAGCCGGCGGTCTGCTCGCGATCGGCTCGAGCGGCGCGCCCAGCATCGGCGCCGGCGCTTTCGCACTCACGCTTTCCGGCGCGATTCCGGGCAAGAACGCGATCGCGTTCTACGGCGCGCAACCTGCGAACGCGCCGTTCCTCGGCCACTTGCGCTGGACGACGACTCCGTTCCAGCGCCTCGGCGTGCGCACCGCGGACGCGCTCGGCCAAGCGAGTTGGAGCGAACCTTTCGTCGGCGCGCTGGCGGGCGACGTGCGTTGCTACCAGATCGCGCTGCGCGATCCGGCGCAACTCGACGGCACGAAGACCTGCCTGTCCGATGCGCTGTTCGTCGTGACGCGGCCCTGAGACACGGCCCTGAGACGCGTCACGACGGCGCGTCACGACGACGCAGCGCGCACCGTTCAGGGGCAGATCGTGAAGCGCAGCGCGTTGGAGAGCGCTGTCGTCTTCGGGCTCGGCGGATCGCGGAAGTAGGCCTGCGTCCAGACGTCCTGACCAACCTGGAACGGCTGGCCGAGCGCGCCGGGGTTGGCGTTCGTGAAGGCGTGCCAGTCGAGCGTCATCGCGCCGTCGCACGAACCCGAGAGGCCGCCGGTCAGTTGCGTCGGCGTGCGCTGCGTCGGCGCCTTGACGCACAGCAGGTGAGAACTCTGGCCCCAAGGCGACGCGATGGCGCCGTTGACGCCATAGAACAGGTGTCCGCTGCGCGCACCCTCGAGCGAAGTTGCGTTCAACACGAAGCTGGTGGCCTGCGAAGCGCTCGCTCGCCCGACCGCACCCATCGTCGGCGTGCAGCCGCTCGACGTCACGCCGCTCGAGCAATAGCTCTGCGGCTCGCAGGTCTTGCCCCAACGCGCGACGCTCGTCGAGACCACGCCGCCCACCGTGCGGAAGTTGCCGCCGACCCACAACGCGCGGCCCAGGCCGGTTCCGTCGTCGAGCGACGCGAGCGCGGTCACCGTGCCGTCGGCGCCGCCGCCGAACTCCGTCCACGCCGCGCCGTCCCAGCGCGCGAGTCGACGCACCACGTTGGCGCCGCTCGTGAGGAACGAGCCGCCGGCGATCAGGACTGGTCCGCTCCCGTCGTCGTGCACCGCCAGCGCGTTCACGCTCGCGCTGAGTCCATCGCCGAGCCCGGCGCCGACCGGCTCCCAGCTCACGCCGTTCCAGCGCGCCACGCCCGGCGCCGCGAACGGCGGGGCGAAACCGAACGAACCGCCCGCGTAGAGCTTGGGCCCCGAGCCGTCGTCGTGCACGACCAGCGCGTTGACCGGCGCGCTCAGACCGAGCCCGACCGGGCCCCAGGTCGCGCCGTCGAAGCGCGCGACGCGCAACGCGGCCTGACCGCCCGCGACCGTGAACGAGCCGGCGGCGTAGAGCTGCTCACCGCCGCCCTGGCCGTCGTCGTGGAACGCGAGCGCGTACACCGGCTGCTTGGGCGCCTGCACGCCGACGGAACTCCACGTTTGTCCGTTCCAGCGGGCAATGTTGCGCACCGTCACGCCGTCCACGGAGACGAACCGCCCGGCGACGTAGAGCTCGGGACCGGAGCCGCTGTCGTGCACGAGCTGCGTCTCGATCAGCGGAGACTCGCCGCCCGGCGCGGGCAAGGGCGTCGTCAGGGCGCCGTCCCACAAGAAGTGCTGCGGCGTCGGCTGCGGGAGGAGGTGCGCGACGTAGAGCCGCTCGCCCGACCCCAGGTCGCCCGGGCCGAGCTTCTGGACCGCCGCGTCGACCGCGGGCGCGTCCGCGCTCCACTCCACGCCGCTCCAGCGCGCGAGGAACGAACGGTTGGCGCCAGGCGCATCACGGAACGCGCCGCCCACGTACAGCGCGCCGTCGAACGACTCGAAGCTCGCGACCGGCGAGTCCAACCCTGCGCCGCGCCCGAGACTCTCGAATGCGACGCCGTTCCAACTCGCCACGTTGCGCGCCGCGACGTCGTCGAGACGCAGGAAGGATCCGCCGAAGTACAGACGCGGACCGGCGCCGAGGTCGAGGATGGCGGTGGAGAGCACTGCGCTGTTGGGCTCCAAGTTGACCACGCCCGACGCGCCGATGTTCTGCCACGCCGCGCCGTCCCACAGCGCCAGTCCGGCGCTCGTCGCAGTCCCCAGCGAGTCGAACGTACCCGTCGCGACGAGGCGCGGGCCGGCAACCGTCGGCAGGAGCGTGAGCTCGTTCACTTCTCCGCCGAACGCTTCGCCGATTTGCTCCCACGCGCCGTTGCGGTAACGCGAAACGCCGCCCAGCGACGGCGCGGTGAATCCGGCGGCGTAGAGCGCCGGGCCGGAACCGTCGTCGAAGGCGAGGATGCGACGGACGTAGTGTGCGGTCGCGCCGCCGACCACGCTCCAAGAGGCGCCGTCCCAGGCCACCACCGCTGCGCCGGAGACCGTCGGAAGCGACTGGAGCAATTGACCCGCGACGTAGAGCTTCTCGCCCGAGCCGTCGTCGAAGGCGGCGATGTCGAGCACCTCACCGACGAGCGGCGCGCCGACGCCCAGCCACTGCGTTCCGTTCCACTTCGAGAGCGAACCCGACGGCGCGCCGCTCGGAGCGCTGCCCTGGTGTCCGGCGTACAACTCCGTCACGCCGGCGTAGTGCACGGTGGCGAGCGCCGAGAAGGTCAGCTGCGGAGTGGTGGTGACGCTCGCGCCGATCGGCGCCCAGCCTTGCGGCGTGAGTTTGGCGATCGAGCGCGCGACGACACCGTCGATCGCGGAGAAATGGCCCGCCGCGTAGAGCTCAGGTCCCGCGCCGGAATCGAACGACTCGAGGATCGACACGCTGGCGGTTTCCGGCGCCGCGGGCGCGAAGCTCTGCAGACCAGTCGCAACAGGCCGCCAATTCGATCCTCCCCACGCCGCGATCACCACGTCGGGCAGCGCGCCGGCCGCGCCGAGTCTCCCGGCCACGAACAACGCCGGGCCAGAGCCGTCATCGAAGGCGAGCAGGCTGCTCGCCGAGCCCGAAACGCCGCGCGGCGTGAAGTCGGGCGACCAGTGTTGCGGCAGCGCTCGGAGAGCCGGGAGCGGCGACAACGACAGCAGCACAGCAGGCATGAGCACGCGCATGGGACGACTCCAGTTCGCGGACAGGGAGGGCGGCGCACCGCCTGCGCCACCGACAGGATGCCAGCGGCAGCGAAGTCGGTTCAGAAAACCTCGGATTCTCCCCGAACCCGTCGCGTGCAGCCGCGATCCAGCGGCGTGGAAACGTCGTAGTCTGGACAGGTCGGCGGGCCGCGCGGAACACGGCCCAGCTCAGCCGGAGAGAACGTCGATGAGACGAGCGTTTGCCGTGGTGGCGTTGGCGTGGACTTGCATCGACAGCGGAGCGCGAGTTCAGGCGCAGTGCGTTGTCGGAGGCGGCGGCGGACCGATCCCCGCCGTGGGTACAGGCGATGGCGTCTACCCGACAACCTTGCCGAGTTCACCGCTCGTGAGCACGCTCGCTGTCACCGTTCCGAGCACCGCCAGCGTGCTCAAGTCGGTGAAGCTGCGCGGACTGGCGCACGCGCGCGCCGGCAACCTTCAGATCACGCTGCGCAATCCAGCGGGCGCGGAGTTCAACGTGCTCGGGCGCCTTGGAACGGCCACGCTTCCGAACGGCTGCGGCGGGACGTTCGCCGGTGACTACGAGTTCTTCGGTCCGATCTCGGATCCCATCGCGTGCGGTGGAAGCCCGGGCGCGTTGACTTGCAGCGCAACCATCGCGCCGGGCAGTTATCTGCAGCGCTTCGGAACCTGGCCGGGCGGCGCGATCGCCAACACTCCTCTCGAGCAGATCCCGATTTCGAGCGGCGTTTGGACGCTCCGGATCTACGACTGGGCCAGCGGCAACACCGGCTCGCTCACGGGTTTCGATTTGTGCTTCGGCGCACCGACGGATGTCGGCGAGTGGCTCTGCATCGCGGGCGGCGCTGGCGGGACTTTTCTGCAGAACGGCTTTGGCGTTTGGCCGAACACGCTTCCGGGCGTTGCACACACTTCGACGCTCAGTGTGACGGTCCCCGCGAGCGCCACGCAGATCACGGCCGTGAAGCTCAACAACCTGCAACACACCTGGCTTGGCGACGCACAGCTCGTCCTGAGCTCGCCCGCCGGCGTGCACTACAACCTGTTCCAGGAAAACGACGGCGGCGTCGACGACAGTTGTCCCCAGAGATTCGCGGGCGACTACGCCTTCGTCGATCCGCTCGTCGGGGGCTCGCAGTGCGGCGGCGCCGCGATCAGCTTCCAGTGCTCGCTTGTCGGCCCACTCACCGTTCCATCGGGCGCCTACGGACAGTTCTACGGAGCTTGGCCGAGCGGCGCCGCGGGCGTCGTCAACGTCAACCTCAGCGCGATTCCGTTGGTGTCCGGCGACTGGACGCTGACGGTTTATGACTGGTATCCGCTCGCCGATGGCGGCTCGTTCGCGAGCTGGGAGCTGTGCTTCGATGCGCCCAGATACCCGATCCCCTACTGCACCGCAGGCACGACAACCAACGGCTGCGTTCCATCGCTCGCGGCGACTGCGCAACCGAGAGCGTCGCTCGCGAGCGTCTGCACGATCCACGCGCTCGAGCTGGAGGGCCAGAAGGCTGGGCTGGTGTTCTACGGCGTCGACAACGCGGGCTTCGCACCCTCTCCATGGGGCGCGGGCAGCTCGAGCTTTCTGTGCGTGAAACCGCCGATCCAACGCATGTTCACGCTGGTTTCGAGCGGCAGCGCGAACAACTGCGACGGCGTGTTCTCGCAGAGCTGGAACGCGTTCCAAGCCGCCGCACCTGCGTCGCTCGGCAACCCGTTCGCAGCGGGCGACAAGCTCTACGCACAAGGTTGGTTCCGCGATCCAGCGGCGCCGAAGTCCACCAACCTCACCAACGCATTGGAACTGACCGTGGCCCCGTGAGCGCCGCGGATCACATCTTCCAGCCCGGCAGGCGGAGCTTCTCCGCGTCGCCTTCGAACAACTCGCGGTTGCGCTCGTTCTCGAAGAAGTAGGTCACGCCTTCGTGGGTCGCGCGCGGCGACGACACGTTCGGTCGAAAGCGCGTGCGGCTCACGGGATCGGTGAGCAGGCCGCAGTACAGCAGCGGGTCGGAGCGGAAGCGCTCGCGCTCCCACAGGTCGGCGAAGAAGAAGGCCTCGTAGTTGAGGCGCACGCAGTGTTCGGCGTCGACCACGGCTGGACGCCGCGCGTCGAAATAGTCCTCGAAGGCGAGGCCCGCGGTGCGGGCGAAGGTCGGAACGTCTTGCACGAAGACGTCGGGGCAGGGCACTCAGCAGAACCCGATCGGCTTGCCGTTGACGTACATCGGCGGCACGCGGCGGCTCAGCTTCGAGCCGCGCCGGATCGCGCACGAATCGTTGAGCGAGAGCTGTCCATCGAGGTAGCGCACACGCGGCGACGCGGGCTCGCTGCTCTGCACATAGAAGACGCCGTCGTCGCTGAGCGGACGCGGCGGCCGTTCGCAGGGCATCTCGCCGGCGACTTCGGGCGCGCTGGGAGCAGCAACAACCGCTGCATCAGCGGCAGGAGCTGGGGCAATCGGCGCGCTCGCGGCGGCGACAGACGCGTTCGGCGCCGACAGGGGCTGCGGCGCGGTCGCGCACGAAGGCAACGTCGACAGCAACGCGATCCGGATCCAGGTTCGATGCGTGCGCACGGCGTTCCTCTCGAGGAGGCGCGCACTACGTGGGCTCGTCGCGCACCGTTGGCGCGCGTTCGCACAATCTCCGAACGCGCGCTGCGCTGCGCTACTTCGAGCTGCGCGCTTCGAGAGCGTGCGCGATCTGCAGAGCGATCAAGCTCTTGCGCGCCGTGCGCGGGCGCGGAAAACGCTGCAACAGCGCGAGGTACTGCTCGGCGATCTGCGGCCAGCGACCTGCGCCGAGCTCGAGCGCGCGCGCGGCGCCTTCACCCAGCCCGTCTGCGACCGCGATCGGCGTCGGAGCGTTGCGCTCTTCGAGCAGCGCGGCTCGCAGTGGCGCGCTGTGCACCAAGAACGCATCGCCAAAGCGCACGATCGAGCGGTTGAGCGCTGCAGGCCGGCCCGCGCGCAGTTCGCGCGCTTGTGCGAGACCACCTTCGCGCAGTGCAGCGCCGAATCCGCGCCAGCCGCCGGCGCCAAGCGCGGGAAACGCCGCTCGCGCGAAGTTCGGCAAGGCCCACTCGTGGAGCAACACAGCGCCGCCGAGCGCGCGGACGAGCGGCGCGACGAACGCGAGCTGCGCTTCGTCGCCGACGGTGTAGAGCACCTGATCGAACTCGCGCGGGAGCAGCTCCGCAGCGCTGCGCGGCGTCAGCCCGGCGAAACTGCGCGATGTCGGCGAGCGCCCGGCGAAGGCCGCGGGCTCGACGAAGAGCGTGAGCTCGACGCGCGCGGCGAACTCGGGCGCGAGGGCCGCGGCATGCGCGCCGACCGCGGACGACTCAGCGGCTGTCGTGACCAGCGCGAGCTTCATCGCGCTCGAACGGCTCACACGCCAGCGGTCAGGATCTCGACGCCGTTCGGGCCCAAGTAGAGCGAGTGCTCGGTCTGGGCGACCATCACGCCGTCGGCTTCGACCAGCGGCGGGTAGCGCACGAGCGAACCCTGCCGCGCGAGCTTGTTGAGCGTGTCGTCGACGACCTCGGGATCGCGGTGGCGGAAGTAGCGGCGCGCGATCGGCAGCCCGCGCCACGACTCGATGTCCTTGAGCACGTCGCGGTCGAGGCCCTTGGCCTTCGCCGGCGGACGCACGAGCATGAACACCTCGGCTTTGCCGCGTTCGGTGATGTAGCCCTTGCCGGTGCACGCAAAGGGCTCGATGGCGAAGACCATGCCGCTCTTGAGGCGTCCGCCGCCGCCTTCGGCCTGGTTGGGAATCTGCGGCGGCGTGTGGACCTTCCAGCGGCCCAGGCCGTGGCCCGTGAGGTTGCGCACCGGCTGGTAGCCGGCCTTCATGATCGTGCGCTCGATCGCGGCGCCGAGCTCGCCGACGGGCACGCCGTCGGCCACCGTCGCGATAGCGGCAGCGAGCGCGTCGGCAGAGGCGCGGATCAAGCCCTGCCAGCGACCGTCGCGCGAGAGGTCGACGGTGAGCGCCGTGTCGGCCACGTAGCCGTCGACGTGCACGCCGATGTCGACCTTGACGCAGTCACCCTCCTCGTAGCGCAGCGTGTCGCCCGGAGGCGAGCAGTAGTGCGCCGCCACGCTGTTGCGCGAGGACTGCGCCGGAAAGCCGGGCTGTGCGCCGCGCTGGCGGATCGTGTCCTCGATGGTCTCGAGGATGTAGCGCACCTCGACGCCGGGTTTGATGTTCTGGGCCGCCCACTGGCGGCACTCGGCGGCGATGCGGCCGGCGCGCCGGAACGAATCCAGAGCGACCGTGTCGGTAGGCGCAATCATGGGCGGGGGAGGATAAGGGGCTGGGCCTGGGCCGGCAAACAACGCGGCTGGCGCACAAGGCGGGCCGCGATCGAGCCGAAGTACTAAGCCATGCGCCTGGCAGTTCTTTCCGTGTCCGTCGCTGCGCTGGCCCTCTCAGGCTGCCGCACGGCCGTGCACGAGCAGCCCGTGGGCGTCGATCAGGCCAAACCGATCGTGCTCGAGGCGCGGCGGCTGTGGCGGCTGGTGGACGGCGGGCAGGTCCTGGGCGTGGTCGTGCGCTTCGAAACCGCCGACGGCGCGCAGGACCCGACGCGGCACTACTACAGCGTGCGCAACGCGTTGCAGCAGGAACTGGGAACGATCGACGGGCACGGACGCGCGTGGCGTTTCGAGCCCCACGAGCGCGAACCGCGTTTCGTGGGCACGGGCAAATTGCTCGACGGCGTGCGGCAAATCCTCGGCGTCGGCGGCAGCGGTGAGCTCGTGGAAGCCCCGCTGGCGCGCCGCAACGCGGGCGGCTGACGCGTTTCAGCGCTGCGGCGTCGCGGCCTGCAAGCCGCTCGCGCGAGCCGTTTCCGGACCAGTCGCGAGACGCGGACGTCGCTCGATCCGCAGGCGTGAAGAAAGGCTTCAGGCCGGGCCGCGGGCAGGGCGAAAAGTCGGACGGCTACGCACTCCCCAACTCGCGCAACCCCTTCCGCGAACGTCTCCATGATCAAGCTGGCTGCTGGTGAACACCTTGGCGCCTACAAAGTCCGCGAGTTCCTCGCCCGCGGCGGCTTCGGCCTCGTCTATCTCGCCACGGACTCGAGCGGCGAGTTGGTCGCGCTCAAGCTCGGCGACATCGCGGGCGGCGGCCGCTACGTGACGCGCTTCCTCGACGTCACCAACGAGCGCCGTCCCGAGGGCATCAGTCCCGACGAAACGCCGGCCGAGGCCGTGTTCTTCCGCAAGGAAGGTCCGCGCATCGACTTCCTCGACGCGTCGGAGATCGACGCGATGGTGAAGAACGAGGGCGAGCTGCTGCGCCGCGCCCGCAATCCGAACTTGGTCGGCGTGCGCGAAGTGTTCACGCACGACGGCCGCACGGTGACGGTGATGGACTACGTGCGCGGCAAGTCGCTGCGCGAGAAGATCCGCGCGCTCGAAGGCATCCGGCTCAACTGGTTCCTGACGATCGTGCGCGCGCTGCAGAAGCTCTCGAAGTCGGGCGAGCTCGCCTACCACGGCGACCTCAAGCCCGAGAACATCCTGATCAAGCCCTCCGGCGCGGCGGTGATGATCGACCCGGCCATGCGCTGCGACGAGCGGCGCGTGATCACGACCACGCCGCACTACAACCCGCTGCTCCTGCGCGACCAGAAGGCCGACGTGATGGGCATCGGCGTGATGCTCTACGAGATCCTGACCGGCGTTCTGCCCTTCGATGAAGTGCCGTGGCAGTACGCCGGGCGCGAGCAGGGCGGCGAAGTCGAGCGCTTGTCGCTGTCGTACTTCCTCAGCTATCCGCCGCCGCGCGATCTCAACCCGAACACGCCCGAGGCGCTCTCGAAGATCATCTACCGTTCGCTGACGGTGATGGACTATGGCCTCGCTGAACTCGAGAAGGACTTGGTCGACTTCTTGCGGCGCGACTGATCGGTCGACCGGCGTACGGAGCCTGGCTCCTTCCCCACATGTTCGCGTCGAACCGACGGCAACGCCGGGCCGACGGCGCGAACATGTGGGGAAGGAGCCAGGCTCCGTACGCCTCAGCGCCGCGCAGCCGCCAGCCGACGTTCGGCGAGCTTCTCCGCCGCGTTGTGCGTGCTGATCTTCTGCTCGCGCGAGATCTGGAACACCTGGCGCAGGTTCTCGTAGATGCGGTCGATCTTCTCGAGCGCCTTCGGTTCGTTGTAACCGCCGGGAATCAGCTCGATCGACACGTTGATGATGCCGCCCGCGTTGATCACGTAGTCCGGCGCGTACACGATCCCCTTCTGCTTGAGCACGTCGGCGTGGCGCGGTTCGAGCAGCTGGTTGTTGGCGCAACCGGCGATCGCCTTGCACTTGAGCTGCGGGATCGTCGCGTCGTTGATCGTCGCGCCGCGCGCGCAGGGCGCGTACACGTCGCAGGCGACCTCGAGGTGGCGCGCGTCGGGCACGCTCTGGAAGCCGTGCTTGGCGCACAGCTCCTTCACGCGCGCCTCGTTGATGTCGCAGATCGTGACCTTGGCGCCGGCCTCCTGGCACAACTCGGCCAGCCGACCGCCCACCGCGCCGACGCCCTGGAGCAGCACGTGGCGGCCCGTGAACGACGCCGAACCGAAGGCCTCCTCGAGCACGGCCTTCATGCCCATGAAGCAGCCGCGTGCGGTGTAGGGGCTGGGGTTGCCCGAGCCGCCGTCGCTGAGCGAGAGACCCGTCACCCAGCGCGTCTGGCGCCGGACGTTGTTGAGGTCCTCGATGCCGATGTTCATGTCCTCGGCGGTGATGTACTTGCCGCCCAGGCTGTCGACGAAGCGCCCCATGGCCTCGAAGAAGGCGCGCGACTTGAGCTTGGGATCGCCGATCACGACCGACTTGCCGCCGCCCAGGCCGGTGTCCGCAACGGCGGACTTGTAGGTCATGCCGCGCGCCAGGCGCAGCACGTCGAACAGCGCCTCGTCCTCGCTCGCGTAGGGCAGCATGCGCATTCCGCCGAGCGCCGGCCCGAGGGTGGTGTCGTGCACGGCGATCAAGGCGTGCAAGCCCGTGGCGCTGTCCTGGCAACGGACGACCTTCTCGTAGCCGTCGACTCGAATCTCGGAAATCTGCATCGTGGACATAGGGCGCGAGCGCGGGCTGGAGGTGGCCTGCCGACGGTTGGAGGCCGGACTTGAAGGCCGAAAAGGATAAGGACGTTGCGCCGCGCGGTCGAGGGTCGGCTGGGACCTGCCCGGGAGCTCGATTCCTGCGGGATTCGTCGCGATTGCGGGGCGCAGGGCCCGGGCCGCCCAACGAGTGCGCCAGAAGATTTCGCGGGAGGCCCCCTTGCGGCGGCGGCGCACGGACTGCTAAGCCCCTCGCCCAATGAAGCATCTGGTCATCGTCGAATCGCCGACCAAGGCGAAGAAGATCAAGGACTACCTGGGCAAGGACTTCGTCGTCGAAGCCAGCTTCGGGCACGTCCGCGACCTGCCCCAGAGCGCGGCGGAGATCCCCGAGAAGCTCAAGAAGGAGCCGTGGGCGCGCCTGGGCATCGACGTCGAACACGACTTCGCGCCGCTGTACGTGGTCTCGAGCGAGAAGAAGGGCCACATCGCCAAGCTGCGCAAGCTGCTCGAGGACGCCGACCAGCTGTACCTGGCGACTGACGAAGACCGCGAGGGCGAAGCCATCGCCTGGCACTTGCTCGACGTGCTCAAGCCCAAGGTCGAGGTCAAGCGCATGGTGTTCAACGAGATCACCAAGAGCGCGATCCTGCGCGCGGTCGAGGCCGCGCGCGACATCGACATGCGCCTGGTGCGCGCCCAGGAAGCGCGCCGCGCGCTCGACCGGCTGTACGGCTACGAGGTCTCCCCGCTGCTGTGGCGCAAGATCGCACCCGGGCTGAGCGCGGGCCGCGTGCAGAGCGTGGCGACCAAGCTGCTCGTCGAACGCGAGAAGGAACGCATGGCCTTCGTCTCGGCGGCCTGGTGGGACGTCGACCTCGAGCTCGGCAAGGACGGAGCACGTTTCGAAGCGGAAATCACGAGCGTGACGGGCAAGAAGCTCGCGCGCGGCTCGGAGTTCGACGAGCGCGGACAGCTCAAGCACAAGGACGCGGTGGTGCTCGACGAAGCCGCCGCCGGTCGGCTCGCCAAGGCGCTCGAGAGCGCGCAGTTCACCGTTCAAGACGTCAAGCGCGAGGCCAAGACCAGCTCGCCGCGCGGGCCCTTCACCACCTCGACCTTCCAGCAGGAGGCGGGCCGCAAACTCGGCCTGCGCGCGCAGGAAGCGATGCGCATCGCGCAGCGCCTGTACGAGAACGGCTTCATCACCTACATGCGTACGGACTCGACCGGTCTGTCGCGCGAAGCGATCTCCGCGGCGCGCGACTTGGTCGGTTCGCGCTACGGCGCCGAGTACTTGCCGCCGAGCCCGCGTTTCTACGGAAACACCGCGAAAAACGCCCAGGAAGCGCACGAGGCGATCCGGCCCGCCGGCGCGGCGTTCCGCCTGCCGGAAGAAGTCGCGCGCGAGGTTTCGGAGATTGAAGCGCGCGTCTACGACCTCATCTGGAAGCGCACCGTGGCCTGCCAGATGGCCGACGAGCGCTACACCTCGGTCACGGCGACGCTGAGCACGGATGCGGCCGGCATCGGAGCCGTCACCGCGGCGGCGCGCGGCCGCACGACGGACTTCGCCGGTTACCGCCGCGCGTACGTCGAAGGCCGCGACGACGTCGAGGGCGCGCTCGACGAACGCGAGAAGGTGCTGCCGCCGCTCGCCAAGGGCGAACGCGCGAGCGTCGAGAGCGCGACGCCCAGCGGCCACAAGACCACGCCGCCCTCGCGCTACACGGAAGCGCTGCTCGTCAAGCGCCTCGAAGAGCTCGGCATCGGCCGGCCGTCGACCTTCGCCTCGATCATCGAGACGATCACGGCGCGCGAGTACGCCGTCGCGCGCGACAAGACTCTGGTGCCGACCTGGCTCGCCTTCGCGGTCGTGCACGCGCTCGAACTGCTCGAGCCGATGATCGTGAACTACCACTTCACGGCCAACATGGAGACCGAGCTCGACCGCATCGCCTCGGGCGAGCTCGACCACATCGCGTTCCTCAACGAGTTCTGGTCGGGCAAGAGCCCGGGCCTCAAGAACGTGGTCAAGTCGCGCGGCGAGGGCATCGACCCGCGCGAAGTCGGCTCGTGCAAGCTCGGCGAGCACGACGGCGCGACGGTGGTCGTGCGCGTCGGCCGCTACGGCCCGTACGTCCAGCACAAGGACGCGCGCGCCACGATCCCGACCAACTTCGCGCCTGACGAACTCACGCTCGCCAAGGCGATCGAGTTGCTCGCGACGTCCGAGCGCGCCGCGGCGCCGATGGGTTTCGCGGCCGACGGCCGGCCGGTGTACCTGCGCAACGGGCGCTTCGGCTACTTCGTGCAGTTGGGCGACGACCCGCCGGCCGAGGAGAAGGCCGCCAAGCCCAAGGGCAAGAAGAAGAAGGCCGCGCCCGATGCACCGCCGCCGGCGCCCAAGCCCAAGCGTGCGTCGCTGTTCAAGTCGATGAAGCCGGAGTCGGTGACGCTCGAAGACGCGCTGAAGCTGCTCTCGCTGCCGCGCGAACTAGGCCCCGATCCGCGCGACGGCCGCGTGATCTTCGCCAAGAACGGCCGCTTCGGCCCGTACCTCGAGAAGGCCCCGCCCGAGGGTGTCGAGAAGTCGGAGTACCGCCGCCTCGACTCGGAGAACAAGCTGCTCACAGTCACGCTCGACGAGGCCTCGGTGCTCTACTCGGTCGTGCCCGAACGCAAGGGCTTCCGCGGTCGCGCCGCCGCCGTCGCGACGCCGCCCATCGCCGTGCTCGGCCCGGATCCGACCTCGCAGAAGCCGATCGTGGTGAAGGAAGGCCGCTACGGCCCGTACGTCACCGACGGCGAGACCAACGCGACGATCCCCAAGGGCGAAGATCCCGCGTCGGTGAGCCACGAGCGCGCCGTCGCGTTGCTCTCGCAGCGCCGCGCCGCGGGTCCGCCGGCCAAGAAGAAGCGCGGCCGCGCGAAGAAGTAGGCGCGGGTCCGATGCGGTCCCGCCCGCGCGGGCCGCGGGATGGCGAGCGCTTCGCCGAGGGCCGCCTCGAGTCCACCTGCCCCGAACGAATTCGGGCCAGGTGACGGCGCCGCTCCTCGGCGAACAGAATCGCTGGCGTGGCGCGTATCGCCGCAGCTGCGCTTCCGTAGAACTCGTCGTGCTCGCCAGTGTGTCCGCCCCCGCCGCTCGAAAGCGTCCGCCCGAAGTCTCTTGGCCGCGGGCCCACGGTGTGCTGAGCGCGTTTGGCGGGGCCTTTCTAGTCGCGGTCGCGGGCGTGCTGTTGTGGGCTACGCTCTCGAGCGACGCGCCGCCCGCGTGGGCCTGGCTGGTTGGACTCGGACTGCTGCCCGGCCTCGTGCTCGGCTACATGGGGCTCGCGCACACGCTCAACTCGACCCGCGTCGACATCGCGGCCGGCCGCCTGCAGGTCGTGTACGGGCCTGTGCCGTGGAAGCGCGGACTGAGCGCGGAGCTGAGCACGGTTCACAAGTTCGGCACGTACGAGCGGCGCTTCACGGGCGTCGAAGTCGGGCCGCACGTCGAGTTCGGAGTGATGCTCTGGTTCCGCAACGGCACAAGTGTCCGTCTGGCGCCAACCTTCGAGTCGCAAACGAGCGCCAACGCGTGGCTGGGCAAGCTCGAAGCGGCGCTGACGGCGGCTCGCGACGCGGCCGAGTAAAGCCGGTGGAGTCGGCGGCGCCGCGCGGCGCCCAAAAAATCGGCCGTGGTGTGAGATCGGCTTCGGCGCGAGATCGTCCACGCGCGGCTGCGCGGAGAGCCGGAAAGCTCAATCTTTCGCCGAACCGAAGCGTGGAGTCGACGCGACGCTCCAATCCGCAACAGCGTGAAAACTCACGCAGTAACGCCGCCATTTTGTGACTTCGCACGCCAACGGGGACTCTGGAGCGTCCAGAATCGAATCGTCCGCGGCAGGTTGGGCGACGCCCGTCAAGTTTGCAGGCTTGGGACGCCGAAAGCCACGCACGGTCGCATTTCCGATCCAAACCGGCCCATCCCGGGCCGCCAGTTCGCACATGACCTCAGCTCCCCGGCACGCGAGAGAACGAGCACGCCTTGCAGCACTGCACTCGCTCGACATCCTCGACACGGACGGCGAACAGGCCTACGACGACCTCGTTCGCCTCGCGTCCTCGATCCTGGATGCGCCGATCGCACTCGTCAGCTTGGTCGACGAACATCGGCAGTGGTTCAAGGCGCGCCATGGTCTGGACGCCCAGGAAACTCCGCGCGAACTCGCCTTCTGTGCGCACGCCATTGTCGGCGCGGGCCCCGTGTTCGTCGTGGAAGACGCGAGCCTCGATGCGCGCTTTGCAGACAACGCCCTCGTGCAGTCGTTCCCGAACATTCGCTTCTACGCAGGCTGTGTGCTGCGCGCGCCCTCGAGCGACTTGCCACTGGGAACGTTGTGCGTCATCGACCGCAGGCCGCGCACGCTGAACCCTGAACAACTGAGCGACCTGAGCGCTCTGGCGCGCCAAGTGGAGCGCCTTCTCACTTTGCGCGAAGCCACGCAGCAGTTGTCCGCACGCAACGCCGAGTTGGAGCGCGCGACACGCGCGAAGAGTCGTTTCTTCGCGACCGTGAGCCATGACATTCGCACTCCGCTGCACGGAATCGTCGGCGCCGCAGAACTGCTCTCGCGGCTGAAACTGCCCGAAGAAGGCCGTCGCTACACGCGCACCATCGAAGCCTGCACGCACTCGCTGCTCCACCTGGTCGATGGAGTGCTGGACATCTCCCGCATCGAATCCGGCGCGATTGAACTGGCCGCACGCCCTTTCGATTTGCGGCGGACGGTCCGCGATGTGTGCGATGTCGTGCACGAACGCGCCAACGCCAAAGGACTGACGCTGACGCTCGACGACCGCCTTCCGCAGAACGCGCTCTTCGTGGGCGACGAAGCGCGGGTGCACCAGATCCTGCTCAATCTGGCCTCCAACGCCGTCAAGTTCACCGCGCGGGGCCGTGTGGAAGTGATCGCACGGCATGAGCCCGAGGGCCTGCAGCTGGGAGTGCGCGACACAGGGCCTGGAATCCCGCTCGAAGATCGCGAACGCATTTTCGAGCCCTTCGTCCAAGGCTCGGACGAGAGGCACCGACGCCACGGTTCCGGTCTGGGCCTCAACATCGTGCGCTCGCTGACCCACCTGATGGGCGGGAGCGTGGAATTGGTCAGCGAGCCGGGCCGCGGAAGCACGTTCATGGTCGCGCTCTCGTTGCCCAAGGCCCTCCCAGGCGTCGGTGTGCCGCCCGCACCGCTGCCCGCGCGCCTCGACGGCGTGCGCGTACTGGCGGCGGACGACGATCCCACCAACCGCAAGCTGCTCGCCGCGATGCTCCAGCACCTGGGCGTGCCCGCTCAAGTGCTGAGTTCGGGCCTCGAAGCGCTCGAGGCCGAAGTGGCGCCGAACACCATCGTGTTGATGGACGGGCAAATGCCCGAGCTCGACGGCATCGAGACGACACGGCGCTGGCGTGCGCGGGAATCGTCTCAGGGGCTCGAGCGGACCAAGATCCTCGCGCTCTCGGCGAGCGCCTTCGAAGAGGACCGGCGCAACTACCTCGCCGCCGGCATGGACGACGTGCTCGTGAAGCCGCTCACGATCGACGGCTTGGCCCGCGCACTGCAGGCCCACAGCACCAACGCCCGGACTCCGGCGTAGGGCCGCTGGTCGCTCAGCCGACGCGGAACTTGGCGCGCAGCTCGCGTGCAGCCTGCACCAGCGCCGCGAGTTTGGCCTGCGCTACCGCCGCCGAGGCGAGCGGATTGTCCGCGAACGTCGCAAATCCGCAGTCGGGGTTGAGCAGCACACGTTCAGGGCCGAGGCGCTCGATCAGCGGCTCGACGTGGGCGCGGATCTGCTCGGGCGTCTCGACCTCGGAGCGCTTCTGGTTCACGGCGCCGATTCCGATGCGCTTGTCGCGCGGCAGCTCGGTGAGCAGCCCTCCGTCGCCCGCGCGCGGCGTGCACAGCTCGAGGAACAGCGTCCCGACCGGCGCGCGCGCAAGCAGCGGCAGCAGCGGCGCATAGTCGCCGTGCAACGCCACGCTCTCATCGGGCGACCAATTGCCGCGGCACACATGGAGCGCGAGGCGCTCGCGCGGAAAGCCGCGCGTGAGCTCGGCGAGCAACTGTTCCGCGAAGGCGAGCTCGCGCGGCGTCTCGAGCTTCTCGCCGAGCGCGCCGCACATGAAGGTGCGCCGCTCGCGCGCGTGGCCGAAGACCACTTCGCTCAACACGGGCTCGTCGAACTGCACGAGCGATACGCCCTCGGCCAGCAGATCCGCCAGCTCCTCGCGCAGGACGCGCACGACATCGCGCGCCAGATCCTCGCGGTTCGCGTAGGCGCGGTCGGAGATGCACTCCATCCACATCGTGCGCGTCAGCAAGTACGGCCCGGGCAGCGCCACCTTGATCGGGCGCTCCGAAAGCGTGCGCAGGAAGCGCGCTTCGTGCAGCGCGAGCGGCTGCGAACGGCCGAGCGGGCCGAACACCGCCGGGTGGCGCACCTTGCCAGCGGGGACGTCGAGGGCGCGCAGCTCGCGTTCGAACTCCTCGGGGTGCTCGACGTACGGCAGCAGGTCCGTGATCGGGATCAACTGGCAGTTGTCGAGCAGACCGCCGACGAAGCTCGCGTAGTTGTCGCGCCGCATCTCGCCGTCGGTGATGACGTCGACGCCGGCGCGCAGCTGCGCGTCGACGCACAAACGCACGGCGTCCTCGGCAGCGGCTTCGAACTGCGCCGCGTCGAGCCGTCCCTCGAGGCGGCGGTGCAACGCATCGAGCAACCACGCCGGGCGCGGCCAACTGCCGACGCCCATCACGGACAACGGCGCGATGCTCGGAGCAGGCGCAGGCGCGGGCAAGACGCTCGGAATCGTGACGGCGCGCACGCTCTGCTGGAGCGGCATCGCCGCTCGAGACGCCGCAGCCCGCGCCCGCTCGGGCGCGAACTTGCCTTTGGCGACGAGGAAACTGTGCTCGCGGCCTTGGCTCAGGTGGCTGACGAGCTCGTTGCCCGTCAGCCGACACCACGCGGGCAGGTCCTCGGGCACGCTGATCTCGCGCGAGCGGATCTCGAGCAACTCGCCCGCTTCGAGCGGATCGATGTGCTTGCGGATCAGCAGCAACAGCCCGTTGCCGCAGTCGAGATCGCCGCCGTCGAAGCTCGCTTTCGGCGCGTAGGGATGCGTTTCCACGCGCGCCCCGCGCTCAGAACGACACGCAGGGCGAGCCGCCGGCGAGGAACTCGACCAGCTTGGCCCCGCCGACGATCGTCGCGCCCGCGACGAGCTTGGTCTCATCGAGCCCGCGCTTCTTGAAGCACGGCGAGCACACGTAGATCTTCCCGCCTGCGGCCACGAACTTCGCCATCAGCTCGGCGAGCGGCGCGAAACCCTCTTCGCGGATGTCGTCGGCGAAGCCCGGCGTCGCGAGGCGCACGCCCTCGATGCTCAAGAACACCATCGTTTCCTGCTCGGAACCGACGGCGGCGTTGGCGACGACGAAGGCCACGGTGGCCTTGTCGCGGTTGTCCTTCGAGCAGGTCAGCGAAACGCAGAAACGGCCCATGATCAGTGCTCCTTGCGGCGGATGAAGTAGTGGGGATGGTCGTGTGCGACCAGCGTGTGGCCGGTCAGGCCGCACCACGCCGGCAGGTCCTCGAGCGCGCCGGGGTCACGCGCCACCAAGTGCAGCACGCTGCGCGGCGCCATCGCGCGCACACGCAGGCTGAGCTCGATGACGAGTTCGCCGCAGCCCATGTCGCCAGCGTCCCACGCAGCGTCGGCGTGCAGCGGTTCGGACGGCGCGGTCATGCTCGCGCTGAGGTTAGCAAGCCGAACGGCGGCCGGATCGCGCGGCCCGACTTCGGCGCAATTCGAGGCGCTGTCAGGCGACACTGGCGCGCGTGCGCGCCGCCGACCGTCGAGCGCGGTCCAGATCTTTCGAGTTCCAACCTTGCGGCCGCGAGAACCTGCGCACAGGCTGGCGGCGCGTGCAGCGAAGAAGCGACCTTTTCAGCCCGACGTGACGGGCCATCCCGCGGACCCATGGGTGCTCCCCTTGCGTCGCCGGAAGAGCGGTCGCTTCTTCCATCGCATCACTCTCGACCGAGAGCTGATCGAACGGCTGCGCGCGCGGGGCGTCCAACGCCGGCGACGGCTGGGTCCGGTCCCACCGACCCCAACCCTCTCTCCCACCCCATGCACACGCAGCGTTTGACAGCGCTCGCACTGGCGGCGGCGTTCCTCAGCGGACACGCCTGGGCGCAGTGCGGCTTCCAAAGCGGCACTCCGCAGTGCTTCAGCTTCGCGCCTCCGCCGCCCCAGGCGGGCAACATCGGCGAGGACCTGATCCTCGTCTCCGACAAGCTCGCGATCTCGGGCGATATCCGCATGCGCACCCGCAACGCGTGGGCGCCGAGCAGCGGCAACTACACCCCGACCTCGGCCAACCCCGCGGCAGGCGTGGGTGACCAGATCTCGAGCCGCGTGCGCCTGAACTTCGACTTCAAGGTCAACGAGAAGGTCAGCGCCTTCGCGCAGTTCAATTTCTCCGAGGTCTTCCCGGGCGGCGACGCGTACTCCGACGCCGACCCCAACGGCGACACCAACGACTTCGACGGCATCGCGCAGGCTTACATGGTCACGCGCGACCTGCTCGGGCTGGACGAGACCTTCCGCGCCGGACGCAGCTACTTCGCGCTCGCGTCGGGCCTGGTCTACGGCTCGTGCGACTTCTTGCAGTTCCCGGCGTCGGGCACCGGCATGTGGCTCTCGCGCGAGTTCGGGCCGGTGCGCGTCGAGCTCTTCGGCATCGACAACAACGGCACGATCACCACCAACGGGCTCGGCAACGACATCGCGGACGGCCAACGCTTCGTCGGCGGCACCAGCCGCATCGACCTGGGCAACGAGTACTTCTCCGCGATCGAGGCCTACACCCTGTTCGGCACCGGCGACGGCGACAAGTTCGACCCGACGCAGGGCAATCCGGACTTCACGGATGACTCGTGGTTCGGCATCGCCGGCATGGGCAAGCTCGACCGCTTCACCTGGAACGCCGAGGTCGCGCAGCGCAACGACGACGTGCCCACGGGCAGCGACACGACCTTCGTCGGCTACCGCACGAACGTGCTCGCGGACACCGCGGATCTCACCGGCGACATCCTGCACCGCGTGCGCTACACGCGCACCGACGCCGAGGGTCGTCTGCACATCAATCCGGGCGACTTCAACAGCGCCGGCTTGCTGCACCAGTACGGCGGCGCCTGGCGCTCGGACCTCTCGACGGATCAGCTGGGCTTCACCTTCAAGCCGGCCGAGAACTGGACCGTGGACCTCGCCTACCTGTACCTCGACTCGACGATCCAGTCGGGCGGAAGCCACGAGGTCGACCTGATGGTCGCGGTGACGCTGCTCGACGGCGCGCACGCCTGGGTCGGCTACGGGCGCGACGAGGACGACCGCGAAGTGTTGTTCACGCAGTTGACGGTCTTCTTCTGAGAGAGACGGCCGCCGGCGCTCGCGAACCAGAGCGCGAACGCCGGCAAGCCGCAGGGATGCGGCGCGAGGACCGAACGCGCGTGTGCGACGTGCGAGCACGTTGCACACGCGCATGGCCGCGGTTCGAATGGCGTGTGATGGAAAACGAGGCGCTGCGGGGCCCCGATGCGCCGCGCACGCCGTGGGAAGACGGCGAGCAGCGTTGGGGCGAGATCGTGTTCGCCGCCCTCGAGGCCAGCGGGCCGGATCCGAGCGTCGATCAGTTGCTGCGCGTGCGCGCCTTGCGCGGCGGAAGCGCCGCCGAAGCGCTGGAGCTCGACGTCGGCGCCGACCGGCGCTCCACCTGGGCCCAACTCGAGCGCTTCGCCGCCGGTGCGCTGCTCGTGACGGCCTCGAGCGAGGAGTTCGAAGCCTGGGCGCTGCACCTGCGCGAACGTGGCGCTGAACCGCTCCGCGCGCTGGGCCTCGACGAGCTTGAGGCGCTGCTGTTCCCGCAGCGCGCCAAGCCTCGCCCGCGGCGCCTCGACGCACCCGACGATGTGCGCGCGGCCGCCGAGCAGCTCGTCGAGCGCTTCGAGCGCCTCGCGCCGGAAGTTCGGTCGCTGTGCGCGGCGGGCTGGACTTCGGCGTGGCGCCGCTGGACCGAGAGCGCGCCTTCGTCTGCCGTCGCTCTCGCACGCGCCGCGTCGCTCGTGCAGCGCGCCCCCGAGTGGCGCAGCGCATCGTCCATGGGCTCGGAGTCGCTCGCCAACGCGCTGGGGCGCGATCCCGAGCACTCCGACGTGCTGCTCGCCGCCTTCGCCGAAACCCTGCGGCCGCGTTGGGCCGAACTCGGCGCGCAGTGGCGCACGTTGCCCACCGTGCCGGTGTCGAACGAGTCGATCGCGCCGCTCTCGAGCGAGGATCTCGAGCGCATCGACGAACTCTTCGAGCAGCGCCTCCCCGCGCTGTTCGCCCGGCCCGACGGCGCGCCTTCGTACCGCAAGGGCCAACACGACGTCGCACGGCAGGTCGCGCGCTCGTTCGCCGCGCGGCAACTGCTGCTCGTGCACGCGCCCACCGGCACCGGCAAGACACTTTCGTACCTCGTGCCTGCGTTGCTCTGGTCGCTGCGCAACAACGTGCGCGTCGCGATTTCGACCTACACCAAGGCGCTCCAGGACCAGGCGCTCGACTCGGAAGCGCCGCGCGCGCTCGCCGCACTCGCGTCGATCGGCGTGGAGCAGGTTCCGCGCATCACGCTGCTCAAGGGTCGCGACAACTACGTGTGCTGGCGGGCGGTCAAGCTGCACACGCCGAGCGAGAGCGACAGCGGCGAAGCGTGGCTCGCGTTCACAAGCCTGGCGCTGTTCGCGGCCCAGGACGAGAACGGCGACCTCGATCGTTTTCCGCTGCGCTGCCCGTTGCGCCTGGGCGGTCAGGCAGCTGCGAGCTACGTGCGCGAGCTCGACAGCCTGGTCCGCGCCACACACGCGGACCTGGGCTGTTGTTCGGCGCGCGCCGACCGCGACACGTGCGCCGCGGAGGTCTCGCGCCTGCGCGCCGAACGCAGTCACTTGCTCATCACCAACCACGCTTTCGCGCTCGTGCGCCAGGCGATGTTCAAGCACGCGATCTTCGACGAATGCGAGCACCTGCACGACCAGTGCGGCGGCGCGTGGAGCTTCAAGCTCACGCTGGGCGAGGTGCGCGAGCACTTGACGCGCCTGCGGCAGCCGGGGCGCACGAACTCGCGCGCCACGCTCGATCGGCTCGAGCGTTTCGCGATCCAGAGTGAAGAGCTGAGCGCGCGCTGCCAGGCGGCAGTCGGCGCGTGGTTCAAGGCTTGGGCCGCGCTCGAGCAACTGCAGACGTCGGTCGAAGGCTTCAAATCGTGGCGCGAGGAGCAACGCCGCAGGCGCGAGGCGCGCGACGAACATTCGCTGCTGCGCGAGTACTTCGGCGCGCTCGAGAACGTTTCGAGCGACAAGCCGCCGAGCGAGGCCGCGCGCGGAGCGGACGCGCTGCTGCGCGCCAAGAGCGAGCTGCTCGCGGCCGCGGCGGCGCTGGATTCGGAGTTGAGCCAGATCACCGGGCTGCTGTCGGACGTGCGCGCCCCGGGCATCGCCAAGTTGCGCCGCTCGCTCGAGCTCGCGCGTGGCGATTTGTTCGAATGGCGCGAACCGCTCGAGAACTTCGCGCCGACGGTCGACGGCGCACCGCGGTTCGCGAAGGAGCGCTTCTACGACGTCGAGCTCGACGCGCGCGGACAAGATCTGCTCGCGGCGCGCGTGCTGCTCCCCAACGAGCTGCTAGGCCGCAACTACTACCCGGCGCTCGACGGCGCCGTGCTCATTTCGGCGACGACTTGGCTGCGCGGCGGTTTCGAAGCGGCGATGGGCTACCTCGGACTCGACCGCGCGCGCGAGCCGCTCGAGGACGAGGTGCGTCCGCCCAGCGAGGTGATCACGTTCCGCGCCGAAGACCCGTTCGACTACTCGCGCGTGCTCGTCGGCGTGCCCAACGATCCGCCGGATGTCGCGGGCGCGCGCAACGACTTCCAAGGTTACGTGCGGCGCTTCATCGCCCACCTCGGCGAACGCACGCGCGGCCGCATGCTCGCGCTGTTCACCAATGCCGACGAAGCGCGGCGCACGGGCGAAGAGCTCGTCGGCTTCTTCCGCACGCGCGGCATTCCGCTGTGGTTCCAGGGCATGGCCGGCGTGCGGAAAGAGGAGCTCCCCGACCTGTTCCGCGCGCGGCCCAATTCGGTGCTGCTGGGCGTCGACACGTTCTGGTACGGCGCGGATTTCCCGGGGGAAACGCTCGAGTACCTGGTCATCGTCAAACTGCCCTACGGCGTGCCCGACCGTTACCACCACGCGCAGTGCGCGGCGCTCGGCCAGAGCGAACAGCGCCGACGCATCTACTTGCCGCGTGCGCTCTCGAAATTCCGCCAGGGTTTCGGGCGCCTGATGCGGCGCGAGAGCGACCGCGGCTGCGTGTTCGTGCTCGACCGGCGCATCCTGGTCGGCGCGAACAAGCTGTTCCTGGGCGAGTTGCCGGTCGACTCGCAGCTGGGGCGCAGCGGCGAGGAGGATTGGCGCCGCGGCGGCGCGCGGCTGGTGGTCGAGAGCACCGACCGCGTGCTCGAAGCCGCGTACGAGCACATGCATCTGGGCCCCACGTTGCGCCAGCGCGGCCTCGACACGCCCTTCGCCGAACACGGTCCCGCGCCGGAGCTGCGCGTCGAGCCCGACGATCTCGCCTTTTGATTCCGCGCCGCGCGCTGCGTAGCGTCTGCGCGACTCGTGCGCATCCTGTTCCTCTCCCAGCGTGTCCCCTATCCGCCCAACCGCGGGGACAAGATCACCACCTGGCGGCTGGTCGAGCGCATGAAGCGCCGCCACGAGGTGCGTTGCGTGGCCTTCGCGCACGACGACGCCGATGTGCAGGCCGCCGCGGAACTGACGCGGCTGGGCGCGCCGACGACGGCGTTGCGCATCGACCTGCGCCGCACGAAACTCGCGTCGTTGCCGCTGCTCTTGACCGGCAAACCGCTCACGCTCGGCGCGTACGGCTCGCGCGAACTGCAACGTGTCGTCGACGAGCTCGCACCGAGTTGTCAGGTCGGTTACGCGTACTCCTCGTCGATGGGCGCGTTCCTCGAGCCGCACACGCGCCTCAAGCGCGTGATGCACTTCGCCGAGCTCGACTCCGACAAGTGGCGCCAATACGCCGAGCGCTCGAAGTGGCCGATGAGCTGGGTGTACGCGCGCGAGCACAAGACGCTGCTCGAGTTCGAACGCCGCATCGCCGCCAGCTTCGACGAAAACGTGCTCTGCACGCCGCTCGAACAGCAGGTCTTCGAGCGCGAGATCCCCGGCCCGCGCTCACTCGTGCTGCGCAACGGCGTCGACCTCGCGCACTACCAGCCCAAACCCGACCTCGCCGAACCCGAGCACCTCGTGTTCGTCGGCGTGATGGACTACCTGCCGAACATCGACGGCTGCGTGTGGTTCGTGAACGAGATCCTCCCGCGCCTGCGCGCCAAACGGCCCGGCGTGCGCTTCACGATCGTCGGCTCGCGGCCCACCGACGAGGTCAAGGCGCTCGCCTCGCACGCCGGCGTCACAGTCACCGGCTTCGTCGACGATCCGCGCGAATTCCTCGCGCGCGCCGCAGTTTCCCTCGCCCCGCTGCGCATCGCGCGCGGCATCCAGAACAAGGTCCTCGAAGGCCTCGCCATGGGCCTGCCCGTCGTCGGCACGACCTCCGCGACGCAGGGCGTCGAAGGCGAAGCGGGCCGCGACTTCCTGCTCGCCAACACCGTCGACGAACAAGTCGCCGCGATCGAACGCCTGCTCGCCGACCCTCCGTTCGCGCGCGCCCTCGGCCGCCGCGGCCGCCAGTTCGTCGAAGAGAAGTACGACTGGGAGCGTGTGTTCGATCCGCTCGACACGTTGCTCGCGCGCTTCGAGCGCGGCTGAGCGCGCCTGGCGCAACTGCTACCCAGCGTTCGCCAACGGATGCCCGCCAAGTTCGGCGCGGGAGCGGCGCCGCGGACCGCGTCAACCCGCAGCTCTGGTGTGGTTGCGCAAACGAATGCGCGCGTTGGGTAGTCGCGGGCGTTGCCGCACGAAGACCATGAAGCGCCCCGATACGGTTGAACCGTATCCCCACTCCGCGACTCCTGTGCGCGCCTCAGTGTCGAGGCTTCAGGGTCGCTGAACAACAATCACGGCGGTTTGGGCCGGAGCAACGACGTCGACGCCTGTGTGTTGAACGACGGTAGCTTCGAGTTCGGGCAGTCTCTCAGGCCCCACCTTCGCGACCCTCAACTTGTAGGTTCTCCCGGGAACGCCGTAGAACGAGAAGCGACCAGCTGCATCTGCCACCAAGTGCATTCCCTCACTTGCGCCCAGAAGCCCGCGCCACTCGACGTCCACCTGCGCGTGCTCACATGGCCGCCCCGCCTCGTCCACGACAACGCACTCGACGTTCGGACTGGGCCGCGGAGCGCGGCCCACGCCTGAGGCCTCGCGACCGCCCAAGGAGGCGGCGATCGCAACGAAGACAAGCGCCAGAACGGCGGCCATCAAGACCACCGTCGGGACCGAACCGAGCGAGTTCAACGATGTCCCACTCACCACAGCAAGCCATCAGCGCGTCCGTCCCGCCCTTCGATAGGCCGAGCACCCCACCAAACTCGACACCGCCTGCGGAGATCTTGACGGACTTCAGTCCGGACGTGGTACCCCAGAAGAGCTGACACACGCAACAGTTCTGCTTGGTCTCGCACACGATTTTCGACACGGCGTGCTCGGCGACTTCGCTGTCGAGGCCCACCTTTCGGTCGAGGCTCTCACTGCAGATCAGACCGTCATCACGGGGCGGATCGTCGTCAAGCGCGCACTCCCTCGGCCGCCGCGGCCGCCAGTTCGTCGAGGAGAAGTACGACTGGGAGCGCGTGTTCGATCCGCTCGATGCGTTGCTCGCGCGCTTCGAGCGCGGCTGAGCGGCCAAGTTGCTCGCGTCCGTGCAAGGTCTGGCTCACACGCGACTGCGCACCCGGCCTTTAGTCGCCCACACCTGCGCCCTGAACGCCGCTGGCGCGCGCGAGGTCTGTGGCCCGCGACCACACGGCCGCCCACAGCGTCGCATCGACGCCGGGAGGACCCGACGCAGAGTTGTTCGAGAGCACCTGAACGGCGGCGCCGAGCGCGAATCGAGGATCGTGCAAGCAGCGAGAGATCTGCGCCAGGGCAGGCGAGCTGTCACCGCCTGGCCAGCTCTTGGGCTCGAGCAGCACCAAGACCACCATGCCGACTGTGTCGGGATGCTGCTCGAGCGTCGCTGAATCCAAGGCCGCCGCCACTGTGCCGAGCAACTCTTCCGCGGGGCGCCCGAGCAGACTGAACTGCAACAGCGCTTCGTCGTATTGATTTCGCTTGCACGGCAAGGCTCCTGTCGCGAGCTTGCCCAGGAACTGCGCCGCCGCTGGATCGCCATCGCGCGCGAGCTTGCCAATCACCCGGGTCCAGGTCCTGTCGTCGCCCGCGCCCAGAACCCAAGCGGCCTCGAGGGTCGCGCACAACTCAGCGACGAGGCCCGGTCGCTTCTGCTCGAGTTGCACGAGCGCCGCGTGAACCAGATCTCCGGGGTATGCCATGCCGGGGCAGAGGCCGAGCACTCGATCGACGAACTCTCGTACGTCGAGCACCGAGAACTCCCGAACCGTCGCGCCCAACAGCGCAGCGGCCACAGCCGGACGTCGCTCACGCTCGAGACAGATCGCCGCAGCGACTTGCTCCGCCGTCTCGGCCGGCGCTGAGCTCCAGATGCATGCAATAGCCGCCGACGCGTCGCTCAACGCGAGACAGGTGTCGAGCGGGTTCGCTTCATGTGGATCCGCCGTACTCGCCAACGCCTCCTCCACCGGATCCACACGCGGCGCCGGAGCCACGGTGCGACTCGTGGATTCGGCTGCGTTCTCGTCGCTCCGCGTGCCGGTTTCTGGCGCGCGGGGAACTACGGAACCCGTTCGAGGCGCAGAAAGGTAGAACCAACCGATGAGCCCCGCTATGGCGAGCGTGGCGACAACAAGCGCTCCGTAGATGAACGCGCTACCCGCCCCCTGTCGGGGTTCGCTAGGAGGCGTCGACACGACATGCACCTGTGCGAGATTCGTTCACGGGCAGTCCTTGCACGCGTCATCGTAGTGGACTGGGTCACTCCATCGCCCTCCAGACCGAATCTGAGGTGACGGTCAGTTGCACGCACGCTGATACGCAGGGAAACGCGGGAAGTCGGACGACGACGCGTGCGCGGTGGAGCGTTGAGTAGCCCGTAACCGACGGACGAGGTCCAGGCCTCGCTTCGCCCCAGGTGTGGCTGTCGCTGAGCTCGATGACGATCCGCGCCTATTCGCCTCGCGCCCTCGGCCGCCGCGGCCGGCAGTTCGTCGAAGAGAAGTACGACTGGGAGCGCGTGTTCGATCCGCTCGACGCGCTGCTCGCGCGCTTCGAGCGCGGCTGAGCGCGCGGCAGCGACGAAGGGAACGTGTTGGGTATCCTGCGCGCTCGCCCACGCCAGCGCACCGCCATGAGCCACGAACTTCTCGCACGCACGTTCGACCAGTGGAGCCGCGACGGGCGCGGCGCGAGCATGGAGCAGGAGCACGGCGATGTCGTGGGCCAGGTGCTCGCGCAGATGGGCGTGCGCGCCGGCGAGCAGATTTTGGATCTGGGCTGCGGCAACGGTTGGGCCACGCGCCGACTCGCCAAGCTCGCGGCCGGCGTGCAGGCACTGGGCCTCGACATCGCGCCCGAGATGATCGCCGAGGCCGAGCGGCTGCACAGCCTCACGATCCGCGCGCGCTACGCCGTCGGCGCCTTCGAGCGCATCGACGCGCCCGAGGGCAAGTTCTCGCGCGTGTTCTCGATGGAGGCGCTGTACTACGCCGTCGACCTCGACGCCGCGCTGCGCGAGATGCTGCGCGTGCTCAAACCCGGCGGCACGGCCGACATCGTGCTCGACTACTTCACGGACAACGCCTGCACGAGCTGCTGGGCGAGCAAGACCGGCGTGCCGATGCACTTTTTAAGCACCGCACAGTGGTGCGCCGCCTTCGAACGCGCCGGCTTCACGCCGGTGAGCGCGCGCCGCGTGGTCGACTCGCGCGGCCCCGGCGACCCCGCGCAGTTCCAACCGAGCGCGTGCTATCCCGACTGGTCCACCTGGAAGTCGGTGCGCGAAGCGGGCTCGCTGTGGATCCGCGCGACCAAGCCCAAGCCGGCTTGAGGGTCCCTAGACCCTCGCCGCGCCGATTCGGCAACGCGAGTCGTCAGCGCGCTCGCGAGTTTGCGTTGCGCGCTTCGAACCGTCGGCGTTCGCACTCGATCTCCCGCCGCAGTTCGGCCTTGGAGGGCAGCACCTTCACGTACTTGGCTGCGAAGATCTGCTTGCTCTCGTTCAGCACCGAGTAGCGCGCGACGGCTTCGTTCTTCTCAGCGCAGAGCACCAGCCCGATCGTCGGGTTGTCGCCGTCGGTGGTGAGCTGTTCGTCGAACATCCGCACGTAGCTGTCGATCTGTCCGATGTCCTGGTGCGTCAGCTTGCCGAGCTTCAGGTCGATCAGCAGGTAGCACTTGAGGATCGTGTTGTAGAAGACGAGGTCGACGTAGAAGTGTTCGCCCTCGAACGCCAAGCGCTTCTGGCGCGCGACGAACGCGAAGCCCTTGCCCAGTTCGAGCAAGAATCCTTGGAGCTGGCCGATGATGGCCGCTTCGAGGTCCGACTCACGCAGCGCGCCGCCGTCGGGCAACGCGAGGAAGTCGAGTACGTACGGGTCCTTGAGTGCGTCGATCGGTGCGACCAGTTCTTGGCCCGACCGCGCCAGCTCCAGAACGCCTCGGCGATCACGGCTCTTGAGCAGCCGGGTGAAGAGCAGGGTGTGGATCTGCCGCTCGAGCTCGGGCACGCTCCAACCGCTGCGCTCCGCCCCGATTTCGTAGAACGCTCGTTCGGAAGGATGCTCGACGCCCAGTAGCACGCGGTAGTGCGACCAGCTCAAGGCGGGCGAGAAGCCTTCGAGCGACTCATGACCCTCGGTCGCGGCAACGAGGCCCTCGCGGTCACGGCCCGAGCGCGGCGCTCCCTCGGATTCGTCACAAGGTTGTGGCGAATCTCGCTGTCGGTCGCCGCGTCGTTCCAAGTCGCGCGCAGGACGGGCGTGCGGTCGGCGTACACCGCGTAGAACTTGCGGAAACACTTCAGTTTCGTGGCGGAGAAGCCCCGACCGAAGCGCTGTGTCAGCCGAAGCGCCAGTTCCTCCACCGTCCGCTCGCCGTAGCTGCCGCGGCGGTCGCCGCCCTGAAGCGTTTCGACGATCTCGCGCCCGATCTGCCAGTAAGCCAGCACCATGGCGCTGTTGACCGAGCGGACAACGCTCGCGCGGGCCTCGTCGAAGATGCGGGTGACGCGCTCGAAGATCGCGTCAGGACTGGCCGGCCGCGGCTTCACCGGCGCGGGGACGGAGCGGGCTCACTCGATGCTCGTGCGTTTGACCTTCTTCTTTGCCATCACGCGCTCTCGCCGGCGAGCCTACAGCGCCGGAAATCGCAGTCGCCTTCGAGCGGCTGCGCGCGCGTCGATCCAGCGCGCCCGCACGGGGCGCCGAAGGTCAGCGGCGTCAGCCCTTCTTGCGCGACATCGCGATGACGATCGCGAAGGCCGCTCCGGCGACGGCGGCGATGAGCAGGAGCTCGATCAGGTTGAAGGAGCCGGCCGCCATGGAAGGGTGCGGCGGCGATCAGCCGCGCAGGACGTCCAGGCTGCGCTGCGCCCAGGCGACGAGCGGCAGGACGTAGATGCCGAGCGCGACGGTGGCGACGCCCAGCGCGGTCACGAAGCCCGTGAGCACGGGCGCGGGCGCGGCTTCGCGCTCGGCGGGCTTGGCGAGGAACAGCGCCTTGGCCACGCGCAGGTAGTAGAAGAGGCTGACCACGCTGTTGAGCGCGGCGACGACCACGAGCCAGTAGAGGCCCTGGTTCACGCCTTCGACGAACAGCAGGTACTTGCCGTAGAAGCCGACCGTCGGCGGCAGGCCGGTGAGGCTCACCAGGAAGGCGACCATCACGCACGAGATGAGCGGGGCCTTGAAGCCCATGCCCTTGAGGCTCTCGACCGAGTCGTTGCCGTTGACGCCTTCGAAGTACAGCAGGAACCCGAAGGCCCCGAGGTTCATGAAGTAGTAGGCGGCGAGGTAGTACAGCGCCGCGCCGAAGCCCTGCTCGGTCATGCAGGCGACGCCGATTAGCACGTAACCCGCGTGCGCGATCGACGAGTAAGCGAGCATGCGCTTGAGGCTCGTCTGGCGCAGGGCGGCGAAGTTGCCCAGCGTCATCGTGATCGCGGCCAGGATCGCGAGCAGCAGACCGATGCGCTCGCCGTAGGCCGCGACGCTGTCGGCCACGCCCGGGCGCAGGAAGATCGCGCCGAGGAAACGCAGCATCACTCCGAAGCCGGCGGCCTTCGAGGCCACCGCGAGGAAGGTGGTCACGGGCGTCGGCGCGCCTTCGTACACGTCGGGCGTCCAGAAGTGGAACGGCGCGACGGAGACCTTGTACGCGAAGCCCGCGAGGATCAGCACCATCGCGATGCCGACCGGAACGGGGCTCTTGGCCAGCTGCGTGACGAGCCCGCCGCCTTCGACGCCCATCTTGGCGAGGTCGATCGTGCCGGTGAGCCCGTACAGGAGGCTCATGCCGTACAGCATGATCCCGGTCGCCAGGCCGCCGAAGATCACGTACTTCATCGCGGCTTCCGCGGACTTGCGGTCGCCCTTGTGGAAGCCAGCGAGCGAGTACGAAGCGAGCGAGAGCAGCTCGAAGCCCAGCACCATGAGCAGCAGGTTGTTCGTGCTGACCATGAAGAACACGCCGATCGCGGCGCCGAGCAGCAGGAAGTAGTACTCCCCGACGCCGTGCTCGCGCTCGCGCTGGTCGTGCATCACGAACAGCACCACCATGGCGAGCGCCGCCACGGTGAAAAGCTTGAAGAAGTTCCCGAACTGGTCGATCGCGACCATGCCGAACACGGTGCGCGGGGCGCTGTCGCCCCACTGGCCGAGCAGGAACCACGCGGTGAACGCCAAGCCGGCGAGCGTGAGGTAACCCACGCGGCGCGACTCGCGGCCCTTGAGCAAAAGGTCGAACACCAGCGCCGCCAGCGCGGTGATCGTCATCACGATCTCCGGCTGGAGGCCGCGCAGTCCTTCGAGGTAGGCGTTCACGAGTGTGGGCTTGCGCGGGGAATCAGGCCTTGGCGCCGAGGATCGTCAGCAGGTTCTGGACGCTGGGGTGCATCCAGTCGAGCAGGAACGCCGGCAGGATGCCGAACAGGATGCACAGGAACAGCAGCGGCGCCTGGCACACCAGCTCGCGGAAGTTGATCTCCTCGAAACCGGCGTACTTCTCGTTCTTCTGGCCGAGGAACACGCGCTGCATCGCCCACAGGAGGAACGCGGCGGTGAACACGACGCCGAGCAGCGAGATGAACACCAGCGTGCGGAAACGGGCGTCGCCCGCCTGGTAGGCGCCGATCAGCGTCAGCGCTTCCGAGACGAAGCCCGCCAGGCCCGGCAGACCGAGCGCGGCGAAGAAGCCCAGCGTCGTGAGCGCCCAGTAGCGCGGCATGATCTGGCTCATCCCGCCGAAGGCGTTGAGGTCGCGGTGGTGGGCGCGGTCGTAGAGCACGCCCACGATGAGGAACAGCGCGGCGCTCGAGGTGCCGTGGTTGAACATCTGCAGCACGGCGCCTTCCATGCCCCACACGGTGAACGCGCCCATGCCGAGCAGCACGTAGCCCATGTGGCTGACCGAGCTGTAGGCGACCATCTTCTTGAAGTCCGTCTGGCCGAGCGCGACGAACGCGCCGTAGACGATGCTGATCACGCCCAGGATCGCGAGCACGTAAGCGAACTCGTGGAACGCGTCCGGCGCGAAGGGGAAGCAGGCGCGCAGCATGCCGTAGCCGCCGAGCTTGAGCAGGATGCCGGCCAGGATGACCGAGATCGGCGTCGGCGCTTCGACGTGCGCGTCGGGGAGCCAGGTGTGGAACGGGAACACCGGCACCTTGATCGCGAAGCCGATGAACAGGAACCAGAACACCCAGGTCGAGAACTTCATGCCCAGCAGCTCGCCGGCCGCGGGCAGGTTGGCGCCGAGCAGTTTGCCCTGCGCGGCGATCTCGGTGAGCTTGGGGATCGAGAACGTGCCGCTGTCCAGGCGCAGCGCGACGATCGCGATCAGCATCAGGACCGAGCCGGCCAGCGTGTAGAGGAAGAACTTGATCGCCGCGTACTCACGGCGCGGTCCGCCCCAGATGCCGATGAGGAAGTACATCGGCAGGAGCATGATTTCCCAGAACACGTAGAACAGGAACAGGTCCAGGCTGACGAACACGCCGCTGATTCCGACCTGCAGCATCAGCAGCAGCGCGTAGTAGGCCTTGCCAGCCTTCTCCATGCCGAAGCTCGCGATGACCCCGATGAACAACAGGATCGTGGTCAACCAGACCAGCGCGATCGAGAGCCCGTCGACGCCGACGTAGTACTCCACGCCGATCGAGTCGATCCACGGCAGGCGCTGCACGAACTGGCTGGCGAGGATGTCGCCCGCAACCCGCGCCTGGTCGAAGTCGCCCTGGGTCAGATGGCGGAAGCCGCCGAAGTACAGCCAGGTCGCCATGACCATCGGCACGAACGTCGCGGCCAGGCTCACGCCCTTGATCGCGTTCAGCGAGGTCTTGGGGATCAGGAGGATCACAGCCATCCCGATCAGCGGGATGAAGGTGATCCAGGAGAGGATCTGGTCTTGCATGGCAGGTGGGACAGGCCGCGCGAGCGAGGACGGGGGGCGGCGTGAGGGCTAGAGGAGGATGAGCCAGGCGGCGAGCATGAGCCCGCCGAAGACGGCGAAGGTCGCGTACTGCTGGATGCGGCCGCTCTGCACGAGGCGCACCACGGAACCGAAGGTCTGGGTCACGAGGCCGACGCCGTTGACCGCGCCGTCGACGACCACGCGGTCGAAGTGCGACGAAACGACGCCGATCGAGCGCCCGGTGCGGCCGACGAGGTTGACCAGGCCGTCGACGATGTTCTTGTCGACCCAGTTCAGCGCGAGGCCGAGCGACACCGAGCCGCCGATCACGCTCGCATCGGGCTGGTAACGCTTGTTGCCCTTGGCGTCGACGTCGACCACTATCGCGCAGCCGATGGCTTCGTCGACGTAGTACTTGTTCTTGACCACGTCGTAGAGGTCGCCGAGCGCGCCGGTGATCTTCCCGGCGATGCGCTGCGAACGTTCCCAGCCGCGGCCGTAGATCAGGTACGCGATCAGGATGCCGAGCGAGGCGACCGTGAGCGACACGCTCAGCGCCACGATGTGCGCCGTGTGGCCCGCGTGGCCGAGCAGGACTCGGTCGACCGGCGCCGAGGCGCCGTAGAGCGACTTGAGCGACACGCTGGTTTCGAACCAAGTGTGCGCGTGCTCCCAGAACGCGAGGCTATGACCGATGTCGGCGAGCCAGAAGTGGCCGCCGAACACGCCCAGCGTCGCGAGGACGCACAGCGCGATCAGCATCGGCAGCGGCGACTCGTGCGGCTTGGCGTGCTCGTCGTGGCCGCCGTGCGCGTGAGCATCGTGGCCGTGCGCGTCGTGCGCCTTGGCCGCGTGCGCGTGCACAACCGGCGCGTGCTTGGCGTGGCCGTGGTCGTGGCCGTGGTCGTCGTGGCCGCCGTGAGCGTGCCCACCATGATCGTGTGCGGCATGCCCGTGGTCGGCGTGGCCATGCTCCTCGTGGCCGTGCTCGTCGTGACCACCGTGGTGCGCGAACGGGCTGGGGACCGTTCCCGGGCGGTACTCGCCGAAGAAGGTCATGAAGATCAGCCGGAACATGTAGAACGCGGTCAAGCAGGCCGCGACCGGCAAGGCCACCGCGGCGAAGAAGCTCGCGCCGTCGAAGTGGCCGCCGAGCACGTTCTCCCACGCGCGCAGGATGATCATGTCCTTCGAGTAGAAGCCCGAGAAGAACGGGATCCCCGCGATGGCGATCGTCGACGCGAGCATGCAGGCGAAGGTGACCGGCATGTACTTGCGCACGCCGCCCATGTTCCGCATGTCCTGCTCGTGGTGGCAGCCGTGGATCACGGAGCCGGCCGAGAGGAACAGGCAGGCCTTGAAGAAGGCGTGCGTGACCATGTGGAACATGCCCGCGACCACGCCGCCCAGTCCGACGGCCGCGACCATGAAACCCAGCTGCGAAATGGTCGACCACGCGAGCACGGCCTTGAGGTCGTTGGCCGTGGTTCCGATGGAGGCCGCGAACAGCGCCGTGAACGTGCCGGTGGCGGCGACGATCGAGAGCACTTCGGGGCTCATCAGCGGATAGGTGCGGCCGAGCAGGAACACGCCGGCCGCGACCATCGTCGCGGCGTGGATCATCGCGCTGACCGGCGTCGGACCCGCCATCGCGTCGGGGAGCCACACGTGCAGCGGGAACTGCGCCGACTTGCCGACGGTGCCGCCGAACACGAACAGACCGGCGACGGTCATCCAGGTCGGGTACTCGCCGCCGTTGCGCGCGACCTCTTCCTGCGCGAGGCGCCACAGCTCGCCAAAGTTGAAGGTCCCGAAGTGCTGGTAGAAGATCACCATGCCGATCAGGAGGCAGGTGTCTCCGACGCGCGTCGTGAGGAAGGCCTTCTTGCAGGCCTGCGTCGCCCAGCGGTGGAAGAACTTCTGGCTGGGGTCGTGGCTGAAGTGGCCGATGAGCAGGTAGCTCATCAGGCCCATCAGTTCCCAGAAGATGAACAGGAACAGGATGTTGTCGCTCAGCACCAGGCCGAGCATCGCGAACGTGAACAGCGAGATGTTCGCGAAGAAGATGTGGTAGCGCTTGTCCTGCGCCATGTACCCGATCGAGAACAGGTGCACGCAGAACGAGACCACGCCGACCACCGCGTACATCGCCGCGCCGAGCGCGTCGTAGTAGATCGCGGCGGAGACGTTCGACGTGCCGGCGGCGGCCGCGTCCGACGAGTACAACCAGTGGAACCACAGGTCCGCCTCGAGGCCGGAGTGGTGGCGGAACTCCTGCCCGTGGTACGCGGCCCACAGCGACTTGGCGAACATGAGCACCGTGATGCACATGCTCACGAACATGAAGCCGGTGAGCATCCAGTCGCCGCGGCGCGGGAGCTTCTTGCCGAAGAAGATCTGGATCGTGTAGCCGACCAGCGGCAGCACGAAGCTCAGAAACAGCAGGTGGAAGTCCTGCTTGGGATTGAAGTCGAGGAAGTGCATGGGGTGTGGGACCCGGGTGGACCTGCGGGACTACTCGCGGAGCAGGTCCGCTTCGCTCGGCTTCACCGAGTTGAAGAGGTGGAACACGTTGAGCACGATCGCCAGGGCGACGGCGGCCTCGGCTGCAGCGAGGATGATCACGAAGATCGCGAACATCCGGCCCTCGAGCCCGCCTCCGCCGCCCGCGCTCTGGTTGAAGCGGTCGAAGGCCACGAAGTTGATGTTGGCGGCGTTGAGGATCATCTCGATCCCCATCAGCACGTAGATCACGTTGCGCCGCACGAGAATGGCGACGATGCCGAGCGCGAACAGCGCCGCGGAGACCGCCACGTAGGCTCCAAGACCCATTAGCTGCCCGCCTTTCGATCGCCGCCGCCCGAGGGCTTGCGCGAGATCAAGTAGATGCCGAGGACGGCCACGCCCACCAAGCCCAGGGCGACCACCGCGAGCACGAGCCAGCCGAACATCGGAAGTCCGCCGCTCATGCGCGAGGCTCCGCTTCAGCGCCAGCTTCGGGCTTCAGGTCCGACGTGCGGCGGCGCGCGACGTACACCGCGGCGACGAGCGCCACGGTCAACACGACGGCCGCCAGCTCGAACGGGACGACGTACTCCTCGGCGGCGACGAAGGCCACGCCGATCTCGCGCGTCGCGCTCTTGGGTTCGGCGAGCTCCGCCGCTTGGACCCAATCCGCCGTCATCGCGACCTTCGCGGCGATGAAGGCGACGCCGGCGCCGACGGCGACCAGGCCCGCGGCCACGCGCGGCAACTTGCGTTCGGTGAGGTCGGGCGGCGTGAGCATCACGCCGAACAGGATCAGCGCGAGGATGCCGCCGACGTAGATCAGGATCTGGCTCATCGCCAGGAAGTCGGAGCCCAGCAGCAGGAACAGGCCGGCCGTGCCGCCGAACGTGCCGAGCAGCGCGAACGCGCTGCGCACGACGGAGCGCTCCCAGATGCACACGAGCGAGCCGCCGAGCACGAGCCAGGCGAACAGTCCGAAGGCTGCGCCCGGTCCGCCCGCGCTCAGCGCGCCGGCGCCGATCGCGCCCAGTCCGAGCACCGCGACGAGCGGATAGAAGATGCGATCCGACAGTTCCATCTACTCGGCGTCCTTCGCTTCCTCGTCATCGGCCACGACCGTTTCGCCGCGCGCCTTGGCCGCTTCCTTCGCCGCCTTCTTGGCTTCCGCTTCCTTCATGCGGATGCGCGCCTCACGCGCCATGCCCTTGAACGACAGGAGGTCGTGCTTGAACTCCGAGCGGTCGAAGGTGACGAACGCGTACTCGGTGCCCATGTGGATGCAGTCCTTGGGGCACGGGTACACGCACAGCTCGCAGAACATGCACTTCTGGTAGTCGAGCGTGAAGCTCACCCACTCGAGCTCCTTGCCGTGGCGCACGGCCTCCATCTCGATGCAATCGATGGGGCAGGCGCGCGCGCAGGCGAGGCAGTTGATGCACTTCTCCTGCTCGAGGTAGTGGATGCCGCGGTACCGATCGGGGATCGGCATGCGCTCGTCGGGATACTGGACGGTGATCGGCTTCTGGAGCATGTAGCGCCAGGTGATCTTCATCCCCACCAGCGTCGTCTTGACGCTGTCGACGATGTTCTTGAAGTAGCGCGCGGGGGTTTCGGCCGGTTGAGCTTGCATGGTCCTTAGCTCGCGAACAGGGCGTGCTTGCCCGCTTCCCACAGCGCCGCGCCGAGAACGCACAGGAGCGACAACGGCGTGAGGTACTTGTATCCCATGGTCATGACCTGATCGATGCGCACGCGCGGCAGGGTCCAGCGCAGCCACATCATCAGGAACACGCCGAAGAAGCACTTGGCGATCAGCGTGACGGCCGCGACGAGGTGGTAGGGAATCGCGGCGAAGTTGAGCTCCTTCGCGCCGCCGGCGCCGACGACCACGAGATCCCGGCCGAAGAACTCGCCCGCGAAGTGCGTCAACGGGCTCTCGAAGCCGCCCAGGAAGAACACCGCGCCGAGCGCGCTCATCAGGAACATCGCGGCGTACTCCTCCATGAAGAAGAACGACCAGCGGATGCCGGAATATTCGGTCATGAAGCCGGCGACGAGCTCGGACTCGGCCTCGGGCAAGTCGAACGGCGCGCGCTTGGTCTCGGCCAGCGCGGCGATGAAGAACAGCACGAAGGCGGGCAGCATGAAGGGGTTGGTGAACAGGAACCACTTCATGCCGAACCAGTCGGCCTGCAGCGCGCTCGCCTCGCGCAGGTTGAAGGTGCCGGCCACCATCACGGGCACGAGCAGCGAGATGCCGAGCGGGATTTCGTAGGCGACGACCTGCGCGGCCTCGCGCATCGAGCCGTAGATCGTCCACTTGGAGTTCGAGGCCCAGCCGGCCATCACCACGCCGATCGTCGTCATCGACGAGAAGGCGATGATCATGAACACGCCCAGGTCGATGTCGCCGAACCAGATGCCCGGCGAGAGCGGGTAGGCCGCAAAGGCGCCCAGGATCGCCGCCAGCACCAGGCCCGGAGCGAGCATGAACAGCGCGCGGTCGGCGTCGCGCGGGATCATGTCCTCCTTGAGCAGCAGCTTCACTCCGTCGGCGATCGACTGCAGCCAGCCGTGCCAGCCGACGTACATGGGTCCGTAGCGGCACTGGATGTGGCCGGAGACCTTGCGCTCGAGCCACACCGAGAACATCGCGATCAGCGACACCATGCCGAGCACGACCGCGATGCCGGTGACGGCCGCGATCAACATCATCAGCCACATCGGCAAGTGTTCGCCGACGGTCTGGTAGATGCCCTCCAGGAAGAAGTTCATCGGTCGGTTTCTCCCACGACGATGTCCGTCGAGCCGATGATCGCGATGGCGTCACCGACCAGCGATCCGGGCAGGATGTCCTCGAGCACCGCGAGGTTGCAGAAGCTCGGGCCGCGCACGCGCGTGCGGATCGAAACCTTGCCTCCGTCGCTGACCACGTAGTGGCCGAGCTCGCCGCGCGGGTTCTCGATGCCGACGTACGCCTCGCCCAGCGGAACCTTGAGCGTCTTGGGGATGTCGGCGATGACCGGCCCCTCGACCATGTTGTCGAGGCACCAGCGCACGATCTTGATCGACTCGATCATCTCCATCACGCGCACCCACGAGCGGTCCCAGCAATCGCCCAGGGCCCCCATCTCGCCGCGCGCGACCGGGATCTTGAAGGCGCCCGAGCGCCAGATCTCGTCGTAGCACATGTACGGCATGTCGCGCCGCAGGTCCCAGTCGATGCCCGACCCGCGCACCATCGTGCCCGTGAGCCCGAAGTCGAGCGCCATCTCGCGCGAGATGATGCCGATGTTGGCGGTGCGCTTGACGTAGATCTGGTTGACCAAGAGCAGGTCGACGTACTCCTGCCACTTCTGCTCGAACACGTCGCAGAAGCGCGAGACTTCTTCGAACCAGCCTGGCGGGGCGTCGTTGAACAGGCCGCCGATGCGGATGTAGCTGTACGTCAGGCGCGCGCCGCAGATCTTCTCGAAGAGCGCCATCATCCATTCGCGCTCGCGGAAGGTGTACAGGAACGGCGTGAAGGCCCCGATGTCGAGGCCGTAGGTGCCGAACGCGACGAGGTGCGAACCGATGCGGTTGAGCTCGGCGCAGATGATGCGGATCAGCGTCGCGCGGCGCGGAATCTCGACCCCCAGCAACGCCTCGACGGCGAGCGAGTAGCCGAGGTTGTTGTTCATCGACGCCAGGTAGTCGTAGCGGTCGGTGTACGGCAGGTACTGCAGCCACTCGACGTTCTCGCCGATCTTCTCGGCGCAGCGGTGCAGGTAGCCCAGGTGCGGTTGGGCGCCGGTCACGAGCTCGCCGTCGGCGCGCATCAGGATGCGCATCACGCCGTGCGTGGCGGGGTGCTGCGGCCCGAAGTTGATTTCCAGGTCCGGCGTGCGGATGTCGACCGACACCTCGCCGGCGCCGAGCCGTTGCACGCGCGTGCTCGCAGCGGGTGTGGATTGGGTTTCGCGGGTCATGGGCGCGTGGCGTGCTGTGTGGACCTCGGCCTCACTCGCAGGAGATGCCGTGGTACTCCTTGGGGAACTCGTAGTCCTTGCGCATCGGCGAGCCGACCCAGTCGTCCGGCAGCAGGATGTTGCGCGGGTCGGGGTGGCCGACGAAGGTGATGCCGAACATCTCCGCGCACTCGCGCTCGTGCCATTGCGACGCGCGGTACACGGGCACGGTGCTCGGCATGCTCGGCGCCGCCTTCGGCAGCAGACACTTGATCGCCAAGCGGTGGCGGAACTTCAGCGAGAGCAGCTGGACGTTGATCCACAGCTGCGCGTCATCCTTGGCCGGGTCGGTCGCCGACAGGTCGATGAGCTGCTCGAACTTCAAGCGGTCATCGTCGCGGCACACCTCGAGGAACTCGACGAGCCGCTGCGCTTCGACGAGCACGAACGGATCGCCGGCGCGACCCTTGTCCTTCTTGACCTTGGGATCGGGCTTGCGCGGAAGGTCCGCGCTCACCAGCCCGGGCGCAGCGACAGCCCGGAGGCGATCGTGAATGGCTTGGAAGTCCATGGCGCGACTCTCCGGACTGCTTTCAGGCCGTACGGGCGGGTTTGCGGATGACCGAGGAGTTGCGGATTTTCTCCTGCAACTTCATGAGGCCCTCGAGCAGCGCCTCGGGCCGCGGCGGGCAGCCGGCGATGTACACGTCGACCGGCACGACGCGATCGACGCCCTTCACCACGGTGTAGCCGTACTTGTAGTAGGGCCCGCCGCCGGTCGCGCACGCGCCCATGGCGATCACGTACTTGGGGCTCGGCATCTGGTCGTAGAGCCGCTTCACGCGCTCCGCCATTTTGAAGTTCACGGTGCCCGCCACGATCATCAGGTCCGCCTGGCGCGGGCTGGCGCGGAATGCGCCGGCGCCGAAGCGGTCGAGGTCGTGGTGCGCCGCGCCGACCGCCATCATCTCGATGGCGCAGCAGGCGAGCCCGAAGGTCATCGGCCAGATGCTGGACAGGCGCGCCCAGTTGATCAGCCAGTCGACCTTGGTGGTCAGGACGTTCTCTTCGAACTGATTCTCGAGGCTCAGCATGGAGCGGCGATTCTTCGCGGTCGGGTGGGGACGGGCAGGTTGCGCGGCGCGTGGACGGACTACCCGGCGCTGGGCTCGGGGGTGGCGCTGGCCGCCTTCTTCGCGGCCTCGCGTTGCGCCTCCAGTTCGGTCTCGATGTCCCGCACCTTCGCAACGCGGTCGAGGCGCGTGGACGGGAACTTGGGCTGGTAGGTCTGACCCGAGTACGAGAGCACCCAGTCGAGGTCGCCCTTGGCCCACACGTAGATCAGGCCCAGGAGCAGGATCACGACGAAGAGGAAGCCTTCGACCAGCACGAACCAGCCGATGCCCTTGCCTGCGGCTGCGCCGGTGCCCGCGAGCGCTTCCTTCAGGACCAGCGCCCACGGGAAGAGGAACGCGATCTCGACGGCGAACACCACGTAGACCAGGGCGACCGTGTAGTAGCGGATGTCGAACTGGACCCAGGCGCCGCCGATGGTCTCCTCGCCGCACTCGTAGGTCTCCAGACCTTCCTCCGTCGTGCGCTTGGGGCGGATCACCGAAGCGAGCAGGAGGTTCGCGAAGACGAACACCAACCCGACCAGGATGAAGACGAGGACGTTGAGGTAGTCGAAGTACATGGGGCGGGGAGACGACCGGCCTCATGCCGCGCGCGGGGACGCGCCGACGGGTCCCACGCGGTCGCCGCACAGGGAATGGCGGCGTAGGGTAGCAGACTGCGCCCCGCTTCTTCGACACCCGTGGGCGAACCTTGGCGGCCGCCTGTCGAGCGGCGCCTCGGAGTGCTGGTGAGGACGCGGGCTCGGCTGCCGAAGCGGGACCTCGGACGCCCTCGAGTCGACGCAGAAGATTCGCAGATCGCGGTGACCTCGCGAGGTTCATGCGCGTCCGTAGCGAAGATGAACCGGCACGATCACGCGGGGAGCGACGCGGCCGCGAGCACGCCGCGCGGCGCGCTGTCGGAGTGCGCGCGGGTCTCGGCCAAGCCCTCCGACGGCAAGCCTGGGGCGAAGGGTGCCGCGCGCCCGTCCGAGGAACAGTCCGTGGCGGATGCGGACGTGGACGACGGCCGACTCTCAGGCTGGGCCACCCACTCGGCGCCGCGACAGGAACTCGGCCCCGCCCCGCCCGGCGCGGGTCCGGGGAACGCTCGCGGAGCGAGCGCAACGCCGGCCCTCAACTGGGTCCCGGCCGCGTCCGGCGCGAACCCGGAGGTCGGGGTGCGCTCGGCGCCCTCCGACAGGCAGCCCGCGCGCGCCGCCCCCACGACCCACGAGGAACGCAATTGGCTATCGAAAGAAGCTCTATTGGCGTTTTCGTTCTTCCTAAGCGGCTATATCGCCATGTCCGTCGCCCGCCAGCCGTGGGAGCAGCGCGCAGCCCGCTCGCCACCCCAGGACCCGGCCTCTCGATGGCTGACGGTAGCCCTCCAGCACCCCATTCGGACCCCCTTGGGGCTGCTCTTGCTGGTACTGGCCGCCGTCGGCCGCTCCGGGGTTGCCGGAGGAACCCACCACGGGCTCGCTGGCTCGCGCAGCGGATCTCAACTAGAATAGGCGTCTTGCGACGCGCCGTGCGGACACCGCGGCCAAGCCCAGGGTCCCGCGCACGTCGCTCTTTCTCTACCCGCGCTCTCGCGTTCCGGCGCGCCGATTCCTCGGTGCGGCGGCCGCCCCCGTCACGATCCCATGAGCACCGCTCCCTACCACGCCATCGTCTACGGTCCGATCAAGCTGCCGCGACTGGGGATCACTCTGGGCGTCAATCCGGTGCCCACCCAGCGCGAAGGCTGCGCCAGCGACTGCGTGTACTGCAAGACCGGCGTGGCGGCGTCCGTGCCGATCATCAGCCGCATCAAGGGCCTGCCCAGCTCGGGCGTCGTGGTGACCTCCGCCGCGCGCAAGCTGATCGAGATGCAGCGCGCCGGCGAGAAGATCGAGACCCTGGCCGTCACTGGCGACATGGACCCCACCGGGCACGGCCATCTGCTCGAGATCAGCGAAAATCTTCGCGACCTTCGCAACAAGTGGTTCCCCAAGGCCGACCTGGTGCTGCTGAGCGAGTCGCGCGCGCTGACCTGCCCGGAACTCCGCGCGGTCTGCACGATCTACGACGAGCCGGTGTTCCGCTTCGACTGGGGCACCGCGAAGACCTACGAGACGTTCCGACCGGGCGCCGAGCTCGAGTACAAGACGGTCTTCGAGCGCTTGGCGCAGATCGACCGCGTCATCCTGCAGGCGAGCTTCGTGCAGGGTGCGCTCGACAACTCCTCCGACAAGGAGCTGGCCGTGTGGCTCAAGAAGGTCGAAGAGCTGCGCCCGCGCGAGGTGCACATCACCACGCCGGAGGGCACGCGCAAGGGCGTGAAGCCGGTCTCCGCCTCCCGCTTGGAGGAGATCGCCGCCAAGGTCACCGAGCGCACCGGGACGGCCACGGTCGTCGTGGCCGAGACGGCGCAAGCGGTCGGGTAGCCCGACCGGCGGAACGCGACCCGGCGCCGACGCCTCGCTGCGATCAGCCCACCCGGCGACCATGAGCCGCAGCTCCAAGGCGCTTGTCGAACTGCGCGGCGTGAGCCAGCGCTACAAGGACCGCACAGCGCTCGAAACCCTCCATTTGGAGGTCTTCGAGGGCGAAGTCATGGGCCTTTTGGGCCCCAACGGCGCCGGAAAGACCACGGCCGTCAAGATCCTGTGCGGACTGCTCGCGCCCACCGCGGGCGAGGTCCGCATCTGCGGCATCGACGTGCTCACGGACCCGGTGGGCGCGCGGCGCAACCTTTCGTTCGTCCCCGACGGCGCGCCCATGTACGCCAACCTCTCGCCGCGGCAGCACCTGCAGCTGGTGGGACGGCTGCACGGCCTCGACGAAGGCAGGATCGCGAGCGAGTCGCAGCGTTTGCTCGACGCGCTCGAGCTGGGCGAACGCATCGACGACCCCGTGGGGCAGTTCTCGCGCGGCATGCGGCAGAAGGCGGCGCTCGCCTGCGCCATCCTGCCGCGCCCGCCGCTGCTCGTGCTTGACGAGCCGCTCGAGGGGTTGGACGCCCCGACCACGGCCGTCATCAAGGAAGTCCTGCGCGAGTGGGCCCGAGCGGGCGGCGCGGTGCTCTACACCTCGCACCTGCTCGACGTCGTGGAGCGCGTCTGCGACCGCATGGCCATCCTCGCCGCCGGCAAGCTCGTCGCGCTCGGCTCGATGGACGAACTGCGGGCCCGTTCGGGCTCCGACGGAACGCTCGAACAGGTGTTCCGCGCGGTCACCCAGGCCGAGGACCCGGTGCTCAAGGCTCGCCAAGTGCTCGGCCTCGACGCCGTACGCACCTAACTCTTCGGCCGGAGCTCCACGTCGAGCTACGGAACCAGCGCGAACTCCAGGCCGTTCGACAGGTTGGTGGTCTTCGGCGCGCCGGGATCACGGAACCAGCCCTGGGCGAACACGCGCTCGCCGGCCTGGAACGGTGCGCCCAGGCTCGTCGGGTTGGCCGCCACGAAGGCGCTCCAGTCGACGCTAAGCGATCCGTTGCAGGCGCCGGCGGTCCCGCCGCTGAGCTGAGGCGTCGTGCGTTGCGTCGGCGGCTTCACGCACAGGAAGCTCGTGCTGCCGGAGAGCCAGGGCAACGGCGTCCAGTTCGAGTTGTCGAGGCCGTAGAAGATCAGGCCTGCGCGCTGGCCTTCGACCGAGCCGACTCTCAGCACGAACCCGCTCGCGGCGCTGGCGCTGGGTGAACCCGCGCCGGAGATCGCCGGAACACAGCCGTTGGTGGTCGTGCTCGAGGTGCAGTAGCTGACGATGCTCGGTCCGGCGAGGTTGAAGGCCAGCGTGTCGAGGTTGAAGTCGATGACGAAGTCGAGCTGGAGCTCGTCGAACACGAGGTTCGTGAAGCCGAAGTAGTTGTTCGGCTGAAACTGGTTCGAGGCGTGGCTGAAGGAGCTCACAAGCACGCCGCCGAGCAGGGCGCGGAACTGGCTGGGCGCGCCGGCGCCGACCTGGTGGTACACGAAGCTCAGGTCCGAGATCGGCGTCGCAAACTGGATGCGCAGCGTGTTCGGCGCGCCGGAGGAGTCGTTGGTGAGGAACCCGCCCACCAAGTTGTTCGCAGAGCCGGTCGTGAAGTAGCTCGCGTGGCTCACCGTGATCCCGGCGAACTGGTTGGTCACGGGCGTGAAGTTCGGGAGCACGTTGGCGCCGAAGTCGATCACCTGATCGGGGTTCGGGAGGCCGGCGGACTGCGCCACGATGGCCTGCGCACGCAGCGCGGGCGAGCCGACGAGGAGCGCGGCGAACAACACGAATGCGGAGCGGAGCTGCATAGGGATTTCTCGCAGAGGGGCCGGCCTCGACGATAACGCGACGCGTGATGGTGTGGGGCGCCCGCGCGCAAGAACGGACGCCGGCGCGCTACCTTCACGCCATGAACACGACGGAAAAGCAGGCGGTGGTCGGGGTGTGCATGCTGGCGGCGTTCGTCGACGGCGCGAAGGTCGAACGCGAGCGCGAGGAGTTGCGCCGCATCGTCGACGGGCTCGCCGGCGCGGACACGAGCCTCGCCGCGAGCGCCCAGGACGTGCTCGTCGGACGTGTGACGTTGACGCAGCTCGCCGCCGAGCTGCGCAGCGTCGAGTCGAAGAACCTCGCCTACGAAATGGCCCTGTGCGTGTGCGACGCCGACGGCGCGCGCAACGACGCGGAGCGGCGCTTCCTCGCCGAATTGCGCCGCGAGCTCGGCCTTCCGGAGGAAGCGCTCGCGTCCCTCGACGCACGCGCGGACGACCTCACGGCCAACCCGTTTGCAGCCGCCACCGCGGTCGACACCGCCGAGATCGACTCGACGATCCTCAAGAACGCGATCCTGTGCGCCGCGCTCGAGCAGCTTCCGCAGCGCATGGCCAGCCTCGCGATCGTGCCGCTGCAGATGCGCCTCGTGTACAAGGTCGGCGCGAGCTACGGCTTCAAGCTCGACAAGGGCCATGTGCTCGACCTGCTCGGCGCGGCGGGTGTCGGCGTCGCCTCGCAGATGGTCGACAACTTCGCGCGCGAGCTCGTCACGCGTTTCGCCGGCCGTTTGGTCGGCAGCTTCCTCAGCGGACTGGCGGGACGTGCGACGAGTTCCGCGGTCGCCTTCGGCACGACCTACGCGTTGGGCCACCTCGCCAAGCGCTACTACTTCGGCGGGCGCAAGCTCACCACCGAACAGCTGCGCGACACGTTCCGCTCGCTGGTCGACCAGGCGCGCGGCATCGAATCGAAGTACGCCGGGCAGATCAGCGAACGCGCGCGCAACGTCGACGTCGGACAGCTCGCGAGCCTCGTCCGCGGCGCGTAGCCCTGCTCACCGCCGAGCGAACGGCGGCAACAGGCGCAGCAGTCGGTCGTCGTGGATCACGTTGGTGATCCACACGCGCTCCTCACGGTTCGCTGCGCGCCAGGCGTCACGCGCGCTGCGGCACTCGGCGAGGTGCGCCTCGACGTTGCTGGCGTCGAGTGCGACGCCGAACAGCGGCTCTCCTTGCGCGCGCCCGTCGAGCGCAGCGTCGACGCGCGCGAGCACCAGCCGGCCGAGTTCGGGCGTGCCGTGCGAGCTGTCGAACCAGTACTGCATGCGTGCGCCGCGCTCGTCGTCGCGCGGCATGCGCTCGAGCGCGTGCTCGTGGTGGGCAGCAAAATCGAGCACGAGCGTCGCTTGGCGCGAAGCCAGGGCGGCGAGGTCGCGCTTGAGGCGCTCGAAGTCATCCCACAGCTCGATCTGCGTCATGCACTCCATCTGCAGCGCGTGCTTGGGCGGCATCACGAGCACAACTTGGCTCCGCGCCGCGCGAGCGCGCGCCACGAAACGTTCGAGCTCTTCGATACGGTCGGCGCCGTATTCGAAGTTCAGGTATGTGCCGGGATTGGCGAGGTACACGCGCAGCAGATGCTCCGCGGTGTCCTCGCGGTAGCGGTGGCCTTCGGGCAGTTCGCGGCGGTCGACGCCGTTGCGCCCCACGCGCGTGCGGCCGGCGGAGCGCGCCTCGAGCGTCGAGAGGGCGCGCTCGAGCTCGTGCAGGCTCAACAACTCGCCTTCGTTCTCGTCGAAGTGCTCGAGCGGGCCTTCGTCGTCGACGCGGTCGAAGTCCGAACGTTCGAAGTCGAAGTTGGTCTTGCGGCGCGAGGACATGCAGTGCAGGTCGACGAACACGACGATCAGCGGCACGTGCGCGACCTCGAGCGCGTACTCGGCGACGCGCACGAGCTCCCACAGGTTCGTGTCCATCAAGCCGACGTTGGCCGTGCGTCCGCCGCGAAGTCCGTACGCGTCGGTGTCGTAGCCGAGCGCAACGCGCGAAGAGCCGATCAGCGCCGCGTCCCACGGCCCGCTCGCGAGCAGGTGCGCGCGGCCACGTCGATTGAGTACGTCGCGGTACGCGTGCAGGGCGCCGCCGTCGCCTTGTTCGTGCGTGCCTTCGGGATCGACGGTGTAGAGAAAGGCCGCGACCGCGGCGAGCGCGCCGACCACCAACCCGGCGAGCACGAAGCCGTAGCGCCGGTACACGGCGACGTCGCGCACATCCTCCGCGTGCACGTGCTCAGAAGTTGAAGTAGAGGAACTCACTGGCTTGGTGCAGACGAAGGATCGAGTAGGTCCCCAGCGCGGCGATCAGCACGGCCCAGGCGACGTTCGGGCGCCACACGAGCGCAGCCAGCCACGGTCGACGCTGCTCGATGCGTGCGAACTCGACCACGGGCTTCTCGCGCGCGAAGAACTCGGCCGTGTTGGGGAACGCGACGCACAACAGACCGAGCGCGAGGATCCACAGCCCCGGCTCGACGCGGCCGACGCTCGAAGCGAACGAGAGGCCGGTGATTCCGCTCATCGCGCCGAGGATGCGCCACGCAGCGTCGAAGCTCTCCGCTCGGAAGAAGACCCAGGCGACGACGACCGCGAGCATGGTGATGCTCCACGACAGCGTGTTGGCGATGCTCGCCGGCAGCCGCGGCAGCGCGAACTGCTCGACCGTGCGCCGCCACATCTGGTGCAACACCAGGTACGCGCCGTGCAGCGCGCCCCAGGCGACAAAGGTCCAGCCGGCGCCGTGCCACAGGCCGCCGATGAGCATCGTCGCCATCAGATTGACGAGCCGCCGCGACTCGCCGCGGCGATTTCCGCCGAGCGGGATGTAGACGTAGTCGCGCAGGAAGCGCGACAGCGTCATGTGCCAACGCCGCCAGAAGTCGGCGATGTCGAGCGCCTTGTACGGGCTGTCGAAGTTCATCGGCAGCTTCACGCCGAACATGCGCGCCAACCCAACCGCCATGTCCGAGTAGCCCGAGAAGTCGAGGTACAGCTGCAGCGAGTACGCGAGCGCTGCGATCCACGCCTCGGCGAACGTGGGCTGCCCGCCGTTGAGCGCGTAGGTGAAGATCGGCCGCGCGTATGCGGCGACCGGGTCGGCGAGCGCGACCTTCTTGAACAGGCCCACGAAGAAGTAGCTCGCGCCGACCGTCAAGTCGTCGGCGCGCGGCAGGAATACGCGGCGATCGCGGAACTGCCCGAGCACCTCGGCGTGGTGCACGATCGGCCCGGCGATGAACTGCGGAAAGAAGGTGACGAACAGGCAGTACTCGAGAAAGCCGTGCTGCTCGTCGTGGATCTCGCCGCGGTACGAGTCGACGAGGTACGCGACCTGCTGGAAGGTGAAGAACGAGATGCCCAGCGGAAGCGCGACGGCGCCGAAGCTCCACTGCGCGCCCGTCAGTGCATTCAGCGTGTCCGCGAAGAAGCCCGCGTACTTGTAGTAGGCGATCAACGCGAGGTTGGCGACGACACCTGCGCTGAGCCACGCGCGCCGCGCGGACGGAGCCGAGCGCGCGATCGTTCGGCCCAGCGCGTAGTTCGCGACGAGCGAAGCGCCGAGCAGCGCCACGTGCCCCGGGTTCCACCAGCCGTAGAACACCAGGCTCGCGAGGACGAGGAACGCGACGACCTGCGCGCGCCCGGCCCAACGCGCGAGCGCGAAGCACCCCAGCAGCGTGGCCGGCAGGTACAAGAGGACGAACGTGTAGCTGTTGAAGAGCACGCGGAAACGTTCGTCGGATGTGCGGGGGACCTTCGGCGCGACCTCGAGCGCCGCCACCTGGACGTCTTTTCGTAGCGGCGCCGAGCCCACCTGAAGAAGGCGCACCGCCGAGAATCCGCCGCCGCCCGCCGCGGCTCAAGTGACGGGCCCGTCAGGAAAGGGGTTCCGCCAGGCGCCGCCACGTCGCGGCGGCCGTCGCCACCCCGTCGACTTGGGGGCCCGCGAAGTGCCGGACTTCGGCGCAGGTGCGCTGCACGGGCCGAATCACTGCGGGCCGGGCTGTCGCACCAACGCCGGCAGCGCCGCGCCCGCGGTCAGCGCTTGCGGCGTGTCGCCGGCGACGCCCGATCGCGCAGATCCGCGAGCTCCGGATACTCGCCCCTCCGCAGCGCGACACGCTTCATCCTTGGCGGCTGCGTACTTTCGTCGATCGACTGCAGCACAAAGATCTCTTCGGGGTCGTTGCCGTTGACGAAGTCGATGGGCACGAGTTCATAGACACCGCGCTCCATCAGGTCTTTGGCGACTTCCCGAGCGCGCTGTTGGAACAGGGCCATCGTCGGCGGCGGGCCCGGAACCACGGCGTTGCCGCCAAGCTCGGGCGCAGAGGATGGATTCGAACCAGACGCCGTACCGTCAGCTTCCGATCGCCTTGTCGGCCCATCGGTCGCAACTCGCTCGCCCGCTTCAGCCGCCGACACTTGGGCGCGCTCGGCGAGCGGGGCTTCGACGTCAGCACGGGCCGTCGACGCTGGTTCGCGCTCGCCGTGCAGCGGCTGTGCGATGGAGGCGGCGGCCTTCGAAGCGACAGACGAGTCGCGCGCGAGCAAGAAGACCACGAACCCGAGCAGCAACAGTCCAACGGCGACGATTGGGAAGAATCGCATACTCCGACTAACGCGGAACACGTCCGGCGGGCCCGCACGCTACGCAACTTGCGCCCGCCAAAGGCGCGCCCACGGCGCGAGCAACGGCAGCTCGCGGGCCAGAGCCAAAGCGCCGACACGTTCGCCGACACCGGCGCCAGTGACCCGCACCAAGCCGTCGAAGGTGGCTCGCTCCGGCGAGGCGAGCGCGACCAACTCGAACCGGTCGCTCCAGTCCATGCTCTCGACGACGGCCGCGAGTACGCGGGAGCGGCGGCGCCGCGGATCGAACCCAAGGCGCAGGCGCGTGGTGCGTGAGAGTGCAAGAAGCGCGGTCGCTCCGAGCGGCACGAACACGATCGCGACCCAAGCCGGAAGGTAGTGCGCGAACCACAGCCAGGTCATCAACGCCGTCGGCGCCAGCGGGACCAAAAGTCCGAGTGCCCGCCGTAGCCAGGACGCGGAGCACAGCGTCTCGCGCACCCAGCCTGGGACACGCTCGAAGGGCACGAAAGCGATCGTGAGGAACCACAGCGATGCGTAGGGACCGGTGTCGAGCGTCATCCAGTTGACGATGTGGTTGACGACAACCGCGGGAACCAATCCCCACGCCAGGCGCGGCCAGAACAGCAGCGCCGGAAACGCGAGCTGCACCGCGAGCGCAAAAACACTGAACACGGTCATGCGCACGACATCGCCGCCGATCCAGCGTGACCAGGGCTGGTCGAACTCCGCCAGAAAGCTCATCAGCGTGTAGCCGTTCGCCCACTGCGGACCGGCGACCACCAGCTTCGACACGCCCGCGGCGCCGTACCCCAGAGCGAGCGTCGCCTGCGTGAAGCGCAGCGGGAAGCGCGCGAACTCGCTGAGTTCCGGTCTTCCGGCCACGGAGTCGTTGCGCCAGGCGCGCAGCACGCGCCCCAGCGCGCAGTCGAGCGACCAGCGTGCTCCGATCGGCGCCAGCGGCAATACGGCGAGCGTGAACGCGAGCGCCACCTTGTCGTGGTGCACCTTCTCGAACGAGTACACCATCGCCGCGCAGTACACGAGTGCTCCGCCGGCCATGGCGCAGCTGACGTTCGTCGCAAGGCCAACGAGCGCGCACAGCGCCGCCGCCAAGCCGAACACGACCACGCTGCGGGCGAACTCGGGAGTCGGCGGATCGAGGCCGAGCGCGGAGACGGCGAAGACAGGGTTCCAGAACGCGCCTTCCACGCGCGCGTGTGCGAGCTCGCTGCCGGCGATCAGCATTGGCTCGTAGGCGATGAACTCGACGCACACCAAGGCCATGACGAGCACGCGGAACACGGCCAAGCGCGAGAGCGGCGCGGGCCTGAACCAGAACGCGCGCCACAACTCAAGGAAGCGCATGGGCCACCTCCGGCGGATGGGCGAACATCACGATGCGCGGCACGTCCACCGGCCCGTCCGGCGTCAGACGGCGCCGCCGGCAAAGATCTGCGATCCCGACCAGCCGCTCGGCGGGCCGGCTCGCATTCCATTCGCGCAAGAAGCGCTCGCGCCGTCCATCTGCGTCGTGGATGAAGGGCTGCAACGCGCGCTCGGTCTCGTACTTGCCGAACGCGCCGCCCGGCGGCGTTAGCGCACGCCAGCGGCCGTCGGGCGTGAGGCCTAAGAACTCGTGTCGGTACGAGAGCGAGTCGCGCTCCGAGACGCGCGTGTACATCGTGAAGCCGACGAACGGCCAGCCCTTGGAGTGCGGAAAGAGCGCTGCGAGGAGCTGCAAGCCGAGCAAGCACCCGAGCAAAGCGCTGAGCAGGCCGCGCCACCCAGCGCGCAACGTGCGTTCGCGGCGCCGTGCGAGCGTCGCCGCGAGCAGCACGAAAGCGAGCAAAGGCGCCGCGATTCCGCCGACAAGAGCTTGCTTGGAGAGCGTGGGCGGGAAGGCAACATCGAGTTCGATGCGTTGCTCGGGCGACGCGCGCAACGTCGAGTCGAGGGCGACGACGCTCACCGCTTGCCGTCCTGGGCGCGGAAGATCGATGTGCGCGGGCTTGCCATCCAACGGCAGCCAGCGGAAGCGTCCAGCTTCGCGCCACATCCAACGAACGCCGGCGACCGTGGAGAGTTCCAGCGTGAGCTTCTCGCCGAAGGCGAGGGCTCGCACGCCGTCCGGACGCAGTTCGCCGTTCAGCACCCGCGCACTCGGCCAATGCGCGACGCCGAGGCCGTCGAGATCGACCTGCGCGACGCCAGCGCTGCTCTCGATCTCGTACGGACCATTGTCGAGCTTGCGCAGCGAGCGCAGCGGAGGCTCGAGCGACGGAAGTTGGAGCTCGCTCCACAGGAACTGCCGCGTTTCGACAGCGCACAGGGCGCGATCGGTGAGCAACCAGATTCGCTGTTCCCCTGCGATGGCTACGGCGATCGGAACGCCGGGCGGCTCGCCGAAGTCGAAGTCGACGCGGTCGAGAACCTCGCAGTCGGGCGACGCGAGGAACAGACCGTTGTGAGCCGCCACGTAGGCGGCGCCCGTTTCGTCGCGAACCAAGTCGACGACCTCGCCTGGTTCGCGACCCGCGAGCGCTCGCAGCGGATGTGCGCCGTCTTCCGACCGGCGCACGACGACACCCCGCGCGTCGAGCTCGACACTCGCCGAGCGTTCGGATGCGACCGTTAGCGCGGCAGCGAACAAGCCGACGTAAGCGAGAAGCACGCAGAGCATGCTACGGCGAGAGCACCGCTCGTGGGGCGGTCAACGCCAGACCGATCGAGCGACGACCCGCGCCGAACTCGCCGTGGCGCGCCGGTGTATGTCCATGTCACTGCGCGACGCGCTCGCTCGGGCGCACGGCAAGCGTGAGCCGCTCCGCGCGGCGCAGGAGCTCGAATTCGAGCGCGCGATCGATCGCCTCGTGGTCGAGCAAACGGTGCAGGTCCGCGACGGTCTGCAACGGTTTGCCCGCGCAACGCACCAGGACGTCGCCGGCGCGCAGGCCAGCGCGTTCGGCGGGGCCGCCGGACTCGAGCGCGCGCACGACGACCCCGCGCGGCGAAGGCAAGCCGAGTTCGCGCGCGCGTTCGGCCGCGAGCGAAACTTCCTCGGCCGCCACGCCCAGCCGCGCCCGCCGCACGCGGCCGTGCGTGAGCACCTGGCGGATCACGAACGACGCGGTGTTCGACGGCACGGCGAAGCACACGCCTTGTCCGCCGAGCACGATGGCCGTGTTGACGCCGATCACGCGCGCATCGGCGTCGACCAGCGGCCCACCGGAGTTGCCCGGATTGAGCGGCGCGTCGGTCTGGAGCACACCTTCGATCGCGCGGCCGGTCTGCGAACGCAACGTGCGGCCCAGCGCACTCACGATGCCGAGCGTCACGGTGCGCGCCAGTCCGAACGGCGAGCCGACCGCGATCGCGAAGTCGCCGACGCGCACTTGGTTCGAGTCGCCGAGTTCGACGTGCGGCAGCGGCGTGGGACTGGCGACCTGCAGCACCGCCAAATCCGTCTCGGGGTCGTCCCCCACGACATCGGCGAGCAGCGCGCGCCCGTCGGCGAGCTCGACCTCGACTCCGCCGCTCTTGTGCACGACGTGGCTGTTGGTGAGCGCGTAGCCGCCGGGCGCGATCAGCACGCCCGAGCCATGCGACAAACCCGCGCGGCCGCGGCCGCCTTCGCGGATGGCGCGCACGTGCAACACGCTCGGCCCGACACGCTCCACCACCGACGACACTTCGTCCGCGAATCCGCGCAAGGTGTTCATGGCTCTGGGTCTGGGCCCGAGCGGCGCAGAGTTCAATCGGCGGGATGGTCATCTGCCGCGCGATGTCGGCGCCGGCGCATCAGCCGCGGCCGAGGTCGGATTGCGTGGCGTCGGGCGGAGGCACTCGATCGCGCGTCGACGCGGACAGCTCGACCTCGGGGCCAGCCAGCGAAGTTTGTTCAACTCCCCGCGACGCCGAGGCGCTGTCGCGGAGAGTTGCCTCCAGACGAGATTCGACTCGCGATTCGATTCGACCTCGCGCGAAGCAATCGAGTGCGATCGCCAGCGCAATCGGGACCAGACCGACGGAGTGGAGCCGCGTTCGGAGCAATCTCCGACGAGACGTTTCGGTCCGCAGCAGATGTCGCCCGGCCGATCTTGCGGAGTTGTGCGCCGTGATCGCGCGCAGCCGTGCGCCGAGCTCAGTTCGCCTCGTCCGCTCCCATGTCGACGCGTCCGCCCTGGATCCGCGCAGCGCCGTCGAGGTCAGTCTCGTTGGCGACGGGGGCATAGGCAGTGTCGCCAACGTTCACGAGCGGAGATCCCGGTTGAAGGTGGTAATTGCCGGCGCCTGCGTTCACGAACTGCGGGTTGAACGAGCCGCCCCCGACGTTCCCAACACCAAACGGGTCGATCGAACCAGTCCAGCCCCGGACGCAACAGAATCGGACCGAGACAGTCCCGGCGCCGACGCGGATCTGAGAGGTCTGCGCCAAACCCAGCCCGTCGGCCGGCTCCGTGTTGGCCCACAGTGCGCACGAGTTGAACACTGGCGCCGCGCCATTGACGAACACCCCACCGCCGGAGCTCGAACACGTGTTGGCCACGATCGTGCAGCCGCGGAAAGCCACCGTGCTCGGCGAGTCGACGTAGCTGCCCCCGCCAGAAACGCTGGCGCCGTTGCCCTGGAACAGGCAGCTGCGGTATGTCGCGTTGCTCGATCCGCCGCTGTACGAGCCTCCGCCGCGGCCCGAACTCGAAGCCAAGTTGGACAAGAACCGGCACGACACCACGCTCGCCTGCGCGGAGCCCTCGAGGCACAGCGCGCCGCCGAACTGATTTCCTTGGTTGGAAGCGAAGCTCGAGCTGCGCAGGTTCAGCGTCGTCGATCCGCGCACGAGGAGCGCACCGCCTTTCGTTGCGCTCGTGTTCGACGTGAACGTCGAACCGACGACGTTGAGCAGTGCGCCGTCGCCGCAGATCCCACCGCCTTGACCTGCACCCGACGCTGTGTTGCCGGTGAAGCCGCAGGTCGTGAGCGTCACGTTGCTGCCAGGGGCTGCATGCAACCCGCCACCCGACGTGTTGGACTGATTTCCTTGGTACGTGCAGTTCGTATACGTGGCGGGGCCGATGCTGGCGTGATACACGCCGCCTCCCTTACCGGCGCTCGACGCCTGATTGGAGATGAAGCTGCACATCAGCGCGGTCACCTGCGCCGTCCCCTCCACGCACAGAGCGCCGCCCAACTGGCTGCCCTGGTTCGAGGTGAACGTCGAGTTCGTCAGGTTCAGCACTGCTCCTCCGCGAGCGAGGATCGCACCGCCCTTCCCGGCGCCGACGTTCGACGTGAAGGTTGATCCGGAGACGCTCAGCGTGCTGCCGTCGACGTAAATCCCTCCGCCGGCGCCCAGCCCCATCTGCGAAGCGGTGTTCCCGAGCCCCACGCCGCCGAATGTGCACGCGGAGACGGTCACCGAACTCGCGGGTTCGGCGTGGAGGCCGCCACCGGACGTCAGTGCGGCGTTCGATCGAAGCGTGCAACCCACGAGAGCGACGCTCGAGCCGGACTCCAGGTAAATCGCGCCCCCGCTGGTGTTGCCGGTGTTCGATACGAACGTCACCTGGTCGAGCGTCATCGACGCGCCTGCAGACAAGTACAGAGCGCCGCCTCGACTGCCGACGTTCTCGCTCAAGGTGCACAGACGAAGCGTCGGCCCCACGCCGCTCGAAACGTACACGCCGCCACCGGTCGAGAGCGTGCTCGTCACGTTCGCGAGCCCGCGTCGAACGGTGCAGCCGTCGAGAACGGCCGACGCGTTGACGTTCGAGGCCGTGACGACGTGGTACATGCGCGTCCCGACGCTCGGCTCGCCGGAGAGAATCGTCGGGTTCAGCGCGATGTTGCGCTGCGAGAGCGACGACTCTGTCCCGGCGAATCCGCCGAAGATCGTCAGGTTGTTGGCCAGCTTGAACGTCGCGGAGCGCGGATCCGACGGGTTCGTGCGCTTGATCGGCACGTACGTGCCCTTCGCAACCCAAATGGCCGTGACCGTCGGGTTCAGCTCCGCCACATCCAACGCGGACTGTAGCGAGGTGAAGGCGTTGGCCCAATTGACGCCCGTGTTGGCGCCGGCGGCGGCGAAGTTCACGAACAGCGTGAGGCTCTCACACTCGTCCGGCACTGCGTTGAGGTTGATGTCCAGACTCGACCCATCGGCGATGTCGCAGGAGTCCGGCCGTGTGTTGCTGTTGCAGTCCAAGGAAGCGCCGCTGCTGATGTCCGACGCATCCGGCACGCAGTTGGCGTTGCAATCCGCGAACTCGCACTCGTCGGGTGTCCCGTTCGAGTTGCAGTCGTTGCTGCTTCCCGACGCTATGTCGCAGGCGTCCGGGACGGAGTTGCCGTTGCAGTCCGCCTCGCAGCTGTCGGGCACGCCGTCGTTGTCGCAGTCGGGCTCGCACTCATCCGGAATCCAGTTGCTGTTGCAGTCCGCAGCGCCGTACACGCTGATATCGAGGACGTCGAGGATGCAGTTGCCGTTGCAGTCGCTCTCGCAGTCATCGGGCAGGCCGTTGCCGTTGCAATCGGTCGCGCCTCCCAAGGCGATCTCCAGGGAGTCGATGGTCAAGTCGCCATCGCAGTCCTGCACCTCGTCTGCGCCTATGTCCATGCGCCCGTTGGAGAGACGGCGCTCCCCGTCCACATCCACGTCGAGCGGGGACAGCGTGAGCGCGGGATTGCCGGCGTTCACACAGGGCGAGTTCGGCAGTAGATGAAAGTCGGAGGCCGAGACGAACAGAGGATTGAACTGGCCAGCGCCGACGTTGCCTGGGCAGTTGAAGCACAGCACGTTGCTCCAACCCTTGATGGCGCAGTAGCTGATGTAGAGCGACCCTCCGAGTTGAAAGATCTGAGCATCCTCGAGGTTCCCGAAGGCGTCCGTGTTGCCCCACAGAATGCAGCTGTCGAGCGTGAGGGCGCCGCTCGCCTCGTTGATGCCTCCGGCGAACCCGGTGTTCGCGGAGTTGGCGACCACGGTGGCGCCGATCAGGGCGACCACGGCGCTGTGGTCGATCGACATTGCGCCACCCTCGAAACCAGCGGCGTTCCCTTGGAAGCGGCAGCTGCGCCAGGTCCCGGTGGTCGAGTCTTGGTGACGCACGGCGCCGCCGATTCCGCCCGCCGAGCTTGCCTGATTGCCGCTGAGCACACATCCGGCCGCGGAGACGCGAACGGTGTCCTCCGCGCAGATCGCGCCGCCCGCTTGCGGGCAACTGTTCAACTGGAAGTTGCAGCCGCTCAGCGTCAGCTGGCTGTCGCTGCGCGCCATCACGGCGCCGCCCTTCGTGCCGGCTTGGTTGCCGCTCAGAGTGCACTTGGTCGCGCTGAAGGACGCGCCATCGAGGTAGACCGCGCCGCCGCTCGACGCGCCGTTGGCAGCGAGCGTGCAGCCGTTCGCGGTGATGCTGGACTTCAGGCCGCAGTAGATCCCGCCGGCGAACGAAGTCGCGACGTTGTTCGAGATCGTCGTAGCCCGCAGCGTGAGCTTGGCTCGCCCTTGCGCGAAGACGCCGGCGCCGCTGCCGCCGGTGCTGGTGCTGTTTTGGGTGATCGTGCAGGCGTTGACCTGCATGTCCGTTCCCGAGCTCACGAACAGCCCGCCGCCTTCGAGGGCCTGGTTGTCCCGCAGCGTCACGAACCGCAGCAACGGACCCGGCCTGGTTCCAGCGACATACAGTCCGCCGCCACGGCCTTGCGATCCCGAGAGATTGGCGAGCCCGCGTCGAACCGTGAAGCCGTCCAGCACCGCCGTGCTTCCGACCGAGTCCGCGGTGACCACGTGGTACACGCGCGCGGCGGGCGCGGGCGGTTCACCCGAGAGGATCGTGGGATGGAGCGCGACGTTTCGTTGCGACAGCGCCGTCTCCGTCCCCGCGAATCCTCCGTAGAGCGCGACGCCGTCCTTCAAGCGGAACGTGGCCGAGCGCGGGTCGAGTGGAATCGTGCGCTTGGTTGGAACATAGGTCCCCTGCGCCACCCAGATTTCGCGGATCGCGGGATTCGCGAGGGCCGCGTCCAACGCCGCCTGGAGGCTGGTGAAGGCGTTGCCCCAGCTCGACCCGTTGTTGCTGCCCGTCGCATTCGCCTTCACGTACAACGGCGGATTCGACGAGGCCGCGGTAGAGGCGGCATAGGCGGCGCTCGTTGGACCAGGGTTGATGCCAGGTGAGCCGCGCCGCGCGCCGAGGGCGTGGTGGGCGTCGCGGGTCGCGGGCTCGCCGTTCGAGCGCGGCGGCGAACCGGCGCGAGCACTCTCTTCGCAGGAATCGGGGCAACCGTTGTGGTTGTCGTCACGCACGAGCCCGGACGCAACATCGCACTCATCCAATCGACCGTTGCCGTCGCAGTCACCGCGCGCGAGCTCGCACGAATCGGGGATGCCGTTCGCGTTGCAGTCCGGCTCGGCGCCCACCGCGAGGTCACACTCATCGGGCACGCCGTTGCCGTTGCAGTCCGCACTCGTCCCGTCGACGAGTTCGCTGGCGTCGAGTTCGCTGGCGTCGTCCTTGCCGTTGCGGTTGCAGTCCGCGCCGCCCGCATGCGCCGCAGCGACAACCTGCGGAGCAACGGCAAGGTCGGTTGCGATGCCTCGGGCGTCTGAAGCACCGGCCCCGAACGCGGCCGGGGTTGCCGTCACGAAGAGTGCGAGTACGAGTAAAGTCCAGACGGTTCTCACGCTACTCGCTCCTTGGCCGGTCGACTGGCCCTGCGACGCACGGTGCGCGATGGCATTCGAGTCCCCGTTGCGCCGCCGAGCGCCCTCACGGAACGGTCACCGTCAGCGACGACGGCGTGACGCCCTGGAAACTGGTGGTCGAGAGGTTGGCCTGGCCAGGCGAGACTCCGATGAGCGCGCCGCCACTGTTGATCGTCGCGACAGTTGAGTTGGAGGACGACCACGTGACCAACGATGTCACGTTGCGGAAGGCGCCGTTGCTGTAGTGCGCGATCGCCTTGGCGGGCCGGCGATCGCCGACCGCCAAAGTGATCGGCGCTTGGATCACCACGCTGGTGACGCTCGGCGGCGTGGTCGTCGTCACAGAGATGGATCCGTTGCTTGCCAGCTCACGTAGACCTACTCCACGGATGAAGTTCTGCACCGCAACGCGCCGTTGGTTCGTGCTGATGGCGCCGTAGCCGAGTTCCTGATTCCGACCGTCAAAGAACTCGTACTCCCCTGGCGCGTAGCAGTAGTCGATGCGGTTTCCGTTGGTTGTCGGCGCGATAGCGGAGAACGCGACGAACGCGATCGGCGTAGACGCTTGGTAGGCCACGAAGCCGTCTTCCGGAACGCTGTAGGCGACGCCCCCCACGGTCACGGCCCAGTTCGCCGGGCTGTGGTTCACGTAGATTTGCAGCCCGTTCTGGTAGACGATCTTGATTTGAGGATTGATGAACGTCGCGGCTGTACCGCCCTGCGCAATGATGGAGTCGAACGTCTTCAGCACGCCTTGATGCATGTACCCGATGTACTTGACCGGGCTCTCGCTCTGCCGCGCCTGGAGTGCGTGCATCAGGTAGTACTCCTTGATCATGTCCGAGAACGTGAGCGAATTGCCCACCGTTGCGCCCGGACTCCCGCTGGTCTGGAAGTACGAAATGTGGCCGTAGGTGATCTCGTAGATGCGATAGCGATCCTGGGCAGCGTCGGTAAGCGGAAGTATGGGCGTGCCGTTGGCCTGCACCATCCCTGTGTCGGACGGACTGAAGAAGCGCGGATAGAGCCCGTTCCCGTGGTTGGACTGAGCCAACGACGACACTCGCAGCTCGTACTCTGGGATGACGGGCCAGAGCGTCGGTGACAGCGGGTTCCCAACAGCAAGCGACGACGTGGTCTGGGAACCGTGATTGGAGTTGATCGCACGTTGGACGCTGTCGCAGTAACCGGCCCACACCCACTCCGTGTTCGCTGCTTCGGTCGCGAACGAACCCTCCCCTAGCAGCGGCCCCTGGAGGATGTCGGTCATGTCCCGCATCCATGTCTTTTGGTCCAGAAAGGCGCGGCGCATTGTCTTGGCCCAAGGCGAACCCAGCGTTTGGTCAATTTGGTCGCCGCCGGCCCCATGCCCCGGCGGCGCATAGGTCTGGATATCCACGTACGCAGCGTTCAGTCCGTAGGTCTGCCTCAACGCGAGGGCTTCTCGGCGAGCGTGGATTCCCGACGCCGTCGTCGTGTTCATCGGCGACCCATTCAGATTGGAGAGTTTCGGGGCGCCGGTTTCCGTCCTACAGATGTGACTGGCGTCGTACGGCGGCGTCGGAGCCGTCGAAGGCATCGTGTCGAAGGATGTGTACGCGGCGAACAGATCTCCTTGAGTCCGCGCGCCCGTCGCAAAAGCGGTGAAGTTCGCGGGGTCGCTCGGAGGCGTCCAGTCTGGCCCCTGGTTCTGGTTTCCGAGCGGATCGACGGCCGACGAAGTCCAGAAGTCGAAGCAGTAGATCGCGAGGTCGTCCATCCCCCACGTATGGAACAACTGCCGGTGAGTGTTGTAGGCGGTCCACGACGTGGTGGCCCCAGACAGCAGGACTGTGGTGCGGTGGCGCAGCAACTCGCGGTAGGGCGACGGACCCTGCGTCTGCCGGACGAAGACGTCGCGTGAGCGCTGCGAAACACACACGTTCCAGGTGTCTCGCAGCGGCGCCGAAATCTGCCCGCCAGAGTTCGGCTTGTAGGTCCCCGTCGTGTTCGAGCTGAAATCGACCGAGTTCGCTCCGCTCGGGATCGAGCCCGACGAAGGCTGCAGAAAATCGCTCGCGTTGGATTGGAACAGGTCGATGGTGGCGCCGACGAACCAAGTGCGAGTCCCGTTCAAGAACTTGATGACCGGCGACGACAGTGCGCCCTGCATCTGGAGAAGGTGAGCGCTGTTCGTGCTCGCCGTCGGTCCGATGAACATGCCTGCGTAGTTGTTGAGATAGGCAGTGTTGGAGTCCAGATCTTCAATCGTGATCGAAAACACCTGCCCCTTGATCGTGCACGTGTGACGACGACGGTGAACGCCGCCGCCCGGTGGACTGTCCGTGTACTCGAGCACGACCGTGTTGCCGACCAGCGCTTCGCTCGTCAACGTCACGTACGGCGCCAGAGTTGAGGGCAACAGCAGGGCGCCCGACGCATTGCGAAACGCGACTCCGCCCTCCCAGATGGGATACGAGTCGCTGTAGATCTCGTAGATGCGGATCATGCCGTCCTGGACGGCGGGGTCGGCCATGTCGAGCCGATACTCAATAGCGTGGGGCGCGTTGCGGTACCTGAAGGAGTAGACCGAGCCGGTCTTCACGACGAAGCTGTGTCCACCATTGAACTCACCGGCGAGCGTCACACGGTCGTTGGCGGGGTTTTGCGCTGGGAGCGGCGCTGCGAAAGTGACGGCTGCGAGAACGAGCAGCCTGGCGTTCACGTGGTTCATAACGGCCTCGGTAAATCACGGCCTGATGGGCGCGGGGCGCCGGGTTGGCGCGTCCTGCTCGACGGTGGTGCACGCAGGAAACCTGTAGCAAGCCCACCCGCGCGTGCTGCGATGCCGGGAGCGTGCGTGCGCCCGCCAGACACGCAGGAACTCTAGGCAGCGACGGTTGGTGCTGCAAGGAAGGCGCTCGACACGGGGCGGTTCGAGTGCGCACCGCACGACACGGGTTCGTGACCGGCCAGAATTCAGGCCCGACTCTCGCCTACGTGTAGACCCTGAGTGCGACACATTCGACGGAGAATGTTGGTTTCGACCGCTTCACTCGCAAACTAACAGGGCTGCCATATTGCTAGTTTTTTTTCGGGCTGCGACGCAACGCCTTGAGATGTGCGACACCGCGTGATGTCGGCGTGACCTAGCGAGTCACGCACGCAACATGCGTCACGCACTTCATCGTGCGGTTCGACTCGGAGGCGCGCTTCGTCTGCGCTCGCAGTACATCACCGACCTGCGACGCCGGCGGCGACGCGCACGCGTTCGCACGTGCGCGACCGCGCGCCGACGCGCCCTGCGGTTGGCGTCGCCCAGATCCGCTCGTGGCGCGATAGGTTGGTGCGCAGCGCGGGCTCGGACCACGCACGGTGAATAACCGACTTGCGCAACATTCCACGTCCGCAACCACCAATTAGGAGCTTCCCCATGTACAGAACCGTGTTCCTTGCTTGCGGCGCTACGCTCGTGGCCGTCGCTACGCCGCTCACGGCAACGGCACAGTGCGTTGTGGCCGGAACCGGCGGTGTGATTCCGGCAGTCGGCGATGGGGGCGGCGGAACGTGGCCCACGACGCTTCCTGCCTCGCCGACCGTCGGCGCCCTCACGGTCCCATCGGTGGCCAGCGGCTCGGTGTTGAAGTCGGTGGTCCTGCGCGGCCTGAGCCACAATTGGGTCGGCGACCTGCAGTTCGTGCTCGAGGACCCGACCGGCGCCAAACACAACCTCCTTCACCGCGTCGAGTTCCTGGGCACGGGGTTCGGCTGCGGCGCCAGCCCGGTCGGCGTCGACCTCACGCTCGTCGACCCCGCTGCCGGCAACGCTTGCGGCGGTCCGCCGGTACTCACGTGCGGCTCGTTCACAACATCAGGGACGTTTCGACAGTACGTGGGCAACTGGCCGGCCGGCGCGATTGACAACGTGTCGCTCGAGTCCATTCCCCACGCGAGTTTGGCGGGCGCCTGGAAGCTCTACGTCTACGACTGGGCAGCGGGAGACGCCGGGACTCTGACAAGTTGGGAGCTGTGCTTCGGACCGCCCACCACGCCGCCCGGCGGCGGCGGCCCGGTGCTCAACTGTGTCACCGGGGGCGGCGGCGGCAACTATCCAGCGCCGGCCGCGCTCGATGGCACGTGGCCAACCACGCTTCCGACCGGAGCGCTCATCGCGCCGCTTTCCGTGACCATTCCCGCCGGGGCAACCAAGATCCTCGCGGTCAGCCTCCGTGGGCTCAACCACTCGTGGCTCGGCGACAGCCACATCGTGCTCCAAGCTCCGAGCGGCCAGAGATACAACCTGTTCCAAGACAACAATGGAGTCCTCGCCGGCGGGTGCGGGGACCCCGTTTCGGGCGACTACAGCATTGTTGACGCGACCATCGGCGTGGCCCCGTGCGGAGCAGCCGCCCAGACCTTCTCATGTACCGGCACAGCGCCGGGGGCCTATCGCCAGGCGTTTGGGGCGTGGCCCTCGGGGGCCTCGGGGATCCTCAATACGAACCTTCAATCGATTCCGCTTGGCGCCGGGACCGGCACGTGGCGCTTGATCATCTACGACTGGTTCGTGCCGGCGGATGGCGGCTCGCTCAGCAGCTGGGACCTGTGTTTCGACGTGCAGAATCTCCCGCAGGCGTACTGCACGGCCGGCACGACGACGAACGGCTGCTCCGCATCCATCAGCGCGAACGCCAATCCGAAGGTGACGCACACAACGCCGGTCACCATCAGCGTGGCGAACGTGGACGGTCAAAAGCAGGGCTTGGTGTTCTACGGCATCAACAACACCGGATTCACTCCGTCCCTGTGGGGCGTCGGTAGCACGAGTTTCCTGTGCGTGAAGGCGCCCACGCAGCGCACCCCGATCACGGGCTCGGGCGGGACCGCCAACGCCTGCAACGGGGTGCTGGCGCTGAACTGGAACGCTTACGTCACGAGCAATCCGACAGCCGTCGGCGTGCCGTTCGCAGCGGGCGCGAAGGTCTATCTTCAGGCCTGGTTCCGCGACCCGCCGGCGCCGAAGTCCACCAACTTGTCGAACGCGCTCGTGCTCACGTACACGCCCTGACGCGCGCGGCGCGCTCCGCGTCGCCCGAAACAAGAGGCTCGGTGCGTTGCTGAAAGTGCGGCGCCGTACCGTCAGCGCCGCACAACGGGCGTGGGCTTGAGTTGCTCGTCGACCGCGACCAACGTCACGCGGCCCTCGGTGACGTGCACCAGCTTGTCGCGGTCGCGCGCGCGCTGCGCCCAGACCGAGACGCCGACCGTGATCGAAGTGCGCCCGACTCGCACCGTCTCCGTGAAGAAGGACACGAGGTCGCCGACGAACACCGGTTGCCTGAACTCGACCTGGTCGAAGGACACGGTCACGAGTTTGCCGGGGTGGTAGAGGTGCGCCTCCGTCGCCGCTGCAAGGTCGATGTGCGAGAGGATCACGCCGCCGAAGATCGTCCCCACCGCATTGGTGTCGCGCGGCATCATCACCAGCCGGATCGACGGCTGGCGGGTGCTGGGGTATTCGGGCGGGTGGCTGGCCGCCGATTTCGGTTGGTCGTTCATGGCTGTCCGTTCGCTGGTAGGCCGAGCGAGCGCAGGCCCCAGGCCTTGACGCGCTGCTCGAGTTCGGGGGTTTTGCCGCGGAAGAAGTGCTCGACGCCTTCGATGACGTCGCGCTCGAAGTTGTTTCCCAAGGGCCCGATGCGCTCGTCGAAATCCTGCGGCGTGCCGAATTCGTCGTGCTCGGCGAGCAGCACGTAGGTCGGCTGGCCGATCTCGCGCACGAAGGCGCAGTCGAAGGCCTTGCTGGGCAACGCGATGAGCGCAACGCGCTGGATGCGCGGCTCGTAGCGCGCGAGCGAACCGACGGTGCGCGAGCCGAACGAGAAGCCCGCAGCCCACATCGGAAGACCCGGGAACTCCCGCTCGAGGTAGTCGAGCGCGGCGCGCACGTCCCCCTCCTCGGCGCCGTTGCCGTCGTGGACGCCTTCGCTGCGACCGGCGCCGCGGAAGTTGAAGCGCAGCACCGCGAGGCCTGCGTGCTGGAGCCCGCGCGCCACGCGGAACACGACGTTGTTGTCCATCGTGCCGCCGAACAACGGGTGCGGATGGCACACCACGGCCGCAGCACGCGGCGCCGCGCCGTCGAGCGGCCGCCACAGGATCGCTTCCAGCCGACCGGCCGGACCCGCAAGGAAAAGGCTCATCGAAGCACGTACTCTAGCCCGCGTGATCGGTCGAATCCTGGTGCTGCTGCGCGCGCGCCTCGCCTCGCAGCGCGGCGGCAGCGCGCTACCCGTGGCGCCTCTGCTGATGCTCGTGTTCGTCTCGGGCGTGTTCTGCGCGCTGATTCCCGACGAGACGCAGCCCTTCGCCTACGCGCTCGCCGCGCTCAGCGTGTGCGCTGCACTCGTCGCCGTGCCGCTGCTCGGCGACCTCAGCGCGCTGCTCACCGCCGACGAAACGGGCGAGTGGGTGCGCGCCCTGCCCGTGCGCGACTTCGAGATCCACGTCGCGCGCGCGCTGCACCTGCTGCTCGTGCTCACTGTGCTTGCGACGGGAGTGCTCGCGCCCGCTCTCGTGTTCGCACCCGACACGTTCGGCCTCCTGCAGCGCGCGGGACTGTGGCTCGCCGGATGGAGCTTGAGCGTGAGCCTCGCGGCGACGCTGCTGACGTTGCAGGCCGTGCTGCGCGGCCGCGGCCACGCGCTGCTCGTCGCGCTGCAGAGCGTGTGGCTCGTCGGCGCGTTGTTCGGCGCGGTGCTGGGTTTGCAACTCGTGACACGCATCACGGCTTGGACGGGCCCGTCGGCCGCGCCGACGCTGGCCTACTACCCGCCCGCGTGGTTCGCGGCGCAGTTCTCGACCGACGCCCTGTCGACGGTGTGGCAAGCCGCCGCTTTCGTCTGCACGGGACTCGCCCTCGCACTGGTCCTCGGCGTTCCTGCGCCGCCGCCCGCGGCCGCGAACTCGAGCTCCACGCTCGTCGGCGCACTGCTCGCGCCGCTGCGCCACGCCCTCGCGCGCGTGTGGGTGCGCGGCCGCGAACGCGCGACGTACGAGCTGGTGTTCGACGCGCTGCCGAAGGAACGCGAGTTCGTTGTGCGCGCCTACCCACTGCTCGCCGTTCCGCTCGGTTTCCTCGTGCTGGGCGCACAATCGCCCACGGGAAGCTCGCGCGAGTCGCTGCTCGCGCTGCTCCTGTTCATACCCGGCGCCTACGCGCCGCTGCTCGCCGCACACACGCCCGGCTCGAACTCCCACCGCGCGCGCTGGCTGCTCGACACGGCGCCGGTGCAGCAGGGCGAGCTCCACAACGGCGTGCTCAAGGCCGTGGTCGCGCGTTTCCTCGCGCCCCTGTACGCGGTTCTCGTCGCGATCGGCTGCCTGCAGGGCGAATGGCAGTTCACGCTGCAACTCGCGCCGCCCGCGTTCCTGTTCGCCGTGCTCGTGCTGCGTTTTGTGTGGCGCGAGTGCGTCATCGACGCTCCGCTCTCGGTGCCGCACGATCAACTCTTCATCAGCCACGACTGGCTCGGCGGACTCGCCGTCGTCGCCATCGTGCTCCTGCTCGCGTCGCTCGGCGCCACGCGCTATCTCGATTCGTGGTCGGCCAGCGCGCTCGCGACGGCGGCGCTCGTCGCCTACGAACGCGTGCTCGACCGCAACATGTCCACGGGCGAGCTGCGGCCGGCGCAGCGTCAGGCCGGCAAGTAGGGATCGCCCTCGCGGCGCATCCACTCGAGCAGCTGCGACTTCATGGCCTCGCGCTGCGCCTGGAACTGGGCGTTTTCCGCGAGATTCACAAGCTCGAACGGATCGACTTCGAGGTCGTAGAGCTCCTCGGGCGGACGGCGCACGAAACGCTCCATCCGCGCACGGAGCTCAGGGTTTTCGCGCGCCACCGCGATCCACGACTTCCAGGCCAGACTGAACGACATCACGTTGCTGTGGAATTCGCCGTCCACCGGCAGGTTGAGGATGAACTTCCAGCGCTCGTCGCGCAGCGAACGCGAAGGCGTCTCCGGACCGACGCGGTGCAGCGTGTGCATGCCGACGATCGACGAGCGCCAAGCGGGCGCGACTCCGGCGAAGAGCGGCAGGAGCGAGCGTCCGTCGAGGGGACCGGCGTACTCGACGCCGAACATCTCGAGCGCGGTCGGCAGCAAGTCGATCAAGCTGACGAACTCGCGGCGCACGCCGCCGGCCTTCAGCGCCGCAGGCCAACGCACGAGGAACGGCAGGTTAATGCCCGCCTCGTAGAGCGTCGTCTTCGCGAAGGGAAAACCCTGGCCGTTGTCGCTGGTGAATACGACCAGCGAATCCTCGGCGAGTCCGCGCGCGTCGAGCTCGGCAAGCAGCGCGCCGACCGTGCGGTCGAGGCGCCAGATCGCGTCGTAATACTGCGCTAGCTCTTCGCGCGTCTCGCGCGTGTCGAACAGGTGCGGCGGCAGCGTGAGCTTCGCCGGATCGTGCGGAACGGGCTGGTTCGGCGCATCCGGATCGGCGAACGGCCCGCGGAACGGACGGTGCGGATCCTTGAGGTTGACCACCACGGCCATGCGCCGACCGTCGAAGCGCTCGAGCGTCGCTCCGAAAGCGGCGCGCATCACCTGCGGGTCGCGCGTGTCGGCCAACTCCTTGGGACGCATCCAGTGTTCGAACGCGAAGCGCGGAACGGGCGCGGTGTTGAGCTTGCCGAGCATGCCGGTCGCGCACAGCTCGGGCCGCAGCAGCTCCGGCCAGGTCGGCGCCCCATCGCGAATCGGCTGAAAACCGAGCGCTCCGTTCTTGTGCGGCATCAGGCCGGTGTAGAGCGCACTGCGCGAGGGTTTGCACACGCCCACGGGCGTGTAGGCGCGTTCGAAACGCACGCCCTGCGCGGCGATCGAGTCGATGTGCGGCGTGTGCACGTCGCGGTTGCCGTAGCAACCCAGATCGATCCGGCTCAAGTCGTCCGCAACGATCACGAACAGATGGCGCGGCGTCTTGCGCGGCGGCGCGCTCGATTGCGCGTCGTCGTTCGCGCTCGGGGCGGCGCAAGCCGCGAGCGAAGCGACGCCAAGCGCCGCGAGCAACTCACGACGACTCAGCGCTGGTTGAACTCGCAGCGACGGCGGATGGCGTTCCATGCGCCCCGAACTTGCCGAACGCTCTGGCTGCGCGCCAGCACTTGTTCACGAACGCCTCGGCGACGCGCGGGTCGCTCCGGGGACGCTTCCACGACTCTGCGCCGGCTTTCGTCACGTGTCCCTGCTGACCCTCGAAACGCACGAGCGGGCAGCCACGTCGCCCCGCTCGAGTGCGCCCTCGGCGTGGCGCGAGCGCGTCGGCTACACACGCTTGCGGTCGATGCCCAGCGCCTTGAGCCGCGAGGCGAGCGTCGTCGGAGGGACTCCGATGCGTTCGGCGGCGCCACCGGGGCCGAAGATGCGGCCGCCCGTTTCGCGCAGCGCCGCGACGAGCATTTCGCGCTCGAGGTCGCGCAGTTCGGCCGCGCTCTGCGGAGCGCGCGGCGCGCTCGTAGCGGCGGCGCGGGGAGCACGGGCGACGCTGGGTGCGCGCTGCGCGAGTTCGAAGTGCAGCGGTCCGCGGCCGGCGAGGATCACCGCGCGTTCGACGGCGTTCTGCAGCTCGCGCACGTTGCCCGGCCAGTCGTGCTCGAGCAGCGCGTCGACGGCAGCCGCCGTGAGTCGCGGCGTCGGCCGCTTGAGACGCGCCGCGGCGCGCGCGACGAAGTGCTCGGCCAGCGCGCGGATGTCGTCGGGCCGCTCGCGCAGCGGCGGCACTTCGAGCGGGAAAACGCTCAGTCGATAGTAGAGGTCCTGGCGGAAACGGCCGGCGTCGACCTCCGCGCGCAGGTCGCGGTTGGTCGCGGCGATCACGCGCACGTCGACCTTGCGCGTGCGCGTGTCCCCCACGCGCTCGAGTTCGCCTTCCTGCAGCACACGCAGGAGCTTGGCCTGCAGCGCGAGCGGCGTCTCTCCGATCTCGTCGAGCAGCAGCGTGCCGCCGTCGGCGAGTTCGAAGCGCCCGAGCTTGTCCTTGAGCGCGCCGGTGAACGCGCCGCGCACGTGCCCGAAGAACTCGCTCTCGAACAGGCTCTCGGGGATCGCTCCGCAGTTGACGCGGATCAGCGGACCGCTCGCGCGGGAGCTGCCCTCGTGGATCGCGCGCGCGACGAGTTCCTTGCCCACGCCGCTCTCGCCCTGGATCAGCACGGTCGCATCCGTCGGCGCCACGAGCTGGATCTGCTGGCGCACCTTGCGCAGGCCCGCGCTCGCGCCGACGAGCTCGCCCGCGCCGAGCGCTTCATCGATCTCCTCGCGCAGGTAGCTGTTCTCGTGCTCGAGGCGCGCGCGCAGGCGCGCGATCTCGTCGAAGGCGCGGCGGTTGGCGATGCTGACGGCCGCGTGGTCGGCGAACACGCGCAGCCCTTCGACGTCGGCCTCCTCGAGCAGCTTGCGGTCGAACACCGCGAGCACGCCGAGCACCTCGCCGGCGTAGATCAGCGGTTGCGCGGCGAAGCTGCGGATGCCCTCGCGCTCGATCCACGCGCGGTCGGCGATCCACGCTTCGTCGCCGCGCAGGCCGACAACGAGCAGCGGCTCGCCCGTGCTGGCGACTCGTCCGATCTTGCGCACGCCGATCGGAAAGCGCCGGAACCTGCCGCCGGTCCCCGTGAGGTCGACGCCCTCCTCGAGCGAATTGCCCGCGCTCGCCATCAAGTGCAGGCAGCGCTCCCGGTTGGGGCACTCGCTGCGGAGCGCGCACTCGGCGCACACGTCACCCGGCTCGATCATCCACAGCCGGGCAAGCGCGACGTGCTGGCACTGAGCGATGCCGCTCACGATCGTCGCGAGGGTGGCGCCGAGGTCGCCGCTGCGCGCGATGGCGACCATGACCGTGGGCAGAAGGTCGCGGTTCAAGGCGCGCCAGACTACGAAAAGCCGTAGAGCTGGCGACGATCGGCCGTAGCCGACGACTTTTCGTAGACCGGTCTGCGAGACATAACTCGTTTGCTGCCAGAGGTTAAAGCACGTCCTTGGGCTCGGTTTTGCGGCGGCACACGAAGTGCCTGAGGGAGTCCTGTCGCCCAAATCGGGCGCGCCATCACGCCCCTCCAACAGAAAGACCGGCCATGAACCGCATCGCTCCGCTCGACCCCACCAAGGCTTCTCCCAAGGCTCAACAACTACTCGGCGCCGTGAACGCCAAGCTCGGCATGACGCCGAACATGATGCGCGTCATGGCGCACGCGCCGGCGGCGCTCGAGGGCTACCTCGGGTTCAGCAACACGCTCGGCGGCGGCGCCTTCGACGGCAAGTTGCGCGAGCAGATCGCGCTGACCGTCGCCGAAACCAACCTGTGCGGCTACTGCCTGAGCGCGCACACGCTGATCGGCGGCAAGTTCGGTCTGTCGACGGACGAACTGACCCAAGCGCGCGCGGCGAGTTCGACCAACGCGCGCACCGACGCGTTGCTCAAGCTCGCGCGCGCGATCGTGCTCTCGCGCGGCGAGCTGAGCGACGCCGACCTGAAGACGGCGCGCGCCGCCGGGGTGAGCGATGCGGAGATCGTCGAGACGATCGCGAACGTCGCGCTCAACCTGTTCACCAACTATGTGAACCACGTCGCGCGCACCGCCGTCGACTTCCCCGAGGTCAAGCCCGGGCTGGCGACGGTGAAGGCCTGAACAGCGCTCCGCAACTGCGACAAGGCACACAACCATGAAGCTGGCCATCGTCATCACGAGCGATCCCAAGGGCGGCGACGAGCCGCTGGGACGCATGTTCAACGGCCTCGCGCTCGCTCACGAAGCGCAACGCAAGGGCGATGAGGTCGAGGTCGTGTTCGCCGGCGCGGGGACGCGTTGGCCGAGCGAGCTCACCAAACTCACGCACCCGGCGAACGGGCTCTACAACGCCGTGCGCACGAGCGTGAAGGGCGCGTCGTGCGGCTGCGCGGCCGTGTTCGGCGCCACCGAGTCGGTGCAGGCCTGCGGCACGGCGTTGCTCACCGACAAGCCGCTCGAGGGCACGCCGGGCCTCTCCAACCTGCACGGCTACGTCGCTGCGGGTTGGAACACGCTGGTGTTCTGATTTCGAACGCGAGCGGGAGAGCCACGCGCGCTCTCCCGCCGCAGCTCCCGCGCGCTGCCACGACCATGACGCACAAGTACCTCGAACTGGCCTTCACTCCCGCCGTCCTCGCCGCGCAGCAGCGCGCGTACGGCCGCGCCGCCAAACCGCATCCGGACGGCGAACGCGACGAGCTCGGCGCCGCGGAGCGCGAGTTCATCGCTGCGCGCGACAGCTTCTACCTGGGCTCGGTGAACGCCGATGGTTGGCCGTACATCCAACACCGCGGCGGTGCGCCCGGCTTCTTGCACGTCGTCGACGAGCGCACGCTGGCCTTCGCGGATCTGCGCGGAAATCGCCAGCTCGTGACGACGGGCAACGTGGCGGACAACGCACGTGTCGCGCTGTTCCTGATGGATTACCCGCAGCGCGCGCGCTTGAAGGTGTGGGGCGAAGCGCGCGTGCTCGACGCTGCAGCGCATCCCGAGTGGGTCGAGCGTCTGGCGCCAAACGCCGGCCGCAGCCCGATCGAGCGCGTGTTCGTGATCGACGTCCACGCCTTCGACTGGAACTGCCCGCAGCACATCACGCCGCGCTACAGCGAGGCCGAGGTGCGCGAAGTGATCGCGCCGTTGCGCGAGCGTATCGCCGAGTTGGAGCGCCAGCTCGCTCAGCGCTGACGGAAGGCGAAACATGTCGGCGGTCGTGGGTGCTCTGGCCCGCGGCTGCGACTCGCTCCGTCGTCGAGGACACGCGGGACAGCATCCGCCGGACGGCGCGGACGGCGCCCACGTTGTCCGGTCCATCGAGCTCCGAGAGCCCAGCGGTCCGCCGCCTGCATGCCTCCGAACGAGGAGTGCGGGCGCTGGCGAGCGCTTCAGCGTTTTCCCGCTACGCTCGGCACATGTTCTGGGGCAGTCTCGGGCTCGGCGTCCTCCTGGCCGCCGCTCTCGCGATGCCGTTGCCGCTGCTGGCGCTCGTCTCGGCCACTCGCAGATCCGCAGGCCGCGGAACGCTTTTGTCACTGGTGGCCGCGGCCACGGCGCTGAGCTGGGGCATTTGGGTCGGTGCGTACTTCGTCCTGCGCCGGCCCGAGGCGCCGACCCAGCACTCGCAGTTCGCAGGACTGAACACGCTGGTGGCGATCGGTTTGGCGACCTTGGGCCACGTCATCGCCGGTGCGACGGTGGCTGCTGTCGGTTCGCGCCGCTCGACCAGCGCGTGAGCGGAACGGCCACTCCGAGCTACGCTCGGAGTGTGCTCTGCGGCTTGGTTCTCGGCGCTTTCATAGTCCTCGTTTCGATCGGCGTCGCACTCTCCGCGCCGCTCCCGCTGCTGGCCTTCGTACTCGGCTGGCGCACACGCGCGCGCCGCGGCGAGCTCGCGATGGTCGTGGCCCTCGCCACCGCGTTCAGCTGTGGCCTGTGGTACGCAGCACTCGCGCTGCGCCAAGGCCCGTCAGGAAGACAGTTCCCGCCACTGGAACCCGCGACACCGCTCCCGTCGCTCCAAATGATGAGCGCGGGTCACATCATCGTCGGCGCGCTGCTGTTGTGCGCCGTGGCGATCCGTCGCCGTCGAGAGTAAACCCGAACGGCGGCTCAGCGCGCCGCGCCGGGCTCGTCCGTGCGCGACGCGAGGAAAGCCTGCATGTCGTTCGCGAGCGGGCAGACCACTTCGATGCGCTCGCCGCTCGAAGGCTGGTGGAACACCAGGCGATGGTGGTGCAGCGCCTGGCGCGGCAGTTCGAGCTTGACGATGTCCTCGGGCGTCAGCTCGCCGTCGTTGTAGCGCTGGAAGTACTCGTCGCCGTAGCCGTAGAGCTTGTCGCCGACCAGCGGATGGCCGATCGACTCCATGTGCACGCGAATCTGGTGTTGGCGGCCGGTGTAGAGCTTGCACAGCACGAGCGCGCAACCGCGGTGACGGCTGAGCACGCGCCAAGCGGTCTTCGCTTCGTCGCCGTCGGCGCGACAGGCCATCTTGAGGCCGATCGAACTGCCGCGCGCCGAACCGATCGGCAGGTCGCACACGCCGCTGTCGCTGCGCGGATGGCCCTGCACGATGGCGAGGTACTCCTTCTCGACTTCGTGCTCCTCGAATTGGCGGCGCACCTGAGCGTGCGCCTGCGGATGCAGACCGATGAGCACGATCCCGCTCGTCTCGCGGTCGATGCGATGGCACAGCCGCGGCCGCGCGCTGCGGTCGACCTTGTCGGCGCCGTAGCGCGCGTGGATGCGCTGGATCACCGAGTCGCTCATGTGCCGTCCCGACGGATGCACGGGCAGCATCGGCGGCTTGTCGACGGCGAGCACGTCGCGGTCCTCGTGCAGGTTCGAGAGCTCGTCCTCGATCGAGGGCGTGACTTCGATGCGCAGCCCCTCGGGCACGACGATCACGACGCGGCTCTTGTCGCGCAGTCGGCGACTCGCCTTGCGCTCCTGCACGAGTTCGCCCGTGCCGCCGGGTCGGTCGGGCGTCGTGAAATCGACGTAGACGTAGCCTTCGTCGATCAGGTTCTGGATCGAATTGCGCGAGCGCCACGGCATGTGCAGCGCGAGGAAACGATCGAGCCGGATCTCGACCTGCTCGGCGCGCATCTGCAGATCGCTGGCGCGCACGGCGAGTTCGACCTTCTCGAGCGGCTTGGAGAGGTCGCGGTCTTTCGGGAGCAGGCGCATCGAACCAGCCAGTGTACGCCATGCGCCGCGAAGCGTTCGGCGCGCCGCTACGGCGCGCGCTTGGAACTGCGGCTTTCGCGCTTCGCGCTCGCACGCAGCCAACGCGTGAGGATCTTGCGCGCTACGGCGTAGTGCGAGCAGGTGTTCGGCGCCACGTAGCTCGCGAGCGGCAGTTTTCCGGTCCACGCGAAGCGCCCGGGTTCGAGCAGCTCCGCTTCGCTCAAGCCTTTGACCAGCGCGAGCGCTTCGACGTAGGTGGCGTCAAACTCCGCGATGAGTCGCGCGGCGGAGCGACGCGCGAAACGCCGCTGGATTTCGCGGTTCAGCGCGGGGGTCTGGTTCCACTTGAACCCCGGCGCCGGGAGCTGCGGCGTGCGGCCAGCTCGATCGTCGGCGACCCAGCGCAAGAGCATGCGGTTCCACTCCGCGAGGTGCGCGTAGAGGTCTGCGACGTTCCAACCCTCGCCCCACACGCCCGGCTCGCGGCGCCGGCGCGCGGGAATCGTGTTCGCCAGCTCGACGAAGGCTGCGTGCTCGCGCTCGATCCGCTCGACGAGCTCGCGCTTGCTCTTGAACTTCATGCGCGCGTCAAAGTAACGCACGCACGGTTGAACTGCCGCCGGAGCGCGCCCTGATCCGACTACGCGCGGCAACGTTCGGCTGGATTTCCCGCGGCGCACATTTTTTTGGCGCGAGAGGACGGGAACGCGCGGCGGCAACATCCACAGATCCACGGCGCTGGTGCGCTCCGTAGGCGAGCGGGTTTCCCTCTCGATCTCCAGAGAAGACACGCACCATGCAAACACTCCGCACCATCGTCGCGCTCGGCGCCGCGTTCCTCGTCACGTCCGCCGCAGCGCAGGCCCAAGGCAACCTGATCGGCCTCGAACTGCGCGGCAAACGCCTCGTGAGCTTCGACGCCGGCGCGCCCGGCACGCTCCTGTCGATCACGCCCATCGTGGGCCTCGCGCCCGGCGAAGCGCTCGTCGGCATCGACGTGCGGCCCTCGACCGGCGAGCTCGTCGGCATCAGCACGACCAGCCGTGTCTACTTCATCGATCCGCTCACGGGCGTGGCGCTCGCCAAGGGAGCGAGTTCGTTCGCGCCGAGCTTGAATGGTCGCGGCGTAGGCCTCGACTTCAATCCGGTGCCCGACCGCTTGCGGGTCGTCACCAACTGGGACCAGAGCCTGCGTCTCAACGCGGACACCGGCGCTGTCGCCGGCGTCGATACGAGCCTCGCCTACGCGCCCGGCGACGCAGGTTTCGGCGCGAATCCGAACGTCGTGGCCTGCGCGTACACGAACGCCTTCGCCGGAGCGACGTCGACGACGCTGTACGGCATCGACAGCGAGCGCGATGTGTTGGTCCGCATCGGCGGCGTCAACGGCACGCCGAGTCCCAACGGCGGACAGCTCTCGAGCGTCGGCGCTCTCGGCGTCAATACGGGCAGCTTCGCGGGCATGGACATTTCGGCCTACGGCGGCGCGTTCGCCGTCATGAACCTCGCGGGCGAGAGCGTGAGCAAGCTCTACACGCTCAACCTCGCGACCGGCGCGGCGACGCTGCAGGGCGCAGTCGGTGGACAGGTGCTGCGCGACATCGCCGTGCGCGCACCGGTGCAGCCGCTGCTGTGGGGCGCAACGAGCGGCAATCGATTGGTGAGCTTCGTCGCCGGCCGGCCGGGCGCGATCCTCTCGAACGTGCCCTTCAGTGGCTTGCAGCCGAACGAAACGATCGAGGGACTCGACGTGCGGCCGGCGACCGGCGAATTGCTCGCACTGGGCAGCAGCAGTCGCATTTACCGCGTCGAACGCGCGAGCGGCGCGCTCACGCCCATCGGCGCCGGGCCGTTCACGCCGGCGCTCACGGGCAGCGCTTACGGCTTCGACTTCAATCCGGCCGTCGACCGCATCCGCAACGTGAGCGACGCGGGCCAGAACCTGCGCCTCAACCCGAACACGGGCGCTGTGGCCGCAGTCGACACGCTGCTCGCCTACGCACCCGGCGACAGCAGCTTCGGCGCGCTGCCACGCATCGTCGCCGAGGCGTACACGAACAACTTCGCCGGCTCGACGAACACGACGCTGTACGCGATCGACGCGACGAACGACAAGCTCGTCACGCAGGGAAGCATCGGCGGCGCACCGCAGAGCCCGAACGGCGGCCAGTTGTTCAGCATCGGCGCGCTCGGCGTCGACACGGGCGACTTCGCGGGCCTCGACATCACGCCGTTCGGCGGCGCGTTCGCCGCGCTCGCGCCGCTCGGCGACACGAAGAGCACGCTCTACACGCTCAATGTCGCGACGGGCGCGGCGACACCCGTCGGCGAGATTCCCGTCATCGGATTGCTGCGTGCCCTCGCGGCGGAGCACCCGCCCGTCGCACGCGCCGTCGCGCTGTCGACGGACAACCAGCTGCTCGCCTTCGATCTCGGCACGCCGGGTTCGACCAGTTCGATCAGCGTCACGGGTCTGCAACCCGGTGAGACGCTGCTCGGTATCGACGCACGGCCCGCGACCGGGGCCTTGATCGGCGTGAGCAGCGCGAATCGGCTCTACTCGATCAACCGCACCAGCGGCGCAGCGGTCGCCATCGGCGGAGGGTTCACTCCCGCTCTCGTGGGCGCTGAGATCGGCGTCGACTTCAATCCCACGGTCGACCGCGTGCGCTTGGTGACGGATGCGGGCCAGAATCTGCGCCTCAATCCGATCACCGGCGCGCTCGCCGCAGTCGATGCGAACCTCGCCTTCGCCGGCGGTGACGTGAACGCGGGAGCGCTGCCGCGCGAAGTGGCCGTGGCCTACGACCGCAACTTCGCGGGCGCGACGGTGACGACGATGTTCGGCATCGACTCGAACCTCGACGTGCTCGTCACGCAGGGCAGCGTGAACTCTTCGCCGACGAGCCCGAACTCGGGCCAGCTCTTCACCGTGGGCGCGCTCGGCGTGAACGCTGGCGACCTCGCCGGCTTCGACATCAGCGCCCTCGGCGGCGGTTTCGTCGCGCTCACCGCGCCCGGCGCGCTGAACTCGACGCTCTACAGCATCAACCTGACCACCGGCGCGACCTCGATGATCGGCGCGATCGGCGGCGGCGTGACCGTGCGCGACCTCGCGCTGTTGCCCGCGGGCCTCTGAGCGTCGTTCGCCCTCTCCGCCGGCCGCGTCCCGCTTCGCACGGGCCGCGGCCGGCTCGCTTTTGGCGCACGCTCGCCGCAGCACCGAGCGCGGCGGCATGGCAACGCGGATCTGGGTTCAAGCGCACGCGGAGCACGAGAACTCCGATCCTTCGGCGTGCGTAACGAGCGCTCGCGCTCCAACGCCCTTCGCCGTGGCTAGTGTGTGTCCTCGCTTCGAACGCAGCGCTAGCGACGCGCGGGGGAACGTTGGATGGGCACACTCTCATGGATCGTGATCGGCTTAGCTTCGAGCCAGCCGCCGCAAGGTATGGCCGACGACGTAACACTGGCGCTCCTGCGCGGTGACACGACGCGAGCCGCCGAGCGGGCCGCTCAGGCGCAATCGCCCGCCGCGCGCGCACGCCTGCTTGCGGCGCTTCTCCCCGCGCCACAGCGCGCGGCCGGGCTGCTCGCCGTTGTGCAGGCGTTTCCGGACGACGCCGAAGCCGATCGAGCGCTCGTCGCCGGCGCCGCGGCGGCGCTCGCGGGCGCGCGACGCTCGCCCTGGGACGCCACGCCGGAACTCGCTGCGTGGGACAGCTTCGCAGACGACCACGAGTTTGACCCCGAGTCGCTCGCGCCGACGGTTGTCGGGCTGCTCGATGCGCTCGCGGCGCGCAGGGCGGCCGGCGGCGACAAGGAGTTGCTCGACGAGGCGGAGCGCCTGCTGTCGCTCGCGCGCATCACACGTTTCGGCCTGTGGCCCGTGCGTGTGCCGCTCGAGGCGCCTTGGGGGCAGCTGCGCGAACTGCGCGAGCCGCTGCTGCTCAGTTTGACGCCGTGCGCGCCCGGACCGCTGGAGTGGCGCCAAGTCGACACGCTCGGCGCGTCGACTTGGAGCGCCACGCTCACGAGCACGCTCGAGCTTCCGACGCTTCCTGCGGGCGATTGGCTCCTCGAGGCGCGTTCGACGACGTCGCCTTGGCGCGGCGTGCGGCGTGTGCTGGTCAGCGACCTGGACGCGCTCGCGCTCACGCAAGACGGTTGGACCGCGCTCGCGGCGTTCGGACCGCGTGGCGCTGGGAACACGAAGTGGGAGTTTCAGCGCCACGGCGAGCTGATCGAGCAGGGCGAACTCAGCGCGCAGCCCAAGCTCCTGCGCTTCGATAAGGGCCGCGCCGACGAAATGCTGTTCGGCGAGCTCCGGCTGAGCAGCGAGCGCGGCACAGCGTTGCTTCGACTGCGCGGCGAGACCTCGGTCGACTTCGAAACTGCGCGCTGGTTGGCGCACGTGATGCTCGATCGAGCGCTGTACCGCCCCGGCGAACTCGTGCAGGGCCGTGTGGTGCTGCGCAGCTGTCGATGGGACGGCGAGGGCCTCGCGAGCGTTCCGACGACTGCGCCTGCGTCGCGAATCACGGCGACGCTGAGTGTGTCGTCGAGTTCGCTGGGCACGCTCGCGCTCCCGCTGCACACCGACGAGCACGGGTACGCGCCGTTCTCGTTCGTTGCGCCAGCCGAAGCCGGCCCCGGCGAGCGTTTCGCATTCGCCATCGAGCCGCCCGAGCTCGACGCCAAGGGCGCGCCGCTGCGGCTGAGCGAAGGTGAGCTGTGCAGCATCGCCAACTTCCGGCGCCAAGCCGTCGAACTGGCTATCGAAGCGCCCGAATTCGTGACCGCAGGTGCAGAGCACGTCGACGTCGGCTTGCAGGCGCGTTTGGCGTCCGGAGGTCCGGCGGCGAATCTCGACACAACTGCGGAGGTGTGGGCGGACTTCGCCAACACAGACCGCCGACGCTTCGCCCTGCGAACGGACAACGAGGGACGCGCGAGCCTGCGCGTCGCGCTCGGCGACAGCGCGCCTCGCCAGCTCAGCGTCGCGTTCGACGTGATCGGGCCAGATGGAAAGAAGCTGCGCGCGCTGCATGCGCTCGAGATCGAGCAATCCGGCGATCGGAACGAACAACACGCGGCGCCAACTTGGCTGCAGCGTTCGATCCCGGAACTTGAACTCGCGCCCGCCGTCGTCGGAGCGACGTGCCGCATCACGCTGCGCGGCGCGCCGGGCACGCAGGCGCTGCTCGTCGTGGGACGCAGCGCGAACGCACGCGTGCGCACCGTGCAACTTGGGCTCGACGGCGTCGCCACGCTTGACGAAGCGGTGCAGCGCAACGATTGGCCACGCTTCGACGTCGCCGTAGCGACCCAGGCGGGAAGCACGGATGCGAGCACACCAGCGCGGCTGCGGGCCGAGCCAACGGTGCGAATCGAAACGCCGACGCAGGCGTTGCCGGGACAGGCCACGACGCTCCGCGCGTACTGCGGAACGCCGGACACGTTGGTGACGTTTGCTGTCGTCGACGAGCGGATCTACGCGTTGGCGGGAGATCGCACCACCAATCCCGACGATGCGTTCCGGCCGAGGTTACCGAGGAGCTCGTGGGTTCGCGCCGCAACACCCGCTGTGAGCACACCGACAGAGTTGCTCGACTCGCTGCTGCTCTACGGCCGCATTCCGCAGCTCGACTGGACGCGTGATCTGTCGTTCGAGACCCGCGCAGCAGGCGGCGGCGGTCCGGCTGCCGCGTCGGCGCCGGAAGTCCGCTCGCGCTTCTTGCCGACGGCGCACTTCGCGACGGTCGTGACAGACAGCGCAGGCGTAGCGACGACGCACTTCCAACTCCCGCACGACTTGACGCGCTGGCGAGTCACGGCCGTTGTGATCGCACCCGACGGATCTGGCGCGATCGAACGCACGAGCTTCGCGTCCACGCAACCGCTCAGCGCGGAGCCCGTGATGCCGCGCGCCGTGCGCGTCGGCGACGCCTTCGAGTTGCCGGTTTCCATCGACCGCGCAGCGGATGCGCAGGGTCCTGACAGCGGCGCGCTGCGCACCTCCGTTCAGGGTTCTGCGCTCGCCGTCGAGCGCGAAAGCACCGCGCTCGACGTGCGCGCGGGTCAGTCCGTGACCGCGCACGTTCCGCTGCGTGCCAGCGCCGCAGGTGAAGCGTCGCTGCAACTTGCGCTCGAGCTCGGAGCGCACTCGGATCGCTCCGAGCGCCCGATTCACGTGGCGCCCGACCGCGTGGCGCGCTTGCTCAGCGCCGTCGCTTCCGGCACTGGTTCCGTGACGCTCGAACTGCCCTCCGGCGCGTCACCGGACGCGCCGGTCACGCTCGATGTCCTGCAAGGCGGCGCCGAAGCGTGGCGCCTGCTCGAAGCGGAGCTCGCGAACTATCCGTACGGCTGCGCCGAACAGACGCTCGCACGATTGCTTCCGCGCTTCGCATGGATGCGCGCTGCGCGAGCGCGCGGCGAGACTCCGCCGGAGATCGACGCCGAATTTGCCAAGCGGTTGCGCGTCGGCCTCGCACGTCTGCAGACGCTGCAGTCGGGCGGCGCGGGCCAGTTCGCCTTCTGGCCGGGAGAGCGGCCGCAGCCGGGCATCACCGGACTCGTCTTGCACGGCCTCGCCGTGCTTCGCGACGGCGGCTTCGACCTCGAGCGCTCCGGGCTCGTTCTCTCGCAGCGCATCGGCGACGTGGCGCTCCCGAGTCGCGACGGCACGCAGGATTCGGAAGCGCGCTTCGTAATGGCCGCCGAGCAACTCGCGGGCGCTTTGCGGTTGTTCCCGGACCACCCGACGGCGCGCACGCGCCTGCAGTCCGCCGTCGAGCGCGTGTCCGAGCTGCCCCCCGGGTTGTGCGCGCGCATGGGACTCGCGTTGGTCGGCGCTGGCGACGAACGCGGCGCTCGCGCGTGTCGTTTGCGCCTTCAGGATGCTTCGCTGCCGACGCTCGCTCCAGACGGATTTCCCGGCGAAGATCCGCTCGCGATCCAAGCGCTGCGGCTCGAGCTCGACCTTGCGCTCGGCGTCTCAGCCTCCGACGCGGAGCGCGGCGCAGCGGAACTGCTGCTCGCGATGCTCTCGGGATCGGGATCGACCTACGGGCGTGCGTGCGCGCTCACGGTGCTCGCGAGCGCGTTGCCGCGCGCCGGGACCCACTCCGGTGCACTCGTTGTCGAAGCCGGCGGCGAGCGACGCGAGTACTCGATCGGCGGCGGCCCAGGCGCCGCGCTGCGTTGCCGGGTTCCGCACGCGAGCTCCGTGACCGTGCGCGCCGCGGCGGACAGACCGTTGCTCGTGCGACTCACGACCGAACGCGGCGAACGCGCGAGCGACCACGCGGCGTGGGCCGCGCCGATCCAACTCGAGCGAGAGCTGTGCGTCGCGCGCGCCGACGCGACGGATGAAGATCGCCGCGAGGGGCTCGATCTGACGCCGCAGCATGGACCGTTGCAGGTCGGCCAGCCGCTCGTGCTGCGCCTTGTGTTGCGCACATCCGTGCCGATGAAGCACGTCGTGGTGGACTGCCCGCTGCCCGGGGGCTTCGAGTTGCCGCACGAGCCCGCCGACATCGAGCGCTTCGACGACCGTGTCGCGTTCGTGTGCAACCTCGATGCGAACGAACGAAAGGAGCTGCGCCTGGAGGTCGTGCCGACGCTCGTCGGACGCTTCGTGTGGCCGCCGAGCGTCGCGACGCCGATGTACTGCTCGGGCAGCGACGGCGGGACGTCGGGGCGGTTCGTCGACGTGCACGCTGCGCCGAGTTCGTCGCGGCCTTCCACGGCGACCTGTGCGCCGTTCGCACCCCTCGTGCAAGCCGCGCAAGCTCCCGACGCGTTCGAGGACTGGCTCGAAGCTTTCGACGCGGCTTTCGACGCGGAGCGCGAGCCATCGCCGGAACTCTTCGAGTGGGTGTTCGAAGGGAAGAACGACGCTCCGAAGTGGTCGGAGACGGGCGCGAGCGAAGAAGCACGCGCTCGAATCGTGGAAGCACTGCTCGCACGGCTGCCGGCGACTCCGAGCGATCCGTGGCAGCGGCTCGAAACGCTCATGAACTTCCTCTGGCGCCTCGATCCGCCTGGCGCCGAGTGCGTGTGGCCCGAGCGTGCGTGGAGAGCTCCGGCGTACGCTCGCATTCAGTTGGCGGCGCTCGAACTCGTGACGCTCGCGCTGGACACGCCGCACTTCGCCGCGCCCGACGAACTGTGCGAGCGCGCGAGAGTCGTCGGATACACGCTGGAGCACTGCCCGCCGACGGCGCTGCGCGAAGCTCTCGTCGCGCGCTGGTGGCGGGAGGCTCGCAGCTGCGCATTCGCGGAGTTCCAGCTGCTCGACCTCACGCCTGTGAGGCCGACGAACCAAGCGCTGCGCGCTGCGCTGCTCGAACTGGCCACAGTCGCGACCGGCGACGAGTTCTGGCGTGCGTGGGAACTGCTGGACGACGCTCAGCGCGAGGCTTTGCCGCCCGAGCTCGTGCTGGCTGCCGAAGACCACGAAGTGCTGGGCGTTGTCGCATGGCTCGCGGGACACGCGGCGGGCCGCGCCGTGCTCGAGCGCAGGCTCGCTGCGCCGGAGTTCGTGCTCGCCCGCTTCGACGCGCTCGATCGTGAGCTGCCTGACGAGCTGTGGGCGCAGGCGCCGCTCGGTGTGTTCGCGGCGCTCGCCGCGCCGGCGGTCGAGGACGAACAGGACGTGCGCGTGGAGCGCGTCGTCGCACGCCTGGCGGCCGCGGCGCTCGCGGACGTCACACTTCAGCGCGAACTTGCGACGAAAGCGTCGCCAGCTTGGCGGTTCGTGCTCGCGAGCGCGCTGCGGGCGCGCCGTGCGTCGGCGCCAGAGTTCGCGCCTGTCAACGCAACTTCCGCGGATTGGCTTACCGCGCTCGCACTGGAAGCACGCGACGCTGGCTGCGCTCTCGCGCTTCTCCAAGAACACAAGGCGCGCCACGCTGGGGACGAGCTGCACGGAGAACTGGAACTTCTCGCGCGCTTCGTGACGCCCGCGATCGTGGGGCACGGTTCTCCGTGCGAGCTCTACGCGGCGCGCGAGTGGATCTGGGGCGACGACTGGCGCATGGCGTGGGCGCGTCTGACCTCGAACGAGCGCATCGAATTGCTCACGCAGTTCAAGACTTGGTGCAGCGCCGCCTTCGTGCCGGACAACTCGGGCGAAGCCGAGGCGTTGTGGCGGCTGCTGTTGCGGGGCGGCGACTTCGACGCACTCGACGCGCTGCTCCACTCGTTCGTCGGGGTCGAGTACGTGCGGCAACGCCTGCACGCAAACGACGGCGGCGAACACGCCGCCCGAATCCGCGCGCGTTTCGCGCGTTCGCTGGAGCTCGAGGAAGAGTCACTTCGCCCTCGGCCCGGCGACGAAGACGTCGCGTTGCTCGCACGCCTCGCCCACACCGGCTTCCACGGCGCGTGGAGCGCTGCGGAGCGAGCGCGGCTCGCGCGTTTGCGTCTGTACCGCGGCCTGTGAACTTGGCGCGCGCTCGCTCAGCGCGGCGCCGGCGGTGACAGCGGCCCGACTTCGAACACCACTTCACCGTCGACGCTCGAAGGCCAGGCGAGCACTTCCCAACCGTCGAGACGCAGACGCTGCGCGCTGCCGTTCGCTCCTGCAGCGCAGCGGAAGAGGCGCCAGGAGGCGAGCTGGCGATTCTGGCCGGGCTCGACAACGGGCACGTCGTGGATCGGGCCCGTGGGACGCGCAGTCAGCGGCGTCGGCGCAGCCTCGCGGCGTTCCTTGAGGGACACGCAGTCCCCCGGACCAATCGGGCGCGCGAGGACGTTCACGCGCCGCTGCCCATTGCGCTTGAGTTGCGCGATGTCGACGAGCAGCGACTCGGACGTGCCGTAACCGGTGAGGTCACCCGACTGGAGATCGACCACCACGCAGCCGTCTTCGCCGACGCCCACACCCAGCCGCGTGTTCGTCGCCTCGAGCGCAGCGACGAGCCGGCCGATGCGGTCGCGCTCGAAGAAGTGCGAGTCGGTCATCGCCCACGGCAAGAACTTCATGCCGGCGCCGACGCGCGGCCCGAGTTCGACGGGCTCAGCGTCGGTCGTCTGCGGCGCGATGCCCAGCGCCGCAGCGCTGCCGCCGTTGAGCAGCATCAGCTCCCCCATCATCGCGTCGCCCGCGCTGCAGCCGGCGATCACGCCGCCGCGCGAGAGCAGGCGCTTCATCGCGAGCCACTCGGGCGTGTCCGAGTCGTTCGGCCGGTATCGATCCGTGATGCGCTTCTGATCACCGCCGGTGAAGAGCATCGCGGTAGCGGCGTCGATCGCTGCGACGGTTTCCTCGGTCGACGTCTCGCGTCGCACGGCTCGCACCGGCACGCCCGGCGCCCACACACGCAAGGCCTCGGTTTTGTCGGTGATTTCGTCGTCCTGCGGGCCCGTCGCGGCGCTCGCGATCACGATGTTCGCCGGCCCGCTCGCGGACGCGAGCGCGACGAACGCCCCGTAGATGTGCCCGGCGTCGTTGTCGAGTCCGCCGCCGACGATGAGCAGCGAACCCGCTGCGCCTGGGCGCGGCCCTCGCCACGTCATGGAGATGCAGGCGCAGGCGAAACAAGCGAGGAGAGCGGCGTTCAGTGCTCGGCGGAGGAACATGGCCGCGAAGTTAGCACTCGCGAGCGCGGCAGGCAGCCGGAGGCGCGCTCAGCGCTGGACGGGGAGCGGCCGCGCTTCGAGCACACGCCAAGCCACGATGGCGCCGAGGTCGTCGAGCGCGACGACGTGCACGGCGGCGAGGAGATCGACTTGGTCCGTGCACACGATCCGCGCCGCATAGCTATGGCCGACGTGAGCCTGCGCGTCTTCGCGCTTGAGCCCGCAGGCGTTCCGTCGCTCTTTGAAGCCCTCGCGCGCCGCTCCAAAAACAGTCCAGGCTTCCTGTCGACTGAGCACCCGCGCACCGACATCGGGCAAGCGATAGTTCGCGAGCAGTTCCCCTGCCGCTCCCGCCAAGATTGGCATTGCATCGACGGTTACGTCGTCGAGCGAAATGGCGCCGAGATCCACGATCGCGCCCCACACGCCGCCGTTGAGCCCCGCCTTGAGCCATCCGTAACTGCGATCGTCTCGTTCGTATCCCAGGTGGGTGTCCGCGGAGTCGTGGCGGCCATCGAGCAAGGACAGCGCCGATCCGTTCAGGTGACCACGGCCAAGTTCCGTCCAAGCGCCCATGTAGGGCGTCAACCGCGCAAGGCCGCAATTGGGCTCGTTGCGCAGTGCTCCAAAACGCGCCTCGATCTCCGCGGGCAGACGTTCGTAGACGAGCTCGAACCCGCGCTCACGCAAGCGAGTCCACTCGGCGTGCAATTCTTCGTTGCTCAGCTCGAGCAACGCGGGCGGCGGCGGCGGAACCTGCTCCGGGCGAACGGCAGGCTCACGCACGGGCTTTTCGTCGGCGACCGGCCAGCGCTTCAACTCGCGCCACGCGAGCGTGCAGCTGTCGTCGTCGACTTGCACGATGTGCAACGCGACGAGCACGTCGACCTCGTCGGAACTCCGGGCGCGCAGCAGGAGGTTGGCGCCAATCTGCGGACGAACGGCAGTGCTGCGCACACCGCGCGCGAGATCGGTCGCGCTCGTGAGATCGATCTCGCCGCGTGCACGCGCTTCGTCCGCGAGACACTGCAGCTCATGCGAGATTCGCCAACTCGAGGCGGTGTCGGGCGCCGGGTCGCTCCAAAGCGCCAAGCACGCCAGCTCCGCCGCGCGATCGCCGTCCAGGGGCGTGCGGTGATCGACCGCTTCGGGCGGGCCGTAGCCAAGGTGCACGACGCCGCCGTCCGACGCAGAACGCAGCCGTCCGCCCTCGAACATGATCTGCGGCCTGCGGTTGAAGTCGTGCACGCCTTCCGTGAACGAGTAGTAGCAGCCGCCTTCGCGCATCCACGGCAAGTCGAGCTCGCGGAAGCGGTCACGCTCGAGCAGACGCACCACACCCGAGCGCGGACCCGCTGCGAACGCCGCGAACTGCTCGAGGTGTTCGGGCGCAACTCGAAGCAAACGCTCGAGCAGCACGATCTTCACTTGACGCACGCGCTCGAGCACGGCGTCGATCTCCTTGCGCTGCTCACGCGCATCGAGCAGCGCGGGCGACTCCGCCACCGGCGCGCGCGTCGCGCTCTCGGTCGAGCCCTGCGGCTCCAACGTTGGCCCCATACGAGCGCCGCCTGCGTCGGCCACAGCCGCGTGGGCCGCTCCGTCGGCCGGCGCCGCGCCTCGCTCGGACTGCGACGCGCGCCAGATCAGCACACTCGCGCCCGTGGCGACGATCACCGCCGCCCACGGGACCCACGCCGCCGCGCCGGCCTTCGCGACACCGACCTGCTCGCGTTCGAGCAAGGCCACGAGCCCACTCGACCACACGCGCCGCTCGCCGTGCTCACGGTCGAGCTTCGTGCGCAACTGCTCGAGCGCGCGCGAGAGCTGCGAGCGAACGGTGCCCGCCGCGAGTCCGCTGCGCTCGGCGTAACGCGCCGGCGTGAGCCTCTCGTAGTACACGCCGATCACCACGCTGCGGTACGGTTCGTCTAGCGCGAGCACCGCCGCCACGACACGCTGGGCGAGCTCGACACGCTCCGCACCACTCAGCTCCGGCGTCAACGCTTCGGGGCGCGCCGCACTCTGCTCACGCGCCGCGCGACGCCGCTCGACGCGCGCGCGGTCGATCGCACGCGTGCGCAGCACAGTCGCGAACCAGCCGCGCAGACTGCTCGTCGCGGGCGGCCGCGCGAGCGCTTCGACCAGCGCGTCCTGCGCGAGGTCCTCCGCGCTCGCTTCGTCGCGGGTGAGGCTGCGCGCGAGCGCGAGCACGAACGAACGGTGCTCGACGAGGACTTGGGGAGTGAGCTGAGCTTGTGCGGTCACGGCGTGGTGCTCCGGGTTGTACTACCGAAGGAACGACGCCGGGGCGCGAGCGTTGCAGCCAGGCCCTGGGAATCCGCTGCAGGGCGCGACCCGATGACCGCTCATCTCCCCCGAAAAGACGCTCGCCGCGCCTGCGCGCGCTTGCCGCCGTCGAACGGGGCAAACACGGCAGTCGCGGCGAATCGACTCTGAGCACGCGCCCGAGCGGTGTGGGCCTAAGTTAGCCGTCTCTCAGCACCTTGCTCGGCCTGAATTTGGGGACCTTCGACTTGGAGGTCGCGCTTTTCGGTGCGGCAGCTTTCGCGTTGGCGGCGGGCCTCGCCTTGGCGGCGGACTTCTTCGCAGGCTTCGCCGCCTTGCTCGCCGCCGCCGACTTGGCGAGTGTCGCGGTCTTGGAGGCGCCCTTGGCGGAATTCGCCAGGCGGCCGATGAGGTCTGTCTTGTTCATGGAGTTCTTCCTTGCGCTGCAACCTCGCCGCACGCACTTCGCGCGCGGAGGCTGCGCGAGAGGGTCGTACTCCTGCGCACGCAGCGGTTCAAGATTCTCCGTCGCCATCGCGCCGGTCCGCGCGACCTGAGCGTGAGCACTTCGCGCTGTGGTGCTGCACGCTGGCGCGTCCCGCGCATCACGCGCGATTTCTCGACATTGCTGCGACACTTCGGCAGTCGGAGGACACTTGGGAGAAGTGGAAACCACGCCGCGCGTCGAGGAGTTGTTCGAGCACACCGAGTGGGTGCGCGCGCTCGCCGTGCGGCTGTGCCGCGACGCGGCGCAGGCCGACGACGTGGCCCAGGAGACGTGGTTGCGCGCATTGACGCGCGTCGGCGGCGCCCGCGTCGCGCGCGCGTGGCTCGGCGGCGTCGCGCGCAACGTCGAGGCCCGCTCGCGGCTGAGGGACACGGCCCGCAGCGAACGCGAGCGCCACGTCGCGCGGCCGGAGTCCGTTCCCGGGCCCGACGAACTGCTCGCGCAAGCCGAGCTGCAGCGGCGCGTGCTCGCCGCCGTCGCGACGCTCGACGAAAGCGCACGCCAGGCGATCTTGTGGCGCTACTACGAGGGCCTCAGCGCGGAACAGATCGCCCAGCGCCTCGGGCAACCGAGCTCGACGGTGCGCAACCGCATCTCGCGCGCGCTCGAGCAGCTGCGTGTGCGGCTCGACAAGAGCTACGGAGAACGCGGCGCTTGGCTCGCCGTCGGCGCGCCGCTCGCGGCGGACGCTCCGCTCGCGACGCTCACCACAGGAGTCAGCATGGCCTCGAAAGTCTGGATCGGCGCCGGCGCGGCGCTTCTGCTCGCGGCGGTGACGTGGTGGAGTTCGACGTCGCCCATGAGCCCGTCCGCGGAGCTGGAGGCAACGCTGCCGCGTGCTGAGGCCCAGCTGAGCGAGACCGAACCACGCCCGGAGTCGAAGTCCGACGAAACTGCGGCGCTCGAGCGCACTCCCACCGCCGCAGCGCCCGCGCCGCGTTTCGAGCGCATTCTCGTCTGGGGCGCACTCGCCGGGTTCACGCCGGACGCGAGCGGGACCACGCAGCAGTTGACGCTCAACTTTGCCGATGAACGCGACCAGGTGCGGCGCGCGACGCTGGGACCGGACGGCAACTATTCGATCTTCGGGCTGACGCCGGGGCGTTGGCGCGTGGGCTGCCTGCAGCCGGGCTACGTGCCGCTCGATGTCGATTTGGTGCTCGACGGGAGCGCCGAACGTGTGCGCCACGACCTCGCGCTCGAGCCCGCCGGACGCGTCGTTGTACGTTGGCTCGACGCTGCCAGCGGAGAGCCGCTCGGCGCCGACGTCGATCAGGCGCTGCTCGCAGGTGTATCCGTGGTGGCGACGCGCGGCGAGCCGCCGCAGAAGTCGTGGATCGCGCTCAGGGCGATGCGCCACACCGAGCTCGCGGTCTACGAGCGCGTCCGCGACTGGCCGCGCGGTACATCGCATTCCCACGCCGACGGTGTGCTCGCGCTGTACGCGCCGCCGCCGCTCACCGCCTACGCGATGTTGCGCGACACGCCGTTCGCCAGCGCGACGATCGAACCCGGCACGCGCGAAATCGTGTTTCGCGTCGAGCGTGCGCAGTTGGAGCCGATGCTCGCGCGCGCAGTCGTGCGCTGCGTCGACGGTGCGACAGGGCGACCGGCCGTGGGCGAGTGGGTCAGCCTCGGTTTCGAGGACGGCGGCGGCGAACGTGCCCAGACCGACGAGTTTGGCGTCGCGCGCTTCGAGCGCACGCTCGCCGGCCTGCGCCGCGTCGATGCCGACAGGTACCTCGTCAGCGCATCGCGTTGGGTGAATCTGACGCCGGTTGTTGAGAACGACCTCGGCGAGCTCCGTCTCACGGCGGCCGCCGCGTGCAGTGGACAGGTCGTCGGTCCGGACGGCGCTGGGCTGTCCGCGAAGATGGCCTACGTACTCGACGAAGCAGACGTCGTGGGTGGGCGGAAGTTCACGCAGCTCTCAACGGGCGCCGCGATCGATGGCTCGTTCGACTTGACCTACATGCCAGCCGAGGCGTTCCACCTTCTCGCCTGGGCGCCGGGCTACGCCGTGGCGAGCGTGCACGTCGGTGCGCAGCGCGACGGACTTCGGATCGAACTCACACGCGGAGTCGAAGTGACGGCGAAGCTCGCGCGCGGGGCCGTGAACTTCCGCAGCGTGCGCATCAGCGACGCGCGCGGACTGCCGGTGATTTCGGACTGGCTTGGTCCCTGGACGCCGCGCCGATGGACGCTCGCTTCCGGCGAGTACACGCTCGAAGAGCTCGAGGGCGTGCTCGTGACGCGCGCGACACGCTTCACGGTTGGCGCAGAGCCGCTCGCGCTCGAGGTGCAGGCCCGATGAGTCGCAGCGGAAAGCTCTCCCTCGCCGCGGCGCTCGCTGTGTGCGCCGTGTTCGTCGTCTTGCTGCTGCGCAGCGCGACCGAAACGAGCGACGCGGCCGAGCCGAACACGCACAACGTTGCATCGCCGAGCGGCTCCGCAGCGCTCGATGCTCCCGCGGAAGCCAGCGCAAGCTCTCCTGCGGTTCCGGCCGCACTACGCACCGCAACTTCCGGCGCGGTGAACGCGACGCCCGAGAATCCCGTGGCAGCCGCAGCGAGCACGATCACTCTCTACGGCTACGTGCGACCCGATCCGCGACGCTCCGCGCTGCAAGATGAGTCCATCGCGGTCGTCGTCACCAACGCGCTTGGCGTGCGCTGGATGGTGAAGTGCGCCAGCGATGGCGCCTTCTCGCTCACCGGGCTCGCTCCGGGCGAGTACTGGCTGAGCGCGTACTCGACAATCGATGGCAGCGGACGCGCGCGTGCACAACTGGCGCCGGGAGCGGAGGCCCACCTCGTCGACGTCACGCTGACGCTCGAGCGCGATGTGTGGATCAAGATCGTGGATGCGCAGGGAGAGCCCGTCAAATTCCGAGGCGTTCGCGCGGTCGCCGTCGCGACGCGCGAGCGTCCAGGAGCGTGGTTTACCGCTGTGCGCGGCAGCCTCAACGAGAGGTTCGGCGTCGGCAACTTCTGGGACAACGGCTACGCGAGCGAGAAGCGTCCACCCGAGTACTTCGGGCGCGTCGTCCTGTACGCCGACCCGCCCGTGTGGATCAGCCTCCTCAATCGCCAGTTCGTCATCGACAGCGTTCGCATCGAGCCCGACCAGACGGAAGTGGTGTTCGTGGTCGAGCCAGGCTCCAAGCTGCTGCGCGCCGGTTCGCTACGCGCTCGTTTCGTCGAAGCAGGGACGAAAACGCCCCTCAGCGGCGGCAGTTACCGTATCGACGCCGGCTCGACGGACATGGGAGGCCTCGACGAGAACGGAGCACTTGAAAGCTCGGAGCTTGCGCCTGGTCACGTCGTGCTACGCGTCCACAAGAGAGGGCTGGCAAGCACTGAGTTGCGGCTGCTCCTCGAGCCCGGCGAAGTTCGCGATCTGGGCGAGATCGAGGTCGAAACAGAGACCTGGATCCAAGGGACCGTTCACGGACCAGAGGGGCCGGAGGTGGGTGCGAACGTCGAGCACGTGGCCGTGGACGCAAGCACGGGCGAGCCGCTGCCACAGGACGGCTCCGTCAACTGGAGCACGACCGATGAAGGCTCGTTCCGCATCGGCCGCCTATCGCGCCACCTCTACCGCGTGACCGTTCGGCCCCAAGACAAGGGCTTGGCGCGCAGCTCCAAGCTCGTCGACCTGCGCAGCGGCGTCGGCGTCGACGGCCTGCGCTTCGACCTCGTGCCCGCCGTGCCGCTCGTGATCTCCACCGACGAACGTGAGTTCGTCGACATCGAATACACGCTCCGTGACGAGCGCGGAGAGTTCGTGCTCCGCTCGCGCGTGTGGCAGGCCGAACCGTTTCCGCTCCCGCTGGCCCCAGGCCGCTACACGCTGCTGTGCGAGCGCGACGGCGCCCCGCTCGGCGCGCCGCACGAGGTTGTGCTCGTCGACCGAGCGGTGTCGCTCCAACTTCCCTGAGACGCGCGCAGCCGCTCCCGAAGCGCTCTCAGCGGGCCGCGACCCACTTGATCGCGTACGTGCCCTGCGCGCCCTGCAGTTCGGCCTCCGCGCGCCACTTGCCGACGGTCGTCTCGAGCGCGAACTCGTGCTCGCGCCGCTCTGCCATGCCGAAGGTCTTCTCGAGCTTCTTCGCGCCGTCGGGCGCGAACACGCGCAGCACGATCGTCCCCTGCTCGATCGCGTGAGTGTCGAGCTTGAGTACGTTCGAGACGGCCCCTTCGGGCACGTCCGCGAAGACCTCGCGCACGTCCGAGGTCTCGCTGAAGCTCGACTTGCTCTTGACCTCGACGCTCGCGCCGTCGCTGGAGCTCGTCGACACCGAAATGCGGTTGTTGCTCGCACGTGTGCAGGCGGCAGACAACACGGCGACGAGCAGGGCCGAACTCAGCAGTCCGATGGGTTTCATGGCGTGCCTGGCGAAACGAGAGGGCGAAGCGGGAGCCGAAGAGTTCGCGTGCAGAAGCGACCCGTGCGAGGAGGTTACACCCCAAGCGCCCATTCCAATCCCAATGCCATCCATGCACTTCGCCCAGCGCGTCGAGCAGCTGGTCATCGCCCGTTCGCGTCCGCGATCCTTTGCGCTCGGCGCGTGGCTCGAACGGTCGGTAGCGACGCCAGCAACGAGCCGCAGTTCGCGATGCGCGCCGGCTTGGTCCGGCATGGGACGACCACGCCGAATCCAGCGCGGCGAAGCTCGCGCGCTCGACCTGCGTTCGCGTGGGCTCGAGCGGATGCTGCGTCTGCGCCCGGCGAAGTCACCCGGCGCGGCGGATTCGATGCAATACTCGGGGGATCGACGACGCGGCGCGCCAGCGCAGGTCGACGCACTTCGAATCCAGGACGCCAACGATGCACGCACTCAGGTTGACAGACAGTGGACGGCGAATCAGCTCGGTTGGACTCGCACTCGCGCTGGCCGCGGCGAGCGCCTCGGCGCAACTTGTGGCGCGTGACGTGGCTGCTCCGCCGAGCGACATCCTCAGCGGCCGCGTGCGTCTGCCCGATCCCGCGTCGACCGCGGTGCGCTCCAGCGCCAGCGCGTTGCCGGTGCGCTTCGAACAACAACCCGACGGCCGCTTCCAGGCGCAGTTCGAGCTCGCGGTCGAGCGCGAAGGCGAGTGGTCGCTGGCGGTGCTCTCGCCCGCGGCGGCGAACTGGCGCGTCCTCGCGGCGCCCGTGGGCGGCGTGCTGCGGCCGATCGACGAACTCGCGACGCTCGCCCGCACGATCCAACTCGCCGGCGACGATCTGCCGGGCTGGGTGATCGATCGGCGCGAGCTCGCCGGCGCCCCGGCGGGCCGTTGGAACGTGCGCATCGAAGCGTTGCGGGCGAGCGACGTCGTCGACGGCTGGCTGTTCGCCCGCGCGTCGCGCGCCGTCGAACTCGCGGCGCACCTGTCGAGCTTCGAACTCGTGCGCGGCAAACCGGTCGCCGTGCTCGCACGCGCGAGCGGCGCTGATTTCGCGGCGCTCGACGAGGTTCAGCTCGTGGTCGAGAGCGCAGACGCCGTGCGCACCGTCGCGATGCACGACGACGGCGCGCACGGCGACCACGCCGCGGGCGACGGTTGGTATGGCGCTTGGATTCCCGCCGCGGCGCAGGGGCGCATCGAAGCCCGCGTCGAAGCGCGCGGCGTGACCCGCAACTCGCTGCCCTTCCTGCGCACGGCGCAGCTCGCTTTCGAACTCAGCGAGCCCGCGCTCGAACTCGCGCCGTTCGCCAGCACCTACAACTCCGCCGCCAACGGCGACCAGCTGCTTCTGTACGCCGTCCCGCGCGCAGCCGTGCCGCCGCGCGTGCTCGTCGCCGCCGAGGTCTGGGGCCAAACGCCCGCCGGCCCCGTGCCGCTGTGCTGGCTCGCCAAGATCCAGACCCCGGTGCAGGAGTTCGTGTACTGGCGGCTCGAGCTCGGCCTCGATCGCCGCTGGATCGAACTGGCCGGCGCGCGTGGTCCGCTCGAAGTGCGCAACGTGCGCGTGCAGGACGCCGACACGTTCAACGTGCTCGCGACGCTCGAGCGCGCGCCGTTCGACGCGCCGCCGAGCGCCGGCGCCGTCTCCGCGCCGCTCGTGGGCCAGCTCGGCGAGCCGCTGCCGCAAGACGCAACGAGCTTCCCGCGTGCGCTCCTGCTCGCCCATGGTTACTGCTCGGGCGGCTCGATCTGGCCCGCGGCGCATTTTTCGCAGCCCAAGCTTGAGTTCCTCGACCCCAACGCGAACCGCACGCACGATCAGTTCGCGCAGCTGCTCGCCGCGCAAGCGGCCAGCCAACAGCTGTACTCGTTCGGCGTGGTCGCGCACAGCCAAGGCGGCGCCGCCGCGCTGCACCTGCGCACGTTCTACGTGAGCCCGCTCGACAACGCGCGCGGACCGCGGCGCATCCAATGCGTCGCAACGCCCTTCCAAGGCACGCCGCTCGCGAGCTTTGGTTTCCTCGCCTGCGGCACGAACTCGAACCTCACGACCAGCGGCGCCGCCGCCTGGCTCGCCAACATCCCGAGTTGGGCGCGCGCGGAGGTTTTCGCCTGGACCACGTCGAACTCGGGCTCAGCGTGCAACTCGCTGGTCGACTTCTTCCTCACGAACCCCGAGGACGGAACCGTCGAGCGCACGCGCGGCCAACTGCCCGGCGGAAACAACGTCGCGCACGTCACAGGGTGGTGCCACACGACCGGCATGTCGAACCCGGCGAACTACACCGACGCGGCGCGCAACGCCGAGATGAACACGAACGCGGCGCGCTGAGCGAGCGCACGTTCAGCGCTCGTTGCGCGGCAGGACATCGACGCTGGCCGACTCTCCGTCGAGGCCCGTCCAGAGCAACCTGAGGCCTCCGTTGGCGCCGATCGCGAGCTGCTCTCCTGGAAGCAGGGCCGCACGCAGGTCGTCGTCGCTGGCCCCGTTCCAGCGCTGACGCAGGAGATCGCGCGCCTGCGCGATGTGCGGCCGCGCCAGATCCGAGCCGTGCAACAACTCAACGTCGGCCGTCAGCGACGCGGGCCAGCGCAGCGCCGCGAGCCGGCTCTGCCCGCTCAGCCGGCTGTGCGCAGCGACGAGTTCGCGGAAGCGAGTGGGATCGTTCGGCGCGGCCGCCGCGAGCTCGCGCGCCGAAGTGAACACCTCGTCCAGCCGATCGAGCTCACGCTCCAGCCCCAGCAGACGCCAAGCGCGACTGGCGAACCATTCCGCTCCACCCACTTCGTCGCGCTCGTCTGCAACCACGTCCAGGACCGTGCGAGCACGCGCGAGTTCGAGCGCAGCAGGCAGCCGTGACCCGAGGTCGCGCCACAACTGCGCGTCGAGCGCGTCGAGCGCATCGATCGTCGCCACCGTAGCTGCGGGGCTGGCGAGCAGATCGAAACCCGCTTCGACGATCCAGGTGCGCTGGACGACGAGCGAACGGAGCTGCCAAAGCGCCGCGCCGGCGCGGAATTGTTCGCCGATCAAGCTCGCGGCCGCCAGCTCGTCGAGGGCCTCGTCGAGCCTTCCGTCGAGCGCCCGCGCGCGGGCTCGGATGACGAGCAGCTGCACCAGCTGGACGATCTCGTTGTGCGCTGCATCCTCGTAGAGCGCCTGGGTCGGCGCCTCGAAGTCACGCAGTTCGACGCGTGCCGCGGCCACGACTTCATCGAGCGCCGCAGCGGCGTCAGCGAGCGTGGTTGCAAGCAGACTCAGCTCGGCATCCGTTGGATCCACACTGTTCAGGATCGCCACGAGCTCGTTCTGCGCGATGCTTTCCTCGCCGCCGTACAGATCGTGCGCCACACGCTGGCACACCGCCGCTGAGCTGCTCGCATCCGGCGCGGCTCGGACAGCGCCCAGCCGCAGACACTCCGTGGCTTCGGACTCCAACGCCGCCAAACGAAGCTCCACGCTCCGCTCGATGCTCAGCATGGAAGCGCCGGCGGCCGCCGCCGCGAGCAGCGCCGTCAGGCCGAGCCCGACGGGATGCAAACGCGAAGTGAGCCGCCCCTCCACCGCGCTCTGAAACGTCCACTCGCCCGCGACGAGGGTGACCGCGAACGTGAGAGCGATGGCGCCGAGTTGCCCAGCGTTGACCGCACGGTCCGCAACGAGCGCCAGCGCGAGAAGCAGCAACATCGCGTTGAAGCCGGTCACGAGCGCGAGAAAAGCGCGAACCCACCAGTACGCGCGGCGTGACTCGCGGCGACGTGCGAGCCAGGCCGAGGCGCCCACGGCGACGGCGGTGACGCCGACGGCGTGGGCGGCCAGGAGTGCGTTTTGGAGCATCGCGCTCAGATTGACATCTGCACGGCCTCGGCACGAGGCGGCGGCGACGGGCGCACGCGCGCCGAAGCGTCAGCGCCTCTCGAACGCTCGCGGCGGCACGGCGAAGCTCAGTTCGTCGTCGCCCCAGTCCGTGCAGCGCAGCACGAAACCCTGCTCGTCGAGCTGGAACACCACGTTGGGCGGCAGAGGTCCAAGCGTCGCGGGATAGCTGCCGGTCGCGATGCGCGTCCGCACCGCGCGGCAGGCGAGGTCGAAGAGCTCCTGTCGAGCGTCGGCACGGTGCGCGATGATCACCTTGTAGCGCACGGTCGTGGAGACCATCACTCGACTGAGCACGCCCTCCTCTGCGGCAGCTCGAATCGAAGCGGCCTGTCGCTCGAGCGCAGCAGCGTCGCGCGGGTCCGCGAGCGCGAGCGCACGCAGGCCATCGTAGGCGCGCTCGAGGTGAGCGAGGTCGTCGCGCAGGTGCACGACCTTGTACAGCCCCGTGCCGAGCCGTCCGATGAGCTTGTCCCCCAGCGACTCGTCGCTGTGCGACGGCGCCTCGAGGTGCTCGTAGAGTCGCGCGTGAAATCCAGCGAGTTCCATCTCCACCGCGGCGGGCAGGAGCGCTGCGAACCGGACGCGCCGTGCGCCAGCGAGGAGCTCGACGGTCGCAGCCGTCGCGTCCGGGTGCGCCAACACGCGCGCACACTGGCGCAGCGCCTGTTCGTGAGAGCCGGCGGCAACCGACAGTGCAAGCAACGTCGGCGAACGCGCGAGATGCTCGAGCATGTCGAGCACCGCGCGCAGGTCGCGCGCCGCGTCGTCGAGAGCACCCTTCGAAGCGCTCACCTCCGCACGCAGCTCGAGCAAGCGCATGCAGTCCAGGATCGCGATGTAAGGCGGAAAGTCCGTGTCCCCGCGCGCGAAGACGTCGAGGTCGCAGGTCGCGCGTTGCGACGCGGCGACAAGCTCGTCGAGCGCAGCTCCGCGAGCCGCCAGAGCTGCAACCAGCTCCGCGTTCTCGGCCGTCCGGGGGCGTGCGTTGTCGAAGAAGTCCTCCTGCCTGCGCTGTTCGACAAGGTCGGAACCTCCGAACAGTTGCTCGGCCACGCGCTCGTAGATCGGCGCGGCGTCGTCTTCAGGTCGCGCGCGCGGCGGCGAGAGGCGCCAAGCGGTCTCGCCCGCGCGCACGCGCAGGTGCGAGAGCTCGAAACTCGCCTGCAGCTCGCTCAAGCGGAAGATCCCGCCCGCGAAGCCGAGCGTGATGAGTCCGGCGACAGCGTGTCGCCCCGCACTCCAGCCGAGCCACGTCTGGCCGCGGCGCGCGAGCACGAAGAACCACTCACTGACGGCGATGTGGGCGAGGCACATGGCGATCAGCGGAACCACGGGAATCCCGTTGAGCTGCTGCTCCCAGCGCATGTAGGCGAGAAACGCGAGCCCGCCGAGGTGCGCTGCGGCGAGCAGCGTCGGGAGCACGCGACCGAGTGCGCGTTGCGTCGAGTTGTGCGGGAAACGCGAAGACCATGCCGCACCAGCGGCGGAGAGCCAGCAGGCGCTGGCGGAGTAGGCGGCGAGCAGGAGTGCGAGCTCCATGTCAAAGTCCCTCGGGGCCGGAAAGTGAGAAGGAAGCGCCGCGCAGCGGTGCGATGCGCGGGATGCGGGCGAGTTCGGCGCCGCTCGGATCGCGCCCCAAGAAGCGCGGAACGACGACGACCGTCGCGGATTCGTTCGTGTGCGCCTCGACCGGTCCGATGCGCGCGCTCCACGCGCCGAGGCCGACGAAGGCGCACAGGCACGCGGCGAGCGCGAGCAGCGTGCTGCGCCGCTCTCGCGCCGCCTCGCGGGACAGCGCCGTGAGCACGCGACGCTCGAGCGTGGCGCCGGGCCGAGGCTTCTCGCGCGACGCGAGCGCGCGCTCCAGTTCGTCGAAGTTCATCGGGCGCCTCCCAGGCGTTCGCGCAGCTTCTCCAGCGCGCGGCGGTAGCGACTCGCCGCGGTGTCCGCGGGCACGCCGAGCACCTCGCCGAGCTCCACGAAGGTCAGCTCGCCCCCGAGCTTGAGCTCGAGCGCCTCGCGCTGTTCGAACGGCAGCGCGGCCAGCGCGCGCTCGAGCTCGGGAGCGCGCTCGAGCTCATCGCTCGGCGCCGCGGCAACCGCGTCGTCCTCCATCAGCGATGCGCTCACACGCGGCGCTTGCCGCGCGAGCGTGTGGCGCAGCGCTCGCAGCGCGTAGGCGCGCGGCGCCTCGGCGCGGGCGAAGGCCGCGCGGGCTCGGAACAGCTGCAAGAAGGTTTGTTGCACGGCGTCCTCGGCGTCGCCTGCGGCTCGGGTCAGGCGCCGCGCCACCGCGAACAGGGCGGGGGCGAGGCGCTGGTAGAGCTCGGCCCAGGCCTGCTCGTCCTGGCTCGCCGCCAGCCTGCGCAGCTGCGCTTGGTCAGCGGCTGCTGGGCTGGGCTCGGGCGAGCCGTCGAACGAACTGGGCGAGGGGGCCATCGGCGACGTGGACGACGAGGAGCGCGCCCGGCCTCCCGTTTGTCCGGGAGAGTCCGGTCTTTCTTGGGAGTGCGCCGGAAGCCGCGAATTTCGTCGCCACTTTTTTGTTCGCCGAGTTCGTGCACGTCGCTTTCGGTTGCGCCGCGGCACGGATTGCTGCGGACAACCCGCCGGACCCGACGCCCGGCGAACGACCAAGCCTCGCGTCGGAGAAGAACAACACTCGCCATGAAGCTCACGAACCTCGCCCGCGTCCTCGTCCCCGCCCTCGCCCCCCTGTTCCTCGCCGCCACGAGCGCTGCGCAGTTCACGATCCCGAACGTCGGCAACCTGCCGGTCGCCCAGATCGTGGTCGACCAGGACCCGGCGCTCGCCAACCTCACCAAGAACTACGCCTACTCCAAGACCTACGGCCCCACCGACGCGAACATCGCGATCTCGATCACCGCGAACGGCTCGGTGCTCGTGGTTCAGGACGAGCAGGGCATCATCGGCAAGGCCAGCGGCCAAATGAAGGCGGATGCGAAGGGCAGCATCTACGGCTACACGCTGCTCGGAGCGCAGGCCCAGGTCGACGTGCTCGCCCAGAACGCGACGTTCTCCTACAACGGAACGACGGCCAGCGTCACGAACCTCAACGACTCGGGCTTCGCCAAGGCCTACGTCAAGCTCGGCTCGTACGTGCTGCTGAACCAGACCCAGACGCTCACGGGCGACGTGCTCTTCAACCCGAGCTTCGCCTTCGGCCAGTCGGTCAACATCTTCAACGTCTCGAAGACCTACTGGGCCGGTGGCTTCATCCCGGTGACGCTGCGCGCCAAGGCGGATGCGATCAGCGGCTTGCTCGCCAACACCAGCCTCGACCCGGTCGTGACGAGCGGCTCGATCGTCGGCGCCCGCGCCAAGATCAGCGGCGCCGCGAGCGGCAACGTAACGGCGAGCGCCTCGATCGAGTTCGACGCCTACGTCGCCAGCGTCGGTCTGCAGTTCGTCGCCAAGCTCGCCGACGCCCGCGTCGATGCGAACATCACCGCCCAAGCCTCCAGCGTGACCGGCGCAGTGGTCTTCTCCGTGATCCCGCTGCAGATGTGGCTCAACCTGATCTGGAGCGCGGCCTTCTGGAGCGGCTCGGACAACATCTGGAACTGGTCGGCCGCCCAGTACAGCAAGACCTACACGCTCTAAGCCCCTCTCGGGCCGCCAGCGCCAACGCCCCGCGCAGGGGGTCGAGCGAAAGCTCGGCCCCCTGCGCGCTTTTTTTGTTCGCCGGTTTTGTTCGCTGGCCGGGGCGGTGTCGCTCTCGGGTTCGCCAAGGAGCACCCACCATGCAGCCCACGACCCGCCGCAACCAACTGATCGCCCTCTCGCTCGCCCTCGCCGCCACCGCCGGGGCCCTGCTGTTCGCCTTCGACCGCCAGCCGGGGGTCGCAGCCGAGTCAGCGCCGGCGCCGGTCGCGCCGCGCCCCGCCGCGGCGGCCACGCTCGAGCTCTCCAGCGGGGCGCGCGCGCCGCTGGCCGCCGCCGAGGCCGCGCCGGAGGTCCTCGAGGCCTCGCTCGAGCGCTTCGCGCCGGGCGCCTACCTGCGCTACCACCTCGAATCCCGCAGCCTGACCGACGGCCTGGGCGACGAGCGCACCAAGGCGCAGTCGATCGAGCTGCTGCTCGAAAGCGAGCTCGAGCTCAACGTGCTGGCCGTGCGCGGCGACGAACGTGCGCTGGCGCTGAGCTTCCGCGCGCCGCGCTTCGAACAATCGGTCGGCGGCCAGGCCACCGAGGGCGCCGCGGCCGCGTTCGCCGCGGTGCTCGCCTCGCGCGTCGAGTTGCGCGTGAACCGCACCGGAGAGGTGCTCGGCTACCGCTTCGCGCCCGACATCGACGCGCGCAGCCGCAACTTCGTCCGCGCACTGATTGCGACCCTGCAACCGCGCGTGGTCGAACCGCTCACCAGCGAATGGCGCGTCGAAGGCGAGGACGCCAACGGCCGCAGCATCGCGACCTACCGCCTGATCGATGCGAGCGAGCGCCGCGTGCAGCTCGAACGCACCGCGCGCGAGCCGCTGCGCCCCGAGGGCTGGACCATGCCGTTGCCGACGATCTCGGGCGGCGCGCGCTTCACGTTCCTGCGCGAGTTGGGCTTCGTCGAGTCGCTCGAGCTCGACGAAACGAGCCGCATCGACGCGCCCGATCTGGGGTGGAAGCTCGACGTGCGCCAGACCGCGACGTTGCGCCTCGTCGGCGCGCGGCAGGGCGAGGCCGGCGAGTACGACTGGGAAGCTCCGTGGAGCTCGGCTGCGTCGGACGCCGACCGCGAACTGCAGAGCGCCGAAGCCTACGAAGCCCAAGTGCGCGCGGCGCTCGAAGGCAAGTCGCTCGCCGACCTGCTCGCCATGCTGCGCGACATCCTGGCCTCCGGCGGCGCGAGCGATCCGCGCATGATCGAAGCGCGCGAGCTGCTCGCCGCGCTGCTGCGCCTGCACCCTGAATTGCTCGACGAAGTCGCGCAGTTGCTGCTGGACGGAAAGCTCGCCCCCGATCTGGCGGCCGAGCTCATCGGCTGCGTCGGCCGCTGCGGCACGGAGCAGGCGCAGGCGCTGCTCGCGCGCTGGATCGCCGACGAAGCGACCCGCGACGATCTGCGCAGCGGCAGCCTGTTCGCGCTGGTCTCGACGCAAACGCCCGGCGCCGCCGCGATCGACGCGGTGTCGAGCGCGATGACGAATTCCTCGGGCGAATTCGCCTCGGCGGCGGCGCTGATGCTCGGCGTGCTCTCCAACCGCAGCGGCGGCGAGCTCGGCAACCGCGCGCTCGACAGCCTGCGCGACTGGGAAGACGAAGCGCGCGACCGCGGCGAACTGCTCGCCTGGCTCGCGGCGCTCGGCAACTCGGGTTCGCCGCAGATCGTCCCGCTCGTGCGGCCGTACCTGACGGACGAGGACGAGCTCGTGCGCGACAGCGCCGTGGACGCGCTGCGCCTGGTGGCGACGCTCGAAGCGATCGAGCTCACCGCGGAGCGCTCGCGCGAAGACAACTCCGTCCGCGTGCGCGCCAGCGCAGCGAGCGGCCTGGTCGCACGCTTCGCCCCCGCCGCGCGCACGGCGGTGGCCCAGATGCTCCGCACCGAGCCGAGCAGCGACATCCGCCGCAGCCTGATCGAAAACTTGGGCACGCAGCTGAGCTACGACCTCGTCGCCGCGGAACTGCTGAACCACTCGGCTCAGAACGACCCGCTGGCCGAACTGCGCCAGCTCGCGGCCCAGCAGCTCCAAGGTCCCTCGAACTCTTGATCGCGAAGGGAATGGGCGTTCCATGGAGCAGCGGACATACTCTCTGTGCGGTTGGACCGCGAACGAGAAGGAGACGCGAGAGCATGGGCGCCAACATTCCGGAGACGACCGTTCTGCTGCAACGCTGGAACAGCGGCGATGCGAAGGCGCTGCAAGCGCTGCTCGAGGCGCACCTGCCTTGGATTCGCACGCACATCCACCAACGCCTGGGCGGCCTGCTGCGTGCGAAGGAAGAGACGACCGACATCGTGCAGGACGCGCTGCTCGAGTTCCTGCGCTACGGTCCGCGCTTCGAGTGCAGCAGCGAAGCGCAACTGCGCTTCCTGCTCGGACGCATCGCAGAGAACGTGCTGCGCGACCGGCACGACTTCTACACGCGGCGGCGACGCCAGGCGGCGCGCGAGACGCCGCTGCCCGAGGACAGCGTGCTGATCCTCGACCCCGGCGCGCGCGAAGTGACGCGACCGGACGACGCGCTCGAGCGCAAGCAGTGGCAAGCCTGGGTGCGGCTCGCGCTCGAGCTGCTCGATCCCGAAGACCGGCAATTGATCGTGCTGCGGCAGTGGGACAACCTCGAGTTCAACGAAATCGGCGAGAAAATGGGTATCGCGCCGGATGCGGCGCGCATGCGCTTCAACCGCGCCCTGCCCAAGCTCGCAATGAAGGTGCAACAACTGCAGCGCGGGCAAATCGACGAGGGCGTGCTCGGGGCGCCGAGCGCCGAACGGCCCTGACGAGCGAGGCCGCGCAGTGAATTCGTCGTCGCGCTCGGGAGATCAGCTCGGCGAAGCGCTGCGTGTGTTCCACGAGCACCGCGCGAGCGGCGCCTCGAGCGATGAGCAGTTGCTTGCGCAACATCCCGACCTGCGCGAGTTGCTCGAAGCGCTGCTCGAAGACAACGCGGCGCCGGAGCCGCAGGCCGTGCGGCCCGGCGCGCTGGTCGGCGATTTCGAGCTCGTCGAGCGCATCGGCGCGGGCGGCATGGGCGAGGTGTGGAAAGCGCGCCAGCGTTCGCTGCAGCGCGACGTCGCGCTCAAGCTGCTGATCGGCCAGCGTTTCGCCAGCGCGCAGGCGCTCGAGCGTTTCCGCCGCGAGGCGCTCGCCGGCGCGCGGCTGCGCCACCAAGCGATCGTCGGTGTGCACGCGGTCGGCGAAGCGCAGGGCGTGCACTTCATCGCGCAGGAGCTCGTCGAAGGCGGCCGCACGCTGGCGCACGAGCTGCGCGAGTTGCGCGAACTCCCCCACCCGCCCGCGGAGCACTGGCGCCGCACCGCCGAGCGCTTCGCGCTGCTCGCCGACGCGCTCGAAGCCGCGCACAAGGCCGGCATCCTGCACCGCGACATCAAGCCGTCGAACATCCTGCTCGAGCGCAGCGGCGCGCCGAAACTCGCGGATTTCGGCCTGGCGCGCGTCGAGGGCGAGCTCGAGCTCTCGCGCACCGGCGACATGTGGGGCTCGCCGTTCTACATGAGTCCTGAACAGGCCGCGGCGCAGCGCGTCGAGCTCGACGGGCGCAGCGACGTGTTCTCGCTCGGCGCGACGCTGTACGAGACGCTCGCACTCGTGAAGCCCTTCGACGGCGACACCGTCACGCAGGTGCTCACCAAGATCCTCGCGGACGATCCCGTCGATCCGCGCCAGCACCGCTCGCTG
>JAEUHY010000037.1 GCA_016795325.1 Planctomycetota bacterium
GCGCGCCGGACCCGTGAGACAAATTGCTCTGGCGCCGTACGATCAGGGCTTGAGCGAGAGCGCGCTGGCCTCGAGCGCGGCGCGCTGCGCGTCGAACGTCGCCGAAGGCCCCCACGCTTCGAACGTCCACAAGCGCTTGGGAGTGCGCGCGATCAGGAGCAGGTAGCCGTAACGCTCGCCGGTCACGTCGCGGGAGCCGATCAGCAGCGTCCGGTCGCCCTCCAGCGTGCGCTCGTCCGTCACCGCGAGCGCGCGACCTTCGACTAGCGCCTGGCGCGCGAGTTTGCTCCAGAACGAGAGCGGCCCCTGGTCGAAGTTGGGCTGGCGCTGGATCTTGATGCGCACTCCGCTGGCGTCCATCGCCTCGAGCAGGTCGTCGTTCGAGTAGTAGCGCAGGAACTCCGGCGGCGCCTTGAACGACGGGCCGCTGGTCAGGATGTTCGGCTTGAGCGGCAAGCTCTCGACCGCGCCCGCGACCAGGCCGTCGCCCAGCCGTCCGATCCACTCGAAGGGCACCACCAAGCCTTCACGTCCGTTGCGCTGGGGCCCGCGCGAATTGAACGTCACCTGGATCGTGCTCAGCGCGATGCGCGAGCGCAGCAGCCGCAACTGCCCCTCGAAGCGTTCGATCTCGAGCGTCACCCGCGCGAGTTCGGCTTCGATCTTGAGCGTGTCCTCGATCTTCTCGCTCTTCTCGAGGTGCGCGACGAGCCGGTCGCGCGTGCGCCGGGCGTTGTCCAACCGTAGTTCGAGCTCGACGACCTGCTCGGTGACGTCGTCGGCCGCCACGCTGCGGCCGGTGACCTCGCCGAGCTTCTCGCAGGCGGCGAGCACCGTCTCGAACTGCGCAGCGGGCACACGCACGGTGACGGAGTTCGAGTCGCGGGCCTGCATGTAGCCGCCGGCTTGGCGCGCCTGCGCGAGCACGGCGTCGATCGCATCGCGCAGCGAGACGACGACGATCTCGAGTCCGGCCGAGTAGATCACTTGGCGCTCGGCCGTGGCGGCGGCCGGCGTGGACGGCGGCGCTCCGTCCGCGTCCTTGTTCGGAACGTTCCGGTAGGACGCCTTCGAGGCCGGCGTGGCGGAGTCCATCAGACCGGATTCCGCGCGCGCAGCGAGCGGCACGTCAAAGCCCGCGAAATCAACCTCGGTCGCCGGCGCAGCGTACGCGCCGCTGGTCGTGCAACCGGTCAACCACAACGCCGCCAACAACCCGAGCCATCGCCACATGTGTCGTTTCTCTCCGTATTGCGACGCACCGATCGCGCCATGGGCGCCAAGATGAACACGGGAGAGCGCGTTGTCGAGCCGGCCCCGCTTGACCCTTCCAGCGCTGCGTTCGATCCTTCCTCCATGACGCTCGCCGCGCCGCAAACTTCCTCGACCTCGTTCTGGCGGCGCGCAGCCGCCTACGCGCTCGACGTATTGATCTGCGGCGTCGCCGTGCAGTTCGTCCAGTGGACGCTGTACTTCACATGGGGCCCTCCGAGCGAGCGCCTCGAAGGCGGCGCGCAATGGTTCGCCTACATGTGGCTGAGCGTGTCGGCGCCGGTGTACGCGTACTTCGCGCTGTGCGAATCCTCGGCTAGCGGCGCAACTGTGGGCAAGCGCACGCTCGGACTCGTCGTCCGCGACGTCTACGGCGCCCGCATCGGCCTGGGCCGCGCGCTCTGGCGCACCTTCGGAAAGCTCCTGCCGTGGGACCTGGCCCACCTGGTGTTGTGCTTCCCGGCGCCGCCCTGGGACGGCGGCCCCGAATTCGAGCTGCGCCGCGGCATCTTCGCGGTCTACGCGCTGTTCGGGGTCAACCTCGCGACGGTCCTGATGACACGCAAGCAGCAGAGCCTGCACGACCTCGCCGTCGGCACCTTGGTCGAGCGCGCGCCCGCGGCGTCCGGCGCGGCCTGAAGGGCCTTTCGCACCCGCTCGCCGGCGAGTCTCAACTGACCCTTTGCAAAGCTCGTCCGCGCGGCTATCCTCTCCGCCCCTTCGCCCCTCCAGGGGGGCGGAACGTGGGGGCTTAGCTCAGTTGGTAGAGCGTCGCGTTCGCAATGCGAAGGTCGAGGGTTCGACTCCCTTAGCCTCCACCACTTGACCATCCGACGGGCTCGGCGCAGGCCGGGCCCGTCGTGTTTTCCACGGCGCGGATCCAGGCGTAGCGCTTGGGCTGCCTACTCCCGCTGCGGAGCACGTGGCAAGCGCGCCGCGGGCCGACTGGGATCGCCCCGACGGGCGCTGGACTGCCGCGGCGGAACCAGAACGGCGCGTCGTGCGCGGGTGCGCCGTGGCGAGCCGACCGGCCGACCGCCGACGAGCAGCGCGAGGCGCCCGGAGCTTTCGCCGGGCACTTGGCTAGCTCGAAAAAGCTCGCCGCCGTGCAAGGCGTCGCGCCTGAATCCCCCAGGTTGCGGCGTCAGGCCGCTGACGGACGAGGCCGGCTCAACGCAGCGCGGAACGACGCGGCCGCACCAAGCTCCTGGTGCGAGCTGCGCGCTAGCGCCGCGGACCGCGGCGGCGTCGGCGCACGCCGCTTTCCTTGGGGATCTCGTTCCACGCGCGCGCGATCGTCTCGATCAGGTGCGCGCCGTAACGCTCGCGTTGCCAGGGCATGAGGCCCTCGATCTCGCCCAACTCGGCGAGCGTGGACGGGCGGCGCTTGGCGAGCCGCAACAAGACGTGGCGGTTGAGCACGAGCGCGGAGTCGACGCCCAATTCGACGCCGCGTTGCCGGCGCCACTCCTTGAGCCGTTCGTGCAGCTCGACTTCGGGCTCGTCGAGCGTGTCGGTCCCGTCGCGGGCCGGCGGAGTCGGCGTGCGCTCGAGCGGCCCGAGTTCGTAGGCATGCTCCAACGCGCGCAACACCGGCTCGCCCAGGCGGCGCGACTGCTTGGGCGAGAAACCCGGCACGCGCTCGAGCTCCGCCAACGTGTGCGGGTCGCGCTCGGCGATGGCGTACAGCACGTCGTTGCCCAGCACCTTGAAGGCGGGCAGGTCCGCCGCGCTGGCGAGCTCGTGGCGCAGCGCGTAGAGCTCGCGCAGACGCCGCTGCGCCGCGAAATCGAGGTTGCGCGCGCCCTTGATCTTCACGAAGTCGTCGGCGGAGAAGACCGGCTCGCTGGCCTGCAGACGCTCCAGCCGCAGGCACTCGCCCTCGACGATCATCGCGCGGTCGCGCGCCGCGAGCTCGCGCCGCTGCTCGTGCATCAGCGCGGTCAGGAAGTGCGTGTCGAAGCGCGCGTACTGGATCTGCTTGGCGCTCAGCGGGCGCGCGCTCCAGTCCGAGCGCTGCATCGATTTGTCGAGTTCGACGCCGAAGCGTGCGCGCAGCACGGCCGCCAGTCCGGGGCTCTCGACGCCCAGCGCCGCCTCGGCGATGCGCGTGTCGAACAGGTTCTTGAACTCGAAGCGCCAGTCGCGCTTGAGGATCAGGATGTCGTACTCGCCGTCGTGGAAGACCTTGACCTTGCCCGGGTCGGCGAACATCCGCCCCAGCGGCGTCAAGTCCACGCCCGCCAGCGGGTCGACGACCCAGTCGTGTTCGCCTGCGGTGATCTGCACGAGGCAGACCTTCTCGCGGTAGCTGAAGAACGAGTCCGCCTCGGTGTCGACCGCGATCTCGCCGTGCGCGGCGATCGTCTCGAGCGCGCGGCCGAGCGCCGCGTCGCTGTCGATGAGCTCGGGCGGAGGCAGGTCGCGGTGCATGTGGGAGGCTGGGGTGTTGGCGCGCTCGACGCGAGGAACGAGCGGCGAAGTGTGGCGAGCGCGGCCGTGGTGTCAACGCGGCGCGCCCGCAATCCGGTGCGCCACCCCCACGCGGCGTGCGCAACAGCGCCTCCATTTCGGGTGAAAACGCGCCGCGGCAGCCGAGTTCGAGCGCGACTTGTTTGGGTCCGCACCTCGCGCCGCCAAGCTGGAACCGCGACATCAGCTGCGTGCGCGCCGCCGCAAACCGACGTCCGGCGCCCGGCTCACGCTGCGGACCGGTCGGAGGTCGTGCGGCCGAGAGCGACCGCGGCTCCGACGGCGCGAGAGCGGGCGCCCGCGCGCCGACGCGCATGGGCAGCGGTGCTCGAAACCAGAGCTGCGCCCAGCCCCACCCGCGCCGCCAGAAGCGCTCCGTGCACGCCCCGCTTGCCCTAGAGGGGCCGCGGCGCGGGACGAATCTCCGCTTGTCCGCTTGGGGAGGAACGCGCGGCGCGCGATGCCGAGCGCGGACCGGGCGCGCGTCGGTTCGGATGCGTGCCTCGGGATCCACGCGATCGCCCTGGTTCGATCGCCAACCGACGCGGTCGCCCAGGTTCGATCGCCAACCGGCGCGATCGCCCTATTTCGATCGCCATCCGGCGCGATCGCCCTGGTTCGATCGCCAACTGGCTCCATGCGCCAACTGATTCGAGAGTCGAACGTCGCAGCGCCCCGAGCGTCCACGCAGCCGACGTGAGCGAGCCGCACGCGCCGCAGGCGCAAGTCGAAGGCCTGCGCACCGCAGGCGCCAGCGCGGGGAGTGCCGCCTCCGCAGTGTGCAGAGGTGGCGAGGACGACGGGACTCGAACCCGCAACCACCGGCGTGACAGGCCGGTACTCTAACCGATTGAGCTACGTCCCCGCGCTTGGAGGGCGGGGACTATAGCGGCGTGCGGCGGAGGCGTAAAGAGGTTCCCCGCGGAGCGTTTTCGCGAACTCGGGCGCCGGCGTGCGTGGCTTAACCGGTGCGGACCGCGGCGACCGCATTCCCGCGGTTCATGCGCCAGATCGGGTACAGCCCGGCCAGCACCGCGACCAGCATGGCCCCGGCCCAGCCCGCCAGCGCCCACCAGCCCGGCCCGCTGTCCGGCAGCGGAAGGCCGGAAATCACCCGCAGGGCGCGGACGATGACCGGCGTCAGCAGCGCGCCCAGGCCCGCGCCCAGTCCGCCGCCGATCGCGCCCACGACCAGGCTCTCGAGCACCACGTGGCCAGCGATCTGCCCGCGCGAGGCGCCGAGCGCCTTGAGCACGCCCAGTTCCTTGGCGCGCTCGAGCGCCGAGAGCAGTTGACCGTTCAGGACGCCCAGCCCCGCCAGCATCACCGTCAGCAGGATGATGATGTCGAACAGCACGAAGTCGCGTGTGATGTCCGTCGACATCCAGCCGTAGATGTAGTCGCCGGTCTCGACCACGCCTTGCCCCGACTGCGGCGCGACGGCGAGCGCCGTGCGGACGATTGTCTCGGCCTCGTCCTGATCGAAGCCGTCGGGGAAGCGCACCGAGAAGGTGCTGACGACCTCGGTATCGATGCAGTGCAACTCGCGCATCCAGCGGTCGCTGACGACGCCGTACAAACGCTCGTCGGGCTTGTGGAAGTAGCCGTAGGCGTCGCTGATGGCGACCACGGGGAAGCTCTCGACCTTGCCGCCGGGCAGGTCGACGTGGACCGCATCTCCGACGCCGTAGCCGCGGTGCTTGGCCACGCGGCGCGAGAGGATCACGCCCTTGTGGTCGCGCAGCTTGGCCAGCAGCGACGGATCCTCCTTGCACGGCCCGTACGACGCGAGTTCCTGCTCCTTCACCCCCACCAGCAAGAACGGCGAGTAGGTGCGCGCTTCGTTGGGCTCGATGCCGAGCACCTGCGGGTAGTCGGAGAACTTGGCCTTGAGCTCCTCGAACGGGAGCGGCTCGATCTGGCGCACGAAGACCTTGTCGCGGTAGGCCTCCTCGCTCCAGATGTCGATTTCGGCCTCGAGCGCGCCGGTCATACCGTGCAGCCCGACGAAACCCGCGGTCACGAGCGCGAGGCCGGCGACGCCGCCGGCGACCCGCGCCGGGCCCTGGCGGATGGCGCGCGCCGCGAGTTGCCCCGCCAACGGCCAGGCGCGCTCGAAGGGCCGCGTCACGAGACTGCACACCCAGGCGATCACGCTCGGCGCGACGAGCGGTGCGGCGACGAGCAGTGCGAGCACCGCCATGCCGAGCAGCAGCACGCCGACGAGTTCGCCTTGCTGTTCGCCGATCACCGGCACGACGCCGAAGTAGACGCCGGGGATGACGAGCGCCAGCAAGGCGGCCGCGAGCAACTGGAAGCCGCGGCCGGGCTTGCGCGCCGCGCCGACGGCGTCGTCGCCGCGCAGGGCCGCGACGGCGTTGGCGCCGTGCGCCTTGGCGAGCGGGTAGATCGAGCCGACGAGCGCGATGGCGACTCCGGCGCCGACGAGCGGTCCGACGACCGGCCAGGGCACTTCGAACACCAGGTTGAGCACGTTGCGGTGCACGCCGCCGATGCCGACGGTGGTGATGTTCCAAGCCAGCAGGCGCCAAGCCAGGGCGACGCCGCCCAGCAATCCGAGCAAGCCGCCGGCGCCGGCGACAATCAGCGCTTCGGCGAAGAACACACGCGCGACCTGCGCGCGGCTCGTGCCCAGGGCGTGCAGGATTCCGACCTCGCGCACACGCTCGACGAGCGACATCGACAGCGCGTGGAAGATCACGAACAGGCCCAGCACCAGGGCCATCAAGCCGGCGAAGCGCACGCCGTTGCGGAACGCGCGCTCGTCGGCGGCTTGGCCGATGATCACGCTCTTCTGCAGGTCGTAGCTCCACGCCTCGCCGAGGTTCGCCTGCAGCGTTTCGAGGTTGATCGTTGGATCGCGCTTGATCCAGTAGCGCGGGTCGAAGTGCTCGCTGGCGAAGATCTGAGCCGCGGTGCGGAAGTCGATCAGCGCCACTTCACCGCCGCCCTTGCGCCCAACGCCTTCGCGGCCGAGCACACCGACGACCTCGAACGCGGTCGGTGTGGAGCGTGCGCTCACTTCGCGCTCGCGCACCTGCCACTCGCCGTCGACGCAGTCGCGCGCCGGCGCACGCCGCGGCGGCGCAAGCAGCAGCTTCTGGCCCAGCTCGAGGCCCAGTTCGTCGGCCAGCTTCTCCCCGACGAGCACCTCGTTCGCAGCGGCGCCCGGAGCGAGGTCGCGGCCTCGTGCGACGTAGTAGCCGCCCAGCTCGCGCGAATTCTCGGCGTCCATCGCGAGCAACACGACGCGCGTCGGTTTGCCGCCCACCGTCTCGCCGGCCCACAGGGACGCCTGCGACTGGAAGGCTGCGCTGACGCCGACGACGCCGGCGACGGCGCTCAGCTCCGCGCGCGGATTCTTGACGCCCTTGCTGGGGCTGACCTCGATCTCCGCGCGCCAGTCCGGATCGTCGGAGTGCGAGCGCACGCGCAGCGTGTTGTGGTCGAGCGTGAAGATCCCGACCACCGTCGCGATGCCGACGGCGATGCCCAGGATCGAAAACAGCGTGCGGCCGGGCCTCTGGAGGAGGCTGCGGCGCGCAATGGTTGCGGCCAGTCCCATGCGTACGAAGTTGCCTTCCGACGACGATGCTTCAGCTGCCGAGTGCAGCGCGGAACAGGGCAGCGAAACGCGCCTTGTCCGCGGGACCGTCACTGCGGTCCACGATCTTGCCCTGCCGGTCGAAGGCCAGCGTCACGGGGATGTGCCCGGGCAAGTTGAAGCGTTCGTTGAGCGGGTCGAGTTCGCCTTCGTACACCAGCACCGGGTGTTCGAACCCGTGGCGCTGCGCGAAGGACTCGACGCGCGGCAGGATCGTCGCCGCGTTGGCCTTGGGAATCTGCAGGTCATAGCTGACCAGCAGCAGGGCGAGGTCGTCGCGGCGCGCTTCGCGCTCGGCGGCGAACAGGTCGGGGAGTTCCTCGACGCACGGCTCGCACCACATGGCCCAGAAATTGACGACGACGGCGCGCCCGCGATAGCTCGCGAGCGCGCTGTCGAGTTGACTCAGGTCCACGCGCTCGACGCGCAACTTGGACGAGTCCGCAGAAGGCGCCGCGCCGCTCTTGGGCGAGTCATCGCCGCACCCCGGGGATGCGGCGACGAGCACGGCCAAGAGCACGTTTGCAGCAGCGGCGCGCGAGAAGCTCATCGGATCAGGCGCCGACCTTGACGCGCTTGATCGAGCAGCCGTAGTGCTTGCTCGTCGCGACCTTGACTTCCTTGCCCGCGAGCGTCGCTTCGACCGCGTCGCGCACGTACTGCGCCGTCGCGTCGCCCTTCTCGCCCTTGGGATCGTCATCGAGGCCGCCGGCGTAGACCAGCTTGCCCTTGGGGTCGATCACGAAGCAGTGCGGCGTCGACTGCGCGTTGAACATGTCGGCGACCTTGTTGCCGTGGTCGGCGAACACGCGCATCGCGATCTCCTTCTCCTTGAGGTGCTTGCGGATCGGATCGTAGAAGGCGTTGTCGGACGGCGGGGTCGTGCCGATCTCCGTCGAGTTCGAGTTGATGGCGAGCGTCACGACGTTCTTGTCCTTCCACTCCTTCTCGAGCTTCGCCACCTTCGGGTCGGCGACCACTTCGTAGGGGCAATTCTTCGACCAGAAGTGGATGAACACGACCTTGCCACGCAGTTCCTTCATCGTCACCGACTTGCCGTCGATGTCCGTGAGCTTGATGGTCTCGTCGACGACGTCGCCGACCTTGTAGGGCTTCTTCTCCGCCTGCGCGGTGTCCGCCGGCTTGTCTTGGGCGGGCTTGGTGCTGTCTTGTGCGACGAGCGGAACGATCGAGAGAGCGCCGACGACGGCGGCGGAAAGGATCCAGGCCTTCATGAGTTCCTCCTTGGAAACGAAAGGCGTTGCGTTCGAGTCAGAGGCGGCTGAGCGCCGACCTCGGGCCCCGAGTATAGGCGGCAAAGGTTGCCTCGGATCCATACGGAGCGTTCATGCGGCGGAAGCAGACAAGCTTCAGATGTGAAGCCTTCAGATGTGGAGCGCTGCGAGTTGTTCGTGGATGCGCTCGACAGCGAGTTTGGGGCCGTGAAGCGCGTGTTCCTGGTCGAGGGCGCCGTCGACGAGGAACAGCACCCGGTCGGCAAATGTCGCGTCGCGCGGGTTGTGCGTGACGAGCACAACAGTCTTGTGGTCCTGGTCGCAAATCTGGCGCAAGAAGGCCATGACCTCCGCGCCGGCCTTCTGGGACAGGTTTCCCGTCGGTTCGTCGCATAGCAGCAGCGGTTGACCGCCGGCCAGTGCGCGCGCGATCGAAGTGCGCTGCATTTCGCCGCCGGAGAGCTGGTGCGGGAACTGGTGTTCCTTGCCCTCGAGTCCCAGGCGCGAGAGCAGTCCGCGAATCGTCGCCGTGTGATCGCCTGGATGCCGCCCCTGGATCGCGAGCGGCAGCCCGACGTTCTCGAGCAGGTTCAGGTTCGGCATCAGGTTGAAGAACTGGAACACGTAACCGATTTGCGCGCGGCGCAGCAGCGTCCGGTCGCCGTCGCTCATCTCGCCCAGATTGCGGCCCGCCAGTTCGATCGAGCCCGCCGTCGGCGCGTCGAGGCCCGAGAGCATGTGGAGCAAGGTGGACTTGCCCGAGCCGCTCGGGCCCATGATGCACACGAACTCGCCCGGTTCGACCGAGAAGTTCACGTCGCGCAGCACGGGCGCCGCGCCCTGGCGCTTGTCGAAGAACTTGTAGAGCTGTCGGACTTGCAGGATCGGGGGCATGCGCGAAGCGGCGTGGAGAGCGAGGTCGTCCGACGGGCGCACTCTGCAGCGCAGGGCGACCGGGCGGCGGTGTGCAGGAGTATCCAGCGCGCCGCGCGCCTCGGCCACCTCGAAGTCCGCTTTGGAGCGAACCGCGTTCGCGAGTCCGTCAGCGCCCGCTCACGCCACACTGCGCATGGCGCGCAGTTCCTCGCGAGCTAGTTGCGAGTGCAGGCGGCCGCGCATTCGTCGAACACCTGCTGCGCCGCGCTTCGGCAGTGCGTGAGGCACTCGCGCTCGTGGCGCCCGGCGACGCAGATGCCGAGCACCTCGAACGTGCACACCCAGCAAGCCGACTTGCACTGCAACAGACGCGACTGGTAGTCGTCCCAGCAGGCCTTCACGCACGGACTCGCCGCGGGCTGAGGCGGCGGAGTCGGCGGAGTGGACTGCGGGCTGGCCCACAGCGCCGCGCACACGGACACGACCCCCAACGACGCGAGCATCCAACGCGTTCCCATGTTCGTTTCCCCTCGTTCTCGATCGTTCGACTCTCGAAACGCCCGGCCGCTCGCCGCAGGCAAGCGCCAACGGAACCACGACCGACCGAGCGCACTTCGTTGCGGCCTCGACAACTCCCACGCCTGCGCGCGCGAGGGGAACGCACGCCGGGACAGCTGAGCCGTCAGACCTTTCGCCTGCGGACGACACTTCGCCCGCGCACGGGAAGGGCGCTCACTGCGCCAGTTCCGCAAGCAGCTCCGAGACCGCGCTCGCCGCCGCGGCGGTCAGGCCCTGCGCCTCGAGCGCACGCAGATGCGCGACGACCTCCGAGCGCAGCGCAGGTTGCAACGCGACACGCTCGCGGATTGCGCCGGCCGCGAGCACGTAGCTGAGCACGTCCAAGTCCGTGCGCAGGACCACCGCGGTGGCGTCGCGCAGCTCGGGCCACGTCCCGCCCTTCTGGAGCGCGGAGAGCGCACCTGCGGCCACGGTCGAGTCGACGTTGCGGTCGGCTGCAATGCTGGTGAGGTAGTCCGTGAACTGCGCGCGCTGCGCGAGCGCGTCGAGCGGCACGGCGCCGAGCGGTTCGCCCAAGTCGATGAGCAGCAACATCAGCTCGACGGTGTCGGCGCCCTCGCGGGAGTAGCGCAGCCGCTCGATGCGCTCGAGCATGTCGAGGCTGAGACCTCCGACGGCCGCGTCCTGCATCATCTGCGCGAGAGCGCTCAGAATCGGGTCCTGCGACGTGCGCGCGGCGCTCGCCGCCTCGAGCAGGCGCGAGTTGCAGCCCGCGAGCGAGTGCACGACGAAGTTCGACGCCCGCACGCACATGCGCTCCAACGGCTCGCCGCCGCCGGATTCCATGCGCGCCGTACGCAGCAGCGAGCGTTCGACCTCCAGGTCTGTGACGCACTGAAGGGCCCACACGCAGTACACGAGTTCGACGGTCACGAAGTGCTCCAAGCTCGCGGACTGCTCCACGGCTGCGGCGCTCCGTGTTGCGGCAGTGGAGTCCGCGCCAGCCCTCGCGCCGAAACCCACCCGCCGCGGATCGTCGCTGTCGAGCCAGCGGCGCAACGTCACGCCGGCGGCCGTGGGCACGACCCGGTCCAGGCGCAACGCGAAGTAGCTCGGCAGCGCGCTCGCGCCGCTCGTCGGAAGACCCGCGAGTTGCGCCAGAGACAACGCCTGGCGACAGGGCGTCAGCGCGCCGCGGCGCGAAGCCGCGAAGGCGGCGCAGCGCAGCAACTCGTCGTGGGTGCGAGCGCCGACAGCGAACCAGTCGTCGAACACACTCCAGAACCGGCGCTCGTCGAGTTGCTCGGCGAGCGCGAGAAGCACGGCCCCGCGCACGAGCGCCGCGCGTTCCCCTGCGAGCACCACCCGCGTGAACAGTTCCTCCACGATGCGCGCTTGGCCTGGAGTCGTCGCGGGTTGCGCCGGGCCCCCGGGAGTCGCGTCCTCCAGCGAGCCCGACGAGTCCGAACCGTCTTGTGCGGAGGATGAGTCGGCGAGTGCAGCGGCGCGCGGCTCACCCTCTGCGCGGGCCACGGCGCCCGACCACAGCGGCTGGGTGCGGCACGCGGCGTCCAGGCGCTCCACCAACGGCAGCGCTCGCGCATGGAACGTCCCGGCATCCTGCGCGAAGCGCTCGAGTTCGGCGACCAAGTCCCACGCGGGATGGGCGCGCTCGTGCTCGACCTTCGGCGCCTGCGCAGGGTGCGAAGCAACCGGTTCCTTCGCGAGCAGTTCGCGGCGCGCCGCGGCTGACGTGGCGGAGCTCGGCTCGACCTCGCTCGAAGACGTGGCGCCACTCGGCGGTGGGCCGGACGGCGTCGGGGCAGCCGCTTGCGCTTGGCCGTCCGCGCCGCGCGGCCAGAGCAGCAGTCCGGTCGCGGCGACCACGACCAGCAGCGCCAGCCCAACGGCGAGAGCACGGCGACGGGATGAAGTAGGGAGCGCTCGAGTCGGAGAGTTCATGATCGATGGTCCATCCGATGGGAAGAGACAGACGCGCGCAGGGAGAGGGCCGCACCGCGCGCGGAGGCCACACGGCGAGACAACAACGCGAGAGCGATCCGCGAGACGCTGCCGCACGACGTCGTGGCAAGCACATCGCTGCAGCGCAGCGCCGCGAGGCACGGCACTGCGCCGCAGCCAAGCACTGCACCGCGGCACAGCACTGCGCCGCGCCACAGCACTGCACCGCCGTCTAGCACGTCGCCGCGCAGGCGCGATGACGGGTTCGGGCCTGGTCAAGGCAGTCCGCGTAGCAGGCGTGGTTCAAGTTGCGCACGAGGCACAGTCCGTCGATGAACTCGACGCACTCCATGCAGCGCTCGCGGCAACGCCGCATGTCGCGCACGAAGTTGTCGAAGCAGCGGCTCAAGCACGCGCTCGTCGCCGCGTGGTTGCCATTCGCTGCACTGCTCGCGCTCGCGCTCGCGCTCGTGCTCGCGCTGCCTGCCCAGCGCAGTGCGCCACCGGCCGCGCCCGTCGACAGGGCGGCATGCATCTGCGCCGCAGGCGCGTGACCTCGGTGCGAGGACGTTTCCGCGGAGGCGGAGAAACTCGGCCCAGCGCCCGCAAGCATCGCGGCCGCGAGCAGCGTGACGCCCGCGGCGGCGCGGGCCAGGCGTCCGGGCACGGCCGAACACCAACCGCGCGCGCGCCCAGTCAGACCGCCGGGGGCGGCAGCGCCCGGCGTGCTCGGGGTAACACGCGCTGCCCAACGGCGGTCGCGCAGCGCGCTGAGCTTGCACGTGGCGGCTGAGACCGAGCACATCGAAACGTACGCTTGCATGGCGAGTGGCTCCTGGTTGACGACGAGGCTGGATCTAACGGCTCGCGGAACGTCGAACACGCGCCGAAGCGACGCGTCCGGGCCCCTCGCGCCGGGTGTCAGGCCGCCCAACAAACCGGCGGCGCCTACTGACTCACGAGGGCGCCCCAAGGTCGCCGCGACTTGTTTTTTTTCGCGGCCAAGCACCGCCAACGACGGCGCACGCGCGAGTTCAGCGGTGCAGCAAAGCGCATCGACCCGCGCGCTCCCAAGCTCGCCCGCGTCGTCAGCGGCAAACCGGCCCGAACTCGGGACCGAGACGCCTGTGCGCGCCTTCCGTCCGCGCGCACTCCCCACTTTCTCCGCCGGCGCCGCCGCAGTGCGGGAACTCGAACAACCCGAGCGGCCACCAGCTCGCCGATGCTCGAGTGGCTGATCGTCGGAGGCGGCGTCCAGGGCTCGTACCTGTCGAACGTCGTCGTGCACGCGCTGGGCGCCGCGCCCGAGCGCGTCCGTGTGCTCGATCCGCGCGCCGGTCCGCTCGAAGCCTGGCGCCAGCGCGCGCGCAACTGCGCCATGGACTTCCTGCGCAGCCCCGGCGTCCACCACATCGACGTCGATCCGTTCTCGCTGTTGCGCTACGCCCGCTCGGAAGCAGCGCCGCCCACGGCCGAGCTCTGGGGCCGCTACCAGCACCCTTCCTTGTGTCTGTTCGAGGCCCACGCACGCGCAGTGATCGAACGCGCCGGCCTCGAAGCGCTGCGTACGCCGGGCGAGCTGCGCCACTTGCGCGCGTGCGACGGCGGCTACCGCGCCGACACGACCCACGGCGAGCTGCGCGCCCGGCGCGTGGTGCTCGCCGTCGGCCCGCCGCGCGAGCTCAACTGGCCTGCGTGGGCGCGTGCGGCGCGCGAGCGCGGCGCGCCGATCGCACACCTGTTCGACGAGGACGCTCCGCTCGCGGGGCTCGCCACGCACGAGCGCGTGCTCGTCGTCGGCAGCGGCTGTACCGCGGCGCACGCAGCGCTCCACTCAGCACGCCGTGCGCGCTCGACCACTTGGCTCACCCGCACCGCGCTGCGCGGCGCGGAGTACGACTCCGAACCCGGCTGGCTCGGCCCGAAGTTCCTGCGCACTTTCGAACGCGAGCGTGCGCCGGTCCAGCGCCGCGCCACGATCGACGCGGCGCGCCAGCCGGGCACGCTCCCCGAACGGCTGCAGCACGCCGTCGCGCTCGCGCTGCGCCACGGACGTTTGGTCCACGAGCTCGGCGACGAACCGCGCATCGAGCTCGACGAGCACGGCCACGCGCACGTTCGCGGAGTCGGAACTGCGCGCGAGCACGTCTTCGAGCGCATCGTGCTCGCGACCGGTTTCGCGCGCGTGCGGCCGGGCGACGGCTGGATCGACGCGCTCGCCGACGAACTCGGGCTCGAGCGCGCTCCGTGCGGCTACCCCGTGCTGGCGCCGACGCTCGAATGGGCGCCCGGTCTGTACGTCACCGGGCAACTCGCCGAACTCGAACTCGGCCCGACGGCGCGCAACATCGGCGGCGCACGCCTCGCGGCCGAACGACTCGTGCTCGGGAGGAGCGCCGCATGAAGCCCACGCGGCGTGTCTCCGCGCTCGGTGCGCCCCGTTCGGGCGGCGCGCCGCCCGCCAATTGCTCGAGCAACGCAAGAGGCCCACGCGCTGCCCGCCGCCGGCGATGCCGTGCGGGACCGAAGCCCCTTTCTTGCTCGCGCACAACCGCACTCCGGCGCCGCAGCTAGAACTCGTACCGACCGCGGAGTGCTGCGCGAACTGTCGACCGACGGCCGTGCGCACGACGCGCTGCACCGAAGTGAAGGCCAACTCCGTCTCGAATCTCCATCTGAGCCGCGTGTAGCTCCCTCCATGCGAACTCGACCCATCCCCGTCACCGTGCTGTCAGGTTTCCTCGGCGCCGGCAAGACCACGCTGCTCAACCACGTGCTGCGCAACCGCGAAGGCCGCCGCGTGGCTGTGATCGTCAACGACATGAGCGAGGTCAACGTCGACGCCAAGATCGTGGGCAGCGGCGACGCCGCGCTCTCGCGCACCGAAGAAAAGATGGTCGAGATGCACAACGGCTGCATCTGCTGCACGCTGCGCGACGACCTGTTGAAGGAGGTCTCACGCCTCGCGCACGAGGGCCGCTTCGACGCAATCCTGATCGAGTCGACAGGCATCAGCGAACCCATGCCGGTCGCGCAGACCTTCACGTTCACCGACGAAAACGGCGTGACGCTTAACGACATCGCCAAGCTCGACACGCTCGTCACCGTCGTCGACGCCAAGCGTTTCCTCGACGACCTGCGCGTCATCGAGACGCTGAAGGAGCGCGGCATCGCGGCCGGCGAGGACGACGAGCGCTCGATCGCGGACTTGCTGATCGATCAGGTCGAGTTCGCGGACGTGCTCGTGCTCAACAAGGCCGACCTGGTGAGCCAGCAAGAAGCCGCGCGCGTCGAGGCCGCACTGCGCAAACTCAATCCGCTGGCCAAGCTCCTGCGCTCCGAGCGCTCGCGCGTGCCGCTGGACAGCGTGCTCGGCACGGGCCTGTTCGACCTCGACCGGGCGCAGCGCAGCGCCGGTTGGATCCAGGAACTCATGGGCGAACACACGCCCGAAACCGAGGAGTACGGCATCTCGAGCCTCGTGTGGCGCGCGCGCACGCCCTTCCACCCCGAGCGCCTGCACTACCTGTTTTCCTCGGGTTTCGGCGACATCTTGCGCTCCAAGGGCTTCATCTGGATCGCCTCGCGGCCCGACGTGATGGCCACGTGGTCGCAAGCGGGTTCGACCGCGCAGATCGAGCCCATGGGTCGCTGGTACGCCGCGATTCCGCGCGACGACTGGCCCGACGACGACCAGGCCGTCGGGGACATCCGCGCGCGCTGGCACGAGCGCTGGGGCGATCGCCAGCAGGAGTTGGTGTTCATCGGCATCGACCTGGACCGCGCGGGCGTCGAGCAAGCGCTTGAGTTGTGCCTGCTCAGCGACGAAGAACTCGCGCTCGGCGAGGCGGCATGGCGCGAGTTCGCCGATCCGTTCGATCCCTGGGTCCTGCCCGAGGGCGACGGTGAAGACGAGCACCACGACTCGAGTGCGCAGCGCAACAACTGAGTCCATCGCAACTACCACCACGCTCCCAGGAGACTCCGATGGCACGTACCTGCCCCATCACCGGTCGCCAGACCCGCTCCGGCGCCCAGATCGCGCGCCGCGGCCTCTCGAAGAAGTCGGGCGGCATCGGCCTGCGCATCACCGGCCACACCAAGCGCAAGTTCAAGGCGAACATCCAGCCCAAACGTGTGTGGGCGCCTGAGCTCAAGCAGTTCGTCCGCGTGCGCGTGTCGACGCGCGGGCTCAAGCACATCGACGCGCGCGGCGCATACTCGGTCTTGCGCGAGGCCGGGCTGCTGCCCAAGAAGCGCAAGTCGCGCGCGAAGGTGAGGGCATGAGGACCAAGGAGCGCTACTGCTTCCTCGTCTGCACGGGTTGTCCCACTCCCGGTCGCAGCCGCCACACGACCCACAAGCGCGCGAAGGCTGGCTACAAGCTCTCCAAGAAGAAGTACTGCCGCTTCTGCCGCAAGCACGCCGAGCACATCGAGAAGCGGCTCTGACCCGCAAGGAGTTGCAGCATGAGTTGGTTCGATTCGTTCGAGGAGCTGGAGCGCGCCTCACGCATCTCGCCGCATTGCGAGGTGGCGCCCGGCGTGGTCGTGGTCCGACGAACGTTCGTGTTCGGCGCGCTTGCAGCAGGCGCCGCGCTGCTCGGGGCGTGTCAGAGCGCGCCCGCGCGACTTGTCCAACTCGACAACGACGAACATGCGCTCGAGGACTTCGTCCACGCGCTGCGCCCGCGCGCGAGAGAGCTCATCGCGAGCGCCGCACCCGACGAGGAACGTTACCTCGCCCACGTCGCGCGCTCGCTCGCGCGCTTGGCGCCGCCCAAGGTCGGCGTCGACGACATCGCTGCGGGCAACTGGGACATGACCTCGCGCTGTCGCTTCCCTCCCATCGCGGTCTTCGAGATGCGTCTCGCGGCCGGAGCGCGGCTCGAGCTGCATGACCACCGCGATTACAACGGCGTACTCAGCTGCGCGCGCGGATCGGTGCGCTGCGGCAACTACGACATCGTCGGCGACATCGCCGCCGCACGCGCGCTCGAGAAGGACGAGAGCTTCGAGGTGCTCAAGCTCGCCGAGGTGACGCTGCGCCCCGGCGACGTCTCGACGCTTTCGCGCAGCGCGCGCAACCTGCACGAGCTCGAGGCTGGCCGCGACGGAGCCGTGCTCTACGACGCGTTCACCTACTTCGACACGAAGGCCCGTTCGTACAACGTCGCGCTCGGCGCTGCGCTCGCGAACGCTCCCGACCACTTCGAAGCTCACTGGCAACGCGCCTGAGAGACGAAAACGGAGAGCTCGCGTCCACGGGCAGTTGGCGCCCGCAGACAAGTCGTCGTGAGGTGAACGAACACCGCACCTGTGCACGACGCGTAGCCGCTTCGACAGCGCCAGTTTCGAGTTGACGACCCGCAACGTCCCGACCGACACAGCCGCAAGACACCGCAACCATGAGCGCAGCTGCTCCCGCGAAGCAATGGATCGAGAGAACTTCGAGCGTGCGCTTCGTCGACGAAGTGCTCGGGCTAGCGGCGATTTTCGAGCCGCAGGTCAACATCGTGGTGTTGGGGCGCGCTCGCAGCACGCCGCTCGCGCTCGAGTGCGAGCGAGCCGTCGCACAGGCGGGCTTCCAGCGACTGTTCAGCGTGACGAACGGCGCGGCGCCGGAGCAGACGCTCGCCGCGGAGTTGCGCGGCAGCCCTGCACTCGCGGCGGACGTGCAGTTCTGGGTAGAGGCGCTTTAGGAGCTGACCGGCAACGAACGCCTCGGCGTGCGGGTCGCGCGCCTGGAAGCGGCGATGTGCCCACGCTTGCACGTCGACCGGGTCGCGCTGCGGCTGGTGTGCACGTACCACGGGCCTGGAACCGAGTTCGTTCCGAGCGAGCGCTTCGACCGCACGTGGCTCGGACACGCGTGGCACCGCGATCACGCGCGGCCCCAGACAACGTGCGAGCCAAACGACGGCGTGCTCGCGGCCCGGACCGGCGACATCGTGCTGCTCAAGGGCGAGACATGGCCCGACAACGCCGGTCGAGGCGCGATCCACCGCTCGGCGAGCGCGTCCGCGCAGACGCCGCGGCTCGTGATGACGCTCGATCCGCTGTAGCCCGTCGCACACGGGGTGCGAGCGCGGCAGCGAGGACTGCCCGGAGCGGGAGTCGACGCCGCGCGCACAATCGCGAGAATTCTGGGACGCCGGGGCGCGGGCCTCCGTCCCAACTCGCACGATGCACGAGCGCTCCCAACCCGATCGCGATCTGGACGCCCTGCTCGCGCGGGCCCCCCGCGTGCGGGCGCTCGCTCGCGGGCTGAGCTCGGACGCAGCGGCGCAGGACGACCTCTCGCAGGAGGCGCTGCTCGCAGCGCTCCAGCGACCGGGTGGCGAGGCGGCGCCGCTGGCGTGGTTCCGCCGCGTGCTCGAACGCCTGTCGGTCGACCGTGCGCGCTCGGAGGGAGCGCGGCGAACACGGGAGCAGCGTGTCGCTCGTGCGGAAGCGCAGCCTTCGACGCTCGACATGGTGGCGCGCGCCGAATTGCAGCGGCGACTGGTCGAAGAGGTGCTGGCGCTCGCCGAACCGTACCGCTCGACGTTGATCGAGCGTTGGTTCGAGGAGCGCACGCCCGAACAGATCGCGCGGCGCATCGGAGTCCCCGCGTCGACGGTTCGCACGCGCCTCGCACGCGGACACGCGCTGCTGCGCGAACGGCTCGAACGGCGCGAGGGAACGAAGTGGATGTCCGCGCTCGCGGCGCTCGGCGCAGCCCACGGCGGCGCGCCCGCGGCGACAACAACCTTGGCAACCGGAGGGATGCTCGTGGCGACAGGAAGCAAACTCACGCTGCTCACAGTCGCGTTGGCGCTCGGCGCGTTGTGGTGGGCGTGGCCTGCGCACGACGCGACGCACGGCAGCGGCGCGCCCGAAGCGCGCACGGCGAGCGCCCAGACGCCGGCGGCCGAAGTTGCGCGTAGCCCGGAGATCAGTGAACCAGCGCGAGATGAAGTGCAGGCGCCGCTGCAGGAAGAGCAGCCGCCCGCCGTTGCGGCTCCGCTGCCGGAACTCAGCGAGGACGAAGCCGAAGAACTCGAAGCGCGCGACGGACTGTTCGAGGGCTTGAAGCTCCGTGGACTCGTGATCCGCGGCCGCGAACCCCTCCAAACCGGCACAGCGTGGCTCGCGCCCGGAAACCGAATCGCGCCGAACGATCCGCGCCAACCGTGGGGCGGCGTGCTCAACCCGGTTCCGACGCCCGATGGCGCGCCTCGCTCCACTCCCATCGGATCGGACGGTCGCTTCGAGTTCGAATTCCCCGAGGCGCTCGTCTACACACTCGCCATCGACGATGGGAGCGGCATCGTGCGCCAGCACGTGTTCAACGCACTGCTCGGTGGACGCCACAGCGCAACGGTCGTCATCGTGCTCGGCTCGGCGAGCATCGCCGGACGTGTCTTTGACGAGCACGGCGCTCCGTGCGTCGGCGCGCGTGTCGTCGTCGACCAGAGCCTGAGCCGCAACACCATGGGGCGCTGGTTCAGCGCGCATGCGACCACCGACGAGCACGGCGCCTACGTCGTGCGTCACCTTCCCGCCGGGAAGTTCAAAGTTGGCGTAGCCCGCGAGCCCGACCCGCGCTCCGTGCTGGTCGACGATGCCGTCGACGTGGAACTCGAAGTCGGCGAGCAGGCGAAGCTCGACTTCGGGCGCTCCACGCCGCTCCCGGTGTGGCGCGGCAGCTTGCTCTCGCACAGCGGCGAGCCGGTTTCGGGCGTGATCGTCGATCTCACGAACACGAAGAACGGCTGGCTACGGACGGTCGCGATCGTCGGCGGTCGCTTCGAGTTCGCGCTCGCTCCTGGAACGTACCGAGTCACCACCGATCGCATTGCACGTTACCGCGACACCGTCGAGCTCGCGCTGGTCGAACTCGGCGAAGACGGCCTCAAGCACGATCTTCTCCTGCCAGGAACGCGCCTACGCGGCCTGCTTCTCGACGCGAGTACGAACGCGCCGCCGACGGAGCTCGACAAGGAGAGCATCACGATTCGGCCGCGCGATCACGACTATCCGGGAGCATTCGTCAGCGTGCCGCTCGCGCCCGATGGAACCTTCGTCCTCGACGGCCTGTGGCCCGGCGACTGGGTGCTCGGCGGCTATCCGCGCAACGTGCAGGCGCTCAGCGGCGGCGAAGCTTCGCTCACGGTCCGCGACGGCGACCTGGCAGTGCCGCTGACCGTGCGCCTACTCCCGCGCTGAGGCGCTCAAGCGCGGCGTCGCTGAGTTCGCGCTCCACCGCTGTTGCGGTAACCGCATCGATCGTGACGCATCCCGGTAGCCTGCGCGACCGACCGTGGAGGTCGAGAAGCTGTGTGCAAGTGCGGTCGCGGCGCGAGGGTGCGCGCGTCGGATCGCGACCTTCGCGGCCGCGGCGACACTCAGCGACTTGGGTAATGAGGATTGAGACTGCGCTGCGTGCACCCAGCTTCGTTGAGTGTCAGCCTCGTTGAGTGCCAGTTTCGAGAACGCGCGATTAGCTATTGACGGCTCTGCGAGATCGTGCTGGGATTCACACAGTACGGCGTGAGAAGCGCAAGGGCTTTCTGCGCGCCGGACAGATCGCCTTCCTTCCCGCAATTCAAAAGGAGATCACTCGTGCAGCTACGCATACTCGCTGTTCTTGCTGTGGCGCTTGTCGCAATTTCGTCGTCCGCCGCCGCGCGCCTCGGTGACGCGTCCCTTGGCATCTCCAACGCGAGCTACTTCAGTCGCGACGGAGGTGTTGTTCCGATCGCACCGTCGGGCACGCTGGCGCTCGGGTTGCCCGGCCGCTTCCGCGCCGAGTTCGCATTCGCAACCGCGGACATCGATCCAACTACGGGTCACTACGTCGCGCCGGACATGTCGGCCCTGTGGTCCGTGAAGAACTCACACAGCGGGTGGGTCGGCGAACACGAATGGGTCGGGCTGTCCGACGTTGGCCTGCTCGTCAGCAGCTTCGACACTGCGACAGGAGAGGGCATCGCGGAGCTCGACATCCCGATTGCGCAGACTGCGGCGGATGCAGTGTTTCCTCCGCTCCCCAAGGGTGGCACGACGCTCGAGTTCGCGCTCGGCAACCGCGGCGCCTTGGCGCTCGATGCCGCTGGGCAGCCGAACGGAGTCCGCTGGACCGCCCAGTTCCACTTCAACACCCAGTATCCGTCGCTTTTCGCCGTGGTGGAGAATCGCACGGTCAACGTCGGAGATCGGGTCTTGGTGAATCTGATCTTCAACGGCGCGACGCAGGTGGCGCGCACTTGCACAGTGAGCGTGCGAGGACGCCCTGCATTGAGTCTCGCTGGTTCGAGTGAAACCTCGTGGGCCTTGTCGATTCCGGCCTTCACGCGCACTTACAGTCTCGAGCTGGGCGCCCAATCGGCGGGGCTTTTCCGAATTCGAGCGACTCTGGACGACGGTTCCTGGATCGACACTCAGATCTGCGAAGTGCTCGACGGCGCCATCCTCTTCGACGCCGAAGTCTCGGGCCTGCCGATCGCCGCGGAGGGTCCGCAGATCAGCCCGCCGCTCGCGAACAGACAGTGTGTTCCGGCGGAAGACGCCGGGCACAACGGCGACATCGAGACGAACTGCACAGGTTGGTACGTCGAACTCCTCGGGCCCCCGCCCAACCCCAACTGCGGAAGTTCGACGAAGGGGCGAGTGTTGGATGCTCACTGCGAGAGAGGCGAGGGGCAGTGCCAGTTCAACGGAACCGAGGTCATCCAGGCCGCCAAGTACGTCTACGCCGGCACCGTCGATCGTGATGCGGGAAGTGTCACGGTAGGCATGAGCGTGACGGTGGACGGCGAAGCGAACTTCTTCCTGATCAAGAAGGGGGTCGAAGTCGAGGGAAGCGTTCAGGTCGAGAGCAAGCTCACTCGCCGCTGCTGCAAGTTCATCCCCGCGCCGGGCACTGTTCCCGTCCGTGTGAAAAAGTGTGGCTGAGCAGCGACTCAACGCGACAGGCTTCCCGAGGCGCCGCAGCTTCGGGGAGCCGCGTTGACCGTGTGAACGGACCTGGACGGCCCATGCCGAGGATCTACGTGATGCTTCGTACCCTGCTCGTTGTCGCGAGCCTCTCGCCCACCACCCTCGCGCATCAGGCCTCCGCGTTCGCCAAACAAATCGACTCGCGGCTCGAGTTGCCCAGACAGGGCAACTGGGCGATCGACACCGTGATCACTAGGTCGGCGCCAAGTGCTGAGGCGCGGGCACTGGCGCAGCGTCACTTCGCGAAGGTGCGGAGCCTGTGCTCCGGGGAAGGTGTGGCGCCCGACGGAACGCGCGTGCGCTTCAGCAGCACAGATCCCGTGTGCCTGGTGAACGCGCCAGAGACCGACGAAACGCAACATCTGCGCGAACACGTCGCGCTCGACGGCCCGGAGTTCCATCTCTCGCTGTGGGAAACAGCACCGGACGGATCGCCCGATTGGAGGGTCGAGTGCTGGTCCAACGCGCGCGAGTGGGCTCGCATCCAACACTTGGGCGACGGTCCCAGCACGATCCAGCGACGCACCCCTGACGGTGACCCCAGCGGAACGACCGGCGTCATTGCAACCTGGATGCGTGTGCGCCGGCAAGTCCAGACTCTCCTTCAAGCCGCCGACGCAACGGATGCGTGGTTCGAACTCGCCAACGGCTTCGGCGCGCTCGTCGACCTGCGCGCTCCCAAGCTGTTCGGGCAGCTGTCCGAACTGTCGTTGCCCAACGGGGCAATGGTCACCCCAGGCGTCGCGGAGTTGCGTTGGGTGGTCGATGGCGAGGAGCAGTGCCTGACGCTCTCGCTGCGAGACTGCACGAACGTGGAGCTTGCGACCGAGCGCTGGATCTTCCAGGAGAACGATTCGATCGCCGCACGTTGGGAAACCATTTGGTGGGTGGCGGGCGCCGGAATCCCGGTCGAGAGAATCATGTACTCGATCACGCCGCGCCAGCCGAGCGTCTGTGTGGCCACCGGCGCCAACGGCGTCTGGCCTGCGGGCGGCGCCGTTGTCGATGAACGCTTCGGCGAAGCGCTGAGCTACACCGTCGACGCGCAGGGACGCGCACCGTCGGAAATCAGCCTCGCGATCGCGGCGCTGCTGCGCCCGTCCACAACGCATATCGAGTTGCCAGCCAGGCCAGCGCCGCCCGAGGAGTCGCCCCGACTCCAACTGGTGAGTGCGACGTCGATCGGTTCTCTGCCCGTCGGCGCACGGGCGCGCGTGCGGTTCGTGCTGCACAACGCGTCGCAGGCCGCGCTACTGATCGTGAAGATCCACCAGCCCTGCGATGTCACCCAGGTCGAGCTCGACCACGAATTGCTCGCGCCCGGCGAGAGCGTCGGAGTGGAGGCGACCTGCTCGATCGGCTATCGCGGTCCGATCGAATTCGATTTCCAGGTCGAGTCGCAGGAAATCGAGTCCGGCGCCACAACTCGCCTCAAGGTCCCGCTGCGTGCGGTGGGAATCGAATCGCTCGACGTCCAGCCACAACTGCAACACTGGGTACTGGCCCCGGGATCGTACGCCACTCCATTGAGCGCTCCTGCGCTGGTTCGTGGGAAGGACGGTCCCGCACTGTGGGCGGCGACGAGCGTGCCGAGCTTGGCGCTTCCCCCCATCCCAGAGTCCGACGGCGGGCACATCGATCTGCACTTCGACCTTGCCGCAGACTGGCCGCTGGGAGCGACGCTCGTCAGCCTGCGACCGGTGCTGGCCGAGCCTACGTCGGGCCTTGCCCAGGTGATCGTGGAGCGACGTGCGTCGCGGGCTGACTGGCCGGACGCGGTTCAGGTGCTTGTCGGACCGGCGCCGCGCCGTATCGAGTGGACGCTGCCCGGAGTCGTCGCGACGTCGGCCACCTGCGAACCCGTGCATCTTGTTGGTTGCAGCGTGGCGCGCTCACGGCCGTCGCTGGAACACAGAGTTGTCGACGGCGCAACGGTCGTCACCTTCACGCAGTCCAGCGAGGACTCGCCCGACGAACGACACGCTTGGAGCGTGGCGGTCGAGTCGAGCTCGGGCCCCGTGCGCACGCTCGTGCTCGCCTTCCCTGCGGCCGGCGAGAACTGAGCGGCCGCCGCGCGCGTCCCGTCTCGGCGCGCGCCGCACTTGGACCCGTCGCAGCGTCAACGCGGCTGCGCTGCAGCGCCCAAGTCCGCTGCGATCGGCCACGCCGGCAACGGGTCGGGGAACTCGAGCCAGCCCTCTTCGCGCAGCGCGAATTCCTCGTCGCTGAGCAGCGCTCGTTCGAGGCCGCGCTCGAGAGCGAGGCCGATGAGCGCCAATTCCTGCCGCAAATCCCCCATCTGCGGACCCAGGTGCGTTCGATCGCAGAACGCGACGCGGGATCGGCTGGCCACTGCCCTTCGGCCACGAACGCCCACCACGGACGCGCCGGATCGAGTCTCGCGCGGCGGCCGACCGGCTGCAGGATGCAGCGCATGCGCGGCCGCGTCGCAATCCACGCAAAGCCCTTCATGCGCTCGACGCGCTTCATCGGAGCGCTCGCGAGAAACTCGGCGACGCGCTGCGGGTGGAACGGCCGGCGCGCGCGCCACACCAACGAGCCGAGGCCGTAGGTCGCGCTCTCGCTCACCGACTCGGCCTCCAGCGCGCGCAACCACCCAGGGTTCGCCTACATGTGCTCGAGGTCGAAGCCGGACGTGTCGAGCACCGCTTCGAGCACGACCGCGCAGCGTGTGCACTCGACGATCTCGGCCGCCGGGTTCAAACGCTCGAGCAGCGCACGCACGCGCCCCAACTGCGCGCGCGTCACCACGGCGCACTTGTTGTTCACCAGCACGCTCGCCGCACTCGATCTGGCTCACGAGCAGCGGCCCCAGGCCCCGTTCGTCCTCCGCGCCGACCTCGAACACGCGCCGCTCGAGCGTGTCGGCGCTGCCCAGGTCCTCGAGGGCACGCTGCGCATCGACGACGGTCACGAGCGCATCGAGCCACACGCGGTGCGAGATGTTCTCGCGCCCGTCGAACTCCAGTCACAGCACCGGCGCGCCGCCTGCTCAGCGAGCCGCAGGAACTCGCCGTCCAGGCCCAGTTGGGCCATGTCGTTGACGAGCACTGCCAGCTGCCGCCCGTCGCAGCGCGCGAGCAACTCGCGCAACAACGTGCTCTTGCCGGCGCCGAGGAAACCGGACGACACCGTGATGCGCGCAGTTGCGTGGGCGCGCTCGTGGCGCGCATGTTCGCAGGCCGAAGCGCGCGAGTTCCCGAGTTCGAACTCAGGCGCGCAGCACCTTCTCGAGCGCTTTGCCCTTCGCCAGTTCGTCGACGAGCTTGTCGAGTTGGCGGATCTGGCGCATCAAGGGATCGGCGACGTCCTCGACGCGCACGCCGCAGACCACGCCCTTGATCAGCGCGGCGTTGGGATGGAAGGCCGGCGCCTGCGCGAAGAAGGTCTCGAAGTCGACGCCGGAGTCGATCTGGCGTTGGAGGTGCTCGGGGCTGTAGCCGGTGAGCCAGGTGATGACGCGGTCGAGTTCCTGCTGGGTGCGGCCCTTCTTCGCGACCTTCTGCACGTACAGCGGGTAGACGCTGGCGAACGGCATCTTGAAGACACGGTGCGACATGCGGTGAGCTCCGTTCAGGTCTGGCTGTCGGACGTGGCCCACCGCACAAGCGCAGCCCCGTCCTCGACGAGTTCCGCGTCGTAGGCGCCCTGATGGACGACGTTCGCGACGAGCGGGCGGTAAGTGTCGGCGTCCAGTGCGAACAGCGCATCGCACACGAGTGCGTTGAGCTGCGACGAACGCTGCTCGTAGTCGAGCAGCAACGCGGCCAACGCGCTGGTGATTCGCCCGTACTCGGCGGGATGGGCTCGGGCGATCCGATCGAGCGCGACGATCGGCGTCATGTGCTCCCACTCGTGCAACGCAGGTCGGCGCAGCGTGGCGAGCAGCGCGTCGATGGCGGCTGGGCCGATGCTCTCCATCACGATCGGGAGCATGAGGTGGTCGTCCTCGGGGTGCGTGCGGGCGAACTCGATCAACGGAGCGATTGCTGCTGCGGCGCGCAGTTGACCGAGCACGCGCGCGGCGTGAATCGGCGTCCAGAAGCGCACGTCGGATGGATCCAACTCATCGAACTCGCGCGCTCCGAGTGCACGCACGAGTTCGGGGACGTGCTCGGACTGGAAGCCGTGCTCGGCGACATAATCGGGCCACGGACCGCCCGACACGGGCTCACCCAACGTGAGCAGCGTCGCGACCGGCGGCGCGAAGCTCGCGCACAGGGCCTCGCGTTCCGCGCTCGTCGAGAGCACGCCGCCCTTGTGCAGCCAATCGAACGCGCGGCCGTGCGTGATCCAAGCGCGGCCGAGGTCGTGGAACGCCTCCTGGACATCGGGGTCCGACGGGAGAGCGTCGTCGTCGAACAGAACCGACTCGAACTCGGGCAGCACGCGACGCGCGCGGGCGAGCGCGTCCGCCGCCGCACGAGGACCGCCGCGCAGAAACTCCTCCAACACTTCTCCCCACTCGAAACTCGGCGCGCCGTCGTCGGCGAACTGCTCGCGCAGCGCGCGCGCCTCGTCGACGAGCCCGCGTTCGAGGAGCAGACCGAGCACGCTCCCGCGCAGTCCGTGGCGATCGCCGCGGTCGAGTTCGAGCAGCTCGCGACCGTGCTCCAACGCGAGGTCGCGCCGGTCGGTGCGCAGAAGGGAGCGGTAGAGCTGGGCGCGAGCGCGCAGGTACGGCCGCGCTTCGACGAGCGCGCCGATGCGTTCGCGTTCGTCGCCGCGCAAGCGCTCCTCGCCCAGGCGCTCGGCGCCGCAGCGCACGGCGTGCTCGAGCGCAGCAGTGCGTTGCGCGCCGTCGGTATCGCGCCCCAGCGCGAGCTGCGTGAGCGCATCGCAGCACTGTGGATCGAGTTCCAGCGCCTTGGCCGCGAGCGCCAGCGCTCGCGGCATGCTCGACGCGTCGAGCGCTTGGTACGCGAGCTCCTGCGCCGCTTCCGCGCCGCCGAGGGCCAGCGCCTCCCGCGCAAACTCCGCAGCGCTGCGCCCCCTGAAGGCCGCGAGCCGTTGCTGCAACTCGCCGACGTCCCGGGCGCCTTCCAGCGCGCCCGCACGCAGCGCCGCGCGCAGCGCACGCTCCGGATCCATGCGGTGCAGGCTCGGATCACGCGGCCCCTCCGCGGAAGCTTGCGCCGCGCGCGTCGGTTCGTTGCGACGCAGGTTCCGTTCCTTGCGCAGGCGCTTCTCGCGCTCCTTCTGCTTGTGCTGCTTGTGGCTCATTCGCTCGTCAGGACGACGCTGTTGGCGGGGTGTCCGGGCGCATCGTAGCCGACCCACAACGTCCCGGATTCGGGCCGCGCGTCCGAGCTCTGGGAAGTCGCGCACGCGGACGCGCCTCCCCCTTCCGTCCACGCGCATCGTCCGTGTATGCGAGCTTCGCGGAAGCGCGCCGCACTCGCGCGCCACTCAACGCAGCGCGTCGACGCCCGGGCGAAACCGATCACGCCGCGCAACCACCCGTCCCCATGCAAAGGCAAGCCGTCATGCGACTCTCGAATCTGTGGTCCACACTTGTGTGCGGCGCCGTTCTCTCGACGCAGCTGCGCGCTTCGACGATCTACGTCGACGAAAACGCGACCGGACCGCTCCACAACGGTGCGAGCTGGTGTACGGCGTACACGACGCTCTGGGAAGCGCTCGCCGTCGCGGGCGCGGGCGACACGATCAAGGTCGCGGGCGGGCTCTACACGCCGCAGCCGATCTTCCTCGGCGATCCCCGCGAGGCCACGTTCACGCTGGCGAGCAACGTGCGCATCGAAGGCGCCTATGCGGGCTGCGGCGCCGCCAATCCCGATGCGCGCGACTACGCCAACGACACGAGCTTCGTGCGCGGCGATCCCGTGCGCGACGACCACATCACCGGCGACACGAGCAACAACTCGTACCACGTGCTGACCGCCATCGACGTGAGCGACGCCGAACTCGACGGGCTGTACATCGACGGCGGGCACGCCGACAACCCGCTGGTCATCGACGGAACCAACGGCGCCGGCGCGCTGGTGCGGCGTTCGTCGTTCACGGCCGTGAACTGCATCTTCCAGGGCAATGAAGCCGTGGACTGGCCGCTCGCCACCACGGGCCGCGGCGGCTCGGTGTACGCCGGGCGCAGCAAGCTGTACTTCGTCGAGTGCCTGTTCCGCGAGAGCATCGCCGGCGAACACGGCGGCGGCGTCTACAGCGAGGCGAGCACGCTCATCTACGACAAGTGCACCTTCGCGGCCTGCATCGCGACGGGCGGCGACGGCGGCGGCGCGTACAACGACGCGTTCAGCTACGCGCAACTCGAGGATGCGTGGTTCCTCGTGTGCTCCGCGGCGGGCGATGGCGGGAGCGTGCTCAACGCGGGCGCGCAAATGCTGATGTCGACCTCGCTGATCCAAGGTTCGAACGCGCAGAACGGCGCCGGCGTCCACAGCACGGGGGCGCGGCTCAACCTGGTGAACTGTGAGTTCCTCTGGAACGACGCCAGCGTCGACGGCGGCGCGCTGTACGGCGACTCGACGCCGACCACGCTGATGAACTGCCTGTTCGTCGCGAACTCCGCGGGCGGAGTCGGAGGCGCCATCGCGCACACGGACGCCAAGCTCGCGCTCGTGAACAGCACACTGACCGGCAACAGCGCGGTGAGCGGCGCGGGCGGCGCGCACTTCTCGAGCTCGGGCGGCGGCAAGGTCACGAACTCGATCCTGTGGGACAACACGCGCAACGGCGTGGTCGACGAGGCAGCGCAACTCGTCGCCACGGGCGCCGCGGGCATCAGCCTCAACTACTGCGACGTGTCCGGCCTGAGCGGCGCGCTCGGCGGCGTCGGCAACATCGGCCTCGACCCGTTGTTCGTTGCCCCGGGCGCCTACGACTTCCGGCTCGGCGTCGGCTCACCGTGCCGCAACTCCGGGCTGAACTCGGCGTTGCTCGCGGACAGCGCGGATCTCGATGGCGACTTCAACGTGCTCGAGGCGACGCCGCTGGACCTCGACCTCGTCGCGCGCATCCAGGCGCTCGTGGTCGACATGGGTGCGTACGAAGCGGCGCCCTGATCCACCGTCTCGGGCATACGGCCTGCGCCAGAGCCACGCTCGTCAGCGTCCGCCTCGAACCCGGGCGGTGCGGCGGCGAACGTGCGGAGACGCTCTGGCGCAGGACTCGAACGCGTGGTCCGACTCCCGACGGACAGTTCTGGTGCAGCGCATGAAAAGTCCGTCGCCCGGACGCGCTCGCGGAGCTCAGCGCTGCGAGCGCAAGCGCGCGACCCGCACGAGCAGATCGTCGAGCACTTGGCCGGCGGACGCGCGCCGGTCCTGGGCCCGAAAGCGCTCGAGCCAGCGTCCGATCGGACCCGGGCGGCGCTCGGCGGCTTCGAGGCAACGCTCCTCGAGCCACTTCGGATCGAAGCCGCTCCACTCGCCTGCCACCGAATCGAGATTCGCGGCCAGCGCCGGCTCGACCTCGCGCTCGTAGATCGCGCGCAACTCGCGCTCATCGAAGCCAGAGCGCGCGAGCACCACGGCCGAGTGCTCGAGTGTGGCCTCGTCCAACTCGGAGTCGAGCCACAGTTCCGACAGCGCTGTCCACACGGGGCGGCGACGCTCGAGTTCTTCGGGGCTCACGGCGCAAATCCTCGCTCGCGTGAGTTTACGGCTCGCACTCGGGAACTTGCGCGCTCCGAGCGGCGAACGACGCTGCGCACTCGTTGCCGATCGCACTCCGAGGACCGCGGCCGAACCGGCGCGACGGCAAGCTGGCCGGACGTCCGCTCGCGGCCAGTTCCTGCAGCGCAGCGCGCCCGAACCTCAGCGCCGCACTGCAGGTGAATTGAATCCAGTGAACGCACAGAGGCCGGGCCCGACCTGGCGGTGGCGCTCGAAGTTGTAGGGGCAAGAACGACGCGCGCGCGTCCGACGTGCGGCTCGGGCCCGGCCTCGGCGCGGTTTGCGGTGAACCGTTGGGAACTCGACGGGGTCGAGCGGCAAACAGCGCGCGTGAAAGCGAACCGATCCGTGCCGTCCATGTTCCCCCGCGCCCTTGTCGCGGCGCTCGCCCTCCTGTGGGCCGGATTCAGCGGGCTGGGCTGCGCAGCGACGCAGGCGCCCGCGGCGCCGGCGCGAGCGGAGGCCGGAAGCGCCGAGAGCGACGAGCAGCTGCTCGAACGCGTGCTGCTCGCGTTGCTCGACGGCGAAGCGCTCTACACCGTCGCGGGCGGCCTCAAGCCCGTGAGCTCCGGCTACTGGACGACGAGCTACTCGCTCGAGGCGCCCGACCTGCGCGAGATCGCGCGCGTGCAGCGCTTGCTGCGCGAACTCGACGGCGTCGACGAGCTCGAGTTCGGCGTGATGAGCTTCGCCACGCCGCACGAGGGCAAACGTTCGGCGCACGCTTGGGTCGCGCACCGCGCCCAGCTGCGGCGCGTGCTCACCGAGCGGGCGGAGTTCTTCGCGCCGCTGGGCATCGGAGCGCACCAGGACGCCGACGAGGTGCTCGCCATCGTCGAACGGCTGCCGCGGCTCGAGCGCTTCCGCGCCTACGGATTGCTCTTCGGCTACCCGGACTACGCGGTCGAGTTCTTCGTCGACGCGGCGGCCGAAGAAGAGCGCAGCGGCGCCCTGCCCGCGCGCGAGTTCGCGCACGTCGCGACGTTCGGCGCCGCGTCACACCGCTTCGTGTGGGCCGTGCCGGCGGGCCACGTCGAGAACGACGCGGACCGCGCACTGCGGACGCGTGCCGAACGTGTGCTCGAGCGTTACCGCGTGTTGCGCGAGCGCTTCATCGGACCCTCACGCCCGGGCGCGCCCGCGCTGCTGCGCGCGACGTCGGATGGAGCCAGGCTCACTCCCACCACATTCGCGCGCCACCGTCGGCGACGCGAACTCGTCGACGCGAATGCGGTGGGAGTGTGCCTGGCCCTCTCATCCCATCTCCGTACGACGACCAAAAACATCGCCATCTAGACACACGCCATGAAATCCCACACCGATCTCCGCACCACCTCGCTCGCCCTGCGCGCACTCGCCGTCGCGGCGCTGGCGCACAACGCGCTCGCCACCGACATCACCTACGTCGCTGACACGACCGACGACCGCATCTACCGCCTGCGCGACCTCAACGCCGACGGCGACTACAACGACCCGAACGAGGTCGGGATCTTCTACGACAACGCCTTCGGCAGCGTGCCGATGACCTCGCCCAACGGCCTGGTCGTCGCGGCGGACGGAACGGTGCTGGTGTGCGACAGCAACACCGACTTGATCGTCGCGCTACGTGACCTCGACCTCGACGGTTCGGCGCTCGACTCGGGCGAGGCGACGGTGTTCTTCAACGGCTCGGCCGGCGGCAACGCGAGCGGCGTCCAGATGGTCGCGGCCAACGCGCTCGCGCTGGGACCGGGCGGAGTCGTGTGGGTCGCGAGCAACAACCAGATCAGCGGCTCGATCATCGGCGACGACGCGATCCTGCGCCTGGAGGACCTGAACGCCGACGGCGACGCCGACGACCTCGGCGAAGCGCGCGTGTTCTACGCGCCGGCGCTCGGCTCGGGCGGCGTGGGCGATTCGATCCCGACCGGCGTGAAGGTCGGCCTCGACGGCGCGCTCTACTACGCCGAGAACGGCGTCAGCGGCGTGCTCGCCAAGGCGATCTGGCGGCTCGACGACGTGGACGGCAACGGAACGATCCAGTTCCCCGCCGAAGCCAAGGTGTTCTTCGCGATCCCGCCGCAGCCCTCGAACGTGTTCCTGTGGGACGTCGAGCAGGGCCCGGACGGCGCGTGGTACGTGAGTGACCGCGGGAACGAGATCCTGTGGCGCGCGCGCGACACGAACGGCAACGCGCAGATCGGCGCGGGCGAGTTCACGGCCTGGTTCACCGGCAGCGCGCCGAGCGACCTGTGGAGCGTGCGCGTCGGAAGCGACGGTTCGCTCTACGGCTGCGAAGCCGCCGAGCCGGACCGCATCCGGCGCTTCGTCGACACCAACGCGGACAATCTGATCGGCGCCGGCGAGTTCAGCGAGCTGTACGACGAGACGCTCGCGTCCTTCAACATCTCCAACCCGCGCTCGATCGCGCTCGCCCCCGACTTCGCGCCGCCGGTGAACTACTGCACGGCCGGCACGTCGACGAACGGCTGCGCGCCGGCGATCGGCTTCAGCGGCGCGCCGAGCGCGTCCGCGACGAGCGGTTTCACGCTCAGCGCAAGCGGCGTGGAAGGCCAGAAGCAGGGGCTGATCTTCTACGGAGCGAGCGGTGCGCTCGCGCTGCCGTGGGGCGCGGGTTCGAGCTTCCTGTGCGTGAAGTCGCCGACCCAACGCCTGCCCGCGTCGAACTCGGCCGGCACGCTCAACGCTTGCGACGGGGTGCTCGCCAGCGATTGGCTCGCCTTCGTGAGCTCCACGCCGGCCGCGCTCGGCGCACCGCTCGCCGCGGGCGACGTGTTCCAGGCGCAGGCCTGGTACCGCGACCCGCCGGCCTCCAAGAGCACGAACCTCTCGAACGCACTCGAGTTCACCGTAACTCCGTAGCGCGCCCTCCATCGTCGGGCGCGCGGGAGAGAGACGCGCGCGCCGCACGCCGCAGGGCCGTCCGCCGTCAGGAGCGGGCGGCCCTGCCCCTGTTGCGGAGCGCGTGGGCGAGCCGTGCGGTTGCGGCAAGTTCTCCGTGGCGAAGCGGCCCACGCCGGGCGCAACGCTCCTATACTTCTCGCCCTCTTGGGTTTGTTTTGGGCGCGCGCGCCCGTTCCTAACGCGGAACACCACGGATGGCCTGGACTCACGTCGACAGCGAAAGCCTCTACAACGTCTCCAACTGGGGACGCGGATACTTCGGCATCAACGCCGCCGGCAACGTCCAATCGACGCCCGAGGGGCCGGACCGCCCGGACAAGCCGGGCATCGACCTGTACGAGCTGATCGGCCAGATCAAGCGCCGCGGGATCGCGACGCCGGTGCTCCTGCGCTTCGACGGGATCCTGCGCGGGCGCGTGCGCGAGCTCAACGCGGCCTTCAACGCGGCGCGGGCGGAGTTCAACTACCAGGGCCCGTACCGCGGCGTGTTCCCTATCAAGGTGAACCAGCAGCGCCACGTGGTCGAGTCGCTGCTCGAGGAAGGCCGCAAGCACGGCACGGGCCTCGAGGTCGGCAGCAAGCCCGAGTTGCTCGCGGCGATCGCGATGCAGGCCGACGGCGGGAGCCTCGTGATCTGCAACGGCTACAAGGACGCCGACTACGTCGAGACAGCGATGCTCGCGTCCAAGCTCGGGCTGATCCCGATCCTGGTGATCGAGAAGTTCAGCGAGCTGAACACGATCCTGCGCGCCAGCGACCGGCTCGGCATCCAGCCGGTGATCGGCATTCGCTCCAAACTCGGCGGCAAGGGCTCGGGCCGCTGGAGCGAGTCGGGCGGCGACCGCTCGAAGTTCGGCCTGACCACGCGCCAGATCGTCGACGTGGTCGAGACGCTCGAGCGCGCCGGCAAACTCGAGTGCCTCGAGCTGCTGCACTTCCACATCGGCAGCCAGGTGACCGACATCCGCGCGATCAAGACCGCACTGCGCGAAGCGACCCGCACGCTCGCCGAGCTGTGGGAGATGGGCGCGCGCATCAAGTGGCTCGACGTCGGCGGCGGCCTGGGCGTCGACTACGACGGCTCGAGCACGAACTTCGAGTCGTCGATGAACTACTCGCTCGCCGAGTACGCGCGCGACGTCGTGTACCAGCTCTCGGTGGCCTGCGAAGAGGCCGCCATCCCGCAACCGGCGATCATCACCGAGTCGGGGCGCGCGCTGACGGCGCACCACGCGGTGCTCGTCGCCGAAGTGCTGGGCGTGACCGACTACGCCACGGGCGGCAACCCCGGGCCCGCCGACGAGGACGAGCCCGAGATCGTGCAGAACGCGTTCAGCGTGAGCGAAACGGTCACGGCCAAGAACTTCCAAGAGGCCTACCACGACGCGCTGCAGATCCGCGACGAGGCCATGGTGCTGTTCAACGTCGGCCAGTTGACGCTGCGCGAGCGCGCGCGCGTCGAAGAGTTCTTCTGGAAGACCTGCACGAAGATCATGCGCACCGCGCGCACGATGCCCTACGTGCCCGACGACCTCGCCGGCCTCGAGCGCGACCTCGCCGACACGTACTTCCTGAACTTCTCGGTGTTCCAGTCGCTGCCCGACTCGTGGGCGATCAACCAGCTCTTCCCGGTGCTTCCGCTGCACCGCCACAACGAGCAGCCGGTGCGCCGCGCGATTCTGGCCGACATCACCTGCGACTCGGACGGCAAGATCGACCGCTTCTGCGACCTCAAGGACGTCAAGCGCACGCTCGAGTTGCACCCGCTGCGCGCGGGCGAGCCGTACTACCTCGCGTTCTTCCTGGTCGGCGCCTACCAGGAGATCCTGGGCGACATGCACAACCTGTTCGGCGATCCGAACATCGTGCACGTCGACCTCGACGAATCGGGCAAGCCGCGCATCACGCACGTCGTGCGCGGCGACCGCACCGAGGAAGTGCTCTCCTACGTCGAATACTTCGAGCAGGACGTGCTCGCGCGCCTGCGCCGCCACATCGAGCGTTCGCTCGACGAAGGCCGCATGTCGCTCGAGGAATCGGCGGCGCTGCAGAAGCGCTACGAGGACGGCCTGCAGTCGTACACCTACCTCTCGCGCGAGCCCGACACGACCGAAGCCTCGACGCCGCCCCCGGCGCTGGCCGCTCAGGCTCCGCAGCCGTCGGCGAGCTGAACTGAGCAGAGCTGAGTTGGGCGCGGCCCGTCGAGCCGCCCAGCTCAGACCGCGGCGCCGAACCGATCTCGGTCGAGACGCGCCAAGCGCGGGGCGGGCTGCGGCCCGCTCCGGCGAGGTTCCGCCGCCGCGTCGCGCACGATGTCCGACACCGACGCGGTTTGACCCGCGCCCCCGTGCTGCGCACGATGGGCCGGTGACCGCTGTCGACTCCCACCGCCAAGCCCTGCGCGCGGGCTCGTCGTGGCTTGTGCTCGCGCTCGGTCCGCTGATCGCCGCGCACGCCCTGCCGGCGCTGCTCGGCGCCGTTGCGCAGACGCCGCCAGCGTGGTTGGCGCGGACCGCGGCCCTCCTGGGCCTCGTCGGTTCGGTGGCGATGTTGCTCGCGCTCGTGCAGCTGGCGCTCGCCCGCGTCGGCGGCCGTCGCCACCCGGCGCTGATGTTGGCCCTGCTCGCCTGGGCGACGGAACTCGGCGCGCGTGTGGCGCCGCTGAATGATGCGGCAGCTCAGATCGAGGTGTGGAGCGGCGTGCAGCTGATCGCGTCGAGCTGCGCGATGTGGTTCGCCGCGAACGGCGTGCTGTGGATCCTGCGCGCGCAACAGGCCGGCGGCGTGCTCGCGCCGTGGAGGCGCGTGCGGATCGGCTTCACCGTCCTGACGCTTTCTGCAGCGAGCGTGCTGATCTCCGCGCGCATGCAGGGCCCGGACCGCGTTCTCGCGGACGGCCTGGCTTCGATCCCCTTCGGCGGCGCGCTGGCCTGGCTCGTGTTCGCGCTGCCCTGGGCGCTGCTGGTGCTCGCGGCGCGCGCCAGCGTGCGCTGGCTGGGGCGCGTGCGCTCGACCGCCGAGATCCTGGCGCGCTGACGCGCCCACGCGCGTGCGGCCGCCAACCTGACGGCGGCGCGCGCCGCCGATAGACTCCTGCGCCCCCATCGGTCCCGGAACGAAGCCCAGCGCCCCCATGTCCGTCTTCGAACAACTCCAGCGCCTGTCCGACGAGCGCTTCCTGTCGATCTACGAGTCCCTCTCGCAAGACGGCTTCGGGCCGCTCGACGGCGATGTCGCGCGCCTCCTGAAGTACCGCCCGCAGGCGATCCGCAACGTGCCGATGGCCCAGCGCGCGAAGAAGGCGCGCGGGATCCTGCAGTCCAAGCACAACGCGCAGATGTGCTACGAGATCTTCGGCGCGTACTTGATCGCGCGTCACCGCGAGTTGGTGACGGGCTTCCTCGAGGCGACGGGCGTGAAGCACGAGAACGGCATGCTCGAGGACCTCGACAACAACGTTCCGGAGGCGGCGAAGATCGAGAGCGCGGTCAACGAACTCGACGCGAAGTTCGACCCGGCCGACGTGACCTTGTACTTGGCGTTGTGCGCCGAACAGTGGCCGCAGCGCCCCGAGCTTGCGGCCCTGTGGCGCAAGCGTGCGGGCTGAGCGGACGCCGCTGGAGGAAAACGCCGCGCAGGAACGCCGCCGAGCGGGCCGCGTTCAGACCTTGCGACGCGGCGTGGCGCGCGGCTTGGGCTGGCAACGCGGGCACACATGCGTTCCGCGCTGGCCCACCACGAAGCGTTGGATCGGCGTCGCGCAGGTGCGGCACGGTTCGCCGCCGCGCCCGTAGACCTTGAACTGGTCCTGGTAGGCGCCGGGGTTGCCTTCTGGCGTGCGGTAGAAGGTGTCGAAGCTCGAGCCCTCGCGTGCGATGGCTTCCGCAAGCGTCGAGCGGATCTCGCGCCACAGCGCGAGCGCGCGCTCGGGCGGCACGCGCCGCGAGTTGGCGAGCGGGTGCAGCTGCGCGCGGAACAGCGATTCGTCGACGTAGATGTTGCCCAGGCCCGCGAGGAACGTCTGGTCGAGCAAGAGCGGCTTGAGCGCGCGCGAGCGGGCCCGCAGCGCCTGTTCGAACCACTGCGGCGTGAACTCTTCGCCCAGCGGCTCGGGCCCGAGCTCTTCGAGCGCCCGCTCGGCGTCGGCGACGTGCTCGAGCCGGCCGAACTTGCGCACGTCGATGAAGTGGAAGGCGCGGCCGTCGTCGAGATCGAGCCGCACCTTGGCGAACTTGCCCGGGTCCCAGCTCGCGTCCTCGACGTGCATGCGGCCGGTCATGCGCAGGTGGCCGAGCAGCGCACCCGCCGGCGCTCCAGCACGCGAGAGGCGGAACACGAGGAACTTCGCGCGCCGCTCCACTGCGTCGACACGCGCGCCCACGACGGCGCGTTCGAAGCGCTCGACACGTCCGCCCACCGTGCGCGGCCAGCTCACGGCGCAGGAGCGCACCGTGCGCCCGACCAGGTGCGGCCGAATCAGACGCGCGACGGTCTCGACTTCCGGCAGCTCAGGCACGGCGTGATCGTACGGTGCCAGAGCAATTTG
>JAEUHY010000045.1 GCA_016795325.1 Planctomycetota bacterium
GCAATTTGTCTCACGCCGCCGGCGCGCGAGGCGCGCCGGCGGCGTGAGACAAATTGCTCTGGCACCGTACGTACGCGGCGTGTCGGTCGCGCGACCCGATTTGCGCCTGGAGGAGGGTCCGTTCGAAGACGCACGGCTCTGCGCCGCGGCCGAACGGTCCGACCCCGTCCCTTCGCTTTCGCGCCATGCTGCCTTCCATCGGACTTTCCGCGCGCTGCCTCACTGCAGCAGCACTCGTGCTCCCCGCCGTCGGCCAACTCGACGACGCGAGCTCCACCCGTCGCCCCGAGCGCCTCGAAGCCAAGGACGCAGGTCCGGGCCAAGTCGCACGCGCCGAACTCGACGATTCCGTCCCGCTGCCCGTTCCGGCGCGTTGGGAGGCCCGCCCCGAAGGCGACCGCCTGCTCGAGCCGGCCAGCGGCGATCCGTTCTTCCTGGCCTTCGCCGGCGGTTCGCACTATCCGCCCGCGGACGAGCGCATCGACCCGCTGCTGCTCGCGCAGATCCAGGCGCAACCGCTCGACGGCCGCGGCGACGCACGCTGCTTCGCGTTCGCCATGTTCTCCAAGCGCATCACGCCCGCGCGCGTCGCGCAGCTCGAGCAGCTCGGCGCCAAGGTGCTCAGCTTCCACCCGCACTACACGCTCAAGCTCGCCTTCCCGGTCGGCGCGCTCGACACGCTCGCTTCACTCGACTTCGTGCGTTGGCTCGGTGTTCCGCGCGCCGCGCAGAAGCTCCACCCGCGCCTGGTGCACGAACTCGCGCACTGGCCGGCGAACAAGCCGCTGGATCTGTACGTGAACGTGTACGAGTCCGACCTCGGCCCGGCGGCGACGTACACGCCGGTGGGCGTCGTTCACGAGTCCGCACCCGGCGGTGTGGTGACCGACGGCGACCCCGCGGCGCGCGCGAAGCTCTGCATGTCCAACGGTTGGCAGCAGCGCGCGCTCGAGGCGAACGGCATCGAAGTGCTCGAGTACATCGATCGCATCCGTGCGTTCCGCTGCCGCGCGGCGCCCGCCGGCGTCGAACCGCTCGCCGAGCTCGACTTCGTGCAGTTCGTCGAAGTGCATCTGCCCGACGTGGCGGAAGACGGCGAGTCGTCGCCGCTCACGCTGGTCGACGACACGCGCGTCGACTACGACGGCGGCGAGTCGCTCGCGGTCACGGTCGGCATCGTCGACTCGGGCTTCGACAGCTCGCACCTGGGCCTGAATCACATGTCCGGCGTGGGCTGGGACTACACCAGCAGCGCCGGCGCCTACTCCGACCTGTGCGAGCACGGCTCGCACGTCGCGGGCATCTTCTTCGGCGCTCCGCCGGCCGGATCCGAGCAGTTCACCGGCGTCGCGCCGGGCGTCGGATCGTCGCCGTCTCTGCGCGTGCGCAACGTCAAGTACCTGAGCGACGCGTGCTCGGGAACCACGGCGCTGTCGACGGTGTTCTCCAACATGCGCGGCGACTTCACCGACGTCTCGGGCAACGTCTCGCCCAAGCCGCACGTCGTCACCAACTCCTACGGCGCCGCGCCCGCTGCGGGCGTGCCCTGGATCGGCTCGGAAACCAATCCGCGCACGATCGACGCGGAGGTCTGGGACCACGAACAGCTGTACGTGTTCGGCGCCGGCAACTTCGCCGTGAGCGTCGGCGCGAATTCGATCGGCAGCAACGCGTCCGCGAAGAACGCGCTGACGGTCGGCAGCGTGCTCGACCACGAAGACGTAGTGGCCGGTGATCCCGGCGTGAAGTGGGCCACCTCGAGCACCGGCCCGCTCGGCGACGGCCGCTGGAAGCCGAACGTCACGTCGCCCGGCCGCATGATCACGTCGGTCGATGCGAACTCCGGCTCGGGCTACAAGGACAACTCGGGCACGAGCATGGCGACGCCGCACGTCTCGGGCCTCGCCGCGCAGCTCGCCGACCACCGCGACTACCTGCGCTACAAACCGCACCGGCTCGCTTCGCTCATCATGGCGACCGCGATTGCGTTCGCGGACGAGAACATCACGACGCAGGCCGGCATCTCGGCCACGCACCTCAACTCCTACGGCGCGGGCCGCATCAACGCGCTCAACGCGCATTGGACGTTCGCCGGCGTCACCGATCGCACGAACTGGGGCGGCACTCTCACCGCCGCGAATTTCGGGTTCTCGGACTTCACCGTCGACCCCGGCTGCGTTGAGCTGCTGGTGCTCGTCACGTACCACGAGGACCAGTGCTCGGCCGGCGCCGCGCAGGCGTTGGTCAACGACTTCGACCTGTACCTCGACAGTCCGGCGAATGGCATCGACCCGGCCGGAAACACCGGCGAGTACACCGCGCAACAGTCGAGCATCGACAACACCGAGCTGCGCACGTTCGCGAACCCGCCGACCGGAACGTGGCGCTGGAAGCTGTATCCCGACAGCGTCACGGGCTCGATCCGCTACAGCGTCACCGTGCAGCAGATCTTCGACGACACCACGCCGGATGGAACGCTCGACGTCGTCGCCGACGACACCTTCGTCAAGCCCAACGACGACGTCACGATCACGGCCACGGTCACCAACCCGCAGTACTTCGCCACGGCGGTGTTCCTCGACAGCACCTCGAGCGGGGACACGCTGCAGTCGGCCACGACCACGCTCTACGACGGGGTCGCGTGCGATCTGCTCGACAACGAGAACGACGGCCGCGGCATCACGCTCGGCTCGCTCGGCACGAACGACGTGCGCAGCGCCGAGTGGGTCACGCGCTGGAGCAGCGAAGGCGTGAAGACTTGGAGCGTGGAGGCGCGTTCGGACACGTGGGTCGACGAGACCGACTCGGTGCAGATCACCGTGGACGGCACGCCGCCGAGCAACGTGACCAACCTGCAGTCGCCGACGCACACGCCCGGCGCGTGGAGCCGCGATTCGCTCGTGACGCTCAACTGGACGGCCGCGACCGACAACGTGTCCGGCGTCGACGGCTACAGCCGCACTTGGAGCCTCGGCAGCGTGGCTTCGCCGGACCAGACCAAGGACATCGAGCAGGTCACAACGCTCGACACCAACCTGAGCGACGGAGAGTGGTACTTCTCGATCAAGGCCGTCGACAACTGCGGCAACTGGTTCGCGGGTCAAACGAACTTGGGCGCATTCCGGATCGACACCACCCAGCCGCAGGGACCGTTCCAGCTCGACTCGAGCACGCACAACGCGGGTCTGCTGTCGTGCAGCACGTCGCTCACCCTGACCTGGAACGCAGCGACCGACGCGCTGTCCGGGCTCGCGGGCTACGTGGTCTTGATCGACACGAACGCGAGCACCGATCCGACCGGCGCCTTGACGGCCGGACCGAACGCGACGAGCACGACACAGGTCCTCGCCTCGTCCACGACCGCGCGCTACGCCCACGTGCGGGCGCGCGACAACGCCGGCAACTGGGGCCAGACGCGGCACTTCGGCCCGATCCTGGCCAGCTCCAACACGATCTCGACCTACTGCACGGGCAAGACCAACTCGCTCGGCTGCGTGCCGACGGTCTCGTGGACCGGCACATCCTCGCGGAGCGCGGGCAACTTGACCGTGCTGTGCAGCAACGTGATCAGCCAGAAGTTCGGGCTGATGTTCTGGGGCCGCGCCCAGGCGGCGGCGCCGTTCCAAGGCGGCACGCTGTGCATCACGCAGCCCTTGGTGCGCACGCCGATCACCAGCAGCGGCGGATCGGCGAGCGGCGCGGACTGCACCGGCGCGTACGCCTTCACATTCAACACGGCCTACTACACGCAGCAGTCGATCAACGTCGGCGACACCGTCCACGCGCAATTCTGGATGCGTGACCCCCAGGCCTCGTTCACGACGGGGCTTTCGAACGCCTTGCGTTTCACCGTCTGCGAGTAGCCAACACGCGCGTCGGCGTGTTGCGAGCGCCCGCCCGAGCCCGCACGGCTCGGGCGGGCGCATTTTTTCGAGGCCGCGAAGCGCGTGTTAAGGCGCCCCAGAGCCTCGCGCGAGTCGTAGATTGGACGCGGCATCGTGTTCCTCTTCGACCGCATCGATTTCGTCGCCCTGGTGGGCCTGTGGGTCCAAGCCTTCGTGGCCTGGGTGTTCGTCGCGATCCTCGGCGCGTTGCGCCGCCGCGAGCAGCCCTCCGCCGCGCTGGAGAGCTTCTTCCGCGCCTTCGTCGCGCTCGCCGCCTCGCTGTCGGTGCTGAGCATCCGCTTCTTCACCGCCCACGACATCAAGCCCGATGTGCGCTGGGCGGATGGACAGCCGGGCGTCACCGCGTGCTACTGCGCGTACCTCGGCCTCAAGGCCGCCTTCGGCCTGTACATCGTGCGCGGCTGCTACGAGCTGACCGGACGCCAGCCCAGCGCGCGCCTGGAGCGCCTCTGGTGGCCCACGATCGCGCTGCTGGCGCTCGCGCCCATCGCCGTCCCGGACATCACGCCGCTGCTGATGGTCCAAGCTCCGGCGATGATCGCAGCTGCGGCCGTGTCGTTGCACGTGCTGCGCCGCGAGGATGCGGAGGCGAGCGGTCAGACGCTGGTGCGCCTCTCGCTGCGGGCGTTGCTCGTCACCTGGACCGTGCACGGCGTCGTGGCCGCGACGTACACACTCGCGCCGTGGCTGCGTTTCCTGCTCTCGTTCAACTCGCTGTTCGACCTCGCCGTACAGCTGATGCTCGGCGTCGGCTTGGTGATCGGCGTGCTGCACGAGTCGCACCGCCGCATGCGCGCCGCCGAGATCGAACGCGAACGCCTGGAACGCGAACTGGCGCGCAACGAGAAGCTGCGCGCCCTGGGCACGCTGGTTTCGGGCGTGGCGCACGAGCTCAACAACCCGCTGACGGTGATTCTGGGTTACGCAGAGATCCTGGGCGAAACGCCCGAAGTCGCCGGCCAGGCGCGCATCATCTCCGAGCAGGCCGAACGTTGCCGCGGCGTCGTGCGCAGCCTCTCCGCGTTGGCGGGGCAATCCAAGCAGAGCCCCGAGCAACTCGACACGCGCGAGCTGATCGAGCGTGTGGTGCGTGGGCTGGAGAGCCACGAGCGTGCGCGCCACAAGACGATCGCGATCGAAGCAGCGGCGGGTCTGGTCGTTCACGCCGACCGCATCGGACTCGAGCAGGTGCTCAGCAACCTGCTCTCGAACGCACTCGACGCCAGTCCGTTGAACGGCCTGGTGACGATCGCGGCGCGCGCGGTCGGCGAACGCGTGGAGTTCAGCGTCAACGACCAAGGGCCCGGCGTGCCCGACGGGCTGCGCGCGCGCCTGTTCGAGCCGTTCTTCACGACCAAGAATCCTGGCGCCGGACTGGGGTTGGGGCTGGCGATCGCCCACGCCATCGTGCGCGCCCACGGCGGAACCATCTCCGTCGAACCCGGACGCGACAACCGCGGCGCGCGATTCGTGGTCGTGCTGCCGCGCGGCGAAGCGCGCTCCAACGCTCCGGCCCCGACGCAGCGCACCACGCTCGCCGGTCGGCGCTTGCTGGTGCTCGACGACGACGACGGCGTGCGCTCCGTGCTGCGCCAGCACGCCGAACGCCGCGGCTGGCTCGTCGAAGAGGCGCACTGCGCCGAAGAAGCGCTCGCCGATCCGCAGCGTCTGGTGCGCGCCGACGTGGTGCTGTGCGACCTGCGCATGCCCGGCATGGGCGGCATCGGCTTTCACGATCGCCTGGCCGGCGAACGCACGGATTTGCTGGCGCGCACGGTGTTCGCAACGGGCGACTTGGCTTCCGCGGAGGCCGTGCGCTTCTCGCGGCGCTGCACGCGCCCGCTGATCCAAAAGCCCTTCGACTTCGGCGCGCTGTTCGCCGCGCTCGAGTCCGCCGTCGCCGCGCGGACCTGAACGTCGTTCAGCGCGCGAGCGCGGCGCGCAGCTCTTCGAGCAGGCGATCGCGCTCGCGGCGCGAGTAGGCGTCGCCCGAGTCGTCGCGCACCGCGCCGAGCGCTTCGAGCACCGCCCGCGCCTCGTCGCGCCGCTCGAGCCCGCACAGCGCCAGCGCGCGCGTCAGTTCGAGCGACTCGAGCATCGTGCTCGGGATGCGCGCAGCCTCGTCGACCGCCGCCAGCGCGGCCTCGAACTCGCCGCGCCGCGCGTGCGCGAGGCCTTTGGCGAGCGCGGCGTCGACCTGGCGCGGCGTCTGGGCCAGAACGAGCTGCGCACTGGCCAACGCCCGTTCGAGGTCGCGCAACGCCGTATCGGCCGCATTCGCGCACAGCCGCGCAACCCAGGCGTTGGTGGTCGCCGCTTGCGGATCGTTCGCGAGCGAGCGCGTGAAATGCTCGAGCGCCTCGCGCTCGCGACCCAGTTGCGCAAACGTGTCGCCCAGACCGTAGTTGAGCAGCGGATGCTCGGGAATCAGGCGCTGCGCGCGTTGTCCGAACTCCAGCGCCTCGTCGAGCTGGCCGAGCGCGCGCAGCTCGAGCGCAAGGTTGTAGAGCGACGAAACATCGCCGGCTTCGATCTCGATCGCGCGTCGGAACGCCGCAATGGCGCCTTGGCGATCACCGCTGCGCCCCAACGCGGTGCCGAGATGGTTCCAGGCGAGGTGCGCCCACGGCGCGGCGGCGACCGCTTCGCGCAGCAGCGGAACCGCCTCCTTCTCGCGTCCGCTCATGTGGAGCAGGCGCCCGAGGTTGATCTTGGGCTCGTAGCTGTCGGGCGAGAGCTCGAGGCACTTGCGCAGACAACGTTCCTGCTCCGCGGGATCGCTCACCACCGTCGCGAGGTCGTTCCAGGTCGAGGTGTGGCGCGGGTTGTATTCCAGAGCGCGGCGGTACAACGCCTCAGCGCGCGCCGCGTCGCCTTCTTCGTGGGCGATGGCCGCCAACCCGTGCAGCGCACTCGCACTGGTCGGCCGCAGCGCAAAGGCCGCGTTGTAGTGCAGCTTCGCAAGCGCGCGGCGCTCCGGACCGAGGTCGTGCAGCACGAAGGCGAGCAAACGCTGGAGCGCGAACTCTCCTGGGTGGATGTCGACGGCGGTGAGCAGCACCTTGGAGGCAGGCTCGAGCTGGCGGAACCCGAGCAGGCCGACGGCGAGCGCTTCGGCGGTCGCGGGATCGAGCGGCGTGAGCGCCGCTTGCTCCGCCAGTCGCAGCAACGTCGCTTCGTCCTGGGCCGCCAGCGCGCGGCGGATCTCCTGACGCGCCGGGGCCGGATCGATGGCAGCCGCGATGTCGATCAGCCGCAGGCACGGTTCGTGCCAGCCGCGCAGCAGGATCACGCGCCGCCAGACCCACTCGTCGAGGGCCGCGGCGATCTGGGGCGCCGCTCCGCTGCGCGTGATGAACTCGACCACCTCGGCCTGCGGAGCAGCGTCGACATCCACGCCCCACTCGCGGAACGCGGCGACGAATTGCCGCTCCTGGCGCTCGAGATCGCCGCGCTGGTTGAGCGCCTGCCCCTCGAAGGTGCGCGCCTCCTCGAGCGTTGCGAGCAGCTTCTCGTTGCGCGCGACGCGCTCCCGCTCCGCCTGCGCGGCCTGCGCCTCGAGCTCCTGTTCGGCCGCGACCTGCTCGACACGCGCGGCCAGCTCCGGCAACGCGACGCCGGTGCGCAGGGCCGTCCGCGCTCGCTCGATGTCGGCCAATGCCGTATCCCAATTGCGCGTCGCGCGCGCCTGCGCGGCCGCGGCGAGCGCAGCGTCGACCTGCTCGCGCGTCGCGCTCTCGCGGCGTTCGCGCTGAACGCGCGTCCAGGCCCACGCGCCGCCCGCGACGAGCAACGTGACCACCACGCTCGCGGCCAGACTCGCGGTCAACTTGCGCGCACGCCGCTCCTCGGCCGCCTTGACGCGCGACTCCGCGGCCTCGATCTGCGCGGCGCGGGCGCGCTGTTCGAGCGACTCGAAGTAGCTCTGCAGCGCAACGACGACTTCGCGCGCGTCGCGCGGCCTGTTCTCGCGTTCGGGCGCGAGGCAGCGTTCGCACAGCTCGATCAATTCGCGGTCCGCCTGCGCTCGCTCGAGCTCGTCGAACGCCGGGCCGAGCATGCCGCGCGCCGCCTCCACGGCGACCTGCGACGCTGTGCCGCTGTACGGCGCGCCGCCGGTGAGGATCTCGCACAAGATGGCGCCGAGCGCAAACACGTCGGCGCGTTCATCGATGCTGTCGATCTCGCCGCGCGCCTGCTCGGGCGGCATGTACGCCAGCGTGCCCATCACCGTGCCGACGAGCGAATGTTGTTCGCGCACGTTCACCTCGAGCGGCTCGACGGGAGCGGCGACGCTGCTCGCGGTCGTGCTCGGCGCCTCGTCGCGCGCGAGCAGCTTGGCGAGGCCCCAGTCGACGACCTGCACCTCGCCGTAGGCGCCGACCATCACGTTCGCGGGCTTGAGGTCGCGGTGGATCACGCCGCGACTGTGCACGTAGGCCATCGTCTGGCACACGCTCGCGAAGATGTCGAGCATGCGACGCCGGTCGCTCGTGCTCTCTTCGCGCGCGAGCAGCAGGTCGGCGAAGGTGCGCCCTCGGATCAACTTCATCGAGAAGTACGGGCGTTGGTCGGAGAGCAGTCCGAGCTCGTAGACCGGCGCGATGCCGGGGTGCTGCAGCTGCCCGCTGATCTGCGCTTCCTCCACGAAGCGCTTCACGCTGTCGGGGCGCTGCGCCAGCCCCGCGTGCAGCACCTTGAGCGCGACGTCGCGCCGCAAGTCCTGGTCGCGGCCGCGCAGAACGACGCCCATGCCGCCGCGCGCGATCTCGCCCAGCAAGCGGTAGTTCCCGCGCCCCAGCGGAGCGGCGCGCTGGGCCATGTCTTCGCCGGGCGCGGCGCCGGCGCTGTCCTCGCGGCGCAGTTCGACGCGCGGCGCCTCGCCGGTCAGGCGCGCGATCACATCGAGCACGCTGCCGTGAAGTCCTGATTCAGGCTGTTTGGCGTCGTCCGTCATGGCGGTGTGCAGGACCCACGCGAGCGGCGACGAGTGTAGTGGAGAGCGCGGGGCCATGCCCGGAGGCCGGTGCGCGGCCGCGCGCAGCCGACGAGGTTTCGAGGCTTTTCCTCCAACGGAATTCGCCCGGCGGCATGCAGGTGTCCGGCGGAACCGACCTCAACCGGCCAAGGACCGAACCAACCATGAGACTGCTGACTGTTTCCTGCACAACGCTGGCGCTCACTCTGGCGCTCAACTCGGCGCACGCCGACGTCACGATCGTCGGCAAGCCGCAACTGGGCGTGTTCGGCTCGATCCAAGGCGCCGTCGACGCGGCGTCGCAGGGCGACGTGATCGAAGTGAGCGACGGCATCTACGCCAGTTTCGTGATCCACAACAAGGCGCTGACCGTGATGGCGCTGCCGGGCGACCAGGTGGAAGTGGATGGCACGTGCGAAGTGCGCGCGCTCGGACCGGCGCGCGTGGTGTCGCTGGTCGGCCTGCTCGCGACCGGTGTCGGCCTGACCGCGCCCGAGCCCGGACTGCGCCTCGTCGACAACCTCGGAAGCGTTCGCGTGCAAGGCTGCACCTTCTTGGGCTCGTACACGAGCGGCACGATCGGTACGCCGCCGCGCGCCGGAACCGGCGCGGAGGTCGCGCGCTGCTCGAAGGTCGTGTTCACGCGTTGCATGCTGCTGGGCCGGAACATGGCGTACTACTCGGGCCTGGCAGGTCAGCCCGGCGGCATCGGCCTCGACTCGGTCGACAGCCAGATCGCGCTGTACGAATGCGTGGTCAGCGGCGGGCGCGGCTCGACCGAGAGCTACCCCACGGGCGGGGCCGGCGGCGATGCGTGCCGTGTGAGCGGCTGGGGCCTGTTCGCCTCGGGCACGAAGATCGAGGGCGGGCGCGGCGGCAACGCCGACTACTTCGGTTGCACCACCGGCGGGAACGGCGGCAACGCGCTCGTGATCGAGGACGCCTCCGCGCGGCTCTACGACACCGAACTCGTGCGCGGCGCGGCAGGCAGCTTCTACACGTGCAACGCTGGGATGGCCGGTCGCCGCATCGTGTCCACGAACGCGCTCGTCGACGAACACGAAAGCACCCACCGCTCGCTCGGCGGTCCGGTGGCGAGCTCCGACAACGCGTTCATCACGCTCAACTTCGTCGGCGAGCCCGGCGACAGCGTCGAAGTGCTCGCCTCGACACGCTCGGTGTTCACCTACTCGGCGGCGCTCTCGGGCATCTCGACCGTTCCGCAGCCGTGGGCGCCGGTGGCGCTCGGCACGATCGACGCGAGCGGGACGCTCTCGGTCCCCTACTTCATCGCCGACCAGACCTGGCCGCAGGCGGGTCGCACGGTCAGCTTCCAGGCCGTCGTGACCGACGCGCAGCAGCAACGCTTCCTCAGCACGCCGATCCAGGTGCTGGTGCGCAACAACTGACGGACGAACGTACGGTGCCAGAGCAATTTGTCTCACGCCCCCGGCGCGCGTGGCGCGCCGGGGGCGTGAGACAAATTGCTCTGGCGCCGTACGTTCGCCGCGGACTACTTCATCAGGCGTTCCAGCCGCTCGCGGTACTTCTCGTACAGCTCGGTCTGGCGGTTCTCGAGGCTCTGCTGGCGGCCGTCGATGAAGACGTACTCCACGTGCGTCGAGTGTTCGAGCAGGTCGCCGTCCGTGATCACGAGGTCGGCGAGCTTGCCGACCGCGAGGCTGCCGAGCTCGCGTTCGAGCCCGAGCGTGCGCGCCGCGTAGAGCGTGATCGCGCGCACGGCTTCCTCGCGCGGCAAGCCGAACGACGCCGCCATCGAGGCGTGGAACACGACGTTGCGGATGTTCTCGTCCTCGCCGGACGAAATCGCGAACGGCACGCCGGCGCGGTGCAGCACCGCCGGGTTCGCATAGCACGCGTCGTACGGGTCGAAGTCGCTGCTCGGCAACTCGAGCGTGCCCGCGACGACGACGGGAACCTTGCTGGCCGCGAGCTGCTCGACGACCTTCCAACCCTCGCTCACGCCGTACAGCACGGCGTCGAGCTTCTCGTCCTGGATGAACTTGAGCGCGTGCAGGATCGTCTGCGCGTTGTTCGCGTGCACCGCGACGCGCTTGCGGCCCAGCGCGAACGGCGCGAGCGCCTCGAGCCGCGGGTCGTAGAGCGGTCGCGCCGAAGCATCGTCGCCGGCGGCGTCCAGCACACGCTGGTGCTCACGCGCCGCCGCGAACAGCTTGCGCAGCTCCTCGACCGCCTCCGGCTCCTTCTTCTCCTTGGCGGTGTTCGAGGTGGTCGGGAAACCCAGGTGCAGCATGTCGCGATCGACGTGCAGCAGCTCCTCCCACGTGTCGCCCGCGAGCCGGATCACGCACGATTGCCCGCGCAACGGGCCGCCTGACTGCGGCGCCGACTGCGCGCGCGTCACGCCGTTGAAGCGCGTCACGCCGATGTGCGCCGAGTCGGCCGCCAGACTCGCCGCCGCGCGCACGTCGGGTTGGTTGCCGCCGATCTCGCGCTCGTCGCGCGTCGCTTGCACCGAGCCGATTTCGTACAGCCCCAGGCGCGTGCCGAGAGCCACGACGCCCGGCCACACGTGCTTGCCGCTCGCATCGAGCACGCGTGCGCCGGAGGGAATCGCGAGCCCCGCGCCGAGCGCGACGATGCGGCCGTCGGAGACGAGCAGCACGCCGTTCTCGATTTCCGGTCCGGTCACCGGATGCAGGGTCGCGCCGACGATGGCGAGGCGCTCGTTGCCGGGCAGCGCGTCGACCTGCGGATCCTTGAGCGGCTCCTCGAGCGCCGTGAGCGGCGCCGGCCGCGAGTCGAGCTCGAACGCATCGCGCCGCTGGAACACGACCTCGCCGTCCACCATCGTCCATTCGACGCGCGCGTAGCACGACAGCGGATCGTGCGTGTGCAGCACGAGGTCGGCGTCCTTGCCGACTTCGATCGAGCCGGTTCGCTTGTCGATCCCGAGCTGGATCGCGGGATTGAGCGTCACGAGCCTGAGCGCATTGACGGGATCCATCCCGCCGTAGCGGATCGACTTGGCCGCGTCGGTGTACAGATGCCGCATCAACTCGTCGGAGTCGGAGTTGACGCTGGTGACCGCGCCCGCGCGCTCGAGCAACACGGTGTTGAACGGCGTCGCGTCGTACGCCTCGACCTTGTAGGCCCACCAGTCGCTGAACGTCGACGGGCCGGCGCCGTGCTTGGCGATCTCGTGCGCGACCTTGTAGCCCTCGAGCACGTGCTGCAGCGTCTTGATGCGCACGCCGAAACGCTCGGCCACGCGCAGCAACATCAAGATCTCGTCGGCGCGATAGCAGTGCGAATGCACGTCGACGCTGCCGCTCAAGATCCCGGCGAGCGCGTCCAGACGCACGTCCTTGCGCGGCGGCGCCGGATCTTCGCCGCGCTTGCGCGCCGCTTCGTAGTCCGCCCACTCGCGTTGGTACTCACGCGCCCGGGTGAACGCGCGCTCGAGCAACGTCTCGACACCCATGCGCGACGCAGGGAAGCGCGAATTGTTGCCGCCGCCGTTCGAGCGCTTGACGTTCTCGCCGAGCGCGAACTTCACGCCTTCCGGCGCGCCTTCGAACACCAGCTCGGCGTTCGACTTGCCGTAGCGCAGCTTGATCACCTCGTGACGCCCGCCGATGGTGTTCGCCGAGCCGTGCAGGAGCCGCGCCGCCGTCACGCCGCCCGCTGCAGCGCGGTAGAGGTTCACGTCCTCGCAGTCGAGCGCGTCGGAGATGTCGCACTCCGCCGTGATCGAGTACGTGCCTTCGTTGACGCCGCGCGAGATCGCCGTGTGCGCATGGCAGTCGATGACGCCGGGCGCGAGATGCCGGCCGGCGCCGTCGATCTCGAGCACGCCGGCCGGCGCGCTCACCTTGCCGACCGCGGCGATCTTGCCGTCCTTGACGTACACGTCGCCGAGCTGGCGCGGCCCGACCGCCGAGTGGATCACCACGTTGCGGATCACGCACGTCCCGCCGGTCGCGAGCGCCGGCTTGCGATGCGCTTCGAGTTCGAGCGGGTGCTCGCCCGCACGCACCGGCGCTCCGAGCGCGAGCGCGGCGACGAGGACGACGATTCGACGATCAAGGGTGTTCATCGCTGCAGCCTCCGTGTCCCGCTTCGACATGCGCTTCGTGCTGACCGGGCTTGCGCGTCGCGCTCGCCTCGCTGACGTTCTCGCCCCAGGGGCCCTTCGACGTGACCTGGCCGGCGAAGCTCTCGCCGGCGAGCTCGACCTTCCACGAACTCTCGACTTCGACGTCGCCGATCGAGAACGCGCCCTTGAGCGTCAGCGTCTTGCCTGCGACGCGGCCGCGCACTTCGATCACTCGTTCACCATCGCCGCCCGGCGTGGTCGTCGTGTACGTGCCGTTGACGTCGCCGTCCGCGGCCATCTTCACGTCGAGCGTCCCAGGCCGCACGCCCTGGTCGCTCTTGAGCTCGACCGCCCACACGCCGCTCGCATCGACGCCCTCGTCGGGCTTGCCTTCGCTCTCGGCTTCGTCCTTGACCTCGAATTCGCTGGGGAAGCCGTCGACGAACAGCCAGCCGAGCTTCGCACCCTTGACCAGCGGATGCGCCGTCCACAGCGCGAACGTCGCGTCATCGCCCGCGCGCAGCGCGCCCAGATGCGCGTCGACGCCGGCCAAGCGCGCGCCGTTCGTGCTCAGCGCGGCGAGCGCCACGTCCTTGGGCAGTCCCTTCTCGACCAGCGTGCGCACCTTCTTCACGAGCTCCGCCGCGCCCTTGTCCGCGGAGCCGAACGAGAACTCGACACCTGCCTTGTGCAGCGCGATCGCGCAGTCGCGGCGCTCTTCCCACAGGCGCCGACGCTCCTTGCGAACCTCGAGCGGCTCTTCGTAGCTCCACAGCACCTTCTCGTCGGCCTTCGCGTCCTTCTTCTCGGGCTTGGCCGGAGTTTGCGCGCCGTCGGCCTTCGCCTCCTCGCCTTCCTTGTCCTTCTTCGCGCCGCCCTTCTTGTCCTTCTCGCTCGGATCCTTGGGCTCGTCGCCCCACTCGAGCGTGAGCACGACCGGAATCGAGCGCTCCTTGAGCACGCCGGCGACCTTGAACGCCTCGCGTCCGCCGACGATGCCGACCGACAGACCGAGCTCGTCGCCGAGCGCGATCCAGCGCAGGATGTCCTGCGCGCTTTCGGCTTCGCACATCAGCCGCTGCGACTTGCTCGTCAGCCGCTGCGCTGCTTCGAGGTCCACGTCGAAGGCGGGCCGCGGACCGCTCTTGCCCGCCGCGTAACGCTGCGCGAGCAGCGAGTGGCGCTGCACGTCGAGGAAGAACTGCCGCAGCTGGGCGACGTAGCCCATCAGCGTGCCCGGGTAGCCAGAGCCGCCGGCGCGGAAGGCGGCGTGCGCGAAGACGTCGGCGCGCAGCAGCACGTCGCGTGCGGCGGCGTCGCGGGTCGTGGCCAGCGCGCTCGTGCCGGCGAGCAGTTGGCCGCTCGGTGCGCTGAGGAGCGCTCCGAAACCGGCCTCGCGCAGCGCGCGCCCCTTGTCCTTGGGCAACACGAACGCCTCGGACGCGCGGAACGCCGGCTGGATGCCCTTGCGGTTGGCGTCGCGCATGTCGACGAGCACGTCCGCGGCCTCGCTCCTGGGCTGGTCCTGTTCGGCGACCGGCGTCGGAGTGGCGCACGCGACCTGCGTGAAGGCGTCGACGAAGGCCGGCGTCGCGAGCCAGCCCTTGCCGTCGACGGCGCGCGCGTTGGCGGGCGGCGCCTCATCGGCCTTCGTGATGCGCTCGATGCGACCATCGCGCAGCACGAGGTTGACGCGCGGGGCGTCGGGGCGATCTTCGAGTCGCACGTCCTTGACGACGTACGGTTGCGGCCGCGGCAAAGCCTGTTGGGCCAGCGCGGCGGCGGTGATCAAGACGGCGGCGCCGGCGAAACGGGCCGCGCGGCCGAGCGAAGCGATCATGCGCGCTCCTGCATGCTGTCGGGGGACACGTCGGAAAAGCGCAGGGGACCCGCGCTGAGGGCCGGGCATTCTGCCCCGTCGGTTGTGCGGCGCCAGAGCAATTTGTCTCACGCATCCGGCGCGCGGCGCGCGCCGGATGCGTGAGACAAATTGCTCTGGCGCCGCACAATCAACTAGCGAGCCCACGGAGCTGCGCTAGCCTCGAAGAAGCTCGCCGAGGCGGACCGGCTGGCGGCACTGGCTTTCTTGACGCCCGGAACCTCCGGGACAAAGGAATCTCATGAACACTTCGTGCTCGCGTGTCCTGCAGCTCGCTCTAGCGGTCGGTTTCGTCGCCTCGCAAAGTGCTCGCGCTCAGAGCTTCGTCGAACAAGGCAAATTCACCTCGGTTGGCTCGCGCCCAGCGGACGAGCTCAGCGGCGACGTCGCGCTCGACGGCGACACGTTGGCCGTCGGCGCCGTACGCGCGAGCGTTCCCGGACTCGTCGAGAGCGGCGCGGTGCTCGTGTACACGCGCAGCGGCTCGAGCTGGACGCAGAGCGCGACCGTCACGCCGAACGTCCCTGTCGACTTCAGCCTGTTCGGAGGATCCGTCGAGCTGGACGGCGATGACCTTGCGGTCGGCGCACAGAACGAGGATCGGGTGTACGTGTTCCAGCGCGTGGCCGGCGTGTGGACGCAGCAGACCGTGCTCGCGCCGCCGGCCGTCGGCCAGCAAGTTGCGTTCGGAGCCTCGCTCGCACTCGACGGCGACACGCTCGCCGTCGGCGCGCCGCAGCACGACTCTGGCAGCGGCGACGACAGCGTCGGACGCGTGTTCGTGTTCCGGCGCGTGGGCGGCGCCTGGGGCGCCCCGCAAGTCGTCGAGGGTTCCGGCAACCTGTTCGGCGGTTTCGGAAGGAACCTGGCGCTCTCGGGCGCGCACATGGTCATCACCGAGGGCGGCCCCTTTTCGCAAAGCGCCATCGTCTACACGTTCAACGGAACGGACTGGCAGTTCCAACAGAACGTCCCGGTGAGCTCGACGCCCGCGGCGTGGGGCTCGGGAGTGAGCTCGGTGGCCATCGACGGCACGACGCTCGCGATCGCCGTGCCCCAGTGGACTTCGCTCTTCGTCCCCGCGCCCGTCGGCCGCGTGTTCGTGTCGGAGCTGGTGAACGGCGTGTGGACCCTCGCCGCCGACTTTCCCGGGGCCGGCGACGTGCGCGTGAGCGGCGAGTACATCGTCGCGGGCGACGTGCGCGATGCGACCGCAGGCGTCGACGCCGGCGCCGTGCGGGTCGCGCGCAGGCGCACCACGGCCTGGGATGAATTCACACTTGCGCTCGCGAGCGACGCCGCGCCCGGCGATCGGCTCGGCGTGCGCGTCGACATCGACGGCACGACGCTCGCCGCGGCCGCGGGCAACAAGGACTTGGCGACGAGCTTGATCGCACCGGTCTACGTTGGCGTCAACCTCGGGTCGGCGGTCGCGTACTGCACGGGCAAGCTCAACTCGCTCGGCTGCACGCCGTCGATTTCGGCCGTGGGCGCGACCGCCAGCGCTTCGGGCAGCGGGACGTTCACGCTGCGCGCCGATCAGCTCATCGGCAGCACGAGCGGCCTCGCCTTCTACAGCCTCTCGGGCCGCGCGGCCGCGCCGTTCCAGGGCGGTTTCCTGTGCGTCGAAGCGCCGCTGCGCCGCACGCCGCTGACCACGAGCACCCCGAGCGCGCCCGGCGTGTGCGGCGGCGTTTCGACGCTCGACTTCAACGCGGTGATCGCTTCGGGAACGAATCCGGCGCTCAACGAGGTCGGGGCGCTCGTTCGTGCGCAGTGGTGGCACCGCGACGCCGCGGCGCCGATCCCGACGAGCCTGACCGACGCGCTCGAGTTCTCGGTCGGGCCTTGACCGGCGCTGCGGCGTTGTACGGCGCCAGAGCCATTTGTCTCACGCCACCGACGCGCCTCGCGCACCGGTGGCGTGAGACAAATGGCTCTGGCGCCGTACAACCGTCGCCCGCATGAGCACCCCGCCCGCCGCCCCGCCCCCCTCCCCGCGCGCGACACGCGCGGTGCTCGCCCTGCTGCTCGTCACGGTGCTGTGGGGCTGGACGTTCGTGTGGATGAAGCAGGCCACCGACGCGGCGAGCGCGCAACTCGGCCCCGACGGCCTCACGGCCGGGATCGGCCTGTTCATGACGTTGCGCTTCGGGCTCGCGGCCGTCGCGATGCTCGCGCTGCCTGCTGTGAGGCGCGGACTCACACGCGGCGCCTGGCTCGCCGGACTGTGGATTGGACTCGCACTGCTCGGCGGCTTCCTGCTCCAGATGTTCGGCCTGAGCGGCGTTTCGCCCGCGGTTTCGGCCTTTCTGACGAGCCTGTACGTGCTCTTCACCGCGTTGCTGACCGCCGTACGCAACCGCCGCGCGCCGCATGTCGCGCTGATCGCAGGCGCATTGCTCGCAACCTTCGGCGCGGGCTTCATCGGCGGACCGCCGCAGCTCACGTTCGGCCTCGCCGAAGGTCTGACCATCGGCTGCGCCTTCGTGTTCGCCGTGCACATCCTCGTCACGGACGCCTTCACCAAACGCGAGGCGCCGATGCCGGTGACGATGACCTCGTTCGTGGTCGTCGCGCTCGGCGGCGCGCTCACCTGCGCGATCGGCGCAGTGCTCCAGCCGCAGGTGACCAGCGCACAGCTTCTCGAGCTCGCGCAGAGCGCTGAGTTCCTCACGCCCATGCTGCTCGCTTCGAGCCTCGCCACCGTGCTCGCGCTGTCGCTGATGAACGTGTTCCAGCGCGAGCTCGACCCCGTGCGCGCCGCGATCATCTACGCCATCGAACCGATCTGGGCAGCGCTCGTCTCGATCACGCTCGGACGCGAGACCACCACGCCGTGGCTGTTCATCGGCGGCGCCGCGCTGCTGCTTGGTAACCTAGTCGCCGAACTGGGCCCGACGCTGCTGCGTCGGCGCTCTTCACTCCACAAAAGCCGGAGCCCTCTATGAACAAGCTCACTCTTTGCTCCCTCGTCTTGCTGGCGCCCCTCGGTGCAGTCGTGTTCACGACACCAGCCTGCATCGGTGTCGCGCACGATCAGTCCGATGCGCGCGAAGTGATCACGCTCAAGTACGCGAGTGCGGCAGACATCAAGGCGAAGCTCACGACGCTCTACATGGGTGACGGAGTCCTGGTCGAGTCGGACGATCGCACCAACAGCGTGATTGTCGTCGCCAGCAAAGACAAGTTCGCGGAGATCGAGAGGCTCGTCGCGAAGCTCGATATCGAAGTGAAGTGAGTGCGCGGGCGGCGCGGCCGCAGTGCGTCCGGGCAGGTCGACGCGCGCACGAGCGGTTCGAGTCGCCGTGCGCCGCTCGCAACGCCTGGCAGATAGAGCGGCGACTCACTTGTCCGACAGACGCTGGAGTGGCAACCCGTGTTGGTCCTGCGCACTTCGCCTGCGACCGCCCGTCCCCTTGCGTGGGAGCTGGAAACGAGGAGCGCGCGAAGCGCTCGCTCGTTCATGGGCCAGCTCCGCCCATCCCGGGCCCCATCGACAGATTTGTCGATCGTCTCGGCGCTGGCCATCGCGTAGTTAGATGCCTTCCGATTTCTCTGACTACGAGGTTCTACGATGAAGCGTCTGACTCTGCCCTTCCTTCTCGCGCTGTGTGCACTCGCCCTGGGATCCAACGCCTGCCAGAGCCCTCTGCGCTCGCCGGGCGCGGATGACGCCATGATGGCGAACTTGTCGGCGTCCCAGCGGGCCACGATCGATCAGGCTCGCGCGAACTACAACCTTCGCACGGACGAACTGGCGGTCGCACGCTTGGACGTCGTGCGGTCGAAAGCTGAGCATTCCCTCGCCAAGACCGACCTCGAGATCGCGCGGACGAACGTCACACGCGCGGAAGATGTCGTGTCGGTAGCCCAGACGAGCACCGCGTCGGACCTGGAGGCCGCGCGCGATGCGTTGGCGGTCGCCAGCGCCAAGGTCCCGCAGCAGGAGCTGCTCGTTACCTGGCGCGACTGCAACGTGACGCGCAGCGAGCGGGCGCTCGACGTGGCGCAATGCAGCCAAGCGCTGGCGTTTGCGAACACCGAACTCGAGAAGGCCCGCGCCTATTCGGTTTCCGACCGGGCGGCGTCGCGGAATGTCGATGTGCGCGCGCGTGAAGAGCGCGTGAGCGAATGCCAGACGCAGGAATCCGTCGCGCGCGCCAAGCTCGCCGGGGCCGTGCGCGAGTGCGAAATGGCCGAGCGCTCCTACGAGAGCGGACTCACCACCGCGTCCAAGGACTGAGCGCTGGCTCGCGGGCTGCGCGCATGCACGCTCCGCCCTCGCCGGGCGGAAGCGTTGCGTGAGCGGGAGGCGACTCCCGGCGCAGCCCATCGAGCGCAAGCGGGCGTCCGCACGTCGCCCGCGCGCTCGACCGGCGCACCGCGGTCCATGTGTGAGGGGTTCGGATCTGTGAAGTCCACCTTCCTGCGCGGCGCGGCGACAGCGACCAGCGCCCGAGGCTCGTGACGTCACGGCTCCAACGCTTGACGCAACCGCCGTTCGCTCGTCGGCGCCTGCGTGATGCAACGTTGCGAGTCGGGCGGCCGCTCGGTCGCCGCGTGCCGCGTTCGAACTGAGGTCGCCGCCGATCCGTGTGCGGACCGACGCTCGCAGGCGGACCGTGGGCGCGACTTATTGCATGCGACGAAGGAGTCCGCGGCGCGCCGCTCCCTCCGACTACCAACTTCCGTCGATTGGCCGAGGCGCGCTCGGTCGTGACATTGGCCGATCGCCAGCGCACTGCGAAGACCACGTCGCCGCGACGCCATGGCTCGCCGATGCGCACACATTCGAGTGCGGCAGAGTTCTTCAACAGTTGCTTCAAGCGCTCCACGGTCGACGCGCCGAGCACGATGACGAACAACTTCTTTCGCTCGAAAACGCCCGACCCGATCACGCACCGGCCAAGCGAGCCGACGAACCCGGCGAGCCTCGAAGAGCGCGCCAAACAGCTGGCGACGGCGTTTGCGGCGGCCCGCACCGAGTCGGTCGCGCGGCACAACGTCATCGCCCAGCTCGACGGCGACATGGCGTCGCTGCGCCAGGTCTATCGGCTGCTCTCCAACGACGCTCGAGGCGGCGAGAGCGTCGACCCCGCAGCAGACTGGGTCCTCGACAACTTCCACGTTCTCGACGCGCAGGCCAGCGCCGCGAAACGCGACCTGCCGGCCCACTACTACCGGCGGCTTCCGCTGCTCGCCGCACGGGAATTCGGCGGGAGAACCAGGATCCACGCCCTGGCCTGCGAGCTGGTCTCGTGCGGCGACGGCAGGCTCGACGCCGAACTGCTCACGCGCTTCTTGCTCGCCTTTCAGTGCGTGACGCCGCTCACGCTCGGGGAATTGTGGGCGTGTCCGATCATGCTGAAGCTCGCGCTGATCGGAAACGTGCGCCGCATCGCCGAGAGCTTGCGTTGCAGCCGAGCAGCGCGCCGCTCGGCCATCGTCGCGCTCGCGCAACTCGAGGCGGGCGGCGTTCGACAAGCGCTGCCCATTCCGTTGCACAGCGCATTCGTCGCCCAGTTGCGACAGCGCGCGCTGAGCTACGACCCGGCGGTCCTGTCGTGGAATGCCCAGGTCGAGGCCACGCTCGCCGCCCAGGGAACCACTTCGGAAGACGTGATCCGCTCCGAGCATCAACGCGAGGCGATCGAACAGGCCTCGATGGGCAATTCGATCTCGAGCTTGCGCCTGTGTGCGGCGCTGGACTGGGGCACGCTCGTCGAGCGTGTCAGTCTCGTCGATCAGATCCTCCGGCGCGACCCAACGGGCGACTACGCGCGCATGGACTTCGCCAGCCGCGACGCCTACCGCCACGCGGTGGAGGAACTCGCCGCGCCGACGGGCGAGGCTCAGGTCCGTGTCAGCTTGCACGCCATCGCAAGCGCGCGCGCGGTCGCGGCGCGCGACCCGCACGAGCCGGGCGCGCATGTCGGATTCCACATCGTCGGCCTCGGTCGCAAGCAGCTCGAAGTGGAGGTCGTCGCGCGTGTGCGCCTCGCCGCGCGCGTGCGACGTGCTGCGCGCCGTCACCCGACGACTGTCTACCTCGGTTCGGTCGGGCTGCTCACTGGGCTCGCTACGGGTTTGGCGATCGCCTACGCACGCTCGGTCGGCGCCGCCGAAGCGCAGCTCCTCCTGGTCGGCGTCGTGGCTCTGCTTCCGAGCTGCGAACTGGCGGTGCTGCTCGTTCAACGCATTTGCGCCGCGCAGGCCGCGCCTCGACGCCTGCCGCGCCTGGACTTCTCGAAGGGCGTTCCAGCGAGCGCGCGCACGATCGTCGTCGTCCCGACCTTGCTCGCGGACGTCGCGGACGTCACGGAGTTGCTGGAGCACCTCGAGGTGCAGGCGTACGCCAATCTCGACCCGCACATCCACTTCGCCATCGTCAGCGATTTCAAGGACGCGACGACGGCCGTCGTCGAAGGCGATGATCAGATTCTCGACGCGGCGCGCGATGGCATCGCCGAGCTCAACCGCCGTCTGCCTGCCGACCGCTTCTACCTCTTCCACCGCGAGCGCCAGTGGAATCCGAAGGAAGGGGTTTTCATGGGTTGGGAGCGCAAGCGCGGCAAGATCGAGGAGTTCAACCGCCTCGCGCGCGGCGCCACCGATACGGGCTTCACGGTGCAGGTCGGGCGTGTCGACCTGCTCCCGTCGATGCGTTTCGTCTTGACCTTGGATCGAGACACAAAAACGCCGCGCAACGTCGCGCGCGAGCTGATCGGAATCCTGTCCCATCCGCTTCACCGTCCCCGCATCGACGCCAGGGTCGGTCGCGTGACTCAGGGCTACGGCATCCTCCAGCCCCGCATCAACGTCACTCACGCCAGCGCGGCGGGATCTCTCTTTGCCCGCATCCATGCCGGCAACGTGGGGATCGACCCGTACACGACTGCGGTTTCGGACACCTACCAGGATCTGTTCGACGAGGGCGTGTTCACCGGCAAGGGCCTGTACGAAATCGACGCCTTCCGTGCCGCCGTGGAGGGACGCGCGCCCGAGAATGCGCTGCTCTCTCACGATCTGTTCGAGGGTGTGCACGCGCGCACGGCGCTCGTGACGGATCTGGAGTTGGTGGACGACTACCCGTCCAACCTCCTCGCCCACTCGCGCCGCGAACACCGCTGGGTGCGTGGCGACTGGCAGATCCTCGCCTGGCTCTTGCCCGTGGTTCCGACGCGCACAGGCTTCGCGCGCAACCATCTTCCGCTGATCAGTCGCTGGAAGATCTTCGACAACCTGCGCAGAAGCCTGCTGGCGCCAGCCCTGTTCGCGCTGCTCGTCGGCGCCTGGACCTGTCTGCCGGGCGAACCCTTGATGTGGATGTTGGGCGCCTTGAGCGTGATCGCCGCCCCGGTGCTCACATCGTTGCTCAACTATTCACTGCGTCCGCCGACTCCGGGATCGTCGCGTCTGTACGTGCGCGGCGCAGTGGAGGACCTTGGCTGGGCGTTCGCGCAGGCCACGTTGGTGCTCGCGTTCCTGCCGTTCCACGCCTACAGAACGTTGCACGCGATCACGCTCACTCTGGCGAGGCTTGTGATCACCAAGCGCCGCTTGCTCGACTGGGAGACAGCCGCGGCGCACGTCGCGCGCACGGGCGGTCTGGTCTCCGGCGCCGCACGGCGCAACGGCCTGCGAGCGTTCTACGTCGGCATGGCGTCGAGTCCGCTCGCAGCCATCGTGTTGCTGGCCGCGATCACGGTGAGCAGAGCGAGCGCTCTCGCATTCGCCGCGCCGTTTCTGGCGTTGTGGTTCGTGGCCCCGGCCATCGCCTGCGTGCTCGGCCGACCGGCGCCGCGCGCGCGCGCGACGGTCTCAGCAGCGGACCGCCGCTACCTGCTCGAGGTCGCGCGCAGGACCTGGCGCTACTTCGAGCGCAACGTCGGGCCGGAGCACCATTTCTTGCCGCCGGACAATGTGCAAGAAGCGCCGCACCTTGTCGCCGCGCGAACCTCTCCGACCAACGTCGGGATGGGACTGCTCTCCACTCTGGCGGCCCACGATCTGGACTTGATCTCCACGGAGCAGCTCCTCGAGCGACTCGAAGCGACGCTCTCGACCGTCGAGTCCCTGGAGCGCCATCAGGGCCATCTGCTGAATTGGTACGACACTCGGACACTCGCGCCGTTGCAACCGCGCTACGTGTCGACCGTCGACAGCGGCAATTTGGCCTGCTCGCTTGTCGCACTGGCCCAAGGGTGCCGCGAGCTCGCGCAGCGTGGTGAGCGCGCACGCTTCCAAGCCTTGTACGAGCGTGCGAGCGCGCTGGCCGGCGCCATGGACTTCCGCTTCCTGTTCGATCCGGAGCGCCAGTTGCTTTCCATCGGCTATCGCCTGTCCGACGGCGACGAAGCCGGCCGTCTGGATGCCGCCTACTACGATTTGCTCGCCTCCGAGTCGCGACTCGCGAGCTTCTTCGCGATCTCCAAAGGTGACGTGCCGCAGAGCCACTGGTTCCACCTCGGCCGACTCACCGTCAGCATCGACGGCGTGCCCACGTTGGTGTCGTGGAGCGCGACGATGTTCGAGTACCTCATGCCGCGGCTGCTCATGCGCAGCTACTCGGCCACCTTGCTCGACGAATCCTGTCGCATGGCGGTGCGCCGACAGCGCCGCTACGCACAGGAGAATTCGACGCCGTGGGGAATCTCGGAATCCGCCTACAACCTGACGGACCGCGCGGGGAGCTATCAGTACAAGGCGTTTGGAGTTCCCGGGCTCGGCCTGAAGCGTGGCCTGGCGGACGAGCTGGTTGTCGCGCCTTACGCGACGCTGCTCGCATCGCTGGTCGCGCCCGCGGCCGCAGTTCGCAACCTGCATCGGCTCGAGCAGGAGAGTGCGATCGGCGAGCTGGGCTTCTACGAGTCGATCGACTACACCCCGCGCACCCCGAGCGCGAGCGAACTCGAGACGGGCCCCGCGCCGCAGACGAGCGGCGGCGTCGTGGTCAAAGCCTACTTCGCGCATCACCAGGGCATGAGTTTGGTCGCGCTCGCCAATTTGTTGGCCGACGACGCGATGGTGACTCGGTTTCACGGTGACCCGCAAGTGCAGGCCAGCGAGCTGCTGCTGCAGGAACGCATCCCGCGACAGGCGCCGCTGTTCCAGCCCAGCATCGGCGACGATGCTTCCGTCGCCCGACGTGGGCCGCAGCGCGCGCCGCGTCGCATCCGCTCGGCGTTCACCCCCAACACTCAGGCCCAGATTCTCTCGAACGGCGCGTATGTCGTGATCCTCACGAACGCGGGCGGCGGTTCGAGCACCTGCCGCGGCCGGGCCGTGACGCGCTGGCGCGAAGACCGCACCACGGATCCGGGCAGTCAGTTTCTCTACTTGCGCGACGTGCACAGCGGAGCCGTGTGGTCGGCCACGCACCAACCTGTCGGCGCGCCCGCCGACAGCTATTCGGTCGACTTTCTCAGCGAGAAGGCGACCTTTCAGCGGAACGATCACGAGATCGAGACACGTCTCGAGGTCGCCGTCTCGCCGGAGGACGACGCCGAGGTGCGTCGCGTGACGCTGCGCAACCACAGCAGGCGACCCCGCGTCATCGAACTGACCAGCTACGTCGAGATCGCGCTGGGCTCGCGTGGAGAAGACGCCGCACACCCGGCCTTCGGCAAGCTGTTCATCGAGACGGAGTGGATCGCGCAGACCACAGCGCTGCTCGCGCGTCGCCGATCGCGGTCTCCCAAGGATCCGATCTCCGTCGCGTTCCACGTCCTCTCGCTCGACGGCGCCTCGCGTGCGCAGGTCGAGCACGAGACCGACCGCGCCTGCTTCCTGGGTCGCGGTCGAGCTCCGGATGCGCCGCTCGCGCTCGACGGACGTGCGCTGACGGGCTCGACGGGCGCCGTGCTCGATCCCATCTTGAGCCTGCGCTCACGTTTGCTGCTGGCGCCCGGCGCGTCGGCGCACCTCACGTTCACCACCGGTTTGGCCAATGACGACGCCACGGCGCGCAGCCTCGCGCAGAAGTACCACGAGCCGGGAATCGCGTCGCGCGTGTTCGCGCTGGCCCACACGGATGCTGTGGTTTCGCTGCGCCATCTGGGTCTGTCCATCGACGAGGCTCGGCAATTCGAGCGTTTGGGCTCGCGCTTGTTCTCGTCCGACGTGTCGCTCCGCGCCGACGCGGCGACGGTGGCCAAGAACACCCTAGGTCAGTCGAGCCTGTGGGCGCGTTCGATTTCGGGCGACCTGCCCATAGCGCTCGTCATCGTCACCGGACCCGACAGTCTCGACCTCGTGCACAGCGTGCTGCTGGCGCAGGAGTACTGGCGTATGAAGGGGCTCAAGTTCGACGCGGTGATCCTCAACGAGCACTCCGCGACGTACCGCGACGAGGTCCACGCCCAGCTGCGACAGCGCGTCGACAACGGGCCGTGGTCGGCTTGGAAGGACCGCTCCGGGGGAGTGTTCCTACTGCGCGCCGACGGGATGCCTGAGGCCGAGCACGTGCTGCTCCGCAGCGTTGCACGCGCGGTGCTGAGCGGCGACGCAGGCAGCTTCGCCCAGCAGCTCGACCGCAACAGCGGCGTCGCGGTCCAGTGCCTGCCGACGCCGCTGTGCGATGAAGCGGCAGAGAACGATGCGCCGCTCGCGGTTCCGGAGTTGGTCATGGACAATGGCTTCGGCGGCTTCACGCGCGACGGTCGCGAGTACGTGTTGCGAGTCACAGGCTCGCGCGAAACTCCGTTGCCCTGGGTGAACGTCCTCGCGAATCCGAACTTCGGCACGATCGTCACCGAGCGCGGGTCGGCGCACACCTGGAGCGAGAACAGTCGCGAGAATCGGCTCACGCCCTTTGCGAACGACCCGCTGACCGACCCGACCTCCGAGGCGATCTTCCTGCGCGACGAGAGCAGCGGCGGCGTGTGGGGCGCAACGCCAGGAGCACTGGCCCGGAACGCTCGCTCGCCGCGCTGGCTGGTCAGACACGGCGCCGGCGTTTCGCGTTTCGTGCGCTCCGCGGGAGGAGTCCACCAACAGTTGGAAGTGTTCGTGGCCGTCGAGGCGCCGCTCAAGATCTCGGTGCTGACGCTGACGAATCACTCGCGCTCGATGCGGCGCATCACCCTCATCGCCTACAACGCGTGGTCGCTCGCGAGTCCTTCGCCGGCCGACAACAGCTGCGTCACCACAGAACTCGATGCTGGCTGCGAAGCGATCTTCGCCCGCAACTCGTACAACGAGACCTACGGAACGCGCGTTGCGTTCGCGGCCGTCGGGGCGCCGCTGGCGAGCGCGACCGGCGATCGCACGGAGTTCCTGGGCCGCAACGGTTCGCTGAACCGGGCCGCTGCCCTGGCTGCACCCTCGCTCTCGAACCGCTTCGGAGCAGGGCTCGACCCGTGCGCGGCGCTCATGACGAGCATCGAGTTGGCGCCAGGCGAAACGCGCGGTGTCGTGTTCCTGCTCGGACAAGCCATCGATGCGGATGCGGCCCGCGCGCTCGTGCAACGCTTCCGAGCACTCGACGCGGCGCGCGCGGAACTGGCCAAAGTCGAAGCCGCCTGGGAGGAGACGCTCGGGGCCGTGTCGGTCTCGACTCCCGACGACTCTTTCGACCTGCTCGTCAACCGTTGGCTGCTCTACCCCGCGCTCGCCTGCCGTTTGTGGGCGCGATCGGGGTACTACCAACCCAGCGGCGCGTTCGGTTTCCGCGACCAGCTCCAGGACGTGCTCGCGCTGCTCCACGCCCGCCCGGAACTCGCGCGCGCGCACATCCTTCGCGCGGCGGCGCGGCAGTTCGTCGAAGGCGACGTGCAGCACTGGTGGGACGCGAGCACGGGCCGCGGACTGCGCACCCGCTGTTCCGACGACATGCTCTGGCTGGCCTACGCGCTCTCGCACTACGTCGACGCCACCGGCGACCTTGCTCTTCTCGACGAGACAGTCGCCTTTCTCGAGGGCCCGCCCGTGCCGCAGGGCGAGTCCGAATCGTACGGCGCGCCGGCCGTGTCCAAGGAGAGCGCTTCGCTCTTCGAGCATGCGCTGCGCGCGATCGAGCGCGCACTGACGGTGGGACCGCACGGCTTGCCGCTCATCGGAAGCTGCGACTGGAACGACGGCTACAACCGCGTCGGGGTCGAGGGGCGCGGCGAAAGCGTGTTCGTCGGCTGGCTGCTGTGCGCGGTGCTCGACTCGTTCGTGCCGTTGTGCCTGGGGCGCGGCGACTCCAAGCGCGCCGAGCACTTGCGCGAAGAGCGCGAGCGGCTGGCGGCAACCCTCGAACAGAGTTGGGACGGCGAGTGGTACGTCCGTGCGTACTTCGACGACGGCGCACCGCTCGGCTCCGCCGATAGCGCGGAGTGCCGCATCGATTCCGTGGCGCAAACCTGGGCGGTGCTCTCGGGCGCGGCGCCCCACACACGAGCGGAGCGCGCGATGGACGCCGTGCGTTCGCAACTCGTGCGTCGCTCCTCCAAAGTGATCCTGCTGCTGACTCCGCCTTTCGACACGAGCCGTTCGGATCCTGGTTATGTGAAAGGCTACCTGCCTGGCATCCGCGAGAACGGCGGCCAGTACACGCACGCAGCGCAATGGGTCGTGCTCGCGCTCACGCGGCTGGGCAGCGGCGACGAGGCGGTGGAGCTGTTCCACATGCTCAATCCGATCAACCACACGCGCACGCCCGCCGAGGTGCAGCGCTACAAGACCGAGCCGTATGTGCTCGCGGGCGACGTGTACGACCATCCAGCTCACCGCGGTCGTGGCGGTTGGACCTGGTACACCGGCTCGCACGCATGGATGCACCGCGTGGCGCTCGAGGGCATCCTCGGTCTGCGCCGTCACGGACCCACGTTCGCTCTGCGGCCGTGCATCCCATCCTCATGGCCGGAGTTCACGATCAAGATGCGCGTCGGCGCCTCGCTCTACACCATTCACGTGGACAATGCCGAACGTGCCTGCGGCGGCGTGCTCACCACGACTCTCGACGGTGAGCCGGTCGACCCCAGTTCGATCCCCATGCTCGACGATGGCCGCGAGCATCGAGTCCTCGCGATCCTTCGCGCTCAGGGACAGGACACGGCGACACAAGTGTGAGCGCGGCTCGGCCTGCGTGCCTCACCGGGTTCGTGGCGGCAGCGGACGCATGCGTGGTCTGGCAAGCGCTGGAGACGCATGCGGACGTCGGTTCCACCTGTGGCTCGCTGGGAGCTGCGCGCATGTGCAACGGCGCCGCACACGCCGAGCTCGCGGCCGCTAGGTGAATTCCGCTGAGAGAAGCGTTGCGGCGAGCGCCTCGAGTTGGAGAGCCTCGCCGCGGGGCTCGGACAACTCGCTCATCTCGTGCGGGGCCTGCGGTCACCCATCGAGCTCGTGCCGCCGGCTCAAATGAAGGCGGGCGGACTTGGCGCGAGCTTGTTCAGCTCGCACCAAGTCCGCCCGCAGGTCAGTTCGTTGAGGGACGTTACTTGACCGGCTTCGCCGGGGCTTCGTCCTTCTTCGCGACCGACGCCTTGCGCTCGAGGCGTTGCGCGAACTCGCGTGCGACGCTCAGGTGCTTCTTCGTCGCAGCTTGGGCCTCGCTCAGGACGGTCTTGAGTTCGGGCGAGACGTGCCGTTGGAAGACGAGCGTCATGTCGTTGTGCATGAGGTGCGACCCCACGACCATCGTGACGTAGCAACGATCGAACTCAGGGCCTTGCTTCGCTTCGAGTTCGGAGCGCGCGGTCGAGAGGCTTTGGGCGCCGAGTTCCTCGAAGAACGCGGAGTGATCGAGTTCGCCGTTGCGTTGGCCGTCCGAGCGCGACCGCTCGCGGTCCTGCGGGCTGGGATTGCCGTCGGGCGAGTTGGGCTTGTCGGGCGCAGGCGCCTTGGGGAGGTTCCCCGCGACCACGTACCGACTCAGCTTGCCATTCAACTCCTCGTGATCGTCGATCATGGTCTGCGCGAAACGCTGGACCTCCGTGTCCGTGGAGCGCTTGAGCGCGACCCGAGCGAGCTCCACTTGATTGAGGTGCGCGACGCTCAGCCATTTGGCCAAGTAGCCGTCCGTGGTGCGGGCCGCGTCAGCATTGGGTCGTGTGTAGTCGCCTTGGCGAATGACCTCGCTGCCGAAGCCTGAGGGAGACGTCTCCGCCGAGAACACCGCGAGTGTGCTGCTGGCGAGAAGGGTGACGATGGCTAGATTGCGAAGCATGATAGAAATTCCCTGGGGTGTAATTGCGATAGGTCGGCGCGGATTGCGCCTGGTAGCAACATGCGTGGATCTGGCGCGCCGTACTTCATGACACGAAGTCGACGCTCCCCACGCTCAGTTCTGTGACGCCGGGACGGTGGTCCCCTGCGCGCCGCGGATCTGCGCAGACCCGTTCAGCGCGGTCGGGCGTTCCGCGACTTCTTCGCGGCGTCGAGATCCTCTCCGAGCCGCTCCTGGAGCTTGCCCGCGGCTTGCCGACGAAGCCCCTTGGCTTCCTGCAGTTTGCTGCCGACTGCCTTCCCCGCCTTCTGTTGAAGCTTGCCGACGGCGTTCTTGGCCGCGCCCTTGATTCGATTCGTGTTCATAGTGTGGACCGCGACTTTCGTTGGAGGTGGGTGGATCGGCGCCGGTCTTGGGCGGCTCACGAAACTAGGTCCCACGGTGGAGGCCGGGTATCGGTGGCAACACTCACCCGGCTCGTCGAGAGCGGGTAAGGCCGGCTCGCTGCACGACCCAACTTGCGGGCATGCCATCCACCCAGGCGTGAGAGCTTTCGTCGGCTCGCGCGTCCCAGCGCTGCCGTCTCGCAGATCCACGCGAACGCAAGCGTCCGCCAGCGGATCGCTCGGCCTCTGAGCTGAGGCCCGCCCAGCGCTCAGCGCTGAGGCATGGTCACGACACACAGGGAGAGGAGCGACCCGCGGCGCACTCCGGTCGCATCGTCGCGGAAGAGGAGCGCACCGATGCGCGCAAGCGGGCGTACGGCTCGAGCTTCGAGCGGTGCTGGCCGTGCCCGAACGTGACGCAGGGCTGCACCCTTATTGACACACGCAGACGTCATCACGATCGCGGCCTAAGCCCGACATTCAGGCCGTTCGCGCCGTGCAGGTTGGCGCGTCATGGCGTTTCTTGGCGTACAAATTGGCTTCCACTACTTCAGAAGACAGTCGACCACGCCTCCCAACGCCGGCAGTTGCAAGTGGACACGTGGCCCCTCGACATTGTGCGCCCAGTTGGATAGATGCTCGACGGTAGCTAGGCGTCCATCAGACCAAGGAACGAGCTTGACCGTTACACGCTCACCGATCACAGCTCGCAACACCAGGTCAGCAATCGTCTCGTCCTTCTTTAGTCGCTGAACACACTGCAGGCTCGGGCTCGTCCATCGACCTGCTCCTACGAATAGCAGGACAAGATAGTCGCCAGCAGGGGCATCCACTCGTACCCGGATCTGACGCTGCGGCTTGAGCCGTAGGTCGAGCACACTTGTCTCTCCGCCAATTTCTAACGTCTGATAGAACTCACTGCTGCGCCAAAACGCATCGCTAAGCCTGACAGAGTACTCACCCCGCATCAGGCCGCCGACCGAAGCAAGTCCGTGAGAATCGGTCCAGCAGTAGCGAGTACATCCAATTGACCAGTTGCGTAGCTCGATAGGTCCCGCCGCCACTGGGCGGCCATCCAGGTCTGTTACAGCGAGTTCTAGCGAACTTGGGGACGGCGAGTCAGCGTCGACGTATGTTGCTGAGTTCACGGTCCAGTTGATCACAGCTGACGCACAGTTGCCGTTACTCAGGTGGACGTGAATATAGGGGGAATTCAACCGGTCGCTTAGGTGAGCTGGCAGTGCAACACGCCAGTCGCAGCCGTCGTTCTCGACAACGTAAGGACTGTCTGCGTCGATGGCCATGGTCCAAGCTCTGTCCTGTTCGCCGTGTATTCCAAGTTCACTCAGACTCAGGACCACCGCTGACAAGCCGCCGTCCGAGACGACGCTCGGCGGCCTCAATTTGAACCACGACACAGGGCTGAGCTCTATAGCCCGAGCGTCTTTCAGATCCTCTGGCAGTATTCTCTCACAATGGTACTTTGCAGACGCAATAGTAAGGAGCCCGGGCTCGCAGCGCTCGTCGACGATCGGCAACACAAACTGTTTAGCGTCGCCGCGCCATATCAAAGCACACGGATACGCGGACGAACTGACCAGAGAGTGCGAGAGTTCTATACGACACTCAATCAAACCAGTCGCCACGGTGGCCGCTTGCGAATCCATCAGAACGACACCGTCTCTCTTGCGAGTGACGTCTATCGCCTGCAGTTGAACGCGTCCATCGAGAAGATCGTCACGCTCCAGCACATACTCGCCTAGCCAACCATCATCCAGCTCAACATAGATTCGCTGCCGCCATGAGCGCACAAAAATCGATGCTGTTGCGCCTGGCAAATCTGAGGTCGCACTCCATCTTCTGCAGTCCCAAGATACTCTGGCAGGCGGCAACGCACGGCCTCGAGCATCGTTAAATCCGAGCCGCACTTCGGTGTATTTGCCGACTGCAATCGGACCAAGTTCGCTGACTCCCGGGAACTCTGGCAAGCCTTCAAGCAGCAGTGGCTGCCATCCCGGCCGCGAAAAGACAACGCCTGAGAATGAAGCTGAATTGGGGCTCCAGGCTTTCGGAAGAACAAGACCGAACCTCCCATTGCTTCCAACAGAAGCGGCGGCCACGGCGCGACTGGAAGAGCCCATTGCGCCCTCGACGACTTCAGCGATCCACTCATCCGCGCTAGGAACTAGCAGCGTTCCAGACAACGTGGCATGTCCCGAGCCTGCTAGGTTGTAGAGCGAGTCATCCTGCAAACCAGTTGCACACAGAGCCGCGGCAGCTACCAGGCTATGCCCCAACATAGGCCCCTCGATTGCCATGTAGGCTGATCCATCGAGCGCAGTTCTGCGGCGAGATTCCTAATGGCTCCGTGCAAGGCCGTGTCGTGTCACGAAATTCCCTTCCGGTTTGAAGGTCGGGACAGAGGCTGGCCGCCTCGTGTTCTTGTGAGCAGGCGGTGCTGCTCGAGTGTGCTGTAGATCGCCGCGCGCTCCGCCATGCGGCGCGCACGCCCGTGCGGGTGGTTGGCCGCTGCTCGATCGAGCGCGGCGAAGGCATCGTGGGAGAAGCGAGCACGAGCGCGTGATCCTCGACGTGGGGCGCGATCCTGTCAAACTCGCGCGGCGTCAGGCCGCCCAGATCGGGGCGCGGCGTGTGCGCGTTGATCGTGCAGGCTGCTTCGGCGCGGTCGTGCATCAGCCGATCCAATCGTAGATCCCCTCGCGGCTTTACCTCACGCCGTCGAGCGCGTCTTCTTCGCGCAGCGTCGAGAGCAACTCGACGAGCGCATGGTCGTTCCACTCGGCCCGCTCCGCCGTGCGGTTGAGCGCGATGCCAACATCCGTCGGCTCGATCGCTGAGAGGCCACCTCCACGATGTCGCACTCGCTCCAGCCAAGGGCGCGCACGGCGACCAAGCGATCGTTGCCGCCGATCACGCGACCGGCGCCTTTCAGCACGAACAGCGGCTCGACCTGCCCGAAGCGCGCCAGGCTGCCCTTGAACGTGTCGAGATTGCGCGCGCTGTGGGCGCGAGCATTTGCTGGACCAAGCGTCAGCGCCGAGAGCGGCACGCGCCGGACTTCGAGCGAGCCGGCGAAGCGCCGCGCAGACTCGGAGGGTCGGGGAATCAGGCTGCAAGGAGGCAGACGGCGACGAGCTGTTCGCGCCTGTGGATTTGCCGACCATTCGAGAGATCCGCCGACGCGCAGTCGGCATGTGCATAGACACGGCGCGGAGCTGGAAGCGGCGAGTCACGAACGGAAAGGGAGTCGAATGGAGGTGTGCGCCGCCGGGGCGCATTTACCTTGTACGCGCCCAAAGTGAACCACCGGGGAACACAGGCGACCGTGAGCGGTCATGACGCCCGCAGCCCCAAGTGAGAAGCAGCGACGCAGCTGCGGGGAAGCGCGAATGATGTTTCCCGGGCCCCGCCAAACTTCTACGGCGGGAAGTTCGAAATTGTGGAGCAGGTCGCGCTTCAGGACAGACTTGCGGCATCAGGGCATCTGCAAGAGCGCCCACAAGAAGGCCCGAAATCGCAGAATCAGTGGTGCAGTTTGCCCAGGTGTGTAAACCGACTGGCGTAGGTGCTGACAGTCCGATCATTCCCGAGCATTCACGCTTCGCCTAGGCCCGCGTTGGGAGCAACGTCACTCCTGCGAGGCACCGCGACCCGTCATGGCGCCAGGATTGGCTTTGCGACCTCGTCGAGTGACCAAGTCGCCAACTCACAGCCAACGTCCGAAAGTAACCTCAGTCGGACATCGCCGTTGGGAAAGAGGAGAGCCTTGAATGGATCGCCGCGACACGATCCCCAGCTGAGAATTCCGAGGTCGTCCCAAACTTCGTACGTATGGCTGCGAGAATTCGGACCAACTGCGAGTACTTGTGATCGAGCGCTCTTGGCGACAACTGCAAGTGACAGAAAGCCCGAGTCATGGATGTCCGGAGCCCGCACGGCGAATCGCCCGTAGCCTCCATTGTTGGTTATGGCGGCGATCAAGTATCCATCGCTCACGGGCAAGTACAGTTGAAACGCTCCATTCTCGCCCACATGACAAGTCCAGGGCACGGAGTTCGCATCCGTGAGACCTTGTTCTTGAACCGCCAATTCCCCAGCAAGCGGTCGCCCCGAAACTGCGTCGAAAAGCAACCCGTGAACCTTGGACACAGTACGGAGAGAAAAACACTCCGGGCCACCGGGCACCTGAACAAGCTTCGAAGTTGAAACGTACACGGCCGCACTCTCATTCGTCCCGTAAGCCGCCACTTCATATCGGCCGGGCGGTAGCCGAGTCGAGAGCTGTGCGCTCGCGCTGTCCGCAGATTCCAGTGCGTGGCAGTGAACGTCTATTCCACGAACAAAGAACTGCACACCATCCTTCGGTGGCTTCTCGCAACAAAGCTCGAGTGGGGCCGTGCTCCACGCCTCCAGCTCGAAGTCAGGGACGACGCTGATTGAGCTCGGAGACACCCTTACTAGCGCCGCCGCCAGACCGGACACTCGCATGGATTCCGCGCCTGATTGGCCAAGAGGCGCTAAGCCGACGTGCCATGTCCCACTCGACAGCGCCGGAATCGAGAAACGACCAAATTCGTCAGTGCGCGCACTTACCGCATCTCGAGCGTCGAGTTCCGTGAAGAATCGCGGGTTTTCACCTATCGCGGGCAGCGCCCAAACAACACGGCCTGACAACCCGCGCGACTCGCTAGAAACAACGTTGCCGCGCACACCACCAGCACCCCGACCACTACCAACCACGACTTCAGCGTCTTCAAGCGGGATCCACCCCTCAAAAACGACGGGGTCGCCAGTTTTGCCAGCACCCTTTAGTCGAAGCGTACCTTTGGTGCGTGGAACAGCGTTGAACATGAACTCGCTAGGACCGATGCGACTTGCCTTAACGACAAGGCCGCTTCCGTGAGTCAATACTGGCAACACGTCCAACGTAGACTGCGAGGCGAGCGAACCCCTGTCTAGGACAAAATCTACCCCTTCGGCAGTCACAGGCGCCCCAGAGGCGTCGCGAAGCGTTAATCGACACGAGTGCTGCTTCGTCATCCGTACCTCATTCATGCGCAGCGACAAGCCCCTGTCCGAGTCCGGCACCGAGACAACAAGGCTGGAGTATCCGGTTGCTGTGATGATGATGAAACGGTAGGGGCTTAGGTCTGCCGGAAAGAACGCTTGGCCGAGTTCTGTGACTAGAAGTTGAGTAGCTCCAGAGGCCGAGAAGTCGGGAACTGTCGACGTCGGTAACACGACGCTTTCCGCCAAAGTTGCAGTTACCCCGGTGATGGGCCATCCGGTTTCGGCGTCGGTCACGAGCACGCCGCTTCGCGCGCCGTTCTGATGACTCTCCCGCTCGATGGCGAAGGATGTCTTGACCGCACCGGTGCTAGTGGCCGCTGTGATGACTGCTATCGCAAAGCGCTTGGCCACAGATGCGAAGGCGTAACGAAGACGGCGTCCCCAAGCGGTCGCGAGCGCAGCGTCGGTAGCGCGCTGAACGGTCCGTGCGCTTGTGGTGTCACGAAATTCCCTTCCGGTTTGAAGGTCGGGACAGAGGCTGGCCGCCTCGTGTTCTTGTGAGCACGCGGTGCTGCTCGAGTGTGCTGTAGATCGCCTCGCGCTCCGCCATGCGGCGAGCACGCCCGTGCGGGTGTTCGGCCGCTGCTGGATCGAGCGCGGCGAAGGCATCGTGGGAGAAGCGAGCACGACGCGCGTGATCCTCGACGTGGGGCGCGATCCTGTCAAACTCGCGCGGCGTCAGGCCGCCCAGATCGGGGCGCGGCGTGTGCGCGTTGAGCGTGCAGGCTGTGTCGGCCCACTCGTACATGTGCCGAGCTATGCGGCTCGAGCGCGGCGTCGGGCAGCACGGAGCGAGAGGATTAGAGAGCGTCGCAGCGGTCACGCACGAGGCGTGCTCGGGTCCGCACGGCGCCGCGATCGACGTCGGCGGAACGCTTGCGAGCGCGCAGCGGGCCGCGTGCGGCGACGGCTCGGCCAGCGCAGCGTTAGCAGCGACGGCGCTCGCGGCGGACGGCGAGGCGCGCACGTCGTGCTCTGGGCGCTCGCCGCCGGCGCCGGGCACGCACGCGTCCAGCTCGCCCGCACCGCGCACCCTCGACCACTCACGCCAGCTCGCATACGCCGCGCTCGAGATCTCAACCACCTCCGTTCGCAGCGGCGCGTTATCGTCGCTGGGATGGAGCGACGAGTTGTCCCCGAGTCGATGCGCTTGCTCGCCTTCTTGCGCGCCGAACTTCCGCAGTGGAAGCGCTCCACGCTCGAGCAGCGCATCCGAGCCGGCGCCGTATCGGTCAACGGCCGACGCTGGACGCGCAACGACTTTGTGTCCGCGGGCGACGAAGTGGTCGTCGTCGGTGCGGAGCTGGCGCGCGTCGCCAAGGGCCCGCCGGCCGGCATCAAGATCTTGTTCGAAGATGACGCGTTGGTCGCCATCGACAAGCCCGCCGGTCTGCTCGCGGTTTCGAACGATGACGAGAAGGAGCGCACGGCGCTGGCGCTGCTGCGCGAGCACTTGTCGACGGCGCGCGCCGCGGTGCGCCTGTGGCCCGTGCACCGCATCGATCGCGAGACCTCCGGCGTCCTGCTGTTCGCCAAGTCCGACGAGGCGCGCGAGCGCGTGCAGGCCGAGTGGAGCAGCTGCCGCAAGCTCTACCTCGCGCTCGTCGAAGGCCATCCGTCGCCGCCGAACGGTGTGATCGACCAGCCGCTGTGGGAAGACCAGAGCTTGTTCGTGCGTGTGGGGGCCCACCCGGACGCGAAGCCGGCGCGCACGCGCTACACGACACGCGAAGAGCGCGGGCGAAACACGCTGCTCGAGGTCGAACTCGACACCGGTCGGCGCCACCAGATCCGAGCCCACCTGTCGTCGATCGGCCACCCCATCGTCGGAGATCCGCGCTACGGCACGAAGGCCGCGCGCATGGCGTTGCACGCTTGGCGTCTCGTCGTGCCGCATCCCTTCGAGCCGCACGAGCTAGAGCTCGAAGCCCCGCCGCGCGGGCGTGTGTGACCACCGCGCATCAGCGCAGGTCCACGCGCGTGGAGCAGGCCGTTCCCGCGTCCGCGCGCTCGAGGAGCGAGCGCCACAGTTCGCGCGCCGTGCGCTCGAGCCGGCCTTCGAAGAGGCGTTCCTCGCCGCGTAGCACGGTCAGCGGCTGGTCGAGGTCGACGAGCTCGTCCGAGAGGCGCAACGAGAAGTTCTTCACGTCGCCTGCGACGCGCACCAGGTTGCCCTCGACGCGCGCTTCGAGGCGTTGACCGGCCTGCGCCGAGCCGGCGGGCACGGAGAGCCAATAGAAGCGCGTGTGCGTCACGTCGTCCTGCAGCCACACGACGCGCTCGGGCCACGCGCGCCGCGTGAAGCCGGCCATCCACGGCAGGCCTTCGGCGTCCTTGCGCTGCATCCAGTGCCCGAACTCCTCGTAGATGCGCACGAAATGCTCGTAGCCGCCCGGATCCTGCGCGCGCAGTTCGGCGAGCTTCGCGGCGCGCTCGCGCGCGATCTTGTTGCGGTCGTAGGCCGCGTCCTTGCCCCCCATGAACAGCGCGAACGGCAAGTTGCGCACTCCGTCGAGCTGCGCTTCGTTGGGATGACCCGCCATCATCGCCGCTGCCGCAAAACGATCGGCCATCCGCGGCGCGAGCTGCCACACGCCGTCGCCGCCGGCCGAATAGCCCATCAGGTACACACGCTCGGGACTCACGCCGCGCAGCGCCACGTAGTCCTCGATCAGCCGCTCGAAGCACACGTCGATGTGCGCCTGGTGCCACAGGTTCCAGGTGTCCGTCGGCGCGCGCGGCGCGACGTAGAAGCCCTCCGCCGGCTCGTAGAGCTTGATCTGGTTCTGCCACTGCTGGTCGTTGACGTCCTTGGGCGCGCCGCCGCCGCCGTGCATCGAGATCCACAGGCTGCGCGAGCCCTCGGGCGCGTCGCCAAAGCGCTTCTCCATCCAACGCAGCGTCGCGCCCGCGGCGGAAAGCTCCATGTTTTCCAGCTCTTTCGCACGTTCGGCGCGCAGCTCGTCGAGCCGCAACTTGGCGAGCAACTCGCGCGCGCGAAGCGCTTCGCTGCGCGTCAGCGGCGTGCTCGGCGCGTCGCCACGTTCGGCCGCGGGCTTGGCGATCCACGCCTCGAGCTCCGCCAAAGCGCGTGAACGCGGCGCGAGCTTCGACCACTCCAGATCGAGCGTCGCCACACCGCTCGCCGGCGCCGCAAACGTGTGCTCACGCGTTTCGCCCGCAAGCTCGACCTCCAACGTGCAGCGCGCTTGCGCCGTGAGCGCGAAGCTCGGCACGTCGTTGAGATCCGCCGTGCCGGCTCTCGTCACGCCGCGCGCGAGCTCGCGGCCCTGCTCGTCGAGCAGCCGCAGCTGCGCGACCACGCGTTCGCCGTTCACGAGCAGCCGTACACCGACGCTCGGCGCCGGCGCGCTGAGCTCGGCCTTGGCGTAACGCGCCGTCACGTCGACCGCCGCAACCGTTTCGACGCCCGGGCTCCACACCATCGGGAACGACAGGCCCGCGCGCTTCCAACTGGTCGCGTAGATGCGGTGCTCGGCGACGTCGGCGCGCGCCTGCGCCGCGTCGCCCACGAACCAGCCGCGGTCGAGCCCGGCCGCGTCGAACTCGTCGGCGCCCGTGAAGCGCCAATCGCCGTCCCACAGCTCGATCCAGGTGTGGTTGCCGCGCTTGTTCGCCCACAGCGGCGTGCCGACCGCGCGCGCGGGAATGCCGACGGCGCGGCACGCTTCGACGAGCACGATCGAAAGCCCCGTGCAGGTCGCCTTGCCCTGCTCGCGCGATTCGCGGAACGATTGATTGGGGCGCTTTCGGCCGGTGTTGTAGTGCAGGCCGAGCGTGTTGAAGAGCTTGGCGTTGAGCGCCTGCGCCGCTTCGCCCGCGCTCTTGGCGTCGGCGACGATCGGCCGCGCGAGGGCGAGCAACTCGGCGCGCCACGCGTCGCGCGGCTCGTCGAACACGGCGTAGGGCAGCACGTCGTTGAGGAACAGCTCCTCGGGCACGCTGCGCGCCCAGGCGAACTCGGCGCGCGCCTGGAAGGCGAGCTCGAGGTTCGCGAGCAAGAACTCCTGCGTCAGCGTCTCGCGGTCGCGCGTCGGCATGTGCTCGACGAGGAAGCGCGCCGCACGCGCCCCGGCCTCGCCATGGCGCGCCTGCGCGGCGCTGACGAAGGCGCTGAGGTGCTCCTGCGGGAGCGGGGCGGCGACCAGCGCGACGGAGGCGATCAAGGCGAAGGCGACGGGCATGTGCGGGGGGCTCTTCGGGGGCCGGATGGCGGTACGGTGCCAGGATCAAATCCGTCACCTGCGTGGGCCACCGCGGCGGCGCACGCAGGTGACGGATTTGATCCTGGCACCGTACCGCCGTCCGCAATCTCTCGCCCACGTCAGATTTCGGGGCCTCAGCGCCGCCCAGGCGCCCTAAACTCTCGGTTCCGCCGGGCCGCCAGGCATCCCGGCGCCGTCTTCAGCACCCCCACGCTCCCGCCATGGCCACCGAAACGATCACGGAATCCGTCTACGCCCAGCTCCGCCAAGTCTTCGATCCGGAGATCCCGGTCAACATCGTCGACCTGGGCCTGATCTACGACGTGAAGGTCGACGGCGCGACCTGCAACGTGACGATGACCCTGACCTCGCAGGCCTGCCCGGAGGCCAAGACGATCCCCGACGTGGTCAAGCGCCGCTGCAACACGGTCGCCGGCATCACGAACACCGAAGTCACGATCGTGTGGGAGCCGCAGTGGTCGCCGCAGCGCATCTCCGAAGAGGGGCGCAAGCTGCTCGGCATCGACGAAGAGCAGGAGTACTAAGCGCGGGGCGCGCGGGCTCAGGCCTGGGCCAGCGCGCGCGGCGAGCTCTTCTCGAGCACGCGGCGCATCGACCACAGGTCCTCGGCGAGCAGCGAGAGCACGTCGTCGAGTGTGATCAACCCCACCAGCGCGCCCTGGGGCGAGACGACGGGCACGCGGCGCACGCCGTGGGTGCGCATGATCGCGATCGCGTCCTCGAGCGGGGCCAGCTCCGAGACGGTGTGCGGGTGCGCGCTCATCACGTCGCTGACGCGCACGCTGTTCGGCTCGCGCCCTTCGCCGACGACGCGCACGGCGATGTCGCGGTCGGTGAGGATGCCGACGGGGCGGCGCTCGCGGTCGAGCACGAGGAGCGTGCCCACGGCGCGCGAGCCCATGCGCTGCGCGGCGGCGCGCACGAACTCCTGCGGCTCAGCGGTGTCGACGTCGCGGTTGCAGATGCGTCCGATGGTCATGGGTCAAGTCCTCGTGCGGGGTTGGAGGGCGGTCGGTCCTCGAGCACGGCGAGCCTGGATCCGCGGCGCGGAAACTCCCATACGCGTTTGAGCGCACGCGGAGCGCGTCGAAGTGCTCAAACGCTGGCGTGCGCGAACACCGTGCGCAGCGCCGCGTCGAGGGACTCCTCGGTGAACGGCTTTTCGAGCGTCCACAGCCCCGGCTCGAGGCGACCTTGGCGCACGAGCACGTCGGCGGGGTACGCGGACATGTAGATCACGCGCAGCGTCGGCCGCCAGGCGCGCAGACGATCGGCGAGTTCGCGCCCGCTCAAGCCAGGCAAGACCATGTCCGTGAGCAGCAGATCGATCGGACCGCGGTGTTCGCCGGCGACGCGTTCGGCTTCGCTCGAGCTGTCCGCGGTCAGCACGGTGTAGCCGCGCGCCTTGAGCGTGTGCGCCAGCGACAACCGAATCAGCCGCTCGTCCTCGACCACGAGAATCACCGCGGGTGCGTGCTCGGCGCGCGACGGCGCATTCGTGCGCGGTGCGGCGCGTGGCGCTGCGGAATCCTCGCGGCGCGGCAGCAACACGCGGAAGGTCGTGCCCTGCCCGACCTCGCTCTCGAAATCGATCACGCCGCCGAGTTGGTCGACGATCGCGTACACGGTGTACAGCCCCAGGCCCGTGCCCTCGCCCACGGGTTTGGTGGTGAAGAACGGCTCGAAGATGCGCTCGCGGATGGCGGGATCGATGCCGCCGCCGGTGTCCTCGACCGAGAGGCGCACGTAGCTCCCCGCCGCGAGCCGGCCGACCCGCGTGGCGTGCGTGAGTTCGATGTCCTCGGTCACGATGCGCAGCCGTCCGCCGCGCCGCATGGCGTCGCGCGCGTTGATCGCGAGGTTCATCAGGATCTGCTCGAGCTTGCTCGGATCGCCGAACACCGGCGCACCCGATGGGCACAGCTCGAGCGCGAGCTCGATGTCCTCGCCCAGCACTTGGCGCAGGATGCTCACGGCCGACTTGACCACGCCGTTGAGCTCGACCGGACGCGCTTCGCTCGGCCGCTGGCGGCTGAAGTTGAGCAGTTGCCGCGTCAGCGACGCGCCGCGTTCGGCCGCGCCGCGGATCTCGTCGATGAGCTCCGCCGCCTGCGCTTCCGCGGGCAGCGACTTGCGCGCCATGTTGGCGCAACCGATCACGCCCGCGAGCAGGTTGTTGAAGTCGTGCGCGATGCCGCTCGCCAGGCGGCCGACCGCCTCCATCTTCTGAGCTTGGCGGAACTGCTCCTCGAGGCGCTTGCGTTCGGTCAGATCGCGCAGAATCCCCGTGAATTTGCGCCCTTCTTCGGCGACGAACTCGCCCACGCTCAGGTCGAGCGGGAAGGTCGCGCCGTCCTTGCGCAGGCCGACCACTTCGCGGCCGACGCCGATCACGCGCGCCTGCCGCGTTCCCAGGTAGCGCAAGATGTAGTCGTCGTGGCGCTCCGCGTCGGGCGAGGGCATGAGCACGCGCACGTTGCGGCCGATCAGCTCCTCGGCGCTCCAGCCGAACATGCGCTCCGCCGCGCGGTTGACGCTTTCGATGCGGCCCTGCGTGTCGATCGTGACGATCGCCTCCGCCGCGGTGTCGAAGATCGAACGCAGCACGCGTTCGCTGCGCAGCGCGCGCTCCTCGGATTCGACGCGGCGCAAGACCTGCTCGCTCAAGCCGTCGCGCGCTTGCACGAGGTCCTTGGTGCGGTCGACCACACGTTGTTCGAGCTCGGCCGCCGACGCACGCGCCTGACTCTCGGATTCCTGCTGCACGCGCAAACGAAAGGCCGTCTCGGTCAGCGAGCGCTCCATCTTCTGGCGCGCGGCCTGTTCGCGCACCAGCCACACGCCGATCCCGACGGTAGTCCAGATGCCGACGATGCTCAGCGCGCGGTTGAGGCGCACGATCCACAGCTCCTGCGGCGCCTCGGCGGAAACCGCGACGTCGACGATCGTGAGCAGCGTCGCGAGCACCGCGAGCGCGACGGTCCAAGCAACCTCGCGCAAGCTCAGCGAGGCCAGGATCACCAGCACGTAGAGGATCGCTGTCGTCACGCCGAGCGGGAGCAGCAGATCGACGGCGAAGATCCCGGCGAGCCCTAGTCCGAGCAGGAGAAAGCGCAGCGCGCGCGGCCGGGAGACGGGTGTGAGTCGAGATTCGGCGCCTGGGTCCATCCACGCGGACGCGCCCTCGGCGTCCTCGCGATCAGGCTCGAACATGCGCGCGATCTCGGGCAGTGAGCCAAGGGCGTAGCTGCGCGGCGCAGCGTGCGAAGCCCGGCGTCGAGCGCGCGTTCACCCGTGCGACTCGAGCTCGCGCAACTTGCCCACCAGTTGCTCTTCGGTGAACGGCTTCTCGAGCGTGGCTTGATCAGGCTGGATGCGGCCTTGCTGGAGCAGCACGTCGCGCGGAAAGGCCGACATGAAGATCACGTGCGCCTGCGGCCACTTGGCGTGGGCGAGCTTGGCGATCTCCGGACCGGTCGGGCCGGGCACGACCACGTCGGTGAGCAGCACATCGAGCGGCTCGCGGCGGGTTTCGATGTGCTTGGCGGCTTCGTGCCCATCACAGGCGCACTCGACTTGGTAGCCCAGCGACTGCAGCTCGTGGCGCAGCGTGATGCGAATCAGGCGCTCGTCTTCGACCAGCAGCACGCGTTGGGCGCCGGCCGACGCAGCGGTCGCCGCGTGCGACGACGCGTCGCGCTCACACATGCAGGGCGCGGGACGCGCACTGGCGGCGGCCTTGGGCGTCAACGCGAGCAGCTTCGAACTGAAATCGACGCCGCGCCGCGCCTGCGACGCGATCTGATCGATGTAGGCGCGCGAGGGGTCTGCCGCGTCGAGCGTGCGCGCGGCGACTTGCGCTGCGCCCAGGATGCCCATCAACGCGTTGTTGAAGTGATGGACGACATCGGCGCTCGACGCCGCCGACAAACCGTTCGCGCGGCACAACGCTTCGAGCGCGGCCTCGCGCTCCGCGCCTTCGCCGCGCGCGCACGCCGCCAGCTCGTCGCACAGTCGTTGCCAGCGTGCGTCGCCGTGGAAGGCACGCAGGCGCGTCAACTCGTCGTGCAGAGATTCCTGCTCAGACTTGTGGTACGCGCCCATGGATTCGCCTCGCTCGTAGTGTCGCCGCAAGCCGTCCGACGGCCGGCCGACCGTTCGTCCACGCACTCGCGTTGGTCACTATCATCGAGCGGACCCCGCGCGCTCAGCGATGGGCCCGACTGCGTAGGCGTTCGCCAAACCGCGCCGTAGGGAGGGCGTATCCCGCGAGCGCGTTTTGCGCGGCAGCCGCGCTACTGCACGACGTTCATCTGTCCGGGCATCTGCGGCGGCGGAGCGTTGGGATTCTTCTTCAGCTCTTCCTTCCAAGCGAGCATGCGCGCTTTCGCCGCCGCGCTCTCGGCCTCGGGGATCTTGCCCTGGCGTTGGAGGAAGATGGACAGACTCGTAAAGACGAACGGATCGTTCGGCGTGAGCTCGATCACGCGTTGCAACGTTGCAATCGCTTCGTCTTGCCGGCCCAGCTTGGACTGGGCCGTCGCAAGCGCGTGGAGCACCTCGTCCCAGTCGGGCTTGCCCCCGAGCGCCAAGCGGTATTCCGCGATCGACTCCTCGAACTTCTGCTGTCCGAAGAGCTTCAAACCGTTCATGTAGTGAGTCTTGGCGTCGCCCATGGCGCGGACAGGGTACCAGCCCCGCGCCACGGGCCACCTACGACATCCGCCGCAGTTCAGGCGAGGTCGAACAGCAGCGCTTCGACGGATTCGACGGCTTCGAGGACGAGTTCGCCCGCGTCTTCCGTCGAAGCGCCGTCGCCGGCGGCGAGCGCCGTGCCGTTGAGCTTGGCCGCGCCGCGGATGAGCTGCAGCCACGCGCCGCGTCCGGGGGCGAGCTCATGTTGGATGCGTTCACCCGCGGCGAGCCGCACGCGGAACACGGCGGCGTCCTGGTGGATCGCCGCGCTGCTCTCGCGCCCGTCGTTCGAGATCACGAGCACCTTGCGCGCGTCGCGCGCGGCCTCGCTGGGCTTCCACTCGGTGTAGCTGGGCGCGAGCCCACGCTCGCTGGGCTGGATCCAGATCTGCAGGAAGTGCAGCCCTTCGCTGCGGCTGGGGTTGAACTCGCTGTGCGTGACGCCGCGGCCGGCGCTCATGAGCTGGATCTCGCCAGGCTTGAGCGTGCGCCCGTTGCCCATGCTGTCCTTGTGCTCGAGCGCGCCTTCCAGCACGTACGAGAAGATCTCCATGTCGCGGTGCGGGTGCGTCGGGAAGCCGGCGCCCGCCGTCACCTTGTCCTGGTTGATGACGCGCAGCGAACGGAAGCCCATGTGCCGCGGGTCGTAGTACTCGGCGAAGCTGAAGGTGTGGCGGCTGTCGAGCCAACCGTGGTCGGCGCGGCCGCGTTCGAGCGACTTGCGGACGGTGATGCGCATGGCCTTGGGAGCTTGGGGCTGTTCGCCCGCGAGCCCCAGCCCGGCGAGGCCGGCGGTCGCGGCGAGGTGAGTGAGGAAAGTGCGTCGTTCCATGGCGAAGTGCCTTTCTTGCCGGGAGATTGTCGACCCAACCCGCGCCGGGCGCCAATGCCGAGTGCGCCGCGAGGTCATGCCTTTTCGGCATGAACGTTCGAGCTCACAGCCGCACGTTGACCGTCGAGCCCACCTCGTGAACGAGCACGGGGACGACGCGCTCGCCGCACACGAACTCGTGCATCCGTCCGGTGCGGATCGGAACCCGGATGCGGCCGTTCTTGTCCAGCGTGAGCGCGCGACGCAGCTCGTAGCTGCCGTTGCCGGTGGGTAGGCGCACTTCGACGAGGCGCGGGAGTTCCGCGGAGGTCGAAGCCACTTCGACGTCGACCGTCGCGATGTTCGCAGCAAGCTCGAGGCCAGCTACGGGCGCAGCGACGACACCGGGCGAGCATTCGACGGAGTCGAGCCCGGCTACGCCGCGCAACTCGAGCGAGTAGCCCGCCGCGAACAGTCCGCCGAGCTCGAAAACGCCGTCGGGCCCGATCTGGGCCTCACGATCTCCAGTGCGCAGACCATCGGGTGAGTAACGCAGGGCGCGTTCGCTGGTTCTCCAAGGCGCCAACTCGCGCGGCGGCGTGAGGCACACCGCGCGGACGCGCATTCCGACGAGCGACGGAGACGTGCGGCCGGAGATCGTCTCACCGCGCGAGAGAACGATCGAGCCGAGGTTGTAGTCGCCTGGACTGGGAGTGTCGAGGCGACCGGCCACGGGGAGAAATCCGTCGACCTGCGCGAGCCACTCGACGGCGCCGCCGACGTTGACGGGCAGGCCGAAGGTTCCGGCGCCTGCGACACGGCGCACCTGGAGATCGCCTTCGATCACTAGAGAGTTGACCGACGACTCGTGACGCCAGCGAACGTTCCCATCGGGCGGCGGCCCGTCCCAAACGAGCTTGCCGTGAACCGTCGTGGACGTGGGCGGCGGGAGCACGACTTCGAGCACAACTTCAGGCTCGAAACAGCGTCGTGCCGGCACGTCCGCCAAGTCCAAGTCGAGCCGCGATTCGTAGTGACGCCAACTCCGAGTGAATGCGTTGATGTCTACCGCCTTGACCAGCACGCGCAGAACCGAGGGTGGCGCCGGCCCGGCATCGAACTCGCGGGTGAGGTCCAGTTCGAGTTTGACTGGGGCATCGCGTAGGTCGTTGAGTGGAACATTGCGCAGGCCGGCCGGGGCTGCGCTCGCGCGAGCGTCATCCAGTTGGACAACCCAACTCCAGTTGCGAGACACACCCGGTTCGAGTTCGCTGGCAGCAACCCGCGCGCGGAGCAGCACTCGAGCGAGTTTCGTCGGCAACTCGCCCGCACTCGGATGCTCTTTCGCAGCCGCGCGCTGCGCCTCGGTGACGAGCAGCGGCGGCGGCGACTCCGCCATCACCGCTGGGTCGGACGCGAGGATCGGTTCGGCGGCGCTTTCGCCGCGAGCAGCAGGCGCAGTTGAGGGCGACGGCGACGCGGATCCGCCTACGTGCTCGCGCGAGTCGCGGAGCAGGAACACCGCGGCAACGGAGCACACGAACAACGCCGCGAGCAGTGCGAGCCACTTGCGCATGCGCCAAGTATGCCAGCCACGAGCGCCAGCGCGCGTCGCTTGGAAGGTTCATGCCGTGCGGTTATGACCACGCGCACCATGGAGCTCGACCAGCTGCGTTACTTCGTCGCCGCCGCGGAAGAGGCGAGCTTCTCGCGCGCCGCGCTGCGCTGCCACATCACGCAGCCAGCGCTCAGCCGCCAGATCGCGCGCCTGGAGCGCGAGCTGCGCACGCCGCTGTTCGAGCGCGTGCGCCAACGCGTCGCACTCAACGAAGCCGGGCGTTTCTTCCTCGAGCGCGCGCGGCGCATCCTGTGCGACGTCGAAACCAGCTCGCAGCAGGTGCGCGAGCAGTTCGCCGAAGCGCCGCGCGTGCTGCGCCTGGGGCTGGTCGCGCCGTTCCTCGACGACCTCGTCGCGCCCGCGGTGCGCGCGCTGCGCGTGCGCCACCCCAAGGCCAAGGTCAGCCTGTTCGAGCTGCGGCCGCGCGAACAGCTGCAGCGCCTCGCGGAGCGCGAGCTCGACGCCGCGTTGCTCGGCAACCTCGACCCCGCCGAACGCACGCCGTTCACCGTCAAGCGTCTCGCGCGCCACCCGCTCGCCGCAGTGCTGCCCCATGCGCATCCGCTCGCCGCGCGGCGCACTCTCGCGCTTGCCGAACTCGCCTCCGAGCGCTTCGTGTCGCTCTCCGACGCGCAGTTCCCCGGCCGCCGCGCGCTGCTGCAGTCCGCCGCGCGCACCGCAGGCTTCGAGCCGCGCATCGAACGTGAGCTCGACTCGCTCGGACTCCTGCTCGCCGCCGTAGCCGACGGCGAAGGCGTCGCACTGCTCCCGCGGCACGCGCGCAAACTCCCGCACGAAGGCTGCGCGTTCGTCGCGCTCGAAGCGCCTGTCCCGCAGGCCGAGCTGTTCCTCGTCACGCCGCCGGGGCCGGTTTCGCCGCAGCTGCAGACGCTGTGTGAGCTGCTCGCCGACAAGGCGCGCGCGCTGGCGCAGCCGTGAACGCCGCGCTCAGACCGCGACGCGCTTGAAGTCGAGCAGGATCCCGCCGCGGCACGCGCGCAAACTCCCGCACGAAGGCTGCGCGTTCGTCGCGCTCGAAGCGCCCGTCCCGCAGGCCGAGTTGTTCCTCGTCACGCCGCCGGGGCCGGTCTCGCCGCAGCTGCAGACGCTGTGTGAGCTGCTCGCCGACAAGGCGCGCGCACTCGCGCAGCCGTGAACGCCACGCTCACACCGCGACGCGCTTGAAGTCGAGCAGGATCCCGCCGCGCAGGAACGCGACGCCGATGTCGCCCGGTGCGTGGGCGCCTGCCAGCTGAGCGCCGCAGCGGAATTCGATCCGCTCGCCCTCGCGGTTCTCGAGCAGCGCGTAGTGGTGCGTGACGGCCCGGCGGTTGTCTCCGCCGCCGGAAACCTCGATGCGTTCGTCGCGCCACACAACGATGTGCCGTTCGAGGGGCGCAGCCGAGAACTGCTGCGCGGACTTCATGGCTCGTTGCAGCATCACCAACGCGAGCACGGTGACGATCGCGGGGAACACCGCCACGAAGCCGCTCTCCTTGGCGACCACGACGGTCAGGAAGGCGACCGCCACGGTGACGAGCGCAAGGACCAGCACCGTCATTCCGCCGCCGATGCTGTGGGAGAGGGTCGCCGGGCGATGGCGCGCCAAGCTCGCGTACTCAGGCGAGTTCTCGACTGCCGCGAAGCGTTCGGGCGCGACGACCGCCTTGTTCGGGTTCAGCACCGGCTTGACGAGCAACGCGCCGCAGTAGGGACAGTTGATCCAGCGGTCGTCGGTGACCGGGGCCTTGCATTGCGAACAGGTGAGCGCTTGGGGCATCGTGGCGGGAAGTTCGGGGGCGAGCGGCGGCTCGAAGGGCGCCGAGCTGCGTTGTTTAGGACTCCCGCCTCGGAGGATACGGATCGGGTCTGGCGCGGCCGGGACCCCCGGCCGGTGCGCGGCGAACGACCCGCGAGTCAGCTCGACGCTGATCGTCCACGAGTGGACCGTTGACGGGGCGCTTTCCGCTGCTATTCTGGCCTTCGTGTTGAGATCTGGTCTCATTTGCAGCGCGTTGGCCGCGCTCACCGCGGCCCTGTGCGCGTGCGCCGGGCACCCCGGCTGGCCCGCCTCCGCAGCGGCTTCCCCGGCCCCCGCGACGCCGACCGTCGAGCGCCGGCTCGCGGCCATGGGCACGACCCTGACGCTGGAGGTCTGGGCGCCGACCCGCGAGCGAGCGCTGGAGGCCAGCGAAGCCGCGTACCTCGCCGCGCGCGCTGTCGAAGCGCGCTTGAGCACTTGGACCGACGCGTCCGAGCTCGCGCGGCTGAACGCGGCCCCCGTCGGCGCACTTCAACCGCTCAGCGCCGAGTTGCAGGCCGACCTGCGCGCCTGCGAGCGCTGGTGGCGCGCGAGCCACGGCGCCTTCGATCCGTGCGTCGGCGCGTTGGTCGAGCTGTGGAACCTGCGCGGCGCCGGCCGAGCGCCGAGCGCGTCCGAGCGCGTCGCCGCCGTCGTCGCGGGCGGCTTCGGGGCCGGGTTCGAACTCGTCGAAGGCGGCGCGCTGCGCAAGCTCCCCCACGCGCGACTGGAGGAGGGCGGCTTCGGCAAGGGCGTCGGTCTGGACGCCGCGCTCGCCGTGCTGCGCGAGTTCGGCGTCGAACGCGCGCTCGTCGACCTCGGCGGCCAAGTCGCCGTCTACGGCATGGCGCCGGCGCTGCGTTGGTCGGTCGCCGATCCACGCGATCGCTCGCGGCCGGTGCTGAGCTGGGAGCTCAGCGAAGGCTCGATCGCGACCAGTTCGAACAGCGAACGCGCCCGCGTCGTCGACGGCGAGCGCATCGGGCACTTGCTCGACCCCCGCAGCGGTTCGCCCGCGCGCGACTTCGGGAGCGTGAGCGTGGCCGCGCGCAGCGCTGCGGACGCCGACGCGTGGTCGACGGCGCTGTTCGTGCTCGGCCCCGACGCCGCGCTCGAACTCGCCGCCCAGCGCGCCGAGCTCGACGTCCTCGTGATCGAGCTCACGCCCGCCGGACTGCGCGCGCGCGCCAGCGCTTCGCTGCGCGGCCGCGTCACGGCGCTCGCGCCCGATCTCGCCCTCGAGTTCTCTCCCAGCGACGCGCGCTGACGCTCGCGTTCCACCTCTCCGTCCCCGCATCGAACCGTCTCCCGTGTCCACGCTTCGTTTCACGTTCCGTTTCGCCGCCTGCGCCGCCGCCGCGGCCCCGCTGCGCGCCCAGTCGCAACCCGTCGTCTTCCCCACCGACCTCGAGCAACGCCTCGCGCGCCTCGAGGCGGAAAACGCCGAGTTCCGCCGCCAAATGGGCGTGCTCGCCGAAGAGCAGGAGCGCCTGTCGCTCGGCGACGTGTTCACGCCCATCGGTGACCGTGTGTCGGGCCTCGCGCCGGCGGCTTCGAAGATCTACGCCGTCGATCAAGGCCTCTCGATCGGCGGCTACGGCGAAGCGCTGTACAGCGACTTCGACTCGCGCCGCGACGACGGCTCGGCGTCGAACCGGAGCGACTCCGCCGACTTCCTGCGCCTGGTCACGTACATCGGCTACAAGTTCGACTCGACCTGGCTGTTCAACTCGGAGATCGAGTACGAGCACGCCTCCACCGGCGAGGGCGGCGAAGTGTCCGTCGAGTTCGCGTACATCGACGGGATGTTCGCGAGCGAGGCGAACTTCCGCACCGGACTGTTGCTCGTGCCGATGGGCTTCATCAACGAGCTGCACGAGCCGGTGACGTTCTGGAGCGTCAACCGCCCGCAGGTCGAGCGCGTGATGCTGCCCACGACCTGGCGCGAGAACGGCCTGGGTTTCTGGGGCGACGTCGGCGACTTCAGCTACCGCGCGTACCTCGTCAACGGCTTCGACGCGAACGGTTTCAGCGCGAGCGGCGTGCGCGGTGGGCGCCAAAAGGGCGCACAGGCGCTGGCCGAGGACTTCGCCGGCGTCGCGCGCGTCGACTGGAACGGCGTCGACGGTCTGATCCTCGGCGGCGCCGCTTACTACGGCAATTCAGGCCAAAACCAGCTCGGCGCCGACGTCGGCACGCAGATCTACGAGGCGCATCTCGACTGGCGTTGGCGCGGACTTGGCCTGCGCGCGCTGTGGGTCGAAACGCGCATCGACGACGTGGCGGCGCTCAACACTTCGCTGGGGCTGGTCGGCAACGCGTCGATCGGCGAGCGCCAGAGCGGCGGTTATGTCGAACTCGGCTACGACCTCGCCAGCGCGGGTTGGATCGGCGGCGGCCAAGCGCTCACGCCGTTCGTGCGCGCGGAGACGTACGACACGCAAGAGCGCACGCCGAGCGGCTTCGCTTCGAACGCAGCCAACGACGTCGACGTGCTCACCTTCGGCGTGTCGTACCAGCCGCACTCGCAGCTCGCCTTCAAGCTCGACTACTCCAACTTCGACAACGGCGCCAACACGGGCGTGGATCAACTCAATGTGGGCATGGGCTTCGTTTTCTAGGCGCGGCGCAGCGCTCTTCGCGCTGCTCGCGATGCTGCTTTCGTTCGGCGCGACGCCGGCTCGCGCCTGCGCGCCGGAGAAGGTCTTCCTGACCGTCGACGAGGCGCTCAAACTCGCCTTCCCTGGCTGCACGATCGAGAAGGAGGTCGTGTACCTGACCGACGAGCAGCGCGAACGCACGGCGAAGCTGGCCGAGGTCGAAGTCGAGTCCAAGATCGCGCGGCCGTACGTGGCGAAGAAGGACGGCGTGGTCGTCGGAACGGCGTACGTCGACGTGCACCGCGTGCGCTCGCTCAAGGAGAGCGTGATGGTCGTGGTCGATCCCAAGGGCAAGATCGCGCGCGTCGAACTGCTGTCGTTCGGCGAACCGCTCGAGTACGTGCCCAAGGCGGATTGGTGGGGCCAGTTCGTCGGCAAGGGCCTCGACGACGAGCTCGCGCTCAAGCGCGGCGTGCGCGGCATCACGGGCGCGACGCTCAGCGCGCGCGCCGCCGTCGACGCTGCGCGCCGTGTGCTCGCGCTCCACCGCGTGCTGGGCGAGTCGAAAAAGTGACGCGCGCCGAACGCTGGCTGTTCCATGCGTCGAATCTGCTCGTCGCGGGCACGGGCGGCGTGTACGCGTGGATGCTCTACGCGCTCGAGCCGGCCGACGAGTACGCGCTCGTCAACCACGAGCTGCAGCCGACGTTCCAACACTTGCACGTGTGGTTCGCGCCGCTGCTCGTGCTCATGGCCGGAGTCTTGTGGCGCGCGCACGTCGCGCCGCAACTGCGCTCCGAACGCCGCGCGCGCCGCCGCAGCGGCCTCGCGTTGCTCGCGCTGTTGCTCCCGATGGTTCTCTCGGGCTACTCGATCCAGGTCGTGAGCGAGCAGACGTGGCGCAACACGTGGGTGAGCGTGCACGTCGCGTCGAGCGTGCTGTGGTGCGTCGCGATGCTGGTGCACCTTGTCGCCAGCTCGCGCGCTCGACGTACCGTCGACACCCGTGCGATCGTCGCGCAGCCCGAAGTCAGCGCCAGTTGAGGTCCGAGACGTCTCGTTCGCCGCGCGAACGCTACGCTCCGGATCATGGAGAACCTGTTCGACGCCGGGCGCCGCGATGCGCTGCTCGCCCGGATCCAGCGCCTGCGTGCGGACTCACCGCGAGGTTGGGGCAAGCTGGATTGCGCGCAGATGCTGGCGCACTGTGCGCTCGCCATGGAGGCAGCCACGGGCGACGCCAAGCTCTCACGACCGCTGCCCGCGCGCATGATCGGGTGGATGTTCAAGGGCTGGGTGCTCGGTCCCAAACCGTTCTCGAAGAACTCCCCCACGCACCCGCAGTTGGCTGCGATGGCGCCGCGGGAGTTCGAACGCGAACGCACACGGCTCGTGGCCGCGATCCACAAGTTCTGCGCGGCCGGTCCGCAGTCTGCGGAGCGCTTCGAGCACGCGTTCGTGGGCAAGCTGACGGGCGCGGAGTGGGGCGTGATGCAGCACAAGCACCTCGACCACCACCTGCGGCAGTTCGGCGTCTAGCCGCGTCGCGCCAGGCTCACACGCGGCGCAGCACGAGCACGTCGTGGCTCGTCGTGACGTCCAATCGTTCGAGCGCGCGCAAAGCGGTGCGTTCGCGCTCGCGGGCGCAGCGGTAGGTCGCCAGCGCGAGCCGTTCGAGTCCGGCTGTGTCGAGCGTGACCGTTTGGCGCGCTCGGTGCTGTTCGACGAGCTCGAAGTGCGGCGCGAGCTCCGCGAGCACACGCGCGGCGCGTGACTCGGCGTGTGCTTCGCCTAGCACGCTCGCGCGCAGCTCGGCGAGGTCGTCCTCGGCCGGGACGGCCACGAGCAAGGTTCCGCCGGGCGCGAGCACGCGCGCCATCTCGTCGCGCGACCTGCGGCCGTCGATCGACATCACGAGCGCGAGCGACGCGTCGACGAGCGGCAAACGGCGGTCGGCGTTGGCGACGATCCAGGTGAGCTCTGGATGGCGGCGCGCGGCGAGCTCGATCGTGTGTGGCGAGAGGTCGATGCCGACGCCGTCGAGCGCCGTGCGCGCGCAAACCGCCGCGAGGAAGTGACCTTCGCCGCAGCCCAAGTCGGCGACCGTGCCCTCAGCGGCAACGTGTGCGGCGGCGATCTTGCTCACAACTTCGCGCAGCGCTCTTCCGAAGCCCGCGTCCAGCAATTCCCGCCGCGCTTGCGCCGTTGCGCGCGCGTCGCCGGCGTCGAGCGAACGGCGATCTTGCGGCTGCAGCAGACTCAAGTAGCCGCTGCGGGCGATGTCGAAGCTGTGGCCGCGCTCGCAACTCCACGAGCGCTGCCCGCGCGCGAGCGGCAAGCCGCACGCACGCACCGTACAGGCCAAGGGAGCTTCGCGATGGGCCATCGGGGCGGGATGGTAGCGGCTCGTGCGCCGTTACTTGTCCGTGATCCACGCGAACACGAACGTGCGTCAAGCTCGTCGGTGTGGAGTCCGACGAGCCTCATCTGCAGTGGCCGACAGCTTGTCCGCCGGCTCCGTGCGCGCGGGGCGCTGCTCGAGCGGAGACGATGCAGCCGTTGAGCCGCAAGTCAGCGCGCGGGCAGCCACGGTCAACTCGCACGAGCGCGCGACGTTGCACCGCCAACCGGCGTGGTCGCCTGGCGACTGTGCTCGCTCGCCGGCTCTCGCGCTTTGCGCTCTCGGCCGGGCAGCGAACGACGTACGTTCCCTCCATGTGGTGCGTCATGTCAGCGGCACTCCTCTGCGTGTTGGGGAGCGCATGCAGCCCAACCAGACCAGCTGAGAGTGAAGTCTCAGGTCCCGCCGCTCCGACGCCGGCCGCGGCCGAGCAGCGCGCGCTCATCGAACGCAAGATCCGCGAGCAGTTGGGCGCCCCAGCACACGCTGCGCTCGGCCCGCGCGAGCTCGCCGGTCTCACCGACCTCGATCTCAAGAACACGTCGGTCGACGACAGCGGAGTTGCCTGGCTCGCCGATCCAGCAACTGGCTTGAGCGCGCTGACGACGCTGAACCTTCAGCACACGTCGGTGACCGATCGCGGGATTGCGCTGTTGGCTCGGCCCGACACGGGACTCGCACAGCTGCGCATGCTGTTTCTCGCCGGCACGCAGGTCGGCGACGCCGGAGTCAGCAGCATCGCCCGTGCGGACTCAGGTCTGCGCGCACTGACTGGACTGGACCTGCGGAGCACGCTCGTGACCAGCGCAGGCGTCGAGCAGCTGGCTCGCGCGGACACCGGCGTCCCCCACCTCGTCTCGTTGGACCTCAGCTTCACGCGCGTCAGCGACGCGGCGATCGGAGAGCTGAGTCGTTTCGACACCGGGGTGCCGCGCCTCTCCACGCTGGGTCTCGCCAGCACGCAGCTCGGAGATGTCGCCGTAGCCCACTTGGCCCGCGGAGACACGGGGCTCAAGGCGTTGACGACGCTCAACCTCGCGTTCGCACAGGTGACCGACGTCGGCGCGAAGAGCGCGGCGCAGGCCGGTTCGGGTCTCGCCGGACTGCAGGCGTTGTTCCTGCACGGAACGCGCGTGAGCGACGCAACGCTCGTCGAGTTGGCGCGACCGGATTCGGGCCTGCGCAACCTGAAGACGCTGGATCTGGGCGCAACCACCGTGACGGACAAGGGTCTGCTTGCTCTCGAGCGCCCGGAGTCGGGGTTGAAGCAACTCACGTCGTTGCTGATCGGCGAGACGGCAGTTGCGGACGACGCCGTTCGTGCGCTCGGAGCACGCTGGCCGTCGATGGATATCGTGCATTGACCCAAGCAGCTGATGCGCGCATGCGTTCGGCGTGCAGCGTCGAGCGCTCACTTGCATCCTCACCGAGTGCTTCGTTTACGAGATGGAGATCAATGTGCTGAACCTTCCGTGCTTCGCTGTTCTTCAGCTGCTTCTTGCGTCGTGCGCCGTCGCACATGCTCAAGCGCCGACGACGGCGGCTTCGCTCTCGCCCAGCACGCTGCCGGTGCGCGAAGTGACGGTGTTCAAGGACGGCCACGCCTACGTCGTGCGTGAGGCGCCGCTGCCCGAAGCTGCGTCGGGTCGCCTGGTGCTCGACGAGTTGCCGACGCCGGTACTGGGCACGTTCTGGCCGTACGCGAGCGGCGGTGCGCGGCTCGTGCAAGCCAAGGCGGGGCGCGAGCAGGTGACGAAGGAAGTCGACGCGCTGGAGCTGGGCGACATGCTCCGCGCGAACGTCGGGCGCAAGATGCGCATCAAGGACGTCATGAACGACGAGGTCGAGGGGACGCTGCGCAGCGCTCCCTCCCGCGAGAGCGCGAGCGACGGAGCGGTTCCGGTGCTCCTGCTCGAGACTGCGAACGGAGTTCGCGCCATGCCCGCGCAGCAGGTGCGTTGGCTCCAGATCGAAGGCGAAGTCGAGCGGCGCGTGCGCGTCACCGAGGCTCGCGAACGGCTGACACTCAGCGTGGAAGGCGGCGGGCCGAAGGCGCGCGTCGGCGTCGTGTACGTGCAGCGCGGACTGCGCTGGATTCCGAGCTATCGGCTCGACATCGACGGAGCGGGCAAAGCTCGCGTGCAGATGCAGGCGACGCTGGTCAATGACCTGATCGACCTGAACGACGCGGCCGTGAACCTCGTGATCGGAGTTCCGAGCTTCGCCTTCGAGGACCTCGTCGATCCGATCGCGCTGCAGGAGGAGTTGGCGGCGGTCAGCGCTCGGACGCGCTCGCAATCGGCGTTCTCGAACGCGTTGTCGAACTCGCTGATGTCGCAGGTCGCGAACTACGGCGCGGAGCCGAGACCTGAGGGGAGCGAGGGCGCGAAAGCGACCGGCGGGTCGGCGAACGAGGATCTGTACGTGTTCACGGTCGAGCACGTGACGCTCGCCAAGGGTGAACGGCTAGTGCTGCCGCTGCGGGAGTTCGAGCTCTCGTATCGCGACGTCTACACGCTCGATGTGAAGCTCGCGCCGCCGGCCAGCATGCGGCCGCAGCTTTCGAGCGAGCAGGTGCTGCAACTGGCGCGCGAGCAGGCTGCTCCCAAGGTCAAACACGTGCTGCGCCTCAAGAACACCGCCGACGCGCCGCTGACGACAGCACCCGCGCTCGTGCTCAGCAACGGCCGCGTGCTCGCTCAAGGCCGCATGAGCTACGCGCCCGTCGGCGTCGAGTGCGACGTCGAAATCAACACGGCGCTCGACGTGTGCGTCGAGACCGAAGAACGCGAGAGCTCGCGCACGCCCGACGCCGTCCGCTGGAACGGCGACGCGTACGGACTGATCGACATGGCCGGCGTGATCACGCTGCGCAACGAAAAGCGCCAGCCCGTCGAGCTCGAGGTGCGCCGCAGCGTGCTCGGACTCGTTCACTCCGTCGGCGCCGACGGCCAGATGAAGCAGCTCGACCTCGTCGCGCTCGGCAACGAAGCCTCGACGCACTCCTGGTGGGGCTGGTGGTCCTGGCCCTACTGGTGGTTCCACTTCAACGGCTACGGCGAGTTCCGCTGGAAGCTCACGCTCGCGCCGGGCGCTTCGAAAAGCCTCGACGCCGCGTGGCGCTACTACTGGCGCTGAGCGCGGCGCGACGAGGATCAGGTCTGTCCAGTCCAATCGGGCTTCGACGCTGACTTCCAACGCGCGCGGATCGAGTCGACGAGTTCCTTGGCGAGCGGCCCCGCACGCAGCAGCTCCGCGTTCTGCGCCCAGCGCGTCGGCTTGGTCGTACCGACGATGAGCACGTGCACGCCTGGCTGCATGGCCGTGAAGCGCATCGCAACGCCCGCGGCGCCGTCGGGGCCGGCGTCGTTGCGCTTGTCGCCGACGGCGAACTCGTACTTCAGCTCCTGCAGGCGCCGCCAGTATTCGACGTGGTAGCTGTTGTCAGGCTTGGCGTCGTAGCGCCACACCGCATTCGCGATCGGACGCTTGGCGATCACGCCCATTTGCCGCGCCGCGGCGAGCGGCAGCGTGAGCTCGAGGCACTCCTGATCGCAGATGTTGATCGAGGTTTGGAGCGTGTCGAAGCGCCCGGACTCGATCGCCCACTTCGCCGTCGTCGAGTCTCCGCTGTAGCCGATGTAGCGCGTCTTGCCCTGTTTCTTCGCTTGTTCGAGGCCTTCGATGCACCCGCCGTTCTTCAACTCCTCGAGCGAACACGAGTGCAGCTGCACCAGATCGATCACGTCGGTCTTCAGGCGCTTCAAGCTGCGCTCGATCGACTGCAGCACGCCCTCCTTGCTCCAATCCGGCCCGTCTTTCGGCGGTTCGGAGGTGTGGCCGCACTTGGTGAACAGATAGAACTCCTTGCGGCGCGCGGCGATCGCGTTGCCGATCAGCACCTCCGACTCGCGGTAGCACTCGGCCGTGTCGACGACGTTGAGTCCCGCGTCGAGTGCGCCGTTCAGCAGCCTGTCGACCGTCGCCTGCTCCGCGGGCTCGTAGCCGATCTCCGCGCCGCCGAAGCCGAGCACGCCGACCTGCATGTCGGTCTTGCCGAACTTGCGCCGCTCGCCCGGAACGGGCTTCTTCTCGTCTTGCCACGCCAGAGCGCGCGCCGACGGCACAAGCCACGCCGCCGCGGCCAACGCCGCGCTGCTGGCCAAGAGTTCGCGTCGAGAAGTTCCTTGAGTCGCCATGTTTCGCTCCTTCGCTGGGTGAGGTCTCGTGCGCAGCGTACTGCGCGGCGACGCGTGCGTGTTCAGCGCAACGGGCGCAGGATCCATCTCAGTCGAAGAACCAGCGCACCACCTGGCCCGGGTCGTAGTAGGCGACCAGCACCATCGCGAGCCACGGCGCCGCGAGCCCCAACTGCCGCCGCACGCGGGCCCAGCCTCGGAGCTCCGCACGCTTCTCGTAGCGCCAGTTCAGGACCAGTCCGCAGAACGCGACGAACGGGATCGCGACAACGGCCCAACCCGCGAGCCAGTGCATCCAATTGGCGCCGTCGATCCACTTCGGATCGTGCACCCGAGCAACCGGTCGAAAGCCCAGACACCACCACGAGAGAAGCCAATTGACGTAGAGCGCGCTCAGGACGAGCAGCGGCCACCCGGCCGCGGCCATGACCAGAGCGCGAAGCACCCGCATCGACAACCACGGCCCCGGCGGAAGCCATCTGCGGCGCGGCTTGCCGAAGGTGCCCGCTCGCGGAAGTTGCACGCGGTGTCGAACAGAGAGATCTACGGCCATGTTGCTGATGCTCTCCGCCAATACGAAGAGAGACTCCACTCTAACGCGCTGCAGCGAAGCGTGGCGCTCTACGTTCCACTCGCTAGGGGTCCCACTGCAACGTTGCTCCGACGAGCGTTTCCACGGCGTGGATCGCGTCTTCGACCGTCAAGTGCTGATCTCCACCCGCGAAGTGAGGCTCGCAGCCATCGACGGTCTCGAACAGAACGCGAAAGCACTCGACATCGCGGTCATCACGCAACTCGAGCGGATCTTCGTCGTCCCCCGTGCCATGCCAGCGCTCCTGCCGCACGATGAGAACTTCGAGAGAGCGCGAGCCGGCGTACAGCCAGCGGCCGCGCTTCACGACCTCCATTTTGTCCCCGTGCGTCATGTCAGCGACCTGCGCGTGAGCGCCGGTGCGTTCGTACGGCGCCAGCTGACAAGTCCACGGTGATCGTCACGGCTCCAGCACGTGCTCTCACGGCGGTTCGCGTCCCCTCGATTACGGCGCAACCCGCTCGGGGTGCTTGCGCGCGTACGCCACCCAGTAGCGAAAGAGGCCGGGCTCTTCGCCGGGGTGTTCGGTCTGCAGGATGGCCCACAGACGCTCGTTGAGCGGCTTGAGTTCGCGGTGCATCGATGACTGGGGGTACCAGTCCACGAAGTCCTTCACATCGTCGTTGAGAGCGGCGTCGAACTCGTCGAGGTGCTTGTTCAGGATCTCGCGAGCCTGGTCGAACACTGCAGCGATCTCGTCGGCGCCGAGTTCCTTCAAGCCGCGGCTAGTCTCCTCGGCGTAGTTCTCGTCGAACCAGTTGGCGAAATGCCAGCCCAAGTCATCGAGCGCCATGCTCACGTCGAGCTGGTACGTCGACGCCATCGCGCGCAAGCCGACCGGCAGGCGCTGCATCGCGGCCACCAGCTGCTCGGGGTCCTCGTACGTCGACGGCGGCAGAGATTCGGTGAGCTGCGCGAGCAACATGTCGAGCAGCTTGCTGTCCGCGCGGGTGGCGCGGATCGCAGCCTGGGTCAGGCGCGGCATGCGGAGGGTCTCAGAGAGAGGATTTCGAGGAAGCGACGGCGGGACATCGCGGAGCGGAGAGGTTCTGTTGCGGGCACGCGCGCAAGTGTACGGGCCCGCGCTGCGTCGGCGCGCAAACGCTACGCGCGCGACTTTCGCTGCGCTCGTCGCCATCCGAGTGCGGCGCCGCCGAACACGCCGACCGCGGCGGCCACGAACGGGACGACGAAGACCATCAAGCCCATCGCGATTCCGCCCGCGACGGAGGCCTCGCCGTCGAGGAGCTTCTTCAGACCTCCGAAGAGCGCGGCGGCCGCTACCGCGTAGAGCGCGGTCGTGAGCACGAAGCCGATCGTCGACCAGAGCAGCACTCCGACGCAGTGCGACCGCCACGGCTTCAGGGAAGGAAGCAGACAGGTGGCCACGCTCGCCGCGCTCAAGGCGACGAACCACAGCACGAACGCGGGCACGATGAAGAAGTACGGCACAGCGGGCGGTCGATCCTGTGCGCGGAGCCTCGCTGGTCGCGGGTCGTTGCGCAACCCGTTCAGGTTGCGACGTCGATCGCGGCCTTCAAACGTCCGATGAGTTCCTTCGCCTGATCTTCCGCGAGCTCGACCGGATCGCCGTGTGCGGTGACAACCCTCACCATCACGGAACCGCCCGGTTCTGCCCACATCTCGTTGATTTCGAGCTCGCGACGGGAGGGATGCGGTTCGCTGCGAAGCGCGTTGAGCAAACCTCGAAGCGCGGACCTCGAGACACCCATGCGGGCCTGAAACTCCGCGTCCGTGAACTCGTCGCGCTCGCACACCTCCGCTACAGCGTTTCTCATCGCCGTCAACTCCTCGGCTTGGACCGAGATGAGTGCGGTGGTTCCGGCGTGCAGGACATAGTGCATGGGATGACTCCGACGTAGGAACTCGACGTGATTCGGACCTTGCTGAGGCGGCGGCTCGCAGCGCTGCGCCGGACGTCCACCTTCAGCGCTTCGTTGCACGCCAGCGGGTGCACAGATCCGCGGCTGCGGCCGACCAGTCCGGGAACTGAAAGACGAAACCCGTGTCGACGAGACGACCGGGAACGACGCGGCGACTCTTGAGGATCAACTCGCTTTCCGTGCGCAGGAAGACCGCGCCGAGTTCGAGCATCCACGCCGTGGCGGGCAGTCCAACAGGTGCGCCCCACGCTCGCCGCAACGTGCGCATGAACTCCGCGTTCGGCAGCGGGTTCGGTGATGAGAGGTTGACCGGACCGTCGAGCTCGTGGTCGATCAACCAGCGGATCGCGCGCGTGAAGTCCGCGTCGTGGATCCACGACACGTACTGGCGTCCGTCGCCGCACGTCCCGCCGAGCCCGCGCCGCACCAGCCCGAGCAACGTGTCGAAGATGCCGCCGCGATCTGGGCTCATCGTCATCGCCGAGCGCAACAGCACCTTGCGTGTTCGCGGCACGTTCGCGCGCTGCGCGGCCTCCTCCCACCCCTTGGCGACGTCGATGCTGAAGCGCCATGTGTCCGGTGCGTTCGGCTCGACTCCGCCGAGAATGCCGGTCGCCTCGTCGTTCGGTGCGTCGTAGCGATGCGCGTAGATCGTCGCGGTGCTCGACTGCAACCAGACTCGGGGCGGCCGGGAAGCCGCCGCGATCGCTTGGCCGACGACCGTCGTCGACTTCACGCGCGACTCGAGAATCTCGCGCCGGTTGGTCGCGTTGTAGCGGCAGTTGACGGTGCGGCCGGCCAAGTTGATGACGACGTCGGCGCCGTCGATCTCCGCTGCCCACGGGCCCAGCGTCTCCGCGTCCCAGCGAACGACCCGAGCCACCGAAGTCGCGGCGCCGCGGCTGAGAATCACAACCTCATGGCCGTCGGCGGCGAACGCGCGGGCCAGTACGGTTCCGACCTGCCCAGTTCCGCCGGGGATGACGATCTTCATGGATGGGCTGCGAGCGCGATGCTCGAGGTGTTGATCGTCGAGGATGCTCGCGGAGACTGCATCACTTCAGATGTCTGAGCGAAGCTGCGGTGGTGTCCTGTCCGAGCTGCTCGAGTCGGGACCTGTGCAGCGGTCTGGTTAGCGCTGCTCAACGGATCCTGAATCACTCCGTTGCCTCTTCAACTCCTCCAGCTCCGCGCGCAGACGGCGGTTTTCTTCTTCGAGCGACTCACGCGTCACACTGCGTCGCGCCTCGGCTTCGTCGCCGGCGGCGCGCTTCACGACGCTGTCCTGCGTGAAGTAGACGCCGGTCCACATGCTTGTCTTGCAGTGCGCCCGATGCTCGTTGCCATCGCGGTCGCGGTAACGCACGGAGTAGATGCGGTCGCTCTTCTCGCCGAACCACCCGGGACCGAACGGCTCCCAGCTCGTGTCGATCATCTTGCCGCCGCGCGATTCGACGTACTCCACCAGGCGCTTGCGATCCAACGCGCCCGCCGCCAACCGGATGCCGACGATGACGAGCAAGACCAGCGGAATGAGGACGTACAGTTCGTTCATCGGTCCGAAGTGCGGCTGGGCGAAGGCGCGCCTGTTCGTGCGGGCTGATCGCTCGCCGTCGGGCGCGGATATCCGAACGTCGCGAAGTCTCTCGCTCCCCTGCCGCCATCGAACGCGAGTGTCATTTCGCCGCCTTGTGCGAGCACGGCTTCATCGATGGGAACTTCGACGCGCAGCATTCCTTCCCAGGTGGGGTCTTGGGAGAGCAGCGCCGGAGAGTCGACCTGCACGCCGGGGGCGGAGCGTACGAACGAGAGGACTCTGCGATTGCCTTCGGAGCGGATCCGGACGCCGGCGCACTCCGCGCCCGGGGGCACACGGAAGTAGACGTACTCGACGGCGGCTTCTTGCGACGTGCCTTCGATGACGACGTCCTCGAGCGGGGAGACGTCGGACCTGCATCCAAGCGCCGCGGCCGCAACCAACGCGATAGCCCAACGGAGATTCATGTGCTCTCAACCAGTCTGACTCGGGTCATCGATCCACCGCAGCGGGAAGCGCCGTGTGCGGCTCGACTCTGGCGAGCTGCTGCTCCGCATCAGGCTACTCGCCCCTCACCCATCGCGCGAACTCGGCGCAAACTCCGGGCGGGTTCACCGTCTCGTTCTGCGCCGCAATCTCTTCGTACACCTCGAGCTCGTGCACCAGAACGGGAATGGAACGACCGAGGATCGCCGCCACCGCGCCGCTGGCGTGAAGGCGTCGAACGACCTCGCAGCACTCCCGCACGAACCTTTCGGTGATCTGCACGCCTCGTTCGATGCATGCCTCGAAATCCGCGTCTTCCTCCTCGTCCGAGTAGCTGAGCCCCGTCGATGCGACCCACGCGCCGACCAAGGTTGCGCGCGACGATGGGTCGCCGCCGAACTTGATCATCTCGTTCTGGAGCCAGAAGGCGAAGTTCCACTTGGCTTCCGCGGAGTCGGACGCAGCGGGAATGCTCGCCTTCCAGCGCTCGATCGTGTTGTAGCCCACCGTCAACGTCGGCCGACGGGGGTCGTCTTCGTCGTCGTACACGAAGAACGAAACGACGTAGATGGACGAGCGGAGCTCCTTCGGAATTGCTCGGAGCGCCGCTTCGATCGGAGGAACCAAACTCTCGGCAAGAGACGTCGCAGCCAATTCGGTGGAAGTCTACCGTTCCGTCTTGGTGACGCGCTGCGCCAACTCCTGTCGCAGAGTGCGCCGTAGCCTGCCGCGCGTGCGCGGCGGGCGCCTACGTGGCGAGCTCGCCGCGCGGCCCGCAGGGCACGACCGCATCGATGGACACCTCGCGGCACATCACGCGCCAGTTTTGGTCCGTCACGGACGTGAAGGTGAGGCTCAACGCTCCCTCGGTTCCCTCGATAAGCAGGTCGAACAGCGTGTCCGTTCTGTAGCCGGCGGGCAGGCTGCACTCGGAGACGCCGGACATCGTCATGCGCACTTGGTGGTGGTGCGTCAGCACGAAGTACCCGCGTGCGTCGACATCGTTCGTCATGTGGAACACGTGGAAGGTGACCTCGCACCGCTCCCCGTCGAGGCGAGCCGACAGGACGTGCGAATCGTGGAACGACGGCCAACAACCCATCGCTTCGACGAGCGTGGCGCGGTTTCGAATCAGATGCGAGCCGGAGTCAGCCATGTCTGTCGCGGATGCCGTGTTGTGGAAGACGACAGGAGATTGCGGCGGAGGTTGGTTCGTGGCCGATCCGATCAGACGCCAGGATGCGGTCGTCGTCGAAGCGCGACGCGTGCGTAGCGCAGATCTCCTTTCGCCAACGCGGCACCCGCGTCGTGCGCCGCGATAGCTCCGCTCAACGCAGTCGCACGTCGACCCGTCGATGCTCGGACGGGCGTGCCCAACGAGCGAAGCTTCCGCCGGATGGAACTCATCGCTCTCGACAAGCCGCCCGGACGGTGGATCACCGCTCCGCGATCGACGATGGAGTGATGCGTCGGGTAGTCCCAGAATCTCCCAGCGAGAATCGAGGGCGCGTGCGTTCGTGAGGCGTCTCGATTCGGATAGCCGAAGCGCGGATGGAAGTGGATCGACGGTCCGCCGTAGCGGTGGCTGACGGTCCAATACGCCGCGAAGTTGGGGTTGTTCTCGCAACGCCAGTAGTCGAGCGGTTCCGTGCTCCAGTCTGGAGAAATCAAGTGATAGCTGAGCGCCGGAGCCACCGCGGGGTGCGTGCAGAGGTGGGCAGCCACTTCGAATGCGCTGTTCAGAGCGGGCACGGGCAGCTCGCCAAACCACGGGTCGGGATAGGCGCTCATGCGCAGCTCGCTGCGGATCAGTTCCCAGAGGACGTCCAGGTCGTCGTCGGTGGCGAAGAAGGAGATCTCAGACATGTTCAAGCATGTGACGAGGTCCTCGCGGCGTCGCCCTCCGCGGCCGCGATGAAGCGCACGACTTCGCAGATCAGCCAGTTGCAGCGTGATTTCTTCAATGCCGGATCTCCGGCGGCTGGCACGGTTGGCAGTCCTCGGCCGGGACGGTCCAGACCTCGGGAATTGGATCGCCGAGACCGCCCTTCGAACGCGGCGCGACCTGCGGATGACCGAACCACAGCGCCAGATGGTCGTCGGGTGTTGCGACGCCTGCGCCGCCGGGCAAACCGACGACCACGGCAGGTCGGCCGCCGAGTAGGACGAATTGCCCCAGGCAGAAGTGTTCGTGCTCGCCCATCCGCTCTTCGCTCTTCGACGACGGTCTGTTCCTTGGGGCTTGCGTGCCTATCAGCAGTCGCGCCAACGCGAGGCGAGGCCGCTGCTGAAGCAAATCGTAGCGTCACTGCGATATGCGCAGCGTCAGCCTCAGATCGCTCCATCGCTCGAACCTCACCTGCGCTCGTCGCCCGTCCGCGTTGTGCAGCTCGAGCGCGAACTTGCGCGCCGCGACGGGCGCCGGCGCGTGAAGTGCGAGCGGCTGCGGCGGGGCGCCATCGAGCACCAGCGTTCCCGATGTGAATCCAGCCTCGTCGCATCGAACGATCGTCTCTGTCGGAGAGCCCCACTCGCCAAGGTGGATCGCCGTGCCAGCGTCGGCGAGGTAGCTGAGCGTCCAATCGTCGCTCGCGATGGTGCGCCACGTGTTGACCGCCGGCGTCGAGTGAGCGTGCGCGCGCAACGACTCGCTCGGCGCTCCGTCGATCCGCAGCGCGGTTCGGCCCCACGCGTTGCAGCCGAACCACACGCGGCCCGGCGCCGCCGGATGAACAGTCACGGCGGCGTCGCCGAGCAACCACAAGGAGCCATCGAGGCTCTCGACGCCGTGGTGCAAGGCTCGATGACCGGTCTTGAAGCCGCCGCCGTTCCAGGCGCGGACGCGGCCTCGCGCACGTTCGGCGCCGTGCGCGACTTCGAGCGTGCACGCGACGTCGCGACCATCCGGCAAGAGGCCCAGACTCTTCGAGCAAGCAGCGGGAAGCGGTGAAGCGACGACGCGCGTGTCGACGCGAGTCAGGCCCCAACCCGCGGGACCCTCCACGGTGACATCGAGCCGTTGCGGCCAGAGCCCGACGAAGTACGCGCACACTGCGAGCGGCAAGGTGACGAACGCCACCAGCGACGCCGTGCCGAGCCTGCGTTTCCAAGTGTTCATGCCAGCGCGATCGCTCGCGATCATCGGTTTCGCCGCCGTGGAGCTCGGAGGCGTCGTCACGGACTCAATCTGCTTCATCCACCGGCCGGCCGTAGGGAAGCTGCCTTCCGAGCGCCAACAAGGTCGACTGGTAGTGCAGCAGCCGCTCCCGCAGCAAGTCGTGCAGCTCGGCCGCGTCGTCCGCAAGCTCAGCGTCCCCAACTCGCCGCGCGCCGTCCCGAACCTCTCTCGCGAGCGCGACGAGGTTCGAGAGCGAGTCGCCCGGCACCACGGAACCGGGGAACGCCCGACCGGGCAGTTGGATCACAGCGTGATTGGTTGCCGCGGTGAGCAACTCGACTTCGACGCGGCGCGGTGATTCGGCCATGTTGGGTTCTTCTGAGCGGGTCCGGACCCGAGTAGCTTCGCGCATCGCTGCGCTCGAGGAAGCGAGACGGCGGTCGTGTCGTGGATCGAGGACGCAAGTGAGCAGCCCGGCGAACCAGGTCGCCGACGAGATGAGACGCTCAAAGCGCGGCGACTCTCAACATAGTCCTCTCAGTCGGCTCGCCGCTTCGCATACAGGAACTCCTCCTCGTGCCAAAAGTGCAGGACCCAACTGGTATCGAGGGGAAGCACGGACACGTCGTCAGAACCCGGATAACAGAACTCCGGCCAGTGCGCGAGGAACAGCTCGCTGTCAGTGAAGACTGCGAGCTCCGGTTGCCACGAGACCAGGATCGGCGCCCGCCCACGCGGCATTCGGCTCTTCAACCACGCGAGGGTCTCACGACTCACGCTGGAGATTCGCTCCGCAGGCTCGAAGTGGCGCTCATCGACGTCGAAATCGCGATCCCGAGCGGTGGTCTCCAGCGAGACTCGCCAGATGTCGTTCGCCTTCTCCCGACGCAGCGGTCGGATTCGAGGAAGTTCATCGGCTGACAGCAAGGCGTAGCGTGCGTCGGTCCAGCGCTCGCGAAGCGCGAACGTGCTCAGCTCGCCGAGGTCCGAAGGCGCGATCAGCAGGGCGCGTTCCACGCGTTCCAGCCTACGGGTCGGACACGCAGACCTGCGAGACCCGCGAGACCGTCGCCTGGCTCGTTGCACAGCGACGGGTGCGTCATCGTCCCGTCCCCTTGATCGCCGGTGCGCTGCCCGTCGGGCGGCTCGCGGCCAGCGCCTGTCGCCCACGCAACTCACCCAAGCTTCGTTGATCCAAGCGTGCAACACGCGCTTGAGCAGCGATCCATCGGCGCGAGCGCTGCGAGCGAGGCGACGTCGCGACCCACCATCTGCACAACAGTTCGGTGCGGCGTGGCGACCGAGTCCGCACTTCGCGCCCGGTGCTCCCGCCGAGGCGGCGGCCCGCAGCGCGTGATCTACTATTGCGACGGTGATCGAGCCGAACACGACAGCGCCGCCTCCCATTCGCAAGTTGCTGGGTTGGCGGCGCTTGCTGGCCTTGGCGCCGTTCGTGGTGACGCTTGCGATCGGCGAGATCGCGATGCGCTGGCGGCACGCTTCGAAGGGCTACCCCGCCCTGCCTGGCGTCAGTTTTCGCGATCACCGCATCGATTTGATCCGGCGCGCGTTTCCGGCCCAATTCGATCCGCTGCTGGGCTACGTCCCGAGCGCGGGCTATTCCGGATCGGACAACGTGTGGGGCACACGCGTCAGCATCCGAGCCGATGGACTGCGCAGCAACGGAGCCGCCACGCCAGTGAGCGGACCCGCGCTGCTCGCCGTGGGCGACTCATTCGTGTTCGGCGATCAAGTTCACGACGAAGAAAGCTGGCCGGCGGGCCTTGAACGTCGGCTCGAACGGCCCGTGCACAACGGCGGGGTGTTCGGATATGGATTCGATCAGACGGTGCTGCGCGCCGAACAGCTGCTGGAACGGCTCGATGTCCAGGTGCTCGTGTGCAGCCTGATCGCCGACGACTTGTCGCGCTGCGAATTGAGTCGGCGCTACACGCACAAACCGTGGTTCGAGCTGGTCGATGAGGGCCTGGAGCTGCGCGGCGTGCCCGTGCCGGACGCGAGCGGCGTCCACGCGCGCGAGAACCAGTGGATGCGAGACTTGCTCGGCCAAAGCGCGTTGTGCGATGTGGTGTGCTGGAACGTCGCCCCGAACTGGTGGGCCGGACAACCGCGCTTCGTGCGCGTGCATCCCGCGGGCACGGGGCTCGAGATCGGCAAACGACTGCTGGCGCGGCTGGAGAAGGCGTGCGCCCAGCGCAAGGTCAAGCTGCTGCTGGTGCTCCAGGCGCAGGGATCCGAATTGGGTCCGGCCGCCGCCGTCGGTGCGAACAAACTGTTGGAGCACGCAGCCCGAGCGGGACTGGACACGCTCGACCTCGACCTGCGTCTGCGGGAGCGTTCCGAGCGTGATCCGTCGCTGGGCAAGATGTTCTTCGCAGGACACATGACCGCGGCGGGCAATCAGTGGGTGGCCGAGCAGATCTCCGAGCACCTGCGCGGCAGGTGAACAATGGCGGAGTTGGCGTTGAAGCAACGCTCGTGAGCTTCTCGCTGCGTGCTGAGCAACTCGTCGCGCATCGGTGCGCGTGGTGCTGAGAATCCGGCCTGGGGCCGCGACGTCACGCTGAGCATGGCCTGCGTGCCGCGTGCGTCTTCGCACCACCACGCTGAAGCGAGCGTCGAACCAGCGCTCCGCGCACAGACCGCGCCTTGAGGCGACGGACTGGAACCAGAGCACGTGGCGGCGCGCGAGCGAGACGACGAGCGCCTGTCCGGGGTCCGCGGCCAACGCGTCCGACATCGAAGGGTGATCGTTGTGTGGCGAGGAGGATCCGGGGGGCTCGACGACGCCGTCGGCACGAGTCGAGCGCCCGCGACGTCGTCGGCCACCGGTTAGGTCCTGACCCTTCCTCGACCACAGGACATCTGCGTTGTGCTGACGATGACCCATGCGAGCCGAGGTAAGGGACAAGCGCTCGCGCGCGCAGAACGCACCGCGGGCCGGCGCCGTGGATTGCTCCAGGGAACCGGCCCGCGGTGAAAGGCAGTCGCGGCGCGTCAGCGCGACGCGCTCGCGATCACAGAGCGGCGCTCACATGCCCGGCTTGATGCCGAGCGCGGCGAAGCCCTTCGACTCGAAGTTCTTGCGGAACATGTCGCGCAGCTTCGTCGCGGCGGCGTCGTAGGCGGCCTTGTCCGTCCACGTGTTGCGCGGGTTGAGCACTTCGCTCGGCACGCCCGGGCAGGACTTGGGCATCTTGAGGTTGAAGGTCGGGTGCAGCTCGCACTCGACGCCGTCGAGCTTGCCATCGAGTGCCGCGTTGAGCAGCGCGCGCGTGTACTTGATCGACATGCGCTTGCCGACACCGAACGGACCGCCGCTCCAGCCCGTGTTGAGCAGGATGCAGCGCGCCTTGTGCTTGCCCATCTTCTCGGCGAGCAGCTTGGCGTACACCGGCGGCTTGTGGCTCATGAACGGCGCGCCGAAGCAGGCGCTGAAGGCCGCCTTGGGCTCGGTGACGCCCATCTCGGTGCCGGCCAGCTTCGCGGTGAAGCCCGACACGAAGTGGTACATGACCTGGTCGGCGTCGAGGATCGCAACCGGCGGCAGCACGCCGAAGGCGTCGGCCGTCAGCAGCACGATCGTCTCGGGGTGCGGGCCGCGCGCGTCCGGCATCACGTTCGGATTGGCGCTCAGCGGATAGCTGAAGCGCGTGTTCTCGGTGATGGACTTGTCGGTGAGATCCAGCTCCTGCGGATCGCACTCCTCCATCTTCTTGCCCGGCAGCGGCGGGACGTTCTCGATGATCGTGCCCGGCTTGGAGAGCGCAGCGGCGATCACCGGCTCGGCTTCCTTGCTGAGGTCGATCAACTTGGCGTAGCAGCCGTCTTCGAGGTTGCACAGACCGTTGTCGCTCCAGATCGTCTCGTCGTCGCCGATCAGGCGGCGCTCGGGATCCGCCGAGAGCGTCGTCTTGCCGGTGCCCGACAGACCGAACAGGATCGCGCCGTCGCCGCGCGGGCCGACGTTGGCCGAGCAGTGCATCGACAGGCGGCCTTCGAGCGGCAGCAGGAAGTTGCCGACGGTGAAGATCGTCTTCTTCACCACGCCGCAGTAGTCCATGCGGCCCGCGACGAGGCAGATCTTGTTGCGGATGTCGATGATGACGGCGCACTCGGCGCGCGTGCCGTCGCGCTCAGGGATGCACACGAAGCTCGGGACGTTGAGCATCGTCCAGCGGCGCGCGGCGATGTCCTTCACGCCCTTCAGGTCCTTGGGGAACATGTTGTGCGCGAACATCGCGTGCACGGCGTACTCGCCGACGAAGCGGTAGGGCACCGCGAAGTCGGGGTCCGCGCCCATGTAGACGTCCTTGACGTACAGGTGGCCGCCCTTTTGGTTGAGGTGCGCGACCACGCGCTCGAGCAGCGCCGTGAACTTGGCCGGGTCGAAGGCCTGGACGTCGTCCTTCCACCAGATCTGGTCGGCCACTTCCGGCCACTTGACCGCGTAGGTGTCCTTGACGCGGCGGCCCGTGCAGTCCGGGTCGGTGTAATAAACCAGCGGCCCCTTGATCCCGAGCTTGGTCGGGTAGCACTTGCGCTCGTTCGACGGGCCGTCCTTGCGCACGCGGCCGCGGTCGTTGGCGATCGCCTCGTGGAAGAGCTCTTCCTTGGTGAGGTTGTACTTGTAGGTGCAGTTCTTCAGCCCGAGGAGGCGCTGGAGCTCGGCCGCGTGATCGGCCTGGGGGGTGCTGGTCGTGGTCATGGAAGTGGTTGGCGTTCGGCCGGTGCGAACGGAGGGGTCCGCACGACTTTGGTGGGCCAAGCGCGAGCCCTCCAGGATACCGGCCCCGCCGAAAATCGGAGAGGGCCGCTGCCGCCGGGCCGCCGTCGCCCCTTTCCCCAGGACGAGATGAGTTCCTCGGAAGCTTCACGCGCCGTTGCGCGGCGCTTCAGCGACATGGCCGACATTGACGATGGCGAGCGCCACCTGGGGCTGCTGGAACGCGTTCCGCGCTCCCAACCCCACTTCGCGCCCGCATCCAAGCGCTAGAGCCACTGCGGAGCCATTTGTGTCCCCGACTGCCATGCAAGCCAACACCAGCCTCAACGTCGAGCACGCCTGCCCGCGCTGCTACGAAACCCTCCGCGTCGCCCAGGCCAGCGATGACTCCAACCGCGCCGTGCTGCTCGCCTGCCCGGAGCCCTACTGCGACTACGTGCTCGTGCTCACCGAGAGCGAGGCCTTCAGCGCGCGCAAGTGGAGCTGGCCGGACATGTTCCGCTTCACACGCGCGGCCAGCTGACGGTTCTTCGCCCCGCCGCGCGGGCCTAGCGGGCCTGGGCGGCGGTCGCGTGGCGCTGGCGGTACCAGGCCACCGTGCGCGCCAGTCCTTCGCGCCAGTCGACCGTCGGCGCGTAGTCGAGCAGCCCGCGCGCCCGGTCGATCGAGGCCAGGGAATCGCGCACGTCGCCTTCGCGGACCGGCGCGTACTGCGGCTCGAGCTCGCTGCCCAGCTCCCGCGCGATGGCGCGGTAGAGCTGATTGACCGTGATGGAGGTCCCGCCGCCGACGTTGATCACGCTGCCCGGCGGCACGTCGCGCTCCAGCGCCGCCAGATTGGCCTGGACGACGTTGTCGACGTAGGTGAAGTCGCGCGACTGTTCGCCGTCGCCGAAGATCGTGGGCCGCCGACCTTCGAGGAGCGCGCGCACGAAGATGGCGATCACGCCCGTGTACGGGCTGTCGTCGACCTGCCGCGGCCCGAAAACGTTGAAGTAGCGCAGCGCCACGGTGCGGATGCCGTGCAACTCGCCGTAGATCGCGAGCATGTGCTCGGCCGCCACCTTGCCGCCCGCGTAGGGCGACTTCGGCGACGGGGTCATGCTCTCGACCTTGGGCAGCTCGAGCGTGTCGCCGTAGGCCGCTGACGAGGCCGCGAACACGACGCGCGGGACGCCGTGGCGGCGGGCCCCCTCGAGCACGTGGAGCGTGCCGAGCGCGTTGACCTGGTAGGAGCGCACCGGCTTGGCGACGCTCTGGGGCACCGAGACCTGGGCGGCTTCGTGCAGGATGCCGTCGACGCCCGCGCAGGCCGCCGCCGTCGCTTCGGCGTCGACCACGTCGCCCAGCACAAGCTCGAGCGGGCAACGCGGGCCTTCGGAGGGCTGGCCGGCCGCCGCGCAGGCGAGCGCGAGGTTCTCGCGGCGGCCCGACGACAGGTCGTCGTAGATGCGGACGCGGTGGCCGCGCGCCATGAGCCCGGCCGCGAGGTGCGAGCCGATGAAGCCGGCGCCGCCGGTGATGAGGTACAGAGCCATGTCGGGGATGCCCGTCCTGCGGGGCGGCGAATGCTATCGGCGCCGGACGCAATCGCCCGCAGCCCGGCGGTGAGGAGCGCGACAAGCCTGGGACCGCTGCGCTCGGCAGCCCTGCCGCCGGCACGCGAGCCAAGGTGGGCGATACCCGGCGGCCACGAGACGCTCGCGGAAGACCTGGGCCCCACTCGAGCGCCATTTGTGACCACCTTGGAGCGCCCTTGAGCAACGCGTCTGCGGGCAGTTGCCCCCCTCCGATGCGACCTCGCCAGCGCGCCCAGCGCCGAGCCGGCCTCGCAAACCCGACCCGCGGACCGGCGCCGGAAACAACACAGGCCCGCCGGTTTTGAAGCCGACGGGCCTGTGGCATCGAGAAGAGTCAGATCCCCAGCGCAGCCTTGAAGACTGCGCCCGGGCAGCCGCCGGGCGCTGGTGCTCCGAACGCTAGAAATCCATCTGTTTCTTGCACCGGCGCGCGCGCCGCCCGCCCCGAGGCCGCCGGCGGATCCGAGCGTGCGGCCGCGAAAAAATGAACCGGGCCCGCGTCGCCGCGAGCCCGGTTCCGGAGTGGAGAAGTCAGTGTCAGTTCGAAGCGTCCAGGAGTCTCATCCATCCGCCGCGTCGGAGTCAGGAGTCGCGCGGCGACACCCCTCCAGGCCGGATCCGGCGCCGAACCGAACTCGAAGGATGTCGCTTTTTGTGAAGCGCGGCGGCGGAACGGCGGGCGCCCACGATCTTCCGGACGGGGATCGCGGACGGCGCTCAGGCCCGTCGAGGCACTCCTGTGTGTCCTCGGCGTGCGCGGCGGTCGACTCACGGTCCTTTGCCGTTCAGCGCGCCTTCGGCGCCGCGGGCTCAGGCCGCGGCTTGATGCGCGTGAAGTTGAACTCGGCGTCGCCGCGGCGCACGAGCGAGAGTTGGTCGTCGACGAAGATCACTTCGTACTCGCGCTGGGCGCCGGCGCGCTCCCACTGAAGGGGGCCTTCCAGATCGCTCACCGCGAGCGCGGTGTGGATCACGACCTTGAGCAGCGTCGGGTCGTAGCTCCAGCGGTACGTGCCGGCGCTGAAGCCCTCGAGCATTGCTCCGGGCAGGGCCGTCGTCGGTTTGGCCACGCGCAGCTGCATCGAGAGCATGTCGGGCATCACGAGCATGTAGCCGTCGCAGTTCTCGCCGCTGTAGCTCGACGTTCCGCGCACGACGCTGGTGAGGCGCCAGGCGCCGACGAACGACTCGCGAATGCGCTTGGCCTCGGCCTCGGTGCCCCAGGGCTGTTCGCGCCGCGGTGCGTCGCGTTTGGGGGCCGGGTCCTGCTTGGGCGCCTGGGTCTGGGCCAGCGAAGTGACCCACGGAGCGACGGCGGCGAGGGTGACGAGCGAAGCGAGGACGAGTTTCATGGCGAGGTGCTCCTGGAGGGCTGCGCGTCATCCTTCCAGCTCGCGGCGCGGATTTCACCGCTGAGAGCCGAGCGCCTCGCGCCGTCACGGGCTGGCTCGGGGGTAAGTCGCCCGCAAGCCCGCCCACTTGGGCGCTCGGGGGCCGTAGCGGGCGCGCCTCGGACAGCATCGAACGCGGCGCTGCGTAGGATGGCCCCTCCCCATGCCCCACTTTCTTTCGGTTCTCCTCATCTGGTTCGCCGCGCTGCTGCCGGCGCCGCAGTCGAAGGCCAGGCTCGAGTTCCACGCTCGCGCCGAGGGCCGCGACGTGCGCGCCGTGGTGCGCGTGAAGGTCGCGCCGAGCTGGCATCTGTACGCCCCGAACCTGGGCACGCCCAACGTGATCGGGCTGGCCGCGCGGCTCGAGCTCGACGGCGAAGGCGTGCGCTGGGGCGAGGCGCGCTGGCCGGAGCCCAAGACCCACGAGCAGGACGCCGGCACGGACGACCTGCCGGCCACGGCCAACGTCTACTACGGGACCGTGCTGGTGTACGTCGCGGGGCGTCTCGATGAAGGCGCGGAGCTCGCCGGCGCGACGGCGCACCTGCGCGGACAGACCTGCGAGGACAACGGTCAGTGCATGCAGGTCAACGAGCGCGCGGAGGTTCAGACTCCGGGTGATGACAAGCTGCTCGCCAACTTCCCGACCGATCTGAAGTACGTCGAGTCGGTCGCGGAGGCGCCGATCGAGGAGGCGTCGAGCGAAGAGATCCCGGACGGGTTCGAGCCGCTCGAGACTCCGAACGCCAAGGCGAAGGTCACGCTCTTCACGCGCGCGGTCGGCGACGAAGCGCAGGCCGTGGTGCGCATCGTGATCCAGCCCGAGTGGCACCTCTACCACGAGGAGTTGGGCAAGCCGGACGCGATCGGGATGCCGACGACGGTCGAGCTGGTCGCGCCGGGCGTCGAGTGGGGCGAGCTGGCCTGGCCCAAGCCTGAAGAGGCGCCGCAGCAGTACGGCCTCGAGGGCGAGCCCACGACGATCCTGCAGCACAGCGGCGAGATGCTGCTCTTCGCCAAGGGCAAGCTCGGCGCGGGGGCGGAGCTCTCCAAGGCGCACGTCACGGTGACCGGGCAAACGTGCGACGCGGGTTCGTGCGAGCAGTTCAAGGCCGCGGTGGCGACCAGCGGCGCCGGCGACGACGCGTTGTATGCGAGCGCTCAGAAGGCGGTCGCGTGGAGCGCGGGCGCGACGACGAGCGATGCAGCGGCGGGCGCCAGCGACCCCAAGAGCGCCGGACTGCTGGAGTTCATGACGCTCGCGATGCTCGGCGGGTTGCTCGCACTGCTCATGCCGTGCACCTACCCGATGATTCCGATCACGATTTCGTTCTTCACCAAACAGGCCGCGGCCTCGGGCGGAGCGCGCATCAAGCTCTCGGCGCTGTACGGCATCGGCATCGTGGTGATGTTCATCCTGATCGGCGTCGTCGTGGGCGCGCCGATCATCAAGTTCGCGACGCACCCGGTGACGAACATGGTGTTCGCGGCCGTGTTCGTGGTCTTCGGCCTCTCACTGCTGGGCCTGTTCAACCTCGAGCCGCCGGCGTTCCTGATGAACTTCGCCGGACAAGCGCGCTCGACCGGCGGCCTGATGGGCGTGTTCCTGATGGGTGCGACGCTGGTGATCACGTCGTTCACCTGCACCGCGCCGATCGTCGGCGCGATCCTGCCCGTGGCGGCGGGCGTCGGCGGCGAAGTCGACTACGGCCGCGTGGTGCTCGGCATGGGCGTGTTCGGAACGACCATGGCCGCGCCGTTCGTGCTGCTCTCGCTCGTCCCGGGCAAGTTGAAGGCCATGCCGCGCAGCGGCGAGTGGATGAACACGCTCAAGGTCACCTTGGGCTTCATCGAGATCGCCGCGGCGCTCAAGTTCATCTCGAACGCCGATGTCGTCCTGGGTTGGAAGTCGCTCTCGATGGAGCTCTTCCTGCTCGTGTGGTTCGGGATGTTCTCCGTCACCGCCGCGTACTTGCTCGGGATGATCCGCTACAAGGGCGAGAGCGGCGAGATCGGCGGCGGACGACTGGTGTCGGGCATCGTCTCGTTCCTGTTCGCGCTGTACTGCCTGTTCGGCGCCTTCGGCGGACCGCTCGACTTCGCGATGACCGCGCTCGCGCCGCCGTACTCGGCCTTCGAGGAGGCGCACAGCTCGAACGCGACGAGCGACAAGCCCAAGGGCCACGACATCGTCGTCGACAACCTCGAGAGCGCGACCGAGTTGGCGCTGAGCAAGCAGCGGTTGGTGCTGGTGAACTTCACCGGACACACCTGCGCCAACTGTCGGATGATGGAGACGAAGACCTTCCGCATCCCGTCCGTCGAGCAGACCCTGCGGGAGTCGTTCGTGGAAGCTCGCCTGCACAACGACGACCACGCCAATCCGAGCATCATGGAGTACGTCCAGAAGCTCCAAGACGAGCTGGCGAAGAGCCGCGCGACGCCCTTCTACCTGGTGCTCGACCCGACGAGCGGGGCCAAGCTCGGCGAGTTTCCCGGCCCCGACCGAGGCGGCGAGCAGTTCCTGAAGTTCCTGCAACGCTTTGTCCACTAGCGAGAGCGCAGCGGAAAACGTTTCTCAAGCGGCGGCGTCCGGCGGTCGACAAGTCCTGTCGCCGCGCGGGCGCCGCCGCTGTCCTTAGGTAGGGACAGCCACAACCGCACCGCTCGGCGCAACGCATGGCGCAAGTGCTCGACGAGTTGCTGGAAGAGATCAAGAGCGTGGAGCCGCTCCCGCAGGTGGCCACACGTGTGATGCAGATTGCCGCGCAGGAGGACGTCGTGCCGCGCGATCTGGTGGGTGTGATCCAGACCGACGCTGGCATCACGGCCAAGGTGCTCAAGCTGTGCAACTCGGCGGTCTACGGCTTCAAGCGCGAGATCGCCTCGCTCCCCGAAGCCGGCAACCTGCTCGGCACGACGACGCTGGTGAACCTCGTGCTCACCTCCTGCGCCGGCCGGTACTTCCGCAACTACGGGTTCTCGGACCCGGCCGCGACGCTGCGGCTGTGGGAACAGTCGATCGGCACGGCCTTCACGGCCAACTGGGTCGCCGGACGGCAAGGTGAAGTCGACCGCAACCGCGCCTACACGCTCGGCTTGCTCGAGAACCTCGGAAAACTGGTGCTCGCACGTTTCGCGCACGAGCAGGCGGACGAGCTGCAGCGCGAGGTCGCCCAGGGCGGCGAGCTGCTCGCGATCGAACACCGACTGTTCGGGCTCGACCACGCCGAGATCGGCGCACGACTCGCGGAGAAGTGGAGCTTCCCCGGCGTGCTCGTCGACTCGATCCGCTGCCACCACAATCCGCAGGAAGCGCAGATCGACCACGCCATGGCGAGCGTCGGCCACGTGGCCGAGATGTTCGTCTACCGCTTGAAGGTCGGCGTGACGCACGGCGAGCCCGAGTACGCCTGGTGCGAGCACGCGCTCGCGGAGTGCAAGATCGCGTCGAGCCAGCTCGACGCGCTCGGCGACACGCTGCGCGCCGAACTCCAAAAGGCGCGGCGCATCCTGGAGATCGCCTGAGCGCGTCGCGAGCGCGCTCTCAGCGCGCGCCTTCGAGCTCGAGCAAGCGCTCCTTGCGCCACACCGAACCCGCGTAGCCGCCGAGCCCGCCGTCAGCGGCGATCACGCGGTGGCACGGGATGATCACGGCGATGCGGTTGCGGCTGTTGGCGCCGGCGACGGCGCGCGTCGCGGTCGGCCGTCCGATGTGCGTCGCCAGCTGCGCGTAGGAGAGCGTCCGCCCGTACGGGATGCGGCGCAGCTCGGCCCACACGCGCTGCTCGAAGTCCGTGCCCGGCGCGAGCAGCGGCAGGTCGAACTCGCGCAGTTCGCCGGCGAAATAGCTCTGCACCTGCGCGGCAGCGCGAGCGAGCAGTGGATGGTCGCCCAAACGGAGCGCTGGACCGAGCACCTTGCGCAGCGCGGCCAGTTGTCCGGGCAACGTGTCGCGATCGAGGAACTCGAGCAGGCACACACCTTCGTCGCAGGCGCCGAGGAGCACGTCGCCCAGCGCGGTCGTGAGTCGCGCGAGCCGCACGCTGCGCGCGTTCGCGGGCAAACGCGACGGCGCGTGCCCGAGAGCGCGCTCGAAAGCGTCGCGAAAGCCGCTCTCGGATTCGAAGCGCGCGGCCGCGGCGGCGTCGCCGACGCTCGCGCCGGCGCGCAGCGCATCGATCGATGCTCCCAGACGCAGCGAATGCTGGAAGGCTCGAAAGCTCATGCCCATGTGCTCCTGGAACCAGCGTGAAGCGCGCGCGGGATGCACGCCCGCGGCGCGCATCTGCCGCGCGGTGAGCGGCGCGCCCGTGCGCTCGATCTGGACGAAAAGGCCTCGTACCCAGTCCGGTGCAACGCCCGGCGCCTCGAGCGGTCGACAACGGCGGCAGGCGCGAAACCCCGCGGACTGCGCCGCCGACGCGTCGGCGAAGAACAGCACGTTGTCGCGGCGCGGCGTGCGTGCAGCGCACCCGGGGCGACAAAACACGCTCGTCGTGCGCACGGCGAAGACGAAGGCCCCGTCGAAGGAGTGGTCGCGGCGTGCGACGGCCGCGTAGAGCTGCTCGTGATCGAGACCCATGTGGACTGCGAGTTTCGGTCGCGGTCCGCTTCGACGCCACCGAAGCGTGCACGTCGAATTCGGTTTCGCGGCGCTATCCTGCGGGCTCGCACGCCAATCCACCACACTCCAGACCTCCACGACGGAGCGCGCAATTCCATGAGCAAGAAGCACGACAAAGAGTCCAAGGGCCGCGGCAGTCTCGACGTGAAGAAGACCGTCAAGCTGCTGAACCACATCCTCGAGATGGAGCTCGCTGGCGTGGTCCGGTACACGCACTACTCGATGATGGTCTACGGCTACCACCGCATTCCGATCGTCGGCTGGCTGCGCGCGCAGGCGCAAGAGTCGCTGGCTCACGCGCACCAAGCCGGCGAGTACGTCACGCACCTGGGCGAGCACCCCTCGCTCGGCATCGGCCCGCTGCTGGAGACCGAAGCGCACGAGATCGGCGACATCCTGCGCGAGTCGCTCGAACACGAAGGCAAGACCTTCGATCTGTACCGCGAGTTGCTGGACGTGGTCGAAGGCAAGTCCGTGATGCTCGAGGAGTACTGCCGCGAGATGCTGCGCCTGGAAGAGCAGCACCAAGGCGAAGTCGACAAGATGCTCCGCAAGCCGGGCGACATCGGCAAATTCAAGCACTGAGCCCTGCCGGCCGAAGTGAACTCCCAGCGGCGCGTGCGCTTCCGAGCGCGCGCGCCGCTATCTTCTCGGTCACCCCTGCGCGCGCAGCGCCTTACGGCCTGCGATGCGGCGCCGCTTCCCGTTCCGGCCCCCCTCCGAGCCCCATGCCCCACTCTCCCGGCTTGCGTACCGTTGCTCTTTGGATCGGACTGACCAGCGCGCTCCTCGGCGGCGCCTGCGCTGGCGGCCCGAGCCCCCTGCGCACGTCGCAATCCTCGGGGCCCTTCGTCGGCTCGAAACGCAACGGCTACTGGACGCTGCGCGACGACAAAGGCATCAAGACCGCGAACGGCAGCTACGTCAACGACCGCTTGGCTGGACGCTGGAACTACTTCTTCCCCAGCGGCGCGAAGAAGTGGGATGTCGGCTATCGCGATGAGAAGTTCGACGGGCCTTCCACGTGGTGGCGCGAGGACGGCGCCGCACGCTGCGCGGGCTCGTTCGTCGCGGGCCTCGAGAGCGGCCAGTGGACGTACTGGAACGACAACGGCTCGATCGCCGTGCAAGGCGACTTCGACCGCGGCCGTCGCCACTTGGGTTGGGCCTACTGGGATCGCAACGGCAAGCCGCTGGCCGAGGGTTACGTCTACCGCGGCGAACGCGTCGGCGTGTGGGGCTACTGGAACCCCGCGGGCGAGCACTTCGTCGAGACCTTCGCGATGCCCGCCGGCGTGAGCCTGCACCGCGAGGTGTGGGCCGACGGCGCGCCGCGGCGCGAGGGCTTCCTCGAGAACGGCGTGCGCAGCGGGCGTTGGGTCACGCGCCACGAGAACGGCTTGCGGCGCGTCAGCGGCGAGCTGAACGGCGACACACCGGTCGGTGAGTGGTTCGCGTGGACGCCCGACGGCCGACTGCTCGCGCGTTTGACGTTCAACAACGGCAAGCTCGCGCCGAACTGGACCGTGTGGAGCGCGGAAGGCGAGGAGCGCGCCCGCGAAGCGCGTCTGTTGCGGCTCGAACCGTTCGCAGGCAAGTGGTCCGCGACCGCCGAAGCCGAAGGCAAGCCCGTCGAGCGCGTGCTCGACGTGTGGCTCAGCGAGGCGCTCTCTCCGCTCGGCGCCAACCAGCCGCTCGAGCTTGATCCCGCGGCGCCGCAGCCGCCGGCGGAGCTGACCGCGGTCGCAGCGCAGAAGCCGGCGCTCCCGCTCGAGCGCCAGGAGTGGACCGACGAGGAACAGCAGAACATGGAGTTCCTCGTGAAGCTGTACTCCGACGGCGCTCCGCGCATGAACGCGCCGTCGGGTTCGCGCGCGTACAGCCGCGGTCTGCGCGGGCAGGCGAAACAGGTCGAAAACGGCGACGAAAAGCTCTCCTCGCCGCTGATCGGACGCCGCATCCAGCTGGGCAAGGTGCGCGGTCGCGACGGCAAGCCGCTCGACCCGAGCACGCTGGCGGGCAAGCCCGTCGTGGTGACGATCCTGCGCGGCATGGCAGGCGAAGTGTGCGTGTACTGCTACACGCAAGTGCGCGCGCTGTGCGACGCGATGCCCGAGTTCCGCTCGGCCGGCGCCGAGGTGATCGTCGTCTACCCGGGCGAGAGCGATCGGCTCGAGACGTTCTGGAGCGCGCTGTCCGAATCGGAGCAGTTCGAAGGCCGCGAGGCGCCGTTCACGTTCGCCTACGACCCTGACTTCGAGTTGGTGCGTTCGTTGTCGATCGAAGGCAAGCTCGCGCTGCCGACGACGTTGGTGCTCGGCGCCGACGGAACGATCCGCTTCGCGTACGTGGGTGCGAACACCGCCGACCGTCCCGACGCAGCGCGGCTGCTCGAACAGGTCAAGAAGCTGCGCTGAACATGGCGGACGCGAGCGGCAGCGATCGGGGCTCGAACCCGCGCCAACCTGGATCGGAAGGTCCCGGCAACGCGCGTCGCGGGCCTCAAGCGCCGCCTCCGGCGGAGCCGACCTTCGTGCGCTCGGGCGTGCGACCGGACGCCGACGCGACCAACCCCGCTGCCTCGTCGCTCGGCGAGCAGACGTTGATGCACGCGCCCGCGGCGAAGGTCGAGATGCCGTCGATTCCGGGCGTGCAGCTCGAACGTGAGCTCGGCCGCGGTGGCATGGGCGTCGTGTACCAGGGTGTGCAGCCGTTCCTCGACCGCAAGGTCGCCGTGAAACTGCTGGGTGAACGCTGCGAGAGCGCGGACTACCTCGCGCGCTTTCGGCGCGAAGCGAAGCTGCTCGCGGGGATGTCGCACGCGAACATCGTCACCTGCTACAGCTCGGACATCACCGCGGAGGGCCGCTGCTACCTGGTGATGGAGTTCGTCCCGGGCCCCAATCTGCACCAGTGGATCGCCAAGCAAGGGCCGCTGGAATTGCGCGCCGCGCTGCAGGTGTGCCGCGACGTCGCACGCGCGCTCGAGTACGCGCACGAGCGCAACATCATCCACCGCGACGTGAAGTGCGAGAACGTGCTGCTCAGCCCGCTCGAGGGGCCGGGCGCCAAGAACAACTCGTTCCCGTGGGTCGCCAAGCTCACGGACCTGGGCCTCGCGCGTTCGGTCGTCGACTCGAGCGAGCAGATGAACCTGACCGTCACCGGCATGGTGATGGGCACGCCGGCGACGATGAGTCCCGAGCAGTTCGACGATCCGAACAAGGTCGATTTCCGCAGCGACATCTACGGCCTGGGCTGCGTCATGTTCCAGGCGCTCACGGGCCGCAAGGCCTTTCCGCAGAGCGGCATTTCGTCGATCGTCGTCGCCAAGCGCGACGGCATCGCGCCCGCCGACGTGCGCGCCTTGCGCCCGGACACGCCGGAGGACGTCGCCAAGCTCGTCTCGCGCATGCTCGCCGCCGATCGCGCGGCGCGGCCGCAGAGCTACGGCGAGATCATCGCGACTTGCGAACGCTGCCTCGCGGCGCCGACACCCCCGCCGCCGTCCGAGACCGTGACGCTCAAGCCGAGTGTGGCGCCGACGCCGCGTTCCAAGACCGGAGTGTTCGCCGCCGCGGGCGTTGCGCTCGCGGGCGTGGTCGGCTTCGTCGCGTGGCGCGCTCTCAGCGGCTCGCAGCAGCAGGACACGAACAACGGCAAGACCGCTCGAGCGGATGGGGCCGACAACAACCCGGACGAGAACAACGCGGTGGTGACGCCGCCGGCCGAGCTCGTGGCGCGCGTCGCGACACCGAGTTCCGCCCGCGAAGGCGCGCGCGTCGAGCTCGACGGCAGCGCGAGCAATCCCGAGGGCCACGCGGGCCTGCGCTACGAGTGGAAACTGCTCGATAGCCCGGCTGGACTCCAATTGCAGGACACGGACAAGCCGCGCGCGTGGTTCACGGCGCCCGCGGCGCGAGCGCCGTACAAGGTTCGAGCCGAGCTGGTGGTGAGCGAGGGTCAACGCTCTTCGAAAGCGTCGAACGTCGAGATCGCGGTCGACGCGACGGATGAAGCGCCGACGGTGAGCATCGACGACCTCGCGCCGGTGGCGGAGCGCGACACGCTCGAACTCGTGGCGCGCGCGACCGACGGCGACAGCACGGAGCTGACGTACGCGTGGAAGCAGCTGCGCGGACCGACGGTCGAACTCACGGGCGTGGACAGCGCTCGCGCGAAGTTCACGGCGCCGCCCGTCGAGGTCGAAACGACGCTCGAATTCGAAGTGGCGGTCTCGGACGGCGCCAACAGCGTCACACAGCGCGCGAGCGCGACGGTGCGCCCGGTCAACGAGCCGCCCGTGGTGAAGATCGACGGACCGACGAGCGCCGAGCCCGGCGACTCGATCACGCTCAACGCAAACGTCGAGGATCCCGACGGGCTCACACCCAAGCAGTTCGCATGGAGCGTCAGCGGCGCTCCCGCGCACAAGCTCGAGACTTCGAATGCGGCCAAGGTGAGCGTCGATTTGGCGGAAAGCGCCGCGGATTACGAGCTCTTGTTCAGCGTTGCGGTGACCGACGGTGAGCTGGACGCCGTCCGCAGCAACCAGCGCGTGCTGGTGAAGTGCGACCCGGCGCTCGCGCCGCTGAAGAGCGGAGTCGAACTCAAGCTGCTCGAGGGTGAAGCCGACGCGATCCCGACCGGCTGGACGCGGGTCGGCGAAGCGTTGAAGTTCGCGCACGATCCCGACGGTCGACTGCTCGCGACGTGCTTCTCGGCCGAGGACTCGTTCGTGCGCGCGGCGCCGCGGGGCGCCTTCGTCGTGCGCGGCGAACTCGAGTCGCAGAGCAACACACGCGGTTGCGGCGTTCGCCTGGAGTGGGACGACAACCACGCGCTGGCGCTGCGCGTCGACTCCAACGACCTGAAAACACCGGCGTCGGTCGACGTTTCGTACTTGATCGCGCAGCAGCTCGAGCGCCGGAACGGGGTTTGGACGCCCGCTGACGACGCGCCGCAACGTCTGGGGCTCGCCACGCGCGGCAAGCGCATGCAGCTGGCGCTCGAGTGGAGCGGTCGGGAGCTGAACTGCATCTGGGGCACAGACCAGAGTCCGGAGGTCTCGTCGGAAAAGGTGACCCTGCCTCCCGAGGCCAAGCGGCCGCGCCGCATCGCACTGTTCGTCGACCGCGGTCGAGCCGCGTTCGCGAACTGGGTTCTGGCCGGGCGTTGAGCCGCGCGCCGACCCGTCCGGCGAAAGCGGGTTAGTCTGGTTGGAGCGCGGCGCGTGAGCGTCAGCGCAGCATCAGGCACGCTCCATGACCCGCCCCCATCTCTGCTGGTTGGCCTGGTTCGTCGCCGCGACGCCCGCCTTCGCGCAGTGGAGTTTCGAGGAGGCGAACGCGCTCGCGCAGCATCCGCGCTGGCTGGCCCTCCAGTACGCGGAGTTCGACACGCGAGACTCACCGCCAGCGGTGGCGGACGAGCTCGCGGCGCGCGCCGACGCGCAGACCTGCTTCCTGGTGCAGTTCGACGGCCCGATCAGCGAACGCCACCGAGCGCGCGCCGCGGCCTGCGGCGTCGAGTTGCTCGACTACGTCCCGAACTTCGCCTTCGTCGCACGCGGCTCGGCCGCGGCGCGCGCTGAACTTGCAGCCAGCCCAGACGTAGTGTGGAGCGGCGCGCTGCACCCGGCCTACAAGCTCGAGCGCCGGCTGCTCGACGCGGGCACGAACGACGGAACTGCGCGACGCTTGGTCGTCGTGGGTTTCCGAGGCGGCGAGCGCGCGGCGCTCGAAGCGTTGCTCGCGACAAGCAAGCTCGAGCTGCTCTCGGCGAGCTTCGCGCTCGAGCGCTGGCTCGTCGTCGTCGAAGCCACGGCCGCGGAGGCACGCGCCCTCGCCGCGTCCGACGAAGTGCAGTGGATCGAGCCCGAGCCGCAGCTCGAGCTGCGCAACAACAACATGACTTGGGCGGTCCAGACCAACGTCAACCTCGACCGCAAGGTGTGGAACCGCGGCATCACGGGTGTCGGGCAGGTGCTCGGGCACATCGACAGCGCGCTGGCGCTGAACTCGTGCTTCTTCGCCGATCCTTCGGGTGCGCCGATCGGCCCGACGCACCGCAAGCTCGTGTTCGCGAGCTCGAGCGGCGGCGACACGCACGGCACGCACACGGCCGGCTCGCTCGTCGGCGACGCCGCGCCGGTGAGCGGCTCGACCAGCGAACGTGGCATCGCCTTCGGTGCGAAGCTCGCGCACACGACCGGCCTGCCGACGACGACCTTCGCGACTGTCGCCGGCGCGCACGTCGCCGTCGGCGCGCGCGTGCACAGCAACAGCTGGGGCGACGACACGACCACCGCGTACAACACGCTGTGCGCGCAGATCGATGCGCTGCAGTGGAGCGACGAGCAGCAACTGGTCGTGTTCTCGACCTCGAACTCGCCCAGCGTGCGCAACCCCGAGAACGCGAAGAACCTGCTCGCGGTCGGCGCCACGCTCAACGGCGCGGGCGCGAACAACCTGTGCTCCGGCGGAGCGGGGCCGACGGCCGACGGGCGTCGCAAACCCGAGCTCTTCGCACCCGGCTGCAACGTGCTTTCCGCCGGGGTTTCAGGCTGTTCGACGAGCGTGCTCTCGGGCACGAGCATGGCCGCGCCCGCTGTCGCCGGCGCCGCCGCGCTCGTGCGCCAGTACTTCATGGACGGCTTCCACCCCAGCGGCGCCGCGAACGCCGCCGACGCGTTCACGCCCTCGGGCGCGTTGCTCAAGGCGCTGCTGGTGAACAGCGGGCAGGACATGACCAGCATCGCCGGCTATCCGAGCGATCAGGAAGGTTGGGGCCGCGTCGAGCTCGACAACGCGCTGTACTTCGCCGGCGACCAGAGTCGGCTCGTAGTGTTCGACGTTCCGCACGCGGCGGGCCTCACGACGGGCCAGAGCGCGACCCACGCCTTCAGCATCACCTCGAGCGCCGTGACCTTGCGCGTGACGCTCGCCTACAGCGATGCACCGGGCGCGCTCAACGCCGCCAACCCGGTCGTCAACGATCTCGACCTCGTGCTCACGGGTCCGACGGGGCAGGTGTTCCTCGGCAACGTGTTCGCGGCGGGCGTCTCGACCGGCGGCGGCGCGCCCGACAAGAAGAACAACCTCGAGCGCATCCTCGTGCCCGCGCCCGCGACGGGCACGTGGGTGCTCGAAGTCATCGGCGCGAACGTTCCGGTGGCGACGCAGGGCTACGCGTTGTGCGTGACCGGCGACGTCGTCGAAGGCGCCGGCGGCGGCAGCTCGAATCCAACCGCGTACTGCCTCGGCGGGCTCAGCACGAACTTCTGCCAAGGCCAGCTGATCTCGTTCGGCGTCGCACGCGCAGGCGCGAGCAGCGGTTTCACGCTCTCCGCGACGAATTTGGAAGGTGCGCGGCCGGCGCTCGTCTTCTACGGCGTGAACGGCCGCGATCAGCGGCTGTGGGCGCCGAGCAGCGTCAGCCAGTTGTGCGTGAAGGGACCGCTGCAACGCGTCGGGCCCGCGCTCGCGAGCGGAACGCTCGGCATCTGCAACGGCGCGCTCGACGTCGATTGGAGCGCGTTCACCAGCGCGAATCCGTTCGCGCTCGGCGCGCCGTTCAGTGCGGGCGCGCTCGTCAACTCGCAGGTCTGGTATCGCGATCCACTCGCACCGGGCGGCGCGAACCTCGCCAACGCGCTCGAGTTCACGGTTCAGCCCTGATATCGCTGCACCTATCCACTGCGGTTGAAAACGAGGGTGCGTGATTCGTGGGGCCAGCTGCATGGAGCGGCTGGCCTCGTTCGTATCGCGATCCTCGACACACGCGCGCCGAGCGAGTTGGCTCGCCTCGCGTCAGCGCTCGAACTGCTGCACGCGTGAGGAACAGCGCGCAGCGCGAGCAGCGACGACGCGAATTTCCCGCGTGCGGTACTCGGTGCTCTGCCCGCTCTCCCAAATGTGCGCCGCGTCGGACTGAGGCAGCTCCCGCCCGCGACACGGAGCACTTCCCGCTCCCTTGATTTGGAGACTCGGTCATGAAGATCGTTCAACTGGTTTCGAAGCTCCTCGCTCCTCTCGCACTCGCTCTGGGCGCCGCGGCCGCCCCGCAACTCACCGGCGGCGGCGTCGGCGTGTGGCAACAGGCCACGCCGAGCGTCTCGGTCGTTCGCGCCCAGATGCCGAGCGATCAAGGCGGCACGGACTACGAGCTGGCGCTGCGCGTCGACGCGGCGGGCGGCGTCGTGGGCGAGATGCGTCCGGTGTCCGGCGCCGGGCAGGGGGCGTTCCTGATCCCGCCGGTGATCTACAAGGTGCGCGGCCAACACGTCGCGCTCCCCGACGGCCGCGTGCTGCTGCAGGCGAACGTGTTGCTCGACCTCGCGCAGTTCGGCCTCGAAGGCCTGCTCAACGTCGGCTTGATCGAGGGCCTGCTCTACGCTCCCGCGCCGACGAGCGACGCGTACGCTGCGCACGCCGACGCGAAGGCGAGCTTGCAAGACGCGTCCGCGCTCCACGCCAAGCCGCGCGTGCGTCCGCTGCCCGGTGAGTTCGTCGGTCGCTGGGTGCTGTTCGGCGCGTAGACGCCACACACCGAGCCGCACTCCGAGCCGGCGCCGGCGCCGCGCTGATCCCCGGGCCCGCAGCAATCCGCGCGATTGCTGCGGGCCCGACTCGTTGTCGCTGGCGGATTTGCTCAGCGCTTTCGACCACGGACGTCGTGCACGACGACGCTGCGATCCGTGGAGCAGCTAATGAGCCGCTCGCCCGTGCGATCGAAGTCGAGGTTGTAGGGCTGGTCGCGGTGGGAGCGAAACTCACCCAGGACGCCGCCATGGCGCAGGTCGAGCAGCACGACCACGTTCGAAGCGAGCGCCACGCGCGAGCCGTCCGGTGCGATGTCGATGTGGTCGACGCCGTGGCGCAGAGCCGCGAGTTCGCGCACCAGCGCTCCACTCGACGCGTCGTGCAGCGTGATGGCGCCGCTGCGGCCGGCGACCACGAGCTGACGCCCGTCGGGGGTGAACTGCGCCTCGGCCACGTCGTTGTTCGCGCAGCGGATTTCGAAGGCAAGTTCGCCGCTCGCTGCGTTCCACACCAGCGCTCGAGCGTCGCGGCCCGTCGACACGCAGCGCGCACCGTCGGGGCTGAAGTTGACCGCGAGCACGGAACTGGCGTGTCCGGTGAACTCGAAGCGCTTCGCGTAGCTTGCGAGATCCCACACCACGACCGACTTCGCCACGCAGGCCGCAGCACTTGCGCCGTCGGGGCTGACGGCAAGTTGGCTCGTTCCCGCGCTCAGCTCTAGCTTGCCCAACTCCGCTCCGCTCGCCGCGTCCCAAGCGCGGAGCGCCGGTTCCCAGCTGCCGGAGACGAGGCGCTTGCCGTCGGGCGTCCAAGCGAGCGCGTGGCATGACTTGTCGCTCGGATGCGCCGCCCAGCCGCGCACCGGCTTCAAGCTCGCGCCGTCGCGCAGTTCGATGCGGCCGTCGTAGCTCGCGACCGCCAGCAGCGCATCGTCGGGGCTGTAGCACGCGACGTAGGGCGCGGCGCTCGTTGTGAACGTCGCCGGCCCGTAGGCGTCCGGCGCGTTGGACCACACGCGCAACGTGTTGTCCCTCGCGAGCGAAACCAGCGCTCCGCCGCGTTCGAACGCGCACGCGAGGACGTCGTCCGCATGACCGCGCAATGTCGCGGCGAGCTTCCAGTCCGCGGTGCTCCACAGCTTGAGCACCCCGTCGGCGCCCGCGCTCGCGAGCTGCGCTCCGTCGCGCGACAAAGCGAGCTTGTCGACCGCATCGGTGTGTCCGCGCAGCGACGCGACGAGCGCGCCGCTCGTCGCGTCCCACACCCGCGCCGTGTGGTCCTTCGATGCGCCGACGACGAGCTTTCCATCGGCGCTCCACAGCACATCGTCGACGGCGTTGTACAAGCCTTCGTCGGGCATCGCACACCTCACAGGCTCGCCGCCCGCGACGCTCCACACGAACACGCAGAAGTCCCACGAGCCGGCGGCGAGGCGCGCGCCGTCGGGCGAGAACGCGAGCCCGACCAGAGGCTTGCGTCCGCCTTCGAGCGTGCGCTCGAGCTTGCCGCCCGCGGGGTTCCACACGTGGACGACGCCCCACACGCCGCGCGTCGCGTCGCGTTCGTACGAGCACGACGCCGCGCGTTTCCCGTCAGGGCTGAAAGCCGCGCCGCCGACGGGTGAGTTGTGGCGCGTGAAGTCGCTCAACAGGAGCCGGTTGGCGACGTCCCAGACCTTGACGCTGCGGTCGAACGACGCGCTGATGAGACTTTCGCCGCGCGCGTCGAAGCGCAAGTACGACGGACTCTGCGTGTGGCGACCCAGTTCAGCGACGTGCGCGCCGTCGCTCGCGCGGCGCAACTCGATGCGGCCATCGCTCAGCCCCACGGCCAGCAGATCCTCGCTCGGGTGCGCAGCGAGCGCTGCCGGGGCCGTGTCGAGCGCGAGCGTCACGCGCGACTCATCCAGCGAGGCGGCGTGCACGCGCCACTCGAACCCACGCTGCGCTGGATCCGTCTGGTCAAGCCACCGGCGCGCCTCCGCCAGCTCTTCGAGCCGTAGCGCGGACTGCGCCGCCGCCATTTGCGTGCGGTAAAGCTCGCGCGCCAGCTCCTCGCAGTTGTGTTGCAAGAGAAAGCACATGGTCAGCAGTGTCATCAGGCTCTCCTGGAGGATTGGCGCGCGGCTGATTCGACGAGCAAGCGTTCGACGTACTCGCGCAGGTGCACCACCGCCGCGTCGTACGCCTCGAAGTTGCGGTAGGCGCGCGCGAGCATCACCGCGCCTTCCATGGTCGTGAGCACGAACACAGCGAGCTGGCGCGGGCTCGCGCCGGGCGGCAGACGATCCTGCGCGCTCGCAAAGCACTGCTCGACGGCGTCGAGCCAGCCATCGAAGTTCTGGACCAGCAGTCCGCGCGCCCGCGGATGGGTTTCGGCGAGCTCGAGCACGAGGTTCCCGATCGGGCAGCCGTGCTTGAACTCCGTCAGCTCGAGCATTTGGCGATACCCGGCGAGCAGCCCGAACACACGCTCGATCGGGTCGTTCGTGCTCTCCCAGATCGGCCGCAGCACGCCTTCGTAGAGCGTCTGCTTGCGTCGCTCGAGTGTCGCGAGCAGCAGGTCTTCCTTGGTCGGGAAGAAGTAGTACAGCGACCCGGGCAGGACCTGCGCCTTGCGCGCGACCTGGGCGAGTCCGGTGGCGGCGTACCCCTGGTAGACGAACAGCTCCAACGCAGCGTCGATCAGGCGGTCTCGGGTGTCGGCGGCGGGGCTCATGCTGGGCGGCGGCGGTGTTGGTTGGTTGACCACCTAAGCACACCATCGCGTCGCTCGCCCGTCAAGACCGCCCTCCCGCACCCTTGCAGCTCGTAGGAAACCCCGGATCTTGGCGGCCCATGAACGCCGCCCCCCGCCTCGGAGTGTGCTCCTGGTCGCTGCAGCCCTCGTCCCCCGCCGAGCTCGTCGCGAAGCTGCGCGAGATCGGCGTCGACGCCTGCCAGCTCGCGCTCGACCCGCTGCGTGAAGGCGCATGGAAGCTCGCCGAAACGCGCGACGCGCTGCGTGCGGCCGGCATCGAGATCCGCTCGGGGATGATGGGCACGCACGGCGAGGACTACTCCACGCTCGACACGATCCGCGTGACGGGCGGCGTGCGGCCGACCGAACACTGGGCCAAGAACCTCGCGATCGCGCACGAGGACGCGCGCATCGCCGCGGAGCTGGGCCTGCCGCTCGTCACCTTCCACGCCGGCTTCCTGCCGCACGAGCGCAACGACCCCGAACGCGCGGTGCTGCTCGAGCGCCTGCGCACGGTCGTCGACATCTACGCCGAGCGCGGCGTCAACGTCGCCTTCGAAACGGGCCAGGAGGACGCCGACACGTTGCTCGCGTTCCTCGCCGACCTCGGCCGGCCGCGGGCGGGCGTCAACTTCGATCCGGCGAACATGCTGCTGTACGACATGGGCGAGCCGGTGAGCGCGCTCGAGAAGCTCGCGCCGCACGTGCGCCAGGTGCACATCAAGGACGCCGTTCGGACGAAGGTGAAGGGCCAGTGGGGCGCGGAGGTGCGCGTCGGCACGGGCGAAGTCGCTTGGGACAAGTTCTTCGCCGTGCTCGCGCGGCGCGGCGTGCGCGTCGACCTGATGATCGAGCGCGAGGCGGGCGACCAGCGCGTCGCGGACATCAAGGCGGCGCGTGCACTCGTCGCCAAGCTCACGCCCGCGCCGCGCACGATCGGCGTCGGCGTGATCGGCCTGGGTTTCATGGGCCGCACGCACATCAACGCCTTCGCGGCGGCGAACGCCGCGGGTTTCGCGAACAAGCTCGTCGCCGTGTGCGACAAGAGCCCCGAGCGCCGCGCCGGGCGCGCGAGCGCGGCGGGCAACATCGCGACGGGCGGCGCGGGCGAACAACTCTTCGATCCGCGCGAGGTGCGCGGCTACGAAGTCGCGGCGCAGCTCTTCGCCGATCCCGCGGTCGAACTCGTCAGCATCTGCACGCACACCAGCACGCACGTCGAGCTCGCCAAGGCCGCGCTCGAAGCGGGCAAGCACGTGTTGCTCGAAAAGCCGGTCGCGCTCGACAGCGCTTCGATCGAACAGCTGCTCGAGGTCGCGCGCCGCTCCAAGGGCCTGTGCATGCCGGCGATGTGCATTCGCTTCTGGCCGGCGTGGGCGTGGCTCAAGCGCGCGATTGCCTCGGGCGAGTACGGCGCGGTGAAGAGCGCCGTGTTCCGCCGCCTCGGCAGCCGCCCGCAGTGGGCCGCCGATTTCTACGCGAACAACACCGCCAGCGGCGGCGCGCTGTTCGACCTGCACGTGCACGACGTCGACTTCGCGACCTGGTGCCTGGGCGCGCCGCGTTTCGTCTCCGCCGCGGGCTCCGAGGAGCACGTCAGCGCGCTCTATCACTACGAGAACGGCCCGCAGCACGTCGTCGTCGAAGGCGGCTGGGACCACTCGCCGGGTTGGTCGTTCAAGATGGCCTACACCGTGGTCTTCGAACGTGCGACCGCGGACTACGAGTTCGCTCGCGCGCACGAGCTCGTGCTCGCGCGCGACGGCGCCTCGACGCCCGTCGCCCTCGACACGCACAGCGGCTACGACGGCGAAGTGCGCCATCTGCTCAGCGCGCTCGCGAGCGGCTCGCGCGAACTCGACGCGACGCTCGAGGACGCGCTCCTGCACACGCGCGTCATCGAAGCCGAACGCAAGAGCCTCGGCGTGCGCCAACCGGTGATGGTTCGGCGTTAATCTGAGTTGGTGAACGCGCGGCTGGCCATCGGATTGGGTGCGACGGCCGCGCTTGTGTTGCTCGTCGCGCTGCTCTCGCGCGAGCCGACACCTTCCAGCTCGGCGGCGACGCCGGCGGCGAGCGCTGAAGAACGCCAAGTTCGTCCGGCGCCGGCGGTCGAGCAGCCCGAAGAAGCGCCCGTCGTCGAGCCGCAAGTACAGCCGCCCAGCGAGCCACAACTCGCGTCACCAGCACCGTCCGTCGCTGCACCACGCAGTGCTGAGCCTCTCGAACCGGAAGTCGCGGAGCGCTTGCCCGAGGGCTGGACTCCGCCGCCTGAAGAGTTCGGCAGCGTGACGGTCTTCGTCATTTCGAGAAAGGACCGCAAGCCGTTTGAGGGCGTCCTCGTGTGGTCCGAACCCGTCGGCGAGTTGGGCCGGTATGAGATGCCTGAGCCGCTGTACTCCGACGCCGAAGGGAAAGTGACGTTCGAGCGCGTCCCAGCGGGCCGGATGCGTGTGTGCACTCTCCCAGTAGGTTCAACGCCGCTGATCAACGTGAGACACGGCGAAAACTCGGTGGCCACGGTGTGGATTGGAACCGTGCTTCGCGCGGTTGAAGGGGTCGTGCTCACGCAGCGTGGCGAGCCTGCGAAGGGCGCGGAGATTTGGAAGGCTGTACTGGGCCCCACAGGCGACATTCCGCGGCCGCTCGCACGCACGGATGAGTCCGGACAGTTCCGCATCTGGCTCGGCAACCCTGATGGCAGGCTGCTGTGCGCCCGCCGCGGAGACGAGCTCCCTTCGAATCTGGTCAAGGTTCCGCGGGACCCCATCGGAACTACGGAACGTGTCGAGTTTGTCCTCGGTCCGATAGGGCAGAAGCTGGAAGTGCGCGTTTTCGAATCGGCAGGCAAACCGATCGAGAACGCCGAGGTTTGGGTCAGTTGCAGCAGCTTGCTCGACCTCGCGCAGTGGAAGAACTTCTACGGAGAGCTTGGGAACTTCGGCAACTTCTGGCGCTCGACCAGCGACGCACAAGGAGTCGCGACGTTGGGAGGTGTGCCAAGAGGCGTGTTGTATCTGGCCGCCTCTGCAGACGGCTTCGCCACCGAGTTCGTCCGGCTTCGTCTGCCGCATCCCGAGGACCCCCTTGAACGGGATGAGTTCGAACTGGAAGCGATCACGGTGACGGACGGGCGTTTCGACCTCACTCTGAGTCGAGGTGTCGTGCTCGAGGGTCGCGTGCTTCTTCCCGACGGTCGACCCGCGGTGCGGGCTGCGGTTCGTCATGGCCACGAGAACCGGCCAGGTTCCGTGACCAAGCACACCGACAAGGACGGTTACTTTCGCCTCCACGGCGCGCCCACAGGCGCTTGCGGCGTCTGGGCGCGGCTCGGCGACTACGCCACTGGCGCCGTCCTGCCCCCCGTGGCCGACGGCACGACTCGCTGGTGGGCGCCGGTCCTTCAGTACGACGGCCGCTGAACGCAGCGCGTCACTTGATGCGCACGGCGCCCGTGCGCGCGCCGTGTTGGATCAACACGAACTGCTGCGCGACTCCGCTGTCGACCGTGAACTCGAGGCGCACTTCGTCGTCGTCAGCGGAGATGAAGCGGTGCTCGCCCTGGTAGCGCAGACGGTACGGGCCGTCATAGGGCGACTGGAAGAAGAGCTGCTCGTCGCGCGCTTCGATCGTCGTGCGCGTGCAGCCCATGTAGTAGACGCCGGCGTAGATCGCGCGCTGTTCGCTCGTCAGCGGCAGGTCGAGGATCTCGCGCTCGGGGAGCTCGAACACGACGCTGGCGAGGTCTTCGGCGAGCGGCGCGAGCCCGGCGTTGTTCGGTCGGCCCGCGAGCGCGATCACGAGCTCGGACTTGGGGTGCCAGGCGACGTGCAGGGCCTGTTCGCTCGCTGCGCCGGCCCACACCAGGCACGGACTGCGGTTCACGCGCGAACGCGCAAAGCCCCACGAGTACGGCGTCTCGACGCCGGTGGCGAGCCGGTCCGCGGCGAACAGCGTGCGGCGCGCATCGCCTGAGAGCAGTTCGCCGTTGAGGCCGCGCAGCAGCTTGGCAAGGTCGTCGAAGTTGGTCGTGAGCGCTGGAATGCCGAGCAGGTCCGCGACCGCCACAGCGTCCGCCGGGGCGCCGCCCGCATAGAACGCCGCGTTCTTGGGGCGCGCCTGCACGGCGCCGAGTTCGAGCGACGTGCCCAGCATGCCGGCCGGCTCGATCACCCACTCCTGCAGCGCCTTGTGGACCGGACGCTCGGTGAGCTTCGTGACCAGAGCGATTGCGATCAGCGCATTCGACTCGCTGTACGCGAAGCACGAACCCGGCGCCGCGTCGAGCGGGCGCCCGCCGAGCCACGCGAGCACACTCTCGGCCGTCTGCGGCTCCTTGGCGGTCGCGACGAAGTCGACGAAGCTCGGCGCGCCGGAGGTGTGCGCGAGCACCTGCTCGACCGTGACGCTCTGCCCGCCGAACTTCAGCTCGGGCAGGTGTTTGCTGACGAGGTCGCTGAACTCGAACTTGTCGGCGTCGGCCATCCGCAGCAACGCGACTGCGGTCAGCGCCTCGAGCGCCCACGGCGCGGGCCGCGCGAAGTCCGCGCCCTCGCGCGCCGCGCCGGACTCACGCGCCGACCAGCCCGAGAGCGCGACCTCCTCGCCGAGCCACACCGTGGCCGACACGCTCGCGAGCTGCTCTTTCGCGTCGCTCTCCTCGAAGCACGCCTTGAGACGCGCCTTCGTGTCGTTGCGCGGCTCTTGCTTCGCCGCCTGCGGCGCCGTCCAGCTCGCCGACGCGAACACGCCCAACCCCAAAGCAGCCACAAAACCGATCGACATCGAGCGCTCGTTCACGGTGGTCCTCCCGCGGGACATTCCCCGCTCGAAGGACCTTACTCCCCTGCGCCCGATCCCACGCCCGCCTCTTTGCGGGCGCGGCCTCGCCGGAGTGCGTACTCAGCGCGTGCGCAGGTCGATCCCTGCAAATTGGGAGCGCCGCTCCCAAACTGCAAGGTTGGGAGCGGCGGCGGGCGCGCGGATCAGCCCTGCTCGCAGAGGCCCTTGAGCTTCTCGAGGCCGCGCTCGAAGGACGGGCCGACCATGCCGTCGAAGGCGAGGGCCAGGTAAGGACCGATCACGGGCATGTCGAGCTTGCCCTCGATCACCCAGATCACTTCGGTGCCGCCGTCGACGGGCTTGTAGTTCATCACGCACACCGAGGGCGAGCGGCGCTCGCCGTCGATGAAGGCCATGTCGTAGGCGATGCCGCTCGCCGGATCGCACTTGGTGAAGGTCAGCTCGCCGTTGCCGTCCTTGCCAGTCCAGCTCTGGTGCGCGCCGACGCCCGTCGTCTTCTCTCCGAAGGTGGTCACGATCGTCGGATCGGTTTCGATCCACGGCGACCACGCCGGCCAGTTCTTGAGCTCGCCGCAGTGCTCGTGGATGCGCGCGGCGTCGGCCTTGATCACGGCGCGGCGTTCGACGCGGAAATCGGAGTCGAGCGCTAGGCCCAATCCGACGAAAAGGCCGACGATGACGAGAACGACGATGACGAACTTCTTCAGCATGGGAGTCTCCGGGGAAGGGGCCGAACAGGATACGTAGCGCGGACGGCCGAATCACGGCCGATCGAGCGTACGCGGGGCCCGGAGACTCGCGTGTTGCGGCGCCGGCGGCAGCGAAACCGCGGGCGCGCGCGCCGCGCTACTCCATGTGCGCGACGACGCGCTCGTCGCCCATCTGCAACGCGATCTGCGCTTGGCGCGTGTCGCGCGGCGCGAAGAAGCGTTTGAACACGCCCTGGAAGATGTTCTCGTAGACGCGCAGCACGCCCTTGGTGCCGAGGCGGTACACGAAGTCCGAAATCGCCCAGTAGCGCGGCCCGTACAGGCCCTGCGCCTTGCTGTAGATGCGCGCCTGCTCGGCGACCATCCACTCGCTGAACAGCATGTAGCTGATCAAGTACGGCTTGGTCGCCCAGCGCCACGTGATCATGCGCGGCGCGAACCGCATCAGCGACGGGAAGCGCACGATGATCGGAAACAGCTTGTGGAGGTTCTCGATCTCGGCCTTGTTCTCGAACAGGATCGAGGTCGTGCGGTTGAACTTCTCGGGGAAGTCGTCGTAGGCCGACACCGCATAACCCATCTGCTTGGTCATGTCGGCGATGTCGAACTCGGGGTAGGGCTGCATCAACGAGACGAGCGGGTGGTCGACCTTGCACTCGATGTTGAGGCGCACGGTGTCGAGCTCGTCCTCGAGCGTGCCGCCGGGGCCGCCGAGCATGTTGAGCGAGCCCAGCCGGATGCCGTGCTTCTTGATCCACTCCGACGCGTCGGTGAGCTGCTTGCGCGTGGTGTTCTTGCGGAACACGGCGTTGCGCACATAGTCGCTCGCCGCTTCGAAGGCGATGCGCGCGTACACGCAGCCGGCCTTCTTCAGGAGCTCGATGTGGCGCTCGGTCGTCATGTTCGCCATCAAGATGACGTCGAACGGCAGGCCGATTTCCTTGGGATAACGCTCGCAGAACTCCTCGAGCCAGTCGGTCTTGAGGTTGAAGATGTCGTCGAGGAAGTGGACGAACTTCAGGTTGTACTTCGCGCGCACTTCCTTGATCTCGGCCAGCACGTGGTCGACCGTGCGCTTGCGCGTGTACTCCTTGTTGTTCGCGCCGTAGACCTTCTTCTTCCACGCGTGGTGGAAGCAGAACGAGCAGTTCATCGGGCAACCGCGCTGCGTGACGAACACCTTGCGGTCGCTGTCGCGGTAGATCGCGCCGGCTTCGTAGATGACGTCGCGGTCGGGGAAGCCCAGCGAGTCGAGGTTGTTCGTCAGCGGCCGCTGCGGGTTGCGGATGATCTCGCCCGTCTCGCGGTGCTTGAAGTAGAAGTTCGCGGTCTCGTAGTAGTCCTCGCCGCGCGCCATCTTGTTCAGCAGCTCGACGATCGCCTGCTCGCCTTCGCCGCGGCACACCGCGTCCATGCCCTCTTGCTCGACGTACTCGGGGCTGAAGGTCGGGTGCGGGCCGCCGGCGACCGCGAACACGTTCGGCAGCACCTGCTTGACCTTGCGGTTGACGTCCGCGAAGTACAGGTGCAGACCCGTCGTCATCGAGTAGCAGACGACGTCGGGGTTGTACTCCTTGAGCTTCTTGATCCAGTCCGTGTCGGGCAGGAACAGCGCCTTGCACTCGTGGCCGGCGTCCTTGATGGCGCGGGAGAGCCACATGATCCCCAGCATTTCCTGAGGGAGGTATTCCTCGACGAAGAGGACCTTCATGCGCTTGGCTGTGGTGGCGACCATGGTGCTGGGCTCGGCAGGCGGACGGGCGGTTGAGGGCCGCCAAACTCTAACGTGCGCGGGAGAGTCTGGCGCGTGGTTGGACTGCGATCGACGAACGTCGTCGTCCAGCCACAGCAAAGAGTAGGACCTAGGCGACGAACCCGCCGCAAAGCCTCGCCAGAGGGTCCGAAAATCCAAACGGAAGCGTAGGGCCGACGCGTTCGGCGTAGCAGCTAAGCGGCGCGGCTCGCCGCGGCGTCGAATCAGGGACGGCTGCCTGGGCGCGCGCGGTCGAGCCCCGTGTGTGGGCGAATGGTCGGCTGGGCGGCCGCGAGAGAGGCCCTGGACGCTCGCGAAGGGCGGTCCGCGGCTCCGGCGGCGGTGCGTCGTTCTCCTTCCGCTCCGCGGGCCGCTGACGGGCGCCTGGTTCGGAACTCTCGACGAGCGGACCGCCGACCGGGGGGCGTCGCTCGAGTGCGGAGGATTCCGCGCCCGCTCGCGCGAGGAGCGCGGGGCCCGCGCCGGGCCCAGTCGCGGCGCTGAAAAGCGGCAGCTTCCGTCAAGTGCAGCGCAGCGGCCGGCCGAACTGCGGGAGCGAAGCGTGTTGCAACCCGGCAACCCGCGGCGCGGCCGTCGCCAACGGTCCGGCGCCCCCAACGCTCCCATCCTACGCACCGCCCGCACATGAACTTCGAATCGCTCGCACGCCAGACGTTGACCGAAGCCTGCTCGGCTCTCATCCCGGCGGCGGACGAAGGCGCTGCGCAGGGACAGTCCGACGAACTGTGCATCGCCGCGGTCATCGGCTTCTCGGGCGACGATCTGCGCGGCACGCTCGGTGTGGCGGCGAGCGCCGGCGGACTCGAGCGCGTGCGCCGCCAGTTCGGCGCGGCCGAGACCAAGCTCGGCGCCGCCGACGCGCTGGGCGAGCTCGCGAACCTGATCCTGGGTCAGATGAAGCGCGAGTGGTCGCGCTACGGCGTGCTCGCCACGCTCTCGACTCCGCTGGTGATGCGCGGCCTGTCGATCGAGGTGTGCGGGCGCTCCGACGGGCACTGGTACGAGCAGCACTCCGGCGTCGGCGCCGACCGTGTGACGGTGTGGCTGGACGCACACGCCGAAGCTGGTCTGGAGGTCGAGCGGGAGCCGGTCGACTCCGGCCTCGTGCACGGCGGCGACGCGCTGATGTTCTGAAACGCGCGCGGCGTATCCGATGACCACGCTCTCGCACTCGACGCGCGGCGCACGCCGGCGCGAACGCTGGACGCTCGGCTTCCTCGCCGTGTGGGCCGCGGGCGCCAGCGTCGTGATGGCCACGTTGATGGCGAGCCACTGGGTCGCGCTGCCCAGGCCTGAGCGCGACGACCCGCGGCTGAACGCGAGCCTGGCGTCGCTGCCGCGCGACGAGCAACACGCGCGCTGGCGCATGCACCACGTGCTGTACGCCGAGTGCGGCTGCTCGCGGCGCGTGCTCGAGCATGTCGCGGCGCGCGCGCGGACGGACGACGTCGACGAGATCGTGCTGCTCGTCGGCGAAGACGACGAGTTCGCGCGCCTGTGCCGCGAGAGCAACTTGCGTCTCGAGCAGGTCAGCAAAGAACAACTCGAGCAGCGCTTCGGCGTCGAAGCCGCGCCGCTGCTGGTGATCACCGATCCGTCGGGCGCGACGCGCTACTGCGGCGGCTACACCGACCGCAAGCGCGGACTCGCCTACCAAGACCTCGCCACGCTGGCGCGCTTGCGCGCCGGCGAACAAGCGGCGCCGCTGCCGGTTTACGGCTGCGGCGTGACGAACTCCCTGCAAGCGGCACTCGATCCGCTCGGCCTCAAGTACTGACTCCCCTCGCCATGACTTCCCAAGTTCAACCGACGCCCCCGGGGCTCCTGCGGCGCATCCGCGACACGCTCGTCCTCCCGCCCACACTGAGCGCGTTCGAGCAGGCCTACCTGGCCCGCATGAACCGCATCGCACTGTGGTTCTTCTGGGGCCATCTGCCGCTGCTCACGGCGCTCGCCTGGATCAACGACACCGGCCCGCTGTTCGCCGCCGCGCTCACGCTCGCCGTGCTCGCCGGACCGACCGTGGCGTACCGCTCGCTGCGTTCGCCGCGTGCGATCTCGATGGTCTTCGGCTTCACCGCCATGTGCATGGGCGGCGTGCTCGTCCACGTCGGGCAGGGCCCGGTGCAGATCGAGATGCACTTCTACTTCTTCTCGGTGCTGGCGATGCTCGCGCTGTTCGCCAACCCGATGGTGATCCTGACGGCCGCGGCCACGGTCTCGGTGCACCACCTGCTGCTGTGGTTCGCGGCGCCCAAGAGCGTGTTCAACTACGACGCACCGCTGTGGGTCGTGCTCGTGCACGCGGCCTTCGTCGTGCTCGAGACGATCGCGGCCTGCTTCATCGCGCGCAACTTCTTCGACAACGTCATCGGGCTCGAGAAGAAGGTCGAAGCGCGCACGGCGGAGATCGCGCAGCGCAACCGCGACATGCGCTTGGTGCTCGACAACGTGCGCCAGGGCTTCCTGACCGTCGACGGGCAGTGCCGCTTGTCGAGCGAACACTCGCGCATCGTCGACACCTGGTTCGGCGGCTACGAGCCGGGTGAAACGTTCGCGCAGCTGCTCGGACGCGCCGACGCCAAGCTCGGCGCGTGGTTCGCGCTGAGCTGGGAGAGCGTGACGGACGGCTTCCTGCCGCTCGAACTCGCGCTCGATCAGCTGCCCAAGCGCGCGCGCCTGGGCGAGCGCCACTTCGCCTTCGACTACCAGCCGATCGGCGACGCCTCGGGTCAGCTGGAGAAGCTCTTGATCGTGGTCAGCGACGTCACCAGCGAGGTCGCCAAGGCCGAGTCCGACGCGCAACAGCGCGAAATCCTCGCGGTGTTCGAACGGATCCTCAACGACCGCGCGGGCTTCCTCGAGTTCTACGAAGAAGCGAAGCGGCTCGCCAAGGCGTCGCTCGCGAACCCCGCGGCCGACTGGAGCGCCACCAAGCGCCACATCCACACGCTCAAGGGCAACAGCGCGCTGTTCGGGCTCGAAGCGGTCGCGCGCCAGTGCCATGCGATCGAGGAGCGTCTCGCGGAGAACGACATGCCCGGCGTGCAGACGGAGCTGGCGCAGCTCGAGCGGCGCTGGAATGCGCTCAGCACGACCATCGACCACCTGCTGGGCCAGCAGGGCCAGGAGCTTGTCACGATGACCGGCGAGGAATACGACGGAATCCTGCGCGCCGTCGTCGACGGCGCCGAGCACGCGGACATCGCGCGCAAGCTGGTCGACCTCAAACTCGAGCCGACCGAGCAGCGCCTGGGTCGTTTCGCCGAACAGGCCCGCGCGCTCGCGCAGCGGCTCGAGAAGGGCGACATCGAAGTCGCCGTCGACGGCAACGGCCTGCGCCTGGAGCGCGAGCGCTTCGCGGACTTCTGGAGTTCGTTCTCCCACGTGCTCCGCAACGCGATCGACCACGGCATCGAACCGCCCGCGCAGCGCGAGCAGTCCGGCAAGCCGCCGCGCGGACGGCTGGAGCTGCGCACGTTCGAGCACGGCGGCGAGTTCGTGATCGAGGTGCGCGACGACGGCCGCGGCATCGACTGGGAAGCGGTGCGCAAGAAGGCCGAGGAACAGGGGCTCTCCGCACAGACCCAGGAACAACTGCGTGAGGCCCTGTTCTGCGCCGGCGTCAGCACGGCCGCGCAGGTCTCCGAAATCTCCGGTCGAGGCGTCGGCCTCGCGGCCGTGAAGGACTCGTGCGCCCACCTGGGCGGCGCGATCGACGTGCGCTCCGAGTCAGGCCGCGGAACGGTGATGCAGTTCCGCTTCCCGCTGACCGCGGTCGCCACGAAACCACTTGTCACCAGCTCCAAGAACTGATTCCCGCACAGGAGAAGCTCCCATGACCAAAATTCTCGTCGTCGACGATTCCGCCACCATGCGTCAACAAGTCCGCCAGGTGCTCACCGGCGGCGGCTTCGAAGTTGTCGAGGCCGTGGACGGACAGGACGGCCTGGCCAAAGTGACCGCCGACAAGGACGTCAAGGTGATGATCCTCGACGTCAACATGCCGCGCATGAACGGCATCGAGCTGGCGGAGGCCCTGCACGCCAACGGGCGCATGGCGGCCGGGCTGAACGTGGTCATGCTGACCACCGAAGGGCACGCCGAGCTGATCGCGCGGGCCAAGGCCGCCGGCGCCAAAGGTTGGATTGTGAAGCCCTTCAAGCCCGACCTGCTGCTCGCGGCAGTCAAGAAGATGGCCGCTTGAGTCGATGGGGAGGGGCCGAAAGGTCCCTCCATGCCCCAAGCCATCGCTAGCGATCCGCGCGTCGAAATCGAATCCGAGATCGAGAAGGTCCTGCGCGAGACCGAGTCCGCAACGCTTTCCCTGGGCGAGAACCTGGGGAAGGTGGTGCGCGAGGCCGAACAGCTCATCGAGGGCCTGAAGTCGCGGATCGGCGCCTTGGGCGCCCAGGGCGACTCCAGCGTCGGCGCCGTGCTCGACAGCCAGGTCCGCACGGTCAACAAGTTCGTGACGCTGCTGAGCGACACGGTCGGCGCCCAGGACTCGGCCGCCGAGCGGGTCCTCGAGACCTCGAGAACCGTCGCGCAGGCCGCGCAGTCGGTTCAGGCCATCTCGATGCAGTCGCGCATGCTGGCCCTCAACACGATGATCGAAGCCGAGCGGCTCGGTGAACAAGGCCGGCCCGTGATGGTGATCGCGCAAGAGATGCGCGAGCTCAGCGAGAACATCTCGGCCTCCAACCAGGAGATCACGCGCCTCGCTACCGAGCTTGTGCCGCTCCTCGATCAGGTCAAGCACAACATCGGCGCCCTGCGGCAGCAGACGGGCGACTTCACCAAGCGCTTCGAGACCGAACGCGAGAACATCGGCGCGGCGACGCGCTCGCTCGAGGGAACGGTGCGCGAAACGCTCTCGGCTGGCGACCAGCGTCTGGCGAACATCCTGGCGCTCTCCAACCAATCGCTGGTCGACCTGCAGAGTCAGGACATCATCTCGCAGCGCCTGCGGCGTGTGTTGCGGTTGAACGGCGAAGGGACCGCGGAGGACGCCTCCAAGCCGCTGCTCGACCAAGCGCGCAAGGGCGGGCCGTCGACGCGCGAGAAGATCGAAAGCGGCGACGCCACCGATCGTTTCCTCTCGGAGTCGCTCGGCGGGCGCGCGGCGAACCTGGACGCCGGCTCGATGACGATGTTCTGAGCGCTGCGGCTCAGTCGTTGCGCGCCAGCGCCGGCGCGTCCGCTTCCACTTCCCAACCGCCGCCGAGCGCGCGGTACACGGCCACCAGCGCCGCGGCGCGCTGAAGTTCCGCCGTCGCATGTTCGCTCTCCGTGGCGAGCAGTTGGCGCCGCGCGTCGAGCACCGACAGGAAGTTCTCCAGCCCGCTCGCGTAGCGCTGGCGCGCGAGCTCTTCCGCACGGCGGTTGGCCACGAGCGCCTGCTCGAGTTCGCCGATGCGTTCGTTCGCTCGCGTCCAGGCCGCGAGCGTCGTCTCAGCGTCGCGCAGCGCTTCGAGAGCCGCGCGCTGGTAACGCAGCAGCGCTTGTTCTTCCTGCGCGCTGCGCACTTCGATGCCCGCGCGCAGCAGTCCGCCGCGCAGGAGCGGCGTCGTGACGGACGGGCCGAGGGTCCAGGTGCGCGCGCCCGACTGGAACAGGTCGTCGAGGCGCTGGCTCTCGAGGCCCAGTGCGCCGACGAGCGACAGGCGCGGATAGAGCTCGGCCTCGGCCTGCGCGCTCAGAGCGCAGGCGCGCGCGAGCTCGCGTTCGGCGCGGCGCACATCCGGTCGGCGTTCGAGCAACTCCGCGGGCAGGCCCGTCGCCACGCTCGCGGGAAGCGTGAGCGGACGACGCTCACGGGCGAGCAGCTCGACGAGCTCGCGCGGCCACTCGCCGAGCAGCGTCGCGAGCGCGTTCTCGCGCGCCGCGCGTTCGCGCTCGAGCTGCGGCAACTGGGAGCGCGTTTGGGCGATGAAGCCTTCGATGCGCGCGAGGGCGAGTTCGTCCTCGAGCCCGCCTTGAACGCGCGAGCGAACCAGGCCGGCGGTGTCGATCTGCACCGCGAGATCGGCGCGCAGCACGTCGAGCTGCTGCTCGAAGCCGCGCAATTCCACGTAGTTGCGCGCGACTTCGGCGCACACCATCACCAGCGTCGCGCGCGCGTCTTCTCGCACCATGTCGTACTCCGCCGCCGCGGCTTCGACGCCGCGCGCGACACGTCCGAACACGTCGAGTTCCCAGCTCGCGCGGAAACCCAGCGAGTGGAAGCTGTTGGGGGCGGGCGGGAAGAACTGGCCGAAGGCGACCTCCGTGCTCGCTTCGCGGCGCGCGAACGAACCGCCGGCATCCGCCTGCGGCCGCGCTTCGCCGCCGGCGATGGTGATCACCGCACGCGCCTCGCGCAGCCGCGACGCGGCGAGCTTGAGGTCGAGGTTCGAAGCCAGCGCGCGCTCCACCAGCGCATCGAGCGCCGGATCCTGGAACACGCTCCACCAGCGCGACTGGAGCTGGGTTTCGCCCTGCGCCAGCTCGAAACGCGCCGGCGCCTCGAGCTGCGGCCGGCGGTAGTCGTCTCCGACCTTGCACCCCGCGAGCGCGAGCGCGAGCGCCGCGAGCAACACCGCGCGCTTCACTTCGCGCCTCCGCGCCCCGCCTCTGCAGCGTCGATAAACACGTCCATCTGCTGGCCGGGGAACACCGGCAGCGCATCGGCCGGGAAGCTGTAGATCACCTGCAGCACGCGCGTATCGACGCGCTCGACCGGATCACCCGTGAGCGAACGCTTGGGCACGACGTACGGATCGACGCGCACGAACTCGAGCGACGTCGAGAGCTGCGGATTGCCGCGCACGAAGCCCCTTCCAACCGCTCCCCGTTGCACGCGCCACGCATCGCTCTCGTCGACGTCGACGCGCACGTGCAAGCGAGTGAGATCGCCCATCAGGATCGGAGGCGTGCGCGAGCCGGCGTCGGCGTACTCGCCTACGCGCACGTTGACTTGCAGCACACTGCCGTCGATCGGCGCGCGCACGATCAGGCGCTCGAGTTCGACCTCGACTTGTTCGAGCATCGCCTGCGCCGCGGCGAGCTGCGCGCGCGCCACGTCGACCTCGGGCTTCCACGCGCCCGCCTCGAGCTTCGCGAGCTGCGCCGTGAACGCTTCGAGGTTGGCCTCGGCGCTCTCGACCGCGTAGCGCCGCCGCGTGAGCTCCTCCGCGCTCACCGCGCGCTTGTCGGTGACCGCATCGGCGAGCGCCAACTTCGCGCGCGCGTCGTCGAGTGCAGTCTGAGCCGCGCGCACTGCCGCACGCGCCGGCGGTAGGTCCTCCACCCGCGGCAGCGCCTCCAAACGCGCGACCGCCGCCCGCGCGGCCTCGACCTCGGCGCGGCGCACCGCGGCGAGCGCACGTCGATCGCGGTCGTCCAGACGCAGCAGCACGTCGCCGCGCTTCACACGTTGTCCGCGCACGGCCGGCGCTTCGAGCACCAGGCCGCTCAACGGCGTGCTGACGGCGATGTTCTCGCTCGCGGCCTCGATCAAGCCCGCGCCCGCGATCTGCGCGCGGAACGGCGACGCAGCCGGCTCGGCGATCGGCGGCATCGCCGCCAGCCGCTGGTTGCTGTTGGTGACGGTGTAGGCCGCGGCGACGAGGCCGGCGAGGCTGAGCGCAGGAAGCAGGTACTTGCGGATGAACATGGTCAGTGGCTCGAAGGTGCGGACTCGACGCGTTCGACGCGTCCGTCGTCCATGTGGGCGATGCGATCGGCGAGGGCGAAGATGCGCGAGTCGTGCGTGACGACGAGCAGCGCGCGGTCGTCGCGGGAAGCGACGGAGCGCAGCAGCTCCATCACGCGTTGGCCGGTTTCGTGGTCGAGCGCGCTGGTGGGCTCGTCGCACACGACCAGCCGCGGCTCGTGCACCAGCGCGCGCGCGATTGCCACACGCTGCTGCTGTCCCCCGGAGAGTTGCGCGGGAAGCGAGCGCGTGCGCGCGCCCAGGTCGACGCGCTCGAGCATCGTCGCCGCGCGCTTGAGCGCCGCGTCGTGCCCTTCGCCGAGGATCATCAGCGGCACGGCCACGTTCTCGGCCGCGGTCAGCGTCGGCACGAGGTTGAGCGCCTGGAACACGAAGCCGACGTTGCGGCCGCGCCACGCGGCGCGTTTGCGCTCGCCCCAGCTCGCGACGTCGTCGCCGAACACGTGGCACGAACCGCTCGTGCGGTCGAGCGTCCCGGCGATCACGCTGATCAGCGTGGTCTTGCCGCAGCCCGACGGACCGACGAGGTAGGTCATCTCGCCCGTGCGCACGTCGAGGTCGACGCCGCGCAGGGCCTGGACGGCGTTTTCGCCTTGTCCGTACTGCTTGGTGAGCGCGCGGCAGTCGACCGCGAGCGTGTGGCGCGTGGTGGTGTTCATCGCATCAACCTTTGAAGACCACGGCGGGTTCGAGACGCAGCACGCGCGAGATCGACAGCGCGGCCGCGAACAGGCAGCAGATGAGGATCGCGATCCCGCCGAACACCGGCACCTGCCAAGCCATGTTGAAGGCGAGCTCGGACTTCTCGAGGAAGTTGCCGCTCAGCGCGGTGAGCCCGACGCCGATGCCGAAGCCCACGAACGCGGCGAACAGCACCTGCGCAGCGACCATGCGCAGCAACATGAAGTTGCTCGCGCCCATGGCCTTCATCGCGGCGAAGGAGCGCTGGTTGTCGAGGATGAAGTTGTAGAGCAGCTGCCCGGAGATCAGCACGCCGATCACGAAGCCCAGCGCGATCGTGATTCCGAAGTTCGCGAGGATGCCCGTCTTGCGCAGGATGAACTCCTCGGAGCGCGCTTCGAATCCCGCTTCCGTGTACGCCTGCAGTCCGCTCAGCTCGCTGATCTTCGCCGCCACCGCGTCGTGGTCGTAGCCCGGCTTCACGCGGGCGAGCACGAAGTTGAGCATGCGACGTTCGGGCGGCGCGATGGCCAGTGCGCGCGTGTACGTCGTGTAGATCAGCGGATCCCAGAAGAACTCCGTCGTGCGGCGGTAGCGGCCCACGACCACCATCTCGTGGTCGTTCAGATCGAGCCGGTCGCCGACCTGCAACGGGCGCTTGCTCGTGTCGCCCAACGCCTCGCGGATGGCGAGCTCGTCCTGCGCGTCCGCCGCGTCGATCAACACGGCGCGGTCCTGCCGCAGCGCTTCGAGCGCGCCGCTCTCGATGATCGGCGGCGCGCCGAGCAAAGTCGCGTCGTCGAGCCCGATCACGCGCACCACGACGCGCGTGCCGTCGCTCAGGCGGCACGGCATGTACGCCTTGTACATCGGCACGGCCCACTCGACGCCTTCGACGCCGCGCACGCGCAGCAGCGAGCTGTCGAGCATCGTCTTGCGGTCCTCGGTGAACTCGACCTGCTTGTCCATCACCCACAGGTCGGCCTGGCCGGTGTCGCGGATCCACGCGCCCGTGCGCAGCACGAAGCCGGCGAAGATCGAACCTTGCTGCGTGATGAGCAGCGTCGCGAAGGCGAGGCCCGCGACCAGGCCCGCGTACTTGAGCTTGTCGCCCAGCAGCATGCGCAGCGCGATGCGGATCACGGCTGCACCGCCTTCTTGCCGCGGCCCACGGGCGCCGGCGTCGTCATTCCGTCGAGAAGTCCGTCGATCATGGCTCGTGTGCGAGCGGCGATGTCGCGCCACTCGACCCAGTTGTCGCTCGCGTGTGTGATCTGCAACGACGCCACGCCGTGCACGCCCGCCCAGAAGGTCTGCGCGGCCAGGTCGGCGTCGCGGTACAGCTCGCGCATGCGTCCGCGTTCGATCGCCTCCTGCACGCTCAGGCGCAGGAACGCGTACCCGTCACGGTGCGGATCTCCGCGGCGCTGCAACGCGTCCTCGTCGTGCTCGAGGTCGTTCGGCGTCATGAACATCAGCCGGTAGTGCTGCGGGTGCTCGAGCGCGAAGCGCACGTAGCCGTGCCCGAGCAGGCGAACACGCTCGACGGGATCCGCCACCGTCTGGAGCGTCGAGAGCTGCGCGCTGAACACGTCGAAGTCGCGCTTGCACAACGTGCGGATCAGGTCGTCCTTGTCCTGGAAGTGCCCGTAGATCGCCGCCGGCGTGTACTCGATCGCCTCGGCGATCTTGCGCAGGGTCACCGCCTCGTAGCCGTGCGTCGCGAACAGCTCGCGCGCGGCGTCGAGGATCTTGTCGTGCAGCTCTTGGCGCTCACGCGCGCGGCGGTCGGCGGACGTCATGGTGAGCGCGGTTTATCGACTGAACGTTGTTTAGTTCAAGGGCGCAGTTCACCGCTCTGCTCGCGTTAGATGCGGTCCGCGTGCGCTAAAGCGTTGTCCCACTGGCGGTTGTGCGCGTGGACGCAAGCCGCCCGCGCTCCGCCCGTCAGTCCGTCTGACCCGCCAGGAAGGCCAGGACCGCCCGATCCTCGCCCGCGTCGCCCTCGGCGTGAGCCTCGAGGAAGCTCAGCCACTCGAGCGCGCGCGCCGCGCCGTGCTCGCCCCGCAGCTGGGGCGCGAGGTCCTCGACCTCGTGGCACCCGGCGCAGTGGCGCGCCCACAACTCAGCGCCTGAGAGCGTGGTCGGCGGCGACGGCGCCACCGCTGGCGGGCCGCGTCGCGGCGTCGGAGCCAGCCAGGCGGCCAGCGCGGCGCACACGAGCAGCGCGAGACCGAATCCGGCCGCGGTCCGTCGCACGGTGGTCACACGCATCGTTGGACTCCCCTACACCATGTCGAAGCGTTCGGTGTGGACCTGCGAGGGCGGGAGGCCGAGCTCGTGCGCGAGGCGCTCGAAGAGCTCCATCATCGGCGCCGGCCCGCACACGAACACGTGCGTGAAGCGCAGGTCCGCGGGCAGGCGGCGGCGCAGCAGCTCGGCCGAGAGCAAGCCCGTCTCGCAGCGTTCTCCCGGCGCGGGCTCTTCGAACACGAACACGACCTCGAGCGCCAGTTCGTTCTGCAGTCGCTCGAGTTCGTCGGCGAACATCGCCGTCGCGCGGCAGCGCGCCGCGAAGAACAGCGTCACCGGCCGCCGGTCGCCGCGGTCGCGCATCGCGAGCAGGATCGAGCGCATCGGCGTGACTCCGATGCCGCCCGCGACCAGCACGAGCCGCGCCGCCGCGCAGGTGTCCGGCGTGAAGGCCCCGAACGGACCGTCGATGCGCACGCGCGCGCCGGGCTGGAGCGCGGGCACGGCCACACTCGACCAGTCGCCCAGCGCCTTGATCGCAAGCTCGAGCGTGCGTCCACCGTCCAACTCGGGCGACGAAGCGATCGAGATCGGGTGTTCTTGCGCCACCAGGCCGGTGCACGCGGTCGCGAGCCACACGAACTGTCCGGGTGCGAAGCGCAGTCCGTCGTGGCCGACGGCCTTCAGCACCAGCGTGCGCGTGCGTGCGCCTTCGTCGCGATTCTCGACGAGCTCCCACTCGCGCTGTGCGAGCACCGCGGGGCGCAGAGCCCTTTGTGCGAAGAGCGCTCCGAGCGCGAGCGTGGTGTAGGTCGCCACCAATGCGAACAGCGGACCCTCGCGTGCGAAGGGCGCGAGATGCCAAGCGAGCAGAACGACGAGCGCGACCGCCAACCCGCGGTGTGCGACGAGCCACAGCTCGTAGGACCAGCGCAGTTCGCGCCGCCAGACCGAGGTAACGATCAACGCCAGCGCCGCGAGAAGGGCGAGCAGGCCCGAGCGCTGGAGCGACGCGCCGGCGAACCAGCTGGAGGGTTCAGGCGAGACGACGAGCACGTGCAGCGCGGCGAAACCGAGCGCAGTGATTCCCATGGCGCGGTGGAACAAGAGCAGCGCATCGGAACCGAATGCGGCGGCCGCGGCGCGCACGCGCGTCACCAGTCCGAATTCGAGCGCGAACAGCGCAAAGGCGATCCAGCCGCTCGCCGCGCCGAAACCGGCGCGAAAGTCATTCCACGACGGGCCGCGCACCACGCTCGCGACGAGCAACGGCGCGAGCACCGCGAGCGCGTACACGGTGAACCATGCGACGGAGCGCATGCTCGCGATGTCGCACGCCGCGCCGCGCACCACAATCGGCTCGACTGCGCACGCCAGGCGGGCTTCAGCGCCGGCCGCTGCGCACAAGTCGGTACGCGAAACAGGACGGATTTCGCGAATCCTCTGCGACGCTCGACACCTCTGCTCGGTCGGCGGCGCGACGCGCGCTGCCGCTCCGGCGCCCGAGCGCTCCAAGCGCGGCCCGGCGCTCTCCAACAACCGCATCGTCTTCCTCCATCGGGACCTCGCCATGTCCAAGCTGCTGCCCGTCAACGAACATCCCGCCGAACGTGTCGTGCGCGTCGTCGGCGGCCTCGCCGTCCTGTCGCTGGCCTTCGTCGGACCGCAGACACCGTGGGCCTACCTCGGTGCGATCCCGGTGCTCACCGGCCTCATCGGCAGCTGCCCGCTGTACACGCTGCTGGGCCTCTCGACCTGCCCGCTGAGCGGCGCGAAACGCTGAACGCGAGCCGCGTGAGCGTCAGCGATCGAGAGCTGCTGCAGCGCAGCGCGAGCGGCGACCGCGCCGCGTTCGACGCGTTCGTCGAACGCCACGGCGCCGACGTGTTCCGCTACGCGCGCTGGGTCGCGGGCGACGAGACGGACGCCGAAGACGTGCTGCAACAGACCTTCCTCGACGCCTGGAACGCGGCGGGCGATGCACGGGCCGAGAACGGCGCGCGAGCTTGGCTTGTGTCGATTGCGCGGCGCAACGCGCTGCGGGTCTCGAGTCGGCGCGGCGCCGCGCGCGAGCAATCGCTCGAGGAGCTCGGTGAACTCGCCGGGTTCGGCGACCCCGAGCACACTCCCGAGCGAGTCGCGCGCGCCGCCGAGCAGCGCGGGCTCGTCGAGGACGCTCTCGCCGCGCTGGAGCCCGAGGAGCGCGAAATCCTGGTCCTGCGCGATGTCGAGGAACTGCCGGGCGCGAGCGTGGCCGAGCTGCTCGGGCTCAGCCTCGCCGCCCAGAAGAGTCGATTGCACCGCGCGCGTCTGCGGCTCGCGGCGCAGCTGCGTCGCCACTGCGGATTGGAGCAGCAAGCATGAGGGGAGAGCGTGAAATCGGCGGCTTGCGCTGCAGCCAGGTGCTGGCCCAGCTGTCGGAGTACTTCGACGGCGAGCTCGGCGACCTCGAACGCGGTCGACTCGAAGCGCACGTCCGCGAGTGCGACCACTGCGCGCGCTTCGGCGGCGTGTTCGCAGCAGCCGTGCGCGCTCTGCACACCAAGCTCCGCGCCAGCGCACTCGCGCCCGCTGTGCGTGAGCGCTTGCGTGCAAGGCTCGAACTGCCGCCGCGGCGCACGTGAGCTGCGATGCGAGCAGCTCGCTCGTTCCGTGCGTACGCGCTCCGCGCGCGGTCGTGTCGCCGTGCTAGTTCCTTACGGACGCTGTGGGCGCTTGCACATGCAGTCCGCGCTCTGCACACCAAGCTCCGCGCCAGCGCACTCGCGCCCGCTGTGCGTGAGCGCCTTGCATGCAAGGCTCGAACTGCCGCCGCGGCGCACGTGAGCTGCGATGCGAGCAGCTCGCGCTTCGGCGCCTGCTGGCTCCGCGCCGCTTCGCGCAGCGCGTGGTCCGCAGCAAGCGCTCTAGCGGCCCGGCGCTCGTTCAGTACGTGCTGGTCGACGCGCCGCCGCGCACGATCGCAACCGAAGCCGAGGCGCCGATACGCGTGGCGCCGGCGGCGATCATCTCCTTGGCGGTCTTCGCGTCGCGCACGCCGCCCGAGGCCTTGACGCCCATCACGTCGCCGACCGTCTGGCGCATGAGCGCGATGTCGTGCGCCGTCGCGCCGCCCTTGTTGAAGCCGGTCGAGGTCTTCACGAAGTCCGCGCCGGCGCGTTTGGACGCGTTGCAGGCGCGCACCTTCTCGTCGTCGTTCAACAGACACGTCTCGAGGATCACCTTGAGCCGCGCGCCGTGGCGATGGCACACGTCGGCGACGGCCGCGATGTCGCGCTCGACCTTGTCGTCGGCGCCTGACTTCAGCCAGCCGACGTTGAGCACCATGTCGATCTCGCAGGCGCCGTCCTCGATCGCGGTGCGCGCCTCGTAGCACTTGGCCTCGGTCGACATCGCGCCGAGCGGGAAGCCGATCACCGAGCACACCAGCACGCCCGAGCCGCCGAGGATCTCGGCGCAACGCTTCACGTAGCTGCCGTTCACGCACACGCTGGCGAACTTGTTCGCGAGCGCTTCGGCGCACAGCTTGTCGATCTCCTGGATCGTCGCCTCGGGCTTGAGCAGCGTGTGGTCGATGTACTTCGCCATCGACGTGAGCTGCGGCGCCGGGCAACCGCAGAAGCCCAGGCGGCAGGCGCCGGCGTCGACCACCGCGCGCGTGCGCTCGGGGCAGTACTCGACCTCGACCGTGGCGCAGCCCCAGGCCGAGAGCGACTCAGGACCGTGCTCGAGGATCTGCTTGCCGATCTCCGTCAGGAGCGCTTCGAGCTCGGCCGGGCCGATCTGGCGCGGAATGGCGAGAGGCTTGGTCATGCGCGCAGGTTGGCGTTGGACACGTTGACGTTGGACTTGGAGTAGCGCTGTTCGATGGCCGTGATCTTCTCGACGCGGCGGCGGTGACGTTCCTCGCCGTAGGGCGTGGTGAGGAAGGCGCGCAGGATGTCGTGCGCGGCGCTGCGGGCGAGCGACTTGGCGCCGAGCGAGAGCACGTTGGCGAAGTTGTGCTCGCGCGCGTTCTTGGCCATGGCGACGTCGCAGCAGGTCGCGGCGCGCACGCCGGGGACCTTGTTCGCGGCGATCGCCGAACCGATGCCGGCGCCGTCGACGACCACGCCGAGGTCGCACTGGCCGCTCGCGACCGCCTCCGCGACCGCGCGCGCGAAGTCCGGGTAGTCGACGGCGTTCTCGTCGCGCGTGCCGAAGTCGACCGGTGCGTGCCCAGCCTCGGCGATCCACGCGAGCAGGTCCTGCTTGAGCTTGAAGCCGCCGTGGTCGGCGCCGACCGCGACGCGCAAACGGCCCGACGAACCCGCGCGCACGAAGCGCACGCGGCGGCGGTGCGCTTCCTCTTCGGCGAGCGGCGTCACGACCGCGCCGTCGCGCAGCTCGTACACGCCGCCGTCGGGCGTCTTGCGCAGAGATTCGACGGTCACGAGCTCGCGGCCAGGCCTGGACTTGGCTTGCGGTGCCTCGCTCGGACTGACTTCGACGTGCACGCCGGCGACCGCGGGCCGCGCCGGGTGCGCGTGGGCATGTTCGGTGCGCCCCAGCTCCGCCAGGGCCCTTCCCGCCGCGCGCCGCGCGATTTCGCCTACGTCGATCTTCATCGAGCGCGGCAGTCTAGCGGCTAGCGCGGTTGTACGGTGCCAGAGCAATTTGTCTCACGGCGCCGGTGCGCGCGGCGCACCGGCGCCGTGAGACAAATTGCTCTGGCACCGTACAACCGCGCCGCAGACCGGCAGCTAACGAACGACGAGGCGCACCGCGGACGTCGCACGCGCCTCGGGGTGGCGCGCCACCAGCTCCGTGACGGCCGCTTCGATCGCCAGGCGGGCGCGCACCGCAACGCGATCGGAGTCCGAGAGTCGCGCCCAGCCTTCGGCTGCCCGGTCGGCGTCGACCGTTGTCGGCGAATCGTCGGCTTGGCCGAACCGCGACGGCTCGAGCCCCAAGACCTCTAGAGATTCGTCGGACGACACGCCTCGGAGCGACTCCTGCTCGCGCCACAGCACGTGCTGCCAAGCTGCACACGGGACCCCGGGTCCGCACAAGAACTGGCCGGGGAGCGTCTCGGACAGTTCGACGCGTAGGTCCGTCACCTCCTGAGCCGTGCAGCGAAACGCTCGATAGCTGGGCTCCAAGTGGTCGTCGCCCTCACACCAAATCGCCTGGCCATCGCTCCACAGCGCGAACTGCACGATGGGTTCCATGTAGAAGACGCCTCTCCCTCGGTTGTCCCAGACGATCAGCAACTCAGGCTCGTCGTCACGGCTCTCGAACTCGAGGCGCTCGAACCAGCGCTGGCGTTCGGCCTCCTCATCGAACCGCGCTCCAACACAGGCGACGCACAGCAGCAATGGGAGCAGCAGTCGCATACCTGTGTCAGTGTAGGCCGCAGGCGCGGTTGTACGGCGCCGCAGAACAGCAGCTAAGGAACGACGAGGCGCACCGCGGACGTCGCACGCGCCTCGGGGTGGCGCCCCACGAGCTCCGTGACGGCCGCTTCAATCGCCAAGCGTGCGCGCACGGCTTGCTGGCGATCGGGTCCAAGCCGCGCCCAGCCTCTGGCTGTCTCGTCGGGGTCGACGTTCGTCGGACAATCGTCGAGTCGGCCGAACCATGAAGGCTCCATTGGAACCTTCTCGAGAAACACCTCGCAGCACACGCCGCGGAGCGGCCCGTGCGTGCGCCACAACGCAAGCTGCTCGCTCGAGCACGGAAACACCGGCCCCTCCCATACGAACGGGCCGGGAAGCTGCGCGGACAGTGCTGAGCGCAAGTCCGCGAGCTCCTGAGCCGTGCAACGAAACGTTCGATAGCTAGGTGGCGCGAAGAGGCCGCTCCCGCGCCAGACCGCAACGCCGTCGCTCCACAGCGCGAACTGCACGCTGTCGACCAGTCGCGAGTGCGCCGCCCCGGTTCCGTCCCAGACGATCAGGAATTCAGACATGTCCGAGCGTCCCGCGAACTCGACGCGTTCGAACCACTGCTCTTGCGCCGCGATCCAGGGGTCCGGCGATTCGCCGCAGGCCGAGCACAGCGCGACCAGAGCCAAGAAACGCAGCGGGAAACGCGACATCCGTTCGGAGTCTACGCGCACCGGCGGTTGAACGGGCGAACACGCGTCTGGCCGCGTGAGTGCGCCGAGCACGGTTCGCGTCGAGCGCAGACTTCAGCGCCTCATCGTTCCCAGTAGTCCACGAGGTGCACTTCCCACGTGGGCTGCGCCTCGGGATGGTTGCGGACGAGCGCGCTGATCGCCGCTTCGATGGCCAAGCGCGCCTGCACGGCGGCGCTAGTCTGGGGCGCGAACTGCCCCAGCGTTTTGGGAGCCTGTTCCGCGTCGACCTTTGCCTGCGGATCAAGGACTCGCTCGAACGTCGGCGGCTCGAACCCCGACGACTCCAGGAACGCGTCGGTCGACACGCCGCGGACCGACGCATGCGGACGCCACAGGATGAGCTGCTGAGGGGAGGACGTCGTTCCGGCGCCCCGCAAGAAACGAACGGGAAGTTGCGCAGCCAATGCCGCACGAAGGTCATTCATCTCCCCTGTCGTGCACTGGAACTTTCGCCAGATGACCGGCCCGCGCACTTCGCCCTCGTGCCAGACCGCGCGGCCATGGCTCCACATGGCGAACTGCACGCTGTCAGCAGCTCCCGAGTACCCCAGGTTGTCCCAAACGATGAGCACCTCGGGCGGATCCGTGACTAGCGCGAACTCGATACGTTCGAGCCAATGCTCGTGACCCGTGATCACCGGGGCCGTGGAGTCGCCGCACGCTGCGCACAACGCGAGGAAGGCCAACAGATGCAGTCGGCGACGCGACATGACTTTCAGAGTCTACGGGCGACCCCGCTTCACGGTGCAGACTGCTAGCATCCCGCCCCCATGGCTGGCGGAGGCGTGTCCCACAACAAGATCCTGATCGGGCTGGGGCTCGGCGCCGTCGCGGGCCTGGTCGCGAACACGCTCACGCAGGATTCCGAGTCCGCGCGTCGCGTTCTCGACACGGCGATCGATTCGGTCGCGCATCCGATCGGGCAGATCTTCCTGCGCCTCTTGTTCGTGGTCGTGATGCCGCTCGTCTTCGCCTCGATCGTGGTCGGCGTGGCGAGCCTGGGCGACCTCGGGCGCCTGGGCAAGATGGGCGCGAAGACGCTGCTGTTCTTCGTGATCACCTCGGGCGCGTCGGCGGTGCTCGGCATCGCGGCGATGGGACTCGTGCAGCCCGGCGCAGGCTTCGGCGCGGAAACGGTCGCGGAACTGCAGCGCAAATACGCTGGCGATGTCGCGTCCTACGCCTCGAAGGCCGATGCGAACCGCACCACGGACCTGCTCGGCACGGTGAACCAGATCCTCGACATGTTCCTGCCACGGAACATGCTCAAGGCCGCGGTCGAGATGCAGATGATCCCCGTGATCATCTTTGCGCTGCTCGTCGGCGCGGCGCTCACGCGAGTCGAGCTGCGCAAGCGCGAGAGCTTGAGCACCTGGATGGAGGCGCTCTCCGACGCGATGGTCGCCATCGTTGGCTTCGCGATGAAGCTCGCGCCGTACGCGGTGTTCTGCCTGATCTTCGGCGTCACCGCGCGCTTCGGCCTTGGCCTGCTGCAGAAGCTCGGGCTGTACGTCGTGCTGATCCTGGTGTGTTACCTGATCCAGATCTGCGTGCTGTACCCGGTGCTGCTGGTCACGATGGCGCGGCGCAATCCGTGGCGCTTCCTGCGCGACGCGATGCCGATGATGGTCACGGCTTTCTCGACCTCGTCGAGCAACGCCACGCTGCCGACCTCGCTGCGCGTGGCACGCGAGAACCTCGGCATCCGCCAGGAAGTGGCCGGTTTCGTGCTGCCGCTGGGCGCGACGATGAACATGAACGGCACGGCGCTGTTCGAGGGCGCGGTGGTGCTGTTCGTGGCGCAGGTGTTCGGCATCGAACTCTCGCTGCAGGAGCAGTTCACCGTCGTCGGCATGTGCATCCTGACCGCGATCGGCGCCGCGGGCGTGCCGGGCGGCGCGCTGCCGCTGCTCATGGGCGTCATGGCGCAGGTCGGCGTGCCTCCTGACGGAATCGCCATCATCCTGGGCGTCGACCGGCTGCTCGACATGGGCCGCACGGTGGTCAACGTGCTCGGCGACCAGATCTGCGCCGCCTACATCGAAGCCGGCGAACCCAAGATCGACAGCGGCGCGGCTTGAGAAGCGCGCGGCGCGGCTCAGAGCGCTAGGCTGGTCGCGTTCGACCCCTAAAAAGGACCCCAAAAAAGGACCCTTTCGTGCTCCACCGCACCCTCGCCGTCGGCCTCTTCGCCGCGGCTTCGTACGCAGCGTCGCTCACCGTCCAACAGGACCGGCCGATCCCGGCCGACACCGACATCATCACGACGACCTCGGGGCTCAAGTACTCCGTCCTCTCGAAGGGCGACGGTACGACGAAGGCCAAGGCCGGCGACAAGGTCAAGGTGCACTACACCGGCTGGCTGCCGACGACGGGGAAGATCTTCGACTCGTCGCTGAGGGCCGGCCAGCCGTTCGAGTTCGTGCTCGGTCGGCGCAAGGTAATTGAGGGTTGGGACGAGGGAGTCGCGCTCATGAGCCGCGGTGACCGCTTCAAGTTCACGATCCAGCCGGAACGGGCTTACGGCGCCAACGGCGCGCCGCCGACCATCCCGCCGAACGCGACGCTCGTGTTCGAGGTCGAGTTGCTCGACGTGGTCCCAGGACCGGAGTTCCGCCCGGGCAACAAGCAGGCGCAGAAGAAGACGGAAAGCGGTTTGGTCTACGAGGTGCTCGTCGAAGGCAAGGGCGAGCTGCCCAAGGAGGACGACGTCCTCACGGTGAAGTTTGCTCTGTGGCGCGCCAACGGTGAGTCGGAACACTCAACCGAGATGGACGAAGCCAACGTGCCGCGGAAAGGCACGGTCGACGTCCTGGCTTGGCCGATCTTTGCGGAAAGCGCGAAGCTCATGAAAGTGGGCTCGCGCTACCGCTTCGAGGCCGATGCAACTGCTTCGCTGGGCAAAGAGATGGCCGCGCGCGCGAGGATCGATGGCACGCTCGTGTGGGAAGTCGAGTTCGTCGACGCCAAGCCCTCGAACGTGCCCAAGTTCGTGATGCCCGCTGACGCGGCGCTCAAGACCACGCCGACGGGCCTCAAGTACGAAGTGGTCAAGGAAGGCACGGGCAAGAAGCCCGGCCCGACGGACACCGTCACGGTGCACTACGCCGGCTGGCTCACCGACGGCACCCGGTTCGACAGCTCGTACGGCCGCGGTGACGCGGCTCCGATGTCGCTCAGCCGCGTGATTCCGGGGTGGCGCGAGGGCGTCCAGCTCATGGGCGAAGGCGCGGTCTACAAGTTCGTGATCCCCGGCGAACTGGCCTACGGGCCGCGCGGCTCGCCGCCCAAGATCGGCCCGAACGCGACGCTGGTGTTCCAGATCGAGCTCGTGAAGGTCGGCCAGTAGCTCGGGCCGGGACCAGAAGACCTCGCGCGGCGCGCGTCGGAGCCAAGTCCGACGCGCGCCGCTCGCATTTTTCGTGCAACGCTCGGTCGAGCACGGCGCCTGTACAGCCGAGATCTCCCCGTGAAATCAAGCAACTCTTTGGAACGCTCGCTGGAGAGCGAGCTGGGCTGGATGCGCGCGCTGGCGCTCAAGCTGGTCGCCGACGCTTCGGAGGCCGATGACCTCGTTCAGGAGGCGCTGCTCACCGCACTGCGGGCGCGGCCGGAGTTGAGCGGCGTCGGCGGTGCGCGCCGCTGGCTCGGCCGCGTGCTCGCACTGCGCGCACAGCAAGCGTGGCGCACCCAGCGGCGGCGGCGCGAGCGCGAAGAGCGCGCCGCGCACGCCGAGGCGTCCTCCGACGCCAGCGAAGTCGCCTCGCTCGTCGAAGCGCAGCACGCACTGCACGAGGCGCTGCACGCGCTCGCGGATCCGTACCGCGCGGTCGTGCTGCTGCGCTACTTCGAGGGGCTCACGCCCGCGCAGATCGCGGCCCGCCGCGGCGTTCCGGCGGCGACCGTGCGCAGCCAGCTCCTGCGCGCGCACGAACAGCTCCGCGCCGCGCTCGACCGCCGCCACGGCGGCGACGCACGCGCCTGGAGCGTTGCGTTCCTTCCGCTCGCCCTCGACCGCAGCGCGCTCTCGCAGGCAGCGTGGCTCGGCTCTCCACTCGTCCTGCTCGCGCTCATGCTGAAGCCCTGGATCGCTCTCGTGCTCGCCGTTGTGTGCGGCGTCGGAATCTGGCGTTGGACCTCGAACACCCCGGATGTTGCGCCGACAGCTGTCGCTGCCGCCAACGCGCCCACGGTTCCGGAGGTCGAAGTCGAACAGCGCTCGAACGCCGCAGCACGCGTCGAAGGCGAGCGGAACGACGTCGCGCACGCGCCGGTCGCCAGTGAGGCCACTCGACCCGCGCTGTTGCGAGGTCGGGTGATCGACGAAGGCACGCGCCAGCCGCTGTCCGATCTCGAATTGCGCGTTGTGCAGCGGAGCATGGGTCTCGAGGAGTTCGTCCGCACCGACGCCGAGGGTCGCGAAGTGCGTGGGTTGCGGACCGCGGGCGATGCCGAGGAGTTTGTCAGGACCGACGCCGACGGCCGCTTCGAGTGCTCAACGCCGTTCGCCGCCGGCACGCTGCGCATCGGAGGCGCCGACCGAGTGGGATTCGATTCGCACGCCCTTTTCTCCGGACAGTCGGGCGGAGCCGCGCTGGATGTCGAGCAGAGCCTGAGCTGGAACGGACGTGACGAGCTCGAGGTCAAGTTCCCAACGGAACTGTTCGTGCCGCTCGTGTGCAGTGCGCCGGTGTCCTTGATAGCCCGGGATCTGCTCGCCCAGCTGCACCTTCAAGACCCAGACCAAGGCGAGTTCTGCATCCAAACCCCTGTTCGAGGCGACCCCTCGTACGCGCGCTTTCCTCCCATGCTCGGAATGGCGCCACTGAGCGGTTCCAAACTGCTGCGTGTCGTCAGCCGCGACGGACTGTGGCGCGGTGAAGCGCTCACGTCGATCCCTCGGCCGGCGTCCGAGGGTCCGCTGCGCATCGAGCTGCTCGCAAGCGGCAAGGTCGTAGTCGAGCTCGGGCCGTCACCGATTCCCAAGGACACGGTCGCGCTCCTGCGCCGCCTGCCGAAGGGCCCCGCCCAAGTCCGTGGCGAGAACGAGCGAGAACGCAGCGAAGGTCGCACTGAGTTCGGAGGCCTGGAAGGTGGCGAGTATGAACTCGATGTGCGCGCGGTAGGGTTCGAACGCGTCGTGCGGCAGATCGTCGTGAAGCCCGGCGACGTGAGCCTCGAAACCGTCACCCTTGCTCCGCTGGGCGCGCCTGTTGCCATCCGCGGCGAGGTGCGCACCCGCAGTGGTCAAGCCAACGAGCTGACGACGCTCTCCCTCATGTCGACCGACCTCAGCGTGGCGCGGGAGATCTTCCCCGAGTGGGTCGAACGGGACGGCCGCTGGTGTGCGCCGTTCGAGTTCGCAGATCTTCCCGCCGGAACCTATCAGCTTCGAGTCACAGCAGGTCCGATCGCGCGCGCTTGGAGCGGCGCTGCGCTCGAGTTCTCAGCGCCAGCCGAGGGGGTCGTCCTGACCTGCGATGACCTGGCCCCTACAACGCGCCTGGAGCTGCAACTCTTCGACGCGCAGACCGCTGAGCCGATCACAGAAGGTTTCGTCGGCGTCGAGGCCGGACTCGCTTGGGGATCGGCGGATCGTCAACCCGCGATGCACGTGTGGGTGATCGAGCACGCTGCGGGTCTCGAAGTCCAGTGGGGAGCCGGTTGCCACGGCTACGACAATGCACGTGGCACGAACCGCGCAGCGACGCTGGTCGACGGAGTGTGGCGGCTGCGCGTAGATCTTCAGCGCGCCGCGAAATGATGCGCCGCGCTGTTCGTGGAGGTCTTGGGAGCGGCGCAAGCGCCGCTCGCGCGCGTCACGGCCCGAGCGTGACCTCGAGCGCGTTGCTGAAGGCCGTCACCGGGAAGCTCGCTGGATCGCGGAACCAGCCCTGCAGGTAGATGCGGTCGCCTGCCGCGAACGGTTGGCCGAGCGCACCCGGCAGCAACACGTGGAAGGCATTCCAGTCGAGCGTCATCGCGCCGTCGCACGCGCCGGCGGTTCCGCCCGAGTTCTGCGGGAAGGAGCGCTGCACGGGCGGCTTCACGCAGAAGAAGCCCGTGCCCCACGGATTGGGCGCGAAACCGGTGTTGTCGAGGCCGTAGAAGATCAGGCCCTGACGCTGGCCTTCGACGGCGCTGACCGAGATCGTGAACGGCGTCGCGCCGCTCGCGCTGGCCGCACCGCTCGAACCGATCGAAGCGCTGCAACCGTTCGAGGTCGTGCCCGTGGTGCAGTACACGACCGGCGCCGGCGGCCCGCCGAGCGCAACGTTCCAGGTCGCGGCGATCTGCGCGTCGCTGAGCGCGCTCGAATACAGGCGGAACTCGTCGAGCTTCACGCCGTTCGCCATCGGCGAAGTCGTGCTGTACGCGCCCACGCGGAACGGCCCCGTGCCCGAGTACGTCGCCGGGGCAACGCTCGCCGTCGCGACCCGAACTCCGTCGCGGTAGCCGCGCAGTTCGCCGGCGCTGGCGGAGTACACGAACGCGATGTGGTGCGGCGCGGCCGAGTCGGCGCCGCCGGGCACCACCACGCCGGTCGTCCACGGCGTCGAGCGCAGCGTCAGGTTGCCGACACCGGCGGCGCCGTTCGTGAAGCAGCGCAGCGAGCTCGCGCTCAAGTCGCCGAGCAAGTACATGAACGGGTTGAGCGCCGTCGAACCCGTCAAGTCGAGCCAGAAAGCGATCGTGAAGTCGCCGGAGAGCTGCGTGGCCCAGCCCGTGTTGACGAAGCTCGTGGCGCCCGCGCCGCCCACGCTCCCGAGCGCGCCGCCGAACTGACCGCCGGTTCCCGTGAGAACGTGAGTGCCCACCGACGGGGGATTCGCGCCCACTCCGGGCGTCGCGGCGTTGGCGGTGTCCGTGCCGCTGAGCTCGTCGAACTCGTAGTACAGGAGGTCGGGCGTCTGCGCGTGCGCCGACTGCGCAGCGCTGACGAACAATCCGGCGAAGGCGAGCGACAACGACGCCAAGGTGCGCTGCATAACGAGGGGCTCTCGGGGGACTTGGGACTACGTGAGTTGGCCCCCCAACACTACCCGGCGCGCCGCGAAATGGGTTCCCATCCGCGTGTTCGCGCGTCGACGCACGGTTGCGCCTCCGCGCGAGCGCGCCGGCTCAGCGCGCGGAAAACTCGAACGGCAGCCGCGCCAGCACGCGGGGCGCACCGTCGACGTGCTCGAGCACCTGCGCAAAGCGCGAGAGCCGCCCGAGCGCCTTCAATTGAGCGCCCTGCGTCGCCGCGAGGCCTTCCTGCTCGAGAATTTCCTCGAGCAACTCCTCGAACCACTCCACCTGCCGCTGCGGGTAGCGGACCGGGGCCTTGTCGGAAAGTCCGGCGCGCTCCCGCGCCAGTTCGATCGCGCGCTCGAGCCCGCCGAGTTCATCGACCAGCCCCAGTTCCTTCGCGCGTGTCCCGGTCCACACGCGGCCCTGCGCGATCTCGGCCACGCGTTCGCGGTCGAGCTTGCGGCCCGCGGCCACGAGGTCGAGGAAACGCTCGTAGATCTCGTCGACAAAGCCCTGCACGAGCGCGAGCTGCGGCTCGTCGAGGCGCTTCCACATGGAACCCACGCCCGCTAGCGGACTGGTGGCGACACGTTCGGCGCGCAGGCCGTAACGCTCGGCCAGCGCCTCGACGTTGGGCAACATGCCGAACACGCCGATCGAGCCGGTGAGCGTGTGCGGCTGCGCGACGATCGCGTCGGCGTCGGCGCTGATCCAGTAACCGCCCGAGGCCGCGACGGAGCCCATCGACACGATCACCGGCTTGCCCGCGGCCTTGAGCGCGAGCACTTCGGCGCGGATCACGTCGGAGGCCGTCGCGCTGCCGCCCGGCGAATCGACGCGCAGCACGACCGCGCGCACGTCGTCGTCCTCACGCGCCTCGCGCAGCTCTTGGGCGAGGTCGTCACCGCCGATCGCCGCGGGATTGGAGCCGTCGACGATCTCACCGTCGGCGATCACGACCTGCACGCCCGCGCCGCTCTTGGGGCTGCGGCGCACCGAACGTGCGTACTTCGCGAGCGAAATCTCATCGAGCTCGTCGCCCTTGTCGAGCCCGCTGTCCTCGCGCAGTTTGGCGAGCAGTTCCGAGTAAGCCCCGACGTGCGTCACGAGCTTCTCTTCGAGCGCGCGTTGCGCCGTGAGCCAGCCTGTCTCGCGGCTGAGCTGGCGCAGACGCTCGAGGTCGGCGCCGCGCGCGCTCGCGATGTCGCCGAACATCTTCGTCTCGATCGCGCCGAGCATCTCCGTGAGTTGCTCGCGGTTCTCGGGGCTCATCTGGCCGAGCATGTAGGGCTCGACGGCGGACTTGTACTTGCCGACGCGCGTGACCTGCACCTCGGCGCCGAGCTGCTTCAGCGCGTCGCCGAAATACAGCACGTCCGCGAACCAGCCGTCGAGCTCGACGAAACCCAGCGGTTCGAGCCACAACTCGTCCGCGACCGAGCCCAGCCACAACATGCGTTCGTTCGCCGAGCCGAGCTGCGCGTAGACCGGCGTGCCGGCTTCGCGCGCATCGGCGAGCGCGTCGCGCACCATGTCGAGCGAGCTGAGCGAGCCGTCGAAGCCGCCGCGCACCACGATCGCGGCGATGCGCTCGTCTTCGCCGGCCTCGCGTACGACGCGTGCGGCTTCGTGCGCCGCCAGCGGGTGCGACAGGTCCGAGAACAAGGCCATGCCGGGCTGGCGCCGCCCCGCTTCGCCGAGCGGGCGCGAGAAGTCGACCACGAGCACCGAACCGTCCGCGACGGCGGTCGGCGGCGCGCCTGCGGCCAGCGAGCCAACGGCCATGAAGAACACCAGCGCGAGCGCGGCGAACACCGAGAGTCCGACGACGACGAGCACGAGGACGAGAGCTTTGGTTCGAGTCATGGTCTTGTGTTGAGGTCTAGCCCCAAACGCGAGCGAGTGGAATGAGGCGCGACGAGCGAGCGGTCAGCTTGCACTGCGCGGCGGGCGGTGGAACCCACGCGCTCTGCAAGAAATAGTCGGGCGCAGTACCTAGTTCTGGGCGCGCTAACGCGCCTCGCCCAGCGGCGTGAGCGCGCGTTGCAGCACGTCGTGGAGCGCGCCAGCGGCGGCGCTCAGGCGCGCCTGCGGCAGAGCGAACACCAGGCTCGCGCTCGCGCCCGAACGCCAGCGCGCCAGCGGCTCGACGCCGATCGCAGCCAGCGTCTGTTCGAGCTGCGCGTCGAGTCCGCGGCGGTCGGCGATGGCCAACGTGGCGACTTCGCGCACCACTTCGAGCGGGCGCGCGTACTGCGCCGCCGCACGCACCAGCGCCTCGCTGGCCGCGGCGGTGAACGTGAACTCGCCCGCGTCGCTCGCGACGAGCTGCGCGTCGATCGCCCGCGAAGCGAAGTGCGCCGCAATTTGTCGCGCGTCGCCGTCCTGCGCTCCGCGCAGCCGCACAAGCGCCAGATTCGAGCGCGTCGCCACGCCCAGGAACTCGCGCGGTTCGAGTCCGGCGCGCACCAACGTGCCCTCGTCGCCGGGCGTGCGCGTGCAGCGCACGCGGCCCGCGAGTTGGCAACGTTCGAGCACTTCGACCGCCTCGGGATGCAGCACGTTTGCGCCCAGGTGCGTGAGCTCGCGCGCGTCCGCGTAGCCCAGCTGTGCGATGCGTCGCGCGTTCGGAACGAGCTTGGGATCGGCGCTCATCACGCCGTCGACTTCCTTCCAGAACACGACCTCGCGCGCGGAGATCGCCTCGCCGATCAGCGCCGCCGACACGTCCGAACCGTTGCGGCCGAGCGTGGTGAGCCGGCCGTGTGAGTCGGCCGCGACGAAGCCCGTGATCACGCAGATCGCGTCGATGCGCTCGAGCGCGCTGCGCACGCGTTCGGCGCTGTGCGGGAGCACGCGTGCGCGCCCGTGGTTGGAGTCCGTGACCAGGCCCAGGTCGTAGGCGTCGATCGGAACCGCGCGCAGGCCGCGTTGCGAAAGGTGCGCGGCGACGATGCGCGCGCTCGCGCGTTCGCCGAACGACAGCACGTGGTCGCGCTGCGCCTGGGTGAGCTCGCCCGCCGCGCGGATCGCCGCGAGCACCGTCGAAAGCTCGGCGAAATGGCGGTTGAGGTGCTCGGAGTCGAGCTCGAGCTGCGCCAGGAGGCTGCGGTGCCGCACCCGGATGCGCGCCATGTCGACCGCGCCGGCGGCCGCTTCGCGAGCGAGTTGGTCGAGCTGCGTCGTCACGCCCTCGACCGCGCTCACGACCGCGATCGGCCGGTCGGGGGCGCGCGCGAAGAGCAGCTCCCCCACGCGCCGGATGCGCTCGCCGTCGGCCAGGGACGCGCCGCCGAACTTGTGCACGCAGCGCGGGGAAAGCGGGGTCGATTGCATCGAGGACAAACGTGGGCGCCGGCGCGGGCGCGGCGGGGTTGGGGCGCGTATCCTATAGGGCTCGCGACACGGCCACGAACTCCGCCGCATCCCTGCCATGACGACCATCGACCGCGAAGCGCTGATCTACGACTGGAACACGGCCGGCCAGGCCCCCTCGAAGCCCGCGGGCAAGATCCAATTCGACGACGAGACGCTGCGCGACGGACTGCAGAGCCCGTCGGCGCGCGACCCCGAGATCGCCGACAAGCTCGAGCTGATCCGGCTGATGGACAAGCTCGGCCTCGACACCGCGGATGTCGGCCTGCCCGGCGCCGGCGCGCGCGCGCGCGAGCACATCACGACGCTGGTCAAGGAGATGGCGCACCTGCGCATCAAGGCCAACGTCGCGTGCCGCACGGTGATCAGCGACATCGCTCCGGTGGTCGACGTCGTGCAAGCCACCGGCCAAAAGATTGAGGTCTGCGCGTTCATCGGCAGCTCGCCGATCCGCCAGTACGCCGAGAACTGGGAGATGAGCACGATGCTCAAGCTCTCCAAGGACGCGGTCGAGTTCGCGGTCAAGAACGGACTGGACTGCATGTTCGTGACCGAGGACACGACGCGCGCGCACCCCGACGACGTCAAGGCGCTCTACACGACCGCCATCGAAGCCGGCGCCAAGCGCATCTGCGTGTGCGACACCTGCGGCCACGCGACCCCGGACGGCGTGCGCAAGCTGATCAAGTACGTGAAGAGCATCGTCGACGCGACCAACCCCGCGGTCGGCATCGATTGGCACGGCCACCGCGACCGCGGCCTGGGCCTCGCCAATTCGCTCGCCGCGCTCGAAGCGGGCGCCACGCGCGTCCACGCCTGCGCCCTGGGCGTCGGCGAGCGCGCCGGCAACACCGAGATGGACGTGCTGCTCGTCAATCTCCGCCTGCTCGGCTGGATCGACAACGACCTCTCGATGCTGGGCGACTACGTGCGCCTCGCGCACAAGGCCATCGGCGTCCCGCTGCCCTCCAACTACGCCGTCTTCGGCTCCGACGCCTTCGAAACCGGCACCGGCGTGCACGCCGCCGCCGTGATCAAGGCCTTCAAGAAGGGCGACCACTGGCTCGCCAACCGCGTCTACTCCGGCGTGCCCGCCGACATGGTCGGCCTCGAACAAGTGATCAAGATCGGCCCCATGTCGGGCAAGTCGAACGTCATCTGGTTCCTCGAGAAGAACGGCGTGCAGCCGACCGACAAGGCCGTCGACGCCGTGCTGCAACTCGCCAAGACGACTCCGCGCCTGCTCGAGGACCGCGAGATCCTCGCGGCGGCGCGGGGCTGACGCGAAAAGCGTCGGCAGGTTCGAGGAACGTCCGCCGAGCGGCAAGTCCGCGGTAAGGCGGCGGCCCGCGTCGTGCGCGCACCTAGCATCGGTCGCAACGGAGGATGCGGCCATGCAGGAACGTGAATTCGAAGCGCTGAAGTTGGGCGAAGCGGTGGAGGTCGAGCGTGGCGTCGTCGTGGAGCGACGCTCGTTCCTCACGGTCGCCGCGAGCGCTTTCGCGGCGGCTGGGTTGCCGGGGCTTGCGCGCGCCGGCCGGCTCGACGAGAGCGCGGACGCGTTCGAGTACGAGGATTTCCTCGCGGAGGCCGTGCCTGCGGCCAAGGCGCTCGTCGCGGACAACTCGCGCGGCGGCCAGGACCGTTATCTGTTCGCGCTCGCGGCGATCGCCGTGCGGCTCGGCGACGTGCCGCAACCGAAGATGCGCTCGAACAGCCCGGGGACCTACATCGGCGCGAACGAGGGAGGCGATCCGTTCGTGGTGCTGCACTGGCGGCTCGATCCGGGCGCGCGCATCGGCATCCATCCGCACATCTACGGGAATGTCGTGACGCTCGGACTCGAAGGCGAAGTGCTGGTCGACAACTACGAGGTCGAAGGCGAACGCGACTGGCTCACCAAGCAGCCCTTCGTCGTGCGGCGCACGGTTTCGCAGTGGCTCACGCGCGGCGGAGTCAACCTCGTCAATCTCGAGCGCAACTACTGCCACGGGTTCACTGCGGGTCCGAACGGCGCGCGAGGGCTGGACATCACGACGCGCCTGCTCGAACGCGTGGACTCGCCGAGCTTGGTGCTGGGCAAGCCCCTCGAAGGTCCGTGCGCGCGTTTCGAAGGGACTTGGAAGTACGACTGAAAGTCTCAGCGCGCGTCGACCACACAAGTCGCTCCAGCGGTGATTTCGAACTCCGCCAGCGACTCGACGCGCCAAGTCGAGCTGAGTGACGCGGGCAAGTGGCCGCGAACGATCGCACCGCGGCCCACGGGCGCCCGCTCGACGCGGAACGAACCCTGCGAATCGAGCTCGAGGCTCCGCCAAGCGATCCAGCCGTCTTCGAGCCGCCAAACTGCGGCGAGTTGCTCGCCTTGCTCGCGCTGCGCAACGCTGCCGGTGAGCGTTCCCGTGCTCAGCTCGAGCGAGAGCGGAGTGCTGCGCGACGACGGATCGCCTTCCCACAGGAGCAACGCATCGAGCCCGACCCACAGGCGCCACAACCCGGGCCCGCGGTAGCCGACGCGCGCGGCGCCTTGTGCGTCGAGAAGCGCCTCCTCGCCGAACGGACGCGCGTCGAACGGGTCGGTTCGAACAGGCAACAGGCGCGCGGAGCGCCGCTGCGCCGGACGACCGTCGATGCGCACGGAGAGCTCGAGTTCGCGCAGCTCGCGGCTCTCGACGAGCAACTTCGCCTGCGTTGTCTCACCTGCGCGCACGTCGCAGTTCGAAGGATGACGCCAGCCGAGCGCAAGCTCGCCGCGGTACGACTCGCTCATCGAGGAGCTCTCGTTCAGCAGTGCTTCTGCTTCGTAGACGTGCCAACTGCCGGCCGCGACGACATCAAACGCGAAGCGCCCGCGCGCGTCCGTCCGCGTCGTACGCACATCGTGGTCGCCGCGCGAGAGGCCGATCACGCGCTGCGCCGCCGGACGTCCGTCGTCGAGCTGCGCGATGCCTTCGATGCGCCCGCTGTGACCCACGCGCAGTTCCAGCGGCGCCGTCGCGACGCGCGGATCGAAGTCGAACGGGCCGAAGAGGTGCGGAGCGAATCCGTCGGCCTCGCACTCGACGTACCAAATTCCTGTCTCGCGCAGAGTCACGGCGAACTTGCCTTCTGCATCCGTGCGAGTCGTTTCGCTGCGATCGAGGTCCAACAGGCACGGCGCACCCTGGTAGAGCGTGAGCTCGCCCTCGCTGCGTGCGTGTGTGACGGAGACGTTCGCCCGCGCGAGCGGTCCGGTCGGACCGAGCACTCGGCCTTCGAAGCTTTGCAGGCGTTCGAGCACGACGCGCAGCGGCGCAGCGTTGGCGATGTGCGTGAGCGGCCCCAAGCGCACGACCGAATGGCCGGGCGCAGAGAGCGTCAGCGCAAACTCTCCGGGCAGCACCACGACCGCTGCTGCTGACGTGTCGAGCGGCTGCGGCGGCAAGGCGAAGTTCCCGTCCAGGGTGCGCACGTCCGCTGTCGCGTTCGCGATGGAGCGGCCTTCGCCGTCGACGACCTCGAGCGCAAAGCGCAGCGGCGCGCCGAGCACCAACTCGTAAGGCTCTGCCCGCGGCGCCAAGTGTTCCACGCGCGCCGCTCCCAGGCGCAGCGTGCGATCCGCCACCCAGAGCTCGCCGAGCTCGCCGAAACGCTCGGGATCGTCGACGCTGAGGCGCCCATCGCTCCAACCACTCCTCGCAGCGCCGTGCGGGCCACTCATACGGACCAGCAGCGTCTCGACGGTTCGTCCGGCCTCGTCGCGCACGTCGACCACGATCGGCGCCGGACGCTCGAGCTTGCGCAGCCGCAACTCGACGTGGAGCGCGGGCGCGCTCGGGTCGAGCTCGAGCGACTCGCTCCAGCTCCACTGCAACTCTCCGCCGTCCGCCCAGACACTTGCGCGTCCCGGCGGCAAACCAACGAGCTCGAAACGTCCGTCGGCGTCGCTCGCCGTGCGCCGCCAGAACTCCGTGGCGAGCGGCCCGTGGAGCGCGGCCTGAAACTGCGGAATTCCCTGCGCATCACGGTCGACCACGACCTCCACGCCAGCCGCGGGCCGCGCGTCGGGCCAAGTCACTCGACCGCGCACTCGCGCGCCTGCCGACAGGCGCACGCGCCCTAGATCGAGATCCTCGCCCGCGGCGAGCGTTTCCGCGTGCGACCAGCGGCGTCCCTGGGCATCGACACCGACGAAGTCGATGTGGCGCGTGTCGGGCAGCGCGCGCGTCTCGAGCTCAGCGACACCCGCGCGATCGCTCGTCGCGGACAGCACGACGCCATTCGCGCCGGCTCGGAATTGCACGCCAGCGACCGGCTGGTCGAGCTCGTCGACGAAGCGCACCTGCACGCGGGTCAGCGGTCCGCTGAAGAACTCCTGCACGCCGCTCAGCCAACTGCGCTGTTGCTTCGCTCGCGACATCGCCGACGGCGCCGCGTCGGATTCACCGACCGCCGCACGCCGCGTGTCACCCGGCGTCGCTTCGACGAGCTCGACCTGCGCAGTCGCCGGCACAGCGGCTCGTGCGAGCGAATCCTCGTCCGACGGCCGCGTGAACCAGTACGCTGCGACGCTGAGTCCCAGGATCGCAGCGGCGATCCACACGAGCCCGGCGCCGACCCCGGCCGCGCTCTCGCGCGGACCGAGCGCCAACGGCGCGAGCGCGAGCTGCCACGACGCGCGATCGCCGCCGTGGCGCCGATCCAACTCCTCGCGCACACGATCGAGGCCCTGCTTGAGCCGCCAACGCACCGTGCCCGCCGGCTCTCCAGTTCGCCGCGCGATCTCGCTCGGCTCGAGCCCCTCGAAGTAGCACAGCAGCACCGTCGTGCGCAGCGCCTGGGGCAGCTCCATCACGATGCGCACCACGAGCTGTTGCAGCTCGACTCGCTCGGCCAGTTCGCTCGGACCAGGCAACTCGCGCCCGCGCCGCGCGACGTCCTCCTCGCGCGCCTCGCCGCGCCGCCGCGACCGGAAGCGCTCGCGCGCGAAGTTGCGCATCACCCGGCCCAACCATGGCCGCAGATCGCGCGCCGCATCCGGCTTCCCGCGCAACGCCGCAAGCCAGGTGTCCTGCACCAGATCCTCGGCGGCCCCGCTGTCGCGCACCAAGGCCCGCGCCAACGTCCGCATCCACTCCGACTGCTCCAGCAGCGCCTGCGCCGTCACTTCATTCGTAGGGTTGTTCATGGCGCGCTCCCCATGGCGCGGGCGCGGGAGCGTTGGCGAGATTCTGCGGAATTGCGGCTAGCGAGGCGCGCACCCACGCTGCGGCCGGCTTAGCCCGAGGTCCAGGCGCACGATTCGCGCCAGCGGCTCGTCAGCCGGGACCTCCGCGAGCAGCTCCCGCGGGAAATCCGACGCGGCCACGCCGCGGAGGGGTCCCCGCGCACAACAGGTATCCTCGTGCGGTGAACACGATGCTGCCGGCGCGCGAAGGGACGGTCGAGGCCTGGGCGCTCGCGTTGGTGCTCGAGCGCGACGCGGCGCGCAAGCTCGCGCCGGGCGCTGCGCCGGAGGTGCGCGACGAGGAGAGTTGGTGCGAGGACGGCGTCGAGCGACGAGTCGAAGCGCCTGGGCGGCCGGGCGGGTGGAGCGTGACGCGGCGCGCGGAGAAGGCGGCCAAGACCGGGGCGCTGGGGCGTGTCGAGGAGCGCGTGCGCATGCTGCACGTGTTCGCACACCACGAGTTGCAGGCGGCGGAGTTGTTCGCGTGGGCGTTGCTCGCGTTCCCGCAGACGCCGCGCGCGTTTCGCGCCGGGCTCGTGGCGTTGTGCGGCGAGGAGTTGCGGCACCTCGCGAGCTACGTGCGGCGCATCGAGGAGCTCGGCGGGCAGTTCGGGATGCACCCGCTGCGCGATTGGTTCTGGGAGCGCGTGGGCAGCGTCCGCACGCCGCTCGAGTTCGTCGCGCTGCAAGGCGTCGGGCTCGAGGGAGCGAACCTCGAGCACGCAGCGCGCTGGGCGCGGCTGTTCCGCGCCGCCGGCGATGAAACGAGCGCGCAGCTCATCGACGTCGTCGAGCGCGAAGAGATCGGTCACGTGGCCTTCGCACGCACCTGGTTCGAACGTCTGAGCGGCGCGTCGCTCACGTACGAGCGTTGGGCCGCGGCGCTCCCGCCGCCGCTGACGCCCGCGCTGTTCCACGGAGCGCAGCTCAACCTCGAGGCGCGTCGGCGCGCGGGCCTCGACGAGGCGTTCCTCGCGGCGCTTCAGCGCGCGGGCCCGGCGGTGCGCGAGCGAGCGGCGCCGTGAGTCGCCCGCGCCTCGCCTGGGTGCTCAACCTCGACGCTGAACACGAGCTCGAGCACGGCCGCACCTTCACGCCCTCGGACCACCTGCGTGCGCTGGTCGCGCGCGAGAGCCGGCGTTTGATCGGCTCGCTCGTCCTGGAGCACGACGTCGTGCTCGACGAGAGCGACCGCACGAACGGCGCGCGGCGCGCCGAGGGCCTCTTGGGCCTGTGTTGGTCGCCCACGCCCCGTGCGCTCGCGTTGCTCCGCGCGGGCGGAGCGACGCCGATCGAGAGCGCGGGCGTCGAGGCGCTGCGCAGCGTCAACGCGCGGCCGTTCGCGGCGGCGCTGCGGGTCGAGCACGCGCCGGGGAGCTTCGACAAGTACGTGGTCGCGACGCTCGAGGACGCGCTCGCCCAGCTCTCGCGCCCGGCCTCTCTCGGCTGGCTGGTGCGGCGCAGCTTCGGCGCGGCCGGCCGCGGCCGGCGTCGCATCGCGAGCGGCGCACCCGATGCGGGCGAGCTCGCGTGGCTGGTCGCGAGCTTGCGCAGCGGGCCGCTCGTGATCGAGCCCTGGGTCGAGGTCACGCGGGAGTTCACGCGCTCGGGCTGGGTCACCGCGGACGGCGACGTCTCCCTGTCCGCGCCGTGCCTGCAGAGCGTGGCCGCGAACGGCGCCTGGACCGGAACCGAGCGTGACGAGGAGCGCCTGACGCGACGCAGCGAGGACGAGCAACTCGCCGCGGTGTTCGAACGCGCGGGTCGGGCGCTGGCCGCGAACGGTTACTTCGGTCCGTTCGGGATCGACGCGTACCGCCATCGGACCGCGGACGGGCGCGAGGCGCTCAATCCGCTCAGCGAAATCAATGCGCGCTTCACGATGGACTGGGCCACGGCGCTGGGGCCGGGCGCGCTCGAGCGCTGGCTCGCCGTCGCCGCGCCCCGCCCGGCGCGCCACACGCAGTAGACTTTGCGCGTGACCACCGCTCCCACTCCCGACCACGCCGTCGTCGCCCAGGGCGACATGGCGCACCTGCGCGAGATCCAACGCGTGCTGCGCGCGCGTGGGATCGATTCCCAGATGATGCAGCCGCCGGGCGGCTGCGGCAGCGGGTGAGGGACCAAGCTGTGGCTCGCGGTCGCGAGTCCTGACGGGGAAAACGCCGCGCGCGTGGTGTTCGAGCACTGGGGCCAGGACGTCGACCTCCAAACCCTCCTGCGCTCGCAGAGCGCGATCGACCTGAACGCCGAGACGGCCGAGTGCCCGGCGTGTGGGACGAGTTTCGCGACGAGCAAGACACGCTGCCCGGGCTGCGGGCTGCGCTTCGGTTGAGGTCCTGATTCGCCGCGTAGGACGCGTTTGGAGGTTGCGAGAACGCGGGTGTAGGAGTGGGATATCCGAGTCGGTGGGCGCGGGCGGCGTCTTTCGACATCAATCCCAACCAGCGGAGGAGTCCGTGCTCGAGGCGCAAGTTCTCAGTGGATCGGTTCGCGCAGGCAAGTCTGTCGCTCGAACGGCGTTCGTCGTCGTGTCCACGCTCGCTCCCGCCATCGGTCAGGCGTTCGTCGACAACACCACGAACATTCCGGCCGGCGCGCCGAACAATCTGTCCGACACCGAGCAAGTCGACTTCGGCGACATCGACGGCGACGGGGATCTCGACGCGGTCTTCGCCGACGGCGGCGACAACGGCAACGACCAGAATCGCGTCTGGCTGAACAACGGCTTTGCGCAGGGCGGAAGCGTGGGCTTCTTCAGTGATACGACGAGCTCGCGCTTCCCGGCCGTGCTCGACCAGTCGCGCGACATCGAGTTGATCGACCTCGATGCGGACGGCGACCTCGACATCCAGATCGCGAACACGGCGCAGCAGGTCAACCAGACCAGCCGCTGGTGGATCAACCAAGGTGGGTTGCAGGGCGGATCGGCGGGCTTCTACGTGGACGACACGGCGGCGCGTTGGGTCGGGCTCAGCGCAGCGACTTGTTCGGTCGCGTCGTTCCTCGTGCTCCCCGGCGGCGGTTTCATCGACTTTTCGAGCGACGGCGACTTCGCCGATCTCGACAACGACGGCGATCTGGATCTCGTGAACACCTCGGTCGGCCCCGTGATGCAAGGCGGCCCCACGAGGCTGTTCCTCAACAACGGTGCTGGCTTCTTCGAAGAGTTCAACCCGTCGGGAGTCAAGCTCACGAGCTACAACATCGCAAACGGCCAGCTCGGGTTGTGGTGCCAAGGTCAGCAGCAGCCGAACACGACGGATGCGAGCGGTGCGTTCTGCGACGTCTCGCTTACTTCGATCGACTCCGACGTAGCCGACAGCGACTCCGACTTCGATCTCGACTTGTTGGGCGGCGACCGCGCGAACCGCGTACGCGTGTTCCGCAACGCGCTCGCGCAAAGCGGCGCGCTGGGCTTCCGCGACGTCACCTCGGCCGTGCTCGCGAGCAACCTGGCGACGGTCAACGGCAAGTACGAGCAGGAGTGGGGCGACCTAGACAACGACTCGGATGTCGACATCTACGGCGTGAACTGGAGCGCTCCGTTCTACTCCGACCAGCACGTGACCAACACCGGCGCCGGCGTGTACGTGCTCCAAGCCATTCCCGCCGCTTCGGGCGCCGACGAGGAGGAGGCCGACTTCCTCGACTACGACGGCGATGGCGATCTCGACGTGATGTTGGCCAACTTCTCGGGGCGCGATCAGCTCTATCGCAACAGCCTCTCGGGCGGAGTCGCGACGCTGACCATCGTCACGAGCACGGACATGCCCAACCTGTCGCTGATCAGCCGCGACGTCGACACCGCGGACCTCGACCAGGACGGCGACTGCGACGCCATGATCGCCAATGGCTCGGGGGACCGCCGCAACGCGTACTACGTCAACACGACGCAGATCCCGGACACGCACGCGCCGCGCATTCCGGCGCTGGAGCAAGTCTCCAATGCGCCGAGCGGCCCCAACCCGATTGCCGTGCGGGCGCACGTGTTCGACAACCAGGCGGACTACATCACGCGCTTCAACGCGACGACGCTCGAGCACCGTGTGAACGGCGGCGCTTGGGTCGCGACGCCGATGGTCCACAGCGGCGGGCAGGTCTACCGCGGCGAACTGCCGCCGAACCTGTCGGGCTCGGTGGAGTACCGCGTGCGCTCGATCGATGCGCAGGGCAACGTCGGCCTCTCGGCGAGCAGAACCTTCGCGCGGAGCTACTCCCCCACGAGCTACTGCACCGCAGGTACGAGCTCGGGCGGCTGCGTGGCCACGCTGAGCTCGAGCGGAGCGCCTTCGCTCGGCGCAGCCTCGGGGTTCACGCTCTCGGTGACCGGCGCGGACGGCCAACGCCAGGGCCTGGTCTTCTATGGCGTGTCCGGACGCCTCGCGACCAGCTTCCCCACGGGCGGCGCGGGCTTCTTGTGCGTGAAGCTCCCGGTGCAGCGCATGGCCGTCGCCAACACCGGCGGCACGAACGCGCTGTGCAATGGCGCGCTGCAGTACGACTGGCTGAGCTACCTCGCCGCCAACCCCGGCGCGCTCGGAACCCCCTTCGGCGCTGGCGCGACAGTCAATGCGCAGGCTTGGCTCCGGGACGCCAACTCGCCCGGCGGTTCGATCCTCTCGCAGGGGCTCGAGTTCGTGACTCTGCCCTGACCGCCGCACGGCAACAGAGCAAGTACTCCAGGTTGCCGCGCCGCGCTCTCAGCCGCGCTCCGGCCAATCTGGAGAGTTGGCGCCGGGCCGGAAAAGGGCGACACCCTCGCGGGCCAGGCCCCCGAGGGTGTCGTCCGTTTCGTCGAGCTCGTTGCGTTTCGTCCCCATCGCTTCGCAGCCTGGCGTCCCCACGTCAGCTGCGCGCTCGACGAATCCCCATGCCGCTTCTCCGAGCCGGGTCGGGGCGCGAACCGAACGCCGGACCCTGATTTTTTGCTTTTTCCCGCCGAGCGGTCCCCCGGGGTCAGGGTGCGAGCTTGAAGCGGATCGCGTTGCTGCGGTTGCTTGCGAAACTCGCCGCCGGGTCGCGCGCCCAGAACTGGCAGAAGACCTCTTCGCCGAGCGCCAGCGCCGGATCGAGGCCGGCACGGATGGTCTCGTTGAAGTCCAGCGTGAACACGCCTGAGCAGTCCGGCGCCCCGAGGCTGCCGCCCGAGTTGAGCACGCCCGACCGGCGCGTCGGCGAAGCGACGCACTTGAAGCCGCCCTGGTACGGGATGGCCTGGGGCGCGAAGCCGTACGACATCAGGCCGCTGCGTTGGCTGATCTGGTTGGTGCAGCTGATCCAGAAGGGCCGCGGGCTCGAGACACTGGCGGTGTTGAGCGCCTGGATCGACGGTGTGCAGCCCAGGCTGTTCACCTTGGCAGTGCAGTACGTCGTGTGCGGCTGGTAGCTGGGGTCGTACGGGAGCGGCCCGATGTCCGCGCGCGTTCCGTCGGGATCGAGCGGCGAGTTCGGATCGCCGGCGTCGATGCACGGCGAGCCGGCGAGCAGGTGGAAGTCGTGGCCGGCGAAGTCGACGACGTGGGGATCCGACAGCTGGCAAAAGTAGAACTGGCCGGGCAGGAAGTTCAGGGAGCCGGGCGAGTTGGCGAAGACGATGGAGTTGTAGAAGTCCGCTCCACAACCGCCGTGATCACCCGCGCTGGTGGCGAAGCTGAACCCAGAGATCCAGCAGTGCTCGATCACGGAGTTGGTGACGTCGCAGTTGTCGGTGAAGAGACCGAGATGTCCCACCCCAAGACCGAGGAGGATGCAGCGACGGAGGATGACTCTCCTGTCGACGTGGACTCCGGTGCCGGTCGGCTTGGCCCAGACCGTGAAGCCTTCAAGCGTGTTGGTTCCGTTGGAAAAGGGAGTTCGGAGACGGACGGTGTCGTCGCTCGCGCCGGGAGCGATGACCGTGACGAGCGGCCCGTCGGTACTCCGAATCGTGAGGGGCTTGCCGCTGAGCGTGCTGAATGCGCCATACACCCCAGGCAGCACGAGCAACGTGTCACCGGCGAGCGTGTCCGGGTCGGCGATCGCCTGCGAAATCTCCTGGAACGGCTGCGTGAGCGTGCCTTCGAAAGGCGCGGTCGCGTCCTTGCTCACATACCAAGTGCTTTGCGCTGCGGCGTGACCTGCGATCAGAACGAACGCGAGCGCGCGCCAAGTGGAGCCGAACATGGGTCCAGTCCTCTCTCCTTGTGTTCCGCCGACACGAGGATGCCACGGCCCGCGCTATCGGTTGCGCGACGTCGAGACGATTCCGGGCGTACACCGACGCCTCGCCGCGCCCGCGCGAATGTCCGGTGAACCAATCGCGATCCTCTCAACACCGTTTCGGGAGGCAGCTGTACGCTTCCAATGTCGGCGCTGATCCGCCGAGTGGCTGGCGATCGCGCGTGGTGAAGAATTGCCAGATTCGACAACCGTTCGGGCTCCGCTCGGGATCCCTCGTGTACCTATGAACAAGCTCGTCCTTCTCGCGTCGTTGTGGCTCGTCGTACCGGCGTTCGGACAGTCGACGTGGCACGTCGACGCGCAGGCCGCGCCCCCGGGGAACGGTTCGCCGGCTGCGCCGTACACCTCGATCCAGTACGCGATCTCGCACCCCGCAACCCTCAGCGGGGATCTCATCGTGGTCGCACCGGGCGTCTATTCCGAGAACGTCGTGTTCGGCGGCAAGCGGCTCGCCCTAGAGAGTTCCCACGGCCCGCTCGTGACCGTGATCCGAGCCGTGGCGAACGGCGCCGTCGTGGACGCGCGCTACTTCGGGCAGGGTGGTCTGGGGCGGGTCGAAGGCTTCACGGTGCAGGGCAGCCCGAGCTACAGCACCATCGGCGTGGACCTCGCCAACACCCTGCTGCGCCGCTGCATCGTGCGAGGGCATCGCAAGCTTCCGCTCGTCGCCTTGGGTGTCGGCGTGCGCTTCGACAGCTGGAGTTCCGTGACCGAGTGCACGATCGTCGACAACTGGCAGGGCGTCGGCATGGATGCGTTCTTGGGAGAGGGTGAGGTGCGCAGTTCGATCGTCGCTGGCAGCGCGCATTCGGACGCCAGCGTCGCCCCCGAGTTGGTGACGTTCCATTACTCGCTGCTGGAGATGGGGCTCGAGAACATCAGCGGAAACGACAACATCGATGGCGATCCGCTGCTGTGGAGTTGGATCCACGAGGACTACGCGCCGATCCTCGGTTCCCGGGTGATCGACACCGGAGACCCCGCGGCGCCTCTCGATCCGGACGGCTCGCGACGCGACATGGGCGCGATTCCGTTCGATGCGAGCTACGCGCCGGCGCCGACGGTCTACTGCACGTCCAAGACCAACAGTCTGGGCTGCGTGCCGTCGATTTCCGCCTCAGGCTCGGCGAGCGTGAGCGGATCGCCTTTCGTGATCGCCTCGAGCGCGCAGCTCAACCAACGCCCGGGCCTGTTGTTCTACGGCTTCGAGGCGCAGTCGCTCCCCTACCAAGGCGGCTGGCTGTGCGTGCGCGCGCCCGTGCGCCGCACGCCGCTGCTCAATTCGGGCGGCTCGACGAGCGGCAACGACTGCAGCGGCGTCTACAGCTTCGACTTCGACGCCTGGATCCAATCGGGCGTCGATCCCGCTCTCACCACTGGCACGATCGCCTACGCGCAGTTCTGGTCGCGCGATCCGGGCGTCAGCTTCGCGACCGTGCGCAGCGACGCCCTTCGTTTCGGCATCGCTCCCTGACGGACTCCCTGACGGCGACAGCTGGGTCCACGCCCCGGTCGCGGGGCGTGGCCCAGTCGAACGACTCAGTCGCGCAGCTCAGCGAGCAGCGCGCGCACCTGCGGCTCGAGCGCGTGGTCGCGCGGGTGCGCCGGGCTCGCCGCGAGCGCGGTCTCGAGCTCCGCGCGCGCGTCAGACTTGCGATCTGCTGCGACGAGCACCTTGGCCAGAATCAGGCGGTTTTCGCGCGACGGCACGGACTTCACCGCCTTGCGTGCGCATTCCTCGGCCTTGGCCAAGCTCGAATCCGGAAGGCCGGACGCCATCAGGTTCGCGATCCAGGGCAACGTCTCGAGCCGGAGATTGACCACCGCGACCGTCGCGAGCGCCGTGGCGTTCTCGGCGTCAGCGGCCAGCGCGCGCTCCGCGACCTCCAACGTCTGCCGCGCGTGCATGGCGCGATCGCCCATGGGCTGCAGGTGCGTCGTCGTGCCCATTGTCCACGCAAGTTGCGCGTCGAACTCGGCGGTACGCCCACCAGACTGCCAAGCTGCGCCTGAGAACTGGCGTGCGCTCTCCGCAGCGAGGTTGCGCGACTTCTTGTCGTCTTCGGGGAGCAAGAAGACCTGATCGGACTCCGCGCGCGAAGCCGCGAGCTGCGCCTCGGCGTCGTAGGGCCGCTCTTTGGCGAGCGTGAGCGCCAGCTTGCGCGCGGCCGCGAGTTCATCCGCTGCGCGCAGACGCTCCACTTCCTTCAGCTCGACGTGGACCATGCCGCGTTGCGCCTCGGGCCGCACGCTGGTTTCGCGGGCGCGCCAAGCGAGAAGGTCGTGGGGGTGCACGCCCGGGCCGGAGCAGGCGGTGACGAACAGACCGAGCGAGAGAACGATGAGGCGCAGCGTGGGCATGGTAGGGCTTGTGATTCGGCGCGCACGGCCGACGTAGGTGTTCCGCCGCGGCAGCTTAGCGCCGACAACGCACACCGCGCCGAGGTGTTCGCTCGGTACGCGTCGTACGAGCAGCTGAAGACTGCGAACGACTTCGCAGTCGCCTCGCACCTTGGCTATTGCGGCCGGAACTTGCCGTGGCCGCCGGACTTCAAGTTGTCCGCCGCGCGCAGCGCCTTCTCGGCCTTCTTCGCGTCGCCCGCGAGCACGGCGCTTTCGACGTCGAGGAACGCGCGCATCAGGTCCTGCATCTGCGTGCGGTACTCCAGGCCCGCCTTCGCCTTCGCCTTCTCATCGGTCAGGTCCGTGACCAGCTTCGGCAGCTCGCTCTTGGCGTCGAGCACCGCACGCTGCGCCTTCCACACTTCTGGCAGGGCCTTGCTGATCTCCGCCGGCGTCTTGAGCGTCGCCTGGATGCTCTTCACCGCGGCGCCGATCTCCTCCATCGACGTTCCGAGCTTGCTCGGGCTCTGCGGCGCCACGCTGCCGAGCACCGCGCTCGAGAAACCGAGCAACGCGAGAACTGCCACAGAGCTGATGAGCAACTTGGAGGAGAGCATGTTGGGGACCTGAGCGTGGGTGATGGAGGCCGGAGGAGCGCACGCGTCGACGAACGCGAAGCGGCGCAGACTCGAAGCTTGTCGGCCGCGGCCCGTTCCAGCAAGTCGCGAGGCGCAAGCGCGTCGGAGTGCGCGCGCGCTACTTGCTTACGCGCGCCTTCTGACGCGCTTGCCAGAGCGCGAGCTTCTCGGCGAGTTCCGCGGACGGCGCGGCCGCGTTCCAGCGTGTGTAGAGCTCGACCACGCGCTTGATGGCGTCGTCGATGCGTGGCCGTCCGGACGCCGGGATCGAGGATTCGCGCTCGAGCAGCCCGCTCGCGCCCGCAATCAGGTGCGGCTCCGCTTCCGCGAAGGCGCTGCGGGCGAGCACGGCGCCCCCCAGCGACGAGCGCGCGGCGAAGGTCGACCACTTGTCGGGGTGAACGCGCTCGCGATAGGCGTACGACTCCGCGAGCAGCGGCTCGGCCTGCGCCGCGGCGCCGAACTCGAGCCACATCTGGCCGTTGCGCGAGAGCGCCGTGGCGAGTTTCTCACTGTCCGCCGGATAGGTGGCGCGCACGAAAGCGAGCACGTCGGCGAACAGCGGCTCGGCCTCGGCGCGCTTGTCGAGCCGCAAGCAGACCTCGAGGTACTCCTGGGTGTAGCCGCGCAGGTTGGACAGTCGCTGCGACGCCTTGTGCGCGGCGACATAGTGCGGGAGCGAATCGGCGTAGCGACCGGCGCTGAAGTAGTTGGTCGCGAGGTTGGCGGCCGTGGCCAGCGTGACCTGGTGCTCCGCGCCGAAGTGTTCGAGGTGCGCGCGATAGACCTGCTCGAAGATCGGCACCGACTCGCTGAAGCGCTTCTCGCGGAAGAGCGCCGTCCCGAGATTGCCGAGCGTGGTCTGGATCTGGATGTGGCCCGCGGGCAGCGCGGTGCGTTGCAGGCGCAGCGTCTTCTCGAGCAGCTCGATCGCCTTGGCTGTCTTGCCGGTCTCGAGGTAGACCGACGCGAGGTTGCTCGCCGCCGACAGCGAGTTGGGGTGTTCCTCCCCGTGCGCGCTCTCGTGCGCCGTGAGCACGCTCTCGAGCATGGCCTCGGCTTCCGGATAGCGGCGAAGCGCGTAGTAGGCGGCGGCGAGATTGTTCATCACGCCCATCGTCTTGGGATCGTTCTGTCCGAGGCTCGCACGCAGCGCTTTGAGATTGCGCTCCATCAGCGGCGCCGCACGCGCCAGGTCACCCTTCTTCTGGTAGGCGACCGCGAGGCTGTCCTCGATGCTCGTCGTGTCGGAATGGTCGGGCCCGAGCGCTCGGCGCGCCCGCTCGAGCGCCGTCTCGTAGAGCTCGATGGCCGGATCGAGGTGGTCGAGCTGTCGCTCGGCGTTCGCCAGGTTCGCGATGCACTTGATGGTGTCGATGGAGTCGACTCCACGCTCGCGCTCGAGCGGTCCACGCGCTTCGCCGAAGATCCGGGCCGCATCCTCGTAGCGGCTGCTGCGAAACAGGCCTTCGCCGAGGCTGAACAGCGCGTCGAGGGTCTGTGGCTTGTCGTCGCCGAACACGCGGCGCGCGTTGGCGAGGTGCGCCTCGAGCGCAGGCAGCGCGAGCTTGAGGTCTCCCGAGCTGAGCAGCGCGGAGGCCACGTTCTGCTGCAGCGAGAGCGTTTCGGTCGCGTCCGGTCCGAGCTCACGCTGGAGCGTCTCCTCGGCGCGCTGGAACAGCGCGAGCGCGAGCTTGTGCTCGCCGAGCGCGGAGAGCGAAAGCCCGAGTTGGCGCTGCAGACGCGCGACCTCCAGCGGATCGCCGATCGACGCACCTTCGAGCGCCGCGGCCGCGTCCTTCACGCCGTCGCGCAGATCGTCGCGGAACTCACCCAGCGACCCGTACACCTTCTCCGGCGAGAGGCGCGCGAACACGTTGCCGAGGATCTCGTTGCCCTTGCGCGCGTACTCGAGGTTGCGCTCGGCTTGCACGCGACGTGTTTCGGAGAGCTCCTTGGCCGCACGTTCGGCCTCGGCGGACTTGCGTGCCTCGAGAAAGCCCCAGCTCGTACCGGCTAGGCCAGCGAGCAAAGTCACGAGCAGCAGTGACGCGAGCGCGACGATCTTCTTGCGGCGGCGCACGAACTTCGTGACGCGGTACGCCGCGCTCGGCGGCGCGGCGAGCACGGGCTCGTCACGCAGGTAACGCGAGATGTCCTCAGCAAAGCCGCTGGGCGTTTCGTAGCGGCGCGAGCGGTCCTTCTCGAGCGCGCGCAGCACGATCCAGTCCAGATCGCCGCGCAGCCGCGCGCTCCACGATTCGACGTTGAGCTCGCGCCGCAAGGCGACCGGCGATGCGTCGCGCCCGGCGGTCGAGACACGCGTCGACGGCTTGACGGGTTCGTCCTCTCGGATCGTGCGCAGCAACTCCTGGAAACCCGCCTGCATCGCCGTCCGCAGATCGAACGGCTTGGCGCCGGTGAGCAGCTCGTACAAGAGAACGCCGAGCGAGTACACGTCCGCGCGGGTGTCGATGTCGAGGCCCGAAAGCTCCGCCTGCTCGGGCGCCATGTACTCGGGCGTGCCGAGAATCTGCGCGTACTGCGTGAACAGCGTCTTCTTCGTCAGCTCGGCGCTCGTGGCCTTGGCGATGCCGAAGTCGATCACCTTGGGGATCGCGACGCCGTCGTAGAGCGTGACGAGCACGTTCGAAGGCTTGATGTCGCGGTGGATCACGCCCTTGTGGTGCGCGTGCTGGATCGCCTCGCACACCTTGGTGAACAGCTCGAGCCGCTCGCGCAGCCCCAAACGCGCTTGATCGCAGTAGTCGGTAATCGGAACGCCCTTGACGAGCTCCATCACGAAGTACGGCCGGCCCGTGTTCGTCGCGCCGCCGTCGAGCACCCTGGCGATGTGCGGGTGGTCCATCAGCGCGAGCGCTTGCCGCTCGGCCTCGAAACGCACGACCACCTCCCGCGTGTCGAGCCCGAGCTTGACGATCTTGAGCGCGACCTTGCGCACGACAGGCTCGCGCTGCTCGGCCATCCACACCACGCCCATGCCGCCCTGGCCGATCTCCTGCAGCAGGCGATAGCGGCCGATCGTGTCGCCGGCGCGCTCCCCTACCGGCGCGGGCGCTGCAGCGGGGCTCTGCAGGAACGCGCCGTCGGCCTGGCGCTCGGCCGCGAGCAACTCTTCGACCCGCGCGCGCAGTTCGGGCTCTCCGGCGGTCGTGCGTTCGAGGTAGGCCTGGCGCGCCGCCGTGTCGGCGAGGCCGCGCGCGAAGTGGAACAGCTCTTCGACGCGTTGGTTGGAGGAGGACATGCGGAGCGGAGGGTGCGGGAGCGGGAGGATGGACGGGAGGCCATGCGCAGGAACGCGACGGCAAGCCTCACGCCGTTCCGGATTTTCCTGCCTCGCGCCGCGCCGCGCGGGTCTTGGATTCCTGCGCGAGGCGCGCGGCCAGCCAGGCGCGCGCGAAGGCCCAGTCGCGGTCGGCCGTGGCGGCCGAGATGCCGAGCAACTTGGCGCAGGCGTCGAGCTCGAGCCCGGCGAAGTAGCGCAGCTCCACGAGCCGCGCCTTGCGCGCATCCTCGAGCGCGAGCGCTTGAAGCGCCTCGTCGAGGTCGAGCAACTGGTCCTGGTCGACCTCGAGCGCGTGCACCTGCGTGTCGAGCGTCACCCGCAGCCGATCGCCGCCGCGTTTGGCGGCCGAGCGGGCGCGCGCGCGCTCGATCAGGATGCGGCGGATCGACTCCGCCGCGGCCGCGAAGAAGTGCCCCGCGTGGTCCCAGCGCGGCGCGGCGCCGTCGGGCCCGCTCGCCAGGCGCAGGTACGCCTCGTGGACGAGCGCGGTCGCTTGCAACGTCTGGCCGCTTTGTTCGGAAGCGAGGCGACGCGCGGCGAGCGCGCGCAGCTCCGCGTACACCAGCGGCAGAAGCTGCTCCGCCGCCTTGGGCTCGCCGCGCTCGAGCGCCGCAAGCAGTTCGGGCACGTCCTTGGACATCCTCGACGAGACTACCGGCAACCGCGCGGGCCCGCTGGTTTCCGTGCAGCGAGATGGCCGGGCGCTGCGAGTCGCCCTGGGGCAAAGCGCGCGGCGAAGCGCGACATAGGGGCTTTTGCGGACAAGCGCCGCGGAACGGGGAACTGCCGCTTCCTCTTCTTTTTCCGACCTCCGTGCCTCCGTGGCTCCTGTGCTTCTTCTGCTTGGTTCAGAAAGAACACAAGAGCCACGGAGCCACGGAGAAACGATCCGAGCAGAAACAGAAACGATCGGGCTGTCTCTTCCGACCACCGTGCCTCCGTGGCTCTTGTGTTTCTTCTGCTTCTTCTGCTTGGTTCAGAAAGAACACAAGAGCCACGAAGCCACGGAGAAACGATCCGAGCCTTCGCGTCCCGCGCTCTCACCGAGAGCCAGGCGGAGACGTCCGCGATCCAACGGAGCACTCAAGGCCCCCGCGAACTCAACCCACTCAGAACGAAAGGTTCAGCGCCAGCGCCACGAAAGGCGCCGTTTCGAGTTCGCGCTCGCTGACGTCAGCCCCGTCGCGGTCGAGCGTCGAGAGCTCGCGCCACAGGTTGAGCCCGCCGAGCAGTTGGAAGCCCAGGCCGTTCTCGGCGCGGTAGTCCACGCCCAGGCCGGCGCGGATCTCTTCGTCGCGCAGCACGCCCGCGGCCAGCGGGTTGTCGTCGTTGAGGCGGAACTGCTGCAGGGCGTACTCGGCGCGAGCGAACACACTCCAGTCGGAGTCGAGGTGCACGCGCGCTTCGAGCTGCGTGCCCTGCGCCGAGAACTCCAGACGCTCGGTCGGCCGCCAGCGGAAACCCAGGTACGGCCAGATCCAGGTGTCGTCCTCCAGGCGCGAGAGCGCCGCGACGCCCAGTTCGACCTGCAACGTGTCGCTCGCGCTGTAGCGCAGGCCGCTGGCGCCGCCGACGACGATCGAGTCGCCCGCGTCGGCCTCGTCCTCGCCGCTCAGCGACACCTGAAAGCCGCTGAACCAGCCCGGCCCGTCGCGCTCGGCGGAACGCACCACGCCGGCGAAGGTCGCGCGGTACAGGTCGTTGAACGGTTCGTCGTTGCCCGGCACGAGCCCGTTGGCGCCGCCCAGGTTGTAGAAGAATGCCTCGGTCTTGACCGACAGCGCCGCCAGGCGCTCGCCGTCGAGTTCGGTCCCAATCGTCGCCACCCAGCCGCCGCGCTGCGAAGCGAGCGAACCCGGCGAGCCGGAGAAGTTAGCGCCGCTCGCCACGTCGGCCAGCGCGCGGACCTCGACGAAGGTGCGCTCGCGCGGACCCTGGGCCTGCTCCTCGAGCTCCTCGAAGCGCGCTTCGGCGGGCGAGAGCGCCGCCGACGGGCCGCGGCCGGGCCACTCGGCCAGCGTCGGCAGCTCGGGCAGCGGACGGAAGGCGTTCTGGGCGCTGGCCGTCGCGCCGAGCGCGAACATGGCCGCCAAAGTGTGGATTCGCAGGTTCACCGGGCCGTCGCGGCGCTTGCGCGTCGCGCTTGGGTTGCGGCCCGAGGCGCGCGGGCCTACCTCCCCGCGCGCAGCTCCCAACTCGGACCACCGAACCCTACCCCGACTTGAGGGGCGCGGCGGATTTCCCTCGGCCTGATGGCGCCAAATAGGAAATTGCTTCCTGGTCCCGTGCTCCGCTCAGGCCGGCCGGCTGGGCGGGTCGGGGCGCTCGACCCCGGTCGGAAGCAGGCTCGGCGCGGCCAGCGCGCGCGGGTTGTAGTGCGAGCAGGTCGGGCACTTGTGGAAGTGCTCGCGCTGGCGCTTCTGGCACTGCGGAACGGTGATCTGGTGCGCGATCAAGGAGCTCTCGCCGTCCGTCCGCGTGGGACACATCCGCATCCCTTCAGGGTGTTGCATCGTTGCACTCCCATTCCCGCACAGCGGCGGGCGTAGCGGTTGGAACTGGACCCGAAGAACGCCGCGCGGGTGGCGGCCCGCGCGGAGAAGTCATTTTGAGAAGCAACGGTCGGCCGGCGCAAGGCGTAGCGACGTTCGAAACGCGCTGGCGCCGCCGATTCCCGCGCTTGAACTGCCCGCGAGCCGCAGCTGGGACGCCGAGGAGCGCCACGCGGCCAGAAATCCGGGCCGCGCTCGCCTCAGCGGCCGCCGAGCGCCGCGCGCAGCTTGCCCAACGCTTCCTCGGCCGCCGCGGCCCCGCGATGGCTGTCGCGCGAGAGCTCGACCGCCGCCAGCCCGTCGAAGCCCGTCTCGACCAGCGCCGCCAGCGTCCCGCGCAGGTCCAGGTCGCCCAGGCCGAACATCATGTGCTCGTGCACGCCGGCGCGGATGTCGTCGAGGTGCACGTGCACCAGGCGCGGCCGCAGCGCGCGGATCTGGTCGGGCACGGGCAAGTCGCCGGTCACGAGCAGGTGCCCGACGTCGAGCGTCAGGCCCAGCTCGTCGCCGTCGCGCCCCAGCCGCTCGAGCAGCTCGAGGTACCCCGCCGGCCGCTCGACGAACATGCCCGGCTCGGGTTCGAAGGCCAGCGTGACGCCGCGCTCGTGGGCGCGCTCGAGCACCGGGCGCAGGCCGTCGCACAGGCGCTGCCACAGCTCGTCGGGCGCGCGCGGACCGTCGCGCCGGTCCCCCACAACCGCGCCCGGCGCCGCGCCGGACCAGATCGAGCAGATCGGCGCGCCCAGGTCGGCCGCGAGGTCGACGCAGGCCTTCAGCATGCTCACGCGGCGCTCGCGGTCGGCGGGCGCGTGCTCGAGCAGGGTCGGGAAGTGCTTGCGGCGCGGGTCGAGCACGAAGCGCGCGCCGGTTTCGATGGCGAGCTCCAACCCCAGCTCCTCCGCCCAGCGACGGGTGTCATCGACCAGGCCGCGGTCGAGCTGCAGCGGGTCGAGCTGCCCGACATCCGGCGTGATCGCGACGCCCTCGTAGCCGAGGTCGGCGAGCAGGCGCAGCGCGTCGAGCAGCCGGTGGTGCGCCAGTCCGTTGGTGTTGTAGGCGAGGCGGAACACGGGGCGAGGAGTCTAAGCACGGCGAGCAATCCAGCCGCGGATCCGGGCGCGTAAGCGAGCGTGACATGCTCCCGCTGCAGGCCACGCCCGAACCGGCCCCGCCAGAACCGGCCGTGCGCCTGGAGGCGACCGTCGTCGAGGGCCGCGACGACAGCCTGATCGGGTTCGCGCCGGCCGCGTCCACGGGCCTGATCGGCGCGGAAGAGCTCGCGCGGCGGCCGCTGCTGCGCGGCGGCGAAGTGCTCGAAGCCGTGCCGGGTGTGATCGTCACGCAGCACAGCGGCGCGGGCAAAGCCAACCAGTTCTTCCTGCGCGGCTTCAACCTCGACCACGGCACGGACCTGGCGACCTTCGTCGACGGCGCGCCCATCAACCTGCCCTCGCACGGGCACGGCCAGGGCTACACGGACCTCAACTTCCTGATCCCAGAGCTCGTGAAGTCCGTCGGCTACCGCAAGGGCCCCTACTTCGCCGACCTGGGCGACTTCGCGTCGGCCGGCGCCGTCGAAATCGAGTACGTCGAGCGGCTCGAGCGGGGTGTGGCCGGCGTGACGATCGGCGGCTACGACTTCATGCGCGCCGTCGTCGCCGATTCGCTCCGCCTGGGCGGCGGGGACCTCGTGTTCGCGGCGGAGTCGCAGTACTACGACGGCCCCTGGCGCGTCGGGAACGACAACGAGCGCTTCAACGGTCTCGTCAAGTGGACACGCGGCAGCGGCGACGACGCGCTGAGCTTCACCTTGAGCGGCATGGAGTCGGACTGGAACGCGACCGACCAGATTCCGCTGCGGGCCGTGCAGAGCGGCGCGCTCGGGCGTTTCGATGCGGTCGATCCGACGGACGGCGGTCAGAGCGAACGGCTCGCCTTCAGCGGCGCGTGGCGCTCGAGCACGGCGAGCTCACGCTCCTCGGCGCGCTTCACGCTCGCGCGCACCGACCTCGATCTGTGGTCGAACTTCACCTACTTCCTCGACGATCCGGTCAACGGGGACCAGTTCCAGCAGACCGACACGCGCACCACGGGCTACCTCGACGTGCGCCACAGCTGGCAGAGCGACCTCGCGACGCTGCCCGTCGAACACAGCGTGGGCGTGCAGGCGCGCTCCGACAGCATCGACAACTCCCTCGCCCGCACGCGCGCGCGGCAGTTGCTCTCGACGACCCGCGCGGACGACATCCAGCAGACCTCGGCCGCCGCCTGGTGGCAGAGCGAAGTGCGCTGGAACGACGCGTGGCGCACGAGCCTGGGCCTGCGCGGCGATCTGTACGACTTCGACGTCGCGAGCGACAACCCCGCGAACGGCGGCGACAAGCAGGACTCGATCCTCTCGCTGAAGTTCGGCACAGCGTGGGCGCCGTGGTCGAACGGCGAGCTGTACGTCAACGCGGGCACGGGTTTCCATTCGAATGACGCGCGCGGCGTGCTCACCACCGACAACCCCGCGACGCCTGCGGCTGGCGACGCGACTCCGGTGGATCCGCTGGTGCGCACCGTGGGCGCCGAGCTCGGCGCGCGCGCGAGCTTCGCGGACGGCCAGCAGTCGACGATCTCGCTGTGGTGGCTCAACAGCGACAACGAGATCCTGTTCATCGGCGACGCGGGCACGACCGAGCCCTCGCGGCCGAGCCGGCGCTACGGCGTCGAGTTCGCGAACTTCCTGCGCCTGGACAACACGTGGACGGCGGATCTCGACGTGTCGTGGTCGCACGCGCGCTTTCGCGACGACGATCCGGCCGGCGATTTCATTCCGGGCGCGGTCGAAACTGTCGTCGCCGTAGGTCTGACCTACGCAGATCCGTCGGGCTTCTTCGGCGGCGTGCGCGTGCGCCACTTCGGACCTCGGCCGCTGATCGAGGACGACAGCGTGCGCTCGCAGGATTCCACGCTCGTTTACCTGCAGCTCGGCCAGCGCCTGAACGAGCACGTCACGCTGTCCCTCGACGTGTTCAACCTGTTCGACGAAGACGCGCGCGACATCGAGTACTTCTACGCCTCACAACTCGCCGGCGAAGCGGCGCCGGTCGACGACGTGCACTTCCACCCCGCCGAGCCGCTGCAAGCGCGCCTTTCGCTGCGCGCGAGCTTCTGAACATGCAGCCGCTTCCGCTCGACCTGCGCCGCCGCGCGCTAGCACTGCGCCTCGCGCGTCCGACGCGGACGTGGCGTGCGCCGCGCTGGCTGGTCGTGTCGCTCGGCGCGCACGCGCTGGCGATCAGCGCCTACGCAGCGTGGAGCCTCGCCTCTCCGGCTGCGCCGCATGCTTCGCAGGCGCCGCTGGTCGCTGCGCTCGAGTGGCACGAACGCGCGGACGTGTTCGAGCCGGCCGAGTGGAGCGACGCATCGGCCGCCGAGCCGCTCGAGCCGTTCGAAACTGCCGAAGAAGCGTCGCTCGTCGAAGCCGACATGCCGCCGGCGCCCGAGGCCGAACTCAAGGCGCCGCAGAAGCCGACGCTCGAGCCGCTCGACCTGCGTGCGTTGCGCATCCCCGCGCGTTTCGCTTCGCTCGCCCGCGCCGAGCGCGCCGCGGCCGCGAGCACGGGACCGGTTGCGATCGACGCTCCGCCCGCACCTCTCGCCACGCCGACGCCCGCGCCGGCGCCGCGTTTCGTCGCCGCCGCGCCGCGCAGCGAGCTCAACGAACGCCCCGAGTACCCCAAGCTCGCCCGAGCGCGTGGCTGGGAAGGCACGACGCTCCTCCAGCTGACGATCGACGCCGAAGGGCGCGTCGCGAACGCGCGCGTGCTCGTGTCCTCGGGTCACGAGGTGCTCGACCGCGCCGCGCTCGACGCAGTCGCGAGTTGGAGCTTCGTCCCCGCGCGCCGCGGCGACACGGCCGTCGCCTCGAGCGTCGAAGCTCCGATCGTCTGGCGGCTCGCCAAGCGCTGAGGCTTTCGCCACACTGCGCCGCCGGGCGCGCAGGTGCGGCCGGCAGACCTCGACGCGAGCCTCACCATGGATGGATTCTCGGATTCGGACTTTCTGCGCGGCCTGAGCGACGGCATGAGCGTCGTGCGGCGCTGGGTGCAGCGCAACGAGATCGTCGCGGAGTACTCCGACGACGAGCGCGAGTGCGCCATGCAGTTCGGTTCGGATTCGGCGGATCTGCTCGTGCGCATCGTGCTCGACAAGGACACGGACGCGTCGCTCTCGGTGTTCGTGCACCCGGACTTCGAAGTGCCCGACGAGCGGCGCGGGGTCGTGCTCGAAACCTGCAACCTGCTGAACGTCGCGATGCTGCTGGGCAACGTCGAGTTCGATCCCGACGAACGGCGCGTCCGCTACCGCTACTTGCTCGCCTACCCGTCGGGTCAGCTCGACGCCGAGTTGTTCGAAGGCGTGTTCGACGGCTGCCTCGACAGTGCGAACCGCTCGGTGAAGGCGCTGATCGGCGTGGCGACGGGCAGGCTCACGCCGAACGAAGCGCTCGCTTCGCTGTCCGACTCCGAGTGACGCTCGCGCTCAGCGCGTGGGCGCGCGCCAGCCGCCGCCCAGCTTGCGCACAAGCAATCGGTCCGCGAGGCGGGGCGCGAGCACGTTCGCGATGGCAAGCAAACGCCACTTGCTCGAAAGCCACAGCTCGGGCCGTGGCGCGCGCGCCAACTCCGCAATCGCCGCCGCCACACGCGCCGGATCGTCGGCGCCGGCGAGGTTCGGGCCGGAGAGCTTGCGCGGGTTGGGTTGGTGCTGGAAGAACGGCGTGCGGGTGAGCCCCACGTCGAGGATGCTCACCGCGATGCCGTCGGCAGCCCACTCCACGCGCAGCGCTTCACCGAGCGAGTTGAGCGCCGCTTTGCTCGCCGCGTAAACCGCCTGACCGGGAATTCCGCGCCGGCCGACGATCGACGACACGAGCACCATCGTGGGCGCGTCGCCGGCGCGCAGCAGTGGGAGCGCGAGGCGCGCGAGCGAGACCACGGCCGCGACGTTGAGCTCGAGCAACGCGCGCACTTCGTGGGGCTCGGTTTCTTCGACGCGTGCGAGGTATCCCTGGCCGGCGTTCTGCACGACGAGTTCGAGCGCGCCGAAGCGCTCGCGCACACGCTCGAGCGCGCGCGCGAGCTCGCCGTCGTCGCGCAGGTCGCAGACCAGCGCGAGGTGCTCGTCGGGTCGCGCCAGCGAGGCGCGCACGCGCTCGAGTTCGTCCGCGCGCCGCGCGAGCAGCGCGACGCGGTAGCCGTCTTCCGCCAGGCGCCGCGCCGTCGCCTCGCCGATGCCCGACGAGGCGCCCGTGACGAGCGCGCGCCGCGGCGGCATCAGATCGAGATGGTCTTGTGGAGCCACGTCATGCGCTCGATCCACTTCGAACGCTGCTTCATGATCGCGCGCACGGAGGCGTTGCCGTCGCCGTACTTGGCGAGCAACTCTTCCTCCCACTCGGCGGTCAGTTCCACCGCGCTGACGAACTTGTCGCGCGCTTGTTTGCCCTTGTCGTTGAGCGTCGTGCGATCACTCGCTGCGTGCGCCTGCGCCGCAAGCTGGAAGATCTCCTCGCCCTCTTTGGCCAGCACGAGCGCCTTCTTCCAGTTCGCGTTCTCCTCGAGACCCTCCGGCGCCTTGGCGATGAAGGTGTACTTCGAGCCGCCGCTGGCGCCGCGCTCCGGCGGCTTCTCCGGCGGCAGGTCCGCGAAGGGATCGCGGGCCGGCGCCGTGCTCGCGACCGGCTGCTCGGCCTTCTTCGGGCCGCTCGTCATCATCGCCAGACCGACGCCGCACACGATCACTGCACCGAGCAGGATCGGGATGTACATGCCGAGGCTCGCTTTGGGAGCCGGGGCGCGGCGGTCGTTGGTGCGTTCGTTGCGTTCGTTGGGTCGGGGCATGGTGGGAGCAGGGCGGCGAGCGCGGGGAGGGCCAATTCTATCCGCGCCGCGCGAGCGGTTGCGGGCCAGCCGCGATGGCGCGCCGAAGTTCAGCGCGTGCGGCGCAGCCGCGCGAAGTAGCCGCCGTCGATCGGGCCGGCGCCGGCGCTCTGCGTGGTCTCGAGGTCGGGCAACGCTTCGGCGTCGAGCTCGAGCTGGAACTCGCCGTGCTGCGCCAGGAACGTGTCGACCGCGCGACGGTTCTCGTCGGGTTCGAGCGCGCAGGTCGACCACACCAGGCGACCGCCGGGTCGAACGAGCTGCGCCGCGCGCTCGAACAAGCGCGCCTGGATCGCAGTGAGTTCCGCCTTGCTCGCCGGCCCGAAGCGCCAACGCGCTTCCGGTCGCTGGGCGAGCACGCCGGTGTTCGTGCAGGGTGCGTCGACGAGCACCGCGTCGAACGTGCGCTCGCCGAGCGCTTCGCCCGCGCTCGTTTCGAGCAGTTCCACGCCTTCGCGCAGCTGCAAACGCTCGAGTGTGCTCGCCACGCGCGCGAGTTTGTCGGCGCTCACGTCGCAGGCCGTCACGCGCGCGCCCGACTGCGCCAGGGCCGCCGTTTTGCCGCCGGGCGCCGCGCACAGGTCGAGGATCTCCTCGCCTTCGCGCGCCTGCACGGCTTCCGCCGCGCGCAGCGCGCTCTCGCCCTGGATCGTGATACGGCCCGTCGTGAAGGCCTCGCTGGCGGCGACAGCGCTCGCCTGATCGCCGCTCGCGAGCAACATGGCGTCGTGTTTGCCTTCGCGCGTGCTCACGCCGAGCGCCGCGAGTTCCGCGGCGAGTTCCGCGCGCGAGCCGCGCACCACGCGGATCGAGAGCGGCGCCTCGTCGAGCGCCTTGCGCGCCAACGCGATTCCCTGTTCGTCGCCGTAGCGCGCGCTCCAACGCTTGAGCAGCGGCGCGGGCATCGAGAGCGCTTCCTCGGCCCACAGCAACGGATGCACGGCGGGGTCGTGGAACACCGGCTCCTTCAGATGCAGGTTGCGCTGCTCCAAGTCGCGGCGCGGATCGTCGACGCGGCCCGGCTGGCGCAGTTCGGTCGCTGCCGCGATGGCCTGCTGTGCGCTGCGCACCTTCGACGGCCCGAGCGTGCGCCGCACGGCGTCGAGCGCCTCCGCGCGGATGGCGTGATCGGGGATGCGATCGAGAAAGAAGATCTGCGCGAACGCGACGTGCAGGTGCGCCGCGAGGTCCGCGTTCGCGCGCCCTTGCGTGACGTGCCGCACGATGGCGCGCAAGGTTGCGCGGCGGCGCACTTCGACGCCGATCAGCTTGCGCAGCAGCGCGCCGTCGCGCTCGTCGATCTCGCGCGCCGCGATCACGCGGTCCACATCGCGCAGCGGAGTGTTCGAACCCGAGCGCAGAATTCTCCAGGCGACGTAACGCAGCATCGAGCTATCCGTGGGTCGCCGGCGGCGGCGTGGTCAGGCGTTCGCCGGCGCCCACGCGGGCGCCGCGCAGGTAGTCGGCGCCCGACATCGGGCGTTTTCCGGCCGGAGTGAGTTGCACGAGTTCGAGCGCGTTTTCGCCGCAGGCGACGACGAAACGCTCGCTCGCCTCGAGCACGGCGCCGGGCTCGCCGCGCGCCGCGACCTCGCGCGCGCGCAGCACGGTCAGGTCACGGCCCTTGGGGTCGAGCGCGCGTGCGCCCGGCCAGGGATTCATGGCGCGCACGTGCCGAACGAGCTCGCTGGCGGGGCGCGTCCAGTCGAGCGCGCCGCGTTCCTTCTTCAGCTTGCGCGCGTAGGTCGCGCGGCTCGCGTCCTGCGGCGTGAAGCGCGCGGCGCCGTTCTCGAGCAGATCGAGCGCCTCGACGATCGCCGCGCCACCGAGCTCCGCCAACGCGGCGAGCAACTCGCCTGAGGTCTCTTCCGCACCGATCGCGCGCTCCCTGGAGAGCAGCACGTCGCCCTCGTCGAGCGCGCGCACGATGCGTTGGATTGAAACGCCGGTGCGTTCGTCGCCCGCGGCGATCGCAGCTTGGATCGGAGACGCTCCGCGCCAACGCGGCAACAGCGAAGCGTGCACGTTGAGCGAGCCGTGCGGCGCGAAATCGATCAGCGCGGGCTTGAGGATTACGCCGTAGCTGGCGACGACCAGCACGTCGGGCGCCAGCTCGCGCAGTTTGGCGAGCACTTCGTCCGCGTGCGGATCCGCAGGTTGGATCTGTTCGATGTCGAGCTCACGCGCTGCGAGCACGAGCTCGGTCGGCTCCACTTCGCGACCGCGGCCCCGTGGTTTGTCCGGCGCCGTCACCAAAGCGAGCGGCCGGTGCCGCGAGCGCGCGAGCGCTCGAAACACCGGCAACGCAAAGGGCGGCGAACCGAGGAAGACCGTCTTCAACCGTCAGCGCCGTGCGCGCAGCAGCGCGCTCAGATCTTCGCGAGGACTTCGCTCTTGAACTTGTCGTAGGCCTTGCTGCCCACGATCTGATGCACGACTTCGCCCTTCTTGATGATCAAGAAGGTCGGAATCGCGGTGATGCCGTAGCGCGCGGGCACTTCCGGGTTGTTCTCGGTGTCGAGCTTGACCACCTTCAGCTTGCCGGCGGTCTCGTCGGCGAGCTTGTCGACGTAGGGCGACATGGCCTTGCACGGTCCGCACCACTGCGCCCAGAAATCGACCAGGACGGGCAGTTCGCTCTGCAGGACGGAGGTTTCCCAAAGACTGTCGGTGACGTCGGCGGCTTTGCTCATGGCGGCGGAGGGCGGCGGGTGCGGCGGTGTGGTGTGGAAGGCTGGTGAGTCGCTCGTTTGGATGCACGAACGACGTGGAAGGGTCGTGAATATGGGTCGCGGCGCCTCAATCGTCCACCCCAAGAGCGCGCCGGCGACGCGCTCAGGCGTCCGGCGGCGTGCGCGTGAGGTCGTAGTCGGGGGCCTGGGGAGGCGGCAGCGGCTCGGGAAGCGCGACTTCGAGCTCCGCCGCGGGCGGCTCGTCCTCGGGGATGTCGTCGAACACCGAGCTGGCGAACGTGCTGGGCTTGGCCGGTGCCGGCGCGGGGTTGGGCGCGTCCTGCGCCAACGCAGCTTCATCCGCGGCCTTCTCGTCGTCGAACTCGGTGAGGCGCACGATGCTCTCGAGGTCGCTGCCGACCTCGTCGCGCAGCACGATGTCGATGTCGTCGCTGGCGGAGCCCTGGCGCGCCGTGCACACGCCGATCTTCACCAGTTCGAGCAGCGCGCAGAACGTGCCGATCATCACGCGCTTGTCGACGCTCTCGCCCTCGGTCGCCTGCTCGACGATCTCGCGCAACGACATGCGCCGGCGCGCCTGGATCGTGTGCACCAGGCGGTCGACGTAGTAGCGCAGCGGCCGGTCATCCTTGGTGATGACCATCTGCTTGTTCGAGAGCGTCTCGCGCATCAGGCGCGAGAAGGCGCTGAGCAGGTCCCAGCTCGAAAGCTCGGTCAGGTCGAGCCCGTCGCCGGCGTCCGGCGTGGCGTGGAACGTGCGCGGCTGGATCTTGGCGCGCGCGTCGAAGCGATCCTGCAGGTCCTTGGAGGCCTGCTTGAAGCGCCGGTACTCGATCAGGCGCTGGATCAGCTCGTCGCGCGGGTCGAGCTCCTCGGCGAGGTCGACGTGTTCGGTCGGCAGCAGCGAGCGCGACTTGATCGCCATGAGCGTGGCGGCCATCACCAAGAACTCCGCGGCGAGCTCAATGTCGATCTCGCGCAGCGCCTTGATGTGCGCCAGATACCCGTCGATCACGCGGTGGATGTCGACCTCGTGGATGTCGACCTCCTGCTCGCGCACCAGGTGCAGCAGCAGGTCCATCGGGCCTTGGAAGGTCTGCTCGAGCTTGACGGTGTAGTCGCGGATCACCACCGACCTCCGGTCACCCAGTTGAGCCAGTCCTGAAGCTGGTTCACGCCCATGTACACGCCGTTCTTCACGCCCGGCACGAGGTACCACACGCCGAGCACGAGCAGCATGCCGAAGCGCTCGAGCTGCACGTACGGTTCGCGCAGCGCGCTCGGGAGCAACCAAGCCATCACGCGCGAGCCGTCGAGCGGCGGGATCGGCAGCATGTTGAAGGCCGCCAGCACGAGGTTGGCAAGCATCGAGTACTCGATCACGTTGACCAGCAGCGTCCCCTTGCCGTAGGCGCCGCTGTAGACCGCGGACTTCCAGGCCAGCATGAACACGATGCCCAGCGCGATGTTCGAGAGCGGGCCCGCGATGGCGACGATCATCATGTCGCGCAGCGGGTGGCGCAGGCGGTGGTAGTTCACCGGCACGGGTTTGGCGCCGCCGAAGGCCGGCAGCCCCATGGAGGCGAGCATCAGCGGCATCACGATCGTCATGATCGGGTCGATGCTCGGCAGCGGGTTGAGCGTGACGCGGCCGAGGTCCTTGGCCGTGGAATCGCCGCACTTCCACGCGGTCCAGGCGTGCGCCGCTTCGTGGACGCTCAGCGACAGGATCACGAACACGACGGTGAACGCGATCTGGATGTAGCGGAACGAGTCCTCGCTGAGCTCGACGGCCGGGACGACGGCGCAGAACGCCGCGGCGCCGAGGAAGGTGGTCGCGCGCGGCGCAAACCACGCGCGCAGGCCGGCCGCCGCCCGCTTCAGAATCGAGTCGAAACGCATCACGTGAGCGGGGTAGCGTAACGTCGACGGCGGTTCGGCGGCGCAGCGGGCGCCGTACCATCGCGGCGCAGCCCATGACCCAAACCAGCTCCAGCCAGAAGCTCGAACAACGCCTCGCACGCGCCCGAGAGGTGATCCAGGTCGAAGCGCGGACGATCGCCGGGCTCGAGCGGGCGCTGGACGCGCGCTTCAGCCAGGCCCTGGACCTGCTCCTCGCCTGCCAAGGCAAGGTGGTCGTCACCGGCATGGGCAAGGCCGGCCTGATCGGCCAGAAGGTGTCGGCGACCCTGGCCTCGACAGGCACGGATTCGCTCTACCTGCACCCGGCCGAGGCGCTGCACGGCGATCTGGGCCGCATCCGCGCCGGCGACGTACTGCTGGCGCTCTCGAACTCCGGCGAGACGAGCGAGGTCAAGCTCGTGATCCCCGTGGCGCGCAAGATCGGCGCGAAGGTGATCGTGATGACCGGCGACGGCCTGTCCACCCTGGCGCGCCTCGCGGACTGCGTGCTCGACATCGGCAAGGTCGACGAGGCCTGCCCCCTGGGCCTCGCCCCCACCGCCAGCACCTCGGCGCTGCTGGCCATGGGCGACGCGCTGGCGATGGTCCTGCTCTCCGAGCGCAACTTCCAACGCGCCGACTTCGCGCTCTACCACCCGGCGGGCTCGCTGGGCCGCAAGCTGCTGCGTGTCGGCGAGGTCATGCGCCGCAACGTCGAGCTGCCCCTCGTGCGCCGCGCCGAGCCGCTTTCGGCCGCGCTGCGTGCGATGGGCCACACACCCGGCAAGCCGGGCGCGACGCTCGTCGTCGACGAGCAGGGGCTCTTGGTCGGGATCTTCACCGACGGCGACCTGCGCCGGCTGGTCGAGCAGCTCGGCGGCGTCGACCGCGAGGCGCCGATCGAGCGCTACATGACCGCGAACCCCAAGTTCGTGCTCGCCGAACAGCTGCTCGAGGAGGCCGAACGCGTGCTGCGCGCACACCGCGTCGACCAAATCCCGGTGCTCGACGCCGAGCGCCGCCCCGTCGGCCTGCTCGACGTGCAGGACATCCTCGACACGCGCCTGTGAGCGCGGCCGGTCGAGCGCGCTGACCGGGTTGCGGCCGCTCCTGCGCGAACGCACGAACGGCGGCGCTCGCAGTGCACGGCTCGCAGCGTCGCTGCGAAGTGTGGGGCCTCGCCTCGCGCTTCGCTAACCTCTGCACGATGCAGGAGCGCGGGCTCGATCCGCGACTGGCGACGGCCCTGGCGCCGGTGCGCCTGATCGCACTGGACGTCGATGGCACCTTGACCGACGGCGGCATCTTCGTGTCGCCCGCGGGCGAGCAGTTGCGCTTCGACGTGCGCGACGGGCTGGGCATCGTCGAAGCGCTCGGCAGCGGTCTGTCGATGGCCTGGATCAGCGGGCGGGGTTCGCCGGCGATGGAAGAGCGCGCGCGGATCCTCGGCGTGCGCGAGGTGCACCTGCGCGTCAAGGACAAGGCGAGCGTGTTGCGCGACGTGCTCGCGCGCCACGGCGTCGCGCCGCACGAGACGCTGGCCATGGGCGACGACTGGCCGGACCTCGCGCTGCGCGCCGTCGCGGGCGTGTTCTTCGCGCCCGCCGACGCGCACGCGCTGGTGCGCGAGCGCGCTGACTACGTCACACAAGCCCGCGGCGGCCACGGCGCCGTGCGTGAAGCGCTCGAGATGCTGCTGCGCGCGCAAGGCAAGCTGGACGCGCGGATCGGCGCGCACCGTGGCTAGCCGCGCGTTCGATTCGGCGCGGAGCGGACGGCTGCGATGAAGCGCGTCGCGCTGTTCCTCGCACTGCTGCTCGTGGGCGGACTCGTGCTGTGGCTGCTCGACAACAGCCGCGAACGACCGCTCGAGCCGCTGACCCAAGGCGGCGAAACACCGGCGCCGCTCGCGCCGGCGCCCGACCAGCGCGGCGTGTTGACCGAGGTCGAGACCAGCAAGAACAAGAGCGGACAGATCGCGTTCTCCGGGCCGTTCGAGGTCTTTGCGAAGGATCTCGAGCTGCCCGACCAGCCGCTGTGGCTGCACGTCAAGGCGCGCGACTCGCGCACGGTCGACGGCGGGCTGGTGGATCTGCAGGACGTCGAGTTCGAGCGCTACGACAGCGCGACGCGCAAGCTCGACGTCGAGGGCAAGGTCGGCTTCGCGCGCGTGAAGCTGCTGCGCATCGGCGAACTCGACGCCTCCACGCCGATCCCGATGCGCGACACGCAGGTGACCTACTACTCGGCGTCGCGCTTCTCGCCGTTGCGCCTGGAGACGCCCGAGCTCGAGCTCGATCTCGCGAACGAACGCGCGCAGAGCGATCAGATGGTCGCAGTCACCGCAGCGGGCTTTGCGGCGAGCGGACACGGGCTGCGTTTGGACGGCAAGCTCCAGGAGCTCGTGCTGCAGCGCGAACCGCGCGCGCGCATCGAGTTCGAGCGCGGCGGCCAGGCGTTGCTCGTCGGCCGCGGCGCGTTGACTGCACGTGCACGTCCGGATCTTGTCGATCTGCTCGGACCGCAGGCGACTTCGATCGAAGTGCTCGAAGGCGCCAAACTGACGCTCGAAGGCGCGCAGCCGCTCGAGATCGACGCGCGCTCGCTCACGCTCGTGGGACGTCTAGACCGCGAAGGCGAGCGCTTCTTTCCCGTGCAGGCCCAGGCCACGGGCGAAGTGCGCCTCACGACGCGCGCCGGCGGCGTGTTTCGCAGCGACCGCCTCGTGATCGACTTCGACGAGCGCGGTGAAGCCTTGCGCGCGGCGTTCGACGGTCGGCCGACGCTCGACATCGCGCTCGTGGAGCGCGCGCTGTCCAACGTGCCGTCCGAGCTGCTCGTCGAAGGCGATCGACTGACGGTCCACGGCGAAGGCGCCGGACCGCTCGAAGTGTTCTTCGGCGCCGAGCCGCGCTTTGAATTCAACGGTCCGGCGAAGCTCACGCTGCCGGCGCTGGGCAGCGAGCTCGCGTGCCAGACGCGCATCGAAGGCAAGCTCTCGCCCAAGGGCGAGATCGAGCGCGTGGCCGTGATCGGCGACGCGCGCGGCGTTCACGAGGGCTGGACTGTGCGCAGCGAACAGCTCGAAGTCGAGTCGTTCCTCGACGGCACGGGCCGCGAGGCGCTGCGCATCGCTGCGCCGCAAGCCGCGTCGCTAAGCGGACGGGTCGACGACGGCGACGAGGTCGAGCTGCGCGCCGAGGGCGGCCTCGCCGTCGACAGCACCCGCACCGGCGTGTTCCTGCGCAACGCGTCGCGCGCGCGCATCGAACAACGCCGCGCCGGCGTGGTGCGCTACGTCGCGCGCGCCGACGAAGTGCGCGAGTTCGATCCCGAGCAGCTCAGCTTCCTCGCCGAGGGCAACGTCGAATTCGCCGGCCCCAAGGGGCGCGGTCGCGGCGAGCGGCTCGAAGCGTGGGCCATCGATCGCGGTGAGCTGTCCGGCACGCTCGAAGCGCCTGCGCGGCTCGAGGCGCTCGACGGACAGAGCGTGTGGGGCGTGTTCGAAGCGCCGTTCATCGAGGCTCAGGGCGAACTCGTGCACGCGCGCGGCGGAGTGCGCGGCGCCGTCGAGCTCGAAGGACTCGGCTACGAGCTGCGTGCGCCGTGGGTCGCGATCGAACGACGCGACGCCAAGCTGCGACGCGCGGAGCAGCCCGAGTTCGAGCTCGACGCGGGCGGCGGCGTGATCGTCACGATGCGGCGCGGCGAAGAGGAGATCGCGCTCGCCGGAGAGCGTTTCCACGGCGAGGCGAGCTCCCTGGCGGACGCCGATGGCCGCGTGCGCTTCACGCCGGACCTCTCGCTCGTGACGGGCGACGTGAGCTTCGACTACCACGGCGAGATGGACATGCGCGGCCTGGGCGAGAAGCTCGAGCTGCGCGGCGACCGCACAGCACGTTTGACCGGGCTCGCCGGCCAAAAGGTGCGCCTGCGCGGAATGCTCCCGCGCGGCGACAGCTCCGTGGACTTGCTCGCCACGCAGGTCGACTTCTCGCCGGAGCGGTTGACCGCGCTCAGCGTCGAGGGCGACATCGACGGAATCGCGTTGGCGTTCGGCGGGAGCAAGGCGCCGCCCGAGGCGCGCAAGGTGCGCGTGATCGCGGGCGCGCTCGACTGCGACGCTCGCTCGCTGCTGCTCAGCGACGCGGTGTACCTCGGCGGCAAGACCGAACGTCTGGAGGACTGGGACGTCGACTGCGAAGCGGCGCTCGTGCGTTTCGATGCGAACGAGAATGCGACGGCCGAGGAGCGCTTCGACGAGTTGCTCGCCTGGGGCGGCTTCCAGTTGCGCATGGGCGCGATGGGCGCGGCGCGCGGCGAGCGCATGGAGCTCTCGCGCGTGCGCCACTCGCTCTCGCTGTTCGGCTTCGGCGCGCAAAACCCTGCGCAACTCGAGCGCGGCGAGACGGTGTGGTCCTCGCAGCGCATGGAGCTCGATCTCGACACCGGTTACCTGCGCTCCGAGAAGGCGGTCGTGCGTCCGCTCGCGCAGGACCTGCGCGACAGCTGGACGCTCGAGTACGACGCGCTGGAGCCGCTTCCGGCTGGCGACGAGACGATCCAGATCTTCCGCGCGCCGGTGTGGCGCTCCGGCGAAGCCGAGGTGCGCGCGGCGTGGGCGCTCGCCTGGGTCGACGCGGCGCAGTGGCGCGCGTTGGGGCTCAAGCGCACGACGCTCGCGCCGGACCCGGACGCTGCGAACAGCAAGCGCACGACGCGTTTCTTCGGCCGCGTCGACATGGGGCTGGTGAAGAACTGGCTGCACGAGATCTACCTCGACGGAGATGTCGAACAGCGCCTGTCGGGTGAGACGCAGGTCCGCGCCGGCGGCATCTACATGGACCTGGTCGAAGGCCACGGTTGGATCGTCGACGCGATCCTCGACCTCGACATGCCCGTGGGCGGTCGGCGCTACCAGCTCAAGCTGCAAGCGGATTGGCTGCGCAGCTCGCTCGACGGCGAGATGGAGACACGCAACGCGGTCGCGACCACGTGCTCGCACGACGTGCCGCACTACGTGATCAAGGTCGGCCGCTTCTCGCGCACGCCCTACTACGTCGAGAAGCGCAAGGTCGACCCCAAGACCGGCGTCGAGGTCGTGACCCAGGAGCTCGACGGTTACGAAGTCGCGCTCGATGGCAACGCGATCGACTTCTTCGGCCCGGTGGCGTTGCCGCTGCCGCGCATCGCGGGCCGACAGGACGACAAGAACAAGTGGGATCCCAACTCGCTCTCCGTGGGTTCGATCGCACTGCCTTCCTTCGGCCAGGACTCCAAGCTCGGCACGTTCATCTCCGCGAACTTCACGACCGACATCGGTCCGATCGTCAAGGGCTTCCACTGGCTGCTCAACCAACTCTTCGGCGGCAAGCTCAACTTGCCGATCCCCAAGGGCAGCACGCGCACGCACGCCGACCTCAACTCGCGCGGCCTGATCGTCGGCACGGAGAGCCGCTTCGAGTCCACGGACAAATACCGCTGGTCGGTGATCTTCGACGCGATCTACGACCGCGAGCGCGACCGTGGTCTGGTGCGCGTCGATCAGGACGACCGCGGTGACGGGCGCGCCTGGTTGCGCGCGCGCGGCCGGCACTTCCTGGGCTCGGAGGAGTGGGTCGACATCGTCGTCTCGCGCCAGTCCGACCCCGGCGTGCAAGCGGAGTTCTTCGAGCGCGACTACCTGTTCTTCGAGGAGCGCGAGTCGCTCGTGCACTGGCGCCGCGCCGAAGGCGAGCGCTACACGAGCGCGACGGCCGAAGCGCGCCTCGACGACTTCCGCTCGGAGATCGTCGACCAGCCGCGACTGAACCTGTTCAAGGGTCGCTCCAGCATCGGGCGTCTGGGTTCGCTGAACGTGGTGCAGTCCTCGCTCGTGACCTTCGCCAACCTGGCGCGCTTCGAAGGCGATCCGCGCTACAACGAGTTGCCGTTCCAGGACGGGCTCGGTGAGCGCAACGTGCTGCGCATCGACGGCAGCACGCGCGTCGAGACGCCGTGGACCGCGGGGACGAGCGGCGTGCGCTTCACTCCGTTCGCGGAAGCGCGCATGACGGGTTGGAGTGAGAACGCCGCCGACGACGGCCGCTCGGGGCGCGCCGCGCTGACCACCGGTGTGCAGGCTTCGACGACGTTCTGGAAGCGCTTCAACTCCGGCAGTCGGCACGTGTGGACGCCGACGATCACGTACCGCGGCGATCTGGCCCACCTGGAGAGCGGCGAGCCCGTGGCGCGCTTCGACAGCGTCGACGACCCGATCGAAGGCCGCTTCCTCGATCTGGCCATGCGTTCGCGCTGGGAGCACCGCGAGCTCGCGAGCGACCTCGATGTCGAAGTCGTGCAGACGCACGCCGAGAGCGTCGCCCCCGGCCAGAACGACGGTTGGCTGCCGCTGGTGTCGCGCACGACGTTCCTCACGCGCTTCGCCGGCATGCCGATGGGCTTCACCCACGACGGTCGTTACGACCTCGCGAGCGGCGAAACCAACTACTCGCGCTCGCTATTCGGCATCGAACCGACGCCCGGACTCGATCTCGAGGTCGGGTACCACCGCGCGCGGGACCTCGCCGCGCTGGAGCTCTACGACGCCGCGACGATCGGCGCGCGCTACCAATTCACGCGCAAGTGGGAAGTCGAAGGACGGCAAACTTTCTCCGCGGCCGACGGCGGCGACCAACTCGCCTACTCGCTGACGCTGCGCCGCTTCGGCCACGACTTCGTGTTCGAAATCGAGAACTCGGTCGTGGCGGGTGAAGGCCGCTCCTCGCTGCGCTTCAAGTTCACGCCGCTGTTCGTCTGGCGCAACGCCTCGCCGACGATGCTCGACCAGTGGCGTGCGGCGCGGCAGTGACTCGCGCCCCGAGCGCGTGAGCCGCACGTCCCGCGGTTAGAATCCGGGCCTCGTGGAACTCTTCGGCATCTCGCCCGGCGAACTGCTCGTGATCGGCATCGTCGCGATCATGGTGTTCGGCGGCCGCCTTCCGCAGGTGGCCGGAGAAGTCGCGGCGACCGTGCAGAAGCTGCGGCGCTCGCTCAACGATCTGCGGCGTGACTCGGGCATCGACCGCGAGATCGCCAACGCGCGGCGCGAGTTCGAGCAAGGCGTCGCCAAGCCGCTGCGTGAAGCCGATCTCGCCGGCACGGTGCGGCGCGAGGCGGCCAGCGTGCGGAGCGACTTCCAACCTTCAGCGAGCGCGGCCAGTGCGCCAGCTGATTCTCCTGCTGTCGCCGCGGCGCCGGGTTCCACTCCGCCGGCCGCGCCCGCCGTCGGCGCGCCGCCGCCTACGCGGCCTGAGTCCCCGGCGCGTTCGGATCCGCGTCCAGGTTGAGCAGCACGTTGGCGTCGCCCTCGTCGAAGATGTTCTTCCAATCGAGGGCGCCTTCGCCGCCGGGAGTCGGAACGTCCGCGGGCAGGTTCTCGGCCAGCCACTTGTTGTTGCCGTTCACGGTGCCGACGACCGGCATCACGTGGACGTCGGCGGTCGAGGAGAGCATCCCGAGCACGTCCGCGGGAACGAGCGCCGGCATGCACACCGTCAGCACGCGCTTGTGGCGCGCGATCGGCAGCAGGCGGTGCTGGCGCAGGAAATCGGGGTCGAGGCCGCTGAACGCGTCCTTGTGCGGCGGGTAGAAGTCCACCGGCAGGAACGGCAGGCCGTAGACCTCGCAGACCACGCGCGCGAGGTCCCAATCCCCGATCAGGCCTTCAGCGACGAGCGCCTCGGTGAACGGGATCGGCCCCTTTTCCGTCGCCTTGAGCGTCAGCCGCAGTCGCTGCGGGTCGACCAGACCCTTTTGGCCGAGCACTTCTGCCAGGGCGGCGTAGTCGAGGCGATGGCTGTTCTTCAAGCGGCGGCGCTCCGAGAGGGATCTGTTCCTCTTCGGCACGCGCCGCCGACCAACTGAAACCGCGCCCGCCGGCGCCGGCCCCCGCGCTCAGACGTCCAGGTTGGTGACTTCGAGGGCGTAGCGCTCGATGTACTCGCGGCGCGCCTCGACCTGGTTGCTCATGAGCACGGTGAAGATCTCGTCGGCGGCGAATTCGTCGTCGAGCTTCACTTGGTAAAGGCGCCGGCGCTCGGGGTCCATGGTCGACTCCCACAGCTGCTCGGGGTTCATCTCGCCCAGACCCTTGTAGCGCTGCACGTCCAACTCACCTTCGCTCGTCTTGCGGATCGAGCGCGCCAGTTCGAACAGGTTCGCGCACTCCACGGCCTTGCTGCCGCGCGTGACCAGCCAACGGCCGCCGTGGATCGTCAGTCCGCGGCCGTCGAGCGCCGCCAAGGCCTCGGAGACCTCGCTGGCGTAAGCGAAGCGCGCCGCGAGCACTTGCGCGTCGTCGCGCGCGACCTTGCTCTCGGGGCCGTCGAAGACCTTGAGGTCCGCGCCGAACTCGACCTTGAGCAGTTCGAGGTAATCGCCCTGCTTCTCGGCGCTCTCGAAGAACTGATCGCGGCCGCGCACCTGCGCCCAGTGCGTGGCGACGCGCGTTCCGTCCCAGGTCGCGATCCAACGCTCGGCAGGCACGCGCGTCCACAGCGGCAAACCGCGTTCGAGCGCGTCCTCGAGCCGGCGCAGGTCGTCGAGCACCGCCTTGAGCTCGGCGCCTTGCCAGCGTTTGTTCGCGCCGATCTCGTCGATCTGGATCGACTCCGCGGCGAGTTCGATCAGCGTGCGCCGCAGTTCGGCGTCGCTCGCGATGTAGCGTTCGCCGCGCTTGCTCTTCACGCGGTACAGCGGCGGCTGCGCGATGTAGAGCATCCCGCTCTCGATCAGCGGACGCATGTGGCGGAAGAAGAACGTCAGCAGCAGCGTACGGATGTGCGAACCGTCGACATCGGCGTCCGTCATGATGATCGTCTTGCCGTAGCGCACCTTGGCGAGATCGAATTCATCCGCGATGCCGCAGCCCAGCGCCGAGATGATGGTCTGGATTTCGGAGTGCCCGAGCATCTTGTCGAGGCGCGCCTTCTCGACGTTCAGGATCTTGCCCTTGAGCGGCAGGATCGCCTGGTAGCGCCGGTCGCGGCCTTCCTTGGCCGAGCCACCGGCCGAGTCACCTTCCACCAGGTAGAGCTCGCTCTCGTCCTTGTTGTCGCTCTGGCAGTCGGCGAGCTTCCCGGGCAAGTTGCCGCTCGCCAGCGCCGATTTGCGCCGCACCAGATCGCGCGCCTTGCGCGCCGCTTCGCGCGCCGCCTGCGCGCGCACAGCCTTCTGGACGAGCGCTTTGGCGACGGCGTTGTTCTCCTCGAGGTAACGCGCGAGCGCGTCGCCCACGCCCGAGTTCACCACGCCTTCGACTTCGCGGTTGCCGAGCTTGTCCTTGGTCTGACCCTCGAACTGCGGGTCGGGGACGAACACCGAGATGATCGCCGTCACACCTTCGCGGAAGTCGTCGCCCGTGAGCGCGATCTTGTCGGTGTCCTTCACGAGCTTCTCTTGCTTGGCGTACGCGTTGAGCGTGCGCGTCAGCGCGGTCTTGAAGCCCGAGAGGTGCGTGCCGCCGCCCGGCGTCTTGATGTTGTTGACGAACGTGAACACGTTCTCCTGGAACGTGTCGGTGTACTGCATGGCCACTTCGACGCCGTACTCGACACCGGGCATCTCCTCGGTCGAGAGCGTCTTGGTGAAGTGGATGACGTCGGGGTGCAGCGGCTCCTTGTTCTTGTTGATGTGCTGCACGAAGGTGCGCAGACCTTCGCTGAACGAGAACGACTCGGCGTGTCCGCTGCGTTCGTCGCGCACCTCGATCGACAGACCGCGCGAGCCCATGAGGTAGGCCGTCTCACGCAAGCGGTTGACGACGATGTCCCACTCGATCTCGGTGGTGCGGAAGATCGTGCCGTCGGGCTTGAACACGACCTGCGTGCCGCGCCGATCGGTCGTGCCCTTGATCGCCAGCGGTCCCTGCGGAATTCCGCGGTGGAAGCGCATCCAGTGTTTCTGGCCGCTCTGGAACACGCTGACTTCGAGCCACTCCGACAACGCGTTCACGCACGACACACCGACGCCGTGCAGACCACCGGAAACCTTGTAGGCGCCGTGGTCGAACTTGCCGCCCGCGTGCAACTTGGTGAGCACGAGCTCGACCGAGGAGATGCCGTACGGTTGTTTGATGGCCGTCGGAATCCCGCGGCCGTCGTCGGTGACGCTGACGGCGCCGTCCGCGCGGATCACGACCTCGACCTTCTTCGCGTGTCCGGCGAGCGCTTCGTCAACCGAGTTGTCGACCACCTCCCAGATCAAGTGGTGCAGGCCGCGCACATCGGTGTCGCCGATGTACATCGCAGGGCGCACGCGCACCGCCTCGAGCCCCTCGAGCACGGTGATCGAGTCGGCGCCGTAGGTCTGGGTTTTGAGTTCGTCGGCCATCTTCAGCGTTCCAATCGAAATTCGATGCTCTGAATACGTTCGCCGCCCAACTTGCGGTTGGCAGCTTTGCGATAGCCCTCGCCCGTGAAGGTCGAGAGCTCTTGGAGGTGGGCTGCAGAGGTCACCGCGACCTGCAACACGCCGTTGTCGAAGCGCACCGCCCGCGCGCGCTGGGCCATGGAGGGACCCACGGCGTCGCGCCAGGCCTTGAAGACACGCGCACTCGAGAATTGACGCTCGAGGCCGCTTTCGCGCAGAAATTCACCGAGCGCGTTGCGCAGGGAACCTACGCCGCCGCGCTCATCGCCCTTGCGCCGAGTGCGCTGGCTGTCCTTGCGGGCGCCGTCGGTCACGCTGCGCTTCAGCCGTCCACCGTGATCGGCATCACGATGTACACGTAGTTTTCGCCGAGCAGGAACTTGCCCGGGGAGGTCTTCTCGTTGAACTCCAGACGGACGTGGCTGCTCTCGCAGTTCTTGAGTCCGTCCGCGACGTAGTCGGGGTTGAAGGCGATCTCGCACGGGGCGCCCTTGAAGTCGACGTCCATGTGCGCACGGGCGGCGCCGCGGCCAGCGGATTGTCCGGTGAGTTCGAGGCGACCGGGGGTGAGCGAGAAACGCACGGCGCGCGCCTCGTCTCCGGTCACGTTCGCCACCAGGCGAATCTTGCGTTCGAGCACTTCGGCCTCGGCCTCGCAGAAGTTGCGGCTCTCGGCCGGAATCACCGCGGAGTAGCGCGGGAAATCACCGTCGAGCAGGCGCGCGAAGACCTCGGCGTTGCGGGTGCGAATGCCGACCTGACCCTCCGCGAAGTGCAGCTTCACGGAGTCGAGCGCGTCGGACATCACGCGGCAGAACAACTGCATGCCCTTGGTGGGCACGATGCTCGGGCGCGACGGACCGCTGCGATCCTGGGTGTCGATCGGCGCATGGGCGAGCGCGAGGCGCCGGCCGTCGGTGGCGACCATGCGCAGCAAACCGTCGCCGATTTCGACCAGCACGCCGTGCATCGCGTAGCGGCCCTGCTCGCGCGCGGCCGCGAAGGCGGTGCGACCGACCAGCGACGTGAACGTGCCGGCCTGCAGCGTGAACGCTCCCTCGGCGTCGAAACGCGAGACGACCGGGAACTCCTCGGCGTCCGCGGTCACCAGTTCGCAATCGTCCTCGCCGCAGCGGATCTCACAGGTCGATCCGCGCACTTCGATCTCGACCGTCTCACCGGCGAGGTCGCGCACGAAGTCGTGGAGCACGCGCGCCGGCACGACCACCGTGCCCGGGTCGATCACCTTGATCCCCTCGTCGATGCTGTAGCGCACCGACACGTCCAAGTCCGTCCCGACCAGTTCCAGACGCTCCGCCGTGGCGACGATGCACACGTTGGTCAGGATCGGCTTGGGGCTCTTGGAGGGGATGACGTTGTTGGCGACAGCCAGGGCTTCGCGCAGCTTTTCGCGCTCGCAGAGAACTTTCATGCGTGACGTGGATCGAGAGAGGGATCAGGAACGGGTGCGAACGTGCTCGGCCGCGGGATGCAGGACCAGCCCTCGAAGCAGGCGAGGTCGATGCGAACGCTTGGGTCCCGAAGTTCGGGGAGGATTGGGTCTGGGGAAAGACTCGTCAGAGAAGATCTTCATCATCTTAGAGAGCCCCTCTGAACGTGAAGAACTGCTGTCGTTGCGCGTGCAAGCAACGGCGGCGCAAGAGGATACGCCTTGCGGACGGACGGGGAAACAGCGCAGATCGCGGTGGATAAGCGGTGGAACGAAGGCGAGTTGTGCACGCCCGTTCACAGGGCCGCGGTGGAGGCAGGGAAAGGGTCTGGGTTGTGCACGTTTCGTGCAGGGCCCGTCCCCAAGGTTGTGCAGGTTTTCTCCGCAGGGTTGCTGACGTCTTTCCACAGGCAGGACGGCGTGCACGAGCGAAACGGAGCGCGGACGCGCGCCAGGGAACGAGCCGCGAAGCGCGGCAGGAAGCACACCGGAGAGCATGCGAGGATCGCGGTCGTTCGACGGCGTCCGAGTGCGGCTGGACGCCTGCACACGGAGATCCGAGCGGCGCGGCGCGAGCAACGCGCCGTCCGTCAGCGCTGAAGCTGCGCGAGCAGACCTTGCACCGTGCCGCGGAAGCGCTCGTCGGCGCGCATCTGCTTGTCGATCTGCTCGACGGCGTACAGCACGGTGGTGTGGTCGCGGCCGCCGAAGAAACCGCCCACTTCCTCGAGCGAGTGGCGCGTGATCGAGCGCGCGAGGAACATCGCGACCTGGCGCGGGAAGGCGATGGCCTTGGTGCGTCGGCGCGACTGGAGCTCGGTGACCTTGACCTGGAAGTGCGCCGTCACGACGCGCAGCACGTCGTCCATCGTCGGCTGGCCCTTGGGCTGCGTGAAGATGTCGCGCAGCAGCCGGCGGACCAGATCCGTGGTGATTTCCTGGCGGTTGAGGCCCGCGTAGCTGATCAGGCGGTTCACCGCGCCTTCGAGCTCGCGGATGTTCGAATCGATGTGTTCGGCGAGCAGTTGCGCGACCTGGTCGGGCAGTTCGTGTCCGCGCTCCTTGCTCTTGCGCTTCAAGATCGCCATGCGCGTCTCGTAGCAGGGCGTCTCGATCTCGGTGACCAGGCCCCATTTGAAGCGCGAAACCAGGCGCTCCTGCAGCGTCGGGATCTCCTTGGGCGGCGAGTCCGACGACAGGACGATCTGCTTCCCAGCGTTGTAGAGCGTGTTGAAGGTGTGGAAGAACTCCTCCTGCGTGCGCTCCTTGTTGGCGAGCAGGTGGATGTCGTCCACGACCAGCAGGTCGACGTTGCGGTACTTGGTGCGGAACTTGTGCAGGTCCCCGTTCTCCAGCGCACTGATGAAGTGGTTGATGAACGTCTCGCAGGACAGGTACAGGATCCGCACGCCCGGCGTGCGCTCGAGCAGCGAGTAGCACAGCGACTGCAGCAGGTGCGTCTTGCCCAGGCCGACGCTGCCGTGCAGGAAGAACGGGTTGTAGGACTTGCCCGGCGATTCGGAGACGCCCACCGCCGCCGCGTACGCGAAGCGGTTGCACGGCCCGACGACGAAGTTGTCGAAGCGGTAGTTGGGGTTGAGGGTGACGTCGGAGCTCCACATCAAGCCCGACTCGGGGCCGGCGGAGTTCCAGCGCGCGCTGTCCAGCGACGGCCGGGCCGACCCGGGGTTGACCTGCACGGGGCTCGCCAGCTGCGTTTGCAGCGCGGCGGTTTGAGTCGTCCCCGCGCCCTGCGCCTCTGCGCCGGGCACCGCAGTCGGCGAACCGGGGGCCGCCGGGTCGCTCGCCTCGCCGCTCACGTTGCGGACGCGCGCGGGCACCGTGAGCTCGGAGTCGACCACGATCTCGAGCGCGGCGGCGCGGCCGAGGACTTCTTCGATCGAGAGGTCCAGCGCTTCGCGGTAGTGCGTGCGCAGCCAGTCGGCGGCGAAGGTGTTCTGGACGGCGAGCACCAGCGTGCCGCCGGTCGAGCTGCGCAGCTCCGCGCGCCGGAACCAGGTCTCGAACTGCTCGCGGCGGATGCGCCGACGCAGCGCGCTTTGGAGTGAGCTCCAGCAGCCCTTGAGGTCGAGCGTGGCCGCGTCGGCGGCAGGACCTTCGGCGTCAGCGAGCTCGAGCGGCGCGGATCCACCGGTGCGAGGCGCGGCGACCACGAGCGCGTTCGGCGTGAGCGCCAAGTCGACCACCGACGCCGGGGCCAGTTGCCCGGGCGCCGCAGCGGCCGGCGCCGTGCCGCCGTCGCTCCATTCGATGTGGTCCGTTTGCATCTGGCTCCTCACTTCTTCGTTCGCGGGCCCGTTCCAGGCCCCCCACCCCTTCGATCCGCCCGTTGCTTGATCCGTCGATGGTCACCGCCGTCGACCTGGCCTTCGCACGCTCGCAGCGGCGTCAGCCGGCGGCGCCTCGCGCCGCGTCCGCCTTGAGCGCGGTGCGCTACGTCTCGTTGGAGGCAGCGGACCGCGCAAGGCGAATCCAGTCGCGGGGCGCACGCGCTACACCAGGTCGCAAACGGCCATCAAAAACACCCCATCTGGGGCCCAAGTGGCTGGTGTGGGGCGCGCGAGCGGGCATCGTTGGGGGCAGTGTGGCTGGGGCCTCTTGGGGCCCTCGGGAGGAGCGAACCAGGCTGCTCACGCGCGCCGGGAAGGGCGTCGAGCAGGTCGGACCCACTCGTGCGAAAGCGGGCGCATTCCATGCGCGTCGCAGCGCGCTGTCAACACGCGACTGCGCTCTCTTGACCGCTCCCTCACAAACGTGCTGAGTCTCCAGAGGTTGCGTCGGTTCGCCCCAAAGTTCTCCCCAGGATATCCACAGCTTCTTGAAGCTCTCTCCACGTGGTAACGCGCCCTGCGGAGAGCCGCAGACCCGCGCGTGCGTCGTCGTCTCCGAGTCCGAGCGCGCGCAACACGTGGCTGGGTTCGATCGATCCGCTCGCGCACGCAGAACCCGCGCTGCACTCGAGTCCTTCGAGATCGAGGCGCATCACGAGCACTTTGCCGTCTTGGCCGTGCGCGAGCACGTTGATCGTTCCAGGCAAGCGCGCAGCGTCGTCGAGCGGCGGGCCGAGCAAGGACACGCGGGCTATCTGCCGGCCTAGTTCTCCCCAAAGGTCGCGCGCGAGCTTCGAGGCGCGTGCGGCGAAGGCCTCGCGCTCGCGTACCGCGCATTCGATCGCCACGCTCGCCGCAGCGATGCCGGCCACGTTCTCCGTGCCCGGCCGCAGGCTGTTTTCCTGCTCTCCGCCGTACATCAGCGGCTCGAGCGTGACGCCATTGCGCTTGTAGAGCACGCCCACGCCGACCGGCCCGCCGACCTTGTGCGCGGAGAACGACGCGAGGTCGATGCCGCGCTCGCGCAGTCGGAGCTCGACGCGCCCGAGGGCTTGCACGCCGTCGACGTGCAGCAGCGGGCGACGGCGCGCGCGCGCGAGCAACGACGCCAGCTCGTCGAGCGGCGGACACACGCCGACCTCGTTGTTGGCGGCCATCACCGACACGAGCGCGCAGCGACCGTCCTCGAGCGCGGCGCCGAACTCCTCCACGCGCACGCGCGCTTGCGAGTCGACGCTCGCGATCCACAGCGGACGACCTTCGCGCTCGAGCCGGCGCGCGGGGCCGAGCACCGAGGAGTGTTCGATGGCGCTCGTCGCGAGCCCTTGACCCGCGCCCGCGGCGCGCACGGCGCCGAGCAGCGCGAGGTTGTTCGACTCGGTGCCACCGGAGGTGAATACGACCTCGTCCTCGTGCACACCCAAGGCGCCCGCTGTGCGCTCGCGGGCCTCGTCCAACACCTGGCGCGCGGCCCTTCCGGAGGCGTGCAGGCTCGAGGGGTTGCCGCCCAACTGGTCGAGCACGGCCAGCAGCGCCGCGCGGGCCTCGGGCCGCAGGCCGGTCGTCGCGTTGTGGTCGAGGTAGATCCGCATGCCTTGAGGGCCAGATAGACCCCAATTCGGGCTAGCTGACGGGCACGGGCCGCGCCAGGACGCAACGGTACAGCGCCACGTAGCGCTCGACGATGCGCTCGCGCGCGAAACGTTCGACGGCCTGCCGGCGGGCGTTCTCGCCCATCGTGCGCGCTCGGTCGCGGTCGAACAGCAGCGCGGACAGGTTCGCGGCGAAGCCGTCCAGGTCATCGATGTCCGAGAGCAGTCCGCTCACGCCGTGCTCGACCACCTCGGCGACGCCGCCCGCGCGCGTGGCGACCACGGGCGTGCCGCACGACATCGCCTCGAGCGCCGAGAGGCCGAAGGACTCCGAGGAGCTGGTCAACACGAACACGCAGGCCGGCGCGAGGAGCTCGGGCAGCGCGTCGCGCTCGCCCAGGAAGGTCACGCGGTCGTTCAGGCCAAGCTCGCGCACCAGTTCGCGGCACGCAGGTTGGTCCGGTCCATCGCCCACGAGCACCAGATTGGCCGCGCGCCCGCCGACAGCCTTGGCGAAGGCGCGCACCAGCCAGGGCGTGCGCTTCACCGGCCGGAAGTTGCTGACGTGCACCGCGGTCGGCCCGGTGCGCAGCGAACACGGATGCCGCGAGGCGCCGGCGTTCGGCGAGAACCACTCCGTGTCGACGAAGTTGTGGATCACCTCGACGGCGCAGTGGGTCCGCGCGCTCAGGCCGAACTTCTCGGCCGTCTCGCCCGCCAGCCAGTGCGACACGGCGGTCACCGCGTCGCTCGAGCGGATCACGAACTGCGTCAGCGGCGCGTAGGACGGGTCGTTGCCGACGAGCGTGATGTCCGTGCCGTGCAGCGTCGTCACCATGCGCGGCGCCCGCGCCGGATCGTCAGCGCGTGCGGCGGAACGCGCCAAGTAGGCCGAGACCGCGTGCGGCAACGCGTAGTGCGCGTGCAGGATGTCGAGCCCGCTGGCGCGGTGCACGTCGAGGATCGCGCTAGTGATCGCCAGGTCGTGCGGCGTCGAATGGAACAGCGGATATGGCACGCCCTGCGCGCGGTGCATCAACACCCGTCCCGGCGACCGCGCCAGGCGCGGCGGGACCTCGTGGGAGAACAGGTGCACCTCGTGACCGACTTCGGCCAGCGAAAGGGCCAGTTCGCTGGCGACGACGCCCGAGCCGCCATAGGTCGGGTGGCAGATGACGCCGATGCGCAGCGGGCCGTCGGGGTTCGTCGAGGGCGAAGTCACAGATCGACGTAGCGCGGGAGGAGTTCGGCGTCGGGCGGCAGGTCGGGCAGGTCGTCGAGATCGAGCGGAGGCGGCAGCACCACGCTCAGCGGGAGCGGTTGGACGCCGACGCTCGCCGCGGGTTTCGCGTGCGAAGTCGTCGGGCTACTCGCGCCATTGGTTGCGCCAAGGTTCGCACCGGTGTGCGGCCCGGATTCAGCCGGTGTCGGCGAAGGCGCCGGCGCGCTCGGAACGCTCGCCAGCACGGGGCGCGTGGCCTCGGCTTCCGCCGCGCGCGGCATGGCTTTCTGCGGCGCGGGCTCGACGGTGACCGGCTCCGCGGCGACCGCGACCGGAGCGGCGTCGCGCACAACGACTTCCTCCGCAGCTGGCGTCGCGGACGGGAGCGAGGCCTCGGGCTGCGCTTCGGTCTTGGTGTCCGGGGGGGCGGCGCGCTTGGGCCGCGGCGCACGGGCGGGCTTGAGCGTCACGACCGGCTCGGGTGCGGCCAGCGGCTCGAACGCCGGCTTGGGCGCCCCGTAGCGCGCCACGAGGTCCGCGTCGCGCGTCTCCGCCGCGATCAGCTCGCGCGCGACGTCGCGATAGTCGCTGGCCCCGCTCGACTCCGGCGCGTACTCGAAGATCGTCTGCCCGTAGCTCGGCGCCTCGGCCAGCTTGACGTTCTTCGCCACGGCGCGGCTGAGCACCTTGCCCGGGAAGTGCGCGCGCAGCTCGCCCAACACCTCCCGCGCGAGCTTGGTGCGGTTGTCGTACAGACAGGGCAGGATCGCGCTGACCTCGAGCTTGGGGTTCAGGCGGCGCCGCAGGAGCTGCACGACGTCGACGAGCTTGGTCATGCCCTGCAGCGCGAAGAACTCGGTCTGCACGACGATCACCGCTTCGTGCGCGGCGACCAAGCCGTTGACCGAGAGCAGACCCAGGCTCGGCGGGCAGTCGAGCAGCACGTAGTCCGCCGGCGCTTCGCCGTGTTCCGCGCGCCAGCGCTGCTCCCACTGCTCGAGAGCGTCGCGCAGGATCATCTCGCGGCCGAAGGCGTTCGAGAGCTCGAGCTCGGCGCCGCTGAGGTCGATGTTCGAGGCCAGCAGCCTCAAACCGGGCGTTTTGGTGTCGCGCAGCGCGGATTCGATCGTGCCGTTGCCGAGCAACACCGTGTAGCTCGACGGGTCGCCGCTGCGCAGTTGCACGTCCAGGTGCAGCGAAAGGTTCGCCTGCGGATCGAGATCGACCACGACCACGCGCCGGCCCTCGCGCGCCAGAGCCGCGCCGAGGTTGACGGTCGAAGTCGTCTTGCCGACCCCGCCCTTTTGGTTGATCAGTGCGATGCGCCGCATGGAAAACGGCCGGGATTCTACGCTGCGTTGCGGCTGCAGGGCGCCGGGAACGGGGCGCGGTGTGCTCAGAACAAGCGCTGGATCTGCGCGGTCGCCAGCGGACCGAGTGCGAGCAACGGCTCGCCGACGCGCGCTCCGATGCGCTCGCCGAAGAACCTCGCGCGCGTCTCCATGCGCGAGAGGATGTCGGCGCCGAACAGGAAGTGCTGGCCGCGGTCGCCGTCGCCGGCCGGCGCGAGTTGGCTGGAGTAGCAGCGCACGAGCGCGACCTTGCGCTCCCACACGTCGCCGATGTCGACCACCAGCGTCGGGTCGAACGGGACGTGGCCCATGAAGTGGTACAGGCGCTTGGGGCGCGCCGCCGGCGGCCCGCCGTCGAGCTGCGCCAGACGTGACAGTCCCGACAGGTACCACGCTTCGCGCGCGAGGCGCCCGGTCGCGGCGTGATCGGGGTGCAGGTCCTCGGTGTGCTGGGCCAGCACGATCTCGGGCGCGTGGTCGCGCAGCACGCGCGCGAGCTTCTCGCGCGCTTCGACGTTCACCTGCACACGCCCGTCGGGCAGGTCCAAGTTGCGGCGCGCGCTCAAGCGCATGAGCTGGTTCGCCGCCGCCGTCTCGGCGTCGCGCTCCGCGCGTGTTCCGCGCGTGCCCATCTCGCCGCGTGTCACGTCGACGATGCCGACCCGCAGGCCAGCATCGACGAGCTTGAGGATCGAACCGCCGACGCAGATCTCCGCGTCGTCGGGGTGCGCCGCGACGATCAAGGCGTCGAGCTTCATTCGTTGTCCTCTTGTTGAGCTTCGCTCTCGTCCACTTCAGCCTGCGGCAGCGCTTCGCCCAGTCGCACGAGCAAGTGACCGGCTTCGAGCGGGCCCATCGCATCGAACAGCTCGACGATCCACTCGCGGCCGAAGCGCGCGATGAAAGGCGGCAGGCACAGCACGCGCTCTTGCAGCTCGCCGCGCGGCGCGAGCGTGTTGGTCACGCGGCGCACCAGTCGCTTGCCGCGGCCCGCGCGGTTGGCGTGTACGTGCTCGGCCTTCTCGCACAGCTTGTCGACCAGCGAGCGGATCTGCGTGCTCGTGCGGCCCAGATTGATCGCGATGCGTCGGTCGAGCTCGGAGAGCTCTTCCTTCTTTGCGTTCAGCTCCTTGGCGGCGCGTTCGGCGATCGCGCGCAGCTCGGCGATCACCGGCGGCGGCGGCTCGTCGGCGCCGACCTGCGCGGCGGCGCCGCGTGTCGCGATCAACTCGGCGAACGACTTGCCCACGCGCGTGACGGCTTCGTCGGTCTGCGGATCGACGAGCGTGCACGACCAGCGCGGCGCTGCGGCGGTGAGCGGAGCTCCGACTGCTCTGCGCAGCGGCCCAAGTTGCGCGAGGTAGCTGAGCTCGCCCCAACCGCCGACATAAGCCACGCTCGGCAAGCACAGGTCCTGGGCGATCGGCCGCAGCAGTGCGCCCGGCGACCACTCGAGCGGCGCCTGCACGATCTCGGCTGCGAGTTCGTCCGCGCGCCGCGAGCCCTCTTCACCGTCGTAGCGGAAACCATCGCCGCCCAGCCGCAACGGTTGGCGCCCGCGTTCGTCGACGTGGAACAGCAGCGCCGCGGTCGCGCTCTCGATCGTCGGCGTGTAGCCCAGGGCGCGCAGATTCGTTTCGCCTTCGGCGAGCGCGCTGGCGAGCGGCGCTTGCACGATGCGGGCCAGCGCGCGCGACAGCGGTTCGCGGATCCAGTCGGGCTCGAGCAGCACCAGACCGAGCGGTCCGAGCAGCTCTTCGAAGGCGCGCGTGAAGGCCGCAGCGAAGCTCTCGCCGTCGCGCGGTGCGAACAACTCGAGCGCATCGGCTGCGTGCGTTTCGCGGCCGAGCGTCTGCTCGATCGCCGTGCGCACCGCCGCGAGTCGGTGCTTCTCCTCATCGAACACGATGCGCGACAGCGGCTGCTTGCCCGACGAAAGTCCGGCGAGGCCGATGCGCTGCAGGTCGAGGTTTTCGTTGAGCAGCCAGGCGTGGTGCGCCTCGGCGATGTCGTGGTCGTCGGCGTGGTTCCAGAAGATCGGAACGACCGGCCGCTCGTGCGCTTGTGAGAGGGAGCGCGCGAGGCGCACGGCGTGCAGCGCCTTGTACAGCGAGTACAGCGGGCCGCCGAGCAAGCCGGGTTGCTGTCCCGTGACGACGGCGCAGGCTTGGCTGTGTTCCAGCGAGCGAATCGCGTCGAGCACCGCGACGTGCGGCTTGCGACGCGTCGCCTGCGCGAGCAAACGTTCCACGAGTTCGCGCCGGTCGTCGAGCTCGAAAACGTCGCGCGAGCACTCGATCTGGTCGAGCTCGAGCGGAACCTTGAAGTGCGGCACGCGCAGGCAGATGCGCGCGAAGGGCGGCAACTGCGCGGTGTCGGTGGCGAGCCGTTCGATGCGTGCGGACATGCGTGGAAAGCCTCGAATCCGGCTACCGAGCCGCGCCGACGACGCCGAGCGCGCGCGTGATGTCGGCGATCATGTGCTCGAGCGCGTCACGCGACGCCGTGCGCCACGCTTTGCCCTTGTGCGCCGCATCGCGTTCGGCGAACAACACTCCGCGCGAGGAGTTCACGAGCGCGCCGGCGAGTTGCGTCGCGCCAGTCGCGTTGCGGAAGGCGTCGACGATGTCCGCGGCGCCGGCGCCTTGCGCGCCGTAACCGGGCAGCAAGAGCGGCGTGTTCGGCATGCGCTCGCGGAACATGCGCAGCTCCGCGGCGTGCGTGGCGCCGACGACGGCGCCGATGCTCGACCAACCGCTCGCGCCGCGCAACGACTGGCCCCAAGCGACGACCTTGTCGGCGATGCGCAGCGAGAGTTCAGGCTCGCCGTGGCGCTGGAAGTCCGCGCTGCCCTTGTTCGAGGTGCGCACGAGCACGTAGATGCCCGTTCCCGTGCGTTGGCACGCCGCGAGGAAGGGTTCGATCGAATCGGCGCCGAGGAACGGCGAGAGGGTCACCGCGTCGCACAACGTCGGATCGTCGCCGCCGACGCCTTCGAGGAACGCGGTGGCGTAGGCCGCTGCGGTGCTCGCGATGTCGCCGCGTTTGACATCGCCGATCACGAGCAAGTCGGCCGCGTGCGCGGCGGCGACGACACGCTCCCACTGCGCGGCGCCGTCGGCGCCGAAGACCTCGAAGAAGGCCGACTGCGGCTTCACGGCGGGCACGCGGCCGCGGCACAGCGCCACGATCTCGAGGCAGAAGTCGCCGATCGCTCGGGCCCGCACCGCGCGCGGCGCCGAGCGGTCGCGCGCGATCGCGAACTCCTCGGGCAGCAGGTCGATGTGCGGGTCGAGTCCGATCAGGCACGGGTTGCCGCAGCGCTCGATGGCGGCGGCGAGACGGTCGGCGTAGGGCTTCACGCGCGGGAGTCTACTCGCGCGGAGCGCGTGCTTCGCCAAGGCGCAGGAACTCGCGCGCTATGGCGTCGGCGAGCGGCAGTCCACGTGCGCTGAGTTTCCAACGCTCTCCGTGTGCCTCGAGCCAGCCTTGGCGTTGGAGCTCGAGCACCGTGGCGCGCGCGCGCTCGCGCACACCGTCGCTCGCAGCGTCTTGGACGCTGACGCCGGCGCGCGCGCAGGCCTCGCTTTCGCTCAAACCTTCCGCGAGCCGCAATCCCAGCCACCACGTTTCGCCAAGGCGCGCCGCGGGGCTCGGTGTCTCCGTCCAGACGCCCGCATGGCCTTCGCGTTCGATGCGGCGTTTGTACTCGCCGACCGACTTGATGTTGCCGCCGCGCGTGAAGCTCACTTTGCTCACCGCCGACGGCCCGATGCCGACGTACGGGCCGTTGCGCCAGTAGTTGAGGTTGTGCTCACACGCGCGGCCGGCGCGGGCGAAGTTCGAGATCTCGTAGGCGGGCAATTCGGCGCGCGCGAGGCGTTCCCGCGTCACGTGGAAGAACTCGAGTTCGACGTCTTCGGGCAGCTGTTGCAGCTCGCCCTGTTCGAGCCAGCGGCGGAACGGCGTCTGCTCTTCGAAGGTGAGGTTGTAGGCCGAGACGTGGTCGGTCCCGAGCGCGACGATGCGTTCGAGCGTCGTGCGCCACGCGTCGAGTTCCTGCCCCGGCGTCGCGTAGATGAAGTCGACGTTGACGTTGCCCGCGCCCGCTGCGCGCACCGCGTCGTAGGCGCGGAACGACTGCTCGGCCGAGTGCACGCGCCCGAACAGCTCGAGAGTCTTGTCGTCGAGACTTTGGAAGCCGATCGAAAAGCGATTGACGCCCAGGTCGAGCAGCGCGCGCGCCTTTTCGCGGCTCAGGCTCTCCGGGTTGCACTCGACGGTGACCTCGCTCGCGCTCCCGCGAAAGCAGGTCACCCGTTCGAGCGTCTCGAGCAGCTCGCGCAGCTGGGCGCTCGACAGCAAGCTCGGCGTTCCGCCTCCGAGGAACACCGTCCGCGGCGACCGCGGCGCGCGCAGCTCGATTTCGCGCCGCACCGCCGCCAACAACCCTTCGATGTCCTGCCCCTCGGCCGCCACCGAGAAGAAATCGCAGTAATGGCACTTCGCGGCGCAGAACGGCAGGTGCAGATAGATCGCCGTCCCCTCCGCCGCTCGCGGCAACGGCTCACTCGCCTTGGTCGGCGCACTCTTGCTCTCGTCCTGCTGGAACTTCACCGCGCGAGCCTACCCGACGGCGCAACTGCGGCGGGTCAGAACAGGCCGTACCTCGTAACTCATTGCGTGGACGCCAAGCCTCCGGCGGGCGGCGAGGCGCCAGGAGCTCATAGTCGCGGTCTTCACGGCGCCCGGTCACTGCACTGCGGTTCAAGGCTTCGCGCTTTCGCTGAGCGCTGCAGGCCGTGGAGAGAGTCCTCGACCTCGCGTCCACGTTTCGCGGCGTGGTCGAGGGGGAACTCACTGAGCTGTACGTGTGTAGGTAGGCGTTCGCGTCTCACTGGTGGCATGGCCGAACTGATTGCGCTCGTTGAATTGGATGACGTGCCACTCAACCGTGACTTGGTCGAGCGTGCTGTTGGGAACCAACTGGGAGCCGAGAAGAACCGACGAGGACGGACCGAACACTTCCAAGCCCGTATCGGTTCGACGACACCCACCCCAGGCAGTGAACGTCGCCGTGGTCAGCTCGAAGTAGTGGTTCGGCGACTCGTAGCGGAGCGTGAGTGTCTCCCCGTCTTCCGCCTGAAACGTTCCCACGAGGAGCGGTTCGTTCGCTCTGCAGCCGACGACGGACGCGGCGCTGAGGAGGAGCGAGACGCAGACAACGGGCGACGCGCCGCGAGCCAAGATTCGTCGAAGGAAGGAGGTCACTGCGGGCGTCTTTCTGGGTTGAGCGGAGCGTCGTCGACGTCACTGAAGAGTGTGGGCGGAACAGCGTATTTCACGCCGCGCGGGGCGCTGCGCGGACCGTCAGCTGCGCTTCGCTAGCGGCGAGATCTCGCGCGCAGCGACGTCAGGTTCCGTCCGACGGCGGTTGGAGTTTTGCCCGCGCCGCGGCGACGGCGTTCAGCCAATCTTCCCACGAGGCTGGGTCTCCTGGCATGCCGTCGGCCCAGAACTCAACGACATCGTTGAGGACATCCGAGACACGCGCGTCGCCGCCTACCCGCTCCTCGTAAGCAGTAAGGAAACGCTCCATCGCGAGGAACGCGTGGCGGACGCTGATGAGTTGTGTGTCTGTGGTCATCGCTTGCCGGGGGCGGTGTTCTGGGTCACGGCTCCGACCGTCGTGGCTCTGGTCGCACCTCTTCGAAGAAGTCGGCGTATCCCGTCGAATCCCAGAACCGATCGTCTTGGATTGGAAAGCCGAGTCTCTCCGCAAGACGCGTGAGGCTCTCGCGGTTGAGTCGGTCGATCGATCTGCGTTTCTTGTAGGAGTCGACGTCTTCCTCCGGCAGCGGGTCGCCCTCTTGCCAGAACTTCCAACGGTCTACGTCGCGGAGAAGGGACACGTGGCGGTGGCGGTCCCGCTCATGGACGTTGAACTTGTACGCGGGCCACTCGTCATCAGCTGATCCGATGGTGAAGCTGATGAATCGGCCTGGAAGGTCTTTGCTCAGGCACCACACCAAGCTCGACCAACCGTCTCTGTAGTTCGCGACCTGCACGGTGATCCCAGGCGTCGTTCGTGGCTCGTAGAACGCCACTCGCATGAGATGCCTGCCTCCAGCTTGTGGTTCGCCAACGTAGAGATCGCGGATTTGAAAGCGGTTCCGCCAGCGTCGTGTCTGCATGCCGAAACTGGCAATGCGCTTCTCCGCCGCCGATGACATCGCCGGCACGGCGCCGGGCAGGATGCTGAAGACGAGGAAGCGATACTCGGACAGAATGGTCATCCACGCCCTTTGGTAGCTGCTCGTTCTTTGCTCTCGGTTCGTTCGTGCCGACGGCCGCGCTGCCCGGATCGCGCGAGGTTCGGAAGATCGTTGTAGTGAGCGGCGCCGGTGCGGCTCGTCGCGGCCCGTTCATCGCACGCGCGAGTGGCGAGCGTCCTCGCTACCACTCGCGCCACTGGTACGTCACGTCTCCGGGAAACGTCACTCCCACAGACTTGAGCGCCGCGTCGATGTACGCGCACAGTTCCTCGCGCTCCGAAGTCTCGACGAAGCTGCCGAACTTGTCGTTGAGCTCGTTGAACTTGCGGACCACGCGCTCGACGGCCGGCAGCGCCGTCGCTTCTGTCGCTGGCTGGTCCAGAGACGCCAGCTCGCTGAGGAACGCATCCAACGCTCGATCGGATGCAGCGAGAGCTTTGGGGGTGAACATGTCGTCACCGCCGTCCATGCGTTGCCGCCAGGGGATCGTGGGACGCTGCGGCAGCTTCTCGAACATGATCGGCGCAGAGTGCGGTGACGGGCTGCACGCTCCAGCGCAGAGCACGCCGACCAGAGCGAACCGCCCCGCGATTAGGCGCACGTCGTTTGGTCGTCTGGCCATCTTCCGGTGCTGTCCCTGGTTCGGCGGTGAGGCGGGCTCGCGCCGTCGCTGAACGCTGCGAGTCTACGAGAGCCAAGCCGCGCCGGTGGCTGGGACGCGCCGCCCGCGGTCGAGCGTCGGTTCGCGCAGCTCTCGATGTGCGTGAGCGCGGAAGTGTGGCGTGCGCGCTGGCGCGTCGGCTCGACTCTGCAGACCGCGGACGTGCAGCTGGGAAGCAACGACGGCGCGGCAGTGAAGGCGTCGAAGGGCTACGCAAAGGAACACTAAGGTACCAACAAAGGACCAACGCGGCGACGAATCGTCGTCAACCAACCGCGCGTGGAGGCGCCCTACTCCCCGCTCATCACGTCGTAGAGCTTCTGCAGCGCCTCGCGCTCGATCTGGCGCACGCGCTCGCGCGTCAGGCCGACGATCTTGCCGATCTCCTTGAGCGTCAGGGGCTCCGAGCCGTGTTCGCTCAGGCCGTAGCGCAGGCGCAGGATGGTGGCTTCGCGCTCGTCGATCGCGTCGAGGAGCTCGGAGAGGCGCGTCAGGAGGTCCTCGTCGAGCAGTTCTTCGTCGGGGCTGCGCGTGCGTTCGTCCTCGACCGTGTCCTGGTGCTGCGTGAGGCGGTCGAGGGAGACCTGCGAACCCATGCTCGAGCTGGTGATCGTGCGCTTGAGCAGCGGCCAGCTCTCGCGCGGGATGCCGAGCTCGAGGGCGACCTCTTCGACGGTCGGCGTGCGGCCCAGGCGGAAGGTGAGTTCCTGGCTGGTGACGCGCCACTTGGACATCATCTCGGCCATGTAGCTGGGCACGCGCACGGACTTGACCGTGTTCACCAGCGCGCGGCGGATGGACTGCTTGATCCACCAGGTTGCGTAGGTCGAGAAGCGGCAGCCGGCGTCGGGGTCGAACTTCTCGGCCGCCTTGAGCAGCCCGACGTTGCCCTCGGCGATCAGGTCCTGGAGCGTGAGCCCCCGCTCCGAGTACTGCTTGGCGATCGACACGACCAGGCGCAGGTTGGCCCGGATCATGTGCTCCCGGGCCTGGGGGTCACCCTGGTGGATGCGACGCGCGAGCGCGCGCTCCTGCTCCGCGTTGAGCAAGGGCGTCTCGTTGATCTCGACCAGGTAGGTCTCCAGGCAGCGTTCAGCGGAAATGGCGGACTCCTTTGGGGCCGGGGAAGCGATCTCTCGCTCACCATCGGCGGCCACCATCGACCCCGCGGGAGCCGCTTCTTGAGCGCACGTCGAGCCGAGGCCCGCTGCCATCGCCCGCGCGAATCTGCTAGCCTGCTTCAACCCCTACCGGCGAGCCGCAAGGCCGCGCGTTGGCCCCACACGTGCCCCCCGAAAGTCCCCTGGAAGAGATCGTCACCGAGAGCACCTTCGCGGGGATGCTCCAGGCCCAGGGCGCAGTTTTCGTCCAGCTGGCGAACGTGTTGGACGCCCTGCCGGCCGAGGCCTGGTCGAAGCGCTTCTTCTACCGGCTCGGTTCCGAGGCGGACGCGCTCGAGTCGTTCCTCGATGACTTCGGCGCTAAGTACAACCGCGCCTTCACGCTCACGCGCGAGTTGGTGGCGTCGATCCGCTGGATTTCCCAGGCCGGCATCAGCTTGCGGCACTTCGAGGGCCGCTTCGACAGCTACGGGCTGACGGCGTCGTTGAGCCCGACGGACACGACTGCGCTCCGTGCCTCGCTGGCGCGCGTTTGTTCGACGCTTGCCTCCGACAACCGCTCCCTCTTGCGCCAGCTCCGCACAGAGTACGGACGCGCTGGCGTGGTTTGGGCCAACGCTCGCCTTCCCGATCATCTTTTCGCGGACTCCGGCTCGCGGCAGCGCCTGCCGCGCAACGTCGACCACGAGGACCTGCAGGACGAGAACCAGCGCATCGCCGAGATCGCCTCGAAGTACATCGCGGCCTGCTCGATGCTGGGCGAGTTGGGCCAGCGGGCCATCGAAGACCCCGACGAGCGGCGCCGCAAGCTCTCGATCGCCTGCCGCGAGGAGCAGGCGCGTGTGTACGAGGCGACGGTGCACAACCTGCAGTCGGCCTACGACACGTACATCAAGAACACGGTCATCGAGTCTCGCGACGCGCGCCTGCCGCGCCTGCGTGGACACCTCTCGGGCGCGCTCCACCTGCTGGAGGCGGTGACCTTCCTCACCCACTTCGTCGAGCGCCACGATCAAGGCGTGCGCGACGAGTCGGCGGACAAGGTCATCGGCCTGCTGGTCCCGCGCAACCAGATGCAGGACATCATCCTGAACGAGCTGCTGCACTGGGCCAACCGCCTGATGCAGTCGGGGCGGCCGATGGCGGAGGAGCTGCTCCCGACCTACATCACGCTGCAGGAGCTGCAGGTCGAGCTGCCCAAGAACGTGCGCCTTCACGCGCGGCCGGCGGCGCTCATCGTCAACATCGTCGCCCACCACGGCACTCCGGTGGAGATGCGCGTCGAGGGGCACCGCTGCAACGCGGGTTCGATCCTGGAACTGCTGGTCGCCGTGGGCTCGCACCCGGAAGCGCGGGTCTACGTGTTCCGCGGCGACATCCATCCGCTGCGCGACATCGGACTGCTGTTCGAGTCGGCGCTGGGCGAAGACGGCATCGAAAACCTGCCGGCGGCCCTCGCCTACCTGCGCAACGGTTGAGCGCCGGGTCCGCGGGCGATGTCCGGCCCGTGTGAGCTGACGGGCGGACGCTCAGACGCCATGAGCTCAGACGCCTAGGTAAAGACGGTCCGCCAGCATGCGCGGGAGCCCGGCGGCGCGGATCCGAGCTGCTTCGCGGTCGATGTCGTAGACCAGGCGCTTGATCTCGACCCGGTTGAGCTCGGTATCGAACAGCGCGTAGGCGGTCCGCGGGTCCTCATCGCGCGGCTGGCCGACGCTGCCGACGTTCACGAGCGCGCGGAGGACGTCGCCGAGCTCGATCTCGGGGTCCGGCGTGTAGGCGGTGCGGTCCGGTTCGTCGCGCAGTCGCAGCAGGGTCACCGGCACGTGGCTATGCCCCACGAAGCACACCGGCAGCGGCATGATGTCGAGCGACGGGTCGGCATCGTCGGTGGTCTGGATGTAGTCGAACAGCTCCGGGCGGTGGAGCGTGCCGTGCGCGACGGAGCAGTGGTCGAGGTGCCGCGTCAGCGGGAGGGCGGCGAGCCAGTCCTTGTCGGCCTTCGACAGCACGCGTTGCGTCCACAGGACCGCTTCCTTCGCGTACTGGTTGAAGTAGATCATGTCGAGGCGCCCGATCGAGGCCGCGTCATGGTTGCCGAGCACGACGTGCGCACCGATCTCACGCAGGCGCGCGATGCACTCCTTGGGCGCGGCGCCGTAGCCCACCACGTCCCCCACGCTCACGATCACGTCCGCGCCGTCGCGCTGCAATGCCTGCAGCACCGTGTCGAGCGCCGACAGGTTCGCGTGGATGTCGCCGAGGATGCCGTACTTCATTCTGCCTTCGCCTTCAGTGCGAGCCACGCGCCGCTCGCCGCAACAGCGGCGCAGGCGAAGGCGGCCAAGTCGAGCAGTGTGGATTGTGGGTCGGTAGCGGCGTCATTTCCTGCGAAGTCGCGCACGCTACCGCCGACCAGGGCCGGAAGCACCCAGGAAAGGGCCAGGAACCCGGTGGCGAGCGCGCGCGCGTCGCGAAGCGTTTCGAACAGACAGGCCGCGAGGATGGAGATGAACAGGCTGTGCCTCAGCGCGGCGGTCCAAAGTAGGGCCGGGCCGTGTTGGTCCCCCACCCAGAGGGCCACGGTTTGTCCCGCTGCTTCGATGGCGGTTGTAACCACGATGGCGTTCAACAGGCCGCTGGCGGCGACGAGAAGAAACACCTCGGACGCCGTGCGGGCTGCGCTGAGAGTGCGCAGGCGCGCTACCACGTGCAGCCAAAGCGCGACGGCGACGACGCGGCCCAGCTCCGCCGCGAGGTCCGGGGAAAGGGACGTGGAGGCGATCCACGGCCGGGCAGACAAGGCGAGTAGGAGCGTGCCGACCAGGGCCCCCGCGGCAGCCGCCCACCACCAGCGGCGTATCACGAAACCCACGTGGACCCCCCCACCCGGGCGTCGGCAAGCTCCGCAGCTACCACATGTTGCGACAGGAGCACCTCATGACTCGACAGGTTGGGGTCGCCGGGGCTATCCTCGGCATTGTTCCACGTGGAACAGGTCCAGGTCGAACCCAGGGAGACAGCGCTATGGAACGTCGTTTGGGCAAGGGTCTGAGTTCGCTTCTCGGTGGCGTCGTCGAAGAGGCGGCCGCGCACGAGATCGACATTGCAACGATCTCCCCCAACCCCTTTCAGCCACGAAAGAGCATGGACCCGGGCGGGCTCGAAGAGCTCCGCGACAGCATCGCCAACCATGGCGTTATGCAGCCGATCATGGTCCGTAAGCATGGTTCTGGATACCAGTTGGTGGCTGGAGAGCGACGCTGGCGGGCAGCGCGCCTGGCGGGTCTGGAGCGAATTCCGGCCGTGGTGCGCGAGGACCTGAGCGATCAGGACATGCTCGAGCTCGCCCTGGTCGAGAACGTCCAGCGCCGCGACCTCGATCCGATCGAACGCGCCCGCGGGTTCAAGTCGCTGATGGACACGCTCAGCGTGACGCAGGAAGGCGTCGCTGCCAAGGTGGGACTCAAGCGCGCGACGGTCGCGAACCACCTGCGGCTTCTCGACCTGCCCGACCGCGTGCAGGATGCAGTTGCGAAGGGCCTGATTCAAATGGGGCACGCCCGCGCGCTCCTGGGGCTCAACAACCCGGCGCACATCGAACCCGCGCTCGAGAACTGCGTGCGGGCTGACCTGTCGGTGCGCGACGTGGAACAACTGGTCCGCGACCGCAATGCCGCACCGAGCGAAGCGCCCGCCCAACCCGCGGCGGTGCAAACGGCGACCTGGGTGCGCGGCGCCGAGCGCCGGCTCGAGGAGGCGCTCGGAGTGCCGGTCACGATCCGCGTCGACGCGCAGGGCAAGGGTGAAGTGCGACTGCGCTTCGCGACGAAGGACGTGGCCCACCGCTTGTTGGAGCGCCTCGCTCCGGCGCAGGAAGTGCACTGAGCGTTCCGCGCGCAGCGCCGAAAAGGGCCGTTTTCCGCAGGATTTGGCCCCACTCTGGCCGCCTGAAGGAAGGCGACCCGCGCGCGCGGCGACACGTGTGAGCCAGACTTCGGTGGGGGAGGGGAGTGCGACGCGAGCCGCGATTGCACCCCGCGAAAACACAGGCGGCGCGCGAACAACTTCGCGCGCCGCCTGTCTGTGTTTCAGCGCCTCGCGCGTGGCGCGGCGCGGGTCCGAACGCGGGCCAGATCTACTGGCGCGCGGCGCTCAGGATGCGGATTGCATCCTTGGGGCGGCGCGGGACGTTCGGGTCGGTTTCCGCGGCGGCGATCTGGCGCGCGATGTCGAGTCCCGACTCGACCACGCCGAACACGACGCGCGTGTCGTCTTGGAACAGGTTGTCGGAAACCAGGATCGAGACGCGACTCGGCAGGCTCTGCTTGGGCTCGGCGCCCGCTAGCGCGCTCAAGGCGCCGGCGAAGTGGTGCAGGCCGGTGGTCTCGCTCGGCAGCACGATGTCGCGCCCACCTTGCCCCCAGGTCGCCGTGTCCTCGCCCTTGGTGTTGGGGTCGCCCAGGTCCATCGACTGGCCAGCGGCGACCTCGTGGACGGCCATCCCGTCGAAGTGTTTGGCGTCGACCAATTCCAGGAACTTGGCCGCATGCTGCGGTGCCTTTGAGGTGTAGATGGCCACCGTGAAGTCGCCCTTGGTGGTCTTGAACACGACCCGCGGATCGCTGCTCTCGGGCGGGGGATTGGCGAACAAGTTCGCCTTGGAGGTCTCCCATGCAGCGCGTTCGGCGAGGCGCTTCTCGATCACGTCGACCAGGCTGCCGCCCTTGTCGTCCTCGCTCCAGCGCCAGTCCGACTGGAGCAGCGGGTGGTTCGGGTAATCGGTCCGCAGCTGCGCGAGGGCGGCCTTGGCTTCGTCGTACTTGCGGTCGTCGACGAGTTGTTTGGCCTGCATGAGCCGCGCCCAGGGACCGGCGTCGCGTCCCTTGAGGGTCGTCGCCAGTTCGTTCCACGTGTTCGGATCGGCCGACAGGGCGCGCGTCATGGGATCGAGCGTGGCGCGCGAAACAACCGTGTTCCAACTCTCCTGGCGCTCGGCTTTGGTCGCCTGCGAGCGCTGGTGCAGGACCACGACGGCGATAGCGCCGACGACGGTGACGGCCGCGGCATGCTTCCAGTACTGCTGAACGAGCAGCTCGAACTGGGACTTTTCCTGCAGCGGGGCGAGCGTGACCGAGGTCGCGCTCTTGTGGGCGGTGTTGGCCATGGGAGTGCCGCCCGCGAGGCTAGGAAAGCGACGGGGAGACCGCGTCGCGGGCGAACCACGGAGTATAGAGGTGCGGAGCTTGGCCAGGAAGGCGCCCCAACCGGACGGGGGCCTTGGGGTTGCGCCGCGGGCGCCAGAAGATACGGAGCGCGGCACGGGTCCCTGCTAGCCTCAGGGGCCGGGCGCGGAGCACGTCCGCCCAGCCGCCGACCGGCCCAGCCCGGCACGCCCCAACCTCTGGCCCCGTCCACGCCGTGACCATGAACTCCACGCGTCGCTTCGTCCTGCTTCTCGCCAGCCTCGGAACCGTCGTGGCCGTCCCGGCCTCCGCCGCGACCACCACGTCCACGCGCCCAGCGCAGGAAGACAAGAAGGCGGAGTACGAACGGCGACTCGCCGAGGCCGAGGGCAACGTCGAAAAGCTGTGGAAGGTCTACGACTGGTGCGAGGCGCGCGGCATGGACAAGGAAGGCCGCGCCATCGCCCGCAAGATCCTCAAGCTCGACGACAGCCAGCGGCGCGCGCACGAGGTGCTCGGCGAGATCGAGTACGACGGCAAGTGGTTCCCGAGCGAGAAGAAGGTCGAGGAGTACAAGAAGAAGCAGCTCGAGGAGGAAGCCAAGCGCACCGGCAAGGTGCTGCACAAAGGTGAGCTCGTCGACCCGGCCGACCTGCCGTTCCTCGAGAAGGGGATGAAGCGGCTGGAGAGCGGCGAGTGGGTGAGCGCGGAGGACTACAAGCGCGTCACCGAAGGTTGGGTGAAGCAGGACCTGGTGTGGGTCTCGCCGGAGGAGAAGCCCAACCTCGAGAAGGGACTGTGGAAGTGCGGCGACAAGTGGCTGAGCGAAGCCGACGCCGACAAGTACCACAGCGAACTGAACAAGTGGTGGGCGGTGCCCAGCGACCACTTCGTCGTGTACACGACCTGCACGCGCAAGACCGTCGACAAGATCCTCGACGAGTGCCGGCGCGCGCACCGCGAGTTCAACCGCGTGACGGGCCGCACGCCGCTCGTGCCGGTGCCGATCCTCGTGCTCAGCTCTCTCGAGCAATACAACGCGTTTCACGGTGGTTCGAACGGCAACGCGGAGCTGCGCGGCTTCTCTTCACTTCACAGTGCGACGATCGCCGAGACGTGGGAAGAGCCGCTGCGCCAAGGCATGACCAGTGCGGGCGTCACGTACTGGAACGTCACCAACGAGGCCGACAAGAACCGCGGCCAGATCTGGGTGCGCCACGCGGCCGCGCAGGCTCTCGCCGAAGGCCTCGACCCGAGCCCGAAGTCGCTCTCGCGCATCATCGCCGGCACGGCGACCAACGCGATCGTCGAGGAGTGGTGGAAGGAGAAGACGTTCCCGCAGTGGTTCCGCTACGGCGGCGTGAGCTACGTCGAACGTTGGATCCCCGACCAGTTCGTCGCGGCCGGCGGCGACGCGGAGTGGATCCGCAAGTGGTCGAAGGAAAACCTCGTGCGCGTCGGCGGGCTCGACTCGCTCGACACCATCCTCGCTTGCGCGCTGAGCCTCGAAAGCGCCGACGCCTCGGTCAAGTTGCTCAACGAAACCGGACTGCTCGTGCACTTCATCCTCGACGGCAAGTGCATGCCGGTCGTCGAAGCCCACGGCGCGTTGAAGCAGGCGCTCAAGGACCCCAAGGAACCCAAGGCCATCAAGAACGCGTTCACCGTGCTCGAAGGTCAGCTTCGCAAGCACGAAGCCGAGTTCCGCAAGTTCGCCGGACTGTGAGCCGCGCGTTGTTCGCGTTCGCCAGGAACTGCTGATGCACTTTCCGCTCCTTCTCACGCTCGCCGCCGCGCAGCAGTCGTTCGACCACGCTGCGCATCACCCGCAGTGGGCCAGCGTGTACGTGGAATGCCCCGACGTCGGCGCCGCGCTCGATGCGTACGAGCGCTCGGCCTTCGTGCGCATGACGCGCGACGAACAGGTGGGCCAGGCGCTCGACAAGGTCACGGATTTCACCGGCGTTGCACCGCGCGCGATGTTCACGTCGTTGCTCGCGCCGCTCGGCGTCGGAGCCGGCCCTGACGGCGATGCGCTGACGCAGGTGCTCGCGTCGGTTCGCACGGCGCACTCGTTCTCGCTCTCGGTTGGGATGGCGGAACAGGCGCCCGGTGAAGCGCAGCGCAGCATGGATGCGCTGCTCGGCGCGTTCGCCGAGCTCGACTCCATCGCAGCGCGCATCGAACAGCACCAACGCGAGCACGGCGCCGCGCCCTCCGCGTTGAGTGAACTCTCCCTCGACGCCGCGCTCGCGCAGGATCCGTGGGAGCGTGCGTACGTCTACTCGCGCAGCGACGACGGCGCGTTCCAGTTGCGCACCTTGGGGCGCGACGGCGCCGAAGGCGGCGTCGGCGTGGACGCGGACCTCGCGCACGACGGCAACGTCGATGCGGTGTTGATGGCGGAGATGACGCGGCGCATGGGCATGCAGCTCGTCGTGCGCATGCGCGACGAAGCGGCAGCGCAGCGTGCGCACGAGTGGATGCTCTCGCGTGCACCGCTCGCGGAAGGTGCGCCCAAGGCCCCGGAAGGTTGGTCGAGCCGCGCGTTCGAGATGCGCGTGTTCGACAGTCCGCTGTGGGTTGCGCGCTCCGGAACGCTGCTCGTCCTCGGTTCGGGCGCAACGTCGCTCGACGAAGTTGCTCAGCGTCAGCAACGCCGCGGTCCAGGACTCGACCTCGGCGCCGCTATGAAGGACCTCGAGCAACGCGCCGGTCCGCAGCGTGGCACGCTCGTGTTGCGCGGCTGGGGCGAGCAGCTCACATTCGGCGACCTCGGCGCCGGGTCGTTCGCGGACACGCTCCGCATGTTGGAGACGCTTTCGAGCGCCGCTGGAGCATGGCGCATGCAACTCGACGGCGAGCGCTTCACCACGGACTGGCTCTCGGCGCCGACCGGCTCGGATTCTTTGCTCGCGCTGCTCGGCGCCGCGCCCGCGCCGCGCTCGGCGTTTGCGTACGTGCCCTCCGACGCGGTCGGCTTCTTCGCCGCGCACCTCGATGCGACGGCGCTGCGCGCGCGCGTCGCGCAGTTGTTCGCCGGCGCCCAAGGCGCGGATGCTGCGAGCGCGCTCGCGGAGCTCGAGAGCAAGTACGGCTTCGACCTCGAAGACGACGTGTGCGCCAACCTGAGCGGCGGCGTCGCGGGTTACTTGCTCGCGCTGAACGGCATCGGACTTCCGAACATGGGGCTCGTCGCGGAGCTCAAGGATCGCGCCGCCTTCGAGCGCGGCGTGCGCGGGCTGTTCAACGCGCTGGCCGCGCGGGAGAGCACCGAATTCACGGTGAAGGAGTCCAAGTACCGCGACGCGCCGATGTGGACGCTCAACTTCGCGGCCATGGCCGGCGACTCGCAGCTCGCGGCGTTCGCGCCCACGCCGACGCTTTCGATCGTGGGGGAGCGCGTGTTCATCACGCTGACGAGCCTGCGCGCGAAGAAGGAGATCAAGGCCGCGCTCGCCGGCGAACAGGGCGCGCACGTTGTCGCGCAAGACGCGGCGCAGTTCTCGGCCGAAGCGGGTTACGCCGGTTGGATGGACTGGGCCACGACGCTCGACTCGCTGTACACGACGGCTCGCAGCGCGGCGGCGATGTTCGGCGGCCAGCTTCCGTTGCCGATCGATGTCGGGCAGTTGATGACGGCGATGCCGGAGTCGGCGAGCGTGTTCACACGCTTCTACACGCCGACGAAGCTCAGCCTGCGCGCCCTCGACGGCCGCTACCTGATGCGTTGGGACAGCTCGTTCGGGCCGGAGACGTGGTTGGGTTTGGTCGCGCTCGGTTTGGGCGTGAGTGTGAGCGGAGAAGCGGCCTTCGAGGCGACGGAACCCGACGCAGCTCCGGCGGATGAGCAGGACGAAGCCGCGCGGCAAGCGACCATCGATCAACTCGCCGCCGTCAGCACGCGCATCGCGGTGTTCAAGCTCGACCAAGGCCGGCTGCCGGAGTCGCTCGAGGAGCTCGCCAAGCCGACCGCGAATTATCCGCGCGGATTCCTCGAAGGGCTTGGATCCCTGCAGGACGCGTGGGGCGCTCCGCTGCTCTTCGCGCGCGCTACCGACGGAGCGTCGTACCGCCTGTGGTCCGCGGGTCCCGACGGCATCGACGGCGACGGCCAGGGCGACGACTTGGCGCCGTGACGCGCGCGCCGCAGCGTTCGCGGTTCCACCAGCTGCTCAAGCGCGTTCGCCGTGCCGTCGGCAGTTGGTCTCTGAGGGTCGGTGGGCGTCACGTCGTGCGCGGCCTGTCGCGCACGTGGCGCGCCGATGTCGTCGGACAAGAGCACCTCGACCGCGCGTGCGATGGGAGCGGTTCGCTCGTGTCGCTGTGGCACGGTCGAATGCTCGTTCCCGTCGCACTGTTCCGAGGGCGCGGAATTCACGTGCTCGTGAGTCCGAGCGAAGACGGCGATCTCTCCGAGCGCCTGTTGCAGAGCTTCGGCTACGAAGTCGTGCGCGGTTCGTCGAGCCGCGGCGGCGCGCGGGCCCTGCGAGCGCTGCTCGAGGTGTTGGACGCGGGCGGCGTGGTGGTCATCACGCCCGACGGTCCGCGTGGACCGATGCACCACGTGAACGCCGGGCTCGCCTGGATGGCGCGCGCGACCGGACGTGCGATCGTGCCGGTCGGCGTGGCGGCGGCGCCGGCCTGGCGCCTGAAGAGTTGGGATCGTTTCACGTTGCCCAAGTGGGGCGCGCGCATCGCGTTGACCTTCGCGGAGCCGATCGTGGTGGCGCGCGACGCCGATGCGGAAGCGTTGGCGCGCGCAACGGAGGCTGTGCGCGCGAGCACGATCGCGGCCGAACGCGCGAGCTATGCCCGCTTGGGCGTGGAGCCCGACCTGTGATCAAGGTCGGACCCGCGGGCTGGTCCTATCCCGATTGGGAGGGCGCGGTCTATCCGTCGCGCATGCCGACTGGACTGCATCCGTTGCGCTACCTGGCGCGCTACGTGGAGTGCGTCGAGGTCAACAGCACCTTCTACGCAGTTCCGTCTACCGCCGTCGTCGAGGGTTGGGTGCGCGCGTTGTTCGGCTTTCCCGACTTCCCTGTCACCGTGAAGTTGCACCGCGACTTCACGCACCGCCAGCGCGCCGACTCACGCCCCGAACTCGAGCGCGAAGCCCAGGCATTCCTCGAAGTTCTCGAGCCCTTGCGCCGCGCCGAACGGCTGCGCGCCCTGCTCGTGCAATTTCCACATTCGTTCCACTACCAGCCGCAGTCGGTGCGTTGGCTCGGCACGCTCCACGCGCTGTTCGGTGTTGCACCGCTGGTGCTCGAGGTGCGCCACAACTCGTGGTTCGAGCCGCCCGCGCTCGCGGCGGTGCGTGGACTTGGCTATTCGCTCGCGCACATCGACCTGCCTTCAGCTTGGGACCATCCGCCGGCCTGGCATCCACCCACGGGGCCGATTGGCTACTTGAGGCTGCACGGGCGCAATCGCGCTGCGTGGTTCGATTCGAAAGCGGGACGCGACGCGAAGTACGACTATCTGTACGGCGAGCGCGAGCTCGTGGGGCTGAGCGAGCGCGCGCGCCGCATCGCCGCCGAACATGAAGAAACCTATGTGGTGACCAACAACCACTTCAGCGGGAAAGCCGTCGCCAACGCGCTCGAGCTGTTGGCGCTCCTCCGCGGTCGAGCCCCGTTGGCGCCGGCCGAACTCGTGCGAGCATTCCCGCGTCTGAAGTCCGGAACACGAATCGATGGGCAGCAAGACCTTTTCTGAAGCACGCGACCTCGTTGGAATACACGCGTGAACGTCCGCAAGGTGCTCAAGAAGCTCGCGCTGTCGCTCGTGGCGACGCTGGGGCTGCTTGTCGTCTCCGAGCTGGTGTTGCGCGCGGCGGAGCCGGGACCGTTCACGTTCCTCGACCGATCGCCGTACCTGCCCGACGAGGCGCTGCACCACGTGCACGCCAAGAACTTCAGCGGCGCGTGGGACGGCAGCTACTACGAGACCAACTCGCGCGGCTGGCGCGGGCCGGAGTTCGAGCCCACGCTCGCGCCGGGTGAACTGCGCGTCGTGGCGCTGGGCGACTCGTGCACCTTCGGCAAGGCGGTGGAGGAGGACGCGACCTGGCCGCGGCAGCTCGAAAGCCTGCTGCGCGCCGGCCCCGAGGCGCCGCGTTCGGTGCTCGTCGCCAACCTCGGCGTCAATGGCTACTCGGGCAAGGACTACGCGCACGCCTTCTTGACGCAGGCCTTGGCGCTGCGACCGCAGATCGTGGCCATCGGCTACAACATCAACGACTTCCCCAACGTCGTGCGTCAGACCGACGCGCAGGTGTTCCACAACAAGCAGAACCTGCGCGCGATGATCTCGAGCAGCTGGCGCGAGGAGCTCGGCAAACTCGCGTTGTTCCGCGCGTTGCGGGCGCTGTACTACGACTCGAACCGCGAGCGCGACTTCGCGCGCATGGAGGAGCTCGCGACCAGCGCGGGCGACGAAGCGCACACCTCGCCGGAGCGCATGAAGCTCGAAGAAGAGCGCCTGCGTGAAGTGGTGAAGGCGTGCCGCGCGATCGACGCGAAGGTCGTGCTGTTCCTGTTCCCGTACGAGAGCCAGGTGCACCTCGACACCTACTCCGACGGGCCGATCAAGGCCGTCGAGCAACTCGCGCGCGGCGCCCAGGTCGAGTTTCTCGACATGCTCGGTCCATTCCGCGCCGCGGCGCGCGCGAGCGATCCTCCGCGCCGACTGTTCAACCGCGGCGACCGTTATCACCCCAACGCCGAGGGTTATACAATCGTCGCGCGGGAGCTGGAGAAGTTCATCGCCGCGCGCGGCTGGGCCAAGTTGCCGGAGTGAGGCGCTGCGGCGCGCGAGCGCAAGCCGCGGACAGCGCTAGTGAGCCGGCCCTGACGCGGCGCCTCAAGCCTTCTCGAGCGTGGCGACCAACGGAAACCCGCGGCCGCGCGCGAGCGAGAAGACCTGTTCCACGTAGAGCTCGGCGCGCTCGAAGCTCGTGACGGCCGCGAGCGCCGAGCCGCGCTCGTGGACCTCGTAGGTGAGCTCGAGCGCCTCCTGCGGCGACTTCTTGAACAGCGTGACGAGCAACTCGATCACGAACTCGAACGTGGTGACGTCGTCGTTGTGAAGGATCACCTTCCACTGCGGCGCGAGCCCCATGCGCGTGGAGCTTGTCTGCTCGATCTGCGGAGTTTCGAGGCTCATCGAGTCGGTGCCTGGTGTTGGTGTCGGTGCGCGGTGTAGGGGCTCGGTGTATGTGCGCGCGGCTCCGCATGCGTCGTCTCATCTTCGAGAAGCTGCGGCGCGCACGTCAATCGCGCTCGGCTGGCGCAACGTGTTGCAGGCAGAATCCGCGTGACGATCGCACGCGGAATCCGTGTCAGGTCGTCGAGCGTTCTCCACTTCGATTCCACCGGGAGCCCTTCCCCCATGCTCACGCGTTCGCACTCCGCGCGGCTCTTCACCGCGCTGCTCAGCCTTCCCTTGTTTTTCGCCTGCGGCGAGAGCGACGAAGAAATCGCCGCGCAGAAGTCGAACGCACGTCGTGCGGCCGCCAGCGCTTGGCTCGCCGCCTGTGCCCGTCCGCTTTCGGAGTCCGCGACACCAAGCGAGCTGCAGCTCGCGATCGAAGACTTGAAACCGAAGGCGGCGCCGCCGAACCAGGCCGGCGAGGAGGTGCTCACTCGCTCGCTGGAGGAACGCACGCGGCGGGCGGAAGCGGCCCTCGAGAAGCTCGCGCTGTTGCGCAGCGCGCGACGGAGCTTGAGCGACTCACTGCGCTGGCCGACGCCGGATTCGGGCAACGCCGAGTTGGACGCAACAGCCGTACGAAGCTGGGCGCGGGAGGTCGAAGTTGGAGCAGGCGCTGAACGGCGTCGGCCGGCGGACTTGGCGCGCGAGCTGCGTGCTGCGCACGCCGCCCTGGCCGCCGAAGCCGTGCAAGTGGAAGAGCTGCGCGCGCTCGAGCAACAGTTGACCTGCGTCGCGCCCGGCTCCGAACTCGATCGCAGCCTGTCGGACCTTGGCGCCGCGCTGTGCTCGAGCGCCGAGCGCACGGGCGTGAAGCTCGACGTGCAAGCGCGCCGCTGCGACGCGTCGCGGCTGGGGCTGCGCGACGGTTGGACGCTGATCGCAGGCGCTGCGGGGCAAGGCAAAGTCGAGGCCGCGCCGCGCGAGGCCAGCGCGCAGACAAACGGCGCGGGCGTGCGGGCCGTCGAAGCTGGGGCCGCGCTCGACTTCGCGGATGCGCTCGCTTCGCTCGCGAACACCAACGCGCCGACGTTCGTCGCGTGGGGCGCCGATCGCGCGCCGCAGGGCTTTGGGGTGCTCGAGCTGCGCAAGTCGAGCGCGGACTCGTTCTCGCAAGCGCATGTGCGCGTCGCGGCCAGCACTACGGACGGCGAGCTGGTTGTGCACGGCTTCGCGCGCGATTGGAAGGACGCGCGACCGCGCTACTTGCTCGTGCCCGGCCACGCGGCCTGGCTCGCGGTGACGGTCAAGGTGAACACCGACGCGGGTACGGAGGAGATCAAGCGCGCAGAGCTCGGCGAACAGAGCCTGGTTTTCGCCGACACCGACGCGGCGCTGCAGCGCGCGCTCGAGCGCTGTGATGTGACGAGCGCCAAGCGTTTCGCAGAACAACTCGACGCGCTCGCGCCCAACGCCGCGGCGCAGGCACGCGGCGTGCGCGAGCTGCAGAGCGCGCTTCGGTTCGAGAGCGAGAGCCGTGTGCTGCTCGAGCGCTTGGCGCCGTGCGCGACGGGTGTGGACGAGCTCCTAGGTGGGGCCGAGCGGTTGCTCGCAGGTCGCGCGACCGGCCTGTGCACGGCGGAACTCGAGGCGCGTGTGCGCGAGGTGAAAGCGGTGCAGAACACCACGCGCGAGCTAGAGCGTGTGCGCGACCAGGTGCAGAGCCTGAAGGGCAAACCTGCGCCGCGTGTGAGCGCATTGTGGGCCGTGGCGCAGGCGCTGGAGGCCGCGCGCACGGCTGGCGCGAAGTGTGAACAGCACGCGCGCATCATCGAAGACGTGGAGGGCGCGCTGATCGCTGAGGTGGGACGCATCCAGCTCGCGTCGCCCTCGCTCGCCGAGTGCGCAGAGGAGCTCGAGGCGCTGGAGCGTTGGCGCGAGGTGAGCGCGCGGCCCGAGCTCGCGACGCACGCACAGAGCTTCGAAACCGCGCTCGCCCAGCGCGTGCGCGACGAGTTCGAGAAGGCCACTCCCGGCGAATTGCCGAACCTGCTCTCCATGCGGATCGACGAAGCTACGCAGGCAGGGCCCGCGCTGCAGCGCGTTGTCGCGGAGTGTGCGATCGACGTGCTCGCGCGCACGGCGCCGGGCGAGGCGGCGCCCGACCTCGAACGCTTGAAGTGGCTCGCGCAGCTCGACGCGGTGACGGCGAAGAAGCCCGAACTGCTCGAGGGAGCGTTGATGACGCAGCTGGGTGCGCAGTGTTCCACGTTGTCGAAGGTGGCCGGCGAGAAGAAGACGCCGGCTCTCAAGCTGACTCTGTGGGCGAACTGGTCGAAGCAGGAGCGTCTGGGTTCCGGTGGCCCGGTGCGGGAGATGGTGTGGACGGAGGTCGTGAAGCCGCTGTGGGAGGAGATCGACAATCGTCTGCAGGTTGGGTCGGCGTCGGATCTAGACACGCTGGTCAAGCAGCAGAAGGCGCTGAAGGACTTCGTGAAGTCCTTCCAAGCTGCGTCCATGGTGCAGCTCACGGGGGATGACGATGCGGGCGCTTGGGCGAGAGAGCACGTGCGTCGCCTGGACTTGGAGAAGGCGGAGCGATGCGAGCGCATCTTTGTGCAACTGAGTGAGGCCGTTGACACGAGAAACGACCGGCTCGCTCGCAGCCTGAGCCTTAGCATCACCAAGGCGCTCGACGAAGATGATCCAGCGTCGCTCCACGCGCAGGTCCTACTAGCTGAATGCCTACTCCACGCCGCGACGAGCAAGAGTGGCTGGGAAGATGCACTCCGTACGCTCAAGGACCCGTGCAACCGCATCAAGAGTGCGAAGTTGCTCTCCGAGGTCGATCGCAAACGGCTACACGCCGAGGCGAGCTGGGTCAGGGCGCTGGCGCAGACTCGACTCACGGCGAGAACCCTCGAGAAGTTCGACAAGGAGCTGCGCGAGAACAGCGTCGAGGCCAAGCGGACGATCAACGACTGCGAGAATCAGTACGACGACAGTCGGTTGTTCGTCGGAAGCCTGCCCCAACAGGAGCGCTTCGAAGGCTACGGATCCTCTCCACGAACCTACCGACGCAGTGACGTGATGGATCCATTCAACGAAAACGAAGCGAAGTGGCTGCGGCTGTTCGAAGACTTCAAAGGACGCAAGTCCAAGTAGCCGCCCCCAAAACCAAGACGCCGCGCAGCGATCTCTCGCTGCGCGGCGTCGTGTGCAAACTCGACTCGCGTTCAGGCCTCGATGGGCCCTGCGCTCACGCCTCGATGGGTTTGGTCAGGTAGTCGACCAGGTCCATCTTCGTGACGATGCCGACCAGGCGCTGCGACTCGTCGACCACCAGGCCCGCGAGGCCCTCGGCGAACATCTGTGTCAGTCCGCCCGCGTCGTCGCGCTCGTTGATCGTGCGCACCTTGCGGAACATCACTTCAGCGACCGAGCTCGACAGGCTGGCGCGGCCTTCGACGAGCTTCCCGAGCAAATCGCTCTCGGTGATGATGCCGATCAGGCGGCCGCCTTCGACGACCGGCAGCTGGCTGATGCCCTTTTCCTTCATCAGCATCACCGAGTCGGCGACGGTGTCGGAGGTCGAGGCCGTGTGGATCGAGCGGCGCGGCAACTTGCGCAGCAGATCGCCGACCGATTCGGTCTCCCACATGCTCTCGGTGAAGCCGTTGGCGCGCATCCAGGCCTGATCGAGGAACTTGGTCATGTAGTTGCGCACCGAGTCCGGCAGGAGCGTGACGATGCGCTTGTTGGGGCCGTACTTCTTGGCCATCTCGACCGAAGCCCACACCGCCGCGCCGCAGCTTCCGCCGCACAACATGCCTTCGTGGCGGATCAGGCGGCGCGCCATCAGCAGCGACTCGCGGTCCTCGGTCTTGACCCACTCGTCGACGAGTTGGCGGTCGAGCACGTCGGGGATGAAGTCGTAGCCGATGCCTTCGACCTTGTACGTTCCGATCGGACCGGGGCCGGCGAGGATCGAACCGACCGGGTCGACGCCCACGACGCGCACGTTCGGGAGCCGCTCCTTGAGCTTCTTGGCGACGCCGGTGATCGTTCCGCCGGTGCCCGCGGTGAGCACGACCATGTCGAGCTTGCCGTCGGTCTGATCGAGGATCTCCTCGGCCGTTCCGTGGTAGTGCGCCGCCGGGTTGTCGGGGTTGGCGTACTGATCGAGCACGTGCGCGTTGGGCAGGATCTTCTCGAGCTGGCGCGCCACGCTGATGTGGCTCTCGGGCGCGTCCCACGCGGCCTCGGTCGGCGTGCGGATGATCTCGGCGCCGAGCGCCTCGAGCACGACCTGCTTCTCGCGGCTCATCTTCTCGGGCATCGTGATGATCATGCGATAGCCCTTGACCGCCGCAGCGAGGGCCATGCCGATGCCGGTGTTGCCGCTCGTCGGCTCGATCAGCGTGTCGCCGGGCTTGATGCGGCCCTTGCGCTCGGCTTCTTCGACCATGCGCTTGCCGATGCGATCCTTGATCGAGCCTCCGGCGTTGAGGTACTCGAGCTTGACCAGGATTTCGCAGCCCGTTTTGCGGCCGATGGTGCGCAGGCGGACCATCGGGGTGTTGCCGATGGCTTCGAGAACGGAATCGTAGATTTTGGGCACGGAAGCAGCTCCTCGGGCGTGTTCGTGGCGCGCGATGCTGCGCGCCGAAACGGACAGCATAGCTCCGCCGCGCGCCGCAGTCGTCTAGGTCGCTTCGGGTGCGCAGAGCACGATCGCGCCGCGGGCGTCGCGCTCGACGCGGCAGCGGGCCAGCTTGTCGCCCGGCAGCGGCACGCCCAAGAGCGCGATGCGCTGGCCGCTGCGCAGGTCGTAGCGCCACTGGTGCCACGGGCAGGTGATCGTCGCGCCCGAGAGCGTGCCTTCGAACAACGGACCCTCGAGGTGCGGACAAAAGGCCGCTGCACACAGCACTTCGCCCTCGATCAGGTACAGCGCCATCGTGCCCCACGGCGTTTCGAGGAGCTTGGGGCGCGCCGGGTCGAGATCGCGCGCGAACAGCTGAGTTTCGAAGCGCTGCGGAGCACCCATGGGACGCAGAGCGTGCCAAGGCGCGCAGCTCCGAGCAATCGCCCGCGGCGCGTGACAGAATCCCCTCGTGACGCAGAGAACCCTTGTGGTGAAGGTGCCCGCCTCGCGCGGAGCGGAGTTGGAGCGCAAGCTCATCGCGCAGCGCTTCGAGATGCGCAGTGCTCCGTACGCGCTGTACTGGGCGCGCGGCGAGGGCGTCGTGGTCACGCACTACGAGTCGGGCAAGTTCGTGGTCCAAGGTGAGCACCCCGAACACTTCCTCGAGCAGTTTCTGGGGCTGCAGGCGGGTGGCGACGCGCCGGCCGGAACCCGCGGCAAGCCCGCGCCGCGCGGCGATGCGTCGGCTCCGCAGGGCGCCGAGGTGACCACCATCGGCGGCGATGAGTCCGGCAAGGGCGACTACTTCGGGCCGCTCGTGGTGGCGGCCGTGAAGTTGACGCCCGAGTTGTCGCGCAAGCTCGAGAACGGCGAGGTGCGCGACTGCAAGCTGATGAACGACGAGAGCGTCTTGCGCGTGGGCGCTGCGTTGCGCGCCAACGTGCCGCACGCGATCGCGCGCCTCGATCCGCCGGCGTACAACGCCGAGCACGCGCGCGTGAAGAACTTGAATCCCATGCTCGCGGCGCTGCACGCCAAAGCCGTGCGCGAACTCGCCGAGCCTGGCGTGCGCGTGGTGATCGATCAATTCGCGAACGAGAGCCTGCTGCGCAAGGCGCTGGCGGGCGCCGACATCCAGCTCGAGCAGCGCCATCGCGGCGAAGAGGAGCTCGCGGTGGCCGCGGCGAGCGTGATCGCGCGCGAGCAGTTCCTGGTCGCGCTGCACGAGCTCTCCGAGGAGTTTGCGATCGATCTGGCGAAGGGCGCGGGAAGTCCCGTCGACTCTGCGGCGCGGCGCTTCGTCGCGTTGCACGGCGTGGACAAGCTCGGCGCCGTGGCCAAGCTGCACTTCAAGAACACCCAGAAGCTCGGCAACACGCGGCGATGAACACCAGCCGCTACGCGATCATGGCCGGCGCCGGCAACACGTTTGCGGTGCTCGACGAGCGCGTCGCACGGCGCTTGGGCGACCCTGCCGAGCTGGCGCGCCGCTGGTGCTCGCGTCCGCCCGGCGAGAGCGGACTGCGCGAGCTCGACGGCGTCCTGATCGTCGCCGCCGGCTCGAGCTACAGCGATTGCCGCATGATCGTCCACAACGCCGATGGCTCACGCGCGCAGACGTGCGGCAACGGCCTGCGCTGCGTGGCGCGCTTCGCCCGCGACCACGGGCTTGTCGCGCGCGACTCGATGCGCATCGCGACCGATGCCGGTGTGAGCGAGGTCGAGTTGCTCCGCAGCCGCGGCGAAATCGTCGGCGCGCGCGCCAACATGGGACCTCCGCGCCGCATCGAACGCGACGTCGAGTTGAGCGGCGAGTTCGGCGCGTACCGCGCGACGCTGGTCGACATGGGCAATCCGCACTGCGTGCTGTTCGTGCCCGACGAGCGCCGCGCGCTGGTCGCCGAACACGGCGCCGCGCTGGAGCGCCACGCGCGTTTCCCCGAGCGCACGAACGTCGAGTTCGCCGCCGAACGCGACGGGCGGCTGTACCTGCGCGTCTGGGAGCGCGGAGTGGGGGAGACGGCCGCCTGCGGCACCGGCGCGTGCGCCACCGCAGTGGCCCTGATCGCGGCCGGTCACGCGCGCTCGCGCGTCGAGCTGCGCTTGGTCGGCGGGGTGCTGCACGTGGACTGGGATGGACGCGGCGACGTGCTGCTCACCGGGCCGTGCGAGTTGTTGTGGATCGGATCTGCCGAGGCTGCGGAAAGCGTGGAGCGATGATCTCAGCGAGCATTCAACACGGCCTGGGAGTCGACGGGGCGCGCGCGCGGTTGCAGCGACTGTTCGAAGCCAAGCAGATCGCGTGCGAGTGGGCCGCCGACGGGCTGAGCGGCGTGGTGTCGAAGCAGCTGCCCCTGGTGGGCGTTGCGCAGGCGCGTGTGACGCTGGGCGCGAGCAGCGTCGAGGTCGAAGTGCTCAAGGCGCCCGCCTTTCCGTCGCCGGCCACGATCCAGCGCACGATCGTCGACGAGTTGTCGCGCGTGCTCGCCTGAGTCGCGTTCGACTCGACCGTGGGCTACCTCGCGCACACGCTCGCCGCGGTCTTGGTGCTGTTCGCCTACGAACAGGGTCTGCGCACGGAACTGGAGTCATGGTTGGGCGCCTTGGCGCTGTGCAGCGCGCCGTACCTCCTGCTCGCCCTGGAGCGCGCGTTGCTCGTGCGCGGCGTCTTCCGCGTCGCGGCCGTCGCGCACACGCTGCTCGTGTGGAGCGGCCCGCTCGCCTTCGCAACCGCGGTGTGCGCGTGCGGCTGGCCCGCGTTGGTCGAGCGTTGGCTCGGCGCTGAGCAGAGCTTGAGCGCGTGGCCGGGCGCGGCGTTGCTGGCGAGCCTCGCGCCGTTCGTGCTCTACACAGCGCTGTCGATCGACGCGCTGGCTCGGCTGAACGAAGTGCGCGGCGCGCAGATCGCCGACGCACGCGCTTTCCAACTGCGCATGTTCGCTGCGACGCTCGCGCCGTTCGCGCTGTTCCTCGGATTGACGTGGATCATTGGTTCGAACGCGCGCCTGCGCGCGAACGTGGAACACACGGCGTTGTGGAGCGCCGCGCTCACCGCAAGCCTCGCGGTGATCGCGGTGTTGACGCTGCCGGCGCTCCTGCGACGCACGTGGGACACCGTGCCGCTGCCGCCCGGCCGCGTGCGTTCGGAGCTCGAGCAGTTCGCGCGCAACGTGCGCTTTCGCTGCCGCGAGTTCCTCGTCTGGCGCACGGGCCACCAGATGTCGAACGCGGCGGTCGTCGGCGTGGCGCCGAGCACGCGCGTGGTCGTCTTCTCCGACCTGCTGCTCGCGCAGCTCCCGTTGCGCGAGTTGCTCGCCGTGCTCGCACACGAGATGGGCCACGTCGCCTGCGGCCACGTGGTCACGTTCATCGCCTGGTCTTCGGCGCTGTTCCTCGGGCTCGACCTCGGGCTCGTGCACTTCGACGTGCAGAACGAAGTCGCCCTCGGCGCAGCGTTGGCGGCGACGCTCGCGCTGTGGTGGGCGGGCTTCGGTTGGCTGTCGCGCCGCGCGGAGCTCGAAGCGGATCTGTTCGCCTTGCGCTCGACCGGCGACGTACTCGCCATGGTCAGCGCGCTCGAACTGGTCGGCGGCTACCACGCGCGCGCGAAGAGCAGCTGGCGGCACTTCAGCACGGCGCGGCGCGTGCGCTTCCTCTTGGACGCGGCCGACGACGAGAGCGTCGGCCGAAAACTGACGCAGCGCATGAAGTTCGCGTCGAGGGTCGGGCGTGTGTTGTGCGTGCTCGCGCTCGTCGCCCAGGGCGCGCGGCTCGTCGAGAGCTACGCCGACGATCGCGTGCGCGTCGAGCTCGCACTCGGCGAGTACCAGCGCGCCGCTGACTTCAGCGCAGCGGAGGCGGTGGACGAGCGTACGCGCCGGCTCGCGCAGCTCGCACTCGAGTGGCCCGAAGAGGAGCGCACGGCCGCCACCTTCGAAAACGAGGCGGAGCGAGCGCTCGAGCGCGACAACCTACAGCGCGCCGTCGACCTGCTGACGCTGCTGGTGTTGCGAGGCGACGCGCGCGCCGAGGCGTTGCTCGGCTCCCTCGAAGAGCAGCTCAAAACTGAAAATAGATGAACGGCTTCACGGCGCCGTTCGAGAACGCGAAGGCGAGCGCGAACGCCGCGCCGTAGCACACGGCGTAGGCGGACTCGGAGCGCCGTTCGAGCCAGCGGCCCACCGCGTGCGTCGCGCCGAGCGCGTGCGTCGCGGCCAGTGCGGCGAACGTCGCCAGCGGGGCCCAGCCCCATGACAGCTCGCCGGGACTCGCGAAGCCCACGAACGAGCACACGCTCGTCCACGCGCTCTCGAGGTTCGTCGCGCGGAAGAAGATCCACGCGAGACACACCCACAGGAACGTGAGCAGCATGCCCAGCGGCGTCGGAAGTTTGCGCCCCGAGTCTTCCCACAGTCGATGCACGACGAGCGCCAGACCGTGGAGCCCGCCCCAGATCACGAAGTTCCAGCCGGCGCCGTGCCACAGGCCGCCGAGCAGCATCGTGAGCATCAAGTTGCGCCGCGCGAACCAGGCCGAGCCGCGGCTGCCGCCGAGCGGGATGTACAGGTAGTCGCGCAGCCAACTCGAGAGCGAGATGTGCCAGCGGCGCCAGAACTCCTTGATGCTCGCCGCGAAGTACGGGAAGTCGAAGTTGACGCGCAGCTCGTAGCCGAGCAGGCCCGCAACGGCGATCGCCATGTCCGAGTAGCCCGAGAAATCGCAGTAGATCTGCACCGCGTAGAAGAGCGTCGCGGTCCACGCGCCGAGCGCGTCGTACGACTGCGGCTGCGCGAAGTACGGATCGACGAGCTGCACCACGTTGTCGCTCACGCAGGCCTTCTTGACGAAGCCGACGAGGAACAACGTCAAGCACGCGCGCACGCGCACATCGCGCCAGACGCGCGCTGTGTCGAGCTGCGGGAGGAAGTCGACCGCGCGCACGATCGGGCCGGCGACGAGCTGCGGGAAGAAGCTGACGAACAGCGCGAAGTCGTCGAAGCGCCGCACGGGCTCGAGCTCGCGGCGGTAGACGTCGATCGAGTAGCTCAGCGTCTGGAAGGTGTAGAAGCTGATGCCCACCGGGAGGATCAGTCCCAGCGTCTGCAGGTTGGGCTCGAAGCCGAAGGCGCTCGCGAGCTGCGCCGCGGACTCGATGAAGAAGTCGAGGTACTTGAACAGCGCCAGCGAGCCGAGGTTGCCGACCAGGCTCACCAGCAGCCACGCCCGCGGGTTCGGCGACGAACGCATGCGCAGCGCTGCGACGTAGTCGAGCAGCGTCGAGCCGGCGATCAGGCCGAGGAAGCGCCAGTCCCAGAGCCCATAGAAGAAGTAGCTGCACACGAGCAGCCAGCGTTTGCGCGCCGTGTTCGAACGCAGCGCCCAGTGCACGCCGAAGGCGAGCGCGAAGAAAACGAAGAAGCGCAGCTCGCTGAAGATCACTTGCGCGCGCCCTCGCGTCGCGTGACCCAGTCCGCGAAGTCGTTTGCGAGCTTGCGCGTGAAGATCTCGGCGCCGACGTCGTTCAAGTGCAGCGAGTCGAATCGGCTGGAGTGCGCGAACAGATCGGCGTGCAGCTCGGGGTCGTCGTAGCGCAGCAACGGCTCGATCGCGCCGGATTGCGCCGCGGCGATCAGGTCCCACTGGCGCGCGAGGGCCGGCTGGATCACGTACACCGGCTCGGCGCCGAGCGCGCGCACGCCCGTTTCGAAGCGCGCGAGCAGCTCCAAGAACTGCGCCGGCGGGGAGCGCTCAGGCTGCGGCTGGGCGCGGTACACCTCGACCATGCGCTCGTACTCGGCGCGTCCGCGTTCGAAGCGCCGCCGGCGCACCGCGAGCGTGTCTTGATCGTCGAACAGCGCGGTGTGGCCGTCGCCGCGTTCGCCGAGCGAATCCGCGACGAAGCGCGGGCTCGGCGCGCGGCCGAGCGCCGCGTTGACCCAGCGCGCCGTGCGGCCCACGTTGAGCAGGTTGAAGCCCAAGGCCTGCACGTGGTCGGCGGCGCGCTCGAAACGCTCGTCGCGCTCGCTCGCAGCGAGGTGCTCCAGCGCGAGCTGCGTCGTCGCGAGGTCGTGCCAGGCAATGCCCGACTGCGCCAAGGCGTTGCGCGTGTCGTGGATCAGCTCGAAGTCCTCCGGGTCGATCAACACGTAGTCGAGGCTGCGCGGTTCGAGCTCCGCGACGCGCTCGAGCATGTGCAGCATCTCGGGTAGGCGCCCGCCCGGCACGCCGAGGTTGAACGAGCGCACGCGCACTCCGCGTTCCTCGAGCGCAGCGTCGAACTGCGCCGGCACGAAGCCGCGGATGGTGCGGCTCGAACCGAGGAACAGCAGCGTGAACTCGTCCTTGCGCGGCGCGAAGGCGTCGAGCTTGACGTCCATGCGCTCGAGCCCCGAGCCGTGCGGCGTGACGCGGCGCAGCAACGCCGCCACGCCGACGAACGTCGCCAGGCACAGGAGGGCCGCTGCGACGGCGCCGAGGCGGGCGCGGGGCTCGCTCATCGCTGGCGGAGCGCTTAGTAGCCCAGGCCGTTCTTGCGCAGGTGGATCGAGGGCTCGCCTTCGCGCCGCTGCGCGCCGGCCAGCACTTCGCCGAACACGATCACGTGGTCGCCGCCTTCGAACTCGCCGCGCAGCTTGCACTCGACCCAGGCGAGCGCTTCGGCGGGGAGCGGCATCCCCGCGGGCCCGTGTTCGAGCGCCAGACCGTCGAACGGGCCGCTGCCGGGCTCGTACTTGCGGAAGAAGCGGCCCATCACGTTCTCGCTCGACTTGTCGAGGATCGAGATGGCGAACGAGCCGCTCGCGCGCAGCGCAGCGAGGGGACCGCGCGCCTTGCCGACGGCGACGCTCACCAGCGGCGGTTCGATCCCGACCTGCATCACGAAGGAGCCGACGAAGCCGACCGGGCGGCCGTTGTCGAGCGTGGTGACGATGTACAGGCCCGTGGGCAGACGTCCGAGGGCTTGTCCGATGGGGGTGGCGGGTGCGGCGGGCATGGTGCTCGAGATGGCTGGAGGTTCAGCCAGCATAGAACGCGGCCGCGTGCGCCGACCTATTTCTGCTCGGGCGGCGGCTTGAGCTTCCAACTCGCAGCGCAGGCCTGGAAGCGCGGCAGCCAGGTGTCGCGTTGTTCGCGCGCGCACTGCCCGACGAACAGGACGTAGTCGCTCTGGCCCACGAGCAGCACTTGGTGGAGGAGCAATTCCTGGCCGCTGTCGCGATCGGTCGCGCGCGCGACGAGCTCCCAGCCCGTGCGTCCGCCGACTGCGAACTCGACGGAGCTCTCGAGCTCGAGGTCGGCCATCCCCGGCAGCTTGCGAATGCGGCTCTCGGCGAACTTGCGCGCATCGGCGACCTTCGCCTCGCCCGCCGACGGTCCGACAATCAGTCGTGCGGACGCCGGCTTGTCCTTCTGAACGGGCTCGCCGTCCTCGGTGAACAGCAACGTGGGACCGATGTTGGTGGCGAATTCGAGCCCTTGCGGACGTGCGATCGTCCACGGCAGGAGCGCGAACGGATCGACTTGAAGCGTGGGATCCCACACGGCCCCCTGGACCGCCGCCTTGAACTGCGCCGCGCGCTCGTCGTCGAGCGCATCGGGGAGGTTCAAGGTGATCAGCACCGTGCGCTTCTCGTCGCCGAAGACCGCGAGCCACTTCTCATACAGGACGCCGTTCGCGCGCTGCGTCGCGTGGACGAGCCTGCCCTTGTGCTGACCGAACTTGGCGTCGGTCGCTTCGAGCAGAGTCATGCCCTGTTTGGCGAGGTTTTCGGCGTCGAACCCCGCGCCCATCTCCGCGGACGGCGCGCGCAGCTCCGCCACGATCAGCGACACGCCCGAGTCGGCCCACTGGTACCCGAAGAAGCCGCTTCCGGGCGCGTGACCGGCGGGCGGCGCCAGCGAGACGCGTGTTCCCGGCACGACGCGCCTTTCGTCGAGTTTTTGCGTCGGCGCCGAAAAGGGAGCTCGAGGCGCGGCTCGGACTGCCGCGCTCGCCCCGACGACCGCGAGTCCCGCCACCCAACAACCGAAGATTGCGCGCTTCATGCCGCTATTGGATCGGGCGCCGAACGCGGTGAGAAGGCGCGTGAAGGGCCTTTGGACCCGCGGCGAGCACCGCTCGGCCGCGTTGCGCACAGCGGGCCCTTCAAGGGGCCTGGGAAGCGGCTCCGCGCGCCCGTTCTCCGGTGGATCGCCGGAGCAAAAAAAGCGACAATCTCCGGCTCGAAAAGCCCCGGATCGCCGGGATTTCCCGCCTCAGAAACGACTCGATGACGACCACGGAAAAGACTCCCACTCCGGCGCCCCAGCGCGGTGTCGAACCGCGCCTGATCGAGCGCGAGATGCGCGAGTCGTACCTGACGTACGCGCTCTCGGTGATCCACGCGCGCGCGCTGCCCGATGTGCGCGACGGACTCAAGCCTTCGCAGCGGCGCATCCTGGTCGCGATGAACGACCTGAATCTGTCGCCGCGCGCCAAGTACAGGAAGTGCGCCAAGATCGCGGGCGACACGTCGGGCAACTACCACCCGCACGGCGAGTCGGTGATCTATCCGACCTTGACGCGTTTGGCGCAGCCCTTCGCCACGCGCTATCCGCTGATCGACGGCCAAGGCAACTTCGGCAACATCGACGGCGACCCGCCGGCGGCCATGCGTTACACCGAGGCGCGCATGACGGGCGTCGCGGTCGAGCTGATGGCCGACCTCGACAAGGAGACGGTCGACCACGTCGCCAACTACGACGAGACGCGCACCGAACCGACGGTGCTGCCCAGCCGCTTCCCCGGCCTCTTGTGCAACGGCTCGGACGGCATCGCGGTCGGCATGGCGACCAGCCTTCTGCCGCACAATTTGGTCGAGATCATCGCGGCGCTGCGGGCGGTGCTCGACGACCCGAACGTCTCGACGATGACCTTGTGCGAGCTCGTCAAGGGCCCGGACTTCCCGACCGGCGGCATCATCATGGGCCGGCGCGGGATCCTGCAGGCCTACACGACCGGCCGCGGCATCGTGCGCGTGCGCGGCAAGCACCACATCGAGGAGAACAAGGGCCGCACCTCGATCGTGTTCACGGAGATTCCCTTCCAGGTTCGCAAGGAAGCGATCTTCGAGAAGCTCAAGGAAGTCATCAACGAGGAGCGGATCACCGGCATCCACGACCTCCAGGACTACTCCGACCGCGACGGAATCCGGCTCTCGATCGACCTGAAGAAGGGCGAGGACCCGCAGGTCATCCTCAACCAGCTCTTCCAGTACACGCCGCTGCAGTCGACGCAGTCGATCATCAATCTGGTGATCGACCGCGGGCAGCCGCGCACGCTGCCGCTGCGCGGCTTGCTCGACGCCTACATCGCGCACCGCAAGGAAGTCATCCGGCGCAGGACCTTGTTCCTGCTCGGCAAGGCCGAAGAGCGCAAGCACATCGTCGAAGGCCTGCGCATCGCCGTCGACAACATCGACGAGGTGATCCGCATCATCCGCGCGAGCCAGACGCCGGAAGAGGCCAAACAAGGCCTGCAAAACGCGTTCTCGCTCTCGGTGCGCCAGTCGCAGGCGATCGTCGACATGCGCCTGGGCCGCTTGACCGGCCTGGAGCGCGAGAAGCTCGAGGAGGAGTTCAACGCGCTGGTCGCGGAGATCAACGACCTCAAGGACATCCTGGCGCGCGAGGCGCGCGTGGTCGCGATCATCAAGACCGACCTCGACGAGCTCGAGAAGAACTACGGCGACGAGCGGCGCACCGTGATCTCCGACGAGGAGATCGACGGCAGCTTCGACATCGAGGAGCTGATCACCGAAGAGATGATGGTGGTCACGTACTCGCGCGACGGCTACGTCAAGCGCACGCCGCTCGACGTGTACCGCACGCAGGGTCGCGGCGGCCGCGGAATCATCGGCTCGGAGACCAAGGAGGGCGACGTCGTCGAGTCGATGTTCGTCGCCGGCACACACGACTACGTGCTGTGCTTCTCCAACCACGGCCAGGTTTACTGGCTCAAGGTCTACAACCTGCCCGAGGCGTCGCGCACGAGCGCGGGCCGCGCCATCTCGAACCTGTTCGAGCTGGCCGACGGTGAGCGCATCACGAACATCCTGCGCGTGCCGGAGTTCGACGCCGAGCGCTTCGTGTTCTTCGCGACCAAGCGCGGCACGATCAAGAAGACGCCGCTCGAGGCGTACTCGCGGCCCAAGAAGGGCGGCATTCGCGCGATCCTGCTCGAAGAAGGCGACGAGGTCGTCGGCGTCGGCCTGTGCAAGGCCGGGGACACGATCGTGCTCGCCAGCGCCGAGGGCCAGGCGATGCGCTTCGACGAAGCGGACGCGCGTTCGATGGGCCGCACGAGCTACGGCGTGCGCGGCATTCGCCTGCTCGGCGAAGACCGCGTGGTCGACATGATCGTGGCTTCGCCGGACACCTTCTTGCTGAGCGCCTGCGAGAACGGCTTCGGCAAGCGCACGCCGATCGAGGACTATCCGATCAAGGGTCGCGGTGGTCAGGGCGTGATCAACATCCAGACCGAGGGCCGCAACGGGGCCGTGGTCGGCATGGTGAGTTGCCGCGAAGACGACGAGGTGATGCTCATCACGCAGTCGGGCATGATCGTGCGCTCGTCGATCGCCGAGATGCGGCCGATGGGACGCAACACGCAGGGCGTGCGCCTGGTGAACCTCAAGGACGGCGACAAGCTGGTCGGCGTCGAACTCGTCAGCGCCGAGGACCTCACGCAGTACGCGGCCACCACGCGTACGCGCAAGCCGCTCCCGCCGCCGACCGAGGGGCTCGAGGACGATGGCGAGGCGCCCGAAGCGAGCGAGCCGCCGCCCGAAGAAGAGTAGGCGCGGAGCACGTGCCGCGGCGCGCACGCTCGCACCGGCGAGCGAGTTGCGTCGCGGCGCGCTGGACACGGCCGGCTCGCGTTGCGGAGGATGGGTTGGCGCTCGACACCGGGCGCCGACGATCCGCGTTTTCTCCAACCTCAGGACTCTCCGTGACCTCCCTCGACAAGCTTCAGGCCGACGTCAAGCAGGCGATGCTCGCCAAGGACGAAGTGGCGCGCGACACGTTGCGCATGCTCATCGCCGCCGTGAAGAAGCACGAGCTCGAAGGCGGCAAGACGATCACCGACGAACTGGTTGGCGAAGTGCTGCTGTCGGCCGCCAAGACGCGCCAGGAGTCGATCGATCAGTTCAGCAAGGCCGGCCGCGCGGACTTGGTGGCGAAGGAAACGGCCGAGCTCGAGATCGTGCGCCGCTACCTGCCCAAGCAGTTGAGCGAGGCCGAAACGCGCGCCGCCGTGCAGGCGCTCATCGCGGAGCTCAAGCTGACGTCGAAGAAGGACCTGGGCCAGGTGATGAAGGCCGCGATGGCGCGCCACAAGGGCCAGATCGACGGCAAGCTCGTGCAGAAGCTGGCGGGCGAACTGCTGGCCTGACGCGCGCGGTTCCGGCCCCAGCACCGCGATGGTCCGCTCCACGCAAGCGCCGCCGGGCGCGGCCGAACCCGCCGCCAGCGGACCGGTCGCGCAGGGCGCCGACGTGGTCGGTCGTCACCAGCAGCTCGCCTCGCGCACGGCGTTGATCGGCGCGTTCACGGCGCTCTCGCGCGTGTTCGGCTACGCGCGCGAGCACCTCACCGCGCGACTGTTCGGCGACCTCTCGCCGGTCTACGACGCGTTCGTCACGGCTTGGCGCGTGCCGAACCTGTTCCGTCGCCTGCTCGGCGAAGGCGCCGTGTCGATGGCGCTGCAGACCTCGATGCTCGAGGCCGACGCCGACCGCGGCGACGACGTGGGCCGCACGCTGATGTGGGACACGCTGCGTCTGGCGACGTGGCTGCTGCTGGGCGTGTGCGCGTTCGTGATGGGCTTCGTGCAACTCGTGCCCGACACGATCCAGTTGCCCTGGAACGATGCTCCCACGCCTTGGCTCGGCGCCGACCCGGCGGCGGTGCGCGACCTCACGGTGCACGTCATGCCGTACGTGATCGTGATCTGCCTAGCGGGGCTGATCGGCGGCGCGCTCTCGGTGCGCGGCCGCTTCTTCGCCGCGAGCGCGGGGCCGGGCCTGATGAACATCGTCGCGCTCGCGACCCTGCTGCTGATCGGCTGGAAGTTCGGTTGGAGCACCAACGACCCGGCCAACTTCGCGGCCGTCCGCGAGCGCCAGTACGAGATGGCGGTGTGGTTCTCGTGGGGCCTGGTGTTGTCGGGCGTCGCGCAGCTGGTGTTGCTCGTGCCCGAGATGCGTTCCGCTGGTTTGCTGGAGCGAACGCGCTCTGCGGTGCGCGGTTCGAGCACTGCGTGGACCGTGCTCAAGACGAGCGTCCCGCTCACGCTCGGCGCGGCCGTCTACCAGATCAACGTGCTCGTCGACAGCTTCATGGCGCAGGCCATGCTGCCCGCGGGCGGACCGACTGCGTACTACTACGCCAACCGGCTGCAGCAACTGCCGATGGCCATCGTCGCCGTCGCCGCGACGAGCGCGGTGTTCCCGGCGATGAAGGCGCTCGCGCACCGCCGCGACTTCGCGGCCCTGGCGCGCATGCACACGCAGACGCACCTGGCGATCCTGTTCGTGACCTTGCCGGCGGCGGTCGGACTGTTCGTGCTCGCCGAGCCGGTGACGGCTTGTCTCCTGCAGTACGGCGAGTTCGGCGCCGAAGGCGTGCGTCGCACGGCCGACGCGCTTCGCTATCTGTGCCTCGCGCTGGTTCCGGCGGGCGCGGTCGGGCTGATCACGCGTGCGTACTACGCGCTCGGCGACTTCTCGACGCCCGTTCGACTCTCGATCGTCGCGCTCGTGCTCAACATCGTATTCAACACGCTGTTCCTGAGCGTGTTCGAGTTCGACACCGGCGGACTCGCGCTCGCGACGGCCATCGTCAGCTCGCTCAACATCCTCATGCTCCTGCCCGGGCTGCGCCGCGCGCTCGCGGCGGACGGCCGCGGTGGTCCGCCCGCTTTCCCCGGCTTCGGCGCGCGCGTGTTGAAGATGAGCGTGGCTGCGGCGTTGTGCGGCGCGCTGGCGTGGGGCGCGTACGCTTGGCTCTCGGGCGGGGAGCGCTCCGTGGTCGCGCTCGTGGTGGCGATCAGCGCGGGAATCGGGGCCTACGCCGTGGCTTCCCAGGTGCTGGCGCTGCCGGAATGGCTCGAGCTGCGCGAGAAGCTCACCCGGCGGCTCCGTCGGCGCTGAACGCCAACAAAACGGCGGGTTGAGGCACAATCGCTCGCCCCGCCGAGCCGTTTTCGCGCCTTGACGCGAAACCGAATCAGCCCGCACGCTTCACCGAGCTCTCCCATGCGCACCTCATCGCACCTGCTGCTTCTCGCTGCTCTGTTCGCCGGCGCCTCTTGCGGAAGTCCCTCAGGGAGCGGCACGTCCTTCTTCATCGACACGTCGTCGAACACGTCGCGCGCCCAGCGGTACTTGAGCGTGGACTTCGAGCTGCGCGCGGGCCAGACGCTTGTCCTCGCGCTGCCGCACGGTTCGATCCGCGTGCAGACCGCGCCCGCAACCAGCCCGGACGCGAAGCCGAACGCCAAGGTCCGCATGAGTCTGAGCGCGCCGACGCAGGCGCAAGCCGAAGAGTACCTCGCGCGTTTCGACTTCACCGCGGAGGCCGCCGCCCACGGCCAGCAGCTCGGTCTGCGCGGCGAGCGTGTCGTGATCGAGAAGAATGGCGGACGCACGGAGTACTACCCGAGCGCCGATGTCGTACTGACGCTTCCCGAGGGCGTGAATGTGGACCTGCGCACGCAGAGCGGCGACGTCGACACGTCGGGCGCGCTCGCCGCGGCCGAGCTCGAGTCCGCGTACGGCAACGTGAAGCTGCGCGGAGCGCGCGGCGCCGTGCGCGCGCACTCGAACTCCGGCAACGTCACCGTGTCCGACGTCGAAGGTGATCTCGACGCGAAGTCCGGCTACGGCGTGGTCAACGCGTCGAACGTGCGCGGCCGCTCGATCGCCGTCGCGAGCTCCTCGGGCAACGTGGCGTTGACCAAGTCGAGCGCGGACGAGATCAAGGTCGAGACGCGTTACGGCTCGGTGGAGCTCGAAGCGCTGCGCGGGAGCGTCGTCGGCAAGAGCTCGTCGGGACGTGTGATCGCGGCGGATCTGCAGGGCGAGCGGCTGCGTCTCGAGTCGGGCTATGGCCAAGTCATCGCCAAGAACATCGAGGGCTCGTTGAGCGCGTCCTCGTCGTCGGGCGACGTGACGGTGGAGAACGGCCGCGGCGCGCTCGCCATTTCGTCGCGCTACGGCGCGCTGCGCGCCCGCGGCGTGTGGAGCGCTATCAACGCGGAGAGTTCCTCGGGAAGCGTGGAAGTCCGCGCGTTGCCCGGCAGCACGCTCTCCGACGAATGGCGGCTGAAGTCCGGGTACGGCGCCGTGCGCCTGTTCGCGCCCGCGGACATCGCCTGCGAGCTCGACGCGACCACTCGCTACGGCGAAGCGCGTTGCGAGTTCGCGCTCACGATCGAAGCGGGCGCGCGCGCCAAGAACGGCGAGTTGCGCGGCCGTATCGGCGCGGGCGGACCGCGCGTCACGCTGCATTCGGCGAGCGGCGACGTCGGCCTCCTGCGCCACGTCGACAACTGAGGGTCACCAGAAGAACGGCAGCGCGAGGAGCGCGAAGAACAGGCCCGTGCCGAGCACGTGCAGCACGGTGACGAGAGTTGTGCGCGCGAACGCCGAGCCCCAGCTCACGCCGAAGAATTGGCGCGCGGCCCACACGGCCCACACGAAGCTCAGGGCCTGGCGCGCGCGCATCCAGCGCTCGGAGTCGAAGGCCATCAGCGGCGTGAGCACGAGCCCGAGCAGAAAGCTCGCGCTCGCCGCGTAGAACACGAGCACGAAGCACTCGGCGAGGTTGCGGCCGCGGCCGCGGAAGGCGAGCGTGACCAGCCAGGCCCGCAGCGGCAGTGCGAGGTACAAGAGCAGGTCCAAGTGTCCGCCGAAGAACTCGCGCAGCTCGCGCGCGAGTTCGTTCGCGCGGCCGCCTTCGCCGCTCGTCTCTACACGCAGGCCACTCGCCGCGAGCACGTCGACCTCCAGCCAACGCGCGGCGAGCAACCACAGCGCGAGCGTGTACAGGCACAGCTTGGCCGGCCCGACGTAGCGCTTGCGGCGTCCCTCGACGTACTCGCGCGCCACGTGGCCCGGGCGCAGCGCGAGCCCGCGCAAGGTCGCGAGCAGCGCGGAATCCCAGTTGACGAAGTTGTGGAACGCGTCGAGCAGCACGCCGCGCACCGCGAGTCGTCCTTCGCCGTTGTCCTGGCCGCAGCTGCTGCAAAAGCGGCCGCTGCTCGACGCGCCGCAGTTGGGGCACGGAGCGTTGGCGGGCGCGGGTCTGGGCGCAGGCTCCATTTCGCGCGAGGTTAGCAGTCGAACGAGGGAGCGCGCGTCCGTTGCCGGTGCGGCGCCAGGGTCAAATCCGTCACCTGCGCCGTCGGTTGCGCGTTGCCGATGGCTGTTCGCGCAGGTGACGGATTCGACCCTGGCGCCGCACCGGCGACTCCTGGCGGATGTCGCGCAGTGGACGGAGTCGATCCCGGCGTCGCAGCGCCGAACTCGGGTTTCTTGCGCGCTGCTGTAACGTTCGCCTCCGCCGCGTCAGTTCTTGGGCGACACGTGGAAACCGACGAGCTCCTCTTCCAGCGCTGGTGCACGCGGGCCGACGCCCGGGCGTTGGGCGAGTTGTTCGACCGCAACGCGCCGCAGCTGCTGAAACTCGCGATCCACCTCGTCGGAGATGCCGCGGCGGCCGAGGACCTTGTCCAGGCGACGTTCCTCGCCGCGATCGAACAGCGCGAGCGCCTCGACGCGTCGCGCCCGTTCGGACCGTGGCTGACCGGTGTGCTCACGAACAAGGCGCGCGAACAGCGCCGCGCCGCGCGCCGCGCGCTCGACCTCGAGCGCCTCGCGCCGCAGTTGGTCGACGAAGACGCGTCCGCGCCGCTCGAGCGGCGTGAACTCCACGGCGAGGTCGCGCGCGCGATCGACGAGCTCGAGGAGCCGTACCGCCAGGTGCTGCTCTTGCGACTGCGCCACGGACTCGCCGCCGCCGACATCGCGCACGTGCTCGAACGCGAGCCTGGAACGGTGCGCGTGCAGCTCCACCGCGGACTCGAGCGGCTGCGCAAGATCCTGCCGAGCGCGCTCGCGTCTTCGCTCGTCCTCGCGCTCGCGGCGCCGCGTGGACTGGCCGCGCTGCGCGAGCAGGTTGTGCAGGCGGCGCAGCTCGCAACTCCCGTGGCCACCGGCTCGCTCGTTGTTGGAGGACTCGTCATGTCGAAGTTCGTCGTCGCGGCCGCGCTGGCGGCGGTCGCGTTGGTGTCGTGGCTGCTCGTCGGGCGCGCTGGCGATGCGGCGGAGCCGACAGCTAGCGAAACACGCACGTCGACGGCGCTCCAAGTCGTCGACGCGCCTGCGTTTCCGAGCGTTGACGCCGAACAAGGACGCGAAAGCTCCGACGCGCGGGCCGCGGTTGCGGGCGCTGCGGCGCAAGGGCAGGCGCACGTCGAAGTTGTCGACGCGATCTCGTTTGCTCCGCTGAGCGGTGCGCGCGTTTCGCGCTTCGCTGCGCGCAGCACGAACGTGCGTGAGTTGCTGCGTGATCGCCCCGAGTGTTTCCGCATGGGCCCCCAGGGTCGGCTCGTGTCGCCCACGGGCGCGGATTGGCCGAGCCACATCGCCATGAGCGACGAAGCGTACGTAGGACGCGCCCCGCTGCTCGCGCTCGACACGCAGGGCGAAGGCGATGCGCTGCAGAGCGCGACGAGCGACGCCGCGGGGCGTGCAGCGCTCGGCGAGGCGCACGGCCACGAGTTGCTCGAAGTTGCGCTCGACGGCTACGCGACGCGCCATCGCGCGCGCAAGCCGGGCGACCCGACGCTGCGGATCGAGCTGTGGCCGCTCCGGCGCGTGCGCGGCACGTGCGAGGTCTTTCGCGGGAACGTTCCAGAGCAGGGCTTCGAGCTTGCGATCGGCACGTTCGCGTCGCGCGACGAAGGCAACCGCAACGAAGGCGTGTGCGTGCGCCGTGTGCGCACCGACGCGCAGGGCCGCTTCGAAGTCGAACTCGCCGGTCCCTTCGCACAGGCTTGCATGCTCACGCCCGGTTGGGTGGTGCAGCCCGGCAGCATGCAACACCACGGCGACGAGGAGTGGCGCATGTGGCTTCAGCGCGTCGACGAACTGCGCCTGGTCGACGCCGCCGATGGGAAGCCGCTCGAGTGGATCCACGCCGTTGCGCGCCATCCCAAGCAAGGTTGGACGGTGTGGACTTCGCTGCTGCACGCTCCGCAGGGCCTGTTGACGCTGCCGGACAAGTTCGGCCGCCCGGGTGGCGACTTGCTCGCGCGCTTCACTTTGTGGGCGCCCGGTTATCGCGCACAGGAGTGGTCGGAACGCCAGGCGCCGGCGGAAGAGCCCGTCGAGCTGCGCTTCGAACGCGAAGCCGCGACGACGCTGCACGGCGCCATTCTTGTCCAAGGGAAGTTGGTGGACGGCGCGAAGGTGAGCGCGTTCGCCCACGCGGCGAACACGCTCTGGGCGCCGGCCGGGCCTATGCACACGTCGCTGATCGACGCCACGACGACGCACCAGGGTCGGTTCGTGCTGAACGTGCCCGCGGGGGTTCACTTGCTCGAAGTGCGCCACGAAGGGCTCGCCCACACACGCGTCGTCGAAGCGCCGCTGTCGAGCGACTTGGTCATCGACCTTGCTCTTCAAGCGAGCTTGAGCGTGCGTGTGGTGAACCGCAGCGGCGCGCCGCAGGTGGGGCACAGCGTCGCGATTTCCGCGAGCGATCGCCGCACGGACCGCCGTCGCACGGACGAACAGGGCTACGCGCGCTTCGAGGCGTTGGGATCGCTCGAGGGGCAGGTCTTCACTGCGCACGAGAACACGGACAGCAGTTTCGCGCCGGAGGTGCTCGCCCACTTCACGTTGGCGGACGGCGAGCGGCGCGAGCTCGAACTCGTCGTTCGCGGCGCTGCCGGCCCGCGCCATGCACGTGTGCACGTTCGTGACACGCTCGACTACAGCGGTTGGCGCGCGCGCTTCGGCCAGCAGCCGTGGGAGCCCCTCGATCCCGCCGGCGTGATCCCGATGGATCTGTCGACTGCGGAGTGGGACGGCGAGGTCGTCGCGCTCGACGGGCGGCGCTGGAGCTTCGATATTCCCAAGGACGCCGACGATGGTCACGTGCTCGAGCTCGAGGGCGGGACGGCGCGCTACTCGGGGATCGTCCGCACGAGTGCAGGCAAGCCGCTGACCGGCTGGACGATCGTTGCGCAACCTTGGGCTGGGTGCACGTCCGGTGGGCGCGCAACGGCGACCTGCGAGTTGGGCGCGGACGGCGCGTTCGAGCTCACGGGACTCGAGAGTTGTCAGCACCGTCTGCGTCTGCAGGACGCGAAGGGCAAGCTGCGTGCGGAGTACACCCCGCTCAACGCGCCGACGCCCGACGGCGTGGCGTGCGACATCATGCTCGACCCGCCGCGCGAGACTCTGCGGTTGCACGGCGTGGTGCGCAGCAAGGGAGGGGATCCGCTGCCTGGAACGTTGCTGCTGGTGGAGTCGAACATTCGCAGCGCCGGTGGCGTGTTGCGGATTGTCGTGGGCGACGACACGTTCACGCGCAGCGACGAACAGGGCCGCTACCAGATCACCTTGCCGCGCACGGCGGAGCACGTCGTCAGTGTCTACACCGCGCCCGGCGGCACGCCCGCGCTGCGCGAGACGTTGCTCGACGACGGGCGCAAAGAGCGCGAGCACGAGTTCGTCGTCGACTAGCGTCCTGCTTGCCAATCGCGTCGGATCCCTCGATGGCCTCGCCGCCGCTGGCGGCGCTGCCGCGGTTCGGCGACCGATTCAGTTCGCCTGGGATCCTCGCGCCTCGCCAGGGACGCCGCTTCCAGCGAAATCTTCGACGGACTTCGCAAGCAGGACACTCGAGCGTCGTGCGCAGCGTTGTGACGACCGGAAGGAGCTGAGAAACACTGGGTTTCGCGGCTCCTCCAGCGCGCCGAGCCGTCCTTCGCCGACGCGAAGCTCGCTCGACCCGAGCTCCGCTAGCCGGTCGAGCCCACGCGCTCGAAGCGCAAGGTCGCGCCAGGTACGAGGCTGAGTTCTTCGAGCGTGCAGTCGAGCGAGTCGGACACGCTCAACGCCTGCGCGTAGCGCGGATCGCCCCAGGGCACGATGCGGAACGTCCAGCCGGGCGCGGGGAGGTTCAAGGTGGCGAGCACGGCGCGCAGCGGCTGCGTCGACGCGAGTTGGAACAGCCGGCGCTCGATCTCGGCCTCGGACCAACGTACCTCGACCCAGAAGCGCAGGTCTTCGCAGGTGAGCAGCTCGAGCACGTCGAGGCGGCCGCTGGCGATCTCCGAGTAGACCTCGGGTTGGATCAGGTGCATCACCAAGCGCAGGTCCACGTGCGGATGCTCTCGTCGCCACGCGGCCCAGGCGCGCGTGATCTGCACGAACGCGAAGCGGTTGGTGAAGTTCTGCCGCTCGTGCAGCGGCGTGCGTGCATCGGGCCGCTGTTCGCCGCCGCTCGACAGCAGCTGCAAACGCAGCACACGCAATCCTTCGCGGGAGCACGCGTCGAACAGCGCCGTCGCCGCGCGCTGCACGTCGGCGAGCACGCGCTGATCGTCGTCGGAACGCGCACGCACGGCCCACACGCGCTTGGCGGCGTCGAAGCGCAGGTACTTGCCACGCTCGCTCCAGTCGCGCGGGTCGGAGCCGAGCCCGACGTCGCTGCGCAGGAAGCTGCGGATCGTCTCGCTCAGGTGGAACGAGCCGAGCCGGCCGCCCGCGCTCACCGCGATGCACTCGCCATCTGCGAGTGCGGCGGGCAGCGGACTGCGTTGCACCTCGAACTGCGCTTCGCTCGGGTAACGATCTCCGTCGCGACCGACGCCGAACACCCAACCGATCGGACGGCGCGCCTGGTGCTCGACGAACGCGCGCAACTGCTCGAGCCAGTTGCGCACGAATGCGTGGGCGCCCCGCGGGTACTCGAGCACTTCGATCTGGAAACGCGCGCGCAAGAAGTTCGCGTCGACCTCGCCGGCGGGCAGGAACGCGAAGTGGTTGCGCGAGGCCGGGCCGTAGAACTCGAGCACCTCTCCAAGCAGCTCCTGCACGTACGACTCGCGCAGCCCTGAGCCCAGGAACAGCAGCGAGCGACTGCGGTAAACCTCCGCGAAGGCGCGCCGAAAGTGCGGCTCGCGGTGCGTCACGCGCCGGTACTCGTCGTGGCCGAGCACCACCTCGTGCGCGAGCTCCTTGGGCGCGAGCGGCTCGGGCGCGTTCAAGTAACCCTGCAGCGCCCACACCACGGCGTCGGACGGTTCGGAGAGCGAGCTGAGCACACGTTGGCAGTCGCTCACACCGCGGCCGTAGACCTCCACACGTCGTTTCGCGTGGTTGCTTCGAAACGCGGCCTCGTAGAGGTTGTCGTAGTTGGTGGTGAGCACCAGCGGCCACCACAACTGCGCGAGCGCGAGCGTCTGTCCCGGAATGTCGCGCTGGGCCGACGAGAACAATGCGGCGCGCAGCGCTTCGACGAACGCGCCGGGTGCTCCCGCTCGCAGCGCCCGCGCTGCGGCGTTGGCGCGGCGGATCAAATCCTCGGAGCCCGCTTGCGGCGCGGCGGCCGCGGCGCCGTCGTTCATCAGGCGTTGTTCGAGCCCTTCGACGAGCGTTTGCCAGCCCACAGCGCGCGGCACGCTCATCCCGGCACCGATGAACGGCACGAGCTTGCCGCTGTGGTAAGCCGCTGCAAGCCGCGGCAGAACGACCTCGAAAGCTCGCTGGACGTGCTGCGCTTGCTCCATCGCGGCGATCATGGCGAGCGCGGGGCTCGCCGTCGACGGAGGTTGCGCAGCACAGTCGACGTGTGTCGCGCAGCGCAGTCGACGCGCGCGGCGCTGCTCAGTCGAGCCGGCCCATGCGGCCCGCTTGGAAGTCGGCGATCGCTTGCCAGATCTCCGACTCGGTGTTCATCACGAACGGGCCGCGGCCGACGACCGGTTCGTCGAGCGGCTCGCCGCCGAGGAACAACAGGTGCGCGCCCGCGGAGGCTTCGACGCGCACGCCGTCGCCGCCGCGCTCGAAGCGCGCAACTTGCGCCTCGTTCACCTTCGCGCCGCCGACCTGCAGCTCGCCCGCGAGCACCACGAGCGCCGCGGTGTGCCCGCTCGGCGAAGGCAGCTCGAGCGGACCGGCGCGTTCGACGCGGATGTCCCACACGTTGAGCGGCGAGAAGGTCAGCGCCGGTCCGCGCACGCCATCGAGCTCGCCCGCGATCACGCGCACGCGCGCGCCGCTGCGTGCGACGCTTCCGATCTGCGCGCCCTGGATCTCCTGGTAGCGCGGCGTCGTGAGCTTGTCCTTGCGCGGCAAGTTGACCCACAACTGCGCCATCTCGAACGCGCCGCCGCGCTTGGCGAAGTCGCGGCCGTGGAACTCCTCGTGCACGACGCCGCGGCCCGCGGTCATCCACTGCACGTCGCCCGGACCGATGCGGCCGCCGGCGCCGCTCGAGTCGCGATGCTCGACCTCGCCCGCGAACACGATCGTCACGGTCTCGAAGCCGCGGTGCGGGTGTGGGCCGACGCCCAGGCGCTCGTCCGTCGGCGGAAACTCCGCCGGGCCGCCGTAGTCGAGCAGCAGGAACGGGCTGAGCTCCTGGGCGTGCTCCATGTAGTTGAACAGCGAGCGCACGGGAAACCCGTCGCCCACCCAGTGACCGCCGGGGCTCTTCAACACGCGCGCCAGCGCCTTGTTCGTGCTCGTCGTGCTCATGGCCCGGGAGTATGGGCCATGCGCCGCGAAACTTCCGCGCGCCCGCGCCGCGGCTACGGCACGAGCACGAACTCGAGTGCGTTGCTGAGGTTGGTGGTCTTCGGCGCCGCCGGGTCGCGGTACCAGGCCTGCGCGTTGATCGGCGTGCCGGGCACGAAGGGCGCGCCGAGCGTCAGCGGATTGGCGTCGAGGTACGCGAGCCAATCCTGGGAGAAGGCCCCGTTGCACTGGCCGGACACGCCGCCGGAGCTCAGCGCCGGAAGGCGTTGGGTCGGCGACTTCACGCACAGGAAGCTCGAGCTCGCCGGCGCCCAGGGCGCGATGGCCGCGCCGCCCACGCCGTAGAAGAAGAGGCCCTGCTTCTGGCCTTCGAGGCTGCTCACGCTCAGCGAGTAGCCCGCGTTCGCGGCGAGGCTCGGCGTTCCGCTGGCGTTGATCGCCGGGACGCAGCCGTTGGTCGAGGTTCCGGCCGTGCAGTAGACGAGCGGGCCCGCGGGCGCGATCGACACGTTCGAGAACGCGACGGCGTCCTGGCTGAACGAGTAGAAGGCGATGCGACCGGCGCCGATGGCCGGATCGAGCACGTCGAAGACCTGCACGCCGTCGCGCCGGATCACGGCGCGCCCGGGCGTGATGTCGAACTGGAACACGTACGACACGTTGCCGGCCCATCCCGTTCCGACCGGTCCGGCGAGCGTCGACACTCCCAGCCCGTCCGTGCCGCCCCACAGTCCGTCGCGCGTGAACGATCCGGCGATCTTCTTCACCTTCAGCCCGACCTCGGCCACGTCGTCGTTGATCGCCGTCGGGTCGCCCCAGTTGAAGCTCTGCGACGCGCGCTTCCAGTCGAGCAGCAGGTGCTGCGTGCCCGATTGGTAGCTGAAGGCGAGGCCGACAAAGTCATCGTCGCCGTTGTTCGTCGGGCGCACCGTCACGCTGAAGCTGGCCGTGCTCGGCAGCGTGAAGGGGCTCACCACCCAGCCCGGGCCCACGACGCTGCTCGAGGCCGTCTCCTCCATGCTGCAGGTGGTCGCGTTCGGGTTGAGGGTCGACCAGCGGTTGTACGGGTCGACGAGCGTCCACGAGCCGACGTGCAGCTGGGCGAGCAGGGGAGTCGAGCTGAGGAACGCGAGCGCGCCCAGCTGCAGGGCGCGGCGACGGAAGGTGGAGGAAGTGCGCTTCAAGGGGCGTCTCTGGGCGTGTCGGAGAGAGAGAGGGGAGTGCGCCGAACCCCGATGCAGGTCGCGCGCGATCGAACCACAGATGCAATCCGCGCTGAGGGGCTGCCCGTTACCCACGAAGCGGATTCGAGTGCGCATCCACGTCGTTCCGCCAACACCGGCGGCCGGGCTGCGCCGGGGAATCGCTCCCCCGTGCGCCGCCCGGCCGCCGGTTCGCAGTGCGCTCGCGCGCTACTGCAGTGTTTCGAAGTCGAGGGCGAACACGCCCTGCTGGAACTGGTTGTTGAGCAGCACGCCCTGGATCGAGGCGAAGTCGTTGCCCGGACCGCCGCGGGTCATGATCGGGCCTTCCCAGCTGGTGTTCGCCATCTCGAGCGTGTCGTCGCCGAAGCCCAGCTGGATGCCGGTGCGGCGGCGGATGGTCGAGACCGCGCTCGAGGCCGAACCGAAGCGCACCAGGTCGTTGCCCTGGCCGACGTTCACCGAGACGCTGCGGTCGACCACGTTGGCCGGCGAGCCGGGCTCGCTGGCGAACTCGATGCGGTCGTCGCCGTCGCCGGTCCACATCACGACGGTGTCGCGGAAGGTGTTGCCGTTGATCAGGAACTTGTCGTTGCGGTCCTCGGTCAGGAGGCAGGTTTCGCCGAGCACCTCGCTGCCCCGCAGACCCAGGCCGACCTGGCCGACGCCCACGACCACCAGCAGGCCGGCGACCGTGTTGCCGTCGCCGGGGTTCGGGCCGCCGAGCGAGACGATGTCGCCGTTGGGGCCGCTGTCGCCGGCGTCGACGCAGAAGTCGGCGCTGAACACGTTGCGGGCGATCACGGCGACGTCGTCGCCTGCGCCCATGTTGAAGAGCGCCGAGCCGAGCGGGGCGCTGTTGATCATGAACAGGAAGTCGTCCCCCGCGCCGAGGTCGACGGCGATGCCGTTGACCACGCCGCTGAAGGACGCGCTCGCGCCACCGTTGATGGTGGTGCCGCTGTTGCCGGACACGGTGACGGCGTCTCCAAGCGCGTTGATGGTGAGCGCGTCGGCGGCCGGGCTGCCCTGGACGACAAGCGCGCCGCCGATCACCGAAGCGGTGACCTGGGCCTGGGCAGAGAGGGTCAGCAGAGCCGCGGCAGCAGCCGCGACGACGGAACGACGGACGATGGACATGGGTGTTTGGCTTGCGCCGTGGGTGCAAATCAGGATGGAGACGGCCTCGGCCCGCGGGTGCGAGCCCCCCTGGACCACTCCAACCATGCACCACTGGAGCGGCGCGGGTCGGCTGGGTTATCGGACCGGGGGCGTCCTGGGGCTGGGATGACATCCGTAAAGCCTTGTGGGATAGAGCTTTGTGGTGCTCTACCCGGCCGGCAGCGGGTTGTCATATCCCGGGGTCGAGCGGCCCTAGCCGAACCTCGCTCGCGAGCGCACGGCCTCGCGCCCGGAAATTCTGCGGCGGACCACGAGGCGCAAGTCCTTGCGCGACAAAGCTCGGCGCGTCCCCGCGCAGAATCGAACCGCCGCGGCCGGATGCGCGAGCTACTTTCGAACCCCTCGGCCGGCGGAGGGGGACGCGACGGCGGTTCGAGTGGGTCAGGCTGACTCGTAGGAGCGGCCTTCGCTGCGCCCCGAGAGTGGTAGCCACGGTCGCCTTCGCTGCTGCGTTGGCGAGCCTCCGTGTCGATGAGTCAAGGAGTGAGAGAGTGAACCCCGCAGTCGCGAGCCCTGCCCTGAGCACCGTGAAGAGCCTTTCGAAGAGCGCTGGTTTTGTTGCGCAAGCGCTGGCGCTGAAGCCGGCCCAGGCGCAGGCCGCGCTGGACGCGCTCGACCCGCCGGCGGAGCTGGGCGAACCGCAGCTGACCGAGAACGCCACCAAGGTGCTGCAGCAGCGCTACCTCAAGAAGGACCTCGCGACGGGCAAGGTCAGTGAGTCGCCGCGGCAACTGTTCTGGCGCGTGGCGGCGCACATCGCGCGGCCGGAGCTCACCTTCCCCGGCGGCACGCCGCAAAAGGCGCTCGCCCGCGCCGCGGAGTTCTACGACCTGATGGCGCGCAAGCTGTTCATGCCCAACAGCCCGACGCTCATGAACGCCGGGCGCGAGATGGGCATGCTCTCGGCCTGCTTCGTCCTGCCCGTCGAAGACTCGATCGAGGGCATCTTCGATTCGATCAAGGCCACGGCGCTGATCCAAAAGGCCGGCGGCGGCACGGGCTTCTCGTTCTCGCGCCTGCGTCCGCAGGGCGACGTCGTCACGAGCTCGGGCGGCACCACCGAAGGCCCGCTGTCCTTCATTCAAGTCTTCTCGAAGGCCACCGACGCCATCCAGCAGGGCGCGTTCCGCCGCGGCGCGAACATGGGCATCCTGCGCGTCGACCACCCCGACGTGGTGCGCTTCATCGAGTTCAAGGACGACCTGTCCAAGCTCCAGAACTACAACATCTCGGTCACCGTCACCGACAAGTTCATCGCCGAACTGCGCTCGAATCCCGACCAGCACCACCAAGTCCAGAACCCGCGCACCAAGGTCTGGAGCAAGCTCGACAAGCGCGGCGCGGACGGCAAACCCACGGGTGAGTTCTGGTCCGTCGGCGAGGTCTGGAACCTGATCATCGCGCACGCCTGGCGCACCGGCGAGCCGGGCGTGGTCTTCATCGACCGCATCAACGCGCGCAACCCGATCAAGAACGTCGGCCTGATCGAGGCCACGAATCCCTGCGTCACGGCGGACACGTGGGTGCACACCGCTGAAGGCCCTCGGCAGGTGAGCGAGCTCATCGCTCGCCCCTTCGTCGCGCGCGTGGACGGCTGCGACTTCGCCAGCGGGCCCGAAGGCTTCTTCCGCACGGCGCAGAAGGACGTGCTGCGCCTGGAGACCGTCGAAGGCCACGCGCTGCGCCTCACCGCGGACCACCGCGTGCGCCGCGTTGTGCGCCGCACGCGCGATGTGCTGGAGAGCGAATGGACCGCCGCCGGCGACCTGCGTCCGGGCGACGAACTGGTGCTTTCCAACCACCGCGCGGCGCGCGAGTGGGCGGGGCCGCACAGCGCGGACGAGCGCGGGGCCCGCGACAGCCGCTTCTCGGGCTCTCCCGCAGCGTCCAGCGTCGCGCTTCACGCGTCGTCGCGAACGCGGACGAGCCGCTCTCGCGTCGAGCTCCGCGATGGCGAGCGCAACTCGAGCGCCTCGTGCGTCGGTCTGCTGCGCACGCTGTTCGACGACGCGGCCCAAGTGCGGCTCCACGGCGGCGACGTCGCAATCGAGCTCTCGCTCGACTCGCTCGAGAGCAGCTCTTCCGCGCAGCGCATGCTCCTGCGGCTGGGCATCGCGTCCAGCGTGAGCGGCACGACTCTGCGCATCACCGACGACAACCTGCGCGAGTTCCGCGACGTCGTCGGCTTCTCGGACACCGACAAGGCCGTGCGGCTCGAGACGCTGCTCGAGAGCTACGGGCGTGCGCTCAACCGCGAGCGTTTCGTCGCGCGCGTGGCGCGCATCGCGCCCGACGGCTGCGAAGACGTGTACGACGTGCAAGTGCCCGGCGCGAACTGCTTCGACGCCAACGGTCTGATCGCGCACAACTGCGGCGAACAGCCGTTGCATCCCTACGACTCGTGCAACCTGGGCTCGATCAACCTCGGGCTGTTCGTCAGCGGCGAGGGCGCGCAGGCCAAGTTCGATTGGGACGGCTACAAGGCCGTGATCCACACCACCACGCGCTTCCTCGACAACGTGATCGAGGCCAACAAGTACCCGCTGCCGGCGATCGACAAGATGTCGAAGACCACGCGGCGCATCGGCCTGGGCGTGATGGGTTTTGCGGATGCGCTGTTCAAGCTCGGGCTCGCCTACAACTCGCCCGAGGGCTGCGCCTTCGGCGAGGAGGTGATGCGCGTGATGAACGACGAGTCGCACAACGCCAGTGAAGAGCTTGCGAAAGAGCGCGGCCCGTTCCCGGCCTGGGAAGGCTCGGACTGGCAGAAGGAAGGCCGCAAGCTGCGCAACAGCTACACCACGACCGTTGCGCCCACCGGCACGATCTCGATCATCGCCGACTGCTCGGGCGGCATCGAGCCGATGTTCTCCCTCGCCTTCATTCGCCAGGTGATGAAGGACACGAGCGGCAAGCCGACCGTGATGCGCGAGGTCAACTACGTCTTCGAGGAGCACGCACGGCGCCTGGGTCTGTGGTCCGAGGAGCTGCTCGAGAAGCTGCTCGAGCAGGGCACGCTCGCCGAGCTCGACGTGCCGCAGGACTTCAAGCGCGTGTTCGTGACCGCGCGCGACATCAGCCCGCAGTGGCACATGCGCATGCAGGCCGCGTTCCAGCGCCACTGCGATTCGTCGATCTCCAAGACGATCAACTTCCCGCACGAGGCGACCGTGGAGGAGGTGCGCGCGATCTACGAGCTCGCCATCGACCTCGACGTGAAGGGCGTGACGGTCTACCGCGACGGTTGCCGCGACGTGCAGCCCATGGCGCTCAAGGGTTCGACCTCGCGCAAGGAAGGCGAGAGCGCGCCGGCACCCGTGACGGAGGCTGCTGCTGCCGCGCCCGCCGCCGCGCCCGCGCGCGAGCCCGCGCTCAGCGACACCGCGATCATCCCGTCGGTGAAGCTCGATCCTTCGCCGGTGCGCCTGCCCGAGATCATGCCCAGCCTGCGCATCCGCCAGATGACGCCGTTCGGGAACATGCACGTGAAGATCTCGGTCGACCCGCAGCAGCACAAAGAGCGCGAAGTCTTCGCCCAGCTCGGCAAGGGCGGCGACGTCGCCAACTCCGACCTCGAAGCGATCTGCCGCTTGCTCTCGCTCTGGCTGCGCTCCAACGGCTCGCTCGAACTCGCCATGAAGCAGCTCGAGGGCATCGGCTCCTCGCTCTCGGTGCCCACGCGCGACGGCCGCATCATGTCGCTCGGCGACGGCCTCGCCAAAGCGCTGGCGCGCTACCTGGACGCCAAGCGCAAGCACGGGCTGCACGCGCTCCTGCTCGGGACCGCGAACCTCGACGCCTCCTCGGCGAGCGCCTCGTCCGCGCCTGCTCCGTCAACGCCGGCTGCGGCGCCGACTTCGAACGGCCAACCGCGCCACATCGGCCACTACAAGATCCACTGCCCGCAGTGCGACGGGGAGCTGGCCTTCATGGAAGGCTGCGTGAAGTGCCACGGGTGCGGGTTTAGTCAGTGCTGAGCCGCTGAGGCAAGACAACACAATCCCGACGTCTGGCTATGGAACCTTGGAGGGCGTTTGAAGCACTTGTTGAGAGGATCTACCGTTCACTGTCACCCGGTGCTACCGTCAAAGCGAACGAGCAGATTCGTGGCAAAAGTGGTGCTGTTCGGAAAATTGACGTCTCAATTCGAACTCACGTCGCAGGACAGGATCTCCTGGTAGTGGTTGATGCGAAACTGCATAGGAAACCCGTATCGATGGAGAAGGTCTCTGCCTTTGCCGGGCAGGTCGCGGATGTTCGGGCCAGCAAGGGGGTGATGATCAGCGACTCCGGGTTCACTGCTGGTGCAAAGCAGATCGCAGTAGACTTGGGAATCGATCTTTGCGAGGCGATCGACGCATCCACGCGGCCTTGGCAGCAGGACCTCAGTATTCCCGTTATATTTCAGGAGTTCGAGATTGCGTTCGAAATAAACGCCACAAGTGAACCGTTCGATCACCGCGTAGAAGCGCTAAACAGGGACTGGGTCCGAGTCGTGCTTGTTCGCGCCGAAGATGGAGCCCCCGTGTCCTGGCCCGACCTTGTCTGCCAGCTTTGGAACCAAGGCTCCATGAACCAGATCCCCGGACACCACGTGATGCAACTTCCAGCAAAGGACTATGCTGTCCAACTGGGGAAAGAACTGAGGTATCCGACGAAAGTTCGGATCAACTATCAGGTCACCAGACGAGACTGGCTCAAAAGACTCCGACCCGACGACTACCTCGGAATCACGAGTGTGCTTACGAAGAGGGGCGAGGTCCACGGCAAACTAGACATGCGCAAGGCCGTGTTCAATCGGGACGCCAGCTGGCAGATCGTCGATGATTTGGGGTCGCTGAGCTTCCGCGAAGGTGCGGTGATTCGCGCCACGGCCAAGTTCACACCAAGCCACGTGACATTCGATGGTGGCTCCTACGAAGTAACTAGCTGATCCCGGAGTACGGAGTCAGGCTTCCTCCTCCACGAACTGACTTCGCGCAACTCCTGCGGTTCACGTGTCCGCATAGGAGCACGGGCTTAGGATCGCGCGCGTGGAATGTCTGCGACTAGCTTCAAGGCTCGACACGGGCACGCTCTCTGAGTGGGCGTCCGTGAGGGGCCACGCGGAGCAGGCAGGTGTGCTCGCCATCCAAGTCCCCGGTGATGCGTTCTATCGGTCCATCGTGTTGGTCGCGTTCGCAGCATGCGTCGCCCATCGCGCCGAACGAGGGCTGGTCACACGCCTTGAGACCAACGATCCAGGATCGGAGCTGTGGCGGCACTTGCGGAGCATCGACTTCTTCAACGTCCTCGGCGTCGAAGCCTCCGACTCGCCGGAGCAAGGCGCGTCCGACGATCGCTGCGCTCCGTTGCTTCGCATCACGGACTTCGCCGTTGCGCGTCGCAACGCGGAAGCTCCCGCCCACTCAATCGAAAGGAAACTGCCCACGCTCGCGCCCAGCCCTGCGCGCATGGCGCGCTTCGTCATGGAGGAGCTGGGCGCGAACATCGTGCAGCACTCGGCTCGGCCACAGACAGGTTTCGGGCTTGCTCAGGCGTTCCCCAAGCTTGGGCGGTTCGAGTTGGCGTTTGCCGATCGCGGCGTCGGGTTCGCGGCGAGCTTGCAGCGCAATCCAGAGCTCGCGGGCCGCATTCACAGCGACGCTGAGGCGCTCCGCTTCTGGTTCGCGCCCAAGGATCAAGGCGTCGTGGCCAGAATTTCGGCTCTAGGTCTTGCGCCACCCAGACCTACTTCCAGGCCCCTATACGCCCTCACACGTGACCACGCGTATCAGGCAAGCCTTGCAGCACCCCATCTCCCCCTCGATCCAGAGCATGGACCTGATGGCCAGGCCATGGATCCTGGCCTCCATCCCCCGACACTCTATCATCACCCATCATGAGGAGCCGGACGAAGCACGCCCTCGCCTACGCCACGACCACCGCCGGGATCGCGAGCGAGGTTTTCTTCGGGTTGCAGGAGAAGGCCGGGCCTGCCCTGGCTGCGGAAGGACTGGCGGCCGCCCTCGGTGCCCCTGGCGCCGGACTTCTTCTCGGCGTCCTTGCCAAAGCCGGCGGCTCGGCGCTCACCTCCCTCGGCATCAACCTGTTCTCGACGCGGATCGACCAGAGCGCCGCGGCGGACCTCAACCACGACCTGGCCAAGGCCAGCGGAGCCGCCATCGCGGCCGTGATCCGTTCCGAGGCTCCGCAACAAGCCGGGTTGCGCGCCAAGCGACGCGAGCTCGATGCCCTCGCCGACGAGATCGAACGTCGCCACGATCCCGAGCAGCTAGAGCGCGCCTCAGGCGAGGCGCCTCCGGTAGATCCTGGTGAGCTGCTCACGAACCCGGGCGGCTTCCTGAAGCGCATCGCCCTGACACGCGCTGAGTGGGAAGACTACTTGTTTCATGTCGGCAAGGAAGCCTGCGAGCGCCTGCACCTTGTCGGCACGGACCTGCGCCGGGTCGCCGAGACCCTGGAGGAACACTACGGAGAAGCGCTCTACCGCCAGCTCAAGGCGAGCGCCGCGGACGACGGCAAGGCCTTCGCTGGCGCCGTCTTGCGCCTGCTAGAGACGGTCCTCACGCGCCTGGACCGCATGCACGCGGACCTCGCCTCGACCAGCGAGGCAACGTGGAAGGCCGTGCTCCAACTGCGCAAGGACCTCGACGTCGGCAAGATGACGGCCGCGATCGACGCCCTCCTCCGTGCCACCAAGGACTACGAGGAGGTGCTGATCGCTCTGCGAAACACGGTCCAAGACTTGCCCGCCCGCCTGGATGAGCTCGGCGCCAAACTCGACGCACAAACCGCTCTTCTCATCGAGATCGGAGCGAAGATCGACTCGCAAAGAAGCGGTTCCCATCCCCTCCCCGAGGGTCGCACCAATGTCGGGACGTTGGGCGCACGCTCATTCCACGGCCGCGACGAGATCTTCCGCACGCTGCGCGCTCGCTTCGCGCGAACCGATTCCTTCGCCCTCGCCGTCCTGCACGGACCGCCGGGCGTCGGGAAGAGCGAGCTCGCCCGCGAGTATGCGCGCCGCAACGCTGCGACCTACCCCGGCGGCATGCTCTTCATCGAAGCGATCGGCAGCCTCGCCGCGAGCCTGGCCGAGGTCGGGCGTCGCTTGCTTGGCCTGCATCGCCCCGATCTCTCCATCGACGACCAGGCCTACTCGGTGCTCTACGCCCTGGGCGAGAAGCCGACTCTCCTGATCCTCGACGGCGTCCGCGACCCCGCTGAACTCGATCTCTGGCTCCCGTCGGCCAACGCCGCCTGCCACGTGATCGTTACCACAAACAACGGGATGTGGGATCGGGACGCGGGGCCGATCCGAGTTGATCCCCTTCCGAATGAAGCGGCCCGTATGCTTGTGGCTGATCTGGCACCGGAGGCCGACGAGGCTGGCCGCGAGCTGATAGTTCGACACGCCGGGGGAGTCACTCAACAGATAGTACCCGCAGCAAAGGCTCTCAGCCACGCCGCACGAATGCGGCGCAACTTCGACGTCAAGCTCAGCCTGGAGGCATCTACATGCTTAGAAGCACCCTACGCATCCCTTGATACAGATGCGCAGCTCATCTTGCATGGCCTTGCATTCCTACGCTCCACTTCTGTTCCATTCGACGAGCTCCAGATTCAATTCCGTGAGCCCCTTGGTCTAACCAAAGGCACTTTCGACGCTGCTGTGGATAGCTGCCTCAGCACATCGCTTATTGACGCAGCCGAGGAAGGCGTCAAGCTACATCAGCTGACAGTGGAGTTCATCGAAGGCCGGTCCCTCACAAAGTACGCAGCGGATCGCCTAGTGCCTGTTAGACAGCAGCAGCGCATGCGATTCATTAAATTGGCGGGGCAAGTCGGCGAGGATCCAGGTAATTCTTGCTCGATCCTCCGTTTTCTTTCTTTCCCCACAGACCCGGCACACTGGAGGCGCTCCGGCTTGGAACTCGATGGCGCTTCCGTATGCTCCGCCATCGGTTACGCATTAAGGGTGCTCGGGCGATATACGGAGGCGGTACCTTGGCTGGATCAGGCGGTCGCCACGGCCGAAAAGGGTGATATTGATTGCCGTGTCGATCACCGAGCTCTTGGGATGAGTATGCAAGAGTTGGGCATTTGCCACTCCAACATCTCATCTACGCAGGACGGCCTGCCATGGTTCATGCGTGCGGTCGACTCACTGGAGCGCGGTGACTTAGACGGTCGAGTGGATCACGATGCGCTCGCCAGAAGCTTGCTTCATGTCGGCGTGTGCTATGGAACGAACGGGCTACCCTGGTTTGAGCGTGCAGTTAAGGCAGCGGAGGGTGGCGCTCTATACGGCCGCCTCGACCATCCGACCCTCGGGGATTGCCTAGAGCACGTCGGAGTGATCCATTCGCTCCTGGGCAGATTCCCAGAGGCATTGTCATGGCTGGAGCGGGCGGCAGCGGCGAAAGAGCGCGGTGACCTGAAAGGATGCATCGACTCCGACAGCCTTGGGAGGACTTTCCACGCAATCGGTGATTGCCATGCGGGCCTTGAACACTTCCGAGATGCGTTGCCTTGGTACGAGCGTGCCGTCACGACAAAAATGCGTGGCGACGTTCATGGCCGCGTCTCACATGCATCAGTTGGAGAGAGTCAACACCTGGTTGGCTACTGCAATGCAAACCTTCGACGCTTCCAAGACGCGCTTTTCTGGCTCGAGCGCGCAGTCGCAAGTGCCGAGCATGGCGACTGCCACGGTCGCATCAACAACGAGACTCGTGGTAAGAGCTTACACTGTGCCGGTGAATGCCTCGTGTACCTCAAGCGTTTTTCAGAAGCTATCCCGCTCTTTGAGCGAGCGGTTGCTGCGAAAGAGCTGGGAGACATTCACGGACGTCGCGACAAGGAGAGTCTGCGTTCAACCTTGCTTATGCTCGCCACGTGCCTGGAAGAGTTGCAGCAATGGGAACGAGCAGCAGGTATCCGCAAATGGGCCGAGAGTCATTAGCCGCATTTTCTTGCTCGAGCAAATCGACGTAACGGGCGTGCCCGGGCGCGCTTTTTGCGGCCGAGCCCACTGCGAGGTCAAGCCGAGTGTGCAACATGGAAACCAGGCGCTGCGTCCCACGAAGCACTGAGCCCGAAGGGCGCGCCGCTCAGGAAGGAGTGCCGTTGCCGCGACGGATGGAGCCGAACCGTGATTGCCGGGGACCCGCGGGCTGCGCGCAGGCGCCCGGCGAGGTGCTGACGGCACCGTGAAAATGGCCCCCGCGGCGCCCTGAAAAGGGATCCCCGGGGAGGCGCCACCTGTCAGCCCAGCGGGGTGGGCGGCCGATAGATGCTGTGCTAGATTCGAATTCGACCCGAATTCCGTTCGACGAAGGCCTCGCCATGCTCGACGTCAGCCAGGACATCCACTCCCTCACCGAGTTCAAGACCAGGACCCCTGAGTTCCTGGCGCGGCTGCAGCAGAGCGAACGCGCGGTCCTGCTCACGGTCAACGGCAAGGCCGAGATCGCGGTGATGAGCGCAGCGACGTTCCAGCATGTGCTGGAGGCGCTTCGCACGCTCGACGCGATTCGCGGGATCGAGGCGGGTCTGGAGGACATGAAGGCGGGTCGCACGAGGCCCGCTGACGACTTCTTCGCGGAGCTGCGAAGGAAGCGAGGTCTCGCGGAGCGGCCGGAGTGACGTACCGGGTGCGGACGACCCAGCGTGCCGAGGCGGACGCTGAGGCCATGTACCTCTGGATCGCGGAGCACGAAGCGCAGCCGGTCAACGCGCTCCGCTGGCTGGACGGGCTCCAAGACGCCATCGCGTCGCTGCGCGAGCATCCGCTGCGCTGCCCACGCGCGCCCGAGACCGCTCACTTCGACGCTGAGGTTCGCCAGCTTCTCTTCCACAGCCATCGAGTGCTGTTCGTCGTCGAGGGCGAAGACGTGGTCGTGCTGCACATCCGACACGCGAGTCGCCTCCCGGCGAACGATGAGGACCTCGCGGGCGCTGAGGACTAGGAACCGTGGCGGCGAAGGGTGGACGACGCCCACGTCAAGCCGCTCGGGAGCGATGCATCGTCGGTCGCGTCGCCAACGGCCGGAACGAGGTGACAACGGTCGTTGTCGGAAGAGCGGAACGAGTCCGGCCGGTTCGGAAACATGTGTTTCCTTACCCGCGGCTAAGGAAACAGATCGGCGGAGAAGTTTGCTTAGCGAGGGCTGCAGGCGCGTTGGCGGGCCTTTCCGTGGGCGCGCCGGTCTCGACAGGCAGAGGTCGAGTTCGCGGCCGCGCGCCCGCCATCACGGACGGAAGCGCTCGAAGCCCTTGCCCGTGAAGTGCTGGGGGCCGTGCTTGTGCGTGCCGAGCCAGAGGCCGCCCTCGTTGTCGGTGGAGATCGAGAACATCGTGATATCGGCGCCACAAGCGTCCTTCAGCGGGCAGTGGGTGAGCTTCGCGTCGTCGTACTCGAACACGCCGCCGGTGTAATGTCGCGCGCGCATGAACCACGCACGCTGCGATCGTCGTTCCGTCTTGTTGTTGGCCGCGGGAGCGGCGCTCGCCAGCTGTCGCACGTCGACGAGCCGCTCGCGGGTGGAGGAGTTGGAGAGCGAGCTGGCGCGGCTCGAAGGCGGTGGGCGCCTCGGCGTCGCGGTGCTCGACACACGCGCAGGCGCGTTGATCGGGCGCCGGCTCGACGAGCGCTTCGCGCTGTGTTCGACGTTCAAGCTCGTGCTCGCGGCGATGGTGCTCGAGCGCGCCGCGCCCGGCGGACGAGCGCTCGACGAACGCGTGAGCTTCGGCGCCGAGGAGCTGGTGTCCCATGGACCGGTTACGAAGGCTGCGGTCGAAGCGGCTGCGGCGCGTGGCGCGAGCAGAGCGGAGTTGAGCCTGGGTGAGCTCGCGCATGCGGCGCAGACCTCGAGTGACGGCGTCGCTGCCAACCTGTTGCTGCGCGAACTCGGCGGTCCGGCGGCGCTCAATGCGTTTTGCCGCGCTCACGGCGACTCGTTCACGCGGCTCGATCGCTTCGAGCCCGAGATGAACGACGTGCGACCCGGCGACGAACGCGACACGACCGCGCCGCGCGCGATGGCGCAGCTCGTCGGAGCGTTGCTCGGCGGCGCGCTCGCGCCCGAGGCGCGAAACACGCTGCGCCAGTGGATGATCGAGACGCGCACCGGCGCAGCGCGCGTGCGCCGCGGGCTGCCGAACGATTGGCTCGCGGGCGACAAGACGGGCACCGGCGGCGGCGACGGTGTGACGGTCAAGTGCAACGACGTCGTGTGGATCGAGCCGTCGGGCCGCGCGCCGCTCGTCGTCGCGGCGTACTACGACACGGGCACGGTCGCCGAGTGGCCGAGCGACGCCGACCAGGCCGTGTTGGCCGAAGTTGGCCGCTGCGTAGCGAAGTTCGCCTGAGAAGGAGTGCGTGCGAACACCACGCGCCCCGCGTCGATTCATGCTCGTTTTCGTCGCGGCGCGCACGGTCTTCGAACTCGCGCGCGGCCGGCGCGTGAGGTCCGAGACCGGCGCCGGAGTCGTACGTGCAGCTCTGTACGGGCCGGCGCACGCGGAGCGTCGGCGCGGATACGCTGCGAGGTATGCATCAAGCAGCGAGCAATCTGAATCGACGTCTGTTCTGTTGGACGGCGATGGCCGCGGGAGTGGCGGCGGCGACGGCGGGCGCGGCGAGCGCTGAGCAAGCGTCCGAGGCCGCAAAGGCGACGAGCGGCTCGAAGGGAACCACGGGCCTGTTCACGCCGCTCAAGCTGCGCGGTGTGACGCTGCGCAACCGCATCGCCATGTCGCCGATGTGCCAGTACTCGAGCGAGGACGGCTTCGCGAACGAGTGGCACGTCGCGCACCACGCTGCACGCGCGGTGGGCGGCGCGGGGCTGCTCATCGCGGAGGCGACGGGTGTGACGCCGCAGGGACGCATCACGCCCAACTGTTTGGGGATCTGGAAGGACGAGCACATTCCGGCGCTGCGCAAGGTGACGGAGTTCGTGGCGAAGCACGGCGCTGTGGCCGGAATCCAGCTCGCGCACGCGGGAGTGAAGGCCTCGCGCCATCGGCCGTTCCATCCGACGCCCAACGCGTTCGTGCCGCTCGAAGAGGGCGGTTGGATGCCGGTCGGTCCGACGGCGAAGCGCTACGGACAAGATGGTCCGACGCCGCACGAGCTGAGCGTGGAGGAAATCCGCGCGGTCACGGCGGCCTTCGTCGCCGCGGCGCGGCGCTCGATCGCAGCGGGTTTCCGCGTGGTCGAGCTGCACTTCGCGCACGGATATCTCGGTCACAGCTTTCTGTCGCCGCTGATGAACGAGCGCACGGACGAGTACGGCGGGTCGTTCGACAACCGCGTGAGGTTCTTGCTCGAAACGGTGCGGGACGTGCGCGCGGCGTTGCCCGACGACGCGCCGCTGCTCGTGCGGCTCTCGTGCACTGATTGGGCGGAGGGCGGTTGGACGCTCGATGAGTCGGTCGAGGTCGCGCGCCGGCTCGCGAAGGAAGGCGTCGACCTGATCGACTGCTCGAGCGGCGGAGCGTCGCGCAAGGCGAACATTCCAGTCGGGCCGAGCTACCAGACGCCGCTCGCCGAACGGATTCGTCGTGAAGCGGACATCGCGACGGGCGCGGTGGGGCTCATCACCGAACCCGCGCAGGCCGACGCGATCATCGCCGAGGGCAAGGCGGACCTCGTCTTGCTCGGGCGCGAGCTGCTGCGCGATCCGCACTGGCCGCACCGCGCCTGGGCGGCGCTGAAGCCGGGCGCGCCGTCGCCGATCGCGCGCGAGTACGCCTGGGCGCTGCCGGAAACGCGCGGCTGAGGCCGGATTTTTCGCGATTGGGTTGTGCACGCGGCGCGCGGCGGCCTCGTTCGTAGCGAACGATCGGACCAGCCGCCTTTGCGTCGAGATTTCCGGCGCATCGCAGCGCCGGCGCAAAGGCGGGAGGTTCGATCTTGGCTCCGTGCGACCAGCGGCCATGTCGATCCAACTTCTGTCCCGTGCATTCCATTCTTCGACCGTGGTGAAGGCTGGCCTCGCGACGTTGCTCGCGGGGCTGGTCGGCGATAGCAGCGCGCACGCGCAGTGCGCGACGGGCTGGCAGACTGCACCGGGCGTTCCGGGGCTGAACAGCCTGCCGTACAGGCTGGTCGCGTGGGACCCTGACGGCGCCGGGCCGCAGACGCAGAAGCTCGTCGCAGGAGGCCCGTTCACGACTGCGGGCGGCGCGCCGGCCAGTCGCATCGCGATGTGGGATCCCGCGACGTCGACTTGGTCCACGCTCGGCAGCGGGATGAACGGCTACGTGCAGTCGCTGTGCGTTGCGTCGAGCGGCGAGCTGATCGCGGGCGGCTCGTTCACCACGGCGGGCGGCGCATTCGCGGGCAGCGTTGCGCGCTGGAACGGGAGCACGTGGTCGCCGATGGGTTCGAACAACCTCAGCTTGAACAGCGTGATCACACTCGCGGAGCTTCCCGGCGGCGGCTTGGTCGCGGGAGGGACCTTCGTGTTCGCGGAGTTCACGCAGGTCAACCACATCGCGCAATGGAAAGGAACGAGTTGGTTGCCGATGGGCGGCGGACTCAACGACCATCCGCACGCGCTCGCCGTGTTGCCCGGCGGCGATCTGCTCGCCGGCGGGTGGTTCACGACCGCGGGAGGCGTGAGCGCCAAGCGGCTCGCGCGCTGGAACGGCACGACGTGGTCGGAGTTCGGCGGCGGCGCGAACGGGGCCGTGTACGCGCTGAGCGTGTTGCCGGGCGGCGACGTCGTCGCGGCGGGCAACTTCACGACGATCGGCGGCGTGAACGCCAACCGCATCGCACGTTGGAACGGGAGCACGTGGTCGCCCTTGGGTTCGGGCTTCACGCTCGAGGTGCGAGCGCTCGCACAGGTTCCGAGCGCGTCGGGCGGCGTGGATCTGATCGCCGGAGGGATCTTCAAGACCTTGCTCGGTTCGCCCGCCGACTACATCGCGCGCTGGAACGGTTCGACCTGGTCCGCGCTCGGTGGAAGCGTCGACAGCGAGGTTCATTCGCTCGCGTTGCTCAGCGGCGGCCAGTTGGCGGTGGGAGGGCAGTTCGTGTTCGCCGAGGGGCAGACCGCGAATCGCGTCGCGCTCTACGGCGTGGGAAGCACGCCCATTGCGTACTGCGCAGCGAAGGTGAATTCGCTGGGCTGCACGCCGTCGATCCTCAGCGCGGGCGCGCCGAGCGCGAGCGCTGGCGCGGGCTTCACGCTGTCGGCGACGAATGTGCTCAACAACAAGGTCGGGCTGCTCATCTACTCGAACGCCGGGCGCGCCTCGGTTCCGTTCGCGGGCGGACTGCGCTGCATCCAACTGCCCGTGAGCCGTTCGATCACGCTCAACTCCGGCGGCACTCCCGGGCCGAACGACTGCTCGGGCGTGTTCGCGCTCGACTTCAACGCCTTCGCGGTCGGCGCGCTCGGTGGCACGCCGCAGAGCTACCTCACGACGCCGGGCACGACGGTGAACACGCAGTTCTGGGGCCGCGACCCGGGCTTCGCCGCGCCGAACAACGCGACGCTCTCCAACGCGCTCGAGTTCGTGCTCTGCCCGTAGTCGCCGCGAGTTTGTTGGAGCGAGCGCCGCGGCTCCAAGCTCGGGATCATCGCCCGTGCGCGCTCGCCGCGCCGCCAAACGCAATAAGCGGCTGTCGCGTGTGGGTGATGGATCCGAGCTTCACCCCGCACCGACAGCGGGCTGCGCTCAACAACGGTTGGGCGCTAGCCAGGCAAAGCTTGGCAAGCGCCAAGAAGCGTGAAGGCGAGAAGCTCGAGAGCAGATAGCATCACGTCCGGCATGAAGACGCCCGCTGTCGTCTTGGCGACTACCGCCGCGCTAGTCGTGGCTTCGGCACTGGTCTTGGCGTTCCTGGGCGACGCGACCGAGCGGAGTTCTGGACCCCTCACAGGAGTCGTCGCGTTGCAGCGCGCTCGCGCGGCGCTCGAGGCAGCCGATCGCAATCACGACGGGTACTTGGCGCCAAAGCAGTGCCTCGAGGCTGCGGAGTACTTCGAGCTCGCGCTAGCGGACCCGACGCTGCCGACCGAAGACCGGGAAGCTGCAGCGGCCGGTCTGGCGCAGGCCTTGTTGTTCACGGACCTGGAACGCTGCTCCAAGGTTGTCTGCGAAGCCCTGAAATCCGGCCTGTTTCCTCCAATTGCAGTTACAAGTTGGACAATACGAATCGCGTTCAAAGGCAATCCTGACGCCGCGCAACGAGTGCTGGACTGTGGCCGCTCGTTGAGACTCATCCCGCCGGAGCACGCCGAGACACTGGGACGAATGATCCGTTGAGTGCTTGCGAGCCCGGCGCGGCGCCGACCCTCCTCTTCACTCACCACGCCGAGCGCGTCGATGTCGCGGTAGAGCGTGCGCACCGAGACCTCGAAGGACTCGGCGAGAGCCTGCGCGGTCACGCGCCCGTCGGTTTGGAGTCGAAGCAGGATCGACAGGAGGCGGCTCGACTGCATCGTCTTCAGTGTCGCTGGAAAGGCTGACAGCACTTGGCAGGAATCGAGCGACGCCGAGTTTGGCGGCGCGCGCCGCAGCGCAGCGCCTCGAGGTCACGGCGCCGTGCCCGGCGCCTTTCTCAAGCGTTGGGGCCGCGCTCAACAGCGTCGTGTCGGGGGCGGACACTGCGCGGTTCCTCGCACATGTGAGCGGTCACGCTCACCGCCCGGAGATCGTGACCGGGGAGCGTGGCTCGCCGAGTCGCGCGATGGAGAGCGCACTGCGACCCAAGCCCATCCCAGGTTGCGGGCGAGACCGTGGCGGCGGAGAAACCGCAAGTTCCTCGACCGAAGCCGGCAGTCGCGACATCTGTGGTTGTTCGTTCGCACGAACACGAGCGCGCATGCCCACGGCGCCTCGTTTGCGAGGCTCGCTGCTCTCGGGCGACTCTCGCCTTCCCAACCTCTGGAGAACCACAGTGACCCGTTGCTCCGCACCCCCCGACACCCGAACCACGCCGCTTCGATCCCTAGTTCTCGTGGCGGGAGCGCTCACTCTCGCGCACTCCGCGCGAGCGCAAGTGAACGCGCCCGTCGCCCCCGATGCGATCTACATCGGCCGCGTCTTCCCCAATGCCGCGATTTCCGTTATCGACTTGAACGGCTTCGGTCAGTCCACCGGCGATCCGAACTTCGACTTCAGCTACCAGACGTTCCCTGAAGGCTGGAGCAAGTTCCCGCTCAACCCGAACTTGATCCAGTACGGCCCAACGCTATTCCCGCCGCTGTTTCCGGGCGTCACGACGCTCGACGGCGGATCTGCGGGCGCGCTGACCTTGGTGCGCAATGCGCAGCTCAGCGACCGGCTTCTCCCGGGCCCCGAGGTCGTCGCGCCCGGCGACATGATGCTCGGTGCGCCGCTCGATCGCCGGCTCAACAACGGCTTGGGCGCGTCGGGTTGTGTGTCCGGCGGTGGAAACGTCTGCGCGGACACCGGCAAACAGGTGCTCTCCGTGACCATGGGAGGTGCTCACACGTTGCGGCCGACGCTCCCCGGCGAGACGCCGCTCAACCTCGTCGTCGGAGGCGGCAACCCGATCTCGTTTGCGCCGCACCCCAACCCGCCGGGCGTCGTGCAGCCGCCGTTGTGCGTGCCGCCGAGCATTCCGGGCGCGGAGCCGACGTCGATCTACAACACGCTTCAACCCTTTCCGGGGCTGCTCAACCTGTTGGTCCCGGGAGATCCGTTCGGTCAGCCGCCGGCGCTTCCGCCGACGGGCCTGCTCAGTGCGGAGCAGAACTCGTTCTTCGTCGGTCCGGACCGGCCGACGCTGGTGGGACCTGCGCAGTGCGCGAACTACATGATCCGCCAGCAGATCGGGCACTACCTGTACGTCACCGAAAACGAGCGGGACGAGGTTCTGGTGGTCAACTCGAACACGTTCGAGGTGCTCGAGCGCATCTTCGTGCCCGATCCGACCGAGCTGGCGATGGGGCCCAACTTGGACCTGCTGGCGGTCAGCTGCCGCGCCGTCGATCAAGTCGTGTTCATCGACATCGACCCCACTTCGGCGACGTTCCACCAGGTCGTTGACTCCGTACAGGTCGGCGACGCTCCGCGCGGAATCGCTTGGGATCCGGGCAATGAAGACATCCTCGTGTGCAACGAGAATTCGAACACGGTGTCGATCGTGTCGGTGTTCACGCGCGATGTGCGCAAGACGCTCGCGAGCGGTTTCAGCCGGCCGTTCGGCGTCGCCATCACGCAGCGCCAGACCAACTTCGGCTTCCAGCGCAACGTGTACTTCGCCTACATCCTCGATCGCGCGGGACGGGTGCACCTGTTCGAGTCGGGCCCGAATGGCGTCAACGGCTGGGGCTACGACAACGTGATCGGCAGGACGGCGCCGATCTTCAAGCGTCCGCGCGCGATCCAGCCCGACCACCGCAGGCTCACTTCGGGCGTGTGGATCGCGCACAACGGTCAACTCAACGCGGCCGGCCAGGCCACGGGATTGCCGGGCGGCGCGGTGACGAACCTCGTGCTCGAATCCACCGCGCTGGGCCCCATCCCGCTGAACTTCACAGCGCTCAACACGCCGCAGATGCGCCAGCTCAACTTCAAGATCGCCGCATCCATCGGCAGCAACGAGTTGACCGGACTGCCGACCGATGTGGCCTTCGACAACCAACGCAACCTCGGCGCTCTGCAAAACGTCGCCAGCGCCTTTGGCGCAGGCACGCCGGCGTCCATGAACGGCAAGAGCCAAGTGCGCCTCGCGGGCGGAGCGGTGCTCAACACCAACGAACCGCGCTACATGTTCGTCGCCGTGCGCGAGAGCACGACCGCGTCGGAGGCCATCGACGTGATCGACCTCCAAACGCTGCAGCGTGTCGACGTCAATGCGCACCAGCCGGGTCGGCAGTCCATCGCAGCACCCGGTGCGCGTCTGGTGGCGGACTACTTCCGTCAGTAGCTAGTGTCTTGCTTCCGAAGTTCGTCGAATATCTCGCTGGCCTCGCCGCCCCAGGCGGCGTTGCTCCGGTTCGGCGACCTATCCAGGTCGCCTGGAATCCTCGCGCCTTGCCAGGAACGCCGATTCCAGCGACATCTTCGACGAACTTCGGAAGCAGGACACTAGACGTCCTCGACCACGCCGCGCGCGAGTTGGACGGCACGCCGCTGTGCTGAACTCACTCAGCTGCTTCGTTTTCGCGCCGGCCTGGTTCGTGCTTGGGTCGTCGACGCCAGCGACACTCGGCAGCGGCGTCTGGGGCGCTGCGCTACTCCGGCGGCAGCTCGTAGATGCCGTGCTTCGCGTCGATCAACCGGCCCTGCCGCGCGAGCTCGCTCCACACCGCGGGCGGATAGCGGCTGGGCGGCGTCATGCCGAGAATCCCCGAGCTCCTGCCCTGGGTCATCGGATTGCGCGTGAGCGAGGACTCGTCGTTGAGGCGCGTGATCTTGAGGCTCTTGCGGAACGCCGTCATCGCGCGTTTGAGCACTTCGCGATCGCATGAGGGCAGCAAGCGCGCGCCGCTGCTCCACTGCGCGCACGTGCTGCGCAACGCCTCCAGGTCACGGCTCGCCAGCAGCGAGGCCAACTCGGGCTCGTTCGAGCCCGTCGCCGCCAACGCCTGGTCCGCCGCTGCCCACGGCGCCGCGTCGTCCGGCTTGGCGCTGAGATCGGCGACGACCCCGTTCAGGAGCGTGCTCAACAACGCCATCTTCGGATCGAACATGCCGCCGATCGTAGTGACCCGTTTCCGAATTGGGTCGAACATCCCGCTGGCCTCGCCGTCCCTGGGTCCCGTTCCTTGATTCGACGCATGCTGCGCGGACTCACGCACGAAGCTCGGCCTCAACGGACTGCGCGCACCAAAGCGCCGCGCCGAGGGTGCGCGTGCGCCTCCGATGACGCGTAGCAGGCGTCTGGCGGCTCGATCCGTCCGTGCGGGACTCGACCCTCGACCGACTTCGCTGGGGCGCATTGCGGCGGGGTTTTTTCGTCGAATCTTGAGACGCCGCGCGGGTTCACGACGACGTGCTGTGCATGTGTGTGCGCTCAGAATTCTCCGACGGCGCCGGTCGGGTGCGCTGGAGCTGTGCGCTAGACTCGTCCCAGGCGTGCCACCCGGCACGTCCGGCAGGCAGCCGCCCGCTTCGCCCGAGTACTTCGCAGGTGCTAGGAGCCAATCGACACGAATCAGGTCGGGTCCCCTGCGCTCACCCGGAAGACTTGGAGTTGATCCGGAACTCGCTGACCGGCGACTCCGACGCGACGGAAGAGCTCTGCGCTCGCCTGCAGTGCATTCCGCGCATGGTGAACGGGCTCAACGTTCGCATGAACTCCGCCGTGGGTTCCGATGAGCTGCGCGACGTGTGCCAGCAGGTCATCGTGCTCGTCTGGCGCAAACGCGAGGCGTTCAACGGCGACTCGTCCATCGAGTCGTGGGTGCTCGGCTTCGTGCGCTACGAACTGTTGACTGCGGCGCGTCAAACGAACCGTCGCCAGCTCGCACACGACGTCGACACCCTCGAGGAAGCGGCCGCGCCCGCGGCGGCGAAGGAGGTCGATTCCGAGCTGCTCGCCTTGGCGCTCGCGCGGATCGACGTCGACGACGCCCGCATCGTTCGGCTGCGCGTGTTCCAAGACGCTCCGTTCGAGGCGATCGGGGCTCGGCTCGGAGTGACGCCCAGCGCGGCTCGCAACCGCTACTACCGCTCGCTCCGCGCACTTCGCGAGCGACTTACGAGCATGGCTCGTGGAGTATCGGAATGAACCACGAGCACGACGAACGACATGCGGAGTTGATCGAACGGCTCGTCACCGGCGCCCCGCCGTTGGAGGCGGCCGAGCGCCGGCAGCTCGAATCGTGCGACGCTTGCCGCAGCGCCGCACAGGAGTTCGCGCAGCTCGAGCGAGGGCTGCGCCGACTTGCGGACGAGGACCGTGCGCTGCTCGCCGCGAGCGAAGGCGGTGACGACTTGCCCGGCGCCGATGTCATCCGGCAGTTCGCGCTCGAACGGCGGCGCGAGGCGGTGCGTGCGAGCGACGCCCGACGTCGGCCTCTGCGCTGGGCGTGGTTCGCGTCGGCTGCCGCTCTGCTGATCGTCACCGCTCTCTGGCGCTGGAACTCGAGCCGCGAGGAACTCGACTACGACCAGACGTTGGGGGCCGAGCCCTTGATCGAACTCGTCGAGGACGCGCCCGGCGCTGGCTACTCCGAGTTTCGCTGGAGCGGTCCGCTCCAGACGGGTGGTCGCTTCGAGATCGAAGTCCGGCAACCGGCCGCGGGCGACGAGCCTGCTCGCCCGCTGTTGCCTCAACGGGCGCGGGTGTACGGTGGCGAAGCGTGGTCCCCGTCCGAGGAACTGACTTCGAAGTGGCCCGACCAGATCGAGTGGCGCGTGCTCAGTTGCGACAGCGACGGCAAGCCCTGGGCGCGCTCCGAGTTCTCGCGACGTCGGCGCTAGTCGCCGTTTGTGCGTGCGGGAACTTTGCGCACGCGGCGCGCGGGCGTGCGCCGGCCTTGCTGCAGACGGGGGAGAGCGCAGCGCCGCGCGAGGAGACGGTTGACTGGGTGTCGGTCTTCTCGCGTGCTGGCCAGCTCGCCAACGAGCAGCGCTACGGAGAAGCCGGCGACCTTCTCGAAGAGGCGTTGGGCCGGATCGCCGCGGTCGACGAACAGAGCATCGACGCTCGCAGGTTCTTGAGCGGGATGCTCGCGGCCCGCGGAGAGTCACGTCAGGCGCTCGCGCAGCTCGACCGCACCGATCGCGACATCGCGGCGCTGCGCGTCGAAGCGCGAACGAACGCAGCGCTCCAAACCGCCGCGCTCGAGCTGGAGCTGAGTGTTGCACTGGAGCGCGGTCAGGTCCTGTGGCGCATGGGGCTGCTGGATCTTGCCTCGAGCGAACTGTCGCGCGCCAACGAGCTCGCGAAGTCGCTCGGGAGCCCGAAAGCTGCGGCGGATGCCGCCTTCTATTGCGCGAGCGTGAAGGCCCTGACTCAGGACTTCACCGGCGCGTTGGAGTTGCTCTCGGACGATTCGTTGCGCGCGCTCGACGACGCAGGGCTTCAGGCCCAAGCGCTCGCGGTGCGCGGCTGGGCGCGCTCCGAGCTCCTGCGCGACTTCGGCGGCGACGACGCGGCGGCCAGAGCCGACCTCGAGGCCGCGCTCGAGCTGGGTCGCGCCGATCCGGCGGTTGTGTTCGCGGCCGAGCGCGACTTGTGCGACCTCGCCATTCGCGCGCGGCGCTTCGACGAAGCTCGTACGCGGCTCGCCCGCTTGGACGCGAGCACGGAGCGCTTGGCGAAGGTCGCGCTCGAGGGGGAGCTCCGTGAACGGCGCGTCAAGCAGGCGCGCTTGCGCTCCTGGCTCGCACGCGCGTCGGGTGCGCCGCGAGCGGACCTCGAAGCGGCCCTCACCGACATCCGCGCGGCGGTCGAAGCGACGCAGAGCTACTGGTCGCTCGCGCCCGAGCGGCCGGGCGGCATGGGGATGCTGCAGCTCGGGGATTGGCGCTGCGTCTTCACAGAGTTCGCCGCGTTGCTCCGCCAGCTCGCGCCCGAAGACAGCGCAGCCGCGCGCGAAGCGTTCGAAGCGTTGGCCCGCTTCCAATCGCTGGGTTCCCTAGCTCGCGCGCTCGGCGCCGCCGACGTCTCGTTGAGCGACGTGCGAGCAGCGCTGCTCCCCAGCGGCACATGCTTGTTGCTCTACTTGCCCGGACTCGAAGACACGCACATCTTCGGCGTCGACGGCGCGGAGTTCGTCCACGCCGTCTCCGGGTCTCACGAGCAGTTCCTCGAGGCGGTCCGGACGCTCGACGAGCTGGTGTCGCGCGCGCCCGAAGCCGGAGACGGCGGGGCGCGCGCGCGCGAGTTGGAGTCGTCGATCCGCGGGCTTTCGGAGCTGGCGTTCCCGCCGGAGATCAGGCGCCTCGTCGCTCGCTCGAGCACGGTTCTCGCGGTGGGCGTCGATTTGATCGGCGACGCGGCGCTCGAGGTCCTCGACTGCGGCGCAGCTGAACCGCTCGGGTGCGCGAAAGCCGTCGTGCGCCTGCCATCTTTGCCTGTGGGCGTTCTTCTGGCGCGCCAGGTCGAGCCCCGCGTGCAGTCAGAGTTCACGCTTGTCGCGGCGCCGCTCGTCGGACCGCGCGTCCGGGGCGAGTGGCCGGAGCTGCGTGAAATCCCCTGGTCGGACGAGCAGACCGAGCGTGTTGCGATCGGAGTCGACGACAGCGCGCGGCAGGTGTTCCTCGGCCCCGAGGCGACGCCTGAGGCGTTCTTCGCGGCGCTGCGGCCGGAAACGCGCGTGCTGTGCGTGGTCACGCACGGAGTGTTCGACGCCAAGCGCCGTCGTGACGGTGAGCGTCCCGCGTGTCTGGCTCTGGCGCCCGACGCGACGGGCGAGGAATTGGTCGCCTGCGCGCAGATCGAGAGCCGGCGCTCGCCGCCGCTCGTCGAACTGCTCGCTTGCGGCGCCGGGCGCGGACCGGCGCGCATGGGAGACGATCTCGGCGCGAACCTCGGCGGCGCGTTCTTTCTCGCAGGCGCGCGGACGGTGGTCCTGGGCCGCGCGGACATGAGCCAGCGCGCCACACTCGAAATGGCGTCTGCAGCTCGGCGCGAGATGGGTCGCGGCGCCAACGTCGCGGAAGCCTGGCGTCGCGCGCGCTCCGAGCTGCGCTCCGCCGCGCGCACGAGCGATCCGTACTACTGGGGCTCGATCACGGTCGTGGGATCGGCGCAGCCCTTCACGCCGGTCGTCGCGCCGATCGCGCCGAACGAGAGCACGCCGCACTGGATCTGGATCGCGGCGTGCTCGTTGGTGCTCGCGCTGCTCGGATGGCAGCTCGCGCGCTGGCGGCAGCGTGCTCAGAGATCGGCGGCTCCCAGATAGCCGGGCGCGCCCGATGGTTCAACCCTCTGAACCTCTGGGGTCTCCATGATGTGGCCGGCCCCCGGCGAGGGAAGGCGCGGGCGCCGCACGATGTAGATCGGCCCGGTCGTCGCGAGGAAGGTCCCCGTCGGCGCTTGCGGAGGCGGACACAGCGTTTCCAGCCCCGGATTGCAGAGCAGGACTCCGCCATCGAGGATCAGCACTTCCTCACTTTGCATCGCCATGTCCACGGCGACGTAGCGCGAGCTGAACACCACCGGCGTCGTGGGGTCGATCGTGCTCATGGCCTTGATTTCAAGCCAGAGCACTTTGGCACTGCAGAACTTGCCGTCGGGCGTCGGAAGCGCGCCGAGCCGATTGCAGTCGACGTAGACCTCGAGTCGAGTGTCCGCGGTCGAAGTGGGATCCCAGGCCGACGTGCGATCGATCGGAAAGTGATAGTCGTGCACCGCCTTGGCTTCGATCGCCGCGGATTCGTGGTTCTGCTGCCACACCGTCACCCCGATGGTGTTCGCGATCGACGGACAGCTGCTGGCGTTGAACTTCATCTGCAGCGTGTACTTCAGATGCGGCGCGCCTCCCGGCGACGCCAACTCAGCCATTCCCGAGTAGATCTTGTTGGGTAGCGGCGTACAGGCGCTCGGCGGCTCTGTCAGCGGAAGAGCGGAGGCGGTCGGGCAGGCGTCGTACGGCTCGACGTCGGGCTTGGTTCCGGTGAACACGAGTAGAGCAAGATCCATCGTGGTCGCGGTCCCGGGCATGTACGAGGGCACGAGCGCATCGCAGCGACCATCTCCGTCGAGATCCGCCATGAGCGGAGCGCAGCGCGCCTGGCTGTCGGAAGTCGAGAGCAGAGTGCCGACGCCCCACTCGAGGGAAGGCAAGTCTTCTCCATCCATCACGATGCGTTCGATGCACGCATCGACATACGAGCCGGCGTTGACATCGAACGTCGGAAGCTCAGGACGGCGGTTGCGGAAGTACAACGGCGCCTGCGTGCGGGCGGAGCCGACCAGGATGTCGGCGTGGCGGTCGCGATCCACGTCGCCGGACGCGAGGGACACGGGCTCGTCGATCGGAAGCACGTGCGGTCCGTCCAGCCCGAGCGCCGAACTGAGCGCGCTCAAGGTCGCCTCCGCGGCCGTGCGGTGGATCCATGCGAGACGATCGATGTTCTGTCCGCGCAACACGGTCATCAGGCCGTTCGCGTCCGGCGCGTTCGGGAACGCGGCGATCAACGAGCCGCTCAGCGTGCGCACTTCGACGCCGGTGTGCGTGAGGATGGCCAGTTCGGGTTGACCGACGGTGTCCCAGCGCAGGACGTCCAAGGTGAGGATCGGCGACGTGCACGTGAACGTGGTGGTCGCGAGGTCGGCGCCCGTGGTCACGAGCACGCCCAGCCCGCTCGGGTTGACGCCGACGAAGTCCGTGACTCCATCCAGGTTGACGTCGGCCGCTCTGACGAGCGGCGCGTCGCGCCACTCCGAGCCGCCGAGCGCGTCGAACTCGAAGCGCGCCAGGTTGCTTGCCGCCGACGGAAGCAGGTAGCCCGCGCGCAACCCGAACGGGCCGGTGCAAACCACCGCCGAGCGTGTCATGCCTGCATAGCTTCCGCCGACGCCCGCAAGGTGCGGAGCGACGTCGAAGGCGAGCGCTTCGAGCGGCGCACTCGTGAGCGGGTCCACGATGTACGTAGCGACGTCGCGGCCGATCACGGCGCCGACGTAGAGCAGACGGTGTACGCCGCTGCGCTCGGCGTCGAGCACGAGGTCGAACAGCCCGTCCGAGTCGAACTGCCCCACGCGCATCGAGTGCGGTCGCCACGGATCGCCGAGCACGAACCACGGGAACACGAAGGTTCCCTCGTGCTGCAGCGCGGCCGTCTGGGCCTGCAGAGAGTTCGCGCATCCAAGGCAGAGGAGCAGTGCTAGCGAGCGTGATTTGCGCATGTGTGGCGATGGAACGTTGGAGGCAATCGGAGCAATGAGACCGGAGTCGCCGGCCGCCGCGCGATCGAAGTCCGACGCGCCCCGCAGGGCGGTCTTCATCGTAGTCGGGCGGTGCGCTCCTCGTCGGGCGCGGAGCGCCGCACAAAACGCGTGCGTGCTCTCCGGGCCCAGGTCGTCGCGAGATCTCCATCCGTCTCGAGAATCTCGGATTTTCTCTCCGTCCGCGGCGAAGTCTCTCCGCTGCGGCGCGCTGCCCGCTTCGCGCTCGCAGAGGGACTTTTGTGAGACACGCGCGGCGCCAGCGACGAACTGAGTCCGAACGGCGGCGCTGTGCCGACGTCACCCCTGGGCGGTTCGGTCTCTCACGAGTTGGAAGTTTCCCATGACGCACTCATCAAGCGGTGTACACGCGATTCAGCGCGCTCGAGCGGTCGCACGCTCGGTCCTGTTGGGCAGTTTGCTGGCGGCCTCGGCGTGGGCGGCCGGTCCGTCGGCTCGCGCAAGCAGCCTTCAAGCTGAGCAAGTCGACATCGTCCGCGACGCGCAACACGTCCCGCACATCTACGCGACCACAGCGCAAGGCGGCTTCTACGGCGTCGGCGCCGCCATGGCGGAAGACCGACTGTTCCAGATGGAGTTCGTGCGTCGCACGATGCGTGGACGGCTCTCGGAAGTCTTCGACCCCGTGCTCTACGACCGCGCGTTGAAGATCGACAAGCGCGCTCGACTCGTCGGCTTCGGCCATCACGCCGACAACGTTGCGTTGGCCATTCCGGACATGGAGGTCCGCACGATCCTCGACGCGTTCTGCCGCGGAGTGAACGACACCGTGTCTGCTCCGGGCTTTGTGCTCCCGCCGATGTTCAATCAGCTCGGCCTCACGCAGTTCGACCCTTGGACGCCGGGCGATTGCTTGCTCACCTGGTACTACATCCAAGATCTCTTCGACAGCAGTTGGGGAACGGAGGCGGATGCTTACGGCGCGCCGTGTCCGACGCTCGCCAATCAGGTGATCGATCCGACCGGCGCGACCGTTCAGTCGCCCTACGTGATTCCCTTGTGCATGGATGACCTGAGCAGCAAGCGGCGCCCCGTACCGACGTTCTGGGACGAGCTCGGTCGCAAGGCGAGCCACGGGGCGGTCTTGTCGGGCGGACGTTCGACGAGCAACGCGGCCGTACTGCTGGGCAAGCCGCAGATTCAGGTCTACCTGCCCAATCTGTTCTACGAATACGCGGTCACCGGCGGCGCCTTCGACTCGCGCGGCGCGGGATTGGCGGGCATGCCGGGCGTGCTCGTCGGCTGGAATCGCAACGTCTCGTGGAGCGTGACCGCGATGGTCACGGACGGCGGCGACCTCTACAAGTTGCAGACGACGGGCGCGACGCCGGCGTACGACTACTACTTGGACGGCGTGCTCACGCCGATGACGAACCTGCGCGCCGAGACGATCCTCGTCAAGAACGCGGCGCCGGTCGTCGTGCGCTACCGCGAAACGGTGTGGGGGCCGCTTGTGACGGGCGTGGTCGCCAGCGGGCCGACGAACCAGTACGCGTTGTGCCACCAGATGTTGAAGGACACGAACAAGCACACGCTGGAGGCGATGCTCGGCCTGATGAAGGCGACGGATTGGTGCACCGCGCGTGCGGCCATGGCGAAGTGGCGCGGGCCCGGCGTGAACCTGATCTACGGCGACAAGTTCGGGCACATCGGATACACGGGACTGAGCGCGCTTCCGATTCGGCCGGCGAACGCGCAGTGCCCACTCACGCCCGGGGGCTATCCGCAGGATGGTTCGGTGAGCGCGTCGGCGTGGACTGGCACGGTGCCGTTCTTCGATCAGCCGTGGGTGCTCGATCCGCCGCAGGGATTCCTCGTGACAGGCAACAACCTGGCGGCCGATCCCGCGACGATGCCCGGCAACATCCACTGGGGCGCGCCGGGCGACACGGTGCGTTCGTGGCGCTTGCGCGAACTCTTCGAGAACGCCTTGGCCGTGCCCGGGTCGAAGCTGACTCCCTCGCAGATGCTGGCGTTCGACACGGACTCCGTGGATCCGTCCATGCGCGTGTTCGCGCGCCTCGCCGATCAGATGCTCCAGAACGGCGCCTTCACGCCGGGCTCGAACGAGCATTCTGCGGCCGTGCTCTTGGCGACCTGGAATCAGGGCTTGCCGACGAGTCAGCACTATCAGTTGCTCTCGACGCATCCGCTGTTCGCGTTCCTGGACGCGTTGCATTCGAAGGTGGCGAGCTTCCGTCGAGACGCGCCGTTCATGCAGTCGCTCATCTCGACGTACGGCGGAGGCGAAGGCGGACTGTGCCACTTCCTCAAGACGACCGAGACCAACCTCTCTGCGATGGCGACCGTGCCGGACGTGCTGAGCTGGGCCAAGAATCGTCTCGACACGGCCTGGATCGACTATTCGACGCTCCCGCCGCCCTCGGCGAACATCAAGCTGAAGTTCTACGGCAATCTCGGAGGGTTCGGCCCCACGGGCTTCGATTCGCTCGATCCTTCCCAAGACGTGACCGTCGGACCGTTCCCCGGCCCGTTGAGCAACACGATCTGGTCTCAGGTCGGCGAGTCCTACAAGTTCCTCGCAACGATGCGTGTCGTCGACAATGCCAAGGCGATGTTGCCTCCGGGGGTCTCCGAAGATCCGAGTCACCCGTCGGCGTTCGCGCACCTGGGCGACTGGATCGCGGGCAACATGTACGCCGCGCCGCTGTCGCGCACGCTGGTGCAGCCCACGGCCCTCTCGACGACGACGATCTTCTATTGAGAGTTTGAGTCGTCGCTGACGAACGGACCCGCGCGTCGAGCACACGCTGGGCGCGCGGGTTCTCCGTTTGGATGCGCGCCGCCACATCCCTCGCGATCGTCGCGACTGAGCACTGGACGTGCACGTTGCGCTTGCGTGTGGCGCCGTGCTGCGCCTCGGAGGGCTGGTGTTCTGCTTGCGGAATCCGTCGATGCTGTCGCTGGAATTGGCGTTCCCAGCACGGCGCGAGGATTTCAGCCGATCTGCTCAGGTCGCCGAACCGGAACAACGTCGCCAGGGGCGGCGAGACCTTCGGCGAAATCCGGAAGCTGGCAACTAGTGGCTCTTCCGCTCGAGCGGACTCTTGCGCGAACTTCTGGCGTTCGGCTCGCTCGCGCGCTCACCCGCTCCGGGTCCGTGCGAAGCCTCGCCAAGAACTCCTTCACCGTCGTCGGCCTCTTCTTCCTTGCATCCGCCTGATCTGCGCTTCGCCACGACCTCCCGCACGAACCAACGGGCGACCTCACCATCAGCCGCCGCGTTTGCGGCCGGTGACGAGCAGGTTGCGTTTGGGGATCGAGAAGATGAAGGCGGTCACGGCGCTGGCGCTCAGGCGTGAGTCGGCGCCGTAGCCCGCGTTGTCGCGGTTGGGCTGGTAGTAGAACGAGCCGTCGGTGCACTGCGAGAGCGTGAACCACCAACGGTTGGCGTCCATCAAGCTGCGGAAGTTCGCCGGGTCGATGTTCGCGGCGAGGGCCGCGTAGCCCATGCCCATGATCGGCGAGCCGTGCGTGTCCGGAAAGCTGAGCGGGTGTTCTCCGATCACGAGCGAGTGCTTGCGCGCGCGCGACTTGATCGCCGTGTCGGGCCAGGGGTGCAGGTGCAGTGCGATGCCGGCCGCGCCCGTGCGGCCCATGTCGGCCCAATCCTTGTCGCCAGCGACGTCATCGGCGTACCAGACGTAGCCGTTGGAGCCCGCGCCGCGCTCGAGGAACGCAGTGGCTGCGTCGAGTCGCTCGCGGTCGATCTTCACGCCGCAGTGGTGCATGAGGGCGAGCGTGAGCGCGCCTTGACCCGTGAGCATCGCGATGGGCCCGTAGCCCTCGAAGCCCTGGATATGGCCCCAGCCGCCACGCTGTTGAAGCGCGTTCTTCGGATAGCTGTCGGGGTGCGAGACCTTCGACTGCGGATTGACCTGGTCGAGCGACATGTACTGCGACGACATGAGGAAGTCGCGCACTTCCTCGAGCTCCTTGACGACCCACTCTTCACCCGTCGCAGCGTGGAACTCGCTGAGCACGATTCCGGCGGTCATGTAGCGCCAATTGATCAGGCTGTCTTCGTCGACGGCCTTGGTCGTGCGCGCGTGGTAGCGCGCGTTGCGTTCGGCGGCCGCGAGGTGCTCGCGCTTGCCGCTCGCGAGGAGCGCGAGCGGCGCAAAGGTGTCGGTCACCGGATCCCAGAACGAGCCGTCGTCACGTTGCGCGGCGACGAGCTGCTCGAGCAACTCGGCGAGGATGCGCTCGCTCTTCTTGCACTCCGCCGGGTAGCTCGGCGCGAACTCGCCGTAGTTCGTTCCGACCGTCAACGACGCCTTGTGCGGCTTGCCGTTGCGTTCGAGCATCAGCTCGAGGCGGCCTTCGCCCGACTTGCTCTGGCACGCTTCGAGCGCCTCGGCGAAGTCGAGCAGCGGACCCTGCGGCCCGAAGACCTCCATGCCGTAGCCGTTGCGGTGCGGCGTTTCGAAGCGTTTGCCGTGCACTCCGACGATGTGGTCGCCGACTTCGACGCGTCCGTGAGCGGGCGAGTCCTTGAACACGTGGCGCACGACCAAATGCGTCGGCGCATCCGCGACCAGTTCTACGCGCAGCCCCGTGCGCCCGAGGTTGTAGAACCAACCGGGAACCTCGGCGTCGGGTCCTTCGGAAGCGCGCTCGCTCCACGGCCGCCCGTCGCCGTAGTAGTGGACCTGGGCGCTGAGCGGCGTCGCCGCCGCCGCGAACATCAAAACGCGTTGGAGGGACTTGAGCGTCATGCTTCCAGCATGCGTGAGCTCGCCCGGCTGTCCAGTGTCGGGCGGACTGCTCTCAGTTTGCGCCGACCGCCACGAAGGCCGACAGCGCGAGCATGCCCAGCGCCGGAACCGAGCGCACCAGCGGGTCGTGCACGCGGACGTGCATCAGCACGGCGCCGACCATCAGCACCGCGAGCGTCACGGCTGCAGGCTGGCGCAGGGCTGCGAACCAAACGGCCGCGATGAGCAAGCCGGCGATCGTGAGCTTGAGTCCGCCGACGGCGAACAGCGCCCAAGGCGGCAGTCCGTAGGCCGCGAACTCCTCGCGCATGTTCTGCGCGGCGCCGCCGCGGTAGGCCGTCGCCTTTCCAAAGCGCAGCACCCACACGTTCAGCAGCCCGAGGGCGATCACGAGCTGCGCGGCGATGACGAGGTTTTCCATGGGTGTGCGGAGAGCTCTTGGTGGACAGGGTCGTGGAGTGCTGACTTCGATTCATCAGCTGCTCGCCAGCGCTTGACGGTACGGCGCCAGCACCAAATCCATCATCCGCGCACGGAATCATCGCCAACGCGACGCGCCGGTGAGGTTTCGTCTGCTGTGACCACTCGGATTCAACGGCCTTCGCCTGGCCTCGAATCCGACGGGAAAACTTGGCGCGCGTCATCCGGCGCTGCGCACCCGCCGCACGCCGACAGTCGGCTTGGGCGAATGAAGCCGGGCTCGACGTGGATGGCGCGTTGCGTCGCCTCGAGCGCGCCAAAACGCTGATCGCTCCCGAGCACGGACTGCGTAGTGGGTTTTGGATGGGGGTTTTCTGACCCCTCGAACACCTCTGCCGAGCACCCCTGGTCTTCCATGCGTTCCCAAGTCTCTGTTTTCGTCGCCGCTCTTCTCCTCGCCCCGTCGGCCGCCGCCCAGAGCGCGCCTACGAGCTACTGCACCGCCGGCGGATCGACGAACGGCTGCACGCCGCAGATTTCGGCCAACGCACAGCCCAACGTGTCGAGCACGTCGGGCTGCATCCTCACCACGCTCGGCGTCGAAGGTCAGCGGCAGGGCCTCACCTTCTACGGCGTCGACAACACGGGCTTCACGCCCACGCCGTGGGCGCCGCTCAGCACCAGTCTCTTGTGCGTGAAGCCTCCGACGGTGCGGTTCGCGCCCGCGAACAGCGGCGGCACGCTCGGCGCGTGCAACGGCGCGCTGGCGTTCAGTTGGGACGCGTTCCAGGCCGCCAACCCCGGCGCGCTCGGCAACCCGTGGACGGTCGGCGACAAGGTCTTCGCGCAGACGTGGTATCGCGATCCGCTCGCGGCGCGCGGCACGAACCTCTCGAACGCGCTCGAACTCACGCTGCAGCCGCCGACGCCGATTCCGTGCATCACGCCGCTCGCGGGCATGCGCCTGATTCCCTCGGGCACGTTCTCGATGGGTTCGGCCGAACCCTTCGCGGCGCCGTACTTCAGCTTCGCCGACGAGAAGCCCGTGCGGCAGGTGACGATCACCTACTGCTTCTGGATGGGCGAGCGCGAGGTCAGCCAGTCGGAATACGTGGCGCTGATGGGCAGCTTCCCCTTCGCGCCGGCCTTTCCGGACGCCGCGCGGCCCGTCGAGAACATCACCTGGCAAGCGGCGCGCAACTACTGCAATGCACTGACCGCGCAGCAGACGGCCTTGGGCAACGTGCCGCCGGGTTACCAGTACCGCCTGCCGACGGAGGCCGAGTGGGAGTACGCCTGCCGCGCGGGCACGACCAGCGAGTTCCACTACGGCGGCGCGCTGTCCTGCAGTCAGGCGCGCATCACGTTCTCGTACCACCCCAGCGGCAACTGCGGCGTGAACTCGACGACCACGGTCGGCACGTACGTGCCGAATGCGTGGGGGCTCTACGACATGCACGGCAACGTCGCCGAGTGGTGCCTCGACGCGTATGCGCCGTACGCGCCGAACAACGTCACCAACCCGTTCGTGAGCGTGGGCGTCAACCGCGTGAACCGCGGCGGGGCTTGGAGCGGCACTTCTTCGAACGCCCGCTCGGCGGCGCGCGGCAACTTCAATCCGCTTTGGCTTTCGAACGACATCGGCTTCCGCGTCGTGCTCGCGCCGATCATCAACGTGCCCTGACGCGCTCGCCACGGTTGTACGGTGCCAGAGCAATTTGTACCGCGCTTCCGGTGCGCCGCGCGCACCGGAAGCGCGCTACAAATTGCTCTTGCACCGTACAACCCGAGGTCTTCGCGCGTGAGGTCGCGAAGCGTGGTCGATTCTCCGTCGAAGATCACTGCGGCGAGCTCGAGCACGCGCTCCTCGATCGCGCCGGCGCTGACGAAGCGGTAAGCGAACACGCTGCGGTGCTGCCCCACACGGTGCGCACGGCCGATGGCCTGCGCTTCGGCCGCGGGTTCTACACCGGTTCGAGGGCGAACACGTCGTCCGGCCGCGCTGACGTTGAGGCCCTCGGCCTCGAGGCTCCGAATCCAGTGCTCGCGTTTCGGCCTCGTCCTCCGACAGATGTGGTCGCGCATCTAGGCAAGGCGGACGCACGTGGGATACTCCAACGTGGCAGGCGGACGACGCGCGACACCGCGCGGATCATCAACTCGGAGTACTCCATGTCCGATTCACCGTTTCGTTCGTTCCGTGCGGCAGCTGTCGGCGGTTGGTTCCTCCTCGTGGGCGCTCTCTCATCGTCGGCGCACGCGCAACAGTGCCTGCCGGACGCGTTCGAGCCCAACGAGGATTGCGTGGGCGCTGCGCTGCTCGGTCCGGGCACGTGGAGCAACCTCACGATCCCGGACAACGGCGTCGACGTTTACCGCGTGAGTGTGCCCGCGGGGACACGGCTCGTCGCGACGCTCGTCGTGCCCAACCCCGGCCAGCTCTTCGGAGTGTTCCGCATCTCGCTGGATGCGGGTCCGGCCTCGAACTGCACGTTCAACTCGCCGCACGCGGCGTTCGAATTCATCGAGCTGGGTGAGTCGCAGGCGTCGCTCGCCTGGAGCGCGAGCGCGACGGCGCCGACCGACATGTTCGTGCGCTTCGACGCCTTCCTCGAAGCCTGTGTCGACTACTCGCTCGATGTGCAGTTCGTGCCCGAGCCCTGCGTCAGCGGCCCGCTCGACGCGTTCGAGCCCAACTCGAGCTGCACGAACACCGCGCTCCTTCCCGCGGGCTCACACGTCGGGCTCGAAGCCTCGATCGCCGATCCCGACTTCTACGCGGTGACGGTCGCGCCCGGCGAGCTCGCCACGCTGACGCTCGGCGGGCTGGGCGCGAGCGACGTCGCCTCCATCCTCGCGTGGGATGTCGGCGCCGCCTGCGGCGACAGCAACACGGTCATCGCCGGCACGACGGTCTACGGTTCGACGCCGCAGCCCATTCACGTCTTCAATCCTTCCAGCGCGCCGCGCTCCATCGTCGTGCAGGTGGCGCCGGTTCCCGAGCAGGAGACGCAGAGCGGATTCTGCGTCGGCTACTCGCTCGCGCTGCAGAGTCAGTTCGATCCCTGCGGCCAACTCTCCGGCGACGCGCTGGAACCCAACGATTCCTGCGCCAATCCGCCGGTCCTGGCGAGCTCGCAGAGCGCGCTCAACATCTCTGCGGTCGATCCTGATTGGTTCTCGCTGCAAGTGCCGCCGCGTTCGACGGTGCGTGTGCTGGCAACCTCGGCCACGGGCCAGCAGCGCGCGATGCAGCTGCGCTCGGGCTGCAGCGGCTCGTTCCTCGAGGCGCTGACTTCGAGCTGGCACGTCTACTCGGACACGAGCGATCCGCGGCAGTTCCTGAGCTGGACCAACACCGGCTCGCAGCCCTTCGACGCGAAGCTGCATCTCTTCAGCCCGATCGGCGCCGGCGCGTTCTGCGACAACTACGCGCTCGAACTCGGCTTCACGCTCGGCGTTCCGTTCTGTCCCGTGAAGCGCAACTCCACCGGCGAAGGCGCGCGGCTGACCGCGAGCGGGTCCACGACGCCGGGCGTCGGCGTGCTGCAGCTCGAGGCCGCGCCGCTTCCGCCGAACCGAGCCGGTCTGGTGATCATGAGCCGCGGCGAACGTCCCGCGACGCCGTTCGCAGCTGGCTACCTGTGCCTGGGCGCGCCGGTCGTGCGTTTGCCGCTCACGACCACGGGCTCGGGAACGCTGGTCACGGCCATCAACTGGAGCGGCGCGAGCTCCGCGATCGCCGCGGGTGACACTTGGGCCTTCCAGACTTGGTTCCGTGACGCGCAGCCGAACTCCCCCGGCGCCAACCTGAGCGAAGGTCTGCGACTGTCCTTCCCCTGAGGGCCCGCGTCGTTCGAGCGCGTCACTCTCGGCCGATGGCGGCGCCACACCGCCGTCGGCCGCTCCCGATGCGACAACTCGAACTCGTGCTTCCGTACACTCGCCCACGATCCACCGAGCTGCCGGCATGAGCGACAACTGGGACTTCTACTCCGCACGGGTCGACGGGCAAGCCGCGTCGATCTTCGTCGACCTTGGTCGCGCCGCCGAGGCGCCCGACCCGACGCGGAGCGCGATGGTGTATCTGCGCCTTCAGCTGCGTGATCCCAGTCCCCGCGGACTTTCGAGTGATTCGGAGTTCGACGCGCTCTGCGAGGTGGAGGACGCGCTGGCGCGACTGGAGGCTTCGAGCGGCGCGGTCTACGTCGGGCGCAACACCTGTGCGGGCGCGCGCGACTTCTACTTCTACGCGCCGACGTCCGAGGGCTGGTCCAAGCAGGTCGACGCGTTCATGCGCGCTTTCCCGGCGTATCGCTACGAATGCGGCGGGCGAGCCGATCCGCGTTGGTCGGCGTACTTCGATTTCCTCCATCCGTCGGAGGAGGATCTCCAGCGCATCCACAACCGTCGCGTGTGCGACTCGCTCGAGAAGCACGGCGACGCGCTCGAAGTCGCTCGACCGATCGATCACTTCATCTACTTCTCGGACGAGGCTGCACGCGCCGCGTACGCCGAAGCGGTGACCCAACTCGGCTGCCGCATCGAAGAGCACCTCGAGCCCAAGGACGCCGACGAGCGTCTGGGACTGCGCGTCACGAACGTTGGCGTTCCGTCGCTGGCGCAGATCGACGCCCTGACGCTTCCGCTCTGGCGCCTCGCGCGCGAACACGGCGGTGACTACGACGGCTGGGGCTGCCACGCCGTGAAGTGAAGCGCACCAAGCGCGCTTCGCTTGCCCCGCTTAGAAGTCGTCGTCGAGCTCCGAGAGCCGGTTGAGTTGCGGCCGCGCTCCCGCGTGGATTGCCGCGATGAACTTGAGCAGCCGCTGAGGCTTCCAGAAGCGTTCGCACAACCAAAGGAACTCGACCACGACCTCGGTGCGGCCGCGCTGGAGCAACGCGTTGGCGAGATCGAGCTCGGGGCCGAACGAGTCGAGTTGCGGTGAACCAACGGTGTGACCGGATTCGAGCAGCTCGCGCTCCGCGGCGGCCACGTCGCCGTGCGCGAGCGCGATGAGTCCCAGGATCCTGTGCCCGTGGTACTGCGCATTGCCGAGCATCCACCCGAGTTCAGAATCGCGTGCCATTTCGAGCAACTCGAGCGCGAGTTCACGCGCGCGTTCGAAGCGCTGGAGCTTGAGCGCAAGTTCCGCTGCTTCGTTGACCGTGTACGCCTCGCGCGGGTGCTGCAGCGCTAGAGCACGCTCGTGTGCGACGAGGGCGAACTCCGCGCCCTCAGGGCAACGCGAGAAGAACTGTCCCAGCGTCGACAACCAGCCAGGATTGCGAGGATCCAACCGCTGAAGTTGTTCGAACAACGGGCGCGCGAGTTCGACCTGTCCCCCGCGCAGCAGTCCGAGGCAGGCGTGCTGGAGAACCGTGCTGTCGCCCGGATGGCGAGCGAGCGCCGCCTGCCACGCCGCACAGATCGCCTCGCTGGCCGCGGAGCGAGGCTCGACGTCGTACAGCGCGAGTGCGTGCAACTCAGAGCGCGGCTCGTTCTCGATGCACCAGCGGAGCTGATCGACGAACACGTCCGACCACGTCGGATCGATCGACTTCATCGAATTCGTGAAGCCGAGCAGCCGCACGCGCGTCTCCAAGGCGCCCGGTGTGGTCTTCAGCTGTTCGAGCAGCCGCTCGGCGTCGTCGCGATCGAGCAGCGTCCCCTCGAAGCACCATAGGTAGTAGTCGAACTCCATGGCGCGGTTCATTCTGCCACCGACGCCGGTTGGGGAGCAGTTGGGTTGCCGTCGGCCTCGCAACGTGAATATGGATCCGCGCTCAGCGACGTCCTCAACGCATGTCAGCGCGAGGCGCGGAGGCTACGACTCGCCGCCGTGCCGCGCATCGTGGTCGAAGCGCAGGCCGTAGAAGTTGTTGAGCTGCGGCTTCTCGCCCGCGCGGATCGCCGCGATCCAGTGCTGCAGCGGACGCGGCTTCCAGAAACGTGTGCACACCTGGAGGAACTCGATCACAACTTCGGTGTGGCCGCGCTGGAGCAACGCGTTGGCGAGGTCGAGGTCTGGGCCGAACGTGTTGAGTTGCGGCGAGCCCTCGGTGCGACCGGATTCGAGCAGTTCACTCTTGGCCGTGTCGATGTCGCCGTGAGCGAGCGCGATGAGCCCCAGTATCCGATGCCCGTGGTACTGCGCATTGCCGAGCATCCAGCCCAGGTCGCGTGTCCGCGCGAGCTCGAGCAGTTCGAGCGCCAAGCCACGCGCTTGTTCGAAGCGTTGGAGTCTGAGCGCCAGCTTCGCCGCCTCTTTGACCGTGTGCGCCTCGCGCGGGCGCTCGAGCGCTAGCGCGCGTTCGAGAGCCGCGAGCGCGCGCTCGGCACGCTCGATGTTGTCGCCGGGCCACGTGAGGCACCTGGAGATCCATGCTGGCCACTCTGGATTCGATGGCTCGAGCCGCTCGAGGTGCGCGAACTTGGAGAGCGCGAGTTCGAACTCGCGGGCGGCGAGGAAAGCCAACCCAGCATGGAGCAGCAAGAGCGTGTCGTCGGGAGCGCCGGCGAGCACGGCACGCCATTGCTCGCACATCGCCGTGACCAGCGACTCACTGTCGTCAGCGTCGACAAGCGGGGACTCGTGCAAGGCCGCCCGAGGTCGATGCGCGATGCACCACAGCAGGTGCTCGCGAAAGGTGTCGCTTTCGACACCTTCAACCTGTTGCCTTCTCGACGCGCACCCGAGCAACATGGCGCGAGCCTCGAAGTCGTCCGCATCGACGGCGACGCGCGCCGTGAATTCATGAGCTTGTGTGGCGTCGAGCGCGAGCCCGGCGCGCAGCCACTCGAGCGAGAGATCCGCAGACATGACTGCGCACATCTTTCCAAACTCGGTCGTCGAGATCTCAGACGACGCCAATGCACGATCCAAAGCCTGGACTTGCGCGTGCCGCCAGGCCGTCCCGGACGTGCGCCGAGCCGCAGTGCGAGCTTCGGTATGCAGGTTGCCTAGCCGACGACAGAACACACTCGCCCTCCTCAACTCCACCACCATGATCCAAACGATTCGACGTTCTCTTGCTACGTGCGGACTAGCCGCGCTCACCCTGTTCGGCGCAGCCTCCTGCGGAGGCGGCGGCGGCGGAGGCGGCAACAACAACGCTCCCAGCTCGGTCGATTTCGTCCTTACGGACGCCGCGGTCGATGACCTGATGGCGTTCACGGTGCGCGTCACGTCGCTGCGCTTGGTCTCGCAGACCGGCGGGGCGCTCGGGCCCGAGCTGCTGGCCGCGCCGCTGACGATCGACCTGATCGGCGCCGGCGCGAATCCGCGCTGGGTCGGCCGCGACGATGTCGACGACGGCGTGTACCGCGGCGTGCAGCTGGTGATCGACCCCGCGAGCACGGTCGCGCTCGACCGTCTCGGCGCGACGGTCGGTGTGCAGCACGGTGCGACGACGTTCGAGCTGGGCTTCCCGGCGCCGACCAGCATCGACGACGACGACTACGCCAAGATCGTGATCGACGTCGACTTGGGCGCCGCGCTGACCGGCGACGTCGCTTCGCCGCCGCTGCAATTCGACCCGCAGGGCGTCGTGACGCTGCTCGGCTCGGGCGCGAGCACCGAGATCGACGAGGTCGAGGGCCTCGTCACGTCGACGAACTCGCCCTCGAGCCTGGTGATCGACGCCTTCGCCGATGACGACGACACGATCGCGATCGGCCCGGTGACCGTGAACATCTCCAACTCGACGGTCCTGCTCGACGACGACGGTTTCCCGTTCGCCAGCCGCGCGGCCTTCTTCGCCACGCTGATCCTCAACTCGACCGAGCTCGAGGTCCACGGCCCGCTCGCCGGCGGAAGCATCAACGCCACGCGTATCGAGGTCGAAGACGACGGCAACGGCGACGCCTACGTAGTGAAGATCGACGGACGCATCGAGAACCTCGACCGCGTCGCGAACACCTTCGATCTCGTGCTGATCGAGATCGAGAAGGGCGCCTCACTCGCCGGTCCGGTCCTGAACGGCCTGGGCAATCCGACGACGATCGCCTGCGAGTACGACGACGTCACGACCGTGATCCTGCTCGACGACGATGACGACATCGTCGACGACAACTCGCTCGCCACCGGTCAACGCATCAAGGTCAAGTTCCCGGTCTTCGCCACCTCGCCCTTCCAAGCCGGGCGCATCGAGATCGAGGACCAGCCCGAATTCGAAGGTGTGATCCAGGACATCTCCGGTCTGCCGAACACGATCATCATCCGACTCGACGACGACGATCCGGCGATTGCGAACGGCCAGGTCGAAGACGCGGCGACGGACGTCACCGTCAACCTCGCGAACAGCACGCTGTTCCTCGACACCGAGGGCCGCCCGACGCTCACGCCGTCGCAGCTGCTCGTCGGACTCGAACTCGAGATCTACGGCACGATCAGCGGCGCGAACAACGCCCCGACCATCGCCGCGAGCCGCACCAAGATCCATCCCGGTGAGTTCGAAGGCGTCGTCTCGCTGGTCTTCTCCCAGGCGGGTTCCTTCGACGCCGTGATGCTCGAACTCGACGACCCGTTCGGCAACACGGTCACCTTCGGTTCGGTCGCCGTCGACTTCGCTCCCGGTTGTGTGTTCGACGGCGACGCGACGGACGCCGCGAGCTTCTTCGCGCTGTTCAACGGCCTCCAGCAGGGCGAAGAACTGCACGTCGAAGTCGAAGGCATCGGCACGTCGACGCCCAACGTGATCGACGCGTACGAAATCGAAGTCGAGGTCGAAATCGACGACTGACGCAGCGACTCGATGGTCACAAAGCGCGGCGCCTGCGGAGAGCTCCTCCGCAGGCGCCGCGCTCATTTGGGATTGGTGGCGAAGATCGTCGCGTCGGTGATGAAGCCGCGCTCGTCCATGGCGAGCATCGCGCGGATCACGTGCGCCACCTCTTGAGCGCGCAACTTCGTCGGGTTCGTCGCGCGCGCCATGTCGCGGCCGCCGAAGGGCGTGAGCACTTCGCTAGGGTTGACCTGCATCACGCGGATGTTGTGCGGCCGCAACTCGGCCCGCCAACATTCGGTCAGGCCGCTGAGCGCAAACTTCGACGACGAGTACGCCGACGCTCCCGCGTAGCCCTTGCTGCCGGCGGTCGAGGCGACGTTGACGATGTTGCCGCTGTTCTGGGCGATGAAGCGGCGGGCGCACTCGCGCGCCACGAGCATGGCGCCCAGCACGTTCGTCGCGTGCAGCTCGCGGAAGCGTTCCGCGTCCGTCTCGACCAGCGGCGCGCTGTAGCCGAAGGCGGCGTTGTTGACGAGCACGTTGAGCCCGCCGAGCGCGCGCTCGGCTTCGGCCACGAGGCGCACGACGTCCGCTTCCACGGAGACATCGGCGACCAACGCTGTCGCACCGATCTCGGCCGCCGCGCGCCGGACCACGTCGCCGCGCCGCCCGCAGATCGCGACCGCCGCGCCCTCGGCGCGCAGCGCCCGCGCCGTCTCCAAGCCGATGCCCGTTCCGCCGCCGGTGATGAGCGCTTTGATGGAATCGATCTTCATGGGCGCAGCGTAGCGGGCCGCGTGAAGCGAGCAGCGGGCGGTCGACGGGCCTTTGCAGCGGCCTCACGAGAGAAAAACCGAGCTGGGCGGCACGCCGGGGGAGAATTGGCGCTCCAACCGGGGCCCAGGCGAACGCCACGCCTTTTGGCGCGCCCCGAAGACGACCAACTCCGTTGAGCCCAACACGACCATGAAGATCCCGTCGCGCGCCGCCGTCCTTCGCATCGCTATCGCCGCCTCCGTGCTCGCTCCCATGTCCCTGGCGCAGGTCCAGACCACGTTCAGCATCGCCGCTCGCGCGAACGACACGGTCGCCGGCGTCGGGCAGTTGACCACCATCGACAGCCTCTCGGTCGCGAACGGCGGGCTGTGGATGGTCGAAGGCGACACGAACGATCCCAACACCAACACCGACGGAGTCGTGCTGCGGCAGGGCCTTCTCGCGGCGCGTGAAGGCGATGTCCTGGCCGCGCCGGCGGGCGCATCCATCGGCGGCTTCGGCTCGGGTGGCGCGCCGATCAACAGCGTGGGGCGCTGGGCCTGGAACTACACGTTGGACGGCGCGACGACCACAACGGACAGCGGGATCTACTTCGACAACACGCTCGTGATCCAGGAAGGCAGCGTTTCGAACGCGCCGCAGTTCTCGGCCGGGACGCCCTACATCGGCTTCTTCGGCGCGAAGCTCAACAACGCAGGCCAGATCCTCGTCATGGCTTCGATCGACGATGTCGCCCTCGCCAGCACGGTCGACCGAGCGCTCGTGCTCGCCACGGTCAATTCGAGCGGAGTGCTGCTCTCGGAGAACGTGTTGTTCAAGGAGGGCGACCTGCTTCCCGGGCAGACGACGCAGTTCGTGGCGGACTTCGCCACGGGGCCGCACGCGTGGGATCTCAACGACAACGGCGTCGTGCTCTTCATCGCCGATCTCGACGGCGCGACGACGAGCGACGGAGTCGTGTACCGCGATTCGACCTTGCTCGCGCAGGAGGGCTCGCCGTCGCCGGTCCCCGGCCGCAACTGGAATAGCTTGAGCACTTCGCAGCGCGTGGCGCTCAACAACGCTGGCGACGCCGTGTTCACCGCCACGTTGAGCGGCGACACGACCACGGACACGGTGATCGTGAAAAACGGGGCGATCTTCCAGCAGGAAGGCAATCTGGCGCCCGGCGTGAGCGGCGGCTGGATCTTGACCGGCTTCGGAACAGGCCCGGTCGACCTCGACGACCAGGGCAACGTGTTTTGGTTCGGCGACTGGAACGACACCGACGCCACGCGCGATACCGGGATCTATCGCAATGACCAGTTGCTCGTCCAGGAAGGCGTCACCGTCATCGGTGGTCAGCTGCTCACGTCGATCGCCACCGTTCAAGAGAATCTGATGGTCAGCGACGACGGCGAGTGGCTGATGTTCGAAGGGGTGGTGGGGGGGCTGCAAGCGGCGATCCTCGTTCAGCTGACTCCGCCCGTGACCACGTACTGCACCGCCGGGACGACCACCAACGGCTGCGTTCCGGCGATCTCCGGCGTCGGCGCTGCGAGCGCCAGCGCTGGATCCGGCTTCACGCTCGGCGTGCTCAACGTCGAAGGCCAGAAACAAGGCGTCTTCTTCTACGGCGTCAGCGGACCGGTCAGTTTGCCGTGGGCCAGCGGCAGCAGCAGCTTCCTGTGCGTGAAGTCGCCGACGCAGCGCATGGGCGCACTTGCCTCCGGCGGCACGGTCAACGCCTGCGACGGCGCCTTCAGTCAGGACTGGAACCTGTTCCGCGCGAGCACCGCGGTCGCGATCGGCCAACCCTTCGCTGCAGGCGACGTGGTGTGGGCGCAGGCCTGGTTCCGTGACCCGCCGGCCGCGAAGACGACCAACCTCTCGAACGGGTTGCAGTTCACGCTGCAACCCTGACTCGCGCGGATCGCGAGGAATCGGCGGTCACAGCGGGCTGCGCGCTGCGTTGTTCTCGAGTGGGGGCGCTAACGTGTCGCGCCCCCACCCGTGTTCCTACGCCTACTCCGCGCACTGAAGAGCTTCATGGCCATCCTCCGCGAGCGACCGTACTGCAACCACAACTTCCTCGTGGACCTCGGCAACGGCGCGACGAACGAGGTGCGCGCCGGCTTCAGCGAGGTCTCCGGGCTCTCCGCGGAGCTCGAGGTGATCGACTACCGCAACGGCAACGAGCGCGAGAACAGTCTGCGCAAGGCGCCCGGTGTTTCACGCTTCAGCGAAGTGACGCTCAAGCGCGGCGTGATCGGCTCGACGGATCTGTGGCAGTGGTTCAAATCGGTGTCCGACGGCAACGTCGAGCGCCGCACGGTCACGATCCAGTTGCTGAGCGAAGACCGCAGCGCGGTGGTCATGACGTGGCGGCTGCTGCGCGCCTTTCCGATGCGCTACAGCGGACCGACCCTGACCGCGAGCGGGAGCGAGACGGCCATCGAGTCCCTCACGCTCGTGCACGAGGGGCTCGAGCTCGAGTGAGGCGCTCGAGTGATAGGCGCTCGCGCGCGGTTCAGCGCGAATACTGCCGCATCCAGGTCCAGAACACCGGCACGTAGTCGACCGGGTAGTTCGTGCCGCTGGGGTACTCGTGCGCGAGGTTGGGCAGGATGCGGAAGCGGTACTCGGTCGGGCCCGGGCCGGGGTTGACCACGTTCGTCCAGCGAAACTGCGTGAAGCCAGCGACCTCGACCGTCGCGTAGACGCTCGGGTCCATGCCGACGCCGGCGGCGAACACGTTGAGGGGATCCCACATGCACGGCGTGCTCACCACCGCGGGAACCGCGCGCGGGAGGAAATCGCCCGGCTGCAGGTCGCCCGCGGCGATGCAGTTGTCGATCTTCTTGTCGTCGCGCGTGCCGACAACTTCGAAGTGCGGCCGGAAGTCGACGCCGTTCGCCGGGAAGTAGTCCGCGGCGACTCCGCCGCTCGCGCCGATGCCGCCGGCCGACGTGAAGGCCGCGAAAACGTCCGCAAGCTCGACACGCAGCTCGGTCTTCACGAAGCCGCCGCCGTTCGAGAAGCCGCTGGCGTAGACGTGGTCGCAGTCGACGTTGAGGCTCGTGATCAGCGTGTTGTGGAGCTCGCGCACGAACTGCACGTCGTCGGCCATCGGCAGCTCGGACGGGTCGACCGCGAAGGCCTCGCTGGCGTCGGTGCGCCACTTCGTTTGAACGCTTCCGTCCTGCATCAAGTACGGCAGCGCCTCGGGATATACGACGATGAAGTTGCGCAGCTCGGCCGCGCGCTTCCACGTGTTCTTGTTCATGATCGTGTGCGCGGTCTGCCCCGTGCCGTGGAACATGTACACGAGCGGGTACGGCGCGCCGAGCGCGTTGTAGCTGCTCGGCACGTACACGATGAACTTGCGCAGCTCGGGATCCGCGCTGGTCGCGAACGTGTTGGTCGTCGGGGCGCCGGCGACGAAGCTCATGCCGTGAACTGGGCCTGTCGGCGCGCAGTTCGAGCTGGCCGAAGCAACGGCGGTTGCGGGCAGCGGCAGCGACGTCTGGCGGGCGTCGCACAGGTCGCTGAACAGGCACACGAACGAAAGCGGAGTCAGGACGAAGCGCATCGGGGAACACTCCGAGTCAACGGCAGCCGGTTGGTTACGCATCCAAGATGGCGCCAACCCCCGCGAAGTGGACAGCTTCGACAGCAAAACTCGCGCGGAGTTCGGCCGCTGCGTGTGGATGATCGCCGCGACGACGCACCACAGCGTGCGCACGCTGGCGGCGACGCTCCCCCGAGACGCGTGCAGCGCCGGGATCGAACCCGTGGCCTCCGTGCGTCAGCTCGCGGCGACCCCGCGAGCTGCGCGCGAAAGCGGCTGAGTCGAACCCGGCGCCGCGCTCGCGTCGAATCGCTAGAGCTGGCTCGCCTGCCAGAGATTCACGCAGTTGGTGAGCCGCGGACCGTCCGTCGGGTGCACGTAGAAGGCCTGGACAAACCAGTTCGTGCGCCAGGTGGAGCCGGGAAGCGGCACAAGCAAACGCGCGGTGTTGGGCGGCGTCGGGACGCTGTACCAACCACCTTGACCCGCCACCGTCTGCGCCAGGAGGTTGGGTTGAACCTGGATCAGCTGGCCCGCGAACGGCGTGCTCGTGCGGTCCGTCGAAGTGAAGAAGAACACCGCTGTGCCATCCGGCACGCCGCTGACTTCGAGCAGCGCTTCTTCGGGCATTGCCCCGGGAAGTACTCGCCCCGGCATCGAAAGTCCGCGGCTGGACGACTCTGTGAAAATCGTTGGGCCGAGGAACACGCGAGCCGCCGAAAGGATGCCGCCGGGCGCCACGGTCTCGCGCACGAAGTTCACGAGCGTCGGTTGGCCCGCCGTAACGGTCACGGAGGTGGCGAACGAGCCGGACTGTTCCGCCGCGGACTCGGCGGAGTCGAAGAACTCCGGCGCGTGCCAACCGACGGGTCGAGCGCAACCGAACGGATCGAGGAACGTCGGCCACGCGCCGAAGTCCCGGCCGAAGTACTGCGCGTCAACCGGCTCGATCATGACGTAGTAGGTTCCGGGCGGCAGCAGGCGCAGCTCGAAGGCGCCGTTGTCATCCGTGAGGTCGGCGAAGCGCACCACATCGGGCGCATCCGACTTGAACGCCACCACAGAGCTGGTCACGCCGAGCACCGCGCCTCCGACGGAACCTTGGATCCGACCCGTCTGAGCCCAGATGGCGTCACCGCTCGGGCGCGGATAGCCATCAGCGAGCGCGTGCAGGTCGTCGTACTCCAGAGTCTCGGCGCTCTGCCCGACGAGCCCGAAAATCTGAGTCACGTCGTAGCCGACTGGGTAGTTGAACAGCGTGCAGTTGGATGCGCTGCTCGGCGGCGCCGTGCTGAGCGTCGGCCCGACGAAACGCGCGATCTGCGCGCGCCAGAACATCGTGGGGAACAACGACGAGGTCGGGCCAGACGAGGAATCGAGCAGCGAGTGCTCGATGCCGACGAAATGCCCGATCTCGTGCGTCAAGACCCCTTTGAGGCTCGCGTAGGCGTACACCGGATGGCCACCGGGGCCAGTGGGACCGAACAGCATGCTGTCCGTGGTGAAGCGATCGCCGTTCGGGCGTTCATCGACGAATGAAATGCGCGAGCGAGTCACCGCAATCTGGCGGAACGTGCCGAGGTACCCAACACCCCGCGGCAGCGTCGGAAGCGCGATGTCGGACTCGACGATCTGCCCCTGAGCGTTGAGTGAGACGAGCGTCACGCCGAGCGTCGCCAAGGACGGGAACGTCCCGTCCGGCTCGAGCAGCGTGACCATGTTCACGTTGTCGCGCAGGTGGATCCGCGTGTTGTTCGGGCCCGCGGTCCAGATGCGGCTCGTGTTGTTCGAAGTGAAAGCGTTCGGAATCAACACGCGTTGGTTCGGCGCGAACGAGGTCGTGAAGCTCGACACCGGCGTGCCTTGCCCGGGCAACGTGGCGTTGGCGTACGTGTTGAAGGCTTCGAGCATGCACGTCAGCCCCGGCGTGGCCCCGTTGAACGTGCAGGCGAGTGGATAGCCAGGCGCGAGCCACTCGCGACTCGAAGAGTCGAGAGTGTAGGCGTACGTCCAACTCGGCATTTGGTTCGCCGGCCAGACCTCAGGCAGGGGTACGCCGGTGCTGCAGTCGCGTTCGATGCCGCCCAAGCGCGCATTGGCCGAGGAGCTCGCCCCGAAAACCAGCGCGAGTCCGATGAGTGCGTGGTGAAGGTGGAACTTCATGGTGGTTGCGGCGGCTACTGGTTCTCGGGAAGGGTGTTGGCGTACACGGCGAGAAGCTCGAGGAACTCCGCGACGTGTTCGGTCCGACCGTTGCCCAGGTCGACGACCGGAACTCCGTTGGCGTCGGTCGTGACGCCGAACGCCGAGCTGCCCAGCGTCACCGGGATGTACGACTCCAGCTTTTCGATCCAGCCGCCGAGCAGCACGAGCTGGTCGCCCACCTCGAAACGAGGTGCGCCAGGGAACTCGATCTGTCCAGGGACGCCGCCGATGCAGATGGAGGAGAACTCCGGTGCGTCCTCGAACACGGCTTGCTGCACATCGAGCCGGTAGAGCACGTGCGGCATCGTCGTCGACGATCCGTTCACTTGCACTTCGACCACCTTCACGTGTGCGATCTGTGTGCTCATGCGCGCCTGTTGTTCGAGCGTGAGCGGCAGTTCTTGGACGTACACCTTGGTGCGCGCCGTCGCTGAGCCGCTCAGCGGCGTGGCGGCGATTGCGGCGGCGCCGATCAGCCCCAGGCCGATCGCGCTGCTCGCCAGAAGCAGAGAGAGATTCATGAGAAGGTCCTTTGGTTGGAGTGGCCGGCAGCGTTCGATCACGGATCGAGCGCGCAGGACTCTTCTCACCAGCGGCTCGAACGATAGTTGCACGAAAGCCAACTCGCAGCGCCGCGCAGGGCATCGGCTCGTGTGGCACGAACGACCAACGAGAGCGCGGCGTTCGCTCGACGGAGAGCGAACGCCGCGCGTGGTGCGGAGCGCGTTCGGCGCTGGCTCGCGACGTTCACTCGATCGGTTCGACCGGCGCCGAGCCGTTGCAGAACTCGCACGCCAGCCAGTTCGTCGCCCACTGCAGATCGTTGGTCGACGGCGACCAGACGAACTGCGTGATCGGCATGACCCAGCCGCAGTAGGGCGCTGTGAACAGCTGCAGGCCGCAGCCGCTCATGGACAGCAGGTTGCCGGTTGCGTCGAGCATGCCAGAGATCAAGCCGTCGCACTGGCCCGCACAATTCGCTTCGAGGATGAAGCCGCACGCTTGGTCCGTGACACACGCCGCAAACGTGCCGTCGTCGTTGTAGGTGGCCTCGCAACGTCCGTCGGCGCGCCAGATGTTGTGGCTCACGTGGCACTGGCCCGACAGCGTTTGCACGACAAACGCTTGGTTCCAGTTGGCGACGCCCGCGCGGCATCCGCTGCACTCGGTGAGCGGCGCAGCCGGTCCCGCGGAGGCGGACAGCGGGGCAGCGACGGCGACGGCGATCAAGGTCAAGGACGCGATGGTGGTGGAGAGAGAAAACATGGGATGAGTCTCAATGGAGTTGCGGAGCGAGAAGACCAGCGGTCGCGCGCGGGCTCCGCAAGCTGCGCGCGCAACAGAGCTCAACGGCGCTGCTGATCGGCGACCAACAGGTAGTTCTTCGTCTCCAGCAGCCCTGGGGCGACTTGCGGATCCACCGGGAAGAGGAGCAAGCCGCGGGCGCTGGCGCTGAGGAACTCGCTCAAGCGGAAACCGGAGCTCACGCCGAAGCGCAGCGCATTCGGCAGCCCCGCCAGATCGCTGCGGCGATAGTCACCGCGCTGGAACGCTTCGAGTTGGAACAGCGCCTCCTGAAGCGCGTAGTCCTGCGCAATGCGCCACGTCGTCGCGTCCACGCCTTGGGACGCGGGGAGCTCGCGCTCGCTCACCGTGCTCACCGCCGCCAAGCGCTGTTCCAGTTCGCGCAACACGCCCAGAGCCGTTTCGGGCGCCAACGCCGCGGCGTCCGCGGACTGCCACAGGCGCCGAAACTCTCGCTCGAGATCGTTCGACTCCAGCGCGTACGTGCGAGAGCGCGCGAGAGCCGCGTCCAACCAAGCGGGAGGCGCCGGGGCCGCAGGCGCGGGCTGCGCGAAAACAGCGCTGGCGCCTCCGTCCGCAGCAGCAGGAGGAGCGTCGTTGTCGGCGCGCCATGCGACAAGGCCTGCGAGTGCGACCAGAGGAACGAGGACGAGCAGATGAAGTCGGTGCGGCATGGCTGGGTCGTTGCAGTTGGAGAGGAGTGCCGACTTCTCACCGCGGCAGACTCGAAAAGTTCCGACCAAGCCGAGATTCCGCCGTGTGACGGCTTGCGCTGCTCGCCCCTTGCTGTGCGGCATCGTGCGCGGCCTGCGCGCAAGCGCTCGAACGGGAACTCTGTCGACAGGACCGCGCGGGCGTGCACCGCGCTCGAGCGCGCGGCGCCACGTTTGCGATGCGTCACTCCGAGCCCTCCTCCGCGGCGCTGGAGCCGCGGTTGCTGACAACCTCCAAGAAGGCCACACAGAACCATGAAACGTCTCGCTATCGCGCTCGCTTCGTTCTCGATCCTGTCGTTCGCAACTACCGACGCCTGTGCGCAGGCGCCGTGCAGCTCGTCACTCTCGGCGAACACTGGCTTCGTCTCGGTCACGAGCGGCGGCGTCCAGATGCTCCAGTTGCAGACGAACGCGCCCCAGCGAGTCTTCTACGTGGTGGGCTCGTTCACGGCGTTTGGACCGCCGACGCCGCACTTCGCCATCGGCGGCCTCAACCTGGTCAGCGACCGCTATCTCGGCCTCACGTACGTCGGCCGCTCACCGTTCCTGCCGGGCGGCCTTCCCAACTTCGTCTACGGTCACCGACTCCTGACGGATCTCCAGGGAATGGCCGTGCAACCTGTTGTGGTTCCGCCCACGCAGTGGGTGCATCTGGTCGGTCGCACCATGCGCCACGGTGTCTTCACCCTGGACGAGGGGTTGTTGCCTTACTGCGGAACCAACGTCGTGACACTCACCTTCGTTCCTTGAGGCGATGCTCGCTAGCGTCCTGTTCCCGAGGTCCGTTGAGGAGGTCGCTGGAAGCGGCGTCCGTGGCAAGGCGCAAGGACTCCAGGCGACCTGAATAGGTCTCCGAATCGGAGCAACGCCACCGGGGCGTCGAGGCCACGAGATACTCGACGAGATGCGGAAACAGGACGCTAGACGCGCAGCGCAGCAGCGCGGCGCTCAACGCCGGAGCAGCTCGCCCAGCAGAAGCGCCAGTTGTTCACCACCGATGCGATTGCCGCGCGTGTTGAAGTGCGTGTCGCGCAAGTGGTAAACGCGTCGCAGGCCGTGCTCATCGGGTTCGACGGCGCGCAACGCGGGCGTGAGGTCCAGCCAACCGATGTCGTTCGCTGCTGCAAACGCCGCGAGGTGCTCCTGCGGCTGGAAACGCTGCAGTTCATCGGCTTGCGGCAAGGCTTCGGTCACCGTCGCCCACAGCGGATCCTCGACCTGGAACTCGTCGGGGAGAAGCATGACGGCGAACGGCACGTCGCCGCACTCCGCCTTCATCTCGAGCAGCGCATTCTCGAGCGCCGCGAAACCGCCGGCGGGAACGCGGCACGCCTCGAGTGCGCGAGCCCGTTCGATGCGCAGAAACGCCTCGAGGGTGAGCCCGGGCTCTTCGAGTGCGGGATCCTCGACGAAGGGGAAGGCCGCGGCGATCTCACGCTCGCCGCTCACGAGCGGCGCTCCGCCGGCGTCTCCGACGAGTCCGGCTTCACCGGAGAGCCGCAGCAGCCTCCGCGGGAATTGCCACACGAGCAGGTTGTCGCGGTCGAACCACAGACGCAGTCCGCGGTCCGTGCGAGTGATGCGCAGGTCGCTGAACTTGATGTCGTTGCCGACGAAGATCGTCACCACGATCGCGTCGGGCTTCATCGGCAAAGCCACGGCGCGCAGCAGGTGCAGGTACTCAGGCGGGCCGATCCCCGGCGCGCCGACGTTGTGCACGTCGACGTCGCGCAGCGCGCGCTCCGCGACCGTCGTGTAGTGGTGCAGATGCGGCACCGAGCCCATGCTGAACGAGTCGCCGATCGTCACGACGAGTCCGCGACCTTCCACGCGTGCGCGAAACTCGTCGTCGTAGTAGCCGCCCGAATTGCACGCGAAGCCGTAGCGCACCATTCCCGGCGGATTTCCGAACAGGCGGATCGACTGCGGCGCGCCGCCGTCGCGCTGCGCCAACAGCTGCGATGGACGCACGAGCGCGAACTGGCGCAGCACGAATTCCGCGACTAGAGCGCTCAGGCACAGATTGAAGAGCGCCAGGTCGGCGCCGCGGCGCAGGCGCGCGGAGAAGCGCGGCGCGAGCGTGTGCTCGCACACCAACAACGCGGCGAACAGGCCTGCGGCGAGGCCGAGCGAGAGCTCGAAGTACAGCCGGCGGAAGGGTTGGAGCGCGGCCAAGAACAGCGCGCTCGCGAGCACGGCCGCGCAGAAGAACTTGCGCAGCGGCGCGAGATCGAGCTGCGTCCGCGCGCCGTGGCGCCAGGCGCGCACTTCGAGCGTGAACGCGAGGGCGCACAGCGCGAGCGCGCCGAGCGAGGCGGCCCACCACCACCCGAGCATGGCGCCCCACAGGCGCGACAGCGGCGCGTGGTGCTCCGCGAGCCGCAACGCGGCGAACGTCGCTGCGACGCCAGAGAGCGTCAAAACGCTGCTCACGGCCACGCGAGACACGCGCGCGCCGAGCGTCGGCGGTTGCGCCGGTCGCTCGCTCACGGCCCGCGCTCCCGCTCGCCGTCCTTGGGCTTCGTCGCGCGTCGGGTCGCCCGCAAACGCTCGAGATCCAGCCCGAGTGCGGCGGCGTCGATGCGCGCACCCAGCCGCTCCACGTGCGCCGCGGCGGCTGAACCGACCTCGCGCAGAGCCGCGGCGACGAGCGCTTGTCGCGCGGCTGTCGTCGGCGCCGGCAGCAGGTCCGCGAGGGCCGTGAGCGCGGCGGAATCGTCGCACGCGAGCGCGACTAGGCATTCCCGCAGCTCGGCGGCCTCCTCCGGCGCCGCACGCTCGAGCGCTTCGACGAGCGGCAGAACGGCCGGCGTACCGGCCTGCCGCAGCGCCTGGCGCGTGAGGTTGCGCACCACGGGAAACGGATTGCCGGGGCCGAGTCGATAGTCGAGCAGCGCCCGCGGAGCGCGAACCGCGAGCTCACGCACGGCCTGCCGCGCGGCTTGCCGCTCGCGCGCCACGTCCGACTGCGCGCCGGTGAACAGCTCGGGCAACACCGCGTCGACTTGTTCGGGTCGCTCGCTGAGCGCCAGCGCCGCTTCGAGCCGCGTGAACGCATCGGGAGACTCCAGGCTCTGCACCCACTCGGCGTCGCTGCGTGCGCAACCCGCACACACGACCAGTCCGAGCCACAGCGACCAGCGTCCCATCACCCGGACATTCTAGGGTCGTGACCGCACGCGCCGCCGGACGAGCGGCGCGCAACCTCGATGCAGCTCGCCTTGCTGTGAGCGGGCAGTCCGTTGGCGTGCGCAGCGTGGCGCGCCGATCCACGATACGGGCCGGTTGATCGGCGGCGCACGGCGACGAGCTCAGCGCACCTCGGCCTGCCCTTCACGCACGTTCGTCCGTGCGGCGGGCTTCGACCGCCGCACGTCGCCCTCCGAGCTGAGCCCGCGCTGCAATCCGCGCCCTCGAACCCACGCGCTGGCGTTAGCTTCTGCGCCCGATGCGACCGTCCTCCGTCCTTCTCCACACCACGCAGGCCGCCCGCAACGTCGCCGCCGGTTCGCGCCGCGCGTGGATCGTCACGCTCACGCTGCTTGGCGTGGCGCTCGCGTTGCGCGTCGCCGCCGCGGAGTGGCCTGCCGCGACCGAGCAGCTGTACTCCCGCGGGCTCTACCCGTGGCTTCATCGTCTGCAGACGAGCGTGAGTCGCTTGGCGCCGGTCTCGTGCGGCGAACTCCTGATCGTCGCGCTCGCGGGTCTGGCCGTGTTCCGCGGCGTCCGGTTCGTCCGCAACTGGCGTCGTCGCGAAAAGCCGCGCCTCGAATACGTGTTGCAAGAAGTCTCGGGCGTCGCGTTGCTCGCGGCTTGGATCTACTGTGTCTACCTCGGCGCGTGGGCCTACAACTATGCGCGCTTGCCGTACGCGCACGGCACTCGGCTCGAGTTGCGCGCGGCTTCGGCGGAAGAGCTGGACGCGGCGGCGCGCGAGTGGTTGCAGCGCGCGGCGGAGCGACGCAGGGAGCTGTCCGAGGACGCGCACGGCGTCGTGGCGCTTTCGAGCGAGTTCGAGCGGCATGCGCAGGCGATCGCCGAAGCGTGGGTGCGTGCGGGCGAGCTCGACCCGCGCCTCGCCGGGCCGCCGCCGGTCCTGCGCGCTGCAAGTGCGTCGCGGCTGATGACTGCGGCCGGCATCACGGGCATCTACTGGCCGTTCACGGGCGAGCCGCATGTCAACGTGCTCGCGCCGCTGCCGCAGCGCATGTTCGCAGCGCTGCACGAGGTGGCGCACGAACGCGGCTTTGCGCGCGAAGACGAAGCCAACTACCTCGCGGTGAAGGTCGGCGCGAACAGCGGCGACCGCGAGCTCGAGTACTCGGCGGCGCTGATGGCCTTTTTTCACCTGCGGAGCAGTCTGAGCGCGGCTGACTTCAGCCGCAGCCTGACGCTGCACGCCGAGATCGACCCGGGCGTGCTGCGCGACATCAAGTCGATCCAGCACTTCTGGGCGGCGCCAAGCACGGCCCTTCAGACCGTGCGCGAGGTGTCGAGCGCGGTGAACGACACCTACCTCAAGGTGCAGGGCCAGACGCAAGGCGTGCGCAGTTACGGACGCATGGTCGACCTGCTGCTCGCGGAGCGCCGCGCGAGGCTCACGAACAGCGGCGTCGAGGAAGCGCGCTGAGGTGCGACGCGGCTGCGCGGCGCCGAAGGTTCAGGCCAGTGCGCCGCGCAGGTGCTCGACGGCCATGCGCCACACCTCGTCGCTCGCCTGCGGGTCGTAGCGCGCGCCTTCGTCGCGCATGAAGGCGTGTTCGGCCGGGAACTCGCGGATGGTCGAGCGAGAGCGGAGCGTGGAGAGCGCGTGCGCGATCGCGGCCCGTCCTTCCGGAGGAACGTGCGGATCGGCGTCGCCGAACACGATCAGCAGCGCGGCGCGCGTGCGCGCGAGCGGCGCGAGCGTGCCCGCATCGGCGTCGAGCCCGAGCTTGCCGTTGTGCACGCCGGTCGGATAGCAGGCCACCACCGCGCCGACACGCGGGTCGAGCGCTGCTCGCAGCGCGAGGTGCCCGCCGATGCAAAAGCCCATGCTCGCCAGGCGCTCCGGATCGACGCGCGGGTCCTGCTGCAGCCAGTCGAGCACCGCGCTCCGGTCGCGGTCGTGCTCGACAGCGCGCGTGCGTCCGGCGGCCGCCAAGCCGCGCTCGCGTCCGGCGTCGTCGTAGGGGATCACCGCGCCGAGCGGCTCGACGCGGTGGAAGATCTCGGGCGCCGCGACGACGAAGCCGTGGCCCGCGAGGCGCTCCATCGAGCGACAGATCGGCCCGGTGAGCTGGAAGATCTCGGAGTACAGCAGCACGCCGGGGAAACGGCCTGCCGCGCGCGGCGCGCAGACGCGCACACGCAGCGGGCTGGAATCGACGCTGAGCTGGTGCTCTTCGGTGACGATCTTCACACCGCGAGTTGTACAGCTCCCGCGGCGCGGCTTCGAATCAGTTGACGAGGACGAAGAACGTCCCGCGATGGCCGTTGAACCACACATTCACCGGTGTCGCTGTCCAGTCGCCCGACGCATAGGAAGCACCGCCGACAGCGTCGTAGCCGACCATCGTGAGGCCCGACACGGCTGTGAAGGACAGATCGGCAGTGCCGCCGTCCTCGAGCGTGACCCGCATCGGGAATTTTCCGTCGACAGGCTGGCCGATGAGGATCTTGGTGTCCTTTGCGACAGCCGTTGTCTCGGTCGGCGAGTCCTTCGCACCGACGCGCATCTGCGTGACGTCGGAGTCCGTCTTTGCCTGATACTCGATCGGGAACGTCGCCTTTGGATCGAACAATGTCTGGGTCAGCACGACTTGCGGCTGCTTCTTCACGACCGCCACAGCCGAGTGCCCGGTCGGAGTGTTGGAACGTTGATCTGTGCCTTGGCCGAACTTGGGTCGCGTCAGCGACATTCCGCCGATGGTCAGGCCGGCGGTGAGCGCGGCGCCGAGCAGCAGATCTCGGAAGTTCACAGGCGGGATCTTCTCGCCGCGCGAACCCAATGAGTCGGGGGTGGGCAGGCTGTCGGGAGGGGGCATGATCTGTCTTCCTTTCGCTGTCTGAGATGGAGGCATCGGTAAGCGCTGCGCCCTACTTGTCGAACAGGCGCAGCTTCGCTTCGCGGCCGAACATGTCGATCGTGACGTAGGTCAGCCGCCAGTCCCCCTTCTTGTCGCGCCCGATCACTGAGGCGACGGGATGCGCAACGCTCTTGGGACCGCTTGATCCCTGGGAGGTCGGCAGGCTCACGATCGCCGTGCCGTCGGCGCGCTTGATCGACAACGTGTTTCCGGACAGTTGCGCGGTAAGTCGTTCGCCGTGGACCACGGCGAACGATTCACCCTGCTTGTCGGACGCGCCGATGGTCATCGCGGGCCCGTCCGAGTTGAACACGAGTTCGAAGCTCTTGTCGTCCGTGTCTGGCTCGAAGTGGTGCGAAACGACCACGATGGGCTGGTGCGGGCGCACCACGACCGGCGCATTGGATACCGGTGTGTTGAGAATCGAAGCTGATAGCAGCCACATCCAATGCAGCAGGAACGCGGCCAGGAAGCCCGCAGCGCCGCCGATCAGAGCGGGCCAGCCAAAGCGCTGGAAGCGGGACGGTCGAGGTTGAGATTCAGGCGACGGAGCGCTCATTGCCGTGCATCCAAAGTGGTTCCGAGAGTGACGACCGGCCGCACTCCGATGGATTTGTCGTGCATGTCCGGCCGCTGCTCTCCACGCATGCTGAAGCGCAACGAGTCGGCGCCGCTGTCGAACGCGCCGCCGCGCGCGACGCGGAACGTGGCGCGCACTGGAATGCGCTCGCCAGTGCCCGCCGCGAGCTCGAACTCGCGCGGATCCGGCACATACCAGTCGGCGCACCACTCCGCGACATTGCCGAGCACGTCGAACAGCCCGAACCCGCTCGGCGCGAGGCTGCCCACAGGCGCGTGTATGTAGAAGCGGTCGAGGGGGTCTCCGGGAAGCGAGTAACCGTTGGCGGACACGGTCAACGGCTCAGGCGCCGGCGTGTCGCTGCCAGCTCGCGCGGCGTACTCGAACTGCGCTTCGGTGGGCAGCGCGAGGCCCAGACGCGCAAGGAGCGTCGCGCACTCGGTGTGGGAAACGCACTCGACCGGGTTGGCTAAGCTCAGACGAGGCTGCACGTTGTAGTGCTCGCCTGCCGGGTAGCGACTTGGATTGACCCCCGTCAGGCGCAACCACTGGCCCTGTGTGAGTTCGTACTTGGAGATCAGGAACGGATCGAGATCGCACTCGCTGAAGAACTCGATCGGCGTCGCCTGGGGATCCACGCGCGCGGCGTCGGCCTTCGTGCTGGCGCCGGTCAGTACATGCGCCGCGGGCAGGAGCACGAACACGAGGCCCGACTGTGGGCCGACTGTCCAACCACCAGGACCTTCGAACGGTCGCTCACCGCTCGGGGTGTGCCAGAACTCCCACAGACCGCTGCGCGGGTCGCGACCAAGCGGCACGAGGTCGCGGCGCGGAGCAAAACGCAGCACGCCGTACGGTGCGCGAGTCTGCGGGGACTGCACATCGCTCTCGAAACGATCCCAGGCGCGGCGCCAAGCATCGTTCGAAACCGCATGCAGCCGAGCCGCGAGTTTGCGGAGCCGTTCTACCTCGCGCCGGCCGTCGTGCTCGACACGCGCAAGGTCCGCGAGGCGCGCTTGCAAGAGGTCGAAGCGCTGCTGGAGAGCCGGAGACTGAAAGCGCGCGTTGAGCAGCGGCTCACCGAAGCGACTCAACGCCGCGATGCGTTCATCGAGGTAGGCCAGCGTGCCCGGCAGGATCGCCTGCACGTCGCGGACGTACTCGGCGCGCTCCGCCTCGCTCTGCGGCGTCGGCGGTTGGGAAGGCTCGGCAAGTTCGCGCGCGAAGCGCTCGCGGTCGGCGCGGGCGACCTCCAATGGATAGCGCAGCTCGATGGGGTGTTGCCCCTGCGAGATCTCGACGGTCCCATCGGCGCGCGCGCTGTCGAGCAGGCTCTGCACCTCGCGCTCGTAATCCGCGCGCCGTTGCGTGAGTGCGTCGGCGCGCTCGCTCCAGTGCGTGAGTTCGTTGTGCGCCGTGGCGCTCAGCGGCGCGATCGACTCCAGCTCGTCGAACAGCACTTGCGCCTCGAACGCATCGGAGTTCCGCTCGCTTTCGTGGGCCGCCACGCTGCGCTGCCAAGCCACGCCGAAGCCGCTCGAAACTGCGAGCACGAGCAGCGCGCCCGCCAGCGTCGCCACGGAGCGGTTGCGGCGCACCCAGGCGCCGAGTTCGGCGACGGGGCCGGTGCGGTAGGCGCGCACGACGCGCAGCTCGAGGTACGCGCGCAGCTCGTCGGCGAGTTCGCCCATGTGCGCGTAACGCTGCGCCGGATCGCGGGCCATCGCGCGCTCGGCGATGGCGACGAGCTGCGCAGTCGCCTTGGGCGCGAGCTCGAGGATCGGCGTCGGCGGCCCCTCGCGAATCCAGCGCACGACCTGCGCCGCGTTCACCATCGAAAACGGCGAGACGTACGGCATCTGGCCGGTGAGCAGCATGTAGAGGATCGCGCCGATGCCGTACACGTCGGTCTGCGGTCCCATCAACTCGGCGCGCCCGAGCGCTTGCTCGGGCGACATGAACATCGGCGTGCCGATCGGCGTGCCGTCCACGGTGTGGAGCAACTGCGCCAGACCGGCTGCGTGCTGCCGATCCGAGTGCACGGGATCGGACTGCGTCGCCGCGTCCTCGGCGCGCACGCGCAGATCACGTTCGTCCGGGCGATCGAGCACGCGCGCGAGGCCCCAGTCCATCACGTACACCGCGCCGAAGCGGCCGATGCGGATGTTCGACGGCTTGAGATCGCGGTGGATCACGCGCTTGGAATGCGCGTAAGCCATCGCCTCGCACACCTTCTGCAGCACGCCGACCACGCGCGTCTGCGTCCACTCCGGATCCTTGCCGACGCGCTTGAGCACGCTGCTCAAGTCCTCGCCGCGCACGAGCTTCATCGCAAAGTACAGGCGTCCGTTCGCGTCGAGGCCCAGCTCGTGCACGGGCACGATGCCCGGGTGGTCGAGCTGGCCCGTCACCTGCGCTTCCTCGAGAAAACGCGCGAGGCGCAGCGAACTGGGCGACGGTCCGCCGCTCGTGTCGCCCTCGCCCGGCGCTTCGCGGATCACCTTGAGCGCGACATCGCGCTGCAAATCCTCGTCATGCGCCGCGTAGACGCGGCCCATTCCGCCGTGACCGATCTCGGCGCCGATCGCATAACGACTCGCCGCCGGCGCGCGCGAGCGCAGCCGCGCGTAGAGCGCCTGGGCGAAAGCATCAGAAGGTTGGGCGCCAGGACGCGGCGAGGCGTCCGGGCCCGGAGCGGGCGGTTGCGATTCCATGGAGCGGGAAGCTCTTGATGCGGATTGTCAGCGTGTCCGCTCGAGCCCACAAGGGCCGTGGGAGGCGCTGCGCATAAAGTCGACAGAGGCGAACTCGCAGGGATCGAAGGCCCTCAGCGAAGGCCGGCCAACGAAATGCGATTTCGCAGGCCGCGCCCGATCCAATTCACCTGTTCGGAGTCAGCTCGACAACGAAACTGGCTGCGGGCAGCGCCGAGGCGTTGGTCAGATTGCCGGCGGACGGGTCGGCGAACGCGTAGCGCACGACCTGCGGACTTGGAACCTGCGGACAGCTGACGAGCACCTGCGAGCCGACGCAGCGCGCCTGCGCGACGAAGAACGCACCGTCAGCTCCGCACACTTCGAAGCCGCGCAACGCGCCCTCGCGCGCGGCCAAATCCTGCGCGTGTTCGAACTCGAGCCGCACCACGTCGCCGTCGCTGCGCGCTTCGCGCAGGAGCGGACCGCTCGCCGGAACGTCGCTGCGTCCGTAGGCGAGCACGAGAGCTTGTCGCGCCAACCTCCGCCCGATCTCGCGCTCGTTGCGCGGCGCGCGACCATCGTCGCGGCCCAGATCCGACGCGACCGCCAGACCCACGCCCGGCTGACGGGCGGCGAGTCGTTGCGCGTTGCGCAGGATGCCGGAGGCGCTGACGTCGAACGTCGTGCGCGGCGGCAGCTGCACGAGCAGGAACGGCAACTCGGGCTCGCACCACAAATCGCGCCAGCATTCGATCAGGGTGCGCAAGTAACGCGCGTACGCGTGGCAGCGGTCGAGGTCGGACTCACCCTGGCGCCACACAACTCCGCGGATCGCGTAGGGCGCGAGCGGCACGACCATGCCGTTGTAGAGCAACGTCGGCGAGCTCGGGGTCAGGCCGGGCTCCGTCGCGAGGCAACGCTCGTCGATGCTCTCGACGCCGCGCTGGCGCAGCGCGTCGACGAGTTGGAGCTCAGCGGGGTTCGCGAGATTCCCGCGCACGTGGAATTCGCCGATCCACGACTGCGCGCGCGCGCCGCCGGCGGTCGCATTCACGATCCCGATCGGAACGCCGAGCTCGCGCTGGAGCTCGAGCGCGAAGAACCACGCCGTGGCCGAGAACTGGCCGACGCTCTCCGGCGTCGCGCGAACCCAGCTGCCGTCGACGTCCGCCTGCGCGCGCGCCGCCAGCGTGTTGCGCACCTCGAACTGCGCGATCCGCGGTGCGCCTTCCGTCGCGAATTCGCCCTGGCCCGCGGTCACGCCGCCGTGTTCGCCCGGCGCGACGCGCCATTCCATGTCGGCGCCGCCCGCGCACAACCACACGTCGCCGCTCCACACGTCGCGCAGCACCAGTTCGCGCTCGGCGCGCAGCGAGAGCGTGTGCGGACCGCCGGCGGCCGGCGTCGGAAGGCGCAGCACCCAAACGCCGGCGACGTCCGTCACGGTCGCGTGTTCGTCCTCGAGCCAGCTCGCGCTCGCCCGCACGACCTGTCCAGGGCGCGCGCGGCCCCAGATCGGCGCGCGCGTGTCGCGCTGCAGCACCATTCCGTCGGCGAAGAGCGAAGCCGGGGCGAACGCCGGCTCGTGTCGCCGACACGCGAGCTGCGCGCACACCAGCAACGCGACCAACACGGCGAGAGCGCTGCGCCTCACGTCGTTGCACTCCGCGCTTCGGCGCTGCGCGTGCCGACCCACAACGCCACGAGGCCGAGCGCGCCGCACGCCGCCAACGCCAAGCCGAGCCGCCACGAAGCGGGTTCGTAGCTGAGCTCGATCTCGTGCTCGCCGGCGGGCGCGTCGATGGCCGCGAACGCGTAGTTCGCGCGCACCAGCGGAACCTCGCGTCCGTCGACGCGCGCTTTCCAACCCGGATACCAGGCCTGACTGAACAGCAGGTAGCGAGGCTCGTCGAGTTGCGCGCGCACTCGCCAGCGCATCGGCAGCCTCTCGAGCACGCGCACGGTTCCAGGGCGTTGCGGCGCGGCGCGCGGCCGCGTCGGCTGCGGCGCGTTGCTGTCGGGTACGCGTGGCCCGCCGTTCTCGGAATCGCTCGAGTCGGACGACGCGAGCTCCGGCGCAGCGGCGCGGCGCGGCGCGGGGGCGGCGCGCACCAGGAATCCCGCGGGCGGCGGCTCACTGAGCACGAGCGTGTTGCGCGCGCGCCCGGACGGCTGCACGCTCGGCGCGAGACTCGCGTCGTCGCTCTCGAACACCTGCGCGTAGGCGAGGCTCCTCACGCCGTCGTGGTGTCCACGGAAGCGGTGGATCAATTGACCGCCCGCGCGCCCGACGAAGCGCAGTTGTTCGGCGTCGCCGCTCCAGTGCGGCATGCGCACGCCGTTCTCTTCGCCGGGCGCGTCGACTCCGGGGAAACGCAGGCCGCAGAACTCGACGCCCAGACTGCTCAGCGTTCGCTCGTTCGCGGTCATCGCGGCGCGCCAGGTGTCGAACGGCTTGCACGAGAGCGCATGCCAGCGGTCGTAGTGACGCACGTACAACGCGTCGTAGTTCGCGGCCTGGCGCAGGCCGTACATCACGTTCGCCGCAGCGGGCAAGCCCTCGCGAGTGACCGAGACCCAAGTGCTGTCGCCGACCAGACGGCGCAGCGTGATCGTCGCGCGCGTCGCCGGGTAGACCAGCGCGTCCGGCGAGGTCGTTTGGTACTTGGCGAACAACGCTCCGGTTTGCGCGAAGACGCCGAGGATTCCGGCTGCGACCAAGGCGCGTCGAATGGACGCGTTGCGCACGATCAAACCCGCCGCAACGGAGAAGGTCGCTCCAACCACCACCGCGCTCATGCCGAAGATGTGCGTGCGGCAACCTTCGAGCAGATGCGCTGCGGCATGGTGCTCGGCGGCCTTGGCTGCGGCCTCGCGCAGCGCCGCCGGAGCGAACACCGCGAGCAGTGCGACACACGCCAGGCACAGCCCGGAAGCGGCCTTCCAGCGCCGCTTCGCAGCGCCCCGTGTGACGGCGTCGAGCTCGAATGCGGCCAGCACACTGACGCAGAAGAGCCCGATCACCTGACTGACGTGCGCCGGCGCCTGCGCGCCGCCGGGCAGCAGCAGGCCGAGTTGGTGGAAGGGCGGAACGTGGTGCGCCCACAGCGCCCAGGCGACCAGCAGCAAGCCCAGCAGCGCTGTCCGCGCGTCGCGCAGCGCGCGCCGCAGCGCCAAGAGCGCGAGCAGCAACACCGTGGCGCCGCAGTAGCCGAGGTTCGCGATCTCGTAGTTGGGCGCGGGCAGGCGCGGTCCGAGCAGGCCGCCGTCAACCGGCATTCCCAGGAGATTGGGGAACACGTAGCGCGGCCAGGAGCTGAGGTTCAGCGGTGTCAGTTGCTCCGCGGCGGCCGCCGTGCCGCGCGTGGACTGCGCGACGTACTCGAGGAACGGCGCGAGTTGCGGCGCAGCGAGCAAGGCCGCGAGCAGTGCGACGGCGAGCAGGCGCAGTCCGCACGCGGCCCACGCTCGCACGGCGTCCGGCGTGCGGCGTTCGCGCCAGGCGAGCTCGCCCAGTCGCGCGAGCACCCACAGCGCGGTGATGACGAGACAGAAGTAGAGCGTTTCGGGATGGCCGGCGAAGCACTGGCCCGCGAGCAGCGCGCACAGCAGTGTGTGCCAGTGGGCCGTGCGCGCGCTCAGGCCGCTCACTCGCGCGGCTCGGCGGCGCCGCAGGATCACTTCGATGCACCACAGCACGGCCGGCAGGAACGCAACGACCGCCGTGTGCGGATAGGAGATGAGCAGGCTGTTGTAGCCGCAGTAGGTGAATGCGATCGCCCCGCCGAGCGCCGCGAGTTCGCGCAGGCGCAGCTGCCGCAGGAACAAGTAGGTGAACCAGCCCGTCAGGAACAGGCGCGCGAACGCGGCCACGAGCAGCGCCGCCTTCAGGCTCAGCACGTAGAACGGCAGCGTGAAGACCGAGAACACCGCCGACTGGTAGTTGGCTACGAGCGGGGCGCCCGCGCCGTTGAACGGATTCCACAGCGGCAGGCGCCCGTTCGTCAGCTCGGCCCGCGCGAACTCGATCCACGGCACGAACTCGGTGAACGGGTCGCTGAGCAGCAGGTTGCGCGGCCGGTGCTCGACCCACAGCTGCGTCAACGTGTTGTTCTGCAGCACGTCGACCGTGAGGAACGTGCTGTGCCCTGCGTTCGACAACGGCGTCCACAGGAAGAGCAGCGCCAACGCGCCCAGGACCAGCGCTGCCAGGACGTAGCGCGGGCGATCACGCGGCGAGGCCGCGCTCGGCGTGGGGGGAGTGGTGCGCAAGGGCGCGTCGTTGGGGGAGGCGACGCGAAACCACTTCGGAATCTATGCGCGCCGCGCGAGCGCCGTCGACACGGGTGACCCACTTGTCATGGTCGAAGAGTCACGTTTTCCACGTCGCCAAAACTGGCGCGGGGGCGACTAGCGCCAGTGCGTCCACAAGATTCCGGCGCCGACGAGCACCAGCAGCGCGGAGAAGCTGCGTTGGAGCGCGTGCTGCGGAACGAGCGACGACACGCGGCTGCCGAGCAGGCTGCCGGCGATCCCAAAGCCGGTGAACAGCGCGAGCACGCTCCAGTCGATCGACAGGCCCAGATCCGCGAGCACGTCGACGTACTTGGCGAAGCCGACGAGCGACTTGAGCGCGATGATCACCAGGCTGGTGCCGACGGCGCGGCGCATCGGGAGCCCGCCGAGCAGCACGAGCGCCGGCACGATCAGGAATCCGCCGCCCACGCCGACCAAGCCCGTGAGGACGCCGACGCCCAGGCCTTCGAGCGCGATCATCCAGGTCGGATGGTCGCGCCCCGGCTCGCTCTCCGCGCGTTGCGTGCGGAACATCAGCACCGAGGCGAGCACCATCACTCCGGCCAACAGCTCGAGCTGCGTGCGCGCGCTGACGAACTGCGCGAGCCACGCGCCGCCGAACGTGCCGACGATTCCCGGCAGGCCGAAGCGCACGACGCTGCGCAGGTCGAGTTCGCGGCGGCGCGCGTACGGAATCGCCGCCACGATGCTGATGCCGGCGACGATGCCCAGTGAACTAGCGATCGCGACCTTCTCGTCCTGGTGCGCGAGGTAGACCAGCGCCGGCACGGTGAGGATCGAGCCGCCCGACCCGAGCAGCCCCAGTCCCACGCCGATGGCGAGCGCGCCGATCCACACGAGCAACATGGAGGTTTCCTCTCAGCAGCTGCGTGCGGTGTTCCCCGCGGGAGCGCTCGCGCGCTGGCGCAGCCAAGTTCCGGCGAGAATTCCAGCCACGGTGGCCAGCGCGTAGAGCTTGCCTTCACCCAGCTGCGCGAGCGCGGTGCCGGGGCACGCGCCCGAGAGCGCCCAGCCGACTCCGAACACCAGACCGCCCACGAAGAGGCCCTTGTGCACGGGCTTGGGCTTCACGCTGATCGTTTCGCCGTTGAGCGCCGTTGTCGGCCCGCGCCGCAGCAGCGCGAGCCCGGCCGCGGCCGTTGCGACGGCGACGCCGATCACGCCGAACAGGTGCAAGTCCGTGAGCCGGAACATGCCGTGGATCGCGGCGAAATCGGTCGCGCGCGCCTGCGAGAGCAGGAAACCGAACAGCGCGCCGGCGCCGAGGAAGAGCACGGGCTTCATTGCACGCCTCCTGCGAGCAGAACGGCGATCCAGGTGGCCGCGAACCCGCCGACCATGAAGCCGAGCGTTGCGATCAAGCTCGACTTCGCGCCCTGCGCGAGACCGACGATCGAGTGGCCGCTCGTGCAGCCGCCCGCCGTGCGCGCGCCGTAGCCGATGAGGCCTCCGCCCAGCGCGAGCAGCGCCAGCTGCGCCGCGCCGTCGAGGTGCAGCGCCTGCGCCATGTCGCTCGAACTCGTCGTGACTTGCGCACCGCCGCTGCTCAGCACGGTGGCGAGCAGACCGCCGAGCGGCAGTCCGAGTGCGAACCACAGCTTCCAGCGCTCGGCGCCCGCCGGCCGCGCGAGCGCGCACATCTCGGAGTAGCCCGACGAGATGCCGAGCGCCTTGCCGGTCGTGAGCGCGAACAGCGGGACGAACGCGCCGATGCCCAGTCCGGCGAGCCAAAAGGGCCAGGTTTCCATGGGTTGATCTCCTTGCTGAGCCTGCGCCGTGGCGTTCAGGCGTTGAGGGTGGGTTGGGCGAGCGCGAGGCCGCTGCGCGTCCAGGCGTCCATGCCGCCGACGACGTCGACGAGGCGTTGGAAGCCGGCGTTCGCAAGCATGCTGGTCGCGATCGACGAGCGGTAGCCGCTGCGGCACACCACGGCGAGTTCGCGCTCGCGCGGCAGCTCGCCGAGCAGCGTCGCGAGCTTGTTGAGCGGCAAGTTGACGCTGTTCTCGATGTGGCCTGCGCTCCATTCCGCGGGAGTGCGCACGTCGACGACGAGCGGCGCATGCGAGCCCCCCAGGCGCTCCGACAGCGCCTGCACGCTGGTGCGCGCCGTGCGCGCGACCAACTCGGGCCGCGACGCGAGCGAGCCCATTCCGCCGTCGAGGAAGCCCGCGACGCGGTCGAAGCCGATGCGGCCCAGGCGCACCGCGGCTTCGGCCTCGCGCCCCGGTTCGGCGATCACGACCACCGGCCGCTCGGGGTCGAGCAACGTGCCGACCCAGGTCGCAAAACTGCCCTCGAGCGCGATGTTCGCGCTGCCCGCGAGGTGTCCGCCGGCGAAGTCGGCCGACGCGCGCACGTCGAGCAACTGCGCGCCTTGGTTGGCGAGCAGCAGCGCCGCTGTCAGCGAGATCGGCCGCAAGTGCTGTGCGAGCTGCTCGTCGAGCGTCGCGCGTTCCTGGCGGTTGAGCGTCGCGTTGTAGATGAAGTACGCGGGCGCGTCGGGCTGATCCGCGGTCACCAGCGCGATGAACTCGGCCTCCGTCATCGGCTGCAAGGCGTAGTTGTAGCGCCGCTGTTCGCCGATGGTGGAGTAGCGTTCCGTCGAGAGCTTCTTGCCGCACATCGAGCCCGCGCCGTGCGCCGGGAAGACCAGCGTCTCGTCGGGCAGCTTCAGCAGCTTGTGGTGCAGCGAGTCGTACAGCATCGCGCCGAGTTCGTTCGCGGTGACGCCGATCGACGCGAGCAGGTCCGGCCGTCCGACATCGCCGATGAACAGCGTGTCGCCGGTGAGCACGGCGTGCGGCGTGCGGTCGCTCTGCGCAAGGTCGTACACCACGACCGAGATGCCCTCGGGCGTGTGGCCCGGCGTCTCGAGGATCGACAGGCGCACGTCGCCGAACTCGATCACATCGCCGTCCTTGAGCGCGTTGAACTCGTACTCGGCCTTCGCGCGCGCGCCGAGGTAGATGCGCGCGCCGGTGCGACGGCGCAGCTCCAAGTGACCCGCGACAAAGTCCGCGTGGAAGTGCGTGAGGATCACGTGGCGGATCTCGACGCCCAACGTGCGCGCGTCCTCGAGGTATTGATCGATGTCGCGCTGCGGGTCGATCACGGCCGCGACCTTCGAACGCTCGTCGGCGACCAGATACGAAGCGTGGGCGAGGCAACCGAGGTAGTACTGCTGGAACTTCATGGCGCGTGAGGAGCTGTGGTTGGAGGAGCACGATCCCGAGCGAGCATCGCCCGGTGTCGCTGCCCGCAACACAACCGCCGTGCCAAGCCCCGACCCCGCCTCTGGGCCCGGTCGAGGCCGCTGCGCGCGACCGAGTTGACAACCTGTCAACCAACCGACTTGACGCCGTGTCAGCGCCGCGCCGTCGCGCTTGGGTCGGTTTCCGTGGTCGAGGTTGAAAGCACCGCCTGCACGACGAGGTACACAACGATGTTCGCGGCGCGCGTCGCTCAGTGCGGGCCTCGCCGGACGTCGAGCGACGTGCGGGGATCGAGCTGTTGGCCGGAGTTCCGGAAATCCAGTAACGCGGCCTCAGGCGCGTGGATCAACTTGGGTCCACCCTCGAACGCGCGGCCGAGCGCCGTCACTTCTCTGCGGATCACCATGCGCCACCATCTCCTCGCCGCCCTGTCCGTCGTCTCCGTCGCCGCGTCGGCGCGCGCTCAGTCCGGTGGCTTCGCTCCGGGCGACCTGTACTTCTTCACCACAGCGCTCACCGCGCCGTCGGAACCGTTCCACAAGCCCCTGATGCGGATCGATCCCATCAGCGGGGCCGCGACGGTGATCACCGACTGGCCGCAGGCGCACTTCCCCGACGGCGGAGTGGTGTACGACCCGTTCCGCGACCGCATCGTGATGATGGGTCATCCGACCCAGAACGCGCCGACACCGCTGCGCCTGTACCTCGTCGACGCAGGAGGTGGTTGGACCGACCTGGGATTTCCATCGCGCGGCTTGCATGCCTTCGCTCCGGCGCGCGGCGGCCGGATCTACATGCTCGACAGCGCTCAGCTCGTCTCCGGTCCCAAACTGCGCTACCTCGATGCAACGAACCAGGAGCACGTGGTCCTGGACGCGAGCGGAAGCACGCACTACGTGATCCCCAACGTCGGCGCGGTGCGCTGGATGCTCTACGACGACGCGACCAACGCGCTCTTCACGGCCCACCAATCCACGCCAGGCGCCGGCTGCGGCAGCAGCATCAGCGTCTTCGTGCAGAAGCACCCGCTGTCGAGCGACGGCTCGCGCGTCAGCGGTGCGGTCACCTGTGGCTCGTTTCTGGTCAGCCAGAGCGGCAGCGATCCGGTCGGATTCTCGCGCGGCCCGAACGGTCTGCAGATCACCGTCGACACGAACTCCAACAACGTCGAGCCGCACGTGCTCGACGTCGACACCGCGACGCTCGCGATCACGCCCTACGCGACGTTCGGTTATCCAGGCTCAGGCGGAATCGGCGCCGGCTCGTACTCGCACTTGCGCGGCGAGGCGATTGTGTTCGACAACTTCACGAACTCGCTGCGCGCTTTCGGACCCGGCAGCAGCGGCGGCGCGATTCTTCCGGTTCCGCTCCACCTCTCGCCCGTGGGTTCGTCGGGAGAACACGCGACCTTGTTCGAGATCCCGGCCGGCGCCTGCGGCACGAACAACGTCACGCTGTACTGCACCGCCAAGACGAGCTCGAGCGGCTGCGTGCCGACGCTCTCGACCTTGGGCGGTCCCTCGGCCTCCGCGGGCAGCGGATTCACCATCTACGGCTCGCAGGTCGAGAGCGCCAAGGCGGGTCTGTTCTTCTACGGAACGTCCGGTCCGGCGAGCGCGCCGTTCCAAGGCGGTTTCTTGTGTGTGCAGCCGCCGAGCACGCGCACGCCGATTCAGAACTCGGGCGGCGCCGCGGCGTGCAGCGGCGTGTTCGCGTTCGACTTCAACGCCTGGGCCGCGTCGGGCGTCGACCCGGCCCTCGTGTCGGGCGCGGCGGTGCACGGTCAGTTCTGGTACCGCGACGGACAGCACCCGATCGCGGGCACCGGCTTCTCGGCGGGCATCGCATTCACGCTCTGCAACTGAGCGTCGCGCGGCCGCGCGCTGAGGCTTCGATGCGGCTTCCCTAGTGGGCTGCGTCGGCGTCCGCGAGCAGTCCGAAGCGCTTCATCTTCTTCCACAGCGTCATGCGGCTGACGCCGAGCGCCTGCGCGGCGAGCGTGCGGTTCCAACGCGTGCGCTCGAGCGTCGAGACGATCGACGCGCGTTCGGCGGCTTGCTCGGGCGGGAGCGGGGGACCGCTGTAGCGCGCGCTCGCTCCGTCGCGCGCCTCGCGCACCTCGTCCGGCAGGTCGAGCAGCGTGAGCTTGTCGCCGCTCGCAAGCACGAGCGCGTGCTCGATCGCGTTGCGCAGTTCGCGCACGTTGCCGGGCCACGGCGCCTCGACCAGGCACTCGAGCGCTTCGCGAGTGACGGCGCGAACGGGCTTCTTGTAGCGCGGCGCGAGCTCGTCGATGAAGTGCTGCACGAGCAGCGGGATGTCGAGCCGGCGTTCGCGCAGCGGCGGCAGCTCGATCTCGAACACGCGCACGCGGTAGTAGAAATCCTCGCGGAACGCGCCCTGTTCGATGCGTTGCTTGAGGTCGCGGTGCGTCGCGCAGACCAGGCGCACGTCGATCTCGAACTCGCGCGCGGCCCCGACAGCGCGCACGCGGCGCTCTTGGAGCACGCGCAGGAGCTTCGCCTGCAGCGAGGCCGGCAGCTCGCCGATCTCGTCGAGCAGCAGCGTGCCGCCGTGCGCCTGTTCGAACACGCCCTTGTGGTCGCGCACGGCTCCCGTGAAGGCGCCGCGCACGTGGCCGAACAGCTCGCTCTCGAGCAGCGACTCGGGGACCGCGGCGACGTTGATCGCGACGAACGGTGCGGACTTGCGCGCCGAGAGATCGTGGATCGCGCGCGCGGCGAGCTCCTTGCCCGTGCCCGATTCGCCGCGCACCAGCGTGCTCACGTCGCTCTGCGCCGCGAGGTCGATGCGGCGCAACACTTCGAGCATCGGCTTGGAACGACCGACCAGGCCCGCGTAGTGCGCTGGACTCGCGTGATCAACCGCCGGCGCGCTCGACTGCTGCACGATCCACGCGCTGAGGTCGGCGAAGGTGCCGACGGCGCCTTGCACGTTCGCACCGGCGTCGCGCAGGAGCCGCAGGTTGCCGAGCAGATGCAGCGGACGGCCGTCCTTCGAGACGATGCGGCACTCCTCGTCGCGGATGCCTTCGCTGCCGCCCGGCGCCGCGAGCAGCTCGGCGATCTTGCCGAAGCCCTTGCAGCCCGGACCTTCGAGTGTCGCTGCCGGCTTGCCGATGAGCTCGTCGCGCTTCCAGCCCGTGATGCGCTCGGCGCCGGCGCTCCACGCTGCGAAGCGGCCCTGCATGTCGACCGTGAACACGCCATCGGCCATGGCGTCGATCACCTGCGCGAGCAAAGCCGGGTTCTTGCGGAAGTCGAGTTCCATGGTTCGCGGGCGCTTCGGGCGGCGTCGATACATACCAAACCGCGTTGCTCCACGGCCCTTTGAGCTACGCTCGCGGCGCTTGAGTTCACGTCGATCCCTTCTCGCGCCGCTCATCGCGTTCGCACTGACGCTCGGCGCTTGCGTTTCGCCTCCGCCGCCTCCCGCGAGCGACGTCGCTGCCGTTCGTTCGAGCATCGACGAGCTCTACCGCGCGTTCGGCTTCGCGCCGCGCAGCGAACCTGATTGGCGCGCCATGAGCGAGCTGTTCGTCGACGGCGCCGTGTTCGTCGCGCCCTTCGAGCCCGGCCAAACCCCCCGCGCCGCCGCCGAGCGCGAATTCTTCGAGGATTTCCGCCGTTTCGTGGCCTCGGACTCCGTGCGCGAGAGCGGCCTGCACGAGCGCATCCTCACCTCCCGCATCGACCTCTACGGCGTCGTCGCGCACGCCTACGTCTCCTTCGAGGGCTTCGAACCGCTCACCGGCCGCCCGCGCACCCGTGGCCTCGACAGCCTCCAACTGCTGCTCGACCGCGGCCGCTGGCGCGTCGTGTCGTTCACGACGCAGTACGCCTCGCCGGCCGCACCGCTTCCCAAGCGCTTCCTACGCGAGTAGGTGCTATCCGGCAGTGTGTTGCTGCTGGATCACTCCGCGGCGGGCTCGCTAACGACGAGCGCGCCGAACTAGAAGCGAGTTAGCACGTTCGGCGCACGATCAGGGCCGTGCGTTTCACGCCGCACAATCCACTGCGAACCCGTCGAGACCCACAAGATTGCGTTGACGGGAATGTGCTTCAGCTCGGTGGCCGTTGCGCGCGTTCGACAGGCTACGGGTCGACGCGCCTAGCCGGCCTCAGACCGAGTCCGTCCGAGAGATAGTGCTCCGCGTTGCGTCCTCGGAAGGCTGACCTGAGGTTCTTCGCGGCGCTGTTGTACGCCCCGCCACGAACGCTACGCGCGTCGATCCCGTGCGTCGGATAAAGAGGGTCTTTGGTCCCAAGGTCAATCGGTGGACCACTCATGCCGTCCGCGCACCACTCGAACACGTTTCCGGCAACCTCATGCAACCCGAAGCCATTTGGAGGGAACGTGCCGACCGGAGCGTGCGACGGCCAGCCGTCGTCGCAGTTCGGCCAGTCATCGATTTCGATCCCCGCATAGCCAGCACGCTTCGACGCCTGATCCGCGAGATTCACTTTGCCGCGCAGTGTGTCTCGGCTGTTTCCGGTCCACCAAACCGTCTGCGTTCCACCCCGAGCGGCGCATTCCCATTGGGCCTCGCTCGGCAGAGCGAGTCCCAACCGGCGCATGATGCGGTCGCAGTCCAGCCACGAGACGTCTTGCACGGGATAGCGGAGATCGATCGTCGGGTTCTTCCGCACGAAGTCAACCCAGCTTGCGCCGCTGATGCGATTCCATTGCCCGTAGGTCATCTCATACTTTGATATGAAATACGGCGATAGCTCAATTCGGCGCGGCGGCCACTCCTTGTGCATCGCGTCTGGATCGTAGTGCGGCTGGTCAGGTTGGGTCCATTGAGCACCCATCCAGAACCAAGTGTGCGGAATGAGAACAAAGACAAGACCGGTTTCCTCGCTCATGATCCACCTGCCGTCGGCGCCGCGCTCGGGCGGCGCGCCTGTCTGCAGGTGGGCAAACTCCCAAAGTCCACTGACCGGATCAGGGCCAAGCGGCAGCAAGCCGATTTGAGGCCGAAGGGAGAGACCACCGTAAAGAGGGCTTGCGGCGATCTCAGAGACCGCTCGCTCCCAGGCTTCACGCGCACGCGGCCCGGACCGGCTCTCGAACTCAATCGACTCGGCGAAGCTTATGCGTTTGGCTGCGCTCCAGCCGAAGGGGGCTGCGACACCGTCGCCCAGGTAACCGTGGCACGCGAGCTCAAGGTCTTCGAGCGCTGCCACGGCGCTCGCCGTGATGGAGTACGCCGATTCATCCTCGACGGTTTCGAACTTGTACGTCTGGCCCCGCTCCACCAGGGTCCGCAGTGAGCGCGCCCTCATCGCTAGATGGTCGCGCTCTCGACGGCGCGCCCGCGCCCGCGAGCCCGTCCAACGGTCAATCGCATCCTCGACTTCTAGATCCCAGCCCGCCTCATTCGAGAGTGAGATGTTCGGCGAGCGCGTCGAGGACGACGTGAACAGCGGACCGAGCATGCGCACCTCGCAGGCCTTTTGGATGCTTGCTCGTGCTCGCTCAAAGTCGCCTACTGCAATCTGCGCCCAGCTCAGAGCTCGCAGCTGAGTCGCCTCTGCGCGTCCTCTGACATGCGCAGACGCTTGCTCTATCAACCGCAGACCCTCGAGCTCGCGGCCATACTCGTGACGTCCGGGGGCTACGAGTGGCCAACCGGACTCGACCAAGCCAGCTCCCACGTCCGCCTCGGTCGTGAAGCCCGGGTCGGATTGAAGTTCCAGAGGCGCATACCACGGCTGAGCGTCGAGCATGCCCGCGTACCAGTGCACTGGAGGAGGCGCAGGCCACGGCTCACCACCGAGCATGCGCATGTACCACTGCAGCTGCAGCTCCACTCGCGCAAGTTCCGCGCGGTTCGATTCCGTCTCGGGACCCTCGTCCAGGCAACTTTGCGCGCGGCCGCGCAATGAGTTGAGCCGATTGCGCAGAGCGTTGAGGCCCATCACCGAGTCGCCATTCTGGTCTGGGTCGGTTGCCGCTTCGCCGAGTAGGACTTCTGCACGATGCATCCAATTGCGCAGCGCGTCAGCCGTGCCGGGGTGCGCTGGCCAAAGCGCGGCAACTTCACGCACGAGTTGGGTTGCCAAGCGGGGAGTGCGCAACAGCGCAACGAAATCGGCGTTCGCTTCAGCCCTCGCGCGCTCGATCCAGAACGCCGTTCCGAGGCTCGAGAGGACGAGCAGCACCGCTGCAAACGAACTCGCGAGAGCCAAGTTGCGACGCACCCACTTCCTGGTTTCCGCCCATGTTCCGCCCTCGTACGCGCGAACGACGCGCTTGTCGAGAAAGGCGCGAAGATCGTCGGCGCACTCCGCCAGGTTCGCGTAGCGCAGGGATGGGTCGCGCGACATGGCCTTCGAGCAGATCGCGATCAGTTCGGCGGGCACGCTCGGTGCGCGCTTGCGCAGCGAAGCCGGAGGCCCGGCGCGGAGCTGTTCGAGGACGCTCGCGCTGGAATCGACGAGCATTCCGTAGGGGGGGCCCTTCCCCAGAAAGTGGTAGAGCATCGCACCGACGGCGTAGACGTCGGAGCGTGCATCCACGCGCTCGATCTCGCCGCGAGCCTGTTCGGGCGACATGTAGGCCGCTGTGCCGACGATCTGGCCGTGCGCGGTGAAGATCGATCCAGCTTCGTCGTCCGTGCGCTCGGAGCGCAGGGTCTCGACGATGCGTGAGCCGGTGGTCTTGCGCTGGAGCTGCGCTTTGCCCAACGCTCGGGCGACGCCCCAGTCCATCACGAACACTTCGCCGCGCGGCCCGACCATGATGTTCGAGGGCTTCAAGTCGCGGTGCACGACGCCCTTGCTGTGCGCGTAGCCCACCGCTTCGCACAAATCGAGCAAACAGCGCAGTACGCGCACCGTATTCCATGTGTCACGACCTTCCCAGGCGAGTTCGAAAACACGCGAGAGCTGCACTCCGTTGACCAGCTTCATGACGAAGAACGGCCGTCCGAAGTCGTCGAGGCCAAGATCGTGCACGGGCACGATCGAGGGGTGGTCGAGCTGCGCGATGATCTGCGCCTCTTCGATGAAGCGGGCCGCGAGCTGTTTCCACTCGCCGCTCACCTTGGCGTGCATGGTCTTCATGGCGAGTTGACGCCGCAGGTCTTTGTCCCACACGCGCTGAACGACGCCCATCGCGCCGCGCCCGATGTCGCACTCGACCTCGTAGCGCCTGCCGCGAGGCGCGGGCCGGGCCAGTCGCAGCATCAGCGCGTTGAGCTCCGCTCGTTCCGCCCCGAATCCATCGGCGCCGCCAGGCGGCGATGGCTGCGCCCATTCATCGTGGCAGCGCTGCAACGCGTCGGCCAGTTGCGGGAGCTCTTCGCACAGTTGCTCGAAAGGCTTCGTATCCCCGCCCAATCGCCGTGCGAGGTACTGCAGCCACACGCCCTCGGCAGCCAGTTGTTGGTCAGATGTCATTGGAGAGATTTCGCGCCGACGCGATGGTGCAAATCGAACCCAGCAGCCTCTGTGGGAGTCGAAGAAGGCGGGACTCGACCTGGTGGTAGTATCCCGAAAGCGGCGTCCCGTTCGCTCACAGATCCATCGGGATCGAACTGAAGGCTCAAGTGAACTCCAACATCGACCAGACGGTCACCTCTCTGCTCGCCGCCGGCGCCCAACGGGGCGAACCCGCTTGGGACGCGCTGTGCAGTCGGCTGGTCGAGCCGCTGCGAGTCTGGGTTGATGTCCACCTGCACGGCGGTATGCGCGGACGGATCGATCCCGCGGACGTCATGCAGGAGACGTGGGCGCGAGCGATGGGCGACGTTCATCGCTTCGACTCCTCCAAAGGCAAATTTCGCGCTTGGCTGTTCGGCATCGCGCGCAACGTGCTCCGGGACGCGTTCCGCGCTTGTGCTGCTCCGGACGCCGGGCGAGGGGGAACGGCTTGGGCCGCCAGCCTCGACCAAGTTTCGGACAGCGTGCGCCACTATGTCCGCGACGTGGATCGCAATGACGCACTCAACCACCTCGCAGAGACCATTCGCACACTCGACGAAGGCGATCAGACTCTTGCCATCTGCGCGCTCGAAGGCATCAAGCTCTCTGACGCCGCCCTGCGCCTGGGGATCAACTACGAGGCCACGGTGAAGCGTTGGCAGAAGCTGCGCGCGCGACTGGCCACGGGGCCCGTCGCGCGCGATCTTCTCGAATTGGCTGAGTGATTCGCCGCGGGGCAGCGGGCTCCGCGGCTTCAGAGTAGCCATCGACGACAAGTCACGGAATGAGCGTGAACTCCAACGCGTCGCTCAAGTTCGTCGTCTTCGGCGCGGGCGGGTCGCGATACCACGCCTGAACGTTGACCAACGTGCCCGCGGCCAGGGGCGTGCCCAACGCGCCGGGATGACTCGTAGCGAAGGCGATCCAGTCCTCCACGTAGGCGCCGTTGCACTGTCCCACAACGCCACCCGAGTTCTGCGTCGTCATGCGCTGGGTCGGAGACCGGACGCACAGGAAACTCGAGCCCCACGGAGAGCTGATCCGACCGCTGACCCCGTAGAACAACAGCCCAAGTCGATTGCCCTCCAATCCGGCCACGGCAATGTTGTAGCCCGATGCTGCGCTCGCGCTCGGAGTGCCAGTGGCGGAGATGGCCGGCGTGCAGCCGTTGGATGACGTGCCCGCGGTGCAGTACGTCGTAGAGAAGTCATCGATCGAGATCCGAGCGATGCTTCGGAACCCCGTGCCGGCAAACAGCAGCGTCGAAGTCCCGGTCGAGGGATCGAACGTCCGGATGCCCGTAGTGTCGGTGATCAGCAGCTGGCCGTTTTCAAGTGGAGCGACTCCATAGCAGCTGTTCATCCCCGCGCTGTACGCGTTGATAAGTGCGCCTCCGCTGTCGTACTCGTAGACGCCGCGGGAAGAGCCTCCGCCAGCGACCAGCACGTTTCCACCAGACGTGCGGTAGATCTGGCGCGGCACGCTCACGTCATTGACCCCATTGGACGCATGGAACACGGTTGACCAGGCTCCCGGGTAGACTGCTTCAATGTTGTTGATCGCACTATCGTGCGACACCAACAGCAGACCAGAGCCGTGGTCAGCACACACGCCGTAGGGGCTAGATCCGAAGGTGAGCGGCGTCTCGCCAACGCGGTTCCCGTCCGTGTCGAAGTGCACTAGCGAATCCTGCACGCCGGCGTCCGTGACATACACGGCGCCCGAAAGGTACGCGACTCCCCGGGCGAAGCTGGGCACTCCCTGCGCGCTGGAGATCGTGCCTACGTGGTTTCCGTACAAGTCGAAACGCGCGATCTCGTCCGACGACGAATCGACCGTCCACAGCTCCTGATCGACTTGCACCATGTCGACGACGTTCTGGAAGTCGTAGTCACCCGTGAGAAGACCACCATCCCCGAGGAATGGCGTGACATCCACACGAGATCCGTCCGCTGCGCGGTGCAACCACACGCAGTCGGACACTGTGTCGGGAATGCCAAAGAACCGCCCGGTCATCTTGATTGCGCCGGCCTTGCCATCCGTGCAGCGGAAGCGCTCGGCGTAGATACCACTATCTCCGGTCTGCGAGTTGGAGTCGTACCAACTGACGATGACGCCGGGGTTGAAGCCAGCTCCGCTGGCGAACACTCGGGGCTGGCGCGGGGCATCGCCCATTTCGGTGTTGTTCGCTACGGGATCGGCAATGGGCCACTGTGCACAACGCGATCCGTCCGACAAATTCAAGGCGCTCAGTTTGGCATCACGAGTCTGGTTACCGCCAGCGGTTGACGCAATGTAGGCGCAGCCCTGACACACTTGTCCGCCAAGGCACCCGTCGGCCGCATCAAAACCGTCGAGCGCACCCGTGCCTAGCACAACTGGAGCAACGATGGGGAAGTTCGGCCACTGTGCTAATGGAGTTGAGCTTGAACTGGCTATGTTGTACTTCTGCGCCAGGAGTTGATACGAGCCTCTATACGTGACGATGACGTCGCCGTTTGGGGCGTCGACAAGCGCAAGGCAGCGCGGAGGCACCGAGGGATTCCCCACACCTGTGACCCGGTTCACGGACTGGATTCCGAACGAATCGACGTGCGCCAGGATCACGTCCGTTCTGTTGTGCGCCACTTCTGTAGTCGAGAACGCTACCCAAGCACCGCCGCTCTCATCGGCTGTCGCCCGGCATGCAAAAGCCGGATCGTATTGTCCGTCAATCTTCAGCGGACTCGACGGACCACCCCACTCGAGCGTTCCTGTGTTGTCGTTGCGGAACTTTGCCGCATGAAGATGACCGGGGTTGTTGTTGAAAGGAACTCCGTTTTCGTCTCTTGAGTAGATGACAATCGGATAGCCACTAGAACTGTCGGCAAGTACGATGGGCCGCGGCAGCCAGCACGGACTATAGACGGTGGAGTTCCAGTAATAATCGAATTCCACAAGCGCGCCGTTGGCGCTGTTGGGAAACAGCAGGGTTCCAGTCGAACTTCCTGCTGGGGCAACGACTCCTTGGGCTCGCAGTGACAAGTGAACGGTCGATCCTCCTGAAAGCCCCAACCCCTCGTTCCACGCCAGAACAACTCCATTGCTCGCCGGACGCGGTGACATGGCGACCTGACTCACCCATCCCCCCAAGTGCATATCGGCGACCGTTACCGCTTGGATCGTGTCGACCCACGTAGACCCATTGAGGCGGAGGATTCTCAAGATCAAGTTCGCGTACGTGGCGGTAGGCTGTGGACGGACCTGGTACGCCACGGCGAATCTGTTGGCTCCCAGCGAGCAGACGGCGAAATCCTGTGGATCGACGATATTTGCGGCCAGAAGGTGCGGGGGTCCAACCGGATCGCCCGCGCCGTTCAGGCGTTCCACCACCAGATCAGCGCTGCTGTTTTGGTCTATGTGAATCGCGGCGACGCCACCGCTCAGCGGCACGACTTCGAATTTGGCTGGCAACATGCCCCACGCGCACGCATCCGGATCGATGTAGTGCTCGGCGACCTTTGGGTTGGTCTTCCAATCCGCGGCCGCGGGTGGCGCGGTGAGGTAGATGCATGCGGCGAGGGCCGCCGGTATGGCGAAGAGTGATCTCATGTTCGTGTTCCGTGTTGGGTCGAAGCCTTGGAAGTCTGGTTGGAAGGGCGCGATCACAGGGATGGCGCTGGCCGTCAGGTGTTGTGGCGAGAGAGCCCAATCCGGAACGCTTTCCGCGATCGCCGTGCGAAGTTGCCCAACGAGCGAGGCCAGCTCGAGGGCTTGGGCGGGCCGGATCGCGCCCCGCGGCGGAAATTTCGCGCTTTTCCATCCTCCGTTCGACGTCTGGCGCCAAGCACAGGTGAAGACTCGCGAGCCAAGGAGCAGACACGATGGGTAGAGGCGGAAGTTTGGCGGTGCTGGCGTTCCTCGCCGCGATAGCGCACGGCGCGATCGCGGCGCGGGGCGGGCCGGTGGGGACGCAGGCGACCCAAGCTGCGTCCGCGCCGGGCGTGCTGCGATCGCGCAGCCGATGTGCACTGCGAGCGCTCGTCCTGGTCGCGAAGCTCGGGGCACGGGCCGTCAAGCTCCGGAAGCAGTGCGCGCGCGAGGCTCCGGAGAGCGCGGACGTCAGCGGGGAGGTGACGCTGCAACAAGGCCCTCGTGATGCTCCGACCGCAGCCGCCGTGGCGCACAACACACAGGCTGCCGCCGGGTGCTCCACCTACTGCACCAGCAGCACCACGACCCACGGCTGCGTGCCCGTGATCAGCTGCACCGGAGTTTTCAGCGCGAGCCTCGGCTCGCCATTCGTGCTGACGGTGAGCGAGGTCGAGGGCGCGCGCAGTGGGAAGATCCTCTACTCGCTGGCAGCCCACCCGACGATGCCCCAGGCCCCCAACGGCAACACGAGCTATCGCTGCCTGCAGTCACCTACGAAGTCGACGGGGTTGCAGTTCTCAGGCGGCACGCTCAATGGCTGCGACGGCTCCCTGACGGTCGACTTCAGCGCCTTCATGGCCGCGAATCCTGGCGCGCCAGGCAACCCGCTGATGGCGGGGCAGACGTTCTATGCGCAGGGCGTCTTCAAGGACCCTGGCGCGCCAGGGACGATCAACTACTCCGATGCGTTGTCGTTCACCGTGGTTCCGTAGGGCGTGGATGCGGAGGTCGAACAAAGAAATCGCGAAAGGTCGTCCGTACAGCGGCGCACGCGTCGAACTGCACACGAAGCCAACCCCGCCCGAAGAGAACAGCCGACCATGAAACGACTGCACGGATTCGCCACGTTCGCTCTGCTTTTCGCCACCTCACCCGTCAGCGTTGCCCAGTCGATCAACATCGACATCGGCTGCAATGCGCTGTCGACGCCGAGCGACTCCGGCGGCGGCGTAGCCGGGCAGTGGGGGGCCTGGAACTTCGTCGATCACGCGCCGACAGGCTCGGCTGTGGTCGATCTGACCGGCGCGGCGACGTCGGTTCAGGTGTCTGTGACAAACGTTGGCGGGCACAGCTGTGCGGATGTGTCGAACTTCGGGCCGGGCGACACGGGGGCCGTGTTCGACGACCTGGAAGCTGTCATTGCGGGGGCGACAAGCACCTGGAAGCTCTCCGGGCTCGTCCCGGCCCGCGTCTACACCGTCACGCTTTCGTGTTGGGATCCCGCGTCGCCCGGCGTCGCGCTCACGAGCGTTCGGTTGCCGCTGTCCGCCCCTCCGGTGGACTGCGGCGTGTGGGATGGTGTCGGCTTCGCCGCAGCGGGGGATGCGACGGTCGTCGCGCCGGTGCAGGCGGACGCGAACGGCGAGATCCGTTGGTCGATCGCTCCCGCTGTCGGCAGCCCCCGCGGCGCGCTGAACGCGATCCAGCTCACCGACCGCATCTTCGGCGGCACGCTGCCCGAGGTCTACTGCACCGCCGGCGTCAGTTCGCAAGGCTGCGTGGGGAGGATCTCGACGACAGGTACGCCGAGTGTGTCGGCGGGGAGCGGGTTTGAGATTCGAGTCACCGGGGCGCGTACGCCGGCCGCGACGGCGATCTTCATCTACTCGCTGAATGGTCGAACGGCCGTGCCGTTCTGTTCCGCGTCGAATTCGTACGTGTGCATTCGCCCCGTCCATGTTCGGTTCGGGCGCACGAGCATCCCCAACGGCGCGCCCTGCTTGGGCGCCTTCGCCAGCGACTGGAATCAGGATGTCGGTTGGTGGCTTGGTCCGCAGATACCAGGTCAGACCGTGACCGTTCAGGGCTGGTGGCGCGACATCAACTTGTGCTCTCCGCTCGACCCGAAAAACTCACTCTCCGACGCCGTCGAGTTCATCCCGGCGCCGTAGAGCCGCACGCAGCGCACACTCGACACGTCCACGCGTCGCCGGAGCCGCTACTGCGGCCGCACGGTCGACAGCCGGAACGGAACCGCCGGCAGGTTCGAGCCGAGCAGGCGCAGGGTCACGTTGCGCGGCGCGTCGGTCGCGGTGAGGGCCGCGACGGGCGGCATGGCGTCGGGTTCGCTGCGGGCGATCACCTCGCCGCCGACGAGGATCTCGATGGCGAGCGGCTCGCCGGTGGGCGAGAGGGCGACGAAGACGGGCACGAGGTTGGCTGGGACTTCGAGGGCGATGTCGGTGGAGGTCTCGATGAAGACCACGTCCTCGACGACCGTTTGGCCTTCCATCTTGGTCGTGCGCCAGACCTCGGCCATGAAGCGTTCGAGGTCGGCGAGCAGGTCGGCGCGCGACTTGGGCGGGCCGGCGACGAGGGTGGGCGGCGCGCCGGCGAGCGTCAGACCTTTGAGGACGATCGCGGCGCCGGTCGCGGCGCCGGAGGGCACGCGCAGGCGCATTTCGTAGCGCCCGCCCACTTCGGCCTTGAAGACGATCATCGGCACCGCGTCGCCGGATTCGTCGGAGGCCACGATCTCGCCGTTGCGCAGCAAGACGAGGTCGATGTCGAGGTTGTCGGGCGACTCGCCGGAGAGCATGAACTGCGTGCCCTCTTCGACTTCGAAGAACCACGCCGGGTTGGGCGCGAGGCCGGAGTGTTCGTAGGTGCGATCGAGGAACAGCGAGCTGTCGGCGGACTCCGGCGCGATCGCCTGCGGCTCGTACTTGTAGACGTGCACGGTGCAGGCCGTGTCGCCGAGCAGACGCTCCGAGGCGACGATCTCGAACGTGACGGAGACGCGTTCGTCGACCGGCCCGACCCACAGGCACGGGAAGTAGTCGATCTGCATGTCGACGGCGATCTGTTCGCCGTTGTCGCGCCGCAGGAGCTGCGCGTCGACGTCCGAACCGTCGTGCGCCGCGGCCAGGAAGCCGTAGCGCAAGCCCGGCTCGAGCGTCACCTGCAACTTGGCCGACTCGCTCTGCTTCACGACCACCTGCTTGCGCGTGACGGTGTTCGTGCTCGCGAGCTGCGTGACGCCGTCCTTGGAGGCTTGGCCGAGCGCAAGCTGCTCGAGCAACGCGTCGGGCGCGATCAGCAGGTTCGTCAGGCGCTGCGACCAGGCGCCGTTGCGTTGCGCCTGCACGCTGTCGAAATCATCGCGCAGCAGCTCGAGCGCGAGGTCCGCGCGCTGTCCGTATGCGAAGCCGAAGCTCGTGCGCTCGTTGTTGGCCGACAGGTTGTTTTCCGCGGCCGAAATCAGGCCGATCACCTGACCTGCGCGGTTGAGCATCGGGCTACCGCTCGCGCCGCCGACCACCGGGCCGCAGTAGTGGATCAGGTACGAATCGCTCCACGGCGCGCGCTGGAAGAAGAAGTCGGTTTTGGCGGTGACGTGGCCGGGCACCGCGTGCAGCGTCGGGAAACCCGAGATGTTCTCGTGCGGGAAGCCCAGGTACACGACCGCTTCGGAGAGCATCGGCTCGACCTTGGCCGGATCGGCGAGCACCAGCGGCGCCGCGGTTTCGCCGGCTTCGACCTCGACGATCGCCACGTCGGCGATCGGGATGAAGTTCATCGAGCGCGCGCCGTTGGGGTCGTTCTCGTTGCGCACGACGACGCGCTTGAGGCGCGCGTTCCACGGACCGTACGCCGGATGGATGCGGATCGACGAGGCGCTGAGCGCGAGCTCGTCGCGGTCGCTCCACGAACGCTTGGCCACGAGCCGGCCCTGGCTCGCGTTTTCGAGCAGCGATTCCGCCACGTGTGCGTTGGTCGCGAGCTTGCCCTCGGCGATCACCCAGCCGGTCCCGACGAGCTGGAACACCTCCGGTCCGCCGCCGCCGCGGCGCGCGACGCCGAGCATGTACACGGAATCGAGCGAACTCGCGATGGCGCGCTCGAACTCGGCCTGACCGGTCTGCGCTGTGCTGGGTTGGAGGAGCGAAAGCGCGAGAAGACCGGCGACAAGCAGTCGGCGCATGGGGGTGGGACGGGGGTGCGGGGGCGGTTGGGAGGCACGGAAGTGTGCGGCGCGGAGCCGGCGCACGCGACCGACCTTGGGCGTAGGTCATCGACGCGCCGCCGCGCGCGCTGAAGCCGGTTGGCGCGTGCTCCTGCGGCCCATCGCACGTTTCTGGGACTCCGCGCAGCCGCGAATGCGTCCCGGGCCGTAGGATCTTCGCCCTCTCAAAGCCACCCCGACGGAGCGCTCCCATCCACTTCAACGTGCGAGTCGATCGGTCCTCCCCGTCACTTTTTGCCAAGGACCTTTCGATCTCATGTCGCGCATCTACGTCGGCAACCTCGCCAAGAACACCACCGAAGATTCGGTCCGCAGCCTGGTCGCCCAGGACGGACGCACCGTCACCAAGGTTCAGCTGAAGATGGACGCCGAGACCGGTCGTTCGCGCGGTTTTGCCTTCGTGGACCTCGGCACGCCGGAAGAAGCGACCGCCGCGATCGCCGCCCTCAACGGCGCGACGCTCGATGGTGCGACGCTCAAGGTCAACGTCGCCAAGGACCTGCCGGTTCCGCGCCGTCCCGCCAGCCCCGGCATGGGCTACGGCGGTCGTCCGGGCGGCGGCAAGCGCTGGTAAGCGTCGACCCGCGCTGCGAGCGCGGGCCGAAGCCTCTCACGGCGCGCGAAAACGCGCCGGCGGAAGCGTGATCGACTGGCTGGCGACGGTTTCGCCGGCCAGGAAGCGCGCGAGCAGTTCGCGGTACTCGCCGGAGAGCATCTTGATCGACTCGTGCCCGGCGTTGCTCGGCGAGCAAGTGGGTGTGGCTCGGAAAAGCCCGCGCGCAGCTCGTCGACGTTCGAAGGCGGCGCTGTAGCTGCGCGCGCGGAGCGCATTGCGATCGAGGAACGCCGCGGCGCAGACGCCGCGTGGCTTTGCGCCCACCACTCCGCGGTTAGCGCTGCGAGTCCTGCGTCGGCGGGTTTGGCGCAGATTGCCCGACGCGCGGCGGGTTGAAGTCGGCCTTGAAGCGCGCGACTTCGCCGTGGGCCGACGGCGACGGGGCGTCGAGAGTGATGAGCGACGGGCTGTCCGCGCGGCGCACGATGAGTTGCTCGCCGATGCCCACGCACGGAAACCAAGCGGCGCCGTGTTCGACCGCCGCCGTCGGCCACGGGATGCGCTGGCCCAGGAGCAAGCGATCGGGCAGCAGTTCGATGCGCGTGGCGATCGAGCCCGAGCCTTCCGCAGGCGCGACGGGCTCGACGAGCAGGCTGCCGTACGAAGCGACGCGGAACACGACGGCTTTGTTCTGTGCGAGCAGTGGCGGCGTGACCTCGACGAGCTCCGGCTCGCTCTGCACGAACAGGATGTCCAGCCACGTCTCAAAGCGCAGGTCGTGCTGACCCTCGATGTCCCGCAACACGGCTCGTCCGGTTTGGTCCGTGCGAGCGGTGATGCTCGGCGCGCCGAGCACGGGCGGACGCGCCTTGGCTGTGATTTCGACCCGCTCCCAGTCCTCGCTCCGCAGCGCGATGAACGCGCCTGCGACGGGCCGATCGCCCGGTCCGAGCACGAATACCTCGACGTCGTGCGACGGCGTGAGCGTGACTACACACTCGCGATCGCCGCGCGCGACAACCGTGCAGCCGGCGAGACCGGGAGCGCGAGCTGCGATACGCACGGCGCGCAGCGGGCCGTCGAATTGCGCGGACGCGTCGGCGTCGAGCTGCACCTCGCGGCCGAGCCCGGATTCGAGCTCGTGCACGTCCGAGCGGTAGAGCTTGGCGAACTGCGCGATCTTGGCCGGCGGCGCGTTTTCGTCTTCGATCCAGGCGCGGGCGCCGAGCACGGGTGAGCCCGCGGAGTCGACGACGCGCAAGGTGAGCTGCGCGCGCAATTCGCTCAGCGCGATGGGGACGGCCTCCCGCTCGACCGGCGCAGCGGAGTCGACGGTTGGACGGTTCTCGGGGAACTCAACGGGCGCTTCGACGACGGCCGTCGCTGAGTTCGACGGCTTGGATTGCGCAGGCGCGGATGCGGCGGCGCTGCTGTGCTGGTCGGAGACGCGCAACAGCACCGCGATCAGCAATGTTGCTGCGCCGAGCAGCGCGAGCAGCAGAGTTTGGCGCGAGCGTCCCATGTGAGTGGGTCACGAGAGTCAGGGTAAGCGATCTGGGGTGCCCGGCGCGGATGCGTCTTGGGGACCCACGTTGATTCGATGTACGAGCGACGGAGTGGTGCTCGTCAGGGCCTGTTGTCGGAGAAAACACAGGAGCCGCGGAGACACGGAGGCCGGAGAAGAGCAGAAGCAGAACGGGAAGTGGGTCGCAGATAGCGGTCGAGGCGAGCTATCCCTGACGCTGGCTGGGCCGTGCGGCCGTCGCCTTGTGCTTCATCTTTTCTGGTCTGACCTCCGTGCCTCCGTGGCTCCTGTGTTTCTTCTGCTCTGAAATCAGAAAGAACACAGGAGCCACGGAGGCACGGAGGCCAGAGAAGAGCAGAAGCAGAACGGGAAGTGGGCCGCAGATCGCGGTCGAGGCGAGCTATCCCTGACGCTGGCTGGGCCGTTGGGCCGTTGCCTTCTTCGTGATCTTGTTCTTCTTCTTTTCCGGTCTGACCTCCGTGCCTCCGTGGCTCCTGTGTTTCTTCTGCTCTGAAATCAGAAATAACACAGGAGCCACGGAGGCACGGAGGCCGAGCCGGAGCAGCAGAAGAAGAAGCAGACGCAGAAAGGCTGACCGGGGAATGGGCGAGGGGCGCGGTCGGTGGCGCGGCGCCGTAGCCTCTGCGGCATGACAGAGATCGTTCTCGCCACGCTCAACGCGAAGTGGATCCACGCTTCGTTTGGGCTGCGCTGCTTGCGCGCCAACTTGGGCGAGTTGCGGGAGCGAAGCGTGCTCGTCGAGGGCGTGATCAGCGAGCGAGCGTTGGACGTCGCCGAGCGCATCCTCGCGCACCAGCCACGTGTCGTGGGCCTGGGCGTGTACGTGTGGAACGCTGTGGAGAGCGAGCAGCTCGTCGACACGCTCAAGCGCATCGCGCCGGACGTCGTCGTCGTGCTCGGCGGGCCCGAGGTGAGCTACGAGCTCGAGGCGCAGCGCATCGTTGCGCTCGCCGACTACGTCGTGCGCGGCGAAGGCGAGGTGGCGTTCGCGCAGCTGTGTGAAGCGCTCCTCCGCGGAGTTCGGCCAGCGGAGCGTGTCCTCGACGGCGGTTTGCCGCCGCTCGCGCAGCTCGCCTCGCCCTACCCCGAGTACGACGCGCGCGACCTCGCGCACCGCGTCGTGTACGTCGAAGCTTCGCGCGGCTGTCCCTACGAGTGCGAGTTCTGCTTGTCGGCGCTCGACACGAAAGTGCGCACGTTTCCGCTCGAAAGACTGCTGGGAGAGTTCGACGCGCTGCTCGCGCGCGGCCTGGCGCACTTCAAGTTCGTCGACCGCACCTTCAACCTCTCGCTGGCGACGAGCCGCGCGATCCTCGAGTTCTTCCTCGCTCGCGCGCGCCCCGGAATGCTGCTGCACTTCGAGATGATTCCCGACCGTTTGCCGCCGCAGTTGCGCGAGCTGCTCGCGCGCTTCCCGGCGGGCATGGTGCAGCTCGAGATCGGCGTGCAGAGCCTCGACGAAGCAGTGTGCGAGCGCATTTCACGCCGCCAGGACGCCGCGGCGGTGGCGACGAACGTGCGTTGGCTGCGCGAGAACACCGGCGTGCACCTGCACACCGATCTGATCGTCGGACTGCCGGGTGAGTCGCTCGCCGGCTTCGGCCGCGGTTTCGACGCGCTGCTCGCGCTCGGGCCGCAAGAGATCCAGGTCGGCATCTTGAAGCGCTTGCGCGGCGCGCCGATCGCGCGCCACGACGCAGTGCACGACATGCGTTATGCGTCGCACCCGCCGTACGAAGTGCTGTCCACCGACGCGCTTTCGTTCGCCGAGGTGCAGCGCCTGCGCCGCTTCGCCCGCGTGTGGGACCTCGTCGGCAACAGCGGCAACTTCGCGAGCACTGCGCCGCTCTTGTGGGACAACGCGAGCGCCTTCGAGCGTGTGCTCGGCTTCAGCGACGCGCTGTTCGCCAAGCTCGGCGCCGTGCACGCGATCGGGCTCGATCGACTGGCGCGCGAGTTGTTCGAGCACCTCGTCGAGCTGGGCGTCGCACGCGAGCGCGTCGGCGCCGCGCTGTTCGGCGATTTCGAGCGCACGCGGCCGGACCAGACGCCGGTGTTTCTCGCCGAATTCTCCGACGGACGTCCGCGCCGCAAACGTGTCGGCGAGCTGCACCGCGCGGCCGTGCGGCAAGAGCGCCGGCGCTGAACGCGCGCTCGCCGGCGAGCGCCAGCTCAGTGCTGACCGAGGAACTTCTCGAAGGCGTCCGGTGCGATGCCGTGGCTGATCTCGAGGCCGTGGGCGCGCGCGAGGTAACGCTCGATCGAAAGCCATTCGTCGCCCAAGCGCACACGTTTGGTCCAGGCGCACATCGTGAGCAACTTCTCCGAGGGCGTGCGCACGTCGGGGGCCGTCGCGAGGCTCATGAACGACACGTGCAAGCCGGGGACGAAGTTGGCGCGCGCGTGGAACTGAATGCGTCGCATGTCGCCGCCGGGCAGGCGAATGTCGAACAGGCCCGACTGTTCGCCGTCGCGCACGAAGGCGGCCCATTGCACGTCGACCGCCGCTGTTTGGCCCGGCGCGACGATCTCGCTCACGTGCGCGCCGACGAGCGCTTCGCGCGGGCGCTCGAACAGCGAACAAGCCGCGGCGTTGGCGTCGACGTAGTGCGCTTTGTCGTCGGCGAGCAACACCGCGACAGGCAGGATCTCGAACAGCGCGCGCAGGTAGGGAGTGTCATTGGGAAGCATGACGAACCGCTCCGCGGAGGGCCTCACAGTGTGCTTCAGTTTGCCCGCAGAAGCGCGACGACTTAGCTTCTGGCGCGAAAATTCGATCTGCTCGACCATGCCCGAAGCGGCGCGCCGCTAGCCCTTCTTCCAGACGCCGACCCAACTCGATTTCGCACGACGCCCATGCAGTCCAAAGCCACCACCGTCGCCGAGTACCTCGCCGCACTTCCCGAGGATCGCCGCCAAGCGCTCGAAGCGCTGCGCAAGACGATCCGCGCCAACCTCGACAAGGATCTCGAGGAGGGCATGCAGTACGGAATGATCGGCTACTACGTGCCGCACAGCGTGTTCCCCGCGGGCTACCACTGCGACCCCAAGCAGCCGCTGCCGTTCGCCGGACTCGCGTCGCAGAAGAACCACATGTCGATGTACTTCATGGCGCTCTACGCGCACGGCGACAGCGAGAACGAGCTGACGCGCGCGTTCCAGGAAGCGTGGAAGAAGACTGGCAAGAAGCTGGACATGGGCAAGGCCTGCATCCGCTTCAAGAAGCTCGACGACGTGCCGCTCGAAGTCGTCGGAGCGACGGTGAAGAAGCTCACCGCCAAGGCCTTCATCGGCGCGTACCTAAAGGCGCGCGAAGACGACAAGGCGCGTCCGAAGGGCAAGCCGGCCACGAAGGCTGGCGCCAAGTCGGCCGAGCAGCCGGCGGCGAAGAAGGCGGCGCCGAAAGCAACGAAGAAGGCTGCTGCGTCGAAGTCGAAGTGAACGCGGCGCGCGAGCGCGCGTTGCAACACAGCCTTGTTGCGCTCTCTCGCGTTCGTTGCGTCGATGTCGGTATCGACTCCAGACGCAGACAAGGTCGACCTCGTCCAGGCCGTGCGCGCGGCGGACGTGGCCGTGCGCGGCGAGGTGTTGAGCGTGCGCTACGAGCCCGTCGGACCGGGCGCAGTGTCCGACATGAGCAGCGGCTGCATCGAGACCTACGCTGACGGCGTGCAGTTGGCGGAGGTCGCCGTTCTGCACGAGTTCAAAGGTCTCGACGACGTCGATCGAACGCGAGTAGCTTCGCACGAGCCGCCGACACGCAGCTTGTGGGTGCGCCTGCCGCTCGCACCGTCGCGCGAGCTCGAGGTCGGCTCGACGGCCGTGTGGTTGCTCGAGCGCAGCGACACGTCTTGTGGCGTTCGTGACGGGCGTGGGTCGGAAGACGAGCCCGTCAACGCCGCGCTGCGGCGCGAAGTGGGCGCTGAGCCCGTGTTCAAGATCGGCGCGTGGGGCCGCGGCGTGTTACTCGAGTCCACCGACTCCAAAGGCGCGCGCATCGGAGGTCTCCAGCGCTTCGTTTTGCCGCCGGAGCTCACATGCGAGCAGTCCGACGGAGTCGTAGCGCCGCTGCGCGTCGAGCTCGAGCGCGTGCTCGTCGATCGCATCGAAAAACAGTCGCAGCCGTTGCTCGAGCTCGCACTGCTGCCGGAGCGCGGCCAAGCCGACGCGTGGCGGCTGCAACTGCGGCGCGATGGCCGCGTGCGCATCGAAGGTCTGCCGGAGGCCGAGGCCACGCTGTGTCCGCTCAAGTTGAGAAGCATGGCCGGGCTTGCGTACGCGCTGCTCGATGGCGACTTGCCTCCGCAGCATTCCGCTGCGCGGATTCGCGGCGCGAAGGTCGCGCGCTACGAGCTCACGCTGCACACACGCGACGGGTTGCGTCGCTACACGTTCCACGTCGAGCCCGGCGCGCCGAACATCGAAGCCGACGGGCGCCTCGCGAGCATCTGGAGCGCGTTGGTCCACGAGCTTCATGCGCGCACCCTTCCCGAACCGATCGAGCGCGCGCTGAGCTTGCCGCGCAAACAGGCTTTGCGTCGCTAGTCGCGGCCTGCGAGCCAATTCGCCGCACATCGACCGCCGTGCCGTTAGACTCCGCCAGCACATGGCGACGATCGTGTTCGATATCGAAGTGGCCGGCTTTCCCTGGGAGGAAGTCGACGAAATCACGCGCGGCTACCTGCTGTCGCGCGCGCGCAGCCCCGAGGAGCGTGATGCGGTTCCCGAGCGCACGGCGCTCGTGCCCGGCCTGGGCAAGGTGATCGCCATCGGCATGTGGCTGGCCGGCAAGGACTCCAAGGGCGGCGAGCTCGACCGCGGCATGCTGCTGCTCGAAGGCGAAAGCGAAGAGGAGCACGCCTGGGAGAAGGTGCCGGGCTCGAAGATCTTCCGCGGCGACGAACGCGCGCTGCTCACGCGCTTTTGGGACACGGTCGCGCCGGCCGGCAAGCCCAAGCCGCAGCTCGTCTCGTTCAACGGCCGTGGCTACGACGGCCCGATCCTCTCGATCCGCTCGGCGCAGCTCGGCATTCGGCCGTCGCGGCAAATGGTGCCCAACCGCTACGCGGTGAACGACCACTGCGACCTCGCCGACGTGCTCACGTTCCAGGGCGCGACGCGCGAGCACTACAAGCTCGACTACTGGTGCCGGCGCTTCGACATCGAGAGCCCCAAGGGCTCGATCGACGGCAGCCAGGTCGGCCGCGCGTACCGCGAGGGCAAGATCGAGGACATCGGCGAGTACTGCCTGCGCGACGTGCGCGCGACGGCGCAGCTGTACCGCAAGCTCGAGCCGACGATCCTGCCGCTGTTCGCGCGCTAGCGATCAGACCGGCTGCGGCGTCGGCAGCGCGCTCTGGATCGAATCCCACAAGGCGCGGCGAGCCAAAAGCGAAATGCGCGCGCTCTCGAGCGCCGCTTGCCACGCGGCGGGATCGGCGCCGCAGATCGATTCGAGCATGCGCGCCGCCATCGGGCCGTGGCGCTCGCCGTCGAGGTGGATGTGGCGCTCGAGGTAGTCGACGAGCAGCGTGAGCGGCTGGCCGTCCTGCGTGGCGAGGTCGCGCACGACGCGCAGGAACATGTCGGGGATGATCTCCTCGCGGCCGAGCGTGAAGGCGGCGGCGATGCGCGGCAGCGAGCCCGTGGAGAGCGTTGCGAAGGTCGACTCGACGAACTGCGCCGAGCCGCGCGGCGCGCGCGCTTGGACCAGCGACTTGGACACGCTCGACCCGTCGCGCAGGTGCTCGACGAAGCGCTCGACCGTCTCCGTGCGCGCGCCGGTTTGGCGCATCGCGGCGAGGTACAGCTCGAAGTGGCTGATGTAGCCGCCGCCGGGCGCGTCGTCCGATTCTTCGCCGACCACGATCTCGTTGATCAGGCGGCGCGCCGTGCTGTCGCCGCGCGGAACCCAGGGCACGTCGACGCAGGTCAGTGCGCGCTGCAGGCCCTTCAAGAGCGACATGAAGTCCCACACGGCGAAGACGTGGTGCTCCATGAAGGTGCGCACCTCGCGCAGGCCGGAGAGCTGCGCGTAGAGCGTGTGGTCGATCAGGGCGGCGCGCTCAGGGCGCAGCGCGGCGCGCAAAGTCTCGAAGCTGTGGACGGCCGTCATGGTGCGCCAACCTAGGCTTGTGAGCGCGCCCGCGCAGGTGGCTGTTGCGCCACGTGGGGCATGTTCTCACGACAAGAACGCGGCGCAGCGCCCGCGCCTGTGCGGCGATCCGTCGATCTCGGCCGGCGCCGTGGACCGCCGCTCACGCGCGCGCGTTGGCCTCGAAGGCCCGCTTCACATCGCTCCGGAGCAGCACCACGAGTCCCACCACGCCGAACGGCAGGCCCCAAAGGCACAGGCAGCCGCTGAAGAGTGGCAGCATCATCAGCACGTTGGCGCACACCGCGGCGCGCCACGAGCGCAGCGCGCGCATGCGCAGGCCGGCCCAAAACGAAAACACCGAGGCACACAGTCCCGCGGTGCTCAACGCGACCACCCATGGACGGAGGGACTCGAGCGGCGAGTGCGGCGCGAGGAGGTTGGGTACGGGCGCGTCGAGCCTTTCAGTGGCGATGCCGCCGCCGAACAAGCCCCACAGGTTGTAAGCCGTGCTCACCGCCGAGATCAGCAACAGCCCGTGGGCTGGCTTCATGACCCGGCGGCGTGCTTGCGCGATCGAAGGGTCGGCGTCCACGCCCTCCGCAAGTTCAGGCGGCAGCCTTGGCTTCGAAGGCCTGCTTGACGTCCTTGTTGAACAGCACGATCAGTGACCAGATGCCGAGCGGGACGCCGATCAAGCAGCAGCAGCCCGTGAAGCACGGGACCATCATCAGCGCGGAAGCCACCACCGCGGCGGTCCACGAGTGCAGCTTCATCATCCGCACGCCGGCCCAGATGATGAAGATGTCCAGGCCCAGTCCGATGATGTTGAAGGCCGAGCCAGCGCCCTGGATCGTCGAGGCGAACTTCTCCACGAGCTCGCGCTGTTCCTGCGGTATGTCCATGCCCTCGAGCATGGCGGGATCGAAACCGCCTGCGAAGAGGTTGAACAGACTCATCAACGCTCCCAACGCTCCGACCACGATGAGTCCGATTGCCGGACCTGCGACTTTGCCTTCCATTGCGGCGCCTCCTATGCGCGAGTTGGCGCGGAGCAAACCCGATTCGCGCGCTCCGCACAAGGGCGGAAACCGCGCGGGTCAGGGCTGTGCGCCCGAGTCGAAGGCCTGTTTCACGTCCGCGCTGAGCAGGACGGCCAGCGCCCACAAGCCCACCGCCAGGCCGATCGGGCAGCACGAGCACTGCGCGAAGCAGGTCAGCATCGCGAGCACGCTGGCGACCACGGCGGCGGTCCACGACTGGCGCCCGAGCATGCGGTAGCCGGCCCAGGCGATGAACAGGTTCAGCGCGAGGAACAGGCTTCCCGAGAGCCCGGCCGCCATGCGCGAGGGGCCGTCGGAACCGACGCGCTGAAACTCGCTCAGCTTCTCTGGGAGCGCGTCGCGCAGCGCCTTTTCCAGCGCTGCGAACAGCGGCTCGAGCAGCTCCGGTCCGAGCACTGCGAACAGAACTCCCAGCAACGACGCCAGCGCTCCGGCGCAACCCAGAGTCATCAAACCGATCGCCGGAGCCGTGATCTTTCCGTTCAAGCGCGCCGCGTCGAACGCGAGGTCCCAAGCAAACCCGGCTTCGCGAGCTCTCGCAAGGCCGCGCCCGTCTGCGCAGTCTTGCGTATGCTGCGCGGTCCCCGATGAGCCGCCCCAGCGTTCTGTTCCTGGCCCCCGCGACGCACGTTTACAACCACGGCTTCGTCCGTGGGTTGAAGGACCTCGGCGCCGCGGTGTGGGGCATCGGCCCGGCGCCGCAGGACAAGCTGGCGCCTGGTCTCAAGCCGCTGCTCGACGGCTATCGAGCCTGCCCGGACATCCTCAACACGGGCGAGCTGGAGCGTGTCGCGCGCGAACTCAACGCGGAGGCGAAGTTCACGCTGATCGAGACCATCGACGAGCCGCTGGTCGAGCCGGCGGCGCGTCTGCGCGAGCTGTTCGGCCTGCCGGGCATCTCGACGCGCACGGCGCGTCTGTGCCGCGACAAGGTCGAGATGAAGGCGGTGCTGCGCGAAGCCGGCGTTCCGTGTGCGCAGTCCGCTGCGGCCGGGAGCGCGAGCGAACTGCGCGCTTTCGCCGAGCGCGAGGGCTATCCGCTAATCGTCAAGCCGATCGACGGCTTCAACGCGCTCGGCGCGCACCGCGTCGACGACGCGAAGGCGCTCGAGGCGCTGCTGCCCAAGCTCGAATTCGCGCAAGGCCGGCGCGTCGCGGTCGAGGAGTTCATCGAAGGCCACGAGGGCTTCTACGACTCGCTGATCGGACCCGAGGGGCAACGTTTCGACTTCGCCGCGCACTACTTTCCCGGTTGCCTCGAGGCGAACCGCACGCGCTGGATCTCGCCGCAGATCGCCGTCACCAACCGCATCGAAGAGGGCAGCTACCGCGAGCTGCGCGACGTGGGACGGCGCGTGACCGACGCGCTCGGACTGCGCTCGTGCGCGACGCACATGGAGTGGTTCTTCGGGCCCAAGGGGCTCAAATTCTCTGAGATCGGCGCGCGGCCGGCGGGCGAGAAGATCTGGGATATGTACGGCGTCGGCAACGACTTCGACGTGTACCTCGAGTGGGCGCGCGCGATCCTCGGGCGGCCGGCCGAGTCGAAGCTATCGCGCCGGCGCGCCGTGGGTTCGATCCAGATCCGGCCCGACCGCGACGGTCGCATCGAAGGCCACAGCGGGGTGAAAGAGGTCTTCGAGCGTTACCGCGCGTGGATCTACGAACACGAGCTGCCGCCGGCAGGCGCGCTGACGAAGGGCCTCGACCGCGGCTGGCTGTGCAACACCTGGTTCCGGCTCGCGCACGAGGACTACGACGAGCTGCGGCGCGCGATGGACTTCATCGGCGAGACGGTCAAGACTCGCGCGCTACGGAGACCCCTCGCCCCATGAACGTGTTCCAGAGCGTCACTGCGTCCGTCCTCGCCTCTTTCCTGGTCGCTTGCAGCTTGCCGACGGCGTCCGGCGACGTCCTCGAGCGCTTGAACCCGCTCGATGGCGCGGCGCGCGTCGAGCTCTACGCGCTTCGTCCCGAGCCGGCGCGACTCGCGCCCGCGGGCGACCGAACACGCGAGTTCCACGGCTATGAAGTGCTCGGCGAAGCCGCACTGACCGACCCGGCGCTCGCGACCCAACTCGCTCGGTTGATCTCGCGCGGCGTCGCTGAGAACGACGGCTCGGCTGCGCTGTGCTTCAACCCTCGCCATGGCGTGCGCGTCGTGCGCGACGGTCACACGCTCGACCTGGTGATCTGCTACGAGTGCATGCAGATCTACGTCTACGACCCGCACGTGACCAACCCGAACGGCTTCGAGACGTGGCTCACCACGCAGTCGGTCGAGCCCGACGTGACGCGCATCTTCGAGGGTCTCGGGCTGACGCTCGCCCCGAACTAGCGGCTGGCAGACTGCTAGGGAGCGAGCGTGAAGCGGAGCGCGTCGCTGCGGTTGGTCGTGGCGCTCGCGCCCGGATCACGCGACCAGAATTGCGCGTAGACGGTCACGCCGGGCACGAGGCGCTCGTCGAGACCGCTGCGGATCAGCGCGTTGAAATCGAACGCGTAGACGCCCGAGCAGTCGTCCGGACCCACGTTGCCGCCCGAGTCGATCACCGCCGTGCGCTGCGTCGGCGCCTTCACGCACAGCCAGCCGCCCTGGTACGTCGTGATGTGCGCGCCCGTACCGTAGAACAGCAGGCCCAGCTTGTTGTTGAGCTCGTTTGTGCACGTGATATCGAAGGCTTGGTTCGACGAGAAGCTCGCCGTGCCGCTCGCGCCGATCGCCGGCACGCAGCCCTGCGAGTTGGTCTTGGCCGTGCAGTACGTGCTGAACGGCGCGTAGCTCGCATCGAACACGAGCGGGCCCATGTCGGCCCGCGAGCCGTCGGGATCGAGCGGGGACGTCGGAGCGCCGGTGTCGATGCAGGGCGAGGTGGCGAGCAGGTGGAAATCGTGCCCCGACGGATCGCGCAGCGCCGGGTCGGCGGTCACCAGGCCCGGCGTGCTCGAGAAGAACCCGGTTCCGTAGCACGAGTACTGGCTGAAGTCCGCGTTCGAAACGTCCACGTCGTAGGTGCTGTTGCCGACGACGATGTTGTTGCGGCCGTAGATGAAGTTGACGTACGTGCTGAACATCCCGATCCCGTGGCCGGTGATGAGGCAGTTCTCGACCGCGAGGTCGTAGTTGGTCAGCGCGCCGATGCCCAGGCCGTTGCCGAGCACGATGCAGCGCCGCAGCGTGCCGCTCGTGCCTTCGACTCCCGGCGCGGAGTCGCCGACGCGCTTGAGGACCGTGAAGCCCTCCAGGACCGTCGCGGAGAACTGGTCGATTGTCCCGTTGAGTCGAACGGTGCTCCCCGACACGGTCGGCCGCAGCGTCGTCACCAACGGACCGCCGGAGCTGACGATCTTGATGCGCTTGTTCACGAGCAAGCGCTCCTCGTAGAGGCCCGGGGCGACGACGAGCGTGTCGCCGTGCGCGGTGCTCGACTGGCTGATCGCGGCCTGAATGCTCGTGTACGGACTCGCCGACGTGCCGACGCCCGGCGCCACGGCGGACACGTCGACGTACCAGGTCGATTGAGCTCGGGCGAGGCCCGTCAGCAGACACGCGGCAAGTGCGGCGAACTTCATGTCGAGCGGGCGCTTTCGTCGGGAACGGCCGGGTCGCGCTCCGAAGCGGAGCGCCGCCGACCAGGATGCCACGCATCTGGAACGCGGTTCGAGAAAAGCGCGGATGCGGCGCGATCGGGCCCGGCGCCGTCCGCGCGCTGATCCGCTCATGCGAGGCCGGCGCTCTCTGCGCTGGATCGAAAGGGTCGTAACGCACCGCGCGGAACGCGGATGGGGTTGGGGTACTTCCCTCGTCCCATCCGGAGTCCCTCAGCGTGTCGCAACATCGCCATCCCCGTCGTGCCCTGTTTTCCGCGCTCGGAATCGTGCTGAGCGCGTCCGCGGCCTCCGCGCAGACGTTTCAGGGCCTCGGGGACCTGCCGGGCGGCAGCTTCGAGAGCCAGGCCCTCGGCGTGAGCGCCGACGGCAGCACTGTCGTCGGCCGCAGCAACGTCTCCGGCGGCTTCGAAGCATTCCGCTGGCGGAACGGGGTGCTCACGGGCCTGGGCGACCTCAGCGGCGGCCCGTTCGAGAGCTCGGCCATCGGCTGCAACAGCGATGGCTCGATCATCGTCGGCACGGCGCGCGACGGGACGACGCAGCGCGGCGTGCGCTGGAACGGAACTACGCTCGTGCAACTGCCGGCGCTGCCCGGATTGGGCGGCTATTCCGAGTGCCGCGGGATCTCCGCCGACGGCCTGACGTTGTGCGGCTACAACACGAACGGCCTGATCACGGGTTACTCGGGCATCAGCGGGCACCGCATCGTCAACGGAGTGTCGACGGCGCTGACTTACACCGAGGTGGGCGGCCAATTGGACGCCGCGTGCACTCCGCAGCCGAGCGAGGACGGCAGCGTGATCGGCGGACGCGTGCGCCTGGGCGGCCTGAACTACCAAGCCTGCCGCTGGAACGGCACGACGCTCGCGTTGCTGCCGCCTTTGTCCGGCGGAACAGGGCCGGCGTACAGCCAGTGCCTCGCCGTCTCAGGCGACGGCAGCGTGCAAGTCGGCGTCAGCACTTCGTCGGCGTCGCCGAACTACCTCCAGGGCGAGGCTTGCCGTTGGGCGGGCGGCGCCGTGCATTCGCTGGGCGCGCTGCCCGGCGCCGTGCACCGCGGCGCCGCGCGCAGCACCAACCGCGGCGGCTCGATCGTCGTGGGAACGGCCCAGAACAGTGCGTCGGCCCTGGTTGCGTTCATCTGGGACGCGCAGCACGGCATGCGCGACCTCAAGCAGGTGCTCGAAGCCGAGTACGGACTGTCGCTCGCGGGTTGGACGTTGCGCGACGCGACGGCGATCACGCCCAACGGCGACGTCATCGTCGGCTGGGGCGTGAATCCTTCTGGCTTCACCGAGGGCTGGATCGCGCGTCTTGGGTGCGGCGTCGTGACGCCGTACTGCACGGCGGGAACGACGACGAACGGCTGCGTGGCGACGCTCTCGGCGAGCGGCGTTCCCAGCGCCGCCGGCGCCGGCGCGTTCCAGATCACCGCGGCGAACGTCGAGGGGCAGAAGCAGGGCCTCTTCTTCTACGGCCTGAGCGGACCGACGATCGCGGCGTGGGGGACGAGCAGCTTCCTGTGCGTGAAGTCTCCGACGCAGCGCCTGCCGAGCCAGGGCTCCGGCGGCGCGGCGGGGGCGTGCAACGGCCAGCTTTCGGTCAACTGGAACGCCTACGTCGCCGCGACGCCGAGCACGTTGGGCGCGCCGTTCGCGGCGGGCGACGTCGTCTACCTGCAGGCCTGGTTCCGCGACCCGCCGAGCGCGAAGACGACGGCGCTTTCGAACGCGCTGAGCGTCGTGCTGTGCCCGTGATGATCGTACGGTGCCAGAGCAATTTGTCTCACGCCTCCGGCGCGCAACGCGCGCCGGAGGCGTGAGACAAATTGCTCTGGCACCGTACGATCAGCCGCGGCAGTCCGGCAGGCTGCGCAAGAGATCGTCGAAGGTCTTGCCCGGCTCGTCGTGGAAGGTGCGCGAGGTGAGCTCGGCGGCGTGGATGCGGTCGGTGCGGAAGGTGCGGAAATCGCCGCGCAACTCGCACCAGGCGCTGAGGAGCCAGTTCGGCGGCCAGTAGACGATCGCAAGCGGCCGGATCTCGCGTTGGGAGCGTTCGCCGTCCTCGCGCGCGTACTCCAGCCGCACGATGCGCCGGCTCGCGATCGCGCGGCGCACGAGGTCGAGCTGCGCCGTCGTGCGCGGGTTGACGGCCTCGGGCGGCGCGTACAGGCGCGGCTCGGCGAGCTCGCGCCGGCGCGCGGGCGGCAACACGGCTTCGATCTTGTGCAGCGCGCGCTGCGCGGCGTCGCCCAGCGTCGCGCCACCCAACGCCTGCACGAGCCGCGCGCTCACGACGAGCGCCTCGAGCTCGTCGGCGTCGAACAGGATCGGCGGCAGATCGAAGCCGCGGCGCAGCGCGTAGCCCACGCCGGCCGCGCCTTCGATCGGCACGCCGCTCGCCATCAGGTCCTGCACGTCGCGGTAGATCGTGCGTTCGGAGACCTCGAGCTGCTGCGCGAGCTCGCGCGCCGTCACCGACGCGCGGCCGCGCAGACGTTCGATGATCTGGAACAGGCGATCGGCGCGACGCATCGCTCAAACCTTCGAGTACAGGCCCACGCGGTTGCCTTCGCTGTCGCGGATCTGCGCGTAGAAGCCCATGCCCTCGGGCAGCGCCGTCTTGGGCAGCAGCACGCCGCCGCCCAGACCGCTCACGCGGTCAAGTTGCTGCTGCAGGTCGCCCAGCGTCGTCAGGTACACGACCGTGCCGGTCTGCGACGGCGCGTAGCCGTCCATGGCGCAGATGCAGCCGCCGGCCACCGGCGTCTGGCACGGAAAGATGCCCATGTGCGACGGCCCCATGCGCTCTTCGCGCAAGGTGACGCCGAGCATGGCCTCGTAGAAGCGCCGCGCGCGCGCGAAGTCGCGCACGGGGATCTCGAACCACGCGGAGGCTTCGCTGGGCGAGAGGGCGGAGGTGGTTTGGGGCTTGGAAGTCGTGCTGGTCATGGACGGTGCTCCTCGGAGGATGGGTCAGCGCCGGCGAGACGTTCGCGAGCGCGCTGCGCGATCCTGCGGAGGGGCTCCTGACAGCCTTGTGGCAGCAGCCTGACAGAACCTGGTTGGTTGTACGGTGCCAGAGCAATTTGTCTCACGCCTCCGGCGCGCAACGCGCGCCGGAGGCGTGA
>JAEUHY010000052.1 GCA_016795325.1 Planctomycetota bacterium
GTCACCACGGCAAGGACAGCGATCGCCGCGCTAGTCCAGGAGGTGGATGCGAAGGCTATCGCGAGGTCGGTCGTGGGGTCGCACGACGTACAGCCGTAGGGATTCACGCGCGCCCTACCCCAACCCAATGTCCTCCCTCGCCCCACTCGTCCGCCACAACCTCCCGGTGTACGACACGTTCGCGATCACCTTCCCCGCGGCGTCGCGGACCTTCGCCCCGTGCCGGGAGCGCATCTGCCGGTACCACTCCGAGCTGGAGCGGATCCCGCTGACCCGCTGGCGCATCGCGCGCTGAACGTCCGCGAGCGTCTCGAAGGTCTCGATCCCGTCCCCGATGTCGGCCGTGAACGGCCCCGTCCCGATCGTCGTCATCTCGTTGGTTCCGTGCGCCGCGGGTTGGTGCGGCGACGGGGGCATCAGGGCTCGTTCTGTGCGCGATTGGAAGGCGCGGCGTGCTTGGGTTGTGCTTGATCGTGGCGGCGTGGGAAGGGGCTGCGCGGCACCCTCAAATGTCAAGGCTCGGCCATTCAGTCCACACCAGTTCGGGTGGATCCGGTCCTCCTAGCGAACGGGCGGGCGATCGCGCGTTTCGGGATACCATCTCCCAGATGCGGTCCAGCACCCCGCCGAGTTCGCCGTCACCGTCCACGCCCAGCCGCGCCTCGCGTCGGCGCGCACAGTCGGGGTCGACGCTGGGTTTCGCTACGACATGGAACTGACGGCGATCCGCACCGCTGATGATCCGAGAACCTGAACCGGCGTAGCTGCATGCGAAAGGAAGGGATCAACAAGTTGGTCGACCGCATTGCGCGCTTCGCGGAACTTGCGAAGACCAAGCCTGGTACAGGGTGCAAGTGGGCCACCACGCTCTCGGACGGTCGACCGCAGCAGTACGAGATCAAGAACATTCGAGACCTCTCGACGCTCGATCACGATGTAGCCACGTGGTGTGTTTGGATCTGGAGTCTGAAGGACTACGTGCGCGAGGAGGCGAGACTAAACGGCCGCCCCGAGTCATGGTGGAAGGCAATCGTCAAGGGTTCGCGTGCGCTAATGATCTGCGCCGATCTCGCGAATCGCGAGAAACACGGGAAGGCTCCGAATCAAGATCAAGCCTGGACCACCGACGATCCCCGATTTGAGCCCGGTAGGGCCACGATTCCACAAGTGGCTCTCCGTGCCTTGCTCGTCTTGGACAGCGAGATCGTGATCGACATCGGGAACCCGTCACTCGTGGAGTTCGAAGTTCCCGTGGTCACTTCTTCCGGCGAGTTGCTCGGCGACGCACTCGAGCTACTGGACCAGGCGATGGACGCCTGGAACACGGCTCTGCTGGAACTGAGCAGGTCGGCCTAGCACGCCGACGCATTGGATAGCCGCGCCAGATCGCTCCCGGAACCATTGCCTAACGACAGTGTGTTTTGCGCCGTTGCTCGCGAACGCGACGCCGCCGTGCGCCGAAGCGCGCGCCCGTCGACCCTACGCCGATTGCCCCCCTTGCGCACGCCCTACCCGACCACCTCACGCCCCCGCCTCAGTTTGCTCACGCCCTCGACAGCGACGCGCAGATCCTCGACCTCCAAGTGCGTGTACACCTTCGCGGTCATCTCCGGCGACGCATGCCCGAGCACCCGCTGCGCAACGACCAGCGGCACTCCACACCGCGCCATTCGCGTCGCACCGGTGTGCCTGAGCGCGTGGATGTCGACGACCCGCCCCAGTGCGTCGCGGCGCGCGATACCAGCCCGGTCCAGCACGCGGCGCAGCAGGCGGCGTCCGTTCGTCGTGTAGTCGGCCCAGTCCGCGCCGTCCGGTGACAGGAACACCCGGTCCGAAGGCTGCGCGAGCCGCGTCCGCACGCGCTGGTGGATGGCGCGAAGGGCCAGCAGCTCGTCGACCAGCGACTGCGGCAGCGGGATCATGCGCGCCCGCCCTGACTTGGTCGTCGCGGCCCGCAGCGTGAGCGCTCGTTGGTCGGCGTCGAGGTCGAGCCACGTCACACGCGTCAACTCGCCCCAACGCGCCGCGGTCGTGAGCAGCGCGCGCCAAAGCGGGGCCTGCGGGACGCGCTCGGGGCGGGGCTTCGTGGCGTACCCGATCCCGCGGCCGTGCAGCTCGATCGTGCGCGATGCGGAGAGGCGCGCGGCGCACTCGGCGTCGTCCTCGGCGGCGGCGGCGAGGAAGCGCTCGACCTCGTCCTCGGACAGAGCGCGTCGCACCCTGCGCTGATGGCGCTCGCTCGTGGGCAGCGGCTTCAAGCTGCGCACCGGGTTCTCGGCGATGAGCTGCGCCCCCACCGCCCAGTTCAGCATCGAGGCGAGCGCGCCCGTGTCGACGTTGACCGTGCGGTGCGCCACGCCCTGGGCCAGCCGCTCGCGTTGGTAGCGCTGCACGTCGACCACGCGCAGGTCCCGCACGCGCGTCGCTTCGAGCGCCGCCAGCACGCGGGCGAGCGAGTCCGTGCGCGATCGAAGCTGCTTGGCCCCCACGCGCAGCGCCAAGTCGGCGAGGTACTGAACGCGCAGGTCCGCGAGCGGCGTCGACTGGCCCTCGACCGAACCGAGGCCCGCGAGCTCGAGGTCGCGCTGGCGAATCAGCTCGGTGCGCCTTCGTTCGGCCACCTGCTTGTCCGTGCTCAGCGCGATGCGCCGCCGCTTGCCGCGACCGTCGGTGTACGTCAGCACCCACTGCCCCGGCCCGTTGCCGCGCTGGACCTTGTCGAGTTTGCCAGGGCCGAACGCGCGTCCCAACCGCAGGGCGATCATCCGGCACCGTCCATGGCCGCGCGCAGCCGCTCGTCGCTCACGTCGAGGTACACCGCGGTGGACGCGATGGATCGGTGCAGCAGCGCGCGCTTCACGAGGAACAGGTCCCCCGTCGCGCGCAACAGACGCGTCGCGAACGTGTGCCGCAGCGAATGCACCGTGGCGTCGTGCGCGCCGATGCGGTCGAGCAGGTCGCAGATGCGCCGGCGCGCGTGACGGTCGACGAGGCGCTCGCCCTGAGGCCCGCGGAACAGCGGACCGCGCGTGAGGCGCTGGCGGCTCAGCTCCTCGCGGATCTCGCGGCCGAGGAAGACGCGCTCGACGCGGTCGCGCTTGACGCGCCGCAAGGTGACCGCGCCCGTTGCGAGGTCGAGGTCTTCGACGTCGAGCGCCAGCGCGGATCCCAGGCGCATGCCGGTCGCGAGCAACAGGCGCACGAGCAGTCGGTCGCGTCGTGCGGCCTCGCCACGCCCGGCGTCGAGCAGGTTCAAGAGCGCGTCCACTTGGGCGTCGCTGAGCGCGCGCGGCGGCGGCGGCGAGCAGATCGCGCGGCGAATCAGGCGCGCGGGGTTGATGCGCGTGTAGCCGGCGTCGTGCAACCAGCCGAAGACCACGCGCAGCGAGGTGCGCACGGCGTTGACCGTCGAGGTCGAGCGCAGCCCGCCTCGGCCGCTGCGGCGCACGTCGTCATCGGCCAGGTACTCAGCGAGCAGCGCGGGCGTGAT
>JAEUHY010000021.1 GCA_016795325.1 Planctomycetota bacterium
TGAGACAAATTGCTCTGGCGCCGTACAACCGCCGCCGTTCGTCAGAGGTAACCGAGCTTGCGCAGCTGCTCGAGCGCGTCGGGCTCGAGCTCCTGCTCGTTGCGCGCGCTCGAGGTCGCGGTTCGCCACGCCTCGAGCTGGCGCGCGAGGTCTTCGAACGGATGCGCGGGCCGCCCGTTCTCGCGGCGCAGGTCGTCGAGCTCGCCCGGGTCGCGGCCGAGCGTGTAGAACTCGTCGCGCTCGGGCACGCGCAGCGTGTCGAGCCAGTGCGCCGAGCTCCAGATGAGCTTGTGCCCGCGCGCCCGCAGCGACATGCGCCGGCCGCCGACCTCGAAGCCCGAGACGCTGCCGCCGATGTCGGACAGCGCGTAGGACGCGCGCTCGGCCGGATCGGGCGCGCCCGCCGTCGCGTTGAGCAGGCTCTCGCCCGTCATCTTCAGCGTCTCGCGCAACCCGAGGTGGTCGAGCACGGTGGGGGCGATGTCGAGCAGGCGCACCTGGCTCTTCACGCGCGTCCCGGCGTGCTGCGCGTTCGGGAAGCGCACGATCAGCGGGACGTGCAGCTCCTCGTCGTAGAGGAACGTCCCGTGGTCGAACCAGTAGCCGTGCGAGCCGAGCCCCTCGCCGTGGTCGCTGGTGAGCACCACCAGCGTCTTCTCCCAGCGGCCCGAACGTTTGAGCCCCTCGATCAAGCGCGCGAGCTGCGCGTCGGCGTACGAAATCTCTCCGGCGTACAGCGCGCGCATATGCGCCACGGCCGCCGGATCGTCGACCAGCTTCTGACGCTGCGCCGTGCTCAGCGCGTACCAGTCGAATTCGCCCTCGCGCGGCTCGCCGTGCAGGCGCGCGAACTCCTCGGGCGGCGAGTAGGGCACGTGCGGGTCGTACAGGTGCACGAACGTGAACAGCGGCTCGTCGCCGCGCGAGCCGAGCCAGTCGAGCGCCGCGTCGACCGTCGCGCCCGCGGGCCGATCCGGCGGAGCGAGGTCGACCCCGCGCCCGCGCGCGATGCGCACCAGCAAGCGCCCCAGCTGCGAGCGCTCGACGATGCGCGGCAGCCAGCTCCACGCGCCCATCTGGTCGTCGTACCAGTCGAACCGCGGCGCGAGTCCGCACAGCTCGTCGGCCAGCGTGAAGCCCGACACGAACGCCGCGGTCGAGTGCGTGCGCGCCAGGGCGTCGGCGAGCGTCTTCACGCGGTGCGAGAGCTTCACGCCGTTCGAGAGCGCCCCGTGTTCGGCCGGATACAGCCCGGTGAGCATCGTCGTGTGCGACGGCCCGGTCGTGTTGGCCTGGGAGGTCGCGTCTTCGAACAGCACGCCCTCGGCGGCGAGCGCGTCGATCGTCGGCGTGCGCGCCGTTTCCGCGCCGTAGCAGCCCAGATGGTCGGCGCGCAGCGTGTCGATGCTCACGAGCAGCACGTCGGTGCGCCCCGCGCCGCTGTCTTCCGGCACGCGGCGCTCGGGGCGCGCGAGCGCTGTCAGCACCAGCAGCGCGAGCAGCCCGAGCAACGCGGCGTGCGGCGCGTGCTTGCCCAGGAAGGCGCGTGCGGCGACGAGCGCGCCGCCGAGCGCGAGCCCGTAGGCCGTCCATTGCAACGCGCCGTCGACGAGCTCGCGCGCGAGCACGAACACGTCGAGCGCGGCGGCGAGGCCGAGCAGCGCCCACCAAGTCGAGGCGTGCGTGAAGAACGGCTTCCAGGCCAGCAGTTCGCGCAGTGCGAGCGCGAGTGCGGTCGCGGCGAGGGCGATGGGGAGCGCGAGCGTCGGGCTCTGGCCGGCGAACGCGAACGCTGCGACGGCGGCGATCGCGCCCAGTCCGGCGCAGGCGGACGGCGGCGCGGCGCGGTGCTGCGGGCGGCCCGCCAGGGCGCGCGCGAACAGCACGCAGGTCGCGCCGAGCAGCGCGCCGGCGAGCGCGAGTCCGACGCCTTGGAGCGTGATGAGCTTCGCCGCCCACTGCACGTAGCGCGCGTCGTGCAGGGCGAGGATCTTGGCGCTCTCGAGCAGACCGACGAACGCGCCGCCGAGGGCGCCGAGCAGCGCGGCGCGGGCGAGCGAGCCGCCGAGCGGTTCGACGCGCGCAGCCGCCGGTGCGACGAGCTTGGGCGCGGGCAGCGGTTCGGTCTGCGGCTCGCGCTGCGCCGAGTCTGCGTCGGGGTCGATCGGGGTCGCGTCGGACATCGTGGGGCGCCGCACGGGGCGGGGGGCTTCATCGTCGTGACGCGACCGCAGCCTTGCGCGCGCCCCGGGCGAGGGCTGCCGCGCGCGCTGGAAGCGTCGGATGCGCCGCAACCTAGCAGGCGCATGCGCGATTCCGAACCGGGCGGACCGCGGGGCGCGCCGTGGCGCTGCGCGGCGAGCGCAACTCGCGCCTCTCGGATGCCGCCTTCGACGGGCCTCGCCCCGGCCGCGCGGACCGCGGTGGAGGGCGCGGCGCCGCACGGAGCTCCGAGGAGACCACAAAGCGCATCGTCGACGTTGGTTTCCGGACCATCGCCAGCGCGTGGGGCGCCGATTCGGAGGTTCGCGGGCATCTCGCCCGCACCAGCGACTCGCATTGCGCTCGCTCGAGCCGCGGGCCGCCACGAATCAGGTCACGTCGCCGCTCGCTGGCCGCCGGTTTCAGCACCCCACCAGCGCGTGGGGCTCAGATTCGGAGGTTCGCGGGCACTTCGCCCGCACCAGCGCGTCGCAATGCACTCGCTCGAGCCGCGGACCGCCACGTCCCAGGTCACGTCGCCGCGCGGTGGCCGCCGGTTTCAGCGCCCCACGAGCGCGTGGGGCGCAGATTCGGAGGTTCGCGGGCACTTCGCCCGCACCAGCGCCTCGCATTGCGCTCGCTCGAGCCGCGGGCCGCCAGGTTTCGGGTCACGCCCGCGCGCGGCGGACGTTTCTTCCTGCTCCGTCCGTCCTTGCGATGGGCGGGTCGCAGCGCATTGCCGGACCTGCTCCCACAAACCCGCTGCGGCCAGCGCCGGATCCAGCGTTCCTGCGCGGTCTGCTGCGTGCCGCGGCCGCAAAGGTCGCTTCGAGCGGCGCACGACGACGAGCCTCGCTGGACAGGCGCTCCGACGTTTTCCGCTCCACGGTTCACGAGCAGGCCACGCCCAACCGACTACGCTCAGCCCCCACGCACAGGTGCGCCGCTCAGCCCTTGTGCGGGCGCGCGACGGCGTTGCGCGGCGCGAGGCTGCTCCGCCGCCGCGTCGGGTTCCGATAGATACGGACGTCCCGCGTTCCCCTCATGACGCCCTACCTCCAGCTCCATCTCCTGCTCGCCGCACTCAGCGCGGGCGGCGCCGTGGCGCTCGAGTTCGGGCTCGGGCGCGTCGGCGCGTTGCGCGAGCATCCGTGGCGGCGGCTGATCGCGAGCTACGTGGCGCTGGCCGTGCCGCTGTTCGCCTGGGTCCTCGCCGTGCGGCGCTTCGACCACTCGCACAGCACGTTCCAGTTCCTCTCGGTGGCCGTGGGTTACTACGCCGGTGTCCTGGCTCTGCCGGCGCTGACGCTCGTGCGTGCTTCACGCGCGCGCCAACCCGCGCTCGCGGGCGCAGGCGCCGCCGCACTCGGCGTCGGGCTGTGGGCGCTGCTCGTCGAGCCGGATCGGCTCGTGACCGTCGAGCGCGAAGTGCGCCTCGCGCCGTGGTCCGCCGCTGCGCCTCCGCTGCGCGTCGTGCACATCTCGGATCTGCAGACGGTCGGCGCGTGCGAGCGCGAACGCGAAGCAGCGCGGCGCGTCAACGCGCTCGAGCCCGAGTTGATCGTGTTTTCCGGCGACTACGCCGCCGGACCGTTCCGCGACCCCGAACCGGCCATCGCCGCCGCGCGCCAGTTCCTCGGCGAGCTGCGCCGTCCGCGCCTGGGGATCGTGTGCGTGCCCGGTCACGCCGAGTCGGAGCGTGTGCGCGAGCGCATCTTCGCCGGCCTCGACGTCGTGTACCTCGCCAACAGCGAGCTCGAACTCGCGCTCGATCCGCCGGGGACGCCGGACGCGCGGCGTCTGCGCATCTTCGGAACGCGCACGCTGCACGAGGGCTTCAGCGTCGAGTCGCTCGCGCCCCGCGCAGAACCTGGGCTGCTCAACGTGGTGCTCGCGCACGAGCCCGACGTCGCCTGGGAGCTGCTCGACAAGCAGGTCGACCTGTTGCTGTGCGGACACACGCACGGCGGACAGCTTGTCGTGCCGTTCTACGGCGCGCCCATGACGCTCTCGCGCCTTCCGCGGCGTTTCGCACGCGGCCTGCACGAGTTCGGAACGCTGCTCGTCAACGTGAATCCGGGCCTGGGCATGGAAGGCAACTTCGCGCCGCGCATCCGGTTGTTCTGCCCGCCGCAGATCGACCTGCTCGTGCTGCGCGGCGGCGGCGTACGTCCCACGGGCGCGGCGCCCGAACGCTCATGAACACGCCGTCCGCTGAAGCCGTTGCGCCGCGCGCGAGTTCGAGCACCGCCTCGAGCGTTTTCGCGTGGGGCGCGGTGGGCGTGCTCGCGAGCTTCGTGGCCTGGTTCCTCGCCTGCGTGCTGCAGGACGTGCGCCAGGATGTCGCCGACGACGCCTTCATCACCTTCCGCTACGCGCGCCACCTCGCCGAGGGCTTGGGCCTGCGCTACAACGCGAGCGATGCGGCGCCGACCTGGGGCGCATCGAGCTGGCTGCACACCTTGTACGCAGCGGGCGCGATCCGCGCGGGGCTCGACCCGTTGCTCGCCACACGCGCGCTATCGCTGGCGACGTTCCTGCTGCTCGCGGCAGCCTTCGGTTGGACGGCGTCGCGCCTGACGCGTGCGCCGACCGCGGCGTGCGTGTTCGCGGCGCTCGTCGTGTGCGGCCTGTGGGGTGCGACTCCGGAGAGCGCGACGCACTTGGCGACGGGCATGGACACGCTGCTCTTCACGCTCGTGCACGGGTTGTGCGCGTGCTGGGCGGCGTTGGCGCTGGCGCAGCGCGCCGGCAAGCTGTTCGGGCTCGGCGCGCCGCTGCTCGCGCTGCTCGTGCTCGCGCGCCCCGAAGGCGCCGTGCTCGCGCTCGGTTACGCGCTCGTCGTCGCGTGGCTGGCGCCGCGGACGAACGCGGCGGGCGAGCGCGCGCCCGCTCAAAGCGCCTGGCGCATCGTGGCGTTCGTGGTCGCGGTGCTCGTGGTTCTCGGCGCGGCTCAGTGGAGCTACTTCGGCCAGCCGCACGCCAACGCGTACTACGTCAAGGTCGACAGCGCGATCTTCGGCTCGGCGGGCGCCTGGTTGCCGGGCCTCGACACGACGCTGCGCTTCACGCTCCTGCGCGTCGTGCCGCTGGCGCTGCTGCTCGCCGCCCTTGCGCTGGCGTTGCAACTGCCGCGCGCGAGCGTCGCACGCGGCCTCGCCCTGTTCGCACCCGCGCTCGGCGTGCTCGCGCTGTACAGCCGCGTGATCCACGAGATGGCCGGCGGCTTCCGCTACGAATACCCGCTGCTGGCGCCGCTGCTCCTGGCGCTCGTCGTCGGTTGGAGCGCGCTGCGCGAGCGCTCGCTCACTAGCGCGCGCTGGAGCCTGCTCGTCGCGGGCCTCGTCGCACCGCTGCTCGCCGGCTCGAGCAATCCGCAGTGGCTCGTGTGGTTGCGCCATCCGCGCAGTTCGAGCACAGCCTGGCTGCACGAGACACCCACGGCCAACGCGCTGGCGCGCGCGGGGCTCGACCTCGCCGATACGGGGCTGGGCGAAAGCGCGAGCGTGCTGCTCTCGGCCGCCGGGCAGGCGCCGTACCACTCGGGCTGGCGCGCGATCGACTGGATCGGGCTCAACACCACGCGCTATTGCGGGCGCGAAGCGCTGAGCGTGGAGCAGATGTGGAGCGAGTTGGCGGCCGAGCACCCGGACGTGGTGCTCTCGATCCTGCCGCCCGCGGCGCCGGGCAGTCGCACGCCGGACGAAGATTCGAACTGGCGCAGCGACAACGTGCAGGAGTCGCTGCGTGGACGTGGGTCCGCGCTGTTCAAACATTGGCGCCAGGAGCGGCTGGCCGAGTTCTTCTGGCGCGAGATGGTGTACCTGCGCGACCAAACGGAGTTCGCGGCGGCGTACAAGCTCGGCGACGCCTGGGGCTCGGACTGGTGGGTGCTCGCGTACGTCCGGCGGGACTCGCCGCACCGCGAGCGCATCCTCTCCAGCCTGCGTTCCTCGCGCCGCGCCGACCGCGCGCCGCTGCTCGAGGAGGTTTTTCCGTTCGACCCGCGGCAGCTGGGCAGCCGCAGCGCCGGCTGGAGGTAGCGAGCCCGCCACGGCGGAGATTCTTTGGAAATCGCAATTTGCCTTCGGGGCCCTGGTGTGCAGGGCCGAAACAGCGGGCCGTTCCCGCCCCGTTTTCGGTCCCAACCCAACCAGGCGCATGTCGACCTTCTCCCCGTCGTCGTTCCATCGCTCGCTCCGTGTCTGCCTCGCATCGCTCGCCGCGGCCTCCAGTGCGCCGGCCATGGCCAACCTGCTCGACGTGGTCGAGCTCGAACCGCGCCCCGTGAAGCCCGCCCCGGTCGTCGCGCCGCTCGACGGTCCCGCTGGCGGCGATCCGCCGGCCTCGTCGGGCGCGCCAACGCTGAGCGAGGGCGTCGCCGAAGTCGCCGCGCAAACGCTCGAGGACGTCGCGCGCATGCCGTGGAACGTGTGGGTCGGGACCTCCACCAGCTACCAGACGTTGTTCAACGCGGATGCGGTGAGCAACGACTACCTCGTGAGTTACCTCGACATCGTGCTGACCGCCGAGCTGTGGGAGGGGACGACCATGGAGCTCGAGTTCGAAGGCACCGGCGGCAACGGGCCCGACGGGCAGATTCCCGGCTACGCGAACGTTTGGTCGGCGTGGAACGCGAACGCGGGGACGTACCAGAGCCCGGACGGCTTCGATCGTCTGCTGATCGCCGAAGGCTTCATCTCGATGGGCAACGTCGCGCCCGACTGGGTGCTCGACGTGGGCAAGATCGCGGCGACGAACTACATCGACACGGTTCGCGTGGCGAACAACTCGGTCAACAACTTCCTCTCGGCGGCGTTCACCAACGCGATGACCTACAACGGCCCGTTCCGCGGCGGCGGGCTCGCACTGCGCTACGTCGGCAGCGCGAGCTTCGACTTCCGCGCGGTTGCGGTCCGGCCGGACAACAGCGGGGACAACGCGGCCAGCAATCTGTTCGGCGGCGCGCAGACGACGCTGTTCTGGAACCAAGAGGACGAGCCGGGCTCGCTCGCGTTGTACGTGTGGCAGAACGGCGGCAACGGCGACCGCACGGGCGCCGGCGTGAACATCGACCAGGACATCGGCGCGCACGTGACGGCCTTCGGGCGCTTGGGTTGGACGGACGAAGTCGACGCCGGCGGGCCCGACCAGGCGATCGAGACCTCGTGGATGGTCGGCGGCGAATTCCGCGGCGATTTGTGGAGCGCGCCCACGGACGCGTTCGCGTTCGCGGCGGGAACGGCGGCGTCGCACGACGCGACGCTCGAGGACGAGTTCGTGTTCGAGGGCTACTACAAGCACATCGTCAACGACCACTGCGAGGTTTCGCTGCACCTGCAGGGCATCGACAAGCTCGCCGGCGACGTGGCGCGCGACCTGGTCACCTCGCTGGGAGTGCGGGTCAACGTCTGGCTCTGAAGCGCACGACCTTCACACCGCCGGCCGCGCGCCCCTTCCCGGGAGCGCGGCCGGCGGTGTTTCAGCCCTGAGGCGCGGAGTGTCAAGCCGCGCTGGCGGCGAGCCGATCCGTCCATGCCATTCGGTCCGCGCACCCCGGCGCGAGTCCACGGCCTCCCACCGTTCGCACGCTTCCCGATGAGCTGGATCAAGAACCTGTCCGTCGCCCGCAAGATCAACGTCCTCGTCGCGCTCGCGATCACGGGGATCACGTTGGTCGGCGGCATCTCGCTCTGGTCGACCCGCACACTCTCGGCTTCGGCGGTCGATGTCGGCCGCCAGCAACTGCCCGCGGTCCGCAACATGACGCTGTGCGACATGATGCACGACGGCATGCTCGCGGTCGTGTACCGCTCGATCGTCGCGGGCGAGCAGAACGACGAACAGGCGATCCGCGGCGCGGTGCAGGAAGCGGAGGAGTTTGCGCAGAACTTCTACAAGTACTTCGGCGCGCTCGACGAGCTCGAGCTGCGGCCGGCGACGCAGCAGGCGGTCAACGCCGCGCGCGCCGACGTCACGGAGTACGTGGAAGGTTCGAAGGCGCTCGTCGCGCTGTGCGCGCAGGGCAAACGTTCCGAGGCGATCGCCGGAGTGCCAGCGCTGCAGGAGGTGTACGACCGGCTCGAGGAGAGCCTCGGCGCGCTCGGCGAACTCGTGGAAGGCGACGCCGACGAGGGCGTCGCGCGAGGTGAGTCGGTGGCGTCCCTGGCGCAGAAGTCGATCCTGACCGCGCTCCTGGTGTGCGGTGTGGGGGCGTTGTTGATGGGCCTGTACGTGGGGCGCCTGATCGTCGAGCCTTTGAACGCCTCGGTCACCGTGCTCGAGTCGGGCGACCTCGACAAGCTTGGGGCGATCGACTCGCAAGACGAGTTCGGGCGCATGGCGAAAGCCGTGACGGTGAGCGTGCGCAAGACGCGTGAAGGCGCTGAGCTGCTCGCGCAACAAAAGGCGGCGATCGAAGCCAACGCTGAGCAACTCGCCGCAGCGATGCAGGAATCCGAGCGTTCCGCCGCCGAGTCGAAACGGCTGGCGCAGGAGGCGGCCCGCGTCGCGTCCATGGTCGAGAACTCGAACGCCTGCATGCTGTACGCGGACGAGGCGCTGATCGTGCGCTACCTGAACCCCGCGGCTCGCGAAGCGCTCACGGTGCTCTCGGCCAGCGGGCGCGCGGGCTTCGACGTGCGCGAAGGCAAGTCGCTCGAGTGCATGTACGAACACCCCGGCTCCAACGCCGCGTTCTTCGGCGTCGACGCGAACTTGCCCTTCGCGACGCGCGCGGAGATCGGATCGGAGACGGTCGACATCGCCTTCCGCGCGATCAGCGATGCTTCGCGCAAGCGCTTGGGCACGCTGGTGTCCTTCGAGATCGTCACCGAGAAGCTCGAGATGCAGCGGCGGGTCGACGCCTCGTCGGCGGAGGCCGCGCGCGTCGCGTCGATGGTCGAGCACTCGCCCGCCTGCATGATGTACGCCGACGCCGATCTGCGCCTCAAGTACGTCAATCCGGCGGCGAAGCGCGCCGCCGTGAACCTCGGGCTCGACGCCGAGGCGCTGCTCGGAAGCGATTTGGCGAGCTTCTACGAACACCCGCGCGGCAGCCGCGCGTTCTTCTGCAACCCCTCGAACCTGCCCTGGAGCGGCGCCTTCGAGCGCAACGGGGAACACGTGTCCCTCTCGGTCAGCGGCATCGTCGATGCGCGAGGCCGTCTGCAGGGCGTGATCGCTTCGTGGGAGATCATCTCGGAGCGCCTGCGGTCGGAGCAGATCAGCCGCGAAGCGAGCGAACGCGAAGTGCGCCAGGCGCAAGAACTGCAGGCCAAGGTGCAGAGCATGCTCGTCGCGGTGGACGCCGCCGCGCGCGGCGACCTCACGCAGCAGGTCCCGGTCTCGGGCGACGACGCGATCGGACGCATGGGCGAGTCGGTCTCGCGCTTGCTGAGCGACTTCCGCCAGAGCATGAGCTCGATCCGCACCAACGCCGAGAAGCTCGCCAAGTCCTCCGAACAGCTCACCGGCGTGAGCCAGCGCATGAGCTCCGAAGCGGAGCAGACCTCCAATCAGGTCGGCGTCGTCGCAGATGCGGCCGCCAAGGTGGAAGGCAGCATGCGCAACGTGTCGCAGAACACCGACGCGATGAGCGAGAGCATCGTCGAGATCGCGCGCAGCGCGGGCAGCGCCGCCAAGGTGGCGCGCACCGCGGTCGAAACCGCCGACGAGACCAACCGCACGGTGTCCGCGCTCGACCGCTCGAGCGAGGAGATCGGCAAGATCCTCAAGACCATCACGACCATCGCGCAGCAGACCAACCTGCTCGCGCTCAACGCCACGATCGAGGCGGCGCGAGCAGGTGAGATGGGCAAGGGCTTCGCGGTGGTCGCGAACGAGGTCAAGGAGCTCGCCAAGGAAACCGCCAAGGCCACTACGGACATCGGCGCGAAGATCGAGGCCATCCAGGCCGGCTCGCGCGGCGCGGTGGCCGCGATCGGCAAGATCGGCGGGATCATCAAGGAGATCGACGGACTGCAGACCACGATCGCCGCGGCGGTCGAGGAGCAGACGGCGACGACCAAGGAGATCACGAACACGCTCGGCCACGCGGCGAAGGCGAGCACGCAGATCACCGCGAACATGTCGCAGGTCGCGACCACGGCGCGCGAAACCTCGAGCGGCGCGACCAATACGCTCGGCGTGGCCCACGAGGTCTCGCGCATGGCCGACGAACTGCTCGAGCTCGTCGGACGCTTCCGCACGTAGCCGCTCCAGCCATACGACACGCCCGCGCTCGAGCCGGATCACGACTCGAGCGCGGGCGTGTGTCGTCAGGGTCGTTCAACGCCAGCGGAAGTGCTCGCGCACGAGCCAGCGCGCGGGTTCGCGCCGGGCCTGCGCGAGAAGCGCCGCGGTGCGCGTCGAGTCGCCGGACGCAGCTTCGAGCTCACGCGCCAACTCCTGCGCGAAGGCGCTCTTCAGCGCCGCGAGTTTGCCCACCAATTGCGCCGCCGCGCTCGGATCGGCGCCCAGCTTGGGGCCGAGCGTCTCGAGTTGCTTGAGCGCGCGCTCCCAGTCCTTGCTCGACACTCCTTCGAGCGAAGGTTTGAGCTGCGCCAGCACGCGCTTGTCGAGCGCCGTGCCCGAGCTCTGCGCGAGTTCCACCAGCGCAGCGAAGGCCGGGCCGCGGCCCGCCTTCTCGAACTGCGGGCCGAGCTTGGGCAACTCGGCGAAGGCCGCCTCCAACGCCGTCGCCAGACGCTGCACATCATGCGCGAGCGGGAACAGCGCGCCGTCGAACTCCCGCGCGGCCGTGATGTGCGGCCAAGCGCGCGCCAACTCACCGTTCGCAAGGTCGCGTGCGCCGCCCTCGCGCCAAGACGCGGTCCACTTCGCCGCCGCGTCGAGCTTGCGCCGTTCGATCAACTCCTTGAGCGGCGTGTCGAGGTAGCTCTCGCCGCCGGTCTGCCACGCTTCGCCGATCTTGAAGCCAGGATCGCCCTCCCAGACGACCTTGCCGTCGACATCGAGGAGCAGGATGCGCGGCAAGTTGAAGCGCGCGATCGAGTACGCCTCCGCGCTCGCGCCCATGCCGACGCCTTCGCGGAAGTCGACGCCCACCGCGCCGGGGAAGCGGTGCGAACGCAAGTACTCGTCGACGGCCTGTGCGTCGTTCGCCGAGCACAGCGACACGACCTCGAGCCCGAGCGCTGCGTGCCGCTGCGCGAGGTCGGAGAGCCACGCGTCAATGCGCACCAGCTCGTTCTGTTGCACGCTCCACAGCGCGAGCACCTGCGGAACCGGCCCCTTCTCGCTCCACGACGCGCGCGAGCCCTGCGCCCAGCGCGCGACGCGTGGGAACGGCGGCACGCGTCCGACGAAGCTGCCGCCCGCCGACGCGCCGGATTCTTCAAGCGCTTCCATGCGCAGCCGCCGCTCGATCGCGCCCGCGGGATCGCGCGGATCGCGCGCGAGGAAGCGCACTTCCTTGTAGCGCGCCTTGCCCGGCCCGGTGAGCAAGCCGAATCCGCCGCGCAGCGCATCGGCGCTCGAGAATTCCTGCGTCGCGACGAGTTCGCCGTCGACCCAGCAGTCGACCAGCGCGCCCGCCACGTCGATGCGCAGCTTGCGCCACTCGCCGGAGCTCGACTGTCCCGCCGCGGCCGTGAGCGCCTTGACTGGCGTGTGGCGCCACGTCTTGGTCGCGCCGTCGCCCGAGAAGCTCGCGAGGTCGACCCAGGCGTTGTCGGCGGCCTTCGACTCCGCGGCGCGCGGCGCGCCGGGGAACAGCACGAAAGCGTGGAAGTTGTTCGTGTCCTTGCGGCCGAACACCAAGCCGCAGAAGTTGCTCTCGCCGCGTTTGGCCTGCACGTCGCACTCGAGCGAAAAGTCACCCGAGGTGACGCGCATCAGCGCGAGCGAGGTGTAGTCGAAGCGCGCCACGTCGTACTCGCCGAGCTTGGCGTCGAGCAGCGGCCCGGCCGGCTGGAACGCTGTGTTTCCGCCGCTGTCCCAACCTTCGAGGTTCTTCTCGTTGTAGGCCAGCTCCCAGATCGCGAGCGATTTGCCGCTCGAGCGCAGCGCGGCCTCGTACTCGCCGAACAGCGCGTCGACCTCCAGGTCGCGGCCCAGGCGCCAGCTCACGTCCATCGTGACCAGCGGCAGGTTCGCGGCGCGCAGCTTCGCGACCAGCGTCTGCGCCGCGTTCGCGAGCTCCGCGCGGCTCTTGGCGATCGTTCCGCGCTTGGGGTCCCACTTGGCGAGCAAGCGCTCCACGCGATCGATCGCGCGTGCGTCGGCAGGCTTGCGCGCTTCGAGCACGCGCAGCGCCGTCGTCGCGAGCTTGGCGGCGCGGTCGGCGTTCTTGCGCTCGCCCAGGAAGCCCGCGAATTCCTCGAGCAATTGCGGGTCGAGCGGCGTGGCGACCAAGCCCTTCTCGAAGTGCTCCTTGGCGACCACGTCGTTCTTCTCGCGCAGCGCGGCGCGCGCCCAGGCGAGGTACGGGCGCTCGACCTTGCGGCGCCCGAGCTGCTCGTCGCGCAGCGCGAGGATCCACTCCTTCCACACGTCGCTCAGCGCGTCGATCGTCTTGGGCAGCGCGGGCGCCGGCGCGTCGCCGCGCTCCACGCCCGCGATCGGCGGCGCCGGCTGGCCGAGCACGACCTCTTCGAACTTCGCGATGGCCGTGTCGCCGCTGAGTCCGCCCGAAGCGTTGATGTACTCGCGAAACGCCTTGCGGTAGATGAAGCGGCCGTCGATGGGGTCCTGGTAGTTGTAGAGGAAGAACACGACGCCCCACGTCGGCGCGTACCACGGCGGTCCCCATTCGTAGGCGTTCTCGACCACGATGCGGAACGTCGGCGCCTTGTCGGGCTCCGGACCGCCCTGCGTGATGCCGTCGCTCGGTCCGCTCATCCAGCCGCGCTCCATGCGGTCGGCGAGCGGGAACAGGCGGTGGTTCGCCGGCAGGTTCATCAGCACGGAACCGTTGGGCAGGATCGCGCAGCCCTCGAAGAACGAGGCCAGCCCTTCGTTGAGCCAACCGACGGCGCGTGTGGCGAGCGAAACGAACTGGTGCGCGGCTTCGTGGAACAGGGTCTGCGTCATGCCGTCGAAGCCCGAGCCTTCGACGAAGGTCTCCACCGCATTGCCGGTGAAGTGGCCGCCCGACCACTCGACCGGCGGCCCGATCCCGAGCTTCAAGTACTCCGCGCGCAGCTTGAAGATGTTGAGGTCGATGCGCGGCACGCTCTTGCCGTCCTCCTCCGTGCCGTACTGGAAGAACTCGCGGTAGAACAGGTTCATCTGCTCCATCGCTTCGGCGGCGCGCACGAGCACTTCGTAGCCCGCGTTCGTGTACGTCGTGTAGTTTTCGCGCTCGAGCTTGGCGCGCGTCTCCCAGCTCGCGTGCTGCGCGTCGAACTCGCGGATCCACTCCTCGGAGACGTCGGCGAGCAGGTCCTTGGGCTTGGCGCTGTCCGCCAGGCTCGGGTCGGGCTGTGAGGCGATGCGCTCGATCGCGGCGACGCTCGGCGCGTACTCCGGATCGATCGCGAGGATCAGCTTGTGCACTCCGATCGCCGAGTGCGGGCGCAGGTCCTTCTCGTACTGCTCGGCCAGCGGCTCGAGCGCGCCGATGAAGCGCGCATTCATCGTCAGGAGCTCGTTCACCAGCGGCTCGAGCGCGACCAGGCGCGCGCGCAGCGCGTCGAGCTCTGCCTTCGGAGCCTTCTGCGCCGAGCTCAGGCGCAACTGCGTGTAGAGCGAGTAGACGAGGTCGTCGCGCTCTTTCGCCGCTTCCGCCCAGCGCGCGCGCAGAGCCCAAGCTCGCGGCGACTTCGCGTCGCGCTCGAGCGCGCGTTGGATCCACTCGCGCGCCTTGGGCAGCTGGCCGCCGTCGAGCGAACGCTGCGCGGCGTCGAGCGCGAGCGTGAAGGGCGACACCGCGGCGCCGGCTGATTCTTGCGCGCGGGCGGGCGACGGCGGGGGAGCGAAGGCGCACAGCGCGGCGAGCGCGGCGAGCGAGCAAGCGAGGAGAGTTCGCATCGTGGGGCGTCGAAGAAGCGGGAGGGCGGGGCGCTATCGTAGCCCTGTGAGCGAACGCGACGACGCCGTGCCCGAGCCGCTCGGGCTTGTGACTTACCGTGAGGGTGAGGCGCTCGATGCCGCGGAGGTCGCGGCGCTCTTCGACGCGTCCGGGATCCGGCGGCCGACGCACGATCTGCCGCGCATCGCGGCGATGCTCGCGCACGCCAATCTCGTGATCAGCGCGCGCCAAGGCGAGCGGCTGATCGGCGTCGCACGTGCGCTGACCGACTTCAGCTACTGCTGCTACCTCTCCGACCTCGCCGTCGCACGCGACGTCCAACGCGCGGGCGTCGGCCGCGAACTCGTGCGCCGCGTGCGCGAGCGCATCGGCCCGCAGTCGATGCTGCTCCTGCTCTCCGCGCCGGAAGCCATGGAGTACTACCCGCGCCTGGGGTTCGAGCGCGTCGACAACGCCTTTCTCGTCCGCCGCACGACGTAGCGAATTCGACGCGGGCCGAGGCGGCGCGCGATCCCTACAATCCCGCGCCCTCGCTCTCGGGGCGGGGCGACGATGACGTCCACCAAGAAGATCTTCATGACCGGCGCGACGGGCGTGGTTGGCCGCGCGCTCCTCTCGCGTTTGGCAGGCGACAAGCGCTCGGCCGGCAAGAACATGCCGCAGGTGCTGGTGCTCTCGCGCAACGTCAGCGCGGCCTCCGAGCCGGCGGTGAAGTTCGTCACGGCGCGCCTGGGCGAACCGGAGAACTGGCGGCACACGCTCGAGGGCTGCACGGAGGTCGTGCACATGGCCGCGCAGACCGGCAAGGCGCGCCCGGCGCAGTTCGAGCGCGTGAACGTCGAAGGCACGCGCAACGTGCTCGAGGCGGCGCGCGCGGCCGGCGTGAAGCGCTTCCTGTTCGTGTCGAGCATCGCCGCCAACTATCCCGAACTCGCGCACTATCCGTACGGCCGCTCCAAGCGCGACGCCGAGCAGCTCGTGCGCGAGAGCGGCCTGGAGTGGACCATCGTGCGGCCGACGATCGTGCTCAGCCGGCGCGCGGCGATCTGGCACTCGCTCAACGGCGCGGCCGGGCTCCCACTCACGCCGGTGTTCGGCGGCGGCCGCGCGCGGATCCAGCCGATCCACGCCGACGATCTCGCCGAGTGCATGGCGACCTGGATCGAAGAGCCGCAGTTCGCGCGCGAGACCTACGACCTCGGCGGACCGGAGGCGCTGAGCTTCGGTGAGTTCCTCGGCCGTTTGCGCGCGCGCAAGAAGCGCTCGCCCGGCGCGCTGCTGCCGCTCCCCGGCAAGTCGGGCATCGCCGTGCTCGCGCTGCTCGAGAAGTTCGCGTTTCCGTTGCTGCCGCTGACGGCCGGCCAGCTCTACGCGTTCGTGCACGACAGCACGGTGCAGCCCAACGCTCTGCTCGCGCGGCACGCGGCGAAGATGAAGAACATCGAGCAGATGCTCGACGACCTGCTCAAGTACGACTGAGCGCGTGAAGAACTCCAGCGACGAGCGTCGGCCCGCTGCGCCGGGCCCGGCGGCGCAAGCCGGTGCGGCGTCGCACGTCGACCCGCTGCTGGAGCGCGAATGCGACGTCTTCGTCCGCTACCTCAGCGGAACGGCGCCGAGCGACTACGTGCGCGAGCGCTACCTCGCGGCTCACGAGGCTGGAGTGGTCGAGCCGCGCGGCGGCGCGACGGGTTTCGAGCGCTGGATCGTGCGCCGCGCGAGCTCGGCGACGTGGCTCGTGCGCGCCCTCGATGCGCACCAGCGCGTGTTCGCGAACGGCTCGCTGCTGCGCCGCAAGCTCGTGTTGCTGCTCGCGCTGCTCGAAGTGCGCGCGCCGCACGCGGAAGCGCTCGATACGCCCACGGGCAGTTCGCGGGCGGCGATGCTCTTCGTGCTCGCCTGGCTCGGAGTGCGCTTCGCGCTCACGGTTTTGCTCACAACGCTCGTGCTCGCGCCGTTCCAGCTCGCCTTCAAGTGGGAGGCTCGCGCGTGAAGCACGTGGTCGTCGTCGGTTCCGGCGCGAGCGGCGTGCACTTCGCGCAGTCGGCGCTCGACAATGGCTGGCGCGTGACGCTCGTCGACGTGGGCCGCACGGCGCCGGCCGCGGAGCTGCCGCAGGCGAGCTTCGCGCAGCTCAAGCGCGAGCACCCCGATCCGGCGGGCTACTTCCTCGGCCAGCGCTTCGAAGGCGCGCTGTTCCCCGGCGGCAAGGGCGAGTACTACGGATTTCCGCCGCACAAGGGCTACATCTTCGCGCCGCTCGACGGACTTGCGCTGCGCTCGCGCGGCTTCGACCCGCTGCTGTCGTTCGCGCGCGGCGGCCTCGCCGAGGCGTGGACCGGCGGCTCGTTCCCGTTCACGCCGGATGAGCTGCGCGACTTCCCCTTCGAGCCCGAGCGGCTGGTGCGCTACTACGGCGTGATCGCTGGCCGCATCGGCGTGAGCGGCGCCGTCGACGACCTCGCGCGTTTTCTCCCCGGCCACGAGCACCTCGCGCCCGGCCTGCGCCTCGACGCGCACAGCGAGGTGCTGCTCGGCGCCTACGAGCGCGCCAAGCCGCGCCTCAACCGCGAGCTGCGCTGCTTCGTCGGCCGCTCGCGCTCCGCAGTGCGCGCCGATGAGCGCGAGGAGCGTCACGGCTGCACGTACCTGGGCCGCTGCCTGTGGAGTTGCCCGCGCGAGGCGCTCTACACGCCGTCGATCACGTTGCGTGCGCTGCTGCGCCGCGAGGGCTTCACGTACATCCCAGACCACGTCGTCACTCGCGTCGAGGCGGACGATGCGAACCGCGTGAAGCGCGTGCACGCGCGGCACGTGGCGAATGGCGCCGCACTCGAGCTCGACGCGCCGCGGGTCGCTTTCGCCGCCGGAACGCTGGCCTCGTCCAAGTTGCTGCTCGACTCGCTGCTCGCGCACGGCGGCGCGGCGCCGACGCTCACGGGCTTGATGGACAACCGGCAGGTGCTCGTGCCGTTCGTCAACCTCGCGCTGCTGCGCAAGCGCGTCGAGCTCGACTCGTACCAGTACCACCAGCTCGCACTCGGCCTGGAGCGCGACGATCCGCGGCACTACGTGCACGGGCTCGTCACCACGCTCAAGAGCGCCTTGATCCATCCGATCGTGCAGAGCGTGCCGCTCGACCTCGCCAGCGCGCTGTGGATCTTCCGCAACGCGCACGCTGCGCTGGGCCTTGTGAACGTCAACTTCCACGACGAACGTCGCGAGAGCTGCTCGCTGTCGCTCGAAACCGCGCGCGACGAAAGTTCGACGCTGCTCGTGCGCTACGAGCCAGCGGCGCAGGAACCTGAACGGATTCGTTCGACCTTGCGCGACGTGAAGCGCGCGTTGCGGCAACTGGGTTGCTTCGCGCCGCCCGGCATGACCCACGTGCGGCCGATGGGCGCGAGCGTGCACTACGCCGGCGTGCTGCCGATGCAACGCGAGGGCGGCGACCTGACGACGACGCCGCACGGTGAGAGCCGCGCGCTCGGCGGTCTGTACTTCGTCGACGGCTCGACGTTCCCGTTCCTGCCGGCCAAGAACCTGACCTTCACCTTGATGGCCAACGCCGCGCGCATCGCCGACGAAGCGTTCGGCCGCTGAGCGCGGCCTGGGTCACTCGGCGAAGAGCCAGCGCTGCGTCAGGGAGTGGATGGCGGCTGGACGGGCCATGCCGACCGGACCGCCGTCGGCGCCGTTCGCACCGCGCGGATCCGAGGGCGCATGGTCGGCGAGCAAACGCGAGAGGTAGTCGCGCTGCTGCGCGTCGGCGCCGGGCCAGGCACGATCGATGTGCGGTATGGCCAACGGCCCCAGGTCGTACAGCACATCGAACGCTAGCGCCGCGTCCTGGGCGATGTCGTTGTCGCGCATGTGCTCCGTCAGCAGTTCGCGCGCCGCGAAGCTGAACTTGCTCCCACCGTCGAGTGCGAGCAGGGCCGCCACGGCAAGTTCCTCCTGGAGCTTCGCGCGCTCACCGGTGCGCCGCGACCACGCCATCTCCAGCGCGTTGCGGGCCTGGTCGCAGTTCCTGTGCAGCCAGGAGGCTGCGGCGCTCGCGTTCGACGCCGACGTGAAGCACCGACCGCCCGGCGCAAGCCAGCTTGGCGGAGTGCGCGGAAGCGGGAGGTCGTCGGGGGCGAGTTCGGCGACGTAGCGTTCGGCGGCCCAGGCGACTTGTGTCGAACGCGGCTGCACGGACAAGAGGTACAGCGCCAACTTGCGCTGCTGTTCGTCCTGGGACTCGACCACGGCGCACAAGGGTCCGAACGCTTGGTCGGGCGCTCTCCCCAACTCGTACAGTGCGCGAGTCGCGTTGCCTGCGAGCGTGTCGTCGCGCAGGTCCTCGATCCAACGTGCGATCTGGTCGGCGTCCGGCGCTGCACGTCGCGCCGCCGCCGCGGCTCGCTCCAGCGCTTCCTCGGGCGTCGCGCCTTCCACGGATGCGGGCTCGCGCAGCGTTTCGTCGCGTGGCGCGTCGACCTGCGGCGCGCGTTCGTCTCGCTCCACAGAGCGAGGCCGCCCGGCGTAGGCGACGTCGCCGCCCGCCGCTCCGCACGCTCCGCGCAGCGCCACGGCGAGCACCGCGAGCGCTGCGACGCCCGCGACAGCGAGCGTGTGTTGCGAGCGCATCGCGCGCTACTCGAGCGGCGGCCGCTCGGAGACCTTCATGAAGCGGTAGGGGCCGGCCTTCGAGCCCCACACTTGTTCGCCGTTCTCGGCGTAGCCGCGGTCCCAGGTTTCGATGGACTGCGAACGCACGAAGGCTTCGCTCGTCGCGTACTTCGCGCCGCCGAGCTCGCTCGGGCAATCCGTTCCGCTCGTCGAACCTTCGAAGCGGCCGGCGTTGCGGCGCAGCGTGATCGCGCAGCCCGTGCGCGGCGTGAGCGCGCCGGGGGAGAGTTTGGCGAAGGCCTCGGGGCGCTTCCACGCGCCGGCGAACTCGAGCGCCTCGCCCGGCAGCGTGAACACCTCGCTCACGATGCTGCCATCCGCGTTCTGGCTGAGGTGGTACACCCGCTGGCGGTAGGGGCGCTCCGCCGCGGTCGCGACCGCTTGTTCGACGTACAGCCACGCGCCGTCGTCGCGCTCGCGCCAGATCGGAACCATCACGAGGCGGATGTCGAGGAACTCGCCGGGGCGTTCGACGCTCTGTGCGTTGCTCGAAAACGTGCCGCTCATCCAACGCGTCAGCTCGGCGACATCGTTGGGCAGCGGCTCGACCGCGGCGCAGCCGCCGAGCAGAGCGAGGGAGGACAGGGCCGAAGCGGTCACGAAGCGGGTGCGGAAGTTGGGCATGGCGCGGAGTGTAGTTCGCACCGGTCGCCTTCCGCCGTGGCCGCGAGTTTTTGCGGCGCCGCGCTCTCGTTGGATCGGCGCCCCACGTAGTCGCGCGCCACCCGACCCGCCCTTGCCCCCGCACTCGGTGCGCGTTCCATGCCCTCACGGTCTCCCGTTTTGTTCACGTTCGCCGCTGTGCTCGGCGCCATCGTGCTGTGGCTCGCGCCCTGTTCGCCACGCGCGGAACCGCCGGCTGCAACCGCTCGAGCTGCGGTCGGCGCGCCCCAACCAGCGCCGCCGTCGGTTCTCGCGCCGGAACTCGCCCGCGACACCACGGTCGAGCGGCGTGAGCTCCCGCCCCGCGTCGACGCGGCGGAGCAGCCGCAGCCTGCCGCGCCGCGTAACGAAGCGCCGCACCTGGCGGGCAGCGTGGAACTCCACCTCGAAGTCACCGACTCGCACGGAGGACCACTCGACGCCGTGGTGAGCGCGAGTCTTTCGCGCTCGCACCGCGTGGAGCACTTCACCGAGCGCGATGGCGCGCCGTGGTTGCCCAAGCACCCCGAACTCGTGTGGGGCGAGCCGTTCAAGAGCGAGGCGGCCGGCGTGATGGGCCACATGCGAGGTTCGGTCGAAGCTCGTCCGCCTGCCAACTCGGGCGGTCCGCACGTTGTCCCGCTCGACACATTGTTCGCTCGCGCGCTGGAGAAGTCGAATCTCACGACCAAGCTCCAACCGCTGCCGCTGGAGTTGATGGTCGCGCGCGTTGGATTCGAGCGGCCGCACCACTACGGGCTCGTGCTCGCGATCGACCCCAGTGAGTTGCGTCCCGAACGCCCGCTTGTGCTGCACGCGTCGCTGCAGTTGCCGACTTCGTGCGAGGTGACCGGTCGTGTTCGTGCGCCTGCTGGGGAACGAACGCACCTGCGCGCCGCCCTGTTCGCGTGGGACGGCGTCGAACCCGGACCGGTGGCGCTTGCGATGGTGAGTGCGCACGACGAGCAGGGTTCGTTCGGGTTGGAGTTGGGCTGCACAAGCGCGCATGTCGTTGTGCTGTTCGCCGATGGGTTGCGGCCGCACTCGCGGATTCTTCCGACGGGGTTTAGCGGTGACTTGGGACTCGTCGTGCTCGAGCGCGGCGAGAGCATCAGTGGACGCGCGGACCTCGACGGGGCCGGTGTACGCGCGCTCGTTCGCGCGGAATTTGCGCGTCCTGGAGTCGGCGCGCTTCGCCCTCTCGTGGGCGGCTGGGTGCGTTGGACGCCCGCGGGCTTCGAGTGGGACCGGCTCTCGACCTCGACGGACGCCGAGGGCGCGTTTGAGTTCGGCGGCCTGGCGCAGGCGCGCTACGCCGTCGCGCTCGGAGGCGTCAGCGGCGCGTACTCCAGCGATGCGGGCGCACGCGAGTTCGACGCGCCGGCGCGCGGCTTGGTGCTGAGCCCCTCGTTGTGTCGCGTGCGGCTCCAGTTGTTCCTGGAGGGTGTTCCGGCGGCCGACTCAAGCTTCGAGATCCTCGACCACGGTCCATCGGGCGCCGTGCAGGCCTCGCGCCGCACCGACTCCAACGGCGAGGCCGTGCTGTGGCTGGATCCGTCGCGGGCCGTGAAGGTCCGCTTCTGGCTGGGTGCAAGCGAAGGCTCGAAACCGGTCGGACTCGAGCGCACGGTCGAATGCAGCGCGCTCGGAAGTGCGGCGCCAGTACGGGTCGACTTCTGACGCGAGCGACGCCGTACCGCCAAACCGCGCGCAGGTGGCGGACTCGATCCTGGCGCCGTACCGCCAACTGACGGACCTGTGCCCGCGCTCCGCAGCGCTGAACGCCTGCTACGCTCGTCGGCGTGACCGCGTTCGACGCTCGCCGCCCGGTGTTCCACTCCACACGTTGGAGCGTAGTGGCCCGCGCCCACGGTCCGCGCGGCGACGAAGCACGCGAAGCGCTCGGCCAACTCTTCGAGACCTACTCCTATCCGCTGTACGCGTTCGCGCGTCGCCGAGGATTGTCGAGCGAAGAGGCTGAAGACGCCGTGCACGAGTTGTTCGCACGCGCGCTCGAAAAGGGCGCGCTCGCCGGCGCGGATCCGGCGCGCGGACGCTTTCGAACCTACCTGCTCACGGCCTTCGAGCACGCGCTTGCGAATCGGCGCCGCTGGTGGAACGCGCTGAAGCGCGGCGGAGGAAAAACGCTCGTTGCGCTCGACGCACAGAGCGCAGAGGAGCGCTACGCCAGCGAGCCGGCCGGCGGCGACGATCCGCGCGCGCTGTACGAGGCGGCCTGGGCGCGTGCGTTGCTCGCGAAGGTGTTCGAGACGTTGCGCGGCGAGTACGAGCAGCGCGGCGAGGGCGCGGTGTTCGAGCGCCTGCGCTCGCACCTGCTCGAGGCGGGCGAGCCGGCGAGCATGGAGCAGCTGGCGCAGGAACTCGGCAAGTCCGTCGAGGCCGTCAAGGTCGGGCTGCATCGCCTGCGCAAGCGCTTTCGCGCGGCGCTCGAGGAGGAGGTCGGGCAGACGCTCGACGACCCCGGGCAGCTCGAGGACGAGCTGCGCGCACTTTTCGAGGCGCTGGGGCGGTAACTCCGCGTTGCGGAGCGTGCAGCTGGTGTTTGGCCACGATCGGATCCGCCGCCGTCGCGCCCTTGCGGCCGCGGCGCGGTCGGTTGCGAGCGTCGGCGGAGGACTGGATTCTGGCCCGGCACACCTGCGATGGCTGAGCAACCCACCTGTGCGCGCTGTGGCGCGCGACTGACCCGCGACGAACGCGCTTCCGGCACGTGCCCGCGCTGTTTGTTGCGCGCCGCCATGCAGTCGAGCGCGTCCGCGCCGCGCCGCGCGCCGCCGCCGAGCCTGACCGAGCTCGCGCCGCACTTTCCGCGCCTGGAGTTGCTCGAACTTGTCGGCGAAGGCGGCATGGGCGCCGTCTACAGGGCGCGCGACCTGCAACTGGGGCGGCTGATCGCGCTCAAGATCCTGCTCGTCGACGCGTCCGGCGAAGCGCGCTGGAGCGAGCGTTTTGCGCGTGAAGCGCGCGCCATGGCGCGGCTCGCGCATCCGAACATCGCGGCGGTCTACGAGCACGGCGCCGCGGGGCCGTGGAGTTATCTCGCGATGGAGTACATCGACGGCGCCAACCTGCGCGCGATCCTGCGTTCACGCGCGGTCGAGCCGGCCGAGGCGCTGCGCTGGGTGAGCGAGATCTGCGCCGCGTTGCAGTACGCGCACGACAACGGCGTCGTGCACCGCGACATCAAGCCCGAGAACGTGCTCATCGATGCGCAGGGGCGCGTGAAGGTGGTGGACTTCGGCCTCGCCAAGTTGCTCGACCGCCGCCCGGGCGAAGCGACGCTCACGCAGTCGCAGGAGTCGATGGGCACGTGGCACTACATGGCGCCCGAGCAGTACGAGCGGCCGCAGACGGTCGACCACCGCGCCGACATCTACTCGCTCGGAGTTGTGTTCTATGAGCTGCTCACCGGTCAGGTGCCGGTCGGGCGTTTCGATCCGCCATCGCAGCGTGTCGCCATCGACGTGCGCGTCGATGAAGTCGTGCTGCGTGCGCTCGCGCGCGAGCCGGAGAAGCGCTGGCAGGCGGCGGGCGACGTGCAAGCGCAGGTCGACGGCCTTGGCGCGGAGCGCGGACTTCGCGGTCGCCTGGGCGAGTTGTTCGCCGATCGCCTGCATCTGGGCATGTTCGTGGGCATCGCGGGCTTCGTGACGCTGGGAGCGTTCTTCGCTGGGATAGCGGGCTTGCTGACGTGGATGCTCGTCGCGGACGCCGAAGCGACGGGCGCGCAATTCCACGCGCCGCCCGCGTTGAAGTGGGCCGTCACCGCGGGGCCGCCGCTCGCTGGATTGCTCGCTGCCCTCGGTTTTCGCAGTTTGCGCCAAGCTGCACCGCGCAGCCGCACAATCGCGAACGTACTGTTCGTGGTCGCCGCGCTGATGTTCGTGGTCAGCCTTCTGGCGCTCCTGTTCCTCTGATCCACGAGGCGCGTGTCCATGTCCGACTCCAATCCGCAGTCCAAGTCCAACTTCGTCGCCTGGTTCGCGATTGGTTGCGGCGTGGTGATCCTCTTGGCCGTGGCGTTCCTGCTGTTCGGCGGAATGTTCTTCAGCGTTGGAACTTCCTCGACCGGGGCGCCCACGACGCCGGTTCCCACGGCGCCGGCGCCCGCGCCTACCGCCGTCCCGACGCCTGAGCCGGCGCCCGCGGGCGGCGAACAACGCTGAATTCGCTGCACAATCCCGCACATGTCGCGGAGCGTGCTGGGGGATGGAGACGAGGCGCGGCGGAGTGCGACTAAGCTCTGCCGTCGATGAGGACGTCGCACGCAGCTCCGCAGCACCGTGTTGCGAAGCGTTGGCTGCTCGTGATGGTGCTTCTCGTCGCCGTCGTCACGGCGTGGGTGGTGTGGCGGCCGCGCGAGAGTGCGCGGGACGCGCGCCGCGAAGACGTGCGCGAGCGCGACTCGCGGGCGACGGCCGCGGCGCTCGCGGCGCCGACTCTCGCTGATGTCGCGAACGACGCTGCGTCTGAGATGGCTCAGGCGCCGTTTGCCGAGCGCGCCCCGGTCAGCTCGCAGCGTGTGTGGCGGCTGCGCGGAAGGCTCGAGCTCGTCGACTTCGCGGGCGCACCGTTGCCACCCGAGGCCGGGGAGCTCGAGATCGTCGGCTGGACGCCGCGCCGCTCCGAGCGCGTCACGACCGCGGTCGACGCGCAGGGGCGTTGGACGGCGGAGCTGGAGTTCTCCGCGGCCGTGCGCGACGTCTCGATCGGCGAAGTGCGGCTGCAGCGCGGCAACTCGACCGAGTTGCTCGAGCCGCGCGGCCGCATGTACCCGCCGGAGAGCGGCGAACTCAGCGTGCGCTGCCGAGTGTGGCCACGCAGCGCGCTGCGCGTGGTGGATCGGACTACGCGCGAGGACCTGCACGACGTGTACTTGCAGGCGAACTTGGACTCGGGCTTTTCCGATCCGCTCGACGCCCGGGGCGGACCGTGGCTCGAGTCGCCTCAGCGTTCGCGCGAGCTGAGCATCGCCGACGGTCTCAGCTCTCCGATCGATTTGTCGTCCCTCGCCGCTCGTATCGAGGAGTTGGGCGCCACCAAGGTCCGAGTCGTGGCGCGAGGATACGAGTGGAGTTCGTTCGACGTCGCCTCGGCGCTTGCGTCCTTCGTCACGCTCGAACTGCGGGAAGCCGGCGAGCTGGTGCTGGCGCTGAGTGGCTCCGACGCCGAAGACTCCCAAGCGCAGGCGGCCGCGCGCTTGCGCCAGTCGGGTGTGAGCGCCGCGACCGGTGTGTTCGACGAACAGCGCCGCATCGAGTGGAGTGGTCTGCGTCCTGGTCAGTACGAACTCGAACTGTTTCGGTTGCGCGCCAGACCATCTCCGAGCTCTGCCCGTGTCGACCTGGAAGCGCAGCGGATCGAACTGGTGATGTTCGTCGACGTGCGCGCGGGCGAGTCGCAGACGCTGCAGCTGTCCCTCGGTCCACGAGCCGACGAGGTTGCGGTCACCGGAAGGCTCTACGCGCCGGACACCGAGGACTTCCGCGGTCTGCGCGGTTGGCGCCTGGTCTACCGGACAGCGAGCGGCGAGCTCCGCGCGCGCAGCGTTCAGTCGGAACGCGCCGACGTTTCTGATCGGCCCGGCTTTGCGCGCTTGGATTGGAGCGCTGTCGCCCCGCGTTCAGGTCCGTTCGAGTTGCAGCTGCGCTCGCCGCCCACTTCGCTTCTGTACTCGGGCGCCGACGATCCGCGGCTCGTCGCTGGGCTTGAGCTCGCACCGCTCGTCGAACTTCTCGTCACGGTGGTCGACGCGGAGAGCGGCGCGCGCTTCCCGGCGACCGAGTTCAACCCCCCGATCACGCTGCGGCCGGCCCACGCAGCCAACGACTTGCCCGACGCTGCGCCGCTCGCGTGGAGCGCAGAGCTCGGCGCGTTCGTCGCCTTCGCGCAGCCCGGGCGTTATGTGCTCGCCTTCCACGACAGGCCAGATCACCCGTCGAGTCGGACGGTCGAACTCAACGCGCCGCGCACAGAAGTGCAGCTCGCGTTGCGGCTCGGCGAGTGACACAGGTCAACGCACGCGCTGACGACGCGGAAGCCGTCACGATCGTGCGGACGGTTACGCTGCGCAACGCATGAAGCCGACCTCTGCAACCACGCCGCGCACAGCCTCCGTGCGTTGGCTCGCAGCGGCTTCCGTGCTCGTGTGCGCCGTCGCCGCTTGGATCGCGTGGAGTTCGCGCGACTCAGCGTCTGGCGCCGTCGACGCGCGGAGAGAAAAGCGACGCGCCGAGGCCGGCGACAAAAGTGGGCCGAGCGGCAGTGGTGCGCCGACGTCCATTTCGACAAGCGCAACGAGCGCGTCGCCGAGCGACGTGTCGGAGCGCTCCGAGCTCTCCGCGCAAAACGCGTGGCGTTTGCGTGGCTCGCTCGAGCTCGTCGACTGGAACGGCGCGGCGTTGCCGCCGGCGCCGGGCGAACTCGAAGTCGTCGGCTGGACTGCTCGTGGATCGGAACGTGCGACCGCGGTCGTCGACGCCGCGGGCCGCTGGTCCGCGCAGGTCGATCTCTCGGCCGGCGTGCGCGACTTCTCGATCGGCGCCGTGCGTGTCGCGCTGTCCGGCGCGGTGGAACTCGAGGCGCCGCGCGAGCGGATGTATCCGCCCGCGAACGGCGAGCTGACCGTGCGCGCGCGCGTCTGGCCGCGGAACACGCTGCGTGTGCTCGACGCGGCGACGGGGGAGGACCTGCGCGAGATCCACCTGCAGGCCGATGTGCTCTCGAACCTCGGCGGGCTGCCGGGGAGCTACGACGGCGTGCGGACCTCGCCGTCGCAACGGCTCGCGGCGCTGCGCATCGCGGACGGGCTGAGCTCGCCGATCGACTTGGGGCCCTTGCGCGCACGCATCGAAGAACTCGGTGCGCAGCGTCTGCGGGTCGTCGCGCCCGGGCGAACCTGGCAGGCCTTGCCGGCCGAATTCGGGGAGGCGTGGGTGCACACACGTCGTCTCGAACCGGCGGTCGAGCTTGTACTCGAACTCGCCGACCCTCGAGCCCTCGACGAAGGGCTGACGCTGGTCGCGCGCCTGCTGAGCGGCGATTCTCCTTCGGCGCTCGGCGCGTTCGACGAAAACGCGCGCATCGATTGGCCTGGGCTCGAGCCGCGCAGCTACCGAATCGAAGTCTCCGCGGCGCCGTCGTCGGCGTGGAGCGCGACGGGCCGCCTCGCCTGGGGCGATTTGAAGCCGCTGCTCAGCACTTCGATCGAGCTGCGCGCGGGGGAGCGCCGCGCTGTGCGCGTCACGCTTGGACCCGACGAGTTCGAGTTGGAACTCGCGGGGCGCATCTACGTGCCGAGCGCCCTGGAGCTGCTCGAGCGCGCCGACGTGCGTCTGCTGTTCGCCGGGCCCTCGGGCGAAGCTCGAGCGCGCAGCGTGGTGCTCCTTCGAAGCCGTGAGGACGATCGACGCGGCGCAGAGTGCATCGAGTGGCGCGGGATCGGACCGCGCCGAGGGGCGTTTGCCGTCGAGCTCAGCGAGCCGCGCGCCTGGATCGAATACGACGGCGCGCACGACGCGCGCCTCGCGAACGGTGTCGAGCTCGGTGAGCTCGCTGATGTCTCGCTCGAGTTCGTGAGCGCTGCTCAGGGCGAGAACTTCGACTCGCGCCGGGTCGAACTCGCGCCGGCGGGCGCTCTGGGCGACCTGGCGCGCTTGTCGGCTCTCACCTGGGATGCTGGGCGCCGACGTTTCGTCGGGCGCGTGGCGCCGGGGCGGTATCGCGTGAGCACGACGCCGATGTTCGCGTCGCAGCGCGACTTCAAGCACGAGGTCGACGTGCGCGGACCGCTCAGCGAGCTGCGGCTGGTCGAGTGACGCCGCAAACGTGCGAGGCCGCAACGCGTGTTGGCGTTGCGGCCTCGTGAGGTTCGTCGCGCGGTCAATCGCGCAGCTGTACTTGTCCCTGCGCGGGTCAGTCGCGCAGCTGTACTTGTCCTCGCGCGGGTCAGTCGCGCAAGTAGTGGCACGTATACCCACCCGGGTTCTTGACCAAGTAGTCCTGGTGGTAGCCCTCGGCCGGCCACCACTTCGCGGCGGGCTCGAGCGTGGTCGCGATCGCCTTCTTCCACTTCACGCCCGCTGCTTCGATGGCCTTCTTCGCCGACGCGAGTTGCGCGTCGTTCGCGTAGAAGATCGCCGAGCGGTACTGCGTGCCGCGGTCGTTGCCCTGGCGGTTGAGCGTGGTCGGGTCGTGCATCTTGAAGAACCACACGAGCAGCTCGTCGTAGCTCAGCTTCGTCGGATCGAACACCACGCGCACGGCCTCGGCATGACCGCTCGCGCTGTCGTGCGTGTCGTCGTACTTGGGGTTCTCGAGGTGTCCGCCGGTGTAGCCGACCTCGGTCTCCAGGACGCCCGGGATCTTGCGGATGATGTCTTCCATCCCCCAGAAGCAGCCGCCCGCGAGCATGGCGACCTCGCTCTGCGCCGTGGCCTTGGCTTTCGTATCGGCGCCCTTCGACTCCGCGCCCGCGCCCTTGCCGAAGAGGCTCGCGTACTTGCCCAGGCCCTCCTTCTCGAGTTCCTCGGCCGGCACGAAACGCAGCGCGGCCGAGTTGATGCAGTAGCGCAGGCCGGTCGGATTCGGGCCGTCCTCGAACACGTGGCCCAGGTGCGAGTCCGCGTTCGCCGAACGCACCTCGACGCGCACCATGCCATGGGATTCGTCCTCGACGCTCGCCACCGCCGCGGGCTCGAGCGGCTTGGTGAAGCTCGGCCAGCCCGTCCCGGAGTCGAATTTGTCGGTCGAGCTGAACAGCGGCGTGCCGTCGACGACGTCGACGTAGATGCCGGGCTTCTTGTTGTCCCAGTACTCGTTCGAGAAGGCCCGCTCGGTGCCGTTCTTCTGGGTGACTTCGAACTGCAACTTCGTCAGGCGCTGCTTCAGCTCGTCCATGTTCTTGGGAGTCTTCGTCGGTTGGGTGGCGGCTACGGCGCCCGAGGCGGCGCCGCTGGTCGTGTCGCTCTGGCTGTGTCGGGCGCAGCCCGCCACGAAGGCGCCTAGTGCGGCGAGCAGAGCGGCGAGGGCGATCCAGTGAGAGGTCGTCATGGTGTTGGGATGTTGCGGTTGGCGCGGGCAGCGCCCGGAGATTCTTCGGTCGGTTCGGCCCGCGTCGCGCCTTCTTCCAAGGTAGACGGCGCGAGGCCTAGCGCCCATCCGGAGAATTCGCAGACCGCGCTCCGCTTGGATGCAGCCGCGCGCCGGTTCGTTTCCGGGAAGCGCGCGCCGAACGGCGTGCGGAACATTGTGCCCGCTGGGCGCGCCGCTAACGTTCACCGCAGTCCCTCTGCCCCCAGGAGGCAAAACATGAGTGCTGTCAGGAACTGGATCCTTGGATCGAGTGTGTTCTTGTCCCTCTCCGCTGGTGCGCACGCCCAACGTGTGCTCGAGCCCACGCCCGGCGCGGCCTCCAGCCCGCCCACGGCCGACGCGATCCCGGAAGGATTCGTCGCCCCAGGCGTGTTCCACCGCCTGCGCTTCGATGCGCACGATCCGCAGATCGGCGAGCTGATCCTGCGCGGCGCCGCCCGCAAGCTCGAAGACTACGGCTCGTTCGTCATGCTCGAGGTCGCCACGCAACGCGCGGGCGGCCTCGCTGCACTTCTGGCGCGCGGCGCCCAACTCGCCGACGAGCAGACGCTCACGGCCTTCAACGGTTATGTGCTCGACGGCGCGGACCGCGCCGCGCGCGAGCGTGTCCTCGAGGAGATCCCCGCCTACCTGCGTGCGCCGAGCGGGCCCTTCGCAGAGAACGAGCGCCGCCTGCGGGTCGTCCAGTTCGACGGACCCGTCAAGGATGAGTGGCTCGCAAGCCTGACGCAGACCGGCGCGCACGTCGTCACCTACGCGCCGAACAATGCCTACGTCGTGGTCGTCGACGCGCAGGCCAACGCGGCGCTCGAAGGACTGCGTGCGAAGCCCTACCTGCTCACGCTCGGCGAGTACGAGCCGGCGTTCAAGCTGCGCCGCGAGCTGCGCCCAGGTCAGATCGACATGGGCGCGTTCCAGCGCGTGATCGTGCAGGTGATCGTCGACGGCCGCGAGCAGAGCCTTCTCGAAGAACTCGACGCACGCGCCGTGGAGCGCACGCGCGAGCCGCACGCTGTGCTCGGCTACCTGAACGTCGAAGTCGTGCTCGACGCTGCGAACGTTCTGGACCTCGCACGCGACAGCCGCGTGTTCGCGATCGAGCCGGTGCTCGAAGCGCGCCTGTTCGACGAAGCGCAGGGCCAGATCATGGCCGCGAACATGAACGCGGCGCTCACGCAGCCGACGGGACCGGGTTACCTCGCGTGGCTGCAGGCGCAGGGTTTCCCCGGACCGAACAATCCGTTCGCGTTCTCGGTCGACGTGCACGACGACGGCGTCGATCGCGGCTCGACGACCGACGTCAACACGGAGTTCCGCGTCGACGGTCTCGCCGCGGGCGCGAGCCGCGTGGCCTACAACAACAACTACACGACCGACGCGACCGCCGACGGACGCGCTGGTCACGGCAACATCAACGCGTCGATCATCGGCGGCTACAACACGTCGACGGGCTCGGCCTTCGAGGACGCGAGCGGTTACCAGTACGGTCTGGGCATCGCGCCCTGGGTGCGCATCGGCAACTCGAAGGTGTTCGCCAACTCGGGCGCCGGGCAGTTCAACCAGTCGACCTCGACGCGCATGGCCAACGCGTACAACGCTGGCGCGCGCATCAGCTCGAACTCGTGGGGCTACACCTCGGGCAACGCGTACAACGCCGACACGCAGGAGCACGACGCGCGCGTGCGTGACGCGGTGACCGGCACGGCCGGCAACCAGGAGCTCTCGATCATCTTCGCGGCCGGCAACAGCGGTTCCGCCGCGGGCACGGTCAATCCGCCGGGCACCGGCAAGAACGTGCTGACGGTCGGCGCGAGCGAGAACTTCCGCCAGACCGGCACGGACGGCTGCGGCACCGGCAACACCGGCGCGAACAGCGCGATGGACATCATCGGCTTCTCGGGCCGCGGTCCGACGAGCGACTCGCGCAAGAAGCCGGAGATCATGGCGCCGGGCACTCACGTGCAGGGTGCCGCGAGCCGCGCGACGGGCTACGACGGCACGGGCGTGTGCAACCAGTTCTGGCCGACCGGGCAGACCCTGTACTGCTGGTCGAGCGGCACGAGCCACTCGACGCCGGCCGTCGCGGGTTTCGCCGCGCTGATCCGTCAGGACTACCTCAACAACGGACTCGCGGCGCCGAGCCCGGCGATGCTCAAGGCCGAGATCCTCTCGGGCGCGACGTACATGAACGGAGTCGGCGCGAACGACACGCTGTTCTCGAACAACCAGGGCTTCGGCCTGACGAACATGGCGCGCACCTTCGACTCGGCGGCGCGTCTGCGCGTCGACCAGACCCAGGTGCTCGGCGCGACCGGCGCGACGTACACGACGGGCGGTTCGATCTCGAACACGACGCTTCCGTTCCGCGTCGCACTGGTGTGGACCGACGCGCCGGGACCGACGACGGGCAACGCGTTCGTCAACAACCTCGACCTCGAGGTGACGGTCAACGGCACGCTGTACCGCGGCAACGTGTTCAGCGGGGCCAACTCGATCGCCGGCGGCACGGCGGACACGCGCAACAACACGGAGTGCGTGTTCCTGCCGGCCGGCACGAGCGGTTCGTTCTCGATCACCGTGCGCGGGACGAACATCGCCGGCGACGGATTGCCCGGCAACGCGGACACGACCGACCAGGACTTCGCGCTGGTGGTCTACAACGGCTCGGCCAGCGCTCCGACGCCGGACTTCTCGCTGTCGGCGACGCCGGCGAGCACGTCGATCGTCGCCGGCAACCCGGCCTCGTTCACGGTGACGAGCACGCCGGCGAACGGTTTTGCGAGCAACGTGACTCTCTCGGCCGCGCCGGCGATCAGCGGCGTGACCTGGGGTTTCTCGGCGAACCCGATCGCAGCCAGCGGCTCGAGCACGTTGACGGCGACCACGACGACGGCGGCGACGCCGGGCACGTACACGGTGACGGTGACGGGCACGAGCGGGGCGCTGACGCGCACCACGAACGTGCAGCTCACGATCAGCGCGCCCGCGACTCCGAACTTCACGCTCTCCGCCACGCCGGCCTCGCGCACGGTGACGGCGGGCGGCTCGACGACCTTCACGGTCTCGAACACCGCGAGCGGCGGCTTCGCGAGCGCGATCACGCTCTCGGCGACGCCGGCGATCAGCGGCGTGAGCTATGCGTTCTCGCCCAATCCGATGGCCGCGGGCGGTTCGAGCACGCTGACCTGCACGACGACCGCAGCGGCGGCGCCGGGCACGTACACGCTGACGATCCTCGGCACCGGCGGCTCGCTGTCGCGCACCACGACCGTGCAACTCACGGTCAGCGCGCCCTCGAGCGGCAACGCGGTCAAGACCTTCTCGGCCGCGCCGAACCTCGCCGTGCCCGACAACAACACGACGGGCGTGACGAGCACGATCAACGTCGTCGACAGCTTGACGGTGTCGTCGATCTCGGTCTCGACCGTGATCCCGCACACCTACCAAGGTGACGTCGAAGTGGCGCTGATCGGGCCGGACAACACGACGGTGCTGCTGCACAACCGCACCGGCGCCGGCGCCGACAACGTCACGACGACCTATTCGATCTTGACCGCGCCGGCCCAGGCGCTCAGCGCGTTCAACGGCAAGAACACGGCCGGCGCCTGGCGCCTGCGCGTGCGCGACCTGGCCGCCGCGGACGTGGGCACGTTCAGCTCGTGGCGCATCACCTTCAACGGTGAGCAGTCGGCGACGGCAAACCTCGCCATCCCCGACAACAACACGACGGGCGTGACGAGCACGCTCAACTTCGCGCAGACCGGCACGGTCTCCGCGCTCAAGGTGCGCGTGAACATCACGCACCCCTACAAGGGCGACCTCGAAGTCGCGCTGATCGGCCCCGACAACACGACCGTGCTGCTCCACAACCGCACGGGCACGTCGACCGACAACGTGATCACGGTCTTCCCCGACCTCACCGCGCCCGCGCAATCGCTCGGGGCCTTCACGGGCAAGTCCATCAACGGCGCCTGGCGCCTGCGGGTGCGCGACCTCGCCGCCACCGACATCGGAACGTTCGTGAACTGGACCTTGTGCCTCGAGGCGCAGTAGCGCTTCACCAAGGCTCGTCTCTTTGCGGGGCGCGGCGCGAATCCTCGGGTTCGCGCCGCGCCCCGCCGCATTCGTTCGATGGTTGTCTCGAATCGTCCGCAAGCGGTTTGCGCGATCCGTCGGCTCCGCCTCGGGCGCGTCACCGTCATCAGGGCCGTTGACGACGTGCTTCGAGCACGAGGCTCGTCGTTCTCCGTGTCACGTGATGTCCGCCGTTGGTCGCCGACCTCCGCGCGCCAACACCGGCTGGCGCGGCGACCTCCGGTCGGGCACGCGCCGCGCCCACTCGCGCTCGCTGTGAACCTCGATGGCGCGCTCCTCGCGGGGAAAACGGCCTCCTCGGGGCGCAAGAACTGCGGCCGCCAAGGGCGGTTCGCTTCGCGGTATCCTCAGCCGTTCCATGACCACCCTCGCCAAAGTGCTCGAACAGGACGGCGCGCTCGTCGGGGAGCTGCCCCAGCTCACGGCGGAGCAGCTCCGCGCGCTCTTCCGCCACATGCTGCGCATCCGCTGCATGGACGACCGGATGCTCAAACTGCAGCGCGCGGGCCGCATCGGCTTCGTGGGCACGGCCACGGGCCTGGAGGCCGCGATCATCGGCTCGGCCTTCGCGCTCGAGCAGCAGGACTGGCTGTGGAGCGGATTGCGGGAGGGCGGCGCGGCGCTGATGCGCGGCTTGCCGCTCTCGGAGTACATCGCGCAGATGTACTGCAACTCCAACGACACGGCCAAGGGCCGGCAGATGTGCAACCACTTCCAGCACAAGGGCAGCCGCTACCCGAGCTGGTCGAGCGTCATCGGCACGCAGATCGCGCACGGCGTGGGCGCAGCGCTCGCGGCCAAGCAGCGCGGCCTCGACGAAGTGCACGCCATCTACTTCGGCGACGGTGCGACGAGCTCGAACGGCTTCCACTCCGGGCTCAACTTCGCCGGCGTTTGGAAGGCGCCGTGCGTGTTCGTGTGCATCGACAACGGCTGGGCGATCAGCGTGTGCTCGCGCGAGCAGACCGCCGCGGCGAGCTACGCCGACAAGGCTATCGCCTACGGAATTCCGGGCGTCGACGTCGACGGCAACGACGCGCTCGCGTGCTACCGCGAGACCCGCAAGGCGCTCGAGCGCGCTCGTTCGGGCGGCGGGCCGACGCTGGTCGTGCTCAAGAGCTATCGCATGATGGGGCACAGCTCGTCGGACGATCCGAGCAAGTACCGCGACGCGGGCGAGGTCGCGCGCTGGGCCGCGCTCGATCCGCTCGAGCGCCTCGAGCGTTATCTCGTCTCGAAGAAGGTGCTCGCCGGCGGCGACCGCGCGCGCATCGAGGGCGAGCTGTTCGACGAGATCGACCGCGAGATCCACACGCAGGAAGCGACCGCGCCGATGGCGCTCAAGACGCTGGTGGAGGACGTGTACGCCGACGTGCCGCGTCACCTGCGTGTGCAGTACAACAAGTTCGTGACGATCGCCGAGCGGCTGGGCCACGCGCAGAAGGGCGACGGCGCCTTCCCGCTCTGAGGCGCGGCGGTCCGCGCGCCGGGAATTTTTTTCCGCTCGAACAGCGCTGGCGGCCGCGCCGCCGCGGCGCTCACCCATGAGCCGCCCGCGTTTTGCGTCGATGAAGTCGTCATGTTGGTCCGCCACTTCATGACGCCGAACGTGCTGTGCTTGAACGAGTCGCAGACTTGCCGCGACGCGATGGACTTCATGCGCGCGAACAACATCCGTCGCGCGCCTGTCGTGCGCGAGGGCGAGCTGATCGGCATGGTCAGCGAGCGCGACCTGTTGCGCATCCTGCCCGGCACCGTGCTGCAGGTTGCAACCGACGCCGGCGCGGATGCTCAGCGTCTTCCGGTCTCGCGCGTGATGGCGACGAAGGTGATCACGCTGGCGCCCGACAATCACCTCGAAGACGCCGCGCGCACGATGCTCAACAACAAAGTTGGCGGCTTGCCGGTGGTGCTCGAGCGCCGCGTGGTCGGCATCCTCACCGAGTCGGACATCTTCCGCGTGATGGCGAAGGTGCTCGACTCGACAGACGTGCTGCGCATTAGCGTCGCACGCACTCCGCGCGGCGACATGCCGCCCGACCCGGTGCGCATGGCGATGGATCTGGGCTTCGAAGTCCGCGGCCTGGTCACGCACGGCCGCATCGGCGGCGAGACGCTCACCGTGTTGCGTGTGGCAGGCACACGCGCCGAGGAGCTGGTCGAAGCCTTCGGGGCCGCGGGCTACAACGTGCTCGAGGTCGTCGATGCGCGTGGCGGTCCGTCGCGTCGGCGCGTGGCCTGAGCGCAGGCTCACCGAGCGGTTCGGCGGCCACGCACACGCCCACGAGGAGCTGTCGAAGCCGAGCGCGGCGGTCGTTCCGTTGCGCTGCGGCGCAAGCGTGACGCAGCTTGGACAGCGCGAACCCTGCTTTGCGCGTAGACTCGCCGCCCATCTCCATGGGTCGTTTTCTCGCTGGAATTTTGGCGCTCGTCGCCGTAGGCGCGGTTGTGCTCGTGCTGTGGCGGGTCACGAGAGCGCCTGCGGAGGTTCGCGCCGACGTGGATCGGCCCGCGGCGACCGCGAACGGAGCGCGCGAGTTGGCGCCTGCCTCACAGCCGCCGACGCTGGAGGAGCGCGAAGCGTCGCCGGCTGCGCTGCAAGCGCCCGAATTCGAGGCGCAGCCCGAGCTCGCGCCGGTCGGTGACGAGAGTCAGCTCGAGCTGCAACTGGTCGATGCGTTGACGCACGCGCCGCTCGCGGCGGCAAGCGTGGTGGTCTGGGACGCGCGCGCGGCGAGCCGCTCCGAGTTGCTGCGCGTGGTGCAGCGCGAGGGCGATCTGGCTCGCGTCGCTGCGCTGGCGGCGGACGTCGAAGCGTTGCCCGCGGACAACGAAGGACGTGTCGCGTTCGCCAGGCCGGCCGTGGGCGCGTACGTGTTCGCGCAAGCTCCGGGCTACTGGGGCGCCGCGCTGCTCGAGTTCGACGAACCCTCGCCGCGTGTCGTCGAGCTGCAACGCGACTACGACGTCGAAGCGCTCGTGCTCGACTCCGCTGGCGCGCCCTTGGCTGGCGCGCGCGTCGAGGTGCTCGAGCTTGCGCACGAGGTCGAACTCGTGACGTACGCCTACAGCGACGCAACTGGGCGCGCGCGGCTCGCGCACCTCGGCGCCCTGCTCGCCGATCGCGCGGCGCCACTCGCTTCGTATTCGATCGGACTGAGTTCTGCCTTCGCGCCGCGCGTGGAGGCGTCGCTCGATCCCGACGCTCCGCCGCAGGCGCAGATCGTGTTGCGCGCGCCGCCCAGCGGCGTCCTCGAAGTGCGGCTGTTCGACGCGAACGAGATCGCGTCGACGTTCGTCCAGCAAATCGAGCTGCGCGTGGCGCAGGTCGGGCTGTCGAGTGAGCTCGGCGCGCAATCGGTCGACCCCGCGTTCGCGACCTGGACCGCACGCGCGGTCGTGGATGGCATCGCGCGCTTCGAAGCTGTTCCGCTCGACGCGCAGTTCGAGCTGCGCGCGCGCCTGGAGGGGAGCGACATCGACGCGCTCGCGACCGTGCGCGGTCCGAGCTCGCCAGGCGAAGCGCTCGCGGTGCAATTGCCCGTTGGCGCGCGCGGCGCGTTGCTCGCGGGGCGGCTTCGCGCTTCCGGCGGCGCGCCGCTGGCGCACGAACGTGTCACGCTCGAGGTCGTTGCGCCTCACGAACCGCAAACCGTGCTCGCGCGCCTCGCGCCGCGGACCGACAGCGACGGACGTTTCGTCGTCGAGCTCGACTTGCGCTTCGATCCGAGCGGAATGGAAGCCGTGGTGCGCGGCCTCGAGGGTTCGCTGCACCAGTCGAGCAGCGCTCGTGTGCTGATTCCGCCGCTCGGCAACGCGCCGAGTCTCGATCTGGGCGAACTCGAACTGCGCCCGGCGCCGAAGTTCGCCGCGGGACGCGTGGTGGACGCGAGCGGGCGCGGCCAAGCGGGCGCAGAGCTCGAACTGCGCGGCCGCAGCGTCGGAGAGGCTTGGCAGCGCCTGGGCGTGCAAGCGCGCAGCGGACCCGACGGGCGCTTCGAGCTGACCGGCGAGTTCGACGATCTCGAGCTCGAAGTGCGCGCGGCCACGCGCCGTGCGTCGAGTGCTTTCGAGTACGTGCGCCGCGCGGGCGACTCCCTCGAGTTGCGCCTCACTCCGCACGGTGCGATCGCTGGGCGCGTCGAGCTCGATGCGTCGTTGCCGCGCCAAGCGTTCGAGATGTACGCATCCGCGCGGGGTGACGACGTGTGGATCGGCGCGCCGCTCTCTTCCGATGGGACGTTCGTACTGAACGGACTTCCCGCCGGCGAGTACCAACTCTCACTCGGCGTGGCCGGGGAGAGCGCGGCGCCGGAGCTCTTCGGCGTGACTCGCACTGTTCAAGTCGCCGCTGGCGCGCGCACGCGCGATCCGCGGCTCGAGCCGCTCGACCTGCGCTCGCGCGCGCGCTTCGCCGAACTCGAATTCGTGGACACGGACGGCCGGCGCGCGCTGGGCTTCGAGCTCTCGCTCGAGCCCCAGTTGCCCCGCGCGCTCTCGTGGGCGCCGCGCCCCGACGTTTGGTCCTTCTGCTGGAGCGGCGAGCCCTTCGACGTGTGGGTCCGCGGACGCGAGTGGGCGGGCCAACTCGTCACCGAAGTCAGCGAGAGCCGCGTCGTCGTGCTCGAGCCTGCGCCGCGCACGCGTCTGACGATCCGTGCGACGCCGGGTGAGTTCGAGTTGCCGCTCGGGTGGGTCACGGCGCGCGTCACTCCGCTGTCCGCTGGCGAGTTCGCCGCACAGGCGGCGGTCGAGGTGACGTTCGACGACGCGGGGGTGGCCGATGCTCCGCTCGGCTGGCGCGGGTCCACGCGGGTCGAGCTCACGCTCAAGGGCTGGGACAGCGCCGCACAGCGCAGCGCGCCGCTCGGGACCCACGTCGTCGAGCTCGCGCCGGGCGAAGACCCTCCGACGAAGCTGCTGCAGGTCAGCGCGTCGAGTGTTGCAGCGGCATTCGCCGCACTCGGCTTCTGATCCGGCGCAGGCGGCCGGTTACTCTGCGCCGGCGCGCGGTAGTCCACGCGCTCTCGCCTCGCATGCGCTCGAACCACTTGCTCGTCGTCGCCGCGGCGTTGGCCGGGGCTGTACTGGTTGTCGCGTGGTTGCTCAGCGGGTTCGACGCCCGCGCAGCGGACCCGACTTCGCGCGAGCGCGAGGCCGGTGCTCGAGCGACGGCCCAACTCGATGCACCGGCCGCACAACCTGCACCGTCGCACTCGCAGAGCGACGAGCTCGGGCGCGCGGCGGCTACGGTCACCGATACGCCGTCGGCAAGCGTCGACGACACCGCGCCGCGCGGACTCGAGGTTGCGCCCGTGCGCGGCGCGCGCCGCGAGCGCGTGCGCGAGGCGGAAGTCTGGTACTGGCCGTTGAGTTTGGCCGAGGAGCGCTCCGGAACTTCGAGCTTCGCGCGCGCCGAACACACGGGATCGATCGACGAAGGCCTGGCGCAGTTCGCGCAGCTCCTCGAGCGCGAAACGGATGGACGCTGCTACGCGCCGCGCGGGGCGTCGGGCCGTCTCATCGCGCGCGCGAGCGGGCTGTGGGGCATGACCGAGATCAGTCGCTCGAGCGAGACGCCGCTCTTCATCGTGCTCGAGCCCGAAGTCGAGGTCCGCGCGCGCGTTCTCGACGCCACAGGTGCTGCGGCGCCTGGCGTGCGCGTGGCGTTGCGCCAGTTCTGGAACGACGAGTCGTACTTCGACCACGGCGCGACGCTTTCCGGCGCCGACGGCGTCGCGCGGCTACGGCACTTGCGCCAGCTGGTCGGCGGCGACTGGGATTTCGATGCGCGCTACGCCGTCGCGATCGACGAGCCGCTGCTCGCCAGCGTGCACGTCGAGATCGACGTCGTGCGTCCGCCGAACGAAACGCTGGAGCTGCGGCTGCCGGCCACGGGCAGTGTGCAAGTGGAGCTCGAGGCCGCGCTGCCCGAGAGCTGGGTGGCGCTCGAAGTCTTCGACCTCGACGAGGTCCCTGACGAGGTCGAGCGAGAGCGCGACTTCGAGACCTGGCTGCCGCTCGAAGACGGCAAGGTGCGTTTCCCGTGCGTCGAAGTCGGCCGCCAAGTGCTCGTGTGGTTGCGCACGGGCGACTTCGAGGCGCCCGCCGACGACGTGTTGCGCCGGGGGCCGGGCGCCCAGGGGGAGAGCGTGGTGTTGCGTCTGCAGGCGAAGCTGCAGGGCGCGACGTTCGCGGGGCGAGCCTTGGACGAGCAAGGGGCGCCGCTCGTGGACATGGACTTCACCGCGGACCTGTACGACGTGCGGCAGAACCGGCGCGAGCACGTGCTGCGCGAGAGCGGGCGCACCGAATCGGATGGGCGCTTTGTGTTCAGCACGGCGGACGACATCACCTCGGCGACTCAGCTCGAACTCAACCTGCGCGACGAGCGGAACGTCTCGCTGGGCGGGGCCCGCGTTTCGTTCGCTCCGGCTTCCGCGGGGGCCACCGTGGAACTCGGCGATGTGCGGCTCGTCGCGACCAGCGTGCTCGCCGCCGGGCGCGTGCTCGACGTCGCGGGCCAGCCCGTGCCGCGCGCGTGGGTCGAACTGCACGAGGCCGTGCACCGCACGCGCCGCGACGGCACTGTGCGCACGAGCTGGGAGCGGCGCTCCAGCCCGGTGATCGCCGATGACGAGGGACATTTCGTGGTGCGCGGCGAGCGCAAGGCTGCGTCGATCGGTCTGCGGGCGCGCTCGAACGGCGCGAGCAGTCCGCTGCGGGAGTTCAGCGCCGGCGCGAGCGACGTGGAACTGCGGCTCGAGCACTCGGGCGCCATTGCGGGTCGTCTGCAGTTGCCGCCGGGCTTGTCCACCGACTTCGTGTGGCTGAAGGCGGTCCGCAAGACGCCGGCGGTCGGCGACTTGGCGCCGCAGCGCGACCAGTGGGCGCGGCTCGACACCGCCGGGGAATTCGTGGCGCGTGGGCTGGCGCTCGGCGCCTACGACATTCGAGTCTTGACGTCGGGCGGCGAGCGGGAGATCGCCGCCGTGGAGAACGTGCAGGTCGTCGCCAGCGCCGAAACGCGCGATCCGCGGCTGGATCCGCTCGATCTGAGCGGTCTGGAGTTCCGGACCGTCACGGTTTTCGCGCCGAACGGAAAGCCGCTGTCCGATGGAATGGCGTTGACGGAGCGCAACGGCGGGGAGGACTCGGAGTCGCACTGGATCAGCCAGGGCAAGTTGCTCGTGGGGCTCAACGATCCCACGCTGTGGATCGTGGCCGACGGGTGCATGATCGAACGCTTCGAGCCGGCGTCGGGAATCGATGTGATCAAACTGCGGCCGGCGGCCAACGTGCGTGTGCAACTGCAGGGGCCGTTGGCGCCGCCGCCCGAGCCCTACGCGTTGTACGCGTGGATCTCCGGTCGCGCGGAGCCGGGTTTCCTCGCCGAGGAGCATGCCGACTGGCTCGAGCTCGACGGCGCGCAGATCCAAGGTGCGGTCCGGCGACCAGGCGCCGTCACGCTGCGGCTTCAGTTGAACAAGGGTGAAGAGTCCGTCGCCGAGTGCGAAGTGACCGACGTCGGACCGATCGTCGACACCGATCGACTGCAGACCTTCGAGCTGTCGACCGCGCCGGCGGAGTTCCTCGAGGCGCTGACGAAGGCGCGCGAAGAGCAGCGCTGAGCGAGCGCTCTCGAATTCGGCGCTCACAGGCCCAGCGCACGTCACGTAAGCCCCGAGCCGCTCGTGCGTCGGAGCGCGGGGCGCTGCGGATTCGCCTGATGGAACGGGACGCGGCGAGCGCGAGCTCGTCGTGAATCCGCTGCGCCTCTCGGCCGGCGCGCGAGCGGCGCTAACGTAGCGGGATGGGGCGCGCAGAACAGCTCAGGCACTTCAGCTCGGGAATCGTCGCCGTGCTGCTCGCCGCGTGTGCGACGCAGACGCCGCGCTCAGCGCAGCGCCCGCCGAACATCGTGTTGATCGTCGCCGACGATCTCGGCTGGGGGGAGTTGGGCTGCTACGGGCAGCGCAGGATCCGCACGCCGCACCTCGATCAACTCGCGAGCGAAGGGCTGCGTTTCACGCAGTTTTATGCCGGTGCGCCCGTGTGCGCGCCGTCGCGCTGCACGCTGCTCACCGGCAAGCACAACGGACACGGCGCCGTGCGCGACAACGCCGAGGTTCAGCCGGAAGGCCAGATGGCCTTGCCCGCGGACGAGGTGACCTTCGCCGAGGTGTTGCGAGCGCGGGGTTATCGCACCGGCGCGTTCGGCAAGTGGGGGCTCGGCGCGCCGGGCAGCGAGGGCGCGCCGAACGCGCAGGGTTTCGACGAGTTCTTCGGCTACCTGTGCCAGCGCGAGGCGCACAACTTCTATCCCGATCACCTGTGGCGCAACGGCGAGCGTGTCGAGCTCGAAGGCAACACGCGCGGCTTGAGCGGCGCGTCGTACTCGCACGACCTCATCGCCGACGCCGCGCTCGATTTTCTGCGCGCAAACGCGGAGCGTCCGTTCCTGCTCTACGTGCCGTTCACGATCCCGCACCTCGCTCTGCAAGTTCCCGAGGACTCGCTCGACGACTACCGCGGCCTGTGGGACGACCCGCCGTACGACGGAAAGAAGGGCTACTTGCCGCATCCGACGCCGCGCGCGGCCTACGCGGCGATGGTGACGCGCTTGGACCGCGACGTCGGACGGCTCGTCGCGCTCGTCGACGAACTCGGCCTGCGCGACGACACGCTGATCCTGTTCACCAGCGACAACGGTCCGACCTACGACCGGCTCGGCGGGTCCGATTCGGAGTTCTTCGCGAGCGCCGGCGGCCTGCGCGGATTCAAGGGCAGCGTGTACGAAGGCGGCTTGCGCGTGCCGCTCATCGCGCGTGGCTTCGGCGTCGCGTCGCGCGGCGACGTGAGCGACGAGGTCGGCGCGTTCTGGGACCTCTTCCCGACGATGTGTGAGCTCAGCGGCGCCGCGTTGCCAGCGGTGCTCGACGGTCGCTCGTTGAAGTCGGTGCTGCGCGGCGAGTTCGTCGGTCTCGCCCCGACGTTGTACTGGGAGCTGCCGTCCTACGCGGGCGGGCAACAGGCCGTGCGCCACGGCGACTGGAAGGCCGTGCGGCGCGAGACGAAGAAGGGCGGCGCGCCGCTCGAGCTGTACGACCTCGCTCGCGACCCCGGCGAGACGCGCGACTTGGCGGGGGAGCGGCCCGAGCTCGCCGCGGAGCTGGCGCGGGTGATGGAGCGCGAGCACACGCCGCACCCGCGATTCGCGCTGTTTCCGAGCGAAGCCGCGAAACGGCAGTGACCTCGATCGTACGGTGCCAGAGCAATTTGTCTCACGCCTCCGGTGCGCGTCGCGCACCGGAGGCGTGAGACAAATTGCTCTGGCACCGTACGATCGAGGCGATCCGATCGGAGTCGCGTGACCTTGGGCGCCTGAGCAATCTAGTCATCTCGCGAACGTGCAGCGGGCGGCTGCTGTTCCCCGGCGCGGCCCCGTTCGCGCCGCGCGGCCCCGGCGCCTGTCGCGTTCGACGCGCCGCTCGAGGCCGCAATTTCCAAGGCACGTCCATGCACACCAAGCTCAAGTCACTCGTCGCCACGCTCGCGCTCGCGAGCTTCGCCGCTCCCGCAACCGCGCAGCTGATCGTCGGCGCCGAGTCGAACAACTCGCTCGACGCGGTGTGGCGCATCGATGTCGCCAGCGGCGAGCGAGCGCTGCTCTTCTACGGCGGTTCGAGCGCACTCGCGGTCGACGACGCCGGTGGGCGCATCTTCTCCGCCAACTTCGCGCAGCTGTCCCAGTGGAACTACGGCGGCGGCCCGAGCGCCACCGTGCTGGGCAACCTCAAGTACGCCAGCGGCGCGTTGTTCCGGCCCGCGGGCCTCGCCTACGGCGGCGGACGCCTGTTCGCGACCGTAGAGGACCTCTTCTGCACGGGCTGGCTGTTCGAAATCGACCTGACCACGCTGGTCGCTACGCCGTTGCCGACCACCGTCTGCCTGAGTTGGGTCGAAGCGCTGAGTTTCGAGCCGAGCACCGGCGAGTTCGTGCTGCAGAACGACACGGACCGGCTCTACCGCATGGACATCCTCGGCGGCGGAGCGCCGCAGCTCATGGGGTCCATCGGATTCGGACTCGACGGCGGCGCGCTGGGCACGAACGGCGCCTACTACGTGATGTACGACCAGGGCGGCACTTCGATCGAAGAACTCGATCTCGCCACGCTCGGCGCCACGGGGAACAAGTACTGGGCGCCGTTCTACGGGACGGGGGACAACGCGGGCGCCGACTGGGCGCCGAGCTTGGTCGTGCCGCCGGGGCCGCGCGTGTACTGCGAGCCAACGCTGGTGGGTTCGCCGCCCAGGCCGACCTACACCGGCTTGCCCAGCGCGAGCGCCGGCAGCGGCTTCACCATCACGCACGCGCCGATTGCGAGCTCCTCCCGCGTTCAGCCGCACATCTCACTCGTCGGTCCCGCGCAGGCGCCGTTCCTGACCGGCAAGCGCTGCCTCAAGCTCCCCGTCTTGCGTCTTCCGCACGCGTTCGTCACGAGCAGCGTCCACAGCTTCGACTTCAACGCCTACATCGCCAGCGGCGTGAATCCTGCGCTCGTCGCCGGGCAGTCGGTCTGGTTCCAGATCGTGGAGATTCGCCCGGCGCTGGATGCCACGACCCTCGGCCCGGGCGTGAGCTTCACGATCCTGCCGTAGTTCCGGGCTCAAACCGCGCCGCTCGCCGCCGCAACTTCCTCGGGCGATCCCATGCACGCACAACTCGAGTCCCTCTTCGTCTCACTCGCCTTGGCGAACCTCGCCGCTCCCGCCTCCGCGCAGCTGATCGTCGGCGCGGAGTCGAACTACGCGCTCGACGCCGTCTGGCGCATCGACGTCACCACCGGCGAGCGAGCGCTGCTCTTCTACGGCGGCGCGAGTGCGATCGCGGTCGACGACGCGGGAGGCCGCATCTTCACGGCGAACATCGGACAGCTCTCCGTGTGGAACTACGGCGGCGGCCCGAGTGCGACCGTGCTGGGCAACCTCACCGACCCCAGCGGTCTGCCCTTTCAGCCCTCGGGCATGGCCTTCGGCGCCGGTCGTTTGGTCGCGACGAGGGAGGACTTCCCCTGCAGCGGATGGCTCTTCGAAATCGACTTGACCACGCTGGTCGCGCTGCCGCTGCCGACCCCGCTCACCTGCATCAGCTCCAAGGCGCTCAGCTTCGAGCCGAGCACGGGGCAGTTCGTGATGCAGGGCGCCACCGGCGGGCTCCTCCGCATGGACATCTTCGGTGGCGGCGCGATCCAGCAGATCGGGACCATCGGTTATCCGCCGGACGGCGGAGCACTGGGGGATGCAGGGGCGTACTACGTCGTGCATGACCGAGGGCTGTGGCCGATCGCGAAGTTCGACCTCGCAACCAATAGCTACACGCAAACCACCTACTGGGCCCCGTACTACGGGACCGGCCAGAACGCGGGAGCCGACTGGGCGCCGAGCCTCGTCTTGCCGCCGGGCCCGCGGGTGTACTGCGAACCGAGGCTGCCTGGCGTACCCGAACCGCTTCGGCCGACCTACACCGGCACGCCCAGCGCTAGCGCCGGCAGCGGCTTCACGATCACGCACGCGCCGTTGTCGGACGTCAACTCCCGCGTTCAGCCGCACATCTCGCTCGTCGGCCCCGCGCAGGTACCGTTCCACACTGGACAGCGTTGTCTAAGGCTCCCGGTGCTGCGGCTTCCGCATCAAGTCGTGGCGAACGGTGTCCACAGCTTCGACTTCAACGCGTACCTCGCCAGCGGCGCGAATCCCGCTCTCGTGGCCGGGCAGACCGTCTGGTATCAGGTCATCGAGGTACCAGGCCCGTACATCGGGACGCCGCCTCTGAGCCTGATCAATCTCGGGCCCGGGGTGAGCTTCACGATCCTGCCGTAGTCCCGCGATCGTACGGTGCCAGAGCAATTTGTCTCACGCCTCCGGCGCGCCGCGTGCGCCGGAGGCGTGAGACAAATTGCTCGGGCACCGAACGATCGCGGCCAGCGGATCGGAGTCGTGCAACTTGACGCTCGACTCGGCTTCGTTCGGCGCCGCGCGCAGCTGCGACACCGCTTCGGGCAAGGCGAACTGCTCGCCCGAAAAGCGTGTCACGAAGCGGCCGCCGCGGACTTCGCCGCGCAGCTCCATGAGGCGCAGCGCGCGAGCGAGTTCGCGCCACGGCGTCGGAAAACGCTCGCGTTCGAGTACGGCGCGGAACACGACCCCGTAGCGCCGCAGCAGCACGCGCGCGAGCGGCTCGGCGTCGCTGGGGGGTGCGCTGGAGGGCGAAACGGCGCTCCAGCGTCCTGATGCGAGCTCGGTGTCGCGGCGGCGGTGCGTGGGGCGCAGCAGATGGCGCACGGACGCGAAGCTGTCGGCTGTCACCAGGCCGAGCGCGATGAGTTCGCCCAAGCCGCGCTCGAGATCCGCGGGCAGCATGCGCGTCGCGCGCACCAGTTCGTCGAGGAAGCTCGCGCCGCGTTCGCGCAACTGCGCCTGCGCCGCGCGCGCGGGCCACGACGGCTCGAGCGATTCGTCGCGCTGCGCGAGCGCATTCCACAGCTCGGCCTCGTCGCGCGGGAAGAACGCGATCGGCGTCGCGCGCAGCGCCGAGCGGCCCGCGCCCCACAAACGCCGCCAAGTGATGCGGCCCGAGTTCCCGAGTTGATCGAGCCACTCCGCGCGGAACTTCACGACGCGCGCCGGCAAGATGTGCTTCTCCCAGGCCGCGAGCGGCGCTTCGACGCCCGCGAGTTGGCGCAGCGCCTCGAGCACGCCGGCGGGGCCCTCGAGCGAAGTTCCGGGCGCGACGTGCTGCCAGCGCTCGAGAAAACGCGCGTGTTGCGCCGGACTGACCGCCGCGATCGCCCGCCGCAGCGCATCGAGCGTGTAGTTCTGCACGCGCGCGAGCAGCCGGCGCTCGCACCAACCGCTGCGGCCTTCGAACTGCACGCGCAGCACTGCGCCGCGCGCTTCGAGCTGGCGCAGCAGGCCTTCGTCGGCGTCGGCGTGGTCGTCGTGGATGGGCCCGAGCGCCTCGAGCCGGCCGAGCAGCACCGTCAGCGGCTCGCGCGAAGCCTCCACGGCGCGCCAGCGTCCGCTCTCGTGCTCGACTCTTCCCTGCGCCGCTAATTCGCCGAGCCACGCGCTCCACGGACGCGCTTCGTCGTCGGTGACGTAGCCGATCCACTGCAGCGCCTCGTGGAGTTCCTCCGCGTCGCGCGGATCGGGCCAAGCCTCCTCGCGCACCCGTGCGATCGCCGCCGGATCGAGCTGCCCGAGTTCCACCGCGCGGCGCGGATCGAGCGTGCGTCGCTGGCGCACGGCCTGCGTGCGGCGCTCCTCGAGCGGTGCGTCGTCGAGGAATCCGTACGGTTTGACGGCGAGCACCGAACGCGCGAACGGCGAGGGACTCGCCGCATCGACGCACACGTGCGCGATCGAGCCGTCGCGCAGCCCGCGCACGAGCGCGACGAAACCGTCGACGTCGAGCGCGTGGTGCAGGCAGTCGTCGAGCGTCTGCGCGACCAGCGGATGCTCGCGCGGAATCGGCAGGTCGCCCGGCGGCAGGTTCTCGCCGCAGGCCACGACATCGGGGAACGCGCCGGCCAGCAGGTCGTCGGCCTGCATGCGCAGGAGCGGCGCGGGCTTGCGTTTGCCGGAGCGGAAGCGCTCGACGCACAACGAACGCGCGGCGTTCCAGCGCCAGCGCGCTTCGAACAGCGGCGACGCGAGCAGCGCCTGCTCGAGCACTGCGCTCGCGGTGCGTTCGTGGAGGAACTGGACCACGGTTTCGAGCTCGAAGCTGTGCTGCGGGCCGAGCGCGAGCGTGAGCGCGTCTTCGTTGGCGGCGGCCTGCAATTCGAAGCCGAAATGCCGGCAGAAGCGCTTGCGCAGCGCGAGTCCGAAGGCGCGGTTGATGCTGGCGCCGAAGGGCGCGTGCAGCACCAGCTGCATGCCGCCAGAGTCGTCGAAGAAACGCTCGAGCACCACGCAACGCAGCGTCGGCATTGCTCCGAGAGCGGCGACGCCCTCTTCGAGGTAGCGCGCGAGCTCGTCGGCCGCTTGTGCGTCGATACCGCACTCGCGCTCGAGCCACGCGCGCTCGCGGCCGTGCTCGCGCACGCGCGAGACCTCGGCCGAAAGTTCCGCGCTGCGCGACGGCGCCTCGCCGAACCAGAACGGCATCGACGGCGGCGCACCCTGCGCGTCCGCGACGCGCAGCGCGCCCGCTTCGACCTTGAGGATGCGCCACGACGTCGCGCCGAGCTGGAACACGTCGCCCGTCGTCGACTCGATCGCGAAATCCTCGTCGACGGCGCCGACGAACACGCCTTCGGGCTCGGCGAGCACGCGGTACTGCGTCGAGTCGGGGATCGCGCCGCCGCAGGTGATCGCGGTCAGGCGCGCGCGGCGTGTGCCGCGCAGCACGCCGTTGACGCCGTCGCGGTGCAGCAGCGCGCTGCGGCCCTGCGTGTGCAGTCCGACCGCCGCGTCGAAACGCTCGCGGGTCAGCGCGTGGTAGGGCCAGGCGCGCGTGAACGAAGCGAACAGCTCATCCTCGCTCCAACTGCGCGAAGCGCACTCCGCCACGATCTGTTGCGCGAGGATGTCGAGCGGCGAACGCGGCTGCGGCGTGCGGTCGAGCGCGCCGCGGCGCACGGCGCCCGCGATGGCGGCCGCTTCGACGAGCTCGTCGCGCGTCAGCGGGAACAACACGCCGACCGGCGTGCGGCCAACGCCGTGGCCCGAGCGGCCGATGCGCTGCAGCAGCGCGGCGATGGTGCGCGGCACGCCGAGCTGCACCACGAGCTCGACCTCGCCGATGTCGATGCCCAACTCGAGGGAAGCGGTCGCGACCAGCAGCTTGAGCTCGCCGCGCTTGAGGCGCTGTTCCGCGTCGAGGCGTCGTTCGCGCGACAAACTCGAGTGGTGGCAGCCGACTTGGTCGGCGCCCAGTCGCTGGGCCAGCGCGGCCGCCGTGCGCTCGGCCATCTTGCGCGTCAGCACGAACACGAGCGTCGTGCGCGCCTTCGCGCTGAGCTCGACGATGCGCGCGTGGATCTCGCCCATGGTTTCGAGCGAGCACACGGTCTCCAGCGGCGAGGGCGGCAGCTCGACGCGCAGCTCGAGCGTGCGCAGGTGGCCCTCGTCGATCAGCTCGACCTCGCGGCCGGCGCCGGCGAGGAATCGCCCGACGTCTTCGATGGGCTTTTGCGTTGCCGAGAGTCCGATGCGTTGGAACTCTCCGGCGAGCGCGCACAGTCGTTCGAGAGACAGCGCCAGGTGCGCCGCGCGTTTGTCGCCGAGCAAGGCGTGGACTTCGTCGACGATCACGGTGCGCACGCCGCCGAGCAGCGCGCGGCCCGATTCGCTGGTGAGCAGGATGTAGAGGCTCTCGGGCGTCGTCACGAGCACGTGCGGCGGCTTGCGCAGCATCGCGGTGCGCTCGGCGGCCGGGGTGTCGCCGGTGCGCACGAGCACGCGCACCTCGGGCAAGCTCGGGTCGAGCTCGCGCAGCCGCTCGAGCGGCGCGAGCAGGTTCTTGCGCACGTCGTTCGAGAGCGCCTTGAGCGGCGAGACGTAGACGATGCGCGTTTGGTCGCTCAGTTGCGGACCTTCGCGCAGCAGCCCGTCGAGCGCGGCGAGAAACGCCGCCAAGGTCTTGCCCGAGCCCGTCGGCGCTGCGATGAGCACGTGCTTTCCGGCTGCGATCGCCGGCCAGCCGCGGCGCTGCGGCGCGGTCGGGGTTCCGACCTCGCTCGCGAACCAGCGCGCCACGCTCGGATGAAAACCGCTCAACGCCATGGGCGCATTCTAGGCCCTGCGCGGCGCTGTCGGGGCCGCACGAGGTTTGCTCGCGAGCAGGCGGCCGCATAGAACCCAGGCTCGATGATCGCTGCTGCCGCCTCTCTCCTGACGTTGTTCATGCCTCAAGTCACTCCGCCTGCGCTCGAACTGGCGCCGCTGTTCCAGTCCCACATGGTCTTGCAGCGCAGCGCGCAGGCGCCGGTGTGGGGCCGCGGCGCGCCGGGCGCCACCGTGGTGGTGGAGGCGAGCTGGGCCGAAGATGCGCGTGCGAGCGCCGTCGTCGATGCGCGCGGCGAGTGGCGCGTCGCGCTCGCCACTCCCGAGGCGGGCGGTCCGCACCGCATCACGGTGCGCGGCGACGTGGAGCGTGTCCTCGAGGACGTGCTCGTCGGCGAAGTGTGGTTGTGCTCGGGGCAGTCGAACATGGAGTGGGCGCTCGCGCCCGGGCCGCTCGGCGGCGTGCTCGACTGGCAGAAGGAGATCGCACGCGCCGACCATCCGCGCATTCGGCATTTCGACACGCCGAACACCGTGGCGCACAGCGAGCAGCGCGCGTGCGGCGGAACATGGGAGCCGTGCACGCCGGCGAGCGTCGGGCGCTTCAGCGCCGTGGCTTACTTCTTCGCGCGCGAACTCGAGCGTGAACTCGACGTGCCGGTGGGGCTGATCCACAGCTCGTGGAGCGGCACTCCGATCCAGAGCTGGATGCCCGCCGATGTCGCGCGCCGCTTCGAGCCGTGCGCGCCTTCGCTCGCGCAGGTCGAGCGCGCGCGCGCGGCGAGTCCCGAGCTCACGCGCGAGCAACAGCTCGGCTACGACCCGCAGCTTCCGCCGGTTGCGGCGAGCGTGCTGTTCAACGCGATGGTCGCGCCGCACGCGCCGTACGCGCTGCGCGGATTCCTCTGGTACCAGGGCGAGGCCGACCGCTCGCTGGCGCCGCTGTACGACACGTTGCAGATCGCGCTGATGGAGTCCTGGCGCACGCGCTTCGCTGTCCCGCAGGCGCCGTTCTACTTCGTGCAGATCGCGCCGTTCCTCTACGAGGGCGACCGCGGCGAAACCGGCGCGCTGCGCGAAGCTCAGCGGCGCGTGCTGCGCACTCCGAACACGGGGATGGCGGTGACGCTCGACGTCGGCGATCCGCAGGACATCCACCCGCGCAACAAGCAGGACGTCGGGAAACGGCTCGCACGCTGGGCGTTGAACCGCACGTACGGCCGCACGGAGGTCGTGGCGTCGGGGCCGCTCGTGCGCGAGGTCGTGCGCGACGGCGCGAAGGTGCGCGTGAGCTTCGACGAGCTCGGCGGCGGACTGATTTCGGCCGCGGATCACCTCGAGGGCTTCGAGCTGGTCGACGCGGCCGGCGCGGTGTTCAAGGCGCGCGCCGAGCTCGACGGCGACAGCGTGCTGCTGTGGCGCCCGGAATGTCCCGAGCCGGTTTTCGCGCAGTACGGCTATGGTGCGGCGATGCAGCCCGTACTGTTCAACAAGGCTTGGTTGCCGGCGGCCGCGTTCCGTTTGCCGGTGGCGCCCGCGAAGGCGCAGGCCAAGTGAGCGCGCTTCCTCAAGTCGACTGGGCGCGGCTGCGCGAATTGCGCGCGCGCTTTCTGGACGCCGAGTCCCGCGCCACGCCGGCCGCCACCGCGGACTACTTCGCGTTCGCACATGACGTCGAGCTGTACGACATGACGTTCGCGCAGCGCATCGGCTGGAAGTGGATCGCGGCGCTGCGCGAGCTCGAGCAACGCGCTCCTCAGCTCGCGCCCCGTACGTTGCTCGACTGGGCCTGCGGCTCGGGCGCGGCGGCGCGCGCGCTGCTCGCCAGTCCGCTCGGCGCGCGGGTCGAGCGTGTGAATCTGTGGGACCGCTCGCAGCGGGCGCGGGAGTACGCGCGGCGCTCGTTGCTCGAGCTGCGCCCAGGCCTGGAAGTCGAGCTGTGCGTGCGCGACGGCGCCGATTTGGTGCTGGCGAGCCACGTGCTCGATGAACTCGATGAAGAGGGCGAGCGCGCGCTCGAGGCCGTGCTGCGTTCGGCGCGCGCGTGCGTCGTGCTCGAGTCGGGCGCCCACGCCAGTTCGCGCCGCCTGGGCGCGCTGCGCGCGCGAATGCTCGACGAATTCACCCCGCTCGCGCCTTGTCCGCACCGCGAAGCCTGCGGCGCACTCGCGCTGCCGACGAACTGGTGCCACTTCTTCGCGAAGCCGCCGGCCGAAGTGTTCCGCGACGCGTTCTGGGCCGAGTTCGCGCGCGAGGTCGGAGTCGACTTGCGCTCGCTCGCCTACTCGTTCGTCGCGCTGACGCGCTCGAATGTGGAGTTCGACGCCGCGCAGCACCGCATCCTCGGCCGCGCGCGCCTCATGAAGGGTCGTGCGCTGCTCGACGCGTGCTCGCGTGAGGGCGTCGCCACGCTCTCGCTGCTCGAACGACTCGATCGCAAGCTCTTCAAGACGCTCGACGAGCCCTCCAACGAGCCCAAGCTCTGGCGGCTCGAGCTCGAGGGCGCGCGAATCACGGCGCTTCGAAACGCAGCGGACGCCTCGCGCGATCCCTAGAGTCGCCGACTGCGACGCGCCGCACGAGCGGCACAGCGTGCGTTGCGAAGGCAACGCACGCTAGTTCGCTTCACTTGGCGCGCCAGCGACGCGCGAGCACCCAGGCATGCGGCCACGCCACCAGCAGAGCCACCTGCTCCGAATGCTGCGGGGTGCGGAGCAACCCCAGCACTACGCCGAGCAGCGCGAGCCCTGCGACGACGCCGACGAACGCGCGTGCGCGCGGCCCCAGCGCTCCGCGCCGCCACACCACCCAGGCGAGTCCCCACCACAGTGGGTTGAAGTACAGCAGGTTCATGTTCTGGTAGGCCCAGGTGTGCTGGGTGAAGCCCCAGAGCAGGACGAGCAACATGCCGAACAGTCCAGCGAGCCCACACCAAGCGGCAGCGGCCACGCGCTCCGCGCGCGGGGAGAACCGCGCCGCGAGGGCCAGGCCACAGGTCAACGCCAGGCCGATCAGCGCGTAGCGTCCTTGGTGGTTTTCGGGCGCCGACAATTCGGCGGGTCGCGCGGCGCGGAACAGCTCCCGCTCGGAGGCGACCAGCGGGCGCGTGCCGCCGTTGGAATCCGGGACCTGCACCTCGCGCAGGGCTTCTTGAAGCCGCATGGGGATGAACAGGGCCTCGTGCCGGGTCATCTCACGATCCGACGGCGCGCCCAGCCCGATGTCGATCCCCGTGTAGAGCACGTCCGCGTCCGCCAGGCGACGCGCCTCGTCGCGAAAGCTGCGGCCCGAGCCGCTTCCCGCGAATTGGCGCCGAAGCACTCCGCCCAAGGCCTTGTCGAGCGCGTCGCGAGCGCGCGTCGAACAGTTGTCGACGAAGTAGTCGTAGCGGTAGTGCTTGTTCGCCTCCAGCGCGTTCCACTCGACGAACTCCTTCAACGCGACGCGCTGCGCGGGCGTCAGCGCCAGCTCCTGCACCGACACGGAACGATTGATGTCGCGGTAGAACGCGATCACCGCGCGCGCGTCGTAGGCCTCGACGCTGTAGCGCATCTCGCCGCGCAAGAAGCGCGGCAGGAAGTCGGTCTGCCGAAAGTCGAAGACGCCCCAGTTGTAGACCACGTCTGCGCCGGTCTTGCGATTGCGGATACCGACGGCGTTGTGGCCAAAGCGCTCCCAGACCTGGTCGCCGGGGCCCATCGTCATGAGGTAGACCTCGAGCTGCTCCCCTGGCGCTTGAGCGCTCGACTGGGCGCGCGCGCGCCCCGCGCACACGAGCGCGAGCAGCAGCGCGAGCGCCACGCCCTGTCGCCAGGCCCAACCCAGAGCGCGGGTCGCAAGCGCCTGCTCTCTCGCTCGTCCGCGGTTCGCCACGGCAGCCTCCAACACTCGATGCTCGATCACGTGGTCTTCCTGGAGAGCGTAGGGCGCATCGACGGGCGCCCGAGCGAAGCTCATCCGCCCCGTGCGGCGTCGCTCGGGTGAGCGGCGGATGCTCGCATCGCGGGGCCGCTCCGGCAACCGCGTGCACGACTTCGAGCGTTCGCCGCGGCGAGCGAACTGGCGAAGCTCGCAAAGCGTGCTGTGGGAGCGGGCCGACTTCGCGCGTGACGCTGCGCGTTCTCCTCAGCGCGTCGACGTGCAGCTCACGTTTGTGCGCAGCCGGCGCAGGAAGGGACGAAGAGCGCCGCGGCGCTGCGTCAGGGTGAGGCGCCTCGCCTGGAGTCCGGCGACGCCGCGTCGCGCAGGCGTCGGCGGACTCGCATCTGGCAGGTCGACCTTCATGATTCGCCGAGCCGCCGTCGCGGATGTTGCGGCGATCGCGCACTTCCGCGCGCGGGTGTTCATCGAAAAGGGCACGCTGGAGGAGTTCCAGCGCGCCGCGTTGGTGAGCGCAACGGTCCGCTATCTCAAGACGGCGCTTCCCGCTGGTGAGTACATGGGTTGACCGGACGCCGCTCGACGAGCCCTCCAACGAGCCCAGGCTGTGGCGGCTGGAGCTCGACGGCGCGCGCATCACGCAGCTCTCGCGCTGAAAACAAGGCGCCGGCGCGCCGACCCGCGAGGGGCCGACGCGCCGGCGTCTGTGTGCGCCCGCCCGAAGGCGAGCGCCAGGGCTCAACCGCTCAGGGCACGAACACGAGTTGGATCGCGCTCGAGAGGTTCGCCGTGCGCGTCGGCTGGCACGCGCCGGCCGGATCGCGGTACCAGGCCTGGAAGTACCAGGGCTGGCCGAGGTTCAGCACGCCGTTCGAAGCCGCGATCGGCGTCTGCAGCGTGATCACACCGCCCGCAGTGGCGGTCTGGATGCCCAGGCGCTTGATCGGGTTCACGCACAAGAGGCCCGCGCTGAGCGTGGCGCCCGCGCCGCCGTTCACGAGAGTGACGCCGGCGAAGATCAAGCCGTTGGTGTTGGGCACAAGGCCCGTGGCCACGAGGAACGCGTCGTCGGCGGAGAAGTCGTTGCCGCCGATGTTCACGAGCTTGGCGCCGACTCCCGTCGAGTTGCGGCAGCCCTCGCCAGGCCCGCCGTTCGCGCACGGACAGGGCGTGCCCGTGCCATCGCCGAAGCACACCGGGACCCCGTTGGAGACTTCGCACTCGTCGGGGACGAGGTTGAAGTTGAGGTCCAGGCTCGTGGCCGAGGTGATGTCGCAGTCGTCGGGCACACCGTTGCCGTTGCAGTCCATCAACACGACTTCGCAGTTGTCCGGCAACCCGTTGAGGTTGCAGTCGAGCGCGATGCCGAGCTGGATCGCGCACACGTCACCGACGGTGTCGTTGTCGCAATCCTCCTGGTTGGGATTGGCGTTGATCGGACAGTTGTCGCACACGTTCCCCACGCCATCGCTGTCGTTGTCAGCCTGGTTGGTGTTGGGGAGCGCGGGGCAATTGTCGAAGCAATTGAGCACGCCATCCGAGTCGCTGTCGATATCCGCAACGCCGCAGCCGCACGCGCCGGGCGAGATCTTCGCCGGATCGAGCGGGCAGAGGTCGTTGCAGTTCGCCACGCCGTCGCCGTCGCTGTCGACATCGCTGACGCCGCAGCCGCACACGCCCGGCGCGGTCTTCGCCGGATCGAGCGGGCAGCCGTCGTTGCAGTCGGCCACGCTGTCGCCGTCGCTGTCGACATCACTGACGCCGCAACCGCACACGCCCGGTGCGATCTTCGCCGGATCGAGCGGGCAGGCGTCGTTGCAGTCGAGCGTCGCGTCGCCGTCGGAGTCGACGTCGGCCACGCCGCAGCCGCACACGCCGGGAGCGAGCTTGAAGGGGTCCGCGGGGCAGCCGTCGAGGCAGTCGGAGACGCTGTCGCCGTCCGAATCGACGTCGCTGATTCCGCAGCCGCACACGCCCGGCGCCTGCTTGGCGTTGTCGAGCGGACACAGGTCCGTCGAGTTCGCCACGAAGCCGCTCGGTGCGCTGCACGACTGCACGCTCACCAGCGGATCGCCGAAGCCGTCGTTGTCGGTGTCCGCGTACCACAGCGGCGCCGACGGTTCGACGAGCACATCGGCGAGCCCGGAGAAGTCCTGGCCGTCGAAGATGCACAGCTCCTTCTCAGGGTGCGTCAGCGCGCCGCTGAACACCGTGCTGCAGTCCGCGACGGCGCCGCCGGTGTTCACCACCGCCAAGCCGACGTAGCCCGTCCCCTGGCAGGGGAAGATGGTGTCGTTCAGCGCCAGCGCCGGGCCGGTATGGTCGAGCTGCATGCCGACCGCGAAGCCCGTTCCGGGCGCGTTGGTCGAGCTCACACCCGAAAGGTCGAGTCCGCTCAAGCTCACGGCGCTGATGTCGCTGTAGAGCTGGAGGAACACGCCCGGCCGGTTGGTCGCGCCGGAGATCACCACGTTGTCGAACAGCACCGCGCCGAGCGGGCTCCACGACGCGGGGACTCCGCTCGTGCCGACGCCGCGGAACTGGATCGGACCGCGCGTCGGGCCGCTGAGGGTGAGGTCGCGCAGCTGCGCCGATCCGTTGTAGACGAAGAAGCTCAGGTGGCCCGAGCCCGTCGTCGCCGGCGAACCGTTGTTCGCGAAGCTCACTCCGTCGAACACGAGGTCATTGCCGGTGCAGCTCGCCGAGCCGGTCGGGTTGAAGCTGAACCCGAAGATCGAGTTCGAGTGCATCTGCCCGCCGAGCACGTCCAGGCCCGTGATCGAGCTGTGCGCCGTGGCGACGCGCAGCCCCGAGTTCGAGTTCGAGTTGAGGACGCAGTCCTGCAGCACGATGTCGCTCGAAACTCCGCCCGCGGCGCCGAAGTGCACGCCGTTGCCGTTGCCGACGCAGGTCACGTCCTCCAGGCGCAGGAAGCTCGCGCTCGTGGCCGTGACGCTCACGCCGTCGCTCGCGCCGCTGACGCGCAAGTCGCGCACCTCGAGCGGCAGCACCGAGCTGAGTCCGCTCGTCGCCAGCGCGATGCCCGGCAGCGAACTCGACGGCGGTTGCACGACCGTCTGCAGCGCAGGATTCGTGGCGCCCGAGCCGCCCGAGCCTGCACCGACCAGCGTGCAGCGCTGGTTCATGGTCACGCTCTCCGCGAACGTGCCCGCTTCGACGCTCACTTGGCCGCCGAGGGCGACGCTGTTCACACCTTCCTGGATGCGGCCGAGCGCGCCGCTCTGCGCCAGCTCATCGCTGACGATCAAGCTGCTCGTGTCGCCCTGGAAGCCGAACTCGAAGCCGTCCGTGTCGACGCCCGAGGCCAGCCGCGGCGTGATGTCGAAGTTGGCGACGGCGAGCCCGAGCACGTCGGGTTGACCGCCTGGCGGCGTCGCAGTTCCGCCGTAAGCGACGGGAATCTGCGCGCTGTAGCCCGGCTCGGTCGAGTTCGCCGCCACGATCGTCGGCGTCGAGCTGCCCAGCCAGTTTCCGCTGAAATTCTTGAGGTTCGAGCCCGGCGTCGGCAGCGAGCCGCCGACTTGGCGATCGACGATCTGGCCGTACCAGTTGCCGGCGATCGAGTTGCCCGAAATCGTGCAGTTCAGCGCTTGCTGCACCGGCACGTTCGTGCCGCCGCTCGCGTCGAGGAACAGCACGCCCACCGTCCAGTTGTCGGTGATCGCGTTCTCACTGATCGTGAGGTTGTCGGTCTGGTTGCGCAGGATCAGCCCCGTGCGGTTGAAGTCGATCACGTTG
>JAEUHY010000057.1 GCA_016795325.1 Planctomycetota bacterium
CGAAGACCTCGACCTCGCAACGGGCGCGGTCACCCTGCGGCGCGTCAAGCGCGACCGCGTCGAGCGCGTCTTCCTCGGCCGCGAGATCCGCGAGGAGCTGAGCCGCCAGCGCCTCACGCGCGGTCCGCTGTTCCGCGGGCCGCAGGGCGAGCGCCTCGTCGACCGCCACGCGCGCCGGCGCATCTGCGACCTGCTCGACCGCATCGGCGCGCACGACGCCACGGTGCATTCGCTGCGGCACACGTTCGCGACGCGCTTGCTGCGCACGACGGGGGACTTGTTCCTCGTGAAGCGCGCGCTCCTGCACCGCTCGATCGCGTCCACGGCGGTGTACCTCGACGTGAGCGACGAGCGGCTGCGCGCGGCCATGGACGGTGCCGGATGATCGCCCTGCGGCTGGGACGCGCGTTCGGCCCGGGCAAGCTCGACAAGGTCCAGCGCGGCAACGGGCCGGGGCAGTGGGTGCTGACGTACACCGACGGGCGCGGCAAGCGGCGGCGCATCGCGCTGAGCACCGACAAGCAGGTGGCCGAACGAAGGCGCGCCGAGCTGATTCGCCAGCGCGATTTGGAACTCGCGGGCCTCGGCTCGGTCGAGGGCCAATCGACGCCGCTCGCGGACCTGCGCGACCAGTACCTCGCCGACCTGGCGCTGCGCGTCGGGGCGAAGCAGCTGCGATCGCGCACGGACTCGCTCGCCCGCGTGCTGGCGGCGCTCGAAGCGACCCGCGTGCGGGACCTGCGCGTGGTCGACGTGCAGCGCTACCAACGCGAGCGGCTGGCCCAGGGCGTGGCGCACCGCACGGTCAACGTCGACACGGGCGCGCTGGCGTCGATGCTGAACTGGGCGGTGGGGGCGCAGCTCATCGCCGAGAACCCGGTGCGCAGTTTGAAGCCGCTGCCGACGAGCGAGCGCCACCAACGGCGAGTGCGGCGCGCATTGAGCGAGGACGAGGTCGAGCGCTTCCTCGCCGCCGCCGCCGAGGACGACGCCGAGTGCGCCGCGCGCCTCTCCGCATCGCGCACGATCGAGCTGCACGGGCGCGGGATCGGGTACGCCACGAGGCCCCGCCCCGAGCGTGTCCCGCAGGCCCCGCTGTGGCGCGCGCTACTCACGACCGCGGCGCGTTGGGGCGAGCTGACGCGCGTGACGTGGCTCGACCTGGACGCCGGCCAGCGCGCGCTCACGCTGAGGGCCGCGACGACCAAGTCGGGACGGGCGCGCGTGATCCCGCTGCCGCAGTCGCTGGTAGAGGAGCTGCTCGCCCTGCGCGCCGTGCATCAGCGCGTGCGGATGAGGCTCGCGCAGCCTGCGGACCGGGTGTTCCTGTCACCGGACGGCGCGGACTGGGCCGAGTACACGACGAATGGCAGGAGGCTGCTGCGCCGCGTGCTCGACCGGGCTGGCATTCTGCGCCGCGACGCGCTCGGGCGGGTGATCGACATCCACGCCCTCCGACACACCGCGGCAACCGGCATGGCCCGCCGCGGAGTGCCGTTGGTCGTCGCGCAGCGGGTGCTCGGGCACTCGGATCCCAAGCTCACCGCGAAGGTCTATACGCACCTCGAAATCGAGGATCTGCGCGTGGCGGTGGAGGGCGGGCGATTGCCCCGGCCCGCGCGTGAGCTGGTGGGGTAGCGAGCGCGACAACGACATCGCGCCACGTCGCCTCGACCAACTACGGAGCTCGCTGCACCTCGAGGTACAGGAGCCCGTGGTCCGAGTAGTCGCGGATCCACTTGTCTTGCTTCGCCACGGTCGGCTCCTTGGGCCAGCCGCGAACGGCGACATCTGCGTCGCCGAACTTCCTGAACGTGAGGTGTTCTGCGGCGACTACGTGATCGAGGTTGGACGGCGGGATCGACGACTTGCTGCCGTTCGACCAAGTCGTGGTCGCGTCCTTGCGAAGCGGCCGCATCTTCACCTTCTTGGCCTCGTGCTCCAGTTTCCGAAGCTCGGTCTCCGCGTCGATGCTCCGCTGATAGGGGTACTTCATCCCCATCGTGTTCAGGTCGCCGACGAACAGGTAGTTCGCGGGTGCGCCCGCCGCCTTGTTCAGCGTCCGGCGGAAGTCGCAGGCACGCAAGATCATGTCGTCTCGCAGTCCCATGCCGCGGGGGTCGTTACCGCTCGCGACATGTAGGAACAGCACCGAGTAGTTGATGCCAGCGATTTGCAGCGTGAGCAACGCACCAGGACGCATGTGCGTCGTGCCGGAGCGGAAGTCGACCCTCTGCGTGAAGAACGCCGTCAGAGAGCCGCGCACACCGACGAGAATCTCCTGCGTCTGCGCCCCTTCCGTGATGTGGAAGCTGTAGCCCGGCATCTTCGACGTCAGCGCGCCGAAGACCTCCTTGCCCTCGACCTCGTACAGGGCGAACACGTCGGGGTTCTGGGCGCGGAGGAAGTCGACCACGCGATCCACGCGAGCGGGGTCTTCCTTGAAGTGCTCCACGTTCCACGATGCGAGCGAGAAGGCCTTAGGCATGGGCAGGAACAGGGGCGACCACGCTCGCGCCGAACGCGGGTCATCACGGCTTCAAGTTACGGTCCCGCGGATGGGAAGTGGCCAGCGGCTCCAAGCACAACCCAAGCACACCGCGCCTTCCCTCCGCGCGCCCGTCGAGCCTGATGCGAGCTCGCTGCGTACCACTTGGCATATCGCGATGTCCGTTGGACGGTCAGAGCCAATCGCGCCCATCTCGGACGCCGGCGTTAATCGCGCGCACGAACCGTTCGAGGCGATCTTCGTCCAGTACCACGCGGTTGCACTTTTTAGGATCTCCGTGCGCACCGCTTATCGACATCAACAATAATCGGGCGTGGTCCACTTCCTCTGGGAACATGGCTTTTCGCCGCAAGTGCCACGCGTATAAGTCCGCGGCTTGTAGCGGAGCTACATTCACGCGCCCTTTTCCCGGGGCGAAGGTGACTTGAGAAATGGATTTTCTAAGGTCAGCATTGGCCATTCTTCTGAATCCGCGAAGCGCAATGCACACTTGGTCCTGCCACTCCTCGCCCTCGGCATCCTCCATAAAAATCTGTGTGCCATCTATGCCACTACCCATGCGTTTGGCGATGATATGTATGCATATTAGCATGTGGTGGAACATAACGTAGAAAGGCGACCCGATTGCCTCCCGAACAGCGGGGTGCAAGTTGAACCGTGAATGGGGCGATACCGCGCCTTCTACGACCCGCTTATACAGTGACTTGTCCAGCTCTATTGACACTGCCACGATGTCCCGACTCTTCTCAACGAGCAACTCAGCCAATCTGAGCTCAAGCCCCTCCAAGTACTCTCGACTTAGGTTGAGCTCCTTCGAATAGCCACCGTTCTTCGGACGTCCGTCCGCGTGCCGCCGGTCGGTGTTGCGTGCTGTGTTAGTGTGCCAGTACTGAAGCCAGGGCGGTCCGTCTAGCAGCTTATGCCATCGTTCAATCAGCTCCGAGAAATGATGAGCCATCCCAACGTAGCCAGCGATCGCCCAACGATCCGCCTTCGGGTCCTTTCCCGTGTCGTCAAGGTAGGCGTGAAGCAACTGGGTGACGCGTCGAGTTCCAGTCGGCGGTCCCTGATCGGTGTCCATGTGGCGCATACTAGGGGACGGAGCAGAGGGTTCACTAAGCTTCGCCCCTGAGCTGCCCGGTGCCGAGCGCCTGGACGCCGCAGGTCAGAAGCTCGACCTGTACGCGCTTGGTCACGCCGCCGCCACGCCTACGTACGCTCGCGGGCATCCCGATCGTGCACGCGGAGTCGCTGATCGGGCACGGAGGTGAGCTCACGAGCCAGGTCCACATGTAGGTTGGGGACTAGATCTGCGAGTGAGGTGGAGAGTTCCGGCACCCTTTCGGGAGCGCGGCGTGGTGGGGTAAGACAGCCGCGCGTCCAAGCACAACCCAAGCACACCACGCCTTCCCTTCCAGCGCCGAACGAGCCCCGATGCCCCCGTCGCCGCACCAATCCGTGGCGCACGGAGACCAGGCATGGACACGCAGATCGGGACGGGGCCGTACACGGCCGACGTCGGGGACGGGATCGAGAAGTTCGAGACGCTCGCGGACATCCAGCGCGCCATGCGGCAGCGGGTCAGCGGCATCCGCTCCAGCTCGGAGTGGTACCGGCAGATGCGCAGCCGGCACGGGGCCAAGGTGCGCGACGCCGCTGGAAAGGTCGTCGCGAACGTGTCCTACAACGCGCGGTTGTGGCGGCCGAGCGGCGCGAGGGAGGACATTGGGTTGGGGTAGGGCGCGCGTGAATCCCTACGGCTGTACGTCGTGCGACCCCACGACCGACCTCGCGATAGCCTTCGCATCCACCTCCTGGACTAGCGCGGCGATCGCTGTCCTTGCCGTGGTGAC
>JAEUHY010000032.1 GCA_016795325.1 Planctomycetota bacterium
CGTCCGTCGGATCGACGAAGACACCAAGACCCCTGGCGGGATCATCATCCCGGACACGGCGAAGGAAAAGCCGATGCAGGGTGAGGTGATCGCCGTTGGTCCCGGTGCTCGCAACGAGAAGGGCGACCTGGTCGCTCTCGACGTGAAGGTCGGAGACACCGTGCTCTTCGGCAAGTGGTCCGGCACCGAGGTGAAGCTCGATGGGACCGAACTCCTGATCATGAAGGAGTCGGACATCATGGGAATCATCGAGGGCACCACGGCCAAGAAGAAGGCCGCCTGAGTCCCTGACGCCAATACAGAGGAAATCCGAAAATGGCAGCTAAAGACGTACGTTTCTCCGCCGACGCCCGCGCGCGCATGCTGCGCGGCGTCGACATTCTCGCTGACGCCGTCAAGGTGACGCTGGGCCCGAAGGGCCGCAACGTCATCCTCGACAAGGCGTTCGGCGCGCCGCGCATCACCAAGGACGGCGTCACCGTCGCCAAGGAGATCGAGCTCGCCGACAAGTTCGAGAACATGGGCGCGCAGATGGTGAAGGAGGTCGCGGTCAAGACCGGTGACCTCGCCGGCGACGGCACCACCACCGCCACCGTGCTCGCGCAGGCGATCGTTCGCGAGGGCGCCAAGGCCGTCGCGGCCGGCATGAACCCGATGGACCTCAAGCGCGGCGTCGACATGGCAGTCGAGAAGGTCGTCGAGGACCTCAAGAAGCGCTCCAAGCCGGTCAAGGACCACAAGGAAGTCGCCCAGGTCGGCGTCGTCTCGGCGAACGGCGATCGCGAGATCGGCGAGATGATCGCCAAGGCGATGGAAAAGGTCGGCAAGGAAGGCGTGATCACGGTCGAGGAGGCGAAGAGTCTCGAGACCGAGCTCGACGTCGTCGAGGGTATGCAGTTCGACCGCGGCTATCTGTCGCCGTACTTCATCACCAACGCCGACAAGATGATCTGCGAGCTCGAAAGCCCGTACATCCTCATCCACGAGAAGAAGCTCGCCGGCCTGCAGCCCTTGCTGCCGGTTCTCGAGTCGGTCGTGCAGTCGGGCAAGCCGCTGCTGATCATCGCGGAAGAGGTCGAGGGTGAGGCGCTGGCCACGCTCGTCGTCAACAAGCTGCGCGGCGGCCTCAAGGTCGCGGCCGTGAAGGCCCCGGGCTTCGGCGATCGTCGCAAGGCGATGCTCGAGGACATCGCGGTCCTGACCGGCGCCAACCCGATCATGGAAGCGACCGGCAAGAACCTCGAGACCGTGACGCTCAAGGACCTCGGCACCGCCCGCAAGGTGGAGATCGAGAAGGAGAACACCACGATCATCGAAGGCGCCGGCTCGAAGGAAGCGATCCAGGGCCGCATCGCCCAGATCCGCGCCGAGATCGAAGGCACCAAGAGCGACTACGACAAGGAGAAGCTCCAGGAGCGTCTCGCCAAGCTCTCGGGCGGCGTCGCGCAGATCAACGTCGGCGCTGCGACCGAAGCCGAGATGAAGGAGAAGAAGGCCCGCGTCGAAGACGCGCTGCACGCGACGCGCGCGGCCGTTGAAGAAGGCATCGTGCCCGGCGGCGGCGTGGCTCTCATCAACTGCATCGAGACGGTCGAGAAGCTCGGCCTCGAAGGCGACGAGCGCATCGGCTCGATGATCATCCGCCGCGCGCTCGAAGCGCCCATGCGCCAGATCGCGGCCAACGCCGGCCAGGACGGCGCCGTGGTGGTCCAAAACGTGCGCGGCAAGAAGTCGAACACGTGGGGCTACAACGCCGGCGCCGACCGCTACGAGGATCTCGTCGCGGCGGGCGTCATCGACCCGGCCAAGGTCACGCGCGTGGCGCTCCAGAACGCGGCTTCGGTCGCGACCCTGCTGCTCACGACCGACGCGCTCGTGAGCGACATGCCCGAAGAAGAGAAGAGCGACAAGAAGTAGTCGCGCTGCTTCGATTCGATTCGATCGCGGGCCGTCCGGTGCAACCCACCGGGCGGCCCGCTGGCCATTCGGGCAGGCTGAGCGAACGGCCGCGTGCTCGCGCGCCACTCGACCCGTTTGCCGGCCGCGTGGTCACGGACCTACAGTGGTCTGGGATGGATCCTCACGAACTCGCCCAGAGCCGCAGTTTGGCGTTGCACCGCGCCGTGCTGGAGCGCATCGAACACGACCCGTCGCTGCTCGACGAAGTTCGAGCGCGACTGAATGCCTGGCGTTCGGATGAGACCAAGCCCCAACACTACGTGAACGCGTGGAGCGCGCTGATGGACGGGCCCCGAGAAGCTCTGCACGCAGTGCTGACCGGAGACGACGAGCATGCGCGCGCACTGCGCCAGGCGACGCCCTTCGCCGGAGTCGTGGGGCCGCGTGAACGCTGGCGCATCTGGGCGGATGTGAAGTCCCGCGCGACTCGATCTGCATGAATCGCAGCCAGCTCGAACATCTCATTCGCGCCGCAGCCTCGATCGCGGATGACAGCGACATCGTGGTCATCGGCGCCAGGCCATCTTGGGGCAACACCCGAACGCGCCAGCGAGCCTCCTGCGCTCGATGGAAGCGGACGTCTATCCGCTGAATGCGCCGGAGAGAGCCGACCTGATCGATGGGTCGATCGGTGAAGGCTCTCCGTTCCACGAGACCTTCGGCTACTACGCACAGGGCGTCGGACCGCGGACCGCGGTGCTCGCCCCCGGTTGGCGAGAACGCCTCATCCCGGTTCGCAACGAGGCGACACGAGGTGCGAAAGGCTGGTGTCTGGACACGCACGACCTCGTGCTCGCCAAACTCGTGGCAGGGCGGCCGAAGGACCTGGAATTCGCGCTCGAAGCCCGGCGAGCCGCGCTCATCGAACTCGACGAGCTCCACCGTCGCTGCGCGCAACTGGATGTCGACGAGCGCCTACGACACAACGTCAACGCACGCATCGAACGCGTTGCGCGCGACGTGTAGGCCACGTTGCGCGGCGCTCGCCGGCGCGGACCGTGACGCACTCCGGCGCCCGGCATCGCGCGCCTGGCGCCAACGTTCGAACATGCAGCGTGCGAACGAAGTAGGAGCCGCGCCGCCGCACCCGTTAGGATCGGCGCAGGCCTGCGATGCACGACGAAGAACACGACGACCTCCGCCGCCAGACGCTGCGCGACTGGGCGCATTTGCTGGCCGGGCTCGCGCTCGGGCTGGCGGTCGGGATCGTGGTGTGGAAGGTCAAGCCGTGGAGCGAGGACCAGGACCTGGTGCGCTACCGCGAAGTGCGCGACTACGTGCGCGCCAACTACGTGCGCGAGAAGGACGCGAGCGAGCTGCTCGAGCAGTCGTTGCACGGCATGGTCGAAGCGCTCGATCCGTACTCGCGCTTCTACGGCGCGGACGAGGTTGAAGCCATGCGCCGCGAGACCTCGGGGCAGTACCGCGGCATCGGCGTCGTGTTCGCGCCGCCGGTCGCCGAAGCGCGCGTGCTGTTCACGCTTCCGCAGTCGCCGGCGCGCAAGGCGGGCATCCGCGTGGGCGACAAGCTCGTGCGCGTCGCGGGTCGCGAGGTCAGCGGGCTCGCGCCGGGCGAGTTGCGCGCGTTGCTCGGGAATCAAGACCAAGGCCCGGTTGAGGTCGCGGTGCTCGGACTCGACCAGCTCGAGCGTTCGACACGCATCGGCGCCGAAGAGCTGGTCGACCCCAGCGTGCGCCACGCGCGCATCGTCGACGGGGAACTGGGCATCGGCTACGTCGCGCTGCTGTCCTTCAGCCAAGAGACCGACGAGGAGTTCGACGCCGCGGTCGAACGCTTGCGCGCGCAGGGGCTGAAAGCGCTCGTGCTCGACCTGCGCGGCAACCTCGGCGGCGTGCTGCGCTCGGCCGTGCGCGTCGCCAACCGCTTCATGGAACGCGGGCTGATCGTGTCGCACGAGAGCCGCGAACAAACCCAGCGTTTCGAGGCCGATCCCGACCTCGCGACGCTACGCGGCATGCCGCTGGTCGTGCTCGTCGACGGCGAGTCCGCGAGCGCGAGCGAAGTGCTCGCCGCGGCGCTGCAAGAACACCGCGTGGCCGTCGTGATCGGACAGCCGACCTACGGCAAGGGCATGGTGCAACAGGTCAAGAGCTTCGGCGACGAGATGATCGTCAAGCTCGTGAGCTCGTACTACTACACGCCCTCGCACCGCAACCTTGAGCGCACCGTCGAGGGCGCGTGGTCGGTGGGCGTGATCCCCGACGTGCAGATGGCGTTGACGCAGGCGGAGAACGAAGCGCTGCGCACTTGGCGCGCGAGCTACAGCCCGCCCGACGAAGCGCTCGCAGCGATCGCCGAGTGGGAGCGCGCCGAGGGCCGCAAGCTCGCGCCGACCGCGCCGCCCGACGCACACCTGGACGCCGCGCTCGAGTTGTTGCGCGGCCGTCCGCCCGGAACCTACGCCGAGCAAGGTCGCCCGTGAGCGAGCTCGTTCTCGGCATCGAGTCCTCGTGCGACGAAACGGCGGCGGCCGTCGTGCGCGCCGGCCGCGACATCCGCTCGTCGATCGTCGACAGCCAGGCCGAGCTGCACGCGCAGTTCGGCGGCGTGGTGCCGGAGATCGCGGGGCGCTCGCACCTGCGTTCGATCCTGCCGGTCGTCGACCGCGCGCTGCTCGAGGCCGGCGTCGAGCTGCACGAACTCGCCGCCATCGCGGTCACGAGCAAGCCCGGACTGATCGGTTCGCTGCTCGTCGGGCTCTCGACCGCGAAGGCGCTCGCCTACACGCTCGACTTGCCGCTCGTCAGCGTCGACCACATCGAAGCGCACGTGTACGCCGCGGCGATGGAGCTCGACGAAGAGCCGTATCCGTGCGTTGCGCTCGTGGTTTCCGGCGGTCACACGACGCTCTACGACGCGCGCTCGCCGCTCGAGATCGAGCGCCTCTCGAGCACACTCGACGACGCCGCGGGCGAAGCGTTCGACAAGGTCGCGCACCTGCTCGGACTGGGTTATCCGGGCGGCCCGCAGATCGCGCGCCTCGCCGAAAGCGGCGATCCCAAGCGCTTCGACTTCCCGCGTTACCGCCCGCGCGTGACACGCGGCGAAACTCCGCCGCGTTTTCCGCCGTTCTCGTTCAGCGGCCTCAAAACCGCCGTGCTCTACCACATTCGCGGCCAGAACGCGGCCGGTCCGCATCCGCCGCCCGAAGCGATCCCCCACCGCGCCGACATCGCAGCGTCGTTCGAACAGGCGGCGGTCGACGCGCTCGTCGGCCCGACGCTCGCCGCGGCGCGCGAGCTCGGTCGCCGCACGGTGCTCGTCGGCGGCGGCGTCGCGTGCAACCGTCGACTGCGCGCAACGCTCGGCGCCGCCGCAGCCGCAGCAGGTCTGCGTGCGCACTTCCCGAGCCCGGCCTACTGCACGGACAACGCGGCGATGATCGCCGCGCTCGGTTGGCGTCGACTCGAGGCGGGCCTGGTCTCCGATCTGTACGCCGACGCGAGCCCGCGCTCCTAGAGCGAGGCGCCGCGCGTCAGCGCGACATCGCTCGTCGTGCAGCCAGAGGCCTCGAGCAAGCTGCGGTACCAGCGCGCGCTCTGCGCGACGTGCTCGGCGAAGCGCTCGACGCCCCACAGCACGCTGAGCGTGCTGCGCGTCGCGACGAAGGTCTTGGTGCGCTGCGCGTCCTTGACGGCGTTCGCGCACGGCCCGTCGGCGTCGAACAGGCACAGTAGACCTTCGATGTCGATCGTCTGGCCCGACGCATTGAACACGTACTCGGCGCCTGCGCCGGCGAGCGCGAGCTTGAAGGGCGCGCGCGCCAATCCGAGGTCGACGACGCTGATCGGCAAGCCGCTGTGCAACGAAACCGCGTTGCACGCGTCGACGGCGAGGTTGATCTTCGGCAGCCCGCCTTCTTCTGCAGCGCGCGCCAGGTACTCCGACGACGGCTTGCCGCGGCCGGTCGGCTTGTAGCCGCCGTGGCGCAGCAGATCGCGCACGGCGCCGCGGAGTTCCTCGCTGCGTTGCACGGGCGCCGCGGCACCGGCGGAGTGGAACGCGAGCACCTGCGCGCTGCTCTCGAGCTCACCGAGCGGGCGCGGAAAGTGGGTCACGAAGGCCGCGGCGCACAGCAGCGGGTGGGGTTCGACGAGGAGCGCTTCCATGCGCGAATTGGAGCGGCGCCGATCGCACGGCGCCAGCGCGCGCTACGAATCGGGAAAGCGAAGCGTGGGATGCTCAAGCTCGGCGCGCGCACGGCCGACGCAACTTCCCCGCCGCAACCCCGGCGGCCCCACCGCCATGCGTTACGAAAAGGTCGTCGCCATCGTCCTCGCCCGCGTCGACAACGCCGGGCTGCCCGGCAAGGTGCTGCTGCCGATCGGCGGCGCGAGCGTGCTCGAACACGTCGTCGCGCGCGTGCAACGCATGCAGCGCATCGACGGCTTCTTGGTCGCCACGACGACGGCGACCGCGGACGACGCGATCGAGGAACTCGCTCGTCGGCGCGGCTGGGCGTGTTACCGCGGCGCGGCCGACGACGTGCTCGAGCGCTGCGTGCGCGCGGCCCAAGGCTGCGGCGCGGACCACGTCGTGCTCGTCGACGGCGACTGCCCAATGCTCTCGTGGCAAGAGGCCGACCGCAGCATCGACTTGCACCAACGCTGCGCTGCGCAGCTCACCCACAACCTCGCCGCGCGCGGCAGCCGCATGCCGCGCGGCGGAGGCTGTGAAGTGCTCGAGGTCGGAGCGCTGCTCACCGCGCACACCGAAGCGAACGACGAGCTCGAGCGCCGTCGGCCGACGGAGTTCCTGCACCGCCGTCCGGCGCGCTTCCGCATCGTCGCGCGGCGCGCGCCGCCCGAGCTCGAACGTCCGGAGCTGTGCCTGTCGGTCGAAGGTCCCGAGGACCTCGAGCGGCTGCGCTGGGTGCAGCGCTGGGCAGGCGAGGGCGAGTGCGTGGCGCTGGAACGTGCGCTGCAGCTCCTGCGGCAACGACCGCTCGAAAGTCGTTCGAGCTTCTAGCTTCCTGCGCTCCGGGGCGCCTCCGCGAGATCCGGCGGCCAGGCGCTCCGCACAGCATCGCCGTCGCTCCGAGCTTCGTGCCGGGCGCACGCCTTCGTGTCGTCTCGTCGAACCTTCGTACGAGACAGCTCCGGCCGAAGGACTTCCGGAGCAAGGAACGCCTCGGGTTCGAGGACAGGCTCCGCAGGGAACCGGCGCTCCGTCGCGCCGGCCCCAAAACACACGTCGCGCAGCGCCGATGCAGCCCGTGCGTTGATCGACGACTCGGCGCACTCGACCGGGAAGCGGACGTGCGCTCGAGACGAGCCTTCGGATGCTGGTCGAGTTGGACGCGGCGCGATGGCGCTGCGCCGACCGCGCTGCTAAACAGGCGCGCGTGGATCACGCCGCCCTCCGAGCTTCGCCGCGCACGGCATGAACTTCGTGCTGCTCGCGCTCGGCGCGTACATCGCCCTGCAGCTGGTGATCGGCGCGGTCGTGTCGCGCCGCATCCACAGCGAGGATGACTACCTGCTCGCCGGCCGAAGCCTGGGCTATCGACTCGCGACCTTCTCCATCTTCGCGACCTGGTTCGGCGCAGAGACGTGCGTCGACGCGGCCGGGCGCGTGTACGCCGACGGGCTCTCCTACAACTCGACCGAGCCCTTCGCCTACGGCGTTGCGATGGTGCTGACCGGGCTGCTGATCGCCGTCCCGCTGCACCGCGCGCGCGTCACGACGCTGGCGGACTTCTACCGCCAGCGCTTCTCCGGCTCCGTCGAGCGGCTCGCGGCGCTGGTGATGATCCCCAGCTCGGTCTTCTGGGCCGCCGCGCAGATCCGCGCCTTCGGCCACGTGCTCGCCAGTGCATCGGGCGTCGAGCTCGAACCCGCGATGCTCATCGCCGCCGGCGTCGTCGTGGTGTACACGGTCTTCGGCGGACTGCTCGCCGACGCGATCACCGACCTCGTGCAGGGCTTCGCGCTCATCGTCGGACTGGTCGCGATGCTGATCGGCATCGCGAGCGACTTCGGCGGCCTGGCGAGCGCGCTCGACTCGATCGATCTCTCGCTGATCAAGCTGCGCCCCGAACAGAACGCGGGCTGGCTCTCGATCGCCGAGAGCTGGGCGCTGCCGATCCTGGGCTCCTTCGTCGCGCAGGAGCTGCTGCAGCGTGTCTGCGCGTCGCGCACGCACGTCGTCGCGCAGCGCTCTACGATCGCCGCGGGCGTGGCGTACACGCTCGTCGGCTCGATCCCCGTCGCGCTCGGACTGATCGCCGCCTCGAACGGCGTGCTGGTCGACGACGCCGAACAAGTTCTGCCGCACCTCGCGCGCGAGCGGCTCTCGACGCTCGGCTACGTGCTCTTCGCGGGCGCGCTCGTGTCGGCGATCCTCTCGACCGTCGACAGCACGCTGCTGGTCGCTGCGTCGCTCTTCTCGCGCAACCTCGTCGGTCCGCTGCTTCCGAGCGCGAGCGACGCGAGCAAGATTCGCATCGCGCGCATCGGCGTCGGAGTTTTCGGCCTGCTGGCGCTCGCGCTCGCCTTCCGCTTCGACAGCGTCGGCGAGCTGATCGACATCACCAACGGCTTCGGCAGCGCCGGGCTGCTCGTGATCCTGATGTTCGGCCTCTACAGCCGCATCGGCGGTCCGCGCGCGGCGCTCGCGGCGCTGGTGCTCGGCGTCGTCGTCTACCTCGCCACCGCACTCGCGCAGGCCGAGTACGTGTACCTGCCGGCCGTCGGCGCGGCGCTCGCGGGCTACCTGCTCGTCGCGCCGTTCGAGCGCCGCACTAGCGCTGCGTAGCCGCGCGCACGAAGGCCGCGATGTCGCGCTTGAAGCGCGCCAGCTCGCCTTCGTGGATGTACATCATGTGGCCGGCGTTGTAGTAGCCGAAGCTCACGCCGCCGCGCAGCGACGGGTCGAGCCCCAGGTGCTGGAAGGTGTAGTCCGCGGCGAAGTAGGGCGTCGCGAAGTCGTAGTAGCCGCTCGCGACGAACACCTTGAGGTACGGGTTGCGCGTCATCGCCTTGCGCAGCGTCTCGGCGACGTTGAGGTAGCGGTTCTCCTGGTCGTACTTCCAGGGCTGCACGCGGCCCGTGAGGATCTCGTACGGCAGGTCGTTCTCGTACTTGAGGGTGCGGCGCACGTAGTCGTTGATCGTCGCCGTGTACGGCCCGAGGATCGCCGACATGCTCGGGTCGTACTCGTAGCGCTCGCCCGCCGCGTCGAGGTCGATGCCCTTGAAGCGGCTGTCGAGTCGGCCGACGGTGCGGCGCTCGTCGCGCAGCAGTTCCTTGGTGAAGCGGCCGATCTCGATGCGCAGGTTGCTGCGTTCGATGAACTCGAGCGACAGGCCGGTGTAGCGGCCGAGCTTGGCGACAAGGCGCTCGCGCTCCGCCGCGGGCAGCGCGTCGCCGCGCGCCAACGCGGGCATGTACTCGAGCAACGCGAAGCGCTCGACCTCGTCGAGGAAGGCGCGCAGGTCGTTCTGGTACTCGCGCGACACGCGCTTGTGGTGCCAGGCGGTCGCGGCGTACGTCGGGAGGAACAGCACGTACGGCAGGTCGTTGCCGACGTCGAAGCGCGCGGTTTGGAAGTTGAGGATCGCCGAGACGAGCACGATCCCGTTGAGGTACATGCCGTGGCGCTCCTGCAGGTGCCCGGCGAGCGCGGCGGCGCGCGTGGTGCCGTAGCTCTCGCCGGCGAGGAACTTGGGGCTCGGCCAGCGCAGCTCGCGCGTCGTGTAGAGCCGGATGAACTCGGCCACCCACTCGACGTCCGGCGTGACGCCGTGGAACTGCGCGGCGCTCTCGCCCTCGGCGGCGCGGCTGTATCCGGTGGTGACCGGATCGATGAACACCAGGTCGGTGACGTCGAGCAGCGAGTGCGCGTTGTCGATCAGTTCGTACGGCGGCGGCGGCGCCCAGCCCTCGGCCGCCATGCGCACGCGCCGCGGTCCGAACGCGCCCAGGTGCAGCCAAACCGACGACGAACCCGGGCCGCCGTTGAAGGCGAAGGTGATGGGGCGCTGCGCGGGATCGCTGACCCCGTCGAGCACGTAGGCGACGTAGAACAGCTCAGCCTTCGCCTTGCCGGCCTCGTCGGTGAGCTTCATGCGGCCGGCGGTCGCGCTGTAGGCGAGTTCACGACCGTCGACGGTGGTCGTGTGCCGCGTGCGAACGGCGTCGCCGCGGTCGCCCGAGAGCTTCTCGGCGCCCGCCGTGGGCGCGACCTGTTCCGCCGCCGGCTTGGTCTCTTGCGCGCCTTCGGACGCCGCGGCCTCGGCCTTCGACGGCGCCGCCGCCGTGGCTTCGCTCGCAGCTTGCGCGGGGACCGCGCTGTCCGGCGGCGCCTGCGGCGTCGGCGCAGAGGCCAGGAAGAACGCCAGGATGGGGCTCAGCAGCGGGCTCAGCGGCGAATGGAACATCGTGGGGACGCTTCGTGTTGGGTCGCGTCGCTTGGGGTCACGTCCGCGGGGGAACAAAAAAAACCGCCGCTGCGACGGGCGCAACGGCGGTCTTCAAACGTACTCGTCCTGGGCATGCGCGTCGATCGCGCACAGCGGGTCGCGCTCGGCCCCGGTCACCCGGGGAGCGCGCCGCTCGGACTATCTGGGGGACAGACTAGTAGCGGTCGTCGCGCCAGCCGCCGCCGCCGCCGCCGCCGCCACCGCGATCACCGCGGTCGCCGCCGCCGTAGCCACCGCGGTCACCGCCGCGATCGCCGCCACCGTAGCCGCCGCGACCACCGCCGCCGCCGCCACCGTAGCCGCCGCCACCACCACCGCCACCGCCGCCGCCGAAGCGACGGCCACCGCCGCCACCACCGCCGCCGCCGTAGCCGCCACCACCGCCGCCGCCCGGGCCGCGCGATTGCGGCGGACGGTCATCGGCTTCGTTGACGCGGAGCGGACGGCCATCGAGGTCGGCGCCGTTCAGCTCTTGGATCGCCGCAGCGGCGTCCTCTTGGCTGCCCATGCGCACGAAGGCGAAGCCGCGCGGGCGGCCCGTCATCTTGTCCGCGACGATGGCGACTTCCGTCACCTTGCGGCCGTTGTTCTCGAAAGCTGCGCGCAGCGAGGCTTCGGTGGTCTTGAAGTTCAGGTTCCCGACGTAAAGTTTCGTTCCCATTTCACACTGTCAGTTGGAGTCAGCTCGCGCAGCCGTGCCAAACACCTGGAAGACCCGCGAAGCCAGTCACTTGGGGCCAGAGCCTAGCGACGGGTCTGAGGCTCGCCAGCGGAATCCTGTTTTCTGCCCTACTCGCTCTTGACTCTCGGGCCCCCAACGCTCTCGTTTTTGCGCCCGCCAGCCCCCCACCGACGCCGTGCACCTCGCCTCCCTCCTCGAACGCGCCCGTGAGTTGCACCCCGACCAACCGGCCGTCGTCGAGGGCGACCTGCGGCTGACCTACCGCCAGTTCAGCCGCCGCGTGGCCTCGTTGGCCGGCTGGATGCACGCGAGCGGCGTTCGCGCCGGCGAGCGCGTGGCGCTCCTCGACCACAACTCGACGCCCTTCCTGGAGGCCTACTTCGCCGCCGCGCAGCTGGGAGCAGTGCTGGCGCCGCTCAACACGCGTCTGTCGCACAAGGAACTCGCATTCATCGTCGAGGACTGCGGCGCCGAGCTCCTGCTCGCCGGTCCCGAATGCGCCCCGGCGGTCGCGGCGCTGCTCGGCACGAACCCCTCGATCCGCCGCGTCCTGTGGCTCGGCGTCCCCCCGGCCGGCGCCGGCGGAAGCGCCTACGCGGAGGCTCTTGCCTGCGAGCCGCGGAGCGAACGCGCGCCCCTCGATCCCGACAGTCTGGCGCACCTTTACTACACGAGCGGGACAACGGGTCGTCCCAAGGGGGTGATGCTCTCCCACCGCAACGTGTGGGTGCACGCGCTCTCCACCGTCGCCGAGTTGGGCCTGAGCGACCGGGACCGCTGGGGGCACATCGCCCCCCTGTTCCACCTCGCGGACGCCTGGGCGACGTTCGCGATCACGTGGGTCGGCGGCGTGCACGTCGTCGTGCCGCGCTTCGAAGAAGAGGCCGTGTTCGGGGCCATCGAGCGAGAACGGATCACGATCACCAATCTGGTCCCGACGATGCTGACGCGCCTGGTGCGCCACCCCGGCGCCGACGCGCGCGACGTGCGCTCGCTGCGCCGCATCCTCTCGGGCGGCGCGCCGATCGCGCCCGAGGTCGTGCGCGAGATCATGCGCGTGTTCCGCTGCGAGTACGTGCAGACCTACGGCATGACCGAGACCAGCCCCTACCTCACGCTCAGCCTGCTCAAGGCGCATCTGTCGCAGTTGCCGCCAGACGAGCAGTTCCGCTACCGCGCGAAGACCGGGCGGCCGTTCGCCGCGGTCGAACTGGACGTGGTCGGTGAAGATGGGCGCAGCGTGCCGCGCGACGGCGCCAGCGTCGGTGAGATCCGCGCACGCGGCGCGACGGTCACGAGCGGCTACTGGAAACGCCCCGACGAAACGCGCGCGGCGTTCGACAACGGCTGGCTCAAGACCGGCGACCTCGCGACGGTCGACGCCGAGGGCTACCTGCAGATCGTGGACCGCAAGAAGGACATGATCATCACCGGCGGCGAGAAGGTGTATTCGACCGAGGTCGAGAACGTGCTGTACGAGCACGCTGCCGTGCTCGAAGCGGCGGTGTACGGCCTGCCGGACGACGTGTGGGGCGAGCGTGTTTGCGCGGCCGTCGCCCTGCGCGTGGGCGCGACGGCGAGCGAACCGGAGTTGATCGCGTTCTGCCGCGAGCGCCTGACGCACTACAAGGCGCCGCGCACGGTCCGCTTCGTGCCCGAATTGCCCAAAACGGGCTCGGGCAAGATCCAAAAGAGCGTATTGCGGTCGAGTTGAACCGATTGGCGGGAGCGCGGCATTAGGGTTCTCCAACCGGAGGTCCCCATGCGCGCACTGGCAACCGTTCTCGCCCTCGCTTCGACCGCGTCCGCACAGCAGTTCCAACTCGACACCGTGCGCACGCCGCAGGGCGCGCCGGGTGCGAGCGGCTTCACGGAGAACGTCGAGTTGTTCGACGTCGATGGCGACGGCGACCTCGACGTCCTGTACGCCGACGGCGGCGAATTCGGAGTGCAGCAGAACCGCCTGCTGCTCAACCAGGGCGGCGCGCAGGCGGGCGCCGTCGGCTGGTTCACGGACGCGACAGCTACACGTTATCCGGCCGTGCTCGACGGCAGCCGCGACATCGACTTCGTGGACCTCGACAACGACGGCGACCTCGACTTCTTCGTGTCGAACACCTCGGGCGTCGCGAACCAGACCTGCCGCTTCATGGTCAACATGGGCGGCGCGCAGGGCGGAGCGCAGGGCTTCTTCCAGGACCAGACGCCGACGCGCTACCGCAACCTGGGGCAGAACAACGGGACCACCACGCACTCCTCGATCGCTCCGAGCCTGGTGCTCGGCGGCGGCGGCTACATCGACTGGTCGTGCGACAGCGCCTTCTACGACCTCGACAACGACGGCGACTCCGACCTGGTGCAGGCGACGTACGGCTCGCTGTCGCTGGGCAAATCCCCCACGCGGCTGTTCCTCAACGACGGCGTGGGCGGCTTCGAAGAGTTCAACCCCAGCGGGTTCCAACTCGCGGGCGCCGACATCGTGCCCCTGTCGCCGGGACTGTGGTGCGAGGGTCTGCAGCGCCAGCGCACGACCAACACGAGCGGCGCCGAGTGCGACATCGCGAACGTCTCGGTCTCGATCGAAGGCGGCGACTTCGACGGCGACTTCGACGTCGACCTGCTGCTGGGTGAGAAGAACGACGAGGCGCGCATCATCCGCAATCGGACGATGGAGAACGGCGGCGCGCTCGCTTTCCGCGACGTGAGCCACGCCTCGTTCGGCGTCGCGGACTGGGCGCCGATGATGGGCAGTTACGAGCAGGAGCTCGGCGACCACGACAACGACGGCGACCTCGACATCTACGGCACGAACTGGCTGGGTACGTGCAACACGGTGTCGAACAACGACGGAGCGGGATTCTTCGGTGCGCCGACGGTCGTCGCCAACACCTGCACGCGCCACGACGAGCCGGATTACGTCGACTACGACAACGACGGCGATCTCGACGTGATCGTGGCGGCGCGCGCGGCGGCGGAGGAGTTGCACCGCAACGACGGCCTCGGCGCGGGAGGGAGCTCGTTCGCGGCGGTGAGCGGCGTGCTGCCGGGCGCGGTCTCGAACGCGATGGGCGTCGACGCTGCGGACACCGACCAGGACGGAGATCCGGACCTGTGGTTCGCCAACGACTTCGACGATCCCGAAACGCACTTCGTGAACGTCACGGGAACGCCGGACGTGCACGCGCCGCGCATCAGCGCGCTCGAACAGGTCGCCGACCGCTCGGCCGGTCCCGCGCCGACGGTGGTGCGCGCGCACGTGTTCGACAACTCCGGCTGGTACGTGACGGCGCTGTGCGACGCGCAGCTCGAACACCGCGTCGGCGGCAGCGGTGCGTTTCTCGCGAGCGCGATGCGCTTCAGCGGCGGCCAAGTGTTCCGCGGCGAAATCCCGGGCTTCCTCGAGGGGCTCGTCGAGTACCGCGTGCGCTGCACGGACGCGGCGGGCAACAGCGCCACCTCGATCACGCGCAGCTTCCTCGCCACGGCCTGCGTCGGCGCGCCGACGGTGTACTGCACGGCGAAGACCAACTCGCTGGGCTGCGTGCCCGCGATCGGCTTCAGCGGCACGCCGAGCGTGAGCGCGGGCTCGGGCTTCGTGATCCGCGCGGAGCAGTCGTTGCCCGACAAGGCGGGCCTGCTCTTCTACAGCCTCGCGGGCCCGAAGATCACCGCGTACCAGGGCGGTTTCCTGTGCGTGAAGACGCCCACGGTGCGCACCGCGCTGCTCAACTCCGGTTCGAGCGGCGTCGGCCCGTGCACGGGCGTGTTCGCCTTCGACTTCAACGCCTACGCCGCCAGCGGAATCGATCCGCAGCTGCAGCAACCCGGGCGCGCCGTGTGGGCGCAGTTCTGGAGCCGTGACCCGCAGTCGAGCTTCCAGACCAACCGCACCGACGCGCTGAGCTTCTTCATGTGCCCGTGAGGCGCGCGTTCGTTCCCTGCGCACGAATGCGCAGGGACGGCGGACTTTGAGCGGCGTCGCGCGCGCTCGCGCAGACCCGGAGTAGGTTTCGATTGGACGCGTGCAGGCTCCGAGCCGCGCACGCCACGAAGCCCGGAGTTCCGCCGTGAAGGTCCTGCACATCACACGCACGCTGCCCCAGGAAATGCTGGGGCCGATGTACCTCGCTCGCGCCGTCAAGGACGCCGGCCACCAGATGCGGGCGATCTGCCTGCCCGATCCGCTGTGGCTGCGCAAGATCGAGGAGTACGGCCCCGACGTCATCACCTGGTCGCTGATGACCGGCAACCACCGCCAGATCTTCGACGTCAATCGCTTCCTCAAGAGCAAGTTCGAGTTCTTCTCGTTGATGGGCGGGCCGCACGTGACCTTCGTGCCCGAGAGCGCGCGTGAGCGCGGCGTCGACGCGCTGTGCATCGGCGAAGGCGAACAAGCCCTGGTCGAGTTGCTCGACACGCTCGAACGCGGCGGCGACTGGCGCGGCATCGACAACCTCGCCTGGGCGGACGCGTCGGGCGAGATCCACAGGAACAAGCTGCGCCCGCTCGTGCGCGACCTCGACGCGCTCGGTTTTCCCGACCGTTCGCTGATCTACGACGCTCAGGCGCTGTACCGCAACAGTCCGCGCAAGGTGTTCCTGACGCAGCGCGGCTGTCCGATGCTGTGCACCTTCTGCTTCCACCACGCCTGGAAGAACAAGATCTACAAGGCCAAGAACAGCGAGTACGTGCGCAAGCGCTCGGTGGGCCACGTCATCGCCGAAGTGCTCGAGGTGCGCGCCAAGTACGGACTGGAGTTCGTCCACTTCCTCGACGACATCTTCAACATCAAGAGCGAGTGGTTGGCCGAGTTCTGCGAGCGCTGGCCGCGCGAGGTCGGCCTGCCTTTCGACGTGATCTTGATGGCCAACCTCACCAAGGAAGAGCACATCGCGCAGCTCAAGCGCGCGGGCTGCGTCTACGCGCGCATCGCGTTCGAAGCGGCGAACGACTACGTGCGCAACGAAGTGTTCCGCAAGAACACCGAACGCGAGCAGCTCACGAACGCGGCGAAGTGGATCAAACAACACGGGATCCGGCTGGGCTCGCTCAACATGCTCGGCGGCCCGGGCGGAACGCTCGAAGACGAGTTCGAGACGATCAAGCTCAACGTCGAGTGCGAGGTCGACCACCCGTTGTGTTCGATCGTGCAGCCCTATCCGGAGTTCGAACTCAACGAGATCACGCGCAGCATGGGCATCGCCGTGGCGAGCTACGACCAGTTCCCCTCGCAGTTCAATCGCTCGGCGACGATCGAGTTGCCGCAGAAGCTCCAGATCGAGAACCTCCACAAGTGGTTTCCGGTGCTCGTGCGGCACCCGGCGCTGTTGCCGCTCGCGCGGCGCACGCTCGACAAGCGCTGGCTGCGCAAGCCGCTGCTGGCGATGTACATGCTCTACTCGGAATGGCTCGTCACCGAGCAGAACCGGCTCTACAGCCGCGCACGTGGACTCGAGCGCATCTGGCGCTGGGCGCCGGTCGATTTCGCCTCGCGCGTGCTGACCAAAGGCGCAATTCGAGCGGTCGGCGCCGTGGGCGGCCGCGTCGTGCAGCGGCTGAGCGCCAGGCTCGAGCTGGGCGACGAACGCGTCGTGGCGCACATGGATTAGCGACATTCGTGCGCTCGAGCGCCTACCCCCGCGCGCCGTCCGCGCCCATACTCGGGGGATGCCCGCACTGCTCGATCTGCACGGACGGCCGCTGCGCAACCTGCGCGTGTCGGTCACCGACCGCTGCAACCTGCGCTGCGCGTACTGCATGCCCGAGGAGGAGTACCGCTGGCTGCCGCGCGAAGACGTGCTGCGCTTCGGCGAGCTCTCGGCCATCGTCGACGCGTTTTGCCTCTTGGGCGTCGACAAGGTGCGCATCACGGGCGGCGAGCCGCTGCTGCGGCGCGAGCTCGAACGTTTCGTCGAGCAGCTCGCACGCCGGCCGGCGCTCAAGGATCTCGCGCTGACCACCAACGGGCTGCTGCTCGCGCAGCAGGCGCCGGCGCTCGCCGCCGCCGGGCTCCACCGCGTGACGGTGAGCCTCGACACGCTGCGCGAGCCGGTGTTCGAGCAGCTCACGCGCCGCAAGGGTCTCGCCGACGTTCTCGCGGGGATCGACGCCGCCGCGCGGCACTGGCCGGGGCGCGTGAAGCTCGACACGGTCGTGATGCGCGGCGTGAACGACGGTGAGATCGATGCGCTGCTCGAGTTCGCGCGCGAGCGCGGCGTGGAGCTGCGCTACATCGAGTACATGGACGTCGGCGGCGCGACGCAGTGGTCGATGGAGCAGGTCGTCCCGCGCGCGGAGTTGCTCGAGCGGCTCGCGCAGCGCTTCGGGCCGATCGAGCCGCTGCACGAGGATTCGTCGGCGCCCGCCGAACGTTTCCGGCTGAGCGACGGAACCCTGTTCGGCGTGATCGCCTCGACCACCGCGCCGTTCTGCGGCAAGTGCGACCGCAGCCGCCTGACGGCGGACGGTACGTGGTACCTGTGCCTGTACGCACGCCTGGGGCTCAACCTCAAGGCGCTGCTGCGCGGCGGAACTTCGACGGAAGAGATCGCGGAGCGCATCCGCACCGTGTGGAGCGGGCGCAGCGACCGCGGCGCCGAAGAGCGACTGGCCGAGCGCGAGCGCGGGCCGCTGCTCGACGCGCAGATGCTGCGCGACGACCCGCGCCTGGAGATGCACACGCGCGGCGGCTGAGCGCGGCGCGCACGCCCAACTGGCCCGCGCCCCAGCGGTTCGCCATCCTCGTTCTCCATGCGCATCGCAATCGTCACGCCCGCCGACCGCACGCTCCGCACGGGCAACCGCATCACGGCGCTGCGTTGGGCGCAGCGCCTGCGCGAGCTCGGGCACGGCGTGCGCGTGGCGACGCAGTGGAGCGGCGAGAACGCCGATGCGTTGATTGCGATCCACGCGGCGCGCAGCGCGGAGTCGGCGCTGCGCTGGGCGGAGCGCACGCCGCGTGCCCCGCTGATCGTGGTGCTGTCCGGCACGGACGTGTACGGCGAGCTCGACGCGAAGGCGCTGCAGTCTCTCGACGCAGCGCAGCGCATCGTCGCGCTCCAACCCCTGGCCTGCGCCCGGCTCGACGAGCGCCAGCGCGCCAAATGCACGCCGATCGCGCAGTCCGCGCCCGACTGACGCGGACTCCCACGCACGCCGGAGGCGTTCGAGGTCTGCGTGGTCGCGCACCTGCGCGCCGTCAAGGATCCGCTGCTCGCCGCACGCGCGGCCGCGCGGTTGCCGCCCACCTCGCGCGTGCGCGTCACGCACCTGGGAGGAGCGCTCGACGCACACCTCGAGCGCGAGGCGCGCGCCGAGGCCGCGCGCAATCCACGCTACCGCTGGCTCGGCGCGCAGCCGCGCCGCGAGACGCTGCGCCGCATCGCCAGCTCGCACCTGCTCGCGCTGAGCTCGCGTTCCGAAGGCGGCGCGAGCGTCGTCGCCGAAGCGCTCATGGCGGACACGCCGGTCGTCGCGACGCGCATGGAGGGCGCGCTGGGGCAACTCGGCGCGGACTATCCGGGCTATTTCGAGGTGGGCGACGAGGCCGGACTCGCCGCGCTGCTCGAGCGCGCCGAAAGCGACCCGCGCTTCTACGGCGAGCTCGAGAGCGCGTGCGCGCTGCGCCGCGCCGAGTTCGAGCCCGCGCGTGAACGGACGCGTTGGCGCGTGCTGCTGAGCGAACTGGCGACCTGACGCGCAGTGCGCGTCAGCGCCGGCGCGCAGCTTCGACAGCGTCGCGATCGACGCGGTGGAACGAAGTCGACGAGAGCAGCTCCGCAGCGGGCTTGGCCAAGAGATGGTCGTCGCTCGACAGGCGCTTGCGCGTGCGCCAGGCCTCGCGCAGCAGGCTCAGGCCGCTGGCGGCCGGAGCACTCTCGTCGTCGGCTTCGACGTTGAGCTGCGACACCGGGCTCTCGGCGATCTTGAAGCTGAAACTCTGCGCGATCGCGATCCACTCGATGGCGTAGGCCGGCCCCGAGACGCTCGCACGCTGTGCGATCTGTTTCGCGCAACGTGCGCGGTACGCCTGCAGTCCGGACGAGCAGTCGTAGATACCGGTCGGCACGAGCAGCTGCGAGAGCTTGAGCACGGTCGTTTCGGCGGCGCGCTCGAGGAACGACTTCTTTCCGTTCGCTTCCATGCCCGGCAGCCGCCGCGACACCAGCGCGACGTCGGCGCCGGCGCGCAGCGAAGCCATCAACTTCGAGGCGTCGGCGATCGGCGCCTGCGTGTCGGGTTCGGCCACGACGAGCAACTCGCCGCGCGCGGCCAGCACGCCGGTGCGCACCGCGGCGCCGCGGCCCTTGGGTCGCTCGTGGCGCGCGACTCCGACGCCGTCGAAGTGGCTGCGCCAGCAGCGCACGACGCTCTCGAGGCCTTCGGGCGTGCCGTCGTCGACGAGCACGACCTCGACCTTGGTGCGTTGCGTGCGCGCCATGGCGCGGATCGCGGTGAGCAACGTCGAAAGTGCGGAGTTCGGCCCCACCGGGACGACGAAACTCACGCCAAAACCAGACGTCGAGCCGGCGGCCGGCGTGGCCCCCTTGGCCTGCGGACGATGCGGAACCTGCCCCATGTTGAACCCCTCTTCGATGCGCGGAAGACGGGGCCAACTCGGCCCGCGGAGCGGGCGAACTTGAGCGCGCTCGCGTCAGTTCAGGGCAAGAGCACGAAGTGCACGCCGCCGGTCAACCCGATCGTCGAACCGTCGGGGTGCTGGGGGTCGCGGCTCCACACCTGGCCGTAGAGCGGGCTGCCCGCGCCCAGCCCCTTGGAGGCGAGGAAGGCGTGGCTGAGGAACTGGTCGTAAACGCCCGTGCAACTCGACCCGCTGGCCGCGCCGCCCGAATCGATCGCGGGCGCGCGCTGCACCGGCGATTGCACGCACAGCGTGCCGCCGCCGAAGGGCGCGGCATGCGGCACGGCCCCGAAGAAGAACAGGCCGCTCTTGTTGTTCACGACGTTCGTCGCGAGCACGTGCAGGTCATCGGCGCCGCTCAGCGAGGTCGTGCCCGTCAGGTCGAGTTGCGGCGTGCAACCCAGGCTGTTGACCTTCGCGGTGCAGTAGTAGACGGCCTCGTCGCGGTACACCAGGCGCACGCCGTCGGCGCTGGTGAACTCCGCCGCGCTCGAGCCCTGGTTCGAGACGAGCACGCGCCGCGCCAGCGGACCAGCCGAGAAGAAGTAGCGCCCCAGCAGAACCCAACGCCCTCCGTTCGTGCGCTGGTCGACGTTGACGCTCGTGACGCCGCCGGCGTGATGCACGTCGTAACGCGCGGCCGGGTTGCGGTTCGACGAGGCCGTGTGCCACGAGTAGACGTCGTAGGCGCCGGTGCGCGGCAGCGCGGCCTGGAACTCCGCCGTCGAGATCGCGCCGCCGGGCGCGACGCGCGAACTGAATTGGAAGAAGTCCGGCTGCGCGGAGTTGGTCCAACCCGGACCGGCCTCGGCGTAGAGCGTGGCGCTCGTCACCGGATCGGCGTTGTCGACCACGATCGTGTGGCTGTCGGGCGCGACGAACGGATTGACCGCCGGCGCGTTCCAGGGCTGGCCGGGGTCGGGCAGGTTGTCGATCTCGTCCTGGATCGCGATCGGGCCGGAGTAGTTGTGGTAGACCCACAGACAGCCGTGCGGCACGCCCTGGCCGCGCGCGTAGTTGAGTTGATCGCGCACGAGCGACCAATCGTTCGTCTCCTGCGCGCGGAAGCCGACGCCGAGTTTGGCGACGTGCACGCCCGCCGCGTTCTTCTGCGCGTTGAACTCGGTTTGGAACGAGCTCAACGAGGTCATGTACATCTGCGGGATGACGAGGTCCAGGTAGCCGCCGGCGACCCACTGGTTCCAGCGCTGCATGTGCTGCGTCCAGCCGTAGGAGCCGACGGGCGCAGACGAGACGACCAGCTTGGGATTCGCCTGTTTGATCGTCTGGTAGCACTGCTGGACGACGTTGTTGACCAGCCCTTCGCGGAACGTGACCCAGGTCGAGTTGTTGACGTTCGTCGGCGGGCTGACGCCGAACTGCGCCTGGTACGCCGCAACCGTCGACGCTTCGTAGCCGTACTCGCGCCCGGTCGTCTTGCGCCCCCAGCGGATGCGGTCGACTTGGATGTCGTCGAAGTCGTAGTTCTCCGCCAGCTCGCGCACCATGTCGCGCATCAGCGCAATCACGCTCGGGTGGCTGGGGGACAAGAAGACGAAGCCGCCGTTTTCGCCTGTCACCGCGGAGCCGCTTTGGTCGCGCGCGAGCCAGTCGGGGTGCGCCACCGCGACCGGATGCGTGCTCGACGACAGAGCCAGGCCGTACTCGAACCACGCGCCGACCTCGAGGCCTTCCTCATGGAAGATGCGCACGAGATGGCGCGACCAGTCGAAGCTCGGATGGCCCCACGAACCACCGGCCGCTTGGAACGCCTTGCTCGGCCAGTACGTCAGGCCTCCGCCGCCGTAAACGTTGAAATACACGGTGTTCATGCCGCCCGCGCGGATGTTCTGCGCGATGGCGCGCAGCCCGGACTCGGACTGCGTGAGGTAGGTGTACTGCGTCAGCCAGCACGCGCGCACTTCCTGCGCCTGCGCGTGCGCGGCGCTCAAGAGGAGCGCGAAGACGGCCAGACCGGAGAGCTTGGAGATGGTCGAAGACACGTGCGGTGCGAAGAGAAAAAGTTGCGGGGAAATCGGACGCAGCCGAGGCGCGATGGAACGGTTCGAGCTTACCCACAAAAGGAAGTTCCTGAGTAGCATGGCGCGGGGGCGTGGATGCCGTGCAGCGCGGACCTGTGGCAGGTCCTGCACAGGTCGGCGATCGATGCGCTCTCCCCCAAAACTCAGGAGTTTTTCCATCACCATGAACACCACCGTCAAAGCCGCCTTCGCGGCCGCGCTGCTCGCGGGCAGCGCCTCCGCCCAGGTCACCTTCACGCAGTTGGCGACCGTCAACATCGCCTCGACCTCCAACATCGCCAACCCCGAGTACATCGGCGCCAATGCGTCCGGCGTCGCCTGGGACGGCTCGCGCCTGTTCCTCGCAGGCTTCAACAACACCGGCGCGGCCGCCGACGTCGCGATCGTCGAAGTGCTGAACCCGCTCAGCGGAACTCCGACCTACAACAAGTTCGGCGTGCAGGCCGCCACTCCGGCGCAGCGCGGCTACTCGGGCCTCGACATCGAAGGCAACACGCTGTTCGCGGCCTACGACCGCGGCGTGAGCGATCCCAACGGCATCACCGCTTACTCGCTCTCGGGAACCAGCCTGTGGGCGCAAGCCGGACGCGGCGGCAGCGGCGTCGGCCGTGATCCCGGCTTCGGCGGCGTCGACTTCGGCGCGGGCTGGACGAGCTTCGGCTCGGGCCGCCGCGCGCTCAACGACGAAGTCTCCGGCGCCGTGCTGTACAGCGGCACGACCGGCACGATCATCAACGGCTCGGGCACGGGCACGTTCTGGCGCGACATGGACTTCGACGCGGCCACGGGCGACATCTGGCTGCGCGAAGGCAACAACCTGATCCGTGCGCCGCGCACGGGCGGCAACACGACGGCCACGGCGCTCCTGGTGGTCGACGAAGTCGAGGCCGACTCGGTGGCCGGTCAGAACGTCGCCTACATGAGCTCGAACTACGGCGACCTCGTCATCTACAACGATCGCCCGAACACCTCGGGCGGGCAGGACTTCCTCGCGCTGATCAAGGCTGTGACGCCGGCCGGCGCACCGCAGACGATCAACTGGGGTTCGTTCCTCCCGATCAACTACCCGCTCGGCGCGGGCTGGTACGACTTCTCGTGGCACGAGGCGACCAACACGCTCGCGCTGCTCGACTTCACGCAGCGCGCGGTCTACATCTTCCGCCGCGAACCGCCGGCGCCGACGAACTACTGCACTGCGGGCACGAGCACCAACGGCTGTGTCGCGACGATGAGTTCGGTGGGTGCGCCCAGCGTCTCGCAGGCGACTCCGTTCTCGATCAACACGACCAACGTCGAAGGCGCCAAGCAGGGCATCCTGTTCTACGGCACCGACCCGGTGGCGCTCCCCTGGGCCTCCGGCAGCACGAGCTTCATCTGCGTCAAGTCGCCCACGCAGCGCGCGGGCTCGCAGACCTCGGGCGGCACGGTCAACACCTGCAGCGGCGCGTTCACGCTCGATTGGAACGCGTGGATGAGCGCCAATCCGTCGCTGCCCTTCATCGCGGGCGACGCCTACTACATCCAGAGCTGGTACCGCGATCCGCCGGCGGTCAAGACGACCAACCTCTCGGACGGTTTGGTGTTCTACCTCGCGCCCTGACTCACTCCCTGGGCGCGGCCTGAACGGAGCGCAAGCGCGGGGCGTCGGCGTCGAGCCGGCGCCCTGCGTCGTTTTCGGCGCGGCCCTCGGAGCCTCCAACGGAATGAGGCGTGGATGCTCGGGCGCGAGGGCGCCGCTCGAGCACAGGACAGCGCGTGCGGGCGCCGCGAGGCATTTCGTTTGAGGCTCTTACGCCGCTGGGGCTGCGCGTTCGCGCGTGCGAGCTACCGTGGCGCGCCCTCCCCCACGCGCCCACCCACACCCGCCCCATGCGACTGCGCCACCACGCCACGCTCACCTGCGCCTTCTTCGCCCTGCTCGCCGCCGGCTGGACCTTCGGCCAGGACGCACGCGAGCGCGAGGACCGCTTCCGCCAACTGCAGGAGCTGCTGCCGACGCCGAGCGACTACCGCGCGGCCTCGGGCGCACCCGGACACCGCTACTGGCAACAACGCGCCGACTACGTGATCGACGTCTCGATCGACGAGAAAGCGCGCCAGCTCACCGGCCGCGAACGCGTCACGTACCACAACAACTCGCCGGACGCGCTCGCCTACCTGTGGGTGCAGCTCGACGCGAACATCTTCGCGCCGCACTCGCACGCGGTGCAGACGCAACAAGCGCCGGACCTGAACGCTCCGAGCTTCAACAGCCTCGAGCGCCTGCTCGGCCGACGCGAGTTCGACGGTTCGTGCAAGCTCGCCGGCGTGCGCGGCGCCGACGGGCGCGAGCTCGCGCACAAGGTGGTCGACACGATGCTGCGTCTCGACTTGGCCCAGCCGCTCGCCCCGGGCGCGAGCACGAGCTTCGAGATCGATTGGTCCTACGCCATCAACGACGCCAAGGCCATCGGCGGCCGCACGGGCTACGAGTTCTTCGAGGACGACGGCAACTGCATCTTCGAGCTCGCGCAGTGGTTCCCGCGCATGTGCGCGTACACCGACGTCAACGGCTGGCAACACAAGCAGTTCCTCGGCCAAGGCGAGTTCACGCTCGAGTTCGGCGACTACCTAGTGCGGATCGACGTGCCCGCGGACCACATCGTCGCGTCGACGGGCGTGCTGCAGAACCCGGCGGACGTGCTGAGCGCCGCGCAACGTGAGCGCCTGGCGCAGGCCGAGGGCGCCGAGAAGCCGGTGATGATCGTCACGCTCGACGAAGCCGCCGAGAACGAGAAGCAGGGCAGCGACGAGCGCCGCACGTGGGTCTTCAAGGCCGAGAACGTGCGCGATTTCGCCTTTGCGAGCTCGCGCAAGTACCTGTGGGATGCGGTGCGCTACCAGCTGAGCGGCAAGCCGGTGTGGTGCATGAGCTTCTATCCCAAGGAAGCCGAACCGCTGTGGAGCAAGTACTCCACGCACGCGATCGTGCACACGCTCGACATCTACTCGCGGCACACCTTCGACTACCCCTATCCGGTCGCGCAGTCGGTCAACGGTCCGGTGGGCGGCATGGAGTACCCGATGATCAGCTTCAACGGCCCGCGGCCGGAGAAGGACGGCACGTACTCCTCGGGGACCAAGTACGGACTGATCTCGGTGATCATCCACGAGGTCGGGCACAACTACTTCCCGATGATCGTCAACTCCGACGAGCGCGACTGGTCGTGGATGGACGAAGGGCTCAACACCTTCTGCCAGTTCCTCGCCGAGCAGGAGTGGGAGACAAAGTACCCCTCGGGCCGCGGCGAGCCGCGCAACATCACCGGCTACATGAAGGGCGCGAACCAAGTGCCGATCATGACCCAGTCGGACTCGGTCGTGAACTTCGGGCCCAACGCGTACTCCAAGCCTGCGACGGCGCTCAACGTGCTGCGCGAAACGGTGATGGGCCGCGAGTTGTTCGACTTCGCGTTCAAGAGCTACGCGCAGCGCTGGATGTTCAAGCGCCCGCAGCCCGCGGACTTCTTCCGCAGCATGGAAGACGCCAGCGCGGTCGACCTCGACTGGTTCTGGCGCGGCTGGTTCTATTCGACCGACCACGTCGACATGGCGCTGCGCAACGTGAAGCTCTTCACCCTGAGCACGCTTGATCCGCGCGTAGAGAACGAGCGCAAGCGCCGCGAGCGCGACGAGAAGCCGCAGACGCTGACGCAGCTGCGCAACGCCGCGCTGGAGAAGCGCGTCGAGATCTATCCGGAGCTGGCCGACTTCTACAACAGCTACGACGCGCTCACGCCGACGGCGGCGGACATCGAGCGCTACGAGAAGTTGGTCGAGAAGCTCACCGAGAAGGAGAAGGCGCTGCTGGCGGCGAACCTGCACTTCTACGTGCTCGAGTTCGAGAACGTCGGCGGGCTGCCGTCGCCGCTGCCGGTGCGCGTCGACTACGCGGACGGCTCGAACGAAGAGTTCAGCGTGCCGGCCGAGATCTGGCGCCAGTCGCCCGACAAGGTCACCAAGCTGTGGATCGCCACGCGCCCCGCCGAGCGCTTCGTGCTCGACCCGCGCGGCCAGATCGCCGACTGCGACGAGTCGAACAACGCTTGGCCGCCCAAGATCGGCGAGACACGCGTCGCGCCGAGCAAGCAGGAGCGCGGCGGCGAGCGTTCGAACCCGATGCAGCAGAAGGCTGCTGAAGAGGCCAAGGCGCGCAAGGCCGCAGAGAAAGGCGCTGAAAAGGGCGCGGAAGGCCCGCCCGCGACTCCGCCGAAGCCCGCTGCGGAGCGCGGCGCGTCCGCGGACATCAAGCCGCCCGAGGGCGGCGGCTCAAACGGCGGCTGAGCGTTCCGGGGCGCGCAGCGCAGCGGCCTGAGCTGCGGAGCTCGAAGCGGCGTTCGGCGCCGCTTCGAGCGCCCCGGCGAGCGCACGTTCGAGCGCGACGACGCCGAACGGTTTGGCGAGCCGTCCCTGCGCTCCGACGGCGAGTGTGGTGTCGGCCAGGTTCTGCGCCGACTGTCCGCTCATCAACACGACCGCGAGACCGGGCGCACGCGCGCGCAACGCGAGCACCACCTCGCGGCCGTCGCTGACCGCCAGCGTGAGGTCGATCAGCGCGACGAGGCGCGGCTCGCGAGCCACCTGCTCCAGTTGCTCGAGCGCGCTCGTGACGTCGCTGGCCAGCTGCACACGATGTCCGCGCGCCTCCAGCGCGCTGCGCACGAACTCGCGCACGTCGGTCTCGTCGTCGACGGCGAGCACGCACAGCGGCGCGCTGGGCGCGCGCGCCGCGGTCGGCGCGTTGTGCGGGAGCACGAGCGCCGAGTCCGACTGCGCCTGGTTCGGCAGGTAGAGCCGGAAGCACGAGCCCGCGCCCGGCGAGCTGCTCGCGCACAGAACTCCGCGGTGTTGGCGCACGGCCCCGAGCACCACCGCGAGCCCCAAGCCTCGGCCGGGAAAGCGTGTTGTGAAGAACGGATCGAACACCCGCTCGAGCAACTCGCGCGACATGCCTTCGCCGTCGTCGCGCACTTCGATGCAGGCGTAGGCCGAGTCGATCCACTCACCGGACACGACGCCGCTCGCGGCGTCCGCCGGCCGCGACGCCGTGCGCACGATCCGCACCGTGGCGCGGCTCGCGCGAGCGTCGCGCGCGTTCACGACCAAGTTGAGCAAGGCCTGTTCGAGCTGAGGACGTCCGGCTTCGAGCTTGAAGGCGTCGACCTCCTCGAACTCGACGGCGATCTTGGGGCCGGCCGCGGCGGAGAGCACGGGCGCGAATTCAGCGGCCCACTCGCGCGTGCTGAAGCGCGCGACCTCGAGCGACGCAGGCTCGGCCGCGTAGGCCTGCAGTTGCGCGCACAACCGCGCCGCTCGCTCGCCCGCCGCGCAGATCACGTCGAGCTGCGCGCGACGGCGCGGATCGGACTCCTGCTCGCGCAGCAGGTCCGCGTTGCCGATCACGCCGACCATCAGGTTGTTGAAGTCGTGCGCGACGCCGCTCGCCACGAGCCCGAGGCTGTCGGCGCGTTCCAGCTGGCGCAGCCGCGCTTCGGCCTCCAGACGCGAGCGGTGCTCAGCCTCGGCGCGGCGCGCCTGCTCGGCGAGCTGCGCATTGGCGCGCGCCAGCTTGCGCTGTCCGAGCCAAGCCAGCGCGCCGCCGATGGCGAGCAGTCCGGCGATCGCTGCGAGGAACTGCATGAGCCGTAGATCGGCGTCGCGCTCCGCCATGGCGGCGGCCTCGACCGTGCGGCGCCCGAGCTCCGCGCGCGCGATCTCGCCCGAGAGCAGCTCCGACGCAACGGCCTCGACTCCCGCGTAGCGCTCGCGCTGCTCGCGGCGCAGTTCGGTCAGCGCAGAGTTCTCGCGCAGCACCGCGTCTTCGCGGCCCTCGAGCGTCGCGAGCCGCAGACGCGCGTGACGCAAGTCCATCACGCGATCTGCGAAACCGCTGGGCTCCACCAGCGCCCAGGCCGTCTCGAGGTCGGCGCCGGCGCCGGCCAAGTCGCCGCGTTCCTGGCGTTCCCGCGCGGAGAGTTCGAGCGCGATCACGCGCTCGCGCAGCAGCCCGGAGCGCTCGGCCAGGTCGCGCGCTCGAGCGAGCAGGGCGAGCGCCTCGTCGCGCCGCCCGGCGTCGGAAGCTGCCTGCGCCTGCTCCCACAGCGCGGCGCACTCCGTGCGCTGGTCGCCCAGCTCACGCGCGGCGGCGTGCGCCGTGGCGAGCGTGCTCGCAACCTCGGCCGGCGCGAGGGCGCCGCGGCGACGCCAGAACTCGTCGAGCAGGCGCCAGGCTTCGAAGCGCTTGGCGCGTTCGTTGCGCGAGCGGCGCTCGATCTCGCGGTGCAGTTCCTGGTCGTAAGCGGGGACCTCGGCCTCGGTGATCGGGCGCAGCGACCACAGCGCGAGCAGGATCAGCGCATCGTCGCCGCTCTCGCGCGCCGCGCGCAGCCCGGCCAGCGTGTGCGAGAGCTGCAGCGCAGGTTGGTCGGCGAGCCAGGCGCGCGCCGCTCGCGCACAGTGGTAGGACGCGAGCAGCGACGGCGCGCCCGTCGGCGCACCGTGCTCGGGGTCCGCGAGCAGCGGATGTGCGCTGACGCCCTCGCGCATGGAAACGGCGAGCAAGCTCACTTCGCGCGCCGCCAGCTCCGCGTCCGCATGACCGTGTTGGCGCGCCGCGGCGGCGACCAGATCTCCAGTCGCCTGCGCCGCGCGTGTGTCGAACTGAATCTCCGCACCCGCCTGCTCGACGCCGAGCTCGCACCACGCGCGCGAGCCGACTTCGAGCGTGGCGCGGCGCTGGGCCAGCGGTTCGGCGATCGCCTTCTGGGCGCGCGCCGCAGGCGCCGCAACGAGGGACAGCGCCGAGCAAAACAGCAAGAAACGGATCACGACCAGCGAGCCTACGCGGCCGCAGGCAGGCCGCAAGCGTCCAGCGGCGTCAGGGCGCGGCGGCGCGCTCGACCACGAGGAACTTTCCTGGCGGGCGACGCGCCGAGCTCAGAATTCGACGGCCAGCGTGGTCTCGCGCGCGGACGTGAGCTCGACGGGTCCGCGCGGATACCGCGTTCGCTTGTCGCTCGATTCGAAGAACACGACTTCGAACGTTCCAGGCGGCGCGAGGCACCAGTAGCGGCCGGGCTCACGAAACCTGCGAGGGAACGTCGCGTCCTCCGTCCGGTCTCGCCCCGTGGCGTCGACGAAGCGCACCCAACCGAATCCGCGCCTGTGCGACGGCAGCGTTCGTGCGTCCGCGGCGGGGCCCGAAAGGTCGTCCTCACCAGGGACGAGCAAGTAGGCCGACATATCCGACCACTCGCCCGTCCGAGAAATGTCCAGTACGAGGAGCGCGGCTCGAGTCAGCGGGACTCGTACGTCTTCGATGGTGTCACCCACCTGAACGTTGACACGCGTCTCGATGTAGTTGGGCGACTGGAGGTCGTAGCGCTCCGCTTCGTCGATCAGTGGGAGTGCGTGGAGCACGTACTCGCCGGGCTCGAGGTGCTCGAAAACTCGCACGGAGTTAGAGGACCAGTCCGATTGCAGTTGCTTCTCGCCGCGCGAGAGCCGGACGAGCACGCGGTCGAGCGGACGGTCGAGTTCGTCGACGACCGTGACGTACATCCCACCGGCAGGAAGCGCTCCCGGCCCCGTGAGCGTGGCATGATTGGCGGCAATCCCGGGGTGCATCGCGATCGCCACTCGATCCGTGCAGCGCACGCCTGACGCGTTGACAGCAAAGACGTAGATCGTCGCGGGCGAGCGAAAATCCCTCTGACATCGACCGAGTCGATCCGTTGTTCCAAAGAGCTGCGCACCGCCCGTCGCCGCGTCCGAAGTGTCCGCGTACTCGTAGTAGATCCTGCGTTCGCGCAGCGGATCCCCACGCTGGTTGACAACCTGGAGCGAGACCCTTGCTCCCGCAACGGCGACCTCGAGCAGCGCGCCGCTCGCGAGGTCGAACTCGCGCGGATCGACTGCGAGCTGCTCCCCTTCGCTCAGTACAAGACGCCCCGCTCGCCCCCGCCGCCAGTTCTCGTACAGCGTCACCACGAAGCCGCCGTCCGAATTCGTGAGACCGCGACCGACGAGCTCGTACGGTGCGTCGTCCGCCGGACGCGACTCGACGTGAAAGGCAACGCTCTCGACCGGTTCGTCGTCCGCGAACACGAGGCGCACGCGGCAGGTTTGTGCCCTGCGCGGCGCGTCCTCGCTCGCTTTCGACGTGAGCGGCGCTGCTGACGCCGCGCTCGCGTGCTCCCGCGCGCCCTCGCGTCGCTGACACGACACAACGAACAGCGTCGCGATGGCGAGCAACAACACGCCGGCCACGAGCAGCCCGCGAGTTCGGCCGGCGCCGGAAGCGGCTTTCGCACTCATCGTGAACAGCCTAGTCGCGCTGGCAACATCGGTTGCGAAGTTGCTCGACCGGCGCAACAAAATTCGCAGCCTGCGCAGCAGCCGCAGCGACTACGCAATCGGCCCGGCAAGCCAACCCGCTCTTGATCGACGCGAACGATCCGACGCCGCCGCGCTCAGAACTCGACAGCCAGGGTGGTCTCGCGCTCCGACTCGAGCTCGACGATTCCGCGCGGGTGGCACGCGGGCCACTCGCGCGCCTTTTCGAACACGACCTCGAACCTCCCGAGCGGCGCATAGCACCAGTAGCGGCCCGGCTGGTGAAATGAGCCGCAGAAGAGCTCGCGCTCCGACCACACGACTCCCGTGGCGTCGACGAAGCGCGCCCAGCTGAGTCCGCGCCTGAGTGAACGATGCACGTCTGCAGCGCGAGACGCTGCACCGTGTTCTTCGGGGAGACGCAAGTAGGCGCCGAGTCCCCACGACTCGCTCGTGCGGACAACGTCGAGCACGAGAATTGCGGCTCGCTGCAGCGAGATGCGCACGTCTTCGACGCGGTCCGACACGACGACGCACATCTCGGCGGCCAGATACGGCGGCGGCCCCGCGTCGTTGCGCTCGGCGCCGGTGCTCGATGGCTGCGCCTCGAGCGTGTACTCGCCCGGCGCGAGTTGCTCGTACACAAAAGCCTCGTCCGATTTCTTGAACCCCGGCAGGTACTTCCGCCCGCGGTAGAGGCTCACGAACGCTCGCTCGAGCGGGCGATCGAGCTCGTCGACGACCGTGACGCGCAGTCCTCCGGTCAGCGGCAGCCCCGGTGCGGTCAACCTCGCGCGGTTCGCGCGAACTCCGTGTTGTGCGGCGATCTCCACTCGATCCGTGCAGTCAGCCTCATCCGCATCCACCGCCCACACGACGATGGTCTCCGGCGCGAGAAAATCGAGGTAGTCGCGGCCGTCGCGATCCGTCGTTCCGAACTGAAGCGCCGATTCCGCGGACGCGTCAGGGGCCTTCAACTGCCGGTAGCAGAGCTTGAGGTTGGGCACGGGCGCTCCGCGGCTGTCCACGACTTGAAGCGTGACGCGGGCGCCGGACACCGCGACCTCGAGCGGCGCGTCGCTCGGTAGAGAGTGCTCCGACGAATCGATGTTCAATCGCTCGCCAGGGCTAGCTGCGAATCGCACGGGCCGCCCAACCTGCCAAGCCTCGAAGAGTTGGAGCGAGAAGCTGCCGTCCGACTTCGACAGCCCACGACCGACCACCACGTACGGCGCGTCGTCGCTTGGGCGCGACTCGACGACGAATCCCACGCTCGCGCCTGGCTCGCCGTCGACAAACACGAACCGGCCGCGGCACGCTCGCGCGTTGCGTGGCGCGGTCGTGGTTTGGAGTCCCGGCGAACCGGCGCCGACTGCGGGCGTCGAAGCACCCAGGTCAGGCGCGGGAACGTCCGAAGATGTGCTCGAGGGCGCATTCAGCGACAGGGAGTCGGCGCCGCGCCGCTCGGACGTTGATTCCACGCGCTCCGCAATCCGTTCACCTGCACCGTCGCGCCGTTCGCGCCACACGACGAACAACGCCGCCGCCGCGAGCAACGCCACGCCGGCCAAGAGCAAGCCACGAAGTCTGCCGCCGTGAGTTTCGGCCGCTGCGCTCATCGCAAGAGCTTAGCCGCGGCGACAACGGAGCGTTGGTTCCGTCCTTGGGTTGGCTCTGCTCCGAACTCCCTTCCTCCGTGGCTCCTGTGGTTTTTCTGGCTTGGCTTGCGCGAGGCCGTGCGCTCAGCCAATCCAGAGACCAGAACAAACCAAGCAACCCAAGAATTCACAGGAGCCACGGAGTCACGGAGATCGGAAGAGGCCGAACGTTGGTTCGCACCTTTGCTCTGCTCCGAACTCCCTTCCTCCGTGGCTCCTGTGGTTTTTCTGGCTTGGCTTGCTCGCGGCCGTGCGCTCAGCCAATCCAGAGACCAGAACAAACCAAGCAACCCAAGAATTCACAGGAGCCACGGAGTCACGGAGATCAGAAGAGGCCGAACGTTGGTTCGCACCTTTGCTCTGCTCCGAACTCCCTGCCTCCGTGGCTCCTGTGGTTTTTCTGGCTTGGCTTGCTCGCGGCCGTGCGCTCAGCCAATCCAGAGACCAGAACAAACCAAGCAACCCAAGAATTCACAGGAGCCACGGAGTCACGGAGTTCAGAAGAGGCTGAACGTTCGCACCTCTGCTCTGCTCCGAACTCCCGTGCCTCCGTGGCTCCTGTGGTCTTTCTGCCTTGGCTTGGAAGACGTCGCACCACACGACCCACACCCAACAAGAGTTCAGCCGCCGCGGCGACGGCGGTTGCGCACGTAGTCGACCAGCACGAAGGAGCTGATGTCGCTGGCGCTCGAATAAAAGGCCCGACCTCGGTTCTCCTCGGTGAAGCGCTCCACGAAGTCCACCAAACCCGGGTCTTGGGTGAGCATGAAGGTCGTGATCGGAATACCCAGGCGCCGACACTGCCCGGCTTCTTCGAGCGTCTTGTTCACCACGCGCCGATCGAGGCCCATCGAGTTCTTGTAGATGCGGCCGTCGTCCTCGGTGAGCGCGGAGGGCTTGCCGTCCGTGATCATCAGGATCTGTTTGTTGGCGCTCTTGGCGCGGCGCAGGATCTCGCGCGCGCGCCGCAGTCCGTCGCGTGTGTTGGTGTGGTACGGCCCCGCGCCGACGTAGGGCAACTCGGCGAGCGGAACTTCCCAGGCTTCGTCGCCGAACAGCACGACGTGCAGCGCGTCCTTGGGATAGCGGCTCTTGATCAGCTCGCACAGCGCGAGCGCCACGCGTTTGGCCGGCGTGATGCGGTCTTCGCCGTACAGCACCATGCTGTGCGAGATGTCGAGCAAGAGCACGGTCGCGCACGAGGTGTTGTGCTCGGTCTCGAACACCTCGAGATCATCCTGCGTGAGCTCGAACTCGCCGCTGCGCGCAAAAGCGTTGCGCAGCCCCGCGTTGAAGTCGATCGCGTGCGTCGGATCGCCGAAGCGCCACGGACGCGTCTCGCTGGTGCGTTCACCGCCGACGCCGGGCCCGCGTGTGCGGTGCTCGCCGCGCGCGTCGGCCGCGAGTCCCTCGAAGATCGTCTCGAGCGATTGCTGGCGCAGTCCGCGCTCGCCGCGGGCGCCGAGCGTCGCGCGCGCCGGTCCGTCGCCGGACTCCGTCTGCGCCCGCACCACGCCGCGCCGCTCCAGCCAGAGCCGAAACTCCTCGATCGTGAAGTTCTCGTTGAACCAGCCGTAGCGCTTGCCCACGCGCTCGAGATGCCCCAGCGCCTGCTCGACATCGCCGTCGGTGAGCAGCAGCAACTCGTTGAACACGCGCTCGAGGTTCTCGAGCACGTCCTTGAGCCGCTCCAGCTCGACGTCGAAGCGCGCGTAGCGAAACTCCACGGCTCAGCGCCCCTTTTTGAGGCTGCGCACCATCTCCTCGAAGCTGTCGCGGTACACGCGGCCGCCTTCGAGCGCCTCGCGCGCGAGCATCGCGTTCTGGTGCAGGCCCTCGAGCACGAACTCCATCGCGGCGGCGAGTTCTTCGTCGCCCTGCGGCGCGAACAGCTCGGTCGCGAGCTCGCGCAGCCCGGCGACTGCGGACAGGCGGCGCAGCAACTCCGCCGGCGCCAAATCGTCGGCAAGCTCCACCGTCGCGTCGTGCTTGAAGTGCGCCAGCACGCCGTCGAAACGCCCCATGTCGGCCGCGCTCGACTTCTCGAGCTTGGCGGGCGCGGGCGCAGCGGCATCGAACACGACCTTGAGCGCCTTGCCGATCAAGTGCTGCGCGACTTTGGCCGGGCCCTCGCGCTCGCCTTCGTAGACGAGCTCAACCTTGCCGTGGATGGCGCTGCCCGCACCGAGCAAGTCGGCCGTCCTCGCAACCACACGCGAAGCGCCGTGCAGCAGCGCGCGCCGCTCGGCGTTCGACACGACGCTCTCGTACAACGCGATCGACAGACGCGCGCTCACGCCCGAGGAGTGGTCGACGAACTCGCTCTCGCGTCCCTGGATCGCGACCTCTTCGATGGCGCGCCGCAGCCACAGCGGCGTGCGCACTTCGGGGGCGCCCTCGCGGCGCACCCAACTCTCCTGGTCCGTGATGCGCTGCGCGTCGGCGAGCGTGCGCGGGTAGTGCGTCAGGATCTGCGCCGCGATGCGGTCGCGCAGCGGCGTGATGATCGAGCCGCGGTGCGTGTAGTCCTCGGGATTGGCCGAGAAGCACAACGCGAGGTCGAGCTCGAGCCGCAGCGGAAAGCCGCGGATCTGCACGTCGCCTTCCTCGAGGATGTTGAGCAAACCGACCTGGATGCGCGGCGGCAGGTCGGGCAGTTCGTTGATCGCGAAGATGCCGCGGTTGGAGCGCGGCAACAGGCCGAAGTGCACGACCTCGGGGTCGGCGAGGCTGGTCTTGCGCGCGGCGGCCTTGATCGGGTCGAGGTCGCCGATCAAGTCGGCGATCGTCACGTCGGGCGTGGCGAGCTTCTCGTGGTAACGCTCGGCGCGGCCGATCCACACGATCGGCGTGGCGTCGCCTTCGCGCTCGATGCGCGCGCGGCACGCGGCGCACAGCGGCCGCAGCGGATCGTCGCGGATCTCGCAGCCCTCGACGGCCGGGATCCACTCGTCGAGCAGCGCGGTGAGGCTGCGCAGGATGCGCGTCTTCGCCTGGCCGCGCAGGCCGAGCAGGATGAAGTCGTGGCGCGCGAGCAGCGCGTTCTGCACGTCGCGCAACACGGTGCGCTCGTACCCGATCAAGCCGGGGAAGAGCGACGCGCCGCTGCGCAGCGCGGAGATGAGGTTGTCGCGCAGTTCGTCCTTCACGCGCTTGGAGCGCCACGTCCGACGCAACTCGCCCAGGGTGCTGGCCCGCTTCGTGGTGGTGCTCATTGGAGCGGCAAGCCTAGTACCAGTCGGTCGTGCGCTCACCGCTGGCGCGCGATTGCGCACGAAGAAGTGAGCGGCAGCGCGCTCCAGAGCCAACGCGGCGTCGGATCGCGGCCGCCCGAGCACGACAGCGCGCCAGAACGCGCGCGGCATGCAGTTTGGTTCGTGGGTGGCGAGCAAGAGCGAGCGACCAGCCTTCGTCGGCTGGAGCCTCGCCCCCGACAACTCAGCACAGTCGCGGCCTTGGCGGAGGCCGCGCTGTCGCGCCACTTCGTAGGTTCCTATGTCTCGGATCGAAGCGCGTTCTCGCATTCACCTCGCCGGCCTGCTGCTCGCCCCGGTGTTCATCGCCGCCGCGGCGAGCCTGTTCGCCGGTTGCAGCGGGGGTTCCGACGACCCGGCGGAGTTCCGGGTGCTCAACGTCGAGATCCAAGACGGTGAAACCCGGCAAATCAACCGCCCGATCCGCGTCAACTTCACGCGCCCGGTCGATCCGCTGACGGTGAACTTGAACACCTTCAACGTGCGGCGCGTGGGCGGCGGACCCGCGGCAGGTGAGTTCTTCCTCGAGAACGACAACCGCACGATCGTGTTCCAGCCGCTGTGCCCGACGCTCGACGACCTGTCCGACGCGGGGCTGGCCTCGGGCACGAATCCGAACAACGGCGGCGCGCCGTACGAGTACGAGGTCAACGTCATCGGCGTCGACGAGAACTCGCAGCTGCCGATCCGCTCGGTCGAGGGCGAGGGGCTCGTGCTCAGCCAGACGCGCACCTTCAAGACGCCGGTCGTGACGACGCCGCTCGATTTGTACATCGACACGCAGGTCGGACCGCCCAAGCCCCTGATCCTCGGCGAGCCGCTGCCGCCGCGCGTCCAGACGATCGTCGACGCCGACCCGAGCATCACGCAGGACGCGATCTACTGCTTCCTCGAAGTGGGCGGCCCGCAGGGCACGCGGCACTTCTTCCAGCGCGAGCTCAACGGCTCGGTTTCGCTGGTTCCGCCGGTGACCCTGCCGCTCAACCAGTTCTCCGACGCGAGCTCGCGC
>JAEUHY010000038.1 GCA_016795325.1 Planctomycetota bacterium
ACGGCTAGGACTACCGGGGTATCTAATCCCGTTTGCTACCCTAGCTTTCGCACCTCAGCGTCAGATTTGGCCCAGTGGATCGCTTTCGCCTCCGGTGTTCCTCCAGATATCTACGCATTTCACCGCTCCACCTGGAGTTCCGTCCACCCCTACAACTCTCAAGCTCACCAGTATCCAATGCAGTTCCCCGGTTGAGCCGGGGGATTTCACATCAGACTTAGTGAACCGCCTACGTGCGCTTTATGCCCAGTGATTCCGAGCAACGTTTGCACCCTCTGTCTTACCGCGGCTGCTGGCACAGAGTTAGCCGGTGCTTCCTCTCGCTTTAGTCAGCCTGAATGCTATTCACATTCAGGGGTTCCTATAGCGTGACAGCAGTTTACAACCCGAAGGCCTTCATCCTGCACGCGGTGTCGCTCCGTCAGGCTTTCGCCCATTGCGGAAGATCCTCGACTGCAGCCTCCCGTAGGAGTCTGGGCAGTGTCTCAGTCCCAGTGTGGCCGGTCGTCCTCTCAGATCGGCTAGCCGTCATCGCCTTGGTGGGCCGTTACCCCGCCAACTAGCTGATAGCCCGTAACCCCGTCCCCGAACAGCAGCTTGCGCCACCATTTACCTGCAGGCTGATGCCAACCCGCAGGACCATCCAGCATTAGCCACCGTTTCCAGTGGTTATTCCGATCTCGGGGGTAGGTTGATTACGTATTACTCACCCGTTCGCCGCTTTACTCATCCTTGCGGACTTTCGCGCACGACTTGCATGCCTAATCCACACCGCTAACGTTCGTTCTGAGCCAGGATCAAACCCTTCACTTTGAATTGTTTGTTTCTTGGCTTGTGGAATGTGAGCTGGCCAGCGGCAGACGCCACAGGCCGAGCTCTTGCTCGCACATTTTCAAGGGTCACCCTTGTTTTCAAAGAACGGAGCCGAGGAGGCGGCGACGCGCGCCGCGTCAGCCTCGTAGGTCCGCAGCAGACCGGCACGTCCTAGGCGCTGGCCGCGTCCGACTCGGTCCAGCCCGTCAGGGCCAGCCGCGTCGTCCGCGCCGCGCTTCAGAGCGTTGCGCTCGTCCGCTTGGGAGGGGGAAGAATAGGGCCGCGCCTCCCGGTGTCAACGCCTCGGCGGAAAAACGCGAAGGATTCGACAAGGTTTGGCGTAAAGGCCTGCACCAAAGGGACTTGTGACGCTGACCTGCCGCCCACTTTCCGCTCGAAATCGTGTCGACCCCCTCGTTTTCGCGTTCTCGACGCACCCGAAGCGGGCCATCGGCCCGGCCGCGCCCCACGAGGCTCGTCGCGCGGTCCGCCCGCAGGCCGACGGTGCGCTGCTGTATAAGTCCATACCTGGAAACCCTTTACGGAATCTGGCCCGGATTCTACGGGCGCACGAGGACCCGCGCGTCGCGCGGAAGGATCTCGAACAGGAGCTCGACGTCCTCGTTGCGCATGCGGACGCAGCCGTCGCTCACGGCGCGCCCCACCCCGCTGGGGTCGTTGGTGCCGTGGAAGCCCAGCGACGTGTTGCGCCCTTCGTCAAACCACGCGAGCCAGCGGGTCCCGAGCGGGTTCTCAGGGTCGCCGTAAGGCACCGGCGCCCGCCCAACCGGGCTCCACATCGGCTCCTTCTGCTTGAGGCCGACCGTGTAGGAGCCGGGACGTGTCGGTGTCTGCGGCTTGCCCACGCCGACCTCCCAGCAGGCTGCGACCTCGTCCCCGAGCAGGAACAGCGTCCACATGCCCGAGATGTCGACCAGCGCGCTGGCTCGGTCGGTCGGGATGCGCAGCGTTTCGCCCGGGCGAATCGCGGTTTCGCTCGGCAATTCGTTGGATTTCGCAACCAACCCGGTGCTGAGCAGAAGCCCTGGGTTCGCCGCCAGCGCGCGCTGGCGGATCGCGATCAGACTGTCGCCCGGCTGGACCGTCATCTCGATCGAAGGCCAGACGCCGCGGCGGCTCCAGCGGTGGGCGGCCTGCGCGCGCTTCAAGGCCTCGCCCCACGTCCGAAGCCGCTCCCGCGGGGCCTCCGGCGTCGCGCTGAGCCCTTCGAGCAGCAGTGCGCCGTAGTGCTTCGCCGCGACCGCCGCGGCGCCAGCCTCGAGCGCCTGACGAGCTGCGGTCTCGCGCGCCTGGTACGGATCAACGCTCTGCGCGGCGTTGTCGACGTCCGCAGGAGCAACTTCGCTCGCGGGCGCGGACGGCGCAGCTGCTTCCGGCGCCGCCGTCGGCGCGCTGGCGGCCGCCTCCGGCACGTCCGGCGCCTTCGGCGCCGCGTCGGCCGGCGAGCTCTCCGCCGCGCCCTCGATGCGCACGAACTGACCGCCGCGTTCACCGCCCGCGGCGGCTTCCTCGCCGCCGCCGCAGCTCACGGCCAAGAAGCACACCACACCGCCACCGATCGCCCACCGCCCGCTCGCTTGCATCGTTGCCGCTCCTGAGGCTCGCGGCCGCGCCGCCACGCGCCGCGGCTCGCATGCGAGGGCGACGTGCGGCGGCGAGCCCGCGCTGAAACCGCGCCAAGAATCGGCGTCGGAGCGCTCCAGGGGCACGGCCCGCGGCTCGCGCGCGAGTTCGCCCAAGTTCGCGGCGCGGGCAGCGAACGGCGTCCGCCGAACAGTTGAAGCCCCAGCGATACCGTGCCGGCTCAGTGCGTCCCAGAACCATCGCGGTTCAGGGGGGTCCCACGTGGGCGCGACGTGCGCGCCGTGAGCATCGGGACCCGTTCTGGTGCTTGTTCGGCTCCGGGGGTGGCGTCCGGGTCACGAGCACCGCCAGGGTGTTTGAGCCACGAACCCTAGCACCGCAGGTCGGAGCGCACAATCCACGCACTTCCGGCTTCCGCGAGCGAACACCGTGGTCCGATCGGTGGCGCCGTGCGGTGGATCTCCCTGCGGCGCCGCGACGCCCTCGAACCCGAGCGGGAAAGCCCACCGAACCTCACGTCGGCGGCGCTCCGGCCGGCGCCCTGCTCCGCGCGCAGACTGCTCGGCGCGAGCCAGTTCGATCGTTCGCACCCACGTCAGCCGCGAGGTTCACGGGTGTCCACGCGTCTGCTCGGCGGCCGCACGATCCGCCTCGCCAGCCCGCTCCCGCCCCTGGCGAGCAAAGCGGTCGCGCCGGCCTCGACCTCACTTGCAGGCGGCGGCGCTGCAGCGCCCGACGGAACAACACCGGGCGAAGCACTCGCCCCAGATGTGAACTGCGGGCGAGGTCACGAGCGTCCGCAGGCGCCGCCCCGGGTGCTACTAGCGAGCTCGCATTGCGCGGCGCAGCGTGAGTCGCGCTCGTCGCAGTCCGTTTCCACAGCCGTCCCCCACCATTGCTCCGACGGGCTCACTCGAAGGACCGCGCTCCGTCGCGTTTCGGCGCCGAGCGAGCGCCACGCGTCGGTGGTCCAGCCGCCGCGACCTCGTCGAAATGTGCGGCTCGCGGGCGACTCGAACGGCGGAAGCTCAACGCTTCAGACGCAACCACGAGCGCGGCGCGCGATCGGCCCGCGCGCGAAGGCGCGCCAGACCCGCCACTTCGGTCGCGTGGAATCCGCCGGAAAACCAGCGGTTCCTACGTTCCGCAGCCACGCACGCCGACACGGGCCGCGGAGGGAGCGCGCGCGATCCCGGCGCGAATCCGCCCCGAGAGAGCCGCGCGCGGAACGTCGGCGCCGTCGAGCCGCACTCCGACGAGAGCGACCTCAGGACGGCTGCAACACCGCGCGCAGCACGTGCCCCGACCCCAGATCGAACTCGACCGGCGCGGAAGCGCGGGCGGCGAAGGCGCCGGGTTCGAGAACCTCCAAGTGCGTCGCGAGCGTCTCCGCCGCGATGAGCTTCGCGTGCCGCTCCAACGCGCTGCGCAGAACCGCACTATCGCTCGTCAGCAGCAGCACGATGCGTTGCTCCACCGCGAACTCCAGCGCCTTGCGCTGCGCATTCAGGCGATTCACCGCTTCGCGCGCGAACCCCTCGGCGATCAACTCGTCGTCGAGTTGCGTGTCGAGCCACACGATCAACTGGCCGTCGGCCTCGACGTCGAAGCTCGCGGTGGTCTGCACCTGGACGAGCACGTCTTCGGGGAGCAATTCGATCCACTCACCGTCGACCTCGATGCGGAGCGATTCTCCGGCGCGCAGCCGCGCGAGCTCGGCGCTGCTCAAGCGTTCGATCTGCGCCGCGGCCGCCTTCATGCGAGCGCCGAGCCGCTTGCCGAGCGTCTTGAAGTTCGCCTTGCCGACGAGCTTGGCGACCTTCCCGTCATCGGCCGCCAAACTGCCCCAGCCCTTGATGTTGAGCTCGTCGAGGATCAGCTCGCTGGCGAACGCGCTCCGCAGCAGCTCGAGACGCGACGGATCGCTGGCGCGCACGTGAAGCGCACGCAGCGGCTGGCGCACCTTCAGCTGGGCGCGTTCGCGCAAGGCGCGCCCCATCACCACGACGCGCTGCACGAGCTGCATGCTCGCTTCGAGCTGCGGTTCGAGCTGCGCTGCGACGGGCTTAGGGAGCAGTTGCGCGTGGACTGAACCCGAACCGGGCGCAAGCCTCGACCAGAGCATCTCCGCCAGGAACGGCGCCAGCGGCGCGATGCACAGCGAGACCACGCGCAACGCTTCGTGCAACGTGGCGAACGCCGCGAGTTTGTCGGGGCCCTGCTCGCCCTTCCACAGACGTCGGCGGTTGCGCCGGATGTACCAGTTGGAGAGCTCGTCGACGACGAAGCCCTCGACGGCGCGCGCAGCTCCGGCCAGGTCGTAGCCGTCCATGCGTCGCCGCACTTCGTCGAGCATCGACTGCGTGCGCGATGCGAGCCAACGGTCGATGAGCGGCCGCTCGAGCAGCGGCGGAATGCGCGCGTCGCGCGCGTCGAATCGATCGATGCGCGCGTACTCCTGGAAGAAACGGAACGAGTTGGAGAGCGTGCCGAAGAAGCCGCGCTGAACGTCGACGAGCGATTGCGGATCGAAGCGCTTGGGCAGCCACGGCGCCGCGCTCGCCACCAAGTACCAGCGCAGCGCGTCGGCGCCGTGCGCCTCGAGCGCCTTCCAGGGATCGACAATGTTCCCCAGGCGCTTGCTCATCTTGACCCCGTCCTTGTCGAGCACGAGTCCGTTGACGAGGCAGGTCCGATAGGCCGGGCCCGTCCGCAACTCCGGCGCGCTGGCGATCATCTGCGGCCCGGTCATGAACGCACCGATCGCGTGCAGGGTGTAGAACCAGCCGCGCGTCTGATCGAGCCCCTCGCAGATGAACGACGCGGGAAACTGCTCGGCCAGTTTCGCGCGGCTGCCGGCGACGTGCGGCCAGCCGTGCTGCGCGTAGGGCATGGCGCCGGAATCGAACCAGCAGTCGAGCACGGCGCTGGTGCGACGCATGGAACCGCCGCAGCGCTCGCACGGGAGCCGCGGTTCGTCGACGGAGGGCTTGTGGTGGTCGAACCCGGCAGGCAACTTCCCGCCGCGCTGCTCGAGTTCCGCCGCCGAACCGATCGCGGTCTCGTGACCGCACCCGTCGCAGACCCAGAACGGCAAGGGCGTGCCCCAATACCGCTCGCGCGAGATGTTCCAGTCGATGTTGTTCTCGAGCCACTCGCCGAAGCGTTTGGAGCCGACCTCTTCCGGCGCCCAGTGGATGGCGCGGTTGAGCTCCACCATGCGCTCCTTGATCGACGAGGTGCGCACGAACCAGGCGGGTGCGGCGAAGTAGTGCAGCGGCGTGTTGCAGCGCCAGCAGTGCGGGTAGCTGTGCGGCTCGCGCGCCTTGCGGAACATGAGCCCGCGCTGTTTCAGGTCCTCCATCAGCGCATCGTCGGCGTCCTTGAAGAACACGCCCGCCTTCACCGGCCCGAAATCGCGTGCGAAGCGCCCGTCGGCTCCGACCGCCTGCAGCACCGGCACGCGATAGCGCTGAGCCGTGGCCCAGTCATCTGCTCCGTAACTCGGCGCCTGATGGACGATGCCTGTGCCATCTTCCACCGTCACGTAGTCCGCCAGGCAAACGCGATACGCAGCTTCCGGCGCAGGCTTCCACGCACCCGGATCGACCTCCGGCGCCGCGTGCGAGAACAGAGGCTCGTAGCTCCATCCTTCCAGCTCGCGCCCACGAACACGTGCAAGCTCTTCGTGCTCTCCGAGCACGCTCGTGGCGCGCGCAGCCACGATCCACACCACCTCGTACCCCGCGGAGCCCTTCGCGGCGCCCTTGGCGGTCGGCAGCGCTACGCGCGCCTTCACGTACTCGCGCTCGGGATGCACGGCGAGCGCGATGTTCGACGGCAAAGTCCAGGGCGTCGTCGTCCAGGCGAGCAGGCTCGCGCCCTCTCCGGCATCCGCGCCGCGCAGGCGGAAACGCACGTACACGCTCGGATCGCTCAGGTCCTTGTACACGCCAGGCTGTCCCAGTTCGTGCGACGACAGCCCCGTCCCACAGCGCCCGCAGAAGGGCAGCACCTTCTTTCCGCGGTACACGAGGCCCTGGCTGTGCATCTGCGCGAGCACGTGCCAGACCGAATCGATGTACTGCGGCTCGTACGTGACGTACGGGTGCTGGTAGTCGAGCCAGTAGCCGATGCGCTCGCTCAGCCGCTCCCACTCCTCGCGGTACTTCCAGACCGACTTACGGCACGCGTCGTTGAAGCGCGCGACGCCGGAGAGCCCCGTGGCCGGATCGAGCGGCAGTCCTTCGATGGCCGGTTTGCCGCTGATTCCCAGCTGTTTCTCGACCTCGAGCTCCACCGGCAGTCCGTGCGTATCCCAGCCAGCTTTGCGCTCGACACGTTTGCCCAGCATGGTCTGGTAGCGGCACACCATGTCCTTGAGCGTGCGCGCGAGCACGTGGTGAATGCCCGGCCGCCCGTTGGCGGTCGGCGGACCTTCCCAGAAAACGAACGGCTCGGCGTCGCGACGCGCGGCGAGCAACGTCTCGAACGTGCGCTCGCTGCGCCACTGCGCCAGCACGAGCTCCTCAGCCGCCGCCGGCTGCGAGGAGTAGCCCTCGGGAAACGGTTGAACGGCGGGAGCGGAGGACGACGGGCTGGGAACGCTCATGGGCGAGCGTTCTACCACCCCTGCGCAGCGATTTCCTTCGAGATGCGTTCGGCCAACTCGAGCGCGCGGTAGCCATCGCGTCCGCTCACGGCGGGCTCGCGCCCGTGGCGCACGCTCTCCACGAACGCCTCCGATTCGGCCTGCAGCGGCCGATCCATGCCGGCCAGGTCGAGTTCGACGAGCTCGAGCATTCCGCTCGTGACGAGATCGGTGCGCGCGGCGATCTGCTCCGCGCTGAGGTTGCGCAGGCTGACTCGTCCGCTGTCCCAGTTCGGGCCCTTGCGCACGATCAACCCGTAGTTCTTGTGCATGTCGAGGCTCACGTAGGCCTCGGACGAGAACATGCGGAAGCGCCGCATCGGCGACAGCGACGCGCGGCTCGCCGTCACGTTCGCGCGCGCGCCGTTGTCGAACACCAGGCGCACGCTCGCGATGTCCTCGCGCTCGGTGAGGATCGCGCCGCCGGCGGCGTCGAGCGACACCAAGTTCCCGCCCACCTGATCGAGCACCAGGTCGAGGTCGTGGATCATCAGATCGTGAACCACGCCGATGTCGGTCGAACGCCAGCTGAACGGCGCGAGCCGATGGCACTCGATGAAGCGCGGGCGGAAGCCCAGTTCGCGCAGCTTGCGGAAACCGGGTTGAAAGCGCTCGACGTGCCCGACCGTGAGCAGCGCGCGCCCGCGTTCCGCCGCGGCCAAGATCGCGTGCGCGGAGTCGAGGCTCTCGGCGAGCGGCTTTTCGACCAGACACGCGATGCCGCGCTCGAGCAACGGGACAGCGATGCGAGCGTGCAACACCGTCGGAACGGCGACGACCACGGCTTGCACGCCCTCGGGAAGCGCAGCGAGCACATCGGCCGCTCCCTCGCCGCGCAGGACGCGCGCGGGACAGCGCACCTCGGCCGCGAGCTTGTCCGCACGTTCCTGGGAGACGTCGAGAACCGCAGCCAGCTCGACGTCCGGGCGCGCGGCGAGGATGCGGGCGTGAAAGGTGCCGAGGTGACCCGCGCCAATCACCGCCATGCGCAGCCGCGCCGGATTCTTCGACTCAACCACGTCGTTCCCCCAGAATTCGCTCGGCGCCCAACTTGGAGAAGAACTCGCGCAGGCTCTCGCGGTAACGGCCCTTGTGACCGTGCGACTGCTGCTCGAGCATCGCGCACAACTCGTGCACCTCGGGCGTCGCCGCACTGTCGCTCTTGAGACGTTCGATCGACTGGCTCTGAGGATCGCCCGAGCGGTAGATCGTGCGGAACGCCGCCTGCAGCGCTTCGATGCGTGCGCGCTCGAAGCCCGCGCGCTCGAGTCCGACGACGTTCACTTGCCGCACGCGCGCCTGATGCCCTTCGAGCAACATGAACGGCGGCGCGTCCTGCGACACGCGCGTCATGCCGCCGATGTAGGCGTAGCGGCCGATCGACACGAACTGGTTCGCCGCGGCCGCGCCGCCGATGTTCGCGCCATCGCCGACCAGAACGTGGCCCGCGAGCAGCACGCCGTTGGCGAGGATCACGCCGTTGCCCAGTTCGCAGTCGTGCGCGACGTGGCAGCAAGCCATCAACAGGCAGCCGTTGCCCACCTTGGTGATCCCGCCGCCCTTGATCGTGCCGCGGTTGATCGTGACGAACTCGCGGATCGTGTTGCGGTCGCCGATCTCGAGCCAGGTCGGCTCGCCGCGGTAGGAAAGATCCTGCGGGGGTCCGCCGAGGTTGGCCTGGCCGACGACGATGTTCTCTGCGCCCAGTCGCGTGACTCCGTCGAGCACGACATGCGGCCCGATGCGCGTGCGGTCGCCGACACGCACGCTGCCGCCGACCACGGAGTACGGGCCAACGACGACGTCGACGCCCAGCTCCGCCCCTTGCGCGACGACGGCCGTCGGATGGATTTGCGTCGCCATGTTCAGCCCCCCGAGCCTTCGATCATCGTGAACATCAGCGTCGCCTCGCATACGACCCGCCCGGCAACCGTTCCGGTTCCGCGCACTTGCCCCATCTCGCCCTTCATGCGCAGCGTCTCGACCTCGATGCGCAACTGGTCGCCCGGCACCACCGCGGCGCGCAGCTTGACCTTGTCGATCGACCACAACACGGCGAGTTTGCCCGTGTTCTCGAGCTTGCGCAGGAGCAGCACGCCCGCGAGTTGAGCCATGGCCTCGAGCTGCAACACGCCCGGCATCAGCGGCTGGTCGGGGAAGTGGCCTTGGAAGAACGGCTCGTTGATCGTGACGTTCTTGATGCCGACCGCGCGCTGGTAGCCGTCGATCTCGATCACTCGATCGATCATCAGGAACGGATAGCGGTGCGGCAGGAGCTTCATCACCTCGCGGATGTCGAGCCCGGACTCGCGCTGGATCAGCCCGCCGGTCTCCTTCTCCTGCATCAAGTCGACGAGCCGTTTGACCAGCTCGGCGTTGGTCGCGTGCCCCGAGCGCGTCGCGATCACGTGCGCGTGCAGGTCGGCGCCGAGCAAGCTCAGATCGCCGATCAGATCGAGGATCTTGTGGCGCACCGGCTCGCCGCCCATGCGCATCACCGTCGCGGCGTCGCCGAGCACGACCGTGTTCTCGCGCGTGGCGCCCTTGCCGAAACCCGCCGCCTTGAGCTTCTCGACCTCGGGCGCGAGGCAGAACGTGCGTGCGGGCGCGATCTCGCGCTCGAAGGCTTCGGGCGTGATCTCCAGCTGCAGCGAGCCGCCCTGGATCGAAGGATCGTCGAACGAGGCTATGTATTGCAGGGTCAGCGACGGTTTGTCGGAGGGCAGCGCCACGAGCGTCGCCGCGCCGTCGCGCACGTAGATCGGCTGCTCGAGCCTGAACGCGCGCGCCTCGGCGCGTTGTTCCACCGAACCCACGCTCTTGAACAGGCGCACGAACTCGAGCGCACTGCCGTCCATCCCGGGCATCTCGGGCCCGTCCATCTCGATGCGCAGATTGTCGATGCCCAGGCCGGCGCACACCGCGAGCAGGTGCTCGACCGTCTCCACTTCCGACTCACCGCGCTTGAGGCGCGTGCGCAGGTCGGCTTGGACCCGATACTGAATGCGCGCGGGAATCGGCTGGGCGTCGGCGACATCGGTGCGCACGAACTCGATCCCAGAACCTTGCGGCGCGGGAAGAGCGCGCGCGCGCACCAGCTTGCCCGAGTGCAGTCCGATGCCGGAGAACTCGACCGGAGCGCGAAGCGTGCGTTGATTGCGGCTCATGCCCCGCCCCCTTGTTCGTTCTTGAGCCGCGTCTCGAGGTTTTTCGCCAGCGACTTCTCGAGGGCGCGCACGCGCTCGGCCAGCTCGCTGATGCGGTTCATGTGCGCCTGGTTGCGCATCCACTCGCCGCGCGGGAGCGCCCAGTAGCCGCCGTAGTCGCGCCCGCCCTCGATGCTGTGCCACACGTTCGAGCCCGGCGCGACGCGGGCGCCGGGGCCGATCTCGATGTGCGTGTTCACGCCGACCTGTCCGGCCAGCACCGCCCCGGCGCCGACCTTCGTCGAGCCCGCGATGCCGACCTGCGCGATCAGCAGCACGTGCTCCCCGACTTGCACGTTGTGTCCGACGTGCACGAGATTGTCGAGCTTGGCGCCGCGGCCCACGCGCGTCGCCTCGAAGCGGCCGCGGTCGATGCACGCGTTGGCGCCGACCTCGACGTCGTCGCCGAGCTCCACCGTGCCGCCGTGCGGGACCTTGTCCCAGCCTTCCAGCCCGCTGCGGCCGATCCGCGGATCGAATCCGAAACCATCGGCGCCGATCACGGCGCCGGCGTGGAGCAGGCAACGAGCGCCGAGCGTCACGCCGTCGTAGAGCGTCACGAACGAGCGCAATTCGCTGTCCGCACCGACCGTCGCACGCGGCCCGACGACGACGTGCGGGTGCAGCACCGCGCCTGCGCCGATGCGCGCGCCCTCGCCCACGACGCAGTAGGCCCCGATCGAAACGCCGTCGCCGAGTTCGGCGTCGCGCCCGATCAACGCGGTCGGATGCACTCCGGGAGCGGGCCGCGCCGGAAGTCGTCCGAAGGCCGTGAGCACCTGGGTGAACGCCGCGTTCGGATTCACGCAGCGCAGCAGCGTCGCGGCGCAGTCCTTGACGTCGAGCGCGCGCGGAACAACGAGCGCGCCCGCGCGCGTCGACGCGAGTTCCTTGGCGTAGCGTGCGTGGCCGAAGAAGCTGATGTCGTTCGGTCCAGCGGCCTCGAGCGAGGCCGGCGCGTCGATCCGCAACAGCGGATCGCCGATCAATTCCGCCCCGCAGAGGGCGGCCAAGTCCATGGCGGTTCGGTGCATGTCGAGAGCAGCCCAAAGCTGGGCTCTGCAGGCGTCCTACGGAGCGGACGGGCCCGGTTGCGGCGGCCAAAAGAGCCGCCTGGAAGCGCTCCGTCGTATCCCCCCACGACTCCGCTGTCAACCGAGCGCGGCGTGCGACGCCGGCGCGAGCGGGTCAGCGGAACCCGAACGTGAACGAGAACGTCTCGCGGTCGTCGCCGTCGAAACGGCGCAGCGGGTAGCCGAAGTTGAGCTGCAGCGGCAGCGGATACGCCAATCCGATCGCGACGCCGGCGCCCACGCGCAGATCGTCGAAATCCAGCTGCCAGGGATCGGAGTTCAGCAGACCGAAGTCGACGAACAACCCGCCGCGCAGCGCCTCGATCTGCTGGTACGTGCCGGGCTGTTGGATGGTGTGCAGCGGGTACCAGTACTCCAGCGAGCCCGTGACGAAGGTCTCGCCGCCGAGCGCGTCGCCCGTGAGCGGATCGAAGGGGCCGATGCCGCGGAAGTCGAAGCCGCGCACGCTGCGCGCGCCGCCGATGAAGTAGCGTTCGCTGAAGGGGATCGCGAAGTCGTCGCCGTAGGGCTGTGCGGCCCCGGCGTCGAGCTCGAAGTGCACCACCGGCCGAACGCCCGATTCGGTCGTGCCCAGCGGGAAGAACAGATCGCCGCGGAACTCGCTGGTCAGGTACTCGTAGTCGCTGCCGAAGCTGCTGTCGTACCAGCCCGCGGTGTAGCGGACCTCGTAGCCCTTGCGCGGGTTGATCAGGTTGTCGAGCGATCGCGTCGAGACCGTGAACGTCGGCCCGATGATCTTCTGGTTGCCGCGCTGCTCCTGGTCCTGCAGGGAGAGCGGCGTGCCGCCGGCATCGAGGTCGCTCAACTGGACGTCGGCATGGCGCAGGCCCGCCGACACGAACAGGTCGTAGTCGAGCCGCCGACCGAAGCGGATCAGCTTCTCGAAGCGGTCCTCGTCGTGCGTCAGGAAGCGCCGTTGCTGACGACGCAGATCGAACTCGAGACTGATCGGACGCAGGTGCGTGCGGAAGATGTCGGGCTCGACGAAGTTGATGCGAAAGCGCGAGAGCTGCGTGCCGGGCGCGATCTCGAGGTTCACCAGCTGACCGGCGCCGTGGAACGCCTCCTTGCGGTACACCTCGGTGAACATCGACGACCACGCGTCGGGCACGTCGGTGATGTCGAAGTTGCGCATCGTCGTGGTCAGGATCGCGAACGCGCCGTTGTCGCTGTCGACGCCGCCGGCGATGTTGAGGTCGATCACGCGGCCTTCGGCCACGATGAACTCGACATCGGCCAAGCCTGGTTGGCCCTCGACCGGCAGAAAGCGGTAGTACGGGTCGCGGTGGTTGATGCGGTTGGCGTCGTCGCTGAAGTAGCGCGTGGCCTGGATGCGCGAGAGCGAGCGCTCGATCTCGCGCACGTTGGCGCGTTCGCTGGGGAACACGGAAATCTCGCGGCGCACGACGCGGTCTCGGGTGTGCTGCGTGCCGTTGATCAGCACCTCGCGCAGCGTCACCTCCGTGCCCTGCACGATGCGGTAGGTCACTTCGACGGTGTGCGCGCGCGGATCGAAGACCACCTCGGGTTCGAGGAAGCTCCACGAGACTCCACGCGGCAGGCTGGAGTGTTGGATCCGCCCGAGCTTGTCGAAGCTCGTCTTCAGCGCGCCGGTGTCCTTCTGGATCGTGTTGCGCTCGTAGACCGCGCCGGGCTTGAGCAGGCACAACCCACGCAGCTCCTCTTCCGACGTGAGGAGCTGGGCTTCGCGCACTTCCTCGCTGCGGCCATTCGCGGGGTCCACCCACTCCACGGCCTTGATCGAGAGCTTCGAAACGGTGTAACGCGGTCCTTCGTCGACGGCCACGTGCACGGTCACACGCGAGCGGTCGGCGTTGAACTCGAGCTTCTCGAGTTCGACGACCGCGTCGAGCCAGCCGCGGTCGCGGTACACGTTGCGCATCGCGAGCAGGTCGGCCTCCAAGGTCTCCTGGACGAACACCTCGCCGAACCAGTTGAACAGCGTCGGCCCCCACAGCGAGCGGTCGGCGAGGTGCGACAGACCATCCTTGAAGAAGTACAGGAAGCGCGTGTCGGGCATCGACTTCGCGCCGTTGATCTTGAAGCGGCTCACGCGCACCTTCGGCCCCTCGCGGATCTCGAAGATCACGTCGGGCAGCGCGCCTTCGCGCTCGGCCGGCCGCTTGATCACGTTGACCTCCGCGTGGTGGTAACCCTCGCGTCGATAGGCATCGAGCAGCCGTTGGCGCACTCGCCCGGCCTCGTGCAGGTACAGCTCGGCCTTGTCCTGCAGCAGCGCCCACTCGCGCAACTTCTTGTCGGAGATGTCGACGTTGCCGATGAAGCGCGGATCGCGATCGACCGACATCTCCATGACGCGCACGATCAGCTCGACGCCGCCCTGGACCTCGAGCGGCTCGACGTTGAACACGAGCACGCGAAAGGAGGTCCACAGCCGCTTGATGCCGGCGTCGAGCACAGCGGGGTCGAGCCGCGCGCCCGTTCGCTGGCCCAGGCCGGCGATGATCTGCTCGGGCGTGAAGCGCTCGTTGCCGACGACGCGGATCGAAACGACTTCGGGCGGCGCCGGGCGCGGCGCCAGGGGATTTTGAGCAGCGGGGCTCTGCGCACCGCCGACGGGAACACCCGAGGGAAGCTGCGCGAACGCTCCTCTCCCGCCGAGGGCGAACAATGCGGCGACGCCGACGCCAAGGGCCGTCGATCGCTGCGAGGCCCGCCAGGGGCCGCACTCCGCGCCGCGCGCGCCCTCAGGCATAGATCGGCTCGGCGGCCGAGGGCGCCGGGTTTTCGAAACGCATGATGCTCGGCCGGAAGTTGAGGAGCAGTTGCCCCGTCGGCCCGTTGCGGTGCTTGGCGATGATGATCGTCGCCTTGCCCTTGACCTCCTCGGGCACATCCCCGACCGCGTAGTACTCCTCGCGGTAGAGCATCATCACGATGTCCGCGTCCTGCTCGATCGAACCCGACTCACGCAGGTCGGAGAGCATCGGCCAACCGCGCGGGTTGCGATCCTTGCCTTCGACCGCGCGCGAGAGCTGCGAGAGCGCGATGACGGGCACGTCGAGCTCGCGCGCGAGCGCCTTGAGCGAACGCGAGATCTCGCTGATCTCGAGCTGCCGGCTCTCGGACTTGGGGTGGGTCATGAGCTGCAGGTAGTCGAGCACGATCAAGTCGAGCCCGTGCCGCGCCTTGACGCGCCGCGCGCGCCCGCGCAGCGCCATGACCGACAGGCCAGGCGTGTCGTCGATGAAGATGCTCGACTCGCCGAGTTCGCCAGCGGCCTCCATGAGCGCGCCGTAGTCCTCGTCGGGGATGCGGCCCGTGCGCAACTTGTGCGCGTCGACGCGCGCCCGCGAGCACAGCATGCGCTGCACGATCGCCTGTTTGCCCATTTCGAGGCTGAAGAACAGCACCGTGGGCTTGCGGCCCAGGCGTTCGTCGAGCTGCATCGCCGCGCCCTCGACCAGGTTGAGCGCGAAGGCCGTTTTGCCCATCGACGGACGCGCGGCGACGATGATCATGTCGCCGCGGTTGAGGCCGCAGAGCTTCTCGTCGAGCTCGTAATAGCCGGTCTTGAGGCCGATCGTGTCGCGGTGCGTGCGCGCCTCGATCACCTTGAAGGTCTCCTCCAGCACCGAACGCACGGAGTCAGCGCCCTCGCGCACGGTGCGACCCGCGAGTTGGAAGATGCGCGCCTCGCTCGAGTCGAGCAGCAGCTTGACCGCTTCGCCATCGGGCTGCGTGTTGTGGGCTTCCTCGAGAATCTCGGTGGCGCTCTGCGCAAGTCGGCGCAGCGTGGCGTTGTCGGCGACGATGCGTGCGTGCGCGACGACGTGCGCCGCGCTGGTGACGGCCATCGCCATGTCGGCCAGCGCCTGTGCGCCGCCGATCGCCTGAAAGCGCCCGGACGCGCGCAACGCCTCACCCACGGTGAGAAAGTCGATCGGCCCGCCGCGGGCGTAGAGATCGAGCAGGCACTCGAACATGGCCACATGCCGACGCGCGAAGAAGTCCTCGGCGCGCAGGAACTCCGACACATCCGCAATGCGTTCGGGCGAGAGCAACAACGCACCGAGCACGGCGCGCTCGGCGTCATCGTTGTGCGGCGGGGTGCGCCCCGGCAGCGTCTCGTTGTCCATGCGCCTCTCCGCTCCTTGTCGAATCCCTCGCCGCGTTGCGCGACGCCCCAGCGTCGATCCGCGTCCGGCCGCGTCGGTGCGGAAGATACCCCGTGGCTGCGGCCAACGAGAAGCGCGGAGACGCTCGCTTTCGCGCTTCGAACTCGGAGGAACTCTGCGACGCCTCGTGGCTGCGCCGCAGTCGCGCGATGCGGCGCCTCGCTGCGCGGCGTCTGACGCCGCCCGCACAGCGCGCGAGCGCTCGGAGAAAAACGAAAGGCCCGAGCCACTCGCGGCTCGGGCCCCGAAAAACATCGTCGCGCGCGGCGCGACGAAGCGCGCGTCAACCTTCCTTGGTGACGTCGACCGTGATCTCGGCGAAGCGTTCCGCGTGAACGTGGAGCTTCACCAGGTGCTGGCCGACCGTCTTGAGCGGCGCTTCCAGTCGCACGTCCTTCTCGTTCACGGCGCGTCCGACGCGAGCGAGCAGCTCGACGATCGCCGCGGCGTTGACCGAACCGAACAGGTGCCCGCCGTCGTCGGCCTTCATGGCCACCGAAACGGTGATGCCGGTGAGGGCGTTGACGCGCGCGTCGATCTCGGCGTTGCGCTTGGACTCCTCGGCGTCGAGGCGGACGCGCTTGCGCATCATCATGCGCTTGTTGTCGTCCGTCGCGAGCGTGGCGAGGTTGTTGGGGTAGAGGTAGTTGCGGGCGTAGCCGGGGCGAACCCGGACCACGTCGCCGCACTTGCCGAGGTGCTGCACGTTCTCGCGCAGCAGAATTTCGATGTTGGCCATGGCGAACCGTCCTTGGATTGAATCGGTGCGGAGTGTGAGGGACTAGGCGCGTGCGTCGCTCACGCGACGAACGGCATCAGGCCCATGTGACGGGCACGCTTGATGGCTTGCTTCAACTCGCGCTGGCACTGGGCGCAGAACCCCGTGCGCTTGCGCGAGTAGATGTTGGCCTGCGGGGTGAGGAACTTCGCCAGGTAGGCGACTTCCTTGTACTCGATCTTGGGATCGTCGCAGTTGCGGCTGCCCAAGGCCGGGGGAGGGCTCGAACGACGGTTGAGATCTGCCATGGATCAAACTCCTTCGCCCGCCACGGGCGCTTCGACTTCGGATTCTTCGCCTTCGGCCTCGTCGTTCGCCGGCGCAGCAGCGCGCGAGCGATCGACGACCGGCCGGTCGGCGAACTCGCCGAACACCATGCGCTCGGCCGACACGCGCTCGTCCGCCGGCGGGGTCGGAGCCGCGAAGTCCGCGGCGCCTTCGGCCTGGCTCTTCTCCAGTTCGCCCGCGGGAACCGCCGCAGCGTTCACCAGCAGGTAGCGCAACACGCGCTCGTCGATCTCGAAGTCGCGGCGCATCTGGTTCACGCCTTCGCTTCCGCATTCGAAGAAGCACAGCAGGTAGGTGCCGCGCGTGCGGCCCTTGATCGGGTAGGCGAGCTTGCGCTCGTCCCAGTGGCGGGCGGTCAGGACCTTCGCGCCGTACTTGGCGAGGATGTCAGTGACCCCGGCCTTGGCGCGCGACCAGTTTTCGCGCACCGCCTGGTTGTCCAGGAGGAACATGCCTTCGTAGAGCTTCATTCGATTGTTCGAGAGTGCTGTGCTGTTTCGAGCAGGAGAAAACGTGCCGGTCGGACCCGGCGGAGTGGTGAGCGGGAGAGATCAGCGCGCCCGGCGGCTCGCCTCACTCGCCCATCGATTTCCAGCGGCTGTGGAACCGCGTCATGACGCCCTCGGTGTCGGCGTCGACGATCCACGCGCCCAGCGCCTCGGCGGCCTGCGCCACCGCGATCTGAGCGTGCGTGAGTTCGTCTCCGTCGAGCGCCGTGAGCACATGGCGCGCCGCGTCGGTCCTCGGCCTTCCGACGCCGATCCGCAGTCGCGGAAAGGCGTCCGAGCCGAGTGTTTCGAGGATGGACCGCACCCCGTTGTGTCCGCCGGCCCCGCCGTGCGGACGCATCCGCAGTCGGCCGGGCTCGAGGTCGAGGTCGTCGTAGACGACGATCAACTGCGCGAGTTCGAGACCGAGGGAGCGGACAAGGGGCGCCACCGCGGCGCCGGAGCGGTTCATGAACGTCAGCGGCTTGGCGAGCCACGCATCGTGCTGTGCGCACCACGTGACTAGACAAGGCGCCGACGAACGAAGCGCAGGGAACGCCGTCGGTGATTGGAACGGAAGTTCAGAGCCAAAGAGCCGTGCAAGGTCCCGAGTCAGGTGCTCGAGTGCGTGGAAGCCGAGGTTGTGCGGCGTCCAGTCGTACTCGCGCCCAGGGTTGCCGAGCCCGACCACCAACTTGGTGCGCTTCGCTGCGCCTGGCGGCGCGCCGGATGCGACCAAGGAATTGGACGGACTCGTCACGGGAGACCCGCGGGGAGCCCTGCCGCACGTCGCTGGGGTGCCAGCGCCGTTCGGCGGGGCGAAGATTGTAGGGAGCGCAGCCGAACGCGCAACCGACGTGTGAGCCGGAGACCGGCCCAAAGACCGGCCCAGCGACCGGCCCCGAGACCGGACCAGGGCGCCACGCGGTCACGCGCTCGCGGCTGGCTACTTCTTGCCGCCTTCCTTCTTCTCGGCGGCAGGGGCGGCGGCAGCCGGGGCGGCGCCGGCCGCGGGTGCGGCAGCAGGCGCGGCCGTCGCGGCTTCCACCGGCGCGGCGGCTTCGACCTTGATCTCGCTGATGCGCGCGACGGTCATCGCCGCGGTGGAGACCAGTTCGACGCCCTCGGGCAGCTTGATCTGGCCCGCCGTGACCGACGTGCCCGGCTCGAGGTCGGCGACCGACACCTCGAGTTCGTCGGGGATCTGCGTCGGCAAAGCGAGCACCTTGACGTGCGCGACGAGCTGGTTGAGCACGCCCTTGGGGTGGCCGACGAAGTGCAGGTCGACTTCGACCTCGGTCTTCTTGTTCAGGTCGACGCGGCGGAATTCGATGTGCGTGATGTGCTCGCCGAACACGTCCCACTGCAGTTCGCGCACGATCGTCGTTTCGACGCCCGAGTCGAGCTGGAGCTGGTAGACGTGCTGGTGGCGGCGGCGCGAGGTGAGGAACTCGGCCTCGTCCACGCTGACGTCGAGGTGCGGGCGCTCGCCCTGCCACTCGATCGACGCGGGGATCATGCCCTGCGCGCGGAGCGCGGACGCGGAGCGCGAGCCGAGCTTGGCGCGCGTGGGAGCCTTGAGGGTGGCGGTGGTGGATTGTGCGGACTTGCTCATGAAACTTCCTCGAACAACGAGCTGACGGATTCGCAGCGGTGAATGTTGCGGATGGCGCGCGCCAGGAGCGGCGCCACCGAGACGACTTCGAGTTGCCGCGGGCTGTCGCCGCGGCGCGGGATGCTGTCGGTGACCAGGATCTTGTCGGCCGGACAACCGTCGAGGCGCGCCACGGCGGGCCCGCACAACACGGCGTGCGACGCGGCCAGCGCAATCGCCTTCGCGCCGTGACGGCGCGCGACGCTGGCGGCCTCGGAGATCGACCCGCCGGTCGAGATCATGTCGTCGACGATGATCACGTTGCGGCCTTCGACGCTGCCGATGATGTGCTCGATCGCGATCTCGGAGCCCGAGATGCGGCGCTTGTCGACGATGGCGAGGTCGGCGTTGAGCATCTTGGCCCAGGCGCGCGCCATCTTGATGCCGCCGACGTCGGGAGTGACCACCACCGGATTGTCGATGTTGAGGCGCTTGACCGCGCTCATCAGCACCGGCCGCGCGTACAGGTGATCGACCGGGATGTCGAAGAAGCCCTGGATCTGGGCCGCGTGCATGTCGATCGTCAGCAGCCGGTTGCAACCGGCGGTGACGAGCGAGTTGGCGACGACCTTCGCGCTGATCGGAACGCGGCCTTCGTCCTTGCGGTCCTTGCGCGCGTAGCCGTAGTACGGCATCACGGCCGTGATGCGGCCGGCGCTCGCGCGGCGCAGCGTGTCGAGCAGGAGCAGGAGCTCGATCCAGTTCTCGTTGACCGGCGGGCAGGTCGGCTGGATCACGAACACGTCGCCGCCGCGGATGTCGTCGTAGACCTTGATGTCGATCTCGCCGTCGGGGAAACGCCCGATGTGCGCGTTCGCCAGCGGCAGGTCCAGATGCTCGCCGATGGCCCGCGCCAACTCGGTGTGGGCGGTGCCAGCGATCAGAACGATGCGGTCGGTCATCTGCACGTCGCGCGTCTCCGGGTCAGGCCTTGTGGCTGTCCTTGCGAACTTCCGCGGGGTTCGCGTCGCGCCGCGCGAGCGGCCGAGCGGGAACGCCGACCCACACCGCGCCGGGCTCGACGCGCGAGTTGCGCGTCACGACCGCGCCCGCGCCGGTGTAGGCGCCCGCGCCGATCTCACACGGGGCGACGAGCACCGAACCGGACCCGACGAACGCGCCGTCGTGGACCGTGGTGATGCTCTTCGTCTTGCCGTCGTAGTTGGCGAAGATCGTCCCCGCGCCGATGTTGCAGCGCGCGCCGATGCGGCCGTCGCCGATGTAGGCGAGGTGCTTGGCCTTGGTCTTGGCGCCGATGCGCGAGCGCTTGGTCTCGACGAAGTTGCCGATCTCGGCGCCGTCGTCGAGCGTCGTGTCCGGTCCGATGTGCGCGAACGGACCGACGTGGCAGCGCTCGCCGATCACCGCGCCGGCGCGGATCACCGTGCAGGGTTCGATCGTCGTGGCCGCGCCGATCTTCACGCCGTGGTCGATGAACGTCGTGGACGGATCCTCGATGTAGACGCCGCGTGCGAGGTGTTCGTCGAGGATGCGCTCCTGCAGTGCGGTGCGCGCCTCGGCGAGGTGCTTGAGCGTGTTGATGCCGATCGCCTCGCGCTCGTCGGCCACCTCGACAGCGCGCGCGGCGCGGCCGGCGGCGACGAAGCTCGCGACGACGTCGGTCACGTACAGCTCGCGCTGCGCGTTGTTGGGCTGGAGCTTGGGGAGCGCGTCGCGCAGCAGTGCGGCGTCGAAGCAGTACACGCCGAGATTGACCTCGTCGATCGCGCGCGTCGCGGCGTCGGCGTCCTTCTCCTCGACGATGCGCTGCACAGCGCCGCCGGCGCCGCGCACGATGCGGCCGAAGCCGCGCGGATCGCGCGGACGCGCGGTGAGGAGCGCCATGCCGTTGGCAGTGCCGACCTGCGTTTCGCACAGCGCCTTGAGGCTGTCCGTCGCGAGCAGCGGCATGTCGCCGTAGAGCAGTACAACCGGACCGCGCGCATCAGCGAGCTGCGGCAAGCAGCACTGAACGGCGTGGCCGGTTCCGCGTTGCTCGTCTTGGAGCACGCACTCGATCGTCGCGCCGCCCGCGGGATGCTTCTCAACCGCCTTGCGCACTTCGTCGGCGCGGTAGCCGACGACCACGAGCACGCGGCGCGGCTCGAGCGCGAGCGCCTGATCGAGCACCCACGCGATGAGCGGCCGGCCGCACAGCGGCGCCATGACCTTGGCCCACCCCGTCTTCATGCGGGTTCCCTGACCCGCAGCGAGAACGATCACGGTGTCGGGGCGGGACATGGGAAGGAACGCGACGAAGGGGGAGGGGACGCGACGAAGGGGCGGCGGCGCCAGCACGGACGAGGGGTGTCGAAACGACGGACTCGCCGCTCTTGGCGGAGTGAGGGGGGCAAGATGATAAGGACCTGCGCGAGCCTGTCAATTTCGGCGGGCCGTCGGCGGCTCGGCCCGCTACCATCCGCCGCCCTTCGCCTCCCCCACGCGATGCGCATCGTGCTCACTGGCGGGCCCCACGCGGGCAAGACCTCCCTCGCCCGCGAGTTCGAGCGGCGCGGGCACCGGGTGGTCAAGGAAGCCGCCATCGAGTGCATCGCGGCGCTGGTGCGCCAGTTCGGCCCCGACGGGGCCCGCGCTTGGCGCGCCGCGCACGTCGACGAGTTCCAGGGCCGCATCGCGCACATGCAGGTCGAGCTCGAACGCGCCGCACAGTTCGGCCCGGGCGAGCTGTGCTTCTTCGACCGGGGACTGCTCGACGGCCTCGCCTACTGCCAGATCGCCGGCCAGCAGGCCCCGCGCGAGTTGCTCGAGAACCTCCCCCACACGCACTACGACTACGTCGCCGTGTGCGAGCTCGTCCTGCCCTTCTCGTCGCGCAAGGAAACGGGCCGCGAATCCAGCCTGGAGCGCGCGCGCCTGATCGAACAGACGGTCTTCGATGTCTACGCCGGGCACGGTTTCCGCACCGAACGCCTGCCGTGCATCTCGCCGGTCGCAGCGCGCGCGGACTTGTTGCTCGAGCGGATCGCCAAGCGGTAGCCCTGTTCGCCCGCTGCCGATGCCGCGCTGAGGCAGGACCGTCGAGGCGGCGCCTTTCCTAGGGCGACTCCCAAATGCGCCTCGAGGTGGGATCAGTCCCCCCGCGCCCTCGTTCCGCCTGAAGGCACGGAACCTCTCGCCGGACCGCGCGGCCGTGTCCGCTCGACCCAGCCGCGCGAATTGCAGTCCCGATCCCCGTCCGCGCAGGTCCTGCAAATGCCGCACGGCGAGAGGCGGCTCAACGTCAATGGCGTGATGTGCGCGCCGTGCGAGGAACTCCTCGCGGAACTCAATCCGAAGCAATCCGAAGCGCGACTCGCCCGTTGAGCTGAATCGCCGCCCGACGACCCAGCGCGAACGACGGCGGCGGCGATCCGCGCCGCAGCTTTAGGCCGCGCTGCACTGACTCAAGGGACGAGAATCGGGGCGAGCACGACCCGGAATCCGATCCCGATATTTGCGTTCAGAGCGCTCCCGTAGTTCCGGTAGTCGGAGCGGCAAGAGGGGGAATCCTCAGCCCGCGAACCGCCGCGGTGCACCTGATACTGAGGGTTCAGCGGGAGCGGTGTGTAGGGGTCCGTTACGGCGCCCGGGACATAGGGCCAGTAGACATCCAGGCACCACTCGCTCACGTTGCCGTGCATGTCGTACAGGCCCCACGCGTTCGGAGGAAAGGTCGCCACCGGTTCCGTGGTGGGGCCGTTGCAAAAACTGCCGCCGGAGGGTAGCGGAATGTCGAAGCACGCATCCGCGCAGGTCAGCTCTGGCCCCACGTTGTACTCCGTCGTCGTCCCCGCGCGGCAGGCGTACTCCCACTCCGCCTCCGTCGGCAACCGATATTGGTAGCCGGGCGGCAACAACCCCAAAGCCGAGTGCTGTGTCGTCAGGTTCGCGCAGTACTGCGCAGCCTCGAACACGCTGACGCGCTCGACCGGGTGATCCGGCGCCACATACGTCGAGGGGTTCGTGGCCATCAGCGCCGAGTACTGCGCCTGCGTCACCTCCGTAACGCCCATCCAGAAGCAGTAGCTGATCGTCACCGCGTGGGTGGGGATGGACCCGTTCCCGTACGGGAATGGGTAGGGCAGGTCCGATCCCATGATGAAGGTCCCTGACGGAATCGCAGCCATCCCTGGGGCCGACGAAACACACGGGATCGGAAAGGGCGGCGTCAGAGTCAGTTCGAGCGCGTTCGAAAGGTTGGACGCGCCGGGCGCCGATGGATCGCGGTACCACGACTGCGCGAACACGCTGTCGCCGGGGTTCCATGGATTGCCCAGTGCGGTCGGATTCGCGTTCTGAAACGCATCCCAGTTGATCACGTACGAGCCGTTGCACTGGCCCAAGGCGCCGCCGCTGTTCTGCGTTGCGCCCAGGCGCTGGATCGGCGCCTTCACGCACAGGTAGCTGCTCGACAATCCACCGGCCCAGACGCTCGGCGTGAAGCCGCTGTTGTCGATCCCGTAGAAGACCAGGCCCTGTCGGTTGCCCGGCACACCGCCAACCGTGATCACGCAGGCCGCGCTGTTGGCGACGTTGGGCTGGCGATTGGCGCTGAGCTGCGCCGTGCACAAGTTCGAAGTGATCCCCGCCGAGCAGTAAGGCTGCGGATTCTGCGCGCCTGCGAGCGAAGTAAGCGTGGCGAATGCAAGTGCTGCGGAGGTTACGTGCTTCATGGTGATTCGAGCTTGGCGTCGAAGTCCGCTGCGTGCGCCAGTGGAGTCGAGAGCGGGTCCGAACCAAGCCGCGGCGGTCGCACGCGCCGCTATGCCCTGTTTCCGAGTTTCGTCGAATATCTCGCTGGCCTCGCCGCCCCTGGCGGCGGGGGGGCCCGGGCGGCCCCTGGTGTGGTGGCCGCCACCGGGCCACCCGGGGGGGGGGGGGGCCACCCCGGGGAGAGGCGGGGCCAAATTTTAAAAAACCCCCCGAAAA
>JAEUHY010000011.1 GCA_016795325.1 Planctomycetota bacterium
GCGAGGGAGGACATTGGGTTGGGGTAGGGCGCGCGTGAATCCCTACGGCTGTACGTCGTGCGACCCCACGACCGACCTCGCGATAGCCTTCGCATCCACCTCCTGGACTAGCGCGGCGATCGCTGTCCTTGCCGTGGTGACGAAGCTGTGGCTGATCGCGAGCGAGTCGCCCGGGCTTAGACGCAATTGCGGATACTGACGGACATAGTCTTCATCAACTACTCCGTCATCGTGCACCAACACATGTCGGGCGTCGAGGTACGGAAGGGCGGCGTCAATGATCGCCGCATCGACTCCGAGCCCCAACTTCGCGTCCATCTTGCGCAACAGCGCCTTCGTGCTGCGTTCGTCTTCCAACTTCCGGAACACACTGCGCGCAACGTACTGTACTACCCCGTCCCATGAGCCGAGCCGAAGAAGCGTGTTTGCGTCGGTCTTGACGTCGTGCTCCCCCACCAGCCGCGCCGGATCGATGCCATGTCGTATCGCAGCGGCCAGTAGGTCGTTGAGGTACATCGACACGTCCTCGTAGAGGTCCTTGATGTGCGCAGAGCCTATCGTTGACTTGAGGTGTGCGATTGCCAATTTTCGGCTGGCATCACTGCTCTTGCGTTTAAAGAGTGTGGGGTGTCTGTCTGGGGCGACTTTGTCAAAGATTTTCTGGCTGTTCGTGGTTGCTAGTTTGGTTACCGAGCGCGCGAAAACGTCTACCAGCTCTACGTCAGCAGAGTAGTGCGCCATCCGGTTCAAGAAGCGAACAAGTGCTTTCGTCTTCATGGCGATGTGGGTGGAGGGGTGCGATATTCGATGCGAGGCTGATGCGCTGTGCCGATAATCAATTCATGATCACAAGACCGAATCGTGCTTCGAATACCATGCGACCGACAGGCGCACGTGCTCGGCCCACAGCGCGTCGACATCATTGCCGGGGCTCAAGAGACCGACCTGCACCGCGAGCTTGCGAAACCCGTCGCTCGGCTCTCCTTCGGCCAGGATGGCCATCGCGCTCGCGAGAAAGCCCCCTCGCTCGAAGCTTCTGCATGCGATGTAGCCGAGCAAATCTCCAAGGATGGCGCTGTGAAGCGGACTCCAGTCAGGCTGAAACAACTCGAAGCGACGGCCATCGTCCACATTGGCCATCCGAATGTCGATTCCTCGGACCAAGTTGCCGTACTTGATGAGAGTGCCCGCGCGGGCCGTCGAGGCGAGTCTGGCCTCGATCGCTCGGAGCGCTCCAAGGTCGTTCTCCGCGTAGCTACACTTCAGACCCTGGATCTTTCGCAGCACGGCATCATGTTTCATTGTGTGCATCTCTCGCCGAGTGGGGCGGAACTACAGCACCGCCACGAACTCCGCGATCGCGCGGAACTCGTCGTCGGAGCCGATCTTCAGTTCAATGGGCGGGAAGGTGGGGTTGAGCGGTTCGAGGATGATGCGCGTGTGCCGCCACTCGCTTGTGGCCGGGTCGGTGACCTTCTCGCTTCGGTAGCGCTTGACTGTGTAGCTGCCGCTGTAGGCGGGGTCGCTGATGTCGTGGTGCTGCACGAGTAGGACGCGGCCGTCGCGCGAGCCGGCGGTAGCCGGCTTGAATAGGCACCAAGCTTCGTCGGGGATGTCGGGCTCCATTGACTTGCCGCGGACCTGAGCGACGAACATGCCCGGCGCGATGCGGTGACGGGAGTCGATCTGGACCCAGTCGTCGGCGTCGAAGAGAGTGGCCGCACCGGCGGACGAATCTGCGAACTGCCCGGCGGCGACGCGAAGCGGCACGAGCGGCACGCAGGTCTTGAAGCGCTCGGCGTCCGAGGGTCGCACGCGGCGGAACGGGAGCACCTTCGCAGCCCCACCCGCGTGCTTCTCCAGCACGGCTTCCAGCTCGGCCATGTTCCGGCAGATCTCGAAGTCCCACTCGCCGTAGCGCTTGGCGTTGTTGACCGCCGCGATCCACTTCCTGGCCGCCTGGTTCTTGAGGTTGACGAGGTTCTGGTCGTGCAACTCGCCCTTGAGTCCCTTGATCTCGATCAACAGCGTCTTGCCACCGGCGACGCGCACGACGAAGTCCGGCTCGTAGTCGCGGGGCGCCTCGCCGTCCTCGTACACGACCGTCAGGCCGAAGCCGCGGGAGTTGGCGGCGAACGACTCCACGAACGGCGACTGATCGAGCACGACCGCCGCGTCGCGTTCCAGGTCGGAGCGATAGATCACTCCGTTGAGGTGAGACTTCTCCACCGCGACCACCGGGCGCGTCGTGGTTTCCTCCGCGTCCGCAGTTGAGTGGAAGCGACGCATGCGGTTAATCACCGGCATCAGCGGCGCTTCCTTCGACGCCGCCTTGGGGACGATCCCGCTCACGAGCTGCTTGACCAGCCGCTCGGCGTACTTCTGCAGACCGATCTCCTTCGGATCGACGCCCGCTTCGTAGGTCACCTTTGTGCGCATGAAGAGCTGCACGATCCCAAGCACCTGCGGAAACAGTTGGTGCTTGGCTTTGAGCTTGAACGCCGCCGCGTCGGGCTTCTCGCTGTCAGCTCCGGCGACCAATCGATCCACGATCACCTGCGTCAACTTGAACTGAATCGCCTGCAAGTGCACGCGGTCGTAGTAGTCCTTGCGGTCCTGACGCACGTACTCGTCGATCCGATCCAGGCTCGGATCGTCGGCCTGGTCCTTGTAGCCGCGCACCGCGTCGAGGTAGACCGCCGTC
>JAEUHY010000012.1 GCA_016795325.1 Planctomycetota bacterium
AGCTGACCTACATCTTCACCACGCGCGGCTGCCCCTTTAAGTGCATCTTCTGCCAGAAGGAGCTGACCGGCCGCGGCTTCCGAGTGCGCTCGACGCAGATGATCGTCGACGAGCTCGAGCACATCGTCAAAACCTACAACCCCGGCGTGATCTTGTTCGTCGACGAGATCCTCACGCTGCGCCGCACGCGCATCCACGAGATGTGCGATGAGATCCTGCGCCGCGGCCTGAAGTTCGAGTGGATCGCGAACACGCGCGCGGACTGCGTCGATTATCCGCTGCTCAAGCACATGCACCGCGCGGGATGCCGGCGCATCTACTACGGCTGGGAGTCGGGCTCGCAGAAGATGCTCGACGTGCTCAAGAAGGACCTCACGCCCGAGGCCATCGTCGAGGCCGCGCGCATGACGCGCCGCGCCGGCATCTGGGCCAAGGTCTACCTGATCGTCGGCAGCCCGGGCGAGACGCCCGAGGACATCGTCGAGACCGAGAAGGTGCTGCGCATGGCCGGCCCCGACCTCGTGCGCGTCAGCGTGTTCAATCCGCTGATCGGCACCGAGTCGTGGGACAACTACCAGGCGAGCATCGACGTCACCGACCTGCGCGAGAACTACGTCTCGTCGAACCGCTCGGCCTACGTGCACGAGCACTTCAACCAGGTCGAGCTCGAAGAGCTGCGCAAGAACATGGTCCGCTCCTACGAGCGCTGGTACTACGGCTACTCGCAGCGCGCCAAGCGCTTCATGGAGCGCACGATGTACTACCTCGAGAATCCGCAGTTCGGCCGCAAGCGTCTGGGACGAGCGATGGGCATCGTCCCGCCGCCGCGCAGCGAAAGCGTCGCCAACCGCGTGATGGACGAGGCGCGCGAAGCAGCTTCGGCCAAGAAGTAGGGCGAGCAACGACTCCACGAGCAGGCGCCGCAAGGCGCCTGCTGCGTTTCTGGGGCGGCGCGGGCGAGTGGCTCACATCCTGCGCTCAAGCGAGCAGAGTTTGTTGGACCGCATTCGCAGCGAGCGGCGGCGGCCGTCCGCGGCGACGAATGCCCCGCGTCGCGCTCTGGCGACTTGTTCGCCCTTCGAGCGCTCCCCATGATCGCAGCGTGACCGACGCCGCACCGCCGCCCGCCGACACCTCGCGCACGGGGACGCTCGTCGCCTGCGGGCCCGAGCAGCGCGCCGAGCAGGCGCGGCTGTTCGCGGCGTGCTTCAAGAAGCCGCTCGCCGAGCGTGGGCTCGAGTGGCGCTACGACGACGTTCCGCACGGACCGTCGGTGAGCTTCGTCACGCGCGAGGCGGGCGGCGCGACCGTGTCGGGGTACGCCTGCAACCCGCGCCTTGTGATCTCGCGCGGCGACGAGTCGACCGCAGCGATCGTCGGCGAAACCGGCGACGTCATGACGCATCCGGATTGGCGCAAACGCGGCTACTTCTCCGCGCTCGACCGCGCGGCGATGGAGGAGGCGAAGCGGCGCGGCTGGGCGCTCGCTTTCGGGCTGCCCAACCACCGTTCCGCGCACATCTTCCTCGAGCTGGGTTGGGAGCGCATCGGCACCGTACGGCGCTGGACGTACCTGCTCGACGGAGGGGCGGCGGCGCGCGCCGAACGAGCGCGCGAAGGCTGGCTGCGCGGCGTGCTTGCCCCGCTCGACGCACGCCGCTGCGCCCGAAAAAGTCAGCGGCAGCGGCGAATCCACGCGTCCGAACGGGAGCGAATGCGGTTGGGAGTGACGTACTACGACCGCTTCCCGCGCCAGCTAGCTCCCATCGCGCGGGCGGTCGAACGGAACTTCGGATTCATGATCCGACGCGATCCTGAGTATCTGCGCTGGAGATTCCTCGCCGCACCTTCGCGCCAGCACATGGCGATCTTGGTGCACGGCGCTGGGACGTCGGGGAACCCCGAGACGGACGACGAGCACGTCGCCGGCTATGCGGTGCTCCAGTCTCGTGCCGGCGCGGAGACGTGCTTCTTGGTCGACGTACTCGGGCGCGACGACGCGACCGTCGACACTGCGATCGACCTGGCGTTGGACGAAGCGCAGTGCCGAGGACACAAACTGGTGCAGGCCACCGCCATCGACGGCACGTGGTGGAGCAAGCGCCTCCAAAGCTGGGGCTTTCTCCCGCCGCGGGGAGGAAGTGAGATGAGCGTGATCATGAATCCGCTGCAGCCGGCGCATCCCTTGGTTGCGGCCGCGCGGGACATCTCGAATTGGTACTTCACCGACGGCGACCGCGACGACGAGACCGTCGGTTAGATTCGAGATTCACGATGGCGTTCAAGCACAAGCTCAAAGGCGCTCTGCGCGAGGGGTACGCGCGGCTCTTGTTCCACACCGGCCTGTGCGCGCTCGTCGACAAGTTGATGCCGCCGCGCCTGACGATTCTGGCCGGCCACTGCGTGCGGCCCGCAGGCGGCGAATGGCCCGCGGGCGAGCACTTGCCGCCCGACATGAGCATTTCCGAGCGCAAACTCGACGAGTTCCTGCGCTGGTTCGGCGCGCGCTTCGAACTGGTCAGCGTCGGCGCCGGCGTCGAGCGGCTCGATCGCGGGCTCTCGGGCAAGAGCCTCGTCGCGCTCTCGATGGACGACGGCTACCGCGACAACGCACGGGTGCTCACGCCGCTGCTCGCGAGCCACAAGGCGAGCGGAACGGTGTATCTCGAGTCGCGCCCGCTCGACGAGCGCAAGGTCAACTGGGCGCACAAGTACTTCTGGATCCTGGCGCGTTCGACGCCCGAGGACTTCGTGCACCGTTTCGGCGAGCTCACGAGCGACAAGGACGCGTTCCATGCGCTCAACCAGCACGTATGCGAGGGCCGCGTCGATCTGCGCTACCACCTGAAGCTCGTGCTCAAGTACGACGCACAGCCCGCGGAGCGCGACCGCGTGCTCGATCAGGTGTTCGCCGAACTGGGCGGCGACGAACGCGCTCTGTGCGACGCGCTCTACATGGACTGGGACGAAGCGCGCGCGATGCAGCGCGCTGGGATCGAACTGGGCGGGCACACGGTCAACCACCCGATCCTCGCCAAGCTCGCGCCGCCGGAGCAGTCACGCGAGATCGAAGACGGCGCGCGCTCCATCGAACGCGAGCTCGGGCAGCGCGCGCGCTCGTTCGCGTACCCGTGGGGGCGGCGCTGGGACTTCAACGAGCACAGCTCACGCGCGGCGCGCGAGAGCGGCTTTGGTTGCGCCGTGACGATGCACGCGGGCGTCAACACTCCCAAATCGGAGCGCTACACGCTCAAACGACTGGCGATCGACGACGCAGCGCAACTCCATCTGCTCGCGGCCGAAGCCTGCGGCGGCTTCGAGCTGCTGCGCCGCCTCGGCGTCAACCTGTCGGAGTGAAGTTCGCGAGTCGGGCGCGCGCGTTGCCGTGATCTCGGTCGATCCAGCGCGCGGGCCGAGCGCTCGTTCAGTGGATGGGGTAGATGAAGGGCGAGCTGTCCTCACCGCCCAGGAACACGAGCGCGAGGACGATCACGCCGGCGACGATGAACGGCGCAGCGAACCAGACCCAGTTCTCCCTGATGAATTCCTTCATGGGGTGAGCTCCTTCACGGGCAGAACTCCTTCAACGCGCTCGCCGCGCGGCTGCGCGATCAGAAGATCGTGTAGCTGAACGGCGAACCGTCACCGCCGCCCAGGAACACCAATGCGAGAACCAGCAGGGCGGCGACGACGAAGGGCGCGGCGAACCAGACCCAGTTCTCCTTGATGAATTCCTTCATGGGCTGAATTCCTTCATGGCGATCGGTGCGGGGCCGCGGCTCAGAACAAGGTGTAGATGAAGGGGGCGATCAGCGGCGAACTGGCCGCGACCACGAGCAGGCTCCCGATGCTCAAAAGTACCACGAGCAGCGGCATCAGGTACCAGTGGCCGCGCTGGATGAAGCTGGCGAGCAGTTCCGCGATCGTGGCGAGGCGTCGGCCGAGTTTGTACGCGACGAAGCCCAGCACCACGACGAGGAACACCCCCAGCGCCCAGCCCGACCACTCGGCCGGCATCAGCGCCATCAACTCGCGCCCGCCAAGGAAGATCGTGAACACCAGGGCCAGCATTCCGCCGACCTTGAACGGGGCCAGTGCGCGCGGCTCGTCGGGGTAGGTGCCGATGAAGATGGCGCTGAGCACGAGCCACAACCCCGCGAACAAGGCGCCGACGAAGGTCCAGTTCGTTCCTTCGCGCTCCGCTCCGAACCACGCGGGCGCCGCAGACGGGCTGCTCGGGGGCGGGCCTCCGGCGGCGAGTTCCGGCCGCGCGCTCAACGCGCCGTGCAGGAAGTTCGCCAGCGCCAAGTTGCCGTCGTCGTTGAAGTGCCACTCGCGCGCCTTCTCGAAGTACAGCTTGCGCTCGGCTCCATCGCGGCGCAGCGCCTCGCGCGGATCGAGCGTTTCGATGCCTTGGCGCTTCGCGGCGCTCAGAACGATCTCCACCGGTCGATCGGGCGACCAGGCCGTGTCGGGCAGACCCTTGAGGCCGCTCGACCAGGTCCTGAAGTACTCGCGCTCGTCGGCGTGGATCGCGCTCTTGCTCGGGATGGGGACGACCACCAGCGGCACTCGCAGTGCGCTGCAGAAGCGTGCGAGCGCCGCGAGCGCGCTTTCCATGCGCGCTTCGGCGGCGGCTTCGAACGCAGGCGGCGTGTGCAGCAAGGGCGCGAACTCGCCGGGCAGCTTGCGTCCCTCGACCTCGAATTCGCCCGGCAGTTTTCTAGGCGTGATCGCATTCACCACGAACCCGAGGAACTTGCCGAGCGCGAGTTTCTCCAGCGGTTTGGTCGGGCCCGGGTCGACGAGCTGCCGGCGTTCGACTTCGCCGTTGCTGCCGAAGCGCGGTTTGTCGAAGCGGGGCGGATAGCGCTCCTCGCCGCACCAGTAGATGTCGTTCTCGTAGGCGAACAGCACCACGAGGTCCGGCGCGTACTCGCGGCCGCGTTCGACGAACCACACGACCGACTGGTCGATCGACCAACCCTCGACGCCGGCGTTGACGACGTCGATCGCGCGGCCCTCGGAGCGCCAGCGCTGTTCGAGTTGTTCGACGAAGGTGCGTTGCTGCTCGACGGTGTAGCCGAGCACGAAGGAGTCGCCGAGCGCGAGCACGCGCGCCGTGTCGGGCTTGCGCTGCGGCCCGACGGACTCGTCCTCGCGCAACCCATGTTGGTTGATCGCGAACTCGATGCGGCGGCCGGCGACGTCGCGTACGACCTTCAGGCCGGGCCGTTTGGACCAGCCTGTGCTGGGGTCGAACTGGTTGAGCGTCGGCTGCGGACGGAAGGCCGGGAGCAAGCGCAGGCCGCCTTCGAAGACGGCGAAGGCGAGGAACACGCTGACGAGCAGCGCGAGCAGGACGTTGAGCGCGCGCATGGTCAGCTCACCATCTCCGTCACGCTGTCGCCCTCATGGCGCAGCACGAAGCGCGTGTCCGCGATCTTCTTCTTGGCTTCCTTGCGCACGACGAAGTTGTTGAGGAACAGGTAGTCCATGCCGGACAGGCTGAACGTGTTGAAGGCGTGGCTGGGATCCTCGACGATCGGCTCGCCCTTCAAGTTGAAGCTGGTGTTCATGATCACCGGCACGCCGGTGAGTTCGCCGAAGCGCTTGATGATCGCGTGGTAGGCGGGGGACACGTCTGCGAAGACGGTCTGCAGGCGGCCCGAGCCGTCCTCGTGCGTGATGCCCGGGAGCACGCTGCGCTTCTCCGGCCGCACCGGCGCGACGTAGAGCATGAAGCGCGCGGGATAGTGGCGCGCGGCCTGCGGAATGTCGAAGAACTCGCTCGCCGCTTCGACCGTCACGCTCGGCGCGAAGGGTCGGAAAGCTTCGCGGAACTTGATCGTCGCGTTGAGCTTGTCCTTCATCTCGGCCTTGCGCGGGTCGGCGATGATCGAACGTGCGCCGAGCGCGCGCGGGCCCCATTCGAAGCGGCCGCGGAACCAGCCGCACACGCCGCCCTCGACCAGCGTGCGCGCGACGAAGTCGTAGAACTTCGCGTCGTCGGCGATGTGCTCGAAGGCGATGTTGTGCTTGCGCAGGAAAGCTTCGATCTCCTGGTCGGTGTAGCTCGAGCCCAAGTACGGGCTGGTGAGCACCGGGCCGCGCGGCTGCTTGAGCAGATGGTTGTAGGCCCAGTACGCCGCGCCCACTGCGCCGCCGTCGTCACCGGGCGCGGGGTGCACGTAGATGTCGTCGAAGGGGCCTTCGCGCAGCAGCTTGTAGTTGGCGACCGAGTTGAGCGCGACGCCTCCCGCGAGACACAGGTTCTTGAGTCCCGTGAGCTTGTGCAGGTGCGTGATCATCTTCATGAGCACCTGCTCGGTGACGACCTGGATCGAGGCCGCCATGTCGCAGTAGTACGGATCGAGCGACTTGTCGCCTTCCTTGGGATCGCGCGGCGGCTTGCCGAAGTGGCGCCCGAACTCCTCGGCGAGCGTGTTGTCGCGTGAGTAGTGGTAGGCGAAGTACTTCATGTCGTGCCACAGCGAGCCGTCCTCGGCGACGTGGATCAGCTTGTAGATCTCGTCGACGAAACGCGGCTTGCCGTACGGGTGCATCCCCATCAGCTTGTACTCGCCCTCGTTGATCTCGAACCCGCAGTAGGCGGTGAAGGCCGAGTAGAGGAGGCCCAGCGAGTGGGGGAAGCGCAGCTCCTTGAGGATCTCGATCTGGTTGCCGCGGCCCACGCCGAGCGTCGCGGTGCTCCACTCGCCGGCGCCGTCGACGGTGAGGATCGCGCTCTCCTGGAAGTGCGAGGTGAAGTAGCTCGACGCCGCGTGCGACATGTGGTGGTCGGCGAACAGCAGCTTGGAGCTCGGCACGTCGAGCTCGCGCTGCATCATCGACTTGATCCACAGCTTGTCGCTGATCCAGCGCTGCATCGACTCGCGGAACACCGCCGCCGAGTGCGGGAAGGTGCTCATCGCCGTGAGCAGCATGCGCTCGAACTTCACGAACGGCTTCTCGTAGAAGACGATGAAGTCGACGTCGTTGAGCGTGAGCCCTGCGGTCTTCAGGCAGAACTCGATTGCCAGGCCCGGGAAGCCCGAGTCGTGCTTGCGGCGGCTGAAGCGCTCCTCTTCGGCGGCGGCGACGAGCACGCCGTTCACGACCAGCGCCGCCGACGAGTCGTGGTAGTAGAACGACAGTCCGAGGACGTTCATCAGCCCTGTCTCCGCGCGGCGCCGAGCGTCTCGTTGGCGCGCCGCCATTCGACCCAGTTCGTGCTGCGGCGTTTGATGTGCAGCGGGTCGGCGAACAGGCGGTAGAGCAACGCGAAGGGCCCGAGGAGGCCGAAGTAGAGCACGGTCAGCAGCACGCGGGAGAGCATGCTGCCGAAGCGCTCGGAGAAGTGCAGGAAGGCTTGCATGGGGCGGTCGGGCCGGGACGGAGGCGCGTGGAGCGCGCTCCCGGGGGGAGCTCGCAGGGGCGCAGGAAACCGGTCCGCGCACACCGCGAGCAAGACCGCAGTCTATCGGCCGCTGGCGCAGTCCAAGAGTCGGCGCCGCGCCGGAAAAAGTTTCCGCGGAGCGTGCGTCAGGCGCCGCTGCTCAGCGCAGCACGAGCACTCCGCGCAGCACCTCGGTCCGCAGGTCGATGCGCTGGTCGCCGTTCTCGTCGCGCAACACGTCGATCTCGATCTCCGTGCGCGGCGGCAGGGCCGCGAGAAGGTCGGCGAGGTCGGCCTGCGTGCGCGGCCGGACCGACGCGCGTTGCCCGGCGATGCGCAGGGCGTCGATCACGTCGCCCGCACGCAATCCGAGCGCTTGCGCGGGACCTTCTCGTGCGACCTCGGTCAGCCGCAAGTAGATGTCCCAACCGTCGCGGGAGGGGCTGACCTCCATCCCCAGCCGCGCGAAGATCGCGCCCCGTGCGCGGTCCCAGCCGGTCACCACGTACTCCCGGTCGCCCTTGGGGCCGGCCAGCGTGAACGTCGCCGTCTGGTTGGGCGCCAATGGCAAACGGTGCAAGCGGTACTCCGCGCCGTCCTTGATGCGGGCGCCGTTGATCGCGAGCAGTCGGTAGCCAAGCTCCATCCCTGCGAGCGCCGCGGGGCTGCCGGGCACGAGTTCGTTCACGCACAACGTGGCGTTGTCGTCGACCTCGAATCCGAACCAGGCGCGCGACGCCGACGGCGACAGCAAGTCGCGCAGGACCTCCTCGACGCGGTCGACCGGGATGGCGAAGCCCATGTTCTCGGCGCCTTCGCGGATCGCGGTGTTGATGCCGATCATCTGGCCTTCGATGTTGAGCAGCGGGCCGCCCGAATTGCCCGGGTTGATCGCCGCGTCGGTTTGGATCAGGCCCTTGAACTTCAGCGGCGGCTGCGCGAGCGGCACGTCGAGGTCGCGGTTGAGCCCGGAGATGATTCCGGCGCTGACGGTCTTGGTCTGCCCGAGCGGATTTCCGATCGCCACCACGGTCTCGCCGAGCATGAGGTCGCTCGACGTGCCGCGCAGGATCACCGCGAGCTCGTGTTCGGTTTCGATCTTGAGCAGCGCCAAATCGTCGTGCGGCGCGCTCGAGATCAAGCTCGCCGGATAGCGCCGCGGCGCTTCGCCCTCCTCGAACAACGTGACGAACAGCTTGCGCGCGTCGGCCGTGACGTGGTGGTTGGTGACGATGTAGCCCGACTTGTCGACGACCACTCCCGACCCCCCGACCGTGTCCCACTCGACGTGGCGTCGCCCGAAGAAGTCGAGCATCGCCTTTTGGCGCTCGGCCTCGATGTAGACGACGGCCGGAGCGGCCTTGCGCGCGACGAGCACGATCGGCGTCACGCGCGGGTTGTCGAAGGGCGGCGGCTCTTGGGGCAGCGCGGTCAGCGCTAGCAGCAGGCTGAGCATCGAGAGGGTCGGTTGTGGGGGACGGAGGCGGTGCGGAGCGCCTCAGGTGCTTTTCGCGGTCGAGCGGAGGCTACGTCGCGTTCGTGCGCCGCGTGAGTGTCGAGAGGCCGCGAGTTGACGCACTCGGGACATGCTGCCGAGGAGTTCCGGCGCGGCCTTCGAAGCCGAGCCGCCGCGTCGCGACGGCGTGGCGAGTGGATGGCGTCGCGACCGGACCGCCGAGCGCGCCTGCAACCTCGTTGGGGCGACTGCGCGTCTCACGCACCGACGTCGAAGCCCGTCGCGGAGCCGCCGCGAGTGGGCACGCCGATCACCCTCGTGCGTGCTGCGGAGCCGAGCTGGTGGGCCAAACAGGACTCGAACCTGTGACCTCTACCATGTCAAGGTAGCGCTCTAGCCAACTGAGCTATTGGCCCAGCTCCGCTCCCGCGACGGCCAGCCTCCGAAGAGGTCCGAACCGTCAAGGGGGCGCAGAGCTTAGGAACGGTCGCGTGCGGCGCCAAGCGCTTTCTTGCGGACCCGGCCGCGTCAGCGCGTGGATGCGTGGGCTCCGCGTCGCGGCGGCGCTGCTACACTCCGCCGCTTCAGTTCGCCCCATCCCATTGGCGGAGAGCGCCCCCGCCGCGAGATTCTCGCGCGAAGCGCGGCCGCCGTGCCCCCGTCACCAAGTCATTCGCCTCGAGGAAGGCCTGTCATGCGCGTTGGCGTCATTCGCGAGATCAAAGCCCAGGAAAACCGTGTTGCCCTGACTCCCGCCGGCGCCGAGCGCCTCGTGGCGGCCGGCAATGAAGTGTGGGTCGAAACCCAGGCCGGGGTCGGCAGCCTGCTCGCCGACGAGGCCTACGTGCGGGCCGGCGCGCGCATCGCGCCCAGCGCCGCCGAGGTCTGGAAGAACTGCGAGATGATCCTGAAGGTCAAGGAGCCGCTCGCCTCCGAGTGGCCGCACATCCGCCCCGGCCAGACGCTGTTCACGTACTTCCACTTGGCCGCCGACCGCGCGCTCACCGACGCGATGGTCAAGTCCAAGGCGCACTGCTTCGCCTACGAAACGCTGGAAGTCGGCCGCACGCTCCCTCTGCTCACGCCGATGAGCGAGGTCGCCGGCCGCATGGCGATCCAGGCCGGCGCCCAGTGGCTCGAACGTTCGCGCGGCGGCTCGGGCATCCTGCTCGGCGGTGTTCCGGGCGTGGACCGCGCGCACGTGCTGGTTCTCGGCGGCGGCGTGGTCGGCACGCAGGCGGCCCGCATGGCCTGCGGCCTGGGCGCCGACGTCACGATCATGGACGTCAACCTCGACCGCCTGCGCTACCTCGACGAGGTGATGCCGAAGAACTGCCGGCCGCTGTACTCGACGCCCTTCGCGCTGCGCGAGTTGCTGCCCTGGGCCGACCTCGTGATCGGCGCGGTGCTGATCCCCGGCGCTGCAGCGCCGAAGTTGATTCGCCGCGAGGATCTCAAGCTGATGAAGAGCGGCAGCGTGATCGTCGACGTCGCCGTCGACCAGGGCGGCTGCATCGAGACCTGCAAGCCGACCACGCACGCCGAGCCGACCTTCGTGATCGACGGCGTGATCCACTACTGCGTCGCCAACATGCCTGGCGCGGTGCCGCGCACGAGCACGTTCGCGCTCAACAACGCGACGCTGCCGTACTCGCTCGAGCTGGCGCGCCTGGGCGCCGCGCGCGCGATCAAGGAGAACGCGCCGCTGCGCACCGCGGCGAACGTGATCGCGGGTGAGATCACGTACTCGGCCGTGGCCGAGACGTTCGGTCTCAAGTACACGCCTGCGCTCGACGTCGCTGCGCGTCTGAGCTGAGCGGCGACAGGGCTGAGCGACAGGCACGCGGCCGATGGAGTGGTGGCAAGCGCTGATCCTGGGGCTCGTCGAAGGCCTCACCGAGTACCTGCCCGTCAGCTCCACGGGACATCTCATCCTGGCCGAGCGCGCGCTCGGCCTGGATGCGAGCGCTTCGGCGCACGCCTTCGCGATTTGCATCCAGGCCGGCGCCGTCGTCGCGGTGCTCGGCCTGTACGCAGCGCGAGTGCGGGCCATGTTGCGCGGGCTGGTCGGTGCGGACGGCCGCGGTCTGCGCCTTGCTCTGTGCGTGCTCACCGCCTTCGCGCCCGCCGCCGTCCTCGGCGTGCTGTTCGACGACAAGATCGAGCAGCACCTGTTCGGGTTGTGGCCCGTCGTCGCGGCTTGGTTCGTCGGCGGCGCTGCGATTCTGGTGGTGGCGCGCCTGCGGCCGGCGCGTGAGCGCGGCGCCGGCGCCGAGCTCGACGATCTCAACTGGCGCCTCGCGCTGGTGATCGGGTTGTGCCAGTGCTTGGCGTTGTGGCCCGGAACGAGCCGCAGCCTGGCGACCATCGTGGGCGGCGTGCTGGTCGGCTTGCGCCTGGGCGCGGCGGTCGAGTTCAGCTTCCTGCTCGGGCTGCTCACCTTGAGCGCGGCGACCGGCTACAAGGGCCTGAGCCACGGCGCCGAGTTGGTCAGCGACTACGGTTGGGGCGCGCTGGGAATCGGTTTCGCGACGGCCTTCGTGTCTGCCTGGGCGAGCGTGCGCTGGATGGTGGGCTATCTCGAACGCCGCGGCCTGGAATTGTTCGGCTACTGGCGCGTCGGATTGGCCGCGGTCGTCGCCGTGCTGCTCGCACTCGACGTGCTGCAACCCTGAAGGCCGAACTGGAACCAGCCATGGCGCGCCGCGCGTTGATCACCGGAGTCACCGGCCAAGACGGGAGCTACCTCGCCGAACTCTTGCTCGAGCAGGGGTACGAGGTGTTCGGCCTCGTGCGGCGTTCGTCGAGTTCGACGCTCGAACGCATCGACCACTTGAGCGGACGGCTCCAGCTCGTGCGCGGCGATCTGCTCGATTCGTCGAGCCTGCTGCGCGCTGTCGAGACCGCGCGCCCCGACGAGGTCTACAACCTCGCCGCGCAGTCGTTCGTCCCGACGTCCTACCAGGAGCCGGTCCTCACGGCGGAGTTCACGGCGCTGGGCGTCACCCGCTTGCTCGAGGCGCTGCGCCAAGCCGCGCCGCGTGCGCGCTTCTACCAGGCGTCGAGTTCCGAACTCTTCGGACAAACGCAGATCACGCCGCAGCGCGAGGACACGCCGTTCTGCCCGCGCAGCCCGTACGGCGTCGCCAAGCTCTACGGCCACTGGATCACCGTCAATTACCGCGAGTCGTACGGCCTGTACGCCTGCTGCGGCATTCTGTTCAACCACGAGTCGCCGCGCCGCGGCGCCGAGTTCGTGACGCGCAAGGTCTCGCTGGCGGCGGCGCGCATCAAGCTCGGGCTCGAGCGCGAACTGCGGCTGGGGAACCTCGACGCGCAGCGCGACTGGGGCTTCGCCGGCGACTACGTGCGCGCGATGTGGCTCATGTTGCAGCGCGACACGCCGACGGACTACGTGATCTCGACCGGGGTCCAGCACTCCGTGCGCGAGCTGGTGCAGATCGCCTTCGACGAAGTCGGACTCGACTGGGAGCAGCACGTGCGCACCGATCCGCAGTTCCTGCGGCCGGCGGAGATCGACCGACTCGTGGGGGATGCGAGCAAGGCGCGCGCCGAACTGGGCTGGGCGCCGCAGGTCGACTTCGAAGGGTTGGTGCGGATGATGGTGCGCGCCGACCTCGCGCGGCTCGCGCGCTGAGGCGCGAAAAGCTGGCGCGCGAAGCCGAGGCGCTGCGGCTGGCTTCGCAGAATCGCAGCAGCGGGCTTCCACGCGGCCGCGCCGACACCTGGTCCCTTCACCCGTGCTCTGCTGCAGACGCCGGCTCTTCCGGCCCAGCGGCGTCGGCGATCGTGGAGGTCGCTCCCGCTGACGAGCAAACAAGGGGAGGCTCGTTCAAGTTCGCTGCGCGGTCCGGCGCGGGAACGCTTGGAGGCGCCCGTCGAAAAACGTTGCTGGAGAGGCGCTCCGGAGTTTTCGCGACGCCGTTCGTGAAGTCGCTCGAACTAACGGTGCTTCTTGATCCAGTTGGTCAGCGCGTCGCCGGGGCAACTCGTCGTGTTCAGCTCGCGGTGCGCGTACAGCCGGTTCGCGCGGATCTTGTAGCGCTGCCGCAGGTCGTCGATCAGCAGTTCGAGCGACTTGAGCGCTGCGGCCGTCGGGGCGCGACGTTCGAGGTCGCCGAGCAGGCACACGCCGATGTTCTGCGCGTTGTTCGCGCCGCCGGCGTGAGCGCCCTGCCAGCGCAACTCGCGGCCTTCGAAGATGCGGCCGGCCGCGTCGATCAGGTAGTGGTACCCGACGTCGCCCCAGCCGTTGGATTCCATGTGGTAGCGCTGGATCGCGCGCAAGGCTGTCGCCGACTCGTCCTGCGAGCCGCCGGTCGGGTCCGTCGACGTCTCCGCGGAGTGGTGCACCGTGATCTTGCTCCACTGCCCCTTGAGCGGCGTCAGGTTGGCGACGCTCGCGTTGCGCGCGCCCCACTGCTTGCGCGTCAGGATCGCGAGCTTTTGCCCAACCGGGGCGACGAGCAACGCCTGCGAGGCGCGCAGTCCGATCTCGGCGCGCCGCTTTTGTCCGGCGGAGGCGCGCGGGTCGTCCTTCACCGTGGCGAAGCCCTCGCGGGCGTTCTCGATGCGCAGGCGCAGCGTGTCCGCCGGCGTCGTGGCGCGGTCGCGCTGGGAAAACTGCAAACGGCCTTCGTTGAGCACCAGTCGGCCCTCGATGACGAGCGAGGGCTCGTGGCGCGCGGCGTCTTGCTCCAGCCACTTCTCGAGGGCCTCGAGCTTGGACCACGACAGCGGCTGGTCGACCCAGGTCGGAGCGCGCGTCTCGACGATCGGCGGCTCGATCACTTCCACCTTCTTGGGCGGCTGCCGACAGCCGCCGACCAGCACGGCGACGGCCAGGGCCAGACTTGCGCCGAAGGTCGCCGCGCGAACAGCGACGTGACGCGGCGCTCCGACGCGGGCGCAGTGCGCCATCCGTTCCCAAGAACGCGCCAGCAAACGCTTCATGGTGGCTGGAGATACAGTAGCCGCGGTCGAAGAGCAATCGCGTGGGGCGCAATCGCAGGCGTTCGCACGCTTGTCTTGCCCGCCCGCTTCGAACTTGGATCCGCCCCGCGCGCGCGCCCGCCCGGCGTTCGCCGCCACCCTCGACACTTCGCTCCATGACCGGCGATCGGATGCTGCCCTGCGCGCGTGCTTTGGCCCTGTCGACGCTGCTAGTGGGCGCCCTTGCGAACGTCGGCAGCGCAGCCGTTGCGAGCGCGCGCCAGGCCGCCGCTGTCGACCAGGAGGCCCTCGACGAGCGCGAGCTCGAACTCGCGCGCGCCGACGCCGACCGCCTGCGCAGGCGCGGCGATCCGCGCGCGGAAGGCGCGTTGCGTCGCCTGCTCTCCGACGCAGAGGACGACTACCGCACCCGCGCGCTCTACGCGCGTTGGCTGGCGGACCAGTCGCGTTGGGACGACGCGCTGCGCCAAGGGCGGGCGGCGCTCGACGCGGCGCCGCGTGAGGACCGGGAGGCGCGCGGCGCCATCGGTCGCACGCTGCTCGAGGTTCGGCTCGCGCGTGCGCAGTGGCAGGAGGCGGTGCTGCTCCGCCAGGAACTCGGCGACGCGCTCGCTCCGGCGCGCGACTCGCGCGACGCGTTTTGGAGCGCCCAGGTCTCGCTCGCCGAGGGCGACCGCGAAACTTCGCGCGCGCTGCTCGCCGCCGGCGCCACGGCGGCGGGGACGAGTTGGGAGCAGCTGTGGGCCCGGGCGCGTTGTCTGCGCGCGCTGGGGGACCTCGGCGGCGCGTCCCGCGCGCTGGTCGAAGCGGACCGGCTCGCCGTCGCCGCAGGCGGCGCCGAGCCCGACGTGCTCGCCGAACTGGCCTCGATCTACTTCGAAGCCGACGGCGAGATCGACCACGCGCAGGCGAACACGCGCTCCCCAGGTCAGCTCTACCGCGCCGCGCTCGAGCTGCACAAATCCCATGAGGCGACTCTGCTGGGCCTGTTCGAGCTCGGTCGCTTCAACTGGAACCGCCAGCGCACGCCGCCCCACGAGTACCTCGAGCGCGCGCTCACGGCCGCGCCCAATTCGGTGCGCGCCCTGTTGCTCGCCGGCTGGAACGACCTCGCCGACGGCAAGCTGCCCGCGGTGCGCGAGCGCGTCGCCGCGCTCTCGCAGTTGGCGCCGCAGGCGCGCGGTCTGCGCTCCTTGCGCGCCGCGCTGGCCTGGTTGGAGCACCGGCGCGAAGAGTGCCGCAGACTGCTCGCGGAACTCGCCGCCGAGGACGCCGCCGACAGCGCGCCCGAGCGCGAGGTGGGGCGCTCGCTGAACGAGCTGTACCGCTTCGCCGAGGCGGTTGAGTTCCTGCGCGCCGCCGTGGCGCGCGACGCGACGGACCACTTGGCGTGGATGGAGCTGGGGGAAGCGCTGTCCAACTCGGGCGACGAGAAGGGCGGGCTCGAAGCCCTGCAGCGCTCGGAGGCCGAGGCGCGCGGACGGCAGAACGCGTGGCGCAACAACACGCGCCTGGTGCTCGAGCGGATGCAGTCGAAGTTCGTCGTCGAACAAGGCGGCGGCGACCTGCGCTACACCTGGAATCCGGCCGGCGCCGACGTGCTGCGCGCGTACTGGCTGCCGTTCTACGAGAGCGCGCGCACGGAACTGGCGCAGCGTTACGCCTTCACGCCCGGGCCGACGATGATCGAAGTGTTCGAGCGCGTGGGCGACTTCTCGGTGCGCTCCACGGGCTTCGAGGGATTCCCCGCGCTCGGCGTGTGCTTCGGGCCGGTCGTGACGGCCGTCGCGCCGCACTCGGAGTTTCGCGGTCGATTCTCTTGGGCGCGTACGGCCTTCCACGAGTTCACCCACGTGATCCACCTCGGGCTCTCGCACAACCGCTGCCCGCGTTGGATCACCGAAGGGCTCGCGACCTGGGAAGAGGAGAACAAGAACCCCGCCTGGACGCGCAACCTGCGCCGCGATCTGCTCGACGCGTTGCACAACGACGACTTGATCGCGGTGCGCGAGCTCAACCGCGCCTTCCGTTCGTCGCGCATCATCTTCGGCTACTACCAGAGCGGTCTGTTGTGCCGCATGTGGATCGAGACGCGCGGCTTTCCGCCGATGATCGCGCTGCTCGAGGCCTTCGACCGCGGCGCGGATCTCGACCAGGCGCTGCGCGAGGTGTTCAAGGTCACGCCCGAAGAAACCGACCGCGAGTTCCGCGCCTGGGTCGCCAAACGCGTCGAGGGGCTCGCGCTCGAACCGCGCTGGACCGCGCAGGTGATCGTGCGCAAGCGTGTGGCGCTCAAGGATGCGCCGCCCGAGGGCGACGAGGCGCGCAAACGTTGGGCGGAGGACTGGACCACCGTGGCCTGGGGCTACCACCAACAGGAGCGCCGCGTCGACGCCGAACAGGCGCTGCGCCGGCTCGACGCGCTCGGGCTCGAGCCGCCGCGCGCGGCGTTCTTGCGCGGCGAGATGGCGCTCGCACGCGGAGAGCAGTCCGCGGCGCGCGAGCACTTCGAGCGCGGATTGCGCGCGGGCGGCGAGAACTTCTACGCGCGCATGGTGCTCGGCAAGGTCGCACAGCGCGAGCGTGAGCTCGAGCGCGCGCTCGAGCACTTCACCGCCGCCGAAAAGGCCTTCCCCGGCTACGACGATCCGGCGCTCTCCGCTGAGCTGCACTTGGCCGCCGTCTACAAGGCGCTCGAGCGCGACGAGGAGCATTTCCAAGCGCTCGAGCGGCGGCTCGCGTGGACGGCGGACGACATGCCGAACACGTTGGTCGTCGCGCGCTGGCACGCCGCTGAGGGGCGTCACGAGCGCGCCGCGACGTGGTTCGAGCGCGCGAACGACATCGATCCCTTCCGGCGTCAGTTGCACGCGGACTGGGGACGCTCGCTGCTCGAACTGGCGCGCTACGCCGACGCGCTGCGCGAGTTTCGAGTGGCCTTGCAAGTGCCGCCGACGCTCGACCCCGACAGTCCAGACGCCCCCGACGAAGAGGAGCAGGCGCAACTGCTCGGCGGCCAGGCCCAGGCGCTGGTGGGGCTGGAGCGCTTCGACGAGGCGCGTGCGTGCGTCGAGCAGGCCCTGGCGCTCGACGAGGATTGCGAAAACGCTCGGCGCGCGCAGGAGGAGCTCGCGCGACGCAAGCCCTGAGCTGCGCACGGCGGGCGCTTCGCCCTTGCGCCGCGCCTCCCGGCGCCGCTAGAACGCAGTGGACCGATGTCCTCGCGCACCGCCCTCGACGCTCCGCTGTTCATCGTGCTCGAGGGCGTCGACGGCTGCGGCAAGAGCACGCAGGCCGCGCGTCTGGTGCAACGGCTCGAGCGCGAGAGCGGGCGGCGAGTGTTGCACGTGCGCGAGCCGGGCAGCACAGCGTTGGGCGAATCGATCCGCGCGCTGCTCCTCTCGCGCGAGCACGACCTCGACAGCGGCGTCGAGTTGTTGCTCTTCGCGGCGGCGCGCCGCCAGATGTTGCGCGAACGCGCGGGGCCGGCGTTGGCCCGCGGCGAACACGTCGTGTGCGAACGCTTCCACGCCTCGACCTTTGCCTACCAGTCGGCCGCGGGCGGGCTCGACGAACGCGAGGTGCTGGCGGTGCTCGAACGCTGGGCCGGTGAGCCCAAGCCGACGCACACCTTGCTCATCGAGACAGCGCCCGAAGCAGCTGCGCTGCGCCGCGGCCGACCCGGCGATCGGATCGAGGACAAGGGGCTCGGATTCCAATACAGCGTCGCGGCCGGATTTCGGCGCTACACAGAGCTGGTGAGCGGCGTGCTGCGCGTCGACGGCATGGGCAGCGCCGACGAAGTCGAAGCACGCGTGTGGAGAGCCCTGCATGGCGACTGATCGACGCGCGCGCGCTGCGGCGGAGCAAGAACTCGCGCTGACAGCGCCCCTCGGCCACGACGCGTTGCTCGCCGGGCTGTGCGCCTCCGTGCGCGCTGGCCGGCTCGCGCACGCGCTCGAGTTCGTCGGCCCCGCGGGCGTCGGCAAGTTCCTCGTCGCGCGTTGGTTCGCCGCGGCGCTCCTGTGCGACCGTGGGCCTGCGCGCGGCGGGCTCCACGACGGGCCGTGCCTGGAGTGCGGCGCGTGCAAGCGCTTCCAGGCCGGCTCGCACGCCGACGTGTTTGTCGTCGACGTGCGCCAAGAGGCCGAGAAGGAGCGCTCGGAGCAACTGCGCATCGGCCGCTTCGTGCCGCGTGAGGAAGCGCGCAGCACGTACTGGGGCGGAGCGACGGTGGAGGACTTCCTCGGTTTGCGCGCCGCGAGCGGACTGTGGCGCATCGTGATCGTGCGCGAGGCCGAGCGCATGAACTCCGAGGCGCAGAACGCGATGCTCAAATCGCTCGAGGAGCCCGCGCCGAACGTGCTGTGGATCCTCGAAACCAGTGAGCCGCACGAGCTGCTGCCCACGATCCACAGCCGTGCGATCGCGGTGCGTTTCGAGGCCCTCGCGCTCGAACTGGCGGCCGAGATCCTCGCGCGTGCGGAGCTCGAGCCAGCGGCCGCGCGCGAACTTGCGCGCTGGGCAGGCGGCGCGCCCGGCGTGGCGCTGGAACTCGCCGCGCAGGCGGCGCTGGAGCTGCGTGCGGTGACGCTCGCGGTGCTCGTGGGGGAGGCGCCGTCGACCACCGCCGCCGCCGCGGTGTGGGCCGTCGAAGGCGAGTTCGTCGGCAAGACCGAGCGCGCGCAGCAGCGCACACGCGTGCGGCGCGTGCTCGACACGGCGCTCGAGCTCGTGCGCGACCGCGAACGGCTGCGGGCGGGACTCGCACCCGCGGAACTGCCGCACGGCGGCGTCGCGGCTGAGCTCGCCCGCGCAGCGGCCCTCGCCACGCGCGGCGAGTCGCGCCGCGCGCTGCACACCTTGCTCGGCTGCCGCTCGGACCTGGAGTCCAACGTCGATCCGCAGACGGTGCTCGAGCGCGCGCTGCTCGCGTTCGCGCCGCCTCCGGCGGCTGTGCGGGCGCGTGGTTGAGGGCGGCCGGAGCCTTCCGGCGCAGTCTCGGGCCTTCGGGCGCGGACACCCGGCCGTTACCATTTCGCGGCGGCGCCTGTAGCCGCGCCGCATGACCGACACGAAGGAACGCCTGCGCCAGATCGCCCGCGCCGATGGCCGCTACTCGCCGGAGGCGTTCTACTTCCTGTTCGAGGCCCTCGAGGTCGCGGTCAAGCTCGCGGGCAAGGACACGCTGCAAGGCGCCGCACGCCATGTGACCGGACGCGAAGTGGTCGCCGGCATGCGCGAGCACGCGCTGAGCGTGTTCGGGCCGCTCGCCGCCTACGTATGGCGCGCCTGGGGCGTGCACGAGACCTTCGACTGGGGGCAGATCGTGTTCCTGCTCGTCGACCACGGTCTGCTCAAGCGCCAGGACAGCGATTCGATCGAGGAGTTCCGCGACGTGTACGACTTCGACGAGGCCTTCGTCGGCGCCTATGACGAGCGCCTGCGCGAGGCGCTCGCCGCTCGCATGGGCCCGGCCAAGGAGGCGTGATGCTGAGCGGTCTGACGGTCAATCGCCGCAACTGGCTGCTCGCGGGCCTGTTCGTCCTGGTGCTGTGGTTCGCCTGGACGGTGCGCTCCGCGCTGAACCCGTTGCTCGTCGGGCTGCTGCTGGCGTACATCCTGCATCCGTTGGTGCTCAAGCTCGAGCGCCGCGGCTGGTCGCGCAAGGCGGCGGTCAACTTCATCTTCTGCAGCTTCGCGGCCGCGCTCACCTTGCTGCTCGTGCTCGTCGTGATGCAGGCGCGTGCGCTGGTGTTGGACTTCGGGTCGGAGCACGCGACGCAGGCGCAACTTGCCGATCGCTTCCAAGCCGCGGTCGAGTGGGTCCTCGCCCACATCGAGGGCTTGGGCGTCGACCTCGACTTGATCGGCATCGAGGACCGTGCGCAGGCGGGCCGCTCGTTGCGCGAGACGTTCTTCGACAAGGCGGGCATGTGGTTCACCTCGGGTGAAGCTGCGGAGGGCGCGCTCAACGCCGCCGGAGGAATGTGGGCCTTCGTGCAGTCGTTCTTCGGCTCGGTCTTCGCGGCCTTCGGCTTCCTGCTGCTCGTACCGATCTACACCTGGTTCCTGCTGTTCGAGCTCGAGCGCGTCTCGTCCTTCGTCAGCCGCTACATCCCCAAGGACCACCGCGAGCAGTGGACGCGCATCGGCGCCGCGATGGCCGAGATGCTGGGCGGCTTCTTCCGGGGCCGCTTGCTCGTGTGCGCGCTCAAGGGCGCCGCGGTGTGGCTCACCCTGCTGGTGATCGGCGTGCCGTACGCGCTGCTCCTCGGGCTGCTCGGCGGCGTGCTCTCGCTGCTGCCCGTGATCGGGCCCGGCATCGGCCACGCGCTCGTGTTCGCCGTGGCGCTCATGACGTTCGATCCGTTCGGCGCGTTGTGGCGCACCGCGCTTGTCTTCGCGGTGGCCGAAGCGCTCGAGGGCTACGTGCTGATTCCGAAGATCCTCGGCGACAGCCTGGGGCTGCACACCGTCGTCGTGTTCGCCGCGCTGACGATCTTCGGTTCGGCGCTGGGGATGTTCGGCCTGCTGATCGCGCTGCCGCTCTCGGCTGCGATCGTGATCCTCGCGCGCGAACTGCTCCTGCCAGCGCTGCGCGAGTTCGCGGACGGAACTCCGAACAAGAAGAGCTGAGCGTTCACGCCCGAGTTCATTGCATGCAGCGGGCCGTCGCCACCAACTCGGTTGCGACGGCCCGCTGCGTTCGCGCGTCAGTTGTCGAGCGAACCCTTGAGCATGTCGACCAGCTGCGAGAGCGTCGACTCGGGAAGCTTGCGGTCGGCGCGCAGCGCCTGGTTCAGCTCGTCGAGCGTGCCGCGCAACTTGTCCTTGTCGTTTGTGGCGAGGTTGAGGCGCGGGCTCAGATCCGGCTCGATCGTCGCGCGGTAGTCCTCGATGCTCTCGGGCTTCTCCCCGAGCTTGCCTAGCACGTGCCGGATCGCAGCCTGCAGCTGGCGATCCTCCACGAAGTCGCCCTGCGGGAACTCCTGGCCGCGCGCGTCCTGGATGCGGCGGCGGATCTCGGCGCGCAGCAACTGGCGCACATCGTCGGGCGGCAGCGGAGTGCGCAGCGATTGGTAGAAGCTCTCGAAGTCCGGGTAGAGCGAGGTGTCGCGACGGTCGTTGTCGGCGATCTGCGAGAAACGCTCGCGGTGTTCGGCGAAGTGCTTGTCGACATAGTCGCGGGGCGCGCGACGGTCGAGCACGCGTCGCATCTGCTCCACGCGCCAGGCGTCGATGCGCGTCGCTTCGACCTTCTCCTCGGGAACCACGCCGCCGATGTTGAGCACGTTGCCCTCGGCGTCGACCTCGCGGTGGATCGAGCGACCCGTCGGCAGCAGGTAGCGCGCGATGGTGAGCTTCACGCGCGGCGCGAAGTCGAACTCGCCATTGCCGTTGAAGTCCTTGGTGATCTTCTCCCAGTTGTCCCAGCGGCGGTTCTTGTTCTCGTCGAGGTACTCGTCGTCCTCCATGCCGGGCATGGTGATCAGGTTCTGCACCGAGCCCTTGCCGAAGCTGCGCTCGCCGAGCACCAGCGCGCGCTTCTCGTCCTGCAGCGCGCCGGAGACGATCTCGGCCGCCGAGGCGGTGAAGCGGTTGACCAGCACCACCATCGGCATGTCGGGCGGCAGGATCGGGTCGCGGCGCGTGTAGAGCTTCTCCGTCGGGCGGATGCGGCTCTCGGTCGAGACGACGAGGGTCTTCTTCGGCAGGAACAGCTCGGCCACGGCGACCGCTTCGTCGAGCAGTCCGCCGCTGTTGTTGCGCAGGTCGAGGATCAAGCCGCGCATGCCGCCGTCGAGCATCGCGACGATCGGCTTGCGCAATTCGCCCGAGGCCACCTGGCTGAACTCGTTGAGCGTGATCAATCCGATCTTGCCCGGCAGCATCTGGTGCTGCTCGGCGGGGATCGTGATGGCCTGGCGCGTGATGGTGATCGCCATCTCCTCGCTCGGCCGGTCGATCAACGTCGCGTCCATGCCGCGCCGCCACACGTAGAGCTTGACCTGCGTGTTCGGCTTGCCCTTGAGGCGCTTGATGATGTCGTCGACCGGCTTGCCGATGGTCGGCCAATCGTCGATGCGCACGATCTTGTCGTCGCTCATCAGTCCGGCCTTGTAGGCGGGACCCGAGTAGATCGGACGAGTGATGGTGAACAGGCCGTCCTGGCGATCTTCGCCGACGTACGCACCGATCCCGCCGTAGTTCGCCGCCAGCTCCTGCTCGAAGCGCGCGAAGCCCTTGGGGCTCATGTAGGTCGAGTGCTCGTCGAGGCTGCTGAGGATGCCTTGCATCGCCGCCTCGAGCAGTTCGTCGCGCTTGAAGCGTTCACCTTCGAGGTGCCAGCGTTCGACCAGTTCGACGAGGTTGGTGAGCTCTTGCCATTTGCCGCCCTTCGGCGCGCCGTCCGTTTCGGCGCCTTCAGCGGCCGCCGCGCGCTTTTGTCCCTCGAAGGAGTCGCTCAGGTTCTTGAGCTTGCGTTCGCCCAACTCGCGCACGCGCTCGCGCTCGAGGTAGCTCGCCGCGAGGCGGCCGTTCTCGCTGGGCAGCACGGCCAGACGACGCAACTCGTCGAACAGTTGGCCCTGCAACTCGGCGCCGCTGCGCGCCATCGCCAGCGCGCCGCTCGCGCGCAATTCGGCGTCGCCGGAGGCCAGGAATTCCTGCATGACCGCGCGCGCGCGGCGGATGTCGTCGCCGCCGCCCAGCCGCGTGGCTGCGAAGGCCGCTTCGAGCCGCAGCGCCGGGGCGCGCTGCGCATCCGCGGCGCACTTGAGCAGGCGGCGCACCACATCGCGGCGCTCCTCGGTGTCGAGGGCGCGGAAGTTCGCGTCCGAGAGCAGGGTCGCAGCGCTGATGGCGCGTTCGTCTGCGCGCGCGCCCGCGGGCGCATCGAGCAGGTCGATCAGCGGCGTGGCGAGCTTGCCGGCCTCCACCGCCGCGCCCTGGATGCGCGCGGCGGCGAGCATCAGCACCGCGCCGGAGTCGAGTCCGGGCTTGCTGAGCGCTGCGTCGATGGCGGCGTCGAGTCCTTCCAAGTTCAGCTCGCGCGCGGCGTCGCGCAGGGCGATCGCGCGGCGCCAGAGTTCGTCGCGCGGCGCCTCCGCGAGTTCGGCGGTCTGGAGTGTGATCAACTCGGACAGCGCCGCGCCGGCATCCTGCTGGGCGCTCGCCGGGGCGGTCGGCCCCGCGAACGGCGACCCCGCCGTGGACGATGACACCGCCAGAGTGGCTGACAGAGCCGGGCCGAGCGTCAGCGTCGGCAGGAGAGCAAGGAGCGCGACACGGTGGAGTTGGTGCATCGTGGGTCCAGTCGGAGGCGGGCGCACGGCCCGCCGGTTCATCGAACGGCGACGCCCGCTGGCCCAAGTCGGATCCGCGGACGAGTGCAAGGGAGACTCTAAGCTCGCCGTCCGGGTGCTCGCGCCTGCGGAACCGAAAACATACCCTGCGGGCTATGCCGCACCGACGCCCTCGGAGTTCGCTGTGAAGCCGCGCCCGCGACGCGCGGAGGCAGGCCTGAGTCACGTCGAGCGGAGCGGTGGCGCAGCGCGTGCTCGCATGGTCGACGTCGGCGCCAAGGAAGCGACTGCGCGCGTCGCGATCGCGCGCGCGACGGTGCTCTTCCCGCCGCGCCTCTTGGCGCGCGTGCTCTCCGAAGGTGGTCCGAAGGGCCCCGTGGTGGAAGTTGCACGGGTCGCCGGCATCCTCGCCGCCAAGCGCACGCCCGAGTGGATTCCGATGTGCCACACGCTGGCGCTCGACGAAGTCGCGATCGAAGTGCGAGCGCGCGGCGCCCGCCGTCTTGAAATTCGCTGCCGCGCCGCCTGCCACGGGCGCACGGGAGTCGAGATGGAGGCGCTGGTGGGAGCGAGCGCGTGCGCGCTCGTGATCTACGACATGACCAAGGCGCTGTCGCACGAGATCGCGATCGAGCGCGTCGAACTGCTCGAAAAGTCCGGCGGCAAGTCGGGGCGCTGGGTGCGAGGCCGCTCGGAGGCGCGGCGTCCGGCGCGCCGCGGCCCGGCCGGGGCGTGAAGCGCGAGGTCTGTGCGCCGCGCTGCGGCGCAGGCCCTGTGCGCCCCGCCAAACGAGCGCCTCGCCGCCATTCTGCGCCTGCGGCGCGCGAGCGACCGTCCGCGGGGCGTTCGCAGTGCTGGAAGCGCGCGCTCCGCTCCCTAAGATGCCGAGCCCGTCCCTCGGCCCTGAGCCGGCGACGCTCGCGTCACCCGACCGATCCCCACACGACCATGGACTTCAAACTGATCCAGCGCTTGGCGCACCTGATGCAGCAGGCCGAGCTCACCGAACTCGAGCTCGACGACCCCAAGTCCGGGGCCCGGCTGCGGCTGGAGCGCGGCTCGAAGGCGGTGCCGATGGCGGCGCCCGTCGTGCACCTCAGCCACGCCGGAATGCCGGCTCCGCTCGCGGCGGCCGCACCTGCGGCGGCGGCCCCTGAAGCTGCGCCCGCGGCGCCGAGCGGTCCGCCGCCGGGCACCAAGCCGATCGCCAGCCCGATGGTCGGGACGTTCTACCGCTCGCCGTCGCCGGAGGCCGAGGCCTTCGTGCAGGTGGGCAAGGCGGTCAAGCCCGACACGGTGGTGTGCATCATCGAGGCGATGAAGGTGCTCAACGAGATCCGCGCCGAGACCTCGGGCGTGATCGTCGACATCCTGGTCGAGAACGGCCAGCCGGTCGAATTCGGTCAACCGCTGTTCCTCATCAAGCCGGCCTGAGGCCGGCTTGCGTGCGTCAGCGGCGCCAGACCGCGCGCGAGTTCGACGAGCTTTTTTCGAGGCCCCCCGAGCACCCACCTGCATGTTCCGGCGCATTCTGATCGCCAACCGCGGAGAGATCGCCCAGCGCGTGATCCGCACCTGTCGTGAGATGGGCATCGAGACCGTTGCGGTCTACTCCGAGGCCGACGCGGACGCGCTCTACCTGCGCCAGGCCGACGAGACCATCTGCATCGGCCCCGGTCCGAGTTCGAAGAGCTACCTGCACATCCCTTCGATCATCAGCGCGGCGGAGATCGCGGACGTCGACGCGATCCACCCTGGCTACGGGTTCCTCTCGGAGAACGAGCACTTCGCCGAGGTGTGCTCGTCGTGCAACATCACCTTCATCGGGCCGCATCCCAAGGCGATCGCCGCGGTCGGCAACAAGGCGCGCGCGAGAGAGATCGCGATGCTCGCCAAGGCGCCCGTCGTGCCCGGTTCGGACGGCGCGGTGGAGGACGAGCCGACGGCGCTCGCGGTCGCGCAGCGTCTGGGCTATCCGGTGATGATCAAGGCGGCGTCCGGCGGCGGCGGGCGCGGCATGCGCATCGCGCGCAACGACGTCAGCCTCGTGTCGGGCTTCCACGCCGCGCGCGCCGAGGCGGACGCAGCCTTCGGCGACGACACGGTGTACCTCGAGAAGTTCATCGAGAACCCGCGCCACGTCGAGATCCAGTTGCTGGGCGACATGCACGGCAACATGGTGCACCTGGGCGAGCGCGACTGCTCGATCCAGCGTCGCCACCAGAAGCTGATCGAGGAGTCGCCGTCGCCCTTGCTCACGCCCGAGCGGCGCCAGCAGATGGGCGAAGCGGCGATCCGCATCGCCAAGGCCGCGGACTACTACAACGCGGGCACGGCCGAGTTCCTGCTCGACCGCCACGGCAACTTCTACTTCATCGAGGTCAACTCGCGCATCCAGGTCGAGCACTCGGTGACCGAGCTCGTGACGGGCATCGACTTGATCCGCCAGCAGATCCTCATCGCGGCTGGCGAGAAGCTCGCCTTCCGGCAGGAGGACATCCGCTTCAGCGGTCACGCGATCGAGTGCCGCATCAACGCCGAGGACCCCGACCGCGATTTCCAGCCGTCGCCGGGGCTGATCTCGGTGTTCGTCCCGCCGGGGGGGCCCGGAGTGCGCGTCGACAGCCACGGTTACAGCGGTTACCGCATTCCGCCGAACTACGACTCGATGATCGGCAAGTTGATGGCCCACCGCTCCACGCGCGAGGCGGCTGTGCGCACCATGTTGCGCGCCCTCGACGAGTTCGTGATCCAAGGTCCCAAGACCACGATCCCGCTGCTCAAGAAGGTGCTCGGCCACCCCGACTTCCTGGCCAGCAACCACGACACGGGCTTCGTCGAGCGCTACTTCGGCGCGCGTCCGTCGATCACGACCGGTGTGAGCGCCTCGGGTGCGAACCCGGTGGGTGACAAGCCGTGAAGCCGCTCGCGCTGACCCGCTCGGCCTCGGTCGGCGCACTGCTCGCGGCGGCGCTGTGCGGAAGCTGCGTCTGGACCGGCGTGCAACGTTGGCCCGGACCGATGCGTGCGACGAACGATCCGCTGCCGCCCGGCGACACGGCGGTGCACCGCCCGGGTCCGGAGGAGGTGACCGTCGTGCGTCACGCTGACCCGGTGCAGATCCGGCCCGCAGGCGCGCTCTCCGGGCGACCGATGGAGTTCTTCGACAAGCGCGCGCAACTCAACGCGGGCGGGGCGGTCATCGTCTCTCCCGGCGGTCGCGCGGAAGTCCTGTGGCCCTCGGGTGCGTCCGCTGTCGTGCTCGGCGAGAGCGTCGCGTGGGTGGGCTCGCCGTCGCGGGGCGAGCCGATCCTCGAATTCGACGAGCTCGAGCGCGCGCGGCTGGAGCTGCGCGAGGGCGACAGCGTGCGCCTCCTCGGCGGTTCGTTGCTCAGCGGCGCCGGCGGACCGTTCACGCTCGAGCACCTGGGCGACGAAGTCGTGACCGTGTCGAACCAGGGCAAAGAGCCGCTGACGATCTCCTTCCGCGAGGAGCGTTTCGAACTGGCGCCCAACCAAGCCGTGCGTGTGCCGCTGCTCTCCTCGGGCGGCGCGCCGTTCGTCGACGACATCAGCCTGCGCCGCTTCGACGGCCCGGGCTTCAGCGTGCGTGTCGGCGGCGAACTCGTCTGCGAGGAACTCGACTCGGCCATCGTCGTGCGCGCGCCCGAAGGCGTGGCCGGCGAAGCACGGGCCCTGGGCTTGCGCGCCAAGCTCGCGTCCGGCGAAAGTGTGCGTTTCCAACCGCTGCCGGTGCGCGTCGGGACGTCGCGCCAACCGGCGGTGTCCGACCCGTCCGAAACTGCGTCTCCCGTCCCCTCGAGCGGCTCCGCCGCACCACTGCGCTGACTCCGCACCGGGGCGCGCCAGATCCAACATGAGTCAACAACTTCAGCGCGTGGTCATCACGGGCGGCGCCGGATTCCTCGGCAGCCACCTGTGCGATCGATTCCTGGCCGAGGGCTGGGAAGTCATCTGCATGGACAACCTCGTGACCGGGGACCTGCGCAACATCGGCCACCTGGTCGGCGAGAGCCGCTTCCACTTCTTCCACCAGGACGTGACCGAGTTCATCCACGTCCCGGGCAAGGTCGACGCGGTGATGCACTTCGCCTCGCCGGCCAGTCCGCTCGACTACCTCGAACTGCCGATCCAGACGCTCAAGGTCGGCGCGCTGGGAACCCACAAGGCGCTGGGACTGGCGCGCGAAAAGGGCGCGCGCTTCCTGCTCGCCTCCACCTCGGAGTGCTACGGCGATCCGCTCGTGCACCCGCAGCGCGAGGACTACTGGGGCAACGTCAACCCGGTCGGACCGCGCGGCGTGTACGACGAGGCCAAGCGTTTCGCCGAGGCGATGACGATGGCCTACCACCGCTACCACAAGGTGCGCACGCGCATCGTGCGCATCTTCAACACCTACGGACCGCGGATGCGCCTCAACGACGGGCGTGCGCTGCCGGCCTTCATGAGCCAGGCGCTGCGCGGCGAGCCGATCACCGTCTTCGGCGATGGCTCGCAGACGCGCTCGTTCTGCTACGTCGACGACCTCATCGACGGCATCTACCGCCTGCTGCACTCCGACGAGGTCTACCCGGTCAACATCGGCAACCCCAATGAGATGACCATCAAGGAGTTCGCCGAGCGCATCGCGCGCCTGGTCGGGACCACCTCGCCGATCATCTACAAGGACCTGCCCGTCGACGATCCCAAGCAGCGCCGCCCCGACATCTCGAAGGCGCGCCGCGTGCTCGGCTGGGAGCCGAAGTTCGATCTCGACACGGGCCTGGCGAAGACCTTGGCGTACTTCCGCGAACGGCTCGACGCGCCGCTGGCCAAGGGTCCGCGGGGCTGACGCGATGTGCGGCATCGTCGGCGCGGTTTCGCGCTCGGGCGCGGTGTTGCGCGGCCTGGTCGAGGGCCTGCGCGTGCTCGAGTACCGCGGCTATGACAGCTGCGGCATCGCCGTCGTCGAAGGCGGCGAGATCGCGATCCGGCGCAAGGTCGGCCGGCTCGCCGAACTCGAGAAGCTGCTCGCCGACGGCGCGCTCGACCGCGCGCTGGCGGGAGTTGGTCACACACGTTGGGCCACGCACGGCAAGCCCTCGGACGAAAACGCGCACCCGCACTCGGATGGTTCGGGCCGGCTCGCGTTGGTCCACAACGGGATCGTCGAGAACTACCTGGAGTTGCGCCGCGAACTGCAGGCCCAGGGCCGCGTGTTCACGAGCGAGACCGACACCGAAGTGCTCTCGCACCTCGTCGGTCGCGAACTCGAGCTCGGACGGACGCTCGCCGACGCCGTGCGCGCCGCGCTGCGCCGCGTCAGCGGCTACTACGCGATCGCCGTGATCTCGGGCGGTGAGCGCCCGAGCCTGGTGTGCGCGCGCCAGGGACCGCCGCTGGTGTGCGCCGTCACCGCCGATGGCGCTTACCTGGGCTCCGACGTGCTCGCGTTGCTGCCGTACACGCGCGATGTGGTGTACCTCGAGGACGGCGACGTCGCCGAGCTCGCGCCGGGTTCGCTGCGCCTCACGAACATCGCGGGCGAGCCGCTCGAACGTCCCGTGCGCCGCATCGACTGGGACGCGGAGCAAGCCTCGAAGGGCGGCTTCGAGCACCACATGCTCAAGGAGATCCACGAGCAGCCCGACGTGCTGGCGCGAACGGCCTTCGATCGCATCCAGTCCACGCGCGGCGACGTGGCCTTCGAACACGGCGACTGGAGCGACGCGCGCCTGCGTTCGCTGCAGCGCGTGCAGGTCGTGGCCTGCGGAACGGCGCTGCACGCCGGGTACGTGGCGCGCTACCTGATCGAGTCGATCGCGCGCGTGCCGGTCGACCTCGATTTCGCGAGCGAGTTCCGCTACCGCGATCCGCAGCTTGCGCCCGGCACGATGGCGCTGGCGATTTCGCAGTCGGGTGAGACCGCGGACACGCTCGCCGCGCTGCGCCTCGCGCGCCAGCTCGGCGCCTGGCCCGCGTCGATCTGCAACGTCATCGGCTCGACGGTCGTGCGCGAGAGCGAAGCCACGATCCTCACGCACGCCGGCCCGGAGATCGGCGTGGCGAGCACCAAGGCCTTCAGCGCGCAGGTTGTCGCGAGTTTCCTGCTCGCGGTGCGCCTGGGCCGCGCGCGCGGCGTGCTCGACGCGGCCGCTGGCGCGGTGCTGCTCGACGAACTGCGCCGTTTGCGGCCGCGCATGGAGGCGCTGCTCACGCCCGAAGCGATCGACCGCGTCGGCGCCATCGCGCGCGGCCACAAGGACGCGTCGGGCTTCTTCTTCCTGGGCCGCGGCATGAACTTCCCGATCGCGCTCGAGGGCGCGCTCAAGCTCAAGGAGATCAGCTACGTCCACGCCGAGGGCTACGCCGCGGGCGAGATGAAGCACGGGCCGATCGCGCTGATCAGCAAGGGCATGCCGATCGTGGTGATCAACGCTCCGGGGCGCGTCGACGAGAAGGTGCGCTCCAACATCGAGCAGGTGAAGGCGCGCGGCGGCCACGTGATCGGCGTCGGCGCAGACCAGGCGAGCCTGGAGCTGTCCGACGAGCGTTTGCCGACTCCGTCGACGATCGAGGCCCTCTCGCCGGTGCTCAACGTCATCCCGCTGCAGTTGTTCGCCTACCACCACGCGCTCGCGCGCGGTTGCGACATCGACAAGCCGCGCAACCTCGCCAAGAGCGTCACCGTCGAGTAGACGCCGCCGAATCCCAGGAACGCACGCGATGCAGAGGATCCTCGTCACCGGCGGCGCCGGCTTCATCGGATCGCACACCGTCGAGCGCTTGCTCGCGCGCGGCGATCAGCCCGTCGTGCTCGACAACTTCAACGACTTCTACGACCCCGCGATCAAGCGCGCGAACGTCGCGCGCTTCGCGAGCGTGCCCGTGGTGGTGGGGGACATCCGCGACAAGGCGCTCGTCGATTCGCTGTTCGCCGAGCAGCGCTTCGACGGCGTGATCCACCTCGCCGCGATGGCGGGCGTGCGGCCTTCCGTGCAGGACCCGCTGCTGTACGAAGACGTCAACGTGCGCGGCACGATGGTGCTGCTCGAGGCCGCGCGCCGACAGCCCGGCCTGCGCTTCGTGTTCGCCTCGTCCTCGAGCGTCTACGGCGCACGCGACCGCTCGCCGTTCCGCGAGGACGACGACATTCCGCGGCCGGTCTCGCCCTACGCGGCCACCAAGCGCGCCGGCGAGTTGATCGCCTACACCTACCACCACCTGTTCGCTGTGCCGGTCGCGTGTCTGCGCTTTTTCACCGTCTACGGTCCGCGCCAGCGCCCGGAGATGGCGATCGCGAAGTTCAGCGCCGCGATCGAGCGCGGGGAGCCCATCCCGTTCTACGGCGACGGCTCGACGCGCCGCGACTACACCTACATCGACGACATCGTCGATGGCGTGGTGGCGGCCTACGACCGCTGCCAGGGTTACGAGATCTTCAATTTGGGCGAGAGCGCCACGACCAGCCTCAGCGAGTTGGTGGACGGTCTCGCACGCGCGCTGGGGCGCGAGGCGCGCCTGGACCGCCAGCCGCTGCAGCCCGGCGACGTCCCGCTGACCTGCGCCGACGTTTCGAAGGCGGTGCGCCTGCTGGGTTACGCCCCGAAGGTGGGCGTGGACGAGGGCTTGCGGCGCTACGTCGCCTGGCGGCGGACGCTGAATTGATCGCCCCGCATCTGCCGATTACAGTCTTTCGCTTGCGTTCGCGCCCTGGGACCGCCTTTCGAGCCCATCCGTCGCGGCCCTACGCGTTCTCCATCCAGCCCCAGATCTCTAGCCACAGGCTCAGCATCGACCCATGAAGGGCGTCATCCTCGCGGGAGGCCTCGGTACGCGGCTTTTCCCGCTGACCAAGATCACCAACAAGCACCTGCTGCCGGTCTACGACCGCCCGATGATCTACTACCCGATCCAGGCGCTCGTGAACGCCGGCATCCGGGACATCATGATCGTCACCGGCGGCCGCAAGTCGGGCGACTTCCTCTCGCTCCTGGGCAACGGCTCGGAGTTCGGGCTCAAGCACCTGAACTACACCTACCAGGAGGGCGAAGGCGGCATCGCCGAGGCGCTCGGCCTCGCGGCGCACTGGGCCGGCAACGACAAGGTCGCGGTCGTGCTCGGCGACAACATCATCCAGTACAACATCGCCAAGGCCGTGCGCGCCTTCGAGCGTCAGGACAAGGGCGCGAAGATCATGCTCAAGGAAGTGCATGATCCCGAGCGCTTCGGCGTGGCCGAGCTCCAGGGCGAGCGCGTGGTCAACATCATCGAGAAGCCCAAGCAGCCCAAGAGCAATCTGGCTGTGATCGGCATCTACATGTACGACGCACGGGTGTTCGAGATCATCAAGACCTTGAAGCCCTCCGACCGCGGCGAGCTCGAGATCACCGACGTGAACAACTGGTTCATCCGCGATGGCTCGATGACCTACGAGGTCCTCCCGGGCTGGTGGACCGACGCGGGCACGTTCGAGTCGCTGCATCGCGCCAGCTGTCTGGTCGCCGAAGGCGGCGCCAACTTGATGGACGAACCGGCGCGCGAGGAAAAGGCGCTGCGGTGAGCGGCGCGTTCGCGGGCCGTGTCCTCGTGACAGGTGCGGCGGGCATGCTGGGCAGCGAGTTGCTGCTGCGCGTGCCCGCCGAGTGCATTGGCGTCGGCACGGATCTGATCGCGGGACCGGCCGTGACCGCGTCCGGCGTCGACCTGTCGGACCGCGCGCAGGTCGAGCGACTGTTCGACAGCCACGGGCCGTTCGTCGGCGTGATCCACTGCGCGGCTTACACCGCCGTCGACAAGGCCGAGGAGCAGCCCGAACTGTGCGCCAAGGTGAACGTCGAGGCCAGCCGCGTGCTCGCCCAGGTGTGCCAGGCGCGCGGCGCGCAACTCGTCGCGGTGAGCACGGACTTCGTCTTCGACGGGCACGGCCGCCGCCCGTATGTCGAGACCGATGAGCCGCGGCCGCTGAGCGTCTACGGGCGCACGAAGCTCGACGGCGAGCGCGCCACGCTCGCCGCCTGCCCCGGCGCAGCCATCGTTCGCACGCAGTGGCTCTACGGGCCCCGCGGCAAGCACTTCCCGCGCACGATCGTCGGGTACGCGCGTTCGACGGGCAAGCTGAAGGTCGTCGACGACCAGTGGGGCGCGCCGACCAGCACGCTCGAACTCGCGCCTGCGCTCTGGGACGTGCTGCGCGCGCGGGCGAGCGGGGTGTTCCACGGCGCGTGCGAAGGCTCGTGCAGCTGGCACGGGTTCACGGCGGAGATCCTGCGCCAGTGTTCGCTGTCGTCGGTCGAACTCACGCCCTGCACGACCGACGCCTTCCCGCGGCCGGCGCAGCGGCCGGCGTACAGCGTGCTCGACGCTTCGAAGCTCGCGGCCTTGCGCGGTCGCCGCTTCGCCGATTGGCGCACGGCGCTGTCGAACTACTTGGCCGCCGAGCCGCTGTGAGTTCCGTTTCCCGCGCACCGAGCGGCGCGCGAGCCCCTCGGGCTCAGCGCGCGCTCAAGTCGCCCGCCCACGTCCGCACGATCTCGGTTCCACAACCCTGCTCCAGGCCCTCGGCCCCGCACCCATGAAGCGCACTGTTCTCGTCACCGGCGGCGCCGGATTCATCGGCTCCAACTTCGTCTTGATGCTCGCGGCGCAGCGCCCGGACTGGAACATCGTCAACCTCGACGCGCTGACCTACGCGGGCAACCTCGAGAACCTGAAGAGCCTGGAGGGCCGTCCGAGCCACGTCTTCGTGCACGGCGACATCACGCGGCCCGAGGATGTGAACCGGGCCTTCGACGCCGCGAAGCGTTTCGGCGGACCGGTCAGCGTCGTGCACTTCGCGGCCGAGAGCCACGTCGACCGCTCGATCCTCTCGGGGCTGCCGTTCGTCCAGACGAACGTCGTGGGCACGCAGATCCTGCTCGACGCTTCGCGCGCCGTCGGAGTCGAGCGCTTCGTCCACGTCTCGACCGACGAGGTCTACGGCTCGCTGGGCGCCACGGGCTTCTTCACCGAAGACACGCCGATCCAGTCGAACTCGCCCTACTCCTCGAGCAAGGCCGCCAGCGATCTGCTCGTGCGCGCCGCGATCCACACGCACCACTTCCCGGCGTGCATCACGCGCTGCTCGAACAACTACGGCCCGTACCAGTTCCCCGAGAAGCTGATCCCGCTGATGATCGCCAACGCCAGCGAGGACAAGTCGCTGCCGGTGTACGGCGACGGCATGAACGTGCGCGACTGGCTGTACGTGGTAGACCACTGCGAGGCGATCCTCGCCGTGCTCGAGAAGGGGCGCCTGGGCGAGGTCTACAACATCGGCGGCCACAACGAGCACCCGAACATCTTCATCGTCAAGCGCATCCTGGCCGGGCTCGGCAAGCCCGAGAGCCTGATCCACTACGTGAAGGACCGTCCGGGCCACGATCGGCGCTACGCGATCGACGCGGGCAAGATCGAACGCGAGCTCGGCTGGCGTCCGCGCTACTCGTTCGAGCAGGCGCTGCCGCTCACGATTCGCTGGTACCAAGAAAATTCTGACTGGTTGGCGCGCGTGCGCAACGGCGCCTACCGCGCGTACTACGCCAGCCAGTACGCGGCTCGCTGACACGCCAGTCGCCGTTCGCGCTGCGCGAGCAGCGTGGACGGCGGAGTCAAGCGGACAGCGGCGGGGTTGTTCGGCCCGCGGACGCCGACGCAGGCGCGGCGGCGCCATTTCCGCCGTGGGCGTGCGGCGCCACCAAAAGCTTGGGAGCTGCGGTGTCGATCTCTAGGATCCAGCGACGCCGACGAAAGGCGTCCGCCCGATGCACAGCCCCGCCCGATTGCCGCACGCTTCGCTGATCCAGCTCCTCTGCGCGTTGCTCGTGCTCGCCTGCGCCTCGTGCGCGAGCACCAGCCCCGACAAGCGGCTGCTGCAGTACCTCAACGACAAGGGCTTCGGCAACCGCTACACCGGCAACTCCGAGGATCAGAACTACATCACGATCGGGGACACGCTCTCGATCTCCGATGCGTTCCACCCCGAACTCGGGACGACGGCGCGCGTCGACATTGACGGCACGGTCGTGCTGGCGGAAGTCGGCGCCGTGCACGTGGCCGGACAGACGCGCTCGGAACTCAAGACCTTCCTCACGCAGAAGTACGCCAACTACTACGAGCAGGTCGACATCGACGTGCGCCTGCAGACGGCGAGCAAGTTCTACTTCGTGTTCGGCGAAGTCGCGGCCGAAGGCGCCAAGACCTTTCCCGGCGACCTGACGGTGTTCCAGGCCGTGATGGCGGCCGGCCCGGACAAGAACACCGCCAACCTCGGACGTGTGCGCGTGATCCGCGCCGACCCGCGCGACCCGATCATCATCCCGGTCAACCTGCTGGCGATGTTCCGTGGCGACTCCACGGACAACGTGCTCATCCAGGAGCGCGACATCATCTACGTCCCGCCGACGATGATCGCCGAACTGGGCTACTTCATCGCCGACCTGGTGTTCCCGATCACGAACGTCGTGCGGCAAGTGGCCGGCGCGATCCTGCTCCTCAACGGCGGCGTCGGTCAGGGACGCTTCCGCAACCAGAACGCGTTCTTCTAAGGCAACGCGCCCATGGCCGCCCGCGACAACAATCCGCTGCAGGAGGTCGTTCAGATCCTCCGGCGCCGCGCGTTGCAGATCGTGCTGCCGGCGCTCGTGACGCTCTCGATCGGCTGGTTCCTCGGCCAACTCTGGCCGCGCACCTACCTCGCGCAGACCAGCGTCGAAGTGCGCGAGATCAACGCGCCGATCGCGACCGGCTCCGCCGACGTGCGCGCGATCCAACGCGACATCGCCAACGCCGGTTGGCAGATCAAGCAGTTCGAGCGCATCGCGCGCGTGCTCGACAAGCTGGAATGGCGCGAGTACCGCGAGGCCACCGACCCGGTCGAGCGCGCGGAGTTCGTGCGCGAAGTCTCGGCGCGCATCAAGACCAATGTCTCCGGCGGCGGGAAGCAGGTCCAGGGTTCGATCCTGTTCACGGTCGCGTACGAAGATCACGATCCGCAGCGCGCCGAGCAGTTCCTCAACCAGTTGCGCCAGGTGTACATCGCCGAGACGCTCGAGCGTTACCGCGCCGAGGCTCGCCGCACGCTCGAGCTGCTGCTGAACCAGAAGACGCTGGCGCAACGCTTGGCGACCGAGGCTGGGGCCGCGGCGTCGACGCTCAAGAAGGACTCGGGCGTCTCTGCGACGCAGCAGGCCCCGGGCGGCGGCCGACAGCGCGACGAAGACCCGGTGTTCCGTCGCAAGAGCGACGCGGAGCAACAGCTGTTCGTCGCGGATGCGGAACTCGCGGTCAGCCTGGCCGAGGTCGAGCAGATCAAGAAGCGTTTGGAAGCGGAGCCCGCAGAGCTTGCGCAGACGCGCGAGCGAGGCGGGCTGGCGTTCGACGACGAAGTCGCCGCGATCGAACGCGCCAAGGCGGAGCAGCGCGAGCGCCAGCAGGGACTGCGCCCGGACAACTCGGTGTACAAGAACGCCGAGTTCAAGATCCGCCAGCTGGACGCCAAGCTCGAGCAGTTGCTCGCTGTGGCTCGGGCGCCGGAGAACGAGACGCGTATGGCGCCCAACCCCGCGCGCGAGCAATTGGCTGCGCGGCTGAGCGACGCGGAACTGGCGCTGGCCCGCGCGCGGGCGCGCAAGGCGCGCCTCGAAGCCGACGTGCAGGCGCTGACGATCGAGTGCAACCAACTCGCCGATGTCTACCGGCGCTTGGAGGACCTCGATCGCCAGGCGCGGATCGCGGCGGCGGATCTGGAACGCGCCGCGGAGAACTACGACCGGCAGAAGGCGGCCGTGGATTTCGTGAACAGCCCCTTCGCCGATCCCTTCGTGCTCGCCGAGGCGGCTCGCGCGCCGAAGGACCCGATTTCACCGAACGCCGCGCTGTTCGTCATCGGCGGGTTGGTGCTCGGGCTCGCCTTCGGACTGGGCACGAGCCTGGCGGCCGAGTTCGGCCGCAACGGCGTGCGCAACGCGGCGGAAGCCGAGCGCATCGCGGGCGCGCCCGTGCTGGGCGTCGTCAACCGCATCCGCACGCGCCGCGAGCGCCGCGAATTGCTCGGTCGACGCGTCGTGGTCGTGCTCTCGACCGTTGCGATTGCGGCGAGCATCCTGTGGACGACCTGGGCGTACCAGAACGAGCCGCAGGCTCTGGGTGTTTCGCTGCGCACGGCTCTCGACCGCTTCCGCGAGGCCCTGCAGTGACGTCGGACGTGCGCGCATCCGGGCTCGCTCGCGAGCGCTGAGGCGCGTTCCATCCGCGGAGGTGCGACGTGCGCGACCTGATCTTCACGCTGATGATCGCCGTGCTCGTGCCGGTGAGCTTCCGCCGCCCGTTGATCGGGCTGCTGACGTTCTCGTGGCTGGCGTACATGCGCACCCAGGACCTGTGCTGGGGGTTCGCGCGTTATCAGCGCTGGTCGTTCTTGATCGCGATGGTGACCTTCGCCGGCTTCTTCTCGCGCCCCTTCGAGAAGCTGTGGGCCCCGTTCTGGCGCTGCTACGCGATGATCGCGCTCGCGATCTGGGTCGCGCTGAGCGTCGCCGCGAGCGATGTGAAGTCCTTCGGCGCCGTGCCCGCCATCATCGAGTTCGCCAAGGTCGTCTACATCGCGCTGTTCACGACCGCCGTCGTGCTCCGCAAGGAGCACCTGCGCATGCTGGTGTGGATCATCGCGCTCTCGTTCGGCTTCTACGGCGTGAAGGTCGGGCTCTCGGGCGTGCTCAGCGGCGGCAACATCACCGTCAAGCAGGGCCCGGGCGGCATGCTCGAGGACAACAACAACTTCGGGCTCGCGCTCGTGATGTCGCTGCCGTTCCTGATCCAGATCACGCAGGCCGAGCGCAACCCCTTGCTCAAGCGCGGCTTCTTGGCGATCGTTCCGCTGACTGCGGTGGCGGTGATGGCCACGCACTCGCGCGGCGCGTTCCTGTCGATGGCCGCGGCGATCGGCGTTCTGGTGTGGCGCTCGAAGAACCGCTTCGTCGGGTTCGCGATCGCGGGAGTCCTGGCGGTCTCGGCCTTCCTGCTGGTGCCCGACTCGTACAAGGAGCGCATCAGCTCGATCCAGGACTACGAGCAGGACGGCTCGGCCATGGGGCGCTTGGCCGCGTGGCAGACCGCCATCAACATGACCAAGTCCAACCCCGTGTTCGGGGTGGGCTTCGAGAATTTCCAGGCCAACTACTGGCGCTACGCGTCGGGCGCCCAGTCGGAAGGCAAGCGCGTCGCCCACAACGCGTACTTCCAGATCATGGCCGAGTGCGGCCTGCCCGCGTACGGGCTCTACATGTTCCTGATTGTCGCGACGATGCTCGCGTTGTGGCGCGTGCGCAAACGAGCCGAGGAGCTGTACGCGCAGAGCTGGATCCGCGACTACGCCGTGATGTTCGAGGCGACGATGGTGGCTTTCATCGTCGGCAGCACGTTCTTGAACCGCGCGCAGTTCGACCTCTTCTATCACCTGGTGGCGATCGTGATTGCGTTTGAGGTGATCGCCGAGCGCGAGTTCTCCGGCAAGGGCGAGGTCGACGGTCCGATCGAGCTGCACGGCGGGGAACTGCGGCCGGTGCGGCGGCGCGGTTTCCGAGGCGTGATTCCGGCCTTCCAGCGCGGCGCCTAGAGTTCCGCGCACTCCACGAGCCGAAAAATCCACCATGTGCGGACTGTGCGGTGTCAGCTTCGACGATCTCTCCCGCGCCCCGGACGGCGCGCGTGTGCTGGCCATGGCGCGCACCATCGCGCACCGTGGTCCCGACGACGAAGGTCTGTGGACACGAGGTTCCTCGGCGCTGGGCTTCCGGCGGCTTTCGATCATCGACCTCGCCGGCGGCCACCAACCGATCGAGAACGAGAGCGGTGAGATCGCCATCGCGATCAACTGCGAGATCTACAACTTCGTCGAGCTGCGCGACGAGCTCGAGCGCAAGGGCCACCGCTTCAAGACACGTTCGGACTCGGAAGTCGTGCTGCACCTGTACGAGGAGCACGGCGAGCGCTGCGCCGAGCGCCTGGTCGGCATGTACGCGTTCGCGCTGATCGACGTGCGCGACAAGGCGCGTCCGCGCGTGCTGCTCGGCCGCGATCGACTGGGAATCAAGCCGATGTACTTCGCGCGCACCGCCGAGGGCCTGGTGTGGGGCAGCGAGCCCAAGACGATCCTCGAGTGGGGTTCGACCGCGCGCGAGCTGCGGCCCGAGAAGTTGCTCGACTACCTCGTGCAGGGTTACGTCGGCGGCGAGGACAGCGCGTGGACCGGGATCCAGCGCTTGCCGCCCGCGAGCACGCTCTCGTGGCGGCCCGGCGAAGCTCCTCAGATCCGCCGCTACTGGGATCTGCCCACGGATCGACTGCGCGAGCCTGCGCCGCCCGAGGAGATCCTCGAACAGCTCGACCGCGTCGTGGCCGACCACATGGTCGCTGACGTGCCGCTGGGCGCGTTCCTCTCCGGAGGGATCGACAGCACCGCCGTCGTGACGTCGATGGCGGCGCGTTCGCGCTCCGCGCTGATCGCTTGTTCGGTCGGCTTCCGCGAGAAGGACTTCGACGAACTCGATCTCGCGCGCGCCACCGCGTTGCGTCTGGGCGCCGTGCACCACACCGAAGTGCTCGACCCTGATCCAACGCTCGCGACCGAAGTGTTGCCGTGGATCTATGACGAGCCGCTTGCCGATCCGTCGACGGTGCCGAGTTACCTGGTGTCGAAGATGGCGCGCGAGCACGTCACGGTCGCGCTGTCGGGCGACGGCGGCGATGAAATCTTCGCGGGTTACCGACGCTACGTGCACGACCTCGCGGAGAACCGCTTGCGCGGGCGCTTGGGCGCCGCCGGCGTGAGCGCTGCCGCGGCGGTGGGGGCGCACTATCCCAAGCTCGACTGGGCGCCGCGCTTCCTGCGCGCCAAGACGTTTCTCTCCAACCTCGGACGCACGCCTGCGCAGGCCTATTGGCGCAGCGTGACGCAGCTCGACCGCGAGAGCGCGCTCGAGTTGCTCGCGCCCGACGTCGTGCGCCGCCTCGCGAGCCACGATCCGTTCGAGAATTTCGAGCGCTTCTACGCGCGGCCGAGCGTGGACGATCCGCTGTACCGCGCGCAGTACGCGGACTTTCACACCTACCTGCCCGATCAGATCCTCGCCAAGGCCGATCGCGCCTCGATGGGCGTGTCGCTCGAAGTGCGCCCGCCGCTGCTCGACCACCGTTTCGTCGAGCGCTTCGCGCCGCTGCCGGCGCGCGAGAAGGTTCGCGGAGCGCGCGGCAAGCACGCCTTTCGCGAGGCTTTGCGCTCGCGTGTGCCCGCCGAGATCCTCGACGGCCGCAAGCGCGGTTTCGATACGCCGCTCAAGCGTTGGATCGCGGGTCCGCTGCGAGGCGCCGTGGCCGAGGCGCTCGAGACGCTGCCTGAGGATTGGTTCCGGCGCGACGTGCTGCGCGCGCGCCTCGCCGAGCACGCCGCGGGCGCGCGCGACCACGGACGTCTGCTGTGGAGCCTGCTCGTGCTCGAACACTGGCGCCGCCGCCACTGCGTGCGCGGCCTGAGCGCATGAGGATCGCGGTGGTGACCTCGCTGTTTCCCAGCTCGGTGAAGCCGCACGAAGGCATCTTCGCGCTGCGGCGCTGGGCCGGCATGCGCCGGCGCGGCCACGAGGTGCAGGTCGTGCAGCCCTTGCCTTGGGCGCCGCCCGTGGGGCGCGCAGAGTGGCGGCAGATGCGTTGCATCGCCGCACAAGAGACGCTTGACGGCGTCCGTGCGAGCCGACCGCGCTACCTGCATCTCCCCGGGCGCGCGCTCGGCAACGCGCGCCGTTTCGCTCGCTGCGCCGAGCGCGAACTCGCCCGGACTGCGCCGTTCGACGTGCTCGTCGCGGACTACGCCTGGCCGGCGGCGATGCTCGCTCCACTGTGTGCGCGCCGCGCTTGGCCGCTCGTCGTGAACGGTCGCGGCAGCGATGTGTTGCAAGTCGCCGAGATCCCTGAGCTGCGCGCGGAACTCGCGGCGGCGCTGCGGCTCTCGAAGGGTTGGTGCGCCGTATCCGAGCACCTGGTGCGCGCCATGGACGAGCTCGCGGGCGAGTCGCGCGGCGTGCTCGTCGCCAACGGCGTCGATGCCGAGCTGTTCGCGCCGCGCGATAGGCGCACCGCTCGCGCGTCGCTCGGACTGGGCAGTGAAACGACTCACGACGCTCCGCTCGTGCTCGTCGTCGGGCACTTGATCGAGCGCAAGGACCCGCTGCTCGCGCTCGAGGTCGTTGCGCGCCTGCGTGCGAGCGCTGCGCCCAACGCGCGGCTCGTGTACGTCGGTCGCGGCGCGCTCGAGGGTGAACTGCGCGCCGCGGTGGCGTCGCGCGGGTGCGAGGCGTGGGTGAGCTTGGCCGGCGAGGCCGCGCCCGACGTGCTGGCCCGCTGGTACAACGCCGCGGACGCGCTGCTCCTCACGTCGCGCCGCGAAGGTCGCCCGAACGTCGTGCTCGAGGCGTTCGCCAGCGGTTTGCCGGTGCTCGCCACCGACGCGGGAGGCACCGCCGAGTTGTTCGCCGGCGACGCGCGCATGCTCGCGCGCACGCGCGAACCGAAGGCGCTGGCTGCGCAACTCGCCGCTTTGCTCGCAGCACCGCGCGACTCCGCCGCGCTGCGCGCCCTGGCTCAACGCTGGGGCTGGGACTCGGCCTTCGTCGCGCTCGAAACACTGCTCGAGCGCGCGCGCGGCGCCGCCGCTGGAGCGACACGGTGAAGATCCTCTACCACCATCGCACACAGGCCGAAGATGGCCAGGCGGTGCACATTCGCTCGCTGCAGCGGGCGTTCGAGCAACTCGGCCACGAGGTGTTCGAAGTGAGCCTGGTGCAGCGCGCGGCGCCTTCGGGCGCGGCGAGCGCACCGGCGCGTCCGCCGGCCTGGCGAGCGCTCACGCGACTGCCGCGGTTCGCGCGCGAACTCGCCGAGTACGCGTACACATCGATCGGGCGGCCGAAGATCGTCGCCGCGGCGGTGCGCCACAAGGTCGACTTCATCTACGAACGCTACGCGTTCGGCAACGCCGCTGGCGTGCTGGCGGCGCGGCGCCTGGGCCTGCCGCTGATTCTGGAAGTCAATTCGCCGATGGTGCTCGAGCTCTCCAAGACACGCGGACTTTCGTTTCCGCGCACCGCGGCTCGGCTCGAGAACTGGATCTTCGCCAGCGCCGACCGCGTGTGCGTGGTGACCGAGGCGCTGGGTGAGATCCTCGTCGGCTTGGGCGTGTCGCGCGATCGTTTGCTCGTCACGCAGAACGGCGTCGACCTCGCGCGCTACGACTACTCCGATCGCTCCGCGGTGCGCGCCGTCGCTCGAGCAGACCTGGGGCTCGGGCCCGAGCGGCCGGGTGAGGTCGTGCTCGGTTTCGTCGGCTACTACCGCGACTGGCACCGGCTCGATCTCGTGCTCGACGCGCTCGCGACGCCCGAACTCGGCGCGGCGCGGCTGGCGATCGTCGGGGAAGGGCCGGCGCACGAAGCGCTGGTGGCGCAGTGCGCGCGCCTGGGACTGGCGGACCGCGTGCAGTTCTGCGGCCCGCGCAAACACGCCGAGATTCCCGCGCTGCTGCCGGCCTTCGACGTCGCGCTCGTGCCGGCGATCAACCCGTACGCATCGCCGCTCAAGCTGTTCGAGTACATGGCGGCCGGCCTCCCGGCCGTGGCGCCGGATCAGCCCAACCTGCGCGAGGTCCTGCGCGACGACGTCGACGCGTTGCTCGTGCAGCCCGGCGACGGCGCCAGCTTGCAGCGCGCGTTGGCGCGGCTCGTGGGCGAGGCCCACGTGCGCGAGCGGCTCGGCGCGCGTGCGCGCGTGACGCTGCTCGAGCGCGACTACACCTGGATCGGCAACGCGCGCCGCGTGGTCGAGGCCGCGCGCGAGCTCGCTTCCCGAGAATCTGGCGCGAGCGCACGCGCTCGCCCTCGGGCATGATGGGGGACTGGCCATGCCCTGGGGAAAGACCAACTACCAACGCTTCTTTCCGAGCCTGACCTGGCAGGTCCGGCCGCAGGTCGAAGCGCTCGTCGCGGCTCAGCCGCGCGGCGCGCGCATCGTCGATCTGGGCGCGGGCGGCCGCAAACTTCGCGACGACGTGCTGTGCGTCGATTTCGTGCTCTTCCCGGGCACCAACGTCGTCGGCGACGTGCAGCGCCTGCCGTTCCGCGATGGAGCGCTCGACCTGATCGTCGGCACGGGCCTGATCGAACACGTGGAGGACGAACGCGCGTTGCTGGCCGAGGTCGAGCGCGTGCTCAAGCCCGGCGGCGTCGCGCACATGGAGGTGCCGTTCCTCCAGCAGTACCACGACGATCCGATCGACTGTCGCCGCGTCACGGTCGACGGGTTGGCGCGCCTGATGCGCCGCTCCGGGCTCGAACCCGTGCGTCAGGGCGTGCACATCGGACCGACGGTGACGCTGATCACGCTCTGGTCGTATTACGCCGCGTTGTGGTTCGAGGGCCGCAACCTCTTCGCGCGCGTCGCGAACACGCTCGTGTTCCTGTTCTTCTCCGTGCTGCTGTGGCCGGCGAAGTTCCTCGACGTGTTCCTGGTGAACAAACGCAGCGCGCACCGCCTCGCGTTCGGCGTCTACTGCACGGCGCGCAAGAGCGGAGGCGCACGTTGAGCACGCGCAAGCTGCACTCGCTGTCGTTCGACGTCGAGGAGTACTTCCAGGTCGCCAACCTCCGCGGCCACTTCGCGCGTTCGGACTGGGAGCGCGTCGAGCCGCGCATCGACGTCGGCATGGACGCGATCCTGGGCGCACTCGAACGCCACGGCGCGCGCGCGACGTTCTTCTTCCTGGGTTGGATCGCCGAACGCCATCCGCACCTCGTGCAGCGCTGTCTCGAGGGCGGGCACGAAATCGCGAGCCACGGTTACGAGCACCTGTTCCTCCAGGACCTCGAGCCCGCGTCGTTGCACCGTGACCTCGAGCGCACCGAACAGGCCTTGATGGCCGCCGGCGCGCCGCGCCCGGTCGGTTTTCGCGCCTCGACGTTCACGCTCACGCGTTCGACGTGGTGGGCCTTCGACGTGCTCGTGCAGCGCGGCTACCGCTACGACTCGAGCGTTCATCCGGTGCGCCATCCCGTGTACGGCGTCCCCGGTTTCGAACCGGGTCTGTCGCGGGTCGCGGCCGCGGGCGGAAGCATCGTCGAGTTCCCGGTGTCGACCTATCCGCTGCTCGGCCGCAACTGGCCGTTCGGCGGCGGCGGTTACTTCCGACTCCTGCCCGGCGCCGTGACGCGTGCGCTGGCCGCGGGACTGGAACGCCGCGGTCGGCCGATGGCCTTCTACCTGCATCCGTGGGAGTTCGATCCCGGCCAGCCGCGTTGCCCCGCGCCGGCGTTCAAGCGCTTTCGGCACTACCTCAACCTCGATCGCACGCTGCCGCGCCTGGAAGCGCTGCTCGAGCGCTTCCGCTTCGGCAGCATGGCCGAGGTGCTCGCTGCCGAGGGCTTCGATGCGCCGCGCGGCGCGCTTTCAGCGACGGTCCCGCAACGTGGCGGCCAGGCTGCGGAGCGCGGCTAGCTCGCTGGCCGCGAGCGGATCCTTCACACGCGGCGCGATCTGCGCGAAGACCTCGATCGCGAGCGCCGCATCGCCGGCGGCCGACCTGCGGCACAGGCCCGCGCCGTAGCAGGTCCCGATCTCGATCATCTCGGCTTCGCGCGTCTTCGGGTCGCGGCTGGCCCACAACTGGGCGAGCAGCACGAGGCCTTCGCCGAGCCGCGCGCGGTCGGCCCGCAGCAACGCGCGCGCGCGTGCCAGCAGGACGTGGCGGTCGTTGCCGCCGAGATTGCCGAGCACCGCGGCGCGTGCGATCTGCACTTGCACTGCGTCCGGCGCGCCGTTGCGGCGCGCGCAGACGGCGACCAGGTTCTGCGCGGCGAGCGCGGTGGGCGAGATGCCGAGTGAGACTTCGAAACTCTCGGTGGCCTCGTCGAAACGGCCCAACTGCGCGGCCAACTCACCGTGCGCGGACCACAACGCCGCGGAGTGCGGCGCGTGCTCGAGCTCGAGTTCGAGCAGTTGGAGCGCCCGCCTCGGATCGAGCCGCGCGTAGTACTCGGCCCAACGCACGCCCGCGCCCGGTTGCACGGACTCGACGCCGTGCGGCAAACGGCGGCGCAGGTTCTCGAGTTCGCTGAGGGCGTGTTCGCCGGTCCAGCGGTCCTGCGCGGAGTCGAGCGGATAGGCGAAGCGCAGCGCTTCGATGCGCACCCATGGGTCGTCGGGGCGCGTGCTCGTGAGCGCGTCGAACTGCGCGCGCACGAGCCCGTCGAGCGCCGCGCCCTGGGCCTGGCGCGCACGCGCGAGCAACTCCACGAACTCGCGCACCTGGCGCGGCGTGGCGCGTTCGCCCTCGAGGTCGAGCGCTTTCCTGGCGGATTCGATCGCCGTCGACCACGCTCCGCGCGCCAGAGCGACGCGTTCGCGCTCCCGCAGCACTTTGGGGTCATACGGCGCCAGCGCGAAGGCCGCGTCGATGGAGCGCTGCGCCGCGTCGAGCGACTTCGCCACGCGCGCCAGACGCGCGTCGACGAGATGTCCGCTCAGCGGGTCGCTGGCGCCGAGCGCGGCTTTGCGCTCCCGCGCGACCTGCAGGCGCTGCGGTGCGTCTTCATCGCCGGTCTGCGCGGCGACGACCTGTTCGAGCACGTTCCAGCCCGGCGCGAACTTGGGCGCGAGCTTCGTGAGCTTGCGGGCCAACGTGTCGGCGACGTCGTAGGCCCCGAGCCACGCCGCGCCGCGCGCAGCGAGGTAGGCGGGCCACAGGCCGCCCTTGCTGCGCTCGGTCTCGGCGGCTTGCGTCTGGCGTGCGAGGTCCGCGACGGCCCAGGCGGTCCACTCCGGATCGTCGAGCGCTGCGAGCCGCGCCAGCAACGCGCGCGGGTCGCGCTGCACGGCGCCCGCGGGCAGCGGACCGAACCCGTGCTCGGCGCTGAGGGGATCGAGGCTAGGCGTCGAGTTTTCGGACAACGCACTCACGCACGAGGTCACCAGCGCTTCGAGGGCCGTCGCCGGCGCGTCGGCGCTCAGCGACTCCTCCGCGCGACGTTCCACCGCGTAGGCCTGCAGCAGCAAGCGCGCATCGCCGAGGCGTTCACCGAGGGCGGCCAGCGCTGCGAACTGCAGGCCGGTCGCTTGGAACTCGCTCTTGAGCAACGCCTCGTGCAAGTCTGCGCAGTCGCCCCAGCGGCGTTCTTGGACCGCCGTGACGAGCATGCCCAGTTCGGCGCTGCCGTGCTCGTCGTAGGCGAGCGCGCGCTCGAGCGACTCGCGGGCCAGGGTGAAGTCGTCCGCCAGAAGTGCGAGCTGCGCCAGACGCAGATGCAGACGCGGCGAACGCCAGCGCGCGCGCGAGTCGAGCAGTTCGCAAGCTTCCGCGGCGACGTCGTGCAGGCCGCGGACCATGAGCTCGTCGAGCGCGTCGATGAACGCATCGACGTCGAGCTCGACCTTGACCTTGAGCAGCCGCAGGATGCGCCGCACGTGTTCCGCGTCGCGTTGCCGCGCGGCGATCGTGATCATCAGCGGAGCGGCCTTGGCCAGCAGCCCCGCGTCGGCGGTCAGCCGGGCCAGCTGCGACTGCGCGGCCACGAGCTGGCCTTGTTCGGCGTAGAGCTCGGCGAGCAGCAGATGGTCGGCGTCCGAGCGCCGCGCCGGCGCCACGCGTTCCAGGCTCTCGATTGCCGCGGCGAGCTCGCCGCGCTCGCGCAGGTCGTCGGCCGCCCACCGCCGTCCGATGCCGCCTGGATCAAGGCGCACGAGCGCGAGCTTCCAGCCCGGCGCCTGCACTTCTTCGGGCAGGCCGGCGAGCGCTTCGACGAGCTCGGGCTTGGCGCCTTCCGCAGCGATCCGCTCGCGCAAGTGGCGCGCCGCTTGGCTCCAGGACTGGGCCGCGAGCGCTGCGTCGCTCGCCAGGCGCAAGGCGGGCAGCAGGCGCGGGTGCTGCTCGAGCGCGAGCCCCGCGAGCGCGAGCGCCGAGGCGTGTTGTCCCGCGGCGAACTGCACCTCGCCCAGCTTCACGCACTCGAACGCAACGCGGCGCTCCTGTGGTGCGAGTTGGTTCGCGTTGCTCAGCGCCTGGGCCTCGAGTTCGAAGTCCACGCGTCGCGACTTGGAGAAGCGCGCGCCGATCTCTCGCCAGCGCGGCTCGAGCTGCGCGGCTTCCTGCGGCGCGAGCTCGAGCGCGCGCGTGATCGCGTCTATCGCACGTCCCAGGTGCGGCGGCTCGGCTTCGAGTTCGATCTCGACGAGCCGCAACCAGCCGGCGTGCTGGTTGGGAAGCTTCGTGCTCGCGGCGGCGAGGCCGCGGCGCAGGAAGTCCGCTTCGGTGGCGGTGTCGGGCGTCGGCTGCGCGCGCAGCGCCTCGGCCATCGAGATCCAGGCCAGCGCAAAGGCGTCGGGGAACGGCTCGCGCGTGTACGTGCGCACGTACTTCGAGAGCAGCGGTACGGACTCGGAGGCGACCTTGCGCTTGGCGAAGCTCAGCCCGACGTAGAAGTCACCCAGCGCGCGCACGTCGGGATCCGGGGAGCGGCGCATCTGGTTGCCGCTCCCGGCGAGTTCGGCCCAGCGTTCGAGCGCCAGCAATTGCGCCGCGTGTTCGGCGTAGAACTCCGTGTCGAGCGCGACGCGCCGCATCACGTCGGGTGTGATCAACTCCGGCAGCGCCGCCTCGCGTCCGGCCTCGGGCAGCACCCGCAACATCAGTCGCAGCAGCGCCGGCTGCGCCGCGTACGGTGGGAACGAGAGCGCCGCCTGGCCCAGGTTCGCCGCGGCGTCTTGTTCGCCCGCATCCAGCAGGGCTTGGACGTACGCGATCAGCGCGCTCGGCCGCAGCCCCGCCTTGAGCGACTGCATCAGCGCCTCGGGCGCCTGCGCGAGCAGCGCGCTCGCGTCGTCGAGCCGCGTCTGGATGTCGCGCGCGAGCTCCTTCTCCGAGCTCGGATAGCGCTCGTACAGCTCCTGCGAGAGCCGCAGCCGCGTCGCGTCGTCGACTGGGCGCGCGGCGATGCGGCGCATCAGGGCTTCGGTGTCCTTCAATCCGAACTCGGCCGTCAACACGCCGCTGCGGCGCACGCAGTCGTCGATCACGCGCTGCGCCAGCGCGAGCACCGCCTCCGCGCGAACGCCCCAGGCTTCGGTTTGGTTGCGGTCCTTCGCGAGCACGCGGTCCGCACGCGCCAGCGCTTCCTCGAGTTCGCCGCTCTCGAGCAGCACGCCGGCCAGCATGGCCTCGATCGCAGGCGAACCGGGTCGGTGGTGGTTGAGCACCGTCTCGAGATCGGCCTTCGCGCGCACCCAGGCCCGCGACTGGCGCGCGAGGCGCGAGCGTTGGATCAGGATCTCTTCGACGAGCGGTCGGTCGAGGTCGCGCTCGGCCGCCGCCAGCGCCGCGTCGAGGTCGTGCCCGGCCTGCACCAAGTCGAGCTTGGGGCCGCTCATCAGGACGCGGGCCTGCTCGAGCAGGGCCCGCGGGTCCGCGCTCTCGGCGCGGCGAACGTGCAGGAACAGGAACGCGCAGAGGGCGCAGGCCGCGAGCGCGTAGAGCCAGTAGAGGAAGCGCATGGAGGCCGGGGGGACCGTAGCGTGTCGGTTGCTGCGCGCCGTGTCCAGACGGCTTCAGGCGGCCGAGTTGCGCGATCCGCGCCCCGGGCGCGGCCACCCGCTCAGTCCGTAGCGGCGCATCTTGTTGAACAAGGTCGTGCGGTTGATGCCCAGGCGCCGTGCAGCTTCCTGCCGCCTGCCGCCGCTGGCAGCCAGGGCCTCCTCGATCAGCCTGCGCTCCGGGGCCGCGAGCGCAGCCTTGAGGTCGCCGGCGGCGTCCGTGGTCTCGCGCGCCGTGGCGGGCGCGAGCAGGGCGATTTCCTCGCCGAGATCGAGCGCGCCGATCTGCGCGCCACGCGCCAGCAGCACCGCGCGTTCGACCACGTGCTCGAGCTCGCGCACGTTGCCCGGCCAGCGATAGGCGCACAGCGCGGCGAGCGCTTCCGGCGTGAACTCGCTGGCGGCTCGGCGGTGCTCCGCCGCAAAGCGCTCCGCGAAGGCGCGCGCCAGGCCGGGCACGTCGCCCGCGCGTTCGCGCAACGCCGGCAGCGCGATGCTGACCACGTTGAGGCGCCAGTAGAGATCCTCGCGGAAGCGGCCCGCGCGCGCCTCCGCCTCCAGGTCGCGGTGCGTGGCCGAAATCCAACGCACGTCGACCGTGCGCGTGCGCGTGTCGCCGACGCGTTCGAAGGCGCGTTCTTGAACGACGCGCAGCAGTCGCGCCTGCAGCTCGAGCGGAGCGTTGCCGACTTCGTCGAGGAACAGCGTGCCGCCGTCGGCGGCTTCGATCATTCCCGGCTTGTCGCGGTTCGCGCCGGTGAACGCGCCGCGCACGTGGCCGAACAGCGTGCTCTCGAGCAGCGTCGCGGGGATCGCGCCGCAGTCGACCACCACGAAGGGTTTCGCCGCGCGCGACGAGCGCTCGTGGATCGCGCGTGCGAGCGAACTCTTGCCCACGCCGCTTTCGCCGCGCAGCAGCACGCTCGCGCGCGTGTCGGCGATCTGCGCCACGATCTCGCTGACGCGGCGCATGCGCGCGTCCTTCGAACTCAGCGCGCCGAGGTCGACACGTTGTTCGAGCGAGCGGCGCAGCACGCTGTTCTCCTGGCGCAGCGCGCGCTGCGCGAGGGCGCGTTCGACGGCGAACGCGACGTGTTCAGCGCGCACGGGCCGCAGCAGGAAGTCCGAGGCGCCGGCGCGCACCGCAGCGACGGCGTCTTCGACCGTTCCGAAGCTCGACAGCACGATCACATCCGGCCGCGCGCTGCGTGCGGCCGCTTCGCGCAGCTCGTCCACGCTGGTGCGCTGCCCGTCGACGAGCGCGACGGCTGCCTCCGCGCAGGCCGCGAGCCCGTTCGCGCCCGGGCCGTCGGATGGGTCGAGGATGTTCGTGGACCAGCCGCGGGCCGCGCACACGCGCTGGAGCTCGTCGCGCTCGCGCCCGGCGTCCAGCAGAAGCGCCACGAGTGCGCCGCGGCTGTCGAGGGACGTGGACATGTCGCGTCTTGTCGACACGCCGCGGCTCGGGCCGGAGTGTGCGTCCGGCGCGTGGTTCGTCCGCTGAGCGCGCGCCGGAAGAAGTTTCGCGGCGCGAGGCGTTCCGCGCGGCGCCGCGCTCGGCGAAGGTGCGGCGCGCCCGGCGCTGCACGCGCCGAACGGACCGTGGCGAGCGCCGTCGGTCAGGCGAACGGATCTTCCGCCCGGGCGCGTGGGCCCCGAGTCGGGCGCGCGGCCGGGCTCTCGGGCAAGGTGCTGCGCTCGACCGGCAGGCGCATCCGAATGGCGAGCTGGCCCTCGGCCGGCGTGGCCACTTCGAGCGCGCCTCCCTGGCTGCTCACGATCGCGCTCGCCGCGGCGAGTTCGTTGGGGCCGAGGTCGGGCAGGCGCTCGCGCAACACGTTGACGTCGAGCACGTTTTCGGCGGCCACGCCCTGCAGCGGGCCGGCCGGGAATTCGATGCCGATGGACACCGCGCTGCCGTTGATCGGCGTGTAGGCGACCTTCACCGTGTCGCCTCCGCTGGAGCACAGGCGTGCGACCCCGAGCACCGTTTCGAAGGCCAGGGTGAGCGCGGAACGGTCGGCGCGCACGATGAACTCGACCGCGGGGCGGCCACCGGCGCCCGCCGCCGGCTGAAAGCGCGGTCCCTTGCGGCCGCGCAGCGTGAGCGTGGTGAGCAGCTCCTCGATCACGCCCGAGACGTCGAATTCTTCGACGCCGCGCGGCGGGGGAGCGGCCAGGCAGGCCAGGCTGCGCGTGAAGCGCAGCAGACGCCGCAGCTCGATCTGCGGGCCTTCGAGGTCGTCTTCCGCGGCGCGTCCGCTCTCGCGCAGCGCGAGGAAGGCGAGTTCGAGGCGCTGCGAGATGTCCGCCAGCACCGCCACTTGGTCGCGCCCGATCGAAAGGCCGCTGGTGAGCGGCGCAGGCCCGCGGCGGGGGGCCGGGGTCAGTTCGACCTGGGCGACTGGGGCTGGGGCGGCTACGGACGCCCCCGGTGCGGAGCTCACGGGCGCCGGCTGTTGGCGGGCTGCTTGCGGGAACGAAGCCGTCTCGTCGGGCACGTGGGGCTGGAGCGTGGCCGCAACGCCGGCCGACGCGCTCCCGGTCGCGGCCTCGGCGCCCGCCAGCCAGGCCCGCAATTCGTCGAGGTCCGGCGGCCAGGGCGCGAAGCGCGACCCCGGCAGGCGCCGCACCGCGCGGGCCAGGGCGTTGGCGGGGTCCGTTCCCAGGCCGACCACTGCCTCGAGGGCCCCGGCTGCGACCCGGTTGCGGATCCAGCCGATGTCCTCGAGCGAACCATGGTCGCAGTCGAGGAGCAGCAGCGGGGGGCGAACTCCCGGCGCGGGGAGTTCGTAGAGCTGCTCGAGGGCGCTGCAGCTCCCCGGGCGGAGCGCCGACAGCACCGCGTGCAGCTCGGCTTGCCGCGGCCCAGGCGCCACGAGCAGGCGCGGTCCGGCGGACGCACCGCGGGCCGCGGGCGAAAACCCGCGCACTCCCGACGGAGACGGTCCTCCCGCCTCCGGCGCATTTTGGCCGCCGTTCACATTCCCCTCGCGAACGCGGGCGATCGTAGCGCGCTTGCGCAGGCTGGCAAGCGCACGGCTGGGATCGGCGTGCTGCGCGCCGCGCCGTTTTCTCCCTCGGACCGCGGCCCGCTGTCGGTACGTTCCTAGGCTGTCCCCGCGCCATGCGATCCGCGCCCCAGCTCTCCGTCGTCGTCCCCGTCTTCAACGAAGAGGACAGCGTGCCGATCCTCTACGAAGAGGTTCGCGCGGCCTTGGACGGCGCCGGGCACTCGTTCGAGCTGATCCTCGTCGACGACCATTCGACCGACACGAGCCTCGCCAAGATGCTCGAACTGCGCCGGCGCGACAGCCGCGTCAAGGTGCTCCACTTCCGGCGCAACTACGGTCAGACGGCCGCCATGTCGGCGGGCTTCGAGCGCGCTCGCGGGCGCGTCGTCGTGACGCTCGACGGCGATCTGCAGAACGATCCCGCCGACATTCCGCGCATGCTCGCGAAGATCGACGAGGGCTTCGACATCGTCGCGGGCTGGCGCAAGGCGCGCAAAGACGGGTTCGTGCTGCGGCGCGCGCCGTCGCAGGTCGCCAACCGGTTGATCGCCTGGGTCACCGACACGCCGATCCACGACACGGGCTGCACGCTCAAGGCCTTTCGCTCGCAGCTGGTCAAGAACCTGCCGATCTACGCCGAGCAGCACCGCTTCTTGCCCGCCATGTCGCGCGGCAGCGGAGCGCGCGTCGCGGAGATCGTCGTCAACCACCGCGCGCGACGCTTCGGCTACAGCAAGTACGGGCTCGAGCGCGCGCTGCGCGTGCTGCTCGATCTGTTCGTGATCAAGTTGATCAGCCAGTTCGCGCACCGGCCCTTGCACTACTTCGGTCTCTTCTCGCTGCCCTTCGCGGCGCTCGCGCTCGCAGTGCTGTTCGTCGGCGTGTTCGATTTCGAGAAGTTCGACGTCATCACCGAGTGGCCGCAGTTCGCCTTCACCACGTTCATGCTGTTCCTGCTGCCCGCAGCCCACTTCGTGCTGCTGGGGCTGCTCTCGGAACTGGTCGTGATCGCCAGTGGTTTCCACCGCCGCAGCGTCACCGACTCGCTCGTCAACCGCCGCTAGAGATCTGCATCTGTGTCAGCTCCCACCACCAACCGCACACCGCCCGCGCCGCGTCCGCGCGACATCACGGTCGTGCTGCCGGTCACGTCGCCGCACGCTGAGCTCGACCAGGTCGTGGCGAGCCTGTCCGAGCAGTTCACCCGCATGGGCAAGGACTGGGAGTTCGCGCTCGTTTTCGACGGCGTGCGCGGCGACGCGTGGCGCAAGGCCGAAGAACTGCGCGCGCGCTTGGGCGATCGAATCCTCACCATCGCCTTCGAGAAGCCCTTCGGCGAATCCGTGTGCCTTTCCGCGGGCGCGGAAATCTCCGGCGGCCGGGTGATCGTCACCTCGCCGCAGTACGTGCAGATCGATCCGGTCGAAGTGCGCCGCATGCTCGAGCAGATCGAGAGCGGCGCCGACATGGTCGTGCCCTGGCGCAGTCCGCGCGTCGATCCGTGGCTCAACCGCTTGCAGTCGGCGAGCTTCAACTGGTTGATGCGCAAGATCAACGGCGGCCAGTTCCACGACCTCAACTGCTACCTGCGCGTGTTCAAGCGCGAGGTGCTGGCCGACGTGACGGTCTACGGCGACATGTACCGCTTCCTGCCGCTCATCGCGCAGCGCCAGGGCTTCCGCGTCGTGGAAACCCAAGTGCGCCACCTCAAGGAGTGGGGCAAGGCCGGCTTCTTCGGCGTCGGCGTGTACATCCGCCGCTTCCTCGACGTGGTCGGGGTCGTGTTCTTGACGCGCTTCACGCTCAAGCCGCTGCGCTTCTTCGGCTCCGTGGGGCTGGTGCTGACGGTGTTCGGCGGCGGGCTACTGGCCGGCGTCATCTACCAGAAGCTGTTCCTCAACGGCCAACTGCAGAATCGGCCGCTGTTCCTCCTCGCGCTGATGTTGTTCGTGCTCGGCGTGCAGGTCATCGGTTTTGGCCTGGTCGGTGAGATCATCGTCTACACGCAGGCGCGCAACCTGCGCGAGTACCGCATCGAGCGCGCCTGGGACGACGACGCTGGCGACGGGGAGCGGAGCTGACGCATTCGATGAGCGAATCCGCCGTGCTCGCTTCCGCTGCGCCCGCGCAGATCGGCGCCTCCGCTCCGGCGGACGACGCCGAACGCGACGCGTTCGTCAACGCCCATCCACGCGCGACGTTCTTCCATCTCTCGGGCTGGCGGCGCGTGGTCGAACGTGTGCTGTGCCATCAACCCGCCGACCTCATCGCGCGGCGCGACGGGCGCATCGTCGGCGTGCTGCCGCTGATGCGCGCGCACTCGTTGATCACCGGCAACGCGCTCATTTCGATGCCGTATGCGGTGTACGGCGGGCCCGTCGGCGATGACGCGTCGATCGAGGAAGCGCTTGTGCGCGCGGCCATGGCGCAGGCCGAGCGCGAGCGCGCGAGTCGGCTCGAGTTGCGCTGCCTCAGCGCGCCGCCCGTCGAGCTCACGCCGTCGAACCTGTACGCGACGTTCATCTCCGATTTGCCCGCCAAGCCCGAGGACGTGCTCGCGCGCATGCCCAAGAAATCGCGCGCGGAGGCCCGCAAGGCGCGCGACAAACACGGCCTGACGCTCACCGAAGGCCTGTGGTACTTCGAGGACTTCTACCGCTTGTTCCACCGCAACAAGCGCTCGCTCGGTTCGCCTGGATTGCCGCACGCGTTCTTCTGGACGCTGCGCAAGGAGTTCGGCGAGGGCGTGCGCATCCACGCGGTCCACAAAGGCAGCGAGGTCGTTGCCGCGGTGATGAGCTTCGTTTGGCGCGGCGAGTTGATGGCGTACTACTCGGGTGCGGCCGACGGCGCCGACCGCAACTTCAGCGCGAGCAACTTCATGTACATGGCGCTGCAGGAGTGGAGCGTGGAGCAGGGGCTCAAACGCTTCGACTTCGGCCGCAGCCGCAAGGATTCGGGCGCGTTCCAGTTCAAGGAGCACCAGGGCTTCACGGCGCGTGACCTCGAGTACCGCTTTCACCTCGTGCGCGACCGCGGGCTTCCGTCGCTCAATCCGTCGAACCCCAAGACCAAGTGGTTGCGCGACGGTTGGGCGCGTTTGCCGCTGAGCGTTTCGATGGCGCTCTCGAGCGAATTGGCGCGCTACCTGCCCTGACCTCGGCGCCAGCGCGTCACGCGCCGAGCGCGAATTCGACCGCCTGCGCGAGGTCGGCCGCGAAGTGCGTTCGAGAGCGCTCGAGCGCCGTGAGCTTCTCCGCTTCGCGCGCGCCCTTGCCGGTGGCGACGAGGATGCCGCGCACACCGGCTGCGGCGCCGGCCGCGAGGTCGCGACGCGCGTCGCCGATCATCCAACTGCGCGCCAGGTCGAGTTCGAGTTCCCGCTGCGCCGCGAGCACGAGCGCCGAGCCCGGCTTGCGGCACTCGCACTCGCGCCGGTACGGCGGCTCGCCTTCGAGCGGGTGGTGCGGGCAGAAGTACACGGCGTCGAGGCGCGCCCCGGCGACGGCGAGCTGCGCGTCGATCGTGCGCTGCACGGCCGCGAACTCTTCGAAGCGCAACCAGCCGCGCGCGAAGGCGCTTTGGTTCGTGATCATCACGAGCGCGAAGCCGCGCGCTCGAGCGCGCGCCAGCGCCGCCGCGCCGCCCGCGAGCAGCTCCACCTCGCCGGCGCTTCGCGGCGGTTCGTCGTGCTCGCGGATCAGCGTGCCATCTCGGTCGATCAGCAGCGCCGGTCGGCTCACGGCTTGCGCCCGCCGCCGCGGCGGCGCGTGTCGACCACGTCCGCCAACTGCAGCGGCGCGTAGATGCGCGCCGGCGAGTAGCTGCGCTCGACCTTCACCGGCAGGAAGCCGTCGCGGGCGTTGAGCCACAAGGGAAAACGCCAAGTGTTGGGATACACCCAGGCTTCGTCCCAGAACACGAGCGTGGTCTGGCCGCCGGGCTCGATGGCGACGCTCACCGGCTTGTAGCCCTCGAGCACCATGTCGACGTCCTGCGACTCGCGCGGCAGGTCGATGTTGCAGGGCGTGACGAAGCCCGAGTCGACGCCGTCGACGATCACCCGCGCGCCGGGCGGATTGGTCGCGAACAACACGCCGGGCGTGCGTTGGATCTCGATGCAGGCGCTCGAGAGCGCGGCGAGCACGAGGGCGGTGGTTCGTTCGAGGGGCAAGCGGCGGTGCATGAGCGGGGCCTGGGGCGCAGGACAGTGTTGCCTTCCTCGGCGGGCTTTGAAAGGCTCCTGGAGTGAGCGCCCAGGCTTCGTCTCCGCGCGCCGCGCGGCGTCCCATCCGTGCGCCGTGGACGATCCCCACACGCTGGATCATGGCCCTGGCGCTCGCCTTGGCGCTCGCGCGGCTCGTCGGGCTGGGCCGCTACGGACTGTGGATCGACGAGGCCTTCAGTCTGCACGACGCGTTCGCGCTGCGACTGGAGCGCCTGACCAACTTTCCGCTGGCGCTTGCCGTGCTGCGCGCCTGGCTCGAGTTCACGGGGCTGCCCGTCGACGAAACGCTGCTGCGCCTCCCAGCGGCGTTGTTCGGCGCCGCCAGCGTGCCGCTCACGGCGTGGGCCTTTCGGCCGCTCCTCGGAGCGCGCCAGTCGTGGATCGCCGCGGCGCTGCTCGGCGCCTCGAGTTGGCACTGGTTCTGGAGCCAGAGCGCGCGCGGCTACACGCTGATGCTCCTGCTCGCGTTGCTCGGCGCCGGCGTGTGCATCCGCGCCTTGGTGCAGGCGCGGCCGATCTGGTTCGTAGCCGGGCTCCTCGTCGCGGGCGCCGCCGCGCTCGCGCACCCGACCGGCGGATTGGTCCCGGCGGCGCTGCTGTTCGCCGCTCCGCTCGTCCGTCGGCGCTGCGGCGCGCCCGAGTGGGCGCCGAGCGTGTGGATCGCACTCGCGCTCGCGGCCGTGGGGGCGTGGGGCCTCAACGACTGGTTCCACGAGGTGTGGGGCGACTACTCCTGGCGCAAGTCGGGTTCGAGCGTCGCCCACTTCGTGCTCTCGAGCGGCTTCTACATCGGGGCGCCCGTCGGACTTGCCGCGCTCGTCGGCGCCTGGGGCGGGCTGCGTTCACGCGACGGCGCTCGCACGCTCGTGCTCGGCGTGGCGCTGCTCGGAGTCCTCGCGCCGCTCGCCGCCGCGTCGGTCGTGAAGGTCTCCGCGCAGTACGTGTTCGTGCTCGCGCCCTGGATCGCCGCGCTGGCCGCGCCCGCGCTCGACGACGAACGCGAACCGCGCTGGCGGGCGCGCGCGCTCGGAGCGTGCGCACTGCTGTGGGCGGCGGTGGATGTCGGCGCGTACCTGACGGTGCGGCACGGCGACCGACCGCGCTGGCGCGACGCTTACCAGCACGTCGCGCGCGCGCGCGGCGCGGAGGACATCGTGTTCGGGATGGCGGCGCCGACGGGGAGTTACTACCTCGATCCGTCGCAGTGGCGCGTGCGGGAGTACGCCGCACTGGTCCCGCTGACGCACTACGACGTCGACGAGTTGAGCTACTGGTCCACGCGCGAGCGGCCGATGTGGCTCGTGCTCAACCGCGAGGATCTCGAGGATTGGCCGCGGCCCGAGCGCGAGCGGCTCGAGTCGTTCCTGCGCGAGCAGTGCGAGCTGCGGCGCGTGTTCAGCGTACGCGGCACGCCGCGCAACCTCGACGTCGAGGTGCACCTGCGACCGTGAGCCGCGAGGCGCGCGCCGGCGGCGCAGCGTGCGACGCGGGCGGCGCGCGGCGCCGCAGCACACATCCGGCGGCGCGCGGCGCCGCATTGCACATCGGGCGGCACGCGGCGCCGCATTGCACATCGGGCGGCGCGCGGACGGTCGACCCGTCCGCACGCCGCCCGATGTGGGTGGCCAGCGCTGGCGAAAGCGCCTCCCGTCAGTCGTTGACGCGTCCGAGGAACTCGCCGTCCTCGGTGCGGATCTTCACCTTCTCGCCCTTGGTGATGAAGATCGGGACCTTGATCTTGAGCCCGGTCTCGACGACAGCGTCCTTCTTGACGTTGGTCGCGGTGTTGCCGCGCACGGCCGGGTCGGCCTCGATGACTTCGAGCACCACCGCGGCCGGCAACTCCAAGCCGATCGGATTGGCGCCGTGGAAGGTCACGATGCAGCGCGTGTTCTCCTTCACGTACGACATCTTGTCGCCGATCAGCTCTGCATTGACGTTGAACTGCTCGTACGACTCGGTGTCCATGAACACGAAGTCGCCGCTCGATTCCTTGTAGAGGTACTCGCAGTCCTTCTTGTCGAGGTAGGCGACCTCGAGGATGTCGCCCGAGCCCAGGCGCAGGTCCTTGGTCGACCCGCTCTTCAGGCTGCGCAGCTTGACGTGGATGATCGCCCGGAGGTTGCCGGGCGTGTGGTGCATGTAGTCGGTGATGACCCACAAGTCGCGGTCGATCTCGACGACGACGCCTTTGCGAAGTTCAGTGGCTTTGACGCCCATGGGATGGTGCTGTGGCCCGTCGGGCGCGTTGGAACACGGCGCGGGCGCGTGGGGAGCGGAAGGTCGGCGCCGCGGCTCGGCGCTGCGAAAGGGCGGGGAGGATAGCACGGGCGAGCGCGCTGCGGACCGCTGACGACGAGCCCGAGTTTCGCAGCCGCGGCCGGCACGGGCCGCGCCCGATCAGAACACCTTGCGCTGGCTGGAGGACGGAATCGAGAGCGCCTTGCGGTACTTGGTCACCGTGCGGCGCGCGATCTTGATCTTCTCGGTCTGCTCGAGCAGGGCGGCCAGCTGGTCATCGGAGAGCGGATTGGCGCGGTCCTCTTTGGCCACCAACTCGGCGATGCGTTGTTTGATCGCGGTCTGGCTCTCGACTTCGCCGCCCTCGCGCTGCGTGCCGCCGGTGAAGAAGTACTTGAGCGCGAACGAGCCGCGCGGCGTCTGCGCGTACTTGCCGGAGACCGCGCGGCTGACGGTCGAGATGTGCACGCCTACTTCGTCGGCGATCTCCTGCATGCGCAGCGGCTGCAGCGCGCGCACGCCGTCGTCGAGGAAGCCCTTCTGGCGCGCGAAGATGCGCTCGGCGATGCGCTTGAGCGTGCTCTGACGCTGCGCGACCGCGTCGATGAACCAACGCGCCGATTCGATGCGCTTCTTGACCCACTCCTGCACGCCGTCGCCCTTGCGCGCGTCGCGCAGGTACTGGCGGTACATCGGGTTGAGCGTCAGGCGCGGCGTCCAGTCGCGCGAGACCTTGACCTCGTACTTGCCGTCGACGCGCTCGACCACGACGTCCGGCAGGATCGCCGTCGCAGGCGCGCCGCCGAACTGCGCGCCTGGACGAGGCTCGAGCGCGCGGAGCGTCTCGAGCGCGTCCTTGACGTCCTCGATGCTGCGGCCGGTCAGTTTGGCGATGCGCGGCAGGCGGTTCGCGGTGACCTCGTCCAGGTGCAGGTCGACGATCTGACGCACCAACTCGTCGTCGAGCTTGTAGGCGTCGAGCTGGAGCAGCAAGCACTCGCGCAGGTCGCGGGCGCCGAGCGCGGGGTGGATCAGGCGGCGCAACTCGTGCAGCGCCTGCTGCACTTCCTCGACGGTCGCGTTCTCGACGCCGCAGTCGCGCGCCAGGTCTTCGACCGACATCGTCAAGTAGCCGCGCTCGTCGAGTGAATAGAGCACGAACTCGGCGATCTCGCGGCCGCGTTCGCCCAGCTCGGTGAAGGCCAGCTCCTCGATCAGCGACTCGGCGAGGTTCTTCGGCTCGTCGGGCGTGTTCTGCAGCGCCTCCTGCTTGCGGTCGCTCTCCTCGTCGTAGTTGTTCGAGCGCGTGCGCGGCATCTCCGATCGGTCGGGGCTGTAGCGCTCCAGCTCGCTGAGCATCGACTCCAGGCGGGCCTGCTCCTCTTGAGCCGACGCGTCCGTGGTCGGCTGCGGTTCGTTCTCCGCGGACGCCTCGAGCCGCTCGAGCAGCGGATTCTCCGTCAGCTCCTGCTCGATGCGCTCCTCCAGCTCCATCGCCGGAAGCTGCAGAATCTGCATCGCCTGGATCATCTGCGGCGACTGGATCAGTCGCTGCTCCATGCGCGCGGATTGGTGGAGGCCGAGTCTCAAGGCAGCAGGTGGTCGGGTTGGAGGCGGGTGGGCGGTGGGGGCGCAAAGCGGCCCGGTCGGAGTGCTTGGAAGTATAGGCGGTCCGTGTGCTCGCCACGCGCGGCTGCCGCGAGGATCTCGCCCTCGCAGGGGCTGCCTGCGCGTGCAAGCTGCAGTCCTTTCCGGTATGGATAGCCGCATGAGCGGACCGTGGATGGACGTGCTCGAGCCGGACGGCGCGCGCCGACGCGTGGCGCTGCGCCGCGGCTTGACGATCGTCGGCGGCGCGAAGGCGGACGTCCCCGTCGGCGGCGTCGACAACGACCAGCTCCACGTCTGGGATCAGCCGCCCAAGCTCGTCTTCGTGGGCTTCGGCGAAGCGCCGACGGCGAGCGGGGCGCGCTTCGAGGAGCGCACGCTGGCGAGCGGCGACGTGGTCACGTGGCGCGGCGTGCGGCTCGAGTTCGGCGGTTTGCTCGCGGCGCGCATCGAGGAGATCGAGTTGCCCGCGGCGCCGGTTGCGGCGCCCGGTACGACACCGGGTGCGACACCGGGTGCAGCGAGTGCCGGCGCATCGTTCGTCGGGCTGGCCGGCGCCGACGAGCAGTTCTGGCGCCGGTTGAAGGCGGGGATCGCCGTCGAGCAGGGCCTGGCCGAGGGCGCCGTCGCGCGGCGCTGGCAGGACGCGGTGATGCGCTCGGAGTTCGACCCCGACGCCGCGGCGCGCGACATCCTCGCCACGGTGCGCGGACTCGACGATCAACGCCTGGGGGAACGCTCGGCGCGCTTGCAGCGCGACCTAATCATGGCGCCGCTCGCCACCAGCTCGAGGGGCGCCACGCGCAAGCTGCGCGGCGCGGCGCAGAGCATGGTCGCGATGGTGATCTCGCAATTCGTCGTGCTTTCCGTCTCGCTGCTGCTCGTGCTCGTCGCCCAGTTCGTGGCGCGCGTGCGCCTGGGCTGGAGCCTCGACGAGTTCTTCGACCGACTGCGCAACGTCTTCGGGAACTGACGCCGCCAACACTGCGCGCGCTGCCCCTGGGATCGCTCCACACGCCCATGTCCGAATTCCGCTCCGCCCAGTTCAGCGACGCCGACCCGGGACTGTTTTCGCTCGCTCAGATCATGCATCTGATGCGCACCGAGTTCGGCCGCGCGCAGCGCTACCGCTACCCGCTCACGGTGCTGGTGATCGGCGTCGATCGCCTCGGCAGCCTGCGCGACCTGTACGGATACGAGTCGAAGGAAGCGGTGCTCGACGAAGTGGCGCGCCTGCTCAAGGGCGAGACGCGCACCTGCGACTTCCTCGGGCGTTTGGCGGACGACCGGCTGATGGCGGTCGCGCCGCACACGGATGCGGCGGGCGCGCAGGTGCTCGCCAAGCGTCTGGTGGAAGGCGTGCGCGGGCTGCGCTTCGAGAGCGCCGGCAAGCAGATCCCGATCCGGGTCACGATCGGCGCCGCGACGATGGCCGATGAGAACACGCTCTACTTCGATCAGCTCGTCGGCGCAGCCGAGACGGCGCTCGAGGACGGCGCGAGCGCCGGAGGAGATCGTGTCGTGGCGCGTGACCCGCGGGGCGGCGGCGGCTAGCGCCCCGCCGACATGTCCCATGCCGCACGATCCTTCGACTGGCGCGCGAGCGCCTTCGCCGGCGCATCCGCCGATGCTGCGCCCGCGCGTGCGCTGCAGCCACAGGACGAACGCTTTTCCGACCACAAGCGGCGCGAACAGTCGGCGAGCGACGCAGCGCGCCCGGCCCTCGAACCGATGAAGATCCTGCTGGCCGAGGACGAAGTCACCATCGTCGTGACGTTGCGCGACGCGCTCGAAGAAGCGGGACACGAGGTGCTGCATGCGCCGGACACGCGCAACGCGCTCGCGCTGCTCGAGCGTGAACAGCCCGACGTGGTGCTCACGGACATCCGCATGCCCGGTGAAGGCGGCATGAGCGTGCTCGCGCGGTCGGTCGCGCTCGACCCGGCGCGGCCGGTGATCCTCATGACCGGCTTCGGCACCATCGACCAGGCGGTCGAGGCGATGCGCATGGGCGCTGCGAACTACGTGCAGAAGCCCTTCCGCAACGAATCGATCGTGCAGATGGTGGCGACGCACGGACGGGTCAAGAGCCTCGAGCGCGAGAACGCCGAGTTGCGTGAGAGCCTGCGCGCGCACACCGCGTTCAAGGGCTTCGTCGGAAGCTCGGAGGCGATGCGCGGCGTGTTCAACCGCATCCGCACGGTCGCGCCGACCGAAGCGACGGTGCTGATCGAAGGTGAGAGTGGCTCGGGCAAGGAGTGCGTCGCGCGCGCCCTGCATGCGGCGTCCTCGCGCGCCGACGGTCCGTTCGTGCCGATCTCGTGCGCGGCGTTGCCCGAGACGCTGCTCGAGGCCGAGCTGTTCGGCTACGAGAAGGGTGCGTTCACCGACGCGCGCAAGGAGAAGCGCGGGCGCTTCGAACTCGCCGACCGCGGCACGATCTTCCTCGACGACATCGACGACATGCCGCTCGCGATGCAGGTCAAGCTGCTGCGCGTGCTGCAGGAGCGCAAGTTCGAGCGCCTGGGCGGCGAGAGCACCCGCTCGCTCAACATCCGCGTCGTCGCAGCGACCAAGATCGCGCTGCGCGAGCTGGTCAAGCAGGGCAAGTTCCGCGAGGACTTGTTCTACCGCATCAACGTGGTGCCGATTGCGCTGCCGCCTTTGCGCGAGCGCGCGGGCGACGTGCCGCTGCTCGTCCAGCACATGATCGAGCGCCACGGCGGGGGCAGGAAGTACGTGGTCGCGCCTCCGACCATGAACGTGCTCGAGCGTTATCCCTGGCCGGGCAACGTGCGCGAGCTCGAGAACTCGGTGCAGCGCGCGATCGCGCTCTCCGGCGCCGCGAACGAGCTCGTGCTCGAAGATCTCGTGCCGCTCGATCCGCGTTGGCGCGGCGCGACCGCGGTTTCCGACGAGGTTCGGCCGCTGCGCGAAGTGATGAAGGAGTTCGAGAAGTCGCACCTGCTGCGCGCGCTCGAAAAGACCGGCGGCCACCGCTCGCAAACCGCTGCGATGCTCGGAATCTCGCGCAAGGTGCTGTGGGAGAAGATGCGCGACTTCGGACTGCTCGAAGGCAAAGAAGGCGAGCCGAACGGCGACGACAGCTGAGCGGCCGCTCGGTGTCGGGCGTGCGCCTGGTCGACGCGCTGGTCACTCGGTGTCGAGACCGATCGCGGGCTTGCTGCGGCGCCACGCGGCGCGCTCCGATGGGCCGCGAGCGAAGGAAGTTCCTCCGGGCGGGCGCCTTGCCCCCTCTGCGTTTCGCGCGTAGCGTCAAGGCACGGGCTGGCGCGCGGAACGCATCCTTGGCCCCCACACATGCCGATGCGTTTCGCAGCGGGAGCTGCGCGACCAGAGAGAGGTTCACCATGGTTTGCAGCTCGAGTTGGTTCGAGATCGGGCGTTGGCCGTTGTTGGTCTCATCGGGCTTGATGCTCCTCGCCGGCGGCGCGCACGCCCAGACCCAGATCAAGGCGGTCGGATGGGGCGCCGACCGTTTCGACTCGTCCTGGAGCGACGAGTCCTTCGTCGGAGTCGAGTCGGGCGGCTACCACCAGATGGCGCAGCGCGCCGACGGCACGTTCGCGACTTGGGGGTCCTTCAACTCGCTCGTGGATGCTCCTGCGTTGCCTCCGGGCGTCGATTACGTCTCGGTCGCCAGCGGCAGCTACTTCGCCGTCGCGTTGCGCAGCGACGGAGTGGCCGTCGGTTGGCCGGCGAATGTGGGGCCGACGCAGGGCTTGCCGCTGTCGAACGTCGCGGAGATCGCGGCCGGCAACGGGTTCAGCGTGGTGCGCTTTGCGAACGGCGTCGTCTGGGTGCTCGGCGGCGGATCGAACGGCGTCGGACCGGCGCCGACGCCGCCGGCTGGCACGCACTACGTCCACGTCGGCGCGGGTGCGATCCACGCGCTCGCGCTGCGCAGCGACGGCGTGGCGATCGGGTGGGGAAACAACAGCGGCGGACAGGCGAGCCCTCCCGCGCCGCCTCCCGGACGCAGTTTCGTCAAGCTCGACGGCGGCATCTACCACAGTGTCGGTCTGCTGGATGACGGACGCGTGCTCGCTTGGGGGCTCTCGAACTGGAACGTGTTGAACGTTCCGGCGTTGCCGCCCGGAGTCACGTACGTCGACATCGACGCGGGCCCCAAACACACCGTCGCGTTGCGCAGCGACGGGCAGGTGGTCGCGTGGGGCAACAACTTCTTCGGCCAGTGCAACGTTCCGCCGCTGCCGCCCGGACTGACGTACCTCGACGCCTCGGCCGGCGGTCCGTACTCGACGAGCGACTACGGGCACAGCGTCGCGCTGCGCAGCGACGGTCGCGTGGTCGCGTGGGGCGGCAACGGACTCACGCAGGCGAGCACGCCCGCGATTGCGCCGGGCGTCGACGTGCTCCAAATCGTCAAGGGCGTGCCGTCCGAGTTCGGCGCTCCCGCGAATGCCCTGCTGCTGAGCGATGGCAACGTCGTCACCTGGGGAGGCGCGACGTGGGCGCAGGGGCCCGTGCCCGCGCTTGCGCCGGGGACGACGTACGTCGAGGTTGCGATCGGCGACTCCGGCGCGCTGGCGCTGCGCAGCGATGGCAGCTTGATCGAATGGGGCTCGCCGCTCGGCGCGCCGGCGGGGACGGACTTCGTGGAGATCGCCTGCGGTCCGCTGCACCGCATCGCGCGACGTTCGAATGGAACGCTTGCGGTGTGGGGCTGGAGCAGCCTTGCGCAACCGGCGCCTGCGCTGCCCCCGGGCGTGACTTACGTCGAGATCGCGGCGTCGTACTTCAGCGTGGCGCGCCGCAGCGACGGGGCCGTGGTCGCGTGGGGACCGAACCAGTCGTACGGACAACTCAACGTCCCCGCGCTGCCCCCGGGGCTCACCTACGTCGAGATCGCGGTCGGCACGTACCACGCACTGGCGCGGCGCAGCGACGGCTCGGTTGTGGCTTGGGGCAACAACAGCTTCGGGCAATGCAACGTGCCGAGCCTGCCGCTCGGCGTCACCTACGTCGAAGTCGCTGCGGCCGCCAACTACAGTGCGGCGCTACGCAGCGATGGCGTGTTGCAGGTGTGGGGCGCCTCCAACGGACTGCAGAACGCGCCGCCGCTCGGGCCTGGTCAACGCTACGTAGGCATCGAAGCGGGCCTCGCCAGCATGGCCGCGCGGGTCGAGCAGCCTTGGGACGTCTACTGCACCGCGAAGGTCAACTCGCTCGGCTGCAGCCCGCAGATCGGCGCCAGCGGCCAACCGCGCGCTTCGCAGTCCAGCGGCTTCGTCATCAGCGGAGTCGGCGTGGGAAACCAACTCAATGGCCTGCTGTTCTACTCGCTCAACTCGAGTTCGACCGCCGTGCCGTTCCAGTGTGGCTGGCGCTGCATGAGCGGCGCGATTCAGCGCTCGCCGGTTCGCGGCGCGGGCGGAGTTGGCGCGCCGAACTCGAACTGCACCGGCGTGTTCGTGATCGACATGAACGCGTTCGCGGCGGGGGCTCTCGGTGGATCGCCGGACCCGCTGCTGTCGCAGGTGGGCGCGGTGGTGCGCACGCAGTGGTGGGGCCGCGACAGCGGCTTCGCCGCGCCGTGCAACTCCACGCTTTCGGATGCGCTGGCCTACACGGTCGCGCCGTAGCGCGAACTCGCATGTTCTTGCGTTGCGTGGTCGGCCCTGATGCGGGTCGGCCACGCAGCGTCCGGAGGAACGCGAGCGACAGCGCGAGGAATCGCGCAAGTGACGGCGAGTGGCGGAGCTCGAGTGCGAGCGGCGTTTCCGGAGCGCCGCAGCGCTGGCGCTGTGGCGGGCGGGCGCTGGGGCGCTAGCCCGCGCTCCGAGCGGATTCGCGGCGAGGCCGCCGCGTCGCTCGCCGACCACACTGTGAATTCAACCCGCTTGCACCGTGCGTGGATCGGCTGGCCCGCGTTCGCACTCGCCAGCTGCGCGGTGTTCGTCGGCGGATGTGCGCTCTCTCCGCGCGAAGCGCCGCTGCGCGTGGCCCCCGTTCCCAGCGAGGCCAAGGCGAGCGAGCCGACCGTCGGCGCGTATTCGCTCGGCGCATGCGGCGACTTCGATCGTGACGGCTGCGGTGACTACGCGCTCTTGCGTGGCGAGGAGCGCAGCGACGGTGGTTGGGAGTGTCGCGTAGTCCTGCGCTCCGGGCGCGACGACGCGTGGCTCGCGCAGTTCGAACTCGGGGTGCTCCCGCAACTCGGCTGGACCCACATGTGCGGCGACCTCGACGGCGACGGACGCTCGGAATTCGCGACCTCGTGGCGCGAGTTGCGCGTCCTCTCCGGCGTCGACGGTGCGCTGCTCTACGCCGAGCCGGGAGTCGTCTTTTGCGCGCGCTGCGGCGACTACGACGGCGACGGCAAGCGTGATTTCTACGTGCGCTCGCTGCGTGCGAATTCCGCGCTACTCGAAGGAGTGCGTTCTCTCGACGGCACGCCGCCTGCGGATGCGCCGGACTTGCGCGAGTGGATTGCCGGAGTGCTCTGCGGCGATCTCGACGGCGACGGCTTCGACGATGCGGCGCGGCGGTTGGAGGGCGGCGGCGTCGGAGTGGTGTCGGGGCGCGACGGACGGCTCGCGTGGCGCGTGGGTTGCACCTCGATGACGGGGCTGAATGCCGTAGCGCTCGCATCGGACGCCGACGCCGGAGCGCCCACGCTCTTCATCGCCGGCTGCGCGGAGCGCAGCTGGGGAACCGAGCTCCACTGCGAACGAGCGCGCGCGGAACGCGTGCTCGCGCCGGGCGCCATCAGCCTGGCTACGGACGTGGATCCGGGTTTCCGCGGTTGGCCCGTGGCTTGGGTCGGCGACGTGGACGGCGATGGCGTAGGTGACGGGGCGCTGGGCCTGAGTCTGTGCGCCCCGGCGGGACACATCGAAGGCGTCGCGCTCGGCCTGATCGGCAGTTGCGCCGGACGCCCGTTGTGGCGCACCGAGCGGCGGTATTCGGCCTGTTTCGCCGCGCTCCCCGACCGCGATGGCGACGGAGTGCTCGAGCTCGTCACCTGCGTCGCCGAGGTCGTGGTGCTCTCGGGCCGCACCGGCGCGGTGCTGTCCCGCTACCGGCCCTGAGCCGCGGCCCAGCGCGCTCGCGCCAGGCCCGCGTGGTAGAACGCCGGGCCATGACGGCGACGAGTGAGCTGCCACGCATCCACCTCGAGGCCGGCGCCTGCGTGATCGCGGACCTGCACCTCGACGTCGGCCCCAGCGGCGGCGAGTCGCGCGAGTTCCTCGAGTTCTTGGCGCGCCTGCGCGGCCACCCGCGCCTGGTGATCCTGGGCGACTTGTTCGACGCCTGGATCGGGCCGGCGCAGTTGGAGCTCGCCGCGGCGCAGCGCGTGGTCGCCGCCCTGCGCGCGCTCGCCGACTCGGGCACGCGGCTCGAGATCGTGCACGGCAACCGCGATTTCCTGCTCGAGCAGCGCTTCGAAGCCGCCAGCGGCGCCCGCGTCCACCCGCACGGATTCGTGGCCGAACTCGACGGCGGCGCGCGCACGCTGTTCGTGCACGGCGACGAGTTCTGCACGCTCGACAGCGGCTACCAGCGCCTCAAGCGCGTACTTCGCTCGCGCCCGCTGCTGTGGGCCGCGCCGCGCCTGCCGCGCTCGCTGGCGCTGGGCGTCGCGCGCCGCCTGCGCAAGGCCTCCGTGAACGCGCTGGCCGTCAAGCCGAGCGAGGAAAAGCAGCAGCAGCGCGCAGCGGTGGGGCAGTGGGCCGCTGCCGCCCAGTGCTCCGTGGTCGTCTGCGGCCACGCCCACGAACTGCGCGACGAACCGGTGGCGGCGCCGGGCGGCGCCCAGGCCCGCTGGATCGTCCTCGACGCCTTCGGGGGGCGGCACGACCTGCTCACGGTCGGAAAGAACGGTCGGATCGAGCTGGGCTCGAGCGCGGCGCCGGGCCCTGCGACTTGATGGCGGGCGGGCGGCCCGTACACTGTTCGCCCCCCACGTTTGCCCATGATCCTCGCCATCGACGGACCGGCCGGCGCCGGCAAGAGCACCGTCGCGAAGTTGGTGGCCAGCCGCCTGGGTCTGACCTTCCTGGATACCGGCGCGATGTACCGCGCCGTGACCCTGGAGGCGCTCAGGCTCGGGCTCGATCCGGCGGACGGGGCGGCCTGCGCGCGGGTCGCAGCTTCGCTGAAGCTCGAATTCGACGCGCAGGGCAAGCTCCATCTCGACGGCCGCCCGGGTGAACCGGCGCTGCGCAGTCCCGAGGTCACGCGCGCCGTGTCCCAGGTCTCGGCGCACGCCGCAGTCCGCGAGCTGATCGTCGCTCAGCAACAACGCATCGCGGCTTCGTCGCGCGGCGTGGTGGCCGAGGGCCGCGACACGACCACCGTCGTGTTCCCGCGCGCCGACCACAAGTTCTTTCTCACCGCCAGTTCTCACGAACGCGCCCGACGGCGCGCGCTCGAGCTCGGGACGCCGCAGGCGCTCGAGCAGATCCGCGCCGACATCGAAGAACGCGACCGCAAGGACTCGACCCGCGCAGTTTCTCCGCTCGTCAAGGCGCGCGACGCCCACGAGATCCTCACCGACGGCAAGTCGGCCGAGGATGTGGCGCAGCAACTGCTCGCGATCGTCTCCGGCCAAGCGCGCGAGGGTGCGCGATGACGTCCGCCGATCCGGTGCGCGAGCCCGAGCCCAGACCCGAACAGAGGGAGGGGCCGAGCAGCGCCGAGCCGGAGATCCTCACCCACGTCACGCCCGGTTACTTGGCTGCGTGGGCGTCGACGCGGCTCGCGTACACGCTGTACTTCCGCGAGCGCCTCGAGGGCCGCGAACACATCCCGCCGACCGGCGGCGTGTTGATCGTCGCCAACCACCAGTCGTTCCTCGACATCCCGCTGGTCAGCCACGTCGTCCCGCGCCACGTCAGCTTCGTCGCACGCGACACGCTCGCCCAATCCCGGCCGCTGGCCTGGTTGATGCGCACCTGCGGGGCCGTGCTGATCAAGCGCGGGGCCAACGACCGCGCGGCCCTGCGCGAAGCCGCCCTGCATCTCGAGCGCGGCGACGTGGTCGCGATGTTCCCCGAAGGCACACGCACCCCCGACGGCAGCGTGCAGCCCTTTCGCTCGGGCGCCGTGGTCGCGGCGCGCCTCGCGAAGGTCCCGATCGTGCCCTGCGCGATCCGCGGCGCCTTCCAGGCCATGGGGCGCGGCAAGGGTTTTCCGCGACCGGCCAAGATGCGCGCCACGCTGCTCCCGCCGATCGACTCCGCCTTGCCCGACGCGCTCGAGCGCGCGCGCGCGGCGATCATCGCCGTCGTAGGAGACGGCCGTTCGTGAGCCGCCGGCGCCTTCCAGCAACTCACATCAGCATCCCTGGCCGCGTGCACAGTGCGCGCGGGCAGTAAGGACATCTCACCTCTTTTCCTAACCCGTCCCCCGGACCCCTTTTCATGGCCACAGCCTCCCGCCGCGTCAAACAGTTCGACCTGGACCCCGCTGTACTCGACGCGCAAGTCAACGCCGCCGTCGGGATCATCAGCGACGCCGAACTCGCCGACGCCCTCAATTCCTCGGTGCGCGACATCGCGCCCGGACAGATCGTCAACGCCATCGTCGACTCGGTCGACGAGCGCACCGGCATGGTCGTGATGGACATCGGAGGCAAGTCCGAAGGTTCGATCGCGGTCGCTGAATTCGGCGACACGCTGCCCGTCAAGGGCCAGACGTACGAAGTCTTCTACGACGGACTCGACGAGCACGACACCGCGATCATCTCCAAGCGCCGCGCCGATCGCCTGCGCTCGTGGGAACGCGTCAGCCAGAAGTACAAGGAAGGCGACGACATCCAGGGCGTCTGCACGCGCAAGATCAAGGGCGGCCTGCTCGTCGACGTCGAAGGCGTCAACGTGTTCCTGCCGGCCAGCCAGGTCAACCTGCGCCGCACGCACGACATCTCCGACTTCATCGGTGAGCCGGTCCGCGCGCGCATCATCAAGATCGACCAGGAGCGGATGAACATCGTCATCTCGCGCCGCAAGCTCTTGGAAGAAGAGCGCCAGAAGCAGAAGGAATTCCTGCTCAGCGACATCCAGGAAGGCCAGATCCGCAAGGGCGTGGTCAAGAACATCGCCGACTTCGGCGTGTTCGTGGACCTGGGCGGCATCGACGGTCTGCTGCACATCACCGACATGACTTGGGGTCGCATCAACCACCCCAGCGAAATGCTCCAGCTCGACCAGGAGCTCGAGGTCAAGGTGCTGCGCGTCGACACCGAGCGCGAGCGCATCGCGCTGGGCCTCAAGCAGAAGCAGGCCAGCCCCTGGGAGGGCATCGAAGCCCGCTACCCGGTCGCGTCGAAGCACGTTGGCGAAGTCGTCAACATCATGAGCTACGGCGCCTTCGTGAAGCTCGAAGACGGTGTCGAAGGTCTGGTGCACATCTCCGAGATGAGCTGGACGCGCCGCGTCAACCACCCCAGCGAGCTCGTCAAGAGCGGCGACAAGGTGGAAGTCGTGGTGCTCGAGTACAACAAGGAGAAGCAGGAGATCTCGCTCGGCATGAAGCAGGCCGAGACCAATCCCTGGGACCTCGTCGAGCAGCACTACCCGCTCGGCACGGTCATCGAGGGCACGGTGCGCAACCTCACCTCGTACGGCGCGTTCGTCGAGATCGAAGAAGGCATCGACGGCTTGCTCCACGTGTCCGACATGTCGTGGACCAAGAAGATCACGCATCCGTCCGAGATGGTGAAGAAGGGCGACAAGCTGCGCTGCGTCGTGCTCAGCGTCGACACGCAGAAGAAGCGCATCGCGCTCGGCTCCAAGCAGCTCGAGAACGATCCCTGGATGGATCACATCCCCAACAACTACCACGTGGGGGATCTGCTCACGGGCGTCGTGACGAAGATCACCAACTTCGGCGCGTTCGTGAAGCTCGAGGACGACCTGGAAGGCCTGCTGCACATCAGCGAGCTCAGCGACCACAAGATCCAAAGCCCCGAGGACGTCGTGCGTCCGGGCATGAAGATCGAAGTGCGCGTGATCCGCGTCGACACCGAAGACCGCAAGATCGGCCTCTCGTTCGTGCACGCTGACTACGAGGAGAACAAGTCGATCCTCGATCAGATCCACAAGGACAAGGACAAGCCCAAGCAGGAAGCTGGCGAGGGCGCGAGCGCCTAAACCCTTCGAGTGACTGCGCGTCGCGGAAGGCTCGCTCGAGAGCTTGCCGCGGCGCCGAGAACAGCGAGCCCGCCGCCTGCATCCAAGCAGGCGGCGGGCTCGCGCTCCATCCGGGCCGCCGCGCTCGCTCCGGTTGCCAGCGACGGGGCCGGGGTAGACTGCGCACTCGCCATGCTCCGAGCCCGCCGTCAGCGCGTCAGAGGATCGGCAGCGCTGTGCGCGGTCGCCGCGCTCGTGCTGGGGGCCTGCGTGAGCGCGACGAGCGGCGAGTGGACCGCGCAGCAGGCCGCCCAGGCCGAGAACGTCGAGGCCTTGATCGAGGCTGGGGACGCCGCCGGCGCGCGCGCAGCCTTCGCGCTCCTCGCGCCACGCGCCGACCAGACTGGGCGAGCTGCAGCGCTCGAGCGGCGCATCGGTGCGCTCGAACTCGAGCCGTTCGAGCCCTCGCTGCTCGCCGCCAACGAGGCCCTGGCCGCCGGCGACGACGAACTCGCCCGCGCCATCTTGGCCTACGCGCGCGCTCGACGTCCTGCCGGCGCCGCGCTCGCGACGCTCGAGCGCCTCGACGCCGTGCTCGTCGGTCGCGAGCTCCTGCGTTTCGTGCGGCTGGAGCTGCGCGCCCGCACCGTTCCGGGCGCGGAGCGTGCGCGCGTCGAACTCGTGGGGCGCAACGACGGCGCCGCGGCGGTCGTCCTCGAGTGCTCGGGAGCTTCCCTCGACGGTTTGGCGACTGCGCTCACAACCCAGGGCGCCGAACAACGCACGGCGCAGCGGCTGACGGTCGACGCGCTCGATCGATTGGTGCTCGAACCCGGCCGTGAGGTGCGTGTGCCGCTCGGTGAATTCCCCGCGGCCACCCGCGGCTGCGTTGCGGTGCGCAGCACCTGGAAGCTGACGCCCGCCGGCACGGTGGCGCGCATCAACGGATTCGAGATTCCGGCGCAGGAGGTCCAAGCGCTCTCCAACGACTGGGTGCTCGTCGATCCGCGCTTCCCGCCCGGCGCGATCACGCCGCAGGAACTGGCCGACTACGTGCGCCGCGGCGCGCCGTCGATGGCCGGCCTGCTCGAGCGCACCGTGCGCGTGGCGCCCGAACGACGCGCCGAAGCGCTCGACGTACTAACCCCTGCGTTGCTCGATCGTCCGTTGCTCGAGATCGCCCGCGCTGCGCCGGTGTTGCGCTGGCTCTCGGGAGAGCGGCTGGGCGACAGCTTCGAGCCCGACGGCGTCGCGCTGCGCGCCTGGCTCGTGGAACGCGCCGCCCGCCGCGCCGCGCCGAGCGTGGACGAACCGCTCGGGTTGCCCCAAGCCGCTTCGGGTGCGCGTTCGGGCGCCGGCGAAGCTAACGTGGACGGGCGATGAACTCGTTCGATGCTTTCCGGCGCAACGCCGTCGACGTGATCGAAGCCCGCGAGCTGCGCGAACGTCTGGCGAGCGCGCGCCGCCCGCTGCGCGTCAAGTTCGGCATGGACCCCAGCTCGCCCGACCTGCACGTCGGACACGCGGTGCAGCTCTTCCGACTGCGCGCGCTGCAGGAGGCCGGCCACACGATCGTGCTGATCGTCGGCGACTCGACGGCGATGGTCGGCGACCCGTCGGGCCGCAACAAGCTGCGACCGCAGCTCTCGCGCGACGACGTCGAGAAGAACCTCGTCACGTACACCGAGCAAGCCGGTCGTGTGCTCGACATGGCGCGCACCGAAGTGCACCGCAACTCCGAGTGGTTCGACCAGATGCGCTTCGAGGATGTGCTGCGCCTGGCGGGCAAGGCGACCGTCGCGCGCATGCTCGAGCGCGACACCTTCGAGAAGCGCATGGCGGCGAACGAGCCGATCGGCGTGCACGAGTTCCTGTACCCGCTCATGCAGGGCTGGGACAGCGTGATGATCAAGAGCGACGTCGAGATCGGCGGCACCGACCAGCTGTTCAATCTGCTGCGCGGCCGCGACCTGCAGGAGAGCGAAGGCCAGGCGCCGCAGATCTGCATGACCTATCCGCTCATCAACGGCCTCGACGGCCGCAAGATGAGCAAGAGCTACGGCAACGCGATCCTGTTCAACGACAGCGCCGAAGAGATGTTCGGCAAGGTCATGAGCGTGCCCGACGAAGTGATGGGCGACTGGTTCCGCCTGCTCACGCGTCTGGAGGACGGAGAGATCGCGCAGGTGCTCGCCGGCCATCCGCGCGAAGCCAAGGCGCGCCTCGGCGTCGAAATCGCGGCGCATTTCCACGGCTCGGCGGCTGCGGGGCGCGCGAAAGACGCGTTCGATCGCCAGTTCCGCGACAAACAGGCGCCCACCGACATCCCCGACGTCGCGTACGCCTGGGGCGACGCGCCGGTGCCGCTGATGGTGCTGCTGCGCGAGATCGGGCTCGCTCCGAGTTCCGCCGAAGCGCGCCGCACGATCGAGCAGGGCGGCGTGAAGCTCGACGGGCAGGTGGTCAGCGACCCCAAGCAGGCGATCGCCAAACCGTCGGCGCCGCTCGTCATCCAGTTCGGCAAGCGCAAGTTCGCGCGTCTGTCGTGAGTTCTCACGGGTTGCGCGCTGCGCAGCGCCGCGGCACTCTGCCTCGCGAGTGACCCGCTCCCTGCCCGAACTGCCGCGCTCGACACTTTTGATCGGCGTTGACGGCGGCGCCAGCGGAGTGCGGGCCCTCGCGATCGAACAAGAACGGCGCGACGGTGAGTTCGTCCTGTGTGCGCGCGGCGCGCGGAGTGCGCGCGACTGGCCCGTCACGCCGGGGTTCCTCACGCCGGCGCAGCGCGGCGTCACCAGCGCAGCCGAACTTGGCCCGCCTGACGCGCACGAGCAGGACCAAGCCTTGAAGCGCATCGAGACGACCGCGCAGTGCGTGCTCGATGTCGCGCGAGCGCACGGCGCCACGCGCGTGATCGTCGGTGTGGCGATGCCTGGTCTCAAGACCGCGGACGGGCTCGGAATCGCGTTCGCGCGCCACGGTCCGCGCAGCGAGGATTTCCTCCTCGTGCTGCTCGTTCTCTTGATGGGCGAAGGGCTCGAATTTGCGGCGCCGAGCTGGCGTTTGCTGAGCGACGGCGCCTGCGCGGGCGTGGGGGAAGAGTACGCGGCCGAAGGCGCATTGCGCGGCGCGGAGTGTGCGTACTACCTCGGCGGCGGAACGGGGCTCGCGGAAGCGCTCAAACTGCGCGGCGATCTGCCTTCGCCCGAGCACATCGAGAGCTGGTTTCCTCGAGCCTGGCGCCTGCGTGAACCCTTCGAGAATCGCAGCTACGACGATGTCCTGTCGGCGCGCGGCATCAACGAGTGGTTCCGCTCGCAGCACGACGGCAATGCGCGCTTTCCCGAAGAACTCGTCGAACGCGACGAGTCCGTGCAGCGCCACTTCGCGTTCGTCGGACGGTGTCTGGCGACGCTGGTTGTCGAACGCGTCGTTGCGCTGCGCGCGCGCGGACCGCAGGATCACGAATGGCCCGGCCCCCACGAGCTCTCGCGTGTAGTCGTAGGATTGCGCCTTGGCAAGCTGCTCGCCGACGAGCGCACACGCCCGTGGTTCGAGCGCGAGTACCGCGACTTCGCGGCCGGTCTGCTGCGCAAGCGCCGCATGGAAGGCGTGCGCTGGGACACGCGCATCTCGACCTTGAGCGCGGCGCCGGCCATCGGCGCGGCGGCGTTGGCTCTGTACGAGGCCCAAACTCTTGGATGACGTCGTTCTCTCTCGTGCGACCCCGCTCGGCGGGAGTTTCGGGCTCCTCGACTGGCTCGTCGTCGTCGGTCTGTTTGCGCTGACGCACTGGATCGGCAGCCGCACGGCCGGCAAGCCCGCGACCATCCGCGACTTCTTCCTCGGCGGCCGCAAGCTGCCCTGGTACGCGGTCGCCGCGTCGATCATCGCCACCGAGATCAGCGCGGTGACGCTGATCAGCTTGCCGGCGACGGTGTTCAACCCCGGCGGGAATCTCACCTACCTGCAGCTGGGGATCATCGGGCTATTCCTGGCGCGCTGGATCGTCGCGCTCGTGCTCATCCCGCGCTACTTCGAGCGCGAGATCTACAGCCCGTACGACTACATGGGCAACATGCTCGGCCCCGGCGTGCGCAGCGTCGCGACGGTGCTGTTCTCGATCGGCGGCGTGCTCGGTCAGGCGGCGCGCGTGTACCTCACCGGCGTCGTGCTCGAAGTGATCCTCGCCGGCCCGTTCGGAGAACTCGAGGCGGCGACGGGCGTGCGGGGGCTCGTGTGGTCGGTCGGCGCCATCGGACTGGTCGCTGTCGCGTGGACCTGGCTCGGAGGAATGACGACGGTCATCTGGACCGACGCGGTGCTCTTCGCGGTGTTCCTGATCGCGATTGTCGCTTCGATCGCGACGGCGGTCGCGCACGTCGACGGCGGAGTCGGGACGGTCGTCGAACTCGCGAGTGCGGCCGAAAAGCTGCGCTTCTTCGACCTGAACGCCGACCCGACAGTGGCCTACACGCTGTGGGCCGCCTTGATCGCGAACACGATCGTCGGCGTGGGCGTGTTCGGCACCGACCAGCTCATGGCGCAGCGTGTGTTTTGCTGCGGCTCGGTGCGCGATGCGCAGAAAGCCATGGTCGCAAGTTATGGGTCGATGCTCGTCGCGGTCGCGGTGGCCTGCGTCGGGCTCGCGCTCTACGCGTACTACCAGCAGCACCCGCTCTCGGGCCGCGCGCTCGAGCTGTACCAGGAAAAGCCCGACCGCATCTTCCCGCTGTTCATCGTCGGCGTGTTGCCCAGTCCGCTCAAAGGCCTGATCGTGGCCGGCGCGTTCGCTGCGGCGATCTCGAGCCTCGATTCGATCCTCGCGGCGCTTTCGCAGACGACGCTGAGCGCGTTCTACCTGCCGCGCCGTGCGCTCGTCGCGAACCTCGACGATCCGGCGGAGCAGCGCCGCGCGCTCAAGCTCTCCAAGGCGTTGGTGGTCGTGTTCGGCGTGCTGCTGTGCGTCATCGCGTTGCAGTGCGAGGTGATCGCGCGCGACCCGCGCTTCAAGAGCATCCTCGATCTCGCGCTCGCGATGCCCGGCTACACGCAGGGCGCGTTGCTCGCGGCGTTCGCGCTCGCGTTCGTGTGGCGCGGCCGGATCGACGGCAGCGGCTACCTGTGGAGCGCGCCGCTCTCGGTGCTGATGGTCTTCTCCGTGGCCTGGCACGCGCAATGGGCGCAGTGGGTGACGCTAGTCGGCGGCGGAGCGCTGTTCCTGGCGTGGATCGCGGTGCGCGTCGTAGGCGGAGAGCGGCGCGACGCAGCGCTCATCGGCGTTCAGTCGCTGGTGCTCGCCGCCGGCGTAGGGCTCGCCGCGTGGCTCGTGTTCCGCGACAAGGCGCCGGTGGCCTGGCCGTGGTTCTCGCCGATCGGCGCGCTCACCGCGTTTGTGTTCGGCTGGGCGCTCGCTCGCGCGCGTACGTCGGGGCCGACGGACTGAACGCGCGCCGCGCTTCGTTCGCAGTCCTTACACGAGGATTCCGTGCGCCGAGCGAGTCGCTTCGCGGCCCACACCACACCCATGAAGCAACCCCTGCTCGTTCTGCTCGTCATCGCCGCCTTTCGCCCCGACGGATCCCCGCGCTGGCGCGACGTCACGGCCGAGAATCTGCCGCCCAAGGACTCGGTCGCGCGCAACAGCATGGACGTCGAGGCCGCGGACCTCGACGGCGACGGCGATCTCGACTTGGTGATCGCGCAGGAGTTCCTGCCCAACAAGCTCCTGCGCAACGAAGGCGGCGGGAAGTTCGTCGACGCGTCCGAGCTGCTGCCGGCGCTCGAAAAAGAGCGGCTGGTCCAAGGGCCGAGCGGACACGACAGCGAGGACGTGTCGATCGCCGACTTCGACGGCGACGGCACGCTCGATCTGGTGTTCGCTTCCGAGGACGACCTCAAGCTCGGTCGCGAGAACGTGCACGAGTACTACCGCGGAACAGGCGAGGGCAAATTCGTGCGCGTGTTCGACGTGCTGCCCGACAGCGAGGCCAACGCGGTTGCGCACGCCGACCTCAACGGCGACGGGCGGCCGGAGTTGTTGCTGTGCGGCTCGGGTCAGGACCTGCTGCTCGTCAACGACGGCAAGGGCGGCTTCAAGGATGAGAGTCGCGAGCGTGTTCCGCGCGAAGCGGCGACGGGCCAGGACGCCGAATTCTGCGACGTCGACCGCGACGGCGACCTCGATCTCGTGCTCGCGCTCGAAGGCGGTCACGCGCTGTGGATCAACGACGGCAAGGCGCGCTTTCGCGACGAGACCCAGACCCGCTTGCCGTGGATCGGCGCGCTCGTCGAGGCGCGCAAGGTCACGCCCTGCGACGTCGACCGCGACGGCGCGCTCGACCTGTACTTCTCGCATGTTGGCTGGCAAGGCCGCGAGCCGCAGGACCTGCTCTACCTCAACGACGGCAAGGGCGTGTTCCGCGACGTGACCAGCGCGTGGCTGCCCGCCGAGAGTGAGATCACCGTCGACGCCAAGTTCGTGGACCTCGACGGCGACGGCGACCTCGATCTGGTGCGCGCCAACCTCGGCCCGCTCTCGGTGTGGGAGAACACCGGGGGCAAGTTCGTCGACGCTTCCGCCAAGTTCTTGCCCGAGACCATCGTCGGGCAGCAACTCGGGCTCGAACTCGCCGACTTCGACGGCGACGGCGTGCTCGACCTGTACCTCGCGTGCCTCGCGGGGCCCAACAAGGACGCGCGCAGCTTCGATCGACTGCTGCTCGGCCTGAAGCACTGAGCGAACGCGGCTACTCGTCGCGCTTGAGTTCGGCGTTCCAGATCACGGTGCGGCCAGCGACGAGTTCCACTTCGCCGCGCGCTCTCAGGTCCTTCTTGCCCGGCGGCCGCGGCTTCCACGCCGGAGAACCCTCCGGAAGTCCTGCCGTTGCGCGACACGTACCCGACGGAAGGCCACTGAGTCGATAGTGGCCCGACGCGTCGGTGGTCGCGAGGCCCCAGATGTTCCAGTCCGGCTCGCCACTGCCGACCATCACGCGGGCGCCTTCGACGGGTACGCCTTCGAGCTCGATCACGCCGCTCAACTCCGCGCCGGTCTCGAGGCGCACGATGTGCTCGTTGCGTCTGTCGAGCGTTACGTCGATTCGCTTCGAGGCCGGCGCGAAGTAGGGGGACCACACGTTCAGCCACCCCTCGCCTGGCGTGGCGCTGTGGTGGACGAAGCGGCCTTCGTCGTCGGAAGTGGTGCGCCAGCAGCCGGAGCCGTCGAGACAGAGCGTGACGGCCGCGCCCGGAACGGGCTGATCGTCGCGGTCGAGGATCTGGCCGAGTACGCGGGCCGCGGCGCCGCGCAGCTTGAAGTCGTGTTCGAGTTCGTTGACCCGGAAGTCTGGGACCTCTGTCGCCTCGGATGGCGCCAGTTCAGGGGCCGTCGCGATCAGTGAGGATCCTGGCGAAACGTGATCGATGCGATAGCGGCCTGCGGAGTCGCACTCGGCAAAGGCCGTCCAGCCGTCGTATCCGTCGATCCAGATCCACGCGTTGGAGACTCCTCGCCCGCTGGGATCCAACACTCGGCCTGCGACGGCAGTACCTGCTCCGACGCGGAACTCGATCTCTGTTACGTCGCCAGGATCCAAGTTGACGTCCACCTCTTCGGCGAGGTCGCAACCCACGCGCATCGCCACCGCATCGATGTTCGCGAACCGAACGACTCCAGTCGCGTCTGTCCGTGACTGCGCGACCGGACACCACCATGGTCCGCTGCCGCGATCCAGGCACACGCGCACGTTCGCCGCTGGCTCACCGTTCGACTTCCACAGCGCGCGAACCACCACCGAGCCCTTCGGTCCGTTTCGCGGCGGGTACGCCGTGACGCCGCGTTCCTTGCGCTCTGGCGCCGCGCTCGCTTCAGGCGCCGCGTTCGATTCGTCTGGGTGGTCCAGCTCGACGCCACGCTGCTCGACGCTCGTGTCGGTGGGTTCGTCCGGCGTCGCCGCCGTCGCCTCCGCAAGTGAGTCAGCGCTCCTGGACGGCCAGAACAGCAGCCCGAACACCAACGAAGCGAGCACCGAGACGACGACTGTCAGAGCGCGCTTTCCTCCCATGGGTGTTCCAGCGCCACGCGATCTCGCTTGTGGCGTCGGTTTGACGGGTACCCCAGTGCCGGGCCGTCGTTACGCAGCCGTTCTTTCGAAACAGCTGCTGCGCACTTCGATGACGCGGAGCTTGGTCGACACCGAGGTCGACCACCGCCATGCGAAAACACGCGTGGTGTGGGGAATCCAGCGGCCCCACGCGCAAAGTCGTGCGACGCTCGAGCCTCCGATGTTTGGCGGTCGTGGATTCGCGCATCGCGGAACGGATGCAGGCAGCTTCGATCGACTGCTGATCGGCGTGGAGTGCTGAGCGAGCTTTGCGCTACTCGTTGCGCTTCAACTCCGCGTTCCAGATCACCGTGCGGCCGGCGATGAGTTCCACTTGTTCACGAACAGCTGGGTCGCGCTGCAACGGTCCGGGCCCCGCATTCGATTCGTTCCGCAGCATCGCGCGGACGTGCTGCAACCCGGGCGGCAGGCCGGAGATCCGGTAGCGCCCCTGGGCGTCCGTGCGCGCGGCGCCCCAAAGCTCGTAGGACGGATGGGGTTCAGGGATCACGACGCGGGCGTCCTCGACGGGCGCGCCATCGAGCGTGACCACGCCGCTCAATTCGGCGCCGGGTTCGAGGCGCACGATGTGTTCGTTGCGCCGCTCGAGCGCCACGTCGATGCTGGCGGAAGCGGGCGCGAAGTTCAGTGAGAACACCCGCAGCCGCGCGGCGCCGGGCGGCGCGCCGTGGTGGACGAAGCGGCCTTCGTCGTCGGTCGTGGCGTTCAAGCCGACCAAGCCCTTGAACTCGAAGACGACGAACGCGCCGGCGAGCGGACGGTCGTCGCCTTCGAGAACCTGACCGACCACGCTCGCGCCCGGGCCGCCCAGCGTGAAATCGTGCTGGGCGTCGTCGACGGGTGACTTGGGGATCTCGAACGTGTTCGACGGCGCCCACTCGCGAGCCGTGGCGATCAAAAGGGCCGCCGCCGGGACGTCTTCTACGCGATAGCGGCCAGATGAGTCGCACTCAGCCAACGCCACCCAGCGGTCGTCGCCCCCGATCCAGATCTGCGCGTTGGACACTCCTCGTCCACTGGGATCGGTCACGCGGCCGCTCACGGTCACTCCGGATGCCAGCACGAGCTCCACCTCCGTCGTGGTCTTGGGAGCGACGTTTGCGCGCACTTCCCCGCCCCGGTCTCCAAGCACCCGCATGCGCACGGCGTCGATCGCGGCGAAACGAGCGATCCCCGCAGCGTCCGTCCTCGCCTGCGCGGCAACCAGTTGCCATGGTCCGCTCTCGGGCTGCAATCGCACTCCCACGTTCACCGCCGGCTTTCCGCTCGAACTCCAAACCGCGCGCACCACCAACGAGCCCGTCGGCCCCTTCTGCGGCGCGTTGGCGGCGACTCCACGCGCCTCGCGCTCCGGCGCCGCGCTCGGGTCGGTGTCCGTAGGCGCGTCGACCGATGTCGCCGCGCGCGTTGGTTCGACGGAGGGCGAAGCCACTTGCGGACGCTCGACATCCGCTGCAGGTGCGGCAGATTCACGCGACGTCGCCAGCCACAGCCACGCGAGCAGACCCACAAGCACCGTGGCCAGCCCGACGACGACGCCCAAATCACGCTGCTTCATGAACGGTTCTCCACGGAGGTTGCAAGCGCAGCACATGCGCGCTCGTCACTCTTCAAGTGACGGGCGCGAGTGAGATAAGAGCGGGCTCGCAGCATCATTGCTTGCGCTCCAAAGTCGCATTCCAATCGACGGTCGCACCGGCCGGGAATTCGAGTTGCTCTCGCGCCTGGGCCACATGCTTGTCCGTCTTCACCTTCGCCCACGCCCACGGGTCGTCGGTTGCAAGAGGCATCATTGCGCCGACCATATGCGCTCCGGCGGGCAGTCCGCGGATGGAGTAGCGTCCGGATGCGTCGCTGATCGCGGTGAACCACTCATCGTCTGGATACCCAGGCGCGAAGTCGTCGACGACCACGATGGCCAACGCGTCGGCCGCGGGTTGGCCGTTGAACGTGAGCACGCCGCGGAGCTCCGCGCCCGGGGCCAGGCGCACAACCAGTTCGTCGTTGGGCGGAGAGTTGACCTCGACTTCGACGATGGTGGGAGCTCCTAGATCGGACTGCGCAAGCACGCGCAGCGCGAACCCGGCAGGCGCAACGTCGACCTTGAAGCGGCCCAATTCATCGCAGCGCACATCGAGCGGCATCCACCTGGGATCCGGCTCCGGCAGGTTGGCGTCCGCGACGAGAACGCCGACGCGCACCCGGGCGTGCGGCGCGTCATGACCGTCGGGCGCAAGTACACGACCGACGAGGGGGCGAACGCGTTCGTCGAGTTCCAGCTCCACGACCGATGGACCACCGATCGTGTGACGGACGTCCAGCTCGGCATCTCCACCGTAACCCTGCGCAAATGCGAGCAAACGCGATCCGGGAGCGACGCGCTCGAGGTTGAAGCGACCTGCGTCGTCGCAGCGCGTCGCGAGGTGCATCGCCCAGTCGGACATGATCCACACCTCGGCGTGCGCTACGGGCTGTTCATCGCGCCTGACGCTGCCGTGCACGGCGACGCCGCGGGAGACGCGGAGTTCATGGTCGGCGCACTCGCCCGCTACCACGGCGGAGGGAGGACGGTAGATGTCGAACCTGCCTTGGTCCGCCGCCACCGCAAGCGGGCCTGCGCGCAAACGCGTGAACAACGCGACGCCCTGCGCATCGCTTCGAGCCGCTGCATCGTCGGAGAAGGTCCCCGGACCCCATCGATGCACACGGACAAGGACGCCCTCGAGCGGCTGACCATCGTCGTCGGCGACGACGCGAACACGCAGCGAACCGGTTGGGCCTGGCAGCGTCTGCGCCGCCGCGCTGCCGAGCGGCTGTCGTTCCGCCGTTGCGCTCGGCGTGCTGCCCTGGAGATGATCGAGCGGCTTCCCCAGCTCGATTGCGCGTTGCTCGCCGTTCGCATCGCTGTGTTCGCTCGCGGTCGGCGCGACTGAGTTTGCAGATGGCTCTCTCGACAGCCAAAGCAGCAGCGCGACGAGCAACGACGCGAGCAGCACGACCGCTGCGCTCAATCTGCCCCTTCTCCCCACGAATTCTCCTGCACCAACCTAGCGCGCTGGCCGCGGCCACGCGACGGACGCAGGACGCCCTCGAAGTGAACCACGGCCCGTCGGCTCCGACACTGCGCCTGCGCCTCAGTTCCAGCGGCGAAGTTCTGCGCGCCAAGACAGCGTCTGTCCAGCGGCGAGTTCCGCCTCGAGAGTGTCGCTCGCCGTGGACGGCGCGAGCGATGGCTCAGCGTCTGGCGGCGGAGTTGGCGAGGTGACGGCGAGGACCCGATAACGGCCTGCGCTGAGCCCGTCGACGCGAACACCACCGTCTGCGTTCGTTTTCAGCATGCAGGCAATCGGGCGGCCGTCGTCGAGCGCGACGAGCACCGTGGCGTGCGCGACCGGGCGGCCGTCGAGGCGAACTTCGCCGACAACCGTTGCAGCGCGCTCCAGGCGGACGCTGTGGTCCAGGTCACACGCCGACGTCACGTACCAAAACGAGCGAACTGGAGCGAAGCCCTCTGCTTGCACGGTCACGAAGACGTCGCCCGGCGATACGCCGTTGTATGCGAGGCGCCCCTGTTCATCGCAGACCTTGGTCCAGCGCACACTCGCTTCCGGCGAATCCCTCGGACCGGACTCCAGCGTGGCGACAGCGCGCGGCACGGGCGCGCCGTGTGCATCGAGCACTTGAACTCGAACGCTGGGGGCTTCGCCGCCCAACACGAAGTCCTCATGTTGCGCACTGCCCACCCGATTTGGGACCGAGGTTGAGTGCGACGGAGCGAAGCCGTTGCCGGTGGCGATCAATCTCGAGCCCCATGGCACGCCGGCGACGTTGTAGTCACCAGCGGAGTCACACTCGGCGAGGAAGATCCAGTCGTCATCGGCGCGGATCCAGATCTTCGCGTGCGGCGCGCCTTGTCCGTTGCGTGTGGTGACCCGGCCCGCCACGTGGTATGCACCCTCGATTTCAAGTCGGACGACGGTGCGCTTGTCCCGCGCGATGCGGGCCGTGGTCTGCGCGCCACGGTTGCTGCGGACCAGCACCTCGACGCATTCCAGGTCGGCGAACAGGGCTGTTCCGCCGGCGTCGGTGAAGGAGTCTGCGTCCAACAGCACAACCGGACGGTTCCTGCGCAAGAGCTGGATACCCACGTTGGCTGCAGGCTCGCCGTTCGACTTCCAGACTGCTTGCACGCACAGCGATCCGACGGGCCCGCTCGACGGCACGAAGGGACCTGTTGCGCGTGGCTCGCGATCATCCGCGGCTGCGCCCGGCTGAGCGGTTGGCGCGTCGAGCGGCGTCGCAGCTTCGAAGGCGCGGTGAACTTCGAACCGCACCTCGGACTCGTGTGGCTGCGACGCCTGCGCGTCCGCGCCGGAAGGTTTCGACAGCCACAGCGCGAGCCCGATGACAGTCGCCGCCGCCAGCAGCAACGCAAATGCGAGCCCCGGCTTCATTTCGAACGCTCTGGGGCAGACACAGGCGTCGCCCACAGTTCGCGCGCGACGACTTCACCCAGGTTGGCGAAGAACGGGAAGGCCACGTCGTCGTACTCGTACAGCCCATCGTTGAGCACGCCGTTTGCGTTCACGTAGATGGTCGCGGCGAGGAAGAAGCTGCGCTTGGTCTCGACATCGACGATGTAGGACGTGTCCGTGACGAAGCCGTAGGCGAGCCCGACCTTGTTGTAGATCTTGATGCGCTCAAGCGGCACGACGCGTGCCACGCCGGGCAGGAACCACTTGACCCAGTCGTCGGGGTACTTCGAGCGGTCGTACTTGGGGTTGGGCGAGTTCGCCGGGAAGACGCTCATCGCGTCGAGCAGCAGCTCGCGCTGCGCGTCGGTGAGGTCGAAGGCTTCGCCGGGGAGTTTGAGGTCGGGCCGCGCGATGCGTACGACGAGCGTCTGCAGCTCGCTGAGCGGCGCGTGGCTGCGGCGCAGGAAGGACATCGGCTGGTCGACGCGCTTGCCGCCAGCCATGTGCGCGACGCCGACCTCGATGCCCTTCACGCGTTCGAGCGCGAGCTTTTGCTGGTCGTTGTTGCGTGCCTCGACGGCGATCGGGCCGCTGGCGAGCCGCCACTCGAAGGCGTTCGTGCGTTGGTTCTGCTCGGGCGTGCGCGAGATCTCCAGGCGATGCGTCAAGCGCGTGCGCGGCATCCCGGCGCGCCACATGCGCTCGTTCAGCCACGCCTGGCCGCAGACGTCGTAGAGCCGGTTGAAGGGCGGATTCTCCGAGATGATCAGCACGCGGCGGATCAGGTGCTCGAGCGTGATCGTCCCGCCCGCGAGGTTCGTCTCGTCGCGCTCCTCGAGGCTCTCGCCGTCGAAAAGCGGCTGGAACGCGAGCGGCGTGCGTTCGTCGGACTTCGGAGCGCTCGTGCGGCGCAGTTCGTTGAGGCGCTCGAGCGCGGCGACCGAGGCGTGCAGTTTGACGGTGCTCGCCGGATAGAAGTACTCCGCGTCGACGCGCCAGCCCGATTGCACGAGTTCGGGGCCGCTCGCGCCGTCGCGCACTTCGCCGAGCAGGACCTGGACGCGGAACGTCTCGGGACTTTCGAGCAGCTTGCCGAACTTGTCGGGTTGCGCGCGCAACAAGGCCTCGATCGAACGCGGCGCAGCAGCGGGCGATTGCGCGCGAGCGGGCAGCGCGAGCGCGACGAGTCCCAAACACGCCGCCAGACTCGAGAACTTCAGCGTCGACATCGAAGCTCAGCCTCCAACAGGTGTTCGAAACTCTGGCGCTGGCGAACCAGGCGCGCCTCGCTGTGCTCGACGAGGACTTCGGCGGCCAAGAGCTGCGAATTGTAGTTGCTCGCCATCGCCGCACCGTACGCGCCGGCGTCGTGCAGGCAGACGAGATCGCCGATGCGCGGCCGAGGCAGCTCGCGCGGCAGCGGCGCACCGCCCTTGCCCTGCGTGAAAACGTCGGCGCTTTCGCACAAAGGCCCGGCCACGAGGAACGGCTCGTGCGGCTCGTTGTCGCGGCCGAGCACGCTGATGTCGTGCCAGGCGCCGTACATCGCCGGGCGCACGAGGTTGTGAAAGCCCGCGTCGACGAGCACGTACTCGTGCTCGCCGTTGCGCTTGAGGCCGCGCACCTCGCTGAGCAGCAGGCCGCACTCCGCGACGAGGTAGCGACCGGGCTCGAGCTCGAGATCGATGCGGCGTTGCAGCTGACCTTCGATGCGCGCGCGCACCCCGCACCAGAACTCGACGTGCTTTTGCAGGTCGAAGCGCGCTTCGTTCGCGCGGTAGGGGACCGGTAGACCGCCGCCCGCCGAGATCGACTCGAGCGAAGCTCCCACGACGCGTGCGGCCGCTTCGAGGGCCGCGCCAGATCGCGTCAGGTTCTCGAGGTCCGATCCCGAGCCGATGTGGACGTGCAGGCCGACGACTTCCAGGCCGTGGCGCCGCGCCCGCAGGACCGCGCTCGGCAACGCCTCGTGCCAGATCCCGTGTTTTGACGTGCTTCCGCCGGTCGAGACCTTCGCGTCGTGCCCGTGGCCGAAACCCGGGTTCACGCGCAGCGTCACTTCGCGCGTCGCGCTCGGCACGGCGGCGAGTTGCTCGAGCATGTCGGGCGAGCCGACGTTGACGGCGAACGGTTCCGCGCCAAGTCGCGCGAGCGTGTCGCGATCGAACAGGTCGGCGCAGAACTGGATCTGGTGCGGCGCGTAACCGGCGCTGCGGGCCCGCACGAGTTCGCCGGACGAAACCGCGTCGACGAGCACGCCGTGCTCGCGCAGGAGCTCGAGCAACGCGAGGTTCGGATTGGCCTTCTGCGCGTAGCGCACGAAGTCGAAGCCGCGGCCGTCGCTGGCGCGCGCGTCGAGGAGTTCCGTGGCGCGCGCGAGCAGTGTCGCTGCGTCGTACACGTACAGCGGCGTGCCGAAGCGTTGCGCGAACTCGCGCAGCAGCTCGTCGGGCAGGATGCGGGCCTTGGTGGGTTGATTCATGCGAGCGAACGATCCAGCGCTTCAGCTAGCCCAGAGAGCAACTCCGCGATGTGGTCGCGCGTGTGCACGGCATTGACCACGATCCGGAAGTTGCCGGCACTCGGCGAGCCGAGGTAGTGGACGTACGGCGCGAAGATGCCGCGTTCCCTCAGCCTTTCGTGGAGCCCGCGCATGGTCTCCGCGCTGTCGAGAGCGAAGGCGAACACCGGCACATCTTCGCCGGGCGTCGGGAGGCCGAGCGCGTGGAAACCCACGCGCAGTTGCGCGCTGTTCTGGCGCAGTTGTTCCAGCAACGCGCCGTCGTCGAAGGCGAGTTTGAGCGCTTCGAGCGCGGCGCAAGCGGCGGCCGGCGGCGCGGGAGTTGTGCCGATGTAGGCCTGCGAATGCGCTCGTGCGGCGTCGATCAGCGCTTGCGGTCCGGCGACGAAGCCACCGTAGCAGCCCAGGGCCTTGGAAAGCGTCGACGTGAGCACGACGTGGTCGTCTCGCACGTTGTGGTGCTCGAGCGCGCCGCGGCCGCGTTCGCCGACGACGCCGGTCCCGTGGCAATCGTCGACCAGCAGCGCGGCGCCGTGCTCGGCCGTGAGCTGCGCGAGTTGGCGGAGCGGCGCGATCTCACCGCGCGTGGGGAACACGCCGTCGAGCATCACGACTGCGCGTGCGCCGTGCTCGCGCAGCTGCCGCTCCAATACGTCGAGCCCGCCGTGGGGGAACGCGTGCGTCGCAAGCTGCGCCGCGCGCGCCGCGTCGAACAGGCTCGGGTGCGAACGTTCGTCGATCAGCGCGACCTGGCGTTCGCGCGCGAGCGCCTGCGCGGCGACGAAATTCGCCGTGTAACCCTCGGGCGTGAGCAGCGCCGCGGGTTGTCCGAGGCGGCGCGCGAGGTCCAGTTCGAGTTGGTCGTAGACCACGCAGTTGCCCGTGGTCTCGCGCGACGCGCCGGCGCTGAGCCCGAAGCGCCGCGCGCCGTCGGCGAACGCGGCGACGACGCGCGGGTGGTGCGCGAGGCCCAGGTATCCGCAGCCGCCGAAGTAGGTGAGCTCGCGGCCGTCGAGCCGCACGTGCGTCGCACTCGAAGACTCGATGCTCAGGCGCGGCATGTGGCGGCTCCCGTGCGCTACTTCGCGGCCGTGCGCGGGTCGAAGCACGCGACGGTGGGGATCGTCGCCATCGTGTGCAATCCCGGCCGCGCGCTGAGCAGCGGCGCGATCGCGTTCAGCACGATCGCGCTGGTTGCGACATCGCCGTGCACGCCGCCCTGGAACACGAGGTCGAGCGGCGGTTCGGATTCGAGCTGCACTCGATCGTGCGGGTTCGCTTGGGCGATCGCAGCCTGGAACTCGAAGCGCAGCTTGACGACACCGCCCGAGACGCCCTCGGCGGTTTGTCGCACACCCGCGGCGTAGCCAACGGGGATCGGGCCGAGCGCGCACTGCAGCGGTTTCGTTGCGAGCACCGGTTCGATCGTCTCCTTCCACGACTCGACCGGCCAACCGAGCGAGTTCGCGACGAAGTGCAGCGACTCACCCAGGCCCACGTGGCGCAGCCAGCCTTCGCCGATCGCGGCTTGGAACTGTGCGGGCGAGAGGCCAGCGCCGATCTTCTTTTGGAACGGGACGCGGCGCGAGGTCGCGTCCTGGATGCGGGAGATGCGCACGCTGCGCACCGACTTGCAGACCGCCGTCGCGAAAACGGGCAGTGCATCCATCAAGTAGCCCGGGTTCACGCCGGTGCCCAGCAGCTGAGAACCCGCGTTGCGCGCGATGCCGTCGAGCCGTTCCGCGAGGGCCTTGTGCCGCAGCCAGGGCCAGACCAGTTCTTCGCAGCTGCTCACCACCGCCACGCCGCGGCTCAGGATGTGTGCGAGCGTCGTTTCGCACTTCGCGAGGTCCGAACTCGTCGTAACGATCGCAGCGTCGATCTCCTCCCAGTTCGAAACCTCGTCGAGCGAGCTCAGCACGCGCACGTTGGACGCGCCCGGCACGAGTTGCGAGAGCGGGCGCCCCGCGACGTCCGGCGCGAGGTCGACCGCTGCAACCGTGACCCCCAGACCCTTGTCGAGGAGGTCCTGTTGGATGCGCAAACCGAGGGGGCCGAGGCCGACGTGGAGCAGGCGAAGGTTGGACACTGGGGCGATGGAGGAGAGCCGAGGGATCTGGAAAAGCGCGGGAGTATACGAGGTGCGCGCTGCGCCCTCTCGGTTGCCAGGAACGCCGCCGCGGGTAACAGTGGCGCGCTCCCGCCCATGCCCAAACCCGCCGCCTCGCTCCCGTCCGTCAGCGCCGCTCCCGTTCCGGACGATCTCCAGGCCGAACTCGCGCGCTGGATCGCGGCGCTCGACACGGTGATCCTCGGCAAACGCGAGCAACTCGAGCTCGCGGCGGCGTGCTTGCTCGCGCGCGGCCACCTGCTGCTCGAGGACGCGCCCGGATCGGGCAAGACGACGCTGGCGCGTGCTCTCGCGCGTTCGCTCGGCGCCCAGTTCCGCCGCATCCAATTCACCAGCGACCTGCTGCCCTCCGACGTGCTCGGCGTCGCCGTGTGGTCGCAGGAGCGCTCGGCGTTCGTGTTCAAGCCCGGGCCGATCTTCGCCAACATCGTCCTCGCCGACGAACTCAACCGCACGCCGCCGCGCACGCAGTCCGCGCTGCTGGAGTGCATGAGCGAGAGCCAAGTCTCCATCGACGGCGTCACCAAGGCGCTGCCGCAGCCGTTCTTCGTGATCGCCACGCAGAATCCGCTCGAGTTCGAAGGCACGTATCCGTTGCCCGAATCGCAGCTCGATCGCTTCACCATGCGGCTGAGCCTGGGCCATCCGCCGCGCGAGGCCGAAGCGCGCATCCTGCGCGGCGAAGGCGGCGAGGCGGAGCTCGCCAAACTCGAGTCGGTGACGGATCTCGACGCGTTGGCGCGCTGGAGCGCGCACGCGCGGAACGTGCGCTTCGACGACTCGCTGCACGACTACGTGCTCGAGATCGGCGCCCGCACGCGTGTGGACGGGAGCTTTCTCCAGGGCGCCAGCACACGCGCGTTGCTCGCGCTCAAGCGTGTGTCGCAGGCGCTCGCGCTGGTCGGCGGCCGTTCGTTCTGTACGCCCGACGACGTGAAGCGCGCGGTGATTCCCGTCCTTGCGCATCGCCTCACGCCGGCGGGGGAGTCGAGTGGACCCGAGGCGAGCGCGGAGCTGCTCGGCGAGTTGCTCAAATCCGCGCCGGTTCCGCGATGAGCCAGCTCCCGCGGCGGGTCACGCTCCAGTGGACGCTCGCGGGGCGCACGGCGCTGCTGCTCGCTCTGTGCGGGCTTGCTGTGACCGTTCCGTCTGGATCTCGTCACGCGTTGTTTCCCGCTGTGGTGCTGGCGGCCTTCGCCGTCACCGCTCCGGTCGCGTGGCTCAATGTGCGTCGCCTGCAGGCCCAGACGTTCGAGCGCCGCACGGTGCGCACTGGGCAGCGTTTCACGTTCTTGCTGGCGCTGGGCAAAGCGCGCAGCCGTGTCGCGCCGCGTGACTTGGTGGTGCACTCCGACGGCGACGGCCCGTCCACCTCGCGCCCGCTGGCTCTCGTGCCGGACGTCGTGCCCGGCCAGTGGTCGGACTGGGTCGCGTGCGAGTGGCGCACGCGCCGTCGCGGCCCGCTGCGCCAGCTTCCGCTGCGCATCGTGAGCGACTATCCGCTCGGCTTCTGGCGCGCGAGCGCGCACCTCGAGCTCGAAGTCGACTGGCTGAGCCTGCCGCAGGCGGCGCGGTTGCACTTCGATCCCACGCAGCGCAGCGTGCGCCGCCGCGAGCGCTGTCACGCGACGCACACGCGCCGTGGAGACGAGGAGTTCTACGCGCTGCGCGACGCGCGACCCGGTGACAGTCCGCACCGCATCCACTGGCGCTCGAGCGCACGGCGCGGCAAGCAGGTCGTTCGCGAACTGCGTGGTGAGGAGCAGCCTGAATCCGCGGTTGTGCTCTTCGGTTGGGTGGAAGCTCCGGCGCCCGCGGGCAAGCCGCACCAGCGCTTCGAGCACGCGGTGTCGCTCGTCGCGGCGCTCGTGGAGCGGCGTGCGAAAGCGGGCGAAGCGACGATGGTGCGCTTCGACGGGCGCCAGCCCTGGTCGCGACGCGTCCCTCCTACGCGTGCGGGCGTGCAGGCGATGCTGGCTCGACTCGCCGTTGTGGAATGTGAAGCGCCCAAGGGCGGGCCGGCGGCGCTTCGGACGGCGCTGAAGAGCGCGCTGATCGGCGATGCGCTGGTCGTCCATGCGTGTCCGAGCGTTGCCGACGAAGGCCGAACGCTGCAGCGCCCGGCGCGCGATGCAGCGTACGTGGTCTGCGCCACATCCAAGCCGCGCACGGCGGGGACTCGTTCGTGAGCAAGCCCATCCCCGAGCATTGGAAGTTCAAGGATCCGCTGAGTTGGTTGCTGGCCTTGGCCATGCCCTGCAGTTACTTGGGCGTCGCACTCGATTCGGTGTTCACTTCCAGTCAGCGCGTTTTGTCACTGAGCGAGTTCCTGCTGCTGCTCGTTTGCCCGTTCGCGGCGGCGGTGCTTTGGACCTCTCTCGCCTTGAAGTTTTGGCGTGACGGCCTGCGACTGACTGCGGTCTGTGCGGCCGCCCTGGGCGTCGTACTGACCGCTGCTGCCGCGTCGCAGATCGACGGTGGACGGTACGAAGTGACGATCTGGGCTGGCGTGTGCTCGGGCGCGCTCGCTGCAGCCCTTCACTTGGCCGCAGCGCCATGGATCTTGTGGTGCATGCTGGCGTTGGCGTGTTCGATGTACGCATCGAGGCCGAAGCTGTTGACCTTGGTGCTCCTGCTTTTGGTTTGCGCAGTCTACGCCCTCGGGCTCATCGAGCTGAACTCGCGGGCGGCTCTCACGCGCGTCGTCTGGCGCGCCGATCCGACGCAAATCGGCACGCCGTGGATGTACCTGCGCTCGCGGCTTCGCCCGGTGACGGCCATCGCCGCGGGTGGAGTGATGCTCGCAACCTGGCTCGTTCTGACGCTCGGCGTCGCCGCCTACAACGATGCACGAGAGAGCGTGTCCGGATCACGCGACGAACGCACGCGCGCGCCGCAGCCGCCGAGCGCCGCTGCTCAGCAGTGGATGGACTCACTTTCCCTCGGCTCGCAGGCGCCGCAGCTCACGAGCGACGTGCTCGCGCGCGCCATACTCAGCGACGGCCGCGGCGGCGAGCGCATCCTCGACGGGCGCGTCGTGTACTTCACCGTCACGACCCTCGATGACTTCGGGAGCGATCGCCTGCAGCGGACGAAGTCGTCGGCGCCGTCGGTGTTGCGCGACGGGCTCGACGGCGAGGACGACGGCTGGATCGAGTTGGCGCGGCCGAACGCGCGGGCGCCGCTGGTGATCGCGAGCATCACGCAGTACGCGCCGCGCAAGTCGACGGCGACCGACTTGCCGCTGCTGCGCTTGCAGCCGCTCCTCGCCGTGAAGGCCGAAGAACTCGCACAACTCGACGACGGCACGTTGCTCGCCGGAGCTGTCGAAGGCCGTTTGGAGTACGCCGTTGCCGCGGACCCGCGCACGCCGCAGCTCACCGCGAACTTTCCCGGCGCGGCGCAGCACTTCGACGCGCGCTACCTCGCGCTTCCGACTGCGGATCCAGCACTCGAGCGCATCGCGCGCGTGGCTCAGGATTGGTGCGCGGATGCGCAGAGCGACGCCGAGTGCGCGCTCGCAATCGTCGAGCGCTTCCAGAAGGACTTCACGTACTCGCTCGAGGGGACAGGCGCCGACGGGCTCGAAGGGCTGGCGCTGTGCGTCGAGCGCCGCGCGGGGCACTGCGCTCCGATCGCGGCGGCGTGCGTCGCGATGCTGCGCAGCCAGGGGATTCCGTCGCGCGCCGTCGCGGGCCTGCTCGGCAAGGAGTTCGACACGGAAACGGGCGCGTACATCCTGCGCCAGCGACACGGGCACGCGTGGGTCGAAGCGCACTTCGAAGGACTGGGCTGGGTGCGGCTCGAGCCGACGCCGAGCAGTGACAGCAGGACGGGCGGCGGCGCCGCCGGCGTGGACCCGCTCGAAGACGTCGGAGCGGAGTTGGCGCAGCAGGTTCAGTCGCTCGCGTCCGGCGATGTGTCGGTTGCGAAGTTGCGCGAACTCGGCGCGCAGTTGGCGCGCGGACCCGCGGCGCTCGCGCAGGCCGTTGGCGAAGGCCGCACGGCCGCGCGCGCGGTTGTCGGCCTGCTGGCGCTGGCCGTGCTCGTCTGGCTGCTGCGCCCCGCACGCCGCGCGTTCGCTTCCGCGCGCGAAGCCGCAACGCCGCTCGGGCGCGCGCGGGCCTACGAAGAGCGCTTGATCGAGGCGCTCGTGAAGCTCGGTGCGCGCAACGATCCAGCGAGCACGCTGCGCGAGATCGCGACGAGTTCGACGCTGCGCCTCGATCCCGAGCTCGAGCCCGCGCTGGCGCGCGCTGTGGAGGTGCTCTACGCCGCGCGCTTTGGCGGCGCGACGTTGGAGCGCGACGAACGCACCGAACTCGAGGAGTTGCTGCGCGAACTCAAAGCTGCGCGATCGGAGCCGAGCGAGCCCGAGGTCGCGCCCGCTGCGTGACGCGTCACGCGGCGTGCAGCGCCAGGAGCCACGCGGTTCCCAGCGCCGTGGTCGCGAGCGCGAGTGGGACGCCGACCTTGAGGTACTCGACGAAGCCCAGGCCGCCGACTTCGCGGCCGCGTTCGGCGACGATGACGTTCGCCACGCTTCCCAGCAACGTCAGGTTGCCCGCGAAGGTCGAGCTCATCGCCAGCAGCTCCCAGGCGAGCTGCGGGTTGTCGAACGCCGCCAGTTGCTCGCGCACGACGAGGATGAAGGGCACGTTCGAGACGATGTTCGAGCCCACGAGGAACAGCGCGCTCGCGCGCCACATCGAAGCGTGGTCTTGTTCACCGCCGACGAGCGGGTAACGCTCGAAGAACGCCTGCACGGCGCCGCTGCGCTCGAGTCCGGCGACCGCGACGAACAGGCCCGCGAAGAACAGCAGCACGCTCCAGTCGATGCGCTCCCACAAGCGCGCCGAGTCCGCGCGCTGCACGAGCAAGAGCGCGGTGAAGCCCGCGGCCGCGGTCCACGCGAGGTCCGTTCCCGAGAGGTACGCAGCGACCGTCGCTCCGAGGACCGCGAGCGTCAACGCCGAGCGTCCATCGAGCAGCCGCGGCGCGCTGACGGCGCGCAATTCGCCCGCGAGTTCGCGGCGAAACCACAGCGCCAGGAGCGCGTGGTTGAGCGCCAGTCCGGCGAGCGCCACGGGCGCGAGGTGGAGGAGGTACGTGCGGTACTCGAGCCCGCCGAGCTGCGCGCAGAGCATGTTCTGCGGATTGCCGACCAGCGTCGCGACGGAGCCCGTGTTCGCTGCCGTGCACAGCGCGAGCAGGAACGGCAGCGGCGGCACGCCGAGGCGCCGGACCCAGGCCACGACGAGCGGAGCACCGAGCACGCACACGGCGTCGTTGGTGATCAGCGCCGACAGCAGACCTGCGCTCCATACGAGTGCTCCGAGCAAGCGGCCCGGCGTCCTGCAGCGCGCTGCGAGCCAGTCCGCGGAACGATCGAGCAGGCCGTCCAGGGCGAGGAATGCGCCCACGCCCATCAGGCCGAAGAGCAGCAGCAGCGTTTCGGCGTTGACCGCCTCGAGCGCCTCGCGCGGGCCGAGCACGCCGGCCGCGACCATCGCCACGGCGCCGATCAACGCGCCGGCCGGTCGGTCGAGCGGCAGCCAACGAAGGCGCCGACCCGCGATCAGCGCGTAGGTGACGGCGAAGATCGCGACGCCTGTCCAGTTCATGCGCGCGCGGCGCGTCTCGCGCCGGTCAACGAACCCATCGAGAGTTCGGACGCCGCGGGCCCCGCGCGACGCCGCGTGTTCAACGCGCGCCGACTGCGACAACGCCCCTCACGCACGGAGAGTTCTCAGCGCCACTGCGCGAGGTACAGGCTCGTCTCGCCCGGTTCGCTGCCGCCGCGGTTGGACGCGAACACGAGCCAGCGGCCGTCGCGGCTGAACATCGGGAAGCTGTCGAACCCGGAGTACTTCGTGATGCGCTCGAGGTTGCGGCCGTCGGCGTCGATCGCGAACAGGTCGAACTCGACCTTGGGCGTGCGCGTGTCGTGGTGGTTGGTGCAGAAGATGATGCGCTTGTCGCCGGGGAAGAAGTACGGGGCCCACGACGCGCCGTCGAGCTCGGTCACCCGTCGGCGGTTCGCGCCGTCGACGTCGCAGGTGTAGATGTCGAGCTTGTGCGGCCGGATCTTGTGCTTGCGCAGCAGTTCGACGTACTGCTCGCGCGTGCCGACCATGTTTCCGTCGGCGCCCGGCTCGACGAAGCTCGTCGAGCGGAACACGAGCTGCTTGCCGCTGTGGCTGAAGAACGCGCCGCCGTCGTAGCCCAGTTCGTTCGTCACCTGGCGCACGTCGCTGCCGTCGAGCGCGCAGGTGAAGAGCTCCAGATCGCCGGTGCGGTCCGAGGTGAACACGATGCGCTGGCCGTCCGGCGAGAGCGTGGCCTCGGCGTCGTAGCCCCAAGCATCGGTGATGCGCGTCTCGGCGCCGCTCTTCAGATCGTGGATCCACAGATCGAACTCGGGGTACAGCGCCCACACGTAACCGTCCGCGCGGTCGGGCGGCGGAGGGCAGTCGGTGTGGTGCGCCTGCGTCGAGGCGAAGATCACACGTTCGTCGCCGGGCAGGAAGTAGCTGCAGGTCGTCGTGCCCTTGCCGTTCGAAACCTGGCGCACGCCGCCGGCGCCGTCGGTCACGAAGATCCGGTCGCACTTGGCATCGCCGTGTTTGCGTTGGAACACCAGGCGATCGCCGGCGAAGCTCCAGTACGCCTCGGCGTTTTCGCCGCCCGAGGCGATGCGCCACAGATGCGCGAAGTGCTCTTCACCGGGCTGGATCAGCTCGTCGACGTTGACCAGGCCCGCCAGCGGCGGCGTGAGCTTCGCGGGCGCGGAAGAAGGCGCCGCGCAGGCGGCGAACAAGGACGTGCACAGGGCTACGACGCAGCGGGTCGACGTGGTCATGGGCCGCGCAAGATCGCAGACCGCCGCGTGCGGTTCAAACGCGGCGGCGCTCGCGGCGCGGCGGAACCGGATCGTGGCCGCCCTCGCAGAACGGCTGGCAGCGCGCGATGCGCCAGAGCGCGAGCGCCGAGCCCTTGAACAGTCCGTGCGTTTCGAGCGCTTCGATCGCGTACTGGCTGCAGGTCGGCGCGAAACGGCACATCGGCGGCTTGAGCGGCGAGAGGTAGCGCCGGTAAAGCCGCACGGGCCAGGCGAAGGCGCGGCCGAGCACGCTCACGCTTGCCTCGGGGCTTTCGGCTTGTGCGGTTCCGCCTTCGCGCCGCCCGAGGGACGCTTCGAGCCGGCGGAGTTCGGCTTGGCGCTGGCCTTGCGCTCGGCGCGTTCGCGCTCGCGGCGGGCCGCGCTTTCCGCGCGCTGCGCCGCGCGTTGTTCCGGCGTCGTGTCGCGCCAGCGCGCCGCGGCCTTGCGCATCAACTGCACCCATTCGGCGCGCGTCGCGGCGAGCTCGGGCTCGAGCTTGGGGCGCGCCGCGATCGCGATCACGTCGAAGCCGCGCGGCAGCGCGTGCTGCTCGAGCCGAAACGCCTCGCGAAACATGCGCCGCACGCGGTTGCGCTGCACCGCGCCCTTCCAGATCGTCTTGCCGATCGACAGGCCCAGGCGCGTGTGCTCGAGGCCGTTGCCGACCACGACCAGGGTCAGCAGCGAGCCGCGCACGCGCACACCCTCGCCGTAGGCGCGCTGGAAGTCGCCGCGCGAGACCACGCGCGCGGACTTCGCGTGGGGGAGGCGCTTGGCGCCGGGCTGGCCGTCGGGATTCACGGGGACCATCGTGCGCCGCGCGCTGGCGCCGGGCAACCTCGCGCTCCACACTCTGCGCCGTGGCCCTGTTCGAGCACCACAACTGGATCGGCGGGCGCTGGCTGGCGGCCGAGGGCGAGCGCTGCTTCGAGCGCCTGGAGGCGTGCGACTCCGGCTCGGCCGAGACACGCGAGCACCGCTGGCCGGAGTCGAGCGCGAACGACGTTCGCGCGGCGATCGAAGCGGCCGCCAGCGCCGCGCAACGCTGGACGAATGCGACGCGCGAGGCGCGTTGGCGCAGGCTCGAGGAACTCGCGCAGTCGCTGGTGCGTGCGCTCGACGCATTCGAGCTCGGCGGCGAACTGGGCCTGAGCTCCGCCGATTACGGTGCGCACCTCGCCGAGCACGAGTTGCGCCTTTTCGAAGCGCTCGAGATGCATCGCGAAGGACCGGCGAGCGTCGGCGTGTTCGCCTTCGGCGCGCACTGGAGCGACGGGCCCGCGGGCTTGCTGGCGCGACTCGCGCCACGCCTGCTCGCGGGCGAGTGCGGCGTGCTCGTGGCCGACGCCAGAGCGCCGCAGGCTGCGCAGGCGCTCGCAGCGGCGCTTGAAAGCAGCACACTTGGCGACGGCGTTCTCAACGTGCTGCACGGCGAGACGCGTGAAGCGCGCGAGGCGCTGCTCGCGACGCCCGGCCTCGCTGGCGTGCGTTGGAAGGGGACCCAGGCGGAACTCGAGGCGCTGCTCGCGCGCCTCGGTCCGCGCGCGGCGCCGACCTGGGAATTGTGGTTGTGCGCCAACCGTAGCTTGATCGTTTGTGAACGCGACAACCCCAGCGAGGCCGCGGAGCGCGTAGCGGAGCAGGCCTTCTCCCGCGGGGCTACACTCTCCGGGCAGCACCCGGGTCATGTGGCTCGGGTGCTGTGCCATCAGCGGATCTACTCGCGCCTGTGCGAAGAGCTCCGCAGCCGACTGGCGGCCGACGCGGAGGCGCAAACTCCGTGTCGGGCGCTGGACGACGACCTGGAACGCCACGTGCTCTCGCTGTGGTCGCTGGGGGTGGACGAAGGCGCGACTCCGGTGTTCGGAGCGCCGCCGACCGCGCGCGAGCGCGGGCGAGCGGAAGGCGTCGGAGGGATCGTGTTCGTCAACGTCGATCCCGCCGGTGCACTCGCTCGTTCGTCCCGCCCCGCGCCCGTCTTGAGCTTGGTGCGGGTTGCGTCCGACGAAGAAGGCCGCGAGCTGCGCACACGGGTCGACCTCGGTCCTAGGTGGCGCTGAACGCCGCCCTCCGGCGCTCGCACCGTTCCTACCGCGCCGCCCCTCGTGGGTGCGCGCGACCCATCTCGCCCGCGCCGCCGTGCGCAGGCCCAGCCCCTCGCGCCCGCCATGATCCACCCGCAAAACGTCCACGAGACCCTCAAGCGTCACCAGCTGGCGGACGGCTATCCGTTCGTCTTCGACCTCGAGAAGAGCCACGGTTCCTGGCTGCACGATGCGCGCACGGGCGTGGACCTGCTCGACTTCTTCACCTGCTTTGCGTCGTGGCCGATCGGCTACTCGCATCCGCGTTTGGCGGAAGCAGAGTTCAGCGCGGAGCTCCTGGCCGCGGCGCGCAACAATCCAGCCAACTCGGACCTGTACACCGTGTCGATGGCGCGCTTTGTCGAGGCCTTTGCGACGCGCGTGACGCCGGACGGCTTCCCGTACCACTTCTGGATCTCCGGCGGCGCGCTGGCGATCGAGAACGCGCTGAAGGTTGCGTTCGACTGGAAGGCCCAGAAGCTCGGACGCACGGACCTCGCCGAGAACTGCGACGACCTGGTAATTCTGCACTTCAAGGACGCCTTCCACGGCCGCTCGGGCTACACGCTCTCGCTCACGAACACCGACCCGACCAAGACCGGTCTGTTCCCCAAGTTCCGCTGGCCGCGCGTGCACAACCCGGGCATCGAGTTCGACCTCGACGGCGGGATCGCGAACGACATCGCCGCGAGCGAAGCGCGCTCGTGCGCGGAGATCGAAGCGGCCTTCCGCGAGCACAAGGGCAAGGTCGCGGCGATCATCATCGAGCCGATGCAGTCCGAAGGCGGCGACCACCACTTCCGTCCGGAGTTCCTCGCCAAGCTGCGTCGTTACGCGGACGAGCAGGAAGCGCTGCTCATCTTCGACGAAGTGCAGACGGGCTTCTTCGGTTCGGGCACGCCCTGGCTGTGGCAGCAGATCGGCGTCGCGCCGGACATCGTCGTGTTCGCCAAGAAGTCGCAGCAGGCGGGCATCTACTCGAACAAGCGCGTCGACGACGTTGCGCACAACTGCTTCCACCGTCCCAGCCGCATCAACTCGACTTGGGGCGGCAACCTGACGGACATGGTGCGTGCGCGGCAGATCATCGACATCATCCTGAGCGAGCGCATGCACGAGAACATCGCCGCCCGCGGGCGTCAGTTCGTCGCTGGCCTGCGCCAACTCGCGCGTTCGGGCGCGCCGTTCAGCAACGTGCGCGGCGTCGGTTCGTTGTGCGCCTTCACGCTCTCCGATCCGGCGACGCGCGACGCGCTCCTCGGCCGTCTGCGCGACCAACGCCTGCTCGCGCTCAAGTCGGGCGCGCGCGCGATCCGCTTCCGCATGCCGCTCAACGTGTCGGCTGCGGAGATCGATCAGGCGCTGGGCATGATCGAAGCGTCGCTGCACTCGCGCGTGCGCTGAGCGCTGGAAGCACGATTTTTCAGGGCCGCGCTCCACGGGCGCGGCCCTGACCGTCGCGTTCGAGTCTTGCGTTGTTTTGGTGCGTGAGGCGAAACTCCGCGCCCCATGGACAAAGACACCAGCTCGCAACCTGGGCGGAACGCCGGCGCGGCCGCCGGATCACCCGAACGCAGCGCCAAGCGCCGCAAGCAGCTGACGTGCGGGCTGATCGGCTGCTCGGCGCTCTTGGGGCTGCTCATCGTGTTGACGCCGGTTCTGGCCACGATTTTCGTGCCGACGCTGGTGGAAGAATTGCACGCCGCCAAACACGAGCGCGCTGTGCTGCAGATCCGCACGTTGCTCGCGGCCGTCGAGCAGTACAGCGCCGACACGGGCGCGCCGCCGCAGACGTTGGACCAACTGCTTGAACTCGGACCGTCGGGCAAGCCGTACATCGAGGGCGCGCTGCCCCTCGACCCGTGGGAGCACGCCTACGTCTACTTCGCGCCGACGGGAGGCGCGGCGCCGCGCATCGTTAGTTACGGCGGCGACGGCGAACCGGGCGGCGACGACAGAGCCAAGGCGGACATCGACAGCGCCGAACTGCAGCGCTGAAGCGCGTGCTCGAGTCGGCGCGTGCTAGTTCGCGCGCTGCGGCAGCGAGCGCACGCGCAGTTGCCCGCAGGCCGCGTCGCCTTCCATGCCGCGCGACCAGCGCACGGTCGCCACGACGCCGCGCTCGCTGAGGATCGCGTGGAAACGATCGACGGAGAATTGCGTCGGCCGGCGGTAGCCCGACTCGTCGACGGGATTGAAGGGGATCAGGTTCACCGAGCAACGGCGGCCGGCGACGCGCAGCGCGAGGCGCTCGGCGTGTTCGACGCTGTCGTTCTCGTCGGCCAGCAGCACGTACTCGTAGGTGACCTCGCGTCCGGTCTGTTCGAACCAGTCATCGCCCGCTTCGAGCACGTCTTCGATGCTCACGCCCTTCATCGCCGGCACGAGGATGTCGCGCTGATCCTGGAAGGGCGTGTGGAGCGAGATCGCGAGCTGGAAACGCGGCTTGGTCGGCGCGATGCGCCGCAGGCGCTCGGGGAAGCCGACCGTCGACACGGTGATCTTGCGCCCGCCGATGCCCATCTCGTCGTGCACGACGTCGAGTGCGCTCGAGAGGTTGGCGTAGTTGAGCAGCGGTTCGCCGATGCCCATCACGACGCTGCGGCCGAGCTCGCCGAGCGCGCGGCCGCGCACGAACTGCTCGAGGATCTCGTGCGCTTCAAGGTTGCGCACCAGGCCGTTGCGGCCCGAGGCGCAGAACGGGCAGGCCACCGGGCAGCCGACCTGCGTCGAAACGCACAACGTCGCGCCCTTGCGGCTTCCGGCGTCCTTGGGCGGGATGTGAACGACCTCGACCGTGGCGTCGCGCCCCGCGACGCGCGGAAAGGCGAGCAACAACTTGGTCGTGGCGTCGCGCGACTGGCGTCGGTCCGTCTCGCGGCCGGAGAGGATCGGCAGCTCGCGCGCGAGCGTGTCGCGCAGCGCCGCCGGAAGGCTCGTCATCTGCGCGTACTCGAGCGCGCCGCGCTGCAGCACGGCTTCCCGCGCGATCTTGGCGTGGAACGGTTTGGCGCCGAGCGCGACGAAGCGCTCCCGCAGCGCGCTCGCGTCGAGGGAGAGCAGCGTCGGCGCCTGCGGAGTCGCCGATTCGTTGCTTTGGGCTTGGTCCATGGGCGGTGGGCGCGCAACGCGCGCGAGCGCGACGGGAGTTCAGGTCGCGAGATTCGGGGCGCGAAGTTCAGGGCGCGCTGCCCAGCGCGGCGCGAAGCTTGTCGCCGATCTCGCGCGCCAGCTTGCGGGCAGCCTGCAAGTCGGGCGGATTGGCGCCGCCCACGGCGCGGTGGCCGCCGCCGCCGTAGGTCTCCATCAGCTCGCCGATGTGGATGCGCTTGTGCGGCGGATTCCAGGGGTTTTCGCCGGCCGAGATGTGGAAGCCCGCGCGCGTGGGAATCACGCCCACGGCGTAGTGGATCTCGGGGTAGTGGTAGAACGCGGCGAAACGTTCGCGGCGGATGGAGTTCGACGAAGCGTCGTACACGAGCACGTGTTCGCGCCGCGATTCGACCGTCGGCGGGAACTGTTCGAGCGCCTTGTCGCGGTTGCGCGCCGCGCGCTGGAAGGCGCGGTCGACGTCGGCGCGCCGCGCGACCGCGTCGAGCGATTCGGTGGTCATCGCGCCGACGAGTTCATCGGGCCAGTCCGGCGAAGGCGCCGCCGTCAGCGCGCGCGAGATGCGCAGCGCGGGCTCGTCTCCGAACACCGCCTGCTCCACGTCGCGGAAGCGCGCCGCATCGATCACGTTCGACCAAGTCGCCATCTCGAGGAAGCGCGGCTCGGGCGTGTAGCCCCAGTGCTCGCGCGCGTGGTCGAGGATCAACGGCGGACAGCTCGGGCTCGCTTCGTCCCAGCGCCAGCGCTCGCTGGGTTGGTAGCGCTCGCGCAGCGACGGCGTGAGGAAGGTCGTGGGGTGGTGGTCGAACCAGTACTCGGCGCGCGGGTGGAAGTGGAAGTCGACGATCGCAAAGCGCGTCCCGACGCCGAAACCTTCCCAGTCGCTGCGCTGGTCGTAGTTGATGCTCGCCCAGCTCGGGTCTTCGCCCTTGCGCTCGCGCAGGATGCGCGCGAGGACCGCGGCGGCGACCATGCCGTCGAAGTCGCGGTGATAGTGGATGCGAAGGCGGGCGTCGGCCATGGAAGTCCGGCTCTGCCCGGCCGGCCCAGCAGGATAGCTCCGAGCGAGCGTCCCTGCGAATCGCGCCGCGTTGCAGCGGTGTACGATCCGCCGCCGCATGGAAGGGAACACGTCCTGTTGCACGGAAGAGAACACAGCGCCGCGTGGTGCGAGAGCGTCGCACGGCTGGGCCGCAAGCCTGGGTTCACTCGCCTTGATCGCGGCCGTCGGCGCGCTCGCGTACGGCAACGGATTCGACGGCGTGTTCCTGTTCGACGACCACACCGACATCGACGGCAATCCGGCCATCCGCAGCCTCGATTCGCTCTGGAAAGTCGTGAGCGAACAGGGCCAGTCCGGCGTCTCTGGGCGTCCGGTGGTGGCCCTTTCCTACGCCTACAACTACGCGTGGTGCGGCCTGGAAACCTGGGGCTGGCACGCGGTCAACCTGGCGATCCACATCGTCGCCGCGTGGTTCCTGTTCGCTGCGCTGCGCCGCGCCTTGAGCATGGCGCCGTTCGCAGAACGCTGCGCCGCGCGCGCGCAGTTCGTGGCGCTCGCCGCGGCCGCGATCTGGGTCGCGCACCCGCTGACGACGGGTTCGGTCATGTACCTGGGCCAGCGCGTCGAGTCGCTGATGGGGCTGTTCTTCCTGGCCACGCTCTACTTCGCGCTGCGCGCCTTCGCGGCGCCGGCCAGCCGTGTGTGGCCCGCGCTCGCCGCGCTGAGTTGTGCGCTCGGCACGGGCTGCAAGGAAGTCATCTTCGGCGCGCCGCTGCTCGTGCTGCTCTACGACGCGCTCTACGTGTCGGGCAACGCAAAGGCCGCTTGGCGCGCGCACCGCGCCTTGCACGCCGGGCTCTTCGCGACCTGGCCGCTGCTCGCCGCGTGGGTGCTCCTGGCGCAAGGCCGCAGCGAGTCCGTCGGCTTCGGCTACTCCGAAGTCGGCGTGTGGGAGTACCTGACCACGCAGGCCTGGGCCGTGGCGCACTACGCGCGCCTGTCGCTCTGGCCGGACCCGCTGATCTTCGACTACGGCGTCCAACCCATCGTCGATCCGGCGCGTTGGCTCGCGCCCGGCGTGCTGGTCCTCGCGGCGCTGGCTTGGACCGTGTGGGGCCTCGTGCGCCGCAGGGGCGCAGCGTTCCTCGGCGCCGTGTGGTTCGTGGTCCTCGCGCCCAGCTCGAGCGTGCTTCCGATCGTGACCGAACTGGTGGTCGAGCACCGCGCGTACCTGCCGAGCGCCGCCGTGGTGGCCGGCGTGGTGCTGGCGGCCGCTGCGCTGCTCGAGCGCTTTGTCGCGGCTCCGCGAGCGCGCCTCCTCGCGGGCGTCGTCCTGACCCTCGCCGTGGGCGCGGCCGCGGTGCTCACCACGCGCGCACGCAACCGCGACTACGCGAGCGAGATCGGCATGTGGCGCGACGTGCTCGACAAGCTGCCGACCAACGCGCGCGCGCAGGCGAGCTACGGCAACGACCTGGTCAGCGCCGGCCGCGAGCCCGAGGCCGGCCCGCACTACGCCGAGGCCGTGCGGCTGCATCCACAGAACGGCTACTGGCGTGCGAACCTCGGCACGTGGCTCATGAACAACGGCAAGCTCGAAGAGGCCGTGGCGGAGCTGGAGCGTTCGCGCGAGATCCTGCCGGAGTACGGCATGACGCTGCAGAACCTCGGCGAGGCGTATTCGCGCCGCGGGGAGAGCGACAAGGCGCTCGAGCTCTGGCAGCGCGCGCTGGAGAACGGCGCGCCGCAGCCCGGCGCTCTCGCCGCGCGCGTGAGCCCGTTGCTGTTCGGCCGCAAACGCGACGCCGAAGCGCTCGCCGCCTGCCGCGCGGCCGTGCGCAGCGCGCCGAACGATCCGCTCGCGCTGGCCACCTTGGCGCGTGCGCTGCTGCAGACCGGCGACGCCAAGCTGCGCGATCCGGTCGAAGCCGGCGGCCTCGCCCTGCGCGCGGCGATGCTCAAGCGCGGCACGGACGCCGAGCTGTTCGAGCTGCAGGCCGACGCGCTCGTTCAACACGGCCGCAACGGCGAGGCGGCGGGCGCGTTGCGCAACGCCGAAGCCGTGTGGCGCGCGCAGAGCCGGATCGATCGTGCGGAAGCCGCGGCGCGGCGCGCGACCGCGTTGCTCGCGGCCGCCAACTCGTCGGCCCCGGGCAACCCGGCGCGCTGAGCGGCAGGCACGCGGGGCGCCGCCAGAATCGACGGCGCCGGGTTCCAGGCGCCGAAGTCGGCGCGCTCAGATTCAGCGTGTGCAGTTCCGGCGGGCCAGGCTCAGGCGCTCTCGCGCTCGGCCAGCGGCTCGTCGTCCTCGCCGCTCACGTCGGGCAGCTCGGTGATGCTGTCCTGCGTCAGCCCCAGCGCGAGCGGAGTTTCGCCGCGCACGTGCTTGTCGGTGACGACGAAGCGCCGTGTGTCGGTGCGCGAAGGCAACTCGAACAACAGGTCGAGCAGCAGGTCTTCGCAGATGCCGCGCAGCGCACGCACGCCGGTCTCGCGCTTGAGCGCGGCCTCGGCGATGGCTTCGAGCGCGGCGGGCGTGAACTCGACCTCGGCGTTGCCCAGCGTGAACAGCCGCTGGTACTGACGCGTGAGCGCGTTGCGCGGTTCGGTGAGGATGCGCACTAGGTCGGCGCGCGCCAGCGTGTCGAGGGTCGAGATGATCGGCAACCGGCCGACGAACTCGGGGATCATGCCGAACTCGACCAGGTCGCGCGGCTCGATCAGCTTGATGAACTCGTCGCGCTTGGACTGGCTGGTGAACTCGGGAACGTTGCTCGCCTGCTTGCCGTCGGCGGGGCTGGCGAAGCCGATGCGGCTCTTGCCGACGCGCTTGCCGATCACCTGCTCGATGCCGCTGAAGGTGCCGCCGCAGATGAACAGGATGTTGGTCGTGTCGACCTGGATGTAGGCCTGCTCGGGGTGCTTGCGCCCGCCCTGCGGGGGGACGTTGGCGACGGTGCCCTCGAGGATCTTGAGCAGCGCCTGCTGCACGCCTTCGCCCGACACGTCGCGCGTGATCGATACGTTGCCCGTGGTGCGCGCGATCTTGTCGATCTCGTCGATGTACACGATGCCCTGCTGCGCGCGCTCGACGTCGAAGTCCGAGTTCTGCAGCAGCTTGAGGATGATGTTCTCGACGTCTTCGCCGACGTAGCCGGCCTCGGTCAAGGTCGTGGCGTCCGCGATCGCGAAGGGCACGTCGAGCATCTTGGCGAGCGTGCGCGCCAGCAGCGTCTTGCCCGACCCCGTCGGGCCGACGAGCAGCACGTTCGACTTCTCGATCTCGACTTCGCCGAGCGCGGCAGGGTTCTGCGCCTGGTGGCGCAGGCGGCGGTAGTGGTTGTAGACCGCGACCGAGAGGGTCTTCTTCGCGCGCTGCTGGCCGACGACGTACTCGTCGAGCTTGCGCGCGAGTTCGATCGGCGTCGGGAGGCGCTTCTCGCTGCGCGGAGTGACGCCGACAGCGCGTGCACGTCCCGCGGGCGCTGCAGCGCTCGCCGGCGCAGCGCCGCTCGCGTCGGGGCGCCGGCGTTGCTCTTCCTGCAGGATCGAGTTGCAGATCTCGATGCACTCGTTGCAGATGTACACGCCCGGAGGCCCGGCGATCAGCGAAGCGACGTGGTGGCGGCGCTTTTCGCAGAAGGTGCAGCGTTCGACGTGGCGGCCGCGATTGGAAGAAGGACTCATCGAGCGAGCATCCTAGCGCTTGCGTAGATCGGCGCCGCCGGGCGCGCAGCGAAAGCCCGCGCGGCATTCGCAGACGAGCGGACGGCCCAGAAAATCCATCCGTGCTGCGTCGGCGCTCCAGCCTGGAATGAACGCGGGCGGAGCGACGCTCCGCCCGCGGCGATTCGATGCGAGGCGCGAACGCCGTTCAGCTCGAGGCCGGCGGCAAGTTCTTCCCAGCGGGCGCGACCACGTGGTCGATCAGGCCGAACTCCTTGGCCTCGTCGGCGGCGAAGAACTTGTCGCGTTCGCAGGCCTTGCTGATCTCCTTGGCCGTGCGACCGCTGTGCTTGCCCAGGATCTCCTCGAGGATCTTCTTCATCTTGAGGATCTCGTTGACCTGGATCTCCATGTCCATGGCCGTGCCCTGCGCGCCGCCCCAGGGTTGGTGGATCATCACGCGCGAGTTCGGCAGCGCGTAGCGCTTGCCCTTCGCGCCGCCGGCCAGCAGCACGGCGCCCATCGACGCGGCTTGGCCCAGGCAGTAGGTCGACACATCGGGCGTCACGAACTGCATCGTGTCGTAGATCGCCAGGCCCGCGGTCACCGAGCCGCCGGGGCTGTTGATGTAGATGCTGATGTCCTGCGACTTGTTGGTCTTGTCGAGGAACAAGAGCTGCGCCATCACCGAGTTGGCCACCGTGTCGTCGATGGCCGTCCCGATGAAGATGATGCGGTCCTCCAGCAGCCGCGAGTAGATGTCGTAGGTGCGCTCGCCGCGGCCGGTCTTCTCGATGACGTAGGGGACGTAGTAGTTGGCTTGTGCGCTCATCTTCGCGTCGCTTGGGTGACTCTGTGGGTCGGGACGGACGGAATCGGAACGACGCTGATAAGGCTTGAGGCCCGCGCGATCAAGCCCGGCGGAAACGGGACGGCCCGCGGCGAGGTGCTCGCCACGGGCCGTCGTGCATCGAAAGTGCAGCGCGATACGCGGGCTGCGCGCCGCAGGGCGGCCGCTCTCAGACCTTGGGGGCCACCAGCTTGGCGGACGTGCGCAGGAACGCCCGGATCTTGCGCTCGAGGATCTCCATGGCCAGCTGCGGCAGCAGGTTCTGCTGCTGGTAGAAGTCCCGGACCTCCTCGAAGCTCGAGCGGTTGCGCTGGGCGATGCCGCGCAATTCGTTCACCATCTCGGCCTCCGCGACTTGGATCTTCTCCGCCTCGGCGATGCGCTCGATCAGGAAGTAGGCCTTGGCGCCCATCACCGCGGTTTCGGCGGCGGCTGCACTCTGGGCTGCGACCTGCTCCTCGAGGGCCGCGCCGCTGACGCCGCGCTGCTGCAGGTCGTTGCGGATCTGGCTGAGGCGGGCCTGGGTCTGGTCTTCGACCATGCCGGCCGGCAATTCCATCGTGTGCGCCCCGATCACCCGTTCGATCAGCTCCTTCTCGATGCGCTGGTTCTCGAGCTCGACGTTGGCCTTCTCGAGGCCTTCGTGCGCGCGCTTGAGCAGCTCGGCTTCGTCCGCCGCACCGATCATCTTCATCAGCTCCTCGCGCGTGGGCAGGATCACCTTGTAGGCCTGGTTGATCGTGATCCGGCATTCGCCGTCCTGGTCGCGCGCAGCTTCCTGCTCGAAATCGGCGGGGAAGTGGATCGGGCAGCTGCCGACTTCGCCGTCGCGCTTGCCGACCATGGCGCCCTTGAGCGCATCGGCTTCGACGCCGGGGATCGTGGCCTGCGGTGAGAGGCGCAGACCGTCGCGCGTCCACACGACCTCGCCCTGGTGGAGCAATTCGACCTTGGCCAGCGCCATGCCGTCCTCGGGCAGACCGGCGTCGCCCGCGGGTTCGGGGTGGGCCTGGTTCTTGCGCGCCTGCTCGATCGCCTGCTCGACCTCTTCGTCGAGGATCGGCGGCAGGGCCGATTCGATCTCGAGGCCCTTGTATTGGCCGAGTTCGAACTCCGGCCGCAGGTTCAGGTCGAACTGGCGCGTGAAATCGGCGCCATGCAGCACCTCGCCGATGTCCAGCTGCGGGTGCTGGAAGGGGCGCAGCTTGTTCTCGGTGACAGCCTGTTCGTAGGCCTTCTGCACGAAGCGCACGGCCACTTCGTGGCGCAGTTGCGGCCCCTGCATCTTGCGCACGACGTCCGCCGGGACCTTGCCCGGCCGGAAGCCCTTCATGCGCACCCGCTGGCCGAAGTCGGCGACGGCCTTGTTGAACTCGCTTTCGAACTCGTTCGCCGGAACGGTGAACGAGACGCGCGCTTGGCAGGGTTGGGTGCGTTCGACGGTGACTTGCACGGGATCGCGGAGTCGGCGAGAGGTCGGCGCGGGCGGCGGAAGCGGCCCGAGCGGGGCTGAAACAGAAAGGCGAAAGAGTTTATCCGCCGCCGCAGGGGGCGTCCACGGCGACGGCTGCGGCGAGGTAGCCTCTGGCCACGATGAAACTCAATCTGCGGCGCGTCGAACGTATCGAAGAAGCCCTGGCCCTTGCGGAGGATCTCGACCGCTACGCGGCGCAATTCTGGTCGCAGTTCTCGGACGAGCCCTGGCCGGCCGGCGCCTGCGAGCGCTTTCTGCGCCAGCATTTCGGCGCGCGCGAGACGGTGCTCGTCGCCGCGCTCGACGGCGCCCGGGCCGCGCCCTGGGGCGTGTGCCTGGTGGGACCGCTGGTCGACCCGTTGCGCGGAGAGTCGCTGCCGACCGTGCTGGTGCTGCACGTGGACCCGGCGCTGCGCCACCGCGGCGTCGCGCACGAGTTGATCGAGGAGGTGACCAAGGTCCTGGCTGCGCGTGGCGTGGAGCGCCTCGCGGCGCGCGTCGGCCACAACGACGACGCCCTGATCTCGATGGGCGAGCGTTGGGGCTTCGTGCGCAGCTGGGGCCTGATGGTCAGGGAGTAGGCGCCGCGTCGCGCCAGGCCGCGCGACCGTCCACGTACGGCGCCCAAGCCAGCACGACGGCCCGCACGGCGATGGCGCTCTTCTTCGGCGCGAGCTCGCGCGCGCTCAGCGTGTCGCGGGCCGGGTCGTAACTCGCCGCGAGCTCCGCCGCCGCCGCGTCGAGTTCTTCCTGCAGCGCGCGCAGCTGCTCGTCGACGGCGCTCAGGTCCTGCGCAGCACGATCGACGTCGCTCGATTCCTTCGACGAGCGGCTCACGCCGCGCGCCGCGCTCGCGGCGCGACCCGCGTGGCCTGAGAGGCTCTTGCGCCCGCCGAGGAACGCGCCGAGCAACGCGCTGCCGAACGACAACGCGGTCGACAGCTTGGCGCTGCTGGCCTGCTCGCGCTGCACTTCGAGCGCCTGCTCGCGCTTGCGTCGGCGCTCTTCGAGCGCGAGCAACTTCGGCGCGTGTTTCGCGCGCAACTTCGCGAGCGCTTCGTCGCGCTGCTCGCGCAACGCCTGTGCGACGCGCAGGCGGAACTCGCGATCGCTCTCGTCGGGCGCGGAGACCAGTCCGGAGAGTTCGCTCGTCCACAGGCTCAGGCGCACGTTGCGCGCGAGGTTGTCGCCGAACGACTTGCGCCAGGCGTCGTAAGCGCGCGGCTTGGCGCATTCGGGCGGCAACGCGCCGAAGCGCGCGCCCTCGCGCGGCTCGTGTTCGAGTTCGTCTTCGCTCAGCTCGCGCGCCTCGGCCCCGCCCCAGTCGAAGGCCACTGGTCCGGGGCGGGCGGCGCAGGAGCGCGTGTACGCGCGCTCGACATCGATTCCGAGCTTGGTGTCCGTGAAGGTCACTCGCGCGAAACCGACGAGCAGAGCGCGGTACTCGAGCGGGCCGCCGCTCTCCCGCGCCGGCAGGAAGAACTGCGGGATTTCCGCGGGCAGAACGGGTCGCGTGTCCGCCGTCGCGGTCGCGGCGCCGGCCGGATTCGCGGTTGGTGCGGCTGTGGCGACCGACGTGCTCGCGGGGGAGCTTTGCGTCGCCGAGGAAGGCGTCGCGGGCGGCGCGCTCGGAGTGTGGGGCGCGCTTGCGGAGCTCGCGAGCCGCTTGAGTTCGGCGCGTGTCATCGGGCCGCGCAGGTACGACAGAGCCCAGCGCGTTTCGAACACCGTCGGCTGCGCGTCGTGCACGTTGTTCATCAGGAACACGCGTGCGCCGAGCGCGGACAACGCGCGCTCCATCGCGGCGCGTTCGAAGCCCGCGCCGCTCGCCGCGCCTTCGAGCCCGTCGAGCAGGCGCGCCTTGTCGCGCTCGGTCTGCAGTCGGCCGATGAACCACGTGCCCGCGTTCGAGAGGCCCTTGTAGTCGAGGTCGACGGGGTTCTGCGTCGCGAGCACGACGCCGACGCCAAACGCGCGCGCTTGCTTCATCAGCGTGAGCAGCGGCGCCTTGGAGGGCGGGTTGGCGACCGGCGGGAAGTAGCCCGCGATCTCGTCCATGTAGACCAGCGCGCGCAGGCTCGACGTGCCGCGCTGGCGTCGCACCCAGCCGAGTGTTTGGTTGAGCAAGAGCGAGACGAAGAACATGCGCTGCGCGTCGCCCAGGTGCGCGATCGAGAAGATCGCCACGCGCGGCTTGCCCTGCGGCGTGTAGAGCAGCGAGTCGAGCTCGAGCGGCTCGCCCTGCATCCAGCTCGCGAAGCCCGGACTCGCGAGCAGGTTGTTGAGCGCGAGCGCCAACGCGAAACGTTCCCTGGCGGGGTAGAACGACTCGAGGTCGAGCACGCCGATGCGTTCGATGTCGGGCTTCTGGACCTGCGCGATGAGCGCGCCCAGATCGAGGTCGCGGCCCGCGGCCCAGGCGCGCTGCACGAGCGTCGAGAGCAGGATGTGCTCGCGCGACTGCACGGGATCGGCTTCGACTCCGGCGAGGCCGAGCAGGCTCGACACGGTGGTGTGCACGCGCTCGGCGAGCAACTCCGCGTCCTCGAGCGTGTCGGCGTCCGGCGCGGCGAAGCTGCGCACGATCGAGACCGAGCGCCCGGCGCTCGAGCCGGGCGTGTAGACCGCGAACTCCACCGCGTCGCGCAGGCGCTGGATGCGCGCGCCGTCCTGGCCCCAGCGGGCCAGTCCGTTCTTCCACTGCTCCGCAGTCTGCGCCGCGAGTTCCGCCACGCTCGCGCCCTTGACGCGCGCCTGGTCGGGATCGATCCAGGGCTCGAAGTCCGTCGGCCGCAGTTCCGGGAACGCGAGCAGCAGATTCGCCAGGTCGCCCTTGGGATCGATCACGATCGCGGGGATCCCGTCGAGCGCGGCCTCTTCGAGCAGCACGACGCCCAGGCCCGTCTTGCCGCTGCCCGTCATGCCGACAACGACCGCGTGCGTGACGAGGTCCTTGGAGTCGTACAACACGACCTCCGAGCGTCGCTCGCGGCGCTCGAGGTCGTAACTCGCGCCCAGATAGAACGTTCCCAGGCCCTCGAAACTCGGCGTCGCGCTCGCGTCCATGTCGCCGCGGAGTCTAGCGGCGCCGGAGCACGCCGATCAGTTCACCTCGTCGACTCCAATGTCCACACGACCGCCCAGTACGCGCGGTTGCCCGTCGAGGTCGACTTCACCTGGCGCCGGCGCGTAGGTCGGTGGGCCAGCCTGGATCACCGGCGAGCCAGCCTGCAGGTGATAGTTGGTTCCCGGCGCCGGACTCACGAAGAGTGGGTTGGCGCTCGTGTTTCCCACCCCACTGAGATCGATCGCGCCGGACCAAGCTTCGACGCCGCAGTAGTCGACGTCGACGGTCCCACTTGCGCGCTGGATCTGCGCCAGCTCACCCTGGCCGGGAGCGGGGGGGTGCGCGTTGTCCCACAAGAGCGTGCTGAGAAGCGTTGTCGCTCCTCCGCTGGTGTAGACGCCGCCTCCGAGCCCGCTGGTCGTGTTGCTCGCCAGTGTGCACCCGCGAACGGTGACGTTCGCGGTTGCGTCCACGCTCACGCCCCCGCCAAACGCCGTCGCGGCGTTCGCGCGCATCAGGCAACTGGAGTAGGTCCCCTGCGAGGCGTTGCCGTGATGGATGGCGCCTCCACGCCCGCCAGCCATGTTCGAGGCCGTGTTGGAAACAAACTGCGACGAAATGCAGGTCACCGAGGCGGTGTCGAGAACGTGCAGTCCGCCGCCGAACAGGCCTCCAGAGTTCGACGTCATCGTGACGCCCAACAACTGCACCACGCTGGCGCCGCGAGCGTGGATCGCGCCGCCTCCGCCCAAGCCCTGGTTGCTGGAGAAGGAACTTGAAGTCACGGTGAGGGTCGCAGACTGGGCCCAGATGCCTCCTCCTTGCTGGGACGTCGAGTTGTTGTTCCACGCGCAGTTCACCGCCGCCAGCGATGAGAGTGGAGCGAGGTAGACGGCGGCGCCGTTCATGGCGGCTTGGTTCGACTGGAACGTCACGGACGTCAAGGTCGTCTGCGCGCCCCCTGCCGCATACAGCGCGCCACCCGCGTTGTTGCCGACGTTGTTGTTGAACGTGCAGCTGGCGATCGATGGGTTGGAAGCAGACGCCAGGTAGAGCGCGCCGCCGAAGCTGGCTGTGTTGTCACTGAAGGTGCAGAGTCGGATCGTCGGACTGGCCGACGTCAGGTACGCCGCACCTCCGGTTTCGTTGACGCCGCTGGAGTTGGCGAGTCCGCGTCGCACCGTGAAGCCGTCGAGGACGGCTGTCGGTCCGACGCCGCTGCCGATCAGCACGTGGTAAGCGCGGATCGCACCAGGCAGGTCACCCGTCAGTACAGACGGCGTCGGTCCGAGCACGCGTTGCGACAGCGACGTCTCGTTTCCGGCAAAACCTCCGAGAAGCTTGACGCCGTTCACTAGCTGGTACGTGGCAGAGCGTGCATCCAGAGGAATCGTGCGTCGCGTGGGGACGTACGTTCCTCCGGCGACCCATACTTCCCCGGTGAGCGTCACACCAGTGGCCGCGAGGTCGATTCCCGCCTGCAGATCCGTGAACGCGTCCGCCCAGCTCAAACCGTTGTTGGCGCCCGTCGCGTTCGCTCGAACGTAGACGCGCGGCGGATCGCACTCGTCCGGGACCCCGTTGCTGTTCAGGTCCGTGCTCGAGCCCAGAGTGATGTCGCATTCGTCTGGGCGTCCGTTGCCGTTGCAGTCCGTTTCACACTCGTCGGGCTCGCCGTTGAGGTTGCAGTCCGAACTCGCTCCGCTCGAGATGTCGAGCGAGTCCAAGCGGCAGTTCCCGTTGCAATCGGCCTCGCAAGCGTCGGGGTAACCGTTCGCGTTGCAGTCGGACTCGCTTCCCGATGCGATTTCGACGGCGTCGGTCATGCCGTCGTTGTCGCAGTCCTGCAGTTCGTCTGCCCCCATGTCCAGACGGCCTCCCGAAACCCGACGTTCCCCGTCGATGTCAGCGCTCGCGCCGCTGCCGACAAAGGTCGGGTCTCCCGCATTCACGAGCGGAGAACCAACTCGGAGTCGATACGTGCTGGCGGCGAACGAAGGATTGAAGGGAGGAGCGCCGACGTTTCCCTGGCCCGTGGGGGCAATCGCACCGGTCCAGCCCTCCACGCACGAGTAGTTGACGGTGACGACGCCGCTGACACGCAGCAATTGGGAGGTGTCTCCCATCCCCGCAGTATCGATGTTGTCCCACAGCACGCAGTTCGCCACCTGCAGGGCGGATCCCGCAGCGCGAATGCCCGCTCCGAGTCCAGTGCTTCCATCGTTGCTCGCGAGCGTCGATCGCTCCACGACGGCCGTCGATGTTCCGGACGTGGAGAGCGCGCCTCCCGCGGACGCGGCGCAGTCGACCATCCAGCAATCGCGCAGCTGCAAGATCGACGAGCCTTCCGCGTGAATCCCTCCTCCGAGTGAGCCAGGCTGGGATGCGCGGCAGAACTCGAACGCGCACGCTCTGGCTTCCACCCGCGACGTGTCGAGGCAGCACACACCGCCCCCGCGCGTGCCGCCTTCGTTCGAACTGAGGCGAAGCCGCGCGAGCGACGCAGTCGAAGCGCCGGAGACCAGCAGTGCGCCGCCGCGCGTGTTGGCGCTGTTGGAGCCAAACGTGCACCCGACGACGGCAACTCGAGCCCCGCTGATGTGAAGCCCCGCGCCTTCCGCCGATGCGTTGCTCAGGAACTGGCAGTCTTCGATCACAACGCGACCCGCGCCGGTCACGTACAGTGCACCCCCGCTGGTTGTGGACGCGTTCGACTGAAACACACATCGATTGAGTCCCAGGCCGCCAGTGGCGTCGAACCACAAGCCTCCGCCGCGTCCCACCGTCGTGTTGGAAGTGAACACGCAGTCCGTGAAGCGTGCGGAACTCGCGGCGCCGACGTACACGCCCGCGGCGTTGTCCGCGATGTTGTTGCGAACGACGCAACCTTGCACACGCGGAGAACTGCCGATCAGGAACAGCCCTGCGCCGCGACCGTTGGGGCCCGCCCCGTTCGCCACGCCTTGCTCGATGATGCAGGCATCGAGCGTTGCGGTGGTTGCTCCCACTCGTCCTGTGACGACGTGGTACGCACGCAGGCCGCCGGGCAGCACACCGGTGAGCACCGTCGGGTTGAGTGCGAGGTTGCGATTGTTGGCGGTCGTCTCGCCACCAGCGAACCCGCCAAGGATGGAAACGCCATCGATGAGTTCGAACGTGACGCTGCGCGGGTCGCCGAGCACGGTCTGCCGCGTCGGCACGTAGGTTCCGTTCGCAACCCAAACTTGGGCGGTCAGCGTGACGCCGCTCGAGGCGACATCGATCCCGGACTGGAGGTTCGTGAATGCGTCGGTCCAGGACGTACCGTCATTGGCGCCAGTAGCGCTTGCGTCGACGAACACCACGGCCGCGTCGCACTCATCGGGGACGCCGTTGGAGTTGACGTCGGAGCTTTGCCCGCTGTTTATGTCACAGGGATCCGGAACGCCGTTCGCGTTGCAGTCGGTCTCACACTCGTCCGGGAGTCCGTCGCTGTTGCAGTCGCCACTGATTCCCGACTGGATGTCCAGCGCATCCGCGATGCAGTTCCCGTTGCAGTCGTTCTCACAAGCGTCGGGCAAGCCGTTGCCGTTGCAGTCGGTCGCAGTCCCTCCGGCGATCTCGGCGGAGTCGATGACACCATCCGCGTCGCAATCCTGCGCCTCGTCAGCGCCGATGTCGAGGCGGCCACGGGAGAGCCTGAACTCGCCGTCGATGTCGCGCTCGGCTGGCAGAGAGGCAAGCGCCGGATCGCCGGCGTTCACCAGCGGCGAGTCCGTCGCGAGGTGGTAGTCGTCGGAGGCTGGATTGACGAAGCGCGGTTCGAAGAAGGCGCCGCCCACGACGGCGGTGGCCTGGGGATCGAGCGCGCCCGTCCAGCCTTCGATGCAGCTGTACCGGACGCTCAACGCACCCGCTACGCGACGAAGCTGAGATGCTTCACCCATGCCCGCCGGATCGATGTTGTCCCATAGAACGACCCCATTCATGGTCAGTGAGCCGCCGCTCTGGTGGATGGCGCCACCAGCGCCGCTGACAGCATCGTTGTCCACGAGCGTCGAATTCTCGAGGTCCAGCGTGGCGTTGGCCTGGATCGAAAATGCCCCGCCGTTGGCGAGCGCGTTGCAGCGAAGGATCAGGCAATTCCGCGCCGTCGTCGTAGACGCACCGGCTAACCCGATCGCGCCGCCAGCGGCGCCTGCGGCCGAGCTGCTGCAGTCTTCGAAACGGCAGCGCTCGAGCTTCAAGACGTTGGAGTCCCGTGCATCGATTGCGCCGCCGCTTGACTGGCATTGGTTGCGCAGCAGCACGCAGCCCTCCAGGTCGACGTCGGAGGCGCCTTCTAGCGCAAGCGCTCCTCCGCGGGTGCTCGCTATGTTGTCCTCGAAGCGACACTCGTCGGCGTCGAAGACGCCGCTGCTAACGAATACGCCGGCGCCGGCGGTGGCTTGGTTTCGCAGGAAGCTGCAGCCGCGGGCGAGCGCGGTGCTGCCAGGCTCCAGGTAGAGGGCGCCGCCCTCGGTCGAAGCGACGTTGTCCGCAAGAACGCAATCTTCCAGCTCGATTCCGCTGTCGACTTCGATGTACAGCGTTCCGCGGGTGTTGACCACGTTGTTGAGGAAAGAGCACTGTTCCATGCGCGGGCTGGCGCCGACGTAGGCGTACAGCGCCGGTCCTTTCCCCGCGGTGTTCGCCGTGAACACGCAGTTGCGGAAGCGTGGTGCGCCGCCGACGACGATGACGCCGGCCCCGTTGCTTGAGAATTGGGGCCCCGAAGCGAGTCCATCGCGGATGGTGAATCCGTCGACGACGCAGCTCGCATCGACGAAGTTGCAGGTCACCACGTGGACGCTGCGGAATCCGGCAGCTAGCACGCCGCTGAGCACAGTCGGATTGGCGACGGGGTCGCGCTGCGAGGCGCTCGCTTCGCCGCCCACGAAGCCGCCCAGGATCTGGAGATCGCGCAACTCGTTCAGCGAGTAGGTCGCCGACGTTGCGTCGAACGGGTTGAGTAGCCGTTGCGGCGCGTACACGCCGCGGGCGACCCAAATGGACTGCACGACGGACGGCGCGCTCGAGGCCGAGTCGAGCGCACGCTGCAGGTCCGTGAACGCGTCGCTCCACGACAGACCGGTGTTCGCGCCTGTCGCTGCGACGTCGACATAGACGATCCCGTTCTCGCAGGCGTCGAGCACTCCATTGGCGTTGAGGTCCGGAGCGCCGACCGCGATTTCGCACTCGTCCAAGATGCCGTCCCCGTCGCAGTCGCGTCCTCCCGCGAGCAGCTCGGCCGCGTCGGGGAGGCAGTTCTCGTTGCAGTCGCCGAACTGGCACTCATCCGGGACGGCGTCGCCGTCGCAGTCACGCGAGAAACCAGACGCGATATCGCACTCGTCGCCCAGCCCGTTGCCATTGCAGTCCAGCTCGCAGTCGTCCGGAACGCCGTCGAGGTCGCAGTCGGGCTCACATTCGTCGGGCGTGCCGTTCGCGTTGCAGTCGTCGCTGATGCCCGCTGCGATTTCGAAGTCGTCCGGCAGGCACGTGCCATTGCAGTCGTTCTGGCACTCGTCGGGGACGTCGTTGTTGTCGCAGTCTGGGCTGAAGCCCGAGCTGATGTCCAACAGGTCGTCGCGGAGATTGCCGTTGCAGTCGTCCGCCCCCGCCAGCACCTCGCAGACGTCGGCGATGCCGTCGTTGTCCGAGTCCGGCTGGCAACCGTCGAGCACCCCGTTGCCGTCGCAGTCTTGTCCTGGCGCGAGAATCTGGCACGCATCGAGCACCCCGTCGGCGTCGCAGTCAGCCGCGCCGCCGACGATCTCGCACGCGTCCACGACGCCGTTGTTGTTGCAGTCGCTCAGCGACTGGCAGCTGTCGGGGATGCGGTTCTCGTCGCAGTCCGTCACCAGGCCCGCGTCGATCTCGGCCTGGTCCGCCGCACCGCTGTTGTTGCAGTCAGCGTACTCGTCGGCGCCCATATCGACTCGGACGCCAACGAGACGCGGCTCGCCGTCGATGTCGAGTTCCGTGGGGCTCGGTGAGAGCGCCGGGTTCGCTGCGTCGATGCAAGGCGAGCCGAAACGCAGGTGGTAGTTGCCCGTCGGCGCGCTCGCAAAGAGCGGGTCTGCTCCGATGTTTCCTGTTCCGCCGAAGCTCCCGGTGAGCCCTTGTACGCAACTGTAGTTGAGCGTCGGCGCTGCTCCGGAGCCGACCGTGAGCTGAGACGACTGCGTGTAGTCGCCGCCGATCGAGTTGCCCCACAGAATCGAGTTGCGGATCACAGCATTGGCGTTCGTCACGTACACGCCGCCCGCAATTGTCGCGGCGTTATTGGCCACGACGCTGGTCAGGAGTGTCACCGACGAGGTCGCGTCGCAGAAAACGCCGGCGCCGTTGCCGCCGCTGAGGTTTCTGTCGACGACGCACGAGCGCAACGACGGGTGGCTGCCTCCGTGGTTGGCCAATCCGGCCCCGCCTGCAGATGAGATGCCCGAGGAAATGCTCGTGCGCTCCAGCACGGGCGAGCTCGCTGAGTTGTAAATGCCTGCGCCACCATTTGGGGCGTTGCCGCCGCGGATGCGACACTCGCGAAGCGTGGGAGCTGCCCCCGCGAAGTTGGCGAAGGCGCCGCCGCGCGAGCGAGCGATGGGGGCTTCCAGCGTGCAGCGCTCGATCGTGGGCGCTGCGCCGATCAAGTAGAAGACGCCGCCGTCGAACCAAGCTTCGCTCCTACTGAACGTGCAATCACGGAACGCACCTGTGACGCCACTCTCGGCGTACACGGCGCCTCCATCCCGTTTGGCGACAACGTCATCGAAACGGCATGCTTCAAAGGTAGGCGCAACCCCGGCGCCCAAATACACAGCGCCGCCATAACCGGTGTTCGGCGGACCGGCGTCCGCGAGCAGGGACTCGAATACGGCTCGACGGCACTGGAGTTGAGAGCCTGTGAACAGTGCGATCGCGGCGCCGCGGTTGGTGCACGATCCATTGCGGAACTCGCAATCTTCGAGCAGCCAGTTGCAGTTGTCTCCAAACAGCGCGCCACCGCGAGCGGCTTGGAATTCCTCGAAGCTCGCGCGCAGCAGGATGGCGAACCCGCCGCTGCCGTAGACGGCGCCGCCGTCAACGGTGGCCGAACAGTCCACGAAGCGCGGGTTCTCGAGCACCAGTCCTGCGGGGTTGGACGCGTAGAAGGCGCCGCCATTCGAGCTTGCCGTGCAACGCTCGAAGATCGGATTGCGCAGCACAGCCTCACCGGCGTCGGTAGCCCGAATCGCTCCGCCGTTGGTGGCGGAGTTGTCGACGAACCGGCAGTTCTCGAAGCGAGGCAGCGCTCCATCCCGGATGAACACAGCGCCACCGCTGATCGCGAAGTTGTTGCGGAACGTACACGCGCGGATCACCGGGCTCGAGGGTGGTTCTACGGAGGGCGGCGGCGGCGCGTGTGGAGTGCTCAGAAACAGGCCGCCGCCGCGCCCGTTATCGGAAGCGCCGCTGGCCTGGCCCTTTTCGATGATGAAGCCGTCGAGCTCTGCGAGACGGCTCAACGAGATGGCGCGCACCACGTGGTACGCGAAGGGACCGTTTCCTCCGCCCGCAGGCGAGAACGAAAGGTTGCCCGTCAAGATCGTCGCGTTGGCGATCGAGTCACGTTGCGCGAGGCTGGTCTCCGTGCCCACGAAGCCGCCGTAGATTGCGACTCGCTCGACCATCGTGAAGGTCGCCGAGCGAGGATCGGTCGGCGTGAGCAGGCGCGTGGGCGCGTAGGTTCCGCGGGCGACCCAGATCTCCTTGCGTTTCGAGGAGCCGCAAGTTTCCGCGGCGCTCAGCGCGTCTTCCAAGCTGATGTAGGCATTCAACCAACTCGATCCGTCGTTCGCGCCGAACGCCTGATAGTTGACGAAAAAGCGCACCACGGGCTCACAGTCATCAGGTATCCCGTTGGCGTTGCAGTCGAAGCTCGCGCCGCTCGTGATGTCGCAGTCGTCGGGGCGTTGGTTGTTGTTGCAGTCCGGCTCGCACTCGTCGGGGATGCCGTTCGAGTTGCAGTCCAGGCTTGAGCCGCTCGCCACGTCGCAGCCATCCGGGATCCCGTTCAGGTTGCAGTCGGGGTCGGTCCCGAAGGCGATGTCGCAGTTGTCGAGGATCTGGTTGCCGTTGCAGTCGGTCGCGCTGCCGAGCGCCAGCTCGCAGTCGTCAGGCACGCCGTCCGCATCGCAGTCGGGACTGAAGCCGAACAAGATGTCGCAGCTGTCGGGTCGATCGTTGCCGTTGCAGTCGGCCTCGCAGTCGTCGGGCACGCCGTCGAAATCGCAGTCGGGTTCGCAGCTGTCGGGGTAGCCGTCCAGGTCGCAGTCGAGCGCGAAGCCGAGCGCGATGTCGCACGAGTCCAAGCGCCCGTTGTCGTTGCAGTCGTGCCACTTCAACTGGCACGCGTCGAGCACTCCGTCGCCGTTGCAGTCCACCGCCGTGCCCGCTGCAAGGTTGCACTCGTCGGGCACGCCATCTCCGTTGCAGTCGCGGCTCGTCCCCGATGCGAGGTCGCAGTCGTCGGGCTGGCCGTTGGCGTTGCAGTCGGGCGCGCAGCTGTCGGGCGCGCCGTCGCCAGCGCCTGGAACCACTCCCGTTGCGCAGTCGCTGACGGCGCCAGCGGCAATCTCGCAGTCATCGGCTTGGCCGTTGTTGTTGCAGTCGTCCTCGCACGCGTCGAGAACGCCGTCCGCATCGCAGTCGGGGGCGCCGCTGGCGATCTGGCAGCGGTCGGGCACTCCATTGCCGTCGCAGTCGCGCGTCAGTCCGGTCGCCACGGCGCACGCGTCTCCGACGCCATCGCTATCGCAGTCGGTCTGCGACGGATTCGCCAGGGTGGGACAGTTGTCGCACTCGTCCGGCACGCCGTCGCTGTCGGCATCCGGACTCGGCAGGCCCCCGATCAGCGCCGACAGCAAGGCTCGGTCGACACAGTCGGCGTCGCCGTCGCCGTCGAGGTCGGCGCTTGCGCACTCCGCCGCGAGCGCCACTCCGGCGCCGCGTGCGCACGCCGCGAAGACCTGCATGTCGGCCGGCGTGAGGGCTCCACTGCGGTCGAGATCGCCGGGCGCGAACGGTGCGCTGCAGAGGGAGAACGACCCGACGGCCAACTCGACCGGCGAGAGCGACGTGATCGTGACGCTCTGGAACGGCGCCGGCGAAGTGAAGTTGACGACGGCCTCAGCGAACGCTCCGCCCGGCGCGACACTCGCTGTGACGTCCGTGGTCGCGACCACACTGCCCGACTGCGAGGCCTGGATGCGGATGGTCACAGGCGAGGCCGAGCGCGCCAAGAGGCTCAACTCGCGTAGAGCGCGGAGCGGCTGGCGGAACTGAATCGTCAGCGGGGCGCTGCCCGTTCCCTCAGGCGACGCGAGCAACACGCCGAGCGTGCGCGCTCCGAGGTTTGAAGTTGCTACGAACGCCCCGAGCGCCGGGCTGTCGAACGTTACGACTCCGCTCGAAAGCGTGAGTTGGATCGGTGTCGCCTGCCCCAGGGTGCTGCTCGGCAACCCGACTCGCTCGCACAGATTGGACGAGATCACGCCTGGCGCGGACGGCGGGCACTCGCGTGCCAGTTGCCCCAGCGACTCCAACGCGGCGAGTGCGGGAGCGGCGCTCGCGTTCGTCGCCCGCTGCGCGTACGTCGCGCCGCCCAGGCGCTCGAGCAGCGTCGAACTCGCGCAGCGGCTCGGGCCGACGTCGAAGTCGAACGACCATCCAGGGCTCAGGTACGACTGCTCTTGCCGCGTCGATGGCGCCATTTGCCAGGCGCCAATCCACAGCACTTTCGCCGCCGTGTCGATCGCGCTGCCCCCGGGGCTCGTGAGTTTCGCACGCAGCGCGAGATCGAAGTCCGGAGTCGGGTTGATGGGGAAGCTGGCGCCGACCACGCCGAACTGCAGGTGTTGGCCCTTCGGCAACAGGCTCGCGCCGGCGTGAGCCAGCGGTCCATCCTCGGCGCTCGCACGCCAACGCAGTTCGAGCGTGCGCCGCCCGCCGCCGTACTCGAGCATCGGCGTCGGCAGAAAGCCTTGCCACAGTGGCTGCGCATCGGGATGCAGATGGTGGAGCACGAGTGCGTCGTGCTGCGGCGACCAAGCCATCGACTCCGTGCGAACCGGCGCCGTGGTCGTGTTCGGCAACTCAAACGGGATGTGTGTGAGCGAGCGCCGCTCGAACAGGTCGAACCACAGCGGCGCGGGAAGGCACGAGAGCAACTTCCAGTCGACGTCGTCGCGCTCGCGCACAAAACCGGCGACGTACTCGCCCGGGAGATTCGGGTCGGTGCTCTCCGGTTGCAGATCGAAGCGGTAGTCGAGCCGCAAGCGCGACACAGCGGGAGACGTCTGCCCAGCCGGCGCCACGAGCCGCGCGTCGGCGGTGGGGAAGAGCCGCACCGTCTTCGCGCAGCGCGTCGACGACGCTTCGTCGCGCGGCGCGCTGAACGCGAACGACTGCCGCACGACGATCGCGGGCTTGAGCACGTTGCCCACGAGCGCCGAGCCGTCCAGGTGGATGCGGTAGGTGGCCGTGATCAGCCACTCCGTGAGCGTTTCAGGCGCGGGTCCCGACGCGAGCGGCGAAACGCTCGCGTTCGGCTGGATATAGACGTGGCTGAGGTTGGCTTCGGTGAGCCGAAAGATCTGATCGACTCCGTTGACCCGCGCCAGCACCGCAGGCAACGAAATGCGCGGCGCCAACGCGATTGCGGACGCCCCGGGTGTTGGCGGAGTGAAGGTCAGGTTGTTGATGCGCGTGCCGCGGTCGGTCGTGGCCTCGAACTGAAAGCGCCACCCGTGAGCGTCGGCGCCAAGGACGGTTTCGAGGTACGTCGCCGCGGTCTTGTCCTGCGTGGGGAGGATCAGTCGTCCACCCGTGGGCGCTGCCGCAGTAGCGGGCGCGGTATCCGCAGTCCAAACGAGCGTGCCCGTGCCCAAAGTGATCAGCGCGACGTGCGAGGGCTCGTCCAAGGGCTGCTGGAGCACTTGCCCGGCGGCGGCGGAGCGCAACTCGAGCGTGGGGAACTGAGGCGGTCGCGATCCGTCGTCGCGCACATGGGTGTTCACCACGTCTCTCAACTGCGGCAGGAAGCTCTCGAGCGCGCTCGTGAGCTGTGTTCGCTGAATCGGGTTCGAGGCGGCACTCGCCGCTCGCTTCAGCACGCCGTGGAGCACGACCTCGGCTCTTTGCCCCGCTGTCGTCGCGCGTCGCTCGAAGTCGTCGACGCGGTTGTCCAGCGCTTCCAGGAATGCCGTTCGAACTCCGTCGCGAGTTGCTCCAACACCAGCGACGACATCCGCCGTGTATTCGATCGACGCCAGCGGAACCTGCGTGCTCCCGTTCGAAACCGTGACGGGCGCGACGCCGGCGGCGCCTGCTGGCGCCGTGAAGTAGATCGCGAACCCGTCCTGTGGATTGCCATAGATCGCCACGTCGAGCGCCGGCACCCCGCCGACTCGCACGTCGGGCTGCGGTGTGAACGCGCCCGCGGCGACGCGCTGCGCCGCTCGAACGCCGCCTTCGAGCGGCGTCACGATGCTGCGCGAGAGTTGGATGGAGTGCGCGCTCAACGCTCCCGGCGCCGTGGCCGGCGCGAAGAACGTGTTGGGCTCGAATCCGTCGCACGCAAACGGCTGCCAGAGCGTGGTCGTGACGTAGCGATCGCCGGCCTGCAGCGAGCCGACGGGAAGCGACGTCGTGGAACCGGAATAGAGCTGGAACGAAACGCCTGGCTTGATGTACAGGCCGTCGATCCCGCCGTTCGCGAGCCCTGCGATCGGAAACGCGCTGGCGACTCCTCCTGCGTCGTTGGCGAAGCGCCAGAAGCGCGTGATCGAGTAACACGGCGCCGACTCGACGCGCTCGTACCACTCGTCGGGCTGCAGGCATGGAAGCGTCGCGACACACAGCGTTCGACGCAGGATCGAGTCCGAAGCGGCGATCACCCATTGCGGATCGTTCCAGGTGGTTTCGACGAGCCCGAGCAGGGCGCCGCTCGACTCCGGAACCGGCGGCGCGCCGCTGCCGCGCGGCGTCAGGGGTGCGGGCTCCTCCTGGGCGCTCGCGGCGGCTGCTAGGGCGAGGACCGCGGCAGTGGTGAAGAACGAAAAGCGGCGAAGCAACGAGGTGAACACGAGGGGGCTCCTCCGGCTCGGCCGGTTGGGGCGGGGCACTCGCCGACGCCGCGTCCTGACGCGGTAGGGAGGAGGCGAGGTGTGGGGGAAGCGGGCAACTCGCACGCGTCCGGCGCGAGCCTCCCGGAGGGAGAACGAGCGCGAGCGAATCGCTCGCGCTCGCTTCTCGAGCTCAGTGACCGATCGGCAGGCTGAGCGCGGCGGGGAACCCGTAGCCCTCGTGGTTGGGCGCACCGGCGAAGCCGTATACCTGCGCGCCGAGCGGCGCTGTCGAGTTGAGCGAGCTGAGGCGGTGCTTGCCCGCGGTCAACGTGCGGCGCGCAGCGGCAAACTGGCCGCCAGGCAGCGTGGTGAACGCGCCCGAGGGAACGGACACGCCGTCGAGCAGAACTTGTCCCGCCTGGGCGATCGCGACCGGGGCCACGATGTTCACGTAGTGCGTGTTGAATCCCGCCGTCGGCGTCGAGAACACATAGCTCGACAGCCACTGAGTGTTCGCGGCGACGAGCATCATCATTGGATCGCCCGGCTGGTTGTCGAACGCCGTGCCGTTGGCGAACTGCGCCGCGAGGATCGGCTTGTTGGAGCTGATCGTCTGGAACCCCGGCAGGTTGAGCTGCACGAAATCCCCGGCGTTGGTCAGGTGGAGTTGTTGTTGCGCTGCGCCGGGCCCGTCGATCGTGATCGTCGTGTCGAGTTCCGACGCCAGGAAGCGCCACGTGTCGCCGTTGAGACGGCCGGAGAGCGGCACGGCGCTGAACTGCGTGCCCCAGGCCGGCGTCGGCGGCAACTGCTCGACGAGGTAATCGCAGAAGTCTTGCGTATCGGGCACACGCGCGCAGCGGTTGGCGCCGAACACCGCGATCGGCTTGCTCGCCGTAACGATCGAACCCGTGAGGTCGCCGAGCGACGACTGCACCTGGTACGCGTCGTAGGCGTTGAGGTCGACCAGGAACATGGCCCCGGCCGGATGGTTCGGCGTCGCCGCCGTGGTCGTGATCTGGACCTGCGTGTTGTCCTCGATGGCGAGCACCGCGAAGGTCGAGCTGCCGTCCGCGGGCCGGTGCGACATCACGCGATAGCTGAATCCCAGCGACGCCGTCGGAAGCGCCGTGAACACCTCCGAGGTGGTCGGGCGGCGGTTCACCAAGCTGACGTGGACATCCTTGGTCGCACTGACCGTGATGCCCTTGCTCTCGACGATCTCCGATCCGGTCAACTCGAGCGACAGCGGGAGTTGAACTTCATAGAGCCCGTTGGGCTGCGTCACGATCTGCTGCTGGAACCCGATCCCCGGCGCGCGAACCTGCACGACCGAGTAGTCGCGGCTGTTGATCTGCAGTGAAAGAGCGGTGCTTCCCACCCAGTTGCGCGGCACGGTCAGCGCGTAGTCGCGGAACCCGCCGCCGCCGGCGGACGCCACGATGACGCCCATGTCCGTCACGCCCCCTGGAGTGGCGTCCACAAGCGGCGAGATGCCGCGCAGCGGCTGACCGGCCACGGTGACCTCGACGAGAGCCTGGATCTTCGCCGCCTGCCCCTGCTGGATCGGCTGCGCGATCGACAGCGCCCCAGGAATCTCAAACCGCCCGAGCTGCCCGCCGATGGACTGCGACAGCGTCGTCAGCGTGTTTGCTCCCTGCGTGACCTTGATCGTCGCCCCGCTCACCGGCGTTCCGTCCTCGAGTTGCACGAAACCGCGGATGGTGGTGAGTGGATCTCCCGGCGGCGCGACTCTGACTTCCGTGATCGCAAGATTGCCTTCGAACTCCACGGTCAGGTGCGCCCGACCAGGCGAGTGTCCTCTGACGATTCCGAGGTCGTCGATCGACGCGATCGCCGGATTGCTACTGACGAAGCGCATCGTCGGCGGCGTTCCGAAATCTCCGACGCACACCGGATACAGCGGCGACGGATCCAGGATGGTGACGATAGGCGGGCCGCTCGGACGCACGTATCGGCCTGACACCACCATCGATGTGGACTGCAGGACCGAGATCACTCCGTCTGTGTCGGCCAAGGATGCGGCAATCGACTCGGGAGAGAAGTAGCCGGGGGCATTCGAGACGGTGAAATCAGTCAACAACGTCGTCAGGTCATCACGCAAGCGGAACGGCGGGCTCCACAGGTACTCCGTCGGGAGCCCGTCGACGAGCCGCACGCCTGTGACACGGAAACACGTATCGCTCCAGAAATCGGTGGGCGAGGTGTCCGCCAACGCGATGTTTCTCAGTGAGAACACTCCGTCGGCGTTCGGCTGGACGACTTGTCCGTTCAGCATCAGCACCCACTTGTCGTCGAGCACGACGAACGGATCGGGCGACAGAGGATTGGTTCCGTCGAACACTTCGAGCCCGTCGGTGTGCCCGTCGCCGTCGCTGTCGGCAGTCGCCGGATTCGTGCCGAGCGTGTGTTCCTCGAAGTTCAATAGCCCGTCTCCGTCGAGATCGGTCGCGGCGTCGACGCCCGACAGGGGATTCAATCCGAACGTGGTCTCGTAGGCGTCGGGCAGGCCGTCGTAGTCGGCGTCGCCCGGCAGGCCGACGAGGAGTTCGATTTCGCCCGACTGCGCCGCCAAGGTCGGACTTCCGAAGTCGACGTTCGCCACCGAGACGGTCAATCTTCCCGGTACGTAAGTGGATACTAGCCCGGCGCCGCTCACGTTCCCGACGGTTTCGTTGCTCGTCAGGTAGATGGTTTCCGGAGCGCTCGTCACGTCGGCGCCTCCGGGTGACGTGACGACCAACTGAACGCTCTGGCCGGCGATCACCTGGTTGGAAGGCGCGGATATTTTCAGCTGTGACGTAGCTGCGTCAACGAGCAATCCGATCGTGGCAAGCGTCAGCACGCACCGTTTCGCCGACCAAATGGACGTGCGCAGAAGTCGCGCGCACCAAGTCCCGGCCAATTCACGACGACTAGTCATGGTGTCCTCCCCGTTCATGGTCTCTCCTTGAGCGCCTCGCACAACACGCGGGAGCGGTGGCCCTCAGGTGTCGGTGCGTAAATCGTGGCAGTAAGCAGATAAGCACCGTCGCGGCGCGGTCGAGCGAAATATACGCTCGCGGGCCCGTGCGTTCGCTCCGTGTAGGTGCGCACGGAGTCGAACGACGCGCTCGCAGTGGCCAGCGCGGGCATGCCGTCGATAGTACCGGCGACGACCAAGCCGCGGGTGTGCCAGACGGCGTTGCTGTTCACTCCGAGGTCCCAGGCGATCGGCAGGTCCACTCTCTTGAGCACAGGCCCCGTTGGGTCATTCCAGCTGCGAATTTCGATCGCGAGTCCCGCTTCCGTTGGGTGCATCGACGCCAGTCGTTCGCCGAGAGGGTCAGCCTCGAATTGCATCACGGGCTTGGGCAGCGGCCGCACCTCCATGACTAAGCCCTTCGCGTCGAACCGCCGCAACCTGGCGTCGCCTAGCGACCACTGTCCGCCCTCAGCGACGGAGCGCACCTCAGCAACCCATAACTCGCCGTTCGTGCTGCCAACGGCGTCAACCAGAACCACATCGCGATCGCCTGGCGCGTATTTTTGTGTCCAAGTCGCGTGGCCAGAGCCGTCGAGAGCGATGACTGCCGGAACCCTGTCGATCCTCCCGAGCAGCGCCGTGCGGCCACCGGGAAGCGGACACATCCGCCGGAAGTCGCCCTGCTCCTTGCCGGCTACGAGCTTGCGCTTCTCTAGGACCTTCCCCGACGCGTCGACGACAACCCGCCAGGGATTGCCCGCGCTGACGGAAAGCACGAGCAGTGCGTTGCCGTCGGGCAATAGCTCGGTTTCGACATTGGCGGGTGCGCCGTCCTCAGGCTTGACGGTTGGATCGATCGAGGACGCGTCGAACTCCGCCGTACAGACGAGCTTGCCGCTGTCGGACAGCCTCCACAACACGATGTTCGTCACCGCGGTGTCTCCGAACTCGTGTCTTGCGAGGGCTGCGATGCACGTTTCCTCGTAGTCCGAGCAACTCACGCTCTGGAGTCGATACCACGCGTTACCGTCGCCTAAGACCTTTGACCAAGTCACTTCGAACGCTTGCCGAGCAGCTTCTTCCACCCTGTCGTCTGCCGCTTGGCCTTGGACCCGCCCGCTGCTGAACACCGGAGCGATTTCGACCCCATGCGTTGCCAGCGCGCTCGTCGAGCACGTAGCCGAGGCTGCCGACGCCCAGATCGAGAACGCCATGATCAATTGCAGCAATCGCACACCTCCTTTTGACGCGCCTCGAAATGCGATTTTCCAAACCAGTCCAGCCCAAGCTTGTATTTGTCGGACCAGCACAGGCAGTTTTGGATGATGTTCGCTGGCGCTCCGGAATTGTTGCAGACATTGTTCATGCCGGTGTGCATGGTTGTATCGCAATTCGCTTGAGCGTTGGGCGCGGCGTTGCAGGTCTGGTAGCAGCGGTCGTGCCCGTCGCACGGGGCCATCAATCCAGGTCCGTTGCCAAAGACCGTATTTGGGTGTCCGGTTGGATTGTCCTTCCCGTTAAACCCGCCGCAGAGCAAGTTCATCGCCCCGGCGCTGGGCGCGCTGCATCCGTCGTACTGAAACACCCATGCCGGCACCTTGGGAACTCGGTTGGGGCAATCGTCCAGATCGGCGATCGGGTTTTTTGCAACCACCTTATTGAACAGCAGCCCCGGGACGCAGCAATTGGTCGACTTGGAATATACGGTGTACGAGAGCACCCCCGTTTGGCAGCAGCCTTCTGTGGCGAGTGTATAGATCGACTTATTGCAACACCCATGGGTGGCGGAGTCGTACTTGCGCTTGTCGCAACACGGATCCGAGTCTGAACGGTCGCAGCTGGGGCAATCTCCGTCATCTCCGCAACAGTCGGACGTGATTGAGTACGGCGGACAATTGCACCCCCAGCCCGCCAGCGACAATCCCGAGCCAGGGTCCGTTGTGATCGAGAAGCCCTGCGAGTCCACGGCCCCCGAGGCGACGATTTCGAAGCGTTCGGTGTCGTGGTTGTAGGAGAGGAAGTTGGTGATGGCGCCCGGCGGCAGGCCGGACATGTTGGGGTAGGTGATCTGGATCGGCGGGTTGAAGGTCGATCCGCCGGGTTGGAGGGTCCAGGCGAAGGGCGGCGCGGCGCCGTCCGGCATCGGCATCGGGACCTTGTCGTGGTTGACCTTGTTGAGGGACACCAGCGTGCCGTCGGGCGCGGGCAGTCCGTTGGGCAGGGTCATCGAACCGGCCTTGATCACCATCTGCAGACCGGTGATCTCCTCGACGGTGAGCACGGTGTCCTGCGTCGTGCTGTAGCTACGCGCGTTGGCCGGATTGAGCGGCGGGAGCAGCGCCGGACGCGGCAGGGAGTTGCGCGTCTGCGGAGTGACGACGACCTCGAAGTGCAAAGCCGGGAACGAACCCGCAAGTACGTTGACCCCGGCCCCGTTGCATCCGCCGACGTGGTACGCCGTCGCGCCTTCCACGTGCAGGAATCCCGGGCCGCCGCTCGGCAGGTTCTCGATGCGGAACACGCCGTTGCAGTCCGTCAGCACCGGCGCCGATGCGTAGTTCGGAATCGTCAGCCAGACTTCGGCGCCTTCGATCGGCAGCTCCGCGTTGTTGAGCACGATCCCGACGAACGACGTCGAAGGTTGATCGCGACTCACGCCCGTGGCGACGAACACAGCGGGGTCGTTGGGATTGCCGGGGAAGTTCACCTCGATGCGGTTGTTGCCCACCGAACCAACCTCGAAGTTGGCGAAGGCGTGCCCGGTCTGCGTGGTGAAGGTCGTGAACACCGTCTGGTCGAGGATCCGGCCGTTTCCTTCGGTCACGGTGAACGTCACCGGGACGCCGGCGACGCCGTTGCACCCGTCCGAAACCCAGGCGCGCAAGGGCTCGGGCAGCGTCGCGCCGACCTCGGCCATCTGGTTGTTGCCCGTGCCGATGTTGAGCTGCAGCGCTCCGGCTGGCGAAGCGGAGGCGCAGAACCCCACCGTTCCGAGGATCCCGAGGCTGCGCGCCTTCACGCGCTGGTTGCCGCATCCGGCGTCGCCGCCGAGCTTCCAGTACACCCGCGCGTCGCCGAACGAATCGCTCTCGACTTGCACGGACTGCGTCCACGGCCCGGTGGGCGAGGTCGACAGCGTGCCGTTGCTGCGTGCGACTTCGAAGGTCACTTGCTTGCCGAAGAAGGGGAGGATCCCCTGGCCGGCGGGGTTCTTGCGGAACACACGCGCCACCAGCGGCTGCGGCAAGACTTGGTTCACGGGCCCGGTCTGGGCGTTGCCAGAGATGCGGGCCATTTGGTTGTCCGCGGGAGGCAACGTCGCGTGCGTCACGGAGATCTGCGTGGCCACGGCGTTGCCGAGCGCGTCGCGTGCGTTGACGGCGATCACGGTCGTCGCATCGCGCTGAATCGGGACGTCCGGAAGGAAGAAGGTCCCGTTCGTCCCGATCCCGACGTCGACCTCGGCCGGCTGGCCGTTGATCGAAACCGCGAGGAAGCGATAGCCACTGAGCAGGTCGGCCACGCGGCCGCCCACGTCAATGCGCGGATCCGCCGGGGAAAACTGGGTCTGGATCAACTCGCCATCGCCAGGGAAATCGACGTGCAGCTCCGGCGCCTGGTTGTCGCGGGTGACGTTTGCGGTGGCCGGGGCGCCGCGCACGCCGTTGCTTGCAATGCCGGTAACGAACACACGGTTGAGTCGGTCCGGGAGCAGCGGAGCGGTGATCGTGAATTGCCCGTTCACAACCGGGGCGGTGACGACCCCCGCTGGGCCGGCGGCTTCCACACTCACTGCGCCCGTTGTCGAGCCGCTCAAGACGACTTGGTTCGCCTTTACCAACGCGTTGTAGGCGTTGAGCGTGACGGGGCTGGGCGCCGGTTTGGGCGGCCCGGGAACCAACGTTCGCGGTTCGGCGTCGTTCTGTGCGCTCGCAACGGCGCCGAACGCAAGCACGACCGCAATCAAGACCGCAAGAACACGAGGCACGCAACGCAGCATGGCCGAGGCTCTCCTGGGGGGAGGAGTTGGAACCGTCAGGACCCGTGAACGGCTCGGCTGCGGCGTGGACGCGCTCGCGTACCGCGACTTCTACCGGCGCGCGGCAAGTCGAAAGGGCGGATGCAGGCGTTTTCACGTCGTCGACGGCAAGTTCGACGCGTACGGTCGTAGTAAATCCATCTGGGCTCACGCCGTCAACGTCTCGACACGTGAATTTTCCGGCAAGCCCATAATCGGAACGCGCCCTTCCGGGCGGTGCTCGAACCGCCGGCGAATTTGCGGGCGTTCCGAGCCGACTTCCAGAGCTCGCCGCTGCGGAGCCGAGCGCGTGCGCTCCGATCGAATCGCACGCCGGAGCGAGGGCTCCCGGGGGCCCCTCTACTCCGATTCTGGCTGAAGCTGGTGCGGCGCCTGAATCGGCAGCGTGGCTGTGGTTCGTCGGGCGCGTGCGTGACGCGCGGGGTGATCCGCGTTCGTTCCAGATGCCCCGGTTGGCCGGGCGGTGGACCCGCGACTGCGCCGTGGTGGTCAGGCGGCGCCGAAGTGCTGCTTGGCTTCCGCCTTGAGCAACCCGTCGGTGCGTTGGAGGCCGATGCGCAAGTTGCTGATGGCCTGCTTGAGCTCCGACGACTTCAAGACTTTGTCGGCGCGTTCGTACTGCTCGAGCGCGCGATCGTAGGTCGGCACGTGGCGCGCAGCCTCCTGGCTCTGGCGCTTGAAGATCTCGATCTTCTCGGCCTTCAGCTTGGTCAGGCGTTCGAGTTCGAGCTTGTGCTTCTTGATCAGCTCGTGGATCTGCAGCACTTCGCCGTCGAGCTTCTCGAGCGCGTCCATCGTCTGGCAGAAAGCCTGCAGGTTGGGCATCTGCTTCATCACGTCCGCGTTGTTGCGCGTCAGGATTTCGGCGGAGCGGACGACGGCTTCATTCCATTTGCCCATGGGGACTTCTCGTGTGCGTGGAGGCTGGGACGGAGAGGGGATGAGCGTGCGCATGCTCGCACGGATGGTCGAGCGACGCAGCACCGCTGCGCGAGACGAATCGTGAGGCGCGCAAGAACGCGCCGCAAACGCGCGGCGCTTCAGCTCCCGAGCACGAGCTCGAACAGCCGCCGCACCGAGTCGTCGACCGCGTAGCGCTCGAGTTCGTCCGGACGCACCCAGGCGAGGGCGTGCGACTCGTCGCTCACCACGAACTGCGCCCCGGCCGGCGCGACGACCACGAAACGCGTGTCGTAGTGCAGATGCTCGGGCTCGCCCGGCCGCGCCGGAATCGGGTGGATGTCGAGGTCGAAGGGCGTCGGCAGCACCGCGAGGTCCGCGATGCCGCTCTCTTCGATGCACTCGCGCAACGCGACGCCTGCGAGGTTCGCGTCGCCGTCGCAGTGCCCGCCCATCTGCAGCCACCTGTCCAGCTTGCGATGGTGCGTGAGCAGGGCGCAGGTCAACGTGCTGTCGACGATCAACGCGCTGGCGGTGAGGTGACCTTCCAGCGTCGTGCGCCGGTGCGCGTCGCGCGGATGGCGCGCGATGAGCGCGAGCATGCGCTCGCGGAACTGCGCCTGCGCTCCGTCGCGCGGCGCGAAATGCGCCAAGGTGTGGACTGCGGCGGCGAGCTCGTCCGTGGCTTGCAGCCACGGATCGCCTGCGCGCGCCGCTGTTCCCAGCTCCAAGTGAACTCGCGCCACGGCGCGGCTCTCAGTCGCGCAGCAGCTGCGCGTACTTGCCCGCCCGCGACTTCGGCCCGATGCCGCGCTTCTTGCGGTCCGCCTCGCGCCACTCGTGGTAGGCCTCGTAGTCGCCAGCGAAGAAGCACACCTCGGGGCCCTTGCCCTCTTCGACCTCGCCCTCGAACGACAGGATGTGCGTCGCGACGCGGTTCAAGAAGTAGCGGTCGTGGCTGACCACGATCGCCGAGCCGGGGTACTCGCTGATCGCTTCTTCGAGCACGCGCAACGTGTCGAGGTCGAGGTCGTTGGTCGGCTCGTCCATCAGGATCACGTTGGCCGGTTCGCGCAGCATCTTCGCAAGCAACACGCGGTTGCGCATTCCACCCGAGCATTCGCCCAAGAGCTTCTGCTGGTCCTCGCCCTTGAAATTGAAGCGAGCCACGTACGCGCGTCCGTCGAGCGTCTTGCCGCCGTACGCGATCTGCGGGTTGCCTTCGGTGATGTTGTCGTAGACCGACTTCTCGTTGTCGAGGATCGCGCGCGACTGATCGAGGTAGCGCAGCATCACCGTCGAGCCGATCTCGACCGTGCCGCTGTCGGGCTTCTCGAAGCCCAGGATCATCTTGAGCGTGGTCGACTTGCCCATGCCGTTCGCGCCGATCACGCCGAGGATCGAGCCGGGCGGCATCTCGAACGAGAGCTTGTTCAAGAGCACGCGCTCGCCGTAGCCCTTCGAGACGCCCTTGAAGTGGATCACCTTGTCGCCCAGGCGCGGGCCGGGCGGGATGCGCAGCTCGACGATGTCGAGCGCGGCGTCGGCGCGCTCCTCCTGGAGTTGCTTGAAGCGCTCCTCGCGCCACTTGGCGCGCTTGCGGCGCGCGGAAGGCGACGAACCGATCCACTCCTTCTCGCGCTGATAGAGCTTCTCCATCGAGGCGTTCTTGCCCGCGCGCTCTTCCATGAGCTTGCGCTTCGTCTCGAGGTAGTCGGAGTAGTTGCCCTTGTACGGCATCGCGCGGCCGCGCTCGATCTCGAGCATCCAGCCGACGACGTTGTCGAGGAAGTAGCGGTCGTGGGTGATCAGGATCACCGTGCCTTCGTACTCCTTGAGGTGCTGCTCCAGCCACTCGACCGTGTCGGCGTCGAGGTGGTTGGTGGGCTCGTCGAGCAGCAGCATGTCCGGGTGCTGCAGTAGCAGCTTGCACAGCGCGACGCGTCGCCGCTCACCGCCCGAGAGCTTGCGCACGTCCGCTTCCATCGGCGGCAGTTGCAGCGCCGTCGCCGCCTGCTCCAACCGGCCATCGAGGTCCCAGATGCCCTTGTGGTTCATCTCCTCGAAGAGCTTGTCGTACTCCTCGCCCATCTCGCCTTGTTCGGTGAGGTGGTCGTAGCGGTGCTTGATGTCGAGCAGCGGTTGGACGGCCTCTCTCAAGTTGCCCGCCACATCCAGGCTCTCGTTGAGCGGCGGCTCCTGGCTCAGGTAGCCGATCGACAGATCGCCGACCTTGATGGCCTGGCCTTCGAACTGCTTGTCCTCGCCGGCGATGATGCGTAGGAGCGTGCTCTTTCCCGCGCCGTTGGGCCCGATCAAGCCGATCTTGGCGCCTTCGAGGAACGAGAGTGTGATGCCCTTGAGCACCTCGACCTGGCCGAAGTACTTCTTCAGGTCGATCAGTGAGAAGATGATCTTGTCAGCCATAGGGGGCAAAGAGGATAGCGTTGCTCCGAACGGGCGTGGAGGGCGGGAGATGAAAGTTGCACTGTGCATGGCGGTGGTGGGCGGGCTGGCGCTGTCGGCGTCCGGCCAGGCGCTGTCCAAGCGCTACAAGGGCGCGCTCGACGAGAAGCCGCGGCCGCTGGAGTGGACCAGCACCACCCAGGACGTGTGGAAGTTGAGCGCCTTCGAGTACGAGCGCGGCTCGCAGCTCGAGCTGAAGTGCGGCCCGGCCGCCCTGGTCGTCGGCGCGAGCGGCGGGGCGGCGATCTGGGCCTTCGTCGAGCCCGCGACGCCCGTTGCGTTGTCGGGATCGCTCGCTTCCGATGGTGCCGCGCTCGCGCATCTGCTCGTGCGCTTCCATCCCGCGCAGCTCGACGAGCTCTTCCCACCCAAGACCGTCGGCAAGGCCCCCGACGCGCGCGCGTTGCTCGCCGCGCGGCGCGTGGTCGCACGCCAACTCACGGAGACCGGCTACCGCTGGGATCAGTTCCCGACCGCGCTGCCCAAGGGCTCGCTCGTGCTCGATTGCACCTTCGTGGACGGCGCGCGGCGCGTGTTCCAGCTCGACGCTTCGAAGGGCGTGTTCGAGCTCGACTCGCGCTTCACGCGCTCGGAGCTGCCCGCGCCCGTCGCGCTGAGTTCGAAGGACGCCGAGCGCGCCTTCGAGGCCGCCTGGGAGGCCTTCGATCGCCAGTACGCGAAGTTCCAGCTGCGCCCCGAAGTCGATTGGGACGCCGTGCGCAAGAACTATGCGCCGCTCGCGCGCGGCGCGACGACGAGCTGGGAAGCAGCGACTGCAATCGCACTCGCGCTCGAGCCGCTGCGCGATCTGCATGTGCACGTCGAGTGCGGCGAGGAGCGCCTGCCGTTCTATTGGCGTTACCGCCCGCAGAACGGCGTGCCGGACGCGGCCGGCAAATTGATCGGCGAGTTGCACGGCGGCGAATCCCAGGTGCGCTGGGCGCGCACCGAAGACGGCATCGGGTTCCTGCAAGTGAACAGCGTCGGCGGCGACGAGGTCGCGCAACGCGTCGACGCGGCGCTCGAAGAACTCTCGGGCACCTGGGGCCTGATCCTCGACATCCGCTTCAACGGCGGCGGCTCGACCGACGTCGCGGCTTCGGTCGCGGGCCGCTTCATCGATACCGAGAAGGTCTACGCGCAGTCGCAGTACCGCTCCGGATCCAAGCGCACGCAACTCGGCGCGAAGCAGCCGCGCACGGTCGCGCCGCGCGGTCCTTGGCGCTACCAGGCGCCGGTGATGGCGCTCTTCGGACAGCGCTGCATGAGCTCGGGCGACGAGCTCGCGCTGATGCTCGTGCAGTGCCCGCAGGTCACCACGCTCGGCGACCGCACCGCGGGTTCCTCCGCGGCGCCCAAGCTCGTCGACGTCGGCAGCGGAATTTCCGTGAAGGTCCCGCAGTGGAACGACTGCGACGCGCAGGGGGAGCCCTACGAAGACCGCGGAGTGCCCGTGAAGATCGCGATCACCAACGCCGCCGACGCCTTCACGCTCGAGCGCGATCCGGTGCTCGAGGCCGCACTCGAGCGGCTCCGCGCCAACCCTAAGAACAAGCGCTCTCCGGGCAAGCGCTGAGCCGCGCGGCTATCCTCTGCGCCCCCGAACACATCCCATGAGCACGAACACGAGCTTCCTCAAAGAACTGGGCATCGAAGGCACGAATTCCGGCGCGTACAACGGGCGTTGGCTCGTGTGCAGCGGCGCCGCGCTGGAGAGCCTCAATCCCGCGACCGGCGAAGTCATCGCGCGCGTCACACAAGCGGGCCCCAAGGAGTACGAAGCGTGCGTCGCCGCGGCGCACGAGGCGTTCTTGCGCTGGCGGCTCGTGCCGGCGCCCAAGCGCGGCGACATCGTGCGCCGCATGGGCGAAGCGATCCGCGCCAAGAAGGATCCGCTCGGCCGTCTGATCTCGCTCGAGATGGGCAAGATCCTCCAGGAAGGCTGGGGCGAGGTTCAGGAAGCGATCGACATGGCCGAGTTCGCGGTCGGTCAGTCGCGCATGCTCTACGGCCTGTCGATGCACTCCGAGCGGCCCGGTCACTCGATGCGCGAACAGTGGCATCCGCTCGGTGTGGTGGGGGTGATCACCGCCTTCAACTTCCCGATGGCGGTGTGGGCCTGGAACTCGATGCTCGCCTACATCTGCGGCGACGCTTGCGTGTGGAAGCCCTCCGCGCACGTGCCGTTGTGCGCGATCGCGCTCACCAACGTGATTCGGCCGGTGCTCGAGGCCGAGGGCTTCGGCGCGCTCGCTTCGCTCGTGATCGGCCCGATCGAACACGCCGCGACGCCGATGCTCGACGACGCGCGCCTGCCGTTGGTGTCCTTCACGGGCTCGAGCGCGGTCGGACGCTCCGTCGCGAGCCGCGTGGCCGGCCGCTTCGGCCGCACGATCTTGGAGCTCGGCGGCAACAACGCGCTGGTCGTGATGGACGACGCCGACCTCGACCTCGCGCTGCCGGCGATCGTGTTCGGTTCGGTCGGCACCGCTGGACAACGCTGCACGACCACGCGTCGTGTGCTGGTGCACGAAAAAGTCGCCGACGAAGTCGAACGCCGACTGCTCAAGGCCTACGGCGGCGTGCGCATCGGCGATCCGATCGATCCCACCACCCTGTGCGGCCCGCTGATCACCCGCGCGGCGGTCGACGCGATGCAGAACGCGCTGTCGCAGGCGCGCGCGTCGGGCGGAACCGTGCTGTGCGGCGGCGAGGTGCTGCAACTGCCCGGACGATTGGCTGGCGGGAACTTCGTGCGGCCGGCGATCGTGCGCGCGGAGAACCATTGGCCGGTGGTGCAACACGAGACCTTCGCGCCGATCCTGTACGTGATCCGCGTGCGCGACCTCGAGCACGCGATCGAGCTGCAGAACGCCGTGCCGCAGGGCCTGTCCTCGGCGCTGTTCACGCTCAACGTGCGCAGCGCGGAGCGTTTCCTCAGCGCCGCGGGATCCGACTGCGGCATCGCCAACGTCAACATCGGCACCAGCGGCGCCGAGATCGGCGGCGCGTTCGGCGGCGAGAAGGAAACCGGCGGCGGCCGCGAAGCCGGCAGCGATGCGTGGAAGGCCTACATGCGCCGGCAGACCAACACGGTCAACTACTCGAACGCGCTCCCGCTGGCGCAGGGCATCGTGTTCGGCTGAGAGGGCGCTCGGCTGAGAGGCGCCAAGCGCCGGAAAGCACACGAGGGCGAGCCACGCGTTCCGCGCGGCTCGCCCTCGTCACTTCGAGGAAGTGCTCGGCTCGCTCAGGGGTACTGAATGTACTGGAGCGCAGTCAGCGCGGCGCGGTTCTCGAGGTTGCCGAACGGACCTTGGACCGCCGACGTGAAGTCGGGGAAGTTCGGCCCGTTCATCTGCATCGCGCGCAGCAAGAAGAGCGTGTCGCCGGTCAGCTGGTAACCGTACGCCAGCGTCGACCAGCTCTGATGCTTGTCGACGCCGCCGCCCATTCCGCCGACCGGCAGCAGGTCGCAGTACAGCGGCAGCGCCGTGTTGAGCGGCCCGCACGCGATGTACGAGTGCGGCGCCTTGGCTTCGCCGTTCCAGCCGGGGAAGCCGATCATGGCGTAGGCGGCGTCGATCAGCACGGTCTGCAGCAGCTGCATCGCGTTCAGGTTGACGTCGCGGAACACCGACTCGCGCATGCTCCACAGCGCGTTCTCGATGATCGCCTGTTCGGTGGACTGCCGCGCACGGAACTGCCCGTTCAGGATCTTGTTGTTCACGATCGCCTGGATGATCCCGGTGCAGCCCACGCGGCCGTTGTGGACCATCTGCGGAATCGGCTGGAACCAGCCCAGCGCCTCGCTGCGCCAGGCCGGCGTCGCGACCGAGTACGCCGCGCACATCGCGTCGATCATCCAGCCCTCGGCGCGACCGAAGGAGAACCCCTTCGGGCCGTTGGCGCTGACCGCGTTCAGGTCGGCGAGCATCGTCGAGCCGAGCACGTAGCCGCTGCCGCCGGTGTTGTGGGGCATGTACGACATGCGCGCCAGCTCCGCCTGCATCAGCAGGTCGTCCTTGGCCACCGAATCGTTGCCCAGCCACACGAGCACCTTGGGTGAGTTCGTGTAGCGCACCAGGTGTTGCATGTCGACCGCCTTGAAGCCCGACAGCTGCGCTTCGTAGGCCGGCGCGAAGCCGTTGTTGCGCGCGTAGTCAACTTGGTGCGTCGAGGCTTGGTTGAAGCCGATCATGTCCGGACCGCTGAGTTGGGTCTGGTAGAAGTTGCCCGGCATGAACACGTAGTTGTTCGCGCCCTGCACCAGCCACTCGGACAGCGTGGTCGGATCGCCGTTCATGTCGAACAGCGCGTCCGGCATGCGGTCGGTGTACTGCCGGTGGCGCAGCAGCGTGTAGCGGTAGCCGTGGTTCGACGCGGCGTAGGCCGTGACGACTCCGTCGTACAGCGTGATCTCCGTGCCGCCCGTCATGCCGCCGTAGCCCACGCCCCACGGATGCGCCCAGCCCAGACGCGGGAAGTGCAACGGGTAGACGTTCATCGACGCGCCCACCGAGAAGAAGTCGATCAGTCGCTCGAAGTCGGCCTTGAGCTTGCCGCGCGTCGTGTTGTAGCCCGACGCATCACCCATGTAGCTCAGGTCCGGCAGGCGGTTGCGCTGCGGGAAGAAGCGCGCGGTGTTCGGATTCCACCACGACCACAACTGGGCGCCGCTGCTGCTCGTTCCCAGGCGGCAGAAGCCGAGGTAGCGCTCTTCGATCAACTCGCGCGCGCGCGCTTCCTGGCTCACGCGGCACAGCGCCACGCGGCGCTCGAACTGCGCTTGGCGGCCGATGAAATTCATCTTGCCCGGACCGACCGGCTTCACGAGCTGGATCATGCGCCGACCGCCAGGCAGCGTCTGCGCGGCGCTCACCGACGGATCGGGGAAGTCGTTGAGCAGATTCCAGCCGGCCGGAACGCTCAACTCGAGCTTGTCGAAGTACATCTCGCGCTGCACGTCGTCGAGCACGGCGCCGGGCGAGTCGTCCGTACCGCTGCACGCGTTGTGGACGCGCAGATCCAACTGCACGGCGTCTTCACCCGGGATCCAAGTGAAGTAGGCGTGCACGCCCATCAAGTGCGGAAGCGTCGCCTGCGCGCCGGTCTTGGGGGTCACCGGACGCAGCACGTCGTAGGTGCGGTGCTGCACCAGGCTCGAGCCGTTCTTCAGCGTCTTGACGCCGAGCGCGCCCTGGCGCAGGTCCGCGCGGTACAGATTGCCGAACACATCGCGCGCTTCGAGCAACACCAGGCCGGGGCTGGCGCGCAGCGAGTTGACGAACGGCGAGAACACCGGGGCGGTGTCCACGTGCGGGTTGAACACCACGTCGAAACGGATGTACGTCCCCGCGGCGACCGTGGGCGCGCGCTTGACGCGCGCGATGATCTCGACGACGTCGGCGCCGTCGGCCGTCTTCGGATAGCGGCTGACGATTTCGGTCTGCGCCAAGGCCAACGTGCCGTCGAAGTTGCGCACGCGGAAGGGCGACTTTCCATCGGCGCGGGGGAACACGCCCTTGGGAACCGGAACCGTTCCGCGCAGCGTGAACTGCTGCGCAACGGGCGCGGCGAGTTCGAGCACCGCGACCGTCTGTCCGACACTCTGTGCGGAGGCGCTGAGGCACAACGCGGGGAGCGCGAGGCTGGCGAAGGCGAGTCGGCGCCGAGATGTCGCGTTGGACATCGAACTCAGCACCACTTCACTCAGCCAGCGTCGCAACGCGTTGGCGCTGTCGACGACAGCGTTCGATGCCGCCGCGGCCTGCCGGCGCGACGACGAGGACACCAGGGCGCCGCAGCGCCGCAAGACCTGCCTGTACATGGACCAACCTCTTCGGGGGGCAGCGCACGAGGCGCCGCCGGACGGATTGCGCGCCCGCGGGAGCTGATCACGACGTGCACGAAGCCCCCCGTCGTCCGAAGACGACGGTCCGCCACTCGAAGACTAGCCGCGCCGTCAGGCTCGCCGCGGACTACCCCCTCCGTGCCCCTCGTAGACCCCGAGTCGCGCGGGCGCGCGAACCGACCGGGGCCGGGTGCTGTTCCGAGCGCGTCGCTACCCACGACGAACTCCTCCCAACACCGCGAGAGGGGGAGCATAGCGCGTTCGGAAGACGGAGATACCAGCGTGCTGCTGCGATGACGGAATTGTTGGCTGGCGGCGGCTTTCGGGCGCAGAGCAGCTGTGGTTTGGCACCATGCAGGGGTGGAAACCGGCAAGTCCAAAGGAGGCGCCGACGGGCGTTCGCGGGCGCTGATCGTCGCTGCGCTGGTCGTGTTCGGACTCGTCGCGCTGGAGCTGTTCCTGCGCGGCTCGGAGGCCCGCCGCGAGCCGGTCGCCGGGCCGCACGGGATCGTGGGGTACCGCGGGCCGGAGTTCGCGCCGACCCGCGACGAGCGCGGCGTGCGCGTACTGGTCGTGGGGGACGAGGTCGCCTACGGCTCGACGCTCCCCGAGGAGCACACCTGGCCGCGACAACTGGAGGGTCTGTTCGCGCGCGACGGCATGGCCAGCCGCGTCGAGGTGCTCAACGCCGCGGAGCAGCACGCGGACCTGGAGCGCGTGCTCGAGCAGGCGCGCGGCCCGCTGCTCGAACTCCAGCCGACCTGGCTCGTCGTCTGCGTCGGCAGCACCGACGCCGTAGCCGCGCTCGCCGCGCCCGACCACGAGCGGCGCGCGCCGCTGGCGCTGTTGCGCCGCCTCGAGTCCGGCTCGGCGGCCCACGCTCCGCTCGAACTCCCGCGGCAAGTGCTGGGCGACCTCGCGCGCAAGGCGAGCTTCGACTTCGGCGTGCGCCTGGCGCAACTCATCGAAGCGGCGCGCGGCAAGTACGCCCGCGTCCTGGTGGTGCTCGCGCCTCGCGAGTTTCCCGACGGCGAGCCAGAGCGTGCGCAGGCCGAGCAGCGTGGCGTGATCCCGGTCGGCCAAGCGTCCGCGGAGCTGCAGCGCGCGTTGCACGAAGAGGCGCGCCGCGTGGCGCAAGCGACGGGCGTGCGGCTGCTCGATGCGAGCGACGAGCTGCGCTCGACGAGCGGCGCTTTCGACGCGGACGGGCGCCTGAGTGCTCGAGGGGCGCTGCTGCTCGCGCGCCGCGTGCACGAAGACCTGCGGCGCGCCCGCATCTGAAGCGCGTTGAATGAGCGGTGAACCGGCGCAGCGCGGGCGCGCGCTCGACGACTCCAAACGCGCAGCGCGCCCTCGACCCTGAGGCCGAGAGCGCGCTGTTCAAGTGCTGAGCGGTGCAAGCCCGCCGCGTTCAGTCGACGAGCGCGATCAGCGCCGCCGAGATCTCCGTCGAGTGCAAGTTGATGTTGGACACCGCGGTGGGCAGGCTCGCGTTCCCCAGCATCAGGGCCGCCTTCGAGAGGAAGGCCGGATTGCCGCTCAGCGCGTAACCGTAGGCGAAGCTGCTCGGCGTCTGCGAACGGTCGACCCCGTACGCGGCGCTCGGCGTCGGCACGCCCGTGCAGAACGGCTGGTTGGTCGCGTTGAGCGGCGCCACCGCGAGGTGCGTGTACGGTCCGTTGAGCGTCGGATTCCACGCCAGCGGCCCGATCATCGCATTGCACGAGTCGAGCAGCGTCTGCTCCGTCGCGGCGAAGCGCGGCGGATCGACGTCGCGGAACACGCTCTCCTTCAGCGACCAGAGCATGTTCTCCGTGATCGCCTGCTCGATCGACTGACGGGCCTGGAACTGCCCGCTCAGGATCTTGTTGTTGACCACGCGCTGGATGATGCCGTTGCAGCTCGACTGGCCGTTGGAGAGCAGATCACCGGCTTTTTGGAACCACGGCAGCCAGCGCGAGCGCCAGTTCTGGTCGGACAGTCCGTAGGCCGCGATCGCGCTCACGATGCCCCACGACTCCCCGCGGCCGAAGTTGATCCCGTAGCCGGGGTTGCCGCTCGCCGCCTGGATGTCGGAGAGCATCCCCGAACCCATGATGTAGCCCGACGGCGACGAGAAGTACTCGTGGTAGGAGAGCCGGAAGATCTCCGCGGCCATGCGCAGGTCGTCCTTGGCCAGCGAGTCGTTGCCCAGCCACGAGAGCGCCATCGGCGACTGCAGGTAGCGCGTGTAGTGCTGGAAATCGATCGGCTTGTACGAGCGCAGCTGCGCTTCGTAGCTGGGCGTCAGGCTGTTCGCCGCGACCCATGCACGCTGGTAGTTCGGCGTGCTCTTGATCCCGAACGGATCGTTCGAGTTGCCCAGCAGTCCTTGCTGGTAGGTCATGTGCACGTAGCTGAACGTCGGGCCTTGCGTGACCCAGCGCTCGACCGTCGTGTGGTCGCCGTCCTTGTCGTACAGCACCTGCGGCATGCGATCGGAGTACATGCGGTGCTTGAGCTCGAGCGCGCGGTAGCCGACCTGCGAGGCCTCTTCGGCGACCTTGAAGCCGTCGTAGAACCAGATCTCCGTGCCGCCGGTCATGCCGCCGTAGCCCACACCCCAGGGGTGCGCCCAGCCCATGCGCGGCGCGTCGAAGGGATGCTGGCCCGCCGCGCCCGACTGCAGGATCGAGAGCGCGCTGTTGTAGCGGCCCCACAGTTCTCCGCTCGCTCCGGTGACGCCCGCGTCGGCGAGCTTGGGCAGCTTGAACTTCTGCGGGTAGTAGCGCGTGGTGGTCGGATTCCACCACGAGTACAGCTCGGCGTTCGTGTTCGGCGAGAAGCCGTCGACGCAGAACGCGACGTGCGTCTGGTCGAGCAGCGCGCGCGCCTTGGCGAGCGCGCTGGCCTTGCCGATCGCGATGCGCCGGTGCGTGATCGCCTGCGACGGCATCAAGTGCAGCGTGCCGTCGGCGTTCGGTTTGACGATGTCGTACGTCACGCGTCCGGCGGCGGACACCGGTCCTCCGAGCGCCGGATCGTTGACGTCGAACAGCACCTGCCAGCCCTGCGGGACCTCGAGCGCGAGCCGCTTGAAGTACACGTCGCCGAGCGGGTCGTCGAGCGTCGCCGCTGCGGCCTTGTCCGAGCCGCTGCTGCCGTTGTTCACGCGCAGATCGATGGTGACGAAGTCCTCGTTCGCCCAGGTCGTGAGGTACGTGTGCACGCCGAAGAAGTGCGGCAGCGCTCCGTTCGGCGCTCCCAGGTTCGCCGTGGCCGGCATCATCACGCCGTAGTTGCGCAGCTGCACCGCGGACTGCCCTTGCTTGAGCACGTCGACGTTGCCGCTCTGGTTGCGCATGCCGGCGAGCAGGTCGAGCGTGTACGGGTGGCCGAAGCAGTCCTCCGCCCGCATGCGCACTGCGCCCGGCGTGTTCAAGAGCTGCATGACGCCCTGGCGGATCGGCATGCCCGCCTTGGCGTGCACGTTCTCCACCACTTCGAAGGTGATCATCTGTCCCTGCGCGACGCCGGCCGGCCGGTCGACGCGCGCGAGCACTTCGATGACGTCCGCGCCGTCCGCCGTCGCGGGGTAGCGCGAGACGATTTCGATCTGCGTGGGCGCGCACATCCCGCTGGTGTTGCGCACCGAGTACGGATACTTGCCGTCGGCCCGCGGGAACTTGCCCTTGGGCACCGGCAGCGTGGCCTTGACCACGAACTTGTCGAGCGCGGCCGGAGGCGCCGGCATTTCGATCCGCGCGACGATCGCGCCGCCCGCTGTGGGCAGCCCCTCGGCGGCGGGCTCGGTGGCGAACAATCCGCCGCCCTCGCCGTCCGCGGCGTCCGGCCCGACCGGATTCGTCGGCCCGCCGGCCGGCTGGCACGCGCTTGCGCCGAGCATCGCTACGGCGGCAAGACTGATGGCCCAACGCGATGCGCGCGCAGGGCTAGACCCTTTTCCCCTCATGACTCGACTCCCTGTTGATGCGCCGACTTCCCCAAGCCGGCTGGACTTCTTCCACGGGCTGTTTCGGTCTGGGGGTGGTCGTTTCTGGAGTCGAGCTGCGCTCCACGGCGGCGTGCTCGCGGCCGCGGGTTCTTCGCGCGTCGCCGCTTCGGGCGCGCTTGAGCGGCGACGGAAGGAGTTTCGCTCCGGGCGCGGCGCCGTATCCTCGCGAGCATGAGCCCCGCACCCAGCACCCAGCCTGCACCTTCGCTCGACGTCCCCAGCGCGCGCCGCTTCATCGAAGAGACCTGGGATCGTTCGATCGTTCCCACGCTCGTCGAGTACGTGAAGATCCCCAACAAGTCGCCGGCCTTCGACCGCGATTGGAAGCGCAACGGCCACATGGACCGCGCGGTCGAGTTGATCGCCGCCTGGTGCCGCGCGCGTCCGATCCAGGGCCTCAAGCTCGAGGTCGTGCGCCTCAAGAACGAAAAGGGCGAGGAGCGCACGCCCGTGATCTTCATGGAGATCCCGGGGCGTGACTCGAACGACACGGTCCTGCTCTACGGCCACCTCGACAAGCAGCCCGAGATGACCGGCTGGAGCGACGGGCTGGGGCCGTGGATCCCGGTGTTGCGCGACGACAAGCTCTACGGGCGCGGAGGCGCGGACGACGGTTACGCAGCGTTCGGCTCGCTGGCTGCGATCGAGGCGCTCGAGCGCCAGGGCGCGCGCCGCGCGCGTTGCGTGGTGCTGATCGAAGGTTGCGAGGAGAGCGGGAGCTTCGATCTTCCGGCGTACGTCGACCACCTCGCGCCGCGCATCGGCACGCCGAGCCTGGTGGTGTGCCTGGATTCCGGTTGCGGCAACTACGAGCAGCTGTGGGGGACGACGTCGCTCCGCGGTTTGGTCGGCGGAGACCTCAGCGTCGAAGTGCTCACCGAAGGCGTGCACTCGGGCGATGCGAGCGGAATCGTGGCGTCGAGCTTCCGCATCCTGCGCCAGTTGCTTGCGCGCGTCGACGATCCTGCGACGGGCGCCGTGGTGCGCGACTTCCACGTGCAGATTCCGGCCGATCGTTTGGCGCAGGCCAAGGTGGTCGCCGAAGTGCTCGGCGACGAGATCCACAGCAAGTTCCCGTTCGTGCCCGGCATGCGGCCGATGCACACCGACCTCGTCGAGCTGGTGCTCAACCGCACTTGGCGTCCGGCGCTTTCGATCGTCGGCATGGATGGGATCCCGCCGACGGCGAGCGCGGGCAACGTGCTGCGCCCGCGCACCGTCGCGCGGCTCTCGCTGCGCGTTCCGCCGACCATGGACGCGCCCGGCGCGGCCAAGCGGCTCAAGCAACTGCTCGAAGCCGACCCGCCGTACGGCGCGCGCGTGCGCTTCGACTACGAGAAGTCGGGCAGCGGTTGGAACGCGCCGGCCATGGCGGCGTGGCTCGAGAACGCCGTCGGCGCGGCCTCGCGCGATTTCTTCGGCAAGCCGGCGGTCTACAACGGCGAAGGCGGGTCGATTCCGTTCATGGGGATGCTCGGCGAGAAGTTCCCCGCGGCGCAATTCCTCATCACCGGCCTGCTCGGTCCGGGTTCCAACGCGCACGGCCCCAACGAGTTCCTGCACATCCCGACCGGCAAGCGCCTGACCGGCGCGGTCGCTGGTGTGCTCAGCGCTCACGCCGCTGCGCGCGGCGCGTAGGACCGCACACAGAAGTCGAACCTCCGTCCGGCGCCAATCTTCGTGCTGTCCGCCGCCGACTTGCGCCGAGCGGCGTAGGCTCGCTGCGGCAAGCTCAACGTCGGTCCGCAGGGCCGCACGCGTCCTTCGCCCCCCATGAACCTTCGCCCGGCATTTCTGGCCCTGTGCGCCTTCGTGCTCTCGAGCGCGACGGCGCTGGCGCAGTTGCTCAGCGTCGGCGATCCCGCGCCGAAGCTGCAGGTCGGCGCGTGGTTGAAGGGGCCGCCGCTCGCCGAGTTCGAGCCGGGCCACACGTACGTGGTCGACTTCTGGGCCACCTGGTGCGGTCCGTGCCGCCGCTCGATGCCCGAGCTCAGCGAGCTGCACAAGCGCCTCGCTCCACGCGGCGTGCGTGTGATCGGCGTGTCGGTCTGGGAGGAAAAGCCCACCGAGGTCGCGGCGCACGTGGCGCAGCTCGGCGAGCAGGTCGCGTACCCGCTCGCACTCGACGCGGTGCTTCCCGGCGCGCGGCCCGACCAGGGAGCGATGGCGCGCTTGTGGTTGCGCGCGGCGGGCGAGAGGTTGCTGCCCACGACGTTCATCGTGGACGGCGCGGGGCGCGTGGCCTGGATCGGCAGCCCGCAGGAACTTGCGGCGCCGCTCGAACAGATCATCTCGGGCGCGTGGGACCTCGAGAAGGCGCGCGAGGCGCACCGCCACCGCGTCGAGGTGCGCCGTCGCCTGGGGCGTGTCCAGGAGTTGCTGTTCGGCGCCAAGGGCCCGCAGTGGAACGAAGCGCTCGCGGAGATCGATGCGCTGCAGGCCTTCGATCCTGCGTCGGAGGCGGAAGTTGCGGCCTACCGCGTGTGGGTGCTGTTCAACCTCGGCCGCGACGAGGAGGGCTATCCGTACGCGCGCAAGATCTGCGAGCAGCTGATCGGCGACAACGCCATCGCGCTCAACCTCGTCGCCTGGTCCGTGGTCGATCCCAAGGCCCCGCGCAAGCTGCCCTCGGATCTCGAGTTCGCGTTGCGCGTCGCGCGGCGCGCCAGCGAGCTGAGCGAAGCGAAGAATCCGGCCGTGCTCGACACGCTCGCCTTGGTGCACTTCCGCCGCGGCGAACTCGAGCAGGCGGTCGCGCTCCAGGAGCGCGCCGCGGCGCTCGCCAAGGGCAGTTCGTGGGAGAGCGAGATCGCGCAGCGCCTCGACGAATTCCGCCGCGCGCTCGCCGCGCGCGCCAAGCCCGCGCCTGAGCGGCCGGTCAAGTAGTCCCGCCGGTCACGTAGCGCGCGCGGCCTACAAGTCGGCGCGCTTCACGCCGTGTTCGTAGCGCCCGCTGGCCTTTGTGTCCGGCTCGCCGTCGACGTTGAAGCGCCGACAGACGCCGTGCAGCTTTCCGTCGGAGTAATCCGCCTCACACGCCAGGCGACCGTTCTCGTGCCAAGTGCGCAGCCGCCCGTGCCGTCGTCCGTGGCGTCGCTCGCACTCGAACTCGAGTTGTCCGTTGGCGTGCCAGCCGCGCTCGGGGCCGTGCAACTCGTCGCTGAGGTACTCGCCTTCCCAGCGCAGCGAGCCGTCGTCGCGCCACACGCGCCATGGGCCTTCCTTGCGACCCTCGATCCAGCGGCCCTCGGCCGCCCGCGCGCCGTTGCGGTGCAACGCGACCGACAGGCCCGCCGTCTCCGAACTCGGCGCGAGTCCGGCGTCCAGCCAGGCGTCGACGGGCGCGAAGTCCGCTTGCGAGTCGAGCGTGGGGCCGCTGGCGTCGACCTGTCCGCACGCGCCGAGCGCGAACGCGACGACGAGCGCCGCGGCGAGCCGTCGAGCCTGGGCGAGACCTGCGTGGGAGTGCATGCGCGACCTCGCTACTCAACTTACCGCACGCGCGCCGGACGCGCGCCTGCGCCGGGTCCGAACACCACGGCGTTGGCGAGCAGCCGCGCCGTCGCGCGTTGGTACCCGCGGAAACCGGGCGAGGACGCGAACAAAATCACCTGTCCGTCGCCGAAGGCCTCGCGCGTGAGGTAGCAGCTGTCGGCCAGTCGTTCGCGCGCCTCGGGCCACAGCAGCCCCGAGAGGCGCAGCTGCGCGGCGGGAGCGAGGCGCACGGCGCTGAGGACACCCTCGCCGGCCCACAGGGAGTTCGAGCCTTCGAAGAACACGGGCAGGTGCTCGCCCGCGCCGACCGTCAGCCAACTGTCCGTGCGGACCTCGGCGGCGAGGAACACTCCCTGCGGCGCGAAACGTTGGCGCCAACGCTCCTCGCGTTTGGCGTCCGGGTCGCCGCTTCTCTCGGGCTCGGCGTCCTCGCCGGCGGCGTCGCTCGAGGCCTTCGGCGCACTCGTCGGTTCCGCGCCGGCAGCGCTTTCGCCGGCCGGATCCGCTGAGGCTTCGTCGCCCCACAGCGCCTTCTCGTCGATCACGATGCGGCGCGAGGAACGCTCGCGTTCGAGCGCGAAACGCAACGTCTCGAGCTCGTCGAGCACATCGATGCGCCGGCGCACTTCGCTGAGCCCCAGGTCCGCGTCGCACAGCGCCGCAGCTGAATTGCCGATCGCGATCAACGTGCCGCCGGCGCGCACCCAGGCCTGGAGCGCATCGCGCGCTTCGCCGAGCAGTCCGCCGATGCCGCCGGCGCTCGGCAGCACGAGCACGTTGTAGCGCCGCAGGTCGTAGTCGCCGAGCTCTTGCGCATCGAGCAGCGACACCGGCAATCCCAGGTCGCGGTCGAGCGCGTGCCAGGTGCTGCCGAACGATTCGATGGAGACCGGCGCGTTGCTGACGAGCGCCACGCGGGGCTTCTCGAGCAGTTGGAAGTGCTGACCGCCCAGATCGTGCCCCGCGCCCGGTGCGCGCGCGGTCGTCGTGGCGAAGGCGCGTGCGCCGGCTCGTTGCGCGGCGCTGCGGACGCGCGCGGCCACGTCGCCCGTGTTCTCGTGGCGGCGCACGAGCAGGCTGCCGCGCGCGAACTCGCTCCCGGCGCTTTCGAAACCCTCGTCGGAGATCGAGAGCACCAATCCATCGAGCAGCGCCGCCGCGGCGAAACGCACCGCGCTGTCGTCGGCGCCATCGACGATCCAGCCGTACACGGGCGCATCGACGGACGGCGGCGCAACGCCTGCGGGCGGCGCGGCGGGAAGCTCGTCCAGCGCCTCGTACTGCGCCGTTTCGCTCCACCACGCCTGCAGATCGAGCGCGTGCGCGAAGTTCCAAGCGGTCGTGTCGTAGATCTTCGAGTCGCCCTTGGTTTCGAGCGCGCGGCGCTCGCGCTCGAGGTCGGGCAGCGGATACCGCGTGTCGAACTCGAGGAAGGCCCGCGCGAGCGCGCCCTGCGGCTGCGCGGTGTCGACGGCGTACAGATCGCCTTCGACGTCGAGCTGCGCCGTGCGCGCGCCGTCGCGCGCCAGCACGCCGGTGAGCTGCGCTCGCCGCGCGGCGCGCACCTCGACGCCCTGTTCGCGCAGCGTCGTCGCGAGCCAGCGGGCGCGCGAGTCGTGTTCGCCGACGCGGAACACGAAGTGCCGCTGGGCCGCCTTCGCGCCTCCTTCGCAGTCGAAACGCCGCTGCGCGACGAACTCGGCCAGCGCCTCGCGCCGGTTCGCCGAGAGCGTGCGCACGTTCGACCAGCTCGCGATCGCCTGGCGGTGCGCGGCCGCTCCGTAGGTCGCGATCTCGCCCGAGGCGAGCGCGACGCTCTGGCCGTTGAAGCGCGCCTGCTCGTACAGGATGCCGGTGGCGCCGTTCAGGCTCCCCCACGAGTCGGAGTAGAACGGACCCCAGCCGTCGGCCCACTCGCGCGTGTAGTAGCTCCAGCCGTAACGATCGAAGTTGGCGGCGATGTCGGCTGCGTAGCGCGTCTGCCACGCGACGAGCTTGCGCGGCAAGTGCGGGTTGATCGGGTCGGCCTGCGGATAGAACAAGTAACTGTCGTCGCGGCCCATCTCGTGCGCGTCGACGAACAGCTGCGGACGGAAGCGCTGCACGACTTTCCAGCGACCGCGCGTCTCGGGCGCGATGCCGGCGATCCAGTCGCGGTTCATGTCGAACAGGTAGTGGTTGCCGCGGCCGCGCGGCCAGCGGCCGTGCGAGAGCGCCTCGCCGTCGAGCACGCTGGTCGCGCCGGCGGTCTGCTCGAGCATGGCGAGGAAGCGCTCGCGGCCGTCGGGGTTCTGCATCGGATCGAAGACCACCACGACGTTGCGCAGGAGCTCCGTCACGTCGGCGCCGCGGCCGGCGATCAAGTGGTGCGCGAGCGCGAGCCCGCCGTCGACGCCGCTCATCTCGTCGCCGTGGATCGAGAATCCCAGCCAGGCGACGGCCGGTGTCGTGTCGAGGATGTGCTGCTCCTCGGCTGCGTCGAGTCCGCGTGGATCGGCCAGGCGTGCGATGCGCGCGAGGATCTGGTCGAGCTGCGCGTGGTTCTCTGGCGCGGTGACGACGCCCGTCAGCAGCTCGCGGCCCTCGTGCGTGTGGCCGTACACCTCGAGCTTCACCCGCGGGCTCTGTGCGGCCCACGTGCGCCAGCACTCGACCACTTGGGTGTGCGTTGCGGGGCGCGCGCCGACAGCGTGTCCGAGCAATGCGGAGGGTGTCGAGATGATCGTGTCGTACTCGGCGCCAGGGAAGAACGGCTCGCTGTAGGCGTGGGCGGGAGCGTCGCCAAGGCGCACCGTCGCCTGTGCGCGCGAGCGCGGACTGTTCGGCGCGGCCTGCGTGGAACCGGCGGGCCTGGACTGCGTCGGCTGTGTCTGGGCGGCGCAGGCGAGCGTGGCGAACGAGAGCAGAACCAGCGATCGGATGGGGGGCTGCATGGAGGGCTGGGGAGTGTAGCCACGGCGGTGCGTACACTCGCGCGCACGCACATGGCGAACGAACTGGAACCGCTGCGGATCGGAGCGCTCACGTCGGAAGGTGTGGGCGCGAACGAGGTGCGCAGTCCGTTCGACGGACGTCTGGTCGGGCGCTGCGCGCAAGCTGGCGCCGAGCACATGGACAGCGCGCTCGAGTTGGCGCAGCGCGCGCGACCGATCGCGGCGGCGACGAGCACGGCGCTGCGCGCCAACGTGCTCGAACGCGTTGCACGCGGGCTGCGCGAGGACGCAGAAGCGCTCGCGGTGCGCATCGCGCTCGAGGTCGGCAAACCACTCGCGCTCGCACGCGCCGAAGTGGAGCGGGCGGCGCTGACCTTCGAACTGGCGGCGAGCGCAGCGCGCACGTACTGCGTCGCCACGCCGCCGGTCGACCTCGATCCACGCGGCGTCGGCCGTGTGGCCTGGACCCAGCGCGTTCCGCGCGGCGTCGTCGCCGCGATCACGCCCTTCAACTTTCCGCTCAACCTCGCGGCCCACAAGCTCGCTCCCGCCGTGGCGGCCGGCGCGCCGTTCGTGCTCAAGCCCGCGCCGCAGGCGCCGCTCACGGGACTCGATCTGGTGCGCCGCATCGTGGAAGCGGGTTGGCCCGCTGAAGCTGCGTTCGGGTTGCCGTGTGCGCCGGTTGTCGCGCAGCGACTCGCGGAGGACCGCCGCGTGGCCGTGTTGTCGTTCACGGGCAGCGACGCGGTGGGCTGGAAACTCGCCGCGCTCGCGGCGCGCAAGCGCGTCGTGCTCGAACTCGGCGGCGCGGCCCCGTGCATCGTCGACGAGACCGTCGATCTCGCGCCCCTTGCGCCGCTCCTGGTGGCCTCGGCGTTCGCGTACGCGGGGCAGGTGTGCATCAAGACGCAGCGTGTGCTCGTGCAGCGCAGTCGCTTCGCGGAGTTGCTCGACTTGCTCGCCGCAGGCGCGCGCGCGGTGCGCTGCGGCGATCCGCTCGACCCCGCGACGTCGGTCGGCCCGCTGATCGACGAGCGCAGCCTCGAGCGTGTTCAGGCGTGGATCGACGAGGCCCGCCGCGGCGGCGCGCGGCTGGTGTGCGGCGGCGAACGCGAGGGCAACGTCGTTCGGCCCGCGCTGCTCACCGACGTGCCCGACGGCGCGCGCATCTCCTGCGACGAGGTTTTCGGGCCGGTGCTCAACGTCGAGCCGTTCGAGCGCTTCGAGGACGCGCTCGTGCGCGCGAACGCCACTCGCTTCGGCTTGCAGGCCGGAGTGTTCACGCGCGACCTCGCGCGCGCGCTCGCGGCGCAACGCGAACTCGAGTTCGGCGCCGTGATCGTCAACGACACGCCGACGCTGCGCCTCGACGCGCTGGCGTACGGCGGCACGAAGGACTCCGGCGTGGGGCGCGAGGGGCCTGCGTACGCGCTCGAGGAGTACACCGAGCCGCGTTTGTGCGTGCTCCGCGCGGCGCCTTGATGCGTCAGCGCGCGTTGCGAGCCGCGATGCGCTGTTCGAGTTCGCGCGCGGCTGCGTCCCGCGGATCGAGTTCGCGCGCACGCGCGATCGCCTCCCGCGCGGCGCCGAGTTCACCGCGCTCGAGTTCGGCGCGCGCGCGGCCTCGCCAAGCCGAGGCGTTGCCCGGCGCGAGCTCGCACGCGCGTTCGTAGGCGCTCGCTGCTCCGTTCCAGTCCTGCAGGCGCAGCCGCGCGCTGCCGAGGTTGATCCAGGCCACCGGGTTCGCCGGACCGAGTTGCGTCGCGAAGGCGAAGGACTGTTCTGCTCCGGCGAAATCTCCGGCCTCGAAGTCGAGGCGGCCGAGGTTCGACCACGGCCGGCCGTAGTTGGGATCGAGCTCCACGGCGCGTCGCCAGTGTTCTTTCGCGCGCGCGGGCTCGTTGTCCTCTTCGGCCGCGAGCCCCAGCTCGTTGTGCGCTCGTGCGTCGCCCGGGACCCAGCGCGCCGTTTCGCGCCAGTAGCTCGCGCGGTCGGAGTACACCGCGCTGCGTTGCCACGCTCCGGCGATGGCGAGAGCGAGCAGCGCGCGCGGAATCCAGCCTGCGCGTCCGGCGAACGCGCGCGCGGCGAGTTGCTCGAGGAGCGCCAGCGCGAGCAGCAGCGGCAGGTAGGCAAGGCGCGGTGCGAACAGCACGCCGACCGGTACGAGCTGCATCCACGGCAACATCGCGAGCGCTGCGAACAGGGCCGAGAACGCGGCGATCGGGCGCGTGGTGGCGCTGCGGCGCAGCGCGATGGCGCCGCCGGCGGCGAGGGCGAGCCACGCGCACCATCCGAGCGCGCCGAGCGTCGCACTCGCGTCGGTGAAGTCGGGCGCGCGCTCGTAGTTCGGCGGATATCCGACGGGCGCCGCGACGATCCGTAGTGCCTCGAGCGCCGCGCGGCCTCCGATCAACAGGCGCTCGTGCCAGTGCACGTCGGCGAGCGGAGCGTGCGGCGCACTTGGCAGCGGCGAACCGTACACCTGCGCTCGAAGCGCTCCGTAGATCAGCAGTGCGAGCGCACACCCCGTTGCGCTCGACCACGCCATGCGTCGCGAGTGCACGAGTGCGACGGCCACGAGCACCGGCGCGAAGACGAGCGCGTCTTCCTTGGCGAGCAGCGCGAACACCAGTCCTGCACAAGCGCCGCCGCTAGCGAGCAGCGTGCGCACGCCGGTCAGCGTGCGAAACGGCACGGCGAGCAGCGCGATCCACACGGCCGCGGAGAGTCCGCCGAGCGCGGAGAGCAGCGAGGTGCGGCCGGAGATCCAGGCCACGCTGTCGGCGAGCGCGGGATGGACGGCGAACAGCGCCAGTCCGAATCCGATGCCGCGCTTGCGTTCGGCGCCGAGCAGGATCAGCAGCACGCCCGCGAGCCCGACCACCGCCGCGTGGAGCACCACGTTGGTCAGGTGGAAGCCCCACACCGCGTCGCCGTACAGCCAGCGGTCGAGGCGCAGGGAGAGCACGGCGATGGGGCGGTAGTGTCCCGCGCGGCTCAGGTGCTCCCAGTAGTCGCGTTCGAACGCGGCGAGGGCGGGGAGGCTGCGTTCGACGACGGGGTTGCCGACGATGGCCTCGGCGTCGTCGAAGGACCAGCCGGAAGCGCGCAGGGCGGGCAACCACGCGAGCAGGGCCAGGGCGACGCACAGCAGCACGTTGCGCGGTCCGGGCGCTGCGCCGAGAGCTCCGTGGGTCGCGCCCTGCGCTGCGTGACTGGCCAGCATGTCCGCGAGCATGGCGCGCTCGGTCGCGGCCGTCCACGCGTTGCGTCAACGGCGCTCTGCGCTCCGCGGTCGTCCAGTCGCACCCGGACGCTCGTCGGCGCGTCGACGCGCGCGAGCCGAACTGCTAGGGTCGCGCCCAACAGCATGAGCGGCGAGCAACCGGCGGACGCGGGCGGGCGCGGCGGGCGCTGGGCGGAGTTCGCGGCCTGGGCGGCGCTGTTCTGCGCCGCGCGCTGGGCGCTCGCGCTCGCCTTCGGCGACGTGTTCGCGTACCTCGAGGAGTACGAGAAGGCCGCGGCCGGCGTGGCGTTGCTCGACGAACTCGGCCTGCCGCGCTCGCAACTCGCCTACCACCCGTATGAGGGCGGCGGGTTCGTGGTCAGCCACCTCGACGCGCTGGTGTTCGCCGCGCTGGGCCACAGCGTGCTCGCGCTCAAGCTCGTCGCGGTCGCGCTGGGCGTAGTGCTCCTCGCCGTGGTCTGGCGCCTGGCGCTGCGCGCCGGCGGCCCCGTGTGCGCACGCGCCGTCGCGGCGCTGTTCGTGTTCGCGCCCGCGAGCGTGCAGCAGACCTCGCTGCTCGCGCTCGGCATCCACTTCCACGCGCTGATCTTCGTCGGCGCGGTGTTGCTGGGCTCGCTCGCCGTGCTCGAGGGCGCGGCGTCGCGGCGTGCGCTGTGGTGGTGGACCGGACTGGCCGCGGGCTTCGGGCTGTTCTTCAGCTACCAACTCGCGCTCACCAACGCTGTCGCGCTCGGCGCCGTGTGCGTGCTCGCCCGCCGCGAGCGGCAGCACGTGCTCCGCGGGGTTCCGCTGGCGCTCGCCGGCGCCGCACTCGGGCTCGCGCCGCTGGGCTGGATGGCCTGGAGCACCGGCGCAGCCGTGTTCGACATCCACGGGACCGATCCGCTGGCGACGGACACGTCGAAGCTCGAGTTGTTGAGCGGCTTCGCGAGTTCGCTGTGGACGGGCCGCAGCGGGCTCGAGCGCGCCGCGTTGCTCGCCGTACTGCTCACGCCGTGGTGCGGACTCGTCGCGTTCGCCCAGCGCGGCGCCCTGCGCACGCTGGCCGCGCTCGTGGCCGCGCACGCCGCGTTGTTTGCCGCCGCGTACGTCGGGCTGGGCTTCACGGTCGGTCGCGTGGTGCACTACTTCCTGTTGCAGCGCGCGATGCCGCTGTGGTTCTTCGGACTGCTCGCGACAGGTTGCGGAGTCGCCGCGCTGTGGCGCCGCGGCGCGCGCAAGCTGGCGCTGGTGCTCGTCCTCGGGCCTGCGCTCGTGGGCGTGTTCGACTTGTCGCGCCTGCTCGCGGCGGCGCAGCCGCACGACTGGGCCGCGCACGCTCGCACACTGGCGACGACGAAGGCCTACGCGTATCCGCAGTACCTGCAGAAGATCGGCCCGCGCAGCGGGCTCGAGCGCGTCGCGTTGGCGCGCGTCGTGCAACGCTTCGACGAAGAGGACCGCGAGTGGCTGGCCGACGGGCTAGCGAACGGCCTGTACGGCGGGACTTCCGTCACACCGGAGCTGGTCCGAGCTGAACTCGCGCAGGCCGGCTGGAGCGACGCCGACAGCGTGTGGCGCTGCATCGGGCTTGCCTTGCGCAACGAGTGGGGCGGCGACATCGCCGCGCGGCTCGATCGAGCGCGTGCTCAGCCGGCGGAGCAGCACGCAGCACTCTTCGAGGCCATCGGACGATTCGGCACTCGCTTCTATCCGACCGCGGACCTCGTCGAGCGCGAGCTCGCGCAGGGCCTCGCCGCGTCCGCGCCGCGCGAGTTCTTCTTCGGGCTGGGGCTGCGCATGTGGGCCGTGCGCGGCGACGCTCGCCGCGTTCACTACCACGCGCCCGCCAGCGGTCCGTGGTGCTTCGACACGCGCGCCTTCGAAGCGCTCGCAGCGGCGCAGCCGCCGGACATCGCGGCCGCGCTGCGCGCGGGGTTCGAGCACGCGGCCGCGCTCGCGCGCCTCGACGGCCGCGACGCGTCGCGCTGAAGCTTGCGCGCCCGCGGAGCGGCGTTCGGGAAAGACTGCGGCGCGCCGCGGATCGAAAGGACCCGCGGCGCGCCGCAGCGAACGTTGCGCTCGATGGCGCTTGATCCGAGCGTGCTCAGTCGACCGTGACGGTCGGCACCTGCAGAGCGACTTGGTCGCGCTGCGTGCGGTCGAAGGAGCCCCGCCATTCGCTGGAGCGCACGCGGCTGCGGTACTGCGCGCGGCGGCGGCGCACTTCGAACCAGTCGCTGATCAGCTCGGGGTGCTGGATCATCGCGCGCAGGCGTTCGAGCTTGCGCGAGAGGCGCGACTTCAAGCTGCGCGTGACCTTGGCGTGGGTCTTGATGAGGCCCTCGCGCTCGGTGCGCAACTCGTCGAAGGTGAAGTTGGGGTGCTTGTACGTCTCGGTGCCGTGCCAGTAGTGGAAGTCGATCTCCGCCACGTCGCGCAGCAGGTACGGCTTGAGCTGCTCGTAGATCTCCGTCCCGGGGATCGGCTGCAGCAGCGACACGCAGATCGAGTCGGGCCGCGTGCTGGTGACGATGTACTCGGTCAGCTTGTGGTCCTTCTTGGTCTCCTGCGGGAAGCCGAACATCAGGAAGTACTTGAAGTACATCCCGACCTCGCGGTTGAGCTTCGCGGCGGCCTGGATCTTCTCGACCGTCAGGCCCTTCTTCACGCTGACGAGCACGTCGGGCGAGCCCGACTCCAGCCCGTAGTAGATCTTCACGCAGCCGGCCTTGCGCATCCAACGCAGGAGCTCGAAGTCCATCGTGTCCAGGCGCGACTCGCAGGCCCACTCGAAGTACAGGCCGCGGCGGATGATCTCCTTGCAGACCGCGATCACGCGCTTGCGCTGGATCGTGAACAGGTCGTCGAAGAACATCATCTGCGGCGGGTTGTAGGTCACCAGCAGGTGTTCGATCAGGTCGACCGTGCGCTCCGGGCTCATCGCGCGGTACTGGCGCGGCGTCATCTCGGCGTCGCAGAACGTGCACGCGTACGGGCAGCCGCGTGAGGTGATCAGCGTCACACCCGGGTTCACCATCAGGCGCATGTAGCGCGGGATGTCGTACAGGTGGTACGCGGGGAAGGGCAGCTCGTCGACCTTCTTCACCAGCGGACGGCGCGGCGTCTTCACCATCTCGCCGTCCTTCATGTACGTGATGCCGAGGATCTCGCCCCACTTGTAGGGCTCGGTGTAGTTCTCGAGCACCTCGGGCAGCGTCAGGTCACCCTCGCCCTGCACGCAGATGTCGGCGGCGCCGGCGTCGAGGAAGAACTCGGGGTTGGTGGTCGGGTGGGGGCCGCCCATGACCACGAACTTGTGCAGTTCGTTGCGCGCGATTTGGCCCAGTTCGCGCGCGCGCCGCGCGTTCGGCGTGAGCGAGGAAATGCCGACCACGTCGGCCCATTCCATCGTCGAACGCAGCTTGTCGAAGTCCTCGATCGAGTCGTCGAGCAGGCGCACGTCGTAGCCGCCGCGCTGCAGCAGGCCGGCGGCGAGGATGGCGATGCCCAGCGGCGGATAGATCTCGTCGCGGGCCATCTCGCCCTTGACGGCTTTCTCGTCGGCGAAAACGGCCGCGGCGCGCTCGCGCAAAACCTGGCTCTTGGCGTAGATCAGAACGACCTTGAGCGTCATCGAAGGACTCTCCGGGCTGTGGTGCGGATGCAGTGGTGTCAAGTCCAGGAGAGTAGGCGTCGGGCCCGTCCCCACTCCCCTCACAAAAACAGAGCGTGGCATCGACGCGATGGCGCGCCCCGCTCCATAGAGAAGTCTACCGTGAACGGTAGGGTGTGCAAGGCGCGTGATCGACCGCGAAGGCCTTTCCACGCGCTCTCGTCAACCTAGACTCCCACCATGACGCGTCCTGCGCAGCAGCAAAATTCCACGGAAGTGGAGAGCTTCGACCAGCGGCTCGAACGCTTGGAAAAGATCGTCACCGAGCTCGAGCAGGGCCGCATCGGGCTCGAGCTCGCGATCGAGCGCTACCAGGAAGGCGCAGCGTTGCTGCGCTCGTGCCGCGGCACGCTGGAGTGCTTCCGCAAGCGCATCGAAGAGCTGCAGGAAAACGGCGCCCTGCGTGCCTTCGAGGGCGATCCTGACGCACAGGCGCGGCCTTGAGCGGGGGAGAGACGTCGGCGCCGACGCAGCGCGACCTCGCCGCCCAGTGGCTGGCGGATGCGCGCGCGTGGCTCGAGCCCGAGTTGGCCGCGGCCTTCGCCGAACTCGACCATGCTCCGCCGCGTTTGGTCGAGGCGATGGCCTACGCGACCCTCGACGGAGGCAAGCGGCTGCGGCCTGCGCTCGTGCGTCTGGCCTGCCACTGGAACGGCGGAAACGACGAAGACGCGCGCGGACCCGCCATCGCGGTGGAGTGCATCCACGCCTACAGCCTGGTGCACGACGACCTGCCCTGCATGGACGACGATGCCTGGCGGCGCGGCCGACCGAGCTGCCACGCGGCCTTCGGCGAGGCGCTCGCGCTGCTGGCCGCGGACGCGCTGCAGTCGCTCGCGTTCGAGTACGTGGCGCGCGCGCCGCGCGGCAACGTGTCCTCGCTGGTTCGAACGCTGGCGAGCGCCGTCGGCGCGCGTGGGATGGTCGGCGGGCAGGTGCTCGACATGGCGCTGACCGGCGCCGCGGCTTCCGGGCTGGGCGAGGTGACGCGCATGCAGGCCATGAAGACCGGCGCGCTCATCGCCGCGTCCGCGCGCTTGGGGGCGGAGGCGGCCGGTGCGCCGGCGCGCCGCTGCGACCAGGTCGAGGCCTGGGGCGCGGCCCTGGGGCGCTGCTTCCAGGCCATCGACGACGTGCTCGACGTGACCGCCGACCGGGCCAGCCTGGGGAAAACGCCTGGGAAGGACGCCGCGCAACGCAAGCCGACCCTGGTCGCGGCGCTCGGCCTGGAGGGGGCGCGCGCCTATGCCGCCGAGCAGGCCGAGGCCGCCCAGACCCTCGCGCGGGACTTGGGCGGGCCCTTCGCGGCCACGGCGCTTGGGTTTGGCGCGCTCCTGCTCGATCGACGTTCGTGACGAGCCCAATTCGCCGATTCGCGACCGCTCCGACTCCTCCTCCGCGCCCCGGCTCAACCGCGGCGGGCGTTGCATTGCCGGACGACATCGCCAAGGATGATCTGTCCGCCCCCGGGAAACCCGCTATGCCCGAATCGTCTTCCTCCGCGCCGCGTCCCAGCCCAAGCGCTCCCGACCTGCTCGCGCGGATCGACAGCCCGGCGGACCTCAAACGACTGACGCTCGACGAATTGCCGGTCCTGTGCGCGCAGACGCGCGAGTTCCTGTTGCACTCCGTACAGCAGACCGGCGGCCACCTCGGCTCGAACCTGGGCGTCGTGGAACTCGCCACCGCGCTCCACTACGTCTTCGATCTCGAGCGCGATCGCTGCGTTTGGGACGTGAGCCACCAGTGCTACCCGCACAAGTTGTTCACCGGCCGGCGCGCGCGCTTCTCGACGCTGCGTCAGACCGGCGGCCTGTGCGGCTTCACGCACCCCGACGAGTCGCCCTACGACCAGTTCCACACTGGTCACGCGGGCACGAGCATCAGCCTGGCGCTGGGACTGTCCTACGGCGCCACGCACACGAGCGAAGCGCCGCACTCGATCGCGGTGATCGGCGACGCAAGCCTCGGCGCCGGCGTCGCGTTTGAAGCGCTCAACTACGCGGGCGCGAGCAAACGCAAGGTGCTCGTGATCCTCAACGACAACGAGTGGTCGATCTCCAAATCGGTCGGCTCGCTCGCGCGCTACCTCTCGCGCATCCGTTCGGCGAAGGTCGTGCAGCGCGCGCAGGAGGAGATCCACAAACTCTTCCACGCCATCCCGGTGATCGGCGAGAAGGTCGACCGCACGCTCGAGGACATGGCCGAGGTCGTGCGCCACACGCTGGTGCCCGGGCACGTGTTCGAGGAACTCGGCGTGACCTACGTCGGTCCGATCCCGGGCCACGACGTGAAGTACCTGGTCGAGAATCTCCAGCGCGTGCGCGAGCTCGAGGGCACTGTGCTGCTGCACGTGCTGACGGAGAAGGGCAAGGGCCATCCGAGCGCGCCGACGCATCCCGAGCGTGTGCACGGTGTGAAGGGCGCGCCTGCTCCGCGTGTCGCCGGAGCTGAGTCTTCCAAGTTGCCCGCTCCGGCGAGCGCGCCGGCCAAGGTGCAAGGACCCGCGTACACGAAGGCCTTCGCCGACGCACTGCTCAAGATCGCCGAGCGCGACGTGCGAGTGCACGCGCTCACGGCGGGCATGCCGTCGGGCACCGGCCTCGAAGCTTTCGCCGAGCGTTTGCCGGCGCGCTTCCACGACACAGGCATCACCGAACAACACGCTGTCGCCATGGCTGCGGGCATGGCGAAGGCCGGCCTGCGCCCCGTCGCGGCGATCTACTCGACGTTCCTCCAGCGCGCGTACGACCAAGTGTTCCAAGAGGTCGCGCTCCAGCACTTGCCGGTGCTGTTCTGCATGGACCGCGGCGGCCTGGTCGGCGCCGATGGCCCGACGCACAACGGCGTGTTCGACATCGCCTACCTGCGCACCTTCCCGGGCTTCACGCTGTGTGCGCCGCGCGATGCGACCGACATGCGCCGCATGCTCGAGATGTCGCTGACGCTGTCCGGCCCGGTCGGCGTGCGCTACCCGCGCGACAACTGCCCCGGCGTCGAGCGCATCCACGCCAGCGAACGGCGCGAGATGCTGCCGGGCACAGCCGAAGTGCTGTTCGACGTCGAGCCCCACGAACGCGCCAACTCGGTCGTGATCTGGGCCTTCGGCGCGCTCGTCAACCAAGCCATCGAAGCGGTCGAGCGCCTGCGCCAGCGCGGCGTGAGCGCGGCGCTGGTCGACGCACGTTTCGCCAAGCCGCTCGACGAAGAGTTGCTCTTCCAGCACCTCGCCTCGTACCGCGCGCTGATCACGCTCGAGGAGCATCAACGCGCCGGCGGTTTCGGTTCGGCCGTGCTCGAAGCCGCCAGCCGCGCGCCGAACGCGCGTGCGCAGGTGAAGCTGCTCGCGATCCCCGATCGCTTCATCGAGCACATGACGACGCGCGAGGAGCAGCTCTCCGAGTGCGGCCTCGACGCCGAGTCGATCGAACGCTTCGTGCGTCAACTCGCGCCCGCGCAGCGCGTCTCCTAAGCATCCCGTGGCGCCTCGATCGGCGGCCTTGCCAGCCCGTTGACGAGGTCATGCGGCATGATTCCGACCAGGACGCGCCGACTCGGCGTCCGAAGATTCGCAGCGAATCCGCTGGGATTCGCGCCGGGGCCAGCACGACGCCGAGGCGTCGCGCTCTGCGCCCCGTCCATTGGTCCTCTTCCTTGATTCGACGCGTCCCGGTCGGAATCCCGCTCGAAGCACTTCTTCAACGCACGGCTCTTCCCCATGGCCTCCAGTGAATTCGCCAAGCGCGCGCGCGCGACACGTCAGCCCGGCGCTCCCAAGGCCGGCGGAGTGAAGCGCGTGCTCGTCGCGGCCGACATGGCGAAAGACGGCGTGCGCGAGTGCCAGCGCGAGTTGCTGCCGTGGCTGCGCGAACGCGTCGAGAAGGTCGAACTGATCGAGGACATCTCGGCCTTCGTCGCGGCCCGCGCGCAGCTTTCGAAGGCGGCTGCGGAAACGGACCTGCCGGATCTGGTGGTCGTGCTCGGCGGCGATGGGGCGATCCTCGGCGCCGTGCGCGCTTTCGCGGACGCGCCGCGGCCGACGCTGGGCATCAACTTCGGCCGCGTGGGATTCCTTGCCTCCACGCCCGAGAGCGACTGGCGCGAAGCGCTGGTCGGCGTGCTCGCTGGCGAGGGCATCGTCGAACCGCGCATGCGGCTCGAAGCGCAGATCGTCTCGCCCGACGGAGCGCACATGCGCGCCGTGGCGCTCAACGAAGTGCTGCTGGCGCGCGGCGCCGCGCCGGGGATGCTCACTATCTCGGTGGCGGTCGACGGCGACTGGGTCGCCGACTACCGAGCGGACGGCCTGATCTTCGCTACGCCCTCGGGCTCGACGGCGCACTCGCTCTCCGCGGGCGGTCCGATCCTGTTTCCCTCGATGCTCGGCGTGATCGTCACGCCCATGTCGCCGCAGGGCCTCTCGTACCGCCCGATCGTGCTGCACCCCGACAGCTCCATCGAGCTGCGGCTCAAGGAAGCCAGCGGTTCGGTGCTGGTCGCCGTCGACGGGCAGGCGTTCCATCCGCTGCACCACGACGACATCGTGCGTGTGCGCCGCCATCCGATCGCCTATCCGCTGCTCGCCTGGGCCAAGCTCGATCCGTACCGCCGCCTGCGCGACCGGCTCGGCTGGAACCAGACGCGCTACCGCGGCGACGGCGAATAGCACGCGTTCTCGAGTAGCCTGGCGGCGTGGGAGGCACGCACGCTTGAGCGCCGGTGCAGCGTGGTATTTCAAGTCGCGGGAGCACTTCGTCCGCGATCCGCTGCAGACGGTCGTGGGCGAACTCGCGAGCGGTGCGGCCAGTGAGGGCCTGCACGTCGAGGCGGAGCAGCACGCCGAGTGGCGCACGAGCGTGGGGCTGCTGCAGCGCGAACTCGAGCGGCGCGCGACGCAGATCGAACTGCTCAAGTCGACCTTGGCCGCGCCCGAACTCGCCGCGTACCGCGAGGTGTTGCTCGAGTTCGACTTCCGGCGCCGCGGGCTGCGCCTGGACTGCGTGTTGCTCGGCGAGGGCGTGATCGCCGTGGTGGAGTTCAAACGCTCGCGCGTGGGCGCCGCGGAGCGCGAGCAGGTGAGCAACTACGCGATCAACCTCGTCGAATTCCACGAGGAAACCCGGCGCGTCGTGCTCGAGGAGCGCGCCATCGTGGCCCCGGTGCTGGCCCTCACTCTCGGAGCCACGCGTCCAGAGTGCGTCGGCCGTGCAGGCTTTCATCGCGCGCCGTGGGACGGCGTGCTGGCGCGTCCGATCGAGTGCAACGCCCCGGGTTTGCATGCCGCGCTGCGTTTCGCGCTGGAGCAACGCCGGGCCGCAGCGCCGGTGGACGGCGCGCGCTGGCTGTCGTCACGTTTCGCGCCCTCCTCGACCATCCTCGACGCGGTGATCTCGCTCTACGGAGAGCACGATGTGAGCGCGATCGCTGCGCACGCCGCCCCGGTGGAGCTGATCGAGCGCTGCGCCGAGGAGGTCGCACAACTGGCGGAGCGCACGCTGCGCGCGCGGGAGAAGCGCATCGTGTTCGTCTCGGGCGCGCCCGGCGCCGGCAAGACGCTGGTCGGGCTCAAGCTGGCCTTCGATCGGCGGCTGCGCGATGAAGCGGTGTTCGTCACGGGCAACGCGCCGCTCGTCGAGGTGCTCGGCGCGGCGCTCAAGGGCGCGTACAAGCGGCGCAGCAAACAAGCCGCAGGCGCCGTCGCGGCCAGCGGCTACGCGCGTGAGGACGCGGCGCGTGTGATCGGCATGTCGACCTTCAAGCTCGTCAAGGCGCACGCCTTCCTCGGCGAGCGCGGCGCGCACCTGGGCGCCTCCGACGGGCGCGTCGTGATCTTCGACGAAGCGCAGCGCACGTACCGCAAGGGGCGCCAGGTGCTGCGCAGGGCGCTTCCCGAAGACGAAGCGCGCTTGATCCTCGAGTCGCTCGAGCGCACGCACGGCGACGGCGCCGTGCTCGTCGCGCTCCTCGGCCACAACCAGGCGATCAACAGCGGCGAGATGGGCATCGGCGCGTGGTTCAAGGCCGCCGAAGAGTGCGGTTGGCGCTTTGCGATCAGCGACGAGACGCTCGCGCTCGACGAAGTCGCAGCGAGCGGAGCGTGGGCGCAGCACGCGCAGCGAGAGCCGCTGGCGACCGGACATTTGCCGCACTCGATGCGCTTCTATCGCAACGGCGATCTCGAGCGCTGGGCGGACCACGTGCTCGGCGACCGTGCCGAAGCCGCGCTCCAACTGGCGCGCGAGCTCGACACGCGCGGCGACAGCGTGTGGCTCACGCGTGACCTCGCCCTCGCGCGCCGCTGGGTGCGCGAACGTCGCGTCGGCGAGGAGCGCGCTGGCATCATCGCCTCGGGACAGGCGCGCCGGCTCGCGGCGGAGGGCTTGTTCGTCGAACTCAAGCCGGACATCGCGGATTGGATGCTCGCGCCGGGCGGCGATGTGCGCTCGGCGAACATGCTCGAGACGGTGCAGAACCAATACCAAGTGCAGGGCCTCGAGCTCGACTACACGCTCGTGTGTTGGGACGGTGATCTGCGGCGCGGCCCTGGCGGCTGGAGCGCGCGGAAGATGGCGGGGGCCGTGTGGCGCAACGACAAGGAACTCGCCGTCGCCAAGAACAGCTACCGCGTGCTGCTCACGCGCGCACGCAAGGGCATGATCGTGTTCGTGCCGCGCGGTGATGCGAGCGGTGAAGACGCAACACGTCCGCCGCAGATGTACGACGCGATCGCCGAGCACCTGGTGCGCTGCGGCGCACGCGAACTCACGTCGGCGTGAGTGGCGCCGCGCGCGGACGTTACGCGCGCAGGCCGTTTTGGATCCGGCCGGCGTCCATGCGCGCCACGCGTTCGCAGCGCTCGGCGAGGCGCTCGTCGTGCGTGACGAGCAGCAGCGAGAGCTGGCGGCGCGCCTGCTCCTCGAACAAGAGCTCGAGCACCTTCTCGCCCGTCTCGCGGTCGAGGTTGCCGGTGGGTTCGTCGGCGATCAGGATCGGCGGATCGTGGAACAGCGCGCGCGCCAGGGCCACGCGCTGGCGCTCGCCGCCGGAGAGTTGGGTGGGGCGGTGCTTGAGGCGCTCCTTCAATCCGAAGCGCACCAGCAACTCCGTGGCGCGGCCGTCGAGTTCCTTGCGCCGGCGGTCGAACTCGAACGTGTTCAGTCCGATCAGCGAGGGCAGCAGCACGTTCTCGACGGCCGTGAGCTCGGCGACCAGGTGGTAGAACTGGAATACGAAGCCCAGGCTCGCGTTGCGCAGGCGCGCGCGCCCGTCGACGCCCATGGACCATGCGTCGGCGCCGTTGATCTCGACGTGACCCGAATCGGGCCGGTCGAGCAGGCCCAAGACGTGCAGGAACGTCGACTTGCCGGCCCCTGACGGACCCATCAGCGCGAGCCGCTCGCCGCGCGCGAGCTCGAGGTCGCAGCCGTGCAGGATCGGCAGCGCGCGCCGCGCGATGCGGTAGGCCTTCTTCACCGCGCTCGCGCGCAGCACGATCGGTTGCAGACTCATCGCAGCTCCGGTGCTCATTCGTTGCGCAGAGCCTCGACGGGATCGAGCCGCGCCGCGCGCCAGGCCGGGATCGCCGCGAACAGGAGCGTGCACAGGAACGCGCCCAGCACGATGGCGCCGACCGCGAGCGGCTCGACCACGCTGGGGATCGTGTCGAAGATGTACACGTTGCGGTTGAAGATCTGCACGTCGAGCGCCGCGCTCAGCCAGCGCTCGATTCCGTCGATCTTCAGCGCCAGCACCACGCCGGTGCAGGCGCCCAGGAACGCGCCGATCAGAGCGTCCCAGAAGCCGATGGCGAGGAACACCATCAGGCTCAGGCGCGGCGTTGCGCCCAGCGCGGTGAGGATGCCGATGTCGCGGCGCTTTTCGCTGACCATCATCGAGAGGATCGCGAACACCGTGAAGCACGCGACCAGCAACACCAGGCTGAGCATGATCCCCAGCAGCACGCGCTCGTTCTCGATCGCGCCCAGCAGCGGGCCGCGGAACTCCTCCCACGTGGCGAGCTGGCAGCTCGAATCGATCAAGCGCTTGTCCTTGAGCGCGTCGTACAGCTCGAGCTGCGTCGCGTCGCGGTCGGTCTCGTAGTTGCGCAGCTTGATCAGCACTTGGCTGACGTTCATCGCGCCGCGCGGGAGCTCGTCTTCCTCGTTGGCGCCGGCCATGAAGCGCGCCAACTGGCCACGCTCGACGTAGATGCGCTCGAGGTCCATCTCGTTCTCGCTCGAGCGGAACGAGCCTGCGACCACGAACTCACGTTCTTTCGCGGCGAAACCGTACTCGGACTGCGGGTCGCGGACGGGGATGATCAGCGTCACGAAGTCGCCGCGCCGCAGGCGGTGCGCGGCGAAGAGCTGGTCGCCGAGGATCACGCTCGCGCGCGGGATGCCCATCGAGCTGTCGTACTCGGGCGGCGGCGCGAACGGCGCCGTCGGATCCGCGACGCTCTCGCCGTAGGTCGGCGGGCGCACGAGCGAGGCGTGGAACTCGGTCGAGGTCTTCTCGTCTTCGACATCGATGCCGGCGAGCTGCACGAAGGCGTGCCGGCTGCGCTGCGGGTCGGAGAGCATGAGCAGCGAGTTGCCGCCCTCGCGCGTGAGGAAACACGGCCACGAGAGGTGTGCAGACGCAGCTTCGACACGCGGGTCGGCGCGCACGACCTCGAGGATCTTCTGCGCGTCGTACGGCCGCCGCGGCGCCTCGGTCCCGGGCAGCAGCAAGATCATGTCCGACAAGCTGCCGCGCATCGACGTGCGCGTCTGCTCCAGGAACCCGGTCATGATCGAGAGGATCATGATCAGCGCGCCAACGCCCAGGAAAATGCCGACCACGCCGATCAGGTTGGTCGGGCGGTGGATCAGGTAGCGCCACGACAGGAAGCGCACGACCGCGGGCGCCGGGATGGCGAGGAACAGAACGCGCATCACGACGTAGGCCACGGCCACGACGAGCAGGCTGAACAGCGCGAAGCCGCCCAGTGCGAGCGCGAGGTCGAGCAGCGCGCTCGACTTGGTCACCTCGGTGAGCGTCTCGGTCTCGTTCATGCTTGCGGCGCCGGCGCGATGTCCGAGCTGCGCTGCGGGCGCAGCGCGGGGAACAGCAGCACGTCGCGGATCGAGTCCTGGCCGGTGAGCACCATCACGAGCCGGTCGATGCCGATTCCCAGTCCGCCGGTCGGCGGCATGCCGTACTCGAGCGCCTGCACGTAGTCGACGTCGACCTCGCCCGGCGCCTCGGGATCCTTGCTCGCGACCTGCTCGACGAAGCGCTGCTCCTGGTCCAGCGGGTCGTTGAGCTCGGTGAACGCGTTGCCCAGCTCCATACCGCCGAGGAACAGCTCGAAACGCTCCGCGAGGCGCGGATCTTCGGGCTTCTTCTTCGCCAGCGGGCAGATCGGAACCGGGTAGTCCACGCAGAACACCGGCCCGGTGAGCAACTTCTCGCAAGTCGCTTCGAACACGTCGTTCATCAGCTTCCAGTAGCCGAGCGACTCGTCGAGGCCGAGCTCCTTGGCGCGCTTGCGCACCGCGGGCTCGTCGTCGAACTCGCAGCCGTTCTGCTCGCGGAACAGCTGCGTGTAGCTCACGCGCGCAAACGGCGCCTTCAGGTCGTACTCGACGCCGCGGAAGAGCACCTTCGTCGTGCCGTTCACCTCGCGCGCAATCGATTCGAGCATCTGCTCGGCGATCTCCATCATGCGCCGGTAGTCGGCTTGAGCTTCGTACAGCTCGAGCATCGAGAACTCCGGGTTGTGGCGCGTCGAGATGCCCTCGTTGCGGAAGTTGCGCGCGATCTCGAACACGCGCTCCATCCCGCCGACGATCAGGCGCTTCAAGTACAGCTCGGGCGCGATGCGCAGGTAGAAATCCGCGTCGAGCGCGTTGTGGTGCGTCACGAACGGACGCGCCGTCGCGCCGCCGAAGATCGGGTGCAGCGTCGGCGTTTCGACTTCCAGGTAGCCCTGCGCTTCGAGGAAGCGCCGCACGGCGCTGACGATCTTGCTGCGCTTGACGAAGGTCTGCAGCACGCCTTCGGTGGCCCACAGATCGACGTAGCGCCGCCGGTAGCGCGCTTCGACGTCGACCAGGCCGTGCCACTTCTCCGGCGGCGAGGCGAGCGCCTTGGCGAGCAGCTTCACCTCGCTGGCCCACACCGTGAGCTCGCCCTTCTGCGTGAAGCCGACTTCGCCCGTCACTCCGACGAGGTCGCCGGCGTCGAGCCACTTGCGCTGCGGCCACCACTCGCCGAGCGAGTCGCGGCGCAGGCCGATCTGCAGCTTGCCCGTGCGGTCGGCGAGCGGCGCGAAGATCAGCTTGCCGAAGTCGCGCGGCATCGCGAGGCGGCCGGCGACGGTCACACGTTCGCCGACGGCCGGGCCGGGCTGCTCGCTCGTGCCGGCGCGGGCGACAACGCCATCGATCGGGGTCGCCGCGACGCCGCGCGCGGGGAACGGGTCTTGGCCCGCGTCGCGCATCGCGCGCGCCTTGGCGAGCCGGTCGGGTTGCACGAGATCAGTCATGGGGCGGGGAGGATACGGGCTGCGCTCGTGCGGCGCGCGCCGCGACTGGCGTGTCTGTGCACGAGTCGCGTAGCGCGGTTACAGGCGGCGTCGCGCAAGCGCTGCGTTCGTCGGCGAGGGCGGCTCGGGCGCGGGCGAGCGAAGCGAGGCGGATCGATGGGAGCGCCAGAAACAAAAAAACCGCAGGACTCGCGGGGAGTCCGGCGGTTCTCTGTGCGGGTGGTGGAGGATAGGGGATTCGAACCCCTGGCCTCGACAATGCCATTGTCGCGCTCTACCAACTGAGCTAATCCCCCGCGTTGTCAGCCGCCGCGGCGCTGGGAAGCCCCAAACGCTGCGAAGGGGCGGAGACTATGACGGCGCGCGCCGCGCCCGTCAACTGGTGAGCGTGCTGCGCGGGTTGGGTCGGCGCGGATCGCCGTGCGCCGGGCCCGCTGGGTCCCTATCTTGGGCGGCGCCGCGCTCCGAATGGTTCGTCGAGGGCGGCGCCAAGCAGGACCCAAGCCCCGTGACCAACGTCTACGACCCCGCCTCGATCGAGCCGCGCTGGCAGGCCCACTGGGAGGCCGAACAGACCTTCCGCGCCCCCAACCCCGGCGAGCGCGACTTCGACCCCGCGCGGCCCAAGTACTACGTGCTCGACATGTTCCCGTACCCCTCGGGGTCGGGGCTGCACGTCGGCCACGCGGTCGGGTACATCGGCACGGACGTCGTCGCGCGCAAGAAGCGCATGGAGGGCTGCAACGTCCTGCACCCGATGGGTTGGGACGCGTTCGGACTGCCGGCCGAGCAGTACGCGATCCAGACCGGCGTGCAGCCGGCCGAGGCGACGCGCATCAACACGGACAACTTCCGCCGCCAGCTCAAGAAGATCGGGCTTTCGTACGACTGGGCGCGCGAGGTCAACACGAGCGAGCCAAGCTACTACCGCTGGACGCAGTGGATCTTCAAGCGCCTGTACGAGAAGGGCCTGGCGTACCAGGCCGAAGTGCCGGTGTGGTGGTGCGAGGAGCTCAAGACGGTCCTCGCCAACGAAGAGGTGATCAACGGTCGCAGCGAGCGCGGGAACTATCCGTGCGTGCGCCGGCCGCTCAAGCAGTGGATGCTCAAGATCACGGCCTACGCCGAGCGTTTGCTCGAGGACCTCGACGGCATCGACTGGCCCGAGTCGATCAAGATCCAGCAGCGCGAGTGGATCGGGAAGAGCGAGGGCGCCGAGATCGAGTTCGCGGTCGAAGGCGCGGGCGAGAAGCTGGTCGTGTTCACGACGCGGCCCGACACGTTGTGGGGCGCGACCTTCATGGTCGTGGCGCCCGAGCACAAGCTGCTCGCGAAGGTTCCGGCGGCGCAGCGCGCAGCGGTCGACGCGTACGTGAAGGCCGCGGCCTCGAAGTCGGAGCTCGAGCGCACGGAGCTCGCCAAGGACAAAACCGGCGTGTTCACCGGGCTTTTTGCGCACAATCCGGCCTTCGAGGCCGGCGATCCGCGCGGGCGCATTCCGATCTGGGTCGCCGACTACGTGCTGATCAGCTACGGCACGGGCGCGATCATGTCCGTGCCGGGGCACGACGAGCGCGATTACGAGTTTGCGCGCAAGTTCGGGCTCGAGGTGCGTGAGGTCGTGAAGCCGCCGCAGGGCGAGAAGGGATTCGCGGAGGGCGCGTGCTTCACCGGTGAAGGAACGGCCGTGAATTCGGGCCCGGTCGACGGGCTCGCGACGCCGCAGGCGAAGAAGAAAGCGATCGAGTTGCTCGCGCAGCGCGGCGTGGGCAAGGCGCGCACGACGTACAAGCTGCGCGACTGGCTGTTCTCGCGTCAGCGCTACTGGGGCGAGCCGTTCCCGCTGCTGCACCTCGAAGACGGCCGCACTATCGCGGTCGACGACGAAGCGTTGCCGATCACGCTGCCGTTCATGGAGGACTTCAAGCCCTCGGCGGATGGCTCGGCGCCGCTCGCGCGTGCGAAGGACTGGGTCATCACCAGCCACAAGGGCCAGCCCGCGCGGCGCGACACCGACACGATGCCCGGTTGGGCGGGTTCGTGCTGGTACTGGCTGCGCTTCATGGATCCGCGCAACGACCGTGAGCCGTGGTCGCGCGCGGCCGAGCAGTACTGGGGTCCGGTCGACCTGTACGTCGGCGGCGCGGCGCACGCCGTGATGCACCTCTTGTACGCGCGCTTCTGGCACAAGGTGCTGTTCGACCTGGGGCTCGTGCACACCAAGGAGCCGTTCCAGAAGCTCTTCAACCAGGGCCTGATCACGGCGTTCGCGTACCAGGACTCGGGCGGTCGCCTGGTCGCGAGCGACGAGGTCGAGGCGCGCGGCCAGGACTACGTGCGGCGCGGCTCGAGCGAGAAGCTCGAACAGATCGTCACGAAGATGGCGAAGTCGCTGAAGAACGTCGTCAACCCCGACGACGTGATCGCCGAGCACGGCGCCGACACGCTGCGTGTGTACGAGAGCTTCATGGGGCCGCTCGCGGACTCCAAGCCGTGGAATCCGCGCGACATCACCGGCTCGAAGCGTTTCCTCGAGCGCGTGTGGCGCCTGTTCGTCGATCCCGACGCCCAGGATCCGGTGCGCCCGAATTTGCGCGTGGACCAGCAGGCGCCGCTCGCCGGCGAGACCGAGACGATCGAACGTGCGCTCAACCGCGCGATCGCGCGCGTCGACGACTCGTTCAAGGCCTTCAACTTCAACACCGCGATCGCAGCGTTGATGGAGCTGGTCAACGTCATCTCCAAGCGCCCCGAGGCTTTCACGCGCGGCCAGGCCGAACGTTTCGCGCTGGTGCTCGCGCCGTTCGCGCCGCACATGGCCGAAGAACTGTGGCGGCGCCTGGGCAACACGCGCTCGCTCGCGCACGGGCCGTGGCCCAAGCCGATCGCCGCGTTCCTGGTCGACGACGTGGTCGAGATCGTCGTGCAGGTCGGCGGCAAGATGCGCGGCAAGGTCGGCGTGCCGAAGGACGCGCCGCAGGACGCAGTCGAAGCGGCCGCGCGCGAGGCTGCCGGCAGCTGGCTCGAAGGCAAGAGCGTCGCGAAGGTCGTGTACGTGCCCGGCCGGCTCATCAACTTGATCACCAAGTGACGGACGCGGCGCGGTGAATTCGACAGCGGGCGAGCGCAGGGCGAGCGGCGCGCAGCTCGCTGCGCTGTTCGCCGTTGCGTTCGTGCTGCGCGTCGCGGCGGTCTACGCCCTCGGTGCGTTGCGCATCGCCGAACGCGGCGATCCGTGGGCCTGGGGCCACGAGCCCGCGTGCCTCGCGCAGGCGCTGCTCGACGGGCGCGGGTACGCCGATCCGTGGGGCAAGGGCACGGGCGCGAGCTCGTGGCTCACGCCGCCGTACCCGCTGCTGCTCGCCGGACTCATGCGCGCCTTCGGCGGCGTCAACGCCGCGAGCGCGCTGGCGCTGCACGTCGTGCACGCACTGTTCTCCGCGGCGACGTGCGTGTTGCTCGTCGACCTCGGCCGGCGTTGGTTCTCGAGCCGCGTGGGATGGCTCGCCGCCTGGGCCTGGGCGCTGTATCCGATCGCGATCTCCAACTCCGCGCAGCTGGTGTGGGACACGACGCTCGTGGCGTTCGCGCTCACGGGATTTCTCGCCGTGCTCGCGCGCGACGACGGCTCGCCGCGCTGGGCCATCGTCAGCGGCGTGAGCTTCGGTGTTGTGCTGTTCCTCAATCCGGCGCCGATGTCGCTCGCTCCGCTCGCCGCGTTGTGGCTCGTGCGCCGTCCGAGTCCGTTGCGCGCACGAGTCCAACGTGTTGGGCTCTTTGCGTTCGCGAGCTTCGCCACCATCGCGCCTTGGATGGCGCGCAACCAAGCGGTGCTCGGCGCCTTCACGCTGCGTCCCAACCTCGGCGTCGAATTGCGCATCGGCAACCACGCGGAAGCAACGGGCCGACCCGTGGCCTTTCGCTACCACCCTTCGCACATCGCGAGCGAGCTCGCGCTCTACCGCCAGCTCGGCGAGGTCGAGTACTCGCGCGAGAACCGCGGGCGCGCGCTCGACTGGATGGCCGCGCATCCGCTCGACTTCGCCGTGCTCACGGCCAAGCGGGTCGCGCTGTTCTGGATCGGCGAATCGCCGCTGACCGATCCGCGCCGCTCCGACGGACTTTCGCCGCGCGGCGATCCGTCGAGCTGGATCAAATTCGCGAGTTATCTCGCGACCGGCGCGCTTGCTTGGCTGGCGCTCGTGCGTTGGCGCGGGCCCAACGATTTGCGCTGGTTCTGCGCGGCGGCGCTGGTCTTGTTCGGCGCGCCGTACTATTTGACGCACGTGTCCGAACGTTACCGCTTCCCGATCGATCCTTTGATCGTGCTGCTCGCGACCTCTGCGCTGGTCCGCGAGAGCCGCAGTCCCCAAGCGCCGAGCGAGCCGAGCGCGTGAGCGACAAGCGCAAGGGCGAGGAGCCCAAACCGCCCAAGAGCGGGCTGAAGAGTTTCAAGGACCTCGCGCGCCTCAAGGGCATCGAACCGAGTTCGCCCAGTGCGGCGGACGAAGCGGCGGCGAAGTTCAAGTTCGTGACCGACATCGACGGCCGCAAGATCGACGACATCAAGGAGGCTGACGCGCGCGAGCGCATCACGCGCCGGCCGGCTGCGTTCGGTCCGATGAACACCGGGCCTGCGGTGTACCGCGACGCCGACTCCGAGGAGATGAACATCCTCGCGTCGTTCCGCGTGCGCACGTTCTTCCCTGACGACGTACTGCGCGAGGTCGAACATCTGCCGCAGGATCCGACGGAAGACGACAAGCAGGGCCGCATGGACCTGCGCGGGCAGACGATCTTCACGATCGACGGCGACGACGCGCGCGACTACGACGATGCGATCTCGATCCGTGCGCTCGGCGCCGATGCGTACGAGGTCGGCGTGCACATCGCCGATGTCGGGCACTACGTGCGGCCGGGCACGGCGCTCGACGCCGAAGCGCTCGCGCGCGCGACCAGCGTGTACCTGCCCGACCAGGTCGTTCCGATGCTCCCCGAGGAGCTCTCGAATCACTTGTGCTCGCTCGTCGAGGGCCGCGATCGCCTCGCCTATTCGGTCATCATGACCTTCGACGCCAAGGGCAAGCGCACCGACTCGCGCGTCGGCAAGAGCGTGATCCGCAGCGTCAAGCGCAACACCTACCGCGTCGTCCAGGAGCTGCTCGACGGCGTGGATTCCGCGGAAACACGCTCGATCGCGTTCCTGCGCGAGCCGCTCGAACAGTTCCGCAAGTGGACGGTAATCCAGCAGCAGATCCGCGACGCCAAGGGTTCGCTGCGCATGCAGTCGCGCGAGCGCAAGTTCCAGTTCGACGACAAGCACGAGGTCAAAGCGGTCGTCGACTACCCGCGCTACTTCTCGATGGCGCTGATCGAAGAGACCGCGCTCGCCGCGAACCAGGCCGTCGGCGACCTGTTCCGCCAACGCGGGCTGCCGACGATCTACCGTGTGCACAAGGAGAAGAGCCAGGAGGAGATCGAGCAGGTCGCCAAATCGCTCGAGGAACACGGGATCCGCGTTCCCACCAAGGAGCGACTCACGGGCCGCGACATCGGCCGCATGATCCGCGCCGCGCGGCGCGCGCCCAACGCGGAGGCCTTGATCGGCCGCATCATGGGGCTGATCGAGCGCGCGGTGTACGAGGTCAAGGATGACAAGGACGTCGCCACGCACTTCGGGCTCGCACGCCAGGCGTACTTGCACTTCACCTCGCCGATCCGACGCTATCCCGACCTGATGGTGCACCGCTGGCTGTGGGCCATCGAGAGCCGCGGCGACGAAGCGGCGCAGGAGCTCAAGACGCTCGAGCTCATCGACGATCTCAACTCGGTCGCCGCGCACAGCTCGGCGCAGTCGGAAGTCGCCGAGATGTGCTCGAACGCGGTGGGGGACCTCAAGGTCTGCCAGTACATGCACCCGCACATCGGCGAGAAGCTCGATGCGAAGGTGTTGCGCGTGTCGACCTTCGGCATGGAAGTTCACCTGCGCGACTTCAACGTCACCGGCTTCCTCCCGACGCGTGCGATCGGCGAACGCGGCGAAGTGAAGGGCCCGACGCTGACCATCAAGCAGGGTCGCTTCGTGAAGAGCTTCACGGAAGGCCATCCGATCGCGGTGCGTTTGAAGGACGTCGATTTCCTGCGGCTGCAGCTGATGCTGGAGTTGGCGTGAACGGCCGCGCGGCCTTCGTCGCGCTGACGTTGTTCGCGGCCTGCGACGACGCGCGCGTCGAGCGCGTTCCGGATTCGAACGCGCGCGCGAACGCAGCCTTCGAGTCGACCGTGACGCTCGCTGCGGATCCCGGCGTCCCCGCGGGTGAGTTGCGCGGCGTGGTGCGTTTCGTCGGCGAGCCGCCCGCGCGCCGACCGCTCGCGGTGAGCGGGGCCTCGGGCTGCGGCGGCGCCGCGCCGCTGTCCGACACGTTGATCGTCACCGACGGCGGCGTGGCCAACGTGCTCGTCCACGCGCGCAGCGGCCTCGCGGCCGACGCGATCGCGCCGCCGCCGACCACGTCGCTCGTGCTCGACCAGGAGAACTGCGTCTACGCGCCGCACGTCGTCGCGCTGCAGGCCGGCCAGCTGCTCGAGATCCGCAGCGCTGACGGCGTGACGCACAACGTCAACGCCAAGCCGCAGCGCAACGAGCGTTTCAACCTCAGCCAGACGCCCGCTTCGCCGCCGATCGAGGCGCGTTTCGAGCGCGGCGAACTCTCCATTCCGCTCTCCTGCGACATCCATCCGTGGATGAGCGCGCAGGTGCACGTGTTCGAGCACCAGGCCTTCGCGCTCAGTGCGGTCGACGGCTCGTTTGCGATCCGCGGGCTTCCGCCCGGTCACTACCGCTTCGAGGCGCTGCACGAAGCGCTGGGCAAGCTCGAGTTCGAGGTCGAGCTCGACGAACGCGCCGGCGCCGCTGTGCGCATCGAGTTCCGGCGCGCGCAGGCCGAGGCACGTTGACGCGGCCGCGCGGCGCGCGTCAGAGTGCTGCGCACCACATGCGGCTAAGCAGGACCTCGATGCACGTCTCAGGCGCCGCGCCGTCTCCCGCTGCGTTGCTGGAATTCCGCGACCCGACGAGGCTCGCCCGGAATCCGCGCGCCACGCGGGAAGCGCCACGGCAACCTCGCGCTGCAGCGCAGCTCTGAATCCCACCCCGCCGACTCAAGCACCCGATGTCCGACCGCTCCGTGCTCGACTTCGTCTGGACGACCTGCGACGCGCTGTTCCGCTGGGCGCACGTCGCCGGCGTGGCCGCGTGGCTCGGCGCGGTGTGGGCGCTGCACTTCCTCCGCGAGCGAACGGCCGATCCCGAGCGCGCCGCACGCGCGCTCGCCCATCCGCTCGCGCCGCGTGCGCTGGCCTTTCTGCGGCACGCCGCGGGCCTGGCCTGGATCAGCGGCATGCTGCTGCTCTTCTCGCACTACTACCACGGCCTGCTCGGCCCGGTGCTCCTCGACGGCGCGCTGCCGCTCGAGCTCCAGGAGACGCTGCTGAAGGAGAGCGGGGAGCCGACCATCCGCGCTTGGCTGCCCGGCTTTCTCTCGCTCCTCGTCGGCTGGGGGCTGTACGAGCTGCTGTTCAGCTTCGCGCACGGCCCGCTGCTCCGCGCACTTGCCGCGCTCGTCGCCTGCGCATTGTGGCTCGCTCTCGGCTACACGCTCGACGAGCACTTCCATTACTCGGCGCGCGCGGCGTGGACGCATCTGGGCGCGATCGGCGGGAGTGCGCTCGCCGCGAGCCTTTGGTTCCGTGTCTGGCCGGCGCAGCAGACCTTGCTCGATCAAGCGCAGCGCTCCCAGCCGCTCGACGCCGCCGCGCTCGCCTTCGTGCGCGAGCGGCTGACGCACGCCGCCTACGCCGCGCTTGTCGTGCTGATGTTCATGCTTTCCAACCACTACCCGCTGCTCTTCGGCGGCCATCCGTGGCCCTGGCCCGCGGTCGCTGCGGGAGTGATGGGACTGGGTGCGTTGGCGATCGCGAGCGCGGATCGCCTCGCCCGTCCGCCGCAGCGCTGACTGTCAAGCCGGCGGCAGCGCGCTGTCAGTCTGGCGCCCGCGGCAGGCGCCGAAAGGCCCGTTTTCGGCCCGAAAACCCTACTTTCTGGCCCGTCGTGCGCTGCGCGAAGTTGGTACGGCGCTTGCCAAGGGGAGAGCGCCGGTGGCTGTGCCCCGGCCAACCAATTTCAACCTCCAAGGAGTCCTGACCATGCAACTGATCCCCTGGAAGCACCGTGCTGGCGTCCGTCCCTCGGCTGTGAACGGCCACCCCTTCGACGCGCAGTTCGATGCGCTCGTGCAGCAATTCTTCCGTGACCCGCTGGTCGGCGAGGCGTGGACCAGCTCCGGCTCGCTCGCGACGGCGATGGACGTCACCGAGACCGCGGACGAGGTGCTCGTGCGCGCGGATCTGCCGGGCGTGCCGAGCGACGCGCTCGAGATCACCTTCATCGACGGCGTGTTGACCATCTCCGGCGAGAAGCGCGACGAGCAGCGCAGCGAGAAGGAAGGTTGGCGCGTGAGCGAGCGTCGCTTCGGCTCCTTCAAGCGTTCGTTCGCGATTGCGAGCCCGGTCGACGAGTCGAAGATCGCGGCCGAGCACAAGAACGGCGTGCTGACCGTGCGCCTGCCGAAGGTCGAGCCGGTCAAGCCGCGCAAGATCGAGATTCGCGCGAGCTAGGTCGCGGCTGGCGTTGACCGTTGATCGTACGGTGCCAGAGCAATTTGTCTCACGCCTCCGGCGCGCAGAGCGCGCCGGAGGCGTGAGACAAAGTGCTCTGGCACCGTACGATCAACACGCGCCGCCCAGGCCAAAATCAAGATCCACGACGGCTGGCCGAGTTGCTCGCGCAGCACGCGTTTGCGGCTCACGCCGACGTTGTACGGAGCCGGGGCGATTTGATCGCGCTCCGTAGAACAGACTAGTTGCTGCGCCTCACGCGCGCCGCCCACGTCGGGCCGTCGCGCACCAACTCGATCCGCCCGCTCGCGAGCGGCGTGTCGAGCGCCAATTCGACCGGCGCCGAGTAGGGGGCGCGCAGCACGAGCTTGGCGAGCTTGTCGCCGCCCAGCCCCGTGAGCACTTCGTCGCTGCCCTGGCCGAAGTACGAGGGCTGGCCGAGTTGCTCGCGCAGCACACGCTTGCCGCTCGCTCCGACGAGCTCGATCTGCGTGTTGCGCGGCGCGCCGCGGATCGAGAATCCGCCCGCGCCGCGCACGTTGCGGTACAGCCGCGTGCGCCCGCCGCATTCTGTGAGCACGAGGTCCGCGTCGCCGTCGCCGTCGAGGTCGCCGGCGTACAAGCCGCGTCCGACGACAGGCTGCGCGCGCAATGCTCCCGCCGCGTCTTGGCGCTCGGCGAAACGCCCGCGCCCGTCGTTCTCGAACAGCTGCGCGTACTGCGCGTGCGTCTTGCCGTCGTGGTACAGCGCGATGTTGTCGATGATGTGCCCGTTCGCGACGGCCATGTCGAGATCGCCGTCGAGGTCGAAGTCCTCGAGCACGCAGCCGAATCCGACCCACAACCAACTCGGCGCCTCGAGTCCGGCCTGCATCGTCACGTCGTCGAACATGCCGCCGCCGAGGTTGGAGTAAAGCGTGTTCGACTCCTCGTCGAAGTTGGTCACGAACAACTCGAGGTCGCCGTCGCCGTCGACATCGCCGCTCGAGAGGCCCATGCCCGCTTCGGTCATGCCGCGCCCGTCGACGCCGGTCCCGGAGAGCAACGTGCCGTCCTCGAACGTGCCGTCGCCGCGGCCGAACCACAGCCGGTTTTCCGTGCTGTCGTTGGCGACGTACAGATCCAGATCGCGGTCGCCGTCGAAGTCGCCGGCGATCACGCCCAGGCCCTTGCCCTTCGAATCACTCAAGCCCGCGGCTTGCGTCGCGTCGACGAACGTCCCGTCGCCGCGGTTGATCCACAGGCGATCCTGCAGCCCCTCGAACGCGTCGGGGTGGCAGTACGAGCGATACCCAGGCTTGCGGTCGCCGCACCACGCGGGCTTGGCGAGATCGACCTCGACGTAGGCCGCGACGTACAGATCGAGATCGCCGTCGCCCTCCGCGTCGAAGAACGTCGGCGCACTCGTCCAGCGCTCGTCGCCCAGGCCAGCGCTCGCCGTTCCGTCGCGGAACGCACCCGTTCCATCGCCGAGCAGCAGCACGTCCGCGCCGAGGTTCGTCACGTAGAAATCGACGTGGCCGTCGCCGTTCACGTCGCCGGCCGCAACGCCCATCGCATACCCCGAGTGCGCCGCCGCGCCGCTGCGCGCCGTCGCATCGACGAACTTGCCCGCGCCATCGTTCAAGTAGAGGCGGTTGGTCGGCAGCACGCCCTCCGGCTCGCGAAACTCGCCCGCGCGCGCGCTGGGCAAACGCATCGGCCCGCCCTGCAGCACGTACAGATCGAGATCACCGTCGCCTTCGACATCGACCAGCGCCGCTCCCGCGCCCATCGTCTCGGGCAAGTGCTTCTCCGGCGTGAGCCCGGCGTCGTGCACGAAGTCGACGCCGCTTTCCTGCGTGATTTCGACGAACCAGGCGCGGCTCGCGTTCGCGGCGTTCGCGCTGTCTTGTTGCGTTGACTGCGGCTCGGGCGAGCACGCTGCGACGAGCGCGACAGCGGTCCACACTGCGGCCACGTTGGTTGTACGGCGCCAGAGCCATTTGTCCCACGCCGCCGTTGCGTTTGGCTCGCCCGTCGCGTTTCGCGGCGTGGGACAAATTGCTCTGGCGCCGTACAACCAACCGTCCCCGCGCACATCACCGGTGATCACCGAGGCTTCCTCACGGTCTTCAACATCGACGCGATCCGCTCCTCGCCCTCGCGCATCGCTCACGCTCGCGCCTCGACTCGCGCCCGGCATCCTCTCGGCGCCTTCGCCGCCCTGCACGACTTCGCGACCTGCCAACGGCGCCACGATTTCGCCCACGCCGCACCTCCGACCCTCACGCGCTTCACCTCGCACGCTCACAGCCCCTTCGCGGCCTCCAACCGCTTCACGATCTGCGCATCACCGGGCCGCAGCGCCAGCGCACGTTCGAAGTAGCCGCGCGCCTTCTCGCGTTCGCCGCGTTCGAGCACCAGATCGCCCGCACGCACCCAGATGCGCGCATCGTTGTGCCGCGCGCCCGCCGCCTCGAGCAACGCCACGGCGGCCGCGACGTCCTTGGCGTCCTCGCTCTCCAGCCGCGCGCGCCGCAGCGCGATCGCGACCGCCTCCTCGGGCTTGGCGAGCTCCGCGCCGCGCGCATACGCCGCGCGCGCAAGCTCCATCCGCCCCAGCGCGCGCTGCGCGTCTCCGACCGCAGCCCAGTTCGAGCCGTGCCGCGGATCCATGTCCACCGCGCGTTCCGCGAACTCGAGCTGGTCGAGCAGCGGCGTGATCCTGCGGTGTTCGGCGAGCACCTCGAGCGCGCGCTGCGTCTTCCCCAGCCGCTTGAGCGCCTGCCCCAGGCCGAACAGCGCCGCCGCATCGCACGGATCGCGCTTCAACGCCTGCTCGAATTCGCCCGCAGCCTGCTCGTGCTTTCCCTCGCGCGCCGCGCGCAAGCCGCGCAACCGCGCCGCCTCCGGATGATCCCCCCCGACGAGCGCGAGCCACGCCTCGAGCGCCCGATCGCTCTCCCCAAAACGCCCCAGCGCTTCGGCCGCATCGATCCGCAGCCGCAGCGACGCCGCGTCTCCACTCGGCAACTCCTCCAGCGCCTCCGCGTGCCGCCCCAGCTTGAACAACGCCGCGCCCCGCAACGCAGCACCGTCGCGGCCCAGCCCCTTCGCACACTCCAGCGCCGCCGCATACCGATGCAGCGCGAGCAACGCCTCGCTCAACTGCCGCTGCAGCGCCACCTCCGCCGGCGCCGCCGCCAACGCCGCCTCCAACACCTTCACGGCCTCGCCGCGCTCGCCGCTGCTCCACAACCGCTGCGCGCGCTCCGCCGCCCCGACCTCCTGCACACGCTCCGCCGCCCCGCCCGCCCGCGCGCACACCAGCACCACCGCCGCCCACATCATCCGCCCATCCTATTGCACCCCGCGCGCTCGTTCCCCCTGCGACCGCCTCTCGCTACCCTGCTCCCGCCAGCAGCACCCGTAGCTCAATTGGACAGAGCATCGGTCTTCGGAACCGAATCTCGTGGGTTCGAGTACCCCAGGGCGTACGAGCCTCGCGAGGCGCGCGGTCAGGGGGCGTACGAGGACGAGAGCGCGCGGTCAGGAGGCGTGCGAAGACAGAGACGCGCGGCGACTAGCCGCCGACGCACCAGCGCCCAGCCGCGAAGACGCGCTCGTCGTCAAGCCAGACAGAATCGGTGGCCACGAAGACGTCGACGTGGTGGCGGGCGAGGGATTTGTCGATCTCGGGCTTGGGGTAGGTCGCGTGCTTGGCGCCGAGCGAGAGGTGCACGCCGCACATGCGCTCGAAGGCGCCGATGTCGTTGACGACGCGGGAGGGAGAGAAGGCGCGGTTGAGGCCGAAGCCCAGTTCGCGCAGGCGGATGTCGGTCTCGTCGGCGCGGATGGTGGCGAGCACGGCGTCGAGTTCGGGCGTGGAGTCGAGGGCGTCGATGACGCGGCCGCGGTCGATGACGAGGGTGGGCGATGGGGTGGGGCGGTTGACCTCGAAGCGGCGGTCGCCGAAGGCCGCGATGCGCACGCGGCCGGAGACCGCGTCGAGGAGCTTGGACTCGGTGAAGACTTCGCCGATCGGGAACTGGCCGCCGCGATGGGCGAGAGCGCGGTAATCGCCGACGTTGAGCTTGGCGGGCTCGAGGCCGGCGGAATAGCAGAGCTGCTCGCCGTCGCTCACGATCACGGCGCTGCGCGCGCGGTCGATGCGCTCTTTCAGCGCCGCGCCGGTGCCGCGGTAGTAGTCGCGCTCGTAGGCGACTGCGTCGACGTAGAACTCGGTTTGGGCGCCGGTGATGCGCGCGAGGTGTGGGTGCTCGATCACGGCCAGGCCGCGGCGAAAGAGCTCGAGCCGGATGCGGTACGCGTCGAGGCGAAAGCTCGTCGACTGGATCAGCACGACGAGGGAGCGCGGCGGCAGAGCTTCGAAGGCGGCGAGGATCGCCGCGGGCGCGAGCGCGTCGAATTCGATGGACTTCGCCGTCGGCAGGCAGCGCTCGTAGGTCGCGCGCAGGAGCCGCGCCAGTTCGCTCTGAGCGTCCCAGACGATCAGGGCCGGCGCCGCGGGCTCGTGCTCGATCGCGAGCGTCAAGACTTCGCGCACGTGGCGCACGGCGCGTTCGAGCAACGCGCGTTCGGGATCGGGAGCGGTGGGCGGCAAGGAACTCGCGCGCGAGGCTAACACGGCGGGCGCGCGACGTCCTTTCGGGCCTCGCGTCACACACGGCGGCAACCTGTGCACTCTTTGCACCAGTTCCGGTCGTCGAACGCTCGCCGCAGGCGTCACGACTCGGTGGTGACTACGCCATCGTGCCGCAGTGCACCGGGTTCCGATCGTCGAACGCGCGCCGTAGGCGTCACGACTCGGTTGTGACTACACCATCGTGCCGCAGTGCACCGGGGTCCGATCGTCGAGCGCGCGCCGCAGGCGTCACGACTCGGTGGTGACTACACCATCGTGCCGCAGTGCACCGGGGTCCGGTCGTCGAACACGTGCCGCAGGCGTCACGACCCCGACAGCGAAAACTCGGGGCGCTGGATCGGCGCGGCGGTCGAGCGCGAGCGACGCGAACTCCACAGGAAACAACCGACGGCGACGAGCGTGGCGGCGGCGAGGCCGAAGGTGATGCCTACCACGACGCTCCAGGTGAGCGGAGTGAGCCAGTCGCGCTGCGCTTCGCTGTCGACTTGCGCGCGGATGGGATCCTGGAGCGCCATCGAGAGTCCCTGGAGAAAGAGCAGGCCGTCGACGTCCTTGCCGGAGTAGGACTGGCTGGTGTTCCACAACTGTCCCAGGCCCTCGATCCAGCGGTAATCGTTGAAGTGCGAGCGAGTTTCCTGCACGGAAATCTGCAGGAGCCGCAGCGCCGTCGCCGGATCGTCCGCGCTGGCGCCGATCGAAACGCGCAGGCGGCGGCCGTCGCCGCTCTCGGCGGAGTCGACGTCGAGCATGCTGCGCAGGTCGCTCGCGCTCAGCGCCACGTCGGCGCGGTTTGCGGTCCTGGCGACGAGGAAGTCCTCGAACTCGGCCGAGCTCCAAGTCATGGCGTGCTTGCCGAGTTTGCCCAATGCGCCGCGCTCGTCACCGGACGCCTCGATGGGCATGCGGTTCCAATTCACTTCCAAGTTCGCCTGGGCGCTCCAGCGCGTTGGGGCCAAGAGGAGCACGAGCAGGCCGCTGGCGCTGCTGACGGCGCAGAACGCGGCGGCGCTCAACACAAGCCCAAGCCAGACGCGAGTCTTCATGAGGTGCAAGCTCACTTGAGTGCGAGGGAGGGATCGAAGTTCGTCGAGTTCCAGTCGGGCGTCGGTGCGCACCCGCGCCGACGCGGCCGATGTCAGAGTGCGCAGGTCGGTGCGCCCCAGCCCGCAGCCGGGGCGCACGCCGCGGTCAGCGGCGACGTCCGCTGCTCAGCGCGCCAACACGAGCACCGAGTTGGTGCGCTCGCCGGTGTCGCCCGTGAGCGGCTCGATGGTCAGGCCTTGGAAGGTGCGCAGCCAACCGGGTTGGACGTTGGCGGGCACCGTGAAGGGGAAGAGCGCGTCGCCGGAGGCGCCGATCGGGCCCAGGCCGTGGAGGCGGAAGCGGTCGTTGAGTTGCTCGAGGAAACTCAGGCTGTCCGGCAGCACGCGCGTGGACTTGCCCTGTTGCAGGCGGCCGTTGAGCGCGGCGGGGCCGTGCAGCACGAACAGGATCGGCGCGCCGACGGTGGTGGCGCCGACGAGCTCGAGCGTCGGATCGGGCACGGCGGGCGCGGTGACGACGCCGAACTGGATGATGTTCAGGTTGTCTTCGCCGTCGATGATCGGCACGCCGGAGTGGCGCAGCGAACTCGACGCGTCGCCGCGCGCGCCCGCGCCGGGGAAGATCGCAGGGCCGAAGTACTCGTCGGGCGTGCCGGCGGAACCGCCGCGGATCAGGTCGGTGTCGTCCCCCGCGACGATCAGCGACGAGCCCGACAGCGCGACGAGCGCATCGCCGCCGCTCGCGCCATTGACGGTCATGATGTGGCTGCCATTGCCGCCCTTGCCGCCTTCCACGGTTGTCCGTGCGAGGTGCACACGCGACTGTTGCGAGCAGCTGATGCCGATCGCGCCGCGCCGCGGGCTGACGCCGGAATTGGCGCCGTTGCCGCCCTTGATATCGCAGTCGCTCAGCTCGACGCGCGAGTTGGTGATCTGCAGCCCGACGTGCGCGGTGAGCGAACTCGTGAACGGCCGCACGACGCAGCGCTGCAGGCGCACGTCGCTGGAGTTGCTCACGTCGAACAGGCGCGAACCGGCGCCGAAGGGCGGCGAACCCGTCACGTCGCAGTCATCGATCCAAACGGTCCCGCTGCAATTCGTCAGCGCCAGTTGCTGGCCGCTGAACTCGAGCGCGAACCCGCTCAGCACGACCAGCTCGCCCGAGGGAACGGCGTTGATCGCGACGGTTCCGACGATGCGCGGCTGACCCTGGGCGAGGATCGTGACGCCGCGCGAGAGCGTGAAGCCCGGGTACGTGCCGTCTTGGACGACGATGCGGTCGCCGGGACCCGCCACAGCGAGCGCAGCGCCGATGGTGCTGAACTGGCCGGGTAACGAGCCGTTGTCGTCGACGTGCAGGGTCGTCTGCGCGAGCGCCGGGGCCGCTAGGCACGCGGTGAGGATGCAGGTTCGGAGCATGATGGTGTCGTGTTGGGGGCGCGCCGTCCGCCTGGTGCGCGCCGTTTCCGTACTCCAGATGCCGCGCGGCGCGCGAACGGTTCAAAACGCGCGCGTCTTCATGACATTCGCGATCGTTGCACGCAGCGACTGGGATCGCAGCGTCATGTCGCAACGCCGCTCGATTGCGCGCTCCGGCCCCGCGCTCGTGTCCATGCTCGTGCTGCTCACCGCTTGCGGCGGCAATTCGTGAGCTGCGGCGCGCGCGCTCGAACGCGGCGCTTGGAGCGAAGCGGCGCGCGTACTCGAACCGCGGGCGCGCCGCGGTGACCGCTCGGCGCAGACGGCGCTGGGCGCGATGGACTTCAGCGGGGAAGGCGTGCCGCAGGACCGCGCGCTCGCGGCCGAGTGGTGCGAACGCGCGGCGACGCAGGGCGAAGCGCGCGCGCAGGGCTCGCACTCTGTGGTGTACGAGGCTGACGACGGCGTGCCGCACAATGACGAGCGCGCGGTCGCGTGGCGCCAGCGCGCGTGGGAGCAGGACCATCCGGGCGCGCTCGACAACCTCGGACTGACGGTCACCGAGGGCCGCGGCGTGACGCGCGACGAAGCGCGCGGGTTCGCGCTGCTCAACCGCGCGGCGGGGAGGGTTTGGTGGAAGGGCGTTCCGCGGTGGGACTGATGTTCCTGCGCGACCAGGGCGCGGAGCGCGATGAAGTTGCGGCGGCGAGTTGGACCACGCTCGCGGCGGAGCAAGGGCTGGCGCCGGCGACGGCGCAACTGGGAACGCTGTACAGCGAAGGTCGCGGCGTGGATCGCTGATCCGGCGCGCGCAGTGGTGTGGTGGCGCGTGGCGGCAGAGCGGGGGCTCGCGTCGGCGCAACTGCAGGTCGGACTCGTGTACGCGAAGGGCCGCGGAGTCGACGCCGAGGCGGAGCAAGCGCTCGCGTGGTTGCGCGCGGCGGCGCTGTTGGAACTCAACGCGACCGATCGAGGTTGATGCACAGCGCGTCACGCATGCGTCGATCGATTGCTCGATCTCGGTGCGCGGGTCGAGGCGGGCAGACGTGGGTGATTCCAGGCTTGGTTGCGCGGCACGTCGGGTGCTGGGGTCACGCGACAGTCGGAGCGAGTCGAAGAGGTGCTGTTCGCGCCGGGACTCGACGTTGAGCCGATGTCGCCGATCGTGAGTGCGCCAATGGGGATCGCCGGGTTGACCGCATGCGGTCCAGGGGCTGCCGCTCCTCACGCGAGCGGGTTCCTGAGATTTGAACCCGACTTGGGGGAGTGGGGCAGGCTTGTGCGTAGATGCCTGGCGCGGTCGCACCACGCTCCCCGGCCCCGCCAGCGCCGTTGGGTCCTTCGTCGAGCGGGAGAACGGGCCAGGGCGCGGTTCACGGTCAAGGGCGCGAGTCGCGCGAGCCGATGCACGCCCAGAGGCGGCGCGATCCCGGCGCTGCAGCATGGGCTTCCCAAACCTCCCGGATCCTCGCACGGCTCGAGTGCGTTGCGTCGCCGCAGCCGCGTGCGGCCTCGTCGGCTTGGCGATCGTCGGGAGTTCGTTTTGGCGACTGGACCTGCGCTACGCGCTACCCACTCCTGTTCCGAACGATCACAGTCCGGTCGCGGCGGGCGCGCCAGTTGCGTTGCCCAACGAACTGCAGCGCCGTGTCGCGAACAGCGACCGCCCTACTCTGCTGCACTTCTACAACCCGGCGTGTCCGTGCTCACGCTTCAACCTGGATCACGTGCGCGGGCTCGCGAAGCGATTCGAACGCGAAGCCAATTTCATCGCCGTGCTGGAGTGCGAGCCCGAAGACGCAGCGCAGGGCGTCGACGCGCTGAGTGAGCCCTTTGGCCACACTATGTTCGATCCCGACGGATCGATTGCCGCATTGGTCGGGGTCTACTCGACGCCGCAGGCGGCGATCTTGACGCCGGAAGGCCGACTGTACTGGCGCGGCAACTACAACGTATCGCGCTACTGCGCGAACCCCGAGAGCGAGTTCGCGCGCATCGCCCTCGAACGCGTGTGCGCTGGCTCGGACGCCCCCGCGCCCGACGCGCGCGCTCAGACCGCATGGGGCTGCCCGCTTCCCGACCCGACGGAGACAGCGCAGTGAACAACCTCGATTCCGCCGCGTCCGATCAACCGGATGTCGAACGCGTCCTGCGCCCGCTGCACTTGCGAGGAGATCGGTGGATGGCGTGGTTCCTGGCGATCCACCTGGGCGTCGCCGTGCTGCTCGCGCCGTTCTATGGAACCTGGACCGAAGCGGTTTGGATCGGCGTCCCCGCGCTGGTGATGTTCCTCGCGGCCCGTGCGTTCGCGCCGGGGAGCTTCATCACGCGCTGCGTAGCCGGCGTGTCGCTGCAATGCTTCGTTGCACTGCACATCTATCAGATGCACGGCCAGGCGGAGCAGCACTTCTGGTTCTTCACCGCCTTCACGGCCATGATCGTTTACCGCGACTGGGTCTGCATGTGGCCCGGCGCGCTGCTGATCATCGGTCAGCACGTTCTCTTCGCGGTGCTCCAGAACTCTGGAACCGACCTGCGTTTCTTCGAACAGCAGTATGTCGGCGCGTGGAAACTCACCTTTCACTTCGGCATCGCGATCCTGCACGTCGCGCTCTGCGGCGCTTGGGCCCATGACCTGCGCAGGCGCGCCCTGCGAGACGATCGCCTGCTCGGCGACGCGGAGAAGCGCTACAGCGAGCTGGCGGAGGCCAAACAGGCAGTCGAGGCCATTTCGCTCGACTTGCAGGCGACCCAACAAAGGCTCGTCGAGGACATCGAACATCGCAGGCTGATCGAGGAGCGCTTGCGCGCACAGGCCGAGGAACTCGAGCGCGCGCGTGCGGCCGCCGAGAATGCGACGCGCGCGAAGTCCGAGTTCCTCGCCACGATGAGCCACGAGATCCGGACGCCGATGACCGGAGTGCTCGGAATGACCGGGCTGTTGGCCGACACGCAGCTCAGCCCCGAGCAGCGAGACTACTGCGACACCGTGAAGTCCAGCGCGGAGGCGCTGCTGGGGATCCTCGACGACATTCTCGACCTGTCCAAACTCGAGGCCGGCCGCATGACGCTCGAGTCGACGCGCTTCGACCTCGAGCGCTCCGCCGCGGATGTGATGGAACTGCTCGCGCCGCGCGCCGCCAGCAAGAACCTGGAACTCGCGCTGCGCTACGACCATCGCGCGCCGCGTGAGTTCGAGGGCGATCCGGGGCGAATTCGCCAGATCCTCCTGAACCTCGTGGGCAACGCCGTCAAGTTCACGGCCGCGGGCCACGTGCTCGTCGACGTCTCTGTGCAGCGCGAGAACGAAGGGGTCGCGCAGGTGTGCATCTCCGTGCAGGACACGGGCATCGGAATCAGCCCGGAGAACCTTCCGCACCTGTTCCAGATGTTCAGCCAAGCCGACTCATCGACGACTCGGCGCTACGGCGGAACCGGTTTGGGGCTGGCGATCTCGCGTCAGCTCGCCGACCTGATGGGCGGGGTCCTCGACGTGGAGAGCAGCGAAGGGAAGGGCTCGACATTCCGACTCGCGTTGCCGCTGCGAATCAGCTCCGCGGAGTCGACGGACAACTGCGAACCGTTGTCCGGACTGGCTTTGGTTGCCACGGGCTCCGATGTGCTGTGGCGCATTGCTCGCGAGCACGTGGAGGCGTCCGGAATGGCGTGCGAGCGCGTCGGAGACCTCGACGAACTCGAGTCGCGACTGTCGCGCGCCGCCCACGCACCGTGCGTGCTCGTGATCGACGGTCGACTCGCCGAAGGGCCGCATTCGGCCCGCGTGAGGTCGCTCGCGGCGCAAGCGAGTGTTGTCCGTTGCGTGGTGCTCGCCTCGGATCGGCGAACCGCCAAGCAGCTGGCGGAGTTGGGCGACGCGTCGATCGCGGTGGTGGCCCGGCCGATTCGCAGAGACGTCTTTCGGCGCGCGCTCAGCGCCGCACCGCCGCCGGCGCTTCCATCGCGCGGCTTCGACTCACGCGCCGGAGTGAGTGGCCGGCTCTCGTTGCTCGTCGCGGAGGACAACCCGGTGAATCAGTTCTTGGCGCGCAAGCTCCTCGAGCGCATGGGGTGTCGGGTCGACATCGCGGCAGACGGCGAGGAGGCGATCGCGATGTGGCGCGAGCGTCACTACGACGCAGTGTTCATGGACTGCCAAATGCCTGTACTCGACGGATTCGAGGCTACGCGACGGATACGCGCCCTCGAGACGGCGGGTCGTCGAACACCCGTGATCGCGCTGACAGCCAACGCGATGGAGTCCGATCGAGATCGGTGCCTCGCGGCCGGGATGGACCGTCACCTCACCAAGCCCATCGACCGCGCTGAGCTGGAGCGGGTCATCCTCAGCATCGCGACAGCGTCCAGCGCTGCTTGCACTCCGCCGGCGTCGAACTGATCGCGCCTTGCGCAACGGCCTGCTGGGAGACTCGTCCAGGATCGTCGGACTGCGCAGCTGCCGACGCTGGCGCGCCGCGGTCCGTGATTCGGCGCGCGCATGGGGCGATTGAGAGCACGTCGAACGACAGACGCTCGACGCGGATCTTCGACAGTGGAGTTTTGTGTCCTCGGTCCACGTGCTCGTCGCGTGCGCGCGCCGAACGCTGGGTCGAGCGCTGGGTCGAGCGCTGAACTCGCGTGTCGGCGTCGTCGCTTCTCGCGCAATCCAGGAGATTCGAAGCACAATCCGGCGCTTCGCTCGCGCGCATCCTGGGGGGCGCTGCAAGGAACTACTTTCCGCTGACGGAACGTTCTCAACGATTCCGCGAGCGATGTGGTCGCAATGGGCGAAGGCGCGGGTGGGCTCGGGTCGAAGCACAGCGCACACAGGAGAACGCACATGCCCCAGACGCCCGCAGACCGTATCCGAGCTTCGTTCACGCTGATCGCGCCTCAGGCCGCCGCCGTGGTCGACCGTTTCTATCTCAATCTCTTCGCCGCGGCCCCGGCGGTTCGCAGGCTGTTCCCCGCCGACATGAAGCAGCAGAAGGCGCACCTGCTTGCGGCGCTGGGATTGGTCGTCAAACACGCTGACGACCTCGGTGCGTTGCGCGAGCCCCTGCTCGAGATGGGCAAGCGGCATTCTGGTTACGGAGCCTTGCCGGGCCACTACGCGGCGGTGCGCGAGGTGCTGCTGGCGACGCTTCAGGAGCATGCTGGAGCGGCCTGGACGTCGCAGCTGGAGCAAGACTGGCGCGCTGCGATCAACGCCGTGGCCGACGTCATGATCCAAGGTCAGCAGAGCGTGCAGGCGGCTTGAAATCCGAGCGGCGGTCCGCATCCCTGCGAGGCCGAACGAGCGAGCGGCTGCGCGGCCAAGCGCTGAACGGCCGCGTTCACTTCGACTTGTTGAGCCTAGTTCCTCTCGCTGCGGGACGAGTTGTCGTGCTCGAGACTCACGATGTGGAGCGTGAGTTTGTCCAGTTCGTCGTCCGTGACGGCATCGTCGCCGCGGTGCTCGCGCGGATCCGTCAACGTCGAGCGGCGGATCTCCCCTGGAGTCGCTCGCAATCGAGTGAGCGACGTGTGCTCACGGCGAGACGATGAGCTGCAGCGGCCGCCGCACGGCGGCTCCGCGAGCTAGGGACAGGTCGACGCCGCGACGTGCCTAGTCGGACGGCGTGACCGAAGGAGCGCTTGCGATGGGTACGGCAAGTTCGACGCCGGCGTTCGCGGCGGATAGCCGTGCAGCACGGCAGGCCGAGGGCCGCCGCGACGCTTGGCGCCAAGCTGTTTGTTGTGAGTTCCCACCGGAGACGCACGCGGATCCCTGCGGGCCGAGAGCGACTTCGAGCTCCAGCGCGGAGCGCGGCGCCGCGTGGCTCCCGACGGCGGTGGGCCGCGCGGCCGAGTTCGCGCCACGTTGGTTGCGCCAGCCGCGGACAGTGGCCGGCCCCGCAAGCCAGCGCGCCCGTCTTTATGAAAGTCGGGATCGTTGCGCGCAGCGATTAGCATCGGAACGTCATGCCGAAACACCGCTCGATCTCGCGCTCTGGCGCAGCATTCGTCGTGTCCGTACTCGTGCTCCTCGCCGGTTGCCGCGGCAGTTCGCGAGCTGCGGCGCGCGCGCTCGAACGCGGCGATTGGAGCGAAGCGGCGCGCGAGCTCGAACCGCTGGCGCGCCGCGGTGACCGCTCGGCGCAGACGGCGCTGGGCGCGATGTACTTCAGCGGGGAAGGCGTGCCGCAGGACCGCGCGCTCGCGGCGGAGTGGTACGAACGCGCGGCGACGCAGGGCGATGCGCGCGCGCAGTACTCGCTCGCGGTGATGTATGAGGCCGGCGACGGCGTGCCGCAGAACGACGAGCGTGCGGTGGCGTGGTACCAACGCGCGTGTGAGCAGGACCACGCGGGCGCGCTCAACAACCTCGGACTGATGTTCACCGAGGGCCGCGGCGTGGCGCGCGACGAGGCGCGCGGATTCGCGTTGCTCAACCGCGCCGCTGGGCAGGGCTTGGTCGAAGCGCGTTATGCGGTGGGGCTGATGTTCCTGCGCGGCCAGGGCACGGAGCGCGACGAAGTCGCTGCGGCGAGTTGGATCACGCTGGCGGCGGAGCAGGGGCTCGCGCCGGCGCAGGCGCAACTGGGAATGCTGTACAGCGAAGGCCGCGGCGTGGTCGCCGATCCGGCGCGCGCTGTGGTGTGGTGGCGCATGGCGGCCGAGCAGGGACTAGCGTCGGCGCAGTTGCAGATCGGGCTCGCGTACGCGAAGGGCCGCGGAGTCGACGCCGATCCGGAGCAAGCGCTCGCGTGGTTGCGCGCGGCGGCCGATCAGAACGTCGCGCCCGCGCAGACCGCGCTGGCGTTGACGCTGCTCGAGGCGCAGGGCGGCGAGGAGTACGACCGCCAAGCCGCCGAGTACCTGCGCCGTGCGGCCGAGTCGGGCGCCGCGGTCGCGCAGGACAATCTGGGACTGCTCTACCTGCGCGGGCGCGGTGTCGCGCGCGACGAAGCGCAGGCGTTGCAGTGGACCAAGCTCGCGGCGCAGCAAGGGCTCGCGAGCGCGCAGTCGCGCCTGGGCGCGATGCTCGAGAACGGGCGCGGCGTGGAGCGCGACGAAGTGGCGGCGTTTGCGTGGTACACGCTCGCACAGGACCAGGACGCCAACGCGCGCGAGCGGCGCGAACGCTTGGCTTCGCGCCTGACGAGCGAGCAGATCGAGCGTGCCGATGCTTTGCGCCGCAGCTGGACGCGAGACGGCGCGCCCGCCGGTCCGGCGAACTGAGCGGCGGCGCAGTTGCTTGCGGACGAGCTGCGCCGCGCATTCACGGGGTTGCGCGAGGAAGGCGTTTCGCGAGCGACGGATGCTGAGGAGCGAGCCCTCGTCGCACGCTTCGTCGCAGTTGCGTCTCGTTGAGGTGTCCCGCTACTTCACAGCGCAGCGCTGCTCGACGTCGGCGGCTTCGCGCGGGACGCGAGCGCTTGCGCGAAGCCGCTCGCGGACGAGCTGTGCAGTTGATGCGCGGCGCCGCGCGAGGGCTTGCGTTCATTCCGCGCGTCGGATCCAGCGTCGCGCAAGCCAGGCCGACGCGCGGCGAAGCTGAGCGGCTACTTCACCGAGCCGCGCGCGGACTTGACGCCCTTCACGCGCGAGGGCGTGCGGTAGCCGCGGCCCTTGGCCGATGCCGCGGCGCCGGCGGCGCGCTGCGAGACCTTGCCCGCGCTGGCGGACTTGGGCGCGGCGACGGTGCGGTTGGCGACCGAGGCCTTCGTCGCTCCACCTGCGGCGCCCTTGCGCGGCGTCGCCTTGGTTTTCGGCGCGGCAGCGGGCGAGCCCTTGAGGGCGGCGAGCACGGCCTGCACGTGGCCGTCGACCTTCACCGGTGACCACAACGCGGAGAGCTTGCCCTGTTCGTCGATCAAGAACGTCGAGCGGATCACGCCCTTGACCTTCTTGCCGTACATCAGCTTCTCGCCGAAGGCCTCGTACGCGCTGGCGACTTTGTTGCCTTCGTCGACGAGCAGATCGAAGGGCAATTCGAACTTGGCGCGGAAGCCGGTGTGCGACTTGAGCGAATCGCTCGACACGCCCAGGACGACCGCGCCGGCCTTGGTGAGCGCGCTGTGCTCGTCGCGGAAATCGCAGGCCTCGCGCGTGCAGCCGGGCGTGTTGTCGCGCGGGTAGAAGTACAGAACAACCTTGCGCCCCGCGAAAGCGGCGAGCGACACGGTCGCGCCGGAAGTGGAGGGGAGCGAGAACGAGGGAGCTTGTTTGCCGATGGTGAGCATGACGTGGTTGTACGGCGCCGGGTGTGCGGTTGTACGGCCTCAGAGCAATTTGTCCCACGCCGTTCGGCGCGCGTCGCGCACCGAACGGCGTGGGACAAATTGCTCTGGCGCCGTACAACTGGCGCCGGACAACCGGCCCCAGTCGCGGTTGGCGGCGCTTCGCAGCGAGCGTCAAAGGGGGCGGGCGCCGTACAACATCCGCGGAGGAATCCCGATGGTTCGCACCGAATCGACGATGCTCGGACTTGGCACGCCCGCGCCCGCGTTCCGTTTGCCCGACACGGAGGGGCGTGTGGTGTCGCTCGCGGACTTCGCGACCGAACGCGCGCTGGTGGTGATCTTTCTCTGCAACCACTGCCCGTTCGTGATCCACGTGCGCGACGGGCTCGCAGCGCTTGCACGCGAGTACACGGCGCGCGGAGCAGCCTTTGTCGGCATCAACGCCAACGACGCCCAGGCGCGCCCCGATGACGCGCCCGAGAAGATGGCGCTCGAGAAGCAGCGCGCGGGCTACGTGTTTCCGTACCTGTTCGACGAAACCCAGGAGGTCGCGCGCGCCTACCGCGCCGCCTGCACGCCGGACTTCTTCGTCTTCGGCGCGCCCGACGCCCAGGGCGTGCGAAGGCTCGAGTACCGCGGCCAGATGGATGGCTCGCGGCCGGGCAACGGCGTGCCGGTGAGCGGGGCCGACCTGCGCGCGGCGCTCGACGCGGTGCTCGCCGGGCGCGCTCCGGCCGCCCAGCAAAAGCCCAGTCTGGGCTGCAACATCAAGTGGAAGCCCGGGCACGCGCCGCAGTGGTTCCCGCCGCGAGCCTGAGCGGGCCTCGCGCCGCGGAAGCGGAATTTTCTCAGGATGGCGCGAAGGAACGCGTGACCTGGCGGCACTCAGCCGACCCGCGATGTGAACACCGACTTCCGAACGCTCTCCGAGATCGCCCTGCGCGACCGCATCCTGGCCGGTGACCAGGACGCGGCGCGTTGGCTGTTCGAGGAGCACTTCGACGCGCTGTACGAATTTGCGCACTACCGGCTTGGCGGGGAGCGTGCGCAGGCCGAGGACGTGGTCCAGGACACGTTCGTCGTCGCGCTCGAGTCGCTCTCGAGCTTCGACGGACGCTCGAGCCTGCACACGTGGCTGTGCGGCATCGCGAAGAACAAGGTGCGCGCGCTGCGCCGCAAGCGCCGCCCCGCGCCGCTCGCGGACGTGCTCGACGAGGCCGACGACGAGATCGACGCGGTGCTCGCGCGTGTGTCGAGCGAGCCGTTGCCGGACTGGGCGCTCGAGCGCAAGGAAACGCGCGAACTCGTCGGCGCGACGCTGTCTTCACTCCCGCCGGACTACCGACGCGCCTTGGTTGCGAAGTACGTCAGCGGGCGCAGCGTCGCGCAGATCGCGCAGGACGTCGGGCGCAGCGAGAAGGCTGCGGAGTCGCTGCTCACGCGCGCTCGCGCGGCGTTCGGCGAAGTGTTCGAGCTGCTCGCGCGCAAACGCGGTGGTGAAGCGTGAGTTCGCGCGCAGAGATCTTCGAGCGCAATCTCCAGCGCTTGCTCCGCGAGTGCTACGCGCCGGTGCAGGCCGAGGCGGAGTTCCGTCGACGGGTGGGCGCACACTTCGTGGCGGCGGTGGGCGAGCGTGCGTGCCGCGCCGAACAGGCGCGACGACACAAGGCGCGCCCTGCAGGTGTTGGCGGCGCGTCCTGGATGCGTTGGGCGCTCGTTGCGGCGGCTGCCGTCGTCGCACTTGTGTTCGTGCGTCCGTGGGAGCGCACCGACTCGCTGAGCGCGCCGACGCTCGAGCAGTTGCTGGCGCGGGGCGCGGCCGCTGCCCGGGCCGGAGAACGGGACACGTGGCGCGAGCTTGGCGTGGAGGGCGACCTCGCGCGCGCGAGCTTCGAAGGAGCGCTGCTCGAAGTTGCGACGCCGGCCGAGTTGCCGGCGCGCGTTCAACTCGGAGCACTCGACGGCGCAGCGACGCTCTTTCCCGATTCGCGCGCGCGTTTTGCTCGCGACGCTTCGGGCGCCTGGACGCTCGAGCTCGAGCGCGGCGGCTTCGTCGCGGCGCGCGACAGCGATGCGGAGCAGCTCGCCGCCGTGCGCATGGCGCAGTCCCTTCTCGTGCGCACAGCGCAGGGCGAGTTCGAACTGCGCGGCGCGTTCGACGTGCGCGTCGCGCTCGAGTCGCCCGACGAGCCCGAGGCCTTCGCCGCTTGCGCGAGCGCGCCGGAAAGTCTCGTGCACGTCCAGGTGCGGCGCGGCGTGGCGCGGCTGGCGGGCGGGCGTGAGCTGGCGCGCGGCGCCGACGTGTTCTTGTGCGCCGGCGACGTGCTTGCGCCGCGCGACGCCGGCGAAGACCTGCGCAGCGCGGTCGATGGCCCCGGCGCCGCTGCGAGCAGCGCGTCGGCCTCCGAGCGAGCGCTCGCCGCGCGCGGCGTCGTGCGCAGCACCGACGGTCCGCTCGAGCGCTTCGAAATCGTCGCCTTGCGCAATGTCAACTTGCCGCAGGTGGCGACGCCGCGTGCGTTCGAGTTCGTGTCGAGCTCCGGCGCCTTCGAGCTGCTCTTCGATCCGAGCGGCGCCGATGGGCTCGGCGAAGGTTCGTACACACTGTTCGCCGTCGCGCCCGGTTTCGCGGTGCTGCGTGCGACCTGCGAGGTCACGCGCGGCGACGTAGCGCAGCTCGAGTTCGAGCTGTTCGGCGGCGCGCGCCTGGAAGGCCTGGTCGTCGACGCCGCGAGCGGACGGCCGATCGAAGGCGCCTACGTCGTCTCCGAGCACGATTCGCAGCTCGCCGTGCTCGCGCTCGATCCCCAGGACAACGACCGGTTCGCGCGTTCGACGCGCAGCTCGGCGGGCGGAGACTTCGTGCTCGCGCCGCTTTCGGCCGGAACGCACTCGATCCGCGTGAGCGCGCCGGGTTACGGACCGAGTTGGGCGAACGTGGAGGCGCTCGCGCCGCTCGAAGTGCGCGCCGGTCTGCGCGTCGAACTCGCGCGCGGCGGTTCGCTCGCGGGCGCGGTGCTCGACGAGTCGCGCCGACCGATCGCTGGCGCGGTGGTGCTCGCTTCGACGACCGACTTCGAGAGCAAGCGGCCGAGCCTGACCTACGCGCGCGCTGTCACGGGCGCCGACGGTCGCTATCGCATCGACGATTTGAGCCCCGGTGCGTGGGCAGCGCTGAACTTCGGCGCGAGCATCGGTCGCGTCGCGCCCGAGTATCGCTTCGCGCGCATCGTCGCCGGTCAGACCACGCAGCTCGACTTCGCACCGCCGCAAGCAGCGCGTGTGCTCGCCGGGCGTCTCGTCGACGCATCCGGTGCGCCGGTGGCGGGCCGCACCGTGATGACCAGCGCCGACGGCACGCTCGACGCTCCGCCGCGCAGCCGCTGGATCTCGGCCCCGACCAACGAACGCGGCGAATTCCGCCTCGTCGAGGTGCGGCCGGGCCGCAACGAGCTGTACCTCACCGGCGCGACGCCGGCGGAGATGAGCTGGGTGGCGGCGGTCGAGGTGCTGGACCAGGCGTTGACCGAGCGCGAGATCGTGCTCGGCGGCGCGACGTTGCGCGGGAGGTTGCTGCGCGGGCCGGGCGAGGCGCCGCTGGGGCGCGGACTGGTCGTCGCTGTGCGCCGCGCGGCGGAGGGCGAGCGTTTCCACGGGCGCGTGCTCGCCGACGAGGACGGCGCCTACCGGTTCGAGCACCTCGAGCCGGGCGTCTACGACATCGCCGCGTACTCCACCGACAGCGAACTCGGCCAGGAGCAGCGCGAAGTGCTGGTCGGCGCGTCGGACGTGGCGGGCGTCGATTTCGTGCTGCTGCCCGGCGGGCGCCTCGAGGTGAGCGTGCGCAGCGCGGACGGCGCGCCGCTGCCGGCGGAGCTCGACTTCTTCGATGAGCGCGGAGCGCGCGTGCGTTTTTCCGGGCAGGATCGCTGCGGCCCCGACGGCCGCTACGTGGCCCGCGGCGTACGTGCGGGTGCGTGGAGCGTCGTGGCGCGGGCTGAGGGCTGGCGCGAGGCGCGCGGCGCGGCCGTCGTGGGCGCGGGCCAGAGCACGCAGCTCGAAATCACGCTCGAACGCTGATTTTTCGCGAAGGATGCGCGCGGGCCGGCGCACCAAGGCGGCGTCCGCAACGTTTTCCCCCGCATCCCCGCACACGCACCTCGCGCTTCGAGATTCGCCATGAGCCAGAACTCCCTAGCCGTCCTCGCCGCCGCTGCTGTCATCTCCGCCGCCGCAGGCGCAGGCGCGGCGCTGTTCGTCGGCCGCAAGGCCGAGCCGCAGGCCGCCCCCGCGACTAGCGCGAACGTCGTCGAGCGCGCGGCCTTCGAGGCGCTCGTCGCCCGCAATGCAGCTCTCGAGAAGGACCTCGCTGCGCTGCGCACGCGCGTCGAGATGGCGCCGAGCGACACGCGCACCTCGGTTTCCGACGACGCCGTGGCCGCGGCGGTCGAGCGCTGGATGCGCGCCAACGCGGAGCAGCTTGCGAGTGCGGCGCCCGCGGCTGTCGTCGAGGACACCGGCGCCGCCGCGCGTGAGCGCGAGCGTTCGATCGCCGACGCGCTCGCCAAACTCGAGGACCCTGCGCTGTCCGACGCCGCGCGCCAGCGGCTGTGGAAGGAACTGTTCCAGGCCGGCCTGGGCGATCAGGTGCTGGCCGAGCTCGAGGCGCGCGCCGAGCGCGATCCGAACGATCCCAACGCGCGCTGCGACCTCGCGCAGGCTTACCTGCAGAAGCTCTTCAACGTGCCGATGGGCCCCGAGCAGGGTCTGTGGGGGACCAAGGCCGACAAGGCCTTCGACGCCGCGCTCGCGCTGGATGAGAACCACTGGGAGGCGCGCTTTGGCAAAGCCGTCGCGCTCTCGAACTGGCCGGCGTTCCTCGGCAAACAACCCGAGGCGATCAAGCACTTCGAAATCCTGATCCAGCAGCAGGCGCGGCAAGCCTCGCAGCCGCACTTCGTGAACACGCACCTGATCCTGGGCAACATGTACATGCAAGCTGGCCAGAAGGACAAGGCGCTCGCGACCTGGCAGGCGGGCGCGGCGCAGTTCCCGAGCAACGAGTCCCTGCGCAAGCAGATCGAACTCGCCGGCGGTTGAGCTCGAGCAGGCTGGAAAACACACGGGCCCGCGCGAGTGCGCGGGCCCGTGTGTTTGCGTGCGTCTCTTGCAGCGCTCAGCGCCGGCCTTCGCGCCAACAAGCCGCGAGCCCATCGCGCAACAGCGTCGACGGTGCGAAGCCCAGCGACTTGAGTTTGGTGGTGTCCGGCACGCGGCGCGCGACCGAGCCCGGCGGCGCGGGCTGCGGATCGACGCGCGGATGGAAGCCGGTGACGTCGAACACGGTTTGCGCGAGGTCGCTGATGCGCGTCTCGAGCGACGAGCCGATGTTGATCAGCCCGCCCTTGGCCATGCGCCCGTCGAGCACGGCGTCGAGCACGGTCGCGAGCGCGCGGCCGCAGTCCTCTGCGTAGAGGAACGAGCGCGTCTGTTCGGGGCCGTACACCGGGAACGGATCGACGCGTTGGCGCACGCGCTCGAGGAACTCGGGGATCACGTGCGTGGGCCCCATGCGCGGGCCGTAGACGTTGTGGAAGCGCACGACGACCGGTGCGAAGCCGCCGGCGCGTGCTGCGCCGAACAACGCGGATTCGCCGGCGATCTTGCTCGCCGCGTAGCTCCAGCGCGGCAGCGCGACGTCGTCGATGGTGAGCACGACGTTCTCGGGTGTGGGCACGGGCACGTAGCCGCGGTCGACGCCCGCAGCGTAGTTCTCGCTCGAAGAGGCGAAGAACACCGCCTTGCAACCGGTGGCGAGCGCGTGGTCGAGCACCGCGAGCGTGGTGCGCATGTTCACGGCCATCGTTTCGTACGGATGGTCGCTGACGTAGCGCACGCCGACGATGGCCGCGAAGTGGAAGATGGCGTCGAAGGCGCCGTCCAGGAGGCGCGGGTCGCGCGCAAAGTCGCCGCGCACGCTCTTCAAGCGACCTTCGCTGCGTGCGGCGAGTTGTTCGAGGTCTTCGTAGCCGCCTTTGATGCCGCTGTCGATCGTGACGACCTCGTGCCGCCGCTCGAGCAGCGCTCGCACGAGTTCGAAGCCGATCACTCCCGCGCCGCCGGTGACGAGAACGCGCATCGGCTCAGCCCTTCACCGCAGCAGCTGCGGCCTTTGCGTAGTCGCCGCGGCCGTAGACCTCGAGCGCGATGCCGCGGCGAGCGAAGTCGGCAGCGCAGGCGTCGACGATCATGTTCCACGGATCGACGACGATGGCGCCGGCCGTGAGTTCGGCCTTGAGCGCGTCGGCGAGGAACGGGCGGTAGAGCGGGTCGGGCAGGCAGATCACGACGATCTGCGCGCCGCGCAGCACCGCGGACGGATCCTGGGACACGTGCACGTGCGGCAGCTCGTCCCAGTGCGTGACCAGCGGATCGTAGGCGTCGACCGTTGCGCCGCGCTCGAGCAGCGCGCGCGCGACGATCTCGCTCGGCGTGCTGCGCGTGTCGTTGACGCCCGGCCGATAGGTGACGCCGATCAGCGCCGCCTTGCGGCCCGCGAGCTGACCCGCGAAGTGGCGTTCGATCCACTCCACGGCGCGCAGCGGCATGCGCTCGTTGGTCAGGATCGCTCGGCGCGAGAAGGGCATCTCCGCGGGGATTCCGATCAGTTTTTCCGCGCCGTAGGCGGCCAGCAACGCGTCCTTGGTCAGGCAGTAGCCGCCCACGCCCAGGCCCGGCAGCATCATGTTGTCGTGCGTGCCCTTGCGCACGCGCACCGACTTGATCACGTCGAACAGGTCGACGCCGACGCCCTCCGCGAGCTTGGACCACTCCTCGATGAAGGCGATGTTCGTCGCGCGGTAGCTGTTCTCGAGCAGCTTGGCCATCTCGGCGGCGCGCGTCGACTTGTGGCGCCACAGCGGGAACTGCGCGGTGTTCACGTACAGCGCGAGGAAATCACGCGCCGCGTCCGCACTGGCCGCGTCGACTCCCGCGTAGGCGCGCCAGAAGTTGTTGACCGAGTCGAGGTAGTCCGGACCCGGCATGACGCGCTCATAGCAGTACGCGAGCTTGGGCGGCTGCGCCTTCACGTCGACGCCTTGTTTCGCCTGGCCCTCACACAGCGCGGGGTAGAGCACGCGGTCGCACGTACCGATCGGCAGCGTGCTCTCCACCGTGACGAGCGTTCCCGGCCGCATGTGTGCGCCGACCATGCGCATCGCCGCGGCGTAGCCCTCGGTCGGAACGGTGAGCTTCTCGGTCTGGCCCGGCGCGCGCTGCACGTCGAGGTTGATGCACGAGACGACGACGTCCGCGAGCGCGATCAGGCGCGGATCGACGCCGCCGACGAGGTTCTTCGTCGTCAGGCAGCACTCGCGGATGACACGCTCGAGGCTGGGGTCGTTGGCGTAGGTCGGAGAGCGTCCGAGGTCGAGCGCGCCGGCCTTCTCGCGGCCGGCCGCGTCATCGCGGTCCAGCCCGATCACGAAGAACAGCGCCTTGCCGCCCTGTTCGGCGCGCGCCAGGTTGCCCGCCACGGCGGTGCCGACGAAGCCCAGTCCGAGCACCAGCACGATCTGCTGGCCGGCCGAGCGCGCCGCCTGGGCGCGCGTTGCGATGCTTGCGTAGTCCACGGTCGAGAGAGTCTCCGGTGTCGATGGGGGAGGCGGCCGGCGGCGGCTGCCCAGCAGGGCGATTGCTGCGGGACGAATCGGGCGGCGTGAAGCGGCGGGCGCGGGGCGCAGCAGCGCGACTAGAGCTCCATGCCCAGTCGCAGCTTCGTGCCGTTCTTCAGCTTGTACCAGCCGACCTTGAACCCGTCCCACACGGTGACGCCGGGGACGGCGAAGGGCACGTGGATCGGCACTTCCTTGACCTTGAACTTCGCGTGCAGCGCACGCAGCAGCAATTCGCTCTCGATCTCGTAGCCGCGCGAGGAGAGCTTGAGCTGGAACAGTTTGGGCGCCTTGAAGGCGCGGAAGCCGGACTCGGTGTCGGTCAGCCAGCGCCAGGTCACGAGGAACGAGATGCACTTGAGGCCCCAGTTCCCGAACTTGTTGATGGTCGACGTGCGCAGCGTGCCGAGCATGCGCGATCCGACGACCATGTCGACCGCGCCGTCCTGAAAAGGCGCCAGAAGCACCGGAATCTCCTCGGGCAGGTGCTGACCGTCGGAGTCCATGACGATCACGATGTCGGGCGCGAGTTCTTTGGCCGCGTTGACGCCCTTGATGAGCGCGAAGCCCTTGCCGCGGGTCATCTCCGGCTCGGGGACGATGGCGCCGGCGGCGCGCGCGGCCGCGGCGGTTCCGTCCTTCGAGGCGTCCGCAGTCACGATGACGTGGTCGACGAAGGGCTTGGTCCGCTCGACGATCGCGCCGATGCCCTTCTCGAGGTTGTAGGCCGGAAGGACTGCGACGACCTTTTGCTTGTGGGACATGGGGGGCTTTCGGGCGGTCTCTTCGATTCGAGGGCGAAAGATTCTAAAGGGCGCGGCCGTGGCCAACCAACGCCGCGGCGCCGCGGAGTGCGCGGTTGGAAGCGTTGGTCGACAAGTTTGCGGGCGCCGGGATGTGGAGACCGGTCCTCGCACTCGGCTACACTCGTCCGCCAAAACAGTCGAACCCCTCCTCCGCCGCCACACGTCGCGCCACCGAGCCTGGCCCCGCCGCACGTCGCGCGGGCACATCACCGGAACCATGTCCGCCCAGCAATCGATGACTCCGCCCCAGCCGACGATCGAGTTCACCTACCAGGGCAAGCAGGTCAGCCTGCCGCTCCTCCAGGGCACGGAGAACGAGGTCGCTATCGACGTGCGCAACCTGCGCGCACAGACCGGCTTGATCACCTTCGACCCCGGCTACGCGAACACGGGGTCGTGCAAGAGCGCGATCGCCTTCATCGACGGGGAAGCCGGGATCCTGCGCTACCGCGGATACCCGATCGAGTCGCTCGCCGAGCGCAGCACGTTCCTCGAAACGGCTTGGCTGCTGATCCACGGCGAATTGCCGAGCCAGCCCGAGCTCGAGTCGTTCCGCGCCGAGATCACGCGCCACACGCTGCTCCACGAGAACTTCGCGCGCTTCTTCTCGGCGCTGCCCAAGGATGCTCACCCGATGCCGGTGTGCGCGGCGGCGGTCGCGGCGATGGCGACCTTCTACCAGGAGCCCGAGAGCGACGACACGATCCACAAGACCGTGATCCGCCTGCTCGCGAAGATGCCGACGATCGCGGCCTATTCGTACAAGCACTACATCGGGCAGCCGAACATCTATCCGCAGAACGACCTGGACTACTGCACGAACTTCCTGCAGATGATGTTCGCCACGCCGTGCGAGCGCTACCAGGTCGACCCGCTCGCGGCCAAGGCGCTCGATCTGCTGCTGATCCTGCACGCGGACCACGAGCAGAACTGCTCGACGAGCACGGTGCGCATGGTCGGCAGCTCGCAGGCCAACCTGTTCGCTTCGATCTCCTCGGGGATCAGCGCGCTGTGGGGCCCGCTCCACGGCGGCGCGAACCAGAAGGTGATCGAGATGCTGCACTGGATCGCCAACAACGACGGCAACGCCGATCGTTTCGTGACGCGCGCCAAGGACAAGAACGACACCACGCGCCTGATGGGCTTCGGCCACCGCGTGTACAAGAGCTACGACCCGCGCGCGACGATCCTCAAGAAGTACTGCGCCGAGATCCTCGAGCGCATCCCGTCGACGCACCCCTCGAACAAGCTGTTCGAGATCGCGCGCAAGCTCGAGGAGATCGCGCTCAGCGACGAGTACTTCGTCAAGCGCAAGCTGTACCCCAACGTCGACTTCTACTCGGGCGTGATCTACCAGGCGATGGGCATCCCCACGAACATGTTCACGGTGATGTTCGCGCTCGGCCGCCTGCCCGGTTGGATCGCGCAGTGGCTCGAGATGCGCCGCGACCCCGACTTCAAGATCGGCCGTCCGCGCCAGGTCTACGTCGGCGCGAACCTGCGCTGAGCGTCGCCAGAACAGCCGCGGCGCTCGCGAGCCTTTCCATGGCTTGCGAGCGCCGCGGCTGTTTTCTACGGAACCCGGCGGGGGCGAGTGCGCTGCGCTGCTCGAGTTCAGCTGCGGCGCGCGGCGCGCGGCGTGAGCGCGACCTCGACGCGTCCGTCCACGACACGCGCCGCGTGGCGCCGCACGTCGCGGCACTGGAACTCGCCGACGCTCCGGCCACTGGCGAGTTCGAAGCGCGCGCCGTGCCAGGGGCAGGTCACGCAACCGTTCTCCAGGGGGCCTTCGGAGAGCGGGCCGCCGGAGTGCGGGCACAGATCGTCGAGCGCGTGCACTTCGCCGCCGACGAGGAACACTGCGACGCTCGCGCCCGCGACCTCCAGCGCAAGGCCGCGTTCCGGTGCGAGTTGGTCGAGACGTGCGGCGGGGACGAATTCGCTCATGTGCGCGTGGGGCGTGGGGGGCGAACGACGAAGGCGATGGGGTGCTCGCTTCAGGTGCGCTACCGTAGCGCGCTCATGGGCTTCGACAACCTCCTCCGCCGCGGCCTGGGCGCGCGGCTTTGTGTGACGCTCGCCGCAGCGTTCGCCTGCGCGGCCTGCGTCGTCGCTCCCACCCTCGACGAGACGCGCTTGGTCGAGCTGTCGCACGTGGTCGACTCCGCGGCGCCGCTCGCGCCCGGCGTCGCGCCGTTTGCGCTCGCGATCTCGCAGGCGCCGCCGGGAGAACCTTGGCAGGCCAGCGCGCGCCTCGACGCGCCCGATCGCTCCGGCGCGTACCTGCAGGCGCCGCACGCCTTCGCCGACGGTCGCCGCGCAGTCGACGAACTCGCGCCATCGCAGTGGATCGCGCCGATCCGCGTGATCGACGTCGCGCGCGCCTGCGAGGGCGACCGCAACTACCGCGCGAGCGTCGAGGACCTGCGCGCCCACGAGCGTCTGCACGGCCGCATCCAACCGCAGAGCGCCGTGCTCGTGCGCACCGGCTGGGACGGTCGCTGGTCGACGGCCGAGCGCTACTTCGGCACCGGCCCGGACCAGCGCCCGAACTTTCCGGGCCTCGATCCGGCGCTGGCGCGTGAGCTGGTCGCGCGGCGCGTGGAGATCGTCGGCATCGACGCGCCCGACATCGACGGCGGCTACGGCATCGACCAGGCAGCGTCGCGCGCGCTGGCGGCGGCGAACGTTCCGGTGCTCGGCAACCTCGCGGGGCTCGCCGCGTTGCCGCCGCGCGGCGCGACGTTGATCGCGGCGCCGCTCAAGCTGCGCGGCGCGCCGACCTCGCCGGCGCGTGTGTTCGCGGCGTTGCCCTGAGTTGTTGACGCCGGTCGCCCGCGCGCCGCGGCCTACTTGTTCGGCGGCGAGAAATCTGCCGGCGAAAGCGGCGCGCGCAGCGTGCCCTTGGTGAGCCACAGCTGCAGCGTCTGGCGTTCGCGGAAACGCCATTCGCCGCGCGCGGCCAGCGCGTCGAGGTCCGGCGCGAAGGTGCGCACGTTCTTGGGCGCACGCTGACCGTCGAGCGTGGTCCAGTTGACGAGTTCGATGAGCAGCGCCGACTCCGGCGCGAGCGTCCCGCTCGCGTCCTCGGCGACGACCGCGAGCGCGGGGAGTTGGTCCTTGGGATCGAGCGCGAGCCAGGCGCGAACTTCGCGCGCGCCGACGCTGCCGTCGTGCCGCGCGATCGCGAAGTCCGGGCTGACCAGCGCGAGCCACTGCGCTCCGGCCACACGCTCCGCGGCCTTGGCGGGCAACTGGAACGGCAGTCCCGCGACCAGTTCGAGCTTGCGCACGCGCAGCGCGCGCGTGTTCACGAGGTTCGCGAAGGTGCGCGCGACGTGCGTGATCTGGTCGAGTTCGCGGCGGTCCTGCTGCAACTCGACGCCCTGCAGCTTCAGCGCCGAGCCCTTCGAGTCGATCAACCAGTCGCCGCGCGGTCCGCGCAGGCGCCGGCGTCCGCTGTCGAGGGCGGAGTCGACGAAGTTCGGCGCGAGAAAACGCAGCCGACCGTTCTTGAAGGTCTTCTCGCCCTCGCCGCCTTCCTGCCACACGCGGGCCTCGAAGCTGAGGTCGAAGGCGCTCACGCGCGGAGTGTCCGCGCTCACGCCGAGCGCCGTGCTCAACGCGTTCCAGGCTGCGATCGCCTGCGGCGTTGCGTCGCCGGGCAAGACGCCCGGCGCCAGTTCGGGAAGCGCAGGCGCGGTCCTGTCGGCGGTCCCCGTGGCGGGTGTTTGCGGCTTGGGAGTTTCGGGCGCCGGCTTTTCGGGTGCGGGCTTTTCAGGCGCGGGCGTCGGATCCTGCGCTGCACGCGGCTGCGCCAGCAGCGGAGCAGAGAGCGCGGCGAACAGCAGCAACGGCGGCGTGAGTCGCAGTCGGGTCATGGCGGAAAACTAGCACGACCGCGAGCGCGCCCCATGTCTGGACTGGGTAGAGGCGCGCGCGGCCCTTGCTGGCGGGCGTAGCTTCGGCGATGGTCTCGCGCCGCGCGCCTGACGAATAGCGCGCCCGATCCTTCCCCGACCTCTCGCCCGACGTGGACGCAACGCCTCTGCACTTTCTCGTCGGGCCCACGGCCAGCGGCAAGACGGCCGTGGCCCTCGAACTCGCGCAACGCGTCGGCGCCGAGGTCGTGTCGATGGACTCGATGCTGGTGTACCGCGGCATGGACATCGGCGTCGCCAAGCCCGAGCGTGCGGAGCGCGAGCGCGTGCCGCACCACTTGATCGACGTGGTCGAGCCGAGCGAAGCCTTCAGCGTGCACGACTTTCTCGCGCAGGCGCGCCGCGCGCACGAGCAGGTGCTCGCCCGCGGCCGACGCGCGCTGTTCGTCGGCGGGACCGCGTTCTACTTGAAGTCGATGTTGCAGGGCCTGTTCGATGGCCCGGCCGTCGAGCCCGCTGTGCGCGCGCTGTTCGAGCGACGCTACGACGAAGAAGGCGCCGCGGCGCTACACGCCGAACTCGCGCGCGTCGATCCACGCCTGGCGCAGCGTGTGCATCCCAACGACCGCAAGCGCGTGGTGCGCGGGCTCGAGGTTCACGCGCAAACAGGCCGCGCACTCAGCGAGTTGCAGACCACCTGGGGCTGGCATGGTGCTGGACCCAGCGCGGCCGCAGCGGCGCGCATCGCGGGACTGGCGCTCGAGGTCGCCGAACTCGACGAACGCATCGCGCAGCGCACCGACACGATGCTCGCGCGCGGCTGGGTGGAGGAGGCGCTCGCGATCCGCGCCGGGTGCGGCTTCGGGCCCACGGCGCAGCAGGCGCTCGGCTACCGCGAAGTGCTCGAGTTCGCCGACGGGCGCCTCTCGCGCGAGGAGTGCGCGCGGATCATCGCGCTCCGCACGCGCCAGTTCGCGCGCAAGCAACGCACCTGGCTGCGCAAGTTCGAGTCGATCGAGTGGTTCGCCGCGCCGACCGGAAAACAGCAAGACCCCGCCCGCGTTGCGGACGAGGTCTTGGTGCGGTTCGGCTGGTGAAGCCGGGCGGGTCGCCTGCGCGGAGGGCGCGGCTCGCCGCGCGCTCGCACGGGCGGGCGCACGGGCGGGCGCACGGGCGGGCGCACGGGCTGGCGCACGGGCTGGCGCTCAGGGGTTCTTGACTTCGAACTCGACCTTCGGCGGTTCCGGGCGGTACGGCGGCTTGGTCGCGCGCGGCATCAGCGGGTTGGTCGGGTTGTCGTTCACCAGGTGGCGCCGGAAGGTCGTGCCGGCGGCGCTCATGTCGCGCGCGAGGAACGACGAGTAGTCGCCGTCGCGGCTCTGGCGGTACCCGAAGAACTGGTAGGTCATGCGCGGTCCCACCGAGTTGAAGTGCCAGTGGTTGGTCTCGTAGGCCGGGGTGGTGCAGGCCGACGTGAGCGCGAGGAGGACCAAGCTTCCGAGCGTGAGACGCTTCATGGACGGTGTGACGAGTGGGGTGGGACCCTGCCGGCCGGCGGGGCCAGCACGGAAGGCGGTGGGGGCGTGGGGTGCGATTGCAGTCGAGGGACGCGAAGCGGGCAGCTGGGCTGCACAACTGGGCGGGTGGAACCCGCCAGCCGCTGCCCTTCCGCGGCCGTCGTAGCGCACGACCGGGTGGGGCAGTATGGACAGCGGCCCGTCGGGGCGTCAAGGATGGGGCCGTGAGCACGGCGCCTGTCCTCAACGCGTTCGGCGGACGCGCCAAGCCTCGTGCGCGCGAGCCGCGCGAGGCCGACAGCTACCCCCGCCGCGGGCGCGGTTACCGGCGCGCGAGGCGCTCGGCAGGCCGGACCGCCGGATGCGGGAGCGCCAGTTGAGCGGCACAGCACGGCCCCCGCCGCTGGGTGCGTTCGGCGCGCGCGTCGGCATCTACGGCGGTTCCTTCGACCCGGTGCACCTCGGGCACGTGCACGTCGCGCGGCAGGCGCAGGCGCGCTGGGGGCTGACGCAGGTGGTGTTCGTCCCGGCGGCGCAGTCTCCGCACAAGCTCGGCCAGCGGCTGGCGCCGGCGCCGGACCGCGTCCGCATGCTCGAGATCGCCCTGGCGCACGAGCCGAGCTGGAGCGTGTGGACCGCGGAACTCGAGCGCGCGGGACCCTCGTACACCGTCGACACGCTGAGCGCGGCCCGCGGCGAACTGCGTTTGCCGCCCGGCTGCGAGCTCTACCTGCTGCTCGGCTCGGACAACCTGCGCGGCTTCGAACGCTGGCGCGACGTCGAGCGCATTCTCGAACTCGCGCAGCCGATCGTGGTGCAGCGCGACGGCCCCGACGCGGACGAAGCGCTCGAGCATCTGCGCCGCGCGCTTTCGCCTGCGGGTTACGAGCGGCTCGCCCGCGGCCGCCTCCGCGCGCCGGTCTGTCCGGCCGCCTCCACTTCGGTACGCGAGCAACTCGCCCGCGGCGAAGCGCCGCTCGAGCAACTCCCGTCCGGCGTCTTGGAATATGCGCGCGCGAGCGGCATCTACGCTGCACCGCCGTCCAGCGGAGGGGCGACGCAACCGTGTTGATCCAACTTCTGCCCGCACTGGCCGGCGCCTGCGCTGCGTTTGCGTTCGGCCTTCTGCTCACTGCCGGCGCACGCCGCATCGGCTGGGTCGACGGCGGCGCAGGCGCGCACAAGCTCGCGGGCGAGCGCTGGCCGCTGACCGGTGGAGCGGCGCTGCTCGCGGGCTGGCTCGCCGCAGAGTTCACTGCGGAGTTCACCGCGCAGTTCACCGCGGATTTCACCGCTCGGGCGCTGGCGGCCACGCCCCGGCCGCTGTTCGAGGCCGCAGAACTCGCGGCGCTGCTCGAGGGGCTCGTGGGCGGCGAAGTGCGCTTGTGGCCCCTCGGCGCGCTGTGCGCCGCGTTTGCGCTCGGCACCTTGGACGACCTGCTCGAAAACGGCCTGTCCGCAGGCGCCAAGTTGTGCGGGCAAGCTCTGTGCGGGCTCGTGCTCGTCGCTCCTTCGCTGCTGCTGCACGGCGCGAGCTCGACAGCGTCGCTGCTCGCGCTGCTCGCGGTCGCCGGCGCGTGCATCGCGCTCAACTGCATCAACACCTTCGACAACGCCGATGGCGCAGCCCTCGGCGTCGGGCTGCTCGGATTGAGCGGCGCCGCATCGCTGGCCGCGCCGCTGGTCGGATTCGCGCCCCTGAATCTCGTCGCCGATCGCCCGGGCACTTGGCGGCGCAAGGCGATCCTGGGCGACGCCGGCAGTCACGCGCTCGGCTTGGTCGTGCTATTGCATCCAAACGCCTGGCCGGCGCTCACGCTGCCCGCGCTGGATCTGGCGCGGCTGTGTTGGGTGCGTTGGCGCCTGGGGGAGCCGGTTTGGCGCGGCGATCGACGCCACCTCGCGCACCGGCTCGCGCGCGGCGGGCTGGCGCCGTGGCGCGTGGCGCTGCTGCTCGTCGCGCTTGCGGCGCCGGCGGCGCTCGCGCCTTGGGGCTGGGAACTTGCGGCGGGAATCGCGGCGAGTGCATTGCTTCTGGTCTGGTCGCTGCGCTGCTCGCCGCAGCGCGCTGAGCCGTCCGCCGCAGGCGCCGCCGCGCGGCCGAACGCGGGCGCGCTCGCGCCCACCGGGGCCGAGGCGAACGTGTCCGCCGCGGGCACGGCGCGAACGTAACGCGCACTTCCCCAGGCGCTCGCCCTTGCTCGCGTGGGGGCGCCTCTCGATAATCCCGCGCCCTCAAGTTTGCCCCCGCAGCGCGGTTCCGTGCCGGCGCGGCCTCGCGCTCCGGCCCCGTCGCCAGCTCAGCGCAGGTCTCGTCGGCGTTCGCCCGCACCGTCCACACCGTGACCTACCCGCTGACCGCTCTGATCTCCGATCTGCACGCCAATTGGCCGGCGTTGCAGGTCGCGCTCGCCGACGCGCGGGAACGCGGCGCCACGCGCGTGGTGTGTCTGGGCGACGTGATCGGCTACGGCGCGCGCCCGATCGAGTGCCTCGACCGCGTGATGGAGCTGTGCAGCGAACGCGCCGCCGAGCACGGCTTCACGCCGGGCTTCTGCCTGCAGGGCAACCACGAGGAGGCGCTGCTGGGTTCGGGCGTGGACTTCAATCCCAACGCGCGCCGCGCGATCGATTGGACGCGCGACGAACTGCAGGGCGCGGGCGACCGCAACCGCACGCATGCGTACTGGGATTTCCTCGGCGGCCTCGAGCCGCTGCGCATCGAGGAGGGCGCCATGTACGCGCACGGCAGCCCGCACGGACCGGTGCGCGAGTATCTGCTGCCGCGCGACGCGCGCGACGGCGCGAAGATGGCCGCGAACTTCCGCGCCATGCGCGAACTCGACCCGGGCGACAAGGCGCTGGTGTGCTTCGTCGGGCACAGCCACGTGCCGGGCATCTTCTACGAGGACGGGCGCTTCTATCGCCCCAAGTCCACGGAAGGGCCGTACGACCTGGGCGTGAGCGCGCAATGCCGCGCGATCGTCAACATCGGTTCGGTCGGACAGCCGCGCGACGGCGATCCGCGCCTTTCCTATGCGCTGTTCGATGGATGGCGCTTGTCGTTCGTGCGCGCCGCGTACGACGTCGCTCTCGCGCAGGAGCACATCCGCGCCGTTTCGCTTCTCCCCGCCTACTTGGCCGACCGGCTCGCCGCCGGTCAGTGACCTACGCAGCGCGCGCAGCGCGCTCTCGACTTCGCCTTGGAAAAACGCCTGCTACTTGCGATCACGCTCTCGGTCGCCGTCCTCGTGCTCTGGCAGTGGGTCTTCCCGCCGCCGCCGCCTGCGGAGCCCACTGAGACGCCCGCCGCCGCGAGCGCCCTCAGCGCGCCGAGCGCCACGCCGAGCGCGCCTGAGAAGCCGCAGCCGCCGCCGGTCTCGACGGTGCTCGTCGACGAGGCGGAGCGGACGCTCGAGATCGACCTGGGCCAGCCCGGTGAGGCCGGCGCCTACCGCGCGGTGTTCTCCAACCGCGGCGCGCGGCTCGTCGAGCTCAAGCTTAAGAGCTACGTCGATCGCGTCGGTTTGAGCGACGCCGAGCGCCTCGAGCCGGAGCACTGGATCCAACTGGTGCGCTCGGTCGAGAGCTCGGGCGCGCTCAGCGGATCGTTGCTCCTGCGCAGCGACGTTTCGAGCCGCGACCTCGAGCGCGAGCCGCTCGAGCGCGCGCTGTGGACGATGAAGCCCTGGCCGGATGCGAACGCGCCGCGCGGCGTCGAGTTCGAGCTCGCACAGGGTTCGGGACTGCGGCTGGTCAAGCGCGCGCACTTCGAACCGGGCACGTACCGCTTGCGCGTGGAGTTGGAGCTGCACAACGACGCGCTGGCGGGCGAGCGCGCGCTGGGTTTCCTGTTCAGCCCCGCCGAAGTGATGCCGCTCGAGTCGGGCGACACGTTCTACGTCGAGCCGCAGTCGATCGCCGCCGGTCGCACCGCCGAGGGCGTGCGCAACCGCGATTCGACCGCGCCCAAGCTGGCGGCGCAGCAGCGCGACGACCGCGGCGGGCCGACCTCGGGTCCGCTCGAAGTTCCCGCCGACGAACTGAGCTTCGCCGGCGTGCACAACAAGTTCTTCGCGATGTTGCTGCGCGGCGCGGATGCGAACGCGACGGCCACGCTGCGCGGCGCACGCTGGCGGCGCATGGCCGACGACGAACTCGCGCGCACCAAACCCGCGTCGAGCGGCGCGAATTGGAGCTTCATGGCGACGGACGTCGTGCTCGAACTGCGCGCGCCGGCCGTGGGCGAGAGCCGCAAGTACGAGTACATCATCTACGCCGGCCCCAAGCAGTCGCAGATGCTGGTCGACGACTTCGCCGACCACCAGGCGTTGCTCGAGTACGACCGCTCGGGAACCTGCTGCGTGCCCGTGCCGTTCGTGACCAGCATCGCCAACGGCCTGACCTGGCTGCTCGCGATGCTGCACAAGCTGACGGGCAACTGGGGCGCGGCGATCATCCTGATGACGATCCTGGTGCGCCTCGCGTTGTTCCCTGCGACACGCAAGTCGCAGACGGCCATGGCGCGTTTCCAGAAGAAGATGAAGCGCTTGCAGCCGCAGATCGACGAGCTCAAGCGCAAGTTCGAGGGCGATCCGGCCAAGCAGCGCGAGGCGCAGCAGAAGATGATGCTCGAGCACGGCATGACGCCGCCGCTCGGCGGGTGCCTCCCGATGTTCGTGCAGGTGCCGATCTTCTTCGGGCTGTTCTCGGCGCTGCGCACGGACTTCGAACTGCGCCAGCAGCCCTTCCTGCTGTGGATGAGCGACCTCAGCAAGCCCGATCGTCTGCTCGAGCTCGGTTGGCAGATTCCGCTGCCGTTCACCGACGCTCCGTTCGTGATCGAGCACTTGAACCTGCTGCCGCTGCTGATGGTCGTGCTGTGGGTCGCGCAGCAGGCGCTGATGCCCAAGCCGACCGACGAGCAACAGGCTCAGATGCAGAAGATGATGATGTTCATGCCGATCGTGATGGGCTTCGCGCTCTACAACTACGCGGCGGGACTCTCGCTCTACATGATCACGCAGTCGGGGATCGGCATCCTCGAGAACACGGTCGTGAAGAAGATCTGGCCGATCGACGACAGCGAACCGCCGCCCTCCGAGAAGAAGGAAGGTTTCCTGCAGACGATGATGCGCCGCGCGGCGCAGATGCAGCAGGACCGCGACGGGAAGGATCGGGACGGCAAGGACCGCGACGGGAAAGATCGCGGCCGCGACGGTGGACGTGGAGGCAAGAACGGCAAGCGGAGCTGACGGCGCGGCGCGCGAGCGCGCGGCGCAGACGATCGTCGCGATCGCTTCGCCGCCCGGGCCCGCGGAGCGCGGGATCCTGCGCCTTTCGGGGCCCGGCGCACGCGCCGTCGCCCTCGCACTCGTCCGCGGCGCTCCGCAGCTGGAGCTGAGCGCACGCGGCGTCCATCCGGCGCGACTGTTCGACGGCGTGGGGGAGCAACCCGGTTGGGTGGTGTGGATGCCCGGCCCGCGCTCCTACACCGGCGAGGACGTCGCCGAGCTGCACGGCCCGGGAGCGCCGCCGCTCGTCGCGGCGCTGCTGCGGCGCGCGCTCGAACTGGGCGCGCGGCTCGCCGGCCCCGGTGAATTCACGCGCCGCGCCTTCGAGAACGGGCGCATCGACCTGACGCGCGCCGAGGGCGTGCTCGAGCTCGTGAGCGCGGCCAATGAGCGCGAGCGCCGCGCGGCGACCGCGCTGCTCAGTGGCGGCTTGGAGCGCCACGTGTCCACTTTGCGCGACCTGCTGCTCGACTTGCGCGTGTTGTGCGAGGCGAGCCTCGACTTCGACGAGGCCGACACCGGGCACGTGCCGCGCGAACAACTCGAAGCGCTCGCGCTCGCCGCGCGAGAGGCGCTCGCGGACACGCTGAGCTTCGAGCGCCGCCGCGTGCGCTCGAACGTGCGGCCGCGCGCGGTGCTGATCGGCGCGCCCAACGCGGGCAAGAGCACGCTGTTCAACGCGCTCACCGGCGGCCGTGCGCTGGTGAGTCCGCTGCCCGGCGCGACGCGCGACGTGTTGCGCGCTGCGGCTCGCGCGGGCGAGTTCGAGTTCGAGCTCGTGGACACCGCGGGGCTCGACGAGCGGCTGGCGCTCGCGGACCGCGAGCACCCCGACCTCCAGGCGCAGCAGCTCGCCTCGGCCGAGGCCGCGGGAGCGGACTTGCTCGTGGCCGTGGTCAGCGCCGTCGAAGGCTCCGCCTCCTGCGCGGAGCTCCTCGAGCGCCGCCGCGCGCACCCGCGCACGCCCGTCGTGTTGGCCTGGACCCAGGTCGATCGCCCCGGCGCTCCGCCGGCCCCGGCCGCGCCGCTGCTCGCCGAACTGGGGGCGAGCGCGTGGGTTGCGCTGTGCGCTCCCCGCGCCCAGGGCGTGAGCGCTCTGCTCGACGCCTGCCGCGCCGCACTCGAGGCCGAGCCGCCGAGCGAGGGTGCGGCGCGAGTCGAGGTGTCCGCGCGCCACCTCGAGGCGCTGAACGCCTCGCGCGAAGCGCTCGAGGAGGCGCTCGGCGGGCTGCGGGCCGGGGCGCCGCTCGACCTGCTCGCCCAGACCTTCCGGCAGGCTCTGGACGCCCTGGACGCGATCGCTGGCCGCTCCAGTCCCGAGGACGTGCTCGAGCGCCTGTTCGCGCGCTTCTGCATCGGCAAGTGATCCCGCTCGGCGCCCTGGATATCGCGGGGCCGCCAGCGTTGACACACAAGATGTTGTGTGTTGTCGTGGTTTGTCGCGTCCTCCACGCCCCCGAAACGCCGTCTCCGCCCGCTCCATGAAGTGCCCCCGCTGCAAGCAGGACAACGACCGCGTCGTGGACTCCCGCGCCGCGGCGGACGGCGGCGCCATCCGGCGGCGGCGCGAGTGCCTGCAGTGCTTCCTGCGCTACACGACCTACGAGCGTGTCGAGGACACGCCGCTGCGCGTGATCAAGAAGAGCGGGGAGCGGGTGCGCTTCGAGCGCGAGCGCGTGCTCGCCGGGATGATGCGCGCCTGCGAGAAGCTGCCGGTCGCGACGGAGGACCTCGAGCAGGCGGCGGCGCGCGTCGAAGCGCGTTGCCAGGAGGAGCACGACCGCGAAGTGCCGAGCTCGGTGATCGGCGCGCTGGTGATGGAGGAGCTCAAGAAGCTCAACCACGTCGCCTACGTGCGTTTCGCGAGCGTGTACCGCGAGTTCAAGGACGTGTCGCAGTTCCTCGACGCGCTCAATCCGATCCTCGAGACGCAACGCGGCGCCGCGCCGCCGGGCGCGAAGCATGGCGCCTAGTCGGGTCCGCAAGCGCGACGGCCGCGAGGCGCCGTTCGACGTCCGCAAGATCGAGGCGGCGGTCGCCAAGGCGCTGGCCGCTGTCGGGGAGGAAGACTCCGGCTTCGCCAGCGAGCTGGCGAGCGTCGTCGAGCTGACGCTCGACAATCGCTATCCCGCCGTCGGCGCCGCGACGGCGCAGGCCGCGCCCGACATCGAGGAGATCCAAGACCTCGTCGAGCAGGCGTTGATCGAGCTCGGCCGCGTCAACGTCGCCAAGGCCTACATCCTCTACCGCGACCGTCGCGCGCGCGCCCGCGAGGCGCTCGCCGTGCATGCGTCCGGTTCGGCCGGCGCCGGCGCGGGCTCGCGCGCGCGCGTCGAGGTGCAGACCACCGAGCGCAGCCTCGCCTGGAGCAAGGGGCGCATCACGGCCGCGTTGATCAACGAGGCGCACTTGCCGCGCGATACGGCGGAACGTGTCGCAGCGGCTGTCGAAGAGCGTGTGTTCGCGGCGGGACTCAAGCGCATTTCGACGGCGCTCGTGCGCGAGCTCGTCGACAACGAGCTGATGACCCTCGGTCTGTCGGCTGCCTTGCGCCGCCAAGTCGCCTACGGGCTTCCCGCGTACGACTTGCGCGCGCTGCTCTCGGCGCCGGCGGCGCCGCTCGACCCCGGCCGCAGCATTTCAGCGGAGAGCTTGAGCGAGCGCCGCGCCGACGCACGCCTGTCGGCGGAGGTTCTGAGGCGTTTTGCGCCCGACGAGGTGCTCTCCGCCGCCAGCGCGAGCGCGCACCTGAACGGCGATCTGCACGTCGCGGGCCTGGCTGCGCCGCACCTTCCGCTGGTGCTCGGCGTGCCGGCCGCGCTGCTGGCGCGCGCCGAGCCGAGCGTCGCCACCGCCTTCGAAGTGCTCGACGAACTGGTGGAGCTGGCGCACGAGAGCGCGCTCGGCGTCGTGTTCGAAGCGCCCGGCGCCGCGCTCGCGCCGCTGCTCGCACGCTCGGGTCCGTCGCACGCCAGCCCGTTGCTCGGCGCCTGGCTGCGCGCCGCGTCCGCTGCATCCAACGCCGCCGGACGCCGCATCGACCTCTCGCTGTTCGATCTGGGCGTGCGCGGCGCGCCGTTCGCCGAGCGGCTGGTGCGCGAACTCAGCGATCCGGCGCTCGGCGCCTGTGCGCCGCGTCTGTACATCGACCAACGCGACCTGCACGCGCTGCTCGACGACGCCGGCGCCGACGAGAGTTTCGCGCGCGCACTCGAGCAAGCGCTGCAGCTGGGCCGCATCACGCCGACCTGGGGCGACAGCGCGCGGCGCTGCGTCGGTCCCGGTCTCATGCGCGCCGATGGCGAGCGCGGGGCGCTGGGCTGCGCGGGTGCTGTGGCGCTCAACCTCCCGCGGCTGGCGTTGCGCGCCGGGCCGTGGCGCGAGGATCGTGCGCTCGAGTTGCTCGCTGGCGTGTGCCAGCAAGCGGTCGCGGCGCTCGAGGATCTGGCGCAGTTCCAACAGCGCGTGCGCGGCGCCCGCGTCGGCAGCTTGCGCGGCCGCGCGCACTACGTGCTCGCGCCCGTCGGTCTGCGCGAGATGCTCGCCTACCTGGGCGATGGCGAACTGCGGCCGGACCAGGGCGCGCGCGTGCTCGGTTTCATCAGCGACGCCGCGCGCCGCTACGGCGAGCCGCGCAAACTGTTCTTGAGCGTCGATCCGCACTTCGGAGAGCGCGCCGCCGTGCGTTTCGCGCGCCTGGACGCGGAGCTTCCGCAGCACGCGCAGCGTCTGCTCTTCGGAGCGGGCCCCGGCGTCGATCCGCTCGCGGCCTACAGCGATGGTTGGCGCCTCACTCCAGCCCCCGGCCGCGCGCCGTGGGAGTGCGAGGCGCTCGCCCTGGCGACGCTCGACGCTGGAGCGCTGTATCCGTTGCCCGAGGAGCGCTCGCGCGGCGGGCTGGTCTCCCTGGTCGAGGCGTGGCGGCGTTTCGACGCCCTGCGCCAGCGCGACGACGAACGTGACGGCGAGCGCGACGAGGCGCCGCAGAACGGAGTCGACGCGCCGCAGGCGCCGGCCGTGGCGCCCGTGAGGGAGCTGTTCCACGAACCGGCGCCGAGTGCGCCTGCGCCGCGCGCCGCCCGTCCGTCGCGCTCCGCCTGACCGATCCAACGAGCGCTGTTCTCGCCGTGATTTTTCGTTTCTCCAGACCCACTGCCAAGGGCGCACGCGCGTCGTGCGCCGCGACAGCATGAGACTCCAACGCATCGAACTGTTCGGCTTCAAGTCGTTCGCGGACCGCACCGTGCTGTCCTTCGAACCTTCGTTCACGGGCATCGTCGGCCCCAACGGATGCGGCAAGTCCAACGTCGTCGACTCGATTCGCTGGGTGCTCGGCGAGACGCGTCCGACGTCGATGCGCGGCGGCGAGATGAGCGACGTGATCTTCAAGGGCTCGGTCTCGCGTCCGCCGATGAACGTGGCGGAGGTGACCATGGTGCTCGACAACTCGCGCGGCGACATCGCGAGCCAAGGCGCCGAGGTGGCGATCACGCGCCGCGTGTTCCGCAGCGGCGAAGGCGAGTACCTGATCAACGGCGAACGCGTGCGCCTCAAGGACGTGCGCGACATGCTCTTCGACACCGGTCTGGGCAGCCGCGGTTATGCGGTGCTCGAGCAGGGCAAGATCGACGCGGTGCTCTCGGCCAACCCGCTCGACCGGCGCGCGATCTTCGAAGAAGCCGCGGGAGTCAGCCGCTACAAGATGCGGCGCAAGGAGACCGAGCAGAAGCTCAAGCGCGTCGAGGCCGACCTGCTGCGCGTCGACGACGTGCTCAAGGAACTCGCGACGCGCGTGCGTTCGCTCAAGATCCAGGCCGGCAAGGCCGAGCGCTTCGTCGCCGCGCGCGACGAGTGGCGCGAAGGTCGCTCGCGCTACCTGAAGCACAAGCTGCACGAGCAGCGGCGCGCGCTCGCGTCCGTGCAGATCCAGATCGAAGAACTCGAATCGCGAGCGGAGAACCTGCGCCGCCTGCGCAGCGACGAAGAGGGCGACGCCGCGCTGCGCGAGCGCGAGCAGTCGGCGCTCGCAGGCGAAGTCGATCGGCTCGCCGGCGAAGTGGCGCGCCTGGCGGGCGAAGTGCGCGCGTGCGACGAGCGGCACTCGCAATTGCTCGCGCGCGCTCAGTCGCTCAAGGCCGCCGGCGCCGAGGAGGCGCAGCGCGCTCTGCAGCTTGCGGGCGTGCTCGAGCAGCGCGAAGCCGAGCTTGAGACCAGCCGCGAGGCCGCGCGCAACGCCGAAGGGGCGAGTGCGAGCGCCAAACAAGCCGCGACGGCGATCGCCCAGGCGTTGGCCGAGGAGCGCGCGCGCCACCGCGACGTGCGTGCGCGCAGCGAACAACAAAACCGCGTCGTGCTCGGGCGCCTGCACGAGCGCACCTCGTCGCAGAACCAGCTCAAGCACCTCGAGTTGTCGCGTCCGGGATTGCTCGAGCGCAGCGCGCGCCTGCAGGGGCGCGTCGACGAATCGCGCCAGGCGGCCGAGGCGTTGCGCGGCGAGTTGGCGCAGGCCGAAGCGCGCGGCGCGAGCACGCAGGCTGAGCACGCCGCAGCCGAGCAGCGAGTGCGCGAGAGCGCGGAGGCCTGGAACACGCTCGAGCGCGAGGAACAAACGCGCCGCGGCGAAAAGTCCAAGCGTGAGATCGAACGTGCGCGTCTGGCGGCGCGCATCGACGGTCTGCGCGATCTCGAGCACGAGCGCGCGAGCCTGGAGGCCGGCGCACGAACGCTGCTCGACAGCGTGAAGAAGGGCGCCGGGCCGTGCTCGGCCGCGCAACTGCGCGGGGTGGTCGCCGACCACCTGCGCGCTTCGACGCAACACGCGCGCGCGCTCGACGCGGCGCTCGGTCCGGCGGCGCTCGGCCTCATCGCCGAGAACGGCGACCTCGCCGCTCGCCTGGTGGCCTGGCTCGGCGAGAAGCGTTCGGGCGTCGTGCGCGCCTTCACCGCGCAGTCGCTCACGCAGCGGCCCCGGACGCTGGAACTCGGCGAGGGGCTCGCGGGCCGCACGCGCCTGGTCGACGCGATCGAAGTCAGCGCCGACTTCGAGCCGCTGGCGCACTGGCTGATCGGCGACGTTTTGCTCGCCGACGATCTGGCGCAGGCCGTCGCGCTCGTCGCAGAACATCCGCACTGGCGCTTCGTCACTCCCGCGGGCGATCTGGTGAGCGCCGCGGGCGTCATCGGCGGCCACCGCGAGATGACCCAGGGCGCCGTCGGGCGGCGCGCGTTCGCCGCCGAACTCACGCGCGAGCTCGAGGCGCTCGACAAGTTGCTCGCCGACGATGTCGCCGAACTCGAGCGCCTGGGCGCGGAGCGCAAGCGGCTCGCGCAGCTGCGCAGCGAAGCGCAGTCGGCTCTCGAGCGCGCGCGCGTCGCCTCGGCCGAGGCGCGAGCTGCGGCGCAGACCGCGCGGGCGCGCCTGGCGGACCTCGAGCGTTCGCTCGGCGTGCTCGAGCGCGAGCGCGAGACGCTCGCGCGCGAAGAGGCGCGCATGGACGGCGACCTGCAGGGCGCGAGCACGAAGCTCGGCGAAGCCAGCGCGGCCTTCGACCGTGAGAACGCGCAGCTCCAGGAGCTCGAGCGCCAGCGCCTCGCGCTCGAAGCGCGCGTGGACGAACTGCAGCGCCAGGAGAACCGCGGGCAAATCGAGCTCGCGCGCGTGAGCTCCGAGTTCTCGGCGCTGACCCAGCGCGTGCGCGATCTGGAGCGCAATTGCGAGTCGTCGCGGGTCGAGCTCGAGCGCGCTCGCCGTCTGGCGGGCGAGCACCAGCACAACGCTCAGGCTGCAGCGACCGAGGCGCTCGCTGTGCGCGAACGCGGCGACACGCTGCTGGTCGAGCGCGCGCAGGCCGAGCAGCGCCACGAGGAGCTGCGCAACGCCGAACGCGCCGGGCGCGAGGCCGTGCAGACCTTCCGCCAGCGTGTGGACGCCGTCACGCGCGAGATCGAATCGCTCACCGGGCAGCTCTCCGCGCAGCGCCTCGACGCGCAGCGCATCGAGATGACTTGCTCCGAGCTCGCGGTCCGCGCGCAGGAAGACCTGGGCCAGAACGAAGAGCAACTGCTCGACGGCTTCGAGCCGGAGAACGAACTGGCGCTGCTCGGCGCGCTGGACGCGCTCGAGCAAGCGGTGACGGAGTCCAAGCGGCGGCTCGACGCGATCGGACCGGTGAACACCGAGGCCGTCGCCGAACTGGCGGAGGCTTCGCAACGCTTCGAGTTCCTCTCGACGCAGCGCAAGGACCTCGACGAGTCGCGCAAGGCCCTGGGCGAGGCGCTCACGCACCTCAACCAGGAGAGCATGCGTCTGTTCCTCGACACCTTCGCCGAGGTGCGCGAGCACTTCCAAACGCTCTTCCGCCAGCTGTTCGGCGGCGGCAAGGCCGATCTCGAACTGCAGCAGGGCGTCGATCCGCTCGAGGCCGGCATCGACATCGTCGCACGTCCTCCGGGCCGCGAAATGCTTCCGATCAGCATGCTCTCGGGTGGTCAGCGCACGATGACGGCGTTGGCGTTGCTCTTCGCCGTGTTCCGCTCGCGGCCGAGCCCGTTCTGCGTGCTCGACGAAGTCGACGCCGCGCTCGACGACGCGAACGTCGGCCGTTTCCTGGCGATGGTCGACGGCTTCCGCCAGAGCACGCAGTTCATCGTGGTGACCCACAACAAGGGCACCATGGCGGCCTGCTCGTGCCTGTACGGGATCACGATGGAGACCAAGGGCGTGTCGACCTGGGTCGCCGTGCAGTTCGACGACGTCGACCGCTTCGTGCCGGATGCGGCGGGCAACGCCAAGGCCGCCGCCGAATCGCGCGAGCAGGCCGAAGCGGACCCCGAAGCAGAGGAAGCGCGCAGCGTGGAGCGGGTGGTGGAGTTGATCCCGCAGCCGCCTCCGGAGCCCAGCCCGGTCAGCGAGCTCGCGCCCGCCCCGTGACGCGCCGCGGCCGCGCGCGACGCTCCGTGCGCGGCCTCGGCGAGGCGATGAACGATTCGACATGTGCGCCGGCGCAGCCCGGCGCACGTGCATTTGCTGCGTAGGGTTTCCCGTCCGTCGGGTCGATAAGATCGCCGGAGATATGACGGCGATGGGGAGGAACTCGAGTCGGAGGCCGAGCGCCGCGTCGCCCCGCGCGCGTTCGCTGGCGTTCCTGGCTGCGACGTTGTTGCTCGCGCGCGCGAGCGCCCAATTGCCGGAGTCGGCGCCCGTCGCCGCGTCGTCCGCTGGCGCGCCGACGCAAGAAGGCAGCCGCGCCGACGCGCTTGCGAGCTCGCAGGCGCCGCAGGTGGGGCGCGCCGCCGAAGCAAATGCGCAGGACCGCCCTGTCGCGGCGCCCACGGCGCAGCAACCCACGCCGGTCGGTGACGCGCCGCCCGGTCCGGGTGTTCCTGCGGGCCCGAGCACCACACCGCCGCTCTCGCCTCTGCCCGCTTACGAGCCGCGCTACCGCGGAGCGTCCGAGGCCACGCTGTGGTGCGACGCGCTCGAACGCGCGGCGCCGGAGCGCGTGCGACGCTTCGATCTGGCCACGGCGCGCGACGGACGCGTCACCCCGGCGCTCGAAATCGCGGCGCCCGGTCCGATCCCGCCCGCGCAGCGTCCGACGGTGATCGTCGTGGGCGCGCTGGATGGCCGTTCGCTCGCCGGCGCGGAAGCCGCGCTCGCGACGGCCCGTGCGCTCGCCGAGCCGATGTTCGCGCTGCCCGCGGGCATCTGTGTGATCGTGGCGCCGTTCGCCAATGTCGAAGCGTTGGACATCTGCGCCAAATTCGGCGTGAGCGACGGACGCACGTCGCGCCCGGTGGACGACGACCGCGACGGCGCGAGCGACGAGGATGGGCCGGACGACATCGACGACGACGGGCGCGTGCTCGAGATGCTGATCGAAGCGCCGGACGGCGCCTGGATGTTGAGCGAGGACGGACGCTGGGCTCTGCCTGCGCACACCGGTCCTGGGATGCGCTTCCAACGTGTGCGCGAGGGGCGCGACGACGACGCCGATGGGCGCTTCAACGAAGACGGGCCCGGCGGCGTCGACTTGGATCGCAACTTCCCGATCGGGCGCGAGGGGCCGTGGGCGGATCCGAGCGTGGGCGCGCTCCCGCTTTCCGAGCCGGTCTCGCGCGCGCTCGCCGATCTCGCGCGCGGCCGCCGTTGTTTCGCGGTGCTGCTTTTCCAAGGCCGCCACGGCGCGCTGGCTGCGCCCGGCGGATGTGAGGCGCTCGAGCGCTGGGCCCAGGCTGATCACGAGCTCTACGACCTGCTCGGACGCGCGTGGTCGCGGCTGTGCAAGCGCGACTTCGGCGGCGTGAGCAGCTTGCGCGCCGCACGCGGCGAGATCGCCTCGGGCGCCGCGCTCGACTGGTTTGCAGCCAGTTGCGGCGCGCTGGCGCTCGAACTTGCGCCCTGGGGGCCGCAGGTCGATCTCGCGCCCGGGATCACAGCGCAGCCCGCGCGCTTCGACGCCTCCGCGCCGGCCGCGTCGACCGATGCGCGCCGCGGAGCGGATCAATCCTGGGAGCGTTGGCTCGACGAGCGTGGGGGCGTGGGCTACGTGCGCTGGCGGCCGATCGAGTTGCCCGGCGGACACCGTGCGCTGGTGGGCGGCTTCGAAGCCTGGACGGTCGACAATCCGCCGAGCGAAGTTCTGCCGCGCGCCCTCGCCGGAGCTCCAGAGTTCGTGGCCGAGCTGTGCGCTCAGGCGCCGCAGCTTTCGTTCGAAGGCGCGCGACTCGAGCGCTCCGCCGGCGTCGTGCGCGTGCGCGCGAGCCTGCGCAACCGCGGTGCGCTGCCGACGGGTCTGCGCGCTCCGAGCGCGAGTTCGAGCGCCGAAGCGCTGCGCGTGCGGCTCGAATTGCCGGACGGCGCGCGTTTGCTGGCCGGCACGGCCAGCGTGCGGTTGGACGTGCTTCCGGGCGGAGCGTTGTCGCGCGAGTTGGAGTGGATCGTGCTCGCGCCGGCGCCGGCGGCGCTGAAGCTGATCGCGCGCGGGGGCTGGTGCTCCGACGTCGTGCAGGAGCTCGCCGAATGAAGCGGATTCTCGCGCTCGGCGCGGCGGCGCTCGCGTTGGTTGCGGCGGCCTTCGGCCAAGATGGTCGGCGCATCACCGCACCACCGGACACGCGCACGCAGCTCGATCTGCAGCACTACTATCTGCCGCGCGACCTGCAGGTCGCGTTGAGCGCGCTCGAGCTGGCTTACCCCGAATTCCTGCGGCTCGAATCGCTGGGACGTTCGGGCACGGGCGCGGAGCTGTGGGTCATGACCGTCGCGCGCAAGGAGGGGCTCGAGCCTGCGAAACGGCCCGCCGCGTTGCTCGTGGCGGGTCTGGGACTGGACGATCTCGCCGCGACGGAGCAGGCGCTGTACTCGATCCTCGATCTGGTGCAGAACCACGGGCGCGACGACGCGGTCGCACGCATCTTGCGCGACTGCACCGTGTACGTGGCGCCGTGCCTGAACCCCGACCTACGCGAGCGCGTTCTCGCCGCGGTCGAGCGCGGAGAATCCCCAGCATCGGCGGGCGAGGAGTCCGTGCTTCTCGAGCGCAACTTTCCCGTGCGCTGGGACCCGCTCACGACGGAGCGCGCCGGTCCCTATCCGCTCTCGCGGCCCGAAGCGCGCGCGCTGGCGGAGTTCTTGATTCTGCGGCCGAACATCGCACTCGTGCAGCGGTACGGTTCGGCCTCGTCGCGCACGAGCGCGGACTTCGGCTGGCCCGAAGCGGACGTTCGCACGCACCGCCGCGTGGCCGCGGACGGTCTCTTGGACAGCGTCGACTCGCTGGCGCGCAGAGAAGGCGCGCTGCTCTCGTTCGCCTACGAGCAGACGGGCGCCTTCGCCTTCGAATTGCCGAGCCTGGCGCGCGTCGGCGCGGAGGTGTTGCCCAGGGTCGACGAAATCCTGCCGCTGGCGCGCACGGCGGCGAATTCGACCCTGCGTTTGCTCGCGTGCCTGCCGGCGCTGGAGCTCTCCGCGGCGCCGCCGACGGCGCTCGACCCGCAGACCTGGCAACTCGACCTCGAGTTGCGCAACACGGGCCGACTGCCCAGCGCCAGCGAACTCGGCGTGGCGCGTTTCGCGGTCGGAGCGCCGCAGCTGGAGCTCAGCGGCGCACAATTGGCCGGCGCGGCGCTCGTGCGGGCGAGTGATTCTGTCGCGACGCCGTTGAGCGTGCGAGGCTCGGGCGCTGAATTGCCGCAGATCGAGGGCGGCGCGGTGCTGCGCCTGCGGCTGTTCGTCGCCGGAACTTCCGGCGCGACCGCGGTGCTCAACGTGCGCACGCCGCGCGCCGGGGCCGCACGCGTCGAAGTTGTGCTGCCCTGAACGCGGCGCGCGCTGCTACTTGCCGAGCAAACGGCGCTCGACGTTGGGCAGGCCCATCAACGTGATGCGGCCGATCGCGCCCAGGCTCTTCGGCGAGCACTTGTCGAGCGTGTCCTGCGGCGTGTGCCACCAGGAGTTGCCAGGTCCGTAGTCGAAGTCGATCAGATCGACGCTCGGCACGCCGGCTTCGAGGAACGAGACGTGGTCGTCGGCGATCAGCTCGGCGCGGCCGTCGACGAAGCGGCTCATGCCGGCGGCGCGCGCCGGCGCCGCGAAGCACTCGTACAGCCAGACATCGGAGTAGCGATCGCGGTTGATGCGCAGGTCCTTGTCGCCGACCAGGTCGAGCAGCACGAAGGCCTTGACGCGCGTGAGCAGCCCGGAGCTCTTGAGCTGTTCGACGTGGTGGCGCGAGCCGTAGCGATTGTCGGGATCCTCCCAGTGCGTGCGGATCGCTTCTTCGCCGTCGATGAACAGCAGCCGATAGGCAGCCTTGCGCGGACCGCCGAGCGAGAGCACGCGGGCGAGTTCGAGCAACACGGCGGTGCTCGAGCCTCCATCGTTGGCGCCGACGAACGCGAAGCCTTCGAAGCGTTTGGTGTCGAAGTGCGAGCCGATGACGATGAGCGGAGCCTTGTTCGCGCTCTCTCCCGCGGCCGGCAGATCGACGTAGAGATTGCACATCGGAACGTCGCCGGCCGGCGTGGCGCGCGCGATGAACGACTCGCGGACGGGGGTGAGCCCGTACGACTTGAGCTGCGTCTCGAGGTACTCGACGGTCTTCACGGCGCCGCCGCTGCCCGCCGGGCGCGGGCCGATGGCGACGAGCGCTTCGAGGTGCGCCCAGGCCTTGGCTTCGTCGAACAACTGGGCCTCGGCGCCGAGCGCGGCGTCCGAGCGGCTCCCGCCGCTCTGGCCTGCGCCGTCGGCGCAAGCGAGCAGTGCGCCGCCTGCGGCGAGGCAGGCGAACGCAGCGAAAGTCCTGGAGAGAGACGCAGGGTTGGGCCGCATGAACTCAAGCTAGCAGAAGCCTCGGGGTCGCGTCGTCCACGTTTCGGGACGTCGCATTGGCCCGCGATTTTTGTTCGCTGCGCGCGCGGGCGATGAGTCCCGAGTGCGTCCGCGCGGTCTTGCGCCGCGTCGTTGCGCTGCGCCCCGCGACCATGAGCGAGCCCACCCACAGCAGCCTGTACGAACTCGCCACCGCCGCCCACGACCGCGAGCGCTTCCGAGCGCTCCACTGGGAGGGCGGGCTGGACGAGTACCTCGAGCTCGTCGAGCGTCAGCCGCAGCTCGCGCGCAACGCGTGGCAGCGCCTGGTGGACATGATCGAGTCCTTCGGCTCGACGCCGCCCAGCGCCGACGGTCGCGTGCGGCGGCGCTGGAAGTTGTTCGACGATCCGCTCGGCGGCGGGCGCGATGCGGTGTTCGGTCTCGACGGCCCGCTCGACACGTTGGTGCAGACGCTGCGCGCTGGAGCGTTGGGGCTCGGGCCCGAACGTCGGGTGATCCTGTTGCACGGCCCCGTCGGCTCCGCGAAGTCGACCATCGTGCGCCTGCTCAAACGCGGTTTGGAGCACTACTCGCGCACCGACGAGGGCGCTCTGTACACATTCTACTGGGACGTCGACGGCGAGCGCGTCGACTCCGCCATGCACCAAGATCCGCTGCTGGTCGTTCCGCGCGATGCACGCGCGGCGCTCGAGCAACGTTTGGCGCGCATCACCAAGCGCGACTGGACGCTTTCGATCCAGGGCGACCTCGACCCCGTGAGCCGCCACTGGTATTCGCAGTTGATGGAGCGCTACGACGGCGACTGGAGCAAGGTCGCCAAGCACGTGCGCGTGCGGCGCTTCGCGCTCAGCGAAGAGGACCGCGTCGGCATCGGCACGTTCCAGCCCAAGGACGAGAAGAACCAGGACTCGACCGAACTGACGGGCGACATCAACTACCGCAAGATCGCCGAGTACGGCTCGGACTCCGATCCGCGCGCGTTCAACTTCGACGGCGAGTTCAACGTCGCCAACCGCGGCCTGCTCGAGTTCATCGAAGTGCTCAAGCTCGACGTCGCGTTCCTGTACGACCTGCTGGGGGCGACGCAGGAGCACGCGATCAAGCCCAAGAAGTTCGCGCAGACCTCCATCGACGAGGTCATCCTCGGGCACACCAACGAGCCCGAGTACAAGAAGCTCGCCTCCAACGAACTGATGGAGGCCTTTCGCGACCGTACGATCAAGATCGACATCCCGTACAACCTCGCGTTGCGCGACGAAACGGCGATCTACCGCCGGCAGTTCGAGCGCCATCAGGGCCCGAGCGCGCTCGCGCCGCACGCCCTGGAGTTCGCGGCCCTGTGGGCGGTGTTGACGCGGCTCGAAGCGCCGACGCAGCAGAACCTGAGTCTGGTGCAGAAGGCCCACCTCTACGACGGGCGGCCCGTGCAGGGGTTTGGAAGCGAACACGTCGAGGAGCTGCGCGTGGCGGCGCAGCGCGAAGGGCTGGTCGGCATTTCGCCGCGCTACGTGCAGGACCGCATCGCTGCGGCGCTCGTGTCCGAGAAGCCCACGGTCACCGCATTCGACGTTCTGGCGTCCATCGAACAGGGCTTGGCGCACCACAGTTTGGTCTCGAACGAAGAGACGCGCCGCCGTTACCTGCAACTGGTCGACGTGGCGCGCGAGGAGTACGAAGAGACACTCAAACGCGAGGTGCGGGCCGCTGTGCTGAGCGACTCGGAGGCGCTCGAGCGGCTGTGCGCGAAGTACGTCGAGAACGTGCGGGCCTACACCACGCGCGAGAAGGTGCTCGATCCGACCGGAGTCGCCGCCGATCCCGACGAGCGGCTGATGCGGGCGATCGAGAGCAAGATCGAGATCGCGGACGCGCGCAAGGACGACTTCCGGCTCGAGCTGATGAACTTCGTCGCTCAGCTGCACGGCGAAGGCAGACAATTCGACTGGCGCTCGAGCAAACGCTTGGCGCGCGCGCTGGAAATGAAGGCGTTCGAGGATCGGCGCGACACGATCCAGCTGGTGAGTTCCATGTCCGACGTCGTCGATCCGGACACGGGCCGCAAGATCGCGCAGATCCGCGACCGGCTCATGCATCAAGTGGGCTACGACCGCGCCAGCGCTGACGAGGTGCTCCGGCACGTCGCCGGACTCTTCGCGCGGGGCGAGGCCAAGCTCGCGGAGCGGGAAGCCGCCTAGGACGCGCCGCATGTTCCGCATCGACGCCGATCGAGCGCGCTTTCGCGAAATCGTGCGCGGGCGCATCCGTTCGGACCTCTCCAAGTACCTCTCGACGCCCGAGCTGATCGCGAGGCAGGGCGAACACGCCGTATCCGTGCCGGTGCCGCAGATCGAGCTTCCGCAGTTCTGTTTCGGCGCCAACGAAAAGGGCGGCGTGGGACAAGGGCCCGGCGAACGCGGCGAAGAGCTCGAAGGGGAAGGCGGCGGACAGGAGGGGACGGGCGCCGCCGGCGAAGGCGAGGGACAGCACATCCTCGAAGTCGACGTCGAACTCGACGAACTCGCGGAGATGCTCGGGCGCGAACTCGCGCTGCCGCGCATCGAACCGCGTGGGAAGCGTCAGTTGGTGTCCGACTCGGCGCGCTACAGCGACATCTCGAACTCGGGGCCGGATTCGTTGCGCCACTTCCGGCGCAGCTATCGCCAAGCGTTGCGCCGCACGATCGCCGCCGGCGAATGGGATCCCGCTGCGCCGCGCGTCGCGCCGATCCGCGAGGACTTTCGCTACCGCGCGCGCCGCATCGTGCCTGCGCCGGAGTCGTCCGCCGTCGTGATCCACATGATGGACGTGTCGGGTTCGATGGGGCGCGAGCAGAAGGAGATCGTGCGCATCGAGGCCTTCTGGATCGACACCTGGCTGCGCAGCCAGTACGAGAACCTCGAAGTGGTGTACATCGTGCACGACGCGTCGGCCAAGGTCGTGGACCACGATGCGTTCTTCCATCTGCGCGAATCGGGCGGAACGAAGATCAGCTCGGCCTACGAGTTGTGCCTGCAGCTGATCCGCGAGAAGCACCGTCCGGAGGACTGGAACATCTACCCATTCCACTACTCGGACGGCGACAACTGGTCGGCGCGCGACACCGAGAAGTGCATCGCGCTGCTGCGCGAGGAAATCCTCCCGCGCGTCAACCAGTTCTGCTACGGACAGGTCAAGAGCGCGTACGGCTCGGGCCAGTTCAAGAAGGACCTCGACGCATCACTGGGCGGCGACGAGCGGGTCGTGACCTCGAGCGTCGCCGAGCGCGGCGACATCCACAACGCGATCCGCGCCTTCCTCGGCAAGGGCCGCTGAGATGTTGCCCGCGCAGCGCCATCGTTCGCCGCTGTCCGCCGAGCTCGCGCATTGGGCCGAGCGCATCGAGGCCGTCGCGCGCTCGTACGGGCTGTCCTTCCACCCCGTGGAGTTCGAACTGCTCGACGCGCGCGCCGTGAACGGACTGGCGGCCTACGGCGGGTTTCCCGTCCGCTACCCGTCCTGGCGCTTCGGCATGGAGTTCGAACGCCTCGAGAAGGGGTACCACTGGGGACTGTCGAAGATCTACGAGTTGGTGATCAACAACGACCCCGTCGTCGCCTATCTGGTGCGCTCCAACTCGCTGCCCGAGCAGAAGCTGGTCATGGCGCACGTCTTCGGACACGCCGACTTCTTCCGCAACAACTGTTGGTTCGCGAGCACGGAGCGGCGCATGCTCGACGCGATGGCGCAGCACGCCACGCTCGTGCGTCGGCGCATCGACAGCCACGGACTCGACACGGTCGAACGCTTCCTCGATTTGGCGCTCTCGCTCGAGAATCTGATCGATCCCTACTTGCCGCTGCGGCGCAAGCTGGCGAGCGGCGCCCAGGTTTCGGGCGCGCCCGCGCCGGCTGCGGGGGACGGCCCGACTTTCGACGTACTGGGCTTCCTGTGTGAGCGCGCGCCGTTGGAGGAATGGCAACGCGAAATCCTCGCGCTGGTGCGCGACGAAGCCTACTACTTCCAGCCGCAGCGCATGACCAAGATCATGAACGAAGGCTGGGCTTCGTATTGGCACAGCCGCATCCTGACCGGCGGCGTGCTCGACGGATCGGAGATCGTGGACTTCGCCGACTGCCACAGCGGCGCGACGGCCACGGCCCCGGGTCGGCTCAACCCGTACAAGCTCGGCATCGAACTGTTCCGCTGCGCCGAACGCCGCGGCGAGGACCTGATGCGGCTGCGGCGCGTCCACGACGATGCGTCCTTCGTCGACGAGTTGCTCGATGAGGAGTTCGTCGCCAGCCAGAAGATGTTCCTGTACGCGCGCAATCCGCGCTCGGGCAAGAGCGAGGTCGCCGAACGCGACGCGGCCAAGGTCAAGGCGCGTCTGCTGGCCGACCTGTCGTGGGGCGGCCTGCCGCGGATCGAACTCGCCGGAGTCGACGAGGGCGGCGCGCTGCACCTGCTGCACCACCACGACGGCCGCGACCTGCAACTCGCCAAGGCGCGCGAGACGTTGGCGCGGGTTGCCGGCGTGTGGGGAGGGCCGGCGTTGCTCGATACGCGTGAGGACGGCGCTGGACGACGCTTGCGCTGGCGCGCGGGCGAGCTGAAGGTCGAGGAGCTCGACACGCCGGCAGCGCAGCCGACGAACTGATCCGCCCGCTATCCTGCGCGCTTCGATGACGCCGACCTCGCTGACCGCGGAGCCCATTGCGCCGCTCCGCCCGCTGCATTGGGCCGTGTTGGCGGCACTGCTCGTGTTGACCGCCGCGGTGCGTCTGTGGGGGCTCGACCATGCGCTGCCTCACCACCGCGAGCGCGACGCGCACATGGCGTTCCACGTCGAGCTGCTCCGGCACGGCTACACGCCGCCGGATCCGCTCAACAACGACAACCAGTATCCGAGCCTGATGCCCGCGCTGCTGGCCGCGCTGCCGCTGGACGCGGCTCCGCCGCCGGCGGACGCGCCGCTCGAGCAGCATCTCCGCCATGCCTCCCGCACGCTGCGCGACTTCCGCGCGGAGATGGCGCTGCTTTCCGTGCTCGGCGTGGGGCTGACGTTTGCGCTCGCGCGCCGCTTCGTCACGAACGGCTGGGCGTTGTGCGCCGCCGCGCTGGCTGCGGGGAACTTCCTGACGCAGTACTTCGCGCAGCAGGCGCGTCCGCACGTCGGAGCGAGCGTGTTTTTCCTCGCGGCCGTGCTCGCGTGTGGTCGGCTCGCACGCAAGCCGTCATTCATGGGCTACGCGCTCGCGCTGCTGTGCTGTTGGCTCGCGATCGGGACGTTGCACAGCGGCCTGGCGCTGCTCGCTCCGCTCGTGGTCGCGTGTTCGTTCGCGGCTCTGTACGTCGTGCACGAACCGGCGCGGCGCTTGGCCGCACGCGTGGCGTTGGGGCCGCTGCTCGCCGTCGGCGTCGCCGCCGCGGGACTGGGCGTGTTCTACCGCTATCTGTTCCGCGAGCGCACCGACACGGACTTCGACACGCTCGTCGTCGAGAACTGGGGCGTGCGCTGGGGCGACCACCGTGTTGCGTTGGCGGACTTCGCCGGGGGCGGCGCATCGACGTTGTTGCGGACGCTCGCCTACTACGACCCCGCGCTGCTCGCGTTGCTCGTACTCGCGCTCGTGGTTTGGATCGCGCGCAAGACGCCGATCTACCGCCCGTACGAGCGTTGGTCGGACCTGTGGGTCACCTTGGCCTTCGTGTTGCCGTACCTGACGTTGATTGCGTTGTTCGAGCGCACCTACGAGCGTTTCGTGCTCCCGCTCACGCCGTACTTCGCGGTGTTCGCGGTGTGGGGTGTGGCGCAGCTGGCGAGCCGCTCCGCCGCAGCGCGCGCAGTCGCTCGCGCCGCGCTCGCGTGCGCACTCGTGTTCGCAGGCGCGAGCGTTGCACGCTTGGCCTGGCTCCGCGCGGCGCCGGACTCGATGGAACTCGCCGCAACATGGATCGAGGAGCAACTCGACTCCGAGCGCGATGTCGTTTATTGCATGCCGACGTTCGACCTTCCGCTCGCGCGCAGCGCCGAGAGCTTGAGCAATGTCGACGGGCGTCCGGTGGTCAAGCCCTCGCAGTGGTCGCTGTACCAGGCGCGCCGCGCCCGCGAAGGAGACCCGCTGAGCGCTGGACGCTGGGACCTGCGCTACCTCGGACCGCGGCCCGACCTGGGTTTCCCGGTGGCGCGCATCGAGAGCGACCCGCTCGGATATCTGCGCGCCCTGGGCGCGGGCTACTTCGTGATCGACGTCTCGCGTATGCCCGTGCGGGCTGCGTATTCGCGCATGGCCAGCGGTCTGGTCGAACTCGGGGCCGAACGCGTCGCGCGCATCGGTCCCAACGAGGACTCCGCGGAACTGGGCTGGTCCTTGCCTTTCGAGGACGAGCTGATCGAAGGCTGGCCGAGCGTGGTCGGGCGCGTGCTGACGGCGAAGTGCACGGGGCCGGTGATCGAGATCTACCGCGTGAAGTGAGCTCGTGCCTCAGGCGTGGTGGTGTCCTAGGACGATAGGACAGTCACACGCCATGGGTTCCAAGCTCGACTTCACCGTAGATCCCAAAGCGGATCGTTCGCCGAGCGAGCAGATCGCAGCGGCGCTGCGCTTGGCGATCGCATCCGGAGCCTTGGCGCCGGGCGAACGACTTCCCTCGGTGCGCCAGTTGGCCGTCGACGTGCTGGTCAATCCCAACACCGTCGGCAAGGTCTGGCGTGACCTCGAACGCGACGGGGTGCTCGAGTCGCGCCCTGGCGACGGGGTGTTCGTCGCGGCCGGCGCTCCGGCGCTATGCCGCGCGGCGTGTCGGCGCGAGTTGCGCCTGCGCCTCGATGAGTGGATCCGCGATGCGCGGCGCGCTGGTCTGGAACCGGACGAGATCGCAGAACAGTTCGTGCGTGCAAAAGCGCGCCGCTCGAGCGCCGCGCGCTCCGGAGGTGAACGATGAGAAGTGCAGCCTCGGTCGTGAGTGTGCGCGGTATGAGCGTCAAGTTCGGTGGTCGCGCGGTGCTCAACAAGCTCGACTTGGAGCTCGTGCCCGGCAGCGTGACGGCGCTCGTCGGCGACAACGGCGCCGGCAAATCGACGCTTTTGCGCGTGCTCGTGGGCGCTCTCGCGGCGGACGAGGGTTCGGTGCGCGTGCTCGGGTTCGATCCGACGCGCGACGGCGCGCGCCTGCGTGCGCGAGTCGGCTATTGTCCCGATCGTTTCGAGGTCGCCGAGCGCACCACGGCGCGCGAGTGGCTCGAGTTCGTCGCCCGCTTCTATCCGACCTGGAACCTCGCGGAGCAGCGCCGCTTGTGCGAGTTGCTGGAGCTCGAGCTCACGCCGCGCGTCGCGGAACTCTCGAAGGGCGCGCGCGCAAAACTGGCGCTCGTCGCCGCGCTCACGCACGAGCCAGAGCTCCTGCTGCTCGACGAGCCCTTTTCGGGCCTCGATGTGGCCGCCCGCCGCGCCGTCGCGAGCGCCGTGATCGGCCACCTGCGCGAGGCGGGCCGCACCGTGCTCGTCGTGAGCCACTCCGTGGCCGACCTCGAGCGCGTCGCCGACCGCGTGGCGTTGCTCGAAGCAGGCCGCATCGAGCGGCACGACGAGCTCGAGGCCTTTGCCGCGCACGGTCGGCGCGGAGTCGACCTGGAGGCTGCGCTGCTCGGCGCGAAGCAGGAGAGCTACTCGTGAGTCACGTTCTCGCCTTGGTGCGCCAGCAACTGCGCGAGTCGCGTACGTCGTTCGTCCTGGCCGCACTCGCGACCAGCGCGGCGATCGGCTTCGTGCACGCGTGGTTTCCAGGGCCTGCCGCGGTGTCCGAGGCAGCGGCGCTCGCGATCGGTGTGTTGGCGGCGCTGTGGACGCTGTACTTCGCTTCGGACTCGTTCGCCGGCGACTCAGCGAGCGGACGTCTGGCGACGTTGAGCGTGCTACCGGTCTCTTCGCGAGCGTTGTGGGCCTCGCGACTGTGTTTCGTCGCCTGTGCATCGCTAGCGCAGCTCGCCTGGGCGATCGTTGTGGGCTACGGATGCCAACTTGCGCTCGGTGACGCGCGCTCGCTCGCGCACTTCGAAAACGGTCTTGACAGCTACGCGCCATGGGCGTTTGCGCTCCCCGTGCTCGCAAGCGCCGGGATGCTCGCCTCGCTTGTCGTCGACAGTGCGCTGTCAGCGATGGTCAGCTCGCTGTTGCTGCTCGGTGGCTTGGCCGCGGTGCTCGCGCCGTTGACGCGCGCCTTCGCCAGCATCGGAGTCGACCTTCGGCTATCGGCTGGAGAGGCTCTGGCCGGCGCGGTGCTGTTTGCATTCGTGTTGTTCATGCTCGGCGCGTTCTCCTTCGCGCGCGGCCAACATCGGCTCGGCGCGCGTCGAGTTCGAGCCTTTCACGCCGCGTGGCCGCTAGGCGCACTGGTGTGCGTCGCAGGTATCGCCACTGCCGCCGAACATCGACGCCGAGTGGCCGTCGAGCTGGACAGCCCCAGCGCCAAGTTCCACCGGGCCAGTGCCTCGATCGATGGCTCGTTCCTCGCCTTGCCCGTCTGGCACGACTTGTCAGGCAACCAGGATCCACCGCCGAACGTGTGGCTGCTCGACCTGGACACGGGCCGACGCGAATTGCTCGCGCGTCCGGGCCAGCTCATCCTCGATCGCTACCTGCACTACTCGCTGCCTTGGAGCTTCGAGAAGCCACAGCATGTGCTTCAAATCAACCCGCTCGATTTCGACGAACTCAAGGGCCTGCTCGAACTGAGGGCCGGCGTCGAGACCTGGAGCGTGAGCACACTTTCAGCGCGCGCGGGAGAGCTGCCTTCGTGGCTTGTAACGCGGGCGGTTCCAGCGTGGGCGAGCGTGGACTGGGAGCGCGATGCGCAAGGTGTACGTTCGACGATCGTTCGCTGGAGCGAGCGCGGCATCGAGAGGCGCTTTACCGACACGATTCCGTTGCGCGGCGTGCTGCCGACAGCCGTCGTTGGTCGAGTGCTGCGGCTGCGCGAACAAGCCCTCGTCCACCACGATCTGCAGAGCGGCTCGGAACAGCTTGTCTTGCAAGGCGCGACTGGTGAAACGATGTGGCCGTCCCCCTCGGGCGGCGCAGTCCTGGTGAGCACCGAGGACGCGCGCATCTCGCTCGACGCTTCCACAGGGGCCGTGCTGCACACGCCCTGGCCGAGTGAAGAATGGAGCGTCGCCTGGATCGATTCGAACGATGACGCGCGGGCCGTGGAACTGCGTGCGATCGGCGTCCCCGACGCCCCGAGCCGCATCCTCGACCTCGAAACGGGTGTTGAGTTCGAAGTCGAGCGTGAACGCGGTCATGGACTTCTGCTGCGCATCGCCCAACGCGGCTACGTGTTCGTGCGCGCGGACGGCGATCTGGTCCTGGTCGACCTCCAGGGACGACTCGTCAAGGTCCTTGTCGAGCGCTGAGGCGCGCTCGCTGTGTTCGCGGCGCGGGGCGGACGGCACACTGGCGCGCTGCGATGGAAACGGCCCCGACGAAACGTTCGACGTGGATCGCCCTGCTGGCGCTCACGCTGGCGGCGCTCGTCGTGCGGCTGTGGGGGATCGGCTACGGCGCGCCCATCTGGGAGGAGCCCGACCCGGACATCATCGCCCACGTCGATCAGTTGCGCGGCGATCCGGTGCTGTCGACGGTCGACGCGCCCGAGCAGCAATACCCGCACTTGCTCGCGCGGCTCGCGCAGCTCCTTCCGCGCCGGCCGCCCGCGCAGGGCGACGGTGCGCCGACGACGCTCGACGGACACCTCAAAGCGGCGGCTTGGACCCACGTGCAGGTGCGTGCGCTGGTGGCGCTGCTCTCGTGCGCGACGATTCCGCTCGTGTTTGCGCTCGCGCGGCGATTTGTCGCCGAGCGCTTTGCTCTGCTCGCGGCGTTGCTCGCGGCGACGAGTTTGTTGCACGAGCACTTCGCGCAACAGGGACGCCCGCACGGCGCCGCCGTGACGTTCTTCGCGTGGACCCTTCTCGCGTGCATCGACGTCGCCCAGCGCGGTCGCTGGCGCGACTTCGCCAACGCGGGCCTCGCAAGCGCCTTGACGCTGGCGACGATCCAAAGCGGGCTCGCTGTACTTCTCGCTGGACTCGCGGCTTGGTGGATCGCCGCAGCACGTGAGCGCGCTGCCTTGCCGCGCATCACGCTCCCGATCGCGCTCGTCGCCGTTGGCGTGGTCGTCTTCTATCCGTACTACTTCGACGGCAGCGCCGGGGTGCAGGATCCGGCGCGCCACGTCGACGAGAGCCAGGTGCTCCTGCGCTTCGGCGAGCACATGATCCTGCGCTCGGAGTTCGACGGCAGCGGGCTGCGTGTGCTCGCGCTGTCGCTGTGGAACTACGAGCCCGTGCTGTGCCTGCTGCTCGTGTTGGCTGTCATCGTCGCCCTGTTCCATTTCCGTCCGCGCTCAGCCAGCGCCGCCGCGCGTGTCGTGCTCGCTTTCGTTGTGCCCTACAGCCTGGTCAGCTGCGCCTACGGCATGACCTTCGAGCGCTTCGCGCTGCCGCTCCTGCCGGCGTTCGCCGTGTTCGCGGCCTGGGGACTGGAACGCTCGTTCGCCGCGCTCCGCCGCGGGGCCGCACGCCGCGCCGCGAGCGCCGCTCTGCTTGTGCTCTTGACGCTTCCCGCGGCGGCGTGCCTGAAGCTCGCCTGGCTGCGTTCGCGTCCCGACACGCTCGACCTCGCGGCGCAATTCGTGGCGGCCGAAACGGCTTCGACCGCGTGGGTGCAACCGCCGCTCGATCTTCCGCTCGCGCGTCAACGCGCTCCGCGGCCGGGCGGACTGTTCACGCCCTGGGCGCGTTGGCAGTCCGCCGCGGGCGGCGTTTCGACGTTGAACGAAGCGCGCGATCTTCGCTGGCTCCTGCCCAAGCCCGAGCAACGCGCGGAACTCGACAGTTATCTGCGCTCGCTCGGCCCCGGACTCGTCGTGCTCGAGCGCTTCGAGGTGCGGACGGAGCACGTCGAGCGCGCCGCTCTGCGCAGTGCGCTGCAGCGGGTGGGCGAGTTGGCCGCAACCTTCTCCCCCGACCCCGATCCCAGGCGGACCGAGCTGGAATTTTTTTTCCAGCTCTCGGATCACTTCAACGCCGATGCGCACTGGGAGCACCCGCACTTCACGCGGCGTTTGCTGTCCGCCCGGGCCATCGGCTGCGTGGTCGAAGTCTGGCGGCTCCCCGAAGTCGTCCAGCCCCGCTAAGGATCGGGACTAAGGCGGGTCGAAGCACCACCCTCGCGCGCCTGTGGGGCGGCCCCTAGACTCTTTGCCCCGCAACTCGGCTCGCGCTCTCTGGTCCTCTCGCCGCGTCTGTCATGTCGTTCCAAACCCCGTTGTGCGCCCGTCCGAGCCGTGCTCATCTCCGCGCCCCGTGCGCGCAGGGGCGAGCGGAGTGAGCGCTCCGTCCGCGAGCCGCCCGATCCGTTCGGTGTCGGTGTTGATGCCGACCTGGCAGGGCGAGGAGTTCCTCGAGCGCGTGCTCGAGGCGCTCGCAGGCCAGGAATTGGCGCTGCCGTGGGACTTCCGCGTGATCGACTCGGGCTCGAGCGACCGCACGCTCGAGATCCTCGAGAGCTGGCGCACGCGCCTGGGCGTCCCGCTGGTGGTGGAGAGCATCCACCAGAGCGCCTTCGACCACGGCGACACGCGCAACCTGCTCGCGGCGCGCTCGCGCGGCGACCTGCTCGTGTTCCTGACCCAGGATGCGATCCCGGCAGCCAAGACCTGGCTCGCGACGCTGGTGCGCAACTTCGAGGACACGCGCGTCGGAGCGGCCTACTGCCGCAACGTTCCGCGGCCCGACGCGGAGCTCCTGACGAAGGTCTTCAGCGCCAGTGATCCGGGCTACACGCCCGGTCGGCGCGAAACCCGGCTCCCCGCCAACTACGCGCAACTCGGGCCGCACGAGCGTCGACTGCTCTACAACTTCAACGATGTGGCGTCGGCTGTGCGCCGCGAGCTGTGGGAGTTGCATCCGTTCCCGCGCGCCTCGTTCGGCGAAGACGTGTTGATCGCGCGTGCGTTGCTCGAGGGCGGATGGACGGTCGTCTACGACGACGTAGCCACGGTCGAGCACAGCCACGACTACGATGCGCTCGAGACGCGCAAGCGCTGTCGGATCGACGGGAAGTTCAATGCGGAGCACCTGGGCCGCGTGTGCATCGAGCGGCGCGAGGACGCCGAGGAGCTCACGCGGCGCCAACTCGAGCGCGATCGCGAAGCGTTGCAGCAGGCGGGCTTCGAGGGCGCGCGGCTCGAGCGTGAACTCGCGCACGCCGAAGAGCTGCGCCGGGCCGCGTTCGTCGGCTTGTACGAAGGCGGGCTCGCGAAGAAGCGCTACCCCGCCACGCGCATGGCCAAGAAGGCGAAGCTGCGCGTGCTCTACGTCGTGCACGGTTTCCCGCCCGACACCTGGGCCGGCACCGAGGTCTACACGCTGGGGCTCGCGCTCGAGATGCAGCGGCGCGGTCACGAGGTCGCGCTGCTCACGCGCGCGCCCGCGCAGCGTTCCGTGGCCGAAGGCGGCCCCGCGGACTTCAGCGTCGAGGAGACGGAGTTCCGCGGCCTGAAGGTTTGGCGCATGACGCACCGGCTGCAGCACGGTTCGCTGCGCGAGAGCTACCACCAGCCCAAGGCGGAGGCGGCCTTCCGCGACGTGCTGCTCGGATTCCGGCCCGACCTCGTGCACTTCCAGCACCTGATCCATCTCTCGGCGACGCTGCCCGCGGTTGCGCGCGAGCACGGCGTGCCGTCGGTGATCACGGTCAACGACTACTGGGCCGTGTGCGCGCGGGTGCAGCTCATTCGGCCCGACGGCGTGCGTTGCGAGGAGAACCAGGGCCTGGGTTGCTTGACGTGCGTCAAGGACAAGGACCCCAAGGGGATCGAGTCCGCGCGACAGATGCTGCCCGCGGTCGCGCCGTTGATGGGCTTGCTCGGCAACGCGCCGGACGCGGCGTTGTTCGGCGGGTTGGCGAGCTACGCGCGCGAGTTCGAGGACATGCGCGCGCGGCACGACTTCGTGCTCGCCGGTTACGACGCGGCCGATCTGTTGATCGCCCCCAGCCGCTTCCTGCGGCGCAAGATGCTCGACACCAGCAAGTTCGACGCGCACAAGGTGCTGTACTCGGACTACGGAACGCTGACCGACAACGTGCGGCCGATCCAACGCCAGCGTGATCCGGGCGGCCGATTGCGCATCGGATTCGTCGGTTCGTTGCTGTGGTACAAGGGCGTCGACGTGCTCGTGCGCGCGATGGCGCTCGTGCCCGGTTCCGCGGCGGAACTGCACGTCTTCGGCGACTACAAGCCCGACACGGACGCCTACCACGCGAAGTTGCGCGAGCTCGCGGCCGCAGGCACGGGCAACGTGCGTTTCCACGGGCGCTTCGACAACGCGAACATCGCCAATGTCTACGAGCAGATCGACGTGCTGTGCACGCCCTCGACCTGGTTCGAGAACTCGCCGATCACGATCCACGAGTCGTTCTTGTTCCGCACGCCGCAACTGGTGAGCGACATCGGCGGCATGGCCGAGCTCGTGCGCCACGAGGTCGACGGTCTGCACTTCAAGGTGGGGGACGCGCGCGACCTCGCGCGCCAGATCCGTCGCCTGTGCGATGAGCCCGGGCTGTACGAGCGTTTGTGCTCCCAGTTCCCGCGCATCAAGACCATGGCGGAGGACGCCGAGGAGATGGAGGTGCGCTACCGCGGCCTGGCCTGCCTCGTGCGGCCGAACACCGCCAAGGTGCTGCTCGACAAGGCGGGCATCAACACGATCGAACGCATCGGCTCGGTGGAGTTGCAGCGCGCCGATCTCGCGCTTCTGCGCCCGGGCGCGCACGTCGAGTACGACGCGCGCAGTTTGTCGAGCGGCGCGCTCACGCTGCGCATCGAACTCGAGTTGCTCGGCGGCGAGAGCAGTGTGGAGCTCTCTGGCCTGGTCGCGCTCGACGGCGTCGAAGTGGGGCGCATCGAAGCCCTGCATGCTGACGCGCACGACGAGCGGCGCGTGTTCGAGTTCGAATGCGAGCTCGCCCAGCCGGCGCGCCGCCTGCGCGTGTCGACCGTTCCGGGGCGGCCCGCCAGCCACCTGCGCATCGCGCGCGTGCTCGTGACCAAACGCGGCGCCGCTGCGCCGGCGCGCCACGCCGCCGCGGCTCATCACTGAGCTCTGCCGACCACCTCGATCCTCACCCTAGCTCGCGCGCACCCTCCGTCCCATGTCCAAGTCCAAGCCCAGCCTGGCAGATCTGTATCTGAAGCCAGGCAAGGCCGTGTCCGACGCCGAGTTGCCCAAGGTGACCGTCGTCGTCTTGAACCTCAACGGCAAGCACCACCTCGAGCTGTGCTTCAGCAGCTTGCTCGCGATGGACTATCCGGCGGACAAGCTCGACCTGCTGCTGGTCGACAACGCGTCCGACGACGGCAGCCTCGAGTTCATGAAGCGCAGGTGGCCGAGCGTTCGGCTGCACGTGAACAAGCGCAACGTCGGCTTTGCGCCCGGCTGCAACATCGGGGCGAGCTTGCGCGGCGACTCGAGCGTCGTCGCGTTCCTCAACAACGACATGCGCGTCGACAAGCGCTGGTTGCGCGAGCTGGTCTCGCCGCTGGTGCGCGAGGAGTGCGTCGCGGCGACCTCGAAGATGATGTCGTGGGACGGCAAGACGCTCGACTCGGCCGGCGGCGGCATGAACTTCCACGGCATGGGCCTGCAGTACGGCTACAAGGAGCCGCCCAAGCACGACTACGACAAGCCGCGCAAGACGCTGTTCGCCTGCGGCGGCGCGATGGCGATGGACGCCGCGCTGTACGACAAGCTCGGCGGTTTCGACAACGAGTTCTTCGCCTACTACGAAGACGTGGACCTGGGTTGGCGCACGTGGGTCGCGGGCCACGAGGTGCACTATGCGCCGGAGTCGGTGTGCTGGCACCACCACCACGGCACGAGCAAGCGCCTGCCGCTCGAGACGGTGCGCCTGATCCAGGTGCGCAACCCGTTGCTGTCGTGCTTCAAGAACTACGACGACGACAACCTGCGCAAGATCCTCCCCGTCGCGCTGGCGCTCGCGATCCGGCGCAACCTGATCGTCTCGGGGATCCCGACCGACCAGCCCTACCGCATCGAGCACGCGCGGCCGGCTGAGCCCGGCGCGGAGTCGAGCGGCATCGACAAGCTGCTGGGCAAACTGCGCCTCAAGGCGCCGGCGAAACACGGCGTCGCGCCGATCACGCGCATCGGCGTGGCGGATCTGATCGCCGTGAACGATCTGCTGTCGAACTGGAACCATTGGATGCAGCGTCGCGCAGAGGTACAGTCGCGCCGCAAGCGCGAGGACGCCGAGATCTTCCGCCTGTTCCTGCGTCCCTTGTGGTGCGTCGAGAAAGACCCTCAGTACCAGCAGCTCTTCGAGGGCGCGACGCGCTTCTTCGGCGTCGACGCGTTGTTCCACGGACTGACGTTGATCGACAAGGACCCCGCGGGCTGATCCAGCGCCCGTCCCACGCTCCTCCCGCGCCGCATGAAACTCTCGATCGTCATTCCGGTCTACAACGAGGAGCGGACGCTCGAGGAACTTGTGCGCCGCGTGCAGCAGGTTCCCTACGAGAAGGAACTGGTCCTCGTCGACGACTGCTCGAAGGACAAGACTCCGCTGATCATGGCGGAGCTCGCCAAGCGCTACGACAACGTGCGCTGCTTCCGCCACGAGGTGAACCAGGGCAAGGGCGGCGCGCTCGCCACCGGTTTCAGCAAGGTCAGCGGAGACATCGTGCTGATCCAGGACGCCGACCTGGAGTACGACCCGGCGGATTACCCCGTCCTGCTGCGGCCGATTCTCGAGGGCAATGCCGACGTCGTGTTCGGAAGCCGCTTCCTCGGCGGCGCCTACGCGCGCGTGCACCTGTTCTGGCACTACGTCGCCAACCGCATGTTGACGTTGGCGTCGAACTGCTTCACCAACCTCAACCTCACGGACATGGAGACCTGCTACAAGGTCTTCAAGCGCGACGTCGCCGATCGGCTGCAGATCCGTTCGCGCACGTTCGCGGTCGAGCCCGAGATCACCGCCAAGGTCGCGAAGATGCGCGTGCGCGTCTACGAAGTGCCGATCAGCTACGCCGGCCGCGATTATTCGGAGGGCAAGAAGATCGGGATGAAGGACGGCTTCATCGCCTTGTGGGCGATCGTGCGCTGGTCGGTGTTCAACTGACGAAGCGCCGCTGCGCGCGGCGCTGGCCCCCAACCCTTTCGCCATGGAAGAGTTTCACGCGCTGGTCGACGAGCAGGTGCGACGGGCCATGGAAGCCGGCCTGTTCGACAAATTGCCGGGCGCGGGCAAGCCGCTCGAACTCGAGGACTTGAGCGCGGTCCCGGCCGATCTGCGTGCGAGCTACATCCTGCTCAAGAACGCCGGCGTCTTGCCGGAAGAGCTCGCGCTGAAGCAGGAGTTGCTGCGCATCGAAGACCTGCTCGCGGCTTGCGAGAGCGAAGGCGAGCGCGAAGCGTTGCGCGCGCGACGCAACAGCGGCGCGCTCAAGCTGGCCTTCCTGCTCGAGCGCCGCGGCCTGCGCCCGTCGATGCTCGAGTACCACGGCGCGCTGCAGAAGAAGCTCGCCGGCGGCGACGCCGCAATCACGCGCCCGTGAGCGCTGTTCGCGCGCCTCACTCGAGCGGTCGGCTGAGCGGTTTGCGCGGGACGCCTTCGATGTCGAGCGCGAGGCACTGCGTGAGGAACTGCACGCCGAGGATGATCGGCATGGCGGCGAACATCACCTGGCCGGCGGTCGCGCTTACGCCGGTTTCGAGCACCTCGAGCCACACGATCGAGCCGTAGATCACGCCCCAGGCGAGCGCCGGCAGGCCCATCACCAGGTACAGCGAGACCGCGGTGAAGTCGTACACGAAGTAGCGCCAGAACACGCGCCGCACGAAGCCCCACAGGAGCCGCGGAGGGAAGCCGAACAGCGTGCGCGGAATCGACAGCGAGCTCTTCTCGTCGCCGTAGCGCGCCGGCATGGCGACGTCGCGCACGACGGCGCGCAGGATGCCGAGCTTGATCAGGAAACCCGACTCGAAGAAGTAGCGCTTGTGCAGCTTGTCGAGGTCGAAGCGTCGCAGCACATCGCTGCGCACCGCGACGTAACCGTTCGCCGGGTCGAACAGGTTCCAGTAGCCCGAGGCGAGCTTGACCAGGAACGTCAGTCCCGCGTTGCCCACGACGCGCACGAGCGGCATCGACTTGAGCGCGGCCACGTGCTCGTAGCGATTGCCCTTGGTGACGTCCGCTTCGCCGCGCACGAGCGGCTCGATCAGCGCCGGCAAGTGCGCGGGGTCCATCTGGTCGTCGCCGTCCATCTTCACGACGATCTCCAGGCCCAGCTCGAGCGCCTTGCGGAAGCCGGTTCGCATCGCGCCGCCGACGCCCTGGTTGACCTCGTGCCGCAGCAGCACGACGCGCGCATCGTTCAGGCGTTGCACGCGCTCGAAGGTGTCATCCGGGCTGGCGTCGACCACGACGATGACCGTCTCGACCCAACTGGGGATGCCGCGCACCACGGCCTCGATGTGGCGGGCCACGCGGTACGCGGGGACCACCACGCCGATGCGGCGACGGGCGAGGGCGGCGGAGTCCATGGGGCGGGGAGACTAGGGGGCTGCTTCCGAGGTCCGTCGAAGATGTCGTTGGAATCGGCGTTCCTGGCGGGGCGCGAGGATTCCAGGCGACCTGAATCGGTCGGCGAACCGTAGCGACGCCGCCAGGGGCGGCGAGGCCAGCGGGATATTCGACGAAATTCGGGTGCAGGACACTAGGGTTCGGCGCTGCGCGGCGCACGGGTGGAGCGGCGCGGAATCCGTCTCCAAGAATCTAGCGGCGCGGGAGCCGGAAGATCTCGATCACCGGGCCGGTTCCGCGCGCTTGCAGCAGGCGTCGGAAGAAGATGCCGGGCGCGACGCTGGTCTCTTCCTGGTAGCCGAACGGGTGGTCGCTGTAGTCCGGGTCGCCGTCCGGGGAGATGCGCACGAGCAACTCGGCGTTGGCCAGCAGCCACTCGCGCAAACGGCTCGCCCCCGGGTGCACGCGGTCCTGCGCAAAGACCTCGGTGATCGCGATCTCGCCGCCCTCTTCGGCGACGAAACGCGCCGGGTCGTTCGCCATCATCCCGAGCTTGGGCGTCCACCAACGCAGGCGCCAGCGTTCGCCGTGCGGCGGCCCGCCGGGCACGGTCGCCTGGTAGCGCGACCAGGGCCTGTTCCAACTCGCGCCTTCGCCGCCGGGCCAGTTCGAGAGCCCGGCGGGCTCGCGCAGGAGCGGCAGGTCGAGCGTCGGCGTCAGCGTCAGGTCGAGGGGGCGCAACTCGGGCGCACGTTCCTGGAGCCAGCGCGCGGCGAGCTCGGTGGTGTGCGGCTGCGAGCGCACGTCGCCCAGCGCCAAGCACAACCAGGCGCCCGGCGCGACGGCCAGCGCGGCCAGCACGGCCCACGTGGCGAAGCCCGCGGCGGCGCTGCGCGTCGGCACGCGGCGCGCGAGCTCCCGCAAGCCGAAAGCCGCGCAGCAGGCGAGCAGCGGCACGAGCGGAATCGCGAAACGCTCGTAGGTGCGGTTGTACAGGCCCAGCACGACGAAGTACGGCAGCGCGAACGCGAGCAGCACCCACAGGTCGCGCCGGCGCGTGTAGTTGCCGGCCTGCTCGGCGTTGTTGCGCCGCACGGCCCACAGCACCAAACCCAGCAGCGCGAGCGCGGCGAGCGCCGGTTCGTACGACACGAAGGAACGCGCCAAGGTCACGAAGCCGCCGCCACGGAACTGATCGAGGAACAGCAGGTGCCCGCTCTGGTTGATCAGCGCGGCGTCGGCGCCGGGCTGCGGCGGCAACGGCTTGCCGAAGAACTCGTAGGGGTAGAACACGACGACGCCGGAGCCGATCAGCGCCACGGTGAGCAGCAGCCGCAGGTCGAGCCAACTGCGTTTGTGCGTGCGACGTGCGAGAACCGCCACCACGAGCGCCGGGAACAACGCGAGCGCGCTCTGCAGGCAACCCAGGGCGAGCGCGAGCGCGCCGCCGGCGAGGCTGTGGCCCAGCACTCCGCCGCGGCGGCGCAGGCGCACGAAGGCGAGCAAGGCCCACGCGAACAGCGCGCCCGCGGCGGCGTGGGGGCGCGACTGCTGCGAGAAGTTGACCGACAGCAAGCTCGCGGCGCTCAGGAGACCGGCGACGATGGCCCAGCGCCGCTCGAGGAACAGCGCGGCCAGCAGGTAGGCGGCGGGGGCCATCAACGCGGCGAACAGCGCCACGACCAAGCGCGTCTGCAGGTGCGGCGCGGAGGCGGCGCGCAGGTGGTCTTCGAGAGGGGCCTGCGGCTGCGCGTTGGCCGGCCGCGGAACCTGCGTGGCGACGTTTGCGATCAGCAGCGGGTACCAGCGGAAGTTGCGCTGCTCCTTCCAAGCGTCGCCGCCTTGGCGCAGCAGCTCGACCTGGCCGGGAATCATGCAGTCCTGCTCGAGCGTCGTCGGCAGTCCGTGGCCGATGCCCGGCAAGCGCAGGAAGAACGCGCTGAAGAACAGCGCGACGCACACGACCCAGGTGAAGATGCGTTCGCGCAGCGTCGGCGCGGGCGTGGGCTGCAGTTGCGGCGTTGTCGCTCGAGTCACAGCTTCAAGCCTACTTCCCGCCGCGCGAGCACGCGGAGCATGAGCACCGATCCGAGCATGGCGAGCGCTGTCGCGCCAGCGGCGCCGCTCAGTCCGAAGCAGGGGATCAGCAGCGCGTTGAAGTACGCGTTGAGGAGCACGACGCTGAACATCAGACGCGTGTGCCACGCGGGTTTGTTGGCCATCAGAAGGACCTGGAGGAACGGCATGTAGCCGGCGATGGCGACGATGCCGCCGACGAGCAGGGCGAGCGGCAACCACCCGGCGGCGAACTCGGCGCGATCGAGCACCCACAGGAACACGGGGAAGACGGCTACGGTGGCCGCGCCGACGCCGAACATGAGCAAGTAGGTGATGCGCTTGCCCTTGGCGATGAGCTGTTCGAGCTCTGCGATGCGGCCCGCGGCGAGGTGTTGGGCGAGCAGCGGGTTGTAGTTGTTCTGCAGCACGACGAGCAGCTGGAACACGCCCTCGGCGACGAGCGCGGCGAAGCTGTACACGCCCACCGGGCCGTCGGCGAGGAACACGCCGAGCATCAACACGTCCAGGCGCGAGTTGAGCTCCATCAGCATGCCGGAGCCCATGCTCTTCACCCCGTACACGAGGTGCTCGCGCGTCCACGTGCGCCAAGTCGGCGCGATCGGCGCGCGCATCTGCGCTGCGACTTCGACTGCGAGCGGAACGAACAGCAGGCCCTCGGCGAAGCTGAACAGGAACGCGATGCGGCCGGGCCCCATGTCGCTCCAGGCGACGACGCCCAGACCGGCGACCATCAGCATGTAGCGCAGCGAGGTGTACAGCGCGAAGGCGCGCATGCGTTGCGCGCCGTTGACGACCGACATCCCGACCTTGTTGAGCGCGAAGAAGAACAGGCCCGGCGTGGCGGCGGCGATGCCTTCGGCCACCTGCGGACTGTCGAGCAGCGCGGCGACCGGCTCACGCAGCAGGTAGAAGACGAGCGTGAACACGCTCGCCAAGAACAACGTGGGCGGGAGCGATCCGGCGATCACGGTCGCGACGTGGCCGCGGTCCTCGCGGCGTTCGCTCATGGCGCGCAGCACCGAGAGGTTGATGCCGCCGACCGCGGCCTGTGACACGAAGATGTAGGCCGCGAGCGTCTGGTTGAAGACTCCCAGCGGCGCGGCGCCCCAGTAGCGGCCGATCAGGAAGTTGAGGCCGTAGCCGCACACGCCCAGCACGGCGACGCTGCCGAAGTTCCACAGCGCGTCGCGCTGGAAGCGGCCGGAGAGCGCGGCGCGCAGGCGCTCGAGGGCGCTCATCGTCGGCGCGGGGCCGCGGGCGCGGGACGGGACGCTCGGAGGGACACCGGGGGAACGTTACAACAGCGCGTGGAGGCATCGAAGAGCGTGCAAGACGACGAGAGGGCGAGCGACCAGCGTGCTGCGTCCGCGGGGCGCGCGTTGCTGGCCACGCTCGCGCTGGCGCTGCTCGGGTTCGTCGGCGCGCTGCCGCTCGATCCGCCGGGGCCCTACGCCGGCGCGGATCCGCTGTTCGCCCTCGCCTGGGCTGCGTTGCTCGCGCCCGTCGCCGGCGCCCTCGCGGTCCAGTTGCGTGTGCCGCCGTGGCCGTACGGCATCGCCGCGCCCGCGGCCTGGGTCGGCGCGGTGCTGTGGGGCGCGCTGGAATCGCCGCGTCTGGTCCCCACGCCGCTGTGGGCCGCCGCAGCGTGGATGGGGCTGTTCGCGCTCGGCGGCGCTGCCGCCGAACTCGCGCGCCCGCGTCCGGCGCGGGCCGTCTACGCCATCGCACTCTCCGCGTGCGCGCTCAACCTCGCGCCTTTCGGCCCGGGTCTGGCCGGCGCGCCGTGGCCGCCGACGGTTGCCGCGCGGCTGCTCGACTTCGCCCCGCTCACGCTCGTGATCGAGAGCGCCGGACTCGACTGGCAGCGCCACGAGTTCGTGTACCGCGCCGCGCAGACCGACCGCTTCGAACGCGCGGCGTTCTCCGGCGCGCTTGCGGGTCCGCTCTGCCTTTTGTTGGGATACGCGGCCTGGGTCGGTGCGTGGGCGGCAGTGCGACGACGCACCGCCGCGGTCGGCGCCTCGGCGCCCAGCTCAACCGACTAGGGTTCACCCCGCGACATGGCCGTCCGCAAGTACTTCTGCACCTTTCCGCAGCACCTGATCAGCGAGCCGATCGTGAGCTACACGCTCGGCGCCAAGTTCGGTGTGATTCCCAACATCCGCGCCGCGAGCATCACGGACACGTTGGCGCTGGTCGCGGTCGAGATCGAAGGCAAGGACGACGCCATCGATCGATCGGTGGCGTACCTGCGCGAACGCGGCGTGCGCGTCGAAGACATGAAGGACTGAGCGCGCCGCGCGACCAGGGGAAATGCAGAGAGCCCGCGTTGCGCGGGCTCTCAGGATCCAACACGTTGCCCGCGCTGCGCGGGCTCTCGAGTTGAGTGCGTTGCCCGCTGCGCGCGGACACCTCGGCGTTGCGAGCGGCGCGTTTGGCGCGCCGCTCCACGCCGCGCAGATCTAGAAGTCGTCGAGACCGCCGGTCTCGGGCTTCTTCTCCGCGTCTTCCTTCGGCGCAGCCTTCTTGGTCAAGCCGGCCCACTGCTCGTCGTCTTCGCCGGCCGTGTCCCAGGTCTTGAACCAGCTCCGAACCGCTTTCTTGTTGTAGACGACGGTCTCCAGGTCCTTGTCGTACTTCCAACCCCAGTTCTTCCCGCCGCAGATCTTCTCCAGCGCGCGCTGGATCAAATCGCCGCGGCTGAAGTCGTCGGGATCCGACAGGTTGAGCTTGCGCATCACGTTGAGCAGCGCAGGCATGGCCGGGCGGCCGAGCTCCTCGAGCTTGCGCAACGCGCGCGTGGACGGCGCGCCACCGCTGGTGGCGAACGTTTCGGCGAGCGCGACGATCTCGGCCCACTCCTCGTCGCTGCTCTTGGAGTACTTGCCCAGCTCGGGCAGGTCGAGCAGGTTGACGTCGTCGACGACCGGCGCCTTTTCCTTCGCGGGCTTGGTCTCCGCGGGCTTGGTCTCTTCCGGCTTGCTCGCCGCTTTTTCAGGCTCGCTGGCGGGCGTGGTGGGCTCGGCGGCCGCGTCCGGCGCCGACTCGCCTTCGGCCGGCTTCTCCGCGGCGGCGACGGACGAACCCGTGCCGAGGAGCGCTGCGCGCTTGGCGTCTTCGGCGGCCTTGGCTGCCTGTGCGGCCTGCGCCTCATCGGCGGGCATCTTCACGCCGAAGTACCAGCCGGCGAAGCCGACCAGCGCCACGAAGATCACGGCGCTGATCACCATCGGGGCGACGCTCTTCTTCTTGGGGGCCGCGCTCCCGCGACGGCGCTTGCTCCCCGAGCCTTCGTCCTCGTCGTCGTCCTTCGAACGGCCCTTGGGCTTGGCGCCCGCGCCGGACTTCACCTTGGCTGCGGCGGCTTCGGCCGTGGCGCGCACGCTCGGCCCTGCGGCTGCAGGCTTCGCCGCTGCGGGCGCAGCCTTGGGCGCAGCCGGAGTCGCGGCAGGCTTGGCCGGCGCGGCTGCGGGCTTGGCGACCGGCGCGGCGGCGGCCGGCTTCGCGACCGGCTTGGCGGGAACCGCGCTAGCCGGAGCGCTGGCCGCGGGCTTCGCCGGCGCAGGAGTGCGCGCGGGAACCGGCGCCGGAGCAGCGGCAGGCTTGGGCGCCGCAGCGGGAGCGCTGCTGGTCGTGGCCGCTGCGGCCGTCGGCGTGGCTGCGGCCGTCGGCGTGGCTGCGGCCGCTGCGGCGGGCGCAGCGCTCGCTCCGCCACTTTGGACCGGCCCGATCTCGACCACGCCGCCGCACTTGGGGCACTTGGCCTTGTTCTGGACGAAGGTCGCAGGGACGCGGAAGGAATTCTGGCAGCCGGTGCAAACGCCTTGGCGGTAATCCATGGGAGAGGGGACGCTCGGGGTGCGGGGGCGCGAGCGCGGAGTCGAGAGGGGCCGGGGAGAACGTGTGGGGAGGGGAGAGGTTGCGAGTTGCGCAGCGCGCTGGGACGCGGGCGCCGCGCTCGTGTGTGGGGCGGGCGACGCTCAGCCGCCGGACTTGGCCTTGTCGATGGCGCGTTCGGCTTCGCGCGCCTTGTCGCGCTCGAGCTCGCGCTTTTCCTTGTCCGTCAGCGGAATCATCGCGTCGAGCAGGTCGACGCCTTGCGCCTTCTCTTCGAAGCGCTCGCCCTTGCGCAGGTACCACGCGAACCAGGCGCGCACGGCCATGTCGCGCATCTTCTCGCTCTCGGGGCCTGACCCCGTGGGCGAGAACACGGCCTTGTCGTAGCCGGTGATCTCGCGCAGGAGCAGGTGCACGTTGGTGGCCTTGGCGAGCGCGTCGTCGTCGACGAGCTTGGTCTCGTAGAACTGCGTCAAGAGGATCGGGATCGCAGGCTTGCCGATCGCGATCAACTCGTCGCGCGCGGTGGTGCGTTCACGCGGGCGCGAGCTGAAGTCGAGGAAACGCGCGACCGCCGAGTCGATGCGCGTGCGCATCTCGGGCGGCGTGTCGTCGAGGTGCGCGAGCGGGCGCGGTTCGGCCTGGTAGATGAAGCCGCCGTCCTCGAGCTTGACCTTCTCGACGCCCTTGGCCGCGAGGCCGCCCGTCGCGCGCTTGGCTTCGGGCGACACGTACAAGGCCCAGTCGAACAGCTTCCACTGCCCGTCCTTGTTCTTGGCGAGCTTCCAGTCGAGCGTGATGAGTTCGCTTTGGTTCGCAGCTTCGCGGCCCTTGGCCTTGACGCGCACCAGCGACTCGCTGTCGCCTTCGGCTTCGACTTGCCCATCGAGCAACTCCCAGCGTGCGATCGCCAGCGGGCCCGAGCCCTTGGTGAACTCGCGCACGACTTCCGTCGCGATGTTCGCGCGATCGGTGCTCGTCATGTCGGACCACGCCGGCATCGAGGCCTTCTCCGGTGTGGCGCGCCAGCGCTCGAGGATGCGCGGAGCGTCGAGCAACCCGCCGAGCTTGTAGTCGTTCGCCTGGCTAGCCGCGGTGTACGCGTCGCGCACGACCATCACGAGCTCGGAGTTCCAGCCGGTCCGGTCGACGGGCTTTTCCTGCACCGGCGGGGCCTTCACGACGGGCGGCGCCGCGGCGGGCTTCTTCGAGCTGTTCACCAAGAAGAAGATCACGCCCAGCGCGAGCACGACCCCGCCGCCGATGATGAACGGCGTCGCGCTGGTCTTCGAAGGTTTGGCGCCCTTCTCACGGGCGACGTAGACCTTGCCGCAGGCGCCGCACTTGACCTTCGCTCCCTCCTTGCTGTCGGGGAACTGGGCGGATGCCTTGCAGAAGGTGCATTCGATGAGCATGGGCGCAGCAGGAGGGCTCGGGGTCGCGTCGGGACGCCAGGGAGTACCGCGCTCGACGGAACCGGCAACGCAGTTCGCGTCGAGGATAACGCGCGCCGTCGTCACGCGGAACGAGTCGCTTGGGCGCTATCCTCGCCCGTCCATGGCCCGCCGACGCCCGACGCCGCGCTCGAAGTCCTCCAAGCCCGCCGGCGCGCAGCCCCAGGCGCCGGAAAAGCCCCCGTTGCCGGCGCGGCGCAAGGCCGAAGGTGAGTTCGAGCTGGTGTGTCCGTTCCAGCCCATGGGCGACCAGCCCAAGGCGATCGAGCAACTCGTGACGCGCGCCCGCAGCGGCTCGCGCTACCAGACGCTCCTGGGCATCACCGGTTCGGGCAAGACCTTCACCACGGCGGCGGCCATCGAACAACTCGGGCGACCGGCGCTCGTGCTGAGCCCCAACAAGACGCTCGCCGCGCAGCTCTACGCCGAGTTCAAGGAGCTCTTCCCGCACAACGCCGTCGAGTACTTCGTCAGCTACTACGACTACTACCAGCCCGAGGCCTACGTCCCCTCGACCGACACCTTCATCGAGAAGGACGCGAGCCGCAACGAGAACATCGAGCGCATGCGCAACAGCGCGACGCGCTCGCTGCTCGAGCGCCGCGACGTGCTGATCGTCGCGTCGGTCAGTTGCATCTACGGTCTGGGCAATCCCGACTCGTACCAGTTGATGGCGCTGCCGCTCGCGGTGGGGGATTCGGTCGAGCGCGAGGAGTTGTTGCGGCGCCTGACGCAGATGCAGTACGCGCGCAACAACTACGACTTCCGCCGCGGCACGTTCCGCGCGCGCGGCGACGTGATCGAGATCTTCCCGGCCTACGAGGACGACAAGATCCTGCGCGTCGAGCTGTTCGGCGACGACGTCGAGGCGCTGGTCGAGGTCGATCCGCTGCGCGGCGAAGTGCTGCGCGATCTGCGCTCGACGACGATCTATCCCGCCAACCACTACGTCGCGCCGCAAGATCGTTTGCTGCGCGCCTGCGAAGGCATCGAGATCGAGCTCGAGGAGCGCTTGGCGGAGCTCAAGCGCGGCGGCCGCTTGCTGGAGGCGCAGCGGCTCGAGCAGCGCACGCGCCACGACCTCGAGATGCTGCGCGCGACCGGCGTGTGCAACGGCATCGAGAACTACTCGCGTTACATGGACGGCCGCCGCGCGGGCGAGCCGCCGTTCACGCTGCTCAACTACTTCCCCGAGAACTGGCTGGTGTTCATCGACGAGAGCCACGTCACCGTGCCGCAGATCGGCGCGATGTACCGCGGCGATCGTTCGCGCAAGGAAGTGCTCGTCGACCACGGCTTTCGTCTGCCCAGCGCGCTCGACAACCGGCCGCTGCGCTTCGAGGAGTGGGACAAGCTCGTGCAGCAGAGCGTGTACATCTCGGCGACGCCCGGTCCGTACGAGCTGCAACATTCGGTCGGCGCGCTGGCCGAGCAGATCGTGCGTCCCACCGGTCTGCTCGATCCGGAGATCGAAGTGCGGCCGGCGGCCACGCAGGTCGACGATCTCTTGGCGCAGATCCGCGCGACGGTGAAGGCGGGCTGGCGCGTGCTCGTCACGACGCTCACCAAACGCTCGGCGGAGGAGTTGACGACCTACTACCAGGAGTTGGGCGTCAAGGTGCGCTACCTGCACTCGGAGATCGACGCGCTCGAGCGCTCGGCGATCCTGCGCGACCTGCGCCTGGGTTCGTTCGACGTGCTCGTCGGCATCAATCTGTTGCGCGAAGGGCTCGACCTGCCCGAGGTCGCGCTCGTGGCGGTGCTCGACGCCGACAAGGAGGGCTTCCTGCGCTCCGCGACGTCGCTGATCCAGACCTGCGGACGCGCGGCGCGCAACGTCGAAGGCCGCGTGATCCTGTACGCCGATCGTTCGACCGACTCGATCCGCGCCACCTGCGCCGAGGTCGAGCGGCGGCGCAAGCTGCAGACGGCCTACAACCTCGAGCACGGCATCACGCCCAAGACCGTGATCAAGCCCATCCGCGACTCGATCGAGTCGCTGTACGCGATGGACTACGTCGAGGTCGCCGGTCCGGCCTTCGGCGCCGCGCGCGCCGGAGACGATCCCGCGCGCAGTTGGGACGCGTCGCGCCTGCGCGGCGAACTGGCCAAGCTGCGCGACGAAATGCTGCACGCCGCCGAAGAACTGCGCTTCGAGGACGCGGCGCGCCTGCGCGACCGCGTCCGCGAGCTCGAGCAGCTCGAACTCGCGCGCTGAGCGCGCCGCTCCAGTTCCGAACTCCCGGGTCCCGGCTTCCGGGCCCCAGCTTTCGAAAACACTGCAGCGCGGCCCGAGCGTGTGAGGATCGGGTCGCGCTGCTCATTCCGACGACCGCGCGAGCGCGGCGCACGGCGACGTTGTCGTCCGCCGCTCAGTTCTTCGGCGCGCGCGCCAGGGCGGTGGCGCGCTCGGCGGCGCGGGTGCCCTTGTACTTCTGCGCGAATTCGGCCCACTTGTCGCGCGCCTTCGCGCCCTTGAGCTTGGCCGCCGAATCCTTGGTCTTTTGGAAGGCCTCAGCCGCCGCGAGCTCCCTCGAGAGCTTTTCGTCGGCCTTGATCGCGTCGAGCTTGGACTTGGCGTCGGCGCCGAGTTGCGCCGCACCGAACTCCTTCGCGATCGACTCGTACGTGTTGACGGCCCGCAGCACGTTCAGCGACTTCAAATGACGCTCGGACTGGCTCATCAGCGCTGCGACGTAGCCTTCGATCTCCACCGTGAGCGCAGCTGCAGCGGCCTTCTCGCCGTCGGAGGCCGTCGTGTCTTGCGCGAACGCGGTGAGCGCCGCGAGCGCCTTGCCGAGCTTGCCTTCCTCGACGAGCTTGACCTGCTGTGCGACGCGGCCCTCGGCGGCCGTGGCGGGCGCGAAGCCGAGAATGCCCCCGGCGCGCGGTTTCGCGCCCTTGAGCGCAGCTTCGAGCACCGAGTCGTTCAGCTCGCTGGGGTGACCGCTCCAAGCCAGCTTGCCGTCGGGCCCGACGAGGAACGTCGCGGGGATGCCGTTCACGCCGTATTTGCCCTTGGTGGTCGAGCCGTACGCGATGCGGGCCGTGTAGCCATTTTCGTTGACGAACGGGCTCACCTTGTCCGCGGCTTCTTCGGACAGACCGAGGATCACGAGTCCCCTGCTCTCGTACTCGTCGTGCAGTTCTTGGAGGTGCGGCCATGCAGCCACGCACGGCGCACACCACGTCGCCCAGAACTCGATGAGCACCGTTTGGCCCTTGAGGCTCGCCAGCGTCGGCGCGGGGCCCACGTGGTTGATCCAGCCTGCGGCGTCGATCTCCGGCGGCACGGCGCCCACCAGCGGCTTGTCGGCGCTGGTCGCGCGGAGCGAGAGCAAGGTGGCCAGCGAGAGCACGGCAACGGACACGATCGCGAGGGGTTTCATGGGAGTTCGTTCTCCAATTGCGGTACGGAAGCGAAGCACAACGTCGGGCATCAGCATGGCGGACATGGAGAGTGTTTGCCAACCGGCCGACGCGCGATGTCCGAGTAGGCCCTGCGGCGGAGGAGAGGCCGGCCTCGGAGTCGAACCGAGCAGGACGCTTGTCCGGCGTCCTCCGTGGGTTTGCAGTCCAGGGGAGGCGCCCGCCTCCTCAACCGGCCGGTGATGCGCCGTCAGTCGGCCCGGGTCAGGCGCACTTCGACGGCGCCTTCAGCTCCGGACAGGTCGACCTGGACGCGCGCCTCGGCGAAACCGGCCGCCACCACCTCGACCGTCAGCCCGGTGACGCGCGGCGCGTCCGGAACGTGGAAGCTTCCGTCGCTGGTCGTCCACAGCCGCCAGTTCTCGCGTTCCAGCGGCGGCTGCGCCAAGCCGAAGGGCACTAGCAGGTCGGGCGGCGACGCCACGCGCACCAGGGCGTCCTGGACCGGAGCGCCGTCGGCGTCGCGGACCCAGCCTCGCACGGGCACGCGCGGCGCCGCGACGACCAGCAGGTTGTCCGCAGCTTCGATCTCGATCGTGCGCCGCCCGCCGAGCACGATCCAGTCCGGATCGGAGAGCGCCAAGTCGCCGCGCGCGCTGTCGAGGTGCAGCGCGAAGGCGCCGTCGGCCTCGCTCGTCGCGCTCGTCGCGCTCAAGTACGGATGACGTCGCACGACCTCGAGCTCGCTCAACGGCACGCCGTCGAAGCGCACCACGCGGCCTCGCACGGTGCGCGGCGCGTCCTCGATCGCGGGCGGGAGCACCTCATTATTCAGAGCGGAGTTCGCAGCGTCGCCCTCGTCCGCCGGAGTCTCGCCGTTGAACGCGGCGAGCGCTTCGTCGAGGGTCCACAGCGTGAGCCCCTCCTCCGAGGTCGTGTCGCGCACGAGCGCGAAGTACGCCAGTCCGCAGACGAGCAGCATGCCCACGATGAAGCGCCGCAGGACCGGGTGCATGGCGCGACACTAGCGCAGCGCCGCGGCGCGTCGCAACCTGCGTGCGCGCCGCCGCTCGCGCGTTCAGGCCCGCGGATGGTGCAGGCGATGCAGCGCGAGCACGTGTTCGTGGTCGAGGTGGGTGTAGATCTCGGTGGTGCGGATCGACGCGTGCCCCAGGAGCTCCTGCACGCTGCGCAGATCGCCGCCGCCTTCGATCATGTGCGTCGCGAACGAGTGGCGCAGCACGTGCGGCGTCACGCGCGCTCGAATCCCGGCTGCGAGCGCCGCCGCCTTCACCCGCCGCCACGCGTTGGTGCGATCGAGCGGAGCGCCGGCGCGCGAGAGGAACACCTCCGCACGCTGCGCCGCTCCGCGAGCACTTGCGCGCGGGCCGTCGATCCAGGCGCGCAACGCCGCGTCGCAGCGCGCGCCGCAGGGCACGACGCGCGTCTTTCCGCCTTTGCCGTGCAGGCGCAGCACGCGCAAGTCGCGGCTCCAGTCCTCGATGCGCAGTCCCGCCGCTTCGCTGACGCGCGCTCCGCTGGCGTACAGCACGGCGAGTAACGCGCGGTCGCGCACGGCGCTCCAACTCGCGCCGCGCGGTGCGCCGAGCAACGCCTCGACATCCTCGAGGGACAGCGCACCGGGCAGCGCGCGGCGCAGGACGGGCGAAGACAGGCGCGCCGACGGGTCGACGCGGAGGCGGCCTTCCGTCACGAGGTGGCGCAGGAGCATGCGCAGCGCCGCGAGGGCGCGCGCCACGCTGGCGTCAGCCGCTCCGCCGGCCCGCAACGCCTCGAGGTGGTCGACGACGTCGTCGGCCGTGACCGCGGCCCAGTTGGCGCGACCTCGGCCCTCGAAGAAGCGCGCGGCCCGCTCGAGATCGCGCCGGTAGCCGGCCGTGGTGTTCCGCGCGGCGCCGGATTCCACCCGCGCGGCCTCGAGGAACTCGCGCAGCTCGATGCGCCAGGCCGCCGCGAGCGGAGGCCGCGCGTCGGGGTCGTTGCGGTCGGAGGGCGGCGCCACGCGCTCAGCGTCCCGCACTCGCACGCGCGCTTCAACTTGCAACGCGCGGCGGAGCGTGGCGTGGCGGACCTTCACGGGTTCCGCGCTTGACTGCGCGGGACTCCTGGCTATCTTTCCCCGCCCTCTCGGCGGCTCCTACGGGGTAGGGGACCCCGGGACGGGCCCGAGTCGAGCCTTGGTCGGGGCCGACGCTTGCTGTGCGCGCTGTCGCGCAGGTGAACGGTCGGTTCGGCGAAGGGGCGGCTGCGCCCGGCGCCGTCATCCAAAGCTCGGCGAAGGGCGCGCGGCGACGAACACATGCGTTGGGAACCGAATCCGGTCCAGCGCCACGAGGCCCAGAGAGCAACGTCAGGGAGGAAGCCAGGGATGACGAACAAGAAGCCCGCCAAGCTCAGCGCCAAGGATCTCGAAGAGTTCAAGGGCAACCTGGGCAAGATGCGCGCGATGCTCTCCGGCGACCTGACGCAGTTGCACGAGGAAGCCTTCGGCCAGAACGGCAACCACGACGCCGAGTCCAAGGCGGGCGACACGGCCGACGGCTACTACCAGGAATTCAACCTGCGGCTGATGGAGCGCGACGAGTCGACGCTCTCCGAGGTGCTCGACGCGTTGGAGCGCATCGAGACCGGCGCCTACGGGCAGTGCGAAGCGTGCGAGAACGCGATCTCCAAAGACCGTCTGCGCGTGATGCCGCACGCGCGCATGTGCATCGACTGCCAGCGTCAGGCCGAGCGCCGGGGCTGAGAGTCGCCTTGGCTGCCTCGGGCGACGCTCCGGCCGGCGCCGGTGTCGAAAAACACAGCGGCCCGAAGGTCGCCGTCGAGACCCACACCAGCTCCAAGGCTGGCGCCTCGTCCTCCGTGGGCCGCTCGCTCGACCGCGTTCCGCTCGCCAGCGCGCTGAGCCGGATGTTCGTCGCGGCGGCGCTCATCGTCGCGGACCTGTGGAGCAAGGCGGCCGTGTTCGCGTGGCTCTCGCCCCGGCCGGAGGGCGTCGGACGCTACGACACCCACGGGCACTGGCGGCACGAGATCTTCGGCGATTGGTTCGCCTTCTATCTGACAACGAATCCGGGCATGGCCTGGGGCCTCAAGTTGCCTCCGTGGCTGCTGGTGAGCGGACGTTGCGTCGCCGTGTTGTTCCTCGCCTGGTTGGTGGTCTCGACGCCGCGCGAGCGGCGCATGCTCGCCGCCTCGCTGACGCTGATCTTCGCGGGCGCCGCGGGCAACCTGTACGACAACCTGTTCGTGCCGCCCTTCGAAGGCGCGCAGTTCGGCGAGGTGCGCGACTTCATCGACGTGTACTTCGCGGCGTGGGACTGGCATTTCCCGACCTTCAACGTCGCCGACGCGTGCATCTCCGTCGGCGCGCTGCTGCTCCTGGCGTCGAGCTTCCTGACCAGCGAGCGGCCCGCCGAAGTGCACACTGCTCAGGGCGCGCAGACCAACTCTGGCGCCACCTCTGGTGCGACGCCGCGCTGAGGCGGTTTGCCGTCCGCCGCGACGCCCGATAACGTTCCGTCCAACATGGCCAAGCTCGGTGTGACGCTCGCGGGCCTCGAGCTGCGCAATCCCATCCTCTCGGCCTCGGGCACGTTCGGCCACGGGCTCGAGATGCAGCACTTCGCGCCGCCGGGTCTGCTCGGCGGGCTGGTGAGCAAGACGGTCACGCTGGCGCCGCGCCCGGGCAATCCCAATCCGCGCATCTGCGAGACCGAAGCCGGGCTGCTCAACTCGATCGGCCTCGAGAATCGCGGCATCGACTACTACCTGCGCGAGATCGCTCCGACGCTGCGCGCCGCCGAGTGCGTGATCGTCACGAACATCGGCGGTGAGCGCGTCGAGGACTTCGCCGAGCTCGCGGCGCGGCTCGACGCGGAGAGCGCGGTGGACGCGCTCGAGGTCAACCTCTCGTGCCCCAACGTGCAGGGCGGGAAGTTGCCGTTCGCCACCGATCCCAAGACTGCGGAAGCGGTGCTGCGCGGCGTGCGCGCCGCCACGCGCAAACCGCTGTTCGCCAAACTCAGCCCCAACGTGACCGACATCGGCGAGATCGCGCGCGCGGTCGAGGCGGGCGGCGCCGACGCGGTGACGGCGGTCAACACGCTGCTGGGCATGGCCGTCGATTGGCGCTCGGGCAAGCCGGGCATCAACACGGTGATGGGCGGGTATTCGGGCGTTGCGGTCAAGCCCGTGGCGTTGCGCTGCGCGTGGCAGTGCGTGAAGGCCGTCTCGATTCCCGTGATCGGCTGCGGCGGCGTGGGCAAGGCCGAAGACGTGCTCGAGTTCCTCGCCGTGGGCTGCCGCGCGGTGCAGGTCGGCACGTCGTGCTTCAGCGATCCCTCGCACATCGCCCGCCTTCCCGCCGAGATCGACGCCTTGCTCGAAGCGGCTGGCTTTCACGAGCTCGCCGCGCGCATCGGCATCTTGCAGGCGGGCGGCGGCGCGCCGAGCTGCAAGCCGGGCGTAGCCGTCAAGGCCTGAGCGCGCCGGAGCGGACACGATGCGGCTGAACGAACTGACGCCCGCGCACGTCCGCCGCGCCATCGACGTCTACTTGCGGCAGGCCTACCCGCCGAGCAGCTCGGTGAGCCCGCCGATGATCGAGGAGCAGTGGGTCGCTCCGGCGACGATCGAGGAGTTGCTCACCAAGCTCCCGCGCGACCGCGCCTGCGAGGTCGAAGGCGGACATCGCTACTCGCTGCAGCTGGGCAACCATCGTTATCCGTTCATGAAGTTCGTGCTCGAGGAGTACCTCGTCGCCGAGGAGTACTTCTTCGCCGTCGACACGCACGACAACCTCGCCATCTCGCCGGGTGCGCCCGACTACCGCGAGTGGCTTGCGCTCAAGGACTACAACCGCGACCTGGGCGCCTCGATCGAAGCCTCGTGGCGCACCGCCGGCATTCCGACGCTCGACGATTTGCGCGCGCTGTGCGAGTCGCTCGCGCCGGCGGAGCGCGAGGCCGACAAGGGCGTGCGCGTGCTGCTCGTCGACGACAACCTCACCGTCGCGTTCGGGCTGCGTTCGCTGCTCCGCGCGCGCGGTTACGAGTGCCGGATCGCGCACACCGGCGAGATGGCGATGGCGGAACTCGCCGCCGACCCGTTGCCCGAGGTCGTGATCCTCGACTACGAGTTGCCGGGGATGGACGGGCGCGCGGTCCTCTCCGCGCTGCGCGCGGCGCCGCGCACCGCCAAGCTGGCGATCCTGATGGCGACCGCTTCCGCCATCGAACCGGCGCAGTTGCCGCAGGCCGACGCCATCTTGCGCAAGCCCTACGCGCGCGAGCCGCTGTTTCGCATGGTTGGCGAGATGGCGCGCTTGCAGCGTTCGCGGGACTGAGCCACAGATTCGGGCCCTCGTCGCGTTCGGGTGGCCGCGGGCGCGTGCGTTGGCCCCAAACGGGGTCCTGTTGCGCCCCTGAACGTGGCCGGGGCCGGTCGCAGGCTTCCCTCGCCGGGCGCGAGAGTTTCCAATGTTCGCCCCCCGTGGCCGGCGGCCCGGGCGCCTGCCCAAGGATGCACTTACGCTCATGACCTTCGACTGGGACTCCTTCCAAGACCGACTCTCGAACTTCGGGAACACCTTCGGGCGCTTCCTCAAGCGCACCGTGGGCTCCCAGAACGAGCGGGTGGTCCGCCAACTCGAGCCGCTGGTCAAGCAGATCAACGACCTCGAGCCGTGGGCCAAGAGCTTGTCGGCGGCGCAGTTCAAGGAGCAGACGGCGGCCTTCAAGAAGAAGCTGGCCGACGCTGCGGACGACGACGCCCGCAAGGTGCTCCTCGAGGAGATCCTTCCCAAGGCCTTCGCCCTCACGCGCGAAGCGTCGGTGCGGACGCTGGGGCTGCGGCACTTCGACGTGCAACTGGTGGGCGGCATCGTGCTGCACCAAGGCGCGATCGCCGAGATGATGACCGGCGAAGGCAAGACGCTGGTCGCCACCTTGCCGCTGTACCTCAACGCGCTCGCGGGCAAGCCGGTCTACCTGATCACGGTCAACGACTACCTCGCGCGGCGCGACCGCGCGTGGATGGAGCCGATCTTCGACTACCTGGGCGTCACCAGCGGCGCGATCCAGTCGAACATGGGCAGTTACGAGCGCAAGCCGATCTACGCCTGCGACATCGTGTACGGCACGAACAACGAGTTCGGCTTCGACTACCTGCGCGACAACATGAAGCAGCGCTCCGAAGAGCAGGTGCAGCGCCACCTGACCTTCGCGATCATCGACGAAGTCGACTCGGTGCTGATCGACGAGGCGCGCACGCCGCTGATCATCTCGGGGCCCGCCGAGGAATCGAGCTTCAAGTACAAGATCGCCGACGGCGTGGCGCGCAAGCTCGTGCGCGAGAAGCACTACGAGGTCAAGGACAAGGAGCGCACCGCGACCTTGCTCGAGGCGGGCATCATCGAGGCCGAGAAGATCGTCGGCGTTGATTCGTTCTACACGCCCGGCAACGAAGACTGGCCGCACTACATCGAGAACGCGCTGCGGGCCCACAGCCTGTACCACCTCGATGATCAGTACGTGGTCGAGCCCGGCGACGACGGACAGCCCGAAGTGGTGATCGTCGACGAGTTCACCGGCCGCAAGATGGCCGGACGGCGCTGGTCGGACGGCCTGCACCAGGCGGTCGAGGTCAAGGAAGGCCTCAATCCGCGGCAGGAAAACCAGACGCTGGCGACGATCACGTTCCAGAACTACTTCCGCCTGTTCAAGAAGCTCGCCGGCATGACCGGCACGGCGCTCACGGAAGCCAACGAGTTCTGGAAGATTTACCAGCTGCGCGTGGTGTCGATCCCGACCAACGTCGCCATCTCGCGCAAGGACAACCAGGACATCGTCTACCGCACCGCGCCCGAGAAGTGGAAGGCGATCGCCGAAGAGCTCGAGCAGATGCACAAGAAGGGCCAGCCCGTGCTGGTCGGCACGACCTCGGTCGAGAAGAGCGAGCTGCTCTCGAAGATCCTGCGCGAGCGCGGCGTGAAGCACGAGGTGCTCAACGCCAAGAACCACGAGCGCGAAGCGAGCATCGTCGCGCGCGCCGGCGAGATCGGCGCGGTCACCGTGGCGACGAACATGGCCGGTCGCGGCACGGACATCAAACTCGGCGGCAACTTCGAATGGCGGCTCAAGGCGGCGCTCGACGCGGCCGGGCTGGTCGAAGGTGATCTCGAGAAGCTGGCCGAGGTCGACGTCGTGCGCCAGCGCGTGCGCGCCGAGTGCGACCGCGACCAGGCCGAGGTGCTCAAGCTCGGCGGCTTGTACGTGCTCGGCAGCGAGCGCCACGAGTCACGCCGCATCGACAACCAGCTGCGCGGTCGCTCGGGCCGCCAGGGCGACGTCGGCGTGTCGCGCTTCTTCCTCTCGCTCGAAGACGACCTGATGCGTCGCTTCTATCGCGACTGGGTCAAGAACGCGATGGAGAAGATGGGCATGACCGAGGGCGTGCCGATCGAGTCCGGCATGGTCACGCGCGCGATCGAGAAGGCCCAGCGCAAGGTCGAGGACTACAACTTCGAAGTGCGCAAGTCGTTGCTCGAGTACGACGACGTGATGGACCAGCAGCGCAAGACGATCTACTCGGTGCGCCAGGAAGTGCTGGAAGGCCGGAACCTGCGCGACCGCACCGAGCAGTTCCTGATCAAGGCGCTCGAACGCAACTCGCGCAACTACATCGAGGACATCGACGGCTTCCGCAACTGGCACCAGCGCACCTTCGGCTTCGAGTGCTCGCGCGAGATCGCGCAGGCCGCCACGGAGAAGGTGCCCGACTTCGCGCCGGCGATCGAGGCGCTCAAGCGCTTCTACGACGAGCGCGAGACGCGCATCGGCGCCGAGACGATGCGGCGCGTCGAGCAGTACATCCTGCTCAACGCGATCGACTCGCGCTGGAAGGACCACCTGCACGCCGTCGACTCGCTCAAGACCGGCATCGGGCTGCGCGGCTACGGCCAGCAGGACCCGAAGAACGAGTACAAGCGCGAAGGCTTCACGCTGTTCGAGAACCTGCTCGCGGCGATCGAAGACGAGGTCGGCAGCCTGATCCTGCGCATCCGACTCGAGCCTGCGGAGCCCGAGCGGCCTGCGGCGGGAATCGTGCGCCCGGCTGCCGCGGCGCGCCGCCCGGTTGCACCTCCCGCGCCCCCGACGCAGCCGCTGACTCCGTCAGCAGGCCCCGCTGCGCCGGTGCGTCCGCCGCCCAAGCCCGCGGCGCCGCCCACGCAGCCGCTCGAGAACGCGTCGAACGCCGAGGCTGCTCCGGCTCCCGACGCCGAGCCCGTGGTCCGTCCGCGCCGCAACGTGTTGCCGGCCGCGCCGCCGTCGACGCCCCTGCCGGCGGCTGTACCGCCCGCGGCCCCCGCGTCGAGTCCCGCTGCGAATGCGGCGGCGAACACAGCCGGGCCGCAGCCTGCCGCGCAGGCGGTTCGTCCCGCCGCCGCGCCGACGTTGCCGCCGCCGGTCTCCGCGAGCCAAGCCTTCGACCTCAAGCGTCGCCAAGACGAGCTGCGCCGCGCGCAGCAGCCGCCGTCGGACGACGGTCGCAAGGCCGACCGCAAGGGCCCGTGACCGAGCAGCCGCGGCGCGAACCGCCGGCCTCGACGCCGGCGCAGCCTCGCACTGCGCCGCTGGTGGGCCGCGCGATCGACGCCGCCGCGTCGCGCATCGTCGCCGACCCCAACCCCGGTCTGCTGCGGGCGTTGCTCCACGCCTGTTACGACTTGGTGTGGCTCGTCGCGCTGCTGCTTTCGGCGCCGTGGTTCGCCGCGCGCTCCGCGTTCCGCCCCGGCTTCCGCCGCATGGTCACCGAGCGCCTGGGGCTCGCGCTGCCGCGCCTCGACGCGCGCCGGCGCGTGCTGATCCACGGCGTGTCGGTGGGGGAAGTGAAAGGCGCCGCGCCGCTCGTGCGCGCGCTCGCCGAGCAGGACCCCGAGCTCGACATCGTGATCTGTTCGACCACGGCGACGGGGCTCGAGGTCGCGCGCCAGACCTTTCCCGGCCGCGTGATCGTGCGGTTTCCGATCGACTTCTCGTGGTGCGTGCGGCGCTTCCTGCGCGCCATCGGGCCGGGCACCGTGATCCTGATCGAGCTCGAGATCTGGCCCAACTTCCTGCGCGAGTGCAACCGCTTCGGCGCGCCGGTCGCGGTGGTGAATGGGCGCATCACGCAGCGCAGCTACGACCGCTACCGCTGGTTCCGCAAGACGCTCCCGCAGTTCAACCGCATCTCGCTGTTCTGCGTGCAACTCGAAGAGTACGCCGAGCGTTTTCGGCAGCTGGGCGGCGCGAGCGAGCGAGTGATCGTGACCGGCAACATGAAGGCCGATGGACTGCTGCGCGTGCCGAGTGCTGCGCAGCGCGCGAAGGTCGAGGAACTGCGGCGGCTGCTCGCGATCGACCCCGAGCGGCCGACGATCGTCGCGGGCAGCACGCACGCGCCCGAAGAAGGTTGGTTCGTGCAGTGCTGTCGCGAGGCGGCGCCGCAGGCGCGCCTGATCGTCGTACCCCGGCATCCGCCGCGCGCCGGCGAGGTCGAACGCGAGCTGGCGAACCTGGGAGCAGCGCCGCAACTGCTGACGCAGCTGCGCCGCGGCGACGCGGCGCCTGACCCGTCGAGGCCCGCGCTGGTCGACACGATCGGCGAGTTGGAGGCGATTTACGCCCTGGCCGATGTCGTGTTCGTGGGCGGGAGCCTGATCCCGCACGGCGGCCAGAACATGCTCGAGCCCGCGGCGCAGCGCTGCGCGGTCGTGTACGGGCCCCACGTGCACAATTTTCGCCAGGAGGCGGCGCTGCTCGAGTCGTTGGGCGCGGCCCGGCGCGTCGCCGATCTGCGGGAACTCGCGGCCACGCTGGGGGAGTTCGCAGCCGATCCCCAGCTGCGTGAGCGGATGGCCAACGCGGCCGGAGAGGCGGTCGAGCGCCAGAAGGGAGCGACCCAGCTCACCTTGAGCGCGCTCGTCGACCGATGTTGGCCAGCCGAAGAGTCTGACGCGCGCCCTGCTCCTGCTGGACGAGGCGCCGAGCGCCGCTAGACTCGTCCGGCTCGTTTCGCCGCCAGCTGCGCCGTTCGGCGCGCGCGTCGCATCGAATCATCCGCCTGTCTTGATGCGTGGCCGCGATCGATGGGTCCGGCGCGCCCCCAGAACCTCCTCTACAGCACCCGATGGCACGTCAGCTCTTCACCTCCGAGTCCGTTTCCATGGGTCACCCCGACAAGGTGGCCGACCAGATCTCGGACGCGGTCCTCGACGCTTACCTCGCGCTCGACCCCAACGCCCGCGTGGCGTGCGAAGTGCTCACCACCACCGGCCTGGTGGTGGTGGCGGGCGAGATCACCACCAAGAAGCCCGGCGTGCCGGCGATCGACTACCAGGCGATCGCGCGCGGCGTGCTGCGCCGCATCGGCTACACCGACGAGTCGGCGGGCATCAGCGCGGACTCGTGCTGCGTGATGACGGTCGTCGGCAAGCAGTCCGACGACATCTCGCTCGGCGTGACCGCTGAGACGGCGCAGGACAAGGAGCAGGGCGCGGGCGACCAGGGCCTGATGTTCGGCTACGCCTGCGACGAGACGCCGGAGTTGATGCCCTACCCGATCTACTACTCGCACCGCCTCGTCGAGAAGCTCGCCGAGCTGCGCCAGAGCGGCGCGATCAAGTGGCTGCGCCCGGACGCCAAGAGCCAGGTCACCGTCGAGTACGAGAACGACAAGCCGGTGCGCGTGCACACCGTGCTGATCTCGACGCAGCACTCGCCGGAGGTCAGCTACGAAGAGATCAAGAAGACCGTGATCGAGAAGGTGATCAAGGCCGTGATCCCGGCCAAGCACCTCGATGCGAACACGATCTACCACGTCAACCCGACGGGGCGCTTCGTGATCGGCGGGCCGCACGGCGACACGGGCCTCACCGGCCGCAAGATCATCGTCGACACCTACGGCGGCATGGGCCGTCACGGCGGCGGCGCGTTCTCGGGCAAGGACCCGAGCAAGGTCGACCGCTCGGCGGCCTACGCGGCGCGCTGGGTCGCGAAGAACATCGTCGGCGCGGGCCTCGCCAAGCGCTGCGAAGTGCAGGTCAGCTACGCGATCGGCATCGCCAAGCCGCTGTCGGTGCGCGTCGACACGTTCGGCACGGGCGTGGTCGGTGAGGAAGCCCTGTGCGACGCCGTGAACAAGGTGTTCGACCTGCGTCCGGCCGCGATCATCCGCGACCTCGACCTCAAGCGCCCGATCTACGAGAAGACCGCCTACCACGGGCACTTCGGCCGCGCCGAGTTCCCCTGGGAGCAACTCAGCCGCGTCCCGGCGCTGCGTGCAGCGCTCGGCGTCAAGGCCTGAGCCCGCGACGTCGGGCCGCGGTCCGACAGCAAGCCATCTCAGCGGCCGCCGGCGTCCCCAATGGACGCCCGCGGCCGCGCTGCTTGGACGCAATCGTGCGAAGTCGCTCGCTTTGGGGCTGCCGATCGGTGACCGGAGTGCGCGGGTGCGGTACAACGCCGCAGCCCACCGGGCGCCACCAACCATGCGCACCTTCCTCGCACCCGTCCGGCGCGCCGCCCGCGCCGCGTTCACGCTCATCGAGCTCCTCGCCGTGATCCTGATCATCGGGATCCTGGCGGCGTTCCTCCTGCCGCGCATCCCCGAGGCGATCGACGCCGCGAACGTGACCGCCTGCAAGGCGAACATGGGCGAGATCTACAAGGGCTTCACGCTCTACAAGGGCAGCTTCACGCGCGCCCCCAACCAGACCGGGGCCAAGTTCTTCGCCGAACTCGTAAGCACGGACACGCTCGAGAACACCAAGGCCGCGGCGAAGAAGCTGATCTGCCCCGGCGTGGAAGTCGGCGCGCTGCCCGGATTGCAGGGCAAGGCGGAGACCGATTGGTTCAAGGACCTCAGCGCGGTCGATGGCACGTACTCGTCGTACGCCGGGCGCAACTGCAAGGACCACCCGCTGCGGCAGTGGCCGCCGAGCGGCAAGGAAGTGCTCGTCGCCGACGACAACGATCCGGAGATGAACCACCGCCACACTACGGTCGCGCTGATGGGCGACGGTTCGGCGAACACCTTCGAGTTGGCGGACCTGCGCGCTTCGGGCGTGCTCGGCCCCGAAGAGATCCTGCTGGTCGGGCCGGAGTCGCAGGTTCCCGAGTTGCAAAAGCTCAGCCTCGACTGACGCAGCGTGCGCCGCGTCGTTGCGGCGCGCCGGGAAAAAAGTTCGCGCGGGTGATTTTGGGCCGTTGGAAGGCCTCATGCGGCGCCGATAGAGTCCGCGCCCCCCGATGAAGCTCCCCGCCGTGATCCGGGCCCTGCGGCCCCAGCAGTGGGTGAAGAACATCTTCGTCCTCGCGGCGGTGGCCTTCGCGCGCGCGGACGCCAGCGTGGCGCACCCCGAGGACTTCGGCGACGTGCTGCGCTCCCTGGCGGCCTTTGCGGCCTTCTGCCTGGGCGCGAGCGCGATCTACCTCGTCAACGACATCCTCGACGTCGAGAGCGACCGCGCGCACCCGACCAAGCGCAACCGACCGATCGCGGCCGGTGAGGTCGGGATCCCGCTCGCCTGGACGCTGAGCGCGGCCTGCATCGCCGGCGCGCTGGCGATGGGCTGGGTGGCGAGCGGCATCCAGAGCGTGGTCGGCATCGTCGCGGCCTACATCGCGCTCAACTTCGCCTACAGCGTCAAGCTCAAGCACATGGTGCTGGTGGACGCGTTCTGCATCGCCACGGGCTTCTTGTTGCGCGTGCAAGCGGGCGCGCTCGCCGCCGAAGCCGACGTGTCGCACTGGCTGATGCTGTGCACGCTGTTCCTCGCGCTGTTCCTCGCGCTGTGCAAGCGCAAGGCCGAGATCGACCTGCTCGGCGACGACCGCGGTTCGCACCGCGCGAACCTGATGCAGTACACGCCGCTGTTCCTCGACCAGATGGTCACCGTGCTCGCCGCGTGCACGATCGTCTGCTACACGATGTACACGGTCTCGCCGGAGACCGCGCGCAAGTTCGGGCCGCAGAACGGCCTGATCTACACCACGCCGTTCGTGGTGTTCGGGCTCGGGCGCTACCTGCTGCTCGTCAGCCAGCAACGTGGCGGCGGCAACCCGACGCGCATGCTGCTGGGCGGCGACGCCGTGTTCGTCACGAACGCGGTGTTGTGGGCCGGGGTGACGGGCCTGGTCGTGTACGGCGTGATCTGACGCCGCACAGTTTCAACGCGGCGCTGCGTTCGGCGCTGCGCGGATCGCGCGCGAGCGCGTTGCTCGGCCCGAGCCGGCTTGCGAAGCTGGGAGCGTGGCGCAGCGGTCGATCGAGCGGGTGTTTCTCGGCTGGGAGCGGCCCTTCTTGCCGCTCGCCTGCGAAGCCTGGATCGCGCACGTCGAACGCGAGCGACTCGATCCCGCGCGCTGCGTGCTCGTGCTCGCCGGCCGCCGAGCGGTGCGCCGTCTCGAGGAGCAGCTGGCGCTGAAGGCGCCCGCGGACTGGAGTCCGCCGCGCATCGTCAGCGAGGGCGAACTCGCCAACGTGCTGCGCCGCGAGCGTGCGACGCTCGCCAGCGAGTGGCAGCGCGCGCTCGCCTGGCGTGAGGCGTTGGCCGCGGTCTCGCTCGAGCAGCGTGCGGCGCTGTGGAGCGGCGCCGGTGGTTCGGACATCGCCGGGCTCGCGCGCGTGTGCGCGCGGGCCTTCGACGAATTGGCGCGCGAGGGGCTCGACGGTGCGCAGGTCGCTGCGGCGAGCGCGCCCGGCGCGCGCGAGCGTTGGACCGCGTTCGCCGCGGTCGAGGCGCGTTATGCAGCTGCGTTGGCCGAGCGCGGCTGCATCGATCCGGCGGCGCTCGCGCGCGACAGCGCCCAGGCGGAGTTGTGCGAGGACCTCGACGTGCAGCTGTTCGGTCTCGCGGACTCTCCGCGGGCGCTGCGGCAGCTCGTGCGCCGGCTCGAGCGCGTGACCTCGTTCGTGTTCGCGCCCGCGAGCGAGGCCGCTGGCTTCGACGAGTTCGGCGCGCTGCGCCCCGAGGCGTGGGCCGAGCGCGGGATCGAGTTCTCCAGCGAGCGTTGGCTGGTGGTCGACGGTCCCGACGAGCAGGCGCGCGCCGCGCTCGAGGTCTTCGCGCGGCTGGATCCAAGGCCGCGCCCCGAACAGGTCGCGATCGGCGTGCCCGACGAGGACGTGCTGCCGTTCCTCGAGCGCCGCCTGCTCGAAGCGGGCTGCGAGCCGCGCTGGGCGGGCGGCCGCAAGCTCTCCGGCTCGCGCGCGGCTCAACTCGTGCTCGTCGCGCTCGAGTGGCTCGCGCACGGCTCTCCGGAGGCGTTCTCGCGCCTGCTCGCGCATCCGGACTTCGAAGCGTTGTGCGGCGGCGCGGGCGGCGAGCTCGGCGCCGCGCTCGACCGATTCGTCGCCGCGCACGTTCCTTCGCGCATCGACGGCGAGTGGGCCGAGCCCGCGCGCTCGGCGACGCGCGCTGCGCTCACGTTGCTCGAGAGCGCGCGTCGGCGCGCGCTGGAGTTGTTCGATTCCGTCGGCGTGGGCGGCGAGGCGACGAGCGCGCGCTGGGCCGACGCGCTCTCGAACTGGCTGCGCACGGCGTACGGTTCGGCCGACCTCGCGGCGCGCGAGCCGCGGGCCTGGCGCCACGCGCGTTCGCTCGAGGCGCTGGCGAACGTGCTCGCCGAGGTGCGCGACGCCGACGCGGGCCGCGCAGGGCTCGAGCTCGACGTCGCGAGTGTGCGCGAGTTGTTGGTCGCGCGGCTCGAGACCCTCGAGATCCCGCCGCCGCCGGGCGACGGACGGCCGCTCGTCGAGCTCATCGGCTGGCTCGAGCTCGTCGTCGACGACGCACCGCAGCTGGTGATCACCGGCGTTCAGGAAGGTTCGTTGCCGACCAGCTCGAACGCGGCGGGGCTGCTCTCCGAGGCTTTGCGGCGCGAGCTGGGCCTGGGCCACGAGGCGCGCCGCGTGGCGCGCGACGTGTGGGCACTGTCCGCGTTGCTCGCTTCGCGCGAGCGCGTGACGCTGATCACCGGACGGCGCAACGCCGCGCGCGATCCGCTGCGCCCGAGCCGCTTCGTGTTCCGCTGCGCGGACGAGTTGCTCGTCGAACGTGTGCGCAAGGTGTGGCCCGAACACGAGGCCCAGAGCATGCCGCCGCCGGGTCAGCCCACGCGCTACCGGCCGCCGTTCGAGCCGCGACAAGCGCCGACGACGCTGCGCGTCACGGACTTCGGTGCGTACCTCGCGTCGCCGTACGCGTTCTACGTGCAGCGCGTGCTCGGGCTCACGAGCGCGTCGGCGCGCGTGCTCGAACTCGATCCGCTCGCCTTCGGCTCGCTCGCGCACGAGGTGCTCGAGGCGCTCGGCGACGCCCAGTTGCGCGCTTGCACGGACGAATCCCGCTTGCGCGCGGAGCTCACGGGCCGGCTCGACGAACTCGCGCGCCTGCGCTTTGGACGCGCGCCGCTGCCCGCTGTGGCGCTGCAGGTCGAGAAGCTGCGCGGTCGGCTGGAGCGCTTCGCGCGCTGGCAGGCGCGCGAGGTCGCGTTGGGCTGGCGCATCGTGCACTTGGAGTGGGATGCTCCGCCGTACGAGCTCGACGGCGTGACGATCCGCGGGCGCATCGACCGCATCGAGCGCCACGCCGCGAGCGGCGCATGGCGCATCGTCGACTACAAGACGAGCGATCAGCCCGTGCCGCCGCTCCAGGTGCACTGGAGTGCGTCGCGCGGCTGGAAGGACCTGCAGTTGCCGCTCTACCGCGAGCTCACGCGGCCGTTGTGCGGCGACGGCGCGGTCGAGCTCGGTTACGTCGCGCTCAGCCGCGCGCCGAGCGACGAACTGTACGCGCCGTTCTCGCCCAAACCCGAGGTGCTCGACACCGCGCTCGACGCTGCGCGTGACGTGATCGCGCGCATGCGGCGCGGCGAGTTCGCCGAGGTCGGTGCGCGCCGACCGTTCGACCCATCGCTGGCGGCGCTGTGCGGCTTCGATCTGCTCGAAGGCGACGACGACGACGAGCCGGAGACGGAGGACGCGACGTGAACACACGTTCGCAGGTGTTGCTCGCTTCGGCGGGCAGCGGCAAGACCTTCCGTCTCACGTCGCACTTCCTTGGCCTGGTGGCGCAGGGCGCGCGCCCCGAACGTGTCGTGGCGTCGACGTTCACGCGCAAGGCCGCGGGCGAGATCCTCGGCCGCTTGTTCGCGCGGCTCGCCGGCGCAGCGAGCAGCGCCGAGGGCGCCGCGCGGCTCAGTCGCGAGCTCGACGTGCGCCTCGAGCGCGCCGACGCGCTCGCACTGCTCGGCCGTTTGGCGCGCGAAATCCAGCGTTTTCGCGTGCGCACGCTCGACGCGTTCTTCGTCGAGCTGGCGCGTGCGAGCGCCGCGGAGTTGGGCCTGCCGCCGGACTGGCGCATCGCCGATGAGGTCGAACTCGGACTCGCGCGCGACGCCGCCTTGGGCGCAGCCCTCGCGGATGCGGATCGCGGCGCGTGGTCGGTGCTGCTCAGCGAGCTGGAGCGCGGCCGCTCGAGCCGCGGCGTGCACGATTTGCTGCGGCGCGTCGTCGACGAAAGCCACCGCCTGAACCTCGAGGCGCGGCCGGGCGCGTGGGATGCGCTGCTCGAGTTGCGCGGTCCGTCGGACGCACTGTTCGAGCATGCGCTGGAGCAAGTGCGGACGTTCGCGCCGCCGCTCACCAAGGCCGGGAAGCCGGATTCACGCTGGCAGAAGGCGCTCGTGCAAGCGTTTGAGCTCGCCCAGGCGCGCGAGTTCGAGACGTTGCTCGACAAGGGCTTGATCAAGGCCTGGTTCGAGAAGGGCGCGTACTTCAGCCAGGAGTTTCCCGAGGAGCTCCTGGCGCATCTGACCGTGCTCGTCGAACGAGCGGCGGCGCAACTGGGCGGCGAGTTGCGCGCGCAGAACGGGGCGGCGTCGCGCTTGCTCGCGGAATACGAACGTCGACTGGCCGCCGTGCGGCTCGCGACGCGCCGGCTGTCGTTCGATGACTTGACGCGCTGCCTGGGCCGCGACGATGGAGTGTCCGCGCACGAACTGGCGCTGCGAGTCGACGGCGAGATCGACCACCTGTTGCTCGATGAGTTCCAGGACACGTCGCCCGCACAGTGGCGCGTGTTGCGCGGTCTGGCGAGCGAGCTCGCAGCCGATGGGACCGGCGAACGCAGCCTGTTCTGCGTCGGCGACGTGAAACAATCGATCTACGGTTGGCGCGCCGCGGAGCCGCGGCTGCTCGAGAACTTGCCGCACGAGTTCCACCTCGAACCCGAGTCGCTCGACGTGAGCTGGCGCTCAGCGCCGGTGGTGCTCGAGGCGGTCAACCAAGTCTTCGGCAACTTGACGAGCTTCCCCGGCTTCGCCGCGGAGCACGGCGACGACCAGACCGCCGCTGAGTTTTCGCGCGCGTTCCATCCGCACGTGGCGCAGCGCGCGGATCTCCCCGGGTGTGTGCGCGTCTGGACTGCCGCCGCGCGCAACGGTCGCGAGGCGCCCTGGCCGCAGTGCCTCGACGCTGCGGTCGAGCGTGTGCGTGCGCTGCGGGACGAAGCACCGTGGGCGAGCATCGCGGTGCTCGTGCGGCGCAACGCTCTCGCGGCGACGCTCGTCGCCAAGCTCCGTGATGCCGGCATCGCGGCGAGTGACGAAGGCGGCAATCCGCTGACGGACGCGATCAGTGTGCAGGCCGCGCTCGCGACTCTGCACTGGCTCGAGCACCCCGCTGACACCATCGCACGTTTCCACGTCGCCACGAGCGTGTTGGCGCGTCGACTCGGGCTCGTCGACGCCAACCAGGCCGCGTACGCGGCGGCGCATGCACGCGCGCAACGCGCCCGGCTCGATCTGGGCCTGGCGGAGTGGCTCGCGCAGTGGCGCGACGACGTCGAAGGCGAACTCGGCGCCTGGGAAGCGCGGCGTTTCGCGCGTTTGATCGACGCCGCGCTCGGCGCGCCGGAGCACGGCTCGCTCGCGGATTTCGCCGAGCGCGTGCGGCGCCTGCGCGTCGAAGACCCCAGCGCCGCGCTCGTCAAGGTGATGACGATCCATGCCTCGAAGGGACTGGAGTTCGATGCGGTCGTGCTCCCCGAACTCGACGGGCCGCTCGTGGGGCGCGGCAGTTCCTTCGTCGCGCGGCGCGTGGAGGACGATCCGCTGCAGCCCTTCGAACTGCTCTCGCACGCCGGCAGTGCGAAACTGCGCACCGCGCTCGCTGTGGCCGGCGACCCGAGCCTCGTGCACGCCGAGCGTGCCACGCGTCGGCGCGCCTTCCGCGACAGCCTGTCCGCGCTCTACGTGGCGCTCACGCGCGCACGCCGTCGGCTCGACCTGGTGTTGTGGGCCGAAGGTCCCAAGGACGGAGAAGCGCGCAGCAGCGCGGCCGCGCTCGTGCGCCACGCCTTCGAGCTGGGATTCGAGAACCTCACGCCCGCGACGCTCGTCGCCGAAGTGGACGGCAGTGTCGAGGATTGGGCGCGGCGCGCGAGGGCTTCGGAAGATTCCGCGGTGGCGTTGCCTGCGCAGGCCGCACCTCCCTTGGAGTTCGCTGCAGCGCTGCGCCCGCGCGAACTCGAACGTTTCAGTCCGTCGCGCCTGGGCGCCGGCGCGGCGGCGAGCGGCGCCGAGCTGTTCGAGAGTTCCGACGGCAACGCGCGGCGCCGCGGTACGCGCTGGCACACCTGGTTCGAGCAGATCGAGTGGCTCGACGTGTTCGAATTCGACGCTGCGCGGTTGCTGGAACTGGCCCGCGCACGCGGGCTCGGAGGCCCGGACCTCGAACGCGACCTCGACGAGTTCCAGCGTGCGCTCGCTGCGCCGGCGTTGCGCGAGCTCTTCACCCGTCCCGCGGGCGAAGTCGAGGTCTGGCGCGAACGGGCGTACCGCTGCGTGATCGACGAGGCGCTGCACAGCGGCGCCTTCGACCGCGTCGTGCTCGAACGCTCCGGCGGCGCGTACGTGCGGGCGAGGATCCTCGACTTCAAGTCGGACCGCGGACGCGGGGACGAGAACGGGGCCGCGGAGCGTTACCGGCCGCAATTGGAGGCCTACGCCAGGGCCCTGGGCCGCTTGTGCGGACTGCCGCGCGAGGCGATCCGCACTACGCTGGTGTTCGCCGCGCGCGGTGCGCTCGTCGAACTCTGAGAGGTTCGGCCAACGCCGCCACGTTCGGCTGCATGTTCTCACCCGTATGGATACCGGATCTCACGGCGCGGTCCCGCTCGAAGCGCTTCTGGCCGAATCGGCTTGGCTGAGGCGGCTCGCCACGAGCCTGGTGCGCGATCCCGCCGCGGCCGAGGACCTCGTCCAAGAGACCTGGCTCGCCGCGCTCAAGAACCCGCCGGCCGCGGATCGGCCGCTGCGGCCCTGGCTTCGCACGGTGCTCGAGAACTTTGTTCGCATGCGCGCTCGCTCCGAACAGTCGCGCACAGCGCGCGAGCGGCGTGAGGCGCGCGACGAAGTCACGCAGGGCGAAGTTGAACTGGTGGACCGCGTCGAGGAGCAACGTTTTCTCGCGCGCGAAGTGCTCAAGCTTGAGGAGCCGTTCCGCTCGACGCTCGTGCTGCGCTACTACGAGGGTTTGTCGTCGATCCAGATCGCCGAGCGCGTCGGTTCGAACGACAACACTGTGCGCTGGCGCCTCAAGCGCGGGCTCGAGCTGTTGCGCGAGCGACTCGACCGGCGTCACGGCGGAGATCGTGCGGCGTGGCTGGCGTTGCTCGCGCCGCTTGCACCGCAAGAGCTCGCACCCGTCGCCGCCCGTCCCGCGAGCAGCGGCGTCACGGCTTGGCTCGCGGGCGCGGCGGCGATGCTCGCGGTCGTCGTGGGTGTGTGGTTCGCGGTACGTGAGCCGGAGCAAGAGCCGCAGCTCGCCGCGGTCGCGAGCGTGTCAGCGCCCGCAGCGGCGACCGCCACGGATCCGGGCAGGACGGCCGTCGAACGCAGCGAAGCCGCGAGCGCGCCGACGCGCACGACGCTCGCCCCGGCGCGGATTCGCGCGCGCGTGCTCGACGCGCGCAGCGAGCCGGTCTCCGGTGCGCAGGCGCTGCTGGAGTTCGGCGATGGCAAGGGACCGAGTGCTCTCGTCCGCGCGGACGGCGCACTGGATTTCGAGCTGCCCGGTGACAGCGTCTTGGCGAGCAGCGACGTGCTTGAACTAAGCGCGAGCGGCTTCGAACCGCTCCGGGTCTACGCGCCCGTGCGTCTCGGCGAAACGCTCGAGCTCGGCGACCTCGTGATGCGTCGCACGGGGCTGATCCTCGGTTCCGTGCGCGACGCGCGTGGAGCGCCGCTCGAAGCCGCGGAGGTGCGCCTCGAGCGGCTCGGCGAGCGCTTCGGCGCCCTGCGCGAACCGCCGCTGACCGAAATCCTGCTCACGGGGGCCGGCCTGGAGACCGCCGCGCCCGTGCGCGTCGAGTCGGAGCGCGACGGTCGCTTCCGCCTCGACGGCGTCGCCGAGGGCTACTACCGCGTTTGGATTCGCGCCGAGGGCTTCGCGCGCCAGTGCTCCGCTCCTGTCGGAGTGCTGCAGAGCGAGACCGTCACGCTCGAGCCGTTCGTTCTCGCTCCGCCGGCGCCGGAGCGCTTGGTGCGTGGCGTGGTGGTCGACGCGCAGGGCTCGCCGGTTGCGAACGCGCGCGTCGTCGGGCAACGCGCCACGCTCAGCCGCGAGTTCCACTGGTCGGAGGGGGACGTGCGAACGACGAGCGATGCGCAGGGGCGCTTCACGCTGGTCGCCGAGCCTGGCAAGGGCTACATGATCGCCGCCACGGACGGGCCGCGCTTCGCAGTTGCGTACGAGGTTGTGGGCGATCCCGGCGAACGGACGCTGCAGCTGCGCGACTGGCCGACGTTGGAACTCGCCGTTCGGGCCATGCCGATCGGCGAGCTCGAGATCGAGGGCGTCAAGGATCCGGCCGACGGTCCGCCGTTCACGTGGCAGATCGCTGAGGGCGTGATCGGTGTCCGCGTCGAGCGCACCCGTGAGTTCACGCTGCGTGTCGTACGTGGTCCGTTCGTATACCAACGGCGCGAGCCAGCGCGCGATGCTGACGCGCTTGCGCAGCCAGTGCGGATCGACGTCGGCGCTCCCGTCGTAAGAGAACTTGAAGTACGGGTTCTCGCGCAGGGCGAGCCGCTCGAAGGCGCTCGTGTCGAACCGCGCGTAACGGGCGAGTGGCCGGGCTGGATCTCGCCCACGCCCGGAGCGACGACCGATCGAACGGGAGTTGCGAAGGTCGTTTGGTGCGGCGACGCGATCACGTCTGTCTGGGTGCGAGCGGCGGGCTGGGCGCCGTACGTGGTGCGCGAGCATCCCGCGGGCGATCGACTGGAGGTCGAGCTGGTGCGCGGCGGCGTGGTCGCTGGCACGGTGCGCGATCATCTGGGACGAGGGGTGCGGGGCGCTCGGGTGTCCATGGACTCGAACACGGACTCTGTGCTCACGGACTTGAATGGCGCCTACCGCATCGACGGGGTCGGGCCGGGCCGCTGGAGCGTGAACGTCTCGGCGCGCATGCCGTCGAACGTCCCGCGCAAGACCCAATCGGCCGCCCGCTCCGACGTGGACCTCCGGGGCGAGGTCACGGTGCTCGCCGAGCACGTGACGCAGCTCGACTTCGAGTTGCCGGAGCCGCCGCCGTGCGTGCTGCGGGGCCGCGTCGTGCTCGACGGAAGCGCCGACGGGCCGCGCATTGTCGAGCTTTCCGCGCCTGGCGACTCGCGCGTGCTGTTCCGCGCACGGACTGATCCACGCGGCGACTTCGAGTTCGCTCTACATCATCCCGGAGCCTACGAATTGCGCTGCGACTCGCTCGCCGAGGGGGGGTCGCGCAGCGAGGTTCGGCAGCGTGTGACGCTGGTGCGCGGCGCAACGGAGTTCCGACTCGAACTGCCCAGTGCGTTGTTGTCCGTCGTGCTCGACGCGGCGCCGGCGCCCGCGCACGAGTTGGTCGCCGTGGTGAACACGCCGCCCGATGGCGAGTGGACGGCCTACGCGCGCTTCGACGCCGAGGGGCGCGCGCGGGTGCGCATTCCGGCCGGCCGTTGTCGCTTCGCTGTCGAAGGCGTGGACCAACCCGAACTAGAACTCGATCTGCGCGCAGGCGAAACGCGCGAGATCCGCTGGCCGCCGCGCTGAGCGCGCGTCAGACCGTCAGGTTCTCGCCGACTTCGTGCTGGCTCGCGACGAGCACGCGCACGTCGCTGCGGCCGAGTTCGGCGAGCACGCTGTGAGCCGCCGCGAGCGCGAGCTCGGGCGTGTTGTTGTGCTGCGAGAGGTGCGCGAGCACGAGCGTGTGCAACTCGTCGCCCGCGAGCCAACGCAGCATCTGCGCCGCCTGGTCGTTCGATAGATGTCCGGCGTCGCCGGCCACACGTCGCTTGAGCTGCGCTGGATACGAGCCCTCGAGCAACATCGTTCGGTCGTGGTTGAACTCGAGCACGAGCAGGTGCGCGCCGCGCAGTTCGCGCGCGACGAATTCGTCGGGTCGGCCCATGTCGGTGAGGACCACCGCGACGCGTCCCTCGTGCTCGATGCGGAAGGCGATCGTCGGATGCGCGTCGTGGGGGATCGGCACGTTGCGCGCGCGCAGGCCCAGTTCCTCGTCGAGCACACACTCCGCGCCGACGCGCAGCGTCGAAAGGCGCTTGGCGCGCCGGAACGACGGCGTCGAGAGCATCGCCTCGGAGCCGTGGAGCAGCGCGCGGTGCTTGCGTGCGATGGCGCCCGCGGAGCGTGCGTGGTCGAGGTGCCCGTGCGTGACGAGCACGTGGTCGAGCGTGGGGCGCTCGCCGACGGGCGGCGGCACGCCGGCGACGCTCAAGCGCGCCTCCATCTCGGCGAGCGTGAGCCCCGCGTCGACGAGCACGCGCGCACGGCCGGCGCGGATCAGCGCGCTGTTGCCGCCGCTGCCGCTCGAGAGCACTTGGAGGTGCATGGTTGGACGGCGCAGTGTAGAGCCGGGGACGCGCGGGGCCGTAGGATCCGCGCCATGAAGCTCCAACCTTCGTTCGTCCTCTCGCGCGCGCTGTGCGGCGCGTTGCTCCTCGTGCTCTCGGGCTGCGCCAACGACACCGGCCGCGTCGCCGCCGTCGCCGCGCCCGCGGCGCGCCCCGCGACTCCGGCCGCCGCGAGCGCGCTCGATGCGGAGCGTCCGTCCGCGGAGCGGCTCTACAACGACGTGGCGTGGCTCGCCGACGATGCGCAGGAAGGCCGGCGCGCGGGCACCGAGGCGGGAACCCGCTCGGGCGAGTGGATTGCGGCGCGTTTCGCAGCGTTGGGGCTCGAACCCGCGGGTGAGCGCGGCGGCTTCCTCCAGGCCTTCGAGGTGCCGCTCCCGATCGAAGTCGGCCCGAACAGCGGGATCGCGCTGCAGGCCGAGTTCCAACACGGAGAGGTCGTCGAGACAGCGGTCGCGGCGCAGGGCGAAGTCGAGCCGCTGTTCTGTTCGAGCGGCGGGGCCGCGGTCGGACAGCTCGCGTTCCGCGGCTACGGCGTGATCAACGCGGAGCTCAACTGGAACGACTACGCCGAGGGCCGCAGCGATGTTGCGGGGCGCGTCGTGCTCCTCGTGCGCGGCGTGCCGCCCGCCGAAGCTCTGCCGCAGCGCGCCGACGAAGAGCCGGCCGACGAAAACGCCGCGGTCGTGAAGGGCGACGGCTGGGGCAGTTCGGGCTCGCTGTTCATGAAGGTCATGAACGCCAAACGGCACGGCGCGGTCGCGGTGCTCGTGGCGCCGCATCCGTCGCTGCGCGACGAGCCGCTGCCGCACTTCGATCACAGCCACGCGGCGCAGGCCGGAATTCCCGCGCTCGCGATCAGCTACGACCTCGCGGCGCGGCTCGTGCCGGCCTTCGACGGGCTCGTGGCGCAGATCGACCACGGCGACGCGGGCGCGACGTGGAGCGACGAAGCGCGCGCGCTGCGCGTCGTCGCGCGCGCGGATGTCGTGCGTTCGAAGGGACCGGCGCACAACGTGCTCGCGCGTTTGCGCGGCGCCGATTCGTCGCGAACGGTGGTGGTCGGAGCGCACTACGACCACCTCGGCCGCGGCGGCGAAGGTTCGCTCGCGCCGGGAAAGTACGGCGAGATCCACAACGGCGCCGACGACAACGCGAGCGGCACGGCCGCCGTGCTCGAGATGGCGCGTTTGCTCGCGGCGGGGCCGCAGCCGGGCTGCGACGTCGTGTTCGCGCTGTGGTCGGGCGAAGAACTGGGCTTGCTGGGCAGCGAACACTGGGCGCAGCGCCCGACGTTCGAACTCAAGAGCGTCGTGGCCAACCTCAACCTCGACATGGTGGGGCGCGCGGGCAACGGTTCGCTCGCCGTACTCGGCGTCGGGTCGTCGGCGCCGTTCGAGAACTGGTTGCTCGAGGCCGCGCCGCGCGCCGGGCTCGAACTCAAGCTCAGCCGCTCCGGCCAGGGCGTCGGCGGCAGCGACCACCAGACGTTCCTCAAGCGCAAGATCTCTGCGCTGCACTTCTTCACCGGAGTGCACAGCGACTACCACAAACCCAGCGACGACCTCGCGGGCTTCGAAGCCGAAGGCGCAGCCAAGGTCACGGCGTTGTGCGTGGAGTTGATCGAACGCATCGGCGCCGCGCCGCGCCTGGCGTGGGTGGAGCCGCCCGCGCCCGAGCAAGGCGGCGTGCGCGTGGGCACTCCGATGCGCGTGTGGTTTGGCACCGTGCCCGAGTACAGCTTCGAAGGCCCCGGGCTGCTGCTCTCGGGTACGTCTGCTGGCAGCCCCGCGGAAAAGGCCGGCATGCTCGCCGGCGACGTGCTCGTCAAGGTGGGCGAGATCGAGATCGCAACGATCCAGGACTTCATGTATGCGCTGCAGAGCTACAAGGCCGGCGACGTCGTGCTCGCCGTGTACCTGCGCGACGGAGTGCGCGAGTCGGTGCGCGTCACGCTCGCGACGCGCGATGCGCAGTGAGCGCCCGCGTGTGATGGCGCCGGACGAGCGCAACGCATGAACCTCGCGTTGCTCGAGCGCGGGTTCGAGATCGCGGCGGTTTCGTTCGCCGCGCTCTCCGGCGTGGTCGACGCGCGGCGGCGCAACCTCGACCTCGTCGGAGCCTTCGTGGTCGGTCTGCTCGCGGCCTTCGGCGGCGGCACGCTGCGCGACGTGTTGCTCGACCGTCGCCCGCTGTTTTGGGTCGCGCGCCCCGAGTACGTCGTGCTCGTGCTCGTCCTCGCGTTGTTGCACCTGTACTGCCCGCAAGCCCTTCGGCCGCTGCGCCGCCGCCCCGTGCAGGCCCTGGCCGATGTGCTCGACGCCGTCGCGCTCGGGCTGTTCGGCGGGCTGGGCGTGCAGGCGGCGCTCGCGCTCGAAACCCCGCCGTTCGTGGCGGTGCTGTTCGGTGTCATGACAGGAGCGTTCGGCGGCGTACTGCGCGACATCGTGCTCAACGAGACGCCCCAGTTGTTCCGTCCGACGAGCCAGCTGTATGCGGTGCCGGTCTTCACCGGAGGACTGGCGCAGGTCGCGCTGGTCGAGTTCGGCGCGTCGGCCTCGAGCGCGCTCTCCACGGGCGCGCTGCTGACCGTCGTGTTTCGACTCGCGGCGATGCGCTGGAACTGGCGTTTGCCAGCGCCACGGCCGGAATCCGCCGACTGAGCCCCAGCGCTCGGGGCGCCGAGTAAGGATTCGGACAAGCTCGCGGCGGGACCCGCCTCGCGAGGCTTGCAATCGCAGCGTGCGCCCTCTTGTATGGCGGATCGCAGTTTTGCCCCCTGCGCCCGCATGTCCCTGCAACTGGTCTCGATCACCCGACGTTTCGGCGCGCAGCTCGCGTTGGACTCCGTGTCGATCCACGTGCGGCCCGGCGACTGCTACGGGTTCATCGGCCACAACGGCGCCGGCAAGACGACCGCGATGCGCATCGCGCTGGGCCTGCAGTTCGCCGATTCGGGCTCGGTGTTCGTCGACGGGTTCGACGCCAGCGCCGCGCCTCGCGAAGCGCGCGCGCGCCTGGGCGCGCTGATCGAGCAGCCGGGTTTTCACGCGCACCTCGACGGCGCCACCAACCTGCGTCTGCTGGGACGCCTCGCCGGACTCTCGCGCGACGAGACGCGGCGCGAGACGCAGCGTTTGCTCGAGTTGGTCGGACTCGCCCAGGTCGGCGCCAAGCCTGTGCAGGCCTACTCGCAGGGGATGCGGCAACGACTGGGGATCGCGCAAGCGATGCTGGGCCGGCCGAAGGTCGTGCTGCTCGACGAGCCGACCAACGGTCTGGATCCGCAGGGCATCGCCGAGATCCGCGCGATCCTGCGGCGCTTGGTGGAACAGGAGGGCGTGAGCGTGTTGCTCTCGAGCCACCAGTTGCACGAGGTGGCCGATGTCTGCACGCGCATCGGGGTGCTGCACCGCGGCAAGTTGCTGGTCGAGGCGCGCACTCAAGACTTGCTCGCTTCGGCGCAGGGCGCGCTCGAGGTGACGACGAACGATGACCAGCGCGCGCTCGAGGTGCTGCAGCGAGCGGGCCACAATGCCGAGCGAGTGCAGGGCGGCGGATTGACCGTGCATGTCGCCGCGCAGGACCACGGCGCCGTCGCGCGCAAGCTCGTCACCGCCGGACTGGAGCTCACACGCCTGGGCGCACGCAACGCGAGCCTCGAAGAGATCTACCTGCGCTTCGCGCGCGGCGAGGCGATCTCGACCGTGGCGCAGACGCCGAGCGAACCGCCGCAACTCGGCGCCAAGCCGAGCGCGTTCAGCGCTCCGCGCGCGCCGATCCTGCGCACGGCGCGCTACGAGCTCTCGCGCCTCTTCGCCAAGGCGCGCTTCGGCGCGCTGCTCGCCGGTCCGGCGCTGGTGGGACTCGGAGCGATTGCGCTCGAACGCCGCACCGCGCTCGAGAATCAGGCGCGCGTGGCGGCGGGCGAGTTGGCCAGCGCGACGGCGGTCACCGGGTTCCAAGCGACCGCGAGCGCGCTGCAAACGGGTCTGCCGTTGCTCGCACTGCTGGTCGCCGGCATCGCGAGCCAATCGATCGCCGGAGAACTGTCGCGTGGGACCCTGCGCAACGTGTTGTTGCGCCCGCAAACGCGCTCGCAAGTCGTGCTCGGCAAGTCGCTCGCCGGTCTGGCGGTGACGCTCGGAGCGTTTGCGTTGCTCGTCGGAGTTGCGCTCGCCGGCGGCGCCATGGTGTTCGGCTTCGGCGATCTCGTCGAACTGCTCCCCAACGGCGATGAGTTCCCGCTCGTCGCCGCGAGCGAGTTGTGGCCGGACCTGCGCCAAGCCGTGCTCGGACAAGCCCCGACCCTGGCGGGCTACTTCGGACTGGGATTGCTCGCCGGCGTGATCGCGCGCACGGCGCCGGGTGCGCTGGGACTGAGCTTCGCGCTCGTGCTGGCTTCGGATCTCGCGCGCGGCGTGGCGCGCTCTTTCGGGCTCGAGCAGTGGTTGCTCTCGGCGTACGCACCCTCGCCCTTGGGCGATACGTCGCAACTCAACTACTTCGCCGAACGCGCGGAGGGCATCAGCAATGCGGTCTTCCGCTTCGCGGGGCGCGACCTCGCCGGCGTCGATCTCGCCCTGGCCGTGCCTCTGCTCTGGCTGACCGCCTGCGTCGGCCTCTCGATCCTTCTCCTGCGCCGGCGCGCGATGCCATGAAACGAACGCTTCTGCTCCTGTTGGTGTGTGGCGCGAGCGCGGCGTGCGCGAGCGACGGCCCTGCGCGTGTGTCGCCGCCGCTCATCGCGATGGAAGAGTCGCTCGAGTGGCTGGACGAGCCCGACGACGAGGCCCAGCGCCAGGCGCTGCCTGCGGGCGTGTTCACCGGCGTGGTCGTCGCCGACGCGCGCGCCTCGCTCGACGCCATGCTCGAGGCCCCGAGCGGACTGAGTGTCGCGAGCGTCGTCGAGAACTCGCCCGCTGCGATCGCGGGGCTCGCGCCGGGAGATCTTCTGCTCGAAGTGCGCGTCGCGGATGGACCGCTCACCGCGCTGGCGTGGCCGGCCGAATGGCGCCGCGTGGAGTTGGAGGCCCAGCCCGGTCAGGTGCTGCGTGTGCTGGTCGATCGCGCGGGCGCGGAACGCGAGTTCGAAGTGACGGCCGTGCCGCGCGTGCGCGTCGGACCGCGCGGCGCAGCGCAGCGTTTCACCGAGGATCAGCGCGTGGGATTGGTGGTCCGCACCGCGACCGAGGTCGAGGCGCGCGCCGCGGCGCTCGGCCCCGGGGGCGGCGCAGTCGTGGTCGGGCTCACGCGCGAATCGCCGTGGCGCAGCTGCGGCGTCGCGTACGGCGACCTGATCCGCAGCATCGACGGCGTCGAGATCAGCCACCCGCAGGTTCTGCTCGACGAGTTGCGTGGCGCGCCCGCCGACGGGCGCGTCCAACTCGAGGTGCTTCGCAAGGGTGAGCTGCTCGCGCTCGATGCGCCGCTCTCGCGCCGCGTGCGCGAACTCAAGAAGTTCTCGCTGCCGCTCCTGTACTCCTACTCGCGCGAGCGCGACGCCACCGAACACTCCGCGTTGCTCGGTTTGGTGCGTTGGCGCAGCACGCCCGCGGCGTGGGACCTGCGTCTCCTGTGGTGGATCGAGTTCGCCGGCGGCGACGCGAACCGCTTGGAGTCGCTCTGACGTGCTGTTCACCAGCTTGTTGATGGCGGTCGCGCAGGACGCCGGCCTGGCGCAGGTGCGCTCGCTGCAGTTGGACGGCGCCTGGAGGCCCACGGCCGCAGCGTTGTGCGAACTCGACGGCGACGGCCTCGAGGACGTCGTGATCGCCGCGCGTGAGTCGGGCAAGGAGTTCGCGCGCGAACTGCAGTTGTGGCGCGCAGTGGCCGGCGGCGCCGTGAGTCTGAGCGAGCGCTTCGCTTTGACTCCCGACGTGGTCGCCTGGGCGGCCGCGGACGTGCGCGCCGGCGGCGGCGCCGAGATCGTGCTGTTCACGGCTTCGGGCGCGTTTTCCTGGCGACCGAGCGGTCCCCAGGAAACGCGCCTGGAGCGATTGGCGAGCCTCGATCTCTTGTGGCAATTGCCCGAACCGGGCGAGGCCTTCCATCTGCCCGATCTGGTGCGCGACCTCGACGGGGACGGGCTCGCCGATCTCGCCGCGCCGGCGCCCGGCGGTTACACACTGGTGTTCCAGCGCCGGCCGCGCGTCGACGGGGCCGAGTTCGGTCCGCAGCAGCGACTGCGGGTGCCGATCGAGGTGCGGGCGCCGGGCGCGTGGGTGAGCGCGAGTCCGCAGGAGGGCGTCTCGGTGCGCGGCCGCCGGCGCGAACGTGAACTCTCGATCCGGCTCGGCTCCGATGTGGGCGAGGAGGACGAGGGCGGCGCGCAGGTGCTTGTCCAAGTCAACGAGACCGCGCCCTGTCCGCAGTGGAGCGATTGGGACGCCGACGGACGGCTCGACTTGATCGTGCAGACCCCGAGCAAGCTGCACGTGTGGCGCCAACTCGCCGCGGGGAAGTTCGAGAGCGAGCCCGGAGTGTCGCTCGACTTGCCGGTGGACGCCGATCGCACGCGCAGGCTCGACACGTCGTACAGCTCGCACATCGTCGATCTGGACAACGATCGCCGCGCGGACTGTTTCGTGTTCGCGGGCGACAAGCGCTCGTCCGACGTGCGTGCGCAAGGGCTGGTGTTCACGCAGCGCGGCGCGGGCGAGGGCCCGCCGCTGTTCGGCGCCAACGGACGGCCGAGTGCGCTGATGGTGTTCGGCGGTTTCGTCGCGGGGCCGAGCTTCAGCGACCTGGACGGCGATGGGTGGGTCGACCTCACGCTGCGCGCGGTGCGCCCGGACCTGATCGATCAGCTGCGCAGCGTGGCCAACGAGTCGATCGAGGCCGAGTTCTACGTCTACCGCAACCAGAACGGGCGCTTCGGCAAGCAGCCGGACCTCGTGTGGCGGCACTCGATTCCGGTCAAGCGCTTCCAGCTCACGAGTTCGTTCTGCGGCGACCTGACGGGCGATCGCGTCTCGGAATTGCTGGTGCGCGACACGCCGACGGAACTGCGGCTGCTGATGGTGCGCGCTGCGCCCAAGGGCGGTCCGTGGAGCGTGGTCGAGAAGCCGCTGTGGAAGCTGGCGGTCGACGCGCGCGCCGACGTCGAGTACGTGCGCGGCGTCGCGGGCGGCAAGCCGCGGGTGCTCGTGATCGAGCCTGCGCAAGTGCTGTACGTGAGGTTCCCATGAGCGTGGCCTGGATCCTCGGCTGGCCCGTTCTCGCGTCGCTGCAGGCGGCGTCAGGCGAACTCAAGCGTGTGAGCTACGAACCTCCGTTCGAAGTTGGCGCGCACCGCGTGTTGGAGGCCGAGCAAGGCGAGCGCGGCGCGCTGATCGTCGTCGGCGTGCGCGGCGAAGTGCGCGCGTGGCGGCCCTGGGTGAGCGCTGCGGCGGATGCGCCGCAGCACGACATGTTGCTGCCGCTTCCCGAGCGCACGTTGGTCGACACCGCGCGCTTCGGCGCGACACGCTTCCTGGTGAGCGCCTCGCCCGCCGGCGTGCTCGCCTATCCGATCGACGCGAGCGGCTCGCTCGCCGCGCAGCCGCAGACGTGGATCGCGCGCGCCAAATTCAACTTGCGCGTCGGGTCGCCGCAGCTGGCGGGCTTCATGCAAGACGTCAATCGCGACGGCCTGCCGGACGTCGTGTTGCCCACGCCGCAGGCCTGCGAACTTTGGCTGGCCTCGCCCGGGGGAGAAGGCGCTGCTCCGCAGTTCCGCAAGGCTGCGACGGTCGCCGTCACGGTTTCGCGCTGGGGCTCGCGCGAGGGCGAATACCTCTCCGATGAATTGGAGAGTTCGTTCGCGATCCCGGGCCTGGACACGCGCGATGTGAACGGCGACGGACGGCCGGATCTGCTGGTCGAGCAGGAGCAGCGCCGCGCCTTCCACCTGCAGCGCGACGACGGTTCGTTCCCCGCGGCGCCGGACGTGCAGGTGGACCTGTCGATCTTCCGCGACACCACCGAAGCGGGCTCGCTGCAGTTGGGCGGCGTGCTCACGGCCGGCGACGGCGCCACCTGGTCGAGCCGCGACTTGGACGGGGACGCGATCCCCGACTACGTGATCGGTCACCGCCGCAAGGTGTGGGTGTTCCGCGGCTCGAAGCAGGGGCCGCAGTTCAAGGAACCCAGCGCGATCCTCAAGACCGCCGAGGACATCACCGTGCTCTCGGTGATCGAGCTCGACGACGATCCGCAGCCGGATCTGTTGCTCGTGAAGATCCAAGTGCCGACGCTCTCGACGCTGCTGCGCGGCCTGTTCGGCGAGTGGGACGTGCGCATCGGCGCGCTCGGCTACCGCAATCAAGGCAACGCCACGTTCGAGACCAGCCCGAAGTGGTCGAACGAACTCGTGATGCGCCTGCCGGGGATCGTCGGACTGCTGCAGAATCCCGAGAAGATCTTCGAGCGCTTCACGTCGCTCGAAAAGCGCTTCCGCAGCTTCGCGCGCGGCGACGTCAACGCCGACGGAGCGCTCGATGTGCTGCTCGCCAGCGAGGACGGCTCGAAGCTCGAGTGCTGGCTCGGCGCGCCGAACGTGCGCCTGGACTCGCGCGGCGAGCGCAAGGTGCGGCAGATCCTGTTCGACGACAAGAACACGACCTGGGACCTGGACCGCGTGGTCGCTGCGTTCGGCGGCCTCGCGCAGCGCCAAGTCGCGCTCCTCACGGGCGAGCGCGCGGCGGACTGGGTGACCGACCTGCGCAGCACCGCCGAGTACAAGCTCGGCGCCCTCGAATGCACGGACCTCGACGGCGATGCGCGCTCGGAGATCCTGCTGGGCTACTCCAGGGTCGAGGCGCAGCGCCGCATCGTGTTCGAACTGCTCGAGCGCCGCTAGCGCGCCGCGCCGAGCGCACTGAGATGGACAGCCCCGCGATGGACAAGCGCGAGATCGAGTTGGGAGCGTGATGCTGAACCGTGAGGAAGGTTGGGCGCAGCTGTGCGCGTGGACCAAGACGGACTCACTGCGGCGCCACGCGCGCGCCGTGGAGGTCGTGATGCGCGCGGCCGCGGTGCGCTACGGCGGCCCGGAAGCCGACGTCGAGCGCTGGGGGCTGGCTGGAATGCTGCATGACGCCGACTACGAGGCCTGGCCGGACGAGCATCCGCGGCGCGTCGTCGGGTGGTTGGAAGAGCGCGGCGAGCACGACTTGGTCAGCGCGATTCGTGCGCACTACACCAAGTGGGGCTTCGCGCGCGAGGCGCGGATGGATCGCGCGCTGCTCGCCTGCGACGAACTCACGGGTTTCATCGGCGCGTGCGCCCGCGTGCGCCCCGACGGTCTGCAGAGCCTCGGGGCCGCGAGCGTGCTCAAGCGGCTCAAGGACAAGGGTTTCGCGGCCAAGGTGGAGCGCGACGAAGTGCAGGTCGGCGCGCAGGAGCTGGGCGTCGAGCTCGCGGAGCTGATCGAGTTCATCATCGCCGCGCTGCGGCCCCACGCCGCGGAACTCGGGCTCGCGCCGGATGCGCGCGCCACGGGAGGCGTTCAATGAACAGCATTTGGCGTCGGATCGGCGCGGCTTTGGCGCTCATCGCGAGCTGGGCGCCGAGCGTGCTCTGCGCTCAGGAGCAGGCCGAAGTCGTCGTGATCGACCGCGACGACGTGCGCATCGAGCGCTCGTGCACCGTCGATCCCAGCGGGATGCCAATCGCGGACGCCAACGGCGACGGCGTCTTGCACATCGTGGGGGACAACATCACGGTTGCGTTCTCCAGAACTGCGTTGAACGGAGCGGATGCGTCCACCGCTCAAGACCAGCTGCGCGGGGTCGGCATTCGGATCACGGGCAAGAACGTCGTGCTGCGCGGCGCGCAGGTGCAGGGCTTCAAGACCGCCGTGTGGGCGAGCGGGGCCGACGGACTGGTCGTCGAAGGTTGCACGTTCTCGAACAACTACGCCCAGCGGCTGCGCTCGACGCTGGGCGCCGAGGACCCCGCCGACTGGTTGTGGCCGCACAAGAACGACGGCGGGGAGTGGCGCGAGAACTACGGCGCGGCGGTGTACGTCGAGCGCTCCAAGGGAGTCACGCTGCGCCTGAACTCTGCGCGTCGCGGTCAGAACGGCATCTGCCTCAGCCGCGTCGACGACTCGTTCGTGTTCGACAACGACATGAGCTTCCTCTCCGGCTGGGGGCTCGCGCTGCACCGCTCGAGCCGCAACGTCGTCGACCACAACAGCTTCGACTTCTGCAACCGCGGCTACAGCCACGGCGTGTACTCGCGCGGCCAGGATTCGGCGGGGATCCTGGCCTTCGAGCAGTGCTCCGACAACCTGTTCGCGTTCAACTCGGCCACGCACGGCGGCGACGGATTCTTCGGCTTCGCCGGGCTCGAGGCGCTCGAAGGCGCGGGCGTCGAGCACAAGGGCCTGGGCTGCAACCGCAACGTGCTGCACGGCAACGATTTTTCGTACGCGGCGGCGATCGGCATCGAACTGACGTTCTCGTTCGACAACCTGTTCCAGTCGAATCGGCTCGTCGGCGGGAACTACGGCGTGTGGGGCGGGTACTCGCACAACACGCGCGTGCTCGACAACACGTTCGCCGAGAACACGCTCAGCGCCTTGGCCGTCGAGCACGGCGACGGATTGCGCGTAGAGGGCAATCGTTTCGAGCGCAATGCGCGCGCCATCGAGTTGTGGTGGGACGAAGACGCCGATCTCGCGAGCAAGCCGTGGGTCAAGGCGAACGGCTCGGGTTCCCGCGGCGCCGAAGTTGGCGCCAACGAGTTTCGCGAGGAGCGCCTCGCGCTCGAACTGCGCGGCGGCGCCAGCGCGCGCTGGCTCGGAGGCGAGGGCCTCGCGACGGCGGTCGACGAACGCAGCCGATTGGAGCGCGTCGACGCGCTCGCGCCGTTGGCGACGAGCGTCGATCCGCGTCTGAGCGAGTTGCGGGGAACGCGCGCCGCCGTGGGCGCTCGCGCGGCGCTCGCGGGTCGCGAGCGCATCCTCGTGACCGAGTGGGGACCGTACGACTGGACCGAGCCGCTGCTGTGGCGCGCGGCCGACGAGGCTGGCGCGCACGTCTACGAGCTGCTGGGCATGCAAGTCGCCGTGTCCACGTCCAAGAGCGACTCCGTGCGGCTCAAGGTGGAGCCCGGTCCGCGTTCGACGCGCTACGTGCTCAGCGCGCGCAAAGCTGGCGCTGTGACGCCCTACGAGTTCCGGGTGCGGCTCCCCGCGCGAGAGCTCGCGGCCAGCGGCCTGCTCGTCGACGCGAGCTGGAGTGCGACGTTCGGCGCCTGGAGCAGCGACCCGCGGACCGACGCCGCCGCCTGGCGCGCCGAGGTCGAACGCGGCGTGCGCTGCGAACTGCGCAACTTGTCGTTCCCCTTCGGCGGCGGCGGTCCCAGCGAACTTGTCGGCGCACCGCAGGCCGTGCGCGAGGCGCGCTTGCCGCACGAACGTTTCGGCCTGGTCGCCGCGACCAAGCTCGAGCTGCCGGCCGGCGCATGGCGCGTCACGACGCACTCCGACGACGGGGTGCGCGTGCGCATCGACGGCGCGACGCTGCTCGAGAACTGGACCCACCACGGGCCGACGCGCGACCAGGCCCAGTTCGAGGTCGCAGCCACGCGCGTCGTGGCCATCGAAGTGGAGTACTTCGAACTCGACGGTCACGCGGTGCTCGAGTTCGCGCTCGAACCGGCGCCGCCGCGCGCCGGCGCGAAATGATGCGACCGGCGTTGTCGCGCCAAGCTCGGCCCGGCAGCGTCTCGGACCCACTTCCCACAGCGATGTTCTGCAGCACATGAGTTCCGCCATCTCCATCCGCGGCGTCGGAAAACGCTTCGGCGAGCGCGTCGCCGTCGCCGGGCTCGACCTCGACATCCCGACCGGCTCCCTGACCGGTGTGCTGGGGCCCAACGGCGCCGGCAAGAGCACCACGATCCGCATGGTGCTCTCGATCCTGCTGCCCGACGAAGGCTCGATCGAAGTGCTCGGGAAGACCGCGCTCGACGCCAAGTCGCGCATCGGCTACCTGCCGGAGGAACGCGGCCTGTACCGCACGATGACGGTCGAGGAGTACTTGGGCTACATCGCCAAGCTCAAGGGTGCGCCGCGCGTCGGACTCAACCAGCGCGTCAAGCACTGGCTGGAACGCATCGAGCTGCCGGAGGTCGGCCGCAAGAAGTGCCAGGAGCTCTCCAAGGGCATGCAGCAAAAGGTGCAGTTCTTGGCGGCGGTGATCCACGAGCCGGAACTGCTGATCCTCGACGAGCCCTTTTCAGGACTCGATCCGGTCAACGCGGTCGTGCTCGATCGCTTGATCCGCGAACTGCGCGCGAACGGCGTCACGATCCTGCTCTGCACGCACCTCATGCACCAAGCCGAGACGGTCTGCGATCGTTTCGTGTTGATCCACAAGGGCCGCAAGCGTCTCGACGCGACGCTGGCGCAGGTGCGCGAGCGCTTCGATCCGCGCGAGTTGCACTACGAGCCGCTGCGCGCGACGCCGGAGCTCGCGCCGCAGCTCGCGCGCTTGCCGGGCGTTCTGGCCGTGCGGCCGAGCGACGACGGCCACGGTTGGCGCCTTTCGCTCGGCGCCGACGCCGCGCCGGAGGAGTTGTTCCGGCGCTTGCTCGATCTGGGCCCGGCGCGCGCGCTCGAGCTCGCGCGGGTCACGCTCGACCATGTGTTCGTGCGCGTGGTGCGCGAAGCCGAGGGCGAGCGCGCGGCGCAGCAGGCGGAAGACGAACTCCACGCGGCGGGGAGCTGACATGCAACGCATTCTCGATGTCGCTTGGCGCGAGTTCCGCCACACCGTGATGACCAAGGCGTTCCTGCTCGCGGCCGTGGTGTTGCCGGCGCTGATGTGGGGCATGGCCATCGTTCTGCCGTTGCTGCTCCACGCACCTCCCAAACCGCTGGTCGGCGAACTGGCGTTGCTCGATCCCGATGGCCGGCTGTTCGAGGCGGCGCTGGTCGAGTTCGACTCCGCGCGGCTCGGCGCCGAACGCGATGCGAAGCTCGCGGAGATCCAGGCCGCGCTGGAGCAGAATCTGCCGCCGGCCTACCGCGACACGCTCGTCAAGCAGCTCGAACGTCTGCGCGAGGAGAGCGCGCCGAAGGTGAGCCTCACCCGGCTGGGAGAGGCCGAGTGGGAGGAGGCGAAGGCTTCGGTGCGCGACGGACGGCGCTTGGCGCTGGCGCGTTTCGATGCGGCGGTGCTCGGGCGCGATCGCGCGGCGAACCGTTTCGAGTTGTTCCTCGGCGAAGACCTCACCCGGCAGCACACGGAGGATCTGCGCGGCGCCTTGCAGCGCGCCGTCGTCCGTGCGCGCGCCGATCAGGCGCAGCTCGAACTCGAGTTCGTGCGCGGGCTCGTCGCACAGCCCAGCGTCGTGACCACCACGCTGACGCGCACGGGAGGCGAGGCCGCGCAGAACGACATGGCGCGCGTGTTGACGCCGCTGGCGTTCATGTTGCTGCTGTGGACCTCGACCATGCTCACCGGTCAGTACCTGCTGACCTCGACCATCGAGGAGAAGTCGAACCGCGTGATGGAGGTGCTGCTCTCCGCGGTGAGTCCGATGGAGCTGCTGACGGGCAAGATCCTCGGACAGTGCGGCGTTGGGCTGGTCGTGATCGCTCTCTACGGCGGCGTCGGCGTGGCGACGGCGAGCAACCTGGGCTACGCCCACCTGGTGCCGGCGGACAAGCTCGCCTACCTCGTGCTGTACTTCTTGATCGCGTACTTCATGGTCGCGAGCGCGATGGCGGCCGTGGGCGCGGCGGTCAACGAACTGCGCGAGGCCCAGGCGCTGATGGGCCCGATGTCGCTCGTGTTCATGATCCCGTTCTTCGCCTGGTTCTTCATCAGCGAGCATCCCAACAGCACCTTCGCGCTGGTGCTGTCGTTCATCCCGCCGCTCACGCCGTTCACGATGATCCTGCGGCTGACCAGCGCGGAATCCGTGCCGCTGTGGCAAGTGCCCGCGACCGCGGTGGTCGGGTGCCTGGGCGTGTACGCCTCCGTCTGGGCGGCAGCACGCATTTTCCGTGTCGGCCTGCTGATGACGGGCAAGGCGCCGACGCCGCGCGAACTGTGGAAGTGGGTTCGTGCGTCTTGATGCGCAGGCGCGTGTCGCTCAAGTCTTGCAGGAGTGGAAAGCCGATACACGCGGCCTCGGACCAGAGGCTCCATGGGTCGGCAAGAAGCACTCAAACAGTTCGGCGACAAGATCACGCTCCCGTCGCTCCCCGACGTGGTGATGCGCATCAACTCCATGATCGACAACCCCAACGTGGGGTTGCAGGAGATGGGGGCGCTCGTCGCGAAGGATCCGGCGATCACGGCCCGTGTGCTGCGCCTGGCGAACAGCGGCTACTACGGCCTCAGCCAGCAAGTCACGAATGCCGAGCAGGCGGCGACCGTGATCGGCGCGCGTGCGCTGCGCAACGTGGCCATGCAGGTCTCGATCCTGCAGCGCTACGAGCACCTCAAGAACATTCCGGACTTCGACCTCGATGAGGTCTGGCAGCACTCGACGCTGACTGCGCAACTGGCGCAAGCTCTCGCGGAGAGCTGTTTCCGGCGCACGGGGCTCGCGCCCGACGATTTCTACGCTTGCGGCCTGCTTCACGACGTCGGCAAGGTCGTGATGCTCGAGGGCCTGGTCGACGAGTACCTGGAGTGCGTCCGGCACGCCAGGCGCACAGGCGTGGCGCTGCACGTGGGCGAAGAACAGGTGCTCGGCTACACGCACGTCGAGGTTGGGGCGATCCTGGCGCAGCAGTGGCAGTTGCCCGAAAAGGTCGCCGCGGCGATCGAGTTCCACCACGGCCCGACGGCCGAAATCGTCTCGCACCCGCACGTGGGCGTGATCGCGATCGCCGACCAGATCGCGTACCGCGCGTCGAGTTCGACGTTCGAAGCCGCGCTGGAGAAGCTCGCCGCGCTGGCCAACAAGCTCCTCGGCGTGACGCGCGAAGAATTCGACAAGGTCGTCGAGCGCGCCCGCAACGCGCAGCCCGAGGCCTTCGGGTAGCGCCGTCGGCGATCAAGGCGCGCCGCTTCGCGCGTCGATAGCGGCCACTGGCCGCGTTCCATGACTTTGGCTGGCCCTGCGGCTAACCTGCAGGGCCCTCCAGCGCGCGTGTTGTCCGCGTTCGATCCCTCGAGCTCCACTCCTTCGGCGATGAGTCCCTTCCAGAGCTCGTTGTTCAAAGGTTCCGCGCGCGACCTGTTCACGCCCCAGCAGGTCCAGCAGCTGATGCGCGTGGAGTTCGATCGCTCCAAACGCCACGGCCACCCGCTGGTGATGCTGCTCATCGCCGTGGACCGCCTGGCGCAGCTCCAGGACTTGTACGGGGCAGGGCTGCGCGACGATGTGCTGCGCGCCGTGGCCGGGCTGGTCCGCACGTCGAGCCGCGCGAGCGATGCGCTGGGCTGCATGTTGGACGATCGCCTGCTGGTCCTCACGCCCCACACGCCTGCGGAGGGCGCGGCGAGCTTGGCGAGGCGCATCCTCGAAGGCGTGCGCGCGATGAGTTTCGACGGGCTCGGCCGGACCACGCGCATCACGGTTTCGATCGGCGGCGCCCACAGCCAGACCGGACGCATGGAGCTGGCTTTCGACACGCTGCTCGACGTCGCCGAGGGCGGGCTCAAGGTCGCGCGCGAGAGCGGCGGCAACCGCTACGTGCACAGCGACCTCTACGAGTTCTTCGAGGAGCGCCGCAAGCGCGAACAACGCGAGCGCGAACGCCTCGCGCCGCCCGCGGCGATCCCCGCTGCTGGTGCTCCTCCGCCGGTGGCGCCGGCCGCCGCCGCTGCGATCGAGGTTCCTGGCGAGGCGGGCGACGCCCCGCTGCTCGGCGCGAAGATCCGCGAGTTGTTCGGGCTGGGCGCGGGCGAGAACGAGTTGCTCGCGCGCATCCAGCAGGAGGTCGTGGCCAGCGCGCTGCGCGAAATGAAGGCCGAGATCGAGCGCGCTCTGGGCGAGCGCCAGAGCGAACACCGGCGCGAGATCGACACGCTCGAGCGGCGCATCCAGAAGCTCACCCAAGCGCTCGGCATGACCGACGCGGAGCTCAAGCGCGCGCTGAGCCAGCACTCGGTGGACCCGGGCGTCGCCTCGATCTACACCAGCGTCCAAGGACTGTCGTCGAACGACGTCCAGCACGAGCTCAAGAAAGAGCTCATGAGCAAGATCTTCCAAGCCAACCTCGAATTGCGTAAGCAGATTTCCCCCGGCAAGTCCGAACAGGCTTGAGGCGCGCCCTCGAGCGGGTTCGGCGCCCGCCTGACTCGACCACGAAACGAATCATCTCCATGGCCAAGCAAAGCAGCGAAGCGACGAACAAGGACCAGGGCGTTTTGTACCTGGGCATCGACCTGGGCACGTCCCGCACCTCCGTGACCGCGTCGAACGGTGTGCGCGAAACCGTCGCGTCCTACGTCGGTTATCCCAAGGACGTCGTCGCGCGCAAGCTGCTCCAGAAGGACGTGCTGTTCGGCGACGAAGCGCTCGAGAAGCGCCTCTCGCTCGACTTCTACCGTCCGCTCGCGCACGGCGTGATCAAGAGCGACAACGAGAGCGCCAAGAACCTCAAGGCCGCGGCGGACCTGATCGGCGAGATCATCCGGCGCGCGCGCCCGCGCCGCGACGAACTGATCTACGCGGTGATCGGCGCGCCCGCGCAGGCCTCGATCAACAACAAGGAAGCGATCCTCAAGGCCGCCAAGGAGCACGTGGACAGCGTGATGTTGTGCTCGGAGCCGTTCTCGGTCGCCTACGGCATCGACATGCTCGACGACACGCTGGTGATCGACATCGGAGCGGGCACGACCGACCTGTGCCGCATGCACGGCACGATGCCCGAGGACGCCGACCAGATCACCAACACCTTCGCCGGCGACCACATCGACGAGACGCTGGCCAAGCTCATCCGCGAGAAGCACCCCGAGGCGCAGTTCTCGATCCAGATGATCAAGTCGATCAAGGAGAAGCACTCCAACGTCGCCGACAACATGCCGCCGGTGGTGGTGAACTTCCCGGTCAAGGGCAAGCCCACGCCGTTCGACATCACGGATCTGGTGCGCACCTCGTGCCGCTCGATCGTGCCCCCGATGGTCGATGCGATCGGCGAACTGATCGGCACGTTCGATCCGGAGTTCCAGGAGCGCCTGAAGGGCCGCGTGTTGCTCGGGGGCGGCGGCAGCCAGATCCGCGGCCTCGACGCCGAGATCGAGCGGCAGATGTACGAACGCCTGGGCGGCGGCAAGGTGCTGCGCGTCGAGGAGTCGATGTACGGCGGCGCGAACGGCGCGCTCAAGATCGCGCACGACATGCCCGCCGAGTACTGGGAAAAGCTGCGCTGAGCGAGCTTCCGACGCGCGCCGGCTGCGGTCCGGGGGTGCGCGCGACGCGCTCCCGGGCCCACGCGCCGCCGCCGCATGGCGTGCGGAGCGCGACGCGAAAGTGAGAGGATTCCAAGCGCGCTGAACCGCTTTCGGCGCGCATGGCATCCTTGGAGGGGTAGGCCACCCACATGGATTCGAGCCAACCCGCTCCGCCGACCGACCTGTTGCTCGCGCACGCCGAGTTCGTCGCCTCGCTCTCCGCGCGGCTCGTGCGGCCAGGCGCGGACGCCGAGGATCTGCAGCAGGAGACGCTGCTCAGCGCGCTGCAGCATCCGCCCGCCGACGCCGGCGCCCTGCGAGCTTGGTTGGGCAAGGTCGCGCGCAACCACGCGCTGCAGAACCAGCGCGCGCGGATGCGTCGCGCGGCGCGCGAGCAGTGGGCCTCGCACGAGGAGGCTCTGCCGTCGACCGACGAGATCGTGGCGCGCGAGAACGCCCGCCGCGGCGTGGTCGACGCGCTGACGAAGCTCGACGAGCCGTACCGCTCGACGCTGCTGCTGCGCTTCTACGAAGACTTGCCGCCGCGCGAGGTCGCACGGCGGACGGGCGTTCCCGTGGAGACGGCGCGCACCCGCATCAAGCGCGGGCTGGCGCTGCTGCGCGAAGATCTCGACCGGCGCAGCTCGGGCGATCGCTCCGCGTGGGTGAGTGCGCTGCTTCCGCTGGCGGCGCCGAAACTGGCTCTCGAGCAAGCTGGCGGCGGCGTGGGAAGCGTACTGGGGGTCGTCCTGCTCGTGCTCGGTGGAATCGTGGCCACACTGGCCGTCGCCGTGTGGAACGGCGCGCCGGGCGCCTCGGCGCCGACGCCGGTCCCGGCGCTGGCGCAGTCGACGCCGCTCGAAACTGGCGCGGAAGCACCGGCGAACGCGGCTGCCGCGCAACGCGTGACGAGCGTGAGGGCGCGGCTGGTGCGGGTCGTGCGCGCCGACGATCTGCCGGTCGCCAACGTGCTCGTGCGCTGGCGGAGCGCCGTCGACGGCGCCGCGGAGGAGCAGTGGCTCACCGACGAACTGGGCGCGTCTTCGCTCCCGCACGCGCTTGTCCCGGGAGACTCGTTGCAGGTCCTCGCCACCGACGCCACGCGCGCGCTCGCGTTGCGCCTGGCGCCCGCACACCTCGAGGGCGACGAGTGGCGCCTGGTGGTCGAGCGCTGCTCGAGCGTGCGCGGCCGCGTGACGGATGCTCGCGGCGCTCCGCAGGCCGGCGTCCAGGTGTGGGCGCTGCCGCCCGACGGGCCGCTGCTCGCCGAAGGCGCGCCTCGCTCGGCTCTGGCCCAGGCGCTCAGCGACGCGAGCGGGGCCTTCGCGCTCCTGGAGTTGCCGCAGCACTTCTACCTGCACGCATCGAGCGCACACGCGAGCCTGCCTCGCGGGCTCGAATTCGAAGACGCCGAACCGAGCGTGCACCGCGATCTCGAACTCGTGCTCGAACCGACGTGGCGTGTCGCGGGGCGGGTCGTCGATGAGGGCGGTCGCGCGGTGGCCGGCGCGGAGCTCGCCGCGTGGACGCACGATCGACGCGGCGCAGGTCGCGCCGCGCGGATCGACTCCGCATCGTGGCGCAACCTGCTGCGGCACACCACACGCTCGCGCGAGGACGGAACGTTCGAGTTCGTCGGCGGACTGCCTGCGATTTCTCACAACCTGTCGGTCGAGGCCCTCGATCACTCGCCGCTCGCTCTGCGGGTGGTGGGGCCCGAGCCCGACCAGACGCTCGTGCTGTCGCGCGCCGCTCGCTTGCGCGTGCGTTCCGCCTCGGACGTCGAACTGCCCTCCGTGGTCGAAGCCCACACGGACGCGGGGCGGAGTCTGCGCGCGCCGAGCAGCGCGGGCGAGGTCGAATTCAGCCTGCATCCGGGCGAACGGCGCGTAGTGCTCAAGCTTCAGCCCGCGGGAGGCGGCGCGCAGTTCGAAGCGCTCCAGCGGCCGAGTGAGCGCGACCACTCGCAGCTCGTCGAAGTCCAGCGCGGGCGCAGGTTGCGCGTGAGCGTCGTCGACGAACACGGCGCAGCGGCGCCGGGGGCGGACGTGGTGGTCTCGGCGGTTCCGGGGCCGGAGTGGGACGAGCTCGGACGGAGTGCTCCCGCGGACTTCCTCGAATGCGCTCGCGCGCGGAGCGGCACGGAAGGCGAGGCGCTGTTCGTCGTCGCTCCGCGGCAAGCGTTGCTGCTGCGCGCGCGCGCCGAGGACGGCGACAGCGCCGAGCGCGTCGTCGAACCGCACGAGGACTTCGTCGAGCTGCGCTTGGGCGCCGCGCGGACCGAACGGACGCGTGTGAACCTGCGCGTGATCGACGCGCTCGACGGTTCGCCCGTCGAAGGCTGCGTGCTTTCGGCGCGCCTTCCGCGCTCCGAGGGACTACGGAGCACGAGCGCACGTTTCGACGGGGCGACGGAACTGGATCTGGACGAGCCCGGCGAGTGGAGCTTGTTCGTCCTCGCCCCCGGGCACGCGCCGCTGGTGCGTCGCGTTGCATTGCAGCGCGGCGCCAACGCCGTCGAGCTGGCGCTTTCGCCCGAGCGCGAGCTGCGCGCTCGCGTGCTGGACTCGCGTGGCGTGCCGGTGCGCCCTGGTCGGCTCGTGTTCGTCGATCCGGCCGCGGGGAGCGGACTGCTGACCCGCGTGAGCGCCGACTACTGGGCCAACCACGTCGAATTGCCCGAGCAGGGCGAAGTCGTGGTGCGCGGACTCCCGGCGCGCACGGTGCGCGTGATCGCCCGCAGTGCGCAGTTCGATGGCCCCTTGGCGCTGGAGCTCGACTTGCGCGCCGCGGAAGCGCACTACGCGGAGCTGGTCGTGCCCTGCGACCTGTCCTCGGCGCGGCGCCGCGTGGAGTTCGTTTGGCCGAGCGCGGAACTCGCGGCGGTGGCCGGGTGGCTGCCCGAGGTCGCGCCCAAGCGCGGCGACACGCGGCGCAGGCTCGAGGTGTACGACGCCGCGGGCGTTCTCTGCGGGCGCTATCGCATGCTCGTCGATCCCGCAGGTTCGGCCGAGTTCGTCCATCCCTGGCTGGAGGCCACGATGCGCATGACGCCGGACGGCGGGCTCGGCGCCGCCAGCGCGCAGCGCCTCGAGTCCGACGCGCTGTGGGCAGACGGCGGTCCGCAGTGGTCGGAGGATGGTGCGCACTTCTCCGTATTCGTCCCCAGCGGCGCCTGCCGAGCCGTCCTGACGCTCGATGAGCGGGCCGTGCTCGCGGCTTCGCTGGAGGACGTTGCGGGCGAAGTGGGTCGTTTCCGGCCGCTCGCGCGCTGATACGATCCCGCCGAGTGTTCACGCAAGCGGAGCGAGAAGCGCTGGCCTGGCGGCGATTGTTCGTGCGGCGCGCGTTCGCCAAGCGCTGCCCGCAGTGCGGACTCGGGCGCCTCTTCCGCGCCTTCGCGCGGCTCGCACCGGCCTGCAGCGAGTGCGGGCTCGTCTACCGCCGCGAAGCGGGCGCGCAGACCGGCTCGATGTACCTGTGCGCGACGCTGACCGAGTGTTTTGCCGCGGCGCTCGCGCTGGCGCTGTTCTTCCTGACGGATCTGGACACCGGAACGGCGCTGGCGCTGGGGGTGGCGGTCGTGCTGGGCTTCTCGTACCTGATGCTGCCGCTGACGATGGCGCTGTGGACGGCCGTCGAGTACGCGACCGACGTGTCCAACAAGGAGCGCTGGGCGACGCCGCGCGATGCTGCAGGGCAGGGGCTTTACCCGCCGAAATGAATGTGGACAATTCCCCGCCCTTCGAAAGGACTCTTCATCCATGACCTACGTCGTCGCCGAACCCTGCGTCAAGTGCAAGTACACCGACTGCGTGGACGTGTGCCCGGTCGATTGCTTCTACGAGGGCGAGAACTTCCTCGTCATCAACCCTGACGAGTGCATCGACTGCGGGGCCTGCGTCCCCGAGTGCCCCACGGAGGCGATCTTCAGCGAGGACGACCTCCCCGAGAAGTGGGCCGAGTACAAGGCGCTCAACGCCAAGCTCGCGGGCAAGTGGCCCGGCATCACTTCCAAGAAGGACGCCCTCGACGACGCCGACGAGTGGAAGTCTGTCGAGGCCAAGCGCCAGCACCTGTCCGAGAAGCCGTTCTCGGGCTGAGCTGCGCTCCGCAGGCCCGCCCCGCCGATCGCCTCGCGGGTCTGGCGCATCCCTCGTTCACGTTCCAGCGCGCGCTTCGGTCACGGACCGGGCGCGCGCTGAACGTTTCTTTCGTCCCGGCGCCGCCCTGCGTAGCCGTCGTCGGAGTTGTGGCTTAGCCTCCTGAATCGAGGTCTCCTCGCCGCGGCGCTCTGTTCGAGCGCGGCGTCGCTCAACTCCGCCATGACTCGATCCTCTCGCAGTTCGTCCGGCGTCGCGTGCGTTGTCCTCGCGGCCGCGCTCGGCGCACCGCTCGGCGCCGCACCGGTCGTCACCCAGGACACGCCCGCTTCGATCCTCGTCGCCTTGCCGCACGACACGGGGCCGGTGCGCAACACCAGCGCGCAGCCGCAGGTCGTCGCTTCGTTTCCGGTGATCGTGCAGGGCGCACGTTGGCTGCGGCTGCACTTCGCCGACGTCGAGTTGTCCGGCGACGTGTTCAGCGGGAGCGGAGCGATCCTGCGCATCACCTCGCTCTACGACGGGCATGTGCAGGAGCTCGACGCCGTCGGAATCGAGCAGTGGGGCCGTTCGAGCGCCTACTTCAACGGCGACACGTTGCTGGTCGAGATCGTGGCGCCGCCGGCGCAGGACGCGAGCCGAGCACGTTTGGCGCTGGTCAGCGCCAGCGACCTCAACGCGCCGCTGTCGGTGTGCACGAACGCTGACCAGCGCGTGCTCTCGAGCGATCCGCGCATGGGGCGTGCGATGCCGGTCGGGTGCACGGCGTGGATCGTGAACGACTGCAACAGCTGCCTGATCACCGCCGGCCACTGCGCGATCACACCGGACAACCTGGACGTGATCGAGTTCAACGTGCCGCTCTCGCTGGCGGATGGTTCACCGTTGCATCCTGCGCCGCAGGATCAGTACGCCGTCGACGACAGTTCGACCCAGTCGACGGGCTTTGCGCCGCTCGGTGCGGACTACGCGCATTTCGGCTGCTTCCCCAATCCGTCGACGGGACTCACGCCCTTTGAGGCGCAGGGCGCGCGCTTCACGCTCGCACCTCCGCCCGCTTTCCAGGCCGGCGCCAACTTGCGCGTCACCGGCTACGGGCAGCGCGCGACGCCGCCCGAGTGGAATCTGGCGCAGCAGACGGACGACGGCGCGTGGAGCGGCTCGCAGGCGACGACCTTGCTGCATCAAGTCGACACGACCGGCGGCAACTCGGGCGCACCGATCGTGCTCGACGCGAGCGGGGAGGCCATCGGGATCCACACGCACGCCGGTTGCTCGCCCTTCGGCGGCTCCAACGGCGGCACGCGCAGCGACCATCCTGGACTGGCGGCGTATCTGGCCGTTCCACAGGGCGTTTGCGCGGCGGGCTTGTCGCTAGTCGGCGGCCCGCTGGTCTCCGTGTCCGCACTCGGTGCGACGCCGCTCCTCGCACAGGCCGGCGGCGGGTTCGTGCCCGGCACGGCGACGTTGCACTACTCCTTCGACAACGCCCCGTTCGTCGCTCAGCCGCTGGTCGCCGGGGCCGGCGGCCTGTTCAGCGGCGCGTTCCCGCCGGCCCCGTGCGGCGCAACGGTGCGCTACTACCTGAGCATCGAAAGCAGCGTGTGCGGCGTGCTGACCCAGCCGCCGGGAGCGCCCAACACGAGCTTCAGCGCTCCGGCGGTGGGCTTCGAGTTCGTGCTGCGCAGCGAGGACTTCGAACAGGACAGCGGCTGGTCGACGTCGACGACGACGGCGTTCGCCGGATCGTGGGAGCGCGGTGTGCCCGTCAACGACCCGTTGTGGGGCTTCGACCCGCTCGCGGACTTCGACGGCTCCGGACAGTGCTGGCTCACCCAGAACACGCAGGGCAACTCCGACGTCGACGGGGGCGAGGTCGTGCTCACGTCACCGCCGTTGGATTTGCGCGGCGGCGCGGTCGCGCTGCGCTACGCCTACTACTTGTTCGTGACCGTGGCGGACGGAAGCGATGGACTGCGCGTGGAAGCTTCCGACAACGGCGCGAGCGGACCGTGGCGCAGCGTGGCGCTGCACACCTCGAGCGGAGGCACGAGTTGGCGCAACCACGAAGTGCGCGCGTCGGACCTCGCCGCTGCGGGCGTGGCGGCGACGGGCGATGTGCGGGTGCGCTTCGTGGCCTTCGATGGCGCGCTCGGCACCGTGGTGGAGGCCGGCGTCGACGCGTTCCGCGTCGTGCGCTCGACCTGTGCGCAGATCGAGAGCTACTGCTCCAGCGGAGCCGGCGGCGCTACGTTGACGGCGCAGGGCACGGCCAGTCTTTCCGCCGACGACCTCGTCCTGCGCGCCGGCCCCGTTCCGGCGCAGAAGTTCGGGCTGTTCTTCTGTGCACGCGAGAAGCGTTCGTCCGTCCTGCCCATCGGAGTGCGCTGTCTGGGGTTGCCCGCGCGACTGCTGCCGGTGCAGCTGAGCGGCAACTCGCAGGTGCTCGACTACGCGCTCGACTTCGGCGCGCTCGCGCCGACGTTCGATTTCCAGGCCGGCGAGCTGTGGAACTTCCAATGTTGGTTCCGCATCGGCGGCGGCGCGTCCGAACTCTCGGACGCATTGCAGGTCGTGTTCACGCCCTGAGCGCGCCGTCCCTACAATCTCGCGGATGGAGCTTGATCCCGAGATCGTGGAGTTCTTCGAAGAGGTGCTGCGCCGCATCGAAGCGCACCCGCGTTACAGCGTGCTGCTGCGCAACGCCGTGGCGGCTCAGGATCAGCTGATCCTGAACTACCACAACCATGCGCCCGGCGAACCGTACTGCGTGTCCCTGGGCGTGTACGACGCCGCGATCGCCGCGCTGGCCATCCAGGGAGAGTTCCGCGAACTCGCGCACATCCGCGGGATCGCTCCGGTGGAGGAGGCGTGCGAGCCGCTCATGAGCGTGTTCGCGAGCTTGCTCGAGCAGCGTTTCGGGCTGCGTCAGCGGCCGCAGATCTACCTCAACGGCGCGCCCTTCCACGCGGCCTGAGACGCAGGCGCTGCGTGCACGATGAGCAAGTTCGACGCCCTCGACTGGTACGACACGCCGCTGTACTACGACATCGTCTTCTCCGGCGACGATGCGCGCGAAGGCGCCTTCCTCCTCGCAGCGCTCGAACGTTTCGGGCCCAAGCTGCGCGGCGCGCCGCGTGTGCTCGAGCCCGCCTGCGGTTCGGGCCGTCTCGTGCTCGAACTCGCCCGCCGCGGTTGCCGCGTCACAGGCTTCGATCTGAGCGAGCCGATGCTCGCGTTCGCGCGTCAACGTCTGCGCCGCGGCGGCGCACGCGCCGAGTTGTTCGAAGCGCGCCTCGAAGAGTTCCGCGTCGACGGCGCCTTCGACTTGGCGCACTGCCTGGTCAACACCTTCAAGTACTTGCTCGACGAGGACGCTGTGCAAGCGCATCTGGCGTGCGTCGCGCGCGCGCTGCGCCCCGGCGGGTTGTACGTGCTCGGCTTGCACTTGACGCAGTACGAGGACCGCCGCTGCAACCACGAACGCTGGGAGCAGGCGCGCGACGGCGTGCGGGTCGTGTGCAACATCCGCGGCTGGCCGCCGGCGCCCAAGCAGCGTTTGGAGCGTGTGCGCTCGCGCCTCGCCGTGCTCGAACGCGGGCGCGAGCGGCGCACGCAGAGCGAGTGGAGCTTCCGCACCTACGACTGGCGCGAGTTGGTGCGCTCGCTCGAACGCAGCGGCTCGTTCGAGTTGGTCGCTACGTTCGACTTCGACTACGACATCTCCAGCCCGCGCACGATGCCCGACGAGCTGTTGGATGTCGTGCTCGTCCTGCGCAAGCGCGCGACGAAGAGGACGAAGCGATGAGATCGCGCCTGACGCTGGCGTCCGCGGCGCTGTGCCTATCGCTCGGCGCATGCCTCACTCCGCCGGCCCCGCTGCAGCCGCGCGAGTGGCTCGAGGTCTCGGCCGGAGCGTCGATCGTCGACGCACGTCCCTTCGAACCCGTGGACGACGCGCTGGGACTGCGCCTGGGCGGCGGCTACGACTTCAACTCCGATCCGCTGCGGCTGAGTTGGGAGGTCGACGCGGTCTGGGCGCGGCACGAGGTCGACGCGCCGGCGATCGCCAACCAGCGGCTCTCGACGTTCACGGTGGGCACGGGTTTGCGCCTCACGGCGGATCTCGAGCCGCTCCCGTTGCGTTTGTACGGCCGCGGCGGCGGCGCCTGGCGCAACGAGTCGGCCGACGACGGTCTGGTTCAGACCCGCGACGGCGTCGGCTACTACTACGGGGTAGGGCTCGAATTCGCGTACGGCGCCGCCGGCGCCTTGGGCCCTTCCGCGACCTGGTTTCGCGATGACGAGCGCGACATCGAGAGCGCCTACTTCGGGCTCACCGCGCGGTTCCAGTTCTGAAGTGCGAGCTTCCGCGGCTGCTTCCGGGCAGCGCTTGTGGCAAATCTTCGGTCGATCTAGCCAGGCGCCCCCTGAAGCTGGGCTCTCCAGCCGCTACGATTTTCGTGCTCGAGGCCCGAACGGCGACCGCCGCCGGACTTTGCGTCGCCAGGGCGCGGCTGTCTGCCGCGCCGGGCGCGTGCTTTTCAAGTCGAGCGAAACTTGTTCTCCGAGCGGGCATCGCAAACAACCTATGCACCTCCAACTCCTGGCAGCCGTCCTCACGTTCACTCAACCCGTTCCCGCGCCGCTGGCGCAGCCGATCCTCGCCGCTCCGAGCGCGGCGCCCGCAGCCGTTCTCGGCGAGGGCTGGATCGCCGACTTCGACGAGGCCGTGGCCCTCGCGAAGAAGGAGAAGAAGGACCTGCTCGTCGACTTCACGGGCTCGGACTGGTGCGGCTGGTGCATCAAGCTCAACGACGAAGTGTTCAAGCACGAGGAGTTCCTCGTCGAAGCCAAGAAGCACTTCGTGCTCGTCGCGCTCGATTTCCCGCGCAAGCCGGAGATCAAGGCCAAGGTCCCCAACCCCAAGCGCAATGAGGAGCTCCAGGAGAAGTACCAGATCCAGGGCTTCCCCACGATCCTGCTCATGACGCCGGACGGCGACGTGTTCGGCCAGACGGGCTACCGCCCCGGCGGCCCCAAGCCGTACGTCGAGCACATGATGGAGATGCTGAACAAGGGCAAGGCCGAGATCGCTGACGCGGCCAAGCTCGTCGACGCGTGGAAGGGCGCCACGGGCGACGCGAAGCTCGCGGCCTGGGACAAGCTCGCCGATGCGCTCGAGAAGATGTCGGACGAGAGCGTCGCCGCGCGCAAGCTGCTCGAGCCGATCAAGGAAGGCCTCACTCTCGACCCGACCAACGCCGCGGGCCGCAAGCTGCGCGCCGTCAAGGCGCTGCTGCGCTTCGACATGGCCGACGAGGCCGTGGTGACCGCCGGCATGGAGCTCGACCCCAAGAATGAGGCGGGCACCTACGAACTCGCGCTCGCCGCGGCGTTCCAGGACCAGAGCCGTTTCGACGACGCCGACTACGTGAAGGGTCTGATCGAGAAGGTCGAGAAGTTCGACGCGCTCAAGAAGATCCACAACCGCGAGCGCGTGGTGTTCCCGTTCGCGCTGTGCGCCTTCCTGTCGCGTGACACGCTGCAGGACATGGAGCGCGCCAAGCGCTTCGCGGCGCGCACCAAGGAGATCGGCTCGGACAACACGCGCCTGATCGCCGCGATGGACGAGATCCTCAACGGCTGACGCTGCTGCGGCGTCCGCGCCGCTCGAAACTGCACGCCGTGCGCGCCCGACTTGCGGCGCGCACGGCGTGCGCCGTTTCCGGCTGGCTCGCCGCGCCGCCGCGGCCCCGCTACAGTCTCGTTTTGAACGCCCTCCCGTCTCGATCCCGAACACGCCCATGAGCGCACCGCACGCCACGCCCGAGCCCGCCGCCGAACGCCTGCACTTCATCGAAGAGCGCGTGCAGGCCGACGTCGCGCAGGGCCTTCACGGCGGGCGCGTGCACACGCGTTTTCCGCCCGAGCCCAACGGCTACTTGCACCTGGGCCACGCCAAGTCGATCTGCCTCAACTTCAGCCTGACGCAGCGCTTCGGCGGCCGCTGCAACCTGCGTTTCGACGACACCAACCCGACCACCGAGAGCGTCGAGTACGTCGAATCGATCCAGCGCGACGTGAAGTGGCTGGGCTTCGAGTGGAACGAGCTGTACTTCGCCTCGGGCTTCTTCGAGTCGATCTACGAGTTCGCCGAGGAGCTGGTCCGCAAGGGCCTCGCCTACGTGTGCGACCTCGACGCCGAGGCCATGCGCGAGTTGCGCGGGACGCTGACGGCCCCGGGCAAGCCCAGTCCGTTCCGCGGGCGCAGCGTCGACGAGAACCTGGACCTGCTGCGCCGCATGCGCGCGGGCGAGTTCGCCGAGGGCGCTCGCACGCTGCGCGCGAAGATCGACATGGCGTCGCCCAACATGAACATGCGCGACCCGGTGCTGTACCGCATCCTGCACGCGGACCATCACCGCACGGGTTCGGCCTGGCGCATCTATCCCACCTACGACTACGCGCACCCGCTGTGCGACGCGCTCGAAGGCATCACGCACTCGATCTGCACGCTCGAGTTCGAGAACCACCGGCCGCTGTACGACTGGGTGCGCGACAACTGTTCGACGCCGCACAAGCCCGAGCAGATCGAGTTCGCGCGCCTCAACGTCACGTACACCGTGCTCTCCAAGCGCAAGTTGCTGCGCCTGGTGAACGAGAAGCACGTCTCCGGCTGGGACGATCCGCGCTTGCCGACGTTGTCGGGACTGCGCCGGCGCGGCTACACGCCCTCAGCACTGCGGACCTTCTGCGAGCGCATCGGCGTCGCCAAGTTCAACAGCACCATCGACGTGGTGCAGCTCGAGAACGCGTTGCGCGACGACCTCAACAAGACCGCGCCGCGCGCCATGGCGGTGCTGCGCCCGCTGCGCTTGGTGATCGAGAACTTCCCCGAGGGCGAAGTCGACGAACTCGAGGCGGTGAACAACCCCGAAGACCCGGCCGCGGGTTCGCGCAAGGTTCCCTTCTCGAAGGTGCTCTACATCGAGCGCGACGACTTCCGCGTCGACGCGCCCAAGGACTTCTTCCGCTTGGCGCCGGGCAAGGAAGTGCGGCTGCGCTACGCGTACTTCGTGACCGCCAAGTCGTTCACGCTCGACCCCGCCACGGGTGAAGTGAGCGAGGTGGTGTGCACCTACGATCCGGCGACGCGCGGCGGCAACGCTCCCGACGGCCGCAAGGTCAAGGGCACGATCCACTGGGTCAGCGCCGCGCACGCGGTGAACGCGCCGGTGCGGCTCTACGACCACCTGTTCGCAGCCGAGTTTCCCGAGGAAGTGCCCGAGGGCCAGGACTTCCTCGTAAACCTGAACCCCAAGTCGCTCGAGGTGCTGCCCAACGCGCAGCTCGAGCCGAGCTTGGCGCAGCTCGCGCCGGGCAAAAGCGTGCAGTTCGAGCGCCACGGCTACTTCGTCGCGGACGCGTTGGATTCGCGGCCCGGCGCGCCCGTGTTCAACCGCTCGGTCGCGCTGCGCGACAGCTGGGCCAAGATCGAGAAGAAGCCGGCCAACGCCAAGCCCGCTTCGGGACGCAAGTAGGGGCGGCGCGCAGCGGCGCGCCGTCGTCTTCAAGCCCGCGGGCAAAGCTGCCGATCCGCCTTGCGGAGGAGCAGCGATGCGCAACGTCTTGATCCTGGGCTCGGGCCGCAGTGGAACCAGCATGCTGGCGGGCGCCTTCGCGCATGCCGGCTGGCACGTCGGCGCCGATCCTTATCCCGGGCGCAGCTCGAACCCAAAGGGCTTCTTCGAGTCCAAGGAGATCAACGGCGTCAACGAGTACCTCCTGGCGCTGGGCGCGCCGGAACTGCCGCTCGGCGCGTGGCAACGCTGGCTGGCGGAACTCCCGGCCGACTGGGTCTGTCCCACCGATTCGCGCGCCGTGGAGCGCATCGCGGCCCTGACGCAGCGCGCGCCGTACTGCTTCAAGGACCCGCGCTTCTCGTACACGCTTCCCGCCTGGGCGCCGTTCACGCAGGACGCACTGCGGCTGTGCGTCTTCCGCCATCCGCTGGCCGTGGCGCGCAGCATGGTCGTGGAGTGCGAGCAGGAGAGCTACCTGCGCGGAGTGAACATGACGCTGGAGCGCGCGCTCGCGCTTTGGCTCGCCCAGCACCGGCGCATCCTCGACGTGCTGCGCGCGGACGGGGAGTGGTGCTTCGCGCACGTCGCGCAGGTCGTCGACGGGACGGCGCTCGACCGGCTCGAAACCCTTGTGGGCGCGCCGCTGGCGCGGGAGTTCCCCGAGGCCGGGCTGCAGCGCCAGCGCAGCGATGGAGAGCTCAGCGGAGCGCTCGCCGACACCTACGCCGAGCTGTGCGAACTTGCCGGCCTGGCGCGCGCGTCTGGTTCTCGTGCAGCCCCGCGTTGGGCCGCAGCGCTGGCGCGCGAGGTCGACGCGCTCGAGCGCGCGGCCGGCAGCGTGCTCGAACAAGAGCTCGAACACTGGCTCGCGACAGGTCGCGAAGGCACGAGCCCAGGCTGGCGCTCCGTGCGCGGGCGTGGCCTCGCCGAATGCGAGCGCGCGTTGCTCGACGCGTTGCCGAACGCAGCTCTGTGGCGTGCGCAGCTGAGCTCGAACTCGCGCGCCGCGGCCCGCTCTGCGCTCGAGCAACTCGCCCAGTTCGAGACGCTGGCGCGTACCTACCGCCGCTACGCAAGCACGAGCTGGGCCGAACTCCAGGCGCGCGCAGCCTGGCCGCTTTCGACCGCCGCCGCGACGCGGGTCGTGAGTTGGCCGCAGTGGCGCCAGCCCGAACTCGAGGCGTTGTTGCGGGCCTGGCGCTCGGGCGGAAGCGCCGCGGCGGGGGCCTGCCTCGTGCTGCGCCACGCGCCTGGACACGACGGTCCGCAGCCCGCGGCGCTCGCGGCGCTCGAGGCTGCCTACTCGCGAGTGTGCCCCGACGGGGCGGCCGTGGAAGTGTTGCTGCTCGGGGACGAGTTCCGCACGGAACACAGCGGCCGTCTCGCCCGTTCCGTGCAGGCAGCCCTGAGCGTCGGGAGCGACGCTTTCCGTGCGCAGTGGCTCGCGAGCCTGGGTGTGCCGTGCGAGCAGCGCCCCGAGCGACTGGCGGCGTTGTGCGCGCCGGGCGCCGCCGCGGCGGCTTGAGCGTCGTCCGCGCGCCGCTCGGTTCGCGGCGCGGCGGAGATCAGACCGCCGCGCGCAGGGGCTGACGCAGGCCCGCGAGTTCGTGGCGCCAGTTCGACGCCGGCGCCGCGGCGCCAACCCGCAATTCGAGTTGCAGTACGGCTCGCACGAGCCCGTGCAGCGTTTCGTCGAGGCAGCGATCGGCGGCTGCGGAGTCGACGGAGTGCGGCGCTTCGCCTGCTGCGCGCAGTTCGACCCAGCCGCGCGTCAGGCCGACCCGGAAGATGAAGTCGGAGAGCGCCACGGCGCAGTTGTGGGAGAGCCGCTCGCGCACGTCGCGCACCAGCGTCGGGGCCGCCTGGTCGAGTTGCTCCAGGCGCGTGTGGACGATCTGCAGGGCTCGTTCGGCGTGCTCGAGCGCGGCGGGCGTGGCGGCGCGCGACTCGAGCCACTGCCGCACCGGCTTTTCGGCGGGCAGTTTCGAGGCCAGCAGTTCGAGGTTGTTCACGCTGCGCGCGAAGCTTCCGAGCAGCCCGCCCATGCTGGCCGCCTTCAGGTGGCGGCCGCGCGCTCCAGCGATGCGCGTGTTGGTCGCAGCGATCTGTTGCAGGCGCCAGGCGAGGTCGAGCTCTTCCCAGCCCCAGACCTTGTAGCGTTCGTCGAAGCGCAGTTCGCGCGTGGTGAGGAGCGAGCGCCGGAACGACCAATTGTCGGTGAACCACTGCGTCCAGGTGACGGGGCCGGTCGTGTCGCGCAGACGCGGGCTGGAGCGCGCGCCGAGCAGCTCGCCGATCAGGCCGGCATCGACGCCGTAGTCGAGGGCGCCCAGGCACGTCGCGAGCTCGTCGTTGCGCTCGCGGTGGAAGGCCAGGTGATCGGCGACGAAGTGCGGGGACGGTTCGATGTCGCTGTCGCAGAAGATCACCACGTCACCGTTCGCCGCGGCGAGGCCTGTGTTGAGCGCGGCGCCGCGGCCGCGGTTGCGCTCGTGTTCGATCAGACGCCAGTTCGCAGGCGTCGAGAGCGTCGACCACAGCTCGCGCACCGGCGGCTGCGAGCCATCGTCGACGACGATCAGCTCGAACGGCGCGACGTCCTGCTGCTTGCGGAAGCCCTCGAGCACCGCCTCGAGCAAGTCGAGGCGGTTGTGGGCCGGGATCACAACGCTCGCCGTGAATGCTTCGGCGGCGTGCGCGGCGTTCGACGGTTGCGCCAGTTCGTTCGTGAGCTCGTCGAGGCGCGCCCGCCGGTGGGGGGCCGCCCAAGGAGTGGTCGCGCTCGCGCCGCGTGCGCGCTCCGCGAACAGGCGCGCGTCGTCGCGACTGCCCAGCGCCAACGCGGCCGCCGCGCCGAGCAGCCACGCGTCCGCGCCTCCGGTCTCGAGCAGTTGCGAAGCGCGCTGCAGCGCCTCGTGGGGGCGACCCGCGTCCAGCTCGACTTCTGCGAGCCCCAGGCGCGCGTCGACGTTGTTAGGTTCGAAGCGCAGCGTCTCCTCGAAGCGCTGGCGCGCGGCGTCGAGCTCACCGAGCAACAACTCGACGGTCGCAAGCCGCAGGGCGCCGGTGGCGCCGGTCGCGCCGGGCATCACTTCGCTCGCAAACAGCTTGCCCCGATGCGCCGGGAGCGCCTCGTAGTGCGCTTTGGCGTGGAACAGATCGCTCGCGTACTGCTCGAGCGTGCTCGCCTTCAGCGCACGTTGTTCATGTGCGAGACCTTCCAGCAATTCCAGGTTGGGATGGCCAGCGCTCCACTGTCGCGCCTGAGCGAGGGCGCGCAACGCCTCGTCGATTTCGCCCGCACGAATCGCCAAGTACGCGAGCAAGGTCACCGGCAGGATCGTGTCGCAGTCGGGCCGCTGACCCTCGGGCGCCCTCACGGCGCGCCACGCGCAGCGCGCGGTTTCGAGCGCACGTGCGGCCTGTCCCTTGCGTTCGAGTTCGCGTGCGAGGTAAGCGAGCACGATCGGGTTGTCGGGCTCGAGCCGCGCGCGCTTCTCGAGCAGCTTGAGGTTGCGATCGCTCTTGGCGCGCGCCGCGCGCAGTTCCGGCACGGCGCCGTAGTGCACGATCGGCGCGTCGACCGCCACGATGCGCGGGTGCTTGCGCGCCCAAGCGGTCACTTGCTCGTGCACGACTCCTTCCCAGCTCAGGTCCGGCGTGCGTCGGAGCAGGCGCGGCAACAGCTGCGGATCTTGCCTGCGCGCGCGGCCGGAGAGCACCTCGTCGAGCTTGGCGTCGAGTCGGCTGGCGTCGTGCAGCGGCAGGAGCCCGCAGTCGAGGTCGTTGCGCGCCAGCGCCTTGCGCAGCGCCCGTTTGGCGCCCGGAGCGAGTCGCTCATCGGCGTCGAGCACGAGCACGAAGCCGCCGGGGACGTGCTCCAGGGCGGCGTTGCGCGCCGCCGCGAAGTCATCGTTCCACGCGTGCGGCACGATGCGCGCGCCGTACTTGCGCGCGATGGCGAGCGTGCCATCGGTGCAGCCGGTGTCGACGATCACGATGGCGTCCACTACGTCGCGGACGGAGGCCAGGCAGCCCTCGAGGAAAGCCTCCTCGTTCTTGACGATCATGCACAGCGTCAGACGTTGCATCGGAGCGGAGTTTCCTTGTTCGAGGTGCGAGCGGGGAGGGCAGCCGCGGGTTCCGCGGGGGCGCCGTTCAACGGCACGAACAGCTCGTCGCGCGCGAAGCTGCGCTGCAGCGCGGGCTCGATGAAGCGGTAATCGCCGTACGTCGCGTTGCTCTGGCCGCTCCACTTCAATGCGAAGCGCTCCCAGTTGCGTGCGAGCAGTTCGCTGTGCCGCGCGGCCTTGGCGCCGCCGTAGTGTTCGTGGCGCACGAACACGTCGAGCGCGCAGCGGTTGCGGAATCCGGCCAACGCTGCGCGCAGCGTGAAGTCGTCGTCCTCGAAGCCCCACGGCGAGAAGCGCTCGTCGAAGCCGCCGATCGTGTCGAGCACTTCGCGCCGCATGAGCAGCAGGAACGAGGTCAGGATGTTCTGCAGGCGGCTGCGCCGCTGGTTGCGTTGCGCATGGCCGTTCGCGAAGTCCGTCAGGCTCGCGAGGTCGCAGGCGCCGGAGTAGGGGATCTGTTGCCCGTGGGCCGCGCGATCGGACAGCGGTCCGATGCAGCCGCTGCGACCGTCGACTTGCGCGTGGTGCATCAGGCGTTCGAGCCAGCCCGGCGTGACGATGGCGTCGTTGTCCATGACGACGATCCAGCGCCCCTTGGCGCGCGCGAGCGCCTGGTTGCGCGCCGCCGGCGCACCGCGGTTGTCGGGATTGAGCTCCAGCGCGATGTCGCGCTGTTGCGAGAGCCACTGCGCGCTGCCGTCGCTCGAACCGTTGTCGACCACCAGGATCTCGCACGGAAAGCGCGGGTCGGCGGCCGCACGCAGACCTTCGAGACACTTCTTGGTGCGCTCGAGCGCGTTGTACGACACGATCACGATCGAGGTGAGTTCGCCGGTGCGCGGACCGTGCTCGAGCACCTCGAGCGGATTCTGGCCGGCGTAGTGCGCGAGAATCCCCGACCAGTACGAGACGTGGCTGACCTTGCGGATGAGCTCGTCGAGCTGCTGGATCAGGTTGCGCGCAAGCTCTTGGCCCCATTGTTCGCGGTCGAGGCGCTCGAGTCGTTCGATGACTTGGCTCTGCAGCGGGTAGTACGCCTCCACGCTGAGCTGGAGCTGCTTGAAGGCGCGAGCGTCGAGCGGCGCGCGGTCGGGGATGTAGAGCACGCCGGGCGTGTCGTGTTTGTCGGCGAACTTCGACATGTTCACGCCCAGGCGCGTCATGCGTTGGAAGTAGCCGCGCGCGTTGAGCACGTGGTCGTGCTCGCACACGAGGTCTTCGCGGAACTCGACCTGCCAGCCGAGTTGTCCGAGGCGGTAGCCGAGCTCGACGTCCTCGCAGATCGGCTCGCGGAAGTTGGCGGCGTCGAAGCCGCCCACGGCGCGCAGCGCTTCGGTGGGCAGGCTCAGATTGCAGGTCCAGAAATGCTGCCAGCCGTAGCGACGGCCGTGCACGAGCGAGGGGAAGTCGAACAGCAGGTTGGAGAACTGCAGAACCTGCACGAAGGGCGACTGCAGCGCGGCGCGCGTGAAGCGGAACGTGCCGAGAAGCGCGGTTTTCGGCGCGCATTGTGCGTGCGCGATGAGGTGGCGCTCGAGCAGGTCGGCCGCAGGCGCTGCGTCGTCGTTCAGGATCAGCGTGAGCGGCGCGCGCACGTGTTCGAGCGCGAGGTTGCGCGCCGCGCCGGGGCCGGCGTTGGGCTGGCGCAACAACGTCAGTGCGTAGGCGTGCTGCGTGGCGTCGACTTCGATCGGCGTGGGGGTGCCGTCGTCGACGACGACGACCTCGAAGCGCTCGGGCGCGAGCGTCTGGAGGTCGAGCTCGGCGAGCAGCGTGCGGATCGTTTCGGGGCGGCCGTAGGTCGGCACGATCACCGACAGCTCGGGCGCTGCGGCGGGCGCGGAGTTGGGGTCCATCTCGACGGCTTTCGACCTGCCCCCGCCGGGGCCTGAGTCCGCCGGCCCGGCCGCCCCGCGCCTGGGACGGAGGCCTCAGCGCAGCTCGCGCCGGACTCCGACGATCACGATGTCGCCGTCGCTGCGGGGCACGTGCGTGTAGCCCGGGCGCGCCGCGATCAAGGCCCGGTGCTGGCTCGTCGCGTTCCAGTCCTGGTCGATCAGGTGCACGCTCGACGGCGACGCGGCGCGGTCGCGCAGTTCGAACTCGACGCCGTCTTCCTCAAAGGCGAACAGCAGCTGCGTCTGCACGCCTTCGAAACCGCCATCGAGGCGTCGCCCGCGCCACGCGATGGACTCGATCGAGACCTCGTCGGGCAGGTGCAGGTGGAGCCGCGGAGCGCCGCGCGGCGAGCGCACTCGGCAGCGCACGAGGCGCCCGTCGTCGGTCGCCGTCGTCTCCAGCACTTCGAGGGCAGGCGGCGGTGCGTCGATGCGGGGCGCAGGCGCGACGTACATCGATCGGTCGAGCGTGAACCAGGGGAACGGAGGCGTCTCCGCGGGCTTCCACTCGGCGGCCTTCGCCACTTGCGGCGCGAGCCGCGCGCCGAAGGTTGAGGCCTCGAAACGTGCAGTTCCGTTGTCGACGTCGTAAACGTGGCGCAGGTTGAGCCACTCCAGCGAGCGGTGCGGATCGGGATACGTGATCCGAACGACCATCGTGCCCAGCAGCGCCAGCGTGATGAGTCCGAGCGCGACGCGGCGCAGCGTGCGCTCCGCGATCAGCATGTACAGCGGCCACGCCAGCGAGAGCACCGCAACGAGCGGGAGCGCCAGTACGAACGGCTCGCGGTAGGAGAGTGCGAACCACAGGCTCGAGCGGATCGGATTCCACACGACGAGCGCAAGGGTGATGAGCACCGCGAGAGCTGTGCGTTCGCGGAGCTTCGACGCCGTGCGCCCCGGCGCAAGCGCGAGCTCCAGGGCGCACCAACCGAGCGCGGGGAGCAACACCGGATGGCTAGCGTCGCTCCAGCCCAGGCACGCTGCCAGCGCGAGCGGAGTGAGCGTGCTTCCCAGCGCGATCCACGCTTGGCGAAAGCTGCAGGCCTTGAAGCGCAAGCTCGCCACCAAGAAGAACGCGGCGCAGCACGTGAAGACGAGCGCTGCATCTGCTCCCGTGCTGCTGCGCGCACCGGCGTCCGGGGTCTGGAGGTGACGGCGCAGGGACTCGAACTCCGCCCACACCAGGCCGAGTGCGAGCGCCGCGGCCGCGCCGACTCCCGGACCCGCGTGCACAAGGGCCTTCAACGCGGAGGGATCGTCGCCGCGCGTGCGCCGCCACGCGAACCATGCCGCCGTCGCGCTCAGCACGATGCCCAGCCACGGCGGCCACGATGCGAGCCCGATCCCGACGAAGTCGGCGTACACGACCGGCTCGTGCTCCCACGCTTCGATGCGCTCCTTAGACAACTGGCGCAGCAGTGCGAGCGCTTGTTCGCCCTGCTGCTGCACGCTCGGCACGCTCAACCCGTCGAGCTCGTCCATGGGCGTGTGGTGCTCCCACACTCCGCCCAGAAAGGCGAAGTTGAACCCTGGCGTCCCGCGCCGCGCGAACACCGAATAGTCGGTGTCGCTCGGCGTGAACTTGTAGATGAAGTCGGCGAGTGAGGTTGCTTGTGCGTACGGCGCCGCGCGCGCGAGGGCTTCGATCGCCGGAGCGCCGCCGCCCAACTGGAACAGCACACTCGGCCCAAAACTCCCGCGCGCCTCGAGGTTGATCACGCAGCCGACGTCGCCGGCCCAGGCGTGCTGAGCGGCGAAGGCTTCGGCGCCGATCAGCCCGGCTTCTTCCGCGTCGCTGAACAGGTAGATGAGCGGCCGCTCGAGCGGCGGTCCGTGCTGAAGCGCGCGGGCGATCTCGAGGAGGCTTGCGCAGCCCGCTGCGTTGTTCGCGGCGCCCGGACTACAGCCCACAGAGTCGTAGTGCCCCGAGAGCAGTACGGCCTTGCCCGGCGCCTGGGCGAACTGGCGCGCGACGATGTTGCGCACGAGCGCGACGCGACCGCTCGGGCCGCGGCCGAGGGTCTCCTGCACCTCGACTTCCAGGCCGAGTTGCTCGAGCGATTCCACGAGCGCCGCGCGGAAGCGGGCGTGCGGTTCGGTTCCGCCGGGCCGCGGTTCGAGCGCTCCTCGCGCCTCGATCCACTTCAGCGCGCGCTGAGCTGAGAAGGCATCCTCCGCACTCGGTGAGCGCTCCGAAGTGTGCAGCGCAGCGCGCGGTTCGTGGAGCCACAGCGCGAGGACCAGCGCCACGAGCAACGCGAGCCCCCAGCGGTCCGAGCGCTTGAGCGGCGACTGACTTTGCGGCGCCATCGGGCGCATAGCGTACGGACGCCGAACGACTCCCAGTCACGCGCGCCCTGGTCGAGAGTGGCCCGCCGATCGGAGGTAGCCGATGGAGTCCGAGGCGCGTTGGGCCCTGCGTCGACTCTGGCGTCAACTCGCGCGACGTCGCCCCTTGGCGGCGTCGACGCTCGCGGCGGCTTACGTGTGCGCGCAGCGCGAGATGGCTCCCCGGGTAGGGCTCGAACCTACAACAACCCGGTTAACAGCCGGGTGCTCTACCATTGAGCTACCGGGGAACAGCGAGGCGGAAAGGTTATCGGCGCGCGCGCCGGAGTCAAGTTGAGCGGCGCAGCAGTTCCGCTTCCGCGTCCGAGAACTGCGCCGGTTGAGCGGCCCGGGGCGCGAGCGTGAACCGGGGGAGGACCTCGGCTGCGAGGGCCCGCTGGCCGACTTCGACGCCCAGCGAGCGCGCCGCCCAGGCGACCAGGACGCGCGGATCGACGCCAGCGGCGCGCAAGTGGGCCAGGGCGAGGTCTCCGCGGCGCTTGGCGAGCCGCTGGCCGGTTCCGTCGAGCACGAGGCCGACGTGGGCGTAGCTGGGCGGTCTCAAGTTCAAGCGCTCGTGAAGCAGCCGCTGCCGCGCGGCGCTCGAGAGCAGGTCCTCGCCGCGCACCACGCTGTCCACGCCTTGCCGCGCGTCGTCGACCACGACCGCCAGCTGGTAGGCGAAGGCGCCGTCGCGGCGCTGGATCAAAAAATCGCCGACCTCGGCAGCGACTTCGAACTCGAGCGCGCCGCGCAGCCGATCGACGATGGCCACACGACCCTCGGGCACGGCCAAACGCAGGCCCGGAGTGCGCCCGGTCGCGTCGCGCGCCTCCTCTCGCGTCCGCCATTTACCTCGGCACGTGCCCGGGTAGCGCTGCTCACCGTCGCTCGCGTGCGGCGCGGAGAGCGCGTGGATCTCAGCTCGCGAGCACACGCACGGATAGGCGAACCCGCGCTCGAGCAGACTCTCGCAGGCGCGCTCGTACGGGGCGAGGTCGCGTGACTGCACCAGCGCTTCGCCGTCCCAATCCAGGCCGAGCCATTCGAGGTCGGCGCGCGCGGCTTCGACGTACTCGGGCTTGCAGCGTTCGCGGTCGAGGTCCTCGATGCGCAGCACCACGCGTCCGCCGCGGGAGCGCGTATCCCACCAGGCGAGCAGGAACGAACGCGCGTGCCCGACATGCAAGAACCCCGTGGGGCTCGGCGCGAGCCGACCCACGGGGTTCTTCTTGTCGAGTGTCGAGAGGTCCTGCGCCATGCGGCGCGCAGGTTACTGCGCGCGGCGCCGCCTCGCAGCGACCGCGTTAGTAGCGGTAGTGACCCGGCTTGTAGGGGCCTTCAGCGGGCACGCCGATGTAGCTCGCCTGGTCGGGCGTGAGCTCGGTCAAGCGGGCGCCGAGGTTGCCCAGGTGCAGGCGCGCGACCTTCTCGTCGAGGTGCTTGGGCAGCACGTAGACGGCCTTGTCGTACTTCGAGGTCTGCGTGAACAGCTCGATCTGTGCGATGACTTGGTTCGAGAAGCTGTTCGACATCACGAAGCTCGGGTGGCCCGTCGCGCAGCCCAGGTTCAACAGGCGGCCTTCGGCGAGCACGATGATGCCGTGACCGTCGCCGAACACCCAGCGGTCGACCTGCGGCTTGATGTTGATGCGCTTGACGCCCTTGGTGCGCTGCAGCGCCATCATGTCGATCTCGTTGTCGAAGTGGCCGATGTTCCCGACGATGGCGTTGTTCTTCATCTTCGCCATGTGCTCGACGGTGATCACGTTCTTGTTGCCCGTCGCGGTGATGAAGATGTCCGCGGTCTCGACGACGTCTTCGACGCGCGCGACCTGGTAGCCGTCCATGCACGCCTGCAGCGCGCAGATCGGATCGATCTCGGTGACGACCACGCGCGCGGCCTGGCCGGCGAGCGACTTGGCGCAGCCCTTGCCGACGTCGCCGTAGCCGCACACGACCGCGACCTTGCCGGAGATCATCACGTCCGTGGCGCGCATGATCCCGTCGACGAGGCTGTGACGGCAGCCGTAGAGGTTGTCGAACTTCGACTTCGTCACCGAGTCGTTGACGTTGATCGCCGGGAACAGAAGTTCGCCGCGGCGCTGCATCTCATAGAGACGGTGCACGCCCGTGGTCGTCTCTTCCGTGACGCCCTTGACGTTCTTGCCGATCTCCGTCCAGCGCGTCGGATCGCTCTCGAGCGAACGCTTGAGGCACTTGAGCAACTCGGCCCAGTCCTCCTGGTCATTCTTCTTCGGAGCGGGGACCTTGCCGGCCGCTTCGTACTGCGTGCCCAGGTGCACCATCATCGTGGCGTCGCCGCCGTCGTCGAGCAGCATGTTCGGGCCCTTGCCGTCCGGCCACAGCAGCGCCTGCTCGGTGCACCACCAGTATTCCTCGAGGTTTTCGCCCTTCCAGGCGAACACAGGCACGCCCTTGGGCTTGGCCGGCGTGCCCTTGGGACCAACGGCGACCGCAGCGGCGGCGTGGTCCTGCGTCGAGAAGATGTTGCAGCTCGCCCAGCGCACCTTGGCGCCGAGCTCGACCAGCGTCTCGATCAGCACCGCGGTCTGGATCGTCATGTGCAGCGAGCCGGTGATGCGCGCGCCGGCCAGGGGCTTTTGGCCCTTGTACTCAGCGCGGATCGACATCAGGCCGGGCATTTCGACCTCGGCGATTTCGATTTCCTTGCGGCCGAACTCGGCCAGCGAGAGGTCCTTGACCTTGAAGTCCTGCTTGGTTTGCGTCGTCGTGTTCATGGCTTTGGAAGCGTTGTCGTTGTCGGAGAAGAAGCTGTGGTCTACGCCCGGGGCGCGAAGCCGCGCACCAGGTAGAGCTTGAGGGACGCGCGGCTGCCGTCGGGGCGGCGCGGCGTGTAACGATCGTCGAGCGGCGCGCTCGCGACCTGTTCGAAGCCGGCGCGTTCGAGCGCGCGCGTCACGTCGCGCGCGTCGAGACCGAGATGGCGATCGCCCAGGCTCTCGCGCATCCAGTCTTCGCCGTGCGGCTCGAGCTCGAGCACGACGGCCGGGCCGCCGGGCTTGAGCACGCGGCGCAGTTGCGCGGCGGCGGGCGCGAGTTCGGAGAGGTGGTGGAGGACCATGCCCGCGACCAGCCCGTCGACTTCGGCGTCCGCGATGGGCAGTTGATCGAGCGGACCGCGGCGGAACTCGAGCTGCACGTCGCCCGCGCTCTCGCGTCCGACCCGTTCACGCGCCTGGTCGAGCATCGCCTGCGAGCGGTCGACGCAGATGATCTTCGTCGCGAGCCCGAGCAGCCCGCGCGCGAGGTAGCCCGTTCCGCAGCCGATGTCGGCGACGGTCCAACCGCGCGGCAGGAGCGAGGCGACCGCGCGCTGGCGAGCCTGGCCGCTCGCGAAGTCGATGCCGACCTTGTCCCAGTCCGGCGCGAGCTGTTCGAACAGCTCCGCGGCGCGGTGCTCGCGCTCTTCGAGCAACGCCGCCAAGCGCTGGCGGTCGGCCTGGTGCTCGGGCGCGATGCGCACGCGCGCCTGAACGGCGTTCCACACGCCGCCGGAGAGCTCGTCCGCGCTCGGCGCGAGGCGCAGGAACGTCGACGCGCCCGCGTGCCGCTCGGCGATCAGCCCGGTCTCGCGCAGGAGGCGCAGGTGGTTCGAAACGCGGCTCTGCGACATGTCCAGCGCGCGCGACAGGTCGCCCACGGACAGCTCCGCGTCGACCAGCAGGGCCAGGATCCGCAGCCGGGTGTCGTCCCCGAGGGCCTTCAGCACCGCCGAGACATCGCTGGGGGCGATCACGGGCGGGCTCCCTGGGCCCGGAAAGGGCTCTGGAGGGGCGTCTGCCGGGGCGCGGAAGCGGATATCACGACATCATGATATATCGGATTCGGGCCGATTCAAGCTGGAGCTTTGGTGGCGGCCGGCGACGCCGGTACGTCGGCGGGCGGCAAGCTCGTCGCCGCCAACAGCGGACGCTGTCGGGCAACGAAAGCCTGCGGTGGGCCGGGGCTGCCGCCGATGCGGGCTACTCGTTTCAGCGCGGCGCGCTTGCGGGCCGCCAGGAGAGACGTGAGCCAGCGCGGTCCAGGTGCGAGGAGCGCGCAACGAGCGTCGCGTCCACGCGTGAACCTGCACGTCTCGTAGTCGTTGAAGCCGTCGATGCCGCCGATCTCCGAGCGCTCGACCACCGCGCTCGCGCTCCTGTTGTCTTGGATCGAGGCGGTGCTGCTCGCGACCGTGGCAGAGGCCAGCAGCGTGGCCACGGCCGTGCAGACGGGCGGCGCGACGTCGAGTGCGATCAAGTGGGATTGGAGTGTCGAGGAGCTTGCGTCGGGCGGCGGCGACCTCGTGGGCTGCATGGGGACGTCGGTTCAATTCAGACTCGTGAACTCGTCGTTGTCGATCGCAGCGGGCAGAAACCCGGGCGCGGAGGCGCGTCTACCCGACGCACTTCCGACGTGGCTCACCCTCGGCGAACCATACGTGGTCGGTGATCGGCGCTATCCGCTGGATCTGGCGCGTGTACTGCTCGCACTGCGCGGCGGCGCGCGGCTGCGCCTGAGCGCGTTCCTCGTCGAGCCGTCCGCGCAACTCACGGTTGAGCACGAAACCCCCGCTGCACAGCTCGAAGTCGAACTTCGGGTCATCAGCACCGTCGGCGGCGTGACGGAACGTCGACGGTTCGGCCCGGACTTTCTCGTGCGCGCCGAGGCAGCCTCGCGCCTCGTGGTGGGCCGCGACCTCTCTCGAGTAGAAGTCGCTGCTCGGCTGCGTCTGCTCGAACTTGCCGACGGGCTCGACGAATTCTGCGCCTCCGCTGACGGGCAGGCTGGGCGATGCACGAACAGCGCGCTCGCCGAGGCGTTGGCTACGGTCGTGCTCGGGCGCGCCGCGGGCATTCGCCCCCGAGCGCAGGCACTGCGCCCTGAGAGTCTTGACGCGGCGCGGCGACGATTCGCAGCAGCGCCATGCAACCACGGCGAGTCACGCTTGCTCAGCGCGCCGACAATCGAATCGCTTGTTTGCCTGCTGCGCTGCGTCGCGTTTGCAGATGCGCACCAATTGCTCGCGTCGCCACAGACCGCGATCGACCTGCGGAAGCATGCGGCTTCGCTCCAACTCGAGATCGAAGCGTTGACTCCCGACGATGATCCACTGCTCGTTGAGTGGGCGCTGCGGCTCGCGCGCGCGATGCACGAGGAACGTGCAGCTATTGCGGCGCCGCTCGGTGCGTGGGCGAACTCCATGCAGGAACACTTGGAGCGTGACGCAGCGCCTTTCGTGTTCGTGCCGCCGCCCGTTGCTGACGTGTTGACCGCGCCTTGCCCCACGCAGGACTACGTCGGGCCCGTCGACGGAGCGTTTGCGCTGTGGGCGGAGCGCTCGGCGAGTGTGCGGCTACACGCGCCAAGCGCGCTTGCACCCGACGGCTGCGCGGAGTGCGCTCGTGCGCTGGACTCGTACCGTGCGACCATGCTCGAGCTCACGGCAGCGCACGCGCGAGGAGGGGACGCGTGGGAGCGTATCCAGCGCGAATGGGTGCTGCCGGAAGTTGTGCTGACCGAGGCCGGCGTCGACAGTCGGGAGCGTTCTTTTGCCTGCCGTAACGCGCAACTCATCGAAGCAGCTGCTCGCGCGAGCGTCCTCTCGTCGCGTTGGAGCATGGGGCACAGCTACGCGCCGCTTGCGCGCTAAAAGTCCTGCCCACGCCGGCAACGGGCCGTCGAGAAGCTGTGCACAAGCGTCGCCAGGTCGATCGGCTTCCACGCGCCGGTGTAGAGGAACTGCCGAGGCCAGTTCTGAGGGGTTGCCGTTCAGCCAAGCTGTGACGCACTTGAAGCGACGCGCTAACGCGTGGGTGAACTGGCGTCTGTACCTGCGGCACGTCTCGCACCTGTGCCTTGCCGTGGCAGCAACCTGTTGTGTCTGCTCCGCGCAGCTGGAGTCGCGCGCCGAGTCTGCAGGGCGCTCATCCGTCGATGCGTCGCTCGACTTTCACGCACCGTCGGTGCGCGGGCGCGTCGAACTCGTCGAGGGTGGGGCGCCTGCCAGCGCAACGGTCAGGCTTCTGCGCGAGTGCGACGGTGTTGCGCGCGAAGTGGGGCGCGCGAGTTCGGGCGCCGACGGGAGCTTCGCCTTCGAGCCGGATTCCGCGTGCATTCTCGAACGGCGCGAGCGCTGGTGCATCGCCATCGAGAGCGCCGGGCGATCGCCGAAGTTGATCCTGTGGCCGCAAGCCACGCGGATCGACCTTGGCCGTGTCGCGCTCGAACGCAGCAGCAAGCTGTCGGTCTTCGTCTCGCACAGCGACGGTGAGCCCGCGAGCAGCGCGCAGGTCACCGCGCGGCTCGCTGCTGCTCCGGCGGGCGCGATGGAGTTCTCGATGGCGGCCGACGCGCGTGGCGTGGCGAGGTTCGATGACCTCGGCGCCGGAGAGTGGGTCGTCGCCGCTGTCGATCGCGAGCGGACTCGCTTCGAAGTGTCCTTTCCGCTCCGGCTGCGGCCGGATCGGGAAACCAAGCACGGCGTGCGCCTACCCGATTCACCAAGCCCTCGCCTGCGTTGGAAGGGGCCGGCTCTCGACGGCGCGCGGCCGCTAGCGGTCTTCGGGCGCGTGCAGCTGCCGCTGCGCCAGCCTGGGGGGATCGAGGTCGAGTCGTTGCACTGGAGTGCCCCGCGAATTCCGGGCGAGTCCCAGTGGCTGCTTCCGAACGCGACGGACCAGGCGCGCGTCTTCCGCTCTGGGTTTTCACCTCGCTCGATCGCCATCGGCGCGGGTGCGTCGCTGACGGAATTCGACGCGGCAATGGGCGTCGAATGCAGTGTCGAGCTGGATTCGGGTGGCGCCGAGATCGCGTCGGTGTCGGCTTGGCGCCACGGGCTGCCGCTGTGCGTTCCGAGCGGGTTTGAGGTCGATCGCTTTCACCCGCGAGTGAGCGTGCTAGCGCCATCGAAGTGGCGCGTGCAACTCGACGAAGCGCGCGAGTGGGGTTTCGAGGTCCATCTCGCGGGCGGCGGCACACACACAGGTCGTGCGAGCACGCGTTTGGGCGGACTCGAACGAGTGGAGTTGCACGGGCGAGCGTCCGACGCGCTCGCAACGCTCTCGGGGCGCGTTGTCGATACGAACGGCGTTCCGCTGGCGGGCGCGCGCGTGCTGCTTTCGGCGCAGCGACGTTGGACTTCAACCGATGCTTCAGGCGCCTTCACGTTTCCGTCGCTCGAATTCGGCTCTCACACCGTCACTGCTTGGCGCGATCGCGTTCGCGACGAGCGGCCACTCGTCGCTCGCCAAGACATCGTGCTCGCGCGCTTCGCCGATCCCGTGCTGCTCACCCTCGGGCCAACGGAAGGGTTCGACGTCCGCGTGCAGTTGTTGCGCGATCCAGCTCCGGCCGGAACCGAACTTCTGTGCTTCCCGCTCGAGGGCTACGGGGATTCGGCCTGTGTGTCGCCGCTGACGCCCTACGCATTCCGCTTCAGCCCAATCTTCGGCAACCGCTTCGCCTTCGTTCCGATCGTCCGCTCGAACGACGTGCTTTTCGACGCCTCGCGCTTTGCCGCTGCGGCGCGTGAGGGCCTGTGGCCGTTCGTGGCTTCGTCCGTTCCGGGTGGCCGCGAGCTCGTGCTCAACTGGTATCGATAGGCGTCGGGCGCTGCGCGCGGTTCAGCCGACCGGCGGACACGTTCGCGTCGCGCAGGTAGGCAAAAAACACCAGCCCCCGGCGCCGGACGAGCCGGCAGCCGGGGGCTGGTGGTGGGCGCCAAGCGCGCGTCGCGCGCCGCTCAGATCACAGTTCGAACGGTTCGACGCTGACGATCTCGATTTCCTGCACGCCGCCGGGCAGTTCGATCTGCGCCACGTCGCCCGCGGACTTGCCGAGCATGCCGCGCGCGAGCGGGGCCTTGTAGCTGATCGTCGCGTCGTCGCGCGCGTCCCAGGGCCCGAGGATCGTCACCGTGTGCGTGTCGCCGGACTTGAGGTCGCGGTAGGTGACGATCGTGCCGGGGCAAGCCACGCCGTCGGGCAGGTTCGCGTTCTCGAGCAGCGCGGCCATGCGCAGTTCCTTGTCCATCTCGGACGCCGCGTTGGTGAGCTGGCGTTGCTCCTCGATCGCCTGTTCCCACTCGGCGTTCTCCGAGAGGTCGCCGTAGCTCGCCGCCTTGGCGATCGCTTCGGCGTTGGCCGGGATCTTCTTCTCCTTGAGCTCGCGCAACTCCGCGTCGCGCTTCTCGAGGCCCTTGCGCGTGGTCCAGATCTTGTCTTCCTGCCAGAAGGGAAGCGCGTCGGGGCGGAACACTTCGCTGCCCATGTCGATCGCGATGTCGGTCACCACGCTGTCGACCTTCTCATCGACGCCGCGCTGCAACATGCCGCGGATCGAGCGCATGGCGGTGATGTCGGCCTTCTCGAGCATCTTCTGCAGCAGCGTCGGCTCGCCGCGCGTCAACAGATCGGTGAGCCGCGCCTGGGCGCGTGTCATCACGTTGTCGCCGCGCTTGCGTTCCTGGAGGAACACGGCGAGTTCGAGCAGCGCCATCGCGCGCTGCACCGGCGTGGGGAACTTGCCCGAGAGCTCGCCCTTCTCGGCGAGGCGCGCGAGCTCGATCAGCACGAACGGCGAGCGCGTCGGGCGCGCCAGCAACGTCGTGTACCAGCGCGCAAGTTCGTCACCGCGCCCGGCCTTGCGCAGCGCGTCGATGAGCGGCTTGGCCGCGCCCGGCGCAGCGTGAGGCAGTTGCGTGATCGCCTGCTCGACCCAAGCGTCGCCGTAGAGCTCCTGCAGGAACTCGACGGACGTCTCCTGCTCCTTGGCGCCGGGGAGGCGCTGCAGGAAGGCCCACAGCGGCGGCGGCACCGCGGGGTCGGTCGGCGCCGGCTTGTCGCGCTCGCGCGCGAGGCGCTCGGCGAGCGCGGGCGGCGTGGCCTTGCGGTGTTCGCGCAGCAGCATCCAGGCCGACAGACGGTGCTCGAGCGGCTGCTTCTCGTCGGCCACCAACTCGTCGATGGCGGCGAAGGCTGCGGTGCGGATGTGCTCTTCGAGCTTGGCCCCGCCGAGGATGTCGCGCACGCGCGAGAGCGCGACTTTGAGCGTCTGGGCCTGCACGAGCTGACGGCGCAGCGCGTCGACCGGATCCAGAGCGCGGCGCAGCAATTCGACTTCGGCGCGTGCAGCGTTGCCCGAGACGCGGAACCACTCGCTGTTCTCGGCCGCCAGGCGGGTCTTCTTCCACCAGTTGGACCACGCCGGACCGTCCACGCCGATGTGCATCAGCGCATTGCGCACCGTGACGCTGCTCGCCTTGCCGCCGTAGCGCAGCAAGACCGAGCGCAGGATCTCGAGGGGCTCTTCCTTGAGGCGCTTCTTGAGGCCGGCGGGATCCTTGACGAGCTGCGCGCGCAGGTCGTGCTCGGGCAGGCGCTCGAAAATCTCGACCGCGGTGCGGATCGGGAAGCGGTCCTTGCGACCGGACTGGAAGTGCACGTGCACTTCGAGGTCGGCGTGCGAGCAATCGGTGACCTGGCCGACGCCCCAACCCGCGGCGTGGAACACGATCGCGCCGACGCGGTACGAGCGCATGTCGTCGAACTGGATCCAGGCCTTGCGCAGGTCGATGGCCTCGCGCGTCAGGCCGGACAGCTCGCGGAACGGAGACCACCAGGGCTCGGCGCCCCAGGCCGATTCGGCTTGCTTGAGGAGCGGCTCGGCGAGTTCGTTGACCGGTCCGCCGGCGCGCAGGGTCGTGCCCAGCAGCAGCGCGGCGTCCGCCGCACGGCCGGCGCCGCCGAGCGACTCCGCGTGTTGACGGACCAGCGGCAGGCAGCGCGCGATGCGGCGCTTGGCGCCGACGATGTCGAGCGCCGCCAACAGCTCTTCGATCGGTCCGTTCGCGTTGACCAGTTGGTTCCAGGCGTCGTCGAAGCCCTGCCAATTGTCTTCGGTTGCGAGGATCGCGAGGCTCATCGTTTCAGCTCCAAACAGCGGTGCGTGGCGGTCGGGTCGGCTCGCCGACGGGGCCGATTTCGTGAAACCGACCTGCGCCGACGAGTGCGCCCTCGCGCTGCAGGTGTGCGGCGCGAGGGCGTTTGTGAGGCGAGCATCCTAGTCTGCGGCGAGCCCGGATGCACCATCGCGGTCGCGCTCAGTCGACGGCGAGCAGGGCGCCCTTGAGGTACCGCGAGCGCGAGAAATCGGGTCGCTGCGGGTGGTCGGGGCCCGCTCCGAGCACGCTGAGCAGCCGCACTTCGCGTCCGGCGCGGCGCGCCGACTGGAACAACATGCCGAAGAAGGCCGGCTCCTGGAGCAGTCCCGAGCACGAGAATGTGGCGACCAGGCCGCCCTCGCGCACGGCCTTGAAGGCCAGGGTGTTGAGGTCGCCGTACTTGTAGAGCCCGGCTTCGTAGTCGTTCTTGGTGGCGATGATCTTGTGCGGGTCGACGACCAGCACGTTGGGGCGCGTGGTGCTGTTGCTCACGGCGCGCAGGACGTCGAAGGCGTCGGCGTGCGTGAAGTCGATGCGCAGCTGATTGAGCTGCGCGGCCTCGTGCGCACGTTCGAGCACGACCTCGTCGAGGTCGACGGCGCGCACGCTGCGCGCGCCGGCCTTCGCGGCGTTCAGCGCGAAGCCGCCCGCGTTGCAGCACAGGTCGAGCACGTCGCGCCCCGCGCAAAAAGAAGCCACGATCGCGCGGTTGTCGCGCTGGTCGCAGAACCAGCCCGTCTTGTGCCCGGCGCCGGCGGCGACGGGATAGCGCACGCCGTTCTCCTCGATCACGGTCTCGCGTCCGACCGAGGCGTCGGCGAGCGCGAGGTCGCGGTCGGAGTAGCCCTCGGCGCGGCGCGCGCTGGCCGGGATGCGGTGCACGACGGAGCACTCCGGATAGATCGCGCGCAGCGCGGCTTCGACGTCGTCGCGCAGGCGCCAGAAACCGAGCGCGTGGTGTTCGCACACGAGCACGTCGTTCAAGCGGTCGACGATCAGTCCCGGCAGGTCATCGCCTTCGGCGTGGGCCACGCGGTACGTGTTGGAGCGTTCGTGCAGCCGCAACGTCTTGCGCCGCAGCCGATCGGCGTTGCGCAGCAGCCGCTCGAGGAACTCGCGCGGGCGATCGAGGTCGGTCTTGCGGCCGCGAGCGAGCCAGCGCAGGCGGATGTCGGAAGCCTCGTTGCACAGCGCGTGGCCGAGGAAGCGCTCGCTGCGGTCGTAGACCTCCACCAGCTCGCCGCCCGCGATCGGCGGACCCGAGAGTTCGACTTGCCGGCCGAAAACCCACGGGCCGCGTGCGATTTCGTCCGATTCCAGGCGCACGCGCGGGCGCTCGTCGGCGCGCGGGGCGCCCTTGCGGTTCGAGTCCTGATCCATAGCCCGGCGAGCATAACACTGAGATCCGCCTCGGCCGGCCGAACGGCGCGTGCCGCAGCCTGGGAGGGGGCCGGCGTAGGTGCTCGCGGAAGAACTGACGCAGAAGCTCGCCGAAGGTGGCGGGCGCCACGACCGCCACGGTGCGCAGCCGCTCGCCTGCACCGAGCGGTTCCACACGCTCGCGCGCCTTGCGCGCTCGGTACGCGCCGCGCGTGGAAGCGCTTGCTCCGGCGTGCGATCATCGCGCGCATGTCGCTTTCGCTGCTCGGCGCCGCGTGCGCCCTCGAACTGGTCGCACTTGTCGGCGGTCGCGTCCACACCCTCGTACCCGGCGTCGCTCCCGCCGAGCGCGCCATCGTCCTCGACGGCGAACGCATCCAAGCGGTGTGCGCGCCCGCGGACGTCCCCGCGGCGGCGCGTGTCGTCGACGTGCGTGGGCTGCACATCGTCCCCGGCTACATCGACGGACTCGCGTACCACGACACGGAGCACGATCGGCTCTACACGCTCGCAGGCGTGTCGAGCATCTGCGACCACGGCAACGACGCGGCGCGGCTCGTCGGAGCGCGGCGCCCCGACGTGCGCATGGCGAGCATGGGACCTGAGATCCACACCGCCGGTTTGCTGCTCGATGGCGAGCCGCCGGCCACGAGCGCCGCGCTGGTGCTCAAGACGGCGAACGACGTGGTCGAGGCGGTCGAGCACCTGCGCGAGATCGAGGTCGCGTTCTTCGCGACGCACGCGCAGCTCGACGGTGAGCTGTGGCGCGCCCTGATCGTCGAGAGCGCGAAGTTCCAGCTGGGCGTGTTCGGTCCGCGCCCCAAGGGGCTCGACCTCGCCGCCGTGCTGGCCGCCAAACCGCGTGGATTGGTGACGCTCGACTCGTTGCTACCCGCGGGCAAGACCTGGGACAGCGTGAGTGCGGACGAGCTCCGCGCCGCGGCCAAGGAGGTCGCCGCCGCGGGCGTGAGCGTGATCCCCACGCTCGGCGCGCTCTCTAAGGATCTCGACGCGCTCGATCCCGGTTCGAGCGACCTGACTTGGCTCGGCCCCAACTACACCAGCTATTGGTTGAACGAGCTCGCGGTGCGCAAGCAGCAGATGAACGAGAGCCTGCGCGCCTCGCGCGAGGGCGCGCTGACGAAGGCGAAGCTCTTGCTCGGCGCCCTGCACTCGAACGGAGTTCGTTTGGTCGCCGGCAGCGGCGCTCCGCATCCGTGGCTCATGCCCGGCGAAGGTCTGCACCGTGAACTCGCGCAGTGGCAGGCCGCCGGCGTGAACGCAGCGGACTGCCTGGCCGCGTGCACGCGCGAAGCGGCGCTGGCGTTCGGCCTCAAGGACTGCGGCGTGATCGAAGCGGGCAATCGCGCGGATTTGGTGCTGCTCAGCGCCGATCCGACGCAGAGCGTGGCCGCCATGCGCGAGATCGTGGGCGTCGTGCGGCGCGGCGCCGTGCTCGACCGCGCGCGGCTCGATGCGTTGCGCGGCGAGCTGTCCGGTTGGGTCGAGGCGGCGCGCAAGTTGGTCGACGCGCCGCTCGATGCGCCCAAGCCGGCGCTGCCCGAGGGCCAGGTGCTGATCAGCGGCAAGTGCGAGACGCTCTCGACCGCCGGTCGGCTGGCGGCGGAGCGTTTTGCCGTGGTGCGTGAGCTCGACGACACACTCACGTTCTGCAGCACGCGCCGCACGCCGCCGGGCGTCAGCCAGCCCGAGTTGATCGTGCATTCACGCCAGCGTGTGCGCCGTGGACAGTTCGACAGCTTCGAAGTCCGCGCCGTGGCGCAGGGTCGCGAACTGCTCGTCAAGGGACTCAAGGCGGGGGACCAGTGGCGCGTGGAGCGGCGCTTCGACGGCGGATTCGTCGACCTCAAAGCTGCGCAGGAGGACGTGGTTGCGATCGACTGCGACAGCGTCACCACGCCGATGCTGCTCGCCGTCACGCGCAAGCCTGGCGGCTTCCCGGTGATCCGCTTCCACGAAGGGCTCGAGCTCGAGGTCGTGCGCTGGGACATGGCGGTGAACGAACACGGCGACCACGGCTTCCGCACGCCGACCGGGGTGCGCTTGTGCCAGCTGAACGAGGCCGGAGCCGTCAAGGTGCTCGTGCAGCAACTCGGCGCCACCCAGACGCAGACTTCGCTCGTGGAGTTCGACACGCACGGCGGCGCGGGCTTGGAACTGCCGGCGGATGTGCTCGCCAAGGTGCGCGCGACCGCGGCGGCCGAGGCGCGCGGCGAAACGCCGGGCGCGAAGCGCTGACACGTAGCGATGAGCGACGCTTCCGCTGGCAGCGCGCCGCAGCGCGTGTGTTCGGAGCTCTCGCGCGACGTGCCCGTCGCCGCGCCGGGGGAATTCCAGCCGTTGCGGCTCGGCGCTTTGTCCGTGTGGCCGCCCGTGGTGCTCGCGCCGATGGCCGGCGTAACGAACTACCCCTTCCGCGCTTTGTGCCGCGAGCAGGGCGCGGGCGTGTACGTGTCCGAGATGATCACGGCGCGCGGCTACTTGAACGGCAACCGGCGCACGGTGCTGCTCGCCAGCTCGCGACCCGACGAGAGCCCGCGCTCGGTGCAGGTGTACACCTCCGACCCCAAGGACGCGGGCGAGATGGTGGCGCGCCTGGTCGACGACGGCGTCGACCACGTCGATCTGAATCTGGGCTGTCCGGTGCGCAAGGTGACCTCGCACGGCGGCGGTGCGGCGATTCCGGTGAAGCGCCGGTTGATGGCGAACATCGTGCGCGCCATGGTCGCGAACGCGCGCGGCAAGCCGGTGACGGTCAAGGTGCGCAAGGGCATCGACGACGGGCTGCTCACGTTCCGCGACGCCGGGCGCGTCGCGCAGGAAGAAGGCGTGAGCGCGATCGGTCTGCACGCGCGCACCGCGGCGCAGCTCTACTCGGGCGAAGCCGACTGGGATGCGATCGGCGAGCTCAAGTCGAGCGTGTCGATCCCGGTGCTGGGCAATGGCGACATCTGGGAGTGCTTCGATGCGCTGCGCATGATGCGCCGCACCGGCTGCGACGGCGTGATCATCGGACGCGGCTGCCTCGGCCGTCCGTGGCTCTTTGGCGAATTGGCCGCGGTGTTCGCCGGACGCGAACCGCCGCCGCCGCCGAATCTGGGGCAGGTGATCGACGTGATGCTCGACCACGCGCGGCGCCTGTGCGAGTTCTTCGGGCCCGAGCTGGGCATGCTGCAGATGCGCAAGTGGAGCGCCTGGTACACCAAGGGCTTCCGCAACTCTTCGCCGCTGCGCGAGCGGCTGCGGGTCGTGAGCAGCTACGCCGAACTGGAGCGCGAGCTGAGCGAGCTCGATCGCGCCGAGGCCTTCCCGCTGAGCGCGTTGCGCGCCCACCGCGGAAAAAGCGGGCGCGTGCAGAGCGTCTCGCTGCCGCACGGCTTCCTCGCCTCGCGCGACGACGACGCGCCGCCCTGCGAGCAGTTCGACGCCGCCGAGGCGGAGTCGTACGACGGCGGTTGACGCGCTACTTGTCGTCCGCCGGCCGCGTGGTGCGCTCGAAGGCTTTGCGCTCGCGCAGGATGCCGACCCACATCTCGCGCAGCTGCGCCGCTTCGCGCTCGATCGTCGCCCAGCGCGCCTGCGCCTTGGCGCGGGCGTCCGACGACTTCAGCAGGCGTTCCTCGAGCTTGGCGAGGTGCTCGTTCCAGTCCGCGGAGCGCGGCAGCGTCTTGGCGAGCGTCGCCGGGTCGCTCGAGCAACTCTCCCAGGCGAAGTTGAGCCGTTCGATGCACACCGCGTAGAGCGGCTCGAGTTCGCGCGCGCCGCACAGGTAGCTGCGCGCGTAGGCAGCGCGCAATCCGCGGTGACGCCGCGCGCCCTGGAAGATCGAGCCGACCTTGTCGTACAGCACGCGGTGCTGCGACTCCGGCACGGGCGCCTTCCACTTGTTCCACTCGTCGAGCACGTCGTGCACGACGCCGAGCACGTCGACATCGGGCATCTCGAGATCCGCGCGGCTGCTCCAGGCGTCGTACAGCGTGATCCCGGGGAAAAGTGCGCCGACACGGTCGGTGTAGGCGTGCGCGAACGCGCTCAGCGCTTTCTGCTCGGCGCCGTCGTCGAGCGCGCGCTCGACCAGCGCTTCGGCGAGGTCCTGGCGCGGCAACATCCCGGCGAGAGCGTTCTCGAAACGACGCGCGAGGGGCGTGTCGGTCGCAACCAGCACGACCTCCCGCGACGTGTAGTCGTAGATCCACCCGGGTTGTTGGGCGCGAGCGTGCAACTTGCCGAGGATGCGCTCGCGCTCGGCGCGTGCCTCGCGCGAGTCGGGGTCGAGCGCGCGGCGCGCGATGGGCTGCCCGGGGGCGTGACGCAGCGGGTCGAAGTGGGGGATCGGCGCCGCGGGCGGATACAGGCCCGGGTCGCGTTCGTCGAGTCGCAGCGCGTAACGCACGAGCGACTGCCGAAAGCCCTCGGCGTATTCGGCGCGCGCCTCGTACTCCTCGAGCGCGTCGGACTGCTCCGCGGGGCTGAGCAGCTCCCAGGCGCGGCGCACGGCTGCGTCGTCGGGAGCGGTCTGCGCCGCAGACTTCGTTTGCGCGGCGGCCGCCGGCGCGGATGCGTAGCACGCGGCGCTCGCCGTCACGGCGAACGCGAACCAGAAAGCGGGGCGCGGGATGCAGTTCACGGCGGCCATCATGGCGCCGGACGAACAAAAACGGGCGGCGCCTTGGCGAGGCGCCGCCCGTTCACTGCAACACGATTCCAGTGCAACCCGGGGCAGGAGCCGCCCCCAAGACTTCTGTCAACCAAGGAAACTCACTCGCGCACGCTGCGGTCGGCCGCACTCCCCGCGCAGGAACAGCACTCGGCGGACGGCCGAAGCGTTCCAGGAGTTTGGCCGGCTGCTGCCGGCGACAAAAGAAAGTTAGCACCCTTTGGCGCGGCGGGCGTCGAGTGCGAATTCAACTTGGCGGCGCACGAGATCGTGTCCCCGGAAAGAAAGTGCGGTCGAGGCATCGCCTGCGAGCTGCGAGAGCCCGCGCCCGAGCTCGGCGCTCAGGCTTCTGCCGGCGGTTCCGCGGTTTCCGCGCGCTTGCCGCGCCGGCGGCCGCGCCGCCGCTTGCGCTTGCGCTCGCGCTCCACGTCGTCCGTCGAGGCGCCCTGGGCTTCCTGGTAACGCTGCACCCACGACTCGTACACGTCCCAGCCCTGTCCCCAGGCCATCGAGCGGAGTCGGAACAGGTCCAGCGACTCGCGGAAATCCTCGCCGCGCGCGAACAGCAGCGGGCGGAAACGTTTGCTCAGCGGCTGGGTGAAGCGGCGCTGCTGCAGGATTGCGCGGATCGCCTTGCCCGTGTCGCGCCGCGAGAGCCGCACGCCCAGCGCGAACGGCTCGAGCAACTCGGAAGCCGCGCGCGCCAGTTCGGGGCCAGCCTGATCGTGGTTGCGCGGATCGACGCCGGCGGCGCGCTCGATCAGGCGCAGGAACAGAACAGCGACGCACACGCCGGTGGCCGGGTTGTTGCCGGCGTGGACATCGCCGTCGAGCGCTTCGAGCAGGCGCCAGAACTCGTCGGCGCGGTCGTGCGCGGCGGGATCGGGGTCGTCGCGTTGGCCGAGGTGTGCGTCGATCTGCGGCAGCAGCACGCGCAACGCTCCGCACGCCCGCATCATGCGGAACGCGCCGAGTGCGACGCCCGAGCGCATCAGGCGCAGGATCTCCTCGAGCACGCGCGGCTTGGCGGAACGTCCGAGTTCGTCGGCGGTGTCGATCATCGCCGCCCAGGTGTCGTCGTCGATGCGCAGCCCTAGTCGCGTGGCGAACTTGATCGCGCGCAGGATGCGCACCGGATCCTCGGCCATGCGCACGCGCGGGTCGCCGATCGTGCGCAGCACTCCCGCGTCGAGGTCGTCGAGCCCGCCGACGTAGTCGAGGATTTCGCGCCGCGTCGGGTCGAGGAACAACGCGTTGATCGTGAAGTCGCGCCGCAGCGCGTCCTCTTCCGCGTTGCCGAACTCGTTGTCGTCGGTGATGAGCAGATCGTCGGGCTCTTCCTCGCGCGGCGGCGGCGCGCGGCGGAAGGTCGCGGTCTCGATCACGTGGTCGCCGTAGGCGACATGCACCAGCTTGAAGCGCTTGCCGATGATGCGGCCGTTGGCGAACGAACGCTTGACCTGGCGCGGGTGCGCGCTGGTGGCGACGTCGAAGTCCTTGGGGCGACGTCCCAAGAGCAGGTCGCGCACGCAGCCGCCGACCAGGTATGCCTGAAAACCCTGGCGTTGGAGCCGCGAGATCACGCGCAACGCGTCTTGGTCGAGGCTCGAGAGCGGGATGTCCTCGGCGGGGCGCACGCGCGGCTCGATGGGCTGCCCGCCGGTCGGCCGCTCGGCGGGGGCTTGCGGTTCGTCGTTCGACGGGGCTTCGTGTTGTGTGCGTCGTTTGCGCAAGCCAGCACTGTAGCCGAGCGAGGCGTCACGCTTGAAGCCTGCTGCGCCCCAGCCGCGCGCCGCGCTTGCCAGAGGTGGGCCACGGACCTACTCTGTTCGCTCGCTTCGCGCAGGGCAGTAGCTCCTAACGGTTAGAGCGACTGATTCCAAATCAGTAGGTTCGGGGTTCGAATCCCTGCTGCCCTGCCATCTCCAAGCCAACTCTCGGCCATCCTCCGGCCACCTACCGACGCCTCGCCGCACAGGCTTGGCCGCCCGCCCGCCCACGTTCTCGCGCGCCACGGACTCGTCCGGGAAACCGTCCCGGATCCGCTCCGCATCCGCCGCGGGGCGAGCCACCGGCGGCCCTCGACGCCCACCTACGATGAGTTTTGCGACGCTAGCCAACGACGCGCACGGCGACGAGGACGACGACGGCCCCGAAGGTGGAGCGGACGGCGGGGCTCCCGACGCAGAGCAGGCTGCTCCCAACTCGGCCGCGGCGCCTGCCTCGCAGTCCGGCGGCTACGTGCGCGGCGTCGGCCCAGCGCCCAAGCCTCCGCGCAAGGAAGAAGATCCCGACGCGGTGCTCGAGTACGCCAACCTGCCGCTCGCGAGCGTCGACGAGTTGCGCGCCGCGCTGGCCTGGGCCTTCGAAGGCGAAGAGGAAGTCACCCCGGCGCTGCTCGATCGTTACGCCGAGCACGCGCGGCTGGTGCTCGAAGGCAACGCGGTGATGAACCTGACCGCGATCGTGGATCCGCGCGAGATGGCGGCCAAGCACTACCTCGACTCGTGGCGCACCACGCGGCTCCTGCCGCTGGCGGGCCGCTCGTTGTGCGACATGGGAACGGGCGCTGGTTTCCCTGGGATGGCGGTCGCGCTCGCGGAGCCGCAGGCGCGCGTCGGTCTGGTGGACTCGACGCGCAAGCGGATCGATTTCGTGCAGAGCTGCATCGAGCGCATGGGGCTCAAGAACGCCAAGGCCAGCGCCGAGCGCGTGGAAGAGCACCTAGCGCGCAACAAGTACGACATCGTGCTCGTGCGCGCGGTGAGTTCGGTGCGCGAGAACGTCCGCATGCTCCGCAAGGTGCGCCATTCCCACAAAGACCTGGTGATGCTGAAGGGTCCTTCGTGGTCGCGCGAAGCACGCGCCGCAGAACGCGAGGCCGAGCGGCTGGGCTTCCGGCTCGACACGGTGTGGGAGCACAAGCTCCCCGGCGAGCTCGGTGACCGCGCCTTCCTCGTCTACCGCGCCCCCGGAAGTCAGGGCGGCTGAACGCCGCGCGGAGTTGCCAGGCGTGCCGCTGTGGGGGTGGATCGCGTTGGGCGTCGCGGCGCTGCTCGCGGCGGCCTTCGTGCTGTTCGTGATCGCGAACTACCCGAGCGACAACTCGTTCTGAGCGCCGCTGCGCCTGCGCAGCTGTCGCACCAGCGCGCCGGAGTCAGTCGAGTCCGAGTTCGTGCAGCAGGCGTGCGACGAGCACGCCGAGCGTGATCACCACGCTGAGCGATACGGCGCTCCAAAAGGTGAAGCGCCACACGCTCGGTTCCTCGCGCGCCGGAGTGCCGCCCGACGGCGGCGGCGAAGTGGGCGGGGTCTGCGGGGGCGGTTGGTCCGGCGCGGTCATAACGTCGGCGACTCTAAGCTGCCGTCGGCCTCTGGTCGAAGCGGTGCGGCGCTCGCGCGCGGGAGCCCATTGCTTCTCGGGCGCCGCGGGCCGAGGACCTGCGTCGATCACGGGCGCCTGTCACCAGCGCCGTCGAAGTTCGCGGGCCTCCATCGAAAGCGTGGACCGAACCTGGGCCCTCACGCAGTGCACTGAGGCCGGGTCAGCGCTGGCCCGTCACGGCGGCCGATCCGTCGAGCGCGTTCAGCGCGGCCCGTTCACCGCTAGCTGCGCGCCGCGCCGGGGAATCGTTGCGCCGGGGAATCGTTGCGCCGGGGAATCGTTGCGCCCGGGAATCTCCGCGCCGGGGAATCGCCACTGCGATCCCACCGGCGGCCGCACCATCCATCGCGACATGGCTGCCGTCGACCGGCGGGCCATGGTGCCCGAGGGGGGAGTCGAACCCCCACTCCTGTTTAAAGGAACAAGGACCTGAACCTTGCGCGTCTGCCAATTCCGCCACCCGGGCTTGCGATGGGGCGGAGACGATACGGGCCGAGGTGGCGCCGGTCAACGAGGCGCGACGTGTTCCGCGCGAAATTCCGACGCCTCCCGACCGAGCGGCTATGCTCCGCGCCCTGCCGGCACTTCCCGGCGACGTGCATGAGCGAGAGCAAGGACGAGCGCCGGATGGTGGCGGAGAATCGCAAGGCGCGCCACGACTTCGACCTGCTCGAGACGCTCGAATGCGGCATCGCGCTGCAGGGCACGGAGGTCAAGAGCCTGCGCCAGGGCAAGGCCTCGATCGCGGAGAGCTACGCGATGGTCCGGCGCGGCGAGCTGTGGCTCCTCGGCGCCCACATCCCCGAGTACGCCTTCGGGAACATCCACAACCACGCACCGCTGCGCGACCGCAAGTTGCTCGTGAACAAGCGCGAGATCGCCAAGTGGGAGCGGGCGGTCAAGGAACAAGGTGTGACGATCGTGCCGCTGAGCCTGTACTTCAAAGGCGCGCTGGTGAAGGTCGCGTTGGCGTTGGCGCGCGGGCGCAAGCTGCACGACAAGCGCGAACGCGAGCGCGAGAAGACCGACCGGCGCGAAATCGAGCGCGCGGCCTCGCGCCGCAGGTAAGTCGCGCATGTTGCGCCGCATGGGCTACACTCGCGGTGCTGACACGAGGGGGCGCACTGGTTTCGACCGGTTTGCGACTGCCTTGGGTGGCGTGCTGGGGATCTCGAGTCCACCCCGTTAATCCTCTCGGGAAGGCATCACATGCCAACAACTTTGCTCTCGCCGCCTAATTACTAGGCAGCCGTCCTCCGCGGGCCGCCCGCGACTGCGGAAGGACGCCACAGCGGGCTGGCAGAAGAGGCTCTCCGACGCGCCGAATCTGCGAGAAACAATCGACGGTGGTCGCAGGGCAGCCGGTCCGTGGGCGGCCCTGCGATGACGAAAACCACGGGCTACGCACGTAGAAGCTCTCGGCGAGCGGATTCCGGGACGCGGGTTCGACTCCCGCCGCCTCCACCAGCCTTCGCGCGCGCCGCGGTCCACTCGGCCGCGGCGCGCGCGAAGTGTTTTCCACGTCGCCGCCTCGCGCGGCGATGCGCGCTCGCTCGGTGCGTCCGTCCGCGAGGTGAGGCGAGCCGGGTGTTCGACGCACAGCTGCGCTCGGCGTGTGCGCTCCCGGTGTGCGCTTTCCCGCGGGCGGGTGGGAGCGGCGAACACGAGCCGTTGTGACGTGCGCCCCAGGCCGTCGAGCGTCGATAGCGCTCGTTCGCGAGCGCGCCCTTGCCGCGCTGTGCCGCGAACACCAATCTACGGAACGTTCCCGCTTCCCACGCCAAACCTCACGAGGCGCCAGCATGCAGACCGTCAGCCAAGATCTCGACCTCCTGTGCGTCAACACGTTGCGCACGCTGTCGATCGACGCCGTGCAGAAGGCGAATTCCGGCCACCCCGGTTTGCCGCTCGGCGCCGCGCCCATGGCCTTCGCGCTGTGGCAGCGCCATCTCGCGCACGATCCCAGCGACCCGAGCTGGCCCGACCGCGACCGCTTCGTGCTCAGCGCCGGCCACGGCAGCGCCTTGCTGTACTCGTTGCTCCACACGACGGGCTACGCCCTGTCGCTCGACGATCTCAAGAGCTTCCGCCAGTGGCACAGCCGGACGCCGGGTCACCCCGAGACCTTCGCAACGCTCGGCGTCGAAGCCACGACGGGCCCTCTCGGACAGGGCGCCGCGAACTCGGTCGGCATGGCGCTGGCCGAGCGCATGTTGGCGGCGCGCTTCAACAAGCCCGGGCACAAACTCGTCGATCACTACACCTACGCGCTGCTCGGTGACGGCTGCATGATGGAGGGCGTCACGGCGGAGGCCGCGTCGTTCGCCGGTCAGCAGAAGCTGGGCAAGCTGATCTGGCTCTACGACTCGAACGACATCACGCTGGACGGTCCGACGTCGCTCTCGTTCTCGACGGAAGACGTCGCCGCGCGCTTCCGCGCCTATGGCTGGCAGGTCCAGCGAGTCGAGCGAGGCGACGCCGACCTGGCGGGCATCGACCGCGCTATCGCCGCGGCAAAGGCGGATGCGACGCAGCCTTCGTTGATCATCGTGCGCACCACGATCGGCTTCGGCAGTCCCGCGCGGCAGGGCACGAACGAGGCCCACGGCTCGCCGCTCGGCGCCGACGAAGTCGCGGCCACCAAACGCGCGCTCGGCTGGGATCCCGCGCTGAGCTTCCACGTTCCGCCGGAAGCCGCCGCCCATTTCCGCGCCGGCGTCGCGCGCGCCGCCGAGCACCGCGCGGCGTGGAACAAAGTGCGCGAGTCGTACGCGCGCGCGCATCCGGACCTCGCGCGAGAGTTCGCGCGGCGCATGGCCGGAGAGTTGCCCGAGGACTTCGCTGCGCGCTGCGAGCGCGAGTTGCCGCGCTGGGAAAACGGCGGCGTCGCGACGCGGGACGCGGGCGGCAAGGCGGAGAACGCGCTCGCGGCGATCGTGCCGGAGCTGTGCGGCGGCGACGCCGACCTGTCGAGCTCGACCAAGACCTTGATCGCGGGCGAACAAAACCAAGGCCCCGAGCATCCGGCGGGACGCAACGTGCGCTTCGGCGTGCGCGAACACGCCATGGGCGCGATCGGCAACGGCATGCTCTACCACGGCGGCGTGCGGCCGTTCGTGTCCACGTTCTTCGTGTTCGCCGACTACATGCGTCCGGCGGTGCGTTTGGCGGCGTTGTGCAAGTTGCCGCTCATCTGCGTCTGGACGCACGACTCGGTCGCCGTCGGCGAGGATGGCCCGACGCACCAGCCCGTCGAACACCTCGCCAGCCTGCGCGCCATGCACAACCTGCGCGTCGTGCGGCCCGCGGATGCGAACGAAACCGCGCAGGCCTGGCGCCTCGCCTTGGAGTCGGACTCGGCCCCGGTGGCGTTGGTGCTCTCGCGCCAGAAGCTCGACGTGCTGCCGGGTTCGGCGAACAAGGCGCGCGAAGGCGTCGCGCGCGGCGCGTACGTGCTCGCGGAGGCCGAAGGCGGCGCGCCGCAGGTGCTCTTGATCGCCACGGGTTCCGAGGTTGCTCTCGCGCTCGCGGCGCACAAGCGCCTCGCGGGCGAGGGCGTGCGCGCGCGCGTGGTGTCGATGCCTTGCTGGTCGATCTTCGCGGCGCAGGACTCGAACTACCGCGAGAGCGTGCTTCCCGCCGCGGTGCGTGCGCGCGTTTCGATCGAGGCGGGCGCGACGTTCGGTTGGGAACGCTGGATCGGCGACGCGGGCGTGGCGATCGGCCTCGATGGCTACGGCGCCTCGGCGCCGGGTGACAAGGTGCTCGCGGAGTGCGGGTTCAACGTCGAGAACGTCGTCCTCGGGGCCAAGCGCGCGCTGGCCAATGCGAGCGGTCGCAAAGCGTGAAGTTCGCCACGCCGTCGGTCGGATGGAGTCTGCTCGCGAGCGCGCTGCTCTGCGCGTGCCAGTTCGTCGGCGCGACCGACAACAACTTGCGCGAGCTGCACACCGAGGACGGCCTGCACCGACGCACGGCGAAAGTTGTCAGCCATTACTCCTACGCGACCAGCGTCGCGATCACCGGAGCGCTCAGTCGATTGGGCGCGAAGACGCAGACCTTCGATGCGCAGAGCATCAAGGATCCGTTGTCGACGTGCATGGCGGCGCTCGAGGAGTTGGCCGGCTACGACTCGCGTGATCCCTGGGAGCGCGCGCTGCAGATCGAGCACTTCAGTCGCTTGGCGCGCTTCGATCCCTGGGCGCTTTCCCGCGAGCGTGCGGTGCTCGAGTTGGGGCGGGTCGCCCAGTTGCTCGGACCTTGGACCGACTTGCCGCAGCCGCTCGGCGCCGAACCGGCGAGCACCGAACAGAGTGTCGCCGCGATCCAGTCGGTGTTGCGCGCGGCCGGACAGGCCGTGCAACCGCCTGCTTCCGCTGCGGCGCCGGAGGGCGCTGCGCCGCGGACGCTTGCGGACGCGTGCGCCGCACTGGCCGCGCTCGAGTTGCCGCTCGAGGCGTCGTACCGCGCGCTGCGCGTGTGCGCGCTGCTCCAGCGCAGTCGCTTGAGTGGGAAGGATCTCGAGCCGGTGCTCGCGCTGCGCGTTCAACTCGAGCGACGTTGTGTGAGCTTGGCGCTGTTCGGCGCCTTGGCCGACGCGCCGCCGGATGCGGGCGAACGCCTGGGCTCGGATCCGGGCTGGAACAAGGCCGTCGTGCAGGCCGCGGCCGTGACCTCGTGCGTGCGCGTGTGGGGGGCGCCGATGCTCGAGAAGCTCCTGCGGGAATGCGATCCGCGCCGCGACGCTCCCGAGCGTGTGGCCGCGCTCATGGAGGGCGTGACGCGCCTTGGCTTGGCGCCGCAGGCGCTGCCGGCGCCGGCGGAGGGGGCCTTCGACGCGCGCAAGCTGGTGTGGCAGATTTCCGTGGACCATCCCGACGGGGCGGTGCGCATCGCCGCGCTGGATGCGTTGGGGCGCGTCACCGGGCGGGGCCGTGTGTCGCTGCGCTCGGAGGACTGGCTGGACTGGGCGCGCGAAGCGGGCTACGTGCGGGCCGCGTACGTGCCGCCGTCCGACGAGGAAATCGATCCATGAGCACGACCGCGCCGCCCGCGCGCGGCAGCGCTTGGAAGGGTGCGCTGAAGTTCCTCGTCGCCGCAGCTGTCCTGGTGCTCGTCGTGCGCATGGTGCCGTGGCGTGACGAACTCTCCTACGCGCTCGACGGCCGGACGACCGTCGCGACGGGCGAGATCGACGGCGACTGGAAAGCGCCGCAGATTCGCTTCCGACTCGATCCGCCGGAGCAGTTGGGCGCACTGCCGGCGGAGTTGCGCGAGGGCGCCAGCGCGGATCAGCCCGGCGTGCTGCAGCTGAGCCGCTCCGAGCGCCTGAGCTGGCGGCCCGGCATGCCGCGCGCCTTTCGCGATGTGGACCCGACGGGTCTGAGCATCGCGCTCGTGCTCGCCACGGTCGGGATCTTCGGCACCTCGCTGCGCTGGTGGCGCTTGCTGCGCGCGTCGGGCTGTCCGATGCGGCTGTGGCCGACGGTGCGGCTCACCTACATCGGCTTCTTCTTCAACATCGTCGTTCCGGGTCTGACCGGCGGCGACGTGGTGAAGGCGGTGATGGTCGCACGTTGGCATCCCGAGCGCCGCGCCGCGGCCGCGATGAGCGTGCTCGTCGATCGACTGCTCGGCGTGTTGGTGCTCGTCGCCATCGGCGCCGTCGCCGTGCTCGTGCTCGGCGAGCGCTTTCCGTATCCGCGCACGCCGATTCTGGTCGGGCTCGCCGTGGGTTGCGCTGCGCTGCTCGCCTATGCAAATCCCACGCTGCGCCGCATCACCGGGTTCGAGCGCCTCTTGGCGCGCTTGCCGTTCGCCGCGACGTTGCGACAGATCGACGACGCGCTGGTGATCGCAGCCCGCAGTCCGCGCGAACTCGCCTGGGCCAGCGGCTTCTCGCTGTTCAACCAGTGCTGCGTCATGGGCGCGCTCATCGTGCTCGGCCGCTCCTTCGGCGAGCAGGGACTCGAAGTCGCCAACTACGTCGTCGTCAGCGCCGTCGGCAACTTGATCAGCGCCGTGCCGCTCACGCCGGGCGGCGTGGGCGTGACCGAAACGGCCTACGGCCAGTTGTTCGAGTTGCAGGGTGGGAGCTTCACGCTCGGCTTCGCCTGCGCGATCGCTTGGCGCTTGTGCCTCGTCGCGGTCGGCCTCGGCGGCGGCTTGTTCCTTCTCACGCCCGAAGGCAGGCTCTCCGCCGCCGAACGTGCGCAGCTTCAAGCGCGCGGGACGGCCTCCCCCTGATCCCCTGACCCTTCGTTCGAGAGAGATAGAGCAACGACGATGTCGCTCCTGGTGGTTGGAACCCTGGCCTACGACTCCATCGAGACCCCGTTCGCGCGCAAGGACAACGTCCTGGGCGGTTCGGCGGTGTACTTCTCCGTCGCCGCTGCGAACTTCGGGCCCGTGCGGCTGGTCGGAGTGGTCGGGGGCGACTTCGCGGCCAGCGACCTGGCGCTGATGAGTGAACGCGGCGTCGACGTCGACGGGGTGGAGCGCGTCGCCGGCGGCAAGAGCTTCCGCTGGGCCGGACGCTACGAGGCGGACTGGAACACGCGCACGACGCTCGAGACGCAGCTCAACGTGTTCGAGCACTTCGATCCCAAGGTGCCGGCGAAGTTTCGTGAGTCGAGCTTCGTGTTCCTCGCCAACGCGGAACCGAAGGTTCAGCTGCGCGCGCTCGAACAGTGCGTGCGCCCGAAATTCGTCGTGGCCGACACGATGAACCTGTGGATCGAGATCCGCCGCGACGAGTTGCTCGACGTGTTGCGGCGCGTCGACGGCCTGGTGCTCAACGACGAGGAAGCGCGCATGCTCACCGGCGAGCGCAACTTGATCCGCGCTGCGCTCAAGGTCCGTGAGCTCGGGCCGCGCTACGTGATCCTCAAGAAGGGCGAGCACGGTGCGTTCCTCGTGGGCGACGACGTGCGCTACGCGCTGCCCGCCTATCCGGTCGACGCCGTGGTGGACCCGACCGGGGCGGGCGATTGCTTCGCCGGCGGGTTCATGGGCTACCTTGCGGCGTCGGACTGTGTCGAAGGCCCGACGTTGCGGCGCGCCATGCTGTACGGGACGGTCACGGCGTCGTACTGCGTGCAGGGCTTCGGCGTCGAAGCGCTCACCGAGCGCCGTCGCGCCCAGGTCGAGTCACGCTTCAACGAACTGCTGCAGTTCGTGACGCTGTAGCGGCGCTCGAACGGCGCAGGATTTCGCGGAATCTGCGCCACCGGGCGAACGCTGCCGCGTCTGTGGGGTGCGCATGCCGACCGCCGAGCAGCAGTTGACGCGACGCACCTGCGACGCCGAGGGCCCCGATGCGTGGGGGAACTTCGGGGCTCACAGGCCCGCGGGGCGTGTCAGCGGCCGCCAAGAAATCGTCGACGCGGCGCTTTTCGCTCGCCATCTCGGCCGTTAGCATGCGCACCTAACATCTGCCTACCGCGCCCCTTTGCCCAGAACGCTCTTGGCTGCTCCTCAGCCCAACCACCGATCCTCCGCCGCACCCACCATGAGCAACATCTCTCAACGCTCCGAACCCGCCAACGATTCCCCCAAGACGGCTTCGAACCGCGCCGATTCGCGCTCCGACTCCCGCGCCCTCGATCCGCAGAAGAGCAAGGCTCTCGACGCGGCTCTGGCCGACATCGAGAAGGCCTACGGCAAGGGCGCGATCATGCGCCTGGGCGACAAGGGACTGCTGCAGGAGATCCGCTGCCTCTCGTCGGGCGCGTTCTCGCTGGACCTCGCGCTCGGCGGCCGTGGTTTTCCGCGGGGCCGCATCGTCGAGATCTTCGGGCCTGAGAGCTCGGGCAAGACGACCTTGACCTTGCACGTCATCGCGAACGCCCAGAAGGAGGGCGGCATCTGCGCCTTCGTCGACGCCGAGCATGCTCTCGACCCCGCCTACGCTCGCAAGCTCGGCGTGCGCCTGGAAGACCTGCTGATCAGCCAACCCGACACCGGCGAGCAGGCGCTCGAGATCGTCGAAGCGCTCGTGCGCTCCAACGCTGTGGACGTGGTCGTCATCGACTCCGTCGCCGCCCTCGTGCCGCGCGCCGAAATCGAAGGCGAGATGGGCGACAGTTTCGTCGGTCTGCAAGCGCGACTCATGAGCCAGGCGCTGCGCAAGTTGACGGCGGCCATCTCGCGTTCGGACGTGCTGGTGATCTTCATCAACCAGATCCGCGAGAAGATCGGGGTGATGTTCGGGAGCCCGGAGACCACCACCGGCGGGCGCGCCTTGAAGTTCTACTCGTCGGTGCGCGTGGACATTCGGCGCATCGGCCAGATCAAGGACGGCGAAGAGGTCGTCGGCAGCCGCACCAAGGTGACGGTGGTGAAGAACAAGGTCGCGCCGCCGTTCCGCAAGGTGGAGTTCGACATCATGTTCGACCGCGGCATCAGCTACGAGGGTGACCTGCTCGATCTGGGCTTGCTCCACGGCTCGGTCCTCAAGTCCGGGACCTGGCTCTCCTTCAAGCATCCGAAGGAAGGCGAAATTCGCCTCGGCCAGGGCCGCGAAAAGGCGCGCCAACTGCTGGTCGACAACCCCAGCCTCGCCAAGGAGATCGAAAGCTCTCTGCGCTCCAAACTGAGCGGCAAGGAACTGGTGTTCGGCGCCGAGTCGCCGAGCGCCGACGACGAAGTCGCGCCGGGCGGCCGCGCATCGGGTGCGGCGGCTGGATCGCCGGTTGGCGCTGGAGTTGGTTCTGGGGCTAGTTCCTCCGTGGGCTCCGCCGCGGCGGGCGCCTCGGCGTCCTCGAACTCCTCCGCTGCTGCGGCGAACGCTCCGAAGATCGGCTCGAAGCCGAAGGCCTGATTCTCGAATTGGAGCTTCCCGGGCGCTGGCAGTGCTGGCGCCCGGGATCCAACGGCGCCTGCTCAGCGCGCCCTCGCGGTTCGAGCGATGTGAGCTCGCTTCCACGGATGCGCCAGCTGATTCAAGCTCTCTTGCGTCCGGGGTTGCTGTGCTTGCCATCCGCCCCGACGCACTCCGCCGCAGCTGGGTGTTGGGCCGTGCGGCCCGGTGGTGTTGGGCCGTGCGGCTCGGTCGGCGGGCGCCGACGCAACGCGGGCCGTACTGCGATGGCGGTGGCCGGCCGGAGTACCGTCGAGCGCATCGCGTTCGATCGCAGCACGCGAGCTCGAGTCGACGCGCCCCTGGGCGTTCCGCGAGCCGGTTCTCCCGACCGCGGCTGCCGTACGGCTAGCGGCGGGATGCGCGCGGAAGGGCGCTCGAGCGCGCTCCCTGCGGTCGTGGACCGCCCGCTACACTCCCGGGCTCGACTGTCCTGGCGCGCCGCGCCGTGTCTCCGACGACCCACACGTTTCCATGACCTCGAACCTCCACAAGTCCGCGGCGCAGGTGCGCCAGGAGTTCATCGACTACTTCGTGCAGCGCGGGCACCGCTACGTGCCGTCGAGCCCCGTGGCGCCGCTCGACGACGCGACGCTGCTGTTCACCAACGCGGGGATGAACCAGTTCAAGGACGTGTTCCTCGGAATCGGCAAGCGCGACTACCGACGCGCCGCCAACTCTCAGAAGTGCATCCGCGTCTCGGGCAAACACAACGACCTCGAAGAGGTCGGACTCGACACGTACCACCACACGTTCTTCGAGATGCTCGGGAACTGGTCCTTCGGCGATTACTTCAAGGAGGATGCGATCCGCTGGTCGTGGGAATTGCTCACGGGGGTATGGGGCCTGCCCAAGCACCGGCTGTGGGTGACCGTGTTCGCCGGTGACGAGCGCGACGGGCTGCCGGCGGACGACGAGGCCGCGCGCATCTGGCGCGAGCACACCGACATCGATCCGACCCACATCCTGCGCTTTGGCCGCAAGGACAACTTCTGGGAGATGGGGGAGACGGGCCCCTGTGGTCCGTGCACCGAGATCCACATCGATCGCGGCGGACCGGGCAGCAATCCGCTCGACGGCGCCGACCGCGCCATCGGCGTCAACGCCGGCAACGAACGCTTCATGGAGCTGTGGAACAACGTGTTCATGCAGTTCAACCGGCGCGACGACGGCAAGCTCGTCGAACTGCCGGCCAAGCACGTCGACACCGGGATGGGCTTCGAGCGCGTGCTCGCCGTGCTGCAGGGCAAAGCCTCGAACTACGACACCGACCTGTTCCAGCCGCTGTTCCGTCGCATGGAACAGCTGACCGGTCTGCGCTACGGCGCGGATCCGGCAGCGGATATCGCGTTCCGCGTGTGCGCGGACCACGTCCGCGCGCTTTCGACGGCCATCGCGGACGGTGCGCTGCCCTCGAACGAAGGCCGCGGCTACGTGCTGCGCCGCCTGCTGCGGCGTGCTTCGCGCTTCGGTCGCCAGCGCATGAACATGAAGCAGCCCTTCCTGTTCGATGTCGTGCCGACGGTCGCCGAAGTGCTGGGAGGCGCCTTCCCCGAGTTGCGCGCGCGCGAGGAGCACATCCGCACCGCGATCAAGAGCGAGGAGGAATCGTTCGGCGTGACTCTCGAACGTGGACTGGTGCTGTTCGATCAACTCGCCAAGAAGGTCGATGCGGGCGGCGCGAAGCGCCTGCCTGGTGGCGACGCCTACGACCTCTACGCGACGTACGGTTTCCCCCAGGACCTCGTCGAGCAGATGGCTCGTGAGCGCGGATGGTCGCTGGACGCCGAGGGTTGGAACGCGGCGCAGGAGAAGCACCGCACCGCCAGCCGTTCCGAAGGGGCGTTCAAACAACTGCTGTCGGCCGAGCAGTTGACCGGTTTGCCCGCGACGCGTTCCCTGTGCCACGAAGCCGGCGCGGCCGGTGTCCGCGCCAAGGCGCGCGTGTTGCGGTCGTTCAGCAGCGCCGGACAAAAGGACCGCGTGGTCCTCGATGCAACGCCGTTCTACGCCGAGAGCGGCGGGCAGATCGGCGATTCCGGCGTGCTGCGTGGCGCGCAGGGCGCCGTCGTGTTCGAGGTGGAGCAAACGCTCAAACTCGGGCCTGTGATCGTCCACGTCGGGAAAGCGCTTGCGCCCTTCGCCAGTTGGGCGGAATCGAGCGGCGCCGAAGTCAGCGCGGAAGTCGACGTGCAGCGGCGGGACGCCACGCGGCGCAACCACACCGCCACGCACCTCCTGCACCGCGCGCTCAAGGAAGTGCTCGGCGCGCACGTGGCGCAGCAGGGCAGTTACGTAGGTCCCGATCGGTTGCGCTTCGACTTCTCCCACGGCAAGGGTCTGTCCGCCGAAGAGCTCGAACGCATCGAGCGGATGGTCAACGAACGCGTGTACGACAACGCGCCCGTGAAGACGACGGTCGAGGAACTCGACGCCGCGAAGTCGCGCGGTGTGGTGGCCATGTTCGGCGAGAAGTACGAGGCGCAGGTTCGTGTCCTCGACGTCGGAGGTTGGTCGATGGAACTGTGCGGCGGTACGCACGTGCGCGCCGCCGGCGACATCGGTCCGTTCGTCGTGCTCTCCGAGCGTGCGGTCGCAGCCGGGGTGCGACGCATCGAAGCGTTGACGGGCGGGGAGGCCCTGGCGCATCTGCAAGGGCAGCGTCGCGCGCTGTCGGCGGCGGCCCAGGCGCTCAAGACGGCGCCCGATGAGATCGTGGGGCGCATCGAACAGCTGCAGGCGCAACTCAAGGAGGCCCGCAAGCGCGAGGCCGCCTCCAACAAGGCGGACATCACCACCCTGTTCGAGACGGTCAAGGCGCGCCTTGTGTTGCGCGCCGGCGTGCTGGCCGGGGTCATCGATCTTGGGGACGTCGATGGGGAGTCCGTCCGCGAACTCGGTGAGCGCGTCAAGTCGCTCTCCAAGGACCTCGCCGTAGCCCTGCTGGGCCGCGACGACGGCCGGGTGCCCTTTCTCATCGCCTGCGAGGGCGCTGCGCTGTCGAAGGGGCTCAAGGCGGGTGACCTGGCGAAGCTCGCGGCTCAGCACCTGGGTGGCGGCGGCGGCGGTCGCCCGACGCTGGCGCAGGGCCAGGGGCTCAATCCGGCGTCCGCTCCGGCGGCTTGCGCTGCGCTGAGCGAGGCGCTCGATCGCGCGCTGGGGCAGTAGACCTGCGGATCCTGCCGCGACGCGCCGCTCGCGCGCGCGCGACGGTGGTTCGCACGCGTTGACACTCCACCGGGACGCCGGTATCGTCCTTCCCCCCTTAAGCACCACCCAGCCCTCTACCGCGCTGTCGCCGCTGCTCGCCGTTCACGCGAGCCCACCGCGGCCAGCGCCACTGGGAGGGCCCAGAGCGCCATGCCGAATCCCAAGCGACGTCACTCCAACCACCGCACGCGCATCCGTCGTTCGCACGATGCCATCAAGGCGTTCGCGACGAACTACTGCTCGCGCTGCAGCGCCCCGGTGCGCCCGCACCGCGTGTGCGAAAACTGCGGCTACTACGGGTTCGCCAAGGGCGCGGACAAGCGCGGGGCGGAAGTTCTCCAGCGCGAAGAGTTCTGAGCCGCGGGGACCTCGATTCGCCCGCGCTCTGCAGCGCGTCACCGTTGTCGCGAACGAATGTCGGGAACGAGTTCCCTGCGTCGTTTCGCTCGCGAGCTGGACACGCGCGGCGTGTCCACGCGATCCGGTGAGCGCCCGACGTCGACCCACCTGGCTCGCGGGGCCTGCCGTGGTGGTGCTCTGCGCAGCGCCTTCGCCTGGGATCGACGCACGCTCGGCGGAGCGAAGCTCCGCACGCCGCGGCGAGTTCCGCGCGTGCAGCCCTGAGCTCACGGGCTCTGGATTCGTCCGCGCTCGAAGTTGCGCAGCCCGGCTCCTCCGGGCCATGCAGTCCTTCCAAAGGCTCGGGTGGGCGAGACTCACTCGGACGCCGCGGGCGGTCCATGCCGCCCACTTGTGGGCCCGATCCTTTGCCGTGGTGACCTGAGACCTGAACGGAACGATCCATGCTCGACCAACGCATTGCACTCGACGTCATGGGAGGCGATCTCGCGCCCGACGCAACGCTCGCTGGGGCGCTTGCGTTGTGCACGCAGGACGGCCCGCGCCGGATGGATCCCAGGCGCGTTCTTCTCGTGGGCGATGAGCGCGTCATCCGGTCGCGACTCGACGCGCTCGGTGGCGCGAGCCAGCTGGGCGGCGACGGTTTCGCGATCCAGCACGCCTCCGAGGTGGTGGGCATGAGCGAGTCGCCGGCGGCGGCGCTGCGCGCCAAGCCCGACTCGTCGATTTCCGTTTGCGTCGGAGCCGTCAAGCGTCAACTCGCCGCCGCCGTGGTCAGCATGGGCAACACCGGCGCTGTGGTGGGCGCGTGCACGCTCGGCCTGGGGACGCTCGAGGGCGTTCGGCGCCCGGCGATTGCGGTTACGTTGAGCCTCACCGGCAGGCCGGTCACTCTGCTCGACATGGGCGCAAACGCCGCCGCGAAGGCGCAGGACCTGGTTCAGTTCGCCGAGATGGGCGCGGTCTACGCGCGCGGCGCGCTCGGGGTCGAGGCGCCCCGAGTGGGACTGCTCAACATCGGCAGCGAGCCGACCAAGGGCACGGACCTGCTCAAGGAAGCCCACCAGTTGCTGGCCGCCCAGGCTGAGCGGTTGCACTTTGTCGGCAATGTCGAAGGCAACGACATCTTCCATTCCGCCGCCGACGTCGTGGTGACGGACGGCTTCACCGGCAACGTCGTGCTCAAGCTCCTCGAGGGGTTCTCGGGCTTCATGCTGCACCTGCTGCTCAAGGAGCTGAAGGCGCACAACGTCGAGTGGACGCAGGACGCGCTCGGCAAGGTGCGTCGCCAGATCGACTACGCGGAGTACGGCGGCGCCCTGCTCCTGGGCGTGAACGGCATCGTGGTGAAGGGCCACGGCCGCTCGGACGCCAACGCGGTGGCCAATGCACTCCACGTCGCGGCGCGCGCGCTCGACGCGAACGTCAACCAGCACATCGTTTCCGGGCTGCGCGCGTCCTGAGCGTGGCCTGAGCGTGTTCCGGGCGGCCAAAATTCGGCCTGGGGCCGCAGCCCGCGAACAGTAGACTCCGGCCTGCCCGGCTCGCGCCCTCCGCGCTCCCTGCGCGGGGCGGCGCACACCCTCTCCAAGAGCACCCAAGCCACTCTCCATGGCATCACGCGTCGCGGTCGGCATCGCTGGAACTGGCATCTGCGCGGCCCCGCGCGTGATGACCAATCACGACTTCGAAAAGTTGGTCGACACCTCGGACGAGTGGATCGTCCAACGCACAGGGATCCGCGAACGGCGCTTCGTGGCGCCGGAACAGGCCACCAGCGATCTGTGCATCGCCGCCGGAAGGCAGGCCCTGGAGAACTCCGGGCTGCGCGCGGAGGAACTGGATCTGGTCGTCGTCGGGACGCTCACGCCGGACTACCTGCTGCCCGCGTGCGCGACGCTGGTTCAGAGCGGCCTCGGCGCGACCCGAGCTGGAGCGTTTGACGTCAACGCGGCCTGCACCGGGTTCCTGACCGCATTGCACACCGGCGAGGCCTTCATCGCGGCCGGGCGCGCGCGCAATGTGCTCGTCCTCGGGGCCGAGTCGCTGTCGCGCTTCCTCGACATGTCGGATCGGGCTTCGTGCATTCTGTTCGGTGACGGCGCGGGCGCGGCGGTCCTGCGGCCGCACTCCGAGACCGGACGCGGCGAAATTCTGCGCTCGACACTGGGCGCCGACGGCTCGGGCTACGACTTGATCCACATGCGCGGCGGCGGCGCGAAGATTCCGCCCACCGCTGAGAGCCTTGCGAAGGGTGAGCACTTCATCCGCTTGCGCGGTCGCGAGGTGTTCCGCTTCGCCGTGACCAAGATGGCCGACCTGATCCTCGAGATGGTCGAAGGCTTCGATCCTGCCGATGTCTGCGTCGTCGTTCCTCACCAGGTGAACGCCCGCATCATCGAGGCCGCGATCGAGCGCGTGGGATGGTCGATGGACCGTGTGTTCGTCAACATCGACAAGTACGGCAACACGTCGGCGGCGACGGTTCCGATGGCGCTGCACGAAGCGATCGAGCAGGGGCGCCTGCAACCGGGCAAGCTGGTGGTGTTCGTCGCTTTCGGCGCCGGGTTGACCTGGGGCGGGACGCTCATCCGTTGGTGATGCACGCCTCGGTCAGAGTCGTTCGCACGGTCGTTCACGGAGGCATGCGGTGAATCACGCTGTTTTGTTCCCTGGGCAAGGCGCCCAGTTCGAGGGCATGGGACGCGACTGGTGCGAGGCCTTCACGCCGGCGCGCGAGACCTTCGCCGCCGCGAGCCGCGTCCTGGGTTTTTCGCTCGAAGAGGTCTGCTGGACGGGCGGCGAGGCGGTGCATCGCACCGACATCGCGCAACCGGCGATCTTCGTGACCTCGGCCGCGATCATGAAGGTGCTCGAGCAGCGCGGTCTCGAGCGCGGCTCCACTCCGCTCACCGCGGGGCTCTCGCTGGGCGAGTACACCGCGCTGTGGTGGGCGGGCGCGCTCGAGTTCGAAGACGCGGTGCGTCTGGTCCGTCTGCGGGGCGCAGCGATGCAGCGGGCGAGCGAACTGCGGCCGAGCGGCATGACCAGCTTGATGGGCGCCACGCTCGACCAGGCGCGCGCCCTCGCCGAAGTCGGTTCGAAGCTCGGAATCTGCTCGGTGGCCAACCTCAACGCGCCCGGACAGGTGATCGTCAGCGGAGAGTTGGCGGCCCTGGACGCCGTCGACACTGCGGCCAAGGACCACGGCGTGCGGCGCACCCGCAGGCTCGTCGTCGCAGGCGCGTTCCATTCGGAGTGCATGCGTCCCGCGGCGGACGAACTCGCAGCCGCGCTCCAGCGCGTCGACGTTCGCACGCCGCGTTTCCCCGTGATCTCCAACGTGGACGCCCGTCCCGTGACCGATGGCGCGCAGGTCAAGGAACGGCTCGCTGCGCAGGTGTGCGCGCCCGTCCTGTGGGAGGACAGCATGCGCTGGGCGTTGGCGCGCGGCGTGAAGGAGTTCCTCGAGCCTGGCCCGGGCAAAGTGCTCGCGGGTCTGCTCTCCAAGATCGACGAGAGCGCGAGCGTGCGCTCGGCCGCTACGCCAGGAGATCTCGCAGCAGCGCCCGCGCATTGAGGGCGCTCACGCGCTGCAGCGCTGGGCGTCGCGGACGCCTCGCTGCGCCATGCGGCCCCTTGCAAAGCGCAGACTCCCGCGGTCGAATCCCCCGAGAAGCAGCAACCTCACGTGACTGAAATCGAGCATCCCCTGCGCGGCAAAGTGGCCGTGGTGACCGGCGCGTCCCGTGGCATCGGTCGGGCCATCGCCCTGCGACTCGCCGCGCGTGGAGCGACGGTCGCCTGCGTGGCCACCAGCGCCGAGCGCGCCCGGGAGTCCGCCGATGCCTGCGCGCAGGCCGGCGCCGCCTCCGGTGCGCGCGCCGCCGCCTACGGGGTCGACGTTTCCAAGACCGCTGCCGTCGCCGAACTCGTCCAGCAGGTCCAGACCGAGCTCGGCGGCTTGGACATCCTCGTGAACAACGCCGGAATCACCCGCGACCAGCTGCTCCTGCGCATGAGCGAGGAGGAGTTCGACGCGGTGGTCGACACCAACCTCAAGGGCGCCTGGAACTTCATCCGCGCCTCCGCCCGGCCGCTCATGAAGTCACGCGGGCGCATCATCAACATCGCCTCCGTCGTCGGCCTCACCGGCAACGCCGGACAGTCCAACTACGCCGCCAGCAAGGCCGGCCTGATCGGGCTGACCCGCTCCGTCGCCAAGGAACTCGCTTCGCGGAACGTGTGCTGCAATGCCGTGGCGCCCGGCTACATCGACACCGACATGACCGCCGCGATCGACGCCAAGGCGAAGGAAACGCTGGTGGCGGCGATTCCGCTCGGACGCACCGGCGCCGCTGACGACGTCGCGCAGGCCGTCGAGTATCTCGCTGGCCCGGGCGGCGCCTACATCACCGGCCAGGTGCTGGTCGTCGACGGCGGCCTGTCGCTCTGAACCACAATCCTCGCTGACCCGCAATCCTTGCGGAGCGGCGCAACCGGCCACGGACAGCAGGCGCGCGTCGCCTGGCTGCGCGGGCGCACCCCCCTGACCCCTTTCAACCCCACATCCCACGGAGACTAACCAGGTGAGCACTGGCACCATCGAAGACCGCGTCCGCAAGATCGTCTGCAACCAGATGTCTGTGCCCGAAGAGAAGGTCACGCGCGAGACCTCGTTCATCAACGACCTCGGCGCGGACTCGCTCGACACCGTCGAGCTGGTCATGGAGTTCGAGGACGAGTTCGAGATCTCGATCCCCGACGAAGACGCCGAGAAGATCCAGACCGTCGGAAACGCGGTCGACTACATCCAATCCAAGAGCTGAGGCCCCGCCCAAAGTCGGCGAGGCGCAGGAACTCGAGCCCCGCCATAGGCCCGAGCTGCAATCGACCATTGTCCCAGTCGCCCCGCACGGGCGCAGGTGGAGCCAGATGCGACGGGTAGTCATCACTGGATTGGGCGCGATCAACGCGCTTGGGAACGACGTTGAAACGATGTGGGCCAGGCTTCTGCGCGGCGAGAGCGGCGTGGGGCCCATCACGCGCTTCGACGTCTCCGACCATCCGGTGAAATTTGCGGCGGAGGTCAAGCTCGATCCGCTGACGCACTTCCAGGGGCCGGACCTGCGCAAGCTCGATCCGTTCACGATGTGGGCGTTGGTCGCAGCCGACGAGGCCTTCAAGGACGCCGGCCTTCAGCCGGCCAGCCTGCCGGAGGAAGCGCGCGAGCGCATCGGTTGCATCATCGGTACGGGTATCGGCGGCATCACCGGCATCGAGGAGCAGCACGTCGGCCTGATCGAGCGCGGCCCGCGGCGCGTCAGTCCGCACTTCGTGCCGAAGATCATGGCGAACGCCGTCAGCGGCCAGGTCGCCATCCGCCACGGGCTGCAGGGCACGTGCTTCACGACCTCGAGCGCGTGCGCGTCCGCGGGACACGCGATCGGCATGGCTTGGCGCGCGATCCAGTGGGATGACGCCGACATCGTCGTGACCGGCGGTTCGGAGAGCGCCACCACCCCGATGTCGCTCGCGGGCTTCGCCAACATGAAGGCGCTCTCGACGCGCAACGACGACCCGGCTGCCGCGTCGCGACCGTTCGACAAGGATCGCGACGGCTTCGTGATGGGGGAAGGGTGCGGAATCCTCGTCTTCGAGGAACTCGAGCACGCCCGTCGGCGCGGCGCCCGCATCTACGCCGAGGTGAAGGGTTACGGCTCGACGGACGACGCCCACCACATCACCGCGCCGGAGGAATCGGGCCGCGGACCTGCGCGCGCGCTGCGCGAGGCGCTGCGCCACGCGCGCGTCGATGCGTCCACGGTCGACTACATCAATGCGCACGGAACCAGCACTCCGTACAACGACGCCATCGAGACGCGGGCGATCAAGCTGGTGCTCGGTGACCACGCGCGCAAGGTTGCGGTCTCCTCGACCAAGTCGATGATCGGCCACCTGCTCGGCGCCTCTGCGGCGGTGGAACTCGTCGTCACCGCGCTCTCCGTCCACCGCGGTGTCGCGCACCCCACGCGCAACTACACGACCCCGGATCCGGACTGCGATCTGGACTACATCCCCGGTGCGGCGCGCCAGATGCGCATCCGCAACGCGCTCTCGAACTCCCTGGGCTTCGGCGGCCACAACGTCTCGATCTGCATCGGACAGATCGACTGAAGGCTGGCCGCGGTCGCGGTCGATCACGTCACCTCCTCCTCTCCACAGCACCACCCGGCGCGGAGCCAACCAGTGCAGAAGAAATTCCAGGAAATCCTCCATCGCTACAAGGTCGACGTTTTTCACCGCGAGCACGACAAGGGCAGCGTCACGGACCTGACCAAGCAGTGCTTGCACGTGACGGAGGACGTGCTGCAGCAGAAGTACCACTACCACTTCCACAAGCTGCCCGACGCCAACCGCGCCGAGATCATCAACATGATCAACAACTACGTGCGCGAAGCGATCCTGCCGCCGGTGGTGGAGAAGCTCGTGGAGCGCCAGATGCGGCTCGAGTTGCGCCTGGAAGCGATGCTCAACATGAACCGCGAGATCCTCGAGGCGCTGTCCGAACAGCCCGCGGGATCGGGCGCCAAGCGCTGAAGCCCTTTGGCCGTGGACGCCCGCGAGTCCCGGCTGCGCGAACGCTGCGCGCAGGCTGGCCAAGCGCATCTGTTCGAGGACTTCGCCAGCCTCGCGCCCGCGCGGCGTGAGGCTTTCCTCGACGAGCTTGAAGGCATCGATTTCGAGCTGGTGCGCGTCCACGCCGCGCTCCTGCGCGACACCTCCAGCACCGCGGCGGCCCAACTCGCTCCGGCCCCGCTGTTCCCGCTCGAGCGAGACCCGTCCGAGCAGCGCCGGGCGAAGACCGCGATCGAACTCGGGCAAGCGCAGCTCGCGCGAGGCGAAGTGGGCTTCCTCGTCGTCGCAGGTGGCCAGGCCTCGCGCCTGGGCTACGACGGCCCCAAGGGCGCGTTCCCGATCGGCCCACTGAGCGACGCGCCGCTCTTCGAACTGTTCGCGCGGCGCATCCTCGCGGCGCGCCGCCGTTTCGGGGTGGAGCTCCCCTGGTACGTGATGACCTCACGCGCGAACGACGCGGCGACGAGGAACTTCTTCGAGCAGCACGGCTACTTCGGTCTGGCGCCGCGCGACGTGTTCTTCTTCAGCCAGGCCATGGCGCCCGCGCTCGACTTCGAGGGCCGCGTCTTGCGTTCTGGGCCAGGTGAGGTGTTCCTGGCGCCCAACGGTCACGGAGGCACGCTGTCCGCGTTTGCCGACTCCGGGGCCTTGGCGGACGCCGAACGTCGCGGAGTTCGCCGCCTCTCGTACTTCCAGGTCGACAACCCGCTGGCATCGCTCGCCGATCCGCTGTTCCTGGGTTTGCATGAGCTCGAGGGCGCGCGCATGTCCAGCAAGGTCGTGTCCAAGCGCGACGCCGCCGAAAAGGTGGGCGTGATCGGGATGATCGACGGCCGCTTCGGCTGCATCGAGTACTCCGACCTCGCGCCGGAGCTGCGCGAAGTGCGCGACGAGCAGGGCCGCCTGCGTTTCCGCGCCGGCAACATCGCCTTGCACGTGATCGACGTGGACTTCGTGCGCGATCTGGCGGGCGCCGGACTGCGTTTGCCCTGGCACGTGGCGCGCAAGTCGATGAGCGTCTGGGAAGGCGGCCAGCTCGTGACCAAACAAGGCGCGAAGTTCGAGACGTTCGTGTTCGACGCGCTGGCCCGTTCTCCGCGCAGCGTGGTGCTCGAAGTCGAGCGCGCGCGCGAGTTCAGCCCGGTCAAGAACGCGAGCGGCGAAGACTCGCCCGAGAGCACCCGCGCCGACCTGCGCCGCCTGCACGCACGCTGGATCGAAGCGGCGGGACTGCCGGCGGCGCCGCGTGCGAACGACGGCTTGCCGCTGGTGGAGATCGATCCCCTGTTCGCCGACGACGAAGCGGCCTTCGTCGCGCGGCGCGAGCACGCGCGGCCGCAGAGCGCCAAGGGCGGGCACTTGTATCGATGAGCGAGTTGCGTCAAATCGAGTTCGGGGAGGTCGCTTCCACCGCCGTGGCCAGCGGCTGTCGCGTCGTGTTGCTCAGCGGCGGGGCGTCCGGCGAGCGCGAGGTCTCGCTCGCGACGGGACGCGGCGTGCGCGCCGCGCTCGAGCAGCCACCCGCTGAGTCCGCGACGCTGCGTGTGTCCGAGGTGCGAGCCGTGGAAATCGAGCGCGACGGCCGCTGGCTCGTGGGCGGCGAAGCGCTCGACGCACCGCGCGCGATCGAGCGCCTCGGCGAGGTCGACGTGTTCTTCCTGTGCCTGCACGGAGGCGCCGGGGAGGACGGCACGGTTCAGGGGCTGCTGGCCAGCGCCGGCCGACGCCACACCGGCTCCGGCGTGCGCGCTTCCGCGCTGTGCATGGACAAGCTCGCGCTGCGCGGGCTGGCGCGCGAGCACGGGCTGCGCGTCGCGCCGGGGGCCTGCGTCGATGCGGGTCGCTGGCGCGAGCAACGCCTCGTCGAACGCGCGCGCCTGGTCTCGATCTCCCGCTCGGGCTGGGTGGTCAAGCCGCGCTGCGGCGGTTCGTCGGTCGACACCGGAGTGGTTCACGATCTCGCCGGCCTCGAGGGCGCCATCGAGCGTGTGCTCGCCAGCGGCGACGACGCGCTCGTCGAAGCCCGCGTCGTCGGTGTCGAACTCTCGTGCGGCGTGCTCGAGGACGAACAGGGCGAGCTTCGCGCGCTCACTCCGATCGAGATCCAACCGCGCGACGGCCGCTTCTTCGACTACGAGCAGAAGTACTCGGCGGAGGGCGCGCGCGAGGTCTGTCCGCCCGTCAGCGTCGATGCTCGCACGCTGGGCCGCGTGCGCTCGCTCGCCGCACGGATCCACCGTCTGGCCGGTTGCTCCGGCTATTCGCGCGCGGACTTCATCGTGCCGCGGCTGGGCCCTGGGTTCGGCGAGCCCGTGCTGCTCGAAGTCAACACGCTGCCCGGACTGACCGAACGCTCGCTCCTGCCGCAGGAGGCGGCCGTGGACGGCATCGATTACGCGCAGTTGTGCCTGCGCATCCTTTCGGCGGCCACGCGTTCGCCTCGATGAACCCGGCGCCGATCGCGGTGGCGGTCGTCGGGGCCGCCGGTCGGCTCGGGCAGTTCGCGTGCCGTGTGTTCGAAGGCGATCCGCGCTGGCGCCTCGTGGCGCGCTATGAACGCGGTGAGCGCTGGCCCGACGAACTCCGCGCCAGCGGCGCGCAGATCGCCTTCGAAGCGACGCGCGCAGGTCTGGGCTTCGAACACGGCCGGCAGATCCTCGCCGCGGGCGTTCGACCGCTGATCGCGACCAGCGGCGTGAGCGTCGACGAGGTGGGGGAGTTGGATCGCCTCGCGCGCGAGCGCCAACTGGGTGGGCTGGTCGTGCCGAACTTCAGCGTCGGCGCATGGTTGCTCCTGCGCGCGGCCGAACTCGCGGCGGCGCACTTCGAGCAGGTCGAACTGCTCGAGGCGCACCACCCGCGCAAGGCGGATGCACCTTCGGGCACCGCGCTGGAGTGCGCGCGACGCATCGCGCGAGCGCGCGCCGAGTCCGGCGCGGCGCCGTTCGGCGCCCAGCCGTCGGCGGCGGCGCGCGGAGATGTTCGCGACGGCATCGCCATCCACGCCCTGCGACTTCCCGGCGTGTACGCGCGCCAGGAAGCCCATTTCGCGAGCGCGGGCGAGCTGTTCGTGTTGCGCCATGAGATGAACGGACCGGAGGCCTTCGGTCCCGGGATCGTGCTTGCGGCGTTGCACTGCGCACGCTGCAGCGGGGTCGGGCTCGGACTCGACGGCGTGTTCGCTGCGCGGGCCTGAGCGGCCGCCGCGCGCTGGGGCTGCTCCGTTCCAACGGTCCGCTCGTCGGCGAGGTGGACAGCGCAAGGCTCGCGCGGCATCATTTCTCGCTCGAACTCCGGGCCGGGGTGGCGGAACTGGCAGACGCGATGGATTCAAAATCCATTTCCCGCAAGGGAGTAAGGGTTCGATTCCCTTCCTCGGCACCCGATCGCGGCGCACGCGCCGCGCGCATCCAGCGATGAACACGAACGCGCACGCTGCAGCTCGCGCGGCTTTGATGCGCGAGCTTCTGCCGGCGCTGCTGCACGACATCGGCAACACCACGCAGCGCATCGTGGGCGTGCGCGCGCTGCTCGACCTCGACGAGCGTTCGCTGCTCGGCGCCGCGGGCGAGGATTTGGCCTGGGCCTCCGAACGCGCGCGGGAACAGGGCTGGCTGATGGGCCTCGCTGCGGCGGGACTCGGAGTCGATTTGCTGCTCGAACGGCGTTGGAGCGAAGGCCTGCGTGCGACCGTTTCCCTCGCGGCTTCAGCGCTGGCGCGCCACGGCGGCGTCTGCCGCTTCGCGCGCGCCGAGCTGCCGCAACTCGATCCGGCGGCGGACGGGCCTGGCGACAGCGCGTTGTGCCTCGGCCTCGCGCAGGTCGTCATCGCAGCCGGTTTGGCGAAGGAGCGCCAAGTGCTCGAGCTGCTCGGTGCGCGCCGCGGCGCCCATTTCGCGCTGTGCGGCTCGGCCGGCGCCGAGGGCGCGCAGGGCGCCTTCGAACTCGTGCGCGAGGAACTCGGTGGTCGCGCAGTCTTCGAACGCCAGAGTGATGCGTGGTCCGTGCTGTTGCCCGCCAGCTGGTTTCGCAGCTGAAGCGCGCGGAACATCCCATGCTGGAATGGCTCTCGCGCCTGTGGAGCACGCCGGAGAGTTCGGCGCCGTACGGGGACCCGCAGCGCCTGGCCGATGTGGGCGCGGTGCTGGCCCAATTGCAGCCGCTGGTCGCGGCTGACGGCGGGCGCATCGAACTCGTCGGCGTCGACGAGCTCGGCGTCGTCGAGGTGCGCTTGCACGGCGCGTGCGCGTCCTGCGCGCTGCGGGAGAGCACGCTCAACGAGGCGCTCGCGCCGGCGTTGGCGGCGCGCGCCGCTTGGTTTCGCGGGGTGCGCGCTCGCTGAACGCGGGTTTTTAGAGTGGGGGCGGCAGGTGCGCGCGCGCCTAGAATCTCGCGCCGCATGAGCTTCGAACCGATCGACGTCGAGTCCGCCCTGGACGGTCTGCGCAAGGCCCTCGCATCGCAGGGCGGTGTCGAGCGCGAGTACAGCGAAAGCGCACTGCAGTTCGCCAGCGCGGCGCCGCGCACCGCGGACGCAGACGAAGCGCGGCGCATGGCGCGCCGCCATGCCGAGTGGTTCCTGCTCGAGCGCCCCAGCGACGCGCTGGGCGGCGCGCCGGCGGAGTGGGCGCTGCACCATCTCGCCGAACTCGACGCGCCCGAACTCGAGGAGCGCGCGCTGCAGGCGCTGCTGAGCTCGCGTTGCGGCGTGTTCGAAGTGACCTCCGTGAACGCCGGCGAAGGCGCCTGGGTGCGCGACCTCGGCGCCGGCGGCGAGTATCCGCTGCACGAACCCGAAGCCTCGCGCGAGTTGGCGCCCGGGGACCTCATCGTGGGGCGCCTGTTTGCGGTGGGGGAATCGCTTTACTCCGTGTCGCCGGCGGCGGGGGTGTTCCGCAACGCGCGACTGCGTGAGGCGCTGCAACGCGACGTCGAGAATTTGCGTCTGGGCCGCCGCGGCGTGCTGCGCCTTTCCCAGCTCGAGCTCGAGGTCATGTTCTGGGGCGGCGGCGGGTTCGCGAACGCCGAACCGCTCACGCGCGCTCGAGAGTTCTTCGCGCGCGCTGGGTTGGGCGCAGTCGAGATCGAAACGTTGTTCCAGGAGTTGGCGGCGACGCCGTACGAGCCTGGACGCTGGGTGCACGGAGTCCGCGACGGCTTGGCGGTCGTGCTCGAGAAGCTGGCCTTCGAGACGCACGTCGATCTCGAGCAAGCGCGACGGCTGCTGCTGGAGGCTTGGCCGGCGCTCGCGAACCCGAGCCCGCGCGCCGCGTCGAGCGCCGCGCCGCAACGCAAGGATGCGGTGCGCGGGGACGTGCGCGCCGCGATGGAGGCCTTCGATCGCGGGCGCGAAGCGGGGCGCGATCTCGAGGAGTTGTTCCGCGAGTTGGAACGCGACCTCGAGTTGGAGAGCGAAGAGATCGATCCTGATGCGATCGACGGCGCGCCCGCCCCGGATTTCCCCGGAGTGGTGGCGGCGATGGTTCAAGAGTACGTCTGGGAGACCGAGCGCGAGCAGGGACCCGATGCGGCGCGGGCCGCGGCGCCGCTCGCGAAGTTTGCAGAGTTCGGCGAGAACATCGGCGTGTTCGAGAACCTCGGCGCCCACGAACTGCTGCTGTTCACGGCGCTGTGGCTGCCCGAGCGTGGCGCGTTGAGCAGCGCTGCAGAAGCGCGCGCGCTTCTGAGCGCGCTGCAGCGTTTCTGCGACTGGACGCAGGAGACCCAGGACATCGCGCTCGGCGACGCGTACCGCGAACACATCGCCGGACTGGAGCTGCTGCTCCCGCGTGTGATCGAGGCCAACGCGCGGCGCGCGGGCGCAGCGAGCGATCCCGAGCGCGGCGCGCTCTACCAGCTGCTGACGCTCGAAGGCGGCGCGGCGCGGGTGCGCGACCGCCGCGGCGACGAACTCGAGGTTCGACTCGAGCGCGGCTTGGCCGAACTGCTCGCGCCGGGCGATTGGTTGCGGATGAGCGTCGACGACAGCGGCCTCGCCCAGGTGCACTGCTGCTACCCGCCGCAAGTCGCGGCGCTGGCGCCCTGACTTCGAAGCCTGCTCGACGCGCTGCGATGCGCGCTCCGAGGCGTTCTCAGCGCGTCATGCCCGCCGGCAACTGGATCTCGCACACCAGCTCGCTCCAGTCCTTCACCTCAGCCGGGCTGCGGTAGTACACCTCGCGGATCGGGCCGTTCTCGACCCAGTTCATGCGCGCGAGGTAGCTGAACAACGCGGGATACGCGCGCGGCGCTTCCGGGTACGGACCGGCTACGTACGCGTAGACGACCGTGGTGCTCGGCAGGACGTCGTACGCGAGCGGCAACGCCGCGGCGGCGCCGGCGCTGGTCGGGATGCAGGCGCGCAGGCGCAACTCGCTGGTCGGCTTGCGGCCGGGGTCGTCGTAGTACAGGACGAAGGGCGGCCCGCTGGCTTCGACGCCTTGGGCGCGCACGGCGCTGAAGAGTTCGTCCAACGCGCGTCCGACCTGCGTGTAGCTGCCCAGCGCTTCGACGTAGACGTAGGGTTGGTCGAGCCGGTGCTTCCAGTTGACGTCGACCTGCTCGAACGGCGCGCGCGCGACCTGGAGGTCGAATTCCGCAGCGCCGCGGCCGGCGGCCTCAGGGCGTTGGCTGAACTGGGCCGAACACGCGGCGACGGTGAACAGGGCGAGCGAGATCCCGGCCAGCTTGGCTGTCGTGTGCATGCAGCGCTCGTCGGACGGATCGCGCGAACCCTTGAGCGACACCGCATGCGCCAAGGGTCGTGTTCCGGAGACGCCGAGTTTCGAGGCCGGGCGGCGGTCGCGCCGCGGCCTCGGAACGGACCATTCACAACTTCTGATAATGTACGTTATGTTGCACCGCAGATGGCCTCTCGGCGCCGCGGGCGGCACCCTGTCGTCTTTGGAGCCCGGCGCGGCGTCGACGGAAGGCCCGTTGATCGACCAAGCCCGCCGGTGCTTGCTCAGTCACATCGGAGCCTGCCGCCCCGGCGGCTCACGTGCGACTTGTCGCCGCAGCGCCGGGACCGCCCGGAAAGCGCGCCACTGTCTTGGGCGGCGGCGGCGGCGCCCAGTCCAGGTCCAGCCCGATGAAGGCGCAGCGCAGGTGCGCGGCGGAGCGCGCGGGCCAGTCGATCACGACGTTGCGAGCGTCCGCATCGAGCGCGAACGCGGGCAGGGCGAGCGCCTCGCGCGCGGCGCGTTCGAGGAGGCTTGTCGGCGCGCACACCGCGAGCTGCTCACCGGGGCGGAGCGCGGCGAGGCGCGACAGCACCTCGCGCCAGGCAGCCGCCTCAACGCGAAACTCCGGCGGGGGACTTGGCTCCCCCATTTCGGCGCTGAGCCGCCAGCCGTCGGTCGTCTCATGCACGCGGTAGCGCGCCGTCAGCGGAACGGAGGTCGGCGTCGACGGAAGCGCTTCCTCGTTCGCAGCGCGCAGCAGCCAAAGTCGCGTCAGGTCGGCCAAGCTCACGCATGCTAGCCGCACAAGAGCCGGCTTGCAGGAGCGTGATTTCGGCGCAAGACAATTGCCCGCGCCCGAGCGCTCCGATACGGTCCCGAAACTTATCCGACCGCGTCGCATCGCTCCTGCGCGACGCCGTCTGGAGTCCCACACATGTCGACGCACGCGCGGAGCCACACGCGATGACGAGCCGCCTGCAGACCTTCTTGCGCTCTTCGATCGGCAAGAAGCTCCTGATGGCCCTTACGGGCCTGTCTCTGATCGGATTCCTGGTCGTCCACCTCGCCGGCAACCTGACGTTGTTCGTCGATTCGGACGGCAGCGCCATGGCCGCCTACGCGCAGAAGCTCGCCGACCTTGGCCCGCTGCTGTGGATCGCGGAAGCCGGCCTCCTGCTGTTGTTCGTGGTGCACATCGGTCTTGGGATGCGCGCCGCGATGGAGAATCGCGACGCGCGGCCCTCGCGCTACAAGGATGCTGCGCCCAAGGGCGGGCGCTCCGCCGCCTCGGTGACGATGATCGCCACCGGCGTGGTCATCGGGATCTTCGTGGTGATCCACGTGATCGACTTCCGGCTCATGAAGGGCCTGCTTGCGCACCCCGACCCGGCGACGCTGGCCAAGGTTGTCGTGGCGCGTCTTTCCACGCCGCTGGGCGCGAGCATCTACTTCATCGCGATGATCGCCTTGGGCGTTCACTTGTGGCACGCGTTCCAGAGCGCGCTGCAAACCCTCGGACTGCGCCACCCGGCCTACGACGCCTGCATCCGCAAGACCGGAGCAGGTTTGGCGGTTGTCGTCGCGGGTCTGTTTGCGGCGTTCCCGGTGCTGTGCTTGATCTACAAGGGCAACTGGCCCTGGAGCTGAAAGTCCCTTCCAGGCCCCCACCCATGCATTCCACCCCTACCACTGCCTCCGAGCTGTTCACGCGCGCAAGCGCTGCAAAGCTCGATTCGAAGTGCCCCAGCGGGCCGATGTCGGAACGCTGGGACAAACACCGCTTCGACCTCAAGCTCGTCAACCCGGCCAACAAGCGCAAATTCCACGCGTTGGTCGTGGGCACCGGTCTCGCCGGCGCCTCCGCCGCGGCGTCGCTCGCGGAGCTGGGCTACCAGGTCAGCGTGTTCTGCATCCACGACAGCCCGCGGCGCGCGCACTCGATCGCGGCGCAAGGCGGGATCAACGCGGCCAAGAACTACCCCAACGACGGCGACTCGATCCGCCGGCTGTTCTACGACACGGTCAAGGGCGGCGACTTCCGCGCGCGCGAATCGAACGTCTATCGCCTCGCGCAAGTGTCGAACAACATCATCGACCAATGCGTTGCGCAGGGCGTGCCGTTCGCGCGTGAGTACGGCGGCTTGCTCGACAACCGTTCGTTCGGCGGTGCGCAGGTCAGCCGCACGTTCTACGCGCGCGGGCAGACGGGCCAGCAACTGCTGCTCGGCGCGTACCAGGCGCTGATGCGCCAGGTTGGTCTGGGCCGCGTGACGTTGCACGCCCGCCACGAAATGCTCGACTTGGTCGTGGTCGACGGAATCGCGCGCGGCATCGTGACGCGCGACGTCGTCAGCGGCGAGATCGAGTCGTACGCCGGTGACGCCGTGCTGCTGTGCACGGGCGGCTACGGCAACGTGTTCTACCTCTCGACGAACGCGAAGAAGTCGAACGTGACGGCTGCGTGGCGCGCGCACAAGCGCGGCGCGCTGTTCGCCAATCCGTGCTTCACGCAGATCCACCCGACCTGCATCCCCGTCAGCGGCTCGCACCAGTCGAAGCTGACGCTGATGAGCGAGAGCCTGCGCAACGACGGCCGCGTGTGGGTGCCCAAGAACAAGGGCGACAAGCGTTCGCCGGACTCGATCCCCGACGGCGAGCGCGACTACTACCTCGAGCGTCGCTACCCGAGCTTCGGCAACCTCGTGCCGCGCGACATCGCTTCGCGTGCGGCGAAGCAGATGGTGGACGACGGCCGCGGCGTCGGCGGCAACGGCATGAGCGTGTTCCTCGACTTCCGCGACGCGATCAAGCGCGACGGCGAAAGCAAGATCCGCGAGCGCTACGGCAACCTGTTCCAGATGTACGAACGCATCACGGACGAGGATCCGTACCGCGTGCCGATGCGCATGTACCCGGCCGTTCACTACACGATGGGCGGCGTGTGGGTCGACTACAACCTCGAGAGCACCGTGCCGGGGTTGTTCGTGCTGGGCGAGGCGAACTTCTCCGACCACGGCGCGAACCGTCTGGGCGCGAGCGCCCTGATGCAAGGTCTCGCCGACGGCTACTTCGTGATCCCCTACACGATCGGCGCGCACTTCGCGTCGCGCAAACTGGGCAAGGTGACCACCGAGCACGAGGCTTTCCGCGAGGCGGAAGGCGCCGTGCGCGCGCGGGTCAAGAAGCTGCTCGCGACGGATGGACGCCGCACGGTCGACCAGTTCCACCGCCAGTTGGGCCTGCTGATGTGGGACCACTGCGGCATGGGACGCAGCGAAAAGGGCCTGACCCACGCGTTGGGGCAGATCCGCTCGCTGCGCGACGAGTTCCACCAGGACGTGCGCGTCCTGGGCGAGAACGAGAGCGTCAACATGTCGCTCGAGAACGCCGGCCGCGTCGCCGACTTCTTCGAACTGGCCGAGTTGATGGTGATCGACGCGCTGCACCGCCGCGAGTCCTGCGGCGGCCACTTCCGCGAGGAGTATCAGACGGAAGAGGGCGAAGCGCGCCGCGACGACGAGAATTTCTGCTACGTGGCGGCGTGGGAGCACGCCCAAGCGGGCGGTGCACCGCGTTGGTCGCTGCACACCGAACCGCTCTCGTTCGAGGAAGTCAAGCTGACCCAGAGGAGCTACAAGTGAGCGCCGGACACGACGACCACGGAACAGGCGGGCTGGACCTCACGCTGCACATCTGGCGGCAGGAGTCGAGCGAGGCCGAGGGCCGCTTCGAGACTTATCCGTTGCACGGCGTGTCGCCCGACATGTCGTTCCTCGAGATGCTCGACGTGCTCAACGAACAGCTGACGCTCGAAGGCCGCGATCCCGTCGCCTTCGACCACGACTGCCGCGAGGGCATCTGCGGCAGCTGCGGCATGATGATCAACGGGCAGGCGCACGGCCCCGAGCGGGAGACGGCGACCTGCCAGCTGCACATGCGGCGCTTCAAGAGCGGCGACACGATCTTCATCGAGCCGTTCCGCGCGCGGGCCTTCCCGCTGCTCAAGGACCTCGTGGTCGACCGCAGCGCCTTCGATCGCATCATCGCCAAGGGCGGGTTCATCTCGGTGAACACGGGGTCGGCGCGCGACGCCAACTCGCTGCCGGCGGCCAAGCAGGATGCCGACCTCTCGATGGACGCCGCGGCGTGCATCGGTTGCGGCGCCTGTGTGGCGGCCTGTCCGAACGCGGCTGCGATGTTGTTCGTCGGCGCGAAGGTCTCCCACCTCGGTCTCCTGCCACAGGGCAAGCCCGAGCGGAGCCGTCGCGTGCTCGCGATGGTGGCGCAGATGGACGCCGAGGGGTTCGGCAACTGCGGCAACATCTACGAGTGCGAGGCTGCCTGCCCCAAGGCGATCTCGGTCGAGAACATCGCGCGGCTCAACCGCGACTACCTGCTGGCGAGCGCCACCGAGCGGCCGTCCAGCGCGCAGGGCGAAGGCGCGTGACACGCTGGCGCCCAGGTCACGCGTTGGCCCGGGTGTGTTACGGCGTCGGAACGCGAGTTTGGCCGCTTGCTGCGGCCCGACACGCCCTGAACGTGTTCTGAGCCCCTGCGCGCGTTCGCTTGGGGCTGGCACGGTGCTTGCCTTACCTCCACCGGGTCCTAGTCTGGGGCTTGCCCCAGCGACCCGCCGGTAACGTGTTGAATCGCGCCTGACAACGCCCGCGCGGCGTCGATCGAACGCGAAACTACCGTGCACCGGACGCCTCGCCTGTCTGCCCTTTCCATACTCCCGGTCGACACGCTCCGCAGCCAGCCTTGTCGGCTGACCTGCGGGCTCCAGCGCCTGGGGTCAGTCGAAACCAACCAACCATGAAGAAACTCCTCTTCGCAGCAGCTCTGATTGCGGGCGGCGCGGTCCTGCTCCAGGACCTCTCCTCCGGTCACGGCGGCACCTACCGTGGCCCCGGTGACACCGTGCCCGCTGGCGGCGGCGGCGGCGGTGGCGGCGGCCCCAGCTCGCCCGGCAGCGGCGGCGCCCCCGGCGCCCCCAGCGGCCCTGGTCCTTCGTCTCCCGGCCCCGTGTCGCCGGGCAGCCCCGGCGGCACTCCGTCCGGCGGCGGCGGTCCCACGTCTCCCGGTGGCAACACCGACACCGGCCCGGACCTGACGATCTGGGACTACTGGTGGGGCTTCAACCGCGAGCCGTACATCAACCTGAAGTCGCACATCCACTCGGAGTCGACCTCGACCGGCTCGGATGAGTTCTTCATCGGCCAGGGCGAGAAGACCCAGGCGCGCGACACCCTGCGCCCGAGCGAAACCACGATCCGCAGCGTGATCGTCCCGGCGCTCAAGGAAGCGCTGAAGACCGAGAAGAACAACCACATCGTCACCGGCGCGATGATGGCGCTGGCGAAGATCGGCGATCAGAAGGACGAGAGCGGCAAGGCCATCGATGGCTTCTCGGAGTACATCAAGCCGTTCCTCGCCGACTCGAACCAGGAGATCAAGGAGACCGCCGGTCTCGCGCTGGGCATCCTCGCCAGCGACGACCCGGCGAACCTCGAGATCCTGACCGCGCTGGTCAACGACAAGGCCGAGATCCTGCGCAACAACCACAAGGTGCAGATCACCGAGCGCATCACTGACCGCTCGCGCGCGTTCGCGGCGTACGGTCTGGGTCTCCTGGGCTACAAGGCCAAGGACGAGACGCGCAAGCAGATCGTCGACACGCTGGTCAAGCTCGTCGACGGCGAAGCGCGCAAGATGGGCACGCGTGACCTCGCGGTGGCGTGCATCAGCTCGGTCGGCCTGATCGCTCTCCCGGTCGACGAAGCCGCGATGGCGACGCCGCTCGATCCGAAGAAGGATCCGCCGAAGGTCACCGAGATCAAGTCGCGCTTCGACCAGATCGTGTGGCTGATGGGCCTGTTCAAGGATGAGCAGGGCCTGAACTTCCTGGTTCGCGCTCACGTGCCGCAGGCCGTCGCACGACTCCTGTCGGACCTGCCGGCGGACTCCGCTGGCGCCAATAACCTGCGCAACTACGCGGCCGCCGTCTTCATGGAAGACGTCCGCAAGCTGAGCAAGGCCAAGAACGAAGTGCAGGCGAGCTGCGCGATCGCGCTGGGCCAACTCGGCGACGCTGACGACCAGCCGCTGGACGTCGCGATCCGCAAGTCGCTGATGGAAGCCAAGGACGAACTTGCGAGCAACGTGATGGCCAAGCACTTCGCCGCCATCGCGCTGGCTCAGTGCTCGAGCCGTCCGGGCACGGGCGCGAACCCGATGTTCGCGGTCGACCCCAAGAACAAGGACAACTCGCGCAAGTACCTGCTCGAGACCTTCGCCAAGGCCAAGGGTGTCTACCGCCCGTGGGTTGCGTTGGCGCTGGGCGTGCTCGAACGCGGCGTCACCGACAACAACAAGGGGCTACTCGTCAGCCCCGATACGGCGTCGGCCTTGCGTGGCGCTCTGGGCGACGCCAAGGCTTCGCAGGACGTCGGCGCCTACGCGATCGCGATGGGCATCATGCGCGACAGCGGCGGTAAGGACGTGCTGATCGACAAGCTCGATAAGACCAGTGAGGACAGCGCCAAGGGCTTCCTCTCGATCGGGCTCGGCCTGATCAACGACCGCGAGTCGATCGAGCGCATCCAGGCGATCGTCAAGAAGTCGCAGTACCGTCCCGACCTGCTGAAGTCGGCGGCCATCGCGCTGGGCATGCTCGGCGACAAGGAGTTGGTGAAGGAGTTGATCGCGATGCTCGAAAACGCGACCGGTATGGCGCCGCAAGCCGCCATCTCGTCCGCGCTGGGCTTCATCGGCGACAAGAACTCGGTCGACCCGCTGATCGCGATGCTCAAGGACAAGCAGAAGACCGAGAGCGCGCGCGGTTTCGCCGCCGTGGCTCTGGGCATCGTGGCCGACAAGGAAGACCTGCCTTGGAACGCCAAGATCTCGGTCAACATCAACTACTTCGCGAACACGGCTTCGCTCACAAGCCCCGCCCAGGGCACCGGCATCCTGGACATCCTGTGAGCTGAACGGCGCAACGGGTACGCGAGCGATGGCGACAGCCGTCGCTCGCCTCCCACCGCGCGCGAACTCAAGTTCGACACGCGAGCGCCACTCCGAGCCCGCGCCTCTCGCTCGAGGGGCGCGGGCTCGTGTGTTTGCGGGGCGTGGGCGTGGAGCGCGAGCTCGGATCCGCGCCCGAGTTCCGACCGTTGCTCAGCCCGCGCCCTGGCCCGGCTGCCCGGCTCGTCGTCGCACGACCAGGAGGAGCGCGAGCAGTCCCACAAACGCGGCGGCGCCGAGGCTGAGAGTGCGCGCCGTACGCGCGCGCGACGCGGCGCGCCCGTCACGCTCGAGCAGCGCGTCGACCTGCGGGGCGTAGCGCGCGAAGCTGGCTTCCCAACCGGCCTTGCCTTCTTCCGCGAGCGCGCTCCGGTCGAGCGCGGCGCGCCACTGCGAACGCAACTGCGAGCTGCGCTCGCCAAGCCCCAGCGTGAGCGAGCAGATCAGCGCGTTCTGCAGCAATTCCAAGCTCTCCGGCGCCGCGCGCAGTCCTACCAGCGCCTCCTCGAGCGCGCCGGAGAGGTTGCCCGAGTGGTACAGCACGTGGAAGCGCCAACTCGCGCGCAGCTCGTCCGAGGCGATCGCCTCGGTCGCCGACCAAGCCAGGTCGTAGCGGCCGCGCTCGAAGGCGGAGTTCGCCTCCGCAACGGCGGGGTCCTGCTGCGCGAGCGCGGGTCCGCCGCCCAAACACAGCACCAGGGCGCACTCAGCGACGCGCCAGGCGTTCACGGGCTTCCTCTAGCGAGCGTTGCTGCAGGTGCTCGATCGGGCAGTGCTCGTCGCGCAAGGGCGCGTCCTGCGGCGCGCAGCTGTAGCGCCGCCAACACGGCCGCGGTGAGAGCGCCGGCAGGAGCGCGCCGCCGACGGGCCCGTCGAACCAGAAGTCCGCGCTCTCCGGCGTCGGGACGCGCGCGCCTACGCGCGCGTACAGCAGCACGTTGCGCGAGCGCGGCGTCAGGTAGCCGACGCACTCGCCGTCGAAGGCCGCCGCCAGTGTAAGGCCCAGCGCGTTGACGACCGGGTCGTCGAAGCCGAAGCCGCCGACGTTGATCGCGATCCAGCCGCCGTCGGCGAGCTTGTCACGTGCCTCGCGCAGCGCCTCGAAGGTGGCGAGGTGCGCGGGGATCTCGACTTGGTTCTGGTAGGCGTCGAGCACCACCAGTTCGAACGGGCCGGGCAGCGCCCGCAGGCCGGCGCGACCGTCGACGCCGCCGAGCACCGTGCCGCTGCCTTCGGGCAACTCGAACCAGCGTCGCCCCAGTTCGAGCACCTGCGGATCGATCTCCACGCCGCTCAATTCGAGCTGCGCCTGCGGCGGCGACGCCCCGCGCAAGACCCGGAACGCGGTGCCGGCGCCCAGCCCGATCACCGCCACGCGCCACGGACCGTCCCGCCCCGACCACCACGCCGGCAGCGCGAAGAGGTCGTAGTAGAAGCCGGGCCCGAGGAGTCCTTCGCGCGCGACCCACACGGATTGGAAGGAGTCCAGGCCCTCGTTCACCTGCAGCAGCCGCTGGGGCTCGCCCCAGCGCCGATCCTCGACCACGCGCAGCGACTGGTAACTGCTCTCGGCCTGGGCGAGCTCGCTCACGCCTTCGGGCAGTGCGGAGCGTTCCACGCGCGACCCGTAGAGCGCCGCGGCGACACCGGCGCCAAGGCCGACGACGGCCAGGCCCAGCACCCCGCGCGGGCGGGCGGCGAGCAACGCTAGGGACGCAACCAGCAGCGCCAACGCCGCGACGAGGAAGGTCCACGACAAACCCAGCTGCGGCGTGAGGACGTGCGTCGTTGCGAAGGTGCCCACCAAGCTGCCCAGGGTGGAGGCGCACATCACCGCGCCGCCCGCGGATCCGGCGTGCGCCCGCGTCGAGCGTTGCAGGCTTTCCGTGCACAGCGGCGATGCGGCCCCGAGGAGCGCGGCAGGCGGAAGGAACAAACACAGCGTGGCCGCCAGGCTGCCCCAGGCCGTCAGGCCGGCGGCCTGATCGAGCGCCACGTCGCTGGGGAGCAGCGCTTCGCACAGCGGCCTCGCGAGCGCGGGCAACCATGCGGCCCACGCTGACGCGCCGGCGAGCAACAGCGCGAGGTCGCGCGCCGGATTGGGTCGCGAAGACAAACGCGAACCGAGCGCATAACCCAGCGCCAGCGCCAGGAGGATCACCCCGATGACGTTGGTCCAAACGGTCGTGCTGGTTCCAAACCACGGCGCGAGCAGCCGCACCGCGGCCAGCTCCACCGTCATCGTCGCCGCGCCGCACAGCGCGCCGACGCTGAGCACCAGAGCGCGCCAGGCGGAATCGGTCATGGCCCGCGGCTCCCGTTACGGCGCGGCGTTCAGCGCGGAACGTCGAGCAGGATCTTGGTCACGTAGACGCGCGTTCCGTCGCTCGCACCGCGCTGGATGAAGTCGAGCGTGTCGACGAGGTTGCGGACCACCTTGTGCGTCTGCTCGCGGCCGTTGATCACGAAGGTGATCGGCTTGGAGAGGTCGGCGAGCGCGTCATTCAAGCTCACCGTGATGGAGGCGACGTCCGCAGGGCAGTCGATTTTGATCGTGTTGCTGGAGCGATCCGCGGTCGCGGACACCTTGCCCTGCAGGCCGTCCACGGCCGGGAACTTGAGCCAGTACGCGTTGGAGATCCGCGCCGCGCCGGGTTCGATCACCACCTTGGCCGGGTTGGTGGCACGCGCGGTTTGCGCGATCCACGTCCACAGGTCCGCAACCGTCGCGTCGGCCTTGATCGTGCAGTTGTTGTAGCCCGCTTCCTTGATCAACGCTTCGAAGGCCGAACTGTTGGCGCCGCCCTGCAGCAGGGTCGAGAGGTTGCAGAAGTTCGCCGCGGAGAGCGGCTCGATGTCGGCCGCCATCACGGCGACGCCGGCGAATAGGTGTGGGAAGCGCGAGCCCAGCGCCATCGCGGCGGCGGCGCCTTGCTCGCGCCCGAGTACGAAAATCTTGTCGGGGTCGATCGCCGCGGCCTTGGTGACGTCGCGGTACACGCTCATCAGCGCGAACCCACCGCCCGGACTCGCAGCGCTGCCTACCTCAACCCAGTTCGCCGTTCCGCCAGGCATCGCGACTGCGGCGATCGCGGCGCCGTCGCGCACGGCAGTGTCCTGCAGCTGCTCTTGCAGGAAGCGCTGCGGATCCGTCGGCTTTCCGTCCTTCAGGCCCGGAACGCAGATGATCAGCGGAATCGGCGGGTTCGTCGGCTTGTACGACGCCGGCAGGCTCAACGCGTAGTCCGTCGTCGCCTCGTACAACACGACCTTGCGCGCCTCGACCTTGCCGGGCTTGAGGGTGCGCGAGTACTCCTTCGAGTAGGCGAGCGCCTTGCCGATGTCGGAGTGCGCTGCCAGGGCGGTTTCCACGGCGGCCTCGTCCGTCTTCGCGCCCGCCTTGCGCCCGAGCTTCTCGAGGTCCCCGAGGATCTCCGCGCGCGCCTTCTCGACGTCCTTGTCGGTCGTCTTCTCCGCCGAGAGCTTGGCGAGCGCCTTGCCCATCTTCTTGTGGTCCGCATCGCTCCACTGCAGCGACTGCCACGCAGCGGACGCCAAGGCGCCTACCAACAGGGTCAGGCCCGCAACCGATCCAGCGCGGCGGAGGCAGTTCGTGAAGTTCGGTGTGTGCATAGCGGTCGGGTCGTGGTCTGGGTTGGTTCGCAGTCGCTGGCGGCCGGCGCCGACGGATGGAAGCTTCGTGTCGGATGCGCCTGGGTTCCAGCGCACGCCGAATGGAAAGTCGGCGCCCTTCAGCGAGTGAAGCGGACGACTCCGCTGCCTCGGGCGATCTCGCCCAGGCGCCAGGCGGCTTCACCTGCGGCGCGCAGTTCGCGGACGATGGTCTCGGCCTGGGCGGCGTCGACGATCAACGCCATGCCCACGCCCATGTTGAGCACCTGGTAGGACTCTTCGCGGTCGACGTTGCCCGCGCTGCACAGGTAGCGGAACAGCGCCGGCGGCGTCCATGTCGTGCGGTCGAGCTGCGCGTCGTTGCCGTTCAACACGCGGGGCAGGTTGTCCACCAAGCCCCCGCCTGTGATGTGAGCCATCGCGTGAATAGCACCGCGCTCGAGCAGAGGCCACAGGAGCTTGAGGTACGAACGGTGTTCCGCGAGCAGCGCCTCTCCGACGCTGCGCCCTTCGAGGGCCGCGGGCCGGTCGCCGACGTCGAGCCCCAGGTGGTCGAACAGGATCTTGCGCGCGAGCGAGTAGCCGTTGGTGTGCAGGCCGGCGGAGGGCAGGCCGAGCACGACGTCGCCGGGGCGCACGCGCGAGCCGTCGAGGAGTTTGGCGGGGTCGACGATGCCGACGATGAACCCCGCGAGGTCGAAGTCGCCGGGCTTGTAGAGGCCGGGCATCTCCGCCGTCTCGCCGCCCAGGAGTGCGACGCCGTTCTCGCGGCAGCCGTCCGCGCAGCCGCGGATCAACTCGCTCACCATCTCGGGCGCCATCGTGCCCACGGCGACGTAGTCCATGAAGAACAGCGGCCGCGCGCCCTGGACGAGGATGTCGTTGATGCAGTGGTTGACGAGGTCGCGCCCCACGGTGTGGTGCACGCCCGTGCGCTTGGCCACCTCGAGCTTGGTGCCGACGCCGTCGGCGCTCGCGACGAGCAGACCCTGGCCGACTCCGGCGCGCGCCAGGTCGAACAGGCCGCCGAAGGCGCCGACATCCCCCACCACACCGGGCGTGAAGGTGGAGCGGATGGACTCCGTGGCGCGCTCGACGGCGCTGTACTTCTTCTCGATGTCGACTCCCGCGTCGCGGTAGGAGATCGAAGTTTCAGTCGCTGCAGAACGGGTGGGCGAGGTCATGGATGGGGCTTGCAGCCTGCGAAGGTAGCGTGGGTCGCGCGCCAAGGGAGCGAGGATCCGTTCGCGATTGGCGAAGGCGAGCGGCTCGGGCAGGGAATCGAGCTCGAACCACTCCGCGGCCAGGGCGTCGTCGCCTGCGCAGAGGGTCGGGGACAGTGCGCGGCACAAGTACACCGCGAGGTTGGCCGCGCGCCGTCCGGGCGTTTCGACGCGCAGCAGGTCGAAGAGCTCGAGAACTTCGATTTCCAGGCCGGCCTCTTCGCGCACTTCGCGCTGGGCCGTCTCCGCGGCGGTCTCGTGGAGCTCCTGGTAGCCCGCCGGCAGCGCCCAGGCGCCGCGGAAGGGGTCGATGGCGCGCTGGACGAGCAGCACGCGTCCACGTTGGTCCAGAACGATCGCCGCGGCCGCTGCTGCGGGATTTTCGTACCAGACGAAGCGGCAGGCCGGACAGCGCGGGCGCTCGCGCCCCTCGACGACGGCGCGTTCGAACGGGGCGCCGCACTGCGGGCAGTGGCGAGCGGTTGCGGGAGCTGCCAAGGGTCGAATTGAGTGCGCGGCGCCGAAGGCTCTCGTGCGAACTGTCGACGCCGGCGACTTGAGCCCTTGGACGCACCGCGCGCGTTCCTAAACTTAAAGTCGCTCCGCTGCCGGAGCAACCACCGCGCCGCCCACCAGGCGCACCCTCCATGCGCCCCATCTTGGTCCTCGGCAGCACCGGCTCGATCGGTGTCCAGACGCTCGACGTCGTTCGCGCCGCCCCCGCTCGCTTCCGGGTGGTCGGTTTGGCGGCGCGCGCGTCGTGGCAGCCCCTCGCACAGCAGGTCGCGGAGTTCCAGCCGCGCTTCGTCGCCGTCGAGGAGCACGAGGCCGCCGAACGACTTCGTGCGCTGCTTCCCGCCGGGGTCGAGCTCCTGAGCGGGCCCGATGCGCTCGAGCAACTGTGCGAGCGCGCCGAGTTCGAACTCGCCGTGCACGGCGTGGTCGGCGCCCGCGGCGTGCGCGCGTCGCACGCGGTGCTCGCGCGCGGCAAACAGCTCGCGCTCGCCAACAAGGAGTCGCTCGTCGTCGCCGGCGATGTGCTCATGGAACTCGCGCGATCGCGCGGCGGCGCGTTGCTCCCCGTCGACAGCGAGCTGTGCGCGATCCACCAGTGCCTCGCCGGCGCGTCGGTGCGTCAGGTCCGGCGCATCGTGCTCACCGCGAGCGGTGGCCCCTTCCGCGACCTCGCTCCTGCCGCGCTCGCGAACGTGACGCCGGCGATGGCGCTCAAGCACCCCAACTGGTCGATGGGGCCGCGCATCACGGTGGGCTCGGCGACCTTGATGAACAAGGCGCTCGAAGTGATCGAAGCGCACCACCTGTTCGGCCTCGAGGCGGAGCGCATCGAGGTGGCGATCCACCGCCAGTCCGTCGCGCACTCGCTGGTCGAGTTCGTCGACGGATCGGTGCTGGCCCAACTCGGCCCGCCCGACATGCGCGGGCCGCTGCACTACTGCCTGCACTACCCCGAGCGCGCACCCGCCCAGCTCAAGGGTTTCGATTTCGACTTGTTCCGGCAGCTGACCTTCGAGCCGGTCGACGCGCGGCGTTTTCCGGCGCTCGAACTGGGCTTCGAGTGCGTGCGCCAGGGCGGCGACAGCGGCGCCGTGCTGAACGCGGCGGACGAGGTCGCGGTCGAGGCCTTCCTCGCGGGCCGAATCGCCTTTTCGGACATCACCCGCATCAATCGGCTCGTGCTGGACCAGCGCCCGCACCTGGAAGGCTCCATGGAACGACTGCTCCTGGCCGACCATAAGGCTCGTGAACTCGCGCGCAGCGAGCTCGAACGCCCCGCGTTGGGTGTGTCACCGTGACGCGCCGCGCGTGACGGGCGCCGCCGCGCCAGCCGTCTCCAGCACTTGCTCTTCGCACCCAGCCGTCTACAACCGGGCCCCGCATGGAATTCGACTCGATCTGGCGCAGCGTGTTGATGGTGCTCGGCATCGGGCTGGTGATCTTTGTTCACGAGCTGGGCCACTTCATCGCCGCGCGCCTGTGCGGCGTGCGCGTCGAAACGTTCAGCCTCGGGTTCGGGCCGAAGCTCTTGGGATGGCGGCGCGGCGACACGGTCTACCAACTCGCGCTGCTGCCGATCGGCGGCTTCGTCCGCATGGCGGGCGAAGAACGCCTCGCCAACGAAGGCCGCCCCGCGCCCGATGACTTGCGCGCGAAGACCGTCGGTCAGCGCTTCTTCATCTACTCCGGCGGCGTGCTGATGAACGTGGTGTTCGCGTTGCTCGCGATGCCGCTGGTGCTGTTCCTCGGCGTGTCCTTCAGCGCGCCTGTCGTCGGCTGGGTCGAGCCCGGCAGCCCGGCGTGGCACGCACGCGTGACTCCCGGCGCGCGGATCGTTTCGGTGAACGAAGCGCCGATCGCGTCCTTCGATTTCGTCGAGCACGAGGTCGCGCTCGGCGCTTCCAACCCCGCGCAGGTCGTCGTCGTCGACCCGGGCAAGAGCGAAACGCGGACGCACGTCATCACGCCGCGCTATCGCGACGACATCGGCATCTACACGATCGGCGTGCGTTCGGGCGCGGACCGCGACGGAGCGATCGCCGTGGCGCCTGACTCCGCCGCCAGCGAGGCGGGCCTGAGCGACGAGGATCGGATCCTGAGCGTCGCGTGCGAAGCGCCCGAGCTGCCGCTCGACCAGCAGCTCGCGCTGGCGACTGCGCAGGGCGGCCCGGTGGAGCTCCAAGTGCAGCGCGAAGGACAAGCTCCGCGCACGGTGCGCGTGACGCCCACGACCAAGCAGCGCGAGGATCGCCGCATGCTCGGCGTCGGTCCCAGCGCGGACCGCGTCAAGGATCTGCGCGCGAGCCCGCTCGTCGATGCGCTCGGCCTGCGCGTGGGCGACCGCGTGCTGCGTGTCAACGGCCAGGCGCTGCACCGGCCGCTCGATCTTCACCTGGGCCTGCTGCGTGGCAGCGACGCCACGCGTGTGCTCGTCGAACGCGCGGGCGAACGAGTCAACCTCGAGATGCGCGGACTCGCGCGCGCTGAGGCGCTCGAGTTGGCGAACGACATCGCGCTCGAATTCGCCGAGCGCGCCGTTGCGATCTACCTCCTGCAGAACGCGAGCGTGCGCGGCGTGCTCCAGGACGGCGATCGCATCCTGATGGTCGACGGCGTGCCGATCGGAGGCTGGGACGAGTTCCTGCCGGTGGTGCAGGGCGCGGCCAAGGACGATCAGAGCCTGCTCGTCAAGGTCGCGCGAGAGAGCGCCGACGGCAGCGTCGAGACCCGCGAGCTGACCGTTTCGCCGGGACCGGCGAGCGACATCCTCTACGGATTCGCGCAACGCGAGGCGATGTACACCTACCGCGCCAGCGGCGCCCTCGAAGCGCTGCAGGTCGGCGTGCAAGCCAACTGGAAGTTCGCGCGCGACACCTGGTCGATGGTCAAGCGCATGCTGCAGGGCGAGGTCTCGAGCAAGAACATGGGCGGGATCATCTCGATCGGAGTGGTCTCGTACTCCTGGTCGGAGCACGGCGTGCTGAAGCTGCTGTTCTTCCTGTGCATGCTCAGCATCAACCTCGCCTTCATCAATGTGCTGCCGATTCCCCTCCTGGACGGCGGCCACCTGTTCTTCCTCGTGATCGAGAAGCTGCAAGGTCGGCCCGTGTCGGAGCGCGTGTTCGGCTACAGCCAAGTCGTCGGCCTCGTGCTGATCCTGACGCTGCTCGTGTACGTGACGTACAACGACATCATGCGCTGGAGCGGCTTGCTGAGCGGTTCGTGAACTGGCTGGCCTGGGGACGCGCGCTGCGTTTGTCGCTCGCGCCGTCGGCGCTCGCCGATGTCGCCGCGGGCGCGCTGGTCGCAGGCGCTGGGGAAGCCCCGCCGTTCGAGCGTTGGTGGCCGCTGCTGCTTGCGAGCTCGTGCGTGTACCACGCAGGGATGGCGTTCAACGACTACGCCGATCGTGCGCACGACGCGGCGACACGCCCTGATCGGCCGGTGCCCAGCGGCGCCGTCAGCGCGCGCGCACTGCGGGTGCTCGGGTTCGTGCTGCTCGCCGTGTCGATCGGTAGTGCGGCGCTCGTCGGCGCGCGGGCGGCTGTGTGGGTTGCCGGCATGGCGGCGCTCGTACTGATCTACGACTTCGGTCCGCGTGGCGCGTGGCGCGGCCCGCTGCTGCTCGGCGCGTGCCGCGCTTCGAACCTCGCACTCGGTTTGTTCTTCGCGAGCGAGGAGCGCTACTTTTCGTACTTTCCGACGGAGTGGATGCTGGCGCCCCTCGCGTATGGCGCCTACGTCGTCGCAGCTTCGCGCGTCGCGCGCTTGGAAGACCGCGCCGCCGAGTCGGAGCACGGCGCTCCGGCGCGCGGCGCCGCGCTCTCCGCCGCGCTGCTTCTGCTCGCTCCCGCGTTCGTGCAGGTCCACGCCGAACCGCCCGTCGGCGTGTCGTGGCCGGCGCTCGCACTCGCCGCGCTTGCTGCGTGGCCGCTGTTCGCGGCGGCTCTCCGCACGCAGCGTTGGACGCCCGCGGACTGTGGTCGGTTCACCGGCATGGCGCTGCGCCGACTGCTCGTGTTCAGCGCCGCACTTGTGCTGGCGCATCGTGGAGCGTCGAACGACGCGTTGTACGTAGCTGCGGCGATCCTCGCGGGCTTCCCGTTGTCCGCGGCCCTACGGCGCGTGTTCCCGCCGACGTAGTCCGTCACCGCGGCGTCGGCGCGCGCCTCACTTGGCGTCCGAGCGGACCCGCTCGTCCAGCCAGCGCAGCGCGTCTTCGCGCGCCACGAACACGCCGTCGAGCTGCAGGGTCTCCGCGAGCTCGAGCGTCTGCTTCCAAAGCGGCCCCTTGGCGAGCCCGCTGCGCAGAAGGTCGTCGCTGGTGAGCAACGGCGCCGGTCGAAGCTCGTCCGCGCGCAGCGACTCGGCCCACGCGCGCCATACGGCGAGCGCGTTGACGTCCTCGCCGCGCGCGCGGCGCCAGGCGGACAACGCCGCGAACGCCGCGGGCCACGCTGCGTCGCGCACGAGCTTGATCCGCGCCGAACGCGGTGTCGCGGAGTCGGCCGACAGGCGCCACCACTCCTGCGCCGCGCGCCAGGCGCCCGCCACCGCGTCGCTCAACTCGCGCGATGGCTTGAGCGCGGCGAGCAGTTGACGCGCCCTGGAGTGCGCTGCGGCGTCGGAACTCGCGCGGCCCCAGGCCGCGTCGAACACGACTGCGAACCCAGCGACGGGGCCGGGCGAAGGCCCGAGCTGTTCGAGCGCGTTCCAGCGCTCGGAGAGAGCACCCGCTGCGACGTCGGCTGCGCACAGCGTCGACAGCCCTGGGCAGAGCGCCTCCACCAGTTGCGCCGACTCGAGCAGGCGCCAGGCGCGCGCGCTCGCCGGACGTTGGAAGATCAGCGACAGCTCGGCAAGCCGCCGCTCGGCGCTGACTCCGCGCAACGCAGCGGAACTTTCGCGCGCGCCGGCCAGCGTGGCGGCTTCGATCTCCAACCCGTGCGCCGCGGCCAAACGCGCCATGCGCACCAGCCGCAGGCCGTCCTCTGCGAAACGTTCGCGCGGCGCCCCCACCGTGCGCAGCACGCGCCGCTCGAGGTCGAGCAGACCGCCGGTCGGGTCGACCACGCCGCCCTCGAGCGGGTCGAGGTACAGCGCATTGCAGGTGAAGTCGCGCCGCGCGGCGTCGTCCTCGAGGCGCGTGCCGAACTGCACTTCGTCGGGCCGCCGAGCGTCGGCGTGTCCGCGTTCGCTGCGGAACGTCGTGACCTGCGCTTCGACGCCGGCGTGCACGACGATGATCGTTCCGAACGCCTTGCCCACCGCGATGGTGTGTTCGAACGAGGCCTGCACTTCGTCGGGCGTGGCGTCGGTCGCGAAGTCGACGTCCTTGGGCGGCTTGCCGAGCGCGAGATCGCGCACGGCGCCGCCGACGAGCCAAGCTTGCCAGCCGCGCGCGCGCAGCCGTTGTGCGATGGCGAGCGTCGCTGCGTGCAGATCGGGCGCGAGGCGCGCCAGCGTCGGACGTTCGAGCATGCTTGCAGCGTACCCATCGAGCAGCGCACAATCCGCCGCGTGAAACTTGCTGATTCATCGCGGACTCCGGCGCGCGCTCGGGCCGGTCGCTTGCACTGGGCCGACGCCGCTGTGCTGACCGCCGTGGGAGTCGTCGTGTTGCTCGTCTCGCTGCCGCGGCTGCGCGAATTCGCGCTGCGCGAGAACGAAGCCGACGCTCGACGTTTGACGGCGCGCCTGGGCGAGTTGTGCGAGCGTCAGCAGGCTGCGCCGGTGCGCGACCTCGGTGCGCTGCTCGCCAGCGAACAGCAGTTGCTGCAGCGTCTCGACGATGCGGATTGGCTCGAGGATGGCGCCGTGCTGCGTCGCCACGGCTACCTTTTCGGCCTTGCGCCGGACGGACAGTCGGTGGTCGCGTGGCCCTGGGAGCACGGGCGGACCGGCGTTCAGGTGTACCGGAGCGCGCACGAGAAGCTCGAGGGCCATCCCAATCCGGGCGGCGCGTGGAGCGGACTCGCCTCGCCGCCGCCGCAGGCGAGCGACGATCCGCTGTGGCGACCTGTCGCGCCTTGACGCGCTGACGTTGTGTTCTCGCGCGCCTCAGCGCGTTGAGTTGAAGTCCCGCGGGCCCTGGCGCGATGCGTCGCTGGCTGCGCAGCTTCGCGCTGCATGTTCCGAGACTTCGGCGTCCGGCGCGAACGTCAGCGCTCCGCCGTCGCTCGGCGCGCACTCGGCGCCCAGCGAGCGCGCGTCAGCGCGGTCCGGGGTAGGCGCGCCACATCAGGCACTGCAACGCCACGCGCACCTGAGGCTGTTCGACGCGCAGCACGGCGCGTTTGAGCACCGGGGCCGCCTGCTCCACCGTGGTGAGCAACGTGAGTTGTTCGGCGCAGAAGAGCAACTCGTGCGGCGCGAGCGCGCCGTCCTCCACCAGCCGCAGCACCTCGCGCGCGGCGAAGCTCGAGCGGCTCACGGTGAGCGTTTCGAGCAGGTCCAGACGCAGCAGCGGGTCGCTGGTCTGCGCCAGCTCCGCAGCCGCCACTCGCTGGCCGCTCTCACCCAGGTTGCCGACCAAGCGCAGCAAGTAGCGCCGTGCGGGAAGTCCCTTGACCAGGCCGCTTTCGGTTCGGGCGCGCTCGCGGAGCAAACTCGCCGCTTGAGGCAGCGGAATGCGCGCGATCGATTCGAGGATCGAGACGCGCTCGGCGAGCGCGGCCGCGCCCTCGGATGCCGTGCGGCGCGATAGCACCTCGAGCGCGCGCGCAGCGAGCTCCGCATCGCGCGTCAAAGCCGGCTGCAGCGCCGTCATCGCAAGGCCCAACAGCTCGGGGCTGCCGCTCGCCAGCCACTCGAGCGCGCGGTCGGTGGCCGATGCGTCGCCCTTGGCGATCAGAATGTTCAGGCACGTGCTGGCCAGCGTGGGATCGTCCGACAGGCAACCCTGGCGCAGCACTTCGGTGAGCTTGGGGCTCGTGGGCGAGAGCAGGTTGATCGCGCGCAGGCGGAGCGGCGGCAAGGGGTCGTCGGCGGCGATGCGCGCCAACTCGTCGGGCAGTCCGGCGGCGGCGAGCGCGGCCATGGCGAGCTCACGCCGCCACGGCTCGTCCGCGTTCAACTCCGCGCGCAGGAATTCGAGCGCCTGCTCGTCGCCTGCGCGTGCCGCGGGCGCCGCCAGCAGAGCGCGCTGCCGCTCGGGCAGTTTCGCGCGCAGTTCGTTCGCGCGGCGCGCGACGCGCGCGTCGGAGGAACGTGCGATCGCCTGCGCGAAGGAATCCCACAGCGTCTGGGCCTCGCCGGCCTCCATCCAGTCCAGGTACATGAGGTCGACCCGCGCGGGGTCGATCTCGTGGATCACCGTGGCGAGGTTGATCTTGTTCTCGGCGCTCACGCGCTCGAGCACGCCGATCGCGCGGTCGAGATCCTGCGGCTGGCCGTGTTTGCCGAGCGCGGTCACCGCCTGGACGAGGACGCCCTCGTAGGGCGCGTCCAAGAGGCGCAGCAGGACCTCGCGGGCGCTGGGGCTGTTGCTGCGCTGGAGAACATCCGTCGCGTTGCGCAGCGCGCCGTAGCCGTCGGGGTCGACGAGGTAGGCGTCGACGATGCTGCCGATGAGCGCCGTTCCCGCCGCACCACGCGCCGCGATCTCTTCTCGGGCGCGCCGCAGCGCATCGCGGTCGCCCTTGAGCAGCATGTGGCGCAACATGGCGTCGACGTTCGAGGTGTCGACGTCGTAGTGCTCCCACTTCGAGCACGGCGCGAGCAGGTGCGCCAGCCGCGGATCGTTGGCCCACCATTCCGGCTCGCTCGGCGCGTACGGCGCCGCGGGCGCGGCGGTGTTCGAAGGTTGCGCGTCCGGCTCGGTGCGATCGCAGGCGCCGCTGACCAGCAACGCAGCGACACCGAGCACCGCGCGCACGAGAGCTCGCTGGACCTCTGAACTCACGGAGCGCGCTCTCCGAGCACGCCCTGCGCGAACTCCAGCTGCGTCAGGGCCTTGACCAGGTTGGCGCGCGCCAAGGTGTGCGAGTAGCGCGATTCCGCGAGCTGCTGCTGGAACTCGAGCACCTGGAAGTTGGTGGACAGACCTTCGCGGTACCGCGACTGCTCCCAGCTCAGTTGTCGCTCCGCCAACGCGCGGCTGGCGGCGGCGGCTTGCACCGCCTGCAGTTGGTAACGCGCGTTGCGCTCGGCGACGCGCACCTCTTCGACGATTTGCGACTCGAGTCGATCGTAGGTCAGCCGCGCCGCGCGAATGAGCGCGCGCGCCAGACGCTCGTTGTTCAACGCCAGGCGATTGCCGAGCGGCGTGCTGAAGTTCAGCGAGACGGTGGTCTGCGGCAGTTCCCAGCCGAAGACGTCGTCAAACGCATCCCCTTCGTTGGCCGACTGGATCGCGCTGCGCGCTTGCAATCCAAGATCGACGATCGGGCGGCGCTCGCTCACCGCGCGCACCAGCCCCTGCTCGGTTACGTCGATCTCGAGCGCCTGCTGCTTGAGCTCGGAGCGCTTTTGCAGAGCGATCGCGACCCCCGCCTTCCAGTCGAGCGCCGGCACGGCCTCTTGCTCGGGAAGCGCGCTGGTGGGCGCCAACTCGCGCTCCCACGTCTGCGGGCTCTTGCCGGGGTTCATCAGGCCCTTGAGTCGATCCTCGGCGTTCTTCACGGCGACGCGCCGCAGCAACTGCTGCTCCACGCGTTGCGCGATGTTCGTTTCCGCCTGGAGCACCTCGACCTCCGTGCCCACGCCAGCCGCCAGGCGCCGCTTGTTCTGCTCCAGCTGCTCGCGGCCGAGCGCGAGCGTTTCGTCGGCGACGAGCAGCTGCTCGCGCGCCGAAACCAGATCCCAGTAGGCGTCGCTGACCTGCCGGTACAGCGCCTGGCGCGTCTGGCGGATGCGCTCGACCTGCTTGAGGTAGCGCAGCTCGTTCTCGCGCTGCTGGCTGGTGGCGTAGTTCTCGCCCCGCCCGCGCAACAGGGGCTGGTTGAAGTTGAGCGCCAGCGACGAGCTCACGGGAAGCGGCGCGTTGAAGCCGTCCGTGCGCGAGTAGCCCAAGTCCGCGGTCAACGTGCCGCCCGTGGTCAGCGGGTAGTCGATTCCCGCGGAAGCGGACTTGGTTTCAGCGTCGAACTGAATCGTCTGGAACCCGCCGCCGGCGAACACAAACTGCTGCACCTGCGAGTTCGTGTAGGCCGCGGAGGCGCGCACGACCGGATCGAAGCGGCCCCAGCTGCCGGCGAACGTGAACGACTGCGCTTCGGCGTTGACCCCCTCCAGGGCGAGGCCCAGGTCGTTGGCGAGCGCTGCCTCGAGCGCCGCTTCGAGCGAGAGCGCCAGCGGCTCGGAGTCGGCCGCGCCCCCTGCGGGAGCTTGCCAGGGCGAGCGTACGGCCGGCGTCGCCGCCGGCGCCGAGGAGGACGTGGACCCAACGAACAGGCAGACGGCAACGAGTCGGACGAACGACATAGGCGCAGCAGGGTAGCGGGGCATTCAGGCGCGGACTATTGAACGCTCCCTCCTACGGCGTAATGCCGATGTTGTTCCGCGGCTGAGCGAAACGGCTGCGTCGCGGGCCCTCGCTCGTCGCGGCACGGTTCGAATCGGCTGGACGCGTGCGGACGAGCTGCGAGACGCTGGGAGCGCGGCCGCGCAGCCCCGAGGGCCCGTCAGCGCGAGGTCGCACGCAGCCACGAGCGAACATGCTCGCCCGCGGGCGTCGGTGCGGCGTCCGCGAGGGCGCGCAGCCAGGTACGTCCGAAGACCTGCTCGCGCCGAGCGCCCTCGGCCGCGGGGCTGGGCTCGATGGCCCCAAGTCGCGCGGCGCGCGCCAGGGCCAGCCGCGCCAGTTCGCCCAGGCCCGCCTGCGGACGCCAGTGCTGGTGCAGGCGTTGGGCCAAGGCCTGCGCGGCCAGCGGGCTCGCGCCCCGCGCCAGCCGGTCGAGTTCGAGTTCGAGCTCGAGCGCGAGTAGAGCTTCCAACTCGGGACCGCTGGCGTTGCCGTGGGTCCAGCTAGGCGGCGCTTCGCCGTGCACGGCGGCGCGCGAGCGCGCCCACAGCCGCAGTCCGAAAGCGTCGTCAGGGCGATTGGAAACGTCGGCCACCGGCCAGCGGAACTCGCGCAACGCGGCGCGTTCGAACGCCAGCGCCTGTTCTACGCCCGCCGCCCCCTCGCGCGCCGCGTCGCTGGTCTCAGGGCTCTGCTCGACCAGGGTCGGCTCGCCGGTGCTGGTCTCGGTCAGCTGCTCGAGCGGCGTCTCGGGCTCGTCCGCGAACAGCGATTCGCGCGGCAGCGGCTCGAGCTGGGACTGGAACGCGCTCGGAGCGCGCTCGGCGCGGAGCACGATCCAGGCGAGCACCGGCAAGGCGCCCAGGTGCAGCACCAGCAGCGCCGCGGCCGCGCGCACCCACACCGACGCGCGCAGGCGTTCGCGCGCGAAGCGCACGACCAGCCGCACGTCGCCGCGCCAGCTCAGGTCGGCGCCGACCGTGGCGCTCAGCACGCGCTGGATCAAGGCCCGCTCGCGTGTCTGTTCGCCGAGCGCTGCGCTGCGCAGGGTCGCCAGGCTGGCGCGCAGCTCGTGGATGCGTACGTCGCACGCGGCGCAGTTCGCGCGGGCGCCGGAGGCGTCGAGCGCCAGCTCGAACAGCTCTTCTTCGCCCAGGTGCTCGCGCCCCTGCCCGTTCACCGACGGGCAGCGCGACGTGTGGGAGTGCGGCTGGTTCATGCGTCGCGGCTCTCGAGGAACTCGCGCAGCTTGCGCAGCGCGTGGAACACGCGGGACTTCACAGTTCCGATCGGGATGCCCAGCGTCTGGGCGACCGATGCGTAGGGCAGTTCGCGGAGGACGGCCAACTCGAACACCGCCGCGTGCGCGGCCGGGAGTTGGGCGATGGCCAGGCGCAGGCGGGCGCGGTCCTCGGACAGGGACGCCAGAGCGAGCACGTCGCTGGCCGGAGCGGTCAGGCGTTCGCCCAGCGGCGCGCCGCCGCCGTCGTCCGCCTGGGCGTCGAGCGACACTCCGCCCGGACGCACCGCAGCCCGCCGCCGCCGATCGATCCAGGCGTTGCGGGCGACACGCAGCGCGTAGCTCGAAAAGGCCGCGCGCGGCTCGTAGTGGGTGGCGCTCTTGTACAGCTTCACGAACGTTTCCTGGGCGAGGTCCTCGGCCTCGGTGCGTTCGGCCCCCAAGTGGACGAAGAACGCGATCAAGGTGCCGACTTCGCTGCGGACGAAGTCCTCGAAAGGCGCCGGGTCGCCGTTGTGGAGCGCGACGAGCGGATCCCGGTCGGCATCCCAATGACCCTTCAAGGAATCCGCTCCAACGCGCGCCCGCCCGACGGGTTCATCGCCCCAGGGAGCTTTCGGCGCGAAAACGCGCCTCGAGGCCGTCCAGGCGCTCATCTGGCCCCGTCCAGCGCAGCCGGATCAGGCGTGCGGCCGGCCCGCGGTGCTCCAGCCGCACCTCGAAGCGCTCGGCGGGCAACCAGCCCGCGATGCGCTCGGCCCACTCGACGGCGCACACGCCGTCGCCGCGCAGCCAGTCCGCTCCCCCATCGCGCAGGTAGCTCTCGCCGCGCTCGGCCATCCAGGCGTCGAGGTGGCGCAGCGTCAGCGGGCCTTCGTACTCGTGCATCAGCGTGAAGGTCGGGCTCGACACCGGCCCGCGGGCGCCCAGGCCCTCCGCCAGTCCGCGCACGAAGCACGTTTTTCCGGCCCCGAGCTCCCCGTCGAGCGCCACCACGTCGCCCGCCACGAGCCTCTCGGCGAGCAGGCGTCCGAGCAACTCGGTGCGCTCCTCGCCCTCGCACTCGAGGGCGAGCCAGGCGCGTTCAGGCGCCATGGATCCAGCCCCCGCGGCCGTCGTAGCGCACCAGCTCGTCGCTGTCCTCGGCGCGCGGCAACCACACGCCTTCGCCGCGGCGTACGTTGCCCAGCACAGTGAACGCCGGGAAACGCGTGCGCGCCTGGCGCACGGCGCGCGCGACGGACGCGGCCGGGAGCGTCGCCACGAGCTCGTGGTCCTCGCCGTCGAACAGCGCGTGCGACAGGGCGCTGCGGCCGGTTTGTCTGGCGCGGCGCCGGGCGTCGCGGTGGATCGGCGCGTGGCCGACGAACAGCGCCACACCGGACGCGCGCGCGATGCGCGAGAGGTCGAGCGCCAGGCCGTCGCTCACGTCCATCATCGCCGTCGCTCCCAGCTCGGCGAGCCAGCGCCCCGCTGCGAAGCGCGGCTCGATGCGCAGGTGACGGCCGAGCAGGCTGCCGCCGAACGGGCCGGTTGCAACCAGCACCTGGCCGGCGCGGGCGCGGGCGCGCGAGACCGGCCGGGCGCGCGGGCCGAGGTCGCCGAGCGCGCTGACCGACAGCGACAGCGGACCGGGCCCGCAGGCTAGGTCGCCGCCGACGAGCGACGCGCCGTGGCGCCGAGCTTCGGCGTCGACGGCGCGGATCAGGCCGCGCAGGCGCTGTTCGGACTCCGAGCGCGGTGCGCGGAGCGTGAGCAGCACGGCGCGGGGCGCGGCGGCGCTCGCGGCGAGGTCGCTGAGCGCCCGCGCGCAGGCCTTGCGGCCGACGAGCGCGGCGCGCGCGCTCGATTCGAAGTGCACACCTTCGAGCGCCTGATCGGCGCACACCACCGGCCGTTCGATGCGCGCACGCAACACGGCGGCGTCGTTGCCGATCCCGGCGGCCAGTCCCCGCGGGGCCAACGCGCGCTGCAACCAGCGGTGCAGCGAATCTTCGTTCCAGCTCACACGCGCATCCTAAGCACTCTCGGCGGCGCTCCACGCCGCGAGATAGCGGGTCGCCGCCTCCGCAGCGTCCGCGGCTCCGAACACGCCCGAGAGCACCGCCATGCCGTGCGCTCCGCTGCCGCGCACTTGGCGCGCGTGCTCCGGTCGCAGCCCACCGAGAGCCCAGATCGGACGCGGAGTGCGCTCGACCGCGAGCTGCAAGCCAGCGAAGCCGATCGGCGCACGCGCACCGGGCTTGTTCGTGGGCTGCACGGGACCGTGCACGAGATAGTCGGCGCCATCCCAAGTCTGTGCGTCGTCCCCGGCGTGCGTGGACAGTCCCACTTGCACGCCTGGCGCAAGCCACGGGCGAACGTCCGCAGGCCGCAGCGAGTGCCCACCCAAATGCAGCGCGTCGGCGTCGAGCGCCGCCGCCAGATGCGCTCGATCGTGCACGCACAACCAGCCGCCCGCGGCGCGCGGCCAAATCGAACGCAGCGCGCGCGCGCACTCGACGTAGTCGCGGTCGGAGAGGCGCGCTTCGCGCAACACCAGGCCGCGCCAGCCGCGCTCGAACACGCGGCGGGCCGCGCCGAGGAAGGCCTGCACCGACGCGGCGTCGAGCTGACCGGGGCTCAGCGCGAGCAGCGCGGGCGGGTTCACGCGCCTTCGCCCTCGAGCTCCACGAGGTAGCCAAACTCGCGCAGCAGTGTCGCCAGGCGCCGCGGCGCGTAGCGCGACTTGAGCTGCAGGTGGTGCTCGTCGATGGCCTCGCGCACGAAGCCCTTCACGCCGGCGTCCTGCTGGAAACGCTTGAGCGTGTCGCTCTCCTCTCCGCGCAAGACGAGCTTGGCGTCCAGCGTGAGCAGGCCGGCGCGATTGGCCCAGTCGCGCAGCGAGTACAGCACGTTCTGCGGCGTGGGCGTGCGCGATTGGTTGCGCAGCGTCGAGAGGATGCGCGCCAAGTGCATGCCCTCGGACAGCGCGCGCTGCACCGACTTCTCGTGGATGCGAAAGTGCAGCGTTTCGCCCTGCTTCTCGCGCACGCAGAAGCGGTCGAGCTCGTGCACCAGTTCCGCGTCGTCGCCCGTGGGGAACAGCACGACCTCGAAGTCGGGCGTGACGATCAGGCTGCCGAGCATCGGCGGCGACTGTCCCGCACCGTCGATTCGGCCGAGCAACTTCGCGCCGACGCGCGTAAGCCGCATCGCGACGGGCCGACCGCTCTTGTCGTAGCCGAGGTCGACGAGCCCCAGCAAGTACAGGCGTTGGCGCACCCAACGCGAGACGTTCCAGGCGAGGCGCTGCGGGTCCTCGAGCGGCGCATAACCGGAGGCGCCGCCGCGCGAGGTGATGTGCTGTTCGACGCCGAGTTGATCCAAGCTCGCCAAGTACGTGTTGCGCGCGAGGAACGGCAGGTACATCAGGTCGTACCACTCGAGCGGCTCGACGCGCTTGAGCAAGCGCAGGAAGATGCGTCGCAGGTGGCCCTGGTGGCGCCAGTCGCCGGCGACGTCGCGTTCCTCGACGGCGTACTCGAGCAACAACTCGAGCTTCTGCTCGAGCGTGCGCTGCTCCCAGGCGCGGCCTTCGCTGGTCATCGCGAAGGTGCGCTCGCCGGTCGATTCGATGAGCCCCAGGCTGCGCGTGAACTCGAAGATGAAGTCGAGCACGGCGGCGCGCGTGAGCTCGCGGCCCGGATTGGGAATTAGCTCTTCCTGGATGCGCTTCTCGGTGGTCTTGAAGATCTCGCCGCGCACCGTGAAGCGCACGTTGTGCTCGAGCAGGTAGCCCATGAAGCGCGAGATGTTCGACACCAAGTCGACGCCCAGCGAGTGCTCTTCGTGCGGGCGGTCGGGGTCGCCCGGCACGGCCACGCGGCGCAGCCACGCCAGCGCGACTTCGTTGAACACGAGCAGCGTTTCATCGCTGTGGTGCAACCCGTAGCGCGTGAGCTCGAGACGCTCGACCGTGCCGATCAGGGACTCCTCGAGCGCGCTCTTCCAACGTGCGCCGTTCCACACGGGCTGCTCGGCCTCGAGCCGTTCGAACAGCGCCCGCGGGAGCAGCCCGCCGAACTGCACGATGCACTTGTCGACCAACGGACGCAGGTCTTCCGGCAAACGCTCGATGCGTGCGACCGCGGCCGGCTCGTTCGAGTACAGCTTGTACATCTCGCGCAGCCGCGTGGGCGACGTGCGTCGCGCGCGCGACGGATCGTCGTACTGGCGGTCGAGGAAACCGCGCAGGGTGAGCATGTCGAACACGCCGCGGCGCCGCGCGCGCTGCTCGCGCAGCAAGGCGTCACCGAGTTCGATGGGAAGCGCGAGGGAGGCGGCGCCGTTGCGGCCGCGCTTCTCGGTCGATTCCACGAGCACGCCGTGCCGACGCAGCGTCTCGAGCGTGGACTCGATCTCGAACGGCGAGAGCCCGTGCAGCGCCTTGTCGTGTTGCAGCTCTGCGGGGCAGCGTGTGTACGCCGGCGCATCGAGGAACGCAGCGAGGACACGCGGAGCGCGACGTCCGAGCGCCGCCAGGCGTGTCTCCACACACGCGCCATCGCTCATCCACGCGCCGAGCAAACGACGCAACTCCACGGCGCTCGCCGGCGCCGGCGCTCCCGCGTCCGCCCAGAAGCGGTAGAGCTCGGTCAACTCGCTCGCGCTCGCGGCTTCCAGCACGGCGCCGAGCCGCAAGCGCAGCGCAGGTCGTGCGGAGTCCGACGAAGCCGTGGCGGGCCGCGGCGGTTCGCCGGGCTGCGGTTTGGGATCGAGCGACGTCACTTCGAAGCCCCGTTGGCGCCGCGCTCGGTCATGTGCGCAAACTCCACGATTTCGTAGCTGTAGCCTTGTTCGGTCAGGAACAACTGACGCTTCTCGGAGAACTCCTGGTCGCGTGAACCGAGCGTCACCACGGAATAGAACGCGGCTGCGGAGCCGTCGCTCTTGGGCCGCAGGATGCGACCGAGGCGCTGCGCTTCTTCTTGGCGCGAGCCGAACGTACCGGAGATCTGGATCGCCACGTTGGCCTCCGGCAGGTCGACGGCGAAGTTGCCGACCTTGGAGACGATCAGCACGCTGATCTCTCCGGACTTGAACGCCGCATACAAACGCTCGCGCTCCGCAGAAGGCGTTTTGCCCATGATCAGCGGCGCGCGCAACTGCTGGGCGAGCGCGTTCAGCTGATCGATGTACTGACCGATGATCAGGATGCGGCCGCCGGCGTGCTTGGCGATCAGCGCTTCCACGACCGCGGTCTTGGCCGGGTTCTCCGAGGCGACGCGAAACTTGTTGCGCGCGCTCGCGGCCATGTACGCGGGCTTGAGCGCCGGATCCAGCGGAACGCGCACCTCGGTGCAACTCGCGGTGGCGATGAAGCCCTGGCCCTCGAGAACCTTCCACGGCACGTCGTAGCGCTTGGGCCCGATCAGGCAGAAGACCTCGTCTTCCTTGCCGTCCTCGCGCACGAGCGTCGCCGTCAGTCCGAGCCGCCGGCGCGCTTGGAGGTCCGCTGTCGCGCGGAACACCGGGGCGGGCAAGAGGTGCACTTCGTCGTACACCACCAAGCCCCAGTTCTCCTTGCTGAAGAGCTCGAAGTGCTCGAAGTGCTCCTGTTTCGAGCGGCGCCAGGTCAGCATCTGGTACGTCGTGATCGTCACCGGCGCGACGGCTTTGTGATCGCCGGTGTACTCGGCCACCTGTTCGGGCGCGAGCCCGGTCTTGTCGAGGATTTCCTCGCGCCACTGACGCACCGCGACCGTGTTGGTCGTGAGGATCAGGGTCTTCGCGCCGACCAAACTCATCACGTAGAGCGCCACCACGGTCTTCCCGGCGCCGCAGGGCAGCACGATCACACCGTTGCCGCCCGCCACCGATCCGCCGGCGTGGAACGTGTCGCCCGCCGAGCGTTGGTACGGGCGCAGTCCGAACGCGCGACCGTGCACCGTCTTGGCGCGCAGCGCGATCTCGAGCCGGTCGCCCTCGACGTAGCCGCCGCGGTCCTCGACTGGATAGCCGATCTTGATCAGCGCCTGCTTGATCGAGCCGCGCGCGAGCGGGTCGACCCACACGCGCCCGTCCGATTCGCGGCGGCAGCACTGGCGCACCGACTCGTGTCCGAGCGCGTCCGTGAGTGCTTCTGCGGAGTGCGAGACCAATTCGAAACGCGCGAGGTGCTCGGCGTCCTCGCGGCGCTCGATCCGCAGCAGCCCGTAACGCGAAATCCACTCGCGGATATCGGCGATCACGCGCGCGGGCACCGGCATCAACGCGAACTCCTCGAGGGTCTCCGCGATCTTGTCAGCGCTCATCCCCAGCGCTGCGGCGTTCCAGATCGAGACCGGCGTGATGCGGTAGGTGTGCAGGTAATCGGGGCTCTTCTCGAGCTCGGCGAAGGCGCTCAACGCATCGCGTGCGGCCGCGAAACGCGGATGCTCCTCGGTGACCGGTTGACCCTGCGCATCGCGCACCGGGCGGCCCTTGGAGTCCACCACCGTCCGCACGGTGTGGAGCATGAGCGAGCGATCGCTCTGCACGATCAGCGGGTTGTCGGGGCGGATCACGAGCGCAGTTCCTGAGTGGGAAGCCGGGGCGCCCGCTTGCGCGGCGCGGCCGGAGACAGCGAGCGAGCGCGCTCGCGAGCGAAGAGGTAGGGACCGGTGACCGACGCGGGATGCGCGGCCAGTTCGCGTGGCGTGCCCGAGGCGATCACGCGTCCGCCGTGCACGCCGCCGCCCGGACCCAATTCGAGCAGCGAATCGCACAACGTGAGCAACTCGACGTGGTGCTCGATCAACACGACAGCGTGTCCCTCGCGCGCCAGGCGGTCGAGCACGGCGGCGAGCTTCTGCACGTCGCTGGCGTGCAGGCCGGTGCTCGGCTCGTCGAGGACGATCACGCTCGGCGAGCGCGTCGCGCCCTCGAACAGCTCGCTGGCGAGCTTGACGCGCTGCGCCTCGCCGCCCGAGAGCGTGGTCGAACTCTGACCGAGCGACATGTAGCCCAGGCCGACGTCGTGGAGCGTCTTGAGGATCGAGACCGCTTGGGGGTGCGCGGCGAGGAACTCGAGCGCTTCGTCGACGGACATGTCGAGCACGTCGGCGACCGACTTGCCGCGGTACTTCACGTCGAGCACGGCGGGCGCGTAGCGCCGCCCCTGGCACTCGTCGCACTCCAGCCACAGATCGGCGAGGAATTGCATCTCGACGAGCTGCGCGCCCTTGCCTTCGCAGGCCGGGCAACGGCCCTTGGTGGAGTTGAACGAGAAGTGGCTCGGGCCCAGGCCGAGCATGCGCGCGTCGGGTGTGCGCGAGAACAACTCGCGGATCGGCTCGAGCAGGCCGGTGTAGGTCGCCGGAGTGCTCGAGGGCGTGCGGCCGATCGGCGTCGCGTCGATCAACACGACGCGCGGACTCCACTCCGCGGGCAATTCGAGCTTCTTCCAGCGACCGTTCGGCGCCTCGCCGTGGAGCGCGGGCGCGAGCGTGTCGAGGATCAAGGTGCTCTTGCCCGCGCCCGAAGGCCCGCACAGTCCGCTGATCGCGCCGAAACGCGCTTCGAAATCGACCTCGCGCAGGTTGTTGCCGACGGCGCCGACCAGACGCACCTTCGAACCCGCCGGGAGGCGCAGAGCCGGGTCGCCTTCCAGCGCCGCTGCGTCGCTGCGCGACAAGCTCAGCTCACCGCGCAGCGCCGCGCCGGTGAGCGAGGTGCGATGGGCCTCGATCTCCTCGGGCGTTCCCGCAGCGACCACGTTCCCGCCGAGGCGGCCGGCGCCCGGTCCCATGTCGACCAGGTAATCGGCGCGTCGCATCACGCTCTCGTCGTGCTCCACCACCAGCACGCTGTTGCCGCGTTCGACGAGTTCGCGCAGAGCGTCCGTCAAACGTTCCACGTCGCCAGGATGCAGGCCCACGGTCGGCTCGTCGAGCACGTAACACACGCCGACGAGCTGCGATCCGAGGTTCGCCGACAGCCGCACGCGGCGCGCTTCACCGCCGGAGAGCGTGTGGGTCGCGCGGTCGAGCGTGAGGTAACCGAGCCCAACCTTCTCCAGCAGCGCGAGGCGCGAGCGCAACTCGGCCACCACGGGAGTGACGGCGTCCGACGAGGCGCGCGGGAGCTCCAACTCGGCCAGCCAGGCGAGCGCGCGCGACACCGACCAGGTGAGGAACTCAGGCAGGCGCGCCTTGCCGACGGTGGTGACGCGCGCGTCGGCGCCGATGCGTTCGCCCTCGCAGGTCGGGCAGCGCACGGTCGTCATCACCGTCTCGAGCAACGCCGACCACTCGGCGTCCTCGGTCTTGCGGTGCCACGCGTCCACGTGGCCGCACAGACCTGTCCACGGCGCGGTGAAACGCTCTTCGATCTCGGCGTTGGCGCTCTCGCGATCGATGGTCACGGAGTACTGAGCTTTGGCGCCGACGCCGTGCAGCAGCAGCGCTTGCTGCGCCGCGCTCAACTTCGCGAACGGCTTGCGCACGTCGACCTTGTGCTCGCGCGCCACCTGCAGGAACAGGTTCTCGTAGTACCCCTTGCCCTTCACCAGGTAGCGGGCGAATTTCGCGTGCAGGGCGCCGTCGACGAGCGGCAGGTTCGGATCGACGACGAGCTTCGCCGGATCGCAGCGGCTGGCGACGCCCAAGCCGCCGCAGTCCGCGCAGGCGCCGACATGGGTGTTGAAAGAAAACAGGCGCGGATCGAGCTTGTGCACGAGCCGATGCCCGCACTCGGCGCACGCGCCCGCGGTCGAAAACTCCAGACGCGCGCCCTCGTTGTCGCCAGCTGGCGCCACCACGACGCTGACGCGTCCCGACGCGTGTTCTGCTGCTTGTTCCGCGGCTTCGGCCAAACGCGCGCGCGACGCTGCGTCGAAGCTGAAGCGGTCGATCACCAGGTCGACGCGCGAGGTCGCCGTGAGCTTGGGTTTGTTCGGCGCGTCGAGACGTTGTTCGACGCCGTCGACGAGGGCGCGCACGAACCCGGCGGCCTTCCAGGCTTGGAGGTGCTTGTCGAACAGCTCGGCTGCGTCGCCGCTCTCGGCGCCGCCCGGGCCGAGCAGCGGCGCCACGATCCAACCCTTGCGGCCGGCGTGCGCCTTGAGCACGGTCTTCGCGATCCGCGCGGCGTCGGTCGCAACCAGCGGCGTGCGGTGCGTGGGGCAACGCGGCGTTCCTGCGCGCGCCCACAGCACGCGCAGGTGGTCGTGGATCTCCGTGGTCGTCGCGACGGTCGAACGCGGATGGCCGCGCGAGGTGCTCGCCTCGACAGCCACCGAAGGTCCCAGACCTTCGATGCGCTCCACCGGCGGCTTGTCGCGGTTGCCCAGGAACTGTCGCGCGTAGGTCGAGAGCGACTCGACGAAGCGCCGGCGACCTTCGGTGTAGATCGTGTCGAGCGCGAGCGAGCTCTTGCCGCTGCCGCTCGGTCCCGTGAGCACCACGAGCGAGTCGCGCGGGATCTCGAGCGAGACGTGCTTCAGGTTGTGCGTGTTCGCGTCGACCACCGCGATCACGTCCGAGGGACGCCGCTCGGTTTCGTTCGCCGCAGGCTTCGCCCGGCGCGCGAACTCGCCGCGCAAAGCCGCGCCGGTCGCGGAGCGCGGCACGCGCGCGACGGCCTCCGGCGTCCCGCACGCGACCAGTTCGCCCCCGTTGGCGCCTCCACCGGGCCCGAGATCGATCAGGTGGTCCGCGGCGCGGATCACGTCGAGGTTGTGCTCGATCAGGATCACGCTGTGACCGGCGTCGACGAGCTTCTGCAGCGCGCCCACGAGCTTGGCCACGTCCTGCGGGTGCAGTCCGGTCGTGGGCTCGTCGAGGAGATAGACCGTGTGGGAGCGCGCGCGCTTCTGCAGTTCGGTGACGAGCTTGATGCGCTGCGCCTCGCCGCCCGAGATGGTCGTCGACGGCTGCCCCAGCGTCAGGTACGAGAGCCCCACTTCGCGCATCACCTCCAGCGGCCGCGCGATCTTGGGGTGATCCTTGAACAGCTCGAGCGCCTCATCGACGGTGAGCGCCAGCACGTCCGCGATCGAGTGCTCCTTGAAGCGCACGTCGAGCGTCTGGGCTTGGAAACGCTCGCCACCGCACTCGTCGCACTCGACCGTGACCGGCGCGAGGAACTGGAGCTCGACCAACTTCGCGCCCGCGCCGCCGCAGGCTTCACAGCGTCCGCCGGCGACGTTGAACGAGAAGCGCGACTTGGTGTAGCCGCGCAGTTTCGACTCGGGCAGGCTCGCGAACAGGTCGCGGATCACGTCGAACACGCCCGTGTACGTCGCGGGGTTGCTGCGTGGAGTGCGGCCGATCGGCGTCGCGTCGATCCACACCAGATCGCCCACGTGCTTGAGGCCCTCGACCGCGTCGTGCTCGCCGGGCTCCTCGCCTTCGAGCTCGAGGTGCGCGCGCAGCACGGGCGTGAGGATGCGTTCGATCAGCGTTGACTTGCCCGAGCCGCTCACGCCGGACACGACCGTCAGCGCGCCGAGCGGGAACTCGACGTCGAAGCCCTTGAGGTTGAACGCGCGCGCGCCGCGGATCGCGAGCTTGTGGCCGTTGCCCGTGCGCCGCCGTTCCGGCGCCGGCACCTTGAGCTCGCCGCGCAGGAAGCGACCTGTCGGCGTGTCCGCCCGCGCCACTTCGTCGGGCGTGCCGCTCGCGACGATGCGCCCGCCGTTCCGGCCCGCGCCGGGTCCGACGTCGATGATGTGGTCGGCGGCGCGCAGCGTGGCCTCGATGTGCTCGACCACGACCACCGTGTTGCCGCCGTCGCGCAGGCCCTGAAGTGCACCCAGCAGTTGCGCGTGGTCGCGCGCGTGCAAGCCGATCGACGGCTCGTCGAGCACGTACAGCACGCCCTGCAGCGCGCTGCCCAGTTGCGCGGCGAGTCGGATGCGCTGCGCTTCACCACCCGAGAGCGTGTCTGCGCCGCGTGCGAGCGTGAGGTAGTCGAGTCCGACCTGCCGGAGGAACGCAGCGCGGCGCAGGATTTCCGCTTTGAGGTCGCGCGCGATGCGCGCTTCGCGCTGCGTGAGCGCGAGTCCGACGATGCGCGGTTCGAACTCGGCGATCGAGAGGTTGAGCAACTCGCGCAGCGAGACGCCGCCGACCTTCACGGCCAGCGCCGCGGGCTTGAGGCGCGTGCCCGAACAGTCTTCGCAGGCCTGCGCAGAGAAGTACTTGAGCGCCGCGGGCTGCCCCTTCGCGCCGGCCTGCTGCAGCGCCGGAATGACGCCCTTGAAGCGCCGCTTCCACTCCACCGAGCCCTGGTACTTGGCGCCGTTCCACTCGAAGCGGTCGTCGAAACGCTCGTCGCCCGCCCCGTACAGGACGACCTTCTTCGCGCTGCGCGACAACTCGCGCCAGGGCGTGTCGAGGTCGAAGTCGAAGGCTTCGGCGACGCGGGAGAGGAACTCGAAGTCGACGTGCGGATAGCTCAGCGCTCCGCCCTGTTTGCGAGTCACCGCCAACGCGCCGTCGCGGATCGAGAGCTTGGGATCGCGCACCAGCCGCGATTCACTCGGTTTGCGCTGCAGCCCCAGTCCTTCGCAGCTGGGGCACGCCCCGTGCGGCGAGTTGAACGAGAAGAGCCGCGGCTCGAGCGGCGGCGTGTCCGCGCCGCAGCCGGGGCAGTTGCGGCTCGTGGACCAACCGCGCTCGAGCGCCGCGGCGCCGCCGTCGGCGCGCGCGACGATCACATCGCCCGACGAAAGCTCGAGCGCCGTCTGCACGGCTTCGCGCAGGCGCGCGGGCTCGGCTGCGGCCGGTTTGAGTCGGTCGACCACCGCTTCGATCGTGTGGCGCACGTAGCGCGCGAGGGCGGGCGCTTCCTCGACGCGCACCAGCGCCCCGTCGACACGCGCGCGCACCAGGCCGCGGCGCTTGAGCCCGTCGAACACGTCGCGGTGCTCACCCTTGCGGTCGCGCACCAGCGGAGCGAGGACGAGCACGCTCTGTCCCTCGAACTCCTCGAGCGCGGCCTGCACGATCGCCTCCGGCGTCATCGAGCGCAGCGGGATGTCGCACTTGGGACAGTGCGGAACACCGGCGCGCGCGAACAGCACGCGCAAATGGTCGAAGACCTCGGTCAGCGTCCCGACGGTCGAACGCGGGCTCGAACTGGCCGCGGCCTGGTCTACGGCGATGGCCGGCGCCAGACCCTCGATCGCGTCGACGTCGGGCTTCTCCATGCGCCCGAGGAACTGGCGCGCGTACGCCGAAAGCGTCTCCAGGAAGCGCCGCTGGCCCTCGCGGAAGAGCGTGTCGAAGGCCAGCGAGCTCTTGCCTGATCCCGAGACACCCGTGATCGCCACCAAGCGGTGGCGCGGGATCTCGACGTCGACGTTCGCGAGGTTGTGAACCCGCGCGCCGCGAACGCGGATGGCGCTCGTGGTCATGGAACAGGCTTGAGTACGGCTGCGGATCGCGGGTGGGTGAACGCTTGGGCGTGACTCCGCATCGTAGCAGCGCGCTCCGACGCTCGATAGCCGCGCAAGCGTTCAGCTCGGCGCTCACGGACCGAGCGTGCGAGCGGCCCGAGCCTCAGTGCCGAACGCGGGCCGAGATCAGGCGGTGCATCGCGGTCGGCGCCGCGACGATGTGTCCGCCGCGCAGCCAGTCCTCGCCGCCGTCGGCGTCCGTGACCAACCCTCCGGCCTCGCGCACGAGCAGGGCGCCGGCGGCCACATCGTGCGGAGCAAGGTGCAGCTCCCAGAATCCGTCGAAACGGCCCGCGGCGACGAAGGCGAGGTCGATCGCGGCCGAGCCCATGCGGCGGATACCGCGCACGGAATAGAAGAAGCTGCGGAAGTTCTCGAGATTGTCGTGCGCGAGTTCGCCGCGCCGGTACGGGAAGCCGGTGGCCAGGATCGCGTCCTCGAGTTCCGCGCAGCGCGAAACCCGCAGCGCTTGCCCGTTGACCGTGGCGCCGCCGCCCAGCCGCGCGGCGAAGGTCTCCCCCAGCCGCGGCGCGTGCACGACGCCGACCAGCGGTTGCGCGCCGCGCATCAACCCGATCGACACCGCGAAGGCCGGAAGCTGGTGGACGAAGTTGAGCGTGCCGTCGAGCGGGTCGAGGAACCAGCGCAACTCGCGGCTCTCGTCGCTCGTGCGCGCGTCGCGAACCTGCTCCTCGGATTCGATGGCGTGCTGCGGGAAGCGCGCCCGGAGCCGTTCGACGAGCACACGTTCTGCCGCCAAATCGGCCGCTGTGACCAGATCGCGGCGCACGCCCTTCGAGGCGATGTCCGCCGGTTGCAGGCGCCCGAAGTGCTCCATCAGCACATCGCCCGCGGCCCGCGCCGCGGCGAGCGCTTCGCCGAGTGCCTCGTCGAGGTCCACGCCGAACTCGGGCGCGCTCACGCCTTCACGCTCGCGAGGAGTTCGCAGATCTCATCCTGCATCTTGCGCCAGCAGCCGCGGTGCAGCCCATCGGTGTGCGGGTAGTTGACCAGAATCGAGAACACGAACGTGCGTCCGTCGTCGCGCTCGACGTACCCCGACAGCGCGCTCACTCCGTTGATGTAGCCGGTTTTCGCGCGGACGCGTCCCGCGGTGAGCGAGCTCGTCATGCGGTCGTCCAGCGTGCCGGACTTGCCGGGCGTCGCGAGGGACTCGACGTAACGATTCGCCGTGGCCGCATCGCGTTGCGCCACCGAGTCGAGCAACGCGACGATCTGCCGGGCGCTGACGCGGTTTCCCCGCGAGAGCCCCGATCCGTCGACGAGCTCGAAGCCGTCGGTGGACACCCCCAGGGCCGTGAGCGCGTCCCGCGCCGCGCGTGCGCCGGCCTCGCGCGTACCGGCGCCGACGAGTTCGTTGCCCATGGCGAGCAGCAACTGGTCCGCCACCGCATTGGTCGACTGCGCGTTGACCTCGTCGAGGTAGGTCCACAGCGGCGTGCGCAGCGTGAACAGCTCGGCGCCGCCCGGAGCATGCCGGCGCCGCAGGAGTCGACCGCTGAGCACGATGCCGCGCCGCTCGAGTGCGGAGTGCAGCACGTTGCCGAACAAAGCCACCGGATCCGGCGCCGCGAAGGGTCCGTCCCAGGCGCCCGAACGCGTCGGAATCTGCCCGGAAACCGTGATGCCCGTCGCGTTGGCGCCGACGTTCACCGCGTTCTTGTTGTCGGCGGCCGAGCGCACCCCGAAGCGCTCGACGAGTCCGTGGCCACGCGGGAAGACGCGCACGTGCGCGAGTTGGCCCACGCTGGTCGGCGCAACGTGCGCGTGCAGGCAGCCGCGGTTCACGCTGAAGCCGCCCGACAGCGCGCAGTATTCGGCCCAGTGCTGCGACGCGCTCGGCCAACCGGGCGCCGGCGCCGGGTCCGCGAAGGCGCCTTCGTCGAGCACGAGGTCGCCTTGGATCGCCGTGATCCCGAGCTCGCCCAGGCGTGCGAGCAGCGGCTCGAACAGCGCGTCGCAGTCGCCGCGCAGCTGCGGATCGAAGAGCGGATCGCCGCCCGCGCGGACCACCAGGTCGCCTTCCAAAACGCCGCCGCGGATCGGCCCCGAGGCTTCGAAGCGCGTTTGGAACTCCCAGTCGGGCCCGAGCAGGGTCAGCGCGGCCGCGGTCGTGACCAACTTGAGGTTCGACGCCGGCAGCATGCTGCGTGCGGCGCCGAGATCCACCTCGCCCGATTCACTCTGGCCCAACTCGCGCACGCACACGGCGATCGCCACGTTGCCCGCGTGAACCTTGTTTTGGCTGAGCTGCCGCGCGCTCTCGGTCCAGCGCGCGACGATGGCGCGGGCGCCGGTGTCGACGGCGCGCAGCGCTCGGCTGAGTTCCGCCCGCGGCTGCGTCGGGCGCAGCGCCGGCCGCGTCGCGGGTGCGGCTGCGGGCTCGGACGTGGTCGCGCCGGTCGCGGCGGCTGCGTGGGTCGACTCGCTGCGTGGCCAGGTCAACCACAACGCGTACGCCGCGGCGCAATTCAGCGCCAAGATCAAAGCCAGACGCATGGTCCGCGCCAGCACGTTTCCCGCCCCTCTCGCCACGCTCTCTCCTTGGCGCGCTCTTCGCGCGTCGCCGCGTCACTCAGCGTAGCCGTTGGGGTGGCGCTGCAGGAAGTTCCAAGCGTCGCGAACGATGTCCTCCAGTGCGGCGCGCTGCGGCGTCCAGCCGAGCAACGCGGAGGCCTGTGTTCCACCGCTGACGAGCCGCGCGGGATCGCCGGCGCGCCGCGCCACCTTGCGTACCGCGATCGGGCGCCCCGTCACACGCCGCGCGGCCTCGATGACCTGCAACACGGAGTAGCCCTCACCCGTGCCGAGGTTGGCGACGACGCGCTCGGCGCCGCCTTCGAGCTTCGCGAGCGCCAGCGCGTGGGCGCGCGCGAGATCCTCGACGTGGATGTAGTCGCGGATGCAGGTGCCGTCGGGCGTGTCGTAGTCGTCTCCGAAGACCTGGATCTCCGCACGCTGGCCCGCGGCCACCTGCAGCACCAACGGGATCAGGTGCGTCTCCGGGTCGTGGTGCTCGCCGATGGTTCCGTCCTGCGCCGCGCCGGCCGCGTTGAAGTAGCGCAACGCCGCGTAGCGCAAGCCATAGGCGCGGCCGAAGTCCTCGAGCATGTGCTCGATGTGCAACTTGGTGCGGCCGTAGGGCGAGATCGGGGCCTGGGGATGCGCCTCGTCGATCGGCAGCCGGACCGGCTGACCGTAGGTCGCGCAGGTCGACGAGAAGACCAGCTTGGAGCAGTTGGCCGCGCGCATCGCCTCGAGCAGCGTGAACGTCGCCACCACGTTCTCGCGGTAGTAGCGCGCCGGATCGGTGACCGATTCGCCGACGTAGGCGCGCGCGGCGAAGTGGATCACGGCGCGCGGCTGGTGCTGGGCGAAGAGCGCATCGAGCGCGGCGCGGTCGAGCAGGTTGACCTGGGCGAACACGGCCTGCGGCGCGGCGCGGCGGAGCGCGTCGCGATGGCCGGTCGAGAGGTTGTCGACGACCACCACGGGCTCGCCGCGCGCTGCAAACAGGCGCACGGTGTGGCTTCCGATGTAGCCGGCCCCGCCGGCGATGAGGACGGGACGAGGGGCGGAAGCGTTGGTCGTGTCGGAGCCCATGAAGCTCCCCATAGTGCCCCCTAAGGCCGGCCCGTGGCAACGCCTTCCGCTGGCGGCGGCCTGTGTTTGCGGCCCCGCGCCAGCAACTTCGTTTTCCTGGGAACGCCCGTCGCACACCGGCGCTGCATACGGTTGATCCCCCTCCTGCGCGTCAGGAGCGGTCCGTTCTTCGCACCCACTCAGGAATCTTCCATGACCTCTTCTGCACGATCCCTTCGCGTCGCAGCCGCTGCTGCCGCCTTGAGCGCCCTGGCCCACGCCCAGGACGCCCTCTCCACCGAGCCCATGGACAGCGACGCGGCGCCGCGCGCCGTCGCCGGGCCCGGCCCCATCGACCCCGCCGCCGCTCTGCGCGCGCTCAACGCCACCGTGATCTTCAGCAGCGTCGCGGCCTCCAACAGCGCGAACGTCCCGGGAATCACGCCGCTCATTCAGTTCATCGGCACCACGAGCGCCTTCCAGCGCCCCTACGGCACCAAGGGTGGTCGCTGGTACCTCAAGGCAGATACGAATGCCCCCTCGACCGCCGATGACCTGTTGCTGGTCGACGGCGTGGTTGCCCTCCGCGAAGGCGATCAGGCGCCGTGGACTGCCGTTCCGCAGACCATGGGCCCCTTCGAAGCTCGCAACGGGCTCACCGACAACGGCGGCCTGGCGGTCAAGAACAACACCTCCGCGACGACCAACGACGACTACGTCGCGAAATTCACGGGCGGCGTGTGGTCGATCGTGGCGCAGGAAGCGTCGCAGATCGGCGCGTTGCCGGCCGGCGTCACGTACGACGACATCTTGACGAGCGTCGTGCTGCTCGACAGCGGCGACGTGTGCTTCGAGGCGGACGGCATCGACGGCCCGGGCATCACGACCACGATCGACGAAGTGTTCGTGCGCGAAGGCGCGACCAACACGCTGTTCGCGCAGGAGCTCGTGACGATCCCCTCGTCGCAGTTCACGGGACTGAGCGAGACGATCGACAATATCGGCTTCGACGACGTGTGGTTCACGCCCGACGGCGCGAACTACGTGATGAAGGCCGACCTCACCGGCGCCACGACGAGCGACGACGTGATCATCTACAACGGCGCGGTGGTGCTGCAGGAGGGCTTTGACGTCCCCGGCATCCCGGGCGACCCGATCCCGTCGCTCGGCATCGACGAAGTCGCGATGGACTTCGCCGGCAACTGGTGGGCGCGCGGCAACCTCGTTTCGGGCCAGGACTTCGTTGTGCGCAACGGCGTCGTGATGGCCAAGGGCGGCGATCCGATCCACACCGGCGCGACCGAGTTGTGGGACGACACGACCTTCGGCGACCTGTTCTTCATGCACCAGGGCGACAGCCTGGGCAACTACGTCATCGCCGGCGTCACGGACAACGCGAACACCTTCACGAACGGCGTGTTGGTGCTCAACAACCAGACCGTGGTGTGCCGGGAAGGCGACCCGGTCGACCTCGACGGCAACGGCCTGTTCGACGACGGTCACTTCATCAACACCTTCGGCAACGACGACCTCTTGCTCAACGACAACGGCGAGCTGTACTTCGTTGCGACCCTGCGCGCCAACAATGCCACGACCGCCTCGGTCGCGCAGGTTTTCTTGCGCGTTGATCTGAACTCGACCGCGCCGGTCGTCTACTGCACGGCGGGCACGACCACGAACGGTTGCGTTCCGTCGATCTCGGGCACGGGCACGCCGAGCGCTACGGCCGCTTCGGGCTTCACGCTCGACGTCGCCAACGTCGAAGGCCAGAAGCAAGGCCTCTTCTTCTACGGCGTCAGCGGTCCGACCGCCTCGCCGTGGGGCTCGGGCGGCACCAGCTTCTTGTGCGTGAAGTCGCCGACCCAGCGCATGGGCGCTCAGGACTCGCTCGGCACCGCCGGCCTGTGCGACGGCGCCTACAGCCAGGACTGGAATACCTACCGCTTCAACGCGGCTCCCAATGCGGTGGGCCAACCGTTCGCTGCGGGCAACACGGTTTGGGCGCAGGCCTGGTTCCGTGACCCGCCGGCAGTGAAGACGACCAACCTCTCGGACGGTCTGGAATTCGTGCTGCAGCCGTGAGCAACGGCCGAGCGGGCCACGGAACTCTGCGGGCGAGCTAACGCTCGCCCTGGGCTTCACTGCCGAGCTGCCCAAGGGCAGCTCGGATTCGTCTGCGGCCGAGCCGCAGCCGACGCGTGACTTACCTCCGTGACCCGCCGGCCGTCAAAACGACCAACCTCTCGGACGGTCTGGAATTCGTTCTGCAGCCGTGAGCAACGGCCGAGCGGGCCACGGAACTCTGCGGGCGAGCTAGCGCTCGCCGCGCCGAGCGCTCGCCGCCCAACTCCGCTCCCGCTCCCGCTTCCGCACTCCGGGCTGCCCACGGGCAGCCCGGAGTCGTTTCGGATCCTGACGTCCGCAGCCGCCCGGACCTGCGCGCGAACTGCGCGGACTCGCAACGCACGCAGCTAGGCCGGCGAACTGCGCAGGCCCAGTTCGCCCATATCGCGCCAGAAGCTCGGCCAGGATTTCGCCACGCAGTCGGCGTCGTGCACGACGACTCCAGCGCGAAGCAGGCCGAGCAAGGCGAAGGCGAAGGCCATGCGATGGTCCCCCGAACTGTGCAGTTCGAGCGGCGTTCGTTCCAATCGCGCGGGCGGCGCATCGAGCCACAGCGCTCCGTCGCGCGCCTCGGCACGCCAACCCGCGGCGCGCAAGCCCGCGCTGAGCACGTCGAGCCGACGGCTCTCCTTGCGGTTGAGCGTCTCCAGTCCGCGCAGCACGCTGCGCGTCGAAGCACTGGGCGCAACGAGCGCCGCTCCCGCAGCGACCATCGCCAGCACCGGCGCGAGGTCGGGTTCGCCGCGCAAGTCGAGTTCCGCGCCGCGCTGAGGAAAGCCGCTCGCGCGCAGTCCCTGCGGCGAGGGACGGGCGAAGCACCCGAACGCGCGCAGATGCTCCACGATGCGCACATCGCCTTGCGCGCTATTCGACTGCAGTCCGAGCGCTGTGAACTCTCCACCCGAGAGGCACGCCGCCGCAAGCGCAACCGCTGCGAGCGAGGCATCCGGTTCGATCGCGAGCGGATCGAGAGGCGCGCGTAGCGGACCGCGCACGCGCCACGCTTCGCGCTCGACGTTGCGCTCGTCATCCGAGCGCGCGTCCGTCACAAGCTCGACGCGCGCGCCGAACTGGGCGAGTACAGCGCGCGTGAGTTCGAAGTACGGCCGGCTGGGCAATTCGCCTTCGATGCGCAGCTCGTTCTCGTCGGGGTAAGCCGCGAGCGCAATCGCGAGCGCGCTGGCTTCCTGGCTCGACTCGGGCTTCTCGAGCACCAACGTGCTGGGCGGACCGATCGCCCGCAAACGAATCGGCCAGGTACGGCTGAGCACTTCGACGCCGCCGCGTTCGAGCGCCTCGATCAGGGCGCGGCTGCTGCGCGCGGCGAGCGAGCCCGACGCGCGCACTTCCACGTTTTCGCCGGGCTGGGAGCACAACGCCAAACTGGCGAGGCTCAAGCGCGCCAACGTGCCGCTCTCTCCGGCCTCCACGCTGGCCGGTCGCCACCCGCCCCGCCACGCGGGCGGACGACCGACGATGCTCAGCGACGCCGGTGTCGGAGCGTGGTGTTCGACGCCGACCGCGGCGAGCAGCCGGCGCGCGGCTGCAACGTCGTCTCCGCGCGGCAGTCCCACGAGCCGCGTGGTCCCGCTCGAGAGCGCCGCGATCACGATGGCGCGTTGGGCGATCGACTTGGAGCCGCTGGCGCGCCATGCGCCGCGAACCACGCTCTGCGGGTCGATCGCGAGCGCGCGCGGCTCGAAAGTCCTCGTCACCACGCCGATTGTAGCTGCACGAAGGCGCCTGCATACTCGCCGCGCTCGAACCGCGAGGAAGCCGCATGAACGCCGAAATCTACTTGGGCCGCGAACGCCACATTCCCGGCCTGACTTGGCTCGCCACCGGCAAGGTGCGCGACATCTACGCCGTGGACGAGCGGCGCCTGCTGTTCGTCACCAGCGACCGCGTGTCGGCCTTCGACGTGGTGATGGACGAAGGCGTGCCCTTCAAGGGAGCGGTGCTCACGGCCATCGCCGCGCACTGGTTCGAAGCCACACGCGACATCCTGCCCAACCACTTGATCAGCACGTCGGTCGACGCGCTGCCGCAGCTCGACGCGCGTTGGCGCGAGCGCTTGCGGGGCCGTGTGATGCTCGTCGAACGCGCCGTGCCGACCACCGTCGAGTGGGTTGTGCGCGGCTACCTCGCCGGATCGGGCTGGAAGGACTACCAACGCGAGCAGGCGATCTGCGGCGTCGCGCTTCCGTCCGGGCTGCAACTGGCGTCGCGCTTGCCCGAGCCGATCTTGACGCCGACCACCAAGGACACGCACCACGACCTGCCGCTCAGCGCGGACCAAGCCCGCGCGCGCGTCGGCGCCGAGGTGTTCGAGCGTGCGCGGCGCGCGGCGTTGGCCTTGTTCGCGCGCGGGTCGAGCCTGCTCGAGAAGCACGGGATCCTGCTCGCGGACACGAAGTTCGAGTTCGGGCTGCGCGGCGACGAGTTGCTGCTCATCGACGAGGCGCTCACTCCCGACTCATCGCGCTTCTGGCCTGCGGCGAAGTGGCGCCCCGGCGCCAATCCACCGAGTCTGGACAAGCAGGGACTGCGCGATTGGCTGGAGAAGCAGCCTTGGAACAAGGAGCCGCCGCCGCCGAAGCTGCCCGCGGAGGTCGTCGCCGACATCCAGAAACGCTACCTGGAGATCTGCCGGCTCATCACGGGCCGCCTGCCGGAGGGCGCGCATTTGGAAGGAGCCGCGCGGTGAACGTCAAAACGCTCGAGTGGATCGGAGGACGGCCCGGTCATGTGCGGCTGATCGACCAGACGCGCTTGCCCGGCGAGCACATTCTCCTCGAGGTGCGCGAAGCGGAGGCGATGCACGACTGCATCCGCCGTCTGGTGGTGCGCGGAGCACCGGCGATCGGCGTGGCGGCGGCCTTCGGGCTGCTGCTCGGCGTGCAGTCGCTCGAGGAGCGCGATCGCGAGGACACCGTCGGCCGCGTGCGCGAATGTGCGGCCTTCCTCGCGACAGCGCGCCCCACGGCGGTCAACCTCTTCTGGGCGCTGGAGCGGATGTGCGCCCGCGCCACGCGCGACTACAACGCGGCGCGGCCGATCATCGACGGGCTGTTCGAAGAGGCGCGGCTCATCTACGAGCAGGATCGCGAGATCTGCCGGCGCATCGGCGCGATCGGCGCCCAGTTGCTCCGCGACGGTTCGACGGTGCTCACCCACTGCAACGCCGGTGCGCTCGCCACGGCGGATTACGGCACGGCGCTCGCTCCGATCTACGTCGCCAAGGATCAGGGCAAACGTGTGGCGGTGTACGCCGACGAGACGCGTCCGTTGTTGCAGGGCGCGCGGCTCACGGCCTGGGAGCTCACGCAGGCGGGCATCGACGTCACGCTCATCACCGACAACATGGCCGGGCGCGTGCTGTTCGAGGGGAAGATCGACGCCGTGTTCGTCGGCGCCGATCGCATCGCGCGCAACGGCGACGTCGCCAACAAGATCGGGACGTATTCCGTCGCCGTGCTCGCGCGCGAGAACGGCGTGCCCTTCTACGTGTGTGCGCCGCTGTCGACGTTCGATCCGGCGATCGAACGCGGAGAGCAGATCCCGATCGAGGAGCGCGGCGCGGAAGAGGTCGCCGAGGGCTTCGGACGCCGCACCGCGCCGCTGGGCGTGCGCGTCTACAACCCGGCGTTCGACGTCACCCCTGCGCGCTTGGTGAGCGGAATCGTCACCGAAGTCGGCTTGATCGAACGGCCCAATCGCGAGCGCGTGGAGGCCGCCTTGCGCCGCGGCGGAGTGCTCGCCTGAGCAGCGCGCGGGATTGACTTCAGGCGAGCGCGAGAGTGCGCCGATGCAGGCGCCATGGGGAACCAAGCCCGTGTGGGCCGCGCCCCCTCCCCCTTCGCACCAAGACGTTCACCATGAGAGTCTCCCGCAAGTCCCGCGCAAAGCCGACCCAGCCTGACGACGACGAGGAGCAGTCCGCGCAGGACGACGGCCAGTCCGCCGAAGTGCTCGAGTTCGTGACGGCGATCGACGAGTTCAAGCGCAAGAACCAGAAGCCCTTCCCCAGTTGGAGCGAAGTGCTCGGCGTGCTGCGTTCGCTCGGTTGGCGACGCGAACGCAAGTCGGCCTGACGCTGAGCACGGCGGCGCGCACGCGGCGCCGTCGGCTCACGAAGAGATCGGAGCGGCGGACCGCCCGGCTCGCTCAGGCGTAGATCGGGAACGCGCGCGTCAATTCGGCGACTTCGCGCCGGACCCGCGCCGCGACGCTCGTGTCGGTCGGATTCGCGAGCACATCTGCGATCCAGCCGCCGAGCAGTCGCATGTGGTCTTCTCCCAGGCCGCGCGAGGTGATCGCCGCCGTTCCCAGGCGCACGCCGGAGGCTTTGACCGGCGGATTCTGGTCGTAGGGAATCAAGTTCTTGTTGCACGTCAGATCCACGGCGTGCAGCAGGTTCTCGGCGTCCTTGCCCGTCAACTTCATGGGCGTGACGTCGACCAGCATGAGGTGGTTGTCCGTGCCGCCGGAAACGATGCGCAGGCCTCGCCCGGCGAGCGTCTGCGCCAGCACGTTGGCGTTGGCGACAACTTGCTTCGCGTAGCGGGCGAACGACGGGTCGAGCGCCTCGCGCAAGGCGACGGCCTTTGCAGCGATGACGTGCATGAACGGTCCGCCTTGACCGCCGGGGAAAACCGCCGAGTTGATCGCTTTCGCGAGGTTCTCGTCGTTGCACACCACCAGACCGCCGCGCGGCCCGCGCAGCGTCTTGTGCGTCGTCATCGTTACGACGTCCGCGTGCGGGACCGGGCTGGGATGCACGCCGCCTGCGACCAGACCAGCGATGTGCGCCTGGTCGACGAGGAGCTTCGCCCCCACCTCCTTGGCGATGGCGCCGAAGGCCGCGAAGTCGATCAGGCGTGAGTAAGCCGACGCGCCCGCCATGATCAGCGCCGGGCGCACGGCGAGCGCTTGCTCGCGCACCTTGTCCATGTCGAGCCGTTCGCTGCCGCGCTCCACGCCGTAGCTGTGGAACTCGTAGAACACGCCCGAGAAGTTCTTGGGGTGGCCGTGCGAGAGGTGGCCGCCGTGGTCGAGCGACATGGCGAGCACCTTGTCGCGCGGCTTGAGCAGCGCCATCAGGGCCGCGATGTTGGCCTGCGTTCCGCTGTGCGCCTGCACGTTCGCATGTGCGGCTCCGAACAGCTGCTTTGCGCGATCTCGCGCGATGTCCTCGACCACGTCAACGTGCTCGCAGCCGCCGTAGTAGCGTTTCCCGGGATAGCCCTCCGCGTATTTGTTCGTGAGCACCGTGCCCATGGCGGCGATCACCTCGCGCGAGGTGTGGTTCTCCGAAGCGATCAGCTCGAGTTGGGCCTCCTGCCGATTCCCTTCGGCGCGGACGGCCGCCCACAGGGCGTCGTCGCTGTACTGGGCGGGGCGGGTGGCGGCGTGACTGGCGGCGGCAGCGGGGTTCATCCCGTCATTGTCGCCGCCCGCGCCCCGCGATCAATCCTGCCGAAGGGCTAGCATGGGGTGCGGAGCGGGAACGCGCCTTGCGTCAGCGCCGCGCCCCCTACTGCCCATGTCGATGCAACACGCCCGTTCTCAATTGCTTCTGTCCGTGCTCCTGTGCGCGCTCGCCCCAGGTTGTGAGCAACACGACGCTGCTGCGCCGGAGCATGCGCACGGCGCTGCGGCGAAGTCCGCGGACGGCGCGGAGGAACATCCCGGCGTGCTCGAGCACGACGCCTTCGAGTTCCTCGAGCCCCAACACTCCGGACATCCCAACTGGGTGGACATGGGCGACATCCCGCTCGGCGAGGTGCGCGAAGCAACCGTGCGCATGAGGAACGTCGAGGGCGTTCCGATCCGCATCGAGCAGGTCACCGCCGGCTGCTCGTGCACGCGGCCGCAAGTCACCGTGGTGCTGCCCAGCGGCGAACGTGTGCCGGGAGACTCGAACGCCCGCGACGTCGTGGCCCTCGCGCCGCCGGACTCGATCATCGAAGTCACGTTGCGCGTCGACAGCACCCAGGCGCCGGTCAAGAACAAGGACAAGATCGTCCTCGTCCGCATGACGACGGACTCGAAGACCTCGCCCTACGTGACGCTCGAGGCGCGCATGAAGATCCATGCGCCGCTGCAGCCCGTGCCGCCCGAGATCGACCTGGAGCGGCTGGGGATCAACGCCGGCAAAGAGGGACGCACCGACATCACGCCGGTGGTTCCGACCGGCGAGAAAGTGCTCGGCGTACTCGAGACGCCGGAAGGTCTGACCGCGCGCATCGAGCCGATCGAGATCTCCGGGATCCCTGTGTGGCGCCTGCACGTGCGCGTCGAAGCGCCGGTGCGGCCGGGTTACCAGGAGCAGTACATCAAGCTCAGTACGAGCGGCCCGTCCGGTTTCGGCGAGGGACGCCCGCTGTCGGTCAAGGTGCGCTGGTTCGCGGCTGAGGACGTCGAAGTCGCGCCGCCGCGTCTGTTGTTCGTGCGTCAGCCGCAGAGCACCGTCGAGCGCGCGGTCGGCGAACTGATCACGCACATGCCGGGCCACAAGCTGAAGGTCACGTCGCACCGCGTGGAGGGCGTCGACGCGAGTTCGCTGAACATCTCCATCGAGCCGCGCGAGCCTGACGCCGATGGGCGCGCCAAGGCGTGGAGCATCTCGTTGGAACGCACTGCGGGCGCCAACGGCGCACTGAGCGGCTCGCTCGTGCTGGAACTCGACGATGTGCAGCACCCGCGACTGGAAGTGCCCTTGATCGGACGCGGCTGAACGTACTGTGCCAGAGCAATTTGTCTCACGCCGCCGGCGCGCTGGGCGCGCCGGCGGCGTGAGACAAATTGCTCTGGCACAGTACGTTCAGCGCTAGCCGAAGCGCCCGGTGACGTAGTCTTCGGTCTCGCGCAGGTGCGGCTGCAGGAAGATGTCGTCGGTCGGCCCGTACTCGATCAGGCGGCCCAGGTACATGAAAGCGGTGCAGTCGCTGGTGCGCGAGGCCTGCTGCATGTTGTGCGTGACCATCAGAATCGAATACTCGCCCTTGAGCTCTTCGATCAGGTCCTCGATGCGGCCCGTCGCGATCGGATCGAGCGCCGAGCACGGCTCGTCGAGCAGCAGCACCTCGGGCTCCGCCGCGATGGCGCGGGCGATGCACAGACGCTGTTGTTGACCGCCGGAGAGGCGCAGCGCGCTGTCCTGCAGTCGATCCTTAACTTCTTCCCACAAACCGGCCGCGCGCAGGCTCTCCTCGCAGGTTTGCGCGAGCACGCGCTTGTCGCTCTCGCCGTCGATACGCAGCGAATAGATCACGTTCTCGAAGATGCTCATCGGGAACGGATTGGGCTTCTGGAACACCATCCCGATGCGCTTGCGCAGCTCGATCACATCGACGCCCGGCGCATAGATCGGATCTCCGTTGAGGCGCATCGACCCGCCGATCCGCACGTTGTCGATCAAGTCGTTCATGCGATTGACCGAACGCAGCAAGGTCGACTTCCCGCAGCCCGAGGGCCCGATCAACGCGGTGACCTTGCCGCGCGGGATGCGCATCGAAATGTTGTGCAGCGCGTGCATCGCCCCGTAGTGCAGCTGGAACTGCTCGACTTCCAGGACCGCATCGTCGCCTTGGAGCGAGAGGTGCGTTTCGGTGACGTGCGGCTCGTTGCGCGCGATCGCCTCGAACACTTTGGCCGGGCGCGAGGGCGTCGAGCGCTCGGGGGACGGGTGTTGCATGGTCGGGGAGGGAAGGCCCCGGCGCGGGGCGGGAAGGAGCATGTCGCCGTCGATCGCGGGTGAAGGGCCGGCGGGAATCATAGTTGAGCTCCCTGGAAGCGGCGGCGCAGGCGGGCGCGGATCCAGATCGCCACGACGTTGAGCACGACGACCAGGGCGATCAGGAGCAGCGTGGTCGTGTAGACCATCGGCTTGGCCGCTTCGCTGTTCTGGCTCTGGAACCCCAGGTCGTAGATGTGAAAGCCCAGGTGCATGAAACTGCGCTCGGGGTGCAGGTACGGAAACGCGCCGTCGATCGGGAGTTCCTCCGCGAGCTTCGACGCGCCGACCAACATCAAGGGCGCCACTTCGCCGGCGCCGCGCGCCAACGCGAGGATCGCGCCGGTCATGATTCCGGGCATCGCGCGCGGGAGCACGATGCGCCAGATGGTCTGCCACTTCGTCGCGCCGCAGGCGTAACTGCCCTCGCGCATCGAGCGCGGCACGGCGGCGAGCGCTTCTTCTGTCGGCACGATCACGACGGGTAGCGTGAGCAGCGCGAGCGTCAAAGAGGCCCACAACAGACCGCCCGTCCCGAAGGTCGGGCTGGGCAGCCGTTCGGGGAACAGCCAAGTGTCGAGCCCGCCGCCGACCGTGTAGCAGAAGAAGCCGACGCCGAACACGCCGAACACGATGCTGGGCACGCCGGCCAAGTTGTTGATGGCGATTCGGACCGCGCTGACGAGCGGGCCGGGGCGGGCGTACTCGCGCAGGTACAGCGCGGCGAGCACGCCGAACGGCACGACCAGCACGGACATGATCAAGGTCATCAGGACCGTGCCGAAGATCGCGGGGAACACGCCGCCCTCGCTGTTCGATTCCCGCGGCGAGTCGAGCAGGAACTCCTCGACGCGCGAGGCGTACACGGCCAGCTTGTCGAACGCGCCGAGCCGATTCGCCGGGTAGGCGCGAACGACCTGCTCGAGCGGCAACGTTGCTTGCGCGCCGTCCGCGGTCCGAACCAGCAGACGACGTCCCGCGTTCAGCGCCTTCAGTTCTTCGATGCGCTCCCCGAGCGCGCGCATCTCCTCGTCGAGTTCCGCGCTGAGAGCTTCGGCCTCGCGTTCGGCGGCCGCGCGCTCCGGCGACTGGGCGCCATGTGCGAGTTCGGCGGAACGCACCGCGAGCCGCGCCTCTTCCTTCGCCTTCGCCAGACGGCCGATGTCGTGTTCCTCGATGGACCGACGCTCGTCCCATGTCGCGCGCGCCTGCGCGTGCGCCCGTTCGAACTCGGCCCACATCTGCTCCGACGGGCCGTCCGTGCGGCGGCCATCGAACTCCAGCGCCGTGGGAACGCCGTAGAAGCGCCCCCACTCCAAGCGCTCGACGCACAGCATCCACTCGGGCGTGGACTCCTCGGCGACCTCGAAGTCGCTCACCCAGCGAAAGTGCGTTCCGGTGAGGTCGTAGTTGCCGCTGCGCAGCATGCGGCGAGCGATCTGTTCATCGTTCGCTGCGAGCTCAGCGCGGGCGCGAGCAGCGGCTTGTTCCGGAAGCGCCGCCAACGCTTCGGGACCGAGCGCAAACGACTCGCTCAGCGCCACCTCGCCTGCGAAGCGCTCTCCTCCGTGCGTGACGATCTCGACCACCGGCTGCGGCCAGAAGGTCGGAAGTCCGCGCGAGATCACGACGAACAACAGCGTCGAGATCATGGCGAGCGCAAGGCCGAGCGCACCGCCGGTGAGCCACACCATGGGCTCGCCGTGGGCGAACAGCGACGTGGCGCGACGTTTGTCGCGGCGGCGGACGCTGCGAGCCGGGCCCGCGGTCGGTTGTGCGACGCGCGGCTTGGGATCGAACTCGAGTTCGGTCACAGCTGGTAGGCCCTGCGTCGGAAGCGCTGCCGAACGAGTTCCGCGCCTGTGTTGACGACGAACGTCATCGCAAACAGCGCCAGCGCGGCGAGGAACAGGGTCCGATAGTGCGTGTCGCCTTCGACGGCCTCCGGCAGCTCAACTGCGATGTTGGCCGAAAGCGTGCGGAAACCGGAGAAGACGTTCCAGTCCATGATCGGCGTGTTCCCGGCCGCCATCAGCACGATCATGGTCTCGCCGACCGCGCGGCCCAGCCCCACCATGACGGCCGAGAACAGGCCGCTGGCGGCCGTCGGCACGATCACCCGCAGTGCGGTTTGCCACGGTGTCGCTCCTGCGCCGAGCGACGCTTGCCGCAGCTGTTCGGGGACGCTCGAGAGCGCATCCTCGGAGAGCGTGTAGATGATCGGGATGATCGCGAAGCCCATGATGAAGCCCACGACCAGCGCGTTGCGCTGCGCATACGTGTCGAGCAAGGAGCCGCGCGGATCGAGTCCCGCGGCGCTGAGCAGCGCGGCCGCCAGTGCGGCGAACAAGCACGCGCAGACGCCCGTGGCGCAGAACCTCAGCAGATCGAACTGAGCGCAGCGGGCGCGGCTCCAGTGCTGCGACACGCGGCGCACCCAGCCGCCCCCGAGCCGCGCGATCGCGAAAGTGGCGCCGATCGCGGCTACGGGCAAGAGCAGCAGGAACCAGCCGGGCGCTGCCCCGCCGTGCTGCATGTCGAGCCAGCCCTCCAGGCTTCCACCGAAGGCGACGTCCTCGATCCAAGGCCCGAGGACACTGGCGGTCAACAATCCCAACGGCAACGCGAGCGTGATGACGAGCAGGCGCTGCCACGACACGAGCCGCAACACCAAGCCCTGCGGTGCAAGTTGCCAGAGCCGCGCACCGAGCAACAACGCGATGGGGACGCAGTAGAAACTCGCGAGCACGGCGGCGAGCGAGTTCTGGACCAGCGGGGCGACCACGTTGCCCGCCAAGAACCCGAGCACGACGCTCGGCAGGCTGGCCATGATCTCGATCGTCGACTTCACAGCCACGCGCGTGCGCGGCGCGAGGTACTCGCTCGAGAAAATGGCCGCGAGCAGCGCGAGCGGCACGCCGAAGAGCAGCGAGTAGAAGGTGGCCTTGAGCGTGCCGAACACCAGCGGCATCAGACCGAATTTGGCCTCGAAGTCGTCAGCGCCGCTGGAGGACTGCCACACGTGCTCGGGCTGCTCGTAGTTCTCGTACCACACCGGCCGCAGCAACGCCGTGACGCTGGCCTCGGGGTGGTGCGACGCCAGTTGATGCGCGGACCAGCCGCCCGCGCTGTGGACGAGCAAGGCATCTTCGCGCGGCGAGAGGCACAGTGCGTCGACCGCCGAACCATCGGGCGTCCGGCCTTCGGCAAGCTGCTTCTCACTGGTCAGGAAGTACAGCTCGAAGCGCCCGTCTGCGCGCCCGACCGCGAAGGAGCGCGAGGTCGCCGACGGCGCCACGGCGGTGACCGCCACGCCGTCTCCGGCGAACCAGTGGCCACGCGCCATGCGAGCGCCGTCCACCGTCCCCGCCTGCTCCGGGCGCGTGCGAAACCAGGCGCCGACGCCGCCCTTCGAATCGCCGACCAACACGGTTCGCTCCCCCAGCGCCGCTCCCACACGCGTGAGTTCGACGTCGGCGCTTTGAAGCAGTTCGAGGGACTCGGCCGCGGTGGCGGACCGCAGCTCGCGCGCGTCGTAGCGCACCCCGCGACCATCGCGCCACACCAGCAGGACGTTGTCGCCGGCGCCGAGGAGTCGCAGGGCGATCGGCTGCTCGGACTGAGGCGCGTTCGGCGCCGGCAGGTCGCCGCCCCGGAAGCGCAGCGTCTCAGCCCCGGTCATCATGTTCGTCGTGCGCTTGAGCGCGCCGACCGTCAGGCGACCGTCCTCGAAGAGTGCGGCGACCGTGGCCCCGGCCTCGGTCACGTTGAGGTCGAGCAGCCGCGGCGGGCTTTTGGCCGCGCCCGTGCCGAGCTCGAACGGCTCGGAAATCGACAGCTCCAGACGCACGCAGCGCACCTGCCCGTCGGCGAGCCGCTCTGCCAGCCCGCCGGCGAACGGCGTGCGTTCCTCGGGGCGCAACGTGGAGAGGACCTCCCCACTACCGGCCGTGTCGGGGTAGCTCACCGCGAAGCTGAGCGTCGCCAACCGGACGGCGCCGTCGGACGTGCCAACTGCGACGACGTTGCTGGCGGCGTCGAAGCCCAGCGCCGCAGGCTGCGCTTGCTCGGAGACCGAAAGCGTCTCGAGCGTCGCTCCCGTATCCAGACGCAGCACCGAGACGCGTCCACTGCGTTCCAGCACCCACATGAGGCTGGCGTACTCGTCGGTCGCGCAGGCCACGATGGGCTCGCTCGCGCGGCCACCGGCGAGACTGCGTGCGGGCGACAGCGTCGCCGCGCCGAACAGCGGGATCACGACCCACGCCAGGAACACGCAGATCAGCGAGACGGTCGCGATGGTCAGCCCGCCGCCGAGCGAAATCGCGGTCCGCGCCACGCGTTCGGCGACGAGCACCGAACGGCGCGTCTTGCGCTCGCGGCGGCCGCGTTTGCGCAACGACGGGCTGGGCTGCGAAGTGTCCACGGGGCGTTGTGGCGCGGTGCGGTTCGAGCGCGAACGCCGTTACTGGGGGCCCTTGGCAGGCGCCAGACCGACGGACTTCAACGCGCCCGTTGCGACGCGAGCGGGAACCGGGAAGTACCCGTCCTTCACGACCACCAGTTGGCCCTCGCGGCTGAACATGTAGCGCACGAACTCGCGGCGCAGCGGTTCGAGCTGCGAGCCCGGCTTGTAGTTGATGTAGACGAGCAAGTAGCGCGCGAGCGGGTACTCGCCGCTGTAGGCGTTGTCGACGGTGGCCTCGATCGGATCCGCGGAGGCGCTTTCCGCGAGCGGAACCGCGCGGACGTCGGCGGTGATGTAGCCGATTCCGCTGTAGCCCATGGCGAACTTGTCGGTCGCAACGGACTGGACGACCGAGGAGCTGCCGGCCTGCTCGCTGACGGAATCCTTGAAATCTCCGCCGAAAAGCGCCTTGTCCTTGAAGTACCCGTAGGTGCCCGAGGCGCTGTTGCGGCCGTACAACGCGATGGGCTTGCTGGCCCATTCGCCCGTGAGTCCCAGGTCACCCCAGGTCGCGATGTTCTTGTCCAACCCGCCGTTGCGCGACTTCGAGAAGATCGCATCCACCTGCTGCAGCGTGAGCGACTTGAGCGGGTTGTCCTTGTGCACGTACACAGCCAGCATGTCGATCGCAGCCGGCAAGCCGGTCGGCTTGTAGCCGTGCGCCTTCTCGAACTCGGCGATCTCCTTGTCCTTCATCTCGCGGGACATGGGGCCGAAGCTCGCGGTGCCGGACACCAAGGCCGGCGGGGCCGTCGACGAACCCTTGCCCTCCACCTCGAGCACCACGTTGGGGTACTGCTCCTTGAAGCCCTGCTGCCAGAGGGTCATCAAGTTGTTCATCGTGTCGGAACCGACGCTCTTGAGCTTGCCCGAAACACCGTCGGTCGCCTTGGTGTACGCCGGGAGCTTCTCGTCCACCGTGACGGGAGATTGAGCGGGAAGCGTTCGGGCGCTCGAGAGGGCGAAGACGATCGCGAGGAGTGCGCGGGAGACGGTTCGGTGCATGGCGCCGGTGCGGGGTTGGGGTGGGTTGGGATCTGCTCGGGGGGATCCGACTCGGGGGCGACGATAGCTGACGGCAGCTCCTTAAAGAGACGGTAAAGACCCTCCGGGCCAGGGTGAAGGCCCGCGCGAATCGAACGCGCAGGGATGAGCTGCTGCGCCTGCTACATTTCGCGCGCTCCATGCCGTGGACCCAATTCTGGAAGCTGTACCTGGGCTTCATCCTCGTCGTCGCCGCCGCCGCCACGACCGCGCTGGCGTGGGCGGCCGATGCGGACGCGAACCAGCGACAGGCCGCCACCTTCGCGCAACTCGAGCGGCAGGCCGCGGTCCTCGCGGAACTGAGCGCCGGATGGCTCGCCGACGAGGCCTCGATCGCGGATTCGCCGCGCGCCTGGAGTGAGTTCGCCGATGCGCGAGTGACGCTGATTCTCGCCAACGGCCGGGTGCTCTTCGATTCGCACCGCGACGCCCGGACAATGGAGAACCACGCATCGCGGCCTGAAGTCGCAGCGGCGCTGGCCAACGGGCGCGGACGGGCGCTGCGCCCGACAGCGCTTACGGACCACGACTCGTACTACGTCGCGCAGCGCGTGGGGCCTGACACAGCGCCGCTCGGCGTCGTGCGATTGGCTGCGCCCGCGGAAGCGGGCAGTGCGCACACCAACTCGCTGAGCGTGGGCGTCATCGCCGCCAGCGCTGTAGCCGCGCTCGCGACCCTGCTCTTCGGTTGGACTTTGGCGCGTCGCTTCCGCGCGCCTCTGGCCGCGACCACCGACCTCGCGGAGGCGATCGCGCGCGGAGACTACCGGCGCTCCAGCACGTCGTACGAGTCCGCAGAAATGCGTCGCCTGTCGGAAGCCATCGCGACGATGACGGCGCAGCTCGAGCACCGGCTCGAGATGATGACGGTCGACCGCAACAAGGTGCTCGCGATCCTCTCGAGCATGGTCGAAGGCGTCGTGGCGGTCGACCAGAACGAGCGCGTGGTGCACATCAACACCGTCGCCTCCAAGCTGCTCGACGCGGACCCGGCGTCCGCTGTCGGACGGCGCATCTGGGAAGTCACGCGCATCCCCGCGATCCAAGAATTGCTCGACCGCACTCGCGAGCGCGGCGAACCCTGTTCCGCGGAATGCACCCTCGCCGCGGAGCCCTCCAATCCAGGCGGCGCCGTGATCGAACTGCGCGCCGCGCCGCTGCGCGATGGATCGGGCGCGGTGCTGGTCCTCAACGACGTCACCGCCTTCCGCAAGCTCGAGAGCATCCGTCGCGACTTCGTGGCCAACGTCAGCCACGAGCTGAAGACGCCGCTGACGGCCATTCGCGCGCTGGTCGAGACGATGATCGACGACCGCGAGATGCCGGAGGCGACCGTGCGCCGTTTCCTCGACAAGATCCGCGATCAGTCGCTGCGCCTGACGACGCTTGTTTCCGACCTGCTCACGCTGGCCCGCATCGAGTCCAACGTGGTCACGCCCGAGCGTCGCACGCTCGACGCGCGTGCGATCGTGCGGGAGTGCGCCACACGCGTCGGCGCGGTGTGCGAGAAGAAGCAGATCACGCTCTCGGTCGAGATTCCCGCCGAGCCGGTGCTCGCCAACGCCGACGAAGAGAGCCTGCGTCAGATCGTCGACAACCTGCTCGACAACGCGTGCAAGTACACCTCCAGCGGCGGCGCCGTCTGGGTGCGGCTCGAGCGCCAAGCCCAGGCCCTGGAGCTGACCGTTCGCGACACGGGCATCGGCATCGATCCCCGCGACTGCGAGCGCGTCTTCGAGCGTTTCTACCGGGTCGACAAGGCTCGTTCGCGCGAGCTCGGCGGCACGGGACTTGGCCTGTCCATCGTGAAACATCTGGTCCAAGCGCTCGGCGGCCAGGTCGGTCTGCAGAGCGAGTTGGGACGCGGGAGCACCTTCCACGTGCGACTTCCGCTCGCGGGCCTCGACTCGCCGAGCGCGGCGGCGTGACGACGGGTGCGCACGCCCCTGGCGTTTCGTAGGCTCTCGCTCCACGGGGCGAAGAAAGAGTTCCGCGCGCCATGAGCAAGCACCTCCAGCACGATCTCGACCGCCTCAAGAAGGAAATCCTCGCCATGGGCGCTTTGGTGGAGGAAGCCATCAACCGCGCGATCGCCTCGTTGACGCAGCGCGACGCCGCGCTCGCGCGCCAGGTGCTCGAGGGCGACGACGCCATCGATCGCAAGGAAGTCGAAGTCGAGGATCTGTGCCTCAAGATCCTCGCGCTGCACCAACCGGTCGCCGGCGACCTGCGTTACATCATCGCGGTCCTCAAGGTGAACAACGACCTCGAGCGCATGGGCGATCTCGCCCAGAACATCGCCGAGCGTGTGACGTTCCTCGCCGTGAACGAACCCGTGCCTGTGCACTTGGACTTCACGCTCATGGTGGAGCTCGTCCGGCGCATGGTCGGTGAAAGCCTCGACGCGCTCGTCAATCAGGATCCCGTGCTCGCGCGCCGCGTGTGCGTGCAGGACGACGAAGTCGATCGGCTGCAGAAGCAGATGTTCGAGACTCTGCAGTCGGTGATGATGCGCGACCCCAAGGCGGTCGAGCGCGCGGTGCAGGTGCTCTCGGTGTCGCGTCACCTCGAGCGCATCGCCGACTCGGCCACCAACATCGCCGAGGACATCGTCTTCATGGTCGAGGGCGACATCATCCGCCACCGCGCCGATCCGGCGCGCAATCCGCCGCGCGTCAAGCGCTGAACGGCGCACGGCGCCGCGGGATCAGCGTGCAGCGGTCAGGCGCCAACCGGCGTACGTAGCCGCGAGTCCCAGGCCCAAGTTGAGGGCCACGTTCGCGATTGCCGCAGCGCTGCGCCCGTCGCGCTGGAGGGCCAGCGTCTCGACCCCGAACGCCGAGAAGGTCGTGAATCCGCCGAGCAGACCGACGCTCACGAACAGACGAGCCTGCGAAGGTGCGGCCTCGCGCTCGAACACCGCCAGCGCAACGCCCGCGGCCGCGCAACCCAGCACGTTCACAGCGAGCGTCGCGTAGGGAAAGCCGGACGCCGCGCGGTGCAGCACGAGCGATGCGCCGTACCTCAGGCTCGCCCCGCACGCGCCACCGAGAGCCACCCAAAGAAAGTTCATGAGTCGACGCAGGCTAGCTCCACGGCAGCCAGCCCGCGCGTTCGAGGAACCAGTAGAGCCCGGTGAGCAGCGCCAAGCCCGCCCCCGAGAAACGCAGCCAGCGCGGCGCGAACCAGCCGCGCGGGTCGCCCTCGAAACTGCGATCGCCCGGCAAGAAGCGCAGGAGGAGTGCGGCGCACAGCACCGCCGCCAGTTGACCGAGTTCGACGCCGAGGTTGAAGCCGAGCAGCGCCTCGAACTTGAGCGGCTCGGCCAACAAACTCTCGCCGAGGAATCCCGCGAAACCCAGCCCGTGGATCAAGCCGAAGCCGAAGGCTTCGAAACCGCGTGAGGCGGGACGACGCACGAGCAACGTCTCCGCACCGACGTACGCGATCGAAAGCGCGATCGCGAGTTCCACCAGTCGGCTCGGCACATCGACCCACCCCAGCGACGCAGCGGCCAGCGTCAACGAGTGCGAGAGCGTGAACGAGGTCACGACGATGAGCAGCGAGCGCAGCCCCTTGGCTGCGACCAGCAGTCCGAGCAGGAACGCGAGGTGGTCCCAACCTCCTCCGATGTGTTCGATCCCGAGCCGCACATAGCTCGCCAGGGTCGACACACGCCGTTCCGCCAGCGGCTCGAACTCCCACACCAGAGCACCTTCGCCGAACAGGAATCCCGTCGGTGGTTCGTCGTTCCACACCAGCGTCGCCACATCGCGGTGGAGCGGGTTGTTCTCGTGGAAGAGCTGGACGCGCACGGCCAGCCGTTCGAGCTTCGTCGGAGCTTCGAACGCCAAGCTGCACACGACTCGCTGTTCACCGAACGCTCCGGGGGCGACGTCGACCAACGTCAACTCGCGCAGCTCGCCCTGCAACGGCTCGAAGGGAGCTGCGCCTGCGCTCAACGCGTAGCGCGCGAGCACGTACTCGCCTACGGCCACGCGCCCGGCCTGAAGTTCTTCGTCGGTGAGCCAACGGTCGCCGTTGCGATCGAGCGGCACGCTCTCGAGCAGGGAAAGCGCCTGGCAAGCGAGTTCGACGTGCACGCTGCGCCCGGCGACAACGATGCGCGACGAAGACTTGGAGTCCGGATGCGCGGGCGGGGAAACCAAGCCCAACAAGGCGAGCACGACGAGCCACATGGGCGGAGCCTTGGATCAGCGCGCGGCGCCGCGTGCTTGAGCTTGTTGGAGCAGCGCGCGCGCGCGTGCGTTGTTCGGATTGGCGGCGAGGACACGCTCGGCGTTCGTCGCCGCGTCCTGAACCTGCCCCTGCCGCAAGAACAGGTCGCACAGATCCAGAACGAGATCGGGGTTGCGCAGGTCGTATTGCTGGGCGCGCACCAGCCGCGTCTGCGCCTCGGCCAGGTCGCCCCGGGCGAGGTAGAGCTTGCCGATCGCGTTCTCGGTCAGCGAAGCGTGCACGCCGTGATCGCGCGCGCGCTCCCAAGTCGCCTTGGCTCGCTCGAAGTCACCGCGCGCGGCGTACAGCCGCGCGAGTTCGGCGAAGACGCTCATCACCACCGGACGTCGGGCGTCCTCGCGCCGGTTGCGCTCCGCGCTCTGCGCCGCCTGCTCGTACAGCGCGAGGAGGCCGGCTTGATCGCCGCGCGCCTGGAGGATGCTGCGCAGGTTGTTCAGGGCGCCTTCGTTGTCGGGCGCAATCAGCACGGTCTCGCGGAACGCCTGCTCGGCGAGCTCGTTCTGGCCCAGCCGCTGGTGCAGCAGCCCGAGCGTGTAGCGCGCCAGATGGTTGCCGTAACCAGGATGAGCAGCGACGGACGCCTTCTCGACCTCGAGGGCTTCGGGGAAGCGCGACTCCTTCCACAGGATCACGGCCAGGTTGTGGCCGACGAAGTAGTTGTCGGGCTCGACTTCCAGCGCCCTGCGGAACAGGCTCTCCGAACTGCGCCACACCCGCGTCTGCTGGTTTGCGAGCACGCCGAGCAACGCCGCCAAAGCTGCACAACCGATCAGCACGGCGCGCGCGGCGGCCTGCATTCGCTCCGCCGACGCGCGGCGCAGGCAGGCCAGTGCGACGGCGCCGGCGAGCGCGACCGAAAACGGCATGGCGGCGAGGTAGGCGTAGCGGTCGGCCACCTTCTGCGCGCCGCTCTGGAGGAAGCCCAGCACGGGCGAGACGAGCACGCCGTAGCAGAACCAGGTCGCGAACCACTCCGGACGGCGACGCACGAAGAACAGGAGCGAGCCGGTCACGAGTGCGACTACGGCGAGGGCCGCGAGATGGATCGGCTCATCCCAGCGAAACTCCACTTCGAGCAGGTAGTGAGCGGACAGGCCGCTGGGCCACAGCGATTTGACGACGTAGAAGCACAGCCCGTAGGCCGCCTGGGCGCAGCGCTCGAGCAGCGTGTGCTCTTCGAACGTCATGACCGCGCCGATCTGCGCCTGCGCCTCCTTCGCGCGCAGCGCGACCCACAACGCCAAGGCGCCGAACGCGAGCTTCTCCGCCAAGAGACGGTTCCAACTCGCGCCGCCGCGCGTGCTGGTCGCTGGCCGCTTGAGGATCCACACGTCGAGGGCGAGCAGGATCACAGGCAACGTGATGCCCCACGCCTTGGACAGCAGGGAGGCGCAGTACAGCGCCAACGATGGCGCGAGCCAGGCCCATGATGCTCCGTGGCGCGCGGCCCGCAGGTAGACGAGCACGCACGAGGTCAGGAACACTCCCGAAAGCACGTCGCGCCGTTCGGTGACCCAGGCGACGGATTCCACACGCAGCGGATGCAGGCTCCAGGTCAGCGCCGCCAGCAACGCGCAGGCTCGCAGCAGCAGGCTTTGGTCGCAGGTCGGCTGCGGAGCGTCCGGGCGCGCGCTGACAAAGCCCGCCGTCCAGCGCAGCAACTCCAGCGCGAGGAAGTAGAACGCGAGTGCGCCCAGCGCGTGGAGCGCGAGGTTGGTGCGGTGCAGCGGCGCCGCGAGCGGCTCGCCGCCCGGTCCCTTCCCCCACAACTCGTAGTCCAGCGCCAGGCTCAGCCACGTCAGCGGATGCCAGTGTCCGATGTGGTACTGGTTCCACATCCACTCGAGATTGGCCGCCGCCAACCCGCGCCACGCGGTGTTCTGCGTGAAGTTGCGGTCGTCGTCGAGCTCGACGAACGGAAAATCGACGCACGGCCAGAAGGCGGCGAGGGTGGCGGCGACGAGCAGCAGCGGGAACAGCCACCGGCGCCAGCGCGCTCCCGCCGTGCTCGACGGCGAGGGTGTGTTCGGCCCCGAGCGGCGTTCGTTCATGGCGGCGCGGAGGATAGCGGCCGTCGGCCGCGCCGTCAGGGCGTGAAGCTGACCGAGAAGCCGTTCGAGAGGTTGAACTGCTTCGCGCAGCCCGAGAGCGAGTCGCGGTGCCAGACCTGGAAGTGCCAGGTCGCACCGGCCGTGATCAAGCCGCCCGAGCCTGCGACCAAGCTCGTGCGCTGCAGGACGCCGGCCGGCCCCGTGCTCTGAACGCTGTAGCGCTTGAGCTGGCCATCGAGGCAGCGCAACCCCGCCCCGAACGGCGCGCCGAGCCCGCCGTTCTTGCGTTGCAGCGCCATGTAGACGAGCGCGGGCTTGTCGAGCGGGAGTCCGCTGCAGATCAGGTCGGCGTCGTCGAGCGCCACGCTCGCTCCGCCGAGGTTGACGAGCGACGCGCCAGCGCCGGTGGAATTCGCGCATCCGGCGCCTGACTGGCCTGGATTGGCGCAGGGGCAGATCGCACCGCTGCCGTCGCCGAAGCAGAACGCGGTTCCGTTCGGGATCTCGCAGCTGTCGGGCACTTCGTTGCCGTTCAGATCGAGCTCGGCGCCGCTCGCCAATTCACACACGTCGCCGCTCAGATCGCCGTCACAGTCCAACTGCGCCGGATTGACGTGCGCGGGGCAGTTGTCGCACAGATCGCCGCGGGCGTCGCCGTCCGCGTCGGCCTGCGCCGGGTCGAACAGCGTCGGACACACATCCACGCAGTCGGCCACGCCATCGCCGTCGCCATCGGAATCCGCGACGCCGCAGCCGCACGAACCGGGCGAGAGCTTCAGCGGATCGTTCGGGCAATCCTCGAGACAGTCGAGCGCGCCATCGCCATCCGAATCGATGTCCGCTACGCCGCAGCCACAGGCGCCAGGCGCAGTCTTGGCAGGATCGTTCGGGCAACCGTCGAGGCAATCGAGCGCGCCGTCGCCGTCGCTGTCGACGTCGGCCACGCCGCAACCGCAGACGCCGGGAACGAGCTTGAGCGGGTCGCTCGGGCAGTCGTCGACGCAGTCGAGCGCGCCGTCGCCGTCGGAATCCACATCAGCGACGCCGCAGCCGCAGGCGCCGGGTGCAAGCTTCAACGCATCGCTCGGGCAACCGTCGAGGCAATCCAGCGTTGCATCGCCATCGGAATCGACGTCCGCGACGCCGCAGCCGCACACTCCTGGCTCGAGCTTGTTCGCATCGAGCGGGCAGGCGTCCGATGTGATCGCGACGACGCTGGAGAGCGGGCCGCCGAGGGCGAACACCGTGAGCTGGAGCTGGTAGACGCCGGGCGCGGAGAAGCTCACCTGCGTGTCGAGCGCGTGCACGTCGGCGAAGGTCGCGACGCCCGGCCCCGACAGTTGCGACCAGACGAACTCCTCGGGGAGCGACTTGATGACGAGCGCGTGCGTCGAAGCGTCGTTCACCGGCGGCGCGAGCGGCGTGAGCGACCCGTCGGTCCAACCCACTTCGCACAGTTGCCCTGCGACGAGATCCGGTCCGGAGAGCAGCCCGTTCACCGCGTAGAGACGATCCGCGCGGACCTCGAGTTCCTCGATGCGCGCGCCCGGATTGGGCGCCATCGCGATCACCTGCGTGACGGCGCCGCTCGCCGGGTCGATCTGCAGCAACTGGCCGCTCGGGAAGTTCACCGCGTACAGGCGATCGTCGGCGCTGCGGTAGGCCAGCGAGTGGACCTGCGTGTAGCCGGCGAGCGTGCCGACGCCGACGAGCGTCAGGACGCCCGTGGCCGGGTTGATGCGCAAGATCTGCTTGCGCAGTTGGTCTACCGCGAACAGGCGCGCACCGGCGGCGTCGTACGCCAGCCCGTGCACGTTCGCGTAGGTCGCCGAGAACTGCGGGCCGATCGGCGTGACGACTCCGGTGTTCGAATCGAGGGCGTAGAACTGCCGACGCGACGCGTCGACGCCGTGAAGCGCGCCGTTGATCTCTACGAGGTCCGTCGGGAAGCCGTGGAGCACACCACCGGCGGTGAGCAGCGGACCGACGCTCGTGACTGCCCCGTTCACCACCTTGAGCATGTAGTTCTCGGTGGCGTTGTTCCCGTCGGCCGTCCACCAGTGCACGGGGGAACGATTGACGACCTCCCCGGCGAGCGTGGCGGGGCCCGGATGGGACACGCTCTGAGCCGGGCCGGCGTCGGCGCCGACTTGGCGTGCCACGACAGCCGGCGCACACCACGCAAGCGCCGCGAGAGCGGCGCACATCGAGCGAAGGATGGACTGCATCGGGAGTGCGAAAAATCCTATCCCAGGCTGGCCCGGGCGGTCGCCGGCGCGTCGGAGCTGCTGCGGACCTCGCGCCCCCTCGCTCAGTCGGCGAAGGCCGAATCGAACGCCACGTTCGAACGCGGGAAGTCGAGCCGACGCACGAATGCGGCCGCATCGCGCGCCCCGAACTCCCGGTCCATGCCGGAATCTTCCCACTCGACCGTCAAGGGGCCCTGATAGCCCAGGTGGTTGAGCTGCCGCACGATGCTCTCGAAGTCGATGCGGCCGCGGCCCGGCGAACGGAAATCCCAGTAGCGACCGTCGCTGCCGAACTCGGTGTGGCCGCCGAACACGCCGGCCGCCGCACCGTGTGAGCCCCAGTGCACGTCCTTCACGTGGACGTTCCAGATCCGCGCGCCGAACTCGCGCAGGAACTGCACGTAGTCGACGCCCTGGTAGCCGAAGTGCGACGGATCGAAGTTGACGCCGAAGCGCGGATGGCCGCCGAGGGCCTCGAGCGCCCGGCGCGTGCTCGGAATGTCGAAGGCGATCTCGGTGGGATGCACCTCGAGCGCGAAGCTCACGTCGAGCTTCTCGTACTGGTCGAGGATCGCCGTCCAGCGCTTGGCGAAGTCCGCGAAACCGCGTTCGATCTGCTTGGGAAGGTTGGGCGGGAAGCTGTATGCCAGGTGCCAGATCGGACTGCCGGTGAAGCCGACGACGACCGTGCGCCCCGTGCGCGCGAGCACCTGCTTCACGTGCGCGGGCGCCGCGTCGAAGAACTTCCGCGCCGCTCTGCCCGTGTCGATCATCTCCTTCGCGGCGCGCTTGCGCACGCCCTCGGGATCGCCGTCGCCCCACACGTGGGCCGGCAGGATCGCCTTGTGGCGCTCGTCGATGTTGTCGCACACCGCCTGCCCGACCAAGTGGTTGGAGATCGCGAACGAACTCACTCCGTGGTCGGCGAGCAGTTGCCACTTGCGCGCGCAGTAGTCCTTCTCCTTCAGCGCGCGCTGCACCTCGAAGTGGTCGCCCCAACAGGCGAGTTCGAGACCGTCATAGCCGAAGGCCTTGGCCTTGGCGGCGAGCGTTTCGAGCGGCAGATCGGCCCATTGGCCGGTGAAGAGGCACAGCGGACGAGGCATGGGAGAGAACCCTTGGATCGATGGTGGTCGAGGCCTGCAACTACTTCACTTCCGAGAGCTTGATCGCGCAACGTTCGCGCGCGCTGAGCAGCGCGGCCTCGAGCACGCGCTGCGTCTGGTACGCGTCCTCGAAATCGGGCAACGGCGCTTCGGGCGCTTTGCCGTCGAGCACGCGCAAGATGTCCGCGGCCATGTTCACGAAGCCGTGCTCGTAACCCAGAACGTGCGCGTCGGGCCACCACGCCGCGGCGTACGGGTGCAGTCCGGCGGCCGTGCACATGATCCGCTTCCAACCGTCGGTGCGCTTGTCGGAGACTTCGCACAACTCGAGCACGTTCATGTTCTCGAAGGAGAAGCGCAGCGAACCCTTCTCGCCGTTGAGCTCGATCGAGTTGTCGTTCTGATGCCCGGGCGCGAGTCGCGAGGCTTCGAAACTCGCGGTGGCGCCGCCGGCGAAGCTCGCCAGGAACAGCACGCAGTCGTCGACGTCGCTCTTGCCGCGCTTGCGGGGCGCGTCCGGGAGCGGGCGTTCGTGCACGAAGGTCCGAGCGAGCGCGCCGTGCACTTCGCTGACTTCCTCGCCGACCAGGAAGCGCGCAAGGTCGACGATGTGCGCGTTGAGGTCGCCGTGCGCGCCGGAGCCCGCGAGTTTGCGCTGGAAGCGCCAGGAGAGCGGCGTCGTCGGCCCGCCCCAGTCCTGCAGGTAGTGCGCACGCACGTGGCGAATCGCGCCGAGCTTTCCTTCGCGAACCAAACGCTGCGCGAGCGCCATGGCCGGGCAGCGGCGGTAGTTGAACCACACGAAGGTCTTCACGCCGCGGCGCGCGGCCTGTCGAGCGGCTTTCGCCATCGCGCGTGCGTCCTCGAGCGTGCCCGCCAGCGGCTTCTCGCAGGCGACGTGCTTGCGCGCTTCGAGCATCGCAATCGCGGGCTCGGCATGCACGTGGTTGGGCGTGCCGATGTCCACCAACTCGATGTCGTCGTAGCCCACGATGTCGCGCCAGTCCGTGGTCGTGTTGAGCCAGCCCCAGCGCTCGGCGAACTGCTCGAGTTCGCGCGGCTCGCGCGCGCTCACCGTGTGCAGGAGCGGAGTCAGCCCCAGGTCGAAGAAGCGCGCAGCCTGCGACCAGGCGTTGGAGTGCGCGCGGCCCATGAACTTCTGGCCGATGAGGGCGATCGCGAAGGGGCGGGACATGAGGCGGCGGGAAACGGGGGGCGCGGAGGGAACGAAGGACAGCGCGGACGACCCGGCGTCGTCGCGGCGCAGAACATACCGCCCGCACCGCTCGCGCGCGCCGGGCGGCGTTTCGCGAGATCGCGTCCATTGCGCCCTTGCGCTGGGGGCGCACGGAGCGAGGATCGCTGCCCCTACCGATGCTGCGCCACTTCCTTCTCGGCCAAGCGGCCCTGCTCTTTGCTGTTGCGCTCCACCGCGGCGCAGCTGCGGCCGAATTCGTGGGCGAACCGCTCACTGCGATCCACGCGGTGTGCACGCCTCACACCGTGAAGTTCGGCGGGAACCAGCCCCAGGCCGCAACCCATCCGATCGTCGCCGCGCTGGCCAAGGCCGGTCCGGGCAGCGTGATCGAGATCGCGCCCGGGTCCTACCGCTCGTTCTCCATCGGGTTCTCCAAGCCCAACGCCTTCAACGCCGGCAGCGTCAGCGGTCGCCCCGGTCAGCCGATCCTGCTGCGTGCGAGCGGCGAAGTGCGCATCCTCGCCGACGAGAAGACCAGCGACACGATCGCGATCGCGCAACAGGTTCCCTGCGGACACATCACGTTCGAGGGATTCACCATCGAAGCCGGCTATCGCGCGGGCGTGATGTTCTACAAGGTCGGCCCCGACCAGACCCACGACGGTTTCCGCTTCGTCGATTGCTCCATCCGCGGCGGTTTCGACCACGCCACCGCGCAAGGGCGCAATTCGAAGTGGGGCGTGTGGGGCCACAAGTTGAACGACTTCGAGTTCCGCGGCGTACGCGCGCCGGCCGTGGTGCGCGACATCCGCGCCGAGCACGCGTTCTACCTGCAGAACTCCTCCGGCCTCACCGTGCTCGAGAACGTCCACGGCATCCGGCTCGGCCGCACGTTCGCGCAGTTCACGGCGCGTCCCAGCGACGGCCCCGCCGGGAGCGGCACGATCCGCGTCGAACGCTGTTACATCGAGGATGCGTGCATCGCAGCGGGCGACAATTACAAGGGCGGCTCCGCGCTGACGCTCGCCGGTCGTCACACCGGCACGGTGATCTTCAAGAACAACGTCGTGCGCTCGGGCTTCAAGCGTGAGTTGCGGCACCTGACGCGCCTGGGCGCGCCCTACGGAACGGGCGCGTTCGTGGCGTGGGACGCCGGCGGCGAGCGCAACCACACGCTGGTGCTCGAGAACAACGACTTCGAATTCGCCGAGGGCTGCGGCGATCGTCCGCTGGTGCAGATCTCGGGCTGCCGAAGCGTCCGACTGGTTGGCAAGAACCGCTTCATGTCCGGAGCTTCGCCGGCGCTCGTGCTCGACCTGGAGGGCAACAATCCGGTGTTGAGCTTCAGCGCCGACGCGACGACGCAGGTGCGGGGCGACATCCGGCTCGCGGGAAAGCCGCTGAAACTAGCGGAGTTGCTCGCGTACAAGGGCGCCGCGCCCGCGGCGCCCGCCGGGAAGTGAAGGCGCCACGGCCCGCGCCACCTCGAGTGAGGCGGCGCGGGCCGTGGTGCTGCGTCGCGCGCTGGCTCTCAGCGCTCGAGCTTGACCTTCGAAAGCGCGACGAAGCGTGCGGCCCGCTCCGCGGATTTCGTCCCGGCGAACTTCTCGGCCAGCGCCGCCATCTTCTTCACGTTGCCGGGTTCGAAGGGCTTGTCGAGGGCCAGCTTGTCCAGCGCGGCGTCGATCGCCTTGGAAGCCTCGCGTTCGTTGGCGAGCGCGGGCTCCGCAAGGCGAGCCGTCTGTTCCGCGAGTTGACTCGACAGTTCCGTCGCACCCGTGAGGCTCGCGCTCAGTTCGTCGGCCAGCGCATCGGCCTGCGCGACGTATCCCGCGTCGATGAGCCGCTTGAGGCGCTCGACCTTGGCCTTCGTACGGGCGCTGAACTGCGCTTTCGCTTCGCCCGCTTCGGGCGTCGCGAGTTTGTCGCACTCGGCGATCGCTGCGGCGATTTCGCCCTTGGCGAACAGCGTCCAGGCCTTCTTCAACTCCGCGGGCGTTCCCTCCGGCGCCTGCTTGCTCTTCTTGATCTCAGCCGCGAGAGCCTCGTTCAGGCGCTTGCCGAGCGCAGCTGGGTTGCCCTGCAGGATCACTCTGCCGTCCACGCCGATCAGCGCCGTCTCCGGAAGACCGTCGCCGAGCGTCGGGAACGGGCGCTCCTCGGTCCACATAGCAGCGTTGCCCATCCACTTCATCTTCCAGGCGAACGCTTCGTACGTGTCGCGGTCGGCGCCTTGGCACTCGACGAAGATCACCTGCAGGTCGTCACCCAGTTCGCGTTGATGCTTGACGGCGGTCGGCACGGACCCCCCGACGCAATTGGGTCAACGCGTGCCCCAGAAGTCGACCAGCACGGGTTTGCCGCGCAACTCGGCCAAGCTTCGAACGCCCATCGCGTTCACGGGTGCGTTGGTGAAGCGATAGTCGATCACGCTGCCTTCGGCCGGCGGCGCCGGGCGCAGCAGCGCAAAACTGGTGAGCGCGAGTGCGCCCACGACGGGGATCAACCCGAGTCTCATGAAGTGCTCCTGCGCCGAACACGGCGCGCGGTGGATTTGGGGGGTGAGCGGGTGCTGCGAGCGCCCCTCGAAGCTACAGCGCTTGACCGAACCCGACAATGCGCGCTCGCGTGCGCTCGGCTACGCAGGGCGCGCGGCCACCCCGATGTCGAGCACGCGCACGCGACCCAGCCACGGCGCCAGCGCGACGTGGTCGAACGCCAGCTTGCGCGCCGCGAAGCTCAGCGTCAGCTCGGCGCGGAACGCTTCGCCGTAGCGCGCGCCGCTGTCGGCTTCGATGCCCGAGGGCAGATCGAGCGCAACCTTGAGCGGACCCAACACTGCGTTGGCGCGTTGCAGCCAGTGTTCCAGCGGAGCGCGTGGAGCGCCGACGGCCCCCGCGCCGAGCAGCGCATCGACGATGGCGTCGGCGCTCGACAGCTGCGCGAGGAACGCCTCCACAGCGTGTTCGTCGTCGCGATCAGCGGTCGCCAGCCCCATGCGCTCGCAGGTGGTTCGGAACAACGCTGTGTCGCCGCTGAGTGCAGCGCGTGGCGCAGCGCTGAGCAGCGTGACCTCGTGTCCGGCGTTGCGCACGTGCCGCGCGAGCACGTATCCGTCGCCTCCGTTTCCGCCGCGCCCGCACATCACCGCGATGCGCCACGGCCCGGGGCGACGAACGCCGGCGAACACCTGGGCCCGCAGCGTCGAGAGCAGCTCCCGCGCCGCGTTTGCGCCCGCATTCTCCATCAGCACGCAACTCGGCAGGCCCAGTTCCGAGGCTGCGAAGGCGTCGAGGGCCCGCAATTGCGCGACAGACAGCGTGATCGGTTCGTCCATGGCTCGCCTCACACTACGCTTTGCGCAGCAGGCATGAACACGCGCCGCAACACCTGGAGCCGTCGCCGATTCGCCGCAGCCGGACTGCTGCTTGCGATGCTGGCGGCGTGCGGCGCGGAGCGACCGCCGCCGCCGTCGATCCTGGTCATCGTGGTCGACTCTCTGCACGCCGGTCACGTTTCCTCGCACGGTTACGCGCGACCCACGACTCCGAACTTCGACCGCTTCGCGGCGGACGGCGTCCAGTTCCTGCGCGCCTTCTCCCAGAGTTCCTGGACCTTGCCGTCAACCGCCTCGCTGTTCACGGGCCTCACGCAGGAGCAGCACGCGTTGCGCACCTTCGACGATCGCCTTCCGGCCGACGTGCCGACGTTGGCCGAACGGCTGAAGAGCGCGGGCTACCGCACGCGCGCGGTGGTCCAAACTCCGGTGCTCGCGTCGCGCCATGGGCTGTCGCGCGGCTTCGAGCGCTACCAACTCTTCGACCACTCGCTCGAAAGCGTCGAGCGCGCGCTGAAGCTCGCGCGCGAACACTGGGACGAAGCGGCGGACCGACCGCTGTTTCTCTACGTGCACCTCGCTCCCCCCCACATGCCCTACCAGCCGCCGGCGCCGTTCGCGGCTCGGTTCGGGGATGAGCACCCGGACGTGAGCGGTTCCGTCGCCGACTGCCGGCGCATCCACCGCGCCAAGCTCGCGCCCGACGCGCCGCAGGTTCGCAGTTTGGTCGCACGCTACGACGAGCACATCGCCTTCGCCGACGCGTGCATCGGGCGCTTGCTAGCGGACTTCCAGCGCGACGCCCGCGGTCGCGCCGCGTGGATTGTGTGGACCAGCGACCACGGCGAAGCGTTCCTCCAACACGGCAGCCAAGGCCACAACGCGACCGTGTACGACGAAATGCTGCACGTGCCGCTCGCGTTCGGCGCGCTCAACACCCCGCTGGCGCCGCGCCGCGTGAACGACGTCGTCAGCACACTCGACGTCGCTCCCACCGTGCTCGCGCTGTGCGGTCTGCCCCCGCTCAACGATGCGGGCGCTTCGCTGCATTCGACGCTCTTGCGCGGCGCGGCGCTCCCGGAGCGCACGCTGTTCTTCTCGTCGCGCTACAAGGCCGACGCCGCCGTCCTCCACTGCGCCGTGCGTCGGGGCGACTTCAAGCTCGCCCAGCTCGGCCCCGACGGCCCGTTGGAGCTCTACGACCTTCGCACCGATCCGGAAGAACGCTCCAACCTCGCCGCCGCACGTGGCGAGTTCGCGCTGGAGCTGGCCGAGCTTCTAGCCCGCGAGCGTGGAGCGGCGCGCGCGAGCGAAGCGCACGCAGCGCCGCAGGCCGCGGATCGTGAGCAACTCGCCGAGCTTGGGTACGGCGGAGACTGAGCCGGCGGCGGCGCGTCGGCGGCTCGTTTCAATCGTCGGACACGCGCGGAAGATCGCGGCGTTGGTAGACGATGTAGTCCTGCGCCCACGAACTCGGCAGCCCCTGGAGTCTGGGATTGAGTTCCGTGGCGCCTGCTGCGCTGAAGCGCGCGATGGGCGCGTAGTCCGCACTCACGGGGTGAGCCAGCCACGCGGACATACGCGGCTGGTTGACCACCAGCATGACGAACTCGGGCCGCTCGCCCGCCGCGGCCTGCGCCTGGTCCTCGTAGGCGCGCGCCGGCGGCCACACGAGTCCTTCGCTGTCGAGGATGCAGCCGCGCGAGAAGTACCCCACCGCGCCGATGTCGGACGCGAGGAGGCGCTGCTGGTTCCGCTCGAGCGCCAGCTTGTCGAGCAAAGCCGCCAGCGGTTCGTACACCCGCGGGGTCACCCGATCCGGCGCGAGATAGGTCACTGCCACTGCGCACGCGAAGGCGGGCACGGCGACGCTCAGCGGTGAGAGCGCGACACGCGCGGCTTGCTCGCCGATCCGGCCCATACGCGCGCGCACGAAGTCCAGCCCCAGGCCGAGCCCCACGCACGTCGCGGTGAGCGGTGCGTAGTAGTACCAGCCCCAGGTCTTCGCTCCGGCGGCGAGGTACGTGAGGGGAAGGAAGGCGCCGAAGACGACGAAGCTGAGCAGCAGCGAGCGCTCGCGCCACGCGCGCAGGAAACCCAACAGCGTCAGCGGCGCGAGCACTTGGAGCAGGATGTAGGGAGCAAAGGCCTGCACCAGGGTGGCCCAGCTGCGACCGCTGTCCGGGCCCAAACCGTGGCGGCCAGCCTTGGCGCGCACGGACTGTGCGATCGGTGAGCCGTAGATCGCCGTGAGCCAGGCCACGCTGACGGCGCCGACGAGCGCAACGGGCACGAAGAACTGCAGCGCGTCGCGGCGCGAGCGAACGTGGAAGGCGCAGACGGCAGCCACGATCAGGACACCTTCGGGTCGCGTAAGGCAGGCCAGCGCGGCCATCCAGCCGGCGAGCGCGAGCCTCCCCCGCGCAGCTGCGTAGGCCGCGCTCAAGGCGAACGCGACGAACATCGGAGGCTCCATCCCGCCGGTGCTGATGCGGCCGCAGTTGGGCAGCGCCGCGAAGGCGAGGACGGCCAGCGCGGCTGCGAAGGGTCGCAGGGCGAGTGAGCGAGCGATGAGCGCGGCGATCACCGCGTCGCAGGCGAGGTTGAAGGCGAGCGACGCGCTCTCCACGGCGACTCCGACCTTGACCGCCAGCCCCAGCAGCACCGCATACAGCGGCGTCGTCGTCCCCAGCACGGGCTCCCAGGGCGCTCCGACGTTGTAGACCAGCCCGGCGCCCGCTGCGAAGTTCTCCGCGTAGCGGTAGGTGATGAACGCGTCGTCGTAGAGCGGGAACGAGCGCGCCTGCACGACGCGGCACGCGATGACGACCAACGTCAACCAGGCGATCGCGGGCGCGCCGAGTTGGCGGGCGTTCGAGGGAGCAGCTGCTTGCACGGGGGGGAAGGAAGCGGCCGAAACGTAGCGAACGAACGGGTTCGCAGCACGCCTCCGCAGGCCGCAAACCGCTCGGCGCTGACGCCGTTGGGGCGGGCCGAATCGAGGGATCGACCGCCGGCCCGCCTCGACTGGATCGCAGCCCGAGCACGGACGCTCGGCGGCCGCGGCCGCCCGTCCTGCGGGTCTCCCAGGCGCAGAAAATGCGCCTGGAGCGCCCGGGAAGCTCGTTTGAGCTAGTTCTGCAGCGCCTGTAGCTTGAGTGCGGTCTCGAACAGCTCCTGTCCCCGTCGCACCTTCAGCTTGATCGTCTCGCCCACCGCGCGCCCGTCGAGAGCGTCGAACAAGTCGCGCCGCGAGCGGATGACACGTGTGTCGATTTCCAGGATCTCGTCGATCCGCACGCGCCCGGCGCGCGTGGCCTCCGCCGAGCGCAGGCCAGCCTCCTGCGCCGCGCTGCCGGACTGGACCACCGCGACTCCCACGCCGACGAGTCCGAGGCGAGCGGCTTCGAAATCACCCAGCAACTCCACCCCCAACCCCGGCCGGGTCACGTGCCCGGTGGCGACGATCTCATCGACGATCGGACGCACGGTGTCCACGGGCACCGCGAAGCCGATGCCGTTGTCGGCGCCCGAGAGGGTGATGATCGCGGTGTTGACCCCAATCAGGCGCCCGCGCGAATCGAGGAGCGGGCCACCGCTGTTGCCAGGGTTGATCGCGGCGTCCGTCTGGATCACGCCGTCGATCTTGTGTTGGGTCACCGAGCGGATCTCGCGGTCCAGCCCGCTGACCAGCCCGCTCGAAAGGGTCTGGTCGAGGCCGAACGGGTTTCCGATCGCGTACACGTGCTGGCCCACGAGCAAGTTCGTGCTCTGCCCGAGTTCGACCGGCGTCAGCGGCGTTGCGGGGCGATCGACCAGCTTGAGCACGGCGATGTCGCGGTGCGGCGCGACGTTCACGATGCGCGCCTCGTAGGGCGCTTCATCGCCGGCGAAGCGCACGTACACGAGATCCCCACGCTCCACCGCGCGCTGCACGACGTGGTAGTTGGTCACCACGTGCCCGTCGGTGTCCCACACGAATCCGCTGCCGGCGCCGCTGACCACGTCTTCGAGGCTGCGGCCACGCGCGGCCCGCGGGACGTTCGTAACGTGCACGACGGCCGGCGAGACGCGCCGGAAGACCTCGATCGTCGCGCGCTCGGCCGCGTTGAGTTCGGATTCACGCTGCGCGATCGACGGAGACTGTCCCTTGGCGGCGTTCGCCGGGCCCGCCGTAGGCGCGGCGGAACTGGCGGAGGCCACCCGCCAACCCACGAACGCGAACAGGACCGCCAAGGCGGCGACGGCGAAGAACTGCGAACGCGGCGCGCTGCTGTCCGGGCGCGGAGTGATGTCGATGGTACGCATGGCGGTTGGTTACGGACGGACGGGCTCAGCGTTGGTCGGTCACAGCTGCGCTCTTGTCGGCCAGCAGGCGCTCCAATTCCAGCCGCACCCGCTCGGCGTGCTCGACTGCGCCGAGCTTCACCTCGTTCCACTGCTCGCTGCCTGCGTCCTCGAGATCGTCGAGCCGCCGCTCCAGCTGCTCGGTCAGCTCGCGCGCCTTGGCCAGGGCGGCTTCGCGCTGCTCGCGCGTGGCTGCGCGCATCTCATGCGCGAGCGTATCGAGCTGCGCGCGGTGCTCCTCCCACTCGCGGCGCAGCGCGGCGTGCAGCTCACGCCGCCCTTCGGCCGTCGACGTGTCCAAGCGCTCGAGCGCTTGGCGCAGCGACTCGCGCCAGCCCTGGACGTCGCTGTTCGTCGGCGCGGACGGCGCGCCAGGCTGCCCGCTCGGCTCGCCGTTGGACGGGCCGTTCGGCTGGCCGCCGCCGTCGCAGCCGGCGAGGCCGAAACCGGCCAGAAGTGCACAGGTCAGCCCGACTCGACGAAGTTCTCTCCCCATGGATCGCACTCTCACTTGCCTTCCCACAGAACCGACCTTGACGAAGCGCACCCGGACGCCCGATACACTCTGGACGCCGTGGACATCCATCTCAACAGCGAGCCGGTCAAGTACGCGCTGCTGCTGCTGACCTTGCCGTTCTGGCTGCCCTTCGCCAAGGCGCTGTGGACGGAGTTCAACGACTCGTTGCGCGACGAAGGCGGTTTGCTCGGCGCCGCGCCGACCCCCGAAGAACTCGCGGCCATCGAACGCACGCGCGGCCGCTTCCAGTCCTCGATGCGCTCGGTCACCCGCGAGGAGCAGGCGCGGCTGGAGAACTCGGGATGGGACGGCGCTTCGGACGACGCGCGGCGCACGCAACGCACCACGCCTGAGTCCGCGGGCGGCGCTCGCAAACGCACGTTTCGCTGAGACCGGCGTTCCTCGCTGATCGCGGCGTTGTGCGGGGGACGGCGGACGCCCGCCCCGAGAGACGCGACAAGCTCAGGGATAAACCTGCACACGCAGCGCGTCCGTCAGTCCGCAGCCGAAGGCATCGAAGTCGTCCTGGTACCAAACCTGGAAGTACATCTGCTGACCGGCCAGCCACGGCGCCAGCGGGATCGCACGCATCCCATAGCCCATGAAGTCGCTCTTGAAGCGCGGATAGCGCGTGAACGGCGGACGCAGCCGCAAGCGGCCGCCCGCGAACGGAGTGTCGGCGGAGTGCAGGCTGCTGAACACGGTGCACCACACGTTGGAGAGCGCGAGGTCGATGCCAACACCGAACTGCGCGTCCGCCACGGACGGGAAGCCCGTCCAGCCGATGGTCGCGTACCCAGCGCTCGAGTTGAGCTTCGGCGTTCCGTACGAGATCGGGTGCAGAAGCAGCGCGAGGTGCGACACGAAGCCCTCGACGGCGGGGGCCACGATGTAGCTCGTTCGGTACGCGCCCGGCGTGGTCGGAAAGCCCGCGCCACGGGTCTCTCCGGCGACGGTCAGCTCGCCGTTCGCGTCGGCGTGAAGCGCCCTCACGAGCTCGAAGTTGCGGCCGCCGAAGTAGGTCGCGTAGTCGTAGCCGCTCATGTCGTGCCGACAGCGCAGGAAGTAGGCGTCCGGTTCCACGCCCGCCGCGGTCGCGGCGATTCGCGGCGCGTATGCGCCCAGGGTCGTGGGCATGTCGCTGCTGCGGGTCTGGAGCGCGACGATCAGATGGCCGGCGCCGTCGAAGGCGAGCGCAGTGACCACGTCCTCCTCACCGCCGCCGAGGAACGTCGCGAACTCGAGCGTGGCCGCAGTCGAGGCGAGCACGGCGAGGTAGCCCTCGCTCGGGCCGCGCAACTCCACGTCGAACGCGCCCGCCGTCACCGAGCGAGTGGGGTCGTTGGTCGAGCCGCCGATCACGAGGCCTCCGTCGGGGCGAGTGAGCAGGGTGTCGAGCGTGTCGACGCCAGCGCCGCCGAAGAAGCTCGAGAACAGCAGGCTCTGACCGCTCGAACTCAGGCGGGCCACGAACGGTTCGTCGCCGCCGTCGAACGCGCGGTCGTACGCGCCCAACGTCGTCGGAAAGCCCGGAGAGTAGGCGTAGCCCGCGAGCGACACCGAGCCGCTCGGATCGAGCGTGACGTGCTCGCCACTTTCTTCGCCCGGGCCGCCCAGGAAGGTCGACCAACGCAGGCTGGCCCCGCTCGGATCGAACTCCAGCGCGAACGCGTCGCCCGCGAAGCTTCCGCCGTTGTAGCTCGTGTCGAACGCCTGCGGTGTCGTCGGGAAGCCGGCGCCACGCGTCGCCCCCACGATCACCACCCCGCCATCGGCGCGCACCGCGGCGCTCCCGGCCGCATCGCGCGCCGTTCCGCCGAGGAAACTCGCCCACTCGAGTGAGGCGAGGTCCGCCGACAAGCGTGCAGCGAAGATGTCGCTCACTCCTCCGAAGGTCGTGTCGAAGCTCCCGGCCGAGCTCGGGAAGTTGCTCGACGTCGTGTCTCCCGCGACAACCAACGCGCCGTTCGGGTCGAGGCCGATGCCGACGATTCGATCGTCGCCGCTGCCGGCCAAGAACGTCGATGCGAGCAGCTGCGAACCGTCGGCGGAAAGCCGGCTCACGAAAGCATCGACGCCGCCCGAGTACAGCAGTTGATAGGCGCCGAGAACGGTCGGATAGTCCGCAGCGAGCGTGTGCCCCGCGACGTAGACCGAGCCATCCGGCGCCACGGCGAGCGAGCTGATCGTCTGGTCGGCCTGCCCGCCGATGTACGTCGACCAGCGCAGCGCCGGATCGATCCACAGCGCTCCAGCGCGGCCCGCGCGCCGCGCTCGGAGACGGAAACTGGAGTCGTCGAGCAACTCGTAGTCGCACTCGATGGGTTGCGCGCCGTCGCGGCCGCGCAGCTCGGCTACGGGACGCGGCAGCACGAGTGCGCCCAGTCCGGTTTCGACCCGCAGCGCGCCGCCCTCGTCGAGCGACAGACCGCAGTGACCACTCCAGCGGAACACCAGCGCGCCTTCGTCCGCGTCCTCGGCGACTTCGAGATCGAACTCCAGCGCCTCGCCGTCCGCGCGCGCGACGACGTCGAGTCCCGGGGCCACCTCGCGCAGCGCGATCCTTCCGTAATCGAACGCTGAGGTTCGCCACTGCTGCGCGTCCGACCCGCTGAAGCGTGCGCGCAGGCGCGGCTGCTCTTCGAGCGGCGCCACGTGCGCGAGCGAGCCTTCGCGCTCCCCGCGCCAATCGAGCCGCAGGCTCCACGCCGCTCCAGTGTCGCGCAGTGCAAGCGTCCAACCCTGGGAGTCGAGCCACGCATCGACTCCCGGCCGCTGCGCGTGCGCGAGCACGTGCTGCGGCCATTCTCCGAGGTTGGGTGCGAACCCTCCGCAGTCGAAGTCGCTTGCGCCGGCGTGCGTCACAGCAACCGGCGCGCACTGAGCAGCTGCGCGCGACGCGAGGCAACTCGCCAACACAACCAAGGCGCGGACATCCATCGACGCTCCTCCTGGGAACACGGGGCCTTGGACGCAGTGTAGTACGAGCGTGCGCTTCACGCCCGCCTGGCGTCACCTGCTGCGTGTCGGCATGATCTGCGACCGATGTCGCACCTGCACGGCCCGCCGGACGCGAAGCGTCGCTCGCACGCTCGGCGCCCCCCAACTCGTCCTTGCAGCGCACCAGCGTGATGCGAGTAGGCGTCGACTATTGGCCGGCGGTCACGCATGCGCCGGGCGTGGGGCGCTATGTGCGGGAGTTGGTGCGCGCCCTCGCGCAGCGCCCCGATCTGCTCGAACTGCGCCTGCTCGACGTCGGACCGTCGCCACGCGTCATGGCCGAGCCAGCACTAGGCCTGGAGGGCCGCGACGTGCGGCGCTTGAAACTCAAGGCGCCGCGCAAGGTTCTCGCCTGGGGCGCGCGGCTCGGACTCGGCGCCGACCGCTGGCTGGGCGGCTGCGACGTGTTCCACGCCGTGTCGCCGAGCGAGCCGGTTTCCAGTCGCGCGCTGCGCACCTGCGCGGTGAGCGAGTGGCCCGCGCCGGAGATGGAACGGCAGGCCGCACGCGCGCTGCAGGCGTGCGCAGCGGTCTTCACGTTCAGTCGCTACGCGGCCGAGCAGTTGTGCACGCGCCTCGAGCTCGATCCGCAACGCGTGCACGCCTTGCCCGTGGGTTGTGAGCACTGGCGCCGCACGCTCGAGCGGGAGCCGCCGCTCGACCAGCCGCCGACCGTGCTCGTGCTCGGACGCGTCGACGAGCGCCGCAATCCGCTGGCGGTCCTGCGCGCCTGCGAACAGCTCGCCGCCGACGGCGTGGAGTTGCGCTTGCGCTACGTCGGTCGCCGCGGCGACTCCTACGATGCGCTGCGGGCGTACGCGACCCGCAGCCCGCTCAGTTCGCGCGTGCAGTTCGACTCCGAGCCGCAGGAGCACGACCTGCCGAGCCTCGTCGCGCGGGCGACGGTGCTCGTGCATCTGAGCGACGGCGAGTTGACGCCCGTGACTCCGCTCGAAGCGCTCGCCACTGGTTGCGACGTCGTGCTCACGCGCGCGCCGGCCTTCGTGGAAGCCCTCGGACCTGCCGGGCGCTGGATCGATGCTCCGGCGCCGGCCACGTCGCCGCAGCAGTTGGCGCGTGAGATTGCAGCGGCGATCGCCGAGCGCGGCGATGAGTTCGCGCGTCGCTCGCGCCAAGCCGTCGCTGCGGCGTATTCTTGGCGGCGCCACGCCGAGTTGGCCGCGCACATCTGGCGCGAACTCGTCGCGCAGCGTTGAACCCATGAGCGCCCCTTCGTTCCACATCGCCTTTCCGGTGCTCGACATCGCGAGCACGCGCCGTTTCTACGTCGACCTCTTGGGCTGCGGCGTCGGCCGCTCCGCCGAACGTTGGATCGACTTCGATCTGTTCGGCCACCAGCTCTCCGCGCACGTCGTCGACGCGGCGGATGCGCCGGCGGCGACCATCCTCGTCGACGGCGACAACGTGCCCGTGCGGCACTTCGGCCTGATTCTCGAATGGAACGCCTGGCACGCGCTGCGCGATCGACTGCGCGCCGCCGGCGCGAATTTCCTGATCGAACCCCACGTCCGTTTTCGAGGCGAGGTGGGCGAGCAGTCGACGCTGTTCTTGCTCGATCCCAGCGGCAACGCCCTGGAGTTCAAGAGCTTCCGCGATCCGTCGCGGGTCTTCGCTTCCGCCCCGCCGCCCGCGAGGGCGTGAACGATCTGTTCATTCCGGGCCGACTGGTTCCGTGGGGCCCTTGAACGGGTCGCGATCAGGTGCATGTTCCTCGCGCACTTGAACGCAGCCGTTCGGCGCGTTTTCCTAGCAGCCCGTTGAAAAAGCCATTCGACGCACAACCCGCCCGGATTGCGCCGGCTCGTCGTCGCGAGATCCTCGCTGAACCTACTGATTCAGCTCTGGTCCCGCTCCTAGATCCGACGCAACCGGACGACTTCTGCGCTCGAAGCACTTTTTCACCAGACTGCTAGCTGCCGGTTCCGCCCCTCCTCCGATCCTCTCGACCAATCCATGAAGCTCCTCCCCACCCTGCTCCTGGCCCTCGCCCTCCCCGCCGCCGCCGCGGCGCTCACCCTCGTTCCCGCGACCGCGGTCAGCGCTCCTGCGCAAGCCGCCAACTTCGCGATCGACGGCGGCCACTCGAGCGTGCTGTTCCGCATCAAGCACTTCGGCGTCAGCAACTTCTACGGCCGCTTCAACAGCGTGAAGGGCGAGATCGCCTGGGACGCCAAGAACGTCGAGAAGAGCTCGATCTCGATCGAGATCGATGCGGCGAGCGTCGACTCCAACAGCAAGGACCGCGACAACCACCTGCGCAACGCGGACTTCCTCAACGCCAAGGAATTCCCGACGCTGACCTTCAAGTCGAAGTCCGTGAAGAAGAAGGGCGAGCAGTTGGAAGTCACGGGCGACTTCACGATGCACGGCGTCACCAAGCCGATCACGACGCTGGTGGACTTCACCGGCGAAGGCGAGACGGTCTACGGTTACCGCGCCGGCTTCGAGACGAGCTTCGAGATCAAGCGCTCGGACTACGGCGTTTCGGGTCTGCTCGAGGGTCTCAGCGACAACGTGCGCATCACCGTCGCGCTCGAGGCGACCAAGAAGTAAGCGGCGCACGCTGATCAGCTGCTTCGCAAGCGACGCGGCCGGGTCCCCTGGGGCCCGGCCGCGTTCGTAGTCGGCTGGTGGGTGACGCCTCGCGCGAACTCGCGCACGACGACGGAGCGCGCGCGCCGCGTCAGAGCGCGTCGAAGCGAAGCTCGAGGGTGTTCTCCGCGCGCACCTCGACGTCGCGACGCGGCCGCTCACGGCCCTCGACACGCGGATCGAGCTCCACGCGCCACTTCCCCGGCGCCAGCGACTGGAAGCGCGCCTGGCCGCGCAGGTCGAGCGTAGTCGTGCGCGTCTCGCGCTCGCCGTTCTGGTTCTTGGGCCCATCGAGGCGCCGCAGGATCGCTCGCGGCCAGGGGCCGCCCGGCGGCAGCGCGAGCAGGTCGACGACGAGCGCGCCGCCGGGCTCGAGCACGGCGTCCTCGAGCGTCTTGTCCTCTCCAGCTGCGAAGCCGAAGGGCTTGGTGGTGTGCAGTTGGAAGCGCGGGTGGCGCACTTCGAGCGCGAGGCGCTCGCTGGGCAACCCGATCAATTCGAAGCTCCCGTCGTCGCCCGTCACCGCGGCGGGCGCGCCGTTGAGCAGCGCCTCGAACGGCGGCCGACGTCGGCCTCCATCGCCGCCGCGCCAACGTCCCACGACGATGCGTGCCCCGCCGACCGCGTCGCCGCGCTTGTCGACCACGCGGCCGCGCAGCGCGTTGAGGGGAACGTCGATATCGAACTCGCGCTCGCCGCCGTCGTGGTCGAAGCTCGCCGCGGTCGTGCTGAGGAACTCCGGCGGCGCCACGACGATGCTCCACGCGCCCGCGCCGAGATCGTCGATTCGATACCGGCCTTGCGCGTCGGTCCGCACACGCAGCGCCTCGGGTCGACCGACCAGCGGCGTCGAAACTCCGTTGCGCGCAGGCGTGAACGTGAGCAGGGTTCTGGCCAGCGCGCGCCGGCCGCTGGTGACTCGCCCGGAGAGCGAGCCGCGGGCGAGCGCGCTGAGCACGCACTCCGCAGCTGCGCCGTCGACGATCTCCACCGGTGCGAACGCGCGCGCGTGCTCCTTCTCGCTGCGCGGCGCGCCGGCGCGCGGCTCGTGCAACGCCGCGGTGTAGGCGCCCGCGGTGAGACCTTCGAACAGCGCGCGGCCTTCCGCGTCCGTCGATTCCCAGCGCACGAAGCGCCGCGACGACTCGCCCTGCTCGGCGTTCTCGTTGTTGACCGGTGTGAGCCGCACCGCGCGCGACGCCGCGGGCAGACCGTCGGCGTTCAGCACCGTGACGGTGAGCGAAGCGCCCAGTGCGAGCTGAAGCTCGACCACGGCCTGGTCGCCGTCGAAACACACCCGTGTCGGCGCCGACGACGCGTAGTCCTCGTGGCGAGCGATGACGACCCCGCACGCGCTCGCACGGCCGTAGATCAGGGTCTCGCCCTTGGCGTCCGTGCGTTCGCTGCGCACGGCTCCGCGCCCTCCCCGCCCCCAGTTTTGGTCGGCGTCGCCGGGCGTGCGGTCGGGTTCGAGCACAACGCGTGCGCCTTCGACGGGCGTCAAGCTCAGCGCTTCAACGACGCGGAACGTGAGCCGCGGCCGCGGCTGCAAACGCAGCTCGCCCAGTTCGTGCTCACGGCCTGGCATCGGGGTGAACTCCTCGCTGATGAATTCGTCGTAGCCCACCCGCGTCACTTGAAGCTTCAGCCGATCCTCGGGCTTGAAGCGCCGATCGCTGGTGAGGCGTGTGCGCCCATCGTCGAGCGTGGTCTTGCGAAACTCGAGCCAGCGAACCTGTCCAGCGGCGTCGCGCGCGCTCAGGCTCAGGTTGACCTCGTCGAGCGCCGCGCCGCTGAGTGCGTCGCGGGCGAGGAACGAAACGGAGAAGAACTCTCCCACGACGATCTGAACGCCGCGATCGCCGGCGAGGGCTTCCTTCCAGGCGTCGAGCCCGAACTCGCCTTCGCGTTCCGATCGGCGACGCGCCACGACGCGCAGTCGGTACGCGCGTTCGGGTTCGAGGCCTTCGATGTAGAAGCCGCCGCCGTCGTCGAGCGCGCTGATGCGGCGCGACGGGCGCGCGTCACCGCGGGGCAGGTTGTCCTCGTTCGCGGCCACGGCCACGACTTCGAGCTCACCCGGCGGCGGCGCATGCACGCCCGGCGCGATCGACACGTGACCCTGGATCGAGGCCGACTCCGGCAGTCGCAACACGAGCGAGTCGTCGTGCTCACCGGGATTGCGGGTGGCGCCGTGCACCGCGAGGTCGACGTGTTGGGGCGAGTGCACCAGCAGCGACCACGGGCCGACTGCGCGGCCGCGCAGATCGAAGCTCCCGTCGGCGGCGCTGCGTGCGAGCACCAGACCACGTTCACCGACCTCGCGACCCAGGCTCGGCCGCTCGGGGTCGTCGGGTTGGATCAGGTACGCGCCTTCGACCGGCGCGCCGTGCGCGTCGAGCACAACGCCGGACAGTCGCGCTCCCGCCTGCATCGTCAGCGCGCCTTGATCGTTGTCCGCGCCCTCGACGATCAGCACGCCCTCGAGGTCGACCGGCGCAAGATCCTCACTGCGCAGCGCGACACGGGCGAAGCCCGGCTCGAGCTGCTCGACGCAGAAGCGACCGTCCGCGTCGCTCGTCGCCTCACGGCGCCGACGATCGCGCTCGGCCCAGGCCGGCGCGTCGAGCGGCGCATTCGGGCCGCGCTCGGCGAGCGCGCACAGCACCCGCACGCCGGACAACGGAGCGCCCTGCGCATCGAGCACTCTGCCGGTGAGCTGGGTCCGCACGCGACGCTCTTCGCGCCGCCGGGCTCGAATCTCCGCTGCGACGAAGGCGTCGCTGGGAGCGAGCGTGTCGCGTTGCGCTTGCGCAGGGTCGGGTTGCTCCAGCGCCGCAGCCGACGCGCGCACTTCGGAGACTGCGAGGCTCGTGCCGGCGACAGCCTGCGCGGCGCCCGCAGCGTTGGTCGCGGGGACGCGCCCCACCACCCACATCAGGCCGCACACGAGCGCCGCCAACACGACAGCCAACGGGATCAGGATTCGCATAGGGCGACGAAAAAAGGGGCGTCGGCCGCACGCGGCGCGACACCCCTTCAGGTTACTTCGAAATCCGCTGCTTCAGCCGAGCTTGGCGAGAGCAGCCTTGACGGCGCCCATGTCGCGCGCTTCCGGCGTCTTCTCTTGGACCTGGACGAAGGCGACCTTGCCGTTCTTGTCGACGATCACGGTGGCGCGGTGGCTGATGAAACCGGCCGGGTGCAGCAGGTCGTAGAGCTTGGTCACGTCGAGCTTGGGGTCCGCCAGCAGCTCGTGCTTGATGCCGCGCTCCTTGCGCCAGGCCTTGTGCGACCAGGTCGAATCGCGGCTGATTCCCACCACGACCGCGCCGGGGATGTTGAGCGTCTGGTCCGTCGAGAGGGAGCAATTCTCCTTCTCGCAAGTCGGGCTCCAGTCGAGCGGGTACCACAGCAGCACGACGTTCTTGCCGCGCTGCGCGGACAGCTTCCAGTCCGCTTCGTCTTGGGTCTTGAGCGTGAAATCCGGGGCGGCGGCGCCGACTTGAATGGCCATGGGAACTCCTGTGGGGAAAGGCAACCCGGCGTTGCGGCGTCGCACGCCGCCGCCGGGGTCGCGGTCGAGAGAAAGCCCGCTGTGTGCGGCTTGCGGGCCGCGAGTCTAGGCGCGCCCCGGGGCAAGCTCCAGTGCGCGGAAGAGTCCCACGGAGGAGAGCCCCACGGCCGCGTCGGAGGGGCGGCCCATCGCGGCGCCTCAGCGCCCGCTGCGCGACAGGCGCTCGATCTTCGCCGCCAGCACGAAGTCCGCGCGCGCGAGCCCGTCGATCGTGTGGGTCCACAGCGTGACGGTCAGCGAGCCCCAGCGCACGAGCAAGTCGGGGTGGTGCCCCTGCGCGTCCGCCAGCGCGCCGATCGCATTGGCGAACGCCAGGGCCTGCGCGAAGTCGGCGAACTCGAAGCGCCGCTCGAGCTTGCGCTCGGCGAGCACGCGCCAGCCGGGCCCGAGTTCAGCGGTCAGTTGCGCGAGTTCCGCGCCTCCCAGCGGCGCAACGCCGCCGCGGCAAGGTTCACAGTTCTCGTCCGCCAGGCTGGTGTTCATGTGCTGTTCCTGTGCTCGGTGCGTTCCATAATCCACGCGCGATGTTGGACACTCCGAAGATTGCTCTCTCGATCGCTGGATCCGACCCTTCGGGCGGCGCCGGCGTCCAAGCGGACCTCAAGACCTTCTCTGCGTACAGCGTCTACGGCGCGTGCGTGATCGCCTCGCTGACGGCGCAGAATACGCGCGAAGTCACCGCCATCCACGATCCCCCGCTGGAGTTCCTCGCCGCGCAGATCGACGCCGTGTTCGGGGATCTCGCGGTCGGCGCGACCAAGTTGGGCATGCTCTCGAACGCGGCGACCATCGAACTCGTCGGCGAGCGTTTGGCGGCGCACGCCGCACGCAACATCGTGCTCGACCCCGTCATGGTCTCCAAGGGCGGCGCGCGTTTGCTGCAGCCGCAGGCGGTCGCGGCGTTGCGCGAGAAACTCGCGCCGCTCGCCGAGGTGCTGACGCCGAACCTGCCGGAGGCGGCGGTGCTGCTGGGCTGCAGCGAAGGCGAAGTGCTCGCCGATCTGGCCGGCGCCGGGCGGCGGCTGCTCGACCTCGGTCCACGCTGCGTGGTTCTGAAGGGCGGCCACGCCGGCGGCGCGCACAGCGATGACCTGGTGTTCGAGCCCGGCGGGGTCGTGGCGCGCCTCAGCGCCAAGCGCACGCCTTCGAACAACACCCATGGCACCGGATGCACCTTTTCCGCCGCGATTGCAGCCGGACTTGCCAAAGGCAAAACGCGCGAAGAGGCCGTGATGAGCGCCAAGCGCTTCATCTCCGCGGCGATCGAGGGTTCGCGCGATTGGAAGATCGGACGCGGCCACGGGCCTGTGCACCACTTCCACAAGTGGTGGAAGTGAGCGCGATCCTCACGCGTCGACGCACGCGCGGCGCCGCGGCTCGCAACACATCGAGAAGCGCACTTGCTCCACAACGAAGCTGGGCCGCTTCGCATCTCGCGAGGAGCGGCCCAGCCTGAAGACTTCAGTGCGGCCCGTCGCCGCAGCGGTTCACATTTGCGCGTCGGGCGCGCGGCAGGTGGAGGCCGGCGCACACGCGGGCTGCGGAGCGCACGCCGGATCCGGTGCGCAGCACCCGCCGAAGGCGCTCGCCGCGCGTGGGCCGAACGCGCCGAGGAAGGCGTCGTTGTGGCCCGAACGTTCGAAATGTGCGCCCAGGCGCGCTTCGCGGAAGGCGAAGTGACTGGTCGCGGCGACCAGGCGTCCGTCGAGCGCTTCGAAGGGCTCGTACCAGACGTTGTAGGGCATCTTGCAGCATTCGCGGTCGGGCATCGCCGAGCCGCAGACCTCGAAGAAGTCGCCGACCTTCGCACGGAAGTGTTCGCCGTCGCTCGCCACATCGAGCGCCACCGTCTCCACGGCGAGGACTTCACCGAGCTTGGCGCCGTGGGTTTCGCGCAACCAACGAACGGCGGCCTCGCGCTGTGCGGGCTGCGCCTGTGCGTCGACGTAGATCACCGCTTCGCGCGCGGCGTCGCTCTTGAGGTTCTCGTCGGCGCCGACAGCGGCGGCGATCTCAACGCCTGCCAGAGTCACCCCGTGGTAGACGCCGCCGTCGAGCCGCCACGCGAGCACAGCCGTCTGGCCCTGCGTCGTCAGCTCTCCGTTGTAGTGGCACGCGCCGCCGAACACCGATGCGTTGCGCGCCTCGACATAAGCGCCGAACGGCGCCACGTCGGCCACGCCGGGCTCGGGGCTCAGGAAGCACTGTGAGCCGCAGCACAGGAACTTGGCGCCCACGGCGCCGCTCAGAGCCAAACCGAGAACGAGAAGGGTCTTCATGGTTGGAGCATGATCAGGCTTGGGGCGACGGAAAGGACCCACAGGTCTTCGGCGATCGAAGCCGAACTGTCAACCCTGGTGGAGTTTCGGAAAGCGAGACGGAGACGCTCAAGCGGGACTGGGCGTCCCCGAGGAGCCTTCCCCCGGAGAACTGTCCACGGAAGCGCGGTCCTGGGGAGCGCCTTCCAGGAGCGAGCGGAAGCAGCGGCGCCCGCGGCGACAGTCGTCGGGGTGCACGGGGTCCTTGTCCACGCCGAGGCGATCGTCGGTGAGCGCGCACCAACAATCGTTCGAAGCGTCGAGAACCTCCGCGCTCGTGCGCGGCGCGCGGCCGAGCAGGAAGCACTTCTTGCTGCGCAATTCGGCGCAGATCGGAAACAGTTCCTCGATCCGTTCGCCCTTGACCGGCCGTTCACTCATGACTCGGGCGCCTCTAGTTCGCGAGCTTGCGCAGCGCCTTGGTGATCATCCCCTGGGTCAACGGAATCTTGTAGCCGTTGTGCTCCAGCGGTTCGGCGCCCTCGAGCGCCAGACGCGAGATGAACTCGCACGTCTCTGCGTCCAGCTTGCGACCGACGAGCGCCGTTTCGGCCTTCTCACAGCGCCACGGGATCGGCGCAACCGCGCCGAGGACCAAGCGCGCTTCGCGCACCTTGCCGGCGTCGAGCGACAGGCGCAGCGCCACCGCCGAGAGCGCGAAGTCGTAGCTGCCGCGTTCGCGGAACTTCAAGTAGGTCGAGCGCCACGAACCGGCGCCGGGCGCAGGGACCACGATGTGCGTGAGGATCTCCTCGCTCGTCAGCACGTTCTCGCGCAGCACGCTGCCTTCGCTCGGCAAGGTGAAGAACTGCTCGAGCGGAACGCGCCGCTCGCCGCGCTTGCCGCGGATCACCGCCTGGGCGTCGAGTGCGACCAGCGCCGGCGCGACGTCGCTGGGATGCACGATGTACGACGGTCCCCCGCCGAGGATCGCGTTGTACTTGTTGAGCCCGCCGTAGGCGAAGCACTCCGAGCCGCCCTTCTTGATGCACACCGCCTGCTCGTGGCGGTAGTACCAGCAACGCGGCCGCTGGCACAGGTTGCCGCCCAGCGTGCCCTGGTTGCGGATCTGCACGCTCGCGACGGCGCCCGCGGCTTCGGCGAGCAACGTGAAACGCTCGCGGATCGCGCGTTCGTTTTCGATGCGCGCGAGCGTGACGAGCGCTCCGAGCGTGAGCGATCCGTCTGCGCCGTGCTCGATGCGATCGAGACCGGGGATGCGCTTGAGGTTGACGAGCGTGTCCGGAGCGACGAGGTGCTCCTTCAACTCGCCGAGCAAGTCTTGGCCGCCCGCGAGCAGCTTGACGCTGTCGCGCGCCTTGGTGTCGCGCGCCGCGGGCAGGGTTTCGAGCGCCGCTTCGAGCGTCGCAGGCTGTACCAGTTCGAAAGACTTCATGTGGTGTGCGCCCCTGTTCCTTAGCCGCGCTTGGCGCCGCGCAGCGCCATCAACAACTTGTCGCAAGTGAGCGGCATCTCGCGCAAACGCGCGCCGCACGCATTCATGATCGCGTTCGCGATCGCCGACTGGCCGGGCACGACGGCCGGCTCCGACATGCCGATCACGCCGTTGCGTTCGTCGCCGTCGTCGAGCACCGGCTGCATCAAGCCGATCTCCTTGCAGCCGGCGATCTTGTAGTCCTCGAAGTTGGCGTTGAGCACGATCCCCAGGTCCGGATCGACCACGCGCTCTTCGAACAGGCCGTACGAAAGCGCCTGGATCATGCCGCCGTTGAGCTGGCTGCGCGTGGCGATGCGGTTCATCACCAGTCCGCAATCCTGCACGCCGACCATGTGCAGGACCTGGATCTCGCCGGTCAGCGTGTCGACTTGCACCTTGGCCGCCTGGGCGCCGCCGACGCCGTTCGAGGCGAGCTCGCGTTGCCACTCGCCTTGGGCCGAGATGCCCTGGCCGCCGACGGCCGCGCAGGCGTCCTTGAAACCGATCCAGTTGGATTCAGGGTTGGTCGAGTCCTCGATGCGGCCGCCTGCGATGCGCAGGTTCTCGGGCTTGACGCCCAGCAAGGTCCCCACGTGCTGGAACAGCGCCTTGCGCGCATTCCACGCCGCGTGCTTCACCGCGGGCGCGAGCGAGGCGGTGGTCGTGCTGCCGCCCGACGCGTTGGCTGCGCCGTAGCTCGAGCGTCCGATGCGCGCGGTCACTTGGTTCAACTCGAGGCCGAGTTCCTCGGCCACGATCGCCGCGACGTAGGTGCGCGTGCCCGTGCCCAAGTCCTGCGTGCCCGAGAGCACCTCGACGCTTCCGTCGGGAAGCAGCCGCACCTCGACCTTGCACTCCGGCCCGCCGCCGCCGCCCCAGGTCGACAGCGCGAAGCCGATCCCGACCTTGAGTTCGTCGTTCGAACGGTTGGGCGCCGTGCGGTGCGGGTGCGAATTCCAGCCGATCAACTCCGCGCACTGGCGCAGTTGCCGCTCGTAGTCGGTGCGCCGGTTGTCGGGCACGTTGCGGATGCGGAACTCGAGCGGATCCATGCCGATCGCATAGGCGAGGTCGTCCATCAACCCCTCCATCGCGAACGACATCTGCGGATGCCCCGGCGCGCGCATGGCGCGCGAGGAGTCCGTGTTCGTGAGCACGCTCTTCACCTGCGTGTGGCTCGTCGCCGGCCGGTAGATGTACGGCTGCTTCTGGTTGGAGCCGCCGCCCACGCCGCCGTGACGCTCCACGTTGGCGATGAACGCGTGGAGCTCTCCGCTCTTCTTCGCGCCGGCCTTGAGCACGTGCACACCGCCCGCGCGGTTGCCCGCGGCGAGGAACTCGCTCGCGCGGTCGAAGAGCATGTGGACCGGGCGCTTGAGTTCGAGCGACAGCTTGCAGGCGGCGTCGCCCTCGAGCCCCATTCCGAACTTGCCGCCGAAGCCCCCGCCCATGTGTTCCACCACGGCGACGACCTGCGAACCCTTGAGCTTGAGCTTGCGCGCCGCGTCGGAGTTGATCGTGAACGTGCCCTGCGTCGAGGCGTACACCGTGGCGCTGTCGCCGCCGCGGTAGTCGACGACCACGCCGTGCGTTTCGAGGCACGCGTGGTGCTGCACGGGCACGCGCCACGTGCCTTCGACGACCGCGTCGCATTCCGCGAGCGCCTTCTCGGCGTCGGCCAACTCGCCTTCCGTTTCGTGCACGCGCACGTTGTCGCGGTTTCCCGCGATCTTCGGCGCGTCCGGCGCCTGCGACTGCGCCGGCGTGATGGCGAAGCGCTGCACCTCGTACTCGACCACGACTGCGCGCACGCCATCTTCCGCATGCTCCGGCGTGTCAGCAGCCACGGCGACCACCGGCCGGCCGACCCACTTGACCTCTTCGCTCTCGAGCACGACGGCGCCGAGCACGCCGGGCAGCTTCTTCGCCGGTTCGAGATCGATGCGCACGATCTTCGCCCAGGGATGCGGGCAACGCAGCACCTGCGCGAAGGCCATGCCCGGAACGCGGACATCGTGCGTGTAGACCGCGCGGCCGGTGACCTTGTCGGGAGCGTCGACGCGCGGCAGGTCGTGGTTGAGCAGCCGCAGATCCTTGCGTGCGCCCCAGCTCGGACCGCTCGCGCCCGAGTCGATGTCGACTTCCTCCCAGACCTCCGTGTCGATGCCGTTCTGCACGCGCACCGACTTGACCCACTTCTTCCCCGGGGCCGCCGGGCGCGGCGGCTCATCCTGTTGCGCCAGCGTGGTGCGCGGATCGAGCGACATCACTTGCCTCCCTTCGCGCGCAGCGCGCGGCCCGCGGCGAGCGCCGCCTCGAACACGTGCGGATACGTGCCGCAACGGCACAGATTGCCGGCGCACGCGTGCTTGATCTCATCGAGCGTCGCGCCCGGCTTGCGCTCGAGGCAAGCCGTGATCGACATCACGAAACCGGGAGTGCAGAAGCCGCACATCGAACCGTCGTGCTCGCACAGCGCGCGCTGCACCTCGGTGAGTTCGCCTTCCTTCGCGAGCCCTTCGACCGTCGTGACCTTGCGGCCGACAGCGTCCGCCGCGAGCGTCATGCACGAGTACACGGGCTGGCCGTCGAGGTGCACCGTGCACGCGCCGCACGAGCCGCGGTCGCACACGACCTTGGCGCCGGTGAGCGGCGGCGTGCAGTGGTTGCGCAGCGCGTTGAGCAGCGTGGTGCGCGGCTCGACGCTGACCTTCTGCTTCGCGCCGTTGATCTCGAGTTCGAGCTCGACGACACCGGCGAGGCGCGTGCTCGTCGGCGTCGCTGCGGCCCGCGCGGCGTCGGCGACGAGGCCGCCCGCAGCGAAGGCGCCGGCGCCACGGAACAGGCTGCGGCGGGAGAAGACATTGCGCTCGGCGCCTTGGGCGCCGGGCGTGGACTGCGGATCGCTCATGGATGATCTCCGGGGGGCCGCGCGCGCGTCGGCGCGCTGACGGGTGCGGATTCTATGCAGCCGCGCAGGAGCGAAACAGCAACGAGACTCGGGATGCGTCGGAACTTCATCCGGTGGCCACAGGTCGGATGGCGCAACAACGAGCGAATGTGCGAACCTCGGGCCCATGAACTCGAGCCAGCTCCGCACCCTGGTCGTCGGCGTCGACTCCAAGGACCACTCCGACGAGGCGGTGCTCGCCGCGTACCTCCTCGCGCAGCGCCTCTCCCTCGAAGTGCAACTGGTGCACGCCACCGAGATCGACAACGAGCTCTGGCTGCAGATCGATCCCGTCGGCGTGCAACGCGCGAAGGAAGCCGCCGCGCGCCGCTTGGAGGCGCAACTCGCCGCGCACGGCGTGGTCGGACTGGACGTGGCTCGCTCGCTCTCGCTCAAGTCCGGCGGCGCCGCCGAAGCGCTGCTGGGAGTCGCGAATTCCAGCCAAGCCGCCCTGATCGCACTCGGCGCCCACCGGCGCTCCGCACCGCTCGATTTCGGCGACACGGTTCGCGCTGTCATCGCGCGCGCACCCTGCCCGGTTCTGGTGCAGTGCGGCGCTCCGCAACCGATCCGCAAGATCCTGTGCGCCATCGATCTGGGCCCCGGCGCGCTGGCGGTGTTGACGCTGGCCCGCGACTGGGCGCGCGCGCTCGGCGCCGAACTGACCACGCTCCACACCTTCGTGCGGCCCGAGTTGGGCTTTCTCCTCGGCTACCCGGTGCCCTTCCCGCCCAGCATGGTGGAGAGCGCACGCGCCGCTGAGGAACGCGATTTCCGGCGGCTGCTGGAGCCGTTCGACTGGCGCGGCGTCCTGCACCGCGAACTGTTCTACGAGGCCGCGCCCGCCGCCGATGTCTTGGCGGAACAGGCGAACTACGACCTGCTCGTGCTCGGCACCCACGGCCGGCGCGGCGTCGCGAGCGTGCTCGTGGGCAGCGTCGCGAGCGCCGTGTTGCGCGGTGCGCAGCGACCTGTGCTGGTGCTGCGCACCACGTAGGCGCGACGCTACTTCGCCGCCGAGAGCATCAGGGCGCTGACCAGCTTCGAGAAGCGCGCCGGATCGGGCAGCGGCGAACCTTCCGCGAGCAGGGCCTGGCCGAGCAGCAACTCGCTCCACTCACGGCGCCGCTCGTGGTCCGCGGGCGCGTCCCCGAGCTCGCGCAGCCGCTCGACCAACGGGTGCGTCGGGTTGAGCTCCAACACGCGCTTGCGCTTGGGCGGCGTGCGCCCGGTCTGGCGCATCATGCGCTCCATCTGCGGCCCGACCGAACTCGGGTCGTCGACGAGCACCGCCGGGCTGTCCACCAAACGTGTCGACACGCGGACGCGCTCGACGTGCGAGCGCAGATCGGTCTCGATGCCTTCGAGCACGTTGCGCAGCTCGCGCTCGCGTTGCTCGCGATCGAACTTCGCCGCCTCGCCGGCGTCCTCGAGCTCCGCCTTGTCGAGCGCGACGAGGCGCTTGCCCTTGTACTCGGTGAGGTGGTCGAGCACCCACTCGTCGATCGGCTCGGTGAACAGCAGCGCCTCCGAGCCGCGCGCGACGAGCGCCTCGACGTGCGGCGAGCGCCGCCCCGCCTCGACGTCCGCGCAGCGCAGCACGTACAGCTTGTCCTGACCCGCGGGCAGTCGCGCGATGCACTCGTCGAGCGTCGCGAGTTCGCCGTCGCGCGTCGTCGGCGCGAGGATCAACGCCGCGAGGGCTTCGCGCTGCTCGCGCTCCATCACCAAGCCTTCCTTGAGCACGGCGCCGAAGGCTTCCCAGAAGCGCTTGTAGTCGTCGCGGCGGTTCGCGAGGAGTTGTGCGAGCGCATCGAGGAGCTTCTTGACCAGCCGCTTGTGGATCTGCGCCAGTGCGCGATTCTGCTGCAGGATCTCGCGCGACACGTTGAGCGGCAGGTCCGAGCTGTCGACGACCCCGCGCACGAAGCGCAGCCAGGGCGGCAACAGCTGCTCGCAGTCGGCCATCACGAACACGCGCCGCACGTACAGGCTGACGCGCGACTTGTCGCGCTGCGGTTCGAACAGATCGAACGGGCGCTCGCCGGGGATGAAGAGCAGCGCGGTGTACTCGCTCGCGCCTTCGACCTTGAAGTGCACCGTGTCGAGCGGATCGGTCCACTCGTGCGTGAGGTGCTTGTAGAACTGCGCGTACTCTTCGGACTTGATCTCGTCCTTGGGCCGCATCCACAGCGGCCGCTGCGAGTTGAGCGTCACGACCTCCAGGCCGTCCTCGGCCTTCGAGCGCTGCAGCCGACCGTCGCCCTCGAAATGGCTCGCCGCCATCTCGATCGGCCACTCGACGAAGTCGGAGTACTTGCGGATGAGCTCACGCAGCGTGTCGGCGTCGGCGAAGTCCTGCGCGGGCGCGGACGAAGCGTCGCCCTCGTCGGCGCTCGCCTCGCCAGGCGTTTCGCTCGGACGCAACCGCAGCTCGATCCGTGTGCCGCGCGGTCCGGGGCCCACGTCCTCGAGCGTGTACTCCCCGTCGCCGCGCGAACTCCAGCGCACGCCGCCCTTGTCCTGCTCCCCAGCGCGACGCGTCTCGACCACGACTTCTTCGGCGACCATGAAGCTCGAGTAGAAGCCGACGCCGAACTGCCCGATCAGCTCGGGCGAGTTGGCGCCGCGCTGCCGCAGGGCTTCGAGGAACTTGCGCGTGCCCGAACGTGCGATCACGCCCAGGTTCTCGACCACTTCTTGGCGGCTCATGCCGATGCCGTTGTCGACGAGGCTGAGCGTGCGGCGCTCGGCGTCGAGTTCGAGCCGGATCCGCAGGCGTGCGTCGTCGCTCGTCAAACCGGGCTGGGTCAGCGCCTCGAAGCGCAGCTTGTCGAGCGCGTCGCTCGCGTTGGACACAAGCTCGCGCAGGAAGATCTCCTTGTGGGAGTACAGCGAGTGGATCATCAGACCGAGGAGTTCCTTGACCTCGGCCTGGAACGGAAGTGTCTGTGTCGTCGTCATGGGATGGTCCGGATCTGCGCCCTTCGTTCGGGCGGGGCGCGGAAGATAGTCGCGTGTTCGCCGAGCTTGAAGATGCCTCGGCCGGCGTCCTGAGGGGCGCGCGGGGATCAGGGGTGAAGGCTGTCGCCGACTTCGAACAGTTCGTAATGCGAACGAGCCATGCCGACCCGTTCGTAGGTGCGTTGGGCGGCCGCGTTCGAACGCTCCACGTACAGCCGCACGGCCTTGGCGCCGCAGCGGCGTGCATCGTTCAACACGGACGTGTGCAACGCGCGGTAGGTCCCCCGGCGGCGCGCCGCAGGCGCCACGTAAACGCTTTGGATCCACCACGCCCAGCCGCAGCGCCAGTCGCTCCACTCGCGTGTGATCAAAAGTGAAGCGCAGGCGGCGCCGTCGAATTCGCAGATGCGGTACTCACCCTTGGCGGGATCGGCTAGGGCCGCACGCACTCCACGCGCGAGCACGTCGGGCTCGAGTTCGAGCCCTTCGGTCTCGCGCGCCAGCGCACGGTTGAACTCGACGAGCAAGCCGGCGTCGGACCACGTCGCCGGTCGAACCACGAACGGATCGATGCGTTGGGGCTGGCACAGGCGCGCGCGCCGACGCAGCTGACGCGTGTGAAGCACGGGACGTTTCATCGCGCAGGGAGCATAGCCGCGCTCCTGTTCGCAGGGCCGAGCGAGTTCTACACTCCGCAACGTGGACGACCTGACACGCTCAATTGAACTGGTGCGGCTCGCTCAGGGCGGCGACCAGCAGGCGCTCAACCGCCTGTTCGCGCGCTACTACGACCGGGTGCGCCGCATCGTGCGCATGCGGCTGGGGCCGGCGTTGCGCGCCCAGATGGAGGACAACGACATCCTCCAGGACACCTTCGCCGCCGCGGTCGAGGCCTTCGAGCACTTCGAGATGCGCGACGAGGCGAGCTTGATCAACTGGCTCGCCAAGTTGGCCGAGCGCAAGATCATCGCCGCTGCGGATTACCACGCCGCCAAGAAGCGCGACGTGCGGCGTGAGATCCGCCTGGAGAGTCGCGGCTCCTACGAAGACTCGAGCACGTGCACTCGCGACCTCGCGAGTTCGATCGACGCCCCCATCCAGCAGGCCGCCGACGACGAGCTCAAGAACATCGTCGAAGACTGCGTCGCCGAGTTGCCCACCGAGTACCGCGAATTGATCCTGCTCCGCGACTACGCCGGCGCCTCGTGGGAGCACGTGGCGCGCGAGACCAGCCGCCCGAGCGCCGAAGCCGCGCGGATGATGCACGCCCGCGCGCTGGTCGAACTGTCGAAAAACGTTCGCGCCCGCGGCGTGCGCTGAGCCCCGCGCGCCCGCCACGCGGCCGCCGCGAGGGCCGCCGATGCGGATTCGCGGGCCGCGAGGGCGGCGCCGCTTGCCGAACGGCCAGTTTGGGGGATGCTTGTGTACGGCAGGCCGAAGGATGCTGGCGTGCGTTCCGCGCGCCTTGGCCCTGGCCCCGCTGACTCGCACACCATGCCGCCTCGCGCAACGTTCGCCCTGCTCCTCGGTGTCGCCGCCGCGCTCGGACCGTGGACAGCGCGCGCACGCGCTCAGTCCGAACCGCTCGAATCTCAGAGTTATCCCTACGCCTTCGACTCGGGGTGGCTCCAGCCAGCCCCTGGCGCGAGCGGTGAGAGCGTGCTCGCCTCGACCACCGTGCTGCTCCAAGGAGCGCGCTGGGTGCGACTGCGCTTCCAAGCCGCACAGCTCGCGCCCGGCGCGCGGCTGCGCATCGCGTCGCTGATCGACGGCGCCGTGCAGGAACTGGACGGCGTCGCTGCGCAGCAATGGGCGCACACGAGCGCGTACTTCAACGGCGACGGCGTTCAACTCGAACTCGTCGCCGACCCCGGCGCCGGCCCCTCGCGTGTCGTCCTGCATTCGCTCTGGGCGCCGCCGCAGAGCATCACTGCGCTCAGCATCTGCGGCGCGTTGGACGATCGCACGCTGTCGAGCGATGCGCGCGTCGCGCGACTGCTCCCCGTCGGCTGCACGGGCTGGATCTTCGACGACGCCGCGCACTGCATGTCGACCGCCGGGCACTGCGCCACGACGGAACTTCAGGTCGCTCAATTCGAAGTTCCGCTCTCCGACCCCAGCGGAGCGATGCAGCATCCGCCGCCGGAACACCAGTACGCCGTCGACCCCGCGTCCGTGCAGAAACGCAGCGCTGGACTCGGCATGGACTGGGCCTACTTCGGCTGCTTTCCCAACTCGAGCAGCGCGCTCACTCCGCATCAGACGCAGCAGGCCGCGTTCAGCTTGGCGTCGGCGCCGAGCGCCGCTCAGAGCGCCGTGCGCGTCACCGGATTCGGAGTGGACTTCGACACGCCGAGCGCCTCGCGCGCGCAGCAGACTCACCTGGCGACGCTCGATTCCCAAAGCGGTTCGACGCTGCGCCACACCGCGGACACCACGGGCGGCAACTCGGGTTCGCCGATCGTCGACGAACTCAGCGGCGCCGTGATCGGGGTCCACACCCACGGCGGCTGCAACCCGCCGCCCAACGTCAACGCGAACACCGGCACGGCGCTGCACGAGCCCGGCTGGGTCGCCGCACGCGCCTCGCCCAGCGGCGTGTGCCAGCCGAGCGCGAGCGTGACGAGCTACTGCACGTCCAAGATCAACAGCTTGGGTTGCATGCCCGCGCTGAGCCACTCGGGAACGCCCTCCGCCTCGGGCGGCGCGGGCAGCTTCACGGTCCACGCCAGTTCGCTGCTCAACGGCCGCCTGAGCTTCATGATGATCAGCGCGTTGCCGCGCGCGACCGCGTTCCAGGGCGGCGTGCTGTGCGTGGCGCCGCCGCGCCGCAGAACTCCGCCCGGTTCGAGCGGCGGAACCGCCGCCGGACTCGACTGCAGCGGCTCGTTGAGCCTGGACCTGGGCGCTCTGATCGCGGCAGGCAACGACCCGCGGCTCGCGTACGGCGCGATCGCCTACGTGCAATGCTGGTCGCGCGACCCGCTCGATCCGAACGGTTCGAGCCTCTCGAACGGGCTGCGCATCACGATCGGCCCCTGACGTTGCGCCGCCCGCGCTCGGTTCAGTGCCGCCCGAAGCGCGTGCCTTCGAACACGAGCGAAGCGATGCGCCACTGCCCGTCGTGCAGCACGAGCGAGAACATGTCGGCGCCGCGCCAACCCTGGGACTGCGCCCCCGACGGATCGAGCGCGTCGTACTGCGCGACCGCGGAGCCGATCGAGCCCAGCGTCTCGATGCGTTGCGTGCGCATCTCGAGCTTCAGCGGCGCCGCGCGGCCGCCGGCGCCTTGGCGCGCGACGTAGTCCTCGATGCGCAGGACCACCACGGTCGGCGGCGCTCCCAAGCTGGGACTGCGGATCGTGACCAGGGTCGCGCCGGGCCAGAAGTGATCGGCCACACGCGGCCAATCGCCGGCGGCGAAGTCGCGGTAGAACGCGTCGAGCAACTGACGCACCTCGCGCTCTTGAGGCGCGACGCTCGGCTCGGCGGGCGGCTCGCTCGGGGTGGAGACAACGGGTGCAGCGACGCTCGCTTGCGACGCCGCGGCGTCGGCCGCCGCTGAACTCGTTGCTGCTGCAGCGTTCTGCTCGGGGAGCGCCGCCGGGTCGGGTGCGGACTCCGCGGTCGGCGGTGACGCCGGCACGCCGGGCGCGGGTTCGATCTCTGGGTTCGGCGCCGCCAGGGAGCGACAGCCGAGCGCCGGGCCGAACAGGACCAAGCTCCACGCCACGGCGCCGAAGAGCTCGCGCGTTCTGCCCAACGCGCCAGCGCTTGCGCGCCCCCGGTTTTCGAGTTGAACCATCGTCGATCGCACCTTGCGCCCTGCAGCGCGCGACGCGCCCCTGCGGCTCGCCGTCACGCCGACAAGCATAAGGGACGACGGTCCGGCGCGTTCAACGCTGCGCGCCAGCCGGCGCGCCCGAGCCGATCGCACCGCCCGCCACGACCTCGTCGTAGGGCAGTCCGACCACTGCCCGGTACTCCGCGAGCGCGCGGAAGTGCTCCTCGAGCACTTCGACCAGCGACTGCGCTGCGAGCGCCGCCTGTTGTTCGCGCAGATTCACGCGCAGCAGGTCGCTCTGACCGCCCCGCAGCTGCACGCGTTCGGCCTCGGCCAGCTGCGCTGCGAGGCGCACGTTCTCCCGCGACTGTCCGATGCGCTGGTAGCTCTGGTTGAGCGCCGAGACCACGTCGCGCACGTCGTTGCGCACGCTGTCGCCCAGGAACTGCGCCTCGCGCGTGAGCTTGGCGATCTTGGCCTGCGTCTCGCGCACCTTGCCGCGCGCCAGGCTGCGCTGGATCGGCAGCTGGAAACGCAGCAGCGCCGTCAGCTCGAACGGATCCTTGTCATCCGGCGTGTTCGCGGCGCCGCCGTAGTCCTGCGAACCGAACACGCCCAAATCCAGGCGCGGGAGGATGTCGTTCTCGGCCAGGCCCAGCTCCAGCTCGAGCCGCGCGATCTCGAGTTCGAGCACGCGCACCTCGGGGCGGCGCGCCAGCGCGAGGTCCTCGTGCCCGGGCACGAACACCTCCGCGACATCGCGCGGCGTCGGGAATTCGTAGGGCAATGCACCGTCGGCCGGCAAGGTCGGCTGCCCGCGAGCGTCGCGCCAGTACAGCGAGAGCGCGAGCGCCGCCTGTTGCACGCCGCGTTCGGCGCGCAGGAGGCTTTGGCGGCGATCGACGATCAGTCGCTCGTTCTCGACGAGGTTGATCGGCGCCAGCAGCCCTTCGCGCACGGCCAGCTCGATCTGCGTGGTGCGGTCTTCGGCCAGCGCCAAGAGCCGCAGCGCGATCTCGCGCTTGCGCCCGGCGCCAACCCACTTCCAGTACGAGTCAGCGGCCTTGCGCGTGGCCTCGATGCGCTTGAAGAGCACGATCGGCTCGGCCTGTTCGCGCGCCAAGCGCGCGCGCCACAGCGCCACGCGCCGCGAGTCGATCGCGCGGCCCTGGAGCAAGGGCAGCGTCACGCCAAGCCGCGCTTCGCCGTCCTTGTTGGTCTTCGCCTTGCCGTCGTACACCGCGAAATCCCCGCGGCCGATGCGGTAGCCGCCGGAGAAGTTCATGCCCCAGAACTCGAGCGGCTGCTCGACCCCGAAGTCGAACACGTCGCTCTCGTAGAAGCCTTCCAGATCGAAGGCGCCCTGCGCGTTGAGGCGCGTGTCGAAATTGCCGCGCGACTGCAGCAGTTGGCCCTCGGCGATGGAGACCTCTTCGAGCGCGGCAAGCACCAGCGGAAAGTGCGTCTCCACCGAGCGCAGCACGTCCTCCAACTCGATCTCGGCCGAGGCTGCGCCCACGCCCTCGCGGTCGGCGCGCGCCGACTGCCCCAGCACGTGGATCGGCTCGAGCGGCGCTCCGTTCGGTGCGTCGCTCGCGACCGGCGCAGCGGCGAGCCTGAAGTGCTGGAGCACCTCGGGGGTGATCGGCGGCAGCGGATCGATCGGGCACGGAGCGGCGAACTGGCAACCCGGCGCCAGCGCGGCGCCCGCGAGCACCAGCGCGCGCCGACTCGCCAGCGCCCTCAACAGATCGAGCGTGCGCATCACTTGTCTTCGGACTCCGCGTCCTTCTTCTTCGCGCCGTTCTTCTTCGACTTGCCCGCGGACGGAGCGATGTCGCCATTCTGAACGGTCGGCGGGAAGGCGTTGAGCTGCCGCCAGATTTCGTAGCCCAGGCGCACGGTGTCGAGCAGCAGCCAGCCGTTGGCTCGCACTCCCTGGCGCAGGTAACGCCGTTCGGGCCAGGGCTCGTCGGCCGGATCGGGTTCGATCAGCACGCGGAAGCGACCGTCCGCGTTGCCCTGGGCGTCGACGAACAGCACGCGGCCTCCGAACGTCCCCACGGCGACGGACGGCCAGCCGGCGAACTGCACCGCGGGCCAGCCCTCGAACTGGATGCGCACCGGGCGGCCTTGCTTCACGAGCGGCGCGTCCAAACCGCGCACCCACAACTCGACCGCGAGGCGGTCGGTGTCGGGGATCAACTCGATCAGCGGATCGCCCTGGGACAGGAACTCCGTCGAGGTCGCAGCGTGCACGCGCAGCACGTAGCCGTCGCGCGGCGCCACGACGACCTGGGTCTTCTGGCGATCGAACTTGACCTGGGCGTTCGTGACCTCTTTGTCCGCCTCGGCCGCCTTGGACTTCGCGTCTTCGGCGTCGGTCTTGGCCTTCTCGACGGCGGCCTGCTGCGACGCGGACACGCGGCTGACTTCGGCCTTGCGAGCTTCGAGATCGTTGCGCGATTGCTGCACCTTGGCCTCGGCCGCCGCAACCTTGTTGGTCGCCTCCTTGAAGTCGGACTCCGCCTTCTGGAAGTCGAGGTCGGAGACCACGCCCGAGCTCCGCAGGTTGAACTTGCGCTCGAAGTCGAGCTGCTTTTGCTCGAGCACCGCGGTGAAGGCCGCGAGATCGCGCTCGTTGATCTCGACCGCTTGGGTCGCGCTCTGCACCGCGAGTTCGGCGGTCGTGATGGCGTTGACGCGCGCCGTCTCGAGCAGCCCGACCTGCGTCGCGTACACCTCGACCATCTTGCGCGCGGCCCGCAGCTTCTCCTGCGCAAACTCGATCTGTTGCTGCAGACGCTGCACGTAGAGCGGGTCCTGGTCGCTCATCTCGGCGAGCACCTCGCCCTTCTTGACCGCCTGACCTTCCTGCACGTCGAGTCGCACCAGCGGTCCGGTCACCGGCGCGGGAATCGTCACCGCGCGGTCGAGCGGGTCGATGGCGATCACCCGCCCCTGCGCCTGGACGTTCTGCACCCAGGGCAGCAGCACAAAGGCAGGCAGGGCCGTGGCGAAGATCACGATCAGCGCCTTGGCCAGCTTGCGCATGGCGCGGGGCGGCCGGACGATCTGGAACGCCGTCAGTCCCAGTCCCTCGAGTTCGTTCTTCATGGCTCCGGTGGAGAGTGTGTTCAGGGCGTGAGCGTACGGCGCATCAACTGGCGCGAGCCTGGTTCTCGATCGCGCCCTCGGGCAGCGCGAGCACGCGCGAGCAGCGCGCGAGAACGTCTGGCTGATTCGTGGCGATGATCAGCGTCCACGGCGCCTTCGGATCGAACAGCACGTCGAACACCCGTTTGCGCGCGTCCTCGGCGAGCTCCTCGAAGAAGTCGGTGACGAGCAGGAGCCGCGGCCGACCGGCGACCGCGCGGGCCACCTGCAGGCGCACGATCTGGCCGGAGGAGAGCGGGCGTCCGCTCGACGTGAGCGCCGTCTCGAGTCCATCCGGCAGACGCTCGATCTCGTCGAGCAGTCCCAGCCGCTTGAGCGCCTCGTGCACGTCGTCGTCCGTCACGAACGGACGCGTGACGCGCACGTTCTCGCGCACAGTGCCCTCGAACGTCTCTACCGCTTCGACCAGGCTCGCCGTGCGGCGCAGCGATTCCAGCGAGAGCGTGCGCAGGTCGCGCCCATCGACGCGGATCGTCCCGCCCGAAGCCTTGCGCAGGCCCCAGATCAGTTGGAGCAGCGAGGATTTCCCGCTTCCGCTCGGGCCGCGCACGCCGACGCGCTCGCCCGGGCGAACGTGCATCGAGATGTGGTCGAACACCGGCTGGCTGTGCGTGCCGAAGCTGAGCGAGCGCAACTCGACCTCCATGCCCGCACCGCGCACGAGGCTCAGGTGGTGCTCCCCACCCTGGTGCTCGACCGGCAGGTCGAGCAGCTTGCCGACCTTGTCCGTCGCCGCCATCAAGTCGTAGAACGACTCGAGGTGCTTGCCGAGTTTGGCGACCGAGTTCACCACCAGCGTCACGATCAGTTCGGCTGCGACGAGTTGCCCGAGCGTCAAGGTGCCTTCGATGACGAGCAAGCCGCCCACGCTGAGCAACGCGGTGCTCGCCAGCACCTGGAGCACGTAGGTGCCGATGTAGTGCGAGAACACCACGCGGAAGTGCTCGGCGCGGTGTTCGAGGAAGCGCCGCGCGAGGCGGTCGGAGCGCTCGAACACGAAGCGCAGTGCGCCGCTCGACTTGTAGAGCAGCGGATTGCGGGCGAGTTCTTCGAGCCACGCGACCGCTTCGTACTTCGCCTTGCTTTCCGCCTTGGCGGTCTTGATGCCGCGGCGCACCGGCCCGATCACGATCAACGCGATGGCGAGCAGCAGGACGACGTCAAAGGCCAGCAGCAGCGGGTGGTAGAAGGCCAGCACCACCAAGCCGACCGTAGCGCTGAGCAGGAGCGACAGTCCGTCGAGCAGCAGGAACGCGCCGAGCTTCTGGATCGCGATGACGTCGAGGAAGCGGTTGACGAGTTCGGGCGCGTAGTAGTGCTCGTGGACGCTCATCCCCAGGCGCGGCAGGCGGGCCGTCAGGTCGGCGAACACGCGCACGAACAGACGGCGCTGCAGCATTTCGACGACCCAGGTCTGCAACGCCGTCAACAAGGCCGCGAAAGACAGGCCCACGAACAGCAGCAGCGCGACGACGACGAGCGGCGGAATCGCGCCGCCGAGCGCCACGAAGTTGACCAGCGACTGGACCGCGATCGGCGTCGCCAGCGAGAGCACGCCGATCGCCACCGCGAACACGGCCACGGCGAAGATGTCCCCGCGGTCCGGTGAGACCAGGGTCCAGAGGCGCTTCAGCGGAGGCGGAGGTTCGGCGTGCGCGTGCTCCCCGCCGTGTTCTTCGTCCGCCTCCGTGAGGTTGCCCAGCCGCGGCTTGAGCCATCGCAGGCGCCTTTCGCCCTCGAAGCCGCACAGCAAGGCCAGCTCGGGCAGCGCGACCTCGCGCACCTGCTCGCCCTCGTCGACGCCGCGGATCGTGACGCGCGCGCCGGCCTCGCTCTTGCGCACGAGCATCCAGCGCGTCGTGCGGCGCCCGCTGTCGTCGGCGGCTTCGAGCGCCGTCAGCAGCGGCTCGTCCCAGCGCAGCCACTGCAGGAGTTCCTCGTGGCTGGCCTCCACCACCTCGAGGTGCACGTCCGCGGACTCGGCCGCGAGCTTGAGCCAGTCCAGCGCCGCGAGCGGCACTTCGCCATCGGCGGGGAGTGCGCGTTCGAGCTCACGGACGAGTGCCCCGAGCACCTCGGCGGGAGCTGTCGGACCGGCGGTGAGGTCCGCGAGCGAGCGCGCGGCGGGTTCGATCTTGCCCTGCATGGATGGGCGCGTTGGATGGGTGCGTGGAGTGAAGGGACAGCAGTTCAGCGAACACTCGACCGGCGCGCGCGCATCCAACGGCGCGAGCGCAGCAGCAGGCGCGGGGCACGGCTCGCAGCCCGCCCGCAGCGGCGCAAGCGACCGGCTTCCGGCTCGCTGTGCTCGACCCGCTGAAGGTCAATCCGCGCCAGGGCTTGGCTCGCGCCAAGTCCCGACGCCCGCTCACGGGTGCTACGCCGAGGCGTCGCACGGAGATGGGGCAACCGGAGCGAGCCGCGCGCACGGGTGCGAACGTCGGTTGCGGACCGCGGAGAGCCGGCCGCTTTCAGAGCGCGGGAAGGTAGCAGCGCCGACGGGTCCTCTGCGAGCCCGAAGAAGCCCGGGCGCCGCCGCCGTGTCAACGTCGTGCACAACGGCGCGGCGCCATCGCGCCAGGCCTGACAAAGACGCCCAGATCGGCCGAGCTCCGCGCTCCTTGCCCAGCACGCGCTCAGCCAACATCGCACGAACGAAGCCCGATGGCGCGAATCTGACACCAGCGCCCCAGCTCCAAGCCGCCTGGCCTACCCGCGTGGCAACGCGGCCAGGATCCGACCCGCGTCCGCGCCCACCACCACCGCAGGTAGGAAGCCTTCCGGCGCGAATCCGAAACCAGCCCGACAGCTGCAAACCGCCAGGCCGATTGAGTGGTAGCGCGGGCAGGATTCGAACCCACGCGCGGGCGCGCAGCGTCCGCGCCCACCACCATCGCAGGTAAGAAGCCTGCCGGCGCGGGAACGAAATCGGCCCGGCGGCTGTAAGCCGCCGAGCCGATTGAGTGGTAGCGCGGGCAGGATTCGAACCCACGCGCGGGCGCGAAGCGTCCGCGCCCACCACCATCGCAGGTAAGAAGCCTGCCGGCGCGAAAACGAAATCGGCCCGGCGGCTGAAAGCCGCCAGGCCGACTGAGTGGTAGCGCGGGCAGGATTCGAACCTGCGACCTCCGGGTTATGAGCCCGACGAGCTGCCAGACTGCTCCACCGCGCGATCGAGGGGGAAAGGATAGGGCGGTGCGAGGCTGGGATCAAGAGTCAGCTGGCCGCGAATTGGCGTACAGCTCCAGGCGAGCCCGCACTTCGCGCGCAAGTTCGGCGGGCGCGCGGCCGCAGCAGTCGATCGCGATGTGCGCGCACTCCGCGTAGAGCGGAGCGCGCCGCGCCCCGATCTCGCGAAACTCGTTCGCCCACCCTCCGGCCACGAGCGCCGGACGCCCGCGCCCGTCCGCGGCCGCGCGGCGAGCCAGAACCTCGACGGACTCGCGCAACCAGATGACCGTGGTGCGCAGGGCCAGCAGCCGCCGGTTGACTTCGCGCTCCACGACCCCGCCTCCGGTCGCGATCACGCGCGGCTCGCCGTTGTCGAGCACCCGCGCGAGCTCGGCTTGCTCCGCAGCGCGGAACGCGTCCCAGCCGTGCGCCTCGATCCACTCTCCCAGGCTCGTTCCGTGCGCGCTGCAGCAGTCGCTCTGGAAGGAGTATCTCAGCGCTTCGTCGAGGTCGACGAAGCCCGCGTCGAACTCGCGCGCGACGAGGGCGCCCACGGTGCTCTTGCCCGTGCAACGCAACCCGACGAACGCCAGCGAACGACGGAGCTTCAACGGCGGCCCACGCGGATGCGCTACTTCAGCGCGTGCTCGAACGCCTTGCGCAACAGGGCCTCATCGGGCTCGTGCTGCGTGAACTGGCGGAACTGCGTCTGGGCCTGGCGCACGAACCACTCGGCGCCGGGAACGGCGGTGCAGTTGCGGCGCAACGCGGCCGCCAGGAGCGGGGTCTTCAGCGGCCGATAGACAGCGTCGAGCACGACCGTGCCCGCACGGATCTCGTTCTCCTCGAGAACACACACGTCCGGCTGCGCGAGCGAGCCCGCGGGCGTGGTGTGCACGAGAATGTCGTAGGCGAGCGACGCGCGTGCGGACCACGGAGCGCTCGCGCACGCCAGTTCGCGCGCGCAACTCTGCGCCTGCGCCTCGCGCCGAGCGCACAGCGTGACGCGCCCTCCGCGAGAGAGCACCGCTCGCGCCGCCGCGCGCGCGGCGCCGCCGGCGCCCAGCACCAGCGCGTGCGCTCCGCCCAGCGGCGAGCCCATCGACAGCAGCGGCTTGCCCGCGCGTTCGTGGTGGTAGCGCCAGGCGCGTTCGAGCGTCTCCCCCGCTCCGGCGACGTCGCTGTTCGACGCGCGCCAGCCGCTCGCGTCACGCACCAGCGTGTTGGCGGCGCCGGTCGCATGCGCGTCCTCATCGCGCGACTTCGCGGACTTGAACGCAGCGAGTTTGTGCGGCGCGGTGACGGAGAAGCCGCGGAAGTGCGGATCGTCGACCAGGCCGAGGAAACGCTGGAAGTCGTGCACTTGGAGCGCGACGTACACCGCGTCGAGCCGCGCGCCCTTGAGCGCCATGTCGTGCACGCGCGGGCTGAGCGAGTGCGCCACCGGATCGCCGACCACGCCGAAGACCGCCGTCGAGTCGCCGCCGCCGCCGGGCGGCAGCACAGCGCGCAGGTCGTTGACGCGCCACTGCCCCGGCGCCGTGAGCGGCGCGACGGGCTCGCCGGGAACGATCGCCGGCGCCGCGTACGTGAAGGGCGAACCGAAGATCCGGCACAGCACGCGCGAGAACGCGCCGGCTTCGCCGCTCGAAAACGCGATCAGACCGCCGCGCGCCTGGCGCAGGTGGCGCAGCAAGGCGAGCGCGTCCTCCGCGCAGTGCGCGTGGGCCACCAGCTTGATCAGGTCGCCCTCGTACATCACGTTGCGGACCTCGTCCTCGAACTCGGCGAGATCGTCCGGGGTTCCGTCGTGGTCGTGCCGCGAGACGATGCGGTGGCACTTGGCGACGCCGGTTTCGCCGAGCTCGAGCGAAGCGCTCCAGTCGACGTCGACGAAGGCTGCGCCAGCGCGCGCGGCGCTGCGCAGGATGTCGAGCTGCTGATCGACGTCGCCCGCGAACGCTCCGCCCTGTTCGCGATTGCGCACGGCGACGATCGTCGGCTTGCCCAGTTGCGTGAGCAACGCGCGCAGTCGCTCCTCTCCGGGATCGCCGATCTCGTCGAGGCGCAACTCGATCAGATCGGAGAGCGGCACTTGGCGCAGCGCCTGCCGCGCGAGTTGCTCGAAGGAGGACGCCAGGTGGGAAACGACGATGGCCATGGGAGGCGCGGAGCGTAGCGCGAATCCCACGTGGCGCTCAGCGAGCGGTGAGCGCGCCCACGTGCTCCGGTGCGCTGCGCGCCGTTGCGCGTCGTCACACCGCGTCGAACTCGTGGTAGTCGAGGTCGTCGAAGCGCGCTGCGACGTACCCTTCCTGGCGCGAGGCGACCAACTCGGCCTCGTAGGCGCGCACGATCAACTGCTGCAGGTGGTCGCGCCCTTCCTGGTGGATCGGGTGGGCGATGTCCGCGTACAGCCGCACCTTGCCGCGTTCATCCGCGGCGCCGCGCTGGTCCCTCAGGCGCCTCCCACAATCGTTGCAGTGGCGCGCGCGGAGCGGGTTCTTGCAGGAGCACGTCGGGCAGCGATCGTGCAGCTTGCGGCTCGGCATGGCGACGAACAGGCCCTTGAGGCCTTCGATGATCTTGATGTCGCGCACGACCAGTTCGCCGTCGATCGTGAGCGAAGCGAACCCGCGGAGTTTGTCGCGCGGGTCCTGCACGAGCTTTATGCGAATCTCGGTGATGTTCATCTGGGGGATGGAGTCCGGAGCCCGCCCCGGGAAGGGGCTGGACGGACCGAAAAAATCGCCGCTCGGCCGAGTCGCGGCGCTCCAGCGCGCCGCTGAATCAGCGCCCGAGCCGCATCGGCCGGACGACCCACAACCCGCGCGGCGCGAGCCCGGCGCTTTGCAGCGCCGAGACGACCCGCGTGCGCAGGCGCTGGGCAAGGTCAAGGTTGTCCAAGAGCGCGAAGAAGCTCGAGCCGCTGCCGCTCAAGCAGAACCGGCCTTCGGACGAGGCCTGCAGCACGTTGCGCCAGGTGTCGAGCCTGGGCAGCGCACGGCAGGCTGCTTCCTCGAGTCGGTTGAACGGCCGCCAGGCGCCGTCCGTGGCCTCAGCCCCGGATGTCTCCGAAGTGAAACACGATTCCAGCGTACGGCGTTCGCCAGCCCACCTCAACGGGTTTTCCAGCGCGCGGTAGACCAAAGGCGTGGCGGCGCCGAAGTCCGGAGTGACGAGCAGGGCCGCGCGCACCGGCGGCAGCGGACCGACCGCTTCGATGCGCTCCCCTCTCCCCGTGCAGCGAGCCATGCCGAGCGTCGCCGCGTGCCGGAAGAACACCGTGTCGGAGCCGAGCGCGGCGAGCAGTTGGTCCGCTTGGACGTCACTCGCCTTCCACGCGAGGGCCAACTCGACGGCGCGCAGCGCCGCGGCGGCGTCGGAACTCGCGCCCCCCAGGCCCGCCTGCGACGGAATGCGCTTCTCGAGTTCGAGTTCGACGCCGTCATCGCGCGCCGCGGCCCCGCACTCCCGCGCGAGGGCCAGCGCCTCCAGCGCCGCACGCACGGCGAGGTTGCGAGCATCGCTGGGAATGTCCGCCGTGGCTTGCTCGCCGCTCACGCGCAGCGACACGCCGCCGTCGCTCGTGCGGCGGGCGCGCAAACGGTCGCACAAGTCGACCGCCAGCATCAGCGTGTCGAGTTCGTGGTACCCATCGGTGCGGCGCGCGAGCACCTCGAGGAACAAGTTGAGCTTGGCCGGCGCCTCGACCTCGCACCACGCAGCGGCGCTCACGCAGGGCTCTCGTCGAGGTCCAAGCGCAGGTTGTCGATCAGGCGCACGGCGCCGGCGCGCGCCGCGATCAACGCCACGGCGCGCTCGAGCTCGAAGCTCGGTTCGTCGGCGGTCCAACGCTCGGGATCGCGCACTTGCGCGTACTCCGGCTCGAGCCCGCTCCCGTCGAGCGCACGCAGCATCACGGCGCGCAACTCGCGCGGCGCGCGGACTCCGCGCTCGCGCCACGCAGCGCGTGCGGAGCACAGCGCGGCGTAGATCCGCGGCGCGCGTTCCAGATTCTCCGGCGAAAGCAGCGCGTTGCGCGAGGAACGCGCCAATCCCGAAGCCTCGCGCGAAGTCGGACACACCACGATCTGCGGGTAACCCAGCCGACGCGCGACGTCGCGCACCACCAAGGTCTGTTGGAAATCCTTCGCGCCGAAGTAAGCGCGGTTGGGGCGCACGATTTCGAACAGGCGCTCGACGATGGTCGCCACGCCGTCGAAATGGCCCGGTCGGAACGCACCCTCCAATCCGAGCCCCGCGGGCCCCGCCGGCGCCGCGACGATGGATTCGCGCGCCCCGCCCGACTCGGGAAAGAAGTCGGCCAAGGTTCCGCTGAACACCAGCTCGCAGCCTGCCTCGCCCACCGCGCGCGCGTCGCCTTCGAAGTCGCGCGGGTAACGCTCGAAATCCTTGGCGTCGTTGAACTGCAGCGGGTTCACGAACACGCTCACGCACACCAGTTCGTTCTCGGAGCGCGCGCGGCGCACGAGCGACAGGTGACCCTCGTGCAACGCGCCCATCGTGGGCACGAATCCCAGGCTCGAGGGTCGGCGCGCAGCAAGCCACTCGCGCGCGCCGGCCGGGGTGGCGAACACCTGCGGCATGTCCGCGGCAGCATGACGAGGCAGCGCCTCGTTGCAAGCCCGGCGCAGGGCCTCGAGGCGCCGACGCACCGTCAGGCCACTCACGGGAAGCAGCAGGTCCGGCGCCAGCTCCGCCAGCGGCGCGAGAACGAATTCACGCTCCTCCATGCGCGGATGAGGCAACTCGAGCTCCGCCGTGCTCGAGCGTTGAGCGCCGAACAACAACAGGTCGAGGTCGAGCGTGCGCGCGGCGTTGCGCACCTCGCGGACGCGGCCATGTCGCGCTTCGATCGCGTGGAGCGCTGCGAGCAACTCCGCAGCGGAGAGGGAGCACTCCAGCTCGACGACGCCGTTGAGGTACGGCGGTTGCCCGGGTGGGCCGCCGAGGGCCTCGGTCTCGATCCAACTCGAGCGGCGCAGCACGCGCACGCCAGGCAGCGCGCCGATCTCGCGCACAGCAGCGTTCAGCGTCCGCTCGCGCTCACCGAGGTTCGCTCCCAGCGCAACCCACACGCCTCCCACGGCCACGCTCACGCGGAACTAGCGCGGCCCGGCGCGCTCGAGCGACGCGTCGCGCGCGGCGCCGACGTGCGGAGGGGACGGCGGCTTGGAGCGCAGCAGCCTGCGGACGACGCCGCTCCACACGAACGCGTGAGCGGCGAGGAACAACACAGGAATCGGCGCGCTGAACAGCAGGAACGCGCCGAAGACCAGATAGACCAGCGTGAAGAAGCTCCCCTTCTTGGTCAGCATCGACACGGCGTGCGGGTAGCGCACGCGGCTCACCATCAGGAAGCCCAGGCACGGCATGAGCACCGCGATCGCCGGGAGGATCGTGGGGAGCAACCAGTCCGGAAGGCTCGCCAAGCGCAGGTCGGGGACCAAGCTGAACAGACGCCCCATCGGCGTCGGGGTGCCGTCGTCCGTCTCGAGCTCCGGTCGACGCAGCACCAGGTACAGCAGCAAGGTCGAGACCAGCGCCGCCGCCGCGGCCGGCGAAGGCAACCCGCGGAACTCCGCGTGCGCCTTCTCGTCCGGGGTCGTTTCGAGGTTGAAGCGCGCCAGACGCAGGACCGCCATGAGCGCGAAGGCCGCGCAGGCGATGAAGTGCAGGCGCGGATTGCCGTGGTAGCCCAGCAGCGGGCCTTCGTGCTCGATCAAGACCTTCGCGAGCAGCGCCGGCGCGCACCCGAAGGTGATGGCGTCCGCGAACGAATCGAGCTGCGCTCCGAACTGACTCGCCCCGCCGGTGATGCGCGCGACCTTGCCGTCCAGCGCGTCGAAGACCATCCCCAGGAAGATGAGCAGGCAGGCGGTCTCGAGCTTGCGGTAGAAGATCAGCGGATCGCTCGCGCCGACGGCCAGCGCGTCGATCGCCTTGGCGATCGCGAGCAAGCCGCAGAACGCGTTGCCGAGCGTGATCAGATTCGGAAGGGCGGAGACGCGGCGCACGCCCAGAGCATAGTCAGCGCTCTCCCGAGGAGCGACCGGCGCGGCGCTTGGAGTGCGGACTCCGTCCGCTACGATCTCCGCCATGAGCGAGATCATGAACCTGCACGCGCGCGAAATCCTCGATTCGCGCGGCAACCCGACCCTCGAAGTGGAAGCGCTGCTGGAAAGCGGCGCGATCGGCAGCGCGGCGGTGCCTTCGGGCGCCAGCACGGGCAAGCACGAAGCGCACGAGCTGCGCGACGGCGACAAGCGCTACGGAGGCAAGGGCGTTCGCAAGGCCGTCGAGAACGTCAACGAGGAGCTGTGCGGCGCCCTGATCGGACTCGAGGGCAGCGAACAAGGCGCCCTCGACAACGCGATGATCGAGCTCGACGGAACGCCGAACAAGAGCCGCATCGGCGCCAACGCGATCCTGGGCGTGTCGCTCGCGGTCGCCAAGGCCGCGGCCGCGGAATCGGGCCTGCCTCTGTACCGCTACCTCGGCGGTTCGATCGCGAACGTGCTGCCGGTGCCGATGATGAACATCCTCAACGGAGGCAAGCACGCCGACAACAACGTCGACCTGCAGGAGTTCATGATCATGCCCTTCGGCGCCACGAGCTTCGCCGAAGGCCTGCGCCTGGGCGTCGAGGTGTTCCACGCGCTCAAGGGCGTGTGCAAAGCCAAGGGCTACAACACCAACGTCGGCGACGAGGGTGGTTTCGCGCCCGACCTCAAGAGCAACGAAGAGGCGCTCGAGCTGATCCTGGCCGCGATCCACAAGGTCGGCGTGCAGCCGGGCAGCGACGTGAAGATCGCTATCGACGCTGCTTCGGCCGAGTTCCTGCACGACGGCAAGTACATGGTCGACGGCAAGCCGCACAGCTCGATGGACATGGTCGAGCTGTATGCGCGCTGGTGTGAGCGTTACCCGATCTTCTCGATCGAGGACGGCCTGGATCAGGACGATTGGGATGGCTGGCAGTCCCTCACCAAGCGCGTGGGCGCGCGCGTGCAACTGGTCGGCGACGACCTGTACGTCACCAACGCACGGCGCGTGCAGATGGGCATCGACAAGAAGGCGGGCAACGCCGTGCTCGTCAAGGTCAACCAGATCGGCACGCTGACCGAGACGTTGGACACCATCGCGCTCGCGCACCGGCACGGCATGCGCTGCGTGATCAGCCACCGTTCGGGGGAAACCGAGGACACCACCATCGCGGACCTCGCCGTCGCCACCAACGCCGGGCAGATCAAGACGGGCGCGCCCTGTCGCTCGGACCGCGTCGCCAAGTACAACCGCCTGCTGCGCATCGAAGAGGAACTCGACGCGACGGGCCGCTACGGCGCCAAGCTGCTGAGCTGACGCCCGCGAACGCTCCAGAGGCACGCACCATGGCGAGCATCACCTCCGCATCCACAGCCGCGACCGCTCCCAGCGCGCAGTCGACGTCGGTGTTCGCCGGGATCGTGGCTTGGTCGCCGGTGTGGATCGCCTTCCTCGTCCTCGGCCAAGTGGCTTTGCTCGGTCTGCGCCCCGCGTTGACCGAGCGCAAGCGACTCGCCGCGGCCGAGGCCGAGATGCGTGCGCGCACGGAGCGCGAACAGGCGCGCTCCGCCGAGCTCGAGCGGCTCGAACGCGCACAGAACGATCCGATCTACCTCGAGCGCGAGCGCCGCGCGCTGCGCAACATCAAGGCCGAGGAGTCGGACGACGCTGCGGGCGACGAGGAACGCTGAGCGCCGCATGGGCCACGCGGGCCTCGACACGGCTCGGCCCACCGGCCTGAAGCTCCGCCAGCCCACGCGCCCGCGCGGGCCTGCGCTCGCGTCTGTGGGACTCTTGGGTTGCGCGCTGCTCGGCTTCGCCGCGCCCGGCTCGGCGCGTGCAGCGCTCCGCGCCCAGGGTGAAGCGCTGCAACTCGACGAGGGGCCGCTCGACAACGCTGCGTTCCTCGCGGGCAGCGAGTTCGCGAGCGTCGCGCTCGCGCGTGCGGACAAGCTCCAGGTCGAACTCAGCGCCGCGGCGTTCGGACAAACGAACGAGCGGCGCTGGAGCGAACTCTTCGACCAGTGGCACGTCGTATTGCGCGACTCCGAGGAAGGCGCAGCGCTCGCGCCGTTGCCCGAGGGCGCGGGCGCCAAACTGTGGCCGGACGTCGACGGAACCGCGGACCCGGCGGCGGACCGCAGACGCGACGGAATCGAGGCCGCGCTGCTGCGGCGCTTGCTCAGCGCTCCGCCCCAGGCGCGCGCGCTGTGGACACGTTCGCAGGATCTGCTCGCCGCGGAGCAACTCTCGCTGAGCGGGCGCGACCCGCAAGCGCTGGCGCGCGTGGAGCGGCGCTTCTTCGCTACAGCCAGCGCCGTGCGCGCCGCCCTCGCCCTGGCGGAGCTCGAGTTCGAGCGCGCGCGGCCGCGCGCGGCCCGCGACTGGCTCCAACGTGCGGAGCAACACCTGCAACTCGCCGCGCTGCCCTCGGACGAGCTCGCGACAGCGCTGGCACGGCGCCGCGCGGCGTTCGCGGAGGAGGCGAGTGCGGCGCCCGCGGCAGCCGCGAGTTGGTCGAACGCAACGCGGCTCGAGCCCGCGCACCTGTTCCTGCTCGAGGACCTGCGCCGGCGCCAACCCGCGCGCGGCCGCCTCGAACCGGGGATGTCGATCCGACCGGGGCTGAGCTTCTTCGGCGAACGGCATGTGCTCGTGCACTTCTCCGCCGGCGACGGTCCGCAGAGCTTGGCGCTCTACGACCTCGAAGCCGGACTCCAAGTCGGCCGCACGGACGTCACAGCGCTGCTGCGCGACGCCGGAATGTCCGTGGGCGGGCTGCTCGACTCGCCCGAGATTCCCGGCTGGCCGCTGCAGATCTCGGCGCACGCCGGCGCCGCCGTGTTCGTCGTCGGCCGGCGCGGCACGACGCGTGGCAACGCGCTGGTGTGCCTGGACATCGCGGTCGATCCGGATCCAAAGGCGCCGCCGCGCGTCGCGCTGCGTTGGGTGTGGCACGACGGCCGCAGGGTGCTCGGTCCCGACGGGCCGACCGCAGCCGCTCCGAGCGAGTGGAGCACCAGTGAATTCCAACCGGGAGTCGCGCTCGACGGAGAGAACGTGGTGTTCGCCGTGCGGGAGTACGAAACCGCCGAGGAAGGCGGCGATTTCCAGGCGCGCGCCGCGGCGGCGGCAGCCGTGCGCACGTCGCTCGCCGCGATCGATCTCTCGAGCGGCCAACTCGTGTGGAAACGTTGGATCGGCCGCGGCGTGGAGGTGCAACGCTCGACGGGACGCTTCTTCGGCGCGCGCGCTCCCGCGGCGAGCGCCTCCCCGCTCGGGGTCGACGCGGCCAACGTGCTGCTGCACTCGAACACCGGTTTCAGCGCCCTGCTCAGCACGCTCGACGGTCGGCTGCACTGGTCCTTGCGCACGCGTCGGCGCGCCGCCGACGAACGCGTCTGGTCTGGCGCAGCACCGACGCCGGTGAGGTTTCCAAGCGACGTCGCGGCGTGGGCCAGTGCGCCCGCCGACAGCGACCACCTGTACTGGCTGCGCAACGCTCCCGACCTCGACGGACGCGGGCTTTTCTGCGCGGCGCCGCACCGCGCCCCTGCGGGCACGACGCTGCTCGGAGCGCACGGCAGCGAAGCGTTCGTGCTGGGTCCGCACGGGCCGGAGCATGCGCTGTCGAGTTGGGAGGCGATCCGCGGGCGCACGCGCATCGCGCCCTACCTGGGCCCCGAGGAGCAGCTCACGGGCGATGGACTGTGCTCAGCGGAACGCGCCTTGTTCGCGACGCAGTTCGGCCTGTACCTGATCGATCTCGAGCGCGAGTTGTACCTGATCAGCCAGGCGCCGCTGGAGAGCCCGCGTGGGCTGAGCACGCTCGGCGGGAGCGTGCACGCGCGCGCGGGCTGGGCCTGTGTGATCGGCCCGAGCGCGCTGTGGGTCTTCCGCGCGCTTTGAGAGCAGTCCCCGCCGCGCGCGGTTCCCGACAGCACGGCGGATGCGTTCAGCGTGCAGCGCTCGCCAACCGCGCTTCGATGCTTTCGAACTCCCCGCCCAACGCCTTGAACAGCGCGATGGCGTGGCTGGTGATCGCGGCGTCGCTGGCCGCGAGTTCGTCCTCGAGTCCCGCGACCACGCGCTGCGAATCGACCACGGCCTGGAAGTCCGTCAGGCCCTCGCGGTACTGCGTCTGAGCAAGATCGACCGCGCGGCGCGCCTGGGTCGCGGCGCTGTCCAGCGACGCGCGGCGCTCTTGCTCGCGAGCGAAGTTGGTCAGCGCGTTCTCAGCCTCCTCGAGCGCGAGCAACACGCTCTGCTCCCAGGCGAGTTGCGCCTCGGTGACGCTCGCCTCCTGCGCTGCGATCGCCGCGCGGATGCGGCCGCCGGCGAACAGATTCCAGCGCAGCGAAGGTCCGATGCTGAGGAAGTCGCTCTCGAAATCGAGCACGTCCTCGGCGCTGTTCGCGGCGAGGCCCAGCGAACCGCCCAGCACCAACTGCGGGTACAGCTCGGCCTCGCTCACACCGACGCGCGCGACCTGCGCGGCCAGCCTCAACTCCGCGGCGGCGACGTCGGGCCGGCGCCGCAGGAGATCCGCGGGCACGCCGACGACGAGCGCGAGCGGTGCGCGCGGCGCCTGCGTCACGCCGGCCAGTTCGTCCTTCAACTCGCCCGGCGCCACGCCGGTGAGCACCGCTAGGCGGTGTTCGGCGATCGCGGCGCTGGCGCGCAGCAAAGGCAGACGTGCGCGTGTGCTCTCGACGCTGGCGAGCGCTTGTGCGACGTCGCGCGGCCCCACCAACCCGGCCTCCGCGCGCGAGCGCACCAAGGCGAGCGTGCGCTCCTGCAACTCGACGTTGGCCTGCGCGATTTCGAGCCGCCGCCGCGAAGCCGCGAGTTCGACGTACTCACCCGCGACCTCCGCCGCGATCAGGACCGCGACAGCGCGCACGTCGGCTTCGCTAGCAGCGAGTTCTCGTCCCGCAGCCTCGGTGGAGCGCTGCACGCGCCCCCACAGGTCCGGCTCCCAGGCTGCGTCGAAGGCCAGCGTGTGGACGTTCGTCCGCGGGATGAAACCGCCGAAGGGCGTGTTGGGGCTCTCGCGGCGGTGTTCGTAGCTGCCGCGTGCGGCGAGCGTCGGCCACTGCTCCGAGCTGGCGACTCCGCGCAGCGCACGCGCGCGCTCAAGCCGCGCCAAGGCGCCGCCCAGATCGCGGTTGTGTTCGAGCGCGCGTGCGACCAGCCGCTCGAGCACCGGCGCGTCGAGGCGCCGCCACCACTCTGACGACCGTTCGTCCTGGGCGCCGACGGCGGACGGAGGTGCGCCGTGGAATTGCTCGGGCAGCGTGGGCGCCTTGCGCTCGTAGTCGCGCCCCACGGTGCTGCACGCCGCGAACGTGAGGGCGCACACGCCCAGCCAGACTGCGGAACGAACGGACTGCGCCGAGGCGCCACGATCGAGCGGAAAACGAGCGGTCATCTGCGGAACTCCGTGTTGGAAGGCGCTCACGTGCCGTGCACCAGTTCGACGCGAGGTGCGTGCGCCGGCTTGCGTGCAGCCGCCGTCAGCGTCGGCTCTTCTTCGTCGTGGGACGTGCGGTGCTCCGACGCGATGAACGAGTAGAAGACGGGCACGATGATGAGGGTGAAGACCGTTCCGAGCGCCATGCCGGCGACGAGCACGATGCCGATGCTGTTGCGAGCTTCGGCGCCGGGACCGGTGACGAGCACCAACGGGAAGTGGCCGAACACCGTGGCCGCTGAGGTCATGAGCACGGGACGCAAGCGCGTCGCGGCCGCCTCGCGCAGCGCGTCGAGTCGCGACTTGCCGCGCTCTTGAAGCGTGTTGGCGAACTCGACGATCAGAATGCCGTTCTTCGCGACGAGTCCGACGAGCGTGATCAAGCCCACCTGCGAGTAGACGTTGATCGTCGTCCAATCGAGGTAGGTGAACACCAACGCGCCGCTGATGGCGAGCGGCGCCGAACCGGCGAGCACGATGAACGGGTCGCGGAAGCTGCGGAACTGCGCCGACAGCACGAGGTACACCAGCGCGATCGCAAACCCGAGCGTCAGCACCAGCGCCGAGCCTTCGCGGCGGATCTGGCGCGATTCCCCGGCGTAGTCGACGTTCACGCCCGGGCCCGCCACGCTGCGCGCGGCGCTCTCGAGCACGGCGAGTCCCTCTTCCTTCGTGACGCCAGGCTGGACGCCGCCGTACACGCGCACGGCGTTGCGCTGCTGGAAGCGGTTGAGCGTCCGCGGCACGGTCGCCATCTCGATGCGCGTGAACGACGAGACGGGGACCAGTTCGCCGTTGGGCGCCTTGATCTTGAGGTCGAGCAACGGCCCGAGCGTCGCGCGGCCTTCGTCGCCGATCTGAGGAATCACCTTGTAGCTGCGGTCGAAGTAGTTGAAGCGGTTCACGTATCCGCCTCCGAGCAGCGCGCCGAGTTCGCGGCCGACACTCGCGAGGTCCAGCCCCAGGTCGGCGACGCGCTCGCGGTCGACGCGCACCGTGGCTTGCGGGCGATCGATCTTGAGGTCGGTGTCGACGTACAAGAACTTGCCGCTCTGCCAGCCGGCGCCCACCACGGCCATGGCCGTGTCGAGCAACTCCTCCACCGAAGCCTCGCTCTGCAGCACGATCTCCACGTCGAACTGTCCGGGCGTGGGAAGCGGCGGATCCAGGCGCGGGAACACGCGCAGTCCCGGGGCCTGCGAAACGGCCCCGTAGACTTCGCCGTAGAGTTCTTGCGTCGAACGTTTGCGCTCGCGCCAGTTCTGCGCCACGAAGCCGCCGAACCCACCCCAGTTCCCCACCAGCGACCACATGAAGCGGTTCTCGGGGAACGCGTTGACCGCCTTCACCACCGCGAGCGAGTCGCGGTTCACCGAGTCGAGCGTCGCGTCCGGCGCCGCGTCGAAGAACATGCTGATGTGGCTTTGGTCCTCGACCGGCGCGAGTTCTCGCCGCGATTGCGCGTACATCGGCCACGCGGCCGCCATGAACGCCAGCGCCACGACCACGATCGCCCAGCGGATCGCCAGCGCGTAGTCGAGCACGCGCAGGTACACACGCGCCGTCCAGTCGAAGCCGCGGTTGACCTGCCGCGTCAGCCAACCCTCCTGGCCGCCGGGACGAACGGCGTACGCGCTCATCATCGGCGAGAGCGTGACCGCCACCACGCCGCTCATGAGCACCGCGACGGCGAGCGTGATCGCGAACTCGAGGAACAGCGAACCGGTGAGTCCGCCCTGGAAGCCGATCGGCGCGTAGACCGCCGCGAGCGTGATGGTCATCGCGATGATCGGCCCGAACAACTCGCGCGCGGCAACGAGCGCGCCCTGGATGCGCGTGTTGCCCTCGCGCACGTGGCGCGCCACGTTCTCGACCACGACGATCGCGTCGTCGACGACCAGACCAACGGAGAGCACGATCGCGAGAATGGTGAGCAAGTTCAGGCTGAAGCCGAGCAAGCTCATCACGGCCGCCGTTCCGATCAGCGACACCGGCATGGCGACGAGCGGCACGAGCGCCGTGCGCACCGAGCCGAGGAACAGGAACACGACCAGCCCGACGATCGCGACGGTCTCGAGCAGCGTCTTGCTGATCTCCTGGAGCGCATCGCGCATGAACACGGTGCCGTCCCACACCAGGCGCATCTCGATGTCCGAAGGCAGGGTCGGACGCAGGCGCTCCATCTCCGCCTGCAGGCCCGCAGCGACCTCGAGTTCGTTGGCGCCCACCAGCGGCCAGACGCCCAAATACACGCTCGTCTGATCGTTGTACTTGGCGACCTGGTCGCCTTCTTCGGCGCCGAGTTCGACGCGAGCGACGTCTTCCAGCCGCACCAGCGCCCCGTCCGTCGAGGACACGATCAGGTTGCGGAACTCGTCCACCGTGCGCAGGTCGGTGTTGGCGAGCAGGCTGACCTGCACGAGGTTGCCCTTGGTCTGACCGACCGCGGCGAGGTAGTTGTTGCGCTGCAGCGCGGCGTACACATCACCCGGCGCAAGCCCCACGGCCGCGAGGCGATCGGGATCCATCCACACGCGCATGGCGATCGGGCGACCGCCTTCGCTGTTGGTCACGCGCTGCACGCCCTTGAGCGTCGAAAGCTGCGGCTGGATCGTGCGCGAGAGCCAGTCGGTGAGCTGAGAGAGTCCGCGCGTCGTCGACGTGAACGAGATGTAGAACGTCGCGTAGGGTCGGTCGGCGCGCTGCACCTCGATCATCGGGGCCTCGGCGTCCTCGGGCAGTTCCGAGCGCACCTGCTGCAGACGCGCGTTGACCTCCGCCAGCGCAGTCGTCGTGCTGTGATCTAGCTCGAGGCGCACCGTCACCGTGCTCACGCCGGCGCGGCTGCTCGACTCGATGTGGTCGACGCCGCCGATGGCGGACACCGCACGCTCGATCGGCGTGGTGAGGAATCCACGCACGGTCTCCGCGCTCGCGCCGGTGTAGACCGTCGTGATGAGGACCGAGCTGCTCTCGAGCTTGGGATATTGCTGGATGGGCAGACTCGCAATCGAGCGCCATCCGACCAGTACGAGCGCCAGGTTGACGACGATCGCCAGAACCGGGTGCTTGATGAAGACGTCGGTGATCGAACGCATGGTGCGAGTCCTCAGCGAGTTCCGGCCGGCGCGGCGGCGGGTTGTTCGGCCGCGAGCGCGACGAGCATCCCGTCGAACAACTTGAACGACCCCGAGCCCGCTACGAGCTCGCCTTCGGCGACGCCCTCGAGCAGGACGACTTCATCGCCGAGCATCGGGCCGCTCGTCACGCCGCGCTGTTGTGCGCGCAGCGCGCCGTCAGCGGACTTCGCGACGACGAACACGTGATCGCCGCCCGGACCGCGACGCAGCGCAGCGACGGAAACCAACGTGACCGACTGCGGGTCGGCGACGGCCACGCGCACGCGAACGGAACCGCCGGGCGCCGGAACGTCCGCGCCCTGCAGACGTGCACGGAAGGTCGCGCTGCGCGTCCGCACGTCGATCTCGGCCTCCTGGGCCACGATGACGGCCTTGTGCGCCTTGCCGTCCGCGGTGAACACGTCCAGCTCCGCCCCGACCGCCAGACGCGCCGCAACCTCCTGCGCGACGCGGAAGTCGACGTGCACCGCTTCGTCGACGCCCTGGAGCAGCGCCAACTGCGCGCCAGCGTCGAGATACTGGCCCACCTGCAGATCGTTCAGCCCGATCCGCGCGCGGAACGGCGCGAAGATGCGCTTGCGCGAAATCAGCGCTTCGAGGCGCACGACGTCGGCGCGGGCCACCTCGAGCTCCGAGCGCGCGCGGTCCACGTCGGCCTCGGCGGCGCCCTGGCTCTGCGCGGCGCGTTCGACGCGCTGGAGCAGAGTGTCCGCGAGGCGCACACGCGCCTGGGCTGCGTTGAGCTCGGCGGTTTCCACCGCCGTGTCGAGCGCAACCAGCAGGCTCCCGGCCTCCACGATGGCGCCGCTCGGCAGGTTCACTTCGCTCACCAGTCCCGGCAGTTCGCTGCGCAGTTGGACGGTCCGCACGGCACGGACGGTTCCGATCGCCGTCGTCGTCCGCACGTAGGAGCTGGTTCGCGCCGGCGCCGCAGCGACAACGGCCTGGGGTTGCGGCTGCTGCGCGGCGGCCTCTTGCGCCTGCACGCGCGCCGCTGTCTTCACACTGATGAGCCAGTACGCCAGCCCAGCGGCGACCAGCATCAAGACCAGCGAAGCGATCCAGCGGGAGGTGGTGGAAGGTGCGGTTTGCGTCGGACTCATGGCGTCAGTGCGGTTCACTTTTGGGGCTGATGCGTAGACCGGTCGTCTCGTTCCTGAGACGCGCCAGGGCGAACGCTGGGTTGGATTGGAGAAGGCGAGGCTGCGAGCGGCTCAGCGCACGCGCACGTTCGCGACGAAGCGCCGCTGGACGGCGGTAGGGGTGGTTTCGATTCCCATGCTTGGGCTCACCCGCCGCTCCGAGTGCGAGTCTCGGGCCCACTTTGGGGCAGACTTTCTGGGCGCAACAGGGTGTCGAATACGAAAGCGAGGAAGTCGTCGAGCGGCTGGATGCTGCGGTCGATCTGCATCCGCACCGCGGCGCCTTCCCAGAGCATCACGAGCACGCGCGCAAGCCGATCGGGGTCGTGGGCGGCGTCGATCTCGCCGGCGGCCTGCCCCTCGCGAATGACCTGCGCGATGATGGCGCTCCACTGTTCGTAGGAGCACTTCACCGCGGCGTGCACGGGCGCGCTCAACGTAGCGGTCTCGAGCGCAAGCTTGGGGATCAGACACTCCACCGTGGGGCCGGTGCGAGCGCATTCGTTGCGCGTATCCTCGAAAATCGAGCGCAAACGCCCCACCGCGCTGCGGCGGCGGTCCGTGAGGTGCTCGCGCAGCGAGTCGAGGTACTCATCGCGCGCGCGCTCGATCAGCGCCACGCCGAAGTCCTCCTTGGACGCGAAGTAGTGATAGAAGGAACCCTTGGGCACCTCCGCTCGAGCGAGGATCTCGCTGAGCCCGCAGCCGTTGAAGCCCTTGGCGCCCACCAGCTCGGCGCCGGCCTGCAGGATGCGCTCGCGGGTGTCCGCCTCGCGGCGCGGCGCGGCCGGGCGTTCACGGCGCTGCGCGGCGGAGTCGTCCCCGCGCTTCGCGGCCGGGCGGGCAGCGGTCGAAGCCGTCCGTGCGAGTTGACCAGTGGCCCGGCCCTTCGCCCCACGGCTTGCACCAGGGTTGGCCGCCGGCGAAACGCCCAAGGACAAGGAACCGACGCTCGAAGCGCCGGAGAGTTCTGTGCCCGCGCCGATCGCCGAGCCACCCGCCGAGCCACCGGCCGAGGAACCGCTCCTGGGGGGCGGCGGCGCGGCCGCGCTGGAGCGCGAGCGCTGCGCCGCGGGCTTCGGACGAGACGGCTGGCGTGCCACGAGGCCGAGAGAATAGACCAGTCGTCTAGTAGCCGTCAAGCGCCCGGGCCGGGTGCGGCGCGACGCACGTTGCACGGGTCCCCCAACGCGTGACGCGGATCGACTGCGGAGCGTCGCGACGCTCGCCATGCGCCGGGAACGGGACGCTTTCGTCCGCCTCAACATTTCGGCGCCGTGCGCGCTGCTCCGCTGGTCGACCACGGAAGAGCAGTGAAACTCCTGTAGCGCGCCAGACGCTCCGCAGCACCAGCGCATCGACGCGGTTAGATTGCGGTCCTGTTTCGCTCGGACCTTCCGTCAACCAGCCCATCCACAGCAACCCGGACATGGCCCACGCCTCCCTCGAACGCCTGCGCGACGCCCACGCGCGCATGAAGGTCCAACTCCAGCGCGTGATCGTCGGCCAGGACCAGGTCATCGACCAACTGCTCCTGGGCATCGTGACCCGCGGCCACTGCCTGCTCGTCGGTGTGCCCGGCCTCGCCAAGACGCTGCTCATCTCGAGCCTGGCGAAGACGCTGGATCTGTCCTTCAACCGCATCCAGTTCACGCCCGACTTGATGCCCGGCGACATCACCGGAACCGACCTGCTCCAGATCGACCCGGCGACCAACGAGCGCCACTTCCGCTTCGCGCCCGGCCCGGTGTTCGCGAACGTAGTCCTGGCGGACGAAATCAACCGCACGCCGCCCAAGACGCAGGCCGCGTTGCTCGAGTCGATGATGGAATCGCAGGTCACGGTCGGCGGACGCCGCCACCCGCTGCCCAACCCGTTCTTCGTCCTCGCCACGCAGAATCCGATCGAGCAGGAAGGCACCTATCCGCTGCCGGAGGCGCAACTCGACCGCTTCATGTTCATGGTGAAGGTCGACTATCCCACGCTCGACGAGGAGCGCGAGATCCTGCGCCGCACGACCGGCGGCGTGACGCAAGAGCCCGAGCGTGTGCTGGGCCCCGAGGAGTTGCTCGAGATCCAGCGCGTCGTGCGCCAGATCCCGGTCGCCGACCACGTGCTCGACTACGTGCTCGCGCTGACGCGCGGCACGCGCGTGGGATCGGACGCTCCGCTGGCTTTCCTGCGCGAGTGGGTCACCTGGGGCGCCGGCCCGCGTGCGAGCCAATTCCTGGTGCTCGCCGCGAAGGCGCGCGCGGCGCTGGTCGGCCGCGACCACGCTTCGGTCGAGGACGTGCAAGCGATCGCCAAGCCGGTGCTGCGCCACCGCATCGTGACCAACTACACGGCGCAGAAGGAAGGCATGACTGCGGACGTGATCATCGAGCGCATGCTCAAGGAAGTGGACCCCAGCGGCGCCGTGGGCGCCGGTCTCCCCGGAGTGCGAGGCGCGCGCTGACGCGCGTTCGCGTCGAGTCCGCGCGACACACACACACCGAGGTCCTTTCAAGCGTGGCGGACATCGCGAGCAGCAGTCTCGACCCCAAGGTCCTCGACCGACTCGAGGGCCTGGAATTGGTCGCGCGTACGGTCGTCGAAGGCATGCTCTCCGGCCGCCACCGCTCGCCGTTGCGGGGCAGTTCCGCCGAGTTTGCGCAGCACCGTCAGTACGTCGCCGGCGACGAGCTGCGGCGCCTGGACTGGAAGGTCTACGCGCGCAACGACCGGCTCGTCGTGAAGGAGATGTTCGAAGAGACCACGCTCTCGTGCCACCTGCTGGTGGACGCGAGCGAGTCGATGGCCTTCCGCTCCGGCCGCTGGAGCAAGTTCGACTACGCGCGCTGGTGCGCGGCGGCATTGGCGCATCTGGTGATCGGCGCACGCGACACGGCCGGGCTCGTGCTGTTCGATGACCGCGAACGTGTCAAGGTCCCGCCCGCCAGCGGCGCGCCGCAGGAAGCGGCCATCCTCGGAGCGCTCGAGAACGCAGCGCCGAGCGGCCCGACCGGCGTCGGTGCGGTGCTCAAGTGGCTCGGCGGCCGCCTGCGCCGGCGCGGCATCGTCGTGGTGTTCTCGGACTTCTTCGACGACATCGAAAGCGTCGCCGAGGGATTGCGCGCGCTCGTCCACGGCGGCCACGAGCCCATCGTCGTGCAGGTCATCGACCCGCTCGAACTGAGCTTCGACCTGACGCAGCTGGCGCGCTTCGACGGGCTCGAAAACGCCGGACAGCTCAAGGTCGACCCGCGTTCGATCCGCGGCGCGTATCTGGAGGAACTCGCCCGTCACAACCAGCAGTTGGCGCGCGTCGCCAGCGGCATGGGCATCGACTGGATCCAGATGAACACCGCCGATTCACTCGAACCGGCGCTGTCCAGTTACCTCGCGCACCGCAGCGCGCGCAGCCGCGGAGGACGGATCTAGTCGTGTTCGACGGCTTCGTGAATCCGGCCCTGGCCGCGGGCGTCGCGCTGGCGAGCGTGCCGCTGATCATCCATCTGCTCAATCGCCAGCGCTACAAGCCCATGCCGTGGGCGGCCATGCGCTTCGTGCAGGCCGCGTACAAGAAGACGCGGCGCCGCGCCAACCTCGAGAACCTGCTGCTGCTGCTCTTGCGCATGTTGGCGGTCGCGTTGCTCGCGCTGGTCGTCGCGCGTCCGTTCCTCGGCGACCAATCGCCGCTCGCGCAGCTGGCGCAAGCGCGCCGCGACCTGGTGCTCGTGCTCGATACCTCGGCCTCCACGGGCTACCGCGACGGCGTGCGCAGCGTGCACGAAGCGATGCTCGAGCGTGCGCGCGAACTGCTGCTCGAACTCGACGGCGGCCGCGACGACCGGGTGCGCTTGATCGCCGCAGGCGCATCTCCTCGGCTGCTGTCCTGGCGCCGCCCCGAGGAGGCGCTGAGCCTGCTCAATTCGCTCGCCGGCCCCGACGACGAGCCGTTGGACCTCGCGCTCGCGCTCGGCGAAGTCGCGCGCCTGGCCGAAGAGGACGCGGCGCAGCAGGGCGCGAGCACGCTCGAGATCCGCCTGCTCACCGACCTGCAGCGCGGCAGCTTCGAAGCGCCGCCGGCGGGTGCGGAGGCCGGCGCAGTCGCCGGTGCGAACGTCGGCGCCCAGCGTGCGCCTGCGGTCGTCGAACAACTCGATCGTCTGGCCGCGCTCGAACTCAAGGTCTGGGTCGAGGACCTCGGCCCGGCCGAGCCCACGCCCCCGAACCTGTCGATTTCAGCGCTCGAGCCGCTGGGCGAGGTGCTGGGCGGCGGCACGCTCGAAGTGGCGGTCGAAGTGCGCAACCACGGACTCACGAGCAAGAGCGGCGTGCGCGTGTGGTTGACGCTCGACGAAGACCAGCGACTGCCGTTCCGCACGCTCGACGTGCCCGCGCGCGGCTCGGCGCGCGCCGTGTTCAGCGCGAACTTCGCCAGCGCGGGCCCCCACGTCTTGCGCGCGCGCATCGACGCCGACCGACTGGCCGTCGACGACACGCGCGTGCGCATCGTCGACGTGCCTGCGACCGCGCGTGTGCTGCTCGTCAACGGCGACAGCGCCGCGGAAGTCGAACGCGACGAAGTCGGCTACCTGCACTCCGTGCTCGACCCGCTCGGCGGCGACGAAGTGCTCGGGGCCGGCGGCATCCCGCCGTTCACCGCGCGCACCGTTGCGCCGCACGAACTCAGCGGCGGCGAGGTCGACCTCAGCGAGTTCGATGTCGTGCTGCTCGCGAACGTCGACGCGCTCTCCGCGCCGCTCGCGGAGAAGCTCGAGCAGTGGACAGCCGCGGGCGGAGCGTTGGTGTTCACGCTCGGCCGGCAAGTCGAGCCGACCGCCTTCAACCTGCGCCTGCACAAGCCCGACGGCACGGGCCTCGCGCCGCTCGAACTCCTCTCGCGCACGCAGATCGCGCGCCGCGACGGCTATTTCCGCGTGCGCTCCTTCGAAGCCGCTCACCCGGCGCTGGCTTTCTTCGCCGACGAACGTTGGAAGCCGCTGCTGACGGAGTCGCCAACCTACGAGTTCTTCCAGTCGCGTCCCGATCCGAACGCGCGGGTCCTGGCCCAGTTCGACGACGACGCCGCGAGCGCCTTGCTCGTCGAGAAGCGCTACGACCGCGGCAAGGTGTTCGTGTGGACCACGAGCATCGACGCGGAGTGGAGCCGCATCGCGGAGTCGCCGAACACCTTCGTGCCGCTGGTGCACGAGTGGCTGCGCTACGCGGCCCGCAGCGAACGCCCCGCGCGCAACGTCGATGTCGGCGCGCCGCTGATCGCCCAGGTGCGCGTGTTCCCGCGCAATGCGACCTTGCTCGCGCCCGACGACACGCGGCGCGCGGTCGAAGGCGAACCGCGCAACGAGGGGCCGGGTGTGTGGAGCGTCTCGATGCTCGACGGCTCGCAACGCGCGGGGCTGTACCGCTTGACCTTCGACGGCGCGCCCGACGAGCCCTTCGCCGTGGGCCTCGACCCGCGTGAATCGGACCTCGACCGCCTCAGCGTCAACGAACTCTCCGGTCTGCACCGCGCGCTGGTGGCGACCCGCGACGCGCCCTCCGGCGACGACGCTCCGGCGCCGGCGCAGGGTGAAGTGTGGCGCCTGCTCGCCTGGTTGTGCTTGAGCGCTCTGTGCCTGGAAACCCTGTGGGCCGCGTGGGTTGGCCGCACCCGGAGGCTGGTGTGAACTTCTTGGCAGCTCTGCTCCCTCCGCCGCAAGCGGGCGCGAACGCGCTCGACGCCGGCACGCGCGAAACGCTGCAGTTGCTCGACCTGCCCGAGCCCTGGATCGTGGTTCTCGTCGTCGCCCCGGCGCTGGCGCTGCTCGTGTGGCTCGGCTACCGCGGCGAGAAGTTGAGCGTCGGCGCGCGCCTCACGCTGACGTTCCTGCGGGCGTGCGCGCTGCTGCTGCTGCTCGGAATCCTTGCGCGCCCCGTCAAGGTCATCCAACGCGAGGACGTGCAAGACGCGATCGCGCTGGTGCTCGTCGACGACTCCGCGAGCATGCAGCGCAAGGACGCCTACGCCGGCGACGGCGCGACGCGCCGCGCGCTGGCTCAACTCGACTTCGCCGAACCGGCGCAGGTGACGCGCTCCGCGGTCGCGCAACGTGTGCTCGAACGCGTGCTGGCGCCCAAACTCGCGAGCGGCGGCTACGCGGCAAAGAACTTCGCCTTCGGCGCCGACCTCGAACCGCTCGGCCCCGGCGCGAGCTTGAACGCGCGCGACGCATCCACGCGCCTGGGCGACGCGTTGCTGCAGAGCCTCGCCGCGCACCGCGGACGCCACGTCACCGATGTCATCGTCCTCTCGGACGGTCGCCAGAACGCGGGGGCGTCGCTGCTCGATGCCGCGCGCGCCGCCTCGAGCCTCGGCGTGAACGTGCACAGCATCGTGCTGGGAGACACGCGGCCGGAGCTGAACGTCGCGCTCGAACTGGTCGAGGCGCCGAGCAGCGCGCTCGACGGCGACGAGATCGCCATCACGGTGCGCGTGGTCGGCCGCGGGCTCGAACGCGGCCGCCGCGGCGAGGTGCGCCTGGAGGAGTACGACCCCGAGGATCCCGACGGACGCGCGCGCAGGGTCGCGGCCACGGCGGAGCTCGAGCTGAGCGAAAACGGCGAGCGCACGACCTTGATCGCCCGCGCCGGGCCCGCGAACCGCCGCACGCAGGAGCGCCGCTTCCGCGTCGAAGCCGCGCCGCTCGCGGGCGAGACCGCGCTCGACGACAACGTGCTCGAAGTCAGCGTCCACGTCAGCCCGCAGAAGGTGCGTGTGCTGTACGTCGAAGGCTATCCGCGCTGGGAGTACCGACGCCTCGCGCTCGACATGCTCAAGCGCGCCGACGAGAACATTCAGTTCCAGGCCTTCCTGCTCTCCGCCAATCCGGACTTCCGCCACGAGTCCTCGAAGGACCTGCCCTCCCTCGCCCGCGTGCCGTTCGAGCGCAAGGAACTGCTCGACAACTACGACGTGGTGATCCTCGGCGACGTGAACCCCTTCGCGATCTCACCCGACCCGAGCGCGAGCGAGGAGTTCATGAAGGCCTTGGTCGAATTCGTCGAACGCGGCGGCGGCCTGTGCGCCATCGCCGGCGAGTACGACCTGCCGCGCGCTTACGTCGGCACGCCGCTCGAAGCGGTGTTCCCGGTGCTGTTCGACGACGCCGAGCTGCGCAGCGGGCCGTCCGACACGCGGCGCAAGTACCGCCCGCGCCTGGAGGACCCCGACCACCCGCACGAAATCGTGCGCCTGCACTCGGAGCTCGAGGTCAACCGCGAGCTGTGGGAGGAAGAGAGCGGCCTGTGGGGCATGCACTGGTTCTCGCCTGTGAGCCGCGCGAAGCCCGGCGCGCAGGTGTTGTTGCGGCACCCGCGTGAGTCCAACTCCTACGGCGCGTACCCGCTCGCCGTCGCCGGCTACTACCCCTCGGGGCGCACGCTGTTCCTGGCCTTCGACGAGACCTGGACCTTCCGCTACCACTGGGGACCGCGCTTCCACGAGCGCTTCTGGCGCAACGCGATTCGCTGGCTCGCGCTCGGCCGCCTGCGCAGCGGCGACCGGCGCTACCGCATCGAGCTCGCCCGCACGAGCTACGACCTCGGCGCGCGCGTGGGCGTCGAGGCGCGCGTGTTGGACGAGGACTACCGCCCGAGCACGGCCCAGACCCAGGAGCTGCGCTGGAGCGCCCCCGAAGGCCAACCCCAGGACCTGATCCTCACCGCCGTCGAAGGGCGCCCTGGCCTGTTCCGCGGTTCCGTCGAGCCCTCGCGCACCGGTCTGCACCGGGTGTGGGTCGAGCAGGCCGGCGAACGCCTCTCCGGCGCGGAGTTCGAAGTCGTGATCCCGAGCCTCGAGAGCGCGGACCCGACTCCGGCCCCCGCTGCGCTGGCGGAGTTGGCGGCGCTCACCGGCGGCGTCGCGGTCGATCTGGCGCACGCCGACGAACTCGTCCAGAAGGCCCTCCCGGGCGGAGAACAGCGGCGCGACCCAATTTCCGCGCGCTTGGACGATATTTGGGACCACGGTTGGACGCTGCTCGTCGTACTGGCGGTGCTTTCAGCCGAGTGGATCCTGCGCAAGCGCTTCGAGTTGGTGTGAGCGACCACGAGCGAGGCGCCTGGCCAACCGCGATCGAGCTTCAACCGACCTTCGCCATGCCGCTGCCTTCCGAGCCTTTCCCGCTGCGCTGCCCCGCTCGAGTCGGGCTGACCGCCGCCCTCGGCGCGGCGAGCTTGTTCGGCGCGCTCACGCCGTCGGCGCTGGCCGCACGGAGCGCAGCGCAGAACACGCCGCCCAGCGTCACCGGCGAGGACGAGGTTCAACCGCGCGGATTCGCGATCCACCAGACGCACGCGGCGGCGGCGCTCGCACGCAGAGCACTCGATCACCTCGGCGCCCAGCGCACGGCGGAGGCACTTCAAACGCTCCAGGAGTTGCTCGTCGCGCACCGCGGCGACGTGTTGCTCGACCCCGAACACGCACCACAGAACGGGGAGGAGCACTTCATCGGCGCAGGGGACTGGGCCGCCCGCAAGCTCGCCGAACTCCCCGACGACGCCCAGGCCGCGTACCGCGCGCGCCACGAGACGCAGGCCGCCGCTGGACTGAGCGAGGCGCTTGCGGCGCGCGACGGTCGCGCGTTGGCCGAGGTCGCGCGCACGTACCCGCGCACCGCAGCCGCACTGCGCGCCTGGCGCGCGCTCGGCGACCTGGAGGCCGAACGCAACAACCTCGCGGCTGCGCGCGTCGCGTGGCAGCGAGCCGACGCACTCGAGAGCGCACTCGAGCGCACCCCGGGCCGAACTGCCGCGGAGCCCGCCGCCCCGCGTCGCGCGGCGCTCGAACAGCTCCACTCGAGCTCGCCCGCGCTCGAGCGCACGGCGCCGGGGCCCGACGCCGCGACGTGGAGCGCGTCGCTCGCGCCCGAGAACACCCAGGGCCCCTTCGCACGCGGCGAGAGCTTCTCGCTCTACGCCGCTGTCGACGGCGACCAGGTGTTCGTCTCCGACAGCTTGCGCGTGTGGGCCTTCGACGCCTGGAGCGGAGAGCGGCGTTGGGTCAGCGCGGAAGCGCCCCACTGGAACGCCGTCGATCGCGGTCTGGTGCGCCCCGGCGACGACCGCGTGCTGCGGCGCGACGACTTCTTCGAGAACATCGACCGCGGTCAGATCATCGTGCGTCCGGCGGCCTCCGGCGGAGTCGTGGTGGCCGCGATCCAGACGCCCTTCTCGCGCGTCGGCAACCGCAACTACCAGAACTTCTCGATCACGCGCGTCACTCCCGAGCGGCGGCTCGTGGCCTTCGACGCGCGCAGCGGCCGACCGCTGTGGGACCACTTCCCCCCGCCGCTGTGGGACGGTGAGTCCGGACCGTTCGAGCAGCGCATGATCGTCGGCGCCGCACCGACGATCGCCGCCGGACGCGTGCTCGCGGTTTCGCACGCGCTGCGCGGGCGTGTCGATCTGCACGTGGCCTGCTACGACCTCTACGACGGACGGCGCCTGTGGTCGACGCCGCTGGTGTCGGGACAGGTCGAGCTCAACATGTTCGGCCGCGCGCAGCGCGAGTTCACCGCCGCGCCCGTGACCGTCGACGGCGAGCGCGTGCTGGTCGCGACGCAACTTGGCGCCATCGCCGCGCTCGACCTGTTCAGCGGCGACGTGCTCTGGGAGACGCTCTACGACCAGGTGCCGATCCCCAAGGCCGAGCACTGGCGCACCGACATGCGCCGCCAGTACTTCGCCAACGGTGCGCCGCTGGTGGTCGGCAATGCGCTCCTCGTCGCTCCGGCCGACGGCCGCGAACTGGTGTGCCTCGATCTGACGAGCGGCACGCCGCTGTGGCGGCGCGCGCACGACTTCTTCACGCGCTCCGGGCAAGTGGTGACGCTGCTCGGCGCGAACGAGCAGACGTTGTGGCTCAGCACCGACCGCGTCCTCGTCGCACGCGCGCCGCGCGGCCTGGGCGCAGGTGCTGGCCCGACCAGCGTCGACGCCAGCTCCACCGCGCTCGACATCCAACCGCGACCTCGGCCTCAGTTGGGGGCGACGCACGTCGTCGCCGCGACGGCCGAGCGACGCCTCGCCATCGAACGCACGCGGCTGTCCGAGGACCGGCGCGCGAGCGCGGAGTGGGCGCCGACCCAGACCCCCGGGAACGTCGAACTCGCCGCGGGCGCGGCCTACTTCGTGTGCGATAGCCAGCTGACGGGTGCGGTCGACTGGAACGTGGTGAGCGAGCGCTTCGCGCGCGAGTGCGCCGCGGCGCCGCAGGATCCGCGTCCGCACCTGGGCTGGGCGAGCGTGCTGCTGCGGCGTGGCGCCGCGGAACTCGCGGCGGGCTCCAACGATGTCGCCGCGCGCCTTCTGCAGGAGTCCGCCCAACGACTGCTGCCTTGGATCGACACCGCCGAGCCGAGCCTGCGCGAGGACGTGCGCGAACGCTTCGTATCCGCGGCGCTCGCCAGCGCCGAAGCGCTGGCCCGCGCGGCGTCGCTGCGCCCCGCCTTGGAGTGGGCGCAGCGCGCAGGTCAGATCGCACAGAACAAGTCGCAGCTCGTCCGCGCTTGGCTCCAGGAGGCGGAATTGCTCGCTGCGCTGCGCCAGCTCCCGGAGCGCACGGCGCTGCTCGCTCGCCTGGCGGAGCAGTGCGGCGCCGAGTTGCTGCCGCCCGATTGGCGCGAGCGCGACGACGCGCGCCGCTTCCTCGCGCTCTTGGAGCGCGCCGATGCGCCGGACATGACGGTCGCGCTCTACGTAGCGCTGGAGCAGGCGCTCGAAGCGCGCCGCGCGAGCGACGCCGCCGGCGAACTGAACCTGCTGCACACGCTGCTCGCCAAGTTCGGCGACTTGCCGCTGCCGAGCGACCCGCTGCGCGGCTCGGACGCAGCACCGAGTGCATCCTCCAACACCTCGATCAGGGTGCGCATCGGTGCGTTGCTCGCCGCTGGAGCGCGCGAGGCCTACGAACCGTTCGAACGCGCTGCGTCGGAGTGGTTGGAGCGCGCCCGCGCGCTCGGTGACTCCAAGGCCCTCGACGAACTCGTCCAACGTTTCCCCCACTCGCGCGCCGCGGCGCAGGCGGAGCGTTGGCGCAGGGAGACAGCGCTCAACGCCTCCGATCTCGAGCAGGTGCTGCGCCTGTGCATCGGCGCCACGCCCGACGATTGGAACCTCGCGCAGGCCGATGAGAACCAGCTGCACGCGCAGTTCGTGCTGCACGCGGCGCTGAAAGAAAACGGCAACACAGAGGCGGCCGCGGCCGTGCTGACGCGCCTGCTCGCCTTCCACGCCGAGCAGGTCTCCCCGCTCGCCCGCGACGGCGGTCGCACGCTGGCGCAACTGCGCGCCGAGTGCGCGCAGACGCTGGCCCAGACGCCCGCCATGCCGATCGCCCTCGAGCCGTCGACGACGCCGATGCGCGGCGAACCCGGCTCCACGCTTCTGCTCGGCGTCGCGCCCGTGCAAGTGGCGCCCGGCGACCAGCGCTGGACGCAGTTCCTCTGCCGTCGCGACCGCCAGTTCGACACGCTCTCGGCCTGGGCCGCCGACAGCACCTCCGCGGACACCCTCGAGCGGCCGCTTTGGTCGGCGCGGGTCGCGCAGGGCGCGGCGCTCCCCGGCTGGCGCGCGCACGTTTCCGCCGGCGCCTTGATCGTCGCCAACCGCACCTCGTTGACCGCACTGGACGCCGCGAGCGGCGAAGCGCGCTGGAGTTGGTCGAGCGGCGTGGGCCGCGTGGACTCCGTGGCTGTGCGCAGCGGCATCGTGCTCGTGAACCTCACCAGTTCGCAGTCGGTGTCGCTCGTGGCGCTCGACGCGGGCTCCGGGCTCGAGTTGTGGTCGCGGACCGCCGCGGCGGAACTGTGGGGCCGCCCGGTCCTCGGCGACCACGAACTCGTGCTGCTCCCTAGCGACTTCGCGCAGACGCCGGCCGAGGTGTTGGACCTGTTCAGCGGCGCGCGCCTGGCGCGCTTGCAGCTCGCGCAACACGTAGGCCTGGCCGACGTCGAAGGGGCTTGGATCGAAGGCGGCCGACTGCTCGTGCCCTCGTTCCCCAAGTCGAGCGCGCCGATCGAGCAGGAGTGCCTCTCGGCCTGGGATCTGTCCACGGGCCGCCGCGCCTGGCGCGTGCTCGCCGAAGCGCAGCATCAGTTCGATTCGATCGTGCGCGCCGAGGGCCGCACGTACTTGGTGATGTTGCCGCGCGCGGACGGCAACCGGGCGGCGAACGGCGCCGTGCTCGACCTCGACGCGAAGATCGGCGCGGTGCGGCGCATCCCGAACGTCTCGCTCGCGCTCAGCGACGTGCTGATCGGCGTCGCGCGCCACCGCGTGGTCGAGAACAACCACCCGTACCTTTTCGTGCGCAGCGACGGCGGTGACGGCGCCAGCACCTTGGTGCGCGCCTTCCACCTGCCCTACGGCGAGCGCTGGAGCGTTTCGCTCGACCTCGCCCCCAGCGCGCTCAACGCCGCGCCGATGCCGGCGCCGGTCGTCACCGAACGCAGCGTGGCGCTCTTCTACAATCTGTCCGTGCGCGGCAAACCCGTGCGTGGCGCAGCTAGCGCCGCGATGCTGCTCGTCGATCGCGAACGCGGCGAAGTGCGCGAGCGCAGCGCGCTGCCGCCGGAACTCGGCGGCGCCGAGAAGCTCGAGTTCTCAGCCCTCGGTCGCACCCTGTGGATCTGCGGCCCCAACCACATGCTCGTGAGGCGGTGACACCATGCAAGCGCGCTCTCTTCTGCTTCTGATCGGCGCAACCGCGTTGTGCGGGCCCGCTGTAGCCGCGGCGCCCCAAGCCACGGGCGACTCGCGGCCCGAGCGCAGCGCGTACGAATCGCTCGACACCGAGCCGATCGTCGTCACGCCCGAGCACGCGGCGGCCGTGGAGCGCGGCCTCGCGTGGCTCGCCGAACGGCAAGTGCGCGAAGGGCCGGACGCCGGCGCCTGGGTGGCGAAGATCGGCTACAAACTCAACGAGGGCTACCAGCACACCGAAGCCGAGCGCGGACACGTCGGCGTGACCTCGCTCGCCTGCATGGCGTTCCTGGCCGGCGGGCACCTCCCGGGACGCGGGCCGTACGGCGACGTCGTCGAGCGCGGCCTAGGGTTTGTCATCAACGCCGTCGGCGACGACGGCTATGTCACGCACGCCGGCTCGCGCATGTACAGCCACGCGTTCGCGACCTTGTTCCTCGCCGAGGTCTACGGGCAAACGCACCGCCAGGACATCCGCGGCAAGCTGCAGCTGTGCGTCGATTTCATCGTCAACTCGCAGAACGCGGAAGGCGGCTGGCGCTACGAGCCCTATGCGGTGACCAGCGACATGTCGATCGTGGTGTGCCAGGTGATGGCGCTGCGCGCGGCCCGCAACATCGGCATCCGCGTGCCCAAGAGCGTCATCGACCGGGCCGCGAAGTACGTGGTCGACTCCGCGGTGACGGAGCAGTCGCTCCAACGCTTCCCGGGCGCGAACTACTACCGCAACGAGATCGGCTCGTTCCACTACCAGAAGCACGACGGCTCGCGCTCGTCCTTCCCGCTCACCGCGGCCGGCGTGACCGCCATGTTCGGCGCCGGCGTGTACTCGAACCACTCGATCGACCAGGGCATCCGCTACCTGCAGAGCAACCTGGCGCAGTTCAACTTCGAGCGCGGGCGCCAAGCGGGCGGGCACTACTTCTTCTGGTACGGCCACTACTACGGCGTGCAGGCGATGTACACCGCCGGCGCGGACAAGTGGGAGTCGTACTTCACCACCGTGCGCGACGAACTGCTGCGCATGCAGACCACCAGCGGCTCGTGGCCCAACAGCGTGGGGCCCGGCGAAACGTTCGGCACGGCCATGGCGGTCTTGATCCTCGAGATCCCCTACCGTTTCCTCCCGATCTTCCAGCGCTAGTCTCGACGCCTTGAACAAGCCGCCGCAACGTCCGGACGCTCCGCTCAGCTCGACACCGACGCTGGAGCGCCTGCTCGCCAGCTTGGCCGGGCAACTCGCCCGCCTCGCCTGGATGCAGGGTCTGGGCGCCGTGCTGGCCGTGCTGGCGCTGTGGCTGAGCTTCGCCTTCGTCGCCGACTACGCCCTGCAGGTGCCGCGCGGCGTGCGCTGGTTGCACCTGGGCGTGTGCTTCGCCGCGCCGCTGTTCGCGCTGTGGCGACTGGGCATCGCTCCGTGGCTGCGGCGCCCCGGCCGCGCGGGCCTCGCTGTGTTGCTCGAGCGCGAGCGACCTGAGTTGCGCCAGCTGTTCGTCAGCGCGGTGCAACTCCAGCACGCGCCGCCCGCCGACGCGCACCCCGAGTTGATCCAGCGCGTGATGCGCTCCGCGGAAATCGAAGCCGCCCGCACGAACCTCGCCGGAGTGCTCGACCCGCGCGCGCCGCGGCGTTGGCTCGCCGGCGGCGTGTGCACGGCCTTGGCCGTGTTCTTCGCCTCGCGCGCCTGGCCGGAATACGCGGCGATCTTCGGCGCACGCTTGTTCGGAGCGGACCAGCCCTGGCCGCAACTCACCCAGCTCGAGCTCGCGCTCGGCGCCGGGCTCGAGGCCGCACCGCTCGAAACGACCGCCAGCGGCGTGCGCGTGCGGCTGCCGCGCGGCAGCGACGCCCCGATCGTCGTGCGCGCGCTCGGCGAGCAGCCCGACGACGTGCGCCTGCACCTGGGCAACGAGAGCTCCGTGGCGCTGAGCGCGGGCGCCGACGGGCTGTACCGAACGGTGCTGCGCGGCCTGCGCGAGGACGTGGCCCTGTCGGCCAGCGGCGGCGACGATCGCGACCGCGAGCCGACGCTCGAGATCGTGGTGCTCGAGCCGCCCGACATCGCGGGCTTGGCGCTGCGCATCCGACCGCCGGCCTACACCGGCCTCGCCGAACGTGTCGAGTTCGACCGCGACGTCGAAGTCCTCGCGGGTTCCTCGGTCGAGGTTGCGATCCGCCCCCAACCTGCGGACGCGCGCGGCAAGGTTCATCTGCTCCCCGCGGACGAGCGCCTCGAGCTCACGCCCGTGCGCTTCCCGACGGCGCCGCCGAGCGCAACCGGTGAGGCTGCGTCCGACGGCGCGGCGCAGCCGGCCGAGAACAACGCGGACAGCGGCGCCCCCGACGCCTTGGGTTTCGCCCTCGTCGCCGTGAGTTCGCTGCGCTACCGCATCGAGCTCATCGACGACAGCGGACTGTCCAACCCCGACCCAGGCCTGTTCGCCATCCAGGTCGTGCGCGATGAACGCCCGCAGCTGGAGTGGCTCGCGCCCGCGCGCAACGAACTCGAGACGCTCCCGCGCGGAGCGGTGCGCCTGCTCGCGCGGGCCGACGACGATTTCGGCCTGCAGGGTGCGCAGTGGCGCGCCAAGCGCACGGGCGAGGCCGACGCGAGTTGGGCCGACCTCGCCCTCGGCGCGCTGCCGCAGGACGCGGAGGCCGCAGCGCGGCCCAACGCGCGCATCGCGGGAGTGCGCGTCGACGTCGCGACGCTCGCCGCCGCCGAACGCGCGCTGCAGCCTGGCGACCAACTCGAGTTCGAGTTGCGCGCCTTCGACACGCGGCCGCGCAGCGCCGACGGCGAGCTCGACCCCGCCGCCGTTGCGAGCGCCACGCCGCTGCGCGTGCGCATCGTCAGCGAAGAGGACTTCCTGCGGCGCCTCGGCGACCGACTGGCGCGCGTGCGCGCCCAGACGGCGGAGGCCGAGACGATCGCGCGCGAGCGGATGCGCCGCACGGGCGAGTTGCTCCGCACGCTGGAGGGCGACCAGGGACTGCCGAGCGCCAACGACACGACCGGGCTGGTCAGCGGCCAACGGCGACTGCAGAGCGACCTGGACTCCCTGACGCGCGAACTCGCCAGCTGCGTCGAGAACGTGCTCTACGCGCGCCTGGACGAATCCGCAGCGCCCGCGCTGGCCGACCTGGACGCGCGTTTGGCGCGCAGCTCGGCGCGGGCCTTCCCGGCGCAGGCCTGGCGCGAGTTCGCCGCGGCCGCGCGCGCCGGATCGGTGTTCACGCCCGGCGTCCCCGGACAGCTCACAGCGCTGCTCGAGCGCTCGCTCGCGCTCTCCGACGTGAGTTCCCCGCAGGCGATCGAGGCCCTGGAGCGCGCCACGCGCGCGGCGGAGCTCGACGGCGCTCACGGCGCGTTGTCGCAGGCGCTCGAAGCGCAGACCGCCGTCCACACCGGCCTGGTGGAGTTGCTCGAACAACTTGCCGAGTGGGACAACTTCCAAGCCGTCCTGACCCTGACCCGCGACATCCTCACACGGCAGAAAACCGTGCGCGACCGCACTCGCGACGCCTCGGGCGCCGATCCAAGGAGCGAACGTCGATGACAGCCCGAACCCACAGCCGCCCCGCACTCGCAGCCCTCGCCCTGGGCTGCGCGCTGGCGCTGACGCCCTGCGCGCAGGCTCAGGATCGCGACGTGACGACGATCCTCGAGGAGCAAGAGCTGCTGCGCCGGCAGGTGCAGCGCCTGCGGCGCACCATCGAGGCCCTGATCCCGCGCCTGGAGCAGGAAGGGCGTCCGCGTGCGCTCGAGTTGCTCAAGGAAGGACTGCAGCTGTTGCAGGAGCGCTCCGAGGGCGCCGGCCGCCTCACGCTCGAGGAGCTGATGGACAAGGTCCGCCAGGACGTTCAGTCCGGTCAGATCGCGACCTCGCTCGCCGCCCAGGAACAGATCATCAAGGACCTCGAGCGACTGCTGTCGGTGCTGCTCGACCGGCGCAACGTCGACGAACTCGGCAAGTCGATCGAGCAGCTCGAACAGATCCGCAAGGACCTCGGCGCGCTCGAGCAGCGCGAGAAGGACCTGATCGCCAGGACCGAACAGTTGCGCGAGGAGTCGCGCACGCCCGAGCAGAAGCAGCTCGCGCAAACGCTCGAGCAGTTGGCGGCGCAACAGCGTGAGTTGCTCGAGCGCAACGAGCGCGCGGGGCGTCAGAGCGGAGCGCACGCGCTCGAACAGTTGACGCGCGAGTTGGAGCAGCTCGCGCAGCAGCAGGAGATCGACGCGCAAGTGCTCGAGAGCTGGAATCCGGAGGCTGCCCAGTCGCTCGAGCAGGCGGCGCAGGCGCTCGGTGAAGCGCGCCGCGCCCAGGCGCGCGAGGCGCGTTTGCGCGAAGCGGCCCGCAACCTGCGCGACGCCGCAGCGCGCGAGCGTGCGACGCCGAGCGATCCGAGCAGTTCGCCGAGTGCGGAACTCGAGGCGCAAGCCCAGCAGCAGCAGCGCGCCGCGCGCGCGTCCGAGGACGAAGCGGCCAAGAGCGCTGCGGGTGAGTTGCAAGCCGCGGCGCAGCGCTCCCGCGAAGCCGCGAACAACGCCGCAGCTCGCGAGGCCGCGGCGCAGGGCCACGAAGCGGCCGCTGCGCGGCTCGAACAACAAGCTGCAGCGCAGGCGGCGGCGGCCACGGCCGCGCAGCAGGAGGCGGCGAGCGCCGCCGAGCAGTCGGCCGCGCCCGCGGACCCGCAAGCTGCCGCTTCGCCCGCTCAGCAGGCGCTCGACGCGCTCAAGGCCGCGCTCGAGCGCGCGCAGGACGCGCAGCGCGGCGCCGGAGACGAACAAGCCGCTCGCGAAGCTGCGCGCGCCACCGACAACGCCGCGCGCGCGCTGCAGGAGGCCTTGGAACTCGAACAGCGCCTCGCGCCGGCGCTCGCCGGATCGCAGGCGGAAGCGGCGCAAACCGCGCAGCGCTTGGCGCGCGGCGTCGAAGCGCTTCCGGCGCCGGCTACACCCGGCGAGGCCCAGGCGCGTGAAGCGCTCGAGCAAGCCGCGGAGCAGATGAATGCCGCTGCGCGCGCGGCGCGCGAGCAGGATGCAGCCGCCGCGGCGGAGGCCGCGCGCAAGGCGGAGCAGGCGCTGGCGCGGGCGAGAGAGGCCCTCGGCGGTGCGCAGAGCGCCCGCGAAAACGCCGCGCAGCCGCAATCGGCCTCGAGCCAAGCCTCACCGAGCGGCTCGCAGCAACTGGCGCAGGAGCAGGCACAGTTGGGCGCCTCCGCCCAGCAGGCGGCGCGCCAAGCGGAGCAGGCTGCGAGCGCGAGTCCGAGTTCCCAGGCCTCGTCGCCGTCGTCAGCGGCCGCCCAGAGCGCGCGCGAGCAGGCGCAACAGGCGCTCGAACGCGCGCAGCAGGCCATGGAGCGTGCGGCGGAGCAGCTGCAGTCCGGACGCTCGGCGTCCGCCGCTCAGTCGCAGCGCGAAGCCCTCGAAGAACTCGAGCGCGCACAGCAGTCCAACGACGCGGGAGTTCAGCCGAGCACGCCTCAAGCGCAGCAACAAGCCGAAGAGCTCGCGCGCGAGCAGGAGCGCATCCGCAACGCCTTGCTCGAACTCGCCACGCGCAACAAGGAGCGCAAGAACGCCAAGCCCACGCCGTCGATCGAACAGGCGGCGCAATCCGCGCAGCAAGCCGAGTCGGCGCTCGAGAGCGGCGACCTCGAATCCGCGGAACAGAACGAAGAGCAGACCGAGCGCGAGATTCGCGAGGCGCAGCAGGAGTTGAAGGCGGAAGAGGAGCAGTACCAACGCCTGCGGCAGGAGGAAGTCCTGTTCCGCATCGGCGAGGAGTTGACGGCGCTGCTCGAAGCCGAGCGCGGCGCGCTCGCGGCGCTGCGCGAAGTGGACGGCTCGCGCGACGCGGAGAAGCTCTCGCGCGCCGAACGCCTGCGCCTGCGCCGCATCTCGGGCGAGTTGGTGCAGCACGCGACGCGCACCGGTGAGATCGCCACGGCGATCGAAGCCGAGAGCGCAGCGGTCTTCGCTCACGTGCTCCGCGAGGTGCGCCAGGATCTCGAACGTGTGTCGAGCGACATCGACGAAGTCGGCGGTCACCAGACGGGCGAACGTCCGCAGGCCCTGCTCGAAGACGCCATCGAAGCCACCGAGCGGGTGCTCGAGGCGCTGAAGTCCGAGCAGCAGCGCCGCCAGCAGGAACAGCAGCAGCAGCAACAGCAAGAGCAGCAGGATGGCCAGCAGCAGTCCAAGCAGGCGCTCGTGCCGGACGTGGCCGAATTGCGCCTGTTGCGGCTCATGGAAGTGGACACGCTGGACGCGCTGCGCCGCTTCGAAACGCTCTATCCGGACCTCAAGCCCGAGGACGCCGGCCCGGAGGTCCTCGAAGATCTCTTACGCTTGGCGGAGCGCCACGAACGCACGACCCGCTTGTTCGCACGTTTTCGAGCTAGGCTAGGCATCGACGGGCCCACGGCCCCGGGAGTCCAGAAACCATGAAACCTGCTCAGATCCTTCGCGTCACCTTGGCGGCCGCGGCCCTCGCTCTCGCGTCTCACGCGCGCCAGGACGGCGCAACGCCTACGCCGGAGCTGCCGCGCTTGCCCGAACTGGGCGGCGCCAACGATCCGCGCCAGGAGATGATCGAGTTGTTCCGCAAGGTCGAGACTCGGCTCGGCGAGATCGACAAGCTGCTGTACGACGCGAGCGCAGGCGAACGCGCCCTGTCGGGCTCGTCGCTGGACAGCGGCATGGCCGAACTGCTCAAGAGCTCCAAGGGCAAGAGCGAAGAGGTGCTCGCCGGCATCGATCGGATCCTCGAGATCGCCCAGCAACAGGGCGGCACCTGCAGCTCCGGCATGAGCGGCGGATCCAAGCAGAAGAGCCCCAAGGGCTCGAACCCCGGCCAACCGTCGCAAGGTTCCGGCAGTGAGCCGCAGCAAGGCTCCCAGGGTCAGCAGGAGCGCGAAGCAACGCCGGAGCGCCCGGGCGGTCAAAAGCCCGCGCCGGACGGCAAGCAAGACGGTCAAGAGCCGGGTGACAAGCAGCAGGCGCAAGGCGGCCAGCCCAAGGGCAACCAGCGCAGCAACGCCGAGCCTCAAAACAGCGTCGGTGGTCCGCCGCCCGGGCTCGAGACGGGGCGCGTCGATCCGACGCGCGACGCGGAGCGTTGGGGGGAGTTGCCGGAGCAGTACCGCGAGCTGTTCCGCACCGAAGGCGGCGGCGACCTGCCGCCCCAGTACCGCGACTGGATCGACGCCTACCACCGCCGCCTCAACCGGCGGCGCTAAACCCGCCGCCCTCCGGGCGTGCGAGGCTTCGCGCTTCCTTTCCCCCACGAGTCGCCTCCGTGTTCCGTCTGACGATCGCGGCGCTGGCTTGGGCCTGCGCCACCGTGTTGGGCGGGGCTGCACTCGTGGGCGTGCTCGCGCGGCCGACCTTCGCGGCCCGCGACGTGCGACGCAGCCATCCCTCCACTCCCGCGCCCGCACAGTCCACGCGGCCGTTGCCGCTCGACGCGCCGAGCGCAGTCCGTCCCCTCGACCCGTCGCTCCGCGCTTCTCTCGAGCGCGGTCTGCGCTTCCTGTCCGAGGCGCAGGCGCGTGCAGCGGACGGCGCGTTGCCCAAACTCGAAGGCGCCTCCGACGTGAGCGTGGCCGTGTCCGCCATCGGCGCGCTCGCCTTCATGTCCGCAGGCTCGACGGCCGAGCGCGGCGAGTACGCGTCCCAAACCGCCAAGCTGATCGACTACCTCATCGCGCGCGCCGACACGAGCGGATCGGCGACCAACGGCTACATCTCGGCCGGCGCATCCGAGCCCACGGCGCGCATGCACGGCCACGGTTTCGCCGCCTTGGCGCTGGCGCAGGCCTACACCATGAGCCCGGGGGGCGCGCGCGGTGAACGGATCGCGCGCACGCTCGAAGCCGCGGTGCGCCGCGTGGAGGCCAGTCAGAGCGTCGAGGGCGGCTGGTACTACTCGCCGATCGCGAACATCGAGGACGAGAACTCGGTCACGGTGATCCAGCTCCAGGCGTTGCGCGCCGCGCGCAACTGCGGGATCCGTGTCGCCCCGACCGTGATCAGCAAGGCCGTCGACTACATCCTGCGCTGCCAAAGCGACGACGGCTCGTTCCGCTACGCCCTCGGCCAGGATCAGAAGACGTCCGTAGCGCTCACTGCCGCTGGCTTGGCGACGCTGCACTCGGCGGGGATCTACGAAGGTCCCGCCGTGCAACGTGCGCACGACGCTCTCTGGCGCCGCTTGGTGGCGCGCGACGGAGGCACGGAAGAGGCCGCGGACTTCCCCCACTACGAGCGGCTGTACGTGGCGATCGCGCTGTGGACCATGCCCGACCAGCGCGGGTTCACGCGCTGGTTCGACGGCGTCGCCGCCGAGTTGCTGCGCGACCAGCGCCCCGACGGCGGCTGGGGCGACGAGCGCTACGGCGCGTGCTACGCCACGGCCATGAACTGCCTGGTGCTCGCGATGCCCGACGGTCTGCTCCCGCTGTTCGAACGCTGACGGTCGCAGTGCGCGCATCCGACTCCGCGCCTGCCGCGCGCCGTTCGCGCGCACACGACCACGTTCAGTGCGCCGCCGATTCGTCGAGGTACAGGCGGATCTTGCGCGCGTAGTCCGCCGCGCTGCGTCGGATCGCTTCGACATCGGCGTCGCTCAGCGTGCGCACGATGCGCGCCGGAAGTCCGACGAGCAGCGACCGCGGCGGCGCGACGAAACGCTCCTTGACCACGGCGCCGGCGGCGACGAGGCACTCGTCGCCGATCACGCAGCCGCCCAGCAGGATCGCACCCATCCCGATCAGGCAGCGGTCTCCCACCTGGGCGCCGTGCAGGATCGCGCGATGGCCGACCGTGCAGTCCTCGCCGATCACGTTCGGCACGCCCGTGTCGGCGTGCACCATCGTGAGGTCCTGGATGTTCGTTCCGCGGCCCACGCGGAGCGGTGCGTCATCCCCGCGCAGCACGCAGCCGAACCACACGCCCACCTCGGGCCCCAGCGTCACGTCGCCGGTGACGACAGCGTTGTGCGCGACGAAGGCGCCGCCTTCGACGGGTCGGAACAGGCCGCGGCGAGGAAATTGAGTCATGACGATTCGCGGGTGCGCGGACTAACCCGGCGTCGACGCGACGAGCAGCAGCGTCAGGCCGTTGTGCACGGCGTGGACGACGACCGGCGCCGCCAAGCGCTGGGTGCGGAGCATGGTGGCGCCCAGGACGATGCCCAGCGCGAAGATCGGGAAGAAGGACGCCAGGTTCGCGTGCGCCGCAGCGAACAGCAGTGCGGTCACCAGCACGCCGCCCCGGTCGCCGAGATTCTGGACGAGCAGCGGCTGGAGGAACGAACGGAACAGCAGTTCTTCGATCAGCGGCGCCACGACGACGGCGAGCACGGCGAACAGCGCCAGTTCAGCGCCCGCGAGTCCGCTCGCGTAGTCCGCGAGCGCCTGGACCTTGAACTCCAAGCCGCTGTGTTCAATCGCAAAGCGCGCGAGGATCTGCAGTCCGAGCAGCCCCGGCACGGCGCACACGTAGCCGATCAGTCCGGACACAATCGCGGTGCCCGATCCGGCGCCCCGCAGTCCCAGGGAGCGCCAGCCGTCGGGATCGAGCTGTCCCGCGAGCGCGACGATCAGCGCGACGGTCGGCAGGAGGAGCGCGCACTGCAGCGCGAGCGTGTGCAGCGTGTCGAGCGGCGCGAGATCGAGCGCCTGCGCGAGCGGGCCGGCCGTGGCGAGCGCGGCGGCGGAGAGCAGCAACGCAAGCGCCACGTGGGAGAAGCCCCAGCGCGCGAAGAACACGTTGCGGCCGGGATGCACCACGCGGGCGAGCCGCACCGCGAGCGGCGCGAGCGCGAGCGCGAAGGCCGTCAAGGCGAGCGCCTGCGCGGCGGCCGCGTTGCTCAGCGGAGCGGAGATGCCGCCATCGCTCGGGGACGTCTGCAGCATTTCAGCGATCACGGACGGCTCAGGCTTTCGCGCCAAGGACGCCGCCCGCCGCGCCGCCGATGACACCCTCGAGCGGTGAGGATGCGTTGGCGTACAAGCGGCGCTCGATACGGCCGGCGAGGAACGCGTTGCGGCCCGCGCGGCATGCGTCGCGCATCGCCGCCGCCATGCGCAACGGATCGCGCGCCAGAGCGACCGCGCTGTTGAGCAGCACGCCCGCGACGCCCAGTTCCATGGCCGCCGCTACGTCCGACGCGGTTCCCACGCCGGCGTCGACGATCACCGGTTTGTCGATCAGTTCGAGCAAGATGCGGATCGCGTTGGGGTTGAGCACGCCCTGGCCCGAGCCGATCGGAGAGCCTGCGGGCATCACGCTCGCGACGCCGATCTCGGCCAGGCGCACGCCCAGGCGCGGGTCGTCGGAGCAGTAGCACAGCACATCGAAACCTTGCGCGACGAGTTCGCGCGCGGCTTCCAGCGTGCCGATGGGATCGGGCAAGAGCGTGCGCGGATCGCCGAGCACCTCGAGCTTGACCCACGTCGAACCGAGCAATTCGCGCGCGAGTTCGGCAGTGCGGATGGCCGTCTTGGCGTCGTAGCAGCCCGCGGTGTTCGGAAGGATCTGGTAGCGCGAGCGGTCGATGTAGTCGAGCAACGAGGGCTCGCCGCGGCCCAGGTTGACGCGCCGGACGGCGACCGTGACGCAGTCGGTTCCGCTGAGCGCGAGCGCATCGCGCATCAACTCGTTCGTCGCGTATTTGCCGGTGCCGACGAGCAGGCGGGAGCGCAGGGTGGTGCGACCCACCACGAGCGGCGCGTCGACGGGCTCGGTGCTGGAGGTGGCGGGATTCATCGTTGCTTGGTCCACGTTGCTCGGACCCGCGTCGCGCGGTCCGGGTTGATGGGTCCAGGTCGTCTGGCCTGCGGGCGTGCGCCTCAGCCTCCGCCCACCAACGTGACGAGTTCGAGCACATCGCCGGCCGCGAGGCGCCGCTGCGCGTGCTCGGCGCGGCGCACGACCGCTCCGTTGCACTCGACGGCCACGAGTTCCGAGCGCAGGCCCAACTCGGTGATCAGTTGCGCAAGCGTCGCGCCGGCGGGCGCCACACGGCGCTCGCCGTTGAGCACGAACTCGATCTGGGACGGGGCGGTCATCGCGCGCGCGGTCGGCTGCGCAGCCGGCGCCGAACAAGGTTAGCCGCGCACGAGCGGAGCCTCAATCACGCACGCGCAGGAAGGCGCACTTGAGGTAGTGCGATTCGGGCAGCGTCAGCAGGTGCGGATGGTCTGGAGCGGCGCCGCACAGCGCTTCCAAGAACACGTCGCGGCGCGCCTGGTTCGCCGCGGCGCCGAGCGTCTGCACGAACAGCTGCGGGCTCATCGCGTAGGAACACGAGGCGCTCACCAGCAGCCCGCCGTCGCGCACGAGCGAGAGCGCCCGCGCGTTGAGCTCCCGATACCCGCGTTCGGCCCCGACCAGTTCGCTCTTGTTCTTGGCGAACGCCGGCGGATCGACCACGGCCACTTCGAAGCGCCGCGCGAAGTCCTCGCGGCCGCGCAGCTCGCGCATCACGTCGACACGTTCGAACGAGAGGCGCGCGAGCACGCCGTTGCGCTCCGCGTTGCGCCGGGCGCGTTCCAAGGCAGCCTCGGCTTGATCGAGACACACGACGTGTCGGGCGCCCGCAAGGGCTGCGCGCACGGCGAACAAGCCGTCGTAGCAGAACGCGTCCAGGAACTCGCCGCCGCGCACGGCGCTGGCGGCGCGGCGCCGGTTCTCGCGCTGGTCGAGATAGTGCCCGGTCTTGTGGCCGCCGAGCACATCGACCTCATAGCGCAGCGAGTCCTCGCGAACCTCGACCTCGCCAGTCAAGGCGCCGCGCAGCACCGCGACGCGCCGCTCGAGCCCCTCGAGCTTGCGCACCGCGCTGTCGGAGCGCTCGACGATCGCACGCGGCGCCAAGCTCGCCTCCAGCGCCTCGACGAGTTCGTCGCGGATCGCGTCCGCGCCCTGAAAGCCGCTCTGCAGCACGCACACGCCTGCGTAGTGATCGACGACCATCCCCGGCACGCCGTCGGCGTCGCCAGCGATCAGCCGGCAAGCCCCGTCCGGATCGAGCAGGCCCGCATCGCGCCGCGCGGCCAACGCACGATCGACACGTCGGCGCCAGTGATCCGGCGCCGGGGCCTGATCGCCGCGCAAGAACACGCGCACGCGGATCTTGGACTGCGAGCTGAACAGCCCGTAACCGACGATCGCTCCGCGCGGGTCCTCGATCGCGACCGTCGCACCGGCGGGCGCGTCCGCCGCGGAGAGATCGTCCGCGAAGATCCACGGATGACCGCCTTCGAAGCGCTTGCGGCCGCGACCGGTCAAGCGCACGGATCCTGAAATCACGCTAGTGTCCTGCTTCCGAAGTCCGTCGCAGATGTCGCTGGAATCGGCGTTCCTGGCAAGGCGCGAGGATTCCAGGCGACCTGAATAGGTCGCCGAACCGGAGCAACGCCGCCAGGGGCGGCGAGATATTCGACGAAATTCGAGAACAGGACACTAGTCAACGCTTCTGCTCCGCGGGTTGTTCGTCCGACTCGCTGCGCACCAACGCTTCGAAGCGCGGATCGCCGCGCAGGGCTGCGAGGTCCGGATCCTTGCGCGCCCAGTCTTGCTGGCGCTGGCGCGCTCCGGCGCTCGTGCGCAGCTCGCGAAAATCGCGCGCCAAGTAGTCGAGAGCCAGTTCGCTCTCGCCCAGCAGAGCGTGCGTGCACGCCGCGTTGTAGTAGTTCGAGGGCTCGATCGGCGTCTCGCGCAAGATCGCGCGCGCCTCGTCCATCCGCCCTGCGCGTGCGCGATAGCACGCCAGCAGAACGCGCATGAAATCGCTCTGGTCGAGCGCGTACGCACGCTCGAAGTACTCCACGGCGCGTGCGGGGTCCTGCGCCTTCACGTTGGCGTTGATCGCCAAGCTCACGAGCACGCCGGCGGTCGCGCTGCGCACCAGGTCGCGCCCCGCGGAGCGTCCGTCCGCCTCCAGGCGCTGCTCGAGGGCGCGCAGGCGATCGAGCGACTTGGTCAGCGTCTGCTCGGCGCCTTGGGGCGCGTCCTGGTCCATGAGGACTCCGCCCAGGGCCGATTCGGCGCGCGAAAGCGCCAGTTCGAACTGGTAGTCGTCGAGCGCGCCGCGCAGGGCGCCGATGTCGGCGACCGCACGCTCGGCGAGCTTGCGCGCCGCGCCGCTGCGGCCGTTGTCGCGCAAGCGCTCGATGTACAGCAGCGGCGCGCGCGAGAACTCGCGCTGCAGCAGGAGCGACTCGCTCGGCTTGTCGAGTTCCTCCTGCTGGCGCTGCGCGAGAACGCGTTGCCACCCGAGCATCTCGATCAACTCCGTAGCTTCGGCGCCCGCGTCCTGCACGTCACGCTGCAGGCGCTCGACGCGCCGCGCGAGCGCCGCGTTGAGCGCTTCGAAGCGCGCCAGCCGCAGCTGCTCGAGCGCGGTGCGCCGCTCGTCGTCGGCCAGCGGGTCGGCGAAGCGCGCGTCGAACAGGGCCTTGCCCTCGAAGCCCGGAACGAGCCCGCGCGTCACGTTCGCCAGCGTCTGATGCCACGCGCCTTCGAGCTCGAGCCAACGCTCGCGCGAATAGCCCGTCGCCACGCGGGAGCCGAAGAACAACGAGCCTGGGCCGTACGCGTGTGCGCTCACGTCGTCGAGCGACGCGCTGCGCTCGCCGAGCCGCACGTCCGCGCGCCGCGCCAACGCTTGCCGGATCGTGAGCACGCGCAGGTCGAGTTCCCGCGCGGCTTCGAGCGGACGCGGATCGTCGTCGCTGCGACCCGCGCTCAGCTGCGCGAGCAGCAGGTGAGCGCTGCACACGGCGCGCAGCGCGAGCGCTTCGAGCTCGGCGCCGCCGGTTTCGATGCGCGCCGTGCCCGCGGCCTCGCGCGTGAGCGCGCCGAGCAGGGCGTCGGCGCCTTGGAGCGCTTCGAGCGCCGCCGCGGGATCGGCCTGCGCGAGCAAGGCGCCGCCCTCGAGCAGGCGCCCCGTCGCCCTGCGCAGGCGCACCGCGAACGAACCGCTCGCCGGATTGCGCCGCACGATCTCCCGGGCGGCTTCGCCGGCGCTCGCGGCCGCGCCGTTCTGGATCCCCAGACGCGCGCGGCAGGCGAGCAATTCGAAGTCGTCGAACCCGCAGTCGAGCGCGGCGCTGAGCACGCGCTGCGCACGTTCGGGTTCGGCGCGTTGCGCGCAGCGTTCGGCGAGTTCGATCAAGACCGTGCGCGCGGCCGCAGCGAGCGCGGGGTCGGGGTGCGCGATGAGCGTGGCGAGGAGTTCGCGATCGGCCTTCGTCTCGCCGCCCGCGGGCGTGCGCGCGAGTGCGTCGGCGAGTCCGTCGCGCACCAACTCGGTCAACGCGCTGCTGCCGCCGCGCTTCAACTGCGCCGCGACCTGGCGCACGACGCGCTCGGGCTCGCGCGTGGAGCGCGCCAGCGCACGCGCGGCCAGAACGCGCTCCGGCTCACCGGCGTTGTCGATCAAGCGCTCCAGCGCATCCCGCGCGGGGCCGGCTTCGATGCGCGCCAGCGCACGCACGGCTGCGGCGCGCACCTCGGCGTGTTGGGCGCCCCGCGCCAGCTGCTCGAGGAGTTCGGCGCGCTCCGGCGCTCGCTCCGAGCGCAACCGCGGCGCGGCCAAAAAGTCCGTCCAGCGTTCGGCGAGCGCCGCGTCTGGGTCGTCGACCCGCTCGCGGACCCGCTCGAGCTCCTCGGCGCCGGCCGCCCTGAGGAACAGCTCGACCCGGGCTCGCCGGGCCTGAACGGGCAGCGCCCACCAGGCCTCCAACGGAAGGTCAACCGCAGCGACGGCCGCCGCGGGACCTAGACGTGCGAGTTCCTCCAGAGCGGCGCTGCGGCGGGCCGGAGCGCCCGAATCGAGCTCGGCCAGGCGCTCCGCCAGCCGGACGTCCGACTGGCGCGCGGCCTGCGCGCAGACGGACACAGCGAGCGCGACCGACAGCCACAGCGGCTTGCGGCAATCGGCGACAGCGGGGCGCACCAGGGGCCAGAACACAGCGCAGAGCATAGTCCGCGAAAGGCGCTCTCCCGCGCACCGGGGTTGAGCGGCTCGAGGTTGACGCTGCGTTCGCTCCACGCCAGACTGTTCCCCCTTCGCGCTACCGACGGGCGACCGGCGGTCCATGCGCGGCGAGGAAGCGGGCGAGCCCACTCCAGAGGGCGCCCGCTTCCTGAGCTTTCCGACTGACCACTCTCCGGACCTCTCCCGCGGTCCGGCGCGGTTGTCGCCGGGGGCGCGCCGCACTGGACGCTTCGGACGCTCGCCGCGCGATCCCAACCACGAGCGCCCTCACACGCACGAGCCATGAACAACGAAGACATCCTGCGGATGATCGACATCATCCATCGGGACAAGGAGATCGACAAGGAGACGATCTTCCTGGCCCTGGAGGACGCACTCGCCCTGGGCGTTCGCAAGCGCCTGGGGACCGGCGAAGACCTCGTCGTACGCATCGACCGCAAGACGGGCGAGGTGTCGATGGAGGACGATGAGGAGGTCTACGAGTTCGACCTCGCCGAACTGGGCCGCATCGCGGCGCAAGCGGTCAAGCAGGTGATGAACCAAAAGCTCCGCGAGGCGGAGCGCGACAAGCTCTACGACGAGTTCGAGAGCCGCGTCGGGCAACTCATCAACGGCACCGTGCAGCGCTTCGACGGCGAGGATCTGGTCATCAACCTCGGCCGCGTCGAGGCCTACCTGCCCAAGTCCGAGCGCGTGAAAGGCGAGACCTTTCAGCCCGGCGACCGGATCCGCGCGATCGTGGTCGAAGTCCGCAAGGACGGGCCGCGCGTCCGCATCGAGGTGAGCCGCGCCCACCAGGACCTGGTGCGCCGTCTGTTCGAACTCGAAGTGCCGGAAATCGCCGACGGAATCATCGACATCAAGCGCGTGGTCCGCGAGCCGGGCTACCGCACCAAGATGGCCGTGATCAGCTCGGACCCCAAGATCGACTGCATCGGCGCCTGCGTCGGCGTCCGAGGCTCGCGCATCAAGGCCGTGATCGACGAACTGCGCGGCGAGCGCATCGACATCACGCGCTGGAGCGACTCGCTCGAGACCCTGGTGCTCAACGGCCTGAAGCCCGCCACGATCCACATCGACAACATCTTCCCCGACGTCGACAACCACACCGTGGTCGTCATCGTCGACGAAGACCAGCAGTCGCTGGCGATCGGCAAGAAGGGCCAGAACGTGCGCCTGGCCAGCCGCCTGTGCGGCTGGGACATCGACATCAAGACCCGCACCGAATTCGAGGCCGAGTCGATGGGCGGCGGCCCTGCCAGCGGGGAAGCCGCGGCGGGCGAAGCGGACGGCAACCTGGACGCCGACGGAGACGCGGCTGCCGAGGGAAACCAGAGCTAGCGACCGATCGTCGCGGCGCCGCGGAAGCAAGGGACCGTCCGAGCGGCGGTCCTGCGAACGCACGCGAATGCCCGCTAAGATACGAATGCGGTGCGCGGCCCTGAGCCGCGGCCGCGCACGACAGACTGAACTCAAGGACACCGGGTGACCAAGAAACGCGTACACGAGTTGGCGAAGGACTATGGGCTGTCCGGCCAAGAGCTGGCGACCAAGCTTCGCGCACTCGGCTTCCACGAGATCAAGGGGCCGCAGTCGACCCTCGACGAGTTCGTCCTGCTTCACGTGCAGGGCACTCTCGAGGCGAACGGCATTGTCCCGGCAGCCGTCGCAGGTGCGGCCGCGGGCGCGGGCGAAGGTGCGGAGACCGGCATTCCCGGACTCGTCAAAAAGAAGAAGAAGCGCACGTCCCTCGCCGGCATCGGCGAGGACGATCCCGCGGACTCTGCTCCCGCTGCGCCCGAGCCCCATCCGGCGCCGGCAGCGCCCTCGAGCGCGGCAGTTCCTGCGCCGGTCGAAACACCGGCCGTCGCCGCCGCGGCGGTGAAGGCAGATCCCGCGCCGACGCAGCCGAGTGCGCCGACCACGCCGAAGCTCGCTGCGCAAAGCGCCGCGCAGCATGACGCGACGCCGCCCGCCGCCGAGGCCCCCATCGCGCCGGCGGTGACGCCGCACGCGGCGGCGCCTGTCGCAGAGGCGCCGGCTGCAACGCTGTCGCCTGCGGTGACTCCGACGACCAGCGTGGCACCGGCCGCCACCGTCGCGGCAGCCGCAACGGCAACTCCGGCACGCGCCGAAGAAGTCGCGGCTCCCGCGGAAGTCCGGCCGCAAGCTCCGCAGGAACCCGCTGCACCGCAGCCGGCGACTGGCGAGGCTGCCCCGCAGGAACTGATTCCCGCTGCACCCGCGGCGGCGAGCGCTGCGCCGACACCGGACGCAACCGGCGCCGAGGGCGACATCGTCCGTCCGGCCGCCAAGCGGCGCGCCGGCAAGGTCGTCGGTTTCGTCGACCTGTCGAAGGTGCAGGCCAAGACCGAGCCCAAGAAGCCCGAGTCGCGGCGCCTGCGCTCGAAGGACGACGTGGCGCCGAACGTCCAGCCGACGCTGGGTCACGACAAGCGCAAGGCGCTCGTGCGCGGCGACCAAGCAAGTCGCGGGACGCTCACCGCCACGCAGCTCAAGGAGAAGGAGTCGGGACGCTTCTTGCGCAGCAAGCGCGGCGGTCCGACGACCGGCACGCCGACGCCGCGCGGTCCGCGCGGGCGCAGCACGGAGATCGGCATCTCGCCGTCCTCCGGCGGAACGGTCAGCATCTCCACGCCCATCACCGTCAAGAAGCTCGCCGAGGCCCTGTCGATCAAGGTCTCCCAGCTGCTCGCCAAGGTGATGGAGAGCAACATGGGGCTGCTCACGCAGAATTCGGTGCTCGACGAGGACACTGCGGGCCTGCTCGCCATGGAGTTCCAGGTGGAACTCGACGTCGCGAAGGACGTCCACGCCGAAGACGTGCTCATCACCGAGATCGTGCGCAAGCGTACCGCCGTCGAAGAGGCGGACCTGGTCGTGCGCCCGCCGACGGTTGCCATCCTCGGCCACGTCGACCACGGCAAGACGACGCTCATCGACCGGCTGCGCAACTCGCACATCGCGGAGAGCGAGTCGGGTGGCATCACGCAGCACATCGGCGCGTACCAGATCAAGACGCGCTCCGGCCACACGCTGACGATCCTCGACACGCCGGGTCACGAAGCGTTCACCGCCATGCGCGCCCGCGGGGCGCAGGCCGTGGACATCGTGGTCCTGGTCGTCGCGGCGGACGACGGCGTGATGCCTTCGACGGTCGAGGCCTTGAACCACGCGCGCGCGGCCAAGACCAAGATCGTCGTGGCGATCAACAAGATCGACAAGCCGAACGCGAACCCGCAGCGCGTCAAGGAACAGCTCGCCAAGGCCGGCCTGAACCCCGAAGAGTGGGACACCGAGCACGGCGTTGCGATGCTCCCGATCAGCGGCCTCGCCGGTACGGGCGTCGACGAGCTGCTCGAACGCGTCTTCGACGAGTCGATGATGCTCGAGCTGAAGTCGCACTCCAAGGGCCCCGCGTCGGGCGTCGTGCTCGAAGCCGAGGTCCAAGAAGGCAAGGGCCGCGTGGCTCACCTGCTGGTGAAGGACGGCACGCTCAACAAGGGCGATGTGATCCTCGCCGGCGAAGGCTACGGCCGCGTGCGTTCGATGTACGACGACCACGGCGTCGAAATCGAAAGCGCTGGTCCGTCGATGCCCGTGCAGGTCACGGGTCTCTCGGAGTACCTCCCCACCGTCGGCGACTCGTTCTACGTCGTGCAGAAGTTGGAGCAGGCCCGCGAGGTCGCCGAGGAGCGCCGCAAGAAGGTGCGTCTGACTTCGCTCGCCGAGCGCAAGCAGATCACCAGCGAGAACATCCTCGCGGCGGTCGCGGCGCAGTCGAAGAAGATGATCAACGTCATCCTGCGCACCGACGTGCAGGGTTCCTTGCAGGCGCTCGAGAGCCAGATCTCGAACCTCAAGAACGACGAGATCGACGTCAAGCTGCTGCAGTCCGGCCTGGGAACCGTCACGGAAAGCGACGTCAACCTCGCAGCGGCCTCGGGCGGCATCGTGCTCGCGTTCCGCGTGAGCGTGAACAGCGAAGCGCGCGAAGCGGCCGAGCACGCCTCGGTCGAGATCCGTCCGTACGAGGTGATCTACGAGTTGCTCGACGACCTCCACAAGATGATGGAGGGCGAGCTCGCACCGGAGATGACCGAGCAGATCACCGGCCACGCCGAGGTGCGCGCGATCTTCGTGTCGTCGAAGTTCGGCAACATCGCCGGCTCGCACGTCATCGACGGCGCTCTGCAGCGTGACAACAAGGTGCGTGTGCTGCGCGGCGGCAAGCGCATCCACGAGAGCGCGCTCGCTGGCCTGCGTCGCGACAAGGACGAGGTCCGCGAAGTGCGCGAAGGCTTCGACTGCGGCATCACGGTGCGCGATTTCGACGCCTACGAGATCGGCGACATCGTCGAGGGCTACAAGGTCGTGGCCGTCAAGCGCAAGCTGGCTCGCACCTGATCTGACGAAAGCACGGCAGCGCGCGCCTTGCAAACGGCGCGCGCTCCCCCAACACCTTGGCCAATCCCCGCACGATCGCCCGACTGCAGGCGCGCATCCAGGAGCGCGCGGCTCACGCGCTCGAGTTCGAACTCAAGGACCCGCGCGTAGGGTTCATCACCATCACGCGCGTCGAGCTCTCGGCCGACCTGCTGTACGGAAAGATCTTCTACTCCGTACTGGGCGGGCGCTCCGAGCGCAGCAAAGCGCAGCACATGCTCGATTCCGCCGCCGGGTTCATCCAGCGGAAGGTCGCGGGCGTGCTCGAGATGCGCAAGCTGCCGCACCTCACTTGGCACTTCGACGAGTCGCTGATCGTCGCCCAGCGCATGGACGAGTCGATCAAGCGCGCCCTCGAGCGCGACAAGCTGATCGCGCAGCAGGGACAGGCGCCGGAGATCGAACCCGTCGGCGACTGGGAAGACGAGTACGGCGCCGCGGCGGATGGTCTCAGCACGCCGCCGCGAGCGGCGTCCGAGCCTCCGACCGACGACCAGCCGCCGAAGCACGGCTGAGCGGCCGCTCCTTGCGAGTCCGTGCGAGCGGACCGCAGCTCCGAGCTCGCACTCCGACGCCGTCCCGGATTTTGCGCAGCGCTGCAGGCGGCGCGAGGCCGCCCGCGCGGAAGGCGTCAGCGGACGCCGAGGTCTTCGGCGAGCGCCGCGCGCTGCTCGTCGCGCAGAACGGCGCGTGCGTCGATCCCGGGCAGGTCGCAGCCGATCGCCACCGGAGTGCGGCCGCCCACCGCGAACTTCACGTAGTGCACCGCCGAGAGGCGCGCCTCTCCCACCTGGCGTTCATCGAAGCGCGCGTAGACGCGCTCGCCGTCGCCGAGTTCGGCGTACAAGCGCCAGGGAAGCTCCATCCACTCGGACAGCTTGCGCGCCCGCTCCTGAGGGTCGTCGATTTCGATGAGCAGGGTCGCGCCCAGTTCACCGGGACCGCCGAGCAGTTCGTTGTAGGTCTCGAGTTCGTGGAGGATGTCCGCCTCCTTCACGATGCGCTCGATCCGCACCATCTCCTGGACCTGATAGCGCACCGTGTCGCGGTTCTCGAACAGCAAGGTCAGGTGCTCGCCGACATGCACACGACGCCGGGCCTTCTCGGCCAGCACGCGCGCGCGCAGCTGCTCGCGCTGCTCTTCGTAGGTCACGTAGTCGAGGATCGCGGACCGTTCGACAAGCTTGATCGCCGGGGACATGCGTAGGTTCCGATGCTCTTGGGGGCGCTGGGCCAGCCTCCGCGCCGCTCACGGGCCGTCGGCGGGGCGCATAGCATAGGGCGCCTCGCTGGTGATGCGCGGGTCCTCGAGCGCGCCGCCGACCGTGAAGTGGTACAGGCTGCGGAAGGTCGCGTCCTGCAGCCCCAAAAGGGTGTGCAGCGCGTCGTCGAAGAAACACCCGATCCCGGTGGCGCGCAGGCCGAGCGCCTCCGCTTCCAGGTACAGCATCTGACCGATCCAGCCGCACTCCCAATAAAGACGCGGGTACATCCACGCGCCGCGCGAAGCGAGCTGACCGTCGAATTCGGCCAGCATCGCCAGCGCGAAGCAGCCATCGGCGGCGATCTCCTGGTGACAGGAAACGGAGCGCGCGTGGGCGCGGAAATCGCCGCTGCGCAGGCGCCACACCTCCAACTCGCCGGCCTGCTCGACGCGTGTCGCGTCGCGGGCGAGCGCACAGACGGCTCGCCAACGCTCGGCGCGGCGCGGATCGCGCAGGTGCAAGTACAGGCCGGCCTCGAGCCCCTCGACGCGGTGCACGAAGAGCGCCAAGTCGACCAACGGATCGAAGGGCGCGAGGTCGTGCAGCCCGGCGCCTTCGCGCGGAGTGGTGCGCGCGAGCGCCTGCCAGAGCGCGTCGGCGGTCGTGCCCGTGCGGGCGTCGAAGGCCACAGCGCTGCGCCGCCCTCGCACGATGCGGCGCAATGCGATCGGTTCACGCTCCGGAGCGAGCGCGGAGAGGCGTGGGCTGGCCCCCAGAGTGTGCGAACCCGCGCTGCGCGGCTTGCGCGTCGCGGCGTGAACGGCCTCGATCGCCGGCCAGTCGACCCAACCGCTCGAGAGCTCGTTGGCGATCCCGACGCGCAGGCCGACGCTGGCTGCGCGCAGCGCCTGCGCACTCGGCGCGACCGGCCGCCAGGCGGATCCGTCGGCAGGCGCGGGCCCAAGCGCAACCAGCACTTCCGGCGTCTCGGCGAACGGACCGCGCTGTTCGTTCACGCCGAGCAACGCCCCCACTTCGTCGCTGCCGAGGTCGTCGAGCACGTGTGCGCGCCAGCCCAATCCAGCAGCTGCCACCGCCAGCGCGCCGAGCGCGTGACCGACGTCGTGCTGGCAGTAGCGGAAGGCCCGCTCGCCGTACTTCCACGCCTCGCGCCAGTGGATGGTGGTCAGCGCGACGAAGCAGGCGCCCGGCCCCAATCCGGCCGCGAGTTCGCTCCACGCGCCCGCCGGAATCCGCGCCCGAATCTCGAGCGCGTGCGCGCGCGGCGCGTAGTGCGCGACGAAGGCCGTGTCGCACAGGCCCTCGAGCGGAGCGCTGATGAGCCAACCTTCGGTGGGATGCAGATTGCCGCTGGAGGGATTGCAGCGCAGGTACCAGTGCGCATCGCCCGCACGTTTGGCCGCCGAGAGTGCGAGCGCATCGAAGAACAGCTGCGCGATCGAACGCGCGCTCAACTCGGCGGGCGGCACTTCTCCGGCGCAGAACGCTGGCTCGTAGCGCGGCTCGTCTCCGGGCGCCTCTCCGGGCTCGACAAGCTCGAGCTGCACGCTCGGCGCGCCGACGTAGCGCCGGAATGGATCGGGCTGCGTGGCCCAATCCAATTCGCCGGGACCGAACGCGTAGCGGTGGTGATGGTGCGTGCTCGCGGCGTGGTACGCACGAACGAGCGCGACGGGGTCCGGCGGAACGACTTCACGGGGCGCCGGCCGCTCGCGCCGGAACCAGCTCACCGCGACGCTGCGTCGATCTGACGCCGAATCGTCGTCAGCGCTTCCGCCGCGACCGTGCAGACTTCGTTGTCCTCGTCGCAGGTCGCATCTTCGAGCGCCACCTGAGCCGCAGCAGCCTTCAGCCCGAGCTTGCGGAGCTCCTCGGCTGCGTCCATGCGAGCTTTGGGGCTGGGATCCTTGAGCGCGACGATCAGCTCTTGAACGCGGCGCGCAACGGCGGGATCGACCCCGGCGGCGGGATCGGACTTCTTCTTGAGGAAATCGAACAGGCCCATGGTGGATGGTGGCGGTCGAGAACTGCCTAGCGTTTCACCATAGCACGCCGCGCGCCCCAAGGCCGCGAGCTCCCGCTGTTCACGTGCGCTCGGCGTCCAGCGCCGTCACGCGCTGGGCCAAGGCGCGGATCGTCTCGGGCGCGAAACCTGCGAAATGGTTGTTCGCATAGACGTAGACGCGCTGCGCTTTGGCGAGCAAGCCGTGGACCAGCTCGGCCCAGCGGCCGATCGACTCGCTCTGGTCGATCAGCGTCCGGTCGAGCACGTCGCTCAGCGCGTCGATCTTCTTGCGGTCGCCGATCAGGCGCGCGTAGGCGAAGTCGCTGGTCACCAGCTCGAAGCGTTGCGCGAGTTCGAGCGGATGCGGCAAGTAGGGCAACTCGACCATCACGAAGGCCGCGCCGCGGCGGCGCAACAAGTCGAGCAACGGGGCGTCGATCCAAGCCTTGTTGCGCACCTCGACCGCGTAGCGGAACTCGCGCGGGAGCCGCTCCAGGAAGGCGTCCAGACGCTCGAGGAACGCTCCCGCGGAGGTGAACGCACTGCGGTTGAAGTACGGGAACTGCAGCACGAGCGGGCCGCACTTGGGGCCCAGCAACGCCATCGCGTCCAGGAACGCCTCACACTCGCGGGCCACGTGCTCCCACTGGAGCACTTTCGCGCCGTCGGGCTGCGCCGCTTCGCCGCCGTGCACGATGTTGCGCGGGAACTTGGCCGAGAGGACGAACGACTCGGGCGTGCGCTCGGCCCAACCGCGCACCAACGCGCGGTCGGGCGTGCGGTAGTACGTGACGTCCGCCTCGACGGTGTCGAAGTGCGTCGCGTAGTGCGCGAGCTGCGCGCGCGGCGGTAAACCGGGCGGATAGAAGGTCCCGCTCCAGCCCTTCTCCGTCCAACTCGAGCAACCGTAACGCAGCTGCGCAGGAGTGCGTTCCGCCACGCTCAAGGCTCTTCGAGACGCTTGCTGCGCACGATGTTGGTCACGAGCTTCAGCGCCGTGCGGTCGTAGATCTTCTCCGCAGCCTTGGTGTTGCCGCTCCACCACTTCTCGCCGGCGGTCGCGCGCAGATCGGCGTAGCTCAGGCCCATGTGGTCGACTGCGAACGCTTGGCGCTCCTCGGTCTCCTTGATCCACGTGGCGTTGATGAAGCCCTGGTTGTCGAAGTGGTTCACCGAGTCGAGCACGAGCCCGTGGCCGGCGCGGAACCACACGGCGAGGTTGCCGATGCCCCACTTCTGGGCGCACTGCGGACTGTCCACCAGGATCTCGCAGCGCTCGCGGTCGAGCACTTCGATCAGGTGCGCGCCCTCGAGGTTGTAGACCGGCTCCACTCCGCCCTCGAACACGCCTTCGAGGTAGCTGCTGCGAGCGGCGCACGGTTCGGCCTCCACCGTGTCGAGCACCTCGCCGCCGCTCTCGAATTTGCGCACCACGCCCGGATAAATGCGCTCGATCGTCTCGTGCAGCGACCAGCACGAGCCGAACAGGTAGCCGCCCGTGCGCACGAACCAAGCGATGCGCTCGAGATCCTCCGGGCTCACCTCGCCCGTGCAGTTGGACACGTACACCGCGTGCGGGTGCAATCCGTCGGCCTTGTGTCGGCCCGCAGTCGTCATGCGATAGGCGATTGCACGAGCCGGACCGTCTTCACCTTCTTTGGCCGGTGCGTTGCGCTCATCGCCCTTGACCTTGTCGAGCACGGTCTGGATGTGATCGCCGCGGCTGTCGAGCACGATCACGTCGAGGTCGCGGAACACCTCGTAGATCGACTGCGAGTAGCCGTACTTCTCGCGCCGTTCCTTGATCTCCTGCGGCGTCCACATGCGCAGCCGCTGCTCGTTCTCTTTCCACCAAGCCTGCCACGGCCCGGCTTCGAGCGGCAAATCCTTGCGCGACAGCGCGCGCAGGTAGTTGTAGGCCGAGCGCGCGATCGCGGGCTCGGCGTCGCCCAACGCCGCGATGATCTGAGGCACTGCGTCCTTCTTGGTCACGTGGCACAGACCGACGACGGCCGCGCCGCGCACGCGCCAGTCCGCGTCCTTCGCCAGCTGGATCAGCGCCGGCAGGGCGGCCTCCTGCGTGGTCTTGCCGAGCGAGATGATCGCGCACACCGCCACCGCCCAGTCCTTGTCGGCCGCCGCGGCTTGCAGCGCCGTCAACGCCTCGGGCGTGCTCGCTTTCGCGAGCGCGACCGCCGCCTCCTCGCGCACCAGCGACGAGGAGTCCGCCTTGAGCCGGTCGAGCGCGAGCGTGAGCAGTTCGGCTTCCGCCACGCTCGCCTTGGCGAGCGCCGAGCGCAGCGCGATCAGACGCACACGCGGGTCAGCATCCTTCGCGGCCACGCTCCGCGCGCTCGTCAACACGCCGTCGTGTCCGGCTCGCACTGCGCCGTGCAGGGCCGCGGCGCGCACGTCCGGGTGAGCGTGCTCGACGCCGCGCGCGAGCACCGCATGCGCCGCATCGCGCGCCGGCGCCGGGTCCGACGACGCCAGCGCGGCGGCCAGTCGCATCGCGCGCGCGGCCACGGCCTTGTCGGCGTTGCTGGCGAGCGCCTCCAGCATCGAGCCCACCGGAGCTGCGTGTCCCGCCGCCGCGAGCGCGCTGCTCGCGCCGATCAGCCGCCGCTCGAGCACGTCGTCGAGCTTGACCTTCTCGAGCGCCTGACGCAGCGCCGGCGCGGCCTCGGCGATCGGTCGCGCAATGACGGCGTTCAGGGCCGCGGCCGCGAACTGCACGTTGTCGCCCGTGAGGTATTCCGCGAGCACGGTCGCCATCTCCGCGGCCGGCAAGGCGTGGATCGCGCCCGCTGCCGCAACCTGCTCGGGCATCTCCTTGGCCTTCTGCGACTTGCGCAGGTTCTTCAGCAAGGCCTCGCTGCCGCTCCAGTCCTTCGCAGCAGCCACATACGCGAGCGCTTCCCAGGCGCGCTGCGCATTCTTGCCGGCGGTCTGCTTGCCGAGTTCTTCTCCGGCCTTCTGCGGGTCGATCGCGCCCAGCGCGAGCGCGGCCGCGCGACGAATTCGGGCCGCGGGAGCGTCGAGCGCCAGTCGCGCGAGCGCGTTGGCGCCGGACTTGGCGGTCAACTCGCCCAGCGCGCGCGACGCGCACTCGAGCACCTCCCAGTCTCGGTCGGCGAGCGCGCCCACCAGAGCCTTTTCCGCCTTCTCACCGCCGGCGGCCTTCAACTCGGCGATGGCCGCGACACGCTCCGCGGCGTTCTTCGATTTGATCGCACGCTCCGCATCCCCTTGCGTCCACGGCGCGCTGCGCGCACCCGTGGACAGAAGTGCAACAGCGAGCACGATTGCGGCCGAGCCGCTCCAGCGAGTCATCCTCATTCGCGTCTGTCTCCGTCCGCGCAGTTGGTTGCAGCGTCCGATGAGCGCACAGCGACGCCGCATTCGTGCGCGGCTGTCACCCGTGGCTGCCGGGATTGGGGACGCAATCTACCAGGGACGGAGATCAGCGCTTCCAGGTCCAACCCAACATGAGCGCAAAGTCCGGCCCGCTGTCCACGAAGAGGTCTTCGTGGAACGAACCCCACACCCGCGAAGCTGGACCGAGGTCGTGCACCCACCCCAGACCGAGGTCGAGCATCGGCCGATCGATCTCCTCGAGGTCGATGTCCGTCACCAGAGGCGCTTGCAGGTCAAGCTGCGCGACCAACGAAAGGCGTGGGTTCCAGCGCCACTCCAGCGCCGAGAACGCCGCCGCGCGCGCAGGCAGGTCCAAACCCGCCGCGCGGAACAACTCGCTTTCGCGCGCCACGCCGTAGCTCCCGCCGGCGAAATAGCTCAGGGCGCCGCTCGAATACTCGCCGTTCCAACCGACGATCCAGTCGAACCCGCCGCTGCCGGAACCGTCCTCCTCATCCCCCGTCGGCAGATCGACGCCGACGCGCCACGCATTGCCCCACTCACCTTGGGCGAGCGAATCCTCGCCGAACGTGAGCACCAGCGCCGTATCGCCCAGTTGCCCGCGGTTCGGCCGCCAGCGGTAAACCTCCGCTCCTCCAAAACGCATCGACGCTTCGAATTGGTCTTCCGGGGCGTTGTCGCGACCTTGATCGGGAGCGCCAATGAGGTCGTGGAATTCGTCGATGAAGTGGTCCAGGAAGCCGCCGGAGCCGTACACGCCGGCCAGTTCCACTTCGAGGTCCCAGCGCGCTGCAAGCCCGTACCTCGCGCGCGCGCTGGCGCGCAGCACCTCCGCGTCGAAGCGCACGGATTGTCCCGACGAGGACGCGAGTTCGAAGATGCTCGAGTAAGCCACGTCCGCTCCCACTCCCAGTTCTCCCGGCGCCTGCGTGACCACGCGGCGCGGCGTCAGATTGGGAAGAGTCAACGCGAGCGGATGCTGCACGCGCGTCGGCAGAGGTCCACGCACGACGTTGGTTGCGCCGGGTTCATAGCCCAGCGCTGCGCAACCCGGCGCACACGCCGCGAGCGCGGCCAGCAGGCCCCAACGCAGTTGTTCACGCGCGCCGAACGAGCGGCCGCGTCCCGAGGACGAAGGCCGCGGCGTCATCGCGTGCGCGGCGCGTCGGGGACCTTGCCTCGGAAGCGTTCGACCGCTCGCGCGGTGCTCCAGGCGTGAAGCGCACCCGCAGGGACGAGCGCGGCGAGCGAAAGCAACGGCCAAGGCCAAGTGCTCTCCCGCATCGCCCAGGCCCACACGGTTGCGACGGCGATCACCGTGCACACAAGCAGATCGAAGTGCAGCATCGACTTGGTTTTGACGCGCTCGACAGAATCCAATTGCAGCTGGATGCGGGCGGACCAGGCGCGCGCGTCGAGCGCCGCCATCCACGCCAGGACGAAAGCAAAGCTCGCGCCGTGCAGCGCGAACAGTCTGGCCTGCGCCGCGAAATCCGGAGAATACGCCCGGGTCGCGAGTTCGTTCACCCACTCCGCTCGCGCGAACCAGACACAAACCAGCGCGCATGCGCCGAGAACTGCGAACTGCAGAGCGCGGGAGAGCGCGTCCTCGAGTCCGTAGCGCTGCTCGAAGCGCAGGCAGGAGCGCCACGCGGCGAAGAGGAGCAGAGCACACGCAGCATCGGACACAGTCGATACCCAAGCGGCGGAGCGCACGGAGATCAAGCGTGCGACAACGCACGCCAGCAGCGCGACGGCGAACAGGACATGCACGCGGGCAATCGCCCGCGGCTGGCCGCGCCAGCGAAAGTCGCGCTCTCCACCCGCGACGCCGACCGAGGCGCTCAAGTTCGAGGCTCCTCGAGATGCTCGCGGATGCGCGCCGCGAGTTCCGGCCCGATGCCCGGAACCGCTGCGATCTCCTCCACACTGGCTTCCTTCAGTCCCGCCACGCTTCCAAAGCGCCGCAGCAAGTCCTTGCGCTTCTTGTCGCCCACTCCGGGAATCGAATCGATCTGCGAGCGCAGTTTGCCGCGCTCCTTGCGGTGGTACGTGATGGCGAAACGATGCGCTTCGTCGCGGATGCGCTCGAGGAGCAGGCGCGCAGGGCTGTGACGAGCGAGTTCGATCGGTTCGTGCGCGCCCGGCAAGTAGACGCGCTCTTCCACGGCGCCTTTCGTGACGCCGCCGACGCGCCGCTCGGAGCGCGCCTTGGCGAGGCCGATCAACGGCGTGTCCCACGCCCCCGCCTCGTCGCGCGCTTCTAGGGCCTTTTCGAGCTGCGCCGCGCCCCCGTCGATCACGACTAGATCAGGCAGATCACCTTCCTCCAACCCGCGTCGCAAACTTCGGCCGACGACCTCCTTCATCGAGGCGAAGTCGTCCTGCCCCTCGACGCCGCGCACGCGGAAGCGGCGGTAGCCGGATTTGTCCGCCAAGCCGCCGCGGAAGCGCACGCGGCTCGCGACGACGTGCGCGCCTTGGAAGTTGGAGATGTCGAAGCAATCGATCACCTCCGGCGGACCGTCGAGATCGGCGAGTTCGCTCAGAGCTTCGAGCGCAGACTCCTCGAACGCCGCCTGTGCGGCGCGCTTGGACAGAGCGACTCGCGCATTTTCGTTGGCGAGGTCGAGCATGCGCCGCCGCTCGCCGGACGCGGGCACGATCAAACGCACCTCGGCGCCGAAGATATCGAGGAACAGTTCGAGCTCGCTGGGCTCGGCGGCGAGCACGATCTCCGCAGGCCGCTCGCGCGCGCCGCCGCCGTAGAGCGCCGTCAGCACGACGTGCCACAACTCCTCGTCGGGCAGCTCCGAGCGGAACGTGTGCGAACGGCTTTCGCTCATGCGACCGTCGCGGAACGCGATGCGATGCACCACGGCGTCCGCGCCGCGCCGAGCGAGTCCGAGCACATCGCGCGCGACGCGGTCGCCGGGCCTGACGCCCTGGCGCTCCACCGTGCGGCGCAGCGCCGCGAGCCGGTCGCGCCAACCGGCGGCGCGCTCGAACTCGAGTTGCGCCGAAGCGGAGCGCATGCGTTCCTCGAGCTCGCGTTCGAGCTCGGCAGTGTCGCCCGCGAGCACCCCGACGGCGCGCTCGACGAGCCGCTCGTAGTCCGCGCGGGAGACGAGGCCCACGCAGGGGGCCGCACACAGTCCGATCTGGTGCTTGATGCAGGGCCGAGAGCGGTTGTTGAAGACGCTGTCGGGACAGTCGCGCAGCGGAACGATGCGGTGCAGATCGCCCAGCGTGCGACGGAGCGAGCGCGCACTCGCGAAGGGCCCGAAGAAGCGCGCGCGCCCCGAGGCTTCGCCCGACTTGCGATCGTTGCGCGGCGAGTGGGCGCGCACGAATTTGAAGCGCGGAAACTCCTCGGCGTCGAGCCGCAGCATCAGGAACGACTTGTCGTCCTTGAGCCGGATGTTGTGCGGCGGCTTGTGGGTCTTGATCAGCGAGTCTTCGAGCAGCAGCGCTTCCTGCTCGGTGCGCGTCACGATCGTCTCGACGCTCGCCGCGACGTCCTCGAGGAAACGGATCAGCAGGCGACCATCGCCGCCGGGCCGGCGGTAGGAGCGCAGCCGCGAGCGCAGTTTGCGCGCCTTGCCGACGTACAGCACCGCGCCCGCGTCATCGCGGAACAGATAGACGCCCGGCTTCTCCGGGACGTCGTCGATCGACCAACGCGGCTCGCTCACGCTCGCTGCCTGAAAGCCGGGGAGTGGCTCCGCTCGAGGTGCGAGTGCTCACAGCCCCCACGGCGCAACGCACACGGTTCGGCGTCCACAGGCTCGGCGCTCAGTGCTCGGGCGTCCCGAGCATGGCGACGAGCTCCGCGCGCCGCGCGTCCCGCGTCGCGGCGTTGCGCGCCTCGAGGTTGAGGCGCAGCAGCGGTTCGGTGTTCGACGCGCGCACGTTGAACCACCACCAATCCGGGCTCGACAGGTCGCCGAACTCCACCGTGACGCCGTCCAGCATGTCCTGGCGGCCGTCCTTGTACTTGGCGACGAGCGCCTTGATCGTGCCGTCCTTGTCGTCGTTGTGGAAGTTGATCTCCCCCGTCGAGTGGTAGCGGCGCAACGACTCGACGCGGCGCGAGAACGCCTCCGTTCCGCGCGAGAGCATCGACAGCGCGCTCACGAACGCGATCTCGCCCGAGTCGCTGACGAAGTTGTCGGCGAAGTAGAAGTGACCCGAGAGTTCGCCCGCGAAGACCGCGTTCTTGGCGCGCATGGTCGCCTTGATGAACGAGTGTCCGACGCGGTCGCGCAGCGCCTCTCCGCCGGCGCGCTGGATCTCTTCCTTGACGACCCACGACGAACGCAGGTCGTAGACCACCGGCGCACCAGGCTTGGCCGCGAGGAACTGCCGCGAAAGCAGCGCCGTCATCAGATCGGCGGAGACCGTGCGGCCCGTTTCGTCGACGAAGCAGCAGCGGTCGGCGTCGCCGTCGAAGCCCACGCCGAAGTGCGCCTTGTGCTGACGCGTGAGCGCCTGCACGTCGCGCAGGTTCTCCTCCTTGATCGGATTGGCTTCGTGGTTGGGGAACGAGCCATCGAGCTCCATGAACAGCGTGTGCGCCGTGAGTCCCTGGATGCGCTTCAAGATCGGCGGCAGCGTGTACGCCGCCATGCCGTTGGCGGCGTCGATCGCCACCGTCATCGGGCGCTCGAGCTTGGCGAAACGGGCCACGTGGTCGGCGTACGCGTCGAGCAGTTCGATGCGCTTGACCTCGCCGCGCCGCGCCGCGGGCGCCGGCTGCGGCTCGGCGCACATGCGCTCGATGTCGAGGATGCCGTTGGCCGCCGAGATCGGCCGCGCGCCGCGCGAGCACAACTTCATGCCGTTGTACTCGCCGGGATTGTGGCTGGCGGTCACGTTGAGACCGCCGTCGACGTCCTGCGAACCGATGGCGAAGTACGCCATCGGCGTCGAAGCGAGCCCGATGTCGAGCACGTCGCAGCCCATGTCGCGGATGCCTTCGATCACCGCGCCCTGAACTTCGGGCGAGTGCGTACGCATGTCGCGTCCGACCGCGAGGCGCTTGGCGCCGAGCAAGCGCGCGAAGCTCGCGCCGATGCGACGTGCGAGGGCCGCGTCCAGTTCCTTGGGGAATTTGCCGCGGATGTCGTAGGCCTTGAAGATGCCCATGGGTTCAGAAGGGATGGGGAGCGGAGACGTCGCCTGAGGGGAGCTGCGCGCAAGGCGCCGAAAGCACGAAGGATAGCGCTGCAGCTGGGGCTTCGCGCGCTGCTCTCCGCGCGGGACTCTGCTAACTTTCGGCCCCGCATGCTGCCCACATCTGCCCCGGTCCCCTCCGCGCCGCCCGGCGAACTCGAGCGACTGGGCCACGTGGTCGAGCGTGTGTGGGGCTACCGCGAGCTCAGGCCGCTGCAGGGCGAGGCCATGCTCGCTTCGCTCGCCGGCCGCGACGCGCTGGTTGTGATGGCCACGGGCGGCGGCAAGAGCCTCTGCTACCAGGCCCCCGCGCTGCTCCGCACGGGCCTGACCGTGGTGATCAGTCCCTTGATCTCGCTCATGCAAGATCAGGTCGCGAGTCTGGTCGAGAGCGGCGTCGCCGCGGCTTCGCTCTCGAGCGCGATGAGCGGGGCCGAGAAGTTCGCCGTGCACGAGCGCTTGTCTTCGCGCGAACTCAAGCTGCTCTTCATGGCGCCTGAGCGCCTGATGCTCGCGGGCTTCGCCGACGAACTCGCCGCGTGGAACGCGCAGACGCTGGTGATCGACGAAGCGCACTGCATCAGCCACTGGGGTCACGACTTCCGGCCCGAGTACCGCCGGCTGGGCGAGTTGCGGCGCGCGCTGCCGAACATTCCGATCCAAGCCTTCACGGCGACCGCGGCGCCGCCGGTGCGCGAGGACATCGCACGGCAGCTGGGCCTGCGCGACCCGCTGGTGCTCGTCGGCAACTTCGATCGCCCCAACCTCACCTACCGCTTCACGCCGCGCCGTGACGCCGTCGAGCAGGTGCTCGAGGTGATCCGGCGCCACTCCGGTGAAGCGGGCATCGTGTACTGCCTGCGACGGACGGACGTCGATTCCCTCGCCCAGGATCTCGCCTCGAACGGCGTGCGTTGCCTGCCCTACCACGCGGGCCTCGACGCCGGCGTGCGCGAGCGCAACCAGACGCAGTTCCTCGCCGAGAACGTCGACGTGATCGTCGCCACGGTGGCGTTCGGCATGGGCATCGACCGGCCCGACGTGCGCTTCGTCGTGCACGCAGCGTTGCCCAAGGGCGTCGAGCAGTTCGCGCAGGAGACCGGGCGCGCCGGACGCGACGGCCTGCCGAGCGAGTGCGTGCTGTTCTATTCGGGCGCCGACTACCACGGCTGGAAGCTGCTGCAGGAACGCAGCGCCGCCGAAGCGCGCGCCAACGGCGTGGAGCTCGATCCCGCGGAGACCGAGCGTGCGCTCGCGCGGCTCGCGGAAATGTATGGCTGGGCCACGAGCGCCGTCTGTCGCCACAAGTTCCTTGTCGAGCACTTCGGCCAGCCGTGGACCGCACCTGAGTCCGCAGCCAACGGCTGTGGAGCGTGCGACGTGTGCCTGGGCGAGTTCGCCGCCGTCGCGGACTCGCCGCGCATCGCGGCGATGATCCTCTCGTGCGTCGTGCGCTGTCAGCAGCGCTTCGGCGCGTCGCATGTCACGGACGTGCTCTGCGGAGTTGCGGATGAAAAGGTCCGCCAGCTCGGCCACGACAAACTCTCGACCTTCGGTCTTCTGCGCCAACACGACCCGCGCCAGGTGCGGCACTGGATCGAGCAGCTCGTGGGTCTCGAGTTGCTTGTCACGGCGCCGGGCCGCTATCCGACGCTCTCGCTCACACAGGCCGGAGTCGACGTGATGCGCGGCCAGGCGCCGATCACGTTGTTCGAGATCCCGCAGCTTCCGCGAGCGCGCCGCACGCGCCGCACGCCCGCGCCGAGCGATCTCCAGTACGACGAAACGCTGTTCGACAAGCTGCGCCAACTGCGCCGCAAGCTCGCCAGCGAGCGCGGCCTGCCGCCGTACATGATCTTCGGCGATCGGACGTTGCAGGAACTCGCCGCGGTCCAGCCGACCTCGCTCGACGAGCTGCGCGAAATCCGCGGCGTCGGCGCAAAGAAGCTCGAGGACCTCGGCGAGTTGTTCCTCGCCGCGATCCGCGAGCACGTTCAGCGCTGAACGAGCGTTCGAGCTCCGGATGACGCGCCCGCAAGCGCGCGGCCAACGTGTGGGGAACGCCGCGCGGCCGTTGGTAATGCAGACACCACTCCGTGACGCACACCCGGGCGTCGCGTCGACACGTGGGCGGCGTGCGTGCTCGCGCGGGAATCCGGTGCAGCTACGCGCCGTCGAACGAACACGCCTCAGCGTGGGCGATGTTCGAGGGCCACAAGTACGCGCGCGACGTCTTCCGTGCTGACGTCCATGTGCGTCACGAAACGCAGCGTGCGTTCGTTCATCGGCAGCACCTGCACCCCGTGGCGGCCGAAGTGCTCCATCCAGCGCTGCGCGTCGCTGTGGGGATCGACAACGCGCGCCATGACGATGTTCGTCTCGACTTCGTGCGGTGTGCAGTCGAGTGCGCCGCTGCCGTCGAGCACGCTGGCCAGTTCCTTCGCGAGGATGTGGTCGTCGGCGAGACGCGCGACGTTGTGCTCGAGCGCGTAGAGTCCGGCCGCCGCGAGGATGCCCGACTGGCGCATCCAACCGCCCAAACGCTTGCGCAGCAGTCGCGCACGCTCGAGGAACTCGCGCGGGCCGGCGATCAACGAACCGACCGGACAACCCAGTCCCTTCGAAAGGCACACGGACACCGAGTCGGCGCAGGCCGCGTACTCGCGCACGTCGACGCCGCTGGCGACCGCCGCGTTGAACAGGCGCGCGCCGTCCATGTGGATCGGAATCGAGAGTTCGCGCGCGAACGCGTGCAGCGCTCGCAAGCTCTCGAGCGACACGACGCGCCCGCCGGGGGCGTCCCCCGAACCCATGAAGGACTGCTCGACGCAGATCAACGTGGTTTTCGGGCAATGCAGCGAGCGCAGACGCACCGCGCGCCGCACCTCCGCGAGGTCGAACTGCCCGCTGGGCGCGTGCAACGTCGTCGTCTGCACGCCGTGCAGCGCGCCGGCGGCGCCGCTCTCCCACTGCACCATGTGAGCCGAGCGCTCGCAGATCACCTCGTCGCCCGGCCGCGTCCACGATCCGATCGCGACCGAGTTCGCCATCGTTCCCGAAGGCACGAACCACGCGCCGTCCTTGCCGAGCAAGTCCGCGACCCGACGCTCGAGTCGGGCGACCGTGGGATCGCCATCGAGCACGTCGTCGCCGACCTCAGCGGCGACCATCGCAGCGAGCATGTCGGCGCTCGGCCGCGTGACGGTGTCGCTGCGAAAGTCGGCGGCGCGCGCCACGGACTACAGCCCCCCCACGACTCGGCCCCGCACTAACGCACCCCTGCCGTGGCCAAGCAGTTCTTCACGCGGCGCAGAGCTTCGCGAATGTCATCGAGGCTCGCCGCGTAGCTGAACCGGAGGTACCCCTCGCCGAACGAGCCGAAGGCCGTGCCCGAGAGGATCGCGACGCCGGCGTCGTGCAGCAGCTTGACCTCGAGGTCCTTCGACTTGAAGCCGGTCTTGGTGATGTTCGGGAAGGCGTAGAACGCGCCCTTGGGCATCACGCACGAGAAGCCTGGGATCTCGTTCAGCCCGGCGACGATCGCGCGGCGGCGTTCGTCGAAGGCCTTCATCATCTTGTCGACGTCGCCCTGAGGCCCGAGCAGCGCTTCGCGGCCGGCGACCTGCACCGGCGCGCTCGGGCAAGAGTTCGAGTTGATCTGCAGGCGCTCGGCGATCTGGATCAGCGACGCGGGCCACACGCCGTAGCCCAGGCGCCAACCGGTCATCGAGAAGGTCTTCGACCAGCCGTCGAGGATGATCACGCGCTCGCGGATCGACGGATACGAGTACAGGCTCACGTGCTGCTCGCCGTCGTAAAGCATGCGCGAGTAGATCTCGTCGGAGAGGATCGCCACGTGCGGATGCTTCTCGAGGCCCGCGACGAGCCGATCCATCTCTGGCTTGCGGATCACGCCGCCGGTCGGGTTGGCGGGCGTGTTGACGATGATCAGGCGCGTGCGCGGCGTGATCTTCGCCAGCACGGCGTCGGGGTTGAACGAGAAGCCGTTCTCCTCGCGCAGTTCGATCGGCACCGGCGTAGCGCCGGTGTACTTGATCAGCGACTCGTAGATCGGGAACCCCGGGTTGGGGTAGAGGATCTCGGCGCCCGGCTCGCCGAACATCGAGATCGCGAAGTACATCGTCGGCTTGCCGCCCGGCACGATCATCACGTGGTCGGGGTCGACCGCGACGCCGCGCCGATCGAGGCAGTCCTTGGCGACCGCTTCGCGCAGTTCCGGCAGGCCCTTGGCCGGCGTGTAGAAGTGGAATCCGTCGGCGAGCGCCTTGCGGCCGGCTTCGACGATGTTGTCGGGCGTGCGGAAGTCCGGCGAGCCGATGCCGAGGTTGACGATGCTCTTTCCGGCCTTCTGGAGCGCCTTGGCGCGCGCCAGAACTTCGAAGGCGGACTCGGTGCCGAGGTTGGAGAGGCGTTGGGCGAGTTTCAAAGCAGGTCCCGGATGCGGCGAGGCGGTGGATCCGCGCGGAAATGCGCGGGGAAAGCGAGCAGCATAGCCATCGCCACAGGCGCGACAACGGGCGCCCCGGTTCGGAGCGGAGAAGGGCCGCTCCTCGCGACCGTGGGCCCTGCGCGCACGAGTCGTTACCGTCTCCCCCGCTCCGCCAACTTGTGGCCTCGCCGCCTCGCGTCGCTAGTCAGGAAACCCATGCAATTCCCGCGCTGCTCCATCGTGAACTCGGCCTCCTCCCTGCTTCGCGCGTTGTGGCTTGGGCTGGGCGCTGTGACCGCACTCACTCTGGGGGCCTGCTCGCGCGAGCCCGACGTGGTGCTGTACTGCTCACTCGACCAGATGTTCTCCGAGACGCTGGTCAAGGAGTTCGAACGTGAGAGCGGACTCACGGTGCGCGCGGAGTTCGATGTCGAAGCGGCCAAAACCGTCGGTTTGGTCAAGCGCCTGCGCGAGGAGAGCGCACGACCGCGCTGCGACGTGTTCTGGAACAACGAACTCGCCCACACGGTTGCGCTGGCGAACGAGGGACTGCTCGCGAGCTACGACAGCCCGAGCGCCGAGGGCATCCCCGAGGAGTTCCGCGATCCGCAGCGGCGTTGGACCGCGTTCGCCGCGCGCGCACGGGTGTTCATCGTCAACACGAAGCTCGCCGATCCGGCCTCCATCAACTCGCTCGAGGACATCTTCGATGCGAAGTGGAAGGGCAAGGTGTGCATGGCGCGCCCGCTGACCGGGACCACGCTCACCCACCTGACCGCGCTGTTTGCGAGCGAAGGCGACGAGGCCGGCGAGGCGTTGCTCAAGCGCATCGAAGAGAGCGGGATCAGCCTGGTGCAGAGCAACGGACAAGTGATGCGCCTGGTGCGCGAAGGGCAGATGGCCTGGGGGCTGACCGACACCGATGACTTCAACGTGGCGCTGCAGGCCGGCGCGCCGGTTGCGCAGGTGTTCCCCGACCAACGCACCACGGAACGTCCGCAGGCGCGCGGCGCACTGCTGATTCCCAACTCCGTGGCGATCCTTGCCAACGCACCGCACCCGGAGAACGCGCGCAAGCTGGTCGACTTCATCCTCTCGCGGAAAGTCGAAGAGAAGCTGGCCTTCGCCGAGGGCGCGCAGATCCCCGTGCGCGCCGACGTCAAGCGTCCGCCGCACGTCAAGTCGGCCGCGGAGCTGAGCCTGATGAAGGTCGACTGGGCGCGCGTCGGCGCCGACGTCGAGCGCCGCCTCCAGCAGTTCAAGGAGCGCTTCGTCCAGTGAACCGCGTCCTGGTCGCGCTCGCGATCGCGCTCTTCGCGCTGGCCGGCCTCGCGCCGCTGGCGGCGATGCTGCCGCGTATCGAGCTCGCCGACCTCGGCGCGATGGTCGCGGCCCGCAACCTCGAGTTGCTCGGCCGTACGCTGCTTTACGGCGGCGGGGTCGCGCTGATCGCGGTCGCGCTGGGACTGCCGTTCGGGTTTCTCGTCGCGCGCACCGACATGCCGCTCGCGAATCTTCTCCGGCCGCTGGGGATCGTGCCGCTGCTGATTCCGCCGATGATCCTCGCGATGGTGTGGACGGTGCTCGCCGACATTCGCGGCGCTCCGGCCGCCTACGCAGTCTCCGCGCTCAGCACCTTCCCGATCGTCGCGCTGTTCAGCGCTCGCGCGTTCGAGCGCATCGACGCGCGCCGCGAAGAGGCCGCCCGCCTCGTGGGCGGCTGGCGCGCCGCGCTGCGCGCCGACTTGCCGCTCGTCCTCCCGTCCGCGGCCTGCGGCGCGTGCTTCGCGTTCGTGTTCACCGTCAACGACTATTCGATCGCCGACTACGTGTCGTGGCTCGGGCAACCCAAGTTCAGCGTGTACGCCGCGGAGATCTTCGCCAACTGGCGCATCGAATCGAAACCCGGCCTCGCCGTGGCGACCGCAATGCCGCTGATCGCGATCACGCTCGCTGCGCTGATTCCTGCGCTGCTGCTGCGCCGCAAGGGCGCGATGGCGTCCCTGTCGGGCGACTTTCGCCAACCGGCGCGCTTCGAGCTCGGCGCCTGGCGCTGGCCGGCGTTCGCGTTCTGCCTGACGCTCGTCGCGATCGGTGGCCTGATTCCGCTGGCGCGGCTGTTCTACGAGGCCGGCGGCGCAGCGCGCGGCTTCGAGCTGGCGCGCGTGAGCCGCGCCTTCGCCCTCGCCGTCGAGCGCGGGCGCGAGGACCTCGCCAACAGCATCGTGTGGTCCGCGGCAGCGGCCAGCATCTGCGCCGCGCTCGCGCTGGTGCTCGGGCACGCGCTCGAACGCTCGCGCATCGGTCGCGCGCTCGAGTCCTTCGTCGTCGTTCCGATCGGCGCGCCCGCTGTGCTGCTCAGCGTCGGCGTCATCGTGCTGTGGAACCACGATTGGAGCGCGCGCTTCTACGACGAAGGCGGCGTGGTCGTGCTGCTGCTCGTCGGGCGCTTCGCTGCCTTCGCAGTGTTGATCGCGACAGCGGCGACCGCGGCGCTCGATCCCAAGCTCGAAGAAGCGGCGCGCCTCGCAGGCGCCGGTCCCGCGCGCACGCTGACGCGCATCGTCGCGCCGCTCTTGCGTCCCGCGCTGATGGGCGGTTGGATCGGCGTGTTCGTGCTCGCACTGCGCGAGCTGGACGTGACGATGTTGACGCCCGCCGCCAACCGCACCGCGATGTTCCGCATCTTCAATCAGGTGCACTTCGGTCGCGACGACTTCGTCGCCGCCATGGCGCTCTTGCTGGTGTTCCTCGTGTTGCTCCCCGGGATGCTGTGGTCCCTCTTCGCACGCCGCCGCCTGGAGCTGTTGCCGTGAGCGCGATCGAGTTGAACGGCGTGAGCGTGCGCGTTGGCGAACGCTCCCTGCTGGAATCCGTCGACTTGAGCGTCCCCGAGGGTGCGCACCTGCTCCTGGTCGGCCCGTCGGGTTGCGGCAAAACCACCCTGCTGCGGGTCATCGCTGGCCTCGCGGCGCCGGCCGCCGGCCGCGTCAGCCTCTTCGGGGCGTTGGCGAGCGAGGGCCATCGCGTCGTGATGGCGCCCGAGAAGCGGGGCATCGGAATGCTGTTCCAGGGCGGCGCGCTGTGGCCGCACCTGAACGCCCGCAAGCAGCTCGAGTTCGTCCTCGACTGCTGCGGCACTCCGCGGGCGCAGTGGAAGGAGCGCGTGGCGGAACTGCTCGAATGGGTGGAGCTGCCGGGTTATCAAGAACGCATGCCCGCCACCCTGTCCGGCGGAGAGGCGCAACGCCTCGCGCTCGCCCGCGCCATCGCGAGCTCGCCGCGGCTGCTGCTGCTCGACGAGCCGCTCGGCCCGCTCGACGAGGAACTGCGCGGCGCGCTGCTGGTCAAACTGCACGAACTGCACCAACGTCTACGGCTCACCGTGATCCACGTCACCCACGCACCCTTGGAAGCCCGAGAGTTTGCGACGCGCACCGTGCGCCTGCGCGCGGGACGCATCGTCGACGACACGCGCAACGATGGAGCGCGCGCATGAACTGGCGAGCCTTGAGCGGCGTCGCGGTGCTCGGCCTCGGCGCGTGGGCGCTGGTGTCCATCTTCACGACGCCGCAGGCCCCCGCCGAACCTGTGGTGTGGGAGAGCTCGCAGCAGTGCGCACAGTGCCACACCCAGGTGTACGACGAGTGGAAGGTCTCGTGGCACGCACAGTCCTACACCGATCCCGACGTGCGCGCGCAGACCGAGGATTTCACGGCCAACAAGGACTGCATCGACTGCCACGCGCCCCAACCCGTCTTCACGACCGTGCTGGGCGAACGCGTGTTGCCGCGGGCGACGCGCCGCATCGAAGGCGTCGACTGCATCGCCTGCCACCTGATGCCCGACGGACGCGTGGCTGGAACGCTCGACAACCCGTCGGTCGCGTGCCGTCCGATCGCCACGCGCGACCTGCTCAAGCCCGAGTACTGCGCCGGATGCCACAACCAGCACGGCACCGTCGACCAGTGGCGGCAAAGCAAGTACGCGCAGCCCGGGCCCGGCTACCAAGACTGCGTCGCGTGCCACATGCCGCACCGCGACGGAGATCCGCAGAAGGGCCGCGACCACACGATGCACGGCGGACACGACATCGACATCGTGCGCCGCGCGGTCGAACTGCGCGTCACGCGCGAGAACGGCGCGGCCGTGGTCGAAGTCGAGAACGTCGGCGCCGGACACAACTACCCCACCGACGAGCGCAGCCGCGCCTCGGACTTGTTCTGGCGCCCGCTCGCCGCAGACGGCGCCAAGGGCGAGTGGAGGCAGATCCATCGCTTCCGCAATCCCTACCGCTTCGAAGTCGACCTCGTGAACACGGAATTGCCAGCCGGAGCGAAGGTGCGTTTCGAGCTGGACGCCCCCGAAGCGCGCGGCGAGATCGAAGTGGCGCTGTTCTACAAGCTGAATCCGCTGTGGGCGGATCCGCAGCGCCCTGACCCCGAGCGCGAGGCGCAACTGGTCCACTCGCGGAGACTCGCTCCGTGACACGCGTCGCGTGCGCACTGGCGGCGCTGGCCTTGATCGGCTGCGAACGCGCGCCGTCGCCCGCGGGGCCGTCTTCACCGGCGGCGCCCGCGCAGGCCGCCGCCGCGCGCGCCGACCTGCGCCCCGTTGTGGCGGCGCGCATCGCGGAACTCGAGGCGCAACTCGCCGCGCCAGCGCTTCCCGCGCTCGACGCCGCTCGACTCGAGCAGATCGACGGCCTGCTCGAGACCATGGCGGGCGCGGAGGAACGCTTGAAGCGCGCCGCGCGCGAGGACCTGCGCGCCCTCGGCGCGACGAGCGTGGCGCGACTGGGCGAGCGCCTGGACGACGCTTCCGCTTCGAGCGCCGTTCGGATCGCCGCAGCACAGGCGCTCGGCGAGCTCGACCATCCGCTCGCGGCCCGCGTTCTGCTGACGCGCTTGGCCGCGGGGCGCTTCACGCGCGATCCCGATCCGTGGCTGCGAGCGCATTGCGCCTGGCGGCTGGGCATGGGGACGCAGGACTGGGTCGTCCCCGGACTGCTCCTGTGCCTGCGCTACGAGACGAACAACGAGGCGGTGATCTACATCGCCCGCGCACTCGCGCACCATCGCAACTACTCGGGACTCGACGCGCTGTACGTCGTTTCGCGCGAGGATCCCGGAGACAACTTGCGCCAAGCCGCGCTGGGCGCGCTGTCGGAGCTCGCCACAGCCGCGGGCTTCGCCGACCCTGCGGAGCTCTACCGCGCCTGGAAAGGCGGCGACGAACGTCTGGGCGACGCGCCGTTCTCCGCCGCCCACGAACTCGAGGTGTGGCGCATCCTCAAGCTCTTCGGCGAATGGCAGCTGCGCCCGGTCGACGATGGACGCTTCGTGCTCTCGCTCGAACACCACAAAGTCACGCCGCTGCTCGTCGCCGCGCTGGACGACGAAAATCGCTACGTGCGTGTGCACGCCGCGCAGTGCCTCGAGCGCCTCGGCGGTCGCGCCGCGAGCGCGGGGCCGCGTCTGCTCGAACTGATCGACGACCCGCAGATGTCCGAGCAGGTCATGCTGGCGCTCGGCGCCCTGCGTTATGCGGCTGCGGAGCCTGCGTTGCTGGAGCGCGCGTCCCCAGCGCGCACGCTGGAGATCCGCATGAGCGCGACCCAGGCGCTCGGGGCCATGGGGCTTGCGAGCAGCGAGCCGCGCTTGCGCGCGCACCTCGCCGACAAGCTCCCGCGTGATCTCCGCGCGGCCACGCTCGCCGCGCTGGTGGGCTGCGCCCCCGCGAACGTCTCGTTGCCGGAAGCGCGCGAACTGCGGGCGTTCATGCTGGGAGGCGAGGTCGACAGCGCTCTGCCCGAGCTCGCCCTGGATGCGTGGCTCGTGCACCGCGCCTCCGTCGACGACGGATCGCGAGCAACCCTCGACGCGTGGCGTGCGATCAAGGGCGCCGACTCGCGCCAACGCGTCGTGGAACGCGCCGCGGTGTTGGACGCTGTGCTCGGCGCGTGAATCGTCCTCGGACGCTCCGAGCTCGTGTCCTGTTTCCGAACTTCGTCGAAGATCTCGCTGGCCTCGCCGCCCCTGGCGGCGTTGCTCCGGTTCGGTGACCTATTCAGGTCGCCTGGAATCCTCGCGCCTTGCCAGGAACGCCGACTCCAGCGACATCTTCGACGAACTTCGGACACAGGACACGAGTTCGGATAAGTGTCGGTGTGCGCGAGTCGCCGCATCGCGCGATCGCCTCACGGAGCGAGCAAGAACTCCAGTGCGTCGCTGAGGTTGGTGGTCTTGACGGCGGCCGGATCGCGATACCAACACTGCGCGTCGACCACGTCGCCCGAGGAGAAGGGCGCGCCCAGCGCCGTGGGCGAAGCGGCGACGAAGGCGAGCCAGTCTCGACTCGTCGATCCGTTGCACGCTCCACTCGTCCCGCCCGAGTTCTGAATCGGGAGCCGTTGGGTCGGCGACTTCACGCACAAGAAGCTCGAGCTGCCGACACCCCAGGGGGCGGCGAGACGACCAGAGACTCCGTAGAAGACCAAGCCCAGTTTCTGGCCTTCGAGGTTGGCCACGTCGATGCTGAAGCCAGCGCTCGCGCTCGCACTCGGAACGCCGCTGGCGCCGATCGAGGGCACGCAGCCGTTCGTCGAAGTTCCCGCCGTGCAGTAGGTGCTCACACTCGGGCGGATGCGCAGGATGCGATCGAGCGAGAACTCCGCCACGTACAACGCGCCGTCGGGGCCGAACTCCAGATCCGTCGCCGCAGAGAATCCGGTTCCGATTTGGGTTGCCACGCCTTGCATGCTGATCCGCTGCAGGCGGTTTTGGGCGTCGACTGCGTAGACGTGCTCGCCCACAGCGCCGAGCGAGCCGATGGCGAACCGGTTCGAGGCGGCGAACGACGCGTTCAACACAACTCCCGTGGAGGAAAAGACCCGGATCGTGCCGTTGGCGCCGCCCGCAAAGATGCGTCCGGTCGAATCGAGGTCCAGCGCACTGAGTTGCGGAGTCGTCGCAGCGAGCAAGCTCACGACGCCGCCGACGATCTGGTACACGCCGTTGGGCGAGGTGTTGTTGGCGGCGTTGGTGAACAGCAGGCGGCCGGAGGAGTCGAACACGAACTCCGTCGGGTTGTGGAAGGCGCTCGTGGGGCCGAGCAGCGTCGACACGCTTTGGTCCGGCGCGATGCGCGAGATCTGCCCTCCGACCGAGTCGGAGATCTGCCCTCCCACCAGCACGGCGCCGGCCACACCGAGCACGCCGCCCTCGTCCACGACCACGGCGTCCGGATCCCCGATCGCCGAGAGCCCGTACTCCGTCGCCGCACCGCCGCCGATCTCGATGCGGTGGATCTTGACCGCCGCCCCGTTCGCGCCGCCCGATCCGCCGGCGTCGCGCCCCACGTACATCACACCCGCCGAGTCGAACGCCATGCGCACCGGGTCGGTGACCGTGGCGTAGACCTCCACGACATGGCCCGGAACGAGCGGCAGCTGCGCAGACGCGCGGGCGGCGAAGAGCAAACAGGCGATCGAGGCAGCAAGAGTGGATCGTTTCACGGCCGTGGTTCCAGGTTGGAGCGTTGGGCGGTGCGCCGTCGTGAAATGACGCGCGACCATTCACCGGAGGGCCCACGCACCGCGTGCTGAATCCATCCAAGGACACTCGCGGGCGTTACAGCGCCAGACGCAAATCCAGCGCACGTTCCGCTCGCGCCGGGGACGCGAGCGCGCGCTTTTGCCGCAGATTCAGCCGTGCATCTGCAGATCGCCTCGCCGCGCGCGCTGGCCGTGGCCCGCACGAGCAGAGCAGCACAGACCAGCACTGACCGCGCGGGCCGAGGCTCGCGTTCGCGGCGAGGGTTGCGCCCCGCCGCACCGTGGATCAGTAGAGCTTGGGCGCAGCGTTGATGCGCTGGATCGCTTCTTCGAGGTTGAAGCCGACGATCTGCGCGTACTCGCGCAAGGTCGGCCAACGCGGCTTGTTGAACTCAGCCGCCTTGGCCAAGGCCTTCTCGCGCGTGAGCACGCCTTCGCGAATCATGTTCGAGAGCATCACCTCGTCTTCCGAGAAGCCCGCCATCGTCATGTAGATGTAGTTGTAGAACGGGGCGGTGCCGTCGCCGATGCGCCAAGTCGTCGTCGTGTCGGTCGCGACTTCCCAGTCGTACTCGCGGCGGATCGTGCCGACGATCTCCTCCTCTTCCCACTTGAGGTAGTGGAACAGGTAGAGGAAGTCGTCCTTGACCACGAAGGTCTGGTAGTACGCGTCGAGCGTGTCCCACAGCGACTCGTTCCAGTAGCCGGGGTTCTTGAGGTAATTGACGAAGTAGTACCACAGGAGGCGCATCTCGTCGGAGAAGTGCAGCCCCGTGAGCGTCATGCCGTGGTCTTGCTCGTCGATGCCGCACAAGCCCGTCTTGTAGGGCGTGTCCTCGATCATGTTGCCCGTGCAGAAGATCACGAGCTTGATCCCGGTCTCGTTGCGCAGGTCGCGCGCGTACTTGTAGAACTGCTTGTCGCCCGCGGTGAACAGCGTGACCATCCCCAGCTCAGGCTTGCGCAGCCAAGCCTCGACGTTCTTGCGCACGTAGCGCCGCTTGGTGGGGATATCGGCGGAGCGCAGGATGTGTTCGACGCCGAGCTTGCCGCACAGCCGCGCCTGGTTGCGTCGCGCGAGGTCGGTGACGAGCCCCCAGTCGTAGGTGAAGGCGACCGGGTTCATGCCCAGCTTCTTCTTCACGTAGTGCAGTCCGTAGGCGCTGTCGCGCCCGCCGGAGAAGGCCACGATCACGTCGGGCTTGCCGTCCTTGGAGCGGTACGGCTCGACCTTCTTGAACAGCGCCTCCTCGCCCTTCACGGCGATCGTCTTCCAGCGCCGGCAGTACTGACACACCCCTTCGGCGTCGAACTTCATGAAGGGATAGGTCTCGGGCAAGATGCACTTCTTGCAGCGCTTGAGGCTCTTGGTCGACTTGGTGTGGTCGACGATCTCGACGCGCTCACGCTGCGCGGGCTCGTGCGGCGCGCTCGCGGGCGCCGCCGCCACCGGCGTTCCCAGGCTGTTGAAGGCGTGCGTTCCGACCGTGTGCAGGTCGACGAGTACGCCGTTCCCGGCGCTCAGTTGTTCGATGCTGCACTTGCCCACGTGCTCTTCGACGTGCGCCTCTTCCAGCAAACGCTGCAGGATGAAGCGCTCCGAGGCGAACGCCAGGAACGTGCGCTGCTCGTTGCTCACGGTGAACAGCGAACCGGTGTTGGTCGCGAGCAGGAGTTGCTTGACGTCGTCGAGGAAGCAGGCCACCGACGCGGCCCCTTCGATTTCGCTGAACGTGCGGCGCGTGGCCCACACGACGTCGCCCGATTCATCGAAGTGCTTGCGCAGCAGGTTCGCGAGCACCTCGGTGTCGACGTCCGCCTTGCGCTGGAGGTCGGGGTTGCGGCGCCACAGTTCGCTCTCGTTGACGATGATCCCGTTGTGGATGAGGACCGCGCCGCGCGCGACGACCGGCTGGTTGTTGTCCCCCTCGGTCTGGGCCCCGTTGGTCACGAGCCGCGAGTGGCCCGTCATCGCAAGCGCCGCCGGGCGGCCCTCGCGGGTCGCGACGGCCCATTCGGTGAGCGCCGCGTCCATCAAGTCGCGGTACTTGGGGTGGGCCAGGAACTGGTCCACCGACCCGGCCTGCTTGAGCACGTTGATCGAGCGGCCGTCGTAGACCGCCAGCCCCGCCGCCTCCTTCCCGCGCGATTCCGAGCAGCGGAACAGGGTCTCGACGACCGTGGAGGCGAAAGCCGGATGGATGCGGGCGTCACGCCCGTAGACGACGCCGAAAATGCCGCACATGCAGGTGAGCCGAGGGGGGAACGATCACGGTGCCGACCAGTCGGCGGTGCGCCGCTGGCCTGGGGTGGCCTGTATCGACGGGCCGCGCGACGCTGATGAAACGCCCGCGACGACCTGCGGCGAACGCACCCCTCGTCCGCCAAGCCGAAACTGTAGCAGGCCGAGCGCGCGGACAAATCACGCGCCGGGGACTCGAGGCCATACCGCGAGGCCGCGCCGTAGAAACGATCGCCGGCCGAGATCGGCTCCCACCGCAGTTGCCGGCGACGTGTGGCGCGAATCTCCGCGCCAAAAAACCCTCATCCGTGCGCCGTCGCTGGCGCCGACCGCCCGCCGATCAAGCGGCGGTGAAGGATGGAGGCGGCACCCGGAATCGAACCGGGGGATAACGGATTTGCAATCCGTCGCCTTACCGCTTGGCTATGCCGCCCTCGATCGAGCGCGAGGCGCTCCATCGGCAGGCTGCGGCCGGGCTCTGAAACCCGGCTGCGCGGGGGGGAGAGGATAGCCCGGGGCCGCGGGCGGTCAATGGTCGCCCGCGTCGGGCCCCGACACGGGACCGCGCTCGAGGGCGCGGGACCTCCCGACGCCCCCCTACTTGCGTTCGGCGAGCCAGCGCAGCATCCGCGCATCGCCCTGCGCCAGATCGCCGTCGAACAACGCCGCCAAGGCTTCCGCGGGCTTGGTTGCACCCAGCGCCCGCAGCAGGGCCGGCAGTTCGTCGCCGCGACCTTCGATGAGGTACGACGCGAGCGAGTAAGACGCGAGCATGTCGTCCGCGCCGAACGCGTCGATGCCGGTCTCGCACAGCTTGGCGAAGTGGGTCCCCTTGCCACGCTTGACCCGCTGGTAGTGCTCGCGCGTCCAGTTCACGTCCGAGAGCGCCAACTTGCCGAGCAACTCTTTGGTCTCCGCATCCCCGGCCGCCGGCGCGCTTGCGAACCAGGTGTAGTGCGTGCCGACGAGTTCGTTCGTCAGGTACAGCCCCAGGCCCTCCCAGGCCCAGGCGCAGCGCAGGTGGTCGAACTTCAACTCGCGCCAGCACAAGAGTCCGAGCGTGTAGCGCACGGCGCCGTCGAGTCGCCGCGCTTCGTCGGCGTCCCAACGCGCCTGGTGGATCTCGCCGGGCACGCCGCAACCGGCCCACAGCTTGAACTGTTCGCGCTGGGCGGCGCTCCAACCGGGCCAGTTCCCGATCCACGCGTCCCGCGCCGGCGCGCTGGTCAGCAAGTACACGGTGTACTCGTTGTTCAGGTCCGTCGTGAACCCCGCCAGGTTTGCGAAGCGCTCGATCGCGGCATGGCACATGACCGCCGCCTTGCGCGCCTCTTCGACGCCGCCCGTCGTGAGCACCCGCACGCGCGGCGTCGCCACGGCGTGTGTCCACGCGACGCCGAGTCTTTCTTCGTTCGGTCGCAAGGCGATCGGCGCCGGATCCGGCACGGCAGCGATCACTTCTTGCACCGCAGCCTTGGACTTGGCGCGCCAAGCGTCGGACGCAGCCGTCTCGCGCAGCACCCATGCGTCGCCGCGGCGCGCCTCGCCGCCGAGCGCACGTCCGGCCACGTGCTCCGGCTCGATCGCCAGCACGTCGGCCACCAGTTCCTCGCACAGCTTGCGACGAGCAGGAGCGTCGAGCGAAGGCGATGCGAGCAGCGGGCTCGCGCGTTCGAGCAAGCCTGTCGCGAGCTTCTCGCGGCGCTCGCGCGACTGCGCCTCGAAGTTCTTGTTGGCGTTCTTCGACTCCGCAGGCTTTGCCGGCGGGGCCCAAGTCCCGTCCCGCTGCCGTGTGTGCTTGAGCCCGCGCCGCGCGCCTTCGTGTTCGGCGTCGAAGCGCAGGATGGCGCGCAACGCACCGTCGCGGTCCGCCGCCAGCTTCACGGAGCCGCACCACTGCGCGTACTCCTCGAGCTCACGAGTCATGGCCGCACGCAGCGGCGCGTACTCATCCGCTGCAGCTGAGACCGACCGGTGCGTGGGTTCGAGCACAAGCGGAGTGCTGCGCGCCGGAAGCGCGAGGCACAGGCCGAGTAACGCGCCCGACGGCGCAACACAGCGGAGGAACGCCGCGCCGAAGAGTTCGGCGAGCACGGAAACGGAAGCGAGTTGCATGGGAAGATCCGCGGGAAGGAAAGCGGGGCGGAGCGAGACGGAGCGCAGGTTCGCGCGCAACCACGAGCGCAACAGCGTGGCGCACTCCGGAACGGCGGAACCCGCGCGGCGGCCAAAGACGCCAAAGCATGCGCGAATCCGCAGCTTTTCCCTGTACATTTCGAGTAGCTCGGTCGCCGACGACGCCTCGTCGCCAAGCGACCGCACAGCCGGGGGAGTGGCGAAACCGGCAGACGCAGCGGACTTAAAATCCGCAGCCCGCAAGGGCGTGGGGGTTCGAGTCCCCCCTTCCCCACCCAAGCTCCGCGCCCCGAGGTTAGCCGTCGCGCGTCTCGAGCCAGCGCAGGAGCAGGCGCACGCCGACGCCGGAGCCGAGACTGCCGCCGACATAGTCGCGGTTCATCGAACCCCAGGCGGTGCCGGCGATGTCGAGGTGCGCCCACTCGACGCCTTCGACGAAGTACGAAAGGAACGCGGCCCCCTGGCTCGCGCCCGCACCGGGATCACCGAGCGCGATGTTCTTGAGGTCGCCGACCTCGCCCTTCATCAGGTCGCGGTGGTGGTCGGCGAGCGGCAGCGGCCAAAGCTTCTCGCCTACCGCTTCGCCCGCTGCGAGCAGTTCGTCGCGCAGCCGCTCCGAACGCGTCATGACGCCGCTGTACTCGTGGCCCAGGGCGATGACGACCGCGCCGGTGAGCGTGGCGAGGTCCACGATCGCATCCGGCTTGACCTTCTCGACGACGTACGAGAGCGCGTCGCACAGGATCAAGCGGCCTTCGGCGTCCGTATTGAGCACTTCGATGGTCGTGCCGTTCATCGCACGCACCAGGTCGCCCGGCTTCACGGCCTTGCCGTCGGGCATGTTTTCGCTCGCCGGCACGACGCCGTGCACCTCGAACGGGCAACCCAACTCCGCGAGGGCGTGGAACACGCCGAGCACCGCCGCGCCGCCGGACATGTCGTACTTCATGTCCCACATCTTCCCCGCCGGCTTGATCGAGATGCCGCCGGTGTCGAAGGTCAGGCCCTTGCCCACCAGCGCGACGCGCCCGCGCGCGCGGCCCTTGGGCGTGTAGGTGAGGTGGATCAACTGCGCGGGCTCCGCGGAACCCGCGGCGACCCCGAGCAGCGCGCCCATGCCGAGCTTCTCGAGAGCGTCCGGACCGAGCACCTTGCAGCGCACGCCGCTCGAACCGCGCGCGAGCTTCTGCGCTGCCGCCGCCATGTCGCGCGGCCGCATGAAGTTGGCGGGTTGGTTCTGCAAGTCGCGCGCGAAGGCATTGGCGCGCGCGTACGCGAGCCCGCGCTCGACTCCCGCGGCGAAGTCCGCGCCGTCGCCGTGCAACTCGACGCTCTCGAGCTTGCCGCGTTTGGGCTTGCTCTTGTGTTCCTGGAAGCGGTAACCGCCGAGCCAAGCGCCTTCCGCCATCGCGGTCCCGCCGGCGCGGGCGCCACCTGCTGCTGCGCTCACGGCCTTGGGGCACCAGACTGCGATGCGTGCGGCGTCGAGGGCCTCCGCGCGTTGCACGGCGAGGGCCGCGACGCGGCGCATACGCTCCGCGTCGAATTCGGCTTGCTTCCCAAGTCCGATCAACAACACACGAGCGCACGGCCCGGAGGCCGCATCCGTGTGCTTGATCTCGCGGAATTCACCCTTGAAGGAAGCGCTGAAATCCGCCGAGAGCTTCACGCCCTTGGGGAGCAGCGTTTCGCCTCCGGCAAAAGCGAAGGCGACCAGCAGTTGGAGCTTGGACGGGACGGACGCGAGGTCCTTGGCGACACACTTCATGGAGGAGGAACAGCGCGTGCGTCGAGCCCGCGCTCAAGGGGTCACATGTCGATGTATTTGGGGCCGCCGCCGGCCTCGGGCGCCACCCACTCGATCACCTGATAGGGATCGGCGATGTCGCACGTCTTGCAGTGCACGCAGTTCGAAGCGTTGATCACCGGGCCCGCCTTGCGGTCGCCGTTGACCGGATGGCCCGTGGGCCACTCGTAGACCGCAGCGGGACAGAAGTGTTGGCAGGGATTGCCGTACTCGGTCGTGCAACGCTCGACGCAGATCGAAGGATCCGTCACCACCAGGTGCGGCGGCTGGTCTTCGTCGTGGATCGCGCCCGACCAATACACGTCGGTCAGCTTGTCGAGCGAGTTCGTGTCGTTGTACTTGGGCTTGTGCATCCGCGACTGCGACACGGGCCGCGTCGACTCGTGGTCGCGATGGCTGGTGCGGCGCGCAGAGAGGCCGCGTCCACCGGTGATCTGCTGGATCGCGACGTCGATCACGCCGCCGAAGAAGCCTGAGTCGAAGGCTTGGTGGAAGTTGCGCACCTTCCACAGCTCTTCCTTGGCCCACGAAGCCTCGAACAACTCGGTGTAGCGCCCCAGAGCTGTTGCGGAGGTGTCGTTCTTCTCCAGCGCTCCCGCGATCGCGTTCGCGGCGAGCAGGCCCGACTTGATCGCCAAGTGCACGCCCTTGAGCCGAGCGGAGTTCAGGAAGCCCGCGGAGTCGCCGACGATGCAGAAGCCGTCGCCTTGCAGCTTGGGCATCGCGAAATACCCGCCGTAGGGGATCGTCTTCGCGCCGTAGCGCACGAGCTTGCCGCCCTCGAGCAACGCCGCGACGGCGGGATGCTGCTTCCACTGCACGAACAGTGCGTGCGGATCGAGCTTGGCGTCGTGATGGTTCAGGCCGATCACGAAACCGATCGAGAGGCGATTGTCCTTTTGTCCGTAGATCCAGCCGCCGCCGTATCCGTCGAGGCCGATCGGCGCGCCCAAGGTGTGGATCACGTGGCCCAGCAGCGCGGCGCCGCGCTCGGGCGGGACCTCCCAGATCTCCTTGACGCCCGTGCCCCAGGTCTGCGGATTCTCCGCGCTGCCGAGGCCGAGCCGAGCGATCAAGTGTTTGGCGAGGTGCCCGCGCGTGCCTTCGGCAAACACGGTGACACCCGCCTTGATGTTCATGCCCGGCTGGAAGTTCGCCTTGGGCTGCAGGTGCTTGTCGATGCCCGCGTCGCGCGTTTGCACGCCGACCACGCGCGTGCCGTCGAACAGGATCTCCGCACCGGCGAATCCCGGGTACACGTCGATTCCCAGCGCCTCCGCCTGCTCCTTGAGCCAGCACACCACCTTGTAGAGGCTGATGATGTAGTTGCCGTGGTTGTGGAGCGGCGGCGGCGTGAGCACGCCGGTGAGGCGCGTGCGCTTGCCGCTGGGCCACAGCACGTCGAGGCAATCGAATTTGACCTCGCTCTCGACCGGGCAACCCTTCTCGCGCCAATCGGGAAACAGCTCGGCGATGCCGCGCGGATCCATCACGGCGCCCGAGAGGATGTGGTGGCCCACTTCCTCGGCCTTTTCCAGCACGAGGATCGACTTGTCGCCGAGCCCCTTCTGCTGCAGTTGGCGTTTGAGTTCGATCGCGCAGGCCAGTCCGGCGGGGCCGGCGCCGACGACCAGCACGTCAACTTCGAGTTCTTCGCGTTCGGGAACGCTCGCCTGCCAGGACACTTGCTTGGGGGAAGCCATGATCGGCGGGGAGCTTAGCGGGCCCCGGCGGGACCTCAAAACGTCCGGCTTGTTCGTCGCTCAAGCGGAGCGCACGCCCCTCACGAGCGTTCGCCCACCCAATGTTCGCCGTTTGCGTAGACCTCCTTCTTCCAAATCGGGAGCGAGGCCTTCAGCTCGTCGATCAGGAAGCGGCAGGCTCGAAAAGCGAGGTCGCGATGCGGGCTGGCGACTGCGATCACCACACTCGGCTCGCCCACTCCGACCACGCCGGTGCGATGCTGGCACAGCATGCGCAGGGCGCGTGCGTCGTCGTCGGCCTCGAGCGTTTCGCGGCAGCGGGCGAAGATGCGCGCCATTTCTGGCCCGGTCATCGCCTCGAAGGCCTCGTACTCCAAACGCAGCACCCGCTGCCCGCGGCTGTGTTCGCGCGTGGTCCCGACGAACGAACACACGGCGCCGCAGCTGGGCGCCAACACTCGCTGCGCCGCGCCGGCGGCGTCGAGCGCTGCGGCGCTGAGTTCGAACACGCCGCGCGCGTAGTTCGCGTCGTCCGCATGCGCGCCGCCGGAAACAGGCGGCAACAGGCTCACGACGTCGCCGTCGTGAAGCGCGGTGTCGTCGCGCACGTAGCTGGTGCCGAGCACGCCGCGCACGTGCTGCAACGCGCCGAGTTGCGGACGCCGGCGCTCGAGTTCGAGTTTGAGCGCGGCGACATCGAGAGCGTCCGGCAGGTCGTGCAACTCCAAGCGCGCCACGCCGGCGCGTTCGCGCAACGCCGCGAACAACTGCACGGTCAGCCGCATCGCGCTCGCAATCCGCTAGAACGGCGTGTCGTCGATGTCCATCGGCGCGGGCGCGCCGCCGCCGCGTGAACCGCCGCCGCCATCGCCGTAGGCGCCGCCGCCGTAGCCGCCACCCTGCCCCCCGCCACCCTGACCGCCACTCGAGTAACCGCCGGAACGTTCAGGCGCGCCACCGAAGCCGCCCGCACCCGCGCCCTCGTCGCCACCGTCCTCGGCAGCCATGCCGCGCGGTCCGCCGCCGCCGCCCACGAACTGCCACTCGTCGCCGACCACGTACAACTTCGAGCGCTTCTCTCCGCTCTGCTTGTCGTCCCACGTGTCGTAGCGCAGCGAGCCTTCGATGAACGCCGGCTTGCCCTTGTCGTGGTACTTCGCGAAGGCCTCGCCTCGTTTGCCGAAGATCGTGACGTCGACGAACGTGGGCTCTTCCTTCCACTCGCCGCTCTGGTCCTTGAAGCGCCGATTGATCGCGAGCCCGAACTTGCAGATCGCCATCCCGCCGCCGGTGAAACGCAGTTCCGGCTTGCGAGTGAGGTTGCCCATCAAGATCACTTTGTTGTAGCTGGACATGCGCGCGAAGCTCCCGCGGTTGAAGGCCAATTGGAGGCCGAAAAACGCGAGCGTACGCCGCACGCGCGCCCGCGTCTACGCGCGTGGACGGCCGCGCTCCCGGCGCTAGGATGAACGCCATGAGCACGAGCCCGTCGCCGCAGGACAAGTCGTCGCACGCCAAGGAGAAGTCGGGCGCGGAACGTCGCCGCTGGCCGCGCGCGAACGCCGACGTTCCCGTCGCCGTGTCGCTGGGCGGCGCCCTGCACCAGGCGCGCGTGCGCGACATCAGCCGCGCGGGAATCTGCTTCTACCTCGACCGCTCTGTGCCGCTGATGACGGTGCTGGGCGTGGAGCTCGACGCCGCTGCGGCGGGGCCCGGTCGCAGACTGCGCGGGCAGGGCGCCGTGGTCCGCTGCGAGAAGATCAGCCCGCAACTCTCGCACTGGGAGATTGCGGTGTTCTTCCACGACATGTCGGACTCCGACCGCGCGACGCTCGACGCGCTGGTGCGCTCGCGCCTGGCGCTGACCTGAGCGCCCGCTCAGGCGCGCCGCAACTCGAGCACGCGTTCGACACCGCCGTAGTCGCGGTGCGTGCGCGCGCGAAGCCCTGCGGCCAGGGCCAATTCGAGCGCGCGCGGCGCCTGCTGGTGGCCGAGTTCGATCAGCGCGACACCATCCGCGCTCAGGCGCTCCGCCGCGGCGCGGTTGAGCCGCACGAGCCAGTGGTCCGGATCTCCGGCCGGCGTGAAGAGCGCCTCGGACGGCTCCCAGTCGCGCACGTCCGGCGCCAGCGACGCCGCCTCGCTGGGGTCGATGTACGGCGGATTGGAGACGAGCAGTTCGAACGGTTCCGCGGCGCCGAGCGCCTCGGGGCCGTCGCCCAGGAGGAACTCGACCTGCGCTGCGAGCGCTGCGGCGTTGGAGCGCGCGACCGTCAGCGCCGCCGGACTGATGTCGACAGCGACGACGCGCGGCGCGCTCAACTCGAGGGCCAAGGTGATCGCGAGACAACCGCTGCCCGCGCCGATGTCGAGCACGCTGGCGCGCGGGGACTGCGCATGCAGACTGCGCGCCAGGTCGACGATCAGCTCGGTTTCGGGCCGCGGCACGAGCACCCCGCGCCCCACCGCAAAACTGCGGCCGTAGAACTCGCGCCGTCCCGTGATGTAGGCCACGGGTTCGTGCTTGCCACGGCGCAGCAACAGTTCGCGCGCCTTGGCGAGTTCCACCGCCGTGATGGGTCGGTCGAGCTGCAGGAACAACTGCAGGCGATCCAACCCGAGCGAGTGGGCGACGAGCAACTCCGCCTCGAGACGCGGCGCGTCCGTGGCCTTGCGCGTGAGAAACTCGCGCGCGCGGGCGAGCATTTCGCCCGCTGTGCGCGGCGCGTCAGCAGGTGACGACAAGCGAGTCCGACGTCGTGCGGGTCGCGCTCAGGCTTCGCCGCGCTTGCGCCGGCGTTCCTGCGCGCGAGCTTCCACCGCGGCGCGCTTCATGGCCTCGCCGTGGGCCTTGGCCGCCTTGATGCCGAGGAACATCGTGTAGCCGCCGAACGCACCGGCGCCGGCCACGCCGAGCGAACCGAGGATGGCGAGGGCCTTCGCCAGGCCGGGGACGTCGAGGCCAAGCGCGACCACGACGTTGATCAACGCGGCGAGACCGTACATCGGAAGCACGAGCGCGATCATCGGATTGAACTTTCCGGTGCGCACGTACCCGTGCACTTGGCACCAGGCGATGACGCCGACCGCGAGCGCGGAAGCCTCGATCATGCCCTGCCACGGCAGGCCGCCCTTCTCGTCGAACGGCTTGGCGAGCAGGGTCAGGAACACCCCGACCAGCATCAGCAGATAGCCGAGCGACGGAAGGGCCAGCTTGTGCGCCTTGCCCAGCGCGTCGAGCGGCGTCTTGCCGCCACTGGCGTGCTCGATGCCGCAGTAGAGGAACCAGCCGCCGAGCAGGATCACGACCTTGGCGCCCATGCGCACCAACTCGAAACCCTCGGGAACGAGCCACGGCAGGAGCGCTGCGAAGGTCAACGCCAGGCCGGCCTTTTGGATCATCAGCGGGGTCTGCTCGCCGCCGCCGGCCGCGGCTGCGGCCGAAGCGGGTGCGGACGAAACGGCAGCGGCCCCGACGCCAGCGCCCGCAGCAGCGGGCGCGCTCTCCGGCAACGGCTCGAGCTCGTGCAACTCTTCCAGAGGTTCGAGTTCGTGGAACTCCGATTCGTTGGCGTTCGACATCGAGGGGCTTGGGGGAGGATCTCGGGCGTTTGGGCGGACGAGCGGGCAGCGCGGCGCGCTGGGGCCCTATCCACCGGTCAAAGTCGGGTTGCACAACACAAGCCCGGCCAGCGCACCTTCAGAGCTGGCTGAGCCGCTCCTCGCGTTCCAGCGCGAGCAGAGCCTCATGCACGGCAGAGAGCTTACCGGCGAGCACTTGCTCCAGGGAGTAGTTCTCGTTGGCCCGGTGGTCGGTGACACGGTTTTGCGGCCAGTTGTAGGTGCGCACGCGCGAATTGCGGTCGCCGCTGCCCACCTGGCTCTTGCGCATGGCCGCGCGTTCGGCGTGTTGCCGCTCGCGCTCGGCCTCGAACAGGCGCGAGCGTAGAACGCGCAGCGCGCTCGCTCGGTTCTTGTGTTGCGACTTGTTGTCCATGCAAATCGCAACGGTGCCCGTCGGGATGTGCGTGATGCGCACGGCGGACTCGGTCTTGTTGACGTGCTGTCCGCCGGCCCCGCCCGCGCGCATGGTCTCGATGCGCAGGTCGGAGGGATTGATCTCGAGGTCGACCTCTTCCGCCTCGGGCAGCACCGCGACGGTGGCCGCGGAGGTGTGGATGCGCCCCTGCGACTCCGTCTCGGGCACACGCTGCACACGGTGGCCGCCGGACTCGAACTTGAGCTTGCGCCACACGCCGTCGCCTTCGACAGCGAGCACCAGATCGCGAAAGCCGCCGACCTCGGAGCTCGAAGCCTCGAAGATCTCGTGCTTCCAGCCCTGCGCCGTGAAGTAGTGCTCGTAGATCCGGAACAGGTCCGCGACGAACAACGACGCCTCGTCGCCGCCGGTGCCGGCGCGGATCTCGATGATCACTTTGCGCCGCTCGTCGTCGGGTTCCGCGGTCAGCGCGTCGAGTACGTTGCGCTCGAGCGCCAGCGACTCGCCGTCGAGGCTCGCGAGTTCATCCTTGGCGAGCGCGGAAAACTCGGGATCGGAGAGCAGCGCCGACGCGTCCGCGCGCCGCCGCTCGATGTCCTCGAGCTTGTCGATCAGCTCCACCTGCTTCTGGAGCGCCCCACGCTCGCGCATCAGCTGGGGCAGCTTCTTCCCCGCGCCCGCCTGGGCCTGCGCGGAGATCTCCTCGGTCAACGCCTCGTACTTCGTGCGCGACTCGCGCAGCTTGCGCAGCAGTGCTTCAGCGAGGGCCATGCGGCGGTCGTCGGCGCGCAGATGCGGCGCCGCCGGGCCGGAGCGTTCCGACCCGCCGCGGCGCCCTTACGACTCTCAGGCCTTTTCCGCAGTCTTCTTGCCGTAGCGGCGCATGAAGCTGTCGATGCGGCCGGCGGCGTCGACGAACTTCTGCTTGCCCGTGTAGAACGGGTGGCACACGTTGCAGATTTCAACGCGCAGTTCCTTGACCGTGGCGCGCGTCTGGAACGTGTTGCCGCAGCCGCAGTGCACCTTGCAGTCGAAGTACTTGGGGTGGATGTCGGACTTCATCGGAAAAGGGTGCTCGCCGGTCTTGGTCGGCGGCATTGGGGATCAGAGAGTCAGGAGCGAGGGCGCTCGTTCGAACGGGAACGAGGGCCGAAAAGGGTAGCGGGAGGCTGGTGCGGCAGCAAGGATCGGCTCCGCCGCCCTGTGACGTCAGTGGGCGTCACGTGAGGGGGCGCGAGCGGTCGAGCGCTCCGGCTCGGCGCAGCAACTCCAGCGTCAGGTTCACGGGCAGCCCGACCACGTTGTCGAAGCCGCCCTCCTCGAGCGCGGTCACGAATCGGTCGGCGTTTTCCTGGATCGCGTAGCCGCCGGCCTTGTCGCGCCACTCGCCGCTCGCCACGTACGCCGAGCGCTCCGCCGGCGCGATGGCGCGCATGGTGACCCACGTGCGCTCGCTCGCCGCGAACTCCAGGGAGTCGGCCCCGCGCAGCACGCACACGCCGGTGACCACCTGGTGGCGCGCTCGCGAAAGCGCTTCGAGCATGGCGTTGGCCTCCGCGGAGTCGGCCGGCTTGCCGAGCAGCCGCCAGGACGCGCCGTCGGGCACGGCGACGATCGTGTCGGCGCCGACGATCCAGCGCCCCGACGCCGCGCCGCCCAGGCGCTGCGCGCCCGCACGCGCCTTGCGGCACGCCAGTTCTAGCGCTGCGTCGGACGGCTCCGCGAACGCGGCGAGGTCCTCGTCCACGTCCGCCGGGCGCACACTGAAGCGCAGGCCGACGTCCGCGAGCAGCTGGCGTCGGCGCGGCGACGCGGAGGCGAGCACGATGCGCTCGAGTTCGTCGGTCGCCCCACTATCGCGCCCGTGTGTCGCCGCGCTGTCGCGCCCGTGTGTCGCCCCACTGTCGCGCCCGGATGTCGCCACGCCGTCGCGCTCCGCTCAGGGCTTCTTCGTCGGCGCCTTCTTCTTGGGCGCAGACTTCTTGTCCGCCGCGGCCTTCTTCTTGGCCGCCGCAGCAGCGGCGTCCGCCTTCTTCTTGGCGACCGCCGCCTTCTTCTGCTCCTCGATCTTCTTCTTGGCCGCGGCCTGCTTGCGCGCAGCCTCCTCGGCCTTCTTGCGCGCGGCTTCCGCCTCGCGCTTACGCTGGGCATCGATCCGCGCCTGCTCCTTGGCGAGCCGCTCGTCTTCGGCAGCCTGCTTGCGCGCCGCGATGGCGGCCAAGCGCTCGGCGTCCTTGGCGCGCCGCGCGGCCTCGAACTCGGCCTTCTTGCGCTGCTTCTCAGCTTCCTTGCGCAGGCGCTCCTCTTCCTTCTTCGCGAGCACCGCCAGACGGGCAGCTTCGCGTGCGCGCTGCTGCTCCATGCGCTCTTGCTGGACCTTCCAGTCGCGGTAGGCCTTCTTGCCGAACTTGCAGTCGTCGACCAGCACGCACTGGTGGCAGGAAGGCTTGCGCGCGTCGCACCAACGGCTGGCGACCTCGCCGAACTTGTAGGCGAACTCGAGTTCCTTGCCGTCGGGGATCAGCGGTTCGATCGACGCCCGAGCCTTCTTGATCGAGGCCGTGCGCGAGACCAGGCCGAGTCGATCGAGCACGCGCACCAACGGCGGCGTGACGGGCAGTTCGCCGTTGCCGGCGATGTAGAGCAGGTGGTGCGCCATCGCCATGCCGATGTACGGCAGGATCGAGACGAAGCGCTGGGTCGACTGCGGATCGTCGCGCAGGAACTCCAGCGACATGCCGTGGCTGCGCTGGAACACTTCCTGGAGGTACTCGCGCACCTCGCGCGCAACGGCGACGCCCTTGGGGCCCAGTTGCAGCACCCCGTTGATCTCCTGCGCCTGCGCGATGCGCAGCTCGTTCCAATCCGCGTAGGAATCGATCAGCTTGCGCAGCGCGGCTTTGGAAGCGTCGGCTGGGAGCTTGCGCCGCAGCGCGAAGTACAGGCCCTGCTGCACCAGACTGGCGTCGGGCAGCGTCTCGGGGAGCGGGTACTGGGGCTCGACCTTGGCGAGCAGCTTGGAGGCGATGTCGGACTTCTTGGCCACGCGGAAGCGATCTCGAGGTCAGCGGTGCTGAGGGTCGGGGAGCGCGCCCGAAAGCGCGCGCAAACACTGAGGAACAGCCCGGGCCGCGAACGGCGACGCGAGGCGCTGCGCCAACCGCAGACGCGCACGCTTGCGTTCGCGGGCCGTTCCGAACGCCCTCGGGACGCACCGAGGGGTTCGGCGCCGCGCGGCTGGGCGCGCGCGACGCGACAAGCAACTCGAGAGCTGCGTCGAGCGTCCGCGGTGCACGCCGCGGCACTTCGACGCCGCCGGCGCTACTTCTTCGCCTTCTCGTCCTTCTTGGGCTGACGGCGGCGCTTGGGACGCGCAGCCTTCGCGGCGACGCGTGCGGCCTTGGCGCTCTCGCGACGCGCCTTGGTCGCGGTCTTGGCCTTGCGACCCGAGCGGTCGTGCTCAGGCTTGGGGCGGAAGGTGGTCACGCCCGCGTCGCGCAGCAGCGTGCGAACGGTCGGGCTCAGGCGCGCGCCTTGCCCGATCCAGTACTCCGCGCGCTCCTTGTTGAACTGCGTTTCGCGTTCCGCCGAGCTGGCGCGCGGATCGTAGAAGCCGAGCTTCTCGATCACGGCGCCGTCGCGCGGGGCGCGCGGGTCGGCGACGGAGATGCGGTACGAGGGGAGGTTCTTGCGGCCTTCGCGCTTGAGACGGATGACGACGGACATGGATGGACGGGTGGAGGGAGTGAGCTCGCGGCCGGGCTCTGGACTATTGGTCGCGTTGGTCGGGACGCACGCGAGCCGCGCCCGGCGGGCTCGTCGGACGCTGCGAAAGGGCGGAGAGCATAATGACGCAGCACGCGGCCAACAAGCACCGATCCGCGAGCGCGTCAGGCCAGGCCCGGGCGCGTGCTCGCCGCGGACTCGGGCCCCGCCGCATCACTTGCGCTTCTTGCGCTGCTGGTCCTTCTTGCGTTTCGAGCCGCTCTGGCGCGTCGGTGAGCTCCCCATCGGACGGCCCGGGGCGCCGCCCCCGCCGAGGCCGGGCATGCCGCCCGGGCCACCGAGGCCTCCGCCGAGACCTCCACCGAGGCCGGGCATTCCACCGCCGCGCGGGCCGCCGCCGAACAGGCCGCCCAGGCCGCCGAGCCCACCCAGGCCCCCCATTCCGCCGAACAAGCCGCCGCCGCCGGGGCCGGCCGCGAGTTCGCCCGAGGGCGACATCGAGCGCAGGGTGTCCTGCTTCTGCTTCGCGCCCAACTGGGCCCCGAGCCCGAGCTTGTTGAGCTCCTTCATCATGCGCTTCATGCCCTGGTGGGCCTTGAGCAGCTCACCCACGGCGTTGGGATCCTGGCCGGCCCCGCGGGCGATGCGCCGCCGCCGCGACATGTCGATCATCTCGGGACGCAGGCGCTCGCGCGGCGTCATCGAGGTGAACAGCGCTTCCATGCGCGCGAAACGCTTGTCGTCGACGAGCTTGTCGAGGTCCCCCAGCTGGCCCATCCCGGGCATCATCGAGAGCACCTTCTTCATCGGCCCCAGGCGCTTGATCATGCGCAGCTGGGCGAGCATGTCCTCGAGCGTGAAATCGCCCAGGACCATCTTCTCGAACGAGGCCTGAGCCTCCTCTTCGCTGATCTTGGAGGCCGCCGACTCCACCAGCCCCACGACGTCGCCCATGCCGAGGATGCGGCCGGCCATGCGCTTGGGATGGAAGGCGTCGAGGTCGTCGATCTTCTCGCCCATGCCGGCGAACAGGATCGGGCGGCCGACGATCGACTTGATCGAGAGCGCCGCGCCGCCGCGCGCGTCGCCGTCGAGCTTGGTGAGGATCAGACCCGTGAGCGCCAGCTTCTCGTGGAAGGCCTGCGCGGAGCGCACGGCGTCCTGACCGGTCATCGCGTCGACGACCAGGATCTGGTTGTGCGGCTGCGTGCGGCGCGCGACCTCGGCAACCTCGGCCATCATCTCGTCGTCGACGTGCAGTCGGCCGGCGGTGTCGAGGATCACGAGGTCGAAGCCGTTCTGGCGTGCGTGCGCGACGCCCCGCGCACACACCTCCGGCGCCGCGTGGCCCTCGGCGTGGAACACGGCCACGCCGATCTTCGCGCCGAGCACCTTGAGTTGCTCCACCGCGGCGGGCCGCTTGACGTCGGCAGCCACGAGCAGCGGACGGCGCTTGTGCTTCTCGACGAAGTGCTTGGCGAGCTTGGCGCACGTGGTGGTCTTGCCCGCGCCCTGCAAACCCGCCATGAGCACGATCGTCGGCGGCTGCTTGGCGAATTCGAGCTGGCCGTCCTCGGGGCCCATCAAGGCCACGAGTTCTTCGTGGCAGGCGTGGATGAACTGCTGCGAGGCCTCGACGCCCTTGATCACCTTCGCGCCGAGCACGCGCTCGCGCACGCGTTCGGTGAAGTCCGCGGCGACCTTGAAGTGGACGTCGGCTTCGAGCAGCGCCGCGCGCACGGCGCGCAGCCCTTCCTCGATGTTCTCGGGACGGAGTTCCGCCTGGCCGCGGAGGAAGGTGAACGCGCCGGACAGGCGTTGGGTGAGCGATTCGAACATGGTCGTGAAGCGCGCAGGTTACTCGGGCACGGCCCGCGGCGCGCGCGGGCCAGACAATTTGGCCCGGCGCCTGGCGGCGACTACTCGCGCGTCGCCAGCACCGGACGTTCCCCGGAACGCGCCAAGAACCCACCCATCGCCGCCGTGGTGTACAGCGCGACAGCGGCGGGCACCGTGGCCAGCATTCCGACGAACAGCCCCGGGCACAGCCCCAGGAAGAGCGCGATCAGCATGAGCGGGATCATGGCCAGCAACACCGCGAGCATCGGCCAGAACTGACCGGAGCTGCGTTCGATGGCGACGCGAAAGGCGCGGAGTGCGTCGCGCTCGCCGTAGGCGATGGCGGACATCCACCACAGGATCCGCACGCTCCCGTAGACAACGCCCGCAAGCCACACCAGGACACCGACGCCGATGACAAGCCAACTCAAGGGGTCGCCGTCCGTGGCGAAGTAGAGCGCAGCTCCCGGGCCGACGGTGAGCCCCGCGAGGACCGCGAACAGGACGGGCACGGCGACCTGCGCCAACAGCGACGCCAGCAGGGACGTGAGGTAGCCCTCGGTCGCGAACATGCGTTCGACGCCCGGACGTCGGCCGCGGCACAGTTCGAGGGCGAAGCGCGCCATGCCCAAGTTCACGTACGCCGCGAGCGGCAGCGCGAGCACGTAGTTCACGCCCTGGAACGTGTACCAGTTGCTCGTGAACGGAGTCTGAATGTCGATCTCCAAGGCCAGCGCGACGATCTCCATCGCCAACGACACCGAGAACTGGACGATCATCGCCAGCAGGAACGCGACCACGGTCAGCGGATGCGCGCGCAGCGCGTTCCACGCAAACGTGTAGACCTCCAGCGGATCCCACTCGAGCGGCGCGCCGGGCTCGCGACGGAGCTCGGGCTGCGGCTCGGGACCGGACTGCGGCGGTCGAAACGGATCGTCGGACTCGGCGCGGTTCTCCATGGGCCCCGCAAGCCTATCCGAGCGACGCTCCGAGCCGCTCGTCGAGAGCCCGACTCACGCGCCGCTGGGAAGCGGCGTCGCCGGCACGATCACCTTGTCGCGCAGCGGCGCGGAACTCGCCGGTTCCTCGTCGGGCTCGCTGGTGTCGATCGAGACGTTCTCGTCGACACGCACGATCGAAGCGCCGATCTCCTTCAGGCGCTCCTCGATGCGCTCGTAGCCGCGGTCGATGTGGTACACGCGGTGCACCTCGGTCTGGCCGCGCGCGACCAGGCCCGCGAGCACCAGCGCCGCGGATGCACGCAGGTCCGACGCCATGACTTGCGCGCCGGTCAACTGGGCCGGCCCCATGACGATGGCGGAGGCGCCCTGGCGGCGGATGTTCGCACCCATGCGCATCAACTCCGCCACGTGCATGTAGCGGTCGGGGAAGATCGTCTCGCTGATCAAGCTCATGCCGCGCGCCGTGGTCATGAGCGCCATCCACTGCGCCTGCAGGTCGGTCGGGAAGGCCGGGTACGGCAGCGTCGTGACATCGGTCGGGCGCGGGCCGTAGGCGCGGGTGTCGTAGGGCACCGTCGCGATCCAGTCCTCGCCATGGTCGTAGGCGAGGCCAGCTTCGCTCAGGCGCTCGAGGAGGATCATCAGATGGTCGGGGCGGCAGTTCTCGACGCGCACCGCGCCGCCCGTCAAGGCGCCCGCGATCACGAACGTGCCCGCCTCGATGCGGTCGGGGATCACCGCGTGCTCGGCGCCGTGCAGGCGCTTCACGCCTTCGATTTCGATGCGCGGCGAGCCCAAGCCGTGGATCTTCGCGCCCATCTTGATCAGGCAGTCGCCCAGGTCGACGACCTCCGGTTCGCACGCGGCGCCGTGGATCACGGTGCGGCCCTTGGCCAGCGTCGCAGCCATCATCACGTTGGCGGTGCCCAGCACGGTCGGCCCCTGCGCGCCGCCCAGGTACATCTCGCTGCCCACCAGACCGCTGAAGGCCTCGGCGCGCACGTCGCCGCCGTCGAGGTCGACCTTCGCGCCGAGCGCGCGCATGCCCTTCATGTGCAGGTCGATCGGGCGCACGCCGATCACGCAGCCGCCCGGGAGGCTGACGCAGGCGCGGTGCATGCGCGCCAGCAGCGGGCCGAGAACGGTGACGGAGCCGCGCATGCGGCGCACGTGCTCCCAGGTCGCCTCGCTGCGCGGAACCGAGGCAGAGCAGACTTCGATGGCGCCGTCGGAGTGCTGCACCACGCGCGAACCCAGGCTCTCGAGCACCTTGAGCATGGAGCGCACGTCGGCCACGCGCGGCGCGTTCGGAATCACGAGCGGTTCGTCGGTGAGCAGCGAGGCCGCCAGCACCGGAAGCACCGCGTTCTTCGAACCCGCGACCTTGACCGAGCCGCGCAGCGGTCGGCCGCCCTGAATGACCAGCTTGTCCATCGACGATCTTCCTCACACGCGCTGTTCGCCGGCGGCGCTCGTCTCCACACGAGCACTCAGCGCGGCGATCCACGGCGCAGCGAGGTTTCAGCACAACCGCGCGCCCAGTTCCAGCATCGTGCGCACGATCGCGCGAAGCGATTGCGCGGCCGCAGCTTGCGGCGACGGCTCAGAACAAACGCGGCAACATGGCGCCCAGCCGTCGGCCGCCGAGCACGTGCAAGTGCAGATGATCGACTTCCTGTCCGCCGTGCTCACGTGCGTTGGTGATCACGCGAAAGCCACGCTCGAGTCCGGCCTCGCGCGCCACCCGCGCGGCGACGCTCAGCAACTCGCCGGCGAGTTGGGGATCGTCGAGCTCCCACAGCGACGCGACGTGCTCGCGTGGGGTGACGAGCAGGTGGGTCGGCGCGAGGGGCCGGATGTCGTGGAAGGCGAGGACGCGCTCGCCGTCGTGCACCACCCGGGCCGGGGCCTCGCCCCGGGCGATCCGACAGAAGATGCAGGCTGCCATGCCCGCCACTGTACGTGCTCGTCCGCGGCCCGCCGGGGTTCGCAAGTTGACGCCTGCGCGCGCCAACCGATATCCTCCCCCGCTTGCGTTGACCCTCCCTGGGCCGCGCCTGCCCGCTCCGCCCTACTCTTTGCCCCCTCTTTGGCCCCAGCGATGACCACCAGCCCGTCCGCCCTCGACGCGACGACCGACGCCACGGCGCCCGAAGCCGCCTTCGACCTGCGCACGGCCCCGATCCCGAACTTCACGACGCTCGCGATCGCACGCACGGAAGTGTTCCGCACGCGCCGCGACCTCGAGAGCTTCACGCGCAGCGTCGAGTCCCTGGGCACAGCCGGTGACGAAGGCCGGCGACGCGGCCTGGGCCTGTGGATGATCGGACGGTACGAGCAAGCCGCGCAGGCGCTCGCCTCCTACGAGCAGAACGACGTGGTGTCGGCCTTCACGCGCGGCGGCGCGCTGATGTCGCTCGGCCAGTGTTCGGAGGCCGCCCCGATCTTCGCACGCCTGACCCAGCAGTACCCGGCAGAACCCAAACCGCGCGGCCTGTGGCTCGACGCGCAGCTCGAGATCGCGCTCTCCAAGGGCGACGCCGAAGCCGGCGCAGCCGCGGTGCGCGAGGCGCTCAAGAGCGCTCCCTCGGAGTTCGCCAGCAGCGCGGAGTTCCACTACCTGCGCGGCCGCGCGCTCGAAATCGAACGCGAGTTCGAAGCCGCGCTCGACGACTACGCCGCGGCGCGCGAGATCGACCCGCACCACCGCACCAACCTCTCGCGCCTCGCGCACCTCGCCGAACGCTGCGGCCTCGACGACATCGCCCTCGAAGCCTACCGCTCGCTGTCGCGCCAACTGCCCATCGACAAGTCGGTGCTCTTCAACCTCGGCATCCTGCTCGAGGATCTCGGCCGCGATCAAGAAGCGGCGGCGTGCTACGACGTCATCGTGCGCAACGAGCCGACCAACTCGCGCGCCCGCATCTACCTCGAGGATGCGCGCTCGGCGATCGACATGTACTACGACGAGGATCTGGAGCGGAAGGAAGACCGCCTGAACCAGATCCTGCGCACGCCGATCACCGACTTCGAACTTTCGGTGCGTGCGCGCAACTGCCTCAACAAGATGAACATCCTGGTCCTGGGCGACCTGGTGAAGCTCACCGAGGCGGAACTGCTCTCCTACAAGAACTTCGGCGAGACCTCGCTGAACGAGATCAAGGAAATCCTCGGCAGCAAGGGCCTGCGCCTGGGCATGAAGCACGAGGAGGCGGTCGCCTCCGTCGAAGCGGCCACGCGTCCGCGCGCGGCCGCCGCCGGCGCCGCACCGGCCGAGGGCGGAAGCCTGCTGGAGCGTCCGCTGTCCCAACTGGACCTGTCGATCCGCGTGCGCCGCGCGCTCGAGAACCTCGCCTGCATGACGCTCAACGACGTTGTGCAGCACAGCGAGGACGAATTGCTCTCGATGCCGAACTTCGGGCACACGTCGCTTCAGGAACTGAAGCGCAAGCTCGCCGAGCAAGGCCTCAAGCTCGCCGAGTCCAACTGAAACTTGGCTCACTGAATTTGGCCCACTGAATCTCGACCATCTGCGCGCGCCGCCCCGCTGAGGGCGCGGCGCGCGTCGGAAGGTGTTCCGGCGACGTCGCTGCGAGGCGCACTGTGTACGACTACATCGAGGGTCAGGTCGCACAACGCGCAGCCGGACGCGTCGTGATCGACGCGGGCGGGATCGGCTTCGACATCTGCACGCCGCTGAACGCCACCCTGCCCGCCTCGGGGCGCGTGCGCGTCTGGACCCACCAAGTGGTGCGCGACGACGCGCACTTGCTGTTCGGCTTCGCTGAAGCAGGCGACCGCGACGTGTTCCGAGCCCTGCTCTCGGTGACCGGCGTCGGGCCGAAGGTTGCCCTCGCGGTCATGAGCGGCATGCCCTGCGCGGAGCTCGTGGAGGCGCTGATCGCCGGCGATGTCGCACGCCTGACGAAGGTGCGCGGCGTGGGCCAACGCACTGCGGAGCAGATCCTCCTCGACCTGCGCAAGAAAGCGCTCGCGCTGCGCAAGGACGCCCACCAACCCGCGCGTTCGCAACACAAGGCGCTCGAGGACGCAGTCGCCGCGCTGCTCAGCATCGGCTTCACCGAAAAGGAAGCGCGCAAGCAAGTGGAACGCGCCGCCAAGAGCGTAGACCCGACCGACCTCGACCAACTCGTGCGAGCCGCGCTCGCCGGGTGACCCCCCTATCGATCCGCCCATGCAAAGCTCCCCCGCGACCGTGGCCGCGGCGCAGCGCGCGCGCCGCCCCGAGAACATCCTGATCTGCGACGACCTGTCCGGCGAGGCGCTGGAGGAACTGCGCAAGCACGGCTTCGAGCCGCAGGTGCGGCTGGGGCTCAAGGAAGCCGAACTGTGCGAAGCGGTGCGCGACGTGCACGCGCTGCTGGTTCGTTCGGCGACCAAGGTCACGCGCAAGGTGATCGAGTCGGCCCCGCGCTTGGCGATCGTCGGTCGCGCCGGTGTGGGCGTCGACAACGTCGATGTCGACGCCGCCACCGAGCGCGGCGTGGTCGTGATGAACGCGCCGGCGGGGAACACGACGACGACGGCGGAGCTCGCCATCGCACTGCTCACCGCGCTCGCGCGCAACGTGACGCGCGGCGACCGCGCCGTGCGCGCGGGAGAGTGGAAGCGCCGCAGCACGCTGCTCGGCAGCGAGATCACCGGCAAGACCCTCGGGGTCGTCGGCCTCGGCCGCATCGGCCGCGCGGTGGCGCAACGGGGCCTGGGCCTGTCCATGAACGTCGTCGCGCACGACCCGTACCTGCACGGCAAGAAGAGCCCCGTCGAGGGAGTCGAGCTCCTGACTCTCGACGAACTGCTCGAGCGCTGTGATTTCGTCACGCTCCACGTGCCGTACGACGAGTCGACGCACAACCTGATCTCGCGCGAACGGTTGGCGCGCATGAAGCGCGGCTCGCGACTGATCAACTGCGCGCGCGGCGGTTTGGTGGACGAGCAAGCGCTGGCCGAGGCGCTCGCGAGCGGTCAGCTGCGCGGCGCGGCGCTGGACGTGTTCGAGAAGGAACCGCCGCCCGCCGATCACCCGCTCCTCGCCCGCGAGGACGTGATCGTCACGCCGCACCTGGGTGCGTCCTCCGAGGAGGCGCAGCGCAATGTCGCCCTCGAAATCGCCAGCCAGGTCAGCGAGTTCCTGATGGAAGGCGTGGCGCGCAACGCAGTCAACCTTCCGCCCGTGTCGAGCCAAACCCTGCGCCAGATCGCGCCCTACGTGCTGCTCGCCGAAAAGCTCGGCAGTTACTTGGCGCAGAGCCTGGAGCATCCGCTCGCATCGATCGAGCTCGCGCTCTCGGGCGAGGTCGCGCGCGCCGAGCACAGCCACGTGAGACTGGCGCTGCTCGTCGGCGCGCTTCGCATCGGCTGCGACACGCCGCTGAACTTCGTCAACGCGCCGCGCCTCGCCGCCGAACGTGGGCTGACGCTTTCGGAGCGACTCGACGAGGAACAGCACTACCTGCACAGCCTGGTGAAGGCGCGCGCTGTCGACCGCTCCGGCGCCACGGCGCTGATTGCGGGCAGCGTGTTCGGCCGCGAGCCCCGCATCGTGCGCATCGACGACCACCACGTCGACCTGGCCCCGCGCGGCGCGCTGCTCACCACGCGGCACGAGGACCAACCGGGCGTCGTCGGCGCGCTCGGCACCGTGCTCGGCGCGCACGGCGTGAACATCCAGCGCATCGAGCTCGGCCCCGCCGCGTCGAGCACCGACCGCTTGGCGCACGGCTTCCTCGCGCTCTACGACAAGCCGACGGCCGCGTGCCTCGACGCCCTCGCCCGCATTCCGGCCGTGCGCAGCCTGCGCCTGATCCAACTCTGAGCGCGCCCGTGGCCCAACCGCCCCTTGAGCCCGCAGCGCGGCGCTGCGACGATTCAGGCCCGCCTTTCGGTGCGGTGGCGTTCGACTGCGACTCGACCCTCTCGCACATCGAAGGCATCGACGAGCTCGCCGGCCCGCTCAAGCCGCGCATCGCGGAACTGACTGCCCGCGCCATGAGCGGTCAACTGGCTCTCGAAGCCGTCTACGGCGAACGCCTGGCGTTGCTCGCTCCCAGTCGCGCTGCGATCGAAGCGCTCGGCGAGCAGTACGTAACCACCGCACTCCCTCACGCAGCGGAACTCGTCAACGCCCTTCGCGAAAGCGGCAAGCGGGTGTGCATCGTCAGCGGCGGCATCCGCCAAGCCGTGCTCGTGTTCGCCCGCAAGCTCGGCATTCCCGACGAGGACGTGTTCGCCGTCGACGTGTTCCACACCCGGGCCGGCGCCTACGCGGGCTTCGACGAGGACAGCCCCTTGACGCGTTCGGGCGGCAAGCTCGGCGTGCTGCGGCAGATCGCACGCGACGACCACCGCGGCGGCGCCGCCTTCGTCGGCGACGGCATCACCGACCTCGAGGCCGCGCCCGCCGTGCGCCGTTTCGTCGCCTTCGGAGGCGTCGTCAAGCGCGCCGAGGTGTTCGCGCGCGCCGTGATCAGCTGCGATCGCAGCGACCTCGCCGCCCTCGTGCCGCATCTGTTCGCCACGGACGAAATCGAGCGTCTGGCGCGCGTCCCCCGCCACGCCCCGCTCGTGGCTGCCGCGCTCAAGGCGCGCTGAGCCCTTCCCTCCCGCCAAAGAGTCGAACCCATGAAGTTGTGGATCCCCGGCCCCACGCAAGTTCGCCCCGAGATTCTCGCCGAGTGCGCGCGCACCATGATCGGCCATCGCTCCGACGCGATGGCCAAGCTGCACGACCGCATCGACCCGCACCTGCGCCTGGCGTTCGGCCTGCCGGCGGAGTCTCGCTCGAGCGTCGCGGTCCATACCTGCTCCGCGACGGGCTTGATGGAAGCCAGCCTGCACGGCGTCGGCAAGCGCGTGCTGTGCGTCGTCAACGGATCGTTCTCCAAGCGCTGGGCCGAGATCGCGCAGATCCTTGGGCTCGAAACCGTCGTGCTGAAGAAGGCCTTCGGCGAAGCCGCCAGTCCGGAGGAGATCGACGCTGCGTTGCGCGAGAAGGGTCCCTTCGACGCGCTCACGCTGGTCTCGAACGAAACCTCGACCGGCGTGCGCACGCCGCTCGAAGGCGTCGCGCGTGTTCTGCGCCAACACCCGAACGTGCTCTGGCTCGTCGACGTCGTCAGCTACCTCGCGGGAATGCCCGTCGACTTCGACACCCACGGCATCGACTTCGCGTTCGCTGGTTCGCAGAAGGCGCTCGCTCTCCCGCCCGGCATCACGGTCTTCTGCGTGTCCCCGCGTTACCTCGAACGCGCGCGCAAGGCGAAACGCCCCAGCTACTACCTCGACGCCGTGCGCACCCTCGACGGTCATGTCGAGCGGAAGACTCCCGCCACGCCCTGCATTCCGCTGTACTTTGCGCTCGCCAAGCAACTGGAGGACATCTCCGGCGGCGTGACGCTGCCCGCGGCTGAACAGCACCTGCGCGGCGCCGCGGCCTGGAGCGCTCGCTACGAAGTGCACCGCCGCATGCAGCAGCGCACGGAACGCTGGGCGCACAAGCACGGCTTGGCGTTGATTCCGGCGCCGGAGCATCGCTCCTGGACAGTTGCGTGCATCAAGCAGGGTGCGTTCGACGTCGCGCGACTGCTCGCCGAAGTGAAACAACGCGGGCACACGATCTCGAACGGCTACGGCGATCTGAAGGACATCTCGTTCCGCATCGGCCACATGGGCGACCACACCGAGGACGAACTCGAGAGCCTGCTCTCGGCCGCGGATGAGGCGCTCGCCGCGTTGGCGGTGAAGGCGTGAAGGCGCTGCTGGCCTGCACGTTGCTCGCGCTGGGCTGCGTGTCCAAGGCCCCGGGCGGCGCTTCGAGCGGGACCGCCGCACTCTTCAACGGCAAGGACCTGGCCGGTTGGCGCCAGCTCGGCGACGCACGCTGGCTCGTGGAAAACGGCGAAATCCTCGGCGAAACCGGGGGCGGTTCGCAGAGCTTCCTGGTCACGACCCGCGAGTTCGCCGACTTCACACTCGAACTCGAGTTCCGCTCGGAGTCCAAGGGCAACTCCGGCGTGCAGATCCGCTCCGGTATCGGCCCCACAGGTCGCGTCGCGGGCTACCAGATCGAAGTGGACTCGAGCGAACGCTCGTGGACCGGCGGCCTCTACGACGAAGCCGGCCGCGGCTGGCTGCAGGATCTGTCCCGGAACGAAGCCGCGCGCCGCGCGTTCCGCGCCGACCAGTGGAATCAGTTGCGCATCGAGGCGCGCGGAGTGCGCATCCGCAGCTGGCTCAACGGCGTGCCCGCCGCCGATTACGAAGACCACGCGCGGGAGGCGGACAGCTCCGGCTTCATCGGGCTGCAGGTGCACTCCGGACAGGACACGCGCGTGCGTTGGCGCAACCTGCGCCTCGTCGAGCACGCGCGCTGAAGGGCGCCGCTCACTTCGTCGGGCGCAGTTCCTGCACCGACCACGCGGCGCGCCGCTGCGCGTGCCGAGCGCGCAGCTCGCGCACGAATTCGGCCGTCAGCGGCGCGGCGTCGTGGCCCCACTCGCGCCGCAGGTAGGTTCCAAGTCCCGCGAGGTCTTCGTCGCTCAGCTCGTGCGCCGGCATCTCGCCGTCCCAGGTTGTGTCGCCGAGCGTCAACGGGCCGCGCAGTCCGTGCAGCACAACCCGCACGAACACGTCCGGATCGCCCAGCACCCAGGGCGAGTCACGCAGCGGGGGCGCGAGCCCCGCGTCGCCGCGGCCGTTGAGTTGGTGGCAGCTCGAGCAAGTTTGTTCGTACAGCGCGCGCCCACGTTCGGCGAGCGCCCGCTCCTCCGCCGTCAACTCGCGCGGAACGGACGCCTCGGCGCCCGGTTTTCCCGGCCAAACGAGCAGCTGGAGCAACTCGTGCACGCTGCTCGGCGCATCCGCCGCCCGCGCGAAGCCGGTGAATCCGCGCGGTTCGCGCTCCAGGACGAGCGCGCGCCGCGAACCGTCCGCGCGCCTGGAGCAGGCGTCCAACATGCCGCGCGCCAGCGCTTCCGCATCGCGTGCGGAGGCGAACTGCGCGGTGAGTTCGAGCAGCGCGGCGATGCGCTGAGCGCGCGCCTCGCGCACCACGCAGCCCCCCGCGGCCGCTAGCAGCGCCCGGTCATCACGCTCGCGCGACTCCTGAGCGAACAACGCCGCCACGAGTTCGAGTTCGCTTCCGCCCAGACTGCTGAGCAACTGCCCGCGGAGCACGTCGTCGTCGCCGAACGCGTCGAGGAACTCGAAGCTCGCGTGCAGCGCCGCGGCGCCGCCCGGCGAACTGCCGAGCGCGAGTAGAGCGGCCCGCTTCTGTTCGGCGGGCGCGAAGCGTGCGCGCGTCATCCACCACTCCAAACGCTCCGTGCCGCCTTCGCGCAGCGCGCGCTCCATCAAACGCGCGCCGTTGACGGGGTCCGAGCCGCGCTCGCTCCACCACAGGCGGCGCGCGAGATCCGGTTCCGCGTGCCCCAGCCCGTCGAGCGCCCACAACGCGTGCAGGCGGCCCAATTCCGTGGCGGCGCCGCGCGCCTGTTCGCGCAACACGTCGAAGGCCGCGCGGTCGATCACTCCGGGCGCGAGCGCAGCTCCTTCGACGAACAGACGTTGTGCGGTCTTGCGGGTCCAGCGACTGGGAGCATCGAGGGCTTCGCCCAACTCCGTCCAACTCGCGTCGGCGAGCGGCGCCGTGCGCGCCTTGCGTTCGCCGCTGGTCACGCGCCAGATCCTGCCGCGGTCCGTCGGCGCCTCAAGTTTGCGCTCCTCGACCTGCGCGCGCAGCCAAGAGGTCACGAACAAGCGGTGCTGGATGACGCCGCGCGCCATGTCGGCGACGTACAGCGCCCCATCGGGCCCCTCGAAGAGGTGCACGGGGCGAAAACGCTCGTCGGGCGACGACAAGAACGCGCCGTCCGGCGCGGCAGTGCTCGCGAGCGGCCTGCCGTTCGCGTCCTTCGAGAGCTCGAAGCGGTGCACCAGGTTTCCGCACGGTTCGGCGACGAACGCGGAGCCGCGGTAACGCGGCGCAAGCGCGTCACCTTCGTACACGAGCGGCGCGCACGCGCCGGTGAACTCGTTCAGGCGCGCGTCGACGAGCAGCCCCGCGCGATAGCCGCGGTTGACGCCGGGCGTGGTGTGCGGCGGGCGCGGCCGAGCGCCCTTGGCGATGCTCACGTTCATGCCGGGCGCGACGCCCAGCGATGCGTTGCGCACGGCCCAGTGCGACGGATACAGATCGCAGCGCAACGGATTGGAGTTGTCGTTGAAGTACAGTCGCCCGCGCGCGTCTTCGCTGATGCCCCACTGTCCGCCTCCCGCTGTGCGACCGCGTTCGAGTTGTTCGCCGTTCCAGCGGTAGCGCACGGGCGCGTTGGCGCACCAAAACCAGTTGTCGAGTGCGTAGTGCAGGCCGTTGATCGCGTGCTCGGGACTGGTGATGCCTTGCAGTCCGCGTTCGAGCACGCGCACGTCGTCCGCGCGGCCGTCGCCGTCGGTGTCGCGAGCGAACAGAAGTTCGGGCGGCGCGATCACCAGGACACCGCCGCGTGTCGGCGCAACGGCGCGCGGAAGCACGAGGCCCGCGAGGAACTCGCTGCGACGGTCCATGCGACCGTCGCCGTCTACGTCCTCGAGCAGCGCGACCACGCCGTCGGCGCGCGCTTCATCGCGGCCGTCGACGTCGCGCATGTAGCTCGTCATCTCGCACACGTAGAGCCGACCGCGCTCGTCGAAGGCCGCGCACACCGGGCTCTTCACGAGAGGCTCCGCTGCGACGAGCTCGACGCGCAGCCCCGCGTCGACGACGAACGCGGCGCGCGCCTCGTCCGGCGAGAGCAACGCCGGCGGCGGCTTGCGCCATGCCTCGGGCAACGGCGGCTGCGCTTCGTCCTTGACGTCGCCGTTCTGGGCGCGCGACCAGGCGCCCAGAGCAACGATCAGGACAGCAGCGAGCGCGCGCTTCACGCCGTCACTTGGCGATCATCAGCGGCGGCGACTTGCACTTGGGGCAACGACTCGTCATCGCGCCCAAGTCGGTGACGGTGTCCTCGGGGCAAACCCAGCCCCACGTCGCATCGTCGACGGTTTGCCCCGGCGTGTAGCCGAGCAGCGCGAGCGCTTTCGCCTTTTCGGGGTCCTCATCCTCTTTGCCAGCGAACGGTCCAGGAACCCAGGGATGCGCCTTGGCGAGTTCGCGCCGCAAGCGCACCGCGTGCTCGTTTTGAACCGAGTACAGGTTGTGCGCCTCGTCGGGATCGGCTTCGACGTTGTACAGCTCGCTCTTGTCCGGATGCATCGGCCGGTAGGTCAGCTTCCACGGCCAATCGAACGCCATGTACAGGAACTGGTCGTGCTCGCGACCTTCCTTGTACGCCATGCCGGCATTGGTGTCGTAGCCGTTGATCTGGTCGCCGAACGCAATGCGTTTGGCGTCGGGTTTGCCTTCGATCAGCGGCCGGAGCGAGCGTCCGTCGACTTCGTTGGGCGCCTTCACGCCCGCGTAGTCGAGCACCGTCGGGAACACGTCGATCGTGCGCACGAGATCCTTGACGCTCGGCGCCTGCTTCACGCCGGGGAGCTTGACGATCAGCGGCACGTGGACCTGCTCTTGGTACAGCAGCCGGTGCGCCGCCCAGTTGTGCTCCATCAAGCCTTGGCCGTGGTCGGCGGTGATCACGACGATCGTGTTCTCGAGCAAACCGCGCTCGCGCAAGCCCTTGAACAGGCGCCCGATCTGTTCGTCCTGGTAGTTGAGCTCGGCCTTGTAGAGCTCGATGCCCGGCCGGATCTCCTTGCCGTCGGCGTCGAAGAACTTCTCGCGCGGCTGCAAGCGTTCTTCCGGCGGCTTCATCACCCAGTCGTGCGGGTCCCAGTAGTGGATCCAGAGGAAGAACGGCTCTGCCCCGCGGAGGCTCTTCTCGACCAGATCGGTCGTCGTGTCCGAACGGCGTTGGAAGTTCTGCACGTCCCAGATCGCGCGGACGATTTCCTTGTCGTCCTTCTGTTGCTTGACCTCGTGCATCTGCGTGTCGAGATCCTCGAACACCTCGAAGCCGCGCTTGAAGCCGAAGCTGCGCGACACCGGAAAGGCCGAGTGCACTGCGACCGTGTGGTAACCCTCGCGCGCCAGCACCGTCGCCAACGTCGGCACATTCTCCGGCAGCGTGTAGCCGCTGGGCGCCGCGAGCACGCGCAGCTTGTGCGTGTGGTTGTTGAGTCCGGTCAGGATCGACGCATGCGAGACCGGCGTCACTCCCGCCGTGCTGATCGCCATGTCGAAGCGCGTGCCCTCGGCGGCCAGCGCGTCCAGATTGGGCGTGACGCCCTGATGCACGCCGTAGCACGACACGAAGTCCGCGCGGACCGTGTCGAGCGTGATCAGGATCACGTTGGCTCGGGCCGGCTTGGCGTCGCCGCCGCAGCCCACGCTCGAAAAGCCCAGTGCAAGGAGAACGGCCGCGGTGAGTTGCTTCATGTTTCGTTGTCGGCGAAAAACCTACTTTACCCCGCGGCCCGAGCTCAGCGCCCCACCAGTCCCGCTCGGCGAGCGGCTAGTCGCGCCCATTCGCGCACATCTTCGGGGGACAGGCGGTGCAGTTGGTGCGCAAGAACGCGTCCGGAGTCGAGCATCGACCAGCGCGCGGGACGGCGCTCGAGGTCGCGGTCCAGCACTGCGAGCAGGTCGACGAGCAACTCTCGGTACGCATCCGCGTGCGGCGTTACCGATGGGCCGTTGCTGTCGCCCGACTGCAGCACCGACACGAGCGGAACCCGCGGGTCCGGCGCCACGCACAGGGCGACCAGTTGAGCGCGGTATTCGAGGCGACGGGCGAGGCCTGCAGGCGAGAAGCCCGCATCCGCCAAGAGGCGCAGGGCGCCGAGCAGGTTCTTGCCGAGCGGAAGGAAACGCTCGCGGTCGCACAGGTGGCCTTCCTCGTGCACGGCGGTCATTTCGACGAGTTCGTCGAGCGAAACCCGCGCCTCGCCGCGCTCGCGCAGCCGGTCGAGCAAGACCGCCAGCCGGACGCGATCGGCCGCGCCGAGCAGGATCGACGCATCGCGGCGTTCGAAGCGACGCTGCTCGGGCTTGTCGGGCGGCGTCACCAGGACGAGCCCCCGCGACTCGAGCGCGCGGCGCGCGCGCGGCGAGCCTTGGCCGTCGATGAACTCGCGCGCCGCGCGCTCCCACGGCGCTCGCTCGCGGCGCACGGTGTCGATGTCGATCCAGTAGCCCTCGTGCAACGCAGCGCCGGAAATCTCGGCGCCGAGCCGTCCGGCTCGACTGGGAACGTCCGCGCCCTCACACCACGCGACGGCGCCGCGGAACGGCACGCCCAGATGCTCGCCCGAGCGCTCCTCGACGTGCACTCGCGCGAGGATCGTGCCGTCCGGACGGTCGCCGGCGAGCTCGCCGATCAGCGCGAAGCGACCCAACTCGGCCATCTGCGCCGCGAGCCCGCCGACCGGCTCCCCTTCGACACCCAATCCCGCGCGTTCGTCGGCCGCTGAAAAGCGCGGACCAGGATGGACGACCGCCGCGAGCGCACCGAAGCGCAGGCGAGGCGAGTTGCGCAATTGTTCCGCGAGTTCCGCCGGGTCACTGGTTCCAGGCAGCAGCGCGCGAGCAGCGGCGAGCGGCGGCGCCAAGGCCTCGAGCAACGCGTCGAGGGAGCGGATCGGCTCCGCAGCGGTCGGCCGATCCCACGGCGCGCGCGTGGAACGCGGATCGCGGTCGATCGAATCGACCACACGTTGCCATTCGAGCAACAACTGTTGTCCGGCCGCGGCCTGGTCCTCGAGCGCCAACGCGCGCTCGAGATCCTGCGCCGCGAGCACGGCCGCGACGGAGCGCGCCTCGCGGAACCAACCGGCGCGGATCAAGGCCGCGCCGAGTGCGTCGAGCGTCGCAGCACTGGGCGACGGCTCGCAGGCGCGCGCAGACGCGACAACGGCGGCGAGCCGTTCATCGCGCGGCAGGCCGCGCTCGTCGAGCACGACTCGCGGCAAGTCCGCGAGCCACTCATCGACGGCGACGGCGAACTGGCCGGCGGCGAAACGCGCGGCGCGCAGCACCGGGCCGGCGCGCTGCGCTTCACCGCCGTCGCGCGCGGCGCGGTTGAGCAGGCCCAGCGCGAGCGCCGAAGGTCGTTGATCGAGCAGCAGACGCGCTCGCTCGCGGTCGCGCTGGCGCCCCGGACGCGCAGCCAGCGCGAGCGAGAGCTCGAGCGCCGTCGCCTCCGAAGTGCGCAGCACGCGCATGCGGCGCACGAGATCCTCGACCTCGGAATCGGTCAGATCGCACTCGCGCAGCAGTCGCAGCGCGCGCCGCCACCCACTTGCGTACTCCGGCTGGAACACGAGCCCCAGCTCGAGACCGGCGGCCTGAACGCCGAGTTCCACCGCGTCGATCACGGCGAGGTCCGTGGCCTCGAGGCGGGCGTTCAAGACCTCGATCGCGCGACGCGGTTGGTCGGCGAGCGCGTAGTAGCGCGCCACGGTCTGCGTGAAGTACGTGCGCTCCCAGCCGTCGCGCGCCAGTTCGAGCGCCCGCTGCGCGTGCTGGAGCGCCTGTGGATAATGCCGGCTCGTCATCGCCGACCAGCCCAGCCCGTGGTGCGCCCAGGCGAGCGTCGGATCGACCCGCGCCGCTGCGACGAACCGCTCGCCGCCGCGCTCGCCCTCGAGTCGACCGACGAGGTACAGCTCGACCGCGTCGTTCGGACGCGCCGCCAGCGCAGCACGGTGTTCGGCCAGCGCCTCGACGCCGAGCAAATCGTCGACCGCGAGCGTGTCGGCCATGCGTCGCGGCGCGACCCAGTCCGGCGCGAGGGCTCGTGCGCGTTCCAACGCCGCGCGGGCCCGCTCGCGGGCCTCCGCACCTGGCGTGCGCGCCCAGGCCCGGGCTTCCTCGAAGGCCGCCGATGCCTCGTCGCTCACCGGCGTCGCCCGTGGCTGCTCCCGCAGCGTGCTGCAAGCCGCGGAGAGCAGCGTCAGCCAGGCCAGTACGACCAGCCCAAGCGCTCGCGGCGCCGCGCACAAGCAATGCAACATCGTCGCGCATCGTAATTGCTCGCGGGCGCGGCCCGAAGGGCGCGTTCGAGCGCATTTGTTGCGCACCGACGCCGAGCGAGCCCTTGCGCGCCGCTCTCGCTCCGCTGGAATGGCGGCATGTTCCCTCGCAAAGCTTCCGTTGTCTGGGCGCGGATCCTAGGCGTGTGTGTGGCGGCGGGTCTCACCGCTGGATTCCTGCCGCAGGGCAAGCGAACGAACAAGGTCGCGAGCGTGGCGTTGGCGCCCTTCGAAGGCGCCTACGACGAGGCCCTGACGCGCGCGGTGGAGCGCAACGTTCCGCTGCTCGTCGTGGCGGTCGCCGAGCAGAGCGGCGTCGAGCTCGACGAAGACATCCGCCAGTTCCGCGACTCCCTGCACACGACGCCCACGCTGGCTGTTGCGGCGCAACACGCGGTCGTGGTCCTCGCGGGCAACACGCCGCACCCTCCGACGACGATCGAGGTGCTGGAGGGCGGCGCGAAAACGCAGCGCACGGTCTGCTCGGTGTACCGCACCGCCTCGTGCCTCGTGCACCAGAAGCTGTTCGACAAGGTTTACGCCGAGCACAACGTGGAAGGCGAGTTCAAGAGCCCGAACGTGATGCTCTTCGGCGTGGACCGCAAGCTCGCGCGCAGCTGGGCGAGCGGAGAATCACCGAGTTGGGACGCCGTGCTCGGCGCGCACGCGGAGCTTCGCAAGAGCGCGGGCGAGGGCCTGACCGAGGTGCAGTACGAGCAGGTGCTCGCGCTGCAGCGAAGCGCGCAGCCGGCGGAGTCGCGCGGGGAATGGGGCGTCGCGTACGCGGCGTGGAGCAAGGTGCTCGCGATCACGCAGACCACCAAGCACGCCGTTCAAGCCAAAGAAGGCCAGCAAAAGGCTGCGGCGGAGCTCGAGAAGCTGCGCGCCGATGCGCGCACCGGACTCGGCGACGGACGTGCGCTGGAGTCCTACAAGCGCCTGCTCGAGCTGCAGCGCGAGTGGGCCGGAACGAGCTTCGAGAAGGAGCTCGCGAAGGACGTCAGCGCCGCCGAGAAGCACAAGGACGCCAAGCCCGCCATCGAAGCGTACAAGCGCGAGTTGGAGGCCGAGAAGGTGTGGAGCGAAGCGCTCGAGCTGCTCGGCGCCAACAACGAATCCGCCGCGAAGAGCAAGCTGCGCACCATCCTGCGCAAGTACCCGGGCACACCCGCGGACAAGCGGGTGCGCGAACGCTTCGCAGACCTCGCCGCCGAAGAAGACGCCAAGAAGGGCGGCGGTTGAGCGCGCGAGCTGCGCGCTCGCCGGCCGCGGACTACTCCGCGTACGGCAAGAACGCTTCGAAGACGCTGTCTTCGCCGACTTCGCGGTCGCCGCGCTCCTCGAGCTTGGCTGTGGCGAGCCACGGCGCCAGCGATTCGCCGCGGCCGCCGAACACATTCCCGGTGTAGACGCGGATCTGGTCGACGAAGCCCGCCTCGAGGTAGCGCGAGAGCAGCTGCGGCCCGGCCTCGAGCAACACGCGTCGCACGCCCCGCGTCCAGAGCCATTCCTGGACGTCGCGCAACGCGACATGGTCTTCTTCACTGGCGTGCAGGCCGGTGACCTGGGCGCCGGCCTCGCTCAGCGCGATGTGGCGCGCAGCGTTCGCACCGCCTTGGCAAAGCACGTGGATCGCGCCCGCCGACTCGCCGGGGCCGGGCTGTTCGAACAAGCGCCCCGTCACCGGAGTGCGTAGGTAACTGTCGAGGATCACGCGCAGCGGCGGCCGCGCCGGGTCGCCCGGCGGTCGCACGCTGAAGCGCGGGTCGTCGGCGAGCACGGTGGTGACGCCCGTGACGATCGCGTCCACGCGGCCGCGCAGCACGTGGACTTCCTTGAGCGATTGCGGGCCGCTGATCCAACGTCCCGCACCGATGTTGGCGGGCGGCGAGAGCTGACCCGAGCGCGTCTGAGCCCACTTCGCGATCGTCCACGGCCGCGGGCGACGCACGCGGTCGACATCCGTCCAACGCAGGAAGTGCGGCGCGAGCCGCTCGAGCGGCGCGGCGTTGGGCACGAACTCGACCTCGACTCCGGCGTCCTGGAGCAGTCGCAGACCCGCGCCGCGGTGACGAGGATCGGGGTCGAGCGCGCCGACGACCACACGCTTGATGCCGCGCGCCAGGATCGCGTCGACGCACGGAGGCGTCTTGCCCGTGGAGGAGCAAGGCTCGAGCGTGACGACCAAGGTGTCCCAGTGCGCGGGATCGACGCCGCTGCGCTCGGCCTCCGCGAAGGCCTCGATCTCGGCGTGGGCGCCGCCCCAGAACTGGTGGTAGCCCCGCCCGATCACTTGGCCATGAGCGACCACCGCCGCCCCCACGCACGGGTTGGGCGCCGCCTCGAAACGGAAACGGCGCGCCTGCTCACCGAGCTCGGTGAGCAGTTCGCGCAGATGCGTCTCGTCGAGACTGTGGGTTGTCGCCTGGGTCATTCCGCCGGCCATCGGATACCTCCCTCACGGGTTTGCCTGCGGTCCATAGGCCGCCGACGGGTCGCGTTGCAGGGGAGGATAGAGATAACGCTGGGCTGGTGACCACTGCTATCGACCGGCGCCGCTCGCGAAGCCAAAGCCCGGCGCGGCCTCGGGCCCCGAAATGGGCGCAGGCCCCTTCAACCTGGCCGCGCGCGCGGCAAACTACGGAGCTGCTGAACGCTCCTCCAACCCAGAAAACCCTCGAACCATGAGCAAGGCTCCCCTTCGTGTCGCCGTCACCGGCGCGGCCGGCCAGATCGGCTACGCGCTTCTCCCGCGCATCGCTTCCGGACAGATGTTCGGGCCTGACCAGCCGGTCATCCTGCACCTGATCGAAGTCCCCGTGGAGAAGGTCTTGGCCGCGCTCAAGGGCGTCGCCATGGAGCTCGAAGACTGCGCCTTCCCGCTGCTGAAAGACATGGTCCTGACGAGCGACCTCGACGTCGGCTTCAAGGGCGTCAACTGGGCGCTGCTCGTCGGCGCCAAGCCGCGCGGTCCGGGCATGGAGCGCAACGACCTGCTCAAGGACAACGGCGCGATCTTCGTCGGACAGGGCAAGGCGATCGCGAAGAACGGCGCGCCCGACGCGCGCGTCGCCGTCGTCGGCAACCCGTGCAACACCAACACATGGATCTGCATGAAGGCCGCCAAGACGTTGCCGGCGGATCGCTTCAGCGCCATGACGCGCCTCGATCAGAACCGCGCGCAGGCGCAACTCGCGCTCAAGGCGAAGGTCGACATCAGCCAGGTGAAGAACGCGCTGATCTGGGGCAACCACAGCGCGACGCAAGTGCCGGACTTCTACAGCGCCACGATCGGCGGCAAGCCGGCGAACGCGGTGATCGGCGATGAGGCCTGGCTGAAGGGCGACTTCTTCAAGACCGTGCAGCAACGCGGCAAGGCGATCATCGACGCGCGCGGCGTGTCCTCGGCGATGTCCGCGGCGAACGCACTCGTCGACCACGTGCGCGACCTCGTCACGCCGACCCCTGCGGGCGAGTGGCGCTCGGTGTGCGTGTGCAGCGACGGCTCCTACGGCGTCCCCGCTGGCCTGATCAGCTCGTTCCCCGTGCGCGTCGACGCGAACGGCAAGTGGAGCATCGTCCAGGGCGTGCCCGTGAACGAGTTCATCAAGGAGAAGCTCGCGGCTTCGGTCGCGGAGATGCAAGGCGAGCTCGAGATCGTCAAGCACCTCGTCGCCTGACCCGCGGCGCGCCACGAACGACAGGCGGCGCGCAACGAACGCGGCCCTCGCACGGAGTTAGCTCCGTGCGAGGGCCGCGTTGTTTGGACTCGAGGTCACTTCACCAGTCCGAGTTCGACGATGCGCGCGCAGAACACGCGCGCGACCAACTCGCAGCCTTCGTCGGTGAGGTGCACCTCGCCGTTCGCCACTTCAGGTCGCACGAAAATGCGGTCCAGCCCGCGCGGCGCCTTCTTGGCGTCTTCCTCCGACAAAGTGCCGAGCCGCTCCGCCTCGGCACGCGCGCGGAGTGCTTCCTGCAACGACTCCGCCCGCTGCCGGTCTGCTTCGGCTTCAACCGGCGTCCGAATGTCGCAGAACGGCACGCTGCGTTCGTTCGCGACCTCGCCGATGATGCGAGTCATGCGTTCGAACCCATCGCGTTGGAGTTGCCTGGAGCCGAAGCGGTCGAAGTCCCCCATGCGCATCGCCTCGGTGGCCAGCATGACCTCCGCGCCATGCGCGCGAGCGATCGAGACGATGCTCACCAAGTTGCGGCGGAAACTCGCGAAACCCAGATCGGGATCCGTGGGCTGCGCAAAGTCGTCGGGGTAGTACTTGCCGAAATCGACGATGACGTAGGCGCCGATGTCGCGCCGGGTCTCGAGCCAGTCTGTGAGGTAGCGACGCCCGGCGAGGAACACGAAACTGCGCTCGAGCGTGTCGAGCATCGGGTCGGGTCGATCGACCGGCCAAATCCCTCGCCAGTGAGTGTTGTCGCGCACGACCCCCGGATACAGCGCGCAGCGCAGGTCGTTGATCGTGTGGTACACGAGCACGAGGTCCGGTCGGAACTCGACGCCGCGCAGCGACAGGTTGATCTGACTCTCGAACGTTGAGTAACCCTGGAGTCCCAGGTTGATCACCTCGACGCGCCGCGCGAGCCCGGATGAGTTGAGCTGCTGCTCGAGGAGCACGGGCCAGTTCTTGAACGTCGAACTCGGGCCGATCCCGTAGGTGCTGGAGCCGCCCAGGCACACGATGCGGTACACATCCGCGGGTTTCTCCCACGTCGTCTCCGGGCCGGCAAACCCCATCGAATTGTGCACGACCTCGAGCGGCTGCGGCTTCTGCTCGAGCAACTTGAAGTCCGGTCGGCCGGCGTAGGCGAGATACGCGTGCGGCTGAATGCGCGACTGCTTGAAACTCGCCTTGAACGGGTCGAGCACATCTCGCGTCAGCGCTGCAGGAGGCGCGACGCGGCACAAAACCTCGAACCCAACCACCATCACGACAACGCCGAGCAGCGCCGCGAAGAAGCCGCGGCGCAGCTTCGAGTGGCGCGCCTTGGGAGCTGGCGCGCGGGGGAAGACCGGCTTCGGAGCGCCCTCGTACATTCGGCGGGCCCTCAGTCCTCGCTGCGGGCGCCGGAGAGTCCGAACGCTGTGCAGTGTTCGATCTTCACGCGCTGTGTCGTACCGACGAGTTCCGGTGCGCCTTCGAAGCTGACCGCAAGTCCGGTGTGGCTGCGCGCCTGCAGCACGCCTTGACGCTTCTCGCTCGCTTGGTCGACGAACACGTCGAGGGTCTTGCCGAGTTGCTCGCGCAAGCGCTCGAGTTGCACCTGCTCGCAGGTCTTGAGGAAGCGGCGATTGCGCTCGTTCTTCACCGCCTCCGGCACGTCGTCGGCGAGTTCCGCAGCGCGCGTCCCAGGGCGCGGGCTGTACTGGAACACGTAGTTCACGACGGTGCGCTGCTCGCGCGCGGCCTGCTCCGAGAGCTCGAAGTCGGCCTCGCTCTCGCCGGGGAATCCGACGATCCAGTCCGAACCCAGCTCGAGGTCCGGGCAGTGCTCGCGCAGCAGTTCAGCGCGTTGACGGAACAGGTCGAGCGTGTAGCCGCGCTTCATGCGCCGCAGCACCTCGTCGCTTCCCGATTGGATCGGCAGCGGCAGGAATCGATCAGCCTTGCGGCAATCGCGCAGCGACTCGGCGAGCGCGCGTGTGACGTACGCGGGATGCAGCGTGACGAGTCGGATGCGCTCGAGCCCGGGAAGCTCGTTGAGGCGGTAGATCAAGTCGGCGAGGGCCGGGCGTCCCTGGCGACCACGTCCGCCGGAACCCGGCTCAAGGTCCTCGCCGTAGCTGTTGACCGTCTGCCCGAGCAGGGTGATCACCTGCGCGCCCTGGTCGACCATCCAACGCGCTTCGTCGAGCAACTCGTCCGCCGGCCGCGAGAGCACGCGACCTCGCACCGTCGGCACGATGCAGAAGGTGCAGTTCAGATCGCAGCCGCGCATCACCGTCAGGTAGCCCAGCCGTCCGCCGGTGTACGGCTCGGGGCCGCGATCGCTGTCGGGCGTCTCGTCGAAGCCCAGGCGCGTCAGGCGCGTCGCTTTGCGCCCGAGCCCGGCCTCACGCTTGGCGCGAAGTTCGTCGACCAGATTCGGCAGATGCTGGAACGAGCGCGTGCCGACCACGAGATCGACCAGTGCGGCGCGACCGAAGACGTCCTCGCCCATGCGCTCGGCCATGCAGCCCATCACGCCCACGACCAGATCCGGCCGACGCGCCTTGAGCGTCTTCAACTCACCGACCCAGCTGAACACTCGCTCCTCGGCGTGCTCGCGCACCGAACAGGTGTTGAAGAGCACGACATCGGCCTCGTCGATGGACTCCGTCGTCGCGTATCCGCGCCGGCGAAAGCGACCCTCGACCGCGAGCGAGTCGTACTTGTTCATCTGGCAGCCGAACGTCACGACGTGCACGCGCGGCGCGGCGCCGTCGGCGACGGGCGCAGCGAGCGTGGGTTCGGCCCTGGACTGAAAACGGGGGAGCGACATGATGAGCGCGCGAGGCGCGACCCTTCATTGTGCCCGAGCCCGCACAGACTGTCACGGCGCACTCCGCTCACCCCTTCCCTACGGCCATGTCCCTGAGCCTCCAAGACACCTACGCGCCCTCGAACCACTGCTTCGGATGCGGACCTGCCAACCAGCAGGGCCTGCGCATCAAGTCCTTCCCGCAGGGCGAGGAGTGCGTCGCGACCTGGACGCCGCAGCCGCACCACGAGGCGTTCACCGGCATGCTCAACGGCGGGATCATCGGCGCGCTGCTCGATTGCCACTCCAACTGGACCGCAGCTTGGCGCCTGATGCTCGCCAGCGGCGCGAGCACGCCGCCCTGCACCGTCACCGCCGACTTCCACGTCAAGCTCAAGCGCCCGACTCCCTCGGGCGCGCCGGTCACGCTGTCGGCAAAGGTGGTCGACTCCAGCGCGGACCGCGCCACCGTTGAGGCCACCTTGTCCTCCGACGGAGTAGTCACCGCGACGTGCAGAGGACTGTTCGTAGCCGTCAAGGAAGGCCATCCGGCGTACCACCGCTGGTAACGATCGCGGCACGCTGCTTGCGCTCCCGCCGAGCGCCGCGCCCTTGCGTGCACACGCACGTTGTTCCCCCCACCACCGCGCGGCATGGAGATTCTCATGCCCCGCCTCGGCCTTCACCGGACCCTCGCCGCCCTGTTCGCCGCCTCCCTCGCCGCATGCGGCGAGATCGAGCACCAGAAGCCGCCGCCGCCGTCACCTCCGTTCGATGTGTGGGAGGCTGAATCGAATGATTCCGAGTGCTGTCCGAACTGGCTGGGTTGGGTTTCGGTCGGCAACGCGTTCGTGATCGGTGGCCACATTCGCGACGACGTCCAAGACCTCTACGACGGTTTCCGCCTCCAGAACGCGCTGCCCTGCCGCATCCGATTCTGGCTCGAGCCGCTCGACGGAGTCTCCGACCTCGACCTGTGCGTGTGGGACCCGATCCAAGGCCAGTACGCCTTCTGCTTCGAGACTTCGGACCCGGTCGAGTACGGCGAGTTCAACGTCCCCTTCGGCGACTACGTCTTCGACCTGGTGGTCAACTCGTACTCCGGCGACTCCGAGTACCGCCTGTACGTCAACTGCGACCCGATCATCTTTGGCTTGAACGCCACCGAGTCGCCGGCCGAGGACGCAAAGCTCGCGCGCCAGCACACCTACGGCGAAGCGCGCGAAGCGCTCGAGGTGGAGCGTGAAGAACGGGCTCTTCCGGCGTGGATCGTCCAAGTGAACCCGGGCAGCGGCGAGGTGGAAGTGCACGAGGCCGCATGGCGCCGAATCAGCGCAGGCCCGCGGAAAGTCGACGGGCGCAGGGAAGAAGGCCTGCACGGCGACGTCCAAGGGCTGTGATGAAGAAGTTCCTACTCGTCGCCAGCGTGGTCTTCGGGGCGATCGCCATCACGCGCGGTGTCCAGGCCTTCCTGACCAGCCCCGCCGAAGCCGTGGTGAGCTACTACGGGGACGGTCGGCCGCGCTGCTCGACAACCTTCCTCGACGGCGCCAAGCACGGGCCCTACGAGGCCTGGCATCCGAGCGGTTCGAAGGAGTGCGAGGGCCAGTTCGAGGCAGGACTTCGCGAAGGTTACTGGCGCTTCTGGAACGACGACGGCACAACCGACACCGAGCGCACGGGGCGCTATCGCGCCGGCCGCCGGGAATCGGCCGGATGAACGATCGACACACCGCCGCGGTGAACGGAGAAGCTCCGCGGCGGTCGACTTGGGGGAAGACACGTTTGGGTGTGAACGAGCCGTAGGAGTGCTTCGACTCCGGACTCGACAAGGTTCGCCCCGCCGCGACACGCCGCTCCTGACGGCGCGCTCACGGCGGGGCGAACTGTTTCCTGCGGCGTGTGCTGTGCGCCGCGCCACACGCTGCGAGGCTCAGCGTGCGCGTTGCGCGGCCTGGGTCGCGTTCACGCGTCGCGCTCGAACTGGTACACGCCCCACTGCCCGGACGTCTCCTCCACCGCGACGCGCAGACGTTGGATCTCCACGTCGGGAAACCGAGCGGCGAGACGCCGCGCCAATTCGCGCCCCAACCAAGTGGAGAGGTTCTCCGAACTGGTGTTGTTGATCGGCAGAACGATCACGTCGTCGGTCGGCGCGCTGTAGCGCAGTCCGCGGTAGTCGACGTGGGTTTGACCATGCTCGTCTCGCCGGTAACGCAGAACGGGATGCTCGCCCGGGATCAGCCAGTGCTCGTCGAGTTCGTCGACCAGTTCGCGCACCACGGGTTTGGCCTGCTTGAAGTCGAGCACCAAACCGTGCTGCGTCAGTCGCGCCTCGAGCTCGACACGCACCCGGTAGTTGTGACCGTGCAGGCGCTCCGACGAACCGTCGGGGAAAATGAGGAAGTGAGCCGCGGAGAACTTGAAGTACTCCTTGGCGAGTTCGATCGACCAGCGTTCCATGCCTGGGATCCTTGGCTCAGGCGCGCTGCGGATCAATGCCCAAGCTTCGGATGACGCCTGAGCCCCGGAACGAGCTCGGCGGCCTATACTGCGCGCCGAATGCCGACGCGATGGAGGTTGCGCGACGTGCAGCCCGCGCAGGTCGGCGAGCTGCAGCGACGCCACGGAGTGCCCGAAATCGTAGGGCGTTTCCTCGCGGCGCGTGGACATCAGGCCGGCGACGCAACCACGCGGCACCTGGAAGCCAGCCTGCACACGCTGCACCATCCCGGCGCGCTGCCCGGGATCGAAGCCGCATCCGACCGCATCGCCCAAGCCCTCGAGCGGCGCGAGACGATCCTGGTGCACGGCGACTACGACGTCGACGGCGTGACCGGGACCGTACTGCTGATGCGCCTGTTCGCGCTGCTCGGAGCACAGGCCCGCTGGCACATCCCCCACCGCCTCACCGACGGCTACTCATTCGGACTGCACTCGCTCGAGAAGGTCCGCGAGTGTGGCGCGAGTCTGGTGATCAGCGTCGACAACGGCACGGCGGCGGGCACGACCATCGCCGCACTGCGGGAGCGCGGCGTGGACACGATCGTCACCGACCACCACGAGCCGCCGCTCGGCGCACTCCCGCCGGCGGTGGCGATCGTCAATCCCAAGCTGCACGACTCGCTCTATCCCTTCCGCGAACTGTGCGGCGCCGGAGTCGCGTTCAAGCTCGCCTGGGGAGTCGCCCAGCGCATCAGCGGAGCGCGACGCGTGCGCGACGATCTGCGCACGTTCCTCGCCGACGCGATGAGCTACGTGGCGATCGCGACGGTGTGCGACGTGGTCCCGCTCGTGGACGAGAACCGCGTGCTCGCGCGCCGCGGCTTGCGCGCGCTCGAGGCCACCACCAACGTCGGCCTGCGCGCGCTCCTCGAGGCCAGCGGCCTGCGCGGCGAGGCGTTGGTCGCCGAGGACGTCGGCTTCAAGCTCGGGCCGCGGCTCAACGCCGCGGGACGGCTGGCGAGCGCTGCGCTGGCGGTCGAAATGTTGCTCAGCGAAGACGGTGAACAGGCGCGCGCGCTCGCGAGCGAGCTCGACGGCCTCAACGAAGAGCGGCGGCGGATCGAGGCCCAGATCACGGCGGCGGCGCTCGAGCAGGCGCGCCACTACGAGGACCCTCAAGAACACCCCGTGCTGGTTCTGGCCGGCGCCGACTGGCACCCCGGCGTGGTCGGCATCGTGGCTTCCCGCGTTGTGACTCGCTTCCGTCGGCCGGCGCTCGTGATCGGACTGGAGGGCGAGCGCGGCCGCGGCAGCGCGCGTTCCGTCGACGGCTTCGACGTGCTCGAGGCGCTGCACGGCGCCAGCCACTTGTTCGAGCGCTACGGTGGCCACGCTCAAGCCGCTGGCTGCGAGGTGCAGGCCGGACGCATCGACGAGTTGCGCTCCACGGTGTGCGCCAAAGCGCGAGCGATGAACGCCGGTCGCGCGGCGACAGAAAACGCGCTGTGGATCGACGGCCAGCTGCCGCTCGCGCACATGGGCCCCGAGTTGATGGCGTACATCGATCGACTCGAACCGTTCGGCGCGCTCAACGAGAAGCCGGTCCTGTGTTCGCTCGACGTGCGGCTGGCGGAGCCCGCGCGCCTGCTCGGCGCCGACCGCACGCACCTCGCACTGCGCGTCCGTCACGGCGAGCGCGTGCTCAAGGCCATGGCCTTCGGAATGGGCGCGCGCGCCGGCGAACTCGCACTCGGCGCGCCGCTCCACATCGTCTACACGCCGCGCTGGAACACCTTCCGCGGCGAGCGCAACCTCGAGCTCGTGCTGCACGACTTCGCCGTCGGCGCACCGCCCGCGTTGAACTGACGCGCGCGAACTTCAGCCCGCGCGCGCGCCATCGGTAGGCGCAAGCAGCGCAAGCTCGCGCTGCAACTGCGTCACCCAACGCGCTCCGCGGCGGGGCTCGGAACCGCTGACGAGCGACGCGCCACGCAGCTGCGTGAAGGCGATCGTCGGCAGCCGCGAGCGCACCAAACCGCGCTCGCGCAGGATGGCCTGCTCGCTGCCGAGGTTGGTGAGCTGCAGCGCCACACAATCGTCCGACGCGCGGGCCTGGAGCATCACGTTGTCGAGCGTCGCGCCAGGCAACGCCACGCCGCAGCGCTGCACGGCCTCGAGCGCCCGCTCAAGCGACTCGAGACCGCGCTCGCGCGCCGCGGAGTCCAACGGCGATCGAAGCCAAGTGCGCAAGCTCACGAAGCCCTCGAGCTCGCGCGTGATCAGCACCGACAGCGGCGCGGAGAGCGGACCGGGCTGTTCGAGGAGCGCGACCAGCTGCGGAGTGGTCACGCCGTTCGCCTGCAGGTGACAGGCGATGTTCCAGTCGCGCGCAGCGAGGCTCGTGCTGCGCGGATGCGACAGGCGGGCTCGCAGCGCGGGCCAGCCGCCTCCGTAGCGCTGCAGGTAGAGCTGTCCGGTGCCCGCCCCGCGCGGTTTTTCGTGTTGCTGCCCGTCGCGATCGGGAGTGCCCGGCAACGGCACGCGCCACAACTTGCCCACGCGCTCGAGGCGCGCAGCGGTCACGACGCGCGGCGGCTCGGCGAGCAAATCCTCGGGCGACGAGGCGCCCAACGCCGCGAGGTCGGGCACGTCGGGCGCCAGTCGCACAGTGATGGGCGGGCGGCTCACAACCCGCGAGTGTAGTGGCGTCGCCCCCGGACGTCGCGCGCAACGTGGACGCTGGGGCGCCGCACGCGCAAGATGCGCCGCTCCATCCGCCCGCGGCCCCCCCTGCTTGCCGACCATGCCCCGCCTCTTCCTGCTCGACGGCACCGCCCTCGCTTACCGCGCACACTTCGCGCTGCAGAGCACGCGGCTCACCACGCCCCAGGGGCAGCCATGCGGCGCGACGTACGGCTTCGCACTCACGCTGCGGCGCATCCTCGAGCAAGAACGCCCCGAGCGCATCGCCGTCGCGTTCGATCCGCCGGGGCCGACCTTCCGCCACCAGCAGTACGGCGACTACAAGGCCACGCGCGAGAAGATCCCCGACGAGCTCGTCGCACAACTCGACGGTCTGCGCGAACTGGTCCGCGCGCACGGCATTCCGATCTTCGAGGTCAAGGGCTTCGAAGCGGACGACGTGATCGGCACGCTCGCCAAACAAGGCGCGGAGAAGGGCTGGCAAGTCCTGATCGTCTCGGGCGACAAGGACATGATGCAGCTCGTGAACGAGCGCGTGTCGCTCTACAACGTGTTCAAGAAGGACGTCGACGTCGAGTTGCAGAGCTTCGAGGCCGTGAAGGAGAAGTTCGGCGTCGCGCCCGAGCATGTGATCGACGTGCTGGCCGTGATGGGCGACGCCTCTGACAACGTGCCGGGCGTCAAGGGCATCGGCGAGAAGGGCGCGATGAAGCTGATCGGCGAGTTCGGCTCGGTCGCCGGCGTGCTCGCCAACCTCGACAAGGTCAAGGGCAAGGCGCGCGAGTACATCGAGCGCGACCGCGAGCAGCTCTTGATGTCGCTCGATCTGGTCACGATCCGCACGGATGTGAAGCTCGACCCCGGCCTCGACGAACTGCCGCCGTACGAACCGCGCAACGAAGAGGTCGCGGCCTTCTTCCGCAAGATGGGATTCCTCAGCCTGCTCAAGAAGGTCGAGCAGGGCGCGCAGAAGAGCGTGGAGCGCGACTACCGCACGGTGCGCAGCGAGGCGGAACTGCAGCAAATGATGGACGAGCTGCGCGCGGGCGGCGCGTTCGCGCTCGACAGCGAAACCACCAGCCTGTTTCCGCTCGAAGCGGCGCTCGTCGGCCTGTCGTTCTCCAACACGACGGGTCGCGCCTGGTACGTGCCGTTCAACGCGGACCCGCCGCTGGTGGCGGGTGGTGCGAGCGCATTGCTCGAACGCTTGAAGCCCCTGCTCGTCGACCCGGCGCTCCAACGCGTCGGCCAGAATCACAAGTACGACGCGCTCGTGTTGCGCGGCAACGGGCTGCGCCTGCCGCCGATCTCGTTCGACACGATGATCGCCTCGTTCACGGTCCACGGCGCCGCGCGGCGCCACAACCTCGACGATCTGGCGCTCACGTACTTCGGGATGAAGAAGATCCCGACCAGCGAACTGCTCGGCCGCGGCGCGAAGCAGATCACGATGGATCAGGTTCCGATCGCCAAGGTCGCCGAGTACGCCTGCGAAGACGCGGACGTCACGTGGCGGCTGTACGAGGCGTTGCGCAAGGAACTCGCGGAGACCGGCAACGACGCTCTCTTCTACGAGCTTGAGCTGCCGCTCGCCGACGTGCTCGCGAACATGGAGGAGCGCGGCATCCGCATCGATGTGGCGTTGCTCGAGGAGCTGGGGCGCGAGCTCGAGAGCGACATCGCGCGCTGCCAGGCGGACTTTACGCGCCTCGCCGGCGAGGAAGTCAACATGAACAGCCCCAAGGCGCTCGGGGAGCTGCTGTTCGAGAAGCTGCGCATCCAGGACGCCGCGGGCGTCAAGAAGGTCAAGCGCACGCAGACGGGTTACTCGACGGACTACGAAACGCTCTCGGAGAGCTACGGCGAAGTCGAGAGCGTGCGCGCCCTGCTCGAATTCCGCGAGGTTTCCAAGCTCAAGAGCACGTACGTCGACGCGCTCCCACGCTACGTCAACGCGCGCACGGGACGCGTGCACTGCTCGTTCAGCCAAGTTGCGGCCGCAACCGGCCGACTCGCCTCGAGCGAACCGAACCTGCAGAACATCCCTATCCGCACCGAGCGCGGACGCAAGCTGCGCGGCGCGTTCGTCGCGCGCGAGGCCGATCGGCATGGCGAATGGACGCTGCTCGCCGCGGACTACAGCCAGGTCGAGCTGCGCATCCTCGCGCACCTCGCCGACGACGAGCGCATGCGCGAGGCGTTCGCGCGCGGCGCGGACATCCACGCCTCGACGGCGAGCGTGATCTTCGACGTGGCCGAACCGCTGGTGACGCGCGACATGCGCAGCCGGGCCAAGGCCGTCAACTTCGGCCTGCTCTACGGCATGGGACCGCAACGTTTGGCGCGCGAGACCGGCCTCACCGTGCTCGAAGCGAAACGCTTCATCGAGCGCTACTTCAACTCCTTCCCCCGCGTGCGCGGCTGGCGCGAGCGCACGATCGCGCAGGCGCACGCGGACGGCTTCGTCACCACGATCCTCGGCCGGCGCCGCGCGATCGCGGACATCAACTCCGAGGAACCGCGCCTGCGCGCCTTCGCCGAGAACGCAGCGCTCAACACGCCCGTCCAGGGTTCAGCTGCGGACATCATCAAGAAGGCGATGATCGAGCTCGAAGCGCGCCTCGCGGCGTCGTCTCTGGCGGGTCGCATGCTGCTCCAGGTCCACGACGAACTGGTGCTCGAGCTCCCGCTCGCCGAACTCGAAGCGACGCGCGAAGTCGTGCGCGACTGCATGGAGAACGCGGTGCGCCTGAGCGTGCCGCTGCGGGTCGACTTCGGGCACGGCCGCTCCTGGCTCGAGGCGCATTGATGGAACGGGCGTGCGCGGCGCGCGGCCGCTACGCTGAAGGCGCGGGTGCGAGCCCGCGCCGCCGCGCATGAAGCCGCTCCGCCTCCTGGCCCTGCTCATCGCCGTGCTGATCGGCCTGTGGGCCTATTTTCAGCCGCGACAGAGCACGCCGGCCTCATCCCACGCGCCGAAATCCGACGCGCTCGCCGACGCAGGCTCGGAATCCGAGACCAGCCGCGCGAGCGATCCGGCGCCGGCGCCTGAGTTGGCGAACGAAGTTGCCGCGCCCGCGCCAACGGAGTCCCCGGCAGCGACCTGGACACTGCAGGGCTTGGCGTTGAGCACCGTCGATCAAGCCGGGATCGCGGGCCTGAAGGTGACGCTCTCCCACCCCGCGGGCGCGGCGCATGCCGCAACCTCGAGCGTGTCCGACGGCCTGGGCGCATTCGTGTTCGAACTCGACGAACGCCACTGGAAGCGCGGCGACGTGCGTCTCGCCAGCGTGCACGACGCGGCGAGCGGCGCACGTCGCTTCCAAGGTCTGGTGCGCCTCGATCCGAACTTCGCGATCTCGATCCAGGCTCTGACGGGAGTGCGCGGCCGCGTGCTGACCTCGCTCGCGCCGCGCGATCCGCGTTTGGACGTGGTCTTCTGGCGCGCGCCCCAACGCGCTTCACGCGAGTGGACGTACGTGGCGCGCACCGCCACCGACACAACCGGTTGGTTCGAGTGCGACCTCGCACTCGCGCAGTCCGTCGACCTGCTGCGCGTCGACATCGCGCTCGACGGCGTCCACTGCGCGTCGTTCGACACACCCGTGGAGGCGCTGCGCTCCCCCAGCGGCGTCGAGCTCCGCGTCGAACTCGGCGAACTGCGTTTGTCCGTGGCCGATGAGAACGGCGCCGCAGTCGTCGGCGCCGAATTGCGCATCGCAGCCTGGGGCGGCTCGCCCGACAACTTCCCGCCCGTCGCCGCGACCGACGCCCGGGGCCAGATCATGCTGCGTCTGCCGCCCGCGCACTACGAGTTCGCGCTCGGCAAAGCCGGCCACTGCTCGCGCGTCGAGTTCGTCGAGATCGCACCGCAACCCGTCGAACTCGAGCTTCAGCTGGCGCGCCTGGGTGAAGAGCACGAGCTGTTCGGCGTCGTCGTGGACGAACGTGGTGAACCTGTTCCCGCAGCCTTCGTGGCCGTTGGTCCGCGCACGCAGATCGACGAGCTCGGCGCCGCCGGCACGCACGGCGTGCGCACCGACGAGTTCGGGAACTTCCGCCTGCGCTCCTGCAGCTCGCAGGAATTGGAGCTCACAGCCTTCCATCGCGATTTCGGTCTGAGCACTCCCTTGCTCGTGACGCCCGACGGCACGCGGCTCGTCGTCGCGCTCGCTCGGCGCGGCAAGGTTCAGATCGATGTCCTGACCGACCCGCTGCCCGGCCCGTTCCGCGACGGGGAGTGTGATTACGTGCTCGTTCCGCAGGCCGGAGGCGAGAGCGTCTTCGGCGTCGCCGACACGTTGCCCTTCGAGGTCGATGAGTTGCTCGTCGGCGACTACGACGTGTTCGTGGTGTTGCCCGGCCTCGACGGGTGCGCCGAGGGTTTCGTGCGCGTCGAAGCCGCGCGCACGGCGCAGGCCTTGATCCCCGCACGCCGCGCGCACTGGATCAGCGGGCGCGTCTTGGACGCACAGGGCTCTGCGCTGCCCGACCTTCGGGTCCGCGCGTTCGCGCGTTGGCCCGCCGCGGCGGCCCAGGCGCTCTCTTGGGGTACGACCCTGGGCGACGGCAGTTTCCGCATCTTCTGCGACGCCGGCGAAGCGGAGCTGCTGCTCGAGGACCTGAACGGCGAACTGTTGCGCCAGCAGGTGCGCGAAGGCGAAGCGCTGGAGTTGCGCACGCCTTAGCGCGGCCCCGGTCAGCCGCCGAGTTGACGCGCCAGCGCGTCGAAGCGCTCGCGCAGCTCCTTCATCTGATTCTCGAGCGTCAGCACGCGCGCTTCGAGGTCCGCGCGCGGCGCCGCGGCCGGCTTCGACGCTACGGGGCCGGCGACGTCGAGCGGATGCGCGTCGGGGCACAGCATCTGCGCGTAACGCTCGGCGCGCTCTCCGGGCAGCGGATCGAGGCGCTTGACGTAGCCCTTCTCCATCAGCCGCACGAGCTTCTCCTGCAACTTCTCGAGCGTCGGCAGCGCGACCATGCGCTCCGCGCGCGTGCGCAGCTCGCCCGGCTGCTGCGGACCGCGCATGAGCAACTCGGCGAGCACCGCGAGCGCGCCGTCGTCCACCTCGAACACCTCGCGCGCGTTGTGCCGGTACTTCTCGACGCGCTGACCGCCCTCCTGCACGCGCCCGGCCAGGTGCTTCATCACCAGCCCCTGCAACGCGACGTGCACCTCCGCAGAAGAGTAGTCGGTCACCGGCCAGCGATTGTTCTTCTGGTTCGAGCCGAGCGTGGCTGAGTTGAGCGTCATCGGGTACTGATCGGGCACCGTGTAGGCCTTTTCGATCAGAACGCCGAGGACGCGCGCTTCGTGACTGTTGAGCGAGAGCGAGGGCATGGCCCGCGCAGTCTACTCGCCGGCTTCGCCGCCGCGCCCGAGCAGCACGATCACCAGTTCGTCCGCTGCGGCCTGCGGCGGCGGCTCGCGCTTGGCGACGACGCGCAGCTTGCGCCCTGGGTGCGCCAGCTCCGCGTACGCGTCGAGGCTGTAGTCGCGCAGGGTCAGCGGCCGTTTGGTCGCGACGCCGTGGCGCGAGGCGCCCGACTCTGGCGGCGTCGCATCGAGCTCGACGACGCTCCCCGGCGGCGTGGCGAGCACGAGTGCGTCGAAGCGCTCGCACAGCTCGCGCACGGCTTCGCTGGACGCCCGCACTTCGCTCCAACGCACGGCGCGTGAGCCGCCCCAGCCCTGCAGCAGCGCGAGCACGCCGAGCGCGAGCCAAGCCACGCCGCGCCGCGCGTACGGATCGACGCGCACGAAGGGTCCGCGCTGTCGCGCTCCGCCGACGAGCGCGGCGGCCGCGACCGCGAGCAGCGCAACGGGCGGAACGAACGGCGCGGCGTACCAGGCGCGCAGCACGCCCGACATCGCGGTCAAGGCCGCGAGCACGACCAGCCACAGGCCGAGCCACTCGGCGAGTCGCTGCGGCGCGACGGGCAGGTCTTCGTCGCTCGCGCTGCGCCGCGCGCGCAGCGCGAAGAACGCCACGCACAACGCCGCCGCTCCGAACGCGAGGGCGACTCCTCCACCGGCCCAGTCTCCCGGAGGTGCGGGCGCGAGCACGAGTTGACCGTAGCGCTCCGCCGCGCGCCCGAGGTTGCGCAGCGCGCCGTCGAGCGAGGCTTTCGCGCCGCCGCCGAGGCCGCCGAGCAGCGCCGTGCGCGCCACGAGGTACACAGCGATGCTCGCGAGCGTCGGCCAGCTCGCACGCAGCCCCGCGCGCCAACGCGCCGACCACGAGGCCGTGCCAGCGGGGAAGAACGATGCGTTGAGCGCAGGAACGAGCAACGCGCACAGCACGCCGGTTTCTTTCGCTCCAGCGGCGAGCAGCGCAAACACCGCAGCAGCGTAGCTCGTGCGCGCTCGCGCCCGCGCAGCCGCGAACAACGCGAGAAGCGTGAACGCGAGGCTGAGGTTGTCCGCACGGCGCGGCGGCAGCGGCGCGAGCTCGAAGAACGCCGGGTGCAACGCGACCAGCGCCCCCGCAGCGATCGCCCATGCGCGGCGGCGCGGGCCGAGCAGCGCAAGTGCGAGCCAACTCGTCGCCACGGCGCAGGTGAGCGTTGCGAGCAGATCGGTGCGGTGGTACGCGCGCGGATCGAGCCCACCGAGCGCGTGGTCGAGCGCGAACGAAAGGTGCACGAGCGGACGCCAGTAGTGGCCGCCGGGGAAGCGCCCGCCCATCAGTTCGTCGCTGAGCACGCGCCCCAGATCGCCGAGCGATTCGACGCGGCTCGCCGCGATCAGCGGGTAGGTGTCCCACCCGGCCAGCGGTAGCGCGAGCACGTCCCACCAGGCAGCGGCGCCGATCAGCGCGACGACGAGCCCGACGAGCAGCGCCGCGCGCCAGCTCCAATCGTCAGAGGGGGCTTCGCTCGCCCGCACCTCGCGGACGGGCGCGCCCTCGACCACGACGTAGCTCGCGTCCACCACCTCCAGCTCGCGCCGGCGGGTCGGCAGGGCCGCCTCGCGGTCGCTCTCGTCGTCGAAGTTGGAGGCCATGTTGGCGGCAGCGCGGCCGAAGGGCGCGGAATGCTACTGCGCGTGGCTCGATCCGGCGGGCAGCAACCCTGCGCCCGACTCGGCCGAAACGGTCCCCTCGACCGTACGGGTCGCGTGGGAAGCGCGGCCAGGGGCTCGGTAGCGCCCCTTTCCGGTGGTAGCCTGTCGTCCCACGAACTATTCTCACGCGCACGTCAGATTTCGCAGCCAACGGCCGAAACCAAGACGCCCATGAGCGAAGCATCCGCGATCCAAGAAACCGTCCAGAAGGCCGAGCGCTTTGCGGTCGACCCGCACCTGTGCATCGCCTGCGACGCCTGTTGCCAGGACTTCCCCGAGATCTTCTTCATGGGGCAGGACGCGAAGGCGCACACCTTCGACGTCCACGACTCCACGCTCTACAACGCGCGCACCGTCGTCGACGTGTGCCCGACGAGCGCCATCGGCTATTCGGGCGAGCTGCCGCCGGCCGAGGACCTCTCCAAGCTCGAAGAAGTGCCCGGCTGGGAGGCCGAGTGGGCCAAGTGGCGCGGCGTCGAACAGGACAAGCTCGAGCGCGACCGCCGCTACGGCCGCGACTGGTCGGTCGAAGAGGAAGAGGACCTGGTGCGCATCAAGGTCCACTTCCCCACGCGCGTGCCTGCGGTGCGCGACCGCTTCCGCTACGGACTCACGGACGTGATGCCGATCTACGGCAACCACGTCGTGCAGGACGGTGGCGCGTTCCAGATCTACGGCTGGGTCAAGGACCCCAAGATCCGCGCGCTGTGCCACACGACCAACTCGTTCCCCGGTCAGTTCCTGACCACGATCGAGCTCAAGCGCACGACCTTCGGCCACGCGGCGCGCTTCGACGCGCACCAGACGCTCGAAATCGTCGTGTTCAAGAAGCCGGGCCTCAAGGAGACCTGGAAGTGGCGCTCGCACTTCATCGGCGAGAAGTGCACCGCCTGCACGATCTGCGAGCGCGTGTGCCCCACCAACGCGATCTCCGGCGGCGAGCGCTTCTACATCGATCCGGATCTGTGCATCAACTGTTCGGTGTGCGGCATCTACTGCCCGTTCGACGCGATCGACAACGACCGCGACATCACGGTCACGCACATCAAGCCCAAGGTGGTGCCCAAGGCGCTCGTGCACGAGGAGCTGTGCACCGGCTGCGAGTTCTGCGTCGACGTGTGCCCCTTCGAAGCGATCGTGATGAAGTCGCTCGTCGATCCGGGCGACTACGACCTGCCGCAGACCAGCCGCGTCGCGATGGTGATCGAGAAGAACTGCACCTCGTGCAAACTGTGCGAACAGGTCTGCATTAAGGACGCGATCGAGATCCCGCGCGTGCAGCACTTCCGCGACATCGGGATGAGCTTCATGAACTACCTCGCGGACGGACACTGAGTCCGGCAAGCGAAGCGTGAGCGCAGCGGTGCGAACGGACGAACGATCCGACGCGCCGCTGCAGTCGTTTTCTGGCCGCGCTGCCGAGGACCGCGACTGTGGCGCAACTCTCGCTAGCGTGCTCGGACTGACGGCCTGCGCTGTGTCCGGCGCAGCGTGGCTGACGGGTCGGTACGTGCGCGACTGGGATGGCGCGAGCGTCGTGTGCGTTGGCGCGCTGCTGCTGTCTGCGGCCGCCGGCTTCTATGCAGTTCTGT
>JAEUHY010000036.1 GCA_016795325.1 Planctomycetota bacterium
AGAACGTGGCCTCGACGCACAAGCCGTGCGCGAACTGCGCCAGGCGGAGTCGTCGCCGCGACTCGAGCGGCTGCGCGATTGGATGAGCGTCACGCGCACGAAGGTGCTCGACAAGGGCGCGCTCGCCAAGGCGATCGACTATGCGCTGTCAAACTGGACGGCGCTGATGCGCTACTGCGAAGACGGGAGACTCGACATCGACAATAACGCCGCTGAACGGGCGCTGCGCACTGTCGCTGTCGGCCGCAAGAACTGGATCTTCTTCGGCAATGAACGCGGCGGGAAGACCGCCGCGGTGATGTACTCGCTGCTGGCGACCTGCAAAGAGCACGGCGTCGATCCGCGAACCTACTTGCGCGATGTGCTGCTGCGCATCGGCAAGGTCTCCGACGTGCGCGAACTCACGCCCTACGGCTGGAAGGCCAAGTGGGCGCCGGTGGTCGAAGCCCACCGAGCCAGCATCCTCGAACGGATGGCGACCAAGCTCGGCGCGTGAGCGGCGCCAGGGACCGCGTCAAGCCACGGCTCGGGGGTGGTTGGGCGAACGGTTACGCATCTGACCAGCCGTCCATTCCGCGCAATTCCGCTGGATTCCGCTCCTTTCCGGTGCTCCAAGAGCCCCAGAACGGCCCAAATTTCCGCTCCCGTCCGCTCAGATCCGCTCGGTTCCGCGATTTTCCGCTCGGACGCCCGCGGTAGCCCAGAACACGACCTCCCAACTCCGGAGCAGAAGGTCGTGCGTTCGAATCGCGCCGGGCGTACCAAAACCCGCGGAAATCAGCCGCAATCCTAGAAGTGCGCATTCTGCGAGGGGTTGCCACTGGCGTTAATGTGCCACCCCGGAAGGCCCCTAGATTCCGCTCGGATCCGCGATTTTCCGGGTCAGAGCGGCGATCCAGACGGCTGCCAGGCAGACGCTCATTGCGAATAGCGAGGGGTCGGTAGAGCTTCTCGACCAGTGCAGCTAGACGGACCACCAAGGCCAAAGCGACCTTCATGCAGCGAGCGGACCGCATCGACGCCACGTGCCTGTTCCTTCTCGCGCTGGTTGGATGCCGAGCCGAGCCGGCCCGCGACAGGCCTCACCCCCACGAGGCGGAAGTCGCGCGACCGCATGCTGTCCAGGTTGAGCCTGAGGTCACCCTCAACTACCTGCGGACCGAGAACCGCGCGGCGCTTGGCCAGCCGGCTCTCTACGTCGACGTGTTCGAGCTGCACAACCACACCGACAAAGAACTCCAATGCACGCTGCTTTCGGACGGCCTAGTTCTCGGAATCACCGAGGTGCTCGTACCGAATCGCGGCTGGCGCGAAGCTGACACCGGACGGCTTTGCCTGTACGGCGCGCGCCAGGAGTCGGTCAAGCCCGGCGGTGCGGTGATCCTTCGCAGCTCGAGTTGGCTGCGCCCGAGTCGATTGACGCTCCGCGTGGGCGAGGCCGTCGTGGGGTATGAGTCCCGGTACGGCTGGACCGCAGCTTCGGGCCAGGGATGGGATGTCGCTTCGGACCCGTTCGACTCATCGCTCGGGGTTCCGGGCGCAGCGCCCGTCCTCACCTGGGACGAAGATCGCGCCGGAGACGAGTAGCGGCGGCCGAGAGTTCGCGGACCACCAAGGCGAACGTCCACGCCCGCTACGTGACGGTGCGCGAAGTACGCCCTGGGGCGCTCCCCCAACGGGCACATGGCCTGCCAAACTGTGCGCGCACCGCCACGCTGCCTCGACTCCCATGTCCCACCTGATCCCCGCCGACGATCTGCTCCTGCGCATCGTACGGACCTCCGGGGCGCATGACGCATCGCCTCGTTCATGTAAACTCCGCAAGGTCAAAACTCTCGCCCCGGGAGCCCGCACCCCTTCGAGAAGCTGGGGCTTTCGCGAGCGCACAGATCATGCCGCAACGCCCCCCTCACGCCGTGCTGAGCTTGTTTTCCGGTGCAGGAGGGCTTGATCTGGGCTTCCGGCGTGCCGGCTTCGACGTGCCGCTATCTGTCGACACGGCAACCGCCGCGGTAGCGACGCTTAACGCCAACGCAGGGTCGGGTGCGACGCTACTGGCGGACATTCGCAAGTTGTCGGCAAGTCAACTCGTTGCCAAGCTACGGAGCAGTGGCTCCGTGCTTCCGCGCGGGATCATCGGTGGTCCTCCTTGTCAGGGATTTTCGCGTGGCAATGCCAGCAAGGATCCCAAGGACCCCCGCAACCGGCTGCCGTTCGTCTATGCCGCTCTTCTCGGCGGTCTCGACGAATTAATCGGCATAGATTTTTTCGTTTTCGAGAATGTCGTCGGCCTCGTCGACAACAAGCGGTTCTTCGCGCGAATCGAAAGGGCATTCCAGTCGCACGGTTTCCGCCTGTTCAGTAAGCAACTGGACGCCGAAAACTTCGGTGTGCCTCAGACACGTCGCCGTCTCTTTCTCGTGGGCCTGAATACCGAGCGATTTCCAGACGAGATGTTCACGTTTCCGCACGGACGCGCACGTCCGAAGACCGTTCGCGACGTACTCACGGGCTTGCCATCCGCCACTTTCTTTGCCCGAAGCATGGATCCGTCTGATGTTCCATTTCACCCGAACCATTGGACGATGGTCCCGCGGTCGGCGCGATTCCACGAGCGACGCTTCAATCGCTGGCGCTCGTTCCGCCGCCTCGCGTGGGACCGTCCCAGCCCGACGGTCGCGTATGGCAACCGCGAAATACATGTCCATCCGAACGGAAAACGCCGCTTGACGGTGCTGGAGGCTATGCTCCTCCAGGGGTTTCCAAAGGACTATGTTCTCAAAGGCAATTTTTCCGAACAGGTCACGCAAGTATCAAACGCCGTCCCACCGCCAGTAGCATACGCTCTCGCGCGTTCGCTGAAGAAGGTTCTGGACGCAAGGCTGGTTCAATGAACGACGTCGGATCTCAGCTTGGCAAGGGCGCCAAACGCGTCCAAATTACGGCGTCCGAAAAGATCATCGCCGATATCAGCACAGGCATCTATCGCACGCCGGCGGCGGCCCTCAAGGAGCTGATTGCCAACGCCTACGACGCTGACGCCACGGAAGTTCGAATCAGTACGGATGTACCACGCTTCTCGCAACTAGTCGTCAAGGATGATGGCAGCGGCATGGCGCTCGAACGATTCCTCGAAGTGCTGCAACACATCGGCGGCAGCCGCAAGCGACTCGACAGCCCCAGTGGCCTGACGCCCATTCACAAACGCAAGTTCATCGGCCGCATCGGCATCGGTCTGCTCGCGGTCGCGCAACTCGGCCAGCGCTTCTACGTCTCCTCAACAGTCAAAGGCCAGAAGACACGCTTCCTCGCGGAGGTGGACCTGCGACCGTTCCATAAAGAGGACGCCGCGCTTCGCCGACTGGGTGGTGATCGACCCGAAAACGATGACGACATCATCGACATCGGCAGTGTCCGATATGTCGATGGTTTGCCGGAAACCGCAGACAGCCACTACACCGTCATCACGGTGCCGGATCCGAAAGCCGGGCTGATTAGTGAGATGCTCAGCCAGATGCGGGACTTCGTCGGATCAAAGCCGCACTTCACGCTGACGAACCGCGCTCGCACTTTCAGGAAGATCGTTGAGACCGTCCAGAGTAGCAAGCGCGCAGATATCGTGCTCGACAGCTATCACTACCTTGCCTGGGAGATCGGCCTGCTGTGCCCAGTCAAGTACCTGGATGGAGGGCCGTTCAAACAGGGCTCCCGCAGAGTTGAAGGAGCGGAGGGAATTGGGCTTGAAGAGCCGAAGAATTTCAAAGTCCTGCTTGACGGCCTAGACGTCCGCCGCCCGATCCTTTTTCCCAACCCGCGCGCGGTTGGCTACAGCGGACCCGATCCTATTGTTCATCCTATCTCTTGGAAACACATAGTCGCCAAACGGCCCGTCGAGATCACAGGCTACATCTATGTTCAGCAACCGCATGTGGATGCTCATGAGCTGAATGGTGTGCAGCTGCGCGTCCGCGGCGTAGGCGTGGGACCGTACGACAAGTCATTGCTGGGCTATCCGTACGACGAAGGCATCAAGTTCGGTCAGGTGTCCGGCGAAATCTACGTGAAGGAGGGCCTTGAGAGCGCACTCAACATTGACCGCTCGAGTTTTCGGGAGACGGATCCACACTACCTCGCAATCCGCGCACACCTGTGGCATCTGCTCCAGACGAAGATATTCCCCACGCAGAAGAGCCGGCAGAATGTAGTAAAGGTCCGGCGCGACGCCGAACGCCTCGAATCCGATGAGAAGGAGCTGGCCGAGGCGTTGACGGACGCTCCGGCTCGAATTGGTGCCCGCCCGATCGTCGCGGCCAGCAGGAAGACGGTGGAGCCAGAGCCACGCAGGAAGGGCTCCACGAGGGCGGTAGACAAGGGCGCGGCGCAAGCGCGGAAACCGGACCGAGCACTGCCGTCGGAGACAAGCGGATATCAGTCCATTGTCACCGTCGTTGGAGGCCAGGCGCATGTTGACAAGGCCGAACTGGAGCGCGTCGCGGCGAGATTCAAGCTCAATAAGGACGGCAAGACGCGCCTGATGCGCGTTGCCGTTGCCCTCGCTGCCTACGACGTGTGGGATTCAGTCTCGCCCGAGGAAGCGAAGGGTCTGTTCTCGGCGCTCGCAGCCGCGGTGCGGTCATGAAGAAGAAGGACCTTGGCGACTTTCTCGAGGGTCTGAACAAGGAAGACGCGCAAGAGCGCGGGATCGAAGCGCATGAAGGCTCGTTCTTTGCGACCGCGCCTGACGACGCGACCATCGTCACGCGCGCGAGAGAGTTCGACGATGTCCCAAAACACTGGGTGCGGCGCGAGATCTGGCTCAAGACCGTCAAGCGCATCCAGAAGGCCAAGGGTGCCGGCCTTCGCCTCTTGACTCTCCCCGGACGGCATCAATTCGAAGTCAAACTGTATAAGAAGGAAGGTCTCCTAGCGGAGCGAAAGGGCGATGGCGGAGACTGCCTTGAGGTCGTGGGGTTCGAGACCGATCCGACCGTCTTCGGTCTGCTTGCCACCGCTGAGCCAAAGCTCCTTGAACTGCTCAGAGGCGACATCTTGCATGCGTTCATCGAACCCCAGTCAGTAAACGGCAAGGCCATTAGAGCGCACGCTCCGTACGACGTGATCAACCTTGACCTGACAGCGAACATAGCGACCAAGAACGACGGTCCGTACAGTCCGTTCCTGCGGGGTGTCCGGGAGTGCTTTCAGATTCAGGGCAACCAGACCGGCTCATGGGCTTTGATGGTCACTTTTCGAGCAGGGATGAGCGAGAACGAACCTGCGGTAATCAGGGAGCTGGAGGGTTTTTTTCAGCAGAATTTGCTGAATCATCTCAGAGTCAAAGAGGCGTGCCTTGATCGCTATCGTGTCGAGACTGCAAAGGAATTCTTGGCGAATCACCCCGAGGAAGGACTCGGCCAGATCACGGGAAAGTGGGTGATCGAGCAGGGACATCAGTTTGAGTGGGAATGCAAGTTTTATCGGCATGCTGCGTATGACCGCCATTACTCCACGGACAAAGGTGGTCAACGCTATTCACTTCGCAAGCTCGTCTTCGAGTTCTCTCGTCGACTGACGACCCAGCGACAACTGGTCCTCACGACGATCCCTGCGCAGTCGTGGCACGCCGACGATTTGGCGCGACTCTTTGACCGTGCGGCGCTGCTAAGCGTCGATGAAGTCGTTGCGAAAATGGACCCGGAGTACAAAACCCGAATTGAAAAGGAGATCGAGCTCTGGCGCGACGGCGCACCTGAGTAGACGCAGTCCAGTTAGGGGCACCTTCGACACGTTATCGAGCCGATGGAACGGTGCATGTTGCACCAACTGTGGTTCGCCACTCTGCCCCCTCACCATTGTGTCGACCTCGGCGGCGGCTTCGGGGACACTCGCCGAGCAACGGATACGTTGAGGCCGACGGTGGCCGACACACGACCTGCCGAAGCGTGCACCCCGCGACCATCTGACGTTTCACGCTCCCCATGCCGCCCGCAGCCCCCGCCGACCTCCCCTCCGTCGTCGCCGCCTGCCGCTCCGTCCTGGCCAACTCCGGTCCCATCGAAGTCGCCGACGAGTACGGCTACGCGAGCCTGCCTCTGTGCGTGATCGACTCGGTGTTCTCGATCGGCGTGCGGTACGAGGGCGTGCGCAACGTGATCGACCGCTACTGCCGGCGGTTCGGGCTGCCGAAGCAAGCGCCGAAGGGAACGGTGCCGCAGCGCAATCAGCAGGAGTCGATCACCGGCTTCCTAGTCCGCGTGGTCCCGATCGACGCCGACAGGCTCGCGACCGATGTGTTCGCCAACCGGCAGCGCACCTCCGCGCGCAGCGGCATCCTCAAGGCGGACGCGGTCGTTCAGTTCGCCGGCGCGCTCGCGCGCCATCAGATCGAGCACCTGCAGGACGTGCTGGAGGCGCATGACCTCGCGGCAGTCGAGCGCGACGTGCGTCGGATCCCCGGCCAGTCGTCCGGCCTCTCGTGGCGCTACTTCCTGATGCTCGCCGGTCGCGAGGACCTCGTGAAGCCGGACCGGATGATCTTCCGCTTCCTGGAGCGCGTCCTCGGACGACCGGTCGGTGCCGGCGAAGCGCAGGCCATGCTTGCCGCCGCGGCGCACGAACTCGACCGCGAGTTCCCCGGCATCAAGCCGCGCACGCTCGACAACCTGATCTGGAGGCAGGAGCGGGAGCGGTAGGTTGATGGTCATGCCCAACGAGCCCTCACGCTCACTAGGCGCGCGCGCGCCGTTCGACTTCGCGTCGGGCCGTTTCCTTCACTCTGCCGAGCACGCTTGTCGCCCGCGACTCGTCCCGCAGAGGTCGCCCCAGCGGACCTCGCAAGCCACAGCGCCCCAGAGAACGCCGGCGGAGCCGATGTGGCCATCCGCTTCAGCCGCACCTCCGTATCGGGCCGACGCCCAGGTACCATCGCTGCGAAAATCGTCCGCTACGCCGGCCGACACCCACAGATAGCCGCTCCGAGAAGAAAAGGAGAGAACGTGATCAACAGCCCCCCGCGTTTCGCTCGCCTCTGCCCCGTACTCGTCGCCTGCGTAGCGCTCGCCCACGTGGCGCGAGCCCAAACCACGTTTCAGGTCGCCGCCGACTACGCGCCCCTGGGAATTCAGTTTGCAGGACCACCGCCCGCCTGCGTGTTCAACATCGTCTCAGCGCAGCCACAGTTGGAGTCGCGGCATTGCTCCGACAGCGCCAGTGTCTGGTCGGGGAGCGCGGCCGCGGATCGAGGCGCGATTCACTGTGCTGCGTACGCTGAGTCCCTCGGAACCGCGCTCGGATCGAATGGTGGGTCGTATCAGCACGGTGGAAGCGTGTCCGTCAGCGACTTGGTCATCAGCGGCCCGGTCGCGAACTCCGTTCCGATTGTGATGCACATGGATGCGGCTTTTTCCGGCGCAGATCACTGGGTTGGTGGCTTGTCGTACGCGGTGGCGTACGGCGAATGCCAAGCAATTGTTGGAGGTGGCTGGTCCGGAAACCTCGGGCTCAATGGGACCGCGGCAATCGATGTCACGGTTAGCACCAGTGTGACGCCGAACCAGCCGCAGAGCCTCGCCTTCACTTTGTCAGCCTCTGCCAAAGCCGGCGGGTTCTACGGCGGCTACCCGGGCACCTTTGCCACCGCTACGGCAGAACTGCGCTTCCCGATCGGCGAGCCGGTGTTCGTGCTGCCGCCTGGCTACACCGCCGACTGTCCGTCGCTCAACATTGTGAACAACCACTGGCTCGGTCCCCAGCAGTGCGACTTGCCGCCGCTGCGCTACGGCACCGCCAAGATCAACTCGCAAGGCTGCGCGCCGCGTATCGGTTGGAGCGGCTCGGCCAGCGCAAGCAGCGCCGCACCATTCCTCGTCACGGCGAGCAATGTCCTCAACAACAAGCTCGGCCTGCTCTTCTACGGTTTCGCGCCGGCGAACCAACCGTTCCAGGGCGGGACGAAGCTCGTCGCCGATCCCGTGCGGCGCACGCCGGTGCAGAGCTCGGGCGGTAACGCGGCTCCCGACGATTGCTCCGGCACGTACAGCGTCGACATGAACACGCTCATCCAGAGCGGCGTCGATCCGAATCTGGTCGCCAACGCGGACGTGTTCTGCCAGTACTGGTCGCGCGATCCGGCTAGCCCGAGCCCGACGGGCCTCACCGATGCCTTGCGCTTCTCAATCTGCCCGTAACGGAGCTCGGCGCCTCACCGAGAGGATGTGGACCGCCGTGGCATGCGCGGCACCAGCGTGCGCCCTCGACCGCGTCGTAGCCGAAAACCCGGCTGCCCCCCCCTCTGCTCCTGGCGTTGCTCATGATCAGGCTGCAGCTTGGCTGTAGTGCATAAGACGCCCGCCGAGTCCTTCATGCGATCAAACGCGGATGAGCCGGGGACGCGTTGCATGCTGCGCTAACCGTGACCTGCAGCGTCGTTGTCATCACCACGCGACCGAACTCGGCGGCGGGGTCGGGAACAGTCGGCGGGAGGCGGTGTGCCGGCACTCGTTGACAGAGTCACGCGAGGCCGTTCAAGGCCACTCCACGACGATCTACTCCCGCTCCCCGCGCGGCCGCCACAACATCCCGCTGTACGACACGTTCGCGACCACCTTCCCCGCGGCGTCGCGCACATTCGCCCCGTGCTTGCTGCGCATCTGGCGGTACCACTCCGAGCTGAAGCGGATCCCGCTGACCCGCACCCGCATCGCGCGCTGAAGGTCCGCGAGCGTCTCGAAGGTCTCGATCCCGTCCCCGATGTCGGCCGTGTAGCGCCCCGTCCCGATCTGCGTGTCCATCTGTAGTCTCCGCGCGCCGCGGGTTCGTGCGGCGACGTGGGCATCAGGGCTCGTTCGGCGCGCGAAGGGAAGGCGCGGTGTGGATAGGCCATGTGTGTAATTGGCTCGTGGCGACGTGAGAACTGAGCACTCGGCTGTTTGCAACACTCGCGCACAGCCGTCGATGCCTGCCATGCCGCGCTGCATTTTCCGAGTGTGGCTGATGCACTGTTTTCCGCGACTCGAAACACATCGCTTGTACGAGATGCAAAGACCACAAGACAACTGCAGCACAAAAAAACGACTCCTAGGTAGCGGGGGATGCCGGAAGCCTCTTCGCTTCGCCGGCACCCCCACCTTCCAATACCTGACATCGATGTCATTGGGCACTTAAGGCCATCGAACACGTCAATGATCCTTAGGCCCGCACTCTCATGATTCGGCGCTAAGCCGACACCATAGTGTGGGCAATTTCTGCTTTCGTCGTGATCCGGCCGACTGTGCGGCCCGATCACAAATTAATCGCGGAGTTTCTCAGCGACAAGTGCGCACTTGCGCGCTTGCGTCAGAGCCTTCCTGCGAGGTAGTCGAGGACGAATCGCGCTGTGTGAAACAGTGCGCTTAGTACACTGCTAAGCTTGGAAACCCTGTCGAGGGTCATCCTGTCCTGACTTTCCGGCATAGCGTCGCAATGAAGCGAAGTACTCTTCGAGGACTTCCTCTTCTTGACGACCAATGTCCAAGAATACGTAGTAATCTCTTCTGCGTGGACACGTTTTAGGGTGTCCTTTTCCAGACACTGCAGGGATACTGCCCCGTCTTTCGCTGTCCTTTCAGGCTTGTCGGGCAGGTTGGTTTTTGCTGCGGACTCTGTCGTGTCGTGCGCTGAACCATTGAGGTCCTCCTTACCTCGCTCAGCTGCGGGCTGTGATTCTGCATGTCTGGGAGTCCGATGAGATTTTAGCCGCATCTTGGACCGCCGAGCCACGGGCTAGTTCCCGTTGGGCCCGTCGGTCCAGGGCATGGTTGTGACCATGCGGACCTCCATGTGAGGAGTCGTTTAGTTGTCAAAGACATCCGGAACCCACCGCAGGCTCCGGGACCACCTCGAAGTTAGCTCAACCGGCCAGCTTCGCAAGCGACATCAGCATCGTGCCGACGGCACCCTGAAACCGGACCCCGCGGGCATCTGAAAGGGGATTGGCTCTACCCCACCACCTCTCGCGCGCGCCGGGGCTCGCTCACGCCCTCCACCGCCGAGCGCAAGTCCTCCAGCCCGAGGTGCGTGTACACCTTCGCGGTCATCTCCGGCGACGCATGCCCGAGCACCCGCTGCGCGACTACCAGCGGCACGCCGCGGCGGGCCATGCCGGTAGCGGCCGTGTGCCGGAGCGCATGGATGTCGACGACCCGCCCCAGTGCGTCGCGGTGCGCGATGCCGGCCCGGTCGAGCACGCGGCGCAGCAGCCGGCGTCCGTTCGTCGTGTACTCGGCCCAGTCCGCGCCGTCCGGCGACAGGAACACGCGATCCCTCGGCTGCGCGAGCCGCATGCGCACGCGCTGGTGGACGGCGCGCAGGGCGAGCAGCTCTTCGACCAGCGACTGCGGCAGCGGGATCACGCGCGCCCGCCCCGACGTGGTCGTAGCCGCCCGCAGCGTGAGCGCGCGTTGGTCGGCGTCCAGGTCGCGCCAAGTCACCCGCCCCAGCTCGCCCCAGCGCGCCGCGGTCGTGAGCAGCGCGCGCCACAGCGGGGCCTGCGGGACGCGCTCGGGGCGGGGCCTCGTGGCGTACCCGATCCCGCGGCCGTGCAGCTCGATCGTGCGTGATGCGGCGAGGCGCGCGGCGCACTCGGCGTCGTCCTCGGCTGCGGCGGCGAGGAAGCGCTCGACCTCGTCCTCGCTCAATGCGCGTCGCACCCGCCGCTGGTGGCGCTCGTTCGTCGGCAGCGGCTTCAGGGTGCGCACGGGGTTCTCGGCGATGAGCGGCCCCCCCCGCACTAACGCACGCACGCGAGCGGTGAGCGCGAGCAATTCGTGCGGGTCCCGCGCGTTCCGCGCGCTCAAGGCAGGTCGACGCGAAGGGTTTGCCCGGCGATGATCGCGAACGAGTAGGCGCAGCGCCGCGAACCGTCCGGGCGCTGAACGTCGATCTGGTATTTGCCCGGATAGAGCTCGAGGTCGGCATCCGCGTGCGTCAGGTCGCACACCCAGCCCCTGGCCTCGCGCGAGCCCGCGTCGACTCGCCACAAGAGCGACCAGCGCTCGCCTTGGCCGGACGCCGCCCGCCACCGCACGGCCATCGAGGCCGTCGGTCCGGCGCGAAGCTGTCCCAGCTCGAGCGCGCCCCCGGGCTGTGCGAGGTGAACGCCCAGGTCGAGCGCGCCGCGCTCGCCCGCGGCGATCCAGCGGTGCTCTCCGGGCAACACCACCTCACTCGCGAAACGCCCCGATTCCGCCGCTACCGGTATTCGCAGTTCGCCGGGGTTGTCGAGCGCTGCCGCGACGACGATTGCGCCGCGCATGGGCGCGCCGTCGCTGTCCAGCACGCAGCCCGTGACGCGCGCCTTCGGTGCGTCGGCGTCGGCCCCGACCGACAGCACCAGCTCGTACGCGAGCGCGCGTGGATCGAACGTCGTACTCGCCACCTGCTGGACGCTCGAATCGATGAAAACGTTGCAGCGAAGCGCGGCCTGCGGATAGCGCTCGAACGCGGCGCGCCCGTCGGATTGCGTAGCTGCTGCCGCGTTCCAATCGGCGTGATCGGGATGGGCGGTCTCGACCACGACGATCGCGTCCGCGACCGGGCTGGCATCCTGTCGGACCACGCGCACGACGAGTGGCGGCGTGGCCGCGAGCTGCGGGTTCCACTCGAGCTCTCCGCGCTCCGGAGTCGTGAGGTGGGCGTCCGCCCAGCCGCGCGCGGTCCGGGCGAAGACCCACCGCCCACCCGGCTCGACGCCGCTCAGCCGGAATCGCCCGAACTCGTCCGACGTGGTCTGCGCCGCCGCCGCCAGGAGCGCTTCGGTCTGTGCGAGTTCGATCGTGGCGCCCGCTGCGGGTGCGCCGTCGACATCGATTACGCGTCCGACGATCGTCGCACCGCGATCGAGCACGATCATCGTCTCGGCGCGGCTCTCGATGCGCACACGCCCGCGGACAGGTGCGAATCCGGCTGCGCTGGCGTGGTAGCCGTGCTCGCCCGGCGTGATGTGCCGCAGCTCGAAGCGTCCGTCGTCATCGGCTCGTGTCGAGACCAGACCGTGCATGCAAACCACGCCGGCGCGCAGGGGGATGACGCTGCCCTCGGGGCGGTCGAGTTCGAGTTGCGCTCCAGCGATGGGGACGCCGTCGACGTCGACGACGCGCCCGGCGAGCGTTGCTTCCGCGCCGCCAAGGCGCAGCTCGATCTCCTCGCTCCCCACCGTGCTGTCGACCAGGTGGAGCAGCGATCGCGCGTGCCCATCGGCGTGAGCGGATACGCCGACAGACCCGCGCGAGCCCGCGACCAGGGTGATGTCCGACAGTCGGGCGAGAGGGAGTTCGATCGCACAGCGGCCGCTGGCATCAGCGCTGAAGTGCTCCGCTCCGAGCTCGCGCGCGCCGTTGGCCGTCAGCGTGGCGTGGGGCGCGGGCTCGCCCTCCTGGGTGACCACACGGAAGCGGAACGCCACCAGCGGCTCGGCTTCCACGGGCGTGGGCGGCGCGCGCAGCGGCGCGTCGACCACGACGCGCTCGGCCGAGGGCTCGTCGACGCTCGAGGACTCGTCGCCGATGGCGCGCGGCGCGGTCGCGAGCTCAACGTCCGTGGGCGGCGCGAGTCGTGTCCCGCGAGCCCACAGAACCAAAGCGATGCTCGCTGCGACGAAAACGGCGGCGAGAGCCGCTGCGACCCGCGGCCGCGAGCGCGCGCGGCCCATCCAGAGCGCGAGGAGAGGCGTGCGTGTTCGCCGTCGCTTGTCCCAACCTGCGTCGCGCAGCTTCGAGAGCGCACGACGCTGTTGTGTTCGCACGGTTTCCAGTGGGCGGCCGAGGCGCTCGGCGACCTGCTCCAGCGAGCAACCGTCGAAGAAGCGCAGAACCACGACGCTGCGCAGCGGCTCGCGCAGTTCCAAGACGGCTGCGCGCAGCGCCTCCAGCTCTTCGCGCCGCTCGAGATCGTCCTCGCGCGGCGCGCTGCCTTCGCTCTGAGCCGCGCGCCGCTCAGAAGCCTCGCGCAGCTCGCTGCGCCGCGCCGCGCGCCGCGCGAGGTTGCGGATCGTGGCCTTCAACCAAGCGCGCAGGTCCCCGATGCGCTCGGGGGACGAGCTGAGCGCAGCGAACCACGCATCCTGGACGAGGTCGTCGCCGCTGACGTGGCCCGACTCCAGTCGCCGCGCCAGCCGGCGCAACTCGACGCTCAGCGCGTTGAGCTGCTCGTCTTTCGAGTTGGGATCGCTGGACGCCAATCAGGGTGTGAGCTGCACGCGAAAAGCGTTGGAGAAGTTCGAGCCCGACCCGCACGCGCCCGCCGGATCGCGGTACCAGACTTGGAAGTACACGCTCGTCCCGCTTGGGGCGCCGAGTTGCGCGCCCAAGCCTGGTCCCCAGGTCGCCGCGAAAGGGAACACGCTCGCCGAGCGCGAGCCCAAGCGTCCTCCTGCGCCGGAGACGCAGAGCAAGCCGTCGTGCAGCGGGACGCCTGCTCCGCCGTTCGCCGCGCCGAAGCGGTAGACGAGTACGGCCGTCTTTCCGGCCGGCAGTCGCACTGCGGTCAAGCTCAGGTCATCGCTTGCCACGCTCGCGGAGCCGCCTCCGACGAGCAGCGTGCCAAAGCCGCTCGAGTTGCGGCAGCCGGGCCCGTGGGTCGTCGCGACGTGGGCCGCGCACGGGCAACTCGCACCCGAACCATCGCCGAAGCACAGGACCTCACCGAAACTCGTCGGAGCATCGAACACCAGCACCACGCCCACGTCGGTCTGCGCATTGACGCTCGCTCCGGGACTGCCGAGCGCAAGTTGACCACTGGCGATTGCGATCGCAGCACCGCACTCGGCAGTCGACTGCGGAGCAGAGTCCAACAGTCGTACGCGCTCGCTCCAGCCGCTGGGCTGAAGCGTCCAGGCGGAGGCGGCGCCGCCGCTCACGCCCGCGGAGGTGCCCGAGTTGCGAGCGCCGAGGACCAATGTGTCGCCTTCGACGGCCACGGCGCTGCCGGCGAAGGAGTTCGTCGCCGAGGTCAGTCTCTGTTTGGCGATCCACTGCGAGCCGGACCTTTCAAAGGTCAGCGCTCCCTGTGCAGAGTAGCTCGAGTACCACTGTCCGTCGGATCCGGCGACGATCGTCTGACCGTCGAACGCCAGGCTGCGGCCGAGCTGATCGAGCCGATCGCCCGGCAGGGTGTCGGTGAGGATCTGGGCCTGGGTCCAACCCGAGGCGCCGAAAGTGAAGGTGTACACAGCGGCGTCGAACGACGTGGCGCTGGGAAGCTTGCGGCGTGGAGCGCCGACGACGAGCTCGCCCGCGCGCAGCGCCACGCTGGCGCCGAACTCGTAGTTGATCCACGCGTCCGATGGTCCGACGGTGGCACTCGGTGTCCAGGCGCCGGCGGCGAGTTCGAACACGCTCACGAGCCCCACCTGCGGGAGCGAATTCCAGGGAGCGCCGGGCGCTCCGATCGCGGCGCGATCACCGTCGAGTGCGAGCGCGGTTCCGAATGCATTGTGGTCGCCGACCGCGGCGCTTTGGAGCATGGCCGTCTGGTTCCACGCTCCAGCGCCGCCCCGCTCGAACACGAACGCGACGCCGCGCTTCCAAGGCGTTCCTAGGCGATGTCCCGGTGCGCCGACCAGCAGCCGATCGGCTTGCAGCGCGAGCGCGAATCCGAACTCGGCGTCGTCATCCAGGCCGCTCGCCGAGAGTTCCGCGGCGAACTGCCACAGACCGCCCACGCGCTCGAACACCGTCACCGCGCCCGAGCCTTTGCCCGGAGCGCCCACGGCGAGCGTGTTCGCGCTCAACGCGACGGCGTGACCGAAGCGGTCGCCCGCCGCTCCCCCCGACGCCAGCACATGCTGGGCGGGCGTCCCATCGAACTGAGCCTGGGCGCGCTGTGCGCTCGATGCCGCGATCAGGACCGGGAGCAGCCACAAGGTGATGTTCTTCATGCCGATCTCGAAGTGGGCCCGCGCCAGGAGCGCGGGGGTTGGAGTGGGGCGAACGTTGTGAGAGCCCGGAGTCACGGCCGATCGCCACGGGTTCAACATTTTGGGGGGAACCTGCAGCACTCGCTACACGCCCCGCCGCAGCGTTGCGATGAGCTCGCCGCCACGCGCAGGTGATTGGCGCGCAGGATGTTCAGGGTCCGGGCGCGCACCGCACTCGTCAGCAGTGCTCGCCGTTGCTCATCGCGCCCGGCTCCACGTGATCCACGTCTGCGGCCATGGGTAGCGGTGCATGTTGCACTAACTGTGGTTGCCCAGCTGACCCGTTCACCACGGCGTCAACCTCGGCGGCGGGGTCGGGGACCAGTTGCCCAGCGGCGGGTACTTCGAGGGTGGGCGCTGCCAGAGGAAGATCTCGCGCAGCGTGAGCGGGCGCGTGGTGATGCCCGTTGGAGGCGCGGGCACGCGGAGCTTGCCGGCTGCGTGGAGCGAGCCGTCGATGGGCCTTCGGCCAGTAGTGGGACGTTGCGAGCGCCACGCGCACCCAGTTGGTGAGAGCTTCGCCACTGCGACGGTTTGGGGCCGTTTGCGGGCGACGCGGAGAGCCGACAGACCGACGAAGCGGCGAGAACAAGGCAGCGTTGCCACGCGACCTGGAGCAGCTGCCGGTGATCGAAGACGCGGCGCTGCCTGCGGTGCGGGCGGCGTGCGAGGAGCCGCGACTCGCCGAATGGCCTACCTCGATCACAGTACGCGCGGCGACGAACACTGCCGGGCGTGGTCGCGAGCCTCAACCGTCCAGCGTCCGTGGCTGCGACGATCGGCCGAGTTCGGATCGGCTGCGTTCTTCACGGTTGCACGGCAACCAGGCAACGCTGAGACTGCCTGCGTGATCCAATCGTTCGGCGACGCTGCCACCGAGGCTCTCTTCCACGGCGTCTCCGATCGACGGACGCGAAGTCTCCCCAAGGACATGGTGAAGGTGGCCCTGCGCAAGCTCGACATGCTGAACGCCGCCGCCGAAGTGCAGGACCTCCGCGTCCCGCCAGGAAACCGACTGGAAGCGCTGCGCGGCGACTTCCGCGGGCTTCACTCCATCCGGGTCAATGAGCCGTGGCGTCTGGTGTTCCAGTGGACCGACGCCGGGCCGGCGAGCGTGCGACTGGTCGACGACCACTAGAGGCTCCAAGCATGCACCCCAAGAACCGCATCCCCACCCACCCCGGTGTGATCCTCCGCGAGGAGTTCCTCCAGCCGCTGAGCGTCACGCAGGTCGACCTGGCCGCGCACCTCGGCGTGCCGCTGCAACGCGTCAACGAGATCGTGCGCGGCCGCCGCGGCGTCAGCGCTGAAACCGCGTGGCTGCTCGCTGGCGCATTGGGCACCACGCCGGAGTTCTGGACCAACCTCCAGGCGCAGCACGACCTCGCAGCGAACCGGCCCGAGCGCAGCGTCAAGCGCCTGCGCCATCGTGGCGGCGCCGAAGGCTGACACCATCGCTGCTCCGCAGGCGGGCGCCTTCTACCCTTACACCAGGAGCGCTGCCGTGTGGGGTGCAGGTTCGCAGCGCAAGCTCGACCGGACTCACGGACGCCATTGAGTTCGGCATCGGGTTCTAGCTCTCTTTCACGCCAATCTGAATGGCGAGGCGGTTGGTCTCGCGCCGGTCGGCACGCTCGACGCGCTCAAACCCGACGACGAGCTGTACTGCGCCGTCGCCGATCAGACTCCGGCCCGCGTCTCAAAGTGCTTGCGGAAGGCTGGCGCAACGCGGGCGAGGAAAAGGCGCGAGCGCAGGCTGCGCAGAAGGGTCGCGCTCAGCGGCACGCTGACGGCGGCGAGCACGCCCGCCAGTATCAGCGGAGTCGACCAATTGCTGGCTTGGAACATCGCCGGGAGGGGCACGCGCAGGTCGGGAGTGTCGACGACGGCGTGCATCGCGAACAAGATCATCCCCGCGCCGAGCACGGTGGTCCCGAGCCACGCCAGCAGCCGCCGCGGCTGGTGCGCGCGCGACAGGCTGTCGAAGCTAACGAGCTGGCGGGTCGTGTGGTTGTAGGCCAGGAGGAAGTCCGACTGGCCATCGGTCGCGGGGCGAGTGAGCGCGCTCAGCCGGTGCCCCGCACGCGCCTGCAGGGTCGCGTTGGTGAAGTTCCAGGCGCATTCCCCACCGTTCGCGTCGCGCATCCACAGACAGTCCTTGCGCGTGGTCACCGTGTAGGCGTGCGTCTGCGTCGGCGTCACCGAGACCTGGTCACCGACGACTGTCGAGCCTCGGCCGGAGGTGTGCACGTGCAGGCTCGCCTCGACGTGCGACTCCTTTTCGATGACCGTCCCTGAGCACGCCTCGACCTCGTAGCTGCGGCCGAGCACGCGCACCGTGCGCAGCTCGTCTGGCAGCCAGTCGCCACCGCGCGCCGGAGGAAGCAGATGGCGGCGGTCGAACAGGAAGACGAGCAGCGGACTCGCTGCCAGCAGGACGACCAACGCTGCGATCCAGTAAGGGATGCTCGCCCGCAGCGCGCGCTCGAGCTCGTCGCCTTCGTCCGCAGCCGCGGGAACTGCGCCGCCGAGCCCGAAGCGAGCCTGAACGCCGGCACGGAAGTCGTCGGCGCGCAGCCGCGCTTGCAGGCGCTCGATGAACAACTCGTAGCCGGCTGCGTCACCGTTGCGCAGGCGGAAGTCGATGTCGTTGAGCGCGTTGTAGTAGTCACCGAACAACGCTTGTCCAGCCGGTCCGGCCTGCTGCGCGCATTCCGACAAGACTTTGAGCGTCGCGCCGTGCTCGACATCGTCGCCCGGCTCCGCCAGCACGCGCTCGACGGTCGGGAAGCGCGCCAGATCGAGCGTCTGCGCGCTCACGCCGAGCGCGAGAATGAACAGGACCCACAGGATGAGCCACTTCGACCGCGCTGCGAAGTTTCCCATGAGACCCACATGCTAGCTTCCTTCTCGGTGGAGCTCTCGGGCTTCCACCCTCGACTTCTGCACCAAGTGCTGATCGCCCACGTGGCGACCTTCCTCACTCGCGCTCCCGGGGCCGGCGACGGCCTGCCGGGCCTCGTCGAGCGCGACTTGCGCCGCTATCTCGACGGTGCCTGTTGCACTGACTGTGATTGGCCATCCCGCCCGTTCACCACGGCGTCGTCGGCGGCGTCGGGGGACCAGTTGACCGGCGGTGCAGCTCCGAAGCTCGTTGGCCGAGTCTCGCGAGGCAGCCCAGCGCTACTCCACCGCGATCTCCTCCCGCTGCCCTCGCTCGGCCTCCACAGCAGCGCGTTGTACGACACGTTCGCGACCACCGTCCCTGCCGCATCGTGGACCTTCGCCCTGTGACTGCTGCGCATCTGGCGGTACCACTCCGCGCTGGACCGGATGCCGCTGATCCGCGCCCGCATCGCGCGCTGTGGATTCCGGCCGGTCCGAGTCGCGGCCCGATCGTCGTCATGTTAGTTGGCTCCGTGCTCCGCAGGCCGAAAGCGCTCAGGATGGAACGACGCGGCCAACTCACCCGCAGCAAAACCGTCTGATTTCCGTTGATTCACCTGTCAGGAGGCGCAGTGGGGACGGAGTCGATACGAGCAGTCACTCACCGACTACTTGATGCCGTATTGGCGAACAGGACTCTAACCGGGTTTGTGTCGGGTTCGAAATGCGCAGCCCCCCCAACGCGTCCCCATGGGTTGCCCGCCTCAGCCCAGGTTACAAGATCCGTCGCTAGCTCGCGAGTGATGGTGTTGTTGCCAAACGTCAGTGTGATGCTTGTGGGCGTGAGCATCCATGACGCGGGCTCTTGTGCCTCGTCCGCACCCGGCAACACGCGATATGCGCGCAGCCGCCCCTCGTGCTCCAGAGATGGCTGTTTGGTCAGAACGAAGTACGTGATCGCTGAATCGTCGTACAGCCTCCACCGTGACCATGTGATGACGTCCACAGCCATTGAGTTCGTCCGCTGAATGGCCTCCGCAGCTGCCGTCTCAAGCTCTCGGAACGCGTATCGAAGACTATCAAGCTCGGACTCATGCCTCGACAGCACACTCGCGGAGTCGCTGTCGGCGAAGCTCTTCGCCAGCTGCTGCCAAGGCGCCACATTCTCGGCATCGCGCTCGATTTCCTTCAGCTGGGCAATGGACTTGGCCAGTTGCTCTTTGAACGATCGAACCGCTTCGCTCTCTTCTTGAACGTCGGCTTCAAGCTCATTGAGCTGTTGCGACGCCGCCGCGAGGCGTTCGAGGATAGACTCTACCTTCGCGGCGTTCTTCGCACTTTCGGAAGCATCGTTGGCGATCCTGGTCAGAAAGCTCTGAATCGCACCTTGCGACGTCGCGATTGCTCGCTGGTACTGGCCCTCGGCGTTCCCGATCTCCGACGCGACCTTGGAGCTGGCCACCGACTTTGCTGTTTCACTTAATATACCTACGATTGCGTATCCTCCCGCGATCGCACTGCCCAGGGCGGCAAGTATCACCGCAGCGTTCGCAATGATGAGCTTGCTCCATCGCTTATCGAGCACGTCGTCTGCCTCGACGAGTCGTTTTCGAAAATCGATCTCGCGCTGTGCAAGATAAGAATCAAGCGCGGCCTTCGCATCAGGATGAAGCTCACTTGAAGCCATCAGTGTTTACCTTGGTGGGCGTGTAGTACAAAATGAAAAATCCAGTGTCTGACAAGGACGTAGACTCGTACGTCCCTTGAATCAAGTCGGCCGTGGCCTGCGACACATGGTAAGTGATCGAGAATGGTGCGCCTGTGGACCCGATTGTCATTTCCCCGTTGGCGAACCTACCAAACAACCGAATATGATCGACCTCGCCGCGCCGATAGAACATTAATGGCGAGTACGAAATAAGAGCTTCAGACTCGAACGGTATATCAAGAGGAATATAGCGCGGCAGTCTCACAGTTAGTGCGCCCCGGATTGGCCAGTATTCTGCGCTTGTCCACGATCCTTTCCATTCAGTCGTTAGCTCACGAGCCTCGTGATCAAGGGGTGCCCAGCTCGCCGGAGGACTGGATTGGCACGCTGTGCATGCGGCGGCGAACAGCGCGATTCCGACGCAAGGTGTCTTGTTTCGCCGACGCCCGCGTAAGGACTCGGAATTGCGCCGTCGCGCGCGTCCAATAAGCCACTGCTCGGTCGTGACCGTGCTCGCAAAATCGTCCAGACCCGCCTTGGGCGCAGCCCTAACGCGTCGAAGCACCCATTTGCTTGCTGGCCGCACGTTGATTCCCCCACGCGGATTGGAGCGCTTGCGGTTATCGAACGCAAGGGTATGTCGAGCGCTCACGCACCGGTGAGGATGCGTTGCCCACGACGGACGAGTCGGTCGCCCGCGCCGGCCATGTTTCCTGTCGAACGTTTCGGAGGAGGCAGGCTCACCGAGTTGCCTGGCGCGATACCTGAAAGGGAAGCGGGGAAACGGAGGCGAAGCGTTGGCTAGCGATTGGCCGAGGCCCTGGAACAACGCTGTCGCGCGCTGGAACTCCTGCGCCGTGGCGGACTCCGCTGTGAGCTGCCCCCCACCGTCTCAACAAGAATCGCCCCGAGTCGACGATGGTGCGCCGCAACTGCCTACGCTTCACGCCAACGGAGCTCGCGAGGTCTGCATGGTCACGGAGTTCGAATGTACTCCCGCGTCGCTCCTGGAACCCACCAAAGGCTCCCCATGTCATTCCTTGCTCTCAAGCCGCTGGCCTGCTCGATGACCGCGCTCCTGACCGTGCTGTCCGCAACCGGACGAGCACAGGTCGAGGTGCGAACGTTCTTTGGCGACGCGGCCGGCGACCGCTTCGGCGCCGCTGTCGCTGCGCTGGGTGACGTGGACCTCGATGGAAGGGACGACTTCGCGGTTGGAGCGCCGTTCAACGACGCCGCCGGCGCCGACGCAGGCCAAGTGAAGGTGATATCCGGGCGCACGCACAACGTGCTCTGGACGCTGAACGGCGGGCCCGGCGCCCTATTCGGAACCTCGATCGCGGCGGCGGGCGACATCGATTTCGACGGCCACGCCGACTTGGTCGTCGGCGCGCCGTCGATCGCGACACTCGGATACGTCGAGGTGATTTCTGGCGCTACGGGCGCCACGCTGCGCACGTTGGTCGGCAGCTACAGCTTCGAGCTCGACTATGACCAATTCGGGTTCGCAGTCGGTGGCGGCAAGGACGTCGACGGCGACGGCTGTCCCGACGTGATCGTCGGAGCGCCCGGGGCCTATGACATCGGCGAGGCCCAGGTGTTCAGTGGCGCGACTGGCGCACTGCTGCACTCCAAGGGCGGGACAAGTTCGAGCGATCGTTTCGCGCACGCGGTGGCGCTGATCGGCGACGTGAACGGCGACGGCAAATCGGAGTTCATGGCTGGCGGGCCCATGCCCAACCCCGGTCCCGGCTTCGTGCTGTGCTTCAACGGCGCGAACGGATCGACGCTGTGGAACAAGTCCGGGACACCCTTCCAAAGCGCGAATCTGGGTTGGGCAATCGCCGCACTGGGGGATGTCGACGGCAACGGCATCCCCGACGTCGCGGTCGGGGATCGGAACTCTACGTCGAGTGGTGGCCAGGGCCCCGGGCTCGTGCGCGTGCTCTCCGGCTCGAATGGCGCGCAGATCGCGCAATTCAGCATCGCTTCACCGATCGGCGCGGGCATGGGCATGTCCGTGGCGGCGCTGGGGGACATCGACGGAGACGGCCTGACCGAAGTGGCCGCGGGCGCTCCGGGGGCAAGCAATTCGCCCACTGCGAGCAGCGTGCGCATCTGGAAGTTCGGTTCGAGCGCACCGCTCGCGAGCATCGCGCCCGGCGACGCGGACGACCGCTTCGGCTTCGCGCTCGCGGCCGGCGACGCCAATGGCGACGGCTTGCGCGACCTGATCATCGGTGAGCCGTTCGATGACGACACCGGGACCGACGCAGGCTCCGTGCATGTCGTTACGACCGTCAGAGCGCCGACGGTGTACTGCCGAGCCGAACAAAACAGCCTTGGTTGCACGCCCCAGACCACAGCAGTCGGCATTCCCAGCGCGACCTCGTCGCTGCCCTTCACGATCGCTGCGTCGAATTTGCTCAACCAAAAGAGCGGCCTGCTGTTCTACGGGTTTCGGCCGCAACAGTCGGCGTTCCAGGGAGGCTACTCGTGCATCAAGCCGCCAACGGTGCGCACCTCGGTGCAGAGTTCAGGCGGCAACGTGTCGCTCGCCGATTGTTCGGGCGCCTTCGCCTACGACTTCAACGCGCGCATCCAAAGCGGCGCTGACGCGCTGCTCGTCGCGGGTGCGCAGGTGTTTGCGCAGCATTGGTCGCGCGATCCCGCCGATGCGAGCACGACCAACTTGACCGACGCGGTCGCGTTCTACGTGCAGCCGTGAGTCGCGTGAGCAGCTCCGCGGGCCGCTGACGCTCGACCGCGCGAGCACGCTGCCCGCGCGAGCCGAACTCTAGCCACGCGTCGCTGCAATCGAGATCGAACGCGCCGGTAAAGCGCTGCGTGCCAGTGTCGACGACCCGTCCCGGCGCGTCGCAGTGCTCGACGAAGGTCCGTTCGATCGCGCGGCTCAGGCCACGACGCGCTCTAGTTCGTTGGCCATAGATCGCAGGCCCTCCACAGCCTGGCGCGCTCCGGCCACGCCGCTGGCGGTGCTCTCCGCCGCTCTCGCGACGGAGGTGGTGTTCCGAGCGATCTCTTCGGTGGCCTTGACCGTCTCGCCGATGTTGCGGCCGATCTCCGCTGTCACAGCCGCCTGCTCTTCGACCGCACCCGCGATCGAGGCCTGGAACGCATTGATTTCGTCGATGATTCGACCGATCGCCGCGATCGCGTCGACGGCCGAGCGCGTTTCGGTCTGAATCAACTGGATCCGGCGAGCGATGTCCTCGCTGGCATGGCCGCAGTCCTTCGCGAGGATTTTCACCTCGTTGGCGACCACCGCGAAGCCTTTGCCCGACTCGCCCGCGCGCGCAGCCTCGATCGTGGCGTTCAGCGCGAGAAGGTTCGTCTGCTGAGCGATCTGGGTGATGGTCTTGATCACGTCGCCGATCTCGCGGCTCGACTCGCCCAGCTTCGAGATCGTCTCGTTGGTTTGACGTGACATGCTCACCGCGCTGGACGCAACCTTGGCCGCGTCGGCGGTGCTGCCCGAGATCGAGCGGATACTCGCGTCGAGTTCATCGATGGCGGCGGCGACCGTCTGACTGTTGCGCGCCACCTGCTCGGAAGCCGCGGCGACGTTGCCCACGCGGGCGCTGGAGTCATCGGCGTCGCGCGCGATCTGCGACGCCATTGCCGACAGGTTGTCCGAGGAGCCCGAGAGCTGCTGAGACACGCTGCGGACGCGCTCGACGATCTGTTGGCTCCGTTGACGAGCGAGCACCTGATCGGTGATGTCGCTGGCGAACTTGACGACCTTGTAGAGCCGACCGGACGGATCGAAGATCGGGTTGTAGGTGGCTTGGATCCAGATCTCGCGACCCGACTTCGTGACGCGACGGAATTCGCCGCCCTGGAACTTGCCGGCGCCGAGGTCGACCCAGAAGCGCTTGTAGTCGGGGCCGCTGCGTTCCTTCGCGTCGACGAAGATCGAGTGGTGGCGACCGCGGATCTCGTCGAGCGTGTAGCCCAGCGCGTTGCAGAAGTTCTCGTTCGCGAAACGGATGGTCCCGTCCAGCTCGAACTCGATCACCGCCATCGACTTGCCGATGGCCTCGATCTGACCGTGCCAGTCGGCGGCGCGCAGCTTCGCCTGCGTGATGTCGCTAGCGAACTTCACCACCTTCACCGGACGCCCTTGGCTGTCGAAGATCGGGTTGTAGGTGGCCTGGATCCAGATCTCGCGCCCGTCCTTGGCGATCCGCCGGAACTCACCTGACTTGAAGCGGCCCTGAGCGAGGTCGGACCAGAAGGATTTGTACTCGTCGCCCGCGCGATCCTCGGCGGAAACGAACAGCGAGTGATGCCGTCCACGGAGCTCCTCGAGCTGGTAGCCGAGGGCCTTGCAGAAGTTCTCGTTGGCCGTGCGGATCCTGCCGTCGAGTTCGAACTCGATGACGGCCTGGGATCGATGAAGCGCTTCAAGCTCGGCGAGCTGAACCGATTCGGCGGGTGAGGCCGGGATCGCGGGCGCGGGCACCGCGTCTTGGGTCGTTGTGCGGGTCATCGTGTCCTCATGGGGTTGGGGGATAGGGGCAGGGTGCGCGGGCTCTTTCGACCTGGGGCACAGTGCGTATTCAGCCCTTTCGGGCGATTCCCATCGGTGCAACACGATTTTGGCTCGCGCGCTGTTCTTCTCGGCGTCGCCACCAAGCGACGGGCATCGGGTTGCCAAAAAGGCGCCAGGGTGCGTCCTTGGTGCTGAAAGGGCACATTCAGGACCGAAACGCGGAAGCGTTTGAAGGCCGCCGGTGGCCCCATCCGGTTCGCGAGCTGGGCGCGGACTGCGCACGCCGGTCGGAAAGTTCTTCACGCTCGCCGGGCAGCGCGCCGCTCGGCTCCGAGCACCCACGCGTCACGGCGCCGTCTGGTCGGCCTGACGGCTCGGGTGGCCAGCGACAGCGCCCTACCGCAACACTTCGCGGCCCCGCCTCAAGTTGCGTGTACACACCCTTCGCGGTCGTCTCCGGCGACGCATGCCCGAGCACCCGTTGCGCGACGCGACGCACGGCACGCGACATCGAGCCATGCGGGTCGCGGCGGTGGGGCGCAGGGCGTGGATGTCGACCACCCGACTAGGTGGGTCGCAGCGCGCGATGCCAGCGCTCTCCAGCACGCGGCGCACCAGGCGCCGTCCGTTCGTCGTGTACTCGGCGCAGCCCGCGCCGTCCGGTGACAGGACCTCAGGTCCGAAGGCTGCGCGAGCCGTGAGCGAACGCGCTCCTGCACGGCGCGCATGGCAGGCAACTCCTCGACCCGGAGAAAAATCGCTGTGTACGCCTCCAGCACGTCCGTGGGCCCCCGGAGTTCAGGAGGAGGGAACTCGCTTTTGGTAACTCCGCTCCGCCGCGCGCAGAACTCGCTGCATTGCGTAGTGAATTCGCGTACGCCGCCCGGTGCAAACCAAGCAGCCCGCTCCTCTGCGTACAACCACAGGCCAGACTCCCCACTCTTGTCGGTCGCTCGGTCGAGTGCAGGGCCCATTCTATGTGACTCGAAAACCACTGTGGCTTCCGCTCAGCCTTCACTTCGCAAGAGACACCGAGCCGATCATGACCGACAAAAGATCTCTCCCCATTGCGTCAACGAACCCCTTGAGCCGAGGAATCTGGGCGACGAGCGCGGCAACGACCACCCGCAGAGCCGCGGCCGCTACGAGCATCGTGACGGAAAACGCGCATGCAACCCGCGCGGCAGAGAACAAGCGGATCCGACGTACGACGATAAGTACGGCCGCGAGCGCCTCGCGAGCAGCAGTTACCGCTCTCGCGCTCAGCCGAGCGAGCGCAACCAACGCAACGATTTGTATGGCGGCAGTCGGTTCTCGTCGTCGTCGCGCTCCAGCGACGAACGCGGCGAACAACGTCTGGGCCCGAGCTCACAACGCGTCGGCGACCAAGGGCCCCACGGCGACGGCCGATACGAACAGGACCGTGACGGGTTCCGCGGCGGCATGCCGTCGAACCGCTCTTCGCAAGGCGTCGGGGGCTCGACGTTCGAGGGCTACAGAAGCCACGGCCCGCACCCGGGCAAGGGCGCAGAAGGATACAAGCGCCCCGACGAGCCAATTTGCGACGAGCTCACTCCGGCGCTCGAACGCGACGGCCGCATCGACGCGAGTGAGATCGAGGTCTCCTGCAACAGCGGTGTGGTCCAACTCACCGGCAAATTCGAGAACCGCGCCGCCAAACGCGACGCCGCAACGTGCGTCGAGGACATCTACGTGTCAGCGACGTCATGAACGCACTCAAGCTGCGTAACGGGTCGACTGCAAAGCTGCTCAGCCCCGGTTCGCACTCCGACAACGAAGACCGGCGAAACGCCTCACAGGCGATGAACAAGTCGGTCCAGAACAACGACTGATTCCCTACTCCCTTTACAGCCAAAGAGCAACCAACATGAACATTTCGACGACTCACAAAGGCATCGCCGCCAGCGCGCTGCTGCTCGCTCTCGCGACGGCCGCGCCCTCGTTCGGGCAGGCTCCGCCGACCAACAAGCCCCAAGATCGGGGTCAACAAGGATCCACTCCCCAAGGCCAGGGCACTGGTCTGGGCGAAGGCCAACGGGCGCAGCAGGGGATGGAGCAGATCGGCTCCGCCTACCGTCAGCTGCATCAGGTCACGCTGAGCACGCTGCAGGACAAGGCACGCGGTTGGAAGGAAAAGCCCGCCGCCGGGACCACGCGCAGCACGGACTCGAACCCCGGCTCGCCTTCATCCGCCATGTCGACCGCGATGTCGCTGCGCGGTGATGAGCTGCTCATCGCCGCCTGCACCAAGGGTCTCCTCGCCGGCGCTCCGAGCACCTCGACCGGCAACTCGACGGGTGGCGATGCTCGCAAGCCGTCCACCCCCCTTGGCGACGAGCGCAATCAGGGCACTCAGCCCAACAGCGACAAGCAAGACCAAACCTCGGGTAGCGCCGGCAGCGAACTTCGGTCCGTCGGCATGATCCTGGTGCACGCCCACACGAGCGGCACGACGGCCGACATGGACCCCATCGGCGGCAACAATCCGTCGAACGACCGGGACACGCGCGAAGCTTCCGGTGATCGCGACTCCGCCCCGCGCAACGCGGCTTCTGGCAACGTCGGCGCGCGCGCGCTGAAGCCGGGCGTCTACTGCGTGAAGCAGACCGGTTCCTCGGTCTGGCTCACGGACCAAGAAGGTCAAACCGTGCTGCGCACCACCCTGGACAGTCCGTTGGCCGGCAAGTCCCCGAAGGCGGGCGAACTCGGCGGCCAGCAGCGCGAGACGGGAAGCGACTCGCTGCGCACCGCCAACCAAGGCGAGTGGGAGCAGGTCTTCGGCGCCATCACCAAGGAAGCCATGAGCTCCATGGGCTGGGTCAAGCAAGGCACTGTCGCCTCGACTCGGTAGTAGCCCCGTCAACGTCCCGCAGAGACGTTTTCACCGGACTGGCGAGCCGATGGACTGTGCGGGCTGAGACGCAATCGTGGCGAACTCTCTCGGAGAGTTCGCCCATTTGCTTTTCAGCACTTCCGTCCGAGCGGCTCGCGCATCTCGGCAGCTACGTGAGTGGCCCGCCCATCGGGACGCGGCGCGCTGTCCGCGCAACCGACGGCCGCGTCATCCACCCACTCAAACCCACTGGGGCGACGGCATGTAGGACGTCGCCTTCGATCCACTCACGTCCATCGATCGCCTGGCCGCTCTCGTGGGGGCGGCCGCGCGCCCGCCAGCTCACCGACCACGGAGTCGTAGCGCCCGCCTCCGCGTGGCGCGCCCCCATCGTGCCTACGCGCGCATGCGCATGTTGCGCACTCTTGCGGGGCTCGCGTTCCCAACTCGCTGACGGCGCCGGGTTCTTCTACACGCTCGCACTCGCGGCGCTCCAGCTGCGCGGGACTTCTTCGCCGCGTCATCACCGGCGACGTCCTGAACTGCCGGCACGGCGCGCGGACCACGCCGCACCGCCGCGCGGCTCACCGACCCAACCGTCGCGCACCAGGTCCTCGCGCATCTTGGACACCCCACCGAGCCCCTGCGCCCGGCGCCCGCGCGATCTCATGAAGAGTTGGGCTTCGCGTACGCCGGCGCCATTCGCCACGTCGAGCAAACGCCACGCCTGCGAACCGCGCCGGGCGCAGCAAAAGGGCCCTGGCGAGTCCGCAACCGGCTGCGAGCATCCACTCGGCGTTCGAGGAAGGCAGCTTCACGCAGAAGTCGTCCGCGTGAAGTTCCCATCGGCCTGCCGGGCGCCCGCGCAGTCCGTCCGCCGTCATCCTTCTTCAGCGAGCGCTGGGCGGCTCGCGCGTGCCGCGGGTAGATGCGTGCGCGGTCGATGCAGTTGGCGAGCGCGACGCGCAGCCACTCGGTGAGGAACTCAAGTCCGCAGCGAAGGCCGTCACTGCGAGCCGTTCGGGGTCGGTGCGCATGACGCCGCTCGACTCCCAGTTCGGCCCGTTGGCAGCGAGGCAAAAAGGCCGTGGCCTGCACGGATCGCTCCGGCACGGTTGACAACCATGGGCCCCTGCTAGCCGAACCGTTCGAGCGAACCGCGGATCGCTCCAAGCTTGTGATCGTCGTGCGGATGGACGTTGGCCGTGTCAGTGTGGAGTTTGCTGAGCGCGACGCGGCCAAGCGTGCGCAGTGTCCAGGGCGAAGCACTCCTGCGCCGTGAGAGGCGTGGAGAGCGGCCAGCTTGGACCTCAAGGCGTGAACGTGGATGCCGGTCGCACCGGCTGTCAGGGCGCGGGACACAGCCTTCGACACGTGCAGAAGAACGAGCGGCGGGCAGATCGGGGAGCGGGCGTCGCACCGGCTGCCCAGCGACACCGACGCAACGGCCGCCTCTCCCGACCCTCAAAGTCGAGAGAGGTCAGGTGCGACTCCACACTTCTTTGCAGCACAGGGCAGCTTGACGCCCAATGCCTCTCGTCCCACCGCCAGACTCGTCTCCCACCTCGGTCCGCTCGCCTCGGTCGCGGTTGCGATCTTTACGTGTGACTCGGCATGTGACGTTACGTTCGCATCGGCAGAACAGGGCTCTCTCCGGATCGCCAGATGAGCCCCGTTCAGCGGACCCAGCACTGCTTACATGCCGGGTTTCAACACTACCTTGCGGCATTCATCTTCCCGCTTGTCGAAGACAGCGTAAGCTGCCGCGGCTTCCGACAGTGGTTGACGATGGCTGATCACTGTATGCGGGGTGAGGGCGCCACTCTCGATGTGCCGCAGAAGCGTCGGCATGTGCTTCTGAACGTGGGTTTGACCGGTCCGGATTGAAAGCCCTTTGTCGAAGAGGTCGCCGATCAAGAATCCATGTATGAACCCCGCGTACACGCCGGGGATGCTGATGATGCCCGTTCTCCTCGTGGCAGCTATCGCTTGGCGAATGACGATTCCGCTCGCGACCTCGAGCTTCAGCGCCGCCATCGTTGTCTCGAGTTTGCTTCCGTGCGCCTCAAAGCCAACACAATCGATGGAAGCGTCTGCCCCTCGGTAGTCGGTACGCTGCACGATCTCCGCTGCTGGGTCGTCACACTCGTCGAAGTTGATCACCTCCGCGCCGTAGATTTCACGGACATGGGCCAGGCGGTAGTCATGGTGATCCACCACGAAGATTCGCTCTGCTCCCAGCATCTTGGCGCACGCTACCGCCATACAGCCTACGGGGCCTGCCCCGAAAATGACGACCACGGAACCAGGCCCGACCTGTGCGTTGAGGACCGCCTGGTAGCCCGTCGGGAGAATGTCCGAGAGGAACAGCACCTCCTCGTCTCCGAGAACATCGGGCACCTTGAGGGGACCGACATTGGCTCTGGGCACGCGCACAAACTCAGCTTGGCCACCGGAGTATCCTCCATTGGCGTGTCCAAAACCAAATAGACCTGCACCGGGGCGGAGGCTTTTCTTGTTGACCGTCAAACCTTCGCCGGGGTTGGTGCGTTCGCAGGCAGAGAAGCTGCTCTGCTCGCAGAAGAAACACTGCCCACACGCAATGGTGAACGGAACGACAACTCTGTCTCCCTTGCGGAGCTTGTCGACACCGACACCAACGTCCTCCACCACCCCCATGAACTCATGGCCGAGGATATCGCCGTGCTTGAGCGAGGGAACTTTGCCGCGATAGAGGTGGAGGTCAGAGCCGCAAATGGCCGTTGCTGTCACCCGCAATAGGATGTCGTCGTCCTGAACCAGCTGGGGGTCGGGAACATTGTCAACGCGCACGTCGTGCGCGCCATGATACGTGAGTGCTTGCATTTACCTGCTCCATGAACCCATCGACGCGAACGTGATTTCTACACGAGCACCGTAAGGAACCGTCGCGCACCCACCATCGGCGGAAGTACGGATTCCTTCTTGGAGGAATGGCGAGATGGTTGCTTGTCGCGTTGCGTTCACCCCCCCGCGCCTACTCGCAGCCTGTGGATTGCAATGAGCTCCGGTCGTGTGCTGGCTACCTACCGGCGCTGCGTGCGGACGACGAGAATTGCGGGCTGACACTCGCTTCCGCGAGGCAGAAAGAGCTTCTGGCGCCGGAGGCGGACGATCTGTACGGCGCTAGTCGGCGCACCACGCGCGAGGCTTGCGCGGTGGAGCACTCGGTGCAGCAGGCGGCGGGCGTTCGTGGTGTAGCTGGGAGGCGACTTGGCGGTGACGAGATGCTGCACGGCGTAGACGCAAATCCTCGGTGGCCTGCAGGCTTTCGCGGCGAGCGGCTACACGGTCGTGTCGCGCGCGGCGCCGCTCACGCTCGGCGCCTCGAACGTGCTCAACCAGCGGCACGGCATCATCTTCTTCTGCGGCCACTCACGGCACGTTGCGCCGCTTCAAGGCGGCTTCAAGGGAATGTCAAACGCTACTGTTCGCACGCCGCCCCAAGGACGCGAAGCTCTCACGCATTCCCCTTGTGTGATCGTCCGCCCCATACCATTCTTCCGGCCCCTCGCCTGCCGAGAGGGCACGAGGAGATGTCATGCCCAAGATGAGAGCCGTTCAGATTTCCAAGCCCGGTGGTTCGTTCGAGCTCGTCGAGCGCGAAGTCCCCACACCCGGCCCGCGCCAAGTCCGCATCCGCGTCGAGGCCTGCGGCATGTGCCACAGCGACGTGTTCGTGAAAGCTGGGCAGTTCCCGGGCCTCACGCTGCCGCGCATCCCTGGTCATGAGATTGCGGGAAGGATCGACGCGGTCGGCGACGCGGTGACGAGTTGGAAGCCCGGCCATCGCGTAGGCGTCGGCTGGCACGGCGGTCATTGCTTCGAGTGCAACGCGTGCCGCGTGGGCGACTTTCTGAACTGCGCGAAGGGCCAGATCACGGGCATCAGCTTCGACGGCGGCTACGCTGAGTACGTGGTCGTCCCGAGCGAGGCCGTCGCTCGCATTCCCGAAGAACTCGACGCGGCCAACGCGGGCCCGCTCTTGTGCGCAGGCATCACGACGTTCAACGCGCTGCGCAACAGCGGCGCGCGTCCGGGCGACACGGTCGCGGTGCAGGGGATCGGCGGCCTCGGCCACCTCGGCATCCAGTACGCGTCACGCATGGGCTTCCGCACCGTCGCGATCTCGAGCGGGGCCGACAAGGAGAAGCTCGCGCGCGAGCTCGGCGCGCACGAGTACGTCGACACGGCGAAGGGCTCGGCCGCGGAGGGCCTGCAAAAGCTCGGCGGTGCGCACGTCGTGCTGGCCACGGCGCCGCACGCTGATGCAATCGCGAGCACGGTCGACGGTTTGCGTCCGCGCGGGAAGGTCGTGCTCGTCGCGGCCCCGTTCGAGCCGATCCAAGTCTCGGCGTTCTCGCTGCTCTCGGGCAAGTGCGTCGCTGGCTGGCCGAGCGGCACGTCGATCGACTCCGAGGAAGCGCTGGCGTTCAGCGCGCTCACCGGCGTCCGCGCACGCATCGAGATCTTCAAGCTCGAGCAAGCCGAGCAAGCCTTCACGAAGATGATGGCGAATCAGGTCCGCTTCCGCGCCGTGCTCGTGCCCTGAGCGTACCGCTGCACTCGAACTAGCTGTGGGCGCCGTCCCACAGTCACGCCGACGGCTCGACTGGTCGCATTGGGTTCGAAGACCATTTGCCGGGCGGCCACGCGTCGGCGCTCGTTGACCGAGTCGCTTGCGGCACGTCCAACGCTGCCGCTCGACGATCGCATCCATTTCACCGCTCGGTCGCCACATCCGTGCGTTGTCCTACACGTTCGCGGCAAGCTTCGCCGTGGCGGCTTCGCATCTGCCTGTAGCACTCCGAGCTCGAGCGGATCTCGCGGCCTCGCGCTCGCCGTGCGTGCTGAATCTCCCCCAAGGTCTCGAGCTCCTCGCCCCCGTGCCTGACGTCGGGCGGGTAGGCCGGCCCATCGCCGGCGCGCACGTTCGCTGTTGGTCGCTTGGATGCCTAGGAACGTTCCCTGTTCCAGCGGTGTTGCGACCGCGGCAACGGAGGAATCAACTGTCGTTGTCTTCCGCAGGCAGAAGTAGCCGGCACCGACACCAACACCGGCGGCGATGTGGATCAGAAGCCGGACAGCGTGAGATCGAGTTCGACGGCGCCGGAGGCCATCGAGATGCTGCGCTCCCACCGCACCACACTCTGCGCGTCCAGCAGACTCACCCAATAGTTCCCGGCGAGCAACTTCAGCGGTTGCGGCTCCCAACCGTGCATGCGGCCGACCGTCCATTCGAGCCCTCGCTCGTCCACGACGCGCACACGCATTCCCGCAGCACGTACGTCCGTCGCGCGCAGCACGAGCGTCGACGCGGGACGCAAATGCACCTCGAGATCCGAGATCGATCCGCCGCGCGTGTCGACGAGCACGTTTCCCGACACCCGTGCGACTCCCTCCCACGCTTGGACGGGCGCGGCGTCGTGACTGCCCGCGCGGATCACGTACTCCCGGCGACCCAGTCCGCGAAGGCGGAAAACGCCGTCGCCCGCGCTTCTGAACTCTTCGTTGCGCAGCCAACCGACGGATCCGTCCTGCCGGTCGAGAACTCCCACGGCGACCGACGCCGCCAGCGGACGGTCTTCCAAGTCGAAGATGCGCCCCTGCACCGTGAGCTCCTTTTCGAGCGCGAACGTCCCGAGCTCGGTGGTCTCGCCCGGCCGAGCGTCGATGGAGCTGCCGGCATGTTCGTAGCCCGGTGCCCTCACGTGCAAATCGAAGTTGCCAGGCTCGCGGTGCTCGATCGTCGCCAAGCCTCGCGAATCGGTTGCGACTCCGTGGTCCGCATAGCTTCCGCGGCGGAGCGTCACTCTCGCACGAGCGACCGCGATTCCGGTTTCGGCGTCGACGACGCGGACGCGAATCGTGGCCAAGTGCGCGAGCACGCTCTCCGCGGAAGAAGTGAAGCTCACTTCGTCCTGGTCACGTTCGACACGCTTCGTCTCGAGCACGACGCCGTGCATCACCAAGCTCACGTACGCAGGTAGCCCGCACTCCACCTGCAGCAGCCCGAGGCAGTCTGGCGGGAGCTTCTCCACCCGCGGACCGTAGCTCCAGAACGTCCCCGCACTCGCGGTCGCGGCGCCGACGCCCTCGTCGATGCGAGGCCCGGGTGGCTCGCGCGTTGCGACTGCGACGATCAACCGAGCGCCTTGCGGCGCTCGCGTGCTTTTGAGGATGTCAACGAGGTTCCCTCCCTCGGGCGTCTTGACCTTGACGCGCACTTCCGCAGCCTTTTGCAGCGCGAAGTCCTTGCGCATCAGCGGCCGGTCTTCGCTCAGCTCCACGATCTGCTGATGGCTGCAATAGCCCTCCCCCCGCGCGGTCACCCAGTACGTACCGAACTCGAGCTCACGTAACGCGTATGCACCCGCTTGATCCGCTTTGCACCCATGTCGCGCACCGCTACGGTCAACGAAGCTGACGCTGGCGGACCACGCGGAGGGGACGGACGCATAGGACCCGAGGAGCGAGCCGTACACGAGTGTTTCGGGCCGGGCGAGTTCAAGTGCGACGGGAGCTCGGGCTACTTCAACGCCTTGCGTGCTCAACTCTGCCACCGGAGTGCGGTCCGAGGATGTGCCTGCAGAGCTGAGGCCTGCTGGCGACGGCGGCCCCAACACCGAAGAAGGTTTCACGGGCCATGCCGGCGCCGCGACGTCGCCCGACGACTCGAGCGTGAGAACGAGAACACCGATGCACAGCGCGAGCACACAAGTCGACGCGAGCGCGAGCGCCCGGCTGCTCCTGAAGCCGGACGAACCCAAGGGTTCATCCGGCCACGGGAATCCGAGCTTGCGGCCCATGCGCGCTTGACTACCGCGTTGTTTCGACGACCGTGGCAGTGTCGAGCGTGACCGCAGTCTGAGCCAGCAATCGGCCGTTGATCGACGCTCCGGCCTGCAGGTTGATCCCCGTGGCGCACAGGATGACCCCGCTGATTTGCGATGCGGCGCCGAGATCCACGAGACCGCTGACCTGCCAGAAGACATTCTCCGGAACCGCGCCCCCGATCAGGAGCACGTTCGTAGCGCCAGCCAGCGTGAGATCCTGCGCGACCTGGAAGATCCACACGTCGGTGGCGCCGCCGTCGAGCGTGACATCCGTCGGAATCACAAGCCCGGAGCCCCAGCGGTACACGCCCGGAGCGAGGGTCAGACCTCCGATGTCGCCGGCGCCCACGTCCGTCGCGTTCGGTGCGCGTGCCGCGGCATCGGTGAAGGCCGTCTCCATGTCCGCGACTGCGGTCGTCAGCCTCGCCGGAGTCGGCGCAGCGTAGTCGGCTGCATACACGTTCCCGGTCACTTGCGTGGACGTCGAGAAGGCGTTCGATGCATCAAGGTCCAACGCGAAGCCTGTCATGAACGTGGCGGACGCAGGACTGACTCCGATATCGCCCGTGATCACTGAAGGCGGCACTGTGGAGATCGCCGCTTTGGCGAGGATCGCGAAGTCGGCGGCGGCGCCGAGGTCGACGCGCTGTCCGGGCGCCTGGGTCGTGCCGGTGGTGAAGCTCCATTGGCGTCTGGCTTTCATCCCGACGCCGGAGACGTCCTGCGCGCCGCTCGAGACCGCCGCAGTGAACGTCTCGTTACCGGCAAGCTGAGAGGCGGGCCAGAACGTTGCCATCGAGTCCGCGTAGATCACGGTGCCAGGGACCGGAATCGCAGTCGGCCCTTGGGTCAGAGTGAACGTCGCACCCGTGAGCGTGGCCGGGTCCATCGGTTCGCTGAAAGTGGCCGTCAGACTCGCGTTGATGGCAACATCGGTCGACCGGTCGAGTGGACTCGTGGCGATCACTCGCGGCGCCGAGGGACCATTGTCGTCGTCGCTATCGGAACAGCCGGCGGCCAAGAAGCACACGAATGCGAACGCCGCCGTGAACTGGACTAATTTTGATGTGTACATGAATGGATCTCTTCGAGAGGAGTGGGAGTAGGCGCAGACCGTACGCAGGGCGTGTAGGAGTCGACATCGACACAAACCATGAGATGCGCCACCGCGAATCCGTAGCGAGGGCGCTGCCCTCGATGCATGTCCGCGGCCGTTCCGCTCCTCTCGAACACCCGACCGGGCGCATACGCCCCGCGCCAGCGCACTCGCGCGAACAACTCGACTACGCCCGATCCACCCGTCGCTCGCCACGCCGAGCTCGCACCTCGCCCCCGACGCGCGCGTGCGGGCCCACATCGGTGGGCCGCGTGGGCCCGCCGATGTCCACAAAAGTCCCGCTCGCGGAAGCCAGCTCGAGGCTCCGCCCCTCCAATCCCAGTCCCCCAACGAGACCCCGCCGAGCCGGTTGTCGCATCGCGGCGGAGTGGCCACGCCCTGGACGGGATCGCGGCGCCAGCACCCCGTAGCGAACCGAAGGCCTCGGCGTCGGGGTTCTCCGCACGCACCGTTGCGTGAGCGTCGACCCCAGTTGGTGAGCGCTACGCCGTTGCCACAGTTTCGAGCCGGTTCCGCGCGCAACTGCGAGCCGACCCGTTGACGCTCCTAGTGGCCAGTTCAAGAAGCGCTTCGTGCGCAGTTTCGACCAGAACGGTTCGAATCAACGGGTGAGCCAATCGACCCTGGTTCTACTTCCGACGCGTACAGACAAGCTTCTTGCTCGTAGCACTTTTCAACCGACTGCGAATCGCGATGAAGCGCCCGCCCGGCCGCGAAGTGGCTGAAACAGTTGGTACGACGTGCTCCCGGTCTGGGGAATCCATCCGCATCCCTGCAAGGAGTTCGTGTCGACGTGGGCTCAGCGAACCTCACCTCGTTCGACGCCACGACCACTGTCGCGAGTGATCAGCCGTGCACTTCGATTCCAGGTCAAGTAGTGCCAACCCCACTGACCGAGCACGAGCAGTCGATTCTCGTAGCGCACAAGCGCCATGAGATGGACAAACAACCATGCGAACCAAGCGACCTTGCCCGAGAGCTTCCACCGTCCGACCTGGGCAATGGCCAACCCTCGACCTATCGTGGCCATGCTTCCCGGGTCCCGATACCGGAACGGAGGAAGTCTTCGATTGACCAAGCGAGCACGGATGAGATCGGACACGTAGGCGCCCTGTTGTTCTGCCACTGGAGCCACTCCGGGTAGCGGCAGCCCCTGGATCCCTTCATGTCGGGCGAGATCACCGATCACGAAGATCTCCGAGTGGCCGGCAATGCAGCAATCGCTTCCGACGGCAATGCGGCCCGCGCGATCGAGTGAGGCGCCCGTGGCAGCGGCTATCGCCTTCCCGACGGGCGAGCCTTGCACCCCAGCTCCCCACAGGACGGTGTTGGTCGCGAGCTTCTCCTCCCGCACACCGGCGCGGAGAACCACACCAGTTTCGGTGATGTCAGCCACCGCGGTGTCCGTGCGAACGGTGCCCCCCAACTTGGACAGCGCAGCGACGGCCTTGGCCGACAATTCAGGCGCGAAGTTCGGAAGAATGCGCGGCCCGGCTTCCACCAGCAGGATGCGCGCTGAAGCTGTGTCGATCCGGCGGAACTCCCTTGGCAACGTGTGGCGCGCGATCTCCGCCAGTGCCCCGGCCAGTTCGACGCCTGTCGGCCCGGCCCCCACAACCACGAACGTCAGCAGAGCCGCGCGCTGGGTTGCATCTTCCGTACGCTCGGCCTTCTCGAACGCGGCAAATATGCGGCCGCGAATGTCCGTGGCGTCCTCGATGCACTTCAGACTCGGCGCGTGCATGGCCCACCCCGCGTGCCCGAAGTAGTGGCTCCGAGCGCCGGCGGCCAGGATCAACGTGTCGTACGCCAGCTCGCCGTCAAGCAGGCGCAAGACGCGTCGGCCGACGTCCACATCGATTGCGTCGGCCAGCAGAACACGAACGTTAGCTTGCCTCTTCACGAGGTTTCGCAGCGGGGCTGCGATGTTCGCTGGCGACAACGTCCCCGTCGCGACCTGGTAGAGCAACGGCTGAAAGAGATGGAAGTTGCGTCGGTCGACCAACGTCACCGCAACAGGCGCGCTTCGAAGTCCGCGTGCGGCGCGTAGCCCTCCAAAGCCGCCGCCGACGATCACCACACGGTGAAGTGGATTGTGCTCCGGAGCAGACAGCGAAGCATTGCCTGCCGTCGGAGTACGTTGGGCCGTCGTCTCAGCCCCAGAGCTCATTCGAAGCCGCGTTGCCGCGACGTCGTACGCCACAGCTCAATTCGTCGGTACATCGACGAGCTGGCGTCGCGGGTCAGCCTGTCAACGGCCCAGCCCGCCGGCGCCACGAATACGTGCATGACAATCGCCAGCTAGGAGCAGCCGCGGAACAGGAAGTAGATGATCAAAAGAGGGATGGGCACTCCGAGCGCCCACAGCAGAATGCCGGTTCGCATTTTGCCAGCGTTGTTGATGCATCGATGGATCATGGTTGCTTCCTGCTTGGCTGGAGGGCCGGCGAGCTCTGCTGCGTCCGCCGCGGCCCGTTCCTTGGCGTGGACGTCGAACGTAGTCGCAGCCGGGCCGAGCGGACATCCGGGCTTTCAGGGAGTCGACGCGTCCAGAACGCGTAGTTCTCCTGCCACGCGCCGCTGGTGCCGACGCCGCTCGTCCACGCTCGGGTTCAGCCCCATGCATAGAGGCGGACGTTCGCGTCAACACGCGGTTTGACGCACGGACGGAGTTGCGATCCAGGCCCCAGGTTGGACGTAGACCGTGGCGGTGCGAATTGCACGAGTCGCGGCCGGTCGTCCCGCGACCTTCGAATGACGTCGCGCTCGCCCGCGGAGTCAGAGGCCTGGTGCGGGGCCGCCCGTGCTTCAACGGAAGCGAGGCCGGGCGCAGAAGTCGCGCAACGTGAGCCGGCGCGCGCGGAGATGTCGGCCTGTTCTGCCTGACATCGAAGCCGACGCGACGAGCGGGCCAGACGAGGTTGTGTCCCGCGGGTTCGGTGACCATCGCTTCGAACAGCGTGGGCGGTTGCACCGACGCGACGTGTTGCCTCGGTTTGCGAAGGAGCACCTCCGACGTGAATGCGCGCTCCGTTGGGTGGGTGGCGGCCTCGCGCACCCAATCGGAGCTCGCAACGGATCAGGGTGCGCACGCCACGTGAGCGACCACGGCCCGTCTCGCACGAATCGAGAACAGCCTGCGGCGGAGCCCGCGCCTTTCGCCGCAATCGCTGTGCGCTTAGCGACCGGCCGCCTGTTTCGCGCGCGCGGCGCCGATTGCGGAGGTCACGTGCTGGGTTTCTTCGGGAGGCGGCAGCACGGCGCGCATGCCGAGCGACTGGAACCACAGCTCACGGGCCCACCCGGTCGTGTGGTAGAGGTGCTCGTCTTCTTCATCCTCGATCGTCGCCGCAGCTTTGGTGAGCTTGAGCCGTGCGTCGCCGGTGAGCTGCTTGGCGGCGCGTCCGAGCAACTCCCAGTTCATGTGATCTTTGGTCTCGGCGAGCGTGACGCAGTCGGCCGCGACGAGTTCGGCCGCCGCCGGCGAGCCCTCGTCGAGCGCCATCTGCATCGCCTTGACCAGCGACTTGCCGAGGTGACGCACGATCTTGCGCCCAGGCGTTTCCCGTTCCGGGTCGAGCCCCATGGCGACACACACCTCCTCGAGCTTCTCGACGTGGGTCGCGGTGGCGTCCGAGTACTCCTGCCACTCCTCGCGGAGCTCGTCATTCTGTACGCATTTCAAGGCCATTCGATAGATCAAGACCCCGCCTCGCTCGTGCTCCAGCGCCTGGTAGACGAGCTCGGCCACTTGGTCCTTCGACAACACGCGCTTAGCGAGCTTTTTCATTTCAGCATTGCTTCCCGAGCGGACACAAAAACATGGTGACGCGACGGCACAGCGCCGACGCGTTGTATCAGCGCGGCTTCGGCGCGACGGGTCGGTCGTAATGCCGGTGGTTCTGGATGGCCTCGATGAACAACGAACCGAACCCGCGGAGCGGAGCCGCAGTCGCCGTGACGATCCCGTGGCTTCCCGAGGCGCGCCCGTCGTCGCTGGGCTCGACGACAACACCGGCGGCCGCGAGCAACTCAAGGCCTTCGTGCGTCGCCCCGATCGTCTTGGCGTGGGAACAAGCCTCGCGCACGAAACGCACGGCGCTCGCGTTGGCGACAAGGCTCGCGATAGAGGCTGCTCCACCGGGAACGTAGACGGCGTCGTAGAAGACCGACGCCGAAGTCGCCAACGTCCGATCGATTTCGATGGAGCGCCGCTCGACGGTACGCACGCGACCGAGCGATTCGCCGATCAATTCCACAACGGCGCCGGCGGCGCGCAGCGAGCCGGCAACGGCATCCAGGTCGTCTCCGCGTACTCCATCTGCCAGCAGCACGCCAACCTTGCGCGTGCGGATCGAATCGCGTGCGGAGTTCGAAAGGCTTAGGGCCGCGGAGGCCTCGAGCTTGCGAGCGGGCTTGACGCCGCGCGCCGGCGCAGGCGCGTCGGCGGCCTTGCTCGTGTCGAACGACACTCCGATCGAGCGCGCGACCTCGAGAGCGAGGTCCTCGTCGACTTGGCGCAGCAGAGTCACCACGCGCTCGCGGATCGCCAGACGTTCGACCTTCGCGAGTTCGAAGCGCAGAGCGTCGCGCAGGTGCGCGCGCTCGGGAGCAGACTGGCTGCGCAGGAACAGGCGCGCCTGGCTGAAATGGTCGAGGAACGACGGGCTGCGCTCGCGCGTCTTGCGACCATCGAGAGCCTCGGGCCGATGTTCGAACCCTTCCGGATGCGGCGCCGAGAGCGCCGGCATGTTGCGGTCGATGGAGTTGGGGTGATACAGCGCCCGGCCGGTCGGAATGCGCGCGCGACTGGAGCCGTCTTGCTGGTGGTTGTGCACCGGCGCGTGCGGACGATTGATCGGGATCTCCGCGAAGTTCGGGCCTCCAAGGCGCGTGAGCTGCGTGTCGAGGTACGAGAACAGGCGCGCCTGCAGCAGCGGATCGTCGGTGAAGTCGATGCCGGGCACGACGTTGCCGACGCAGAACGCGACTTGCTCGGTCTCCGCGAAGAAGTTGTCGGGATTGCGATTGAGCGTGAGTTTGCCGACGCGTTGCACGGGGACGAGCTCCTCCGGCAGCAGCTTCGTCGGGTCGAGCAGGTCGAAGCCGTAGGCGAGCTGATCGCGCTCCTCAATTACCTGCAACCCGAGCTCGTACTCGGGGAAATTACCGGCCTCGATCGAGTCCCACAGGTCCCGGCGATGGAAGTCCGGATCCCGTCCTGCGAGCTCCTGCGCTTCGTCCCACAGCAGCGCGTGCGCGCCGAGGATCGCCTTCCAGTGGAACTTGCAGAACACCACATTGCCGCGTGCGTCGACGAGTCGGAAGGTGTGGACGCCGAAGCCGTCCATCATCCGATAGCTGCGCGGCAACGCGCGATCGGACATCACCCACATCACCATGTGCATGGTCTCCGGAACGAGCGACACGAAGTCCCAGAACGTGTCGTGCGCGGAGGCCGCCTGCGGCATCTCGTGGTGCGGCTCGGGCTTCACAGCGTGCACGAGGTCGGGAAACTTCAGGCCATCCTGAATGAAGAAGACCGGCATGTTGTTGCCGACCAGGTCGAAGTTGCCGCTCGAGGTGTAGAACTTCGTCGCGAAGCCGCGCACGTCGCGCGCCGTGTCGGCCGAACCGCGCGAGCCCACTACGGTCGAGAAGCGCACGAAGACCGGGGTGCGGACCGTCGGATCGCACAGGAATTCCGCGCAAGTGAGGTGCGCGAGGCTCTCGTACACCTGGAAGAAGCCATGCGCTCCGGAACCACGTGCGTGCACGACGCGCTCGGGAATGCGCTCGTGGTCGAAGCGCATGATCTTCTCCCGCAGGTGGAAGTCCTCCAGCAAGGTCGGACCTCGCACTCCGCCCTTGAGCGAGTCGTCCGTGTGCGGGATCGGAATGCCCTGATCGGTGGTGAGCACCGTGTCCTCGGCCCGCTCGCGATACGGCTCGAGTGCCTGCGAGTCCGTTTGGCTCGGCCCCGCCGCAGCGGGTCCGGCGCGGACGGACTTCCGTTCACGTGCGCGGACTTTTTTGTCGTTCGCCGCGCCGGCGCCGCGCGCCTCACGCTTGGATTTCGAGTGTTTCATGGTGGCTCCAGACTGCGATCCGGTCAGACAACAGGCTGCGTGGCGACTCGCGGGCCGGCGCCATCTCCGGGGAAGGACGGGTGCAGTCCTGCCGAGCTCTCGAGCAGCTGGTGGTCGCGTTCGAGTCCACGCAGTCGGCAACGCGCCCCGTATGCGCCTCCGAAGAGCGCCGCCGCCGCGCCGAGCAACATTGCTACGGCGGCCCAGCTCGCCGCCGCGATCGCCGCAAGGCGCGCCTTCTCGGCGGCGTCCGCCGCGGCCTGACGCGCGGTTTCGAAGGTCTGGACCGAACGGGCCCAGACGCTGTCCCACTGTCGGAGCGTGCGCTCGGCGACATCCGCTGACATACCCGTCTGCGCCGCAAGCAACTGCACCATTTCGGCGCGCTCGCCTTGACCGAGCGAAGATCCGTCGAGCGCGAAGTGGCTGCCGGCGAGCTCAAACAAGCGCAAACGCTCGAGAGCACCCGTCTGCTGGTTCGCATCCCGCGTGTCGGCGTCTGCGACGGACGTGGTGTCGGCCGATGTGCTGGTGGGCGAGGAGAGGCGCGCACCAACCGCCTGATCGAGCTCGGCCTTGATCGAGTCCCATTTCGGCTCGGCGACCTGCACCACGGCGGCCGCGCTTGTCAGACCGTCACCGACGAGCGACAGCATTCCGCTGCCAGCGACTCCGACGGATCCGATCGCGAGCAACACGGCGGCAGCTGCGCCGGCGCCCCACACAGCCAGGCCGTGCAGACCCCCTTCGAGTTGCGTGCGAGCCGTCGCCATACGACCGGCGACCCAGGCACCCACGAACAGCGCGACTAGGCCCGTGATGACCCACGCAATACCGTTCGCGACCGCGATGGCGCCGCCGCTGTCGTTGCGATCGATGATTCCGAGGTTGAGCGCGAGCCCCACCTCCGCGAAGAACACGTCCAGTCCAACGGCGGTCGTGAGGCCTGCAAGCACTGCGCCCCAGCAGAAGCCGACGCGTTCGTACGGGATCGTGGCGAAGGGGCGGGTGAGAGAAGTCGAAGTGGCGAACGGGAGATTCGAGTGCATGCGTAATCCGTGGAAATGAAGGGTGCCTGTAGGGACGCGCCACGGTTCGAAGCCGGGGCGCAATTTCCGATTCATTGGCCGTAGTGATCGATCGAGTGCAGCGCGAGTTGCACCGGGCAGCTCGCCTGCGCTCGCATGCCGCCGACGAAAGCTCGCGTGCAAGGAGCGCGAAGTTAGGGCCGTCGAATCCCGATCCATATCGACACAAGCAGGGATCTCGCACTCCCAGCTGCGATCATCGAGTGCGTCGCCGCTTCGAGGTCGCACGATTCGGGTGCAAACTCGGGTCTACCCAGCACTGCCGATGACGCCGACCGACGAGCGACACCAACCACTCACTTCGAGTCGTTGACTGCGCCCAACAGGGTCCCAGCCAAGATCACGACCGGAAAGCGCCCAAGAGTGCCGCAGTAGGTTCTCGTTCCGTCCGTTCGAAGCGTTCCGATCGAGAACACGTTGGTCGCTCGAGCCTGACGAGCAGTTCGGCGACAGACCCAGACGGCCACAGCCAGGAAGCCACCGCCTCCGACGAGAACCACGCGATGGGCGCGGCCCCGTGAGAGAAGCAAGCACTGCGACTGGGGCCTAGCAGTCCGGTGAAGAAGTGTTGGACAGCGGTGACGTGAGCGCCGAAGCGGAGCATCCCCAGACCGACGGACGTGGGCCTGCCGAGCGTCCGGACACCAGCCAACTCCAGACACTCGAGCCCGAAGTAGCAAGACCGCGATAGCGCGCCGCACATGGGCTGCCCTTGCGTCTCGACGCGCCGACGCGCACGGATCCGAGATGGCACGAGGTTCCCGTCACCACAGCAGAGCACAAGCGAGCGCCACCCCAACGCCCAGAAGCAACAGGAGAACGTCGACGAGCTGGGGGGCGCGCATCGCGTACAGAGCGTCATCGCATGTGGCGGCAAAAGCGAGCCACCACGGCCGCTCTTGACCCAAAACCTGAACTCGATTGTCGATGGCCTTGGCCGCCCGTCGCCCGCTCTCGACCGCTCCTTCGATGCTCCAGACATGGGCTTCTGTGCGGGTGTGCGCACCAGCCAAGAATAAGTTCGTGACCGCAGTGACCTGATCAGGAAGGTGCGGTTCCGTCGTAGTGGAATTCACCCATTTTGGCTGCGTGCCACACACCTGCGTTCCGGTGAACTCCCACTCGTGCCACACCTCGATGTGCGCAATGGGGAACTCGCGCAGGCCTCTCCCGGCGTTCGCCTCGCGGATCAGCGTGTCCAACGCGCCACAATCCAGAATCTGCGCTTGCACCTCGGCAATAAACTCGGCTTTGGTGCAGTGCTGGACGTCCTTCCCGTAGATGCGGCCGGGAACCGTGCTTATGCAGGAGGTGCCCGTCCACAGCGACAGAATGCCGTCGCCGAGATGAACCACAGGACTCCAGACTTGCTCCTCGGCAAAGACCGTCAAGTTGAATTCGGAGTCACTGACCACGATGGCAGTCCGTGGGCGCGGAAAGCGGATCTTCTCGCCGAAGGCGATACGAAAGGAGATTTGGGCGTGCGGGCTATCCTGGGTCAGCTGCTCGAAGCGATTCAGTCCATCCTGCGCGGCGAGGCCGGGGGTACGCGCCAACACCTGCGCTGCGACGAACGGGTTGATTGCCATGATGAACATGTTCGCTTGAACCCTCACTGGGCCGCACTGCGCCGCGACGATTCGAGTCCCGTCGAACTCGAACTGAGTCAAAGTGTGGTTCCAGTGGAAGCGGACGCCGGACTGTTCGAGGCTCGCGATCCAAGGATTGAACCACCATTCGCTACTGGGCCCTCTCAGCAGCAGCCAGCCGTCGCCGGCGCCATGCGTCCATGCTGGTCCATGCTCGTCCGCCTCGTGCTGATGCCTCGCGCGGGTCGTGAGCTGCTTTCTGAAGAAGTCGCCGGTCGTGTGCAAGGACACACGCGACCAATCTGAGCCGATCCACGGGCCGAAGCACGAACGCCAAGTGCGATGCGCGACCGTGCTGAGCAGCGGCTTCCACGCGTTGGCTGCGTTGATCCTGGAATAGACGTTTTGGGCTCGGCTTCGCGAGGTCCAGACTTTCAGCATCAAGTAGCTCCAACGGACGAAGTCGAAACGCCGCATCCCGAACATGGCCGGGATGCTTCGCAACCGATCGCCGTAGAACCGTGCGCTTTGGCGATCTGGGAAGATCCCAAAATCGATAGGTCTCGACAGCGCGCAGTCGTAGACGCTTCCCTTGCTTGAGAAGGGAATTTGCTTCATGACCTCGAAGGTGTTGCTGTACCACGGCCCCATGCCGTGCCAGGAGTACTCCGTGGGCATGCGGTCGGCCGCACGGCGGCTGCTGCGGTAGAAGCCTCCTGGACCGTCGGTTGCTTCGTACACCGCGACGCGATAGCCGAGACGGGAGAGTTCGTGCGCAGCGCTCAGACCTGCGAGCCCTGCGCCTAGCACCACAACCGTTTTGGAAGCTGTGTCGGCTCTCTCACGGACATCGGAGCTGGTACGGAGCAGCTCTTCCGCCGGCAGTTGGCTGTCTATGCGCAGGTCGTTGATCATGTTGTTGCCAGCACAAGACCACACCCCGCCACACTGCGACGGCTCGTCCGATGTCCACGACATCCGACCGAGCACATGGATGTGAGCTGCAGTTTTTCCGCGCCCGCTAGCGAGCGACGCCCCCGCGGCGCGGAGTCGGGGCGTGGGTTGCCGGACGCGCAGGCCTGTGAGGGCCGCGAGGCTGTCGCGGGACTCCTGAATGTCGCGTGCCGCACCAGCGGCGGATCGCCCGTCGAATTCACCGTCGTTCTGCAACGCGTTGGCGCCGCGAGACGCTCCGGCCAAGCTGTGCTGCCTGCGGGCCGATGCGGCGTCTCGTGGCTCACAAAAGCTCCGGTCGGTGAGTTGGCGACCATGGAATGAACGAGCGGCGCTGGTGTTCGCTGCGCCAGGCGCGGGTTCAGCGGCAACCACAGGTTTCGCGACGTACGACGCGCTGACCGGTCGCTCGGCCGCAACGTGTCTCCGCAGTGCCGAGCCTGCTCCGCCGACTCGGATAGGGCGCCGCCAACGTTCGCCGTGTTGTGGTAGCGCGCGGAGTGGAAGCGAACTCGGCTGACCTCGGCTCGCATCGCGCGCTGGAAGTCTGTCACGGTCCCGATGTCGGCCCCGCAGGGAACAGTCCGATCTGAAGGCGAGCCCGCCGCAGGCCGCGACTGTTTGGTGTCGCGACCTGCGTGGGCTGGCGCAGGTCACCTGCCGGACGCACCACCCTGCGGGCGGTGCACCTTGCTGTCAGAGGCGTCCTTCGAAGGACTTGCCTTGGGATCCATCTTGGCCGCACCTTGTGCGGCGTTCGGCTTCGGCTGCGCGTGATGACCCGCAGTCGAGGGCTCGTTGTGCTCGCGCTTGTCGGACTGACCCTGCTTGGGTTCGCCGCGCGCGCCCTTGTGGCCGTCGCCCATGTCTCCGTCGCGCCGCTCGCGCGAGTTCTTGCTCATCGCGTCGTCATCGCCAGGGATCATCGCCTTCGATTCGTCGTCGACGCGATCACCGTATTCGTGACCGGCCGGATCGTGGATGGGCGTGCCCTCCGCCGGCATCTTCTTCGAATCCTGTCCGGCCGCCGGGGCGTCGGTTTGCTTGGCTTTCGTGGGCTGGGCCGGGCGGAGATTGCGGTTGTCGGGTTCGTTCGTCATGGCTTGTGTCCTGTTTTGACTGCGCGAGTGGATAGAGTCGAACTCGATGGCGACATCGCCGCGCCCCATCGAGTTGCGGTTCCAGTCGGAACCTCCGGGACGCCTAGCGAGCTCGACGCCGGAGCTTGGACTCACGCGCTGACAGCAAACATCGACACAGCTGGGTAGAGCAGGACCGCGTATTTGGGTAGCTCGGAATTGGAGAGCCGCAACGCGCTGCGAATCACGTGCGATGTACGCACTTGTTGCTCCACCGAGCATGGTTTGGCGGCGCCGAGCGCAAAGCTCGCACGAAGTGCGCTCCGGTCGGCGAAAAGCTCCGAGCGGTCCGCTGGCTACGCGCATTCAGCGACGTCCGCCTTCGGACGCCCACCCCACCCCATCTCCTCCATCGCCCCGCGGCGGCTGCGCAACGGCCGGGGCCACTCCGAGCGCGATCGCAGACCACGGAACTTCACCCGTATCGCGCGTTGTAGGTCCGCGAGCGTCTGGAGCGTCACCGACTGTGCAGCCTGGCACATGGGTAACACTCTTGACCGGGGACATGGTCGACCGTTCTCGGGGCACGTGCGAAGCCGTCGCACCCCGAGACTCGGACATCCACGGTCGGTGCATTACGCACCCGGCACGGTCCTATTCTGTGGAACGCGCTTGCTCGAGATCACGGGCCGAATCGGACTTCGATCCCTTGCGTGAGGTTGAACGAGTTTCCGCAGGCGTTGGCGGGGTCGCGGAAGCCGACTTGAAAGCGGCGCAGATCGCCTGCGGTCCAGCCACCGAGAGTCGCGAGTCCGGGCCCCCAACTGGCGTTCCCGAAGGCGTCGGGAATCCGGAGGCCGAGGCGTCGCAGGTTGCCGCCGGCGCAGCGCAGGCCGTCGCCGAACGGCGTACCGGCGCCGCCGTTGAGCGCGTTGTCGCCGACGAAGAGGGTGGCCGACTGCCCTGGGAGCATGCCGCTTGCTTGAAAGGTGAGATCGTTGGCGAGCAGGCTGGCGCTGCCCGAGGCCGAGAGCACCGCGCCCGCGCCGAGCGACGTCGGGCAGCCGGCGCCAAGCGCTCCAACCGCTCCGCACGGACAGGCTGCGCCCGAGCCGTCGCCAGAGCAGAACGAGCCGAGGATGCCGACGCACCCGCCGCGGTAGACCGTGAGCTGCAGCGCGCTCGAAGAGCCGCTCACCACAGCGCAATCCTTCGCGCCATCGCCGTTGAAATCGCCGGTCGCCACGCGTCCTGCGTTCAGTAGGTCGATGCGCGGCGCGGTCGTGAAACTACCGCCGTTGTTCCACGTCACGATCAGGCCTTCGCTCCACGGCGTGATGAGGTCGAGGTCCGAGTCGCCGTCGAAGTCGGCGAGCGCGACGTCGAGCTGCCCGTCGGCGAGATTCACGGTGAGCGGCGAGCCGAGCACGCCCCCGTTGTTCGGGTAGACGCGCACCAAGCCGCTGTCGCGTCCGACGATCACGAGGTCGAGATCGCCGTCGCCATCCATGTCGCCAAACTCCATGGAAATGACCGTGGGATAGAAGATGGTCGTCGCAGTCGCGAAGGCGCCGGCCCCCGAGTTCGCCGCAAGGCGAAAGTTGGGGTTCGGGCCGAAAGCGTCGCCGCTCCCCACCATCCAGAGATCGAGGTCCGCGTCGCCGTCGAAGTCGCCGATCCGCATGTCGCTCGGCCACACGGCGCTCTCGCTGTCGAGCGACATCGAGAGCGTGCCCGCGCCGTCGTTGCGGAACACTCGCAGCCTGTCGATGGACGCGTCGGCAAGCGCGATGTCGACATCCCCGTCCCCATCGAGATCTCCGGCGGCGAGCGAACCGAGGAAGCTGCTCGCGCCGAGGTCGTACTCGGCCGCCGTGAACACGCCCGCGGGGGCCTGCAGGAGCACGGTCAACAGCCCGTCGTGTCCCAGCACCAGATCCAGGTTGCCGTCGCCGTCGAGATCGCCCGTCGCCAACGCGTGCGGGCGCACCGGCCGGTCCACAGCGATCGTGAGCGGCGCAGTCAGCGCGGCGCCGGGCTGCCCGAAGCGAATCGCGATCGCACTCACGAGCGACGCCGAAGTCACCACGTCGTCGCGTCCATCGCCGTCTACGTCCGCGACCATCAATCCCGCGTGCGGACCCGCGAGACTGGCCACGTGTACGGGCTCCAGACACGCCGTTTGCGCGACCGAATTCGCCGCCGACGCACCCAACACGAGGCCAAGTGTCCAGAACCGCATGGGAGCTCCTTTTGCCGACTCAACTCGAAGATGATCTGTCCGCCGGCTGGCATTCTTGCACATTCCGCAGAATTGCGCCGCCGCTCCGCCAGCCAGTACGGCTAGCAGTCCGTTGAAGAAGTGCACCGAGCGCGGAACTCGTCCGGTTGCGTCCGATCTAGGAGCGGGACCAATTGGCGGGACGCGAAGCACGACGCCTTGGCGCCGTGCGGGCCCCGACATGAATCAGTGGTTCAGCGAGGGGTAGGCCCCGGCGCCGCGCAACGCGCGGCGGCGCAATCCGGGCGGGTTATGCGTCGCATGACAGTTCCAACGGGCTGCTCGCGCAGTGACACAGCCGCGTGGAGCGCAGCCCAGCGCGCACGTCACGGATTGACCGTGAACGAGAGCGCGTTGCTCAAGCCGGTCGTGCTCGGGCTAGCCGGGTCACGCATCCAGTACTGGGCGTAGACCGTGGCTCCAGCGACGAGGTTGGAGTCGTTGCCGCCCTGGGTCCACTCGTTCATGTCGAACGCGTACAGGCCCGCGCACGTATCGGGAGGCGGCCCGCCGCCGGACGACTGAATCGGCGTGCGCACAGTCGGAGGCAGCACACACAAGAATCCGCCTTGGAACGGACTCGCGGCCGCCGCGTAACCGTAGAACAGCAAACCCGGCCTGTTGGTGATCACCTGTGAGCACGAGATCACGAACGGAAGGCCGGAGCTCGCGCTCGGGCAGCCGCTGGCGCCGACTTGCGGCGCGCAGCCGAGACTGTTCGTTTTCGCTGTGCAGTAGGTCGTCGCCGGGTTTGCGCCGCACGGGAGCTCGTACTGCAGATGGTCGACTTCGAGACCGCCGACGTTGTGGGAGATCGTGATCCGACCGATCCCGCCGGCGTGGCTTACGCCGTAGAAGCGATCGTCGACGGTCGTGCCGAAGTAGTTGTTGTCGCCCTGATTGCCTGCGACGATCGAGCCGAGCGAAACGCCGCTGCTGTCGAAAGCCTCGAACGTGACCAAGGCGTTGGGCCCGCCGTCCGTCCACACGACTCCGACCTTCCGCGGATGGCCTCCGAGCACGCCGGCGTCGAAATGGAAGGTCACGGTCGCGCTACCGCCGAAGTACGAGTCGCCGCCCGCGCACGCGCCGTCGATGACGCCGTCGTCGGCGTCGACAGAATCGATGATCGAACCCGAGAAGGAGGTCGAGGTCACGATGCCGCCGGTCCCTGCGACGCCGGGTGCGTTGAGTAGGCCGTCCTCGAAATCCTCGAGCACGAAGGCGGGCGTGTTCACAGGGAACGGGCTGTCTGCCGTGCTGAGGTACGGCGTGGGGCCGAAGAACGTCTGGGCCGGCGCTACACGCGAAGCGAGGAGTGCGAAGATCGCGACGAGGGAGAGGCGCTGAACCATGGGAACCTACTCGGTGAGAGGGAGAGGAAGACTCTCGGCACATCCGCCACGCGAGCGGTGCGTTACGGTTCGCGTGCGAAATCCCTGCGGATAGCGCTCCAAAGGCGGATCTCGCAGCGGCGCGCCCCGAGAACCGCGCGGTCCGACGCCAACGTCAAGCGAAGTTGCAACGAGTCGGCGGCTCGTGCTGCATCGTTGCGAGCGCCGCAAGTTTCAGGCGAGGCGATCGCTGAAAGCCCGAGGCTCCCACGACTTCACGAAGCACCGTGTCCACTGCTTCTGCCCGGAGTTGTCCAGCTGCTTCGCGGCGAGCACGTGCACGCTTGACAGCTGGAGTTCGTCCGTTGCGAAGCCGACAGCCTGCCCGCTCGGCTCGATGGACGCGGCTGAGCGCGCGACACGTGGGCGACCGCGGTGTCGCCCAACTTCTTCTGCACGGCGTAGGCGCTACGGCGCAACAACGAACTCGAGCGCGTTGCTCAGGTTCGTCGCCTTCACCGCAGGCGGATCGCGGTACCAGGCCTGCGCGTTGACCGTCGTTCCTGCTGAGAATGGCTGCCCGAGCGCGCTGGGCTCCGCAGCGATGTACGCCAGCCAGTCCGCGCTGAGCGCGCCGTCGCACAACCCGTTCGTACCGCCGCTGTTCTGCGCAGGCATGCGTTGCGTGGGCGCCTTGACGCACTGAAGACTCGCCCCACCTGCACCCCACGCGCTCGCCGCGCGCCCGGACAGTCCATAGAAGAGCAGACCCTGCTTGTCGCCTTCGACATTGACGACGTCGATCGAGAAGCCGGAAGTGGCCGCGAGGCTCGGAGCACCCGTCGCGCTGATCGAAGGCAGGCAGCCGTGGGTCGAAGTTCCTGCGGTGCAGTAGCTGACAGAATTGGTCAACGCGAAGACGTAAACCGCGCCCGAGTCGGTCGCGGCGTTGCTGCTCTGATCGCCGTTCACGCCCGTGGCTGCGCTGTCTTCGAAGCGTGCGCCGGCGATCACCGTGTCGCCGAAGGTCGCCACCGAGCAACCGAATTCCTCGCTCAACTCGGTGTTCGACGCTTTGAGATACGCCTGCTGGGTCCATGTCGCCCCGCTGCGCGCAAACACATACGCCGCACCGGAGTTGGCTGCCGAGTTGTTGCCCGCATCACCGTCCACGCCCGTGGCGACGCTGTCCTCGTTGACGGCTCCGATGACGAGTGTGTTGCCCCAGACCGCGACCGAGACGCCGAACGTGTCGTCCATCTCCGTGTTCGAAGCCTTGAGGTAGGCCTGCTGGTTCCAGGTCGACCCGCTGCGCACGAACACGTAAGCCGCGCCCGAGCCGCTGGCGGCATTGCTGCTTTGATCGCCATCCACACCGGTGGCGGCGCTGCCCTCGCCGCGCGCACAGACAACCACCGTGTCGCCCCAGGCCGCGACCGAGCGACCAAAGAAGTCGGCCACGTCCGTGTTGGATGCCTTGAGGTAGGCCTGCTGGATCCAGTTTGTTCCGCTGCGCACGAACACGTAGGCCGCGCCGGCGCTGAACGCGACATCGCTGCTTTGGTCGCCGTTCACACCCGTAGCGGCGCTTCCCTCGAGCCAAGCTCCGACCAGGACCGTGTCACCGGAGCTGGCCACGGAGATCCCGAACTGGTCGAACGCGTCAGTGTTCGAGGCCTTGAGGTAGGCCTGCTGAGTCCAGGTCGACCCGCTGCGGACGAACACGTAGGCAGCGCCGGAACTGCTTGCGGCGTTGCTGCTCGAATCGCCGTTCACGCCCGTGGCGTCGCTGTCTTCTTGATGCGCTCCTACAACCAGCGAATCGCCGGAAATTGCGACTGCAATGCCGAAGTTGTCGAACGCTTGGGTGTTCGAGGCCTTCAGGTAGGCCTGCTGAGTCCAAGTCGTCCCGCTGCGGACGAACACGTAGGCAGCGCCGGAGCTGCTGGCGGCGTTGCTGCTCGAATTGCCGCCCACGCCCGTGGCTGCGCTGTCCTCGCCGGCCGCTCCCACAACGAGCGTGTCTCCGGAGATCGCGACCGACCAGCCGAACTCGTCGAACCCCTGCGAGTTCGAGGCCTTGAGGTACGCCTGCTGCGTCCAAGTTGGCCCGCTGCGCACGAACACATACGCAGCGCCGGAGTTGTTAGCCGCGTTGCTGTTGGGATCGCCGTTCACACCGGTTGCGGCGCTGTCCTCGTTGAATGCGCCGACGACCACGGTGTCGCCGGAGATTGCGACCGAGCAGCCGAACTGGTCGCCCGCGCCGCCATTTGCAGCCTTGAGGTACGCCTGCTGCGCGATGGGATCGATGGTGAGCGGATAGCGAGCGTCCTGGTCCTCGATGCGCAGCTGCAGCCGCTCGCCCGCGAACTCCCAGCCGGCCGCGAGCGGTTGACGCTCGGCGTCGAAAACCGTGAGCCCGGAGTACGTCAGCACGGCGCTGCCTAGCGCGTCGACGAAACCCACATCGCGGCCGTTCTCAGAAACCACGGCTCGCAAGTCGCCGCGGATGGCGAGCTCGAGCGTCAGTTGCTCGCTCGCACTCTCCGGCCGCGCATGCACCGTGAAACCGTGCTCGAGTCCCCGTTGCTCGTTGATGTACCACTCGGTGAGCAGCTCATCCCAGGCGTACGAAACACGCTGGCCGCTTGTGCTCACCATCGTGGACGTTGCAGCGACGGGCTCGACCGCGCCCCAGCCGTACGCTTCGAGTTGAAGCCCCCAACTCCACGCGCAGGTTTCGGGGTACGTCGTGAAACCGCGGCCGTCGAAGTGCGTCGTCCACTGCTGACCGGGATTGCGCGCGCGGTGGTGGCCGTCGACGGCAACGACTGCATGGCGCCCGGCTTCGTACGCCGCTCGAATGCTGGACCAGTCGTCTGCGGCCAGCCCGTTGGGAACAGACCCGCCGACGGACTCGGGAGAGCGAACCGCCGACTCGGGGGAGGCCGCAGTGAATTCGGCGCAGAGGTGCGATGCGCCGGACCGGGCCAGCGCGCCAGACGCGCAGAGCAGCGACGAGAGGGAGGCCAACAGTTGGATGACGAGGATGCGGGACATCGCGCGGGGACTCCGAGAAAACGTGAGTGGTGTCGGTGGTGCGGGCTCAACAGGCCGCGGCCCCGGCTGAACTGGGACACAAGTGCAAGAGTAGGAGAATGGGCAGAGTTCGAGGGGCGCACGGTGCGCCAACTCGTGGAGTTTCGCGTTGGCGCGTGGCTGCGCGACGATTCGGCGGGAGGGTCGGGCGCCAGTGGCCGACTAGCCATCGCCTCGAGGTTGGTCGTTGCGGGGCCGCAGTCGATCACGGCGCGCGCTCCGCGACGGACCTGTCGCATCACGCTCCGACTGCGCACGCGAACCCAGTCCTCATCTCCGCCCTCGTCGCCGTTCCGGCCCCATCGAGGCGCGGAGGAGCACCGCTCGCCAAACGGCCAATGTGCGCGATCGACTCGGTGTTCTCGAGCGACCTGCGGGACGAAGCGCTCGCCAGCGCGCTCAAGCATGGTTCTGCCAGAAGTTGGAGGTCGCGGCGTCGTCGCCCGCGCGAGCGGCGCCTCTGCCGAGCGCGGCGAGCTCCGACGAGCCCGTCGATCGCCTTGCCCTCGGCGCGCTCGTCGTCGCACGGCGGCCGCCAGCACCGCAACGATTCGGGCAACGGGATCGAGCCCCCATGAGCGGTGATCAGCGGGCAGTGCGGTGAAAAGGTGCTTGAAGCGCGGAAGCAACGTCCGGTCGCTTCGGAACCAAGAGCAAGATCGAGCGGCGAGACGCACAGCACGACGCCGTTGCGTCCTGCAGCCTCCGAGGCAAGTCCAAGGAGTTCGCTGAGAATGGCACGTCGTCGCGCGAGGCAACTTCCCGCTCCGAGCCGGCGCGTTCTGAAGCGCAGGCGCGCCGAACAACGCCATCGGCCGGCGACAAGAAAGCAGCGCTGCGCTGCGGCCTTCAGCGCGACTCTCGAAGTCCGCGCTGGACAACGGCTGAAGCAGGCATGTACGGCGCCTATCGAGCGTCCCAATTCGCTCGGATTGTTTCGATGGCGCGGTAGTCACGCGCAACGCATGAGCTACGGCGGCCGGGCGGTCAGTCGAATCCCAATCCCGTTTTGGAGGCTGAACTCACATGAAGTTCTGGAAACGAGGTCGATGGTCCCCGTTCACGCGCGCAAGCGTGCTCGGGCCGTGTGTCGCGCTCGGATGGATCGCGGGCGCCGGAGCGTCCGCGACGGCGCAACAGTCCGTGATCCGCGGCAGTGTGGCGTCCGACGGCAGCGAAGGGCCGCGCGAATCGACGGCGCCGGCGCTGAGTCGCGACGCGCGCTTCGTCGCGTTCGAATCCGACTCGCAACGCCTGACCCTCCGGGATCTCAACGGTCTGCGCGACGTGTTCTTGCGGGACACGCATGCACGCACGACCCAGCTCGTCAGCGCCGATCCCACCGGTCGCGCCGTGGGCGGCAACGGCCCGCGCATCTCGGACGACGGCCGAAGGGTCGCGTTCGTCTCGAGCTCTCCCGCGCTGACCTCGGGCGCATTCAACGGGCAGAGCCATGTCTTCGTGCGTGACATGCTGCTCGGCGCGACGACGATCGCGAGCGTGGGACCTTCCGGCGGCCAGCTCGCATCGGGCGTCGCCCACGGCCAGTTCGACTTGTCAGGCGACGGAAACGTGCTCGCGTTCGTGTCGAGCGACAGCCAGATCCTGCCCGGCGACAACGATCTCGACGCTGATCTGTTCGTGCGCGATCTGGTTTCAGGCGCGGTCGTGTGCGCCACGCTCGATTTCAACGGCCAGGTCATCGCTTCTCCCTCGCCGGTCGGCGCCGTGGCCCCGAAGCTCTCGCGCGACGGTCGCTACTGCGTCTTCCACTCGAACTTTGCGACGCTCGTTCCCGGGGACACGAACGAGTCCTTCGACGTCTTCGTGTTCGACCGCGTGACGGCCACGACCACGCGTGTGAGCGTCTCGAGTTCCGGCGCGCAGGGGGACGGGACAAGTTGGATCTCTTCCATTTCAGCGACCGGTCGCTGGGTCAGCTTCCAGAGCTCCGCGACTACGTTCGCGCCGAACGCTTCCAACGAGTACCAGGCGTATCTCCACGACCGAGCGACCGGCATCACCGAGTTGCTCTCGGTCAACAGCGCTGGCGCGGGTGCTCTGGGAGGCGCCTCAACGTGGATCGGCGCGGCGGTTTCGGACGACGGTCGCTGGGTGAGCTTCCAGTCGGACTCGCCAGACCTCTCGAACTCCGGACAGGGAGTGTTCGTGCGCGATCGGGTGCTCGGCGCAACCACGCGGGTCGACGTTCCGATCTCGAGCAGCACTTTGGATGGACCCTCCGCTTGGCCAAGCCTTTCGGGCGACGGGCGCTGGGTCGCTTTCGCAAGTTCGGCTTCTCAACTGGCGCCCGGCGACAACAACGGCGTCGTCGATGTGTTCCTGGCGTCGACTCCTGCCAATGCGCCCACGAGCTTCTGCAGCGCCGGGACCTCTTCGAACGGTTGCTCGGCGACGCTGTCGGTCGTCGGTCAACCCCGCGTCGGCGGCGCCGCGCCGTGTTCACTCGTTCTCGCGCAGGCGGACGGTCAGTCGTCGACGCACCTGTTCTACGGCTTGGCGGCCTTCGGCAGCGCTCCGCCCAGTTGGGGCGGCGGCAGCGGTTTCCTGTGCGTGAAAGCGCCCTACCAGCGGATCGCTCTGGCCGCGACGCAGGGCTCGAACGGTCTGTGCGACGGCGCCGTCTCATTCGATTGGCGCGCGTACCAGCTCGCTCAACTCGGCGCGCTCGGGCAGCCCTTTGCGCCGACGCTGCAGCTCTACGTGCAAGCCTGGGTTCGCGATGCTTCAGCGCCCGGCGCGTCGAACTTGTCGAACGCAACCACTCTCCCGTTCTTGCCCTGATCGGAGTCGGAAAGGTCCGTAGGCACGCGTAGCTCGAACGCAGCCCCAGCATCGAGCGACAGCGCTCGGCGCTTGGGCTGCAGCCGACCGCGTGGCCTCATCACCACGCAGTCGAGCTCGACGCGGGACTCGGAGAACAGCGGACCGACAACGAGCAACCCTTCCGCCTCACAGTCCGTCGCCGTAGCTCCTCGTTGGCCATGCCAAGCGCGTCGCCGAGCCGCGCGCCAGGTGCACCGGCGTTGCTGGCGAACACTTGCGACCAGACACTCTCGCCCCTTGTGGCGCCCCTCACTGAGGAGCTGCGTCGAGCGAGCGGAAGCCGAGCGCAACCTCCGCCCTTGGCGAACTCGGAAACGAGCGAATTCAGCGCCGGAGTGATGCGCATTCGCGCAGTTCGCAGTGGTTGCTCGCCGTGCGTTCAGAAGGCCAAGCGCGACGCTTGGCCAATCGGTGCGACGAAATCGAGTGACGCGCTCGTACTTGCGCTCACGCGCGCGCGTTGCGCGCCCGATGCTCGAAGCGTGAAAGCACCCGACGCGAATGGGGCACGCAGCGCGTAACAGCGCGTATCAGCGAGTCACTGCGGAGTGACCGTGAAGCTCGACACGATGAACGGCGGCAGCGTGGTCGCCGTGGGCAGCACGCCCCAGGTCGTCACGGTCAACTCACCCGTGCCGGGCGCAACTTCGAATTCGGTCCAGCCGAACGTGTGCGTCGCCGACCAGCTGCCGGAGGTGAGCGTGGCGTTGATCGGCGAGCCCGCGAGACCAACGGTGTCGTAGCCCAGCGGCGCGACTTGCTGATCGATGAGCGTCTGCACGAACGCGTCCTTCCCCGGCAGCGGCAGAGACTGGTAGAAGGCGATCTGGGCCGGCGAGAGCAGACCGAGCGCGGAGGCGAGCCCCACGACGGTCGGGCCGAAGGGCTGGTTGTACGAGATCGAGCCGGTGGTGATCTCGAAGGCGCCGGTCGCTTGCTGCGGCTGTCCGGGGCCCGCGGCGAAGGTCAGGTTGTTGACGACCGTGCCGTGCACATCGGCGGCGACGAACACCACGTTGCGGATGTTGTTCGCGCTCACGTGTGCGAGAACCTCAGCGCGCTCGGCCGCATAACCTTCGTAGCGATCCTGTGCGGCGACCAGCCCGAGATTCTGGATCGGCTCGGGGATCATGACGAACTTCCACTTGATGCCCGCCTGCTCGGCAGCCAGCAGATCGGCCTTCAACTCGTCGACCTGCACGCGGCCGAGCATGGTCCGCGCCGGGTTGTAACTCGCGGCGAGGAACCCGAACACTTGGGTCGGGTCGTTGAGGTTGGCGACAGCGGGGAGAGGCTGGTCGCGGAACGAACGTGCGTCGAGCACCAGGAGCGCCGCATCCGAACCGTAGTTCATCTTGCGGTAGAGCTTGCGCTTGAACGCCGTGCGCGGGTCGCCGGTCTGGCCGTACGACGGCCGCGTGGTCGGCATGTACTCGGTGAACGCGCGCAGACCGTTGAGGTAGAGATTCGTCTCGTTGATGTACGCGCCGGTGAGATCGAAGCGCGCATCGCTCGCTGGCGCAGCGCCGCCGGCGAAGTCGTTCGTCACTTCATGGTCGTCGATCGAGACCCAGAACGCCGTCGAGCGACGCAGGTCGCCGATCCCGTTGACGCCTGCGAAGGTGGACAGCACCTCGATGTGCTTGTCGCGGAACTCGAACAGATTCGTGCATTGAGCGACGGGAACAAGCGGCGACGCAACGTCGGCATAGATCGTGTCGCCGAGCATCACGAAGAAGTCGAGGTCCGCCGTCGCAGCATTGGAGAGAGACCCGGCGGGCAGGAAGTCACCGCGCGAATCGCCTGACACGCCGAAGCGCAGACCTTGCACTCCCCCGCCGACACGCGGAGTCTTGAACACGCCCGTGTCGATGCCGCCCAGCGGAGACTGCACCTGGTAGTAGTACGTCGTGCCCGGAAGCAGGTTCCGCAGGAACATCTTGGCCGGCAGCGTTGTGTCGAGCACTTCGGCGGTGCGAATCGTGGCGCCGACGAACGTGGGATCGGTCGAAACCCGGAACGTCACGGTTCCGGCTGTCGCGGAACGCGCCCACAACACCGCGGAATTCGGCCCCACATCGCCTGCGGCCACCCGTTGCGGCAGATCGGGAGATTGGGCGTGAACGGCGGCGCCGAGGAGTGCGGCGGCAACGAGGGTGCAGGCGAGCTTCATGTGGAATGGCTTCGTGAAGTTGGAGCGGTTCGCGCGGAGGGCCGAGACTGGACAGCGGGAAGATCGCTGCGCCGTGCAAGGACCAGCGGAAGGAATCACGAAGCCTTCGTGAGCTTGCGCCGAGACCTTGCGTCGCGACGCCATCGAAAAGCGCAGGCGCCACGCGCCGCTCGAGCATCAACTACGGGCAGAACCACACCGCGAGGCTGTTGCTGAGACCTGCGTTCGTGCCGTCGGATTGCGCAGGGTCGCGGAACCAGAACTGGAAGTAGCGCTGCGAGCCGGCAGCCGCGGTGCTGATCGAGAACGGCGACACGCCCGCACCTGTCGCGTCGAGCTGGATCACGGGCAAACGCAGAAACGGCGTGGCGACGTAGCGCGTGCCGCCGAGAAACGGCGCCGACGCAGGCGCAGGACCGTGGAAGAAGAGCCCGGAACGAAGCGGAACAGCGTCGCTGACGCGCAGCACGAAGTTTGCGCTCCCGACGGAAGGAGAGCCGCTGCTCGAGATGCGTGGCAAGCCGCCGAGCGACGTGAGCTTGCCCAGTCCGAAAGCTGCGCTGGCGCACCCGGCGACGAACGGCGTCTCGCTCGACCACGTCGGGCCCAACGGGTTGCCGCCAAAACGAACCTCGCCGTCGCTCGGACCGCTCGGCGCGGCGCTGAAGTCGAACAAGACGGCACCCTGACCTTCGTCGAAGTGGTACAGGCCTACGGTGTTGGCATCTGCGCCGAACGGCGCGCTCGGTACGGAGAAACTCGCGGAGTAGCGAAGCACGTTCGAGACGCGCAGCTCGTCCAGGTATCCGTTGAACGAAGGGTACTGCGCACCGGCATCGTGCTTTTCGGCCGCGAGTACGAGGAACGGGTCACTGTTCACACAGGCCCCGCCGCAGAAATTGCCGGGAACGCCGGCGTCCGGGTAGGAAATGTCGCCGTCGGGTCCGTCAGCTTGCGCCTCGAGCTGACCGTCGACGAAGACCCACAAGCGACCATCCGCGCGCCGCCTTTGCAGCGCGATGTGGCGCCACGTGTCGTCGAGCACGGCGCTCGCTGAGCACAACGTGCGATCGCCCGTGCCGGCGCCGCTCACGCCGAACACCACGCGGCCGCCCGCGAGCGAAACGCCGAACTTTCGGTCTTGGTTGTAGCGATCGCGGTCGAGCACGATGTTGCCGAAGATCCAGTCGACGTTCGCGCCGCAGCTCACCGGCGGGGCCGTGTTGTCCTGAGCTCGACCGCGCAGCCAGAACTCGAGCGTGAAGTCCTGCGCGCCGACGTCAACGTCCGGCCCAGGAGTCGCTGTCGCTGGGTCGTCGACACGGATCTTCACTCGGTCCGCGTCCGGCGCGTTCACTCCCCCGCCGAAGAAGCGCAGAGAACCGCCCTGTGCGCGCGCCGGCGCGACGGCCGCAGCCAAGGCGAGCACGAAGAGCAGTGACCTCATGACCAGAGAGTAGCTCCAGCACGAATCGGCGAGCGGGACTTCCGCCGCGCCGCTCTGCTGCAGCTGCACGCGCCGGTGGATCGACGGCGCGTCGCACGAAGGCGTCTCAGCGCCGCACTCGCAGCAGGTGCGATTCGCGGCTCGCGCGCACGAGTTCGAAGCGCGTCGGGAACTTCGCGAGCAGGGATGGACCGAGGGAGGGCGCGAAGGAGAATTGGCGCGCGCTCTCCCGCTCGATCGGCTGCGCCAAGCACACGAGGTAATCCAACTGCGCGGCGGCGGCGGCGGCGGCGAGTTCGTCGAGGTTCGCTGCGCTCGCGAGCGCGACCACACGGTTGTCGAAGTGCTCGCCGTAGAACGGGAACGTGCGGAGGTCGCCGTGCACTCCGATGGTCACGCCACGCAACTCGCGATGCGCCCAGGCGGCGAGCTCGCCCCAGCCGCGCTCGCTGGACGAGTCGCGGTAGCCGAAGCCGGGATCGTATTGCCACTGCGCGCGCCAGCTCTCCACTCGCCATGCGAACGCCGCGAGCGCGAGCAACGTGCACGACGAGAACACCGCGCTCGGCGTCGCGCTCGCGAGACGTTGGGCGGCGCGGACCACGCCCTGTGCGTGCGGAAGGAACGCTGCGGCGCAGGACGCGGCCAGCAACCACGGCGCGTACGGGGACATGCGCCACAACGTGTACGCCGCAGCCGCGAGAAACAGCGGCGCCCAGCGCGCCGAACCGCTCCACGCGCTGTGCGCCACCGCGAGCAGCGCCGCCCAGCCGATCAGGTAGCGCATGTTGTAGTAGGGCTCGTGCGAAGGAACGTTGAACGGCTGGTGCAGGAACGCGACGAACGCGCCGACGAGCAGCAGGACGAGAGCGAGCACGTCGCCAAACTTCTTGCGCCGCGCCGCCAGAAGCACGAGCAGAACAAGCGGCGCGAGCGCGAGCAGCGGGAACAGCAGACCGTGCGCTCGATGGAAGTAGCGCCAAGCACGAAGGAGCAGCGGCAAGTTCCAGCCGACGGTCCGCTCCGCCAAGCGCGCCGCGTCGAGCGGCCCGTCGAAGAACAGGAACGGCGCGGGATAGAGCGGGCTGCCGAACTCGATCCAGTTGCGCGCGTACCACGGACCCGCGAGAGCGAGCGCCGAGAGCAGCGCGCAGAGGAGTGCGCGCCGTGGAGCAGCGCCGCGGCGCGCGATGAGCGCTTCCACAGCGCACGCGGCGACGATCAGCGCGGCGTAGAACGGCCCTGAGTACTTCGCGGCTGACAGCGCGCCGAGCGCGACGCCCGCGAGGATGCCCCGACGTGGCTCGCCGCTCGCGAAGACGTCGCGCACGAGCGGAAAGGCGAGCACGAAGGCCGCGCCGAGCAGCAGATCGGTGCCCTGCGAACGCGAGGCGAGGAGCACGACCCACGAAGTTGCGACGTAACACGCAATGGCGGCGGCGCTCGAGCTCGCTGCGCCCGCGCGGCGCGCCGCGAAGTGCGTGGCGAACAGCAGCAGCGGCAACTCCAGCAAGCCGAGCAACGCGAGATGCTCGGTGCGCATCGGCAGCGCGAACGCGGCGAGGGCGGCCTGACGCAGGCCCGGGTATGCGCGCGCGACCAGCGGAATCGATTCGGGAACCGTGATTGCGCCGTCGCGGATCCACTCCGCCACGAACGGCAGGTGGTACCACATCGCGTCGGCCTCCTGCGTCGTGTAGCGCAGCGCCTTCGTGGCCTCGAGCGCCCAGACCGCGGCGAAGAGCGAGCCGGCTGCGCCGACGGCGAAGGTCGGCCGCTGTGCGAGAAAACGAGCCAACGCGACGCGCACCCACGACTCGCGCGGTTTGCGCGCGAGTGCAAGCTCCAGGCCGCCGACCAACGCCAACAGCCAGTGCAGCTGAAGCTTCGCGACGAAGCCGAGCTCCGTCGCCGCCAGCGCCGGGATGCACACGACGAGGAGCAACGCAGCTGCGATGCGCAGATCGACGTCGGCCGCCGGCGCGAGCCACGCCGCGCCGCGCAGCGCGAGACTGACGATGCACGCGGAGAGTGCAGCGAACGCAAGTGCACCGAACTCCGTCGTGTGCGCGACGCTCGGAACCAACGCGGCAAGCAATGCGGCGAAGAGCGCGACAATGGCGAACACGGGCGGGCGGCGGAGCAGTTCGGACGGTGACATCGAAAGCAGCGAGGTTATCTCGCGTCCCGCCGCAGAACCTGGCGCGACTGACCCGCGGCTCCTCGCGCGGAGCGAACGGACGTCGGCGGCGATCCGGCGGCCCGTTGACGACCTGCTTGGCGCGCGATTCCGATGCGAACGCTTCGCCGCGAGGATCGCTCGCTGGGTGCGCCGCACAGGACGGCGACTTGGCTTCGCGCCTGCCGAGACACGCAACCAAGCGGAATCGCGGCGGCACAAGCTCCCGCGCTACGCGATCCGCAGCGGCGCAGCGAAGTGCTGGCGGCGCTGCGCGGGGCTTGTTCCGACATCGAGTCGGCGCGTTCTAGCGCTGCAGCGCGCCTGACGACGTGCTCAACGGCCGCGGACGCGCGTGAGCTTGCGTGCGAGCGCTGCGAATCCCTTGGATCCGCCCTTCAGCGCGACGGCTCGCCGCGAGCTCGCCGTGCGTCGCGCGAAGGAGCTCCTGCGACTCTCGTGCGAGCGCGTGGGTCGCACTCAGCGCGGCGCGCAGGCCACGCACGCTCAAGGTCGAGCGTCAGTTCGGTGCAGCGCCGCAGCACAGCTCGAAACGACTCGCGCGCGCCGTCCGAGTTCGACTCGAACGGCGCGCGCGAGGGTGTACGAACAGCGCGCTCAGCTCCGGAGGCCCCACGCCTTCCAAGCTGCCGCGCGAGCGGGACCGTAGCTCAGGCACGCGCCTTTGGGGCGCGCACTGGCCAGCCCCGCAGGCGGTGCTTAGACCGCGGAGGGAATCTGGTTGCGGCCGCCGGGGCCACGCGCGCCCATCGGACGGCGACGCGGCTGCTTGCCCATGATCAGGTCGCGCGCGATGCGCGACGCGCGTTGGATCGTGCGCAGGCGCTCGCGGCGCTCACGGCGCAATTTGTCCGAGCGCTTCTCGTGCCAGGTGCGGGCCTTGGCGAGGCGGAACACACCGCTGTAGTTGCACTGACGCTTGAAGCGGCGGAGGGCGGCTTCGAGGGATTCGTTCTGACGGACTTGGACCTTGATCGTCAAGCGGCGGATTCCTGCGGCTTTCGGGTGCGCCTGGTGCGCGGCCCGAGGGGTTGGCGTGGGCAAAATAGGGCGGGAGATGCTACACACGCGCCCGGCGCCTGGAAAGGGGCCGGCGGCGGCGCGCGACCGGACTGGATCGGCGCGCGCGGCCCGTCCCTCGAGCCTCGACCGACGCGCGGCGCACCCGTGGAGCACATCCAACCGCAAGATCCCGCCGCCCCGGCCGCCGAACCGGGCCTGCTCGTGGGTGAGATCGAGGTGGTCACCTTCCACAACCCGCAGACCCAGTACACGGTCTTAAAGGTCTCTCCGGAAGAGGGTTACGACGATCCGCAGGCCTCGCACCTGTGGCGCTCGCTGCGCCTGAGCGCCGTCGGTCCGGTCGACGGACCCAGCCCCGGGCAGCGCGTGCGGCTGCGCGGGCAGTGGATCACGCACAAGTCCCACGGCCGGCAGTTCGTGTTCGACAGCTGCGAGCTCCTGCCGCCCTCCAGCGTCGAGGGCGCGGTCCGCTACCTCGCCTCGGAGGCCTTCGAGGGAATCGGGGAAACGTTGGCGCGGCGCATCGTGGAGAAGCTCGGCCCCCAGGCGATCGAGGTGATCCACGCCAGCCCGGAGAAGCTCGACGGGGTGGTGGGCCTGCGCGGCCCCGTCCGCGCCAAGTTGATCGAGGCGGTGCAGGCGGAGTTCACGCGCCACAAGCTCAACGCGTTCTTGCGCGGCGTCGGACTCGGGCCGCGCCAGTCGGCGGCGGTGGCGCGCAAGCTCGGCGCCCAGGCCGAAGAACTCATCCGCCACGACCCGTACAAGCTCGCCGGCGCGGTCGGCGGCATCGGCTTCCTCATCGCCGACCGGATCGCGCGCCAGTTGGGCTTCGCGCTCGACGGCCCGGAACGTTGCCGCGCGGCGCTGCTCCACACGCTGCGCTCCGCGAGCGAGGACGGACACTCGCTGCTCGGCGAGCGCCGGCTCGTCGCGGAAACCGCGGAGCTGGTCCAACTCTCCGCGGACTCGAGCAAGCTGCTGCGGGCCCTCGAGGAACTCGAGCGCTCCGAGGAGCTCGTGTTCGACGGCGAAGTGGCGCCGGGCGAGCGCGCGGTGTACCTGCCGTACCTGGCGGCGAGCGAACGCGGGCTGGTCGGAAACGTCGTGCGCCTGCTCGAGCGCGGGCCGCGCACGGCGCTGGCGAGCGAACGCGACCTCGCGCGCTTCGAGGAGCACAGCGGCCTGCGGCTCGACGACGACCAGCGTGCGGCCGTGCTCGGGCTGCTGCGCCAGCCGCTGGCGTTGCTGACGGGCGGGCCGGGCGTCGGAAAGACCACGATCGTGCGCTGCGTGGTCGCGTTGGCGGAGGCGGCGGGCGCGCGCGTGAAGCTCGCTTCCCCCACCGGCCGCGCCGCCAAACGCCTGACGGAGGCCACCGAACGGCAGGCGTCGACGGTGCACCGGCTGCTCCAGTACGACCCCGAGACCGGCGCTTTCGCGCACGATGCGGACAAGCCGCTGAAGGCCGATCTGATCGTCGTCGACGAGTGCTCGATGCTCGACGTGGTGATCGCGCACCATCTGTTCAAGGCCATCGACGACAGCACGCGCGTGGTCCTCGTGGGTGATCCCGACCAGCTGCCCTCGGTGGCGCCGGGCAACGTGCTGGTGGACCTGATCCGCAGCGCGCGCGTACCGACCTTCCGCCTCACCCACATCCACCGCCAGGGGCGCGGCAGCCGCATCGTCCAGAACGCGCACCGCATCCTGCGCGGCGAGATCCCCGAGTATCCGCAGCGCGGCGACATCAGTTCGGACTGCTACTTCTTCGCCGCCGAGGACGCGCAGCGTTGCGCCGAGCGCACGGTCGAGGTCGTGACCGAGCGCATCCCGCGCGCCTTCGGGTTCGACTGGGTCGAGAGCGTGCAGGTGCTCGCGCCGATGTACCGCGGGGAGTGCGGCGTCGATGCGCTCAACGAGCGCTTGCGGGCGGCGCTCGGGCAGCGCGGGCCGGAGTTCCGCCTCGGCCAGCGCGTGTGGCGCGTGGGCGACCGGGTGATCCACACCCGCAACGACTACGACAAGGAAGTCTTCAACGGCGACATGGGGCGCATCAGCGCGGTGGCCGAGGACGCCTTGACCGTCACGTTTCCCGAGCGGCAGGTCAGTTACGCGCCCGAGGAGCTGGGCGACCTGCAGCCGGCCTTCGCGATCACGGTGCACCGCTCCCAGGGGAGCGAATACGACGTCGTCGTGCTGCCCGTCGTGCCGCAGCACCACCTGATGCTGCAGCGCAACCTGCTCTACACCGCGGTGACGCGGGCGAAAAAACTGCTCGTGCTGGTCGGCTCGGAACGGGCAATCCGGCGCGCCGTCGAAAACGCGGAACAGGGCTTGCGTCTCGCCGGAATCGCGCGCCGTCTCGTGCAAGACTTGCCCGAAAACGGCCACCTGGATCCGGTGTGGGCGCCACCGGCCTCCTGAGACGCTAGCCTTTGCGCCTTCCACTGGACGCCCGTCCTCCAACCGTATTCCTCCTCGAGTCGCACGATGCTCACGCTTCCGCGCCGGACCGCCCTGCTCGGCTCCCTGTTCCTCCTCGCTTTCCAGCCCGCGGCCGACAAGGTCGAGTTCCGCCCCGCCGACGGCGCTGAGCTGGCCAAGACGTTCACGATGGGCGGCAACTTCGAGGTCGGCGACATGACGATGGTCGTCGACGGGCAAGACATGAGCGGCAGCATCCCGCTCGACGCCGCCTCGGGCGACTTCAAGATGGGCTTCGAGGTCGCGGACACGTACGTCAAGACGGTCGACGGCCGCCTGGTCGAGTTCACGCGCGAGTTCGTCAAGTCGACTTCGGAAGTCGACATGGGCGAGCAGTCGGAGAGCGAAGACAACTGGATGAAGCTCGACGGCGAGACGGTGAAGTTCACCTGGAACGCCGAGACCAAGAGCTACGACGCGGTCTACGCCGACGGCGAGGGGGACGCCGAGGTTCTCGAGAACCTCAAGATGAACCCCGAGCTGCTCGACTACCGCCCGCTCCTGCCGACGAAGGCCGTCGAGAAGGGCGACCGCTGGACGGTCGACCCCAAGTCCATGGGCTCGGCGCTGATGTTCGGGCTGGACTTCGACAGCCTCGCGCTGGGTGATGAGATCGACGACCCCCAGGCCGCGGCGATGCTCGAGCAGCTCAAGCCGTCGTTCGAGAAGATGATGGAGAGCTTCAAGACGGACTGCGAGTACGACGGTACCCGCGACGTCGAGGGCAAGCAGATGGGCGTGATCAAGCTCAAGATCGTCGCCGACGGCTCGATCGACATGACTCAGGCGATCGACGAACTCGCGCGCGGGCAGATCCCCGAGGGCATGGAGTTCGAGCTGACGCTGAACACCGCCAAGATCGGCATGAAGATGAAGGGCGAGGGCGAGCTGCTGTGGGACATGGCAGCCGGTCTGCCCGCGGGCTTCACGCTCACCGGCGACATGGAGATGAACTTCGAACTCGACGCGGCCGTCAGCGCGCAGGGCGAAGAGCACAGCATCGAGATGAACGTCGAGCTGATGGGCAAGATGGACTGGACGATGGAATGAGTCGACGCTGAGCGCCGAACGGAGTGGCTCGGCGCTGCGCGCCGAACACGAGGCCGACCGCCTCGCCACGCACTCCGCAGTCCAAACGCAACGCGGGCCGACGCTCCCTGGGAGCGCCGGCCCGCGGCAGTTCCAAGCCGACGTTCGAAGAGTCGCGGACTGGCGCCCGGCAGAGCAGCTGCTGCGCTCGCCCTCAGCGCCGCTCGGGGAAGTAGCGCTTGCCGAGCAGGCCGGGCGGCAGGCAGGTCATCTCCTGCGCCGCCTTCGGGTCGTCGTGCGCGTAGCGATACCCCGCGCCGTAGCCGGCGGCCTTCATCAGCGCAGTCGGTGCGTTGCGCAGGTGCAGCGGAACGGGCTCGGCGGCGGTGCGCTGCACGTCCTCCACGGCGGCGCCGTACGCCGCGTAGAGCGCGTTGCTCTTCTTCGCACGCGCGAGGTACACCACGACCTGCACGAGCGCGAGCTCGCCCTCGGGCGTGCCCAGGCGCTGCCACGCATCGGCCCCGTCCAACGCGACGCGCAACGCGAACGGATCGGCGAGACCGATGTCCTCCACCGCGATGCGAATGAGCCGCCGCGCGAGGAAATCCCGGTCCTCGCCCGCCTCGAGCATGCGGGTGAGCCAGTACAGGCTCGCGTTGTCGTCGCTGTTGCGGATGCTCTTGTGCAGCGCCGAGATGAGGTTGTAGTGCTGCTCCCCGGCGCGGTCGTAGGCGAGTTGTTTGCGCTGCAGGGCCTGGGCGAGCAACGCATCGTCGAGCGCCGCGCCGGGGCGTGAGATCGAGTAGGCGGTCTCGAGCAGGTTCAGCGCGCGGCGCGCGTCGCCGTCGGCGGCGTGCGCGATGCGTTCGAGCATCTCGCGCGAGGCCGCGAGCCGGCCGCGCAAGCCCCGCTCGTCACGCAGCGCGCGCTCGAGCAGCGCCACCAGCGCTTCGACCGACAGCGGCTGGAGGATCACGACACGCGAGCGCGACAGAAGCGCGCCGTTGAGTTCGAACGACGGGTTCTCGGTGGTGGCGCCGATCAAGACGATGTCGCCGCTCTCCATGAACGGCAGGAAGGCGTCCTGCTGAGCCTTGTTGAAGCGGTGGATCTCGTCGACGAACAGCAGCGTGCGCAGGCCGCTGCGCGCGCGCTCGGCGGCGGCCTGGCCCATGACTTCGCGCACTTCCTTGATGCCGGAAAGCACCGCGGAAAACGGCGTGAAGCGCAGCGAGCTGCGTTGCGCGATCAGGCGCGCAAGCGTCGTCTTCCCGACACCGGGCGGCCCCCACAGGATTAGGCTCTGCCTCAGCTCGCCTTCGAGCAGCAGGCTCAGCATCTTGCCGGGCCCGAGCACGTGCTCCTGGCCGACGACGTCTTCGAGCGCCGCCGGCCGCATGCGCTCGGCGAGCGGCGCGTCCTCGGCCGAGGCGCCGGCGCGCCCGGGCTCGGGAGCGCTGTCGAACAGCTCGCGCGCCATGGCGTCAGGCGCCCTCGACGCGTCCGGCCGCGAAGAGCAGCAGCGAGCCCGCCACGGTCACGTTGAGCGACTCCACGTCCGCGTGCATGGGGATCGTGATGCGCTCGAATCCGTCGCACTCGGGCGGGAGCTCGCCCGTCTCGGCGCCGAGCCACAGGGCGAGCCGGCCGTCCCAGTCGAACTGCGCCGGCGAGCGTCCGCCGCGCGTCGCCGCGCGCGCCTGACGAAAGCCGTGCTCCGCGAGCTCGTCGGCGGCGGCGCTCGCATCCGCCCAACGCAGCACGGGCAACCGCATCAGGCTCCCCATCGCGCCGCGCAGCACGCGTGGATTCCAGGGACTGACGCCGCCGTCGACGACGCCCAATGCCTGCGCGCCGGCGGCTTCCGCGCTGCGCGCGAGCGCGCCGAGGTTGCCGGGATCGGCGATGCCCGCCACGACCAGCACCAGCGCGTCCGGGCCCAGGTGCGTGGTGGCGAGGCTGCGGCGCTCGGGCGTGGGCGCCAACGCGACCACGCCTTGCGAGCTCTTGAGCGCGCTCGCGGAATCGAGCACGTCGTCGGCGACGCAGCGCACGCGCGCACCGGCGCGCTCGAACTCGGGCGCCAACTCCGCGCGCCGCTCGGCGACGTAGACCGTGTCCAGCTCGAAACGAGCGCGGAGCGCATCGCGCACGAGCCGTTCGCCCTCCAGCGCGAGCAGGCCGTCCTCGCGGCCCGCGAGCGCGGACTTGAGCCGCTTGAACTCGGCGTTCTCGCGCGAACGGATCGGCTCGGGCCGGCGCATGGTCGCGCAGTTATAGCGCAGGTCGCCGGCGCCCCCAGCGGCGCAGTCGAGTAGCATCGCTCGCGCGGCGCCGAGCGCCAGCACATGAGCGAACCCCAATTCCAGGTCGGTCGCGTGATCCGCACCGACGCGAAGGTGTGCCACGTCGACTTCGACGGCAAGGTTCTGCAGTGCGCGCCACGCGGCAAGCTGTTCGAGGTCCGGGGACTGCAGCGCAACCCGATCGCGGTCGGAGACATGGTGCGCGTCGACATGGGCGGCGACCCGGCGGCCATCGAGGAGGTGCTCCCGAGGCGCAATCGCCTCGGGCGCCTCAGCTCGATGCACGACCCGCGCGAACAGGTGTTGGTCGCCAACGTCGACCGCCTGTTCATCATCGGCTCGCTCGCCAAACCCAAGTTCTCCTCCAACCGCACGGACCGTGTGCTTGCGGCGTGCCAGTGGTACAGCGTCCCGGCGTCCTTGGTGCTCAACAAGATCGACCTCGACAAGAACGGCGATGCGGCCTCGATCCGCGCCACGTACGAGGCGCTCGGAGTCGAGGTGCTCGAGACGTGCGCCGCGACAGGGCAGGGCGTCGACGCGCTGCGCGAACGCCTGGTCGGACGCGTGAGCGCGTTCTACGGCGGCTCGGGAGTGGGCAAGTCGAGCCTGCTCAACACGCTGCAGCCCAGCCTGGCCCTCAAGGTCGGGAAGATCAGCAAGTTCTGGGACCAGGGCAAACACACCACGACGCACTCGCAGCTGATCGCGTTGGACTTCGGCGGCTGGGTGATCGACACGCCGGGAGTCCGAACCTTCCGCTTGCACCGGGCCAGCCCCGCCGAGTTGCGCGGCATGTTCACGGAGTTCGCGCGCTTCCAAGGCGCGTGCCGCTTCCCGGATTGTTCGCACGACCACGAGCCGGAGTGCGGCGTGTTCGCCGCAGTCGAGCGCGGCCAGATCGCGCCGTCGCGTTTCGCGAGTTACATCGAGATGCTCGACGAGCTGCGCACCGCGCCGGCGGCGGACGTCGATGCGCCCGCGGACGACGGGCAAGAGGCTGGCGGCGAGCCCGAGTGAACGGCGCGCTCAGTCCGCCAACATGACGAAGGCCTTGTAGGCCCAGGCGACGAGCGCGTACGCGGCCAACGCAAGCCACACTTCGCGCCGGTTCCAACGTCCCAGCCCGTCACCCAAGTCGCGCCCGCGCGCGACTTGCATGAGTGCGAGCGGCGCGCTGAGGAGCGCCAGCACGCCGATTAGGAAGCCCAGCGGCTGCGTGCGGAACGACTCGAGCACCTGCGCGTGCGCGAACCACGCCACCGAGGTCGTCACGCCGCACCCCGGACAAGGCAACCCGAACCAGTTCAGCGACTGGCAGGCCGGCAGCCCGAGCTGCTCGTGCGTGCCGAAGCCCTGCGGCTCCGGAGTGAGCAGCGCGCGCGCGGCGAACAGGCCCAGCGGAGCGGCGAGACTGGCCACGAGCACGATCCAGTGCCCGACGCTGCGGGGGCGGTCGACGGCGGACGAGAGTTGCTCCACGCGCGGATTATGGCCTACGCGAGCGCCGTTGCGAGCGGCGCGACGACGCACGCCGGCTTGACGCCGCGCGTAGTTGCATCTACAAGTAACTGCATGGCCGCCCGAAGAGCGACTCCCCCCCGGCGCGAAGCCGCTTCGCGCAAGCGTCCCCAGTCGACGCCTTCCGCGATCGCGTCGCAGTGCCTCGCGCTGCGGGCCCGCGTGCTCAACCGCGCCTTGAGCTCGATCTACGACCGCGCGCTGGCGCCGCACGACCTCAAGGTCAGCCAGTTCAACCTGCTGGTCGCCATCAGCGCGCACCCCGGGGTGCTCGCCAGCCGCCTGGGCGATGCGCTGTGCATCGACGAGAGCACGCTCAGCCGCAACCTCGAACGCCTGCGCCAGCGCGGTTGGATCGAGGTCGAGGCGAGCGGCGACCCGCGCGCCCGACCGCTGCACATGACCGCGGAAGGCCGCGTGTCCTTCGCGGCCGCCTGCGCAGACTGGGAGCGCGCCCAGGCCGATGCTCTGCGTGCGCTCGGGCCGGGCGATTCCGAGGCCCTGATCCGCATCGCCGAACGCTTCCTGCACGCCTGACGCACGCGAAAAGCACGCCGACCTGCGCCGTCGCCACGCCCGCGCCCATTCCAACACTCCGCCTCGAACGTCTTTCCCGGGCCGCATACTTGCATATACACCTATGTCCGCAACCCTCCACTCCACCGCTCCCCTCCTGACCGCCGACCTGCGCGCCCTGGCCCTCGAGCTGGGCGCGGACGACGTCGGCTTCGTGCCGTTCGAACACGCCGAGCTCGACAGCGACCGCGCCGACATCCTCGAGGCCCTGCCAGGAACGCGCGCTGTGATCGCGCTGGTCGTGCGCATGAACCGCGAGCCGATCCGCACGCCGCAGCGCAGCGTGTCGAACCTCGAGTTCCACGCCGTCACCGACCGCGCCAACGAGATCGCCCAGGCGCTGGTGCGGGAACTCGAGCGCCGCGGCGTGCGCGCGCTCAATCCCTCCGCCGGGTTTCCGATGGAGATGGACCGTTTCCCCGGCAAAACCTGGATCGTTTCGCACAAGCGCGTCGCGCAAGCCGCCGGCTTGGGGCGCATCGGCGTGCACCGCAACCTGATCCACCCGCGTTGGGGCAGCTTCGTGTTGCTCGCCAGCGTGCTCGTGGCCGCCCCACTCGACGCGTCTACGCGCGAACTCGACTTCAATCCCTGCTTCCAGTGCAAGCTCTGCGTCGCCGCCTGTCCTGTCGGAGCGATCGCACCCGACGGACAGTTCGATTTCGCCGCCTGCTACACGCACAACTACCGCGAGTTCATGGGCGGCTTCGGCGACTGGGTGGGGACCGTCGCCGACGCGCGCAGCGGCGCCGACTACCGCGCGCACGTCCCGGAGTCGGAGACCGTTTCGATGTGGCAGAGCCTAGCGTTCGGCCCCAACTACAAGGCGGCGTACTGCCTGGCCGTGTGCCCGGCGGGCGAGGACGTGATTGCGCCGTTTCGCGCGAGTCGCAAGACGTTCCTGCGCGACGTGCTCGATCCGCTCGTCGCCAAGCGCGAGCCGGTGTACGTCGCTGCGCACTCCGACGCCGAGAAGCACGTGCTCGCGCGCTTCCCGCACAAGACGGTGCGGCGCGTGGGAACGCGCTTGCGGCCCAAGGACGTGCCCGGCTTCCTGCGCGGCGCGCCGCTCACGTTCCAGCGCTCGCGCGCCAAGGGTCTGCAGGCCCGCATCGGGTTCGAATTCCGCGGCGCCGACTCGTCGCGCGCCACGTTGCTGGTCGACGGCGGCAAGCTGCAGGTGCTCGAGGGTTTGGTCGGCGAGCTCGACACGCTCGTCCGCGCCGACGCTCTGGCCTGGATCGGCGTGCTGCGCGGCGAACGATCGCTGGTGTGGCAAGTGCTCACGCGACGCATCCAGGTGCGCGGCGAACTCGCGAAGCTACGCGCCTTCCAGGCCTGTTTCCTGCGCTGAATCCCGAAGTTCCGACGGCCGGCGGAAGTACCACCACTGGCGTTCGGGCGTCCAGCCGTGCGCACGCGCGACGGCGGCGCCCCACAGGCACTCGGCCGGCGGAGAAAGCCACGCGTCCGCGCGTTCGTCGAGCACCGCGAGCGCTGCGGAGTACGCGGCGCGTTCTTCGTGCGCCGCATGCTCCAGCGCCTCTTCGAGGATCTGGCGCCCGTCCACATCGTTGAGGTAGTCGTCGAACGTCCAGCGGTAGCCGGCGGCGAGCTCCTCAACCGTCGCAGCCCAGCGCGCGAGCAGTCCTGCGAGCCCGCCGTCGATGACCTGCGCGGAGCAGCCGCGTGCTCGCAGGAAGTCCGCCACGGACCCGTCGGAAGCGCTCATCGCTCCGGCTCGCGCTCGAGTTGCCGGCGGAAGTACGCCTGACCGTCGTTGGGCTTGAAGAACGTGCGCAACGTCCCGTCCGCGTTGAAGGCGAGGAACGCGCCGCTGCGTTTGTCGAAGCGCGTGATGACGCCGTCGGCGCGGCGTGCTTCGAGAATCGCGCCGCCTTCGGGCGCGTCGCGCAGAGCCTGCGCAAGCCGCAGGTACTCGGCGCGCGAGATGGTCCCGAACTCGCGGCCGTGTTTCTCGAAATGCTCGTCGAGACCGCGTTCACTGCGAAAGCCGATCGACGCGTGCGGTGCAGCCTCGCGTTCCGGTGCGTGCGGCGCGGCCGTCGTCGCCGGCGCAGCGGGCGGCGGCTCCGCCAGCAACTGCTCGCGGAACTCCGGCACGAACAGCGCGAGCGCAACGAACAGCAGCGCGAGCAGCAGGGTGAACTTCGGTGTGCGCTTCACGGCGTCAGAGTAGTTCAGCGCCGCCGCGGACGGCGCTCGGGCGTCGCGCTCCACGGGTCATCGGGCCACGAGTGGCGTGGGTAGCGGCGCGAGAGTTCCTTCTTCACCTGCGGATAGGTGTTGTCCCAGAAGCTGCGCAGGTCCTCGGTGATCTGCTGCGGCCGGTGGTTGGGTGCGAGCAGGTGCATCACGACGCCGACGCGGCCGCCGGCGATACGCGGCGTTTCGGCGAGGCCGAAGAGCTCCTGGATGCGCGCCGCGAGCACGGGCGCCTTGCCCGGCTCGTACTCGATGCGGATCTGGCTCCCGCTCGGCACGCTGAGCTTGTCGGGGGCCTCCCGCTCGAGCACTTGGAGCTGCGGGTAGCTGAGGCGCGCTTGAAGCGCTTCGAGCCACGGCGCACGTCGCAGTTCGTCGAACGAGCGGCGGCCATGGCACAGATCGGGCAGCGCTCCGGCGAGCGAGACCTCGTCGAAACTCGGCAGCCCCAAGTCGGGCATCCAGGCTGCGAGACAACGCACGCGGGCGACAAAACGCTCGACGTCCTTGTCGTCCTTGGGCCACACGCGTTCGAAGCGTTTCGCCGCCGCCTCCGCGAGCACGCGCGACGGTTCGCCGTCGTCGGGCAGTCCAGCCTGCACTTCGTCGAGCACGAGGTCTTCGAACACGGTGCGCTTGAGCGCCGTCACGCGCTCGACGCGTTCGTCGAAGAGCACGGCGATTTCGCTGCGCACACGCTCGCGCGGCAACCACTCGCGCTCGACCCCGGAGGCGACGCGCACCTGCGCCTCGGCGCGCTCACCGCGCTTGCCGGCGTCGATGTCCAGGCACACGAACAACTCGGCGTCGGCGACCGCGCTGCTTTCGGCGAGCGTCACGCCACGCCCGCCGGCCATCACGCCGCGGCGATCCTTGGGCGCGCGGCGGCGCGCGAGCCGGTCAGGAAACGCGGCGAGCACGGCGCGTGCGAGCGCAGTCGCCGACGCCGGCTTGCCATCGTTGCGCACCATGCGCAGCAGCTGGTCCTTGGCGCGCAGAACGGCGCGTGCGGCGCCGCGCTCGAGCACGCCGAGCTCGCTGTCGCTCGTGCCGAAGTCCTCGAAATCCTCGAGCGCGCGCACGCGATCGAACAGGTCGCTGTCGGAGACGTGCGACGCGCCGCGGCGTTCGCGGCCGCGCAGGAACGGATCGCGTTCGGAGAGCAGTGCAGCGGCGAACGCCGAACGCTCGGCGCAGCCGAGCTCTTCACCGGCGATCAGCAGCCGCGCGAGCCGCGGATGCGCCGGCAAACTCGCCATGCGCTGACCGAGCGCCGTCGTCGTCCCGCGCTCGTCCACGGCGCCGAGCTTGCGCAGCAACGCATCCGCTCGAGCGAGCGCCGCTTCCGCGGGCGGTTCGTACCAACCGAACTGCTCGAGGTCGCGCTCGCCCCACGAATACAGCTGCAACGCAGCGCTGGCGAGGTCGACGCGGCGGATTTCGGGCTCGTCGTCTTCGTCGAGCGAGCGCTGCTCGCCCTCGCTCCACAGACGCCAGCACACGCCGGGCGCGGTGCGTCCCGCGCGTCCAGCTCGCTGCTCCGCCGAGGCGCGCGAGATGCGCTCGAGTTCGAGACGGTCGAGCCCGATGCCGGCGTCGTAGCGCAGCACGCGCGCCAGTCCGCTGTCGACCACAGCGGTCACGCCGTCGATCGTCACCGAGGTCTGCGCCACGTTCGTTGCGAGCACAACCTTGCGCCGCGCGCTCGCGCCGAGCACGGCGTCCTGCTGTTCGGCCGGCAGGTCGCCGTACAGCTCGAGCACGTCGACGCCGCGCCGCTGGCACATGGCGGCGATGTCCTCGCCGGCGCGGCGGATTTCGCCGACGCCCGGCAGGAAGGCGAGCACGTGGCCGCTGGTGCGCTCGAGGGCGCGCGCGACGCCGACGGAGATCTGCTTGCCGAGCGGCGTGCGCGGATCGGAGGGCAAGTACTCCACTTCGACCGGGTAGAGACGGCCCTGGCTTTCGACGATCGGCGCGTCGCCGAGGTAGCGCGAAAGTCCCTGCGGCGTGAGCGTCGCCGACATCGCGACGAGCTTGAGCTCGGGCCGCGCTTCGCGCTGCAGCTTGCGCACCATCGCGAGCGAGAGATCGGTGTCGAGGCTGCGCTCGTGGAACTCGTCGAACACCACGCAGCCGACGTCCTCGAGGAACGGATCGTCCTGCAACCGCCGCACGAGGATTCCCTCCGTGACGACGAGGATCTTCGTCGCGCGCGAGCTCTTGTTGTCGAAGCGCACGCGCCAGCCGACTTCGCCGCCGAGCTCCGCGCCGCGCTCGAAGGCGATGCGCCGCGCGGCTGCGCGCGCCGCGAGACGGCGCGGCTCGAGCATCACGATCTGCTTGCCGCCCGCCAGGCCCGCGTCGAGCAACGCCGGGGGCACTCGCGTGGTCTTGCCCGCGCCCGTCGGCGCGCGCAGGACGACGCTCGCATGCCGCTGCAACGCGCCGACCAGCGGCGCGAGCACCTCGTCGATCGGGAGCGGCGGCAGCGGCACTCGCGCAGGCTACTGCGAAAGCGCTCGCCCCGCGGGACGAGCGCCGAGCGTCAGCTCCACATCGTGATCTGCTGCTGCGAAGAGCAGCGTTCACCCTCGATCGCCGCGAGCATCTCGCGGGTCACGTCGCCGGTCGGGTACTCGCCGGTGAAGCAGGCGTTGCAGAACTTCTCCAGCTTGGGGTTGCCGGCGCGGGCCGACTCGTTCATCGCCTCGCGGTCAAGGTACACGAGGTGGTCGACGCCGATGGCAACCGCGATTTCCTCGGTCGTGCGGCCGGTGGCGACGAACTCGGTCTTGGTCGCCATGTCGATGCCGTACGGACAGGGCGAAACCAGCGGCGGGCTCGTGACCGCCATGTAGACCTTGCGCGCGCCGGCGTCGCGCGCCATCTGCACGATGCGCTTGGAGGTGTTGCCGCGCACGATCGAGTCGTCGACGAGCACCACGTCCTTGTCCTTGAACTCGAGCTGAATCGTGTTGAGCTTGCGGCGCACGGAGCTCGTGCGCGCGCCCTGGCTCGGCATGATGAACGTGCGGCCGATGTAGCGGTTCTTGACCAGCCCCTCGCGGTAAGGGAGCCCGAGCTCTTCGGCGAACGACGCCGCAGCGTCGCGCGAGCTGTCGGGGATCGGGATCACTACCTGCGGCGCCGGCGCGCCCGAGCGCTTCCACTGCTGCGCGAGCGCGATGCCGAAGCGCCGGCGCGTGCGGTAGACCGACACATCGTCGAGCATCGAGTCGGGACGCGCGAAGTAGACCCACTCGAAGATGCACGGGCGATGCGGGCGGTCGCCGAGCTTGCGCTGGTGGATGCGGCGGTCGGGCGACACGTAGACGCATTCGCCGGGGCCGATGTCGAGCGTGCGCTCGTACCCGTTGACGTCGAGCACGACGGACTCGCTCGCGCAGGCGTAGCTGATGCCCTTGTCGGTGACCTTCTGGCCGAACACGATCGGCTTGATTCCGAACGGGTCGCGGAAGCACACCATGCCGCCGTCGGCGAGCACCGCGACGACGGAGTAGGCGCCCTTGACCTTCTCGTGCACGACCTTGACGGCCGCGAACACGTCGTCGGGCTCGATCTTCTGCGCCGGCTTGACGCGGTCGGCGAGCGCGCGCGCGAACACGTAGAGGATCACCTCGACGTCGCACGAGGAGCCCAGGCGCACGCCCTTGACCTTGAGGCGCTCCTTGAGCTCGAGGAAGTTGGTGACGTTCCCGTTGTGCGCCATGGCGATGCCCATCGGGAACACCATGTGGAACGGCTGCACGTCTTCGTCGGAGCCGACGCCCACGGTCGGATAGCGCACGTGTCCGACGCCGATGTGGCCGCGCAGGCGCGCCATGTTGCGCTCGTTGAACACGTCGCGGACCAGGCCCAGGCCCTTCTTCACGTGGAACTTGTCCGTGAAGGTGGTGATGCCGGCCGCGTCCTGGCCGCGGTGCTGGACGGCGAGCAAACCTTCGTAGATCTCGACGGCCACGTCGACGCCGTCAGGGCCGTAGATGCCGATGAATCCGCACATGCCGTGGAGACACCTGATGAAAGGAGCGCGGGGAACCTAGAACGAGCGCGAACGCCTCGAGCCGCTCTCGAAGCCTCACGACGGGCCGCGTAGTCTAGCTCGCGTCGGCGCACTTTCTCTCCCGCTTCGGGCCCCGCGCGAACAACCTGCCCCGCACGCCATGGCGAACGAACCCAAGCCCGTCGAGAAACCGGGGTTGACTCGACTCCAGAAGATCGCGCTCGTCTTTTTGGGCGTGCTGTTCCTCGGCTCCGTCGCCGCGCGCGCGGTGTTGCTGGCGCAAGCCGATCCGCCGACTTCGGACGGCAGCGCGACGCTGCAACCGGCGAGCTACCTCGCTTCGACGCGCGCCGACAGCTCGGCGCCAAAACCCGAGGGCTCGCTCGAAGCGGCCCTGCCCTACCTGACGGAAGGCAGCCTGTTCGCGCTCCTGGGCTTCGCGCTGGGCTACACCACGAGGAAGATCTTCAAGATCGGACTGATCGTGATCGCACTCGCCTTCGTCGTGCTGCAGGCGCTGAACTACGCCAAGGTCGCGACGGTGGACTGGGGCGGCCTCGTCGATTGGCTCAACGGGGCGATCCTGAACCTCAAGGCGAACGAGACCGTCACCCAGTTCTTCACGCGCCGCATCCCCTCGACCGGCGCTCTGATTGCCGGGGTTTTCGTCGGTTTTCAGCGCGGTTGAGGACGCTGGAGCGGTCCGGACCGGCGGGCCGCGATGCCCAGCGAACCCTGGGCTATACTCGCGGCGGGCCGGGGGCCCCCGAGTTGTCCGCAAACCGCCACATTTCCATGCAGGCGTTGCAGCGCGTCGACAGCGCGCTGGGCGGATTGGCGTGCGCCCTGCTGCAGCCGCTGCGCTGGTTGCCGGCGCGCCCGCAGGAGCACCCCTCGCGCAAGGTGCTGGCGATGAAGTTCTGGGGCCTGGGCTCCCTCCAGCTGCTCACCCCCGCCGTCGCGAGCCTGCGCCGCAAGCATCCGTTCGCGGAGCTGACCTTCCTGACGCTCGAGTCCAACCGCGAGTTCGTCGAGCGGCTCGGCGTGTTCGACCGTGTGCTCACGCTCGACGTGCGCGGCGTCGGCTGGGCGCGGCTGGCGCTGCGCATCCGCAAGCTGCTCGTCGAGTTGCGCAGCTACGGCTACGACGTCGTGTACGACTTCGAGTTCTTCACGCGCTTCTCCGCGATCGTCGCGCTGGCGACGGGCGCGCCACGCCGCCACGGCTTCGAGAGCGAGAAGGTCTGGCGCGGCTCGTTCCACACGGACCGCTTCAACTTCAACCGGTACTGGCACGTCGCGCGCAACTTCCGCGTGCTCGCCGGCGGCGAGAACGGCATGAACGTGACGGCGTACGACACCAAGCCGCTGCGCTTCGACGAGCGCGACGAAGCGCGCGCCTTCGATGCGCTCAAGAGCTCCGGCGTCGACCCGGATGCGGGCTTCGCGGTGCTCAACGTCAACGCTGGGGAACTCTCACTCGAACGGCGCTGGCCGCCGTCGATGTTCATCGAGCTGGCGCAGCGGCTGATCGCGGAGCAGGACTGGTCGATCGCGCTGATCGGCTCACGCTCCGAGTTCGACTACACCGAGGCGATCCGCGTGCGCATCGGTTCGCCGCGCGTGGGCAATCTGGCGGGCAAACTCGGGACGCCCGAACTCGCCGCCGTGCTCGCGCAGGCCGCCGTCGTCGTGTCGAACGACTCTGGTCCAATGCACGTCGCGGCGGCGATGGGCGCGCCGACGCTCGGCCTCTTCGGGCCGGAAACCCCGGTGATGTACGGGCCGATCGGACTGCGCGCGCGGGCGCTCTATCGCCCCCCGCCTTGCAGTCCGTGCATCAACGTCCACGACAACAAGCGCTCGAGCTGCATCTTCGGCGAACCGCAGTGCCTGGTCGGGCTGAGCGTCGAGGAAGTTCACGAAGCGGCCGTCGCGCTGGCCGATGACCGCGGTTTCGAGCTCGACCGCGCGCCGCGGCGCCTGCCGCGCTCGGACCCACGCGGCGACGCCGCCGGGCCGCGCAGCTAACCGCCGCGAGGGCGTCGATGCGCGTTTTGCTGCTCAATCCGCCGGGTCAGCGGATGTTCATCCGCGACTACTTCTGTTCGAAGACCACCAAGTCGAACTACCTGTTCCACCCGATCGACCTGGTGATGCTGTCGGGGATTGTCGGCTCGCGGCACGAGGTCGCGGTGCTCGACTGCATCGCCGAGCGGCTCGACGTGGCGAGCGCGAACGCGCGCATCGACGCCTTCGCACCCGAAGCGCTCGTGAGCCTGGTCGGCTCGGTTTCGTGGGACGAGGACCGCGCGTTCCTCGCAGCGCAGGCAGCCCGCGGCCGACGCGTGATCGCGATCGGCGATGTGCTGCACGAGCGCGCCGAGGCGCGGCTCGCGGAAGAGCCTTGGCTCGAAGCGGCGCTCGGCAACTTCGTCGGCGCGGACGTGCTCAAGATTCTCGAGCGACGCTACGACGACGTGCGCGACTCGGTCGTGCGCAGGCCCGACGGCGCGATCGAGAAGCTCGACGGGCGCGGCAAGCTGCACGGCGGCTACTCGATCCCTCGCCCGCGGCACGAGTTGTTCCCGAGCCACGGCTACCACTTCTCGTTCGCGCGCTCCGAGCGCTTCGCGACGATCCTCACCGACTGGGGCTGCCCGTTCCCTTGCACGTTCTGCGTGATGTCGACCCTGGGCTACGCCTCGCGGCCGATCCCCGAAGTGCTTGAGGAAGTCGACGAGCTGCGCTCGCGTGGAATCCGCGAGCTGTTCGTGATGGACCAGACCTTCGGCGTGCGCAAACCGCGCGGGCTCGAGTTGTGCGCCGAATGGGAACGCCGCGGCGATCTGTCGTGGACGACCTACGCGCGCCCCGACCACGCCGACGACGAGCTGTTCGCCGCGATGAAGCGCGCGGGCTGCCACACGGTGATGATGGGCGTCGAGAGCGCCGACCCGGAAGTGCTCGCGGGCTACAAGAAGAAGTACGACGTCGCCGATGTGCGCGAGGGCTTCGCACGCGCGAAGCGGCACGGCTTGCGGACAGTCGGCACGTTCATCATCGGCCTCCCCGAGGAGACCGAGGAGTCGATCCGGCGTTCGCTCGACCTCGCGCTCGAGCTCGAGCTCGACTTCATGAGCCTCAACATGGCCGTGCCGCGCTTCGGCACGCCGTTCCGCGCGCGCGCGATCGAGCTGGGCCTGGTCGACGAGAACGACCTCGTGATGGACCAGGGCGGCGCCGAGGCGAAGCTTCCGACGCAAGCGCTCGACCGCGACACGATGCTCGCGCTCAAGAAGCGCATGGTGCGGCGCTTCTACCTGCGCCCGAGCTATCTGTGGCGGCGCGTGACGAGCGTGGCGAACCTCTACGAGCTGCGCGCGCAGGCTCGCGAGGGTTTGGCGCTGCTCTTCCGCAACGTGTGAGCGGCATGGGCGCTGCGCTACGTTGTCGCCGCCGATGAGCGTCTACGTCGAGCTGACACGCGAGTTCAACCGGGGCCGTGTGCGAGTGGTTTTGTGCAGCGGCCAAGCCTGCGTTCTCCATCGCCTCGCCTTCGCGAGCAAGGACGGCGCCTGGATGCTGCGCGAGGACGACGAGGCGTTGGGACACGTACTGGCCGTGCTGGGGAAACGAGGCGCGCGCTACCGCTTCGGCGCGCCGCTGGACGTACGCTGGCTCGCTGGCGGCTGGAGCAGCCATCTCGAGTTCCTGGACGGAGATGTCCGCGTTAGGACCGACTTCTTCGCCAAGCCGCCGCGCCTCGCCGCCGACGATCGCGAGCAGGTATGGCGTCTCGCGGAGAGCAGTCCGATTCCGTTCACCGACGCGCGCGCGACGGCGCTGATGAAGATGACCGATCGTGAACGCGACTGGGCCTTCGTCGGTGAGCTCGCACGGCTGATGCCAGACGCCCGAGATCAGCTGCTGTTCTCGCGCAGTGCGCGCGACATCCTTCAGCTTGTGGCCGAACACCCCGATTGGATTCGCGAACTCTCCGCCACGCGGCCGCTGCTCGCCCGCACCACGGACGGGCTGGACACACTCGAAACCGAGCTTGACCGCGAGCGTCGCCGCGCGATGCACGCCAACGAGGCGCGCCTCGAACGCTACGCCAAGGCTTCGCGGAACTGGGCGGCGATCTGGAGCGAGGTGCAACGTGAGCTCGCAGACCAGCCGCTGAGCGCCGCGCACTCGATCATGCTGTCGCGCGCGAGCGCCGTGCTCCCGATGACGGTCGTCGATGAGGAGGGCCCTTGAGCACCGACGGCCCGATGGATCGTTTCCTCAGCGAGGAGGATCTGGATCTGCGCAACCTGAGCGAGGCCGAGTTGCTCGCCTGGTGGGATCGCTGGCTGCGTCAGGCGCAGTCGACCAACGACCGCGACGCGCGTTTGTACTCGCACGGCGTGTTCCGACTCGAGCCGCCGTGGGATGGGCTGAGCATCGATGAGATCATCGACCCGCGGCCACAGCCGCCTTCGACTTCCGAGTCGACGCGGCGCCCGTAGTCGCGCCGTTGGGGTGCGCGCCCGAGTGCGGGCGCGCACCGCCGAAGCCGGCGCGCGAAGCGCTACGGCGTGGTCACGAACTGCAGGCCATTCGACAGGTTCGTCGTGCCCGGCGCGGGAGGGTCGCGGAGGTAAGCCTGTCTTTCGGACGCGCTCTTCCTGCGCGGCCGAAAGCACGAACGACGCCTTGGCGTCGTTCGTGAAGGATCCCCCGAGGCTGCGCGTCTGCGCAGCCGCTGGCTGAAGCGGTTCCGCGACTCGTTCAGCTCACGGCGTCGTCACGAACTGCAGTCCGTTCGAGAGGTTCGTCGTGCCCGGCGCGGGAGGGTCGCGGAACCAAGCCTGAGCGGTCACAAGTTGTCCCGCCCCCATCGGCTGACCGAGCGCGAGCGGATGCGTCGAGAGATACGTGAGGAAGTCGATCGAGAACGCTCCATTGCACGCGCCCGCCGTTCCGCCGGAGTTGTCTGCGACTGTCCGCTGGACCGGCGACTTCACGCACAGATAGCTCGTGCTGCCCGGCGCCCACGGCGAGGCCTTCGCACCACACACGCCGTAAAAGATCAGACCGAACTTCTGACCTTCGACGTTGGAGCACGAGACCGTGAAGCCGGACGTCGCGCCGATGCTCGGCGTTCCACTGGACGACATACTCGCGCTGCAACCACTGCTGGTCGTGCCGGCGGTGCAGAAGGTCGACACCAACGGACAGATCGCGACCTGGCACCAGTCACTGGTTGCGCCGTCGTATTCCCAAGTGTCGCCAATGACAGAGCCCGATGAGCCAAGTCCGCCGTACTGGACGAAGCGGTTGCGGACGGAATCGAACGCTCCCTGCGTGTAGCTGCGCGCGGGCATGCCGTTGTCCGTCAACGTCCAGTTCGTGCCGTCCCATTCCCACGTGTCGTTGCGGGGGACGTTGGGCGAGTAAGGGGCTCCGCCGAACATCACGACGACGCCTCGCACGGAGTCGAAGTCCATCGCGGCTTGGAGGCGCGCCGGCGGAACGTTCGCCGGCGTGCGCTGCAGCCAGTTGACGCCGTTCCATTCCCATGTGTCCGAGTAGTTCGCCGGGCCCGCAGTCGGATTGGCCCCGCCGAACAGCACGCAAACGCCACGCGAAGCATCAAACGCCATGGACGCACCGATTCGCGGTGATGGGGACGCGGCCGGGAACTTCTGCGACCAGGTGGTTCCGTCCCACTCCCAGGTCTGGGCGTCTGAGTAGCCAGCCGACTGGGAGAGGCCCGAAAAGATCACGGTCCGGCCTCTCGCAGCGTCGTAGGCGATCGCGTGAGCCTCGCGAGGCGAAGGTCCCGCCGTGGAGCGCAGCGACCACGAGATCCCGTTCCACTCCCAGGTTTCGCCGCTGTAGCTCCCGAAGGACAAGCCTCCACCAAACAGCACGTTGACGCCCCGCGCGCTGTCGTACGGAGTAGCCGTGAAGTCTGCTCGGGGAGAGGGACCCGTCGTTGAGCGCAATGACCATGTCGACCCGTCCCATTCCCACGTCTCACTATTGAGGTTGAAGGGGGCTGCGGCGCCCCCAAAGAGCACCGTGCGCTGCCGCGCTGAGTCGTAGCCCATCCCCGCGCTGTACCGCGGGCTCGGACACGACTGCCCGGACACGGCGCCAGCGCCTAGGGCGACGGCCAGCGCCGCGCCGAGCGTCACGGCGGAAACGCGCGCCGTAGATCTCTTGGGTTTCGACGCGAGAGCGTGGACACCGCGCGAAGCCGCGCGTGGCCACGGGCTCCGCCACGCGAACGCCTGCAGCGACCTCAGAAGATTCGAGTAGTTGGGTATTCCGCTCCACAGCTTCATGTCTTCAACCTCCAGGATTCCTGCGAGCTCGGGAAGTCCGAGGCTCTGGAGGGGCGGAGAGGAGCGCCAGCGCCGCAGCGTCGCGAAAAGCCCGGAGTTCATGGGTCTCTCGTCTTCGGCGGACGCAAGTCGAAGCCCGCGCAAGCGCGCCACGAGCGAGCGCCGGTCGCTCGGGGCCAGTTCCAGCGTTGCGGCGATGGCCTGGGATCGTTCGCTGTCTGACAGCGAAGTCCACCAGCGCTCGAGGACTGTGGAGTACTCCGCGCGCAGCGCGGGAGCGTTCAGCCTCTCGAAAGCGACCAGGTACTGCTCGAGCGCTTCGTCGAGGCGCCCGCACCGATCCAACAAACGAGCCAAGTGGAGCGTGGCGACGGGAGACTGGAGGGCTGCGCGGTAGAGGGACTCCGCCGCGTCGTCGCGCCCGGTCGCCGCGTACAAGTCGGCCGTGACACGTTCGTGCGCGCCGAGCGGATCGAGGCGATGCATGTCGCGCGCCGAGCGCAGCAAACGCTCCGCCGTCTCATGGTCGCCGCACCGCACCGCAGCGTCCGCGTGGTACGTGGCGAGGAATCCGACGTCGGGGAACATGCGGCACGCTTCGCGCAAGCGCGGATAGGCGCGCGCGGGTTCGTCGCGCACGAGCAGCAGCACGCCGAGCATCGCTTCGACCAAAGGATCCGGCGCTGTGCGCGGATCACGCAACCGCTCCGCGTCGGACCAGTGCTTCAACGCGCCGTCCACGTCGCCCGCGAGGTACGCGCCCAGTCCGGCCAGACGTGGATCTGTCGCGGAGACTTCGGGCGTCTTGTGATCGAGCGCGCGCGCTACGACATCGCGCTCTGCGCCGATCGATCGATCGAACCAGTTCCAGCGCAGGGCAGCCTCGTAGGAAGTGATTGCGCGCCGAAGCCCGTCGTCGGTCTGGAGTGTTCGCGGAGCGCTCGCTGGTGCTCCGAACTGCTCGCGTACGAAGAGCGCGTTCGCGTAGACCGGATCGAGCAGCGCCAGACGCGCTTCGCGGACGTGCTCGTCGGCCCAGCGCGGCGCGAAGACGAAACACACGACGGCGAGCAGCGCGAGCGCGATCGACGCCGCACTTCCAACGATCAAGCCTCGCGCCGCGGAGCGATTGCGCCGCACGAACTTCGCCGCTCGCGACAACGCGCTCGCGGGGCGCGCATGGATGGGCTGCAGACTCAGCAGGCGCTCGAGATCGTCCGCGAATTCGTCCGCGCTCTCGTAGCGCCGCGTGGGTTCGCTCTCGATCGCCATCGCGACGATCGTCTCGAGGTCGCGGGGCAGTTTCGGATCACGAGCGCGCAGCGGCACGGGACTGCGGCCCTCGAGCAGGCGCAGCATCCCCGTCGGAGTGCTCGCGCGGCGCTCCGTCGAACCCGGCTCGTCGAACGGCAGATGGAAAGTGAGCGCGTGGTACAGCGTCACTCCAAGCGCGTACACATCCGAGCGTGCGTCGAGACTCTCGGCGTCGCCGTCGAGTTGCTCTGGCGACGCATACAGCACGGTCCCCACGAACTCACCGCTCTTGGTGAGCGCTGCATCGCTCGCGTGCGCGAGCCCAAAGTCGGAAAGCAGCGCGGTTCCGTCGCGGCGCAAGAGCACGTTGGACGGCTTCACGTCCCTGTGCACCAGACCCGCGCGATGCAGCGCGCCGAGCGCGCGCGCCACGGCGATCGCCGTACGGCACACAAAGACCGTGTACTCTTCGAGCGCGCGCGCGCCGACAAGCTGGAGCGTCGCGTGCAGCACGTGTGTCGGTGACTTCGAATCACGCGCACGCTGGATGAGCCCCGCCAGCGAGGCGCCATCCACCCACTCCATGGCGTAGGCGCAGACCTGGTCGCTCTCGACCACGTCGTGCACCGTGACGACGTGCGGGTGCCGAACGTTGGCCAGCGTGCGCGCCTCGCGTAGAAAACGCTCGCGAGCGCGAGCGGAGAAGACGGCGCTGCTCGGCAGCAACTTCAGCGCGACGCGTCGACCGCCCAGCGCCTCCTGACGCGCCAGATAGACCGCGCCCATCCCGCCGCGCCCCAACTCCTCGACGATCGAGTAGCCGCTCACGTGCGGGAGTGCTTCGTCCCGAACGCAGGCCGTGGTGCGGGCGTCGACGACCAACTGCTCCATTTGCGCCCGAAGTCGCTCGCGGCCGCCGAGCAGCTCTCCCACGCTGACGCTCGCGCCCTCTTCAAGGCGCTCCACGGCCAGCTCGAAAGCACGGTCGAGGAAGGCCTCGTCGGAATCGTCTTCGAGCGGTCCGGGTTCAGGCATCGATCTGCGCCGCGTCGCGCGCGTCAAGAAGAGGCGTTCGAGCGTGGGTCCGTCGCAAATTCTGGCGCACTTGTGCCCGTGTCCAGCATGCTTCGAAGTCGGCGCGCGTACAGCGCCGAGCCCTTGCGGAAGCGGTGGCGCACCGCTTCAACACCCAGACCTAATCGCTCTGCGATCCCCTCGAGCGGCATCTGCTCGAACGCGCGCAGACGAACGATCTCCCTCAGTTCGTCGGGCAGGCCGGACAGCGCCTCTCGCATGGCATCAGCTTGCTCGCGGCGAATCGCCACCCGACTGGGCGTGGTCGACGCCGCAGGTAGCGCGCCCGCCGAGCTACGAGGACCGTCGCTGGGAAACGGGTCCGTGGAAACCAGCCCGTGGCCGCCGCCCCGCTTCAGCGCGAACTCGTGGTCCGCCGCATCACGAATGCGGTTGTCGGCCATCGAGAGCACCAGCGTGCGAAAGGCGCGCGCGCCGCGCCACTCGATGCGCGCCCGATCGCGCCACAGGTGCAGCAACGTGTCCTGCAACAGGTCCTCGGCGCTGAGGCGCGCGCGCAGCTCCGCACTCATGCGCCCCTCGATCGCCACCAGCAGCGACGCCGGCCCAAGCGACTCGATCAGCCGCTCCCAGTCGCGCGAGTCCTCGGAGAGCAGCGGGTTCGAATCGGCCACGGGGTTACCCGCGAGTCTACTCGGCTGTGCGCGGCCCGTGGGCCAACGCAGGTCGACGAGAAACACCTCGTGATGGACCAGGGCGGCGCCGAGGCGAAGCTTCCGACGCAAGCGCTCGACCGCGACACGATGCTCGCGCTGAAGAAGCGCATGGTGCGGCGCTTCTACCTGAGGCCGAGCTATCTGTGGCGGCGCGTGACGAGCGCCGCGAGCCTCTACGAGCTGCGCGCGCAGGCTCGCGAAGGCCTCGCGCTGCTGTTCCGCAACGTGTGAAGCGCGGCATGTTCCGTCTCGAGCCGCCGTGGGATGGGCTCAGCATCGAAGCGCTCCGCGATCCCCATCCACAGCCGCCGCGGCCGCACGCGAGCCCGCGTACGTAGCCGCGCAGGCGCTGCTGCGGTTGCTCAACGCTCGAGTCGCGCTGCCAAGCTCTGCAACTGCTCGAGATGCTCGGGGAGGCGCTCCACGAGTTCGAGCGCGAGGCTCTCTTTGTAGGTGTGGCTCGTGAGATTGCGATCACGCAGCAGGTCGAGCCACTCCGACACGTCGTCGATCCATCCGGCGCGCCAAGCCTGCTCCAGACAGGCCCTCGGCGTCGCCGCGTCGAGACCCTCCGAGCGAAGGCGAGCCTGAATCGCCTTCCAACCGAGTTCGAAGGCGAACTCGAAGCAGTGGATCGAAGCTTCGCGCTGCGTCCTCGACTCGGGCTCGCCCAGCACGACCGCGAGGCGCTTCACGGCGCGCTGGAAGTTCTCGAGGTGCGCGCTCACAGCTCGATCCCGTCCCGAAGAATGGCCGCTCGCAGCTGCTGATCCGCGGCATGGAGATCGACGAGGTCGATCTTGCGCAGCGTGCGCAGCTCCTCGCAGTCAAACGCCAGCCGCTGCAGCACATCGGGGCGGATGCGCTCGCCCGCGTCGATCGCGAGATCGAGGTCCGAGCGCGGCACGGCGGTCCCGCGGGCCCACGAGCCGAACAGCAGCACGCGCGCCCGCGCGAGCCGCGCGACATCCGCTGCCAGCTGGTTCACCGCTCGGGGAGTTCGACCACGACGTGCTGATGGAACGCTGGGGTCGAACGCAGCGCAAGCCAGAGGCGCGCGGCTCCGTCCACGCTCGTCTCCTCGGCCCCCTCGCTGCGGGAGTGTCCATGACCCCATCGCAGTCGAATCAGAGCACGTCCTCGAATCACGGGTCGCCTTCTCCAGGTCGAACGCACCGAGACGTTGGACGCTCGAACGCAGTTGAGCGTCGTCGGAGCGCGAAGAGCGCGCGGACCCCTCGGATACCGCGCACTCTGGGAGCGCAAGCGAGTCGCGCGCTACGGCGTCGTCACGAACTGCAGTCCGTTCGACAAGTTCGTCGTGCCCGCCGCGGGCGGAGTGCGAAACCAGGTCTACGCGTAGAAGCACGCCGCCGCGGCGACAGATAGGGCGAGCCCTGCGCGCAACTGCAGCGCTTGCTGCGCAGTGGCGCGCGGAGTGTTCAGCGCGCGGCGCGGCGCCAGAACGTCTCGAGTGCAGCGCCGTAGCCAGGCGCGCAGTCCAGCGCGAGCGACTCGTCGCGTGTAACCCAGCGCATCTCGAGGTGTTCGTCGCTCAGGACGATCTCGCCGCGCGGCCGCAGGCACTCGAAACCGACGAGGAAAGCCGGGTGCGGGCGGTGCGACTCGATCGGACGCACCCACGTTGCGAGCGGCGCTTCGATCTCGCATTCGAAGTGCGGGCCGAGCTCTTCGCGCAGTTCACGGCGCAGGATCTGCGCCTGCGGAAGCGTTTCTTCGCCGACGTCGATGCGTCCGCCCGGCAGCTCCCAGGACTGCGGACCGAAGGCCTCGCGCAACATCAGCAGCCGTCCGTCGCGCGCGATGAAGGCCTTGACCGCGACGTGGAAGAGTTGGATGGGCTTGCGCATCGCTGGGAGAGTCTAGTCGGAACGAACTCGCCGCCCGAGCGTCACTGGAGCGCTCGGGCGGCGAGCAGGAAACGCGGATCAGAAGCTGAACAGCAGGCCGGCGAGCAACTGCCAGTCGGCCGAGGCGCTCGTGAGGCCGATGGGAGCGCCGAACTGCAGCTGCACGATGTCGCGGAACTGCGTGTTGACTCCCGGCGTCACGTACAACTCGTCGTCGCCCGGTCCGAGGTTGGCGTCGAGCTCGAGCATGGCGTGGAACAGGCCCACGTCGCGCCAGTACGCCGTCTCGAGGAACGTGCGCGTTTCCTCGCCGTCTTCCAGCGAGAAGCCCAAGCGCGCCGAGGCGCGCGACTGCTCGTCGATCGCGAACAATCCCGCCGCGCTCGGACGGAACTCCGCGTCGCGACCGTCCTCGAAGACGATGTCGAGCTGGCCGGCGAAACCGCCGTCCTCCGCGTCGCCTTGGATGCCGTACACCATCCGCAACGCACCGACTTCGTTGCCCTGGCCAGCGCCATCGCGCGTCGAGCCACGCACCGGCTGACCGAGCGAAGCGCCGAGCGTGAAGCTCTCGCCGACGCCGTAGCTCAGCGCCACGTTCGGGTCGAACGAGGTGCTGCCGTCGCCTTCGGTCGTGGAGACCGAGCCGCGCACGATCGTCTGTCCCTTGGCGAGTTGCATGGGACGCGAGGCGCGTGCGAGGTCCCAGGGCTGCTGGAGCCCGCTCGAGCGACAAGACGCGAATGCGGCGCAGCTCGCCGCGAGCAGGATCAGTCCGTGTTGGTTCTTCACGTGGCGGTTCCTCACTTGGCGCCTTGAGCGTTGCCCGCCGCAGCGCGCACGATGCGCGTCGGAAGCGGTCCGGGGGTGACGACGATTTCGCCGCCGTTCACGGGGCCGTAGCCGAACACGAACTCGGTTCGGTACAGCGTCGTGCACTCGCCGCGACCGAGCGCGAGCAGCGTCGCCGCCGCGCCGCGCGGCTGGTTGCCGGGAACGAAGTAGCCGTCGATGCACGCGCGCGCCGCGAGGTTCGTCTCGCTGTACACGACCAGTTGCAGGTTGTCCTTGGCCGTGCCGTACTCCGACACGAGGAAGTACACGGCGCCGGCCGTGGACTCCTTCGCCGTGGCGCTCGTGGCGATCTGCACGCCGGCGGCGCTCAACACTTGGATCGCGCGGCCGCGCAAGTACTCGATGTCGCGCGCGTTGGCGAACGCGTGGGAGGCCGAGCCCGTGCCCGTCGTCATCTGCGCGGCGCCGAGCGCGCCCGTCGCGTTGGCGCCCGAAGCCGACGGCGCGAAGTTGCCCGAAGTGAGTCCGATCGCGCTGGTGATGCTCCCGCCCGCGTCGACGCCGCCGCCTTCGTCGCCCATCGCGATCACGAACACTTCGACCGGCTTGCCGTCGGTCTTCTGCTTCAGCCCGTCGAGATTGAGCTGGCCGAAGGCCTCGTCCGCGGCTCGCGCCACGATCGCTTGTTCGTAGAAATAGCGCTTGCCGCCGCCGTGGGTGGGAACAGACGTGCTCACGCAGCTCGATGCGCAGGCAAGCACGGTTGCCGCGAGCGCGAGGGGCGCACGTCGGCCGAGGAAGAATGTGTTCATGGGGACTCCATTTCGAGGATCAATCGCAAGCCGTTCCCCGCATCCGCGAAGGAGACGGTGAATTCTTCGCGCGTCTCGAGGTCGATCGAGCGCGCCAAGCGGTCGAGCTCGGCGCCGCCGAAGTACACGACCAGATCGGCGCCTGGTCGGCGCGCGAGTTCGCGCACATTACCGACCAGACCGCGCAGGCGTGTCAGTTCGTTCCGAGGCGCCACGTCGACGCGCACGAGGTCGGGCGCCTTGGCTGCGCCCTCGGTGCCTGGGCTGTAGCCCGGCTTCGTCGGATCGCCGCCCGCTTCCACACGCGGCGACGTCGCAAGGCCGTCCTCAGCGGCCGCCTCGAACACGCGCAACATGCGGGCCTCGTCGGGCACGACGAAACGCTGCTTGGCGTCGGGCGCAAGCAGTTGGTTGAGCTTGTTCGCGAGCTGCTCGCCGAGCGCGAGGTTCACGTTGCCGAGCGGAAGCTTCGCGCTGGCGCCGAGCTCGACCTCGAACCCCAGTTCGCGCGCGAGCTGCACGCTGACTTCGCACTCCTGCACCCACACGCCGCCCACCTGCACAAAGCGCAGATTCCACGCCGATTTCAGCTCCTTGGTGAGCGCGGGCACGAGGTACTGCTGCGACGTCTCGCGCGGCTTGTCGGGCGAGTCGACAGGCGAATCAGCGGGCGAATGTGCGGGCGCGCCGCGCTCGGGTTCGGTCCCGGGCGGCGGCGTGGGCACAGCGACGGGTTTGTCGGCGGGCGCCGCCTCGCCCTGCGTGGGCGAGTTCGACTCGGCTTGCACATCGCTTCGGTTCTGAGCCACAGCTTCTGTCGAGCGGTCGCCATCCGCGCTCGCAGCGTCGGCCACCGGGCGCTCACGGTCCGCGGCGCCAGCTCCGTCGATCTCGGGCCGCTTCTCGGGAGTTCGCGGCGTAGCGCCGGCGCCGGACTTCACGTCGGCGTCGCTCTCGCTCGATTTCCAAGGCGCCCACACGAACAGCCCGAGCGCGAGCACAGCAGCCCCAAGCGCGACAACGCCCCACACTTTGCGCGTGCGGCGATTGCGGATGCGCGTGGTGTCGAGCTCGACGGTCAGCGCGTCGGACGGCGCGAACTCAGGCGCCGCGACTTGGGTCTCGCGCAGCGCGCGCTCGAGCTCTTCGGCGAACTGCGTGCAATTCCCGAAGCGCGCCGAGCGCTGCTTGGCAAGTGCGCGAGCGAGGGCCGCGACCACCGCGTGCCGCCCGCGGAACGCCGGTTGGTCGAAGTCGACCTGCGTGTGCATGTGGTGGTACACGAGCTCGGCCGCGGTGTCGCCGCGGAACGGCCGCGCGCCGCAGAGCAGCTCGTACGCCACGACCGCGAGCGAGTACTGGTCCGACTTGCCGTCGGGCGCGGCGCCCGTGATCGGATCGGGACTCATGTACGCGGGCGTGCCCGGCGCCGTGCCGGGCTGCGTGCGGCTGATCGCGTCCGAGAGCACCTTCGCGATGCCGAAGTCCGAGAGCAGCGGGCGACCGTCGTCGGCGAGCAGCACGTTGGCCGGCTTCACGTCGCGGTGGATCACGCCGCGCGCGTGCGCGTAGTCGAGCGCCTGCGCGACCTGCTTCACGATCCCAGCGGTCTCGAGCTCCGTCATCCGCCCGCGGCGCATGCGCGTCGCGAGCGCGCCGCCGCGCACGAGCATCGTCACGAAGTACGCGAGCCCGCCCTCTTCGCCGAAGTCGTAGATCGGAACGATGTTGGGGTGATCGAACTTCGCGATCAGACGCGCTTCCTGTTCGAAGCGCTCGCGCATGCCCGGATCTTCGTCGAGCGCGAGCACCTTGACCGCGACCTCGCGCTGCAAACTCTCGTCGACCGCGCGGTACACGGTCGCCTGCGCGCCCTTGCCGAGCTCGTCGACGATGCGGTACTTGCCGAGTTTGCGGCCGTTCAGGTTCATGCTGGATGCCGATCGGTCCTGTGAGCTTCCGAGGTGAGTGCGGCCTCGGCGAGCATGGCGTCGGGCCGCGCACTTTACCGAGACTTCAAGTGGCGTCGAAGTTCCGAGCACGCGGCGCGACGTGTTGCACATTCGCACACCCGACGCGCGCTCGTTCCGAGCGCTGGGAATGTGCGGCGCCTTGCAACGCTCGCCCGCACTTGCGTGTTGCGCCGCTCGCGACATCCACGGCAAGGTTGTCGGTGGCTTCTCGCACTGGCCCCTTCCCGCTCGTTCGACTCGCATGGACAGTTCGCACACCCCCGGCTCGGAGACGCTGTTCCTCGACTTCTTGGCGCGGCGCGACGCCGGCGAAGCGCTGGACATCGAGAGCGTGATTGGCGCCCACCCCGAGTGCGCCGCCGAGCTGCGCGCGCACTACGAGAATTGGCGCACGTTCGGGCCGTTGCTCGAGGCCGCCGTGCCGCTCCGCGGCGAGTCGGGCGCAATCGGCGCGCTCGAACCCTCCAGCCTGACGCACACGAGCGGGGCCCCGCGCGAACCGGTCACGCTGGAGATGGTGCGCAGCCTCCAACAAGCGCTCGGCGCGCAGCAGCGCTACGTCTACCACTCCCTGATCGGGCGCGGCGGCATGGGCGCGGTGCTCGCCGTCCGAGACCGACAACTCAACCGCTTGCTGGCGATGAAGGTGGCGCTCGGGCGCCAGGACATGCACGCGCTCGAGCGGGCCGAACTCGACGCGCAGCGCATGACGCGCTTCGTCGCCGAGGCCCAGATCACCGGACAACTCGACCATCCGGGCATCGTGCCGGTGCACGAGGTCGGCTTCAGCCCCGAACAACGCGCGTGGTTCACGATGCGGCTCGTGCGCGGCGAGGACTTTGGGAGCATCGTCGAGCGCGTGCGCGCCGGCGATCCGAATTGGACGCTCGTTCGCGCGCTGCAGGCGCTGCTGCGCGCTTGCGAGGCCGTCGCTTACGCACATTCTCGCGGTGTGATCCATCGCGACCTCAAGCCCGCGAACTTGATGGTGGGCCGCTTCGGCGAGGTGTACGTGATGGACTGGGGCTTGGCGCGCGTGCTCGAGCGGCCAGGCGAGAGCGCCGACGCGGACGCGCCGCAGACGGTGCGGACGCGCGCACGCGAAACGAGCCCACGCTCGCCGCTGGCCTCGCGCGACGGCGAGATCCTCGGCTCGCCTTGCTACATGCCGCCCGAACAAGCGCGGGGCAAGTTGGAGCAAGTTGGATGCGCCGCAGACGTGTACGCGCTCGGCGCGATCCTGTATCGACTGCTGACAGGTCTGGCGCCGTTCGAGGACCAGGGTCCGTGGCCCGACGCGCAGGCGATGACCGAGCACATCGCGTCGCGCGCGCCGACACCCATCGAGCAGCTCGCGCCGAGCGCAGCAGCGGAACTGATCGCCATCGCAGAGCGCGCTCTCGAGAGAGAACCTGCGCAGCGCTATCCGAGCGTCGAAGCCTTCGCCGCCGATCTGCGCGCCTTCCTCGAGAATCGCGTCGTGAGCGCGCACGCGCGCGGGACCTGGGCCGAGGCGCGCAAGTGGGTCGCGCGCAACCGCGCGTTCGCCGGGGCCCTCGCCGCTGCGCTCGTGATCCTGGTCGCTGGACTCGCGAGCGTCGCTGGCTATGCGGGCGTTGTCGAAGCCAAGAGCATCGAACTCGATCAAGTCAATCGCAGCTTGAAGCGCGATCGCCACGCGCACGAGAGTTCGCGCCAGTCGCAACGGCTCACGCGCACGGCCGCGACGCTGTGGCCTGCGCACCCAGACTTGATCGACGAGTACGAGCGATGGTTGTCGCAAGCGCGAGCGTTGCTGGCCGGCGTGCGGGACCCCGATTCCGGCGCGGTGCTGTTCGATGGCCTGGACGAGTTCCGCGCTTGGCGCGACAGCTTGCCGATCGAAGCGAGCGGGCCAGATCACGCGCTGAAGGAAACTCCGCGCGAATTGCTCGACGAGCTGGTCGCCGAGCTCGAGGCTCTCGTGGATCCGCAGACGGGTCTCGCCGTGGACTGCACCGCCGAGCCCTTCGGTTGGGGCATCGAGCGACGCCTGCAATTTGCGCGCGAAGTGCGGGCGCGTTCGTGGAACAACGTCGAAGCGCGGAGGACTTGGGATGACGCGCGCGAAGCGATCCGCGCGTCGCCGCACTACGGGGGCCTGGATTTGTGCGTTCAGACCGGCTTGTGGCCGCTCGGCCCCGACCCGCGCTCGGGGCTGTGGGAGTTCGCGCACCTGATGTCCGGTGCGCCGCCCGAGCGTGGCGCGGACGGTCGCTGGCAGATGCGCGCGGAAACTTGCATCGTGCTGGTGCTGGTCCCCGGCGGGAGCTTCACGATGGGCGCGCAGAGCCTGACCGCGGCCGAGGCGAACTTCGACGACATGGCGCACCACGACGAGGGCATGCCCCACGAAGTCGAACTCTCGCCCTACTTCCTCTCGAAGTACGAGATGCACCAGGGCCCCTGGCGCCGCATCATCGGCCGCAACCCCAGCTCGAACGGCGTCGAGTACGCGAGCGGCTGCGCGCGTTGCGATGAGCGCAACCCCGTCGAACAGGTGAGTTGGTTCGACTGCGTCGAAGCGCTCCGGCGCTACGGACTGAGCCTGCCGAGCGAAGCGCAGTGGGAGCGCGCGTGCCGGGCGGGCTCGAGCTGGACGTTCGTCGATGGACCGACGCAGCTCGCGCTGGCGGGCGCAGCGAACATCGCCGACGCCGCCGTCCTGCGCACGGGCCTGACTTGGCAGCAGGCCACCGAGTGGCCGGACAACGACGACGGCTGGTGCTTCCACGCGCCGGTCGGCACGTTTCGGCCCAACGCGTTCGGCTTCCACGACATGCTCGGCAACGTGTTCGAGTGGTGCGCCGACCGCTACGAGAAGGACTTCTACGCGTTCAGCCCCAAGCTGGATCCGCTCAACCCGGTTGTACCCGGCTGCAAAGGCGTGCACCGCGGCGGGAGCATGTTCAACTCCGCACGCATCGCCCGGCCGTCCTACCGACTCGAGGCGGACCTGCGCGACGTGATCTTCAACTGCGGCGTGCGCCCCGCGCGGGCGCTCGAGCGCTGAGCGCACGCGGCCGAGAAGGGTTGAAGTTCGCGCAGCACTGCGCGACAACGTGCCCTTGGACCGCCGGGTGCTCAACAAGCTGAAGTTCCACCTCACCAAGCTGCTCAGCGAGCCGCGCGGTGAGGACTGGGAGCGTGTGATCGAAGCGTTGGACGCGCTCGAAGGTCAGGCGGCGGACGCGCGCACGGCGCAGCTGCAGCGACTTCTCGCGGCCGACGCGCCGCTGCTGCGCCAGGGGCGGTTTCCCAGCGATGTGAAGCGACTGCTGCACGAAATAGAGCAGGCCACGCAGCGCGAGTCGGGCGCGCCGACACGCGAGCTTTCGCGCGAACAGCGACTCGCCCAGGTGCTGCGAGGACGAGCGTTGCTGCTGATCGGCGGCGATCCGCGCGGACAGCACGCCGAGCGACTGAAGGAATCGCTGCAGCTCGCGGAGGTCCTCTGGCCGGTGACGCGCGAAGACGCGCCCGACCTGTATTCGCTTGAGCCTCTGATCGCCCGCGCGGATGTCGCTGCGGTCGTGTTGCTCGTGCGCTTCGTGCGGCACGCACTCAACGACGTCGACGACCTGTGCGCGCGCCATTCCAAGCCGCTCGCCCGCTGCACCGCGGGCTACAACCCGGTGCAGGTCGTCGCGGCGCTCGCCGAACAATGCGGCAAACGCCTGGGCCTGTGAGGTTCAGCTGATCTCGCCCGGCGCACTGGCGCCGGAGTTCGACGACACCGGGTCCGCGAAGCCGCTGCGCCCGAGCAGGAGGTCGAGCAGCGGCGTGGTCATGAACGTCGTCACCAGGGCCATGAAGACCATCATGGTGAACACCGTCGGTGTGATCACGCCCAGGTCGAGTCCGAGGTTCAGCACGATCAGCTCCATCAGCCCGCGCGTGTTCATCATGATCCCCAGCGCTGCGGAATGCCGCCAACTCATGCCCACGGCGCGCGCTGCGACGAACGAGCCGCCGAACTTGCCGAGCGTAGCGACGACGATGATCGCCGCGCAGAACAGCCAGTCACGGGCGCCGGAGAGCAGATCGATGCTCGTGCGCATGCCGGTGAAGGCGAAGAAACTCGGCAGGAACAGCACCAGCACAACGTCTTCGAGCTTGGCGCGGATCTGCTCGGGCAAGCGGCCTTCGTGCGGGAGGATCGCGCCGAGCAGGAACGCGCCGAACAGCGCGTGGATCCCGATCGCCTCGGTCGCGACCGCTGAGAGCAACAGGCTCGCGAACACGATGGCGAGCGCGCTGTGCGACAAGGGGCCCTCGCGCGACTGCTCGCGCGCGACGAACCAGCGCGTGAGCAGCGGACGCACGACGAACAACATCGCCAGCACGTAAACGACGACCCACAGGACCGTCCACGCGGCGCCGCTCATCTGCGCCGTCGCGATGCCGGCAACGATCGCCAGCAGCGTCCAGGCACTGACGTCGTCCACCGCGGCGCAGGCCAGAGCCGTCACGCCCAGCCGCGTGCGCTGCGCGCGACGGTCGCGGAGGATGCGCGCCAGCACAGGAAACGCGGTGACCGAGAGCGACACGCCGAGGAACAGCGAGAACGAAGTGAAGCTCACATCGCCGGTGGCGTAGACCGGATACAGCCACAGCGCGAGCGCGGCGCCGAGCAGGAGCGGCGCGAAGATGCTCGCGTGGCTGACCGCGATCGTGGAGTGCGCGCTGCCGCGGAGCAGCTTGGGGTCGAGCTCGAGCCCGACCAGGAACATGAACAGCACGACGCCGACCTTGCTGATGATGCCCAGGAACGGCGCGACGTTGTCGGGCAGCAGGAATTCGTAGCCCTGCGGCCAGACCCAGCCCAGGAGGGAGGGGCCGAGCATCAGCCCCGCGATGATCTCGCCGATCACAGGCGGTTGGCGGAGGAAGCGGTGCACGAACACGCCGACCGCGCGCGCGAGCAAGGTGATCACGGCCAGCGCGAGCAGCACGTGAGCGAGTTCGGCGGTGTGTGCGCCGTCTCGCTGCCCGCCTCCGACGGCGGCCACGGGCGCGCTGAGCGACTCTCCGCGCGTGCGGATCGCGAAGAAGATCGCGACCGCCGCGAGCGACATCGCCAGATAGACGAAGAGCGTCCGCCGGCGGCGGGTGGACGGAACCAGCGAAGGAAGGTCGGGGAGCATCGACGGCGCGCGAAGGCCCGCGGGGCGGCGCGGCTCGGCTGGTCGCGAGGCCCCGGTGGAAATTCTACCCCGCGCGGGGCGCCGGTTGTCCGCGTTCGAGATCGGCGAGTTGGGCGAGATCGAGCGGACTACACTGCGCCGCTTCATGAGCACGACCGCCCAGCGCCTGCGCCTGCTCCAGCAATTGCGCCTGAGCGACACGCAGCGCGCTCTCGTGTGGGCCGGGCTGGTGGGCTTGCTCGGCGCCCTGGTCTCCGTCGGCTTCCGACAACTCGCACAGCAGGCGCAGGAGCTCTTCTGGGGCGTCCCCGGCGACCCGGCGCGCTTCGCCGACGAACTGCATTGGGCCCGCAAACTGTTCGTGCCCGCGCTCGGCGGCCTCGCCGCGGGCCTCGTGATTCGCTTCGGCGCGCACCTCGCCAAGGGCCAGCCCTCGGCCGACTTCATGGAGGCCGTCGCGCTCGGCGACGGCACGATCCGCGTGCGCCCGAGCCTGGTGAAGAGCAGCGCCTCGCTGCTCAGCGTCGCCAGCGGCGGCTCGATCGGCCGCGAAGGTGCGATGGCGCAACTCGCCTCGATGCTCGCATCCTGGGTCGGCCGCCGTCGCGACCTCCCCAAGCCGCGCCTGCAACTGCTCGTCGCGTGCGGCGCGGCGGCCGGCATCGCATCCGCCTACAACGCTCCAATCGCCGGAGCACTGTTCGTGGCGGAGATCGTGCTCGGCACGATCGCGATGGAGAGCCTCGGGCCACTGGTGTTCGCCTCCGTCGTGTCGACCGTGACGACGCGCGAGCTGCTCGGCCAAGCCCCGCTGTTCGAAACGCCCGCCTTCGAGCTCGTCAGTCCGCTCGAGCTCGGCCCCTACCTGATCCTCGGCGCGATGCTCGGCGCGTCCGCGCCGTTGTTCGTGCGCACCCTGCGCGCGGCCGACACGCACGCCGCACGCTGGGTCCCCTCCGTGCCGCTGCGCCTGTGCGCAGGCGGCCTGATCGTCGGGCTGCTCTCGCTCGTGCGCCCCGAAGTGTGGGGCAACGGCAACCCGCAAATCGGCGCAATCCTCTCGGGCCACGGCGCGGCCGAGCTGGTGGCCACGGTGCTGCTGTTCAAGTTCGCCGCGACCGTCGCCTGCGTCGGCTCGGGCGCGGTCGGCGGGGTGTTCACTCCCACCCTCTTCCTCGGCGCCTCGTTCGGCGCACTCTTCGGCTCGATCGTGCAGCGCATGGGCGCGAGCTGGACAGCTTCGCCGAGCGCCTACGCGCTGGTCGGCATGGGCGCCTTCCTCGCCGGCGCGACGCACGCACCGCTCACCGCGATCTTGATGCTGTTCGAGATGACGCTCGACTACGGCATCGTGCTGCCGCTGATGCTCGCCAGCGTGACGGCCTACTACACGGCGCGTGCGATCGACGCGGGCTCGCTGTACTCGGCGAAACTCGCGACGCGCGAAGCCGAGAGCGCGCGGAGCCAAGACGAGACCATCCGCGCGCTGCTGCGGCCGAACCCGGTCACCGTGCCGCCCAACGCGAGCTTCGAAGAGCTCGTCGCGAAGTTCGGCTCGCACCGCCACAACTACCTGTACGTCGTCGACGAGCAGCAGCGCCTCCTCGGCGCCGTGGGATTGCACGACATCAAGCCGCTGCTCGCGCGACCCGAGCTGGCGCGCCTCGTGCTCGCCTCCGAACTCATGCACACCGAGTTCCCGTGCCTGCCCGCTGATGCGCCGCTCGGCGTCGCGCTCGAACGCCTCCTCGCGCACGACGGCGAACGTCTTCCGGTGGTCGAGAACGAGAGTTCACGCCTGCTCGTCGGCGCCCTCGCCAAGCGGGACGTCATGCTCACGCTGAGCCTGCGTCGCAGCGCCTGACGCGCGGCCTACGATGGAACGAGCGATGGCGCCGCAGGCAAACTCCAACCGTCTTCTGCTCGGCGTCGTCGGGGCCTTGACCGTCGTGCTCGGCGGCCTTTGGCTCTGGCGCGGCCGCGCTGTGCCGCACTCCGATCCGGCGCCGCGCCAACCGTCGCCCGAAGCCGAGCAAAGCGTGGATGCGAGCCCTGCGCTCGACGTCCCCGCCGAACGCACCGCGCAGCCCGCGCCCGCTGCCGAGGCGGCGCCGCGCGAGCCGCAAGTCGTGCTGATCGGCGTCGTCAGCGGCCCCGACGGCCCGCAGGCGAACGCGAACGTGATCCTCGCGCCCGCCTACAACCTTCCGCCGTCGCGCGGGTTCGAAGTCGAAGCGCTGGAGCTCGACGCGCAGCAGGACTGGGCGCGCAACTACACGAACGGCCGCACGTTCCGCACCGACGCGCGCGGCGAGTTTCGAGCCGAAATCAACGCTTGGTTCGCCTCGACGCGCGCCACTCCCCCACGCGCAGCCGATCAACGCGCCGCGTTGTGGGTCAAGTTGCTGCGCGACGGCGCCGATCCGGTCGAGTTCGAGCTGCGCGTGCCGCTGGGCGCCTTCATCACCGACCGCCAGGCCGACGTCGAGTACCGCGCGCAACTGCGTTTCGCGGGTCGCTGCCAGGTGCGCGGCCGTGTCGTCGCCGAAAAGCTCGGCGAAGAAGCTCCCGAGTTGCAGGTGGCGGCCTTCGCGCTCGTCGACGGAGCGCCGCACAAGCGGCCGCAGGCTCAGGTGACGTGCCGAGCCGGCAGCGGCGAGTTCGAGTTCGAACTGCCGTGCGACTTCGTGGGGCTGCTCGTGATGTGGGCCGACGGCTTTCGGCCGCGCACGCTCGAGCTGCGCGCCGGCTCGCAGGACGTGGGCGAACACGCGCTCGAGCGCGGCGCGACGATCCGCGGACGCGCGAGCATCGCCGGCGAGCCGGTGTCAGGCTTGGTGCGCGCGCAGCCGCAGCCCGCCGGTGCGCTGGACTGCTCGCTCGGCGAAGTTTGGGTGACCTGGGACGGAGATCAGTTCGAGTGGACCGTCGCGAGCGACTTCAGCGCCGAGGACGGCTCGTTCGAGCTGCGCGGGCTTCGACCAGGCGTCTACTCGGTTTCGCTCGGCGCGTTGCGCCGCGGCTACGCCTCCGAGTTGCCTGCGGTTGAGCTGACGGCGCCGGCGAGCGGCGTGGAGCTCGCGCCCGCATGCGCACGCGTCGAACTGCTCGTGTTCCGCGCCGGGGCGCCGCTCGCGAACGCGTCGTTCGAGGTCGCCGAGACCGCGGCCGGCGCGCGCCGCATCGGCGGGACGCGCACCGACGCCGAGGGCCGCGCGGTGCTCTACCTCGACCCCAAGTGCGAGACGATCGTGGTCTTCCAGGCGCCCGCGGATTCGCAGCACTCGGTTGCGCCGCCGATCGAACAGCGCATCTCCACGCCGCCCGCGGGCCAGTCGCGCTCGATCCGGATCGACGTTTGAGCGTGCGGCCGACTCGCGCGTTGTGACGCGCAGAACCGGCGTCGTGCGTGCTCCGCCCGGCTTTGGCGCAGCCTCTACACGCCGCCGAGTTGCCGATCCGCGCTCGATGCGTTCCGATGGAATGTGCTCGCCATGCGAACTCGAACCCTGCTCGTGGTGTTGGGCTCTGCAGCCGCTGTGCTGATCGCAGCACTGTGGTGGCGCGGCGGCGACACCAGCACGAACGCAGCGCAAGCGCCGCAGGCCAGGCCCGCGGCGCAGGAGCCACGCTCCGAGCCCGAGTTGCTCACGCCGACACCCGATCCGGAGCGAAGCGCAGCACCTCCGAGCGAGCCGAGCGTCGTGCGCGCGACCGTCGAACTCACGCCGACGCGAGCCACGCTGACGGGGATTGTGCTGGAAGCTGGGGTCCCGGTGGAGGGCGCGAACGTGGTGGTCGTCAGGGGAACGAGCGACCTCGCACAGTACGCCGTCCGCGCGGAAGTGATCAACGTGACGCGCGAAGTGCGCCAGCAGCGCGAAGCGCGGATTCGCTCCGGACCTCGGACGCAGAGCGATGCTGAAGGCCGCTTTCGCCTGGACATTTCCAGCCTGTTCCGCAGCGGACCTCCAGCCGCCCTGTGGATCGAAGTCCGAGCCGGCGGCCGCTACACGAACCACTACGACCTGCCGCTGTCGCCTGCACTGCGTGACGCCGCGCCATCCGAGTTCGAGCACGAAGTCACGCTCGCACTCGAACCGGCGTGCATCATCCTCGCCAGCTTCGCACTCGCTGAAGTCGAGCCCGCGCGCGCCGAGCAGCCGGTCGCGGAAGCGCCACGCATCCTGCTGCTGCGGGTCGACGACGACGACCTGCGCCGTACCGGCATGCTCAGTTCGAGCGTCGGCGCCAGCGGCGAATACCAGATTGGCGTCGAGTGTGACCTCGCTTACGTGCTGCTCGCGCATGCGCCCGGGCGGCGTCCGCTCGGACTGCGTGTGCAGGCGGTCGGCGAGACGCGCCTGGGCCGCTTCGAGCTCGAGCGCGGCGCCAGTGTGAACGGGCGCGTGATGTGCAGCGGCGCTCCCACTCGCGCCTTGGTGACGTTCGAACTCGAAGCCGACTCACAGGCAGTGCGGTTCGTCGACGATCAATTCTGCGAACGCAACGGGGTCTTCGAGTGCGGTCGGCTCAGCGTGCAGACGAACGCCAACGGCGAGTTCCGCGCGGAGGGACTCGCCGCCGCGCGCTACAAGGTGCGCGTCGTGCCAGCGGACAACCCCAGCGCGACAAGTGATCGCGAATGGAAGATCGAGGTCCCGGCCAACAACGTCGTGTTCGAGCTGGAGCTGGGGCAGATCGACCTGCGCGTGCGCCGCGCAGGCGCGCCCGCCGTCGGCCAGATGATCTCGATCCACCACCGCAGCCCGAACGGCAACTCCGGCGGCGCCCTGGTCACCGACAACGACGGCGCAGCGCTGCTGCGGCTGCGGCCCGATCAACGCACGACGCTCGAGCTGCGCTGGCGCGAGTTCAAGGGCGGCCCGGAGTACGTGCGCCAAGTCGACGCGCCGTTTCCGGGCGTCGGGCAACGCGCGGAGCTCGTGATCGAGCTCTAGCGCGTTGACTCAAAACGTCTCGCCGTCGTCGTCCGCGCGGCCGCCGCGCTTGCCGCTGCACACGCCGCGCTTGGACTCGAGCACGAAGCGCGCGAGCTCGACCACTTCGGCGACCGGCGACTGGAACAGCTCTTCGGCGACCTGCTTGGGGCTCTCGCCCGAGCGGAACAAGCTCCACAGTGCGTGGCGCACGGCCGCGCGGGTGGCGGAGTCGAAGCCGGCGCGGCGCAGGCCGATCGTGTTGGGCGCGCGCCAACGCAGCGGATAACCGCCGGTGACGATCGAGAACGGCGGCGCGTCCTTGGTGACCGCGGACATCGCCGCGACGAGCGTGAGGCGGCCGACGCGGCAGAACTGGTGCACGGCGGCGCCGCCCGAGATGAAGGCGCGCTCGGCGACGTGCACGTGTCCGCCGAGCATCGCGCCGTTGACGAGGATCACGTTACGCTCGACGCGGCAGTTGTGCCCGACGTGCGAGCCGGCCATGAGCATCACTTCGTCGCCCAGGCTGGTGAGCGTGTTCGCGCCCGTGCCACGGTGCACGGTCACGTGTTCGTGAATGCGGCAACGCGCGCCGATCACGACGCGCGAAGGTTCGTCCTTGTACTTGAGATCCTGCGGCTCGCCGCCGAGCACGCTGCCGGTGCGCACCGTCGAGCTGGCCCCGAGTTCGACGCAGCCGAAGACGTGCACGGCCGGCCCGAGCTTGCAGCCGTCGCCGATGCGCGCGCCGGCTTCGACGATGGCGTAGGGACCGATCTCGACGTTGGCGCCGAGTTCGGCGCCGGGGCTCACGACAGCGGTCGGGTGGATCGCGGGCGAAATGGCGGTGCTCATGGAGAACGCCCAGCATAGGGCGCCGCGGCGCCGGACGAAGCGCGCGCGAAGTCCAGCAGGCGTTGCGCGGCCGCGCGAGGGTCGCCGGCGTCGACGCGCAGCTGCAGCGCGCGGCCTTGTTCGGAGTGGCGGTACAGGGGGTCGTAGTAGTGCTCGAGCAGCCGCGCCACGAGCTCGCGCTCGCGCCCCTGGCGCAGCAGCTCCACCAGCGACGGCGCAAACCCGCGCCCGCGCAGCCGCTCGTCGAGGAAGGCCAGCTGCGGCTCGAGCTGCGTGCGATGGTTCGGACCGGCCAGGTAGTCCTCGAGCAGCACGTCGACGCGGCGCTCGAGAGGCGCTGCGAGCTCGAGGTTCTCGCCGCCCGCCAGCGCGCCCCACACGCTCGGCGGGACGATGACATTGCCGACCTTGCGGCTCTCACCTTCGATGAACAGCAGGTCGGCGCGCAAGTGCGGCAGGCGCAGCGCGAGCTCCGTCTCGAACTGCTTCTGCGTGCGCGGCGTGCGCCCCACCATGCCGAGCACCGAACTGCGGTGTTGCGCGAGGTCTTCGAGGTCGAGCGTCGAACCCGGCGCCAGGCGCTCGAGCTCGCGCAGAACGAGCGTCTTGCCCACGCCGGTGAGTCCGCGCAGCACGAACGTGCGCGGCGCGCGCCAGGCGGCGAGCCGCTCGACAAGGCCGAGCCTCCACGCCTTGTAGCCGCCTTCCACCAGCGCGACGCGCTCCCAACCCAGGCGGCCGAGCAACGCCGCCGTCGAGCGCGAGCGCATGCCGCCGCGCTGGCAATACAGCACCAGCATCCCGTCGCGCGCCGCCGCCGGGGTCGTGACCAGCGCTTCGCTGAGCGCGCTCAAACCCGGCGCGGTGAACTCGTCGACGAGGCTCTCGAGCTCGAGCGCCGGCGCACTGCGTCCGCCGCACGCGGCGAGCGCCGCCACGAAGGGCCGCACACGCGCCCGCACCGCGCCGCGCGCGGCGTCGAACGCGGCGTCCGGCGAAGCCTGTCGGTACAACGTCCCGACGAGGGCGCGTTGCGCGTCGTCGAACAGGGGAACGTTGCTGGCGCCCGGCCAGTGGTCCTGCGCGAACTCCACCGGCGCGCGCAAGTCGACGACGTGGGCGTCGACGAGCGCCTCGAGCTGAGCCGGCGCGAGTGCGGGGAGTTCGGCGGGAATCACAACCCGCCGATGATGGCGTGCGTCAGCTGTCCTGTCGCGCTTGACTCGACGCGGCCGGGGCGCCGCGGCCGAGCATCAGATTGCGCACCTGGACGAGCGGCCCGGGCGCGAATCCCGCGATGAACACCAGGTCCCCCAAGTGCAGCGCGTACGCGAGCAGGAGCGCGTTGCCGGCCAGCGAAAGCCACCAGAACAGACGCGGAAAGTGGCTGTGCGCGGCGCGCTCGCTCGCCCACCACTGGAGCACGAAGCGCGAGGACCAGAGCGCCTGTCCGAAGCACGCGACCAGAACCCAGGCGAGCGAGGGGTCCTCGCGATGCTGCAGCTCATAGATTGCGCCGGCCGCGAGAGCCGCGGCGAGGAGCAACGCGACCAGCGTCGCGACGCGGCCGGGCAACGGACGAGCCTTGCCGCGCTGGAACCACAGGTTGCGCGCGTAGATCAGGCCGTTGATCACATAGCCCGCGAGCAACACGTGCGTGTGGCGCGAGAAGGCGTACGCGCCCAGCGTGATGGAGCCCAGCAGCGAGAGGCACCAGAACATAGTGGGCGCCACGCTGCGCTTCTCGCGCTCGCTCTCCCACCACTGCACGAACGAGCGTGAGAAGAAGGCCGCGTTGCCGAGCCAGCCGAGGACTTGGATCGCGGTCACGGCGCCTGCGCTCCGTCGTCGGGCGGGGGCACGAGCGCCACGCGGCGGATGCGCGAGCGCATCCAGCGCACCGCGAGCAGATCGCGGAACGCGCGGAAGGCGCGGTTCAGCACTCCGTACTTCGACGTCCCCGAGCGACGCGGAAAGTGCGAAACCGGGTGCTCGAGCACCGAGAAGCCGTAGTAGCGCAGCAAGGTGGGCATGAAGCGGTGCATGCCCTCGAAGTGCAGCGGGATCTCGCGGATCGCGGGGGCGCGAAAGACCTTCAGCGAGCAACCCGTGTCGCGGATGGAGTCCGCGCTGAGCCAATTGCGGACGGCGTTCGCGACCTTCGAACTGACGCGGCGCACGAAGTTGTCGTTGCGCTTGAGGCGGTAGCCGACCACGGCGTCGTTCGCGCCGAGCCGTTCGATCATCGCCGGCAGGTCCGCCGGATCGTTTTGCATGTCGGCGTCGAGCGTTGCGACGAGCGGCGCGCGCGAGCTGTGGATGCCAACGCGCATCGCGGTGGTCTGACCGCAGTTGCGCGCGAAGACCACGCAACGGACGCGCGGGTCGCGACGCGCGAGCGCGCGCATGACCTCGGTGGAACCGTCGGTGCTGCCGTCGTCGACGAGCACGAGCTCCCACTTGACGCGTTCGCCGAACACCTCGAGCACGCGTTGGTACAGCGGCTCGAGGTTGTCTTTCTCGTCGTACACCGGTGCGACGAGGCTGAGCTGCAGCTCCGCAGTCGCGCACTTGCTGCCCGCTGTGCGGTCGGCGGCGCGCGGAGTGGCTTGGTGTGGCATTGCGGAGATTCTGAGGTGTTGCAACGGGCGAGTCCAACTAGCAGTTTAGCTCGCCGTGACGCGCGCCGCACCTTCGCCCGAGCCGCCCTCTTCCCGCGGCGGGGCGTCATTTTTGCCGGGCATTTCGTGGGTTTGGTACCTGCTCCCCGTCGCTGCGGTCGCCCTGTTCCGGGACCTGTGGGCCCCTGACGAGCCGCGCTACGCGATGGTCGCGAAGTGGATCTACGACCACGGCGAGTTCCTCGTTCTGAGACGTTGCGGGACTCTGTATCCGGACAAGCCGCCGCTGGTTTACTGGCTCGCTGGACTGTTCGGATGGGTCAGCGCGTGGTCTGTGCCCGCGATGCGCTTGGTGTCGATCGTTCCGATGTTCGGCGCAGCGTGGTTCACGACGCGCTTCGCCCAGCTGTGGCTCGGTCCGCGCGAACAGCGCTGGGCGCCCTTGTTGTTTGTAGGTTTTGCCCTGATCCTGTGGAACGCGGGCCGCATTGCGCTCGATCCGCTGCTCACGTTCGGTTGCGTGGGCGCGTTGTATTTCGCGGCGCGACCTGCGGCAGACACGCGCGCTGCGACACGCGACGCGCTGCTCGCCGGCGCGCTCCTGGCCGTCGGCATGTTCGCCAAGGGGCCAGTCGCCCTAGTCAATACGGGTTTGCCCTTACTCGCTTGGCGTTTGTTCAAACTGAATGCGCCGGGCGCACGTGCGCCGCGCTGGTCGATCGCCGCGGCCCTCGCGCTCGCCGTGCTGCCGGTCGCGCTGTGGGCGGTCGCGGCCTCGCTGCAGGAGCCGCAGTTGTGGCGACCGCTGTTCTTCGGTCAGCACCTCGAACGCGCAGCCAAGGGGACTGCCCACGCGGGACCACCGTGGCAGCACCTGCTGCAGTTGCCGCTGCTCCTGCTCCCCTGGAGCGTGCCGGTGGCCTTCGGCTTCGTCGACGGGTTCCGCGCCTGGCGCGCGCGCGCGACCGGCGACGCCGAGCAGCTCGCGCTCGCCCGCATCTGGTTGTGGGCGACCGCGCTGCTGGTGTTCTTCTCGATCATCCCCGCCAAGCGCGAGCTGTACCTCATGTGCGCCTACCCGGCGTTCGCGCTCCTGGGCGCGCGGCGGATCGTGTTCGCGCTGCAACGCGGAGTGGTCGGCGCCTGGGCCGCGGCCGTGCCGCTCGGCGTCTTCACGCTGCTCGGGTTGGCGCTCATCGTGGCCGGCTTCGCCGCCGAGCCGCTGCTCTCGAGCTCACCGCGCTTCGACGACGCGCGTCGCGAGTACGCGCGGATCCTGGCGGCCTATCCCGACGTCGCGTGGCGCTGCGCCATCAGCGGGTCGATCCTGTGCGTGGGCGCCGCGCTGAGCTGGCGGGCCTGGCGCGCGCAACGCTTCACGAGCTGGGCGAGCGGCGTCGCGGTGACCTGGTGCATCGGCTCGGCGAGCGTGTTCGCGCTGCTGTTGCCGGTCAACGACGTCGTCAAGAGCGACCGCGAACTCGCCGCGCTGCTCGCGACGCAGCCCGGAGAGCCGCAGGAGATCCCCTTCTACGACACGCACCCTGAGGGTCCGCGCTTCTACGGCGGCGGACCGTGTGTGAGCGCGCCCGTCGAGGAGTTGCTCGACGGCGGACTCGAGCGGCGCGCGGATCAGGCCGGTCCCAGCTTCCTGGCGGTCGCGCGCGAATCACGTTGGCGGGCCAAACCCCAGGCCGAACGCGAGCGTTTCCGCGAAATCGCGCTGATCAGCGTCGGCTCACGCGAGCTCGTCGTGCTCGGCCTTGCGGACTCCGCTCGGGGTGCGCGGTAGCACGAGGCGGAAGCGCGCGCCGCCGAGTTCGGGCGAGCGGTCGACCCGCAGCGTCCCGCCGTGCGCGTCGACGGCCTTCTTCGAGATCGACAGCCCCAGGCCGTAGCCCGCGCGCCGGTTCTTCATCGTTTCGCCGCGATAGAACGGCTCGAAGATCTTCTCGCGCTCGCCTTCGGGAACCCCCGGGCCGCTGTCCTCCACGCTGACCGTCACTTCGCGTTCGTCGGCGCGCATCACGATGCGCACGCGGCCGCCGGTCGGCGAGTAGTCGATCGCGTTGGCGACGAGGTTGGAGACCGCGAGCCAGATCGCCTCGCGATCGCCGACCAGATCGGCTTCCTCGGGGAGCTGTTCCTCGAGCTGGATCTCGCGCCGACCGGCGTGCGCGCGCTCGCGCCGCAGCCGCAGCCGCGCCTCGTCGGAGAGATCGAAGCGCTCCGCTTCGCGCGGACCCGTGGCCTGACTGATCGACACGAGCGTCATCAGGTTGCCGACCGCATGGCCGATGTCGCGCAGCTCCTCGAGGTGGCTGCGCAGCACGCTGCGGTACTCCTCGGCGTCGTGGTCGCGCATGAGCACGACCTCCGTCTCGCCGATCAGGTTCTGCAGCGGCGAGCCGAGCTCGTGCGCCAAACCAGCCGTCAAGAGCCGCGTGCGATCCGCTTCCGTGCGGATGTTGCCGAGCATGTCGCCCAGCGCGCTGACCACGTCGCCGATCTCGCGCGGCACGCTGTTGGTTTCGAGCTCGACCTTCTCGCGCGAGTCGCGCACACGCCGCGCGCTCGCCGCCAGACGCTCGAGGTGCGCACACATCTGGCTGATGAAAAAGCGCCCGGATGCGTAGGCGCCGATCCCCGACACGACGGCGAGCGCGAGCGAGATCGACAAGAACGCGTTCCAGCGCGCGCGTTGCGGCCGCGCGTCGATGGCGAGCCCGATCCACGCTCCGTCGTTCTCCAGCCGGTCGTACGTGATTCGGAAGCCGTCCGTCGTGTCGAGCGTGTCGCCCAGCGGCATCTCCTCGGGCCAGCGAAAACGCTCGATGCTCGGGTGCTCGTAGCTGGCCACCTGAGCGTTGCCCAGGCCGTCGAGCGCGCGCCACGCCATCGGAACGTTCAGGCGCTCTTCCTGGATGTCGCGCGCGAACGCGACGAACTGCGCGGCGTGGTCTTGGATCGTGACCGGACGGCCGTCGATCTCCGTGGGCAGGCGCTCGAACTTGGCGCGCATCGCCTGGTGCGCCGTGGTGAGGCGCGCGGCGAGCGCCTGATCGAGCGCATCGCGCATGTGCCACGCCGCGACGCTGGAGATGACCAACACCGCGAGGGCGGTGGTGAGCGAGAACCACCAGGTCGAGCGCTCGGCGATCGACCAACGCGGCGCACGCGACGCGTTCACTTGCCCTCGCGCGGCGCCGTGAGCCGGTAGCCCTGTCCGATCACCGTGTCGATCAGCGAGGCCCCGGCGCGGTCGAGCCGGCGGCGCAGGCGTGCGACGAGCGCGTCGACGACGTTGGTCTCCGGGTCGAAGGTGATCCCCCACACGACCTTCAACAGTTCTGTGCGTGTGACGACTCGGCCGCGGGCCTCGGCAAGCGTCCGCAGCAAGTCGAACTCCTTGGGGCTGAGTTCGATCCGCTGTCCCGCGCGTTCGACGATGCGACGGGCGACGTCGATGCGCAGGTCGCCGATCTCGAACACCGGCACGCTCTGGCGCCGGCGGATGACCGCTTCGATGCGCGCGAGCAGTTCGTCGAACTCGAACGGTTTGAGCAGGTAGTCGTCGGCGCCGATGCGCAGGCCCTTCACGCGGTCTTCGACGCCGCGTCGCGCGGACACGAAGATCACCGGAAGGTCGTAGCCGCGTCGGCGCAGCTCCTCGAGGAACTCCATGCCGTTCTTGCCCGGCATCATCACGTCGAGCAACACGAGGTCGGGACGGTCGGAGAGCGAACGCTCCAGCACGGCCATGGCCTCCGCGCCGTCCGACGCGGACACGCTCTCGATGCCGTGGGTTTCGAGGCCCTTGGCCACGAAGCCGCGCAACTTGGGGTCATCGTCGACGATCAGGATCTTCACGGCGCGCTCCTCTTGCTTGCGCGCGATGGTAGCGGGCGCGGGCGCTCAACGCGGCGCCGGCGCCGCGAGGCGGTACAGCTCGAGCTCCGGGCCGAACCAGCGCGCCGAGAGCACGAAACGCGTGAAGTGCGGCGTGTCCAGCCCGGAAATTCCCGAGGGCGGCGGCCGGTTTTCTTGCGGGAAACGCGCCACCAAGGCGCCGCGCGCGGCGACGGCGCGCCGCACGGCTTCCATCATCGGATTGACGCCGGCGCCGTTCTCGCCGGGGCACAGCACATAACCCGCGTCGAGCCCTTCCACGTACGCGTCGGCATTCTTCGCGATCCACGCCCAGCGCGTGCGGTCGTCGTAGAGCGACTCCAGGTCCCAACGTTCGCCCTGCCACTCGCGCAGCCAGCGCTGCTGGTAGTGCTGCCAAGGCGCGTAGACCGTGCGCTTCGCGCCGCTCGCGTCGAAGAGGTTCGACTCGCGTCGCACGAGCGGAAGGTCGTAGAGCAAATGGACCGCAACTCGCTCGCGCGTGCGGTCGAGGTTGGTCTGCAGCCACTGCGCGGCCTGCTCGAGCGTGTGAGGTCGCTCGCGCATCTGCGCGTAGCCCCAGGTCGCGAGCAGCGGCGTCGCGAGCGCGATCCCGGCGACGAACGCAGTGCTCGCGCGCTCCGTCGTGGTGCGCATCACGCGCTGCAGCAGGCGCGCCAACTCGCTCGCGCCGAAGGCCGCGCCGCAGAACAGGAAGGGCAGCAGCGGCATCTGGAAGCGCTGCTGGTTCAAGCGGAACAGTCCGATGACGAGGCCGTACACCAGCGCGAAGCCGAGCACGACGAGCAGGTCCTTCGCCCGCGCCCGTGTCGGATCGTCGCTGGGTCGCACGAACCAAGCGAAGACGCCGAGCACGCACAGCACGAGCGCGACGGGCTCGTAGAACCACAGCGTCATGCCCAGCAGCTCGAAGCCGCCACCGGAGAAGTCCTCGAGTTTGATCGTCTGCCAGGCGAGGTGCACGGTTTCGTGGCGCTGGGTGAACAACCCGGCCGCGCCGGCGAGCAGCACCGCGGCCGAGCCCCAGCGCAGCGCGGGACGCGACTGCGCTCGCAACCAATCCACGAGCACGCCGACAACGCCCAGCACGAGCACCAGCCCGAACGCGACGACGCGCAGCAGCGGACCGCTCGACGGCGCGACCTCGGGCGCGCCCGAAGAAGCCGCAGCCTCCGGAGGAGCGTCGACGAACAGGAACGGCCAGAAAACGCGCAGGGAAAGCGCCAACAAGGCCACGACGATCAGCGCGCGCGGCTCGAGCCAGCGCCGGACGCCGAGCGCTCCGTCGCGCAGGAACAGCGCAGGCAGGAAGGCGAGCACGACTGCAGCGGCGTTCGTCAGACAGCCCAGCGCCAGCGCGAAGCACACGCCGAACAGCGCAAAGTTGAAGGTCGTCGGACGGCGGCGCAGCACGACCGCTGCGGCGACCGCGAATCCGACGAGCGGCGCCACGGCGGCGTGCGGGCGAGCTTGTTGGCCGAACTGCAGACTCAGGAGACTGGTCGCCGCGAACGCCGCGGCGAGCAGCGCGTTCCCGCGCGACTGGAACAGCCGACACAGCCAATAGGTCGCTGGAACGAGCAACACCGAGAGCCACGCGACGACCTTGCGCACCGCCAGGTGCAGGGCGCTCGCCGCGCGCAGGTGCTCCTCGAGCGGCGCCTCGAGCGGCGCGGGCTGCACCGCTTGGGCGCCGAAGAGCAGCGCCGTGCGCGCGATCAGGTGCGGGTAGATCGAGCTGTAGAAGATCTCGGACTCGCTCGGCTCAGGTTTCGAGAGCGTCTCGACCTGCCCGAGGATGTGCGGGTCGGGCTCCTGCTGGTACGGAAGCGCGAAGTCGAGGCTCGCGAGGCGCACCCACAGCGCCCCCGCCGTCATCAGCGCCACCAGCACGAGCGCGAACAGCTCCCCGCGCTCGATGCGCGGCCGTGCCTCGGGCGCGGCCGGCGCTTGGGAATCAGAACTCACCCGCTCGTCTTGCCAGAAAGGCCGCAGGGCCGCAAGTCGATGCTCGGCGTGCCGACAGGACGCGCGCTCGCCTTCCGTGGAGCCTCGCGTCGGCGCTGCGCGCGCTCGGACGGCGAGCGGCCACACGTCCACCGCTCCACGCTCGCATCCCAGCACGCGAGCCGCGCTTCGCAGACGCGCACCGACACCTCGCGATCCGTCGAAGAAGCGCTTCGAGTACGGAACTCGTCCGGTTGCGTCGGATCCAGGGGTGAAACCCATCGGCGGGGCGCAAAGCACGACGCCTTGGCGTCGCACGGACCCCGACATGAATCCGTGGATTCCGCGCGGAGCAAGTCCCGTCGCCGCGCGATGCGGCGCGGATCCTCGCGACGACGAGCCGGCGCAGTCCGAGCCGATTCCGCGCCGAATCGCCTACTCAACGGGCTGCTGCGCGTCGTTGCGCAGGGGCTCGTCGCAGCGAAGCGCCCGCAGGATCCGCGCAGGTTCGCCGCCGCAGACCTTCGTCGTGCGCGCTGTCAGCGCAGCGGTCGCGAGCCGCCGGCCGGAGGGCCCTGGCGCGCGCCGGGACCGCCGCCTTCGCGACGTGGCCCGCCGGGGCCGCGCTCGAAGGGAGGCGGGCCGCGGCGTTCGCCGTCGCGGCCGCGCAGGATCGGCGCCTCGCCGAGATCGGGGAACAGGCGGTGCAACTCGTCGTGGAACTGCGGGCCCAGCTTGGCGCGCAGCTTCTCGAGTTTTTCGGGCTCGAGCACGTCGGGGTGGGCGCCGAGGTACACGAGCGCGCGCTCGCGCATGCGCTCGCCGATCGCGTGCCGGCGCTCGTGCGGATCCAGGCGCGAGAACTCCACGAACCAACTCGGGTCGGGCCGCAGCGCCTCGCGCAGCGCACGCAACTTCTCACCGCCACGCTTGGCTTCGCCATCTCGCGGCCCTGCGCCCTCGCGACGGCCGCCCGGCGGCGGCCCCAAGGGACCTTCACCGGCGCCGGGGCGCTGTTCGTCGGCGCCCGGGCCACGGCGACCCTCCGGCGGGCCGAAGTGTCCGTGCAACGCACCCCAGCGGCGCATGAACTCGGGCGCGCTGAGCGGCGCGAGCTCGTCCCACTGCGCCTGCGTGACGTGCGGCGGCAAACCGCGCCGCTGCACCATGCGCTCGATGGACTGGCGCTTGAGCGTCAGCACCTCGCGCACCATTTCGTGCGGCGCGAGCTTGGCGATCTGTTCGACGCGCTCGGGCGCGACATCGAGTTCGCGGCCGAGGCGGCGCAATTCGTGGCGCGCGCGCTCGTGGAGCGTGCGGCCGAACTCACGCACCAGCCGCTCGCGCTCCGCGGGCCCGGCGCCTTCGTAGGCGGCCTTCAAATGCGGCGGCATCTGCTCGAGCAGGTCGCGTTGGTGCTCGAAGAGCCGCTCCACCGCGACTTCGCGCAGCAGGTCGCGGCGCGCGGGCGGCTCGAGCCGCTCGAGCTCGCGGCGCGCCGACTCGGGCAGCTCATCGAGCGCGCGTCGTTGGGCGTCGTGCAGCCGCTCGAGGCGACCGCGCAAACGCTCGCGCTCCTCGGGCGCGAGGCGCTTGAGTTCCTCGTGCCGACGTTTGAGCTCTTCGCGCTGCTCGGGCGTGAGCTGCTTCCATCGCTCGCGCGCGCCGTCGAGATCGCGCTTCTCGCGCGCGCCGTCCGCATCCGCGCGGCGCTCGGCCTTCGCCGGCCCGCCAGCGTCCGCCTGACGCCCAGCGCGCGCCAAGGCAGGCGCGACGCAAACGAGCGCGAGGCACACGAACGCGGCGCTGCTGCGCCGCAGTCCGGAGAGAAGTGCGGAGAGGCGCAACATCTCAGCCGTTCCTCGGCGTTTTCGCGTCCGCGGGCGCGACCTCGCCCGCTTCAGGCGCGCTCGACCCAGGCCCAGTCGACTCGACGTCGTCCTGCACGCTCAGGCCGAGCAAGGTGTGTTCGTCGATGCCGACCGCCTCGAGGTCGAGCTGCTCGTCGGTGATCAGGTCCCAGGCTTCGAGCAGTTCGAGCTGCGCGAGCAATTCGGCATCGGGCTCCAGCGCGTCGAGCGACTCGACCGGCTGCGCGGGCGCGCGCTCGGGGGAGTTCGAACGCTCCGGCTGCGGCTGCGCGGGAGACTGGCCCTGCGGGTCGGACGCGCTGCGCTCGGCGACCTGCGCACCCGCGCCGCTCGGTGCGAACTCGCCTTGCGCACGCTCGCGGCGCACGCTCCACAGCCAAGCTGCGCCTGCGAGCAACACCGCGACCGCCGCCGCGGCGAGCAGCGGACGTGCGACGCGCCAGCGCTCGGTCGAGGCCGCGACCGGACGCAGACCGTGTGCTAGCACCTCTGAGCGAGAGGTGCGGCCCTGAGGGTGACCCTGAGAGCGACTCTGCACGCGCGCTCGAGCCGGTGCGGGTACAGGTGCGGGCGCGCGCTCCGGAGCGAGCGCAGCCAGCGTGCGCGGAGCGAGATCGCCTGGAATCTGCGGCGGTGGAACGCGTTCGAGCAGCGCATCGAGCGCACGTTCGGCGCGTGCGGCCTCGCGAACGGGCGCGAGGCGCGCAAGCAGCTCGCGCGCGAGTTCCGGGCGCGCCACGGCGGGGACGCGGTCGAGCAGTTGGTCGAGCTCGCGTTCGCGTGCGGCGAGTTCGCGCGGCGCTGCGAGGCGCGCGAGCAGTTCGCCCGCGAGCTGTGGCCGCGCCTCGTGCAGCGAGCCGCCGAGCGCACGGTCGAGGGCTCGGTCGAGCAAACGATCGAGCTCACGCTCCGGCGCCAGCCGTGCGATCACGCGCCGCGCCAGCTCGGGCGGAAGGTTCGGCCGCGGCAGACTCGCGAGCAGGTCGTCGAGCGCCTCCTCGGCGTCGAGCAACTCGCGGCAGTCGTTGCAGGTCAGCACGTGTTCGTGCCAGGCCAGCTCGGCCACCGGGCGCTCGGCCAGCGCCTGCGCCAGCCGCGCGCGGAATTCGATGCAGCTGGGGTTCACGTCAGCTCCTGCTGCAAGAACGGAGCGAGGCGCTCGCGCAGGTTCTCCCGTGCGCGGTGCACCATGGACTTGATCGCCTTTTCGCTCGAGCGCAGCACCTGTGCGATCTCGGCGTAGGGCATTTCGTCGTACTTGGCGAGGATCAGCGCCATGCGCTGGTTCTCCGGCAAGTCCGCGATCGCGCTGCGCACCGCGCGCACGACGTCGCTGCGCTCCAGCCCCTCGGAAGGAAGTTCCAGCCGCGTGTCGACGACCTCGCGGCGCGGGGCCGCACCGTCGTCGTGCTCGCCAGCGGCGTCGTCGAGCGACGCCGCGACGGGGCCGGCGCGCTGCGTGCGGTTGACGGCGATGTTGAACGCGATGCGGTACAGCCAAGTCGAAACGCGCGCCGTCGGCTGGTAACGCTCGCGGGCCCGGATGACGCGCACGAACACGTCCTGGACGAGGTCTTCGCGCTCGGGAACCGGCCCGAGGAAGCGCGTGAACAGCGCGAACAGCGGCCCGGAATAGGCTTCGACGATGCGGTCGAACGCGGCTTCGTCACCGCGTTGGTAGGCGAGCATCCACTGCACGCCGGCGTCGTCGTTGAACTTGTCTTCCAAGGTCGTTGGGGCGGGCTGGGACGCGCCCGGAGGGGTGGAACCCAACAGCGCTCGGGTGGTTTCGCGCGGAACTGGAGCCCGGGACGTCGACGCTACACTCCCACGGTGATCCGGTCCCGAAGTCGTCGCCCGAAGCAGCCCGGCGCGGGTGCTGCGGGCCCGTGGGACGGTCGACGCCGGTGCACGGGCGGATGCGGGCCGGCGCAGTCGGTCCGCTCGGGCGAGGATCTCGGCGGCGAGCCGGGGAGCGGCTCATGGCGTTCCTAGCCCGTCGGCGCCACAAGAACCTGCGCCTGGCTTACTTCCTGGGCCGCGTCGCCCGACTGGCGCTGCCGCGCAGCTACTGGAACGGCCGCCGGCGCGCCGGGCTCGAGCGACTGGAACAGCTCGACCAGGCGGGACGCGCGCTGCTGCTCGCGCGCGTCGAGCACTACCTGCTCCGGCGCGAGCCGTTCGAGCTGCCGCCCGAGGTCCAACCGCTCCGGCTGTGGAGCGCGCGCAGCCAACGCAACTACCACCACGACCTGCTCGAGCTGCTGCGCTACTTCCCGCCGCATCTGCGCGCGGCGTACCGCTTCGGCGACGAAACGGACCCGCCCGCGATCCCGACGCTGGTCAAGGCGCGTGCGATCGGCGGCGACACGAACAGCGTGCTGCTCAAGCTCAACCGCGTCCGGCACTTCACCTTCGCGGACGACCGGCGCACGTTCGAGGGCAAGCGCCCGACGCTGGTGTGGCGCGGGCGCGTCAATCGCCCCCACCGACGCGAGTTCCTCGAGCGCTGGTTCCAGCATCCGCTGTGCGACGTAGGCGAAGCGCACCACAGTCCGCGCACGCCGCAGTTCGTGAAGCCCTTCCTGGGCATCGACGAGCAGCTCGAGCACCGTTTCGTGCTCTCGATCGAAGGCCACGACGTCGCCACCAACCTCAAGTGGATCCTGTCGTCGAATTCGCTGTGCTTCATGCGCCGTCCGCGCTTCGAGACTTGGTTCCTCGAGTCGTGGCTGCGCCCCGGCGAGCACTACGTCGAGCTGGCCGACGACTTCTCCGACCTCGCGGAGAAGATCGAGCACTACAACGCGCACCCCGCCGAAGCGCAGCGCATCCTCGCCAACGCACACGCCTTCGTCGCGCCGTTCCGCGACGAGGCCCAAGAGGAGCTGGTGTCGCTGCTCGTGTTGCAGCGCTACTTCGAGCTCTCGGGGCAAGTCGCACCGCTCGACTGGGCGACGCTGAAGTCGAGGGCTTAGCGTGACGACCACCGAAGTCATCCTCCTGGTCACGGCCGTCGTCGCGGTGGACGCGCTGCTGTTGTTCGGCCTGCGACAGTGGTCCGCGAGCGTGTTCAACGACCTGGCGCGCCACTTTCCGCCGCGCACGCACGGGACCGGGGCCCAGACACGCAACTTCCAGGGCATCGCGGTCGGAGTGCTGAACTTCGGCGGCAGCTTCACCATCGCGCGCGACGAGCAGCACGTGCACTTCGAGCCGATGCGGGTCGCGCGCTGGTTCGGCGCACGAAAGTTCAGCGTGCCGCTCGACGCGTTGCGCACGCCGCTGGCGCCGCACAAGCGCGGAAGCAGCGTGAAACTCGGGCGTTTCAAGCTCAGCGCGCCGAGCTGGGCGCTCGAGCCTCTGCCCGACTCAGCGCGGCGTTGAGCCGCTGCGCACGCGCTCGAACTCGAGCCCGAAGCGCGCCAGGTACTTGCGCAGCCGGTCGGCGTCGTTGCTCGACGACTTTCGCGCGCGCGAGGCGGCGAAGAGCTCGCGTCCGGCCTCGGAAAGCGAGCGCGCGGCGCGGCACACGCTCACGACGTCGGCGAGCTGCACGCGGTCGAAGCGGTCGAGCGCGGCCACGCCGGCGGGCCCGAGCAACTCCTCCAGTGCGTCGACGCTCGAGTCCCGCTGCGCTTCGCCCCACGCCTCGCGCAGGCGCTCGATCTCCTCGTCGACGAGCGCCGTGTCGATGCGTCCACCGTGCGCGAGCGTCGCCAAACGCGTCAACGCCGCGTTGAAATCGCGAAAATTGCCCGGCCAGCGCGCCTGCGGCGAGGTCGCGAAGGCGAGGAAACGTTCGCGCGCTTCGCGGCTGAAGCTGACGCGCTGGCCGCGGCGGCGCTCCCACTGCTGGAGCTCGTAATCGAGGTTGGGTTCGATGTCTTCGACGCGCTGCGCGAGTCCCGGCAGGCGGAACGTCCACAGGTCGATGCGCGCGAGCAAGTCGTCGCGGAAGCGCCCTTCGCGCACCGCAGCGCGCAGATCGCGATTGGTGCCGGCGATGAGCTGAAAACGGCTCGTTGCTTCGCTGTCGGCGCCGACGGGCAGGAAGCGGCCTTCTTCGAGCGCGCGCAGCAACATGGCTTGCTCGTCGAGGCCGAGCTCGCCGATCTCGTCGAGGAACAGCACGCCGCCGTCGGCGCTGCGCAAGAGGCCCGGCCGATCGCTCGCCGCGCCGGTGAACGCGCCCTTCTTGTGGCCGAAGAGCGCGGACATCGCCGTTTCGCCGCGGAGCGTGGCGCAGTTGACCTCGACGAACGGGCCGGCGAGCGCGCGGCGTTCGTGGCGCAGCTCGTAGACCCGGCGCGCAAGCTGGCTCTTGCCGGCGCCGGTCGGGCCCATCAGCAGCACCGGAGCGTCCGAGTCGAGCGCCACGCGCTCGATGCGCTCGATCAGCGCGTTGAAGGCCGTGTTGCGCGTCGCGATGCCGCTCTTGAGCGAGTGCGCGTGCTCGTCGCGCTCGCGCCGGAAGCGCGCCGCGAGCTTGTCGTAGCGCGACAAGTCGAGGTCGATGACCGAGTACGTGCCGAGCGCGCTCGAATTCATGCGCGCCGGCGGCCCGACCTGCACGAGCCGCGCGGGGATGTAGCCCGCTTCGACGAGCAGGAACAAACAGATCTGCGCGACGTGCGTGCCCGTGGTCATGTGCACGAGGTAGTCCTCGCGCTCGGGCGCGAACGGGTAGGCGCGCGCGAAGTCGAGCAGCGCGCCGAAGACCTCTTCGAAGTCCCACGGGTCGACGAGGTCGAGCGCGCGCAACTCGACCGTGGTCTCCGGCGAGACCGTGGCGATGTCCGCCGCCACTTGGCGCGCGAGCGAGTTGTGCTTGGAGTCGGCGAGCAACTCGAAGCGCTGCACGACGAGGTCGTCGTGTCGGCACAGGTCGACGCTCGGTCGCCAGTGATCCCAGCGTTTGGCGTCGCGCCGACTGTCGTCGAGCTTGACGCCCAGGAAGCCGAGCACGACGGTCGGGCGCTTGCTATCCATTGGCCTAGTACTTTATCCGCAGGGATATCTCTCCGCCCGGCGGCGCGGTGCGCTCGAACGCCCACCGCCGCCGCAAATTGCGCCGTAAGTCACTGGAAACACCACATTTGAGCTCGCGGCGCTGGGCCGATTCCGGGGTCTGGCGCCGTCCGTGCATTAGCTCCGCCGTCCACACGCGTCCGATCCACGGCGTGCCCCGCTCGCGGGGCCGACGGAACGGGGCGCGCGCGGACCGCGGCGGCACGGGAGCAACTCGCTCTCGGCTCACGGATCCCGCTCGGGATCGGATCCGTGGGGCGGCCACGTCGCACTCCGCCCGTACCTTTCACCGTTCGCCCACGCGCGCACCTCGACCATGCACTCCGAATCCGAATCGAACTACGTCCTGCTTCAGCACGAAGGCGCGGCGCCGATCAAGGCCTGGGTGCGCGGCGTGCCCTTCGACGAGGGCTCGCGCCAGCAGCTCGCGAACGTCGCGCGCCTGCCGTTCATCCACAAGTGGGTCGCGGCGATGCCCGACGTGCACTTCGGCATCGGCGCCACGGTCGGCAGCGTGATCCCCACGCACAAGGCGATCATCCCGGCCGCGGTCGGCGTCGACATCGGCTGCGGCATGATGGCGACGCAGACCACGCTCACGGCGAACGATCTGCCCGACGATTTGAAGCAGATGCGCTTCGAGATCGAACGCGCCGTGCCGCACGGCATGTCGAAGAACCGCGGCGGACGCGACAAGGGCTCGTGGCACGACGCGCCCGCGCGTGTCGAGCGCGCCTGGAGCGAACTCGAAGGCGGCCACGCCGACATCGTGAGCAAGCACCGCGCGATCAAGAACGCCAACACGTTCAACCAGCTCGGCACGCTCGGCGGCGGCAACCACTTCATCGAGGTCTGCCTCGACGAAGCGGACCGTGTGTGGTTCCTGCTGCACTCCGGCTCGCGCGGCATCGGCAACAAGATCGGCTCGTACTTCATCGAGCTCGCCAAGAAGGACATGGAGCGCCACATGGCGAGCCTGCCCCATCGTGACTTGGCGTACTTCGAGGAAGGGGCAGAGCACTTCGTCGACTACGTCGAGGCGGTCTCGTGGGCCCAGCGCTTCGCGCAGGTAAACCGCGAGCTGATGATGCAGGCCGTGATCGAAGCCGTGCGCGACTTGCCGGGTTTGCCGCGTTTTCAGCACGGAATCGTGGCGGTGAACTGCCACCACAACTACGTGCAGCGTGAACGTCACTACGGCGAGGACGTGTTCGTGACCCGCAAGGGCGCGGTGCGCGCGGGCGCAGGCGAGCTGGGCATCATTCCCGGTTCGATGGGCGCGCGCTCGTTCATCGTGCGCGGCAAGGGCAACCCCGAGAGCTTCGAATCGTGCAGCCACGGCGCGGGTCGCGCGCACTCGCGCACGGCGGCGCGCTCGATGTTCTCGATCGACGACCACCGCCGCGCGACGTCGCACGTCGAGTGCCGCAAGGACTCCGACGTGATCGACGAGACGCCCGCGGCCTACAAGCCGATCGACGCGGTGATGGAAGCGCAGAAGGACCTGGTCGACGTCGTGCACACGCTGCGCCAAGTCGTGTGCGTGAAGGGCTGATTCCTCAGCCGTCTTTCTTCCACGGCGCTCGTTCACGTGACAGTCCGTTGAGGAGTTGCTCCGAGCGCGGAACTGGTCCGGTTGCGTCGGAGTTTCGGACGAGCCTCGCGCTGCATCTGTGGATTCAGCGCGAGGCAAGCCCCGTCGCCGCGCAACGCTCGGCGGCGCGCTCCGGACGGGTTGTGCGCCAACGAACGTTCTCGACGAGCTTCTAGGTCTTTCGCCGCCCCCCCTGCTCACCACGCGCACTCCAGCACTCCCATGCACAGCCTCGACGGTTCCCGCGGCGAAGGCGGCGGCCAGATCCTGCGCAGCGCGCTGTCGCTCGCGCTGGTCACGGGTCAGCCCTTTCGCATCCATTCCATCCGCGCGGGCCGGCCCAAGCCCGGCCTCAAGCGCCAGCACCTCGCGGCAGTGCTCGCGGCGCAACGCGTGGGATCTGCGCGCGTCAGCGGCGCCGTGCTCGGCTCGAGCGAACTCGTGTTCGAGCCCGGCGCAATCCAAACCGGACTCCATCGCTTCGCCGTGGGCTCAGCTGGAAGCGCGAGCCTCGTGCTCCAGACCATCTTGCCGGCGCTGTGGAGCGCGAACGCGCCGTCGACGGTCGAGATCGAAGGCGGCACGCACAATCCGCTCGCGCCGCCCGCGGACTTCGTGCGCGACGTGTTCCTGCCCGTGCTCGCGCGCATGGGGCCGCGCGTCGAGCTCGAGATCGTGCGCTACGGGTTCTTCCCCGCCGGGGGCGGCCTGTTGCGCGCCACGATCACGCCCGCGCCGCTCCGGCCCATCGAACTCACCGAACGCGGCGAGCGCACGCTCCACCGCGCCCGCTGTCTCGTGGCGAACCTGCCGCCCGTGGTCGCGGCGCGCGAGCTCGCGATCGTGCGGCGCGAGTTCGGCTGGGGTCCCGGGCAACTCGAGGAAGCGCGTGTGCCGGGCCCGGGCCCGGGCAACGTGCTCTCGATCGAGCTCGGCTTCGAGCACGTGCGCGAGCTCGTCAGCGCCTTCGGCGAACGCGATCGCGCCAGCGAGTTCGTCGCCAAGGAAGCCTGCGCCGCGGCGCGGACCTACCTGGAGCACGAGGCGCCGGTCGGCGAACACCTCGCGGATCAACTCGTACTGCCCTTCGCGCTCGCCGGCAGCGGGCGCTTCCGTGCGCTGCCGCTCTCGCTGCATGCGACGACCAACATCGAGTTGGTGCGCGAATGGCTGGGCGGGCGCATCGACGTGGCGAGCGACGAGCGCAACGCGACGGTCTCGTTCGGCTGAAGCGCGCGCTATCGTGCGGCGGATGACGCGCGAGCGCGCTGCCGTGACGGTGTTCCTGCCGACCTGGAACGCCGGTCCCCGACTCGACGAGGTGCTCGAGGCCGTCCGCGGCCAGCGCACCTCGCGCGAGCTCATTGTGCGCGCCACGGATTCGGGCTCGAGCGACGGCACGCTCGAGCGCCTCGCGCACCACAAGGTCGCGGTCGAGCGCATCGCGCAGCGTGACTTCGACCACGGCGCGACGCGCGGCGCGGCGATCGCGAGCAGCACGACGGAGTTCGTGGTGCTGCTCACGCAGGACGCACGACCGGCGAACGAGCACTGGCTCGAGGAGCTGCTCGCGCCCTTCGCGGATGAGCGCGTCGCGGGAACTTGGTCGAAGCAGATTCCGCGGCCGGACTGCCATCCGTTCCAGCGCGCCAACCTCGCGGCGCACTTCGAAGGGCCCGACGAGCGTTTTCTCGAGCCGCTGGAAGCGGCGCAGTGGGCTGGGTTGTCGCCCGCGCAGCGGCTCGCGCGGCTAGGCTTCGACGACGTGTCGAGCGCGGTGCGCCGCAGCGCCGTCGAGCGCGTTCCGTTTCCGCGCACGCCGTTCGGCGAGGACCTGCTCTGGGCGCGCTCCGCGCTGCTCGCGGGCTGGAGGCTCGGCTACGCGGGCCGTTCGGTCGTCGAACACTCGCACGATCTGACCTTCACCGAGCTCACGCGCCGCGTCGAGCAGACCTACGCCTTGCGCCGCCGCGTGTGCGATGAGCACGCGTTCGAGAGTGCGGGGGAGTTCCGGCGCGCCGTAGTCGCCGCCGCACGGCGCAACCTGCAGATCGCACGCGCCGCGCGCAGCTTGAGCGCCGCGCTGCAGGCGCTGCCGCATGCGTACCTGCAGATTTCCTCGGCGCGCCGCGGGTCGCGCGACGCGCGCTACGAAGCGCCTTAATTGCGGCGAGACAACGCCTGTCGTGGCGCCGTACCGCGAAGCGCCAAACGGCAACTGACGCGGATCGCTGTACTGTGCCAGAGCAATTTGTTTCACGCATCCGGCGCGCGAGGCGCGCCGGATGCGTGAAACAAATTGCTCTGGCACAGTACAACCATGCTCCACCGCCACGCAGCCTGTCTCTCCGCGGCCGTCGTCCTCAGCGCCCTCGTCACCGCGTGCCACGCGCCACGCGCCAAGTCTGCCCGAAGCCCTGCAACGCCCGCGTCCACCGCGGTCGTCGCGCCGCAACTCGCCGTCGCGCCTGGTTGGAGCGCGACGCTCGCGCTCGATCTCGGTTCGACCGGCATCTGGACCACGAAAGTGCTCGACGTGTTCGAGCGCTACGGCGGCAACGAGGTGGTCGCGCTCGACGACACGGGCAAGTGCCACGTGCTCGTGCAGTACGCCGGCAGGTGGACCGACCATCTCGCCGCGCACGACACGACGTGGTTCGGCGGACTGACGCACGGCGACGTCGACGCGCGCAAGCCGGGCCGCGAGTTGTACGTCGGTGCGGCGAGCGGGCGTGTGTGGCAGATCAGTCCGCAGCCCGAGGGCGTGCTCGACGCGAACGTGATCGCCGAGCTCGAAGGCGCGGAGGTGCACACCGTCGTCGCGCTCGAAGGCGAGCTCCTCGCCTTCACGAGCCCGGGCGCGCTGTGGCGCCTGCGCGCACCCAGCGAAGGAACACGCTTCGAGGCGCGCAAGGTTGCGGCGACCGGCGGACGTGTGCGCGACGCCGTGAAACTCGCGGGCGGCGAGCTGGCGCTCGTTTCGCGCGAGGGCACGCTCGAAGTGCGTCGGCTCGACGCGCTCGAGCAACCCGGCGAAGTGGCGCTGCGCGTCGAAGGCGGACTGGGCCGTGTCGCAGCGAGCGCGAGCGGCGTGCTCTACGCGGCCAGCGACGATGGCGTGGTGTGGCGCTGCGAACGCGTGAACGCGCAGTGGCGCACCGAGCGCATCTTCGTCGGCCCGCAGGGACTGCGCGGCATCGTGTCCGGCCGCTTCAGCGCGCCGGCTCCGAGCGAAGAGCTCGCACTGTTCGGCTACAGCGGCGACGTAGTGCTGCTCTCGCGCCTCGAGAACGGCGCGTGGAGTGCGGAGACGATCTTCACCGACCGCGACAAGGGCCACTGGCTCGGCGTGGGTGAACTCGACCAGCGCAACGCAACGGACGAACTTGTTGGTTCGGGCTACGGCGGCCGGGTGTTCGTGCTCGCGCGCGAGCCGGGCTATGGCCTGGACGCGGCTGCACGGACCGGTCGCTGAGCGTCTGGTTGTACTGTGCCAGAGCAATTTGTCCCACGCCTCCGGCGCGCGTTGCGCGCCGGAGGCGTGGGACAAATTGCTCTGGCACAGTACAACCAGATCGTCCGCATGCTCCTCGCCACATGGACCGTTGCCTGCGCGCTGACGCCGCAAACCTCGGACGCGAGCCGCGCTCTGTTCGAGAGCCCGCGCGTGCGCGAGCTGCGCATCGTGATCGACCGCAAGGACGCACAGCGGCTGCGCGAGGCGCCGCGCGAGTACGTGCCCTGCGAGCTGCTCGAGGACGGCGTGCGCGTCTCGCGGCGCGCGGCGTTGAAGCTCAAGGGCGCGGCCGGCAGCTATCAGGAGTTCGACGAGCGACCGGCGTTGACCGTGCGCATGGACCGCGATGGCGCGAATGAGCGTTACCACGGACTCGCGCGCTTCCACCTCAACAATGCGGCGCAGGATCCATCGCTCCTGCGCGAGTGGCTCGCGGCGGAGATCTGCGCGGAAGCCGACGAGCCAGCGGCGCGCGTCACGCACGCGCGGCTGTGGCTCGGCACGCGCGACATGGGCGTGTACGTGCTCAAAGAAGCGCTCGACTTGCGCTTCCTGGGCCGCAACTTCTCCAATCCGCTCGGCAACCTGTACGAGGGCGGTTTCCTCGAGGACATCGACGCGCCGCTCGAGCGCGACGAAGGCCGCGGCAAGTTGACGCGCGCCGATCTGAGCGCGCTCGCGGCGGTGTTCGACGAGCCCGATCTCGGCGAACGCTGGCGGCAGCTCGACGAGCTCCTCGACGTGCCCGCGTACGTCCGTTTCACGGCGCTCGAGCTCCTGCTCGGGCATTGGGACGGCTACGCGCTGAACAGCAACAACTACCGCATCTACTTTCCGCCGGGCGGCAAGGCGCGTTTCGTCCTGCACGGCACGGACCAAGTCCTGCAAGCCGCCGACGCGTGGGTGTGGGAGTTCCCGCGTTCGCTCGTCGGCGCGAGCGTGATGCACAACCCGCCGTGGCGCGCCGCGTACCGCGACGAACTGACAGCGCTGCTCGAGCTGTTCGAACCCGAGGTGCTCGCCGCGAAGCTCGACCACGCGCAAGCTCGCGTCGCTCCCGCGGCGCAGCTGTGCGGCGCGGAGTTCGCGCGCGCGCAAGCGGAAGGCTTCGCGGAGTTGCGCGCCATCGCGCTCGAACGCGCGGAACACGTCGCGCGCCAGTTGGAAGAAGGCGAAGGCGAGCGCGAGTCCTTCGAACTGGGAGTCGCAGCGCGGCTCGACGGCTGGGAGGAGCACTCCGAAGTGGACGACGCGGCCTTCGAGTACGTCGACGAAGAGAGCGGCGTGGTACGCCAGGTTGCAGCGGGCGAGAGCGGCCGCTGCGTGGCCGGTTGGCGCCAGAAGGTCGTGCTGCCGCGCGGCCGCTACCGCTTCGAGGCGCTGGTCGAGACCGCCGGCGTGCGCGCGCTCGACGACGAGGATCCGCCGGGTGTCGGCGCGGGCGTGCGGATTTCGGGCGCGGCGCGCGAGAACGCCGCCCTCGGCGACGGAACGCACACGCAGCGCTTCGAGTTCGAGGTGCACGAGGAGCTCGCCGAGCGCGTGCTTGTACTCGAGTTGCGCGCGGCCGCGGGGCGAGCGCGTTGGCGCGATGACGCGCTGACGCTGACGCGCGTCGACGAGTTGCGCTGAGCCGCGCCGAGCTCCGGGCAACGGCAAGAGACCAGCGGCACCAGCGCCGAGCGCCCACCAAGGTGCAACTCGGGCGGCGTGGGCGGAGCAGTCCACGTTCGTCGCGACGACGCGCTGACGCTGACGCGCGTCGACGAGTTGCGCTGAGCCACGCCGAGCTGCGGGCAACGGCAAGAGACCAGCGGCGCCAGCGCCGAGCGCCCACCAAGGTGCCGCTCGGGCGGCGTGGGCGGAGCAGTCCACGTTCGTCGCGACGACGCGCCGCGCTCGGTCGAGCTGAGCCGCGCCGCACGCGACTACAGTCGGGCCGCGGCGCGCGCTACCTTGCGCAGATGCTGCTGCGCCTCGTCATCGTGCTCGTCACCACACTCGGATTCACGCTCGTCACCGCGCCCGCGTCGCTCGCCCAAGAAGCGGCGCCGAGCGCTGTCCAAATCTCCCCGCTCGAGGCGCGTTTCGCCGCAGCGGAGCGCGACCCGGCGCAAGTGGTGCCGCTCATCTTCGAAGTCAGCGCGCACATCCCGACCGTCGACGCCGCCGCTGGTCACGCGCTCGCGGATCGGCTCGAGCCCTTCGCGCGGCGCGCGTTCTTCTCGCCCGAAGCGCTCCCCGGCCAGGAGCGACTTGGATTCATCCAACACAAAGTGGCGAGCGGCGAGCTCCCCGGCGCCATCGCCAAACGCCACCGCTTCGGCGCGGGACTGTTCAAGTACTGGAACGCGGGCTTTGACGAGCGGCGCATCGGCGCGGGCAAGGAGCTCAAGCTGCTGGACCTCTCGCAGCGCACACCGCAGGTGATCGTCGACAAGCAGCGCTTCCGCGTGTCGGTGTGGCTCCAGGTTCCCAGCGGCGAGTGGCTGCTCGCGATGTACGTGCCGGTCGGCGTCGGCGCCGCGGAGTCGCCCACGCCGTCGGGCGTGACCAGCGTGACGAGCCGCGTGCGCGAGCCGCAGTGGACGCACCCCAAGACGCGCGAGGTGTTTCCGCACGGCCACCCCGAGAACGTGCTCGGCGGTTACTGGATCGCGCTCGACTCCGCGCCGCTCGGCGGACGCACCGGAATCGGCCTTCACGGCTACACCGGCGCTCCGGCGCCGGACTGGATCGAACGCGGAGCATCGAATGGCTGCATCCGCATGCTGCAGCCCGACATCGACCGTCTGTTCGAGCTCGCGCTCGAGGGCGTGAAGGTCACGCTCACGCCGTGAACTGACGCTCGGCGGGCGTTTTTCCGCGTTTTCCTGATCTCCCAGGGCAACCGACTGCGTGTTGGTGGGTGGCGCGGTCGTGGATCGCGCGCTCCGGTCCAAGTCCGCAGGTTGCCCCATGAAGACGCCGTCGTTCCTTCTCACGTCCCTGGCCGTGAGCGCGTGCAGCGCGCTCGCCGCCGCTCAAGTTCAACCGCGCGTCGAGCCGCCGCACGCGGCGCCGGCGCCGGATGTGTGGACCACGCCCGACAGCGTGGCGCCGAGTGCAGCCGCCACGCGCACCGCGACGACCAACGCGACGTCGGATGGCGCGAACCACGACGTGCGAACGCTGCCGACCTCGGCAGTGAAGGGCCTCGACTTCAGCGTCGTGCGCTACCAGGACGGCGCCGACGGCGCGCTGTGGGCGCGCGGCCGCACGTACAAGGCGCGCTTCGACGCACAAAGCGCGACGGTGATTCCGTACTTCTCGCCGCGCGCGCCGCGCAACTTCGATCTGCGCTTCGAACTCGAGAGCGTGAGCGCGGGAAGCGCTGAGCTCGCGTTCGCGCCGCAGGGCGCCGTGTCCCGCCGCGACGACACCGTCACGATCGACCGCGGCGCCGTCGACGAGCAGTACCTGCTCGCCACCGAACAGCTCGAGCAACGCTTCGTGCTCGAGAGCCTCCCGGGTGTCGGCGATTTGAAGCTGCGCCTGCAGGTCACGAGCGAGCTCGAGGGCTCGACGGGCGGCGACGGTTTCCGCTTCGCGAACGAGTGGGGCCACGTGCACTACGGCCGCGCCACCGCGATCGACGCGCGCGGCGAAACGCTCGCGCTCGAGAGCACCTTGGTCGGCGATCGGATCGAGATCGTCGTCCCCGAGCGTTTCGCGGCGCGCGCCGCGCTGCCGCTGACGATCGACCCGGTGCTTTCGATCTTCGGCGTCGATGTGAGCAACACGACGGCGTTCAGCGCGGACACGTCGTACGACCTCTCGGGCGGCGGAGTGCTGCATGTCTACAACGTCGTGTTCTCGGCGAACGACTACGACGTCGGCAGCTACGCCACGGACCGCTTCGGCAACGTGTGGGGCGGCTCGTTCCTGTGGACGGACTTCACCGGCGCGCACTGGGTGCGACCGCGCGTGGCCCACAACGGCGCGACGGACAAGTTCCTCATCGCCGCGCAAGTCGGCCAACCGGGCTTCCGCAAGATCTGGGGCCAGGTGCGCAAGATCTACGACAGCGTCGCTCCGCCGGCGCCGTCGATGATCGGCGGACCGGAGATCGGTGAGCAGACCAACGTCGATGTCGGTGGCGATCCGTACGGGTTCCTTCCGAGCTACTTCTGCATCGTCTACCAGCGCAACACGAGCGCAACGGAAGGCGACATCCACGCGCGGCTGATCGACACCGCCGGTGTCTCGAGCAACACGATCGGCACGCTCTTGATCGACAACTCCGGCGGCACGCTCGACGCGTTCCCCGCGATCTCCAAGTCGAACAACACCGCGACGTGGAACATTGTGTGGCAGCGCGATCAGAGCGGGATTCCGACCAAGATCCGCGGAGCGCGCGTGTCGTGGTCCGGCGCTGCGGTGGCGACGAGCTTCCAGATCACCAACGTTTCGCAGCCCGAGCGTCGGCCTTCGGTGTCGAGCTCGATTTCGGGCGTCGACAACTACATGGTGGCCTGTGAGCGCGACTTCACCAGCGACAACGACATCCAGCTCTACGCTCTCAGCGGAACGACGGTCTCGACCTCCTACAACCTGAGCGGCGCGAACGGGGCGTATCTCTTCAACGACCAGCGCGATCCGTCGATCGACAGCGACGGCGCGCATTTCCTGATCGGGTTCCGCGAGTTCGTCGGCAACGTGCCCGGCGTCGGTTGGGCCGGCTGGGACGTGTACGCCAGCGAAGCGCAGTGGATCTCGAGCGGCATCTCCGTGCGCCAGCACCGCATGGCGCTCGCCACGACCAGCTCCGATGAAGGCGAGCCGCAGGTCGCCTCCGCCGAGAGCAGCAATCCCGCGCAAGCCCTGGCGGACTACACGGTGATCTACAACCGCGGCATCGAACCCAGCACCGCGGGGCCGACCGACGACGTGTTCGCAGCCCTGGTCGTGGGTTCCTACGGCGGCGTGATCGCGAATTTCTGCACGCGCAACGAAGTCACCTGCCAGTGCAACTTCGGACCCGGCGTGGGCGGCTGCGCGAACTCGAGCTTCGCGAGCGGCGCGCACATGGCGGCGGTCAACGCGTCGAGCACGACGAACGATCAGCTGCGCTTCGACATCAGCGGGCTCAAGCCGAACGCGACGGCGCTCGTGTTCCAGGGCACGAGCACGCTGAACTTCGGCTTCGGCTTCTCGCTGGGCGACGGCGTGCGCTGCGTCGGCGGCACGACGATCCGCTTCGCGCCCGCCTCCGCGAGCGCCGCTGGCGCGCTCAGCTTCCCGCCGCCCGGCCAACTGCCCATCTCGTGGCAGGGCAGCGTGCCGACCATGGGCGGCTTCTACTACTACCAGACCTGGTACCGCGACACGGGCAACTTCTGTTCGGCGGAAGTCACCAACCTCAGCGACGCGCTGATGGTCGAGTGGACTCCGTGAGTTCGATCGGCGTGAGCTGATCCACGTCGCGACGCCGCCCTGCGCGGCGTCGCTTGCTTTCGGGCGGCGGTCGTCAGGCGCGCGCCTCGCGGACGCCCGGCAGGTACTGCATGGCGCACACCGCGTTGCCTTCGGTGTCGCGGAACGAGAGCACCGTCCCGACGCCGTCGATGCGGAAGGCCGGGTGCGTGATGGCGCCGCCGTGCTCCACGATCGCCGCCTGCGTGCGAGCGACGTCCTCGACGGCGAAGGTGCATTCGAAGCCGCGGACTCCGGCGCCTGAGAGAGGCTCCCGGCGCGACTGGAGTGCGCCGCTGATTCCGGGTTGGCCGGTGGAGATCAGCCAGAAGCCGGGCGGGCCCCAGGCCTGGAAGGACCAGCCGAAGACCTGGGAGTAGAAGCGCTTGGCGCGCTCGACGTCGTCGGCGTGGATGGCGAAATGCGAGAGGGGGTTGGGCATGGCTGGTTCGAGGTGGCGGGGCGTGGACGGAAACGCGACGGGATGCCGCACGGCGCCAGGATCGGGTCCGTCACCCGCCCGCGGCGGCGCGCAGCCGATCGCGCGCGGGTGTGGGACTTGGTTCTGGCTCCGCACCGTGGCGGCGCGGTCTGCGGGGTGCTCGAACGGCCCGCACGGCGCGGGCGCGAATCGAGACGAGCTCACAGTAAGGGCCTGCCTTGCGTCGTCTACTCGCTAGAATGCCAAGCTATGTCGCGAAAGCGCCACGCAGGCTCCGACGCCGCCGAGCCGGGCCTGAGCGTGCGCACGCTCGCCCTGACGTACCCGAGCGGCTTCCACCAGCCGCCGCACAGCCACGACTGGCCGCAGCTCGTCTACGCCGCGTCGGGCGTGCTCACGGTCACCACGGCGGCGGGCGCCTGGGTGGTTCCGCCGCAGCGCGCCGTCTGGGTTCCGGCGGACACCCGGCACCAGCTCGACACGACCGGCGAGACCGCGCTGCGCACGCTCTACCTCCACCCGCGCGTCGCGCCCGCCCTGGCCGCCGGCTGCGCCGTCGTGCACATCACGCCGCTCGTGCGCGAGCTCGTGCTCCACATCGTCGCCGCGGGCCCGCTGGAGTTCGATCGCCCCGAGCACACCCACCTGCTGGCCGTGCTGATCGACCAGCTCAAGACGCTCGACCAGGCCCCGCTGTCCGTGCCGCTCCCGCGCGATCCACGCGCCCGGCGCGTCGCGGAACGCGTGCTCGCGCGGGCCTCGCAGGCGGACACGCTCGACGAGCTCGCCGCCGGCAGCGGCGCGAGCGCCCGCACGCTCGAACGCCTGTTCCGCGCCGAGACGGGCCTCCCCTTCGGGCGCTGGCGCCAGCAAGCCCGCCTGCTCGGCGCCCTGCGCCTGCTCGGCGAAGGCCTCGCCGTCACGGCCGTCGCCGCGCGCGTCGGCTACCGCAGCCCGAGCGCCTTCGTCGCGATGTTCACGCGCGCGCTCGGCCGCTCGCCGGGCCGCTACTTCGACGCGCCGGTCGTACGGAGCCCGGCACGCTCCCACCACACTCGCGCGTGACCGTCGTCAACGCCGTGCCTTCGGCGCGAATGTGGTGGGAGCGTGCCGGGCTCCGTACCCTCGCCGGGGTCCTTCCGCGCAGCAGAGTGCCTAGCCCGCCCCCTACCCCCACAACGCGCCCGGCCCGCGACCGCCGGTCCGTGCGAAATCGCGCAAATTCTGGTCAGAGCAGTGAGACTGCGGGACGCTGTGGCGGGTCCTAAGCGTGAGACGGGTTCGGCGGACGCGAACCTCGCCGATGACGCAGCGCTCGTGAGCGCAGTGTTGAAGGGCGAGGCTCGAGCGCGTTTGGAGTTCGCGGCACGGCTGCGTGTCGTGGCCCGGGTGCTCGATGCGCGCAACCGCCGACTTGGCGCCCCCTTGCGCGATCACGAACTGGAAGACGTCTTGCAGGACACTGTCACAAAGATCTGGGAGCACCTCCCCCGCTTCCGGGGGCATGCCGCGTTGGACACCTGGATGTACCCGATCGCGGTCCGCACGCTTTCCAACGCGCTACGCGAGCGGCGCAACCGCGGCGCCTGGCTGCCCCGGGACCGCGACGTCGATCCGGACCAGCTGTTGGCGGCCGAGGAGGATCTCGCCGCGGAGTCGGAATCGCTGACCCAAGCACTCGACGAGTTGACGCCGGAGCGCGCGCGCGTCGTCCGCATGCGCCACCTCGACGAGGCATCCTTCGACGAGATCGGCGTGCGCCTGGGAGTGCCGCCCGGCACCGCCAAGACGTGGTACTACCGCGCGATCTCCGCGCTGCGCGAGCGACTCGCGCGGCGGAGCGACCGCCGAGGAGAAGCCCTGTGAATTCGCGGCGACCTTCCGCGCACGACGCGGCGCACGAGTCCGCGCTCGAGGAGTTGTGGGCGTCCGAAGGCGGCGCCCGCACGCCCGCCGTCGCGCAGCGCCTGAGCGCCTGCGCGCGGTGCGCGGAGCTCTGGGACCAGCTGCAGGCCGCCGAGGCCTCCGCAGCGCGTGTTCTCGGCGAGCTTCGGCACGACATGGCGCCGCGTTCCAGCGGAGAAGGCGCTCCCGGCGAGGCGCGCCTCGACGCGATGCTCCAGCGCGCCATGGCTGGCCAGAAAAGCCGCCCGCGCGTGTGGCCGCGCTGGCTCGCAGCGGCGGGGATCGCGCTCGCCGTCGGGCTCGGCCTGCGCTGGGCGCGTGAACCCGATCCGCTCGGATCCGACCCCGAACTCGGCGCCACGCTGCGTCTACTCGCACCCGCGGAAGCGACGGACGCGCGCGACAGGTTTCGTTTCGAGGCGCCCGACGACGGCGGCTGGTTCGTGGTCGAAGTGTTCGACACGCAGGGCGCGCCGTTGCTGCGCTCCGGTCGGCTCGCCGCCTCGCCTTGGTCGCCACAACCCGCCGAGATCGCGCGAATTCCACAGCACTTCCGTTGGCAGGTGACCGCCTACGACGCTTCGGGCAACTTCGAGTCGCGCGCCGAGCTGCGGGTCGAGCCGTAGCCGACGGAGGAAGAGGCACGTCGTGTGCGCGCGAGGGTCGGGATGTGTCGACTCGAATCGGGATTCGCTGGGCGCGGCGCACAGCGCGAATCCGGCGCGTCACGGCGCGGCGAAGGAGCTCTCGAGCGGGCTGGTAGCACGTGGCGACGGCGCGGGGCCGAGCAGCGCGTCCGGCGCCGAGCCATCCTCGGCGCCGTTGCGCCCGGCTTCGACGCACTCCAGGCGCCGCCCCAGGCCACGCAGCCACGCGCTCTCGCGCGCTACGCTCTCCCACGCAAGTGAACCGACACGTCCTCGACGCGCTGCTCCAGCTGAGCGCTTGGGCAGTCTTGGCCACGGCGTCGGTCGCAGCGCAAGCGGACGGGCTCGACGCGTGGCGCGCACGCGCAACCCATGACGCCACGGCGCCGCTCGCGGCGCGCGTGAGTGCGCTCGAGACTGCTCTGGAACAGGCCCGTGTGACTCCCGAGCAACTGCGAGCTTGGTTGAAGCCGCTGCGCGCCGCTCCGCGCGAAGACCAGGCGGCCGAGCTGCTCGCCATCGCCGCGGCCAGCCGCGCCGGGCTCGCGGAGCTCGAAGCCGAACTGCGCCTCGACTTGGCGCAACGCACCTTTACGGACGGCAACTGCGCCCAGGCGCAAGCGCTGCTGAGGGCTCTCGACGGGAAGGCCCTTGGCGCGTGGAGCGCGCTCATCGAGCTCGAGCTCGCGCAACTGGCGCGCTTGAAGCACGAATTCCCCGCCGCGGACGTGCACATCGAACGCGCGCGGGCGGACCTGGAGCCACGCGACGACGAGTATTCGCGGCTGCTGCGTGTGCACGCGGCGGGTGAGCGCTTGATGCTCGAACTCGAGCTGGGACGCATCGATCACGCCGCGCGCGCTCTCGAACAGATCGAAGCGGCTCAGAGCGCGCTCGGCGCTTCGCCGGACGCACGTGCGTTCGACGCGCCGCTCACGATCTGGCGCGCCAGCCTGCTCGTCGCGCAGGACGAGCACCGCGCCGCCATCGAGTCCTGCGACGCGTGGCTCGCCGCGCGCGCCGCTGATCCTCTGACCGATGCCGCCGCCACGCTCGTCGAATATCGGCGCGACTACGCGCGCCTGCTGCTCGCCAGCGCGCATCGAACGGACGTTCCAGCCGCGATCGCGGCGCTGGAACTGCTCCTGAGTTCGCCCCGACTCGCGCGCTCGGAGCGCTGGCGCGGCTGGCTCGAGATCTCCCGCGCGCAGCTGCGCAGCGGCGACGTGTCGGCCGCACAGCGCTCGCTGGCGCGCGCGGACGAACTCTTCGAGTCCGCAACGAGCGACTGCGAACCGTCGATCCGGCGCACCAGCTTGAAGTTGGCCTTGGCGGCCGAACAACCGCTCGACCGCGCGGCCCTCGACGCCTCGCTCGCAGCGTTCGAGCGCGAGTGGCGCGCTCTGCTGGCGAGCTGGCGCGCCGTGCCGCGACCGGCGGGAGGCATCGGATGGCTGCACTCGGCGAGCAGTTTGGAGCTGCTGTGCGACTACGCGACCGCGCTCGTCGCGCGCCACGGCGACGAACGCGGCGCCGAACTCGCCCTGCAGGCTCTTCTCGACTCTCAGTCGGTCGGATCGCTGGCGCGCGAGCTCGGCGCTGCGCAGGGCGACTTGATCGAGCTGCGAGCGCGGCTGCTCGAGGACGACGATCACGGCGTGGTCTTGTTCGTGCTCGCGCCCGCACGCTCCATGGCGTTCGCGGTCGACCGTCGCCGCGTGACGCTGCATGAACTTCCGGGCCGCCTCGCGCTGCGCGCGCTCGTCGAACGAGTGTTCGGCGCAGGCTCGCGCCTCGACGTCGCCGCGGACGCCTGCGAAGCGTTCTTTCCCGCCGAGCTCGGCGCGTGGGTGCAAGCCCGTCGGCGCGTGACGCTCGTCGGAGTCGAACAGCTCGGGCAGGCGCCGTTCGAGCTCTTCGCCCCGCGCGGCGGACAGCCGCTCGGCGTCACGCACGCGCTCGACTACTTGCCTTCGGCGCCGATCGGCCTGTCGCTCGCGACGCGCGTTCCGCTCGGCGAATTCCACGGCGCCGGCTTGCTCGCGGTTCGCAACCCCTCCGCGAGCGCGCGCGAGCGCTACCCAGACGCGCAACCGCTCGAGATCCCGCAGTCGAGGCTCGAGGCGTTGCTCGAGCCGTGGGGCGAGACGGCGTTCGCCGCGACGGACGAGGGCGTGGATCTGCGCACGTACGAAGCGCAGGCAGGTCGACGGCCCTTCGTCGTGCAGTGGCTCACGCACGGCGTGTTCGATCCCCTGCGCGAACCGCCGACGGGGCTCGTGCTCGAGGGCGCTCCCGATGTGGCCTGGAGCGACGACCTGGCGCGAGTCCCAGCGCCGCCGGTCGTGTTGCTCAGTTGCTGCGGCGGCGCGCGGAGCCAGCTGCGGCGCGGCGAAGACGGCGCTCAACAACTCGCGGGCGCGTTCTTTCGCGCCGGCGCTCGCACGGTCGTCGCCACTCCGGCCTCGACTCGACTCTCGTGGGCGCTGGATTTCTCGGAGCTGTTCCACCGCGAGCTCGCCGAGGGCGTCAGCGTTGCTGAGGCCGCGCGGCGAGCGCGGGCCGAGCTGGCCACGCGCTCCGGCATCGACGCACAGGCTTGGAGCGCTTGGCAGGTTGTCGGACTGGGCGGCACGCGCGCCGGAACGTCGCGCGGCTCGAGCATGACACCGAGCGTGTTGCTGCTCGCGGCTGCGAGCGTTGTCGCCGCGCTCCTTGTCCTGCGACGCGTGCGGCGCCTCCCGAGTTGAGGCGCCGCACTCGCGCCGTCGCTAACCGCCGCCCGTGCCTCCGCCGTCGATCGGAGTCCCACCACCCGGCGGCGGGCGAGGCTTGGGAATCACGCCGCCGATGTTCTCGGCCGCCGGAACGGTGGCCAGCGCGGTGTGCTTGGCTTCGGCGCGTGCGGTTTCGAAGTAGAAGAAGGTCTCGCTCGTGACGCAGCCGCGGTCCGCCAAATCGTCGATCCAGTCGAACACGTTGCCGGTGATCGAAAACGCGCCGTACGGCGTCACACGGCTGGGTCCGACGAAACGAGCCACCGCGACAAAGCGGCGGTTGAAGCTCTCGTCGGGCTCGATGGTGGCCGGCACAGCGACCGTCACCGTGGCAAAGCGGCCGTTCAGCGCAACCGTCGTGTGCTGCACGGTCTGAACGGGAACTCCGGCGGTGTTGACCGCCTGCACGGCGATTTCGAGCGCATCCAGACCGGCTGGGTTCAACTCGAGGGGAAGCTCGAAATCCAACTCGAAGGACACCTGCGAACCCAGCGTGTCCGCCGTGCGCTTGGCGTCGGTGAGCCGCGGCCGCAACAGGCACGCGTTGATCAGCTCGGCCGGATAGGTCACCGACTCCTGAGTCGTCACCAGCGGCATCCACAGGTCGAGGTCGCCGTCGTTGTCGAAGTCCTCGACGAGAGGCTGCGCACGGTTGGCCGTAAATCCCTGCGAGGGGTCGTTCGTGACGAGCGCGAGGAAGGCGTGCGCGCCCGGCGCGAGCGAGTACGTCGCTGTGAGCGGCGGCTGAGCGCTCGGCGACGGAAGCAGCAGACCCAGAGTGTGGTTGTAGGAGTGGCTCACGAACAGCGCCGACGGGAGACCGGGCGCGAGCGGAGCGGCGGTCATGCCCTGCACGCTCAGCGCCGCCCCGAGTGCGACCGCGGGCTCGCTGCCGCGCCCGTCCGAGACAACCAACGCGCCGCCGCCCGAGGTGTGGTGCACGATCCAAGCCGCGCGCTGTCGTGCGGCGGGGTCGTCGCGCCACACCGCGAACGCACTCGACGCCGTTGGCCGAAGATCGTCGAAGTGCGTCACGCCGAGCGCGCAGTCCGAGGCCGAGATCACTTGCAGTCCAGCGTCGCTCAACAGCGCGAGCTCGCGACCCTCGAGCGAAGCGTCCCATTCGATGGCGGCGAGGCGGCGCAGCGTGGCCGCCGGGGTGAAGGTTCGCGGCGACTCCTCCCAACCGTCGCCGTCGCAGCCCCAGATCGACACGACCGCGCCATCGGGCGAGGCGGTGGCGATTTCCAGATCGCCGTCGCCGTCCGCGTCGAACGCGGCGACCTGCGACGCGTGACTGTTCGTGGGACCTGCGAACGGAGTCACTTCGACCGCGCCGGCGGGCGCTGAACTCGAAGCGGCCCACGTCGCCAGGCGCAGCGGGTGCGCCGTGGACGCGATCAGCAAACTGTCGCGGTCAGCTCCCGCGGGGCGCCACACGTCGAAGTCCGCGACTTGGGCGGCGATCCACTGCGCGCCGCCGTAGAGCGCTGGCGCGTGGGTCAGGTACGCGTCTCCAGCGCACAAGCTCACCACATCGGCGGTGCGGTCGGCGGTGAAGTCGCCCGCGATGGAACGGCCGCACGATCCAGCCGCGTGCAGCAGTGGCGCGGGCATGGCCACTCGCTCCGGCGGATACAGGAGCGGCGCCTGCGGATGAGCGGCGGCGAGGCGAGCTGCAAGCAAAGATGAGGACAGCACAAGCAGGTTGAACTTCATGGCGTGGTGCTCGACGAGGCGCCCGTTGGCTCGAGTTGGAGGAGCGAGGCGCGGTCTGGAAGTCGGAGTGAAGCTCGACGCGATTCGAAGACTCGCCGTCCCTTCGCGCGTCGAAGCGAAGCGTAAGGCGGAGCCCCGGCGGTCGCGATGGCCGCCGGGGCGTGAGATGTCGTGTCGCGCTCGCAGTTCAGAACGCGACCAGCTCCGAAACGATGGGCGGGCCGGAGACATAGAAGGCCGGCGTCGCTCCGTAGTAGCCGCCCTGGAACGTGATGGCGCCAATCGTCGTGGCCGGGACGACTCCGGGGTAGGCGAACACCGGCGCGGCCGGGAGTACACCCAACGCCGTGGACGCGTTGAACACCGGAGTACGCGCTCCGAGGATGCCGACCGTGACCGGGGGCGGAGGCGTCCAGACGTACGCACCGACTCCGCCGAGGCCGGGTGAGTTGATCGGATCGGCGAAGGTCAGTTGCGTACCCGCTGCGGCGAGCGGCAAACCAATCGCCGCCACGTGCGTGCCGAGACCAGGGACGGGATTCGCGTAGCCGACGAGCGCAGCGGGCACGCTGGGCAGGCCGAACAGCGCGGACGCTCCCGAGAAGATGTTGAGCGCCGTCGACACGTTTCCGCCGATCGGCGAGGCGACGTTGAGAGTCAGCGTCGGCGCAGCGGCGCCGGCAGCGATGGTGTAGGTGAGCAAGTTCCCCGCGCCGCTGTCGGCCACCACGTAGTTCGCTCCGCCGGGCAGATTCCACGGTCGATCCGTCGCGAGCAGGTCCACGCCGCCGGCGAGAGGCGCGCTCGTGGTGAGCGAGCCGAGCGGCGTTGCGCCGCCGAGTCCGACAGCGACCACGAATTGTCGGCCCGTGCTCGAGTCGGCGGCGAACGCCGTCACGACGCTGCCGCCAGCCGGGCGCGCGAGTTCCGGATTGCCGAAGGCGCCGATCAGCGCCGGACCGGCATTCAGCGCAACCGTCGTGGGCAGCGTGGCTGCCGCGGGGCTGCCACGCAGGAGACCCAAGGCTCCTGCGGTCGGGATCCCACCACCCGGCGCGCTCGGAGTGGACACGGGAATCACCGCGACTGCGAAGCCGCCGGTGAGCGAGACCGCCGGCTCGCTGAAGCCGGGCGAGAGCGCACGGCCGACGCCGAACGGATCGCCGCCGGTGTACGCCGCCACTCCGGTGGTCGAGTTGAACGCGCCCCAACCATGTCCGCTGATGGGACCGGGACGCGCCAGCCCGAACACGGTGTTCTGTCCTCCGATGGCGTTGAATCCCAGCGCGATGTTCGAACCGACTTGGTAGCGCACGCCCGTTCCCGGAACGAACGGCGTCAGCGCAGACGTGGTGGACGTTCCTGCGGTGACGTTGATGTTCCCGATCGCGTTGAGCAGCGGAACGATCAGGCGGTTGGTGGCCGCATCAAACGTCATGCGCGTCGCGAACGGCGTGGGCGCTTGGTTGAAGCTGAAGCGGTTGACGAGCGTCGCTGGCGCTCCCGGCGTCAGCTGCAGCTGCTCCACCACCGTCCGTGCGGCGGCGCCGCCCAAGCCGTTGCTGAATTCGACGAAGACCGTTCCGGTCGCGCCGACAGAGATCATGTCGTAGTCGAACCTGGCGCCCTGCGCGCTGAACATCGTGAGCACGCACGACACGCCCGCTGACGAGCATGAGCCTGGGACGAAGTGGGCCGACTCGACCGAGAGCGTGTTCACGCCGCCTACCGAGAAGACCGTGGGGACGAGAATGTGCGGCACCGGTGTGACGCCGTCGTATGCGAGAGTCGGAGCGACCTCGAAGCGCGACTGGAGCGCTCGACGGTTGTGCTGGTTCGAGATCTGCCCGGTGAGTGTGACCACGTTCGTGGCCGTCGCCGGAGGTGCGAAGAAGCCCGGATCCGGGTTGTGAACGATCAGCTGGTCAGGACCAGCCGCGAGTCGTTCGACGAACACGTAGAAGCCGTTGTTGCCCGGGGCCGTGGGAAGTGACTGAGCGGCCGTTGCGTAGGTCGGCAGCGCGCTCGCGGACAGCAGCGCGACGAGCGCGCCGCTGGAGAGAAGTCGAGACATGGTGAACTCCGTGGTTGCACCCGACACCGTGTCGGGCTCGACGGCGTTCGGCACGGCGCACGCCGCGCGCGTCTCAACTTTCGCGAAATCCCTGGCGCCAGATCCGCCGGGTGTTCGGGCGTCGCCGCGCGCGTCGGCTACCGCAGCCCGAGCGCCTTCGTCGCGATGTTCACGCGCGCGCTCGGCCGCTCGCCGGGCCGCTACTTCGAAAGCTCGGCTTCGGGCTGAGCGGGCGGCTTGCGGCGCCGCAGCTCGAAGATCGTCGCGTCGAACTGGTGGCGGATGAGGCCGGGGTTCCACAGCGTCGGGCGCACGCTCGGCGGATCGGCGAACAGGCCCTCGAGGTCGCGCCACAGCTCGAGCGGGGCGACGGCGCGAGTCCACTCCCAATCGTCTTCGAACTTCGCCGGGAAGTTCGCGAGCGAGACCGCGCCGATCTCGGCGCAACTGAGCCAATCGCCGTCGTGCACGACGATCCGGCGGACAGCTGCGTCCACGGACGGCTCGCCGACTTCGTAGTCGTAAGCGATCGGGGCCGCCTTGCCGCTCACAATGCGCGCGACCCGCTCCGCTCCTAGTTCGAGTTCCTCACTCGCGACACGCACCTGACCGGACGCGCGGTCTTCGTCGCGCCACTCGAGCAAGCCGCGGCCGCTGTCCCAGACCGTCAGCGTCCAGCCGTAACCGCCAGCGAGCCCCGGATCGACGCTCGCGATGAAACGAGGCGGCGCCAGTCCGGCATCCTGGGCCACGGCGCGCGGCGCGGAGTTCGGCGGCGAGCACGCGGTCCACACCGCGACGGCCGCCAGTGCGATCGCCCGACTGAGCGGGAAGCGGTGAGAGCGCATCGGGCCGTCAGTCTCCCTGCTCGCGGTACGCGCGGACGTCCTCGTGGTACGGGCCCTTGCGATACAGCGGGCGCGACCCTCCACCAACTCCCACACGGCTCGACGGGTCCTCGAAGAGACTCTCGACCTGCCACCAAAGCTCCAACACGTCAGCGACCTGCTCGCGTCGCTCAGCGGTCGTGTACTCCTGCGGTGAGAGGATCGGGCTCACGCTCGCCAGTCTGGCCGCGCCAACGCGTCCCGCGTGCCGCACCACGAGCCGGCACTCCGTGGCGTCATCGAACCGCGAACCCACGTCGCCGGATGCGCTCACACGCTCGTACGCGTTCTTCATGATCTCGGCGACCCGTTCGGCGTCGACATCGAGTTCCTCACGCCAGACCCGGTACTTGTCGTTCAACGCTGGGTCTCGCTGGCGCCACTCGAGCACCGCGCGACCGCTTGCCCAGATCGTGAGATTCCAGCCGTAGGTCCGTACGGTTAGACCGTTACAAACGTTCGCGATGAGCACCGGCGCTTCGAGCGCGGGAGCCGATGCCGCGATCGGCGGCGGCTGCGCCGGCGAGCACGCGCCGACGAAAGCCAGCCCAGCGGCCAGCGCTGCGAGTTTCGAACGAACGCAGCGGCGAGCGAGCGGCATGCTGCGCGCAATCCTAGGCGAGAATTCTCGAAGTCGTTGTCGATCCGCGCGGGGTCCGCTCGTCCAGCTCCGTGAAACGAACCCATGGTGGGTTCGAGACCTCGACAACACACTGGAGCGAACCATGCCGAACTACATGCTGCTGCTGCACGACGATCCCAAGGCTTTCGGACCCCACATCACGCCCGCGCAGATGCAGGCCGTGCTCGCCGAGTACCAGGCCTGGGCGGGCAAGCTCGCCGGCGAAGGACGGCTGCTCGGCGGCGAGAAGCTGCGCGACAACGGCGGCAAGGTGATGACGCTCTCGGGCGGCAAGCCGCGCGTCGTCGACGGCCACTACGCCGAAGCGAAGGAAGTGATCGGCGGTTACTTCACGATCAGCGCCGACAACTACGACCACGCGGTCAAGCTGTGCCTGGACTGCCCGCACCTGAAGTACGGGGCGCGCATCGAGGTGCGCGAAGTCGAGCCGACGTGAGCGAGCCCGGCGCGAGCTCGGGCGAGGCGCGCGCGCTGGTCGAGGGCCTGTTCCGCCGCGAGGCGGGACGTTTGGTCGCTCGACTGGCGCGCATCTTCGGCGCCGCGCAGCTCGAACTCGCCGAGGACGTGGTGCAGGAGGCGCTGCTCAAGGCGCTGCGCCACTGGTCGATCCACGGCGCACCGCACGATCCGCACGCGTGGCTCGTGCGCGTCGCCAAGAACCTCGCGCTCGACCGCGTGCGCCGCGATCGGCGGCTCGAACACGCGGGCGCCGAACTCGAAGCCTGGGAAGAGCTCGAGAGCAACGCCTCGACGCCGCTCTCGAGCGCGGATCTGCCGCGCGAGCTCGACCAACCGGCCGACGACGAACTCGCGATGGTGTTCGCCTGCTGCCATCCGGCGCTCTCGCGCGATGCGCGTGTGGCGCTGACGCTCAAAACTGTCGGTGGTTTCGGCGTCGCGGAGATCGCGCGCGCTTTCGTCGAGCACGAAGCCGCCGCCGCGCAACGCCTCGTGCGCGCCAAGGCCCGCCTGCGCGACGAACGCGTGGAGATCGCGACGCCCAGCGGGCCCGAGCTGCTCGAACGCCTCGAGTCGGTGCACGACGTCGTGTACTTCCTGCTCAACGAGGGCCTCGCCGCGCACCGCGGCGACGTGCTGATCCGCACCGACCTCGTGCGCGAAGCGCTGCGGCTCGCGGCGCAGCTCGCGGCGAACCCGCTGACCGCGACGCCGCGCACGCATGCGCTCGCGGCGCTGGTGCACTTCCACGCCTCGCGCTGCGGCGCGCGCACCGATCCGGCCGGCGGGCCGCTGCTGCTCGAGGAGCAGGACCGTTCGCTGTGGGACCGCGCGTGGATCGCGCGCGGCTTCGCGCACCTCGCGCGCGCGGGCGCGGGCGACGAGCTGAGCGACTTGCACATCGAGGCGGCCATCGCGTCGCACCACGCGATCGCCGCGACGTGGGAGGACACGGACTGGAGCGCGATCCTGCGCTGGTACGACCTGCTCGCGGCGCGCAACGCGTCGCCCGTCGTGCGCCTCAACCGCGCGGTGGCCGTGGCGAAACTGCACGGCGCGAGCGCCGGATTGCGCGAGGTGCTCGCGCTCGAGTCGGAAGCGTCGCTCGCGCGTTACCACCTCTTGCCCTCGATCAAGGGTGAGCTGCTGCGGCAACTCGGCCGACGCGCCGAGGCCGCGGACGCGTTCCGCGCCGCGCTCGCGCTGTGTCAGTCCGGCCCCGAATGCGCGTTCCTCGAGCGCAAGCTCGCTGCGCTCGGCTGAGCCGCGTTTCGGCGTTCGTCGAGCGGTGGGCGCGCGCATCGATCTGCCGCGGCCGAATGGGACTGGTGGCGAAGGTTACAGCGCCTGACGCGCGAAGGATGCAAGAGGCATCGCTTGCGCGCATCGCACGACCTCCACGCGCTCGTTCGGCGGGGCGGCAGCGCTCGACGACTCACGCCGCGACGGCATCAACGTGCTCGCGGTGCTCGTCGGCCGTTCGCTCGACGCCGAACGAAGCGTCAACGTGGCTGCGGCCCGCGAGAACCCTGTGTCGTAAGTCCGGATCGGAGCGATTCCACAGCGCAGATGCGCTGCGAACGTCGCACGACCTCAACGCGCTCGTTCGGCTTGGCGGCAGCGCTCGACGGCTCACGCCGCGGCGGCTTCAACGTGCTCGCGGTGCTTGTCGGCCGTTCGCTCGACACCACACGAAGCGTCTCAACGTGGCTCGCGGCCGGCGAGAACCCTGTGTCGTAGGTTCGGATTGGAGCGATTCCACAGCGCAGATGCGTTGCGAGCGGCGCACGACCGCCGCGCGCTCGTTCGGCATGGCGGCAGCGCTCGACGACTCACGCCGCATCCCAGGCGCGGCCCGCGGCAGGGCCAGGTCGGATCGCGCGGTTGGGCGCACACGAGGCTCGAAAGCGCACGGCGCCGTGCGCAGTCGCTCAGGTACGGCAGAAAAAGTCGCGCAACTGCGCTGTTCGGCGTGCGTGGTGCGGGTCTTGCTTGCGCTCTCGTTCGTGCGCTCCCACTCGGGCGCACACAGGCCGGCGATGGCGGATCGTGGCGCGCCTGCTTCCCCCACCACTCGAGGTCCTCTCATGACTCGTACTGCGCTCGTCACCGTCGTCTGCCTGATCGCGTTCGTTCCCTGCGCTCGCGCGCAGACTCCGCTGCGCACGACGCTCGGCGTGCAAGCCGGCGAGCGCCTGGGCTGGAGCCTCGCCAACTACGACGATGTCGACGGCGACGGCGTGCGCGAATACGTCGCCTTCCACACGCGTGGAGCGCGGCTGTATCGCGGCTCCGACGGCGCGGAGCTTGGCGACTACCAACGCGCGGGAGGTTTGATCGGCGACATCGACGGCGACGGGCGCAGCGACTTCTACAGCTTCGACTTCGACGGCTTCAGCGGCGTGTTGTTGCCGGTGGACGTGCTGTCGGGCGCGAACGGCGCGGTCCTAGCGAGCTATCCGTGGGAGTACGGCGGCAACGCGACCTGGAACCAACCGTCGCCGCTGGACGACATCAACGGCGACGGCGTCGGCGACTTCTTGCGCAGCGAATGGGATCTTTCGACCGGCGCGTTCCTCGAGCGCATCGCGGTCGTGTCCGGCGCGAACGGCGCGGTGCTCCGAACCCACACGGACCGCGCGAGCGCGCTCGCCGTGGGCGACGCGAACAGCGATGGCGTCGCGGACTACTACCTGGGCGAGTACGGCGCGGGTCCAGGCCAGCTCATCTCGGGAGCCAGCGGCGCCGTGCTCGCGACAGCGCCGCCCGCGAGCGGGCCGACGATCGGACTGTCGGCGATCGCCGACGTCGATGGCGATGGCGTGCTGGATCTCGCGCGCGTGATCGTCGCCACGCCCAGCGTGATCGGCGCGCCGCCGGGCATCTCGACCGAGGTCGTCGGCAGCGTGAGCGGCCTCGTGCTGCGCGCTTTCGACGGACAGCCGGTCACGCCGTTCGGCGCACCGGCGGCGCACGGCGATTTCGACGGCGACGGGTCGCTCGAGATCGTGCTGCGCGACGGAACCGCGCTCGTCTCGGTCGCACGCAACATCGCGAGCGGCGCGGTGGTCGCAGCGTACGAGAGCCTCGGCTTCGCGGGGCTGGGTGTCGGCGACAGCGACAACGACGGTCGTGACGAGCTGCTGCTCGCGCGCTCCACGGCGGTGAACAAGCGCGGCAAACTGCAGCTCGTGCAAGGTTCGTTCTCCGAGCGCGTCGGTGCGGCCTCGGCCTTCGGCGACGGTTCGAGCGGGCCGTGTCCGTGCACGAACGGCGGCGCGGGCGAAGGTTGCGAGAACTCGCTCGGTCGCGGCGCGAAGTTGAGCGCGTGGGGCTCGACCTCGCTCGCGGCGCGCGACCTCACCTTCCGCGGCCAGGGCGTGTGGACCAACCAAGCGGTGCTCGGCCGCCAGTTCCTGCTCGCGGGCTTCAACTTGCGGCCGACGCCGATTCCGCTCGGCGCAGGGCTCTTGGCGCTCGCGTTTCCGTTCGAACGCATCGCCAGCAGCAACCGCGAGACGGCGGACTGGGACGCTGCGCTGCGGCCGGAGTGGAGCACCTGGACGGCCGGTCAGACGCTGCACTTCCAGGTCTGGTACGTCGACCCGGATGTGCAGGGGAACTGCGGCTTCTCGAGCAACCTTTCGAACGCGCTCACGCTCACGCTGACACCGTGACGCGGTCGTACGGCGCCAAGCACGCTTCCACCACATTCGCGCCGACGGCGACGCGCTGCCCACGGTTGCGCGCGAATGTGGTGGGAACGTGCTTGGCGCCGTACGCGCACGCGCGTCCGCTATCTTCGAGCGCGTGACGCCTCCCGCAGCTTCATCGCACGGCGAACGCGCGGGGCTCGGCCTGGCGAGCGGCGTCGGGCTCGTCGCGAGCAGCATGGTCGGCGTCGGCGTGCTGGTCTCGGCCGGCTGGGCCTCGAGCGTGCTCGGGCCCGGCGAAATCCTGCTCACGTGGATCGTCGGCGGCGTGCTCGCGATGTGCGGCGCGCGCGCCTACGCGGCGCTCGCCGAGCTGATCCCGCGCTCGGGCGGCGAGTACCGCTACCTCGCCGACCTGCTGCATCCCGCGGTCGGCTACATGGCCGGCTGGGCCTCGCTCGTGCTCGGTTTCGCTGCGCCCGTCGCGTTTTGCGCCGCAACAGCGGATGCGTACGCAGCCACGCTCGTGACGCTGCCGCAGCACGTGGTCGGCGTCGCCGTCATCGCCCTCGTCAGCGCAGTGACCATGGGTTCGCTGCGCGCTTCGCGGCGCATGCAGGACTCGCTCGCGCTCGCCAAGCTCGCGCTCTTCGCGGGTTTTCTCGTCGTCGGGCTCGTCTACGGCTCGAGCGACTGGCCGCAGTGGCGACCGGAGGTCCAAAGCGACGGCTTTCCGCTCGGCGATTTTCTGGGACAGCTCCTGTGGGTCGCGTTCGCGTACTCGGGCTGGAACACGGCCTCCTACGCCGCAGAGGCCTTCCGCGAGCCGCACCGCGACGTGCCGCGCGCGATGGTGATCGGCGCCGTGCTCGTCATGGCGCTGTACCTGGTCGTGAACTGGATCTTCGTCGCCAACCTCGACCAGGCGGAGCTCGCGAGTTGGCGCGGCGCCGGCGGCGACCAGAACCGCACGACGCTCGGCCACTTGATCGTGCTCGATCTCGTCGGACCCGTCGGCGCGGCGGCGATGTCCGGGTTCGTGGTGCTCTCGATGCTCTCCTCGACGAGCGCGTTCACGATCGCGGGGCCGTTCGTGTACGCGGCGATGGCGCGCGATGGCCTGCTGCCGCGCACGCTCGCCGGCGTCGACGGAGCTCCGCCCAAGGCTTCGATCCTGCTGCAGAGCTCGATCGCGCTCGCGCTGCTCCTCACGCACTCCTTCGATCTCTTGGTCGAGAACGTCGGCGCGGTGCTGACCTTCACGACCGCGCTGACGGCGTTGTGCGTGTTGCGCGCGCGCTTCGCGCCGCCGCCGAGCTTGGCGAGCCAGCGCATCGCGCCGGCCGCCGTCGCTTGCGCCATCGCCTACTTCGCGATGAGCGCCTACACGCTGTGGGAGGCGGCAAGCGCACGTCCCGCACGACTTCTGTGGATCGGCGCGCTGATCGCCGTGACGGCGCTGGGCTACGTGTTCGTGCGGCCCAAGCGCTGACAGCGCGAACGCCTCGAAACGCGAGCACCCCGGCGAAGCGCGTGCTTCGCCGGGGTGCTCGGTTCGGTGCTCGTCGCCGCGCTCAGCGCAGGCGCGCGATCAACGCCTTGTTCAGTCCGACGTACTCGGCCTTGATCTCGCCGTCGGCCTTCTCAGCCAGCGCGAGCGACGCTTCGGCCGCGGCGATCGCCGCCTTCTTGTCGCCCATCTTCTCGCAGATCAGACCCTTGCGGTACACGGCCCAAAAAGCCTCGGGCTTCGCGGCGATCTCGGCGTCGATCCAAGTCAGCGCCTTCTTCAGGTCGAGGTTGTGCTCGTAGTAGAACATCGCCGCGGCGAGGTACGGCTTCTTGCCGCCTTCGGCAGCCATCGCGGCTTCGATCTGCGGCTGCAGCACGCGCACGACGTCGACTTCGAGCTTGACCGCAACGTGCGTGTTCTCCCACGCGAAGTTCAGGTGCGCGCTCGTGTCGCGCAGATCGCCGATGCCGATCTCGAACGTCTCGACCATGCGCTCGAGCTTCGCCGGCTTGACGGTCACGCGCAGTTGGTCCTGCTTCGCGTCGTAGCCGTACGAGCCCCACTGCTCGGTTTGCTTGTTGAGGATCACGGTCCACTCCGCTTCGCCGGGGATCGTGAACAGCGAGTACTTGCCGGCCGGCACGTCGGAACCGCCGAACTTCACGTCCGTGCTGAACGAGATCGTGGTCGCCGAGTTCGCGCCGGTGCGCCAGACCTGGCCGTACGGCACGAGTCCGCCGAACACCTTGCGGCCCTTCGCGCTCGGGCGCGCGTAGTTGACGACGACATCGGTGATGCCGACGCGCTGCTCGAGCTTGCCGACCGGGCTGGCGGCGGGGAAATCGACCTTGGGCGCGGTTTGCGCCGCGGCGGTTTGCAGCGCGAACACGGAGAGGGCTGCGACGACGACGAGGGGGCGAATCAGAAGGTTCAACATGGCGGCGTGAGCTCGGGGCGAGCTGAGGAGGTTGAGACAGTCAGAAGGCCGAACATGGTTGCGTCGAGACCGCCGAGAATCCAATGACGCTTGCGCAAGGGTTGCGCACTCGGGCTGGCGCGAGAGGCAGAATGCTCCAGCGCAGCACGAGGTTGGCCGAGACTCGACTCTCCCGCCCGGGTTTCGCGCCGCAGCCCCCAAAGCTCCCGAGAACGACCATGCTCACCACCGCCCGCCTTGCCGCGTTCGCCGCGCTAGCCCTGAGCGCCCTGGCGCTGACCGCCGCCATCCCGCCGCAAAAGGCCGCGATCGCCTGGACCCAGCGTTGGGACGACGCATTCACGCAGGCGACCGCCGGGAAGAAGGTCGTTTTCCTCGCGATCAACATGGACGGCGAGGACGCCAACGATCGCCTCGCGACCAAGGTCTACGCCGACCCGAAGATCGTGGCCGCGTCGAAGTTGACGCTGAACCTCGTCGCGTCGCGCTTCGAGCACGCGGCCGAAGGCAAGCCGTGCACGCGCTTCCCCGGGCTGACCTGCACGGAGCATCGCCGCATCGAGGGCTCGGCGCGCGAGAAGGTGCTCAAGACCGACGCGAAGGGCTACACGATCGCGCCGCAGCACGTGTTCTTGAACGGCGAGGGTGCTGTGCTGCTTTCCGTGCCGTACGAGATCAGCGCGGCGGAGCTCGAGTGGTGCTTCCACAAGGCGCTCGAGAGCGTTGACCCCGAGGCCGCCAAGAAGGTCCCCGCGACGGGCCGCGCGCCGCGGCGGTTGATCCAGGGCGGCGTGTTCGATCCGAACGTCGTGCCGGGCGCGAACCTCGCGCCGCCGACGCGCGAAGAGGTGCTCGAGATCGTCAAGGAACTCAAGGGCAGCCTGTGGGGCGGCAACCGCTTGCTCAACCTGCAGCGTCTCTTGCTCTCGCCCGAACCGGAAGCGATCGAGATGATCGACGCCGAGCTCAAGAACGAATTCTTCGGGCGCAACGGCTGGGCGGGCGGCGGCGGAGGCGGCCGCGGTGGCGGCGGTCTGGGCGGCGGAGCCGGCGGCCCCGGAGCGGGCTTCGACGCCGCGACCTACAAGGACCGGATCGTGCACTCGATCGGCCTGCTCTCGCCGCACGCGTATTGGAAGCTGCTGATCGAGCACTTCGAAACCACGGATGAGAAGCTGCGCCACGAGATCATCGTCGCGCTCGAACAACTCGCCGCGCCGGATTCGGTCGCCGCGATCACCAAGGCGGCCGGCAAGGAGAAGTCGCCGGTCCTGCGCAAGGACCTCTACCGCGCGCTCGGCAGCGCCGGCGCGGCCGACGAGAAGGCGCGCAAGAGCCTGCTCAAGGCGCTCAGCACCGAGAAGGACACGCAGGTGCGCCGCAACGTGCTCTTCGCGCTCGGCTGGTTCGCGCCAGCGCCCGACAGCGACAAGGCGCTGGGCGACGCGCTGACCACCGGCACGGCCGAAGAACGCTCCGCCGCCGGTCTGGCCATCGCGCTGACGCGCCACGAGAGCTGGAAGGAGCGCCTGACGCAGGCCGAGGCCAAGGAAGAGAACCCCGAGGTCAAGGAATGCCTCACAGCGGCCCTCGGCGTGCTGCAGGGCGCGGGGCTCAACACGCTGCGCACCCAGATCCGGCGCGTGTGCGGCGACGAGATCGAGCGGGAGAAGCTCTTCGGGGTCCCGCAGCCGCAGTAGCGCGGCCGCAGCGAGGCGCCTCCCGCCAACCACCGCAGCCGACGGCCTTCAAGGTCATCGGCGGCGGGGCGTAAGCGCGAAAGGCGACAGCGAGTTCAGACGGCTGCCCGGGGGCCGACTCAACGCGGGGTGGTGTGGGCGTTGAGCGGCTGGCCCCACGTGAGCGTCAGCCCGAGCACTTCGAGCACCAATACATGTAGCCGAACGCCTCTACGTGTCCCGTTTGGTCTGTCAACTCGTAGAGGCCAGCCTGAGCGCTGTCGCAGGGCATCCACAGCACCATGGCGTCCGCCAGGATCCAGCCGCCTGTGGGTTGGAAGCCCCAACTGCGTCCGTCGCTGTCTTCGAGTCGCATCGCACAGTCGGATCGAACTTCGGTCACGCGCACGGAGAGGCAGTCCGCGCCCGGTGTGCAGGCGGCTCCGGCGTTTTCGCGTACGCACCGACCGCTCATCCCAAAGACGGAAACGCGAATCTCGCTGTTGCAGGGATTCAGGCCAATTCCGCCAGCTGCGCCTGGAGCGTTGTGGAACTCGCAGCCGGTGCACGGCGCCAACACGACGTCGTCGTCGTTCATGGCGATGCCGGGCTTGGCGGCGGAGAGAGAGAGCGGCAGCAGAGCAGCGAACGCAATGAAACGAATCGTGTTCATGGCTAGGTAGGCCTGAGCAAAGCGGAACGGGAGAGTGAGCCGCGGGGCCGCGCCCCGCTTGGGATCGACGAGCGTGTCAGGCGCGCGCAGCGAGGGAACGCCTCAAGCGTCGGAGAGCCAACGCTGGATGTCGGCATCTCGAGCGAAGCGTGCTTGTGCGAGGGCGTGCAAGGCGTCGGCGAGCTCGGGGCAGTCCTTCGACTCGAGCACGACGCTCACCGACCAGCCGTCGACGCCGAACGACGTCGAGTACGCCACGGACGATCTCTGCTCCGCCGCGCGCTCACGAGCTTGCTCGGCACTCTCCGTGTTGGGCTGGCTGCGCACGACCTTCACAACACCACGATCGATGGCCTTGGCCAGAGCGATCTCCAACTCATTCATCGCGTTGGTCGCCAGCGCCGTGAGCGTCGCGCGATGCTGTGCGGCCAGTGATTGGACAGTCTCCAGCTGATCCGCGGACAGCTGGCCGAGCCGCACGGACAGCTCCGAACCCGACATGGGGTGGTAGCGCCCCAACTCGTCGACTTCGCTGTGCGCCCTGACGAGCCGCTCTTTGTTGAGCCCGCTGCCGATCAACGAATCCTCGACTCGAGCCCAGATCTCCGGCGACGGCTTCTCCGGGAGCGCAGACGTCTCGACCGGCGCTGCTTGCGTCTGCGTGGAAGAGGACGAGGTTGTCGCGGACCACAGAGCAGCCGCGGCGAGAAGTGCGGGGAGGGCGAAGCGGAGGTAGCGCATGTGGGCCACGGCAAGCGCGAGACTCGGAACTGGGCATGCCGTAGGCGTGTGAGCCCGCAACGTGCGACCGGAGTTGCAAGAAAACCGCGGTGTCGACCGACGGTCTGCAGCGCGCGCTGGCTGCGCTGTCTCATCCAGCGGTTCCCGCAGGGTGCAGAAGCGATCGAAGTCGCTTTTGGCGCCGTGCGAGCATCTGAACCCGGCCTTGTCGAAGCCGATGCGTAGGCTTGATCTGGGGCCGCCACGACCGAATCGGGGATCGACGAGCGCGTATTCAGGCCCGACAGCCAGGCCCACGCCGCGCCCGCCGCGCGGATGACGGGCGCCCAGCCGGGGCTCTGCTCAGCGGTGCGTGTCGCCCCGTGGCACGCCCGCCCAACGGGCAGCGCGAGCTTGCAACGCGCGACGAAAAAAGTGCTCGGGCGAAGGAGTCCGCCGATCCGGCTCCCCAAGTGCCCGTCAGGGGTGGATACTTAGGGGCGGCAGCGCGCGCGGGCGGACCCGGGCGCGATAGAAGGAGACTCGGCTTCACCCATGCGCAGCAGCACGCTTTGTTTGGCTTGGATGACAGCGCTGACATCGAGCGCACTCGCGCAGCAGCAGCCGAAGGCGCTGGTGCAGGCCGAGCTGCTCGCGCTCGAGGCGCGGTACCAGACCGAGCGTGCGCAGGGCGCCGATGAAACCGCCTTGGCCCCTTTGCTCCAGCGCCGCGCGCGCCTCGTTGCGCGGCTCGGCGGCGGTGATCCGGGCCTCGCGGCGCGCGTCCATCCCGCGAGCGCGATGCTGCTCGCGAGCACGCCGACTTCGAACGCTGTGCTGCACTCGATCACGCCGCCTCCGCCGGGCGTCGGCGTGTCGACGAGCTCCCACACGCTTTCACCCAACGTCGGCATCCCCGACGCCGGCATGGTGCAGTCGAGCCAGACGCTCTCGGGCCTGGGCTCGCTCTTGTGGGACGTCGACCTGTACGTCGACATCAGCCACAGCTGGTCGGGCGATCTCGAGCTGTTCCTCATCGCGCCGTCGGGCAAGCGCGTGACGATCGTCACCGACGTCGGCGAGGGCGCGATCGACGTGTTCCGCGGCACGACCTTCGACGACAGCCCCAACGCGCCGGCCTGGGCGTACCCGTTCGCGAGCGGCTTCACCGCGACGCCGCTCAATCCCGAGGGCGCGCTGCACTGGCTCGCGGGCGAGGACCCCAACGGGCAGTGGAAGCTCGAAGTGCGCGACGACGCGTTCGACGACGTCGGCGTGCTGCACAGCTGGCGGCTCGACATCACGACGCTGAACGGCGCGCCGCCGGCGCCGTCGGCGTTGACGCCCTTCACGCGCATCGCGGCGCTGCCGATCCCCGACTTCACGCCGACGAGCTCGTCGCTCAACGTCGCCGGCCTGTTCGGCACGTTGGCCGAGGTGCGCGTGCGCGTGAACATCGCGCACAACTGGAGCAGCGACCTGCGCTTCGAACTCGTCGGCACCAGCGGCCGTCGCGCGCGCCTCTCGTCCTTCAACGGCGGCTCGCTCGACAACGTCTTCGCCGGCACGAACTTCTTCGACGTGATGGGCCGCCTCGCGCCCACGCCCAACCCGCTGCTCGACCAGCCGATCGACGGCTATCCGTTCCTCAACAACGTCGCGGCCGTGCAGGGCCAACCCGAGGGTTCGCTGAGCTCGTTCCTGGGCGATGCGCCCAACGGCACGTGGACGCTCGAGATCGTCGACGCGATCGGCGGCTTCACCGGAACGCTGAACAGTTGGGAGCTCTCGCTCTCGACCTACGCGCCGGCGCCCGCGCCGTATTGCCTGCCGCTCGGCCCGAACGCCGACGGCTGCCTGCCGACGATCAGCGCCACCTCGAACCCCAACGTCGCGCACTCCAATTCGTGCGTGATCACGATCCAAGGCGTCGCCGGGCAGCGCAACGGCATCCTCTACTACGGCATCGCCGGGCCGGTGCTGAAGAACTGGTGCCTGGGCGGCGTGGGCAACAGCCGCATGTGCGTCGAGTCCCCCACGCAGCGCACGGGCGCGCAGTTCAGCGGCGGCGCCCTCGGCGCCTGCGACGGCACGCTCGGACTCGATTGGAACGCCTACCAGCTCGGCTACCCGGGCGCGCCGGGCTCGCCCTGGATCGCGGGCGCCACGGCCCAGGTCCAAGGCTGGTTCCGCTCGCCGGCCGACTGCCGCACGACGTTTTTGACGCAGGCGATCGAGCTGACGTACTTGCCGTAGAGCGGGTGCAGCCGCAATCCGCTTCGCGGCAATAGCGTCGGCAATCCAGCGCTGCGGACCGTTCGCGCTCGCGCACTGGAATCCAATCCCAGACGCCTGCGCCTACGCGCGCTTCGCAGCTCGGAATAGGCTCATTTCCGCTGGAGCGCAGCGCTCCACCCCGCTACCGCACTTCACGTTCTCGCGCCCCCGCCATTCCACCCAGCCGCGCGCTGCACGCTCGCGCTCCGCCATGACGAGTCGCTCTCCTTTCCCCTCGCTACAGCCCGCTCCCGCTGAGGCAACCGTACGACGCACCTGCCAATGCAGCGGAGGAGTTCAGTGAGCTTGCCCCCGTGGCAGTGGCACACGGATCAAGTACTTGCGTTGCGGTCGGGGCTAATGAGGCTCCGCGCAGCTCGCCAAGCCACCGAACTGGAAGGCCTCGTCCCGTCTTCGCTGGAACAGATATACACAGCGCGCTCAGCCTTCAAGGACGATGCAAACAACTACGTGTTAGTAGTTCTCAGCATGTACGCGGGCGGTGGGGCATTGCTCGTTGCGGCAACCGGGACTAATGGAGGGGCGGGCGCGGTGTTGCTCTCGGCGCTATCGGCGCTCGTGTTCGGCCCAGTCGTTCGAAAGTACTCCGACCTTTTCCGCAACAAGCTTGAGGTCGGATACGATCTGTATGTTGCAGCTTCGCTGTACGCGACACTTGTATTCAAAGCTCTGCGCCTAGAGAGTACATTGCAAAGCGGCAGCTCCGCAAGTGACAGCGCCGTACGCACCTACCCGATGTACCCACACGCGTGGCTGCAGGGGTCTCAGGGAACCGAGCGCAACACACAGAGACTAGGCGTCTTTCTCTTTCGTCCCCGCCCTCACGCGGTGCCAGACGACTATGTCGTGGGACGAGTCTTCGTTCCATTGGACGGAGTTCTTCAGACTATTCTGGATGGAGGAGCCACAATCAGTGTCTGCTGGAGCTGCGACCTTGAGCCACACGTTCGGGATGTGCCTGGAGTGCTTCAGTCCCGCACCAGAGAGCAGTTTGAGGCAGATTGGAGCGCCCTCAAGAGTTCGTACGAGAAAATGCGCAAGGCGGTTCCTGGTCCCGCGAAAGACCTGTCTCACCTGTGGGATCTTTGCGCCCGTAATGGCAGTGATCCGTCCGCGCCTTTCTGGGCATCCATATCGCCCTTCCTTGCACAGGACCCCGAAGATCTCACAGCCGTCTGGAAGGCCGCCAAGCGAACCTTGTTCCAGCAATATCTCACTTCGATTCGACTCGCGAAAGCCATGGGCTTGATCGGTGCGTTGCTCGCATCCGCGTACGGCATTTACCGAATGGCGTTTGCCGAATCCTGAAGTAAATCGCTGGCACCGAGCAGCCCGATGAAGAGGGTCATCCGGCGCGTAATCCCTCCGGATTGCATCGGCTGGCCGTCGCAAGTTCCTCGGGGAATCCACGATTCTGGTACGGCGCCAGCGGGTTCAAGCCTTGACCGATCGAGCGTCGAGGGTCTAGCGTGCATCAGTCCATGTCGCTTCTCCACCGCAGCCTGCGCGCGCTGATCCTGGCGCTCGTCCTGCCGGCCCTGCTCGTTCCGAGCGGCTGGTCGGCGCGGCTGTGCCTGTGCAGCGCGCTGGCGTCGGCGCAGGCAGAGAGCTGCTGCGAAGTCGCCCCGGCGCCGGCGCAGGAAGAACTTTCGTGCTGCGAGCGCGAGGCCGCGCCGGTCCCGCAAGAAGGCGAGTGCGCCGGCGAAGACTGCCGCAAGAGCTGCTGCCCGGTGCTCGAAGCGGGCGAGATCCAGCTCGTCCTGAAGGCCGAAGCCGGCCAGGCGCTGAGCGCGCCGGCGCAGGTCGAAGTCGCCGTGCTCAGCGACGTTCCGCCGAGCGCCTCCCACGGCCGCGCCTGGCGCGCCTGCACCCACTCGCTCGCGCCTCCACGCGCGACGAGCCCGCTGCCGTTGCGCATCTAGATCGACTCCGCGCGTGAGTGCGGCCGTCGCGAGCTTTCCCTCGCCGGCCGCTGGGACGTTCCTGTTCCTCCGCAGCGGAGTTTTCTTGATGTCTGGTCTTCTTCGGCGGCCCGAGCCCGGCCGCCCGCGCGCCACGAGCGCGCTTGCGTGGGCTCTCACACTGTGCGGCGCGAGCGCGTGCTCGTCGCCCGCGCGCCTGGCGGTCAGCGACGGCGAACTCGTCGCCGCCGCGAGCGCGCGCACTTCGATCGAAGACGTCACGCGCGCGCTCGAGCTCGCCGACCTCGGCCCGCTGCGCCTGCGCGTGCCGACAAGCTTGAGCGAGCTGCGGCCCGACCAGGCCGAGTTCTGGCACGCGAGCGCCTACGCCTGGAATCCGCAGCTGCGCGTGCTGCGCCGGCGCGTGCGCGAACTGCGCGAAGCGAGCCGCTCGGCCGGCAAGCCCGGCCCGATCCAGACGCAAACCATGCTGCTCGATCCGAGCGATCCGGCGCGTGAACTCGAGCTGATCGCCATGGTCGACGTGCTCGCGCTCGTCGGCGTCGGTCCGTCGGCCGCGGCGCGCGAGCTCGCTGCGGCGCAAACCCGTGCAGCGCTCGGACAACTCGAGGCGCGCGCGTGGTCGCTGCGTTTCGAGGTCGACCGCGCGCGCGTCGAACTCGCAGCCGCGAAGTCGCTCGAGACCGCGCTGGGCGGCCTGTACGCCGACTGCGAGCAGCTCGTGCCGCGCATCGAGATCCTGACGCAACGCGGCTGGATCGCGCCAGGCATGAGCGCGAGCGCGCTCGCCGCGCTGCACATGGTCGAGCACCGCCAGACGATGGCGCGCGCCGATGTGGCGCGTTTGCAGCGCGAGCTCGCCGACCTGTGCGGCCTCGATGTCGCGCACCCGGCCTTCGACGAGTTCGCGAGCGGCGTGATCGACCGCTTCCGACCCGACGAGGTCGAGCTGACGGCGCCGAGCACCGAAACGCTGCTCGAGAACCTGCCCGAGCTGCGCGCGATGAAGCTCGAGCTCGCCATGGCCGAGGCCGAACTGCAGCGCGAAGCGCGCATGCGCTGGCCGATGATCGGCCTGGGCCCGCGCATCGTGTCGATGCCCGACGAGTTCCTGCTCGGGCCGATGCTCGGCGTCGACGTGCCCTTCCCCGGCTCGCTCGACGGCCAGATCGCGGCCGCGCGCGAGCGGCGCGACGGCGCGTACGAACAACTCGAAGGCGCGCTCGTCATGGCGCGCTCGCGCCTCACCGCGGCGCAGCGTGTCTACGAGCACACGTTGCTGCTGCGCGACGAACACGCGCCCGAAACCGACCGCTCCGTGGCGCGCATGCTCAACGCAGCGCGCGCGGAGTTCATGGTCGATCCGCAGATGCTCGAGCGCTGGTCGCGCGCGCTCGCCGAACGCATCGACACGCTCGCGAACGTGGTGCGCGCGCGGGCCGATCTCGTGCTCGCGTGGCTCGATTGGCAAGAAGCGTGTGGTCCGCGCGAGGAGGAGCAGCCGTGAGCCAAGTGCAAGCCGACATCGACTTGAGCGCGCTCTCGCGCAGCGCGCCGAGCTTGCCGCCGCCGCGGCGCAGCAAGCTGCGCTACGTCGTCCCGGTACTGATCGTGCTCGCCTTCCTGGGCGTGCTCGCTTCGACGCTGCAGGAGCTGTGGCGCGGCTCGGTGCGAGTCAGCGTCGTGCGTCCGCAGCTCGTCGACAGCTCGTCGAGCGCGGCCAGCGGCACGCCGCTGTTCCAGGCCGCGGGCTGGATCGAGCCCGATCCGTTCCCGATCGAAGTCACGGCGCTGGCCGAGGGCGTCGTGCGCGAGCTGCTCGTGCAACAGTCCGACCACGTCGAAGAGGGCCAGGTCGTCGCGCGGCTGATCGAACGCGACGCGCAGCTCGCCTGCGACAACGCGCTGGCGATGCTCGCCGAGGCCGACGCCGAGATCGCGCGCATGCAGGCCGAGCTGGCCGCGGCGCAGGCGAACTTCGAGCATGCGCTCGCGGTCACCGAGAACGCCGCGAAAGCGCGCGCGAAGCTCGAGGGCAAGACGGCGGAAGCGCGCCATCGCGAGCAGACGGTCGTCGGCGGCGAGGCGCAGGTGCGCGCCGCGGATTCGGAGGTTGCGCTGCAGCGCGAGCTCGCGGCGGCTGGCGCCACGGGCACGCGGCAGGTCGAGCTCGCCGAGGCGATGTTGGCCGAGCGCGTGGCCAACCTCGAGGTGATGCGTGCGGATGCTGCGCTCGCCGCGGCCGATGCACGCATGGCGCAGGCCGAAGACGAGCGCGCGCAGCGCGACATCGAGCTGCGCATCGAGGATCGCCAACGCCTGGACGTCGCGAAAGCGGCGCTCGCGGCGGCGCAGGCCAAGCGTGCGGCCGTGCGCGTGACGTGCGACGAAGCCGAGTTGCGGCTCGAACGCATGTCGGTGCGCGCTCCCGCGGCGGGCGTCGTGCTCGAGCGGCTCGTCAACACGGGCGCGGCGCTCGGCGGCGAACGCGCTGTGGTGTGCACGCTCTACGACCCCAACTCGATGCGCGTGCGCGTCGACGTTCCGCAGGGCGAGGTCAGCAAGGTCGGCGTCGGCATGGCGGTCGATGTGCTCGCCGACTCGCGCCAGGGCAAGCCGTACCGCGGCGAAGTCGTGCGCCTCGTGCACAAAGCCGACATCCAGAAGGTCACGCTGCAAGTGCACGTGCGCCTCGCGGACGCGGATGCGCTGCTGCGGCCGGAGATGCTCGTGCAGGCGCGTTTTCTTGCGCTGGGCGGCGCGGCGAGCAACGCAACGGGCGACGGCACGAACATCGTGCTCGTGCCCTCGCGCCTGGTCGAAGGCGGCGCGGTGTGGATCGTCGAAGGTGCGTCGCGCACGGCGACGCGGCGCACGGTCGAGCTCGGCGCAACACGCGGCGAGCTTGTCGAAGTGCGCTCGGGAATCAACGCGTCGGACAAATTGATCGACGCGGGGCGCAGCGAAGTTCGCGAAGGCGCGCGGCTCGAGATCAGAGAAGAGTGAAAACCATGGCGTTCATCGAGCTGCGCAACATCACCAAGACCTACCGCAAGGGCGAGCACGTCGTCACGCCGCTGGCGGACGTGTCGCTCGAGATCGAGCAGGGCGCGTTCTGCGTGTTGCTCGGGCCGTCGGGCTCGGGCAAGACGACCTTGATGAACCTCGTCGCGGCGATCGACCGCGCCGACCGCGGCGAGCTGCACGTCGCCGGCGCCGACCTGATGAAGATGAGCTCGGGCGCGCTCGCCGATTGGCGCGCGCAGAACGTCGGCTACATCTTCCAACAGTCGAACCTCGTGCCGGTGCTCACGGCCTACGAGAACGTCGAGCTGCCGCTGTGGTTGATGCCGCTTTCGGCCGCCGAGCGCCACCAGCGCGTGAGCCTCGCGCTCGCAGCTGTCGGCCTGACCGATCGCGCCGAGCACTTGCCCAAGCAACTTTCGGGCGGCCAGGAGCAACGCGTGGCGATCGCGCGCGCGATCGTCGCGGATCCGCCGCTTCTCGTCGCCGACGAGCCGACCGGCAACCTCGACCACGACTCGGCGACCGGCGTGCTCACGCTGCTCGACCGGCTCAACCGCGAGCGCGGCAAGACGATCCTGATGGTCACGCACGATCCGCGCGCCGCCGAGCACGGCACGCGGCGCTTCACGCTCGACAAGGGTGAGCTGCGCGAGCTCGCGCCGGGAGTGCTGCGATGAAGCTGCTCAAGTTGACGCTCAAGAACTTGCGGCGGCGGCCGATGCGCACGGCGCTCACGCTCGCCGGCGTGGCCTGCGCGATGCTGTTGCTCGTGCTCGTCGAGAGCTTGAGCGGCGGGCTCGACCGCGCGCTGAGCGGCTCGGAGTCCGCGCGCACGCTGATCGTGTACCGCCTCAACCGCTACTGCCCGCAGACGTCGTTCCTGCCTGAGTACTACGAGCAGCAGATCGCCAAGCTCGACGGCGTTCAGAGCGTGCTGCCGGTCAAGATCTACCTCAACAACTGCCGCGCGAGCCTCGACATCGTCTCGTTCAACGGCGTGCCCGCGGCCAAACTCGCCGGCTCGCGCGACATCCAGATGCTCTCGGGCGACTACGAGCGCTTCGTGCGCGAACCTGACGCCGCGCTGGTCGGACGCGCCTTCGCCGAGCGCAAGGGCGTCAGCGTCGGCGAGACCTTCCGCTTCGGGAACATCGACGTGAAGGTCGCGGGCGTGTTCGGTTCGCGCGAGCCGGTCGAAGAGGGCGTGATCCTCACGCACCTCGAATTCCTGCAGCGCTCGGGACCGGTCAACAAGCTCGGCACCGTGACGCAGTTCGAAGTGAAGGTCGCCGACGCGTCGCGCGCCAAGGCGATCGCCGCGCAGATCGACGACCTGTTCCGCACTGGCCCCGAACCGACCGACACGCGCCCGCGCATCCTGTTCCTCGAGAACGCGACGCGCGATTTGCGCGAGATCCTGGGCTTCGCGCGGCTCTTGGGGCTCGCCTGCGTGCTCGTGGTGCTCGCCCTCGTCGGCAACACCGTCGTGATGAGCGTGCAGGAGCGCGTGCGCGAGTTCGGCGTGTTCCGCACGCTGGGCTTCCACGAGCGCCACATCGCCGGGCTGGTCGTCGCCGAGTCGCTCGCGCTTGCGCTCGTCGGCGGCGCGCTCGGCCTGATCGCCGCGCTGGCGATCGTGCGCTTCTCCGCGCTGACGATCGGCGCCGAGGGCGTGCCCGTGTCGTTCTCGGCCGAGCCCGAAATCGCGCTGCGCGGAATCGCGCTCGCCATCGCCACAGGACTCGTGGCCGGGCTCTACCCCGCGCTGCGCAGCTCGCGCCTCGAAATCGTCGCGAGCTTGAGGTCGACCTGATGGCGCGCGCGCTGCCCTTCGACTACGCGCTGCGCAACCTCGGCCGACGGCCGCTGCGCACGCTGTTGACCGCGCTCTCGAGCGCGCTCGTCGCCGCGTTGCTGGTCGCGACAACGGCCTTCGTGCGCGGCCTCGACACGACCTTCTCTGGCGCCGCGCAAGCCGATACGGCGATCCTGCTCTCGAGCGTCGCCGAGCGCGACGTCGTGCGCTCGACGGTCACCGCGGGGCTGAGCGACCTCGTTGCGGCCTCGGTGCCCGGCATCCGCCAGATCGGCGGCGCCCCCGCGATCTCCGCAGAGATCCACATGGGCTCGACGCTGCGCCTGGGGCCGGGACCGGAGCGCGCGGACGAGCCGACCTACGCAGGATTTGTGCGCGGAGTGACTGACCGTGCGTTCGCGGTGCACGACGCGGTGACGATCACGAGCGGTCGGCCGCCGCGCACGGGCGAGGTGCTCGTCGGCGCGCTCGTCGGCAAACAGTTCGACATCGACCCCGCGCGCCTCGCGCTCGGACAGAAGCTGCGCTTCGAAGGCGCCGAGTTCACGATCTGCGGCCACTTCGCGGCGCCGGGAACGACGCTCGAAGCCGAAGTGTGGACGCCGCTCGCCGAGTTGCGCGGCCTCACCAAACGCGACGACAGCTCCGCAGCCTTCGTGCGCGTCGAAACGCCCGGTGATTTCGGCGATCTCGAGCTGTTCGCTCGCCGCCGGCTCGATCTCGAGCTCGTCGTCATTCCCACGGCGACCTACTACCGCGAGCTGTCGGACTACTTCGCGCCGATCCGCGCGCTGGCCTGGGCGATGGCGGCTCTGATCGTCGCGGGCGCGCTGTTCGGCGGCGCAAATACGCTCAACGCCGCCGTGCAGGATCGCCTGCGCGAGCTCGCAGCGCTGCGCGCCGTCGGCTACGGCGGTTTCGCCATCGTGCGCTCGCTCTCGCAGGAGTCGCTGCTCATCGCCGCCAGCGGCGGCGTGCTCGGCCTCGCGCTGGCCCGCGTGTTCGTCTCCGGCAACGCGGTGAGCATCGCCATGAGCGCCTTCTCGCTCGAGGTCGATGCCGTCAGCGTGCTGGTCGGCTTCGCAGGCTCGCTCCTGCTCGGAATTCTCGGCACGGCGCCGGCCGCGGCGCGCGTGATGCGCATGTCGATCGCGGCCGCGCTCAAGGAACCCTGAGATCTACACTCGCTTCAGAAAGACAACCCATGAACTCGATTCTCAAATGCAGCGTCTTCGCTCTCACCCTTTCGTTCGCCGCGTGCTCGAGCGAGAACGCGCCCAAGCCCGCGGCCGGCGGCCCGCTGAGCGCGTTCATCGCGCCCGCAGCGCCCGCTGACGCGAAGCCCGTACTCGCGATCCGCAAGGACGCTGCAGCCGGCGCCGAAGTCACCGTGGTCGGCCGCGCCAAGGACTTCGTGACGGGGCGCGCCGCGTTCACGCTGATCGATTCCTCGCTGCGCGCGTGCTCGGACGAAGGCGATCCGATGGAGGACTCCTGCGAAACGCCGTGGGATTACTGCTGCGTCGACCCCGAAGAAGTGGGCGCTGCGTGTGCCACGGTCGAGCTCCGCGATGCCAGCGGCGTGATCAAGAGCGAGCTCAAGGGCGTGAGCGGGCTCGACCACCTCGACACGGTGTACGTGAATGGAGTGCTCGAGAAGGACGCCGCTGGCAACCTGACCGTGGTCGCCAAGAGCTTCCACGTGCAGAAGGCCAAGAAGTGACGTGTACGGCGGATCGAGCGCGCAGCGCCTAAGCGCCGCGCCATAGGAGTTATGCGAGGCTGGGCGGCGGACGTCCCAGCCTCGCCACGATCCAGACGACTCGGACAGTTTTTCGCGCTGCGGCGCCGCGCCGACGGGATTCGCGCCGCTTCGGCACGCCCCGTGCGGGCCAACACCCCAGACTTGGACCGGTTCGAGCTGCCCGAGTCTGGAAAGGCGAAACACCGTGCAAGACATCTCCTGTGACGTGGCGATCATCGGCGGCGGCCCGGGCGGAAGCACGGTGGCCTCCTTCCTGCGCAAGTACGCGCCTCAACTGAGCGTCCACGTGTTCGAACGCGAGCGCTTTCCGCGCGACCACGTCGGCGAGAGCCAGCTGCCGCCGATCAGCGCCGTGCTGCAAGAACTGGGCTGTTGGGACAAGGTCGAGGCGGCGAACTTCCCGATCAAGGTGGGCGCGACGTACCGCTGGGGCAAGACGCCCGAGCTGTGGGATTTCGAGTTCCTGCCGCTCGAGGAATTCCACGACGAGCCGCGTCCCGCCAAGTACGAAGGCCAGCGCCTGCGCACCGCGTTCCAGGTCGATCGCGCGGTGTACGACGAGATCCTGCTGCGGCACGCGCAAGAGCTCGGCGCAAACGTGCACGAAGAGTGCGCCGTCGCCAGCGTGCACCACGAAGCCGACAAGGTCACCGGACTGACGCTCAAGGACGGGCGGCGCGTGAGCGCGCGCTACTACGTCGACGCGACCGGCCACGTGGGCACGTTGCGGCGCGCGCTCGGCGTACGCACCGAGGTCCCGACCGTGCTGCAGAACATCGCGATCTGGGACTACTGGGAGAACGCGCAGTGGGCCGTCGAGATCGGCGTGGGCGGCACGCGCGTCCAGATCATGAGCCTCAAGCACGGCTGGCTGTGGTTCATCCCGCTCAGCCCGACGCGCACCAGCATCGGCTTCGTCTGCCCGGCGAGCCACTACAAGTCCCTCGGACTCACTCCGGAGGAGATCTACGAACAAGCGGTGGCCGCGGATCCGCGCATCGTGGCCCTGTGCGAAGGCGGCCGCCGTCGCGGGCAAGTGCTCACGACCAAGGACTGGTCGTTCGTGGCGGAACGCACGTACGGCGCGAACTGGTTCCTCGTCGGCGAGGCGCTCGGATTCGCGGACCCGATCCTGTCGGCGGGGCTCACGCTGACGCACACGGGCGCGCGCGAGCTGGCCTACACGATCGTCGAACTCGAACGCGGGCAGCTCGATGCGCGCTGGCTCAAGTCGAGCTACGACACGCTGCAGACCAAACGCGTTCGCCAACACATCCGCTTCGCCGACTTCTGGTACGCCGCCAACGGTCAGTTCGTCGACCTGCAGGACCACTGCCAGACCATCGCCGCCGAGGCCGGCTTGTCGCTCACCTCGCGCGAAGCGTGGCGTTGGCTCGCGCAGGGCGGCTTCACGAACGACTGCAGCGGCCAGGTCGGGCTCGGCGGCTGCGACCTGTCCAGCGTCAAGCAGATCGCCGTGCGTTTCGCCGACGCGAGCACGAGTTGGCGGCTCAACGACTTCAACGTGTTCTCGCTGCAGCTCAACGGCGCGAAGGAAGAGCTCACGCCCACCTACGTCGACGGCCGCATCGTCGGCGTTCCCAGCCTCGTGCGCGGTTCACGCCGCCTGGCGTTGTACGGCACGTTCGAGACGATCCACGGCTTGCTCGCGAAGCGTCCGCTCGACATCGGCACAATCCACAACACGCTGTGGAACGCACTCGTCGCCAACGAGGGCCCCGAACTCGCGCGCGTTTCGCTGCAGCACTACCTCCAGTCGCTCGAGGTCATGCTCGCGGAGGGTTGGGTCGTCGGAAAGCTCGACCCGCGCAAGCCGCGCATCACCCTCACCACGAGCGCGGAGTCGCGCTCCATCCACGCCAACCGGGACGCGTGGCCGGACCAACCGACGGCGCGCTGACGCTCGTTCGCGATTCAGCGGGCGGAAGGCGCGGCGAAGGCGATGCGGTAGCCGTCGTCGTCGCGCCCGAAGAGCACGGTGGTGTGCGTCAGGTCCGCCTGGTGCAAGCGGATGCGGCCCAGCGGCGTCAGGTTCGGCGCGTAGCGCACGCCCTCGAGCTCGTACTCGAGCCGCGCGTCGGGTTCGAGCTCGACCACGCTCACGTCGAGCACCGGCGCATCGCCGAGCGTCCTGACGAGCGTCTCGACGAACTCGCCCAGCTCTGCATCGCTCAGGTTGCGGCTGCTGGCCAACGCCGTGAGCGCGCGCACGCGCTCCGGGCTTTGCGCGGCGTCGAACACGGCCGCGGCGAGATCCTCGGGCGATTCGGCCATCACCACGCGGCGCTCGACCGGCCGTTCGCGTTTGCGCTGCGCCGATTCGCCGGCGCCGCGCGTCGCGACCCAGCCCACGATCGACAGCACGACCAACGCGTCGACGAGGATGAACAAGATCAGCGCGCGAGACGCCGAACTACGGCCGAGCGGTGCGGAGGCGTTCATGGGGCGTTTGCGGCGAGTTCTCGTCGCGCGCGAGCGAGAACCTTGAACGCTGGGAAGAAGTTTCGTCGTCGCGGCTGACCTGGGGCGCGTGGAGGTGATTGCCCCGCCTCGCCACGCGGGTTGAAATGCGGGGCATGGAAACCACGTTGATGTATGCGGGACTCGCCCTGGGCGGCGCGGGCATGTTGACCGCGCTGGTGGCGCTCGGACGCGCCTCCGCGGCGCGCGCAGCGGCCGCCGACGCCGAGCGCGAGGCGCGGCGCCGCGCGGAGAACGCGGGCGAAGAGGCCAAACGAGAGGTGCAGGTGCTGCGCGAAATGCTCGCCGTGGTCGCCAGCGGCGGCCGCCTGACGCGCGAACAAGTGATCGAAGGTCGGCTGTGGAGCGACGTGTCGCCGGACGAAGGACGCAAATTGGTCGAGGCGGGCGCCGTGCGGCTGCTCGACGTGCGGACGCCTGGCGAAACCGCCGGCGGAATCATTCCGAATGCGCAGCTGATCCCCGTCGACCAGCTCGAAGCCCGCCTCAAGGAGCTGCCGAAGAACGGCAAACCGCTGCTCGTCTACTGCGCAGCGGGTGGACGCTCGGCCGCGGCGTGTGAGTTCCTCGCGAGCCAGGGCTACTCGCAGCTCTCGAACCTCGAGGGTGGTTTCGGCGCGTGGCAAGGCCCGCGCGCACGGCCATAGCACGTGGCGAGCGCAGCCCGAGCGCGCTACGTTCCGCGCATGAAGCTCCACGCCTCCGCGTTCGCCCTCGTCCCTCTCCTCGCTCTCCTCGGCGCCTGCGCCTCCACCGGCGGACAAGGCGGCGGTCAAGGCAGCGCCCCCACGCCGCAGCGCCCGCGCCTGTCGCACAACACGCAGACCACCGCGGCGCAGACGCTCGAACTCGAAGGCGGCGTCGAAGTCGATCCCGACGACTTCATCGACACGCCGATGCTGCTCAAGTACGGCATCACCGCCCAGACCGAGTTCGTGTTCGGCGGCTCACCCGTGCGCCACAACGACGCGACCGACGACACAGGGCTGGGCGATGTCGTGCTCGGCGCGCGCCACCGGCTCGTCAACGAGACGGCGAACGACCCGGCGATCGCGATCGCCACGCTGATCAAGCTGCCGACCGCGGACGCGGGCGATGGCTTGGGCACCGGCGAGACCGACGTGTTCTTCTCCCTCGCAGCGGAGAAGAAGATCGAAGACGTGCAGGCCGTGGCCTTCTACCGCATGGGCTTCCTCGGATCGCCGGTGGCCGACGGCAACGACGTGCGCCACGACCTCGCCGCGGTCGGCACGGTGGCGCTCGCTCAGAACCTCGACGTGTACGGCGAACTCGCGGGCATCTTCGTGCCCGAGAACGACATCGACTCGATCTTCGCCACCTTCGGCGGCAACTTCGAGCTCGGCCCCTCGACCGTGTTCGACGCCGGCTTCCGCGTCGGCGTCACCGACGACGCGCCGGACTTCACGTTCCTGTTCGGCATCACGCACAACTTCGGCGCCGGCCTGCTGACGCCGGGCTCGAGCGGCAAGTGACGGCGGATCGTCCGCGCTGAGCTCACAGCGCGCGCTGGCGGTACGGATCTGCCGCTGGCGACGCGCCGTCAGCTCGCAGCCGCGCGGCGCGACTCCCACGCCGCATACAGCGTGGGAAGCACGAGCAGCGTGAGCAGCGAGCAAGTCACCAAGCCGCCGATCACGACGGTCGCGAGCGGGCGCTGGACTTCGGCGCCCGCGCTCGTCGAAAGCGCCATCGGCAGGAAGCCGAGCGCGGCCACGAGCGCGGTCATGGTCACGGGCCGCAGACGCATGAGCGCCCCCTCACGGGCCGCCTCGACCGCACTCGCGCCGTCGGCCCGCATGCGCGCGACCGTCGAGATCAGCACGACGCCGTTCATCACCGCGATGCCGAACAACGCGATGAAGCCCACGGCGGCGGAGATCGAGAACGGGTAGTCGCGCAGCCACAGGGCGAGCAGTCCGCCCGTCGCCGCGAGCGGGACGTTGAGGAAGATCAGCAGCGACAGGCGCAGCGACGAGAAAGTCGTGTAGAGCAACGCGAGCACGAGGATCAGCGCCATCGGCACGAGCCAGGCGAGGCGCTCCGCGGCGGCGACAAGGTTCTCGAACTGTCCGCCCCATTCGATCCACCACCCGCTCGGCAACGGAACCTCGCGCTCCACGGCCGCGCGCGCGTCGGCAACGGTCGAAGCGAGGTCGCGGCCGCGCACATTCGCGCTCACCGCGATGCGCCGACTCACCTTCTCGCGGCTGATCTGCGCCGGGCCTTCTTCGATGTGGATGCGCGCGAGCTGCGAGAGCGCCACCACGCGCCGCTCGCCGTCCATGTCCGTCGCGACAACCGGCAGACGGCCGAGTTCGTCGATCGACGCGCGCACGTCGGCGCCGAAACGCAGGCGGATCTCGAAGCGCCGTTCGCCTTCGAGCACGTCGCCGGCCGGCGCGCCCGCGAGCGCCTCCACCACGTCGAGCACGGCGTTCGCGTCGAACCCCAGCCGCGCGATCTGCTCGCGGTCGAGCTCGATGCGCACGTTGGGCAAACCGTCGACCTGCTCGACCTGGATTTCGCTCAAGCCATCGACGCCCTCGAGCACGCGCGCGATGCGCTCGGCGTACTCGCGCATCTCGGCCACCTCGGCGCCGGGCGTGAACAGCAGCACGCCGACGTCGCTGCGCACGCCGCTGATCAGCTCGGCCATGCGCAACGCGATCGGCTGCGTGAAGCTGTAGCTCGCTTCCGGCACCTCTTCGATCAGCCGCGCCTCCATCGCCGCGATCAACTCGTCCTTGCTGGCGACGGTCCACTCCTCACGCGGCCTGAGCATGATGTACGAGTCGCTCAGCTCGACGCCCATCGGGTCGGTGGCGATCTCCGGGCGACCCGTGCGGCTCACCACGGTCTTCACCTCGGGGAACGAAGTGATCACGCGTTCGGCGCGTGTGCTGATCTCGTCGGAGGTCTCGAGCGCGACCGCTGGGTTGCGCGAGATCTGCACCGCGAGCGCGCCTTCGTCGAGGCTCGGAATGAACTCTGCGCCGAGCACGCGCACGATGCCCAAGCTCGCGGCGAAGATCGCCAGCGCGCTCGCGCCGACGAGCAGCGGACGGCCGAGCGTGAAGGGCAGCACGCGCTGGTAGACGCCGCGGAACAGCCGCGCGAGCCACGGCTCGTGCTCATGCGGGCGGCGCAGGAACAGCGAGGCGAGCACCGGCATGAGCGTCAGTGCGCACACCAACGACGCGGCGAGCGCAAACACGACCGTCAGCGCCATCGGCCGAAACATCTTGCCTTCGATGCCGCGCAGCGCGAGCAACGGTAGATAGACGATCACGATGATGCCCACCGCGAACACCACCGGCCGCGAGACCTCGTGGCAGGCCGTGCGCACCTTTTCGAGGTGCGAGCCGGGCTCGTTGCGTCGCTGGTGCACGACGCGCGCGATGTTCTCGATGATCACGACCGAGCCGTCGACGATCAGGCCGAAGTCGATCGCGCCGAGCGACATCAAGTTGCCCGAGATGCCGAAGGCCTTCATGGCCGTGAACGCCACGAGCATCGAGAGCGGGATCGAGGCCGCGGTGACCAGTCCCGCGCGCCAGTCGCCCAGCAGCAAGAGCAGCACGAGGATCACCAGCGCGCCGCCTTCGAGCAGGTTTTTCGCCACGGTGGCGATCGTGCGGTCGACCAGCTCGGTGCGGTCGTACCAGGTGTCGATCGTCACGCCTGGCGGCAGTGTCTTCTCGATCTCGGCGATGCGCTCGTGCACGTCCGCGGCGACGGTGCGCGAGTTTGCGCCATAGAGCATCATCACAACGCCGATCACGGCTTCGCCGCGGCCGTCGCGGGTGGCCGAGCCCTGGCGGATCATCGGCGCGAGTTCGACCCGTCCCACGTCGCGCACGTAGAGCGGCGGTGAGCCGGCGTGGCCGCCACGCACCACCACCGAACCGATCTGCTCGGCGTTGGCGAGCATGCCTTCGCCGCGCACGACGTACTGCTCGCCGCCGCGCACGAGGTAGCCGCCGCCGACGTTGCGGTTCTGCGCGAGCAACGCGTCGCGCACTTCCCCGATCGCGACCTCGTAGCTCGAGAGGCGCGCCGGATCGAGCGTGACCTGGTAGGTCTTGAGCTCGCCGCCCGCAGGATTCACCTCGACCACGCCGGGCGTCGAGCGCAACTGGTAGTTGACGGTCCAGTCGAGGATCTCGCGCAGTTGCATCGGGCTGTAGCCCTCGCCGCGCACTTCGAACTGGTAGATCTCGCCCAGACCCGTCGAGATCGGGCCCATCTGCGGCGCATCGATGCCCTCGGGGATCGCTTCGCGCGCCACGGTCAGCCGCTCGGCGATCAACTGCCGCGCCCAGTAGATGTCCGTGCCCTCTTCGAAGCCGACGGTGATCGCCGACAAACCCAGGCGCGAGACCGAGCGGATCTCGCCAACCTTCGGCACGCCGCTCATCGCGGACTCGATCGGGAACGTGATCAGGCGCTCGACCTCTTCGGGCCCCAGGCCCGGCGCATCGGTGAGCACCTGCACCTGGACGTTGGTGATGTCCGGTACGGCGTCGATCGGCAGCTCGCGCAGCGACGCGACGCCGGCGAGCGTGGCGAGCAGCCACAACGCGATCACCGCGACGCGGTTGTCGAGCGAGAAGTCGATCAGCCGCTGAGCCAGGCTGCCGTCGCTGCGTGCGTTCATTCGTCCCCGCGCGCGAGCATCGACTTCAAGAAGAACAGGCCGTCCACGGCCACTTCGTCGGCGGCGCTGACTCCGCCGAGCACCGCGACGCGCTCGCGCGAGCGCGCGCCGAGCTGCACGGTGCGCAACTCGAAGGCGCCGTCCGCTGTGCGCACGAAGAGCTGGTCGAGTTCGCCGCGCCGCCACAGCGCTGAGAGCGGCACGCTGAGCGCCGCTTGCTCACGGCCGGTCTCGATGCGCGCGCGGCCGGACATGCCCGGTCGGATCGGGAAACGCTCGCTCCACGCCGCTAACGGCGTGTTCGCCGCTTCCAGGCGCACCGCAGCCGAGCGCGTGTGCGGATCGAGCTCGAAACCGACGAACGCGACGCGCGCAGGCACGAAAACGCCGGGAAAAGCCGCCAGTTCGACCTGCGCGAGCGCGCCGCTGCGCACCTTGGCGAGGTCGCGCTCGCCGACCTGCGCCTCGATCCACGCCGTCGACAGGTCGCGCAGCCGCGCCAGCACGGCGTGCTCGTCGACGTACTCGCCGACGCGCGCGCCGAGCTCGATCACCACGCCGGCGACGCTCGCACGCACTTCGTAGCGGCCCGCGTGGGCGTCGTTTTCGTGCACCGCGGCGCCCGGCGCGTGCTGCGTGAGGCTCGCCGTGTCGACGCCGAGCAGGCGCAAGTGCTCCGCAGCGGCTTCCAGTTCGATGCGTTGGTCTTCCAGGCGCGTCTCGAACTCGAACAGCGCGTTGTCGCGCGCGAACTCGCGGTCGCGCAACGCGCTCTCGAGCTCGTTGAGCTCGCGCCACGTGTTGAGCCCGCGCTCGCCGAGCGTCTTGCCGCGCTCGAGCGCCTGGGCTGCGAACTCCACGCCACGTTCGAGCATCTCGCGGCGCCGCGGCAACGCCTTTTCGTGCGCGCGCACCAGCGCTTCGAGCCGCAGGTAGTCGTGCACCGCTTCACCGAGCGAGAAGCTCTCGACCACGCACAGCACCGCGCCTTGCGCCACCTCGTCGCCGGCCTTCACGCGCACTTCGCGCACGACGCCCGGCAAACGCGGGTTCGCGTTCCATGTGAGCGCTCCCGGCGCCGCGACGCTGGCCGCGGCCTCGAGCGTCTGCTCGAGCGTCGCTGCGCTCGGGCGCTCGACCCGCACCCGCGCGGCTTCGAGCTGCTTGGGTTCGGCGCGCACGAGCTGCGGCCCGCCCTCGGCGCCGGTCTGCGAACTCACGCCGGGCGTGAACAACATGAGTCCCGCAACGCCGAGCGTTGCACCCACGTGGAGGCTGCGGATCATCGTTCGTTTCCTTGCGTTGCGCTCGCGCGGAAGGCGAGTGCGTTCTCGAATTGCCGCGCCGCGCGCTGCGCGGTCCAGCGTGCGCGCACGACGAGGTCGAGCGCGGCGAGGGCCCGGCGCTGCGCGGCGAGCAGTTCGTCCGCCGGCGCCGAACGCGCGGCGCGTGCTTCGCGTGCGAGCGCGAGCAGACGTTCGGCGAGCGGTTCGAAACGCTCGCTGGCCGCCTGCGCGACGTCGCGCGAGCGCCCCGCTGCGCCGCGTGCGGCCTCGATTTCGGCCCGCGCTTCGTGGCACGCCGCGTCGAACGCGCGCGCCGCGGCTGTCCGGCGAGCGAGCGCGGTGGCGAGGGTCGCCTCGCCCCAGCGACTGCCCCAGGGGATCGTGACGCCCAGTGCGCTGCCGACGTAGCTCACCGCGATGCCGCGCAGCGTGGCTGCGACGGCCAGCTCGCGTTCGGCGACCTCGTACAACGCGAGCGCGAGCGCGACATCGGGGCGCGCGGCGAGGCGCTGTTCGTCGAGCACGGCGCCGAGCGATGTGGTGCGGCTTTCGAAGCGCGCCACGTCCTGCAACGCCAGCGCGCCGCGCGGCGTCAGTCCCATCCGGCGCGCGAGCGCGTCGAGCGCGTCGTGGTACTGCGCCGCGACTTCCCAGGCCTCGAGCTCGAGCTCGGTTCGATCGACTCGCGCCGAAGCCGTGTCCAACTCCGTCGCCGCGCCGAGGCTGCGCGCCTGGTCGAGGAACTGCTCCGTCTCGCGCGCGGCGTCGATGCGCCGCTTGGCGAGCTCCAGGCGCGCGCCGAGCTCCGCCGCCGCCATCCAGGCCGCTTCCACGTCACGCACCAGGCGCCATTCCGCCTCGAGCACCTCAGCGCGCGCCACTTGCTCTTCGGCCTGCGCCTGCGCGATGCGCGCCTTGCGCTCGCCGGGCCGCGGGTTGTTCCAGTTGATCGAGAAGCCCGTGAGCACGTCGTTGGTCGTGCCGCCGACGAGCCAGTCGACCGCGTTCCAGGCGATGGTCGGATCGGGCCACAGGCCGGCCTCGACGACCAGCGCCTGCGAGACGCCAAGCTGCGCTCGAGCCGCGGTCAGCGCGGGGTGGCGTGCGACGGCGAAGCTCACCGCCTCGTCGATCGACACGCCGTCGGCGAGGTCGAACGGCGCCGGCGCCGGCGTGTCACTTGGCGCGCTCGCCAACTCGTCGAGCCGCGCCAGCGCGCTCGTGACGTCGATCGGCTCACGCTCGGGCGCCGGGCCCGCGCACGCGGCGAGCGTCAACGCGAGAGCCGTGGAGAGACTGCGGACGCAACACTGGATCGGGGGCAACATCGGGGGAGCCCAGCGATCTTGCGGGCGGGCGCCGCGCCTAGCAAGGCGCGGGCCGTGTTGGCGGTACGGCGCGCGGACCGTCGTCCGGCGCCCGCGAGGTGACGCTGATGGGTTCGAGGCTTGGCGCCGGGCTCTCAGCGCGCCGGCGCCGGCTGGTGCGCGAGATCCGCGTCCAGCACCGACTTCAGCGCCGCGCGCAGCGATTTGGCCACGCGCGGTTCGACGCGCTTGGCCAGCGCTTCGACTAGTTCGCTCGACATCGCAAGCGTCTTCTCGCGGCCGCCGCGGAAGTGCGACCAGACCTCGTGGGCTGGCTGCGTGCGCAGCTCGAAGACGAGCGACTGCAAGTTGTGCAACTTGTCGGCAGCCTTGACCGTCGCGGCCTGCGGCGAGAGGCGCGGCACACGCTCGACGCCGGCGCGTTTGCGTTCGTCCCAGGTCTTCGATTTGTCCTCGGTCAGCTCGCCGACGAGCAGGGCGATGTGCCGCCCGAATTCGGCCTCGATGCGCTCGAGCGGCCACAGCGGAGAATCTTCGGCAGCGTCGTGCAGCAGGCCCGCAACGAGCACGTCGTCGTCCTGGCCCCAACGCGCGAGGATCAGCGCGACGTGCAGCGGGTGCACGACGTACGGAGTGGCTTGCGCGTTCTTGCGCAGCTGTCCCTCGTGGGCTTCGATCGCCGCGCGCAGCGCGCGCTCCACGGCCTGCGAGAACATCAGATCTGCACGCCGAGCGGCTTGAGCGCCGCGAAGCCGAACACCATCGAAGCGAGCACGAAGGTCAGCAGGATCCCGAACTCACCTTCGGGCAGCCAACCCTGGTCGCGGTACGGATAGGCGATCGACACGACGCGGAAGGGCGAGTCGGATTCGAAGGCCGGTTCGGCGGGCCACAAGGCGGGCCAACGGTCCGGGTCACTGACAGCGAACCAATCCGCGCTCGACACGCGGCGCGGTTGCATCGCGCGCGGAGCTTCGACGCCGGCGACGACCAGCTTGGTTTCGCGCACGCCGCCGAGCTCGAGCACGATCTCGTGCTGGCCGGCGTCACTCGCGACGAACTCCTGGTACGCGCGGCCGTCGGACTTGGAGCGCACGAGCGGCGACACGGCGCGCAGGCCGGGCGGCAGCGTGACCTTCAGGTCGCGGATCTGGTCGGCGCGGCCGGATGCGAGCTCGATCTCGAGCAGCACGCCGCGGCCGCTCATCACCTCCGCCTCGCGCGCGACGAGCGGCAGCGGCGCGTAGGCGTAACGCACGACGAATTGCGCCGACACGAACACGAACGGGATCGCGAGCGGAAGGAAGGGCCCGAAGTTGAGGCCCAGGTACTGCGCGTTGCGCACCAGCACGCTGCCGACCGACTTCGCCACGACGACGAGGTCGTCCTGGTAGAGACGGATGGCGATGACGTGGCCCTTGATCTTGTCCTTGGCGAGCTTGATGCCCGCCTGCCACGAGATCTGCTTGAAAACGAGCAGCGCCAGCACGCCGAAAATGCCGCTGAACACGATCAACGCGGTGGCCTGGCCCGCCCACTCGAGCGGAGTGAGCAGCGCGTCAAAGAGCGCGTTGAGGGCGCCATTCACGGCGTTCATTCGGGGGACGCGGCTAGTGCGGGGGTTGGTGCGGGGCGCGGCGCGAGTCGGAGGTCGACGCGTCGCTCAGGAGATGTAACCCAGGCCGCGCAGCTTCTCGGTGATGTCCGCGTCGGACTGCGCGCCTTCGAAGTTGGCCAGTTCCTTCTCGATGATGTGCACGATGAACTCCTCGTGCGACGCATAACCGGCCTTCTCGGCGATCTGCTTGCAGCGGGCGATCAGGGCGGGGTCGAGCTTGATCTTGTTGGCGTTGCCGAACATGGCGAATTTCTCGTGATGGCGGTCGTGGTGGTGAGTGTTGGTTCCGGTCACTCCAGGACTGGGTGGCCCTTCATGCCGACGCCTGGCGCGATGCGGTACTGACGCAGGACCTCGACGGTGAGGTCCTCGAGCTTGTGGTTGCCGGCCGCGACCTTGCGGTTCGACATCAACGTCCCGGCGACGACGTCCGGGGCCATCAAGTGGCTCCCGTTGAACGTGTCGCCGCGGTTGTTGTCGGACAGCACGTAGTCGGGGATGCGCCCCATCGAGGCCTGGTCGGAGTTGTCGTAATCCGCATTGTAGCCCACCAGCAAATCGGGGGCTTCGGCGCGGCGCTCGGCGGAGTACACCTCGGTGGCGAGGTCGGCGCGCAGCACGACCTGCGCGCCGTTCTTCGGATCGCGGTACGCCTCGAGCTTGGCCTTGATCTCGCGCAGGAGCGCCTCGGCCTGCGCCGGATCGACGATTCCGGCCTCGTTTTCCGGCGTGTTCGGATCGTCCTTCTCGCGGCCCTGCAGATTCAGATACAGCCCGTTGAAGCCGATGCCGTAGGCGCGCGTCTTCGACCAGTCGACCGCGCCGCCCGCCGTGTAGATGTACACGTCGGTGCGCGCAGGATCGTCTTCGCTCTTCTCGCGGCTCGCGCCTTCCTTGAGCACCAAGTAGCCGTTCTCGAGCAGCCAGGTGTTGAGGCTGAAACGCCGCCGGTACGGAGCGAAACCGTGGTCGCTCATCACGATCAGCGTCGCGTCGCCGATCGCTTCACGCACGCGGCCGAGCACCGGATCCATCTCCATGTACAGATCCGCGATGATGTCCTTCCACGTGCTGCCGGCGCGCTTGGACCACCACGACGAATCGCGCGCCGCGAACTCCGGCTCGTGGTGCGGGTGCGCCTCGTCGCCGTGGCGCCACATCATGTGGCCGCACAGGTCGACGCCGGAGAAGTAGAAGAACAGGAACCCGCCCTCGGTGCTCTTCATGTAGCGCGCGAGCGCGTAGTCGAGCATGCGCTCGCCCTCGCTCTGCACGAGGTGCGCCTGCTGCATGAACTCCTCGGGAGTGAACACGCCTCCCTTGAGCGCGTTGACGTCCTCGGGCATGCCCTGCGTGTAGAACGGACCGATGCCGTCGCGCACATCCGCCACCGTCGCGCTCGCGTCGGCCGGTTCGGACACGCCCATCGCGGGCGCCGCGGGGTCGATGTTGACCGGCGAGGCGTAGATCTCGACCTTGCCCTCGTCGAGCGAGCGCACGTAGAAGCGCACGATGCCCGACACGTCGAGCGCGCCCATCAGCGGCATCTCGAAGTTGACCGGCACGAAGTCGCTCCACTCGCCGGGCTCGAGCACGAGCCGACGCATGCCCACGTCGAGCACCGCGGCCTTCGCTTCGCGATCGATCACGATGCGCAGCGGCGCGCTCGTCGCCGGGTCGCCTTCCTTGAGACCGTTCGGCGGGCCCGAAATCGCCGTCGCGATCACGCCGTCGAACTCGCGCACCGGAATCACGCGCGCGTCGCCGTCGACCGCGTTCACCGACGGATCGCTCGTGTACAGCGTGCACTTGCCGTAGGCCGAGTCGATCGCGGGCGTCATCATCCCGCTGAACGACCAGCCGTTCGACGGCACGACCGGGAAGTTGGCCGGCATGCGCCAGATGTCGGCGGGCACGCCGTTGCGCTCGAGGATCGTCCAGAACGCGTCGCCGCTGCGGTTGGAGTTGAGCTCGCCGGGAATCTCGAACTTCCAGTCGCTGAACAGCGGGATCTTCGTCCCGTGGGTCTGCACGGTGGTCGACGCCGCGGGCGCGCGCGTGACCAGGTCGCGGTGCAGGAAGTCGTAGATGCCGTGACCGCCCGGATCGCGGCCGGTGATGAAGTTCGACCAGGCGACCGGCGACTGCGGCGGCGTCGACGTGCCGAGCGGATGGATGCCCTGCTCGCGCGCGAGCTGCGCGAAGTTGCGCATGCGCCCGGGGTGCTTGGCGATCGTCTCCGCGAGGATCTCCGGATCGAGGCCGTCGATGCCGAGCACGACCACGCGCGGGTGCTTGGTCGGAGCGCGCTCGAAGGTGATGTTGGTCGTGGCTGAGCCCGAGCCGTTCGGGCTGGGCACGCCGAGCAGGATGCCGGCGAACAGCATCGCCAGGGCCACCCACGGAACGACTTCGCGCGGCTTCACAGCGGACACAACTCCGTGAGGGCGCTCCGGCGCAGGCGCGCATGGGCCCTGGGCACGCGCAGGGCGAGGATCGGTTCGTAGGTCATCGGCGGAGGGCGGAAATCGTTGCGTGGCGCGTGCCCCCGCCCGGGGCGAGCGGCGCGCGGAGGTCGATCCAGACGTATCGGCGCAGCCGGGCGAGCGCTGGAGCCGGGGAGGGTCCGCGCGCGGCCGCGAGGGCGGTCTGGAGCCCCGAATTCTACTGCGGACGGCCCGCCGCTCAGCAGCGCCGGCGCGGACTTCACCGACGCTTTGTGGCGAGGTGCGGGCCCGCGGGAGCGAACGGCTGGGCGACGCCGGGATGGACTGTCACGAACCCCGGCGCGGCGCGTTGTGGGAACAGGCCCCCTCTCGGGGGATTGACCCGCTTTCCCTCACGCAGGCTCCTATTCCCCCATGCTACGCAACACTTCGATGTGGATTTGGACCGTCGCTCTTGCGGCGGCCGCGCAAGCGCAAGACCTCGCCCCGGCATCCGTCGCGACTCAGTCGCCGCAGCGCCTCTTCGGGCCCGGGCCGCGTCCGGCCCGCCCGCTGGAGTCGCTGCGCCCGCACTCCGGCCCGTCGCGCGGCGATCAACCCGCGCCGCAGCTCGCCGACCTCGACGCGCCGGTCCCGGCGCCCAGCGTGGAGGAGCTCGACGACTCGATTCCGCTGCCGAACCCGGCGGTCTACGCGCCTGGCGAGAAGGGCGACGTGCTCGTCGCGCCGCCCTCGGGTGACCCGTTCTTCCTGGGCTTCGCGGCGGGCAACTACTTCCCGCCCGCGGGCGAGCGCATCGACCCGCAGCTGGTCGCGCAAGTGCAGGCGAGCTACGCCGACGGGCGACCGGACGCGCGCACCTACGCCTTCGCGATGTTCGAACGCCGCATCACCGCGGAGCGCGTCGCCGAGCTCGAAGCGCTCGGAGCGCGCGTGCTCGAGTTCCATCCGCACTACGCGCTCAAGCTCGCGCTGCCCGTGAGCGCGATCGACGCCGTCGCCGCGCACCCGGCCGTGCGTTGGCTCGGCGTGCCGCGCAGTTGGCAGAAGCTCCACCCCGCGCTGGTCGAACAGGCGCAACTCGCGCCCGCCAACCGGCCGCTCGAGATCGTGATCAACGTCTACGAGTCCGATCTGGGGCCCGCATCGAAGCCGGTGCTCGGGAGCGCTCCGGAACTCGTCGCCCCCGGCGGCGTCGCGACCACCGGCGAAGCACGGCCGCTCAGCGGCGTGTGGATCAGCAACGGCTGGATGCAGCGCGCGCTCGAAGCCGCGGGCGTCGAAGTGCGCGAGTTCTCGAGCAATGTGAACAGCTTCCGCGCGAGCGTCGCTCCGGCCGCGCTCGAGGCGCTGTCCGAGTTGGACTTCGTGCAGTTCATCGAGTGGGACGCGCCCGAGCGCCCCTTCCACGACGAGTCGATGCCGATGATCAACGCGGACGACGTGCGCAACTTCTTCAGTGGCGGCACGAACTCGCGCGCTGTCGCGGGCATCGTCGACTCCGGCGTCGAGAACGCGCACACCTCGCTCGACCATCTGTGGGGCACTGGCTGGAACGAGTCCGGCGCCGCCGGAGGCAACAACGCCGCTTGGGACGACGTCTGCGGCCACGGCTCGCACGTGGGCGGCACGATGGTCGGCGATTCGAGCGACGACAGCCAAGACGGCGCGGCGCCTGGCGCCGGCTGGGGCGCCACGGGCCGGTTGTTCAACGTGCGCGTGTTCGCAAGTTGCGCGGGCCAGTCGATCAGCGTTTCGAACGTGCTCTCGCACATGGGCAACGACTTCAACGACGGGACCAACACCACGCCCAAGCCGCACGTCACGAACAACTCGTGGGGCGCGGACGGATCGGGCAACGCGGCGACCGCGTGGCGCGGCACGGAATCCGACGCGCGCGACTACGACCAGAACGCGTACGGCGGCGCGCAGCTCAACGTCTTCGCGGCGGGCAACGATGGTCCGACGACGTTCTCGATCGGCCTGCAGGCTTCGGCGAAGAACGTGCTGACGGTCGGCAACGTGATCGACTACGAGGACTCGGCCGCGCTGTCGGCCGGCGGCCTGTGGAACGGCGGCGGCGGCTCGAGCGTCGGTCCCGTCGGCGACAACCGCTGGAAACCGAACGTCGTGGCCCCGGGCCGTTGGATCACCTCCGTGAACGCCGCGACAGCGAGCGGCTTGACGGACAAGTTCGGCACCTCGATGGCGGCGCCGCACGTGACGGGCGTGATCACCGCGCTGATCGACTCGTCCGCCAGCTACGCCTACCTGCCCGAGCTGATCTGCGCGCACCTGATGGCGACGGCGCACCGCGATGGGGACCAGGCTATCTCGACGCCGACCAACGCGCACCTCGACACCTACGGAGCGGGCCGCATCGACGGCACGCGCGCGGTGTGGAGCACCGCCGAGGAGTCGCACGTGAACTGGTCGTTCGCGCTCGACGCCGGACAGTCGACCTACCGCGAGTTCACGGTGCCGGCGAACGCGACCCGGCTCGTCATGGTGATGAACTACGCGGATGCGCCCGCCTCGGCCGGCGCGTCGACGGCGCTCGTCAACGACTGGGATTCGGCGCTCGACGAACCGCCGCTCGACACGGCGAGCAACAGCACCGGCGAATGGGTGGTCCAGCAGAGCCAGCTCGACAACTCTGAGCTGCGCGTGATCAACAACCCTGTCGCTGGCACGTGGCGCGTGAAGGTCTTCCCGACCTCGACCACTAGCACGGCCTACTTCGGCGTGAGCATCCTGATCCTCGCGCAAGACACGTCGCCGGACGTGACGCTCGACGTGACGGCGGATGACATCTACGTCGCGCCGAACCAGAACGTCGTCATCAGCGCCGTCGCGGATACGCCGGGGACCTCGGCGGATGCGGTGTTCCTCGACTCGACGTCGAGCGGAGACACACTGCAGGCGGCGGCCACGATCCTCAAGGATGGCGCGACCACGAATCTGCTGGCCAACGAGCACAGTGGCCGCGACGTGATGCTCGGCAACCTCCACCCGTTCTTCAGCCGCACGGCGCGCTGGACGACACGCTGGGCGACGGAGGGCGTCAAGACGTTCGCGGTCGAGGCCTCGGGCGACAACTTCGCATCGGTCAACGACTCGGTGACGGTCTATGTCGACGCGACAGCCCCGACGCTTCCGACCGGGCTCGCGTCGAGCTCGCACGCGGTCAACGTGTGGTCGAACGACACCACGATCGACTTCTCGTGGAACGCGTCGACGGACGCTGTCTCCGGCGTCGACGGTTACGGCGTCGACTGGAGCATCCTGCCCAACGTCACGGTCGGGCTCACCAAGGACCTCGAGGAGAGCGTCACGCAGTTCACGGTCAACTCCGGCAGCTTCAACACGATCTACTTCGCGGTGAAGCCCGTCGACAACGCCGGGAACTGGAACGCGGGCAAGGTCGAGGTCGGTCCGTACCGCATCGACACGACCGCGCCGACGACGCCGGGCGTGATCAGCTCGAACGTGCACACTCCGGGCGTGCAATCCTGCTCGACCTCGGGCGTGCTCGCCTGGACGGCCTCGAGCGATGGACTGCTGTCCGGACTCGCGGGCTACATCGGCGTGTGGGACACCAGCCCCACGACGATTCCCAGCGGCGCGTTGAACCTCGCCGCCGGAGCGACCAGCACGAGCTACAGCATCGGCTCGTCGACGACGCCGCGTTACTACCACCTGCGCCCGCGCGACAACGCCGGCAATTTCGGGCTCACGCGCCACTTCGGGCCGGTGCTCGCGAACGCGGCGTCGGTCAGCACCTACTGCACGGGCAAGACCAACTCGCTCGGCTGCGTGCCGTTCATCGGCTCGTTCAACCAGCCTGACAAGAGCGCGGGGAGCTTCACGGTCACGTGCAACAACGTGCTCAACCAGAAGTTCGGGCTGCTCTTCTTCGGCACGACGCAAGTCGCGACACCGTTCCAAGGCGGCACGTTGTGCGTCGGCGCGCCGACGCAGCGCACCGACTCGCTCAGCTCGGGCGGCGCCACGAGCGGCAATTCGTGCTCGGGTGCGTACTCGTACCAGTTCACGACCGCGCGCATGAACCTGTTCGGCATGGACCCGGGCGAGACGTACTTCGCGCAGTGGTGGATGCGAGATCCGGCGAGCGCCAGCACCACGGGGCTCTCGAACGCGGTGCGCTTCACCGTGTGCGAGTGAGCGCCTGATCGGCGGCGTTCAACGCCGCGGAGCTTGTTGCGAGGGCGGCTGCGCGATGCGCGGTCGCCCTCGCTGGCTTCTAGAGCCCCTCGACCGCGCGTTCGGCGAACTCTTCGGCGCACAGCGCGAACAGCGCCGTCGAGTACACGCGTCCGCCGGCGTAGCCCCACGGATCGAGCGGCGCGACCGAGCCGGCGACTTCTCCGCTCGCAGCTTGGGCCTGCGCGGCGCTCGAAGAGAACGCGCGCCCCCACGCGCTCCAGGTCGCGTCGTCCGCAGCAGCGCGCAGCGCTCGTGCGGTGAAGAACCACGCGTACAGATCGTTGCGCTCGCCGCTCTCGTCCCACAGCGGAGGCTTCGCGCCGAGCAGCGCGAGTTGACGCTCGACGAGCGCGGGATCGGCCGCGAGCTCGCCCCAGCGCGCGCGTGCGCCTAGCGCGATCGCGGTCAAGGCTTCGCCGCTGTGCGGCGGGAAGTGATCGTTCACACGCGCCGTGCGCGACGACGGCGAGCCGCGCTCGGTGTAGCCGCAGCGCCCCGTCTGCGGGTCGGTGACTTCGTCGAACCACGCGCGCGCGCCGTCGAAGGCCGCGGCATCGACGCGCAGTCCCGCGCGCCGCGCCGTGTCGAGCGCGAGCACCATCCAACCCGTGACCGAGGTGTCGTTCTCTCCGTTGGGCGGCGCCGTGTAGCGCCAGGCCTTGCCCGGGTTGCGCGCCGCGAGCGCGAACGTCACGGCCTTTTGTGCTGGAAAACGCAGCAAGAACGGCTTGGCGCGCAGGTACGTCTCGGCCATCGCGCAGGTCGCCAGCGCGTGGTTGTAGAGCGCGAATACACCGTCCTGCTCGCCGACGCGCCCGTCCGAGCGTTGCTGGGACACGAGCCAACGCACGCCGCGCTCGACCGCGTCCTTGAAGCGCGCGTCGTGCTGCTTGCTCTCGCACTCGAGGATCGCGAGCACGGCGAGCGAGGTTGTCGCGACATCGTTCGAGCTCTGCCCCGGGCCGTCGCACGGCGCTGCTCCGCGCGCTTGGCACACGCTCGCGAAAGCGTCGCAGTCCCAGCGTCCGTCGCTCGACTGGTGCGCGAGCAGCCATTCGAGCGCGAGGTCGACGCGCTCCGCCAGCGCAGCCTTGCCTTCGAGCTCACGCAGCGGCGGCTGCGCGGGCGGCGGAGTAGCGCAGGCCTGAAGTGCGAAGGCGAGGAACGCGGCGGCGATCGAAGTGCGATTCACGCGCCCGAACTTAGCGCGCGTAGGGCCGCGAGAAACCCTCGACCCACGTCCGCGCTACGCAACTACGGCAGCAGCGTGAAGCGCAGCGCGTCGCTGACCAGCAACGAAGTCGAGCTGCCCGGGGTCGGATTGCGCGTCACGAACTGCGTGTAGAGCGTGTCGCCGGCGACAAGCCCGTTCGACGCGAAGAAGCCGTGCGTCCAGGCGACCTGCGCGAGCGCCGGACAGATGTTCGCGCCCCCGCCCGCGCCCGCGGGCAACACGTTGCCGCCGGGAATCGCGATGCGGCGCAGCGGCTGGCCAACGCACAAGAAACCGCCGGCGAAGGGCTGCTGCGTCGGGGCGAAGCTCCAGATCTGCAGCGTGTTCTGCCCGGACGGCAAGTCTCGCGCGCGCAGCACGAAGTCGTCGGGCCCGGTGAGCGTCGGCGTGCCGCTGAATTCGATGCGCGGCGAGCACGAGCCGGCCACGTTGGTTCCCTGGCAGAAGCGCGCGACGGCGGTGAAGCCCTTCACAACATGGATGCGGCGCAGGTCGGCGACCGCGATCACGAGATCGCCCGTCAGCGGATCGAGCGTGAGTCCGTCGGCGCAGCCGGCGAGGCTCAATACGAACGAGCCGGCGCTTGCGAGCGGATCGCGGTTGGAGTCGAGCGTGTAGGCGCCGACGAATCCGCCGCAGGACGTGACGAGCGCCGTGGGCGCATTGAAGCCCGGCTGACCCGCGTCGATGTACGCGATCGAACCCGCGGCGGGGACCGTCGGGCCGCGCGGCGTCGCGAGTCCGACATTGAACGTGCCCTGGCCGTCGGGCGTGAGCGCGGCGTCGTACCAGCGCGACACGCCCGGCGACGTGAGCTTGATGCGCGCGCCGCCCGCGCCGTCGACCACGGTGCAACCGCCGACCGATCCGCCGACGCCGAGCCCCGAGAGCAACGTGGTCTTCGTCGGACCGCTCGCGCCCGGAGGAATCTGGCCGAGCATGTTGAGCGGGAACGTCGTGTACAGCCACACGCCGCTCTGCGTGCGCGTCAGCCCGCCGTCGATGAACGGCGCATCGAAGCGCTTGAGCGCCGAGCCCACGAAACCATCGATGTGCCCCTGTGCGTCGCGGCGCACCGTGATCGAGTAGATCGCGCCGAGGTTGTTGTTCGCGTTGCCGCCGATCAGCAAGCGATTGCCCGCCGCCGGATCGAAGGCGATGCCGCCGTAGTTGCCGGGCACACCGGGCACGGCGCCGACGTTGTCGATCTCGTACTGGGCCGCGAACGCGCCGCCGAGCACTTGCGCCCGTAGGGGCGTCGCTGCGCTTATGACGAGGGACAGGGCGGCGAGCGGTGTGAGCCAGGTCGAGCTAGACATTTCGCGTTCTCCCGCGGCAGGCGCCGCGCCATTTTGCAACATCCTACGCGAGCCCGAACACGCCCGGTTCGCCGCTGCCGCAATCGCACTTGCCCCGCTCCGCGCCGGTCTGGAACTTCGTTCCGCTTCGTCTCGCCGTGCATCCCGTAAGGTCCAACGCGGCGGCCCGCACGCGTGACTGGCAACGACGCCCACGCTCGCAACTGTCCCCCACGTCCCGGCGTTCGCGTGGCGGGACGCCGGGAACGCCAGGGGGGGCACCCGCGGGCCCGCGCGCGTCGCTGACGCGCCCGGACGGCCATGGGACACCGTCGAGAGCGCCGCGTGCGCACCCTGTGAGCGTTCCTTAGTCGCGAATTCTCGGCACGTTATGTCCGATTCGTTGATTCCATCTAGATGCGCGCGATAATCGCCCACGTCATGGCGAAACCTCCGACGCCGGTCTCGCGCACCGTACTTGGCGACGTGGAGCGCCGCCTGCAGGCGCTTCCGGTCGTCGTGCTGACCGGCGCGCGCCAGACCGGGAAGACCACCCTGGCGCGCGAACTCGGGGCGCGCACAGGCCGTCGCTTCATCTCGCTGGACCCGCTCGAGACGCGCGAGCAAGCGCGCAAGTCGCCAGCGTCACTGCTCGTTGGCGACGGCCCGCTGACCATTGATGAAGCTCAACGCGCGCCCGAGCTGCTTCTCGAGATCAAGGCCGCCGTCGACCTCGATCGCACCCCCGGACGGTTCTTGCTGACAGGCTCGGCGAACCTGCTCCTCATGAAGGAGGTCTCCGACTCGCTCGCCGGTCGAGCGGTGTACTCGACCCTGCGGCCGCTGAGCGAGCGCGAGCGGCGCGGCGAGCCTCAGCCGCGCTGGACGGACCTCTTCGCGGCCCCGACGCTCGCCGCCGCGCTCGAGCGCATCCCGCCGCATAGCGCCTTCGACTGGCGTCGCGCAGCGCTACGAGGCGGCATGCCCGCGCTGGTCGGCATCGACGATCCAGCCCAGCGGCGGCTTTGGTTCGAGGGCTATGTCGACACGTATCTCCACCGCGACCTGCGCGACCTCAGTCAGATCTCGGATCTGTCCGCCTTTCGACGCGTAATCGAGCTCGCGACGCTCCAGACCGGGGGACTGCTGAATGTCGCGCAGCTCGCTCACGACGCCGGTCTGAGCCGCGCGACCGTCCAACGCTGGCTCGCGCTGCTCGAGATCTCGTACATAACGACCCCTGTGCCGCCGTACTTCGAGTCCCGGCTCAAGCGGCTGGTCAAGACGCCCAAGCTCTACGCACTCGACACCGCCCTCGCGCTGTTCATCCTCGGAGTGCACGACGTCGAAGCACTCGAACGCCTGCGCAGCGTGGGTGTGTGGCTCGAGAATCTGGTGCTCAACGACCTGCTTGTGTGGCGCGAGACCCAGGTACCGCGTCCGGAGCTGTTCCACTTCCGCAGCCACGACCGCTACGAGATCGACTTCGTGGTCGAACTCGACCGACGTGCGATTCCCATCGAGATCAAGTCCAGCGAGCGCGTGCGCGTCGACGATGCGTCGGGCATCGACCGCTTCTGCAGCGAACTCCCCGACCGCGCGCCGTTCGGGCTGGTGCTCTACTCCGGTTCCGAGGCGCGCCAGCTCTCCGAACACGCGCTGGCCGTGCCGCTGGGCTGCGTGCTCTGAGAGCGAGGCCTCGACTCGAATTCGAGCGTCGAGGCCTCGCACCCAATCATCCGCACTTCAAACGGGCTGCTTGACCGCCGGCCGAGCCGGCGCCGCCGCGGCCAGCTTGCGCTCGCCGAACAGCGCCGAGCCCTGCATGTAGGCCGGCGTCGAGACGCCGAACACGTCGAGCACCGTCGGCGCCATGTCCATCAGGCGCGGCTTGTCGGTGTTGATCTTGCGGTTCGACCAGAACACGCCCGGCACCAGGCGCGGATCGACGCAGTGGTCGCCCGACCAGCTCTTGGTGTTGTCGGTGAAGACCTGCTTGGACACAGCGCCCGTCGCGCAATCCCACGAGTGGCGGAAGCCCTTGTGGTAGCCGATGAGCAGTTCGGGGGCCATGTCGGCATAAGGCCCTTTGTGGACCTCGCTCGTGACGAAGGCCTCCTTCACGACCTTCTGCCCGTCGAGCGGATCGACCAGCGCCTCGAGCTTCTCCTTCAGCTCGCGGCACAGCTTGTCCATCTCGGGCCCCTTCTCGACGATGCCGTGCGCTTCGCGGCCCTTGCGGTTGATGAACACACCCGTGAGGCCGAGCGTGAAGGCGCGCGTCTTCGACCAGTCGACCTTCGCGAACCAATCGGGGCTCGTCTCGGCGCCGTCCTTCAGCACCAGATAGCCGTTTTCCTTCAGCCACGTGTTGAGGTTGACGCCGCGGCGGAAGTTGCAGAAGCCGTGGTCGCTGATGATCGCGACCGCCGTGTCCTTGTCGCCGCCGACCTTCGCGAGCAACTCGCCGACGAGCTTGTCCATCTCCGCATAGGTCTGCGGAATCACGTCCTTGTACTTCGCCATCTCCTCCGGCGTGCTGTTGCGGTTGGCCGGGTGCGTGGGATCGAGGAAGCGATAGAACATGTGGCTGATGCGGTCGGAGGTGTCGAACACCACCGTCACAAAGCCCTTCTTGGTCTTGTCGAGCACGTCCCACAGCTGCTTCTTGCGCTCGTCGCAAATCAGCCAGGCCTGCTTCAAGAACGCGTCCTCGTCGATCACGCGCTCGTTGAGCGCCCACGTGTCTTCGGCGAGTCCGAGCGTCGCGTACTGCCCGTGCAGTTTCGCGAGGTAGATCGCGTACACGAACGGATGGCTGATCGGCATCACCGGGCTGTGCGGATTGATGTTGATCGGCGTGACGTACAGCTCGAAATGCTCCGCATCCCAGGTCTGGATGTAGAGCCGCGCAATGCCGGTGAGCCCGTCAAAAGGCACGACCATCCACGGCGTGTATTCCTTGACGCCGACTTCGCAGGTCGTGTCCCCCACCGTGATCTTGGCGCGCTTCTTCGCGTCGTCGAGCTCGACCTTGAACGGGCACTTCATCGCGCCGTCCTTGCCGGCCGGGCCGGTGAGCTTCGACTCGATCACGTTGCCCGAGCGACGGATCTGATACTGCTGACCGCCGATGTGCGCGCCCGCGGGCCGCGCCTTGGTCGAGTAGAACGAGAACGAACCCTGCGTGCCTTGGATGTCGGGCACGCACATGCCGCTGAGCAGCGTGCCGTTCTTGAACGGCTGCGGCGGGAACGTGATCGGCACGCGGATGATCGACGACCACACACGCGCGTCGCCGAGCAGCTTCCAGAACGGTTGGCTCTTCTGCAGCGAGCGCTGCACCGCTTCGGTGCCGAACGGCAACTTCGCAAAGCCCAGATTGAGCGTCTTGGGCAGCGTCATCGTCTCCGCGCTCGACAGCATCGGCATGTACGAGCACGGGTCGCGCGTCAGGAAGTCGTAGATGTTGTGGCGCGACGCATCGACGCCCGTCGCGTAGGTCGACCAGGCGACCGGCGAGATCGACGGGCAGGCGGTCTCGAGCGGATAGAAGCAGCCGCTCTCGGCGAGCTTCTTGAGCACCGGCATGCGCCCTTCGGCCATGTATTGCTTGGCCAAGCCCGGATCCATGCCGTCGAAGCCGACGACGATCATGCGCTTGAACTTCTGCGGGCCGTGCTTGGCGGGCGTGAGCAATCGCACGACCGCTTTGACCGGCCACACGAGCAAGATGCCCGCGGCGAGCAAGAACGTGCCCGCGAGCACGAACAGCGAGCCGGCCGCGGCCATGCCTGCGCCGGGTCCGATGTAGGCGAGCGGCAGGTCCTGGGGCTGCGCGGCGGCGGGCAGCGCGCCCAGCAGGGCGGCGGCGACGAGCGCGGCGGCGCGCAGGGTCTTCGTTCGGAGGTGCATCGCGGATCGGTGTCGGTCGGAGGAGGAAACATCCAGCCGCCCCGGCCGCGAGGCCGAGCGACGGGGAGTGCTTGCGAACCTATCGACCCCGCGGCGCGCACGCTGGAGGCTCGCGCCCCCTCCCGCCCGCCCCGCCGGGGTCAGTCCAAGCCCTCATCCTAACCCGGCCCCGCCGCGCTTCTCGGCGCGTGGCGCCGCGGCGTCGCTCAAGCCTGCCAGTCGCCCGCGTACGCCGTTCGAAACCCCGGCGCATCGCGCTGCGCCAATTGCAGCAGCCGCTTGGCGATCTGCTTGAGGTGCAGCGCGTCGTGAGCGGCCCACGACGCCACCAGATCGCCCGCTCGCAGCACGCCGAGACTGGGATGACGGTGCTCTGCCGACCAATTCGCGCCGGACAGCGTCCTCAACCACGCGATCGACGCCGCGCGCTCCGTGGCGAACCGATCGAGCACCTTCTGCGCGTCTTGACCGCGGTACTTCCGCTCGAGCGCGGCCTGCGGCGGATTGATCGGCGGCCACGGCACGCCGTCGCCGCGCAGCGTCAACTCCAGCCGCGCGCGAAAGTCCTCGACCTCTTCATCGGCGAGGTGGCACAGCACTTCGACGATCGACCACTCGTTCTCACTTGGCCGCCAGCGCAGGTCGTCGTCACTCAGGCCCGCCACCAGAGCGGTGAGCGCGGCGGGCACGGGTTGCATGCGAGCGAGGATCGAGTTGAAATTCATGGGCGCGAGTGGGTTCTTTCGCGTGACGAGCATTGACCGTTCGACGCGCGTTCGGCGCGGCGCCAACTCAGCGCAATCTACGCCGCGAGCGGCAGGTGCGACGTGCCGCCGACGCGCGCGAGATCCGCGCCGCGGTGCTCAAGGCGCAAACTGCGCGGCTTCCCCCAGCCTGTAGCTCGTGCTGCGGCCGCCAGCTTCGTTCTTGACGAGGATGCCGCGTCCGACGAGCTCGAGGACGTCGCGATGCGCGGTGTCCTGCGAGCACTTCGCGAGCTTGGCGTACTTGGAGGTCGACAGCATTCCTTCGAAGTCGCCGAGCATGCGGTTGATCACGAGGCGCTGCCGCTCGTTCACCGGACGTACGTTGATGCGCTCCCACAGCCGCGCCTTGCGCAGCACGGCCGCGAGCAAGAGCTCGGCGCTGTCGAGCGCCCGGTCGAGGCAGCCGAAGAACCACAGTAGCCACGCGGTGATGTCGAGCTCGCCGCGTTGCGCACTCTCGAGCGCCGCGTAGTAGTCCTTGCGCTCCGCTTCGAGCTGCGACGACATGCTGTAGAAGCGCTCGGGAGTGCCGTCCGCGCGAGCGAGCGCCATGTCCGCGATCGCGCGCGCGAGGCGCCCGTTGCCGTCGTCGAACGGGTGAACGGTCACGAACCACAGGTGCGCGATGCCGGCCTTGAGCACGGGATCCGTGGCGCACGGCGCGTTGAACCACTCGAGGAACGCCTCCATCTCGGCAGCGAGCCGCTCGGCGCCGGGCGCTTCGAAGTGCACGGTCTCGCGCCCGATCGGTCCGGAAACCACCTGCATCGGGCCCGACTCGGCCGTGCGCCAGCCGCCCACCGTGATGCGACCGAGCGCGCTGCGTCCGGTCGGGAAGAGCGCGGCGTGCCAGCCGAACAGCCGCTCGCTCGAAAGCGGCGTTCCACAGTTGCGGGTCGCGTCGAGCGTCATCTCGACCACGCCGTCGACACGGCGACTGGCCTTGGGCAGCCCCGCGATGTCCAGACCCAACCGGCGCGCCAACGACGAACGCACTTCGTCGACGCTCAGAGCTTCCCCTTCGATCGCGAACGACTTCACGACATCGCTCGTGAGCCCGGCGAGGTTCGCCTCCGCCCGCAACCCCAGGCCCAGTCCCTTCATGCGGCCCAGCAGCAGCCCTTGCTTGTGGCGCACGCCGGTCAGCGCGAGGACTAGCTGCTCTCCTCCCCAGCGGAAGGTGCGCCAGTCAGGGCGCTCGTGGATGTAGAGCTTTCTCCGCATGATGTGCGGAGATAGTACCCGGCCAACAGAGCTGCGGCGTCTCATTCTCCGCAACTGATGCGGAGAATGTGGCCTGCAATCTCCGCACGAGACCGCGGCCGGCCGCTACTTCCCAGACCAAGCGTCGGCGCCGTGCGCGCGAGCGGGACTCTCCGGCGCTAGGCGCAGGTCGAGCGCGGCGATGTTCACGAACAACGGGTCGCGGCCGCCGGCGGGGTCGAGTTCGGCGACGGGCAGCACCGGGCGCGCGTGCGCCGGCTGGTCCTCGCAGGACCACCAGTTGCGCGCGAACTGGAACGTCTCGGGCGCGGTTGCGTCGCCGACGTTCGCGGCGCTGACGAGCTCGTCGCTGCGGTAGACGATCAGGTTGTCGCTGAACACGCCGTTGCGACAGGGAACAAAGCCCTCGGCGCGCGTCTCTTGCAGGATGCGCAGCGCCCAGCGCCGCGGCCGGTAGAAGGTGTTGAAGCGCACGCTTGCGCCGTCGACGCCGACGAAGGCGATGGGCGCGAGCGAGCCGACGAAGGTGCAGCCCTCGACCGTGAGCCCGCGCGCTTCGAAGCCCTGTGGTGAGGGCCGAAAGAACTCGAGCCCCGTCGAACCGCCGAGGTTCAGCGCGCGCTGGCCCGCGTGAACGAAGCGGCAACCTTCGATGCGGATGTCGCGCGAGCCGCCCTTGGCTTGCACGCCGGTCGCCGCCGGATCGCGCTCGTTGTCGCGCACGAGGCACCCACTCAGCACTCCGTCGCGGCAACCGACCATGTCGACGGCCGAACCGCCGCGGCCCCAGCGCTCGACCGTGCAGCCCTCGAGCCGAAAGTCGCGCACGCCCGAGAGCTTGATCCCGTCGTGGTTCGCGCGCCCGCCGCAGTCGCGCACCGCGACACGCAGCAACGTCACGTGGTGCGAAGGCGTCTCGAACGAACCCGCGTCATCGATGTTGAGCCCGTTGCCCGGGGCGCCTTCGATGCACAGGTCGACGAGCTCGAAGTGCGCGACGTCGCTGAACTGCACGCCGCCCGTGAACACGGCGGGCGACTTCGCGTCGGCCGACGCGATGCGAATCGGCCGTCCTGCTGCGCCCTGCACGTCGGCGGCCGAGAAACCTTCGTACTTGCCGGGCGCGAGGAGCACCACGTCGCCGGGCTCCGCCTCGCGCAACGCCGCGCGCAGTTGCGCCGTCGACTCCACGCGCACCTCTCCGAGCAAACACGCGATGAGTGCGAGTGCGAGCAGCATCGCCTCACTCTACGCGCTGACGTCGCGCGCGCTGGTCCTACGTGGGTGAAGACCAGGGGGCAACGGCTGCAGTACCTCACTCCGCATTCTGCTTCCGCAGTCCGCGCCCGCCTCGAGTCTCGCTGGAACCATCGAGACCGAAACCCCGAACGATGACCGCGGAGCCCAACACCGGCTTCTAACCTCTATCCCCCGCTCTTCATCCGCTTCACCAGCGTCAGACAGTAGAGCAGGGGGAGGGCGCCGAAGACGCCGAAGGAGCAGTCGATGAGTCGCCAGTAGAAGGGAATACCGCGGATCGCCCCGCAGATCAGGGCCAGCGGGAAGACCGCAGCGCAGCAGACGAGCCCGGTGCGCAGCACCCAAGCATTGGCGATGGGATCACGCCATGCACCGACGAAGAAGAAGGCGATCATGATGTGGCCGAAGGCCAGCCAGTCCGTGCCGTAGGCGATGAACGGGAAGGCCTCGTATGTGACTTCCAGCCCATGCCAGACGTGGCCGAGCCACCACACAAGGCCACTGTGCCCGGAAAGATCCGCGTGATTTTCGATGCCGCACCAGGAGGCCAGCAGTCGCAACTCATGCAGCAACGGAAAGGCCGTCAGCCCGCTCAGGAGCAGAGCGGCGATGAAGAGACCCAAGACAAGGCGGTAGCGTGTGAGGAGCGGATTCATGAAGAGAAGAGGTGCGCCTGCAATCAAGGCTTGCGGATGGGCTGTCGCCTTTTTGAACTGCTACGAAACTGGCGCTTCCCGGTTCCGTGTGGGTAGCCGGTCGCGCACACCTGTGGAGCGGAGCGCCCCGGCGTCAACGCTCCCCCGCCCCATCCTTCGGCACGAGATCGAAGGCCTGCAGGCCCGACTGTCCGTGGGTCACGATTCTCAAGCCGTGGGGAGTTCGCAGTGCGGCAACGCTCAGGCCATCCTCGCATGGGGAGTAGCACAGCGACGTGAGGGTCCGCGATGAGATCACCTCGATCGCTCCGGCGGATTCCTCGCCCTCGCAAAACCACGGGACCACCAGCTCACTCACGCCGTCACCGTCGAGGTCCGCGCAAGCCTCGATCTCAAAACCGCGGTACTGCGAACGGCCAGCAGACCGCAGCGTGGCGCCGTCGCGGCCGGAGAGCAGCTCGACTCTCGTGCGGTCAAGATCGGGCTCATGGATGACGGCCCACAGGTCCGGCACGCCATCGCTATCGACATCACCGGCGCCTGCGACGTTGACGAAGTCCCACTCGCCGGGAAGGACGCCGGCACGGCTCCAGAGAACGGAGCCATCACGGCCAGCAAGCACGAACAGCGTCGTCGGGCTCAACCATTTGCCGCCAACCCGGACCGCGAGCTCGTTCAGACCGTCTCCGTCTCCATCCCCAATCGCGATCAGGTCCACGATGAACCCGCTCTCGTGCGGCAGCTTCTTCAACCACAGGCTCTTCACCCACAGGCTGGTGTGGCCCGAGAGCGAAAGCACCTCGACCGAAGCCGGACCGTAGTCGTTGGTGACGGCGAAGTCGCTCCGGCCATCTCCGTCGACATCGCCGACCGGCGCGATGCACCTGCCGAAGGATTCCTTACTGCTGCACCGGTGACCTAGCGGGCGCCAAGTGTCGGAGCTGAACAACCAGACCCCCGTCGGCTCAAAGCGTCCGAACAGCAAATCACTGCACACTCCAACGGCGAAATCCGTCACGCCGTCGCCATTCGTGTCACCGACGTCCATCAACGTGCTGACGCCGTTCTGCGGATGGCACGCCCTTCTTTCGTTGAAATCCAGAACGTGGGCGGCGCCGTGGCGCGGCAAGCCATCTCGACCGGACAGGAGCCAGACACGGGCGCCGTCTGGCTCGAACACAGAACCCACGAGAAGGGACACTTCGTCGAAGCCATCTGCGTCGAGATCGCTGACATGAGCAGCGACGTCGAGGTCGTTCTCCTGCTCGATCGCGAACTCCCAGGCCGGCCGCAGGAAGAACTGCGGAAGCGGAGGCTGCGGCGGAGCGGGGAGAGCAGCCGCCGACTCGCTGACAGAGCTACAGCCTGCGCCAAACAACGCGAAAGCGACGAGAAGAGCGCGACTTTGCATCGAGGGAGCGATGCCCGAGGGTCACCCGAGCCTACTCGACGTTGCGCGAGCGTGCGCGGAGTTGTTCGCCGCCTACAGGCGCGACCTCTTCTCGATCAGGTCTGCGAGGAGGCCGACGGTGTGCGCTGGTGGAAGGCGACAAGGATGACGCCGGCCTTGGCGCCGGCGCATGCGGCAGCAGCTCGCGCGCAAAGAAGTGGTCGTTGCCCGCACCCGCCCGCTCGTCAGACCAACTCGACTTCGTTTGAGCCGTCCTCACCTCATGCCGTGGAGCACGCTGCTCGCCTGTGAGACATGCCAGCGAGCAGTCCCGGTCGTATCCAAAGCGCACGCGCCACCGCCGCGCGCGCCTCGCCAGCCCAGCCCATCGAAGCGTGAGCTGGGCTCGAGAGGCCGCAGGACGGATGCGCGCGGCGCGCCGAACGTCCACCTCCCGGTCGACGACGGCCAGCTCCGGCCGACGTCATCCGCTTGGAGTCATATCCGCGCACGCGCACGGTCTCGTCGGACTCGAGCGGCACGTAGGTCGGATCCGGACTCGATCGCTGCACGCGCGTCCAGCCCCACAAGTCCTCGCCGCGCGCGACCACGCAACCTGTCGCGTAGGGCTCCGGCGAGTGGGAGGTCCCGAGCGCGTCCGGCTCCAGCTTGCGCGCGAGCTCCGCGAGCCGCGCGTCGACTTCGCCGGACTTCAGCCAGCGCTCGCGCTGCCCGAGTTCCTGCGAGTTCTCCCGGTACTCCGGCTGCCACCACCACACTTCGACCGGCGCCACGCGCCGTCGATGCGCGCCGACGACGGGGACGAGCTCGACCCCGGCTCGCGCGGGGCTTCCGGGACACCGCTCGCGCTCGCTCCATCCGCCTCGAGCTCCGCGCGCGCGGAGCTCGTGTCCTCCGGCGCTTCGTCGTTCGCGCGGCTTGTCCCCGGCGAAGCCGCCGCGCCCTCGGGCGAACTGGCCCCGCCCGCGAACTCTGCACCGTCGCCTGCGTCACGACGCAGGAGCAGCGCGACTCCCAGCGCGAACACGACAAGCGCCGCGAGGACGCCGAAGGTTCGAAGCTGTTTCGAATCGAGCGCCATGGTCACGAAGGCGCCACCTTCGGTCGGCGCTTGCCGTCGCACAAAGTCTCGTCCTCACGCCGCGGACAATGCGGGGTCGGCCGTGTACCCCGATTGGCCCGGCTCACCTAGAATTCGCCACGTCGTCACGCCGCTCGCGTCTTTCCCGGACCGGGCCTGATGGATCCACTGGCCAAGGAAGGAAGAACGTGCATTGAAGAACTCACTCTCGGTTCAGTGGAGGCTTCGAGAGCGCGCGCGGGAGCCCCTTCGCAAGGGAGCCTTGGCGGTGGGTGTCTTGCTCGTGGCAACCGTGACGAGCGCCACCGCGCAGAAGGGTGCAGCCGGTTGGGGCTACATCCGGTTCAACTCCGCGTGGAAGCAGGAGTCGTTCGCCGCGATCGATGCGGCGGGCAACACCACCGTTGCACGGCGTGCCGATGGCCGCGTCGTCGTGTGGGGGCGGGACACCGGCCAGGCGGACCTTCCGTCCGAGTTCACGTACGTCCAGGTGAGCGCAGGGTGGTCCCATCTCGTCGGGCTGACGTCCTCCGGCTTGATGATGTGCTCCGGCGCCGGCACTCCCCCGTGCGCCAACCTGGTTCCGGCGCCCGGCGCGACGTTCACGAGCGTGGCGGCCGGCAGAGATCACTTTGTGGCGCTGCAGAACAACGGAGTCGTGAGGTGCGCCGGCCAGAACACCTACGGCGCCACGAACGTCCCCGCCGGACTTTTCGCGACGGCGGTCGATGCCGGCGATCAGTTCACACTGGCCCTGCGCACCGATGGCACGATCGCGGCTTGGGGCACGTCCCTCGCCGGTCAGACCTTTGTCCCGCCGCTCCCGCCCGGATTGACCTACGTGGCGATCTCGGCCGGCGAGATTCATTCGGCTGCCCGGAGGAGCGACGGAAGCGTGGTCTGCTGGGGCAACAACTTCTACGGGCAGTGCAACGTCCCGACGTTGCCGCCCGGAGTCACCTTCGTCGATGTGGCGGCGGGCGGAGAGTTCACGGTCGCCGCCTGCAGCGACGGTCTGGTCCGCTGCTGGGGGCAGGCGCCGCCCGCTCCCAATCCGCCGTCGGGCACGATCTTCGTCGAGGTGGCTGCGGGAGAACGCCACGGCGTGGCCCGAGCGAACGACGGCCGCGTGGTCTGCTGGGGCGAGAACTCCTCCGTCCAGTGCAACATCCCCGACCCTGCTCCCGGGCTCGAGTTCGAGCAGGTCGCGATCGCGAATTACTACAGCTACGTCGGCCTGCTGTCGGACGGCACCGTGATGAGCTTTGGCGGGGCCTCGCAGCCCTCGGTTCCGCCGCTTCCTCCGGGCACGCGCTACCTCACGATTTCGTCGCAGGGGACGCACGTGGCCGCTCTGCGCAGCGATGGTGTCGCCGTCTGCTGGGGCGACAACTCCCAGGGGCAGTCGAACGTCGTGAGCCTGCCGCCGGGGCTGAGCTACGTCGAGGTCGCCGCGGGAACCTGGTTCACCGCTGCCCGCCGCAGCGATGGAGCGGTGATCTGCTGGGGCCAGAACACCTACGGTGAATGCAACGTGCCGACGCTGCCGCCGGGGGTCCAGTTCACGCGGCTCTTCGCGGGGGTCTGGCACACCGCGGCGCTCTGCAGCGACGGGCTCATCCGCTGCTGGGGCCGGAACAACACCGGGCAGTGCAATGTGCCGTTGCCGCCGGCGGGTCGGACTTACGTGGACGCGGGCGCGGGCACGCTCCACACCCTCGGGCTGCTTTCCGACGGGACGGTCGTCAGCTGGGGGCAGGTCGCATCGAACTACCAGCTCCCCGCAACCACCGCGGGGCGACGCTATGTCGACGTCGAAGCCGGTCTCTTCTCGAGCCTCGGGCTTCTCGACGACGGCACGGTCGAGAGCCGCTACGGCTTTCCGTACTTCTCCGCGCGACCGCCGATACTCCCGACAGGCTCGAACTGGATCCGCGCCAGCGCTCGCGGGGATCGATTCACCGGCGTGTTCGAGCGCACGGGGTTCGTCACGGGCTATTGCACGGCAGGCGTGTCCATTCGCGGCTGCGTGCCGGTGATTTCCGGCAACGGCGTGCCGAGCGCGACGTCGACGGCGCCCTTCACGATCACGATCGACGGCGCGGACGGCGGTGCTCGGGGGCTGGTCGTGTACGGCATCAACAACGCGGGCTTCGTGCCGACCCCGTGGGCCAACTCCAACAGCTACAAATGCGTGCGCCCTCCGATCCAGTGCACCCCGGTGCTCTTCGGCGGCGGTCTCGGGGGAACCTGCGGGGCACGGCTGGTGCTCAACTGGACGGACTACATGGCGTCGAACCCAGCCGCCCTCGGGCACCCGCTCTCCGCGGGCTTGAACGTCTACGCCCAAGGTTGGTGCCGCGACTCACTGTCTCCGGCGGGAGCGGTGCGCACCCGCGCGATCCAGTTCGTCGTGCAACCCTGACGGACATCGACTTACTTCACCTCGAGGCCCGTCGACTCCACGCGCACCTCTCCGAGCGCACACGCCGGAGGCCCGCGCGCGCACTCGCCCGCTTGTCCGAGCAGCGCGACTTCGCTTGAGCAGTCCCCGTCTCATGCCGTGGAGCACGCTGCTCGCCGGCGAGACATGCCAGCGAGCAGTCCCGGTCGCATCCAAAGCGCACGCACCACCGCCCCGCGCGCCTCGCCGGCCTCGCAAGCCCGGCGCACGGAGGCCCGAGCTGGGCTCGGAAGGCCACTTGACCGATGCCCTTGCCGCGCCGAACCTCCGTCTCCCGGTCGACGACGGCCACCTCCGGCCGAAGTCATCCGCGTGGATGTCCTATCCGCAAAGGAGTACGACGAGATGAACCTTCGATTCCTCGCCACCATCTTCGTAGCCGTGACAGCGCTAGCGTTGTCCCATTTTCTACCGTACGCCGATAAGGTCGGTCGTTTCGAGTCTCTTGAGTTAGTGGATCCTGACACGGGCAAGACCGTTCAGATCGTAGTTTCGGCCGGCTCTCTTGTGGTCAGATCCGCCGAGTGGGGCGAACGCTTCGAAGTCAGTATCGGTTCCGACGCAGGCCGGTCCGGTGTTCGAATCGGCGACGCTGGAGGTCACCAGTTTGTTCATGTCGGCTTCGCTGCGGAAGGCATCGGGCCTGGAATTGATATCGTTGACGAAAAGGCCCGAAGTCGCGGCACATTCAATATTCGCTCCGACCGCGGGCCTTCTCTGGTGCTGTACGGCCCCGAAGAGCGTCCGCGGGCATACTTGGGGCCGCAACCCGACGGCTCGTCTCGGTTAGCGTTGTTCGATCGCAGCGGGGTGCCGAGCGTGACGGCGACCGCAGACGACGTCAACAAGCTGCATGGCGTCGCGCTGACGCACTACGGGTCTGATGAGGTTGGGCTTGTGATCTCATCTGACAAGAAGGGAAAGAACGCCATGACTGCGCGGACGCGGAACGGTGACGGTATTTCCGTTGTCGGCGTAAACGAGGGCAAGGGCGGCGGGCTGTATCTCGGTCAAGAGGACGAGAAAAACAGCGTATCCATTAGGGGCGGCGGAGATGCGATGGGTGAACTGCAGTTCAAGAGCAACGTTGGCGCACCTCTTGGTGGCATACTTTCGAAGGAGGGCGATGACGGACTTGCCTTAGTGCTGATCAACAAATCCGGAGTTCCGTTCGTGATCGGGCCGCCGAAATAGCCTGATTCGTGGCCACGGGCGTGTCGGACATCAAGGCCGCCGAATAGAGGTGCTCGTTGCACTGACGGCGGTCGCCCGCGTCGACGGCGTCCCCGCACGGTCGATGAAGCGCATCCCCGCGCCGGACGACCGCTCGACTACCTGAACCTCCGTCTCGCGACAGCCGGCGTGCGCGAACACGCTCGCAACCCAGTGAGGAAGAGAACAGCCCCTTGCGCAGCGGCGCCTTCGACGAGGGCCGTCCCGTCATCACCAACTTCGTGTTCGCCGCCGAACGAGTTCCTCGTCGGCCTACGAGTTTGGAGCGGACCTCCGCTCGATCGGCCCGTCGGTTGGCAGCGGAAGCCGGGTCAGTCACGAGACGAGCAGCGCATGCGGCAGCAACTCGCGCGAAGAAGTGGTTGTTGCCCCGACGCGCGGGGTTGACCTGGAGCATGTCGACCACGGCAGCTCGAACTTGTAGCGCAGCGCGAGTCACGCAACGCACCGTGCTGCGGCGGCGAGTCATCCGATGACGCTCGCCCAGTGGGCGGCGAGCAGCGCGAAGGCCGCGTCGACGTCGCGAGCGTTGACTCGCGCCTGCGAAGCCAGCTCCGGGTAGCGCTCGCGCCACGCTGCCGGAGGCGCTGCGAGCTGCACTGGGAGCGCTTGGCGTTCGCGAGCAGCGAAGACCGCACTTGCCGCGCGCCTCAGCTCCTTTGGGTCGAGCGTCTCGCGCTCGATCAACATCACCATGTCGACGAGATCCTTGACGCGCGTGTTCTCCCGGCTCGCCCACGGAGACGTGTACGCGTGCAGCTTCTCGGCGAACTGCTGCGCCTTGGACATCGCTCGCACCCTCGCTGGCGGCAAACTCGCGAACCCGAGCACGTCAGCCCCGACGAGTTCGTCGACTGGCCCCAGCGGGCCTTCGCTGGACGCGACGTCGACGTGGATTTGGCCCAGGGGCTTGTCGCCGAGCCGCGCTTGCACGGGGAAGGTCGCGCCCCCAAACGGCGCCGCGGTTAGCTCCCGTCGCGCGACTGAGATCTCGAAGCACATGAGGTCCCCGAGGTCGAACGCTGCGGCCGACGCCAGGGCCACATGCACTGCTTCGAGATTCGCCGTCGTGCTCTCCTCGCGCGCGCCGAGCACGCACAAGTCGAGGTCGCGCGTCGTCCTCGCGTTCGGGCGATAGCGCAGCTCGAACGCGTAACCGCCCTGGAGCAGCCACGGTCTTCGCTCGTCCTCGAACAGCCGCGCGAGCAGCCGCTTCCATCAACACCGTAGTGAGCAGTGTGTTGACCGGTTGCCAGTTCGCGAGCGACTGCGTCCGCAGCCGGTCCATCAGCGCCCGCCGCAGCGCGTCAGCGTTCTCCTAGTGTCCTGTTTCCGAATTTCGTCGAAGATCTCGCTGGCCTCGCCGCCCCTGGCGGCGTTGCTCCGGTTCGGCGACCGATTCAGGTCGCCTGGAATCCTCGCGCGTCGCCAGGAACGCCGATTCCAGCGACATCTTCGACGAACTTCGGAAGCAGGACACTAGCGGCGCGTCACCTCGTGCTCCGACTGCTCAGCCTGAGCTCCTTGAGCACGGCGGCCGCCGCCTGTTCGCGCAGCAGCGCCGCGGCCAGCGCCGCCTTGCTCACCAACCCACGTTCGAGCGCGGACTTCGCGGCCCGCACGACTTCCTCATGAGGCACGTCCACCGACAGCGCCGCGTCGACGAACGTGCGCAGGGGCTGGTCACCGCGAAACCTTCGCGTCGCTCGATGTCCGCCGGCCCGAGTTCGCGCCGGTGCAGCACGCAGCCCGCGGGCGGTTTCTTGCGGAACCCGCGCGGAACCGTGAGGTGCACCCGGTCCGGCGAGCTCAGGAGCGAGCGTGCCGCTGCGCCGCCGGTCTGTCGCGTGCGGCGCTGGTCCAGTCCGCGCGCTCGACTCAACGGCCGGGCGGGGCCGGCGGCGGCTGCCCGAGCACGAGCTCCAGGGTCTCCGAGCCTCCTTCGGGAACCACGAGCGTGATGCCGGGGTGCGGCGTGCCCTCGAAGTGCGGCGTCACCGTGTAGCGCCCGGGTCGAAGGCCGACGATCGAGAAGCGAGCCTGGTTGCGCTCGAACGTCAGTTGGAGCTCCGCGAGCTGCGCGTAGTCTTCCGCGCGGCTGACGAACAGCGCGACCGGGCTCGCAGGCGCTGGGCGACCCGCGGCGAAGCGCGCGGTTCCCGAGCACGGAACTCCGCGATCGAGGCGAACCTCCACGCGCTGCACGCCCTGGCGCGCGAGTTCGAGCGCGACGGTGTTCGAGCCGGACCGCGGATGACTCGCCGTGAGACTGAACTTGCCGGTCTGCGTGGCCAGCAGCGTCGCGCGACCCGCGCGATCAGTCCGCGCTTGGCACGCGGTGCGTCCGCCGACGACGTCGAGCGCCAACTCGGCGCCCGACACCACCGCGCCCGCGTCGTCGCGCACCTCGACCTCGAGGTCGCACGTTGCGTACTCCAGCGTGAACCTGCGCGACTCGCCGTGCGCCAATTCGAACTGCTCGGATCCCAGCGGTACGAACGCGCCTCCGCGCTTGATCCTGGACGAGAGGGAGTACCTGCCCGCCTTCACGGCCTCGAACCGGAACGCTCCGGAGCTGTCGCTCAGCTCGGGCGCGCCGATCACGACACCGGCGGTCATCGAAATCAGATCGAGTTCGATGTTCTCAGCGGGCGTGCCGTTCACACGCACGAGCCCGTACACCAGACCCGTGGCGAGCTGGCGCCGAGTGGACGCGCCGGCCGCGGCGCCGACATCGAGTTCGAGCCTCTCGCCCTCGGCCAGCTCAAACTCGCCGCGCACGATCGGCCGCGGCCCCTCCCGGTCTCCGAGGAACGCCAGCGCCTCACCGTGCGCGAGCGACTCGACGACGCTCCAACTCCACCGGCCCGCGGGCAGGCGCTCTCGGCGCGCGATCCCGTCGGCGCCGAACACCGCCAGCAGCGGTAAGCCGCTCTCGGGCTGCGCAGGCGCGCTGCGGTACTCCAGGACCAGCATGTGGCGTCGGCTGCCGAACTGCTGCGGGTCGGCTCGCGCGATCACGCCGCCACCCGCGTCGAGCGCGAGCACGACTTGCGTGCGCGCCGGGTCGACTTGCGTGGTGCGCGGGGCGTAGCGCGGGTGTCGAGCGCGCACGATCAGGCGACCGCTGGAGCGCAACAGTTCGAGCACCGCGCGCCCGCTGGGGTCCGTGCTCTGCGAAGCGACCTGGCCTTCGCGATCGGCCGTGCTTTCCACCGTCACGAGCGCGCCGGCGATGCCTGCGCCGCTCGCGGCGTCCGTCACGCGCACATCCAGCGAGACTGCAGGCTCGAGCACGATCTCGACGGGGTCGCTGAGCGGGACGCGACACGCGACGGTCCTGGAAGCGAAACCCGGCGCGCGAACGCAGACGTCGTGTTCGCCTTCTCTGCGCAGCCCCAGGCTCCAGCGGCCCTCGCCGAGCGACGTCGCCGCAGCGCCCTGGCGCGCGCTCGCGAACGCCCCGAAGTTCACGGTCTCGCGGCTGGGCGCGAACTCGAAGCGGGGCGCATCGATCGGAGCGCCGGACGGATCGACGAGCTTGACGAGCAACTCGGCTTCCCTCGGCAGTCGCAGCTCGAGTGCTCCTTCGCCGGCGAGCAGCGGCGTCCACGACGACGCGGCGTCGCGGCGCGCGATCACCAACGCTTGGCCACGCGTCGAGACGCCGGTGAGTCGAAAGCCTCCGTCCGCAGCGGTGCTCTGCACGGCGCCGAACACGGCGGGCGAGCGGGCTGTGTCGATGCGGCCGCCGCGCACCTGGGCCCCTGCGATCGGCTTGCCGCTCGCGTCGAGCACTCGTCCGGCGAGCGTGCGGCCCGCGTCGAGTGCGATCGTGCCCAAGTCGAGCTCGCCGTTCGCCTCGAGCGCGCGCGTCGCCGCCAGGGTAGTCATTCGACCCGGGCGATCGACGAGCACATCGGCGCGAGGCGTCGGCGCCTGCGCCAGCACGAACTCACCGCGCTCGTTGGTGCGCGCCGTGACGAGCGGCAGGCGCTCCTCCAACTCGCCCAGCCACTCCGGCACCTCGAACAAGTAGCGCACCTGAAGAGCGTCGCTCGCGAGTTCCTCCGCGCCGTTGGAACTTCCGCTCGAGCGCAGCTCGCCCAGTGCGGCGCCTACGCCGAGTTCGTAGAGCCCGTGCTGCACCAGGAAGTCGGTGAGCGCGCCGGCCCGCACGCGCGCCCCGGCGACCGGCGCGCCGTGCTCGTCCACGACGCGTCCGCGCACGACTGCGGTCGGCGCGAGCACGATGTCGCCCAGCTCCGCGCACTCGCCAGCGGCGAAGGCGACGTCGAGCACGCGCACGCTCGGCCTCGCACCGCCCAAGTCGATTCCCAGCGCGTGCAAGGCGCCAAACGTGCGCGCGCCGCTCAACACGAACACGCCGGCGGAGTCGCTCGTGGCCTGCGCGACGAACAGGCGGGGCGCTGTGGGCGCTGCGCCTGCTTCGAGGCTCGCGAACAGCGCGTGATCCTGGAGCTCGAGCAGTGCGACCGGCATCCCCGCCACGGGGACCCCGCTGCGTTCCACCAAGCGGCCACGCAGCGCGCCGACGAGTGCATCGCCCTCGAGAGTCGACGCAGCGCGACCGACCTCGCGGCGCTGCTCGCCGAGCGTATCGGCGCGCTCAGCGGAGCGCGCGGACTCCTCGACCGGCGCCGTCGGAGCGCTTGCGCGCGCGGGCGAATTCTCGCCTGAGTCGCCGAACCCAGGCGCGCGTTCGCGGCCCATCCAATTCCACAGCAGCGCGCACAGCGCCAACGCTAGAGCGACTGCGACGACTTTCTTGCCCATGAGCACTCCGATCGTTTCGAGCGGCGGGTTCACACTGGTCGGCGCGGGTGCGCCCGAACGCGGGAGGAGCGTGCTGGCGACGCGTTCGGCGGCGCTCAGCACGTTCGCGCGGACGACATCGAGTCCCTGCGCCGACAGCGCGCCGGCGGCAGCGCCGACCACAAGGCCCGCGGGGAGGAGCTTGCGCAGGCGTTCGAGGCCGCGGTGGATCTGCATCCGCACTGCGCCGGGCGAGCCACCGAGCTCGTGCGCGATCTGGGCCGCGCCCTTGCCGTGCGCGAGGTAGGCCTCGAGGACGACGCGGTCGCGCGTCGAGAGCTCGCGGAAGGCCCGTTCGAGCGCCTGTTCGACTTCCGCGTCGAGCAGCGCCTCTGGCGGCGTCCGCGGCGCCGGCCGCGCGAGGCGCGTCGGATCCAACGGGCGGCGCGCGAGCCGACGCCGGTCGCGCGCATGGTGCACCAGGATCCCCAGTAACCACGGAACGAGCCGCCGCTCCGCGTCGTAGCGCTCGGCGCGCTCGATGGCGGTCAGGAATGTCTGCTGCAGCAGGTCATCGGCCTCCGCGGGCTCGCGCCCGAGCGCCATCGCCACGCGCAAAAGCTCGGGCGCCGTCGCGTCGAAGACCTCGCCGAGCGCGGCCACATCGCCGCGCCGCCGAAACCTCTCGAACAGCCCCTCCAGCCGCGCTTCGTGCATTGCCCGTCCTCGGAACGAGGGACCCGAGTGTCACCGAAGAAACGGAGGAATTCGCGTTGTTCAACGATGTTTCCAGTCGAACACGACATGGCAGGAGCTCCAACGACAGGCGCAGTTCGCGCGTGCTGCACGCCGTCAGCTCGCCGCCGAGGCCTGATCTGCACTTTGTTGGACCACCTCACATTGTGACGCTCAACGCAATTGTCTCCGAGTTGGCGTTGCCCTCAGGACCACGGCCAGCGCCTCCCAGGCCGCGCCAGATCGCGGCAGCAGAAGTGCCCTCGGGCAACCTCCCCAACTTCCGTCAGGACCTCGACTCGACCGTGGGCGGCAGCGGCTACTGAGCGGCTCCTTTGCCTAGGCCAAAGCCACCGGAGTGCGGAACACCCTGCGCCGCACTCAGACGACCCTGCCTGGCGGTGAAGTGTTCAAGTTCCGAGCCTCCACGGCCTGCGCCGGCTCGCTCGCGCGAAGGACTCGACTTCGTCTGAGCCGCTGCCACTTGCGCAGCGGAGCACGCTGCTCGCCTGCGACACGCCAGCGAGCGGTCCCGGTCGGATCCAACGCGCCCGCGCCACCGCTCCAGCGCGGCTCGCCAGCCTCGCTAGCCCGGCCCAACGACGCCCGCGATCGGCTCATGGAGCCAGGTGACGGATCGGCGCCCTCGCGGCGATCGATCCGAGTCGAGCGGCAGGACGCCGAAGTGTGGCGGGGACTCACCGTTCGAGGGTCACCGCTCCCTCGCCGTCGTCCCGCCCCTCAGGCTTCTCCACCGTGAGATGAAGCACGAATTGCGCGCAACTTCTGGGCGAGGACGGGGGCCAACCAACGGACGCGCGCCGCCGGTGCGCGCACTCAAGTTCCGTTTCAGAGTTCACCATGAACACCCGAGCAATCCTCTCCGGTGCGATGCACTGCCTCGCGCCGCTTGTGCTTCTAGCGTCCGGACTTGCCGCTCAGAACGGCGACGGCGAATACGGCTGCCCGATCAAGTTGGAAGACGACCCGTTTCCTCCGATGAGGATCGAGGCAACGGTCGTCGGCTTTACCGACTCCGGGTACGCACGCGCGGATCTCCCCGTGCCCGGTCCGATCCCGATGGGCATTCACGGGACCGATATCGACAGCGTGCTGGTCAAGTGCGCCGGAGGCTGCTCGCCGGTTTTCTACGGCGTGCCGGTCAACGGTCGCTGGACCGTCACCTCGAACGGCGGCAATCCCGGCACGTTCATCCGGCCCGATGCGACGACCGCGGCGCCGCTCGACAACTACATGCGCGTGCTCTACCTGCCGCCCTCCGACCTAGCCCCAGGACAGTCGCGCATCTGCGAGGTGAAGGCGTTCTTGACAGACAACGAGTGCGGCGTCACGGACCCGGAGCAAGCGTGGTCGATCATCCGAGTCACCATCGATCGATTCGTGAACGGACGCTACCAGGTCGTCGCGTCGATGGGCGCGTCGTTCAATCCGCAGTTTGACCCAAAGCCCTGCGAGGGTGAGTCCGGCGACTGCGATCTGTTGATGTCGCTTCAAATCCCGCCGCCGCCGTCGGTCGTGCCGCAGGCGCCTCCGGGGATCCTGGTCGGCGAACTACGTTCGTTGAACTGTGTTCCGAGCGATACGGACCGCCTGCTAGGCGAGTGCGGAACGCCGCCGGGCACGTCCCCCGTGATCCACAACCCGTTCGCAAAGGACTTGTGCGACAGCTTCAAATACAGCTGGCGAGTCGTGCCCATGCCCGGCGACACCGGATCGGGGTACTTCATCGGCCCCTTCAGCCGAAGCCCGCTGTTCGGCGCGCTGACTCCGGGCCAGGTCACCGTCGAGGTGTACGTCAGCACGCTCGACGGCGAGGTCGCCACGGGACAGGTCTCTTTCATGATCTACGAGCCCAAGTGCAAGCAACTCTCGTTCAACTCCTCGGACACGGTCGTGCAGGACGCCGGCGGCACGCCCTACGCAGCGCCGCATTGGAAGGACGGTAACGACAATGGACTGGCGACGGATGTCAACGTCGGTGACCGCAATTTCCCGGTCGCCTTCCGCAAGGGCCAGCAGCTCAAGCTGCGCGATATCGAAATCACCGTGCCCATCCCGCCCATGCCGGGGGATGGCCTTCTTGGAACGACTACCGGCGCCAATGAGACCTACAGCGCCTGGTCGCTGAGCTACACGCCCGGCACAAGCGGCGGCGCCGCTAGCACCAACCAGCTGTCGACGTCGGGCAATGCCTACACGGTCTGCCGCTACTTCGCGCCCTACAGAATCGACTGGGCTCTCGGCCCCGTCGGCTCAACGACGACCGTGGTCTTCGGAAGGACGGAGAACAAGCTTTATGTGACTCTCGCCGGTCCTGGCGATCAGCACGCAGGCCGGCGCCACACGACCTACGAGGTTGCATGCAAGAACAACGATGGCCTCTCCGACGTGGCGACGTGCCGCACGAACATCTGGTCACAGTTCAGTGGCCGCAATCTCCCGCGCGTGAGTCCGGACGGCTTCAACAACACCGTCCCGGAGCCCACGCCGGGTTCGAGCGCCATCACCTACTGGGGCGCGGGTGCTGGCACGCCACAGACCGCGGATGGAATGCTGAATGCGGGGCACGGGACCTGCGTTGCTTGGTCGGTCTTCTTGATGCGCTGCTTCGATCTGCAGGGAATTCCGTCGAAGCGCTATGAGGTCAGGCTGCCTGGAAACCCGTTGAACGGGATGTTCTTCGTCAACTCCTGGACCGCGCCGGGGGCCGCACCGTTCCTCGCGTCTCACTTCCTCGCGACGCCGCCGACCGGCGGAGTTGTCGACGTAGTCGGCATCGGCGGCCAGGGGAACAACGACCCTGTAGCGCACTTCGTGAACCACTTCATCATCGAGAGCGCTGGTTCGATTTACGACCCGTCCTATGGCGCAGGGCCGTTCCCTGGCTGGCCTGGCGGAGCGCAAAAGACTTGGGAGAACGCGGGGCTCTATGGGCTGTCCGCGAACGTCCTCTCGACCACGCCAAATCTCACGCTCAACAAGGCAGGCGTGGATCTCCAGTACACCCCCTGATCGCGCCCAATCACTACACGAGGACTCAACCATGAATCCCATGAATGCACACCTGCTTTCCGCCATGCTCGCGTTCTCCTTCGCCGGCGCGGTCGGTGTTAGTCAGGAGAACGAGCGACGCCCGGTCGACCAGTCGACCAACACCGCGAGTGACGTGATCTCCACGTCGCCGATTCGCAGGACCTCGACTGGGGACACACACTGCGAGCTTGTGTCGACCACCGGCATGCCGCCCTACGAGTTGCGCGTCGTGCGCCGCGTGGACAACGCGTCCGGGTCGGTTCAACAGCGGGTCTCCGTACTCCCGCGGTTGGTTCCGTTCGGCGCCCTCAGCGCGCCCCCTGACGCCTTCGAGGTCTCCGGGGGACGCTTCAATCTCGCCGCCAGTTTGGATGTCGGCGCGTCGACGCAGTTGCGTGTCTGGCGCCTCGACACAGGCTCGAAGGACGCAGCGGAGGCCGCCGTTCTTTCCGCGAGCGTGTTCGAGACCGTCGAGATCCCCGCAAGCGCTGAAACGCCCGGCGGGCGGTTCCGGCAGCTCGATCAGCCGCGTTTCCTGCGCTCTGGAAATGTGACGTCGCTGATCGTCTCCGCACTGGCGGACGGCGTGACCGAGACCGTCTCCGAGCGCGTCGTGCTGCAACTCGAAATGTCGAGCGACCTCGATCACATCGTCGCGGCTCGTGTGCTCGCGCGGGGCGTCGACGCCCGCGTTGGCGGCTCGCCGGAACGCTGGTGGATTACGGTCCGCCAACCCTCCGACCTTCGTGAGGATCTGACCGGCGCGCCGCTCGCGATCCTTCGTTCGAGCAACGCACGCACGTGGAACGCCGAGCCGGCAGGCGAGGGCGACTTGCGCGTGCAGCCGGACTACTCGGTGGGGCACAGCGCTGGAACGCTTTGGGTCGCGAGCCCGTCGGTGGACGACCGCCTGGCCATCAACGTGTGGCGACTAGAGCCCCAGTCGCGGGTGTGGGAGTCGCGCGGCGACTTGACGCTCCGACGTGCGCATCCCTCGCTCCGCGGCGAGTCGGTGTGGTTCGCAGAGGAGGAAGCGCCGGCCGGCGGCCGCCCCCTCGTGACGTATCAGGGCGCAGTCGGCCTCGAAGCCCGACGTTTGTAGCGCGCCGCGGCGCGAGCGAAGCCGGCCTCGCCGAGTCATGTGGCTCGGCGAGGCCGGCCCGCCGCGTTTCGTCGAGAGCGCGCTGCGCCGCAATCACCGACGCGGCCTGCTCGCCCACGGATTCGCGCGCGTCCACTGCCCGCGCTGCATGCGCGACGAGCTACTCCCCTTCTCGTGCAGGGAGCGGGGCTTCTGTCCCGCCCGCTGCGGAAAGCGGAAGACCGACACGGCCGCGCACCTCGTCGACCACGTGCTACCCCACGCGCCCGTGAGCCGGTGGGTGCTCCCGTTCCGCTTCCGCTTCCTACCCGCCTCCAGTCCGCGACTGCGCGCCGCCGTGCGCGGCATTTTTTTGGTCGTGTGCTTCGCAAAGGGGGCGATGACGGACTTGCCTTAGTGCTGGTCAATAAATCCGGAGCTCCGTTCGTTATCGCGCCACCGAAATGGGTGGCGGTTGCACGAACCGTGGTCGCTCGCGTCGCCGGCGCCGGGCCTCGGAGGCCGATCGACGGATGCGCCTGTCGCGCCAAACCGCCACCTCGCGGTCGACGCCGACCTGGTCCGGCCGAAGTCACCCGCTCGAATGACCTCTCCGCCCCCGCCAGTTGCGTAGTCGCAACAACTGCCGCACAGTCCGCGCCCATGGTGGGAACGCTCGTCTTCGGGGCCGCGCTGGCCTTGTGCTTGCTGCTGCTCGATCTCGTGCTGCGCCGGCTCGCTGGGCGTCCGGATGGAGCGACACCGGCGGACCGGTTGCTGGTCGGCGCGCGCGTGCTGGCGCTGTTCCTGCTGGCGGCGAGCCTGACGAGTCGCTGCCGCGGCGACGGGAGCGACTTGGCGGGTGACGTGGTGTGGACAGCGCTGTTCGGCGGCGCCGGGCTGGTGCTGCTCGAGTTGGCGCTCTTGCTCGGGCTCGCGCCGCTCGGCGGCGTCGTAGCTGCGGCGCGCAAGGGCAACCTCGCGGCGGCGACTGCGGTGGCCGCGCACACGGTCGCGATAGGCGTGCTGCTGGCGGCGGTGTACGGCGGCCGATCGTTCGACGACCTCGCCATCGGAACCGTCGCGTATGCGATCGGCCAAGGCACGCTGTTCCTGCTGCTGGTGCTGTTCCGCGCGTTGACGAGCTACGACGACCGCGCCGAACTCGTCGCCGGCAACGTCGCCGCGGCGCTGTCGCACGGTGGGCTGACGATCGCGCTGGCGCTGCTCATCGCCCATGCGACCGACGGCGAGTACCAGGGACTGTGGCCGGCGCTGCGCGACTACGGCATCGCGCTGGCGGAAGGCCTGGTCGTCTACCCGCTGCGCCAAGTGCTGGTCCAGTGCGTGATCCTGCGCAGCAAGCCGACCTTTTCCGGCGGCGAACTCGACCGCGCGATCGGCGAACGCAAGGACCTCGGCGCCGGCGCGCTCGAAGGCGCCACGTATCTCGCCGCGGCCCTGTTCGTGGTGCGCCTCGCATGAGCACGGCGCACGAGTTCGCGGCAGCGCTGCAACGCACGACGCCGCTCGCCGACCCGTGGCTCGACGGCGCGCCGCGGCTCGCCGCCGAACCGTTCGTGGTCGCGCGCGCGCGTCACGAGCAACTCGCAGCAGCGGCCGTGGGCCTCGTGCAAGCGCACGAAGAACTGGCGCAGTGGTGCACGCGCGAACCCGAGCTCGCCGCCGAGCTGCTCGGGCTGTCGCGCTGGCAACTGGGCATGTGGCAGTGCAGCGCCCCGCACTGGCATGGCATCGCCCGCGCCGACGTGTTCTGGACCGACGACGGCGCGCGCGTTTGCGAACTGAACAGCGACACGCCGAGCGGGCAGGCCGAAGCTGTGCTGCTGTCGGCGGCGGCGAGGTCCGCGGCGGCGCCGGCGACCGGCCTCGTCGACCCGAACGCGAGCTTGCGGCAACGGTTCCTCGGCCTCGTGCATGCCAACGCTCGCACGCTCGGCCGCACCGGCGCCCTGACCGTCGGCATCGTCTACCCGACCGAGATGGTCGAGGACCTGTCGCTGATCGCGCTGTACCGCGACTGGCTCACACGCGCCGGCCACCGCGTCGTGCTGGGCGCACCGTTCAACCTCGGGCGCTCGCCGTGCGGCCGGGCCGCGCTGTTCGACACGCCGTGCGACGTCGTCGTGCGCCACTACAAGACCGACTGGTTCGGAGAACGCGAGCCCGTGCGCGACGACGAGCCGCCGGTCGAGGACAGCGCCCCGCTGCGCGAGCCGCTGCTGGCCCTGCTCGACGCCGCCATCGAACGCCGCACCGCCGTCGTCAACCCGTTCGGCGCCGTGCTGACGCAGAACAAGCGCGCGCTGGCGCTGCTGTGGGAATTGCGCGAGCGCTTCTCCGCCGCGACCCAGCAGGCGATTCGCCGCTGGTTGCCGTACACAGCGCGGCTCGAGCTGGTGCGCGACGAAGTGCGGCAACAGCGCGAGCACTGGGTGCTCAAGAGCGATTACGGCTGCGAAGGCGACGAGGTCGTGCTCGGCCCGTGCGTCGACCAGGCGACGTGGGAGGACGCACTCGAGCACGCACTCGAGCGGCGCTGGGTCGCACAGCGCTGGTTCGAACCGAGCCCGGACGGCGACGGCCTAGTCACCAACTACGGCGTCTACGTCGTCGCTGGCGCGCCCTCGGGGCTCTTGCTGCGGCGGCACGGCCGCAGTGCCACCGACACCACGGCCTGCATCGCGCCGGCCCTGCTCGGCGCGTGCGACGAGCTCTCCGACATCACGACGGACGGCGCAGCCGACGAGGCAGGGCGATGACCGAGCGTCCGCGTTCGTTCGTGTTGCAGGTCGCCTACGACCAGTACGAGCTGCTCGGCGCCCGCTGGTGGCACGAAGGCCTGACGCTGAAGCCGGTCGCTTTCGCCGGCTCGGCGCTCGGCGCCGATGCTTCGCGCCGCGCGGCGCTGAAGGTGCTCGCTGGCCTGGGCGTCGGCGCCGTCTTCGCTGGCGTCGCCTTCCGCGGCTGCAGCAGCGACGAGGACGCGTCGACGAGCAGCTCCCCGCCCCTCGCCGCAGCCGATGCGCAGCGTCAGTACGGCTTGTTGTACGCCGCCGACGGCGCGTCGTTCGTTTGGACCGACACGACGCCGAACGACGCCAACGGCGACCCGCTGGTGCGCGACTCGCTGCAGCTGCTGGCCGCCGAACTGCAACCGAAGGTCGCGCGCTGGCAACCGTTCTACTTGCCGACGCTCGCGAGCTCGCTGCTGGCGCCGGACGCGACCGAGCTGCGCGCCAAGATCCCGTTCGTGAACTCCGCGGCGATGCAGCAGGCGTTTCTGCGCGGGCAAGCGCTCGCCGAACTCATCGCCTTCGCCGAAGCTCCCGCGAAGTGGCTGATCGTCGTCGACCTGCCCGGCCCACTCAGCGTGGCCTTCGCCGCCGGCCTCGCGAAGCACGCGACGCCGGTCTGCATGTTCGGCAACTGGCCGCATCCACGCGGCGTCGTGCCAGCGCACATGACGCTGTCCGCCTTGCTGTTCCACCGGCCCCAACTGACCGCGAGTCCGCACGAAGGCGAGCTGGCGGCGGCGCTGGTGCTCGATCGCGATCGGCTGCGTCCGTACGACAACGCGTCCGATCGCTTCGACAACCGCTACGTCGTGCAGCTGCCGCCGGCAAAGGAGCTGCGCGACATCCACCGCGTGCTCTACGTCGTGCCCGGCGACGGGCAGGCAGGCAGCGAGCAAGAACTCGACGACCTCAACGAGACGTTCGTCTCCTGGCGCAGCGTCGGCATTCCTGTGCGCATGGTCGGCGCGGCGGACTTCCTGCCGGACAACGAGTTCGCCGGCCAAGGTGAAGAGGCCAGCCACAAACAAGTGGCCGGCGGCGGCGGCCACGCGCCACGGCACTACTGGGGCGGCAACCGGGCCACGCACGGCTGGTGGCTGCACTCGCTCGGCAGCCGGCCGCCGGACGGCGCGCCGATGCAGGCGCCGACGCAACGCATGGCCGGCGACGGCTACGAGCCTCAGCGGCGACCGGTCGGGGCGAGCGGCTTCGCCGACGTCGGCAAGGTGCCGGGGCCCGCCGATCCCAGTCGCTCACGCCGCTCCACCAGCGGCGGCTCCTGGAGTCGTTCGAGCGGCGGAGGTTCGTCGTGAGCGACCACTTCTTCGGCATCCAGGTCGCTCTGCAGACCCCGCCCGACGGCAGGTTGCGGCAGTCGCTGGCGAGGCTGCTGCGGCAGCAGAGCCAGGACCTCGACGTGCTCGGCCAGCGCAAGCTGTTCGCGGCGTTGAGCAGGACGCTGCACAAGGCCGTCGACGTCACGACCCTCGGGTTTTGGGATTTGCAGCCGAACGGCCGCGGCGAATACGACGAGTGGGTGCGCGGCCTCGAAGATGACGCGGCCGAACGCTGGGTCGCCGATGCGGACGCGGTGCAGCTCGACCACGTGCTGGTCACCACGCTGTTCCTGCTGCCGAGCCGCGGCGCCAGTGCGCACCTGGTCGGCGAACGCTGCGACCTGCCCGAGAACAGCTGGATGCGGCGCAGCACGTTCCGCACGTTGTTCACCACCGTCGGCGAGCTCGACTTCGCCAGCGTGCGCGGCGCCGCCGTCTACATCACGCCAGGCAACGAGGCGTTGGCGTTTTCGCGTCGCGAACTGGAAGGCGACGGCTACGACTACCTGCTGCCGCTGCGCTGAGGCGCGGCAGTTGCGCCACGCACCGCAGCGCACGGTAGACCGCGGTGCGGAAGCGATGGATCAGGTTGCGCGCTCGCCGCGCGCGCCGCAGCTGCCTGGCTCGCTGTGCACAGACTTCGACGGTGCACGTTCCACGAACCGTGGTTGCTCGCGTGGCCGGCGCCCCGTTCGGTCGGTGAATCGCATCCCAGGTGCAGGATGCGCTGCCGGCAGTCAGCCGAGCTGCGCCGTCACCACGGCGTGGGCCTCCGATGCGGGTCCGACAACCTGCGGCCGCGGAGCGGGAACTTCGAGAACGATGATCGCGAGGACGAAGTGTTCTGCGACGGGGACTAGTGCGCCACCCCACCGCCCCGCGGTCGCACCTGGGATCGCTCGTACTTGTTCGGCGCTGCACCTCGCTCGCGCTGACGAGGTCCACTTGTCCAGCTCGGCGACCCTGCTCGTCGGGCGAGCCGTCACACGTCCGTGGACGCGACAGCTGAGCGCTTAGGGGATGGCAAGTTTCGCGCACCGTCCCAGCCGAGAGGCGACCAGCGGGCCGCTCGGACTACTGGGTCGCCAACGCTCGGCGCCACCTTCGAGCAGCGCTGGCGGCCACTTGACGGAGGAGTCCCGCCGCGGCGAACTCCACCGTGCGGTCGATGTCGACCGCCCTCGGCGGAAGTCGAACCGCCGGGATCTGCTACCGCCGCAAGTGCGCGAAGGATGGCGTCCCTTGACACTTGAACGAGGACGGATGCGCTCCGACGACCTCCACAGCGTCCCCACGAACCTACCCGCGCCCGTCGACGACGGAGCGTGTGCGCATCTCGTCGGCGCTCGCGTCCCTCCGATCGAACTTCCCGCGACCGACGGCTCGCGCGTGCGGCTCGATCGCGTCGCGACACGCTTCACCGTCGTCTACGCCTATCCGCGCACCGGCGTGCCCGACAAGGACGCGCCGCTCGGCTGGGACGCGATCCCCGGCGCGCGCGGTTGCACGCCGCAGAACTGCGCGTTCCGCGACCATCACGCGGAGCTCTCCGCGCTCGGCGCGAGCGTCTTCGGCCTCAGCACGCAGGACACCACGTACCAGCGCGAGATGGCGACTCGCCTGCACCTGCCGTACCCGATTCTGAGTGACGCGCGCCTCGAGCTCACGCGCGCGCTCGCGCTCCCGACGTTTGTGTACGGCGAGTGGACGCTGCTCAAACGCTTCAGCCTGGTGCTGCGCAACGGCGTCGTCGAGCACGTCGTCTATCCAGTCTTCCCCTCGAACTCCGACGCTCCCGCGGTCACGAGCTGGCTGCGCGAGCGCGGGTGAATCAACTCGGCTGGGTCGCCGCCGTCCGCAGCGAACTCCGCCTGAAGCGCCTGTTCGCCGTGCACGGGCAACGTGAACAGCCACGGTGTTCAACGACGATCGCTTTCGTCGCGCGGGAATTCACGGACCGCGGAGCGTGCGCGAGCATTCGAAGCAGGATGCTCGCAGCGATCGTGATGAGCCATGTGCAGAGCGTGGACGAAATCGGCGCTGGAGAGCGGCTCTCCAAGCAAGTGAACGGAGCGCCAGCGAGAGCTTCGTGCGCATGCTTGGTAGAAAGTAGGGATCGGAAGACGCCCGCTGGCCTAGCCAGCGGACCCGGCCCGGTTGCGGCACGAAGAACACCGATACGCGTTGCAGTGCGCGAGCACGGTGTGGAACCACGCGTCGTTCGCGCGCTTGTGCGAGCGCCGTCGCGAGCTCCTCGTGCGAACAACGCGGACCCGCGCGGAGTCGCCCGCGAGGCGCCGAGCGAGCGCCGCGAACTGCACCTGCGAGCACGCACGTTCGTATCCACACGCCCCAATTCACCGGGGGCAGCGCGACTCGCCATCCCGCTTGGTTCGGACGGCGCTTGGCTCTGCGGGTCACTTGACGGAGTAGCCCGTCGCGGCGAGCCTCCAGCGCGCGGTCGATGACGACCGCCTCGAGCGGAGTTCCTCCGCCTAGAAGTCCTACCCCGTGTCGAATCGCAAGGTAGCTCGAGTGGCCTACGTCAAGTTCGCGGCGGCGTTCGTTTGGATCGCCGCATGTGATGGCCCCAACGATGAGTCGCCGACGGTCGCCGCGCGCGGGCGAAACGAATGGCCGATCCACGCGCGCGTCGATGCCGATTTGCAGATCGGACCTGAAAACTGGTTTCGCGTCGACGGCGTCGTGTATCGAGGCGCGCGCGTGATTGTGGACCCCACTGGAACCCCCGGTGGCATGCCGGGATTCGTCATCTGCGGCGACGTGGGCGACGGGTACAAGAGCGACATCTACGTTGCGCTTTATCTGAGGTTTGATGAGTCCGATCAGCCGCAGATCGCAGCACGCGTGGGCTACGAAGCGCGAGCGTTTGAACGGGCAGTTGTTGACGAAAAGTGTTTTGCCGGAACAGTTGTCGTGAACTCGCTGAGCGTGGACGCCGGAGCGTTCGAGAAAGTGAAGTTCGAGCTCCAGGCTCGGGACGCGTGCGAACTTCCGTTTCTCACGATCTCTGGAGAGATCCAGGCCAGGTAGCCCACCGAGGATCGATCGAAGAGCCAACCATGAGAAGTGCAGTGATCTATCACCGAAAAAGGCGCTATCTCGTTCATGCGCAGGCTTTCACGACAGAGGGCCTGCTCATCTTCTCGGCGCCAACGTTCACGTTTGAGGACAACGTCGAGCCGGACGAACTAGGGCGAGCGATCGTCGCTGCGCTCGACGCGTTTCGCTCGGGCGTGCGCCATCCCAGGACTTCGGCGGAGTGGAAGGCCGTACTCGCGGCCCTGTTGGCGCTTGGTGGCGTGAAGACGTATTCGACTTTCTGCAGGTCCGCGAGGTGCGTCAGCATCGAGGAAGAGAGCGGGCGGGTTGTCCTAACGCCGACGCGCAACTTGGGCGCGCGCGGCGGCTTCGATCCAGACCTGGCGAATCAGTTGTTCACAACGCGGGACGACCCCGCTCGATTGGGCGCGGCTGTGGTTGAGGCTTGCCGTCTTTCGACCTAACGGCACTTGACGTAACGACGGCTTGCGGAACGGACTGCTGCGGAGCGCGAGGTTCGGAGATCTCTCGCGCGAGCGGTTCGGGCCTCGTTTGATCCGCCCGCGCCTGACGCGACCGAGCACGCTTCTCGTCTGCGAAGCGTGCTCGGCGTGGCACGCGCGATTCTGCCTCGGCGCCGCACTCCAACGCGCCTCACGTGGCTCGTCGACCCGCTCGGCGAAGCGTGCAATTGGCCCGCGGAGCAGCTGACCGGACCGACGACGTGCGGCCAACCCCGACCTCGCGCTCGTCATCGACTGCCTCCGGCAAAGGTCGCTCGCGTGGAGGGCCGCTCCACCAACGGCGCCGGGCTCACTGTCGCGCGAGCTTCGCGGCGGCCTCGACTGCGGCGCGGTCCCAGCTCACAGTCACGTGGGCCGGCAGCTCGTCGGGCGGCAACGTTGGCAGACCGACTACGGTGCAGGGAAACTCGACGTCCCGGGCGCCGCAGACACGTGCGCGCAGGGAAATGCGAGTGTGGCGGTAGCACTCGAGTTCCAGCGCCTCGCCGGGGAGAAGTTGTTCGTCGTCGTCGGGGTCGTCGAAGTCGCACTCCCCCGCCGGAGAGGTGACGAGCTCGATCCGAATCTCGCAGTCTTCGGGCCATTCCAAGTCCGCTGCGGCGGAAACGACGATGCGCGCAGCGGGCTTGAGCTGCACGGTGTCGTCGCACGTGGCGGGATCGATGCGCAGGCTCCGATCGAGCTGGTTGGAGATCCACACCGGGCCCTCGTCGCGATCGAGGAGGATCTTGCCCGTGCGCGAGTACTGGCTGCGCGCTTCGCCGTCAGGCACGAGCGGAGGTCCGCAGACGAACACCTGGCGGCACGGCGCGCCCGTCGGGTCGAGCACGAGGACCTCGCGCCAGCGTCCTTCGTTCGCGAGATCGAATGGATCCAGACGCGGATCGACGTTCGTGGCGCCCGCTTCGATGCGCACGCCCTCGATGGTCGCGAGGGGCTCCTCGAGGGAGCCGTATTCGATCGTCACGTCCCACAGGCCCGCGGCGAGTTGTTCGAGCACGAAGACGCCCTCGGAGTCGATGCGCGCGCTGTGCTTGTCGGGGTACGGCGTGTCCTCCGAAACACCGCGGCGTTGCGCAGCCACTCTCAGGAAGAGGGGAACGAACGGCCCCGAAAACAAGATGCGTCCGCGCAACGTCGCGCTGCCGGAGAGCACAAGCTCGGCGTCTTCGAAGCCCGCCGAGAAACGCTGGAACGGCGAACAAGCGGCGGCGCCGAACGCACGCGCGAAGACTGGGCCGGAGGCCGTGCCGCGAAACTCGAAATGCCCTGTTGCGTCGGAGGTCGCGAGGCCGGCCCGCTCCCAGTTCGTTGCTCCCGCGGGCGACGTGGCGCCCCCCCTGTAGAGGTAGACGTCGACGTGCGCCTGCGGTTCGCCGTCGATGGAAAGAACGCGGCCCGCAAGGATCAGCGGCGCCTGTTCCGGGAAGCGTCGCGCCGTGAGCACGTCGAGCCAGTCTGCGGGGACTTCGAGCGCCCCTAGATCGAACTCGCGTTCCTCCAGCGCAAGCGTGAAGCGCCGCACGAGCGGCGTGACGGGCATGCTCCGATCCACGTTGAAGTCGAGGTGCACGGACTGGCGGAGTCGACCGTGGCGCGGCAGCGAGATGGAGAAGCGTCCGTCGCGCAGGGTGCGGATTCTCGGCGAGAGATGGGCGCTCCAATTCTCAGCTGCACTGGTGCTGAACCACAGATCCACGTGCTCCTCGTCCAAGGGCTTGCCCGACGTGTGCACGAGGCGGCCGCGCAAGAGGAACTGGTCCTGGGCGGACGAGACTCGCAGCGTGACTCGCTCGCCCGCTCGAGTCGGCCCCGGCGCTCGCGCGGAGACGTGCGCGCGCGTGTCCGCGACACCGGTGTGGGGCAGCACATCGCAACCGAGCCCGACAAACGGAAACAACACTTGGCCATCGACCAGTGCTCGCGTTCCTGTCGGCTCTCCACGTCCGGAGACGTCTTCGCGTGCGTGTGTAGCAAGCAGCTTGAGGCCGGCGACAGTGGCGGGCGTCGCGCCGTCGACTTGGAGCAGCACCTCGCCCGTCGGCGGCATCACCAGCGTGATGGGCTCGCCCAGAGTTAGCGCTGGGTCGAGCGGCGCCTCGACAGGTTGCGCGAGCGGCTCAGCCAGCGCGATCGTGTAGCGGTAGGAGTGATCCCACGGATCCGCGAGAATCGCCTGCAGGTGGTTGAGCCGTGCGACGCCCGTCGCGTCCGTCAACGCGTGCGCGCGCTCCCATCCGACGTCCGAGTCGCCACTCTTGCGAACGGCGACCCTGGCGCCCGGAATCGGCTCGCCGGATGGCGCGACCACGAGCACCACTGCGGAACGGTCCGCCTCCATCGGAAGCAGACAGGGAAAGCTGAACCGCTTGCTGAGGTCCACATAGCCCCACAGTCCGGGCGCTCGCGCCACGACGCACATGCCCTCGCTGGGCTCGGGAACGAAGAAGCGTCCCTCGGCGTCGGGGCGGATCGGCGCGCCGCGCTCGTCGAGCAGCGTGTCGAGCGCACCCCGCCGCAACGCAGCGGAACCAGGCGTTTCCGCGCGTTCGTCGACCGGGTCGAATGCGATCCACGTCAGCTCGGCGCGCGCCACACGCCGCTTGTCCGCGCCGGTGACCGGAATCAACTCGAACTTGCGCTGCGCCCCTTGGATCTCGTTCGTCGCTGCGGATTTCGACGCAACGATCTCGCGCGCTCCGTCTGCGTCGCGCAGGTCAGCGCCAATCGCTGCGAGCCCCTGCTCGTGCGTCGCCGGCGAAGTGGTCCCAACCGACTCGACGCGCGCCGCCGCGCTGCCCGCAGTGTTTCGCGGCATCCACCACCACGCGACGAGAACCGTCGCGATGAGAACGAACGCCAGCGAGAGCTTCGTGCGCATGCTTGGTGGGAAATCGGGATCGGGAAGAGGCCCGCTGGCCTAGCCAGCGGAGCTTGCCAAGTTTCAGCGTGAAGAACGCCAATTCGCGGTTCCGTGCGCAAGCACGGTGTGGAACGACGCGCCGTTCGCGCGCAGCTGAGAACGCTACGTCGAGCGCCACGTGCGCACGACTCGCACCTCAGCTGAACCGACCGAGCGCCGCACGGCTCGCCAGCCCGCGTCGCGCGGCCCGCGCTGGGCCGTGAGGAGCGTTTTGCGGTTCGGGACCACGCAAGGCGCCTCCTCTGCGCGGAATGGAACGACTCGCTCCGGCCCATTCTCGCCGGTTAGCTTGCCCGTCCGCCGCTGGGCGAATCCGAGGAACGGCCGCGGAATGAACTACGAAATCGCGACTCCGCCCCTCGACCGTGCGCTCGACAAGTCGACGCGCAAGGAAGTGCTCGCCTACTCGGAGTGTTTTCTCACGGCCCTTCCGACTCGCGTGGAGATGCTGCAGAAGCAAGTGGCCGCCACGCGTGGGTACAAGTCGTGGCGTGCGGATTTCAGCGTGGAATTCCTTGAGCGCCTCGGTCGGTGGTTCGAGTCGCAGGTGGAATCCACGGCATCCCCAACGGAGCCGTCGCCGTCGAATGCGGCGGTTTTCGAGATGTCGGTCGAGGAACTCGAAGCGCTCGAAAGCGGTCTCTCGGGCAGGACGTTGTCGCTGTGCCGTCCTTCGCCCGCGTGGACGAACACGGCGCGCTGATCAACGTCGACGGCTACCGCAGAGCGCTCGATAGCGTGCTCCGTAAGAGCCTCTAACGGAATGAGTCGTCGATGCTCGGGCGCGATGGCGCAGTTTGGTTGGCGTCGACGCGGCGACACGGGTTCGGCTAGCAACCCTTGGCGCCGCGGCGGCGCCGCCCAAGCGGATGACAGCGCGTCCGGGCGCCGGGAGGCATTTCGTTCGCGGCTCTAAAGGAGACTGCTTGTGTCTGGCGTTGTGCAGCGTCGGCGGCAAGCGGTGAGTGTTGTCGGTGCTCGCCTTTTTTGCTGCGGTGATAGAGCCGCGCTTGCCAATCCCTGCGATTCGTATCGGCGGCTACGGCCGGTCGAATTCAATGTTCCCGCGCAGCGGTCACAGTGCGGCGCCACTTGCGAGCACGAGTTCGCAGTCGGGCTTTGCGCGGCTGCCGCCGTGAGCCAGCGCGTGAACTTCGAGGCCCTGTTCCACGCCGTCGAGCACTGCATCCGCTCCATGCGCTTGAAGGCAGACGGCGCCGTGCACACCATCTCCGTCATGCTGCCTACGCTCGCAAGCTGGGTGATGATGTTGTTGTGCTCGTTGCAGTCCGCTCCGCCGCGTGTGGTGACCGAGACGTGGCCGGACGGCAAGCCTCGAGCGGAGTACCAGGTGCTCGACGTGGATGGCGCTCCCCAACGTTCGGGCAGCTATCGGGAGTGGCATCCCGACGGGCAGCCAGCGGTCGAGGGGCAGTATTCCAAGGGCGCAAGGGTGGGTCTGTGGACCACCTGGCGGCCGGACGGTCAGCGCTTGTCTCGCGGGAAGTACGTCGCGGACAAGCGCGCCGGCAAATGGACCTTCTGGAGCGAAGGCGGCGCGGAGGACCCGACCCTCAGTGGCGATTGGGCGTGGATCGAGGTGCGGCACGAGAACGGGGCGCTGCGCGCGTGCGGGTATGAGCGCGACGGCGCGCGCCACGGTTCATGGACCTTCCAGTGGCCAGACGGTGCGCCGCAGTGCGCTGGCGAGTATCGAAATGGGGTGCGCCAAGGTGAGTGGGTGTTCCGGCACGCCGATGGCGCTCCCGCGCTCTGGCTGATCTCCGGTGTGTACGACGGCGGCGAACGCACCACGTTCCTTTCCTCCGCGCGCTGGAACGAACTCGCCGGCGCTGGCGAGCAACGCGCGAGTGAGGCGGGGCGGCCCGCGCCCCCCGCGACGCCGACAGCGGAGAAGCGTGTGGGCAGAGGCGCGCCAGAGCGTCTCTGGGGAGTGCTCGCTCAGTGGAGCGCGCTCGACCTCAGCAAACCCGAGGGCGTCGAACGCAGCGCCCCCCTGCACCGGGCCGCGGCCGAACTTGCGGGCGGCTCGAGCTTCGGCTGGCCGACGGGCATCGACATGGCCGCGGCGACGCTGCGGCCCGAGGTCGTGCGCTCGTGGCGGAGCCTGATCGCGCTGACCGCGTCCGACGCGCGCTTCTGGTCCATCGATGTCGCGGGGGCGGCCGACGACGCGAGTTCGAGCCCGCGCGCCCTGCTCGGTGTTCCGCCGCTCGATCCGCTCGAGCGACCTCGCGCGGCAGGAATGAAGGCGGCCGGCGCCTTCGCCGCGCGCTTCGCCAAGCCTCGCGATCCCAAGCTGTCAGGTGGCCCCAACGCCGACACGGCGCTGCGGGAGGCGCTCGCCTGGTTGGCCGGTCATCAGCACGTCGACGGGCGTTGGAGCGCTCTGTGCAAGCCCGGAGCTTGTCCGTGTGCGGAGGGTTCGGGGCGGGACGGGGAGGACATTGGCGTCACTGCGCTGGCGCTGCTCGCCTTGATGGGAGACGGCAACAGCCTGCACGACGGGCCGTACGCCGCCAACGTGGCGCGGGGCGTGGGCTGGCTGCTGCGATTGAGGCCCGACGACACTTACTGGCTGCGCTACTACCGCCGCCGCGACGACGGCACGGAAACCTCCAGCGGCCATTGGATGGTCGGTCACGCGCTCGCGACCCTGGCGTTGTGCGAAGCCTACGGCCTGTCGGGCGACCCCACGGTGAAGCGAACCGCCGATGTACTTGTGCGGCAGCTCTCGGCCAGCCGCAACCCGTACAGCGGCTGGCGCTATCACTACCCGCCGACTGGCGAGACCGACACGTTCGTAACGACCTGGGCCGCGTTGGCGATGGCTGCCGCCAACGAGGTCGGGCTCGCTGCCGACCGCGATTTCTCCGCGGGCGCCCTCCAATGGTTCGGCGAGGCGACGAATTCCACGACGGGGCGCGTCGGCTACATGGGGCCCGAAGGCGGACCTGGCGAGACCTTTCCGTCCGTGCGATACGCCGGAGTGAACGAACGCTTCGCGTTTCGCGGGATCGAGACCAACACGGCGGGTGTGCTGTGGTGCAGCCACCTCCTCGGACAGTCGAGCAAGACTGCGCCCTTCATGGGCAAACAACTGGCGCTGCTCGTCGCGAACCCACCCCGGTTCGAGGAGCTCCAACTCGACCTCCTGTACGTGTTCTTCGGCGCCAACGCTCTGTTCCAGCTCGGCAGCGAGGTCCAGTGGCAGGGCTGGATGAAGCCGGTCGACACTGCGCTGCTCGGCTCGCAACGCAAGGACGGCGCCTCTCGGGGTTCGTGGGATCCCAACGACGCCTGGGGCGCCGTGGGCGGCCGTGTGTACACAACCGCGATCAGCGCGTTGACGCTGGAGGTGCGCTTCCGTCGTCCGGGCCCAGCGGCGCGCCCGCGCGGCAAGTGACGGCGCACAGCCGGAGCTCCGCAGCCCGGCGCTGCGCTCCACGCTTCGCCGACGCTCCTGCGATCGAGCGAAGCCGCGATCGAAGCGTGCAGACCAACGCTTGGCGCCGCGTTGCGGCCGATCACCGCGACGAACCTCGCAACCAAGCAGCGAAAGCCGACGCGCCTTCTCGATCCGCGTCGCTCGGGAAAAGCGAAGCGAGCTTGGCGTCCAGAATGTCCCGCCGACCAAAGCGCGTCGTCATGGGCTGCTCGGCGTCCGACGGCATAGGTCGCCGCGCGCGTGCCAGGCACGAACTTCACGCGCTCATTCACGGGATGGGTTTGGCGCCAGGGCATCGCCAAACTAGACAGCACGTGCGCCCAGGCATGGACGAGAACTGTCACCCATGTACCCGGACCGGACCCTGGCGGTGAAGCGGCCCCCTCGGTTGGTCCCCCCTCCCACCGAGGTCATCCCCTCGGAGCGTTCCGCGTCCACCTGCGCCGCCCCTGGGCGAACGGAGAACTGGGGCCGGATTTTCGAGTTGGTTGAACCCCTCGGAATTGGCGTGCTGTCCCGAGCGGCATGAAGCAACCGCGAAACAGCCCGTCGAACGGCCTCACCCTGCCCACGGAGTGGACGGCGCACGGCCATGCGCTCCGCGCCCTGGCCACGCATTTGGTTGGCGGCGGCCACGACGTCGACGACCTGGTTCAGGACACCTGGCTGCGCACCCTCGAGCACGGCTGGCAGCGTGTCGCCGATCCGCGCGCCTGGCTCTCGACCGTCGCCCGCAATCTCGGCCGCAACCGGCTCGCCGCTCGCGCACATCGGCTGGAGCGCGAATCAGCCAGCGCGCGGCACGAGGCGGTCGACGCGAGCGATCGCTCCCTGGAACGTCTGGAGTTGGTGGAGCAACTGACGGCGGAGTTGCGCGCGCTCCCCGACGCCTACAGAACGGCGCTGCACCTGCGCTACTTCGAATCGCAGACGCCCGAGCAGATCGCCGCGCGTCTCGACGTGCCGCTCGAGACCGTGCGCACACGACTGCGCCGCGGATTGAACGCGCTGCGCGAGCGCCTCGATCGCCGCAACGGCGGTCGGCGCGAGCTGTGGTGCGTTCCGTTGGCGAAGTTCGCAGCGTTGCCCGATGCGGGTCGCCGGAGCGCAACCACCGCGCTCCGCGGCGCGCGCCGCTCGCTCGCACCCGCGGGCAGCATCGCCCTCGTGGCGATCGTCGCGTTGTACTTCGCTGTCGGGCGCGGCTCCGACGCGACCAACGTGGCTGCGCACTCTCCCGACGGCCATTCGCAGCCGCTGCAGTCGGGTTCGACTTGGGCGAGTGAGCGCGAGCCGGCGGACGTCGAAGCTCCGACGCTCGCCCGCACCGCGGCCGACCCCGTCCCGGCGACCACTGCCGCCACGCGGCGCGCCAAGCGTGTCCCGCCCAGCGCTGCGTCGACGATCCTCGCCCGCGTCGAGGCCTCCTGGGGTGCGCCCATGGAGGGCGTCCGCGTGGTGGCCCGCTGCGAGCCCGATGCGGAGGTTGTCGCCGTCACCGACCCGTCCGGCGTCGCGCGCTTGGAGCGGTTGGGCCAGGGTGACTGGACGCTCGAGGTGGATCCCGCGTCGCTGCCGCCGGGCTGGCTGCCCCCGGGCGAGCAGCAGCACTCAATCCAGCCGAAGCACGACCCCGAGTGGGGTTTCGGCGGGCGCCGGCTCACGCTCGACGGCGCCGCACTCGAGGCCGAGGTCGTGCTGGGCGTGTGGCGCGCGGCGAGCATCAGCGGTTACGTCTTCGCCGCGGATGGCTCCCCCGCCGCCCGCGTGCACGTCCGCGCCACGTGCCACGACTGGGGCCGCGGCAGTTCGGAGACGCTCACTGGCCCTGACGGCGCCTACACGATCGACCGGGTCTATCCCGGCAACCTGCGGGTGGTCGTGCTGACCGACCCCTCGCATCCGGCCCAGGTGCAGGCGCCGGCGCAGCAAGTGGAGGTCGTCGAAGGCTCGCAGAACCGCGTGAACTTCCGCTCCCACGCGCCGACCTGGAGCCTCCGCGGTCGGGTCGTCGACGAACACGGTCAGGGTTTCGCCGGCCTGCGCGTCGTCGTCGCACCGTGTGAATGCACCGACTCCGAGCATCCGCGTGGCGTGGTCACCGGAACGCTCGCCCGCTCTGCCCGTGTCGCGGCTGACGGCAGCTTCGAGATCCCTCGCCTGCCGCCGGGGCTGTTTCACGCGTCGGTGAATCCGCCGCGCCTCGAGGCCGGCCCCGGCGAGTCTCCGATCCAGTCGGTCGTGCCGCTCGATCCGGTGGATGCGCGCGAACAGCGTGGCGAACTCGTCCTGTCGACGGTCGTCGTGCCGCGCGCCAAGACGTTCACGCTCGAGCTCCGCCCGCAGCGTCCAGTTGCGGGGCGCGGGCAAGGCTGGATGCAGCACTGCAACATCGTGTGGATGGAGCGTGGACCGCAGGGTGAGCTGGTCGAGCAACGCAGTTTCTTGCAAGAGAACGCACAGCACCACATGCGCTGGACTTGCTACGTGCCGCACCCCGACGTGGAGGTCGAGCTGTTCTGGCACACGGCCGATCGCCAACCCCGCCCCTTCAAGCGACGCATCACTCCCAAGGCCGACGTCACCGAGGTGCTCGAGTTCCCCGTGGACTGACCTGGACGCGCGGCGGCTCCACCCCACGTGCACCAGCGAGAGGCTCGCCCCGGGCGCGCGCTGAACGTCGTTGTCCTGCGCGCCCAGATCGGCCTGCGACGCACAACTCTTCGCCAAACTCGGCGCGCGCAACTCCGCTGTCGCGCGCATGGAATCGCGCCGGCGACGGCGGACCTGCGAGCTCTCGTTCGACTGACCCACCGCGCCCGCCACCCGCTCGCGCTCGACGGCACGTTCGTCTCCCCGAGCGGCGCTCTCACGTCGTCGAGTAAGCCGGCCGTCTTCACACTCCCCGATCCACGGCCACACTGTGCCGCGCTCAGTTGGCCAGCCCGCTCAGCGCGACCCGCGATGAGCGCTGCAGGTCAGTTGTCGAATCGGCGCCGCGAGGCGAACCTCCACGTTGCGCGCGAGCACCAACGCCTGCGGCGGAAGTCACCGGCTCGGATGTCCGAGCGACGAGAAACGACCCGGGTAGATGGCGCGCCCCTTCGGGAACGCCGCCGAGTTTCGGCGCACACCGGAGTCGGCGCAGCACACGCCGAGAACCTTTGGCGCTGACCCAGGACCTGAAGCCTCGCGACCCCTGCGCGGCAGGTTTGCGAGTTGGAGCGAGAGCTCGTGGCGCTGCGATGCACTCCGCCCCGCAAGGTCCTCGAACCCAGCGGCTCGCGGCGCGCGCGGAGTAGTGCTGCAAAAAAAGCAGCTGGGAGGCTCTCCTGCGAGATGCCTCCCAGCCGCTTCTAGAATTCAGCCTGGCGTGCCGCGCTCCGAGTGAGCGCTGGCCGCGCAGCGCCGTCGTCGATCAGGGCAGGTACGTGAGCCGCACGCCCTGGGTCATGATCGAGTTCTTGCACGAACCCGTGTCGCGGTACCAGCCCTGCAGGTCGACCGTGTCGCCGGCGAGGAACGGGTTGCCGGGAGCGGTCGGGTTGGCGAGTTGGTACGCGTTCCAGTCCTGGACGAGCGAGCCGTCGCACTGGCCGATCGTGCCGCCGCTGGTCTGCACGGGCAGACGCTGGATCGGGTTGAGGATGCAGCGACGGCTGTTGCCGCCCGGGCACCACGGAACGTTGATCTGACCGCCGATGCCGTAGATCAGCAGACCGCTGCGGTCGCCGTCGACGTTGGAGACCGTCAACACGCAGCTGTTGCTGTGCGAGACGTTCGGCGCGCCCGTGACGTTGATCGTCGGGACGCAACCGGCGAGCGAGCCCGGCGCCTGCGGCACGCAGAACGTGCTCTGCGCGCCGTTGTCGTCGAAGCACAACTGCCAGCTGCCGAGCGCGCCCGAGTCGCCGCCGGCCCAGTCGTAGATCGTGAGCGTCCACGTGCCCGAGCTGACCGGAATGGCGCTGAGCGGCGTGTTGAAGATGCCCTGCGCGCCCGAAGTCCAGCCGCCGAAGCTCTGGTCGTAGTCGCCGTTCGGGATGTTCGACGTCCCGGGGCAGGTCACCGGCCAAGCTTGGCCGGCCGACTCGTAGATCGAGTACGCGCCGTTGAAGTCGCAGTTGAGACCTGCGCCAGAACCCGTGGAGCCCAGGCGGTGCACGAGGTTGTGATTCGCGCCGGTCGGGTCGGTGAGGACCATGAACAGGTCGCCGGCCCAGGTGTGCTCGGTCGAGAAGCTCAGGTCAACCTTGAGCAGTTGCGTCGCGCCCGTCGGCACGTTGACCGTGTAGCTCGACACGAACGGCGTCGCCGGCAACGTCGTCGGCCAAACGGCGCCCGTTCCGCCCGTGCCCGACGCCGGAACCAGACCACCCGCGCCGCCCGCCACGCAGAACGCCGTCGGCGGAGGCGCCGCAACGTCGAAGGTCTGGCTCGCCGAGAAGGCGGACGTGGCCGGGGTCGCGACGCGGACGCGCCACGTGTGCGTTCCGGGCGTGAGCAGCGGCGTCACGAACGAGGCGCCGACAACGTTCGTCACCACGCCGTCAACGTCGACGTCGTAGCTGGTGGCGCAACCGATCGCGTTCCAGGTGAGGGTCGCCGGGTTGGCGGACACAGACGCGTTGGGCGGCGAGACGAGAGTCGGCGGCGCCGGCGGCAGAGGGACCGGGACGCCAAAGCACAGTTCCCAGCTCGTGAGAGAACCCTGGTCGCCACCGACGAAGTCGTAGGCGTAGAGAGTCCACGTTCCGCCGCCGACCGGGATCGACTCGAGGTCGGTGTTCGCGGTGTTGGCGGGACCGGCGAAGCCGTTGAAGTTCTGCGTGTACGTGCCGTTGGCGGCGCCGGCTCCGGCGACGAGCGGCAGCGGGTTCACGCACGATTGCGAGGCCGCGACGATTTCGTAGTTGTTGCCGACCCAGTCGATGTTGGGGTCAGCCGCGCCGCCGCTGAACAGCGTGTGCAGCGTGCCGGGGTTGGCCGGGCTCTCGATGAACATGGTGACGTCGCCGCCCCACGTGTGGGTCAGGCCGTTGAGCTTGACGCTCCTCAGCACCTCGCCCACGCCGGGCGCCGTCGCGACGCCGGTGAACAGGCCGGGGTTCGGCGGAAGAGTTCCGGGGAACGTGCCGCCGCCGCCGCTGCCCGTCGCGGGGATCGGGCCGCCGGTGAAGGGGCCTTGGCACTGAGCGGTCGCGGTTTGGGGAACGAGTGCAGTTGCTGCGAGCGCAGCCGCGCTGCCGGCGCGCAAGACGTTGGAAACCAGTCGCATGAGCAAAACTCCGTAGTTGCGAAAACGAGGAAAGCAGGAGGAACAGCCGAGCGCGCGGGCGCCGCGAGATGCGTGCAACGCGTCGGCGCGGTCACGCGGCTTTTGGGGGCAAGCGCGTGGCGCTCATCAAGCCTACGCCAAATTTGGGAAACCGCGGCCTTCGCGCACAAATCCGACTTCCTGAATCTTGCGGCCGGCGCCGGACCTTCCCGGCAACTGGACGCGGAGGCTCCACGCAGCACTTGCTTCAGATTTCCGTCGCGTCCCAGGCCCGAAACACGCGCAGCAGTGCGTGGATTTTCGCAGGCGGCGACGCACCGAAGCGCACCCAGCGCAGGCAGCGAATGCGCGCCAGGAACAGGTTGCCGATCTGGAGGCGTTGGTCCGCACGCTGATGTTCGTGAACCCGTAGCTGAACCCGCCTGCGGGCGTGGCGTCCGCGTGCGAAACACCGAGCAGGTCCGAGAGCGGCGCTTGGTCGGGATCACCACGTGGCCTCACGTCCCCCCGCGCTCATCAGCTGACCCATCACGGCGTGCTCGGGCCCCGGCCTCAGCCAGGCGCGCCACCGTCGTCCCCAACCGCGAGCCCGCTCGCGGTGCGCCGTGCCACGGCGCTCCCGCTCCCGCTCGCAGTGCTCGAGCTGGCGCGAGTTCCTGCGGCGCGTGTTCGCCATCGAATCAGCCCGCGTGGCCGCATCGCGGCGGCGCTCGCGGACTCAGCGCAGGGCCCCTTCCGCAACGAAGCCCGAGCTTCCGTGCGATTCGTCGCTGCGCGACGAGCGAGGGCTCGCACCTCACCGCCCGTTGTCGTCCGCAACGTCCTCGCGCGTCTCGACCACTCGACCGAGCCGACGCGCGCCGCAACTCGTTGGAGGCCGCTCGTGCGAACAGTTCGGTCCCGCGTCTCGCACGGCGGAGCAGAGCTCTCGCCCGCGCTCCGCGCTGACGATCAGGCGCGGTCGTACTCCACACGAGCCGATCCACAGCCCCACCACAACTCGCTCGGCTTGCTCTCGACGACGACTTCCTTCGGCGGAAATCATCCGCTTGGAGGTCCGACGCGGCGACGCGAAGCGGGCGATCGAAACGGGCTGAAGCCAGGAGCTTGCAGTCGATGCAGGACTGGAAGCGTGGCGTGCGACTCGCTCGGGCGCCGGCCCGGAAAGCACGTCTCGGCGTGATCGACAGTCCGAGTTGCGAGCTCACGCCGCCGCACCCGGAGCGTCGCCAGTACACTCGTTCGCGGCGGGCGTGAATTCTTGGTCGAGAGACATAGGTCATGTTCACAGACAGCTCTTCTGCGTTCCTCCTTGGTCGCGCCAGGCCGGTCGAGTCGACGCCCCAGGTGCACGCTCGTCGCTGTGATCTCGAGCGCGCTCGCCGTGCGCTGCGCCTAGGAATTGCGGCGACTGCGCTGGCCTGCATGGCGTCCGCTCAGAGCGACGTGTCGCTCGTGAGTCGGTCCACAGGCGGGGTCGCAGCGAACGGAACTTGCGGCAACGCGGCGCTCTCCGCGGACGGCCGCTTCGTTTCCTTCACCAGCCTTGCGAGCACTCTCGCGCCCAACGACACGAACGCCAGGTTCGACGTCTTCGTGCACGATCGACAGTCCGGCGTCACCCAGCGCGCGAGCGTCAGCACCGCGGGCCTTCAGGGTTCCGAGCACAGTCTGCACAGCTCGCTTTCCGCCGACGGACGTTTCGTGGCGTTCGACAGCGATGCGAGCACGCTGATAGTAGGCGACAACAACAGTCGAACCGACGTGTTCGTGCGCGACATGCAAACGAGCGTCACCACGCTGGTGAGCGCGACGCCCTCGGGGTCTCCGGGGAACGACTGGAGTGAGTACCCGTCGATCTCCGACGATGGCCGCTTGATCGCCTTCGCCAGCAGCGCGGGCAATCTTGTGCCTGGCGACACGAATTCCACGGCGGATGTGTTCGTTCGCGATCTGCTGACCAACGTCACCACGCGCGTGAGCGTCGGCCCGGTCGGCGCGCAGGCGAACGCCGGCAGCTCGAGCGCCGCGATTTCCGCCGACGGGCGCCACGTCGCGTTCAGCAGCGTGGCGACCAATCTGGTCGCAGGCGGTCCGACCTTCGGCTCGCAGATCTACGTTCACGACCGGCAGACGGGCGTGACGCTGCTCGCCAGCGCGAGCAGCGTCGGCGCGCCGGGCAACGATGACAGCTACTGGCCGTCGCTCTCCGCCGACGGAAGTTCTGTCGCGTTCCGAAGCTTGGCGACCAATCTCATCGCGAGCGATACGAACGGGCACCAGGACATCTTCGTGCACGACTTCGCGACAGGCCTCACGACCTGCGTCTCGGTCAGTTCGAACGGCGCGGCGTCGAACCAAGCCTCGTGGTTCCCGTCGATCTCCGCGAACGGCCGACACGTCGCCTTCGACAGCCTCGCGAACAACTTGGTTTCCGGAGACACCAACGGGCAACTGGATGTCTTCGTGCACGATCGCCAGACCGGCGTCACCACGCGCCGGAGCGTATCGGCAAGCGGCGCGCAAGCGTCGCTCGCCTCGTCGTGGCCGTCGATTTCGGCGAACGGCGCGCACATTGCGTTCGCGAGCGTGGCGAACAATCTGGTCGTCGGGGATGTGAACGGGCAGTCGGACATCTTCGTCAGCGGCCCGAACATGGCCTGCTCAGCGCCGACGACGTACTGCACCGCCAAAACCAACTCGCAGTCATGCACGCCGGCGATTTCCTTCACGGGGATGCCCTCGAGCAGCGGCGCGAGTGCTTTTCAGATCCTCGGATCGGCGTTCTTGAACCAGAAGTCGGGGCTGCTGTTCTACGGACCACTGCCGGCCGCGGCGCCGTTCCAGGGCGGGTTCCTGTGCGTCGCCAATCCGATCACGCGCACGCCGGTTCAATCCTCGGGCGGAAGTCTCACGGGTTCGGACTGCACGGGGGCCTACTCCTTCGATTTCGGCGCGCGCATCGTGTCGGGCATCGACCCGAGCCTGACCGCGGGCGCCGTGGTCCACACGCAGTATTGGGCGCGCGACCCCGCCGACCCGACAGGCTTCAACACGAGCTACTCGAACGCGTTGAGCTTGCAGATCTGCCCCTGATCTGCGTGCCGCGGCGGCGGCGCCGACTTCGCAAAACTGCTTGTGCGGATCCGACGCTGCGCACGCAGTCGTCGCCTCGGGCGCTTGGCTCCTTTCGCGGTTCGGTACACCGCGCCGCAACGCGCGACGGACCGTGCTCGTCGCGCAACGGCTCCGGCGTTGTTCGCCCAAGCACGAGCGTGGGACTCGCGGCGCACTCAGCCGCTCGCGTTCGCAAGCGGCGTCGTAGCGCCTCTCGCTGCGCCGTTCGCGGTGTTCGCGCACCTTCGCAGGCTCGAGCTGAGCGAGCTGGCTCGGCGCTGGAATGGCCCCGAACTTTTGGTTCGGTCGTGACCGCCTGCGCAGCCGCCGCTTGGATCCATGTAGCGATCGTTTTGTGGACGAGTTGTGTTCGCGCCGCTCCAGCGCACAGCTTCTCGAACCGTTGCAGGCCCACTCTCGGCCGCCGCGCAACGCCTCGCGCTCTCGCCGAACGGCCGCAGGATCTGCGGCCACGAACGCCACTGGTTGGACTGCGCGTCGGCAGTCGGCGAACTCGCAACGTGCGTTCGACGACGGCCGCTTCCAGCGAAGTCCGTTGCTCGGAGTTCTTCTCCACCCAGCGCTCACGACGCGCGCGCGACGATCAGCGGCCGGCGCGCGAGTCGGTTGCGGGCGGCCCGAGTTCGAGCTCGAACGAGGGAGCGTGCGGCGCTTCGAAGCGCACGGGTGAAGCCACGCCGAGGCGTGAGCGCCGTCTTGGAAGCGCGACGTAGCTGCCGGGAGCGGGTGCGTTCCACTCGTTGGCCGAAATCCAGAGCGAATCGCTCGGCGCAGGCGCGATCTGCTCGCCCAGTGAGCTCCAGCGCGATTGGCTCGAATCGCGAGCTTCGCTCGGCCGTTCGCGCGAGAGTGCAAGCCAGTTGAGATTGGGCAGCGTCGGCAGAAGCTCGTACTCGCGCTGGAAGTCGAACGCTTCGGCGCCCGGCTGTGGCGAGCGCAGTCGGACGGCGACCGGAACGGACAGGCGCGGTTCGAAACTCACGTCGAGCGTCGGACCAAGCTGCAACTCGACGGCGGCCGTGTAGGCCTTGTCCGGCGGGAAGCCGGACGCGAGAAAGAGCCGGGTCCATCCCGGCGCGAGTCCGCGGACCGTTGCGTCATTCGCGTCGGGGCCCACCGACACCGATTGCGCGGCGCCACCACCCTGCAGCGGCATCGCCAAGACGTTCGTGGGAACGTTCGTCCCGAGCACAGCGCGGTTGAAAACGATGCGCACGCTGCAGCCATCGGCAAGACGCAACTCGACGTTGCGCTGCGCTCGGAGGTGCTCGACTTCGATGCGCTGCTCTTCGCCGTCCGCGTAGCCGCCGCACGTTGCGCGGAGCACGTACTCCCCGACGTCCAAGGTCAGTTGGAAGCGACCCGCGCGGTCCGACGTCGCCTCCCAACTCTCGGGGAAATCATCGCGCGCACTCTGCTCCTCGGCGCGGACCTTCGCGCCCGCGATCGGCAAGTCCATGGAGTCCAGCACGACTCCAGAGATCTCGACCTGCGACTTCATGCGGAACACGACGGCGCGCGCGTTCGAGCGAACGAAACGCTCGCTGCGCTCGAGCCTGTAGCCGTCCGCGAAAGGCGCGAGCTCCCACGCATGCGGCTCGAGATCCACGAGCGCAAACTCGCCGCCGGCGTGGAACGCGACGTCCCACACACGCTCCTCGGCGAAGGCGTTGCTCGCGTCTTTGCGAATGCCGCGGATGCCGAAGTTCTCGATCGCACGGCCGCGTGCGTCGCGCACCACGCCCAAGAGCGTGAGGCGCGCTGGGGCGTCCGCGGCAAGCGGAGCGATCTCGACGCGCTCGGCGCTCTCTCGCGCTGGCGCGGCGTCGGGCGCAACCGACAGCGGCTCGGGCGCCTCGAGCCGGCTCGGCACCGGCGCCGCTGCGATCGAGGCCGGCTCGCGCGTCGAGCCAACGCTTTCGCTCGACGCACCGTCACTGGCGATCCAGACCAGCAGCACAACCAAACCGACGAGCAACAGCGCGAGCAGCCGCTTCATGGCGAGCTAACTCGATCGTGTCGCAGCGCGGCTCGAAGGCCGCCGAAACGGACGGCGTGAGCGCACGTGCGCGGCCGCGCTGTCGGTCGGCGCTCGTTGTTCGCTCGAGCTTGCGTGGGAACGCTGTTCATCGGGCAGAAGCGCGCGCAAAGACGATGCAGATCGGCGCGGGCACGTTCACCACGCCGCGCGTTTGGAACGTGAGCTCGCCGCTCGTGGGATCCACGCGATGCACCGAAACCGTGTTCGAGTCCGCGCCCGCGGCGAGCAGCCAAGCGCCGTCGGGCGAGAGGTTGATGTTGCGCGGAAAGGCGCCGCGCACGGGCTGGAGCTGAATCGCTTCGAGCTGGGCCGTCGCAGGATCGGCGCGCAACACCGTCACCGTGTCGTGTCCACGATTGGAGCAGTACACGAAGCGGCCGCTGGGATGCACGACGATCTCGGCGGCGGAGTTGAAGGCCTCCTTGGACTTGAGCTCTTCGCTCAGCGTCGGAACGTTGGCGAGCAAACGCGCGGCGCCGGCTTCCGCGTCCCAGGCATATGTAGTCACGGACAGCGAGAGTTCGTTGAGCAGGTAGACAAAGCGGCCGTCGGGCGAAAAGCGCAGATGGCGCGGGCCACCACCTGGGACGCTCGGAGCGAAGCCGTGGCGCTCGATCGACGGGCGCGCTTGGTCGACGCGATAGATCACGACGCCATCCAGCCCGAGGTCCGGCACGAGCGCGAAGCGGCCGTCGGGCGAGAAGCCGCACCAGTGCGGATGCGGAGCATCCTGTCGACCGGGCACGACCTTCGAACCGCCTTCGTGGCGCGTCACATGCGCCGCGCCGAGCCGGCCCTCGTCGTCCAACGGGAACAGGGCGACCGAACCTCGTCCGTAGTGCGCCGTGAGCACGAACTTGCCCGAGGGATGCACCGCCAAGTGCGCCGCGCGGCCGTCGCCGGTCGGTGCGCTGCTCACCTGCGTGAGCACTCCTTCGGCGCCGATGGAGTACGCGACGACCGCCGGCCCTTCTTTGGGGTTCGCAGCGGCGTACAGCGTGCGGCGGCCTGGATGCAGCGCGAGGAACTCCGGCGCATCGATCTCGGCCGCCAACTCGACGGCTCCCAGCCGACCCGCACGCGCATCGAAGCTCGCGCGATAGATCCCGAGCGCGGTGGGTCCGTCCGTGCCGAAGTAGACCTGCCAGGTTTCGGCCGGGCCCTGCTGGGAACTTCCGGCCGCGGCCAGCAGAGCGGCAACGCACAAACTTGTAGCCATGCAGCGCGTCGTACCACGTCGGCGCGCTACCCGCTAGCGAAGCCGCGCGTTCTCGCCGCAGCCACGCGCAGGCACTTCGCGCACTTCGCCGCGCGCGGTTCGAAGGGCCAAGTCCGCTTCGGCTTCACACACCACTCGCGTGAGGCGAGCGTCGCCCGTGTTGTACCTCGCGGTCGTGGTCATGGTGCAGCTCCTCGCAAGCTCAGCTTCGCAGCGACGACGAGGTTGCTCTGCGATTCGCGACAACGAATACGCCGCACTCCAGCTCGTGGTCGTCGGAGCAGTTGGGGAGCCGACACGCGCCATGGAAGCGCGCGAACTCGACGGACAATCCGCCGAGCTGCACCACGTTGGCGTCGCGCGGGCGGAGCGAACGTGCACCCGGCGCAGACGTTCCGCGCTCGACTCCAAGCCAAGTCGCGGAGCTCTGCTGGCATCACCGCGCGAGCGTCAAGGTGCGACGGTGAAGATCAACCCACCGCTGAGGGAAGTGGTCTTCGGCGCGGGCGGATCGCGGAACCAGCCCTGGGCCCAGACCGTGTCGCCGCCGACGAACGGCTGACCGAGTGCGACGGGGTTGGCCGCGAGGAATCCGTTCCAGTCTTCGCTCAACACGCCGTTGCAACTCGCGGACGTGCCGCCCGAGTTGTGCGTCGACATGCGTTGCGTCGGCGCCTTCACGCACAAGTAGCTCGTTCCACCCGGAGCCCACGGCGTGGCGATCGGACCGTCGAGGCCATAGAAGAGCAGCCCCGCGCGCTGGCCGTCGACGTTCGTGACGGCGAGCGTGAATCCCGAGCCCGAGGTGGCGCTGGCGACGCCGCTCGCGGAGATCGACGGCGCGCAGCCGTTGCTCGACGTGCCCGCGGTACAGAAGGTCTGGGTGATCGAGGTCCCGCGCGTGCGAACGAAGATGTCGGGCGCGAAGTTGATGTCGACCAGCATGAGGTTGGTCGCAAACGACGCGAACGCGACCGAGCTTCCGTCGGCGCTGATGGCCGGGTTCTCGCTCGAGGAGCTGCCTTGCACGCCGCTGTTGTTCTTGCTGACGAGCGTGGTCACGCCCGTTTGCCGGTCGCGCACGAAAATGTCCTGGAAGTTGAACGCTTGCACGTCGAGCGGGTCGAGGTTGGTCGCGTACGAATCGAACGCGACGTAACGACCGTCGCGGCTGATCGAACCGTGGCTGCTGCCGGTGCTGACCGATGGCCCGACGGTGACGGCTTGCGCGCCGCTGCTGCTGACGTTGACGCGCTCGGCGCGGCCCGTTTGACGATCGCGCACGAACACGTCGCGCACGCCGTTCGTGTCGTTGGGCACGACCACGGTCGAGTCGGATTCGTAGGCGACGAAACGTCCGTCGCCACTGATCGACGGCTCGTAGCTGTCGCAGGCTTCTCCCGAGATCAGCGTGCACACGCTGATCCACTCCGACGTCGCGGTCTGACGGTCACGCACGTAGACCTGCGAGGTGAAGGTCGTGTCGAAACTCGTCGGCGCGAGCCCGCCTGCGAGCGAGGCGAAAGCGACGTAGCGCCCGTCGTCGCTGATCGACGGTTGCCCGCTGTGGTGGTTGTTGTTGGGCAGTCCGCTCAAGTTCGGGCTTACCCACTCGGTCGTCCCGAGCTGGCGGTCGCGCACGAAGATGTCCCCGACCGCGATGGTCTTGGATGGGATCCAGTTGGTCGCGACCGACTCGAAGGCGACGAAACGACCGTCGGCGCTGATCGAAGGTCGTTGACTGTGGTCGTTCGCCTGCACGCCGCCGTTCCACAGGCTGACGAGTTCCGTCGTGCCCGTCAGGCGATCGTGCACGAAGACGTCGCGCTGGTTGTTGGCGTCGCCGGCGACGAGATTCGTCGCATCGGAGTCGAACGCCACGAAGCGGCCGTCGACACTGATCGACGGCATGCGGCTCGCGCCATTGCCGTACACGCCGGCGTTCGAAACGCTGACACACTCGGTCGTGCCAAGCACGTTGTCGCGCACGAAGACGTCGCTCCAGAAGCCGGCGTCACCGGGGGTGAGGTTGGAGGATTCGGAGTGGAACGCCACGAAGCGTCCGTCGCCGCTGATGTAGTGATCCGAGGGTGAATTGCCCCAGTAGCTGTTGCCGTTGCCCTGCGCACCGGCGCTCGAGAGGCTCGCGCACTGCGTCGTGCCGTTGTCGGAGCCTTTCACCGTCACGGCCAGCCCAGCGGCGACGATGGCCGAGGCGAGAACGCGCGAGGGACGCGAATGCAGCTTGCTGTCGAACCTTGTTTGAGACGTCATGGCTTGCGGTGCCCCAGCTGGGGTCGGTCAATCGACGCGAGCCGGCGTCGTCGCGGTGGCCTCGGAAGGCGAGCGCCACCCTGGTGCACGCAATCGAGTTGGCTTGGAGATCAACCACCTTGCCGTTCTCGGAAGAACTTCGCGCTTCCAAACTCCACGCTCCGCGGCCCCTCCGCGCCTCGAGCGGCTCGCCAACCTGCTCGACGCGGCCTGCGCTGAACCCCTGGCGCCGCGGAGCGGAGCGGCACACAGCGAGCCGGGCAGCGGCGGCGGGCGCGGCGCGCGCGTCGCGTGGCGCGAGCGCCGCGCCGTCCTGGATGGACGCGGCGGAGAGCTCGGCGAAGAGCGACGCGTCGTGCTCGGCACGTCCGTCGATGCGCTACGCCGCCGGGCGTCGAGCCCCGTCGATCGCCGCACGCCTCGTTGGATGCCTAGTCGCTGTCTGCCCCGTCAGCGCGCCCCTCGGCCGCCGCTTCGCCGCCGAACGTGGCGACGAGGCCGTCGATCAGCTCGCGCTTCTCAGCGGGCGAGAGCCGCGCGTGGGCGTGCAGCGGCAGGTAGAACCACGGCGGCATCTCGCCTTCGGCCAGCACCTCGGCCGCTTCCTCCGCTTCACCGCGCGCGCCCTCCGAGAAATTGAGCGCCGCGCGCCCCTCGTCGACGTCGCGTTGCACGAGCCACGACACCGGCGCGACGTTCGTGTACCACGGCCACTCGGTCTCGTTGCTGTGGCAGTCGAAACAGGTGCGCGCAGCAAGCTCGCGCGTGCGCGGCGAATTCCAACGCGGCTCGTTCCGCGTCGGCGGGTTGGTGTGCCCGCGACCGTAGGGGACCAGCTGGATGGCGAGCAGGACGACCAGCGTGGCGAGCAGGAGGCGGCGCAGGAGCTTCTTCATGTGGATTGAGCCTGGGGAAACGAGTCGGAGGGAAACCGCTGGTCGTCCGCCATAGCGAATAGCGCGCCACGCATCGCTCGCGACGAGCCAAGCGCAGCCCACAGGCGTCGATCGGGCTCAGCCCTTCGTGCGAGGGCCCCAACACTCCTCCGCCGCCGGCTCTGCGCGTTGCGCGGATTGCATTCGTTGCAAGCGGCGTGTCGGAACTGCGGTGCTCAGCCGTTCGTGTGGGTGGATGAGGTTCGCGCGGCGCGCTGGATGCGTTCGAGCTCGCCGCGCATCACTCCACCGAACGTGCGCAGCCACCACCTTTCGTACCAGCGACGAGGCTCGTACCTCGACAACCCGCGCGCCACGTCCCGAATCGCCCAAGCGCGCGCTGCCCGCAGCGAGCTGTCCACGCGCAACTCGAGGCGCGCGCGACGTCCCTTCGCTTGGGTCTCGCGGCCTTCTGCGCGACGAGGCGCCTGGTTCCCCGCGGCACGTGCTCGCGGCGCGCGTCGGCGCCGGAGGGCTCCTGCCTGCGCACGACGTTCACCGCCCAGCGAGGCCCGCGCTGGCTCTGGCGCCACTTGACGGCTCGGCGCCCCGCAGCGAGCCGCCACCTCGCGATCGACGGCCGCCGCCTGCGACGGAACGCATCCGATCTGGTTTCCATCCGCCCGTGCGAGCAAGTTGGGGCCGAACCGAACGCTCGCGGCGCGCGCGCCGGAGTGAACGTAGGATCCACGAGGCGATGAGCGCGGCGGCGAACAACGCACAGAGCGATGCGACGACAGAGCACAGTCGTTGGCGCCGAGCACGGCGTTTCGTGCTGCGCGCGCTGCTCGTCGTGCTCGCGCCGTTGGCACTCTGGGGCCTCGCCGCGCTCACGCTGCCGCGCATCAGCGTGAACGGCGACTGGGCGCCGCCGACGAGCGGCATCGAAGTTGGCGTGCTCTCCAACGGAGTGCACACCGACTTCGTGTTGCCGGTGCGCGCCGCGAACGTCGACTGGGCGCAGTTCCTTGCCCTCGACGAGCTCCACGGCCCGCAGTCGGGCCTTGAGTGGGTCGCGGTCGGCTGGGGCGATCGGCGCTTCTACCTCGAGACGCCGACCTTCGCGGATCTGAAGGCGAGTACGGCGTTCGCTGCGCTGAGCGGCATCGGCAGCACGGCGTTGCACGTCACTTGGCTCGACTACGGACCGTACTCCGCTGAAAACGCGCGCTCTTTCGTGCTCAGTGAAGCGCAGTACGTCGCACTGTGCGAGTACGTGCGCTCTTCGTTCGCTCGCGACGCCGCGTTGCTTCCGCGCCGCATCGAGCACCCCGGCTACACGCCGCTCGATCACTTCTACGAAGCCGTGGGCAGCTACAGCGCGATCCGCACCTGCAACGAGTGGACGGGCGCTGGCCTGCGGCTCGCCGGCGTGCGCGCGGGAGTCTGGACGCCGTTCGCCGGCGACGTGCTGCGCCCGTTGCCGCGCTAGCGGCCGCACGCGGATTCCTGCGGCAAAGCGCTGGTTGTCCGCGTCGTTCCGGGGAAGCGGCAGCCGAGCGCACGCGGGCGAGAGCGAGAGCCGCGTGTCGCTCCGGCGAAGAGCCGCGACCAGCTGCACAGACTGGAGTACTGTCCGACGCCGCGGCGGCCCGCTTCCGAGCCGAACGCCGAATCGAGTCGACGCGCGGCTCGCGGCAAACATCCGAGTTGCGCCAACATCTCGGCGGGTTTCGGCGTTGCAGCGCGCCGATCTCCTCCGCAGTCGTCTCCGCGCCCGTCTCCGCACTCGCCACCGCACTCGCCTCCGCACTCGTCCACGCGCTCGCCAAAACAGTCGGCGCGCCGCTCCCTGCGCCGCCAGCTTCCCCATCCACGCCCATGCAAACACTCCTCCTCGCCGCGCTCTGTCTGCCGACGCTCTCGACAGCCGCGCAAGATCCGCTGCCGCGTTGGGACGAAGCCACGCTCGTCATCGGCGACAAACAGCTCGCCCTCGGGCGCAGCGCGCCGCCGCCGGAGCGAGAGATTGCAGTCCAAGCGCCGAGCGGTTGGACGGACGCCGATACTCGGCTCGTCTCGCTGCTCCAACTCGGCGGTGAAGCGCAGCGTTCCGTGGCGCTCGTCCGACGCGCGGGCGCGCTGGAGTTGTGCGGCGGCCCGAACAACAGCGCTCCGCAGTGGCGCATCGCACTCGAGTCACTCGCACCGCTCGCCGAGGACCAAGCGTTCCTACTCGCGCCGCGCTATCCCGAACGCGCCTCGGGCGAGCTCGCGCCCCTCGCACGTTGCGGCGGCGATGTGCTCGCGTTGAGCGGTTCGCGCGGCCATCTGGTGCGCGTCGATCCGAGCAGCGGCGCCGTGCGCGCGCGGCTCGACGCACCGTGGGAGATCCAGCGCGGCTTCATCGGTCCCAGCGTGTGGCAAGTGCAACTGCAACGTTTCGGCTCCAACGACTTGCTGTTCGAGGACCTCTCCGCGGAACAACTCGCCGCACAGCGCCGCAGCTTCGAACAGCGCGTCGTCGGCTGGCTGGTCGGCGGCCCGCTCGTGAGCGGCGAGCGCGTCTACCTCGCCGTCGCGCACGCAGCGCCCGGCGATTGGGTCGCGCAGCGCGCCGACGTTTCGATCCTCGAGCTGACCGACATGCTCGTTCCGATCTCGCTCACGCCGCTGCCGGCGAACACGGCCCCCGCGGCCGTCGCCGCGCCCGGCGGCGGCGTCGTTTGGGCGCTGAACGGCGGAGGCTTCGTGAACATCGCAGCTACGTCGTCGGCAGAGCACTACGCGATGGGCCCGGGCTCGTTCGCGCGCCGCGCGAACGTGCGCTGGCTGCGCGGCGCGCCGCTCGAGCTTCCGAGCTTCTTTCTCCTCATGGATCGGCCCGACGATCCGGTGCTATTCACCGACGCCGTCGCGCTGCGCACCGGACGACCCTATCTGCCGAAGTCAGCGACCGCGGAGCTTCGTCTGCCGCTCGAAGTGACGGCGCTAGCGAGCGGCGCGCGCGCGCGTGCGGAGCTTCGTGTGCCGATCTCGAGCACTCCCGCGGCCCCGACGACGAACTTCATCGGCCACGGAGAAGGCTCGTTCGAAGTGCTCGGCGCGCGCATCGCGGGCGTCACTGCACTCGAGATCGTCGAGACCAAGTCTGCAGCGCGCGGCGAACGCTTGGTGTTCACCGTTGTCGATACGAACGGCGCGCACCAACTCCACGCTCCTGAGGGTGCGCTCGAAGCGCTCGCAGCGAGCGCCATGCGCTGAGCGGCGCCCCAAAAGTGGGAAGCGTGCGGCGCGCGACGCTGCTCGCGCGGGCGCCTAGACTGGGCCCGCAATGGAGGCGCGGAGCGCAAACGCAGACACGGACGGCGGGCGCTTCGGATTCGAGCTCGCGCCGCGTTTGTTCGAGTGGGTCCGGCCCTGGGCGAGCGCGCTCGACATCCGCTGCGGCTCGTTGCCGCCGCCGCCCAACCCTCCCTTCGAGGCGAGTCTGTATCCGTTCACGACGCTCACCAAGCTCGACTACGAGGGCTATCCGAACTTCCGCGACAAGCGCTTGGAAGCGAGCCTCTCGCTCGCGCCGCAGGGCTGGTACGTCGGCTACGAGGACGGAGAGTTCGTGCGCGCGACGAGCTTCACGCCGGGCCGCCGGCTGCAGTGGACGCTGGAGTTCGAGCTGATCAACGCGACGCACACCGACACCTTTCTCGAGTTCGTGGTCGAGCCCAATCCTCGCGCGGGGCAATACGAAGGTCCGGACCGCGCACGCTGTTCGACGCGCGCGCTCGGCGAAGTCTGGAGCGGACCCCGCCGCGGTGTGGCGCAGTTCGAAGTGCTCGCGATCGACGCGCAGCGCTTCCAAGTCAACGGTCGGCTCCACGTGCAACTCGAGGCCGGGCGCGAGCTCGCGCGCACGCTCGCCGTGCCGCTCCTGACCCAGCGCTACTCCGCGCGGCGCGACGACGCGCTGTGGCAACTGCGCTGGCGCATCGATCGGCTCGCCAACCTGGAGCGCTACGACGGCGCGTTTCAGGCGCGCCTGGACCCGCGCGACAACGGCCCCGAACGCGAGCTGCGCGTGCTGCGCGCGAGCTTCGCAGGCAGCGCGCCGTGAGCGACGCACGCGAAACCGCGCTCAGCGCCGAGAACGCCTTCACGACGGTGCGCTTCAGCGACCGTTCGAAGTTCGGCGCGGCGCGCATCTGGCTGCCCGATCGCTCGCGCTTCGATCCGGGCGCGAAGGACGGCTGGCCCGTCGTCATCCGGCTCCACGGCGGCAACGGCAACGACCAAGGCAACCTCGACCCGAAGGGCAACACGACGCTGCAGGCGCTGCGCAGCCAGCTCGGCGCCGTCGTCGTGTCGATCAACTGGCAGGACAACGGCTTCTACGAGCCGGGCGGCCAGGACCCGCGCGCGTTGTTCTTCCCCGATGGGCTGCTCGAACCGGCGCTCATCACGCCGTGGTTGCTCGCGCGACGGCGCGACGCCGCGCTGTTCGGCGACGACGGCTTCATCACGGACGATCCACGGCGCATCGCGTTGTACGGCGTATCCGACGGCGGTTGGCGCGCGGCGCTGCTCGCGTACGGCAACTGGCGTGCGAACGGCGTGGTGCTGAGGCAGCCCGACGTCCTGATCGCCACGCAGGGCCACTTCGATCTCGAGCACTTCTGGATGAGCGAGCCCGTGGATGCGCTGCGCGGTTGGAGCGTGGCGCGCGACACGCAGGCCGGCGCGGAGACGATCGAGCTCGCGGGCGGCGCCGGAACGTGGCGCGTCGGACACGAACTCGTGTTCGAAGGCCACCGCGATGAGCAGCACCTCGTGCTGGCCAGCGACGATTCCGGCTTGCGGATCTGGCCCGCGCTGCGCGAGGACGTGCCGCAGGGCGTCCCCGTCACCGCACGCGACAACGGTCTCTCGAAGTACGCCAAGGGCGGCTATTCGTGGGCGGGCGCGCCGCTGTTCCGCGCGGGCGGCGCGCTGAACTGGGCCAACTTCCCGGTCGCGACCAAGCGCGCGGCGTCCTTGTGGCCGCTGATCGAACGCAGCAACCGTCGCGTCGAAAAGGTGCTCCCGCTGCTGCTCTACCCGCCCGCCGAGCGTTTCATCACCAACGATGACGACGTGCTTTCGGGCTGGAAAACGTGGCTGAACAGCGTGGGCGCCAACCCGCGCTACAAGAATCTGCACAGCGAGGCGAACGCGTTCGCGTTGGCGGGTTTGCTCGCGGGTCTGGGCCACACGCAGGGCGTCGGAGCGCACGATCGGTGCCTGCTGCGCGCAGGCGGGCCGCGGAGCAACCCGGACGCGTCGACGCGCTTCAGCGTCGACGGCGTCACACCGGATGCGGCAGTCGTCGAGTTCCTGCTCAACCACGGTTGGTGAGGCGCCCGGCCGCGGGCGCGTCGTTTCCTCGGCCCCCGTGCTGCCAATGAAGCGCCTCAGCGCGACCTCACATCGAGGCCGGCCTTGCTCATCTCAGCCGCTCGCTCGCCGGGACGCGCGTCGAGAAGGCGCCGGACGACGATGTGACCAAGCAGCCCACTTGACGGATCAGCGCCCCACGGTGAGCCTCTACCTCGCGGTCGAAGACGGCAGCCTCCGGCGGAAGGCCCCGCCTCGTCGCAGAGGAAGTGTTCATGGGCAATCGCAGCGGAGGTTGGGTGGCGATTCGGTGGTCGTTCGCGGTGCTTCTCGCCGGCGGCGGCCTGCACGCGCAGACGATCTCGCTCGCGAGCCAAGTGCAAAACGCGAACGTCTCGCAGCCAAGCCTCATCGGCCTCGAGCCGATTTCTGACGACGGGCGTTTCGTGCTGTTCACGACGAAGCAGGCGCTGCTCACGATCGACACCAACGCGACGGACGACGGCTACCTGCGCGACCGCTGGCTCGACGTCACGACGCTCGTCACGGTCGGAAGCGGTGGGCTGCTCGCGAACGGACAGAGCCGGACGCCGAGCCTCTCCGGCGACGGCAACGTGATCGCGTTCCTGTCGCTGGCCACCAACCTCGCGACCCCCGACACGAACGGGACCTACGACCTGTTCGTGCACGCACGCTCGACCGGCTTGACCGAGCGCATCAACGTCGGGCCGCTCGGGGTCGAGTCCAACGGCGCGGTGGGACCGGACCCGAGCCTCTCGCGCGACGGGTCGCTGGTGGTGTTCTCTAGCTCCGCGACCAACATGGTGGCGGCGGACAACAACGGCGTGCCCGACGTGTTCCTGCGCGACCGCGGGCTCCAGCACACCGAACTGCTCTCGGCTGGCCCGGGCGGAGTTCCGGGAAACGGGGACTCCTACAAACCGCGCATCTCGGGCGACGGGCGCTTCGTGGTGTTCTCGTCCTTCGCGAGCAACCTCGGACCGGTCGATACGAACGGCAACGCAGACGTCTACTTGCTGGACCGTTCGACCGGATCGATGGACCTCGTGAGCGTCAGCTCGAGCGGCGCGCAGGGCAACGGACTCTCGACCGACGCGAGCGTGTCCGCCGACGGTCGCTACGTCGCGTTCCTCACTTCCGCGACCAACCTGGCGCCCAACGACACCAACGGGGCCTCCGATGTCCTCGTTCGCGACCGAGTTGCGGGCGTCACGCTGCGCTGCAGTCAGAGCACGGCCGGCGTGCAGTCCAGCTCCTCGGTCACATGGCCTGTCATCTCCGCGGACGGCCGATTCGTGCTCTTCAAGTCCGCCGCGTCGAACTTGGTTGCTGGCGACTTCAATGGCCTGATGGACATGTTCCAGCGGGACATCGTCAGTGGCACGACCACCCGCGTCAGCCTCAACTGGCAGGGACAGTCCCTCAACCAGCACATCAACCTCTACGGCGCCTCGCGAGATGGTCGCTTCGTCGTGATGACGACGGACGCGGACAACGCGACGCCCGGCGTGTTCTCGCAGTTCGAGCGCGTCTGGGTGCGCGACCTGACGGGCCTGACGCCGACGCGCTACTGCAGCCCCCAAGTGGGCTCGACGGGCTGCGCTCCGCGGCTCGACACGCTCGGGGACTCGAGCGCGACCGCAGGCACAGGGTTCCTCGTCGGCGTCACCCAGATCGAGCCCCAGAGAGCTGGCCTGTTGTTCTTCGGCACGCAGGGCCCGAACGCGGCGCCGTTCTACGGCGGCACGCTGTGCGTCGCTCCGCCGCTGCGCCGCACGCCTGTGCAGCAGTCGATCTCCATCGCGCCTCCGCCCTGCGACGGTGAGCTCACCTACGACTTCAACACCCTCTTCAACCTGCCCAACGACCCGACTCTCAGGTACGGCGATCAACTGTGGGTGCAGGCCTGGATCCGCGACCCCGGCCTGCCCAGTGGCGCGCAGCTTTCCGACGCCCTCGAGCTGGTGATCGGACCCTGACCCACGCCCGGCCGGCGCCGCGCTGAGCGCGCGACCGCGACACGTGACGCGACCTGCGCGCGTGCGTTCCGCGCTCACCAACCCAGCCGCGTCGCTCCCCACACAAGTGCGCCGACTCCGGCGGCGAGCAGCCACGTTCCCGGCGCTCCGCCGCTGAAGTACGGCCCGATCATCAGCACCAGCCCGCCCTACGCCTGCGGCACGCGCTGCTCCTTGCGCCCGTACCGGAAGAGCGCCAGCCCCGCGACGCTCACCACCAGCGATGCGAACAGTGCTGGCGCCGAGAACTCCACCCACGCTCCATCGACAACGCGCGCGTCGGTGCTGGAACCGCGCCGAATGCGCTCGACCGATGTCGTCGCCGGCGCGCATCGGCGTCTGGCGCGCGAAGAGCCGTGCGAGGAAGGCGAGCACGTTGGTCTTGTTGGGGATCACGGCGAAACTCCGCCAGAGGCGGGCGAAGTCGAAGCACGAGATCCTGCTCAACCACGGTTGGTGAGGCCCGAGCATCCAGGCGAAGCGCGCATTTTTTGGTGTTCGGGTCGAGCGGTGAGCTGGCTACGGCCGGCCAGTCCCGATCCATCGCACCCCAACCCCGGTGGCGCCCATGCCCGAGATCGAACTCACCAAGGCCGTCGACGAGTGGAAGCGCGTCAAACCCATGACGCTGACCCAGACCGGAATCTCAGACCAACTGCGCAAGCTGCAGAGCTACAAGCGCCCCGAGCAGGCGGACGGCATCGCGAACGCCAAGCGAGTGCTCAACGACGTGCTGACGTATGTCCAGCAGGAGCGGCGCAACAAACACGTCGAGAAGCACGAGAAGGCCGCGCGCTGGCTCGACGAGTTGGCGAACGCCCTGGCGCGCGAGAACTCGGCCTTGAACATCCTCGACGGCCGCGTGCGCGCCGTCGCGGAGCGTCAACGCAAGGAGCAGGAGGCGCAGCGCAAGCTCGAGGAGTTGCGCCAATCGTGGCTGGGCAAGCTGCAGTCGCTGAAGCTCTTCTTTGAGCAGGCCGAACGATTCGCCGCGGATCTCGAGGAGCGCGCTCGCCAGCACGCCAGCCGGGCGCGCAGCGGCGATTTCAACGTGCAGGCGCAGAGCGACCTCGAGAACGAGCTCAGCAAGCTGCAGAACGAGCGCAAGAAGACCAAATCGCGCGCGAATTGGGATGCGCTGCCACAGCAGCTGCGCGAGACGAAGATCGAGGAGCTCACCCGCCTGTTCGAGGCGGTGGCGAAGATCGACGAGCGCATCCGCGAGAATTCGAACGGGTTGGAGAAGTCGATCCGCACGCTGCTCGAGAGCGCCGCGAAGTCGGGCGGCGGGCGCAACGAGCGCCTGGACGCCAAAACCACGCGCGTGCTGGAGGAAGCGCTCGGGCTGCGCTTTCCGCAGATCGATCGCGACAGCGCCTTCAAGGCGTGGCGCGCGTGGGCCGTGAAGAACCACCCCGACAAGGGCGGAAGCACAGCGCGCTTCCAAGAAGTCTCGGACGCCTTCGACAAGCTCAAGAACGCGCTCGGCTTCGTGTAGGCCGTTCCCTCGACGAGCGCTTGCGTCGCGCCGAGCCAAGCGCTTCGATCTTGCCGCGTGGAGCCCGCCCAGCAGGCCATTGTCGGTTTCGTCACTCTCTTGCTGCTGCCGTTCCTGGGCGTGCTCGGCCTGTTCGCCAAGCGCGCCACGAAGGTGCTGGGTCTGGCGACGGTCGCGTGGGGCTTGGGCGGCTGGGTTTACCTGCGCTCGCTGAGCCCGCTCGACCCCGGGTACTCCCCCGCGTTCCGCGCTTGGCGCGTCGGCCTGCTGCTTGGTGCGGCTTTCTTCGCAGTGGCGTGGCTCGCGCGCCGCCCGCGCGTCGCACGCGGCATCAAGATCGCGTTCGCCGTCACGTCGGTCGTGGTGTTCTTCAAGGCGCTGCACCTGTACCTGCACTCGTACGCGTGAGCGTTGACTCGCGGTGCGAGCGGGCGGACCATGATTGGGCGAGTTCGACACTCGCCCCGCGCCTGGATGAGCCCACAATCCCAGAACTCGGACAGTGCGGCGGGTGTCGTCGGCGCTGAACGGCAACACACTCTGGGCTGGCGCCACTGGCTCGAGCACGCGCTCTTCCTCGCACTCTTGCTGGGAACACAACTGCTGCGCGAAGTGCCGGGCAGCGCGTTGCGTGAAGCAGTGATCTGGTTGCCCTCGGGCGTCGCCATCGCAGGCCTGTGGCGCCTGGGCGTTGGCAGCGCATGGGCCGTTGCACTCGCGGCGCTCGTGGTTCGGATGCAGATCGGGTATCCGGCGGCGATCGTGATCTCGGGCGCCATCGGCGCGTGCGCCGAAGCGCTGGTCGGCCTGTGGCTCATTCGGCGACTGCGCGTCGACAGCGCGTTCGCGCGCATCAAGGACGTCGCGCGCCTGTTCGTGATCGCGGCGGCAGCGCCGCTGGCGAGCATCCTGTGCTCCTGGCTCGGCCGGCTCCTGCTCGACTCCCCGATGCGCGTGCCGTTCTACTCCGGCTGGGGCGGCTGGTGGCGCATGAACGCGCTCGGCGTGTTGTGCGTGACGCCGCTGCTCGTCATCGCGGGGCGCAGCGCCACGGGAAGCTGGAGCGCCAAGACGCGCTTCGAGGCCGCAGCGGTGCTTGTGACGTTGCTGGCGGTCATCGCCCTGCTGCTGGTTTCGAGCAACATCGGTTCGACCTCGATGCTGCTCCTGTACGCGGTGCTCCCGCTCGCGGCCTTCGCGGCAGTGCGCCTGGGTCCGATCGGCGCGGCGAGCACGGCCGCGCTCGCCGCGATCTCGATCTTCGCCGCGACCCTCGCCGGCCACGGACCGTTCGTCGCGCTGCCGATCGAAGAGCGCCACAACGCGCTGCAGATCTTCACCTTCGCGCTGCTCACCGGGCCGCTCTTGATCGGCGCGTTGATCGCGGAGCGCAAACGCGATCAGGAGGCGAGTCGCTGGAATGCGGGCGTGCTCGAGCTGATCGCCACCGGGAAATCCTCGCAGGCGGCGCTGCGTGCACTGGTGCACGGCATCGAGCGCCTGATCGAAGGCTCGCGTGCATCGCTGCTGCTCCTCGACGGCAACCGTTTGCGGCATGCGCTCGCGCCGTCGCTCCCCGAGGCATACTGCGCGAGCATCGACGGAATCGAGATCGGACCGAGCGTCGGCTCGTGCGGCACAGCGGCCTGGACCGGCCACGCGTGCATCGTGAGCGAGATCCGCACCGATTCCCGCTGGGCGCAGTTCCGATCGGTGACCGAACCGCACGGACTGCGGGCCTGCTGGTCTGTGCCCGTGATGGATTCACGGAGCAAGGTGCTCGGCACCTTCGCCGTGTACTTCGATGGAGCGCGCGCTCCGACCGAGGAGGAACAGCAGCTGCTCGAGCGCGCCGCGGCGCTCGCGGGCATCGCGATGGAGCGCGAGCGCAACGAGGAACTGCTCGCCTCGATCAACCGCAACGTCAACGAGGGACTGTTCCGCAGCTCGCCCGAGCGCGGGTTCCACTACGTCAACGACGCGCTGGTGCGCATGCTCGGCTACGACTCGGCCGAGCACTTGATGACGGTCATGCCGGCCGATCTGTACGTGGAACCGTGGCGCCAACGCGAGTTCCGAGCGCGGGTCGAACGGCTCGGCTCGACTGCGAGCGAGGAGATTCCGCTGCGCCGCCGCGACGGCGCGGTGGTGTGGGCCTTGATCAGCGCAGCCGCGACCCGCGGCCCGGACGGTCGCACGTTGCACTACGACGGCGCCGTCATCGATGTGACGGCGCGCCGCAACCTCGAGGAGCGCCTGCGCCAGGCGCAGAAGATGGAAGCGGTCGGGCGGCTCGCCGGCGGAGTGGCGCACGACTTCAACAACCTGCTCACCGCGATCGACGGATCCGCCGAGTCGCTGCTGATGACGGCGCGCGAGGAAGGCACGCGACGCGCAGCGCAGCAGATCCTCCAGGCCTCGGAGCGCGCAGCGGCGCTGACGCGCCAGTTGCTCGCCTACAGCCGCCAGCAGGTGCTCTCGCCGCAGTTGCAGGACCTCACGGCGGTGATCGACGACATGGGCGGACTGCTGCGCCGCATCATCGGCGAGCACATCCGGCTCGGAATCGCCCACGAGCAGCAGGGCCTCTTCGTCAACGTCGACCGCGTCCAGATCGAGCAGGTGCTCCTGAACCTCGCCATCAACGCGCGCGACGCGCTGCCGCGCGGCGGCTCGCTCTCGATCGACAGCGCGCCGCTCGAACTCGACGCCGCGGCCGCGCGCGGGCACGAGCACGTGCAACCGGGCCCGTTCGTGCGGCTGCGCGTGCGCGACGACGGCATCGGCATGGACGAGCTGACGCGCCGCCGGGCCTTCGACCCGTTCTTCACCACCAAGGAGCAGGGCAAAGGCACGGGCCTGGGACTCTCCACGGTGTACGGCATCGTCCGCCAAAGCGGCGGCGTGCTCACGCTCGACAGCGCGCCCGGCGCGGGCACGACCGTCTCGGTGTATCTGCCGCGCGCCGCCGCGCCCCAGCCGACGAACGTGGCGCAAGAGCAACCCGTCGCGGCGCCGCAGAACGCCGGCACGGGCCTGGTGCTCGTCGTCGAGGACGAACCGATGGTGCGCGAGATCGTGATCTCCAACCTGCGCGGCGCCGGTTACCAGGTGCTCGAAGCGGCGAACGGAGAGGAAGCGCTCGAAGTGGCCGGAGCGCGCGTGCGCGAACTCGACCTGGTCGTCACCGATCGCATCATGCCGCGCATGGGCGGCGACGTGCTCGCCGAACGCCTGCGGCGGCTGCGCCCCGACCTGCCCGTGCTGTTGATGTCGGGCTACGCCGAAAGCCCGACGCCCGAGGGCCTCAGCGCGCCGGTCGACCACCTCGCCAAGCCGTTCTCGCGCGCGGAATTGCTGCGCAAAGCCGCCGCACTGCGCGCCGGCGCCGCGCCGTCGACACAGTTGGCGTGACCGCAGGCGCAGCGCAGCACGCGCTACTCTGCTCGTCGCATGCAGTGGAAAGCTCTCGTGCTCGCGCTCGCCGCGAGTTGGTGGACGGTGCTCGGCGCACGGCTCGACGCCGCGCAGGCGCCCAACCCGCGCCCGGAGTTGGAGGTGATCGCCGACGCGAGCGTGGGCGGCGAGCAGCGCGCCCAGGCGATCCGTTCGTTCATGGCGCGCGCCAAGGAGCAGGGCGAGTGCGCGGGCGCCGCCGCCGAGCTCGACGCGATCATCCTCGACCAACGTTTCCCGGCCTGGCTGCGCCGCGTCGGCGCGGAGGCGATCGCCAGTTGCGGCGACGAACGCACCGCCGCGTACCTCGCCGCGCGCATGGGCCGCGGTACGACCCGCGAGCGGCTCCATCACCTGCGCGGCGCACGTGGGTCTGCGCACGCCAAGGTGTTCGAGGCCGCGCTCGCGCTGTTGCGCGACGACGACCCGCGTGTGCGCTGCGAAGCGGCGGAGTTGCTCGCGCGCCACAAGGTCGAAGCCGCGCACGACACGCTGGCCGACGTCGTGGCCAAGGGACGCGACGAAGAGCTGCTCGAGAGCGCGCTCCACGCTGCGGGCGCCATCGTGAAAGGAAGCGAGCGCGAAGGCGCTTGGCGCGCGCGGCTCGAGCAGTGGGCCAACGAGAAGTCGGGCCTGCGCCGGCGCGCCGCGCTCGGGAGTCTGTTCGAACGCAACGACGCGGCGCTGCGCAAGCTCGCCGAGCGCGCGCTCGCGGACGACGACTGGTCGGTGCGCGTGCTCGCGCTCGAGTGGCTTGCGCGCGAGCCGTCGGTCGCGACACTCGAGCTGTTCATCGCGCGCCTGGAGGTCGAAGCCGTCGGCTCGCGCGTGCACGGCGACCTCAACGACAAGCTCGAAGCGTTCACAGGCGTCAAGCGCTACACCACGCACGAGCAGTGGGTGCGCTGGCGCGCCGGCGCCGGGCGCGACTGGGCGCCGGGCAAGAAGGAAGGCGACCCCGCGAGCGCGGGCGGCGAACCGCGCAGCCGCACGCGGCCGAAGTTCTACGGCGTCGACGTCGTTTCGGCGCGCACGCTGTACGTGATCGACCTGTCGGGCTCGATGAACGCGCAGTCCAAGAGCCCGGAACACAAGGGCAAACGCCGCATCGACGTCGCGAAGGAAGAGCTGCTCGCGCTCATCGACAGCCTGCCGCCCGGCTCGTGGTTCAACATCGTCGCCTTCGGCGACAACGTGTTCACCTGGCTCGAGTCGCTCGCTTCGTTCGGTGTGGGACGCAAGGGGAGCAACACCGCCGAGGAGCTCACGGCGCGCCAGCGCAAACGCGACGAAGAGCTGCGCGAGAAGGCGCGCTCCCACGTGCGCTCGCTGAACCTGAGCGGCAGCACGAACATCTACGACGCGTTCGCGCGCGCCTTCGAGGATCCGGACGTCGACACGATCTGCTTCATGACCGACGGCACGCCCACGACCGGCACGGAGACCGAGGCGGTCGCGATCCGCGAAGAACTCGTGCGCTGGAACCGCACCCGGTGCGTGCGCATCCACTGCGTCGCGGTCGGCGAGGACAACTCGCTGCCGCGCTGGATCGCCGCGGACCACGGCGGCGTGCATCGCTTCGTTCCCTGAGCGAACGGCGCGTTACGCTGCCGCGCCGGATGAACACCATGAAGCACCTCCCCTACTTCCTCGCGCCCCTCGCGCTCGTCGCCGCGGCCCAGGCGCAGTCGATTTGCCATTCGCTCAACGACACGCCGACCTTCCTCAACACGGTCTCGCTCGGCAACGCGTGGTTCGCGATCCAACTCGTCGCGCCTCAGACGAGCGCGATCAGCCGCATCGAAGTGTTCACCGGCGAGACGACGTCGGCGCAGCAGCTCGACCTGTGGAGCCACGACGTGGCCACCGGCAAACCCGCGGCGTTGCTCGGGAGCGCTCCGTTCTCGATCGCGCCGACCAACACGTGGCAGGGCGCGAACTTCGCGGCGCCGGTCGCGCTCAGCGGCGGCGCGACGTACTGGCTCGTGTGGCGCGCGCAGCTCGGCACGCAGGCGAGTCTCGACCTGCCCGGCGCCCAACTCGGGCCCGTGTGGACCATTTCGACCGACGCGGGCGCGAGTTGGTTCACGCCTGTCCAGTCCGTCGACCGGCAGTGGAAGTACCGCTTGCTCGGCACGTGCCCCGCGCCGCCCGCGGCGTACTGCACGGCGGGCACGACGAGCAGCGGTTGCAACGCGAGCATCTCCGCAACCGGCACGCCGTCGGCCAGCGCATCCAGCGGCTTCACGCTCGCGGCGAGCGGAGTCGAGGGGCAACGCCAAGGCTTGTTCTTCTATTCGCTCAGCGGAGTCGAAGCGCTTCCGTGGGGCGCGGGCTCGAGTTGGTTGTGCGTGAAGGCGCCGACGCAGCGCTGCACTCCGCTCGACTCCGGCGGCGCGGCGGGCGCGTGCGACGGCGTGCTCGCACTCGACTGGAACGGCTTCCGCACGAACACGCCGGGGCTGCTCGGCGCGCCCTATTCCGGCGGCCAGCAGCTCTGGGCGCAGGCTTGGTTCCGCGATCCGCCGAGCCCCAAGTCGACGAGCTTGTCGAACGCGCTCGCGTTCACACTGCTGCCTTGACCGACGCGGCGCGGCGCGTGGCGACGAACAGCGCCGCGCCGGCGACGACCGCACAACTCAGCGGGAGCACCGACCAACCTCCTGCTCCGAAGCGCGCGTACAGCTCTTGGCCGAGCGGCGGACCGATCACGTTGGCGGTCGACCACGCCACGAAGTACAGGCCCTGGTAGCGGCCGCGCAGAGGCGTCGGCGCGATGTTGGCGACGAGCGTGTTGCACAGCGGGAAGAGCGCCACTTCACCCGCGGTCCACACCACGACGACGAAGGCGTGGGCGATCGCGCTGTCGACGAAGGCGTGCAACGCTAGGCCGCCGCAGAACACGAGCGCGCACAGCGGAACGACGCGCGAGGCGCCGAACCTCTCGGAGAGCGGCACCACCCAGGGCTGCGTCAGCGCGACGAGCAAGCCGTTGAGCGCGAGGATGCGCCCGTACGTCTTGAGGTCGATGCCGTCGGCGCTCATCAGCGGTCCGAAGGTCGCGATGATCTGCACGACGGCGACGCCCATCATCAGTGCGGCGAGGAGCATGGGCCGCAGGTTGCGGTCGCGCAGCGCCTCGCCGAAACCTGAGTCGTTGCGCTCGCTGCGGGCGGCTGCGGGGCGCGTCTCCGCAGTCCACACCGCGAGCACGATGGCCGCCGCGAGCATCGTCGCCGCGTCGCCGACGAACAACCAACCGAAGCCGAGCTCCTCCGCGATCACGCCGGCTATCAGCGGACTGACCGCGAAGCCGAGGTTGTACGACCAGATCAAGTAGCTGAACGCACGCGAGCGCAGCTCGGGCGCCGCGAGGTCGGCGACGGCGGCCGAAACTGCGGGACGGTACAGCTCCGCGACGGCGCCGAGCGCCAACGCGAGCGCGGCGAGCTGGCCGAACCCTCGCGCCTGCGACAACGCGGCGAGCACCGCGGCGCCGCCGCACAGGCTCAGCAGCATGGTGCGCTTGCGTCCCCATCTGTCGGCGAGTTGCCCGCCGACGAGCGCCGCGATCACGGCGCCGACTCCCCAGGCGCCGACGATCAGTCCGCTCTCCGTCGCGCCGATGTTGCGCTGCGTCTGCAGGTACAGCGCGAGATACGGCAGCACGAAGGCGCCGACGCGGTTCACGAACATCCCGAAGATCAGCACCCAGAAGGCGTGCGGAAGTCCGCGGAAGGTCTTCGGGGCGGAGGGGCTGGCGGCGGTCACGGCGAACTCGGGGGCGCGAGAGGATAGCGGCGGACGCGCCGAGACATTTCAAGCACGTGGTGAAGCAGCCTTCGTCACGCGATCAAGCCGCGCAGAGCGCCGACGAAACGTTCGATGTCGCCCTCGTCGTTGTGGATCCAGGCGCTCGCGCGCAGCGTCGCGTCGAGCTCCAAGCGCTCGTGCAACGGATGCGTGCAGTGCTGGCCCGCGGACACGAGCACGCCGAACGCGTCGCTCAGCGTGCGCGCGACGCTCTGCGCGTCGAGCCCGCCGGCGGGCAACACCAAGCTCACCAGCGGCGTGCGCTGCTCGAGCTGAGTTGACCCGAGCACGCGCACGCCGGGCAGTCGCGCGCACTGCTCGTACATTTGTCGTGCGAGGAGCGCGCTGTGCGCCGCCACGTCTTCGCGTCCCAGCCGCGCAAGCCACGCGAGCGCCGCCGCGAGTCCGAGCACGCCCTCGACGTTCGGAGTGCCGGCCTCGAAGCGCGCTGCGCCGCTGCGCCACTCGCAGTCCCCGTCGCGAACGCGCGCCACCATGCCGCCGCCGACGCGCGCGGTCGCGAGCTCGTCGAGCAGCGCCTCGCGCACGAACAACGCGCCCGAACCCGCCGGTCCGCCGACCTTGTGGCCCGAGAACGCGAAGAAGTCGCAGCCCAGGCGCCGCATGTCGAGCGGGACGTGCCCGGTCGACTGCGCGCCGTCGACGAACGTACGGATGCCGCGCGCGCGGGCGAAGGCAGTGATGCGCTCGATCGGCGCGAGCGTGCCGAGCACGTTGGAGACGTGGTGCACCGCGATCAGACGCGTGCGCGGCGTGCACACCGACTCGAGCGCGTCGAACTCGGGGCAGCCGTCGTCGCGCGTCGGCAACGTGCGCACGGTCGCGCGTTTGCGCCAAGGAAGCAGGTTCGAGTGGTGCTCGACCTGGGTCGTGACGACCTCGTGTTCGGGGCCGAGCGCGAGCGCGTCGGCGACCAGGTTGGCTGCGTCCGTGACGCCCGCGGTGAACACGACTTCGCCCGGCGTCGCGCCCAGGTGAGCGGCGACCACATGGCGCGCGGCCTCGAAGGCCTCGCTCGCCTCCGACGCCAGCGCGTGCACGCCGCGGTGCACGTTGCCCGTGAATTCCGCGTGATAGCGGCCGATCGCGGCGAGCACGACCCGCGGGCGCGGGGCGGTCGAGGCGCTGTCGAGGTACGTGAGCGGCTGCCCGCCGAGTTCGCGCTCGAGCAGCGCGAATTCGCGCCGCACGGCCTTGCTGTCGAGACTCAACGCGCGCTCCTCGCCAGCGCCGCCACGTCGATGTGCTCCGCGCGGCACGGCCGGAACTTGCCCGAGGCCTCCACGGGCAAACAACGCACCATGCGCACGAGCGGAGCGACGCCCAGCAGCGCTTCGAGGCTCGCGGTCAGCGGCGCCACGTCGAGCAGGTCCCGTTCGTCGGGCACGAGTTCGAGCTCGAAGCGCTGCGCCTCGAGCTGCGTCAAGCGCCACTGCAACAGTCCGCGCGGCGCGCCGATGGCGCGGTCGACGCTTGCAACGCTCAGGAGCGCGCCCGAGGTGGCGACGACGAAGTCCTGCAGCCTTCCTTCGATGCGTTCGAGCACGACACCTTCGCGACCGCAGGCGCAGGGCGTCGCGCTCGCCCGCACGATGTCGCCCGTGTCGAAGCGCACGAGGTTGAGCCAAGGATTGCCGAGCGGCGTGACGACCAGCAGCGACGCGTCGCCCAGGCGCTCGAGCGGCACGAGCTCGACATGGCTCCAGGCGTGGTTGTGGTGGTAGAGCCCGTGTTCGCAGGCGGAGAGCACGAAGCCGCACTCGGTCGAGCCGTACGTGTCGACCACGGGCGCGCGGAAGACACGCTCGATCCGCGCGAGCAGCACGCGCGTCGGGAACTCGTAGCTGACGTCGATGAAGCGCGGTTGGAACGGAGTGCGGCCGAGCTGCTCGAGCCGCCACGCGAACCACGCGAGGTAGGCCGGGTCGGCCTCGAGCGAGTCGGGGGCGAAGCGCTCGAGTTCGTCCGCCATGCGCAGCACGTCGGCGTCGCGCCAGCGCGTCGGATCGACGGTCTGGTTGAGGAACAAGGTGCGCTCGCCCTCGATGCGCTCCTCCATCGGCAACTGCGCGACGTGGCACAGATTCCCGGAGCACACCGGCGTCGTGAGCACCGCTTCGCGGCGCTGCGAGCTCGCCACGACTTCGGCCATCGTCGCGTGGAGGCGAAATCCGTCGAGCTCCTGCGCGTCCCACCAGGGTTGGTGCCACAGCACCTGCACGCGCTCGCCGCTCGTTCCGCTCGTGCCGACGAAGCTCACCTCGCCGCTGCGCAGCGCGTTCGCCAGCGAACGGTCGCTCGGAACCAGCCCGTGGGGAAACGCTCGGCGCAGCTCCGCTTTGCCGAGCAGCGGAAAACGGGCCAGGGCGCGTTCGCCGCTCTCGCCGGGCTGCGGCAGGTCGCGCCCGCGGTAGTGCGGGACCTTGAGCACGCAGTGCTCGAGCACCTCGAGCAGCGAAGTGGGCGCGGCCAGTTCGATCGACACCGCCACACGATCGCCGACGCGCCCTCGCGCTGCAACAATGCGGCGATGAGCGCTGTCCTCTACCTGTGTGCGAGCCACAATTCCAAGAGCCGAGCTGGCCAAACCCTCCTGCGCGCGCTGGCCGCGCGCATCGGGCCGGCGCCGCGCGTCTGCCACATCGGTTGTTTTCACGACGACACGCCCAACTGGACGAAGGTCACGGTCGACTTCTTCACCTCGTTGGGTGCAAGTTGCAGCGCGCCGCGCCTGTCCGATCCGAAGCTGGACCTAACGCGCGCACGCGACGAGATCGAGAGCGCGCAGCTCGTGTACCTCGACGGCGGCGACACGGTCGCGGGCGTCGAACACATCCGCGCCCGCGGGCTCGAGGACGCCTTGCGCAACGCCGCGCGCAACGCGCAGTTCGTCTTCGGCCTGTCGGGCGGCGCCTGCGCGGCCGGGCCGTACACCATCGGCTACCGCGACGACGACTCGGCGTACGTGGCGCCGTGCCTCGACTTGGGTCCCCCGCTGCCCCTCGACGTGCACGACGAAACGGAAGACTGGCCCGAACTGCGTGCGCTGCTCGCGTTACGCCCGCCGCAACCCGCCGGTCTGGCCATCCCGACGAACGGCGTGCTGCGGGTCGCAGCCCGCGGCGCCGAGCTCGCGAGCTTCGGTCGGCCGGCCGTCGAGCGCCGCACACTCGACGCACGCGGGGCGTGGAAGGTCGATGCGCTGGCCGACCACCCCGGCGACGGCGCCCCGGCGCCGAAAAAGTGCTGAGCGGCCCGTAACGCTCGGCGCGGGGCGCGGATGGCTTTGTGCGCGCGGAGGACGCGCGACAAAGGAGACCCTCGCACCATGCACTTCGTTCAAGCCTGCGGCCGTGCTGCCGCAATCGTGGCGCTCGCCAGCGGCGCCTTCGCACAGTGGACCGCGACCGAAGAGTCGCTCTTCCAACTCCAGCTCGGCGGACTGGGCGGCGTAGGCGCCGCGGTTGACGTAGACGGCGACACGTGCGTAGTCGGCTACGCGCGCGAGAGCAGCGGCCTGGGCGGTCGCGCGGCGGTCTACCGGCGCAACGTGAGCACTTGGTCGCTCGAGCAGATCCTGCAGGCCAGCGACGACGCAGCGAACGTCTTCGGCAACGCCGTGGCGCTCGATGGGAACACCCTCGTCGTCGGGGCGCGCGGCGCGACCACCAGCGGGTTTCTCGGCGCCGGCGCCGCGTATGTGTTCGTGCGCAACGGTGCGACCTGGACGCAACAGGCCAAGCTCGTCGCCAACGATCCGGAGCAGAGCGCGGAGTTCGGTTACGCGGTCGCCCTCGACGGCGACACGTGTGCGATCGGCGCGCCGCAGTCGACGTCGAACTTCACGCTCTACGCGGGCGCCACGTACGTGTTCGTGCGCAGCGGAGCGACCTGGACGCTGCAGCAGCGCATCGTGCCCAGCGCTGCGTTCAGCTACATCTACGGCTCGCGCAGCGGGCGCGCGCTCGGCCTGAGCGGAAACTCGCTGCTGATCGGCGCGCCCACGTCGTTCGACCTCGCCTCCAACACGATCCTCGCCGGCCGCGTGTTCGAGTGGACGCGCGTCGGCGCGACCTGGAGTCAGAGCGCCGAGCTCACGCCGAACGACAGCCCCGACGGCCGCCAATTCGGGACCTCCATCGGCTACGACGGCGTGCGCGCCGTGTTCGGGGCCTGGAGCGAGAACAACCTCCCCACCGGCACGAACGTCGGGACGGCGTACGTGTTCCGGCGCGCCGGAGGTTGGGTGCAGGAGAGCGAGCTTCCGCGGCCGGGCATCGACAACGCGGACAACTTCGGCACGAGCGTCGACCTCGACGGCTCGCGCATTATTGTCGGCGCGCCGAACGCGGACAGCACGGCCGGCGCCTCGACCGGAAGCGTGCGCGTGTACGAGTTCGACGGCGCGAGTTGGAACCAGACGCTCGCGCTCGCAGGTTCGAGCACGGCGGTCGGAGACAACCTCGGCCGCGCCGTGGCCCTCGACGGCGCGCGCGTCATCGCCGGCGCGCCCGCGGCTGGCGTCCCGGGCAGCTCGGGCGGCGAGGCCTACGTGTGGCGCATCGGCGCGCCGACCTTCGCGTACTGCACGGCGAAAACGAACAGCCTGGGCTGCGCGCCCGGCGTCGCGTGGAGCGGCACGCCGAGCGCGAGTTCGGCCGCGCCCTTCACCGTGAGCGCGTCGCAGGTGCTCAACCAGAAGCTCGGCCTCGCCTTCTACGGTTTCGCGCCGGCGGCGGCCCCGTTCCAAGGCGGCTTCCTGTGCATCGAGCCTCCGACGACGCGGCGGCCGACGAGCAACTCCGGCGGAGCACCGAGCGGCTCGAGTTGCACGGGCGCGTTCCAGTACGAGTTCAACGCGTGGATCCAGAGCGGCGCCGATCCGGCGCTCGTCGCCGGCGCGGATCTGTACGTGCAGTTCTGGTACCGCGACCCCGCGAGCCCGAGCACCACTGGGCTGTCGAACGCGCTGCGCACGCAGGTACAACCTTGAGGTGAACCTGCTGCTGGGATCGATGCGCGCGCCGCTCGAGCGCTGGAGTGCGCGCGCGCTTTCGCCCGGTCTCGCCAACGGGCCGGGTCCGCGCGACGCACGCGACGTGTACGAGCTCGAAATCGCCCGCGAACCCGCGGGCGACGCCCTCGACGACGGTCCGTTTCGCCGCACGGCACGGGCGATCCTGCGCTACGACATCTTCGAGCCGCGGACGTTGACCGGTTGCCTCGAGCGCGCGCCGCTGCGCGTCGGCGACACGGTCGGCGCGCGCTACCACTTGGCGCCGGGCCTCGATCTGTTCTTCGCCTCGCGCGTGAGTGCCGTGTTCGACGAACTTGTCGCGGAGCGCTCGCTGCGGCGTGCGGGCTTCACCTACCGCACGCTGGAGGGCCACCCCGAGCTCGGCGAGGAGACCTTCAGCGTCGAGAAGAACACCCGCAGCGGCGCCGTGGTCGTCGCCCTGCGCGCCTGGTCGCGGCCCGGACTGTGGATCACGCGGCTGGGCTGGATCGTCGGTCGGCGCCTGCAGATCGCCGCGAGCGAGGGAGCACTGCGGCATTTGGCGCGCGCCGCCGAGTAGATTCCGCAGCGTGACCGACGACGCCCCCACTCCGCAGCCGCACCGCCGACGACCGCGCTACCGCGGCACGCACCCGCGGCGTTTCGAGGAGAAGTACAAGGAGCTCGCGCCCGAGGCGCACCCCGAGCTGATCGAGCACGTCCGCTCGCGCGGCATGACGCCCGCGGGCCAGCACGTTCCGATCCTGGTCGACGAAGTGCTCGCGGCGCTCGCGCTCGCGCCCGGAAAGCGCGGCGTCGACTGCACGCTCGGTTACGGCGGCCACGCGCGGCGTGTGCTCGAACGCATCACGCCCGGCGGCACGCTGCTCGGACTCGACCAAGACCCGCTGGAGCTGCCCAAGACGCTCGAGCGGCTGCGCAAGCTCGGCTTCGAGGAGAGCGCGCTGTCCGTGCGACGCACGAACTTCGCGGGGCTGCCGGCGGCGCTGCACGAACACGGCTGGCAAGACGGCGTGGACTTCCTGTTCGCGGATCTGGGGCTCTCGTCGATGCAGATCGACGACCCCGCGCGCGGCTTCACGTTCAAGTTCGACGGACCGCTCGACATGCGCATGAACCCCGCGCGCGGAGTCTCCGCGGCGCAGTGGCTCGCCGGCGCGAGCGTGGCCGAGATCGAACGCGCACTGGCGGACAACTCCGACGAGCCGCTGGCGCGCGACCTCGCGCGCGTGCTCGCGGGTCGGCGCGAACCGCTGGCGACGACGCAACGGCTCGCCGAAGTCGTGCGCCAGGCGCTTCCCGCGCGCTACGGCGATGACGAACGCGACGCGACCGTGCGCCGTGTTTTCCAGGCGATCCGCATCGAGGTGAACGACGAGTTCGGCGTGCTCGACGCACTTCTGCGCTTTGCTCCGCAGGCCCTGCGCCGCGGCGGACGCATCGCCGTGTTGAGCTTCCACTCCGGCGAGGATCGGCGCGTGAAGCGCGCCTTTGCGCGCGGACTCGCGGACGGAGTTTGGAGCGCGACGAACGACGAAGTCATCCGTCCGAGTCCCGCCGAACGGCGCTCGAATCCGCGCTCGGGGCCGGCGAAGTTGCGCTGGGCCGCGCGGGCCTGACGCGCGGTCGAACCCGACGCTTTCGGTCGGTTTCGACGCACTGCGCGTAACCGGAGCGCTGTCAGGATCGTTAGCCCCATTCGCAACGGCTCTCGTTCAGCATGAATGCCGCGCAGCGGTGTTCAGCAGGCGTCGCTGCGCACTCGATACACACCTTGGAGCAGGGGCCGCGACAGCAGGAGTCGCGGGGAGGAGTTCATGGGAGGAGCAGCGTGGTGGCGAGCCGCCGCATTCGCGACGGCGACGCTGGTGGTCTCGGCTTGTTCGGGCGGCGGCGGTGATGCGGGCGACGTGCCCGGCCCCGACCCGCCGGAGAGCCTCGAACAATCGTCGCGCTTTCTGACGCAGGCGACCTTCGGGCCGAACAAGGCCGCGATCGATCGCTTGGCGGTCATCGGCTACACGGCGTGGTTCGACGAACAACGCGCGCGCAAGCCGTCGCTGCACCGCCCGACGCTCGAGGCCCAGAACCCCGAGTTCGACCAGGCGCCGCGCGTGAATCTGTGGTGGTACCGCGCGCTGCGCTCGCCGGATCAGCTGCGCCAACGCGTGGCCTTCGCGCTGTCGGAGATCCTCGTCGTGTCCGACGCCTCCGGCGGTCTCGAGGGCCAACCCGTGCAACTCGCCGAGTACTACGACGTGCTCGTGCGCAACGCACTCGGCAGCTACCGCGAGTTGCTCGAGCAGGTGACGCTGAGCCCGGCGATGGGCCAGTACCTCAGCATGCTGCGCAACCGCAAAGCGGATCCGGCGTTCAACATCCGGCCCGACGAGAACTACGCGCGCGAAGTGATGCAACTGTTCACCGTCGGCTTGGTGCAGCTCGCGCCGGACGGAACGCCGCTGCTCGACGGACAAGGCGCGACGCTCCCGACCTACGGGCAGGCCGAAGTCGAAGCGCTCGCACGCGTCTTCACCGGCTGGAACTACGCCGACGCGTTGTACTGGGATTGGACACCCAATCCGACCTACGCGCCGATGGAGCCGTGGGAGCAATACCACGACACCGCGCCCAAGACGCTTCTGGGCGGTCACTTCATCCCGGGCGGCTTGAGCGCGCGCGAAGACCTCGAAGCGGCCTTGGACGCGCTCGTCGCGCACCCGAACGTGGGACCGTTCGTCTCCAAGCAACTCATCCAGCGTCTGGTGACGAGCAATCCGACGCCGGCCTACGTGGCGCGCGTCGCCGCGGTCTTCGCGGACAATGGCGCGGGCCAGCGCGGCGATCTGTTCGCCGTGGTGCGTGCGATCCTGATGGACGACGAAGCGCGCCACGGGCACGAAAACATGCCGACGACCTTCGGCAAGGTGCGGGAACCTCTGCTGCGCCAGACCGCGCTGTGGCGTGCGTTCGACGCGACGAGTTCTAACGGCGCCGTGGCGGAGGCCTGGCCCGAGCAGCACTTCGGCCAGGCGCCGCTGCGCAGCCCGAGCGTGTTCAACTTCTTCCAGCCGCACTACGCGCCGCCGGGCGTCGCGGCGCAGGCCGGCCTCGCCGCGCCCGAGTTGCAGATCGCCACGGACAACCTCGTCACCGAGACGAGCAACGTGATGTTGTGGCGCACGTTGTTCGGCTGGGAGGGCAATCCCTGGTCGGACGCCGACGACACGTTGCTCCAACTCGACTACGAGCTGTCGATCGCGCATGACACGCCGGCGCTGCTCGACCACCTCGACCTCGTGCTCATGTCGGGCGGCATGTCGAGCGAGATGCGCACGGCGATCGCCGGCGTCGTCGACGCCTACGCGACGGACGAGCGCATCGAACGCGTCGTCGACGCGCTGTATCTGATCGTCACGTCGCCAGAGTTCTGCGTGCAGAAGTGAGGGAGCACGACCACGTCATGAAGCAGCACCATCAAGTGAACCGCCGCGCGTTTCTGCGCTTTGCGGGCGGAGCAGGACTTGGCGTCGGGGCGTTGAGCGCGTTCTCGAGCTTGAACGCTATGGCGTCGCTCGCGCAACCGGGCGGCAACTATCGCGCGCTGGTGTGCGTGTACCTGTACGGCGGCAACGACGCGTTCAACCTGCTCGTGCCGACGAGCGCGGGCCCGTACTCGACCTACGCGGCGGCGCGCCTCGACCTCGCGATCCCGCTCAACCAGCTGCTCGCCATCGCGCCCACGAATCCGCAGGGCTCGACCTGGGGACTGCATCCAGCGTGCGCGCCATTGCAGAGCCTGTTCCAGTCCGGACGGCTCGCGTTCGTCGCCAACGTGGGCACGCTGATCGAGCCGACAACCAAAGCACAGATCGACAGCGGCGCCGTGCGCTTGCCGCCGCAGCTGTTCAGCCACAACGACCAGACGGCGCAGTGGATGGCGGGCAACAACGAGTTGCAGCCGACGAGCGGTTGGGGCGGGCGCATGAGCGACGCGGTCGCGAACCTCAACGCACCGAACGCGATCGCGCGCGCGATCTCGCTCGCGGGCAACAATCTGTTCCAAGTCGGACAGTCCACGATTCCGTACGTGATGGGCACGGACGGCCCCGTGGCGTTGACGGGCTTCTGGGGCGCCGAAGGTCAACGGCGCCGCGCGGCGCTGGACCAGATCCTCAACAAGAACCAGAGCAACGTGCTCGAGCAGGCGTTCGCGGACATCAAGAAGCGCTCGATCTCGAACGAGGCGCTGGTGCGCGCGGCGTTCGACAGCGCGCCGACGTTCGCCACGGTGTTTCCGCAGAGCTGGCTCGGCGCGCAACTCGAAGCGACGGCGAAGATGATCGCCGTGCACGCGCAACTGGGGCTCTCGCGCCAGGTGTTCTTCGTCGGCAAGGGCGGCTTCGACACGCACGACAACCAGTCGGACGATCACCCGCTGCTCTTGGGCGAGCTCGCGGCCGCGCTGGCCGCCTTCGATGCGGCGCTGACCGAAATCGGCGAGGCCTCGAACGTGTGCACGTTCACCGCGAGCGAATTCGGGCGCACGCTGAGCACCAACGGCCGCGGCACCGACCACGGCTGGGGTTCGCACCAACTCGTGCTCGGCGGCGCAGTCAACGGCGGCGAGCTGTACGGCGTCGTGCCGGACTGGACGCTCGAGGGACCCGACGACATCGGCGGCGGGCGCTTCATCCCCACCACGTCCGTCGATCAACTCGGCGCGACGCTCGCACGCTGGCTGGGCGTCGCTCCGGGCGATCTGCCGACGGTGTTCCCCAACCTGCCGAACTTCGCTTCGAGCGATTTGGGGCTGCTCTAACGGACCGACGGCGCAGGCGCGCTCAGCGCGCCGCGGCGGCGGCGATCAACGGCTCGAGCTCGTCGAGCAACTTGCGCGCGACGAACTCGTTGCCCTTCTCGTCGTAGTGCCCGGCGGCGTCCGTGAACTGTACGGCGCTTTCGGCCAGGAACAGCGCGGCTCGCTCGGACGGCTCGAGCGCCTCGAAGTACGGCGCGAGATCGATGAAGCGCGCGCCGTTCGACGCGGCTTGTTCGCACACCTCGCGCGGCCAACCGTTGAGCGGCATGAGCCGCTCGAGGCGCCGCGGATCCACCGAGGGCAAGTGCACCAGCACCAACTGGCCGCCGCTCGCCTGCGCGGCCTTGGCGAGCTCGGCGAAGATCGCCGCGGCCACCTGCGGCGCCTTGGCCGGCGGAATCACCACCGAACGTTCGGGGCGACGCGGTTCGGGCTGGACAAAACGGTTGTACAGCCCCACGACGCCGAGGCGATTGACCAGCGCGCGGTTGTGCACCAACCACGGGAACGAATAGCCGCGCCTGGGCACCGGCGTGTTGCGCAGTTCGAGCGCGCCGTTCTCAAGTTCGAAGTACGGCTTGCCGTACACGATGAACGTGTCGGCGCACATGCGCTCGAAATCCTCGGGGATGAACGCGCACACGAGCAGATCGCACTCCAGGTCCGCCGCCGCGCGTTGGCGCCACAGGAGGAACTGGTCGATGCCGTATCCGCCCTGCCCGAGGTTCGCGACCTCCAGGCGTGGGTCGAGCGACTGCATCACCTGCGGCCAGGCGTGCGCGTCGTCGACGCCGTAGCCGAGCGTGAACGAGTCGCCGACGCACACCAGCCGCGGGCGGCCAGCGGTGCGCTGCGGCGCGAACTCGGCCGTGCCGCGGAAGCCGCGCGAATTCGTGGCCAACGAGCGGCCCGGCCCGTAGAGGTCCGCGAATATGCGGCCAGGCTGCGCGACCCAGCCGATCTGCTCGTCGTAGTCCGTGTGGCGCCGCTCCGCGAGCACCGGCTTGGACTCGAAGGCCGCGCTGTAGGCGAACAACGCAAGGCTGCACAGCCCTTCGAGCGCGCACAGACCGACGAGAAGAATCGAGAGCTTGAGGAGGAAGCGCTTCACATCGAGCAGCTTAGCGCTCGGCGCACGCGCTCAGGGTCGCTCGGACGGCGTCGAGCCTGACTCGAGCGCTCGCAACGCAGATTGCGCGCGTTCGAGTTCCGCGCGGTCGCGTTCGAGCGCCGCCGAGAGCTTCGCGCGGCGTTCGGCGAGCTTCTCGCGCCCCCCTTCGGAATGCGCGCCGGCGTCGAGCTGCGCCTCGGTCCGCTTCAGCGCCTCGAACGCCTCCTGGTTGCGCTCGAGCCTGCGCTGCAAGAACTCGCCACGATCGCGCCAGCCCGTGAGCTGCTCCTCGCGCGGCGCATCCGCGGACGGCGGCGGCGGCTCGCCCCGCGGCTGCGGCGGCGCCTCGATCGGTGTTCGGGCGCGCACGCTCTCGAGCGACTCGGTGCCGAACACGAGCGCCGCGCTCGCACCCAATCCGAACAACGCCGTCGCCGCCGCGAGCGCGAACGAAGTCAACGGCGGGAGCGGTGTTGCGCGCATCTGGTGATTCGAGGCTAGCTGGCTCGGCCGTGCTGTCAACGCGCGTCGAGGTGCGTTAGCGGAGGCCGCGCAGCTCGAGCAAGCGCGCGTGGATCGGATCGTGCAGCCAGCGGAACGTGTTCGTCGCATCCCACAGATCGAGCGCCGCGACCGCCGCCAACACCGCGAGCGCGAGCCACGCGGCGAGCCGGCTTCGCGCCGCGACGAACCAGGCCAGCTCCAGCGCCGCGATGCGCAGCGGCAGCTCGAACAGCGGGAAGTAGCGCGCGTTCTTGCCGAAGAAGCTCGCTTCGAGCAGCAACACGGCGCCGAGAACGAGCGCGGCGCGGGTCACGAAGCTCGTGCGGCGCAAACATGCGACAACGGCGCACACGAGCGCGAGCGCGGTGGCGAGCGGGCTGAGCAACGCGAAGTCCGCGACGTAGCGCCACCACGGGCCCGTGTTGTGCTCGAGCATGTACGCGTTCGTCGCGGTCGACTCGAGCACGAGCCGCAGCACTTGGAACGCGGCCGTCGGACTCCAGCCTGCGAGCATCCACAGCGCTGCGACGAGCGCGTGCGGCAGCGCGAGCGCGACGAGAAGGTCGCGCAAATGCAGGCGTGAGCCGCGCACGCGACCCTCGACGAGTGCGATCACGAGGAACGGGCCGGCGAGCAGACCGTTGAGCTCCTTGGCGGCGATCGCGAGCGCAAACAGCGCCGTGAAACGCCACCAGCGCGCGCGCCGCGGCTCGTCGAGCAGATCGAGGAAACTCCAGAAGGCCAGCGCACCGAACGTGAAGCCGGTCGCGTCCGAGAGCGGCAACACACCCAGGCGCAGGAGCAGCGGCGAACACGCCAGCGCGGCGGAGAGCAACGCGGCGCGCGGGACTCCGAGGCGGCGGCGCGAGAGGGCGAAGTTCGCGAGCACGCTGGCGACGTGCGAGGCGAACGAGACGTAGAGCAGCGCTTCGAAACTCGGCCCGACGACGCGGGCGGCGAGCGCGCAGGCGAGCACGTGCAACACGCGCAGCGGCGGCGGCAGGGTCCAGCGCTCGGGGCTCGAGATGAACTCCTGCATCAGGCCGGGGTACGCGCTCAGGCCCTGCTCGTGGATCTGCCGCATGTAGTGGCGGTACACGCCCTCGTCGGAGCCCGGCTCGAAGGCCGTGAAGCTCAGCGACCAGAGCCCGGCCCACAACGCGGCGACGATCAGCACTCCCGCGAGCGCGAGAACGGCGCCACGTTCGGCGCCCGAGGCGAAGGGCTCGCGTTGCGCTGCGGCTTCGGCGTGCGCCACGTCAGACGTCCTCGCGCAGGCGCCAGATCTCGACGACCGGGCCGTACGCGTCGGCGTTCAGCGTGCGCCACGCGACGTGCGGCCAGTCGCCGGGGTCTTCGTCGCGATCCTGGAACGCGAACGGGAAACCGCTGTCGTCGGGCGCGAAGTGCGCGACACGTTCGGCGTGCTGCTCGAGCGCGAGCTGCAGCTCAGCGTGCGCGCCGACCAGGCGTCCCTGCACGTGGCGCTCGATCACGAAGTACTTCGCGCCTGACGACGCGAACAGCTCGCGCGCGTTCTCGCGCCAGTTGAGCACGCGCCCGGGCGAGCCGTCGGCGCCGCCGCGCACCGCGGCGACCAGCCATTCGAGCTCGAAGCGCGGCTCGGGCAACCCGGACGAGCGCACGCGCATCTGGTAGCGCGACCAGAGGTTGTAGTAGCGCGGTTTTGGGCCGCCGCGACTTTCGAGCGCGGCCGAACTGCGCGCGAGCGGCAAATCGATCGCCGAATCCATGCGCATGCGGCTCGGAATCGGCGCCAGGCGCACGGCGTCCGTGCGCGGGTCGATGTTCGCGCTGAGCCAAGCTGCTGCTTGTTCGAGCGTGTCGGGATGCGCGCGCAGCGAACCTAGGCGCAGCGAGGTGAACGCCGTGAACACGACCACCGCGCTCCACGTCGCGCGCACCGCGAGTCCCTGCGTGACGCCGCTCGAAGCGAAGCGCTCGAGCACGCGCGCGGCGAAGATCGCCAGTAGCGGCAGGACCGGCGCGAGGAAGCGCTCGTACGTGTCGGAGAACAACGCCAGCACGAGCAGGTACGGCGCGACGTAGCCGAGCACGATCGTGAGCGCCGCGGGCGGACGCTCGGCGCGGCGCGCGCGAGACACTTCGAAGGCGAGCACGCCAATCGCGAAGACCAGCAGCGCGAGCAGACCGGGCTCGTACCACCACAGCGTGCGCGCGATGCGCACGGCGCCGGCGCCGTTGAAGCGCGCGAGGTCGATCTCGTGGTTGCCCAGGCGGATCACGAGCCCTGAAGCGGAGCGCGTGGGCTGGTCGACGGACTCGGGCGGCGCCGGATCGCCCAGGTGCGGGTGGAAGGCCCACAGCGAAGCGGCGAGCGCCGCAAGCGCGAGCAACGCGCGCGGATCGAGCCAGCGTGAACGGCCGCGCAAGAGGTGCGCGAGGAGCAGCGCCGGGAGCAGCGCGAGCGCGTTGTGCAGGCAACCGAGCGCGAGTCCGACCGCGGCGCCCGCGGCGGCGTACATCCAGGCGCTCCCGCGTTCGTGCAGACGCACCATCGCGAACAGGGCCCACGGATAGAAGGCCATCGCCGCCGCGTGCGGGCGCGCCTGCTGCGCGAAGTTGAGGTGCAGGAACGATACGGCGGTCAGCGCCGTCGCCCCGAGCGCCCAGCCCGGCGAAACGACGAGCCGACGCGCGAGCAGAAACGTGCCGGGAAGCGTGAGCAGCGAGAGCAACGCGACGGCCCAGCGCGTGTCGAAAAAGTGCTTCGACGCGGCCGCCAAATGCGCCTCGAGCGTCGCGTCCGCCGGCAGCGGCGCCGGCGCTTCGAACAGCGCCATCGTCACGAGCGTCGGCAGGATCGGATACGTGGCGACGCTCGCCGCTCCTCGCGCGCCCTGCCCGTCGCCGCGCAGGTGTTCGACCTGCTCGGCGAGCTCCGCGTCGGGCTCGATCCAGTGCGGCAGCCCGTGGTCGATGCCGCGACTGCGCAGCAGCAGCGCGACCAGGACCAACACAGCCACTGCCGCCCACTGCGAGGCTTGGCTCAGGGCGTTGGCGCGACTCACCGGGCCAAGGCTACTCGGCTGCGTTCGCGCAGGGCAAGGCGCAGGCCGGGCCGGTCTGCACGCGACACGGACTCTGCGTAGCCCCATCGGGCGCCGTCGAATTCGCTGGCCCCATCCCTAAGCGGATGGAATCGAAGGCCGCAGCACAAGTGGCGCTCACGCGGCGCACAACGCGCCGAAGATCCTCGGCGCGCTCGTCCGCGCTCCGTACCCAACCACCCCTCGCCACCGTGACCGCTCTTCAAACGATCCTCGTCCGCGCCGCCTCGCTGGCGCTCCTCGCCCTCGCCGCCTTCGGCCTCCTCGCGACCCTCGAGCCCATGCCCGCGCAGCAAGCCTGGACTTGGCGCGCGCTGTACTTCGCGCTCGCGCTCGCCGCCCTCGCGCCGTGGCTGCTGGCCGCGCGGCGGTCGTAGGGTCCGACTCGGAACGTCGTCGGCGCGGTGTCAGCCTCGCGCGGGCGACATCCGGGGCCGTCCCACGCGGAGGCTCGCGCAGCTCGGATTGCGACGAAATGCGGCGCGTCGACGTAGGTGTACGAACCGGCGCCGGTCGTGCTTTGCACACGTTCGCTCGTCACCGAGTGAGGAGAGCCTGGCGCCGCCCTGGATCCTCCCGACGCATGCAGGCTCACTCCTCTCGCGCGATATCCACGACAAAGATGCGGACGTCGAGCCGCCAGTCATACCGCCCATTCTCGAGCATCATGTCGTGGGAGAGCTCTTTGGATGGGTACCCAGCGGCGCTGAGCGTCACGGCGCTGACAGGTTCCGAGGTTTCCACCTCCATCCTGCCGCGCTCATCGCTAATCGCGATCGTCTTCCCGTTCACGCTGGCGCGCACTCCCTGGATGCCGTCCTCCGTCTCCCAATCCCGCACCCACAACGTCCGGCGAAAACCGGGCTCCAGCGCGACCTTCAGCGACGCCCGCTCGCTCGACACGTCGTCCAGCAACTCACACTCCCCCTCAGCCGTCTTGAATCCTGATGCCTGGACCAGGATGCAGGTGTCGGGGCGGAACGAGTAGCTCCCGACGGCTATGCCGTTGTTGTTGGTCGTGAAGCCATGGCCAGGGTCCTCACTGAGCCGCGGGTACAAAGTGACAGCGGCGCCGACGATGGGCTGCCCGGTGCGGGCATCCACGACGGTGCAGGCTAAGTCCATGGACCGGATGTCACGGACCTTGGTGATGATCAGCGGATTCGTGCCGCAAGGCACTTCGACTATGGATGGCGAGAAGAAGCTGGTTGGGCTCGAGAACTCCAAGGTCACGGACTGGCCGCACTCACAGGGCACGCTGAACTCGCCTCGGTCGTCGGACAGGTCCCATCGGTAGTTGTCGGCGGACCACGTTTCGACTTGCGCTGCAACGATGGGCGCTCCGCTGCTGTCCTCGATCCGGCCTCGCACCGCGTCAGGTGCACCGCGCGATGGACCGAAGTGGAAACGGAGAGGCGACTCGCCTTCGGAAGGAGAGCGTCGCTCTCCGCTGGCGCGCAGTGCGAGCACGATGACCGCGAGCGCGCAGAAGACGGACGCACACCAGCCCAGAGTGTTGCGAAGTTTAGCCACCAGGATTTCCCTGCTTTTCAGCTCAGAAGTTCAGCGCTTCACAGGGCCGCTGGTGTCCCTAGCCGTGCGCGAATTCGCGCCTCGAGCGGCAGGCACACGCCGAAGGGTCCGAACGGCCGCTGCAAGCAGCGGCATGTAGTCGTCGTGCTCGTCGGAGGTCACAAGGACGGGCGCGGGCGAGTTCCGGACACGCTTGGGGACGCTTCCGGCGGGCAGCGAAGTGTTTCGGCGCGGGCTCGGCGCCGCCAACACGAGGAAGCTACTTCGGCAGCTCGGATGCTTTCAGCGCGCTTCGATCTCGGCGAGGCCCGAAACTCTCGGGTTCACGGCGCCACCTTCGAAGGCGACGACGCGCACGGTCAAGGTTCGCAGCACGAGCGGTTTTTCGAGTTGGTAGACGAGCTTCTCGAGCGGTTCGCCGCCCCAGGTCAGGAGTTGCTCCTCGCTCGACTTGTTGAAGCGCAGGGCAAGTTGGGTGATGCGCGCGTCGTGGTTGAGCTCGAGCGGACTGGCGTTCGCGTGCGAAAAGGAAAGCGACTGCACGCGCACGGGCTTTTCGAACTCGGCTGTGAGCGTCGGCGCCGGATCGTCCGGTTTGAAGCGCCAGGCGAGCGACTGCAGCCCGTCGAAGGCGCGCGCGCCGCTGGAGAGCGACGAGAGCTCGCTGGAGGCCTGCACGCGCACGTTCGTCGCGCGGAACTTGTTGGCGCCCTCTGCGGCGGCGTAGTCGAGCATCCAGGGCTTAAAGACGTCGCGCGCGACGACTTCGAGTTCCGCGGAACGCAGCTCGAGCAGCTCTCCGTCGGCGCCGGACTCGGGGCGCTGGAAGAACACACGCAGCTGAACCACGTGCGCGCCGTCGGAAGCGAAGGCGTGCTGGGCCGCGAGCCTCTGGCCCTTCCACGGCCGCTGCGGATCGGCTTGAACCGTCTGGTCGAGCTGACCGTCGAGCCACAGCTCCGCGCGCACGACGCGCACTTGCTCGAGCGCGGCGCCTTCGTCGACGCCCAAGCGCTTGGCGGCGCGCGCCGAGAGCCCGCTCATCCACACGGTCAACTTCGAGCGCCCGCTGGCCCGGATCCACACTTCGTTCGCGGACTCCTCGGCGACATAAGTGTCGGCCGGCGTGCTCGTGTCACCGCCCGAACTCGGGCCGGTGGCCTTCATCAGGAACAGCAGCGCGAAGCACGTGTTCGCGTTGGTCAACGGCTGCGCCGGCCACGCCACGCGCGCGCCGCTCGACCACGAGCCGTTGTCCGCTTGCTCGCGCACCAGTTGCGCCGCGCCTTCGTGGTACCAGTCGCGCCCCGCTATGCGCTCGAGCCCGCACAGAGCCGCGACGCGCTCGACGCCGTACAGGTAGTAGTGATGCCAGGCGCCCGGTCCGTGCGGGTTGCCCTCGACCGTGAACTCGCGCTCGAGCCACGCTATCCCAAGTTGCTGCGCGCGCTCGATCTGGCGGCCCGCCGACGGGTCGAGGGCCTTGCCCAAGCACTCCTTCGCGATGCCGAGCACCGCGACTCCGGCGGCCGTCATCGAGCCCGTGACCTCCTCACCCGGCAGCGGTCGGTAGCGAAAGCCCGCGGCAAGAACCTCGCCGGATTTGGGGCCCTTGCGATCGCGCTCGTTCGACTCTTGGTGCTTCAGCACGCCCTCGACCAGCTCGAGCCACAGCTTCTTGGGCGCCTCGACGCCCGCGTGGTGCGCCGCGCGCAAACCGAGCACGGCGTACTGCGTGTTCGACAGATCGTGGGGCACGCCGCCGTGCTCGGGATAGCCCCACGTTCCGGTTGCTCCGACCTGCCAGCTGATCAACTGCTCGGCGAGTTGCTGGATGCGCTTCTTGTGCGCGAGCGGATCGAGCGCCGTGAACGCGAGCAATTGTGTGGAGGTCGTGTAGGTGTGCGTTGGAAAGCGCTGCTCGAGGTACGCGGCCGCGCGCCGCAGGGCCGGATGATCCGCTGGCAGCTTGTGCTTGCGCAGCGTGTAGACGACCAGCGCCGTGCACGCGGTGTGGCGATCGAAGTGCGGCACGTCCTCTTCGAGGTCGTCGCCCCACGAACCATCGCGGTTCTGGCGCAGCAAGAGGAAGTCGACGCCCCGGTCGATGGCTGAGTTGATGGCTTCGCGCAGACCCGGCGGCGCTTGCGCATGGACGGGCGCGGACCCAAGTGCGCCGACGGCGAACAGCGCGGCGCACAGCTGGAGCATGGGCTTCATGCGCGGCGCATCGTAGGCGTCGAGCACGCGAGCGTCACGGCATGTGCGCCCGTCGCCGTCAGCTCAGAATCTCGCGCACCACGCGACCGGAGACGTCGGTGAGACGGAAGTGGCGCCCCTGGAAGAACCAAGTCAGCCGTTCGTGGTCGATGCCGAGCAAGTGCAAAAGAGTCGCTTGCAGGTCGTGCACGGACACCGCGTCGGCGACGGTGTTGTAGCCGAACTCATCGGTCGCGCCGTGCACGTGACCCGCGCGCACGCCGCCGCCGGCGAGCCACATGCTGAAACAACGCGGATGGTGATCGCGGCCGTAGTCGTTCGTGCTCATCGGCCCTTGGCAGTACGCGGTGCGCCCGAACTCGCCGCCCCACACGACCAACGTGTCCTCGAGCAACCCGCGTTCGGCGAGGTCGCTCACGAGCGCCGCGCTCGCACGGTCGGTCTGCCGACATTGCTGCGTGATGCCGGCCGGGAGGTTGCCGTGTTGATCCCAGCCCTGGTGGAACAGCTGCACGAAACGCACGCCGCGCTCGACGAGCCGGCGCGCGAGCAGACAGTTCGCGGCGAACGTGCCGGGATCGCGCGCGCCCGGCCCATAACGCTCGAGCGTCGCTTCGCTCTCCCCCGCCACGCTCGTGGCCTCCGGCACGCTGGTCTGCATACGGAACGCGAGCTCGGCCTGCGCGAGCCGCGCGTCGATCTGCGGATCGCCTTCGCGCGCGCGCACCTCGCGCGACATGCGCGCGAGCGCGTCGAGCATCGCCCGCCGATCCGTCGACGACACGCCCGGGGGATTCGAGAGGAAGAGCACAGGATCGCCGCCGGAGCGGAACTGCACGCCCTGGTGCTCGCTGGGCAAAAATCCCGAACCCCACAGCCGCGAGTACAGCGGCTGATCGCGCGAGGCGTCCTTCGACACGAGCACGACGAAGGCCGGCAAGTCCGCGTTCATCGAGCCCAACCCGTAACTGAGCCACGCGCCCATCGACGGCCGCCCCGCGATCTGAAAGCCCGAGCACAGGAACGTGATCGCAGGGTCGTGGTTGATCGCTTCGGTGTGCACGGCGCGCAGCACGCACAAGCGGTCGGCGATCGCGCCGGTGTGCGGCAGCAGGCTCGAGAACTCGATCCCCGACTGCCCGTGGCGCGCGAAGTCGACGAACGAGCCGGCGAGCGGGAGCACGGCTTGGTTGCCGCTCATTCCGGTGAGGCGTTGTCCGCCGCGCACACTCTCGGGCAAAGGCTGGCCGTGCAGCTCGCGCAGCTTCGGTTTGGGATCGAGCGTTTCGAACGGCGAAGGCCCGCCTGCTTGGAAGAGATAGATGACGCGCTTGGCTTTGGGCGCGAAGTGCGGGCCGCGCGGCGCATCCGCCGGGCGCGCGTCGGCGCGCAAGATGTCCGCCAGCGCCAGCGCGCCCAAACCAAGTCCCGCGCCGCGCAACAACTCACGCCGTCCGATTCCGTGCCTGTTCATCGCACCACCAGCGCGCCGTCGCTCGAGAGAAGGGTGAGGCACGCGAGCGTCAAGGCCGCGAGCTCGGCATCTTCGCGCCCGATCAGCGCCTGAGCGTCGCCGAGCGCGTTGCGGAAGCGCTCGACGCCGCCCGCGAGGAGCTCGAGCAGCGCAGCGCGCTCTTCGTCGCTCGGCGCACGCGTGCACAGCAAGCGGAACGCGCGTTCGAGCCGTTCCTCGCGGCTGTCCGCTTCGCGCGTCGCGCGCGCCGCGAGTTCCCGCGCGCACTCGACGAAGACCGGATCGTTGAACAACACGAGCGATTGCAGCGGCGTATTCGTGGCGCCGCGCCGCGGCTGGCAACTCTCGCGCGAACCGGCGTCGAACGCGTCGAGGTTCGGCGGAGGCACGGTCCGCTTGCGGAACGTGTAGAGGCTGCGGCGATGCGCGCCGTCGCCGCTGTCGACGCGATACTCGCCGCCCTGTCCCGCCTGCGCCCACAGACCTTCGGGTTGCCAGGGCTTCACCGACGGACCGCCGAACTTCTCGACGAGCAAACCGGACGCTGCGAGCGCACTGTCGCGCAACATCTCGGCGCTCATGCGGGCCGCTGGTCCGCGCGCGAGCCACACGTTGTCGGGATCGAGCTCGCGCGCGTCCGCGCTCGCCGATGAGCTCTGGCGGAACACCGCGCTCGTGACGAGGCGTTCGAGCAGGTGGCGCACGTCCCAGGCGTGTTCGCCGCGCGCGAAGCCGTGCGCGAGCGCGTCGAGCAGCTCGGGATGGCTCGGCGACGAACCCTGCACGCCGAAGTTCTCCGTTGTGTCGACCAGTCCGCGTCCGAACACCTGCGTCCAGAGGCGGTTCACCGCCACGCGCGCGGTCAGCGGATGGCGCGGATCGATCAACCAGCGCGCGAGCCCGAGGCGGTTGCGCGGCAGGTCGCGATCGAAGGGCAGCAGCGCTTCGAGCGCGCCGGGCGCCACCGGCTGCGTCAGGTCGGGCTGATCGTAGGCGCCGCGCGTGAGCACGTAGGTCGGCCGCGCGTGCGGCGAATCCTGCATGCACACGAAGGCCGGCAGCGCATCGAGGTGCGCGGCGAGCGCGCGTTGCGCTTCGCGCAGCGCTCGTCGGGCCTCGCCCACAGCGGGCTCGACGCGTTCGACGAAGTGTTCGAGGAGCTCGTTCGTATTCGACTGTGAAGCGGCGTCCACGCCGTCGAGTCGCGCCACGCGTCGCACCTCGTGCGTCGTCAGCGCGCTGCGCCACACTCGCAGTTCATCGAGCTGCCCGCTGCGAAATCCGCTGCCGCGCGAGCGCGAGCCCACTTCGAGCGTGTGCGTCGCCAGCGGTCCGTCGAGCGTGTCGCGCACGACATCGAGCTGGGCCGGCGCGCCGTTGACGTACACACGCAGCCCTGCCGCGCTCGACGAGCCGTCGTAGGTCGCCACCAAGTGCGTCCATGCTCCGACGGGCAGCTCGGCGAGCGTGCGCACGCTCGCGGCTGAACTCGGCCACAGGTGGATCGCGCTCCAGCGGACGCGGCCGTCTTCGAGCTCGAGCTCGATGCCTGACGCGTCCGCGTCCTGCGTGTAGAAGCCGGCCGCGTGCACGATCGCCGCGCGCGCGTTGCGCTCGCCGGGTTTGATCCACACCGCGATGCTCGCTTCGTCGAAGCGCCCGAAATCCGCGAGACCGTCGAGCCACAGCCCGCCGTCTCCGTCAAAGCTCATCGCGCCGCCGACCCGGCCCTCGCCGAGTGCGACCGAGCCGAGTTGATCAGGGCGACGGCGCTCGGTGCTCGCGGGTTTGCCGTCGAGCGCACGATTGGGCGTGAGCCCACCCTCCAACTCGTCGAACGGGTAGTGAGCCGCGGGTGCGGGCGTCGCGTCGAGGCTCTGCGCCGCATCGAGCGCAAACGCGTGGCGAGCGGCCTCGCGCGCGCGCTCGACGTCTGCCCGCGCCGCGTCGACCGCCTTGCGCAGATCGTTCGTGCGCGCATCCTGCTCCGCGTTCGAGAGCCGCACGTAAGGCGGCGGCGCACTCACCGGCAGCGCGTAGGGCTTGAGCCCGTTTTCGTCGAGCTGCCCGAACATCGCGCCGAGGGCGTAGAACTCGCGCGTCGGCAGCGGGTCGTACTTGTGGTCGTGGCAGCGCGCGCACTCGACCGTGAGACCGAGGAACGCCGTCCCGAACGTGCCCACGCGGTCGGCGATCGCCTCTTGGCGAAACTCCTCCGGCGTGGAGCCGCCTTCCTCGGTCATGCGGTGCAGGCGGTGGAAGCCCGTCGCAACACGCTCCGCGACGCTCGCGTTCGGCTTCAGGTCGCCGGCCACGATCGTCGTCACGAACTCGTCGTAGCGCATGTTCTTCGCGAGCGCATCGAGCAGCCAATCGCGCCACGGCCAAGCGAAGAACTCGCCGTCGGTCTGGAAGCCGTACGTGTCGGCGAAACGCGCGAGGTCGAGCCACACGACGGCCATGTGTTCGGCTGCGCGCGGCGACGCGAGCATGGCGCGCACGGCGCGGCGGTAGTTCTCGTCCGTCGGCGCGGCCGCGAACGCGTCGGCTTCCTCCGGAGTCGGAGGCAATCCGGTGAGCACCAGCGACGCGCGCCGCAGCAGCGTGCGCGGCTCCGCTTCGGGCGACGGCGCGAGCCCGCGGCGCTCGAGTTCCGCGAGCACGAACGCATCGAGCGGATCGCGAACCCACTCAGCGCGTTGCACGTTCGGCGGAGCGTGCTCGCGCGGCGCAACGAAGGCCCAGTGCGGCTCGTACTGCGCGCCCTGCTCGATCCAGCGCAGCAACGTCGCGCGCTCGGACTCGCTCAGCGGCCGCTTGAGCTTGGGCGGCGGCATGACCTCGTGCTCGTCGCCGCTCGTGATGCGAAGCGCCGCGTCACTCTGCAGTCCGCCGGCGAACGCTTCGCGCCCGCCCTCGGGTGTGTCGAGCCGCAGCCCAGCTTTGCGCTTGGCCTCATCTGGACCGTGGCACGCGAAGCAACGATCCGAGAGCAGCGGCCGCACCTCGCGGTTGAAGTCGACCGGCTCCGGCGCCTTGGCGGACGCGCCGGTCTCGTGCTTCGGCGCCGCTCCCCAGGTCGCACACGCGGCGACCAACAGCCCGAGCGATGATGCGACGAACGCGCGCTTCACGAGGCGCGGAACAGTACCACCAGTTCGAGGAGCACGATGCCCAGACGGACGCTGCTCACGAGCGGCGCGCTCTGAAGGGCGCGGACGACGACGTGGGCGCTGCGCCCCTGGAACGAAGCGAGGCCGACCGTCACGGGGACGATCGGCCTGGCGTCTGCGAAGACCGCGCGTTTTCGTCGGGAGCGCTAGTGGCTTGATTCAAAATTTCGCCGCATATCTCAGGCGCCTCGCCGCTCCCCGCTGCGTTGCTCCGGTTCGGCGACCTATTCAGGTCGCCTGGAATCCTCGCGCCTTGCGGGAAGCGCCGAATCACCTGACATCTGCGGCGGACTTTCGAATCAACCCACTAGCTCACGGCGCGAGGATCACGCGCAGCTCGTTCGTCGAGGCGAGCCCGTTCGACGCGGCGCCGTCGCGGACGAGCAACCACGAACGCAGCATCTGACCTGCGAGCAACGGATTGTTGTCGATCGGCAGCGCGAGGCTGCCATGGCCGTCGCCCGCGACGCCGACGCTGCCCGCGAGCTGAACGATGCGCCGGCTCATCGGCGGCACGACTTGCAGCGGGCTGGGCAGCGGTCCGCTGGCCGAGCCGATCGAGTAGAAGACGATGCCCTTGGCGCCGCCGCGGGTCTGCGAGAACTCGAGCGTGTAGTTCGAGTTGCCCAGACGCGGCGTTCCACCGCTCGCGGAGATCACCGGCGTGATGCCGCCCAGGCCTGCGCTGCCGGCGCCGACCGTGGAGAAGAACGCCAGATCCGGCAACGAACCGTCGACGGTCGCGTCGTCGTTGAGATCGATGTTCGTGTGGAGCTCCACGCCGCTCGCAACGCTGAACGGCGGGTTGAAACGCACGTCGTAGACGCCCGGCGGGACGTAGGTCTTGTACGAGCCGTTCGCCTTGGTCGTCGCGTCGAGCACGTAGACGCGCGCGTTCGTCGCGGGATCGATGACCTCGACCTGCACGCCCGCAACAGGATCGTCGTTGCCGTCGGACACGCGGCCCTTGAGCTGCACGCCCTCGACGATCTGGACCGTCCCCAGGTTGAGCGCGCTCGTGATGGCGACCTGCCGCAGTTCGTGCGCGACGAGCGAGCTCGCGCCGCCGCCGACGTTGGGCGTGAAGCGCAGATCGAACGTCCCGAGCGGCAGGGTGAGCAGCACGTTGCCGGCGTTGTCGGTCTTGTTGTCCGGCGTGTACCACTGGGCGCCGGTGGCGGAGTCGAACGCGGTGAAAGCGACCCCGTTCATGCTCAGACCCGTCGAGGCTTCGACCGTGCGCGCCCACACCGACACGCCCGGCGGCAAGACGATGTCGCCCAGATCCGTCGGTCCGCTGATGTCCATCGAAAGGCTGCGCGGCGCCGCGGTCCAACCGCCGTAGTAGGGCGGCGGGCCCGGTTCGATGTAGAGCGAGCGCTGGCCGTAGGGCACCGCGACGGTGAACTCGCCGGCGCCGTTCGTGTCGCCGTTCGAGAAGTCGACCGGCTGGCCGGAGAGTTCGAACTCGAGGTGCGCGCCGACGATCGGAACGCCGTTGGAGGCCACGATGCGCCCGGTGAGCAGCGTGCCCAGTTGCATCACGACCGTGCCGAGGTTGTTCGGCGTCGTGCTCACGACGACGTTCTCGATGCGGCTGACCGCGACGAGCGAGCCCGGCGCGGGCGGCGGAAGCACGGTGATCTTGTAGGTGTCGTCGGGAGAGATCGTCGCCGTGAAGAAGCCGTTCGCGTCGGTGAAACCGCCGTTGACGAAGGGCGTTCCTCCGCCGCTCATCAGGTCGACTTCGAAGGTCGCGTTCGCGACCGGATTGCCGAGGTTGTCGAGGATCCGGCCGGAGACGACGCCGGCGTTCGCGGCGCTGGCCAGCGCAGCGAGAGAGAGGATCGATGCCAAGAAGCGGGGAGACATGGTGCGGGTTTCCTTTGTGGATGCGTTCACGCGGCAGCACGGCGTTCGGGACGCCCCGAAGCACCGCCTGTCGCGCGACCTCGCCGCACTCCCCGCGATTCGCTGCCGGCGCGACGCGCGTTTCGGCGTCGGCGCGGAAGCGTCGGGGAGTTGGACGAGACACGCACCCCTTCGCAAGCGCTGCACCCCGCGCTCACGAATCCGCACAATCGGCCTTTTCGCGCCCGTCCTCGTGGGACGCGCCGACGCGGCGTCCGGTTTCTGGATGAACCGCGTTGGAGTCTGGATCCGCCGGCGAATCAGCGTTCAGACAAGCTTCAGCGCGGCTTCGGTCGGCTGCGAGGATCGGCGGGGTCGCTGCCCGCATCGAGCTCGTCACCGTCCAAGGCGCCGTCCGAGTCGCGGTCGATCCCCATGCGCCGCTCACAGCGCTTGGGCGTCGCGGTGAATGTCAGTTCCTCGCCCTCCGCGAGGGTTTCGATCAGCTTCGCGAGCGTCGTCGTCTCGCTCGCGCGATCGCTCTGCACCACGCCGTCGCGCGCCACAACCCAGCCGCGCGAACGACCCTCGCGCCGCCCCTTGGCGATCAGTCCGATCGCATCGCGCTCGACGAGCTCGAGCATCCTTGCGAGCTGTGCGGTGCGCTCCGTCGACAACGGGCCCGCGAGGGTCAACTGACGGCCGACGAAGGCGTGCGTGTCGAGCGACGTTCCGCCCGGAGGTTCGCGCACGTTGTCCGCCGCGCCCCGCGGCAAGTCGGAGCCCGAGAAGCACAGGAGGAACGCGACCATGTCGGCCGTGTCCTGGTCGCTCTCGAGCGAAAAGGCGCTCTCGTTCACGAAGCGCTCGATCGAATCGATGCTGCCGTCGTGGAGCAGGCCGAAGCCGAAGTGGCTGCGCGTGCGCGTGAAGTCGCAGCCGACCTTCTCGTACAGGTTGCGCAGCTGCGGCGACTTCATCGAGACGTTCGACGAACCGTCCTGCGACACGAGCATGTGGTGGCGTTCTCCGCGCGCGCCCGGAGCGATCGGTTCGTAGTGGTCTTCGACCCACAGCGCATCAGGTCCGGCGCCCGTCGGAAGCGTGTGGCACGTGACGCAATCAACCTTGTGGTTGTCGAGGCGGCCGGTGCGAAAGCGTTCGAGCCCGCGGAGCGCGTTGCCGTTGGGCAGCGGCTTGCCCGCTTCGCCGAAGCGCCCGGTCGCGAAGTGGCCGGGCAAGGGCATGTCGGTCGGCAGCGTGTTGTCGAAGTTGCGGTACGGATTGGGCGGGTAGGCGATGGTCGCGAGGAAGTCCTCGAACTCCTGCAGTTCCGCGGGAGTGGGTTCGCGTTCGCCTCCTTGAAGCGTCACGAAGGCGCCGGCGAAGGCCTCGAGCCCGCTGCGATCGCCGCGCCAATGCAACGGCTCGAGCCCGATGATCGCCTGCAGCGACTGCGTGGTCATCGGTCCCTTCATCGGATGGAAGGGCTTGAACTCGGCGCGCCCGGGCACGTCGGACTCCAGCAACAGCGCGTTGTTCGCGGCCAGGTTGTTCCCCGCGAAGTCGGCGAGCGCGCCGCTGGGATCCCCCAGGTCCCACGCCAGGTGATCGAGGCGCGCGTCGATGTGGCACGACGCGCAGGCGAGCTGTCCGAGCCCTGAGTTGCGGTGCGTGTCGTACAGGTGCTTGCGCCCGACGCGGATCGCGGCCGGGGACGGATCGAAGAACGGCGTGCGCGCGATTTCGAGCTGTTTTTCCGCCTCCAGCACAGAAATCACCGCCGCGAACTTGCACAGCACGTAGACGCGTTTGCGCTGCGCGTCGAACACGACGCCCGTCGGTCCCTCGCCGACTTCGATCGGCTCGCCGATGCGGCGACCGCTGGCGTCGACGACGATCACGTTGTTCGAACCCATGCCGGCGAGGAAGCCTCTCGAGCCGTCTTCGTTCCACGCCAGGCCGCGCGGATCGCCGACCGACTTGCGGCGCGCCTGGGACGCGATGGAGTCCTTGGAGTAGTCGAGATGCGGGTTGAGGTCGACGACCTCGGCCGTCTCGCCGTTCGGTCGCACGCGCGCGAGTTCGACGCGCAGGAACTTGCCGCGCAACACGGGCTCGAAGCGCTGTTCGTTCGTTCCGTCGGTGCCGATCACCGCGATCTCGCCGCTCGCCGGGTGCACGGCGAGCGCCATGCAGGCGTTCATCAGACCGTGCGCGTACGTCACCGCGCCGCTCTTGGCGTCGAGGATGGCGAGGTCGTTGTCGACCAGGTCCCAACCGACGGAACGGCCCGACTTCGCCGCGCTCGCACCACTCACCAGGTGCGTCCAGTCGCCGAGGAAGTCGTCGCGCCACTCGCCCGCCGCGTTCTTCTTCACGATCAGGCCGACCGGAGGAGGCGCAGGGTTGCCGGCGCGCATCGGCGGCGAGAATCCGCCCTCATCCAGCGAGTTCGGCGGAGGGTTGCGGCCGCTGTACGGACTGGCCTTGCTGTTCACGATGCCGGGCGGGAAGTCGAAGTTGAACAGCGCGCCGCCCGCGAGCACGGTCGAGCGGTTCCCGGACTCGAAGATCGCGACGTAGACCTTCGAGCCGTCGGCGCTCACCGCCAGCGCGCGTGGGTCCTCGCCATCGATCGCGATGCGCGTCGGCGCCGCCTGGGTGTTCGCAGTGTCGAACACGAGCACGCTGTTCGCTTGCGAGCAGCTCACGAACGCGCGGCGCCCGCCGCTGGCGAAGACCACGTCCGCCGGCTCGTCTTCGGTGTGCAGCGTCGCGACCACGTTGCGCGCCTGGAGGTCGACGACGCTGACGCTGTCCGACACGTGGTTGACGACCCAGGCGCGCGAGTTCGAGAGCGCGCGCACGCTGACGGGATCGAGCCCGACCGGCACGGAGAAGGAGTGCTGCGGCCCGTCGTCCGTGAGCTCGAACACCTCGAGCCGCGCGTCCGCGGTGTTGACCGCGAGCAGGCGCTTCCCATCCGGCGTCAGCTCGAGCGGATGGACGTGCGGCGTCTCCCAGTTGACGAACTCCGTCTGAGCGCGCGCCGCGCCGGCGCTCAGCGCGACCAGGGGGGCGAGGTGGAGAAGCTTGGGGCGGCGACGCATCGGGGCGGATCCTACGGAGCGTGAGGGGCGGTATCGGCTGGTCGCTCCCTCGCGCCTTGCGCGCGCCTGCGGAACGCAGCGAGCCAACGCGCGATGAAGCTCCGCGCCCTACTGCAAATTCCGCGGCGCCCGCGACGATCCGTCCGTCGAAATCACGTCGCCGGGTGCGCATTCCGAGCGTCGCGGCGCTCTTCGCTGCGCGTGCGGAACCAAGTTCGAGGACCCGCGGGAGTTCGCGCCAATCGCGCTGACCCCGGGCGCGACCCAAGGCGCAACGGCGAGAGGATCGCGGAAGCAAGTTTCGTCTGCGAAGAGCGACTGGCAGGCCTAGTGCACGTGTGCTGGCGGCGCGCCTGGGCTGCGCGTGAGCCTCGAACTCGCGCCGCACCCCACAGCAACGCGCCCGAGCACGCGCCCCACGCTGGCTCGCGACGCGTCGCAGCCAAGCGCAGAGGGCGTGCTCGGGAACAGTGCGCTGCGACGTGCGCAGCTCCGAGTTCAGTCGCGCGGAACCGCTTCCGAGCGACGCGGGGCCTTCTTGCCGCCGAAGGCGAAGATGTCCTCGGCGATCGCAAGGCCCAGCGGGACGCCGCCGACGTTGCGGTCGAGGTCCGGCGTGCCGTCCGCGCGCAGCGCGAAGGCGTCGAACGACCAGTGCACGCCCAGGTCGATGCGTGAGTAGCCGTTCTCTTCGATCATCTGCCACAGGCCGCGCGCGAACTTGCGCGCGTGGCGCGGGCGAACGTTGCCGGCGTTGTCGCGCGTGATTCCGTCGAGCTCTTCGCTGACGAAGGCGCCGGGGAAGAGCGCGTCAGGCGTGCGGTCGCCGGCGGCCACGCCGTAGAACAGACGCGTGACGTGCAACGCTGCGGCGCCGAAGGTCGCGTGGCCCGACGGATAGGCCGGGAACGGCGGCGTGAAGTTGCGCTCCGAGCTGTTGCTCGCGGGCCCGCCCAGCGGGAGCCAGGTGGGATCGCAGTCGTTGTTGATGTCGCTCGCCGGCGTCGGCGCCGTCGGGCCCATCGAGCCGTCGTGCTCGCGAAGGCCGACCACCGGACGCCAGAACTCGAAGCGGTACTTCTCCTCCCAAGCGAGGATGCCGGCGTCCCCCATCGCGGCGTTGACGAAGGCGAACAGGCGCGCGTTGTCGTCGACGCTGTTGCCCTTCGCCTGCGCGACGGCGCGCACGATCAAGTTGTAGAGCCGCGGCGGCGTGCCGAGCCCGCGCACACCGTCGTAGGCCCAGAACAAGCCGCGGATCGTCTCGTCGACCGTGCGCTTGCTCGAGCCCGACGGCAGCGTGCCCATCAGCTCGGGAGCGATGCCCTTCGAGCGCACTTGCCGCAGCGCCTTGATGTACTCCGGGCTGCCGACCGCGGGCGGCGCGTTCAACTCGTGGCGCTGTTGGACCGCGAAACACCGCGAATTCTTGCCGTAGAACGGTGCGTGGAAGCCTTGGCCGGGATTCGCGGGGTCCGCGCGGTGGTAGCCGCGACCCTGCGGCGGCACGTAGCCGTCGGCGCCGGCGCCGGGATCCGTGGCGCGGTCCTGCATCATCGCCTTGCCGATGCTCGCACCGAAGGCCATGCCTTCGCTCACGCCGACGCCTGTGAGGCCCGCGTTCGAGAGCGCGGCGTCGAAGTGCGCGCGCTGCCGCGGGAAGAGCATGCTCAGCGTCACGTGCGCCGCCGCAGCGACTGCAGCCGCCGCGCTCATCCCCGCCGCCGGAGTCGCCGGCATCGCGAGGTAGCGCGGCAAGTTCGGCTGGTTCACAGCCGCGGCGTGCGCGTCGTACATCGCCAGGTGAACGATCGCCAACGCGCGCGAACTCAGCGTCGGGCCGCCTTGCTGCGGCGCTTGCCTGCCCTCCGCCGTCTCGAAAGTGAAGTCGCGCCGATTGGCCTCGAGAGCCACGTTGTTCCAGTACAGGATGTGATCCACAGACTTCGTCCCTTTGCGCCCCGTGCGGGGCCGGCGCCCGAAGGCGCGTTGCAGCGCGACGACGCGCTCGGATTCAGCCCGAAAGCCCACGTCGTCGCGCCGGGCCGACGGTCCGCGAGCTGCGAGACCGTCGATCCCTCTTGGGCGCAGGGGACGCGCGCGAGCTTCGGTAGCAACAATTCGCGTCCGTCACGCGAATCAAGACGAGCTAACGCGCGGCGGGATCAAGCGTGAGACAAGTGCACGGACATTGACAAGCTCGACCTTCGCACGCTCAGCGTGCGAGGTGCTTGAGCATTCCGTAGCGCGAATGGAGCGTCGCCGCGTCGAGTTCGCGCACACGGCCATCGGGGAGCGTGATGCGCGCCGTCGCGTTGGGCGCGCGCGCGTCGCGGACCTCGACCAGCCAATCTTCGCGGCCGAATTCCATGCGCTCGTCGAGTTCGAGCTCGTTGAGCGCCTGCGCCAGGCGCAACTCGAACGCCGGCCGATCCGCGATGGAGTTCAGCGCTGCGTCGACAAGCGCGAGATCGAAGCGCCAGTACAGCGTCTCCTCCTTGGCGATGACCTTGCCCGCGGGCAGCAGGATCACGAAGTCCTCCGAGTCGGGTGCGCCGGCCGCCGCGACGTAGTCGAGGTTCTGGAACAAGTACATGGCGACCTTGCGGTTGCGTTCGAGCTGAGCCGTCAGGGCCGGGATGCGGTAGGTGACGAGGTCGCCGTCCGTCCAGGATTTGTCGCGCAGGACGCTGTCGTCCAGGAGCGAAGCGTGCAGCGCCCAGGTCACGACAGCCCAGCGAGCGCGCGCCATCGTCTCCGCCGAACCGCCCGGGATGATGCGCGCGAACGGCGCGAACCTCGCTTGAAGATCGCGACGCACCACGCCGCTGAAGTGCAAGCCGCCTCGGCCGTCGTCGAGCAACTCGATACTCGAAACCTCGCCGGGCGTGATCAACGGCATGTGCTCGAGCTCGGCTTTGGTCGACGCGTCGAGCGCGGCGCGGGCGTCGCGCTGTGCGTTCTCGTATTGCTCCAGCGCTCTGCGGCGCGTGGTGGGACCGAGCAGGAGTGCGCTGCCGCCCACGAGGAATCCCAACAGGAGCATGGCGGCGAGGCAGCCCCACGCGTAGGTCGATGCCCGCGAAGCAGCGCGATCCGCGCGGTTTCGGACCACGAAACTCACCGTCGCGGCGATGCCGATGGGCACGAGCGCCAACAGACCGAGCAGCGCGGCTTCCATCCAACCGAGCTGTCCGGTGAGCACGAGCAAGATGCCGGCGACGGTCATGCCGACGCCGCCGAACGCTGCGGCCCAGCCGAGCAGGCGCGAGTACGGCGCGCGCGCAGCAGGTTGGCGCTCGTCGTCGCGCACGGCGCGTTCGCGTTCCGCGGCCGGCTTCGCGTGCGCCGCGTTCGCTGAAGGCGCCTGCGCCGCACGATCGACATCCGCGCGCACGTCGCTCGCGTGTTGGTAGCGCTGTTCAGGCTCCTTCTCGAGAGTCTTGAGCACGATGTTGTCGACGTTCGCGCCCACCGACGTCTTCGTCGAAGGCAACGGGAAACGCCCCATCGGCAGTTCGCCGGTGAGCAGCTCGTACATCACGACGCCGAGTGAGTAGATGTCGGCGCGGTGGTCGACCGAGAGCGGCCGGTCCCACTGCTCGGGCGCCATGTAGCGCACCGTGCCCATCACTTGCCCGGTCTCGGTCAGCGTGTTCGCGGTGCGCGGCCCTTGGCCGACGAGCTTCGCCAAGCCGAAGTCGAGGATCTTGGCCGTGCCCTGGCGCGTGACAATCACGTTCTCGGGCTTGATGTCGCGGTGCACGACGCCGCGGTCGTGGGCGGCCTGCAACGCGTCGCACACCTGACCGACGATCGCCAGCGCCGAACGCGGATCGAGCTCGCGCGCGGCGATCATCTGGCGCAAGCTCGCGCCTTCGACGAGCTCCATCAGCAGGTACCAGTGCGGCCCGGCGCGACCGGCACTGTAGACCGAGACGATGTTGGGGTGCGCGAGCGACGCGAGCAGGCGCGACTCGCGCTCGAAGCGTTCGCCGAAGGCCGGGTCGCTGCTGGAGTCGAGCGCGAGCACCTTGAGCGCGGCGTCGCGGCCCAGGCTCTTCTGCCGCACGCGGTACACCGCGCCCATGCCGCCGTGGCCGATCAGCTCGAGGATCTCGAGGTCGGGGAAGTGCGGAGCGAGCGACGGGATCGCCGGCGCGGGGCGGCGTTCCGAGCCGCGCGTCACGACGAGCTCGGGTTCGAGGCTCGCCTTGAACAGGCAGGCGGCGCACAGGCCGTCCAGGGCCGGGGAACTTTCGAAGGTGGCGCCGCAGCGCTCGCAGGCTTTGGGGTGGGGCATGGTTCAGCTCTCTGGTGGCCCCCAGAGGCCGATGCGCGGCGCAACGTTACAGCGAACTTCTGCGCTTCAGCCCACGAGTGGGTTGATTCGCAATTTCGCCGCACATCTCAGGCGCCTCGCCGTCCCCCGCTGCGTTGCTCCGGTTCGGCGACCTATTCAGGTCGCCTGGAATCCTCGCGCCTTGCGGGGAGCGCCGAACCACCTGACATCTGCGGCGGACTTTCGAATCAAACCACTAGCGCCCGCCGAGCGCCCGGAACAGGTCGGCGATCTCGGACTCGACCTCGTGTTCGTGCTCGACCGTGTCGCGGATCAGCGCGTGCAACGCCTCGCGATAGCGTTTGCGCAGCCGCGTCGCCGCCACGCGCACCGCGCCTTCGCTCATGCCGGCCTCGAGCGCGATGCCGGCGACGTCGGAGAGCTCGCCGCCCTGCAGCGCCGGACGCAGCAGCGCGAACAGTTCGCCGCGGCCGTCCGCTTCGTAGTCCTCGCGCACCGCGGCCAGCGCACGCGCGAGCAACGCCAGCGCCCACTCGCGCTCGAAGGCCTGCTCGGGCGAAGTTTCGCCGCTGACGGGGATCTGCAGACGCTCGTCGGCGTCGAGCGGGTCGATCGACACGATGCGCGCACCGCCCCCGCGTTTCTGCGCGTTCGCGCGCGCACGCTCGTGCGAGAGATGATGGACAAGCGCAGCGAGGAGGAACGAGCGAAAGCGGCCGCGGTCGGCGGAGAGCTCGCCGAAGTTGCGCTTCTCGACGAGCTCCGCGAAGAACCCCTGGACCGTGTCGGCCGCCGCGTGCGAGTCGAGCCCGCGGCGCCGCAGGAACGCGTAGAGCGGCGTCCAGTAGCGCTCGCACAGCTCGGTGAGCGCGGCGCGCGCGCGCGGCGGGTCCGACTGACCGAGCGAAGCGACGAGACTCCAGCGCGTGGTGAGGAACTGCGCGGCGCCGCCTCCCGGACCGTGGGTCGAACTCATCACCTCAAGCGTAGTGGGGTGAGCGAGAACTTCGATACTTCTCTGCGGTGCGGTGCGACCGCACTGGGTTGTTCGGGCTCGGCGCCTTCGGATCTGCGCGCGTGGCGGGAAGCGCTGACGCGCTCGATGGCTGCAGCGGACCTGGCCGTCGTCGCGCCTGTGCGGCGCGTACTGCCTCTCAACTCTAGTGCCCTGCTTCCGAATTTCGTCGCAGATCCAGATGGCCTCGCCGCCCCTGGCAGCGTTGCTCCGGTTCGGCGACCTATTCAGGTCGCCCGGAATCCTCGCGCCTTGCCAGGAGCGCCGAATCCATCGACATCTGCGACGGACTTCGGAAGCAGGCCACTAGCGCAAATTGTCGTACGCGAGCCGGCCGAGCGTGACGGCGCCGCTCGCGAGCTCGACGCGCTGGAAATCGAACGGCTCGCGGCCGTAGGTGTGGATCGTGACCGCGGTGCGCGAGTCGGACGGGTTGAAGACGCTGTGGAAGTCCTCGTGCGGCGGCAAGACGGTCGCCACGGCGCCGGGTGTTGCGCGCAGCGTGCACGCAGCCCGCAGCCGCGCGCGCGAAGGATCGCGACCGTCGTCTTCGCGCTCGAAGTTGGTGACGTCGACCTCGCCTTCGGCGACCGCGACGACGCCCCACGTGCCGTGATCGTGCGCCGCGCTCCCGCTGTGCGGCGGCCAGATCATCGCGATCACGACGAAGTGCTGATCGCGATCGAGATGAAGCAAGTTGCGCCCATAGCCGCGGGCGGGAGCACAACGGAACGCGCGTGGGATCACAAGCGGCTCGCGCACGAGCTGCGTGGCGAGTTCGCGCACCAGACGCAACTTGGTGGCTTCCGACAGAGACTGCGCGGCGACCTCGCGCACGTCGGAGAAGTAGCGCACCAGGCGGGGATCGAGTTGGTTGGAGGCAGCGGCGCTGAGGTTCATGGCGAGTGCATTTGCGCCGTGCGCTCGTGGGTTGGCCATACGCTCTCGGTCGCAGCGCGGAGCGGAAGTGCTGCGCTGGCCGCGTCCTGCAGCGCTGCGCCGTTCGAACCCGAGGGCCGGAACTTCCCGCCGGACTTTTTCCATGCGGGCCGCCAGAATTTGGGCCGCGTCGCAGACGTCACGCAACGGCGCGCCGCGCTCTCCACCTTCCGTCCCTCGAAACAACCCGCATGAAGTTCCTCGTTCTGTCCTTGTCCGTGGTCGCCACGCTGTCGCTCGCGACTTGGGGCCTCGCCGTGCAAGGCCCGGGCGCGCGCAAGGCGCCGCCCGCTCCGCAATCCCTCGTCCTCGCCGCGGAAGTCGGCGAGTGGACCGCAACGGTGACCGCCGGCGGCAAGGAATACCCCGGCACGTTGTCGGTCGAAGCCGGTCCGGGCGGCCACGGAATCGTCTCGCACCTCGAGGCCAAGTTCGGCCCGGCGTTGTTCGAAGGCCGCGGGCTCGAAGCCTGGGACCCCGCGCGCGGCAAGTACTCGGCGCTGTGGATCTACAGCCTTTCGCCGCAACCGCTCTCCGCCGAAGGCACCTGGGACGAAGCCACCAAGACGCGCACGCTGCGCATGGACGTGCCGCCCGCCGACGGCAAGCCGGGCAAGGTCGAATGGCACGTGACGCGCGTCGTGAGCGACGACGAGCGGCAGTTCCAGATCCTGGGCGAAGCACCGGGCGGCGAGCGCACGGAGATGCTCGCGATCCGCTACGTGCGCAAACGCTGAGGCTGGCTGCGCGACAGCGCGCCGCTTCCACGCCCACGCCGCCGACTTGCGTCGCGCGACGTGGGCGTGCGCTGTTCCGGGAGAACCCCACGCGCGCTCTCGTGCGCGCGAGCGGCTGCCGAGTCAACGCGTCGACTCCCCATCCGTGGGAATCGGGGCCGCCGCGACGCGCGAGCGTCGCCCGCGCGAGCAGCGTTGTCGTCGCCACACGCACTTCATCGGATCCGTCGCGCCAAGTTGGCGTGACAAGCGGGGCCTGCCGCCGTCTTGGTCTGCGCCAGCACGCCCGAGGCTGAACCAAAGCTCGGCGTCGGCTTCCCCTAGACCGCCTCGGGCGGAGAAACGACTCCTAGACATGAAGTGTTCGTTCCTGTCCTCGCTTCTCATCACCGCGGGAGCCCTGCTCGCGGGCTCACGTCCATCGCACGCGCTCCAAGAAGTCGCCGTGCCTTGCGCGCCGACCGGAATCACCACGCCGATCAGCTATGGCGAGCACGCCAAGTGCGCGATCAGCAACGTGGGCGAGGTCGACGTGTACCAGTTCTTCGGCACTGCCGGCGATGTCGTGCGGATCGGCATTGCGGGCACGAGCACGACTTGGGGCCCGCAGTTGGAGCTTTTCCAGCCGAGCAATCCGCTGACGCCTCTGAAGATCGCCGGCTGCAATCCAACGTTCTTCGCAACCTGCTCGACGTCTTTGGAAGAGACCCTGCCGGAGACTGGCGTGTACGCGATCCGGGTCTTCGACTTCCAGAACAACCACGGAGGCAACTACGCGCTGAACCTCGAGCGCCTCCCGCGTGATGGGCAAGTGCCGACGATCGACTACGGCACGAGCGTGGTCACGACGCTCGAGCACGCGTCCGACATCGACTGGTTCGCATTCGACGCGTTCACCGGCACGCTCGTCCAACTGACGGGGTCATCGACACCGGGCTGCGGGGTGCGCGTCGAAATCATCGACTCTGCTGGCGTCATTCGCGCATTCCAGGAGTGCCAGAGCGGATGCGCGACGGCCCCGATCGTGTTCAACCCGCCTGCAGATGGTCGCTACTACATCTCTGTCCAGGACCCCGGCTACAACAACGTCGGCACGATCACCGTCGCCCTCTCGTGCGTGGTCGGCAACTGCCCGACGACCACGCCGATCCCGTCCATCGGCAGCAGCTACTGCACGCCGTCGCAAAACTCTACGGGCGCCGAGGCGCGCATCAGCGCACTGGGAAGCCGGTTCGTGGCTGACAACGATGTCTATCTCGTCGTCACGGGCGTGCCAACGCAGCGCCAAGGTCTGTTCTTCCTCGGCCTGGGTCAGCAGGACGTGGCATTCCTGAACGGCTGCGGGCGTCTGTGCGTCACACCGCCCGTTGTGCGCCGCCCAGTGCAGTTCACCAGCAGCTCCAACACGCTCCAACTCCGCCTGGACTTGACCCATCCCACCGTGGCGCCGCTCGTGAGCCCCGGCAGCCCGACGTACTTCCAGGCTTGGTTCCGCGACCCCACCGGCACTTCGAGCTGCAGCGGACCGACCAACACCACGGACGGACTGCGCATCAACTTCCTCTAGTCGAGGTCGCTTCCTTCGAGAGCACGCCCACGCCGCCGACTTGTGTCGCGCGACGTGGGCGTGCGCTGTTCGCGGCGACGCGCGGAACGACGGATCCGCGCGGGAATTGGCCGCGAAGCTCGCGTGCCGGTTCCCGAGCGCGGGGACGTCGCGTTGGCGCACAGCGGCGCCGAGCGGCCAGGCACTACTCACCGCACAGGCAGCGAAGTACCCACATCGACCCGTCGGCGCCTCGCGGCCGGCGCGCGAGCCTGTTCGTGGCAACAAGGTTCGCCACGCACGCACACCGGCGCAGGTTCGCCATGAAGCACCACTCCATCGTCGCAGCGTTTGTCGGCCCGTTCTTCGTCGGCCTCGCGCAGGCCCAGAACTACGCCGGTCTGTACCAACACGCCCCGGACGCAAGCGCGCACGATCACTTCGGCGCCGCGCTGGCCATCGGTGAGTCACTCGGCGCCATCGGAGCGCCGGACGACGACGTCGGTGCGCTCGTCGACGCGGGATCGGTGCGCATTCTCGAGCGCAACCCCGACCTCAACTGGGCGCTCACGGTGCAGATCACCGCGCCGACGCCAGAGGCGGGCGCGCATTTCGGAACCGCGGTTGCGATCGAGCGCGACAGACTCATCGTGAGTTCGCCGGGTGCGAGCGCAGACACGCTGCACTACTTCCGCCGCGGGAACGGCGGCGCGTGGATTCACCTGCAGAGTTTCTCGGGTTTCGCGCCGCCAGGAGAAGGACTCGGCGAGAGCCTCGCGATCCGTGGCCGAACGCTGTGGGCGGGCGCGCCGAACTACGCCGCGCCGCTGACGCGTCCGTTCCGCCTGCAGGAAAATGGCCTGTGGGCGCAGCTCGCACCGGCGATGAGCGCCATCAACGGCAGTCAGTTCGGGCGCTCGATCGCAGTCGATGGCCCCCTCACCGTCACCGGAGCTCCGGGCCAACCCCTGACCACCGAGCTCGGCGCCGGGACCGTCTACATCCAAGAAGCGCTCGACGGCACGTCGTGGACCTTTGGCGAATGGCTGACGGCGAACGACTCGCACGTCGGCGATGCCTACGGATGGTCGAGCGCGATTTCGGGTGAGCGCGTGCTCGTCGGCGCGCCGGGCGCCGACTTCGGCGGGCTCTCCGACACGGGCGCGGTTTACGTGCACGAGCGCCAAGCGAACGGCGTTTGGCTGCAGGTCGCCAGGCTCCAGCCTGCGGATCTCGCCGTCGGCGCCCGCTTCGGCTCATCCGTCGCGTTGCGCGGCAACGTGGCCGTGGTCGGCGCGCCGTTCGACAACAACTCCGGCGTGAGCGCTTGCGGCAGCGTTCAACTCTTCGCGCGGCGCTGGGACGGAGTGTGGGAACGCAAGGGCGTGTACGGCTGCGTCTCGCCGGTCACGGGCGATCGTTACGGCGCGACCGTCGCGTTGTTCGACGGCGGCCTGATCGGCGGCGCCCCGCAACGCGCCAAGACCAACTTGGCGGCGGCCGGCGCAACCATGCTGTACCGCTCGCTCGCGCCGCTCCCGACTTCGTACTGCACGAGCAACGTCAACTCGTCGGGCGAGCGTGCGACGCTTGCGTGGACAGGCTCGAGCGACGTCGGCCTCGCGAACTTCGAGCTCATCGCGCGCGACGCGCCGCCGTCGCGCCTGGGGTTGTTCGTGTTCGGTGCTTCGCAGACGCAGGCCCCGTTCGGAGACGGAGTCCTGTGCGTCGGCGGCCCCGCGCGCCTTTCGCCGCTCAGCGCCAGCGATGCGTGGGGCGAGGCGCGGCTCGTGCTCGACCTCAGCAACCCCGGCGCAGTCGAGCACGCGATCAGCGCGGGCTCGACCTGGAACTTCCAGTACTGGTTCCGCGACCCGGACAACAACGGCGAAGGCTTCGGCGCGAGCGACGCGCTCGCGGTGCAGTTTGCGCCGTGAACGACGGGTGATCGCGCGCGCAGCGCTCGACGAGCCGGCGCGCGCTCAGCTCACGGCAACACGCGGAACGACAAACCCGCGCTGAGGTTGGTCTGGAAACTCGCGCCCGGGTCGCGGCTCCAGGCCTGGCACCAAATGCTCGTACCGGGCGTGAGCAACTCGGGCGCGGGCGCTGCGCCGGAGAGCCCGTGCGCGAAGGCGTTCCAGTCGAGCGCGAGCACGCCGGTGCAGTCGTCGAACGCGATCAGCGTGCCGCCGGTGTTGCCGAGCGGCGCGCGGCGCACGGGAGTTTGCACGCAGTACCAACCACCTTGGAACGGCGCGGCCGCGGCGCCGAGCAGGCTGTAGAAGTACAGGCCCGACTTCTGGTTGCGCAGGTTGCGCACGAAGGTCGTGAAGCCCGAGGTGGCCGCGGCGCTCGACTGGCCGGCGAAGCTGAACGTCGGCGTGCAGCCGAGCGTGTTGACCTTGGCCGTGCAGTAGGCCTGCGGCGACGCGGCGAGGTCGACGCGCATGCCGAGCACATCGAACCCGCCGACGGCGCCGTCCGAGCTGTAGCCGCCGGCGACGAGCGCGCCCTGCGGCGTGAGCGCGGCCTCGAAGATGCGCGCGTCGCTCGCACCGGGAGTCGTGTACGTCGCGGCCCAGTTGCGCGCGCCCGTTTCGTCGTACGAGAGCACGCTCATGGCGTAGGTCGAGGTCGGCGACGCTCCCAGCTGCGAATACCCCGCGACGTAGAGCTGCCCCGCGCTGCCCGCGAGCAACTTGAACGGCGGATCGTCGAGCCCAGCGGCGCCATTCCAGCCGTCGAAGGACAACACGTTGCCGACGAAGTCGTAGCGCCGCACGTGCGTGTCGATGCCGCTGCCGACGTTGGTCGCCGGCCCCATCACCCACAACGCGCCGCGCGCGTCGGCGTGCACTCCGCGCGCGCGCTCGCCGGCGTTCGACGTGCCGCCGAACGTGCGCGTCCACAGCGGCGCGAGTGTCTGCACATCGTGCACGGCGACGAGCCAGTCCTCGCCCGAGCTCGCGCCCGTGCGCCAACCCGCAACGGCGAAACGCTGCGCGTCGATCCGGCACAACACGGCCGCGCCGTCGGACAGCGCGCCGCCGCCGTCGTCGTTGCGCTGCGCGAGCACTTGGCCGCTCGAGGACAAACGCACGACGCCCACGTTGGCGCCGCCGCTCACGCCCGTGAACTGCCCGCAGCCGAGGATCTCGCCGCTGGGCAGCACGCTCAGCGCGTAGCACGAATCGTCGCCGTTCGCGCCGCCGTCGAAGCCGGTGCTCCACAAGAGCACTCCCGCGGGCGAGTAGCACTGCACGAGCGCGTTCGAGCCGCTCGCGAGGCTCGATTCATGTCCGCACAGCAGCACGTTGCCCGCTCCGTCGAGCGCGACGCCGCGTCCGAACGCCGACAACGTTCCGGGTCCTTGATGGCTGCGTTGCCATTGGAACGCGCCGTTCGCGTCGTACTTGAGCAGCACGATCTGCACGCTGTTCCCGTTCCAACCGTAGCCGCACACGTACACGTCGCCGCCCGGCGCGCACAGCACATCCAGCGGCGTGTCGTCGTTGCCGAACACGTCGCGGCGCACCGACCACAACTTCACGCCGGCCGGCGACCACTTCACTAGCTCGATGTCCGCCGTCGGCGGCATGGGCGGCACGCCGAAGGTCGGGTTGTACGACTTCGCGACCACGAGCAAGTTGTCTTGCTCATCGGCGGCGCACGCGCGGCCGTAGTCGGCTTGTCCAGCGGCGGCGTCGTGGAGACGCGACCACGCGAGAGTCGATTGAGCAGCGCACGGAGCGGCGCCGAGGGCGACAGCGAACACGGACAGCGACGCAAGGCGGACAGCGTTCATGGACTCCTCCGGAACGTGGGGACGTTGCGATGCTACGCGCTCGCGCGAATTCTGCTGCAAGCTTGGCCCGTCTGCGGCGTCTGCTACGGTGCGGTGCAGCGGCCGCGCGGCGAGCCTTGAGGCCTGCTGGCGCGTCGACCTTGCCCGTCGACTGCCGCCCTGATTCGCCGCTCCCCTCGAACTCCTCGCAGAGTCTCGCCCATGACGCTTCGCGCTCGCTTCCTTCACTTCGGCCTCGTTTTGCTTTGGATCTTTGCGGCGCGCGCGGAGGCGCAGAGTTCCGCGCCGGCGTGCTCACCGGACTTCGCAGACACGTTCGTCCGCGACTCGGGTTACTTCCTCGAGCTCGAGTGCGTCGCAGTGTTCGACGACGGAGGCGGGCCCGCGCTCTACGCCGGGGGACTGTTCATCCTCACTCCGGGCGGCCAGCCGACTTACGTCGTGAAATGGACCGGTGCGCGCTGGGAGTCGATTCCCGGCGGCCCCGAAGGTCGCGTGCTGGCGATGGTCGTGCACGACGATGGAACTGGGCCGGCGCTGTGCGTCACGGGCCAGTTTGCGTTGGCCGGAGGGTCGAGTGTGGACGGCGTCGCACGCTGGGACGGAACGAACTGGTCGAACTTCGGCTCCGGCATCCTCGGCGACGGTTACGCAATCGCGTCGCACAACGGCCAGCTCGTCGTCGGCGGCGAGTTCATCCTCTCGGGCTCGACTAGCGCGTCCAACGTCGCGCGCTGGGACGGCGCGAGCTGGACCACGCTCGGCAACGGCCTGAACGCGCGCGTCCGCGCCTTGCATGTCTCCAACGGACTGAGCGGCCCGACCCTGCACGCGGGAGGTCAGTTCACGCACTCTGGCGCGGTCCCGGTTGGTTCTGTCGCGCGTTGGAACGGTGTCTTCTGGGAGGCGATCGGCGGCGGGACCGTTGGCGCTGTCTATGCGCTCGCGAGCAACCCTGCCGGCGACATTTACGCCACTGGGATTCTGACCAGCGCCGGAGCACTGCCCGCGAACAAGATCGCCAAGTGGACGCGCGCGAACGGCGCGTGGTCCGCGCTCGGCTCGGGCCTGAGCGACCCCGGCCGCGCTTTGCTCGTGCACGACTTCGGCGCGGGCGAGCGCCTGTACGTCGGCGGCGAGTTCTTCAGCGCCGGCGGACAGGTGTGTTCGTACATCGCGCAGTGGAACGGCGCGAGCTGGAGCCCGCTCGGCGCGGGCATGGAGTTCTGGGTGAACTCACTCGTGGTTCACGACGAAGGTTACGGACCGCAGCTTCACGCAGCTGGTTTGTTCGCAGAAGCCGGGGGTTACCCCGCACTGCGCATCGCACGCTGGACCGGGAGCGATTGGAATCCGCTCGGAAACGCGCTCGACGGCGCGGTGCTCGCGACCTGCGAGCACGACGATGGCGGCGGCAATGCGTTGTACGTCGCTGGACCGTTCACGCGCGCGGGCGGCGCGTCGGCGTTCCGCATCACGAAGTGGGACGGCGCGCGCTTCCATGCGCTCGGCAGCGGCATCCCCGGGACCGTGAACGCGCTGGCGAGCTTCGATGCGGGTCCAGGGCCTCAGCTCTACGCGACGGGCTCCTTCGCGAGCGCTGGCGGCGCGAGCGCGGCCAACATCGCCCGCTGGAACGGCGCGAGTTGGAGCGCGGTCGGCGCGGGTCTCAACTCGACAGCGCACGCGCTGACGACCTTCGACGACGGCGGCGGCGAGGACCTGTACGTCGGCGGGAGCTTCACGACCGCGGGCGGAATCAGCGCGAGTCGCATCGCGCGCTGGGACGGAACGAGCTGGAGCTCTCTGGGCACGGGCGTGAGCGGCCAGATCCGCGCCATGGCGGTGTTCGACGACGGCGGCGGCGCGGATCTGTACGTCGCCGGTAACTTCTCGAGCGCGGGCGGGGTCAGCGCCAGTCGCATCGCACGCTGGAACGGATCGAGTTGGAGCGCCCTGGGCGCCGGCATCGGCGACTGGGTCTACGCGCTGGCTGTGTTCAACGACGGCGGCGGCGACGAGCTGTACGCGGCCGGAATCCTGTTCTCTGCGGGCGGGCAGGGCATGAACCGCATCGCAAAGTGGGACGGTGCGAGTTGGAGCTCCGTCGGCAACGGTGTGGGCAACATCGTGTACGCCCTGGCGACCGTAGATGCGGGCGACGGTGAAGCGCTGTACGCAGGCGGCGACTTCTCCACCGCCGGAACCGTGCCTGCGATGGGCGTCGCGAAATGGAACGGGACGGCTTGGAGCGCCGTCGGCCAGGGAGCGAACTTCGGAGTGCGAGCGCTAAGCCGCTTCCGGCGCTACTACGGCGATACGTTGATCGTCGGCGGACCTTTCCAGAGCTTCGACGGCAGTCCGTCGCCGTTCCTCGCCGAGTGGGGCTGCGCCGGCGCACCCGCGCCCAAGCCGTACTGCACCGCCGGAACTTCGACGCTCGGCTGCGTCGCGGCGATGAGCGCGAGCGGAACCGCCAGCGGCAGCGCGACCACGGGCTTCACGTTGACTGTTGCGACCGTCGAAGGCGGACGCCAGGGACTGTTCTTCTACGGCGTTTCGGGGCCACTCGCGCAGATCTGGGCGCCGGGAAGCTCGAGCTTCCTGTGCGTGAAGTCTCCGACGCGGCGCTTTGGCACGCAGAGCTCTCAAGGCGCTGTCGGACAGTGCAACGGCGCACTCAACGTCGATTGGAACGCGTTCCTGAGCGCGAACCCCACCGCACTGGGCACGCCGTTCACCGGCGGCGAAACCGTCAACTCCCAGGCCTGGTTCCGCGATCCGCCGGCGCCGAAGGGCACGACCTTGTCGAACGCGCTCGAGTTCGTCGTCGCACCGTGAGCTTCGCGCGCTCGGCGAACGCACGCGCGCGCGTTGCTCACGCCGAAGTGGGCGGCGGATTTGCGTTCGCGCGACCGCGCAGGAACAGCGCGTACACCGGCACGCCGGCCGCGATGATCGCCAAGCCGTAGAGCGATTGGCGGCGCAAGGTCGGGTCGAGGAAGGTCTGCGCGTCGACGAACAGCACGACGGCGATGAACACCAGCGGCGTCCACGGATAGCCCGTGCATCTGTACGGACGCGGCGCGTTCGGCGCGCGACGCCGCAGCACGTACACCGCGCCGACCGTGAGGGCGTAGAACACGAGCGAGGCGAACACCACGTAGTCGGTGAGCTCCTTGAAGCCCTCGAAGAACAGGATCAGTGCGACGGCCCACAGCGCCTGGCTCCAGATCGCGACCGTCGGCGTTGCAAAGCGCTTGTCGACGTGCATCAACACGCGCGGCATGAGCCCGTCCTTCGCCATCGCGTAGAAGCCCCGCGGCGACGAGAGCAGGTTGGGATTGGCCGCGCCGAGCACGGAGATCGAGATCAGCACCGCGAGCCAGCCGGTCCAGCGCTCTCCGAACGAACGCGCGATCACCGACAGCGGCACGTCGGCGCGCTCGAGCGTGCGCATCTCTTCGAGCGGCACGACGCGCAGGTAGATCGCGTTCACGAGCAAGTACAGCACGATCAGAATCGCCACGCCGCCGATCAGGCCGCGCGGCAAGTCGCGCGCGGGGTTCTTCAACTCGGAGGCGTTGAAGGGCAGCTGGTACCAGCCTTCGTAGGCCCAGAAGATCGCCACCGACGCCGCGACGATGCCGCCGAGCGTGAGCTCGACGCTCGGCGCCGCGGCCAACGCTTGCGGCGTCGTCTCCGTCCCGGGCACGAACGCGCCCGCGATCACGATCGCGAGCAGCGCGACGACTTTGGCTGTCGTCGACAGATTCTGGAGCAACGCGCCGACGCCCACGCCGAGGTGGTTGACGACCGCGAGCGCGACGATCATCGCGATCGACAGCCAGGTCTGCGCCTGCGCGGAAAGCCCGAGGAAATCAGCGAGATTCTCCGCGAAGATCGCCGCCAACGCGGCCAGCGTGCCGGTGTTGATCGCGAAGAAGAACGTCCAGCCGTAGAGGAAGGCCGGGAAGGGCCCCCACGACGCGCGCAGGAACGAGTACATGCCGCCGGCCTCGGGCAACATGGCGCCGAGCTCGGCGTACGCGAAGGCGCCGAACAAACACACGACGCCCAGCGCGATCCACACGGCGAAGATCCAGCCGATGCTCGGAAGGGCCTGCGCGACATCGAGCGCCTTGAAGAAGATCCCGGAGCCGATCACGGCGCCGACCGTGATCGAGATGGCGGAGAACGTGCCGAGCGAACGCGACAGCTCGCCGGGAGGGTGCTCGCTGGGTTGGTTCGACATGCGGCCGGACCCTACGCAGCGCGCCGCAGACCCGCAACCTCCGCTCCCGCAGCGCAACTCACGCTCCTCGAGCTCGTGCGGCCGCGAGTTCGTCGTCGCGCTGAGCGTTCGCGTCAGGCGTCAGGGCGCGCGCGCTTCGAGCCAGCGCCAGCGCGAGGGCGGCCAGACGACGGCGAGCGGCTTGCCGACGCGCCAACTTTGTCGGGCGGGGCCCCACTCGCGGCTGTCGAGGCTCTCGCTCGAGTTGTCGCCGAGCAGGAACAGCTCCTCGGGCGCGAGCACGAGCGGGCCGTTCACCGCGAAGCGGCCGAGGTCGGCCCACGAGAGATCGCGGAACAGCCGCACGCGCGTGATCTGCGCGCGCAGGTTCTCGCCGCCGAAGGCCGCGCGCGGGAGCTGGTGTTGGAAGCCGCTCTCCTGGCCCGACATCGGCGTGTTCTCGGCGTAGTCGAAGGCGAGCGCGCCGCGCTCGTCGTCGAGATCGAAGCGCAGCCGGTTGTCGATGTTCGAGAAGCTCAGGCGATGCGGCGCCGCCAGGTCGAAGTCGAGCTCGCGCTCGACCAGGACCTCGAAACTGAGCCGCGCGACGACGCGCCGTTCGATGCGCGCGCGCACGCGACCGAGCTGCGCCGCTGGTTCGAGCACGAGATCGAAACGATCGCCTTCTTCGCTCAGGCGCAGGCGCAACGCGCGCCATACGCCCTCGGTGCGCAGCTCGAGCTCGAGCGCGAGATCGGACACGTGGCGACGGCCGCCGCCGCGTTCGCCCGAGGGCTCGCGGAATTCGTCGAGCGCGCCGCGTTTGTACTCGGCCTCGGCGGCGCGCGCGCCCTGCACGTCGACGAGCTGGCCCGCGGAGCTCTGCGACCAAGGCGCGGGGAAACGCGCGGTGCTGAAGTGCTGCTCGAACGCGTCGCGGCGCGAGTCGAACAGCTCGATCCACGGAGCGCGCGGCGCGTCGGGCGGCAGGATGCGACCGTCGAGGAGCAGGTCGCCGCCGGCGAGCTGCACGGTCTCGCCGCCCAGCGCGACGACGCGTTTGACCAGCGGCCGATCGTCGCCCGGGCGTTGCACGACAACCAGGTCGAAGCGCTCGAGCGGGCTCTCGCGGTCGAAGCGCACGAACACGTACTCGCCACCGCGCGCGGCGCCGTGCAGCGTCGGCGCCATCGAACGGCTGTCGACGTAGTAGACGTCGCCGACGAGGGCGCGCACGGCGAGGACGGCCACGCCGCTGAGGGCGACGACCCACAGGGCGGCGCGCCACCAGCGGAACCTCGGCGAGCTCATGCGCGGGGGAAGATAGCCAGCGGCGCGACGGCTACCCTGCGCGCTCTGGCAGTCCGGTGGAAACGTGCTTCGCGCGCGGATGCTGATCCGGTCGCGTCGGCTCTCGCGACGACGAGCCGGCGCCGCCCGGGCGGGTTCCGCGTCGAAGGACCCTTGGAGCGAGCTGCGCGAGCATGAACGAAGTCCCCGCCCGTCCTCCGGCGCACAAGCTGCTGGTCGTCGACTTGGAAGCGACCTGCTGGGAGCGGCGCGTGCACCGCGCCGAGGACATGGAAACGATCGAGATCGGGGCGCTGCTGGTCGAGCTCGCCGCGCCCGACGCCCCGCCGCGGGAGTTCCAGGCCTTCGTGCGTCCGCGCGAGCGGCCGGAGCTCAGCGCGTTCTGCCGCGAGCTGACCGGGATCCGCCAGGCCGACGTCGACGCCGCGCCGGGGTTCGAACGGGTGTTCCCGAGCTTCCTCGAATGGATCGGAGCGCTGGAGGGCGTGCGCTTCGCGTCCTGGGGCCGCTACGACCGCCGCCAGTTCGAGACCGACTGCGCCCGGCATGCGCTCGCGTACCCGTTCGGGGACGAGCACCTGAACCTCAAGCACTGGTGGGCCGCCAAGCGCGGATCCAAGCCCTGCGGACTGTCGCAAGCCGTTGTCAAATCAGGACTTGAGTTCACGGGCCAGCACCATCGCGGGCTCGACGACGCGCGCAACATCTGGCGCGTGGTGCGCGCCGCCGCGGGGAGCGCGACGGCCGAGCTCGGCTTCGCGGTCACGTGAACGGGCCGCGCGGTCGATGCTCTCGGCGCGCGCTGGCGCGAACCCGGCTTCCTTGAAGCCGTCCGCACCAACCTCCAGACTCGCGCGCCGAACGTCTTCGCGCCGGCCCGTCCCCCCCCCAGCGGCGCCGCGGCACTCACCGCCCCTCCATCCCCCGCCTGGAGTCCCCTCGATGACCGGAGCTTTCCTGGCGCGCCGCGCTTCCACGCTGCTCGCCGCCCTCGCACTGCTGGGCGTGCCCGCCCTGGCCTCTACACCGTCTGGCGGCGCCATGGGCGTCGACATGCCGCTGTGGAGCCTGATCCCCTTCGCGGGGATCCTCTTGTGCATCGCCATCCTGCCGCTCGTCGCCGGGCACTGGTGGGAGCACAACAAGAACCGCGCGATCATCTCGGCGCTGTTCGCGGTCCCGACCGCCGGCTACATGCTGATGACGTACGGCGGCGATGGCGCGACGGTGCTCGGCCACCACATCCACGAGTACGTTTCGTTCATCTGCCTGCTCGGCTCGCTGTTCATCATCACCGGCGGCATCTACATCCGCGGGTCGCTGGCAGGCACGCCGCTGGTCAACACCGGCATCCTGGCCATCGGGGCGGGGATCGCGAGCATCATCGGGACGACCGGCGCTTCGGTGCTGCTGATCCGCCCGCTGCTGCGCGCCAACGCGCCGCGCCAGAACAAGGTCCACATCGTCGTCTTCTTCATCTTCATCGTGTCGAACTGCGGCGGATTGCTCACGCCGCTGGGCGACCCGCCGCTGTACCTGGGCTTCCTCAAGGGCGTGCCCTTCGAATGGACGCTGCGCCTGTGGAAGGAGTGGTTGCTGGTCAACGGCGTGCTGCTGGTGCTGTTCAACATCTGGGACCAGCGCGCGCTGAACAACGAAGAGAAGGCCCGCCCGGGTTCGCAGCTCGAGGAGGTCATGAAGCACGAGCCGTTCGGCATCGACGGCGCGCTCAACTTCCTGTGGCTGATCGGGATCGTGTTCATCATCTACGCCTCCGGCAGCCGCATGTTCACCGGCGGCGAGGCTTGGCCGATGGGCCTGTCCGAAGGGCTGATGGCGCTCGTGGCCGTGCTGGCCTGGTTCACGACGAACAAGGACAACCGCGAGCGCAACCGCTTCTCGTGGGCCCCGATCGTCGAAGTCGCGGTGCTGTTCATCGGCATCTTCATCTGCATGGCGCCGGCGCTGCAGATCCTCAACGCCTGGGGCCAGGGCGCGCGCGAGGTCGCGGGCATGAAATTCGGCATGACCGAGCCGTGGCAGTTCTTCTGGGGCACGGGCGGCCTGTCGAGCTTCCTCGACAACGCGCCGACCTACCTGACCTTCGCGGCGACCGCCGCGGGCATGAACGGCGTGTCCGTCGACGGCCCGCAGTACTTGGGCGAGCTGCTGCAGAAGGGCGACATCGCCGTACGCTTGATGGAGGCGATCTCGTGCGGCGCCGTGCTCATGGGCGCGAACACCTACATCGGCAACGGCCCCAACTTCATGGTCAAGGCCATCGCCGAGGAGAACCAGGTCAAGATGCCGAGCTTCTTCGGGTACATGCTGTACTCGATCTGCATCCTGCTGCCGATCTTCGGGATCATGACCGCGGTGTTCTTCCGCTGAGAAAAGTCTCGCCTCGGGTTCGCGGCGCACGCCGCGGGCCCGGGGCGTCGTTATGAGCACCGCCACGCCAGCTCACGAGCCCAAGGCGCTCGAGACATCGCTGCGCCAGCTCTCGCCGCTGCTGGTGTGGGCGGTCGTGTTCTGCGACATCGGGACGAGCGTCTATTACGTCCCGGGGATTCTGTACCAACAGGCCCGCGACGCCGCGCCGCTCTTCGTGCTCTCGACGATGGTCGGGTTCGTGCTGCTGGCGCTGAAGTACGTCGAGATCTGCTGGCGCAATCCCGAGGGAGGAGGCGTCGTCACGGTCGCAGCGGCGGCCTTCAACCCACGTTGGGGCCTCGTCGGCGGCTTGCTGATCTGCATCGACTATTTCCTGACCTCTGCAATCTCGTCGGTCAGCGGGGTCAGCTACATCGGCTCGGTGGTGCCGTTCTTCGACGAGCACAAGGTTTCGATCGCCATCGCCGCCCTGATCCTGCTGGGTGCGATCAACGTCATCGGCATCCGTGAGAGCGCGATGATCTCGCTGGTGATGGCGTTCGCTGCGATGATCGTCAACCTGATCGTCATCGGCGTCACGCTGCTGAACACGGGCGCGGAAGGCTGGCAGTCGATCTGGAACGTGCTGACCGAGCAACGCGAACTCGGCGGCAAGGAGATGCTGATCGGCTACGCGGGTGCGTGGCTCGCGTTCTCGGGGCTGGAGAGCATCAGCCAACTCAGCCCTGCGATGCACCTGCCGATCAAACGCACGGCGGGCCGCGGGATGTGGGTGGTGATCGGGACGATGCTGATCACCTCGCCGGTGCTCACGTTGTTCAGCGTCGCACTGCTCGACCCGGCGACCAAGGCCGACTCAGCCGCCCAGGAGCGCTTCATCTCCGAGCTGGCGGCGCTCGGCGGCGGGTATCCGGTCAAGGTGGCTGTCGTCGCGACTGCGTCCTCGCTGCTGCTGTTCGCGGCGAACACGGCGATCATCGGCACTTACCACGTGTTCCTCGCCCTGGCCAACTCGCACTTCATGCCCGAGTTGCTGCTGGTGCGGAACCATCGCTTCAACACGCCGCACCTCGCCATCCTGATCGCGACGCTCTTCCCGGCCGCGGTGATCCTCATGACGAGCGGCGACCTCGCGGCGCTCGGGGAGCTCTACGCTTTCGGACTGCTCGGCGCGTTCGTGCTCTCATCGCTCGGACTCGACGTCATCCGCTGGCGCGAACGTCAGCGCGGCGGGCTCTTCTGGTTGGGCGTGCTCACGACGGTCATGGTCATGGTCGCATGGGCGACCAATCTGCTCGTGAAGCACGACGCCACCATCTTCGGCGGCGTGATGCTCGGGCTGGGTTTGATCGTCGCAATCGGCACGCAGCAGAAGTGGTTCACCGACATGCTCTACGGCGCGCCTGCCATCGCGCGGCGCGCGCGCGAGGCGATCGCCGAGTCGGAGAGCGAACTCGAGTCGAAGTCGCGCGAGGTGCTGAGCTTGGCGCAGGCCGTCGCGCTCACGCAGCTCTATCCGTCGCACACGCTGCTGGGGCTGCGCACCGCCAACGACAGCCTCGTCCAGGAGGCGATCCTGCGCGAGAAGGGCCTGGGCGGCACGACGGTCTACGCGCTGTACATCGAAGAACGCACGGGGCTGTTCGTGCGCAGCTCGGACCTCGATTCGCCGGAGAACAAGGATGCCTTCAAGCCGCTGCTCGACGCGGCGCTCAAGGCTGAGCGCCAAGGGATGCAGCTCATCCCGATCTGGACCGTGTCGTACAACGCGGTCGAAGGCATGGTGCGCGCCGCCGAAGCGCTGGGCGTCGACGCGGTGATGGTCGGCGTGACGCAGCGCAGTTCGGTGTACCACCTGATCCGCGGGCACGTCGTGAACGGGCTCGCCAAGCGTTTGCCCGCGCACATTCGCCTCGTGCTCTGCGGTTGATCGTACGGTGCCAGAGCAATTTGTCTCACGCCTCCGGCGCGCGTTGCGCGCCGGAGGCGTGAGACAAATTGCTCTGGCACCGTACGATCA
>JAEUHY010000022.1 GCA_016795325.1 Planctomycetota bacterium
GCCCACACCAACCGCTCGTCCGGCCGCCACGAGCATATGCAGTCGTACTGTGCCGGAGCAATTTGTCCCGCGCGTCCGGTGCGCAGAGCGCACCGGACGCGCGAGACAAATTGCTCCGGCACAGTACGACACGCGTGAGCCGACGCCGGCGGCGGGCCACGCGCAAGCTCTAGCCGAGCGCGGCGACTCGCCGGGCCGCGGCCGGGAACGTCGCAGGCATGCGCTTGGCCATGGCGCAGGAAATCACCGGTATGGCGCCTCGCTGGCGCCGCAGCGCCTCGATCACGCCACAAATACGTGCCTGCGGTGGTAGTCGAAGTGCTCGGCCAGCGGCGCCCGCGCACGGCCTGCGTGCGCTAGCCCCACGCTGCGGGTAGTTCGTGATGGTTGCCCACGCCGACTCGCTACGCACGTCGAGCTATGCGTGCCGTCGACGCTCTCGACTTGGATCGTGTGGGGCGACGAACGTCGTGTGGTGGTGCTCGACGACACGGCCGCGGTCCGTAACAACTCGCACGCGGAGTTCCACGCGGTGACCTTGCGTCTCGTAGCCCGCTTGCACACCGAGTGCGGGCTCGACGCGAACGCACGACAGGACTGCCTCGCGCACAACCGACCGGTCGAGTCGCGCCTTAGCGAGTTGCTCCTCGAACCGACGGATCGCCAGACGCGTCGCAAAGTCCAGTGGTTCGTCCCCCGCCGTCGCGGCTCCGCGTAGATCCACATCCCATCGATCGAGTTCGGCGGGGAGTTGCCCAAACAGCCAGTAGCCGCGGAAGTCGGAGTGCCGACTCGCGAACGTGCCGAGGAAATTGTGCAGCACGCACTTCAAAACCCTCCCCGACGCCACGCGGCCAGCCTAGCTCGTGAGGCGCGCTCTCGCGAGGGCAGCATCAGTCCACGCCGTTGCCATCGAAGATGTCGTGCGGCATGGCGTCGATGCGCCCGGTCTCGTGATTCCACACAGCAACCCCGCACGCCCCGGAGCCATCAGGCAGCAGCACAAGAAGATTGCCGCAGCCGTCCTGCCCGATCACGACAGCGTTCGCGGGAAAGCGAGGCCAAGTGCGCGCCTCGTCCGTCTGCCTAACCACGTCGTCCCATGTCCGCCTGAGGCGCTCGACGTTGCTGTCGTCGCGCACCGGAGCGAGCTGGAAGATCTCATCGGTCGCAACCGCGAGTTGACCGCCGTTGCGGCGGAGCAATCTCCGGCGGTACGGCTCGGGAAAACGAACACCGAGCTTCGATTCGGCCTGCTCGATGAACCCGGAATCAACGGGGAAGCGCACGTGATTCATGCTCTCCAGCCCGCACATGCAGCGCAACCCGCTCCGCCAAAACGATGCAGGTCGACGTCGGTCGGTTAGCCTCCAATCCATGTCCCCCACCGTCCGCAACGTGCTCGCCGTCCTCGCAGGCGTGATTGTCGGCGTCCTCGTGAACGCTGCATTCGTCGCAACCTGTTCGAGGCTCATCCCGCCGCCGGCTGGCGTGGACATGAACGATGCCGAGAGCGTGGCGCAGTCGATGCACCTGTTCGAGCCCAAGCACTTCGTGTTGCCGTTCCTCGCGCACGCGCTCGGGACACTGTCGGGCGCGCTGGCCGCGCATGTCATCGCCGCGACGGGCAAGTCGAAGGTGGCTTACATCGCCGGCGCGGTGTTCCTGTGCGGAGGCATCGCCGCGTGCGTGATGATCCCGGCGCCGGCGTGGTTCATCGCCATCGATCTCGTCGTCGCGTACATCCCGATGGCTTGGCTCGCGACGCGCTTGGCGGGCAAACTGAAGGCCTGAACGTGGTGCTTGCGCGATGAGTCGAACGATCGAGATCACACTCACGCCCATCGCGCGCGATGGCTCCATCCGCGTCGCGAATGGAGCACGCTCCGAACTGCTCAGCGCGGTGATCGAAGCAACGGTCGCGCTGTACGCACGCGAAGGCTTCCAACCGCCGTGGATCGGATACATCGCGTTGCAGGACGAACAACCCGTCGGCACCTGCGGGTTCAAGTCAACGCCGCGCGACGGCCGTGTGGAACTCGCGTACTTCACGTTTCCCGATTTCGAACGGCGTGGGATCGCCACGGCGATGGCGAAAGCGCTCGTCGAGCTTTCCGTCGCGCGCGACGCGAACATCGCCGTCGCCGCCCAGACGCTGCCGGAGCGCAACGCGTCGCACCGGGTGCTCGAAAAGCTCGGATTTCGGCACGTCGCGACGCTCGAACACCCCGAGGACGGAACGGTGTGGGAGTGGTTGGCCGAACGTCCCGGAGCAACGCGATAGTCCGCGCGATTGGGCTGCAAGATGACCGCAAACAATCGAGAGGAGCGCGCCAGGACGTGCGTGGTCGGCGCCGCAGAGACGGGAAGCTCCGCCGTGCTCGTCACGCTCGCGAGCCCGCGTGAGCTGCTCGAGCGCCGCACCATCGAACTCGTCGACGCCGGACTGTCCTCGCACCCGCACCACCACGAAGGCTCGTGGGCCATGGGCCGATATCTCCAGTCGCCCTGGGCGCGATCGGTCACGCTCGCGGAAGCGCTCGAACTTGTCGAACGTGTGCGCGCTTGCGCCGAACGACGCGCGCGACATCAGCTCACCGAACTCGACAAGCTCGCGCCCGGCGGCGTCGCACGCATCGCACTGCGCCAGTGCCAACCCGTGCCCGCATCGGTCGAAGCCGCGATCGCCGACGCGCGCGTCCAGACCTACGCGGACTCCGTGATGTACCGGCGCGCGCTCGCGTCCGCGGCCGAGGAACTCGGCTGGGAGGTTGTGTGGTACGAGCGCGACGGCGTGGCGCGCGCGGCGGAGGCGGTGCTCGGCGCAACGCCACTGAACACCTGCCTCTCGGACCTCGGCCGCAGCGCGGGCAAGCCGTGGCAAGCGCTCCATAAACTTGCCGCTACTGCAGCGATCGCTGCGTTCGCCCGTCCGGAGAGCAAACGCGCGCAGTCACGACGTTGAATCGGAAGGTTCTGCGGGCGGCGCATCACCGGACTCACGCCGCAGCAGGAATCCGTACAACTCACACGTCACGGCGCCACACGCACACGCCGCCAACACCGCTGGGGCATCCGAGGCATCACGCGGCACGTCCCAAACGAAGCGCAACGCGATGCACACAAGCACGACACCGCAGGACGCGCCGAACAGCGCCGCCCAGCCACGCCGCAGCAGGGGCGAGTCCGGTGACAACCCGAGTGCGAGCGGCGCGACGACGAGCATCCATGCTGGGCCGACGTTGAACCCCACCGCGAGCGACACTAGCCAGAGGCCAGGGATCAGGTCGTAGCCCAACTCGTCGCCCATTCCGACAACGAACACCACGACGGCGGCAAGTCCGCCGACCGCGCTGGCCGCGAACGAGAGGATCAGTCGCAGCGCCGCTCTGACTTTCTGTCGCCGCACAACTTCAGCTGCGACCACGATCGAATCCAGGCTGCGGCATCGGCGCGTTCAGCGCACTGCCATGTTGTTCCGCGAGCTGCGCCATGCGATGTGGACCTCGGCCGCAGCACTGGCAAGCTGCTTCGAGCGATTGGCGAACTCGTTGCGGCTGCAGCGATCGCTGCATCGGTGCGGACGGATCGAACGCGCACGAAGTCACGGCGATGAGTCCGAGCAGCGTGAGTTCAAGGAGGTGCGAGAGTGCCGCCGCAGGAGGAATCCGTAAGACTCCCATGTCACCGCGCCGCACAGGGCCGCCGCAATGAACAGGGGGCGGGCCGCCGCGTCGAGCGGCAGGTCCCAGAAGCCAATCAGAGCGATCAAGAGCAGCGCCGCTCCGCAGGCTGCGCCGAACAGGGTCGCCCAACCGGGGCGGAGCAGCGACGAGTCCGCCGAATGGATCAGAGCCAGCGGCGCGACCGCGAACAACCACGCCGGCCCGACGTGCAAGCCAACGATCAAGGTCATGACGCGTATCGCGCGCCACCACTCGCTGGCATCGCCGGGCGCGTCGACCACGATTGCGCCAACGGCGGCTGAACCACCGAGCACACTGGAGACAAGCGACAGGAACAGCTTTCGCCCCACGCCAACTTCGTACTGGTCCGCGCGCGGCGCCGCAGCGATGGGCACGGGCTCCAGCGCCATGATCAACGCACCTCGACCCAATCGACGAGCCCCGCGTCGATCTCCGCCAGCGCACCGTCGAAGTGCTTGCGGAACAGCTCCTCGGGCGTGGGCACGGGTTCCGTTCCCGGCGGAAAGCCGCGCTTGGCGCTCTTGCACGACGCGATCCACGCATCCCAGCGCACGCGCAGCGAGCTCGGCGCCTCGCTCGAGAGCCACCGGTACAGCGCCCAAGCCTGCGCGTAGTAGCGCTTGGCCTGTTCGCGGTCGCTGCCCCACAGCGAGAGCGGATCGATGCGCACGAGTTCGGCGATCGGCCACGGCTTGCCGCTGCCGCGCAACGTCGCGAGCCGCTCGGAGTCGAGCTCGCCGCGCAACGTGAGCCGCGCTCCGTCCCACGAAAACGTGCCGACGCCGCCGAAGCGCTCGGCGAAGCCTTCGCGGAACCAGTGAGGCATCGCCTGCGGGAACGCGGCGGCGTCGGCGAGGTGACTGAGCTCGTGCAGCGCGAGCGACTGCGCTTCGTGCGCGCTTTTGTCCGCCGTGCACACGACCGTCACGGCGCGCGAGGGATCGGCGAAGCCGCCGGCGCTGCGGTACTGCTGCCGGTCGGATTCGACGAGGTAACGCTCGTACGTTTCGCGCGAGTCGAACAGCAGCAACGTCAGCCGACGCTCGAAACGCAAGCCGAGTTCCTTCTCGAGCGCCGGGAGCAACGCGGATCCGAGGCGGTGGAACTCCTCGGCCTGATCGAGCGAACCCGTCGCCAGCACCACCAACGCTTCGCTGCGCGCCTGGAACAGCGCCTCGACGCCCGCGAGCTGCGCGAGCACTCCGTGCCGCACGTGCGGCTTGCCGTTGATGGAGATCGCTTCGGCGAGGAGCTTCGCGCTGCACGCGGGCGGAATCTGGCCCGCGCTCGCCTGGATCTGGCCCTTGGCGTTGACGACGAGCGGCGCGTCGGGATCGAGCAACGCTCGAAAGGCCGCCAAGGCCTCGTTCTCGAGCCCGCGCTCGTTCGCCCAGCTCGCAAGCTGGAAACGCGCCTGCGCGTTTTCGCGCTCGAGCTTTTCGACCTGCTTGTCGTAGGGCTTGCGCCGCGCGTCGGTCAGTTCGACTTGTTTCTTCCAGAAGTCCTCGCCGAGGCGCTCCATGAGCGACTTGATGCTGCTGGCGTGCGCGTGACGGCCGCGCGACAACTCCACCGCTTTCAGGAAGTGCTCTCGCGCCGCTTGCGTGAATCCGCGCTCGCGGCACCACAGTCCCACGTCGACGTGGCGTTGCGCGCTTTCGAGCTCGAGCGCCTCGAGCTTGGTCTGGTATTCGGCGCGCGCATCGCGCGCCGAGGCAAGCGGTGCGAGCAACGCGAACAGCCAGAAAGCTGCGGCGAAGACGAGCAGGCGAACGGTGTGCATCGCTGCGGATCCAGGGCCCGTGGGAAGGGACGGCCTCTGCGGGAAGCAGGGTCGTCTCGAAGCTACCACGGCAGCGCTCGACTCGCGCTGCTACGTGCGCCGCGGTGCGCGCCACGTGTGCAGACTCCAGCGCGTGACGAAGCGCACCCACCGAGCCTGGGGCGCGTGCTCGCGAACCAGCTCGTCGAGCAGCGTCTCGTCGAGCGCCCACCCTTCGCGCAATGCGGGATCGAACGGCGGACCTGCGGACCGGCGCTGGTCGACATCGAGTTGCAGCACGCGCTTGGCCAGCGAGCGGCACGTCTCCAGCTGTGGCCGCTCGCCCTCGCGATAGAACCACTGCGCGAGCACGACCCCGCGTGCACCGAAGATCTCGCCGCGCCGGAGGCTGTCGGACGTCTCCACCGACACCACGGCCGGCTGCTGGTCGTACAGCTCGAGCTTCAGGACACGCAGATCCTCGCCGCAACGGCCCCGCAGCACGTCGAGTTGCGGTCGACCGCTCTGGGGATCGCGTGTCGCCTCGACCACCGCATCGATGTCCGCGCAGCGCCGTTCGGCGCTGGTGCGCGCCAGCGCTGCGGCCAGTTCGCGGAACTCGGCCGCCTCGGCGACGAAGTCCGTCTCGCTCGCCAGCCGCACAAGCGCGCCGACGGAGCCTTCGGCGTTCGTGGCCGAGGCGACGTAGTCGGCGTCAGGGCGATAGTTGCGGTTCACTGGTAGCGTCCCCGTACAGCCCGGCGGCGCTGAGCCCAGGGGCTCGGAGCAGCTTGTTTCCACACCATTGGAGCGGGCGCAGGCGGGAAGCTCACGCGCCACGATCTATACTCGCGCGATCCATGGAACTCTACGTCGAATCGGCTGAGCGGCCCGCGCGCCCGCAGTGGGACGCCCCGGCTGCGAGTTCGGCCCGCAGCGGCGCCAACGCGCGCGAGCTCGCGCGCATCCGCGAGAAGGTGCTGAGCGGCGCGCGCGTCACGCCGGAAGAAGGGCTATGGCTGCACGACCACGCCGACCTGCTCGCCTTGGGCGAGATGGCCGATGCGGTGCGCCAGCGGCTGCACCCCGAGCCGCACGTCACGTACATCGTCGACCGCAACCTCAACCCGACCAACGTCTGCATCACCGACTGCGGGTTCTGCGCGTTCTACCGCCGGCCCAAGGCGGACGGCGCGTATGTGCTCGAGCGCGACGTGATCGTCGCCAAGATGCAGGAGCTCGCCGACCTCGGCGGCCGCCAGGTGTTGATGCAGGGCGGGCACCACCCCTACCTCAAGACCGACTGGTGGTGCGAGCTGTTCACGGATCTGCGCGCGCGCTTCCCGCAGATCAACCTGCACGCGCTGAGTGCGCCGGAGCTGGACCACCTCTCGAAGCTCGACAAGCGCCCCGTGCAAGACGTGCTGCGCGACCTCGTGGCGGCGGGATTGGGCTCGGTGCCCGGCGCCGGCGCCGAGATCCTCGTCGAGCGCGTGCGCAAGATCATCGCGCCGAAGAAGACGCACACCGACCGTTGGCTCGACGTGCACCGCAAGGCGCACGAAGCGGGCCTGCGCAGCTCGGCGACGATGATGTTCGGCCACGTCGAGACGGCGGCCGAGCGCATCGAGCACATGACGCGCTTGCGCGAGTTGCAGGACGAGACCGGCGGCTTCACGGCCTTCGCGTGTTGGCTCATGCAGCCCGACGGCGTGCCCGAGGAGCACATGTACCCCGCGCGCCAGACGCCGGCGGTGTACTTGCGGGTGCAGGCGCTCTCGCGCATCTACCTCGACAACTTCGCGAACATCCAGACGAGCTACGTGACCGCGGGTCTGAAGATGGCGCAGGTGACGCTGCGCTACGGCTGCAACGACTTCGGCGGCACGATGCTCGAAGAGAACGTCGTGAGCGCGGCCGGTTGCTTCAACCTGGCGCCGATCCAGAAGCTCGAGAACGTGATCCAACGCGCCGGCTTCACGCCGCTGCAGCGCAATTCGTGGTACGGCATCGTCGATCCGCGCCACCCCGAGTTGCACCGCGGGCCGTTCTCGAAGGACGAAGCGGCCACGCACCGCGCCACCGCGCTCGGAGCGGCACGATGAGGTTCAAGCAGCCCGAGGGCTTCGATTTCCGCTGGGTGGCCGTCGTCGTTGGCGTCGGTGTCGTGCTGATCACGGTGCTGAGCTTGTATTGGATGTCGACCGCGACCCACGCCCCACTCGCGCAATGACCGCCACTTCCATCGCCGATCGCCAACTGCTCGAAAGCGCGCGCGACCGCGGCCTGGGCGCGATCGCCGAGAAGGTCCTCGCGCGCGAGCGACTCTCGTTCGAAGACGGTGTCGCGCTGTACCGCTCTCCCGCGATCCACGTCGTGGGCGCGCTGGCCAACCACGTGCGCGAGCGCCTGCACGGCGACCTGGCGTACTTCAACGTCAACCAGCACATCAACTACACCAACCTGTGCAACAAGCTGTGCCGCTTCTGCGCGTTCCAGCGTTTGCCGGGACAGCCGGGCGCGTACTGGCTCAAGCCTGAAGAAGCCGCGGCGAAGATCCGCGCGCTGGCGCACGAGCCGGTGACCGAAGTGCACATGGTCGCGGGTGTGTGGCCGAAGATCCCGTACTCGTACTACCTGGAGCTGCTGCGCGCGGTGAAACGCGAGCGGCCGGAGATCCACATCAAGGCCTTCACGATGGTCGAGCTCGACCAGATCGCGAAGGTCGCGAAGAAGCCGCTCGAAGCGGTGCTTCCCGAGCTAATCGAGGCCGGTCTGGGTTCGGTGCCCGGCGGAGGCGCGGAGATCTTCAGCGAGCGGGTGCGCCAGCAGACCTACCACCTCAAGATCAGCGGCGACGAGTGGCTCGCCACGGCGCGCAAGGTGCACCAGGCGGGCCTGCGCTCGAACTGCACGATGCTGCACGGGCACATCGAGACGGTCGAAGAGCGCGTCGAGCACCTCGACCGCCTGCGCAAGCTCCAGGACGAGACCGGCGGCTTCCAGACCTACATCCCGCTGTCGTTCCACCCCGAGAACAGCGAGATGGCCGACGTGCCGGGCCCGACGGCGCTCGACGAGCTGCGCGAGATCGCGCTCGGGCGCTTGATGCTCGACAACATCGCGCACATCAAGGCGTATTGGATCTTGATGGACGTGCCGATCGCGCAGGCGGCGCTGTCGTACGGCGCCGACGACGTCGACGGAACCGTGGTCGAGGAGCACATCTACCACGACGCCGGGGCGACCACTCCGCAGCGCGTGCAGCGCGCCGAGCTCGTGCAGTGGATCCGCGATGCGGGCCGCGTGCCCGTCGAGCGCGACACGCTCTACCGCGTGGTGTGGTCCGCCGATCCCGAGCGCGCGCCGGTCGGCGAAGCCGCGCCGGTCGGGGCCTGAAGCGGCGCTGCCTACTCGCCTGTCTCTACTCGCGCACGACAGCGGCGCGTCTTCTTGAGTTGCCCAACGACGCGGCGCGCCGGCCCGATTTTTTTCATCTCGTGCGCCACCGCGGCGCGCGGTGTTCGTCTGTGGCGTGGTCCTGATCACGAAGGAGAACCACGCCATGAAAACGTCGCAACGCAGCACCAAGTTCCCCGCCAACCTCGCCCCCGAATTCGGCAGCACCGCCATGTGCGGTCCCGAATGCAACGTGAACTTGCCGCTGTTCGCGGACTTGCCGCCGCTCCAACTCTCCATCGTCAACGTTCCGTTCCGAAGCGAATGCGGCGGCTTCGACGGCGGCAGCCTCGAGGCGTTCTTTCGCGATCGCGATGTCGAATCCGCGCGCGAATACTTCTACGTTCACGAAGGCCAGCCTCACCTGTCGTGCTGGATCGAATGGCGTGAACGTGAAGCGCTCGACCCGGACGAGAGCGACGAAGGCGAACGGGCGAAGGGGCACAAACGAAGTCCGGCGCAACCGGACGTCACCCTGAGCGCGGCCGAGGAAGCGCGCTTCGACGAACTGCGTGCGTGGCGCCTCGAGCGCGCGCGAGAGGCCGCGGTCCCGGCCTACCGCATCCTGAGCGACCGATCGCTCCGCCACGTTGTGCGGGCCCGGCCAAGCAGCCTCGAACAGCTGGCGCAGACGCCGGGAATTCCGAGTCCGACCGTCGAGCGCTACGGTGCCGCGCTGCTCGCGCTCCTCACGGACAAGGTCGCGCCCGCGGGCGCGCATGGGAACGCCACCACTGCGGCGTCGAACTCGCTGGCCCCGGCCGGACCGGAAGCGGCGACAACTTCCGCCGACAGCAGTGTCGCGTCGAAGACGCCGGCGGGGACGAGCTAGCCGTCCCACTCGAGGCGCAGCGCTCCTCCAGCTTCACAGTCGCCCGGCGCGTTGCACGCGACAACCGGGCGAGCGACGCGCTCGACGGTAGTTGCGAGCGCCACGCTCGGCGGCAGTTGCGAGCGCCACGCTCGGCGGCAGTTGCGAGCGCCACGCTCGACGGCGGCACGAGCGCGCCAGGATGCGCGTCAGTCCGTGCGTTCGCGGCGCTGCAACTCGATGTTCTGGCGGTACACGCCCTCGAGCATCGCCAGCTTGGTGTCACGCTTGGCGTCGTCCTTTTCCAGCCCTTCGGGCGCACGGAAGTACGACGCGACGCCGCCGCCTTCGAGGGGCGCTTCGCGCAGCACCTCGAGCACCTGCTCGGCCTGCTCCACCGTGGCGGCCAAGGCGCTCAGGCGACGCTCGAGCTGCACCACCTCGGCGTCCGAGCGGCGGCGCTGCTCGGACAGTGAGGCCGCCCGCTCTTTGGCAAACAGATCCAGGATCTCCTGCGCCGCGACCCGCGAGGCGCCGGCGTTGCCGCCGGCCTCGGCGAGGGCCGCGAGACGCGCTTGCACGCGCCAGCGCAACGTGCGCCAACGCTCGGGATCGACCGGCCAGACCGAGGCGTCGTCGCCGACGTCGAGGAAGCCGCGCCGGGCGACGACGGCGCCGCGCAAGCGCGAGAGTTCCGCGCTCAGCGCCTCGCGCTGCTCCTGCAGCCGCTGCCGCAAGCCCTCGACGTGGCCGAAGGTCTCGAGTAGGCGCTCCAGGCGAGCCGTCGCCGCGACCACGACCTCGGAACGCGGCGCGCCGCGCACGCTCGAGTGCTGCGACTCGGCCAAGGCGCGCTGGACCAGCCGCTCGAGGGCGGCGGGATCGAGCTTGGGCCCGCGCGGGCTCCGCTCGGCATCGTCCTGCTCCGGCCGCAACAGGCTGTCGTCCATCGCGCTCCATTGTGACCACGGCAATGCGCCACTGGCCAGGGGCGCCTCGGCTGACGGACGAATCCGAGTCGCTCGCCGTGTCGAAACTGTCATGTTGGCCAGTCCTCGAATCGTGCCACGGGCGGCGGCGCTGACTGCGAACGGACGGAGCACGCGCACGACCGACTGCGCTCGGCGGTCCACGCGAGCCGAGGTCGCTGTACTGCGATTGGCGAGGCCGCGCACCGCGGGCGCATGCGGTTTTGCGGCCCAAATCGGGCTCGTCGCGCCGCGCTATGACCGCGAAGGGCCGGTCGCTCCTCGCCCGATGTGCTCGCGGGCTTCGGGCGCGGAGTGGCGCCGCCGCCGGCGACACGTCGAGCGGCTCGGCGCGAACCGGAACGCCACCGCCACGAGAGTCGGATGGGGCAAGCCCGGCCCCACGGTGGAAAGAGCTTCCATCGCGCTCTTGCGCGGTTTGTCCGGTCCGTCGGCCCGGGCGTTGGCGCCCGAGATACGCGCGCTCTTGCAGCCGTCTTGTCGGGAGTGCATTCCAATCGAGGCGGCCTGCTCTTACGAAGCTGGCGAGCGCAGCCGGACCGCCTGCAGCGCGCGGGCCAAACCACGGTTCACCGTCCCTTTCGCCCATCCGTTGCCTCCTCCGGCCAGTCTTGGCGCGGCCCCGACACGCTCTTCTCGGTCGCGCCTCGCATCCCGCCCCGCAGTTGCGCACTCTGGGTTTTCTACGCCATGCCGTCTCGCCGCACCCGCGCCCACTCCGCCGTTCGTTGGCAACGCCTCGACGACGAAGCTCTGCTCGACGTGCGCCTGTGCGACCTCGGACTCAGACTCGAGCGCTCGCCGCTGGCCGCGAGCGTCGAAGCCCTGCAGGAGGAGTTGAGCGCGCGGGGACTCAAGCGCTTCAAGCCGCGCTTCTGGCTCTCGAGCGATTGGTTCAGCCCCGACGGCCTCGCCGGCGTGGCGCTGCCCTTCTATCTCGCGCACCCGCGCCTGATGCGCCTGGAACGCAAGCAGATGCAGTCGGTGGAAGGCGGCGGCGCCGAAGCGCGGCGCAGGCTGCTGCGCCACGAGGTCGGGCATGCGATCGACAACGGCTACCGACTGCACGAGCGCCGCGGCTGGCGCGAGATGTTCGGCGCGATCTCGACGCCGTACCAACCGCACTACCGGCCGCAGCCCTACAGCCGCGCCTTCGTGCAACACCTGCCGCACTGGTACGCACAGAGCCATCCGTCGGAGGACTTCGCGGAGACGTTCGCCGTGTGGTTGCAACCCGAGGCCACCTGGCGGCGGCGCTACCAAGGTTGGCCGGCGCTGCGCAAGCTGGAGTACGTCGACCACCTGATGCGCAGCATTGCGCAGCGCTCGCCGCGCGCGGACTCGCGCGGCGCGTACGAGCCGCTGGAAGAACTCGAAGTCACGTTGCGGGACCACTACGCCGTGAAGCGGCGACGCTACGAGGTGCGCTTCCCGTTCGCGTTCGATCGCGGTCTGCGGCGTGCCTTCGCGCGCGCGCTCCCTGGCGACAAGCGCGTGAGCGCGGCCCAGTTCCTGCGCCGCATCCGACCGGAGTTGGTGCAGCGCGTGCTGAACGTGACCGACACGAACGCCTACACGGTGGAGCAGGTGCTGCACGACATGCTCAAGCGCGCGCGGGAGTTGCGCCTCGTCGTCGACGGCTCGACCAGCAGCGCACGCGTCGATGCGGCGGTGTTGCTCGCGACGCAGACGATGAACTTCCTGCACACGGGCTACCACCGCGTCGCGCGCTGAGGAGCGCGTCGACGGCCGGCGCCCGCGGCCGCGAGTTCGAGCCAGCGATTGCAACTGGCGGCGCGCGCAGCCACCATGACGCGCGATCGACGCAGGTCCGACTCAGAACAACCTCCGACGTGCGCACTTGGCGATGAGAAAGCTCCGCGTACTCGTGCTGATGCACGAGGACCTCGTCCCGCCGCAGGACACCTCCGCCCGCCACGGCCCCACGATCGTGCCCTGGCGCACGGAGCACGACATCCTCACTGCACTGGCTGAGCTGGGGCACGAAACCCGGGTCGTCGGCGTGCACGGCGACCTGCAGGTGCTGCGCGCCGCCATCGACGAGTTCAAGCCGCACGTCACCTTCAACGTGCTCGAGGAGTTCCACGGCGTCTCGCTCTACGGCCAGGCCGTGATCAGCTTCGTCGAACTGCTGCGCTGCGCCTACTCGGGCTGCAATCCGCGCGGCTTGATGATCGCGCACGACAAGCTGCTCACGAAGAAGATCCTCACCTGGCACCGGATCCGCACGCCGCGCGGCGGCGTGATCCCCGTCGGCCGCAAGGCGCGCAAACCTGCGCGGCTGGACTATCCGCTGCTGGTCAAGTCCGTCGTCGAGGACGCTTCCTTGGGCATCGCGCAGGCGAGTGTCGTCACGAGCGACGAGAAGCTGCGCGACCGCGTCGAGTTCATGCACTCCACCTACGGACTCGACGTGCTCGTCGAGGAGTACATCGACGGCCGCGAGTTGTACGTCGGCGTGATTGGCAACGGGCGCCCGGAGACGCTGCCGATCTGGGAGATGACCTTCAACGACTGGCCCACGGACGCGCCGCGCATCGCGACCGAGCGAGTCAAGTGGAGCGCGGCGTACCAGCGGCGCCACGACATCCGCACCGGCCCGGCCGCCGCACTCGCGCCCGAGGTCGAGCGCGACATCCTGCGCGCCTGCCGCGGCGTGTACTCCGCACTCGGCCTTTCGGGGTACGCGCGCATCGATCTGCGGCTTGGCCCGGATGGGCGCGTGTGGGTCATCGAAGCCAACGCGAACCCCGACCTCGCGCGCGACGAGGACTTCGCCGAATCGGCGCGGGCCGGCGGACTCGAGTACCCGGCGCTGATCCAGAAGATCTTGAACCTCGCGCTCGCTTGGCGGCCGCTGTGGAAGGCTGCGGAGCCTAGCTAGCAGGTTCGACCCGACGGCGTGCTACGCCGCGGCGCGTCGCACGTCGCGCCGTACCTGCCAGCGGCGTGTTCGAGCGGCGCGTAGGAGCGGCGCGCAGGAGTGGCGCGTGCGAGTGGCGCGTGCGAGTGGCGCGTGCGAGTGGCGCGTGCGATCGGCGCGTGCGATCGGCGAGTGCGATCGGCGAGTGCGAGCGGCGAGTGCGAGCGGCGAGTGCGAGCGGCGAGTGCGAGCGGCAAGTGCGAGCGGCAAGTGCGAGCGGCAAGTGCGAGCGGCAAGTGCGAGCGGCAAGTGCGAGCGGTGAGTGCGATCGGCAAGTGCACTCGGCAAGTGCACTCGGCGAGTGCGATCGGTGAGTGCGATCGGCGAGTGCAACCGAGGCGTACGAGCGGCGCGTGCCGACGCAAAAAATGGCCGGGTTCTGACGGCCTGGGCCTGCGCCGCAAGACGCGTTCGGCAGCCGCCTACGTCCAGCCACGCTCGCGGCGCCAGTTCCACCACGGCGCGGCGGGCGGCAGGCAGCGCAGGAGGCGCGGCTCGCGCAGGGTCGGATGCTCGATTTCGAGTTGCGCGGCGTGCAGGGCGAGGCTGCGGTCCGCAAGACCCGTTCGGTCGCCGTACTTCACGTCGCCCAGGAGCGGCGCGCCCAAGGCGGCGCAGGCGACGCGCAACTGGTGTGGTCGGCCCGTGAGCGGCTCGAGATCGAGTTGGTAGCCGTGCTCCGCGCGGCCCACCACGCGCCAGCGCGTGAGCGCCCGCAGCGCGCCGCTCGCGCCCGCGGCGACCACCTGGACGGTGTTGCTGCGTTCGTCCTTCACGAGCCACTGCTCGAGTTCGCCTTGCGCATCGCGCGGCGCACGCTCGCTGACGCCGAAGTACAGCTTGCGCGCCGAGCGCCCGCGAAACTGCTCCGAGAGGCGCGCCGCGGCCTTGCTCGTGCAGGCGAACAGCACGACGCCCGAAACAGGGCGATCGAGTCGGTGCACCACGCCCAGGAACACCGCACCAGGTTTGGCCCGCTCGCGCGCGACCCACTCCTTGGCGCGCTCCAGCAACGAGCGATCCCCGGTTTCGTCGGGCACGACGGGCTCGCCCGCGAGCTTCTCGACAGCCAGCAAGTGGTTGTCGGCGTACAGCACCTCGAGCTTCATGGCGCTCGTCGTCAGTCGCCGGGCATCTCGATCCCGCGCCACACGCGTGCGCAGAAACCGCACGGCAAACGCCGCGGCTCGCCGGCGCCGGCTGCGCGCTCGCTGAGCGTCAACTCGCCGGCCGCGAGCCGCTCGCCATGCGGCGCGAGCAGATTCGCCAGGCTCAACGGAGAGAATCCGATCGCGTAGGTCGAGAGGATCAGCCACGAGCGCGCTTCGAGCAGCGCGGTGCACGCCTCCACGAGCGGCGCGATGTGCTCCTCGAACTGCCACACCTCGCCCTTGGGTCCGCGCCCGTAGTGCGGCGGGTCGAGCAACACGCCGTGGTAGCGCGCACCGCGGCGCGCTTCGCGCCGCGCAAAGGCGAGAGCGTCGTCGAGCAGCACGCGGAAGGCGTCGTCCGCGAGGCCCGACGCTTTGGCGTTCTCCTTCATCCACGCCAGCGAAGTCTTGGAAGCATCGACGTGGGTGACTTCATAGCCGGCCTGCGCGGCCACCACGCTCGCCATGCCGGTGTAACCGAACAGGTTGAGCAGCCGTGGCCGCGCGACACCCAGCGGCCCGACCGCGCGGGTCAGCCAGTCCCAGTTGGCCGCCTGTTCGGGAAACAACCCCAGGTGCTTGAACGCCGTCGGGCGCACGACGCAGGTCGCCGAACGCCAACGGACCGGCCAACCGGCCGCCTCCCCGCGCGCGAAGCGCGGCGCGTCGCGGGACTCGATCCAGCGCCCGCGCTTGCCGCCGCTGTCGGGATCGCGCTCGAAGCGCAAGTGCGCCGCGTCCCACTCGCGCGCGGCAGCGCGCGGACGCCACAGCGCTTGCGGGTCGGGCCGCCGCACCACCACGGCGCCGTAGCGCTCGAGCTTCTCGCCGGCGCCCGAGTCCAGCAGCTCGTAGTCGTCGAAAGCGCTTTCGGCGAAGTGGGCAGGCAACATCGGCGCGAACTGTACGCAGCGCAGCGCGCGCGACCAACAACGAGGCCACGCGCCACGAATCAGCACGCATCCGTGGTTGTGGCGCCGCGTGCGCGCCCCGTACATTCCCGGGGTGAAACAACGCCTGCGCGTCGGCGCCGTGCCCTACCTCGTCGCGCGCCCCATCAATTACGGGCTCGAGGACGAGGAGACGGTGGAGTACGTCCGCGACGTGCCCGCCCGCTTGATCGAGCGCCTGCGGCAGGGCGCGCTCGACGTGGCGCTCGTGAGCTCGATCGAGCTCTTTCGCGCGCCCGGTTACTCCTACCTCGCCGGTCCCGTCGTCGCGGGCCAGGGCTACGTCGCGAGCGTGCAGCTGTTCCTCCGCCGGCCGGTCGGGCAGCTCGGTTCGGTGCTGCTCGACCCTTCGAGCCGCGCTGCGCAGGCCTTGCTCGCGATCACCCTCGCGCCGCGCGAGCCCGGCGCCGAGCTGCAGCAGGTCGAGGCTTCGCTCGACGTGCGCCAGGCCGCGCACGCACGCGATGCGGGCGGCTGGCTGCGCATCGGCGACCGCGCGCTCGTCGAGGCGCTGTCCGACGGCGCTCCGCCGGCCTTCAACCCCAGCGAAGCGTGGCGCCAAGACACGGGCCTGCCCTTCGTGTTCGCAACCTGGGTCGTGCGGCCGGGAGTCCAGCTCTCCCCCGAGCAACTCGCCCTTTTCCGCCGCGCCCAGACGCGCGGCGCCGCCGAACTCGAGCGCCTCGCCGCCGAAGCTTCGCAGGCCTGGGCGCTGCCGCTCGCGGCGTGCCGCAAGTACTTGCTCGAGGAGTGCTGGTACGCTCCCGGCGCCCAGCTCGAACCGGCGCTGCTCGCTTTCCGCGACCGCGCCGCAGCGTTGGGGCTCTGCGACGGCGCCTTGAGCCCCACGGCGATCGCGCTGTAGCTCGGCTCTCGATGCGAGCGCTCCGACTCGAGAACGCGTTCCGCTCTCCTGCTGCTCCTCGCGCTTCGCGGGGAGTCGATCGCCCCCCCCAACCCCCATTCGCCTGACCCGAATCCGACTCGCCCCAATCCGACCGGTTGCAACTCGAGCCCTCGACGTTCGAGTCGCATCCTTCGCTGCGCCGCAGTCGAAGCATGGTTCGGCCGCCCCATCGCCCCGTGAGCAGCTCAACACCCAAATCAAGCTCGCCGGAGCGTTGCCCGCACTGCGACGCGGAGTTGCCCGCCAACGCGCGCGAGCAGCGCCTGCGCGCCTGCCCGCAGTGCGCGGGCTCGCTGCGTCAAAAACACCTCAAGGCCGGATGCCTGACGAGTGCGCCCAAGCAGTTGCTGCTGTGGGGCGCACTCGTGTGGCTCGCGCAGGACGCGCTCGAGCGCCTCAGTTCTTGACCTCGCCCAGCCAGCGGCGGAACGCTTCCGCCGCGCCGGGGCTGGCGAGCAATGCGGCCTTGGCCGCGTCCGACTTGTCCTTCTTGCCCAGGCGCAGCAGGATCGCGGGCGAGAGCAGCCGCAACACGCCGTCGTCGGCGAGGTCCGACTCGACCCAGCCGCCGAGCTCGTCCTTGAGCTTGTCCACGCTCGTCGAGCCGTAGCGAATCGAGAGCAACACGCTGCAGGCCGCGATCGCTCGCGCAACCGACGAGCGAGGTTGGATGCGCGCCAGCGCCATGCACGCCTCGACGAGCGCGCGTTCGTCGGCGAGGTGCTCGCGACTGCCCAGACCGATGGCCGGGATCGCTTGGGTGAGCAGGCTCGACAACGCGAGCAGGTGCTGGTCGTGGAACTGCGCCGGCGGCGCCACGGTGATGTCGTCGGAGCCGCCCTTGCCGCCGCTGAGCACACGACCGAGCACGCTGCTCGGCGCCGAGCGCACGATGCCGTTGCCGGCGAGCCAGTCGAGCAGCTCCTTCTCGAGCCGTGCGGACACGCCCGAGTAGTTGGGAAGCCCCTTGAGCGTGATGCGGTGCAGTTCGGCGGTCGACTTGCCGTCGACGATGATCAACTCGACGCCGACGCCCGCGGCGTCCTTGGTGAGCAGCCCCTGCACGAGGAACTTGGGCTTTTGGTTCTCGGGGCGACCCTTGACCAGTGTCTCCGCCGGCCAGAGCTGACCCGTCGCCACGAACCCGCCGCCGGGCAGGATCGGGATGATGACGTCGGCGCGCGCCTGGGTGCGCAGCCACACGGCCTCGCACAAGAACATCGGAATCGAGCGCGACAGGCGGTTGCGCACCTCGTCGACCTGCGGCTGCGCCGCGTCGGGTCCGACGTTGAGCGTCGCATCGCTGAAGCCGGCGAAGGCGACGATCGGTGCGTCGGCCGCCTTCTCGGGGATCAGCCACGCGGCGCCGAGCCCCTGGCCCCACACGGGCCCCTGGATCACGAACAGGCGGATCTCGATCTGCTGCTGCGCCTGTCCCGGCGTGGCGGCGGCCGGCTGGGCGGGCGCGCGCTGGGGCTGCGCGGCCGGCGCGGGCGCGCTCGGCGGTTCGACGCCCAGCGCGGTGGCGAACTGCGTGAGCGCCGGGATCAGCGGCGCGAGGTTGAGCGCGGTCATGCGCTGGTAGATGGCGAGCGCCTCGTCGCGGCGCTGCAACTGCAGAAGCGCCTGCATCAAATGGAAGCCCGACTCGGGGCGGTGGCGGCGCTCGTCGAAGTACGGCGAGACCCACGCCACAAGTTCTTCGAGGCAGCCGGCCTTGCCGAGCTCCGCGCTCGCGGAAAGGAAGGCCGCGGCGTCGCGCGACGAGTCGGCGATGCACAGGCGCATCTCCTCGAGGCCGTCGTCGAGCTTGCCCGTGCGCATCAGATGGCTCGCCAGCCACAGACGCGCGCGCCAGTGGCCGGGCGTCTCGCGGAAACCGGTGAGGAACTCGAGCACGGCGGCGTCGCCGCCGCGCTCGGCGAGCATCTGGCAGCGCCAGCCGAGCGCGTTCTCCTGGTTGGGGTCGAGTTCGAGGGCGCGCGCCAGCAGCGTCTCCGACTCCGCCAGGTCGCCGCGGCCGGCGCGGACGCGGGCGAGGTTGACGACCGTGACCGCGCTCTCGCCGTGTTTGGTGAGCGACTCGCGCAACGCTTCCTCGGCCGGTTCGTGGGCGCCGTTCTGGAAGTGCACCGCGGCGAGCAGCACCTTCGAACGTTCGCTGCCGCCGTCGAGTTCGTCCAGCCGGCGCGCGGCGTCCACCACGCCCGCGTGCATCCCCTCGCCGAGCGCGTAGGTGATCTGCTGCGCCAGCAGCTGCGGATCGTTCCACGCCGCGGCCAGCAGCTTGGGCAGCGCTTGCGCCATGAATTCCGCGCGCGGGATCTCGCGCGGTTGCCCCTGGGAGTCGTAGACGGTGATCGTTTCCTTGGCCATGTTCGAATGAGCTCGCTTGCCTGCCGCGGCCGGCGCGCGAAACGCTGCGCCGGAAAACAAAAGGCCGGGGATGATCGCAGCCGCCGGGCCGCCGCGAAAGCCCTCGCCGCGTCAACTTTTCCAGCGCCCCGCCGCCGCGCGCGCCCGGGCCGCCGCTGGAGCGCGGCGCGAAGAACTAACGCGTTCGGCCCGCGCGAACCGACACTACACTCTTCGGCCACTTGCGCCGGGCAGTTCGCCCCGCGAGGACGATGCCTCACCCATGCCCAGCTACCTGCTAGACCACCTCAGCGCCCTCGAGCACGAGGCCGTCCACATCCTCCGGGAGATGGCGGCCGAGCGCGAGCGCCCCGCCCTGCTCTTCTCGGGCGGCAAGGACTCGATCGTGCTCCTGCGCCTCGCCGAGAAGGCCTTCCGCCCGGCGCGCTTTCCGTTCCCGATCGTCCACGTCGACACCGGACACAACTTCGCCGAGGCGATCGAGTACCGCGACCGGCGCGTCAAGGAGCTCGGCGAGCGCCTGATCGTCGCCAGCGTCGAGGAGTCGATCCGCAAAGGCCGCGTGGTCGAGGAAAAGGGCCCGCGCGCCTCGCGCAACCGCCTGCAGACGACGGCGCTGCTCGACTGCATCGAAGAGCACCAATTCGACGCCTGCATCGGGGGCGGCCGCCGCGACGAAGAGCGCGCCCGCGCCAAGGAACGCATCTTCAGCCACCGCGATGAATTCGGGCAGTGGGACCCCAAGAACCAGCGTCCCGAATTGTGGTCGCTGTACAACGCGCGCCTGCGCAAGGGCGAACACTTCCGCGTGTTCCCCATCTCGAACTGGACCGAGCTCGACGTGTGGATGTACGTCAAGCGCGAGCAGCTCGAGCTGCCTTCGATCTACTTCTCGCACACGCGCGAGGTGTTCCTGCGCGACGGGATGCTCTACGCCGCAGCGGACTTCATCCAGCGCCTGCCGAACGAGACGCTGACCAAGGAAGTGGTCCGCTTCCGCACGGTCGGCGACATGAGCTGCACGGGCGCGGTGCGCTCGACCGCCTCCACCATCGACGAAGTCATCGCCGAGGTCGCGGCCTCGCGCGTCACCGAACGCGGCGCCACGCGCGCCGACGACCGCTTCACCGAAGCCGCCATGGAAGACCGCAAGAAGGAAGGCTACTTCTGATGTCCTCCTCGAACGAATTGCTCGCCATGCAAAGCGGCGCGGAGCTGCTGCGCTTCTCGACCTGCGGCAGCGTGGACGACGGCAAGAGCACGCTGATCGGGCGGCTCTTGTACGACACCAAGTCGATCTTCGAAGACCAGCTGCAACACGTCGAGGACGTCTCGCGCCGCCGCGGAGACGAGTACACCAACCTCGCGCTGCTCACCGACGGCCTGCGCGCCGAGCGCGAGCAGGGCATCACGATCGACGTCGCCTACCGTTACTTCGCGACGCCGCGGCGCAAGTTCATCATCGCCGACACGCCGGGCCACGTGCAGTACACGCGCAACATGGTCACTGGCGCGAGCACGGCGAACCTGGCGATCGTGCTGATCGACGCGCGCCAAGGCGTGGTCGAGCAGACGCGGCGCCACTCGCTGATCACGTCGCTGCTGCGCATCCCGCACTTGGTGTTCGCGATCAACAAGATGGACCTCGTCGCCTGGGACGAGGCGGTCTACCGCCGCATCGAGAACGACATCCGCGGCCTCGCGGCGCGCCTGGACGTGCGCGACCTGTGCTTCATCCCGATGAGCGCGCTGCACGGGGACAACGTCGTCAACCGCAGCGACAAGACGCCCTGGTACGCCGGGCCGCCGCTGCTCGCGCACCTCGAGAGCGTGTTCATCGCCTCGGACTACAACCTGATCGACGTGCGCTTCCCGGTGCAGTGGGTCGTCCGGCCGCAGAGCCCGGAATACCACGACTACCGCGGCTACGCTGGTCAGGTCGCGGGCGGCGTGCTGCGCACGGGCGACGAAGTGGTCGTGCTGCCCAGCGGCATCACCTCGAAGATCACCAAGATCGAGACCTTCGACGGGCCCGTCGACGAGGCCTTCCCGCCGATGAGCGTGGTGGTGCACCTCGACAGCGACGTCGACGTCTCGCGCGGCGACATGATCTGCCGGCCCAACAACCGACCGATCGTGGGCCAGGACCTCGAGGCGATGATCTGCTGGATGACGGACAAGCCGCTGCAGCCGCGCGCCAAGTACGCCCTCAAGCACACCACGCGCAACACGCGCGCGATGATCACGGGGCTGCAGTACCGCATGGACGTCAACACCGGACACCGCACGGAAGGCGTCAACGAGCTCGGGCTCAACGACATCGGCCGCATCTCGCTGCGCACGATGACCCCGATCTGCTACGACGAGTACCGCCGCAACCGCACGACGGGTTCGTTCATCCTCGTCGACGAGGCCACCAACGCGACCGTCGGCGCAGGCATGTTGCTGTCCGAACAGCGCTGAACCTGACGGCCAGTTCGATCTCACCCACCGCCCGCCGTGCGCTCAACGCGCTCGGCGGGCGGTAGATGTTTCAGGGAGAGGCCGCCGTGCACTGAACGCGCTCGGCGGGCGGTAGATGTTTCAGGGAGAGGCCGCCGTGCGCTCAACGCGCTCGGCGGGCGGTAGACGTTTCAGGGAGAGGCCGCCGTGCACTGAACGCGCTCGGCGGGCGGTGAACTTTTCAGGCGGCCTTCGAGCGCGTTCGGAGCGTGCGGCGAGCGCAAAACGACGCCGCCTCGGACGCTCGCGCGCGGCGCCGAGTTGATTCGCGCGCGCCAGTCGCTACATACGACGGTCCGGGCTCGTTTCGAAGCCCGCCACCACGAGGGGCAAGATGAGCGACGAGAAGACGAGCGCGACGCTGTTCGACGACACCGATGCGCAGGGCGCCAAGGGCGAACCTGCCGAGAAGGCGAGCAAGCCCGCGAAGGCCGTCGAGGCCGAAGAGGCGCCGGCGCCGCGTCGGCGGACCGCGCAGGACATGGCGGAGAAGCAGCGCGAGATCTCGGTCTCGGAGTTCTTCACCAAGAACCGCCACCTGCTCGGGTTCGACTCGCCGCTGAAGGCCTTGCTGACGACCTGCAAGGAGGCCGTCGACAACTCGCTCGACGCCTGCGAAGAGGCCGGCATCCTCCCGGAGATCGTGGTCGAGATCACGCCCACCGGCGAAGACCGCTTCCGCATCGCGGTCGAGGACAACGGGCCGGGCATCGTCAAGGAACAGATCCCCAAGGTCTTCGGCAAGCTGCTGTACGGCTCGAAGTTCCACAAGCTGAGCCAGACACGCGGACAGCAGGGCATCGGCATCTCGGCCGCCGTGATGTACAGCCAGCTCACCACGGGCAAGTCCGCGCGCGTGATCTCGCGCACGAGCAAGAAGCACCCCGCGGTGCAGCTCGAGCTCGCGATCGACACGGCGCGCAACAAGGCCGACACGCACGACGAGAAGCCGCTCGAGAACTGGCATCGCGAGCACGGCACGCGCATCGAGCTCGAGATGGAGGCCCGCTACCAGAAGGGCCTGCGCTCGGTCGACATGTACTTGAAGCAGACGGCGATCGCCAATCCGCACCTGACGCTGCACTACGTCGATCCGGGCGGCGTGAAGGTGACCTACGAGCGCTCGACCAAGGTGCTCCCGCCCGAGGCCGTCGAGATCAAGCCGCACCCGCACGGCGTCGAGCTCGGCCGGCTGATCATGATGCTGAAGGACACGACCTGCCGCTCGCTCTCGGGCTTCCTGCAGGAAGAGTTCGTGCGCGTCGGCGGCAAGGTCGCCGAGGACATCTGCGCTACGGCCAAGGTCTCGGAAAAGGCGTACCCCTCGCGCATCGCCCGTGAGGAAGCAGCGGCGCTGCACGCCGCCATCCAGAAGACGCGCATCAGCGCGCCGCCGACCAACTGCATCTCCCCCATCGGCGAGGAGCTCGTGCTCTCGGGCCTCAAGAAGGAGATCGAAGCCGACTTCTACTGTGCGATCTCGCGCCCGCCCGCGGTGTACCGCGGCAATCCGTTCGTGATCGAAGTCGGCATCGCGTACGGCAAGCCGGGCGGCGTCGGGCTCGAGCTCACCGACGAGGGCCGCATCCAGAAGCGCAAGGCTGTCGTGGCGAGCGAGGAGCTCGTGGGCAACGCCGACGAGCCGATCCGCGTGCTGCGCTTCGCCAACCGCGTGCCGCTGCTGCACCAGCAGTCGGCCTGCGCCGTCACCAAGGCGGTGATCCAGACCAACTGGCGTTCGTACGGACTGCAGCAGCCCAAGGGCGCGTTGCCCATCGGCCCCGCGGCCGTGCTCGTGCACATCGCCAGCGTGTGGGTGCCCTTCACCTCCGAGTCGAAGGAAGCGATCGCGGCCTACGACGAGATCATGAAGGAGATCAAGCTCGGCCTCCAGGAGTGCGGCCGGCGCATGGGCACGTACATCCGCAAGGGCCAGCGCCTGCGCTCGGAGTTCGACAAGCGCTCCTACATCGAGAAGTACATCCCGCACATCGGCATCGCGCTGCAGGAGATCCTCGACCTGACCGACCCCGAGCGCGACGGCACCGTGAAGACGCTCGACGACGTGCTGCAGAAGTCGCGCAAGTTCTAGCGCGAGCATCCTCGAGGCGCGCTCGATGGATGAAGCCCTCGAACGAGCATGGCGCTCCGCGACGAGTCCGTTCGACGGCATCACGTTGCGGTCCGCGGACGCACCCGTCAAAACTCTGGCGCCGTTGCTCACCCAACTCGTGGAGAGCCTGCGCGTTCGCTTCGGCGAGCGGCGACTGTGGCGCGTCGAGGATTGGCACGCACACGACGGTTGGGTGACCGAGCGCCGCGCGTCGTCTTGGGATGAGCTGCTCGAACTCTGTCGCTCCGAGGATGCGCTCAGCGCGCGCGCCGCGCTCGACGAGTTCGTTGCGCTGGCCTTCTACACCGAACCACCGGCGCTGCTGCTGCGCATCGAAGTCGAAGACTACGCCGAAGCCGGCCACGAGCGCATGGGCGCCTTCGACGTCACGCTTCCCGCCTCGGACGCGGCGCTCTGCGAAGCGCTGCCGCACGAGTCGAGCGTGCGTCGAATCGATGCGAAGCAGTACTTCGACGAGATCCACGGGCGCTGACTCGCAGCGCCGCCCGCACGCTCGCAGCTCGCACTAGCGAAGCTGCTGCAGCGCGAGCGCGTTCCAGCGCACGTCGACGCCCAACTGCGCTCCGAGCCGCGCGACGGCGCCGTTGCGCGCGTCGATCTCCGTCGGTCGCCCCAGGGCGAGGTCGGATTCCAGCGACGTTCTGCGGTCCGGCTCGAGCGCGAGCGCGGCGGCGGTCGCCGACGCGCCTGCGCCGGCCGGCAGAACAACTCCTAGCGCCGTCGCGACTTCGACCGCCTCCGCGGCGAGCCGCGCCGCGAGTTCGCGCCGACCTAGCACCGCCGCAAGCGTCGAGCGAGCCTCGAGCGCGCGCGCTGCGCCGGCGCAGTTGTGCACGAGCTTCGCCCACGCAAGCGCACGCACGTCGTCGACCTGCTCAACCAACACGTTGGAGCCGCGGAAGAGCTCCGCAAAGCGTTGCCCGAGCGCGTCGCGGGACACGCTCAGGCGCGCCGGGCCGCGAGCCCGCACGCTCCCGTCGCGCACGCGCTCGGTCGGAGCGTCGACGACGACGGGCACGACGAACTCCCCGCGCACCATCCCCGCCAGACGCTCGCGATGTTCGACGCCGTTCTGCAGGACGGCGACCGGCGTGTCGTCGCGACGCAACGCGCGCAGCCAGTCTCGAGCACTCTCGACATGCTGCGCCTTGGTGCACAGCAGCACCCAATCCACACGGCGCACATGGGCCGAATCGACCTCGATCCTCGGCGTGCATTCGAGCGGAGTCTCAACGCCGACAAGTTCGAGTGCGGCGAACTTGCGGCGGGCGCAGGCGAACACGTCGCTCGTCCCGGCACAGGCGAGTTCGACCACCAGGCGCGTTCCGATCGCACCCAAGCCGACGACGGCGACCGAGGTGCTACTCGGCGCCGAGTCCACGTCGACGTCCGCGCTTCGCGGCTTTGGGTTGACTCGCGCTCGCGCGCCGCGGGCGCACCACGCGCGATGGGCTACGCGACGCGGGGCTCGCCGAAGACGCGCTGGCGTCGAGTTCCGCAAGCAAGCGCTTGGGAGCGACGAGGCGATAGCTCTCCTCGATCCACGCCTCGAGTTCCGCGCTGCTCGGCGCGTCGGCGAGATCAAGGCGCAGCGTGAGCCAACCGCTCTTGCCCAAACCGTAGCCGGTGGGCGAGGCAAAAGAACGCTTCGCCACGGACCCGTGTGACGCCTTCAACTTGACCGCGATGCCCGGCGGCTCGTCGCTGTGCTTGTCGAGTCCCAGGCCGAGGCCGAACACGAACACCTTGGGGCCGACCTTCGCGACCGTCTCACCCCACGGATGGTCCTCCCAAGCGCCGGGGAAGGTTTGAACGAAAGCGCGCAGTCGACGCGCAAGAGCCGAAAGGTCGCGGGACATGGGCATAAGTGGTGCTCCACACCGGATCGTCTCGCACGCCGGGCGATCGAGCAAGCTCGTGAGCTGCCGATCACGGGCGACAGACCGTTGGTCGAACCCGTCGCGCTCGGCGACTGCGGATCGCGCGACCACGAAGAGAGGCTGCGGCGGTAGTTCATGGTCGGCTCGCAGACGACGGGTTTCCTGCTTCGGCGCGCTGCCGCTCGCTAAGCAGCAATTCCGCAGCCCCGCGCACTTGCCGTCTACTACACTTGTAGTATCCTGAGCGCATGCCGACGCCCCGCCAACAACCCAGCGACGCCGAATGGAAGGTGCTGCACGCCCTGTGGCGGCGCGGCAAGGCCACGTCGCGCGAGCTGCTCGACGACTTGAGCGCCGAGGATTGGGCGTACACGACGCTCAAGACCATGCTCACGCGCATGGAGGAGAAGGGTTTCGTCCACTCCAAGCCGATGGGCAACGCGGCGCAGTACGAGCCGCTCCTGGCGCGCGGCGAAGCTCAGCGTTCGGCGCTGCGCACGCTGATCGAGCGCGTGTTCGAAGGCGCGTCCGGACCGCTGCTGGCGCATTTGGCCGAGGAAGAGCGCTTGAGCGAAGAAGACCGCGCCGCACTGGAGAAGCGCCTGCGCGCGAGCGAGTCGAAAGGCAAGCGCCGTGGCCGTTGAGCTGCTCGCCAGCTGGTGGGCTTGGATCGTCACGGCAACGCTGCAGGCGAGCGTGCTGCTCGGCGCCGTAGGACTCGTCGACCGCCTCACGCGGCGCGCCGCTTGGCCCCAAGTGCTCAGTTGTCTGTGGTGGCTCGCGCTCGCGCGCTTGGTGCTGCCGCTGGACGTCTCGTCGCCGTGGAGCGTGACGCAGCGGGTCGGAACGACGGCGGTCGAAGCCGCACGCATGACGCCGCACGCGAACGCATTGGCGGCCCTGGCGATCCTGTGGGCTTTCGGCGCAGCGCTTGTGGTGCTCGCGCGCGTCTTGCGCCGCCGGCGGCTCGCACGCTCGGTGCAGATCGTCCAGCCCTCGCCCGCGTGGCGCGCCGCACTTGAACACGCGCGACAGCGCACCCGATCACGCCGCGCACTGAGGGTCGCAGCACTCCCCGGCCTGAGCGGCGCCGCGCTCTTCGGCGTCCTGCGACCGACGCTGTTGTTGCCGCCTTCGGCATTGCTGCGCGAACCGACGGCAGCAGACGAACACGCGCTCGTGCACGAGTTGATGCATCTGCGCCGCGGCGACCTGTGGAAGGACGAGCTCGTGGCGCTGGCGCGCGCGCTGTTCTGGTTCAACCCGCTCGTGTGGCAAGCGGCCAGTCGCCTCCACCAGCTCAGCGAGCTCGCCTGCGATCGCGCCACCGCAGCGGCGCTCGGTGAGCAGGCCCAGGACTACCGCACGACGCTTCTCGCAGCCTCGCGGGAGTGGATCACGCGCGGGGTCGCTTCCCCCACCGAACTGCGAGCATTCCTGGGTTCCCGCGCGTTGCTGCTCGCACGGCTCGAGCAACTCGACCGAGCCGCGACGACGCCGGCGCTCGCCGTGCGCAGCGCAAGCGCGTTGCTCACCGCGTTCGTCGCCGCCTGCGTGCTGCCCATGGCGCCGAGCGCGCCGACCTTGCGCGAACAGGCGCTCGCTGTGTTCGCCGCCGAACAACGCGGCGAGTTGCGCAGTTGCTTCCAACTCCAAGCCGCGGCCCGCGTGCTCGCGGCGGACTCCCAAGCCTCACCCCACTCACCATGAAGATCGCACTCACCCTCGCCTTCGCTTCGCTCGCAACCCTCTCTGCCGGTGCGCTCTGGCTGCAGGAGCAAAAGCCCAAGCGTTTCACCCACCCGACCTCGAAGGACGCCGACGGCGGCATGGCGCGCTGGATGGCGACGATGAAGCCGGGGCCCGCGCACGCGCGCCTCGCCGAATTGGTCGGCAAGTACGACACGACGATGCGCATGTGGATGGCGCCGGGACAGCCGCCGATGGAAGAAAAAGGCTCGGCGGAATTCGTCTGGTTCGCCGAGGGCAAGTGGCTGCAGGAGAACTGGACCATGACGATGATGGGCCAGCCCTCGAAGGGACTTTCGATCCTCGGCTACGACAACTTCAAGGAGCGCTACGTGTGGAGCAAGGTCGACAGCCTGCAGACCTGCATCACCGGCGCCTTCGGGCACTTCGACCAGTCGGGCGACAACCTGATCCTGTGGGGCACGATCGACGAGCCGATGACGCCCGAACAGGACAAGCAAGTGAAGTACGTCTACCGCGGCTTCGGCCAGGACAAGTTCGTACTCGAGGTGCACGACATGATGATCGGCGAAGCGAACACGAAGGTGCTCGAGATCGAATACCGCAAGCGCAAGTAGCGCAGCGGAGCTGCGGCGAACGCAAGGCGCGGCGCGTGCTGTGGAAAGCGCGCGCCGCGCTTGCTAGAAGCGGGTCATGGCCGACGAAAAGAAGAAGAAGCCCAGCCCCCGCGCCGCGCGTGTTCTGGACGAGAACGACAAGAAGACGCTCAAGCTGATCCTCAGCACCGCGGAGCGCGTGCGCAACTCGATCGACAAGCGCGTGCTCCCGGAGCTGCGCTTCCCCGAGCGCTCGCTGGGCAACGTTTCGTACGACGCCAAGGTCGGCTACTTCGAGCTGGGCAAGAACCGCAAGGCGCGCGCGCTCACCGTGAACACGGTCAAGAGCTTCGCGCAGACGCTGCGACTGATGTCGATCAGCAAGGAGATGGTCGAGAACAACGACTTCGCCACCAAGCGTGAGGCGTACTACGTCTCGAAGAACTGGGGCGAAGCGAAGTTCAACGACCAGCCCGAGTCGGACACCGTGCTCGACGACATCGAAGCGCTCGCTTCGCTCGACGGGCTCGCACGCGAGCAGCTGCGCTACTACCCCGAGGAGCACGGCGGCTCGATCGCCGGCAACCTGACGGTGATCGACGTCGACAGCGAGACGGGCCGTCCGATTGAGATCGACTGCACGAACTTCGGCTCGGGCTCCTACACGGTGCCCCACTCGGTCGAGCACCTGAAGTTCGAGACCAAGGCGAAGTTCATCCTCGCCATCGAAACCGGGGGCATGTTCCAGCGCCTCAACAACCACAAGTTCTGGAAGACGGCCAACTGCATCCTGGTCGAGACCTCGGGCGTTCCGACGCGCGCCACGCGGCGTTTCGTGCGCCGCCTCGCCGACGACAAGAAGATTCCGGTCTACGCCTTCGTCGACTGCGATCCGTACGGCATCGCCAACATCTACCGCACGCTCAAAGTGGGCTCGGGCAACGCGGCGCACATCAACCGCTTCTTCTGCGTGCCGCAGGCGCAGTACCTGGGCGTCACGCCGCAGGACATCATCGACTTCAAGCTGCAGGACGCGACGCACAAGCTCCAAGAGGTCGACATCAAGCGCGCCAAGGATGCGCTCAAGAACGACCCCTTCTTCATGGCCCACAAGCCGTGGATCAAGGCCATCGACCAGATGCTCAAGATGGGCGTGCGCGCCGAGCAGCAGGCGCTCGCCAAGTGGGGCCTCAACTACGTGATCGAAGAGTACTTGCCGCGCAAGCTCGACAACCGCAAGAGCTTCCTGCCGTAACGAGCGCCCCGCGCGCACTCACTCGGTCCAGTGCGCGCCCGGAAGGTACGTGCCGAAGTACCAGGACTGTCCTTCGAGGTCGCGCACTTTTGTAGCCGCGCGAGCCGTAGTCCTCGTCGTGCAACCCACGCTCCAGTTGCGCTCCCGCGGCGAGTGCGCGCGCGCAGTGCGCGTCCGGGTCATCCACGCGCACGCAGAGCGCCTGGTGCAGTCCGCGAAGGCCGCGCGGACTGATGCGAGCCTTCGCCTCGGATGCCGATCCGACCATGATCACGTCGTCGCCCAGGCTCAACTCGGCGTGCAGCACCGCGCCGTGCTCGCCGGGTACGACCATCCGCCGCTTGAAGCCGAAAGCGCGACAGAGGAACTCGATCGCGGCGGGCGCGTCGTCGTAGTAGAGACACGGGTAGAGGCGCGACAAGCGGATTCCTTCCTGCGGGGATTCAGATCTTGGCGCCGTTCGGCGCGGTGAAGCGCGCGTCGACGACGTCGCCGGTGTTGCGCGTCGCCGCGGGTTCGAAGACGAGCACCTCGGCTTCTTCGTCGGCGCAGGTTCGGTGCTCGACGCCGCGCGGCACGACGTACAGCTCGCCGGGCGCCAGCTCGACGCTGGAATCGCGGAACTCGATGCGCATCCGACCGCGCCAGACCAGGAACAACTCGTCCTCGCGCTCGTGGCGATGCCACGGGAACTGGCCCTGGAACTTGACCAGCTTCAGCTCCTGACCATTCAGCTGGGCGACGACCTTGGGTCGCCAGTGCTCGTGGATGAGCGCGAACTTCTCGTGGAGAGACACGGCGGGCATGGAGGAAAACGATACCGCGGCCTCGCCCGTCCGCCGCTCTGGCGCAACGCGTGCTCGGGATCTAGGTTCCTCCAGATGGTTCCCCAGCGCGATGACGGAGAGAGCGCCGGCAAGGCGGACGCGGAGCACCCGCGCACGCTCGACATAGGACCGAGCGGCGTGGTCCGCACGAGCCGCGACGAGTCTGGAACAGCGGCGCCAACTCACGCTGCGCCACCTGCGGCGAGCCCGAGCGCGGAGGGCATCACCACGCGACGCAAGGCGCTCGCCTTCGCGATCGCGGCGCTGAGCGACGCGGTGAGCTTCGCCACCAGTTTCGCCCCGCCCGCGCAGCTTGGCGTGGACGCTGTGACCGCGGTGCTGCTGTTCTGGGTGCTCGGCTACCGCTGGCAACTGCTGCCGGCGCTCGTCGCCGAAGCGATCCCGGTCGTCGCAGCCTTTCCGACATGGACCCTGGCGGTCGGCGTGTTGATCGGCGTGACGCCGACCAAACGCGAGCCTGCGTAGCGCAACGCCGCACAACTTCGCGCCGTGCGCGGCTGTGCGCACGAGCGACTGCGCAGCGCACGCTTGCGACTGCGCACGAACGACGTCTCACCGCGAGCGGCCGAAAAAAAGCTCGAAGCCCGCGCGGCCGAGTGGGGCCGCACGGGCTTCGAGTGGAATGCAGGCCACAACGCGCGCGCTGCGCGCATCGCGGCGCAGCCGAATCAGACCATCGTCTTGAGGTTCTTCATCGGGCGAACCTTGACCACGTTGCGGGCCGGCTTCGCCTTGAAGATCGTCTTCTCGCCCGTGAACGGGTTGATGCCTTCGCGCGCCTTGGTGGCGGGCTTGCGCACGACGGTGACCTTCATCAGGCCGGGGACCTGCATCATGCCCGGGCCCTTCTTGCCGAGGTCGGCGGCGAGCACTTGCTCGAACGCCTGGAACACCGACACGACCTGCTTGCGCGACAGGGTCGTGGCTTCGGCGATCGTGTTGTAGATCTCGCCCTTCGTGCGGACCTTGGCGGCCGGGGTGATCTTGACCGGCTTGGCAGCCGCAGCCTTCGTCTTCGCAGCCATTCGATTTCTCCTTGGTTTGCGGGGGTTTTGAACGATTCTCGGGTCGCAACCGCGCCCGTAGGTTCGAGCGCGTTGTAGAGAAACACCTGGAGCGCTTCCAGTGCATCGCGACGAGAAAAGTGCGGAATTCCAGGGAAAATCGAGTGCGCGCGCCGCTGCGCGAGTGCAGCGAAGTGCGGGAAAGCAGCTGCTGCGAGAGCACGCGGACGTGCCGTCCCGCGCCTCACGACGCGCGTCGCGCGCGCGCCGAACACGACTTCGGCAAGGCTGGTCCGGCCGCGCCAACGCGTGCGACTGGCGCGAATGCAACTTCCTTCTGAGTGCGGCAAGACGACGTGCGGCGTTCGCCGCGGAGGACTCGGCGCCGACCGTCGCGCCGCGGCGCCGGCGGCTGGCCCGAGCAACCGTTTCGGCCCGCGCGCAGCGGGCCGCCAGGCGGGCTCGCGTTTCCGTAAAGCTAGGCCCAGAAGGGCTTTAGCGCGCAGGAGTCTCAGCCGAGCGCCGCACCTCGAGCCAGCGACCGGCCAGCTCGTTGGGCACCGTGAAGCTCATCACGTACTGCTCGATCCACCACGCGCCCGCGCACCGCACGAGCACTCCGCTGCCCCGCACTTCGCCGTACTTCTCGTTGTGGAGCAACTCGTCGAACCACGCCACGTCGCCGGCGCTCGAAAAGCCCACGCTGCGGGTCGTCGGCGTGTAGGTCCAGCCTTGGCCGCGCGCGAAGTACGGCGCGCAGAACGCGCGGAATTCCTCGCGCGTCCAGTGCTCCGTTGCGTCGGTCCCAAGGAACACGCCGCTCGCCGAAAAATGGCGAAAATAGCCGTCGAGATCGCACTTCGACGCCGCTTGGTGGAAGCCGTCGAGCACCTGCCCGACCTCCGCCGCGCTCGCTTGGCTGCGCTGCTGCGGCGCTGCGCACGCGCTCAGCGCCGCTAGAGCGAGCGCGAAAAGGCCCGGAGAAAGGCCCGGAGAAACGCCCGCAGAAGGGCTCGTCGAAAGGCTCGTTTGGGGCCTCACAGGAAGCGCTGAACGTGATCGACTTCGTCGGGGCTGCCGAGCACGACCGTCGTGCGCTGGTGCAGCGCCGTCGGCTGCAAATCGAGGATCCGCTGCTTGCCCGCGAAGGCCTTCCCGCCGGCTTGCTCGACAATCATCGCCATGGGATTCGCCTCGTACATCAGGCGCAGCTTGCCGTTCGGCGCCTTCGCGGTCGGCGGATAGAGGAACACGCCGCCCTGGATGAGCGTGCGGTGCACATCGGCCACCATCGCACCGGCGTAGCGGCTCGAGTAGCCGTTCTCCTGCGCCCAATCGAGATAGCGCTGGTATCCGTCCGGGAACGTGCGGCGGTTGCCTTCGTTGAGCGAGTAGGTCTTGCCCTTGGCCGGAATCCGCACGTTCTCGGCCACGCGCAGAAACGCGCCGATGGAAGGGTCGAGCACGAACATCGAAACGCCGGCGCCGGTGGTCACGACGAACACGGTCGACGTGCCGTAGAGGATGTAGCCCGCCGCGACCTGCTTCGCTCCAGGCTGCAGCATCACTTCCTCCGCTGTCGCGGCGGGTTGCGCGTGGCGCAAGATGCCGAAGATCGTCCCGACACCGCCGCACACGTCGATGTTCGAAGATCCGTCGAGCGGGTCGAACAGCACGCAGTAACCGCCTTCGCTGGAGGCGTTGTCGCGGATCAACGTCGGCTCGTCGTTCTCCTCCGAAGCGACGATGGTCACGCCTTTGCGTCCGCCCAGGCAGCGCAGCAGCGTGTCGTTGGCGATCACGTCGAGCTTCTGCTGCTTCTCACCTTGCACATTCTCCGCGCCGAACTCGCCGAGCACGTCGTTGAGGCGCGCGCGGCGGATCTTGGACGAGATCACCTTCGCCGAGAGCGAAAGCGCGGAGAGGATCCACGAGAACGTGCCCGTGGCGTTCGGGTGACGCGCTTGCTCCGAGATGATGTGGGACTGCAGCGTCGTGAGGTTCTCGCGGCTGCGGACCTGGGCGTCGGTGAGGGCGGATGCGGGGGTGCTCATGGCGAGTAGTGTGTCGGAGCGGAGTGGGACGCGGAAGGCGCCGTCGGCGGGGATGGATCGGACGGCGGGGGCGCGCACTGGACACGGACCGTCGGCCCGCAGTCGACGCAGCCTCGCGCGCGGGATTTTCGCCTTGGATTGACACGCGCGCGGCCCGTCGCCGTTGTAGTTGGGGCTGGCCCGACGCTCCCCTGGCCGTACTCGACCACCATGCAACTGCGTTTTCTGTCTGCCGCGCTCCTGAGCGTAGCTCCGCTCCTCACACCCTCCGCCCGCGCGCAGGGCAACGACCTGTTCGCGCTTGGCGACGAGTTCTCCGACCCGGCCCGCGCCGCCGCGTGGACACGGCGCCATGTGTCCGAAGGGCTCGGCTTCGATCCGCTCGAGGTGTTCGAACTCAGCGGCGCCGCAGCGCCGGGCGCGTTGCGGCTCGTGCCGCACACGGTGACGTGGTTCGCCGGCTACAAGGGGCCGCTCGTCTACAAACTCGTCGACGGCGATTTCGCGTTCACCACGAGCGTGAGCATCTCCAACCGGGCGGGGAACGGCCTGCCCAGCTCGACCTACTCACTGGGCGGTCTGATGCTGCGCGCTCCCACAGCAGCGCTAGCCCAGCCCGAGGACTACGTCTTCCTCTCGCTCGGCTTCTCGGACTTGCAGCATTGGCCGCAGGCAGGACCCGGGGCGCACTTCGAAGTGAAGAGCACGGACAACGGCGTGTCGCAGCTGGAAGTCACAGCGGCCGGTCCGAGCACAGCGCAACTCCAACTCGCGCGCATCGGCGCTGCGGTGATCGCGCTGTACCGCCGTCCCGGAGAGCTGTGGGTGGTGCACCGACGCTTCGCGCGCGGGGACCTGCCGAGCACGTTGCAGGCCGGACTCGTCGCCTACACGGACTGGCGCAAGTGCGAAACCTACTCAGCGCAGTTCCACAACACGCACCTGCTGACAAGCGGCTTGAGCAGCGACCCGTCGACGCAGCCCGCACTCCCCTTCACGCCCGACCTCGATGCGCGCTTCGACTACGCGCGCTTCCAGCGCGTCTCCGCGCCGCCGGGTTTCGACGCGCTCAGCGCGAGCGACGCACAATTGCTCGCATTGCTGGGTGACAACGCGCTCGCGCTCCACACCAGTTACTGCACGGCGACGACCAGCTCGCAAGGTTGCGCGAGCACGCTGAGCGCTAGCGGAACCGCGAGTGCGGTGAGCGGATCAGGCTACGTTCTGCGCGCCAGCGCACTCGACGGGCAGCGCTCCGGACTGATCTTCTACGGCCTCAGTGGAGAGGCCGCGACGCCCTGGGGACCGAGCGGCTGGCTGTGCGTGAAGGCGCCGACGCAACGGACGGACAGCCAGTCGAGCGGCGGCTCGCCCGGCGCGTGCGATGGCGAGTTGACGCTCGACTGGAACGCCTTCGTCGCGAGCCATCCCACGGCGCTCGGCGCGCCGTGGCAGGGCGGCGAAACGTGCTTCGCTCAAGCCTGGTGGCGCGACCCGCCGTCGGCGAAGTCCACCGCACTGTCGAACGGGTGGGCCTTCGTCGTGAGTCCGTGAACACGCGCCGGCGGGGAATCGCACGCCGCCCCTCGCGCCTCAACCTTCGCGCCTCAACCTTCGCGCCTCAACCGTCGCGCTTCGCACGGAACGCCGCGCGACGCGCGACGTCGCCTTACTTGCGCTTCTTCGACTTGTTGCCCTTGTCGGCAGCCGCGAGCTCCCGCGCCTGTCTGCGCGCGAGCTTCTCGGCTTCCTCGGCGACCTTGCGGGCCTGCTTCGCCGCGCGCCGCTCCGCCTTGCGGGCCTGCGCCTCGGCGGCCTTCTTCGCCTCGCGCTCGCGCGCAGCCGTGACGCCGGTCACCAGATCGCGCAGGCGCTGGATCTGAGCTTCGTGCATCCGGTCGTGGCCGGCGTACATGAAGAGCATCGTGGCGAGCGACTCGTCGCCGCGCTCGCTGTGCACGCCCACGCGTTCGAACGCGGCGGGCGGCAGACGCTCGAGCAGCGCGGCGTTGGCGGCGCGCGCCGCCGCGAAGTCGGCGAGCAGTTGTTCGGTTTCCACGGCGTCGTGCGCGAGCTCGCGCACGAACGCGTCCTGGTCGTAACCGACGAGCGGCGGACGCTCCATCGAAGCCACCATGCGCACGCGCGCGCCGAGCACGAATTCGTGGTCCGCGAAGTGCGCCAGCACCTGGTGGATCGACCAGCGTCCCTCCTCCGGCTGGCGGCGCAGTTGCTTGCGGCTGAGGCCCTTGAGCAGCTTGCGCACGCGTTTGGGCGCCTTGCGCATGGACTCCAGCGGGTCGTGGCTTCCCAGCGCGTCGAGGTAGCGTTGAGCGGTCGTGATCGGGGGATAGTTGCGCTTCATCCGGTCGGCTCCGTAGTCGGGGCGGGAGTCTAGCCTCGTCAACTCCTGTCGGGGCGCTGATGCAGTCTTAATAAAGACCCCCACACCGCGCTTGGCCCGCGCTCGCGACGCGCGGTAGGTTGCGCCCCATGACGATTCGCCATTGCCTGTTCGCCGCCGCGCTTCTCGCCGGGGCATGCACGACTCCGGGCGTCGACGCCAATCGACACGAGGAACGCCTCACGCTCGAGGACGTGTTCGAGTTGAGCGCGAAACTCCGCCTCAAGACGCAGCCTCAAGGTTGGTACGACTCGAGCCGCTACCTCGCCGTCGCGAACGATCCCGCGGACGACAAGCGCAGACTGCTGCTCATCGAAGCCAGCACCGGCGAAGCGAAGCCCTACTTCGACGCCGCTCAGATGCGCGAGGCCTTCAGCCGTGTCGCTGGCCTGGACCCCAAGCTCGCGGAGAGTTGGTCGAAGCGCACCTCGTTCGACATGACCGGCGACAAGCGCGGGGCGCTGATCAACGACGCTGGCGACCTGTACTTCTACGATTTCGCTGCGGCTCGGGCGGCGCGGCTCACGAGCGATGCGCGTGAGGAGGTCGGCGAAACGCTCTCACCGGATGGCAAGTGGGTCGGATTCATCGCCGACTGGAACCTGCACGTCGCACCGACCGACGCTTCGAGTCCGGCGCGCGCGCTCACGACCGGCGGCGACGAGAACCACCTCTACGGGCGCCTTGACTGGGTCTACCAGGAAGAGGTCTACGGACGCGGCAATTTCGGCGCGTTCTGGTGGTCGCCCGACTCCAAGCGCATTGCGTACCTGATCATCGACGAGACGGAGGTGCCGACCTACACCGTCACGGACCATCGGCCGCGCTACCCCGAGTTCGAAGACTGGCGCTATCCCAAGGCGGGTGATCCGAACCCGAAGGTGCGGCTGGCGGTCGTCGATGTCGAGACCGGCAAGTCGACCGACGTCGACTTGAGCGCGTGGTCGCGCGAGGAGTTCTTGGTCGTGCGCGTGGGCTGGACGCCGGACAGCACCCGCGTCGTGTTCCAGGTGCAGGATCGCGTGCAGACCTGGCTCGATCTCGCGAGCGCCGATCCCGCGAGCGGCGCGGCGGCGACGTTGCTGCGCGACCGCACGTCGACTTGGATCGAGCCGGGCGACGGGCCGCATTGGATCGACGGCGGCGCGCGCTTCGTGTGGCGTTCGGAGCGCGACGGCTGGGCGCACCTGTACCTCTACGACGCGCGCGGCAACGAGTTGCAGCGCATCACCGAGGGCGAGTGGGAAGTCGACTCGTTCGTGCGCTACGACGCCGCGAGCGGGTGGACGTACTTCAGCGGCGATCGCGACGACGTGAAGGGCGCGCAGCTCTACCGCTGCAAGCTCGACGGGTCGCAGCTCGAGCGCGTGACCCGCGGCGCGGGCACGCACGCGGTGTCGCTCTCGCCCGACGGCCAGCTCGCGCTCGACACGCATTCGTCGCTGCGCGAGTGGACGCGTCTGGCGCTGATCCGCACGGACGGGCATCTCGTGCGCGAGTTGGAGCGTGTCGACAGCGCCGCCGCCCTGAGCAAAGGCGTGATGGCGCCGGAGTTCGTCAAGCTCGCCACGCGGGATGGGTTCGAGCTCGAGGGCATGCTGTTCAAGCCTGCCGGCTTCGAGTCCGGCAAGCGCTACCCGGTGTTGTGCCACGTCTACTCGGGCCCGCACGCGCCCAAGGTGCTCGACCGCGCGCTGAGTTTCGACGGGCTGTGGCACGTGATGCTCGCGCAGCAGGGCTACCTCGTGTGGGTGTGCGACAACCGCTCGGCCAGCGGCAAGGGCCACGTGTCCACCGAGGGCATCTACAAGAACCTCGGCGCGCAGGAGCTGCGCGACATCGAGGACGGCGTCGACTGGCTCGTCGCGCAGGGTTACGCCGATCCCTCGCGGATCGGAATCTGGGGCTGGAGCTACGGCGGGTACCAGACGGCTTACGCGCTCACGCACTCGACCAAGTTCAAGCTCGGGATCAGCGGCGCGCCCGTGACCGACTGGCGCTACTACGACTCGATCTACACCGAGCGCTTCATGCAGACTCCGCAGCTCAATCCCGAGGGCTACAAGTCGAGTTCGGTGGTCGAAGCCGCTGCGAACCTGAGCGGTCAGTTGCTGCTGATCCACGGCGTGATCGACGAGAACGTGCACCTGCAGAACACGCTCAACCTCGCCGGCGCGTTGCAGGCCGCGGGCAAGCAGTTCGACCTGATGCTGTACCCCGGAAACCGGCACGCGGTCGTCGAGCCGCGCCAGCGCCGGCACCTGTACACGTTGATGACCGACTACGTGCGCGAGCACCTGTAGTTCTCAGCCGTCCCCGCGCTGCGCTCCCCCGCCGCCGCGCTACTCTCTCCCACCCCCCACGTCCTTTCCCGGCGAGCGGCGCCCCTCGCGGCGCGCGCTCGCGTCCCACCGCGATCCCTTCAAGGCCCATGACTCAGTCCACGGAATCCGCCCCCGAGAAAACCATCCTCGGCCACCCCAGCGGCCTGTTCGTCCTGTTCTTCGCCGAGCTGTGGGAACGCTTCTGCTACTACGGCATGCGGGCGCTGCTCGCGGTGTACGTTGCGGAGCAATTCACGCAGGGTGATCGCAGCGCGGCGAGCGGCATGTACGGCGCGTTCACGGCGCTCGTCTACGCGCTCGGATTCTTCGGCGGAACGATTGCGGACAAGTACCTGGGTTATCGCCGCGCGATCATCGTCGGCGGCGTGCTCATGGCAGCGGGCGAGTTCATGCTGATGATCCCCACCGAGGAGATGTTCCTCATGGGGTTGGCGGTGCTGATCGTCGGCAACGGCTTGTTCAAGCCCAACATCTCGACGCTCGTCGGCAAGCTCTACAAACAAGGTGACGCGCGACGCGACGGCGGCTTCACCATCTTCTACATGGGCATCAACCTCGGTGCGTTCCTCGCGCCGATCGCCTGCCGCTGGGTCGCGGGCGTTATGGGCACCGGTGGGAAGCCCGACTACCGCTGGGGCTTCATCGCCGCGGGCGTCGGCATGTTGCTCGGCGTCGTGACCTTCTGGCGTGGCTTCTCGGCGCTCGGCGACAAGGGCCTCCCGCCCAAGGGCCGCGAAGGCGTCAGCAGCATTCTCGTCGTGATCGTCGGCGGCCTCGCGTTGGCGCCGGCGGTCTACATGCTCCTCGCGAAGGCGGAACTCGCGGGGTACGTCACGCTCGCGCTGCTCATCGGCATCCTGCTGTACCTGGTCTGGTACGGCCTGAAGAGCGACAAGGTGACCTTCCAGCGCATCCTCGCGCTGATCATCCTCCTGATTGGCAACATCGCGTTCTGGGCGAGCTTCGAGCAGGCCGGCAACTCGCTCAATTTCTTCGCCCGCGACCAGGTGAAGTGGGAATCCACCGACAACTTCTCCCTGGGCGGCACGCGCGGAGAGTTGAAGTCCGCCGACGCGCAGAGCGTGACCCTACCGGTCGGTTTCGCGCGAGCCGTCGACGGCGCCTCGCCGTCGACTTCGGTCAACATCACGGTCACCTACCCCTCGCCGGAGAACGTCAACATCAAGGTCGACGCCACGGCTGAGTTGGCGTCGGGCGAGTATCTGCCCGACACGCCGCTCAAGGTTGCGCTGGCGGACAACGACAAGAACCCGCGCAACCAGGACATCGCCAACGCGATGGCGAACTGGGAGGCGGCCAAGGCGAAGGTCGCGGCTGCGGAAGCCAAGCACACCGCCGACAAATCCGATCCAGCGGCCAAGCAGGAGTTCGAGGAAGCGCAAACGCTGCTCAAGAAGAGCTCGGTGGAGTTCGTGATCGGCCCCGTGCGCGAGTTCGAGTGGTTCCAGTCCGTGAACGCGATCTTCATCGTGTTGCTCGGACCAGTCTTCTCCGCGCTGTGGGTCTGGCTCGATCGGCGCAACGCCAACCCCTCGATCCCCTTCAAGTTCGGACTGGGCCTCGTGCAGGTCGGATTGGGTTTCGCGCTGCTGGTGTGGTCGTTCAAGGGCGCCGACGCGAATGGCCTCGTGCCTTGGTACATGCTCACGGGCCTGTACTTGATCCACACGCTCGGCGAGTTGTGCATCTCGCCCGTGGGTCTGTCGATGGTCACCAAGCTCGCGCCTCCGACCATCACGGGCTTCGTCATGGGCGGCTGGTTCCTCTCGATCGCCAACGCGAACTTCGGCGCGGCGCTGTTCTCGAGCCTCGCCGGCGGCGGCGAGCACGGCGAGGCGCCCGCAACCGGCGCGGCGGCGCTCGTCAGCTACCAGGGCGCGTACATGCCGATCATCTACATGTCGATCGGCGTGGGCATCCTGTTCCTCCTGCTCGCCAAACCCATCGACAAGCTGATGCACGGCATCAAGTAGCGCGGAGCACGCCATGACCAGCACGAGCGCCGAGAAGAGCCTCTACGCCGAGCACATCGCCGCCCGCCAGCGCACCACCGAGGCTGCGCTGGCGGCGACGTCGTTCGACGCGCTCGTGATCTCCAGCGGCGCGCCGTTCACGTACTTCGTCGACGATCAGGACGCGCCGCTGCACGAGACGCCGCACTTCGCGCACTGGGTCCCGCTGCGTGGGCCGCATCACCTGCTGCTGATCCGGCCCGGCCACAAGCCGCGCCTGGTGCGCTACTGCCCCGAAGACTACTGGTACGAACAAGGTCCTCTGCCCGAGAACTTCTGGGTCGACGACTTCGACTTCTACGAAGCGCGCACGCGCGAGGAGGCTTGGAAACTCGTCGCGACGAACGGGCGCGTGGCGTACATCGGCGACGAGTCCGAGGCCGCGCGCGCGGCGGGCGTCGCGGATTCAGGCTGCAACCACGCCGAACTCACGGCGCGCCTGGATTGGGAGCGGAGCTTCAAGAGCGCCTACGAAGTCGGCTGCATGGAAGAGGCGGAGAAGATCGCCTCCTGGGGCCATCGCGCGGCGCTGGCGGCCTTCGACAAGGGCGCCAGCGAGCTCGAAATCCACCACGCGTATCTGACGGCGGTGGGCTGCACCGAGGCGGACCTGCCCTACGGCACGATCATCGCGCACGACGAGAAGGGCGCGATCCTGCACTACACCGGCAAGCGCACGAAGCGCGACGGACGCGTGCTGCTGATCGACGCCGGCGCGCGCTACTTGGGCTACTGCTCGGACATCACACGCACCTGGACGCGCAAGGACTGCGACCCGCTGTTCCGCGAGCTGGTCAAGGGCCTCGACAAGCTGCAGCTCGAGCTGTGCGAGCGCGTGACGCCCGGCCTGCCGTATCCCGAGCTGCAACGCGCGGCGCACATCCTGATCGGCGAGCTGCTGCGCGAACTGGGCGTGCTGAAAACCAGCGGCGAAACAGCGTTCTCGCTGGGGCTCACCAAGCCGTTCTTCCCCCACGGCCTCGGACACTTCCTCGGCATCCAGGTGCACGACCTGTCCGGCCGCCAGGCGGAACCGCGAGGCGGCGTGGCGCCGCCTCCGGCGCACTCGCCCTTCCTGCGCACCACGCGCACCATCGCCGAGCATCAAGTCTTCACGATCGAGCCGGGCGTGTACTTCATCGAGATGCTGCTGCGCGAGCACCGCGTCGGTCCGAACTCGAGCTACATCGACTGGGCTCTGGTCGACCGACTCGCGCCCTTCGGCGGCGTGCGCATCGAGGACAACGTGCTCGTGACCGCGGCTGGCCACCGCAACCTCACGCGGCCGCACATCTAGGCCACGGCGAACGCTCAGCGGCCGCGTCGATTCGAAGCCGTCAATCCGGCGACGCTGCAGCGTCCTGCGAGCGTTGGAGCACGAGCCGCGCTTGGCGTTTCGCGAGCCACACTCCGAGCGCGCCCCACACGACCGACAGCGGAACTCCGACGAGCGCAGCTGCGGCGAGCGAGAGGCTGTCGAAACCAAACGCCCCCGCCAAGTCGCCGCCGCGGAACGCAAACGTGTCGGTGAAGTTCTTGGCCTTGTACTTCTCGACGCGCTCGGTGGGCACATAGAGCGCTTCGCGCGCCGGACGCTGCGTGGCGTGGCTCAAGCCCTTCCAGAGGACCAAGCACACGGTCACGACGGCGAGCGCCGCGGTTTCGCGCGAGTGGGCTACGTACAGCGCGATGAAGCTCGCCACGCCGATCAGCGGCAGGATGAGCAACGCGCCAAGCACTCCCACGCGCTTCATGATCTGACCCGTGAAGAAGATTTGAACCACCAAGGTGAGCGACTGCGTGGCGCTCTGCGCGAACCCGAAGTACTCCTCCCGCTGCGCCTTGACCGGGTACGACGCCTCGACGATGAAGTTCTGCTGCAGCGTGAGAAACGTCTGAGCGATGCCGAAGACGAGCGTGAAAACCGCGATTCCCGCCAGGTACGGCCGCTCGAAGACGAGCGCCATCCCCTCCAGGGCGTTTCCGCCGAGCGCTTTGCGCTCGAACGCCGTGTCTCCGACGCCACGCGACTGCGCCAGGGCGAGCCGCACTGCGGCCTCCAGCATCAACGCGGCCGGGAGAATCATCCAAATGGCGAGGGAGTACTTCGCCACGAGTCCGGTGACGGCGCTGCCCAGGACGGCGCCGAGTGTTCCACCGACCGCCACGAGCCCGAACAAGCGCTTGGACTGTTCTGACTCGAAGCGATCCACCGCGAGCGCCCAGAACAACGACACGAGGAACACGTTCGAGACGGCGTGCACCACGTAGAACGAGCGCGCGACCCACACCGCGTTCTCACCGTCGACGAGTCTGGTCAGCGGCAGGAACACCAACCAGATCAAGGCCACGGCGCGCCAGGAGCGCGACAGGAACGTCTTGCGGCCGACGCGGGAGCTCAACGCCGAGAACGCGAGGCTCGCCAGCATCGTGCCCAGCAGCGTGAAGACCCACAGGTACTTGAGGTTCCGAGCGCCGCCGCTGAGTCCCATCGCATCGCGCAACGGCTGCAGCAGGAACACGGCGAACATGAGGCAAAAGAACGCGCCGACGGCCCGGGCGACCTGCGCGCGTTCCTCGCGCCGCACGGAGAGCAGACGATCGAGGAACGTGCCTTCGTCAGCGGGCGGCGGCGCGGAACTCATGGGGCGCAGGAGCATGCACAATCCCTCGCGCGGGCGCACACATCCGCGCGTTCGAAACCGGTAGGACCGAAGCTCGAACGTCAGACGCCCGCGAGCGCGCGCCAGGTGCGCAACGCGTCGCTGGCCGCGCGCACGTCGTGCGTGCGGATCCAATCCACACCCTGCGCTGCGCACCACAACTCGGCCGCGAGCGTCGCCGCGCCGCGTTCGAGCGGAGCGCGTCCGAGCGCCGCGCCGAGGAACGATTTGCGCGAAGGCGCGACGCACACGCGCTGCCCCACGCGTTGGCGCAACTCGCCGATGCGCCGCAGGACTTCGAAGCTCGGCTCGGGCGCCGAGGAGAGGAACAGCCCCAGGCCGGGGTCGACGATGACACGCTCGCGTACGACGCCCAAGCGTGCGAGCGCCGCGAGCCGCTCGTCGAAGAAGCGCACGATGCGCTCGACCCAGTCGGCTTCCGTCGGCGCTTCGCGCTCCGCACGCGCTTGCCGTGAAGTCGAGTGCATCAAGATGAGCTCGCAACGGCTCGCGGCGACAACTCGAACGGCGCGCTCGTCGCGCAGGGCCGTCACGTCGTTGATGCACGCCGCGCCCAGTTCGAGCGCGCGCTCCATCACGTGCGGCTCGAACGTGTCGATCGAAACCTCGATCCGAGCGGCGACGAGTTCGCGCAACACGGGCTCGAGCCGGCGCCACTCTTCGTCGGGGCCCACGAGCTCGGCTTCCGGATGCGTCGATTGGGCGCCCAGATCGATCCGCGCGGCGCCTTGCTCCACCAACTCGAGCGCGTGTTGCAGCGCGTCAACATGCTTGCGAAAACGCCCGCCGTCGGAGAACGAGTCGTCGGTGAGGTTCACCACGCCCAGCAGGCGCGGTCCGCGCGCAGTTCCCGGGCGCTCCATGTTCCCTGAGCGTCGCGCGGGCGCTCGGCGGTAACAAGCCCCTCCCGACCGCGGGAATCGAAACTGCGCGTTGACGCCACAGCAGCCCCCTCCACAATGCAAGCGCTCGCCCCCCCACGGTTGCAGTCCATGTTGACTGCCAGGAGCTCTTGTCCCATGCGTCGAGTCTTGCTCGGTGTCGTATCCGCCCTGGTTCTCGCGGCGTCCAGCCCCCAAGCGCACGCCCAAGGCTGCGCGGTGAACAGCCAGATCTTCCTCAAGAACGACAACCTTCCCGATATTCCCGGCACGCAGCCGGTATCGATCATTCCCGGCCTGTGCGAAGGCGAAGCCATGGGCTGCGTCTTCGATGTCAGCGGTCAGCAGTTCTCCAGCGAAGTGAAAGTCAACGCCGTGTCGGGCGCGTTCATCAACCCGGCGAGCGTCGCCGGCATCACCGCGATCGTCGATCTCGAGATCTACGACGGGATCACGTGGGTCGGCACGACTCCCGTGCTCGGTCCCAAGGTGTTCGACTTCGAGACCGACGCCGGCGCGAACATCCAGTTCAGCTCGAGCGGCGTGAACACGGTCGACATCTCGAATTTCGACGTGCGCATCTCTTCGGGCCAACTCGTCGTCGCGTGGTTCCTGGAACTCACGCAGTCGACCGGTTCGTGCGCGACGGGCTACACCACGAACTTCGCCACGGACAACAACCTCTCGCCGTGCGCGGCGCCGTGCGGGCCGATCCGCAAGAACCTGATCTTCATCCAGGGCCAGGGCTGGCGCGATCCGATGACGGCCACGGTCAGCGGCTTTCCGCTGTGCTCGTGCTTCTACGCTGGCAACTGGATCATCCGCGCCTGCGTGGAGCCGACCGGATTCCCGCGCACGTACTGCACCTCGAAGCTCAACTCGGCCAACTGCCTGCCCGCTGTCGGTTGGACCGGCGCCGCGACGCTCAGCAGCGGACCTGACAATTTCCATATCCGCTGCACGAACGTCATCAACCAACGCTCGGGCGTCATGTACTGGGGCACGGCCCCGCTCGCCGCGCCGTTCCTCGGCGGGACGTTGTGCGTGGCGCAGCCGGTCGTGCGCACCGGCGTGCAGAACTCCGGCGGCAGCCCGACCGGCGTGAACTGCAACACCGGCGCGTACGACTTCTTCTTCTCGCAGAGCTACGCATCGCTGAACGGCGTGCTGGCGGGAGTTGATTACTACGCACAGCACTGGATGCGCGATCCGGCGAATCTGGACGGAACCGGCGCGTCGCTCTCCAACGGCGTGAACTTCCGCTTCCTCCCGTAGTGCGGAACGCGTCCCCCGACCACTCCATGGCGCCGCGCTCGGACTCCGAGGGCGGCGCCTCTGCATGTGCGCCGGTGTGGCCGGGACTGCCCTTCACCTCGCGCTCGCTGCTCGCGCCGATGGAAGGCGTGACCGAGCCGTGTTTTCGCGACCTGGTGCTCGCACGCAACGCCTCCACCGCGCTCGGCGGCGCGTTCACGGAGTTCGTGCGCGTCCACGAGGCCCCGACGCCCAAACGCATCCTGCGCCGCCACATGGGCCCGCTGCGCTTCGCGGCGCCGGTCGGAGTCCAGTTGATGGGCTCCGACCTCGCCAAGCTCGCGCGCACCGCGGCCAACGCCGTCGAGTGCGGAGCGCCGCTCGTCGATCTGAACTTCGGCTGCCCGGCGAAGGGCGCCATCGCCGGCTGCGCGGGCTCGGCGCTGCTGCGCGATCCGGCCGCCGTCGAACGCGTCGTGCGCTGCGTGGTCGAAGCCGCCGGCCCGACGCCCGTCAGCGCGAAGATCCGCGCCGGTTTCGATCACGACCGCGACCTCGAGGTCCTGGCGCGCGCGGCGGAGCAGGGCGGCGCGGCGCTGCTCACCGTGCACTGCCGAACCCGCGCGGAGGCTTACTGCGACGAGGTCGATTGGACGCGCATCGCACGCGCCGTCGCGGCCGTGCGCATCCCCGTGTGCGGCAACGGCTCCGTGCTCGCGCACGCCGACTTCGAGCGCATGCGGCGCGAAACGGGCTGCGCGTTCGCGATGGCGGGCCGCGGCGCGCTCGCCGACCCGTGGATCTTCAGCGGCGCACAGGTGAGCGCGGCGCAGGCGGCGCAGTTCCTGCTCGAGTACGCGCACACCATGGCCGAGCGCAACCAAATCCCTGCCGGCGGGCTGGGGGCGCGCATCAAGCAGCTGTTGCGCTATTGGCGCGCCGGCGGGCTTGTCGCCAACGACGACGAGCGCCGTGCGTGGCTTGCCGAGCGCTCGGGCGACGCCTTGCTGGAGCGTCTGGAGCAAGTAGCGCTCAACGCCTGACGCGCGCACACAGCAGCACGGCGAAATCGTCGCCGAGCGGCGCATCGTCGGGCTCGTCGAGCGCCGTGCTGGCGCGCACGCGCGGAAGCTCGAAGCCGCACTCCACCAAGGCGTCGGAGAGTTCGCTGATCGACCACAGGCGCCAGCAGTACACGAACGCATCGTCGAGGCGCGCCACGAGCTCGCCGTCGCGCACGATGCGAAAGCTGAGCACGTTTTCGACGCGCGCCGTGCGCGGGTCGGCGGCGCGACGCCGCCAGATCGAGGTCAGCAGCGCACCGTCCGGCAACGTGTGCGCGCGCGTCGCGCCGCCGAGTTGGAACGCGCTCGCGCCCCCGAACGTGTCGCAGGCGAACACGCCGCCCTCGCACAGACGAGCGGCCGCGTTGCGCAGGTACTCGAGCAACTCCCGGCGCGAGTGGAGGTAGCCGAGCGAGAAGTTGCCGGCGTGCAGCACATCGACGGGCGCGTGGCGCACGTTGCGCGCATCGGCGACGAGCGCTTGCAGCCGTTCGACACCCGCGGCGCGCGCCAGCGCCTGGGCGTCCAGATCGACGGCGATCGCGCTGCGACGCGCGTCCGATGCAACCCAGGCGCGGGCCAGCGCGGCGCTACCGGCGAAGTCTTCGCCGAGGCGGAGCGGCGCCCCGCCGTGCTCGTGCAGCAGCAGCGCCAGCGTCTCGCGCGGCGCTTGGACCGCGCGTTCGTAGCAGTCCCAGCGGTCCATGCCGTTCACGCCGCCCCCACCCGTCCGCCGCCCCCCGTGCGCCGTTCACGGCGCGCGCTCAGCTGCGCATGCTCGAAAGCAGCCGCGAAACGAGCGAAGCACTGCGCTTGGCGGCGAATTTCTCGCAGCGCCCGTCGCGGTTGAGCTTGGAGCAATCGCCCGGAATCTCCTGCGCGGCGTGAATGCGCTCGGCCTGCTTCTGCTCCATCAACTCAGGGTGGTAGCAGCCCGTGCGGCGCTTCCACACGGTGTCTCCAGCGAGCTCGCGAAAGTGCAGACAGTCCTTGCAGTCAACCATGATTCGAAGGGGGCCGTGCGGACGATCGACTCGCGCCCGCTGCCCGGCACTGTGTCTCGGGAACACTCCCGGCGCAAGCCCCGCTGAGTGCGAGTTGAGAGGCTGCCTATACTCCGCGGCTCGTTCGCCTCACCGACCACCCCAAGCGCCCCCCGTTGTCCTCCACCACCCCGCACACGCTCCGCCTCGCCCGCCAGGACGTGCTCGCTTTCAGCTTGTGCGCGCTGTTCGTGGGCTTCTTCGTGGCCGCGGAAGTCCTCGGCGGAAAGCTGTTCCGCTTCACGCTCGCCGGGATCAGTCCGAAGTCGCTGGGCCTGGGCGAAGGCGAGGAGTTTGTCGCCACGGCCGGAATCCTCGCCTTTCCGCTGACCTTCGTGATGACGGACATCGTCAACGAGTACTTCGGCAAGCCGATGGTGCGGCTGTTCACCTGGATCGCCATCGCGGTCAACCTGCTGCTGCAGCCAGTGATCCGCGCTGCGATCGCCGTGCCCGCGATCAGCTACACGCCGGGCGTGACGAGCGAACAGATGCAGGAGGCCTACGCGATCGCGCTCGGCCAGACCAGCGCGATCGTGGTCGCGAGCCTGGTCGCCTTCGGCCTCGCGCAGTGGCTCGACGCGCAGGTGTTCACCTGGCTACGTCGACGCACGGGCGGCCGCATGCTGTGGTTGCGCGCACAGGGCAGCACCGTCGTCAGTCAACTGATCGACACGCTGGCCGTGATCTTCCTCGCCTTCGTCGCGATCCCCGCGCTGACCGGCGGCGCCGCTTGGACCAGCGGGCAAGCTTTCGAGGTCGCGCTCACCAACTACGTCTACAAGTTCCTGATCGCCGTGGTCAGCACGCCGTCGCTGTACATCGTGCACATGCTCGTCGACGCCTACCTCGGCAAGGAGGTGGCGCACGCCCTCACCGCCGCTGCCCACCCCGGCGACGCGGATTGAAGCGCCGCTGCGGCCGCTCGCCGCTGCGCTTGTCCGCGTCGTAGCCCGGCTTGTTCGCGTCGAAGTCGGGTTCGGGAAGCAAGCTCACGCGCGCCTCGACCTCGGCTTCGTCGAGTTCGCGCTTCACGCCGACCGCGCGGAAGATCTCGAGTCCGCGCGAGCGCGCGACCATCTCGCGCAGCGTGCGGCCATCCGGCGCATCGGGCCAAGGCCCCTCGTGCACGCGCCACTCGAACAACTCGGGCGCGGCGCGACAGGCGTACTTCCAGTAGGCCGGGTTGTCGGTCTGGAACACGAACAGCCCCCCGGGCGCGAGCGCGCGGTGCACGGCTTCGAGAGTTCGCGGCGTGAGTTGGCGACGCTCACGCTTGGAGCTGTCGTAGTAGGGCTGCGGGTGGTAGAGGTGCGCCTCGTGGATGGACCCCGCGGGGCAGCGCGCGCTGATGAACTCGCTCGCGTCGCCCCAGGCGAACTTGAGGTTGGTCAGGCCGCGTTGCCCGGCGCGCAAACTTCCCAGGCGCACGGCGGGCGGGACCAGCTCCAGACCCAGGTGGTCCCAATCGCGCCGCACGAGCGCTGAGCCGATCAGGTAGCGCCCGTTGCCGCAGCCCAGGTCCACCACGCGCGGCGCCTGGCGACCGAACACCTGGACCCAATCGAAGGGCTGGACAACTTTTCCCAGCCCCACGCGGGTGCGCGTCCACTGCTCGCGGGGCAGCACGACGCCCGGATACGGCGGACCAGAGTTGCGATCGCGGCGGAAATCCTTCATCAGACCGTCCAGAGTAGCCCGCAGCGTTCGCCGAGCGACGGCGCCTGCGCCCAGGCCGGTTCGTAGCTCAACTCTGCCCAGCGCCGTAGACTTCGCTGGGGCGCTGCGAGTTCTCGCCAGATTGGCGCAACTTTCCGGGCGGCCTCGGACCCCAACGTGTCGCACCAACACGACGAGCGCCATCCCGACTTCGCAGTGATCGCACGCGCCCTCGAGGGCGATGCGGCCGCCGCAGAGACGCTGATCCAGCGCCTGGGCTGCGTACCTCGCATCCTGCACGCCAAAAACGGGCAGCTGGGGGCGCCGCTGGGCGACGAAGATCTGCGCGACCTGGCGCAAGACACGTTGGAGAGCGTCTGGCGCCGACTGCGGACCTACGAGGGCCGCAGTTCGCTCGAGACGTGGCTCTTCACCTACTGCCAGCACGCGCTGCTGAACGCCGTGCGCCGCACCCAGCGGCGGCGGGCGGCGTTCCGTGAGACGGACCTCGACCAACTGCTCGATCCACGCGACGACGCGCTCGCGCGCGAGCAGCAGTTCGAGGGGCTGCACCGGGAACTCGACCGGCTCGAGACCCCGGCCGCCGACGTGATCCGACTCAAGCACTTCGACGCCCTGACTTTCGAGCAGATCGCCGAACGCAAGCAGCTCTCGCTCAGCACGGTGAAGTCGCACTACTACCGAGGACTGACCAAGCTGCGCGCGCTGCTCGACCAGCGCATGAGGGAGGAGTACGCATGATGGTTCCGCATCCCCAGGACGATTCCCCGGACCCCGAGCGGGCCCGCGAACGCGCTGCGCGCGACTTCCAGGGCCCACACGGGCCCGAGCACGAAGCGGCGCTGCAGGCCTTGCTCGAGCGCGAATCCGGCGTGGGGCCGTCGCTCGAGTGGAGCGGCGACTGCCAACAGTGTCGCGAAGAACTGGCGCGCCTGCGCGAGCTCAGCGCGCTGCTCGACGAGGCCGCCGTCGACCGGCGGCGCACGTTGGAAAGCGCGCGCTCGCTGCGACACGGCGAAGACGAGTTGGTGGCGAATTTCGTGCGCGGCAAGCTCTCGGGCGCCGAGCTCTCGCCCCGTAGACGTGTGCAACCTCCCCACGACGGCGCTCCTCGCGTCGCCGCGCCGGCCCTGCGTGCGCTCCCGCGCGAGGAGCAGGTGGCGACGAGAGTCGCGGGCGCGCCGCACTGGCGACTCGCCTGGGCGCCGTGGGTGGTCACAGCGGCGGGCGTCGCGCTGCTCGTCGGTTGGTGGCTGCGTTCGATCCTGCCGACGGGATCTCTGCCGGGAACCGACGTGACGCTCAGCACGCGGGAAGAAGCCCCGATTCAGCCGGAGGGACCGGTCGACGTCTACGACAAGTTCTGCTGGAACTTCGGCGCGCCGAGCGGCGGCTCGCTCGTGCTGCGCATCTGGGACAACTCGCGGACGGATTCCGCGGAGCCGCTCCATACAATCCGGCTCAAGACCGACCAGCGCGAGTTGCGAGCGAAAGACGTATGGACAGGTTCTGGCCCCGAGTCGATCCGCTGGGAGGTCGAAGCGCTCGACAGCACGTCGGCGCCGGCGGGCCACACGGGCGTCGTCCACGCGCATTTGCGGCCGCGCTGAGTTGCTTCAGCGTGTGGAGCGGGCTTGCGGCGGCGCTGCTCGGCGCCGTCGCGAGCGCGCAGCTCCCGCTCCAAGCGCCGGCGCAGGACTGTCTGACTCTGGCGCAGGCGGCCGCGGACGACGTGGTGCGGCGTCTGTCCCAGACCGAACCGAGTGAAGCGGACTGGCAGGCGGCCCTGGCCGCGCTTCACGAGTTGCATGCGCTCGAACATGGCTGCGGCGCAGAGTTCGGACCGCAAGTGTGGAGCGCCTACGCGGCGGGATTGGCGATCACGTCGAACACCGCCAGCTGCAAGGGCTACTTGCCGGAAGAACCGCTCGCGCTGCTCCAGCGCCTGGCCCTCGACCCGCGCACGCAACGTTCGTTCGAACTGCGCGCGCAGGTCGAGATCTCGCTCGGCGTCGCGCTGCGCAACGAAGGACGCATGCACGAAGCGCGCATGCGCACGCTCGCGGGCATCGACTTCGTCGACAGCACGGCGCAATGGCGCGCCTCGTCGTGGATCGAACTGGCGCGCGACCAGACCCAGCTCGGCGAGTGGAGCGACGCCGCCGCCGCGCTGGAATGCGCCGAACGCGAGCTGCACGCGCTTGCCGCGGGTTCGTCGGACCTTCACGAAGGGCGCCAGCTCTCGTTCGACCTCGCGTGTGCAAGGGCGCGACTGGAGATCGTGCTCGGCAGGCCGGACGCCGCGGCGGCGGCGCTGGACCAAGCGCGCGAGCTGGAGGGCCCGATCGCAGATGACTTCACGCGCCACCAACTGCTCTCGTGTGAGGTCGATCTCGCCTACGCGAGCGACAACGACGAGTTGCTGATCGGCCGACTCGAGGAGCAGGCCGCCGCGGGCCCGCTGGCGCCCGAGCACGTCGAGCGCCTGGCCTTTTCGTACCTCGACTCGCGCGCCGACAATCCGGGGGCGCAGGCGCGAGCGGCGCAGCTGTTGCGCGAGCTCGCGAGCGACGCCCTCGCGCCCGGCGCGCTGCGTGCGAGCGCCGAACTCGGCCTGGGCCTGCTCCATCGCCGGCGCGGCGAATGGGAAGCGTCCGCGCTGGCCCTCGAGCGCGCCGCGCCGCAGGCCGGCGACGCGCTCGAGTTCGAGCTCGCGGCGCAATTGGCCGCGCTCGCGGTCGCGCGCGGCGAACGCGGCGCCGCACTGGAGCCGGAACTCGCGCGCCTGCGGCGCAACTACGAACGGGCCCTGGCCCACTGGCGCTCGGCGCCCATTCCCCCAGACGGTCTAGGGGTGATGAACTACCGCGAACGCAGGGCGCTGGTGAGCGAGTTGATCCGCGTCGAACAACTCGCGGACCCCGCGCACGGTCCAGCCCGCGCCCTGCAGCACGTGCTCGACGCCGAGGCGCTCAGCAGTTTGGCGCGCGAGCGCGGCGCCTCGCCGGTGGATGTCGAGCGCGCATGCCGAGCGTTGTGCGCTCCCGGACGCGGACTGCTCGTCTACGTGCCCGGCCCAGAGCGCGGCTTCGTGTTCGCGCTCGACACCGCGGGGCTCGAGTTGCACGAGATCGAAGGAAGCCCGCGCTGGAACAAGGCCCAGCGCGAGCTGTGGCGTCTGCTCGCACAATCGCCCACACGCGAACCCGACCCGCAGCGACGCCGCGACACCTATGCGGCGCTCGTCGAACGTCTGTCCCAGGCGCTCCTCCCCAGCGCGCTGCAAGCGCGTCTGCGCAGCTGGCGCGAGGTCACGCTCGTCGGCGCCGACCTGCTGGGTTACGTGCCGTTCGAGTGCCTGCGCTGCGAAGGAGGCGAGCTCGGACAGCAGTGGGCGTTGTGCTACGCGTCTTCAGTGCTGCTCGCCAGCGAGCTCGCGGAGCGGCCGCTCGCCGCTCCGCGCTTCGGCCTGCGGCTGGTGGCGGCGCCGCTCGATTCGAACGACGCCCCGGGGCAACCCGCACGCAAGACGATCGCCTGGGACGGCTCGCGGGAGCGGCGCCTGCGCGAGCTGTGGCGCGGCGACCTGCGCGTCTCGAGCGGCGCCGCTGCGACCTACGCCGCGCTGCTCGAGGACGGCGGTTCCGATCTGGCCGTGCTCGAGATCCTCGCGCACGGGCACTACGACTACACGCACTCGCCGCCCGCCGCGATCGCGCTCACTCCCAGCGCGCTCCACTCGGGCCGCACGTACACGCCGCAGATCGCGCGTCTGCGTTGTCCGCCGATCGTCGCGTTGGCGGTGTGCGGCGCCGCGCGAGGCCCGCTGCGCGGCGGCGATGCGGAAACCGGGCACCTGGGCGGCGCCCTGCTGCGCAGCGGCGCGCGCGTCGCGTTCCTCGCGACGCTCGACATCGAACAGGCCGCGACCGAGGCGCTGCTCGACGCGACCTACGGCGAGCTCGTCGGCGACGGCGTGAGCAGCGCCGAAGCGCTGCGGCGCGCGCGCTGCAGGCTCGCCGCCGATCCGCGCTTCGCCGATCCCTACTACCGCAACCTGCTCCACTGCCACGGACAGGGGCACGCAACCTTCGTCGCAGCGCATCCGCCGTCGTCGCGTTGGCCACGCTGGATCGGTCCAGTCCTCGCGGCGGCGGCTCTTGCAGCGGCGGCTGGGCTCACGCTCGTCGCGGCGCGACGACGTGCTCGAGCCGCGGCTGCGCGCGAATCCGCTTGAGCGCGCGACTCAGTGCACCTGCGTCGCGGGCGCGGGAGTCGGCGGGTTGTTCGTCGGGAAGCGCGCGTTGCGGCGCTCCCGACCGACCGCGGGCCGCACGCCCAGCGAAGCGCTGACGCTCGAAGGCAATTGGAGTTGCGGCTCCGCGCCCGGTTGCAGCAGGAGCTGCGCGGCCGTGAGGTCGCTCACGCTGAAGGCGAACAGCGTCGCCATGCCGCTCGTCACAAGCTGCCCCTGCGCGTCGCGCTGCACTGGCTGCAGACGGATGTGGTACGCGGCGTCGAACAACGGGCTCGGCTCGTTGAAGTGGACCACGACGTTCGAAGGGAAGTAACCCGCGAACTCGGCGCTCTGCACAGCCTGCGCCGCAGACGCCTCGACGGCGGAGTCCGCGCGCCACACGTCGAGTTGCCAGTGCGTCGGTGCGAAGCTCGTCGAGGGCGGAGCATCGAACTGCAGCTCGACGGTTTGCGCCTGCGCGTCGTGGTAGCCGAAGGAGACGTTCGTGCGTTGCGCGCATTCGTCGATCCAATCGCCCAGGCGCAGCATGAGCTCGCGCGTGTGCTGCACGCCGACCGCGATGTCGAAGTCTCCATCGCCGTCGAAGTCGGCGACCGCGGGCTCAGCGGCTTGCACGGCGGACTGCGACGCGTCGCCCGCGTCGCGCAGGTAGAACACGCGCCCGGACCACGGCGCGACGTCGAAGGTGAGCGGCGCGTCCTGCCCGGGGCTGTGCAGGTTTTCCAGCCACAGCAGGCGCTCGCCCAGGCGCGGCGCGAGCAGCAGATCACTGTCGCCGTCCGCGTCGAAGTCGGCGGCGTTCGCGCTGTAGGCTCCGAGGTCCCCCAGTTCGACGTGCTCGAACGAGCCGTCGGGCGCGAGCGTGCGGAGCCACTGCACCTGCGGAGGAGCGTAGGCGCCGACCCACGCGAGACGGTCGGTGGCATGACCCGCGCGCTGGAGTCGCGCGATGGCGCCGCCCGCGAGCGGCGCCGCCAGCACGCGCAGCAGCGCGCCGTCGTGGTCGAAGAAGGTGACGGACTGCTCGCTGAGCACCGCGAGTTCGAGCGGCGCGTCGCCGTCCCACTGCAGCGCGGCCACGTCGCGCGCGCCGCCCGGGATCGGCAGCGAGAGCAGCGTCGTCCAGTTCGACCCGCTGCGCTGCGCGACCAGCACGTTGGCGCGCTGCGCATCGACGCCGAGCAACTCGTTGACGCCGTCGGAGTCCAGATCGAACGCGCGCAGGCGCAGCGCGCCGGCCCAGGCCTGGGGCAGACTCGACTGCGCTGCGAAGCCCTGCCCGTCCCAGCGCCACAGCTCGACGCCGTCCGCTCGCGCGAGCGCCAAGTCGTCGCGGGCCGCCCCGGCGTCGCGCAGCGCGCAGAGCGCGGTGTGCCCGCCCAGCGCCTCGGCAAGGGCGAATGTGACGCCGAGGTCGAAGGCCACGCGGGCCGTTCCGCCCTCGAGCAGCAGCGCGTCGCGGCGGCGGTCGCCGTCGAAGTCACCCCAGTCCGAGTGGGTGAGCAGCCCCGGCGCGGAGGCGCTGTTCGGCAACGTTGCGCGGAACGTGTGCCCGTCCAGCGACTGGTAGCCGCCCTGGGCCGCCACAACCGCCGCCAGAACCCCCACTGCTGCCGCCACGCCCGTCGCTTGCATGTCGTTCTCCCTCACCCTCGATTCGCTTCGATCACCGGCCGCGCGAGCTCGCCCCGCTCCATGCGAGGCGCCGCGGACGAGACGTTGGTGTCCTCCGCCCCGCCCTTGGTCTCAAAGGAATTGCATTTGCCTCGCGCGCCCCCTCCCGGTTGACTGGATCCCGGCAGAGACCGCCTTCCCCCAAGCGTCAGGGCGCCCGGCCGCGTTCCTCGCTTTCGACCAACAACGCGCGCGTGGACCGCGTAGGTCGCGCGCCCTTCCGCTCCGTCGTTTCAGCGCCGCACCGCGGCCGCCCTACCACGCACCCGATGCCCCCCTCCATTCACACTTCCGCCGAGCCCAAGCTCGGCCAGCTCCTCGCCCCGTGGGTCGTGCGCGCCGCGGCGCTGTGGGTGCTGGTGGTGTCCTGGATCAAGATGACCAAGGGCTCCCCGGGCGCGCTGCCGATCATCGTGCGCGAGAACGGCGTCTTCGACGAGGACCTGACCTTCGCGCTCACGCTCTCGGTCGAGCTCGGCGTGTCCTTGGCCGCGCTGTTCAGCGTCCGTCTGGGGTGGTGGTTGATGACCGGGCTGCTGACCGTGTTCCTCGCGGTGCTGTTCCACCTGATCTGGATCGGCGCAACGAGCTGCGGCTGTTTCGGCGGCGCGGTCAAGTTCAGCCCCTACCAGATGCTCGCGGTCGACGGGACGTTGTTCGCTCTGCTGTGGTGGTCGCGCAAGGCCGCGGGCAGCACGCGCACGCCGAGCCAGCTGCTCACGGCCGCCGCGCTGCTGATCGGCGTCGTGACGCCGTGGGTCGCGATCGACAACAGCGGCGGCGAAAGCGTGCCGCCGACTCCGAACAACACATCCAGCGAGAACGCGGGCGCCGCAAACCCTGCCAACGCCGCCACGGGCCTCACCACGCCGCCGCCGACGCCGACTGACAAGCCGACCGATAAGCCCACCGAGGTCGCGACGAACACTCCGCAGGTCGCCCCGACGCCGCAGCCTTGGCAGTTGCCCGCGACCAAGCCGCGCTGGGTCAAGCTGCGCCCGCCGGAGTGGGTCGGCAAGTCGATCCACGAGACCGAGCTCGCCAAGTGGCTCGACACGCGCTCGCTGTCCGACACCGGACGCTGGATCCTTTTCCTGCAGACTTGCACGCACTGCCGCGACTACTTGAACCGCGTGGCGGCGAAGTTCGGCGAGGACCCGCAGGTCTACGTGCTCGTCACGCTCGCCACCGAACAGGACGCGGCCGAAGGCATCATCCAGCAGACTCCGCCGCACGAAGCCGGCGCGCTGCCGCCGGACATCCAGTGGGTCGTCGGCCCCGAGCTGCCGCCGTGGGAGCTCGTGCTCGAGGGCGGCATCGTGATCGAAGCGATCCACCACGACGTGAACGAGAGCGGCCTCGACAAGCGCAAGCGCTTCCGCCTCGAGCTCGGCGCGGTGATCGAGATTCCCGAGCAGTTCCAGTACTGACGGGGCCGTTGCGCCCGCGTGCTACCTCAACGCCACGAGGTAGCACAGCCACGCTTCGCAGTTCTCACCGCGTTGGCCGGCGCGGAACACGCCGTCGCCTTCGCCCTTGTCCGTCGTGCCCTCGAAGTACGTGCGCACTTCCTTGAAGCCCGCGTCGTAGAGCGCGTCGCGCACTTCGCCGAGCGTCCAGTAGCGCCAGCAATAGCTGAACGCCTTCAGTTCGGTCTTGTCGGGGAAGCGGAAGCGAATCGCGGTGCGGTACTCGCCCGTGCCCGGCGAGTACTTCTGCTGGTCCCAAACGTAGGTGAACCCGCCGCAGCGGCGCGTTTCCTCCATCTCCTCGGTCGCTTCCCAGCCGCCGTAGAGATCGAGGCAGAACACGCCGTCGGCGACGAGGCTCGCGCGCGCGGCTTCGAAGTACTGCACCAATTCGCGGCGCGTCTGGAAGATCCAGTACGAGAAGTTGAACGCCACGCGCAAATCGACGGGCTGCGCACTGGGCGCGCGCACGTCCTTCAGGTGGAAGTGAAAGCGCTCGCGCGAAGGAAGCTCGGCCTTCGAGCGTTTGCCAGCTCCGCGCCGCACGTGCGGCGGCGAAGTGGGCGCGAAATTGTGCTCCAGCCCCCACGCCACCGGCTCGGGATCGATGTCGTAGCCTTCGGCGACGTGCGCCGGCGAGCGCGCGATCCAGTGCGCCGAGAGGTACGCGGTGCCGCAGAAATCCTCGCGCAGGATCAGCGCCTTGCGACCGCGCTCGCGTTCGAACATGCGCTCGAGGAAGGGCACGTCACCCTCGGGCGACTGCACCGCCTTTTGGTAGAGCTCGTACTTGTCCGCGGTGGCTGCGGTGTAGCGATGCTGCGGCTTGCGGCGCTTGCGCGACTTCGCAGGGGCAGACTTGGGCGACTTGCGTTGGGTTGCCATCCCGGCACGGTAGCGCGCCCGGCGCCGAGTTGAAGTCCGAGCTTCGCCGCCGCCTCAGCACGGCGAACGCTCCGCGCGGGAGGACACTTCGCGCCCTGACGTCACGCTCGACTGTGCGGGAGCACGCTCGACTGCGCGTTAGGGCGCGCGATCGCAACGAGCACGCGCAGTCACCAGTTGGCGCGCGTGAGCCGCGCGCCCGGGGAGAAGCGCGCTACGAAACGGCCTCGCGCAGCGCGCGCAGCAGGCGCTCGTTCGTCTTGGGGTCGCTCACGGTGACGCGCACGGCGCCGTCGATGTGGCGGGGCACGCTCACCAGGCCGGGGATCAGGCGCCGCGCCACGCGGCGCGCCACCTCGGTCGGCTGCGCCACTCGCAGCAGGATCCAGTCGCCGATCGACGGCATCGGCGAGATGCCGGGGATGGTGGCCAAGCGCGAATAGAAGCGATCCTTCTCGTCGATCACGTTCGGTGCCTCCTGTGGGCCGATTCCCTGTCGGTAAACCGTCACGGGGAAGGCCCGGTGCAGCCGTCGCGCGGCTATTCCAGAGTCGGCCGGCGGCCGATCTCCCCCCCCGTTCGCGCTCGCTGGCGGGGCGAACTCTCGCCGAAGGCCTGCCAAGCGCACAGGCACAATATCTTGCGTTTCCACGTCTCACAAGCGCGACGCATGGCGGACTTCGAACTTATCCACAGCTTCCCAAGAACGAGAACTGCGCTTTACGCACGTTGGCGCCCCCGCGGAGCGAGCGATTCCACCCCCGCGTCGGACGTCGTACGGTGCCCCCATGCCCACGCCCTCCGCACCGCCCGCCCCCAGCGCGCCGCTGGCCCGCCTGCGGGTTCCGGCCTCGACCTCGAACCTCGGGCCCGGTTTCGACCTCCTCGGGCTCGCCTTCGAGCTGTACCTGGAGGTGGAGCTGTTCGGCGGGCGCCAGAGCGGTTCCGGCCGCTTCGTCGCACGGAGCGGCGAAGCGCACTCCTGGCCGCAGGGGCCTGAGAATCTGCTGCTGCGCGCCTTCGACGCCACGCTGCGCGAGTTCGGCGGCGACCCCGAACCGTTCGCGTTCGCGGTGCACAGCGCCATCCCGACCGCGCGTGGACTGGGAAGCTCCGGCGCGGCCGTCGTCGCCGGGGTCGAGCTCGCCTGCGCGGTCGCACGGGCCACGCTCCGTCCGTTGGAGCGACTGGAGCGCGCGATTCGCTACGAGGGGCACCCCGACAACGTCTCGCCCGCACTGCTGGGCGGCTGCATCGCGGCCGTGCCGCGCGAAGGTGCGCCGCCGCTCGTCGTGCGCTGTGCGCTGCATCCCGATCTCGCCTTCGCCGTCGCCTGGCCCGCTTCGCCGCTGCCGACCGCGCTGGCGCGCTCGCTGCTCCCTGCGCAGGTCGCCTTCCACGACGCGCGCGAGAACCCGCGCCGGCTCACGCTGCTCCTCGAGGGCCTTCGCAGCGCGGATCCGGAGCTGCTCGCGGCGGGCGAGGAGGATCGGCTGCACGTGCGCTACCGGCTGCCGCACATCCCCGGCGGCCAGGCGGCGCTGGCCGCAGCGCGCGCGGCGGGCGCGTGGCTCGCCACCATCAGCGGCAGCGGGTCGGCGCTCGTCGCCATCGCTCCGCACAACCGCGCAGCGGATGTCGCGCACGCCATGCGCAGCGAGTTCGAGCGCGCCGCCGGCCCCGCGGGCGGCGGCGTAGTGCGCGTCGCGCACGAGGCGCCGTTGGTCGAGTGGCTCGCGCCCTGAACGGACGCACCGGCGTTCGTCGCGGGCGCAGCCGCGCGCTCAGTTGCCAGCGCGGTGCTTGAAGCTGTCGACGAGCGTCAAAGTCTCTTCGATGCACGAGCTGGCCGCCGCGGCGCTGGCTGCGCGGCGTGCGACGGAGAGCGAGACCTGGCGCAGGTGCGCGATGAAGGACGCCACCGCAGCGGGCTCGACGTGGAACGAGCGCAGGCCGACTCCGATCAAGAAGTGCGGACTCTGCGGTTGGGTGAGCGCCAGTCCGTAAGCCGAGAGCGGCTTGCGCAGTTCCTCGCTGATCTCGACCAGCGTGCGCAGCGAGCGCAACACGATCGGGTGCAGCGACTCGAAGTAGCGCTTGAGCTCGGGATTGTCGCGGTCGGCGGCGAGCAGATGCTGCGTCAGTCCGTCGAGCCCGACCACCAGGAAGTCCGCTTCGCGCGCGATGTCGCGCGCGCCGAGCAGCGCGGCCGGCGTTTCGATGATCGCGCCGATCTGCGTGCGAGCCGCGTGCGGAACGCCGCGCTTGCGCAGCTCGAGGCGCTCTTCGAAGAGGCACTCCTTCACGCGCCGCAGCTCGGCGACGTCGCACACGAACGGCACGGCGATGCGCAGCTCGCCGTCGGCGCTGGCGCGCAGCAGCGCCTCGAGTTGGCGGCGCAAGACCAGCTCGCGCGTGAGCAGCGCGCGCACGCCGGCGCGGCCCAAGGCCGGATTGGGTTCGCGCTGCGGATGCAGGTAGTCCAGGCCGAGTCCCGAGTCAGCGTCGAGCAGACGGAAGGTCACCGGGCCGCCCTCGGCCGACTCGCGCACGGCGCTGTAGTGCTGCGCGAGCGCTTCGGCGGACGGCGGAGACTTCTCGATCAGGTACAGCAACTCGGTGCGGTACAGGCCGACACCGGGCAAACCCATTTCGGCCAGTTGCCCCACTTCGGGCAGGCTGCCGCAGCAGCCGCTGACCTCGATGTTCTCGCCGTCGTGCGTGCGCGGCTTGGCGAGCGCCGGAGCGACGCCCGTCGCGCTGGGCCGATCGCTGCGCTGGTACTGCGCACGCACGACCTCGTCGGGATTCACCACGGCGACGCCTTCGCTCGCGTCGAGGATCACGAAATCGCCCTCGTGCACCGAGTCGAGCAGTCCGGCGATCGCGGTTACGGTCGGAATGCGCAGCGAACGCGCGAGGATCGCCGCGTGACTGGCGAGCGAACCGGCTTCGGTGAGCACGCCGAGCACGCGCTCGCCGCTCACGTTGAACATGTCGACGATCGAAAGCTCGCGCGCGGCGAGGATGTAGTCCGTCGGACGTCCGGGGCGATCCTCATCCTTCGCGCGGTCGCGCTCGAGATGGCGCAACACGCGCAGCCCCACGTCGCGCAAGTCGACCGCGCGCTCGCGCAGCGTCGGATCCTGGACGAGCTTGAAGATGCGGTCGAAGTCGCCGATCACCTTGGCGATCGCTGCTTCGAGCCGCAGCTGCTCGTTGAGGATCAGGCCTTCGACGTCGGCGATGAACACCGAGTCCTTGAGGTAGGCGAGGTGCACGTCGAGGATGCGCGCCTCGTGAGCGGGCACCTGTCCGGCGAGCTTGGCCTTGAGCGCGGTCAGTTGCGCGCGCGCCGCGACCAGCGCGGAGTGGAAGTGGTTGAGCTCGTTCTCGACCTGATCGCGGGCGACGCGCTCGACCGACGCGCTCTGCAGGTCGTAGTCCTTGCGGTGGATGATCCCGGTGGTCAGTCCTGGCGCAACGGAGACGCCACGCAAGGTGAGCGTGGGCGCGTGTGCGGAGCCGCCGTGACCGGCGGCCGCCGCGAAGGCGGGCGCGGCGAGTTCAGGGTTGGGAGTCGACTCGTGGGGGCGCGAGGTTTCCAAGGGCCAAGCATGGTAGTGAGCGTTCGTGGAGCGTGCGACCGCCTTCGCGCCCGAGCGGATACGATCCCCCGCCCGCGCGCCCCTGCGCGGCATGCCGAGCAACAACGATGAAGAACTCGACGGTCTGGAGCGGTGTGTGTGCGTGGGCCACGAGCCTGGCGCTCCTGTCACTCGCGGCCCCTGCGCGCGCCCTCCCCGCGCCCGCCCTCGCCCCGCAGGCCGCACCGGCCGCCCCCGCGGCGCCGGCGCGCAAGCTCGAGGGAGTCGCCTTCGCGGAGCAGCCCGGCTGGAAGGCCGAGAAGCCGGCCGAGTTGTTCGAGATCGAGCGCGTGATCGACGGCGACACGCTGCACATCCGCCGCAACGGCGAGTTGCAGAAGCTGCGCCTCCTGTCGGTGGACACCGAGGAGAAGTTCAGCACCAACACCGGCGACGCGAGCAAACCCTCGACGGTGTTCGGCGAAGAGTGTGCGCAGTGGGCCATGGCCTTCTTCGAGGCGACGCCGGAGCGTCCCGACGCGCGCAAGATCGGGCTGCGTTTCCCGCGCGCCGTCGAAGAGCGCGATGTGTACGGCCGCGTGCTGTGCTACGCGATCCTGCCCGACGGCCGCAACTTCAACCTCCTGCTCGTGCAGCTGGGCAAGAGCCCCTACTTCAACAAGTACGGCAACAGCGAGCTGTGCCACGACGCGTTCGTGGCCGCACAGGCCGCTGCGCAGTCCGCCAAGCGCGGCATCTGGGATCCGGCGACCAACAAGCCCAAGACCGAAGGCGCCCCCGTGGCCGAGCGCCCGTATGCGCGCCTGATGCCGTGGTGGGACGCGCGCGCCACCGCTGTCGACGAATACCGCCGCAAGCGCGCGGCCAAGCCGGACCACGTGGCGGGCGCCGAGTTTCCCGCCGAGCTCGAGCGTGCGCTCGCGAGCTGCGCCAAGGGTGAGAGCGTCGAGATCTTCGCGCAGATCGACCGGCTGTTCGACGAAACGAACGGCACGCAGACCGTGCTGCTGCGCTCCGGCGCCAAGGAGCAGTCACTGCGCCTGCGCATCGCGGCCGAGGACCGCGCGAAGTTCGCCGCGCTCGAACTCGCGCAACGCAACGACGAGGGCCGGCAGAACTACCTGTGGGTGCGCGGCGTGCTCACGCGCGGCGAGCGCGGCTTCGAGATGAAGTGCGCCGATCCCGCCGCGATCCGAACGGCCGGCCCGGAAGTGAAGAAAGCGCCCTGAAGAGCGCCTGCGCGGCGCGCACTCAGCGCTGCAGGGCCTGTTCGCGCAGCGCGACGAGTTCCGCCGGAAGCGGCGCCTCGACGTTCAACGCCGCGCCCGTGCGTGGATGGAGAAGCTCGAGCTTCCAGGCGTGCAGGGCGACGCGCGGATAGCGGAACGGATCCTGCCTTCCGCGCGCGTACTTGCGCTCGCCGACCAGCGGCCAGCCGGCGTGCGCGAAGTGCAGGCGAATCTGGTTGTAGCGGCCGGTGACGAGGTCGACTTCGACTTCGTTCGCACGCAGGCCTCGACCGAGCACGCGGTAGCGCGTCAACGCGGGTTTGCCAGCCGCCGAAACGCGCGCGAGTCCACGCTCTTCGGCGATCGGATACTTGATCTCGCCGGAGTCCTTCTTGGGCCCCATCAGCGCCAGCGCCCAATACAACTTGCGCAGGGCGCGTTCGCGGAAGCGATCCTCCAAGGCCGCGCGGGTGGCGTCGTCGAACGCACACAGCAGCGCGCCGGACACATCGCGGTCGAGGCGGTGCACCGGCGTGGCGCGCAAACCCGCCGCTTCGAGCGCCTGCGGAAGCGTGCGGCCTTCCTCGCGCGGCGCCGCGGTGGACAGCATTCCGGCGGGCTTGGAGACCACGAGCACGTGGTCGTCGCGGTAGAGCACTTCGAGAGAATCAACCATGCGAGGGAACGCGGCATTGTAGGCGCCCCTCCCTAGAATCCGCGCCCATGCAGCGCCCTTTGCTCGTCGTGTTCCTCGTGCTTGCGATCGGCGGCGCCTGCCAAACGAGCACGCACACGCCGCCGCCGGCCGCCGGAAACTCCCCCGTCGCGGCGCACACGCCTTTCGATCCGGAGCCGTGGCGCGACGAAGTGAACGGCCTGCTGCGCGACGCGCTCGTCGCCGGGCGCTCCTACGAGTTGCTCAGCGAACTGTGCCGCGTCGCTCCGTTGCGACTCTCGGGGTCCGTCGGCGCCGAACACGCCGTGGCCTGGGCGCGCGACACGATGCTCGCGCTCGGGCTGGAAAACGTACGGCTCGAGGCATGCATGGTCCCGCACTGGGAACGCGGCTCGATCGAGCGGCTCGAGTTGCTGGACGAGAGCAGCGCACCGGCGCCGCTGCGCATCCTCGCGCTCGGTGGAAGCGTCGCGACGCCGGTCGGCGGCATAAGCGCCGGCGCAATCGAAGTGCGCAGCTTCGAAGAGCTCGAACAACGTGCGGACGAGGTGCGCGGCAAGTTCGTGTTCTTCAACCGCCCGATGGACCCCGGACAGCACGATTGCTTCGCGGCCTACGGAGGCGCCGTGGACCAGCGCTCCGCGGGCGCGTTGCGCGCCGGAGAGCTCGGCGCCGTCGGCGCACTCGTGCGCTCGATGACGCAGCGCCTGGACGACTCGCCGCACACCGGGGCGATGAACTACGACGAGCAGCGCCCGCGCATTCCGGCCGCAGCGTTGAGCACGCTCGCCGCCGAACGCCTCAGTGCAGCGCTCGCCGCGGACCCGGCGCTGCAGCTGCAGTTCGAACTCGACTGCCGCACGCTGCCCGACGCACCCTCGGCGAATGTCGTCGGCGAGATCGTCGGCCGCGAAGCGCCGCAGGAGATCGTGCTCGTCGGCGGACATCTCGACGCGTGGGACGTGGGCCACGGGGCGCACGACGACGGCGCAGGCTGCGTGCACGCACTCGAGGCGGCGCGCCTGATCCTCGCGCGTGGACTGCGTCCGCGCCGCACGATCCGCGTCGTGCTGTTCATGAACGAAGAGAACGGAACCCGCGGCGCGCGCGCCTACTTCGCTGCGCACGCTCACGAGCCGCATGTCCTCGCGCTCGAGTCGGACGCTGGAGGCTTCACGCCGCGCGGCTTCTCGACCGACGCGGCGCCCGAGTCGCTCGCGACGCTGCAGCGCATCGGCGCGCTGGTCGCTCCCACAGGCGCCGAACGCGTGTTCCCCGGCTGGGGCGGCGTCGACATCGGACCGCTCGCAGCGCGCGGCGTGGTGCTGATGGGCTACCGGCCCGACGACGAGCGCTACTTCGACCACCACCACTCCGAGCGCGACACGCTCGATCAAGTGCATCCGCGCGAGCTCGCGAACGGCGCGGCGGCGATCGCGGGAATGATCTACGTCGTCGCGGACGCGCCCGAGCGGCTGCCGGCCAATCCGATCCCCGCACCCGCTCAGCGCCGCTGAAACCTCAGGGCGCCTGCAACTCCTCGCCGGGGTTGACGAACAGCTCGCGCTCGACGGCGTACTGGCGATCGTGCAGCTCGCGATAGCGGCCGCCGGCGGCGTAGAGCTGGGCATGCGTGCCGCGCTCGACGATGCGGCCGCCCTCGAGCACGAGAATCTGATCCGCTGAGCGGATGGTCGAGAGACGGTGCGCGATCACGAAGCTCGTGCAGCGCGAGCGGAGCTTGGCGAGTCCGTCCTGGATCAGCGCTTCGCTCTCGCTGTCGAGGCTCGAGGTCGCTTCGTCGAGGATCAGGATGCGCGGCGCGGCGAGCAACGCGCGCGCGATCGCAACGCGCTGGCGCTGCCCGCCCGACAGTCGCACGCCGCGCTCACCCACCACGGTGTCCAGGCCCAGCTCGAAGCGCTTCACGAACTCGTCGCAGTGCGCCGCGCTGCACGCGGCCTCGATCTCGGCGCGCGTCGCGCTCGGTCGCGCGAAGCCGACGTTGTCCGCGATCGTGCCGTCGAACAGGAAGTTGTCCTGCAGCACCACGCCCAGGTGCGAGCGCCAGTCGCGCAGCTTGAGCGCAGCCAGGTCGCGGCCGTCGACGGTGATGCGCCCCGACGTCGGCCGATGGAACGCGAGCACCAGACTGATCAACGTGCTCTTGCCCGAGCCGCTCGAGCCGACCAACGCGGTGGTGCTGCCCGCCGGCGCGACGAGGTCGATCTCGTGCAGCACCGGCTTGCCGGCCTCGTATTCGAAGCCCACGCGCTCGAACACGATGTCTCCGCGCACTTGCGTGCAGCTGGCGCGCTGCTCGTCGCCCTCGTCCTCGGCGGCGACGGAACGCAACTCGCGGATGCGGTCGAGTCCGGCGAAGGCCTCGGTGATCTGCGTGCCGATCGACGCGATCTGCACCACCGGCGCGACGACCAGGCCGATGTAGACCAGGTACATCACGAAGTCGCCCAGCGTCATCTCGCCGGCGAGGATGGCGCGACCACCGAAGTAGATCATCAGCACGCCGATCACTCCGACGATCGCGAGCGAGATCGCGGTGGTCGCGGAGACGCCCGTCATCGAGCGGCGGATGTTGTCGAACAGGCGGTCGACGCCGGCGCGGAATGCGCGCTCTTCGGCGGGCTCGGCGGTGTAGGCCTTGACCACGCGCACGCCGCCCAACGTCTGGTTGAGGCGACCGGTGATCTCCGCCTGCAGCTTGCCGCGTTCGCGGAACAGCGGGCGCAGCGAACGGAAGGCGCGCGCCATGGCGATCCCGAACAGCGCGAGCACCGCCAGGATTCCCAGCGTGAGCTTCCAGTTGAGGTAGAACAGGACGCCGATCCCCAGCAACGCGCTGAGTGCGCCGCCGACGAGTTGAACGATGCCGGTGCCGACCAGATTTCGCAGGCCGTCGGCGTCGTTCATGATGCGCGAGACGAGCACGCCGGTCTGCGTGCTGTCGAAGTAGCGCACGGGCAAGCGGCCGACGTGCGACTGCAAGCTCTTGCGCACGTCGTTGATCGCACGCTGCGCCGCGACGCCGAGCACCTGGCTCAGCGCGAAGCCCGTGAGCGCCTGCACGAGCGTGGCGGCGCCGCCGGCCCAGGCCAGCGTGGTGAGCAGCTCGGTGCGGCGGTTGGCGACGACCTCGTCGATCAGAAACTTCGAGCTGGTGGGCAGCACCAGTCCGGTCAGGCGATTGACGACGAGCAGCACCAACCCCAGCGCGAGGCGGCTGCGGTGCTCGTAGACCAGCGCGCGCGCTTCGCGCCAGGCGCTCGACATGCTCGGACGCGGAGCGCGGGTGCTCATGTGCGCGGTTGTGCGGCGTGAAGCGGCCGAAAAGCCGCTCAGCGCGCCCCGAGGCGTTGCTCGCGAAGCGCGCGGAACTCGGCGTTCGGACTCCACGTCGGCCAGTTCGCGCCGCTGGCGAGCTCCAGCCCGACGCGGAAGAACAGCCGCAGATCCTCAACCGCTCCGGACAGATCCCACTCCGCGCGGATCTCGTCCGACGGCTTGTGGTAGTCGCGCGCGACGTACTCGTCGCGCACCCGTTCGCCCCAACCCGCGGGGCGCTCGAGGTAGTCCTTGCCGCTCCCCGCATGCAATCCGGGAACGCCCAAGCGCGCGAAGGAGAAGTGATCGGAGCGGTAGAAGTAGCCCTTCTCCGGCTCGGCGTCGGCGACAACGATCCGGCCCATGTCCTGCGCGTGCCGCGCGAGCGTGTCGTGCAACGTCGAATTGCCCAGGCCCACGCTTTCGACATCGCGCGTGCGCCCCCAGGTGTTGAGGCCGTCCATGTTGATCACGGCCAGCGTCTGCTCGAGCGAATACAGCGGATGCTGCGCGTACCACTTCGAGCCGAGCAAGCCCTTCTCCTCGGCCGTCACGGCGAGCAGCAGCACGGAACGCTGCGGGCGAACCGCGGCGAAGGCCTGCGCCATTTCCACGAGCCCCGAGACGCCTGTCGCGTTGTCGACGGCTCCGTTGTAGATGCCGTCGCCGGCGCGCGAGGTGTCGTTGCCCAGGTGATCCCAGTGCGCGGTGTAGACCACGTACTCGTCGGGCTGCGACGCGCCGCGCACGAGCGCCGCGACGTTGCGCGAGGCGACCTTGCGCAACGAGTTCTCCACCTCCGCAGTCCAGCGCACGCCTTCGAGTTCACGCGGAGCGAAATCGGGCCGCGCGGCCGCGCGTTTGAGCTCCTCGAAATCGAGCCCTGCCGCAGCAAGCAACTCGCGTCCGACGTCCTCGCGCAGCCAACCTTCGAGCGACACGACGGGCGGACTGGCGCTGTCGCGCTCCAAGTCGAAGTTCTCCCGGCTCCAGCTGCCGGACACGACCTCGTACGGATAACCCGCGGGCCCGGTCTCGTGGATCAGCAACGCGCCGGCGGCGCCCTTCGCTGCGGCGACTTCGTACTTGTAGGTCCAGCGACCGTAGTACGTCATCGCGCGCCCGCCAAAGCGCGTCTCGTCGAGCCGCGTCGGATCCGCGGGGTCCGCGACCGGCGGATCCCCCACGAGCATCACGAGCACCTTGCCGTGGACGTCGACGTCCTTGTAGTCGTTCCACGCGTATGCCGGCGCGTCGACGCCATAACCGACGAACACCAGCGGCATCTGCTTCAAATCGACCCGCGACGCCTGCGAGCGCGCGACCGCGACGTACTCGCTGGGAGAGCTCAAGTAGCGCGCGACGCCGCCCGTGCTCCAACGCGCGGAGGAGCGAGCCTGGAAGCCGACGAGCGGCACCTGCTGCACGTACGTGCCGTCCGGATTGCCCGGTGCGGCGCCTGCTGCGGCGAACTCGCTCACGAGATACTCGACCGTCAGGTCCTCGCCCTTCGAACCGGGCGCGCGGCCCTCGAACCGATCGGAGGCGAGCACGGCGATGCGGCGCAGAAACTCCTGCGCTTCGATGCGTTGTTCGGCCGCGCTCGCGTCCTGCGGTTGTGCGGGCTTCCCGTCGCCGGCTTCCGACGCGCGCCGACCGGCGCCGCCGCACGCTGCAGCGAGCAACAAACAGGGCCAGAACTTGGTGTGCATTGGAGTGACCCTACGCAGCCGCGTGCGCCGCGGCAACCGCAGCGGCGCACGGTCGTCGCGCTACAGGTCCGACAACGTGCAGGTGCGACCGCGGTTGCGTTCGACCAGCCACAGGCGCAGCGGCTCGAAGTAATCGAGCATGGGCTTGGCGCTGAGATCCGAACCCGTCGCATCGCGCAGCAACTCGCGCCAGTCCGCGCTCGCGCCGGGAGTCATCAACTTGGAGAGGAACTCGCCGACGCGCTGGTCGCCGTAGTAGCAGGTGTCGCGCGGGTCCTGCTCCAGGATCTTGCGCGCGATCGTGTCGTGCAGTTGGAAGAGCAGCACGAAGGACAACGCGTAGTCGTAGTAACCCGCCGGGTCATCGTTGACGTGCGTCTTCGTCGCGCCGTCGCAGAACTCCTCGCCGCGCGGCGCGGGCGGTGCGATTCCCTGATACCGCGCAGCCAGTTCCCACCAGCGCGCGTTCCACCGCTCGGGCGGCAGTTCGTCGTGGTAGAGCTCCTTCTCGAAGTAGAACATCGTGCCCGTCGACCAGGGGATGAACACGACGTAGTTGAGCGCCTCCTGCAGCAGCAACTGCATCGGATCGGCCGCTTTTCCGGCGGACAGGCCGATGCGCTCGACGAAGCGCGGCTGCATCGCCGCGAGACCCATGAGCGACCCGATCGCCTCGTGGTACGCGCGGTTCGCGCCTTCGCGCAGCAGCGGCGGCACGTCAGGGTTGGTGTAGCACAGGTAGTAGTAGATGTGGCCGAGCTCGTGGTGCGTCGTTTCGTACCACTCGGTGTTCGGCTCGACGCTCATCAGCGAACGCACGTCGCGGTCGAGGTCGATGTGCCACGCCGAGGCGTGCGTGTTCTTCTTCCAATCCGCTCCAGCGGGCGCGGGGTAGAGCGAGGACTTCTCCCAGAACACTTCGGGCAAACGCTCGAAGCCGAGGCTGACGTAGAAGTCCTCGGCCTGACGCACGAGCCACTCCGGCGACTTCGACGCGAGTTCGCGATCGAGGTCGAAGCCTTCGACCTCGACCAGGCTCGACCAGTCCTGTCCCCAGCGATTGGGGAGCCAGTGCGCAGGGAGCAGATCGGGAACCGGTTGACCGTAGCGCGCCGCCAGTTCGTGACGCGCCCAGGTGTGCAGCTCGCGGAACAGCGGGCGCAGTTCGCGGTTGATGCGCTCGATCGTCTCCACCATCTCGTCCGCGCTCATGCCGTACTCGCTGACCATGTACGAGAAGAAGTCGCGGTAACCGAGCGCGCGCACGACGTCGTTGCGCATGCCGCGCAGTTCGACCAGTCCCGGCCGAAGTCCGACGCCCACTTCCTTCGAGCTGTCCCACACCTTGCGCCGCCGCTCGAGGTCGCGTTCCTCGCGCAGGCTGCGGTCGATCTCGTTGGGCGTGAGTTCCGCCCCGTCGAGGCGGAACGTGAAGCCGTACAGCTTGCGGTTCTGCTCGCTTTCGGCCGCGATGCGGCGCTTGACGAGCGCTTCGACCGTCTGCGGCCCCGTCGCAGCACGGAACAGCACGGCCTCGAGCTGGCGTCGCTGCAGATCGGTCAGGTCGGCCTTGCGCGCGAGGTAGGCCCGCGCGCGTTCGATGTTCTCCTTCGACCCCGTGAACGCGGCCAGCGCCTCGTCCGCGGCCTTCTGCCGCTCGCTCGCGGTCGTGTCCCCCTCCACGATGCGCGTGTTGGCCTCCCACTGCGCCTGGGACGCGTCGCGGTACAGCGTCTGGAAGCGCTCGGTGTAGCTGGCGAGGAAGGTGTCGACCTCGGCGCGCGAACGCTGCCGTTCGAGTCCCTCGGCGCCGGATTGGCAACCCGCGAGCACAACCAAGGCAACGCACGCCGCCCAAGTGATGTTCTTCATGGGCGCAGGGTAGCTCGCGGCGACGCTCGCGCCGAGCAGCCGGCGCGTCTCTCAAGATCCGGGCGGGCGGGGTTCGAAAGTCCCGTGTTGCACGCCCTGCGAGAGGTTCGCAGCGCGCGCTCCTGCACCTTCCCACGAGCTTTGCCCCATGGCTTGGATCGACGAGTTGTTCAAGAAGATGGTCGAGGGCGGCGCCTCCGACCTGCACATGACGAGCGGGATGCGGCCCTGCTTCCGCTCCAGCGGCGACATCACGCCGGTGACCGATTGCCCCGAGCTCTCGGCCGAGCAACTCCAGCAAGTGCTCTACGAGATCACGCCCGAGCGCAACCGACTCGAATTCGAGGAGTGCAACGACACGGACTTCGCCTACGAGATCGTCGGGCTGGCGCGCTTCCGCGCGAACCTGTTCCGCGACCGCAACGGCCCGGGCGCCGTGTTCCGCCAGATTCCGAGCGAAGTGCTCTCGGCGGAGAAGCTCAACCTGCCCAAGGCCGTGCTCGACCTGTGCATGCTGTCCAAGGGTTTGGTCGTCGTCACGGGCCCGACCGGCAGCGGCAAGTCGACGACGCTCGCGGCGATGATCGACCACATCAACCGCACGCGCTCCGACCACATCATCACGATCGAGGACCCGATCGAGTTCGTGCACCAACAGAAGCGCTGCCTGATCAACCAGCGCGAAGTGCACCGCCATACGTCGAGCTTCAAGCGCGCGCTGCGCGCCGCGCTGCGCGAGGACCCCGACATCGTGCTGGTCGGCGAGATGCGCGACCTCGAAACGATCGAAATCGCGATCGAAACGGCGGAAACGGGGCACTTGGTGTTCGGCACGCTGCACACCAACACCGCGCCGTCGACCGTCGACCGCATCATCGACCAGTTCCCCGCCGACCGACAGAACCAGATCCGCACCATGCTCTCGAGCTCGCTCAAGGGCGTCGTGGCGCAGACGCTGTGCAAGAAGAAGCCCAAGGGCCGCGTCGCCGCGCTCGAGGTGCTGATCGTCAACACCGCCGTCGCGGCGAACATCCGCGAAGGCAAGACGCACGGCATCGTCTCGGCGATGCAGATCGGCGGAAAGCTGGGCATGCGCCTGCTCAACGACTCGCTGCTCGAGCTCGTGAAGGGCGGCCAGGTCGATGCGGCGGAGGCCTACATCAAGGCGGTGAACAAGGACGACCTCGCCTCGAAGTACCAGGCCAACGGAATCTCGTTCGATCTCTCGGCGCACGCCGAAGCGAGCGAACCCGCAGCGCCGAAGGCCGCGCCTGCCGCGAAACCGGCAGCTCCCGCGCCGAACGCTGCGGCCGCGCCCGCGATGCCGGGGCTGCAGGTCGTGCAGCGTTCGGCTCCGACGCCGGCGGCGCAGCCTGCGGCGCCGAGCGCCCCGACGCCGCGCAGCCCGTTGCCGCAGACGCCGGCCCCCGCGCCCGCGCCGGAAAAAGCGCCGGAAGCCGCCGCCGCGAAGCCGGCGGAGAAGGGCTCGGCCGCGCCCAAGGGCTGGTCGGATCCGTTCGAACAGTTCAAGCGCCAGCGCCCGAGCTGAGCTGAACGGCTTCGCGAACGTCACAGCGGGGCGGTGAGCGCACAGCTCGCCGCTCCGCTGCGTGTTTCCGTGCTCGCGCGTGAAGCCGCGCCGCGCGATCGACGCTCAGAACAGCCAGTCGAGGAACACGCCGAGCCCGATCTGGCCAGCCGCGGCGCGACCTTCGCCGAACAGCCGGCCCCCGGAGTCGAGGCGCGGGTCGTAGCTGCCCGTCGCGGCCGCGCGCTCGGCGCGCAAGCGACGTCGTTCGTCCTCGAGCTTCTCGATCTGGCGCCGCCGTGCACGCTCCAGCCCGCCGCCGCGGATGAAGCTCAGGATCTTGTCGATCTCGCCGTGGTCGAGCCACACGCCGTGCGCCTTGCAGACGTCCATGACCACGCCGGAAGCCGACGCGTAGTTGCGGCGGTTCATGAACTCGCGGCACACCACGCACGGCACGTAGGCCCCGGTCGAACTCGAGTGCGCGGGAGCACTGGGCTGCACGAGGTGGAACTGCTCCGCGAGGCTCTCGCGCTCGGCGCTCTCGCACAGCCGCACGAAATCCTCGTGGCCCAGCCACATCCCGCCGCAGCGGCCGCACTCCACGAGCGAACCGTTCGCGACGCCGCGGCCGTGCAGCCCGCCCTTGCACCGTGGACAGCAGACGCCTTCGCGCAGCGCGAACAGCGCCTGCGGACTGAGCGCGAGCCCGCACTCCATGCAGTGCCGCGCTTCGCGCCCGGTGCGTGCGAAGCACTTGGGGCACACGGCCGTCAGGCGCCGATCCTCGAGCGTGATCTCGGCGGAGCAGTACGCGCAGCTGCGCGCATCCGCGGCGACCGAAGCGCCGCAACCCGAGCAGCACAGCGCGCGCGGACTGTGCGGCGTCTGCACGCGCACCAGGAAACGCTCCCCGCACTCGCAGCGCACCGGTGCGCCATGCTCGAGGTGCGAGACGTCGTATTGCCGCCCGCAGGCCTCGCAGGCGTTGAGCAGTCGGAACGTCGCGACGTCGGAAGGTTGAGTCATCTGCAGCACTTCAAGTGGGTTCGACGCGCGCAGCCGCCGGAGCGGGCTCGCCGACGTTGGCGCGCGCACGCGCCTCTTCGGCCAATTCACGCAGCGTCCTGTTGTAGGCCGAGCCGCGCGCTTCCTCGCCGAGCTTGGCGAGCAAACGATCGAGCCGCCGGTCGAGTTCGTCGCGCGGCTTGAGCGGTGCGTCGAGGCCCACTCCGCTCAACGCATCGAGCACGTCGGTAACGCGGATCGCCCCGGGATCGCGAGCCGGTTGGTAGGCCACGCCATCGGCGCTCTCCGCGCTGTCGACATGGCTCACGAGGCGGCCCCGTTCGAGCTCGCGCAGCACCTCGTCGACCTCGCGCGACGAAACGCCGAGCGCGCCGCCGATGGCGTGCGAAGTCACGGGCGGCTCGCCGGCCAGGAACGCGGCGGCGATGCGCACGCTCGCGCGCAAGGCGAGGCTCTGCTGGAACGCGTGTTCGCGCTGCTCGTAGGTCGCCAATCCGCGGTACTCGCGCTCGCTTTCGTGCGCATAGGCGAGCTCCGCGCCGAGCAACACGATCAGCCACGAGATCTGCACCCAGGCGAGGAAGATCGGCAGGGCCGCGAAGCCGGCGTAGATCGCGTTGAACTTGGCCACGCCGATCTGGAATTCGATGTGCGCGAGCAGGGTGAGCTGCCACAGCACCGCCGCGACCAAGCCGCCGAGCGCCGCCGAACTCAGCTTGCCGCGCCGGTTCGGCATGACGAGATAGACCAGCGTGAAAGCGACCCAGCCGATCAGCACGGGCGCCGCGCGCATGGCGGCTTCGACGAGTCCGCCGAGCGCCATGCGCTCGGCGAGGAATTCGGCTACGCCCGCGCTCTTCGCCAGTCCGGTCACGCCGACGGCGACGACCAGGAAGATCGGCGTGATGACCACCATGGTGAGGTAGTCGCTGAGCTTGCGCACCCAGCTGCGCGCCTTGCGCACGCCCCAGATCTCGTTGAAGGACTCCTCGATCGACGAGAGCAGGCGCAACGCCGTCAGCATGAGCACCAGGAGCCCGATCGCGCCCAGCCCCTTGACGTCCGTGCGGTCGACCAGGTCGAGCACCTGATCGAAGCCTTGGCGCAGCTGCGTGATGCCCGTCGGCCCACTCGGCGCGACGAGCACCGCCGGGCCCGCCTCGGCGGGCGCCAGCGACACCGGTTGCAGCGCGCCGAAAAGCTCGTCGAGGTACGGGTCGATCTGCTGCTGGCGCAGGTCTTCGTACCAGCCCAGGCCTTTGAGCATCGCGAACGAGAACGCGAGCAGCGGGACGAGCGACAGGACGGTCGTGTAGGTGAGCGCCATCGCGCGCAACACGCAACGGTCGCCGGCGAAGCTCCGCGCCGTGAGAAACACGACGCGCACGACCCGGTGCAGCGCGCGCTTGAGCGGATGGGTCTGTTGGTCCTCGGTGCGCCACACGTCGCGCGACACGTAGCGCCACACGCGTCCGACCGGACCGGCGGCCAGGATCGGGCTCGTGGCGAGCTGTTCCACGATCCAACGTTTGTGCGACGACATGGCGCGATTCGAGCAGGTTCCAGATCGGCCGCCAAGCCCGCGCCGGACAAGCCGCGCGGAAGAACACCGGCCCCGCTTCGGGACGCCCCGGCCCTACTTGGTTTCGGGAGGGAGCAGCACGTAGCTCGTACCGCCGCGGGCCATCCACACGCGCTCGAGCTGCTCGCGACGGTACGTCAGCTGCCCGAGCTCGGGCGTGCCCGCCGCGGGATCGTTGACGTAGACGTCGCCGCGCTCGTCGAAACCGCACAGGACGAGCAAGTGGCCGCTGGTCTTGGGGTACGGCGCGCCGTCGAGCTCACCTTCCTTCGCCGCGATCGAAATCGCGATCGGCGTGCCCTGCGCAATCAGCGCAGCGACCTCGTTCCAGTCGGAGAAACGCGCCAGGTAGCCGGGCGCTCCGAAGCTGTACGCGCCTTGGATCGCGCGCGTCCAGTTGCCGTAGATGTCGTGCGCCGTGTCGTAGATGCGCTCGGCGGCGGCGAGCGTGTCGACGCGTAGGCCGCGGTGCTCGAGCAACATCGCGATCGAGGTCGGCGAGCAAATGCGGCCGGCGATCTCGGGGCGTTCGGTGCGTTGGCTGCGGAAGGGCGTGGAGAGGCGACGCCGCGCGGCGTCGGGCAGGACGAACTGCGGCGCCGGGGCATCGCTTTTGCGGCTGAAGCAGATGCTCACGCGGCGGACGCGGACGCGCTGGTCACGTGCGTTCTCGGAACACTCCACGCTGACGCGGAACTGCGCCTGCGCCCAGCGTTGTTCCGACTTGAACACGTCCACGTCGACGGCGCCGCCCTCGAAGGCGACACGCTTGGACGGAGGACCGCCCACCTTCGAAGCCGGGAACGGCTCGATTGGGCCGTCCAGCGAAGTGCGCGCGAGGTACTCCTCCTGGCGATCGACGCACATCGGCGGGGGCACCGGAGAGCCCCAGTCACCGAGGTAAAGCCACGGCGACCAGGGTGCGTTGCTCGCCGCGCGAACACGCAACTCCACACAGACGCCGGTGTTCGCAGGGCACTCGACGTTCCACGACAGCAGCGCCTGCTCGAAACCGCCTTCGACGCTGAGCGGCGGAGATTGGTACCAACCGCGGAGCCACTCGACCACGACGTCGCCCAAGACAACTCCGACCTGTCGCTCGAGCCGCTGTCCGCCGATCCGCAACGGCCCGTCGGCGTTTAGTTCGGCGCAGAAACCCGACGACAATCCGCCCGCGTCGAAATCCTCGACGTCGTCGAGCAACACCAACTGGTGGGTCCAACGTTGCACGGGCGGAGCAGTTTGTGGCGCAAGCGGAGCTTGCATGAAGAGCGCGAGCAGGAAGGCGTGTGCGCTGAGTTGCATGGCAGGTTGAGGATGCGCGCAACGCGGTGATCCGACAAGGTTGTACGGTGCCAGAGCAATTTGTCTCACGCCTCCGGTGCGCTCCGCGCACCGGAGGCGTGAGACAAATTGCTCTGGCACCGTACAACCGATTACGCGTACTTCGAAGCCCACCACAAAAACACGGCGCCGACTGCCAACGCCGCAAGCCCCCAAACGATCAGCTTGCGGCCCTGCTTGCGCGAGCGCTCGAGATCCTCCTCATCGGGATCCCACACGAACGGATCGCCGTGGTGGTGACCGTGCGCGCCTTGTCCGTGATCATGGCCGTGCTCGTGAGCATGGTCGTGACCGCCCTCACCGGGCTGCCCGTGCGACTGCGCCATCGACTACGGCCTCGCTCGCGTCTGCTGCACCAGATGCGCGGCCTCGCGCAGCACGATCTCGTCCATCGCGAGCGCCAGCGCCTTGGGTGAACCCGGCATGGCCAAGACGACCTTGCCCGCGAGCACGCCGCCGATCGCGCGCGAGAGCAGGGCCGCCGCGCCGATCTGTTGGTACGAGAGCATGCGGAACAGCTCGCCGAAGCCCGGAATCTCGCTGTCGAACAGGCCCTTGAGCGTGTCGTAGGTCACGTCGCGCGGCGCGATGCCGGTGCCGCCGGTGGTGAGCACGAGGTCGACGCCTGCGTCGGCAACTGCGGCCCGAACCGCGGCCTCGATCTGCTCGCGTTCGTCCTTCACGATCGCACGCTGCGCCAGCGTGTGGCCCGCGCCCTCAATGCGCTCGACGAGGTACGGTCCGCCGCGGTCGCTCGCCGCGTCGCGTGTGTCGCTGATCGTGATCACAGCGAAGCGCAAACGCGCCGGCGCCGCGCCCTTGTGCTGCTCGAGGCTCACGCGCGCACGCCCTTGCGCCCAACCGAGTCGAACAGCGCACGCATGCGCTTCACGCGCTCGGGGTCGACGCGTTCCCCCACGTTGCCGCCCTGCTTGAGCGCCGTGCCGACGATCGCGCCGTCGACGTGCGCGAGCAGCTTGCGTGCGTTGCGCTCGTCGAGGCCCGAGCCGATCCACAGCGTCGCGCCCGGCAACGCCTCGCGCACCGAGGCCAGATCCTCGACGCTCGGCGGCGCGCCGGTCGCAACACCGCTGAGGATCAGCGCGTCCGCCAGGCCGCGGTGCAGTGTGTCGCGCGCGGCGTCGAGCAGGCTCTCGCGTCCCAGCGGCGTCGCGTGCTTCACATGCACGTCGCACACCAGCCCCACGCCGGGGCACAGGCGTTGGCGCTCGCGGACGGTGTGCGCCGCCTGTCCCTGGATCAAGCCTTGATCGGTGACGGCCGCACCTACGTGCACGTTCACGCGCACGAAGCGCGCACCGGTCGCCGCCGCGATGCCGAGCGCCGCGCGCGCATCGTTGCGCAGCACGTTGACGCCCACCGGCAGTTCGCCCGCGAGGTCCTGCACCGCGGCGAGCGCGAGCGCGAGACTCGCCACCGTCTCGGCGGGCACGCTCTCGGGATAGAACGGCGCGTCGCCGAAGTTCTCGACGACGAGCGCGTCCACGCCGCCGGCGATCAACGCGCGAGCGTCCTCGACCGCGCGCCGCAGGATGGCGCGGCGATCTCCGCTGTAACGCGGCGCACCCGGCGTCGCCGGCAGGTGCACCACGCCCACAAAGGCCTTCTTCGATTTGTCGAGCTTGAACATCCCGTGCGTTCTAGCGCAGCGCGGGCGTTGGGGCGAGTACGTTGGCGCAGCTCAGTCGGTCGAGGTGCGCTTCGAAATGTCCCACACCGCGCGCCGCAGGCGCCGGTGCGCGTCGAAGCGCCGCACGAAATCGGCTTCGCGCCGGCCGGCCTTTGCGCGGATGACCTCGACCAAAGCGCGGCGCTCGGCTGCGCTCCAACGCTCGACCTCGAGCAGCGCGACCAGCGGCGCCCAGCGCACCCACCACAGGCGTTCCGCCGCGCTCCAGCGCTCCCAGCCGCGCACGCCGAGGCGCCGCGCCGCGTCACGAGCGCACTCGCGCTCCGCCCGCTCGCGATCGGCGCCGCCGCGGCGCGCAAGTTCGTCGGTGAGCGCGACGCCGACCGCGGAAAGGTCGATCCGACCGATCACGTCCTCGCGCGCGGCGCGGGGACTCCAGTACACGTTGTGCTGGGCGATCTTGCGCAGCGTCGCGCGCGGCGTGCGGTAGCTGCGGTCCGCTGCGACACGCGCCAACTCCGCCTCGGCCAGCGCGAGCGGCGCGGTTTCGCGCGGCAGGAAGCCCAGCTTGGCGTAGAACCACCACGCGCCCGACGCGAGACCCTCGTCGTTGCCGTCGCCGCCGAGTTGGTACGGGTAGACCGTGAAGCTGTCGGCGCCGAACAGCGCGCGCACCATGGCGAGCACGCGGCCGTAGATGTGGCCCGCTTCGCCGCCGCGCCAGGTGTCGAAGACGTTGTAGGCGATCTCGGCGCTGTTCAGCAGCGCGCTGAGCAGCACGTAGCCGATCGGAACGCCGTTGGAGAGCGTCAAGCAAGCGTAGACCGACTCGAACATCAGGCGCCGCTCGGGGCGCACGCCGATCAGCGCGAACTCGAGCCCGTCGCCGCAGTCGACGCGCCGCACGTCGCGCGGGTCGCCGTTCAAGAACGCGTCGAGATCGCGTTGGCGCGTCACCATCGCGTCGCGCGCGAGCTCGCACACGCGCTCGCCTTCGCGCTCGTCGAGTTCGACAACGCGCAGCGGCGGCCGGCGCAGCTCGCGCGCCAGATCGGGCCGCTCGCGACGCAGCGGACGCGTGCGGAACACCGGGGCCTTGCCGGGCAGATGCTCGCGCGTGCGCGCCGGCGTGTCGGGCCCGCCGCGCAACACGAGCGTCAAGCCCAACTCGTCGTACCACGCATCGCGCTGCGTGTCGTCGCGGCCCACCTGCGCGGCGCGCGCGATCAAGAACTCCGCGTCGCTCACGTTGTCTCCGGCGAGGCGTTGCACCCAGCGCTTCATCGGCCAGGCCAGTTCGTCGAGGCCCGGCGTCTCGCTGTAGCTCGCGAGCAAGTGCAGCCGGTCCTCGAGCACGTCGGCGCGCTCGAACGCGCTCCAGTCGACGCGCAAGGCGCCGGGAAAGCGCCGCGCCAGCCGTCGCGCGGTCGCGGCGAAGAACGGATAGGCGATGTCGCAGCCGGCGAGCCCGGAGTTCTCGAGTTGCGCGCGCAGGCGTCGCAGGTCCGCGCGCTCGGCGAAGGCGCGCAGCAGGCTCTCGACCTGCTCGAGCAGCTCCGCGTCATCGGGCAGCGCGCGCAAGTAGCACAGCAGGTCGTGAAAGCGCACGAGGTCGTCTGCGCTGGTCCAACGGTGCGCGCCCAGCTGCGCGACCAGTTCGCGCTTGCGTTGCGCGCGGCCGGCGCCGAAGTCCGCTTTCAACTGCTCGAGTTCTTCCAACGCCGCGCGCGACGGTGAGGTTTTCATCGGCGAGGAACGCTAGCACGCGACTTCGCGCCGGGCAGTACGCACGGTCGCGCAGCGCCGTCGCGGCTCGCCGCGACCAGGGCTACACTCGCGCCCCACCGCGCGGGACCGAGCGTCCCGCCAAGCACGACCTCGTCCCCTCGAGCTGTCCCCATGCCCCATCCCTCGAAACCGTCAGCCCACGCTCCGTCCACCAGCCGCCGCGAACTGCTCGCGCTCACGGCCGCCGCCGCCGGCGTGAACCTGCTCTCCAGCGCCTGCGCGACCTCGTCCGCCGGAGGACTGACGGTCTCCAAGGGGCAGTCGCGCCCGGCGCCCAAGCCTGGCGAACCGCTCAAGATCGGCATCATCGGCATCGGGCCGGACACGACGCCGGCGATGGGCTTCGGCCACCTCAGTCAGATCTGCCGCCTGGCCAAGGACGGCAAGGAGAAGGTCCAGGTCGTGGCAGTGTGCGACGTCGCGAAGTTCTGCATGGAGCGCGGCGTCCAATACGCGAGCAAGGAGCAGGGCATCGCCGTCGAGGGCTACGCCGACTACGTGAAGATGCTCGAGCGCGACGACCTGCACGGCGTGCTCGTCGCAACGCCCGAACACTGGCACGCGCAGATGTCGATCGACGCGCTGATGGCGGGTCTCGACGTGTACTGCGAGAAGCCGATGACGCTGAACCTCGAGCAGGCGCTGCAACTGCGCGCGGTCGCCAAGGCCAACAGCGACAAGATGTTCCAGTGCGGCACGCAGTTCCTGCAGCACCGCAAGTACCACAAGGCGAAGGAGCTCATCGCGAGCGGCGCGATCGGCGCACCGACCTTCTCGCAGACGAGCTACTGCCGCAACAACAAGGGCGGCGAGTGGCTCTACGGCGTCAAGCCTGAAATCACTCCGGGTCCGGGCCTGAACTGGGATGCGTGGTGCGGCCCGATGGGCAAAGCGGCCTGGGATCCCAAGGTGTTCCACCAGTGGCGCCGCTACCGCAAGTGGTCGACCGGCATCGTCGGCGACCTGCTCGTGCACGTGACGACGCCGATGGTGTGGGCCCTCGACATGGGTTGGCCGACGCGCGTGGTCGCGATCGGCGGCCACTACCACGACAAGGCGATGGAGAACTTCGACCAGGTCAACCTGACCGTCGAGTTCGAGAAGGGCCACACGCTGACCATCGCGGGTTCGACCTGCAACGAGACCGGCGTCGAGATCCTCGTGCGTGGGCACAAGGGCAACATCTACCTGGGCGGCAACGACTGCATCCTGCGCCCCGAGCGCGAGTTCGCCGAGGAATTCGAGGAGCAGACCTTCAACTCAGGGGACCTGGGCCTGGGCGACCAGGACCTGCACCGGCTCAATTGGTTCGCCGCCATGCGCTCGCGCAAGGCGCCGATCGGCGACGTCGATACCGCGGCCAAGGTCATGGTGATCGTCGACCTCGCGGCGCGCTCGATGTGGGAGCGCGCGAGCTGGTCCTTCGACCCCGCGACCCTCAGCGCCACCCGCGGCTAGTGACCAGCTTCCGAGTTTCGTCGAAGCTCTCGCCGACCTCGCCGCCCCTGGCGGCGCGGCTGCGGTTCGGCGACGTGACTTGTGTCGCCTGGAGTCCTCGCGGCTCGCCAAGCACGCGGATTCCAGCGACCTCACTGACGGAATTCGGAGCAGGACTCTAGAGCGGCGATGCACGAGCGACTGGCCACGGCGGCCATGGGCACACGCTTCGAGCTCGTGCTCGAGGCGCGCGACGCTGCGCACGCACGTGCGGCGGGCGAAGCGGCGCTCGAGGAGATCGAGCGCTGCGACGCACGCTGGAGCGTGTTCCGCAGCGACTCGCTCCTCTCGCGTGTCAACCGCGAGGCGCTCGCGCACGACGTCGCGCTCGACAGCGTGACGTTCGAGTTGCTCGAAGCTTGCTTGCGCTTTCAGCAGGCCACGCAAGGTGCGTTCGACATCGCGGTCGGCGCGCGCATGCGCGAGTTCCGCAGCGGCGCACTCAGCCCGGCCACGGAGCGCTGCGGCGCCTTCGAGCTGGACGCCGCGCGCCGCAGCGTGCGCTTCACGCGCGCGGGAACGTCACTCGACCTCGGCGCCATCGCCAAGGGTGAAGCGCTCGAGCGCGCCGCCGAAGCACTGCGCGACGCCGGCGTCGAACGTGCGCTGCTGCACGGCGGCACGAGCAGCGTGCTCGCGCTTGGAGCACCGTCCGGCGCGAGCGGCTGGCGCGTGCAACTGGCCGACTTCGACGCGGACCGCGCCGAGGTCGCGTTGTGCGACCGCGCGCTGTCGGTGTCCGCGACCCACGGCCGGACGCTGCGCGTCGGTGAACGCGAGCTGGGCCACGTGCTCGATCCGCACTCGGGCGCCGCGCTCGCGCCGCAGGCGCGCTGCGCTGTGCTCGGTCCGAGCGCGCGCGAGAACGAAGCCTGGTCTACCGCGGCGCTGGTGCTGCTCGCGCGCGGCCTCGATCCGCGCGAGCTCGCTCCGGCCCACCTCGAAGTGCGCGCCATGCACGCGCCGACCGATCCAACGCGCGCGCACAGCGCGCCCACTGTCCCACCCCGCGCCCACGACGCTCTCCGAGAACCTCTCTGCCCCACCCCACGATGAGCTCCAGCCCCGATCGACGCGATTTCCTGGTCCACACCGCCGGCGGCTTGGCGGCTTCGCTGTTCACTCCGAGCCTCGCCCTCGCGCGGCCGACGATCCGCGCCGGTGCACCGCTCAAGCTCGGCGTCGTCGGCGTCGGCCGCCACGGTCGCGCGATCCTCGGCGAACTGGCGACGATTCCGGAGTGTGCGGTGACGGCCGTGTGCGACACCGACGACAGCCGCCTGCAATCCGCGCTGCGGCGCGCGCAAGGCGCCAAGGGCTTCGCGAGCATCGCCGAACTGCTCGACAAGGCGCCGGACGTCGAAGCGCTCGTCATCGCGACGCCCACGCACCAGCACCGCGAGGTCGCGCTCGCCGCGCTCGCTGCGGGCAAGCACCTGTACCTCGAGACGCCGCTCGCGCACACGATCGAGGACCTGCAAGCCCTGAGCGAGGCCGCGCGGCGTTCGACGCGCACCGTCGCCGCCGCGTTCCACGGCCGCGCCAACCCGGTGTACTCGCTGGCGCGCTCGTTCTTCCGCGCCGGCGCGCTGCGCGAACTCGCGACGCTGCGCGCGCAGAACCACAAGAAGACCTCGTGGCGCACCGCGGGCTCGACGCCCGAGCGCGAACGCGAAGCGAACTGGCAGCTCGACCCGGCCGTGTCGCTGGGCCTGATCGGTGAGCTCGGCGCGCAGCAGTTCGACGTGTTCCACTGGTTCCTGTCCAAGCACCCGGTCTCGGCGCGCGCCCGCGGCGATCTGCGCCTGCACAAGGACGGCCGCGAGGTTCCCGACACGGTCGCCTGCGAACTGACCTTCGAGGACGGGCTCGTGCTCGACTGGTCCGGCACGCTCGCGAACTCCTACGAGGGCCGCTTCGAGCTCTTCCAAGGTGCGATGGCCGCGATCAAGCTCGCCTGGACGCACGGTTGGATGTTCAAGGAAGGCGATGCGCCGACCGCGGGTTGGGAGGTCTACGCCAACCGCCAGCAGTTCCACAACGATTCCGGCATCACGTTGATCGCCGACGCAACCAAGCTCGCCGCGCAGGGCAAGCTGCAGGACGGCGTCGGTCTGCCGTACACCTCGCTGTACTACTCGCTCGCCGACTTCGTGAAGTGCGCGACGGAGAAGGCCGCGCCGGCGTGCTCGCTCTCCGATGCGGCGCGCACGAGCGCCGTGGCGATCCTCGCGCACCAGGCGCTGCGCACGCGCAGCGAAGTCGCGATCGACCCCAAGTTGCTCGAGGCGCTGTAGCGCATGGCGAACGGCGGACTGGCGGGCTTCACGCTGCGCGAGTTGGGCCTGGGCGCGCGCCTGGGACTGAGCGCGCTGCTGCTCGTGCTGCTCGGAGGGCTGGCGGCCTCGGGATACCACCTCGTCGAGCACCATCAGAATCGCGACGAGCAGCCGGGCGTGTCGCTCACCGACATCCAGGGCGCGTACCACGGCGTTCAATCACCCGCGCTGCTGCTCGGCGCGCTCGAACGCGGCCATCCGGAAGGACTGGCGCCGGCCGAACGCACGACGCTGCTCACCTGGTTGGGCGGCACGCGCATCAGCGAGGACTACGACAGTCTCGAGCTCGGCGACGCCGCGCCCGCGGAGCTGCTCGCAACACGCTGCCTGAGCTGCCACTCGCGCGCCGCCGTGCAGGGCGAGCACAAGGACGCCCGCGTGGCGCTCGAGTACTGGGAGGACGTGGCGCGTGTCGCCTTCTCCAAACGCGTCGAACCCGTGCCGCTGAAGATCCTGGCGGCGTCGACGCACACGCACGCGCTGTCGCTCGCGACGCTCAGCCTGGTTCTCGGCGCGCTGCTCCTGGCGACACGTTTCCCCGCGCTGCTGCGCAACGGGCTGTGCGCGCTCGCGGGCCTGTCCCTGCTCGCCGATCTCGCCGGTTGGTGGCTGGCGCGCGGCTCGCCGGCCTGGGTCGTCCCGATCGTGGTCGCCGGCGGCGTCTACGCCACGGCCAGCGCCCTCTCGCTCCTCCTGATCCTGCTCGAACTGTGGCTGCCGCGTCGCGCTGCGTAGAATCCCAGCCTCCGCCGCCGCACTGTCCGAACTCGCTCCTTCGCTGATGAACCATGTCTTGTCGATTTGCGCGGCCAGCTGCGCGCTGAGCAGCGGCGCCTGGGCGCACGCTGACGCTCCCACGTTCGAGGGCTTCGAATTCGAGAGCTTCTGCGCTCGACTCGAGCACTTCGTCGCGCCCGGGCAGCCCGAGAGCGCAGCGTTCGCCGCACAGCCGCAGCCGGCGACCCCATCGATCGCACCGGCGCCGCAACCGCCGCAAGTCGGCAGCTCGCGCCGCTCGACGAACTACACCTGGCAGCCCGAGTACTGGATCTCGGTCGGCGGCTACTGGGTCGACGGACGCTACGACACGCCCAACGACTTCGACTACGACGAAGCCACGACGCTCGATCTGAATTTCGGGCTCTACAACTGGCGCGGCGAGATGGGCCTGGGGCTCGAAGGCGGCCTGATGTTCGGCAGCTACGACATCCAAGGCGACTCGGTCGGCGCCGGCGCGGACTCGGTCGACGTGTGGCGCGGCATGCTCGGCATCCGCGTCGCCGACCGCGGCCCCGACGACGCGATCTGGATTCCCTTCGCGCGCGCCGGCTTCCTGTACCGCCGCGACGAGGGCGACACCGTGCGCGACGACGGCATCGGCTGGTACGCCGGTCTGGGCGTCGACTTCCGCATCACCCAGTACCTCGCCGTGGGCGTGTCGGGGATGTTCAACGAAGCGCAGTCGCGCAACTCGCAGGAGTGGCTCTTCGGCCTGCAGGCCACGTTCGGTTTCTGAGCGCGGGCCGCCGAGCAGCGCATGGCCACGCCCGGAGCGAGCACGACGCCGACCCCCGCGGCTTGGCGTCCCACTTGGATCGAGTGGCTGTGCCTGGCAGCGAGCTTGGTGCTGACGCTGCAGTACGCCTGGGTGCTCGACGACGCGTACGTTTATTCGCGCTACGTCGACAACCTGCTGCACCTGGGCCGCGGACTGGTGTTCAACGAGGGCGAGTACGTCGAAGGCTACTCGAGCCCGGCGTGGTGCCTGCTGCTGATCCCGTTGCGTGCGAGCGGACTGGATTGGTGGCTCCTGTGGCGCCTGCTCGGACTTGCGTGCGCCGCCGCGACGTGGGCGCTCCTCGTCAGCCTCGCGCGGCGCGCGGCCCCGGCGGGCGCGCGAGCGTTCAACACCGCGCTGCTGCTGCTCTCCTTCAACTACGCGGTGCAGTCGTACTTCACCTCGGGCGTCGAAGCGCCGCTCGTGCAACTGGCGGCCGTCGGCTTCGCGCTCTACGTCTTCGATCCGCGCCACGCGCCCGCGGCCGTGCTCGTGGGCCTCGCGCCGCTGATCCGCCACGAACTCGCGCTGCCGCTGGTGTTCGCACTCGCCTGGGGTTGGCGCGCAACGGGACGGATTCCGTGGCTCGTGCTGGGCGCGGCGGCGTTGTCCCTCGGACCGTGGCTGGTGTTCCGCATCGCGTACTACGCGGACCTGGTCCCCAACACGTTCTACTTGAAGGACGAGGTCAACTGGACGCGCGGCTTGCGCTACCTGCACGACACGGCGCTCACCTACGGCGTGTACGTGCTCGCGCCGGCGTTCGCGCTGCTCGCTTTCGCGCTGCTGCGCAGCGGCGCCGCGACGAAGCGCGAACTGCGCCTGGGCGAGCGCGGAGTGCTGCTCCTGTCCGCGGCGGCCGTGTGCGTGTACGTGGCCAAGATCGGCGGCGATCCGCGCCACTATCGCTACCTCGCCTTTCCGTTCTGCGTCGCCGTGTGTGCGAGCCAAGGCCTGCTCGAGTGCGCCTGGCGCACGGCGCCCGCACGGCTGCAGCGCCTCGCACCCGCGGCCGCGCTCACGCTCGCACTTGGCGTCGGCGCTCTGCACCCGCGGCAGCTGGCCGGCCACCCGCTGCAACGCAGCGTGGAGCACTTGAAGGTCGACGAGATCAACGACGCGCAGTACCACCGGCTGCACGAGGACCTCGACTTCGATCCCTGGGCGCTCGACGCCGGCGACGAGTTGCTCGACGACATCGCGCTCGACCTCGCGTGGCGCGACCACGCACTCTTGCGCCAAGGGCCGCTGCCGATCCGCGGCGAGTACGAGCGCTACGCGCAGGCCGGCTTGCACGCCTCCGACTTCGACGTGTACGGCGAGGGCTGGTGCGTGCGCGCCTGGAAGCGCTTCACGCAATCGCTCGTCCACAAGGACGGCCTCACCGACCCGATCCTCGCGCGCGCGAAGGTCCCCTCGCACCGCGCCGCGCACAAACGCGGACTCAAGGAGTTCGCCGGCGACGTGGTGCGCCTGCGCCAGCGCTACGGATTCCGCGCCGGAGCCGTGCGCGATTGGGTGAACGCCGGCGACGCCCCGGAGTGGATGGCGCGCAACGTGGAGACGCTCGAGGCGATCGAAGCCAAGGCCTTCAACCGCCACGATCTGTTCGAAAACCTCGCGCTGCTCGCGCGCGGCCGCCTCGCCTTCGATCCGAGCGGACCGGGAGACTGACAGCGCGCCGACCGACACGAGCGCGACACACGAACTCGACGCGCGAGTTCGCCGTCGCGTGCGTCAGCCCGGCACTGCCCGTCAGCCCAGCAGCGGAATTAGGTCTTCGAGGCGCGGGCCGCGTTCGGGATCGGCGACGGCGAACTGACCGCCGCCCTTGAGCGTCACGCCCGCCGCCGTGCCGTCGAGCCCGAGCACGTAGTAGTTGATGTTGAACGCCGGCAGCCCATCGGCGCCGAGCATCGCGGGTTGCCAAGTCGATTGGCGCTGCACTTGGCGCACGATGCGGCGCAGCACTTCCTTGCCCGCCTCGAGCGGGTTCGCGCCTTGGCGCAGCAGTTCGACGATCGCGAAGCTCGCGTTGGCGAGGATCGAAGCCTCGCCGCGCCCGGTCGAACCGGCGCTGCCCGCCTCTTGGTCGCAGTAGAGGCCAGCGCCGAGGATCGGCGAGTCACCGACGCGGCCGGGGATCTTGAACGCGAGCCCGGAGGTCGTCGTCGTGCAGGCGATCTCACCGCGCTTGGAGAGCGCCGAGCAGTGCACCGTGCCCCAGGCGTGGTCGTAGCCGCGCGCCTCGAACTCGTGCACGTAACGCAACGTGCGCGCCAGCTCGCGGTTGCGCTGCTCGAGCCGCGCGCTCTTGCCGGACTTGCTCTCCGCGGGCGGCAGCCAGTCGTCGTTGGAATCGCGCTTCTCGCGCCACTCCATCCACAGCTTGCGCGTCGACTCGGTGAGCAATTCGACGTGCGGATGACCGTGGGCGCGCGCGAACTCGTACGCGCCCTTGCCGACGAGCAAGCAGTGGTCGGTGCGCTCCATGACCAGTCGCGCCACTTCGCTGGGGTGCAGGATGTTCTCGATGCAGGCGACCGCGCCGGAGTTGTGCGTCGGCCCGTGCATCACGGCCGCATCGAGTTGGACGACGCCCAACTCGTTGGGCAATCCGCCGAGGCCGACGCTCGTGTCGTTCGGATCGGCCTCCACGACCTTGACCACTTCGATCGCCGCATCGAGCGGATCCGCGCCCTCGGCGAGCTTGGCGTAGTGCAGCTTCATCCCCGCCAGCGCGTTGGCGCTGCCGACCATCACCGGGTAGCCCTCGCGGGCGACGCGGCCCTGCGCCGAGGCCCTGGGCGCCGAGCTTGCGACCGGCGCCGCACTCGAGGAATTGGTCGTCGCCGAGCACGCGAGCGCGGCGTAGGCGGCGCCTGCGCCGAGCAGATGACGACGGTCGATGGCCGAGGCGGGACGGGGCGGCTGGGTCACTTGCGATCTCCTGGTTGTTCCGTGGGCGGGATGCGCAGACATTCGACGCGCAACCACTGGCGCGCGCCGTCGCACCAGCGCCGCCAGCTCTCGGCGAGCTGTTCGTCGCCGGTCTCGAGCGCCGCCGCGACGCGCACGTTCTCTTCTGCGTTGAGCGACTGCAAGTACCGATCGAGATCCCCGGGCAAGGGATCGGCGAGCGCGAGCGCCGTCGCCATCAACGCCACGCCGGTGCGGCGCAGTTCGTCGTAGTCGACGTGTTCGAGTCGGTCGAGGCTGGTGTGGTAAGCGAAGTCGGTGAAGTGCCAGAACAGCGCCGCCGGCAACTTGCGGTCGATGAAGATGTCGTGGTCGCTGCCGCCTTCGTAGGGATGGTCCGCGGTGCGCCACTGCGGCGCGCCGCCCGCTGCGTCGATCGCGGACACATCGAGCAGCGAGCAGCGCGCCAGAATCGCGAGCCCATTGGGCCGCAGCGTCGCCGCGTCGACCTCGGTCTTGCCCCACGGAGTGTGGAAGTCCGGCGCGAGCGGCGTCACGGCGCCGGGGTCGGGCATGCGCTCGAGAAGCGCGCTAGCGCCGGTGCGCTCGAAGGACTCGCCGGTCATGTCGGAGGAGAGCCCGGCGACGGGCGTGAGCGGCGTGTGGTCGAGCCACACCGAGCTCTGCCGGAACTCGTCGCCCCACACGAACACCAGCGAGCGCGAAGGCCGCGCGAGTTTTCCCGATTGGATCAGTGCGGCGAGCGACACCGCGCTCTCGCACAGTCCCGCCACGCCGCTGGCGTTGTCGCACGCGCCGGGCTCCTGGATGTGGCTCACGATCGCGACCGCCTCCTGCGCGCGGTCGAGCCCGACCACGCGCGCGCACAACGTGCGCAGCGGACGCGCGTCGAAACGCACCTGGGCTTCGAGCGCCAGGCGCGTCGCGCCGTCCTGCTCGAGCGCGCGTTTGATCGACTGGTGCGAACGCGGCGAGATCATGATCACCGGCAACTTCGCGCCCCAGGCCAACTGGCGGAACTGGATCGCGTCCAAGTGGCGGAAGCGCCCGGACGGATCGGTGTTGTAGGTCTCGAGGTAACTCGAGACGACGGCGGCGGCGCCCTGGTGCTCGGCGCGTGCGACGAGGTTGGCGAGCGGCTCCGCGTCGGTCACGAGCACTTCGCCCGGATCGAGTTGGTCGAGCGACAGCGCGATCGCGCCCTCGACAGCGCAACTGGGCGCGTGGATCGGCAGCATCACGCGATCGCGCGCCTCGGGTTTGGTGAACGAGTGCAGCTCGCGGCGCGCTCCGCCGGAGTCGACGAGCGTCACCCGCCCGCCCAGCGGCGTCCAAGCCTGCGCGGCGACGCGGACGCCGCGTTCGGGACCGCGCGCCTCGAGCGGCGTCTCGATCACGCTCAACTCGAAGCCGGGCGTCGAGCCGTAACCGGCCTCGCGCAAGTTCGCCGCCACGCGGTCGAGCACCGCCTCGTAGCCGTCGTTCGCCGGCGCGCGGTAGAAGCGATCGATGAAGACCAGCAGCTCCTTGGCGCGCGCACGATCGAATCCCGCGTGCAACGCGGGCGCGAAGCGCTGCGTGCCGCTCGAACCGAGCGCGACCGGCGGCCCTTGATGGGCGCCTTGCAACAGCGTGGGACTCGCGCGCCCCGGCGTCTGGTCGCCGAGCGCGCGTTCCGCCCGCTCCTCGATATCGGGTCGCCCAGCGCAACTTGCTGCAACGACCAGCCACGACCCTGCGACAGCACGCACAAGGCGCAACACCCATCGACGCTGGCACTTCATCGCGAAGCTCCTTTCCGGGCGCTGCGCGACGGAGCGCTTCAGCGCGGCAGGTACTTGTCGATCAACAGTCCCAAACGCTCGCGCGCCTCGGCGCCGATCCGCTCGGGGGCGGTCATGATCGCAAAGCGCAGCGCCGAACCACAACCACAAGCGGCTGCGCCGCGCACACCGGGTGCAGCGGCCGCCACCAAACGGCGAGCGTTGCCGACGTTGGCCTTGATCACGGCCACGATGGCTTCGACGGTCACGTCGTCGTGGCCCTCGTGCCAGCAGTCGTAGTCCGTGGCCATCGCAACCGTCGCGTAGCACAGCTCCGCCTCGCGGGCGAGCTTGGCCTCCTGCAGGTTGGTCATGCCGATCACGTCCACGCCCCACGAGCGGTAGAGCTTGGATTCGGCGCGCGTCGAGAACTGCGGACCTTCCATGTTGAGGTACGTGCCGCCGTCGTGGACCTTGAGCCCCAGCGAACGCGCCGCGTCGAGCGCCACGGCGCGCATCGCGGGACACACCGGATCGGCGAACATCACGTGGGCCACGACGCCGCCTTCGAAGAACGTGTCCGCGCGGTGGCGCGTGCGATCGATGAACTGATCGATCACGACGAAGTCGCCGGGGTGCACGTCTTCGCGCATCGAGCCCACAGCCGACAGCGACAGGATGCGCGTCACGCCGAGCTTCTTCATGCCCCAGATGTTGGCGCGGAAGTTGATTTCGCTCGGGGAAATGCGGTGCCCGCGGCCGTGCCGGGGCAGGAACACCATGCGCACGCCGTCGAGTACGCCCGTCACGTACGCGTCGCTCGGCGCACCGAACGGCGTGGCCAGTTCGACCTCGCGCACGTCGCGCAGGCCTTCGATCTCGTACAGCCCCGAGCCCCCGATCACACCGAGGGTGGGCGCTTGCTCCGTGCTCGTCTGCCCCGTGCCCATGCGACTACTCCCGGTCCGACGCCGGACCGCGTTTGGGTTTCCAATTCGCCAGCGGCAAGTTCTTCGGACGCTCGCGCGGCGGGCCGCTGTCGTCGCTGCGCGGACGTTCGACGCCGCGGCGCGGCGCTCCACGCTCTGCGGGCGGCCCCGAACGTTCGAAGCGTCCTCGCGACGGCGGTCCATCGCGACGCGGCGCGTCCTCGCGCGGCGGGCCGCGGCGGTCGTCGCGCGGCGGGCCACGGCGGTCGTCGCGCGGCGGGCCGCGGCGGTCGTCACGCGGCGGGCCACGGCGGTCGTCGCGCGGCGGGCCGCGACGCTCTCCGCGAGGCGGCGGGCCGCCCCCATCGCGCGGCGGGCCGCGGCGCGCGGGCTTGCGCGCCGGACCTTCGCCTTCGCGGTCCTCGAGGCGCACGCGCTTGCTCGGGCCCCAGTCGCGTTTGGGCGCACCGCGAGCCGCGCCGCTGCGCCGCTCGCCGGTCCCAGTGCGCGGAGCGCGCACACGGTCCGTCGGCAACTCGCCGAAACGTCCGTCTTCCTCGCGCGGCGGCGGCGCAGGCTTGCTCGAAAGCACGCGCGGCGCAGCGACGCTCGAACGGCGTGCACTGGTCTCGAGCAGGCGGCGCACGACCAGCGTCGCGTACGCTCCACGCGGCAACTCGAAGCGCACTTCGACTTGGAACTGGCCGCGGTTCAGCACGTCGGCGCGCGCGGGGCGCAGGCGCAGATGCGCCGGCGTGACGAACAGCGGCCGATCCTCGCCCTTGAGCGCGAAGCCGCTCACGCCTTCGATCGAGAACTGCGCGGGAACGAGTCCGTCGTGCGCCAAGGCGTCGGCGAGCAGTTCGAACTGCTCACGATCCTCGACGTCCTTCAGCTTGGGCCCAGGCAAGCGGAAGGCCTGCTCGGGCGGCGCCTTGAGGTCCACGCCGACCTCGGGATAGACCAGCGGACCTTCGGCGCTCTTGAGCACGACGCGCTGCGCGGGCTCGACACGCGCACGCACCCACTCGGCGACCGCACGATTCCACAGGTGCGACTGGTACGCGTAGAGGTGGATCAGTCGCAGACGCGACGCGAGGTGGAAGAACGCGCCCGCGAAATCCTGCGGCTCGCGCTTCAAGTGTTCGAACAGCGAGTGGTGCTCGCCGAATTTGCCGGCGATGTCGCGGCACGAGGTCCAGTCGCCCCAGTACGAGGTGAGCGCGCGCTTGAACGCCATCGCTTTGCGGTCGTCGTGCGGCGAGCGCGACGTCAACAGCGCACGCAGCGCACCCTCGTGCTCGCCGCGCATGAGATCCAGCGCGATCCAGCCTTGGCCGTGGCGCAGGTTTCCGAAGCGCTGGTCGTCGAAGTAGTTGATCAGTCCGCCGGCGCGGATCGAGTGCGCGTTCGCGCGCAGCGCGTCGACGTCGTCCTGGGCAAGTCCGCGCAGCACGATCTCGAACGCGTTGCCTTCGCTCGATTTCGAGTCCAGCGGCTCGCTGGTGAAGCCCGCGGTTTCGATGCGCAGATCCGGACTGCGGATGCTGATCGGAGGACCGTGGCGCACCGCCATGTGCTGCAGCGTCACGCCTTGGCGGTCCTTGAGTCCGCACATGGAGACGTCGCCTGCGCTGGCGCCGGCTTCCTGCGCCAGAACGCGCGCGGCCTCGAACGAGGTGTGCTTGCTCTTGAGCACGCGGTACACGCGGAATTCGCCGCGCGGCGCGAGCACGTCCTCGCGCAGCAGCTCGCGCACACGGAAGTCGTCGGAGCGTTGTTTGACCTTCATCGTCGGGCAGGCCTCCACTTGGCCAGTTGCTTGAGCGTGCGCTCGAAGTCCTTGGGGCAAGGCGCCAGGACGCGAATCGGTTCACCTGCGCCCTCGGGCACGCGCGGAATCTCGAGCTGCTCCGCATGCAGCGTCAGCCGCGCGATCAGCGGCGTCTCCGCCTGACCGGGCTTGCGGCGGTAGCTCGACTTGATCTCGGACAAGAGCAGCGCTTTGCGCCGGCCGTAGAGCGGATCGACGAGCAACGGAAAACCCTGCGCGGCGAGGTGCACACGGATCTGGTGCGTGCGTCCGGTGAGCGGCTGGCACTCGAGCAGCGTCATGCCGCGGAACCGCTCGCGCACACGCACCAGCGTCTGCGAGCTCTTGCCGTCGCGGCGCACGCACATGTGTCCGCTGCGCCGGTGGTCGGGGCCGAGCGGCAGGTCGATGGTCTCGCTCTCGCCCTCGCCGAGCGGGTGCTCGCCCTCGACCAGCGCCAGATAGCGTTTGACCACGCCGCCCTGTTCGAACGCCGCGCCGAGCACACGCTCGGCGTCGACCGTCTTCGCCACGGCCAGCGCGCCGCTGGTGTCCTTGTCGAGGCGGTGGACCAGCCGCGGCCGAAAGCCCTCCTCGCCGCGCTCGACGCGCAGTTGCGACAGGACTTGGAGTCCGACGATCAGATTCGGCCGACTCTCGTCCCAGCGGTCGGGCTCCACCAACAGGTCGGCAGGCTTGTCGACGACGAGCACGTGCTCGTCCTCGTGCAGCAGCACCGGCGGCTCGCTCGGCGCGGCCTCGGGCTCGTGCGCCTCGAGTTCCTCGTCGTCGAAGTCGCAGCCCACCACGTCGTCGGCGCGCAGCCGCTGCGACGGCGCGGACGGCGCCCCGTTGACCGTGACCCGACCGTCGCGCACCAGCGAGCGCAGTTCGCGCTTGCGAGCCAGCGGGAACAAGCGGCACAGGTACTCGTCGAGTTCGACGCCGAGGTCGTCCGCGGGAACGGTGAAGTACTGGGCCACTGGGATGGAAAGGGAGCAGCTGGCGGCACGGGCCGCGCGCCGAAACGGGTCAGCGGCCGGCCGACGAGCGCGGTCGCTCGTAGCACTCGCGCTTGAGCGCACCGACGTAGGGCAGATTGCGATAGTGGCCGGCGAAGTCGAGTCCGTAACCGACCACGAACAGGTCCTCGACCTCGAACACGCGGAAGTCGGCGACGAACGAGGTCGCGCGGCGGGCCGGCTTGTCGAGGAACACGCAGGTGCGCACCGAGCGCGCGCCGCGGCGATTCATCTCGTCGACCAGGCGCGCCAACGTGCGGCCCGTGTCCAGGATGTCGTCGACCAGCAGCAAATCGCGCCCGCGGATCTCGCTCTCCGCGGGGAAGAAGTTCACTTCCAGGGCGCCCGACTCGACGCCTGACCCGTAGCTCGACGCGCTCACGAACGCGAGCTCGAGGGGAATCGGTATGCGCCGGATCAGGTCGGACGCAAACACGCAGCTGCCCTTGAGCACCGAGACCACCGTGAAGCCCGTGCCCCGGTACGCAGCGGTCACTTCGCGCGCGACGCGGTCGATGCCCGCCCCGATCTGGGCTTCGGTGAACAGAATGTGTTCGACGTCTTCGTGCACGGGGAGGCGGTGAGGCTGGGGAAATCGCCTGCGGACGCGCAGCTCGCGGCGGGCGTGGGCGGCCGCGGCGCAGTCCAGGCGATCGAAGGGGCGAAGAGGATACTCGCAAAGCTCGCCGACGCGCAAACTTCGCTCCGGCATCGCGGCGCGCTCGAGCGGCGCATCGAAGGCGGCTCCGACTTTCGTCGGCAGGGCCCCCGCAGAAGCGAGTTTGCACGCCCCGCCGTTGCCAAGCGCCGCGCAGCCGCCTACTGTTTTGCGCCTCGCAGGCGCGCTGTTCCCCAGCGCGCAGCGTTTGCGTCGATCGCGCGCCCCGGCGGCGCGAGCGTGCGCAGCGCGGCTGGTTCGCGTTCCCGACGCGGGCCCCAATCGATGCCGCACTCGACACTCGACACTCCGCTCGCAGGGCGTCGAAGCTGTCGGTTCCTCGCGCCCGCGTTCCTCGGGCCGCGCTCTCGCCTCGAGCACGCGCACGACTCGCGCGGGAACTTGCACCCGCGCGTCCGAGCTCGGCCACTCCACACAGACCAACCCGCCAACAGTCGTCTCGACTGCCTCTCACGCGCCACATGACGCCCAAGCGCACCCTGATTCGTCGCTCCGACGATGTTCGCATCGCCGAGTTGCAAGCCAAGATCGCCGAACTGCAACGCAAGGTTTCCGAGCAACAACGCGCCGACCAACCGGTCGTGCGCGAAGCCCAGAAGCTGGCCAAAAAGCTGCGCGAGTTCGCGCAGTTCGCCCAGCAGCACGAACGCGAGGACGTGGCCAACTCGACCGTCGCGTTCCTCGCCGGGCTCGACCGCATGGTCAACAGCGAACCCGAGCCGCGCCGGCGCGGGCGACGCGAAGTCGAAGAGGCCTGAGCGTGCGGCGCGCGGGCGTTCGCTCGTGCGCGAAGCGATAGATGAGCCTGCCTCGCCACCCCGACGTGCGCGTCGTTGCGTCGCAATCGGTCGCCGCGGGCCGCGCGTTCGACGTCGTGCGCGAGGAGCTCGTGCTGCCTTCCGGGCTGCGCCAGGAGCTGCTGCTGATCGACCACCCTGGCGCCGTCGTGGTGCTCGCCGAGAACGAGCGCGGAGACATCGCGGTCGTGCGCCAGTACCGGCACGCGATCGGCGCGTGGCTCAGCGAGTTGCCGGCGGGACGCATCGAGCGCGGCGAGGACCGGCTCGCAGCCGCGCAGCGCGAACTCGACGAAGAGGTCGGCGTGCGCGCGAGCCACTGGGTCAGCCTGGGGTGCTTCTTCCCCGCGCCGGGATTCTGCTCCGAGCAAATCGAGATCTTCTGGGCGCGTGGGCTCACGCCCAGCGGCGCCGCGCGGCGGGCGCACGACGCGGACGAGGAAATCGCCGTCGCCTGGCGCCCGCTGCGCGAGGCGGAGTCTGAATTGGCGGCGGACGGCAAGTCGATCGTGGCGATCGCACGTTGGCGCGCGGCTGTACAGCCTTGAGCGCGCACACGGCCGAGCACCGGGAAAAATCGCCTCTCACCGGCCCCCTCCCGCCCGGGGCGACCGAACCGCCCGCCGAAGGCGCTTGCCGGTCCCGGTTCCGGGATCTACAACGCTAGTCTCGATTCTGCTCCCTCCCAGGCAGAACCGACCGCGGCGCCCCCCCCTCGGCCGCACCTGCTCCCTCGCTGAGCTAGCCCAACACCCTTGATTGGCTCCGTGGAACGCATCCTGATCGTGGACGACGAGCGCGTCGTGCTCGAAACGCTCGTCGACGTGCTGCAAGCCGAAGGCTTCAGCGTGGCTCAAGCCAGCGACGCACGCAGCGCGCTCGCGCACCTCGCGGCCGAACCGGTCGCCATCGTGCTCTCCGACATCCGCATGCCCGACATGGACGGCATGGAGCTGCTGCACGACGTGCGTCGTCTGCACCCGGGCACGGATGTGGTGTTGATGACCGGCTTCGCGAGCGTCGACGGCGCCATCGAAGCGATGGGCGCAGGCGCGGCCGACTATCTGATCAAGCCACTGCGCCCCAAGGAGGTCATCGCGCGCGTGCGTTCGATCCTCCAGCGCCGCCGCTTGGAGTCGCAACTCCACTCGCTGCAGAGCGAGCTGCGCTCGCGCCACGAGTTGCACAACCTCATCGCCCAGTCCTCGCGCATGTCGGCGGTGGTCACCGCGCTGCACCGTGTGCGCGACAGCGCCGACCCCGTGGTCGTGCACGGCGAGGAGGGCGTCGGCCGGCGCTTCATCGCCCGCGCCCTGCACTACTCCGGCGCGCGGCGCGCGGCGCCTTTCGAAGCGCTCGACGCGCGCGCGCCGAGCGAGCGCAGCTTCGAGGAGCAGCTGTGGGGCGTCCGCACGCCCACCGGGCGCTGGCGACGCGGTTGGTTCGAGCGGCTCGAGCACGGAACGCTGCACCTGGTCGGACTGGAAGCGCTCGGCGCCCACGAGCAGGAGTTGCTGGGCCGCGCGCTCGAGACGTTGACCTACACGCCGCCGGGCGCCCACGAGGCCCTGCCGATCCGCTGCCGGATCCTGATCTCGCTGAGCGAGGCGCCGGCCGAAGCCCTGGAGCGCGGCGCCCTCTCGCCGGCGCTCTCCGTGCTGCGCACCTTCGTGAACATCCGCGTGCCGCCGCTGCGCCAGCGCACCGACGACCTGCCCGGATTGGTCGCGCACTTCGCCGAGACCTACGCCGTCGAGCACGGACGCACGTTGCGCATCGCGCCGCGTGTGATGGACCTGCTCGCCTCGCACGCCTTCCCCGGCAACGTGCGGCAGTTGTTCGCCGTGCTGTCGAACGCCGCCACGATCTCGATCGACGGGATGCTCACGCCCGAGCACCTCGAACGCAGCCTGCGCCAGTCGAACCTCGCGGCCGCGCGCCCGATCGCGGATCAGCTGGGCGACCGCGAGCACCAGGTCGTGCTGCAAGCCGTCCAGCGCAACCCCGGCCGCCTCGATCAGGCCGCCAAGGAGCTGGGCGTCAGCCGCACCACGCTGTGGCGCCGCATGCGCAAGTACGGCATCCGGCTGGCTGGCGCGGAGAGCTGACCCCAAATGGCGACCGGCGCGCGCTCAGCGCGCGCCGGCGCGGTTCACAGCCCCGCGAGGTTGCGCGCGAGCAGCTCGCGCTCGAGCACGAGCTCGTCGCGGCGCGCGCGTTCGGCGGCGACCACCTCGGGATCGGCGCGTTCGACGAAGCTCGCGTTGGCGAGCTTGCCCTGCACCTGCTCGATCGACTTCTCGAGCTTGTCGCGGCGACCGGCGAGCACGCCGCGCAGCTTCTCGAGGTCGACGTCGGCGCCGAGCTCAACGAACACCTCGATCCCGCCGTGCACCGCGCAAGCGCTCGAGGGCGGACGCGTGGCGCTGGCGCGCAGGTCGAAGGTCTCGAGGAAACCCAGCGCCTTGGCGGAGGCGCCGTGCTGGGCGAGCACGCTGCGCTCGGCGTCGCGCGGCGCGCACACCAGCGCGCGCAGCGGCTTGCGTTCCCCCACCATGGTCAGCGCGCGCACCGAGCGCACGGCGCCGACCACGCCTTGGATCAGCTCGAACTGCTGCTCGGCGGCGGCGTCGACGCCCAGTCCTGCGCCATCCGGCCAAGAACTGGCGATCAACATCCGCGGCTGCGCCTCGCCGAGCGTCTCACGCAACGCGCGCCAGAGCACTTCGGTGATGTACGGCGTGAAGGGATGCAGCAGCGCGAGCGCGTCGCCGAGCACACGCGCGAGCACGCCGCGCGCGGCCGCCGCGCTCGCATCCGAACCGGCGAGGCGCGGCTTGGCGAGCTCGAGGTACCAATCGCAGAAGTCGTTCCACACGAAGCGGTAGAGCTCGCTCGCCGCGTCGTTGAAGCGGTACTCCTCGAGCGCCTGGCTGACGCTGACGCGCGTGCGCTCCAGCCGCGAGAGGATCCAGCGGTCCTCGAGGCGCTGCGCGCTCGCGAGCGTGCCGTCGGTGCGCTCGCCCGCGAGGTTGGAGAGCACGAAGCGCGCGGCGTTCCAGACCTTGTTGCCGAAGCGGAAGCCCTGCTCGAAACGATCGGGGGCGAGCTTGGTGTCCTGGCCCTCGCGCGTCAGCAGGATCAGCGAGTACCGCACGGCGTCGGCGCCGTACTTCTCGATCATCTCGATCGGATCGATGCCGTTGCCCAGCGATTTGGACATGCGCCGACCCTGCGCGTCGAGCACGGTGGCGTGCACGTTGACGACGCGGAACGGGCAGCGCTTCTCGGGCGGCAGGTGATCGCAGAACTCGTAGCCCGCCATCACCATGCGCGCCACCCACAGGTAGATGATGTCGCGCGCCGTCGAGAGGAACTGCGTCGGGTAGTAGCGCTCGAGATCGTTCGTGGCCTTGGGCCAACCGAGTGTCGCGAAGGGCCACAACCACGAGCTCGCCCAGGTGTCGAGCACGTCCTCGTCCTGGCGGACGATCGGTTTTCCCGTGCGCGGATGCGCCGAGCCGATGGCGAGGTCGGTGCGCGACGCGACGCCCACGCCGTCCTCGTCGTACCACACGGGGATGCGGTGCCCCCACCACAGCTGGCGCGAGATGCACCAGTCGCGCACGTTGACCAGCCAATCGAGATAGACCTTGGTCCAACGCTCGGGGTGGAAGCGCAGCGCGCCGTTCTTCACGGCTTCGATCGCGGGCTCGGCGAGCGGCGCCATCTTCACGAACCACTGTTCGCTCACCAGCGGTTCGATCACGCTCTTGGAGCGGTCGCTGAGCGGCACGTTGTGGACGAGGTCCACGGCCTTCTCGAATTGGCCGAGCTTCTCGAGCTCCGCGATCAGATTCACGCGCGCCTTCTCGCGCGGTTGCCCCGCGAACGGCCCGCACTCGGCGTTGAGCACGCCGTTCTTCTCGAGCATCGTCACGATCGGCAACTTGAAGCGCGCGCCGCGCTCGTAGTCCGCCGGATCGTGTCCGGGCGTGATCTTCACCGCGCCCGTGCCGAACTTCGCCTCGACCGTCTCGTCGGCCAGGATCGGAATCGCGCGGCCGATGAAGGGCAGCACGGCGCGCTTGCCGATCAGATCCTTCCAGCGCTCGTCCTCGGGATTCACCGCGACGCCCGTGTCGCCGAACATCGTCTCGGGCCGCGTCGTCGCGACCGTGATGAAGCGCTCGGGCGCGCCTTCGATTGCGTAGCGCAAGTAGTAGAGCTTGTCCTTGCGCTCCACCATCTCGATCTCGTCGTCGGAGACGGCGGTCTCGAGCACGCAGTCCCAGTTCACCAGGCGCGCGCCGCGGTAGATCAGGCCCTTCTCCCACAGGCGCACGAAACTCTCGCGCACCGCGGCGGAGAGGTCCTCGTCCATCGTGAACTTGGTGCGCGTCCAATCGCACGAGGCGCCCAGGCGCGCGAGCTGCTCGAGGATCTTCGCGCCGTGCTCTTCCTTCCACTTCCAGATCTCGCCGACGAAGGCCTCGCGGCCGAGGTCCTTGCGCTTGAGCTTGCGCTCGGCGAAGAGCTTCTTCTCGACCACCGCCTGCGTCGCGATGCCCGCGTGGTCCGTGCCGGGAACCCACAACGTCTCGTCGCCGAGCATGCGGTGGTAGCGCACCGCGATGTCCTGCATCGTGTTGTTGAGCGCGTGCCCCATGTGCAGCACGCCGGTCACGTTCGGCGGCGGGATCATGACCGTGTAGGTCGATCGACCAGGCCGCGCGGGCTGCGGTTGGAAGGCGCCGGAGGCCTTCCACAACGCGTAGAGGGCCTGCTCGTGTTCCTTGGGATCAAAGCGTGTCGAGAGTTCCATTGTCTGCCTGCGCGGGCTACTGCCCGGTTCGTGGGGCGCAACAGGGTAGCGGCGCGCTTCGCGGCGTACGACCACGCCGGTTGTCACCCCAGCTGCGGCGACAGCTAGGTGCGCCGAGTTCGCCGCAACTCCGCTCCGCCAGCTCCACGATCCAGCCACAGCCATGCTCACCCTTCGCACGTGTTCAGCGCTTGCCGCCGCACTCGCCTGGCCATCCGCGGCGGCGGGGCAGGGCTTGCTCCACACCGCCGTCGGAAGCTGGAGCGGCGAGCGATTCGGACTCCGCGCGCAGCCGTACGGCGACGTCGACGGCGACGGGGTGCTCGACTTCGCCGTGGGCCACGCCCGCAGCACGCGCATCGTGTCGAGCGCGAGCGGCGCGATCCTGCGCGATCTGCCGCAGTGCCCGGTGCTGATCGGCGACCTCGATGCAGACGCCTCGAAGGACTTCGGCAGCGTGCTGCTCGACGCATCCACGGGCGAATATCGCTTGATCGCGCGCTCGGGGGTGAGCGGGGCGCCGATCGCGGACTGGCACTGGGGCTACAACCACCCGACGTACGGCCGAACCTGGAGCGACCCGATCGCGCTCGCTGATCTCAACGCGGATGGCGTCGAGGACTTCCTGCGCGTCGAGCTGCACCAGACCTTCGGAAGCTTCAACGCGATCCTCTTCGAGGTCGCGGCCTGCTCCGGCGTCGACGGCTCGGAGCTCTTCCGCCATCTCGGAGACCAGGTCGTGCGCGCAGGCGACCTCGACGGCGACGGAGTCGAGGACTACCTCGCGAGCCACAACGTCCTCGGCGGGTTCTTGAGCAGCCCCTGGCAGGCGCGCTCGGGCGCGACCGGCGCGGTCCTGTTCACGCCGACGCTTCCGCCTGCGACCTGGCGGCTGCAGGAATTCGAGGACGTCGACGGCGACGGCCGCGCCGAGGTCCTCGTGAGCATCTGGAACAACGGATTCAGCTCGACGCTGGTGCATTCGATCGCTTCGGGAACCACGTTGACGACAGTCGTCGGCGTCAGCGCGTTCAGCGCGCGGGGCGACTTCGACGGCGACGGCGCGCTCGACTTCGTCGTCACAGCCGAGGATCCGTACTACGAGCACCGCGTGCACGACGCGCTGACCGGCGCCTTCAAGTTCACGGTGCGCTGGGACGGAACGGTGCTCGCCGGCGCACCCGACTCCAACGCCGACGGACGCGATGAGTTGCTGCTCGGTGCGTCCTGGCTCTACGCCTCGCGCGGCCGCTTCCAGCGCGTGGAAGGCCCGTACTCCGCCGCGGTGGGCGTGGGTTTCGCCTTCGGCGACGGAAGCGCGGGCCCGTGCCCGTGCGCGCCTGGAACCTCCACGACCGGTTGCGGCAACTCAGCAGGCCCCGGCCTGGGCCTCGAGGCCTTCGGTTCGACCTCGATCACCGCTCGCGACGTGCGCCTTCAGCTCCGCGGCCACGCGCCGACCCCGGCCGGACCTCTCCCGCCGGTCTCCCTGGACCCGTCGATCTTCCTGGTGTCGAGCGCGAACGCATTCCCGATCGGACAACCGCTGATCGGCAGCCTGCTCGCGCTGAGGCCGCCGCTGCAGCGCGGCCCGTTCCTCTCCAATCTCGACAACCACCCCGTGTGGAGCACGTACTCCGCGGGGCAGACGCTCTACCTGCAGGTCTGGTATCGCGAGTTCGATCCCTTCACGGGTTGTGGCCTCGCCGGGCACTTCACCAACGCCGTCGCGTTGACGCTCACTCCTTAGCGATCGGCGAGCGCCTCGCTCGGGCCGCGCAGGCGTGTGCGGAGCAGTGCGCGCGCACGCGCGGAGTTGAGCGCAACGTCGGCCGGCCGCTCGTCCTCACTGCCCGCGTCGCGGCGAAGTCCGGCGCGCAACTTCGCGCGCGCCTCGGCCGCCGAGAAGCCGTGCTCGATGAGCACCGCCATACCGAGCGAATAACGATCGAGCGCGAGCGGACCGCCGACGTGGAGCAGCCCCACGGCGTCCGAGAGCGCCAACTCGAGCACCGCCGCCGCCGCGTCGCGCACGTCGAGCGGAGTGCGGCGTTCGTCGGTGAAGAGCAGCGGCGTCTCCCCGCGCGCGAGCGCCTCGAGCAGGCTGTCGGAAGCGCCCAGCCCGCGGCCGAAGCTCGGTCCGTAGAGCAGCGGCAGGCGCACCACGCAGAAGCGCGCATCGAGCCGCGCGTGCACACGCAGCACGCTTTCGCCGCCGAGTTTCGAGCGGCCGTAGTCACTGATCGGCGCCGGCGTCGCGTTCTCGTCGAAGCCGCCAGCGGGCGGCGGCTGAGCGCCGAAGACGAGGTCGGTGGACGTGAACACCAGGCGTGCGCGTCCGCGGCACGCGAGCGCCACGCGGTGCGGAAGATCGACGTTGAGCCGGTGCGCGCGCTCGGGGTCGGCGCGGCAGTCGGCGAGGCGTGACAGCGCGGCGCACAGCACGACGTGCGTCGGCTTCCAAGCGGCGAGCGCCTGCTCGACTTCGCCCGCGGCGAGCGCGTCGACTTCCAGCCGCTCCAACCGCTCGCCGGCGTTCGGGCGCGGAAAACGAGCCGGATCGCGCGCGAGCGACGCGACGCGCGCGCCGTCGATCTGCAACGCGAGCTCACTGATCCACGCGCCGAGGAAACCGCTGCCGCCGAGCACGGCGATGCGCACAGATCGGGAAGGGCGCTGGGCCACGCGCCGCGCATCGTATCCTCGCGCGCGCATGCCTTCGCCGGTGCTCATCCTCGCCAACCCGATCGCCGGCCGCGGCCGCGGGGAAGCCGTGGCGCACTCGGTCGCGCAAGCGCTGCGCCGCGCGGGCTGCGATGTCGACTTGCGCTTGACGCGTGCCCGCGGCGACGCGCAGCGCTGGGCGCACGAGAGCGGGCGCGGAGCGCGCTGTGTCGTCTCGGTGGGCGGCGACGGCACGTTGCGCGAGGTGTTCGAAGGCCTCGACGAGCACACGCCGGTCGCGCTCGCGCCGCTGGGCACGGCCAACGTGCTCAGCATCGATCTCGAGCTGCCGCGCGAGCCCGAAGCCATCGCGGCGCTCGCGCTCGCCGGCCGCACCCAGGCGATCGACGTGGCGCGCGCCAACGGCGTGCTGTCGTTCCTCGTCACCGGCGTCGGGCTCGACGCGGCCGCCGTCGCCGAAGTCGAACGGGTGCGGCGCGGTCCGATCACCAAGCTCGCCTACGTCGGCGCGATGTGGCGCGCGCTGCGCGGCTACCGCGCGCCGCAGCTGACGGTCGAACTCGATGGCCAACGCGTCGACGGGCCCGTCGGAATGCTGCTGATCAGCAACGTGATCCACTACGGCGGGAGCTTCCGGCTCAGCCCACAGCGGCGCCTCGACGACGGCGCGTTCGAGGTCTACCTGTTCCGCGACGCGAGTCGGATCGGGCTCGCTCGCGCGGGCCTGCGCGCGTGGCTCGCACACCTTCCCGGCGGTGCGTGCGAGCTGCGTCGCGCGCGCGCGGTGCTCGTTCGCTCCGACGCTCCGGTTCCCTACCATGTCGACGGAGATCGCGGCGGCGCGACTCCGCTCGAGTTCGAGGTCTGCGGCCAGCGCCGCGTGATCGTCCCCTGAATCCGCAGCGCCCCAAGAAGAGCGTCTCGCACCCAGATGCAATCGACACGACCCTCCCTGTCCGTGGGCCAGCTCAAGCTCGGCGGCGGCCAACTGTTCTTCCTCGCCGGACCGTGCGTGCTCGAAGCGCCGGCGCTGATCCACTCGATCGCCGAGCAGCTCGCCGAACTGGCGCGCTCGCGCGGAGTGGCGCTGGTGTTCAAGTCGAGCTTCGACAAGGCCAACCGCACCAGCGTCAAGTCGACGCGCGGCCCGGGCCTCGACGAAGGCCTGCGCCTGCTCGAAGACGTCAAGCGCCGCACCGGTCTGCCGCTGGTGACCGACGTGCACTCGCCCGAGCAGTGCGCGCCCGCGGCCGAGGTGGTCGACATCCTGCAGATTCCGGCCTTCTTGTGCCGTCAGACCGACCTGTTGCTCGCCGCCGCGGCGACGGGCCGCATCGTCAACGTGAAGAAGGGCCAGTTCCTCGCGCCCTGGGACATGAAGAACGTGGTCGACAAGTGCGCGGCCGCCGGCAATCCGAACGTGATGGTCACCGAACGCGGCACGACCTTCGGCTACGGCCGCCTGGTCGTCGACATGACCGGCTTCGAGCACCTCTCCAAGACCGGCCGGCCGGTCGTGTTCGACGCGACGCACTCCGTTCAAGAGCCCGGCGCGCTCGGCGCGACCACGGGCGGCAACCGCGAGTTCGTTCCGGCGCTCGCGCGCGCCGCGGTCGCGACGGGCAACGTCGACGGGCTGTTCTTCGAAGTGCACCCCGACCCTGACCACGCGCCGTCCGACGGGCCGAACATGGTCCGGCTCGCGGACTTCCCGGCGATCCTCGACGGCTGCCTCGCCGTGCACCGCGCGGTGCGCGGCGGCTGAGCGAGACCGCGCGTCAGTTTTGCTCTCGCTGCGCGTCAGTTCGGCCCTCGCTGCGCGTCAGTTCGGTACCGGCGCGTCGACGCGCGGCGCCTGGCCGCGCAGCACCGAGTTGTCGCTGAACAATGCGCGCTGGTCGATCACCGGCGTCGCGAGCAGCGCTTCGACGTCGATCTGGCCCGACTGCGAGTAGGCCGCGAGCGCGTTGCCCCAGGTGGTCCGCTCGACCTGCTCGAGCGGCACGCCGCGTTCGAGCATGAGCTTGGCGGTCTTGGGCACGCCCAGCGGATCCGACACGCCCCAGTCGGCGGAGCTGTCGACGATGATGCGCTCGGGTCCGTAGCGCTTGACGATCTCGCACATGCGCTCGGAGCCCATCTTGGTGTGCGGATAGATCGTGAACGCGGCCCACGCGCCGGCGTCGAGCACGTCCTGCACGGTCTCTTCGTTGTTGTGGTCGATGACCAGCTTGCCCATCGGCAGGCCGACGTCCTTGGCGACCGCGATGGAGCGCTGGATGCCGCGTTTCTTGTCGCGGTGCGGCGAGTGGACCATCACGACCATGTCGTGCTTGCGCGCGAATTCGAGCTGCCACACGTAGGCGCGCTCTTCGGCGGCGGAGATCTCGTCGTAGCCGATCTCGCCGATCGCCACGACGCCCTCCTTGAAGGCGAAGCGCGGCAGGATCTCGAGCACGTCGCGCGCGAGCCCCTCGTTGTTCGCTTCCTTGCTGTTGAGCCCGATGCAGCAGTAGTGCGCGATGCCGAACTGCGAGGCGCGGAAGCGCTCCCAACCGAGGATCTGCCCGAAATAGTCGATGAACGCGCCGACGTTGGTGCGCGGCTGGCCGATCCAGAAGGCCGGTTCGATCACGGCGCGGATGCCCGCCTTGGCCATGGACTCGTAGTCGTCCGTGGTGCGGCTGATCATGTGGATGTGCGGATCGAAGAAGCGCATGTCAGCGTTGCGTGGCGAGGGGCTTGTGCGTCGGGTCGAGGGCGGCCCAGGCGCTGGACGCGGCGCGTCCGGCCAAGGCTTCGGTGAACACTTGGCGCACGAACTCGTCGCGCTCGAGCGCGAGCGCGGCGCCGAGTCGATCGAGTTCGCGCATGCGGGCCAGCGCCAATCCCGCGGCCGCCCGGCCGCGCGGAGCGCCTTCACGCAGCTCGCGTTCGAGCTGCGAGAGCCCGCGCACGCCGCCGTGGCGTCCCAGGGTCATCCACAGCTCGGGGTTGATCGCGCGGCCGGCGCTGCGGCGCTCCTCGACGAGGTCGAGCGCCATGCGCGCGAGCTCCGCGTCCAGGCGCGTGTCGAGCCCCCACACGCGCCACATCGGCGCCTCGATGAACATGCACTTGATCACGGCCTGCCGCCAGGCGATGTCGTCGAAGTGCCGCGCCGGGAAGGGCGTGTCGCACACCGCGGACTCGAAGATCGCGCGCATGCTCGAGCGCGCGCCTTCGCCGGCGCGCCACACGAAACGCCCCGGGTTCGGCAGGTGCGCGAGCGACTTGTAGAGCGCGCACATCTCGCCGATGTCCGCGTACTCGAAGGCCTCCTCGAGCACGCGCACGCCGCGCTCGCCGGCGAGGTCGGGCAGACACTGCAGCAGCGTGAGGCGCAGCGCCTCGAGCGTGGTCCAACGCTCCGGGCTCCAGCCCTCGAGTGCGCGCACCGCCGTCTCGAGTTCGGCCGCGCTCGGGGCCAGCGGCTTGCGCGGCGCGAAGCGGCTGGCCTGCGACAACAACTGGCAGAAGCGGTCGTCGCCCGCGCCGCCGACGATCTCGGCGCGCGCGTTCTCGAGCCATGTGCGCTGCGCGCTGTCCAGCCGTCGCGCGACGAGCGCGAGGGCTACTTCCTGGGTGCTCATCGCCTGGGTGTTCATCAAGGGTGTCGACACGAGCGCGGGGCCTCAGGGTTTGCTGCGCGGCAGGCCCAGATCGAGCGCCATCGCCGCGTAGGCCGTCGAGGCCAGGATGTCGTAGCGCGAGTGCAGGAAGTCACTCGTCGAGCCGTCGTCGTACTGGCACTTGACCACGTGCGGCCGCAGCTTGGCGTGCCACGCCTCGCGCTCGGCCGCCGGAAGCTCGTTGATCGCGAGCGCGCAGTAGTAGTGGCCGAAGAAATAGAAGTAGCCGGCGTTGGCGTAGTAGGCCTCGTGCGGCACGGGCCGCATGCGCGCGACGTCGAGGAAGCGGTGGTGCTCGAAGAACGCGGCGACGCCGTCGCGGATCTTGTCGTCGGTGACCCACGGCGTCTGCGCGCGGCGCAGCACCCAGTTACAGATTTGGATGCGTCCCAGCGAGCCCTTGACGCTGTTGATGTGCTCGCCGCCGGTGATGCGCGGCAGCGGGTTGAGGTCGTACTCGTACGCGCCGCCGGGCAAGGCGCAGCCGCGGATGTACTCGACGGCGCGTGTGCGCAGCGCCGCATCCTCGTACCAACCGCGCCGGTGCGCGTCGGCGAGCACGTCGATCACGACCGCGGTCGCAAAGCTCGTGGCCCACTTCGGCCGCTGCGTGAACGGCGGATCGTCGTAGTAGCCCCAGCCGCCGTCGTGCGTCTGGTTGCGCACGAGCATCTCCATGAACTCGCGGCCGCGCGCGTCGATCTTCTTCTGCCACGCGGCGTCGGCGAAACGCGGATCGCGCAGCGCCGTGTTGGCGCAGACCACGCCGTAGAGCGCGGGCCACATGTAGTCCACGTCCCAATCGCTGCCGCGCGCCGGCAGGCGCGTCGTGCAGAACCACTCCATGCCGCGCTCGAGCGACGCGCGGCGCGCGGGCGTCTCCTCGCACTGCATGAGGGACATGAGCGCCAGCTCGATCGCCGCGAGTTGCCAGGTGTAGTACGTCTCGGGACTGAAGCCGAGTTCCATCACGCTGTCGGGCGCGCTGCCGGCCCACGAGCCGTCGGCGTGCTGGCTCTCGACGACGAAGCGCAGCGAACGCTCGAGCGAGGCGCGCGCCTGGGCCGCGTCCATCGTCGCCGGCACGTCGGGCGCGGCGCGCAGCTCCTTCTCCTGCGCGGGCGCCTGCGTCGGCTTGGCGTCCTGCGCGACGGCGAGCGCCGCCAACGCGAGCCATCCCGCGCCCATCACGCGCCGCCCTTCTTCGCGGCCTCTTCCTCTTCGGGTTGTTCGAGCTCCTTGAGCTTGAAGCGCAGGCGGCGCAGCGACATCTCCGCCTTCGCGTTGGCGCGGCGCAGGCCGACTTCCGCATCGCGCACGCCGTCTTCGGCGTCCCGCAGCTTCTTCTCGTGCTCGCGCTGCGTCTTGGGCAACGTGACGTTGCGCTCGTCGTCGAAACGCTGCCGCGCGAGCTCCATGTCGCGATTGGCGAAGTCGAGCTGCTTGCGGTGGCGCGAGAGAACCAGCTCCTTGGTGTCCTTCGCGAACTGATCCTTGGCGTAGGTCGCCTCCATCTCGCGCAGCTCCAACTCCGCTTCGTCGCGGCGCTGCTGCGCGCGGTCGAGCGAGAGCGTGGCTTCGGCGAGTTCGCGCGGCAGGGTGCGCGTCTTGAAGTGCTCCAGGGACAGTTGCGCCTCGCTCAGCGACTTGTGCGCCTCGTCGAGCTTGCGCTGCGCCTCGGCGAGCGAGTGCTGCTGATCGAGCTCCTCGCTCTCGAGCTCCATGCGCGCGAGTTCGAGCTCGTGCGCCTTCTTCTCGGCCTTGCGCGCCTTGGCGCGCGCCGCGGCTTCGGTCGCACTCGACGCCGCCGGCTTGGCGCTGGCGTCCGCAGCCGCGACCCCCGCCGCCGGCTTGTCGCCTTCCACTTCCTTGGGCCGTGCGTTCACGGCGAACACGCACGACGAAAGCGACAGCGCGAGGGCCAGGGAGCTGAACAGAGCACGCGCGTTCGCGCGGCGGATCGAAAGCTTGGTCATGGGGAGTTCCAGCGGGGACTGCGGAGCGGCGCTGCGGGCGCGCGCGGCCGCTCATGATGCGCATCGGAGCGCGCCGGGGGAACGTCCCAGACCGTGCTTTTGCACGCCAGCGGAGCGCTTGGGCGCACTGCGTGCCGGCTGCTAACCTGCGTGCTTCGCACCACGGCCACTCCCTCGAACGAGCCGAACCGACCATGACCCACGGCGCTTTCCGCACCCCCACTCCCATCAACGAACCGGTCAAGGGCTACGCACCCCTCAGCCCCGAACGGGCGAGCCTGAGCGCGGAGCTGGCGAAGATGACCGGCGCGCAGCTCGAGATTCCGCTGGTGATCGGCGGCCGCGAAGTGCGCACCGGCGATCTCGAGACGGTCAGCATGCCGCACCGCCACGGCCACGTGCTGGCGCGCGTTCACCGCGCCGGCCCGGCCGAGGTCAAGCTCGCGATCGAAGCGGCCAGCGCGGCCAAGGCGGGCTGGGAAGCGCTGCCTTGGCAAGAGCGCGTCGCGGTGTTCCTGCGCGTCGGTGAGCTGCTCGCGGGCCCCTGGCGCGACCGCATCAACGCCTCGACGATGCTCGGCCAGTCGAAGACCGCGCACCAGGCCGAGATCGACTCGGCCTGCGAGACGATCGACTTCATGCGCTTCAACGCGCACTTCGCCGAGCGCCTCTACAACGAACAACCGCAATCCTCGCCGGGCGTGTGGAACCGCCTCGAACATCGCCCGCTCGACGGCTACGTGTTCGCGATCTCGCCCTTCAACTTCACCTCGATCGCGGCGAACCTCGCCAGCGCGCCGGCGATGCTCGGCAACACCGTGGTGTGGAAGCCCGCGAGCACCGCGATTCTCTCGAACTACCTGATGATGAAGCTCTACGAGGCGGCGGGCCTGCCGCCGGGCGTCATCAACTTCGTGCCCGGCTCGGGGCCGGTCGTCGGCGAGGCGGGCATCGCCGACCGGCGCCTGGCGGGCGTGCACTTCACGGGCTCGACCGGCGTGTTCAACGGCATCTGGTCGACGATCGGCAAGAACATCGCGAACTACGGCCAGTATCCGCGCCTGGTCGGTGAAACGGGCGGCAAGGACTTCGTCTTCGCGCACGCGTCCGCCGACGTGCGCGCACTCGCCGTCGCGCTGGTGCGCGGCGCGTTCGAGTACCAGGGCCAGAAGTGCTCGGCCGCGAGCCGCGCCTACATCCCCGCCAGCCTGTGGAAGCCGCTGCAGGACGAGCTCGGCGCCATGCTCGCGCCGCTGAAGATGGGCGACGTCGCCGACTTCTCGAACTTCGTCGGCGCCGTGATCGACAAACGCTCCTACGACAAGCTCGCCGGCGCCGTGAACGCCGCGAAAAGTTCGAAGGCGGCGCGCGTCGTGTTCGGCGGCAAGTGCGATCCGAGCGTGGGTTGGTTCATCGAGCCGACGGTGATCGAAGCGCTCGACCCCAAGTACGACACGATGTGCACCGAGCTGTTCGGGCCCGTGCTCACGATCCACGTGTACGACGATGCGAAGTACGCCGAGACGCTCGCCCTGTGCAACTCGACGAGCGACTACGCGCTCACGGGCGCGATCTTCGCCGACGACCGCGGCGCGGTCCGCCAGGCGGTCGACGCACTGCGCTTCGCCGCCGGCAACTTCTACATCAACGACAAGCCGACCGGCGCGGTCGTCGGGCAGCAGCCCTTCGGCGGTTCGCGCGCCTCGGGCACCAACGACAAGGCCGGTTCGATCCTAAATCTGCTGCGCTGGGTGAGCCCGCGCACGATCAAGGAGACCTTCGTGCCGCCGCACGACTGGCGCTACCCGTTCCTCGGCGCGAAGTAGCCAAAGCTCGCACGCGCTGGGCCGTCGCGAACTACCATCGCGCGGCATGAAGCGCTCCCTCTCGCTGGCGGCGTTGTTCGGCGCCGTGGCCGTCCTGGCCGCGGCGTTGTGGTTCTCGAAGTCTCCGGCGCCTGAGAGCGACGCGGCCGCCGGACCGCGCGCTGCGGCGCCGCAAGTTCGCGAGTCCGCCGCTGCGCCGACCGAAGCAGACCCGCCGGCGGCAGCGAGCGCAGCCGCACGCACCGAGTTGGCTGGCGCCGCGGAGACGGCTCAAGCGTCGGCGCCGGAATCCGTGGCCGCCGTGCGCGCGCAGCGCAGCGTGCTGGTGGTCGATGGGCCGACGCGAACTCCGCTCGCGGACGTCGAGGTGCTCTACGAGGAGTACGCGAGCACGAACGTGGCGACGCCGCACCCCGCGCTCGACAACGCGAACTTGGACAAGTGGCTGCAGCTCGGGCACAAGAGCGTGCGGACCGACGCCGAGGGCGGCGCCGTGCTCGACACGCGCCTCGACCGAGAGTGCGTGGTGGTCGCACGAGCGCCGGGCGTTCTGGGGCGCGCGCACTTCGCGCGTGACGGGCAAGGCGTGCAGCGGATCGAGTTGTGGCCCGACGCGACGCTCGACGTGCTCGTGCTCGGGCCGCAGGGCGCGCCCGTCGCGGCGCTGCGGGTCGCGCTCAGCGTGCGCCAATTCAACGCGTTCGCCACGCAGCATTTCGCGCGCACGGACGACGCAGGTCGAGCACGCTTCGAGCACGTCGGTCTTTTCCTCGCTCAGCACGAAGGAAGTTGGTGCGTGGAGCCGGCCGGCCTGTTCGACGAGCAAGCGCGTGTGATGCTCGATCGATCTGCGCTGCCGCAGGACGTCGTCGTGCTGCACACCACGGCGTTCGGAGCCGTCGAGTTGCGCGCCTGGGACGCGAACGGCGCCCCGCTCGTGAGCGGCATGGCCCAGCTGTTCCCAATCGAGCCCGGGGCCGAACGCGGCGTGCAACGGAGCTTCCTCCACCGCCGCTTTGGAATCACGAGCGCGATCAACAACGGCGTGGCGCGCTTCGAGCCCGTGCGTGTGGGCGGCGAGTTGGAACTGGCGATCTCTGGCGAGGACGACAGCTCGCAGACGCAACGCATCCGCGCACCGGCTCGCCAGGGCGAGGTCGTCACGGCAGAACACCGCGATCCGCGCAGCGCACTTGTGCTGCGCGCGCGACTCGTCGACGAGCAGGGCGCCGTTCTCGCCGAGCGCGACGTCAAGTGCCGCTACACGGCGAAGCGCCCGATCGATCCCGGCATGCTGGAGAGCGAGCAGAAGAGCGACGTACAAGGCTACGTGCGCTTTCCGCTTGGATCCGACCGCGCGCAGGGTGAACAACGCACCTTGGAGTTCAAGGTCGAAGACCCCGACTCCAATGTCCGCAGCGCGAGGATCGAGCTCGCCGCCGCGTATGCGCCGGGCGAGCACGATCTGGGCGACGTGCCTCTGGCGCTTCCGCCGGTGGTCGCCGCCGGACGCGTCGTCGACGCACAGGGTGCACCCGTCCCGGGCGCGGCTGTCATCGCTTCGTTCGAGCAGTCCGGTTCACGTGGCGGCGGCAAGGGCCGCGCGCGCACCCTCAGTCGCGGCGATGGCAGCTTCGAAGTGCGCGCCGACTGGATCTGCGATGAAGTCACGTTGAATGCCACGCACGAACTCGCGCTGGCGTCGCGCGTGCGCGTGCCGCGGGGCGCGCAAGGCGTCGAGCTCGTGCTGCACGCGAGCGGCTGGATCGACGGGCGATTGCTCCTCGATCCCGCGGTCGCAAGCACCCGTCCGCGCGTGCACGCGCGGCGTTCGGACAAAGGCGACAGCGAAGACGAGCGCTCCCCGGGCCGACCGACGAACCGAACGCAAGTGCAGCTCGACGGGACGTTTCGGCTCGAATCGCTCGAGCCCGGGCGCTACGACCTCGACGTCATGGGCGACCAGCAGTTCGACCCTCTCGTCTCCTTCGCGGGCTTCGACGTGCCTTCCGGCGCGGGCTGCGCCGACCCGCGCCTGCCGGGCATCGACCTGCGCGGCAAGCTCACAGCGTTCCGACTCGAACTCGTACCGCCCGATCCCAGCGACGCCGTGCTGGGGACCCTCGATGTGCAACCACTTGCCGAGGGCGTCAGCGCCTTCCAGATGTGGTTGCACGACAACCAGGCGGACATCTTGGTCCAAGCCCCTGCCGCTCGCGTCGCGGTCAACGTGTCGGGCTTTCGCGCGGAAGTGCTCGAGCGCGTGAGCTCGGACACCCGCGTGCAGTTGCGGCGCGGACCGCGTGTGCGCCTGAAGGCGCCCGCTGACGCGGAAATTCCTGCGGCGCCGATGTTCGTCAAGGCGAGCCTCTCGCCCGTCGGCAGCACGGGGCCGGGCTACGACCACTACCAGGCCGCAGTGTTCGACCTGAACCGCGAGCTGGTGCTCCACGCTCCAGGCGCCGGCGATTTCCTCGTCAGCTGGTCGGTCGAGAAGCGCACCGAGAATTCCCTCTCCACGACGTCCGTCAACGTGCCCGACGAGCAACGCATCACCGTGCTCGAAAGCGACGTCGAGCAGATCTTCGAGATCCGCTGGCCCGCCGAGGCGTTGGCGCAGGCGCTCAAGCGCTGACAGCGACGCGCGGATGCGAAAAAAGGGCCTGCCACCGGCTTGAAGCGCAGTGGCAGACCCCAGAAGGAGGAGATGAAGACCTTTCGGAACCGCGCGGCGGGTTCCTGAAGGGATCGTTCGAAACTTCTCGCGCGGCGGCGCGCGGCCAGCGGGCGCGATCGCCTCGCGGCGCGGCGCGTGAACTGCGAACCCGCCGCGGACCGAAAAGGAGCGCGTTCCCTTTCGCCGCGCGGCGCCTACCATGCCGCGCCGCACTCCGCGTTCCACGCCGCCCCCACTTGCGCCGCCCCGCCGCCAACTCCCTGACCCGCGTCGCTGTCGTCGGCGCCGGCTTCATCGCCGACTTCCACCTCGAGATCCTGCGCGCCACTCCGCAGGTCGAGGTTGTGGCCGTGTGCGACGCCGACCTCGTCAAGGCGCAGAGCTCCGCGCGGCGCCACAAGGTCCCGCACGCGGTCGCTTCGATCGCGGAGCTCGCGGCGATGAAGATCGACGTCGCCCACGTGCTCGTGCCGCCGAACCTGCACCTTGCGGTGACGCGCGAATTGCTCGAGCTGGGCATCGGCGCCTTCGTGGAGAAGCCGCTGGCGCTCTCGACCGCGGACGCGCGCACGCTCACCGAGCTCGCCGAACAGCGCGACGTCGTGCTGGGCGTGAACCACAACGCGGCCTTCCACCCCGCCTTCCAGCATTTGCTCGAGCGGCTGCGCTCGGGCGAGATCGGCCGCGTCGAACACGTGCGCGTGTGCCTGTCCGTGCCGCTGCGCCAGCTCGACGCAGGCGACTTCTCGCATTGGATGTTCCGCGAGCCGCGCAACATCATCTTCGAGCAGTGTCCGCACCCGTTCGCGCAACTGGTCGAGCTGGTCGGCGGCGTGCGCGTGCTGCACACGACGATGCTCGGTTCGCGCGAGCTGCAACCCGGACAGCTGTTCCACGAACGCTGGGTCGTCGCGGGGCGCGGCGAACGCGGCTCGGTGGAGCTGTTCCTGCACTTCGGCGCGGCCTTCACGCGCAGCACGCTCGAAGTGCTCGGCTCGGACGGCTCACTCGAAGCCGACCTGTTCCACAACCAGCTCGCCGGCGAGAGCAAGACGCTCTACCTCGACTTCTGGAACAGCTTCCTCGCCGGCTGGCGGCGCGGCGGAGAGCTGCGCAAGTCGGCGCGGCGCGTGCTCACCGACTACCTCAAGCTCACGCTCGGCCTGGGTCAGCGCCAGGACGCGTTCTTCGCCGGCATGCGCGGCTCGATCCGCGCTTTCCACGCCGCGTATCGCGCTGGAACGCAGTTGCCCGCCGACGGACGCACCGGCGAGCAGGTGCTGGCGTGGTGTGAAGCCGCTACGAGTTGGATCCAAGAACGCGCTGCTCCCACGATCACGATTCCGCCGGCTGGCGCTGCGCGACCCGGCGAAGTTGTCGTGCTCGGCGGCACCGGCTTCATCGGCAAGCGCGTGCTCGCCAAGCTCGTCGAACGCGGCGTTCCGTTCACCGCCGTCGTGCGCCGCACGCACGCGCTGCCGCCCTTCCTGGTCGAAGCGGCGCAACGCGGCCAGGCGCGCCTCGTGCGCGGAAGCCTCGAGGATTCGAGCTCGCTGCGCGAAGCGCTCACGGGGGCGGCGTGCGTGCTGCAGCTCGCCACGGGCAACGGCCCGACTTGGGAAACGGTGCAGCGCGCGATGGTCGACGGCACACGCGCCGTCGCCGAGCTCGCCCTCGAGCGCGGCGTGAAGCGTTTCGTGTTCGCCTCGACGATCGCCGCGCTGTACCTGGGCGCCGACTGCGGCCAGAAGCTCATCGCCGATTCGCTCGACACCGATCCGCAGCCCGACGGTCGTTCGCTGTACGCGCGCGGCAAGATCGCAACGGAGAAGGCGCTCGTCGAACTGCAACGCACGAAGGGCCTGCCGCTCGTGATCCTGCGGCCCGGCGTCGTAGTGGGTCGCGGCACCGCGCTGCAACACTCCGGGCTCGGCTTGTGGGTGCGCGACAACCACTGCGTCGGCTGGGGCGCGGGCGACACGCCGCTCCCGCTCGTGTGGGTCGACGACGTCGCCGAGGCGCTGGTGCGCGCGGCGCTGCACCGCACGGACGAGTTGCACGGCAAGGCGCTCAACCTGTGCGCCAACGTCGATCTGAGCGCCGCGCAAACCGTCGCCGCGCTGCGCGAAGTCACCGGGCGCGCGCTGCACTTCCATCCGCGCTCGCTCGCCATCAGTCAGACCATGGAGATCGGCAAGTGGCTGGTGAAGAAGGCCGGCGGGCGCAAGGACGCGGCCTTCCCCAGCTACCGCGACATCAAGAGCCGCTCGCTGGCCGTGCCGTTCGCGTGCGATCTGGCGCGCGGTGTGCTGGGCTGGAAGCCGCTCGAAGAGCGCCGCGCCTTCGTCGAGCACGTGCTCGCGGCGATGACCGTCGACGACACCACGCCGAACATCGGCTGAGGCGCGCGAGCGAGGGGCCGAGGAACATGGCGCCGCGAACACGTCAGCGATTCGAGCCGCGCCGCGGGCGCACGGGCGCGCCGTGAGCGTTCCGCACCTCTTGCACGTGTTCTCGACCTTCGTGCCCGCCGGGCCGCAGGTGCGCGTCGCCAAGTTGCTCGCCGCCTTCGGCGCGCGTTGGCGCCACTCGATCGTCGCGATGGACGGCCGCACCGACGCGCGCGAGCTCGTCGATCCCGCGCTCGACGTGCGCTACCTGCCGCCGCCGCCCAAGGCCGGTTCGTTCGCGACCGCGCGCGCGATGCGGGCGCTGCTCACGCGCGAGCGCCCTGACCTCGTGCTGACCTACAACTTCGGCGCGATCGACAGCGTGTTCGCCGCGCGCTCGCTCGGAGTGCCGCGCGTGCACCACGAGGACGGCTTTCTGCCCGACGAAGCGCACGGCTTCAAGCGCCGCCGCATCTGGATGCGACGCGCAGCCTTCGGCGCGGCGACGGACGTGGTCGTGATCTCGCGCAACCTCGAGCGCATCGCGCGCGAGTTGTGGAAGGTGCGCGGCGAGCGGCTGCACTACATCGCCAACGGCATCGAGACGGAGCGCTTCACGCAGCGCGATGGCAACGCGGCGCTGCGCGCGCAACTGGGGTTCCCAGCCGACGCGCTCGTCGTCGGCGCCGTGGGCCACCTGCGACCCGAGAAGAACCTCGGACGCCTGTTCGCTGCCGCCGCGCTCGCCGCGCGCGAAGTCGACCTGCGTGTGCTCGTGCTCGGCGATGGGCCCGAGCGCGCGGCGCTCGAAGCGCTCGTGGCGCGGCCCGAACTCGCCGGCCGCGTGCGCTTCGTCGGCTACCAAGCCGATCCGCGCGAGCACTACCGCGCCATGGACGTGTTCGCGCTCACCTCCGACACCGAGCAGATGCCGATCGCGCTGCTCGAAGCGATGGCCAGCGCCTTGCCCGCGCTCGCCACCGACGTCGGCGACGTGCGCGCGATGCTCCCGCCCGAACAAGCGCCCTTCGTGGTTCGCCTGGGCGGGCAGGAGTGCGCCAGTTCGCTCGCGCAAGCGCTCGTGAAGCTCGGCCTCGACCGCGCGTTGCGCGAGCGCCTCGGCGCCGCCAACCGCTTCCGCTGCCAGAGCGCCTACTCGCACGGCGCGATGTGCGCGGCCTACGCCCAGCTGTACGCGGCCGCGCTCGCGCGCCGCTGACGGCGCGAAGGCGTCCGCTCCGGCCAGTTCGGGAGCGCGGGCGTGCTCCGAGGGCCGCCGAGCGGTCGGGAATTGGCGCGAAACGCGGTTATGATCCCGCGCTTGCCCGACGTGCGTCCGAACCCGGCCATCGCCGTCGCCACGCCGCCGCGCCACCCCACCGCACCATGACCGAAGACGTCCGCTCTCGCCCGCCGCGCAATCCGACCGCCGCGCCGCAATCGCCGTCCACCGCGGCGAGCCCCAAGTCCGAACCCGCCGCCCTGATGCGCCACACCACTTCGCGCTTGTCTCCGCAAGAGTCCAAGGTCCTCGGCCGTGTCGTCGAGCGCGGCTTCGCGCAGACGCAGGCGATGATCTGGTACGCCAACAACCGCAAGGACAAGCGGCCCGGCGATCCCAAGGTCGGCGGTCACCCCGCCTCGTGCGCGAGTTCGATGCACATCCTCGCCGCACTGCACCTGTGGGCGCGCGAACCGCAGGACTACGTGTGCTGCAAGCCGCACGCGTCGCCGGTCGACCACTCGCTGCACCATTTGATGGAGCTGTTCCGGCGCGAGGACGGGACCTGGCTCACGCACGAGGAGCAGAAGCGCGCGATGCACACACTGCGCGCCTTCAAGACCGCGGAGCATCCGGACGTGTTCCAGAGCTACCACGCGCGCTCGGATCCGGACTCGTTCCACTTCCTGCCCTCGGGTTCGGTCGGCATTCCGCCGGTGGTGAGCGTGTACCTCGCGCTCGCCTACCAGTACGCCAACGACCACAAGTGGGAAGTGCCGCAGAACGCGCACTTCTGGTCGCTGATCGGCGACAGCGAATTCCGCGAAGGCTCGCTGCTCGAGTGCTTGCCGGACGTGGCCGAGCGCCAGCTGGGCAACGTGACCTGGATCATCGACTACAACCGTCAGAACCTCGACGGCACGCGCATCCCCAACGAGCGCACGATGCACGGCGCCGACTGCGACCGCATCGAACGCACGGCGCTCGCCAACGGTTGGCGCGTCATCCAGCTGCGCCACGGCGCGCTGCGCGAGCAACTCTTCGCGCGTCCCGGCGGCGACGCGTATCGCGCGGTGTTCGAAGGTCAGCTCAACGACTACGAACTGCAGATGCTGCTGCTCAAGGGCGACGCGGGCGCGATGCGCAAGCGCGCGGTCGAGCTCGCTCCCAAGTGCGCGCAGCTCGTCGACAAGTTGAGCGACGCCGAAGTGCTCGCCTCGTTCAACGACTTCGGCGGGCACGACCTCCAGAAACTCGTCGACGCCTACGAAGAGGCGCGCCGCCCCAGCCCGCAACCCACGCTCATCATCGCGCACACGCTCAAGGGCTGGAACCTCGAGTGCCACGCCGACCCGTCGAACCACTCCGCGCTGCCGAGCCAGAAGGAAGTCGGCGCGCTGCTCGAGCGCGCGGGACTGAACTGGGACGATCCCTTCCGTCTGTTCGACGCGGACAGCGACGAAGGCCGCTTCCTCGCCGCGCGCCGCGACAAGTTCCGCGCCGGCATGCGCCAGCACGCCGAGTTGCGCGAGCGCAACCGCGCCTGGATCCGCGAGTCGATCGAACGCGACGGCGGCATTCCCGAGGCGCTGCAGATCGACCTGTCGCTGTTCCCCATGGCCCACACGCAGTGGATGTGGGGCCAGCTCGCGAGCAAGCTCGTGCGCATCGGAACGGCCGACGAAGAGGGCCCGAAGATGCAGGGCGGCAAGGAGCTCACGCAGTCCGAGCAGCGCTGGAAGACGGCCGCGGACTTCGTGCTGACGCTCTCGCCGGACGTCGGCACGTCGACCAACGTGTCGCCCGTGATGGACCAGCGCATCTACGGCCCCACGCCGACCTGCGCGGTGGACAACACCTTCGCGCCGGACGTGCGCCATCCGTCGCTCGTCACGCACGAAGCGGTGTGGACGCGCCACATCCGCTTCGAGATCGCCGAAGCCAACTGCATGAGCGCCGTCGCGGCCTTCGGGAAGATGGCCCACTACACGGGCCTGCCGTTCTTCCCGATCATGACCGTGTACGACTTCTTCATCAAACGCGCGCTCGACCAGCTGTACTACAACCTGTACTGGAACGCCGAGTTCGTGGTGATGGGCACGCCCAGCGGCGTGACGCTCTCGAGCGAGGGCGCGCAGCACTCGTGGAAGAGCGACCTGCAGATCCCCAACCTCATCACGTGGGAACCGCTGTTCGCGCTCGAGGTCGACTGGATCCTCTCGGATGCGATCAAGCGCCACATGGAGGACCGCAACGAAGGCCGCCGCGGCGTGTTGATCCGCGCTGTCACGCGCGCGATCTCGCAGCGCCTGTTGCTCGACTGCGTGCGTTCGCAGGCCGCTTCGAAGGCGCCGGAGGCGTTGAGCGGACCGCTCAAGCCCAAGGGCGCCGGGCCGGAGTGGGGCGACGCGCTCGACGAGTCGCTCGTTGCGACGCTCCCCGATGGCGAGTTGCTCGAGCGCGTCCGTCAGGACTGTCTCGCGGGCGCGTACTACCTCGTCGACTGGCGCGGCTACGCCGGCTACGAGCCGGGCGAGAACGTCGTGCACGTGTTCGCGATGGGCTCGGTTGCGACCGAAGCCGTCGACGCGGCGCGCAAGCTCGTCGAACGCGGCGTGTTCGCCAACGTGATCGTGATCTCGAGTCCCGAATTGCTCCTCGGCATCCTCGGCGAGCACGACGGCTACACGCACCTGCGCGAGAAGCTCGGGATCGACGGCGACCTGCACGTCGTGTCGCGCGAGCTCTCCCACGCGAGCGAAGTGGTCGGCATCGCCGGCCGGCGCGTGCCGATCGTCGCCATGTGCGACGGCGAGGCGGGCCTGGTCGACAACATCGGCTCGATCGTGGGCGTCAAGCAGACCACGCTCGCGGTGCGCAAGTTCTCCAAGTGCGGCCGGCCCGACCAGGTGTTCGCACTGCACCACCTCGACGCCGACTCGGTGGTCGAAGCGTGCGGCAAGGCCCTCGCGGAAACCGCCTACGAAGAGCTGCGCGTTCCGCGCCACTTGCTCGAGCGGCTCGCCGGCGCGGCGCCGACGCAGCGCAACTGGCGCGAGCTGTGGCCCGACGCCGGCCACGCCGCGCACTGAGCGCGCCACCCGCGAAGAAAGCTAGAGCGCGTCCCCGTCAGCCTCGCGGCCGACGGGGACGCGCTTTCACTTTCCCTCGGGAGTGGAATCGCCCCCGTGCCTCCGTACGCGTGGCTCGAGGTCTGCTCGAACGGCCCGCGCGCACGCACCTCCTCCACCGGCTCGTCCCTGGCTCGCGCTCTCCTCTCGACGCCTGCGGCGCGCTCCCACGCCTGCGTGCGCCGTTCGCGCCGCGCGTCGACCCGGCACGACCCCGAAGCCGCGCGACGTCGCAAGCGCGCGGCGCGAGGCCTCCGGACAGCCGGCCAGGCCTGCGAACGGGACGGGCGGTGGGCAGCCGCCCCACGCTGACGGAAACGCAGCAGCGCGAGTGCGTGGCAATCCGTGGCGTTGGATCGTCGGGTTGACGTGTCTGGTGGAAAGACCGGCGCAAGGGACAGGAACTACTAGGCGCCCTCCGCCGCCGACTGGACGGCCAGCCCGAGAATTCGCGCCCAAAGCGCCTATTCGGCGCTGCTAATCTCGTCGGCGCCCCCCCACCCACACACACAGCGCTCCGCGTGAAGTCCACGTCCACCTCGCTGCTCCTGCGCCTGCGCAATCCCACCGACCAGGACGCCTGGCGCGAATTCGAGCGCGACTACCGCGAGCTCTTGCTGCGCTACTTCAGCCGACGCGGGCTGCGCGCGAGCGACGCCGAGGACGTGCTGCAGGGTCTGCTGCTCGACCTCGCACGTCACCTGCCGAACTTCACGCTCGACCGCGAGCGCGGCCGCTTTCGCGACTACCTGTTCCGCTGCGCGTCCAACGCGCTCGCGCGCTGGCGCGAGCGCGAGCGGCGCGACGAACAACGCCTGGACAGCGCCTTGGCTTCGCGCCTGAGCGACGAAGGGCTCGAGGCCGAGGCCGCGCAAGCCTGGGAGCGCGAGTGGGTCGACCACCACTACCGCCTGGCGCTGCGCTCCGTGCGCCGCGACTTCGACGCGCGCAGCGTGGAGATCTTCGAGCGCTGCGTCGCCGGCGCAGCAGTGGAGCAACTCGCGCGCGAGTACTCCGTCTCGCACGACGCGATTTACAAGCTGCGCCAACGCATCCGCGCGCGCATGCAGGAGTTGATCGAGCAACAGATCCGTGCGGAGGACGCCCTCGATGACAGCATCGAATGACCCCGGCCCGCGGGACGCGGGACGCGCGCCCGAGTTGGGCTTCGAACTCGGCGAAACCGCTTGGCTGGAGCGCGTGCGCGCGGCGACGAGCGCGCCGGGCGAGCCCGCGACCGGAAAACTGGGCGACTACGAGTTGCTCGCGACGTCCGGGCGCGGCGGCCAGGGTGTCGTCTACCGCGCGCGTCAGCCGCACACCGGCCGCATCGTCGCGCTCAAGCGCTTGCACGCCGGCGCCTTCGCGACGCCCGAGATGCGCGCGCGCTTCCTGCGCGAAGTGGAAGCCGCCAGCACGCTCGAGCACCCGAACATCGTCGCCATCCACGGCTGCGAAGTGCTCGACGCAGGGCCCGTCGCGGTGCTGCAGTGGATCGATGGCGTGGCGCTCGACCAGTGGGCCGCGCCGCGGCGCGCTGCTGGCGAACTGCGCAGCATCGTCGCGCTGCTCGCCAAGGTGGCGCGCGCGGTCAGCCACGCGCACCAGCGCGGCGTGCTGCACCGCGATCTCAAGCCCTCGAACATCCTCGTCGACGCGGCCGACGAGCCGCACGTGGTCGACTTCGGACTGGCCAAATTCCACGGCGACGAACGCGCCGATCCGTCGCTCACCGAGAGCGGCGTGTTCGTCGGCACGCTGCAGTACGCCGCTCCCGAGATGGCGCTCGGCCGCCGACAGGACGTCGACGTGCGCGCCGACGTGTACGCGCTCGGCGCCGTGCTGTTCCAGGCACTGACCGACGCGCACGCGTTCGAAGTGCCCAGCAACTTGGCCGAGGTCGTCGACGCTTTTGCACGCCGCGAGCCGCAGCGACCGTCGCGCGGCAATCCAAACGTCGACCGCGAACTCGACGCGATCGTGCTGATGGCGCTCGCCAGCGAGAAAGAGCGCCGCTACGCCTCGATGGCGGACTTCGCCGAGGACCTGCGCCGCTACCTCGCCGGTGAAGCGGTGCAGGCGCACGCTCCGACGACGCGCTACAAGGTCGCCAAGCTCGTGCGCCGTCACCGCGTCGCGGTCGCGGTGACGGGAGCGTTCGCGGCGGTGCTCATCGGCGCGAGCATCACCAGCACCTCGATGTACTTCGCCGCCGAACGCGAGCGCGTGCGCGCGGAAGGTGCGCTGAGCGCGGAGCAGACGCGTACGCAGGAGCTGGAACGTGCGCAGCGCGAGACCGAGCGGGAACGCATCCGCCAGGGGGCGGGGTCGGAGCTGCTCACGCAGATTCTGGCCCGTTCCACCACCGGACGGCTCGCGGACGGGTCGCCTGTGACGCTGCGGCGCGCGTTGGACGAGGTGGCGGGCGAGTTGCCCGCCAAGGCCGAGCAGCACGAAGACCAGGGCGAAGCGTGGCTGAACATGCTCGTCGGCAACGCGTACCTCGACTTGCGTGATCCGCGCGCGGCCCTGCCGCACTTCGAACGCGCGGTGGAGCTGCGCAGACAACTCTTCGGTCCCGAGCACCTGGATGTCGCCGAGTCGCACGAGAAGCGCGGCCGGGCGCGACGCCAGCTCGGAGACATCGAAGGCGCGATCGGGGATCTGAGCGAGGCGCTGCGCATCCGCCGCAAGCTGCTCCCGCCGGGCGACGGCTTTGTGACCGTGAACATCAACAGCCTTGCGCTCGCGCTGCGACACGCGGGACGGCTGGACGAGGCCGAAGCGCTCTTCACCGAGGCGCTGCAGCGCTACCTCGACGACGTGGCGCTGCCGCGCATCAGCGTTCCGATCGTGCGCCGCAATCTCGCGCTGACCTACCGCGAGCTCGGCCGCCTGGACGATGCGATCGCGCTCCACGAGAGCGCCCTCGCGCACGAACTCGAGCTGCAGGGCGACTCACATCCCGATGTCGCGATCGCGCGCGTGGAACTCGCCAGCCTGTACGGCGCCGCCGGTCGGAGCGAAGAAGCCGAGGCGCTCGTGGCGCGCTCGCTCGCGACGATTCACGCCAGCCTTGGCGATCTCCACCCGACCTACCTGCAGGCTCGGGCCTTGCGCGCGCAGGTGCTGAGCGCCAAGTCGCCGGACGAGTGCGCACGCGAGTTGCGCGAGCTGGTCGAGATCCAGCGCGAGCGGCGCGACGTGCGCAACCTCCTCGTGTGCCTCAACTCCCTCGCCGAGCACCACCAACGCGCCGGCGCGTGCGAGTTCGCGCTCGCCGCGTCGCAGGAAGCGTTGTGCGAAGCCCAGGCGAATTTCGCGGCCCACGACGCGTTGCTTGCGGAACAACGGCTGCGTTGCGCGGAGCTGTTCACCAAGTGCGGGCGGCGCGCCGAGGCCGAACCTCAACGCGCCGCCGCAGCCGTCGTGCTTTCGAGCTCGGGCACGTCCTCCCAGCGCGCCCGGCTGGCCGCGCTCGAGTGAGTGCGGCCGTGCACGCCGTTCAGTCGCCGATCACGAAGCTCAGCGCGTCGGTGAGGCCGATGCCGAAGCTGTCCGCCGGATCACGGGTCCAGTACTGGCAGCAAACGCTCGCGCCGACCACCAGATTCGGATCCGTGCCGAGCTGGATGCGCGCGTTCATGTCGTAGGCGTAGTCGCCGCTGCAGTCGGACACGCTCGCGGGATTGCCGGCCGAATTCAGGATCGGCGAGCGCTTGATCGGCGCCGCGACGAGTCGGAAGCCGCCGCTGTAGGGAATCGCAGTCGGCGCGTAGCCGTAGAACATCAGGCCCGGGCGCTGGTTGAGCACGTTCGACGCCGTCACGAGGAACGGCGCATTCGAGGTTGCGCTCGGGCAACCGCTCCAACCGATCGCCGGCGTGCAGCCCAGGCTGTTGACCTTGGCCGTGCCGTACGTTGCGACCGCGCCGACGGTCACATTTGCGGGCGCGCTCGTGTCCGTGCCGTACGTGCCGCTCACCACGCAGTCGTAGGCGCCGGCGTCACTCGCACCGAGCCCATCGACCGAGAGCATGTTCGACAGCGCGCCGCTGATCACCGCGCCGCTGGGCGCGACACCGTCGACGAGAGCGACTCCGTTGCGGCGCCACTGGTACGTGAGGCCCGCTCCGACGGCGCCGACGGACAGGTCGAGGTCCGCGCCGATGCAGCTCGACTGCGACTGCGGGTCGAGCATCACGAACGGCACGGCATCGGGGCCGAGCCACTGGTTGTCGAAGACGTTCCAGTCGGGCACGTTCACCGTGTAGCCCGCCGACGACCCCGACTGGAACTCGACGAAGGGCGCATTCAGCGGAACCCGCGCCTCGACGGAACCTGCGCCCGTGCCCTGGTGCGGCGCGCCCACGATGCAATTTGCAGTGAGCCAGACCGCGTAGTCGTGGTTGGTGGCAAGTTCGATCCACCCGGAGGTGAAGTGCGGGGCAAGGGTGGGGGGCAGCGGCGGCCACGTCTGATACGCCGGTGAGAATCCACCGCCCGCGATCTGGTTTCCATTGAGCGACAAGGCGACAGTTCCCCAAGCCCAGTCCGTGGCGTCACCGCGCGCGTCCATGTGGAAGCGAACCCAGACAGTTCCCGGCGGCCCCTGGATCGTCAGCTTCGCGATGGTCTGCGCCATCAGGCCCTGCCCCGCACTCCCCCAACAGAAAGCACACGGCTGGCAGCCAGGGCCAGGCGAATCGAAGTGAGTGTAGCCCGAGGAGTAGACGAGCCCACGTTCCGCGTGAACGGATCGCGACGCAGCGCGAATACAACCAACGAGCGCATCCGAGCCAGCATCGGGCCCGAGGTGCTGAGGCGACTGACCAAACAGCACGGTCTCCGGCAGTATGTTTGGATACGCGTTGTCGCTCCAGTCACTTGAGGCCGTGAAGTGCGGCAGCGGCACTTGAGCTTGCAGCACCTCCGGTGTCGCCAACACGGCGAGCGCCAGCAAGACGCGGTTCATCGTCACTCGAATCATGAAGCACTCTCTCGCGCCGCTTCTGGCGCGTCGGGGAAGTAGCGGGACGCCGTTCGGGCCGACAACACCTGTCGAAACCGCCGAACCACGTCCGCGTTGCTGGTAGGCGCCCCCGCCCACCCGACTGGACGGTGAAACGGCAGAAATTCGACGCGTCAGCCCTCGATCGCCCGTGCGCGGCGCCCGTACCATGCCGCGCTCCACGTGAGCACTCCGCCCCCTCCCACTCCCGACGACCCGCCGCCGTTCGCGCCGTTCGGCGTCGAACGGCGCGAGCACGTGTACGTCTCGCACTGGTGCGCGCTGCGGCGCGACATGGTGCACCTGCCGAGCGGGAAGTTGCAGGAGTACCACGTGTTCGAGATCCCCGACGCGATCGTCGTGCTGCCGGTGCTCAAGGACGGCTCGATCGTGCTGATCGGGCAGTACCGCTACCCACACGGCAAGACGCATTGGGAAATCCCGGCGGGGCGCATCTCGACGGGTGAACATCCGCGCGACGCGGCGTTGCGCGAGTTGCGCGAAGAGGCCGGGTGCACCGCGGGCAAGCTGGTCGAGCTGCCGGGCTTTTATCCGACCAACGGAATCAGCGCGCACTACGCGCACGCCTTTGCGGCGCTCGACTGCGAACTCGACCACGAACTCGCGCTCGACGACTCAGAACAGATCCTCGCCCGGCGCTTCTCGCGCGACGAGGTGCGTGCGCTGCTGCGCGCCGGCAAGCTCGCCGACGCCTTCACCGCGCTCACGCTGCTGTACTACTTCGAACTCCTCGAATCCCCCACGCTGAATCCGACGACGCCACGCCCATGCTGAACGCCCTGCTCCTCGTGTCGCTGGCCCACTTCGCTCCTGTGGCCGCCGCCCCGCACGCCGCCGTCGCGGCCGCAGCGCAAGAAGTCGACGTGCGCGCGTCGTTCGTCGAGCTGCACGCCAAGAACGACGAGGTAGGCTGCGAGAAGTTGTTCCGCGCGCACCCCGGCGACGTGCTGGGGACGATCGACGCCGACCTCGAGGGCTCGCTCGCAACTTGGGAGAAGTCGCCGGAGAAGCCGGACGAAGCCGCGATCGCTGCGCAGCACGCTCGCGCGCTATGGGGCGCGAAGATCGCCAGCCGCGTCAGCTCCAACCCGATCTTCCTCGACTACACCAGCGCCTTCGTCGGCTGGACGCCCGAGCAGAAGAAGAACTTCCGCGGCGGACAAGCGGCGCACGGTCGCTCGCGGCGCTCGCTCAAGGCGAAGGACTACGCCGCAGCGGCCGCGGCCGCGCGCGAGTGCATCGAGCTCGCCGCGCCGCTGGGTGACTGGTGGGGTCACGCCATGGGCCTCGCCGCGCTGGGCCAGACGCTCGCCGCCGAGGGCAAACACAACGAAGCGCTCGCGCCGCTGGCCGAAGCCGCGCTGATCTACCGCCAGCTCCAGTTCTCGCGCGACGAACTCGGCCTGCAGCGCACGCTCGGCGCTTCGTTGGTCGCGCTCGGCGCCAAACAACGCGCGCTCGCCGCTCTCGAGCGCGCGCTCGTGCTCAGCGAGCAACTCGGCGACGCCAAGGGCGTCGAAGCCCTCAAGGCGCAGCTCGATCCGCTGCGCGCGGAGCTCGGCGGCAAGCGCTGAACGCGCGAGCCTGATCGAACCGGTGTAAGCGACGTCGGCGGTCGTCGCGCACCGGAAAGCGCAGCTGGGGTGCGACTCGAGACAGTTCGACGCCCGAGCTGTCGTTCGAGTCAGCGTTCCGCGGCTGGACGAGCCGCACGTCGGCGTGCCACGCGCGCCCGACCGCAGCGGCCGTCAGCACCACCGCCGTTGCGAGTTCTAGCCCTGCGACGGCGCTTGGGATGCGCACCAGGCTTCGAACGCGCGCGCTTCGTCCTGCGCGAACGAAGCCGTGGGTTCGACAGCATCCTGGTAGCGCTTGAACGCGGCCGTGAAGCCCGCCGCATCGCGTTGGAACCACTCGCCGGCGCGCCGCGAGCCGTTGAGCAGGCGCTCGAAGCGCAGGCGCGTCACGATCAGCGAAGAGATGCGCACGCCGTGCTCGTCGAGCTTCGCCAGAGCTGCACGGAGGCCCGGCGGAGTCGACGCGTCGTCGCGCGCCTCGCGCAACACGGCTAGCGGATAACGCGACGAAAATGCGCGCGAGAGCAAGCGCTCGTAGGCCGCAAGCTCCGCCGCGCCGCGTTCGAGCTCCTCGCGCTCGAACGCACTGTCGTCGACGCGCTCAGCCACGCACGAGCTCCAACATGCGGCGCGCGCGCCGCAGTTCGTCTTCAACAGTGCGCGCATCGGCTTCGTCCTCGACGGTTTGCTCCATGCGCTCGAGCGTCACCGCGCGCAAGTTGTCACAACCGCGCAGCGCGCGTTCGTAGAGCTCCCACACCGGCTCGGGGACCGCGTCGTCGTGGCTGTCGAGCCGCCGCGTCGCGCCGCCGGGCAACCAGCGCGGATCGCTGTCGACGCCGCCGGAGAGGTGGATCTCGATCACACGCTCGAGCGGCAGCGTGTCGAACAGCTCGCGCGCGTCGATCCCGGCGTTGAGCGCGGTCGTGTAGACGTTGTGCACGTCGAGCAGCAGGTGCGAGCGCCGCTCGCGCAAGCACGCGCGCAGGAACGCGCCTTCGTCGCGCGGATCGCCGAGGTGGAAGTAGAACACCGAGTTCTCGACGCCGACGTCGGGCGCGACGGCGCGCAGCTCGTCGAGGCTCGTGCGCACGACTGCGGCGCTCGCGTCGGTCATGAGCAACGGAAGCGGGAGCGTCAGCTCGCGTCCGCCCAGCCGCGACGCGCCGAGGTGGTCGGTGATCCACTCGAAGCCGAACACGCGCGCGTCGTCGCGCAAACGCTCGATCCACGCCGCGCGCCGCGCGGCTTCGCGCGTCGGCGAACCCACCGAGAACCCGACGCCGTGCGCGACGCAGCGCCGCGGACGAGCTTCGTGCCAACGCCGGAATTGAGCGTGAAAACCGTTCGGAACAAGCGCGCCGGATTCTTCGACGCGCCACAACGTCTCGGGCGTGAGCGACCAGTGCTGCGCGAGCTCGTGGATCGCGCCGCCGAGCAACTCGAGCGTCGCGGGGTGCGGGACGAGCGCGATGCCGACCGTGATCGCACTCACGGTTCGTCGACGTAGGCGAGCAGGAAGCGCTCGCCATCGGGGCCAGCGTAGCCCATGCCGCAGAGCACGCCCAACGGATGGGCGTACGACGTCGCAACAGGCCTCCCAAGCTCGTCGCGCGATGGACGCGGAGCACCGTTGAGGATCGCGTCGATGTCCGCACGAACTCCAGCGCTGTCCGTGGGCAAGTATTCGACCGACGCAACGCCGCAGCCGTGACTCGACGCCCAGCGCGACCCTGGCAACGGCGCCGACCAGAAGCGCTCGCGCACGGCGCTGGCGAGTGCTGGGATGCGGCGTTCGCGCGAAGGATGCGCCAACACGAGTGCGGGGGCGAGCAGCAGATCTTCAGCGCTCAGCTCGGCCGACGACTCGAGCGCCGCTTCGATCCGACGCACATCGGCTGCGCCCAGCGCTTGGCGCGCGCGCTCGACGAGTTGCTCCAACTTTCGTCCAGCGACGAGTTGCTGACGCAAGCTGTCGAGATTCGCGAGCCACGCCTGCTCATGATCGTCCGACTCGCTCCGGACGGACCGCTGGGACGTCAACCAGGGGATGGAAGTCCACTCCGAGCCGTCTACTCCGTGCTCGAAGAGCCCCCAGCGTGCGCTCTCGATCGCATGACCGAGCGCCGCCTGAACTTGGCCGCGAGTGGCAACCACGGGCAAGCAGGTCGCAAACCAGGCAGCTTGCTCGTCGCGCGCGGCGCGCAGCAGGTCCGGCAGCTGTACCGCCGCGTTCACGAGATGGTCTTCAACGACGAGCACGAGTACGGGCTTGCCCTGGGTCCGGGCTTGCTCGATCGTCCGCTCCAGCGGCGTGCGCCACGGGCCGGACTTCGTCGGCGGCGGCGCTAGCGGATGTTGCGGCTGCGGCTCGTCGGTCGAACGTGCGCACGCCGCCCACCAGGGCAGCGAACTGGCGGCGAACGCGAGTCCACCGAGCTTCAACGCGGCGCGGCGATCCGGGGGCTGCTGCATGGCGTGCTACCAGTTCTAGTCGACGGTCCGGCCGCGGCGACAGCCCTCGAGCGCTCAACGCCCGGCAAAATCGCCGGGTTCGTCGACGTACAGGAACAGGAAGCGCGACGCGCCTGGGCCGATGCTTCCCATGCCGCACGCGACCCCGGCCGCCGACACGCGTCGAGTGAGCCAGGGGATGGTCACGCCGAAGAACTCGTACGGGAGATCGAAACCGACGTCGGCGCGCCACTCGATCTCCGCGCGGACAGCGGCGGAGTCGCTGGCGAGCGGAGTCGGAGCGCTCTCGCCACATCCCAAGGACTCCACCCAGCGTGCGCCGAGCACGGAGTTCTCGTCCCAGTAGTCGCGCGCCCTGCTCTGGAGTTGTTGCGTCGCTCCGGCGCGGACGTACTCCACGCGGACCAACGCCGCAGCATCGACGAGGGAGCGCAGTTCCAGCGCGTCGCCTCGCGCGATGCGCGACTGGAGTTCTGTCACTCGTTCCGGGCCAAGAGCGGCCCGGCAGGACAACGCTCGGCGCTCGAGTTCTTCCCCGGCGCCGCCGAGCGCCGCTCGAAGGGAGCGCACGTTCGCATCCAGACGCGCATCCGAGCGCTGCTCGTCCGCGTAGCTCCACAACGTCAGATCGAACTCGAGTGCTCGCGCGCGATCGGCCTGAGCGGCGCACTCGATCCAAAGCAACTGGTCCAGCGCCGCGACGCTGTTCGTCGCGTCCGAGTACTGGCTGGGCGACGCGCACACGAGCTCGCACAGGAGCAGTTCCGCGAGCAGTTCATCGCCGCCGCGTTCGAGCGCCTCCGCGAAGGCCTCAGCCAAGCGCGAGGTGTCCGCGGGCGGTTCGGGCACGACGAGCACGAGCACGGGTTTGCCCAAGCTGCGTGCGCGTTCGAGCGCGTGGGCCAGCGGGGTGCGGCCGCCGGCGGCGCCGGAAGTCGCCCACAGGAATCCACCGGCCGCGGAGAGTCCCACGAAGCCCGCGGCCCCGAACACGAGCAGTTCGCGGCGGCTTGTTTGCATGGAATGCACCAACGCCGCAACTACCGCACGAGTTCAGCGCGGCAACACAAAAAGCTCGATGCGCGGCCCGGGTCGCGAGACCTGCCACAGCGCGCTCAGCGGAAAGTCCATCTCGGTCGGAAGCAGCGCTTCGCGGCACGGATCTTCGCTTTCGGCCGAAGGATCGAGCACCGCGAGCGGCGCCAGGCCCTCGACCAACGGACGCAGCGGACGCGCCTCGCCGCCGGGCCGGCGTTCGGCGAGCACCAGGTGCGTCACGCCGAGCGCGCGCAGCACTTCGCCCGGCGTGGATCCCAGCGCACGCACGCGCTCGTCGTCCTTCACGCCGTAAGCGAGCGTCTGCGCGTCGACGCCGAAGAGATCTTCAACCCCGACCACATCGAGCCCAGCGCCGCCGGGCGGCTCGACGGACGCTTCGAAGTACCTCAAACGATGCGCTTCGCGGCCGTACAGCTCGCGGAACTTCGCCGTGCGTTCGAGCGCCGTGCGCGAGCGCTCCGGCGTCGGCCCGTAGTGGTCGATCGCGACCACCGAGCCCGCCGGCAACTCGGCGAGCGTGCGCTCGAATTCGTTGCGTGTGTCGGTCGCGCGCAACACGAGGTCGAAGCGCACCGCTTGCACAAACGCGAGCGCGCACAACGCAAGGCTCCCCCAGCGCAGCAGCTTGTTTTCCCAGAGCGACTCGACGAACGCTCCGGCGCCGAGAGCGAGCAGCAGCGCAGCGGGCAGGAGATAACGCACGTGGTCACTGGGGTTGAACAGCGCGAACAGCCCGATCACGAGCGCGCCGAGTGCGATGGCGCGCAGCTCGCGCCTGCGCAGCGCGACGACGAGGCCCGCGAGGCCCAGCAGCGCGAGCGCGGGGTCGTAGCCGAAGAACGAGACCGACAAACGCTGCGCAGAATCGAGCGAGAGCCCCAGGCGCAGCGGTTGCGCGCCGAGCGCAAGCGTGCCCGACTGTCCGCCGCCGATGATCTGCTCCGCGGCCGTCGCGCCGTAGCGCAGGCGGTACGGGTGGCCGACGAGCGCGGCGACGAGCGCGAACAGCGCGACGCAAGCGAGCCCGTCGACGAATCGCGCGCGCAAGTCGTCGCCCTTCCAAGCGCGCGGACCGAGGAGCCAGGCGAGTCCGGGCAAGGCGAGGAACGCGAGGCCCGCCTGGTGGCAGGAGAAGCTCGCGCCCGCGGCGAGGCCTGCGAAGACGAGCTCGCGCCGTGCGCCGCTGCGCGTGTACTCGATCACGCGCCAGGCCGCGAGCGCTCCGAAGAACACCAACGCGGCCCACGGTCGCTCGTGCGTCGAGAGGTGCACGTTGAGCAAACTCGTTGCGGTCAGAAATGCGGCTACGAACGCGCCCTTGTTCATTCCCGCGGCGCGCGCGGCGCGGTACACGGCCCACGCAGTGAGCGCGCCGAACAGCGCCATCAACGCACGCGCCGGCAGCACGACGAGCAGCGGGCGCTCCTTGGCGCGCATCGCGAACTCTCCCGAGCCGCTCCACGCTCCGCTGGCGCGCCCCGCCGCGTACTGCGCGCCGTACACCGGCAGCAGCAGGTACGGCACGAGGTAGGGATAGGTCGAGTACTTCGCGATCGGCGGGACGGGATCCTTGTCCTGCGCCATGCCCAGCGCGTTGCGCACCATGTGCCCGTCGGGCACGTAACTGCGCGGCGCGCCGTGGTCGATGGGCGCGAGCCGCAGGAGCAGTGCGAGCGCGACGATCAGCGCCAGGGCGAGCGATCCGGACTTCGTTCCCACACCGTGAGACTCGCGCCCCCGAGCGCATTTGTCGAGCGCCGGCTGCAACGCCGCGCCGCGCGCGATCCGCAGCGCCACCCGGCAACTCGCCGACTCGCTGCTCAACGCTCACGCGCTCGCAGCGGGACTCGTGCGTGCGCCGCTGCGCGATCGGCCTGGGGCCAGCGGGCCGCCCGCGATCGACTGTCGGAGGCCGGAGTCGGGAGTCCAGCGACGATTCCGAGTTTCAAACCACCGATCCCCGCGGGCGCGGCATCATGGGGTCGTTCCGCAACCGTTGGAGGAACCCCGCCGTGCGAACCCTAGCCGCTCTCGTCTCACTCGCGTGCCTCGCACAAGCCCAGAACACTTGGTACGTCGACGTGAACGGAACCCCGCCGGGGACAGGCACGCTGAATGATCCGTACACGAGCATCCAGTACGCGATCACGCGGCCCACCACGCAGTTTCTCGACACGCTCCTGGTCGCACCCGGGACCTATGTCGAGAACGTCGTCGCAACGCACACCTATTTGTTCATCCGCAGCACGCACGGCCCACTAAACACGACACTGCGCGCTGCAACCACCGGGCCGGTCGTCAAGCTCGACTTCTTCTCGGTGCTCGACGGCTTCACCGTCACGGGCTACATCCCCGGCAGCAGCGGGCCGCCACACGGTGCGGTCCACTTGCTCGAGGCAGAGATCGTGAACTGCATCGTGCGCGACAACGCGTTCCGAGCCGTTGCCTGCGTGTATCCAGCGATCATCAGCCGTTGCACGATCGTCAACAACGCTCCGCCGGGACAGCCCAATCAGCCCTCGATCCAGGTTCTGCCGTTCAGCGGCGGCGCCGTCATCAACGAGTGCATCACGGACGGACCGCTGCTCGACGCTGGCGGTGCAACACAGACGATCGCGAACTACACGATCGCGAACTTCGGCGTGACGCCTCCGTCACCGGGCGAACACGGCAACACGCCCGCGTCGTTCGGGATCGGCAACCTCGACGTCGATCCGCAGTTCTGGGATGAGGCTGGCGGCGACCTGCGGCTGCGGCCGGGCTCGCCTGCGATCGATGCGGGCAACCCGACCAGCCCGCTCGATCCC
>JAEUHY010000042.1 GCA_016795325.1 Planctomycetota bacterium
ACGGCTACCGCCCCGCCTTGGTTGGCGGGTGGGGTCCCGGGCTCGAATCTGGCCGCACCGCGCGCCGCCGGGGGCGGCGCGCGCTGCTGACGGATTCGTGCCTGGCTCCGTACCGGCAACCGACTTCGACGGTCAAGCGCGCGTTGCCTGCTGGCGCGTTCGCCAGCGTCCGTGATTGGCGCGCGCCGTAGATCAGCTCGAGCCGGCGAGGCGTGTTGGCCAATCCGGTGAGGTCGATGATCGCGGTCGGCGAAGCGCGTCTTCAACCACTGCCAACACCACCAGCGGCCACATCCCATCCACCGGTCGGTACGGAGCCAGGCACGAATCCACCACGTGTCCGCGCCGCCGCGGGCGGCGCGAACACGTGGTGGATTCGAGCCAGGCACCGCACCGTCACCCGACTTCGATCGTCACGCGCGCGCCGCCCCCAGGCACGTTGGCGAGCGTCAGCGACTGGCGCGCGCCGTAGATCAGCTCGAGCCGGCGGCGCGTGTTGTCGAGGCCAATGTGCACGCGGTCGTCGTCGTCGAGCGCATGCGCCGCGTCGGCGAGCACGTGCTCGGGGAAACCCGGGCCGTCGTCTTCGACCTCGACGCGCAAGCGCTCGGCGTCGCGCTGCGCGCGAACCGTGATGCGACCGCCGCTCTCGCGCGGGGAAATTCCGTGGCGCACGGCGTTCTCAACCAGCGTCAGGATCGCCTGCGTCGGCAGACGCGCGTCGAGCGCCCCGGGCGCGACGTCGAAGCGATAGGTCAATCGCTCCCCAAAGCGCACGCGCTCGATCTCGAGGTAACGCTCGACCAGCGCCAGCTCGTCGCGCAGGGAGACTTCGCGCTCCTCGCTCTGGTCGAGCGTGCCGCGCAGCAACCCCGCGATCGACGAGAGCATCGAGAGCGCGCGTTTCGACTCGCCCTCGCGCACCAGCCCGCCCACGGAGTTGAGCGCGTTGAACAGAAAGTGCGGGTGCAGCTGGTTCTTGAGGGTGTCGAGCTGCGCCTGCGCGATCTCGCCGCGCAGCTCCGCTTCCTTGAGCGCCAGGTCGGCCGCGCGGCGCGCCTCGCGTTGGGAGCGCAGGAAGGCGTACACCGCAAAGCCCAGCGCGAGGATCAGCCAGTAGACGAGCAGCTCGCGCGTGACGCGGAACCACGAGTGCACGCCGGCGCGCGCGGGCGCGAGCCACTCGTCCTGGAACACGACGTTCGCGAGCGCGTCCTCGTAGAGTTGGAACAGCTTCGAGACGCCGAGCGAAAGCGGGACCTGCAGGCCGGCCGCGACGGCCCACGAACGGCGCCAGCGGAAGATCCAGCGCGCGAAGTAGACCAGCGGCGCGCCGACCAGCCCCCACGGCGCCCACACGCACAGTTGCTGCGCGAAGAGCTGCTCCAGATCGAAGGGACGGCTGCGCGCGCCGAGCCACTCGGCGACCTGCACGGTGGTCGCGGAAGTCGCCGCAAGCGTGGCCAGCACCGCGAGCAGCAACCTGCGCCACGGCGAGGTGAGCCAGAACTCGACGTCCTGGATTTGCGTGTGCGCGCTCTCGGCTTCCTTCATCGCGGTTCGAGAGGCTACCAGCGGCCGCGCGCGCGCGAGCTTGGCGCCCTCGGGGTTGCTAGTCTGCGAAGAGGATGATCGACCAACTGCTCCGCGCGATCGGAGTGTTCTACGCCTTCGGCGGAGTGCTCGTCCTGATCCGCATCGAACAGGCGCGCGCGCTGGAGAACGTCTACGCGGCGCTCACGGGCGGGCCGGAGCTGCGCCACACCGTGCGCACCGCGCTGCTCACGATCGGCGGGATGCTCACCTGCGTCGGCGGCGTCGCTCTCGCGGGACTGAGCGACCGCACGCTGCCGCTGATGGGCGTCAACACCTTCGTGCAGCTCGCGTGGTTGGCGTACGCGGCCGCGTACTTTCCGCCGGAGGACGAGGAGGACCGCAAGGGTCGCAGCCGCACCGCGAACGCGGCGATCGTGTACGCGATCGCGTTCGGGCTCGTGATCTGGCTCACGCTCGCCGGACGCGCCCCGCTCGCACGCACGTTCACGATGGACCTGATGGTCGCGCTGCTGCTGGGCGTGCTCGGCGCGTGGCAGGCTTGGTCGATCTGGCGCCATCGGCAGCGTTTCGCCGGGCCGCCCGCGCCGCTCGCCCCACAACTCGCCCACGAACCCACCCCGACGCCGTTCACCCGGCCCACGCACGTCGAATTGCGCCCGCATCCGGGCGCGTGGCCGCTGTGGGACAGCGACAGCGGCGCCAACCTCGACCCGGGCCGGCTCGAGCTGCCGCCAGAGTTGATCGCGCGCGTGCAGGCGTACGAGAACGCGGTGCTCGCCGCGCTCGAGCAAGACCCCGAGCGCGGCCTGGTGTTCCGCGATGCGCGCCTCAAGCTCGAACTCGAACGCCAGGCGACGGCGCTGGCGGGCGAGCTCGAACAGCACCTGGGCCGCGACGCGGTCGCGTGGCGGATGCCGGACGAGCTCGACTGATCAGCGCCGACGGGCCGCGCGCGGGGCGGCTCAGGTCGAGATGCGCAACTGCGCGTTGCCGCGAATCACTTTCTTGCTGTCGGCGTCGGCAAGGTGCGCGGACAGCAGTCGAGCCGCCGCATCTTGCACCGCGCGTGTGGCCGGGTTGTCCGCGATCGGCATGATGTCGGCCACCTTGTTGCCGAACTGCCACAAGGAGCAGAAGGACGGGTACTCGGTGGCCCCGGTGGTGTTGATGCGCTTGGAGCCGATGGTCGTCTTGAAGCCCGCCTCCAGCATCTCCTTGTGGTTCTGCGAGTCGCCGTAGCAGCAGGTCGAATAGAACAACCGCAGGCGCTTGGGCAGCTTGAGCGCGAGAATCTGGTCGCGCAGCGAGGAGGCCGACACCGCGCCCTCGTAGAAGTGGAACGTGTTCTTGCTGCCGTGGAGCTGCATGAACACGTCCACAGCCTTGATGCCGCCCGCCTTCGCCGCGCTCGCCAGCGCCTTCAGGAACTTTGCGGCTGTCGCGTTCTTGCTCTGCAGCACGACGATCTTCTTGTAGTCGTCGCCGAGCACGTTCTGAGCCACCGCCACGCCGGACTGTTCGGCGAACGAGTAGATGTGCTTCCAATAGCCCGTCGAGTACTTCGCCAGGCTGTTGACGACGATCAGGATGCGCTGTTGCTTGGAAACCGCCATGGTTTCGACTCCCACAAGCGTGCGAGCACGTGAAGGCCGCGTCCGAGCGCGCACGCCGACGTGCGGCGCGGCCAGTGGCCGGGAAGTTTGCATCGCCGCGCGAAGGCGCGCCGACAGGCCACTTCAACGCTCAGGGGTTCGACCAAAGCAGGCGAAGCAACATTCGAGGGCTGCGTCGGTCGTTCGCCTTCGCAGCGGTAAACGAGCACGCGGCCTTCGGGACCATTCACCGTAGCGTCGCAAAAAAAGTCCGGACCAATTGGCGATCGCCCGTCAAACGGTCCTGACGGCAACGGGGCGTGCGAGCCGCACCCGAGAGTGCGCGAGACGAACCTGCGCGCACAGGCCGACTCCTATTCGGCACGCTCAACACCGCGGCGCCTGTGTTCATCCCTGCGCGGGGAAGAACACAGGCGCCGCGGAAGTACGGAGCGGATGAGCTGGGAAAAACGCGTCAGAACGACTCGTTGAAGGCCACTTCGCCGGTGACGCCCATCTGGTAGGCGCTCACGCGGCGCTCGAAGAAGTTCGAGAGCTCCTGCACGTCCTGCAGCTCCATGAACCCGAAGGGGTTCTTGGCGCCGAAGCGCGGCTTGAGGTTGAGGTTCTGGAGGCGCTGGTCGGCCACGTACTCGAGGTACTGGCGCATGTCGCGCGACGAGAGGCCCGGGACGCCGCCGCCGAGCAGGTCGTCGGCGAACTGCGTCTCGCAGTTCACGGCGTCTTCGATCATGGCCACGATCTGGCGCTCGAGGTCCGCGTCGAACAACGAAGGCTCTTCGCGGCGCACGGTCTCGGCGACTTCGAGCGCGAAGCTCATGTGCATGCTCTCGTCGCGGAACACCCAGTTGGTGCCGGACGCCAGGCCGTTGAGCAGGCCCTTGCTGCGCATGAAGTAGACGTACGCGAACGCGGCGTAGAAGAAGAGCCCTTCGACGCAGCAGGCGTAGCAGATCAGGTTGAGCAGGAAGCGCTTGCGGTCCTCGGGCGTGACCAGGCGATCGACGGTCAGGCCCGACTCCATCCACTTGAAGCAGAACTCGCCCTTGCGCGCGATCGAGGGGATGTTGTGGATCGCGGCGAAGGCCAGCTCGCGCTCCTTGATGTCGGGCACGTAGTTGTCGAGCAGCGTCAAGTAGAACTGGACGTGCAGCGCCTCCTCGTAGATCTGGCGCGACAGGTACATGCGCGCCTCGGGCGAGTTGATGTGCTTGTAGAGGTTGAGCGCGACGTTGTTGGCGACGATCGAGTCGCCGGTCGCGAAGAACGCGACGAGGCGGTGCACGAGGTGCCGCTCGGCCGGAAGCAGCCGGCTGCGCAGGTCGACCAGGTCGCTCGAGAAGTCGACCTCCTCCACCGTCCACGTGTTGCGGATGGCGGACTTGTACATCTCGTAGAACACCGGGTAGCGCATCGGGCGCAGGGTGAGCTCGAACCCGGGGTTCAGAATCATCGGACGGGCGGCGACGGCCACGGACATGGGCGGGATCATTCCTGGGGACAGAGGGCGTTCGGGCACGGAGGAGCCGACGCCGAGGCGCCGGCACAAGGGAGTGAGCGCTGCGCCGCGCTCACTGACAGGCTTCGCAGGCCTCGGGGTTTTCGAGCGAGCAGGCAACTGCTGCGCTGTCGGGCACGGCGGCGGCCGCGGTGCTGACCGTGGTCTGACGGATGCGCGTCGCGGGGCGCGAGCGCAGGTAATAGGTCGTCTTGAGGCCGGTTTTCCAGGCGTACATGTACATCGACGACAACTTGCCGATGACCGGGTTCTCGATGAACAGGTTGAGCGACTGCGACTGGTCGATCCACGGCCCGCGCGCCGCAGCGAGATCGATCAGCGCCTTCTGCGGCAGCTCCCACGCCGTGCGGTAGACCGCGCGCAGGTCGGCCGGAATGAACTCGAGGTCCTCGATCGAACCCTCGGCGGCCTTGATGGCGTTGCGCACGGCTTCGTTCCACATGCCGCGCTCCTTCAGGTCCTGCACGAGGTAGCGGTTGATCTGCAGGAAGTCGCCCGAGAGCGTCTCGCGCTTGAAGAGGTTCGACACCTGCGGCTCGATGCACTCGTAGCAGCCCGCGATCGAAGCGATCGTCGCGGTGGGCGCGATGGCGATCATCAGCGAGTTGCGCAGGCCGTGCACCGCGATGCGCGCCTTGAGGTCGTCCCAACGCTTCTCGTCGACGGGCTTCACGCCCCACAGATCGAACTGCAGCTGGCCCTGGGCCGCGCGCGTGCTCGGGAAGTTGGGGTGGAAGCCGTGCTCCTGCGCGAGGTCGCAGCTGGTCGCGAGCGAGTGGAAGTAGATCTCCTCGCTGATCTTCGAGCTGATCTCGAGCGCTTCCTTGCTGTCGAAGGGCAGGCGCAGCTTGAAGAACACGTCCTGCAGGCCCATCACGCCCAAGCCCACCGGGCGCCAGGCGAGGTTCGACACGCGCGCCGCGTCGGTGGGGTAGTAGTTGATGTCGATCACGCGGTCGAGCCGGCGCACGGCGACGCGCACGATCTCACCCAGGCGCGCGTAGTCGAACTTGCCGTCGACGACGAGCTTGCCGAGGTTGATCGAGCCCAGGTTGCACACCGCCGTCTCGTCCTTCGACGTGACCTCGATGATCTCGGTGCACAGGTTCGAGAGGTGCACCGTGCGGCCCGCGCCGCCGGTCTGGTTGCACTTCTCGTTGGACGCGTCCTTGAACGTCATCCAGCCATTTCCGGTCTGCGCCAGCGTGCGCATCATGCGCGCATACAGGTCGCGCGCCTTGACCTGCCGCACGTACTGCTTGTTCTCCTCGGCTTCGAGGTACGCGCGCTCGAACTGCGCACCGAACAGGTCGGTGAAGTGCGGCACGGTCTTGGGATCGAACAGCGACCAGGTCGCGTCCTGCTCGACGCGGCGCATGAACAGGTCGGGGATCCAGTTGGCGAGGTTGAGGTTGTGCGTGCGGCGCGCTTCGTCGCCGGTGTTGTCGCGCAGCTCGAGGAATTCCTCGATGTCGGCGTGCCACGACTCGAGGTACACGCAGGCGGCGCCCTTGCGGCGGCCGCCCTGGTTCACGGCGGCGACCGAGCTGTCGAGCGTCTTCAGCCACGGCACGATGCCGTTGGAGTGCCCGTTGGTGCCGCGGATGAGCGAGCCCTTGGCGCGCACGCGCGTGTACGAGAGGCCGATGCCTCCGGCGTACTTCGAGAGCTTGGCGACGTCCGCGTAGCGTTCGTAGATCGCGCCGAGGTCGTCCTCGGGCGAGTCGAGCAGGTAGCACGAGCTGAGCTGCGAACGCGTCGAGCCCGAATTGAACAGCGTCGGCGAGCTGGGCAGGTACTCGAGCGTGCTCAGCAGCTCGTAGAACTCGATCGCCTCCTTGGGCGACTGCGACAGGCCGCAGGCCACGCGCATGAAGAAGTACTGCGGCGTCTCGAGCGCGTCGCGCGTCGAGGGGTTCACCAGCAGGTAGCGGTCGTAGACCGTGCGGATGCCGAAGTACTCGAACAGGTCGTTGCGCTCGGGCTGGATCGCTTGGTCGAGCTTGCGGTGGTGCGCCGTGACGAAGTCGGCCAGCTGCTGCGAGATCAGGCCGTTCTCGAAGGCGGCGCGCACCGACTGCGAGAAGCTCATGATGTTCTGGTTGCGCACTTCCTTGTCGATGAAGGCGCACAAGAGGCGCGCGGCGAGGCGCGAGTACTGCGGCTCCTCGGCGATGAGCGACGCCGAGGTCTGGATCGAGAGCTGGTCGAGCTCGCGCGTCGTCGCGCCGTCGTAGAGCCCGCTGATCGTGCGCATCGCGACGCGCATCGGGTCGACCTCGGACAAGCCGGCGCAGCAGCGCGAGACCGCGCGCACGATCTTGTTGACGTCGACCGGCTCGTACTCGCCGGCGCGCTTCTTCACGCGCATGCGCGTTTCGGGAACGGCGCCCCCGCCGGGCACGACGGGGCCGCCGCTCGCGCGCGTCTGCGCGTCGCGGGGTTGGGGGGTGAGGACGACGTCGCGCTCGGAAGCGCGGGGCTGAACGGGGGAGGCGGAATCCATGCGACCTGCTCCTGGTCCGCGTTATGAGCGAACGGACGGGTGGCGGCGGAACGGGAAGGGAACGGGATCGACCTGTTGCAGAAGCGAAACGCTATTCCGCTCGCAGGTCGGGAACGGGAGGGGTCCGTCGCACACACGCACGGGGGCCCGCACAACCTCATCACGGGGGCAGGGGCTGCCTAATTGTGGTCGGACCACGCGACAGCCCCTACATGTCGTGGTGGGCTGCGGAGCTTACGTTTGCAGCAAAGTCGCTCAAGCGCCTGGCGGCACGAACCGCGCGCGGTTCGCAAGTGCTTGCTCGGACCAGCCTTAGACCACCTGATTGGCGCGGTCCGGGAGCTCCCGAGCGCACTCGGGACGCGGCCGCGGTCGATTCCGGCCGTGCAAAGAGCGCTCGCTCGGTTGTTCCGACCTCGTGCGGGGCGGATCATCGGCCCATGCCCCACTTCGACCCTTCGGCCGCCGCCCAGCCGGGCAGCGGGATTTTCGGACTTCCTAACTCGCGCGACGACGCCGGCGTCCACGTCCTGCCGGTCCCGTTCGACGCGACCGCTTCCTACCGCAAGGGCGCGTGGCGCGGGCCGGACGCGCTGCTGCGCGCGAGCCGCCAGGTCGACCTGTTCGACGCCGTGACCGGACGCCCCTACGAGGCGGGCATCTGGATGTCCGAGCCGCCGCGCGGCGCGCTGGAGCTCAACCGCGAGGCCTCGCACCTCGCCGACGGGATCATCGCCGCCGGGGGCGACCTCGACGCCGCGCCGCACCTGCGCGCCGACCTGGCCCGCGTGAACGCGATCGGCGCCGAGCTGAACGAGCTCGTCCGCCAGGCGACGCGCGCCACGCTCGAGCGCGGCGTGCTGCCGGTGCTCGTCGGCGGCGACCACGCGACGCCCTTCGGCGCGATCGCCGCCTGCGCCGAGCGCTACCCGGGCCTGGGCGTCCTGCACTTCGACGCCCACGCCGACCTGCGCGTCGCCTACGAGGGCTTCGAGTGGTCGCACGCCTCGATCATGGAGAACGTCACGCGCCGCCTCCCCAAGGTCGCGCGCCTCGTCCAGGTCGGCATCCGCGACTTCTCCGAGGACGAGTACGAACTCTCGCGCGGCTCGAACGGCCGCATCGTCACGCTCTACGACCGCGACTGGCAGCACGCGCGGCTCTCGGGCGGCGAACGCACTCTGCTCGTCGTGCGCGAGCACCTCTCCCAGCTCCCGCAGAACGTCTACGTGTCCTTCGACATCGACGGCCTCGACCCGGCGCTGTGCCCGAACACCGGCACGCCGGTGCCCGGCGGACTCTCGTGGGCCGACGCGATGTTGTGGCTCGAGGAGCTCTCGCGCGCCGGCAAGCGCGTGGTCGGCCTCGACCTCAACGAGGTCAATCCCGGCGCGGCCGGCGACGACGAAGACAGCTGGGATGCGATGGTCGGCGCCCGTTTGCTCTACCGCATGATCGGGGTCGCGCTGATGACGCGGCACTGAGTTGCTGCGCCACGGACACGGCGCGACCCGCGTGCAAAAGTGACTGCGCTCCCCCACCGCGCCCACCACCAGCTCCCAAAGACACAACCCATGACCGCCAGCATCGACGTCGTCCGCAAGCTCTACGACCTGTTCGCCGCCGGCGATGTGCCGGGATTCCTCGCGCACTTGCACGGCGACGTCGTGTGGAACGAAGCCGAAGGTTTCGTGCTGAGCGACCGCAATCCGTACGTCGGACCGCAGGCGATCGTCGAAGGCGTGTTCGCGCGCGTGGTGGCGACCTGGAGCGACTTCAAGGCGCAGCCGCGCGAGATCGTCGGCGGCCCCGAGGTCGTGATCGCCTTCGGTCGCTACACGGGCGTCAGCACCAAGACGGGCAAGAAGCTCGACGTGCAGTTCGCGCACACCTGGTGGCTGCGGAGCGGCAAGGTCGCGCGCTTCCAACAGATGGTCGACACGGCCGGCGCAGCGCGCTCGCTGAGCTGAGGCAGCGCTTTCCGCAGTCGCCTGCGCGGCGCGGCCTCAGCGCGTCGGCCGCAGTTCGACGCTGCTCACCTCGGTCTCGCGGCGCTCGGGCAGCAGCGGTTCGAGCATGTGCTGCACGTAGTTGCGCGGCGGGTTGTCGACGAGGCCGTAGCGCTGCGGAAAGCAGCGCGGGTCGTGGTACGTGCCGAAGGCGAGGTCCATCAACGGGCTCAGGTTGGCGAAGTTCACGCGGCCGCCGAGCTCGGCCTCGTGGTGCCAGTGGTGCAGACGCGGCGCGCCGAGCAGGTAGCGGAGCGGCCCGGGCGTGAGCGCGACGTTGGAGTGGATGTAGAGCGCCCACACGCCGCGAAACACGGCGAATCCGGCGATCGTGTGCAGCGGAAAGCCGAGCGCGAGCAGCGGCAGGTTCTCGACGGCGCGCGTGTAGAGGTTGTCGAGCGGGTGCTCGCGGTGCGCGGCGAGCCAGTCGAGCGCGGGCGAGGTGTGGTGCACGCGGTGGAAGCGCCACAGGAAGGCGTTTGAGTGCTGCAGGCGATGCGCCCAGTAGATCGCGCAGTCGCTGAGCGCGATCGCGATTGCGAACTGCGCCGCGAAGGGCAAGCTCGCGAAGCTCGAGCGCAATCCGGCGAGCGGAAGTTGGTCGAGGCCGCGCGCGGCGAACAGGAGCAGCGCGACGACCGGCGCGCCCCACAGCACGTACTGGCCGACGAAGAAGGCGAGGTCGAGCCACCACTGCGTGCGCAGGAAGTGCTGCCGGCGCGCCGGAAACGCGCGCTCCAGCGGAGCGAAGGCCAACGCGAGCAGCGCGAAGGCGAACCCACAGTCGCGCAACTCGTTCATGGCTGCTTGGGCTTGGCGTCCGTCGGCGCGCTCTGCGCCGGCTTCGCGCCGCTCGGTTGGCTCGTCAACGGCTCGAGGCGCTTCGAACTGCCGAGAAGGGGCGTGGTCGGAGCGGGCGCAACCACCGGCGGAAGGATCACCCCGGACTTCGAACCGAACAGCAGGCCGTCCTCGGCCCCCACCGGCGGACTCGTCGGCACGCTGCGAAGCGCCTCGGAATTCAGCACCTTCGACGACGGCAGGAAGGTCGGCGGCACGTCATGCGCGAGCGGAATCGGGCCCAACGCTTCGGCCGAGAGGTGCGGATCCTTCGAGGAATGCAGGAACGTCGGCGCTGCAGCGCCCTCTCCGGGTACGGGTTCGATTGCCGCCGACTTCGACGAGAACAGAAGGATCTGTTCGGGCGTGAGTTCGCTCGCCCCCGACTCGGCCGTCGCGTCCGCGGGCAGCGCGTTCAACGGCTCCGCGCCCTCCGGCGCCGGCGCGGACTCGTGCGCGTTCGAATTCGCGCGCCGTTGTGCGTTGACGACCAGGTACGCGCCGATCCCTGCGGCGAGCACGACCGACAGCCAGCGAAAGACCCCGCCGACGATGTTGCGTTGGTTGGCGCTCATGGTTGATCTCGTTGCGCAAGGCTCGTTCCCTCACGCATGAGTGAACCTACGCAGCGGCGCGAAACAGCGAGTCACGGAGCAGTAACTCGCCGCGGCGTGAGCCTGTAGGGCGCCTTCGCCATGTCGAACGACAGCTCCAACCCGCAGCCGCCCCCGCACGAACAGCCCGCGCAACCTTCGGAGGCCGCAGCGCCGAAGAAGATCGAGGTCGAGGCCCAGCCGACGAGCGGCGCCTCGAGCGCCGGCCGCGTGTACGACGCGCCGCCGCCGGGTTGGACTCGCGCCGGCGCGCCGCCGCCCTCGAATCCGCCGCCGCACGAGCCGCCGCCGAACCCCTTCCTGCCGCCGGATTCGCCGCTGCCGCCGCCCGCGGGCCGCTCGCGCGCCTGGCCGGTCGCCGTGCACCTCATCGGCCTGCTCGACTTCGGCGTGAAGTTCTTCTGCGCCGGCCTCATCGCGACGCTCGTCATGTGGCTGATGAAACGCGGCGACGATCCGGAGATCGACTTCCACGGCAAGGAGTCGCTCAACCTGCAGCTCAACATCCTGTTCTGGCAGATCGTCGCGATTCCCTTCTCGCTGTGCTTGATCGGGATTCCGGTGCTGCTGCTCGCGCCGCTCGTGCAGATCATCATGCTGATCGTCGGCGCCGTGCACGCGAGCGACGGTGAACGCTGGCGCTATCCGTTCGTGTTCCGCCTCATCCGCTGAAAGCCCGCGCACGTGCATGGGCGGGTATGCTCCGCGCAGGAGCCACCTGCCCATGCAACGTCTTCCGTCCTTCGCACTTTCGCTCGCCCTCGCCCTCGCGCCGCTCGCACGCGAGGAACTGCGCTTCAAGACCCCGGTGGGCGAGAAGGTCACCAAGACCTTCGACGACAGCCTGTCGCTCAAACTCGAGGAGATGCGCGTCGTCGTGAACGGCGAAGACGTGCCCGCCGACGAACTGGGCGACCTGAAGATCGACATCGACGGCGCCACGCGTGTGGTCTACACCGACCACTACCGCGAAGGCGGCGACGGTCAGCCCAAGGTGCTGTCGCGCAGCTTCGACACGCTCGAGCGCACGCGCACGCAGAAGGCCGGCCCCGAAGGCGAAGTCGAAGAGGAGACGACCGAGGAGGAGAGCGAGCTCGAGGGCCAGACGGTGGTGTTCACCTGGGACGCCGAGGAGCAGCGCCACAACGCGAAGTTCGACGGCGAGGGCGCCGACGAGAAGCTGCTCGCGGGCCTGTTCGAGGACACCGACCTGCGCACCTTCCTGCCGGGCACGAAGCTCGAGAAGGGCGACTCGTGGAGCATCGAGCCCAAGGCCTTCCGGCACGTGATCGACCCGGGCGGCGAGCTGCACTTCGAGTCCGACAAAGAGAGCCAAGACGACGATGACGACGACGAGCAGCTCAACGACAACCTCGGCGGCGAGATCCGTGCGACGTTCGAGGGCACGCGCGAGGAGGGCGGCGCGCAGCACGCGGTCGTGAAGCTCGAGTGCAAGCTCAAGACCTTCCGCGAGAACGAAACGAGCGACGAGCCCCTCAAGACCGTGCAGCGCCTCGACGTCACGTTCCATCTCGAGGGCGAGCTGGTGTGGGAGCTCGCGAGCGGCCGCCTCGTCAGCTACCAACTCGAGGGCGACGCCCGACTGGTCGACAAGCGCACCTCCAGCGGCGAGATCCACGACCAGAGCGTCTCCTTCGAGGAGGCGCTGACCCTCGCGGGGCGCGCGACCTTCTCGTGCAGCACCACCAAGGCCCAATGACGAACTGGGTGACGGCCTGAGCCGCCGCGGGAGAGCTCGGCAGGCGTAGAATCGCGAGCATGCTGCACGGTCGACGCCCGCTGATCGCGATCAATGGCGAGATGACGCCCGGGGAGAGCCCGGGCGTCGCGCTGAAGAACCGCTACGCCGATGCGGTGCTCAAGGCCGGCGGCATTCCGCTGGTGATCGCGCCGGTCGGCGGCCCGGCGGATGTGCGCCGCCTGCTCGAGCGTGTGGACGGCCTGTTGCTCTCCGGCGGCGATGATTTCGACACCGAGCGGCTCGGCCTGGGGCCGACCCACCCGGCCGCCAAGCCGGTTCCGACGGCCAAGCAGGACTTCGACGTCGAGCTCGCGCGCGCGGCGCTCGAAGCGGGTCTTCCGATCCTGGGCATCTGCTACGGCATGCAATTGCTCGCGCTCGTCGAGGGCGGCGCGCTGCACCAGCACCTGCCCGAGGACCGCCCCGGCTGCGCGCCCCACTCGGGCGGAGTGGTCCACCCGGTCGAACTCGAGGCCGCCAGCCGCACGCGCACCCTGCTCGAGGTCGAGCGTGTCGACGTGGTTTCGCGCCACCACCAGGCCGTGCGCGAGGTCGGACCGCGCTGGCGCGTCGCCGGCCGCGACCCCGAGGGCCTGATCGAGGCCATCGAGCGCGCCGAACACCCCTTCGCGTTCGGCGTGCAGTGGCACCCCGAACTTTCGGCCGAAGGCGGGCCGAACGACCGGCTCTTCCGTGCGTTCGTGTTCGCCGCCGGCGTGCGTTCCGCACAGCTTCGGTACCCGCGCGCCGCCCCGGGACTAGACCCCGTGGCCGGCGCAACCCGCTGAGTCCGCTCCTGCGCATGTTCCAACAACCGAACGTCAACCCGTCGCCCCTTTCCTCGCGCGGCGCCCAACAACCGCCGCCTTCAGGCCTGTTCAACGACGGCGAGCGCAAGCGCATGTTTGCGTACGTCCTCGGCCTGCTGGTGATCCTCGGCGGCTTCGGCGCGACGTACATCAAGTTCGGCTCGGGCGCCGACACGAGCTCGGAACGAGCGCAGGAAGAAGTCGCGCAGCTGCGCTCGCAGATCGCGCTGCCCGCGCTGCGCGTGGAGGCGTACCGCACCCAGGCGAAGGACAGCACGCAGGCCGAGCGCTCGGTGGTCGAAACCGACGCGCTGGACACGGCCCTCGCCGACGCGCGGCTGTACACCTCGCAGCACTTCGAGCCCATGGCGGGCGTCGAGCTCAACCGTGCGGTGTGCGAGCAGTTCGCCGCCAACTCGCTCGAGCAGCGCGGCAAGATCGTGCGCGCGCGCGGCGTGATCGAGGAGCTGATCCAATTCGAGGCTTCGCCCGGTGTTTCCGGCCATTTTCGCGGCCGCGTCACGCTCGAAGACGGCGCGAACTGCTTCGTCGCCTTCGTCACCGCCGGCGAGATCGAACTGGGGGCGGGCGACTTCGTGATGCTCGAGGGCTTCTTCCTCAAGAACCAGGCGCAGGAAGTGCGCGAGATCGGCTGGGTCGAAGGCCCGCTGGTGGTCGGTCCGCGCGCCGTGCGCTCGTTCCCCGCGCTCGGCCGCGTGACGCAACTGAACCCCGATGACTTCCTCGACGTCGAGGACGACAGCATCGAAGGCGGCTTCCGCCCGACGCCTGCCGTGTACTGGAAGATGATCGCCTACGCGCGCGACCTCGACCCCAAGTCGATCGACTGGTCGAAGGCGCCGCTGCTCGACGGCGCGACGATGCAGCAGCTCGCGGCCGATCCGGCGCGCTTCCGCGGCATGCCGATGCGCATTCCGCCGGTGGTGATCCAGGACATCTGGAGCCAAGCCAAGCGCGAGAATCCCGCGCGCGTGACGCACCTCACCGAGGGTTGGCTCGGCGGATACGAGTGGCTGAACACGATCCACCGCGTGGTGCGCTTCGACTCGCCTCTGCCCAACCCCGGCCTGCGCGAGAGCGGCGAGATGACGGCCAAGGGCTTCTTCCTGCGCATCCACGCCTACGAATCCGCGGGGCGCGGCACGCAGATCGCGCCGCTGTTCATCCTGGCCGAGATGGCGCCGCACAGCACGCCGCCCGACAGCACGCTCAACACGATCCTGGTCGTCGTGGGTTCGACGTTCTTCGTCGTGCTCGTGATGTTCTGGTTGCTGATGCGCCGCGACCAGAAGCGCTCCGAGACGTTGCAGAGCGAGCTCGTCGCACGCCGCCGCGCGCGGCGCGAGCACGCGCGCGCCACGGCGCAATGACGCGGCGCGTCCGCGCGAAGCTGCTGCGCATCCGCGTCGCAGTCGAGCCGGCCTACGACGTGTGCATCGGCGTCGGCGCGCTCGAACGCGCGGCGCGCGAGCTGCGGCCGACGGACGTCGTGCTGCGCGACAGCGGCGTGCCGGCCGGCGTGGCGGAGCTCCACGCCACCACAACCATCGCGCTGGCGCCCGGCGAAGAGGCCAAGGACTGGGCCTCGCTCGCCAGCGTGCTCGCCGCGCTCGCCGACGAGGCGCGCGACCGCTCCACGCGGCTGTTCGTGGTCGGCGGCGGCGCCGCGCTCGACCTCGGCGGCCTCGCGGCCGCGCTCTACCTGCGCGGCGTCGACGCGGTGTACTGCCCCACCACACTGCTGGCGATGGTCGACGCGTCCGTCGGCGGCAAGACCGCGATCAACCTCGAGCAAGGCAAGAATCTGGTCGGCGTGATCCGCCAACCGAGCGCGGTGTACGCCGATCCGCGCTGGATTGCGAGCTTGCCCGAGGCGGAGTTCCGCTCGGGCCTCGGCGAGGCCCTGAAGTCTGCTCTGATCGGTGGCGAGCGTTTCCTCGCCCAGCTCGAGCGCGACGCGGCGCGACTCGTGGCGCGCGACGAAGCGGCGCTCGTGGAGCTCGTCGCGCGCTGCGTCGAACTCAAGGCGCGCATCGTGGCCCGCGATCCGCACGAACGCGGGCCGCGGCGCGCGCTCAACCTCGGGCACACCTTCGCGCACGCCATCGAACACGTCGCCGGCTACGGCGCGCTTCCGCACGGGATCGCGGTGGCCGCCGGACTTGCGCTCGCACTCGAACTCGCGGCGCGCAGCGGCGTGCTTGCGGACGCCGCGCTCCCCGCGCGCGTGCGAGCCTTGGCGAGCGCGCTGAGCTTGCCGGCCTCGCTCGACGAGCTGCGCGCGGAGTTCGGCCACCCGCTCGCACCGCGCGAGCTCGCGACAGCGATGCGCAGCGACAAGAAGTCCGTCCGCGCCGAGCCGCGTTTCGTGCTGCCGGTGCGCGCGGGCAAACTCGAGCTGCGCGTCGCGGCGGCGCCGGAGTTGGTGCTCGCGGTCTGCGCACCGGCCGCAAAACAAGGCCGCGCGCGCCGTGCTCGAGCCCGGCGCGCGCGGAGGATGCGCTCGAGCCCGAAGACGGGCTCCTGATCGAGCGCGTCGCGGTCAGTTCGACTTGGCCGAGGCGTTGGACTCCGCCTTGTTGGGCAGCGCCGCGTTCGGCTCGTCCGACTCCTTGAGCTTCTGCTCGAGCGTCTCGAGCATCGGCTTGAGCTCGCTCAGCACCGACCAGGCCTCGACCACGTGGCTGGAGTGCGCCGCGAGTTTCGCGCGGTGCAAGGTCAGCTCGCCGCGCGCCTGCTCCAGTTCCTTGGAGAGCGTCTGGATGCGTTCGTTCGCCTGCGTGGACTGCGTGGCGTGCGTCGCACGCAGCTGCTCGAGCTGCGTCTCGCTCGACTGCGCGCGCGCCTGCGTCGCGCCGAGTTGCTCGCGCAGCTCGCGCCCCGCTTGCTCCGCGCGCGCCTGCTGAGCCTGCAGCTCGCCCTGCACGCGGCCGAACTCGCCCTCGAGTTCGACGACGCGCAGCTGCACTTCGTCGAGGCGCTTGGTCGCGCCGACGGCCTGCGCCCGCGCCTCGTCGAGCGACGCGCGCGCCTTGGCCAGGTCGGCGGTGTAGACCTCGCAGCGCTGGTTGGCGAGCGACAGGTCCTTCTTGAGCGTCTCGAGCTCTCCGCGAGCGCTCTCCTGCGCCCCGCGCGCGGCCGCAGCCTGCGCGTTGGCGCCGGCGAGCTCCTGCTCCAGCGCTTTGGCCCGGTTTTCGAGCTCGACGGCGCGCGCGCGCTGCTTGTCGAGCGCGAGCTTCGCGCCCGCGAACTCACCTTCGAGCTCGAGGATGCGCAGCTTCTGGTCGCCGACTTCGCTGTCGCGTTCGCTGACGAGCGTTTCGAGCTCGGCGCTGCGCACGGCGAGCGGCTCGAGCTGCGCAACGCGCTGGCGCTGCTCGCCCAACTCCGCATCGCGGCGCTGCACGACGCCTTCGAGCTGCGCCACGCGCTCGACCAACGGCTCGAGTTCGCGCAGGCGGGTTTCGTACTGCTCCGCGCGCTCGCGCGCCGCGTTGTCGAGCTGCGCATGCTCCGCGCGGGCGCGTTCGAGGTCGCGTTGCGCCAACTCGAGCAACGAGGCGAGCGGTTCCAACTCGCCGACGCGCGCCTCGAGTCGACCGACCTTCGCATTGGCGGCCTGCTCGAACTCGGCGGCGTTCGCGACCGCGTTGTCGAAGCGGTGGCGCAGACCGGTCAGCTCGCTTTCGAGCTTGTTCTTGGCCGGCTCCAGCGCCTGGACCTGCTCCATGAGCTCGGTGATGCGCGTGCTGCGCCGCGCGATTTCCGCGAGTTGCTCACTCGTCACGCGATGGTGCTCGCGCTCGATGTCCCACAGCTCCGGGTTGGAGCTGCGCACGCGCAAACCGCGCTCGGGCTGCTCGACCGCGCTCGCCATCGGCCGCTGCGGCGCACCGGCCTGCATCAAGCGCTGCTTGAACTCGTTCTCCATCGCATCGAACTTCGTCACCAACTTGACGACCGTCTGCTCGAGCCCCTCGTAGACCTCGTAGCGCGTCTGCAGCGCGCGCGTCATCTGGCGCTCGAGTTCGTCGCGCTCCTGCCGGCGGCGGCGCTCCTGGAGCGCCCACGTGACGAGGCACCCGACGACGAAGCAAGTGGAGAACACCAGGGCGAGCGGGAAGGTGAGGATCGGCATGGCGGCGGCGAACGAGGCGTGGTGGCGGCCCGACGGAGCGAGTTGATCGGCCAGCGACCGCCCCAATCCGTAGCGCGGAACGCATTTCCGAGTGCTGGCGCAGCGGCGGCGCGCTTCACACGGGCCATCGGCAATCGACAGCGCGGAGCGGTTTTGTTTCAATCCGCCAGCTTCGGGGCTGCCTGACAAAAGCGCCGGAGCTGGTTCCCTGACGCGCAGCCCTTTCCCCACCAGCCCCACATGCCGCGCCGCGACGACCTCGAGTCGATCCTGATCATTGGAAGCGGGCCGATCGTCATCGGCCAAGCCTGCGAGTTCGACTACTCCGGAACCCAGGCCTGCAAGGCGCTGAGGGAGGAGGGTTACCGAGTCATCCTCGTCAACTCGAATCCGGCGACGATCATGACCGACCCGGAGACGGCCGATGCGACCTACATCGAGCCGATCACGGTCAGCGCGCTCACCAAGATCCTCGAGGTCGAGCGGCCCGACGCGATCCTGCCGACGATGGGCGGCCAAACGGGCCTGAACACGGGCTTGGCGCTGTTCGACCAGGGCGTGCTCGACCGCCTGGGCGTCGAGATGATCGGCGCGCGCGCGGACGTCATCCGCAAGGCCGAGGACCGCGACATGTTCCGCTCCGCGATGGTGCGCTGCGGCCTCAAGTGCGCCCGCAGCGGCGTCGCGCACAACATGGACGACGCGCGCCGCGTGCTGGGCGAGATCGGCTTGCCGTGCGTCATCCGGCCCGGCTTCACGATGGGCGGCTCGGGCGGCGGCATCGCCTACAACGTCGAAGAGTTCGAAGAGATCGCTGCGCGCGGCCTGTCGCTCTCGATGAACAGCGAAATCCTGGTCGAGGAATCGCTGGTCGGCTGGAAGGAATACGAGATGGAGGTGATGCGCGACGTGAAGGACAACGTCGTCATCGTCTGCAGCATCGAGAACCTCGATCCGATGGGCGTGCACACCGGCGACTCGATCACCGTCGCGCCGACGCAGACGCTCACCGACCGCGAGTACCAGGACATGCGCAACGCCTCGATCCGCATCATGCGCGAGATCGGGATCGAGTGCGGCGGTTCGAACGTGCAGTTCGCGATCAACCCCGACGACGGGCGCATGATCGTGATCGAGATGAACCCGCGCGTGTCGCGCAGCTCGGCGCTCGCTTCCAAGGCGACCGGCTTCCCGATCGCGAAGTTCGCGGCCAAGCTCGCGGTGGGTTACACGCTCGACGAGCTGCTCAACGACATCACCAAGAAGACGCCGGCCTGTTTCGAGCCGACGATCGACTACTGCGTGGTCAAGATCCCGCGCTTCGCCTTCGAGAAGTTCAAAGGCGCCGACACGACGTTGACGACGCAGATGAAGTCGGTCGGCGAGACGATGGCGATCGGCCGCACGTTCAAGGAGGCGCTGCAAAAGGCGCTGCGCGGCCTCGAGACCGGGCGGCCCGGCTTGGGCCTGGATCCGCGCGACCCGGCCGACCCGCTGACGCAGGACCACGAGGCGTTGACGCGCACGCTGCGCACGCCGAACGCGGGCCGCATCACCGCGCTGCGCGCCGCGTACCGCGCCGGATGGAGCACGGACGAGATCCACGAGGCCACGAACATCGACCCGTGGTTCCTCGAGAACATCCGCGAGTTGTGCGACTTCGAGCGCGAACTCTCGGGCGCGCTGCTGAGCAAGGAACTGCTGCTCAAGGCCAAGCAGTTCGGCTACAGCGATCGCCAGATCGCGCTGGCCGTGGGCGCGACGCCGGAAGCCGTCGCGGCGCAACGCGAAGAGTTCGGCATCACGCCGACCTACCGCCTGGTCGACACGTGCGCGGCCGAGTTCGAGGCTTCGACGCCGTACTACTACTCGACCTGGGAGAGCGAAAACGAAGTGCGCCCCAGCAAGGGCGAGAAGATCGCGATCCTCGGCGGCGGCCCCAACCGCATCGGACAAGGCATCGAGTTCGACTACTGCTGCGTCCACGCGGCCTTCGCGGTGCGCGAGATCGGCTACGAAGCGATCATGGTCAACTCGAACCCGGAGACGGTTTCGACCGACTACGACACGAGCGATCACCTGTTCTTCGAGCCGCTCACGCACGAGGACGTGATGGCGGTGCTCGGCGCGACCAAACCCAAGGGCGTGATCGTGCAATTCGGCGGACAGACGCCGCTCAACCTCGCGAGCGGCCTGCACCGCGCGGGCGCGCCGCTGATCGGCACGAGCGTCGAGTCGATCGACCGCGCCGAGGACCGCAAGCTGTTCTCGGAGATGCTCGTCAAGCTCGGCATCAACCAGCCCGAGAACGGCCTCGCCACGAACGCGGGCGAAGCCTTCGCGATCGCGCGCCGCATCGGCTATCCGGTGCTCGTGCGGCCCAGCTACGTGCTCGGCGGCCGCGCGATGGAGATCGTCTACGACGACGACTCGCTCGATCACTACATGCAGAACGCCGTGCAGGCCTCGCCCGACCGGCCGGTGCTCGTGGACAAGTTCCTCGAGGACGCGATCGAGGTCGACGTCGACTGCATCAGCGACGGCGACACCGTCGTGATCGGCGGCGTGATGGAGCACATCGAAGAGGCGGGCATCCACTCGGGCGATTCGACCTGCGTGCTGCCGCCGCACACGCTCGATCGGCACCTGCTCACCGAGATCCAGCGCATCACCAAGGCCATGGCGCTCGAGTTGCGCGTGATCGGCCTCATGAACGTGCAGTTCGCGGTCAAGGGCGAGAAGGTCTACGTGCTCGAGGTCAATCCGCGCGCCTCGCGCACCGTGCCGTTCGTCTCCAAGGCCATTGGCGCGCCGCTCGCCAAGCTCGCCGCCAAGGTGATGTGCGGCATGACGCTCAAGGAGCTGGGCTTCACCGAAGAGATCGTGCCGCCGTACTACTCGGTCAAGGCGCCGGTCTTCCCGTTCAACAAATTCCCCGGCGCCGACATGCTGCTGGGCCCCGAGATGCGCTCGACCGGCGAGGTCATGGGCATCGACGACAAGCTCGGCTTCGCCTTCGCCAAGGCCTTCGAGGCCGCCGGCATGAAGCTCCCCCGCCGCGGCAAGGTGTTCTTGTCGGTCAAGAACGCCGACAAGCGCGCGATCATCTCCGACGCGCGCCTGCTCGCGCAGATGGGTTACGAGCTGCTCGCGACCGAGGGCACGTACAACGCGCTCAAGAACGCCGGCATCAAGGCCGAGCGCGTCAACAAGGTGCACGAAGGCCGCCCGCACATCGTCGACCGCATCAAGAACCGCGAGATCGCGCTGGTGCTCAACACTCCGCTGGGCAAGCAGACGCGCCACGACGACAAGCAGATCCGCTCGGCCGCGATCATGGGCGGCATCCCCTGCATCACCACGCGCGCCGGCATCTCAGCGCTCGTGCAAGCGCTCGGCGCGCTCCACGAGGGCGAGTACCTGGTCAAGCGCATCCAGCACCACCACCGCTTCCGCACGCCCTCGGCGCCGGCTCGCGCGGCGCTGGCCAAGCCCTGAGAAGCTTCGTTCGGCGGCCGCGAAGTGGCGGACCGCCGCTCAATCTTCCTCGGGCGGTGGTCCGTCGCAGTTGCTGGCGCGGACGGCAGCGCCCTCGATGAGCTCCACGGTGCGAACTCGCCGCACCACGGGCGGGCCGTACTCGCTGCTTCGCGGCCGGTCTTCCCCCGCGCTCGCGCGAGACTCCCCCGACAGACTCCACTCGATCCGCTTCTGGAACTGAAACATGGCGGACCACACACGAACCGTGCCGTCGAAGACTTCCGGACTTGCGGACCGACGGAAGAGGGCGACGCGCGAGATCCGAGTTATGTCGACTTGTTCTTTCTCGTAGGAAGAGTCCTCCAAGACGACGTTGGGGTAACCAACTCGTGTCATGAAGTCTTCTAAGGAGTACTCAGAGCCAGCGCGCACGATGGCGGGCGAGGGGAACGTCCAGTCCCCGATGTGCACAAGCACCGGAGCGCCACTGCGAACCGCGGGAGTTGACAGTTCCTCGGCAAGGTCGAAGCGCGAGGTCAAACTCTCGGGCTCGAATCGTCCGGGCGGGACGATGACGACAGGATCGAAGGCGTTGAGAGACTCCGCAGGCGCAACTGGAAGCGAACGGTCGCGCTCGGCGCGCGAAGCACCTGAGCGCTCGCCCAAGCGGACAATCGTCACACCGGCAGGGAGCACGCCACGCAATTCCACGTGCGCGAAACGCTCGTCGCGACCCACCCAACGCGCCTCGACAGCCGCGTGATCGTCGGAACGATCCGGAATCGTCAGGACGTGCACATCGGACTCGTCTTCGCTGCGATAGCGCCCCAAATCCACGGAAAACGTCAGTCCGTGGCGCTGCAGTTCGAGGCTCTCGTCGGCGAACAGGACCAGCGCAGGCGACAGCGGCGCCTTCCCATAGACAAACCCATCGACCAGCCCCACGACATGCGCGCCGAACTTCGCGTAGTCGAACAACGTCGGTTCGGACGCAACGCAAGCGTCATCGGTGTCGCCGGTGAGGTAGGCCAGGGCGCCACGAAGCGCCAAGTCCGACCCGACATACGCCACGTGCAGCTTCTTGTCGCTGGTCCACTCCGGATAGCGGGCCCAGAGCATCCAGCGGTCGTGGTAGGGCTCGGGATACGTCGCGTCGAGCCCCGTGAGGTCCACCGGCCACGCCACGGGCGCAACGAGCGTCAGCGCAACGTGACAACGTGCACTCGCTTCGTCGAGCGCGCCGCGGGGCAGCTGCACCTCGAAGCGCTGACCCAGCGTGCGTCCCATCGGGAGCGAAACCGGCGGCACGATCAGGTCCACCGAACCGTCGCCCTCGAGAGCCACAGATTTCGTCGCGCCGTCGGCGCGCGTGCGACTCCAACGCACGCCCGTTGCGTCCTCACCTTCCTGTGCAAGCTCAACCGGCGCGTGGGCGAGCGTGTCGAGCAAGTCCGTTTGGAGCACAACCAAACAGCGCACCACGCCCGGCGCGCGCAGGTGGCGGTACGCCGACCAGCCGACGATGACGGCGGCGATCAACCCGAAGGCGACCAGCTTCTTCGAGTGACGAGGCGCGTTGCGAAGTTTCAGCTGCATGTCGGGTCGTTGCTCGCGGATGCGAGTCTGGTCGATTCGGGCGCAGAATGCGGCGGACCGCGCCGTCGGGCTCGGGCGGCGTCTGTTGGCGTACCGCTCACCGGCGACGACGCGTGGAAGTCCGAAGAACAGTAACGCTGAACTTCGCCGGCCACGACATTCGCAGGGTCGGTGTGCGAGCACATTCCCGCTCCTGCGCTCGCGGCCTCGGCAAGTGCTCGCACATAGCGACTTCGCGGAACTCCGCCTAGGCTGGTGACGGCGGAGTTCCTTCGAACGCGATCGAGAGGTGAGAGTATGGGTCTTCGACGTGCGTTGTTCGCAGCAGCGCTGTTCACGTGGGCCGCCCCCGCGGCGTTGGCGCAAATCGAGTTCTGGCCGGTGTGGAGCCACCAAGGCGCGCTCGTGGGCGTCGGCAGGGAACTCGCGGTGACAACCGACGGCGGGGTGATCATCGCGAGCAGCGGCGCCGCGAGCGGCGAAGTGCGTGCGCTGGATGCGCTCGGACAACTGCGCTGGAGCACGCCACTGCCGATCCCCGCGCTGGCCGCCGCGCGCGTGGAGGGCGTCGCCGTGCTCACGAACGGCGACGTCGTCGCGCTTGTGCACGATGGGGCGAGCCCCGGGGCATCCGGCGGCGATTACTTCGTTTCGCGCTTCTCCCCGAGCGGCGTCCCGATCGCCACGACTCAATACGGCGGTCCGAGCAGCGACGAGGCTTTCGCGATCGCCGCACACCCGAGCGGGGGCTACGTCGTCGCAGGAAACTCGTGGGGTGGCTACGGCACGCCGAGCACGCCCGGGACGTTTCCCGCGGCGTTCGTCGCGCGTCACGACGCAAACGGGGTGGAGCTGTGGGTGCGACGGATGGAGAGTTCGTCGGTCTATGTCGGCGCCAACGCCGTGGTCTCAACCACGCAGGGCGAGATACGCGCGTACGGCTGGTCTCTCGACTGGCTGGATCCGTATCCGCGACAGGCTTGGTTCTCCCTGACGTCCGCAGGGGTAGTCCAGACCAGCGCGCTCTCGGGACAGCAGTTCGGCGAGCACCTATGGGCTTACCAAGCCTCGGACGGTTCGATCTTCACGGGCGGCCGGTGGTACCCGGGGAACAGCACCGGCGCGCACTTGAGTCGTAGAACCCTTCAGGGCGTGATGACCAATCTGTACTTGAGCGGGTCGCTCAGCGGTGAGAGCGCCTTCTACGCGGCGGCAACCTCCCCCCTGGGCGGCTTGTACACCTGGGTCAAGGACGACTGGAACTTCTCGCCCGCACTCGTCGGCACGGTCCGCTACAGCACCACCGGGCAAGTCCTCTGGAGCCAAGCAGCGGCCGGCGCCGTGAACGCGGCCACGCCGCTGCCCTTCAACGAGATCGCCATCTCGACGGCAGGCGCCGGTGGCGCCGTGCGACGCCTCTCGCGCGGCGCCGTCGGAACTCAAGGCTGCGCCGGTCAGCCCAACTCGACGGGCGCGCCCGCTGTGTTGCGCCTCGCTGGCAGCGCGAGCTTGAGCGCGAACGCACTCGTTCCGTTCGCGAGCAACCTGCCGCCCAACGTGGCCACGCTGTGCGCCATCTCGCGCAACGCGGGCTTCGTCGCGCCGTTCGCCGGCGGACAAGGAACGTTGTGCCTCGCCGCGCCGATCGGTCGCAGCGCGCCAGTCACGTCCAGTAGCGCGGGCCTCGCCGCGTACCGCATCGACCTCACCGCGATGCCCACGCCGCTGGGACCGCAGGCCGCTCAGATCGGCGACACGTGGCGTTTCCAGGTCTGGTACCGCGACACCACGGGCGGCGGCACGACGAACCTGAGCTCGTCGGTGTCGGTGGTCGTGCAGTAGCGGCGCATTCCACGAACGCGAGCGCCGCGAGCGCGGTCTGCGACATGCGCAGTCCGCGATCGCGGCGCTCGTTGTTTTCAGCAACCAGACGAACGCTACTTGACGTCCTTCGCGGCCGCCTGCATCTCGCGCCACTTCGCGTCGGCCTTCGCGAGCCAACCCGCGCGGTCCTGCGTGAACATCTGCGCGACGCTTGCGCTCTTGTTGAGGTACAGCTTGCCGTTCTCGACCACCCAAGTGTCGACTTCGACGGGGAACAGCGCGCCGAACGCCATGCCGACGGCGCAGTAACCCCCGTACTGCGGCAGGTACTTCTCGGGCGCCTTCTCGAAGGCCTTCTTGTTCGCTTCGCTGGAGAAGAAGTACGTCGCGCCAGCGTGCTCGAGCGCGATCGCCGGGTCGCCCGCAGTGGCCTTCTTCGCCGTGAAGAACGCGACGACGTCATAGCCGCCGACGGCGATGTTCGCGGGCCCCGAGACGTTGACGAGCTTGGGCAACTTGCCTTCACGCGGCGCAGCGGCGAGCTTCGTCCACTCAGCTTGCGCCTTCGCGAGCACGCCCTTGGTGTCCTTCGCAAACTGCTTGGCGATCTGCGGATTGAGGTTGAGGTACAACTTGCCGTCGACGACCACCGCAGTGTCGATGTCGACCGGGAGCAACACGCCGAGCGACACGCCGAACGCGCAGTAGCCGCCAAATTGCGGCGCGTACTTCTCGGGCGACTTCTCGAAAGCTGCTTTGTTGGCTTGGTTCGCGAACAAGTACGTCGCGCCGTCGTGCTGCACGCGCAGGCTCGGCTCGCCGTCGAGCGGCTTCTTGCCTTCGAACAGCGCCACGGCGTCGAAGCCGCCCACGGCGATGTTGCTCGCGCCGGCGACGTTCACGGGGGACTGGGCCCAGCTCGGAAGACTGAGCAAGAGGACGGAGACGAGGGTGAAAAGGACAGCGCGGAGGTTCATCGGGGATCCGTGGGGAGAGTCGAAACGCGGGCGGGAACGGCTGTCCGATGCGCGCGGTCGCGAGCGGTTACTCGCGGCGCGCGAGTTTTTTCTGCGGCGCGCTACGCTCCGAGCCGGGTTGGCGCGCTGTGCCGCCGCTGAGAAGTCCCACGGAGAAGCCCATGAATAGAGTCCTCGTTTTGGCGCTCGTCGTGTTGGCTGCGCTTGGCGCTGTGCTGTGGCTGAGGACGGGCGAGGAGCGGCGCGAAGTTGGCCCGGTTGCACCGCCGCCGAACTCGGCGAAGGAGCGCAACGACAGCGCACTCGAAGCTGCGGCCACTTCTGAGACCGACACGGCACGCGAAGAAGCGCAAGCTGCCGCTCCACAACCGGAGAGCGCACGCTCGCATGCAGCGGAAGACGTCGGACTCGCCTTCGGACGCGTGGTCGACGCGCTGCGTTTGCCCGCAGCAGCCGTTGAGATCGAGCTGCACATCGACGGCCGCGTGCACGCACGCGGCGTGAGCTCGGAGCGCGGCGAGTTCGCGTTGCGCGGCGCGCCGCTCGTGGAACCGATTTCGAGCATGGTGGTCGCACGCGCCGCCGATGGAACGCTCGCACGGCGCGTGGTCACGCTGGGCCCCGAACGACTGCCTCGCTATGTGCCTCGTTCGCGCGACGCACGCGGCGAGGACTGCGGCGTGATCGTGCTGCTGCCCGTCCACACGCTCGAGGTCGACGTTTCCGGCGCGGACGGAGAGGTGACGATCCGTGCGACATCCAGTGCGTCGCCTGCGCTGCTCTTGGCGACGACGACCCTCGTCGGCGACGGTCGAGTTCAGCTGCACGACCTTCCGTCCGGACTCGTGCGCGTCGACGCGGCATCGACCTCGCATGTCGGACTCGCGCAGGCCCTTGTGCCGAACGACAAGCGCGTGGCGCTCGTGCTCGCCCCGACCGTGACTGCCGCGGTCGAAGTCGTCGACGTGCGCAGCGGCGCGCCGATCGCGGGCGCGGAACTCGGACTGAGCGAACTGCGACGCATTCCGATGACCTTCGAGTCGCGTCAGATCACGACCGAGGAGTACTACGGGACCTTTCCGCTGCGACGTCCAGCGGTGCTCACGGACGACGCCGGTTTCGCGCGACTCGACGGGCTGCGCGCGGGGGCGCGTTATGAGCTCAGCGCTCGCGCCAAGGGCTACCTCGACGCGCCCGGACCTCCGGGACTTCGCAGCCGCACTTCGCTCGCGCTGAAGTTGGACGGCGTCACACGCCTCGAGCTGCAGCCCGTCGGCGCGCGGACCGTGCGTTGGCCGATCGAGACCAAGACCGTGCCTCCGCCGCCGGAAAGCGCCGAAGTCGAACTGCGCTTCGCGCCGGGCATGCACCTGGGCGGCGACTTCGGCGTGGTCGCGCGCGGGAGGATGCGCGGAGCGGAGCTGGTCGTCGAGAATCTCAGCTTCGCCGGAAACTACTTGGGCCGCGCTCCTGACGGCTCGCTCGCGGCGCTGTACGTGAGCGAGGAATCCGATCTCGGGCGCACAACGCACTTCGAGCGGCCGCGCGCTATCGACGTGACGGTGCGCTCCGCGGCGGGCGCGCTGGTGGAAGGCGTGACCGTCCAGGCGCGCAACCAAGGCAACAATCCGCTCGGCGATTTCGTGCGGACGAACGCTGCGGGCTTCGCGCGGCTCGAGGGGCTCTACCCGCAGCTCGCCGATGTGTACGTCCACGACCCGCTCGAGCCGCAGCGCGCGATCCTCGCGGGTTCGGCGGACCTGCGCGAGGGCGACGGGCGCGTGGAGTTCACGCTCGCCGCACGCTTCGAAGCCATCGCGAGCGTGAGCGTCGACGGCGCGGCGCGGCTGCCGGCCGAGTTCACCTGCTCGCCGCCGCAACGCGAAGAACTGGCCGCGACCGGCGAGCTGCGCTTCGAGCTCGTGTTGCCCGCAGCCGGCGAAGCCGCGGCCGTGTCGCTCTCGGCGCCAGGCTTCGCGAGCACATCGGCCAAGGTCACGCCGACGCGCGATGGAACACCGGCGCGTTTTCGGCTCGAACTCGTCTCCACCGGCGAGCTGCACGTGCGCGTGAACCGTGCGACCGACGAGCCGGTCGAGCTCGCGCTCGAACAGTTCAGCGCCAAGTCGAGCGAGTGGGCGGCGCCGCAGGGCATGCTCGCGCGGACCAGCCTGCGTGTTCCGAATGGTCCGGCGGGCGGGTTCCGTTTCGCCGGACTTTCCGCCGGTCGCTGGCGCGTGTTCGATCGCGTGAGCGGTTCGATCTCGAGCGAAGCGGAGCTGTCGAGCGCCGTGCTCAGCGCGCAAGTCGAACTCTCGATCGTCCCCGAGCAATGGATCCGCGGCCGCGTCGTGGGCCCGCCGGACATCGACTTCGCGCAAGTGCGCGTGGTCGTCGACGGCGCGCCGGTCCGCAAGCCCCAGCGCGCGCTCGCTCCCGGTGACGCGCCGCCGACCGGCGCCGCGGTCGACGCCGACGGCGGCTTCGAAGTGCGTGTGCCGGGCGATCGCGAAGTTGTCGTGCGTCCGTGGCATCCCTGGCTCGCACCGAGCGCTGCGAGCGTGCTCCGCACGCGCAACGGTCGCGAGGATGTCGAACTCGAGCTCATCGCCGGCCGCGAACTGCGCCTGCCCATCGCGAACGCCGAACTGCTCGCGCGCAGCCACCTGCGCATCGCGGCGTTCGAAGCGGGCGCGGAGAGTGGGCCGACGCGCTGGCTGCACGCCGCTGTGATCGACGGCGTCGCACGCAGCGGCGAGCTCACGCCAGGAACGTGGGACCTGTGGGTCGACGCAGGCGACGACTGGGCGCCGCTGCGCCTCGAACGCGTTCGAATCGACGATGGTGGCGCCGCGCTCGAGCCGCTCCAGTTCACGCACGGCTCTTCGCTGCGCGTTCGCGTGCTCACGCCCGACGGCGCGTCGCCGCCACGCCTGTTCGTGAGCGCGATGCACTCCAGCGAGCCCAAGTTCTGGCGCAGCGTGAACTCGAACGGCGAGTCCGAGGTCGTCTTGCGCGGACTGTGCGCGGGCCGCTTCAGCGTCAGCGTGAACGCGATCATGGGCGACCACTCGCGCCCCGCGCGCGAGCTCGAATTCGACGGCGTGGGTGAAGTGACGATCGACTGGACGCCCTGAGCGCGAGCGCGACTCGGCGAACGGTCTCGAGCTGCCGCGGAACGCGCTTCGCTGTGCGCTTGCGCTCGATGTTCGTAGCGAGTCCGCACGCGCGGTCCGTGACGCGCTCGATTGTGCGGAGCGAGTCGATTTATCTCGTTTCGCGCCGTCGACGCAGATCCTCGCGACCTCGCTAACCTGAGCCCGTCGGCGTGCTTCGTGCGGCCCTTGCATCGCGGCCCAGCGCGCTCGACGGAAGAATCAACGTGCGACGAATCGGACTGCAGGCGCTCGCAGCGCTGCTGATGCTGTGGACCTCGCTCGCGTGCTCGCCGTCCGCGAGCACCGAGCGCGTGGTCGCGCTCAAGAGTGAGCCGGTGGCCACCGCGGCGTCGGACGAAGTTGCGCTCGGCTACGGCCGCGTGGTCGACGAACAAGGTGCGCCCGTCGCTGACGCGACGGTGGAGTTGAAGCACGGCGAACGTGTGCTCGGTCGCGCCGTGAGCGGGGCGGATGGCAAGTTCGAGATGCGTGGAGTGGCTGTCGAGGCGGACTGGAACTCTCCGCCCTCGCTCTCCGCTCGGTCCAGCGATGGTCAAGTTATCCACCGCAGCGCGTTGACCCCGAAGTTCGAGCGAGGAAGTGGTCCGTGGAGAGTTGAGGGACCGCGCGACGAGGACTGGCGAGACATCGTGCTCCGACCAGCACACGCCCTTGAAGTCCGCGTGGTCGGAGCGCCTGCTTCCGTCGCCGTCCAAGTGCACTTGCTCCAGACCGGAGAACTTTGGGGCTGGTGGGGGTGGATTCCGGTTGCGTCGACCCAATGCAACGCGGCGGGTCTCACTCTGCTCGACGGCTTGCCCCCCGGCCGCATTCAGGTGACGGCGGTCGACAGCGCTCACGGTGCTTGTGCGTACACGACCCTGCCCAGCACCGACGTCGTTGAGCTGAACCTCAAGCCGCTTCGAACGTGCGAGGTGCGTCTAGTCAACAAAGAGACCGGTCTGCCGGTGAGCGGCGCCGAGTTGAGACTGGGGCTTGTCGCCTCGGCGTCGGGTCGACCTCCGCGACCGGAGAACGGTGATCTCGAGCTCGACGGCATCATCGACTTTGCGTTGCCGGACGCAGAGACCGCGGAGTTGGGGCGGGCCGACGACCAGCGACTCGTGTGGACGGATCAAGCAGGTTTGGCACGGCTCAGCGGACTGTTGCCGGGCGAGTACTACCTCGCCCGAGTGGACGCACAGGGCTATCGACGCCAGCCTGTCGGCGAGAAGGCCGGTCACTTCAGAGTGTTCCCGTCGGAGAACGCAAAGACGATCCACCTGCGCCCGCAGCATCGCACGACGATGCGCTGGCTCATTCCGACCGAGCACGGTACAGCGCCAGCGGATGGAACCGTGATCGCAGTTCACCCGCCTCACGTTCTGCGCGGGGAGACCGTCTTCGGCCCAACGATGCGTGGACGAATGGAGAACGGAGTTCTCGTCGTTCACGACGTGCTGGATCAGGACTGGATGCGCTTCGTAGCGGTGGCGCCCGACGGAAGCAGTGCGGATCTCACGTACGTGGCGGCTGAGGTGGGATGGGCCAGCCCTCACCTGCGTGCGTCGTCATTTGCTCCACCGCTCTCGGTCGGAAGCGAACCAATTGACATCCAAAGTCACCCCGCACTCGGTGCAGCTTCTCGGTCTGCATCGCGCTCGGTCACAGTCGAACTGCGCGACGTTCGCGGACAGCCAGCTTCCGGTGTTCGCGTGAGTCTCAACGGTTCAAGAGTACCCGTCGACGCCGTCGTCACCGACGCGCTTGGCCTGGCGCGCTTCGACAAGCTCTGGCCTGACCGCGTGAGCGTGAGCGCAAGTGGGTCGCACTGGGACTTCTCGCGCTACAGCGTCACCATCGGCGAGGCCAACCTCGCCGATGGTGACGCCTCATTCCGTGCAACTTTGCGCGAGCCGTTCCGAGCGATCGCAACGGTGACGTTGGACGGCCGCGTCGGCCTGCCCAGTGCGTTCCACTGCACGCCGGAGCCAATCTGGGCTGACAAGGAAGGTGGACGATTCGACTTCGTGTTGCCCTTGCCGGACGAGGGACAGACAGTTCCGGTCCACCTCATGGCTTACGGCTTCGAGTCGGCCTACACCGCGCTGACGCCGAACCCTGACGGATCGACCGTGCACTTCGAACTCGACTTGAAGAGCATCGACTATCGCGTGGTTGTGCGCACCGAGGGCTTCGGAGGGCTCAAGTTGAAGGCGGAGCGCGTCGCCGGGGCAATCGAGGACCACGCCTTCGTGAACCGCATCCCGGACGATGCGCGCGACGAGAGGCGCCGACTTGCGGAGTTGGCGACCTACACCGCCAGCGCTGACGGCGCAGATGTTCACATCCCGCTCGCCGAGGGCAGATGGCGCATCGTCGACTGGTGGAGCGGGGCAACGACCGATGAGTTCGAGCTACGCCACCACTCCCCCACAGCCGAAGTGCCCCTGTTGCCCGGCCCGTTCGCGCCGTTGCGCGTGCACATCAACCTGCCGGAGCCCGACTATCAGCCAAAGTCCTTCCGTGTCGGCGCGTACGCACTCGGCGAAGCGCCCGACACGTTGACCTGGCTCACGCTCATCCGGACGCGACACGCCGCGCGGGCCTATGAACTTGGACGAGGCGTGTGGACGCTGTGGATCGACCCCGGCGATGGATGGGCGCCGATCCGCATAGAGCGCCTTGACATCGGAGAGCGAGGCGCCACTGTCGGTCCGCTCGAACTCACGCGCGGTTCGACGTTGCGCGTTCGCGTGCCCGCGGACGCAACGGGCTCGCGGCCGCACCTCTACGTCAGCGCCGCGCTCAACGGCGCGCCGCCGTTCTCACGTGTGCTGCAGTCGCAGGGCGAAGCCGAAGTGCTCCTGAGCGGCTTGTGCGCCGGCGTCTACACCGTGCGCATCTTCGACGCGCTCTCGACCGACGTCGGCCCGGCGCGACAGATCGAGTTCGACGGCACGAGCGAAGTGACGATCGACTGGGCGCCCTGAGCTAGCGCGCTTCGAAGCGCGGCTGCTGCAGGAGCGGTCGCCGCGCGTGCGCGAACGCCGCGCTCCCCTTGCCGCCCTGCGAGGCGCCTGCGAGGATCCGGCGCAGCGGTCGCGGAACGCCGCAACAGACGGAGCTCGTCCGTCTGCGGTTCCGATCCGCATCCACACGCGCGCCCGCAGCGCGCTCTCGCACGACAACCATGCGCAAGCTCGCCCTTGCTCTCGCGTTCGCGGCGCTGATCCTCGGCCTTGTTTGGCTCGCCACGCGGGGGCCCGACGCGACGCACGCCACCGCCGGGCCCGCGGCCCGCACGCACGCAGCCGAGACGTCGACGAGCGCCACGCCCGAACCCGTCAACACGACGCCCGCGGCGCCAGCGCAGGATGACGCACGTGCCGTTGTCGACGCAGTTGAACGCGCCGCCGTTGAGCAGAAGCTCAACGACTGTGTGGTGTTGGGCCGCGTTGTCGACGAACTCGGCCAGCCGATCAGCGGACTCGTAGTGCGGCTCTCGGCGTTCAAGAGCTGGTCGCCGCGCGCGAAACCACCTCGGCTGTCAGGCCCGTACGAGTTCGTCGGCTTTGAAGTCGCAACCGACAGCGCAGGCGCCTTCCGTTTCGAAGTGCCGACGCCGACGAACGACTTGGTTCAGCTCTCGATGGAAGCAGACGTCTACCGCGACGTGCTGTACGCGCACTTCTCGACGCAGGCCACGCAGGGTCGCGCCCCGCTGGTCGCAGGCGACAACGACCTGGGCCTTTTCGAGCTGAAATCTACGGGCGCAATCGAAGGCTTCGTGCGCGACACGAACGGCGCGCCGATCGAGCTCGCTGCGGTGACGCTCACGAACCTCCCCGACCCCACGCTGCAGCGTCGAGCGCTCACCGATGCGACGGGGCGCTACGTCATGGGACACGTCATGCCGGGAGAGTTCGGGCTCAGTTGCCAGGCGCTGGACCGGCTCGGGCAGGTCAAGAACCCCGTCAAGGTCGAGGCGCGGCGCACAACGTACGGCGTCGACTTCTCGCTCGCGGAGGCGCCGCTGCTCCGCGGCGTCGTCGTCGAGGAATCCGGCGCGCCGATCTCCGGCGCGAGCCTCGTGGGTTGGCCGAGCACGAGCGGCACGCTCGCCAACGCCATGACGGAGATGGACGGCGCGTTCACGGTGTCGCTGCCGCAGGACCAGCCCTACTCGCTGGAGTGCAAACGCGACGGCTTCGAGCCGTTCGGTGTGGGCGAGCGCAACCGCACCTACGCGCCCGGCACGAAGGACATCCGAATCGTGCTGCGCACCGCGGCCCGCACGCGCTTCCGCGTCGTCGACGCACGCGACGGAGCGCCGCTCGAGCGCTTTGGCATTGCGATCACCCGGGAACGCTTCACGCAACCTCCGCTCGGCGGTCTCAACACCTTTTCCCGCGGCGAGGTGGAGCTCGCCGCGACAGCGGGCCTCGACCAAGTTGTGGTGCACGCGCCCGGCTTCCAGGTCACGTTCGGGCCCGTCAAGCACGACACGCCGACCGAGGCCGTGCAGACCGTTCGCTTGAAGCCCGCGAACTCCGTACGCGGTCGTGTGATCCGCGATGGCGAACCCGTGGCGGGAGCGCGCGTCGTCTTCGAACCGGGGCTTCCCGAGTTGCGCATCGTCGATGGAGCACCCAAGTTCGTCGAAGGCTCGTTTCAGACGTTCGAGCACAAACGCAAGTCTGCGCGCTGTGACAGCGAAGGGCGTTTCGTCTTCGAAGGCGTCGAAGATGGAATGTGCCGTGTAGCCGCCGAAGACGTTCGCGGTGCGGTGAGCGTGTCGCCGGCCGTGGAGTTGTCGAACGGGACCGAGCACAACTTCGGCGATCTGAATCTGAGCTCCGGCGGGATCGTTGTCGGGCGAGTGCTCTTGCCGCCGCGGTGCGTGCTCGGCGGCCTCGAGATCCAACTCGACGGCCCGTCCTTCGGACGCAGCACGCGCACGGACGAGACCGGCGCGTTTCGCTTCGAAGGCGTCCATCCGGGCGAGCACCACGTTCAGGCTTCGGCTCGGACCGGTCAACACATGGCGAGTGAGCGCGTGCGCTTCGAAGTCGCCGAAGGCGCGACGCAAGAGCTCGAACTTGACCTCTCCGATTTGGGTGTCGGGCAGGTGAGCATCACGGTCACGCTCAACGGCCAGCCGCTGCCCAACGCGGAAGTGACAATTGTGCCTCTCTCCAAGGCGGCGACTGAGTCACGACTGGGCAAGACCGACGCCAGCGGCCGCGTTGTGGGCTGGGCGCGTGCGAACGGCCCGTCGGTCGTCCAAGTCCTATCGGCGGACCAGTTCTCGCTTTGCGACCCTGCTCGTGTGTTGGACCTCGCGCACGATTCCAAGCTCGACGAGCGTCTCGAGTTTGTGGTGACGGCGCTGACCGTGCGCCTGCCGACCGGCGTGGATTGGCCCGCGGAGGGCGCAGCCGTGCTCAGCTTTCTGGGCCCCGACGAACGCAGCCTCGGCGGAGCGCGAATCCACTTCAGAGAAGGCTTGCTCGTAACCGCTGGCGCCACGCTCGACGCGTCGAACAGGAGCGTAGTCGTCGAATTTGCTCCGCTGCGCGCAGTTGCTCTCCAATTCTCGCTCATGGGCTCGACGCAGTCCGAACCGAGCGAGTCCGACCCCAACGTCAACGTCCAGCGTCCAACAATGCTGCTGCAGACGCGCGTGCCGCTCGAGTTGCGCGCGAACGCCGCGAACGAAGTGCTGCTGCACTGAGCGCGGCGAAGTGGTGGCGTCACGGGCCTCGCTCGCGGCACAGCGCATGACGGGTCGCACGAGCGGCCGCTCGTGCGCTTGCGCACGGCATCGGTAGCGAGTTCGCACGTGCGCGATGCTGGTCGTGCTCGATCGTGGGACTCTGTGCAGCGTTCCGGCACAGCTCGCGGCAACGCGGCTACTCTGAGCCCAACGGCGCGCGTGGCGAGGCACTTGCTTCGTGGTCCAGCACACACCCCGGGAGAATCGAATTGCAACGAGTCGGGACCAACGCGCTCGCAGCGCTGCTGATGCTGTGGACCTCGCTCGCGTGCTCGCCCTCGGCGGGCGCCGAGAGCGTCGTGGCGCTCGAGAATGAGCCCGTCGCCACCGAGCCGAGGAACGAAGTCGCGCTCCGCTTCGGTCGCGTGGTCGACGAACAAGGTGCGCCGGTCGCAAACGCAACCGTGGAGTTGGTGCACGACGACCGAGTGCTCGGCCGCGCCGTAAGCGGCGCGGACGGCAAGTTCGAAGTGCGCGGACTTAGTGTCGATGTGGACTGGATTTCTCCACCGCTGCTCTACGCTCGGTCGCGCGACGGTCGGGCCGTTCACCGCAGCGCGTTGACCCCGAAGTTCGAGCGACCGAGCAGGCTGGAGAAATCACTCGGACCGTTCGACGGGGACTGGAACGACGTTGTCCTCAAGCCAGCGCATGTGCTCGAAGTTCGGGTTGTCGGTGCTCCAGGTTCGGTCAAGGTCGAGGCGCACCTGCTGCAGCGAGGAGCTTGGGGATGGCAAGGATGGTTGCTGGTCGCGGCCAACCAACGCACCGGAGATGGCTTGGTGCTCCTCGAAGGTCTGCCGCCTGGTCGCGTGCAGGTCACGGCGACGGACGGAACTCACGGCGCTTGTGAGTACTTCACCTTGCCTGGCGCGGGGCCGGTCGAACTGAACCTGGAGCCGCTTCGCACCTGCGTGGTGCGTGTCGTGGACAAGGAGACAGGCGCGCCCGTCGTGGGAGCCGAGCTCACGCTTCAACTGATTGCCTCTGAGTCGGGCGTGCCGCCCAGTCCCACGAACGACGACCTCGAGCTGGACCCCTTCAGGATCATCTCTGACTCGGGGCAAGAGGACGCAGTGGAGGCGCGCGCTGGCGAGCATGCGGTGTCGACGGACGAAGCGGGAGTCGCGCGGGTCGGCGGACTGCTGCCGGGTGAATACTACTCGTGCAAAGTCGACGCGCAGGGCTACCGGCGACGGCTGTGGCCGTTGGAGATGCGCTCGGGCTATTTCGAGATCTCGCCGTCCGAAGACGCCAAGCGACTTCTCGTGCGGCCGCAACACCTCAAGACGATGCGCTGGCACATTCCGGCGGAAGACGGCCCGTTGCCTCCCGATGGCGCCCAGATCGAAGTGCGCCAACGTGCTTGGGTCGGACGACCGAGTCATGGCCCAGCGCTCGTGGGGCGGATGGAACGTCGCACGCTCGTTGTGCACGGCGTGCTGGACGAAGACTTCATGCACTTCGTCGCCACCGCACGCGACGGAGCTCGCGCCTATCTCTCCTACGACGCGGGTGCGTCGGCGGGGCACGAGTCCAGACTTACAGCCTCCTCGTTCGTTCCACCGGGTTCACCGGACCCCGCGCTGCGCGAGCCACGCTCCGTCCAAGTCACGCTACGTGACGCTCACGGACGGCCCGCGAAGGGAGTCCGGATCAGCCTGTTCACCTATCTCGCTCCCGCAACGGAGGAATTCGACTGGTCGTCCACGCCACTCGACGCACCGCGCTCCTCGTTCGAGCTCCCACCGCTCGCGCAGTACGGCGCCAACCAGTTCCCGACGCTCATCTCCGATCGTGATCTCGCAGATCTCCACTCCGCCGATCACACCGAAGTGACCGACGCGTCGGGCCGAACACACTTCGAGGGGATCTTCTCCGAGCACGTCGAAGCGCTCGCCGCGCACCCAGACTTTCCGCTGTGCGTCGTGAAGCTCGGCGACGCGGATCTCTCGTTCGGCGACACCTCGCTCGAAGCCGTCTGGTCACCGCCATTCCGGGCCATCGCGACAGTGAGCGTGGACGGCCGCGTCGGTCTGCCGACGACCTACCTTTGCCTGCCATCGCCCGCGTTGAGTGAAGCCGCGCTGGGCCGTCTGGTGTTCGAGCTGCCTCGTCCGCCTCAAGGCGAGTCTGTGCGCGTCACGCTGACATCTGAGAGCATGGTGACTGCGTCCGCGCTGCTCACGCCAAACTCGGACGGCTCGACGACAGAACTGCGTCTCGACTTGAAGAGCAACCTCAAGTTGGCGCTCACGCTGCCGTGGCAAGCAAGCGTCGACCTAGTCGCGGAACGACTCGATCCCGAGCTCCGTCAGTGGATCTCCTCCACCGTGACACGCGCCACGATCGCGGGCACCGGAGAGAACCTGCAGCTCGAGTACTCGTTCAGCGAGCTGGCCGCCGGCCGCTGGCGCATGCGCGACAAACAGAGCGGCGCGGTGTCGACGGAGGTCGAACTCGGCCCTGACAACCGCGCTGGAGTCGTGACGCTTCTGGGGCAGTAGGCGCGCGGAGGCCGCGCGAGCGCTCAGCCGTTCGCGATCGAAAGCGAGGCGTAGTCGGCCTCGGCGGCCAGCGAGAAGGCGCGCACCATCGCCTCACCGGCGCGGCTGATCAGGGCCGCGTCGTCGCGCTCGCGGCCGGCGGCGAGGTCGGCGCGGGCGCTGGCGAGGAGTTGATCGGTTTGCGCGAGCCGCTCGCGCCACTCGCTCTCGAAGGCGGGCCAGGCGATCGGGCCGAGGCGCTCGCGCACGCCGGCGAGGCGCCGTTCGATGCGCACGAGGTCGCGCTCGATGTCGGCCGCGACGACGTCGATGCGCTGCGCGAGCGTGGTCGGCTTGGGGGCCGCAGCGCAGGAAGCGGTGAACAGCAGGGCGAGAAGTGCGAAGCGGTGCATGAGCGCGTCGGTTCGGGATGGTTGCGGTGTCCGCCGCGAACCGATCCTATCCGGCGCGCGACAGCTCGGCAGCGCGCGACCGTGCGTGAGCGACGAGGTGGTTCACGCCGATGCCGCGCAGCCAATTGCCGAGCAGCACCAGGCTCGGCGGACAGGCGGCTTCGATCGCGGCCACGCGTTCTGGGTGCGCGAGGTCGAAACGCGGCAACGTCGCGCGCCAGCGTTGGACGCGCACGAGTTCGGGCTCGCCGCGCAGCTCGAGCAGCGCGCGCACTTCGCTGCGCACGATCGCGAGGAGCTCCGCTTCGGCGAGGTCGATCGTCTCGGGCCGGCGCGCGCCGCCGAGCAGCGTGCGCAGCACCACGTGCGACGGCGGGCACGCGTCGGGCGCGATCGACGAGCTGAACAGCGTGCCGAGGTGCCGCATGCGCTCGCGCGATGCGACGAGGTAGCCAAAACCGTCGAGCGGATGGCCGACGTCGGCGCGCCGCCAGACGTGCGTCACCGACACCAAGCTCTCGCTCGCGATCGAACCGATCGGACGCGCAAGCGCGGGCGCGACGGTCGACAGCAGACGCGCGGCGCTCGCGGCGGGCAGCGCGAGCACGAGCCGCGCGGCTTCGAACTCCCCCACCGTGCTGCGCACGCGCCACGTCTCGCCATCGAACGCGAGCGAGCCGACCGACGCGTCGAGCACGATCCTTTCGCCCAGCGCGCGCGTCAACGCGCTCACGATCGCGTCGCAGCCGCCGACGGGTTTCATCACGCTCGGCGCCGGATCGCCGCGCGTCTTGAACAGCGCCTTGAACAGGCCGCCGTGCGTTTCGACGAGCTCGACCAGGCGCGGAAAGCAGGCGCGCATCGAGAGTTGCTGGGGATCGCCGGCGTGGATGCCGCTGACGAGCGGATCGAGCAGCGCGTCGAGCGCCTCTTGGCCGATGCGGTGGCGCACGAAGTCCGCGACCGAGCCGTCGAGCGCGACGCGCGCAGCGCGGAACGGCTCACTCGCCAGGCGCAGCTTGCCGCCGAGCGTGAGCAGCGGCGTGGTGATCATCTTCGGGCCGAGCGGCGCGTCCACGAGCCGCCCGCGGTGCACGAGAAAGCGCTTGGAAGCATTCGTCGGCGGCTTACGCGCCTCGAGGCCGAGCTCGCGCAGCATGTCGGTCAGGCCGCCCGCAACTTCGAAGCGCAGCGACTCGGGGCCGAGTTCGGCGCGGAATTCGCCCTGCGCGCCGAGGCGCTCGGTGTGCACCAATCCGCCGGCGCGCTTGGCGCCTTCGAGCACGACCAGATCGGCCTGCGGCCCGCGCGCGTGCGCGTACGCCAGGCCCGAGATCCCGGCGCCGACCACCAGCGTCTCGACGCAACGCGTCATATCGTCTTGCTGAAACGCGGGCCCTCGGGCTTGCCCTTGCGCAGGTACTCGTCGAACACCATCGCGAGGTGGCGCAGGAACAAGCGGCCCTTGGGCAGCACCGTCACTCCGCGCGCATCCAGCGCGCAGAAACCTTGCTCCGCGAGCGGGCGCAATTCCTCGAGCTCGCGCGCGAAGTGCGTCGCGAGATCGCTGCGGCCGACCTCGCGGCCGAGCTCGTCGAGGTCGAGGCGCATGCGGCACATGATCGCTTGGATCGCCGCGCGGCGCAGGTCGTCCTCGGCGCTGCGCACGATGCCGCGCACGGTCGCGAACTCGCCCGAACGGATGCGCTCCTCGTAGGAGCGCGTGTCGTGGTCGTTCTGCACGAACGCGCCACCGAAGTCGCCGATCGCGCTCATGCCGAACGCGAGCATCTCGTCGGCGGGATGCGTCGTGTAGCCCATGAAGTTGCGGTGCATCGTGCCCGCTTCGAGCGCCTGGAACAGCGGATCGGTGCGTAGCGCGAAGTGGTCGAGGCCGATCACTTCGTAGCCGAACTGCGAGAGTTGCTCGATCGCGACGTAGAACAGGCGCGCGCGCTCCGGCGCGGTCGGCAGCGTGTACTGCTCGAGCGCGGTTTGGTGCTTCTTGAGCCACGGAACGTGCGCGTAGCCGTACACCGCTAGCCGGTCGGGGCGAATCTTCGCGATGGTCTGCAGCGTCGCGGCGAACGTCGCTTCGGTCTGCTCGGGCAGCCCGTACATGAGGTCGAGGTTCACGCCGCCGCGCATGCCCTTCGCACGGCAGTACGCGACGAGCGCCTCGGTCTCCTCCGTGGTCTGGTCGCGCGCGATGACCTCCTGCACGTGCGGATCGAGGTCCTGCACGCCCATCGAGATGCGGTTGAAGCCGCAGGCGACGAGCGCGTCGATCTGCTCGAAGGTCGTGACGTGCGGATGCACTTCGATCGACACTTCCGCGCCGGGCAGCAGCTCGAAACGCCGCGTGAGGATCTCGAACAGGCGCGTGAGCTCGGCGGGCTTCAAGTGCGTGGGCGTCCCGCCGCCCCAGTGGATCTGCAGCACCTTGTTGCGCGCGCCGAGCACGTCGGCGGTGCGCGCGACCTCGAGCTCGAGCGCGTCGAGGTAGCTCGCGACCTTGTCCGGCCGGCGTGTGATCTCGACCGAGCAGCCGCAGAACAGGCACATGCGCGCGCAAAACGGCAGGTGCACGTAGATCGACAGCGGTTCGTTCGCGCGCAACGCGGCGCGTTCGAGCGCCGCGCGCGCGTCGGCGCTGGTGAACGGCTTCCACTCCGGCGCCGTGGGATACGAGGTGTAGCGCGGCCCCGCGCCCGACATGCGCAGGAGCAGCGCTTCGTCGACGGCGAGGTCCGCGAAGCTCACTGGGCGCGCTCCTTGGCGGCCTGCACGAAGGCGCCGACGCACTCGGGGTCGGTGTCCTTGAACACGCCGTGTCCGAGGTTGAGCACGTGGCCGGGCCGACCGCCGACTTCGTCGAGCAGCGCGTGCGTGCGGCGCAGCACTTCTTCGGGCGACGCGAAGAGCACCGCCGGATCGAGGTTGCCCTGCAGCGCGCAGCGGCCGCGCGCGCGCTCGAAGGCCTTGCCGATCGGCGTGCGGTGGTCGAGCGCGACGGCCTCGGCCCCGAACTCGAACACGTCGTCGAGGTAGTGCTCGCTGTCGCCCGCGAACACGATGCGCGGCGCGACGCCGGCGAGATCGCGAAGCACGCGCCGCGTCCACGGCGCCGCGTAGCGCAGGTAGTCCAGACGCGTGAGCGTGCCCGCCCAGGTGTCGAACACGACCACGGCGTCGGCGCCGCAGTCGACCTGGTAGCGCAGGTGCGCGACGACTTGTTCGGCGAGCTTGTCCATCAGCGCCGAGAAGCTCTCGAAGTCGCGGTACATGAGCTTGCGCACGAACGAGAATTGCTTGGTGCCGCCGCCTTCGACCGCGTAGGCCGCGAGCGTGAACGGCGCGCCGCAGAAGCCGAGCAGCGCGGTTTCTTCGGGCAATCCAGCGCGCGTCAGGCGCAGCGCTTCGCCGACGAAACCCATCGTCTCGCCCGGGTCGACCAGGCGCAGACCGTCGATCGCCTCGCGCGTGCGCAGCGGCTCGGGCAGCGACGGGCCGTGCTCGTCGAACTTGAGCGCCATGCCCATCGCCTCGAGCGGCACGAGGATGTCGCTGAAGAGGATCGCGGCGTCCATGCCGTAGCGACGGATCGGCTGCAGCGTGACTTCGGCGGCGTACTTCGGCTCGCGGATCATCTCCATGAAGCCGCCGGCCTGCTGGCGCGTGGCGCGGTACTCGGGCAGATAGCGGCCGGCTTGGCGCATGAGCCACACCGGCGGACGTTCGACGATTTCGCGCCGCAGCGCGCGCATCAAGAGGCGATTCGAGGAGTTCATGTTCGTTGTCCGGCGCGTCGAGCGAGCACGAGAGGCTCGCGGCGCCGCTCGTTGGTTCACGGCGTGAGTCGATAACCCGTGCCACGCACGGTGTGGATGTAGCGCGGCGCCTGCGGATCGGGCTCGAGCACGCGGCGCAGGCGCACGATGAAGTTGTCGATCGTGCGTTCGGTCGGGAAGGCGTTGTAGCCCCACACGCGGTCGAGGATGTCCGCGCGCGAGACGACTTCGCCGGGCCGTTCCGCGAGGCAGCGCAGGATCATCGTCTCCTTCTGCGAGAGCTGCAGTTCGCGGCCGTCGAGCGTCGCGACGTAGCGCTTGAAGTCGATGCGCGCCGAGCCGAGCACGAGCGTGTCGCCGGCGGTCGACGGCGCCTGGAACCAGCTCGCGCGCTTGAGGATCGCCCTCACGCGCAGCATCAGCTCGCGCAGATCGAAGGGTTTGCCGAGGAAGTCGTCGCCGCCGAGCTCGAGTCCGCGCACGCGGTCGTCCTGCGTCGAACGCGCGGTCAGGAACAGGATCGGCACGTCGCGGCCCTCGCGCCGCAACGTGTCGCAGATCGTGAAGCCGTCGACGCCCGGCAGCATCACGTCGAGCAGCACGAGCGCGGGCTCGGCTTCGCGGATGCGCTCGAGCGCGAGCGCCCCGTCGACGACCACCTCGACCTCGTAGCCCTCGAGCTCGAGGTTGTCCGCGATCACCTCGGCGAGGTGCTCCTCGTCCTCCACCACGATCAATCGTTCGCCGCTCATGTTCGTTCTCGTCTGCTCAGCGCTGCTCGCGCACGAGCGGCAAGGTGAACTCCACCGCGAACCCGCCGCCTTCGACGCTGCCGATGGCCTGCGCGCTGCCGCGTTGCGCACGCGCAAGCTCCGCCAGCATGTACAGCCCCAGCCCCACGCCCTTGCGGGTGCGGACGAGTTCGTCGCCGCCGCGCACGAAGGGCTCGAAGATGCGGCGCGCGTCGAGCGACTTCAATCCCGGGCCGAAATCGCGCACGCGCACGGCGGCGTGGCCGCCTTCGCGGCGCACGCTCAGCTCGACGCGCGGGCTCGGGCCGGCGTACTTGATCGCGTTGGTGAGCAGGTTGCGCAGCATCGTGCGCAGCGCGAGCGGATCGGCGTCGACCTCCAGCGCGTCGCCCGGCGCCAGCGTCGTCGCGACGGCGCTCGTCGCCGGATCGCGCGCGAGCTCCTCGAGGATGCGCGCGAGCTCGACGCGCAACGCCACGCGCTCGATGCGCACCGGCGGTCCGGTCGAAGCCATGCGCGCGCTTTCGAGGAGCTGCTCGACCATCTCCTGCAGGCGCTCGAGGTCCGCGTGGGCGTTGCGCAGGTAGCGCTCGCGCTTCTCGCCCTCCGCGCGGCCCAAGAGCAGGCTTTCGAGGTACAGCTTCGCAGACGCGAGTGGACTCTTGAGCTCGTGCGTGACGGCCGAGAGGAAGTTCTTCTGCTGGCGGTGAACGGCGATTTCGCGCTGCAGCGAGCGCGTCACCAGGAACATGCTCGCGAGCAACATGAGCCCCAGGAACGCGCCCTCGAACACGAACATGCGCATGCTCTCGTCGGTCGCGCTGCGCAGCGCTTCCTCGGCGTCCGGCGCCAACGTGATGTTGCGCTTGGCGATGCGCGCGAGCAGGAACTCGCTCTGGTGGACGAAGAAGAACACCCACCATCCGAACACGACCACGTACACCGCGACGACCGCGATGTACGAGTAGAGCTTGCGGCGGGCGGGATCGAAGACGGCCACGTGCTCAGGACTGCTCGCGCGCGGCGGCGACCGCGCGTTCGAAGGCCAGCGTCGCGGCTTGCACGTGCGCGTCGCCGTGCGCGAGCGACACGAACGCGACCTCGAACGCCGACGGCGCCATCCACAAGCCGTTCGACAGCGCGTTGCGGTGGATCGCGGCGTACAGCTTCGCGCCTTCTTGTTTCACGGCGCCCCACGAACGCGGCGGCGCCCCCGCTTGAAGGCTGAGCCACAGAATCGAGCCGACGCGCGCGACGGTCGCGGGCACTTCGTAGCGCTCGAGCGCGCGCTCCATGCCGCGCGAAAGCATCGCCGCGGTCGCGTCGAGGCGCTCGTACACGCCGGGCTTGGCGAGTTCGTTCAACGTCGCGAGCCCGGCAGCCATCGCCACCGGATTTCCCGAGAGCGTGCCGGCTTGGTACACGCAGCCCAGCGGCGCGACGAAGTTCATGATCTCGTCTTTAGCGAGGTATGCGCCGACCGGCATGCCGCCGCCGACGATCTTGCCCAGCGTGACGATGTCGGGCGTGATGCCGAGACGTTCGCTCATGCCGCCCGGCGCAACGCGCAGGCCGCTGATGACTTCGTCGAAGATGAGCAGCGCGCCGTGCGCCGTGCACAGCTCGCGCAGCTTCTTGAGGAACGCCGTGCGCTGCACGAGCAGGCCGGAGTTGGCCGGCAGCGGCTCGATGATCACCGCGGCGATCTCCTTGCCCTTGCGCGCGAAGAGCGCCTCCGCGGCCGCGTCATCGTCGAGCGGCAGCACTTCGGTGAGCTCGGCGTACTCGCGCGGCACTCCGGCGGACGCAGGCGTGCCGAGCGTCGCGAGCCCCGAGCCGCCGCTGACGAGCAAACCGTCGACGTGCCCGTGGTAGCAGCCGTCGAACTTGACGATGCGCGAGCGGCCCGTCGCGCCGCGCGCGAGGCGCACCGCGCTCATCACCGCTTCGGTGCCCGTCGAGACGAAACGGATCTTGTTCGCCCACGGGAAGCGCGAGAGCACGGCTTCGGCGAGCAGCACTTCGCGCTCGCACGTCGCGCCGAACGACAGCCCGTCGCGCGCGGCTTTGCTCACGGCCTCGACGACCGCGGGATGCGCGTGGCCCAGGATCAGCGGCCCCCACGAACACACGAGGTCCACGTAGCCGCGGCCGTTCGTGTCGAAGATCTCGGCGCCGCGCGCGCTCGCGATCACCGGCGGATCGCCGCCGACCGCCAAAAACGCGCGCACCGGGCTCGACACGCCGCCGGGCATCACCTTCTTCGCTCGTTCGAGCAACGGATTCATTTCAGCCAGCCTTTTTCGAGTGCTTCGCGAGCGTGGTACGTGATGACGAGGTCCGCGCCGGCGCGGACGATGCTGTGCAGGATCTCGCGCACGACGAGCCGCTCGTCGATCCAGCCGTTCGCGGCCGCCGCTTTCACCATGCTGTACTCGCCGGACACGTTGTAGGCCGCCAGCGGCACGCTTGCGCGCTCGGAGATTGAGCGGATCACATCGAGGTACGAGAGCGCCGGCTTCACCATGAGCATGTCCGCGCCTTCGGCTTCGTCGAGCAAGCTCTCGCGCAGCGCCTCGCGGCCGTTGCGCATGTCCATCTGGTAGCTCTTGCGGTCGCCCGACTTCGGCGCGCTGTCCGCGGCCTCGCGGAACGGGCCGTAGAACGCGGACGCGAACTTCGTCGAATACGACAGGATCGCGGTTTCCACGAGGCCGTTTGCGTCGAGCTTCTCGCGGATCGCGGCCACGCGGCCGTCCATCATGTCGCTGGGCGCGACGACGTCGGCGCCGGCGCGCGCGTGGGCGAGCGCGATGTTCGCGAGGATCATCAGCGTTTCGTCGTTGACCACGCGGCCGTCGCGCAGCACGCCGCAGTGGCCGTGCTCCATCGAGCCGCACAGGCACACGTCGGTCATGATCGTGAGCTTGTCCGCGAAGCGCTCGCGCAGTGCGCGCACCGCGCGCGGAACCAAACCGTTCGGATCGACGGAGCTCGAACCGCGCGCGTCCTTGTGCTCGGTGAGCCCGAAGAGCAAGACGCTCGTCACGCCGAGTTCGAGATCGCGGCCGACGCGCTCCACGAGCTTTTCGATGCCGGTGCGCTCGACGCCGGGCATCGAGGCGATGGGCTGCACCTCGCGCGGATTCTCGATGATGAAGTGCGGCTGGATGAGTTGCGCGGCGTGGACGCGCGTTTCGGCGACAGCTTCGCGCAGGACGGCGGTCGTGCGCAGACGGCGCGGACGGATCTTCATGCGTGGGTCTCCTGGCGGCCGTAGCGGCGCCACAGTTCGGCGACGAGCGCCTCGGTGATCGGTCCGGACTCGCAGGTCGGCGCGACGGCGTCGAGGCGCGCTTGCGCGAGCGCCGCGGCGGTCGCGTGGCCGAGTGCGAAACGCTGCGCCGCGGCGCGCGTGTTGGCGCGCTCCCAGTCGAGCGCGGCTTCGACGGCCGACGGGCTCATGTAGACGCGCGCGTCGACGTCGCGGTGGAGCTCGACGCCGCGCACGGTGCGCGTGCGGTAGACCGGAACGCGCCGCACGGCGACGCCGCGTTGTTCGAGCGCAGTCGAGAAGTCGGGGAGCGCGTCTTCGGCGCAGGGCCACAGCACGCTTGCGCCGGACGCGAGGGTCAGCCGCGCGGCGAGCGCTTCGCCGCCGCCGTGGCCGACGACGTCGGCGCGCAGGCCGAGCTCTTCGAGCGCGCGCGCGCAGGCCGGGCCGACGGCCGCGAGCGTGACGCCGGGCGGAAGTTGTGCGCCGGCGAGCGAGCGCGCGGCCTGGCGGCTGGTGAGCGCGAGCACGTCGCCGGCGCGAAGTGCGGCGAGATGCGCGCGCAGGTCGACGCCGGGCAGAGCTTCGAACTCGAGCAGTTTTTCGAGCGCGACGTGCGCGCCGAGCGCGCCGAGGCGTTCACCGAGGACCGAGCCGTCGCTCGCCGAGCCGGCGAGCGCGACGCGCAGTCCGGCGAGCGGGCCCCAGCCGGTCGCGGCGCCGCTGTCGAGTTGGGCGCGGGCGGCTTCGATCGCGGCCTGCGGCGTCGCACCGCGGCCGACGGCCCAGCGCGGAAAGCGCGCGCGCGGCGTGCGCGAGGCGGGGTGACCGGCGCCGAGGAAGGTGTGGGCGATGAATTCGGCGGCGGGCGCGGTGGTGGTTGCGGCGGAGTTCGAGTTGGCGGTCGAGCCCGTGCTGGCGGCGGCTGCTACGTGGATCGCGGTCGAGCCCGAGCCGGAGCTCGCTGGCGGTTGACGAAGGTCTGACGGAGTGCGCGCGCCACCGCCGGCCGCCCCGTTCGTCCCCCAGTTCTGGGGCGGGGGGCTCTGGGGGCGCCTGCGGTCCAGCCACACCGCCGCCGCCAGCGGCAAACTGCACCCGCCGCCGCTCGTCACCAACAGCGAACGCTCCGCCTCCACCGCCTGCGCCGTCGGCTCGTGGTGCAACCGCTCCCGGCACAACGCCAGCAGCTCCGCATCCGCCGCCCGCACCTGCAACGCCAGCGCACCCTGCGCCGGCGCCGGCGCGAGCACGTCCGCCGGCAGATCGAACGCCACCAGCTCGCCGATGTCGAGCTTCAACCGATCGAGCCCCGCGCACGCGAGCACGATCGCGTCGTAGCGCCCCTCCTGCAGCCGGCGCACGCGCGTCGGCACGTTGCCGCGCAGGTCGAGCACCTCGAGGTCCGGCCGCAGCGTCACGAGCTGCTCGTTGCGCCGCGGCGCACTCGTCCCGACGCGCGCACCGCGCTTGAGCGGCACGAACGCCCCGCGCGGATCGTGCGCGGCCGGCGCGATGAGCAGCCGCTCGCCCTGCGGCCCGCGCTCGGGCACGGCGCCGATCACCAGGCCCGGCGTGTTCTCGGTCGGCAGGTCCTTGTGGCTGTGCACGGCGAGGTCGACGCGCTCCTCGAGCAGCGCGTTCTCGATCTCCGCCGTGAAGAACGCCTTCCCCTCGACCTGCTGCAGCGGCACGTTGTCGATCAGATCGCCGCGCGTTTTGAGCACGACCAGTTCGCTCTCGACGCCGCACGCCGCCAGCAACGCCTGCGTGTGCCGCGCCTGCCACAGCGCGAGCTCGCTCCCGCGCGTTCCGATGCGCACCTTCTTCACGGACGCACCTCACTTTCGTTCGCGGCGGCCTCGCTGGGTTCGGTGAACAGGATGCGGTCTTGGACCATGCGTTTGATGGCGTGGATCGGGACGTGGGTGACGCGGCCGAAGGCGACACGCGCCCAGCGCTCGATCGCCGCGCGTTCGTCCGCCCCCAGATGGGCGAGTTTGCCGACGAAAAGCTGCGAAAGCTCGCGTTCGAACACGCTTTCGGACTCGCCGCGCACTTCGGCGAGCGCCGCGGACAACGCCTGCTGCGCCGCGCGGTCGGCGAACCCCGCGAGCTTGCGCTCGACGATCTGCTCGGCGAGCGCCGCGGCCTTCGAACGCAGCGCCCGGTTGCGCGCCGCGCTCTCGCGCAAGGCGTCGAGATCGATCACGACCGCCGACGGCTCGTCCGTGGGCTCGATGTCGCGCGGCAGTGCGAGGTCAACGGCCACCAGCGGGCGTCCGTTCGGCGTGCGGCGCGCGAACTCGGCCAAACGCGCGCGGTCGACGACGTAGCCGGGCGCCGACGTGGCCGCGACCAAGCCGTCGAGCGGCTCGGACAGGCGCCACAGCTCCTCCAGCGTCATCGCGCGCGCGCCGCACAGCGCGGCGATCGAACGTGCGCGCTCGAGCGAGCGGTTGGCGACGAGGGCGACCTCGACCTCGTGCTCGCGCGCGTTGCGCACGACGAGCTCGGCCATCGCGCCGGCGCCGATCAGCGCCACGCGCGCCATGCGCCCGTTCGCCGCGCCGACGTGGCGCGCGATTTCGGTCAGACCCAGGCTCACCACCGACACAGGGATGCGCGACAGCTCGGTGTCGGTGCGCACCTGCTTGCCGACCTGGAAGGCGTGTTCGAACAGCGGGCCGAGCAGGCGCCCGGTCAGGCCGTTGCGCTCGCTCGCCTGGTAGGCGCCGCGCACCTGCGCGAGGATCTGGTCCTCGCCCACGACCACCGAATCGAGCGACGCGGCCACGCGGAACAGGTGCCGCACCGCGTCGCGCCCGGTGTGCAAGTGCATGCGCTGGCGCAGCTCGTCCTGCGGCGCGACCGATAGCGCCGTGGCGATCGCCTCGCGATCCTGGCCGCTCGGCAGGTGCCCCGCCTCGCGCGCGAAAACGACCTCGACGCGGTTGCAGGTCGTGAGCAGCACCAGCTCGCTCGCGCCCAGCTCGTCGGCCAGCTCGCGCGCAAAAACCTCCGCGCGCTCCGGCGCCGGGCGCACGAGGCGTTCGAGCCCGACGACATCGGTCTCCTGCAGCGACAGACCCACGACTGCGACACGTTCCATTGCGGGCGGCGAACTCTCGCGCCCTATCGGCCGGGGTGTGTCATCGGACTGTCACGGGCGTACGGAGCCAGGCACGTTCCCACCACATTCGCGCCGACGGCTCCGTGCGGCCGTCGGTTCGATGCGAATGTGGTGGGAACGTGCCTGGCTCCGTACGCCCCAGTTGAACGTCGTTCGCCGGGGTCTCCTCCGGCGACGTACGCCGCCCGAGCGAACGGAACGTGGCGCCCTCCGGGTGCGTTCGGCCGCATCCGAGTTGGACGCCAGTTCCCCCGACGGTCGACGCCGACGCCGTCCCTGGCTATCGCATTCGCGACATCAGCGAGAGCAACCGGGCTCCGCGCCCACTCCGTGGCCGTTTCCGAGCATCGGGCTTACGACGTGGAAGCTCGGACCCTCCGTGGGGATGCCGGGTACGATCAGGCAGCTGCACAGTTCCGTCCGCGTTGCTCCGCCGGACGACGAGTGCCCGCAGACCGCATGCAGCCACTCGTACTTCAACACGCAGGCTCTCGTGGACTTCGGGTCTCCGGGCGCGCGCTACCTGAGCAACTTGCAGGTGGAGTTCCGATGATGATCACTTCGAACGCACGGACCTGGTTGCGGATTCTACTCTCTCGGTTGATGGTTCCGCTTGCGCTAGCGATCGGGTCTATGAGCTCCGCGCATGGGCAGGAGCGGATGTACACCATCAGAAATCCGGGTGTTTGGACTCATGACCCACAGACCGGAGCGCCGCTGGGTTGGAATTGGTCCGGACCCATTTCTGGTGGGGGGGGCCGAAACTTGGCGTCGCACAACGGCAGGTTGATCGGCATTGGTGCATTCGGCGGTTTCGGCTGCTTCCTTCACCAGCAAGTCATCTCAATCAATCCCGCCGACGCGTTCCCGACCGGATCGCCCTGTGTGCTCGGCAACTTCGTGCACCAGATCGAGGGAGATCCAGTCTCCGGAGTGCTGTACTGCAATCTGTCGCAGCAGCTCTACACGCTGGATCCCGCCACGGGCCAGATGAACTACATCGCCAACGTGACCGGCGCCCCGGCGGGGGTGACTTGCTTCGCGATTCGGCACGACGGCGTCGCCTTCGCCATCAATCCGGGCCGCTCGCTGTGGACGCTCGACCTCAACACTGGGATCTTGAACCAAGTCGGGACGATCCAGATCGCGATTCCCCAGGGGCTGCAGTTCGGGCTGTTCGAGGATGCCGCCTTTGACCGCTTCGGTCAGCTCTGGGCTACTTGGTGGGTCGGTAGCACGGGCTCAAATGGAGTCCTCTACAACGGCCTCTACAAGATCGACATGACGACGTTGATCGCGGTGCGCATGCAGGCGTTCAACGAGAAATTCGGGGTCGCCTTCTTGCCCGACTGCGATTGCACGACGTACTGCACAGGCAAGACCAACGGCGCCGGCTGCGTGCCGTCGATCGGCCGCAACGGGTTGCCGAGCCCGACCGCGCAGTCGGGATTCGAGATCACGGCGAGCGACGTCGTGAACGAGACGGTCGGGCTGCTCGCCTGGACGCTCAATGGCCGCACCGCGAACCCGTTCCAGGGCGGGACCTGGTGCTTGCGCTCGCCGCTGCGACGCACGCCGCTCCGCTCGAGCGGCGGCAGCGCGCGACCGGTGATCGACTGCAGCGGCAAGTGGGCGCTCGACTTCAACACCTACATGCAGCAGATCATCCCGCCGTCCGTCGGAACGACGATCTCTTGCCAGTGGTACGGCCGCGATCCGGTCCTCGCGGCGCCACAGAACGTGCAGCTCTCGAACGCGCTCGAGTTCGTGCTCCTGCCCTGATGTCTGACGTCTCGCCGGTTCTTGCGCCGGCGGCGTGATCGAGTCGACCTATGACCTCGCGGGCCGCGCCACCTCGCGCGCGGTCACGACTACGGCCCGCGCCCCGGCGGAGCTTTTAAAAAATGCGTCGCTCTCTTTCAAAGCTTCCGGAACTCTGAAAGACTCTTTCGAAGCGCATGCGCCATGAAGCCGAGCGATTTCAGCACCGATCTAGCGGGCCGTGTCGTGAAGTCCGCGACCGGGTACTGGGCCTTCGTCCCGCGCCCCTTGCCGCCGGCGATCGGCTACAGCGCGGAACTCGTCCGGCTCTTGTCCGAGGCTGACGCCGCGCTGAGCGAACTCTCAGGACTCGGCCGGTACCTTCCCAATCCAAACCTCTTGATCGCGCCGTACACCCGGCGCGAAGCGGTGGCATCCAGCCGCATCGAGGGCACTCAGGCTGACTTCGCCGACCTGATGCGGGACGAGGTCGAGCCCAGGCTCACACCCAAGGGGAGCGACGTCCTCGAAGTCCGCAACTATGTCGCGGCCCTCGAGCTCGGCGTGCGACGGCTCGAGAAGCTGCCGCTCTCATGCCGCTTGGTTCGCGAGCTGCACGCGGTGCTTACGAAGGATGTGCGCGGCCAAGAGAAGACGCCCGGTCACTTTCGGCGCAGCCAGAACTGGATCGGACCGCCCGGCTCCACGCTCTCGACCGCAGTCTACGTGCCGCCGCCGGCTGATCCCGAGATGAAGGACTGCCTGTCGGCCTGGGAGCGCTTCCTCCACGAGCGCGACCAGCTGCCTGAGCTCGTGCAGTGCGCGCTGATGCACGAGCACTTCGAGGCCATCCACCCGTTCTTGGATGGCAACGGACGCATCGGCCGACTGCTCGTGACGTTGTTCCTCATCGAGCGCAGGCGCCTCAGCCGCCCGCTGCTCTACGTTTCGAGCTACATCGAGGCCCATCGCGACGAGTACTACGCGCGCTTGCAGAACATCCGCACGCACGCCGCCTGGCCCGAGTGGCTGCGGTTCTTCCTGCTCGCAGTGCGGGACAGCGCGCGAAACGCGCTCGACCAGAGCCAGACCATCGTGGACCTGCGCCAGCGGCTCCACACCAAACTCGCGCGACAGCACAAGGCTCAGGCGTTGCTCGACGCGCTGTTCGTGAACCCCTACACGACCGTGGCCAGGGCTACGGTCGATCTCGGGGTCACCGCGCCGACAGCGTTGAAGACGATCCGAGCGCTGGAGAAGGCGCGCGTGCTCGAGGAAGCCACCGGGCGCGAGTGGGGACGGCTGTGGGTTGCGCGCCCGATCCTGAAGGCGCTCCAGGCGCCGCCGTCCCCGTTCCATGCGGGCGACTCGCCCGACGTCGAGTAGCGGGTCCACAGGTGCGGCTTCGCGTGGATCGAGACGGAGGCCGTCGAAATTCGACGACCCGCTGCCGCGATCGGAGATCAGGGGGGATCGACGAGTCGGGCGGCCGACCTCACCGCCACCACGGCGGCGGCTGGTGCAGCGAATAACTGATGTGAGTTTCGCCGCCCTGCCACCACAAGACAGTGTCGGAGCACAGCCCGTCTCCGCCCTCGGCGCCGTCTTCGCCGAGTGTGATCAGCTTGAACTGCTGCCGCTCGTCAGCGCCGAGAACGTAGGCGTAGTCAGCCCCCCACGGGTCCACCAGCGCGGACGAGTCGGGTGCGCGTTCGTCGAGGGTGCTCGCCAACGTGCCGGGGAGCCGTCCGTGGGTCTTCACATGCTGCTGAATGCGGTGCGACCACCCGAGAAACTCGGTCACAACCTCGGCGTGGACTTCGCCCGCATCTTCGAAACAGGCGCACGTGAGCGTCGCGAGCAACGCGGCGAGCGGAACTCGCGAGCAGCGCGAAGCGCGCCCGCCAGCCTCGGTTCGGTTGTCTTTCTGCATGCCTCTTGGTTCCTCGACTGCGGCCGACGCCGACTTCGCTCAACTGACGTCCGTTGTACGGTGCCAGAGCAATTTGTCTCACGCCTGCGGCGCGCGAGGCGCGCCGCAGGCGTGAGACAAATTGCTCTGGCACCGTACAACTGGCGCCGTACAACCCGCGCCCCGACGAAAATCGCTCTGGCGCCGCGCCGCACCGCGTCCCAGCATCAGGGCCCCATGACTGCGGCTCCCCCCACCGGCGTCCTGCTCGTCAACGTCGGCTCGCCCTCCGCGCCGACCGCGCCCGCCGTGCGGCGCTACCTGCGCGAGTTTTTGGGCGACCCCGACGTGGTGAAGCTCAACCGCGTGGTGTGGTGGCTCGTGCTCAACGGGATCATCCTGCCGATCCGCTCGCCCAAGAGCGCCAAGCTGTACCAGAGCGTGTGGACGGAGCACGGTTCGCCGCTGATCCACAACTCGCGCCTGCAGCGCGACGCCCTGCAACGCGAGCTGGGGAGCAGCTTTCACGTGGTGCTCGCGATGCGCTACGGCGAGCCTTCGATCGCGCAGGGCCTCGACGAACTCGAAGCGCGCGGCTGCCGCGAGTTCGTGCTCGTCCCGATGTTCCCGCAGTACAGCGGGACGACGACCGGCACCGTCGAAAAGGCCGTGAAGGGCGCTCTCGCGCGCCGCCCCGGCAAGCTCGCCCTGCGCGTCGTCCCGCCGCACTTCGACGATCCGGGCTACATCGAAGCCGTCGCGACGCGCGTCCGCGAGAGCACCGCCGGCGCGCGCGTCGAACACCACGTGTTCAGCTTCCACGGCCTGCCCGAACGCTACGTGCGCGACGGCGATCCGTACCGCGATCACTGCGTCGCGACCGCGAACGCGCTCGCGCAGAGGCTGGGCCTCAAAGAAGGCGAGTGGTCGCTCGTGTTCCAGTCGCGCTTCGGCCGCGAACCGTGGCTGCAGCCCTACGCCGCCGAAGCCGTGCCCGCGCTCGCCAAGCGCTACAAGGCGCTGGCCGTCGCCTGCCCCGGCTTCGCCGCTGACTGCCTCGAGACGCTCGAAGAGATCTGCGAAGGCCTGGGCCACGACTTCAAAGCCGCCGGGGGCGAGTCCTGGACCGTCGCGCCTTGCCTCAACGACCACCCGCGCTGGATCGCGGCGCTGGCCACGCTCGTGCGCCGCACAGCCGTGGGGTCGTGAGCGCGGCGATAAACGCACTCCGACCTGGAATCGAAATCGAGCGGTCAGCGCGCGCTGGAGTCGATTGAGCTTGTGCGCTTTTCCGGATGCGCATAGGCTTCGATGCGGGCGGAGACTCTCGAGGGAAAGAGGTGAGCTCGTGATGAAGTCAGCGTTGGCGGTAGTTCTCACAAGCGCTCTGACGTACGCGCAGACGACTTGGTACGTGGATGGCAACGCAGTGCCGCCCGGTGCGGGCACACAGGCGAGCCCCTACACGAGCATCCAGTACGCGCACGATCACGTCGCAACTCAGGAACTGGACGTGATCCTGGTCGCGCCGGGCATTTACCCAGAGGCGCTCGCGGTCGGCCGACAGCTCACGATCCGCAGCACGCACGGGCCGCTTGTCACTTCGATCCAACCGACCGCGGCAGGTCCGTCGGTCGAGCTCGATGGCGTCATCGGTGAGAACCTGCAAACCGTGGTCGAGGGCTTCACAATCCACCGAGCTGGCGTCGGGCCGCATCCCACTGTGCGCTCGACCAGCGGCACGCTCTCCAGGTGCATCGTGATCGGCGACGGAACAGGAGTCGGCGCGTTGATCGAGTGGGACCTGAGGCTGCAAAACTCTCTCGTCACGCGGCACGCAACGGGGGTGCTTGGCGGATCGGTCGAGTATCTGTTGGGCCGGAACAACATCATCTACGGCAACGCTACGTATGACCTCGACGTGCCGGGTGGCTCGCAGAAGTCCACCTACTCATGCTTCGGCACAAGTCGCTTCAACATCGCCCTCTACACCCTCGTCGTCGGCGACCCCACGTTCTGGGATGCGGCGAGCGAAGACTTCGAGCTCAAGCCCGGGTCGCCCTGCATCGACAGCGGGTCGCCGAGCTCGCCTCTCGATCCGGACGGTTCACGCGCCGACATGGGGCCCTATCCGTTCGATCCGAGCTACGCACCTGCGCCGACGGCGTACTGCACGGCGCAGACCAACTCGCTCGGCTGCGTTCCGCAGATCGGCGCGAACGGCGCCGCGAGCGCGAGCGGCGCGCCGTTCCAAATCACCTGCACGCAGCAGCTGAACCAGAAGCTCGGACTGCTGTCGTACGGGTTCGCCCCGAACGCCGTCCCCTACCAGGGCGGCTACTCCTGCGTCGCTGCGCCGCTGCGCCGCACCGGCGTGCTCCCGTCGGGCGGGAACGTCGGAGCGTCCGACTGCTCCGGCAGTTTTGCCTACGACTTCGGCGCCCTCATCCAGAGCGGCACGGACCCTGCGCTCGTCGCAGGGGAGATCGTCTACGTGCAGTTCTGGGCCAGGGATCCCAACGCGAGTTTCGGCGTCAATCGCAGTGATGCACTGCGAGCCGGCATCGCGCCGTAGCACGCAACAGAACGAGCTCGTGCGCCTCGCGGCCGTGGGGTCGTGAGCGCACGAGCCGGCGGCGCTAGTCGAACGTGCGTGGCCGAGCGGCCCAGCGATCGTGGTTCGCCTGGAGAACCGCGTCGCGGGCTGCGCTGACCCCGCCGTCCACACAGATCGGCCTTGCGACGCAACGGTGATGGCCTCGTTCCGTCATCAGTCGATGAGTCGGTACCACGAGCCCCACAGAGGCCTCAAGCGCTTGAAGACGCGCGGTCCGTATTCGTCTCCAACTCGATACGCGGTGCAGAACTGTGGAAGCGTGGGCGGACCGGAGGGCGATTGAATCAGCCAATAGGAACTGGACATGGTCCAACTGCCGACGCGGACAAGAGTGAGGCCAGCGATCGAGTCTGCAACTTCAAGCCCGTCGTACAGACCGCGCCCACGACGTACCCCGGCGTTCAGGTCGGACTCCTTGCGCAGCAAGAAGCTGACGTCGTACAGCCGGAGCTGAGTGCCAAGGGACCAGGCGCCTACGGGCGCCAATCCGAGCAGCAGACCAAGACCGCGTGCTGCGCGCTGTCCTCGGTCGCCACCCGGCCAGAACGAACCCAGTAGGAGCAAGGCGTGAAGCGTCGCGTTGAGATAGGCAGCTCCCCAAACGGCGCTTACTAGCAATGGCCCAGGCATCGCAGCCGTCTTCAAGTCGACGAGGAAGAGAACCGTCGCCAGGACCAGGACGGAGAGGGCGAGAGAGAACCAGTGTTGCCGAAACCAAGACCGCGATGGCTTGGAGTCAGCTTGCGCTGCGCCTGTCACGTCATCGCGAGGAGTCATGCCAGATCGTCCCCATTCTCCTCCGTTTGTGTCCGGGACGCCACGCGCGCGCTGCTTCCGGCTCAGCGTGGCTCGAATGTTCCCGTCTGACTCTCCGAGTTCGGGCACGACCACGCTCTAGCGCCGCAAGTTGTTCTAACCAAGTCGTATTCCTCGAAGGTGCGCCGGACGGCTGCAGCGCGATGAGCGGCGCTAGTCGAACGTGCACTCGGTGAACTGAAGTATCGGCGTGGGAATCGGGTCGTCGCAGCGCAACGGAGTCAGGCGAGAGCTACGCGGACGATCGACCAGCAGATCGTGAATCCCTTGGAGCACCACGTCGCGCGGCGCGCCGGCCGGAGTTCGCTCCAGCGTGACACGGCTGAGCTGGAAGGCCGCTTCGCTCGAGCCGCGGTCCTCGAACTGCGTGCACAGGCGCCGGCACTCGTCGAGCGTGAGCACGGCCGACTCGGGCGAGCGCATGAGCAGCGCGAGGGTCGCGTCGGCGTAGCTCGTCGAGTAGACCTCGATCAACCCGAACACCGCGCGCCGCGACTGCTCCGAGGTTGCCTGCGGCAGGTCGAGCACCGACAAGAAGTGCGACTCGGCCTCCGGGAGCTGCCTTGTCTCGAGCGCAGCCCCGCCGGCGGACAGCGACTTGTCGATCTCCTGTGCGGACGGGCGTGAACAGGACGACGCAAAGGCCATCACGGTGAGCACGGCGCACCGGCACGAGTCGCGCAAGCTCCGACACTCCGCGGGCCCCATGCTCCAAAGTCTCGACGTGGCGCCGCGGGGCGTCAACGCGAACAAACACAGCGGCCCCGCGAAGTGTGCGCAACCGAGCAAGTAGGTAGCGCTCGTGACCGGGCACATGGGTGACAGATTCACCGGCCCCGTGGCGTTCCTTGGACGGTCCTCGAGTACGGAGGCCGCGTCGCCGGACTCGCCGCTGCCGACGATTCGCGCCGCGCCCAGAGCGCCCCGGCGCCGGGCGCACCCCGCGCAGAAGCGCAGGCCCACGCGGGGCCGAAGCGCACGGCCCCCCTCGTCAAGCCGCCGTCCATGGTCGACGATGCAGCAGCAGGAGCTCCGCCATGAACCACCGCCTCGCCTTCGCCCGGATCCGCACGCTCGGGCTCGCCGTGCTCGCCAGCACGTTCGCGAGCTGCGCCACCTACTACGAAGCGCGCTTCGAGCCCTCGCCGCTCGAGGTCAAGATCGAGGACACACGTGTGCCCGGCCTGCTGGCGCGCGGCCTCGCTTCGGTGCGCGGCATTCGCAAGCCCACCTCGGAGGCGCCGACGCCCCAGTTCGAGGTCGTGCTGCGCATCGAGAACGTCGGCCAGCGGCCCTTCACGGTCGACGCCGGGAGCTTCGAGCTCGTGACCGCCAACTTGAAGGCCTTCGAGGGCCGCGCGGAGGGAGGCTCGGACGCGCCGGTCGAACCGGGCGGCGTGCAGCAGCTCACGGTGCTGTTCCCGTTCCCGCAGGACATGCGCTTGCGCGACGCCGATGTGTCGGGGCTGGCGCTGCGTTGGGAACTGCGCAGCGACGCGGCGAGCGTGGTCGCGAGCGCGAGCTTCGAGCAGCGCCTGTTCCGAAATGAGCCTTACTTCTACGGCCCGGTGTGGTGGTCGGGGCCGCGCAATGTGTGGCTCGGCAACCCGCGCATCGGGGCCTTCTGCGTGTACTGAAGGCGGTCGCTCGTTCGGCTGTGCCGACGCGCAAGTAGGTTCGGCTCTGCCGACGCATCAAGCACGTTCGGCGAGGCCGCCCGCGACAAGCCGAGAACACTGCGTCGTCACCCCGGACGCCGCACTGGGCAGGTGGTTCGCGCGGCCGCGGCGTGCGCTCGTCAGCCGCGGACGTCCGCGAGCGTCAACGGCTGCTGACGAGCACGATCACGAGCGCGAGACCAATCCACAGCAGCACGCCCAGGCGTCGCTCGGCGCGCAGCGCCTGGCGCCAGTGGCCGGCCAGTGCGGGCGCAGCTGCGAGCGTGAAAGCGTCCGACGAGGCGGGGCCGGGCAAGGACCCCACGCTGTGCGACGCTTCGCGCTCGGCCGACGCCGCGCGCTGGTATTCAGGTTGGTCGTGGAACACTGCTCTCTCTTCTCCTTGGTGCTGCGTACCGTCTGCTGCGAGTTAGACGAACCGACATCCGTAGTAACGTCGGGAAGCGGTGTAGCTCCCCACGCTTTTTCTGAGATCTTTCTCTTTTCGGGGACTGGGGCTGGCCCGCGAGACAACTGGCGTCGCGCGGCGCACCACCCAGCGGTAATTGCTCTCGAAGACCTTCGCGATGGACACGAAACAACTGGAAATCACCTGCCCGTGCTGCCTTTCGCGGCTGTCGATCGACGCGCGCACAGGCGCCGTGTTGCGCAGCTTGCGGCCGGAGCAGACCGACGAGACGGGCAAGCCGGTGGTCAGCGACGCCGACTGGAGCCAGGCCGTCGACCGCGTGAAGAAACGCAGCGACGGCGCGGGCTCGAAGCTCGACGCGGCGCTGCAGAAGGAACGCGAGAAGGGTTCGCGGCTCGACGACCTGTTCCGGCAGGCCAGCGAGAAGCTGAACAAGCCCTTGGACGAGAGCTGAGGCGCGCGTGTTCGCTGCCTTGACGTGGATCGGTGGACTCTTCGCATCGCTGCCCGCGTTCGGCGGGCAGGGCGCTGCTTCGCAAGGCGAATACCACGCCGTCGAAGTGCGCTCGCCCAGCGGCCACTTCACGGCGCAGATCGCCAAGGCGCCCGGCCAGGAGCGTGTGTCCGACGCCCTGGCGCGCTGGCGGCTCACGGTGCGCGAGACCGAGCCCCTCGTCGGCAGCGCGCCGTGGACGTGCGCCATCGCGCACCGACCGGGCGATCGGTGGCGTTTCCTGGCCGAGGACGGGCGTTCCTACGTCGAGGTCGAACCCGTCTATTCCGCGAGTCGGCCGCTGGTGCGCGTGTGGGGCCCGGCGGGCGAGCGTTTCGCGTTGAGTGCGGCGCAGCTCGACCTCGAACAGCGCCGGACCACCGACGCGCAGCCGCCGTGGCTGGCCGCGGAACGCGGTGTCACGCTCGAGTGGCAGGAGACGCCGCGCGGACCGGTGCAGGTCGCGCACCTCACGACGCTCGCGGGCGCCGAGCGCTGGCTCGACCTCGAAACCGGCGACGTGCGGACGGGCGCCGCGCTCGAGTCGACGCCGCTGGCGCTCCCCGACGCGGCGCAGGCGGGCGTCAACGTGCTCGCGGCGCCGTACGTGAAGAACTTCGACTGCGCCCCGCGGATCCACTGGGGCGAGGCGCTCGAGGTGCGCGTGTCGGGCTCGCACCCCACGCCCAACTGGCGCAACGTCGGCTTCCAGCTCGAGCGCAGCGGCGAGCGCAACGAGGTGCTGCGCCTCCTGCCGATGTCGTCGCCGCCGCCCGCGAACAGCCCGCAGCTGCAGGTGCTGCAGGGTTACCACGCAACGGCGCAGATCGTCGGGCTGGCGCCCGGTCGGTACACGTTGCGCGTCGAGGGGCGCGGCGACGAACAGCCGGCCGAACGCACGCTCGAGGTCTTGCCCGCGCGGCCGGCGCTGTGGATGCGCACGCGCGGCGGCATCGCGGGCGTCGAGCGCAGCGTGCGGCTGTACCGCGGCGGCGTCGCCGTGGTCGAGTCGAAGAACCCCTCGCGCGATCCGCGCATCACGCTGCTCGCGCCGCGCGAAGTGGCGCGCCTCGAAGACCTGCTGCGCCAGGCGGAGAAGGACGCGCCGGCCGCGCGTTCAGGCGTCGTGGACGCGTTCGAGCACGAGCTCTCGTGGCGCAGCGGCGAGCGCGACCTCGTGCGGAGCGTCGAGTCGCCCGGCGAGCTCGGCGCGGCCGGCGAGCTCGCGCGGGTGTTGCAAGCGCTCTACCAGTAGCCCGTAATCCAAGAGCCGACACGCTTCAGCGCAGGCCCGAACATGAGCACGACACTCGACTACAAGATCGAAGGCGACGACTTCCAGTTCCTCAACATCCGCCTCGCGCCGGGCGGCACGGTGCGCGCCGAGCCGGGCGCGTTCATGTGGATGGAGCGCGGCATCGAGATGGAGACCTCGACCGGCGGCGGCCTGCTCGCCGGCCTCAAGCGCGCGATCGGCGGCGAGAGCTTCTTCGTCACGACCTTCTCCAACGACGGTCGCGACGCGGCGACGGTCGGCTTCGCCGCGCCCTATCCGGGCAAGATCCTGCCCGTCGATCTCTCGCGCGGCCCGATCACCTGCCAGCGCGACGCGTTCCTGTGCTCGACCACCGACGCGCAGATCTCCCTCGCCTTCAGCAAGCGCTTCGGCGCGGGCCTGTTCGGCGGCGAAGGCTTCTTCCTCCAGCGCATCACCGGCCAAGGCACGGCCTTCCTGCACGCCAGCGGCGGCATCATCCACCGCGAGCTCGAGCGCGGCGAGGAGCTGCGCGTCGACACGGGCTGCATCGTCGCCTTCGAAGAAACCGTCGACTACGACATCCAGATGGTGCGCGGCGTGAAGAGCTGGCTGTTCGGCGGCGAGGGCCTGTTCTACGCCATGCTGCGCGGCCCGGGCCGCATCTGGCTGCAAACGCTGCCCTTCTCGCGCCTCGCCGGTCGCCTGATGGCCGCGGCCGGCGGCGGCAAGGAACAGTCACTGCGCGGCGGCAACCTGCTCGGCGGCTTGCTGCAGGGCGAGTGACGCGGGGCGAAGAGGCGCGCCATCGACGACACGTGTTGAACTTGTCGAGCGGTAGCGCGTTGAGACATCCAACGTGATGAGCCGCCCCCGAACTGCTGCACGTGCACCGGGTGCGAGCTCGGCGCCACGCTGGGCTGCGCTCTGCCGGATCGCGTTACTCTCGGCCTCAGCCGCCTGCGCGCGTGGATTGCACGACCCCGAAGCGCCCGAGCCGGTGGCGGCAGCCGCCCGAGTTCGCTTGGTAGCGGACACCAAGGAGTTTCGCGAGCTGGGTGGAGCGGCGCTGGCCTGCGCCTTACCCGAAGACGAGGAGTCGGAGCGTGCGCTGTTCGATGCCGCACTGCTCGCGCTCACGGGCACTCTCGAAGCGCGTGGCGCCACTTCAGGGTGGTTCGTGCCCTTTCGCATACACGGCGACAGGCCTACCTACCGGGTTGAGTTCTGCGATCTGCGCCGCGAACGCGAGCCTGAGATCGTTCTCAAGGATCTGACGAACGTTGAGGGCGGGTGCTGCCTCGCGCTCTTGTTTTGGCCAACAGGTGCAGGTTGGTGCTTGCTGCAATGGGAGTCGGATGGAATACCGGCCGCAGTAGCCCGCGGACCGTGGAACGCGGACGCGCTTCCGACTCCGTCCGGCGCAGGCCGCAGCACGCGCCTCGCAAGCCGCGACTCTCGGTGCTGGTTCTTCCATGGTGGCCATCTCTGGATACGCGATCCGAACGATCCGTTCCCCGTCCATATTTCCTTCAATGGTCCGGACACCGACAGACTCGCGATGGCCTCGTCGCCGAGGTCGAGGCGCTGGCTCTCAAAGGGTATGGCCGCTGACGACCGTACGGCGTATGACGCGCTTCTCTGCGTTCCGCTCGCGCAGTGGAAGGAACCGGTTTGGCAGCTGATCGTGCAGGCGAGCCCGGCTCCGCGCTGAGCGCCGCGCTCGGTTCCGCTTCCATGAAGAATGAACCGCGAGAGTTCATTCTTCATGGTGCGGCGGATGAGCTGTCCGCAACGGCTCAGTTCACTCCGGGAGCGGACCAGCGCCGCGATTCTTCGCCAGCAGCCCCGCGAAGGCGCGGCGTTCGCTCCAGAGCAAGAACCCGGCGAGCGCGCCGATGGCGAGCAGGAGCGGGTCTGCGATGCCGTCGCCCGAGATGAACACGTGGAAGGCGACGATGTTGACGATGATGGGTCCGAGCACGAGCAGCCCGAGGTTGCGTGTGCGCGGCAGAGCGACGAGGACGCCGCCGAGCACTTCGAGCACTTTGACGAAGGTCAGGTAGCCCGTCGGCGCGAGCGCGCCCATGAAGAGCGCCATGGGCGAGCCCTCGGGCGGCGGCGGTTGTTCTGGGATCAAGTCCAGCAGGAACATCAGTCCGAAGGCGATGAACATCAGCCCGAGCAGGGCGCCGGCGATCGTGGGTAGGTGCTTCATCGCGGCTGCTTGGATTGTTTGACGAACTCGACGAGCTGCTCGAGCACCGTGCCCCAGCCCTGCATGAAACCCATCGCCTCGTGTTCGTTGCGCGTCTGCGGGTCCTTGTGCATCGCGATCGCGATGTAGCGCGTGCCGGTCCCCTCTTTCTGGAACAGCACGGTCGCCGTCATGAACGCGGAGGCCTTCGGGCGATAGCCAGGTCCGAGCGCGTCCGTCCACACGAGCTTTTGGTTCTCGACGACTTCGAGGAAGCACCCGGGGCTGGCGGGCGACTCCTCTCCGTTGGGACCGCGCATTCCGACGCTGAAGATGCCGCCCGGCCGCGGGTCCAGCTCGCACGAGGTGACTTCCCACGGTCGCGGCACGAACCAGTGCTTCAAGTGTTCCGGCGTGGTCCACGCCTTCCACAGCAGCTCGGGCCGCACGTCGACGAAGCGCTCGAGGACGAGGTCGAGCTCGGGGTTGATTTCAGGTCGCTGGATCATCGTTGTCCTTCAGTGACTTCGCGTAGGCGTCGAGTTGGTCGAGACGCTGCTCCCAGACGTCGCGTTGCGCGACGAGCCAGCGCGCAGCGCGTTTGAGGTTGGTGGGACGCATCCGCACCGTGCGCACACGTCCACGCTTCTCGGTGGCGATCAGGCCGCTCGCCTCCAGCACTCGAAGGTGCTGCAGGAACGAAGCCAGCGCCATGTCGAACGGCGCCGCGAGTTCACTCACGCTCGCCGACCCCTTGCCCAGCCGTTCGAGGACCGCCCGGCGCGTCGGGTTCGCCAACGCGTGGAAGGCCTGGTCGAGCTCCTCTTGGGCAACGGACATGGGAGCAGCATGGCGTCGCTCAATAGTTAGGTCAATGCCTAAGTGTTGGAACGAAGCGCGACAGCGTTAGGCAGCAGCTGTCGGCGACTTGCGGTGTTTCTCGCCCCGTTCGAGCACTCCCCAACGGACTCGCCTTCGGCGACCGGGCCAAAGTTGGCCCGCCATGGGAGGGGAAGATGAACCAGAGCGCAGTTGGAGTGTGGGCGTTGCTCGCGGCCATCGGTTCGGCGCAGAACGTCCCGACGTTTCCCGGGCGAGCCTTCGATGCGGGATGGGACCCGCAGGAGCTCGAGCTCGTCGACTTCGATCGCGACGGCGCGCTCGACGCGCTCTACAGCGCCTCCGGCGGCCGCATGCTCTCGCGCGGCGATGGCCAAGGCGGCTTCTTCGCGCCGAACCTCGTCAGCACGGAGGGTGCGGCGTACTCCATGGTCGTCGACGACTTCAACGCAGATGGTTGGCCCGACGTCGCCACCTCCCACGGCGCGGGCGGCGACCTGAAGTGGGCGCTTGGGAACGGAAGCGGCGGGCTGTCGAGCTATCAGTTCCAAGCAGGTTGGAGTGTCGGCCAGTTGCTCGGCGCCGACATCGACGGCGACGGCGTGAAGGAGCTCCTGGTCTTGGAATGGCCGCTCGCGATCCGCGTGCTCCGCTGGCAGTCCAGCGGCTTCGTGCAGGTCGGGAGCGAGAGCGTCGCCGGCTTGAACCTCGTCGGCTGGACGCCGGGCGACTTCGACGGCGACGGCCGCGGCGACCTCGCGTTGTGGATCAACGCCGGTCCAGCACAACAGCGTCGCTTGACGTACCTCTTCGGCGACGGGACCGGCGCCTTTCCGCGGCGTGAGCTCGGAGTTCAGCATCCCTGGAGCGGCTACCAGGTGTTCGCGCTCGACGTCGACGGCGACGGCACGGACGAAGTGGTGACGGCCGGCTCGGACGCGCTGCGCGAATATCGCCGCATCGCGCCCCAACGTTATCGCGAGGAGCTTCGCAACGAACTGGCCTGCGAGATCCGCGGCGTGGGCGATCTCGACGGCGACGGCGACGGGGATCTGATCTACAGCGATCTTTTCGGACGGGTGTTCGTCGCCCGCGGCGGCGTTGGCGGACTTGCGCTCGAGCCCAAGCCGCTGTGGATCATCGACAGCCAGCCCGGTGGGCTGCGCTTTGGCGATCTGAACGGCGACGCTCGCGCGGACCTTGTCGCCGCGCACCAGGATCACGGCCTGACCGTGGTGCTCGCGAACTCCAGCGGAGCGCTACCCCATGTGTCAGGGGTCGGCCCGATGGAAATCGACGACGTTGTGATGGGCGACCTGAACGGAGATGGAGCGCTCGATCTGCTCGCCGGCGAAGGCGCGCAGCTCGTCACACGCCTCAACGACGGGAGCGGTCAGTTCACACAACTCAGCTCGTTGAGCGTGCCCGCTCAGCCGGGACCGTGGCAGCTGTGCGATCTCGACGGCGACGGAGACCTCGACGTGTTCGCCGTGTTCTCCGCCATGCCGGGCCTCGTGCTCACGGCGTTGAACGACGGCGGCGGCAACATGGCCGCGCCGCAACTCCACGGCAAGGCGCACAGCTCCAAGGTGTTGCCGGGGGATTGCAACGCCGACGGCTGGCTCGATCTCATCGAGTTCGGGCTCAGCTTGCACGTGCGACTCGGCAACGGGTCGGGTGGCTTCTTCACGCCCGTCGTGTCGCCTTCGGCGGGCCTGGGGAGCTTTCCGGTGTTCCACGTCGCCGACGTCGATAGCGACGGACATGACGACGTCATCGTGGGCGCGAACAACGCGCCGCCGCGGCTCGAGATCTTCCGCGGCGGTCCGACCGCGCGGCTGCGACCGCGCATCACAACGCCGTTGAACGCCGTCGCCTATGGTTTCGTGGACGGCGACTTCAACGCCGACGGTCGAACGGATCTGGTGTGGTGGGGAGCGGACGGACTGAAGCTCGCGCACGGCGCCGGCACGGCGTCGCTCGTGGTGACGGCGACACTCACGCCGCCCGGTGGCGCACCGTCCTTCACTCCGCGCGTCGCGCGCGTCGACTCCGACAACCGCGACGACCTGTGGTCCACCGTTTCGCTCTCGAACACTTGGGGCAACCCCGGAGTTGGTGTTGCGGTGCTCCTCAGCGACGCCACGGGCAGGCCCTCGTCGTACGCGCGTTTCTTCGCCGGAAACGCGGCGGAGATTCTCGCTGTGGCGAACTTCGCCGCGGACTCGCGCGCGGAGCTGGTCGTGAGGCACGGCGACAACGGGCGCGTGCAGCTGGTGCGACAGCAGTAGGCGCGCTCGAGGCACGCTGAGGAAGCTCGCGCACTTGCTCGCGGCTAGCTCCGCCGCGGGCCGAGACGTTTCCGTTGGCGCGAAGCTCTGCGGACCTCGGAGCGGCGTCGCCGCGCTGACAGGGGTCTGCTCCTCCGCGTGGAGACGTCGGCTGCCGCGGCCCGCGAGGCGATCGCGGCCGCGTCGGTGAATCCCGAGCGAGGCGTGCGGCTCGCGACGACCGCAGGCGCTCGTAGACGCGGCCCACGAGCCCGCCGACCCTCAGGAACCACCGCGACGCCGCTGGCGAACAGGCTCGCGCGCGGATTCGCGAGTTCGTCGCCAACGCACGCGGCCCAACGCCGCTGGTGAGTTGTGGACGAGCTCGTCCGCGTTCGCGCGGTTCCGCGCGACGGCGGTCCAGGCGTCCGCGCCCCCCAGTCCCCGCATCACGACGCCACCCATGCAAGTCACACCGTTCCGAACGGCGAGCGCGATCGCTCTCGCCGCCCTTTCGCTCTGCCCCACCGCCCTGGCCCAGAGCAAGCTCGTCAGCGACGGCGAAGTGCTCGCCGCCTCGGGCAACCCGGTCCCGGGCATCCCCCACGCGCTGTACCCCAACTCGACGACCAACTGGGTGAACCCGGTGGTCGACGAGAACGGCGACGTGCTCTTCGCCGTCAGCACGATGGTCGACGACGGTTCGGGCCTGAGCGGCCTGGCTCTCCCCAACAACCGCGCCTACATCCGCGGCTCGAGCGCGGCGAACGTGGCGCTGTACCTGCGCGCCAGCGATGCGGCCCCGAACCTGCCCGGCGTGACCCTCAACACCGCCACGGGGCCCGGCATCAGCACAGCCTTCCGCGTCGCCAAGAACGGCAAGGTGCTGTTCGGCAGCTTCCTGAGCAGCAGCAGCGCCGACGACACCGTGCTGTACGCCGGCGACACCGGCGCGTGGCAGATCGTCGGCCGCGAAGGTGATGTCGCAGCCGGCGCCCCCGGTGTGGCGGGCTGCACGTACGCGAGCGGGTCGGCGTTCAACTCGCCGACTCAGACCGCCACGGGCCTCAACGCGAACGGCGACGTGCTGTTCAAAGCGCGCCTGCAAGGCGGCGACGTCGCGGGCACGAGCAACGACGACGTGTGGTACGTGGGACAGCCCGGCGCGCTGCAGGTGATGCTGCGCGAGGGCGGCACGGTCGGCACGGACACGGTCGCGTCGCTCGGGTTCTCGATCTCGCGCCTCAACGCCGCGGGGCAGGTGCTGCACGACCAGCGCTTCTCGACGGCGCCGGCGAACACCGACCAGACGGTGCTGCTCTACACGCCGGGCCTGGGCAACTCGGTTCTCCTGCGCGAAGGCGACGCGGCGCCCGGCACCGTGGGCGCGACGTTCAACAACAGCGCGAACACCTGGTCGACGACCAACTCGCAGCAGACCGGCTCGAGCAACTTCAACTCGTCGGCGCAGTACATCGTCGCGCTGCAACTGCTCGGCGGTGACGTGGTCGCCGGCGTGAACGACATGGCGCTCTACATCTGCTCGCCGACGGGGCACAGCATGGTGATCCGCCGCGGCGACGCAGCCCCGGGCCTGCCGGGACTGACGATGGACACCACGCACACGACCGGCACGCCGGTGAGCATGGCGGCCAGTCCGTGCATCGCCGACAACGGCCGCATCGCGTTCCGCGGCCGCGTCGCGGACACGGTCGGCGGCACGGTCACGGCAGCGAACGACACGGCGCTGTGGGCCGGCGCTCCGGGCGCGCTGCAACTGATCTACCGCGAAGGCGACGTCGCGCCTGGCACGGGCGGCCAACTGTTCGGCGACGCGGCCGCGACCATCGGACCGCTGATGAACGCCGCGGGCGTTGTCCTGCTCCAAAACCGCCTCGGCGGCGTGAACGACGCGCTCTACAGCTACGACTCGAACACGGGCGGGCCGCTCGAGCTCGTGGCGCTCGCCGGCGACGTGATCGAGGTTGCGCCGGGCGTATTCAAGACCGTGAGCGGCTTCGGCAACGTCTCGGCCGACAACTCGAACGCCTCGCCGATGATGTTCGGCGCCGACGGCGTCCTCGCGCTGCGCGTGACGTTCACGGACAACACGAACGCGGTCGTGAAGATCGGCGGAGCGCCGGTCCCGTTCTCGTACTGCACGGCAGGCACTTCGACCAACGGCTGCGTGCCGTCGATCGGCGCCAGCGGCACGGCGAGCGTCGCGGCCTCGTCCGGCTTCACGCTCAACGTCGCCAATGTCGAAGGCGACAAACAAGGCCTGCTGTTCTACGGCTTGAGCGGTCCGGTGGCGTTCCCCTGGGGCTCGGGTGGTACGAGCTTCAACTGCGTCAAGTCGCCCACGCAGCGCATGCCGCCGCAAAACAGCGGCGGCGCGGCCGGCACATGCGCGGGCGCGCTGAGCACCGACTGGTTGGCGTACCTGGCGGGCAACCCGCTCGCCGTCGGGAACCCGATCGCCGCGGGGACGACGGTCAACGCGCAGGGCTGGTACCGCGATCCGCCGGCCGTGAAGTCCACCAACCTCAGCAACGCGCTCGAGTTCGTGACCGTTCCGTAGCGCGACATCAACAGACGGGGTTCAGCTCCTGACACGGACCTCTTCTGGTGGGCTGAGCCAAAATTTCGCCGCATATCTCAGGCGCCTCGCCGCCCCCCGCAGCGTTGCTCCGGTTCGGCGACCTATTCAGGTCGCCTGGAATCCTCGCGCCTTGCGGGGAGCGCCGAACCACCTGACATCTGCGACGGACTTTTGGCTCAACCCACTAGCCACGCCGAGCGTGCTCCCACGCTCGGCGTGGCGCGTTTCCGACGCCGCTCACCGCTCGAAGCCGTGCTGCGCGTTGCGTCCCGCGCTCACTTGCCCTGCAACCAGGCCGGCAACGGCGGTTGCTCGATCGTCTGCAGCACCGCTTCGTAGAAGTTCGACGCGCCACGCAGGTCGCGCTCGCGGCCGACGAACCACGGCGGCGTGTTGCCGCGCGTCGCGGGAAACCCGAAGAACGGCCGCATGGTGAACGCCACCTGCCCGCCAACGAACAGCGACAGCGCGAGCCATACGACGACGAGTGCGCGTGCGCGCAACGGACTGGAGAACTGGCCCGCGAGCAACTCGTGCGACTGCTTGACGAGCGCGAGCGTGCCGGCGCTCGCGACGCACACGAGGTTGAGCGCGAGGAACACGTCGTAGTCGCCGAGTTGGCCGTCGTCGAGCGCGCGGGCGACGCGGGCGACGAAGAACACAGCCGGCGACAAGCTGCCGAGGAGCAGCCCCAGGTCCACGAACAGCCGCCAGGCATGGCGCTGCACCTGCAGGAACGAGAGCTGCGTGCGGAACGCGCGCGCCGCGACGAAGTAGCTGAGCGAGCAGATCGCCGCCGTCGCGATGACGAGCAGCGGCAGCTTGACCAGGTTGCGCGTCGCGTACAGCTCGCTGTGCGCGGAGCCGAGCGCGAAACCGTAGACCGCCGTGCCGGCGACCAGGCCGAGCAGCGGGCGCCACATGCCTACAGCTCGAGCACGGTGAACATGCGCACGAACACGTACACGAACACCACGTGCCACACGACGAGGACCAGCCCGAGGATCAGCGAGCTGGACTGCCTGCGCGCCTGGAAGAAGCAGCGCCACAGTTGCAGCACGCCCGCGGCGAGCGACACGCCGAGCATCGCCGTGGAGATCGAACTCCAGCCGACGCCGTCGGAGTCCTTGTCCATCGTCAGATGGAGGAACTCGAGGATCGGCGCGAAGCCGAGCGTGAAGATCGCCGACGACGCGGGGATGAGCAGCGCGAGAACGCCGACCTGTCCCAGGCTCGTGCGTGCGCCGGAGTAGCTCGTGAACACGTACAGCGACGGCAGGCAGATCAGCGTGGAGCCCAGGTACAGCGCGGTGAGGCGCCACCAGGAATCCAGGCCGAGCACCAGGCTGTACGGCACGGTGAACGCGAAGCCGGCGGCGAGGAAGAGCATGGCGATGCGCCCCAGCGCGCTGCGCGCGTCGACGTTCGCGGCGATGCGCTCCGGGGTCGCGAGCACGAGGTCGACGGTCCGCAGTGGCGAGTAGAGCGCGGCGCCGATTTCGGCGTCGGAGTGCGGCTCGGCGGGCGGCGCGGCGGCGCGGCGCGCGGGGGAAACAACCGGAGTTTCAGGCTGCGGATCAGCCAGCGGCGATGAGGGGTTGTCCATGGTGTTCGTGGGTGCGAGCCGCGCGGTTTGCGCTCGCTCGGCGCTCCGAGCGAGTGCGGAAGGACACCCGCGGCTGCGGCTGGGCTTCAGCGTGGCCGGGTCCCGCTCTGCCGTGCGCACGCGCCTGCCCCGAAGTCGTCGGCGGCTGACGCGTGTCGCCGGTGGACAGCCGTGTGGAGGGAACGGCGGCCACGCGTCCGGCGCGCAGCTCGCGCGCTCGGGCCGCGATCCGTGGGCGGACCGCCCCGACCGCCGGAGACCGATCCGGCGCATGCGCGCGCGGCCGACGTGGAGTTGGCCTGACCGCGGCCGAGCTGCGCGCGCGCCGCACCGGGCACGGCCCGCGCTCACCAAAGCGCTCGAAAAAAGTCGCAGTAGGCTGAACCCGCGAGCGGCGGCGGTGGCACTGGGCCCGAGGTGACCCGAGCGCTCGTGTGGCGCGGTCGCCAACGCCCCATGAATCTCCCCCAGCAAACCCTGTCGAACACGCCGACCCTCGAATCGCTCCTGGCCCATGCCGATTGGGTCCGCTCGCTGGCGCGCCAACTCGTGCGCGACCCCGGCGCCGCCGACGACGTCGAGCAGGAGGTCTGGCTCGAAGCGATGCAGCGGCCACCGGCGCACGGCGCCAATCCGCGCGGCTGGCTCGCGGCGGTCGCGCGCAACGCGGCCCGCCAGCTCAAGCGCGGCGACGTGCGGCGCGCGAGCCGCGAACGCGGCGCGGCGCGGGCCGAAGCGCTGCCCAGCACTACGCAACTGGTCGAAGAAGCCTCGCTCTCGCGCGAGCTCGCGGACCTCGTGTTGCAGCTCGACGAGCCGTACCGCACGACGCTGCTCTTGCGCTACTTCCGCGGGCTGTCGATCGACGAGATGGCCAAGGCGCAGTCCCTGCCGCGCGAAACGGTGCGCACGCGCCAACGTCGCGGCCTGGAGTTGCTGCGCGAGCGGCTCGACAAGACGCGCGGCGGCCGGGCGAACTGGATCGCGGCGTTTGCGCCGCTCGTGCATCCCAACTCGGCGCCGCTCGCCGCGACGAGTGGCGTCGCTTTTGGTCTGTGGATCCTTGCCGCGCTCGTCGCGTTGCTCGTCGGCGGGCTGTGGTTCGCGCAAACGCGCAAGTCGGATGAGCTCGCACAGGCCGTCGCTCCGACGCCGGTGAGTACGGCAGAAGTGCGTGCGGCAGACGTCGCTGCGCCTGCGAACAGCGCCTCGAATCGCGCGGAGATCACGAGCAGCTCCGCGCCTATCGCGCTGCGCGACGAAAGTCCGTCGACGCCGTCGACCGCACGCACCACCGTCGTTGGCCGGCTCATCGATCCCAAGGGCAATCCGCTGGCGGACATGGTTGTGCTCGCACGCCCCAAGTACGGCGCACGCATCGAAAACGGCGAGATCGTGATTCCCAGGGCGCCGCACGTCGCGGACGGTACGCCGCTCCACGAACTGCGCGGGCCCGCGACAGGCGTCATCTACTCCGGCGAAGCGCGCATGCCGATCACGCCCGAGGACCAGGCGCTGTATGCGCACGTTCCACTCGCGCTCGAGACCGAGCTCGAGCGCCACAAGCACGCTCCGGGGCTGCGCGAAGCGTTGCTCGGACTGCCTGCGCCGCGCAACGAAGCGCGCACCGGAGCGAACGGTGAGTTCGAACTCGGAATCTGGCCGCACCCGACCGACATCGACATCGCCGACGAGCGCTGGGTGATCGTCAAGGAGTTCGGCTCCCGCGAAGCCGGAGCTTGGACGCTTGTCGCGGCGCCGAGCGTGCGTGTCGCGGGCGTCGTGGTTGACGAGGAAGGCGCGCCGATCGCAACTGCGCAGGTGCAGCACTCGAGCTCCGACGATGCGCTGCGCGAGCTCGAACTCGCGCGTTCGTCGGACGAGGCTTCGCTCTCGATCCGCGTCGTGAACGTCGACGAGCAAGGCCGCTTCGTATTCGAACGCCTGCCGCGACTTGCGAAGGACACGCTCATCGCGTCGGCGGGTGGCTACGAAAGCGCGAGCCTCGAGTCGCCGCAAGTCGACACGCTCGACCTGCGCGTGGTGCTGAAGCGGCTGCCGCCCGAGAGCGACAAACCCGCGCTGCGCGGAATCGTGCTGCACGCCGACGGCAGCCCGGCTGCGGGCGCAGGCGTGTACTTGGGGCAGGACCAAGCTCAGTCGGGCGACGACGGTCGTTTCGAGCTGCTCCTCTCGTGCTGCCACGACGGCAAGCCGCTCGTGGCTGTGCAGCGTGGCGTGCAGCCCGCGGTGATCGCGGACTTCGGCAAGTCGAAGACGCCCGCGCAAGAGAACATCGTGCTCCGCCTCGGAGCGCCGACGCTCGCGATTCGCGGACGTTTGGTGGACTCCAAGGGCAAGCCGATCGCGCGGGCGCACGTCCAACTCTTCGACGGAACTGCCTTCAGCAACATGGAGTGCTATGCCGAGGACGCCAACGAGGGCCGCAGCCGCGTTGGCGTACTGACCAGCTCCGCCGGCGAGTTCGAGTTGGGCGGACTGTCCGAGCGTGCCTACCGAATCTTGGCGTGGTGGGACGACAGCAACGTCGTGATCTCGGATCCGATCCCCGCGGGTTCGACGGATGTGGTGCTCAGCTTCGACGCATCACGCAACCACGCGGAGCTGCGCGGACGCGTCGTGTCCCGCACCGGTGAACCTCTGGCGCAGGTGCGCGTGAACGCGAAGGTCGACTCGTTCCGCTCGAAGGGCTGGACCAGCCAGCACGTGTTCGGCGCAGTCACGACCGATGCGGACGGCGAGTTCACGCTGCTCAACGTGCCGCGCGAGTTCGCGAAGCTCGGCGTGTCGGGGCTGGGCGTCGACACGCAGAGCTTCGAGCTGCCCGCGGACCCGGCGGCCGAGCTCACGCTGGTCGCTTCCCTCCGCGTGCGCGTCGAGCTCGAGGTCGCCGATGAACGCGTGGACCGCGTGCACTTCCTCGACGCACAGGGTGCAACCGTCACGGTGAACGTGCGCCGTCCTGGCGTGATCTCGGCCAACGACAACGTCGCGCGCGAGAAGGGCAGCTTCCCGGAGTTCGATTTGCCCGACAGCGCGGTGACGGCGGTGCTCTCCTCCGAGGGCCGCGAACTCACGCGTGCAGAGATTCGTCTCGAGCGCACGCCGAAACTGCGGCTGCGGCTCTGAGCCGCGCCCGCGCGCGCTCAGGGGTTCTGCAACCCGAAGACGTTCAGTTGATGCGCGAGGAGCGCCGGGACGATGCTTCCGGTGCGCCAGGTGAGAAAGCCCCACATCAGGCCGATCGGCACGATGCGCAGAGCGCCGCCCAGGGCGCCTTCGAGCGGATCGCCGTTGTCGATCCACTTCGGAATGTGGAGCAACGCCCACGGCAGCGTCGCGAGCAACCAACCCAGTGCAGCGTTCTTCGTCAGCGCCGCGATGCGCGTCTGCAGCGTCAGCCGCAGCACTTCCTCGGCGAAAACCTGCAACGACGGAAGCGCGACCAGCAGCGCGAGTTCCGTCCAAGCTCCAGCGCGCGCCCCCTTCACGATCGGGGCGTCGTCCAGGTCGACGCTCAGCGCAGTCACCGCGACGACGGCGACACACGCCAGCGCGGCGCGCACGCCCGTCCAACGCAAGCCGAGAGCAGGCGCGCGATAGCTGCGGATCACGAGCCACAAAATTGGAACGACTTGCATCAAGCAGAGCAGCCCGACGATGCGCAAAGCGACCAGCAGCGGGCGCGGCGCCAAGCCATCGAACACGCCGAAGCCGGCGTACATCCCCGGTGCGGCGAACGCGGCGAACGCGCACAGCACGAGAAACTCCGTTCGCGGGCTTTCGACTCTTAGACGGGGTTCCCCCGCGGTGGTCTCGCCGCGCTTTCCATCGGCGGGCTGGGATGTGAGCGCGTCGGCCACGAGGGCGCACACGATGCAGGCCGCGAGGTAGGCGATCGCCTTGGGCTTGTCGGAGGCGACCGTCACGATCCACGTCGCGAGCGCGAGGAGCGTCCACGTGACGAGCGGGTGGGCCCGAACGTCGGCCGTTCGGCGGTGGAGCGCGGCGAACAGCCTCGAGAGCATTCGCCCAAGCTAAAGCCGATGCTCCAGGCCCGTAACGTCGTTCGAGAAAACCCGCAGATCGCGGAAGGAACCGGCGCGCGGCGTCGTCTCACGCGCCGGAGCAGGCCAGTAGGCCGCCCACGAACCATGCCTCCCGTCGTCGCTTATCTGCTGCTGGGCCTGATCTACGCCCTGCTCATCCTCGGCCGACGGATCTGAGCGCGCCGGATTCGGGCGCGGCCTTGCAGCAGGCGTCGGACGGCCAGGGCCGCGGCCCGGCGAGCGCCCCAACGATTTCCACGCGAGTGGCGTGACGTAAGTTGGGCCCACGCGGCAAGGAAGCCCGCGAGAGTCATGGAACCCAACGCCGGAGAGCTGCTGGCGCAGTCGAAGTGGATCGGAGAGCTCGCGCACGAGCTCGTCGGCGACCGGCATGACGCCGAGGATCTCGCGCAGGAAGCGCGGATCGCTGCGCTCGTGCGGCCCCCGCAAGAGCCCGAGCGGGCCCGCGGTTGGTTTGCGAGCGTGCTGCGCAACCTGCGGCGCTCGCAGCGGCGCGGCGATCTGCGGCGCAGCGCTCGCGAAGCCTCGGTCGCGCGCAGCGAGCGCACGGAGTCGCACGCCGACGTGCTCGCGCGTTTCGAGACGCAGCGTAGGGTCGCCTCGGCCGTCGCCCAGCTGGACGAGCCGTACCGCTCGGCGATCTTGCTGCGCTACTTCGAAGGCCTCGCGCCGCGCGAGATCGCCGCGCGGACCTCGACGCCGGTGCGCACGGTGCACACGCACCTCGCGCGCGGGCTCGAGCGCCTGCGGCGCGCGCTCGACGAGCGCGAAGGCGGCGACCGTTCCCGCTGGCTCTCCGCGCTCCTGCCGCTCGCGCACGGCTCGCACGCGACGCCCGGAGCGCTGGGAGTGCTGCTCGTGAAGTCCAAGTTGATCGCGGTCGTGTTGGTGGGCGTGCTGGCGACCTTGCTCGCAAGCCTGTGGTGGCGCGCGCAGCCGGCGGAGCGCGAGCCCGTCGACGCCGCGCTCGGGCAACTCGAACAAGTCCACGCGACGGGAACGCAGGACGCGGCGTCGAACCGTGAGGACGACGCTTCGGAACGAGCCGCGGTGGCGGACTCAGAACTCTTGGACCTCGCGCAGCGCTTGCCGAAGCCTGGCGTCGCAGCCAAGCGCTACCGCGGCCGCGTGCTGAACATCGAAGGCGCGCCGCTCGGCGGGCTGAACGTGCGCTGTCGCGACCTCGCCAACGTCGAGAAGGCGAGCGCGGTCTCGGGCACGGACGGCTGGTTCGAGCTCGAGGGTCCGGAGCGCGACTGCAAGTTCGACTGCACGAGCGCGCAGCACGTCACCGTGCTCGAGCCGCTCGTCTACGCCCCGATCGACACGCCGGTGTTCGTCGTCGTGTCCGAGTTCGTGCGCGTCGCGGGCGAGCTCGTCGACCCGTCGGGCACGGCGATCACGGACAGCTCGATCGCGCTGCAACTGCCGAGCGACCTTCGCAGTCGCGTCCGCGAAGTGCTCGAGCACTCGCGCGATGTGAAGTGGGAGGCGCAGGCGGACTCCACGGGCCGTTTCCTCTTCGAGCGGCTCCCGCGCATCGACGGCGCCGAGCTGCTCGTGCGTGTCTGGGGTTGCGCGGACGTGCGCTTGCCCGCGCCGCAGCACGATGAGCTCGGCCTGCGCATCGTGGCCTGCGAAGGAAGCCCTCGCGGAGAGCTCCTCGAGGGGCGCGTCGTCGACGCGGCGCGGACCGGCTTGGCCGGCGCGCAGGTGGCGCTCGGCCAACGCGTGGTCGAGTGCGACGCGGACGGACGCTTCACGCTCCGCCTCGCGGCCAACGAAGACGCCGACGTGCTGCTCGCCGTCGCGTTCGGACTCCAACCCGCGCGCTTGAAGCGTGAAAGCGCCTGGCCGACGCCGCTCGAGATCGTGTTGGACAAACCCGCGCTTTCCATTCGTGGCCGAGTGCTCACCGCGGAAGGCAAGCCGTTCGCCGGAGCTGCTGTGGGCGTCGCCGATCCGACGTATCTGGGAGCTCGCTCACGGCGCTCGGGTGAAGTCGATTGGTCCAAGGCCGTGCTCGCGGAGCAAGTTGCGGAAGGACGCGAGTTCGTGCTCAGACCGAACGTGACGGACGCGAGCGGCGCGTTCGAGATCGGCGGACTCGCGGCGCGCCGCTACCGCATCCGCGTGCTCGACGGCCAAAGCGTGACCCACTTCGAGAGCGCTGCGATCGAGGCCGGCTCGCGCGAGGTCGAGATCGTTCTGCCGAGTGCGCCGCCGAGCGTGCGCTATGCCGGGCGAGTCGTGTCGTTCCGCGGCGTTCCGCAAGCTGGCGCAAAGCTGTTCTTCACGCGCGCCGAGGACTTGCGGCGCGCGACGGGTGTTGCAGGACCGATGCTCGGCGGGACCATCACCAGCTGCGACGCCGACGGTCGCTTCGCGATCGAGGTCCCGGGTGGTGCGACGAGCGTGAGCGTCGATCTCGGCCACCCCCACGCTGCGGGGAGCTTCGAACTCGCCACGTTCGCCGATCTGGAGCAACTCGAGCTCGTGTGCGCGCTGCGCTGCCTGACGGTGATCGAGAGGTTGCCGAACGGCGTCCAAGCCAATCGCGCGGAGGCGCACGACGCGCAAGGGCTCGTGTTGCCGCTCACGGTGCGCCACGGCGATGTCGCGGTGGCGAGTCCCGATCTCCAGCTGTTCGACGGCGCCAGTGAGACCTTCGGCCTGCCCGAGAACGCCGCCGTTCTCGTGTTCTTCGAAGACGAGCGCGAAGTCGTGCGTATTGCGCTCACGCTCGATCCGGCGCGGCTCAATCGTTTTCCGTGAAGCGCGCGGGGTCGTGCTGCGGCGAACTGCGCTCTGGCGCGGCGACGGGCTGGGATGCAAGCATGCGCGCATGAGCACGAACGGCTTGTCGTATCCGATCGGAGTCGCGGGAACGCCTTGGGGACCGGAGGAGAAGGCCCGTTGGCGCGCGAGCGTCAAGAAGCAGCGCAGCTACGCCGCAGACGTGCTCCCGCGCATCGAGCGGCTGCGTGAGCGCTTCGACGTGCTGCGCTACGGCGTGCTGTCGTACGGCGCGGACGGCGAGTTTCCGCTCTTCGCGCTGAAGAGCCGCGCGTGGAACGACGCGCTGCCGCTCGCGCTCGTGACCGGCGGCGTGCATGGGTACGAGACGAGCGGCGTGCACGGCGCGCTGCGCTTCGCGGAGCGTGACGCGGCCGCGTTCGAGGGCCGGCTCAACATCGTGATCGCCCCGTGCGTCAGCCCGTGGGCCTACGAGCGCATCCAACGCTGGAACGCCGAGGCCGTCGATCCCAACCGTTCGTTCAGCGCGAACGGCGCCGCGCGCGAGTCGCGCCTCTTGATGGACTTCATCGCCTCGCTGCGCGGCCATTTCCTCGCGCACCTCGACCTGCACGAGACCACCGACTCCGACGAGAGCGAGTTCCGCCCCGCGGTCGCCGCGCGCGACGGCAAACCCTTCGAGCCCGGCGAAATCCCCGACGGCTTCTATCTGGTCGACGACAGCGCGAATCCGCAGCCCGGCTTTCAGAACGCGATCATCGCCGCCGTCGCTGCGGTGACGCACATCGCCGAGCCCGATGCAAAGGGCGAGATCATCGGAGCGCCGCTGCAAGCGCGCGGCGTCATCCACTACGACGTGCGGCCGCTGGGACTGTGCGCGAGCCTGACGGGCGCGCGCTTCACGACCACGACCGAGGTCTATCCCGACAGCCCGCGCGCCACGCCTGAGCAGTGCAACGAAGCGCAAGCCACGGCCGTGCGCGCCGGCTTCGAGTACGCGCTGCGGCACGGGCTTGCGTAGCGCGCCGATTCGATTTCGGTCTCGAGCCGTTTGGGTTAGCGTCGGGCGCCCATGAAGCTCGCAAGTCTCGCTCTGTTCGTCAGCGTCTCGTTGTCCAGTTGTTTCAGCCTGAACTTCGAGCCGCCCGCGCTCGAGTCGCGCGAGAGTCGAACGATGATGCGCGTCGACGAAGCGAGCGGAGCCCTCGAGTGGCTGAGCATCGATCGCGGAGTTCGAGTGCGCGAGTCGAACGGCGTGGCGCACCTGCGGGCCGTGCTTGCGGGCGCACGCGTCTACCCCATCGAGGGCGGATTCCCTGGCTCGGTGGACGTTGCCGTTCTGAGTGGGTCGGACGCGTCGGACTATTGGTCGTCCGACATTGCAGAGGATCTCTCCGTGGTGGAGGTCGGCCTCGCCGAGGACACGGACGCCGAGCTGACCGTCTGGCGTCTCACGCGCCTGGAACGAGCGGCGCACTGGCTCTCCCACTTCCAGCGCGGGCAGGAGGCGGCGCATGCCCCCGAACTCGGGCGATTTCCGACCTTCGACGGTGCAAGCCTCGCGCTCCAAAACGCTGCGCGCATCGCCGGCGAGTCCGAATGGCGTATCGAGGGCCGCACGCTCGTTTTCGAGGTTCCCTCAACGCTGGAGAACGCGCTGTGCTGTCAGGAAGAGATTCTGAGTCAGGCCGCGACGGTCAACGAGGGCTTCGCGCCCCAACCGTCCTCCTTCCACTACAAGGACCAACGCTTCGCGGTGCGCTACATGCCGCGCGATGACGGCTGGTTCTTGGTCCCGACAGCGAAGCTGGATGCGGAGCCCGTCGTGAAGAGCGTCTCTATCGACGAACTGCGCGCGGCGGGACTGCCGATCGAGACCCACGCCCAACTCCGCGCACGCCTCGCGCAGCTGGGCATCGTCGACTGATGGGACCCGATCGTTGGGCCTGACGAGAAGGACAAGGCCAGCGCGGCGCGCCGCCGCAAGCGCGCGGCGTCCTCCACTTCGGCGCGCCGCGGCTGGGCCTGTGCGCGAGCCTGACCGGCGCGCGCTTCACGAAGACAACCAACGTCTACCCCGACAGCCCGCGCGCCACGCCCGAGCAACGCAACGAAGCGCGGGCGCGCGGCTGCGCGCGCGGGGATCGCGTACGCGCAGAAGTACCCGCGGAAGTCGTGCAACAGCGTGTTGAGCGCTGCGCCTCCGCAACGAGCGGCCCAGCCTCGCTGGAGGTGCGTCGGCCTTCGCGGGCCAGTTTCGGCTCAAGCGCCTGCTCGGTAAAGTGCTGCAGTGCGCCATGGAATCGAAACCTAGCCACGCTGCACTCGCTGTCGTCTTGTCGATCGTGGGCGCGCTCGCGCTGGCGTTCGGGGCCCTGGTCGTGGTCAACGTGGCTTCGGAATACGAGGACCTCGCGCGCGGTTGGCGCAACCCGCCGCACTACGCGTCGGTTCGACGCGCGCCCGCGGCGGCGAACGAGCCTCGCAGGGACCGTTCCGATGCGGGCGACTTCGACGGCGACGGAGTCGACGACGTGCTCGAGTGCGTCTACTTGCATCGGGTGTTTCTGTTCGCCGAGAGCACTTCGGGCATGGTGTACCTCCACTCCGGAGCGAGCGGCGCGCTGTTGCTCGCCCATCCGGTTCCAACGCCGATGAGCGACGTGCACTGGCGCCCGGATTCGAATGGCGACGGCGCCGACGAAGTATTGGTCGACGGGCCTCCTCTCGAGCGCTTCGCCTTCGTGCGAGCCGCTCGCTGAGCGCGTATAGCACCGAGGCTGTCGGAGCCGATCTCCGGTCGTCGCGCACGCCGCGTGATAGGCCGCTCACGACAGGCAGGAGCACGTAGGCGCTGCTGAGCCGGGCCGGCGACGAGTTGGCGTAGGTTGAGACGAGGGAGTCGAGCAAGGTGTACGCCGACTCTGTTCCCGCGCGCCACTCAACATGCTGCTCCTTTTCGCCACGCTCACGGCGCTGCAAGTCCGCCCGCTCTTTAGGCCCTGTATCGTTGGCCTCGTCGGCGACCACGATGGCGACGGCATCCCCGACTACGCCGTCGTGGGATCGCGCGAGCCCCAGATCCTGCGCGTTTTCAGCGGTCGCGACGATCGCCGGCTCGCGCAGTTCGACTTGCCGGCGGAGCCGCCGTGCGGGCTCCACGACACGCTGGGCGTAGAAGTCGCTGGCGACCTCAACGGCGACGGCGCGTTCGAACTGGCCTGCAATGACGACGAAAGCTGGCTCGTCGACGGCCGAAGTGGAACCCCGCTGGCGCGCTGCCCGCGTGATTTTCGGTGGCTCGGATCGATCGGGGATCTGGACGGCGACGGCGTCAGCGATCCGATCTCCTGCGAGGGCGCGGTTGAGCTCCACCGGACCCACGGCGGACGGGCCGTGCCCTGGACCGGCCACGAACTGCGACCGCTCGCCAACTGGTCCCCGCGCACGCTGCGCGAGTCCGAGCGTCTGCGCGTGCTGCGCGACGATGCGCTTGCCGAGCTGACGCTTGTCGGCGTATGCGAGCCGGTGCTCGCGAAGCTGATCCGGCACGACGTAGTTGTCGGCAACGTCGCGCATTCGACTCCGCACGTGGTCCTCGAGCAGGGCGGCCGAGAGCTCCTGCGCAAGGAGTTCCTGCTCACGCTTGCGAACATGGAGTGGGGCGGCTTCGCGCCTTTCGGGCCCGTGTCGCCCGGCGATCTCGACGGCGACGGCCTCGGCGATCTCGTGCTCGCATTGCCGGCGAGTGCGTTCTGCGAGTTCGGCTCGAGCTCCGTGTTGCGCGCCTACTCGACGCGCGATGGACGCGAGCTGTGGCGCGCCGCGAGCGCCGAAAGCGAATCGCTCCACCCGCGCCTCGAGCTGCTCCCCGACCGCGACGGCGACGGCGTGCCCGAGCTGATCGCCTGCGCGGCCGGCGGCTCGGGACCGAGCTGGGTCGTGGTGCTCTCGGGCGCAAGCGGCCGCGTGCTCGCGAGTTTTCAGCCCTAACCCGACCTATTCATGAGCCCGCTACTGCAAACGCCGGATCATCCTGCCCTGCGGCGTTTTCTTCGACGTGCGGCGTCCTCAGCGACCCTGCAGGTCGCTCCCGCTGACAAGCATCCAAAAGGATGCTTGTCCACGGCCGCTGCGCGGCCTGACGCGGGAACCCTTGGCGGCGCCCGCCGAAGAACCTTGCAGGACAGGCGCTCCGACGTTTTCGCTACGCGGTTCATGAATAGGCCGGGCTAAGCCCTCACCTCTCGCGCCGACGAACGCGCTGAAGACACGCACAGGTTTGAGCTACGCTCCGAGCGTATGGCGGAGCCGTTCAAGAACCTGTTCAACGTCGAGCTGATCCGAACTGCGGCCGGGCATCTTGCGCGGCACGATTCGCAGTTCGACTCCAAGCGTTTCGTGAAGCTCGCGGCGCAGGGTCTCGACGCGCTCGAGATGAAGGCGCGGGCGATGCAGGTGGCGAGCGCGCTGGAGGCGACGTTGCCGGCGGATTTCGAGCGCGCGGCGAGCGTGCTCGAGGCCGCGCTCGCGCCGCCGTACGAGACCGAGCGCAGCGGCGAGCTCGCGGGCACGCGCTCCGTGCACGAGGAAGGCCTCGCGGGCTGGATTCTGTGGTCGGCGGGCGAGTACGTCGCGCGCCGCGGACTCGATGAGCCCCAGCGCGCGCTGCGCACGCTGCACGCCTTCACGCAGCGCTTCAGCGCCGAGTTCGCGATCCGGCCGTTCCTCGCCAAACACCCCGCGCTCGGCTTCAAGACGCTGGAGCGCTGGTGCACGGACCCAAACCTCCACGTGCGACGCCTGGTGAGCGAAGGCAGCCGCCCGCGCCTGCCGTGGGGCCTGCAGCTCAAGGCGCTCATCGCCGATCCGAGCCCGACGCTGCCGCTGCTGCGCAAACTGCAAGACGACAAGAGCGACTACGTGCGCCGCAGCGTCGCCAACCACCTCAACGACATCGCCAAGGACCACCCCGACCTCGTGGCGGAGTGGATCGAACGTTACCTGCCGGACGCGAGCGACGAGCGGCGCGCGCTGCTGCGCCACGCGAGTCGCACGCTCGTCAAGAAGGGCCACAAGCGCACGCTCGCCGCCTTCGGGCTGGGCAAAGCGTTTGCCGGGACCGCAACTCTCACCGTCGCACCGAGCAAGGCGCGCGTTGGCGGCGAGGTCACGCTCGAACTCGAACTGCGCTCGAGCGCGAAAAAGCCGCAGACGCTCGTCATCGACTACGCCGTACACCACGTGAAGGCCGACGGCTCGACGAGCCCCAAGGTCTTCAAGGGTTGGAAGCTCACGCTGGCGCCCGGCGAAACTCGCTCGCTCACCAAGCGCCATTCGCTCAAACCCATCACCACGCGCCGCTACTACGCGGGCGAGCATCCCGTGAGCGTGCAAGCCAACGGCGTGGAGATCGCGCGCGCTGCGTTCCGACTTCAGCTGGCTTGAGCTTGCTGGCGAGGCGCGAACTCGGTCCACTCGCGTCCATGCTTCAACCCTCGTCTGCGGCGCTGCTTCGAATCCTCACCTGTCTGCTCGCGCTGTGCGCAGCGTGCGCAAGCACGCCGTCGAACGACGCGGGCCTGCTGCAGCGCATCGAGAGCGCCGTGAAGCGGGAGATGGAGGAGCAGAAGATCCCGGGTGTCGGACTGGCCGTTGTTCGTGGCGGCGAGGTGCTCGTCGCGCGCGGTTTCGGTCTCGCGAACCTCGAACACCAGGTCCCCGCGAGCGAACGCACGATCTTCCAGAGCGGCTCGGTCGGCAAGCAGTTCACCGCGGTTGCGGTGATGCTGCAGGTCGAAGAGGGCAAGCTCGCGCTCGACGACAGGCTCTCCAAGCACTTCCCAGACGCGCCGGCGAGTTGGAGCGCGATCACGGTCGAGCACTTGCTCACGCACACCTCGGGGATTCCCGACTACACGCCGCAGGACGTCGACTTCCGGCGTGACTACAACGACGAAGAGCTCGCGCAGGCCGCGTACAAACTGCCGCTCGAGTTCACGCCCGGCTCGCGCTGGAACTACAGCAACACGGGCTACGTTCTGCTGGGAATCCTGGTCAAGAAGGTCTCGGGCGAGTTCTACGGCGACGTGCTCGCGCGGCGTGTGTTCGCGCCGCTCGGCATGCGCACCGCGCGCGTGATCAGCGAGCGTGACCTCGTGCCGCACCGCGCCGCGGGTTACGAACTCGACGGCGAGGAGTGGAAGAATCAGGAGTGGGTCGCGCCGTCGCTGAACACCACCGCCGACGGCGCGCTGTACCTTTCGATCGAAGACTTCGTCGCCTGGGACGCTGGGCTGCGCGCCGGCAAGGTTCTGCGTCCGGAGAGTTGGCGCCGTGTGTTCACGCCGGTGAAGCTGAACAGCGGCAAGAGCTATCCCTACGGCTTCGGTTGGTCGATCGAGGAGCGCGGTGGCGCGGCGCTGATCCAGCACGGCGGTGCGTGGCAGGGATTCAAAGCCATGATCGCGCGTTACCTCGGCGCCGACCTCACCGTGATCGTGCTCGCGAACGTCGCGCAGGCGGATCCCGGCGCCATCGTCGACGCCGTGGCGGCGCAGTGCGATCCGGCGCTGGCTCGGCCCGCGCTCGCGCCCATCGAAGACCGTGAGCCCAAGGTTGCGTCGCGCGTGCGCGAGTTGCTCGAGCAGACCGCACGCGGCGCGTTGAAGCCGGAAGACTTCGCGTTCGTACGCGCTGGATTCTTCCCGGGCGCGGCGCAGCACTTCGCCAAGGTGCTGGAGCCGCTGGGCGCACCGCGTGAACTCGTCTTGCTGGAGCGTCGCGAGCTCGGCGACGACACGAGCTACGTGTATCGCGTCGTGTTCGCGGACCTCGTACTGCGCGTCGGCGTGCAGTTCGCGCCCGACGGCCGCCTCGCGAACTTCGGCATGCGTCGGGAGTAGTCGGCCAAGTGCGAGCGTCGCCTCGGCGCGCCCCGCTACGATTGCCGCGTGAAGTCCACGACGAGCGCGTTGCCGGTCGACGTCGCGGTGATCGGCGCAGGTCCCGCCGGAGCGACCGCGGCGGCCGCGCTCGCGGGCGCCGGGCTGAAGGTGGCGCTTCTGCATCGCGACGGCCCCCGCGCGGGCGCGGCCGAGGAGACGCTCGTTCCGGCCGCGCGGCGTGTGCTCGAGCGTTCGGGCGCGCTGGAGTGCGTCGAACAGCTCGGGTTTCACGGACGCGCGCGCCACGCGAGCGTGTGGAGCGAACCGGTGCTGCGCGTGCGCGACGAACGCGACGACGAGCGCGGATTCCAGGTCGAACGGCGCACCTTCGACGCTGCACTGCGCGCGCGGGCCACACGTGCGGGCGCGCAGCTCGTCGAGGTTGGCCAAGTCACGATCGACGAACGCGGTCGCGAAGTGCGCGTACGCACGGCGGAAGATCGCGAGCTGGTCGTCGCAGCGTGCGCCGTGATCGTCGCCACAGGACGCGCCACGCCCGATTCGCTGGCGCGCCTAGCGACGGTTGTGGAGTTGCCCGCCACGCTCGCACTTTCGACGACGCTCAGCCTGCAGCACGAACTCGCGCACACGAACGTGATCGAAGCGGTCCGCGAGGGCTGGTGGTGGTGGCTGCCGCTGGCGGATGGACGCGTCGAGTTGACGTTGTTCTGCGATCGGGAGGAGGAGCGCAGCGTCGGACGCGAGGCGTTGTGGTCAGCCGCGCTGCGGGGCGCCGTCGGGCCAGCTCGCGAGGTCCAGGCGCGCCCCGAGCGCGGCACGCTCGCCACGGCGCGGCTGCGCGCGAGCTCCGCGCCGATCCTGGTGTGCGGCGACGCTTCGTGCGCGCTCGATCCGCTGTCGAGCCAAGGGCTCGAGACCGCGCTCGCTTCTGCGCAGCACGCCGCGCACTGCGCGCGGTCGGTCGTCGAGGGCCGCAGTGAGCTCGCGTTCGCCGCGCTCGAACGCCGGGCCTGGGACGCGCGGCTGTGGCACGCGCACCGGCGGCAGACGACGGAGTTCCTGCGCTCGGAGGGGCGTTTCGCCGACGCGCCGTTCTGGCGCGCGCGGCAGGCGCTTGGACTGACGCCGTCGAGCGACTGACGCGCGGCTCAGGCGCGCGCGCGTTGCTCGGCGAGCTCGCGCGCAAGCAGACCAGTGACGTTGGCGACGGCGAAGCTCGCGCCGCGCAGGTTGCGTTCGCGCGGCAAACCCGGCAGTTCACGTGGAAACGGTGACGCGAACCACGGGCTCGGCGAGCGCTGGGGGTCGCGTCGCGCGCGCTCACGCGGCTGCTGAGGATCGGACACCACACCTTCGAAGCCCGCCAGCGAGCCGGGATAGCTCGGCAGCCCGTTGTGGAGCAGCGGCGCGATCAAGCGTGCGCCTTGCTGTGCTGCGGCGCGTGCGATGCGACCGAGCTCTTCGTTCCAGCGCTCCTCGGTGGAACCCAGGCTCAGGTTCACGAGGTCTGCGCGCCAACGCAGCGCCGCCCACAGCGCCTGCAGCACGGCGTCGAACTCCACGAGCGGCTGTTCCTCGAAGACCTTCAGCGACAGCACGCGCGTTCCGGGCGCGAGGTCGAGGATCGCGGCGCACGCGCACGTGCCGTGGCCGAGTCGATCGGCTTGCGGCGCGTTCGACGCGACGCCGGATTCGAGCACCGGCCCGAACTCCAGCTCGCCGAGCCCGCGGATGTGCGGATGCTCGGCGTTCACGCCGCTGTCGATCAGTGCGACGCGCACGTTGCTCACGGGCTGAACCGCCGCGGCGCTCGCTCCGCGCAAGCGCCTTACGGCCGCACGACGGTCACACCGCCGTCGATTTCGCCCGGCAACGACACAACCTTGAGCGGCTTGTGGTCGCGGTCGAACACGTGCAGCTCGTTGCCGCGGCCCGCGAGGTAGATCTTGCTGCCGTCGGGGGAAACCGCCGTGAGGTTGAGGCCGTTGCGCACGGTGTGGCGCGTCTCCTTCAACTTCTTGCCGGTCTCCATGTCGATCGTGAACAGCATGATCTCTTCGTCGCGGTACTCGGCCGAACCGCGGCCGCCGCCGCCACCGAAGCCGCCCGACGCGCCGCGGGCGCCCACGGCGATCCGCGGGTCGTCGCCGCGCTCGTAGCCCCACACACGCGGCGGCACGGTGGACCACTCGCTCAAGCGGCTCACCTTCTTGTTCACGAGGTCGAGGTCGACGATGCCGTACAGCGTGCGGTTGGTGTCGACCGGATCGCGCATCGAGTACGCGAAGCGGTACGCCTCCGGATTGCGCAGGTCGAACAGGTCGTCGCCGCGGATCGAGATCGGCCCCATGCCCGGCGCCATCGGCTTGGCGAGTTCGATCTTGCCGATCTCCTCCAAGCTCACGGCGTCGACGATCTTCAAGTCGCTGTCGAACACGTGCCACTGCGTTCCGTCGGGGCTGAGCCGCGCGCCGCGCCGGATCGCCTTGGGCAGCTCCTTCATGCGCGCCACGATCTCGCGCTCGGCCAAGTCGTACTCGATCCACTCGTTCTCGTTGGGAACGACGTAGCTGTCCACCTTGCGCTCGATGCGTTCGACCTGCACGTACCAACGCTTGCCGCCCGGCAGCTCGCGCACGCTCTGCACGCGCACGATGTGGCTGTATTCCTCGAACGGGAACACGTCCTTGAGCGTCATCGTTTCGAGGTCGACCACCTGCACCAGCGTGCGCTGGCGCGTGAGGTGCAGGATCGAGCGCCGGTCGTGCGTCGGCTGCGTCATCCAACCCGAGCCGTGTCCGGAGTCGAACACGCCCACGACTTCGTCCGTGACCGGGTCGTACTTCACGACCTTGCCCGGCCACATGCGCATCACGAACCAGGTCTTGCCGCCCTCCGCTCGAACGATTCTCTGCGGAGTTTCACGCTCGTTCTCCTTGGCGTTCGCGCGCGCTTCCGGCGCGGGCGCAGCGGGCGCGTCCTGCGCTGGCGCCGCGAAGAGCAGCAACGCGAGAGCGAGCGCGCTCACGGGAACACCAGGTCGACTTGCGACCAGTCTTGAACCGGCGAGCCGCAGGTTTTGGTCCAGCTCGGGAAGTTCGTGAGCGAGTCTGGAACCTGCGCCGGCCAGTAGCACGAGTGGTAGCAGTCGTAGAGGTCGCGTTCGATCGGCTGGCACAGGCCGTAGGTGCCGCCCGACGAGTCGACTTCCCAACCCGGCGCGAATTGCGTGCTGCAACCGTACGGCGTGTCGACCAGCATCAGCGCGCGTGCGGCGCCCGGTTGGTCGAGGCGCGCTCGCGCAAGCGCGGCGGCCTTGCGGTTGATGGGGCGAAGGTGGTTCATGCTTGGGTCTCCGAACTCGAACGAACGGCGAGTTTCGGCCGCTCTTCGAAGCGGTCGAGGTATCCAGGGTTGGCGAGCCAGATGCGCGCGTAGCAGTCCAGACCGAGCGCGGTCCAGGCGCGGATCCAGTCGCAGGCGTGCAGGTTGGGGCTGCCGGCGTCGCCGTAGCGAACGTGCGCTTCGTGGTAGCAACCGCCGGCGCAGTGCGGGCGCGCGAAGCAGCTGTGGCACGGGATCTTCTGCGCGACGTGGCCCGCGTGCAGGAATTCGGCGCGCAACTTCTCGTCGATGCCGGTCTTGACGTCGCCCATGACGTGCGCGTCCGACTCGACGAAACGATGGCAGGGCGAAATCTGGCCTTCCGTCGACACGCCGACGAGACCGAGCGCCGCACCGCAGGGATGCGCCTTGCTCACGCCGCGGTGCAACTCGCCGAGCAGATCGTGGAGGTTGGAGAAGCCGTGCTGGCGATCCTGCGTCGCAGCGGCGACGTACTCCTCAGCGAGCGCGGTGAAGCCGCGCAGCAAGCGGTCCATCTCCTCGGCGGGCAGCGCGAAGTCGCGTTCGGAGCTGCTCGTCACGGGCGCGAACCCGACGCTCTCGAAGCCGACCTCGTCGTGCAGATGGCGGTACGTCTCGGCGATGTCGGCCATGCCGCGCGTCAGGGTCACGCGCGCGCCGACCGGTCGGCCGCGCCCGCGCATGGCCGCGAGCAACGCGCGGATGCGCGGCAGCACGACCGAGTAGCTGCCTTTCCCGCTCTTGAAGGTGCGGTGCCGATCGTGGTCGCCCTGGGCGCCGTCGATCGAGATGTTCACGCCGAAACGATGCTCGACCAGGAAGGCGATCGTCGCTTCGTCGAGCAACGTGGCGTTGGTGGTGAGCGCGAAGGACACGCGCTTGCCCGTTTCTCGTGCACGTTGCTCGGCGTAGTCGACCGAAGCGCGGATCGTGTCCAGGTTGAGCAGCGTCTCGCCGCCGAAGAACGTGACTGTCAGGTCGCGCAGGCGCCCGGACTTCTCGAACAGCATGTCGAGCGAGGCGCGGGCCGTTTCCTCGCTCATGCGCGGAGCGCGCGCGCGAGTGGCGTCGCTCAAGCGATCCTCGCCGAATTCGTAGCAGTACGAACACGAGAGGTTGCACTTGTTGGTAACGTTGAGCACGACGGTCTGCAGCGGGAACGCGCTTTCGGGCAGCGGGTCCGCGGTGAGCGCGGGTTCGAACTCCGAGCGCACGAGCCCCATCCCGACCAGTTCCTCGAACGCTTCGCGCTGCGTCAGCCGCGTTTCGTCGGGCGCGCTGTCGAGCCAGCGCGGATGGTCCACGCCGTCAGCCGTGGCGCAGCGTTGCAGCACGGCCTGCGACGTTTCGTCCAAGGCCACGACGGCGCCGGACGCCGCCGAGTACGCGAACGTCTGGCCGCCCGCTTCGAACGTTCTGTGGATCGCCGCGCGGTAGATCATCGTTGATCCCACACGTAGCGATCCCAGTCGACGTAGATCGGAACCATCACCAGCAGCGGAGCGCGCGCCGTGAACTCCTTCTCGACCACTTCGAACGGACCGGCGGGCGGCGTGGGCAAGGACGTGTCGGGCTTGCTCTTCTTGTCCTTCTTCGGCGGTTCGGGAATCTGCGGCACACGCAGTGTCACCCGCGCGCGCACGTAGACCTCGCCGACGTTGTTGTTCGACCACTTGCGCGCCGGATTCGGGCCGTCGAGTCCTGGCGTGAACGTCCCGCTCGCCGCGTCGATGGCGCCGACGAACTTCACGTCGTCATCGTCCTCGCGCACCGGGAACTCTTCGAGGCTCCAACGCGCGGGAACGAACTTCACGAAGAAGTCGTCCGCGGTGTAGAGCTCGCCGTCCGCGCCGCGGTTCATACCGAGCGCTTCGAAACGTTCGAGCTGCGGCGGCCGCAACTTGCCGCCGATGCGCGCGAGGCCTTTTTCCGGCGTGATCTTGATGTAGTCGAGCGTGTCGTGGACCACGACCTGGGTCGCTGCGCGTTGCGCGCCGAACGTGAGCACGCGCGCGCCTTGACGCGCGCCGGGCGCAACGTCGACGGTCAGGCGCAAACGCTCGGGGCCCGCGCGTTCGACGGCGCGCACGCTCACGCCTTGGCCGAGCGAGAACTCGGCGGCGGCGGGAACGTTCGACAGTCCGCGCGCCAGCACTTCGAGCGTTTGTCCCGCGCCGGGAACGAGCAGCGCCGCGTTCGGAGCGCAGTCGACCTGCGGCGCACTGACCGCCCGCTCGAGTTGGACGTCGATTCCAAGCTCGTTGTACTCGCCGGCGAACAGGCGCCCACGCATGGACTGCCAGTCCTCCGAAAGCAGCAAAACCTCGCGCAATTCGGCCGGTTGCGGGCCAGCAGAACTCTGCGATCGGCCGCGCCAGGAGTGCCCGGCGTAGAACACGGCCTTGCCGGTGCGTTCGACGCTGGCGCCGTCCTCGTAGTTCAGACTCCAGCGCGTCGTGTAGCCGCCGCCGTTCTGCGCGGTGACTTCCAAGGTCCCGCGCAGATCGCCGCGCCCGACGTCATGGCCGCTGACGATCCACAGCCCCTCCATCGGCGCCGGACGCCAGTTGGCCTGCACACTCGACCACTCGGGCGTGAACAGCGGGCGCTCCTTGGCGAGCCGCTCGAGCACGCGGTCGGCCTGGTCCTTGCCCGGATTGCGGCGGCGCTGTTCGCGCCATTCATCGATCTCCGCCTCGGTCATCGACGCGAAGTCGACGCCCGCGCCGCCGCCGTCGCCATCGCCACGGAACGCCTGGCCGCGCGCGAGCGGAAAGAAGGCCATGTGCGTCGCCTTGAGTTGTTTCCACTCTTCTGCGTCGCGCCGCTCCGAAGCGACGCGGCCGAGCGTGTGGCAATCGCCGCAGCTGTCGCGCAATTCCTTGTCTTCCTTGGCGTCCGACCAGTGCACGCGACGCTCGACCTCGTGCAGCGCCAACTCGGCCTCGCCGCGCGTGAGCCCGTGGTTGTCCGACAGATAGCGGACGACCTCGCGCGCCTCGTCGGGCGTGATCTGCAACTGGTGCAGACGCACCATGCGCTTGAGCGACAGCTCCCAGGCTTCGGGCGTCTTGCGCAGGTAGGAGATGCGCGAGAGCTTGCCGCCTTCCTGCGGGTAATGGCACACCGTGCACTTCGAGCGCACGAGCGGATCGGTCACCGGAATTCCCGGGCGATCCTTCGCTTCAGCGTTTTCGCCGGGAGATTTCGGCTCGCCCGATGCCTCGCCGGTTGCGTCGTCGCGTCGTCCGCCCTGAGCGCGCGGCGCGCTCGGCGCCGCAGCGACCGGCGCTTCGCTCGAAGGCGCGGGCGGCGCCGCAACTTGTTCGGGAGCATTCGCAGCCGTGTCGATGGCCCCGGCGTCGGGCTGCGGCGCGCTAGAGTGCTCGGATGCAGGCTTCGCGCGACAGGCGAGCATCGCGAAGCACGCCCAGCTGGCCAACACGATGGCGAATGCAGAACGACGCGTAGAACCAGCCGGGGGACTAGTCATGGCTCGCGATGCTAGCCACGCCTGGAGTTCACCGCCACGGAGCGCGAGTCCCTGGCGCTTCGCGCTGCGGCTGCTCGCACCGCATCCATGGCGCACGGCGCTGGTGTTGTTTCTGCTGATCGCAACCGCGCTGTGCGGACTCGCCGCACCCTCGATCGTGCAGTACGTCGTCGACAACGGCGTGCTCGCACGCAACGAGCGCGCCGTGCTCGTGGGTTCGGCTGCGCTGTTCGGAGTGGCGCTGCTGCGGCTGTGGATCGGGTGGACTCAGGGCCAGTCGTACATCGCGCTCTCGTCGCTGGTGTTGATTCGCTTGCGCGCGCGCTTCCTCGAGCAGGTGCAACGAATGCCCTGGCCCGAGCACAGCAGCGCAACGTTCGGCGAGTTCACGACGCGCTTCCAGCGCGACCTGAGCGTGCTTCAGGAGTTCGCAACGGCCGCGCTGCCGGCGCTCGTGACCAACGTGCTCACGCTCGCGGGAGTGATCGCGTTCGGACTGTGGTACGCACCGCAGCTGTTCGTCCTGTCGCTCGTGCCGCTGCCGATCGCCGTGGTGTTCGCGCGCTTCCTGCGACCGCGGCTCGACGCACAGGCGCGCGAAATGCGCGAGCGAACCGGCCAGCTGTCGAGCGCCGTGACGCAGACCATCCTCGGACAACGCACGGTGCGGAGCTTCGGCCGCGAGCGCGGCGAAGTGCTCGGGTTTCGGTCGCGCGCGCACGAGCTGCTGCGCCGCGCGCTCGCGCTCCAACGCACCAGCGCGCTGGCGGGCGGCGTGCCGCGGGTCTTGTTCGGTCTTTCGACCGCCATCGTGTTCGCCGTCGGTGGCTTGCGAGCGGCGCGTGGCGAGCTCGCGCTCGGCGAGTTGTTCGCGCTCTCGATGTACGTCGGGATGGCCTTCGGTCCGCTGACGGCGCTCGCCGACTTGCAGGTGCGCCTCGTCGACGTGCGCGTCGCGCTCGAGCGCGTCGTCGGTTTCGTGAGCGAGGAGCGGGAGCGTGTCGAGCCGCAACGCGAGGCGGCGCGCGGGCCCCGAGTCGCGCTCGGCGCCGACGTGGAGCTCCAGCAGGTGAGTTTCCGCCATCCCGACGGCCAGCCGCTGCTCGACCAGCTTTCGCTGCGCATCGAAGCGGGCGCCAACGTCGCGCTGATCGGGCCCAGCGGCGCCGGCAAATCCACGCTCGTCGATCTCTTGCTCGGCTTCGTCCAGCCGCAAGCTGGGCGCGTGCTGCTGGGCGGCCGCGACGTGGGCGCGATCGAGCAACGAGCGCTGCGCCGCCACATCGCGCTCGCAGCGCACGACGCGTTCCTGTTCGACGGCACGATCCTCGACAACGTGCGTTACGCGCGTCCGCGCGCGAGCGAGGCCGAGGTGCTCGAAGCTGCGCGTGTGTGCGGACTCGATCGGATGCTGCCCGGCGGCGTGGAGGCGCTCACGCTGCCCGTGGGCGAACGCGGCCAGCGCCTGTCGGCGGGTCAACGTCAACGCATCGCCATCGCCCGCGCGGTGCTCGCGCGGCCCGAGGTGCTCGTGCTCGACGAGGCGACTTCGTCGCTCGATCTCGCCGCCGATCGCGAGCTGCGCGCCGCGCTGGCGCAGGCCTTGCCGAACACGACGCGCATCTGGATCACGCACCGCACCGACCAGCTCGACGGCTTCGAACGCGTCTTCCAGCTCGAGCGCGGCCAGGTGCTCGAGCGACCGCTCGACGCCCGGGCGCGTTGAGAGCAGCGCGCGAAACGTGAACGAGCGGCGTGGTCGGGTCGGACCACACCGCTCGTCGAGTTTTCGAGGACCGAAACGTCCCCAGCACCGACTACGGACGGGGCTACGGACAGGTCGTGTAGCTCAGCGCGTCGCTCAACGTGGTGTTGTTCGGCGGGGCGAAGCCGGGGTCACGGCCCCAGAACTGGCAGTTCACCGTCGTGCCCGCGACGCTCAGCGCCGGCAGCGGACTGCCGCCCAGTGCACCCGCGGCGAAGGCCGCCATGTCGAAGCGGTAGACGCCCGAGCAATTGTCCGCGGGCGACGCCGCGCCGCCCGAGTCGATCGTGATCGCACGCCGCACCGGACCCTGCACGCACATCACGCCGCCTTGGAAGGGCGTGTTCGCGGGGCCGTTGACGCCGTAGAAGAGCACGCCGGCCTTCTGGTTGCGCACGAAGTGCGCGTTGATCTCGAAGCCGGACGCGGCGGACACGCTGGGCTCGCCGCGGAAGCCGATCTCCGGGGTGCAACCGAGCGAGTTGACCTTCGCGGTGCAGTAGAAACTGACCGCGGCCGGGCACGAGGTCGTGTTCATCCACACGTTCGTCGTGTCGCAGCGGCCCAGGACCAGGTCCAGGTCACCGTCGTTGTCGATGTCGAGCGCCGCGAGGTCGTGCGTGCTCGAGAGGTCGCCGGGCGTCAGCCCCACGGCGCCGAACCAGCCGCTCGTGCCCGCCTCTTCGCGCAGCGTGATCTGCGAACCGATCACGCCGCCGGGGTTGTGGTAGATGTGCAGACGGCCGCTGCCGCAGTTGGGAATGTCGACGTCGACGTCGGTGATCAAGACGTCGTTCCAACTGTCGCCGTCGAGGTCGACCACGTGCGCTTCGCCGCCGAAACCGTCGTCGAAGCCGGACACGAAGTCGAACACCTTCGCCGGCCCCCAGATCACACGACCCAGGCCGTCGTTGCCGGTGTTGTAGAGATAGCGATCCGCGCCGTCGTCGCTCACGACCAGGTCGAGCCGGCCGTCGCGGTTGAGGTCGCCGCTGGCGACGTGGTAGCCCGCGCCGCCGTACACGCTCTGCTGGATCAGGAAGAAGCCCTGGTTGTTCGGGTTGTTGTAGAACGCACGGACATCGCCGGGCATGTCCTTGACCAGGTCGTTGCGGCCGTCGCCGTTGAGGTCGCGGATCTCGCCCGAGGTGCCGAAGCCCGTCGACTCGCTCATCTGCTGGGTCAGGCGCGTCGAGGTCTGGTCGCTGAAGAACCCGTTGCCGTCGTTGATGAGCAGGCGGTCGTTGGCGTTGCCGTAGTCGACGAAGTACAGATCGGGGTACCCGTCGCCCGTGACGTCGCCGGCGGAGACGGCGCAGAAGTCGGGGGTCACCGGCGAGCCAGAGTTGAGGATCGTCGGAATGCGCGCGGACTCGTAGAAGAAGCCGAGCCAGTTGCCCGTCGGTCCCTGCCCGAGGTTGAGGTACACGCGCGGGTGGCTGACCGCCTTGGGGAGTCCGCTGCCGTACGTCGTGGCCGTGACGACGTCCAACCAGCCGTCGAGGTTGACGTCGGTGATCGTCACGTCGCGGTCGTTGGTCGGCGTGAGGAAGCCCTGGTCGCCCGCGACATCCGAGCCCGTCGCGAACTGCGCGGTGCGGTCGACCAGCGTGCCGCGTTCGTTCATGAACAGCACGTTGACGCGCCGGCCAGCGGTGCTGAACGGCTCCTTGCGCACGCAGATCACGTCGACCCAGCCGTCGCGATCGAAGTCGCCGACGCCGTAGTCCTTCTCCTGCGTATCGAGGGCGCCGATGTTGGAGGCGGCCACCAAGCGCGCCGGCTCTTCGTTGAAGCCGACCCAGTTGTTGTTGAACTGCGCCGAGGCGACATGCGCGAGAGCGCCCGCCACCACGCCGAACACGACGGTTCGTTGCATTCCTGACATAGACACTCCTCCTCCAGATCCGACGTCGAAGCCGTGGCTGACCGAGGTCAGCGCGAATCGTTAGTCGCCCACCGCAGGTGAGACTACTCGAATTTCGAGGGCCTGCGTCGGCGCGCGCTCAACGCCCCGCGCCCATGCGCAACACGTCGCGGTAGAAGTCGGCCTCGGCCGTTAGACCGCGCTCGCGCAGCCGGCGCGAGAAGCCGGCGAGGTCGCGCGTCTGGCCGAAGAGCCAGCTCCCCGGCCAGGCGCCGCGCGAGCGCGGGTCGTGGGGCTGCAGGCCGTAACTCCGGGCGTCGCCGAGCACGCGCTCGCGCGGAATCGGCCCCAGATAAAGGACCTGGGCCGTGCCCGTCGAGTCGACGAGCAGGCTGAAGGGCAGCGCTCGCGCACCGGGGCGTGCGACAATGTGCTCGAGGAGCAGATCGAGGAGCTCCGCGAGCTGTGCGCTAGCGAACACGCTCGGCAACTCACGTGCAGAAGCGCTCGAACCCAGCGCGGCGCGGAGCAGTTCCTGGGCCTCGGCGTGGTGCTCGGGTGCGTCAACGCACAGCGCCGAGAACTCCAAACCGGCCGCCGCCCAGGTCGCCGCGGACTGCGCCGACTGGTCGAGTTCCTCGAAGCAATCCGGGCAGTTGCGCGACCACACCTGGACGAGCCGCGCCCGTCCCGAGCGCACGCCGCCGACGGCGCGGTTGAAGGTCACGGGCAGGGGCAGCGGCGTGCGAAGCACGACCACCGTCGACTTGGGCGCCGCGAGGGGCTCGGCCGGCTTCGCGGCAAGCTCCGCCGCGGCCTTGAACGGCACCGCCTCGCTCGCACCGCCCTGCTCGAGCCGGTAACGACCTCCAGCGCTCAAGCCCGCGAACGCCTCGACCTCGCCGCCCGGCCAGCGCACGGACACCTCGTCGACTTGCTGCGCTGCGCCGAGCCCGAACACCAGCCAGCGCGTCGACTGCGACAGGAATCCGTCGCCCGCCACGACCTCGCGCACGAAGCTCTTCTCGCCGGCGCGCACCGTCACGCGCGCGCCGACCGCGTCGCGGTTGCAGGTCTTGCCGACGAGCAGCAGCGACAGCGCTTGCGGACCTCCGGCGCCGGCGTTCGCCCGCTCGTTGCGCCACACACGCAGCACCGGCCCGGTGCGGTTCTTGAACCACAGGTCGAGGTCGCCGTCGCCGTCCCAGTCGCACTGGGCCAGCGCGCGCGCGTCGTCGGGCAGGTCGAGCCCGCTGAGCGCCGAGATGTCGCTGAAGCGGTTGCCGCCGGTGTTGAGGAAGGCGCAGTTGCGCTCGCGGCCGCTCCACGAGCCGCCGCTCTCGATCATGCGCGAGATCGCGATCCAGCCGTTCTCGTAGTCACGACTCGGGCTCGCCGCCAACGGTGATTGCGACGCCACGCGCCGCCAGAAGTAACTTCACAAGTCGTCCTTCTGCTCGTTGGTCATGAAGCCGTTGGGCACGACGATTTCCGGCAGGCCATCGCCGTCGAGATCGCAGAACTTCGAGCCCCAGGCCCAACGTCCCATGCGGATCCCTGCTGCGTCGGAGGAATCGCGGAACGCTCCGGCGCCGGCGTTGACGAACAGGCTGTTGCCGAGCGCGTGGTGGCGGAACTCCGCGCGCAGGTCGCTCGAGTCGCCGGCGCGAAAGCGCGCCTGCGCCGTGATGCGTTGACCCGCCGACGAGAACATGTTGCTCACGAGCAGGTCGAGGTCGCCGTCGCCGTCGCTGTCGCCCCACGACACTCCCATGCCCGCGGCCTGGTCCTCGACGCCGCCCTCCGCCGCGATGTCGACGAAACGCCCGCCGTCGTTGCGGTAGAGGTTGTTGCGCCCGAAATCGTTCGACACGTACAGGTCGGGATCGCCGTCTCCGTCGTAGTCGCCCCAGCTCGCCGCTGTGCTGAAGCGATCGTTGTTCACGTCGAGCCCCACGTCGCGCGTGACGTCGGCGAAGCCCTTTTCCCCGTCGTTGCGCAGCAAGTGGTTGGGCGGCCCGTTGCGCGCATCGTGGTACGGCAAGGGATAGTTCGCGCCGTAACGCGTCGTCACGTAGCGCGTCGCGTACAGGTCGAGATCGCCGTCGAGATCGAAGTCGGCCGCGGCGAGCGAGTAGAACGCCGCCGCCGTCCCGGCGCGCAAGGTGTGCTTGATGCTGAAGCGTCCCGCGCCGTCGTTGAGCGCGACGACGATCGTCGCCCCCACCGCCGCGAACAGGTCGTTGTCGCCGTCGTTGTCGTAGTCGATCAGCAACGCGCCCTTGGTGTCGTCGAGCCAGGCGAGCCCCGCTTGCTCGGCGCCGTCGCGCACCGTTCCGTCGGCGGCGTGCAGGAGCAGCAGGTTCGGCAGACCGCCCGGCATCGCGACGAACACGTCCTCGCGTCCGTCGGCGTCGACGTCGGCGATCGCGATCCCGTTGTGCCCCAGGAAGTTCCACTCGCCGCACGCGTCGGAGCGCCCGAACCAGTGCTCGCTGCCCAGCGCGAGCGCTGGCGACTGCGCGAGCTCGCCGAGCACCGCACCCGTGACTTCGCGCAGCAACGGCCCGGGCGCGCTCAACTCCTCGAATCCCGCGACTTCGATCGCGCGGATCAGCGGCGGCGCCTCGGGCGTCGCGCGCACCCATTCGACGGACCACACGGCGTTCTGCTGCACACGTCCCGACGCGGGCGAGCCGAATGCGTGGTAGAGCACGCGCGTGGCGAACTCGGTCTCCGAACGCAGCTCGACGCCGACCGTCTTGAACTCGAAGCGCAGGTCGCTCGCTCCGGCGAAGGGCTCGAGCAAGCGTGCGAACGCGATTGACGCCGAAGCACGGGCCTCGTCCTCGAAACCGCTCGCGCCAGCACGGCGCAGCGTGACCGAACCGACCTTCCGCGACTCGCCGCCGCGCTTGCGCAGCGGCGCAAACTGCGCCTGCGCCGCGACAAACGCGCTCGGGTCGAGCTGCGCGCCGTTCGCGGACTTGACCAGCGCCGCGGAGAAGTCCTTCCAGCGCTTGTTCGTCTCCTCCCACGCAACTTCGCTGGCCCAGTCATCGCCCGACGGCGCGCCCTTGGCGACGAGCGCATCGATCTCCGCCGCGCGCGACGGCGGATCCTGCGGCGCGGCGAGCGCCACCAGACCCGCCACGCATCCGATCAATGCCGGCGCCACGTCACGGACACACGGTGAACGACAGTCCACCGCTCAGCCCGACGCCGCTGCCGTCGGGGTTCGCGGCGTCGCGGTAGATCCACTGCGCGAACAGCGTGTCGCCGGCGCTCAAACCGCGAGCCTGCATCCAGGCGTGGGTCACGTCGAAGGACAGCGCGCCCGAGCAATCGATCGGGCCGGGGTTGCCGAACGTGCCGCGCGAAGCGACGCGCGAAAGCGGTTGAGCGACGCACAACACGCCGCCGCGGAACGGCGACAGGTTTGCCGAGGCGCCCGTGAAGAGCAGTCCGAACGAGCGGCTGCGCACGGGCGCGGCGCGGATCACGAAGTCGTCGGCGCCGCCGAGGCTCGGCGAGCCCTGGAACGTGAAGGCCGGCGTACAGCCGGCGGAGTCGATCTTCGCGCTGCAGTAGCTCGCCACCACGCAGCCGACGACATCGATGCGCAGGTCGGTGACCAGACCCAGTTGCGCAACCTCCGCGTGCCAGAACGGCGCGCCCGTCTCGCCGAGCAGAATCACCGTCGCTGCGGGCTGGCGGACGCGCAGGAAGTACGAACCGGGTGCGCTCGGCGCCGTGATCGTGCCGCTCGCGAGCACAGCGGGCGCGGTGGTTCCGATGTTCTCGATCACCGGTCCGCTCGGTTTGGGCGCGAACAGGTTTTGGATCGTGTTCTGCGCGCCGCCGACTTGCACCAGATCGCCGCCGATCGCCGCGCCGCCGAAGCCGGCCGCGTTCGAGAGGCCGAGCGGGCTCACGAACTTGTCGAACGGCGCCGTGGCGGGCGTCGCGAGCGGGCTGAGCGCGCCCGCGTCGTAGTCCAGATCGAACGCAAAGCCCGCGAGCCCGTCGCAGGGCTGTCCCGCGAGCTGCAGCACGACCTCGAACGGCACGCTCGCGCCCGGCGTCACTTGCACGACGGATTGTCCCGCGCTGCGCGCCGTGAAGTTCGCGACCGTCGCGGGCGCGGGCGCGCGCAGGTTCGAGCCGCCGTCGCCGGTGAACGCGGCCTGCAGCACGAGGAAGTCGCGCAGGTCGAAATCGCCGTCCGCGTCGACGTCGGCGATCGCGCGCGAGTCGTCGGGCCCGAAGAAGTTGCCCGGGCCGGTGAGCAGCGACTCGAGGAAGAACCAGTCGATCTCGTCGACGTCGTGGTCGCGCTCGATGTCGAACTCGGCTTGGCCGAGCGAGCCGAGGAACTCGATCACTTGGCTCCGCTGCGCGGGCGAGAGCGCGAGGAACGCGGCGCGCGAGGCGGCGCCTTCCCCGTCGTGGAAGTTGATCGCGGAGCTGACGTTGGCCGCGAACGTCCCGCCGGTGGCGCGGCCGTCGTGCAGCAGCGAGGCGCGGAGCCGCAGTCCCCACAGCGCGCGCGTCGCCATCTCCTTCTCCGTGCCCACGCCCTGGACGATGCCGTCGCCGAGCGAGCCCATGTCGTGCAGCAGGAAGTCCGAGTAGGGCTTGAAGGCGACCTGTGAGAGCGCGGCTTCCGGCGTCACGCCGCTCACGTAGGGCGTGGCGACGTGGCACGCGGCGCAGCCGATCGAGTTGAACAGCAGTTCGCCGCTCATGCCGACGCGCGGAGTCTGCGGCGGCGGCGCGAGGTAGCGCTGGAAGTCGGTGAAGCGCTCGAACAGGCGCACGCCCTGCGCGTCGGGCAGGTCCTCGGGATCGGGCACGCTGTCGCACTGCGCGAGCAGCGCGAGGTTGCCGTTCGGCGCGCTCTCGTTCGGCGCGAGTGCGTTGGTGAAGCCGAGCTCGTTCTGCGACGCATCCGCCGAGAACGTCGTCACGGTGGCCACTTGGTTCTTCCAGCCGAAGCGCCCGGCGCGCAGCTGTCCCGGCGTGCCTTCGAGCGGCTGCACCCAGTGCACCAGGCCGCTCACTCCGGCCGGCGGGGTCTGGGCGAGCGCGTCGATCTCGCCGTCGAGGATCGCCTCGACCAGTCCGGCGCCAAAGACGTGCGGCGTGAGGCGCGCGGCCGTGATGTCCGCGGCGGCCGGCACGAACTCGGCGCAACCCGGGCTGATCGACAGGGACTGCAACAGCGAACCACCGAGTTGGTTGAGCGGGTCGAACGGCGCGGCCCCGACCGCGCGCTTTCCGAAGCGGGTCACCGTGCGCGTGCTCGAGCCGCCCAGGCGCGGCTGGCGGTGACAGGTGCCGCAGCTGACGTCGTTGAAGATCGGGCCTCGGCCTTGCGCGGGCGTGATCGTGAGGTCGAAGGCGGCGCGGCCGGCGAGGAAGCGCGCGAACTCCGCCGCGGACAGGCCTTCGATCGGCTCTCCGACGCGGCGTTGGTAGGTGACTTGGCCGTGGGCGAGGGTAGCCAGGGCGGCCAGTGCCGAGAGAGCGTGGAGCGCGGCGCGCATCGGAGGATTCCCGTGAACGAAGCAGACGACGACGGTGGACGAAGGACGCCCGTGCTGACGAACAGCGGACGGCGGAGAGCTGTCCTGGCAGTCCGCTGAAGAAGTGCTTCGGGTACAGAACTTGTCCGGTTGCGTCGGATCTAGGAGCGAAGCCGGAGCTGAATCTGTGGATTCAGCGAGGACTTCGCGACGACGAGCCGGCGCAATCCGGGCGGGTTCGGTGCCGAATGACTTTTTCAACGGGCTGCTAGGCTCCCGCCTCTCACTTGTAACTGCACAGCGCTCGGGCGGGCGGTCCGGCGCGCGTGAATTCGCTCGCGGGGCCGCGGCGCTCCGGACCCAGGCGGCTCTTCCGTCACCCGGGCGCCTTGGTTGCACGTTGCCGTTGGCGGTACGGTGCGAGGATCAAATCCACCACCTGCCCGCCGTCGGTTGCGAGCACGCCGTTGGTCGCGCGCGCAGATGGTGGATCTGATCCTGGCACCGTACCGCCAACGCGCTCCATGAAGCACGCACGTCCCTGGCTCGCCTTCAGCTTGTTCGCCGCGCTCGGCTGCACGAGCCCTGCTCCCGCGGCGAAAACCGGCCCGCAGTACGCGCTCACGCACCAAGAGCGCTTGCCGCTGGAGCAGCAGAACTACGCCTACCGTTGGCTCGACATCACGCAGGAGGTCGCCGCGCGCGACGTCGATCGCAACGGCGCACGGCCGACGGTGCTCTCGCGCCAGATGATGATCTGGGCCGTCGCGATGTACGACGCGTGGGCCGCGTACGACCCGGTGGCCGTCGGGACGCGGCTGGGCGGCGCGTTGCGCCGGCCGCTCGCCGAGCACACGCTCGCGAACAAGGACAAGGCGGTGAGCTACGCCTCGTACCGCGCGCTGCTCGGCGTCTTTCCGGATGACGCTGCCTACCTGCGCGACGAGATGCGGGCGATGGGCTACGACCCCGCCGACGCCTCGACCGACACGAGCACTCCGCAAGGCGTCGGCAACGTGGCGGCCGCGGCCGTGCTCGCCTACCGCCGGAACGACGGCGCCAACCAGTTCGGCGACGAGCCCGGCAGCAACGGCGCTCCGTATTCCGACTTCACGCACTACCAGCCGGTGAATCCGCCGGAGCGCATCGTCGACCCCGACCGCTGGCAGCCGATCCCGTTCACACGCGCGGACGGATCGCAGTTCACGCCGGGCTTCCTCACGCCGCACTGGTACCGCTGCAAGCCGGTGGTGCTGCTCTCGTCGGATCAGTTCCGCGCCGAGCCGCCTCCGACGACGAAGACCGCCGACGCGGAGCTGCGGCGCCAGACCGAGCAGGTGCTCGCGTTCAACGCGGGCCTCACGCCGCGCGAGAAGGCGATCGTCGAGTTCATGCGCGACGGCCCGCGTTCGACCGGACAGAGCGGACACTGGCTGCGTTTCGCGCAGGACGTCTCGCGCCGCGACGCGCACGATCTCGACCGCGACGTCAAGCTCTACTTCGCCGTCGCGGTGGCGGCCTTCGACGCGTTCGTCGCGTGCTGGGAAACCAAGCGCTACTACGACAGTTCGCGTCCGTGGACGCTCGTGCGGCACTACTTCGCCGGCCAGCGCGTGCGCAGCTGGGCCGGGCCGCAGGGCGGCGTCGTCGAGCAACCCGCCGAAGAGTGGTACCCCTACTCGCCGCGAGTGTTCGTGACTCCGCCCTTCCCCGGGTACACGAGCGGGCACGCGACCGTCAGCGGCGCCTGCGCGAAGATCCTCGAGCTGTTCACCGGCAGCGACACCTACGGCGCGCTCGAGCGCCGCCGCTGCTGCCTGCTGACGGAGACCACCCCCGGCGACGAAGTGACGCTCGAACTGCCGACGTTTTCGGCCACCGCGGAGATGGCCGCGCGCTCACGCGCGCTCGGCGGCTACCACATCCCGATCGACAACGACGTCGGCCTGCGCATCGGCCGCGAGCTCGCGGTGTGGTCGTGGCCCAAATACCGCGAGTACTTCGAGGGCGTCGCCAGCGTGCGGCCCTGACGACCTGCTCCGCACCCACACTTGTTGCAGAGCGCGGGGCTTGTGCTCATCGCATGACTCGCGCACTCGCTCTGGCGGCCCAGCGCTTCAGCCGGCGGCCGCGCGTCGCGCGCGCTCGAGCAATTCGCCGAGCACCAGCCGCTCCGCCCAGCTGCGCAAGTAATCCCAGTCGAGCTCTTCGCCCAGCGTCCGGATCAACGCGACAACGTCGCGCCACTGCTGTTCGCTCACTTCGCCGCCATCGCGAAACCAAACGATCTTCTGCAGAAGCATGTCCTCTGCGGACGTCGTCGCCACCGTTCGCTTCGAGTCGCGCGCGAGCCGCACAGCCCGCGCGCGGCTCCATTTGGCGGCGTGATGGCCGCCGTCGGGCGGCACAAACACGTCGACCTTGACCATGCGCTCCAGGCGGATGACGTTGAACGACGAGCGGCGCGCGATGGCCCCGCGGATGAGCACCTCGTCGGCGTACCAGCGTTCGCCAAGCGCAGCGAGCAGCGGCGCAACGTGGCGATCCGTCAGCTCCGCAACCATGTCCACGTCACGCGTAAAGCGCGGCTCGCTCCACACCGCTGCGGCCATCGACCCGCCGAGCAGGTACCGCACGCCGAGCGACTCGAACACCTCGGCGATCTGCTCAGCCGCGCTGAGCGAATCTTCAGCCCAGGCCACGCGCCCTCTTGTGCGCCATGACGCGCGCGAACAGCTCCGCGCCGAGCCAGCGTTCCGCCAAGCGCAACTCGAGCTGCTCCTCGCTCTCGCTGGGAAACCGCGCCCGCAGTCCGGCGAGCTGCAGCTCGCGCCCTGCATGCCACGCCTCGCGCAGCAGCTCACCGCGCTCGGTCGGCGTGAGCGAGCGGTACCAAGCGTCCATGCGCGCTTGAGCTTGCGGACTGGTGTCGGTCGGGCGCACACGCGAAGCATAGCGCGCCCCGCCGCGGCTTGCGGACTCGACGCGGGCCGGCAAAGCTCGTGGCTCGCTTCGCGCGTTGGCGCTCGCGCCAGCGGGCGAGGTGGAGCGCTTCACTCGCAGATGCTGGGGAGATCGTGAAATGACAGTCGAGAACTCCGTGAGAGGTTCGGTGGATCGGGTGGAGACTGCACGATGGAGCGGCTTGGTGTTGGTCGCAGCGCTTGTTGCTTCCTGCGGACCTGACGAGGACGCGAAGCCTTCGGACTCGCACACGAGCGGATCTGCGGACCGCACAAGCGAGCCAGCCACCGCGAAAGGGAGAGCGTCTCTGAAGTCACTCCGCGACCAGATGGACAGGGCTGGAAAGTTGATTTCAGACGCGGACGTTGCGAAGGAGGCGACGAAACGACATGCCTTCGCAGCAAGGGCTGTCGAGATTCTCGAGGAGCTTCCGCCGCAGTTGGAGCGCGGCAGCGAGGACTACTGGCAGGCGAAGTGGATGTACGTCCACGCGCGGGCCTACACGACGGTCGATTCTCGGCCCAAGGACCTGATCTCGCTGCTCGAAGAGATGATCGCAGAAGACCGGTCTCAGGTTGATCCGCTTGCGGTCGTTGACGTCGCCCGAACGCTCATCCGCAGCGGCAGGCGCGTCGAAGCGGTAGCTATCGCCGAGCGCGTCCTGCCGCAGCTGTGTGAGGATCCTCGCGAACTCGAGTTCTTGAGGGCCAGGGCGAAGCAGTAGCGCTCGCTGCATTCGTGCTACGCCGCGCGCCGAACGGCGAGCTCGGTCGCCTAGTGCACGCCACTGGTCGTTCCGCGCGCCAAGCGATGTGCAGTTCGGCGCCGGTACTGAGCTCAAATCACTTGGCGGCCGCGGTGTCCTGCACGGTGAACGAAAGGCCCGGCGGCGCGGAGGAGATCGAAGCCTGGGCGAGGACTTTGCCGGCGCGCACGAGACTCGCGCTCGTCGGCTGGCTCGAGGTGGGCACGTTGACGTGGAACTTGTTCATCACGTCGGGCTGCAGGCGTTGCGGGGCCAGCCGGAAGCGCAACGGGCCTTCGCGTGTCTCGACGCGCAGCTCGCAGTCGTTGTCGCCCAGGCGCGCGCGGTCGTCGTCGTAGCTGAAGCCGTACGCGCCGTGCAGCGCCGGAAAGATGTAGCTCTGCAGCTTGCCTTCCGGGTCGTAGTAGCCGACGAGCGTCGTGACCGCGGCGCCGAACGTGCGCGGCTTGCGTTCGAGCCGTGCGCCAGCGGGCGCGCCCTCGCTCCAGCGCGTTCCATCCGACTGGTAGCTCCTCTCGAAACCGCGTTGCACCGCGATGTGCTCGCCGTTGAGCGACAGCTTGGTCCCCCACCCGGCGCGGTGTTCGACGACGAGCACGCGGCCGCGGTTGGCGGGCGACGCGCGCGGCGCCTCGATGCTCGGCGCCCAGTTGCCATCGGCCATCGCGACCTTCACGACGTCGTAGCGCGCGAACAACGCGGCCAGTTTGCTTTCGTCGAGCTCGTCGACAGGCGCCTCGACGCGGGTTGCTTCGTCGATCGAGTGAACGAACGGCGCCATGCGCCGCGTGCGCTCGTCCCAGCGGCTGAAACCGGTGGGCGACGATGCGTCGAACACGGCCTTGCTCTCGAGGAAGTTCTGAATCTTCGTCGCCGTGTAGGGCGTGTAGAGCGTGAAGCGCATGGCGCTCGAGAACGGCGCGCCGCCCGCCATCGCGTCGAGGCCGAACGAACGCCCGTCGAACGGCGCCTGGCGCTTGTCGTCGAGCGTGGTGTCCTCGCCGCTGCGCGTTGCCGCGAAGTTCGGAAGGAAGCGCTTGCGCCCGGCGTCCCAACCCCAGGTCGAGTTGAGCTCGCCCGCGGGACGGTGCACCGAGCCTTCGAAGCCGCCTTCGAAATGACCCAGGCCGTAGTTGTGGCCGACCTCGTGGCTGAACTCGTTGCCCAGCGTGTCGTCGAGCGTGACGATCCCGTTGCCGCCCGATCCGCCGTGCACCTGCAGACCGTTCGCGTACTTGCCGATCGAGCTGTGCGCGGCGAGCTGCGCGACGACGTAGGGGTGGCTGTCTTCGCCGGCGCCCGCGCTGCTGTGCAACCCGTAGTTCGCATTGTCGATGCCGTGCGACACGAGTTCCTTGCCGATGCGCTGGCGCAGCGTGCCCTCGTGCCAACCGCCCTGGCTCGGATCGAAGTCCGCAAGCCTCGTCCCATCGGGCAACACAACTTCGTCGAGCGCGAGCGGCGCGTACTGGCTCACGACCATGCGGCTCACCGGAACGGTCTGGAAGTATTCGCGGTGCGCCTCCGGGTCCTGCGCGAACTCAAAACGTCCGCGCGGCGCAGTCAACATGCCGATGTCGAGCGTGTGGAGGATGAGCTCGGTCGGCGCGCCGACCACGACGTCCTTCAGTTCGCCGCGCGCCGCGCCGCGCTCGAACTGCAGCACAAAACCCGGCGCGATCCACGCGGCGGGCAGCTCGCAGCTCCACGCGTCGTTCGCGTAGACGATGCGGTTGTTGTCGAGCTCACCGTTGCGCCACCACTGGCCGTCGACGCACTTGAACTCGAAGGCTTGGCCGCGTGCGAGCACGGCTTCGCGCCCGCTGTAGCGCACCGTGGTCGTGTAGCCGGCGCGGGAGCGGATCTTCACCAGCTTGCCCGCGAACTTGGCGCCCTCGGGCAAGTGGATCTCGCGCACCCAGCGCCCGTCGGCGGTCTCGATCTCCACCACGGCGTGTTGGCGCAAGTGCTCCGCCAACGCCGCGCCGTTCGGCTCGCTCAACGGCTTCAACGTTGCGCTCGAGTCGATGACGTGCACGCTTCCGCGGGCCGGAGTGAAGTCCAGCGCGCCGCTCGGTGCACCGTCCAGGTGATAGATCGTGCGCGGCAACTCGCGCGGCGGTTGAAGCGCAAGCGAACCGAGCGTTTTGCCGGCGCCGTCGCGTACGACGACGGACAGCGCCGTCGTTTCGTCGCGCCGCAGCGGTCGAACGAGCAACAACGCACTGCGCCGTCCGATGAGGTGCGGCTGCGCATCGCCGGCCCGCGGTCGCGCGTCGATGATCTGACTCTGCGCGAACTGCACGCCGGCTTCGAACGTTCCCGCGAGCACGTTGCGCGGCGCCGTCGCGTCGAACACCAACGGCTCGGCGTCTTGCGCGAACACCGTCGAACAGCTGAACACGAGCGCGCCGAGCGATTTGGCCAAAGTCATCGAGATCCTCACATCCGTGCTGGTTCGAGCGCAGTGCGCCCACGGATGCCGTTGGCGTGCCCAGCGCGCTATTTTGCGGCGTCGAGCTTCGATTGCCAGCTCGCGCTCGACTCCGCGTGGCCCGCGCCGGGCGCGAGTTTGTCCCACGCCGCGTGCAGCTCGACCAACGCTGCGAGGCACTCGCCGCGATCGGTCGGCTTCTGCCCAGGAATGCCGACGAGCGTCGCCTCGGCTTCGAGCAACTCGCGTTCGGCGGCGTGGAACTCTTCGTTCGACGCAGCGAGTTTTCCGCGAGAGCGCCCGAGCAAGACCAACATGCGCGCGGTGCTCGCGGCGCTGCGTTCACCGGGCGCGCGCCGAAAGTGCGGCAGAGCTTCCGACAAGAGCGACACGGCTTCGCCGAAACGAGACTGCGCGATCAGGAGCTTCGCGAGGGAGCCGGTAGCGGACAAGTCCACCGGATGACCCGCCGAGAAGGCGCGCCGCGCGGCTGTGCGCGCCGCGACGAACAGCGCTTCGGCTTCCGCAAACTTGCCTTGCGCCTGCAGCACGACGCCGAGGTTGAGGTGAGACGCGATCGTGTTCGGATGGTTCGGTCCGAGCGCCTTGCGCAGGCCTTCGAGCACTTCGCGTTGGAGCGGCTCGGCTTCTTCGTTTCTGCCCAGCGAGTGCAGCGCCATCCCCAGGTTGTTGACTGCGCCCAAGGTCTCGGGATGCAGTGCGTCGAACAGCCTGCGCCGCGCGTCCAACGCCGCGCGCAGGATCGGCTCGGCGTCCGCCGCTCGATCCGTCGCGAGCAGCACGCTCGCGAGGTTGTTGCGCGCGCTCAACGTGGAGCTGTGATCCCAGCCGAGCAAGCGTTCGCGCGCCGCCAGCACTTCGCGGCAGATGAGCTCCGCCTCGGCGAAGCGGCCTTGCGAATTGAGCAAAAGTCCGAGGTTGTTGAGCGGGTACAGCCGCTCCGGGTGGTCTTCGCCGAAGACACGCGTGCGGGTCGCGACCGCTTCGCGCAGCAACACTTCGGCCTCGTCGAGCTGATTCACGGTCCGCAGCAGGGCGCCGAGGTTGTTGAGCGTGACGAGCGTCGCCGTGTGCTCGTCGCCGAGCACGCGTCTGCGCCTCGCGAGCGTGTCGCGGTACAGCGCCTCCGCCTCCGAAAGGCGGCCCAGGCCCTCGAGGACCAGCGCCAGATTCGACATCGAATTCAGAGTGTCGGGATGGTCCTCGCCCAGCCTGCTGCGACGCTCTTCCAGCGCTTGGCGCGCTATGGGTTCCGCTTCCGCGGAGCGGCCGACGTCGTGCAACAGCACCGCCAAACTGTCGCGCGCCGACGACGCGATCTCGGCGTCGTCCACGTGGGCGCGAGTGCAACGCTCCAGCACTTCGCGGTACAGCGGCTCGGCCTCGGCGTAGCGGCCCAAGTGCCACAGGAGGATCCCGAGGTCCTTCATCGACCTCAGCGTGAGCTCTCCGTCGTCGCCGTACACCTTCCTGCGAAGCTGCAACGCGCTCTCCTGCAACGGAAGTGCAGCGGAGTAGAGGCCGAGATCGCCATACACACCCGCCAGACGTTGGCGAAGCTTGGCCGCAACACCTGGATAGTCCGCGAACTGCGTTTCGATCGCTGCAGCCGAGGGTTGGAGTAGCGCCCGATCGAGCGTGGCCTTGGCGACGTCGAGTGCATGGATCCGGCCCCACTGAGCGCGAAACTGCGCGAGGAGCTCCGCGCGCTCGCTCACAGGCACGTCGGCCTTCTCGAGCGCGGCCTCGAAGCGCGCGAGCACGTCCTCGGTGAGCATGCGCCCAGCGCGTGAGGGGTCGATTTGTTCGAGCATCTCGGCCTGGAATTCGGCGAGGCGTTCGAACTCGTCGGCGCGCGCCGCCGCAACGACACGCTGCTTCTCGACGATCTCGCGCTGCTCTTCCACGATCCTGCGCTGCTCCGACTCGGCGATGCGCGCGAGGTTCGCAGCGTCGCGCTCGTCGCGCGCAACGCTCGCTTGCCACGCGAACGCCGCGACGCCCGCGACCAGCGACAACGTCACCGCACCGCTCGCAGCGACGAGGCCGCGGTGGCGTTGCGCGAGCTTGCGCAGCCGGTATCCGGCGCTCGGCGGAGCGGCGAGCACGGCATCGCCGTCCAGGTGGCGGCGCAAGTCGGCGGCGAGGTCGCTCGCCGACTCGTAGCGCCGCGCGCGGTCCTTCTCCAAGGACTTCATCACGATCCAATCGAGATCGCCGCGCACGAGCACGCCCAGACGACGCGGCTCGATGCCGCGGTGCGCCGCGATGCTCGCCAAGCGCTCGCGCGAGCTCGAGAGGCGCGTCGATGGCCGCGGCGGATCGACTTCGCGGATCAGACGTTGGATCTCGCCGTACGCGGCCTCGCTCAGCGTCTTCGCGTCGAACGGCGTGCTGCCGGTCAAGAGCTCGTACAGCAACACGCCGAGCGAGTACACGTCGGTCCGCGTGTCGATGTCGAGCGAGCCGTGCGCCTGCTCGGGGCTCATGTACTGAAACGTCCCGATCACCTGCCGATGCTCGGTGAAGAGCGTCTTGTCGGTCATCTTCTGCGACGTCGCCTTCGCGATGCCGAAGTCGATCACCTTGGCGTGCGGCCGGCCGTCGAGGGTTCCGACGAGCACGTTCGACGGCTTGAGATCGCGGTGGATGATGCCCTTCTGGTGGGCGTGCTGCACCGCGGAGCAGACCTGCGCGAGGAGCTCGAGGCGCTGCTCGATCGTCAGCCGCAGCGCATCGCAGTACGCGACGATCGGATCGCCCTGCACGAGCTCCATCACGAAGTACGAGCGACCGGTGAGCGTCACGCCCGCGTCGAAGACACGCGCGATGTTCGGATGGTCCATCAGCGCCAGCGCTTGGCGCTCCTGCTCGAAACGCGCGACGATCTGGCGCGTATCCATGCCGAGCTTGAGGATCTTGAGCGCCACCTTGCGCCGCACCGGCTCTTCCTGCTGCGCCAGGAACACCTCGCCGAAGCCGCCTTCGCCGATCAGCTGGAGCAGCTTGTACGGACCGATGTGCGCGCCGGGTTGTTCGGCGCCGAGCGCGAGCGCCGGCGTTGCAGCCGGCTTGGGATTGGGCACGTGGGGCGCCGCAAGTTCGCCCGCCACGGCGCCCGTCGGGCTCGCGAGAAAGCGCTCGTCTTCCGCGGCAGCGAGCAGCGCTTCGATGCGTTGGCGCAACTCGGGCTGCCCCGCGCAGCGCGCCGACAAGAAGATGCTGCGCTGCTCTGCGGAAAGCTCGAGCGCCTGCTCGAAGAGCTCGCGCAATTGGCGGTGCTTGGGGTCGTTCATGGCGCGTGGCTAAGGCTCGGTCAGGCGCGCTCGCTCTCGATCGCGTCCTTCAGCCAGGCGCGGGCGAAAACCCAGGTGCGCTTGACCGTGGCGGACGAGACGCCGAGAGCGGCGGCTGTGCTGTCGATGTCGAGCCCCGCGAAGTAGCGCAGCCGCACGACGGCCGCCGCGTCCGGGTCGACGTGCTCCAAGCGCGAGAGCGCCGCGTCGAGGATCAGGAATCCGGAGTTTTCTTCGTCCGAGTGCGGGTCGGGCAAGGCCGTGAGCTCGAGCGCGGCCCGTCGCGCGGCGCCGTCAGCACGTTTGGACGCTGCGCGCGAACGCGCGTGGTCGACGAGGACGCGGCGCATCGCCTCGGCCGCGGCCGCGTAGAAGTGCGCGCGGTTGCGCCACGGGACCTCGCGCGGTCCGACGAGCTTCAGATAGGCCTCGTGCACGAGCGCCGTGGCTTGCAGCGTGTGGCCCGCCCGTTCGCTGGCGAGGTGCGCCTGCGCCGCGGCGCGCAGCTGCGAGTAGACCAGCGGCAAGAGCTCCTCGGCGCTGGCGGCCGAGGCGTTCAACTCCGTGTCCGGCGGCTGAGCGTCTTCAGCCGGCATTGCAGACAGCGTTGCGAGATGCGTGGTTGCGTGCGGAGCGGACGGAACGCGCCCCTACACAGTGCGCGCTTCCAGCGAACGAACAGCGCTTGACCGAGAGCTTCGCGGCGCCGCAACGCCCTGTGCAGTTCGGCGCGGCAAAGCCATCAACGCGAGCGGAGCTCGGAATTCGGTGCATGGAACCCCCAGCCTACGGCCACTCACCAACTTCAGGGGAACGCGAGCGTGCCGCGGACGTTGCGCGACCAGTCGTTGTGGCCGCCAGGGAGCATGCGCAGCTGCGCCCGGGGCACGCGCTCCGCGAGCGAGCGCGCGTGACGGCTCGCGATCACCGTGTCTTGCTCGGCGGCCAGGATCAGCAACGCGCCGGTGTACGAAGCGAGCGCCGCACCGTTGTCCCAGTCGTCGCGCAGAATCCAGCGCGCCGGCAGCCACGGAAATGCGTCCGCGGCGACGTCGGCGAGCCGGTCGTACGGAGTCGCGAGCACGATCGCGGACGGCGGGCTCGGCTCGCGCGCGAGCAGCGCCGCCGGGCCGCTGCCGAGCGATTCGCCGAGCACGCAGCGCGGCGCGCCCGGATGCAGCTCGCCGAGCAAGCGATACGCCGCGCTCGCCGCTGCATCGATGCTCACCCGCGACGGCGCGCCCGCGCGCGAACCGAAGCCTGGGTACTCGAGCACGTACACGCACGCGTCGCTCGGCAGAAGATCGAGGATGTAGTCGCGCTGCGCGGCCTGCCCGGCGTTGCCGTGCAACACGAGCCACACCGCGCTCGGTTGCTCGACCACGCGCCGCACGCCCCACGCTTCGCCGTTCACCTCCCACCGCGCGAGTCTCTGGCCCTCAAACGCCAGGTTCGACGGGATGTAGAGCAAGCGCCGCTGCAACAGCGCGACGGCGCCGACGATGGCGAGGTAGCCGAGCGAAGCGGTGAGCAGAATCGTTTTCAGCATCTTCAAGCGGCGGCGCACGGCGTCCACGGGCCGGAGCATAGTCGGGCGCGACCGCGCCGAGCGACGAGTGGCCGTGGAACGGGCTGCCCTCGATGGTCGAGGAGCTCTTGCGAGCTGTCAGCGCGCAGCTGGCGATCAACGTTGTGCACCACCCGACGCGCACCTAGTTGTTCCGATTGCTCTTGTCGGATCACGAGTGGTTCGTGCGCGACTCGGGAGGAGTCTTGGTACTCCGACCACCAACCGCGCGAGTTGGAACGCTCACTGCGGATTCCGGCCTCATGCGCTAGTGGGTTGATTCGAAAGTCCGCCGCAGATGTCAGGTGGTTCGGCGCTCCCCGCAAGGCGCGAGGATTCCAGGCGACCTGAATAGGTCGCCGAACCGGAGCAACGCCGCGGGGGGCGGCGAGGCGCCTGAGATATGCGGCGAAATTTCGGATCAGCCCACTAGGATGAAATTCCATGGCGACGCGGCGCTCCAGTTGGCAGAGCTTCGCCGGCGCGCTCCTCGCGAGCACGGGTTTGCTGGTGGTCGTGTTCTCGGCAGCGTTCTGGCTTGTCGTCAACGCGGACGGCCTCGTGAGTGGCTGGACAAACCCCGGTCATTACGAGTTGGTGCGACGAGAGAGCTTGTCTGCGCACGAACTGAGGTCGCCGAGGAGCGAGCGCGGCGACTTCAATGGCGACGGAGTCGCTGACAAGCTCGACGTCGTCTCTCTGCGCCGCGAGTTCCTTTCGGACGGTCCCACGAACGGCATGGTGTACGTGAGGTCGGGCGTGGATGGCGCGGTGTTGCTCGCGCACCCCATTCCCAATCCCCTGTTCCCCGTGTTCTGGTGCGGCGACTCCGACGGAGACGCTGCCGACGAGGTCTTCGTGGACGTCCCACCTTCCGAGCGCTTCGCATTCCAACGCGACGCGGTGCGCTGAAGAGGCGCGGCGCAGAGCGTGAAGAAGCAGGTGCGGCGCCACGCCGGCGTTGCTCGCGTTAGCTTCAGCGTCGCGCCACGTGCCGCAGCGCCCTCGCAGCCAGCATGAACAACTCGCCCGCGCGCCCTGCTCGACGTCGACCGCGCACGCCCGAGGAACGCGGAGTTCTTTGGGCAGCGTTTGTCGGCGTCGGCGCCACGGTGCTGCTGTGCGCCTTCGAGTTGTTCGGTTGCGGCGGCGCGCTCGCTTCGCGGGCGATGCTCAGCCTGTTTGCGACGATCGGGGTCGCGTTTGTCGGTGGAGTCGTCGCACTCCTCTTCCGCAAGACACGCTCGCTTGCGACGTCAACGCTCGTGGCGTGCACCTTCTCCGTGCCCGCGGTGCTCATCGCGTCGTACCTCAGCGGACACGCACGTTGGATAGCCTTCCGTCGACTTGCGGTGCGTTCCGAGCCGCTCGTCGCGGCGATCCGCGCGTACGAACAGCGCCACGGCGAACCGCCGCCGAGCTTGCACGCGCTCGTGCCCGAATTTCTCGATGTTCTGCCGCAGACGGGCATGCCGAGCTATCCCGCGTACTCGTACGAGGTGCAGAGTTCGGACGCGGACGCCCCGCGCGCTTGGCGGCTCAAGGTCGAGTGCTCCAGCGGCCTGCTCAACTTCGATGAGTTCGTTTATTGGCCCGAGAGCGAGGGCTCGGGGTACGACGCCGGCCAGTTGACGCGCCACGGCGAATGGGTTTACGCCCACGAATAGACCTGCGGCGCGAGCACGTGCGGCGGGCGGCCTTGACACCTAGCATCGCTAGGCATAGCCTTGGGACATGCCTGAGCCGGTCTCGAAGGAACTTGTCGCCGCGTCGAGCAAACCGCTGGTGCTCGCGATCCTGGCGCGCGGCGAAAGCTACGGCTACGCGATCCTCCAAGAGGTGCGCGAGCGCTCGGGCGGCCGCCTCGATTGGACCGAAGGCATGCTCTACCCGGTCCTGCACCGACTCGAGGCGCAGAAACTGATCCAAGCGCGTTGGGCCACCAGCGAGAACGGCCGCAAGCGCAAGTACTACCGGCTCAGCCGCCAGGGCTCGCGCGCCCTCGAGAGCGAGCGCGCGGACTGGTTGGCCGTGGACGCAACCTTGAAGGCTCTCTGGGGGTGAGCATGTTCGATCTCGAATCCAACGTGGCGGCGTGGAAACAGTCGTTGGCGAGCCGCGGGAGCGTGCAGCCCGCGGCGCTCGACGAGCTCGAGGACCATCTGCGCGCTTCGTTCGAGCGCTTGAGCAGCGACGCGGGCGTGCAGAACGCGCTCACACCGGAGGAACGCTTCGCGCTCGCCGCACGACGTATGGGCGACACGAGTGCTCTGTCGGCCGAGTTCGAGCGCGTCGACCCAAGCGCGGGGGCGCGGCGCCGCTGGATCTGGATGCTGACGGGTTACGTGGGCATCCACCTGGCGTCGCAGGCGCTTCACACCACGAGTGTGATCGTGTGCGCCACAACGCTGGATTCGCATCCCCTGCTCAGCCCAGTGCTGTTCGCGCTCACGCTGGTTGGCGGAGTTGCGCTGCTGCTCTTCGCCGCTCGCTCCGGCGTTGTGGGCCGTGCGTTGGACGGCGTCGCACAAGCGTCACCTCACGGGCCCTGGTCCTCGACTCGCACCGTAGCTTTCGGGATCGGTCTGCTGCTCGTCAGTGCGCTGATCACGCCGCTCGGCGGGATGGTGAGCGCGCGCTACGTGTCGGCCGAGGCGTTCGGGGCCCTTTCGTCCACCTTCCCGTCACCGTTTGCGTTTGGACTGGAGCAGGCGGCCCGCGTCGTCGCCTTTGTGGCGCCCTTTGCAATCCTGACCGTTCTGCTGTTGCGCGAGCGCGCGCGCCGCTCCAGCGCCGCGACTCACTGAGCGCGGCGCAAGCTCACGGGAGCACCGTCAGCTCGACGGCGTTCGTCAGGTTCGTGGTCTTCGGCGCCGGCGCATCGCGGTACCAGCCCTGCACGAACACCTTGCTCCCGGGCAGGAACGGCTGACCGAGCGCGGCTGGCTGCGAGAGCTGGAACGCGTTCCAGTCCTGGACGATCTGACCGCTGCACGAGCCGGCGACCGCGCCCGTGTTCTGGCTCGACATGCGCTGCGTCGGGGCCTTCAAGCAGCGGAAGCTCGTGCTCCCCGGCGCCCAGGGCGTCGGCGTGAAACCCGAGTTGTCGAGGCCGTAGTACATGATCGCCTGCTTCTGGCCTTCGACGTTGACGGCGAGGAACACGGGCGTGGTCTGGCCGGTCGCGCTGGGCTGCGCGTTCGAACTGAGCGACGGAACGCAGCCGAACGTCGACGTTCCGGCGGTGCAGTACGAGAGCGGCGGCGGCGGCGCGTCGAAGCACAGCTCCCAGCCGGTGAACGCGCCGTTGTCGAACTGCGCGAACCAGTCGTAGACCTTGAGCGTCCACACGCCCGAGGCGATCGGGATCGAGTGCAGCGGCGTGTTGACGATGCCCGCCGCGCCGCTCGGCCAGTTGCCGAAGAACTGGCGGTAGTGGCCGGGCGCGAGCGTGCCGGTCGGGCAGTTGAACACGAGCGCCGGCGCGCCGCACTCGTCGACCCCGCCCGCGACGTCGACGAAGCTGTAGTCGCCCGAGAAGTCGGCCGCGCAGCCGAAGCCGAAGAAGCCGTCGTTCTGCTGGAACAGGTTGTAGTTGACGCCCGCCGGCGAGGTGAGCACGAGCTGCACGTCGCCGAGCCAGCTGTGCGTGAGGTTCTGCACGCTCACCGAACGAATGCGCGTCGCGCCGGGAGGCACGACGACGCTGAGCGAGCTCGACACGACGCCTGTCGGGAGAGTCGCGGGCCACGTGCCTTCGACGCCGGGCGCGGGGATCGCGGCGCCGTTCGCGCTCGATGCGCAGGCCAGTTGCGCGCCCTGCGGCGGCAACGGCGTCGGCGCACCGAAGCACATCTCCCAACTCGCGATCGACCCGCTGTCCGCCGGCGGGAACCAGTCGTACAGCTCGAGCGTCCACAGCCCGTTCGCGAGCGGAATCAACTCGAGCGGGACGTTGAACACGCCGCCTGCGCCGTTGGTCCACGAGCTGAAGCTCTGCGCGACCACGCCGCCCGACGAGAGCGAGCCGCACACCGGCCCGCGCAGCGTCCCGCAGCCCACGCCCTGGCGAACGTCCACGAAGGTGAAATCGCCCCCGAGCACGTCATCGCAGCCGTTGCCGCTCGAGCTCGTGGCGTCGGCCAGGACCGCGACGTTGTAGCGCGCTCCCGAGGGCGAGCGCAGCACGGCGTGCGCGTCGCCGGCCCAGGTGTGAGTGAAGCCGCGGACCACGATGGAGTTCAGCACCGCGCCCGCGGGCGGCGTCACGCTGAGCGCGCTCTCCAACGGACTCGTGGGGAGCTGCACGTTCCACGTGCCCGGGCCCGAAGCTGCGCCGAATGGGCCGCCGGGGGCGCCTACGACGCACTGGGCGCGGGCCGCAGGGGGTCCGGCAAGGACACACAGGCTCGCCACGATCGGGGTGAGGACACGGGAGGCAATTCGCATGGGGAGGAGGGCGAGCTCGACCGACGCGGGCGCGCGCTCAACCCGACGGGTCCGCTTCGGCCCCCGCCTGTGCTCGCCCGCCCGGCGACCGCCCGAGTTTACGCCGCCGACGCGCCCGAGGTCGGCCTGCGCCGCGCATCTGCGCGAACTTTGCGCGCAGCTTCACGCCAAGCGCGGAGCAGCACATTTTTCGTCCCGTGTCGGGGCCTTCACGCGCAGGGGCCGAGCTCAGGCGCCAAGTGGAGAGGCCCCGGCGTCGCAGGCGCGCTCGATGGCCTGACCGAGCGTGTGCCGCGCCCCGCTGACCCGCGGAGCGCAGCGGTCGGCGGACCCAGCGCTCGAGCTACGCTCCGCCGCGCCATGCCGACCCACATCGCCCTGCTCCGCGCCGTGAACGTCGGCGGCACGGGAAAACTCCCGATGGCCGAGCTGCGCGCGCTCGCCGAGCAACTCGAGTTCGAGAATCCGCGCACCTACATCGCGAGCGGCAACCTCGTGTTCGAGAGCGCGCTCGCCGCGAACAAGGCGCGCGCCAAACTCGAGGCCGCGCTCGCCGAGCACCTGGGCAAACCCGTCGGCGTCGTCATGCGCTCGGCGGGCGAGTTGCGCGCGCTGCTCGAGGCCAACCCATTTCCCGACGCTCCGCCCAGCCGCGTTCTCGTCAGCTTGCTCAACGACCCGCTGCCGGCCGACTGGGAGAGCGGCGTGCGCAACCAGAAGGGCGAGCTCATCGTCGCGACCAAGCGCGAGCTGTACGTGCACTACGTCGACGGCCAGGGAGCGAGCAAGTTGCGCATTCCGGCCGCCGAGGCCGCCACCGCGCGCAACCTCAATACGTTGCGCGCCCTGCTCGAACTCTGAGCGACGCCTCAGAGCTTCGTGCGCGCGCCCTTCGCCTCGACACGCTGCCAGCCGTCCTTGTCACGCAACGCGGCTTGGCTGTGGCCGCTGGCGTGGTGCACGTCGACCGCGAGCACGCGGCCGCCGTGGACGAAGCTCACGTCGTCGACCACGGTGTGCCCGACGACGATGCGGCGCACGGCGAGTTTCTCGAGCACGGCGTCGAGTTCAACCGACTCGATCTGCGGCGCCTTCAAGTAGCCGCGGTACCAGATCAAGCCCTCCGGCGAGCCGGCGGCGAGCGCGAGCACGTTGTTCTTGGGCTTGGACCCGCTCTCGGCGGCAAGCGCAGCGCGCAGCGCCTCATTGAGCTGCTCGAGCGTCGCGCCGGACGCAGCCACGCTCGGGCTCACGCCGCCGTGCACGAACAGCTCGTCGCCTAGCTGGAGCGCGACGTTGCGTGTGCGCAGCCACTGCCCGAGCACGCTGCTGCTCGAGTACAGCTGCTCGAGCGGCTCTCCGAGCAACGCCGCGTTCTCGTGGTACTTGCGCCGCACGTAGCGCAGGTCGCCGGTGAGGTTCATCACCTCGTGGTTGCCGAGCACGAAGTGCACGGCCCCGCCGGCCGCGTGGGCGCGGGCCTCGAGCTCGTACAGCACCCACAGACACTCGGTGACCTGCAGCCCGCGGTCGAACAAGTCGCCGAGGAACACGACGCGCCCCTTCTCGAAGGTCCAGCGCAGCGAAGCGTCGACCACGCCGCCCGCGCGCAGGAGCCGCACGAGCGCGGGCAGGTTGCCCTCGATGTCGGAGAGCACGAAAACGCGCTCGGGGGCCGGAAAACGCGCGGGTTCCGCAGTCGCGGGCTCGCGCAACGTCACCGTGAACGGCGCGCTGATTTCCGGAAGAGCAAGCTCGAACTTCGCCCGCGCCGCGTCGAGCGCCTCCACCTCGACCCGCGCGCCTTTCGCGTCCGCGACGACGCGCTTGCACTCGAATCCACCGCCCGGCTTGCGCCGCACGTACGGTCCATCCGCGCTGGCGCCGCTCGAATCGGAACGATCGGCTTGCGCTGCGTGCGTCGGCGTCGCCGTGAGAAGCGCGGCGACACAGAGCAGCGCCACGAGCGAGCCGACGAGCTGGCGGTGGACCGACGTGAGCATGGAGGCCGAGTGAGCTACTTGCCCGCAGAACGCAACACTTCGCGCAGCACGGGCTCGAGCGCGACCGCCCACTGCGCGTAACCCGCCGGCGAAAGGTGCAGGAAATCCGGCATGTTCGCGGCGTCGATCGAGCCGTCGGCGCGCACCCACGTATCGCCGATGGCGAGCGTGCGGTAGCCGCCGGCCGACTGAGCGTTGCGAAGCGCTTGGTTGATCTGCGTGATGTCGCCGCGCATCGCATTGAAGCGCTCGCCGCGCGGGAGGATTTCGTGCACGAGGAGGCGCGCCTGCGGCGCCTGCTCGCGCAGCACGGCGATCACGCGCTGAATTCCCTCGAGGGTCTGTTCCGCCGTGTGCGTGCCGTGCCCCAGGTTGTTGGTGCCGATGAGCAGCACGATCACCTTCGGCGCGAGCCGCGTGAGCGGCGCCTGCTCGAGCCGCCAGAGCACATGCTCCGTGCGGTCCCCACTGACTCCGAGGTTGAGCGCGCCGAGGCGCGCGAAACGCGCGTTCCACTCCGCGTTGCCCACGTCTTCCCACCCTTGCGTGATCGAGTCGCCGACGAACACCACGTCCGCCTGCGCGGTCTCCTTCGCGCGCCGCACGCACTCGGTTTGGCGAGCGAGAATGCCGCCCTCGGTGCGCGGAGCTGGGACGGTCGCAGAGTTGACCGGCTTCGCCGGAGCGTCTTGCAGCGGAAGCGAGCCGAGAACGGAGAGCAGGGTGATGAGGAGCAGCTTCATGTGAGCTGCGGAAAGTACGGCGCCCGAGCGCGTTTTCCACGTTGTGTCCCGCGACGCCGACACGCCGAGCGGCGCGTGAGCCGATGTGGAGAGCGCGTTTTGCGCGGCGCCGCGACGCCCGTGGACTAGCGGGCAGAAACGCTTCGTGCGCCGTACGCAGCGACAACCGGATGGTGGTCGCTGGGCCAGCGCCCGTTGGCTGCGGGCGCGGACAGAATCGACGCCGAGAGCGGCGTGAAGTCCGCGGTCGCGACCACGAAGTCGATGCGCGCGCCGTCGAGGCCGCCGCGGAAGGCGTGGAAGGTTCCGACTTGCCTCGCGCTCGGATGCAACGCGCGGAAGGAGTCGACGAGCCCGACCGCGCGCAGCGCGGCGAGCGGCGGCTCGTCCTCGCCCGCGTTGAGATCGCCGAGCACGATGTGCGCTCCGCCGCGCTGTGCGACGCGCGCCGCGATCAACTGCGCGGAACGCTCGCGCGCCAGCGGACCGCGGTGGTCGAAGTGTGTGTTCCACACGCCGAATTCCAGGCCGCTGCGCCGATCGCGCAAGCGCGCCCAGGTGCACATGCGCGTGAGAGCCGCGTCCCAGCCCACGGACGCGACAAGCTCGGGTGTTTCGCTGAGCCAGAAATCGCCGTGCTCGAGCACGTCGAAGCGCGCGCGGGCCACGAAGAGCGAGCTGTGCTCGCCGCGTGCGCCGCCGTCGCGGCCTTGGCCGAGGCGCACGTGGGTCGGAAGCTCGCGCTCGAGGAACTCCACCTGGAAGTCGAGCGCCTCCTGCACGCCCAACACATCTGGCGCCGCTTCGTGGATGCGCGCGGCGAGCGCCGACGAGCGCAACGGCCAAGCGTCGAGCCCATCCGTCGCCGTTCCGTAGCGCACGTTGAAGCTCATCACGACAAGCGGACGCGCTTCTTCATCCAGCTTTGGCGCGACGGGCGCGGATGCCGCGCCGGAGCACGCGCCGAGCAGCGCGAAGGTGAGCACAACGCACAGGCGCAGCAACGGGTTGCTTGCGGTGCGTAACCCGCAGTTCGATGGGAGACGCTGGAACATCGAATCCACGCTACTCCGGCCGATTCATGAACCGCGTAGCGAAAACCCCGCAGCGTCTGTCCGGCAAGGTTCTGCGGCGCGAGGGCCCAAGCGCTCCCGCGCTAGTTCGCGCAGCGAACTTGGACGAGCGCCCCACAGGATGCGCGTCAGCGGAAGCGACCTGCGAGGCGGCTCGAGAACCTCTCGCTCCTCGGGAAAACGCAGCACGGCAGGATGATCCGGCGCTTGCAGGAGCGGGCTCATGAACAGGTCGCGCTAGTGTCCTGTCTCCGCAGTCCGTTGAAGAAGTCGCGGGAATCGGCGCTCCTGGCAAGGCGCGAGGATTCCAGGCGATCTGAATGGGTCGCCAGCTTCGTCGACGCGTGCGCGCCCACTCAATGGGGCGAGCGCACTCGAATACGCCTTCAGACTTCTCGGTCGCAACCGCGCGGATCGCTTGGCCGAGGTTGCGAGCGCCGATCCGAAGCATCGGCTAGCCTCGTCGTGGGCGGAGGAGGAGCAGACTTATGCAACGCAGAGCCACCGTGTTCGCCGTCGCTTCGTGCTGCGGCGCTTTTTTCGTCCCGTCCGCACGAGCACAGGTGCTCACGCAGTGGCAGTCGCGCACGCTGACCTTCGGTGGAGCTCCGCGCCAGACACTCGACGTCGCGGTTGCGCCCGACGACACGGTCTACGCCAGCGTGACGGATGAGCTCGTGATCCCCTTCGGCGGAACCTTGCCGCGCGCGCTTGTGGTGCGCTTCGATGCGACGGGAACGATCACTTGGGCGCGCGAGGCGAGCCTGCACTCGCTGTCCGCAAACGCGAAAATCGGCGTAGGCAACGGGTTCGTGTACGCCGCAGGGGCGCAGCCGGGAAACGGCGTGCTGCGTAAGTACACGAGCTGCGGAACACTCGCTTGGGAGGTGACTCAACCGGTCGCGTTCCCACAGGTGATCGGTAACTCCAGGCCGTTCGTGCTCGCCGACGAGGGCGCGCTCGTCAGCACGTTCAGTTGGGACTTCGGCGCGCAGGCTGAGAGCGTGCTCCGTCGCTACACGGCTACCGGCGGCTTGCTGTGGACCAAAATGCTCACCTCGGGATCGGTGAACAACGGACTCGGCCCGGTTGCGATCGCGTCGAACGGAGACATCCTCGTGTCGGGAATCGTCGGCGGAAACGTCGTGGTTTCGCGCCTCGATTCAGCAGGGGCGTCGCTGTGGAGCGACAGCTTCACCGTCGGCACGCAGCCCTACGCGTTCTCGACCGGGGCGTTCCTGCGCCAAGTCGACGTTTCGATCTCGGGCGGCGCGCGGTTCGACTATGCGCTGGCCGCCCACGATGCGCTCGGCAATCGGCTGTGGACACGCGAAGTGCCGCGCGGCGTGAGCTTCGCTGTCACGAGCGACGATCGCATCGTCGTCGCGTCGGCGGATGGCGTGGGCCCCAGCGGCGTCGACGTGTTCCTGACGCGAGTCGATGCGGCAGGCAACGTCGCCGCTCCGGTGCGCTGGGTTCGGCCCGGCGATCAAGCCGTGCTTTCCGTCGTGGCGGGCGAAGCGGGCGAGGTGATCGTCGTCGGCCGCGAAGGCACGAACGCGTTCGTCGCGACGTTCGACGCGCAGCTCCAGCCCGTGTGGTCAACCACCACAACGCCGCCGCCGGGCATCACGGACACCGCCAACTACTCGAGCCGTTCGAGCAGCGGGCGCCTCGCCATCGGCGGACAGTGCTCCGGGGCAGGCAACCTGGGCTTGGTCGCCGCCTTCGATGCGAGCGCCGCGCCCGACGGCTACTGCAGCGCCAAGGTCAACTCGCTGGGCTGCGAGCCGGCGCTCGTCTTCAGCGGACTCTCGAGCGCGTCGGCCGCGAGCGGCTTCACGCTCTCCGCCACGCGTGTGCTCAACCAGGTGAACGGCCTGTACGTCTACGGCGTGAACGGCGCGTCCTCGACGCCGTTCCAGGGCGGGAGCATGTGCGTCGCGCCGCCGCGCCAGCGGGCGCCGGTCTCGAGCTCCGGCGGCTTGCCCGGCCCGAGCACCAACTGCTCGGGCGTGCTCTCGATCGACGTCAACGCGTTCGCTTCGGGCGCGCTCGGAGGCACGCCGTTGCCGCAACTCACGACGCCCGGCGTGCGCGTGAACTGGCAGTGCTGGAGCCGCGACGCGAACTCCAGCTTCGGGACCAACCTCTCGAACGCGCTGAGCTACGTCGTGTTGCCGTAGCGCGCGCGAGCCTGCTTCAGCCGCCGGTGTAGCCCAGCCCGCTGAGCGACTCCAAGGCCTTCTTCGCCTCCGGATCCGGCGCGTTCTGCGCCGCCTTCACGATCGCGTCGCCGACCGCGCGCACCTTGGGATCCTCGGGGAAGGCCTTGAGGCCGGCTTCCAGCACCGCGACCGCTTCGGTGAAGGCCTGCTTGCTCGTCAGCTTGCTCGCGACGCTGATGAAGTCCGACGACTTCACCTGCGCAGGCATGCTCGACGCCAGCGCGAGGAACTCGTTCTTGGCCTTGGCGGGCTCGAGCTGCACGAGGGCTTCGATCGAGCCCAGCTTCGCGCGCAGATAGCCGGCGTCGGTGGTCTTGAGCTGGGCCAACGCCGCGTCGAAGTCGGCGCTCGCGTTTTTCCAGTCGCTCTTGCCGAGCGAGGCGTAGCCCTCGTCGGTGAGCTTGGCGGCGTCCGGCCCGCCGCCGCAGGCCGCGGCCGCGAGGCACAGAAGGAGTCCACCGAAACGGGGAAGGAACGAAGTGCTGCGCGAAGTCATGGTGCGAAGATCCTACCCGCCGCCCGGAGTCGAGGTCGCCCGCCCGCGCCGCGGGAAGGTCCGCTCACGTCTCCGGGCCGATCGAGCAGCTACACTTCGCCGCTTCGCACCCGCGCTCTCGAGCATCCGGGACAGGCCCTCTCTCCCCCGACACGCCGCACTCGCCCGATGGGACTCTTCGACTTCCTCAAGCCCAAGCCGGCGCCCGCGCCGACCGCGCCGCGCCCCCCCATCCGCCCGCTCGGCGCCGGTCTGCCGCCCCACCCGCAGCCGCAGGCGGAGAACAACTTCATCATCATCACGCTCGACTCGTGCCGCTACGACTCGTTCATGGCGGCGGCGCCGAAGATCATCCCGAAGCTCTCGGGCGGCAAGGTCGAGAAGCGCTACACCTACGCGAGCTGGACCGCGCCCTCGCACTACAACCTGCTGACGGGCCTCCTGCCGCACACGACGCCGCCCAACGTCTACGCGTCGGAGTACTACAAGGAAGACTTCTTCAACTACAACCAGCGCCTGGGCGCCAAGGGCGTCGACTTCGCGCGCATGGTGCCAGCGCTGTGGTTCCCCGGGCTGTTGCGCAACACGCTCGGCTACAAGACGCACGCGCGCGTGTCGCTGCCGGTGCTCAACCCCAAGACGGGCATCAACCGGGACTTCGACTCGTTCCAGTTGATGGACCACCACAACGACATGGCCAAGATGCTCCCGACGCTGCAGTTCGGGACCGACCGGCCGAGCTTCTACATGCTCAACGTCGGCGAGACGCACTACCCGTACGCCAAGCCCGACGAGGACAGCTCGATGTGGCCGCGCATCAGCGGCGTGAACGGCGTGTTCAAGAAGATGGGCGAGGCCGTCGACGCGCAGGGCAACCTGATCAAGGACGAGACCGCCTTCTTCGACGACGAGAAGATGGAGCAGCTGCGCGCGCGCCAGATCGACACCGTGCGCTACCTCGACGGCGTGTTCGAGAAGCTCTACGACATGTGCCCGAAGAACACCTACATCGTCGTCACCGCCGACCACGGCGAGCTGTTCGGCGAGGCCGGGTACTTCGGCCACGGCCCGATCATGCACGAGAAGTGCTTCGAGGTTCCGTACCTCGAGGGCAAGATCCGCTGAGGGCGGGCCGCGATGAGCGACGCACGCGAACAGGGCTGCACCCTGTGGTTCACCGGGCTTTCGGGCGCGGGCAAGAGCACCCTGGCCGAGTTCCTCACGCCGCTGCTGCGTGAGCTGGGCAAGCGCGTCGAGGTGCTCGACGGCGACGAGGTGCGCGAGTACCTCTCCAAGGGCCTGACCTTCTCGAAGGAAGACCGCGACACGAACGTGCGCCGCATCGGCTTCGTCGCCGATCTGCTGGCGCGCAACGGCGTGGTGGCGATCACGGCCGCGATCAGCCCCTACCGCGCGCTCCGCGACGAGGTCCGCGCGCGCAGCAGCGCGCCGTTCATCGAGATCTACGTCAACGCGCCGCTGGCGGTGGTCGAGGAGCGCGACACCAAGGGCCTCTACAAGAAGGCCCGCGCCGGCGCGATCCCCAACTTCACGGGCGTCAGCGACCCCTACGAGCCGCCGCTCGCGCCGGAAGTGGTGTGTTCGACCGGCGTGGAGTCGATCGAAGAATCCGCGCGCCGCGTCCTTGCGTACCTCGAAGCTCGCGGACTGGCGCCCGTCGGTGCGGCCGCGAAGGTCGAGTGAGCAAGGAGCCAAGCGTGAACAAGTTCGTGCGGATTGCGGCGGCGCTCGTGGCGCTGGGTGTTGCGGGAGTGCTGTGGGTCGGATGCGCCGCGCCGCGGCCCGACAACCTGGGTGTGAACGGCGGACGGCTGAGCGACTGCCCGTCTTCGCCCAACTGCGTCTCGAGCCAGGCCGACCCGGCCGACGCCGAGCACTACGCCGAGCCGCTCAAGCTCGAAGGCGACGCCGCGGCGAGTTGGGAGCGCGCCAAGCAGGCCGCGCTCTCGCTCCCGGGCGCGAAACTGCTCGAGGAGCGCGACGGCTACGCGGCCTTCGAGTGCACCACGCGCCTGATGCGCTTCGTCGACGACGTCGAGCTGCTGCTCGACGCGCCGGCCGGCGTGATCCACCTGCGCTCGTCCTCGCGCATCGGGCATTCGGACCTGGGCGCGAACCGTAAGCGCGTCGAAGCGCTGCGCGCCGCCTACACGACGGCGCGCTGAGGCGACTGCCGGTGCTCAGTGGAAGCGAACACTCACCGCGTCGGTGAGGTTCGTCGTCGTGCTCACGCCCGGATCGCGATGCCAAGCCTGGAAGTTCCAGGTGTCACCCGGCGCGACCCCGATGAAGCCCGGACCGGCGGAGAAGCTGGTCAGATCGAGCTGGAGCGCGAAGGCGCCCTGCGCGCCGGAGTCGAGCACCTGGCCGGCGCCGGCGAAGCGCACGAGCGGCTGAGCGAGGCACAGACGTCCCTGACTGTTGAAGGGGACGACGTTGCCCTGGCCGGTCGAGGCGAGGAAGTACCCCACGCGCTGCGGCGGCAGGTTGCTCGCCGCAAGCAGCACGTCGTTGTTCGCCACGCGGTTGTTGCCGTACACCTCGAGCCGACCGGTCTGACCGGTGCTGTTCGGCACGGCGGCGCAGTAGCGCGTCTCCATGCCGTCGAGCGACCAACGGAACGCGCGGTACGGCCCGCCGCCAGGACCGCCGATCTGCCCGATGCCCACGACGATCGAACCGTCGCCGCTCAGCGCCCTGGGGTACGTCGATCCGCCGAGCGAGTCGAGCGTCACGCTGCCCGTCGCCGCGGTCCAGCGGAAGCCGTACCCGGACACGAACGAGCTCCAGTCGTTGTAGGTCCCCAGAATCGCCGAGCCGTCGTCGTTGGTCGCCAGGGCCACTCCCGGGACGCCGCCAGGAACCGGAATCGGCTGCATGCCGCCGGCTGTGGTCCAACGGAACGGAGTCCTCGCGTTCGGCGCGCCGGGAGCGGCGAGCACGGAACCGGACACGCCGACGATCACGTTGCCGTCGTGGCTGATGCCGAACGCGGCGGAATCGTCGCTCGCGATCGCGCTCATCACGCCCAGGCTCTGCATGCCGCCGGCGGCAGTCCAGCGGAAGGCGCGGGTCCGCGTGTAGCCGTCACTTGCGACCCCCACCACGATGTCGCCGTTCGCGCTGACGTCGGCCGCCTGGCTCGACGATCCTTCGAACTCCGCGAGCAGGCCGAGGTCCTGCATGCCGCCGGCGGCGGTCCAGCGGAACGCCCGCGTCGCGGACGTCCACCCCAAGTTGTATTGCTCGTAACCGACGATCACCGTTCCGTCGGAGTTCGTGGCCGTTGCGCGCGAGCTCGTCAGGCCAGGTAGTCCGAGCGTTCCCAGCGGCACGATGCCCGTCGCCGCGCTCCAGCGGCACGCGAGCCACAGATTGGAGACGGCGGGCAGGATGGCCTGCCCGGCGGCCACGGAACCGTCGTCGCTGACAGCGAACATCGATGAGAACGCGACGGTAGGCGCGAGGTCCTGCATGCCGGTCGCGGCGCTCCAACGGAAGGCGCGCGACGAACTGGTGGCGCCAACGGAGGAGAATCCGACGATGAACTCGCCGTCGGGGGTGATGGCGTGCGCCTCGGCGCGCTGCGCGTTGAGTGCGCCGCCCAAGCTGCCGAGGTCCTGCATGCCCGCCTGCTGCGCCTCCGCGAAGAGCGACAACGCCGCGACGGCGACTCCACGAACGGCCCACACCGGTTTCCTAACCAAGCTCATCGTGATAACTCCCCGGGCGCCAGTCGGCGCCGCGCCAGTGTTCCGCCGGCTCCAAGTCTAGGCTTCGGCCGCAAACGCGGTTGTACGGCGCCAGAGCAATTTGTCCCACGCCGCCGGTGCGCCTCACGCACCGGCGGCGTGGGACAAATTGCTCTGGCGGCGTACAGCCGCGGGATCAGCAGCGCGTACGGACGGGCTCGCGCGAGCGCTCCTGCGCCGCGGGCGAGTCGAAGCCCTTCGCAGCGGCGTGCGCCCAGGTCTTTTCGAGATAGGACGCGGCGTCCGGCGCTTTGCACGAGGTGTCGCCGTAGTCGATCTCGAGCTTGCCGATGCGGCGCGCCGCTGCGGCTGCCGAACGGCGCAGCGCCTTGCTGCGCCCGCCGAGTTGGATGAGCGCGCGGTTCATGGCATCGCGCTCGCCGTTCGGCGCAGCGTGGATCTCACGCTCGAGGCGTGCGACGAGCTCGGCAAACCACGCATCATCGCCGCCTTCGTCGCCCGAGGCGAGCTGGCCGGCGAGCGTCCAACCCGTGACGCGGAGCCGCTCGCTCTTCGCCGTCAGCCATTTGCGCGCCAGCGCCGGACCATGCGGACTCTCCGCCGCAAGCGCGGCGACGTACATCAGGCAACCGGGCGCACCGAACTCCTTCGCCCAACGCTCGAGAACGGCGCGCGTCACGCGGGTCGGGTCGGCGAGCTTCACGGCCAGCGTCCGCGCGTCGTGGTTGCCGGTGCTCCACAACTCGAGCGCGAGCTCGTGATCGACGCCGATGCGCTTCACGAGCTGCTTGAGCGTCGCGAAGCTCACGCCGAACATCGGGCCCGTGGCCCCGTGCCGCGCGTAGGTCTTGCGCGTCTGCTCGCTGCCCGCCTGCTCGAGCGCGCGCATCACCGCCGAGAGCGTCCAACGCTCCGCCGATTCGCGCGCCGGGGCCGCAGTCGTTCGCCGCCGGGTGGCCTTCGTGTTCACGCCGCCCACCGTACCCCAGGTGCGCGGCGGCGGGCGTCGCTCGGGCCGCCGCGCGCGGCGAATCTGCGCGGCGGCTCGGACCTGGCGTTGCGCAGGCCCCACTGTTCACGCCGCGCGCGCGCCGGACTTGTTCCGCTCCACGCGCGCCGCCTGGGCGGCCGAGGGAGGCTGCGACACGTCGCGGAAGGCGAGCATCTCCACCAGCCGCTCCGAGGCCCCGTCGTAGAAGCCCTGCTCGGGCGCCGCGAGTTCGCTGCGGCGCGGGTTGCGCAGCGTTCCGAAGGCCCAATCCCACAGCGGCAGGTCCGAGTAGTTGTCGGCGTGGCGCCCGCGCTCGTGGTGGATCGCGTGCGATTCCGGGCGCTGGATCAGGAAGCCCAGCCAGCGCGGGGTCGCGAGGTCGGCGTGTTGGAACATCGCGTTGAAGACCAGAAACACGTTGGCGAGCGCGGCCGCTTCCGGCGCCAATCCGAGCAGCGGGAAGAAGACCAGCACAGCCCAGGTCGTGAACAGCGCGGCGTCGAGCGGATGCAGGTAGTTGGCCCCGAAGCTGTCCAGGCGTTCGGCGCTGTGGTGGAGCTGGTGGCCGGCGCGCCACAGCCAATCGAAGCGGTGCGCCGCGCGGTGGTAGGTGTAGTGCGCCAGCTCGTAGACCAGCACCCCGACGAGCGCTCCGCCCCATGTGCCGAGCTGGCCGCCGTCGAACAGCGACCAGGCGGGCAGGTGCGCGCCCCACAGCTGCCCCACCCACAGGGTGACGAAGTACGTCAGGGTGGTGACGGCCAGAGCGCGCAGGCGCCACCCGCGGCGCACTGGCGCGCGGCGCGCCGAGTGGACGAGGTCCAGGGCCAGGAAGGCGGGAATGAGGAGCAGAGCGGTCCATTCGAGGAGTTGCTGCATGGCGATGGTTCCGAGGTTGAGGTGGCTGCCGCAAACCCTTCGCGGCAGCTAGATACCAACTGGTCGGTATAAAGTACCGGTCGGTATGGAACCGAACGTTATGAAAGCGTAAATGCGTGGCTCGGCGCGCCGGAATGCCGTCCAGCGCCGTACCAATGGCCGCGGATCCTGCGAGAATCCCCTCCTCGCGCATACCTGACGGTTTGTTTCCGGCCGCTCCGGCGGCGCTCCCCGCGATGACCCGCGACTCCCAAGCCACCAAGCAGCGCATCCTCGACGCCGCGCACGATCTGTTCCTCCGCCAGGGGTTCGCAGCCACCAGCCTGGACCGCGTGCTCGAACAGGCCGAAGTCACCAAGGGCGCCTTCTTCCACCACTTCGACAGCAAGCTCGCGCTCGGGGAGCAGGTCATGGAACGCTTCCTCGAAGCCGACCGCGCGCTGCTCGACGAGGTCATGAACAAGGCCGAGGCGCTGGCCAGCGACCCGCTGCAGCAGGTGCTCGTCGTCATCGGCCTCCTGCGCGACCTCCTGAGCGAGTCCGGCGCGGCCGAGGCTGGCTGCCTGATCGCCGCCTACTGTTACCAGGAGGAGCTGATGACGCCGCGAGTGCGCCAGTGGACGGCCGACGAGATGCGCGCGTGGCGCCAGCGGCTGGCCGACAAGCTGCGCGCGGCGGCGCGGCTTCACCCCCCGCGCACCGCGGTGGATCCGGAGGTCCTGGCCGACCACGTGAACACCGTGGTCGAAGGCGCGTTCGTCATGGCCAAGACGTTCGGCGACCCGAGCATCCTGCCGCGGCAGCTCGAGCTCGTGCGCACCCACCTCGCGCTCCTGTTCGACGCGCCGCTCCCGTCGCCGCGCGGCGGCGCATGAACGACGCGGCCCCCGCGCAGCGCGCGGAGGCCGCGTTTGCGAACCTCAGGGCTCAGCCCATCGAGGCGAGCTGCTTCTCCATCGCCTTGGGGTCCTGGCGGTGCGCGGCGTACATCTGCGCGCCAGTCGCGTCGGGGTAGAGGTCCTCGTCGCCGGCGTTGAGCGCGGCGACGATCGAGCGGCCGACGTCCGCGGGCGAGGCCTTCTCCATCGGGATCTTCTCGGCCATGTCCGTGTCGATCGGACCGGGGTACACGCCGAGCACCAGCGTGCCCTGGCCGGCGAGTTCGCGCCGCAGCGCCTGCGTGAAGCTGTGCAACGCCGCCTTGCTCGCCGAGTAGCTCGCGCCCAGCGGGAACGAGAAGTGGCTCGCGACCGAGTTGATCAGCGTGAGGGCGCCGCCGCCGTTGCGCGCGAGGACCGGCGCGAACGCGCGCGTCAGCGCCAGCGGGCCGAACACGTTGACTTCGAACTCGCGGCGTTGCTCGGCGTCGTCGCCGAGGGCGCTCGCGCCGGTGAACAGGCCCGCGTTGTGGACCACCAAGTTGACGTCCGCGAGCTTGCCGGCGAGCTCCGCGGCGCGGCCGGTCTGCGTCACGTCGTGTTCGAGCACGACGACCTTCGCCCCGTGGGCGGCGTAGAGCGGCTGCGCGGTCTTCACGTCGCGCACGGTGACGTAGACCTTGCGCGCCCCGGCGGCGATCAGCGCGTCGACCGTGCCGCGGCCGATGCCCTTGGCGCGGCCGGCGCCGGTGACGAGCGCGACAGCGCCTTGGACTTGGAACTTGGAGGAGGAGGAAGCGGCGTGGCTCATAACGGTGTTCGAGAGTGGCGTGGAGTTCGCGGATCGGCCGGGGTGCAGCGTGCGCCGCCGGCCAGTTGTTGACCATTCGGTCAAGAACAATAATGCGGCCCCCGCGTGGCCGTTTCGCAAGTTTCGAAAAATCTCGGCGCGCCTCAGCGCGCGCGGCCGGACCGCCACGAGTCGAGCAGCAGCTCGAAGCTCGCCAAGGCGGAGGCCTCGGAGACGCCCGAGCGGCGCAGGGCGGCCAAGCCGTTGACCGCGGCGAAGCACAGGTCGGCGCGCAACGCGGCGTCGCCGTCCGCCAGTTCGCCGCGCCCCTGGGCGCGTTCGAGCGCGTGCGCAAACGCGGCCCGCACGCGCCGCGCAGCCGCCCGCGCGCTGGCCTGGAGCTCGCCCTCCTCGAGGCCGCGGTCCCACAACGTCTTCACCACCAGACACCCCGAGGCGCGGTGCTTGCCCTGCGCGACCAATGCGTCGCGTGCATAGCGGCGCAGCGTGTCGAGACCGGCGTCCTGTGCGAACAACGGCGCGAGCCAACGCTCGGTCGCGGCGTTGTAGCGCTCGAGCGCGGCGGCGTAGAGCGCTTCCTTGTTGCCGAAGGCCGCGTACAGGCTCTGGCGACCGACGCCGGTCGCCTCTTCGAGGTCGCTGAGCGAAACGCCGGCGAAACCGCGCGCCCAGAACAGATCGAGGGAGCGCGCGAGCGCATCGTCAGGGTCGAATTCGCGCGGGCGTGCCACCGTTCCGCGATCCTCGGCGTTGTTGACCGAAAAGTCTAGAACCGTGGCTGGTTGTACTGTGCCAGAGCAATTTGTCTCTCGGCGCCGGCGCGCGCGGCGCGCCGGCGACGTGAGACAAATTGCTCTGGCACAGTACAACCCGCGCGTTCGGCCGGCCTAACGCGTTGCCGCGCGCGGGACGAATCGTTCCGGCGCCGCGCAAAACTAGCGGACGCGTGCGCCGGTCGCTGGATCGAGAACGGCCGGCCGGCGTTCGAGCTTCGCCGCCGGCGCCGCCGACGGATGTTCGAAGGACAGGAGCTCCCAACCTTGGCCATCTCGGACGCGCAGCGGCGCCGCAGCGCTGCCCCAGAAGCTTCCCGGCGTCGGCGCGGGCAGCTCGCGGAGCGAAACGGTGGGGCCGGGGGCGAACTCGAGCGCAAACAGCGCCGGTCGACGCAACACCGTGAGCGAAGGTTGTTCACCAGCGGCGACCGCGCCCAGCGCCCCCAAAACGCCGTCCGCATGTTCGTAGCGAGGAAAACCTGAGCCCGCCACGAGCACGGTGGGAAGCTCGCACAGATCGGACGGGACGCGCGAGATGTGTTGCCCCAACTGCGCGCTCTGTTGATCCACTCTGCGCCCGGCGTCGAAGATCGGCTCGACGTTGAGGTCCCAGGCCCACAGGAGAGTCAGGTCGCGGCCCGAAAGCACGAGCACGGGCCGCCGGAAGTCTGCGGGAACGCCGACGCCGAGTTCCTCGAAGCCGTCGCCATCGAGGTCACCCAGCGGCGCGAGCGTCTCGATCGACATGTAGAGCTTCTCGTCGCGGTGCACAGCGACGTGCGCGGCCCTCACGCCGCCCGGCGCGACCGTGTAGAGGTCGACGTGCTCGGTCGACGCAACGGCAAGCCCGAGCTCGGCGCCGCGGCGCAGGAAGGCGGCGCCGCCCGCGCCGAAGTCAGCACCCGGCGCCATCAGCTCGGCGACGCGCCGCGCTTGGGCCCCGACTTCGCCGAGCGCGTAGATGCGTACGGAGTTCAGCGCCAGCGGGGTTTGAAGACCGCACCTGCTCGGCGAGGTCACGACGAACAGTTCGCCGCCGGCCGAGGCGCGTCCAGCGCTGGACGCGACGCGCAGGCCGAAGAACCCGCCGAACGCGGGGCCAGCGGCGCTCCACAGCGTGCTGGCGTCGACGCCGCTGAGGATCCGCACCTCGCGCGCGAGCGGATCGCCGACGAGGAGCTCAGCCGCGCCGTCGCCGTTGCGGTCGCTCAACACCGCCGCGCTCCAGCCGAACCCATCCCCGCCGCTGGGAGCGGCGAGGGTCGCCCCGTCGACACCCGACAGAATCCGCGCGCGTCCGTGACCCGGCTCGCTGCACCACACGTCGTCCACGCCGTCGGCGTTCACATCGCCGAGCGCCTGCACCTCGAGGCGTGCGCCGATTCGCGCGTGCATCACGAGTTCCTCCTCGGGCACGGGGCCGCTGACGCCGCAGGAGGCGGTCGCGATCAGGAGCGGCAGCAGCGCGACCGTGCGCGCAGCGAAGCCAGGCCGCCGTTCGCTTCGTTCGCGGGCGCCGACCAACGCAAACGCCGATCGTACGGTGCCAGAGCAATTTGTCTCACGCCGCCAGCGCGCATGCGCGCCGGCGGCGTGAGACAAATTGCTCTGGCACCGTACGATCGGCGCGAGTGAGGCCACGGCCTCAGGCTACTAGCTCCGCGCCATCACGGCACGAAGGTCAGCTCGACGGCGTTGGTCAAGTTCGTCGTCTTCGCCGCCGGCGGGTCGCGGTACCAGCCCTGCGCGTACAGCTTGTCGCCCGCGGCGAAGGGCTCGCCGAGCGCCGCGAAGGTCGCCAGGAAGTTGTTCCAGTCCAGCGTGTAGCTGCCGTTGCACTGACCGGCCGTGCCGCCGGAGACCTGCGGCAGCGTGCGCTGCGTCGGCGACTTGATGCACAAGAAGCTCGTGCTCGTCGCCGACCACTGCAGCGGCGAGAAGCCAGTGTTGTCGAGGCCGTAGAAGATCAGTCCTTGGCGTTGGCCTTCGGCGCCCGCGATGGAGATCGTGCAGGCGTTCGCCGCGGAGGCGCTCGGCTGTCCCGAAGCGCTGATCGTCGGGGCGCAGCCCGCCGTCGAGGTGCCGCTCGTGCAGTACACGACCGGCGTCGAGGCGCCCTGCGTGAAGCTCCACGAGGTGACCGTATGGGTCTGCGTCAAACCGCCGCAGGCGGCCGTGAAACCGACGAACGCATCCGTGCCGTTGATCAGGTTGAGCCCTGCGGCCGCGCCGCCGGCTGCGTACGTGCCGCCCGTCGCGAAGTTGTAGGGCACCGAGATCAGCGGCGTCGTGGCGCCGTCGACGAACACGCTCAGCGTCCCGGGCGTGTACGAGATCTTCACGCTGTGGCTGGCGCTGTCGTTGATGTTGAACGGCGGCGTGGCGAAGCCCAGCGACTGCGCGTGGAAGGCGTTCGCAGCTCCCGAGCCGTTCGTCTGGATGCTGATGTGGTTGTCGTTGGGATCGAACCAGGGAGTGCCCGCGTCGTAGCAGTCGAGTTCGATCACGAGCGCGTTGTTGATCGCCGTGAACGCGCCCTGCCCGCCGTAACCCATCGTCGAACCGTCGCCGCCCAGGGCCGCGGATCCGAGCGGATCGGCGTGGACGATGAACGTCATTCCGTCCGCGCCCAGCGCGGGCGAGGCGATGCGGAAGGTGAAGGTGGTCTCGAAGCCACCCGCCACGTTGACGCGCGTCGAGCGATAAGCCGCGCCACGCGCCGAAGCGGTGGCGGGCGCGACGACCAGACTGCCGCTCGAGGCTGCCGCGGTGCCGACGAGCGTCAGCCCTGCGGTGCTGGTGAAGTCGGGGTAGTTGAAGTTCTGCGCCGACGCGCTGGATGCGACGGCGACGAGTGCTGCGAGCGCGCAGAGTGACTTGCTCATGGAGAGGCTCCGGAGTTCGATCGAGAGGGTGGTCGCCGCGGGTCGATGCCCCAGCGGGCGGGGCCTCTCAGAATACGCGCCGGACAGAAACGCGACGGTTTGATTCTGGTCACGGCGAACGCGACTGGAGTGAAAACACGGCCGCCGCGCGTTTCACCGCTCGCGCCGCGAGCCGGCGCCTCAGCGCAAGAGCCGCTGCAGCGCGCTCTCGACCTCTCCGAACGTCTTGTCGCGCGAAAAACGATCCATGCGCGCGAGACCGGCGGCGACGAAGCGCGCGCCCAGGCCGGGCTCGTCGAGCACCCGCCGCACTGCGTCGCGCACCGCGTCCGGCGCCTTGGGCGGCACGAGCAGCCCGTTGACTTCGTGCTCGACCACCTCGGGATTGCCGCACACGCCGGTGCACACGATCGGCGCGCCCAGCGCGCTCACCTCGAGCAGCGTGTGCGACAAGCCTTCGTACTCGCTGTTGAGCACGAACACGTCGGAGGCGCGCACCAGCAGCGGAATCTTCTTGTAGGGCACGTTGCCGAGGAAGTGCACGCGCTCGGCAAGCCCGCGCTTCGCCGCGTGCTCCTTCCAGGCCTGCTCCATGTCGCCGTCGCCCGCGATGAGCAGCTCGACGTCCTGGGGCAAACCCTGCAACGCGTCGATAATGCCGTCGACTCCCTTCCACACCATCAAGCGACAGATGGTCAGCACGTAGCGCGGTCCGACGCGCAGCCCCAGCTGCTCGCGCGCCTCGCGCTGCGTCGCCGCCACATCGCGCGCGAGCGGTCCGTGGTAGGCGTTGTAGATCAGCTGCGTCTTGCTCTCGGGCACGCCGTAGCGCTCGATCGGAATGCGACGCAGGAAGTCCGAACAGGCGATGATCCGCGAGCACCAACTCCACCAGCGACGCTGCAGCGCGCGCACGAGCCCGACCTTCCAACCGTAGCTCTTGCCTTCGAAGGTCACGATGTCGTCGCCGTCGATCCAGCCCTTGCGGTGGCTGATCTCCCAGGCGCCGTCGACCATGATGCGGATCATCACGGGCTTGCCGGCGAGCCGGCCCGCGAGCACGTGCAGCAACGCCAAGTGCTCGTTGACGTAGACCACGTCGACTTCGCGCGCCGCCTTCCACACGGCGAAGAACGCCTTGAGGTAGCGCACCGGCAGCGGCCCACGCGAGATCGCACGCACCGCGAACGGGTGGCCCTTCGGCTCGGGATCCGAGCAGAACGCCACCACGCGCACGTCGTGCCCGCGCTCGACCAGAAAGCGGCCGAGGCTCGGCACGTACACCGCGGGCCCGCCGAGGTCGGGCGGGAAGACGGGCGAGGTCAGTAGGACGCGCATGGAGGGCGCAAAGGTTAGCGCCCGTCATCGGTCGGCGAGCCCCACGAACTGGGCTCCTGGAACGTCTGCGTGCCGCGTCTCGCAATCGCGCGAACGGATGCGCACTCGCCGGCTCCGCTCCGGCAGCCGCGCCAGCACTCAGCGCCGCGCCCGAGCCGGCGGTGGACGCGTCGACGGAGCGCACACGCCGCGCAAGAGCAGGCCGGCGAGCACCGTGGCCCGCGCTTGGACTTCGGCGCGCGAGCTCAACTCCTCGCGCTGCAATGAAAACGGCAAGAGCGAGTTGGTGGCCTGCACCAGGGCGTGGGCGACCAGCTTGGGATCGTCGACCTGCCAGCCTTCGCTCCGCACGCCTTCGGCGAGGACGGCGGCGAGGACGTGCGTCTCCGCTTCGAAGTAGCGGTCGCGGCGCGCGAGGTAGCTGCTGCGCAGATCGGCGAGCATCTCGTCGAGGCTCTCGCGATACAGACGCACGGCGTCCAGGCGCGTCATCACCCGCGCGACGAGCATGCGCCACAGGCGCGACTCGGCGCTCGTGCGCTCGCCGGCGATCGCGCGCAGCTCCGCGAGCACGCCGTCGACGACGCGGTCGATCGACGAGAGGAAGATCTCCTCCTTCGACGCGAAATGCAGGTAGATCGAGCGCCGCGGAACACCGGATTCCGCCGCCAGATCGTCCATGGTGGTCTTGCGGTAGCCGCTCTGCGCGAGAAGTCGCAGGGCGGCGTCGAGGATCGAATCGCGCGGCGAGGCGGCGGTGGAGCACATCATGAGCGCTCCAACTACCTAGGTCGTGCAAGAGTGTTTCGGCGCGCTGAGTAAGGGACACGTGCTCGCGCACGTAACACGCCCGCTTGCGCTGCGCCGGCCCGGGTGCGAGACCGCACGGGCGCGCCGCCGCCAGCGCTCACTCGCTGAGCTTGACGTTCCAGTACGCTTCGCTGACGAAGCGCTCCCAGCTCTGCCGCACGCGGCCGAGCGGCACCTCGAGCACCGGCGACCAGCGCGGCTTCTCCGGTCGCTTGAGCATGCGCATGCCCGCTTCCTCCGGCGTGCGGTCGCGCTTGCGCCGGTTGCAGTCCATGCAGGCCAGCACGCAGTTCTCCCACGAGCTCTTCCCGCCGCGCGAGCGCGGGAAGACGTGGTCGATCGAGAGTTCAGCGGTGCCGGGCCGCACGCCGCAGTACTGGCATTGGTTGTGGTCGCGCCGGAACAGGTTGCGCCGACTGAACACCGCGGCTGGGCTCGGCAGACCGTTGTAATTGGTGAGCAGAATCACCTCGGGCACCTTGATGCGCAGACGCACCGTCGCGATGCACGGCTCGTGAGGCTGAACCGAGAGCTCGGCCCACGATTCGAAGCCGTGGACCTCATACGTCTGCGGTGCGACCGCCTTCGCGGCGCCGGTGAACATCAAGCGAAGCGCGTGCCGCACCGTGACGGTGTGGATCGCAGCCCACGACTCGTTGAGCACGAGCGTCGGCTGAGCGAGGACGCTTGGCATGTTCATGGCTAGAACAAAGAGGCTAAGTCCTGAGTCCGGCCTTGCAAGTGCGCGCGGCTGCGCGGCGACAATCGAGCGTGAAGAATGCGCGAAGCACGCTCTACCATCGACCACATGCGCACCCCCGCTCGAATCGCACTCGTGACCGGCGGCAACCGCGGCATCGGCCTCGCCACCTGCGCGGAACTGGCGCGCCGCGGCCTCGAAGTCGTTTTGGCCGCGCGAAAAAAGGCCGATGCGCTCGCAGCCGCAGCCGAGCTCGCCGCGCGCGGACTCTCGGTGCGCCCAGAGGAACTCGACCTCGCGAGCGAGGCTTCCGTGGCGGCCTGCGCCGAGCGGCTGCGCGATGCGGGCTGCGCGGTCGACGTGCTCGTGAACAACGGCGCCGTGCTCTTCGAAGGCGGCGTGCTCAGCACAGCGAACGCCGAGTTCCGCGCGGCCGTCGACATCAACCTCCTCGGCGCACTGTGGACGACCCGCGCGTTCGCGCCGGACATGCTCAAGCGCGGTTACGGCCGCATCGTCAACGTCTCGTCGGGCTGGGGCGCGTTCAGCGAAGGCCTCGACGGACCCGCGAGCTACTCGATCAGCAAGGCTGCGCTCAACGCGCTCACGGTGTCGCTTGCGCGCGAGCTGCGCGGCGACGTGAAAGTCAACGCGTGTTGCCCGGGTTGGGTGCGCACGCGCATGGGCGGCGCCGACGCGGATCGCGCTCCCGAAGAAGGCGCCGAGGTCGTGGTGTGGCTCGCGACGTTGCCGGCCGAAGGTCCCAGCGGAGGCTTCTTCCGCGATCGCACGCCGCTGGAGTGGTGAGCGCGTTCGGCGCCGCAATCTGCGGAACGCAAGTACGAATTCGAGCCCCCTGACGTGCGCGCACGGCCGACTAGTTTGCGTGGCGGCGTCGCACTCCGCCCACCGCAACCCCGTACTGGCCACGAGCGATGTTGATCCTCCATCCGACCGATCTGTCCGAAGCCGCCCAGACTGCCGGACGCGCGGCGGCCTACTTGTCCAAGGCGTGGCGCGCGCCGCTGGTCGTGCTGCACGTGGTGCATCTGCCCGGCGTGAGCGCGGGAACGGCGGCCATGAACCTGCGGCCGAGCATCGAGGAGCTCGAGCGCCGTCGGCAACGTCTCGATGCGCAGGCGCAGGAGCTGAAGAAGCTCGGCGCCGAGGTGCGCGTCGAGATGCTCGAAGGGCTGCCCGATGAGGTCGTTGCGCAGCGCGCCGACGACGAACAGGTCGGCCTGCTCGTGATCGGCGCAACCGGTGATCGACGGCGCGTCGCGTTCGGGCTGGGCAGCACCGCGATGCGCCTGATCAAGAGTTCGCCCGCGCCGACGCTCGTCGTGCGCGAGGACCAGAGCTTGGCGAGCTGGGCGCGCGGAGAGCGCCCGCTGCGCGTGGCCGTCGGACTCGACCCGTCGCGCCCGGCGCGCATCGCCCTCGACTGGCTCGGCTCGTGGACCGCGGCGGGCGCGCTCGATGTCGTGGCGTTGCACGTGTACGACCCCGAGACCGTGGCGGGTGTCAGCGCCATCGCGGAAAAGGAGCATTTCCTGCGCGAAGACCTCGAACGCCGGCTCGGGGCCCAGCAGCGGCTCCCCAGCGCGCGCGCGCGCCTCGTCGCCGGCAGCGGGCGCGTCACGCCGCACCTGCTCGACGCCTGCGCAAGCGAACAAGCCGACCTGCTCGTCGTCGGCACGCACCGCTACTCGACCTTCGACCGCATCCTGCGCGGCTCGACCTCGCTCGAGCTTGTCGCGGCCACGACGCGCAACGTCGTCACGGTTCCGATCCGGCCGGGGATCGAACTCACGCGCACGATCCCGAAGAAGGTCGAGCGTGTTCTCGTGCCGCTCGACTTCTCCGACGCCTCGCGCCGCGCGTTGCCGTGGGCCTGCTCGCTCGCGGCGCACGGCGGGCAGCTGCAGCTCGTGCACATCTGCACACCGATCGAGGGCGAGCTCCCGACCGAGATGGTCAAGCGCGCGCAGGACGACCTCGCAGCGATCGACCCCGGCGCCTGGGGCCGCAGCGACCTGCACGTGCGCAGCGAGGTGGTGCTCGCCAACAACGTGGCGAGCGAGATCGTGCGCCTCTCGGCCGAGTGGGAAGCCGACCTGATCTGCATGGCGAGCCACGGACGCACGGGGCTCAGCCGCATGCTGATGGGCTCGACGACGCAGGGTGTGCTCCGCCGCGCGGACCGACCCGTGGTCGCCGTGCCGGCGCATTAGTGGCCTGCTCCCGAAGTCCGGCGAAGAGGCCGCTGGAATCGGCGTTCCTGCGGAGGCGCGAGGATTTCAGGCGAGCCGGATAGGTCGCCGAAGCGGAGCAACGCCGTCAGGGGCGGCGAGGCTAGCGAGTACGTCGACGGAATTCGCAAGCGAGACACGAGTACCGTGCGGCGCCAAACTTGGGGCGCCACATGAAGAGATCCGACCGCCGCAAACAGGCCAAGAAGCGCGAGCGCGCCAAGCGCCTCGCCAAGGAACGCAACCTGCGGCGCAATGAGCCGCAGTTCGAGCCTTACTACCCGGCAGATGACGCGCCCTTCGCGCAGGAGCGGCTCGAGCGGCGTTTCGCGTTGCTCGCGGTCGCACGCGGCGCCAGCACCGAAGAGGAGATCACGGCGCTTCTGGCCGAGGTCGCTGACCGGCCCTGGCACGAAGTCGCAGCCGAGGAGTTCGCGGCGAATCAGCTCGAGCAGGCGCAGGAGCTCGCCTACTGCGCGATGGAGACCTCCGACGACGACGAGGCCCTCGACCTCGCCGAGGAAGCGCTCGAGCTCGACGAGTTCAACTGCGACGCGCGGCGCGTGCTGCTCTCGCGCGCCGAGGCGCCGCCGACGCCGGAGAACGCGCTCGAGGAGCTGTTCTCGATCGTCGAAGACGGGGCGCAAGCCTTGGGCGGCGACGAGGTGTTCCGCGCGGTCGAAGGGCAGCTCGGCAGCTTGGTGACGGCGCGCGGCTACCTGCGAGCGAGGGGCACGTTGGCGCTGGCGCTGCGCGAGGCGGGCCGCGACGACGAAGCGCGCCACGAGCTGCAGGACATGCTCACGCTGGACCGCGAGGATTCCCTGAACGTCCGCTTCGCGTTGCTGAGCTTGCTGCTCCGCGACGGCGACCGAGAGAGCGCGTCCGCGTTGCTCGCGCGCTTCGATCAGGACACCAGCGACGCGATGGCGTGGTCGCGGCTCCTCTTCGCGTGGCCCGATGCGGCGCCTGACGAGCTGGCCGAACGGCTGCGGGCAGCGCGTGCGGCCAATCCGCTCGTCGAGCAGCTCGTCCTCGAACCCGACGGCGTCGACCGCGACGACCCGCGCTTCGAGTCGGCCGAGGCTGTGACCCAAGCGCTCGAACTGACCACCCAGGCGCGCCGCCCGTTCGCGGACTGGCTGCGCGCGCAGGGGTAGGCGCCAGGCACGTCTCCACCGCTTTCGCGCGCTGCCGTCAGCAGTGCATGGCTGTCGGCGCGAAAGCGGTGGAGACGTGCCTGACTCCGTTCGACGACGACTACAAGACGTGCAGTAGCTCGAGAGCGTCGCTCAGGTTGGTGGTCTTGGTCGCCGGCGGATCGCGGAACCAGCCCTGCATCTGCACCTTGGTCCCCGCGCTCCAGGGCGCGCCGATCGCTGTCGGGTTGGCGCTGCGGAAAGCGTTCCAATCGAGCGTCAGCGTGCCGTTGCACTGCGCCGTCTGGCCGGTGGACACCTGCAGCGCCGCGCGCTGCACAGGCACCTTGACGCAGAAGAAGCTGGTGCTGCCAGCGGCCCAGGACAGATTGTTGCGACCGGCGACGCTGTAGAAGAAGAGCCCTGATTTCTGGCCTTCGACGTTGTTCACCGTGATGACGCTCGGGGTCTGCAAGCTCGCGCTGGGCAGGTTCGGCGAGGAGATCGTCGCCACGCAGCCGTTCGTGCTGGTGCTCGAGGTGCAGTAGGACTCCGGCACGCGCGGCAGGACGACGCGGAACGATTCGGATTGACCCGTGGTTCCGACGCCCCAGCCGGCGATGACCTGGCCATCGGCGGAAACGTCGACCGCCGAGCGCAGCGTCCAGTTCGCGACGTCGCCCACGCCTTCGGCGAGGAGCACGTCGCTGAGCAGCAGCACGTTCGGGCCGTACTCGGGCCGCCAGACGACGGCGCGCGAGTCGAGCGGGCCGTTGCTCGCGATGCCCACGCAGGTCGAGCCGTCGTCACTGACGCTGAGCAGCGAGCAGATCGGGTAGCCGGCGACACCGCCGAGACTGACCATCCCGCCGCTGGGGGTCCAGCGGAAGGCCAAACCCGTCGACTCGCCGACGATGACGTCGCCGTTCGCGTTGACGGCGAAGGCCTCGCTGGGTCCGAACTGGGGATTCGTCGTGCTGAGCGTGCCCAGGAACGTCTGCACGCCGTTCTGCCAGCGCGTCGCGCGACGCGCTGACGCCGGGCTCTGCCACCCGACGACCGTGAGCCCGTCGTTGGACACGCCGTTGGCGCGGCTCGAGACGCCGGTCCCAGGCGTGAGGTCGACCATCCCCGTCGCCGCGCTCCAGCGGAAGGCGTGCGCCTGGCCGGGGGTCACCCACGCCAGTCCGACGACCACCGAACCGTCACCGCTGATGTCGTAGGCCGTGCCCGTCGAAGAGCCGCTGATCGAGCCGAGGTTGCCGAGGTTCGCCCAGGCGCCCGAGGCCGCGGTCCAGCGCGACGGCTCGGTCCCCACGCCGGTCGTGAGGTTGGTGAAGCCGGCGGAGATCGCCGGTCCGTTGGCGATCTTGGCGTTCGTGCCTCCGCCGCCCACGCCGCTCGTTCCGGTCCAGCTCTGCGTGGTGTGGTCGTAGTACCAGACGTCGAAGTTGTCGGCCCCGACGATGTAGCGCCCGTTCGGCGACATCCCGGTCGCGCGCAGGTTCGCGGGGCCGGTTGCGATGGACGTGATCGAGGCCTGGGCGGCGGCGGAAGCGGCCAGAGCGGCGCCCAGTGCGGCGACGCGCAGGGCAGCGAACGGAATGCGGGTGTGGAGCATGGCGACGGCGGAGGTAACGCGGTGGACCGGGGTACGGGTCCGGTACCAGCGTCGGCGCGCGCCGGGCGTTGGCCACAAAGTCGCGGAAGCGTGGCGCTACGAAGCCATCTGCACGCGCCAGAGCGCTTCTTCCCGCGCCGTTGGTTGTACGGTGCCAGAGCAATTTGTCTCACGCCTCCGGCGCGCGTTGCGCGCCGGAGGC
>JAEUHY010000028.1 GCA_016795325.1 Planctomycetota bacterium
AACTTGAACTGAATCGCCTGCAAGTGCACGCGGTCGTAGTAGTCCTTGCGGTCCTGACGCACGTACTCGTCGATCCGATCCAGGCTCGGATCGTCGGCCTGGTCCTTGTAGCCGCGCACCGCGTCGAGGTAGACCGCCGTCGGCTCCTCCCTCACCACGAAGCCTTCGAGCTTGCCCACGTCGCAGTCGATTCCATCGAGTCGCAGGTCGTAGACGTAGGACTCGACACGCGGCGCGCGGATTTCCAGTGCCTCACGTCCGCTCACCGGCCGCACATGGTTCCTCGGCTTGTCGTCAGGCTCTTCGTTGTCCTTCGGCCGGCCCTTGAACGGAATCAGCGTGAAGGGGATGCCGTAGACGTCGACGTACTCCGGTTCGAGTAATCCCGTCTCCGTGTTGGGCGTGTAGCTCCGGCGGCGCAGTCCGCGCCCGACCACTTGCTCGCACAGAAGTTGGCTGCCGAACGCCCGCACCCCGAGGATCTGCGTCACGTTGTTCGCGTCCCAGCCCTCGCTGAGCATCGACACGGACACGATGCATCGCACGTGTTCGCCGGGCATGCCGGCCTTGCCGACGGTGTCGATAAGCCGCCGCATCTCGGCGATCTTCTCGTCCTTGCTGTCGTCTGCGTCACCCTGCAGCGCGGAGAGCAGCTTGGAGTCGATGCGCAGCGTCCGCCTCACGCCCGCCTCGTTGCTGAACTCCTCAAGTACTTCGCTCTGCCCGTAGACCGTGCGCGTCTCGGTCTTGCCGTTGTCCAGCGGCACCTCGACTTCACGCTCGCCGCTGATGTGCTCGTAGAAGAGCTGCGCGGTGTCAGTGTCGTGGCACACGACGATCATCGCCGGGGGGATCGTGACCTGCGTCGACGTGGCGTTGCGGTACTGCTCGAACCGTTGCCGCCACTGGCTCGCCAGCGTCTTCAGCGCGCCCTCCGATTCACGGAACACCGCCTCCGGCTTGATGCGCCTGCCGGTCTTGTCACCGGGCTTGAGGTTCTCGTTGATGTGGTGCCAGAGCCGGAAGTACTTTGGGTCGGGCCGCCCAGCGTCGTCCTTCGTGACGTCGCCGCCCTCCTGCAGCACGGGCAATCGCGGCACCTTCACGATGCCGCTCTCGATAGCGTCGACGAGCCCGAAGTCGCTCACGAGCCACGGGAACGGACTGCCTTCGATGTGCCCGCTGCCTCCCAAGTAGAACGGGGTCGCGGAGAGGTCGATGGTCGCGAGCACGCACGGGCGGCCTGGCCCGAGCAGGCCAGCGTTGTTGATTCGATCGAGCCCGTCCAGCCAGACACGCGCCTCCTCGACCTCTTCCTGGAAGGCTTTCTTCTCCTCGCGCGTGTCGCCCACGACCGCCGCCTCGGGCGCGCCGACCTTCGGCCGCCAGCAGTGGTGCCCCTCGTCGTTGAGCACCAGGATCGGCAACCGCCTCGCCAGTTCGCCCAACCGATCGAGCGTGAACGCCTTGTCGTCCTCCTCGCCCTTGTCGACGACGCGGTAAGTCACGCCGCCCTCGCTGTTCGGGCTCTTGCGCCCGAAGACGTGCCAGTTCGTCACCAGCACCTTGCCCGCATTCAGGTACTCGCGGTACCGCGTCGGCACGATGTCGAACTGGTCGTAATAGTTCTGCGCTTCGTCCGGGCGGAGCACCTGCAAGCGGTTCTTCACCGTGAGGTTCGGCGCGCAGATCAACACCGCGCTGGGGAACTCGCTCGAACTCGGGTTGCGCCCTCGATTGCAGAATGCCCACGCCACGAGCATCGCCATCACGACGGTCTTGCCGCTGCCCGTGGCCATTTTGCAGCCCAGCCGGCGCAGTCCGATGAGTGATGCGTCCGCCGGTTGGTCGATCAGCTTCGGGAAGAAGTCCTTGTCCGCCAAAGCGAACCCTGGCCGCTCGCCGCGCAGAAGTCGGTGAAGGTCCTCGTCCGAGCACTCGAAGTTGTGGAACCCCGTGCGACTCGAACGGCCAGGGATGCGCAGTTCGAGCAAGTAGATGATCGTCTCGACAGCCTCGCGCTGGCAGAAGAACAGCCGCCGCGAACGATCCCCGCGCGCCCAGTGCTTGAGCAGGTCCTTGGTGACTTCCGTTGAGCCGCGGTAGCCGGCCTCGCGCCAGCGCTTCACGTCTTCGCGCAGCCGATTGACCAGCGGCAGGTCGTCGCGGTTCTCCTCCTCGAACAGGTCCTTCTCCGCGCCGCCGGTGCGCTTCTCCTTGAACCAGTAGCTCGCCGGCCGCCGGCCTTGCGCCTTCTGTGGCACGCCGGCCCGGTACTCCCAGAACGCCGTCGGCCACTCGTAGGGGTTGCACAGGATCGGGTTGTCGACCGCCTGGACCGGCGCCTGCGCGGTCTCGAAGGTCTGCTGTTTCGCTTTGCCTCGCGCCATCGCCGTCAGCCTTCCAGCTTCCGCACAGTCATGACCTCGTTGCCGCGCGGGTCGATGACCTTGACGGCGATGCGGCCATGCCTGCCCTTTTTGAAGGCGAGCGACGTCGTTCCCTTGAACGCCGCGAACGCCTCAGGGTCGGCGGCGCTACCGAGCGACTTGGCGATCTTCTCCCACGCATCCTGGTCGGGGAAGAACGCCTGGCAGATGCAGAAGCAGCGGCCGTCGAAGTCGCTGTCGAGGAACCACGCGGCGACCTTCTCGGCCTTGGTCGAGCGCACGGTGTTCTCGACGGGGTCGTAGATGTCGACACCCTCCAGCTTCACCTGCCACTCGCC
>JAEUHY010000059.1 GCA_016795325.1 Planctomycetota bacterium
GGTCCGGCGCGCCTCGCGCGCCGGACCCGTGAGACAAATTGCTCTGGCGCCGTACGATCAGGCCGCGGTTACTCCCGCGCCCGGCGCGGTACCTTAGTTCTGTGAGACTCCTGCAAGCAATCGGACTTGTCTGTGCGGCGCTTGCCGCATCCCCGAACTTCGCCACGGCAGCCCAGCGGCCGCCGCCGCCGAGCCCCACGGCGCCCAAGGAAGAGCCGCCCAAGCCGCTCGACGAAGCGCAAACGCGAGCGATCGTCGGCGCCTACGACACGGCGGAGCACTGGGCGCTGCAGGCGATCATCCTGCTCTCGCTCGGGCACGATTTTCACCCCGAGGGCGCGCGCCCGGTGTTGCACGCCTTGACGGGCAAGGAGCAGCGCCTGCGGCCGTACGCCGTCGAGCTGCTGCTCGCGCTCGAGCCCGAACAGCTCGCGCGCGTCGCGACCGCCGAGATCGTCGACGCGCTCGTGGCTCTCGCCGCGCGCGAGAAGAACGAACTGCTCGCCTCGCGCGCCGCTGATGTGCTCGCCAAGCGCTTTGCGCGACCGGCGGGCGGCGCGCGCGGCGAGTGGGTTGCGTGGTGGCGTCAGGCGCGCGAGACCCACGCGCTGGCGCCGTGGATCGCGCCCGAGGCCGACAAGGAACCCGGCCGCAGCGTCGCCCGCGCCTTCGTCGAGCGCGCCTTCGACCTGCGCGACGCCGGGCTCGACGTCGGGCTGGTGATCGACTCGACCGGCAGCATGCAGATCCCGATCGACAGCGTGCGCGACGCCATCGACGACCTCGTCGGCGTGCTGGCGGGCATCGCGCCGAAGCTGCGGCTCGGTCTGGCGCACTACAAGGACCTCGAGGACATGGGCGACGGCGCACAGTTGCTGGTGCCGATGACGCGCCGTCACGCCGAGGTGCGCGAGCGGCTGGGCAAACTCATCGCGGGCGGCGGCGGCGACGTCCCCGAGCGCGTGGAGAAGGGCGTGGAGGTCGCGCTCTCCAAGGAGATGGACTGGAACCGCGAGGCCAATCGACTGCTGCTCGTGATCGGCGATGCGCCGCCGCACGCCGAGGCGCTCGAGCCGCTCCTCAAGCTCGTCAAGGACGCCCACGACCGCCCGTTCGCGCGCGGCTCCAAGCCCGTGAGCGGCAAGCGTGAGCCGCTGCGGCCGTTCATCACGTCGACGCTCGCGACGAGCCGCGACGCGCAGCCGAGCTTCGAGCAGATCGCCAAGGCCGGCGGAGGAACGTGCGTGCTGATGGAGGTGCAAGCCGGGCGACCCGGCGCCGCAGCGCGTCCGGGCGACAGCGGTGCAGCGGCGCGCACGATCGTCGAGCACGTGTTGCTGCTCAGCTTCGGTGTGCAGCACCGCCCGCAGCTGCAGCGCTTCGTGCGCACCTTCTTCGAGTACCGCGACGCCGGCCTGTTCGAGTGAGCCGCGTCGCGCGAGCCCACCCGTAGCCCGACGCTGCGCCGCGGCGTCGCGGCGCGAATCCTCTGGCCGCGCACTATCCGCGCGACGGCCTGCGCACGCTCCGCGAGCGTTCGTGTTTTTGTGCCTCTTCGAATTCGGACGGATGACGGGGCGCAGTAGGTCCATCCAAGCTGCGGAGCAAGCGCCGCGTTCGGGGCGGGACGAACGAACTCGGCCCACTTTCGAGACGGCGCGCGCATGGACGGCGAAAGTTCCGACGTAACTGCAACTATCGACGTCGCCGCGGCGACTACCGAGCGGCGAGGCCCCGCCGCCTTTGCACGCGAGCTGCGTGCGACGGACCGCGATCGACTCGCACGTCGTTCATCTCTCCGTCCTCCTTTGGGAGCAGCCCATGAATCCGTCCGTCTCTGGCGCGAAGCCGCCGCCGATCCTCGCGAATACAGGCGCGTTTGGAAGCGAACTCACTCGCCGCACGCTTCTCAAAGGCGTGGGCACCGGCGCCGCAGCGCTCGGATTCGGCGCCTTGTGGCCCACGACGGCCTACGGCGCGATCGGTGGTCCGGGCGGACTGGTTCCGCGCAGCAATCTGCTGATGCTCGTGAACCGTGTTTCCCAGGGGTATACGGCTTCCGAACTCGCGCGCGCGACGACGCTGGGGTACTCGGCGTACCTGAACAGCGTCATTGCCGGTCCGGCCACAACGCCGCGAGCCGACACGGTCGTCAGCAGCTTGCAGCCCTTTGTTTCGTATACGCCGTGGGCGTACTTGCTGACGGGTACACCCCAGATGCCCGTCAATCCGGACGACCTGCTCATCGCCGTGCAAGCGGCGACGGCGCGTCTTTCGGTGCGTTCGGAGCACGTCCTGCTGGAGCGGATGATGGACATGTGGAGCAACCGGCTCAGCGTCTATGGACGCAAAGCCGGCAATGGTGCTCTCAAGAACTACAGCGACTACCACATCATTCGGCCGCACGCACTGGGAAGCGTTTCGAGGCTGCTCACCAACTTCGCGCGCGACACTTCTGTGCTGTACTACCTCGACAACGTGGGGAGCAGCGCTCCAGTGCCCAACGAGAACTGGGCGCGCGAGTTCCTCGAACTGTACACGATGGGTCCGAACGACCCCGATCCGTCGGTCACCGAACCCAACTACGTCGAGGCCGATGTTCAGGCCGCGGCGAAGGCCTTCACCGGCTGGACGTGGGACATGGCCCCAAGTCCGAACTTTGGGTTGTTCACCTATGACAGCGCGCTGCAGCTGACCAGTAGTGCGCCCTACGCGTTCCTGGGTTCGATGATCACGCCGGCTTCAGCGTCGACCCTCGAAGGTGAACAAGTCGTTGGCCTCACGGTCAACAGCTCCCAGACCGCTCGGGGGATCGCGGCGAAGATGATTCGGCACCTGCTGCGCTACGACCCCACGCCCGCTCAAGTGACCGCCGCGGCCGCGCTCTATCCGAACACGGGATTGATGGTCGCCTCGATTCTCTCGCAGGCGAACATCAGCGCGCTCACGCCCGCTCAGTACCTGTTCAGTTCGCCGTCGCGTTTCGCGTACCAGGCGTTGCGTGCGCTGGACGCGGACCCGAGTCTCCTCGCACAGGGACTGATCGACGAACTGCGGCGGATGGGCAACGCACCCTTCGAGTGGCCGGCGCCCGACGGATATCCCGATGAAGCCGAGAAGTGGTTGGGCAGCGTTTTCGGTCGCTGGCAGTTCGCAAACAATCTGTTCACTGCGCCTGATCCTGTGACGGGCGACAACCCCAACATGCCCGGAGTGGTCTTCACGGACGCGCAGCTGCTGGCCATGGTGTCGCCCTTCACCACGATGGCGAGCGTCGTGACCAACCTCGACGTCTTGCTCACGGGCGGAATTCTGTCGGACAACGAGAAGTCGGTGATCGAAGCCTATGGCGCGATCGCCATCTCTCCTCCGTATAGCTATTCGCCGTATCAGGTGCTGCGCGAGATGTTTGCGCTCACCATCTCCGCCCCGTCGTTCCAGTACTACTAACGGAGACTGCCACCATGAAGCAGCACATCGAGAGTGATTTGGGTTCCGACCTTCTGGACGGGGCGTCGGTCGCTTCGAACTCCGGGTCGGAGGCCTCGCAGCCAGAAACTCGCGAGGCGGTCGAAGAGTGCGTGGAGGCGTCAGCGCCCATCGCGGACCCCGGTTCGCGGCGCTCGCTGCTAGTGCGCTCCGGTCTCGCGGCGCTGGGCGGGTTCGGCGCGTTGAACTGGTCGGCGAGGGCGTCTGCGGCGCCGGCGGCCGTTTCTTCCGGACAGCACACGCTCGTGATCCTGTACCTGCGGGGCGGCTGCGACGGTCTGTCGATCGTGGCGCCGCGCTTGGCCGGCGGCGGCGCCGATGTGTTCTACGAGACGCAGCGTCTGTCGCCCAACAACGTGCAGCTCGCGATCGCAGCGCCGGGCCAGCCCAACGGCGGATCTCCGCTCAAGGACCCAGCCGGAGTCGACATCCCCTGGATGTTGGCGCCGGCGGCCGCGTCCGCGCTGAGCATGTACGACTCCGGCGCGCTCGCGTTCATTCACGGATGTGGATCGCCCGTGCTGCAGAACGGTTCCCACTTCTTCTCCCAGGACTACATGGAGGATGGAACGCAGATCAGTACGTCGGTGGCGTCCGACGGTCGCGGCTGGGCCGGACGTGCGATGGGTTTGGGCGTCTCGAGCAGCCTGCTGCGCGGCTTTGGATGGGGCAAGTTCTTGCAGCGCACACTCTTCGGGGCGCCCAAGACCGTCGCCGTTCCAGACCCGACGAACTACAACCTGGGCGGGGTTTCGGCCAGTGAGGCGCTGCGGAGGCTTGCCATCGAGTACCTCTACAACGTGTCGGACGAGCCGCTGAGGTCGACGGCGGCCAACTCGCTCGCCACTCTGGCGGAGATCAATGCTGCAGGGATCTTCACCAAGCCCACCACGGCGAGTTATCCGAACACGCCATTTGGGACGCAACTCATGCGCTTGCAGCAGCTGATTCAAGCCAGCGCAGATCCCAACATCGCTCTCAACCTCGAGACGGTGATGCTCGACTACGGCGATTGGGACAATCACATCAGCCTGGGCGCCCAGTCCACGACCTCCGGCGGCGGGATGTTCTACCGCGTCCAGGACGTATTCACCGCGATCGCCGCGTTCCACCAAGACCTTCAAACGCACGCCCCGACGGCGAACTACACGTTCGTCGCGATGACGGAGTTCGGGCGGCGCATCACGGCCAATGGCGACGATGGTGTTGACCACGGCCGCGGCAGCTTGATGTGGGTGTTCGGTCCGCCAGGAACGGTGCACGGCCGCAACGTCTACACGATGCTCCCGGTCGCCGGCGGTGGACAGGGCACGACGCCGGGTTGGAACGGGCTTCAGGCGCACTCCGAACTCCAGGACGGCGCCCCCAATTCCTACAACGTCATCTCGAACATCGACTACCGCCGTGTGGTGGGAGAGATCGTGCAGAAGCGTTTGATGCTCACGGGTTCGCAGATCTCCACCAGCGTGTTTCCCAATTATCCCTATGGGTCGGCGCCGCAGTTCGCGGCGCTCGATCTCCTGGTGTGAACATCCGGCGACGCCGAGAGGTCGCGACGGCGCCTCTCGGCGTTTCGCCGGCCGCTCCCGCGTGTCGCGTGGCGGCGCCCAACTCTGATGGGCGGCCCCCACGTCGTTTCGCGCGTGTTGCAGCGCGAACGCCGCGCGCCCTCGCGCCGTCGGCGCGTCAGAGCACCGGCGCGCTCCACGGGCCGCGCGTCGATGCGGCGAACTGAGCCAGTGCGATTCTGCCGGCCCGAGCTGAGACGTGCGCGCGTAGGCAGGTCGACCAGCACGAGTTCGACGGAGTCGTATCCTGCGAGGTGCACGTGCACGTGTCGAAGCTGCGCTCGCGCGTGTCCAGGTCGTTGAGTGCGCAGCGGCACTCCAAACGACGCGTTCGCGCAAGTGCGCGCACTCGCGCGCTTCGAAGTGCAGCAAGATCGCTGTCTCCGATCGGCGCCCAGGCGCCGACGAGCACAAGCGCCGTCGTCGCGCAGGCCTTGGCGACGCCGCGTGCGTTGTCGCCGCGCAGCACGTCCAATTCGACGATGCGCAACTCGCTTGGGTGGAGCCGCCGAAGGGATGCGTCGGTGAAGATCACGCGCGCAGTTCCAAGTGCGGTCAAAGGCCATCTTGGAAGACCGAAGCGTCGACATACGAGCGACGTTGCGCCGAGCGTGGGCTAGCGGCGTGCCGCCGTAGCGCATCGGCGCCGAGTTCGGGGCTGGACAGCGCGCGCACACGGGCGCGGCACGCGCGATGGGAACTTGGGGCCGAGGCGCGCGCCACGCAGCGACCGCACCTGCGCTTACTTCTGCGACTCGCGCGGGGCGCTGCGGACGGCGTATCAGTTTCCCGCCACGTCGATGGCGACGACTGCGCTTGCGCCGTCGGCGAGCTCGATCTCGAGTGAGCCATGTCGTTCGGCGCGCCCATCGGTGAGATGCTCGCGGGCCGAGAATTGCCAGCGACCGGCCGAGAGGCCCTCGAGTTCGAACTGGCCATCGCGCGCAAAGGTGGCGCGGCTCTCTTCGGCGGCGTCGCCGAGTTTCGAAGCGTGGATCGGTCCGGAAAACGGCGTTGCGCCGGCGTTCACGCGCCCGCTCACGCGAACTGTGCCGCGCGGGCGCAATTCGATTTCGACCAGGGCGTTTTCCGGAACGTCGACTTGGCGCGCGAGGTCGAAGATGCCCAGCGAATCGGATCGCAATAGACGCGCGACCTGATACTCGCCAGTGCCCAGCTGTGCGAGTTCGAAGCGTCCTTGCGCGTCGGTCGTGAGGCGCCAGTCCAGGCGCTCGCCGGAGAGCGGGTCCATGCCATTCACCTCGATTTCCGCCTGGCCGATCGGCGCGCCGCCCCACTCGAGCAGCACGCCGCGCAGCACGGCGCCGCGCTCGAGGTCGATCTGCACCGGCGGCGAGGCCGACGTCGGCTCGAAGGGGCCAGCGCACTTGCGCGCGAAACCTTGCGCTTCGACCACGATCCACACAGGCTCGCCCGAGAGCTCTGCGAACTCGAACGCTCCCTGCGTGTCGCTGAGGGTGCGCGGAGCGTTCTCGTCGACTTGGCGGTGCTTGGGACCGCGCACCGGCACGATGCGCAGGCGCGCGTCGGCGACCGGGGCGCCGGATTCGAGCGCGAGCACGCGGCCGCGCAGCTTCGAGGGCGGATCCAACGGCGTTTCGATCGGACTCGACTGGGGATCGAGCGTGAGCACAGCGCGCGCCACGCGAGCGGGGGCGTAGCCCGCGGCGGTGATTTCGATTCCCGTGACCGCTCCCGCCGGCTGCTCGCTGCGACCGAAGCTCCAACGGCCTTCCCGCGAACGGAATTCGCGACCGGTGTCGAACCAGTTGGCGCTGACGCCGCTCAGGTACTCGTCCCCGGGGCGAACTTCGGGAGCGACGAAGCGCACGCGAAAACGCTCGATCGGCGCTCCGCTCGCAGCGTCGATCACGCGGCCGCACAGGCCAGCATCCGGCGGGAGTACGACCTTGACTTCGTTCGCGCCGCGCGAGAAGCGGACCGTCGTGCGCACCCGGCCCGCGCCGTAGCACTCCAGGCTCAGACCATCCTGATCGGGCACGTTGGCGAGTTCGAAGCGACCGGTCGCGTCGGAGGTCGCGCGGCTTTCGAGGTAGCTCTCGTCGGTTCGCAGGCTGACGCGGATGCGCGCCAGCGGCTGGCCGTTCTCGTCGACGGTCACGCCCCGCAGGCTGCCGCCCTTGCGCAACGTGATCACGACTGGGCCGCGTTGCAGCGCGGGCTCGAACTCGACGTCGTACGTCGCGAAGCCTTCATGACTCGCGAACAAGCGCGCCTTCCGTGCGCTCGCGCCACGCAGTGTGAAGCGCCCTGCGTCGCCGCTGACGGCGCGGGCCACTTCGGCGTCGAACTGGTTGCGGCCCAGTCCGATCGCCACGCCGGGCATCGGCGCGCCGCTCTCGTCGGTGACCGTGCCCGTCACCTCGAACCCAGGTTCGAGGCGCACTTCGTACTCCTCGTTCGGCAACCGTCCGTCCTCGAAGTGCACGAGCGCGTGCACGAAGCCTTCCGCCCGGACGGACAAGCTGATCGAGCTCGCATCGAGCGGCAGCGAGGTCAACTCGAAGCGGCCGTCCGCGCCGCTGAGGGCTGCGAGTTCTTCCGTAGTGAAAGACTCGATGCGCGCATCCGCGACGCCGCGTCCGTTCTCGTCGACGACCCGTCCGCGCACGACTCCTCCGCGTTGCAGCACGATCTCGATGTTGTCGAGTCGCTCGCGCGCGCCGAGCGTTTGCACGTTGATCTCGCGCGGTGCGTACGACGCCAGGAACACCGTGAGACGAGTCGCGTCGATCAGGGAACTGGCGCGCAGCTCGAAGCGGCCCTCGGCGTCGCTGACGGCCTGAGAACCGAGGGCGCGCAAACTCGCGCCCTCAAGCGTGCGGGCTTGCGAATCGACGACGCGGCCGCGCAGCACTAGATCGAGCGGAAGGCAGTTGAGGAGCAGTTCTGGCGCCTGCGCACCCGCGAGTACGAGCGCCTGTTCGCCTCCGGAGTAGTGGAACTCGCTTTGGACGTCGGCCTTGACCAGCACTGCGCCCGACGGCGGCGGCAAGGCCGTTGAGAACGCTCCGTTCGCATCGGTCCGCGCCTTCGCGTCGAGCAGCACCTCGCCTTCACCTTCGTAACCCGACAGCACCTGCACGCGGACCTCGAGGTTCGCGACCGCCTGACGCGCGCGGTCGACCGTGCGGCCGCGCACGATCCAGGTCGCGTTCGGCGCGCTGCTCACGCTCGTGCGCGAGGCCTCTTCGCGCGACGGCGCCTCGTCCACCGCCGCGGTGACTTGCGTCGCTGCGCTTGCGCGTGCTGCAGCCGCGGATTCCTCCGCGGGAGCTGCGCCGAACGACACGGCCTCGCGTCGCTCGACTTCGTGCGCTGTCGGACTCCACGGACTCCACACGAACAGCGCGGCGACGACGGCGAGCGCCGCGGCCGCGCCAACTTGGGCCTTCATGCTCATCAGTGTTCCTCCGACGATCGCCTTGCCGCCGAGCGCGGCGCCAATCCCTAACTCGAGCGGGTCGAACCCCGCGAGCGGCGCGAGCAGCGCCAAGAACTCGCCGCGCCGGCCCGCGTGCCGCGCGTCGATCTGGGCGCGCAGTCTCTCGACGCCGCGCTTGATGCGCGTCCGCGCCGTCTCGACCGGCACGCCGGTGCGCTCGGCGATCTCACGCGGCGGCAGGTCGTCAACCAAGCGCAGTTGCACTGCGGTGCGGTACGGCTCGTCGAGCGCATCCAGCGCGACCAGCAGTTCGCGCAACAACTCGACCCGCGCGGCTGTTTCGGACGCCGGCGGCAGTTGTTCACGGCGCGCTCCCGCCCGTTCGCGCCGCGCTTGGCGTGCTTCGCGGCGTCGCAGTCCGAGCGCGATGCGCTTGACGGCCTGCGTGAGCCAGCCGCCGCTCGCCAGCGCGTGAGGACCTGCGCGCAGCGCAGCCAGCCAGGCTTCCTGCACGGCGTCCTCGGCCAGCGCCGGCTCGAGCACGATGCCGCGCGCGATACGCCGCAGCAGCGCGGTTTCGCGCGCCAAGTCGTCGGAGAGGCTCTCGCCGCCGTTCATGCCCACCATGGTCGCAGGCGGACGATCCGGTTCAGGCGGCCGCGCTTTTTTTGCACCTGAGGCACGCCGTTCCCCCACGGGGATTCAGCCCTCAGCTATTGTGTGCCTGGGCCGACTGAGCGGGAGGATTTGGACCGGTGAGGCTTGAGCTCGTGAGTCTGAGAGTCGCTGCGTTGTTTGCGTGCGGCCAGTTTGCGCACGCGCAGTGTCCGCCGCGCGAACTCCTGCGGCGCTCCGCCTCGGACGCCGCGGCCCAAGATCAGTTCGGTTACGCGCTCGCGCTCGACGGCGACACCGCGTTGGCGAGCGCTCCCTACAACGGACTCTTCGGCCAGGCGGGGCTCGGCGCGGTGTACGTGCTCGAGCGCAACCTCGGCGGTCCAGGCGCCTGGGGCGAGCGCGCGCGGCTCACGCCGGCGGACATCGCGCCGCAGGCCTTCTTCGGGCTTCGCCAGGTGGCGCTCGAGGGCGACATCGCCGTCGTGCGACGCAATTGGGACCCGCTCACGCTCGACGGGTCGTTGTATGTGTTCGAGCGCGACCTCGGCGGCCCGCACGCGTGGGGCCAGCGCACCAAACTCGACGGCGGCGGCACGACGAACTCGACCCTCGCCGGCAGCGCCTTCGCTCTCGACGGCGACACGCTCGCGGTCTGGTTGCTCGGCGGAACGCCGGGCGCCAACTTCGGGCGCATCGCGATCTTCGAGCGGCACCTCGGCGGCGCGAACCAGTGGGGGCTGCGCCTGCGCTTCGCACTGCCGGATGCGCCGGTGTTGAGCGCGAGTTGGTTCACTTCGGTCGCGCTCGACGGCGATCGACTGGCGGTCGGAACGGCCGAGCCCTACGAACGCGTGCACGTGTTCGAGCGCAATCTCGGCGGCGTCGACACGTGGGGGCACGCGCAGACGATCCTCACGCCGTCGCTGGTGGACACGGACTTCGGTTGGAGCGTTGCGCTCGCCGCAGAGCAGCTCTTCGTCGGCGCACCGCGCACGTTCGTTCCCGGCGCGAGCGTCAGCGGCGCCGCGTGGCATTTCGAGCGGAGCAACACGAGTGGCTCGTACGAACTCGTCCGTCAGCTCGCGCCGAACGCGCCCAGCGCCGACGCGCGCTTCGGCGCATCGCTCGCGCTGAGTTCGAATCGCTGCGTGGTCGGCGCGCCGGGTGATGACGACTTCGGCGCGCAGACGGGCTCGGCCTGGGTGTTCGAACGCGATGCGGGAGCGCCCGGAGCGTGGGGGCTGCGCGCCCGTGTGCTCGCGAGCGATGCGTCGAGCTTCGACAACTTCGCCGCGAGCCTCGCGCTCGACGGCGCGACCTTCCTGGCCGGCGCGCCGACGCGCAGTGGTCCTGGGCCCAACGCCGGCTCGCTGTACGTGTTCGAGGTGCTCGACTGGGCGCCGCCCGCGAACTACTGCACGGCGGGGACTTCGCTCAACGGCTGCAGCGCGCAACTGAACGCGTCGGGTCTGGCGAGCGCGAGTGCGGCGAGCGGCTTCGTCGTCAGCGCGAGCGGCGTCGACGGCGCTCGCAGCGGCCTTCTCTACTACGGGCTCAGCGGCCCGCTCGCGACGCCCTTCGCCGCAGGCAGTTCGAGCTACCGCTGCGTCGCCGCGCCGTACCAACGCACTCCGGTGCTCTCGAGCAACGGCGTCTCCGGGACCTGCAACGGCTCCTTCTCTCTCGACTGGAACGCGTACCGCGCCGGGAGCCCACTCGCGCTCGGCGCACCGTTCCTGGGCGGCGAATCCGTCTGGATCCAGGCCTGGTGGCGCGACTCGGGCGCGCCAGGCAACGCGCAGCTCTCGAATGGGCTCAGCTTCCCCGTTTGCCAGTGAGCCGGGCGGCGCTCAACGCTGCGCCGACGCTCACACGTCTGTCGAGGTGATGTTCGCTCTCGCCGACCGCTCTACAGCCGAGCTTCGAGTCGCTTGAACTTTGGCGTGCGCGCCAGTGCGCCGAACAACGCTCGGGCAGCGCTTCTTCGAGACGCCCGCGCCGCCGAACAGCACGAGGTCGCCACGGTCGCGGGACTCGTACACCTCGGGCGGAATCTCCGGCAGCTCCGACAGCGGGCTCGGCACGCGGCAGAGAGTAACTCCAGCGCGGCGAGGTCCCAGAGGCGCGAGCTCTGGCGCGCTACGATCCGGCGATGCAGCTCTCGCAGCGCATCGTGATCGACGCAGAAGTTCGCTTCGGCAAGCCCTGCGTGCGCGGGACCCGCGTTTCGGTGGGCGACGTCTTGGGGTTCCTGGCGTCCGGGATGAGTGCGGACGAGGTCGTCGCGGAGTACCCGTCGATCTCCCGCGACGACGTGCTCGCGTGCCTCGACTTCGCGGCGCGCGCGATCCAGCCGCGGTAGGCCCCCCGACGGCGGCCGCCGCGGCGCGCCAGGGCAGGAACCGCGCCGCGCGCGGCGCTATCCTCGTTGCCCCACAAGTCCAGTCAGGAGCCACGCCCCGTGAAAGATTCGCTGCAGACCAAGTCCACGCTCACCGTCGACGGGAAGACCTACCAGATCGCCAGTTTGCCGGCGCTCGAGAAGCGCGGGCACAAGCTCGCGCGATTGCCGTTCTCGCTGCGCATCCTGCTCGAGAACGTGCTGCGCCACGAGGACGGCAGCGAGGTCACCACGGAGACGATCGACGCGATCCTCAAGTGGAATCCCAAGGCCGAGCCTGATCGCGAGATCTCGTTCAACCCCGCGCGCGTGCTGCTGCAGGACTTCACCGGCGTGCCGGTGGTGGTCGACCTCGCTTCGATGCGCGACGCGATGGTCGCGCTCGGCGGCGATCCGCGGAAGGTGAACCCGGGCGTGCCGCTCGAGCTGGTGATCGACCACTCGGTGCAGGTCGACCACTTCGGGACGCCGGACGCGTTGGCGAAGAACAGCGAGCTCGAGTTCGAGCGCAACAAGGAGCGCTATCTGTTCCTGCGCTGGGGCGCGCAAGCCTTCGACAACTTCAAGGTCGTGCCGCCCGCGACGGGCATCGTGCACCAGGTCAACGTCGAGCACCTCGCACGCGTCGTGATGGCCGAGAACGGCTGGGCCTATCCCGACACGTTGGTCGGCACCGACTCGCACACGACGATGGTCAACGGCCTGGGCGTGCTCGGCTGGGGCGTGGGCGGCATCGAAGCGGAAGCGGCGATGCTCGGCCAGCCGGTTTCGATGCTCGTGCCGCAGGTGATCGGCTTCAAATTGACGGGCAAGCTGCCCGAGGGCGCGACGGCGACCGACCTCGTGCTGCGCGTCACCGAGCTGCTGCGCAAGCGCAACGTGGTCGGCAAGTTCGTCGAGTTCTTCGGGCCGGGCCTCGCGACGCTGCCGCTCGCCGACCGCGCCACGATCGCGAACATGGCGCCGGAGTACGGCGCGACCTGCGGCATCTTCCCGGTCGACGCGACGGCGATCGACTACCTGCGCTTCACGGGCCGCAGCGCGCATCAAGTTGCGCTCGCCGAGGCGTACATGAAGGCGCAGGGCCTGTTCCACGACGCGAACACGCCGGCGCCGGAGTACACCGACGTGCTCGAGCTCGACCTCGCGTCGATCGAGCCCTGCATGGCCGGACCCAAGCGTCCCCAGGACCGCCTCACGCTCGCGCAGCTCAAGCCGAACTTCGAGGAGCAGCTCCCGAGCCTGCTCGCGGGTTCGAAGGGCGCGAAGGGCGCGGACGGCGGCGTCGCAACGGCGACGAAGGTCGAACTCGAGATCGGCGGCGTGAAGACCTCGCTCGAGCACGGCTCGATCGTGCTCGCCGCGATCACAAGCTGCACCAACACTTCGAATCCGAGCGTGTTGATCGCGGCCGGACTGGTGGCGAAGAAGGCGGTCGAGCTCGGCCTCAAGTCGAAGCCGTACGTGAAGACCAGCCTCGCGCCAGGCTCGAAGGTCGTCACCAACTACCTCGCCAAGGCGGGCCTGACGCCGTACCTCGAGAAGCTCGGCTTCTACACGGTCGGCTACGGCTGCACCTCCTGCATCGGCAACTCCGGTCCGCTGCCCGCGGCGGTGTCGAAAGCCATCGACGATGGCGGGTTGTGCGTCGCTGCGGTGCTCTCGGGCAACCGCAACTTCGAAGGCCGCGTCCACGCGCAGATCCGCGCCAACTACCTCGCCTCGCCGCCGCTCGTCGTCGCCTACGCGATCGCGGGCCGCATCGACTTCGATCCCAAGACCGAGCCGATCGGCGTCGGGACGAACGGCCGACCGGTGTTCCTCAGCGATGTCTGGCCGACTCAGGCCGAGATCGCCAAGGCCGTGTCCGAGTCGGTGCGCGCAGACATGTTCACGCAGTCCTACAGCTCGGTGTACGCCGGCTCGGACGAGTGGCGCTCGCTCGCTGTGCCGCAGGGCGCGACCTACGCCTGGGATTCCAAGTCGACCTACATCAAGCGCGCGCCGTACTTCGATGGCATGGGCAAGACCCCCGCGCCGTTCAAGGACATCTCCGGCGCTCGCGTGCTCGCGTACCTCGGCGACAGCATCACGACCGACCACATCTCGCCTGCCGGCAACATCAAGGCTTCGAGCCCGGCGGGTAAGTGGCTGCAGGAGCGCGGCGTCGCGCCTGTGGACTTCAATCAATACGGCGCGCGGCGCGGCCAGGACGAAGTGATGGTGCGCGGGACGTTCGCGAACGTGCGCCTCAAGAACAAGCTGCTCACCAACGTCGAAGGCGGCGAGACGGCGCTCTTGCCCGACGAGAAGCAGATGTCGATCTTCGATGCGTCGGCGCAGTACCGCGCGCGCAACGTTCCGACGATCGTGCTCGCGGGCAAGGAGTACGGCTCGGGTTCGTCGCGCGATTGGGCCGCCAAGGGCCCGGCGCTGCAGGGCGTGCGCGCGGTGATCGCCGAGAGCTACGAGCGCATCCACCGTTCGAACCTGATCGGCATGGGCATCGCGCCGCTGCAGTTCCGCGCCGGCGAAACCGCCGCGAGCCTGGGCCTGACCGGTCGCGAAGTGTTCGAGATCATCGGGCTCGCCGCGGGCATCGAGTCGGGCTTCGCTTCTGGCCGCGACATCAAGGTGATCGCCAAGCGCAGCGACGGCAAGACGATCGAGTTCACGGCGCTGTGCCGCATCGACACGCCGGCCGAGCGCACCTACATCCGCCACGGCGGCATTTTGCAGTACGTGCTGCGCAAGCTCGCGGGCCTCGCCTGATTCGCGGCGCGACACCGGTCGCTGAAAACTCGCGCGCCCCGCGAAACCGGTTCACGGTTTCGCGGGGCGCGCATCGTTTGGCGCGAGCCGAGCGTCGTGCGCTCTAGGGACACATGACGAACTCGAGCGCCGCGCTGAGGTTGGTCGTCGAGGTCGCACCTGGATCGCGGGTCCAGGCCTGGACGCCGACCGTGGTTCCCACTTCGAGGGCGGGGTCGAAATTGCTCACGACGTGCGCGTTGAAGTCCATCGTCATCGATCCGGCGCATGCGGCGCCCGAGTTCGAAGTCGTCCGCAGTGGCGTGCGGCGCAGCGGCGGCTGCACGCACAGGAAACCGCCCAGGAACGGTGACGCCGCGCGGCCGTTCACGCCGTAGAAGAAGAGCCCCGGTTTGTTGAGCGGCAGGCCGCTCACGCGCAGGTTGAAGCCAGCGCCCGCCGAGAGGCTGGGCGAGTTGAAGCTGAACAGGTTGCTGATCTGCGGAGTGCAGCCCAGCGACGTGGTCTGCGCCGTGCAGTAGTTCTGCACTTGCGGGAAGGCGAACGTGCGGAAGAACGTCATGCCGACGAAATCGGGGAAGTTGGTCGACCCGATGGGCGTGCGCGCGCCCGTGGGCACGTTGATGCGGTAGAGGCGATCACCGACGCCGAACAGTCGGCCGAAGGGATCGTGCGCGAGCGCCGTGAGCGGCGTTCCCGCTCCCGAACCCGGCGTGAGCACGATGTCTTGTCCGCCCGCGAGCAGATGGACGAGCCCGACCTGCGAGTCCCACGCGATGCGGAAGTTCAACGGGTTTGCGCAAGCCGCTTCGATCGTGCGTTGCGCCGCAATCGTGCCGGGCGTGGTCACCGTCTGCGAAACGGTGTTGATCTGCAGCAACTGGTCGGGGTTGGCCCCGCCGCCCTCGGTCACCGCCTCGAGCACGCCCGAGGTCAGCGAGTACAGATCACGCAGCCCGGCGATCGGCGCCGAGAAGACGAATGTCCCCGCTCCGTTGCGCGGGTCGATACGCCAGAATTCCGTCAGCGGACCGCCGGAGCGCGCCGCCCAGAACTCGAGCGAGTTGCTGCGCGAGGCGATGCCGAGGAACCCGAACGATCCGGCCGAGCCGATCACGCGCGTGGCGCCGGTCAGCGAATTCACGCGCGACACGGTTCCGTCGGACTCGATCGCCAGCGCCCCGTTGAAGGGCGTCATGGCGTTCACGAATTCGAGGCCGACGAAATCCAGCCCCAGGTCCGCGGTGACCGCGGTCTTGGCGCCGCTGATGCGGTCGACGTTGAAGACCTGCCGGCCGAGGCCCGCGATCTCTCCGAACGCATTGATGCCGAGCGAGAGGATCTGCGAGTCTCCGGTCTGTCCGCTCACGTCGCTCGCCACGCCGTTCGACCCCACTTGCACCAGGCCCAGGCCGCTGGCGCCGTTGGAACTCGCGTCCCACGCGTAGAGCTTGCCCTCCGGCGTCATGCACAGACCTTCGATGCCCCGGATGGTGGTGCTGCCGATCGTCGAGAGGCTGAAGTTCGTCATGTCCAGACGCATGAGCGTGTCGTCGACAAGGGCGTTGTTCGCACGCACGACGAGCTTGAGCGAGCCGTCCACGTCGAACGCCATGCCGCGCACCGAGCCGCTGATCGGCAACGTGGCCGCGAGGGTTCCGTCGCCAGTCGTGCGATCGATCGAGATCAGGCGCACGGGGTTGGGCGCGACGCCCGCGATCGTCCACAGTGCGCCGTCTTCGGCGCTGGCCATGGCGAAGATGCCGCTGAAGCCGCAGTTGCCGACCAGTTGTTTGGTGTCGAGCGCGGTGTTGATGCGGTACAGGTCGCCGCCGGTGGTGAGGCCGAGGGCGTCGGGGAGCGGAGCGAGGGCCAGAACAGACAGCAGCGTGGGCAGCATGGGAGTGGAGAGGGGGGCCGGAACGTCAGGCGCTGGCGGGCGCCCGCGCACGGGCAGCACTTGCAGCCCCGCTCCGTCCTCTTTCACGAAATCCCCGGAATTCCCGGGGAGTGGCTGCGCCGCGCGCCGTCCCTGCGCGCCCAGGTCGCGCTTTCGCTCGGCCACGCCCTGCCGCGCGGCTCAGTCGAGCTTGACGCGGTACGGCGTGCCCTCGAGCGCCGCGGCGAGCTCGTCCGCGTTGGCCTTGCCCGTCACGGTCACGACGGCTCGCTCGCTCCCGTTGGCGACGGCCTCGACCGCGACCAAACGAACGCCCGGAACGCGGCGCAGCGCAGATTCGATGCGTGCGGGGCAGCCTGCCCGACAGATCAAGCCTTCGACGACCAAGCGCGAGCTGCGTTCTTCGCGCGCCTGCCAGTTGGTCGTGGTGCTGCGGCAGGCGCCGAGCAGCATGGCGAGCGCGGGCAGGATGAGCAGGATCGACTTCACGCTTCGAAGGTCTCCGTCAGGGGCTGGCGGCGTGCGGTTCGCGCCGCGCCGCGAGCCCACAGTGTAGTACCCCTGGAACGAAGTCGCCCCGCGGACCCGTTGCACCGGTCCGCGGGGCGTTCTCCTGTTGCTGCGATCGCTGTCTAGCTCACGGGAGCGGCGGCAGCAGCACGCGGTCGATGGCGTGCACCACGCCGTTGAGGCAATCGATGTCGCGCTTGAAGATGCGGGCGCCGTTGACGCGCGGCACTCCGTTCACGACGGCGAAGAACACCTCATTGCCGTTGAGCGTCGTCACGTTGCCCTGCGAAAGCGCTTGGTCGGCGTACGCGCGGCCGGGGATCACGTGGTACTTCAAGATGTCCTGGAGCAGACCCTGGTTCTGCGGCAGGAGCAGCGAGGCGACGAAACCCGGCGGCAGCGCAGCAAAAGCGTGGTCGGTGGGGGCGAGCACCGTGAACGGGCCGGGACCGTCGAGCACCGCGGCCAGGTTCGCCGCACCCAGCGCCGCGAGCAGCGTGTCGAAGCGCGAGGTCGAAGCCGCCGTGTCAGCGATGCGCGCGAGGTTGGGCGACATCACCGCGTCGAGCACGTGGATGATCCCGTTCGAGCAGATGATGTCGGTCACCGAGATGATGCAGCCGTCGATGCGCGGAAGACCGCCGAAGAACGTCACGTTCGCGCGTTGACCGTTCGCCATCGAGAGGAACGGGCTGGCGAGCACCTGCGGCGAGCCGAACTGCCCCGGCGCGACGTGGTAGAGCAGCACGTTGCGCAGCGACTCGACGTTCGCGGGGTCGGTCAGGAACGTGACCAGGTTGGGATCGAGCGTCGAGAAGGCGGAATCCGTCGGCGCAAACACGGTGAACGGGCCGGGGCCCTGCAGCGTGCTCACCAGGTTCGCCTGGGTCAGCAGCGTGGTGAGCGTGCCGAAACCAGGCGTGCTCACGGCGGTCTGAACGATGTCCTGGGTGCTGACCGCGGCCGTCGTCGGCGCCGCGCTGGCGGCGTTCGCTCCGCCGAGAATCAGCCCGCAAGCGAGCGCGAGGGAAGAGAGGAACTTCATGATGGGAGTCTCCTGTTAGGACTCGTATCTACCAGTGGGGTTCTGTCACGAGTGAGCGCACCGCGCGCTCACCTGCCGCGCCGAACTTCGCGCTGGATTCAGACTCGGATTTGTTTCCGATGACTCTTGGTGTTTCGAAGTCGTAGTGACCCTCCGCTCGCGCTCGACAAATCCGCCCAAAGTGCAGCGAGGGCGCTCATGGGGTTCGCCGCGCCGATCCGATACGCTCCCTTCGCATGGCCGTTCTCTCCTCTTCCGCACTCCGCGCCCGCCGCGCCACGCTCTGGATCGGGCTCGCACTGATCGCCGTGTTCTGGCCGGTCAACTGGATGCTCGAGGGGCTGCGCACGCACATCTACTTCTTCCCGCTCTGGCTGGGCTACGTGCTCACGCTCGACGGCTGGGTGTGGCGCCGCACCGGCGATTCGTTGCTGTGGCGCAATCCGCGGCTGTTCGCCTGGCTCTTCCCGCTCTCGGTGCCGACGTGGTGGCTGTTCGAGGCCTTCAACGAGCGCCTCGCGAATTGGGAGTACCTCGGCGGCGAGCACTTCAGCGACCTCGAGTACTTCGTCTATGCGAGTGTGAGCTTCTCGACGGTCATCCCGGCCGTGTTCGAGAGCGCGGAGCTTGTCCGCAGCTTCAAGTTCATCGAGCGCTTTGCGAGCGGCCCGCGTTTCCCGTCGCGCGGAGACAGTGCGACCTACCGACTTGCACTGGTCGCCGCCGGCCTGGCGATGCTGGCCGCCACGCTGCTCTGGCCGCGCTACTGCTACCCGTTCGTGTGGACTTCGCTCGTGTTCCTGTTCGAGCCGCTGTGCCTGGCCCTGGGACGGCGCAGCTTCACCGAAGACATCGCGCGCGGCGACTGGCGCAACTGGATGGCGCTGTGGATCGGCGGCCTGCTGTGCGGGTTCTTCTGGGAGATGTGGAACATCGCCTCGTACCCCAAGTGGATCTACCACGTGCCCTTCGTCGGCTTCGCGAAGGTGTTCGAGATGCCCATCCTGGGCTACCTGGGCTACCTGCCGTTCGCGATGGAGCTGTACCTCGTGGCGAATCTGTGTCTGCCGCGTTCGTCGCCAGCGCCCTTCGCCGCGCCGCGCGCCAGCGCCGCGTGAGTCCGCGCGCGAGCTGCGGTAGCTTGGCCGAATGATCGAGCTCCTGCTGCAGACCGCGCTCGCGGCGAGCACCTGGGCCACCTGCGACGCGCGCGTCGACGCGGTGGCCTGCGTGGACGCCAACGGCGACGGCTTCGACGACCTCGGCGTGCGTCTCCACGGCACGTGGCTCGTGGCGCCGAGCGTGCGCGGCTGGAAGGCGTCGCCCTGGCGCGCGGCCGACGAGTTGGGCGCGGACGTCGCCGCCAAGCTCGAGGCGCGCCTGGCGCTCCCCGCGCCGGACGCTTCGCGCGCTCCCAAGCCGCCGCCCTACGAGCCGAACGCGCCGTTGCTCCTGCGCGCGGTTGGAGATCTCGACGGCGACGGCGACGGCGACCTGATCGGCGCGTACCGCTGCTCGCGGCCGGGGAGTTTCCTCGAACTGCGCGTGGCCTTCAGTCCGGGCCCGAACGCGGCGGATCGCGACGGCGACGGCTTGGCGGACGAGGACGAAGCGCGCCTTGGAACCGACGCGCTCGATCGCGACAGCGACGGCGATGGATTGCTCGACGGCTGGGAGGTGCACGGACTGCCGCGCGGCATCGACGTCGGTCCGAAGACGCAGCTCGACCCGCGCCGCAAGGACGTCGTGGTCGCCGTCGCGCCCTACGTCGGCGTTCCGCTCGAGCAGCTCGAACGTGAGTTGGCGCGCGCGGCGGAGCTCTTCGCGCAAGTGGACGTCGCCAACCTCGACGGCTCGCGCGGCATCCGCATGCACACGCGCATCGAGGCGCCCGTTCCGCCCGAGGAGCAGTTCGGCGGCGACTGGGCGCGCTGCGGCGCGGCGCGTTTTCCGCTGCGCGAGCGCGGTTTTCTGCACTGGATGCAGGTCACGCGCTGGGGCGGCGGACAATCGCAACAGACCGGCGACATGGGCGGCAGCGGGCTGGGATTCGCGGTGTTCGCGCACGAATTCGGCCACCAGCTCTCCCTCAGCCACGAGGGCGACTCGCTTCCCGCGTGGTGTCCGCTGTACACGTCGCTGATGAACTACGCGTACAGCTACGCCTTCGATGGCGACGCCCAGCGCGTGCACTTCTCACGCGGCGCCTTCGCGGGGCTCCAGCTGCGCGAGGCGGAGCTCATCGAACGTCTTCCGTTTGCGCACGAGCGCGTCGCGTTCCTCGCCAAGCCGCCGTTCCGCTTCACGCTGCAAGCCGACGGCGAGAGCACGCGCATCGACTGGAACCACGACGGCAAGTTCTCGGATGAGCCGGTCAGCGCCGACATCAACTACGGGAGCGCCACGACGTGCGGCGTGCGCCGCGACTGGGATCTGCAGATCGGCGCCGCGCCGGCGCTCGCCTACGTCGACGGGCGTGCGTGGCTCGCGACCATCGACCAGAACCAGGAGACGATCAGCGTGCGCGAGTACCTCGGCGAAGAGCGCTGGGGCGCGCCGCGCGCGTTTCCGACGTCGGCCACCAACGACGATTTCCTGCTGGTCGGATGGCGCGGGCAAGGCTGGGTGCTGCTGCGGCGCGTGACCGGTTGGTTGGCGTCGGCCTTCGACGCGAACGAGGTGAAAGAGCCCGCGGAACTCGCCGAGTTTCCGAGCGTCGAGCTCTCGGCCTGTGCGGTCGGCGAGCGCATGCTCCTGGTCTCGCGCGGCAGCGACAACTCGCTCACGCCGTACTGGATCGACGAACCCACGCGCCTCCAGCCGCGCGCTGGACCTGCGCTCGCGCTCACTTCGGGAACGCCCGTCGGGCTCGGCGTCGACCCGCGCGACGGCCGCGTCGTGATCGCGACGAGCGCGCCGCATCCCAGCGGGATTCCGCTGGGGTTGCGCGTGAGCTGGGCGCGCGTCGAGGGCGACGCGTTGATCGTCGAAGCGAGCGAGTGGGTGCGCGGCGAACAACTCGGCGCCTCCAGCGGTTCGCGTCCGGTGGTGGCCTTTGACGGCGCCGGTCAGCTCAACGTGTTCCACACCGAGCTGCCGCAACACGACGGATCCATGACCTCGTGGCGCTCGCGGCGCGTCGAGAACCCCGCGCTCGACGGCGGCTGGCTCACGTGCCAGTTGTACGACGTGTGGACGCGCACGCGGCGGCCGGTCGCCTTCGCGGCCGGGCCGCAGGGCGCGTTGTTCGCGTTCCGCTGGGACGCAGCGACGGCCCACGGAATGCGGCCCAACGAGCTGCTGGTCGCGCACAACGGTTTTGGAATCGAAGCCGAGCCCATGCGCGATTTCGACGACGGCGCCAAGATGGCGTTGCACGGATTGGTGCACTCGATCCTGTGGATGCAAGCGAGCGAATGAGCCTGCGGATGCTGTTGCGAGCCGTGGCGGCGCTGCTCGCGGCTTGCCTGGTTGGTTGCGGCGGCAACGAAGCGCGCAAGCCCGACGTCGTCGTGATCCTGATCGACACGCTGCGGCCCGATCACTTGCCGATGTACGGCTACGAACACGCGACCACGCCGTACCTCGCCGAGTTGGCGCAGCGCGGCGTCGTGTTCGAGCACGCGTATTCGGCTTCGACTTGGACTGCGCCCGCCACGGCGTCGTTGTTCACGGGGCTGTATCCCAACCAGCACGGAATCACCGAGGGTTTCTTCGCCCAGGCCACGCGCGCGTCGCGGGACCCGAAGGACTCGAGCGAGGACAAACCCAAGCCGCCCCCGACTCCGCGCGAGCCCAAGCTCTCACCGACCGGTGAGCCGCTCGTGCGCGGCGCGAACGCCGACGCGGATCGCTGGCAGGGCCAGCTCGCGTCGACGGTTTCGCTCAGCCGCCTTCCCGACGCGGTCGCGACGCTGCCCGAGCTGTTCGCGCGCGCGGGCTACTCGACCTTCGGCGCGAGCACGAACGTCAACATCACCTCGCGCATGGGGTTCGATCGCGGCTTCACGCACTTCGCCGACTTCACGGGGCCGGAGCACGGCAAGGGCGCCGCGGCCGAAGTGGTGCTCGAAGAGGTGCGGCGCTGGAAGGCGCAGCGTGCGAGTGATGCGCCGTACTTCATGTACTTGCACTTCAACGATTCGCACGCACCGCACCGACCGCGTGAACCGGTGTACGAACCGGGCTCGGCGCCGTTCGCCGCCGAGCGTGCGGCGTACGACGCGGAACTGCGTTACCTCGACGGCGTGCTGCGCCAGCTCGGCGCTGAACTGGGCTGGGACGAGCGCACGCTGATCTGCCTCGTCAGCGACCACGGCGAGGAGTTCGGCGAGCACGGCGGACAGGGGCACGGCTTCTCGATCTACTCCGAGCTGATGCGCATCGCGCTGGTCTTCTCGTGGCCCGCGGAGTTGCCTGGCGCACGGCGCATCACGACGCCGGTCAGCATCATCGACGTGGCCCCGACGCTGGCGCACCTCGCCGGGCTCGAGACGCCGCGCCACTTCGTCGGCGTCTCGCTGGCCTCCGCGCTCGCCTCCGCCACGCCGCCGCCCGAGCGCACCCTGTTCGCGCTGCGCTTCCGCCAGGGCGGCGCCAAACAACTCTGGGCGGCCCAGCGCGGACCTTGGAAGCTCATCGTGAGCGCCGAGGCCAAAGAGCTCTACGACCACTCGAAAGATCCCTTCGAGCAGGAGAATCTGATCGAAGCGCACCCGGAGATCGCCGACGCGCTCTCGCGCGAACTCGACGCGTTCCGGGCGCTGCAGCCGTCCTCGATCGGCGCGAAGCTCGAGGTCGAACTCGACGCGAAGGCGCTCGAGACGTTGCGCCAGCTGGGCTACACCGACACGAAGTGAAGGGCGCGTCTCGCGGCGCCTACGCGGTGAGCTGCGACGTTGAGCGCAAGCTGGCGGAGCGTCGCGACGCGCTTCAGCGCTCCGCAGCCGGGCGAGCCGAGCGGAACGCGCTACTCGGCGCGCCCCTCGGCGCGCTCACTTGTCCGCCACGTCTTCGAAGTCGAACGAGTTCTTCGGGTCCGCGGGCGCGATCTTGAACACGTAGTTCAGGCCCGTCTTCGGCGGCGGCGGCGCTTCGCCCTTGGCGGCGGCGTCCTTGGCGGGCGTGGACTTGGGGTCGACCTCTTCGCTGCGCTTGTGCTCGGGTGAACTCACGACGCGCTCTCCTTCTCGAAGTAACCGGACTGGGACAGTTGTTCGACGCAGCGCCGCGCGAGCTCCTGCGCGGGCTGCGGCACGACCTCGACGATCTGTTCGACGGTGCGCGTGCCGTCGCAGCGCTCGAGCAGGAACGCCGCGGCTGCGCTGAAGCACTGGATCTCGCCCGTGCGCCGGTCGTACACCAGCGACGAGTCGGCGCGTTGCTGCGGCGCGAGCTCGCGGTCGAAGCGCAGACGGTCCTCGTCCTCGACGAGGTCGGACTGGTAGCGCGGCCGCAAGGTGTGCGAGTCGATGCTCGACAGGCGCTGGTCGATCTCGGCGCGGTCGAAGCCGAGCGCGCGCTTGAGCAACGCCGAACGCGCGCGCGGGCGGCGCGGATCGCTCGTCTTGGCCCGCGGGCGCTCGAGCACGTCGCTGACGAGCTGCTCCCAGGAACCGGCCTTGGCCAGGTACAGGAAGTAGTGACTCTTCAGCTCGTGGTAGAGCATGTTGGTGTTCTGGAACACCGGGAAGTGCGAGCGCAGCGCGCGCGTGAACTCGAGGTACGCCTCGCGCGCTTCGCGCCGACTCATGCCGCTGCCGGCCTTGAAGTCGTAGTACACCTGCAGATCCGCCTCGGGATCGGGATAGATCTCGAGGATGTCGAACTCCGAGCGACGCTTGAAGATCTCGCTCGTCTCGTCGAGGTAGAAGACGCGCACGCTGACTTCCTGGATCGCATCGCGGTTGGCGAGGATCGTCTGCAGCGTCTCGCGCGCTTCGTCGCGCGTCTCGGTGGGGAAGCCGGTCATCACGTAGAGCGTGACCGAGATTCCGGCCTTGCGGACGCGCCGCACGAGCTCGATCGACTTGTCGGGATCGATGCCCTTGCACATGCGCGCGAGCACGCGCTGCGAGCTGCTCTCGAAGCCGAAGGCGATGCGTTTGCAGCCGGCCTTGGCCATCGCGTCGCACACCTCCTGCGTGAACGCTTCGTGCTCGAGCCGCGCGTCGCACCACCAGTCGATGTCGAGCCCCGCGTCGAGGATCGCCTGCGGCAGCCGCGCCGCCATGTTGGGCGGGAGGTCTTCGATCGCCAGGTAGAAGTGCTTGGTCTTGTACTTCTCGCTCAGGACGCGCATGTCGGCGACCGTCTGGTCGATGGCGCGCCCGCGGTAGCCCGGACCGATCACGGTGTAGAGCGTGCAGAACACGCACTTGCCCCAGTAACAGCCGCGCGTGATCGCGAGCGGCAGCACGAGCTCCGGTGAGAAGTACTTGTGCAGCGGCAGGCCGTCGAAGTCCGGCGTCGGCAGCGTCTTGATGTCGAGCGGATCGCGCTGCTCGTTGCGGCGCACCTCGACGCCGTCGTGCCACATCAGGTTGGAGATGCGCGTCAGGTCGCGCCGACCGCTCTTGATCTCCTCACACAACGCCAGCAGCGGACCTTCGCCCTCGAGCAGGATGAAGCTGTCGATGACGTTCCAGATCTCGCGGCGCTTGGAGAGTTTCTCGGCCGTGTACGCGAGCAGTCCGCCGCCGACCGTGATGTGGATGCTGGGCTTCCACTCCTTGATCAGGCGCGCGAGCGTGAACGCCGGGATCGCCTGGCTCGGGAAGGTGAGCGAGATGCCGATCAGGTCGGGATCGATCGCCTTGAGGCGCGGCAGCGTGTGCTCGCGGAAGAACTCGATGAAGGGGTTCTCCTTTTCGTCGGCCGTGGCGGCGAGGATCTCGCGGCTGCGTTCGACGCGGTAGCGCGTGACGAAGCCGTGCGGCGTGAGGCGCGAGGGCGCGAACTCGGCCGAGAACAGACGCAAACCCTGTTCGAGCGTGCGGCCGGCCCACAGGTAGCGCTCGTAGTCGTAGAACTCGGCCGGCGTGCGGAGCACGTGTTTGGCCTCTTCGATGCGTTCGACGAGTTCGTCGCCGATGAGCTCGATCTCCGAGAGCGTCTGGTAGCGCTCCATGTCGGAGAACTTCAGCGTTTCCTGGGCGTCGAGCGCCGCGAGGCCGCCGCCCGCGCGCACGCGTTCGAGCGAACGGCGCAGGCGCTCCTTGGAGAGGAAGTAGTCGTAGGCCTCGATGCTTTCGTCGAGTTGGTGCACCTCGCCGACGTTGTGCGCGCGCAAGTACGCGGCGAGCGAGGGCAAGCTCAAGTAGGGCTGCGTGAAGTGGCCCTGCGGCGGAAAGATGAGTGCGACTTTCATCGGGTCTTGGCGGCCGAGGCTTCGGCGGGGGAGGAGGCGGTCGGTGCGCTGGGCGGCGCGATCTCGCGCAGCGTGTGGTAGCGCTCGAGTTCGAGTTGTTCGTAGCTGGCGACGTGCCCGTTCGGCCAGCGCACGCGAACCGCGTCGACGCGCGCCACCGGGCCCAGGCCGAAGTGCAGCCGCGGATCGTGCGACGCGAACAGCCCGTGCGTGCGGCGCAATTCCCGCGTGCGGGTCACGCCGCCGGCGGTGACTTCGACGCGCGCGCCGAGCGCGTCGCGGTTGGCGCCGGCGCCGACGAGCGCGAAGCCGATCCAACGCCCTTGGCGCGCGCTGCGATTCTCGAGCAGGCGCGGCGGCGCATCCATGTCGACGATCAGCGCGTCGAGATCGCCGTCGTCGTCGGCGTCGGCGAAGGCCACGCCGCGCGCGGAACGCAGCGGTTCGAGACCGCCGCCCCAGCGCAGCGTGGCGTCGACCCACACGCGCTTGCCGGCGGCGTTGACGATCGCTTCGTAGAGCTGGCTTTGCATCGCCCAACCGCTCATGCCGATCTGCGTCGCCTGCGGGTACACGTGGCCGTTGGCGATCAGCGCGTCCAGATCGCCGTCGCAGTCGACATCGAAGAAGCCGCCGCCCCAGCCGAGGCGATCCATCGAACCGCTCGCGATGCCCAGCTCGCGCGCGCGCTCGGTGAAACGCCCGGCGCCGTTGTTGACGTGCAGCGAGTTGACCTCGAAGTCGAAGTTCGTGCGCAGCGCGTCCATGTCGCCGTCGTCGTCGATGTCGTCCACGGCGAGCCCCATCGCGCTCGTCGCCTTGCCGTTCGCATCGAGCGCGAAGCCGCGTTCCTGCCCTTCCTCGACGAAGGTTCCGTCGCCGCGGTTGTGGAACAGGTTCGTCGGCTGCATGTCGTTCGCGACCAGGATGTCCTGCCAGCCGTCGCCGTCGATGTCGCTGAAGGTGACGCTGTAGGAGCACAGGGGCTTTTCGAGCACGAGCCCGCACTCGCGCGTGGCCTCACGAAAGCCGCCCTTGCCGTCGCCGAGGTAGAACACATCCGGCGCGCCCGGGTTGATGCCCTTCTTGTTCTCGCCCTCAGGGCCCCAGGCGACTTCGACGCCGTTGATGACGTTGCGCACGCCTCCGTGCGGCGGGTTGGCCAGGTCGAATTCGCAGTAGTTCGCGACGTACAGATCGAGCGCGCCGTCGCGGTTCACGTCGCCGAACGCGGCGCCCGCGGCCCACTTGAGGTTGCCCAGCCCGCTCTGGGCCGTCGCATCGACGAAGCGCCCGCCCTCGTTGCGCAGCAGCACGTCGGGTCCGAAGCACCCCAGGTACAAATCCGTGTCGCCATCGCCTTCGATGTCGGCGGCCGCGATCGCCTGCACCCAGTCGGTGCGCGCGCAGCCCGTGCTCTCGCTCACGTCGCTGAAGCGCAGCCCGCCGTCGTTGCGGTACAGCGCGCAGCGCGCCTTCACCTCGATCTCGAGCCGCTTGCCGTCGTCGGTGTACTTCAGGCCCTGGCCGTTGCCGACGAACAGGTCGAGATCGCCGTCGCCGTCGTAGTCGAGCCAAGCCGCGCCCGTGCCGTTGCTCTCGAGGATGTACCAGCGCCGCGGGTCGCCGCTGACCTGCACGAGCTCGAGCCCGGCCTCGCGCGCGACGTCGACGAGCGCGATGCGCGGCTCGGGGAGCTCGCCCGCGGCGACTTCCGCCTCGCGCTGGCACGCGGACAAGAGCGGCAGGAGCAACGCGGCGCGGCGAATCGGAACAGGCATGGACGCAGAAACTACCCCCGTGGGGCGAGCGCCGCCAGAAACCTGGTGCGCGCGGAGAGTTTGGTAACGCGCGCGGACCGTCGCGGATTGCAGCTGAAGCACTGTTCCGCCTCGTTTGCCCCCGATCGCATCGATCCCATGAGCCAGCACTCCATGAAACTTCTCCTCGCACAGCGTGCGGCCGCCTGCCTGCTCAGCGTGTGCGCTGGCGCGGCGCTCGCGCAACGTTCGTCGGCCCAGTCCGTCCCGGGCTACGTGGTGAGTCCGTACGCGAGCGGCGTCAGCGGCCCGGTGTGGCTCAGCTTCGACGCCTCCGGCGCGCTGTTCTGCGGGCGCGACACCACGACGAACGGCACGCCCGATCCGCGCTTCATCACGCGCATCGGTCCGGGTGGTTCACCCGTGGCGGACTGGGGCGTGAGCGCTACGCCCGACCCTGATGCCGTGGCCGTCGACACGCTGGGCGCCGTCTCCGGCGTGCCCGGGAGCGTGCTGGTGGGCGGAATCAAGACGCCCAACGTGAGCGGGTCGATCCGCGCGATCCGTCCCGATCAGAGCGTCGTCGAGCTGTGGCAGTCGACCCAGTGGCTCAATCCCTCGGAGATGAAGTTCGACTCGAACGGGCGGCTGGTGTTCGCCGACGCAATCACGCGCCAGCTGCGCGTGAGCGTCGCCGGCGAGTCGCCCACGCTCATCGCCACCCTTCCCGCGGGATCGACGCCGAGCAGCCTCGCGATTGCGCCCGACAACCGCATCTTCGTCGCGAACGGAAACGGCCGTGTGTTCGAGTACGACTCGAATGGAGCGCTGCTGAACGGGAACTTCATCACGTTCCCCGGGCGTGTCTCGATCGAGTTCGGCGCCGGAGGCGCGTGGGGCTTTGAGTTGTACGCGCTCAACACCGCCAGCGGCGCGTTGCAGCGCGTCGCGGCGAACGGCGTCGCCACGCAGATCGGCTCGGGCTTCGCCAGCGGCTTCACTGACCTCGCCGTGGGGCCCGACAAGCGCCTCTACGTCGGTCGATTCAACGCGGGCGACGTGCTCGCGATCGGTGCGAGCGGCTGGAGCAACTACTGCACGGCCGGCACCACGACGAACGGATGCATGCCGAGCATGCAACTCGTGTCGGGAACTCCATCGGCGTCGGGTGCTGGCGCCGCGATCGTGTCCGCGCTGCGCGTCGAGGGCGCGCGCCAGGGCCTGATCTTCTTCGGCCTAGGCGCGACGGCTCAACCCTGGTCCGCCACGAGCACGAGCTTCCTGTGCGTGAAATCGCCGACGCAGCGTTCGCCCGCGACCAACTCCGGCGGACTGTCGCCCAGTTGCGACGGAGTGCTCAGCGCCGACCTCAACGCATTGATCGCGGGCAACGGCGGCGGCGTGCTCGCCAACCTGCCGATCGCAGCCGGCGCGTCGGTCTACGCCCAAGCCTGGTTCCGCGATCCGCCGGCCTCGAAGTCGACGAACCTCTCGGACGCGCTGCAGCTCACGCTGCAGCCCTAGGCGCGTGCTCAGGCGTCGACCGCGACGTCCACCAGCGTCGGCGCGAGCACGCGCACGAGCTCGCTCGGCGCCAAGCTCACCAGCAACCCGCGCCGGCCGCCGTTCACCCAGATCCGCTCGAGCGCGAGCACGCTGCGCTCGAGGTACACCGGCATCGCGCGTTTCGTGCCGAACGGACTCGTTCCGCCGACCTGGTAGCCCGAGTGTTTGTCGGCCACCTCGGGCTTGCAGGGTTGGATCGAGCGCGCGCCGATGGTGCGGGCGAGCGCGCGCGTCGAAACCTGCTTGTCGCCGTGCATGAGAACGATCAGCGGCTCGCGCTGGTCGTTCTCCATGATCAGGGTCTTCACCACGGCGTGCTCGTCCACGCCGAGCGCGCTCGACGAGGCCGCCGTGCCGCCCTTCTCGACGTAGTCGTAGACGTGCGTCTCGAACGCGACGCCCTGCTCGCGCAGCACACGGATCGCCTGGGTGGCGGGGACCTTGTCCTTGCTCATGGTCCGCCCAAACTACTGCGCGCCGCGCACGGCGCGACCCCTTCGCTCAGGGCGTCCAGGCTACGCGCACGGCGTTGGAGAGGTTCGCCGTCGCGTTGGCGCAGAAGGCCGCCGAGTCGCGGTACCAGACCTGGTAGAAGCGAGCGCCGCCGCTCGCGGAGAGGCCGCCGGAGAGCGACAGCGGCGAGTCGCCGGCGATCGCGCCCCAAGTCGCGAGGCCGTTGACGCTGGTCTTCACGGCGCGCCGCACGAGCGGTGTGGCGATGCACAACAGGCCGTCGCTGAACGGCGTGCCCGCGCCGCCGCCGATGGTCGTGGACCCCAGAAACAGCAGCGCCGTCGAAGGCTGGGGCAGGCCGCCGACCGCGAAGGAAAGCGAGTCGTTCGCGAGGCTCGCGCGGCCGCGCGCGTTGAGCAGCGCGCCGCCCGTCGGCTGCGAGTTGGCGCAGCCGTGACCATCCGCTCCGACGTTGGCGCACGGGCACGCGGCGCCGCTTCCGTCGCCAAAGCACAAGGTCTGCGCGTCGAGCGCGCCGTTCTCCATCAGCGTGCAGGTGTCGGCGATCTCGTCGAGCAACGCGAGATCGAGGTCCGCGTCGCGGTCGATGTCGAGGATCGCCGCGCAGGCCGGATTCGAGGTCGCGAAGAACGTCTGCTGGAGCGTCATGACGCCTGCTCCGTTGTTGTGGTACAGCGTCCAACGTCCGCCGCCGAAGGACGAGAGCACCCAGTCGAGATCGCCGTCGCCGTCGAGGTCGCCCAGGTCCGTTGCGGTCATCTGGCCGGCCCCGGGCACTACGGCCGCGGGCAGCAATCCGCCGAGGCCGTCTCCGAGCAGCACGGCGCCGTTGTTCGTCGGGCCGTTCGCGCTCGTCACGTCGAGCTTGCCGTCGCCGTTCACATCGCCGAGCACGATCATCCACGTCTGCCCGCCGGTGGCGCGCGGCGCCTGCGTCGCGAACGTGCCGTCGCCGTTCGAGAGCAGAACCCGCACGTTACCGCTGAAGCGTCCGCCGACGACTACGTCCACGATGTGGTCGCCGTTCATGTCGCCCGCGGCCATGGCCCACGTGCCGCTCACCTCGCTCCCCAGGAAGCTGACCGGCCCGAACGTGCCGTCGCCGTTGTTGCGGCGCAGCGCGATGTTCTCGGAGCCCGTGTTGGCGCTCATCACGTCGATGTCGCCGTCTCCGTCGACGTCGAGCAACGCCATGCCGTGCGGTCCCACGCCCATCGGATACACGACCGCGGGCTGGAACGTGCCGTCACCGTTGCCGAGCAGCACGCTGACACTGTCGCCTGCGGTGTCGCACGTGACGATGTCGATCTCGCCGTCGCCGTCGAGGTCGGCGTTCTCGTTCGGGCTGGGCGTCGAGCCCGTGACGTTGGGCGTGCCGACCAGCGCGCCGTACTGCCCGCTCGCGTCCGCGTCGTTCAAGTACACGCGCACGTCGGAGGTGTTCTCGCACACCAGCGCGATGTCGGTGTATTCGTCGCCGTCGAAATCGCAGGTCTGCGCGCCGTAGATGCGCGCGAAGGTGTTGGGATCGGCGTCCCAACTCGCGAGTTGGGTGAAGCTCATCGGCGCCGCCGCAGCCGCGACGCGGAAGGACGAGGCCACACCCTGCGGCCGCAGGAAGCTGCCGTCGGCGGCGCGCAGCGTGTCGCTCAAACTCACCTGCACGACCTCGCCTGCTCCGAACGGTCGCCGCGGCGTGAAGCGCACCCGCGCGCCGCCGAGTTCGAGCGCGAACACGCCGTCGACCGGCCCGCACACCGAGCCGTAGAGCCGGATCTGCGCCAAGGTCGCGGGGTCGACGGCGCGATCGAAGTCGATCACGAGCGCCGTGTTGGCCGCTTGGTTGCCCGCGTGCAACTGCGGCTGGAGCGAAGTGACGTTGAGCTGGGCCAAGGCGCTGGCCGAGAGGCAAGCTGCGGCGACGAGCGAGTGCGCGAGAGTCATGGAACGATCTCCGAGTTGCTGAGCGGCGCCGGAGGACGACCCCTGCGGTCGACACGCCGACGTCCGCACTGCACTCACGCTAGAGCTGCATGCGTGCTCCGCGGGCGACGTGTCGGACACGTTAGGCCAAGCTGGGAGGGCGCTCGCTCGAACTCTGCGGACGAGCGTGGTCGGGATGTGCGCGGCGTACCTAGAAACCTCGACGCGTCGAACGACGACGCACTCCGAACGCGGTTGCGACGATCACGCGTCGGAGCGAAGCGGCGGATCGAGACGCAGCTCGCAGCGGACTCGCAGAGAAGATGCGCAGGCCGAGTTGGCGCGCTTTTCTTTGCACGCGAGAGCGTCGACGGAGTCCTTCCGTCAGGTGCTAGTGCTGCACTGCGCTCAATTTGTCCGGTGCGAACGCGTCGACTTGCACTGCCGCGTCGCGCGACGCTTCCGCGCTGCGCAGCAGCTCGGCTTCGCGCTGCGTGATCACGCTCTTGTCGAGCGCTTGACGCACGAGGCTCGCTGCGGGGCCGCGCGGCAGGATCTGGCGCTTCTGCGCTTCCTTGATGCGCTCGCGTGCTTCGCGCGACTCGAGCACCTTGTCGAGCGTGCCTTCGAGGAAGCCCAGACCCGCTTCGTGCGGCTCGGGCACGAAGATCGAGGGCGTGAGTGCGAGCCGCGCGGCGCCGTCGTCGAGGATCGCGCGCGCCAGTTGGCTCGTCGTGCGATCCGAGGGCGGCTTGGCGCGCGCGCCGAGCGGAAACAGCGCCAATTTCAGGCCGAAAGCGACCGCGCGCAGCGGCAGGTTGTCGATCAGGCCGACGAGCGCGTGTTCGATCTCGTACAGCGCGTGCTGCATGGCCCAGCGGAAGGCCGGCAGGTCGCGTTCGAGCTGGCCTTCGTCGACGAAACGCTTGGCTACGCCAGAGCCGATGTACAGCCAGGCGAGCGCGTCTGCGAGCCGTCCGCTCAAGTTCTCTTTGCGCTTGAGCGACGCGCCGAGCGTGCCCATCGCCACATCGGCGGAGAACGAGAACGCGGCGCTGTAGCGCGCGAGCTTCTGGAAGTACGGACCTGCCGGACCGTTGACCGGATTCGAGGCCAACGCGCCGTCGCAGGCGCCGAGCACCAGCGAACGCGCCATGTTCGTGAACACCAGTCCGACGTGGCCCCAGAACGCGCGGTCGAACCCCTCGAGATCGTTCTTCTCCGCGGCGGCGAGTTCGTCCTGCACCCACGGATGGCAGCGGATCGCGCCCTGCCCGAAGATGATCATGCTGCGCGTCAAGATGTTCGCGCCTTCGACGGTGATGCCGATCGGCGTGGACTGGTAAGCGCTGGCGAGCACGTTGCGCGGACCGCGGCAGATGCCCGCGCCGCCGACGACGTCCATCGCGTCGTTCACGACCACGCGCATCGCCTCGGTCGTGTAGGCCTTCATGATCGCCGTGATCACCGCGGGCTTCTCGCCCGCGTCGAGCGCGCCGAGCGTGAGCGCGCGCGCCGCGTCGATCGCGTAGGTCAGGCCCGCGATACGGCCCAGCCGCGCTTCGATGCCTTCGAAGCGGCCGATCGGCATGCCGAACTGCTCGCGCACCGTTGCGTAGGCGCCGACCACACGCGTCGAAAGCTGCGAGGCGCCGGCGGCGAGCGCCGGCAACGACACGCCGCGTCCGGCGGCCAGGCACTGCATCAACATCACCCAGCCGCGGCCGGCTTGTTTGGGGCCGCCGATGATGAAGTCGAGCGGGACGAACACGTCGACGCCGCGCGTCGGGCCGTTCATGAACGGCACGCCGAGCGGATCGTGGCGTTCGCCGTGTTCGACGCCGCGTGTGCTGGTCGGAATCAGCGCGCAGGTGATGCCGAGGTCTTCTTCGCCGCCGAGCAATCGCTCGGGATCGCGCAGTTTGAAGGCGAGTCCGAGCACGGTCGCGATGGGGGCGAGCGTGATGTAGCGCTTGTCCCACGTCAGCCGCATGCCGAGCACTTCGCGGCCTTCCCACATCCCGCGGCACACCACGCCGACGCTGCGCATCGACGCCGCGTCGGATCCCGCCGAGGGTTCCGTGAGAGCGAAGCACGGCACTTCTTCGCCGCGCGCCAGGCGCGGCAAGTAGTGCTGCTTCTGCGCCTCGGTGCCGTAGTGCAGCAGCAGCTCCGCCGGGCCGAGCGAGTTGGGCACCATCACCGTCACGGCCGCCGTCACGCAGCGCGACGAGAGCTTGGCGATCACGGCCGACTGCATCTTGGCCGAGAACTCGAGCCCGCCGTAGGAGCGCGGGATGATCATGCCCATCAGCCCGGAGCGCTTGATGAACTCCCAGGCGCGCGGCGGCAGGTCGCCTGCCCGCACGACCTCGTCGTCGACGAGCAGGCGGCACAGTTCGTCGATCTCGCGTGCGAGGAAGTTGCGCTCGCGTTCATCGAGGCCGCGGCAGGCGAACGGCACGAGCTTGTTCCAATCCGGTGCGCCGCTGAACAGTTCGCGGTCGAACCCGACGCTGCCCGCTTCGAGCGCCGCCTTCTCGGTGTCGCTCATCTTGGGCAGGATCTTCTTCACCGCCGGCAGCGCGGCCGCGGTCACGATGCCGCGCCGCAGAGGACGCAGGCCGAAGATCAGCGCGAGCGCTGCGAACAGCGCAGCGACGACGTAGAAGAGCCACGGCGCCCACGGTCCTCCGCTCCACCACACGCCCAGCGCGATCGCTCCCGCGACCACCCAGCCCCAGTACGGTCGGCGCACGTAGGCGAACGCCACGAACACCAGGGCCAAGCCTGCCAACGCCGCCAGCCAACCGATGAGGGTGAGCATCCTGTTCTCCTTCGGACCGATCGGTCGCGACCCTTATAGCGCCGCGAGCGCGCTCTCCCGCGTGCCAAAAACGGCGTAGCCCCAGCTTGGAAATTGCATTGTGGGCGGCGCGCTGCTCGCGCTCAGATCCCGAACTGACGCCTCAGCCAGCGCGGACGGCTGAAATCCCAATGGCTTTCGGCCATGGCGGCGACCAGCACCGGATAGAAGCCCTCGACGGCGCGGCGGTACGCGTCGTCGAGTCCCAGGCGCTGCGCGTAGTCGTCGAGCGCCGCGCGCTCCCAATCGCGCAAGCCCGTGCGTTCGCGCACGAGCTTCCAAGCGCTGGCGGCATCCAGGTCGTCTGCTTGCTTGCGCTCGTGGACGAGCAGGTGGAACAGGTCGAAGTAGGGCAGATCGCTCTCTTCGCCCGAACCCCAGTCGAGCAGCGCGACGATGCGGCCGCGCGCGTCGACTTGGATGTGTTTGCTGCGCAGATCGGCGTGGTAGACGACGCGCGGAAACGAGCGGCCGAGGAGTTGTTCCTTCGCGCGCGCGAGCATCGATCGCAGGTTGGCGGCGGTGTCCGGGTGTCCGCAGAAGCGCTCGACGAGGCGGAAGCGGCGCGCGATCAGGCGCTCGAACTCGGCCTCGTCGAGGGAGCGTGCGGGCTCGACCACGAGTTCGGCGAGCACACGCGACGCATCCTCGAGCAACGTGCGCGTCACGGCCAGGTCGCCGGTGTGCTGCGGCGCCGTGAGCCCGCTCGCGCGGCGTTCACACGTGAGGAACAGCCCTTCGAGCTCGCCGACGAACAGCAGCTCGGGCACGGGAGCGCGTGGAAAGCGCGCGCGGATCGAGCGCAGAAAACGCGCGTGCGTCACCAGTTGGCTGCGTTGCGCTGCGGACAAGCCGATGTGCACGCACCAGTCGCCGGCGCCGGTCGTCACGCTCGTGCTCGTTGTGGGGCGCGGCGTGTGGCGTGTGAAGAGCAGCGCGCTGTTGCCGCGTGTGGCAACCAGGTGCTCGAGCGCTCCGCGCGGCTCGCCGGTCGAGTGCGCGAGCGCGTCGAGCAGGCGCTCGACGCGTGGAACGCGCGCGACGTCCGAATCCGCGCGCACGCGGCTCTGCAGCAACGCAAACGACGGCGTGAGCAGCGGAAACAGGCCCAACGACGCGCCGAGCAACTTGAGTTTGTTGCCGCGTTCCTTGGGGCCGAGCTCCAGGCTCGGCAGCGGCTCATCGAGGCCGACGACGTACGTGAACTCGCGCGCGTCGGGATACAACGCGAACGCGCGCGGCGCTTCGAATCGAGGAGCGTCGCACTGGCGGCGATATCCCGCGAGCGAACGTTCGCCGTGTGCGCTCGCGACGCGCCGCATGTACTCGAACGGCCCGGGAACTCGGAACACGCCGCGCCGGCCGCTCGAGCGCTTGTAGGCGAAACGGTTGTCGGCGAGCAGCGCGAGTTCGCCCGCGCACACACGCTGCAGCTCGGCGAGTTCGGCGCACGCGTCCGGCGCGCTGAGCGGCGTCTCCTGAACCACGAGCGTGAACGCGCCGTCCTCGAACGGCAGACGCGCGCCGTCGCTGCGTTGCACGGTCTGCGGCTCGTCGCCGGGCGTGAGCGCGCGGTTGCGCAGCTGCGCGAAGCGCAAGCGCGTCGCCGAGCGGTCGCACAACGTCACGCGCCAACCCGCGTGGCCCAGCGGCACGCTGACGCCCGAGAGCGCGTTGCCGACGAGCAGCGCCGTCGGCGGCGCGTCGTTCGGCGGCGTCGCACGCAGTAGCACGAGCCACGCGCCGCGCGCCTCGCGCTGCAGCTGCGTCAACCTGTCGGCGAGTTCGTCGGAGAGCTCGAGCAGCAGCGCCTCGAGCACCGCCTTGTATGGCTCGCCGCGCTCGAGCGCCGCGAGCGCCGGCGCCAGCGCTCGCTCGAGTTCGCCCTCGTGCGGCGCAGCGCTCACGCCGCGTTCTCGCGCACCGCGGCGCGCTCCCCGGGCGCGAGCACCAAGCCGAGCACGACCGCCGCAGCGGGCAGCATCAGCGCGAGGAAACCCAGCCACGTCGGACGCAGGTGCGCGGCGAGCACGCTCGGCGGCGCGAAACGTTCGAGCGCGTGCAGCACGAACGCGAGCGCGGTGAAGACGAGCACGGCGCGCAGTTCCGCGCCGGGCCGCGGCGCCTCGCCGGGCCGCAGCGCCATCTCCTTGGGTCGGCCGCCGCTCACGCCGGCGATGCTCGCAACGACGGCGAAGCCCGCCGCGAGCCACACCAGGCCCCACAGCTCGCGTCGGTTGACCGCTTCGAGGAAATCGGGCGCCGCGATCGGCAGGTCGAGCTCGTTGGAGAGCCGCACCGCCGCGCCTTCGCCCAAGCCCACCAGCGGCGCCAACACCAGCACGACCACCGCGAGCGTTCCCCACAGCGCGCGCCGCCGCGCGTGGTTGTGCGAGAACAGGATCAATGTCGCGCAGCCGGCCAGCCAGGTCGTGGGCGAGGCGGGGAAGCTCGCGGCTGCGCCAACCAGCGCCAGCGCGGCGTGGCGCGGATCGGCGCGCCGCGTCCAGCCGATCAGTCCCGCGCAGGTGAGCGCGACGAAGGCCGCCGGGAGCGTGGGGACGTGGTAGAGGCTCTCGCGCAGCGCGGGCGTCGTCACGAGAAGCGCTGCGACCAGCAGCCGCCCGAGCACCGCGCGGCGCGCGAGCGCGAGGGCGTGCGCGACGCACACGGCGATCTGCAGCAGTCCGATGCTCGCGAGCACGCGTCCCGCGAGGTTGTCGGCGCTGCCTTCGGGAACCCACCACAGCGGCGACGTCGCCGCGAGCAACACCCCGAAGGCCGCCGGAAGTCGCCCCTGCGCGTCGACCGGAACCGGCGGCGCCTCGCCCGCGACGAAGGCGTGGGGCCGTGTGAACCAGCGCAGGGCGCCGAGCGCGAGCCACGGCGCCGCGAGCCACCAGCGGCGGGCGTGGGGGACTTCGGGGCCGACCGTGACGGTCCAGACCATCAGCGCGTAGCCGAGCAACGTGCTCGCGACGAGTGCGAAGGGCAGGTCGGCGAGGCGGGATCCGCCGGCGCGGCCGGGCGGGAGGTAGGCCAGCGCGCAGCGCCCGACCAGCACCAGCACGATGTAGTCGAGCCAGCCGTAGTCGATCGCTCGCCAAATCCAATCCATGCGTTGTCGTGGGGCTCCGGCGGCGATGGTTGCCAAGTGCGCTCGCCAAGTAAAGCTGCGCGCGCGGGCCGAGGCCTCGCTACAACGTCGCTCCATGCAGTTGGCGGCCCTTCAGTTCGACGTGCGGCGCAGCGCGCACGAGGTCAACCTCGCGGCGGTGGAGCGCGGCCTGCGCGAGGCGCGGCAGCGTGGCTTCGAGCTCGTGCTGCTGCCCGAAATGTGGGCCAGTTCGTTCCCCGACGCCGGCGCCGATCTGGGCGCACTCGTCGCGCTCGACGAACGCTGCGTGGAGCGTGTGCGGGAGCTCTCGCGCGAGCTCGAACTCGCCGTGTGCGGCTCGAGCTTCGCCTCGCTCGGCCCGGCGCGCCCCGCCAACCGCTGGCGCCTGTTCGACCGCGGCGAACTGCTCGCGAGCTACGACAAGGCGCACCTGTTCTCTCCGACGGCTGAACCCGAGAGCTTCAGCGCCGGCGCCGAACCTCCGCCGGTGCTCGACACGCGGCTGGGCCGCATCGCCGGCTGCGTGTGTTACGACCTGCGCTTCGTCGAACTCACGCGCCGCTGCTTCGACGAACGCGCCGAGCTCTTGCTCGTCCCCGCGCAGTGGCCCGCGGCGCGGGCGACGCACCTGCGCGCGCTGGCCTGCGGATTGGCGGTGCAGAATCAGTGCTTCGTGCTGGTCGCCAACCGCACCGGCAGCGAAGCGATCGGACGGCGCGAGTTGTTGCTCGAGTTCCCCGGCAACTCGCTGCTCGTCGATCCGCACGGCGTGGTGCTCGCGGAGGGGCGCGGCGTCGATGGGCTCGTCGGGGCGCAGGTGGACCTCGACGTCGCGCGCCAGATGCGCCGGCGCGTGCCGGTCGAGCGCGACGCGCGCCCCGAGGTGTACGCGCACTGGCGCGCGGCGCGCTGAGGGCGGCCGCACTCGGCGCGAGCTCCGCAAACGGTCGACGGCTGCCGCGTTGTGCGCGGGCAGCCGTCTTCCGTCTCTCGTTTCTCTCTCAGGCCAGCCCCTCTCTCACAAAGGGCTGTTCGGGTGGCCGGTCAGACCGGCGGCAGCGGGCGCCGTTGCAGGCGCGGGGCCGCGTCCTGGCCGTTGCCGTCGCGCGGCGTGATGACCGGAACGTGCGTGGGCATGCTCACGTTGGAGCAGGTCGTGTGTTGGCCGTTGTCGTCGCCGCGGGTCGACACGCCGGCGAAGCCGTGTTCGGCGCGCCGCCAAGCGGAGATCTCGCTGCGCTCGACGTCGAACCACAGTCCCTCGAAGGCGCGGTTGCGCAGTGCGCTCAAGTCGAAGTGCGCCGAGCGGAACGCGCCTGCGGCGTCGCGGCCGACTACGGTCAGTTCGAGCTCACGCAGGACGAGCGGGGTGAAGCGCGACTCGAAGCTCGAGTGCGGCGGGACGACGATGTGCTCCAGACGCGAGTCGTGGCGACCCTTGAGCACGAGCACGAAGGGCGTCGCGCTCAAGTTCTCGGCGCGCAGCGCGGTGGCGCCGACCTGCAGCTCCAGCTCGAAGGAGCGCGCGGGGGCGGGGGCGTCGCCGCCCAGGGCGGGGACGGACAGCGCCGCGAGGGCGAGCAGGGCGCGTTGCAGGGTGAGCTTCATGGGCGGCGAGGAGCGCGGCGCGGGGAGGCGCCGGCGGCGCGCGGTGTTTCGACTCCGCGACGCGCGACGCTTGAGTTGCGCGAGCGCGCGCCACCGACTCGATCCAGAATCGGGAACCGCCGCCTCGACGCGATTTTTCGCGCTTGGTTGCGTCTTCGCGGGCGCGACGCGGGCGAACGTGGGCGTGGCGGCTGAACTCGGAATCCAGGCGACGACGGGCTTTGGGGCGGAGCTACACTCCGCGCCGCTGCGTCGGTCTCGCCGACGAGCGACCCCCCAGCGCATGTCGACGGAATCGGGCGATCCCTATGCCGCCGATCTGGACCTCGTCCGCCGCGCCATCGCCGGCGACGGAGAGGCCACAGGCGCGGTGCTCGAGCGCCTGGGCTGCGTCCCCGCCATCCTGCGCTCGCTGCACCGCCGGCTGGGCGCCCCGTTGCGCGCGGACGAGCTGGCGGAGGTCGATCAGAGCGCCCTGGCGGCCCTGTGGAGCAAGCTTGCGGGCTTCGAGGGGCGCGCCACGCTCGAATCGTGGGCCTTTCGCTTCGTCCAACTCGAGCTGCACAAGGCCCTCGACCGCCGCAGGCGCCGCGCGCGCCTGACGTTGCTCGACGGCGACGATCTCGCGGAGCTGAGCGCCCGCGAAGAAGGCGCCCCGGCCTTCGACCCGACCATCCTGCACACGGCCATCGCCAAGCTCGGCCCGCCGACCTCGGACATCGTCTCGGAGCGCCACTTCGGCGAGCTGGGATTCGACGAGATCGCGCGCCGCCGCGGCGAGTCGGTCAGCACCATCAAAGCCCGCTACTACCGCGGACTCGAGCGCCTCAAGGCGCTGCTCGAGCCGCACCTGAGGACGGAATCATGAGCCACCAAGACGACGAGCTTCTTGCCAGCTTCGTCGCCGGAGAAATCAGCCCGGACGCTCCCGCGCTCCAGGCCCTTTTCGAGCGACGGCCCGACCTGCGCACCAAGGCGCGGGAACTGGCGCAACTCCACGGACAACTCGAGCGCGAGGCGCGCCTCGAGCGCGAGGTCATCGCGGAGGCGCGCGCTTCGACGACGGAGTTCGATCGCGCGCGGGTCGTCCGCGCGGCTGCGCCCGCCAAGCGTCGCCGCGCGCCGATGTTGTGGGCCGCCGCGGCGCTGGTGACCCTGGCCGTCGGCGCGGTGTTGCTGCGCCAAGGGAACGACAGCCAGCCGCGTCCAGTGCCGGTGCTGAACGACGCACAGGGCTTGCGCCTGGTCGTGGTCGGCGGCGAGCTGCGTGCGGGATCGGCGCTGACGATCGAGAACGCTTCGGTCGGCCTGAATCAACGGCTCAAGATCGAGCTGTTCGCCGACGCGCAGGCCACTGGCGAAGCTATCTTCGTCAAGAAGCTCGACGCCGCGACGCAGTGGACGCCCAACCCCGGAGACTTGACCGCGCTGCCTGCGACGGTGTTCGCGCGCGCCGTGATCGTCTCTGCGGAGGACGGTGGGGACAGGGTCGAGCTCGAGTCGCCCTTGCTGCGCTTGTCGGTCTCGCGCTGAGCCTGGGGGCGCCGGCGCTGCCGGCGCAGTCGAACACGCAGTCAGCGCTCGACGGAGAAAACGCCGACGGGCAAGAACGCGCCGGGCCGTCGGGCGAGGTGCGCGACGCCGCGTCAGCGGAGGCCCCGGCGGCGCTCGAGTTGTGGCGAGCCGCTGCGGCAGCGCTGGGGCTCGCCGACGATGCCCCACCCGATGGCGCCGCGCTGTGCGACGCGGTCCTCGGCGATTCGCCGGGGCTGAGCGAGTTGGCGCCGGCCTCCGCGTGGGTCGCCGCGGCGCTCGAGTTCGGCGCGCCGACCGACGCGCTCGCCGAGCTCCTGATCGTCCAGTACGCGGGGCTGTTCGCCGAACTCGGCCCCGCCGCAGCGGAGCGTTTCGTGGAACAGGCGCTGGCGCGCGGCGCCGTGCCGGAACCTCACGTGCGCAGCGTGCGGCTCGAACTCGCGCGCCAGTTGGTCTTCGCGGAGCGCCTCGTCGACTGCTCGCGCGTGCTCCAAGCCACACGCGCCGCCGGTCCCGATTCCGCAGCGGTCGCCAGCCTGGTCGCGGCGGCGGCGCCCTCCACGCCCGGGCCGCAGCTCTCCGAGCTCGAACTCGTCGACGCGTTCTACTGGTACGTGACGCGTGCGCACGTCGACCGGCTCAGCGGGCGCGCGGCGGCGGCCGCCGAGGCCCTGCGCGTGGCGCAGTTGCTCGCCGAACGTGCGGCCGCTCCGACGCTGTACTGGGAGGTGGTCGACGCACGGATCGGGTCTTTGTTTGCGCTGCAGGCCTACGACGAGGTCGAACCCTACATCGACGCCGTCAGCGCCAAAGACTGGCTCGCGGCGCTGGAGCCGAGCGAGCGGGCCGCCATCGAGATGCGGCGGACGCTCGCGCGCCACGAACTGTCGCGCCGCAACTCGCCCGGCGACTTGACGCATGTCGAAGCGCTGCGCGCGCTCGTGCTCGCGAGCGACGCGGGCGACCCCAACCGACGCACGCGCGCAGCTATCGCGGCCGGGTACTTCGCCGAGGCGGGCGCCCGCGAGCGCGCGGAGGAGCTGTTCGCGCTCGCGGAACAGGGCGGTCGGCCGAACTCGGGGCTCGAGGCGGCGCAACATCAGGCGTTGGCGCTGCGCATTGCGCTGCTCTCCGCGGACCGCGAACGCATCCGCGCCGAACTCGAACGACTCGAGGCGCTCGTCGGAGCGTTCTTCGACGAATGGGCCGCGCTCGCCGCGTTGAGTCCCTCGAGCGCGGTGCTCCAATTCGCCCAGCGCGAGCGCGTGCTCGAGTCGCTCGTGCGCGGCTGCATCGCGGTCGACGGACAAGCGCCGGGAGCACGCCGCGCGCTCGAGTGGATCTACCGCGCGCAATGCATCGGCGGCGTGGCGCGCGGTCTCGGGCTCGAACGTGCGAGCGCGGATCTGGCGCGCGACCTGGCGGAACTCGCGACCGAGCGCCGTGTGTTGTGCGTCCTGCTCTCCGGCCGCGAGCGTTCGCACCTGTTCATCGTCGACGCGACTTCGATCCGCGTGTGCGAGCTCGCCGACGGTTGGAGCCTGCGACAGCTCGCGAGCAAGCTGGCCAACGAAGCGACGCGCGCGGTGCGCGCCGGAGGTTCGGCGGGCGCGTTCGACGCGGCCGAAGCGGCGCTCGAGGCGCTGCTCGCGCCGGCGGATCTCGCGCAGCTCACGCGGTACCACGAGTGCACTGTGGTGGGCGACGAGAGCGTCGGGCATTTGCCGTTGGCGCTCGTGCGCAGTCCGGACGGGGCACGACTTGGCGAACAGTTGGCGCTGGCCCACGCTCCGTCGATTCCGGTTGCGGCGGAACTCGCGCGGCGTGCTCGCAGCCGCGGCAAGAGCGCTGCGGAGCAGTTCAACGCGCTGTTGCTGGGAGCGCCGCCCGCGCCGGCCGACGTCGCGGTCGACAGCGCGCGCTTGGAGCGCTGGCGCGAGCGGCTGGGGGCGACGAGTCGGCTCGCGGTCGGCGCGCAGGCCCTGCCGAGCGAGCTCGATGCGCGCGCCGGCGGCTTCGAGCTCGTGCAGGTCATCGCACACGGCGACTACGACGTGCAGCGTGAAACGCGCGCGGGCTTCGTGCTGTGGGGCGAGGCGGGTGAGCCCACTCGCGTCACGTCCGAGACCGTCGAACGCGCGGCGGCGGCGCGCTTGACGGCGCTCGCGGTGTGCCGCGCGTCGCAGCGCCCGGTGATGCGCGGCGACGACGGGCGCACGGGACTCGCGGCGTCCTTCGTGCTCGCCGGCAGCGACTGCGTGCTGCAGACGGGGATCGACCTCGAGGTCGGCGCTGCGGTCGAGTTGTTCGAGCGCGTCAGCCTGCACGTCGCGCGCGGCGAGTCGCCGGCGCGCGCGCTGATGCTGGCTCGCCGCGGGCAGAGCGCGGCGCCTGCGCGTCTGCAGGACTTTTTCGTGCACGCCTGGGGCGCCGCGTTCGAGCCGCTGGTCGACGCCGCGAGCGCCGCGCACTTGCCGCCGCTCGACGAAGCGGGCCAGAGCGGTTCGTCCGCCCTGGCCCGTTGGTGGTGGTCCGTCGCTGCGCTGTGCGTCGCTGCGCTCGCCGCGCTCGCGCTCAAGCGGCGCTCGAAGTCGAGTCCCGCGGGCTAGCGCTACTGGGGCGGCGTGCCGATCGGACGGATGCGCTTGCGGCGGTGGATTTCGTTGATGAGCGGCGCGCCCTCAGGGCTGGCGCAATTCAAGCCGTCTTCGGGAATGCAGTAGGTGTAGAGCTCATCCAAGGGGATTTCGTAGCACAGCGCTTCAAGCAGGTCCGGGTTGGTGGAGCCCACGAAGTTGAGCGCCGGTCCGTTGAGGTCCACGCTCCCCGCAAGCTCGAGGATCGGGGTCACCCGCACGTAGAGGAGCACCTCGCCATCCGTGAGGTAGGCCGGGGGCGTGGCGGGCGGCAGGTACCACGGCTCCGGCAGATCAAGCTCCGGAGTCTGGAGATCGAGCGAGCCTCGCGTCTCCCCTGGCTGAGTCGGGGCGCTCACGTCGAACTTCGCGCTGTAGAGCACTTCGGGCGAGATGTCCGGGTTCCACGCACCGGGGCTGGGGGAGTACTCCCGCACGTAGATCGTCACTTGGGCGCGATTGGGCCGTTCGGGGAACGACGGCGGAGTCGGAATCCGAAGTCCAACTCCCACCCGCACTTGGTTGGGCGTCGACCCTCCACCAGCTCCTTCGGAGTCCAAGCAATAAAGCTCGACGCCATCGTTCGCGTTGACGGTCGCGCAGTCGTTGCGCACGAGCACGAACTGCACCATTCGATTGCCGGGGCTGCCGAACTCCGCCGCGTAGGCGAGATCGCCGTCACCGTCGCCGTCGAGGTCGCCAGCCGCGACGCTCAATCCGCTCGGCGTGCCTTGGCCGACGAGCGCGCCGAGGTCCAGCGCGCTGAGCTGCGCGGCGTCGTAGCTGAATTGCATCCCACCAGCGGCCTGCGGGTCGCCTTGGAAGATCAGCGTCTCGCTCGTCGTCGCCACGAAGACCAAGTCCGTCGGCGTGCAATTCGAGGTGCAGCCCGGCGCGAGTCCGATCGGGGCGTACGCCATTGCCGCGTGGCGCAGTCCACCGCTGGCGATCGGCGCCGACGGCGCCGGGGCGCCCGTCATCGAATCGATGGCGCTCGTCACTTCGTAGAAGACGTCCGTCGCCGGGTGGCGTTGCAACACGCCGACCGAATCGCGCACGTCGGCGCCCTTGGGGATGCGTTGAACATCGATGAAGCTGGCTGTCGCCAGCGGCGTCAGCGGATTGGCCGCGATGGCGACGGTCGGGTTCGCCAGACCCTTGTAGAAGTGCAGCATCGAACTCGAGCCGACGGCGACTTCGACGCCCGCGTCGGAGTAGAAGTCCGCCGCCGCAAGGAACTGAATCGGCGATGGAACCGTCGCCGGCGCTGACTGCACGAACTCTTCGTTCGTGGGGTTGAATGTGGCCCTCAGCAGCGTGCCGCCGTGCGCGGCCACGATTTGCAGCAGCCCACCCTCGCTCGCCGCGTCCACCATCGTGGCGGAGTTCCAACCGGAGGTCGCGAGGATCGTGGAGAACTTCAACGTCGGTTCCGAGCCGCCGGACGCGTTGTAGGTTCCGACCACCAGCCCGTCCGACCCGATCGCCACCACCTGCGCGCGCACGCCTTCCACGTGCGCGATCGTGAAGTCGACGATGTTCTCCGCCAGCGGCTCGACGGACTCCAGTGCGAGCCCGTCGCGTACGAGGACCAATCGTCCGTAGTCGGTCAACGCAACGAGGTCGTTGCGCCCTGCGCCGAGCACCGGCCCCGCGCGCAACTTGTGCACAGCTCGTCCGTAGACGGGCGACAACGACACCGTGGCGAGGTTTCCGGTCGTGACCGTGCAGATCGACTGTGCGCCGGCGGCGACTGGGAAGAACATCACGGCCCCTGCCAGGGCCGCGAGACGGGAGAGCTTCATGGGTTTCATTCCGTGGTGGAGCGTGTGGGCATCGGACGCGGCCTCTGCCGGCGGACCCAACTTCTGCTGCCTACGGTCGAGGGCCTGCGAGGACGGCTCGACCGACGTGTTGATCGGCGCTCGACCAAGCTTGTTCGAACACCGCCACAGCGTTGGATCGCCGCGGATTCCGGCCGCTCCCTTGGCCCGCGAACTGCGCGCGGAGTTGCAGGATCTTGCGTAATTCCTCGGCGCCGACGAATGCGGGCGGCGCCGCCGGTTGGCGACGCCGCCCGCTGAGGTGCGAGACGACTCCGGGTGCGTTACTGCGGCGGCGTGCCGATCGGGCGGATGCGCTTGCGGCGGTGGATCTCGTTGATCAGCGGCGCGCCCGGGCTCGGACCACCGGGATTGACCGGCGCGCACGAGCCGAAGCTCGAGGAGAACTCGTCGGGCTCGCGGACGCAGATGAGTTGGTTGAGCAATCCGACGCTCACCGAACCCACCCAGAACGTCTGCGGCGCGCTGAGCACCGCGCCCAATTCGCCGTACTGCACGGGCGTGAGCTCGAAGTACAGCAGCGTGTTCCCGGTCGTGAGTTGGTCACCCGGCGGCAAGTAATTGAGCGGCAGGTCCGTCCACGGGATGTTGACCGGGACGGAGCACGAATAGCCGACGCCCCATGGGCCAGCGCAGAGCGTGTTGGTCAGCAGCAGGTCGCGGTCGTACCAGAGGATCGGCGAGACCGGGTCCTGCTGGAGCGGAGTCGGCGAGCCCGCCGGTTCGAGCGTGTACTTGCGGGTGTAGACGCGCACGCGCAGGTGGGTCGGCGGAACGCTCCAGTTGGGGGGCATGCGCACGTTCGCCGTGACGCCGACGTCGACGGCCGTGCCGCTCGAATCCGGCGCAAAACTCGCGCCGATCGTGTCGACGCTGACGTTGGCCGCCAGGTTCGGATCGTTCACCGAGCAAGTGTTCTCCAGCGCCACGAACTGCGCGGCGCCGTTGACCAGCGCGGCGTACAGCACGTCGCCGTCGCCGTCGCCGTCGAGGTCGCCCAGCGCCACACGAGTTTGGGTGACGGCTGCGTTGCACAGCAGGCTCGACATGTGGAACGCCGAGGGCTGGCTGGGGAGGAACTCGAACTGGAAGCCGCCCGTCGCCTGCGCCATGCCTTGGAAGATCAGATTCTCGCCGCCGACGGCGGCCACCAACGCGTCGGTCGGCACGCAGTTCGACGTGCAGCCGGCCGACAGGCCGACCGAGCCGTAGGCCATGTCGGCGACGCGCAGGTGCGCCGTTGCGATCGGCGCGGAATCGACGACGTCGGTGATCTCGCGGAACACATCGGTGCTCGCCGCGCGCTCGACCACGCCGAGCGAATCGCGCACGTCGGCGCCGAAGGGAATGCGCTTCACGGACAGGATGGTCCCGAACAACGCGGGCACGCTCTTGAACGGGCTCGGCAGGTTCTGCGCTTCGAAATCGCCGAGCAGACTCAGCTGCGCGCCCGTGCCCCAAACGACCTCTGGACCGGCCTTGGCGGGACTCAACTCGGCGACGGCGAGGAACTCGATCTGCGACGGGCAGAGCCAGTCGTCGTACGCCAAGTACTCGGTGGACTCGATGTTGTACGTCGCGCGGCACAGCTTGCTTTCGGCGCTACCGACGATGAACAGCACGCCTTCCTGCTCGATCACGTCGACGTTGCTCGCGCTGCTCCACGTGCCGACGTCGAGCACATTCGAGAAGTCGAGCGTGGCGCCGAGCGTGTCTTCGCCGCCGGCGGTGAGTTCGCCCAGCCGCAGTCCTTCGGGGCCGATGGCCACGACGAACGCGCGCTGACCGGCGCCCGGCGTCGTCGCGGCGAAGTCGACCACGTCCGTCGCCACACGATGCACTCCCGCCGCCAGAAGCGGGCTGCGGATCACGACGAGCGAGCCGCTGTTCGTCAGGGCCAGCCCGTCCTGAACGCCGCTGGTCACCATCGGTCCGGCGTGCAGCTTCACGACGGACTGCCCGTACGAACTGGGCAGTGCGAGCGGCTCGAGCGTCGGCGTTCCTCCTACGCACGGGCTTCCGAGGGTGCACGTTCCGCCTTGCGCGGCGGCGGGTGTGGAGAGCAGGCACGCGGCGCCTGCCAAGGCGAGGATCAGTTGGGTGTTCAGCATAGTTGGCGCAACTCAGTGTGGGATCGCGTCGGTGCGCGACCGCAGCCGTCGACGGACTCCGCCCGCCCGTCGACACAATTGCAATTCTACCCGCGGTAGCGCGCGGGATCGGGCGCGCGAAGGTCGGCTCGGGAGCGTGTCGAGCGTCGCGGCGAGAACCGCCGGTGCGCACCCTGGCGCGGAAAGACCAACGCGTCCGACTTGTCGGCCGCCGCGGGCGTGTTGGAAGCCGCCGACGACTGCGGGCGGCGCCGCCGGTTGGCGACGCCGCCCGCGAAGGCTGAGGCGCTTGGTCGCGCGCGCTACTGCGGCGGCGGCGGGCCGATCGGACGGATGCGCTTGCGGCGGTGGATCTCGTTGATGAGCGGCGCGCCGACGTAGCACCCGAAGTCGCCCGAGAACTCGTCGGGTTCGCTCTCGCAGATCAGCTCGGTCAGGAGGCCGACGTTGTGGGCGCCGACCCAGTTGGTCGGCGGCGCGCTGAGGAACACACCTTCGCTCACTTCGAACAACGGAGTGATCTCCACGTAGATGAGCGTGTTGGTGGAGTCCAGTTCGTAGTAGGGCGGGACGAAGCTGATCGGCAGAGCCTGGTCGCCCGTGTCAATCTGCAGCGTTCGGGGTGCGCCGGGCGTACACGGCGTCGGGCAGCTCAGCTGCAGCGTCCGGTCGAACCACAAGATCGGCGAGATCGGATCTTGTACGAACGGCTGCGGGGGATCTTCGACGTACCGGCGCGTGAACATCCGCACGCGGGCGTGCGAGGGTTCGGCGGGGAACGTGCTCGGCGCGCGGATGGAAACAGGGAGCGCCACGCGCAGTTCGTTCGAGCCGATGACCGAGGTCGGAACGCTGATCCGCGGCATCGACTCTCCCGTGATCTCCACCAAGGGCTCGGAGAACGCTTCGTTGGCGCTCAGCGCGCAGTTGTTGGTGACCACGACAAACTTCGCGACTCCGTCGAACACTGCAGCGTAGGCGAGGTCGCCGTCGCCATCGCCGTCGAGGTCGCCGCACGCGATGCGCGTGTTGCTCACGAGAGCGGCGTTCAGCAGCGTCGCGAAGTCGAGGTAGTGCAGTTGCGTCGCGTCGAAGCTGAACTGCATGCCGCCCGCCGCTTGCGGGTGGCCATTCAGGACCAGCATCTCGCCCTCGGTCATCGCCAGGGCCATGTCCGTGTACAGACAGTTGGACGTGCAGCCCGGAGCGAGATCGATCGCGCCGAAGGAAATGTCGTCGGCGCGCAGTCCGCCGCTGGCGATGGGCGCCGACAGGCCGGTCGAGCTGAGCTCGCGGAACACGTCGGTGACCGCCGCGCGCTCGAGCAGCCCGAGCGAGTCGAGCTGGTCAGCGCCACGCGGGATGCGTTGCACGTCGATGAAGCTGCCCAGCAGCGGCGTCGCCGAACCGTACGGCTCGGGCAGGGTTGCTCCGTCGAGCGAGCCGTGCAGTGCGATCAACGCGTTCGAGCCGACCGCGACTTCGAGCCCGGCCTCCGTCGTGAGGTCGGCGAGCGCCAAGAACTGGACCGGTCCGTCGTGCGACGTCTGATCCTGTTCGACGAACTGCTCCGTGGCGGGCGTCCACCGCGCGCGGAGCAGCTTCGTGCTCGCGGCCGCGACGATCTCGATCGAACCGGCGTCGTAGGCGGCGTCGATCTTGGTGGCGTCGGACCACTGTTCCTGCGCGAGCGGGGTCGCCGAGAAATCGACGAGCGCTCCGAGCGTCCCGTCGCCGCCCGATGTCGCGATGCCGAGCTTCAGTCCTTCGGGGCCGACCGTGAGCACGCGCGCCAGCCCCGCGGGCGTCGGCGCGATGGCGAAGTCCGAGACTCCCTCGGCGATCGCCACCAGCACGGGCGCGTTGATCGCGTCGCGGACCAGCCACAGCACTCCGTCGCTCGTGAGCGCGATCACGGAGTTGGTACCGAGCGTGAGCACGGGCCCGACGCGCATCTTGACGACGTGGACGTCGTCTTCGACGGGCAGCACGATCTGGTTCAGATCGGCGGCGGTCACACCGCAAGGCCCGGTCTGGGCGCTGGCGGACGCGGTGCACACGAAAGAGGCCCCGAGCAGGGCCAGCGGAAGGGAGCGGAGCATGGAGTGGTATCGAGGTTGGTGAGGTGTTCGAGGAAGGAACGCGTCGCGCTCAGGCTGCCCCGCGGCGCGTCTGTGGTCGTCCGCCCTTGCAGCCCGTCGAAAGCGTCACTCCGCGCCGAACCCGGCCGGACCGCGCCGGCTCGTCTTCGCGAGCTCCAACGCACCCGGACCAGTTCTGCACTCGAAGCACGTTTTCGCCGTACTGCCAGCACCAGTATGTCCGCACGGACAGCGTGGCGCCTGCGGGTTCCGCGCCAGCGCCCGATGTTCGCCTGTGGGAGCGAATCCGTTGCGCGCTTCGCAGGAGCAAGGCCTGCTGCTCACCTCGCAAGAGGTTGCAAGCCCGGGCCCGGCGCTGCTTCGCGCGCGGCGTGGTTGGAACTCGTGGGCTGTCTGCCCGAACGCGTCGCGAGAAGTTGCAACTTTCGCAGCGATTCTTGCGAGCGTGAGCGCATCGCGCGGAGTCGGCTGCGCCGTTCGCCGCGGCGACACGCTTGCGCGAGGTCCCGCCGGCGGCCTGGACGTGCCGGCCGCGCCGAGCGCAGGCGTGCGGAGGGAAGACTCTTCCCACGCCGCCGTCCATGGACGCCGGGGCGGCTGCTCGCCGCCGCACTGCGAGCGCGCCGGGCGCCGGCGGCGTCGCTTGGGAGTCCGGTCCGCGAACTTGCCCCTCGCCGAGCGATGCGCGCGCTCAGTCGCGGCCGAGCAGGCGGAAGGCCGCCCATTCGGAACTCGCGAACCCCGCGCGGCGCAGCTCCTGACGCGCAACCGCACACGCTCGCGCCGGGCTCGGCTGCTCAGCCTGCGCCGCCAGTGCACGATGGAACGCTGCGCCGAAATGCGCGGCCGCGGCGTCTTCGACCGGCCACAGCGTGACCACCACGTTGCGCGAGCCGCCGTCGAGGAACGCGCGCGCCAGGCCGAACAAACCCTCCGCGTCGACGAACGCGCCGTCGCCGCTCGAACAGGTCGAGAGCACCGCCAGCGGCGCCGCCGGGCGCAGCGCGGCGAGTTCTGCGAGCGAGATGCGCTCTCCCGGACTGACCTCGAGGCGCCACTCGCCGGCGTGTTCGACGAGGTGGGTCGCGAGGTGCAGCGGCTCGCGTCCGCGCAGTGCGGCTTCGAGCGCCGAGCGTCCGAAGGCTGCGCCGATCTCGAGGTGCGAGCGCGGCCAGAGTTCGAGCGCCGCCGCGAGCTCGAAGCGCGCGCCGGGCAGGCGCTCTGCGCCCGCGCGGTCGAGCGGGCCGCCGAGCAGCGCCCAGCGCTCGAGCTCGCGCGCCCCGATCCGCGCGCCGACGCGGGCGCTCGGCAAGCCGGCCAAGGTCGCGAGCGCGAGCTCCTCGCCGCACAGGCTGCTCCACGGCAGCGCCTCGAGCGGCGCGGCTTCGAGTGGTCCGTGCAGTCCCAGCAACAGGCGCGGCGCCTTTCCCGCGTTTCGCGCGCTGCGGCGCAGGCTGTCGGCGACGGGCCCCGGCGCAAACTCCGCGAGGAAGCTGCTCGCGAGCCGTTCGCAGCGCTCCCGCGCCCCTTCGTCGCCCGCGGCGCCGAGCAACGCCTCGCGCAGGCGTCGCACCGCATCGGCGAGCGCGCGCCGGCCGCGCGGAATGCGCGCCACGCTGACGTTGCCGTCGGGCGCAAGGTGCGCAGCGAGGCTGAAGTCGGCGCCGACGACCCACGTGACTAGGCCCAGCTCGTACGCGCCGGCCCACTCGAGCAACGCTTCGCGCGTCAGCGCGCCTTCGCCGCGCCGCAGCGAGCGCGACTGCGTGTCCTCGATCACACGCACGGCCTCGAGCGGCTCGCCGCTGCGCGCCAGCACGTCGGCGAGCAAGGCCACAGTGTGCAGCCCGAGGCGTTCGCCGATCACGCTGCCGGCCGCGCGCGCCGTCGGCGCTTCGAGCTCGGCGCTGCGGGCGCCGAACGAGCGCTGTTCCCACTCGAGCGCGGAAGCCAGGGCCGCCTCGAGATGTTCGCGGGCGCGGCCGAGGTCGCCGCTGCGCGCGTACGCTTCGCCGAGCAAGGCCTCCGCGCGCGCGGCGCCGCGCGGCGAGAAGCGTGCGACGCGCTCGGGCTCGAGCAACGTCAGCGCCTCGGACTCGCGCTGTTCGTACAGCGCCAGCGACGCGAGCGCGAGCACGCCGAGTTCGCCGCCCTCGTTCGCGCTCACACGCTCGAAGTGTTCGCGCGCGGCGCGCAGTTCGCCGCTGCGCAAGCGCGCGCTGCCCACGAGCAGGTTCCACTCTTCGCGGTCGGCGGCGTGCGCGTCCTCGCCCGGCTCGTAGCGCTCGAGGAACTGCGCCGCCTGCGCACCGTGGTCCTCGGCGAGCAGCTGCGCGCCCCAGTCGCGCGCCACGCTCCAACTCTCGTCGGGCGTGCGAAAACTGGCCAGTTGTTCGAGCAACGCGCGCTCGCGCGGCGCGTCGCCTTCGAGTTGCGCGAGCCGCACGCGGCCCTGCAGCGCGAGTTCGCGGTAGTCGTCGCGCCGCAACTCGCGCGCGAGCTGTTCGCAGCGCTCGAAACAGCGCGTCGCGCCGAGGTGGTCGGAGCGCAGCGTCGCGCAGCGGCCCAGCAGCCACAGCGGCTCGAGCCGCGGCGTGCGTTGGCCCAGGCGCGCGAACAGCTCGAGCGCTTCCTGCGCGTCGCGTTCGGCCTGCGGCACGAGCGCAACGGCTTGCGGGCCGTCCGCACGCTCGGCCTGTTCGACGCGCAACAGCGCGCTCAAGCTCAACGCGCCGGCTGCAGGCGCCGCGTCGGCGCGCTCGCGCTGGGCGAGGACCAGCGCAGCGAGTTCTTCGAGCACGCGCTCGCGTTCGAGCGCCCAGGCCTCGCCGCGCAGGCCGACGACGCCGGCCTCGTACACGACCTCGCGCAGCGCACCCAGCTGCAGTTCGGCCTTCCAGCCGCGCAGTCGTTCGTCGCGCGGCAGCGCGGCGTAGAAACGTGCGACGTCGAGCGCGTCGGCGCGTGCGTGCTCGCGTGCGAGCTTCTCTCCCGCGCGCAGCAGTTCGTGCGCTTCGGCGCTCGCGCCGCTGCGCCAGCGGCTGAGCGCGGCGCCGAACTCCGCGAGCGCCAACGCCCGAGCTTCTCCGTCGACGACGTTCACCTGCGGCGCGTTCGGCGGCTCCTGCGCGGGCGCCGCGCCGCACAAGAGCAGCGCCGTCGCGAGCGCGGCTCGTGAGCACGCTGCGAACGTGCGCGAATTCTCCGCGAGCAGCGATGCGCGAACCGGCGGCACGGGGGCCCGCGCGATCGAAGCCTGCGCGCGGGAGACGTGCTTCACCGTTCGGGGCGCCGCGCCAGGTACGCGTCGCGCGCGGGGCTGGCGGGCAGCGTGCGCGCGAAGGCCCGCGCGTCACACGCGAAGCCCGAATCCTCGAGCAGGTGCAGGATCGACTCGCTGCGCGCCGGCTCGCTGGCCCGTTCGCGCTCGGCGATGCGCGCGATCAGCTCTTCGTCGCGCACGACCTCGAAGTCGCGCCGGCCGAGCGGCACGTCGAGGCCGTCGACAAACGCCCATGCTTCCCAGGTGTAGTGGCCCGGGACGAGGTCCAGGCGAGCGGCCGCCGCGGCGTCGAACGAGGCGCTCTCGCTCTCGAGCGAGAGGAACGGTTCGGCGGCGCTGAACAGCTGGCCGTCGTGCCGTTCGAGCTGGACGCGGTAGCGCGTGGCGCGCTCGCGCGGAGCGAGTTCGAAGTGCAGCGGCGAGTGCAGGCCGCCCGCGCTGGCGAGCAGGCGTTCGCGCGGGAAGAGCAGCGCGCCCGCGGCCTCGCCGCGCAGCTGTTCGGAGCGCGGGAAGCGGATCGAGCCGACGTCCGCGCCGCGGCGCGCCGCTTCGCTGCCGCCGTCCCACAGGAACACGGCGAGCAGCGCGGCCGCGGCGGCGAGCGGCATCCACACGCGCATGCGGCGGCGGCGCTCGGCGGCGAATTCGCGGCGCTCGCTCTCGAACTCCAGCGGCGCCGGCGGGCGTTCGCGCAGGGTGGCGATCAACGCGGCGCAGTCCGCGCACGCGTTGACGTGCGCGCCGAGCGCCACGCGTTCGACCTCGGACAGGCTGCGCGCGCCCGGGCCGCGGCCGAGGTCGTACAGCTCGTCGGCAGTGGGGCAGGCGAGCGCCGGCGCGTGCGCCGCGACGCCGCCGGAGGCCGCGCCGGCCGCCAGGAACGCGTCGGTGGCCTGGATCAGGCGCCATTTGGGCGCACACACTGGGCAGGCCTGGGCATGCGCCACCAGCTCGCGCTGCGTGGCTGCCTCGAGTTGGTCCCAGTCCGGAAGGCAAATGGCCAGATCCGGCCTGCGGCAGCTCCCCGCGGGGTCCGCCTCAGGTCGTCGCTCAGTGGCGCTCATCGTCGAAACGAGTATCCGTACGCCCGCCGGCAAACGGGGGGACATTCTTCGGTGCAAGTTTCACTCGACCAGCTCCCTGCGGCTGGCGCGCGAGAGGACCGCCCGCCGCAGCAGGGCTTCGGCGCGGCTGTGGCGGTATTTGGCTTGCTCCAAGGTGATGCCCAGACGCGAGGCGATGTCGGGGAGCGTCAGCCCTTCGAGGTTGCGCAGCTCGATCAGGCGGCGCTCGTGCGCCGGCAGGTCGCGCAGCGCCTCGCGCACCAGGATCTGGATCTCGCGCGTCTGGGCGCGTTCGTCGGGGCTGGGGCTCTGGTCGGCGCTGTCAGGCAGGTCGTCGCCCGCCGGGGCGAGCTCGACGCTGCGCTGCGCTTCGTCCTTGCGCTTCAGGTCGACGCAGCGGCACCACGCGACGCGGTAGAGCCAGGTGCCGAAGCGCCCGCGTTCGGCGTTGAACGCGCCGCGCCGCAGCCGGTCGAGCGCGAAGCTCGCCAGGTCGTGCTGCAGGTCCTCGCGCGCCTTGGAGTCGGACTCGAAACGCGCGGCGCAGTGCTGGAACAGGGGACGGTAGCGCTCCAGGTACTCCCGGATCGCCTCGTCGCTCTGCGCTAGCAGCGCGCTCACGAGTTGTTCTTCGTCCACGCCCGATGGCGCGCGGGCGGCGCTGCGCGCGCGCCGCGAACGCACCCCTCCTGCGCCCCGAGATATGCCTTCTGGCGTGAGGTTGCAAGGTCGAAGCGCGCCAGGAAAGCGCCGACGCCCTTGGCTGGGAATCAGTTCCCACGCTGCAGACGTGTGGCGCCGGCGGTTGTCCGGCGACGGGGCGCCGTACCGCCAACGCGCGCCGACCGGCCGGCGCCGAGGTGCGAGCGGCGCAGCGTGATGGTCGCGGAGTTCGACTCGGCTGCGGCGGGCCGCGCGCGTTCGAGAGTGTGGAAGGACCCTTGTCCAACGCGCGTCGGTCGACACCTGCGCACACGACGGGCAGACTTCGAACTCGATGGGTGCATCGCCGAAGTCCCGCTCGCGTCGAGTCTGGCCCGCGCTGGTCGCCGCGCTCGCGCTGCTCAGCGTTCTGCTGCTGTGGTTCGTCCAGCGCGTGGGAGAAGCTCCGGACGCGCCAGCGGATGCGCTTCCCGGTTCGAGCGCGGCCGCGGGCGTTTCCGCAGACGCATATGTCTCGCCGCTGCGTGGCGCGGCGCCCGATGGGGCCGCGGCGGAAGCGAACATCGTCGAGTCGCGTGGCCACGGACTCGTCGTCGACGATGCGCTCGCCGCACCGGTCGGGGCTTGGGTTCAGCCCGACGTCGGACCTGCGGTGTTCGCGGACGCCGACAGCGGCCGTTTCGAGCTCGACGAGCGCCATCGCGGCGCGCGCGTGCTGCGGGTGCGCGAGCGCGGCTTCGAAGCGCTCGAGGCCGACGCCGCGCCGTGCTTCACGGCCGAAGGCGCCGTGTTGCGGCTGGTTCCGCTCGCGCGCGCGGGCGTGCGCGTGGTCGACGCTGCCGGCGCGCCGCTCGCGGACGTGCGCGTGGTTTGGCGTGCGCTGGCGTGGACGCGCGGGGCGGAGTTCAGCGACACGTCGCGCAACGCTGCCACGTTCGCGGGCGAAGCGGCGCACGAGACTCGGACGGACAACGACGGGCGCGCGCACTGTGCGCTCGGACGAAGCTCGTGCGCGATCGTTCACGATCCGCGCGGCGCAGGGCTCGAACAGCTCGTCGCACTCGCGCCCGGCGAGGAGCGCACGGTCGTGCTCGGCGCGCTGATCGAGCTGCAGTTCGTCGACTTCGACTCGCGCGCGCCGTGCACGGAACTCGAACTTGCCGCCTGGGCGCCGAGCGAGCCCGAGAGCTTCGCGCGCGCGCTGCGCACCGACGCCTCGGGCCGCGCGCGACTCGCGTGGACGGGCTCGCCGGTGCTCGTGAGGCTCGCGCGCGGCGCCAACTTCCAAGCTGAGTTGATCCCGCTCGGGGAAGGAGCTGAGCGCACGGGTTACATGCGTGAGTTTCGCTCGATGCTGCGAATTCCAGCGCCGTGCGAAGTGTTGATCGTCGGCGTGCGCCGTCGCGGCGCGCGCGTGCGGCTCGTCGATTCCGCGACGGGCGAAAGCGTCGACACGCTCGTGCGCATCGAGCGGCCGCGCGAGAACTGCGGCGGCGCGCCGGCCGACGCGCCCGATCGTTGCACGCTCTACACGCCGCGTTCGGGCTTCCACAAGCCGGACGTGATCGTGCGCTCGCGCGGCGGCGAACTGGACCTGCCGCCGCCGCTCGCGGACGCGGAGCCGCGCGCAGTCCAAGCGTTCGCGCTCGTTCCCGCCGGCTTTCGGCCGGCTCGTTTCGAGTCGGATGCGGCGCAGCGCGCGCGCGATGCCGTGCCGCACGTCGTGCAGCTCGAGCGTGTGCCGCAGCGGCGGCTGCGCATCTTGGACTCGCTGGGGCGCGCCTACCGCGGACCGGTCACGCTCTTCGCGCCGCGCGAAAACGTGTACGTCTGGAGCGCTCGTCACTCCGTCGACGGGGTGCACGGACCGTTCGACCACTACGGCGGCGACGTGGTGTTCGGCGCCCATCGCATCGACGCCGCAACGCTCGACGCGCAGGACCTGGTGGAACTCGTGCTGCCGGCGCCGAGCGGCGTGCTCGAAGTGTTCGGCGCGCCGCCCGATGTCGCGCTCGGCGCGCTGGTGGCGAGCTTGCCGCCGGGCGAAAGCGATTGTGACTTCACCCCGAGCGTGCGCACTCCCGACGGCTGCCGCTTCGAAGGGCTTCCGGCCGGCTCGTACCTCGTCGGTCCACGCGAATGGGTGCTGGGCGCGCAGGTGAACTCGATGGCGCCGGGCGCAAAGCTCACCGACGCACTCGTGCCGCTCCCGACGCGTGTCCACCTGCCCGACGGCGCCACGGTGCGCGTCGAGTGGAACCCGTGTTGGAGCGCGGGGCGAGAGATCCACGGCGAGTTGCGTATCACGTCGCCGACACCCACAACGCTCGTGCTCGCTCCGTACTTCGCGTGCGGCTCGAACGAGGGCGCGCTGAGCGGAACGCGCGGGCCGTGGTTTGTGTACGGACGCTCCCGCGCGCGGTTGCCGCTCGACCTCAACGGCGTCTACCGCATCGCGGCGGATGAGCCGCTCCCGTGGCTGCTCGCGGTCGCTGTGCCGACGGACGCCGCGTGGGGGTCGCAACAGGGCCTGCAGTTCGTTCAGACCCTGCGGCCTGGCGAGTCGGCGCACATCGATCTGTGTTCGCTCGTGCTGCGCTGGGAGGGAGCGACGCCGTCGAACGTGCTCGACCTGGAGTTCGACGCGCCGCCCGAGTCGCTCCGTTATCCGCTGTCGTCGCCTCTCACCAAGCGCCGCGCCGTGTGGGACACGGCCGCGCCGCTGCGGCTCGACGTGGTTCCCGTCGCCGTCCGCGAACTCAGCTTGTTCTCGCGCGAGGTCGGTTCGCTCAAGCTCGCGTTCGAAGCGCTCGCGCCAGGCGAAGTGCGCGAAATCGTCGTGCGCCGGGAGACGTTCACGCCGTACGCGCCCAAGCCCAAGACGCGCTGAACGCGGAGCTGCGACGGGTTGCTGGGCGACTCAGGGGAGCGGACTCAGCTTCATCCGTCCGAACGCAAGGAAGGCCATCAGCGCGCCGAGCGCCGCGCTCATCACGATCTGGCCGGTTTCCTTGTGTTGCGCGTGAACCCAGATGAACACCAGGCTTTCGAGTGCGAGCAGCGCCGCAGCGACGATGGTGAGCTTGGGCTGCACGCGCAGCAGGCCAGGGAGGATCAGCCCGAGCACGCACACCAGCTCGAGCACGCCCATGGCGGTCCACGCCGAGCGCGGCAGAGCGGCGAAGGACGGCACGTCCGCGCTGATCTTGTCGAACATGAAGACCTTCATGACGCCGGATGCAACGTAGAGCAGTGCAGTGAGCGCCTGCAGCACCCAGAGAAAGATGTTCATGGAGCGGACCCCGAGTTCTGCGTGACGATTTTCTTCGCGGCGGCCGATCAGCGATCGATCGGCTCGGGTTTGGGCATGGCTTCGAGTGCGCGTCGGCGCAGCTCGCGCGAGCGTTGTAGCGCATCCGCATCGCGCGCGTCGCCGATCAGTTCGAGGGCGCGCAGCGCGAAGTCGAAGCCATCGCTGTCCGCCGGTGCGCGCTCCAGCGCCGTGCGCAGCGCGTCGCGTGCGGCGGCCGCGTTCGGCGGGAGCTCGCGCCGCAGTTCGGCCTCGAGCAACGTCGCGCGCAGTCCCTTGTCGAGCGAGTGGATCAAATCTTGGTCTTCGCCGGCGTCGACGAGCACCTGCACGAACTCGCCGACGGAAGCGAAGTTCATCCCTTTCGAGAGGGCGTCCACCGTCGCCGCACGCGTAGGCGAACCGGCGGCGAGTTGGGCCTTCACTTCCGCTGTCCCCTCCGGCGCGCCGATCGAAAGCAGGCCCTGGATCGTGGAGCCGTGCATGTGGCGCGCGTAGACGCTCGAAGGAGGGCGTCGCGCGATGTCGAGGAGCGGCGCGACGAGTGCGGGCGATTTCGCGCTCTCGAGGGCCGCCCGCGCGGTTCCGTTCTTGGCGAGCGCGGCGTCGAGTGCGCGCGCCCCCCAAGTCTCGCCGTCGGCTCGCAGGGCCGCGTTCCACAGTTTCTGTTGGATCATGCTCTGGGGCATGGCGAGCTCTCTCTGCAGCAGCCCCGTCCAGCGCGGATCGCTCACATCGCGAACGCCCCAGAGCGCGACCGCGAGCGGACCCAGATACAAGTCGAGCCCGCCTTGGGCGTCGCGGCTGGGCGGCGCATCCGCTCGATCGAGGACGTGCAGCACGTACTCGTTGAGTCCCTCCGTCGCGCCGGCCAGCGCGAGCGCGGCCACGCTGGTGCGGCCGAGCTCACGTTGCAACGAGTCCTGAAGGTAGGCCTTCTCGATCGCCTGTTGCGCGAGTCTTGCGACGATCTCCGGACCCAGATCGCGCGCCCAGGCCAGCGCGAGGGTCGCCGGCCCCGCACGGATGTCGTCCGGCGGCAAGCTGTCGATCAACTCGACGAGTTCCTGGGCGGAGACCTTGCGGGCGCGGACCTCGCGGGCGAGCGGGACCCAGTTCTCGTTGAGAGGGACCTCGAACTGTTGGCTCGCCGACTCGCTCGTATCGAATCGATCGAGCATGGCGAGCAGCTCCGCGCGCCGGCTCGGATCCAGTGCGGGCTGTGCGGGCTCGGCTTCGAGCTGTTCGGCAAACTGCTGCGCATCCGCTGCGACAGCATCGCGTGTGGATGGTGCGGCTAGTTCGGGCGTCGACGACGTCGGAGTTGTTTCCGTTGCGCGGCTGACCTCGTCGACGCTCGGCGTCGGCGCTTTCGCGCGCGCGACGAACCAGACGACGACGGCGAGCAGCAGCGCAATACCGATTCCGCCGCCGAGCAGCGCGCGGAACCTCACGTTCGGTTGACGGCCCGGCATGGTGAGAGAAATCGTGGACTATGCGCGTCGCTTCGGTCCAGTCGTGCGCTGAGACAGGTCCTGGACGCGCGACATTTCTCTAGGCGCTTCCGGCAGCGTCGCAAGTCGCCGCACGACGGTCGTCGCTGCGGTTTGCCGAGCTCAACTCAGAGCGCGGCGCGCCCGGGTCGCCTGCTGGACATGGCGATCGCGTGACGCCGCTCGTTCAGCGCCTTGACTGCGCAGCGCGACGCTGGGCGAGCGCGCAACAACCCGCGCGTCAACGTCCCTCGCGCCGGAACTCGAAACGCTGCGGCCGGCCGCCGTTCGTGTGGCCGACGAGCGCCGTGAGCGTCAGGCCGTCGGCGGAGAGCTCGTAGGAGATGCGCTGCGGAAAGTCGTGGCGCGGATTGAGGAACACCGCGCGTCGCTCGCCGAGCTCGACCAGCGTGAATTCCGTCGGCGGCGCGCCATTGGGCTGCGCGACGTACACCAGACTCGTGTCGCGCTCGACGATGCGCAGGAACTCGAACGCGACCATGTTGCCGCGCGCGATGGTCCGCGAGGTGCCCATGAGCGCGCCGCCGGCCGCCGGGCTCCAGCGTTCGTCGAGCGCCGCCAGGCCCTGCGTTCCGACCCAAGCGCCCGACATCCAAGCGACGGCGTCGATCTTGGCCGGCGCCGGCGTCGGGAGCGGAATGTCCTGCGGACGGCGGTAGAGCGCCACGAACTCGAGCACCGAGGGCTTCTCGAACGAGACGCGCACGAGCAGACCCTCGGGCCGCGGCTCGAAGCGCGCGAGGGACTCGCTGATCTGCGGACCGTCGCGGCCCGGCGTCTCGATGCGCGCGCGGTACTCGAGCACGCCGTTGCGCCAGCCGCCGCTGTACTGCGACACGGCGCCGCGCAGTTTCAGTTCGCTGGTCGATCCATCGAGGTGCAGCCTTACGTCGTAAGGCTGCGCCGCCGTGCCCTGGACGACGATGATCGCGTCCGCTTCGACGCGCAATCCAAAACGCGCGCCCATGCTCGGCCGCTGCTGGTCGACCGGACGGCCCGGGCTGCGGTCCTCGACATAGATCCAGTCGCCCGTGATGGAGGTGATGTCGGGCGCCGCTGGTGTTTGTGTCGTCGGCGGCGCTTGGCGCGTGCTTGCGAAGAGCGTCGAGCGCGTTGCGAACGCGCCTGCGAGCGCCAGGGCGGCGAACAGAGTGAATCGGGCGAGCATGGGGGATGCGTTGGATTCGGATGCGTGTGTGCAGCACGGCGGCGAGCACGAAGCGTGCCGAGCCGCACGCCGCAGGCCAGGATGTCCGCATGCGGCGCGCGAACAAGCTATCCGCGCGCGGCGCCGCCTGTGCGCTGGTTCAGCGGCTGAACACGTTCGAAAACGCGCGTGCGGACGTCGCGCGGCCGAGCGCCGGCGCACAGCGAAGCGCTCGGGGCTGGGCCGCAGTGCGCGGAGCGCTGGCGCGCGAGGCACGCTCGCCACAGACGAAAAACGCGCGCCCGAATCGTCGTGACTCGGGCGCGCGCTGTTGGGCGCACGGCGCTGTGCTGCGCCGTGTCAGTGCCTCATGGAACCGTGATGAACTCGAGCGCGTTGCTCAGCGCCACCGACTTCGGCGCCGGCGGGTCGCGGTACCAGGCTTGAGCCTGGACGTTGAGGCCAGCGGCGAAGGGCGCGCCGAGCGCGCTGGGCTGCGAGCTCAAGTACGCCAGCCAGTCCTGTTGGAACGAGCCGTTGCACGTTCCCGCGGCGCCGCCGGAGTTCTGCACGGTCATGCGCTGCACCGGCGCCTTCACACAGAAGAAGCTCGTGTTCCCGGCGCCGAGCGGCGTGCTCGTGCGACCGCCGAGCGCGTAGTAAACGAGCCCCTGTTTGGCGGCGTCGACGTTCTGCACGTCGAGCGTGAAGCCGCTGGTCGCGCTGACGCTCGCCACGCCGCTCGCGCTGATGCTCGGCGCACATCCCTGGCTCGACACTGCGGAGGTGCAGTAGTTGGCCCAGTCGATCCAGGCGAGCTTCACGCGCGCGATGCGGTGGCGCACGACGCCGTCGTACTGCGTGAAGTCGCCGGCGATCACGAGATCGCCGCCGGGTTCGCGCAGCGTGGCGAGGATGTTCCCGTTCGCGCCCGGGCCCGGATCGAAGCCCAGGTCGAGCGCGCCGCTGGGCAACACACGCGCGACCAACGAACGCGGCACGCCGTCGTAGCTGCTGAAGGCGCCGCGCAAGAGCGACGTGCCGTCCAGTTGCGGCAGGATCCCGCTCGCGCCGACGTTCGCGCCCACTCCGGTGAAGCTCACGGCGTCGAGCGAACCGTCGCTGCGCAGGCGCGCCACGCGCCCGCGCGGCACGCCGGCCACCGAGGTGAAGGCGCCGCTGATCAGGACGGACCCGTCGGCTTCCAGCGCGAGCGCGCCGACCGATGCGTTGGGCCCAGCGCCCGGATCGAAGCTCGCATCGAGCGTCCCATCCGCGTTCAGCCGCGCGACGCGGTTGCGCGGCACTCCGCCGATCGTGGTGAAGCTCCCGGCCACGAGCACGCGACCGTCGGGCTGCAGCGCGAGCTTGTCGAGCAGGTTGTTGGCGACGGCGCTGCTCTGGAAGCTCGCGTCGATGCTGCCGTCGACGGCCAGGCGCCGCACGCTGCGGATCACACCGCCGGGCGAGTTGGCCACGGTCGCGACGAGTAGCTTGCCGTCGGCCTGCTGCACCACATCGGCGATGCCGCCGAGCGTCGTGCCCGCGTCGAACGAACTGTCGAGCGCGCCCTGCGCGTCGGTGCGCGCGAGCGAGCGCCGCGGCGCACCGTCGAAGGTCGTGAAGCTGCCGACGACCAACACGCCGCCGTTCGCTTGGCCCACCAGTTTCGAGATGCTGCCGTTGGGGCCTGCGCTGGGTCCGAACGCTGCGGCGAGACTGCCGTCGGCTTCGAGCAATGCGAGGCGGTTCGTGGCGACATCGTTGTAGGTATCGAAGTCGCCGCCGATCCACAGCTTGCCGTCGGGCCGCCGCGCGAGCGCGCGCACCGAGCCCGTGGCGCCCCGTCCAGGACTGAAGGATGTGTCGTGGGCGCCGTTGGGCTCGAGGCGCGCGAGGCCGCGCCGCGGCGTGCCGGCGACGCGGCGGAACTGCCCGGTCATCAGCACGCGCCCCGACGGTTCGAGCGCGAGCGCCGCCACGAAGCTGTCCGCTCCGGGACCGGGATCGAAGCTCGTGTCGAGCGCGCCGTTCGCCTCCAGGCGCGCCACGAAGCGCCGCGCGGCGCCGCCGAAGAACTTGAAGTCGCCGCCAGCCAGCACGCGCCCGTCGGGTTGAACCGATAGGTGCGACACGAAGCTGTTCGCGCCGCTGCCCGGATCGAAGCTCGGGTCGACGGCGCCGTTCGACAGCAGCCGCGCCACGCGCACGCGCGAGACGCCGTTGACGGATTGGAAGTTGCCGCCGACCAGCACGCGCCCGTCGGGCTGCAGCGCGAGCGCGAAGACCTTCAGGTCGAAACCCGTGCCGGGGTCGAAGCTCGGGTCGACGCTTCCGTTCGGCAAGAGCCGCGCGATGCGGCCGCGCGGCAGCCCGCCGAAGCTCGTGAAGCCGCCGCCGACGAGCACGCCGCCGTCGGGCTGCAGCGCGATGGCCTCGACCGATAGCCCGAGCGAGTTCCCGACCGCGCCTTCGCCCGGATCGAAGCTCGCGTCCAGGCTGCCATCCGAGTTCAGGCGCGCGACCGTCGCGCGCGGCGCGGGGCCGACGAACAGGAACGGGCCGCCGATCAGCAACTTGCCGTCGGGCTGCAGCGCCAGCGCGTTGACCTGGGTGATGGACCCCGCCGCGAAGCTCGGGTCCAACGCACCGTCGCTCAGGGTCCGTGCGAGGCTCTCCCGCGGCGCGCCGTCGTAAGCGTCGAACTTTCCGGCGACGAGCGCGCGCCCATCGGGCTGCAACACGATGGCGCGCACGAACCCGGTCTCCACCGGACCGCCGTTCGTGGCCGCGACTCCGCGCTTGAAGCTCGCGTCGACGCTGCCGTCGGAGTTGAGCCGCGCGATGTTGCCCGCCGGGCCACCGTGCAGCGTGCTGAACTGCCCGCCGATCCACACCCGGCCGTCGGGCTGGCGTGCGAGCACCATTCCCGAGCCGCTATTGGAACTGCCGCCAAAGCCCACACCCTCGCCGAAGCGACCGTCGTCGAGCGTGTTGAAGCTCGGATCGTTGGCCCCGTCCTGCGCTGGCGCAGCAGCAGCGAACGCGAGGGGCAAAGCGGCGGCCAGTGCGGCGCGTAGCGTGAACGCCGGGGCGAAAGTGGCAAGCATGGCGAACCTCTCGGCGCTGAAAGCGCCGCGGTGGGGAAGGGGCGTGGCCGTTCGTGTGCACACCGGGGATGCGGAGCACACGCGAGCGCGTTTAGCGCGAGCGCCTTCGAGGGTAACCGACACACCGTGGGGTGGGGCGCGAACCGTCGAGTGGGCTTCACAGTGGCTTGTCGGAGCTCGCAGCGAGTCCGCGCGCTCGTGTGTGTGTTGCGCGCGCCTCAGCGACGAAAAACGCGCGCCCGAGTCGTCGTGACTCGGGCGCGCGCTGTTGGGCGCACGGCGCTGCGCCTTGTCAGTGCATCAGGGCACCGTGATGAACTCGAGCGCGTTGCTCAGCGCGACCGACTTCGGCGCCGGCGGGTCGCGGTACCAGGCTTGCGCCTGGACGTTGAGGCCAGCGGCGAAGGGCGCGCCGAGCGCGCTGGGCTGCGAGTTCAAGAACGCGAGCCAATCCTGTTGGAGCGTGCCGTTGCAGGTTCCCGCGGCGCCGCCCGAGTTCTGCACGAACATGCGCTGCACCGGCGCCTTCACGCAGAAGAAGCTCGTGTTGCCGGCGCCGAGCGAACTGCCGCTGCGGCCGCCGAGCCCGTAGAACACGAGCCCTTGGCGTGCGCCGTCGACGTTCTGCACGTCGAGCGTGAAGCCGCTCGCCGCGCTGACGCTCGCCACGCCGCTCGCGCTGATGCTCGGCGAGCAGCCCTGGCTCGAAGTGCCCGAGGTGCAGTAGTTCACCACGTCGATCCACGCGAGCTCGACACGCGCGATCCCGTGGCGCGGCGCGCCGTCGTACTGCGTGAATCCGCCGACGATCGCGAGGTCTCCGCCCGGTTCGCGCACCCAATCGCTGATGCCGCCGTTGGTCCCCGTGCCCGGATCGAAGCTCAGGTCGAGCGCGCCGCTGCGAAGCACGCGAGCGATGCCCCGGCGCGCCACGCCGCCGAACTGCGTGAATTGGCCGCGCAGCAGCACCGACCCGTCGAGTTGCGGCAAGAAGCCCGTCACGAACGAGTTCGCGCCCGATCCGATGCCGGCGACGAAGCTCGTCAAGTCGACCGAGCCGTCGCTGTTCAGGCGCGCAACGCGCTGGCGCGGTTGACCGTCGAACTGGGTGAAGTTGCCGCTCACGAGCAGCGAGCCGTCGCTCTCGAGCGCGAAGTTCACCATCCAGCTGTTCGGCCCGGCGCCGACGTCGAAGCTCAGGTCGAGCGAGCCGTCGCTGTTGAGGCGCGCCAACGTGTGGCGCGGCGTTCCGTTGAAGCTCGCGAAGTCGCCCAGCACGAGCAGCTTGCCGTCGGGTTGCAGCAGGATGCGATCGATGCTCGCCGCGGCGCCGGGGAAGTACTCCGCGCCTGCGCCAGCGTCGAAGCTCAGATCCAGCGCGCCACTCGGCAGCAGGCGCGCGACGCTCTTGCGCGGCACGCCGCCGACGGTGTTGAAGGCGCCACAGATCACGAGCTTGCCGTCGGGCTGCACCACGAAGTCCGTCGGACCGAACGGACTGGCTGTCGCCGCCGCGAAGCTCGGGTCGTAGGCGCCGCTCGCGTTCAAGCGCGCGAGAGTCGTGGGCGTAGCAGCCAAGCCCAAGTCCGGGCCGCCGCGGATGTACATGCTTCCGTTCGGCTGCAGGACCAGCTTCATCAGCGTGCCGTTCAGCGCCGGGGCGGCGGCGAAGCTCGGATCGACGCTTCCATCCGCGTTGAGCAGCGCGATGCGGTTGACCGGCGCCTCGTTGTAGCGCTCGAAGGCCCCGGCGATCAGCAGCTTGCCGTCGTTGCGCCGAGCGATCGTCGTGACCACTTGGTCGGCGCCGCGACCGGGGCTGAAGCTCGTCGCGTGGGCGCCGCTCGACTCCAAACGAGCGAGTCCGCGGCGTGCGCGGCCGTCGACTTCGGTGAAGCGGCCGGCGACGAGAGCCGTGCCGCTCGGCTCGAGCAGCAAGCTCCACACGTCGTCGTTGACGCCCTCGCCTTGGTTGTAGGTCAGGTCGAGCGCGCCGTTCGCGTCGAGGCGCACGAGGTTGGCGCGCTGCAGTCCGTTCCAGCTGAAGAAGTCGCCGCCGACGAGCACGCGGCCGTCCGCTTGCAGCCGGATGACCGACACTGCGCCGATCGGGTTGGTGCTGATGCCCGGATCGAAGCTCAGATCGAGAGCGCCGCTGGGCAGCAGCCGCGCGACGCGCTTGCGCTGCACGCCATCGACGAGCCGGAATCCTCCGCCCGCGAGCACCTTGCCGTCGGGCTGCAGTTGCAGCGACTCGACGATCTTGTCGAAGCCCAGGCCCGGGTCGAAGCTCGTGTCCAGGCTTCCGTCGGCGTTGAGGCGCGCGATGCGCTCGCGCGGCACGCCGTCGAACACGTTGAATTCGCCGGCGATGATCACGCGGCCGTCGGGTTGCAGCGCGATGGCGTCGATCGTGACCACGTTCGCGCCGCCGGTCGCACCGTCGCCGGGGTCGAAGCTCGTATCGACGCTGCCGTCGGCGTTGAGGCGCGCCACGCACGAGCGCGAGAAACCGCCGACCGACGTGAAGCCGCCGCCGATCACGAGCTTGCCATCGTTCTGCAACGCGATGGCGTACACACCGTTCGACGCGCTGGCCGCAAAGCTCGTGTCGAGCGCTCCGCTCGGGAGCAGGCGCACCAGACCTTGCCGCGCCGCTCCGTTGTACTGGTCGAACTCACCGCCGACGAGCGCGCGCCCGTCGGGTTGCACGACGATGCTCCTCAACAGGGACAGGCTCCCGAAGCCGTTGAACGAGAATCCGCTGCCGGGCGAAAAACTCGCATCGAGGCTGCCGTCGGCGTTGAGTCGCGCCAGCGTCGGGCTGGTCGTGCCGTGGACCGAATCGAACAGGCCCGCCGCCCAGATGCGGCCGTCGCTCTGGCGCGCGATGGCGGTCACGATCGCGGGGCTCGCGCCGTCGCCGATTCGGAATCCGCTCCCGAACGTCCCGTCGTCCAGCGTGTTGAAACTCGGATCGTTGGCGCCGTCCTGAGCCTTGGCGGCGGGCGCGATCGCGAGGGTGAAGATGAACACCAGAGGCAGCGCTTGTGCGCTGCGAACAGTCCTTGTCATGGGTTGCCACCGGCGCGCGTTCGCGCCGTCCTTAACGAAAGAGGGTGTTCCGCCCTGTGCGCCGCCGGCCTGCCGACCGGTCACGCGTTGCCCACTCTAGTCCGAGGTATCGGTTGGGTGACGGGTTCGTAGCGGAATCGCGGAACCGGCGGCACCGGGTGCACGTCGTCGGCGGGCTCGGGTGCGGATCCCGCATGGGCCGGCGGGCGCCAGGGTGGGCGGCGCGCGTGCGCGCCGACGGGGACGAGCGCCGAACGGGCCGGCGCCGCCCGCGCGCCACACCTGTCGCGTTCAGGCGGAATCGGCCGCGATGCGCGAGCTCAGCGGAGAAGTGCGGAATTCCTGAAAGGTCGCGGTCCGCGGCCGGAAGTGGGGCAGAGCCTTCACCCCACGCCGCTTCAACCTCGTCAGGACCGCTCCATGCTCCACGCCTGTTCCCTCGCACTCTCCGCCCTCGTCAACTACGACGCGCTCGCCGTCACCGCCGCAGGCGACGTGTACCGCGTCGACGCGACTGCCGCCGCCGTCACGCTGCTCAACTCCACCGGCAACCCCATGCACTGCCTGGCGCGCAGGAACGACGGGCGCATGGTGAGCGTGGCCGATCTCGGCGGCGGAAGCGCGCGTGTGCTCGAGATCGATGTGCTCAGCGGGAGCACGAGCACCTTTGCGACGCTCAACCTCGGCGGCGTGGCGCGCGGCGCGTCCTTCGACGCTGACGGCGCCTTGTTCGTGCTCGTGCGGCCGCTCGGCGGCGGTTCGGACCGGCTGCAGCGGCTCGACATGACGAGCTTCGCGCTCACGGACATCGGTTCGACCGGCGTGTCCACGCTCGAAGACCTGTGTGTGGCGCCGGAGGGCCGCGTCTACGCCTGGGACAGCGGTCCGGGCGGCGCGAACGGCGCCGGGCTCGTCGAACTCTCGCGCTCGAACGGGGAGCTCATCGACGTCGCGCCGGCCGGCGGCTCGAGCGACGTGCTCGCGCTCGCCATCGACGAACTCGGCGAACTGCGCGGCGCAAACTTCAAGATCTATGCGATCGACCGCGCGAGCGGAGTGGACCAAGCGATCGCGCCGAACACGCAGATCAGCATCGAGGGCTTCCAGTACTTCGCCGGCATGTCGCGCATCGACGGAGCGCTCGCGCTCGAGCGCACGGGCGGCCTCAAGCGTGTCAACACGACCACGGGCGCCGTCGGTCCGGTGTTCGCGACCCTCAGCGGCTCGCCGGTTGCCGCGAGCTTCCGTCCGACGGGAACGGCGCCGGGCGAGTACCTCGTGCTGCGCGATCTGGGCAGCACCACCGAGTTGCTGCGCGTCGATCCCAGCACCGGCGCAGCGACGGCGCTTGCGGTGTACGCGATCGACGGCGTGCTCGCCGCGTACTTCTATCCGCTCAACACCAACTCGCTGTTTGTGCTCATCGACGGCGGCCCGGGCCAGCCCGACGTGCGCCGCTCGATCCAACTGGACACGCTCGTGCTCGAGCCCGCGGTCCAGATCACCGGCTTCGAGGACATCGTCGGCGCCTCGTTCGACTTCTCGCTGCGCGCGATCGGCTGGGACCGCGCGCGCGGCTTCTTCAACTTCGGAATCAACCCCGTCGTCGTTCCGCTCGACCTCAATCCCGGTCCGGCCGCGCTCGCGAACCTCGCGACGTTGCGTCACGACCCGCAAGGCCGGCTGTTCTCGAGCAACGGAGCGCTGCAGCGACTGTCGGTCACGGGCGAAAGCGCCGCACCCGTCGGGTCAGCTTCGCTCGGCGACTTGGCGAGCCTAGATTTCCTCACCTTGCCGACGCTGCCGCGCCCGGTCGGCTACTGCTCGGCGAGCACCAACTCCGCGAACTGCATCTCGCAGATGTCGACCGCCGGCGCTCTGCACCCCAGCACGAGCGAGAGCTCGGGCTTCTTGCTGCTCGGACTCAACCAAATCCCACAGAAGCAAGGCCTGCTCTTCTACGGAATCAACGGACGCAACGCAGTTCCCTTCAGCAGCGGCTTCCTGTGCGTCGCGCCGCCCCTGCGCCGCACCGGCCTCGTGAACTCCGGCGGCACGACCGGCTGCACGGGCCGTTTCACTACGGACTTCAACGCCTGGGTTGCGAGCGGCGCCGATCCCGCGCTCACCGCGGGTGTGAAGGTGAACAGCCAGTTCTGGGGCCGCGACCCCGCCGCGCCGAGCACGACGAGCGTCACCAACGGGACCGAGTTCTTCCTCGCGCCGTGACGTTTCTCTCTACCGAAGAATCCCGGCCTGCAGCCTTCACCGCGCCGTACCGAGGGCCGAATCGGCGAATGACCGTCGTCACACCGTACTTCCCGTGGTTCCGTTCGAACCGCATGGCTCACTTTCTGGCCGCACAACGCATTGCCGATCAGCGCCACGGCGAAGCCATGCCCGCTGCATCGGCCTGTTATCTGCCTGGGCGCATCTCAAGACAGCAAGTCCCTCCAAAACAGTTCCTCCGGCCGGGCCACATCAACGCCCCTAAGGTTTTGGGAGAGGTCGTTGAGGAACTCTTTTGGAGCAGTTTCGCCTAGCCGGTTTCGCACGAAAGCCAGTGCGCACACGAAGGCGAATTTTGAAGTCGTAGCCAGCGACGCGAGAAACTCGGCGCGATGCACGAGCTCACGAGATCCGTATGAGATGTAGATCGCGTCACGGTAGTTTGCCTTTCCGCGGTAGCGAAATGCGCAGTCCATGAAGTTGTACACGCGGGTTTGGATTGCGGCATCGCGAACCTTCCGCGCGGCCTTCGTACGGAAGTCCTGATAACCGTGCTCTTTCCTAAGTCTATCCTTGACCTTGTCTACCTCTCGCGCTCTGGTTCCGGACAGGTAGCCGAGCAACATCTCTTGGGCACAGATACGCGTCGGTAGAAACGCGGTCGTCAATTCGCGACTTCCCACACGTGGATAGTCGGGTAGTTCCTTTGTGAAGTCCTCGTTCCTGCTCCACCGAGCTAGCATGTTTAGCGGGTGCGGCATTTTTGTTCTGAGGCTTGCACCGACTGATTTGATTACGCCTGTGTGCGTGTCTGGTGCGTTCACACCGCTAGCCGCGAGCATGGACCGCATCGCCGTGTAAAATGCATAATACCAGCTGACGATGACGCCTGGAACGGCCCAGGGCCGTGGCTCGGAGGGCCCGCCGGCAGCGCTGGAAACCACGGAGAGAGTGTTTGTCAGGGTCGAGAAGAGTGGTTCAAACACGGATTGATTGCTGAGGCTTGAGCCACCTCCTTGCGTGTTGCCTCGGAAGTGTTCGAGGCAGGACTCATACTGCTTCTTTTCGTTCTCGCCATGCTGTTGAACGATCTCGAATGCCAGGGATCGTGCCCAGTTGATCGTGCTCTGGAGCGCGAGCTGTGGCTCTCGGTCAGGGTCCTCAGAGGCGATTGCATTATAGAGCCAATAAGTCATCTTCCGGCCCCTCGGGTTTCGCCGAGCTTATGCAGATAACGTCTATTAGGCAGATCTGCGTACTGACCGCGAAGGCGGTCGACTGGTCTGTCTAAATCGGGAATGGATCGCGGCGCATGTGCCTCGCCGGGCGTCGTAGGAATTCGACAGACCTTCCCAAGGACCGCGCGGGAGCCGCAGCGCTGGCGGTGCGAGATGGGGCCCGGCGGCGAGGAGAGGCGCTCGAGAATGGCTCGAGTATCCATCTGCTCGCTCGGAGACTGCGAGGCGGCGCAGTTGGGTTGAGGCGGCATGGGAAGCACGGTGCGGCAGCGCGCGGAGCGAGTAGAGAGCGTAGTGCCCACTGCGGCGATGCCGCAAGAGCGAAGCGAACAGTGAGGTTCGTTGGCGCACCACGCTCGCAGAGAAGCGACTACCGCGCGCTCTCGGCCCGCTGCTGCCAGACGCTCCGCTCGTCGTCGCGGCCGAGCGCTCTGCACAACATGACCATCGCGAGCGCGACCTCACTGCGTTCGCGCGTTTGCGGAGTTGTCGCGCGCTCGAGCAACTCCCACGCGCGCAGGAGCTCCCGCTCGGCGTCGTCGAGCCGCTTGCCGACCAGGTGCGAGCGCCCGACGCCAACTTGCGCACGGATGCGCGTGGGGTGCGACGCATCGAGCGCGCCGGAGTGCTCCAGCACGAAGGCGTATTCGGCGCCCGCGGCGTCGGCCGCGCCGGTTGCGAGCAACGCCGCAGCGTAGTTCAGACGCGCGCTGTGCGTTGTCGGCGCGGCGGGGCCGGCGGTGCGGGTTCGAATCTCGCTGAGTTCGCGCATCAGTTCGAGCGCGCCGTCGCGTTGGCCCGCTTGCCAGCGCATGCCGACGAGCACCCCGGCGACTTCCAGTCGATCGCTGTCCTCGGGTTCGCGCAGCTTTACGCACACGGCGTGCGCGCTCTCGGCGAGTTCGAGCGCCTCCTTCGCCGCGCCGGTGCGGTACAGAGCGACGGCGAGGAGCAACGTGGCCCGCACGCTGCGCCGGTGCTCGGGGCCGACGAGGGCGAGCTCGCGTTCGCGCGCCTCCCGCGCGAGCGGCACGCACTCGGCGAACTTGCCCGCGTCGTTGAGCGCGATCGTCAGCCACTCGAGCGCGTCGCGGCGCAGCGGCGAGTCTTCACCAAGCGTCGAGCGGGAACGCTCGACCGCAGCGAGCAGAACCTCCGCGGCCTGCGCGAATTTGCCGCGTTTGTGCAGCAAGACGCCTTCGCTCAGCGCGAGTTGGATCTGCACGGCGCTCGTCTGACCGTCCTCGGTCGCGAGCGTGCGCGCGCGCGCCGCGTCGATCTCGCGTTCGGCTTCGTCGAGCCGCCCCAGCGCCAGCAGCGCCTGCGCCGTCCGCCCTCCGAGCGCCGCATATTCGCCGTCCGTCGCGGCCGGGACACGTTCGAGCGCCGCGCGCGAACGCACGAGCAGCTCGAGCGCGAGCGCGGGCCGGCCCAACTCCTGCTCGAGCGCCGCGAAGGTCGAGCACACCGCGCTCTCGACATGCGGCGGCAACTGCGCACCGCCGAGCAACGCCGCACGCGCCGCGTCGGCGACTTGCACGATGCGCGCCTCGCCGCGCTCGAACGAACTGCCGGCCTCCTTGAACACGCGCCCGTACAAACGCTGCGTCCACTGCAGCTTTTCGAGCTCGTTTTCGGCGCGCTCCAGGTTCGACTGCGCGAGCTGGCGCTGCTGCTCGGCGAGCTCCGTCTGCTGCTCCGCGATCAACCGTTGTTCCTCGGCGACGCGCCGCTGCTCGTCCGCGGCTTTGCTCTGCGCCACGGCTTCCTCACGCAGCAGCTGCGCCTCGCGGTACAGCGCCGTGCGCCACGCCGCGAGCGCCGCGAGCGCGACGACTCCCAGCGCCGCGCCAGCTGTCGCGAGCTTGTGGCGCCGCGCGAGCTTGCCGAGCACGTACGCCAGGCTCTGCTTGCGTGCGAGCACCGGCGCGCCGTTGCGCCAACGCTCGAGATCGTCGGCCAGCGCCGCTGCACTCGCATAACGCTCGGCCGGCGCCTTCGCCAAGGCCTGCGCGGCGATCGCTTCCAAGTCACCGCGCGCGGCAGGTTCGAAACGTCCCAAGAGCGGCGGCGACGTTTCGCACACTTCGCGCGCCGCGGCGATCAAGTCGAGGCCTTCGAGCTCGAGCGGCGCGCGCCCGCCGACCAGCTCGAACAGCAGCGCGCCGAGCGAGTACACGTCGCTGCGCGCGTCGACCGCGTCCGAATCGCCGCGCGCCTGCTCCGGCGACATGTAGGCCGGCGTGCCACGCACCGAGCCCGCGCGCGTCACGTCCGCTCCGGCGGCGCGCTCGCTGTTTCCGAGCTTCGCGAGGCCGAAATCGAGTACGCGCACGGTTCCGCTCGCTTCGACGAGCACGTTCGCGGGCTTGAGGTCGCGGTGCACGACGCCTCGCTGGTGCGCGTGGTGCACCGCTCGCGCGATTTGTTCGAGCAGCGCCACGCGTTCGGCGAGGCTCGGCCGCACCCGCCGCACGTGTTCGTCGAGCCGCGCGCCGCGCACCAGCTCCATCGCGAAGTACGGCTCGCCCGCCGCGCTCAAACCCGCTTCGAGCACACGCGCGATGCCGGGGTGCTCCAGGCGCGCGAGCGCTTCGACCTCGCGCTCGAACAGCGCGCGCGCCCGTTCGTCGGCCAGCGCGCCGCCGCGGATGAGCTTGAGCGCCACCTCGCGCGCGGGCCGCGCCTGGCGCGCGTGGTAGACCACGCCCATCGCGCCGCGGCCGAGCTCGCCGAGCAGCTCGAAGCCCGCAACGCGCGGCATTCCGGCGTTGTGCGCGTCGCCGTACGTGCCGCGGATGCGCGTGAACAGCGCGTTGCGCGCCTCGAGCGCGCGCTTCTCGCGTTGGCACTTCTCGCACGCGCCGACGTGCGCTTCGAGCGCGGCGTCGGACTCATGCGACCCGCCGGGCGCCGCGCGGCGCGAGCGCTCGACGTGCTCTTCGAGCGCTTCGAGCGTGGGACATTCGGTGGGGGAGTTCATCGAGTGCTCTTCAGCGCGTGGGGAGTGCGCTCGCTGGTGTTCGTGTTCGTGCGCGCATGCGCTGGATCGCTGCGCGTTGTGGTTCGTGCACGGAAGTGCGGCGTGCAACGCGCGCTCGGCTCGGAACGCGGCGCGAATTCGTTGGACTCGCACGCTTCCGCCCTCGCGTTGCGCGACGTGCTTCCTTCGCAGCAGTGCGATACGCCGCGCTCGCAGCGTTCGGAGCGCAGCTTCTCGTGCTCGTTCGTTCGCGCGCTGCCGCACACTTCGGCGGCGCTGCGCGATGTGGTGCGTGCCCGAGTTCGCCGCGCGCTGCGAGCGGCGCTCGCGCTTCCAAACGGCGCACACAGCGCAGCCGCGTGTGGGACTCGCTCGCGCCGCGCTCGGTCGAGCCCCGGCGCCACGGATTCGCCACTCTCCACTGTGCAAGACGAAGCGTTCGTCACGTGCTCAAGCCCGTGCGTTGCCCGCGTCGCCGCCACGTTCGCCAGCGAACTTCACCGCGCCGCATCCCGCGGCGTGTCCCGCAACGCGCCCGGCGCCGCGCCGTTCGCGAAGGGCGTCTCGCACTCGGCGATCAGCGCCTCGACGCGCGCCAGCACGCGGTGTTTGGCGATGTACACGGCGTTGCGCGACAGGCCCGTCTCGGCCGCGACCTCGTCGACCGCGCGGCCCTCGAGCGCCAGCGCTTCGAACACGCGCCAGGTCGAGCCGCGGAACTCCGCGCGCGCGCTGTCGAGGCACTGGCGCAGCACCTCGCGCTCCCAGCGCTCCTCGAACTCGGGATCGACCTCGCCCGTGCCTTCGAGCGCGCTCCAGTGGCTGAGCTGCTGCGCGTCCTGCTTTCCCGTGCGGGCCTGCGCGCGCCGAACCGCGTTCGCCACGAAGCCGTACAGCCAATGCGACAGCCGCCCGCGCTCGCGCTCGAAGCGCCCGGCGCGGAAGGCCTCGACGAAGGCCGCCAGCGCTTCCTGCGCCGCGTCCTCGGCGTCGCTCGCGCTCAGGCCGCGCCGTTCGCCGTAGCCCACCAGCGGGCCGCGAAAACGCCGCACGAACGTGCCCCAGGCGTCCTCGTCCGCGCCGCTGGCGAGGCGCTCGAGCACGGTCGAGGTCGTGATCCAGGCCGCGGCGTCGTCCACGCTTTCAATCTATCCCTGCCTTCGGCCCTGGGGCGGGCGGTGGGGCCTCGACGGCGGCCCGGGGGGGCGTTCCCAGGGCCCTGCGCGCGGCTCGGGGCCGGCCCGAGTGCTCGTACTACGGCCTCGCGCAGGCGTCGCGAAAGGGGCGCGGGCGCTTGCGCCGCGCCGCAGGTTCCGAGCGTTCGCACGCCATCCGACGGCCCGCGACCGGCGGGTGGGGCGCCCCAACTCGATGCAGCGCCGCGCCGCGGACGGGCGCTCCGATTCCGCGCGGCGAGCCGCGATCGGAATGCCGGCGCCTGCAGGCCCTCTCGTGTTCCGCAGCGTCCCGAGCGCGCGTGGTCGGCCGTCTGCTGCGCGTTCATATCGATGGAAAGACCACGTTCCTGTGGTTTTTCCATCGATATGAACGCTGCGGCACGAGCTCCGGCGCGCGGTCGCGGCTGCGTCTGAGTCGGTCGGTCCGCGACGAAGGCACGGCGCGGAGACTGTCCGGGCACATGGGTGACACCAGCGCGCGGCCCCGAGGGCGACGGCGCCAGCGTCACACCATTCGTTGCCGCCGCGCCGCGAACCAGGGCGCGAGGAGCATCACGACGAGGCCCAGGCCGAGCAGGCCGCCGCGCGAGAGGTCGTAGTCCTGTGCGAGGCGCTCCCAGGGGAGCTGCATGACGAGGCGGCCGAGTGCGAGCTCGAAGGCGATAGTTAGCGCGACCCACTGCGCGCCGACGGCGAGCGCTTGGCGCGTGCTCGCGGGCCGCAGCCAGCGCACGCCGAACCAGGCGACGGTGAGGATCAGGAGCGAGCCGGTGAAGACCGCGAGCTGACGGGCGCGGAAGTCGCCGACCAGCGGCTCGAGCAGCGCGACGCGCGCGATGCCGTGCAGCGTTTCGAGCGCGATGATCACGAGCCAGAGGGCGACGGCGCGGAGCGGCATGGCGCGAGTATGCAGCGCGCGCGGTGCGAGGGGTGTACGTGGGCGATGGGGGACCGAGTCGGGGTCGGGGGAGGGTGTGCGCTCGCCGACGTGCGCTCGCCGAGGTGTACGCACCGGGGCGCGCTTGTCGGGGCGCGCTGTGACGCGGGTGCGAGGTGACGCGGGTGCGAGGTGACGCGGGTGCGAGGTGACGCTGCGCGCGCTCCCGCGCTGGACGAGGATGCGCTGCGGTGTGGCCGGCAGCCAACGCGAGCCCCCGTCCGGGCCGTGTCGCCGGGCGCCAAACGTGACCCCCTTCGGGGAAGAAACGTGACCCGCTCGCAGCGACCGTTGGTCGTGTCCGCGCTGTGCCGTGGAGCGCGTCGGGCGTGGCCGAGCGCGCGCTCTGGCGTCTCGCGCCGGCGAGCTCTCGCGACAGGCCTCGTTGCACGAACACGCGGCGGAAGTTGCGCGCCGCGACGCACGCCGCGTCCCGAACTCGAGAAATGCAGAATGCTTCACCGCGCCTTGACGTCGCAGCGAGCCCCAGTACTTTTAGGCCCGTCAGCGCGGCGCCGTGCCGCAGCGCCTGCGCCTTCCCCTAGTGCGCCGGCGATTCGCTCGTTCTCCCTTGGCGGTCTCGATCGCAATTCCCCCCGGCGAGTCGTGGACAGTTGACGGATTCGGACTCCGATCCCACGCGTGAACGTGCTTCACGCGAGCTTTCGCCGGCGCCGCCGAGCGCGCAGGCGCGGGAGTTCGTCTTGCCGGCGAATGCGCCGCAAACGCGCGCGGCAGAGCGCGTCGACGAGCCCGACTGGCGCACGTTGTTCGCAGGCCCGAGTTCACGCGCGACGCTGGCGCGGATCTCGGACGGTGATCCGCTCGGCTTGGAGGCGCGCTGCCGCGAGCGCATCGCCGCGCGCGCGTTGCTGATCGATCTCGAGCGCGCCGTGCAGTGCGTGCTCGCGAACGTTGCGTTCTTCGCGCCGCGCTACAGAGGCTCGCCGCCGTTCGAATACTGGCTGCGCCAGCGCGTCGACGCTGGACTCGCGCGCGTGCTCGAGGATGAGGCTGAGACCGAGCGAGCGCTCATGTCGTTCGCGCTGCCTGGAAAGTTGCATTCGCGCCTGGGCGACCTGCTCGGCTTCGATTCGCACCTCGCGCGCCGCGCGTGTGTGGTGCTCAACTCAATGCCCTTGAGCGTGCGCCGGGTGTTCGTCGCGGTCATGCTCGACGGACAGGCGCTCGATCGTCTGCCCGATCTCGGATTCGGGACCAAGGCGACTGTCGAACGCCGATTGCGGGCGGCGCTCGAATCGGTGAGTTGCTTGCAGCCGACGGGGGTGCTCCCCGAAGATGGAGGCCTCGATGAGGAGTGATTCCCCGATTCGTGGTGCGGTGTTCACGCTGGACCCGCGCACCGAGGAACTGCTGCGCGAGGTGGCGGCGAATCCGTCGTCGTGCTTGCTGCGCGTGCCGCGCCGCGAAGTCGAAGAAGCCCTCACGCGCACGGACTACCGCGGACTTTCGTCGACCGTGGGATTGTCGGCTGCGGAGCGCGAACTGCTGCGCACCGCGCGCGCCGAGGTCGCCTACTGGCTGAACGTCGTGTGCTTCCGTCGGCTGACGGAGGATGAGGAGACGCGCACGTTCACCTCGGGTGTAGCGGATGGAGATCGGCTCTTTGCGGCAAGGTCCTTCGCGGAGCAGCAACTCGAGTTGGACTGGTTCAAGGCGTCGCAGGGGGCCAGTGAGCCTGAATTCACCACCACGCTCGATGACGCGCTTCAACTACTCAGCGACCGCAAGCAAACGGCGCCTATCGAGGCTCTCGCCAGTCTGAGCGTTCGCTTGGCACCATCCTTTTCGGCTCGCCTCTATGCGGTGCAGTCCTGCCTGTCGGGCGATGGCGTTGGTTTCGCGATGCGCTTGGCCGAGGGCCTAGCGTCCAGCGGCGGATCGCGTACCGATCGCGCATATGCGCTTGGAGCGCTCGGCACCGCGCGCTACCAGCGCAACGAGTTGCACCATGCACTCGACGCGTACGCAGCCGCCGCGCGACTTCTTCCTTCATTGCCCGAATTCGGGCTGCGTGCGCTGGCCATGTCCGTGTATGCGTGCGACCAGCGGGCTGCGGCGTACTGGGTCGACCATTGCCAAGACGTCCCTCACAACCGGAACTCGATAACGGCAGTGGTGCGGTCCGTCGTGGCATCTCGTAGTCAAAGCAGCACCGTCGTGCGGCGGTTCGCGTCCGAACTTCGCGTGCATGCTGGATCTCACACACAGGAGCTCTTCGATGCGTTCGCATTGCCTTAGAGTTCTCGTTGCTGCGATCGTGATTGCCGCAATCGCCGGGCTCCAACGAGCCGCAGCGAACGGTGGTGGAAATCCAATTCCGCCCCCCTCCCGCGTCTACCCGTGGGACAAGGCGTCCAGCACGCCGCTCGACGCACTTCCGCGGTTCCGTCGGGTGACGCAGAACGACTCCGACGGCGGCTAGGTGCGCCGAAGCCGAGGTCACTCCAAGAGCTATGCGTTCGTGGTTCGCGCTCGCGCTGTTGTTGCTGACACTGGCGGGGCTCGCTCTGTGGTGGAAGTCTTCGGCGCCGACCTCCGACCCTGCGCTTCAAGGCGTAGCGGACGTCGCCAACACTTCGTCGAATCCTGCGGCGAGCAACGATTCCGCGGCGCGCGCGAGCGAAACGACGCAAACTCAAGACGCGGCGCGCGATTCCGTGGCGGCGAGCGCCGCGCTCGATTCGCAAGCGGCCGCGGCGAGCGCAGCCGATGCGAAGGCAGAGAGCAGTCTTTCGCTCGTCGTCACCTGGAGCGACGGCCGGCCGGCGGCCGGTGCTGAGATCGTGCTCGGCTCGCTCGCCGACGCTTCGGCCGAGGCGCTCGTCCTCGCGCTCGCCGACGAGTCCGGTCGCGCGACCGTGCGCAGTCCCGCCCGCTCGCTCAGCGTCTCTGCGCGCCTCGGCGAGTTCGGGTCGTTGCCGCGCGACGCGACGCGGATCAAGCCCACGTTGCTGGTGCTGAGCGGCCTGTTCTCCGCTTCCGGCTCGCTGAAGCCCAATCCCGCGGTGCCGGACGTGCAGATGCGCGTGTCCATGTTCGCGCTCGACGGTGCTCGCCGCGTCAAGCTCGCCGAACGTGGCGCGACGCCGGCCGCACCTTGGTCGATGAACGCGCTCGCGCTGCCGCCCTCCAAACAAGTGCTGCTGCGCTTCGAGAGCCCGACCACGATGCCGATCGAGGTCGTGCGGCGCGTCGAACGCCCCGGCGAAAACCTCGTCGTCGACATGGATGTGCTCGAGGGCTACGTGCGGCCGGTGCGCGTCGTCGACGCGGCTGGCGCGCCGGTCGAAGCCGCCGAAGTCGTGGGCACGTACCTCAACGCGTTCGGCAACTTCGTGAGCTTCAGCGGCGTGACCGACGCGACGGGCGAGTGCGCGCTCGGCGGCGTGCCGCCCCGCGAAGGGCAGCTTTTCGCGCGCAAAGCCGGGTACCGCACGACGTACTACCCCGACGTGATCCACGCGCTGCTGCCGGCGGACGAGGTGTGGACCATCACGCTCGTGAAGGCCGCGCCGGTGCGCGGGCGCTGCGTCGCGAACGGCGCGCAGGTGAGCGACTTCGAAGTGCACTGGGTGCAGCCCGGCATCGAAGAGCCTGTGCGGCGCACGTTCTCCGGCCGCGCCGACGGCAGCTTCGAGCTCGACGAACTCGGGCCCGGCCGCGCCGGGCTAATCGCCGTGTCCGACGAGCTTGGGCAATCGCGCGGCGTCTCGCTCGAACTCACCGAAGAAGGGGCCGAGGGCGTGCTGCTGGAGTTCGGACCGCGCACGCAGCTCGTGGGGCAAGTCGTCGACGCACAGACCGAGCAGCCGCTCGAGGGAGCGCTCGTGCAGCCGTGGAGCGCGAGCAGCGAGTACATATTCCTCGCGCGCGGGCCGTTCCTCGTTGCCGACGCTGACGGACGCTTCCGCGGCGAGGCCTTCAACGAAGGCGCGAACCGCATCGACGTCAGCGCGCACGGCTACGCCTCGCAGCTTCTCAACGTCTTCGCCGAAAGCGGCAAAGCGGTAGAGGCGGGCGTCGTGCGCCTGGCGCGTAGCCAGCCCTTCGATGTCGAGCTGACTTTCGGAGCCGAGCTCGATCCGACGCAGTCCTACGCGACGGGCTTCGCTTCGGGCGGGCACATGAACGTGCTGCCGCCGGCTGTCTTCGACGCGCAAGGTCGGCTGCGCTTCGAGAACGCCGCGCCGGGCAGTTGGACGGTGCGCTTGATGCTCGCGAGCGGGTACGAGCTGTACTACGAGCTCCTCCTGCGCGCGGGCCGCAAGTGGTTGTTGCAGGTCGACGCGGCGCAGTTGCGCCCGTGGGTTGTGCGCGTGGTCGGCGACGACGGCGCGCCGTGGAGCAACGTCGCGCGCGCGACGGTGCTGTGGAACGAAGGCGCGGCGGTCGGCAGCTCGTCGTGGATGAGCGATGAGAACGGCGACGTCCACGTGCTCGCGCCGAGCGCGCGCAGCGCTGTGCTGCGCGTCAACGTGCGCGGGCGCACGGTTCTCGAGATGCCGGTCGGCGCCGCGGAGTTTGCGCAGCAACCGTTCACCGTGAAGGTGGGGGCGCCGGCGGCGAACTACGTGCTGCTCGACGGCCAGGGCCAGCCGATCAGCGGCGGGCGTGTCTCGGCGCCGAACTGGTCGCTCGGCCCGCACGACCCGCGGCCGGCCACGACGGACGCACAGGGCCTCGCGCAACTCTTCGAAGCGCGCGACGTCGTGTTCTCGCACGCGTCGATCGGCTGGGGCTATCGCTTCGGCCTCGAGCCCGGCGACAAACGCGGCGGCGTGTGGGAGCTGAAGCTTGATCCCGTGGGCCCGCTCGAGGTGCGCGTGCGCGACGGCGCGCACCCGATCGCGGGCGTCGATGTGGCCGTCGGTCTGCGCGAGCTCTTCATGCAGCGCCCGCGCACCGACGCGCAGGGCCTGGCGCGCACGGCGCCGCTCAACGCCGGCCGCTGGCGCGTGCGTTGCCGCGCGCTGGGCTACTGGCCGACCGAGGCCGAGGTCGAGCACCGCCGCGGCGCGCCGCCGCTCGAGTTGCAGGTGCGGCGTCTGTGCGACGCGCAGTTCGAAGTGCGCAGCCCGACGGGCGCCAACGTCGAGGGCCTCGAGGTCGAGCTCGAGAGCGCCGAGTTCAAGGAAAGCGCCAGCGCCTGGCTCGCCGCGGGCCGCATCGAAGCGAGCGATCCCGCGCTGCGCACCGACCGCGACGGCCGCCTGCGCTTGAGCGGCCTGCCGCACGGCAACTACCGGTGGAGCGTCGCGAGCGGCGGCGAAGTGCTCGCCTCGGGCGAGCTCGTGCTCGCGCCGCGTGTGGTGACGCCGGTCGAAGTGCGCGTGCCGTGATCCTTGCGAGCGAGGTCGCCGCGAACGACTCCGCGTGGGACTGCGGCTCGGGCACCAACCTGACGAACGCGCTCGAAGTGACCTTCCCGCCGTAGCTGCGCCCGCGGCGCTGGCCCGGTTTCGCACGCGGCAATTGTCTACACGTCGCGCGCCGTGATCCGAAGCAGCGACATTTCCAGCCGCGCGCCGCCGACGATGCACCGGACGCCGTCGGAATCCACTCGACAGGCTGCGGATGGGCTGATGTTTTCACCGAGTCCGGCGTTTTGCACATCCCACAGCACTTGGCCCGTTCTGCCGGAGCGAAGGACAACGGGAGAGTGCGCTGGCGACGGCTCCCGCACAGACTGAACCAACAGCGCGTCGATCACACCATCGCGGTCCACGTCGCCGACATGGTGTGCTTCCGGTCGGGACGAGGGGGCTGCGCTCGACCACAGCACCGTGCCGTCCTCACCCGCCAAGCAGAACAGTCGACAGCTCGCGGCGTTCTCGTCGAAGGTCACAAACAGGTCGGTCACGCCTCTCGCATCGAAGTCCGGCGCGGGCTCGACGAAGCCGACTCTCTTGGGCGACAGTTCGCTGGTTGGTCGTCGCCACGCTGCGCATCCCGCCCCGAGCTGTTCTGTCATCAGTTCGCGATTTTCCTTCGGTCCAGTGATCGTCGCCAATCCGCAGAACGCCCCGTCCCCGGCATTCACAAGGGGCGCGATCCGGTTCAGGTAGTCGATCTGCGATCTCATCTCGAAGAGCTCGCCAGTCGTAAGCGAGTGGGAGTAGATCGCGGACTCGAGCACAGACTCGTCGGCAGGCAGGCGTCGCGAGTGCTGCGACGCAACGATCAAGAACGAGGTCGACCGAGCACCGGACGCGCCTTGGATGGGGCGCAGGCGCACGTAAGGCGGCGCCGCGAGGTCACCGAAGAGGTTCCTCGCCATGATTTCTTCCAGCGTGCGAGAGCTCCAGGCCACGACGCGCGCACGAGGCCAACTCTGGCCCGCGCCGTCGGCGACTTCCCAATAACCGACGAAGTCGTCGACGCCGTCACCATCGAGGTCGCCTGCTTCAGCGAAATCTGGCCAACGGAAGAAGTACGAGTCTTCGAACATTGGGTCACGCCCTGGCACTTCCACGATGCGCTGGCGCTCGAGAACGCCCGAGTCAAAGTTGTAGATGCCGAGCCAGACGTAACTGAGGGAGTTGCTGCACGCGAAGACAGCGCGCGGACGTGGACTGCCTTGGATAAGCGCCACGGGTACGACCCACGGTTGCCCCAGGACCTCCTGCACGCTCATCGTTCCCACGACGCGCGCGACAACCTCTCTTGCTTTCGTGGGCTGAGGCGTCGGTTTCGATTCGAGCGCCACGGGCTCGGCCACATCGACGCCGCTGTCAGCGACCGCGCTCGGCTCCGCCGCGCGAGTGCGCGCCCCGCACGAGCAGTGGAGTAACGCCGCCGCGGCAAGCCACGCGAACTTCGGCGTGAGCGATTGCGTTCTTCGTGTGTGCATGTCGTCAGCCTCCGCGTTTTCGGCCCGCGCTCGTCGTGGCGCTGCCCCAAATGTGCGCGACGCGCTCCCTCAGCGCTTGTCCGTCGACCGAGACTGGCGCTTGTCGTGGTGCTCCAATTCGCTCAGCGACCGGTCGCGCTGAGCTCGAAGCAGGTTCTCGCCGGTAGGGGCGGAGTGCGAGATCGACGAACGAGCCTCCAGCAGCACCCGCGCGCGGTTCCCGGACGCAGCCATAGACCCAGCGGCCCCCCGCGTACGCCCCACGTGAAGGCCGGATAAGACGCCGTTAGCTCGCAGCGGGCCCGAGCGCAGGGCTAGCCGACCCGCGCCGCCCGTGGCTACAGTGTGCGGATTGCGCACCGGCCTTCCGAAGGTCGGCGGAGGGGTCGCCCCGACGCCGTCCCCGGGCCCCGCCGGCGCCCTCGCGCAGCGCGCCCGGCGCGCCGCGCGTGAGCTTTGCACCCCGCCGCCCGACCCCACCGCTGGACCGCCCCGTGAAAGAAGTCGTCCTCGCCGGCGCCTGCCGGACCCCGATCGCCAAGTTCCAAGGCGCTTTCTCCGCCCTGCGCGCGCCCGACCTGGGCGCGCTGGCCATCGCCGAGGCCCTGCGCCGCGCCGGCGTGAAGGCCGATCAGGTCCAGGAAGTGATCATGGGCAACGTGCTCCAGGCCGGGCTGGGCCAAAACCCCGCCCGCCAGGCGGCGCGCAAGGCCGGCATCCCCGACAGCGTGGGCTCGTTCACGGTCAACAAGGTGTGCGGCTCGGGCCTCAAGAGCGTGATGCTCGCCGCCCAGGCGATCCGCGCCGGCGACGCCGACCTGATCGTGGCGGGCGGCATGGAGAGCATGACCAACGCGCCGTACCTCCTGCCCGAAGCGCGCGCGGGCGTGCGGCTGGGCCACGGCAAGCTGATCGACTCGATGGTGTGGGACGGGTTGTGGGACATCTACAACGACTTCCACATGGGCATGACCGGCGAGAAGGTGGCCGAGAAGTACGGCATCACGCGCCAGCAGCAGGACGAGTTCGCGGCGACGAGCCACCGCCGCGCGGGCGAGGCCGAGAAGGCCGGGCGCTTCAACGACGAGCGCTTCACGGTTGCGCTGGCGCAGCGCAAGGGCGATCCGATCCAGTTCAACACTGACGAAACGGTGCGCGGCGACACGACGGCGGAGTCGATCGCCAAGCTCAAGCCGGCCTTCCAGCCGAACGGCGGCACGGTGACGGCGGCGAACGCGTCATCGATCAACGACGGCGCCTCGGCGGTGGTCGTGATGAGCGCCGACAAGGCCAAGGCCCTGGGCGTCAAGCCGCTGGCGCGCGTGGTCGCGTACGGCACGGGCGGCTGCGCGCCGGAGTGGGTGATGATGGCGCCGGAAGTGTCGATCAATGGCGTGGCCGCGAAGGTCGGCAAAAAGCCCAGCGAGTTCGACCTGCACGAGATCAACGAAGCCTTCTCGGTCGCGGCCGTCGCGCTGATGCGCGTGCTCGAGCTCGACCCGGCGAAGGTCAACGTCAACGGCGGCGCGGTGGCGCTGGGCCACCCGATCGGCGCGAGCGGTTGCCGCGTCCTGACGACGCTGCTCTACGCGATGCGCCAGCGCAACGCGCGCACCGGCATGGCTTCGCTGTGCCTGGGCGGCGGCAACGCGGTTTCGATGGCTGTGGAGGCGCTCTAGTCATGGCTTACTTCGAACGAGTCGCCGTCGTCGGCGCGGGCACGATGGGCAACGGCATCGCCCAGACCTTCGCGCAGCACGGCAGCCAGGTCACGCTGATCGACATCGACGCGAAGTCGCTCGAGAAGGGCCTCGCGAACATCCGCGCGAGCCTCGACAAGTTCGCCTCGAAGGGAACGATGACGAAGGAGGACGCGGACGCGGCCTTCGGGCGCGTGCTGGGCAAGAGCACGCTCGCCGAGGCGCAGCACTGCCAGCTCGTCGTCGAGGCGGTGGTCGAGCGCGAGGACGTGAAAGCCAAGGTGTTCGGCGAGCTCGACCGCGTCACGGATGCGAGCTGCATCCTCGCGACGAACACCTCGTCGATCTCGATCACGAAGATCGCTTCGACGACCAAGCGCCCCGACAAGGTGATCGGGATGCACTTCATGAACCCGGTGCCGCTGATGAAGCTGGTCGAGGTGATCCGCGGCCAGGAGACGAGCGACGCGACGACCAAAACGGTGGTCGAGTGCTCGAGCGCGCTGGGCAAGACGCCGGTCGAAGCGAACGACTACCCCGGCTTCGTGTCGAACCGCGTGTTGATGCCGATGATCAACGAGGCCGTGTACTGCCTGATGGAAGGCGTGAGCACGCGCGAAGGCATCGACACGGTGATGAAGCTCGGCATGAACCACCCGATGGGCCCGCTGGCGCTGGCGGACCTGATCGGTTTGGACGTGTGCCTCGACATCCTGAACGTGCTCCACGACGGCCTGGGCGATCCCAAGTACCGGCCGTGCCCGCTGCTCAAGCGCATGGTCGCTGCGGGCCGTCTCGGTCGTAAGTCGAAGAAGGGCTTCTACGACTACTGATCGTCGGTACGACGATACGACTACGGATCGTTCCGACCCGTGACCGTCGGTTTGACCGACACCTTTCGCCGTCGCCTCCGCGCCCGTCATCGCGCCCGTCCGCCGCACTCGACCCCGCCTCACCATGTTCGACCTCTCCGAAGAACTCACCCTCGTCCGCGACACGGCCCGCGATTTCGCTGAGCGCGAGCTCATCCCGCGCGCGACCAAGCACGACCGCGAAGCGCACATCGAGCCGGAAGTGCTGGCCAAGATCGGCGAGTTGGGCTTTTGGGGCCTGACGATTCCCGAGCAGTACGGCGGCGCCGGGATGGGCAACCTCGCGCTCTCGATCGTGCTCGAGGAGCTCAACCGCGGCTGCGCGGCGACGGGCGTGACGGTCAGCGTGCACAACAGCCTGCTGTGCTCGCCGATCAACAAGTGGGGCACCGAAGAGCAGAAGAAGACCTGGCTGCCCAAGCTCGCGACGGGCGAGTGCCTGGGCGCCTACGCGCTGACCGAGCCCGGTTCGGGCTCCGACGCGGCGGCGATGGTCACGCGCGGCGTGAAGGACGGCGACCACTACGTCATCAACGGCACGAAGATCTGGGTCACGACCGGTTCGATGGCCGGGCTCGTGCTCGTGTACGTGCGCACCAATCCCGACGTGCCCAAGGCCAAGGGCGTGAGCGCGTTCCTCGTGCCGGCCGGCACGCCGGGCCTCAAGGTCGGCAAGAAGGAGATGAAGTGCGGCATCCGCGGCTCGCCCGCGGTCGAGCTGGAGTTCGACAACTGCCGCGTGCCGGCGAAGAACATGCTCGGGCAGCTCGACCGCGGCTTCCCGATCGCGATGGACACGCTCGACGGCGGCCGCATCGGCATCGCGGCGCAGTCGGTCGGCATCGCGCAGGCCTGCCTCGAAGAAGCGATCAAGTACGCCAAGGTGCGCGTGCAGTTCGGCAAGCCGATCGCGCACTTCCAGGCGATCCAGCACAAGATCGCCGACATGCAGACCAAGATCGACGCGGCGCGCATGCTCGTGCAGAAGGCGGCTTGGCTGCGCGATGCGAACGAGCCCTGCGGACGTCAGGCGGCCGAGGCCAAGCTGTTCGCGTCGCAGACGGCGAACTTCTGCGCCGACGAGTGCCTGCAGATCCACGGCGGCGCGGGCTACACCGACCACTTCATCGCCGAGCGGCTGTTCCGCGACGCGCGCATCACCGAGATCTACGAAGGCGCGACGGACATCCAGCGCTTGGTGATCGCCCGCGCTGTGCTCGCCTGATTCCATCCCGTCACAGCCCTCGTTCGAGCCTCGATCCGTGAACGCCGCCGCGAGCCTGTCCGAACGCCTGCTGCAGGGCGATCGTGCGGCGCTCGCGCGGCTCATCACCTGGGCCGAGAACGCCGACCCGCGTTTTGCGCGCGAGCTCGCGGCCGTGTGGTCGCGCGTCGGTCGCGCGTGGCGCATCGGCATCACCGGGCCGCCGGGCGCGGGCAAGTCGACGCTCGTCAACGAAGCGGCGCGCCTCTTGCGCAAGGACGGCAAGACGGTCGGCATCGTCGCGGTCGATCCGTCGAGCCCGTTCACCGGCGGCGCGTTGCTCGGCGACCGCATCCGCATGGACGAGCGCACGCTCGATCCGGGCGTGTTCATCCGCTCGATGGCGTCGCGCGGCAGCCACGGCGGTTTGTCGCGCGCGTCGGCGAGCGCGTGTGACGTGCTCGACGCGTTCGGCTTCGACCGCGTGCTGCTCGAGACGGTCGGCGTCGGCCAGGCCGAGTACGACGTGCTCGACGCGGCCGACACGGTGGTTGTCGTGTTGTGCCCCGGCGCCGGCGATTCGATCCAGGCCATGAAGGCCGGATTGCTCGAGGTCGCCGACGTGCTCGTGGTGAACAAGGCCGATCAGCCGGGCTCGGATCGGCTGCTCAACGATCTCATCGAAGCGACGCACGTCCGCTTCACCAAGCGCGAGTGGCATGTGCCCGTGGTCGCGGCGAGCGCGGGGACGCAGTCGGGCGTCGACGGCGTGCTCGAGGCCGTCGAGCAGCACCGCGCGCACCTCGAGGCCAAGGGGCTCGACGCCGCGCGGCGCGCGAAACGGCTCGAACAGGTGCGCCACGCGGTGTCTGAGAGCCTCACGGACGCGCTGTGGGGGGCTGGCGGCGTGCGCGAACGTGTCGCGCGCGAGCTAACGGCCGGCGCTTCGCCCCACGCCATCTCCGCCGCGTTACTCTCCGAACTCCTGGCCTGCGTGCAGGGTCTGCGCGCGCCGTCCGCCAACCAAGGTCGCTAAGTCTTTTCCCGCCATGAGTCTTCACGATTCGCAGCAGCGTGTGCAGGCGCTCGACGGCCAAGCCCTCTGGCGGAGCGAGTTCGACGCGGCGAAGAAGCGCGCTGCGAACTTCACGACGCTCTCGGGCGGCGCGCTCGAGCCGCTGTACGGCCCGGACGTGATCGCGGACCTCGACCCCGAGCGCGACCTGTCCTATCCCGGCCAGTTCCCGTACACGCGCGGCGTGCATCCGACGATGTACCGCGGGCGCCTGTGGACCATGCGCCAGTTCGCGGGCTTCGGCTCGGCGAAGCAGACCAACGAGCGCTTCAAGTTCCTGCTCGCGCACGGACAGACCGGGCTCTCGACGGCCTTCGATTTTCCGACGTTGATGGGCTACGACTCGGACCACGAGCACGCCATCGGGGAGGTCGGTCAGGTCGGCGTGGCGATCAGCTCGCTCGAGGACATGGAGACGTTGATGGCCGGCATCCCGATGGCGGATGTGTCGACCTCGATGACGATCAACGGGCCGGCGCCGATCCTGCTCGCGTTCTACATCGCCTGCGGCGAGAACCAAGGCGTTGACCCGAAGCTGCTGCGGGGCACGGTTCAGAACGACATCTTGAAGGAGTTCCAGGCGCAGCACGCTTGGCTCGTGCCGCCCGAACCGGCGCTGCGCATGATCACGGACGTGATGGGCTACTGCAGCGCGCGCGTGCCGCAGTGGAACACGATCTCGATTTCGGGCTACCACATCCGCGAAGCGGGCTCGACCGCGGCGCAGGAACTCGCCTTCACGCTCGCCAACGGCATGGAGTACGTGAAGCGAGGGCTCGCGGCCGGGCTCGACATCGACGACTTCGCGCCGCGCCTGTCGTTCTTCTTCGACAGCCACCTCGACTTCTTCGAGGAGATCGCGAAGTTCCGCGCCGCGCGCCGCATCTGGGCGCGCAAGATGCGCGACGTGTTCGGCGCGAAGGATCCGCGCTCGTGGATGGTGCGCTTCCACACGCAGACCGCGGGCGTGTCGCTGACGGCGCAGCAGCCCGAGAACAACATCGTGCGCGTCGCGTTCCAGGCGCTCGCGGCGGTGCTCGGCGGCACGCAGTCGCTGCACACCAACTCGATGGACGAGACCTTCGCGCTGCCGACGGAAAAGGCCGTCAAGATCGCGCTGCGCACGCAGCAGATCATCTCGGAGGAGATCGAGGTCGCGCACGTCGCCGACCCGCTCGGCGGCAGCTACTTCGTCGAGGCGCTCACGAACAAGCTCGAGGCCGAGGCCGAGCGCTACTTCGCCGAGATCGACCGCCGCGGCGGCATCGTGCCGTGCATCGACTCCGGCTTCATCCAGCGCGAGATCCACCGCTCGGCCATCGCCTACCAGGCGGCCGTCGAGCGCGGCTCGAAGAAGGTCGTCGGCGTCAACTGCTACACCGAGGACGAGAAGGGCCCGACGATCGACATCCTGCGCATCGACGCGTCGGTCGAGCGCGAGCAGCACGAGCGCCTCGCCGCGCTGCGCAAGCGCCGCGACAACGCGCGCTGCAGGCGCGAGCTGGACGCGATCCGCGACGCCTGCCGCTCGAAGGACAACCTGCTCGAGCGCTTCGTCGCGGCGGCGCACGCCTACTGCACGCTGGGCGAGATCGCCGACGTGCTGCGCGCGGAGTTCGGCGTCTACAAGGAGCCCAAGATCCTGTGAGACGGCGCTGGGACTACGTCGCCGCGTACTACGCGTGGCTCGGGCTCGTGCTGTGGATGCTGCTCCGCGGCGCTGAGTCGATCCATGGCGTCTTGGTGTTCCTCGCCATCGCCTCGTGGATCGTGCTCGTGCGCGCCACTCCGCGCTGGCTCGATCGCCGTGGCACGCGCAGCCTGCTCGACGGATTCGGCGGCTTGTTGTCCGCGCTCGCGCTCATGACATGCGCGAACGCGGCGTCGTCCGGCGTCGTTGTCCCATGGACCGAAGCCGCGATGTTGTCCGCTCCCGTCGCCGTCGTCTGTGGGTTGGCCTGGGCTCGCTGCTACTCGATCGAGTGTGAGCTCGGCCTGCGCGACGCGCGCGGAAAGCTGCTGAGCTGAGCATGGCCCGCAGCTCCAACCTCGCCGCGTACAAGCTCGTCGCGCTGCTCTTGATCGTGCCCTCGCTGGTCACGGTCGTGGTGGGCGTCGACTACGTGATCCGCGGGCTCGACGTCGGCCAACTGCACCTGCCGCGCGGCGGCCTGTGGGCGGTCGTCGTCGGCGCGTGTTGTCTCGCGACCGGCTGGGTCGCCAAGCAGGGCCTCACGGCGCTGTGGAAAAAGCTCTGAGCCCGGCGCGGCTCGCCCCGTCCTCTCTCGTCCCTCCAGAACTCCTCGGCAACCATGCAACGCAAGATCCGCGTCCTCATCGGCAAGCCCGGCCTCGACGGCCACGACCGCGGCGCCAAGACCGTCGCGAGCGCGTTGCGCGATTTCGGCATGGAGGTGATCTACACCGGCCTGCACCAGACGCCCGAGGCGATCGCGGAAGTCGCCGCGCAAGAGGACGTCGACGTGGTCGGCCTGTCGATCCTCTCGGGTGCGCACATGGCGCTGTTCCCGCGCGTGCGCGCGGCGCTCGAGAAGCGCGGCCTGGGCAACGTGCTGCTGACCGGCGGCGGGATCATCCCGCAGGACGACATGAAGGCGCTCGAGGCCTCGGGCTACACCAAACTCTTCGGGCCCGGCACGCCGACCGAGGAGATCGCCAAGTGGATCACCGCGCAGATGGAGGCGCGCTGGCAGAAGGAAGGAGCCGCGCAGTGAGCGAGCTCAACGGTTCCGCGCCCGCCAGTGCGCCGCGCGACATTCTCACGATCGACGAAGCCGCCGAGTTGCTCGGCGTGAGCGTCAAGACCTTCAACAAGGTGCTCCACACCCAGAACATTCCGGCGCGCAAGATCGGCCGCGAGTGGAAGTTCTCGCGCGCCGCGCTGATCGAATGGGTCGGCGCGGGCCGCAGCCAGGACTTCTACTCGCCCGACGAGGACAGCGACGAAGACCGCACTGTGCGCCCCGAGGCGCCGCGCGGCGAGAAGGCGCGCCGCACGGCGGGCTGGAAGATCGAGTATTGATTCTGCGCTTGACGAAGACACCGACGACGAACTCAACGAAGACCGCACTAACACGAAGCTGAACGCAATGATCACGCTCCCCGACGTCAAGCACGGACTCGACCTGACCGAGCAGCAGCTCATGATCCGCGACATGGTGCGCGACTTCGCGCGCACGGAAGTCGCGCCGCTCGCGCACGAGATCGACGAGAACCACCGCTTCCCGGTCGAGACCTGGAAGAAGATCGTCGAGCTCGGCCTGCCCGGCATTCCCTTCAGTGAGGACGTCGGCGGCTCGGGCGGCGACACGCTCTCGTACTGCCTCGCGGTCGAAGAGATCGCGAAGGTGTGCGGCTCGACGGGCCTCACGCTTGCGGCGCACGTGTCGCTCGGCACGTGGCCGATCTACGCCTTCGGCAATCACTTGAAGCCCCAGTACGTGCCCAAGCTCATCGCGGGCGAGTACATGGGCGCCTACGGCTTGACCGAGCCGGGCGCGGGCTCCGATTCGGGCGGCACGCAGACCACCGCCATCGACGAAGGTTCGACTTGGCGCCTCAACGGCCGCAAGTGCTTCTGCACGAACGCGAACTACGCCGGCTCGTTCATCGTGACGGCCGTCACGACGCCGGGCATCGGCGCCAAGGGCATCAGCGCCTTCGTCGTGCCCAAGGGCATCGACGGCTTTCACATCGAGCCGGGCGAGACCAAGCTCGGCATGCGCGGCTCCGACTGGGCGAGCCTCGTCTTCCAAGACGCGCGCATCCCCAAGGACCACCTGCTCGGGCCGACGGGCGAAGGCTTCAAGACCTTCATGAAGACGCTCGACGGCGGGCGCATCTCGATCGGTGCGCTCAGCTTGGGCATCGCGGAAGGCGCCTACGAGTGCGCGCTCAAGTACGCCAAGGAGCGTGAGGCCTTCAACGGCACGCTCGCCGACCTGCAGGCGGTGCAGTTCAAGCTCGCCAACATGGCGCTCGACATCGAAGCCTCGCGTCACCTCGTCTACCACGCCGCGCGCCTCAAGGATCTGGGCCTGCCGTACTCGAAGGAAGCGGCGATGGCCAAGCTCATGGCGTCGGAGTGCTCGATGCGCGTGTCCTACGACGCGATCCAGATCTACGGCGGCATGGGTTACAGCCGCGAGTATCCGGTCGAGCGCATGTGGCGCGACGCCAAGTTGTGCGTGATCGGCGAAGGCACGAGCGAAGTGCAGCGCTTGATCATCGCGCGCAACATCCTCAAGTAGGGCGTTGCGCGGGGCGCGCGCGGATTCGAGGCGGTGAGTTGGTCGCTGCTCGGCGGGACGTCAGTCCTCGTCCTGGTAGCGCCAGCCGCCGCCCAACCCGATGTTCCAGTTCAGGTTGTACATCGGTCCGTAGAAGGCGCGCTTCCCCAAGCGAGTGATCTCGGCGTCACTTGGCGAGCCCTCCGGAAAGTGCACCAGCGCGGAGTCGCCACTCCACTCGTCCTTGATCACGAGCGCCACGATCGGGCCTTGTGTCCTGATTCCAACCACGACAAAGAGACCCGCGCGGGTCGGCCAACGGACGGGCTTACCCGAGCGCACGCGCTCGGCGAGGTCGGCCAGTGCGGGGCGCGAGACAAGCGCGGCGAGTCGCATTCCAACATGCTGCTGCGCCATCGCGACGTAGGCCGCGCAGGCGCTCAATACCAGGGCGTAGCCAGCACCCCTGTCGGAAGCGCGAAGTCCGAGCGCCGCCCACGTGACACCGGAGATGAACATCAACGGCAAAGCACACAGACCAAGTAGCGCGGCAAGAGCCGGGAACCCGAGGTGAAGGTGGAACGCGTTGATGTAGAGCCCGGCTGCTAACGTGACCGTGGTGAGCGCCGCGAAACAACCGCCCGCAAATCGCCCGATCTTGCGCCTTCGCTCCTGCTTCGCCGTGATCGAATTTGCGTCGTCAGGCGAGGACTCGGGCGCGAGGGCTTCCGAACTGCTAGCAGTTCGTGCGTCGGACGGGATGGGAGCGTGCTGCGAGGCGTCCATGCGCTTTTTCGCTGTCGGCGGAGGCCGGGAGGATGGCGACTTCACGCGGAGGCGTTCCACCGGAGTCTTTTGGCCGACGAGCGCGGAACGAGGTTCACCGCGCGAGTCCTACCCGTCAAGCGCCTCCCCGAGCTTGGCGTGCGACGCCGCGCACGTGCTGGACGTAGCGCCAGGACACCCTTCCTGCGCCTTCGAGTTGCGGCGAGCTCGCGGCGGGGTCACCACCGCGAGCCCGCCTAGCATCCAGGCCGCCGCCCAACTCGTCGCCTGCCGAAAACCGAGCCTGCCTGTCCGATTGGACAGTCAGGCGACATCGGCATCTCTCGCACTTGGCCGCGTGGCGCCGCAAAATCGCTCTAAGCTGGTCGTCGGATCGCCGTCAGATCGTTGCCTGGGCCGCCGCGCGCGGCGCACTCCCGGGGAACGCTGAGGCTGTCCTCGTGCCGACCGCGTTCACCGCGCGCGGCTCGAAGCTCGTCAGCGCAATCAACCTGGCCTCAACACACAGGACGTGTCCATGTTCGGTTCCATGCGATCCCTCGTCGTGTCCGTCGCGCTCGCCTTCCTCTCTTCGAGCGCAACAGCGCAGATCCTCGCAGGCGGCGAGACGCTGTCTCTCGGCGCGTTCGACGGCCTGAGCCAGGACGAGTACGGAAAAAGCGTCGCTCGCAGCGGCGACACACTCGCGGTGGGTGCGTGGATCGATTGGACGAGCACGAACCAGGGCGGCTCGGTCTACATCTATGTCCGCAGCGGATCCAATTGGGTGCTCCAACAGAAGATCGCGCCGCAGTTCCCTTCGTCGCAGTACCGCTTCGGCGAGTCGCTGGCGCTCGAGGGCGACCGTTTGGTCGTCGGCTCGTCGTGGGATCACGAGCTTCAATACCAATCCGGTGCGGTCTACGTGTTCGAACGCACGGGCGGCGTGTGGTCGCAAACAGCAAAGCTCAAGGGCAGCGCGGTCAGCTTCAATCGCAACCTCGGTCGCTCCGTCGCGCTGGATGGCGACACGATCGCGGCTGGCGCGACGTATGCGTGCTGTGCGACGTCTCCGTCCGGGGCGGTGCATGTGTTCCGGCGCATCGCTGGCGTGTGGACCGAAGAGGCGCGCCTCACAGGTTCCGCTTCCGCATCGAGCCAAGCCTTCGGGGAGTCGGTGTCGCTCGACGGCGATCGTCTCGCGGTCGGCCGACCGCAGCTTTCGTTCGGCACGGGAAACTCGCCGGGCGCGATCTATGTGTTCCAGCGCTCCGGCAGCGCGTGGTCGGAAGTGCAACGCATCGACTCTCCAGTGGCGGTGGCGGGAGTGAAGTTCGGTTTCGACGTCGCTCTCGAGGGATCGACGCTGGTGGCCGGTATGCCGAAGGGGCCGTCGATGGGAGGCGCGCCGACGACGGGCGGGCGAGTTGAGATCTACGCGGAAACTGCGGGTGTGTGGACGCACGTGCAGACTCTCGACGCCAACGACGCCGCGCCGGCCGAGCTCTTTGGGTACGCGATCGACCTCGACGGCGACGTGCTCGCGGTCGGGGCGCCGTGGTATGTCGACGGACCTTCGTCCGTGGGCGCTGGCTATGTCTTCGAACGCGTCGCGGGAATCTGGCGCCAAACCGCCAAGCTCATCACTTCGAGGACGACGACCGCAGGAGGCCTGGGCGGTAGTGTCGCGCTCGAAGGCGGCGAGGTCTGGCTCGGTGCGCCGGTCTCGAGCTTGAACGGACCGTCGTCAGGATCCGTATCGCTCTTCACGTTGCCTGTCGCCCAGCTCGGCGTCCGATTCTGCGTCGGAGACGGAACCGCCGGCGCCTGCCCGTGTGCGAACGCATCGGCGCCTGGTGACCAACTCGGTTGCCTGAACACCTTCGGGCAGGGCAGTTGGATCGTCGCCGTGGGCAGCGCGAGTGCGGCTGCCGACGACCTGGTCCTCGAAGTACACGGCACGCCCAGCGTCTCCGTGCTCTTCGCCAGCACGGTTGCGCTACCCGCCGCACCCTTCGGCGGCGGCCTGATTTGCTTGGCGTCGCCGCGCCGACTCGGTGTGGCCAGCGCTTACGCGAACCGGTCGCGCTTCGGCCCTGGACTGGGCGTCAGCACCGCATGGGTGGCCGGCCAGACCTGGTCGTTCCAAGTGTTCCACCGCGAGCCGACCTTCGCGCAGCCTTGCCTGGGCGGGAAGAATGCCTCGAGCGGACTGCAACTCACGCTCGCACCGTAACGCCTCGCGGGCGCCCTGAGCAGCGAGCGCTCGGGCGTGAGCGCAGCGCCGGTCGACGAGCTGTGCCGGTCTCGCGCGCGCGGGCGAGCATTCGCCACGAGCACGCTCGTCGACAGCGACGATCCGCGCCGTTGCAGCTGACTCTGCGCGAGTCAGTGCGGACTCAGCGCCGATTCATGGCGGATTCAGGGCGCGATGACAAACGTCACCGCACTCGACAGTTGGCTGCCCTTCGGCGCTCCGGGTTCCTGGATCCAGGCCTGCGCCCAGAAGGTGTCGCCTGGAGTGAGCGGGCTGCCGAGCGCGAAGGGGTGGCTCGCGAGGAAGCCCGTGAAGTCGAAGTTGAGCGCGCCGTTGCAGGCGCCCGAGGCGCCGCCGGTGTTGACCAGCGTGCCGCGTTGCAGCGGAGGCCGCACGCACAAGGTGCTCGCGCTGCCCGCAGCCCACGGCGTCGCGAGCGGCCCGCTGCGGCCGTACACGATGCGCGCCGAACGCAGGCCTTCGATCTGAGCCAGCGAGAGCACGAAGCTCGCGCCCGAGCTCGCGCTCGGCGCGCCCGAGCTGATGAGCGCCGCGGTGCAGCCGCTGCTCGTCGTCGACGCGCTGCAGTAGCTGCTCGGCGGCGGCGTCGGACGTGTGCTCACGAACACGTCGGGGTTGTTGTTGAGGTCGCCCGCGACGAGGTCTGCGGCGTAGCTCATGAACGCCACGCGCTCCGCCCCGAACGAGATCGACGGCCAGTGGCTCGAGGCGCCGCCCAACGAGCCCGACGGGCCGATGCTGAGCACTTCGGTGGTGTTCGCGACCAGGTCGTGCACGTAGACGTCCCAGTCCGTGTTCGTGTCGAGCGGGTCGAGGTTGAGCGCCTGCGACACGAACGCGATCGCGCGGCCGTTGCCCGACATGCGCGCGTTCTTGCACGCTCCGGAGCTCTCGACGCCGCTCGCGCTCACGCTGGCGCGCCGCGTCAGGCCCGTGCTGCGGTCGTGCACGAAGATGTCGTCGCGCGCGTTGGTATCGTTCGCGACGAGGTTCGTCGCCGCGCTCTGGAAGGCCACGAAACGGCCGTCGGCGGAGAGCGAGGCCTCGGCGCAGTTGCCGTTGCCCTGCACTCCGGCGCTGTCGATGCTCACGCGCTGCGTCGCGCCGCTCTGCAGATCGCGCACGAAGATGTCCCACACGCCGTTGGTGTCGCCGGCGACGAGGTTGAGCGCGTTGCTGTGGAAGGCGACGAAACGCCCGTCGGCGGACAGCGCGGGTTGCGCGCAGTGTCCCGACGCCTGGGCGCCGCTGGGCGTGAGGCTGACGCGTGTGGTCTGGCCGCTCGCCCGGTCGTGCACGAACACGTCCCAGGAGTTGTTCGTGTCGCCGCTCACGAGGTTCGTGGCCGCGCTGTGGAACGCGATGTAGCGCCCGTCGCCCGAGATCGAGGGCGCATACGCCAAGCCATTCGCCTGGGCGCCGCTCGTCGAGACGCTCACGCGCGTCGTCACGCCGCTCTGCGTGTCGTGCACGAACACGTCGGGAGCGCCGTTCGTGTCGCCGGGCACGAGGTTCGTCGCGCCGCTGAGGAATGCCACGAAACGCCCGTCGGCGCTGATGCGTGGGGACGAGCAGTATCCGTCGGCCTCGGCGCCGCCCGTCGCGACGCTCACGCGCGTCGTGACGCCGCTCGCCAAGTCCCGCACGAAGATGTCGTCGGCGTTGTTGGTGTCGCCGGCCACGAGGTTCGAGGCCGCCGACTGGAACGCGACGCGCTGACCATCAGCGGAGCACCAGGCTTCCTGGCAAGCTTGATCAGCTTGTGCGCCGCCGGCGCCGACGCTCACCAGCGCGATGTTTTGGGCTGTGGCGGTTGCAGCGAGGGCGAGCAGCGAAACGAAGGAGCGGTTCAGCATGGCGGTCGGTGTGCGGCGCGAGGGATCACGAAAAGAAGCGCGCGCGGCTGAAGTCGGTCGAGTGTGGTCGACGCAGTCCTCGGCCGCGCGCGGAAGTACGCAACGCTCAGCGCGTCAGGGGAAGATCGTGAAAGCGAGTCCGTTCGTGAGGCCGGTCGTGCTCGGGCTCGCCGGGTCACGCATCCAGTACTGCGCGCGGATCGTCGCGCCGACGCTGAGCATCGGATCGAAGCTGCTCTGGATCAGCGCGTTGAGCTCGATCGAGTACGCGCCCGTGCAGCTGTTGCCGCTCGGCGCGCCGAGCGAATTCTGCGGCGTGGTGCGACGTGAGGGTTCCGCGACGCACTTGAGGCCGCCCTGGAACGGCGCGTTGAGCGGAGCTGTACCGAAGTACAGCAGGCCCGACTTGTTGTTGAGCACGTTCGTCGCGCCGACGTTGAACGGCAGCACCGACGAAGCGCTGGCGACGCCGCTCGAGTTGATCGACGGAACGCAACCCAGCGAGTTGGATTTCCCGGTGCAGTACGTGCTCGCGATCGGCGGCAGCTCGATGCGCCACACTTCGCTCTGGAACGAGGCGTTGTAGCCGTGGCCGACGATCACGCGGCCGTCGGCGGACATGCCGGCGGTGTACTCGAAGATCCAGTTCGCGGCCGCGCTCGCGCCCATGGCGACGACCCACGGCTGCAGTTCGCTGAGACCGCTGCCTTCGCGCCAGATGAAGCTCGGACGGATGGCGCCGGGGCCGAAAGCCGCGACACCCGCGAAGCCGACGATCGTGCGGCCGTCGTCGCTGATCGCCGTGGGGATCGTCGAGTGCGTGCCCCAGCCGAACGGATCGACCGGCGTGGTGCCGATGTCGATCAGCCCGTTCGCCGCGTCCCAACGGAAGCCGTGCTGCTCGGGCCAGAACGACGGCGTCGACAGACCCGTGCCCGACTCGCCAGCGATGAACTGGCCGTTGGAGGACACGGCGTAGCACTCGCTCCAACCGTTGATCGGATCGTTCGGATCCAGGCTGCCGAGCAGGCTCTCGTTCGTGCCGACCCAGCGCGCGGCGCGCCAAGTTCCGGTGACGTCGTCCTCGTCCCAACCGACGGCGACGGAGCCGTCCGCGGAGACCGCGTTCGGGCGGCTGCTGCTGATCGAAGCGATCGCGCCCAGGTCCGTGGTCTGGCCCGTGCTCGCATCCCAGCGGAAGGCGTGCGCGCGCTGCGGCGTGATCCAGCCGAGTCCGACGACGACCGAGCCGTTCGCGCTGATGTCGTAGGCGCTCGAGTAGGACGTGCCGCTCGCGGTCACGAGGCCGGGCAGGAAGGTCCACGTGCCGGTGCTCGCGTCCCAACGCGCCGCGGTGTCGAAGTTCGAGTTCGCCGGATCGGGCAACGTCGCGCACACGAACGCTCCGCCGTTCGCGACGTCGTAGCTGCTGTACACGCCGTTCGTCCCCGGGATCGGCGTCCAGGTCGGATTCGCGCTCGTCCACAGGTAGGCCTGGTTGAAGTCCGCCGCGACGATCGCGCTTCCGTCCGACGACACGTCTTCGACGCGCAGGTTCGGGACCGCGGTTCCCAGGCCGGTGAAGGTGATTTGCGCCTGGAGCGGCAGGGTCGCGGCGACGAGGACGGCGGCCGCGAGGGAGATCCGAGAGTGCATGGTGCTTGAGCTCAAAGGGAGGATGGACACGGGAGAGCGCTGCACCCGCGAAATCCGCCCGGGGGCGAGGCGGAGAGCTGCGCAGCACTTCCACCAAGCCAAGCTCGCTCGCCCGCGTTCGCGCGATTCCGCGGAATTTCTGCGCCGCGAGGCACGGCGCCCTCCGCCGGGCCACGGATCGGCCTCCGCAGGCCGCGAAACCGCCTATTTGGCGTCGCGCAGGAGGCTCGAAAGCCGCACCAGGGCCCGGAACAAACGGCTGCGCGACTGCTGGATCGTGCAGTTCAGGCGCTGGCTGACGTCGACGTGCGTCAGGCCGTCGATGTGGATCAGGCGGATGATCGTGCGGTCGGTTTCCCCGAGCTGCTCGAGCGCCGCGGCGAGCCGGTGCAGGTCCTCGCGCAGAATCGCCTCGCCGCTGGGCGAGCCGAGCGTGCGCGCGAGCTTGGCGAGCTCTTCGACTTGCCAGACCGACGAAAGGTCGGCGATGCGTTTGTGGTTCTCGCGCCGCAGCGCGCCGTAGAAGCCGCGGCGGTCGATGAGCTTGTGCAGCGCGACCTGCAGCAGCCAGCGACGAAAAGCGGCGTCGCCGGCGTACTTGAAGGCGCCGCGCGACTGGAGCACCTCGCGGCAGATCGACTGCACCAGGTCCGCGCACGACTCGCGCTCCGCCAGCGCACGCCCCATGTTGCGCTGCACGTAGTGGTTGAGGTCGGTCAGGTGGCGTTCGAGCAACTCCTCGAGCGGCGGACCGTTCGATTCATCGCCGCGCGTCGTGTTCGAGGGGCTCATCGTGCTCCCGGCGGTGACGCCAAGCGTACCCGGCGCGGCGGGCAGGTGGGCTATCCTGGCGCGGTGTCCAGCTCCGACGAAACGACGCGCGGCGGAGTCAATCCCGTCGATGAGCTGCTGCTCAATGCGCTCGAGAGCATGACCAGCGGCGACGCGGCGGTGGTCGAGCGCCTGTGCGCGGAGCACCCCGAGCTGGCGGACGAACTGCGCGAACGTGTGCAGGTGCTGCGCGACATGCAGCTGCTTCCGAGCGACGCAGCGGCGATGGCGTTCCCCGAGCGGCTCGGCGAGTTTCGGCTCGTGCGGCGGCTCGGCGGCGGCGGCATGGGCGTCGTGTACGAAGCGCTGCAGGAGCCGCTGGGACGCAAGGTCGCGCTCAAGCTGATCCGCCCCGAGCACCTGTACTTCGAGCGTTCGCGCGAGCGTTTTCGGCGCGAGACGGAGGCCGTGGCGCGCCTCGCGCATCCGGGCATCGTGACGATCCACACCGTCGGCGAAGCGCAGGGTGCGCCGTACTTCGCGATGGAGCTGATCGAAGGCGCGACGCTCGAGCACGTGCTCGAACAGGTCGCGGGGCTCGCGCCGGCGGCGTTGCTCGGAAGCGACCTGCGTGCGGCGGTGCTGAGTCTTGCGAGCGCGGACGACGCAGCGGAAGGCGAGTCGCACGAGGCGCTCTTCCAGGGCACGTGGTTCGAAGCCTGCGCGCGCATTGCGCTGCGCGTCAGTGAAGCGCTCGCGCACGCGCACGGCCGCGGCGTGCTGCACCGCGACATCAAACCTTCGAACATCGCGGTCACGCCGCACGGCCGCGTGGTGCTGTTCGATTTCGGCCTCGCTGCGCTCGATGAGAACCTGCGCATGACGAGCGAAGGCACGACGCTCGGTTCGGTGTTGTACATGGCGCCCGAGCAACTCGCCGGACGCAGCGCGGAGATCGACGCGCGCACGGATGTGTACGCGCTGGGAGTGACGCTGTACGAGTTGCTGGCGCTCGAGTCGCCGTTCGCGCGCGCCGACTCGCTCCAGACGCGCAACGCGATCCTCGAGGGGCGGCCGGCGCCGCTGCGCGCGCGTTGTGCGGCCGTTCCACGCGATTTGGAAGTGGTGTGCCTGCACGCCATGCAGCACGAGCGCGAGCGGCGCTACGCGACGATGGAGGACTTCGCGGCGGACCTGCGCAACGTGCTCGCGGGGCGGCCCATTTCCGTGCGGCCTCCGAGCGCGACGTACCGCACGCGGCGTTGGATCGCGCGCAGACCGGCGTTGAGCGCGGCCATCGCGCTCGGCGTGTTGCTCGTGACGGTGTTGCCGAGCGCGCTTTACCTCCAGCAGCGTGCGCACAGCGGCGCTTTGGAGGCGGCGCTAGATGCGGAGCGCGAAGCTCGCGCGCGGGCGCGGCTCGAAGCGGGCGAGGCCGAGCAGGTCGCGACGTTCCTGGTCGAGCTGTTCGCCTCGTCGGACCCGTATGCGGCCGGAACGCGCGAACTCAGCGCCGCGGACGTGCTCGACTACGGCCTCGAACGCGTCGAGCGCGAGCTCGCCGGACAGCCTGAGCTCCAGGCGCGGCTGCTCGAGCGCATCGGAGAGTCCTACACGAACTTGGACGAGTACGAGCGGGCGTTGATCCCGCTCGAGCGCGCGCTGGCGCTGCGCGTCGAGCTTCACGGCGAACGGGACGCGCGTACGGCGTACGCCAAGGTGCTGCTCGCCTCCGCCGCGCGGCTCGCGTCGAGTTCGCAGAGCGAAGAGTTGCTCCGCAGCGCGATCGACGTGCTCGAGCACGATTCCCAGGCCGATCCCGAGCGTCTCGGCAACGCGCGGCTGTTGCTTGCGATGTGCCGCACTGATGCGGGCGACGCGCGCGAGGCTCTCGACTTGCTTGTCCAAGTGCGCGCGGCGCTGGACGCCGCGCCCGATCCCGATCGTGCGCGGCACTGGTCCGTGCTGGCGATGACAGCCTCCGCGCAGCGCCAGCTCGGCCGGCTTCCGGAAGCCGAAGCGACGGCGCGCGAGGCGCTGGCGCTCGACCGCGAGACACGCTCGGTGGCCAATCCTTGGCGCATCGCAGCGCTGCAGACGCTCGCGTTGTGCGCGGCGCAGCAGAATCGAGTCGAAGAGGGGCTGGCGCTGTTCGACGAGCTCTTGCCGCAGGCGCTCGAGATGTACGGCGCGCACAATCCGGTCTACGCGACGATGCGGTTGGAGCGGCTCGCGTTGCTGCAAGACTGCGGGCGCCACGACGGACTGCTCGAGGAGTTCGACGCGCTGGTCCGCACCCTGCGCGATTGTTTCGGACCGTGGCATTCCAAGACGCTCAGCGGCGTCGAGCGGCTCGCTTCGTCGCTGGCGCGCGAGGGGCGCTTTGCGGAGGCGGCGGCGCTCGTCGAGGAGCTTGCGCCCCAGTTGCAGGAGCGCCTCGGAGCGACGGACGCGTGGTGGGTGAAGCTCCACTACCGCTTGGGAATGGTGCGCACGGCCGAGGGCGACTTTGCGCGCGCGGCCGCTGCATTCGAGAGTGCGCGCGCGTTTGCCGGGCCCGTGGATGCGCCGTCGCGCGCCAAACTCGAGGTTGCGCACGCGAACGTGCTCGTGCGCGATCCCGCGACGCGGTCGCAGGCGCGTGCGCTTGCGGCGAACTCGCTCGACGCGCCCGACGAAGGTGCGCGTTGGCAGGCGGCGTACGTGGTTGCGATCGCGGACCGGCTCGACGGAGCGGCGCACAGCGCTGAGGCCGCGCTTGTGAAAACGCTGGAGCGCGAGTCCGCAAGTTCGCGCGAGCTGTGGATGGCCGCGGCGGCGCGGATTCTCCTGGCCGAGCTGCGCATCGAGCGCGGCGAACTAGCTGGCGAGTGCGACACACTCCGCAGCGAGCTCGAGGGGCTCGAGCGCGCGCTTGGTGCGGTGCATTTCGAGGTGCGCGACGCGCGTGGCCGGCTGGTGCGGGCCGCGGCGCTGTGTCCGCCGTCGACGGCTCGTTGAGAGCGCGTAGTGAGGCTGCGGCTACCGCACGGTCGGGCCCGCGGCCAAGCATGAGCGGTTGTTGCGAAGGCCGCCTGGGGCGCGCCGCCACACGGCGGTCGAGAAATTCGAGTTTGGGTGCGTCCTTTCGTGCGCTTCTCCGTCGAGGGGGGCGACGCAGCGAGTCGCGGTGACGCGCTGCATGACGGTTCCTCACGAAAGCAGACATTTCCATGCGTACTTTCCTTGCCCCCACGGTCGTGCTGTGTGTCGCCGGCGCGTGCACCACCCCCCAGGTTTCGAATGCGGTCGGCCACGGCCAAAGCCCTTCGGCTTCGGCGTGCTGCGAGCCGGGCTGTTGCGACGGCGGCGACTGCTGCGCCGCGCCCGCCCCGAGCTCGAACACGTGCTGCACCCCGTCGCCCGCAGCGCGCCAACAAGGCTAGATTCGGAGCGCTGTGGCACGAATCGAGCCTGAACTCCTCACGCGCCTGCGAGCTTTCGTTCGCCGGCGCGTGCCGTCGTCGGCGGACGCGGATGACGTCGTGCAGGAGGTCGCGCTGCGCCTCGTCGCGCAAGGAGCGCGCACAACGATCGCTTCGCCCCACGCCTGGGTTGCTGCGACGGCAAGACGCGCGTTGGCGGACTTCCACCGTGCGCGCGCTCGAACAGGTGACGAACTTGGCGACGAGGTTGCCGCCGACGCACAGGGCGCGCGCACGCCGGCCGAAGTCGCGCGTTGTCTCGCGCCGCTGCTCGCGCGGCTCGCGCCCGAGGACCGGGCGCTGCTCGAGCGTGTCGACGTGCGCGGGGCGTCGCAAAGCGAACTCGCGCGTGAACTGGGGCTTTCGGTGTCTGGACTCAAGTCGCGCGTGCAGCGCGCTCGCGGACGGCTGCGCCGCGCGTTGCTCGAACGCTGTGAAGTCGAGCTTGACCGCGGCGGACGGCCGAGTGGCGATGCGCGCTGCCGAACGAGCGTCGGAGCTCGCGGGCGCGAGTGCGGGCAATGTGGTGACTGAGGCGGCGTGACCTCGCTCGAAGGCGCGCTTGATTGCGAGGCGAGCGGGGACTCGCTGCGCGCTACACTCGCGCCCTCACCAACCCCAACCCATCTCTCGCCATGCTCCACCTTCGCCAACTGCTCACTTCCGTGTTCCTCTTCTGCGTTTGTGCGCCCGCCGTCGCGGAGGTGCAGACCAAGGTGATCGAGTACAAACACGGCGAAGTCGTGCTCGAGGGCTTGCTCGCGTGGGATGACGCCGTTGCGAACGAAAAAACGCCTCAGCCCGGGATCGTCGTGTGCCCCGAGTGGTGGGGCAACAACGACTACGCGCGCGGACGCGCCAAGAAGCTCGCCGAACTGGGCTTCGTCGCGTTCTCGATCGATGTCTACGGCAAAGGCAAGCTGACGACGGACGCGGGGCAGGCTTCGAAGTGGGCCGGCGAGCTCTACGGTTCGCCCGAGTTGATGCGCGGTCGCGCGAAGGCGGGGCTCGATGTGCTCACCAGCCAAGTGCAGGTCGACAAGACGCGCCTGGCGGCGATCGGCTACTGCATGGGCGGCACGGTGGCGCTCGAACTCGCGCGCACCGGCGCCGATCTCGACGCCGTCGTGGCCTTCCACGCTGGCAAGCTCACGGCGCTCGGCGACGCGTCGACGAATGCGCGCATCAAGGGCGCTGTCCTCGCTTGCCACGGACAAGCCGACACGTTCGTGAGCGCCGACGAGTTGCGCGCGTTCCACGAGCAGATGTCGGACGCGAAGCTGTACTACCAGTTCGTCTCCTACCCGGGCGCCGTGCACGCGTTCACCAATCCCAACGCGGGCAAGTTCGGTGTCCCTGGCGTCGACTACAACGAAACTGCGGACCGCCGCAGTTGGGAGCACATGAAGGCCTGGTTCGCTGATGCTTTTGCGCGCCCCGAGCGGCGCTGAACTGAGATTCAGGGCCCACTATTGGGAAGCTTCTCGGAAGCTGAGGATTCCGTGTCGCCTCGCTGTCGCGGTGCGCGTAGAGCTATCTGACAGAGCAGCTTTACGCTTCCCAGCTGCATTCCAGAGGAGCTAGGTGATGACCGTCTACGGGGTCTTGCTCGCAATCATCTGCGGAGTGTTTCTGACATCGGCGAACGCCGTTCGAGGTCCGGTTGTAGAGCTTCTCGCTCATGCAGCTTGGAACGGCTGCGCATTCTCTTCCGACGGGCCACCTGTTTTGGCGGGTCCAAGCGATGTGCGTTTTGTTCCCGAACGTGGGGTGGTGCAATCCATTGACCCCACGGGAGCCGTCCCGCTTCGCGTTGGGCTGCGTGGCCACGTCGTCGCCGAGATCGAGTTCGTAAGCGACCTCGTGGGCGTCGATGGCTTTCAGCTCCGCCCCTTGCAAGTGCTCTGGCGTGTCCTCGATGCGCAGGGGCGCCCGATCTTTGTCGAGGGACTCGGTGAACCCCAGTCCACCTGGAACGGACAGGCGGCCGCAGTCGAAGTTCTCGTGGAGTCACTCGATCGTTCGACAGGTCGCTGCGCCGCAACCATCGAACTTCCGGTGGGTGGGCACGTCGCTAGTGGGTTCGGAGTCCTCGGTCGGTACCCCATGCTCCCTGACGGAGGGGCGTCCATCGAGTTCGCCGTTGGGTGGACTCGCAGAATTCGCGCTGAAAGCACTGGGGACTTAACCGGTGTGCTTGCAGCCGGAGTCATGAGTTTCTCCACGACTTGGCCTGACATCTGGATCGGGAACGAGTCTCCTCGCGGGCCAGCCCAGGTCGGCGACAGTGGATTCGAAGTTCTGATGACGCTTCGGGCTCCTGCGGCCGTCGCGCGAACGTTCGAAGTTAGCGTGCAGCCGTCCGGGGTCGCCACCGTACTTACACCGACCGTTGTCGTTCCAGCCGGCGCTGCCTTCGCGCTTGTTTCACTGCGCGGCGAGCGCCCTGGTGACTACCGACTGGTTGTGAAGGAGGGTGGGGCGGTGGTCGCGCAGTCTTCGACGGAGAGCATCGTCCGCCCCCAGATGTTCGGAAGCTCTGAGCATCCTGCGTTGTGGGTTACCTCTGCGGGTTTGTCGCTCCCAGACTTCCCGTTCTTCGGAGACGATGAGGAGTGCGTCGAGGGCTTTCAGGTCGGCGGGGGCAATGCGCCCGTTTGGGAGTTCTGCTACGCGTGCAGACCCAGACCTAATCCGGAGCAATCCTGCCCCGGGGAGACAGGCGGCAATTGGGCCCTGTGGTATGACGCGTACTGTCGTGACGGCGATGGTTCCTGCAGTCTGGCCATCACTCCCGTCGCGCCTGTCGCCTACCGATACACACGCAAGCGCGAGAGTCTGTGCTTCTCAGAGACGACCAGCGGCAACGTCTTCCCGTTTGGAGTCGGAGCCGGTGTGGCTGTCACTCGCGAGTTCTCGACTTGGTGCTGTCGATACGAATACGTGAGCACAGGTTCTGGCATGGTGCCTGGAGTGTCGCGCGCCGTGTGCTCGCATTGACCATGAGTTCGTCAGCACTTCGGTTCCTCCTTCTGCTGACCTTGCAGGGAGCACCCGCGCTCTCCGGTCATGAGGGTGCGCAGGTCGTTCCCGTGCAAGCTGCGCTCGACAGATTGCGTATGCCGAGCGTCGGCAGGTGGGTCGCGGACTCGGACTACGAGGAGTTCCGGCCTCCTCGGGAAATCTGGGAACGATCCGTCGTGCACATGCGTTCGACCGCAGAGATGTGGATTGCTTCGGACGCCTGGGAGCGTGAGTGGGTGCGGGAACGGGCCTACATCACCAAAGCGACGTGGATCCCCGCGGTTGCGCAGCACTGGAACGTTGCGCCGGAGCATGTCCTGAAGTCAGAGACCCTCGTTCGCTGCGGCGCTTCGTCCCGATTCATCAGTCGCGAGCGGTCGGCCGCCGAGGACGACTGGCGCATCTCGACGACGCTCGTACAAGGCGACGAACTGATCTCGTGGGGATGCGAGTCGGACTCCGCCAAACAGGTGCGTCGCCACCGCCTGAACATGGACCGCGGTCGTTACTCCGGCGCCCTGTTCGCAGTCGCCGGCGTGCTGGAGGCAGGAGCCTCTTCGCTGAGCGCGGCGAGCACCTCCGGTGAGGCTGTCGCCGACGAGCGCTCACTGTCCTGGTCGCTCGACCTCACTCGCCCCAGGAATGTGGCGCTGTTGAACGAGTACGATCTACCGGGCGGGCTGGCGGAGAGCCCAGGCGGTCGACTCCACGGCGAGTACCAGCAGGGGGAGGGCGGAGCAACGCTGGCGCTGAATTGGCTCGATCCCAGGGGCGCTCGAGTTGCGCGTCAGGCAGTTCGCTGGGACACCGCCGGCCTGTTGTCGTACGTCGATTGCGAGACGCTCGCGCCGGGTACGGAGTTCGTGACGCGACGCTGGACCGTGCGCGTGGCCCGCACTCGCGCGGAAGTCGATGAGGCGGAGTGCCGCTGGCGGCCCCAGGTTGGCGACTACGTCATCGATGACCGTTTCGGGGCTTCGATTTCGTACCGCGTTGACACGTCGGGACTGCCGAGTGACGACACCCTTCGAGAACGTGCGGGCAAGGCGGCCGCGCGCGTGGCGCCTACCGCTGGTGTCGTGCGCGCCACGCTCAAGTGCGCCAGCGGCGCGAAGCACGGTCCAGGGGCGCGTGAAGCTCTGGGGACCGTGAGCATCGATCTCGCGACGCGTTCCGCCGGGCAGGTCGTGCCAGTCGAGGTCGAACTCGTGAACAAGGGCGACGCCGAGATCGAACTCGGCCCGCTCGCCGCGGACTGCGGATGCGTCGTCCCGCAGCTTCTCGGTCGCACCATTCCGGCCGGCGGTTCGGTGGTCTTGAGGGCGCGCCAGACCGTCGAGCGTGTCGGCGCCCAGGTGAGCCACCTGTCCGCGCCCATCTTGCGCGGGGGCGAAGGTGAAGTGCGTGTCACGATCCGCTACGTCGGCGTCGCGGACCCAGCACGTGCTCCGGGACAGGAGCGCAAGTGAAGTTGGCGGGTGGTGTGGCGCTCGCCATCGTGCTGTTCAGCTGGAGTTGCTTCGATCACGCGCCGGATGTCGTGGGGGCGAAGCAGCCGCCTATTCACGTGAGGACGAACTACTCGTACTCCGTCGAACTTGCACGCGTGGAACTGCAGTCGTGGACGGATTCGGACCCCGGTGCAGCAGCCGAGTACTCCAGCGACACGGGGTCGCTCCAAGCGAGCCTCGAGCTTGACTACGGCGAGGACATCGTCGGTGGGCGCGGGGTGGGTCCGCCAACGATCGTTCAGGCCGATTTCGAGCAACACTGGAATGCGCTGCGCGGTGGCACGGAGGTGAGCTCGGGATCCGTGCGTGGGACTTGCGCGCTGCCGGCGCCGACGCTGACGGGCGCAGGGGAGCAACTCGAAGTTGACGCGGCCGCGGGCGCGTCGGATTCGAACCGCGACCCCGCGATCCGTGCGTTGGGCCGCGGCGGTGTCCTGTTCTCCGGCGAGGAGGAGAGCGGCTCGTCTTGGATCTTGAGTCCGGCGGCTGTGGAGTTTCTTCTCGCGCCGTGCGGCGAGCTCGTGTTCACCGACACGGCGACCGGATCGCGCGCCGTCGACGTCCTCGCAACGCTGCGCGGCGCGACGCGTGCAGCGATCCACGTGTCCCCCCGTTCTGGGGACGATGCTGAATTCGAGGAGTTCGAGCTCGAAGGCTCAGTCGAGGGGCGCTTGGTGCATTTGCTCGGAGAAGAGCGGTCCGGCGGCGAACAGACGGACTCCATGCAGGTCGAGTTGCGTGGACGATTGCGCAGATCCAGGCGCAACCCGCGTGAGTTCTCGACGGAATTGACCGGTGTGCTGCGGCTCGAGGTCCAGACCTCGGGACCGTTGAGCCGCCCGGACGGCGTCGACGATCGCTTCCACGCGCGCTCGCTTTCGCGCGGACCGCTGCGCATCGTGTTGCGTTCGCAGTCTCGCTGAGATTGCTGCGCAACGTGTCGGCGGACCCGCGCTGCGCGGAGGACTGGCCGAGGCGGCTCGGCGGGCGCTACGCTTCGACCCCGCGTCGACGAATAGCCCTCGGCGCAGCTGCCATCCCGCTCGTCGCGCGTCCCCATGAACGTCTTGGTCCTCAACGCCGGTTCGGCGACGCTCAAGTTCCAGCTCATCGCCACCGACCGGGCGGCGATCGAGCGTGAGGACGACGTCAAGCTCGCGCGCGGCCTCGTCGAGCGCATCGGCGGACACGCCCTGATCACGTTCCAGCGCGAGGGCGGGCCGCGTGTGTTCCGCGAGAAGACGCTGCGCGACCATCGCGCGGCGCTGGCGGAGTTCTTGAGCTGGGTGGTGAGCGAGGAGTCCGGCGTCAGCGCCGTGCGCTCGCCCGCCGACATCCACGCGGTCGGCCATCGCGTCGTTCACGGCGGCCAACGGTTTCGCGAGTCCGTGCGAGTCGACGCCGAGGTGATCGCCGCGATCGAGGACATGTTCGAGCTCGCGCCGCTGCACAATCCGGGCAACTTGAAGGGCGTTCACGCAGCGACGGAGCTGCTCGGTGCGGGGATGCCGCAGGTCGCCGTGTTCGACACGGCGTTCCACGCTTCGATGCCGGAGACGAGCTACCTCTACGCGATTCCGTACTCGCACTACCGGCGTTTCGGGCTGCGCAAGTACGGCTTCCACGGCTCGTCGCACCGCTACATCGCGTACCGCTACCGCAAGTTGCGCGGCCTGCCCAAGGAGTCCGTGAACATCATCACGCTGCACCTGGGCAACGGTTGCTCCGCTTGCGCGATCCGCGAGGGGCGCAGCTTCGACACCTCGATGGGCTTCACGCCGCTCGAGGGTCTGGTGATGGGGACTCGCGCCGGCGATGTCGATGCTTCGCTAGTCGCGTGGCTCGCCGAGAAGGAGGGTCTGAGCGTCGCCGACGTCGAGTCCATGCTGAACAAGCAGTCGGGATTGCTCGGCATTTCGGGCCTGACCAGCGACATGCGCGAGTTGCTCGCCGAGGAAGCCGAGAACGGCGATCGGCGCGCGCGCCTGGCGATCGAGATCTTCTGCCAGCGCGTGCGCAAGTACATCGGCGCCTACTTCGCCGAGCTGGGCGGCGCGGACGCCATCGTGTTCTCGGGCGGCATCGGCGAGAACTCCGCCGCCATCCGCGAGCGCATCTGCCGCGGCCTGGGCGCGCTCGGGCTCGAGCTCGACGCAACGCGCAACTCACACGACGGCGGCGCCCGCGTGATTTCGACCGACGTGAGCCGCCTGCAAGCGTGGGTGATTCCCACCGACGAAGAGCTGCTCATCGCGCGCGACACCGCGCGGCTGCTCGCGTCGCCACCGCCTGCGGCCGGGCCATCGTCTGGCCGTTGAGGTGCGGCGTTCCGCCACGGGCATCGAAACTAGGTGGCTCGACTTGCGTGGACCGCGGCGTGACAGCGCGTGGACGCCGCGTGCGACGTAGCGGCCGTCCACGTGTTCAAGTGTGCGCAGCACTTCTGCGGATGCGTTCTCGCACGGGAATGGCGACAAGCGAGTTGCCTCCACGTGCGCAACGACTCGCCGGCGCTGGGGCGTGGCGCGCTCCAGCAGGTCGTGCGACACTCTCTACCGCGGACAGCAGGCGTCGAACACTCGGAGGTCGAGCGTGGTGAATTGCAGGGGGAGTCGCGTGGTGGTGCTGGCCCTAGTTTCGCTGTCGATTTCGCCGCTCGCCGCGGCGCAGAACGCGGTGGTCGGCTGGGGCCTCAGCGCCTTTGATTCACGCTGGAACACCGAGAGCTTTTCGCGGATCGCGACGGGCTTCTTTGCAACGATCGGCGTGCGTTCCAACGGAACGCTTGCTGCGTGGGGACTGAACGACTACGGGCAGTGCCAGCCGCCCGCTCCGCCGCCTGGGACCCAGTTCGTGGAAGCGAGTTTGGGCATGTACCACGGTGTCGGTCGCTTGAACAACGGAACGCTCGTGGCCTGGGGCGCGAACGGCGCCGGACAGCTCAATGTCCCCGCGTTGCCCGCCGGCGTACAGTACGTGCAGCTCGCGTGCGGGAATGTTCACACAGCGGCCCTGCGCAGCGACGGTGTGGTGGTCGCGTGGGGCGGGAACAGTCAATCGCAAACCTCGGTACCGTTCCTTCCACCCGGTCTGAGCTACACGCAGATCGACGCTGGGCAGAACTTCAACGTTGCGCTCCGAAGCGACGGCCGAGCGATTGCGTGGGGACAAGCGTCGTCCGGCAGCACGACGCCGCCCGCGCCGCCGCCGGGGCAGAGCTACGTCGACGTCGCCGCAGGCGGCTGGGGCAACGCGCCGTTCGGGCTCGCGCTGCGAAGCGACGGGCAGATCGTCGGTTGGGGCAACAACTCGCATTGGCAACTCAATGTTCCGACGCCTCCGCCCGGTGTGACCTACGTGGATGTCGAGGCGGGGGCAGTCTGTGGGCTCGCACGGCGCAGCGACGGCACGGTGGTCACCTGGGGCCTTGGACCGGCGCTGCCCGCCATCGCGCCAGGCACGAACATCGTGGAGCTCGACGCTGGCAACGGGGCGGGGACAGGCTCAGGCTTCGGCATCCTGCGTCGCGGCAACGGTCAGCTCGTGATGTACGGATCGAGCATATTCTGCGAGACGAACGTGCCGCCGCTTCCGGCTGGAGTCGTCTACACCAAGGTCGAGGCCGGTGAGGGCTACTTCGGCCACTTCGTGGGCCTACGCAGCGACGGCATTGCCAGGGCCTGGGGCCCGAGATCGTCGAACGAGACCGACGTTCCGCCGCCGCCGCCGGGAGTCACTATCGTCGACGCGGTAGCAGGCGCTTACGGGTCCGCATTCCGCTGGAGCAACGGTGTTTGGCGGCTCAGCGGTGATTATGCGTCGCTCGAGTCGAGCGCGCCGGTGCTTCCCCTGGGCGTGCAAATCGTGCAGCTGGATCTCGGCCAGTCTTTCGTCGCCGCGTTGCGCAGCGACGGCGAGATCTCCTGTTGGGGGAACAACTTCGACGGCCAGTGCAACGTCCCCAGCCTCGCGGGCGGCCTCGAGTACGTGCAGGTCGCCGCGGGCACGAGGCACACGGTCGCGCTGCTCAGCGACGGACAGGTTCTCGCGTGGGGGCGCTCCGCCGAGGGGCAATTGACTGCGCCGCCTCTCCCGCCGGGCGTCGTGTACACCAAGGTGTTCGCCTCGGGAAACAACTCCGGCGCCTTGCGTTCCGACGGAAATCGCGTGATCTGGGGCGCGAACCCGATAGCGGCATCGAGCGTGCCCGGGTTGACGTGGGCTGACGTGGTGCTTGGTGGAGACTTGTACTGCGACGTATACGGGGCCTGCACGGACCGCGCGTTCGCGCACTTGCTGCGCAGCGATGGGTCCGTTGCCAACACAGGCGACAACACGTTCCGCCAGCGCGATCTGCCGAACCTGCCCGCCGGCATGGGGCTGTTGCAGATCGACTCTGGCTACCACGCTTCGATCGCGCTCTACGGCCCGACCTACGGATTCACCACACCGTACTGTGCCTCGGCTCTCACGAGCGGCGGCTGTCTGCCGCTGATGTCGGGGATCGGCCGCGCGAGTGCGAGTGCTGCTACGCCCTTCACGATCGCGGTCGGAGCCGTCGACGGCGCTCGCACGGGCCTGATCTTCTACGGCGTCGACAACACGGGCTTCGCGCCCGCGCCCTGGTCAAACGCCGTCAGTCTGCTGTGCGTGAAGTCGCCGACGCAGCGCACAGGCGTGCAATCGACCGGCGGCGCCGCGGGTAGCTGCAACGGCGCGCTCAGCGTCGACTGGAACGCGTACCTTTCGAGCAACCCCAACGCGTTGGGCGCGCCTTTCGCGCCGCTGGAGCGCATCTACGCGCAGGGTTGGTTCCGCGATCCTGCCGTCGCGGGCGGCACGCACCTCTCGAACGCGCTGGACATCGCTGTGCATCCGTGACGCCTTCCTTGCGCGATCCGCGACGCTCGTAGCTTCAACACATCGAGGGGCTCCACGCCGCTCGAACGCTTGGTGATGGGCGCGCGCGAGCGCTGACTGGTATCCCCGCCGTGGACATCGAACGAAGGTTGCTTGACTACTTCGCGCCGTTTCGCCGCACGGCTTGGCTTCCCCTTGTGCTCGAGCAGGATGGGCCGGCGTGGGCGAGCAAGTTCGGCGGCGCCGCCTTCCTACCCGAGGGCGAGTCTCACCCGATTTGCCCCAACTGTGGTCGGCCGCTCCAGCTGTTGTTGCAGCTGGACGTCGCGAATCTGCCGGAGCCGCAGTGCTGGGGCGCGGACGGACTGGTGCAGCTGTTCGACTGCACCAACGTCGACGCGAAATGTGAGAGCAAGTGCCAAGCGTTCGCGCCGGGCTCGCGCTCGGTCGTCGCCCGCCGCGTTGCGGCAGATACGCCGGGTGGGGCGAGTTCGGCTTCGATCGAGCACGCACTCGCGCCCAAGCACATCGTGGAGTGGAGCTTCGCGGACGACTACCCCGACTTCGAAGAGCCGGTGTCGCGGCAGTTCGGGGAACAGCTGACGGTCGACGAGTTCTACGCCTGGATCGACAACGGCCTGACGCTGGTGGGCGAGAAGCTCGGCGGCTGGCCGGCGTGGGTTCAAGGCGCCGACCGACCGCCTTGTCCCAAGTGCAGCCGGGGCATGGAGGCGATCTTCCAGATCGACTCCAACGATCTGGTCGACCTCATGTGGGGCGACGTCGGCGTCGCGCACCTGTTTCAGTGCGGAGAACATCCCGACGAACTCGCCTTCACGTGGGAGTGTCACTGACGGAGCCTCTCGACGTCAGCGTCCGCTCGCCGGCGCCGTGTTTCCTGGCGCGCTGCGGAACGGCGTGCGACACTCAACTCGGCGGAAGGCAGGCTCCAAACACTCGGAGGAACACCGTGTCGGATTTCAAAGTGTTGCGTCGGGCGGCGTTGGCCGTGGCGCCGTTGTGCATTCCTGTTCTCGCCACGGCGCAGAACTCCGTGGTCGGCTGGGGCTACAGCGCCTTCGATTCCCGCTGGAACAGCGAGAGTTTCTCACGCATCGCGACGGGTCACTTCGCGGCGATCGGCGTGCGCCCGGACGGAACGCTGGCTGCGTGGGGACTGAACCTCTACGGGCAGTGTCAGCCGCCGGCGCCGCCGCCCGGAACCCAGTTCGTCGAGGCCAGCCTGGGCTCGTACCACGGTGTCGGGCGACTGAACAACGGGACCCTCGTCACCTGGGGCACGAACGGGTTCGGACAGCTCAACGTGCCCGCGCTTCCGCCGGGCGTGCAGTACGTGCAGCTGGCGAGCGGCGAAGCGCACACCCTCGCGCTCCGCAGCGATGGGGTTGTGCTCGGCTGGGGCTCGAACTTCTTCCAACAGAGTTCCGTGCCGTTCCTGCCCCCGGGTGTGACGTACACGCAGATCGACGCATCGCAGTATTTCAGCGTCGCGCGGCGCAGCGATGGTCGGCTGGAGGCCTGGGGCTTCAACCTCAACGGCAGCACCACGCCGCCGGCGCCGCCGCCGGGCATCAGCTACACCGACGTCGCAGCGGGCGGCTGGAGCGAAAAGCCGTTCGGCCTCGCGGTGCGCAGCGACGGACAGATCGTGGGCTGGGGCGCCAACGCTGCTGGGCAACTCAACGTGCCGCCGCTGCCGGTGGGCGTGACCTACGTCGACGTCGAGGCCGGCGGCGCGTTCGCTCTGGCGCGGCGCAGCGACGGCGTCGTCGTGACCTGGGGCGCAGGCCCGGCGCTGCCGTCGATCGCTCCCGGCACGAACATCGTCGAACTCGACGCCGGCAATGGCGCCGTCGGTTCGGGCTTCGGCGTCTTGCGGCGGGGCAACGGCCAACTCGTGATGTACGGATCGAACACCTTCGGCGAGACGAACGTCCCGCCGACGCCCGCCGGCGTGACGTACACGCGTGTCGAGGCCGGTTACGGTCACTACATCGGACTGCGCAGCGATGGCATCGCGCGGACCTGGGGCGCGAACACGCTCAACGCCACCAACGTGCCCGCGCCGCCGCCGGGAGTGACGATCGTCGACGCGAGCGCCGGCACGTACGGCTCGGCCTTCCGTTGGAGCAACGGCGTGCTGCGCCTCACCGGTCAGTATGCGCCGCTCGAATCGAGCGCACCGGTGCTTCCGCCAGGCGTGCAGTTCACGCAGGTGGACCTGGGGCTCGGTTTCGTCGCCGCGCGCCGCAGCGACGGCGACATCTCCTGTTGGGGCAACAACGCTTCGGGGCAGTGCAACGTCCCGGTGCTCTCCGGCGGGACGCAGTACGTGCAGGTCGCCGCGGGCAAGAGCCACACAGTCGCGCTGCGCAGCGATGGGCAGATCGTGGCCTGGGGCCGCGCGGCCGAGGGCCAACTCGCCGTGCCGGCGCTTCCGGCGGGAGTGGTCTACACCAAGGTGTTCGCCAAGGGCGACAACTCCGCCGCCTTGCGCTCCGACGGCAATCGCGTGGTTTGGGGCGCGAATCCGATCGCCGCCTCGAGCGTCCCCGGTTTGGCGTGGGCTGACTTGGCGCTCGGCGGCGAGTTGTACTGCGACGTCTACGGGCAGTGCACCGACTACGCCTTCACTCACCTGCTCCGCAACGACGGTTCGATCGCGAACACCGGCAGCAACACGTTCCGGCAGCGTGATCTGCCGAACTTGCCGGTCGGCCAAGGCCTGCTCCAGTTGGACTCCGGCTACGTGAGCTCGATCGGGCTCTACGGACCGACCTACGGATTCACGACGCCGTATTGCGCTTCAGCCGTCACGAGCGGCGGCTGCCTCCCGCTTATGTCTGGAGTCGGCCGCGCGAGCGCGAGCGGCGCCACGCCGTTCACGATCGCTGTGGGAGCGGTCGACGGCGCACGCACTGGCCTGATCTTCTACGGCGTCGACAACACGGGCTTCGCGCCCGCGCCCTGGTCGAACGCTGTCAGTCTGCTGTGCGTGAAGTCGCCGACGCAGCGCACCGGCGTGCAGTCCACGGGCGGCGCCGCGGGCAGCTGCAACGGCGCGCTCAGCGTCGACTGGAACGCGTACCTGTCGAGCAATCCCAACGCGTTGGGCGCGCCTTTCGCGCCGCTGGAGCGCATCTACGCGCAGGGTTGGTTCCGCGATCCAGCTGTCGCGGGCGGCACGCACCTCTCGAACGCGCTGGACATCGCCGTCCATCCGTGACGATCGTTGCGAGCGCGCACGGAGCGCGTCGCTGAACCGATTGAACCGCGGCCGCACTCGCCAGAGCGAGTGCGGCCGCGGTTGTCTTGTTGCAGCTGCTGCGCGAGTGTCGCTCGCACGATTCGCACAGCCGCGAGCTCCTCAGCGCTTCGACGACCAGCTGATGATCCAGAAGATCGTCGTCTCGTTTCCTTCGGGCGTCGAGGTGAACTCGAACATGCCGAGCGGAAGGATCGAGAGCGACTCGTACCCGTCGGGCGCACGCGTCGTCGACGGCCACGAAGTTTTGCGCCGGTTGAAGCCGAACTGAAAGATGAAGTCGAGGAACGACGTCTCCGAGTGGCTCACGCTCGAAGCGTGGCGCAGGACGATCGGGATGTTGAATTCGTTCTTGCTCCCGATGTCTTCACTCGTGGTGATCGCGGCCCGGTGGGGGCCGAGAGGACCCGACACTTCGAGATCCAGTTGTTTGGCGCCGGCGGTGAGCGCACCGGCGAGGTCGTTCGCGCTGCGCACGACTTGGCCGTTGCAGCGTTCGATGACGTCGCCCGCGCGCAGTCCGCCGCGGTAGCCGGCGGATCCACTCACGACACCGGCGATCAGCGCCACGCTGGCGTCCCGGTTCCACACCTCGCGCGCGAGGCTCTCGGGCACGGTGCCGACATCTAGGCCAGTCCGGCGCTTGACTTCGTAGTTCCACTCCAGCGGAAAACTGTCGATCGTCGTTTCGCCCACGCTTTTCGCCTTGGGCGTCACTTCCAGCGTGAGCTCCGACCAGCTGCCGTCGTCTCGGCGGCGCAGGAGCCGCGCCTTGGCGACGCGCCCAGGGGCCAGCTCGGACTCGACGACTTCGCGGAACTGCTCCGTGCTGACCAGTTCGATGGCGTCGAGGGCGAGCAGAACGTCGCCGGGCGCGAGACCGGCGGCCTGCGCGGCCGAGTCGGCGACGAGGCTGTCGATGTAGACGCCGCGCCAAGCCGTCAAGCCGCGCTCGTTCGCGGCGTCTTTGTCGATCGAGCTGGTGTAGAGGCCAAGTTGCGCCACGCCGACTTTGCGTGTGTCGACGCGATCGATGGTCGGCGCATCGCCATCGCCAGCGCGCACCTTGTAGCGCACTTGGCGCGCTTCGTCGTCGTCAGTCGTCTTCAGCGTGATTTCGGGAGAGCTCGGTTCGTACTGCTTGTGATTGTGGACACGACAAGCGGTCGCCAGCGGGACGAGCAGCACGAAAAATGAAGTGAGGTTGCGCATGTTGTCCACGGATACGAAGTGAGGTGTTCGAGCGTTCCCGCGCGTCTGGTTTTTCAGTGGGCGCGCGTGTCAGCGAGCGCGACGGCGTGCTCGTTCCACCATGCCTGCCAGCGCTCGCGGTTCGTCGCCGGTTGAGCGACCGCAGCGCGCGAGCCGCTGCGCAAGTTGTCCCACCACGACGCCGACGTCGTGCTGCTCGCGCGGGCATCGGATTCCAACGCATCGGGCGGCCGGGCGTCGCCGATCCCATCGCGCGCGAGCAACGCTTGGAGCGAACGCAGGTGCGCGCGCGCGGCGGCGGAGACCTCCGCGTCCGGATCGTCTACGGCAGCGATCAGGGCCGGAATCACCTCGGCTGGCGCGCCGCGTGTCTTGATGCGGACCAAGCCATCCTCGCGGACGACCACCATCGAGGCTGCGTGCGCTGGTGAGTGAACCTCGCCGAGGTCGGGGCGAGCGCTGGCCACTGGCGCCGGTTCGTTGTTGCGCGACCGCGCCGCGTCTTGCCGCTCACTCGCGATCCGCGCGATTCGCAAGGACTCGTGGAGCACACTCGCCAGATCTGCTTGCAGCGCTTGCTGGCGATCGAGGTCGCGTTGAAGTGGATGTGGGACGGGTCGGTCGATGTACTCGACGCGCTCGACGACGACTTCCCGGATGACTTCCACCGGAACCTCGACGCGCTTTTCGACGAGCACTTCAACGGGCTTCTCGACCACGCGCTCGACCACCTTCTCGACGATCTTCTCCACCGGCACTTCGACGTACACCGGCGGCGGGGGCGCGAGTTGCGCGAGCGAGTCGCGCTCGGCGCCGTCCGTGCGAAGCGCCCGATAACCCCACCAACCCAGCAACACCGCCGCGGCGTGGGTCAACACCAGCGCGGCCACCTTTCGCCAGCGCCGGTTCGGCGCGGCGGCGAGCGGCGCGTGTGCGGCGAACACCGCGGCGCTCACCTGCTCGGCGTAGTCCCGCGACGTGGCGAAGGGCTCGCGCGCGCGGAGGCTTGTGACGGCGACGACGAACGACTCGTAACCCGCGCGGCAGGCCGCGCAGGTGCTCACGTGTTGCTCCAACGCGTGTGCGTCGCCGGGCGGGAGCAGATTCTCGAAGCGCTCCGAGAACAGTTCTTCGGCTCGAGTGCAGTCCATCAGGTTAGTTCCTCCGTCGAGTTCGCTTGCCCGCGCAGCGCGCTGGAGCGCGCGACGTAGGCCAGCGAGGTTCGGGTGTTCGCGGCGCTCTCCGCCGCGACCAAGCGTTGGTACGAATCGCGGAACGCGAGCCGACCGCGGTGCACACGCGAGCGCACGGTTCCCTGCGAGCAATCCAGGCTCTGCGCGGCTTCGTCGTAGCTGAAGCCGAACGCGTCGACGAGTTGCAACGCGCTTCGAAACGGCTCGGGCACGCTCGCGAGCGCCGCATCGAGCGCGTCGCGGTCGGCTGCGCGGTGGCTGGGGTCGTCGCGGCGCGGCGCCGCGACTTCGAGCGCCGCCTCGACGTCGTGGGCGCTGAAGTGGCTGCTCCCGCGCGCACGCCTGCGGTGGTCGTCGCGCACGAGGTTGAGCACGATCGCGAACAGCCACGGCCGAAATGCTGCGTCGGAGCGGAAGGTTCGGAGCGCGCCGAAGACCCGGATCCACGCCTCCTGCGCGAGGTCGTGCGCGGCGTGGTGGTCCGCGACGTGCTTCTCGAACACCGCCAGCACACGCGCTCCATAGCGCTCGACGAGCGCAGTGAATGCAGCTCGGTCGCCGTCGGCTGCCCGCGCGACGAGGTGTTCGTCCGATGCGGGATCGGCGCTGTGGGTGGGACGCTTCAGGGGAGGGCCCGGGGGATCTGCGGGCGGGGTACGGTGCCGCGCCCGCGGAAGTTCCCGGATCCTCGCAGAAATCGCACGCAGCGCAGACCGAGCCGGTTCCGGCGGCGACGAGGCAGGTATGTGCTCCCTCCTTTGCGCGGCGGCGTGCCCGGCGCCTCTCGCTCGCGTGGGCGCCCCGGCCTGCAACCCAAGGCGCCTCGGCGGGCGACTCGCCGATACCGGCGCCAACGAACGGGCCCGGCGCTGTTCGGCGCCGGGCCCGCGAAGTTCAGGCCGCGACCGAGCTCGCCATGGCGAGCGCCGTCGCCGCGGCGTTCACCGTCGCCGCGATGCGGATGGCGTCGTTGACCTGCGCGGAGCTCAGACCGCCTTCGGTCACGACGCGCTCGTGCGCGCGCACGCACGACTCGCAGCCGCCCACCGCGCTCACCGCGAGAGCGAACAGCTCGAAATCGAGCTTGTTCGTGGCCGGCGCCGCGAGCCGCTGCATGCGCAGGCGCGGCGGGAGCTGCTCGTACTCCGGCTTTCCGACCATGTGGCGGAAGCGGTAGTAGACGTTGTTCATCGCCATCAAGGCCGCCGCAGCCTGCGCGTCGGATTGGAGCTCGGGCGTGAGCTCCGCGCCGGCCGCCGCGCTGATGGCGGCGGCGAGCGGAGCGTTGCGCGTCGCATGCGCGACGGCGAGTGCGACGCCGAACTTCTGCGCGCCTGTCAGCGTCGATTGCTGCAGGACGCTCGAGAGGTTCAGCCGGATGTCCTTGGCCGCGTCGGGGAAACCCGCCGCGAGTTGTTGCAGGGCTTCCATCAGCTCACCTTCAAGGTCGCTTCGCCCTTTTGCCAGTTGCAGGGGCACAGCTCGCCGGTCTGCAGCGCGTCGAGCGTGCGCAAGACCTCGTCGACATTGCGGCCGACGTCCAGGTCGTGCACCGACGCGAAGCGGATGATGCCCTGCGGATCGACGATGTACGTCGCGCGCAGCGGGATGCCCTCGCCGGGGTGCAGGATGCCCAGCGCGCTGCACAGCTCGCGCTTGCGGTCGGCGAGCATCGGGAAGGGCAGGTTCTTGAGCTCGGGGTGTTGCTGGCGCCAGGCGAGGTGCACGTACTCGCTGTCGCACGACAGGCCCAGCACCTGCGCGTCGCGCTCGGCGAACTGCGCGTTCTTGCGGCCGAACTCGGCGATCTCCGTGGGGCACACAAAGGTGAAGTCGAGCGGCCAGGAGAACACCACGCGCCACTTGCCGGCGTGGGTGCGTTCGCTGATCTCTTGGAACTGCTTGCCGTTCTCGAGGCTGACGCAAGCTTGCATACGGAAGGCGGGGAAGGTGTTGCCGACGGTCAACATGGCGAGTCGCTTTCGTGAAGAAGTGTGGATGGAGTTTGAAGTTGGACTTTGTCTAAGTTTAGGCGCGAAGCGCGAACGCTTCGAGCCGTGATTCGGGCCGTGATTCCGGGCGCTTGCTCAGCCCTTGCGCGCGCCGCGTGCGACGCCGCGCACGACGACCATGTACTCGCGCACGTCGAGGCCTTCGAGCTCGTCGATCTTGGCGACCTTCAGCGCGTTCCACGGGATGTCGCGGATCGCGCCGGTGGTGTCGTCGACGAAGTGGTGGTGCGGTTCCATCACCGGATCGAACACCTGGCGGCCTTCGGCGAGCACCAGCTCGCGCAGCAGGCCCTTCTCGGTGAAGTGGCGCAGCGTGTTGTAGACCGTCGCGCGCGAGACCATTGGGAAACGCTCCTTCACGCGCGCCCAGACTTGGTCAGCGGAGGGATGGTCTTCGGTACCCAGCACGTAGCTCGCGATGGCGACGCGTTGCGCCGAGGGCCGCACGCCGTGCCGCTCGAGCCGCTCGGCGAGCGCTTGCGGTGCGCTGGGCGAGGCGTCTTCAGTGCGGAGGTTCTTCTTGCGGGCGGCGGCCATGATGAATTTAGACTAAGTCCAATCTTCGGTTGGGTCAAGCCCGCAACTCGAGCGTTCGCGTGCGGAACGGCGTGGTAGCGTGAAACACACCCCAGGCTGCCCAAGCCCCGTGAACGTTCTTCCCTGTGTCGCGCTCGCGCTGTTCGCCGCGCCCGCGCTCGCCCAAACCCCGCTCTTCGAGAGCTTTCGCTCCTCGCACCTCGCGAGCGGTTGGATCCTGCACCCGCTCGGCGATGTCGACGCCGATGGACGGCTCGACTTTGCGCTCGCGGCCCCGACGCGCGGCGCGCGCGATGGTCTGGGCGAGCTCTCGTTCCTGTGCTCGCCGGGCGTCGACGGACTTCGCCCGCAGCGCGTGTTCCACGTCGCGCACCAACGCCTCGGCGCGCTACCCGCTCGCCTCGGTTTCGAACCCGGCGCCGCGTTCGTGCGCTTGCCGGGCGAGAACGTGCGCTTCGCCGTCGGTGCGCCGGGCGCAGGCAGCGACGGCCAGTCGTGCGGCGTCGTCGAACTCTTCGAGGGCTTTCCGACGCCCGCGCCGCTGCGCCGCTTCAAAGGCGATCGCGCGGGCGACGAGTACGGGGCCGCGCTCGCGCTCGTGCCCGACCTCGATGGCGACAGCGAGCCTGAGCTCGCGATCGGCGCGCCGGGCGCGAGCACTGGCCGAATCGAACTGGTGTCGATCAAGGACGGCTCGCTGCTGCGTGTACTCGCGCCCCCGGCGACGAAGGGGCAGTACGAGCCGCAATGCTTCGGCGCTTCGCTCGCGTTGACGACGAGGCGGATCAGGGAACGCACTGAGCCCGTGCTCGTGGTCGGCGATCCCGACTGCGACGCGGGGAGAGGCGCGCTCGTCGTGTGCACGCTCGGAAGCCCGCCGACGTATTCCGCGATCAAGGGGCTGGAGGCGAAAGGAGGCCTTGGTGCTCGTGTCGTGGCCGACGACCTCGACGGCGACGGCGTCGCCGAGTGGATCGCCGTCGGCGCGGGCGGCAGCACTACTGCGGCGCGTGTCGTGTGCATCGGCTCAGAGTCGAGCGAACGTCGCTGGACGTTCGTCGCTCCGACTTCCGCTGCGTCGCCGCGCGATCTACACCTCGCGACCTGCGGCGACCTAAACGGCGACGGCGTGCTCGAGGTGCTCTTCACGTACGTGCCGGAAGACAACCCCAAGCGCGGCGAACTGCACGTGCTCTCCGGTCGTGACGGGAGCGAGCTGCACACCATCCGCAGCGTCGATCGCGATCCGGGCGGCGCCGTGCCGCAGCGCCGCAGCTACCGCGGCGACACCGCGGGACTTGCGCTCGGCGGACGACTGAGCGCAGTCGACGCCGGCGATCACGACGGCGACGGCGTCAGCGAGATCTGGTTGGCGGCTGGTTCAGCCAGCGGATCGGCCGATTTTCCAGTCTTGGCGTTGTTCTCGGGGCGCGAGCTTTGCCGGCCAGCGGAGCTCGAGAAGCCGACGGCGCCCGACATCTTGATTCCGCGCGCAGCGCCGCCCGAGGTCGGTGACAACACACGCAAGTCTGTCTCGATCGCGGAAGTGCCGGCGCACTTTGCGTACAGCTCGAGTGGCACAAATGGGCTATGTCAGTCCAGCGCTCTGGGGGAGTTCGTGGCGGTGCTCGAAGACATCAACCGCGACGGCCGTGATGAGATCTTGGTGTGCGGTGTGGCGCATCTGGAAGGGTGCGATGTGCGCGTGCTTTCGGGAGCCTCAGGCGTCAAGCTCGCCGAGCACACGGGACTCGACTTCACCGCTGCGGCATCTGTCGGAGACCGCGATGGCGACGGAGCAGCGGATCTGTTGCTCGGTGGATCAGAGCTCACATACCGCTTCTGCGAGGCACTTGGAGAGCTGCGGTTCGCCACGGCGCTCGAGCCGAAACACTGGGCGTCTGTGCTTGAAGCTCCATCGGGCCATCCCGGGTATGGGCGGGTCGGTGGCATCGCATGGATCGACGATCAAGATGCGGACGGGCTACTCGATATCGCGGTGGGGCTGTTGAGCTGGTCGCCGAGCCCTGCAGCGGCGTCCCTCGAGGCGCGACGATCGAAAGTCGCGATACTCGCAGCCAAAGCCAAAGACTCGCTTGTGCTTCGGCACGTTGCGGTGAGACCCGAACAACTCGAGCACGACGACGCCTTCGGCTGGGCGCTGGATTGGGGCGGAGACTGGGACGGCGATGGACACGCGGACCTCGCGGTCGGCGCGCCGCTCGACAGCACTCGCGCGACGCAAGCGGGCGCCGTGCACATCTACAGCGGCGCGACTTGGACGCGCCTCGCCACGTTCGTCAGTGACACGGAGCGCGAAGGCTTCGGCCGCCAAGTCGCGTGGACCGCGGATCTCGACGGAGATGCTCGGGGCGAACTCGTAGTTGCTGCGCCCTGGAGCGCAGCGGCGGCGAGCGCGGATCGGTTCCGCGGACGTGTCGTCGTGCTCTCGTCGAAACTCAGCGCACCGCTCTACGAGCTTCACGGTCCGTGGAGCGGCGCGGCCTTCGGCGCCAGTCTCGCGATCGCTGACTTCGACGGAGACGGTCGACAGGAACTCGCGATTGGCGCTCCGGGCGCGTGGGGCGGCGAGCCGCCGCCGCACGGGCTCGTGAGCATCCACGCGCTTACGGATGGCCGGGAGTTGCTCGCGCTTCGCGGTGCGGACGTACTGCCGGCGGCCTACGACCACGAAGCGTGGAGCGGCGGCGCACTTTCGATCGAACGTGGCGGCCAACCCACGATCCTGCGCTTCGGCCGCGCGCTCGCCGCTCCGCGCGATCTCGACGGCGACGGCCGCGCCGACCTCGTCATCGGCGATCCGAGCAACCTCGGACCGCACTCCGTGGGCACGGTCTACGCGCTCTCAGGCGCGGAACTCGTCAAGCGTTTCGCGCCGCGCTGAACGAGCGTCCGAAAGCAGCTCCAAGTTGACATCCACCGGCGCTTCACGCGCTCCCCGCGGTGTTTGCGCCCCGGCACGTCTGGCTGCGGCGGAACTGCGCCGTCGCAGCCGCACCCAGCTCACGCAGGACGTGATTTCTCGCCGACCCGCCGGTGTTTACGACGCGGGCGACGCTTGCAGCGAGCGCGCGCGCCCGCTTCGATGGCGCCGTGCAAGCCTCGACGCCGCCCGTGTCCACGTCCTTTGTTCCCCGCCGCATCCGCGCTGGTTCGTGGCGCGTCACGGCGCTCTCCGACGGCTTCTTCCGGCTCGACGGCGGAGCGATGTGGGGTGTGGTGCCCAAGAACCTGTGGGCCTCGCTGACGCCGCCCTGGCCCGACAACACGATCCGCATGGCGCTGCGGCCGTTCCTCGCGGAACGCGGCGTGCACAAGGTCGTGATCGAAGTCGGCGTCGGCCAGCGCTGGGACGAGAAGCAGCGCCGCATCTACGGGCTCGAGCCGACGACGACGCTCGAGCAGAGCCTGCGCGCCTGCGGCGTCGATCCGCGCGAGATCACGCACGTGATCGCTTCGCACTGCCACTGGGACCACATCGGCGCCGCGGTGACGCTGCGCGACGGAGCGCCCGCGCCGCTGTTCGCGAATGCGCGTCATTTCGCGCCGAAGATCGAGGTCGCGATGGCGCACAAGCCCGGCCACGCGCGCAAGGGCTCGTACCGCGTCGAGGACATCGAGCCCATCGAACGCGCCGGGCTGCTGACGAGCTTCGAAGGTGAAATCGAGGTCCTGCCGGGCCTCTTCGTCCACCAACTCGGCGGCCACTCCGACGGCGTGTCGGTCGTGGTGCTCGACGGCGACAGCACGGATCCCGCGGCGCCTGGCGCGATCTTCTGGAGCGACGTCGTGCCGACCACGCACCACATCCAGCCGCCCTACATCATGGCCTACGACATCGACGTCGTGCGTTCGTTCGAGCAGCGCTCGGCGTGGCTCGAGCGGGCGGCGGAGCGCCGCTGGACGGGCCTTTTCTACCACGACGAAACGCGCGCCTTCGGGCGCATCGAACGCGACGGCAAGCGCTACAAGCTGGTCGAGATCGAGGGCGCCGCGTGAGCGCCGCGACGCCCAGTGCGCTCGCCATCCTCGCGCGCGCGGCCGAGCGCTACGCGAGTTGCCGCAGTTACCAGGACGCCGGCGAGCTCGTCGACGTGCTCGTCAACGGACCCAAACCGTGGCAACGCCGCACCTCGCGCAAGTCGTTCCAGACAGCCTTCGTGCGGCCGGATCGGCTGCTGTTCGAGTTCAAGGAGCGCACGCTCGGCCCCGAGGCCGAATGGCCGCACTTCGCGCTGTGGAGCAACGCGTCGGGCGTGCGCGAGTGGTCGACGTTCCTGGCCGAGGAAACGCCGCGCAGCACGCGCTTCGACGCGCTCGCCACGGCGCTCAACTCGGAGGAGCTGCTGTACTTCGGCACACGCGCCAGAGTTCCGCGTTTGCTGCTGGGGCTGGGCGAACCCGCGGAATTCGCCGCGTACGAGAGCTTGGACGTGGTCGACGTCGACGAGCTCGACGGCCGTCGCTGCTGGCGCATCGCCGCGCGCCGCGAAGGCCGGCCCGAGACGCTGTGGATCGACTGCGAGGACCACGCGCTGCGCCGCGTGCACGAACGCACCTACTTCGATCCGACCGTCGAACGCGTGCTGCTGCCCAAGGGCTCGCCGGTTTCGCTCGTGAGCAAGTTCACGACCGAGACCACGACCTTCTACTCGCCGCGTTTCGACGTCGCGCTGGACGAGAGCGTGTTCGCGATCACGCCGCCCTGAGCGCGCCTCAGGGCAGCACGAAGTCGACGATCGTCACCGAGCCCGCCACGACGACACGGCCGTCGCTGCGCTCTTCGCGGGCGCCGAACTGCGCCACGATGTCGTACGTGCCCGGATCGACTCCGAGCAACACGTAGTTGCCGTCGGCTTCGCTCGCGGTGGTCTGCACGGCCAGAGCGAGGTCGTCCTCACCCGGTGCGAGCACGTACACCGTTGCGTCGCCGAGCCCCACGAGCTGTCCCGTTCCGTCGTGCTCGCGCACGGCGCCGCGCAGTTCGCCGGTCTGGGAGAGGTTCGAGACCTTCACGACCGGGAGCAGCTGGTACCAGTTCGCGTCGAGCGGATCGTTGCCCGGGACGGCCTTGAAGGTCTTGGTCAGATCGAAGTCGAGCAGCAGCGTGCGCGCGACGCCGTCCTGCACCGCGAGCGGCGGCGTGATGTTGAGTTTGAGCCCCGAGTTCGCCGTGCTCGTGAGGTGCAGCGTGTCCTGCGCGGTCGAGAACTCGTCGCCGTCGATCAAGCGCAGGTAGGCGTCGGAGATCACCAACCGAACCTGGTCGTACGAGCCCACGGGCAGCGAGCTGCTCACGAGTTCCTGCGTCACTCCGTTGCGCAGTCCGGCGAGGTCGAACTCGATCGTCGAACCCGAGTGCAGCGTGCGGAAGCCGCCGGGGCCGCGGATCTGGATTTCGTCGACCCACAGCCGCGCCTCGGACACCAGGCCGTGCGCGAAGGGCGCGTCGGTCACCTCGAGCGTGAGGCCGCCGTTGCCGCGCGGGCCGAAGTCTGTGCTGTCTTCGCTGCTTCCGCCGCAGGACGACGTGAGGCCGGTGAGCAGGGCGAGGGCGGGTGTGGCGCGAAGCATGGCGGTGCTCAGGGCGAGAGTCGTGGGGTTGGATCCGCTTTCATTCGAGCAGGGAACCCGCGGTTTGGCCGCGGCGGCGAGGCGTTTGTGCGCGGTCAGAGCCTGAATTTTCTGTCACAGTTGGCCGTCCCGTCGGAACCAACACGCCATGCAATCCGACTTGAAGCTCCTGTTCCTGCGCTGGCGTGAACACGGCGATCTCGACGCGCTCGCGAGCGTGTTCGACGCGACTGCACCCGCGCTCCTGAAGGTCGCGCTGCACCTAGCGCGACGCCGCGACGAGGCCGAGGACCTCGTGCAATCCACCTTCGTCACTGCGCTCGAGCGTTCGTCGAGCTTCGACGAGCGGCGCGAGCTGCTGCCGTGGCTGTCGGGGATCCTCGCGATGCACGCGCGCAAGCGATTGGACGGTCGATCACGCGATGCGGCCGTCGAGGCGCTCGAACCTGCCAGCGGCGAGGATCCGCTCGATCAAGCCAGCGCGCGTGAGTTGGAGGCTCTCGTGGCTCGAGCGCTTGACGAGTTGCCCGCGACCTACGCGCGCGCCGTTCGCGAGCACGTGCAGCACGGCGTGGCGCCGCGTGAATTGGCCGCGCAACTGGGAGTTTCGCGCGTCAACGCCCGGGCACGGCTGCACCGCGGACTCAAGTTGTTGCGCCGCGCGCTTCCCGCCAGTCTCGGTGCGCGGCTGATCGGTGCGAGCGATCCGCTCGAACGCGTGCGCACGGCGGTGCTCACGCGCGGCGCGCACTTGACCGGCGCCGGGAGCGCACTCAGCGCCGCGAGTTGGCTCGCAGGCGCTCTCGCGCTGACCACCGTTGTGTGGGGCGCGGTCGCTGTGTTCGAGCCGACGTCGGGCGAGAGCACTTCGGTTGCTGCTCCGATCCACGACGCGCTGGAAACGAGCGCCGCGGCCGACGCACAACCGGAAAGTGCGCGATCGGAGGTCGCTCCCGAGGAGTCGACATCGGCGGAAGGCGCTTCGTCGAGCGCCGCAGCGAGCAGCGCCGCGTCGACGGGTGAGCTGGTGCACGTGCGCGGTCGCTTGCTGCTTCCCAACGGCGCTCCGGCCGTCGGCGTGCCGCTGCGGTTGAGCGCTCGACCGGCGAACGACGACCTCGTCGCGCGCTTTGGCGTGCCAGAAAGCTGGACGGGTCCGACGCCCGCGCCGACGGACGCCGAGGGCCGCTTCGAAGTCAGTTTCGAACCGCCGCGTGCATTCCAGTTCTCGCTCGAGGCTCGGCCGAGCGGGTTCGTGCCCGTGGGCTGGCGCTTTTCCGCTCACGATCCCGACCCGCTTCTCGAGCTCGCACCAGTTCAGCTCGAACGCGCCGCGACGGTGGTCGTGAACGTGCGCGATGCGGCGGGCGCCGATCTGCGCAGCGGCTGGAGCGTGAGCGTGAGGCCAGCGGAACTCGACGATGACTTCTTCGACGAGCACCGCGAGGAGAGCGTGTACGTCCCGGTCGAATGGAGCGACTCCCACGGCGCTTTCGTCGCGGACTGTGCGCCCGCTGGGCCCGTGAGCGTGAGCGCCACGCACCTGCTCGGGCCGTCGATCCGAACGGACGCGTTGGCGCGGCTGGACGACGTCACGGCCGTGCAGCTCTTGTACGCCGGGCCCGACCTCGCGCGCCGGATCGCGGTCGCGCTGTCGGGGTCGAGTGTCGCGCGGCGTTTTCCTCCCGAGACGGACAAGTTGCGGCTCGTGGCGCAAAGTGGCGTTGCGCGAACCTTTTCGACGGAGAATACGCGAGCCACGGGACGCTACTGGATCGACGACGTCGAGCCTGGCGTGTACGTCGTCGAGCTCGAGGACGAGCGCTACTACGTGCACAGCGTGTCCGGCGTGCAGCCCAGTGAATTCGTGAAGTTCCCGGCGCTCCCGGCCGGCGCGTTGCGCATCGCGATCGTCGACGAGCACGGCGCCGCGCTGCCCGCGCCGTTCTCGCTCGGCGTCACGTGGCCGGAGCCTGGACGCACCACCAGCGTGTTGTGGTTGCGCCATGCGCAACAAGGTTGGCCCGCGGGCGGCGTGATCGACGGGCTCATCCCGGAGCGGGAGTTCGTGCTCGAGTTGCGGCAGCCGGGCGCGCTGGCGCTCGAGCAGATGCAGCCGGCGCTTGCGCCCGGCGAGGTGCGCGACATCGTGTTCGTGCGCGACAGTTCGCGTTCGTTGCGCGGCACGGTGCTCACGGGGGCGACCGGCGCGCCTGCGAGCGGTGTTGTGGTCGAACTCACGCGCGGCGACGTGGCGGGGCATGACCGAGACACGGCCGGGATGGTTCACGTGAACGGGACACTCGTCCCGCTGCGCGACCTCAGCACGCACAGCGATGCGAACGGGCGCTTCGAATTCAGCGGACTCCACCCGGGGGTCTGGACGGTGTGCGCGCGTTGGGACAGGCACTTCTTCGTGGAGCAGACCGTCGAACTCGCCGAAGAGCCGGTCGAAGTTGAGCTCGCCGCTCCGCCACACGCGACGCTCCTCGGGCGGCTCCTGTTGCCGGCGGGATACGACGCGACAACGCTTACCTTTGCGGCGACTCCGAAGACCGATGGGCACAGACGTGTGTACGGGGCCGAGCGGCGCGTTGCGGTTGCCGCGGATGGGAGCTTCGCGATCGGGCCGCTGCAGTTGGGTGTTCACGCACTCACGCTTTGGCTACCGCCCACACGCCTGAACAAGGGCGAGCAACAGTCTGCGCTCAGCCTTGGTCAGTACGACGTCGGCGCCGTCGCGCCGCTCGAGATCGACTTGCGCCAACGTCTTCCGGGCGCGGTGCGTGCGCGGATCCTCATCGATGGCGCTCCCGCCGCGCATGCGGTCGTCGGGTTCGAACTGGTGTCGGTGGCGGAGGCCGTCGGCGCGCACAGCATCTCGCTGGATGCGCGCGGCGAGATCGAACTCCAAGGCGTGCCGAACGGCGTGCTGCGCGCGTGCGTGCGTTCGCGCGACGGTCGCTGGTGGTGGCGGAGTCCGACGACGTTCGAGTTGTCGCCCGGCGCGACGGCGCAGGTCGAACACGACCTCACCACCTTCGAGCGTGCTGTTCGTGTCGTTCACGGAGCAACGCAGGCGCCGATCGCTCACGCGCGCGTCGCGCTCTACACCCAAGGGCCGAACAGCGAGCAGCGCGCCGAGATCCGCGCCGACGAGCTCGGCCGCGTGAGCCTCCGCGCGCCGGCGGTGCGCATGCGCTTCGAGCTGCTCGAACCCCTCGCCGCAGCGCTCGAACCGGCCGAGATCGACTGGGGGCCGGGCGCGGATCCGCTCATCCTCCGAACCGCCCCGTAGCGGCCGCGGGGCGCTCCGACGCGGAGCGCGACTCCGGGATAGAGTTCGGCGCGCGGCCTCGTCGCCGCGCCGCCCCGTGACCGACGAACTCCTCCAGCCGGACGATCCTGAGCTCGACGCGCTCGTGTTCGAGTTCCTCGAACGCGCGGAAGCCGCGCCAGGGCGCTGGAGAGAGGCGCTGGAAGAACTGGGCCGGCGCGTTCCGGCGCGTGCGGCGCAGTTGCGCCAGCGCGTCGAGATGCTCGTGCGCTCGGGGTTGTGGGGCGCGCCGGCCCAGGAAGCCGCGGCGATCCCTGAGCGTTTGGGCGAGTTCCGACTGCTGCGCAAACTCGGCGGCGGCGGCATGGGCGTCGTGTACCTCGCCGAACAGGAGAGCGTCGGCCGGCGCGTCGCGCTGAAGCTGATCCGCGGCGAGCACCTCTACTCGCAGTCGGCGCGCGCGCGTTTCGTGCGCGAAGCGCGAGCGACGGCGCGCCTGGACCATGCGTCGATCGTGCGCGTGTTCACGATCGGCGAGGAAGCGGGGCTGCCGTTCCTGGCGATGGAGTACGTGCCCGGCGCGGCGCTCGATGCGCTGCTCGATCACTTCAAGGGCCGGGAACCGGCGAGTTTGCGTGGACAAGATGCGCGCGAAGCCTTGCTCGCGGCGCTGCGCGCGAACGCCGAAACCCCGTTGTCGGATTCGCGCGCCGAGAGTTTCGAGCGCGGTTGGATCGAATTCGCCGTGCGCATCGTGCGCGACATCGCGCTGGCGCTCGAGCATGCGCACGAGCGCGGCGTGCTGCACCGCGACGTGAAGCCGTCCAACGTGCTGCTCAGCGCCGACGGCCGCGTGCGTCTGTGCGACTTCGGTCTCGCGGCGCTGGCCGGCGGCGAGTCGCTCACGCGCAGCGGCGCGCAGCTGGGCTCGCTTCCGTACATGGCGCCGGAGCAGCTGCGCGGCGAACACGGCGCGATCGGTCCACGCACGGATGTGTACGGCCTGGGCGTCACGCTCTACGAACTCGTCACGCTCGTGCGGCCGTACGGCGGCGAGAGCGAGGAGCGAGTGCGCCACGCGATCCTCGACGCGCGGCCGGTGTCGATGCGGACGCTCAACCCCGGAGCGAGCGCCGACATCGAGATCGTGTGCGCCAAGGCGCTCGATCCCGACCCGCGGCGGCGCTACGCCAGCGCGGCGGAGTTCGCGCGCGATCTGTCGAACGTGCTCGAGCTGCGTCCGATCGAGGCGCGGCCGCCGAGTACGTGGACCCGCGCGCGCCGTTGGTCGCAGCGGCGTCCCGCGGCTGCGGTGGCAGTCGTCGCCGGCGCGTTGCTGATGCTCGCTTTTCCGCTCGGCTGGGAGCTGAACCGCATGCGCACGATGGACGAGGTGCGCGCCGCGTACAAGAACGAACAGACCGCGCGCGAACAGTCGGAGCGTGACTTCGAGATGGCTATGAAGGCCGTCAAGAATGAACAGACGGCGCGCGAACAGTCCGAGCGCGACTTCCAGGCGGCCTTGAAAGCCGTAGGACACGTGCTGCGTGGGCTGGGCGAGGAAGATCTGCGCGACGCACCGCGCATGCAGCGCGTGCGTCTCAAAGCGATCGAGCGCGCGCAGGATTTGCTCTCCACGCTCGAGCGCGACCGCGCAACGGATGCGCAGCTGCTGAGCGAAGGCGCAGATCTCTACTCCGCGCGCGCTGAAGTCCTGTTCGACTTGGGGCGCGTCGAGGATTCGATCGAAGCTGGCGACCGCGCACTCGAACTGCTCACGCGCCTTTCGAGCGTCGAGCCGACGGCCGATGTGCGGCGGCGACGTGCGCTCGTCCTCGGCGATCAGGCCAAAGCGCAGCAAGCCCAGGGAAAGTGGCGCGAATCCCTCGTGGCGTTCGAGCAGCTCGAACCGCTGGTGCGCGAGTTCTGTTCCGATGATGGGGGCGGGGTCGAGAACCGGCGCATCCTCGCCATCACACTCGCCAACATCGCCGAAGCGCAGCACGCGCTCGGCGACTACGCCGCGGCGCACAAACGGCTCGACGAGGCCGTGGCGTACGTCGAACCGTTGGTGGGACTGGCCCCGGACAAGGCCTCCGTCGCCTGGGCGCACGGGCGCGTGCAGGGGGACATCGGGGATCTGCTCTTCAGCGAAGGTGAGCTCGTCGGCGCCCGGTCGCGGATGGAGCTGCGCCTCGCCGAGTTTCGCCGTGCGGCCGGGTTGGCGCCGGGTGAGCGCTACTACCGCTTCGACTCGGTGTCCGCATCGATCTCGCTGGCCAGCCTGCATGCGCGCGAGCACGAGACCCAAGCGGCAGAGGCGTTGCTGCTCGAGGCGCGGGCCGAGTTGGATCGCCTGCTCGATCAGTTCCCCGACGCGGAGCGCTACATCGAAGAGAGCTGGCGGCTCGACCAGGTGCTCGGCGCGTTGTACGGCGGAGAGGGCCGTGTCGCCGAAGCGCTCGAGGTCTTCCGCGCCAGCGCAGAGCGGATCGACCGCTCGCTGCGTGAGCTGCCCGATCGCATCGACATCGTCATGTACGCGGCGCAGGCGGAGTACAACCTGGCCTTGGCGCGGATGCACAGCGGCGCGTCGCTGGAGGAGACGGAAGCTGCGCTCGACAAGGTCGAACAGCGTCTGGACTCGCCCCCCGTGCGCAGCAGCGGGCAGGAGCTGGCCGTCGAGATGCGGCGGATGTGCAGGTACAACCGCGTTTTGGCGCGCTGCTTCGCGGGAGAGCTCGAACGCGCGCTAACCGCTTTGCGCGACTTCGAACTCGATGGAGCGCGCGACGCCCAGGCGCTGCGCTTCGGCGCCGATCTCTACAACGAGTTGATCCTCGCGCTTCGACGTCAGGACCCGGACGTCGCGGCGCGCGCCGAACGTGAGCGCGGCTGGACGGAGGCGATGTTCTCGCGGCTGGAGGCCGCCGTCGAAGCGGGTTACGCGGACACCGTCGAGTTGGACAGCACGCCCGCGCTCGAGAGTTTTCGCGCCGACGAACGTTTCGTGCGTCTCCGAGCGCGCTGCGAGCAAGGCGCGCACTAATCGCGGTCGCGGGCGAGCTCGCCGGGGACGCTGCGGTCCTTCAGGCCCAGCGTGCGCTCGATGCTTTGCTCGATGAACAGCGCTACATCCGCATCCGACAGGCCGCGTACGAGTTCACGGGCGCGTTTGGTGCGGAGCACGACCCAGACTGAGTAGCTCAAGTAGGGGCCATCCTTGCCGTTGCTCTGCTTGGCCTTGACGTAGAGCTGCTCGATGCTGTCCCGCTCGAACGACGCGCCGGCCCAGGGAAACGGTCTGTGGCGCACACGCACCCTGCGCGGGTCGACGTTGATGATGGTCGTGTTGAAGAGTCCGGACAAAGTCCAGTAGGTCAGGGCCACGCCGGCGCCCACGTGTCCGATCATCAACAGAGCCGGTACTCCAAGGGCGGCTTCAGCGATCATTCGCACGAAGATGTAGACGAAGAACCCATCCCAGACGACGCAGAACAGCGCGAGGAACGCGAACATCGGTTGGAACCATGCGCGCCGCAGCTCGATCCCTTCCTTGGTGTCGAGCAGCTTGATCTCGGGCGGCGTGGGCACTTCTTCGCGCGGCGCGACTCCGCCGCGCGGCGCGCCCGGCGGCGCAGCGAGAGTGAGCAGCGCCTTGCAGTACGAACAGGAGAGAACTCCTTTCGCGGTGTCGTAGTCCTCGAGACGAAAGTGCGATCCGCAAGACGGGCACCGCGGCGCGTTGGGTCGGGTCACTCCGCGATTGTCTCGCGGCGCATCGGCCTCCGGCAAGCCGCCGGCGCCGCCGCCCGCTGGCCTGCGCCGAAACTTCTGCACAGCGGCCGCTTCCGCAGCGGAATTTCGCCGGTATCACTCAGGGTTTCGGGTCCTGCGCGCCGAACTGGGCGGCTGGAGAGGGCGGCGCCGTGGGGGCGCCGAACAGGGCCAGAAGATCATGGGGTTTTTGCACGCACGTTGCGGCTCTTGCCGCAGACGCTCACGCGCTCGGCGTTCGCGCCGAGGGCTGAGTCTCGTCGAAGTGGTCGTCGCGCTCACGCTGGTCGTGGGTGTGATGCTCGGCGCGAGCGCGGGCTTCTCCGGGAGCCTCAAGGCCGTGGACCGTGCGCAGCAGCTTCACGATGCGAGCGCGCAGCTCTCGACCGTGCTCGAGGATGTCGCCGCGCAGCCGTACGACAACCTGCTCGCGCTCAACGGCAACGAGATCCTCAGCGGCGCCAACGCCGCGAGCTCCGCCTTCGTCACGGACCTGGTGGTCTTTCAGGTGCAGGTCGATCTGGTGCAGGTGCGCGCGACGGTGCGCGATGCACGCACGAATCAGGTCCTGGGGTCCGTCACGACGCAGAGGAGCCGACGATGAAGCGCATGCAGCCCTGCACGGTTCGCGGCCGCCGCGGCTTCACCTTGCTCGAGACCACCGTTTCGCTCGGGGTTTTCCTGGTGCTGTCGTACTCGCTCGTGGTGACGCTCGACATGGCCACCGACAGCCAGTCTGCGGTGACCGCACGTTCGAGCGAGGTGCGCTCGGCGCGCGCCACGCACGAGCATTTCGCGGACGAACTGCGCCAAGCCGATCCCGACGACGTGTTGATCACCCAACTCGCCGACGGAAACCACGAAGTCTCGTTCCGCCAGCCGATCATGGTCGGCGGCGCCGCCGTGTGGGGCGTGTTCGACATCTCGCTGGGCGCGAACCAGGACGAGCGCAGCCGCGAGGACTGGCGCGTGCGCTACACCGTGGAGAGCGCGAGCGAAAACGGCGTGACCGTACGCAGCCTGGTGCGCCAGATCATCGACGACGCCGGGGATTTCGTGTCCGAGCAGACGGTCGCGCGCGGGCTCAATTCGGGGACTCTCGCGGCGCCCGGTTTTCGGGTCACACGTGTCGGGGATGTGTGGCGTGTGCAGCTAGGAACCGTTCAACACGGCTCCGATTCATGCAGGAAAGAGGACTTCCATGTGGGCATTCGCAACTGAACGCAAATTCGCGGAGCAGCGTGCGGCGCAAGGCAAGCGGCAGCGGGGCAGCGCGCTCGTGAGCACGGTGGTCGTGTTCGTCGGCGTGTTCGGGCTCCTGTACGCGTCGGTCGCTGTGTCGAGCGTCGAGGTCCGCGATTCACGGCGGGAAATCGACGCTCTGCGCGCGCAGAACCTCGCCGACGCCGGAGCGGAACGCGCGATGCTCCTCCTGACGCAGGCCGCGGACTCCAACGGCACGCAGAACCCGCTCGCGGGGCTGCAGGGGTTGTTCGGTGGCGGGGCGACGATCACGCCCTTCATCGCGCAACCGGTGCTCGACGGAGCCAACACGGTGGGGGCCTATTCGGTCACGGTGACGGTGCTGGAGCAGACCGCGACGCGGCTCTCGGTCTCGATCGAATCGACCGGTTACGTGCCCGACGCACCCCAGAACCTCGCGCCTGGCGAACGTCTGGTGGCCTGGAACTCCACGCAGACCAACGTGCGATTCGAACTCGCGCCGAGCGAAGTGTTCGACTACGGGTACTTCATCAACAACTGGGGCTGGTTCTACGGCAACACGATCGCCTGCCGCGGCAACGCGCGCAGCAACGGCCAGTTCGACGTGGCCAACTATGCGCCGACGATCACGGGGCAGCCGCGCTACGGCGAGGTCGCGTTCAACGGCTCCACGGCTTCGCTGTCGGGATACATGGACGACAACGGCGACGGGCTGCTCGACGGCAACGATGGCGGCGTGTTCTCGGGTTGGGACATCGTCCGCGCGCAGAACCTGCAGGGCGGCGGCGGGCGCGTGGAGAACCAGCACGACTTCGAGCCCAAGATCGACATGCCCAACCTCACCGACCTGACGCCCTACGAAGCCAACGCCATCGACTCCGGCGGCCAGATTCGCGTGGGCTCCACGGTGCTCGTCGACGGCGTTCACGGCGACAGCGCCGGCGAGCGTCAGCATCTGTACCTCGTCGGAACTGCGGCGAACCCGATCGTTCTCGACGGGCCCGTTGTGGTGCGCGGCGACGTGATCATCCACGGAGTCGTGACCGGGCAAGGCGCGATCTACGCCGGCGGCAACGTGTATGTGCCGAACTCGGTGACGTATGCCAACGGGCCCACCACGCCGAGGCCGGCGAGCAACACGCAGGCCGACACGGAGGCGTGGCTCTCGCAGAATTGGAACCGTGATTTTCTCGGTCTGTTCGCGCGCAGGCACGTGGTCGTCGGCGATCACACCAACTCCTCGTGGCGCAGCAATGTGAGCGCGTGGATGGGTTCGTCGCTGAACGGCTCCAAGGAGGACGCCGGCGAGGACGGCATTCCGAACACGCGCTCGGGCCGTGACGGAATCCTCGGCACCGCGGACGACGACGTGCTCGAGGGCGACAACGTGTTCACCGTGGACCGCTACACCGACGCCGACGCCGCGATGGGGTTGATCCCGGCGGGTCGAGCCGTGGGAGATGTGATCCCCGGGACCGGCGAGGACATCAATGGCGACGGGGTCTACAACCCGACCACCACCATCGCGGACGTGACGCTCGCGACGGCGATGACCACCGCCAACTTCGGCGGCAACATCCCGACCGCCGGCATCTCGCAGTACCGCGACATCGCCAGCACTCGGGCGGCCCGCATCGACGCGACGGTCTACACCAACCACTCGTTCTGCTGGTTCGTGACCGGCACGACGCCTGCGACGATCAACGGCGCGCTCGTCTGCCGCAACGAGAACATCATCTACGGCACTCCTTCGCTCACCTTCAATCACGACGCGCGTCTGCTCGGCGGGAATTCGGGGATGGCGGCCGGGCTGTTGCCCATGACGTTGCAACCGCCGGAAGTGCTGCGTTGGCAGCGCCTCGACCGCGACCCGAACCGCGGGCTGGTGGCGCCGTGAGCGCTCGAGGCGGATTCGTGCTCCGCAGTTGCGCTCTGCTGCTCGCGTGCGCTGGGGCGGCTTCGGCGGCGCCCCAGGCGCCGAAGCAGCCGTCCAAGTGGGCGCGGGAAAGCGCCGAACGTACGGAGCAAGCCGTGCGCGAGCGCGACCGCGAGCTGCTGCATCCTGGCGGCGCGCTGGACGTCGTCGGGGCCGAGCAGGGCGACAACGGATTCCGCTCGAACACGCCTGCGCTCGAGCGCGGCGCGCTCACCGCCGCGAAGGTCGACATCGACGAGCTCTACGCGCGTCGCCTTGCGATGTACGAGGAGAACCGCAGCTTCCACACTCCGGTCCGCCCCGCGCGCGACGAGGTCAACGGCGGCGAGACCGCGCGGGACAAGGCCCCGCTTCGCGCGCCCGCACCCGTCGCGGAGCCAGCCCGGGTGAGTACGGGTTTGCTCGTAACGCTGACGGTGCTCGGCGCGCTCGGAACGGTGTGGGTCGCTCAGCGCGCACCGCTCAAGCGCGGGCCTGGTCGCGCGCCGGCCGCGCACTGAGACATTCGCGCGCGCGGTGCGAGGGGCGGGTGCTAGTCTCTGGCGCTCACCCCTCGGCAAGTCACCCATGCGCACGCTCACGCTGTCTGTTGTCCTCGCGCTCGGCGCGTTGACGCTCGTTCCGTCCTGCAGCTCGATGTACTTCGGAGCGATGGAGGCGATCGGCGTCCCCAAGCGCGAGATCTTCGTCGACCGCGTCAAGGAAGGTCGGCAAGCGCAGGAGGAGGCCAAGCAGCAGTTCGCCTCGGCGCTGGAGGCCTTCAAGGCGACGACGAAGTTCGATGGCGGCAAGCTCGAGAAGGTTTACGACAAGCTGAACGACGAGTACGAGTCGTGCGCGTCGCGCGTCGAGAACGTCCAGTCGCGCATCAAGGGCATCGAGAGCGTGTCCGATGCGCTGTTCGACGAGTGGAAGGACGAGATCGGCCAGATGCAGAACGCCGATCTCAAGCGCCGCAGCGAGACGAGTCTGCGCGACACGCAGCGCCGCTACGAAGACTTGATCGCGGCCATGAAGAAGGCCGAGTCGAAGATGTCGCCGGTGCTGGTGTCGCTGCGCGACCACGTGCTGTTCCTCAAGCACAACCTCAATGCTCAAGCGATCGCGTCGCTGCAGGGCGACCTGAGCGAGATCGAAGGCGATGTCGGTGCGCTGATCGGCGACATGCAGAAGGCGATCTCCGAGGCCGACGCCTTCATCCAGCAGCTCGAAGGCAAGCCGCAGGCTTGAGCGTCGCGCCGTGCGCATCGTCTCGCTCTGTCCGAGCCTGACCGAACTCGTCTTCGCGCTCGGGCGCGGGGACGAACTGGTGGGCATCACCGACTACTGCGTGCACCCTGCCGAACGCGTGGGCGCCGTCGAAAAGGTCGGCGGAACCAAGACGCCGAAAGTTGCGCGCATCGTCGATCTCGCGCCGGATGTCGTGCTGCTGAACGAGGAAGAGAACCGCATCGAGGACGCGCAAGCGCTCGAGGCGCACGGTGTGCGCTGCCTCAATACGTTTCCCAAGGACGCGCTCGAGACGGCGGCGATGGTGCGGACGATCGGGGCCGCGCTCCAGCGCAACGAGGCGGCCGAGCAGATCGCGCTCGACATCGAAGCCCGCGCCAAGCGAGTCGCCGACGCCGCTCGCGGCCGGCGCGAGGTGAGCTGGGCGTACTTGATCTGGCGCAAGCCGTGGATGAGCGTGAACCGCGACACGTTCGCCAGCGCGCTGCTCTCTCTCGCCGGCGGACGCAACGTATTCGGCGACGCGCCGACGCGTTATCCCGAGATCCGGATCGACGAGCTCGTAGCCGCGGATCCGCAGCTCGTGCTGCTGTGCACCGAGCCTTTTCCGTTCGAAGCGAGGCACATCGACGAGTTGTGCGCGCTCACGGGCTGGCCGCGCACGCGCTTTCGCATCGCCGACGGCGAATACCTGTCGTGGCACGGCTCGCGCACACCGGCGGGCATCGACTACGCCGCTGCATTGATCGATTCCTTGTAACTGAGCGGCTCGCGCGGCTCACAACGCTCCACGATGAAACTTCCGACTTGGGCCAAGTGGCTGCTGGGCTTGTTCGCCGTTCTGGTCGTGATCGCGATCGTGTCCGGCGTGTATCTGTTCCAGAAGGTGAGCAACGCGCCCCGCACCTGGAACGTTGAGGCCAACGTGCAGATCAGCGCCCCGGCGACGGACGTCGAGCCGCTCGTCGCGAGCCTCGAGCGTTGGAAGGAGTGGTCCGCCTGGCGGCGCGATTTCGAGCCCGACGTGAGGCGCAGCCTCGAAACTCTCCCCGACGGCGTTCAACGCCTGGCGTGGGGAGAGGTTCCCTCACTGCAGATCACGTTGGGCGGCGGGCCGGTGGTCAAGCCGGGCGTTCCCAAGGATTCGATCGGTCACGGCGACCTGACGTTGCAGGCGCAGGCGCCGGGCCGCTATCGCCTGGAGACGCGCATGAAAGATCGCTTCGCGGTCGCTTACGTGGATCCGTCGGGCGCGAATGCAAGCGCCTTCACGATCGACTCGCCCGGCCACGTGTTCACCGCCGACGGCGAACTCACCGTCGAGGCAGGCGCCGAGGGCGGCACGAAGGTGACGTGGCGGGAGAGCGGCAATTTCGGCGAAGGTTTCACGCTGGGCTTGGTCGCTTTGGCGGCGCACGAGTTCGTCGCGGACCAGCACGTCGCCGCGCTTCGTTCGTCGCTCGAACGGCTCAAGCAAGTCGCCGAGAAGCAAGCGCGCTGAGCGCGTGCACTGCGCGTTCGGGGCGCGCGCTCAGGTCGCCCGGTGTTCGCGCCACATCGCGATCTGCGCGTCGACCAGGCGCGGCGGCGGTTCGGCTTCGTCGCGAGCTTCCTCTCGTCGCGCTTCCACGCGCTGTTCGATCTCGCGCCACAGCTCAGCGTAGGCGAGCGCGGCCGCGGACTGTGGCGCAAAGCTCGCCAGCGGCGCGCGGCGCACGCCGGTTTGTTCGACCAGACTCGAGTAGGGAATCTCGGCGCGCAGAAAACGGATCGGCTGCGCGTGGATCCACTCGCAGGTCTCGCGATGGAGCGCCTTGCGCCGGTCGACCATCGAGAAGAACGGCAAAACGCGGTAGCGCCGCTGGTCGCGCGCGTGCAGGAACTTCATCAGCTGGGCCAACGCGCGCAGCGAGAGCGGCGTCGGGATCGCAGGGACCAGCAATGCGTCGGAACACTCGTACACGCTTTCGGACACGGTGGTGAGCCCCGGCGCACAGTCGAGGAACACGTTGTCGTAGTCGCCCGACACCGCTTCGAGCGCGCTCGTCAGCCAGCGCTCGGGATGTTTGGAGTGTTCGAGTGCAGCGTCGAGGCGGCGCAGCGACAGGTTCGCCGGCACGACGTCCAGGCGTTCAAACTCGCTCGAGCGCACGCAGTCATCCAACTCGACCTCGCCGCGCACCAGCACGCGCCCCAGGCGCTTGTGCTTGGGCTTGACGCGAAAGTGGAAGCTCGCCGCGGCTTGCGGGTCGAGATCCCAGACCAGGGTGCGGTGGCCGGCTTGCGCCGAGGCGAAGGCGAGGTTGACGGCCGAGGCGGTCTTTCCGACGCCGCCCTTGATGCTCGTGCACGCGTAGATCCGCATGGCTCGGCGCGGACTCTAACTGCGGCGGCGCGTTCGCGGGTAAAGACGCACGACTCCCGCCTTCCAGCGGCGGACTTCGGTCGCGTCAGCCTGTGCGACAACTGGCGCCGCGCGCCACAAGCGGGTATTCCGTGTCGACCATGACGTTCCGCCCCGAACTCTCGCGTCGCGATTTGCTCCTCTCCAGCGCCGGACTTGGAGCTGCCGCCGTCCTCGGTTCCTGCAAGTCGGGCGGCGCCGCCCGCGGGCCGCTGTACGACATCTCACTCGCCGAGTGGTCTCTCCACCGCGAGCTGCAGTCCAAGCGCATGACCAACCTCGATTTCCCGCGCGTGGCGCGCGCCGAGTTCGGCATCGGCGCGATCGAGTACGTCAACTCGTTCTTCAAGACCTTCGCGCGCGACGAGGAGTACCTCAAGAACCTGATGGGCCGCTGCGACGAGCACGGCGTGAAGAGCCTGCTCATCATGGTCGACGGCGAAGGCGAGCTCGCGCACGAGGATGACGCCGAGCGTCGCAAGGCGGTCGAGAACCACCACAAGTGGATCGACTGCGCCGCGTTCCTCGGCTGCCACTCGATTCGCGTCAACGCGGGCGGCGGCGGCGACGAGGCCGAGAAGTTGAAGCGCGCGGCGGACTCGCTGGTGAAGCTCGCCGAGTACGGCGCCAAGTCGAAGATCAACGTGATCGTCGAGAACCACGGCGGCTCGTCGTCGAAGGGCGACTGGCTCGCGGGCGTGATGAAGCTCGCGAACAATCCGCGCGTGGGGACGCTGCCGGACTTCGGCAACTTCCACCTCGGCGACGGGCAGTGGTACGACCGCTACAAGGGCGTCGAGGAGCTGATGCCCTTCGCCAAGGCAGTGAGCGCCAAGAGCCATGAGTTCAACGAAGCGGGCGACGAGGTGCGCACCGACTACCGGCGCATGATGAAGCTCGTCGTCGACGCCGGTTATCGCGGTTACGTCGGCATCGAGTACGAAGGCGACAAACACAGCGAGTTCGACGGCGTGCGCAAGACCAAGGCGCTGCTCGAGGAGGTCCGCAGCGAGTTGTCGGCGTGAAGCTCGCGCTGCTGCTCCCCGTTCTGAACAGCTTTCAGCACGGCGCCCAGCAGGTTTCTGGCCCTTATGTCGCCCCGGCGAGCGACGAGGGGCAGGCGGCGATCGCCAAGATGAAGGCGCCCGAGGGCTTCGAGGTGAAGCTCTGGGCCGCCGAGCCGCTGCTCGCCAATCCGGTCGCGATGTACGTGACCGACAAGGGCGAGTGTTATGTGGCCGAGACGTTCCGCATCAAGAGCGGCGTCGACGACATCCGCGACCACATGAATTGGCTCGACGACGATGTCGCCGCGCGCACGGTCGAGGATCGTGTCGAGTACCTGCGCAAACACTGGGGCGAGCGCTTCGAGGAGGTCTACACCAAGGACTCCGAGCGTGTGCGCTGGGTCGGCGACACCGACGGCGACGGGCGCGCGGACAAGAGCACGGTGTTTGCCGAAGGCTTCAACGCGCCGGCCGACGGGCTCGCGGCCGGTGTGCTCGAACACCGCGGCAAGGTGTACTTCACCTGCATGCCGAGTCTGTGGGAGCTGTCGGATTCCGACGGCGACCGCATCGCGGACGCGAAGAAGGCGCTGAGCTCGGGCTACGGAATTCGTTTCGCGCTGATCGGCCACGACTTGCACGGCATGGCGATCGGGCCCGACGGCAAGCTGTACTTCTCGTGCGGCGACCGCGGCCTGAGCGTGCCGCTGCCCGATGGGAGGCGGCTCGAAAACCAGTTCAACGGCGCGGTGCTGCGCTGCAATCTCGACGGCAGCGAACTCGAGATCTTCGCCACCGGCCTGCGCAATCCGCAGGAGCTGGTGTTCGACGAACTCGGAGAGCTGTGGACCGTCGACAACAACTCCGATGGCGGCGACAAGGCGCGCCTGGTGCACATCGTCGAAGGCATGGACGCCGGCTGGCGCCAGTCGTACCAATGGCTGACCGAGCCGAACCTGCGCGGGCCGTGGAACGACGAGGGCCTGTGGAAGCCGCACTTCGAAGGCCAGGCCGCGTACATCGTTCCGCCGCTCGCGAACATCTGCGATGGCCCGAGCGGGCTCGCCTACAACCCGGGCACGGCGCTCGGCGGCGCGCACCCGAACACCTTCTTCATCTGCGACTTCCGCGGCGACGCGAGCTACTCGGGCGTTCAGACCTTCACGGTCAAGCCCAAGGGCTCGAGCTTCGAGTTGGACAAGCTCGAGAAGTTCCTGTGGGGGACGCTCGTCACCGACTGTCAGTTCGGACCCGACGGCGCGCTGTGGTTCAGCGACTGGGTCTCGGGTTGGAACAAAACCGGCAAGGGGCGCATCTACCGGCTCGAGTCGAAGACGCAGCACCCGCAAGCCGCGCAGGTGAAGCAGTGGCTGACTGAGGACTGGTCGCGCGTCGACCATAACGAGCTCGTGCGGCGTCTTGGGCATGCCGACCAGCGAGTCCGCCTCGCTGCGCAGTTCGAGTTCGTAGAGCGCGACAGGGCGGAGACCCTCGTTAAAGTAGCGCGGGACACCTCGGCTCCGAAGCTCGCGAGACTGCATGCGATTTGGGGTTTGGCGCAGGAAGGGCGACGGAAGGACGAACGCTTCGTTCCTGCGAAACTCACGGAGGACCACGACCGCGACGTCCGCGCCAGTGCGCTCCGTGCACTCGGATCGAGAGCTGCGTGGGTATCGGAGGGCGCCATCACGGCGTGTCTCAATGATGTCGATCCGCTGGTGCGGCGCTACGCACTGCTCGCCTACTCGAAGACCGAGACGACTATTGTCGGAGTGGCGAATCCGCTGGTCGTGAATGCAGCTCGAGCGCTCGACGGAAGCGATCCCGTGCTTCGCGCGGCCGTGGTGCGAGCGCTCGTTAGTTGCACGACGTCGGGGCAGCTCGCGGAACTCGCTGGCGACGAGTCCGCGCAGGTCCGCATAGCGGCTGTGGTCGCGCTGCGGGACCAGCGGGGTTCAGAGCTGGCCCGGTTCCTGAACGACGTCGATCCCCTCGTTGTCATCGAGTCCGCGCGCGCGATCTACGACGAGCAGATCGTCGACGCGATGCCGGCGCTCGCGAAGCTCATCGAACGCGAGGACTTGAAGGGCACGGCCCTCGTCCGTCGCGTGCTGCACGCGAACTTCCGGCTCGGCGCGCGCGAAAACGCCGAACGTCTCGCCGAGTTCGCGACCCGCGCCAACGCCGAAGAACTGCACCGCTGGGAAGCTCTCGACCTGCTCACGAAGTGGACCGAGCCGCCGGGGCGCGACGGCTTCACCGGCGAGTGGTGGCCGCTGCCCGAACGCGACGGAGCGTTCTTGCCGCACCTCGTTCAGTCGATGCAGACCGCGGGCATCGAAAAGGCGCCGCAACGTGTTGTGGAAGCCTGGATCGAAGTCGCCGAGCGCTGCAACGCCAGCGAGGTCGGCCCGGCGCTCGTCGCATGCGCCTGCGACACCGACACCAACGCGGATCTGCGCGCGAAGGCGCTGCGCGCCGCCAGTTTGGTCGCGCCCGCCGCGCTCGAGCCCGCACTCCCGCAGCTCGCCATCGACGCGGAGGCCACCGTGCGCGCGCAGGCCCTGCGCGCGATCCAAAAGGCCGCGCCCGAACGCGCCTATCCGCTGCTCGCGGAGGCTGCGCGCCACGGCGCGATCGAGGAGCGCCGCGTGGCGTATACGGCGCTCGCCGCTCTCAAAGACCCGCGCGTCGACACGCTCTTCACCGTCGAGCTCGCGCGCCACATCGCCGGCCTGATTCCGCCGGAAGTTGCGCTCGATCTCGTGCTCGCCGCCGAGCAGCGCTCGGACGAGAGCGTGAAGAGCGTGCTCGCGAACCTCGCGGCCGTGGGCGGCATCGACCCGGCCGCCGCGCCGTTCATCGATTCGCTCCACGGCGGCGACAAGGCGCGCGGCAAGCGTGTGCTGCGCGAGAAGGCCGAAACGAGTTGCTTGCGCTGCCACAAGATCGAGTGGGGCGAGGGCGGCGAGGTCGGGCCGGACCTGCGCGGCCTCGCCAAGCGCGCGACGCGTGTCGACATGCTCGAGTCGATCGTCGATTCGAACCGGCGCATCGCGCGCGGCTACGAAAACTGGGTCTTCACCTTCGAGGATGATCCCGCCGTCGCCGGCGTGATCCTCGAAGAGACGGACACGAGCGTGCGGGTGCGCACGAGCCAGGACGAAATCGTCGAGCTCGAGCGCGCCGCCATCACCGGCCGTCGCAAGGACCTCTCCGCGATGCCGCAAGACGTGGCCAAGTTCCTCTCGCGCGAAGAGATGCGCGATCTGATCGAGTACCTCGCCAGCCTCTGAGACCAGCCATGATCCAACTCGACCGCCGCGCGATCCTCGCCGCCAGCGCCGCTCTGCTCTCGCCGCGCACCGTCCGTGCGCAAGACCGCGCCGCCGCGAGCGCGGAGGCTGTGCGCAAGCTCAAGGTGCGCTTCGCCGTCAACGCGGAGATCTGGTGGGGCGGCCTGCCCTTCGAGCAGCGCATCGAACGCTCGCTCGCGGCCGGTTTCGAGAGAATCGAGTTCTGGCCGTGGCGCAACAAGGACCTCGCGGCGCTCGAAAAGCTCAGCAAAGACCGCGGCGTGAAGTTCGCGCAGTTCACCGCCTGGGGTTTTGATCCGGGCCTGTGCAATCCGGCGAACCATCAAAAGGCCGTGGACGAAGTGCGCGAGGCCTGCAAAGCCGCCAACCGCATCCAGTGCCCGATGATGACCGTCGTCGCGGGCAACGATCAGAAGGGCATGACGCGCGAGCAGATGCACGCGCACGTGACGACCGGCCTCAAGCTGCTCGCGCCCGTCGCGCGCGACCACAACATCACGCTGATCCTCGAGCCGATGAACGGCCGCGTCGATCACCCCGGCCACTGTCTGTACGGCTCCGAAGCCGCGGTGCGCATCTGCCGCGAGGTCGATTCGCCGCACGTGAAGATCAACTGGGACCTCTACCACATGCAGCTCGCCGAGGGCGACCTGTGCGGGCGCTTGAAGGACGGCCTCGATCAACTCGCGTACGTGCAGGTCGCGGACACGCCGGGCCGTAACGAGCCGGGTACGGGCGAGATCTTCTATCCGCGCGTGTTCCGCGCGCTCGACGAGCTCGGCTACAAGGGCGTCGTCGGACTCGAGTGCTGGCCGAAGGACGGCGAAGAGCGCGCGATCGAGCGCTTGATCGCCGCTGCGACTTGGTAGTCCCGCGTCAGCGCGGCTGCGGCGGCGCCTGAGCCTCGCGCGACTCTTGATCGGCCTCGGCCTGCCGCAGTCGCTCGTGCTCCTGGGCGCGTTCGCGTTCGCGCTTGAGGCGCAGTTCCTGCGTTTGGCGCTGGATGGAGAACGACTTCGACGACTTGACGCGCAACGTCACGCCCGCGAGCGCCACGACGCCCACGCCGGCGAGCACGATCCACGCGCTCGGCTTCTCGCTCCCCACGCCCATCAGGCGCGTTATCGACACTTGCGAGCGCCCGGCTGAAGCGCTTTGCGCACGGCGAAAAACGGCGTTCGCAGCAACTGCGGCGCACAGTACCGTGCATTCATGACTACGCCCCGCATCCTCGTCTTCGCCGGCAGCGCCCGCAGCGCGTCCCTCAACAAACGTCTCGCAGCGGCGGCCGCGCGCGCCGTTCAGGCTGCCGGCGCCCACGCCACACTGCTCGACCTGCGCGACTTCGAGTTGCCGCTCTACGACGGCGACCTCGAACAACGTGGGCTTCCGCCCAAGCTCGCGGAGCTCAAGGCGCTCTTCAAGCAGCACCACGGCCTCTTGCTCGCTTGCCCTGAGTACAACGGCTCGATCACGCCGCTGCTCAAGAACACGCTCGATTGGGTCTCGCGGCCCGCGCCCGGTGAGAAGCCGTTGGAGTGCTACGAAGGCAAGGTCGCGGGGTTGCTCGCGGCGTCGCCGGGCGCGCTCGGCGGCCTGCGCGGTCTAGTGCACGTGCGCGCGATCCTCGGCGGAATCCGCGTGCTGGTCGTGCCCGAGCAGGCCGCGATCGGCGGTGCGAACAAGGCCTTCGACGAACAGGGCGAACTCGTCGACGAGAAGCAGCGCGCCTCGGTGAACGCCGTCGCCGGTGCGGTTGTGCGTCTCGCGGCGAAACTCAACGCGTGACGCCGGGCGGCGCCGCGAGCGCACCTGCTTGGGTCACGGGCACTCGTCCGGCTGACCGTCCAGATCCAGGTCCAGGCTTCCGCCGGCGGCGATGTCGAACGCGTCGGGCACGCCGTTGGAGTTGCAGTCAGGCCCAGCGGCGTCGTCGAAGACCACGACGTGGCGCGGGCTGGCGTTGTAACGCGCGCCGAGTGCGTCGTCGCACAACAGCTGAAGGAACTCGACGCGAGCGGTGCGCCCCGCAGCGAGTGGGCGCGGTTGCACCGACGAGTTGAGCGCGCCGCTGGGTTGGACCGCGCCGAGCAGCTTCAAGCTGCCGGAGGGGCCCGCAGGCGTCAGCAGGGGGCCGATCGCGCTGGCGCCGTAGGTCCAAGTCGCGCGTCGATTCGTGCGCAGCAGCGCGACATCCAGCGGTGTTCCGTGATGGCGAGTTGCAGCGGCAGCGTGTCGCGCACAAAGGTGGGGCAGGCCAGCCGTCGCGCTGCGCCCGGTTCAACCACCAGTGACGACTGCACAAGATCCTCCGCCGAGCCAACCACGCCAGGGCAATCGGTCTGCGCGCCGCCGCCGGCCGCGCCGGGCGTGAACTGGTTGTCGAGCGAACGCGCGCTCGTCGTCAGCAAATCCCATCCGTCGCCGCCGTCGCCGGTGCACAACGCGCTGGTCAGCGCATCGCCACCTACGCCGCCAGAGAGCTGCGAGCCGGCGACGAACAGCACCGACTGCTGCGCATTCACGCCGTCGCCGCCCTCGCCGCCGTTGGCGCCGCCTCGTCCGCCGTGCAATTCGCAGCCGTGGAGCGCGAGCGTCGAGTTGCGCAGACGCACGCTGTCCCCCGCATTTCCGCCCGCTGCCAGCGCCGAGCCCGAGTTCTTGCCGTTCCCGCCGGTCGCGTTGCAACCCACGAGCGCTACGCGCGCGCAGGCGTCGATCCACAACGCATCGCCGCCGCGGCTCGGTCCGCTCCCGAAGCTGTTCGCTCCGCGCAACGTGCAATCCTGCAGGCGCACGTGGCCGGCGTTGTTCACCAGCGCGAGCCCGTCGACGCCGGAGGGCATCGATCCGCCCGTGGAAAGTCCTTGGAGCACGACGAACGAACTCGCGGGGACGTTCTGCACCAGCGATCCGTAGCCGACCGAAACCGCGGCGCCGGGCAGCGCCGCCAGCGTGAGGCCTTTCCCGTCGAGGCTGAAGGCCGCGTAGGCGCCAGGGCCGAGCAGTAGCACGTCGCCATCCTGCGCTGCGTTGATCGCCGATTGCAGCGTGGCGTAACTGCCTGCCGCCGGGCCCTCGACGATCAGCACGTCGCGGGCTTGGGCAAGGGAGGCGCACAGCGGCGCCGCAAGCGTGACGCACACGAGTCGATGCAACATGGACGGCTTCTCCTTGGGCGTGAAGCGAGTTGGGATCTCGGAAAGCGTCGCTGTCCGGAAGTGTGCGAGCGACGGACTCTCAGCATGACGCGCTCAGCGCGTTCGGGCCGTGACGCGGCTGTGGGCGCGAGAGCGTTCGCCGCAAGTCGCTGCCGGGTGGCGACGAGCGCGCGGGCGACCAGGCGGCGCCGCAACTTGATTGTTGTGAGCACAACCGATTCCCGTGGCCACGGCATCGCACTTCACTCGCGACCGCGCACACGGAATTCGGCGCCGCGCTGGTGATGCTGGAGCGGCTGCCGTTGACGCCCGGCTCGCGAGCTGCTGGCTCAGCCGTCGCCGCGGTTGAGCCGGCGCACCGCTTCCAGCCACTCCGGGCTCAACTTGCCTGGCTCGCCACTGACATCGATGAGCACAAAGGGGGGCGCGTTCGGATCGGCCGGCGGCGGGACGACGCGCAGCGTGAGCTCGAGGTATTTGTGCTCGCCCGGCGCGAGAGCGACGTGTTCGGACTCGTACTGCGGCGCGTCGGCGCCACCGCGTTTGGAGGTGAAGTACAGCGTCACGGCGCCGGACTTCAGGCTGTCGAACACTGCGCGTCCCGAGGCGTCGGTCGTCGTCTTGTGCGCCGCGCCGAAGTCGCTGCCGCCAAAGTTGTGGCGACCGCTTGTCAATTTTTGCGAGACGCACACCTCGACGTCCGCGAGCGCGGCGCCGTCCGGCGCGAGCAGGCGCAGATCGAGACTCGCCGAGCCGATCTGCACGTAGTAGCGCGGTCGGCCCTCGTTCGCCGGCGGTCGGAAAGTCTCCCGCACTCCTGGTCCCGAAAACCCGAGCACGTGAACGTGCGCGGACGTGAAGCGCTCGGCGGGAAACAGCGCGCAGCCGCGCGAGTCGGTGACCGAGGAAAACGAGAGCACTTCCGTCTGCGGATCGCCGTTCACCTCGCGGGCGACTTCGAGCTCGAGCCGCACGTCGCGACCGCGCGCGGGTTGTCCGTCGCTCCAGACGTGGATCTCGATCGGCAGCGGCTCGCGCGGCGTCTCGGCGAGTTCGACCGGCTCGGGGCGCCGTCGCACGACGAACGGCTCTGGCGTCTCCGTGATCGGCAGTGGCACGGCGAGGCGCTCGGTGTCGGCGTTCTTCGCTGTCTCGAAGTCTGACGAAGACGCGGAAGCAGGATCGCTCGCGCGCTCGGCGTCCCGTGCGGCGCTCAGCTCAGCTTCGAGCACAGCGTCGACGCGCGGCTCGCGCAGGTCTGCAACTTGGGTGGCGTCGACCCACGTCGCTGCGCTCGACACGAACCACGCCAGCCACACGAGCAGAGCTGCGATCAGCAGGGCAGTAGCAGCGAGCGAGCGTTGGCGCATCGGGCGGAATGTCCGGCCTCAGCGTAGCTCCGCCCGCGAAAAGCCGCTCAACGCGTGAGTTCTTCGGGCAAGCGGAACGTGATCGTCTCGCGCTCGCCGTCCATCTCGGTGACCGACGTCACGCCCAGTTCACGCAGGCGCGCGAGCACCTGTTGGACGAGCGATTCGGGCGCGCTCGCGCCGGCCGTGACGCCGATGCGCGCGCCGGCGCGGAACCAACTCGGGTCGATCTGCGCCGCGCCGTCGATCAGGTACGAGGGCACGCCCTTGCGCTCGCCCAGTTCGCGCAGGCGATTGGAGTTCGAGCTGTTTTGCGAGCCGACCACGAGCAGCAGATCGATGCGATCGCCCATCTCCTTGACCGCGTTCTGCCGGTTCTGCGTCGCGTAGCAGATGTCCTTCAGCTCGGGCCCCTTGATCGACGGGAAGCGCCGCTTGAGCGCGTCGATCACCTCGCGCGTGTCGTCGACCGACAACGTGGTCTGCGTCACGTAGGACAGCTGCTGCGGGTCGTCGACTTCGAGCGCCTGAACTTCTTCGACGGTCGAGAGCACGTACACCTTGCCGCTCACGCGGCCGCGTGTGCCTTCGACCTCGGGGTGACCTTCGTGGCCGATCAGGATCAGCTCGCGGCCTTCGCGGTGGTACTGCTGCGCCTGCAGGTGCACCTTCGTCACCAGCGGGCAGGTCGCGTCGATCACACGCAGCGCGCGCGACTTGGCGCGCGCCACGACCTCTTCGGCGACGCCGTGCGCGCTGAAGATCGTGACCGCGCCGCCGGGCACTTCGTCGAGCGAGTCGACGAACTTCACGCCGCGCGCCGACAGATCGTCGACGACGTAGCGGTTGTGGACGATCTCGTGCAGCACGTAGACCGGCGCGCCGTAGCGCTCGAGTGCGCGCTCGACGATTTCGATGGCCCGGTCGACGCCCGCGCAGAAGCCGCGCGGTTGGGCGAGGAGGACTTCCATGGCGAGGTTCGACATGGTGTCGCTTCGCTCCTGCCTGCTCAATGGTGCTCCTCGCGCACGAGGTTGCGGTTCCAGGTCGGGATCTCGACCACCAGGTTGCAGCTGCCGTTGGCGACCGCTTGGCAGGCGAGGCGCGACTTGGGGCCCACGCCGCGCGCGTTGTCGAGTTGGTCGAGCTCTGCGTCGCTCGCCTCGTTGCAGCTCGATAGCCCCTCGCGCACGATCACGTGGCAGGTCGAGCAGGCGCACACGCCGCCGCAGGCGTGGTCGACGTCGATGTCGTGGCCCATCGCGATCTCGAGGATCGAGCCCTTGAGCCCGTCGCGCGAGTAGGGGATCTGCGCCGGATCGACCTCGACCACCTTGTTGAGCGGCAGGAAGGTGATCGTGTAGGGCCGCTTGGGCAGCTCGTACTTGGCAGGCTCGTTGTAGGGGTTGGATCCGCCCATGGGAGGCTTCGACAGTGCTGCGGCCCGCGATCGGCCGCGTGGGGAGTCAAACCCCGATTGTAGACCGCGCTTGCCGGCGATTCGCCCCGCGGCCGGCGAGCACTTGCTGCACGTTGCGTTTCACGTGCGCGCCGCTGCATCGGGCGCGGCGGAAAGCGGCTCAATCGACGTCGTGCAGTCGAAGCACACCTCGTGGCCGACAGGAAACTGGCGTCGGCAGCGCGGGCAGTAACCCCACAACCCGGCGTCTTCGGGGGCCGGCGGCGCGGCGGCGGCGCGCAAGTCGTGCCCGGCGCGTGCGGCCGCGGCGACGATCTCGGCCGAGAACCACCGCTCGCACTCCAGCGCGAGCGGGGCGACGCCTTCGACGCGCCGCGGGTAGAGCGCGTCCACCGCGACCAGGCGCAGGATCTCCGCGCGGTCCGGCTCGGGTGCGAGCGCGGCGGCGCTCAGCGGGTGCAGGTCGGCGACCAGCGGACGCGCCAACTCGTCGAGCGCGCGCAGGGCGCTGATCGGACTGAGCGCACAGGAGAGCGTCAGGCGTTGGAGCTCGTCGGGGCAGTCCGGCGTGAGCTCGCGCGCCGCGCGCCGCGCCTTCACGGTGATGGCGATGTTGAGGCCGAGCAACACGGCGGCGAGCGGCGCCCACGTCCACAACGTGCCCCAGGTGTACACCGCGACGGGTGTTGCGACGGCGAGCACCACGAATTGCGCGTTGCACAGGATGCGCAGGCCGCGCGTGAGCGCGAAGAAGCGTTCGACGCGCGCGCGCAATGCGCCGCCGTCGAAGGCGCGTGACAGCGCACGCCGCACCAGCGCGGCGCGCTCCTCTTCGCGCGCCTGAGCCAATTCCTCGAGCGTGTGCGCCAGTTCGCGCGCCGCGCGGTTCGATCCGCAGCGCACGAACTCACGTCCGTTGACTTCGATCGCACTTTCGCGAACGCCGATCTGCTCGACGTGCTCCCAGGCGAGAGCCTGCGCCTGGAACGGCGCGCGCTGCGCGAGTTCGAGCTCGAGCGGCTCGCGTGTGGAGAGGCCCTTGGGCGACGGCGCGACGGGCCAAGCTTCGACGAGCAGCGCCGTGCCCAGCGGCGGAAGCGGCTGCAGCCAGATCAGGCCCGCGCGCGGACTGCCGAACAGCGGCGAGAAACGCGCGCGGCGGAAGTTGCGCACGGCGAGCGCGCGCAGCACGAGCGTCGAACGCGGCGTCCAACGCACGCATTCGACGGCGTACAGCAGCGCCAGGACCGTGAAGAACTGCGAGAGCGCGTCCATCGGGCGCGTCCGCCGCGTCGCTCAGCGCGACGCGCTCGGCGGCTCTTCGCCACCCTCGTCCTGCGCCTCGGCCGCCGGCTCGGGCTTGCGGTCCTCGCGCGCGCGGCGCGGAGCGGTCTCCTTGTTCGATCCGCCGCCGAACACCTTCTTCAGGAGCGCGCCGAGCGCGACGACTCCGCCGACGATGAACTTCCAGAACTTGCCGAGCAATCCGGTCTTCGCCGCCACGGCGCCGGCCCCGCCGGCGATCAGCGCGGTGAGCCCGTACTTGGCGACCTTGTCGCCCGAGGTGAACTCCGAGTAGCGCTCGCCCTCGACGTACTTGAAGCCCTTGATGAGCTCGTGGAACTGCGGAAGGATCGCCTCGTACTCGTCGGGCCCGCAGACGAGCGTGAGCTCCATCACGCCGTGCCGTCCCAGCGCGCGGCTGTTGTGGTTCACGCTCTCTCCGCCAGTGCTCGAACGCAGGCGCGTGGCCCACTCCAGATTGCGCGTGTTCTCGTCGTAGTAAGGCGGGCGCGACCAGCCCACGAGTTCGAGCGTGTCCCAACCGCGGCGCTTGCGCTCTTCGTTGCCGTACTCCTGGCCTTCGCGCAGCGATTCCATCAGCGCGTCCGCGTCGAGTTCGTCCTTCTCCTCGTCCGAGACGTAGCCCGACTCGTCGAACTCGAACACCACGAACCAGTCGAGGTTCGGTGTGGCGACCATTCCCAACTCGCGGTTGCTGGGCTGGTTCTGCATCAGTTCGAGCAGCTTGCGCGTGTCGCTGGCGTTGGCGAACTGCAGCCCTTCGGGCGTGAGCACCGTCGCACGCGTGCCGAGCTTGCCTTCGCCGGGCCCGTGCAGCCACTGGATGCTCTCGATGACACGCCGCGCCGCGGCCGCTTCGGGAGACTCGGGCTCCTCGAGCTCCGCATCGATGAGTTCGGCCTCGGGCTTGGCCTCGAGTTGGGCTTCGGATCCCTCCTGCGAAGGGACCGGTTCGGTTTCGGGCGCCTGTTGCGGGTGCGCGGCGACGAGCGGAGCGAGCAGTGCGAGCGAGAGCAACGGAGTGAGGGAAGTGAACACGCGAGGACCTGTGCGGGTTGCCTGGGGTAACGGGGAGAGGTTGCAAGCCCCGAGTCGGCTGCGCCGGCTCGGGTTGGGTGTTGGGCCGAGTGTTGGGGCGAGTTGTGCGGTTGGGCTGCGCACGACGCGTGTCGCCCGCCGGGTGGCGGGCTCGCGCGGGCGCAGTCGGCTTCGATTGCGATCGTCGGCGCGGCAGCGCGCCGCGCGCGAGAGAGACGGGCGCGCGAGAGACGGGCGCGCCCGTTCGCCGGCGTCAGCGCGCGTCCGGCGGCCCGTTTTCGGCTGCCGGGCGGCGTGAGCGTCCGCCGCGGCGACGGCGCGGGGCCGAGTCGTCGCCGTCACCGGCCGGCGGCGCTCCGGACGGCGCCGCAGCGGCGGGCTTGGCGGCCCGCGCGGCGCTGCGCGGCGCCTCGGCCGGCTCGCTGCGCGTGGCGGACTGCGCACGTTCTCGCTCCAACTGCAAACGCTCGCGCGTCGACATCGCGCGCTTGGGGCGCTCGCTGGCGCCGGCGCCGACGGTCGGGTTGGGAGCGCGCGTCGCCGACACGCCGCGCGGCTCGCGCGCCGGCGGCCGCTCTTCGCGCCGCGCTGCGGAGCGTTCCTCGCGCCTCGGCGCGGCTTGCTCGCGTGCGGCCCGTCCGGACGGCTCGCGTTCGGGGGCGGCGTCGCGCGCGGCCGCCGGGCGTCGGCTCGGCTGCTGCGGCGCGCTGCTCGCCGTGGGTTCCGCGCGCGGTGCGCCGCGGCGCGGGCCGCGCTCGTCGCGCCTCGGCGCGCTGGACTCCTCACGCCGCGGCGCGCTGGTCTCATCGCGACGGTCGCGGCGCGCTGCTCCGGCGCTATCCGCCGAGTCGGGACGTCGTTCCGCGCGCTGCGACGGCGCGCCGCTTCGACGCGCATCACCGCGCGGCTCGCGGAACTCGCTCGAAGGCTCGCGCTCGTCGCGGCGCGGACCGTCGAAGCCACGCTCCTCGCGTTCCTCGCGCTCACGCGGCGGGCCGCGGCGTTCGTCGCGCACGCGCTGGCGACCGGTGCGGTCCGGCGCCTGCTCCTCGCGGATCTGCCACTTGGTGTCGCGCAGGATCTCTTCCCACCGGCCGACGTGCTCGGGGCCGACGATCGTGATCGCGGCGCCGTCGCGTCCGGCGCGGCCCGTGCGGCCGATGCGGTGCGTGTAGGTCGACGCGTCGCGCGGCACCGAGAAGTTGACCACGTGCGAGACCTGGTGCACGTCGAGTCCGCGCGCGGCGACGTCCGTGGCGATCAGGGCCTTCACTTCGCCGGTGCGGAACGCGCTCATCACGCGGAAGCGCGCGGCCTGGTCGTAGCCGCCGTGCAGCGACTTGACCGAGAACGGCAGACGTCCGAGCTGGCGGAAGAGTTGGTCGACCTCGGTGCGCCGATCGCAGAACACGAGGAACACGTCGTCGGACGCGCTCTGTTCGATGATGCGCGTGAGCAGCAGGGCGCGGTCCTCGCGGCGCGCTGCGATCCAACTCTGGTCGATGTTCTTGACCGTCGCGATGCCCGCGGCCGTGGCGATCTCGACGGGGTTGCGCGTGCTCTCGCGCGCGAGCTTGAGCACCTCGCTGGGGTACGTCGCCGAGAACAGCAGCGTTTGGCGCTCTTCGGGCGTGTACGAGAGGATCTTGCGCACGTCGTCGATGAAGCCGATCTCGAGCATCTCGTCGGCTTCGTCGAGCACCACGAACTCGGTCCAGGGGAACGAGAGGAAGCGCTGGCCGTAGAGGTCGATCACGCGGCCGGGCGTGCCGACGACGACCTGCGCGCCGGCCTTGAGCGCGTTGATCTGCGGCGGCATCGGCTCGCCGCCGACGACCAGCGCGGTCTTCACGCCGCGCGCGGCGCCGAGCTTCTCGAGCACGCCGCACACCTGCTGCGCCAGTTCGCGCGTGGGGCACAGCACCAGGCCGAGCACGGTCGCGCGCCCCGCTTCGATCTTGCTCATCATCGGCGCGCCGAAGGCCAGCGTCTTGCCGGTGCCGGTCTCGGCCTTGGCGATCACGTCGCGGCCCTCGAGCACCGGCCCGATGGCGAGCTTCTGCACCGGCGTGGGCTTGGTGATGCCCATGGCCTCGATTGCGCGCTGCACATCCTCGACCAGCGGCCACTCGCGGAAGCTCTCGATCGCGGGGGCTTCCGTCGTCGGCTTCAGCGGCTCGGCGCGCGGTCCGGCCTTGGCGGCTGCGGAACTGGGGGACCCGCCGCTCGGGCGGCGCTTACCTCGACCTCTTCGTTCGCTCAAATCTCGTCTCTTCCAGCAGGCGCGCCGGGGGCTCGCGGGCCTGTGATCGCGCGGCGCGCGAGCCCGCGCTTGGGGGCGCGAAGGCGCAGAGCATACGCTTTCGGGTCCAATGAAGATCGCCACCTGGAACGTGAACTCCGTGCGCGCGCGTCTGCCGCGTGTCCTCGATTGGCTGGAGAGCGCGCGCCCCGACGTGGTGCTGCTCCAGGAGATCAAGTGCCTCGACGAGCAGTTCCCGCGCGAGCCGATCGCGGACCTGGGCTACAACATCGAGACCTACGGCCAGAAGACCTACAACGGCGTGGCGATCCTGGCGAAGTCCCGAATCGAGGACGTGCGCCGCGGCATGCCGGGCGAGGCCCCGGACGCCCAGCGGCGGGTGATCGCGGCGCAGGTCGAAGACCTGCTCCTGGTCGACGTGTACGTCGTCAACGGCGAGGCGGTCGGCAGCGAGAAGTTCGCCTACAAGCTCGAGTGGCTCGCGCGCCTGGCTGAGTACGTGGCGAGCTTCGACATGGCCGAGAAGGTGATCGTCAGCGGCGACTTCAACATCACGTTCGACGACCGCGACGTGTACGACCCCGAGGCTTGGCGCGAGAAGATCCTGTGCTCGTCGACCGAGCGCTCCGCGTTGGCGCGGGTCATGGCGCCGGGCCTGCACGACGCGTTCCGCAAGTTCACCGACGAGGGCGGCCACTACACCTGGTGGGACTTCCGCACGCGCGGTTTCGAGCGCAAGCAGGGCCTGCGCATCGACCATTTCCTGATGAGCGCGCCGGCGCTCGCGGCCTGTTCGAAGGTCGAGATCGACACGCTCGCGCGCGGCGGCGAGAAGCCCAGCGACCACGCGCCGGTCGTGGCGTATGTGAACGAGTAGGGGGCAGGGCGGGTGTGACGAAGCGGCAGCGCGCGTTCTAGCGACGCGCGATGCGACCTGGGTTTGCGAGCGCTGCGTGGTTTGCTGCGCTGCGTTCGTTCGCCGCGCTCGTGTTGGGTGCGTTCTTGTTCGCGGCGTCGCTGCGTGCGGCGCAGGACGAACCGCCGGCGCACGAGCTGCTCGAGCAGTTGCTCGGCGAAGACCGCAGCGTGCGCGACGCGGCGTTCGAGCGTTGGCTCGCGCAGAGCTCGCCCGCGGATCCTCGACTTGCGGCCGCGCTCGCACTGCACTCCGAGCGCGCGTGGACAGCTTTGCGGCGCATGCCGGTGATGGCCGAAGTGAAGTCGCTGCTGAAGCTGCGCGAGCGACTCGAACAGGCGCAGCGGACGGTCATCGACCTACTCGCGACGCCGCTGGATGTCGGCGACCCGCACGCTGCTGCTCGGCGCGAACGACGCCTCGAGTCGGCGCTCCAGACGACGTACCGACTCGCCTGGGAAGGCCGAGTTCGTCGTGTGGACTTGATGCCGCGTCCCGCAGCGTTGCTCGCGATTCTGCGCTGGAACGCGCGCGCTTGTGAGCGCGCCGGGCTGCCAGCCGACCACGGTGCGCTGCGCGAATTGCTGCCGCCGTTGCTGCTCATGTTGGACGAGACGCCGACGCTCACACTCGCCGACTTGCCGCGCAACTCCACGGAACGAACGGAACGGATCGAGAGACGCCTAGACGACGAACGGCGACGGAGCCGAATCTCGGGCTGCTCGCCCGGAATGATCTTCACGCCCGACGGCGTTTTGATGTCGCGGGTGGACCGGGAGCTTGAGTGGGACCGGGTGCGAGGGACGCTGGAAATCGCGCCCGTGAGGCGCTGCACTCTCGGCTCGCGCCTGTTCGCTCTCGCACGAGCACGAGCGACTACGCCCCAGGCGCTCCTCGAACTTGTCGAGCGCGGCGATCCGCTTGTTCTCGACGCGCTGCTCAAGGGCGCATTTCCGTTCGAAAACGGGTCGTCGCGCGCGCCGGCAGCGGACCTGCGTGTTGTGCGCGTGGCCCGAGTTCCGGTTGCAGTGCTCGACGATTTAGACGCCACTCTCGATTGGTTGCGCTTGCACCCCGAGCACGTCGCGGCGCTTCTTGATCCCACGTTCACGTCCGGTGACGTCCTCGAACTCGACGGCGAACTCCTGATCTTGGCCGCGCGACGTTGAGTTGCGCGGCGCGCGACGAGCGGAGCAAGCGCCGGCTTCCGCGCGTTTTCTGTCGCCGCTAATCTGTTTGCATGTGGCTCGCTACCGCACTTGTCGTCCTGGCCCCGTCGTTTGCTCCCGGATTCAGCGCGTTTCCCGCTGCCCCGGTTGCAGCGCCCGTCAACTCTCAAGGCGAACTGACGCCCGCGGAGTTCTTGGAAGAGCACGAGAAGCGCCTCGCTTCGCACGCGTACTTCTCCAAGGTTCCGATGGTTCGTGCGGCGCCGTCGCAGGCGCCGATCGCGCTGTACTTGCACAAGCCGCAAGTCGAGACGCCCAACTGGCAAGCGGAGCTCACGGCTGCGCACCTGCCTTGGTTCGAGGCGCTCGAGCGCGAGTTCCGCACCACGCTCGCCACTCCGCTGGGCCTGAAACGGCGCGCGGACATTCCGCTCAACGTGGTGTGCGTGTTGCAGACTAGCGGCGACTACACGAACTACGGCGACGCGGTGCAGCACACCGGGTTGGTGTTGGCCTCGGGTTACTTCGAACGACGTTCGCGTTGGACGGTCACGTTCCACGGCGGGGGCAGGCACCCGCTCGTCCAGCGTCGCCCCGACCTGCTCCGGGAGTTCAGCGACGCACTGCTCCACGCGCACCTGGGGCCGGGTGTCGGCGAGTTGCGCGCTCCTTGGATCAGTGTCGGACTCGGCGGTTATCTGACGAGTTCGATCGGCTCGCTCCCGTCGACGCTGGAGACGCGCGCGCCATCCAAGGCGGTGCTCGCGGCGTTGGCGCGTGTGGTCGCGGATCCGCTCGAGCGCGACGTCTGGCTGACGCCGTTCGAAGAGCTGTTGCGCGCTCCGGACATCTTCACGATCTGGAGCGCCTCCGAGGCTCGCGCGAAGGCGCGCCAGCGCAAGATCGACTTCGATCTCGCGGTTGGCACGCCGAGGGCGCAGTGCGAGCTGTGGATGCACTTCCTGCTCGACGCCGGCGGTCCGCAGCGCCGCGCGGCCATGCTGCAGTACCTCGCGCTCGCGCTCAACGGACGAGCCGTCGACGGCGCGTTCGAGAAGGCGTTTGCACCGGAGACGCCCGAACAACTGCAGCGCGAGTTCTTCCGCTGGGCGCTGAGCGAACACGCCAAACTCGATCCCAAGGCGGCGGTCGATCTGGCGCTGGTCGAGCAGATCCTCCGTCCGACGCAGCCAGCGGGCGCGTCGACGAAACCGGGCGCTGCGAGCGCGTCACCGGCGGCTGGTGCGACGGCGCCGACCGCTGCCCAACCGAGCGCGCTTCCGGGCGCGCTTCCGAGCGTGTACCAGCGCCTCGCGCCGGCGCCCGACGATCACCTCGCGGCGCACGGGCGCGTGCTGCAGCGCATCGCGCACGGCGAACTCGCTCTCGCGCGCACCGAACTCGACGCGTTGCTCGAACGCGCGAAAGGCGCCGACATCGAGCGTCGTCTGGAGCGCGAGCGTGAGCGGCTCGTCGCGCTGACGGCCTTGCGCGACGCGCATTTCGGCGCGCTCGTGGCGAGCGGCGCCAAGAAGTCCTGGGGCTTCGGCCAACGCAAGTTCTCGGCGCGCCTTGTGAAGTACGAGAACGAGACGTTGCACTTCGAGGAGAACAAGCTGGGCGTGGCCACGCTCGAGGTAAGGCACGTCCCGCACTCGGCGTGGCTCAAGGAGCTCTCCAAAGAACTCGCGAGCGGCGAGCACGGCTGGGCGCGCCATTACGCGGCGTTGCTGGAGGGAAGCGACGGGGCGCTCAAGCGGCTCGACAAGAACGACGCTCGCTGCGACGACTTGCGCGCCGATTTCGAGTCCTGGTACCCGGGCGTGCTGCGGCTGGGCGAGGCCGTGAAGCGGCTGGACGAACTCATCGTGAATGGGCTGATCGCCGACGCGACGGACGCCACGGCGCAGTTCGAGGCGCTTTCCGCGTTGCGCCGCGACTTCGGCGCGCTCGAACTCGTGCAGTCGCGCGAGACACTGCTGAGGGAGGCCGCGACGCTCCTGCTGGAGCGGAGCTATTCGCTCGCGAACCTAGCCGCCGCGCTGCCTGGCAAAGCCGCGCTGACGGTGGAGGGGAGTCTGCGTTGGACGCTGGGATTCGACAGCCCGGCGGAACTCGACGTGTTCGAGCCGCGTCCGGACCTTTTCGCTGGCTACCGCGCCTCGCTCGTCGCGCTCGGCGAAGAGCACGTGAGCGGGTCGTCGGTCCGCAACGGAGTGCTCCGACTGACCGGCTCGGGATGTGCGAAGCTGCCGCTCGCCTTCGAAGTCCCCGTCGCCGTGCGAAGGCGCATGCGCTTCGAGCCGAGCGGAGTCCCAGGATCTCCGCTGGCGATGTTCGTTGTCGGCTACCGCAACGCGGGCACCTACGTGGCCGCGAATGTGATGGGCAACGTCATCCTGCACGACAGCGACAAGGGCGTCATGGTGGCCGATTGGCCGACGGTCGGGGCGCTCTTCGATGTCGGCGTGTGGCGAGAAACCGAGCTGAGCGTGAGTCCCACGCACGTGCGCACTTCACTCGGCGGGGTTGCGCACTCGGAGTTGCCGTCGCACGCGGCGGGGAACGGCGCCGTGCTCGTCATGTGGCACTCGCCGTTCGCCGTGGAGCTCGACCTCTACGAAATCGAAGGCAAGGTCGAACAGGCGAGCGCAAAGCAGCTGTGGGCCAAGCTGCGCATGGCTGCGGCCGGTTGGTAGTGTTCCGCCCGTCGGCGAACGCGCGCGCTAGGCGCGCCCGCCGGCCGGATCCGCGTCGTCGCGGCGCGTGCGTTTGCGCGGAAGCGGAGCGGCGGCGTGCAGTGCGAGCGCACGGCGCGCGCGTTCGTCCACGGCGACGCACGAGAACAGCTCTTGCATCGTCGACTGCGGAGGTTGCAGCACGAGCAAGAGGATGTCCGCCAACTGGCCCAGCGGCACTTCATCCGATAGCTCGAGCGGCTCGGGCGAGCGCGCGTGGATCGCGGCGAGCAATTCGGCGCGCAGCGCCGCCGCGACGGACGCCTCGACCGGTCGCTCACGCAGCGCGATGGCTTCCACTTTGCGGTAGAGCCGGTCGCTGGGCGTTTCGCGGATCAGCACGCGCGCGAGTCCCACGAGCAGGATCAGGAAGCGCCCGTCGGGCAGGCGCTCGTGGCGCATGATCTCGCCCAGGCCCGCGATGTGGTGCACGGGCGGCGAGCCCGCGAGCTCGTCCTGACTGCCCTCGAGCACGCTGGCGATCACGATGCGCCCCGGCCCGTCGAGCGAGTCCTCGATCATCTGCCGGTAGCGCGGCTCGAAGATGTGCAGCGGCATCGACATGCCGGGGAACAGGAACACGTTCGGCAGCGGGAAGAGCGGCGCGATCACTCCCGACTGCGGTGCGTCGGCGTGCGGGTCGTCCGGAAGTCCGTCGCAGGGCTGCATCAGTGCGCCGGGCTTCCCGGCAGGCGCGCCTCGAGCACGCGGATCACTTGCGCGAGGTCGCGCACTTCGGCCTGGAGCCCCAATTCGCCGTAACCGCGCGAGAGGTTGCGCATGTGGCGCAGCCACAGCGCGGGTTCGCCCGCATCGTTGAACCAGTGCGGCTGGAACGGCAGGCCGTGGTCGGCGAGGTAACCCAGGCAATCGCGCTCGCTCAGGCGCTTGCCCGAGTGGAACGGATCGCACAGCACGCCGCGTTCGCCGTCGTAGATGCGCAGCATGACGTGGCCCGGCAACGCGACGGCCGCGGCGCGCACTCCCGCGCGACGCGCGACGGCGAGGTAGATCGCCGTGAGCGTCAGCGGCATGCCGCGCCGCCGCGTGAGCGCGGTGTGCAGGTAGACGTTGTCGGGGTGGTGGTAGTTCTCGCGTTCGCCCGTGTAGCCCAGATCGCCCGCGAGGTAGTCGAGCAGCACGTCGGAGGGCTTCGCGCGCAGTTTTCCCTGCTCGAGACGCTTGACCGTCTCCGCCGCGAAGGCGTCGAGCGCGAGTTGGTAGGGCCGCGTGTCGAGTTCGGGCAGCTCGTAGCGGCTCATCAACCACAGCCCGCTCTCCAGGCTGATGCGCGGGCGCAGGGCGAGCTTGAGCATGCGCCGCGCGACGGCGGTGCGCGCACGGCGCAGGGCCAACGACCGCGCCGCGGCGCGCGTGCGGGGGTCGTCGGATCGGGCGGCGCGGGCGAGCAGCACATCGGCCGCGCGGCCTCGGCGTTCGAGCTCCAGGCGCACGGCGCGGCGCACCACGGGCGATTCGTCACCTAGCAGCGCCAGCAGCGGCGCGTCCGCGACAGAAATCGCGCGCTTGGACGGCGCGCTCTCCGCCGCTGCGGGCAGTGCTGATGAAGGTTCTTGTTCCACAGGAGCTTCCACGGGCGGCGCGAGGGAGGAGTATCGCCCAGCGCAGGCGCGCTCGGAAGCGTTCGGCTCGCGGCAATCGCGGGTTGGTTGCGGCCCGTGGGGGGGCTACCTATCCTCTTTGCCCGCCAAGTGCGCGCCAAGCCGCGCGCTGACCTCCGCACCCCGTGCCTCAACTCCGTCCGATGCACCGCCACTCCCAGGAGCGCCCGTGACCCGCGCCACGCGACCCGCCGGCGTACAAGTGGTCATCACCCACGCCCGGCGCACGCCCATCGGCAAGTTCATGGGCGGCCTGAGCGAGCTCTCGTCGGCCGACCTGGGCGTCGAAGCGGTCAAGAGCGTGCTGGCGCAGTCGGGCCTCGATCCCAGCCGCGTCGGCGAGGTGATCGTCGGCAACGGTCGCCAGGCCGGGGGCGGGCCGAACGTCGGCCGCCAGATCTCGGTGCGCTCGGGCGTGCCGGTCGAAACGCCGGCCTGGACCGTGAACATGGCCTGCGGCTCGGGCCTCAAGGCGCTGCTGCTCGCCGCCGACTCGATCCGCGCGGGTCGCTGCGACATCGCGATCGCCGCCGGCACGGAGAGCATGAGCCGCCTGCCGTTCCTGCTGCCCGACTTCCGCAAGGGCTACCGCCTCGGGCACCAGCCGGTCGTCGACGGCATGTACAAGGACGGCTTCGTCTGTCCGCTCTCGAACATGGTGATGGGCGAGACGGCCGAGAAGCTGGCGAAGGATCTCGGCATCTCGCGCGCCGAGCAGGATCAGTTCGCGCTCGACAGCCAGCTCAAGTCGCAGCGCGCGCGCGAAGCGGGCCGTTTCTATGCGGAAATCGCCGCGGTCGAGATCGCCGGCAAGAAGGGCCCGGTGCGCATCGAGCGCGACGAGCACCCGCGCGAGAACGCGACGCTCGCCGACATGACGAAGCTCCCGCCGGTGTTCGACGCCAAGAACGGCTCGGTCACGGCCGGTAACGCGAGCGGGATCACGGACGGCGCCGCGGCGCTGCTCGTGATGAGCGCCGACGCCGCGCGCGAGCTGGGCTACGAACCGCTCGCGACGCTCGGCCACGCGACGCAGGCCGGCGTGCGGCCCGAGGTGATGGGCGTCGGGCCCGTGCCCGCGCTGCGCAAGTTGACGCAGCTCAACGGCCTCGCGCCGCGCGATTACGAGCTCGTCGAGCTCAACGAAGCCTTCGCCGCGCAGGTGCTCGCCTGCCAGCGCGAACTCGACTTCGACATGGCGCGCCTCAACGTCAACGGCGGCGCGATCAGCCTCGGCCATCCGATCGGCGCGACGGGCGTACGCATCGTCGTCACGCTGCTCCACGAAATGAAGCGCCGCAGCGCGCGCCACGGACTCGCCACGCTGTGCATCAGCGGCGGTCTGGGGCTCGCAGTGGCCTTCGAACGCGACTAGACAACTCCGGCTCCTCCCGAGCTCTTCTCAGGCCTTTTCCAGGGACACTCAAGCGACATGGTTATCAAGAAAGTGGGCGTCGTCGGCTGCGGCCTGATGGGCCACGGCATCGTGCAAGTGGCGGCGCAGGGCGGCTTCGAAGTGATCGCGCTCGAGGCCGAGCAGAAGTTCCTCGACAGCGGCCTTGGGCGCATCGACAAGAGCCTCGCGAAACTGGCCGAAAAGGCCGCGGAAAAGGCCGTCAAGGAAGGCAAGGCGAACGAGGCGGACGCCAAGGCCAAGGCTTCGGCCGACGCCGCCGCGACGCGTGCGCGCATCAAGGGCACGACGAACAAGGCCGACCTCGCCGACTGCGACCTCGTGATCGAGGCGATCGTCGAAAACCTGGGCGTGAAGAACACGCTGTTCGCCGAGCTCGGCAAGCTGTGCAAGCCCACGACGATCTTCGCTTCGAACACCAGCTCGTTCCCGATCGCCGAGATGGGCGAGGCGAGCGGCCGTCCGCAGCGCATGGTCGGCCTGCACTTCTTCAACCCCGTGCAGCTGATGAAGCTGGTCGAAGTCGTGCGCACGCCCAAGACCGCCGACGACGTGTTCGCCGACGCGCTGGCCTTCGGCAAGGCCTGCGGCAAGGCGCCGGTCGCGTGCAAGGACACGCCCGGTTTCGTCGTCAACCGCCTGCTCGTCCCGTACATGGTCGAGGCGATGAAGATGCTCGAGCGCGGCGACGCCAGCGCCGAAGACATCGACACCGCGATGAAGTTCGGCTGCGGTTACCCGATGGGGCCGATCGAGCTGACCGACTACGTGGGACTGGACACCACGCTGTCGATCGTGGAAGGCTGGACCAAGCGCTACCCGAACGATCCCTCGTTCCAGGTTCCGGCGCTGCTGAAGAAGAAGGTCGAAGAGAAAAAGCTCGGCCGCAAGAGCGGCGAGGGCTTCTACAAGTGGGAAGGAGACAAGCGCGTATGATCCTCACTAGCGTTTTCCTCGCGATTTCCGCCGTTGCGAACGTCGCCGCTGACCCCAAGGTCGAATGGAGCGCGCCCGGCGCGTGCCTGGTCGGCGAGTCGTACAAGGTCGAGCTGACCGTGACCGCCGGCGAAGGCGGCGCCCAGCTCGACAGCTGGATGCTCACCGCCGCGGGCTTCGAACTCGACGGCAAGCCGCTCGGCGCGCGTTCGGGCGGCAAGCTCGAGCTGCCGGCGGGCTTCACCGTGTCGGGCGTCGTCGACCTCGGGCCGCAGATCAAGACCACGAACGCGTTCAAGCTCACGCATGCCTCCAAGCAAGGCGAAGCGCTGAGCGTGAAGGTGCTCGAGCCCGCGCCCAAGGGCCTCAACTTCATGGACGAAGGGTCCATGCCGGTCGCCGAGCTCTCGAAGTACTACGTGCTGCTGCGCACCAACCGCGGCGACATCCTGGTCAAGTTCTGGCCCGATGTCGCGCCGCGCCACGTGCGCAACTACCTCGATCTGTCGTACACCGAGTTCTACAACGGCACGACGTTCCACCGCGTGATCCCGGGTTTCATGATCCAGGGCGGCGACCCGACGGGCACGGGCGGCGGCAACGGCCCGCGCACGCTCGTCGCGGAATTCCAGAACGAGCGCAAGCACCTGCCGGGCGTGCTCTCCGCGGCGCGCACGAACGATCCCAACTCGGCCTCGTGCCAATTCTTCATCATGCACAAGGCCTCGCCGCACCTGGACAACCAGTACTCGGCCTTCGGCGAGACCGTGTTCGGGATGGACGTGGTCGAGAAGATCGTCAACACGCCGCGCGGCCCGGGCGACAAGCCGCGGGAAGTGCAGCGCATCGAAAAGGCCATCGTCGTCAAGGCCAACGGCTGAGCCGACAAGCACGAGAACAACCATGACCGATACCAAGCATTCGCTCGCGGGCGTCACCGCGACGCTCGACACCACCGCCGGCTCGATGAAGCTCGAGTTCTTCCCCGACAAGGCCCCCGGCCACGTCGAGAACTTCGTCAAGCTCGCCGAGAAGGGCTTCTACAACGGCACCGTGTTCCACCGCACGATCCCTGGGTTCATGATCCAGGGCGGTTGCCCCGAGGGCAGCGGCATGGGCGGCCCGGGCTACAAGATCAAGGCCGAGTTCAACGACACCAAGCACGTGCGCGGCGTGCTCTCGATGGCGCGCTCGAGCGACCCCAACTCGGCCGGCTCGCAGTTCTTCATCTGCCACGGCGACGCGAGCTTCCTCGACCGTCAGTACACGGCCTTCGGCAAGCTCGTCGAAGGTGACGCGACGCTCGACGCGATCGCCAAGGCGCCGACCGTCAAGGGCGGCGAGAACTCCAAGCCGGTCAAGCCGGTGAAGATCAACAAGGTCACGATCGAACGCCCGGCGGCGAAGTAGAGGCGCGAGCGATGAGCGAAACGGCAACTCAGATGGCGTTCGAGAACCTCACCGTCGAGCGCGAGCTCGGCGGCCGCGCCGCGATCGTCACGGTCAACCGGCCGAAGGTGATGAACGCGCTCAACGCGCAGACGCTGCGCGAAATGGCGCAGTGTTTCGACCAACTGCAGGGCGACAAGTCCGTCGGCGCGGTGGTCATCACCGGCTCGGGCGAGAAGGCCTTCATCGCGGGCGCCGACATCAACGAGCTCGCCAAGATGAAGGCGCTCGAAGCGAAGGACGTCGCGTTCTTCGGTCAGCAGGTCTTCGCGCGCCTGGAGCGCATGGGCAAGCCGACCGTGGCGATGATCAACGGCTTCGCGCTCGGCGGCGGTTGCGAGCTCGCGCTCGCCTGCTCGCTGCGCACGGCGTCGAAGACCGCGCGCCTCGGCCTGCCGGAAGTTTCGCTCGGCATCATCCCCGGCTACGGCGGCACGCAGCGCCTGGCGCGCATCGCCGGCCCCGGCGTCGCGCGCGAATGGGTTCTGACGGCCGAGATCTTCGGCGCCGAAGAAGCCTGGCGCGTCGGCGTGGTGAACCGCCTGTTCGAAGCGGCCGAGCTGCGCGCCGGCACGCTGAAGATGGTCGAGACGATCCTCTCGCGCGGCCCGGTGGCCGTGCGCCTCGCGCTCGAGACGATCGCGCGCGGGCTCAACATGAGCCAGCAAGAGGGCGAGGTCATCGAGACGGACATGTTCGGCCTGGCCTCGACGACCGAGGACATGCGCGAGGGCATGGCCGCGTTCCTCGAGAAGCGCAAGGCCAACTTCCAGGGCAAGTAGCCCGGAACGTCGGAGACAAACGCGGCGCGCCGAGGCCCGAGCGGGTCCGGCGCGCCGTTCGTTTCGGCGCGCCTTCCTGGGGCGCTGACTCCTTTGTCACACGCGCTGCGAACCCGACGGGTTGCTGCGCCGCGGCGAGCGAATTTCACGCCGAATTTGGGCCCGCCCACCTCCTGACGGGCCCAGGTTGCGGGGTACGATAAACGCTTTCCCGATCCCGCTTCAAAAGCTCCCGCAGCGCTCCGTCCGGAGCGCCGCTCCACGGCCCTCCAGCACAGCCACTCCATGACCAAGAGCATCGTTCTCGTCGGCGGCGCGCGCACCCCCATGTGCGAGTACGTCGGGACGCCGGGCTACGGCAAGTTCAAGGACCTCAGCGCGATCGAGCTGGCCGCCCACGCGAGCAAGCACGCGCTGGCGCGCTCGGGCGTGAGCGCCGACGCCGTTGACCACGTCGTGATCGGCAATGCTTTGCAGACCAGCGCCGACGCGATCTACGGCGCGCGGCACGTCGGGCTCAAGGCGGGCGTTCCGCAAGCGGCGGGCGGGCTCACGCTCAACCGCCTGTGCGGCTCGGGGATCCAGGCTGTCGTGAGCGCGGCGCAGATGCTGCTGCTCGGCGAGTCGCAGATGGCGCTCGCCGGCGGCATGGAGAACATGTCGCAGGCCCCGTTCTGCGTGTACGGCACGCGCGCCGGCGTTCCGTTCGGCGTGCAGCCGGTGATGGTCGACATGCTGTTCGGCAGCTTGAAGGATCCGCTCGCCGACCTGTTCATGGCGCAGACCGCCGAGAACCTCGCCAAGCGTCTGGGCATCTCGCGCGAGGAGCAGGACCAGTACGCGCTGCGCAGCCACCAACTCGGCGCCGCGGCGGTCAAGGAAGGTCGCTTCGCTGAGGAAATCGCGCCGGTCGTCGTCAAGGGCCGCAAGGGCGATGAGTCGATCACCACCGACGACCACATCAAGCCCGACACGAGCCTCGAAGCGCTCTCGAAGCTGCGCGCGGCCTTCGGCAAGGACGGCACGGTGACGGCCGGCAACGCCAGCGGCATCGTCGACGGCGCCGCGGCGCTGGTCGCGACGACGGCGGAGCGCGCGAAGGCCGACAAGCTCGACGTGTGGGCCGAAATCGTGGCCTGGGGCATCGTCGGTTGCGACCCGCGCGAGATGGGCATCGGCCCCGTGCCGGCGATCCGCCAGTGCCTCGAGCGCGCCAAGGTCAAGCTCGACGAGGTCGACCGCATCGAGATCAACGAAGCGTTCTCGGCGCAGTACCTGGCGTGCGAGAAGGAGCTCGGCCTCAATCGCGAGCGTTGCAACGTCAACGGCGGCGCGATCAGCCTCGGCCACCCGCTCGGCGCGACCGGCGCGCGCCTGCTGCTCACGCTGATGTACGAGCTGCGCCGCTCGAACAAGCGCTTCGGCATCGCCTCGGCCTGCATCGGCGGTGGCCAGGGCATCGCCATGCTGATCAAGAACCCGAGGGCCTGAGCCGTGGCCAACCCGCTGATCCACACGCGGCCCGACGGGCGGCGCGTCGTGCGTTTGTCGAAGGGCAAGCGCGTCCTGTACCTGTTCAAGGACGTCGAGAAGATCCGCGCGCAGCTGCGCGGCGAGACGAGCTTCCGCATGGCGGCGGTCGAGCCCGCGACACTGCTCGACGACATCAACACCGACGTGATGACGCCTGCGTGGGTGTGCTTCCGCCACAAGCCCGAGGACATCGCGCTCGACGCCTACGCCGGTCTGATGGATCCGGCGAACCAGCGCGTGTTCGGCACGCGCGCGCTGTTCGACGGCGGTTTCGAGGTGATCGTCAGCGGCCAGCGCAAGGGCACCGGCTCGTCGCGCGAGACCGCGCCGCAGGCCGAGAAGTGGTCGGGCATCGGCCTCGTGATCGCGCACTCGTTCGCGCCGATCCACTTGCGCAACAACATCAACCTCGGCCAGTTGATGGGGGACTACGACCAGCTGCGCCGGCTCGAGGCGGGCGAGGAGATCCCGCTCGAGGAGTTCACGGGCAAGTACGACGAGGTCACGCGCGCGATCCTCGAGAACGGCGGCCTGTTCGAGTTCGGCGCGAAGTACGCACGCGGCGAGATCGTGGTCGCGCCGCCGCCGACGCCGGCGCGGCCGATGACGATGTCCGAGAAGATCATCGCCAGCCACCTGGTCGGCGGGAACGCCAAGAGCTGCGTCAAGCCGCACGACGCGTGCCTGGTCAACGTCGACGGCGGCTACAGCCACGAGTTCACGACCGCGCAGGTGCACTACTTCCTGCAGCGCGAGTACGGCGCGAACTACAAGGTCGTGAACCCGGCCAAGTTCGCGGTCTTCGAAGATCACTTGCTGTACGCGACGGGCGTGCCGCGCATGAAGCCCTTCGAGGCGCAGATCCAGACCCTGCGCGACCTGCAGCGCGAGTTCCAACGCCACACCGGCGTGCGCGACTACTCCGCGAAGGACGGCGTGAGCCCTGGCATCTGCCACCAGGTCGCGCGCGAGCACTTCGTCGACCCGGGCGACTTCATCCAGGCCACCGACAGCCACACCTGCATGGGCGGCGGCAACAACGCGCTCACCTGGGGCGTCGGCGCCACCGAATACGCGGGCCTGGCGTACGCGGGCTTCACCTTCGTCAAGGTGCCCGAGTCGATCCGCTTCGAACTGCTCGGCAAGCTCGCGCCGGGCTGCACGGCCAAGGACGTGATCCTGCACATCCTGGCCACCTTCGCGGTGCGCGAGGACACGCTCGACCGAGTCATGGAGTTCGGCGGCCCGGGCCTCGCGTCGCTCTCGATGGACGAGCGCGCGACGCTGTGCAACATGGCCACCGAGTGCTCGGCGCGCTCCGGCATCTGCGAGGCGGACAGCATCGCGCTCGACTGGCTCGCCGCGCGGCGCCCGAACCTCTCCCGCGCGCAGATCCAGGCGCGCTTCGTGGCGCCGGACAAGGGCGCGCACTACGACGGCGGCGTGCACAAGATCGACCTCGCGAGCATCCGCCCGATGGTCGCCAAGCCCTCGGATCCGACCTACGGCGCGGACGTCAGCGCTCTGGGCGAGGTCAGGATCGACATCGCCTACGCCGGTTCCTGCACGGCCGGCAAGGAGCACGACGTCGACATGTACGCGCAAGTCGTGCGCGAGGCGCTCGAGGCCGGCCTCAAGGTCGCCCCGGGCGTCAAGATGTTCCTCCAGTTCGGGAGCGAAGGCGTCCGAGACTACGCTCGCCAGCGCGGTTATCTCGAGCTGTTCGAGCGCGCCGGCGTCGACGTGATCAATCCCGGCTGCGGCGCGTGCATCGGCTGCGGCCCGGGCGTTTCTTCGTCCCCCGAGCAAGTCACCGTCAGCGCCATCAACCGCAACTTCACCGGCCGCAGCGGGCCCGGGAAGCTCTACCTCGCCTCGCCGCTCACGGTGGCCGCCAGCGCCATCGCGGGCCGCATCGCGAGCTTTACGCCGGGCATGTTCCGCAACCTCGCGGCGCAGGCTCGCTAGTTTTCGGGCTCGCTAGTTCCTTTTCGAGACAAGTCCCAGCAAGAGTTCCACCATGGCTGAACACGACATCGCAGTCATCGCCGGCGACGGCATCGGTCCCGAAGTCACGCGCGAGGCGATGAAGGTGCTCGACGCGGCCGCCGAGATCTACGGCTTCCGCACGCGTCGCACGGCGTACCCCTTCGGCACCGACCACTACCTGGCGACGAAGGAGATCTTCCCCGACGCGGCCTTCAACGAGGTCAAGCAGAAGCACGCGATCTTCCTGGGCGCGATCGGCGACCCGCGCGTGCCGGTGGGGCTGATCGAGTACGGCGTCATCGCGCGCATGCGCTTCGACCTCGATCTGTACGTGAACCTCCGACCGGTCAAGCTCTACGACGAAGCCTTCTGCCCGCTCAAGGACAAGAAGTGCGCGGACGTCGACATGGTGATCATCCGCGAGAACACCGAGGACGCCTACACCGGCAGCCACGGCTTCACGCACAAGGGCCACGCCAACGAAGTCGCGGTGCAGACCATGGTCTACACGCGCGGCGGCGTCGAGCGCGTGATCCGCTACGGCTTCGAGCTCGCGCGCACGCGCCCGCGCAAGCAGCTCACGCTGATCGACAAGGCCAATGCGGTGCGTGCGCAGGATCTGTGGACGCGCACCTTCGCCGATGTCGCCAAGGAATACCCCGACATCAAGACCGACCACGCCTACATCGACGCGGCGTGCATGTGGATGGTCAAGAACCCCGAGTGGTTCGACGTCGCGGTGACCACCAACCTGTTCGGCGACATCATCACGGACCTGGGCGCGATGATCCAAGGCGGCATGGGCATCGCCGCTTCGGGGAACCTGCACCCCGGCGCGGTTTCGCTGTTCGAGCCGATCCACGGCTCGGCGCCGAAGTACGCGGGCAAGAACGTCTCGTCGCCCGTCGCTTCGGTGATGGCGGTCTCGATGATGCTCGATTACCTCGGCGAAAAGACGGCTTCGAAGGCGATCGAAAGCTGTGTGGCCGACCTCTTGCGCTCGCGGCGCATCAAGGGCGTGCACACCGGCGCGCAACCGACGAACGAAGTCGGCGACGTGATCTGCGCCGAACTCAAGGCGCGCGCCGCAGCCGTGGTTTGAGCGCGTTCTAGCGCGCGCCGCCACACGCTGCGTGCGGGACAAGACTCGGGCGGACCAGCGCGCAGTGCGCGCCGGTCCGCCCGAGAGCTTGTGCGCCGCCTCGTCGCTCAGGCGTCCGCCATCGGCTTGCGCAGCGTCGCCTGGTAGTGCACCGAGAAGCGCGCCATGGGGCCGGTCTCGAGGCGCCGTTCGAGCGCGAGGAACGGCGGCATCACGGCCCGCGGGAGGAAGTCGGGCAGGAACGTGAAGTGCTCGATCGACTCCAGCCGCAGTCCGGGCGTCTCGCGCCAGCGCCGCGGCGCCAGCCAGCGCTCCGTGCCCTCGTCGATGCGCGAGAGGACCGGGAACACGTAGCCCATGTAGAAGCGGAACAGCGGGTTGAGCGTGTTGGTCTCCTGCACGACGAGCACGCCGCCCGGCTTGAGCACGCGCGCGATCTCGGCGCAGGCGCGGTCTTGCTCACCAGGTCCGATCATGTGGTGCAGCACGCCGATCGTGTAGACGAAGTCGACGCTGTGCGAGCGCAGCGGCAGCGCGAGCCCGCTGCCCACGAGCGACGAGTTCGGCGGGCCGCCGCCGGCGCGCAGCAGCTCGTGCGCGGGCTCCAGGCCGATCACGCGCCAGCCCAGGCGGCGCAGTTCCTGCGCCTGCAAGCCCAGCCCGCACCCCAGGTCGAGTCCGATGCTTCCTTCCGAGCGCGGCAGCACCTTGGCGAGGCGTTGCGTCCGCCGCGCGAGCAGCAGCTCCCACACGTGCGGCCGAAACTGCGCGCCGTACTCCTGCGCGATCTCGTCGAAGTGCTCGCGCGCCGGCGCGCCGACGCGGCGTTGCGCGCGCCACTCGACGGCCAGGAACACGACTCCCACCAACAGGCACGCGCCCGTGGTGAGGGCGCGGAACAGCGTCACGCACGCAACCGCATCGACGAGCTCGAGCCCGTGCTCCTGCAGCAGCACGATCTGAGCGCTGCCCGCGGCACCCACTCCTGCGGGCATGAGCGTCAGGGCGCTGAACACAGTGCCGGTGCTGTAGCTGCCGACGGCGGCGAGCGGCGCGAGCTCGACACCCATGCCCCAGGCCGCGAATGACAGGCCGAGCGCGACGGGAGTCCAGATGGCGAGCGAGAGCAGGGTCGCACCGGCCAGCGCTCGAGGCGAGTACAGCTCGCGCAGGGCCTCGCTCGGCGCGCCGAAGCGGGCGGCGATGCTGCGCGCAAGCCATGCGACGAGCAACGCGCCCAGCAGCGTCAGCGCGAGCGCGCCGCGCATCCAGACCTGCGGCGCCGTGAGCATGCCCAGCAGCGAGAGCGCGGCCACGTCCAGCGTCCGTTCGAGCGCCAGGCACAGCAGAGTGCGCGCGAGAGGAGCGCCGGTGCGCCGGCGCAGGAACACGCAGCGGATTGCTTCGCCGACGTAGGCCGGCGTGGCCGTGCCCGGCAGCGAGGCGAGGTAAACCACCAGGCTGTCGCGCGTCGGCACCGAAGCGGCGGCGCGGCGCAGCAGGAACTGCCAGCGCACGAAGCGCGCCAGAACGAAGTACGCCGTGAGCGCGAGCAGCGCAGTCACCGCCGCCGCCGAAGCGCGCGTCAGCGCCGCGAGCGCCGCGCCGCCGTCGATGGCGCGCACCCACAGCACCGCGATCAACGCGCCGGCGAGCACGCTGACGAGCGTGACCAGGCGCAGGCGTCGCGTGCGTTCCGGCGTAGGCCCGCTCATCCGCGCGTCCAGCGCCGCCGCAGCGCGCGCAAGTCGTAGATCGTCGGACCCTCTGAACGCGGCTTCGCGCCGAGGAACAGGCGTCCGCGATCGATCGTGTACAGCGCCGCGCCCGGCGGGTGCGGCAGCGGCTTGTGCGCGTCCGCGCTCCACGCTTCGCGGTCGCGCACGTAGAGCGCGAAGCCGTTTTCGCTCGCCACGTGTTCCACGCCGCTGGGCGGCTCGAGTTGTTCGGGCGCGAGCCAGTAGTTCGTCGTCGGCGCGTGCTCGTCGCCAGCTCGTCGGGCGTAGCGATTCCAGATGTACGGCGAGCCGCCGTAGCTCTCCCCGGGCACCTGGGGCGCGAGCCCGGGCGGGAACAGATGGCGCAGCGCGCTCGCGGCCGCGAGCGACGCCGGCGCCGAGTGTTCGTAGCCTTCGACCTGCGCCTGCAAGCGCTCGCCGACGCGCCGCGCGTGCACCAGCGGTGTCCAACTCGCGGGCCACGAGAGCCACAGCGCGAGCGCGAGTCCGGCGCCGACCGCGGCGCGTGCTGCGCGTGCGCTGCTCGGCGCAGCTGCGAAGCCTGAGCGCCAGAAGGCCGCGAGCGGCAGCAACATCGCCGGCACGAAATGGTGCAGCGATACGTACGCCTGGATGTAGAAGAACGCGAAGTAGCCCAGCGCCATCAGCGCCAGCGCGCGCGAGACGCCGTCGAAGCGGCGCCAGGCGAGCAGCGCCAGTCCGGGGACCAGTCCACACGGCGCGAGCGCGAACAGGGTGCGCCGGACGTCGGCGATTTGCAGGTAAGCGAAGCGCGAGAGCAGGCTCTCGTACTCACCGCCCGGGCGCGGTAGCCCGAGTGCATCGAGCAGAGTCGGCGCGACGCGCGTGGCCGCAACGCAGGCGACCAGCGCCAAGGCGAGCGCCGCGAGTCCGGCCGTCGGCCGCGGGCGCACGCAGAGCCACGCCGCGACGAGCCACAGCCCGAGCAACATGAGTCCGCTCGGCAGCGATACATACGAGAGCAGGGTGAATAGCGCGGTCCAGGCGCGTTCGCCGCGCAACGAGGCGACGATGGCGCCGAGCACGCAGGCGACGAGCAGCGTGTCCTGGGTCGCAGGGAGCGCGATGTCGGCGCTGTACGGGTCGTAGCTCGCGCTGAACGCCATCACGAGCAGGTACAGCGCGAGGGCGCCCCAGATGAGCCACGCCTCGCTCGCGCGCAGCGCGCCGCGCGCGTGTTCGACAAGCGCAGCAACGGCGCCGAACACGCCGGCGAGGTACAGCGCGACGCTCACGCGCGCCGCGCCCTCGTTCTCGCCGAACAACCGTACGAACCACGCGCCGGGGAACGCGAACAACATGCTCGTCAGGCCGGGGAAGCCGCGGATGTCGCCCGCGGCTTCGGGCCAGAACGGAACGGGCTGCACGAGCAGCAGGCGGATCGATTCGAAAGCGTGGACGCCGTCGCCGTTGAAGCTCTCCCAGTGGAACTTCGGGCCCAGAAGCGCGAACAGCGCGAAGGGCACGACGAGCGCGGGCGCGACCTGCGGCGCGAGCGTGGTGGGCCCCGGCAGCGGCGCGGCGCGGGCCGCGCGAACGAGCAGTCCCGTCCAGGCGAGCGCGGCGAAGCTTGCGACACACCAGCCGAACGGCGCGCCGCGGCCGAGTTCGGGGGCCCAAACGCCGAGCGCGCCGGCGAGCGCGCTCACGCTCACCAAGCTGGCGGCCAAAGCGCACATCAGCCAACGTCCCAGCCCGCTCGCCGCGCCGCACGCCGCCGAGAGCGCGAGGCCGGGCGCGAGGAACAAGACGCAGGCGCTGAGCGCTACGAGCGGCGCCCAGAGCCACAGCTCGAGAGCCAGTGCGCCCGGCCAGTACGGCTGTGCAGCTTCCGCGAGCCGCCAGTGCGCCCCGGCGCGTTCGATGGCGCCCGGATCGAGCAGCGCGGGTGCGCTGAGCGCGGCCAGCGTCAGTGCTGCGACGCGCAGGGACGGCCTCCCGCCCTGCAGCTCAGTGGCGTCGGCCGGAGGCGGGGGACTGGACGCCATGGAGGCAAACGTTGGACAAGCGATGGGGTGGGAGCGTTGGGGGGGCGCTGCGTCGATTCCCGTCGACGCTGCGAGAGTCTACGGCTCGGGCGCGCTGCGCTGCACTGCACCGTCGGACTCTCTTCCCATCGCGGCCCGCCGCCGGAAAAACGTGCCTGCGGTGCGCTCCCACCAGGGACAGCGCCCGCTGGTGCTGCTGCTGCGCGCCGCGACGGCCTCGCGTCACTTCGCGCCTCCGTGGCGCGGCCAGTCAACGGTCGAGTTGCACCGGGAGTCAACGGCGATCCCGCGACTCGCCGCATGCGCTTGCGCACCACGTTCGGCCGCCGCGCACCGCGTGCACGGCCCGCGCACCGACAGTCGCTTCACGCCCGCATCGCACCCGCCGGAGGTGCCGTCCGGCCTCTGCCGGATCGCCTGCGTGTCGGGGCGCGGCCTCGGCGCCGCACCCTGAGCTCGTGGACGAGAGGTTCGGCTTGCTCCAAGCGAAGCGGCTGCTGGTGGACCGAACGGTGGGGGGGCGGACGGACGAGCGCCGCCGGGATGCGACGCGTTCCGAGACGGTGTTGAACTTTCGCGGTGCGGCGCCCGCTCGACCAGGGGCGCCGCGCGATCGGCTGCTGATTGGAGCGACTGGGGTGCTCGGCGCGGATCACGGATCGAGGTCGAACGCAGCGTGAAACGGCTCGTTGTGGTCCGCATCTCGCGGCGTGAGTGCTTCCCGGGCCTCCACGCGACGCGATCAGGTCAGCCGCGCGCGAACTCGTCGACGCCTTGGCTACGAGTGGCTTGCGAGCCACGTGCACGCCAGCGGTCGCGCAGCCAAGCCACAGCCAGAAGCGCGAGTGCAAACGCCGCCGCGGCCAGCGTCGGGCCGAAGGCGCGGATCTCGTACGGTGTCTCTTGCCAGAGGCCCGACGCAAAGCCCCGCCATCGAACGAACAGGATCACAGAGACGGCGATCGGAGCTACGAAGCCGAGCGCGAGCCGCACGCTGGCGCTCCGCACGAAACGCAAGCCGAAGGCGAGCACCACGTACACGCAGAGCATCTCGGCGGTGAGAGTCAGGACGCTGAGCGGAACGGTGAGGTCGCGTGTCAGGTGGTCCATGCCGCGCTGGGCGTCGTGCGGAAAGCGCACTTGGAGCAAGGACGGAAGTTCACCGAGTCCAAGCCCATACGCGGCGAGTTCGAACGTTCCGACGAGCGGGCCAGGCGAGTTGCGTTCGGCGGGAACTCGTCCGGGCTCGAGGAGTTGGAGCGTGACCGACGCGGAACCTAGAGCCAGCGCTGCAACGGGAAACCACCAGCCGCTGCGTGTCCAGTCTGTCGAGCGCGTGTCCCACGCGCGTTGGCGCGAGCGGTCCGTGGGCCACATGAACGGCAGGAAAGCGCCCGAAATCCAGAACGCGCAGAGCAGCGCAGGGCCCAGCGACCACTGGAAGTGCATCCAGTCGGTTGTGGTGCGTCGGATCCAGAACGCGCCGAAGACGGCGGCGACGAACGTGAAGCACGCGCACCAACGAGCCGCGTGCGCCAAGCCCCCTTCGGCGCCGCGCTGTGCAGCGTGAAACGCTGCGCCGAACAGCAGGAGCGACACCACGATCGTCGCAGCGGCGATGACGAGCAGGAATGGGTACACCAGATCCAAGGCGAGTTCTCCCGGAGGCCGACCTCCCCAAGCTACGTGATCCCCGCGGAGGCGGGCATCCTCGGGGGCACGCGGATGTCGGACGCGAGCGTCTCGGCGCCGCCCCCGCGGGCCGGCGTGAGGTCAGGATGTTGTCCTGGCGGCCGAGGCTCGCCCCCTTGACGGGCTAGGGGAAGGCGCATAGTTTCTCCCTAGACGGGCTAGGGAAGCGGCTCGAGGGCCGCGCGGGAAGTCAGCGCCGAAATCTCCATGAAGCAAGACAAGTCCGACACCAAGCAGGAGCTGTTGCCCGGGACCTTGGAGCTGCTGGTGCTCAAGGTGCTCGTCGGCGAGGCCAAACACGGTTACGCGATCGTGCGTGAGATCCAGCGCCGCTCGGCGGACGTGCTCAACGTCGAAGAAGGCTCGCTGTACCCGGCGCTGTACCGCATGGAGCGCCAGGGCTGGATCGAAGCCGAGTGGGGCCAGTCCGAGTCGAACCGCCGCGCCAAGTTCTATGCGCTGACGCGCAGCGGGCGTCGCGAACTCGCGGCGCAGACGGCGCAGTGGCGGCGCATGTCGGTGGCGATCGAAGGCGTGCTCGCGCCGGAGGGTGCGTGATGGCTTCGTTGCTGAGTTGGTTGCGGCGGGGGCCGGACTGGCGTCCAGAACGTGAGATCGCGGCGGATGTGGAGGCCGAACTGGCGTTCCACGTCGAGCAGGCGACGGAACAGGGCGTGCGAGAAGGTCTGTCGCGCGAGGCGGCGCGCGCGGCGGCGCTCGCGCGCTTCGGCGATGTCGAACGTGTGCGCCGCGAGTGCGTAGCGATCCGAACGGAGGGAAGTGCGATGCGCGTGAAGCTGCTTGCGACCGCGGTGGGAGTGTTGTTCCTGGCGACGTGCGCGCTGGGCTTGGGGCTTGTGGCGGCGCGACGCGCGTCGGCCGCGCGCGACCAAGCGGTCCGCGCGGAAGCAGAGGCTTTGCGCGCTCACCTCGAGGCCGAGCGCGCGGCGCGCGAGGCCGCTGAGTCGCGCGTCGCTGCGGCGACGGGCGCAAGTTCCGGCGCGCAGCTGTGGCTCGAGCGCTTCCGCATCGGGGCCGACAACTGGCAACTGGGCTGGGCGGTGGCGGTCGAACTCGTGGCGCAGTTGCCTCCCGAGGAAGCTTGGACGGTGATGCGCGAAGTGTTCCCGCAACTGTCCGTGCCGCAGCGCGAGCAAGTGCTCAAGCCGTTCGTGTTCCACGGAGGCCATCCGCGCGCGCTCGACCTGCTCGACCTCGCCATGCGCGATCCGGCGCAGAGCGTGTGCTCACGCGCCGCGTACTACTTGCGCGAGTACGCCTTCGAGGATTTCGAGCGCGATCCGGCAGCGTACGAGCGTTGGCGCGCGGCGCACGCGGGCAAGGACCTCGCGGCGACCGTGCGCGACAGTTTGACGGAGTATGCCGCGCGCTTGGCGGCATTGACGCCGAACTCGCTAGAGCCTGCGGCGGTGGAATCGCACCTGGCCGAGTTCGAGGCGCTGGACTTCAAGGCCGCGCGCCAGCTCGGCGTGGAGGTGGACGGGGTCTTGCGCTCGAGCGGGGCGGCTGACGTCGTCGACGAATTTCGGCGGCGCAAGGATCGCGAGGGGTACGAGAAGCTCAAGGAGTTTCTGAGAGAGAAGTCTGCGGTCCAGAGGGCAAGCAAATGAAGCTCGTTGCGAACGTGGTGCTGCTCACCGCCATGGCGAGCGTGGCGACCGCCCAGTCGGCGCGCCCCCGCGTGCCGCAGGCGGAAGCGAACAAGTTGCGTGAGCAGTTCACGCTGGTGCTCTCCGGCGACGCGAAGAACGCGAAGCTGATCGGTGCGACAGCCAAGACGCTGGCCGCGAAGTACGAGCACGGCTCGTTGCTGGAGGCGCTGCGCGAAGGACCGCTACTTCCCAAGGGCGAGCCCAAACCGCGTGGCAAGGGCAAGGACGCCGAGAAGTTCGAGGTGTTCGACGGCGTGACGACCGGCTTCACGTTCCGCGTCGGCGACGCGGTGCACCGCTACGCCGTGCACGCGCCGGCGAACTACTCGCCGACCAAGCCCGCGCCACTCGTGCTCGATCCCGGCCACGGCGTCGGCGCGAAGGAGGACCAGAAGGGCAAGGCCTATTACCTCGGCTACTTCCGCCACCGCGCCGACGCGGCCGGGCTCGAGAACGCGCTCATCGTGCGCACGGAGATCATCGAGCAGATCGGGGCCGATGGGTTGGCGGGCAAACGCCCCGAGGACCAGGTCTGCGCCGTGTTCGACGCGTGCTTCAAGGACCTTGCGTCGCGCTACGCGATCGACCTCGACCGCGTGTGGGTCACGGGTCTGTCGCAGACTGGATTCTGGTCGTGGCAACTCGGTCTCACGCGCCCCGATCGCTTCGCGGGGATCGCGCCGATGGGCGCGGTGACGTGGAGCACGAAGGAATACTTGCCGAACCTCGCGCAGCTCGCGATCTGGGTGCTGCACGGCGACGCCGACAAGACTTGCCCCGTGGCGCAGCCGCGGCAGACGACCAAGGCGCTGGCCGAACTCGGCGCGCGCGTCGAGTACCGCGAGATCGCCGGTGGTGCGCACGACTACAGCACGTGGCAACACCTCGACGAAGGTTTGCGCTGGCTCGCGGAGCGTCCGCGCGATCCGTTCCCCAAGACCTTCACGCGCCACCTGCAGACGCTCGAACAACCCTGGTGCTACTGGGTGCGCGTCGACGAACTCGAGCGCGTGGGCTCGGGCGAAGCGGGCAAAGCGCCGAGCGCGAAACTCAGCGCGAAGGTCGACGGTCAAACGATCGAGATCACCAGCGAAGGCGTGAAGCGCATCACCGTGGGCCTGTCGAGCGAACTGGTCGACCTCACCAAGCCGGTGAAGCTGGTGTGGAACGGCGCCGAGAAGTTCGAGCGTGTGCTCGAGCGCGACTTCGCGCTGACGGTCGACTGCGCGCTCAAGAAGTGCGATTGGCGCGGCTTGCTCGAAGGCTTCGTCGAGTTGAAGCGTTGATTTGACGCACGCAGTGCGCCGAGCGCTCAGTGCCCGCAGTAGTTCGGGCGCTCGATCCCGCGGGGCAGCACATCGCCCGCCGGCGCAGCGCTGTCGTTGACGTAGCCCAGGGCCTTCAGCTCGTTCTGCGTGCTCTGGTCGAAGGCGTACAACGTTCCGATGGGCCCCGAAGCCCGGCCGAAGAACGCCGCGTCCACTTCACACTGCGCGCGCAGCACGCCCATCAGCCGCTCGGCGATCTGCGTGTTCTGCGCGGCCACATCGTTCAGCTCCAGCGGGTCCTTAGCGAGGTCGTAGAGTCGCGCCGCGTTCGCTTGGCTGTCCCAGATCAGGCGCCAGTCGCCTTCGCGCACGGACCACAGACGCGACTCGCCGCCGATGAGCGAGAGCGCGTGGCTGAACGACGGCGCCGGCGGCAGCTTGTCGCCGCGCAGCAGCGGCGTGAGGCTGCGTCCCTGCAGCGCCAAGTCCGTCCGCGCGGCGCCGAGTAGCTCGAGCGCGGTCGGCATCACGTCGACGGTGCGCACGACGTCCTTCACGCGCCGCGGCGCCACGCCGGGCGCGCGCAGCATCAAGAGCACGCGCAAGTTCTCCTCGTGCAGCACGCTTCCGTGACCGATGGTGCCGTGCTCGCCGAAGCCTTCGCCGTGGTCGCTGACGAACACGACCACGGTGTTGTCGCGCAGCTGCGGCGTGTCCAAGCGCGCGAGCAAACGCTCGAGCTCGTGGTCGGTGTGGCGGATCTCGGCGTCGTACAGATCGCGCCACAGCTCCATGCGCTCGGGTTCCATCGAGCCGATCCCGAGCTCCCGCATGCGCGCGGGCAGACCGCTCTTGTCCATTTCCTTGGCCGCTGCGCAGTGTTCGACGTGCGCAAGCAACAGTCGCAGCCCCGCGGCGTCGATCTCCTTGCGCTCCACCCAGCCGCGTTTGACCTCTTCGAGCTTGGCGTGCTCCGCCGCTTCGTCCCAACTCGGCCGGTAGCGCTTCACGTACTCCTCGGGCGGTTGGTACAGCCCGTGGATCTCGTAGGTGTGGAAGAACAGGAAGAACGGCTCCTCTTGCACCTCGTCGAGCCACTTGAGCGTGCGGTCCACGTTGCTACGCAGGCGGCGCGGATTGGCGACGTTGGAAGCGTGCTGATCCGGCGTGTCGCCGGAGTTGAGCGGGTAGGTCTGGAAACCCTGACCGAGTCCGAACTGCGGCTTGGCATAACCGCCGTCGGTGAACGCGCCCGTCCAATAACCGCGCTCGCGCAGCACTTCGGCGAGCGTTGTCACGCGCTCGTTCATCTGCCCCGGCTCGTAGAACGTCGCCACCTGATGCACGTTCGGGTAGAGCGACGTCATCAGCGAAATCAGGCTCGGCGCGGTCCACGGCGCGGCGGTCTGCGCATTCTCGAACACGACCGACTGCGCCGCCCATCGATCGAGGTTCGGGCTTGTGTCGCGCGTGTGGCCGTAGCAGCCCAAGTGATCGGGACGCAGCGTGTCCAGCACGATCACCACGAAGTTGGGCTTGCGCTCCGCGCCGCCGCAATTCCAGTTCAGGAGCGCGCACGCGAGCGCGAGGAGCGCCGTCGACGACCGCAGACCGAGAGAAGCTGTCATGGAGCTTCGAAGATACTCGGGCCCCAGGCGCTTCGCGCCGCAGCTGACAAATTCAGCCGCTTCGCGCCGCAGCTGACAAATTCAGGCGCTTCGCGCCGCACCCAACGATTTCGGGCGCTTCGCGCCGCAGCTCACAACTTCGAGCGCGGCGCGCCGCCGCCGCGCTCGCCTGTGCTTGTGTAGCCCAAGGCCTCGAGCGCACGTGCGTCGGGCGCTGCGCCCGCTTGCACCGGGCCGGAGACGCGCTGTTCGAACACCGCGTCCTGCTCGCGCTGTGCGTTCAGCAACGCGAGCAGCCGCTCGCACACAGAAGCATGTTCGTTCGCGACATTGCGCGTCTCGCCCGGATCGCTGGCGAGGTCGTACAGCCGTGCACTCTGCGTCTGCGCGTCCCACACCAGCCGCCATGCTCCCTCGCGCACGCTCCACAGTCGGTCTTCGTTCCCGCGCTGCGCGAGCGCGTGGCTGAAGGCCGGTTCGGCGCGCAACGAGCGGCCGCGCAGCAACGGCACGAGGCTGCGGCCCTGCAGCGGCGGTGCACCTTGGTCCAGCCCGAGCAGCTCGAGCAGCGTGGGCATCACGTCGACGGTGCGCACGAGCTCGCCGACGCGGCGCGGTGCGACGCCGGGGCCGCGCAGGGCGAGCACCACGCGCAGCGTCTCGTCGTGCAGCGCGCCGCCGTGCCCGAAGCGGCCGTGCTCGCCGAACTCCTCGCCGTGGTCGCTGGTCACGACGACGAGCGTGTTGTCGCGCAGGTCGGCGGCCTCGAGGCGCTCGAGGAGGCGCGCCAACTCCGCGTCGGCGTAGTGAACTTCCGCGTCGTACCACGCGCGCCAGCGCGCCAGCCGCTGCGGATCGAGCGCGGCGACCGCGTGCTCGCGCAGCCGCTCGTCGAGGCCCGTCGCGTCGATGTCGTTGCCCGGTGCGCAGTGTTCGCGGTGCGAGATCAGAAGCTCCAAACCCGCGGCGTCGATCTCGCGCGACGCCTTCCAACGTGCGAGCACGCGCGCGAGCTCGGCGTGTTCGGCGGCTTCGTCCCACTCCGGTGCGAAGCGTTGCACGTGCTCTTGAGGCGCGCAGTACGGCGTGTGCGTCTCGTAGGTCTGCAGGAACAGGAAGAACGGCCGCTCGCCGTCGCGCGCGTCGATCCAGTTCAGCGTGGCGTCGAGATTGCGCCGCAACCGGCCGCGTTTGGCCTCGAGCGGGCGCGCGTCGAGGGCCGTGTGCGCCTCGGCGTCGACGTAGTGTGCGATGCCCTGGTCGAGCCCCAGGCGCGCGCTCGCGTAGCCGCCCTCGGTGAACGCCGCCGTCGCGTAGCCGCGCGCCTTCAGCACCTCGGCGAGCGTGGTGACGCGCTCGTTCAATTGCCCGGGCGCGCCGTACTCGGTCACGTTGTGGACGCTCGGGTACAGCGAGGTGAACAGCGAAACCAAGCTCGGCGCCGTCCACGGGGCCGCCGATTGCGCGTTCTCGAACACCGCCGCGCCGGCCGCCCAGGCGTCGAGATTCGGGCTCGTCGGCAGGCCGTATCCGTACGTTCCCAGATGGTCCGGCCGCAGCGTGTCGAGCACGATGACGACCACGTTGGGCGGCCGCGGCGCCTCCGGCTGGCACGCCACGGATACAGCGAGCGCGCACACAACCAGCTGCGCTGCCCATCGAAAACCCGAGTGTTGTTGCGCGGCGCGGAGGCGCATGGCGCCATGTTACGCACGGGCTCGTCTGCTTCAGGTTCACGAAGTCTTCGTGCGCCGTTGACAGCGTACTGGGACTGGCAAGTCCCTAATTTTCGTGGGTGAGCGCGATTCTCGCTGCTCGCCCGCGAGTTGCCGCTCGCCTGCGTTGCTCCCCCGTGAATGCGCCCGGTACCCTTGGACCACCCCCGTCGGCGCAGCGCTTCCCCCTCCGAAGGCCCACCTCCGTGAACCCCAGCTCCAACTCCGCCTCGCAGACCGGCTCCGGCCTGTGGACACGCGACGGGCAACTGGTCCTCGACCAGCACTACCCCAAGTTCGAGGCCAACATCCCGGTCAAGGACGTCAGCGGGGGCAGCTACCTGACGCGCTTTGCGCGCACGAAGGAAGACCTGCTCGCCGTGCAGCGGCTGCGCTTCGAGGTGTTCAACTTGGAGTTGCGCGAGGGACTCGACGAGTCCTACGTCACGGGGCTCGACCAGGACTGCTACGACCTGCACTGCCACCACATCCTCGTGACGCTGCAGGAGACCGGCCAAGTGGTCGGCACGTACCGCGTGCAGACCCGGCCGATGGCGCTCGCCGGCGCCGGCTGGTACACGGCCAGCGAGTACGACCTGAGCGAGTTGCCGCCCTGGCTGCTCGATGCGGCCGTCGAAACCGGGCGCGCCTGCGTGGCGCGCGAGCACCGCAACGGGCGCGTACTCAACCACCTGTGGCGCGCGCTCGCGGCGTACATGTCGTGGAACCACAAACGCTTCATGTTCGGCTGCTGCTCGCTGACTTCGCAGGACGTGAACCTCGCCAAGGCGACGCACGAATTCCTGCGGGCGGGGAGCTACCTGCGCACGGACCTGAGCGTGCGTCCTCTGCCGGAGTACTCCTGCTTCGACGAGGGCTTCGTCGCGGACATCAACACCTCGGTCAAGTTGCCGCCCTTGTTCGCCAGCTACCTGAAGCTGGGCGCCAAGATCGTCGGGACGCCGGCGATCGACCGGGCCTTCAAGACGATCGACTTCCTGGCGCTGCTCGACATCGGCGACCTCGAGCCGCACACCTACCACACGTTGTTCGAGCGCTGAGCGGCGGCGGGCGGCTGCGGGCTGACCGGGGCGAGCACGGTTGGCGCGCGGCGCGCTAATCTCCCGGCTTGCGAACGAAGAAGCGCGAACTGCGGACGGCGGGGGAGGGCGAGCGTTGAAGCGGCTGCGCGCGTGTTGGCGCGGGCTGTGGCTCGTGGGAATCACGCTTGGGCTGTACCTCGCGTGGCTGGTCGGGCATCTGATGCTCTCCCTGGCGCCCACGCGCCGGATCGCCTGGCGCCGCTGGATCTTTCGCAGCTGGTCGCGCGCCGCGTGTTGGGGGCTCGCCGTCCACGTGACCGTCGTCGGCGAACCGCCGCGTGCGGGGGCGTTCCTGGTCTCCAACCACCTCAGCTACCTCGACATCCCCGTGCTCGCGACGCAGCTCCACACGGTCTTCGTTTCGAAGGCCGAAGTCGCCGGTTGGCCGTTGATCGGGCCCGGCGCGCGCGCCATGGGGACGATCTTCCTGGTGCGCGAGCGCAAGCGCGATTTGCCCGACGTGAACCGCCAGATCGCGACCGCCCTGCTGCGCGGCGACGGCGTGGTCGTGTTTCCCGAAGGTACGAGCACCAAGGGCGACCAGGTTCTGCCCTTTCGCCCCTCGCTGCTCGCCCCCGCAGCCGAGGGAGCGCACGAAGTGCATCCCGCGCTCCTGAGCTATGCCACGGCGCCCGGCGATCCCCCCGCGTCGCTGAGCGTGTGCTGGTGGGGCGACATGCCGTTTGCGCCGCACGTGGCCGTGCTCCTGGGATTGGAGCGCATCGACGCGCGCATCGAATTCCTGCCTGAGCGGTGTTCGGACGAGGACCGCAAGCAACTGGCTGAAAAGTTGTGGGCGGCCGTGAACTCACGCTTTCGACCGATACCATGACCCGCAGAATGCCCCAGCTACCCCCGTTGTCGGCCGCTTCGCCCACCTCGGCCCGCGCGCTCGCGGAGCGCAACATCGCGTTCCTCGAGCAGGCCCGCGAACTGCTGGCGCGCCTGTCCGACAAGGACTACACCGCGCCCGGCCCGGGCGGACTGCGCGGCGGCGTGGGGCCGCACCTGCGGCACGTGCTCGACCACTACGAGCTGCTGCTGGCGGGAATCGCGAGCCAGGCCGTCGACTACGACGTGCGTGCGCGCGACACGGCCGTCGAGCGCGAGCGAGGCGCGGCGCTGGCGAAGATCGCTGAGATCGTGGGCGCACTGCGGGCCCTCGATGGCGCGGCGGTCGAGCGGCCGCTGATGGTGCGCGTCGACTCGGGCGAGGCGAGCGAACGTTTCGAAGGCGCTTCGAGCCTGGGCCGCGAGCTGCAGTTCCTCGTCTCGCACACCGTGCACCACTACGCGGTGATCGCGGTGCTGCTGCGCGTGCGCGGCGTCGATCCCGGTCGCGACTTCGGCGTGGCGCCCTCGACGCTCAAGCACGAGGCAGGCGCGGCGGCGTGTGCACGCTGACGTGGATCGCGCTCGAGCGCGGCTACGAGCTGTACTTCAACCGCGACGAGAAGTTGACGCGTGCTCCCGGGCTGCCGCCGCGGCGTTTTGCGGGCGCGAGGCGTGCCTGGCTCGCCCCGGCTGACCCCGACGGCGGCGGGACGTGGATCGGCGTCAACGAGCGCGGTCTGACGCTGGCGCTGCTCAACGGCTACAAGCGTGCGGATGACGCAGCGCGCGTGTGGCGCAGCCGCGGGTTGCTCGTGCAGGAGCTTCTGGAACTGGACGACGTGCCGACGTTCGAGGCGCGCCTGCGCGCGCTCGACTTGAGCCCGTACCGCTCGTTCACGTTGTTCGCTGTGGATCCAAGTTGCGCGGCCCGCGCGGCGAATTGGGATGGCGCCGCACTCGCCTTCGAGTCCCACGCGAGCGCCGGCGCGCCGCTGTGCTCGTCGTCGCTCGATCCCACGGGCGCTGCGCGCGCGCGGCGCGAGTTGTTCGAGAGCTGGCGCGCGCAGGGGCAGAGCGTGGACGCCGCGTTGCTCGCGCGTTTCCACGCCAGCCACCTGCCCGAGCGCGGGCCGCTGAGCCCGTGCATGCACCGCGCCGACGCGCAGACGCAGAGTTTCACGCGCGTGCGATGCGGCGCGACAAACGTCGAGCTCGCCTACAGCCCGGGCGCGCCGTGTCTGGGGCTCGCGCCGACGACGTTGAGCCTGGAACGAGTTCACGACGCGGCCGCGCGTTGCTAGGGGACGAGCGCGCCGTGGAATTCATCGAGTCGCTCGTCAATCAGATCGTCGACCTGCCGCTGTGGGCGGCCTGGCTCGTGATCATCGTCGCGACGTTCGTGAGCGAGGACCTCACCTGCGTCGCCGCAGGGCTCGCCGCAGCGACCGGGCGCATCAGTGCGTTCGACGCGATCGCAGCGGCTGGTCTCGGGATCTGGCTCGGTGATCTGGGGCTCTACGCCGCGGGCAAGTACATCGGCAAGCCGGCGCTGCGGCGCGCGCCGTTCAAGTGGTTCATCCACGACGAGGACGTCGCCGCGAGCGCGCAGTGGTTCGCGCAGCGCGGCTCGGTCGTGATCCTGCTCGGACGTTTCGTGCCGGGCACGCGCTTGCCGACGTACTTCGCGGCGGGCCTGCTCGAGACGGGCTTCGTCGCGTTCTCGGCGTGGGCGCTGCTCGCCGTGCTCATCTGGGCGCCGCTCTTGGGCGGCGGAGCGCTGCTCATCGGCCGCCAGATCCTGCCGTGGATCGAAACCTACGAAAGCTGGGCGCTCGTCGGGCTCGTCGCGGCGGTGTTCGCGTACTTCAGCGCGGTCAAGTTCCTGATCCCGGCGTTCACCTGGCGCGGACGGCGCATGATCGTCTCGCGCTGGCTGCGCGTGACGAAGTGGGAGTTCTGGCCGCCGTGGTTGTTCTATCCGCCGCTGCTGGTCTACATCGCGTGGCTCGCGCTCAAACACCGCAGTTTGAGCGTGCTAACGGCCGTCAATCCCGGGATTCCGGCGGGCGGCTTCATCGGCGAATCCAAGCAGCAGATCCTCGAGAGTTTGGGAGCTTCTGAGTTCATCGTGCACTCGCGCCTGCTCGACGCCGCCACGCCGCTCGAGACGCGCCTCGACGCGTTGCGTGAGTTCTGCGCTGCGCACGCTCTCGACTATCCGCTCGTGCTCAAGCCCAACGCCGGGCAGCGCGGCTCGGGCGTGGCGATCGTGCGCAACTTCACCGAGGCGCGCGAGTACCTCGCGAAGATCCGCGTCGACTGCGTTGTGCAGGAGTACGCGCCCGGCGAAGAGTTCGGCGTCTTCTACTACCGCCATCCCGACGCCGAGCGTGGCCGCATCTTCTCGATCACGCGCAAGGTGTTTCCCGTCGTGCGCGGCGACGGCGAGCGCGACCTCGAGACGCTGATCCTCGCGGACGCGCGCGCAGTGGCGATGGCGAAGTTCTATCTGAAGGTCAACGCCGAGCGCCTGCGCTACGTGCCGCGCCCCGGCGAAGGCGTGCAACTGGTCGAGATCGGCAACCACTGCCGCGGCACGATCTTCCTCGACGGAACACCGCTCGCGACGCCCGAGCTCGAAGCCGCGATCGAGCGCATCTCACGCTGCTTCGAGGGCTTTTACTTCGGCCGCTACGACATCCGTGCGCCCTCCGAAGCCGACCTGCGCGCGGGCCGCAAGCTCAAGGTGATCGAGCTCAACGGCGCAACAAGCGAAGCCACGCACATCTACGACCCGCGCTACTCGGTCTTCGACGGCTGGCGCATCCTGCGCGAACAGTGGCGCATCCTGTTCGACATCGCGGCGGCCAACCGCGCGCGCGGCGCGCCGGTCACGTCGATCTCCGAGCTCCTTCACGCGCTGGGCCAGTACCGGCGCACCTCGAAGTCGCACCCGGGGTGAGCGGACTGCTTCGAACGCCGGTCAGACGACGACTCGCCAGATGTGCGCGGCGCGCGCGGCGTAGTGGCGGCTGCGCTGGCGGATCGACTCTGAGGTCCACGAATCGCCCGCGATCTGTCGGGGAAGCTCGTAGGCGCTGCGCGAGTAGAGCTCCAACTTGCTCTGGAACGCCGAACGGTCGGCTTCGCGGTTGAGCTTGCGCTCAAGCGGCACGTAGTTGCCGATCCGGCTCACGCAGCGCTCGTGCTCCTCCAGCGTGAGCTCCATGTCCTCTGCGTGGGTCGCCGGGAGGATGTGTTCGATGCTGAAGCTGTCGGTTTCCCAATCGACATCGCGCTTCGAAGCATCCTTCTCCAGTTCAGCGAGTAGGTAGCGCAGCAGTTTCTTGCGAACTCCCGCAGCCGGGAGCGCAAGGTCGGCGAAGGCCGACTCGAACTCCGCGTCATCGCCGTAGATGTTCCGCGCCTCCCGCGCGACGTCCGTGGCGCTGAACGACGGCGCGGCGTTGGCTTCGACTGCGGCGCGATTCCACGCGCGGTAGATGTCGCCGGTGTTGAGTCGCAACACTACGCTGGCGCGGAGCGTGTACACGCTGAAGATGCGGAACAGGCGCTCCAACTCCGCAGGGCGCGCCTCGAGCCGAGGCGCCATCACGAGCGCTGCCGGTCGATACTGGCTCGCTCCCAGCACATCGAGCACGCGCGCCCACTTCCGCGCGCCGTCGAGGCCCGTCCAGCGGTCATCGTCGGGATCGAGCAGGGCGGCGTACCAGTCCGCGACGCGCGTCAGATCGCGGACGAACACGAACGCGTCGCCGGGCGACCTGACCGCGTCGCGAATGCGCCGAAAAACGTCCCGCTTGGAGACGTTGAGCGCCTGAGTGTTCGCGTGGTGGTGCAGCAGGTCAGCCAACTGGTCGAGGGAGACCAGCGCGGTCAGTGCGTCCCACTGCCGCTTGAGCTCCTCGAGGTCGTGCGGGCCTCCGGCTGCCGCCCGTGAGAAGAGGAAGTTCTTCACGAGATCCGCGGTGCCGAGCGCCACTCCGCGGGCGTTGAGCGTTTCGAACACCGTGTACGCCGCGGCCTCGTCGTCCACGACGATCTCGATGAACACTAGCCGTCGCGCGAGCGTCTCCATGAACTCGGCCAGGGCCTTGCCATTGCGCAGTGAAGCGAAGTGCTCGGCGACGCGCTCGCGGTAGTAGCCCCGAGACTCCCAGAGCTGGCGGGCGGAGCCCTTCAGTCGCCGGGTGTTGACCGGGGCCACGCCGTTCACGATCGCCGATTGGAAGAAGTCGTCGTCGTCGCGGTTGAGCGTCAATCGACTGGCGTGCGCGAGCGAGCGCGGATCGCGCGGAGCGATCAAGCGCTCGCGGTAGAGCGCGGCGCGCTGGCGGTTGTCCTCGGCGTCGAGTCCCTCGTCGGCCCAGTCCTCCAGTTGCCGGATGAGCGCCAGGGCAACGATGGTCAGGGTCGAGAGGCGCTGCTGCCCGTCGATCACCTCGTACACGTCCGACTCGCCTCCCGCACGGCGCAGGACCACTGCGCCGAGGTAGTGGTCGTCGCCGGAAGTCACCGCGCGCAGGACGTCGGTCCACAGATCCTGCCACTCGGTCTGCGTCCACGAATAGTTGCGCTGAAACGGCAACACAACGTACTTTCGCTCGCCAGAGAGCAGCTCGCCAAGCGACAGCGTCCTCGTCCGCAGCGCATCGCGGATCGTCACGGCCGAGACTCTACCGCGCTCGGGTCTGCAACGCCGAGCCACGCGGCGCCGCCGTCCGTTCGGCGCTATCTTCTCCGCCCCAACAAGGCGCGCAGATGAGCACAAATCGAGTGGCAGTGGTCGAGCAACGGCTCGATGAGGCGGTGAAGAGCACGGCGCCCGCGCCGCGGCGGCTGGCGGCGAAGGAGTCGCTGCGGCCCGGCGGCGGGCTCACGGCGCGCAAGGCGCTCGAGCTGTTCGAGGACCAGGCGCTGTCGCGCGCGCTCGACGTCACGTCGCGCGAGCTCAAGCGCACGAACCAGAGCTTCTACACGATCGGAAGCGCGGGCCATGAGAACAACGCGGTGGTGGGCGCGTTGCTCGAGCTGCACGACCCGTGCTTCCTGCACTATCGCTCAGGCGGACTGATGATGGCGCGTGCGCGGCGGCAGGCGGGCTCGACGCCGGCCTTCGACACGCTGCTCAGCTTCTGCGCCTCGAGCGAGGATCCGGCGAGCGGCGGTCGCCACAAGGTGTGGGGGAGCCGCGCGCTGTGGGTTCCGCCGCAGACCAGCACGATCGCGTCGCATTTGCCCAAAGCCGTGGGCCTGGCGATCTCGATCGCGCGCGCGCGGCGCCTGGGCGTGGACAACGATCTGCGCGGCGACTCGATCGTGTGCTGCTCCTTCGGCGACGCGTCGGCGAACCACTGCACCGCGCTCGCGGGCTTCACGTTTGCGCGCTACGCGGCCAAGCAGGGCGCGCCCTGCCCGATCCTGTTCCTGTGCGAGGACAACGGCATCGGCATCAGCGTCGCGACGCCGAACAACTGGATCGCCGAGACGTTCTCGAACCAGCCCAATCTCGCGTACTTCCGCGCGGCGGGTGAGATCGACGAGGTGTACGACTCGGTGGCGGCCGCGATCGAGCACTGCCGCACCTCGCGGCGGCCGACGTTCCTGCACCTGGAGACGGTGCGCCTGTGGGGCCACGCAGGTTCGGACGTCGAGACGAACTACCACACGCTCGAGCAGATCGAGCGGCAGGAAGCGCGCGATCCGTTGCTGCGCAACGCGCGGCGCCTGATCGAGAGCGGCGCCGCCAGCCCGGAGACGATCGACGCGATCCTGCGCGACACGCGCAATCGCGTGAGCGCGGCTTCGCTCGAGACAGCGCGCCGGCCCAAGCTCACGTCGCGCGAGGCCGTGGTCGCGCCCATGGCGCCGTACGACGCAGCGAAGGTGCGCGAGTTCGCCGGCCAACGCGTCGACGAATCCAAGCGCCGCGAGCTGTTCGGCAAGTTGCCCGAGGAGCAGACCAGCGCGACCAAACGCACGCAGGGCGCGCACCTCAACGCGGCGCTGCACGACGAGTTCCTGCGCCATCCCGAGCTGCTGCTGTTCGGCGAGGACGTGGGCAAGAAGGGCGGCGTGTACAGCGTCACGCTCGGCCTCCAAAAGCAGTTCGGCCTCGCGCGCGTGTTCGACACGCTGCTCGACGAGACTTCGATCCTCGGGCTCGCGCAGGGCGCCGCGCACATCGGGCTCCTGCCGATGCCGGAAATCCAGTACCTCGCGTACATCCACAACGCGCTCGACCAGTTGCGCGGCGAGGCCTGTTCGCTGCGCTACTTCTCGAACGGCCAGTTCGCCAACCCGATGGTCGTGCGCGTGCAAGGTCTCGCGTACCAAAAGGGCTTCGGCGGACACTTCCACAACGACAACTCGATCGGCGCGCTGCGCGACATCCCCGGGTTGATGCTGTGCGTCGGCTCGCGCGGCGACGAGTCCGTGCGTCTGTTGCGCGGAGCGGTCGCGACGGCGCGCGCCTGCCAGCGTGTGGTCGTCGTGCTCGAAGCGATCGCGCTGTACCACGAGCGCGACCTGTACGAAGAGGGCGACGGTCTGTGGCTGAGCGACTATCCGCCGCCGAAGACCGACGGCAGCGACGCGCTGCTGCCCGGCGAGGTCGGCGTGCACCACGCCGCTCACAAGGAGCTGCTGATCGTGAGCTACGCCAACGGTCTGCGGCTCTCGCTGCGCGCCGCGCGCGTGCTCGAGCGCGAGCACGGCCTCAAGGCGCGCGTGGTCGACCTGCGTTGGCTCAATCCGTTGCCCATGGACGCACTCGAACGCCACGCGCGCGAGTGCGGGCGTGTGCTGGTCGCCGACGAGTGCCGCGCGACGGGCGGTGGCATCGCCGACGCGGTCATCGCGGGCCTGTACGAACGCGGCGTGCGCGTTCCGATGGGCTCGGTACGCGCGGCCGACAGCTACGTGCCGCTGGGCGGCGCGACGGACTTCGTGCTCATGCAGGAAAGCGAAATCGTGGAAGCTGCGCGGAGGCTGGCGTGAAGCGCATCGCCCTGTTCTGTCCGGGCCGCGGCTCGTACACCGAAAAACAACTGCGCTCGCTGCCGGAAAACGAGCCGTGGGTCGCGCGCGCCGACGAGCTGCGCGCCGAGTACGGCCTGCCGGCCCTGAGCGAGCTCGACCGCGCGGCGAAGTTCTCCGCCGCGCTGCACCTGCGGCCGGCGAACGTGTCGCTGCTGATCTGGCTGGTGACGATGCTCGACAGCCGCGACGCGCTGGCGCAGAACGAGTGCGTCGCCATCGGCGGCAATTCGATGGGCTGGTACACGGCGCTGGCCGTCGGCGGCACGCTGTCCTTCGACGACGGCTTCCGGCTCGTGCAGGAGATGGCGTTGCTCCAGGAGCAGCACGCCGGCGGCGGGCAGATCATCTACCCGCTGATCGACGACGACTGGCGCGTCGATCCGGCGCGCGTCGAGCTCGTGCGCGCCGCGCTCGAGAGCTCCGCGGGGCAGGCCCTGCGCTCGATCGAACTGGGCGGCTTCGCCGTGCTCGCCGGGACCGAGGCCGGCGTCGCGCACCTCTTGAAGGCTCTGCCCCAGGCCAAACTCGGCGCCAACACCTATCCGTTCCGCCTGATGCAGCACGGCGCCTACCACACGCCGTTCGTGGCGCCCGTGTCCGAGCGCGCCTTCGAGACCCTGCGGCGCCTCGAGTTCCGCGCGCCGCGCGTGACGCTGGTCGACGGGCGCGGCGTGCGTTTCACGCCCTGGTCGAGCGACGTGGACGCGCTGGTCGAGTACACGCTCGGCGCTCAGGTCGTCGATCCGTACGACTTCTCGCTCTCGGTCCGCGTCGCGCTGCGCGAGTACGCGCCGCAGCGGATCGTTCTGCCCGGTCCGGGCAACACGCTGGGCGGCATTTGCGGCCAGATCGCCTGCGCCGAGGGCTGGCGCGGCCTGCGCGGCAAGGCCGACTTCGAAGCGCTGCAGCGCTCCGACGAGCCGCTGGTCGTGTCGATGCGCCGCTGAGGCGCGTTACCGTCCACGGGCCGAGTCTGTACTGCGGCGCGTTCGCTAGCGCCGCCGATCGGCGCGTCCCCACGGAGTTCCGCCCATGAAGCAACGTCTCCCTCTGTTCGCCGTCTTCGCAGCCCTGCTCGCACCGGCCTGTGTCGTCACGATCGACGGCGACGACGCGGATGTCGACACCCTGTGGTCCTACGACCGCCCGCGCCTCAGCGGCTCCGGCGTGAGCGCCTCGCAGACGCGCGAGGTCGGGGAGTTCCGCTCGGTGTCCGTGAACGGCTCCGGCGCCGTGCGCGTGAAACTCGGCGAGGCGCAGTCGCTGCGCGTGATCACCGACGACAACTTGATCGAACACGTGCGCACGCGCGTCGAGGACGGAGCGCTGGTCGTCGACTGGGATCGCGGTTCGTACAGCCCCAAGGTCGCACTCGTCGTGGAGCTCTCCGCGCCGAGCCTGGAGGCGGTGGGCCTGGGCGGGTCGGGCGATCTGACCTTCACGGGGCTCGACGCCGAGAGCTTCAGCGCCTCGATCGCCGGCTCCGGTTCGGTGAACGGCTCCGGCAAGTGCGGCCGCCTCAACCTCTCGATCGCCGGCTCGGGCGACCTGCGCGTCTACGACGTGGTCGCGCGCGAGGTCGAGGTCAGCATCGCAGGTTCGGGCAGCGCCTACGTGCACGCGCACGACAAGCTCGACGTGTCGATCTCCGGCTCGGGTGACGTGCGCTACCGCGGCAAGCCCGCGATCTCGCGCTCGATCGCGGGTTCCGGCTCGGTGCGCCCGGAGTGAGGCTCGGGCCGGGCTGCGCGCGAACAGGCGCACACCGCCGCCGTGCGGGAGTTCTTCGCGCCCCGCCGCCGCGGGCGTAGGATCCGCCGCCCGCCGCGAGCGCCACCCGCTTGAATCCCGCCGTCCGTCACAGCGTGCTGCGCGACCCCGTGCAAGGGGACGTGCTGCTGACCCACGAGGAGCTCGCGTTGCTCGACACGCGCGAGATGCAGCGCCTGCGCGGCGTCAAGCAGCTGGGCTCGGCCGACCTCGTCTACCCCGGCGCGCGCCACACGCGCTTCGAGCACTCGATCGGCACCGCGCACCTCTCCCAGCAGATCGTCGACGCGGTCAACCGCGCCGCCGAGCTCGCGCCGCGCGAGTGCCTGCGCATCGGCGAGGCCGAGGCGCGCGTGATCCGCGTCGCCGCGCTGCTGCACGACATCACGCACATTCCCTACGGCCACCATTTCGAGGACCAGGCCGGCCTGCTCCACCGCCACGACTCGCCCGAACGCTACGAGCGCATGCTCGACGCCTCGAGCGAGATCGGCGCCGCGCTGCGCAAGGCCGGGTTGCACCGCGACGTGCTGGCGGTGCTGTGCAACCGCGACGACACCCCGCCGTACTGGCGGCAGATCAACTCGGACACGATCTGCTCGGACATCCTCGACTACCTCGCGCGCGACGCCTACTTCACGGGCCTGCGCATCGGGATCGACGCGCGCATCCTGGCCTACTTCCGCGTCGAGCGCGCCAGCGGCAACCTGTACCTCGACCTCGCCAAGCACAACCTGCTGCGCGAGGACATCCTGTCGGAGATCGTGCGCATCCTCGAGGCGCGCTACTACTTCTCCGAACGCGTGTACTACCACCACGCGAAGGTCGCCGCCGGCGCGTTGGTCGCGCGCGCCGTGGAGCTTGCGCTGGCGGAAAAGTTGGTCGCCGAAACGGATTTGTACACGACCGACGACGCCTCGCTGCTCGACCTGCTCGAGCGTTGCGCCGAGCGCGCCAAGCCGGCCGTCGCGCGCCGCCTGCGTTCGCTCGTCGAGCGCTATCGAAGGCGCAAGCTGCCCAAGCGCGCGTGCGTGTTCCCGCGTCCGCAGAACCAGGACGCGCAGCAGGAACTGGTCGAGCGTTACTTCTCGCTCTCGCGCCACGCCGAACGTTCGCTGGCCGAGGAGCGCATCGCGGATCTGGTGCGTTTCGCGACCGGGCGCGACGTCGAAATCATGCTGGTTTGCCCGGCGAAACGCATGCAGCTCAAGGAAGTCGCGACGCACGTGCTGTGGCCCGGCGAAGGCGCCGTGCGGCCGCTGGCGGCGTACGCCGAACGCGCGCCGCGTCTGTTCGACCTCGAGCGCGCGTACCGCGATCTGTGGAAGTTCTACGTGTTCGCGGACACCGACGACGCCGTGCTGCTCGCGCGCATCGCGGAGATCGCAGCGGCGCACTTTCCGAGCGCGACGAACGTGTACCGACCGGGCTGATGTTCGGCGTCGATGCGCCGCGTGCGCGCGAACGAGGCGCAGCACACTCTTGAACGCGGCGCGGGAAACAGTATCTCAGGCGTTGCAGCCTCCGCGCGCACGCCCCGAGTGCGCAACGCAGGCGCTCCCTTCCGCTCGTGCGTTCGTCTCCCCGCATCGAACCATCTGCGCCCCGCGCGCGCCGCGTCGAGTCCGACGCTTCGCGCGCCGCGTCCACGCTCGTGCAGCGCGCGCCGCGCCGCGCCGCGCCTGCCTGCGTCGAGCGCGCGCCCTCGCCGCAAGCGCTGGCGCGCAGCCGCGAGCGTGAACAACGCCAACTCGAGCGCCTGTGGCGGCGCATGCACAAACGCGGCGGCGCCGGCGCGCGCAACGCGCTGGTCGACGCCTACCAGTACCTGGTGCAGAGCGCCGTCCGCCGCCTGCTCGCGCGCCTGCCGCGCAGCGTGGAGCCGGGCGACCTGCTGGCCGCCGCGAACGTGGGCCTGATCGCGGCCATCGAGGCCTATGAGCCTGCCCGCGGCGTGCCGTTCGAGACGTACTGCGAATGGCGCCTGCGCGGCGCGCTGCTCGACGAACTGCGTGTGCAGGACTGGCTTCCGCGGCCGTGGCGCACGCGGCTGGCGCGCCTGCGCCGCGCCGCCGAGGAGTTGCGCTCGCAACTGGGCCGCGAGCCCACCGATGACGAGGTCGGCGAGTGGCTGGGCTGGTCGGCGCAGGAACTCGCGCAGGTTTCGGACACGCAGCTCGCACCGCATGGGCACGGGGCGGAGCGCGGAGCGCTCTGGGGCGCAGGCCGCGGCGCGGCGCACGCGAACGAGGACGCTCCGGCGCTCGAGGACCTGCTGGCGGACCGCGACGCCGAGCCGCTCGGCGAGAAGCTGACGCGCGACGAGCTGCTGCGCGTCGTGACGCAGCACATGACCCCGCAGGAGTGCCGGGTCGTGTACCTCAAGTACTGGGAGGAGCTCCCGCTGCGCGAAATCGGCGAGCTCGAAGGGCTGTCGGAGTCGCGTGTGTGCAAGATCCACTTGCGCCTGCTCGAGCGCTTGCGCGCCGAACTGCGCCGCACGGCCGGCGACGAGTAGGCGCGCCGCCGCGCCGGCCGCAACTCGCGCGGCGCGTGAGCCCCAAAAAAAGAGCGAAGGCATGGAGCGCGGCTCCATGCCTTCGCGGGTCCTGCCCGAGCCCGAAAAGAGCTCGCTCTAGCCGCCCGAACGCGAACAGATCTCCGCGTCGGTCCCCGTTGCGGCGAGGCGGCGCGCAACTCGCGCCACTGCAGAACGCGCACGTGTCCCAGGCCGTCCCCACAGCCTGGTCCGCGGCGCATCTCCTCCGTCGACGACCCCGGTCGCCTGTCCCCACAGGCGGCCGCGGGCCGTTCCCTCAACTCCACGGCCCGCGCGCCCGTCCCCACGGCCGCGCGAGCGTGCACCATCGTCTGCGCCCGCCTGCGCCGCAGCGCTGGACGAGCGAGTGGAAGCGGCGAACGTCGCCCTGCGCCCGGAATTCGACGCGCGGCGGGAGCCGAGCCGCAGGCTCGTGGGCTCCTGAAGAATCGCTCGCGTGCTGTGTTCCGTTTGGTGCATGGTCCAAGGTGCGTTCGCTCGGGTGAGACCCGGCACGGGCTCGACGCGTGGGAGGGGCGCGGACGCCCGGGTCGGCGCGCCCGCCCGGCGAAGGGGCGGAGACAGTCGACCTCGACAACCCTGCGGCGAGGCCTGGGCCTGGCCGCTCCTTGGACCCTTCACGAAAGTTTCGGCAGCTCGGCTGCCCACCGGTTTCCCGGGGGGCCCGTGGCTTTGCGCCCCAACCTCGCGGTTGGTTAGCCCTTTTCGCTCGATCGCTAGAAGCCGGGAAGAATACTGGGAAATCGCAATTGGGCAAATCGCAGCGTGAAGGAGCTCGGAAGACAGGCCGGGCCGTCTGCCGCAAGTCTTTGCGCCGCACAAGCTTGTCGCTCCTTTCCAGGTCGCTTACGTTGCTCCCGTGGCGCGCCTTCCTCCGGCTCTCGATGCGCACTTTCGCCAGCCGTGGCGCACGCCGGCGGCGCCGCTCGAGGCCCGCGCCGGCGTGGGGGAGAACCCGGCCTGCGGCGATCGCCTGGCGCTGGAGCTCGCGCCGGGGCCCTCGGGCGCCCTCGAGGTGCGCTCGAGCGTGCGCGGCTGCAGCGCGGTCATTGCCCTGTCCTCGGCCGCAGCGAGCGCGCTCGCGGGGCAGCCCATGGAGCGCGCGGTCGGTTTCGACGTCGCGGAGCTGGCCCGCTCGCTGGGTGGCCTGGGCCCGACCCAACAGCACGCCGTGGCCGTCGTCGCACGCGCGCTGGCGGGCGCGCTGCAGCATGCTCGAGCCCGCGCCAGCGGCTCGGGATCCGAAACTGGCGTAGGGCGCCCAAGTGAACCTGGGTTAGGTTGAGGGCTGAGCAAACTTTGCCCACGGGTCCGCCGGGCGGCGGTCGCGTAGGCCTGCGAGGTTCACAGCCGTGTTTCGCTTCCTCAAACGCACCCAGTCCGAAGGTCAGTCCGCCGATGACGCGTCACGTCAGGCGCTGGCGCGCATCCTCGAGCTCAACAAGGAGATGGCGCGCGCGCCGCGCCCCGAGTTGTTGCCCGACCGCATCCTCGACGCGGCGATCGAACTGGCCGGCGCCGAGCGCGGGTTCCTGATCCAGCGCGCTCCGTCCGGCGCCGCGCGCGCCGCGGCGGAGGCAGAGCCCGAGGAATCCGAGGCCGTTGAAGTGGGCCAGGGCTGGGCCGTCGTCGCGGCGCGCAACGTCGACCGCGAGCACGTGAAGAAGGCGCAGCGCAAGGTCAGTCGTTCGGTCACCGCGAAGGTGCTCGAGAGCGGCGCGCCGCTGCGCTCGGACGACGCGGTCAACGACGACGCGCTGAGCCCGCGGCAGTCGGTGAACGAACTGCGCCTGCGCAGCGTGTTGTGCGTGCCGTTGCGCGTCGGCGACGAAGTGCGCGGCTGTCTGTACGTCGACAACCGCTTCGCGCAGGGCAAGTTCGACGACACCACGACGGAACTGCTCGAGTCGTTCGCCGACCAGGCCGCGCTGGCCTTGGAGCGCGTGCGGCTGCTCGAAGAGAACGCGCGCATGTTGCACAGCCTCGAGATCGCCAACGCCGAGCTCAAGGCCGCGCTCGCCGAGCAGTCCAAGGCGCTCGACTCGCTCTCGGAAGGCTTCGTGCCCAGCGGCCTGGAGCTGCGCTTCACGTATCCGCAGCTCATCGGCCGCGGCCGCGCGATGACGGCGATGCTGATGGTGCTCGACCGCGTCACCGACGGGGATTTCCCGGTGCTGCTCTACGGCGAGAGCGGGACGGGCAAGGAATTGATCGCGCGCGCGTTGCACCTCAACGGTCCGCGCCGCGCCGCGCCGTTCGTGGGCGTGAACTGCGGCGCGATCGCCGAAGGCCTGCTCGAGAGCGAGTTGTTCGGCGCGGTCAAGGGCGCCTACACCGGCGCCGTCAAGGACCGGCAAGGGCTCGTCGAGGCTGCCGGCGGCGGAGTTTTGTTTCTTGATGAGATCGGCGAGATGAGCTTGTCCTTGCAGGCGAAGCTCTTGCGCGTGCTCCAGGAACGCAAATTCCGCCGCGTCGGCGGCAACGAGGAACTCGCGGTCGATGTGCGCGTGATCTCGGCCACGCACCGCGATCTGGCGCGCGAGGTCGCGGCCGGCCGCTTCCGCGAGGACCTCTACTACCGCCTCAAGGTCGTGCAGGTCGAGGCGCCGCCGCTGCGCGAACGGCGCGAGGACATTCCGGTGCTGGTCGAACACTTCCTCGCCAAGCTGCACGACGAGAACCGCAGCGCCGGCCGCGCGCGTCCGACCGTTTCGCGCGAGTGCCTCGAGCGCCTGATGGCGCACGACTGGCCGGGCAACGTGCGCGAGCTGCAGAACGAACTGACGCGCATGTACGCACTCGGCGGCGACACGCTCGGGCCCGATCTGATCGCGCACCTCTCCAAGACGCCGCGCAGCACGCCGCAAGTCGGCATGCGCAGTCTGGTGGGCCGCAAGATGGAGGACGTCGAGGCGGAGCTGATCCGCGCCACGCTCGAGGCGACCGGCGGCAAGCGCGGCGAGGCCGCGCGTTTGCTCGGCATTCCGCGCCGCACCTTCTACAACCGCCTCAAGGCGCTCGGAATCGATCCGTGAGAACGCTGCGTCCGCTCTTCGCGTTGGTGCTCGTGCTGTGCGGCGCGGACGCCGCGGCCCAGGACGCGCAACCCGCGCCGCGCGAGTCCGACGTCCGCTTGCTCGTGAGCATCTCGGTCGACCAGATGCTGCCCGATCAGCTCGAGCGGCTCGCGCCCTGGCTCGAAGGTGGTCTGGGCCGCTTCGCCAAGGGCGGATTCGTGTTCGAGCGCGCGACGCTGCAGTACGGCGAGACCGAGACGGGACCGGGCCACACCTGCGTGGGAACCGGGCTGCTGCCCGCGCGGCACGGAATCGTGGGCAACGACTGGATCGCGCTCGATCAGTCGCGCTCGACCTACTGCTTCGAGGATGCGGATGCGCGCCTGGTGACGAGCGCGGGCAAGACCGATGCGAAGGCGAGTTCGCCGCGCAACCTGCGGGGGCCGGGCATCGCCGATCACCTGCGTGCGCTCGACTCGCGCTCGCGCACCTGCGCCATCAGCAGCAAGGACCGTTCGGCCATCGGGATGAGCGGCCGGCGCGCGGACCTCGCGCTGTGGTGGGACAAGAAGCGCGGCGGCTTCGCGAGTTCGACCTGGTACGGCGAGCAGTTGCCGGCGTGGGCGCGCGAGTGGAACGCGGGTTGGCTCGCGCGGCTCGCGGGTGGCGAGTTCGGGTCGGGCTGGAAACACGCCCTGCCCGCGGATTTCGAAGCTTCACGCACGGCGCCCGATGAGCGCGAAGGCGAGGTCGGGCGGCCCGGCGATCGTTCGTTCCCGCACCGCACGCCGCGCTTCACGGGCGAGCTCGACGAGAAACAACTCGCGACGGCGGCGAGCTGGGTCTACGACGGTCCCGCGGGCGACGTGTTCGTGGCGCAGCTCGCGCAACTGGCGCAGCGCGAGCTGAAGCTGGGCGAAGGCGAAACGCTGGACCTGTTGTGCGTGAGTTTGACCTCCTGCGACACGGTCGGGCACGGGTACGGCCCGTACTCCTACGAAGTGACCGACGTGCTCTTGCGCGCGGATCGGCTGCTCGAGGCCCTGTTCGACCAGCTCGACGAACGCGTCGGCGCCGGGCGCTGGGTCGCATCGCTCACCGCGGACCACGGCGTGATGGATCTGCCCGAAGCGCTCGCAGCGCGCGGCGTCGACGCCGGACGGCTCTCGGGCAAGGTGCTGCGCGACGCGCTCGAGCTCGTGCGCCCGGTCGTGGCGGCGAAGTTCGGCGCGGATTTCTACCTGGCGCACCACTCGCGCGGCGTGCGGCTGTCGCTGTCGCGCATGCAGGCGGCGAAGGTCGACCCCGCGGCGGTGCGCGAGTTGTACGCGAGCGAGCTGCGCAAGGCCGGCGCGGCGTGGCTCGAGCACGTGGTGACCTTCGACGAGTTGGCGGGCGTGGCGCGTGCGGGGCGCAAGGCGAAGAACGAACTGATCGCGCTCGAAGCGGGCTCGTTCGACGAGGAGCGCACGTGCGACGTGGTCCTGCTCGCGAAGCGTCACTACCTGCTCGGCGTCGCCGCCGGCACGACGCACGGCACGCCGCACGACTACGACCGCACGATTCCGCTCGCGTTCTACGGCGCGGGCGTGAAGCCCGGGCGCAGCGCGGAAGCCGCGAGCTCGATCGATGTGTTGCCCACTTTGTTCGCGCTCGCCGGGTTGAAGGCGCCCGAGGGCCTCGACGGCAAGGCGCGGCTGCCGCGCTGAGCTACTCCCGCCACGGCGCGCCGCTCGCGCGCAGGTCGAGCACCTTCGACAGCGCGGTGAGCACGAGCGAGTGGCGGATCTCGCCGGACGCGATCGACGCGCGTACTTCGTCGAGGGAAAGCGTGTCGATCGCGATGTCCTCGCCGCCGTCGAGCTCCTGCTCGTGCGTGCGTTCGGCGTCGAGCGCGAGCCAGTGGTGGCACAGATTGTCGAGGAACGCGGGATTGGGCTCGACGGCGCCGAGGTAGGTCCAGTTCGAGCTCGTGTAGCCCGCCTCTTCGCGCAGTTCACGCCGCGCGGCGGCGCCGTGCTCCTCGCCGGGATCGACCACGCCGCCGGGGATCTCGGTCGTGACCGAGCTCGTGCCGAAGCGGTACTGGCGCACGACGACCAGACGCCGCTCGCGGGTGAGCGCGACGACGTTGCACCAGGGCGGCGTTTCGAGCACGGTGCGCACGAGCGCCTGGTCGGTGCGCGGGTTGACCAGGGTGTCCAGGCGCACCTTGCAGATCGCCAGGTGCGCGCCGTACTCGCGCTTCACGAGCGGCCAGGGGCGCGGAGAGCCTTCAGCGTTCATTCGGGCGGCAGTCTACGCGCCGCGTTCGGTTCGCCGACTGTGCGGATTGCATGCGGGCTTTTTGGTTCGCGGCTCCGCGCGCGGTAGCGTCGCCGGGATGGACTCCCTCGAGCTGACCGCAGAACAGCGCGCCAAGCGCCGCCAGGGCGTCCTGGCGTTGCTTGTCGTGCAGCTGCTCTTCGGGCTGTTCCCGGTGTTCGGCAAGCAGGCCTTCCACGACTTCTCGCCGCGCGGCGTGACCGCCTGGCGCATCGCCGTGGGCAGCGTGGCGCTGCTGACGCTCGCGTTCGCGGTCTACGGGCGCAAGGCGCTCTTCGCGCGCGCCGACCTGGGCCGTTTCGTGCTGTGCTCGCTGCTCGGCGTCGTGCTCAACATGGCCCTGTTCCTCGAGGGCTTGCAGCGCTCGACGGCCGTCAACACGGCGCTGCTCCTGCCGCTGATTCCGGTCTTCACGGTGATCGTTGCCATCGTGCTGCGCCAGGAGCGTTTCGACCGCGTGCGCGCTGCCGGAATGACGCTCGCCTTCGCCGGTGCGCTGGTGCTGCTCCTGCAGCGCGGACCGGACCTGGGACGTTCGTACCTCGTCGGCAACCTGCTCGTGATCGCCAACGAGGTCTTCTACGCGATCTACCTCGTGATCGCGCGTCCGCTGCTCTCGCGCTATCCGCCGCTGGTCGTGGTCGCTTGGGTGTTCGCGCTTTCGGCCTGGGCCGCGCCGCTGCTTGCGATGGGCGGCGGCGCATTTCCCGAGAACGCGGCGCCGTCGAGCTGGTGGTCGCTGCTCTACATCGTCATCGGCCCGACGATCCTCACGTACTTGCTCAACGTGTTCGCCCTGGCGCGTGTTTCGGCGTCGACCACCGCGAGCTTCATCTTCATCCAGCCGGCGATCACCGTGCTCGCCAGCCAGCTGTGGCTGCGCGAACCGCTGCCCGACAACATGCTGCTCTCGACCGTGCTGACCTTCGCCGGAGTGTGGATCGTGGCCCGCCGGCCGGCCGCCAAGCCGCTCGAGGCGAGCGCGACCCGCGCGCCGCGCTGATATTCTCCGCAGCCATGCACGCGCCCCAGGTCCCCGAGTCTTCGCGCATCCGTTTCCGCTGCAAGGTGCGCACGCGCTGGTCCGACGAGGACAACCAGAACGTGCTCAACAACGCGGTGTACATGACGCTCCTCGAAGAGGCGCGCCACGCCTACTTCGAGAAGCTCGGACTGCTCGACGGCCGGCACTTTCCGTTCCTGCTCGCCCAGACCTTGATCCGCTTCGTGGCGCCCGGCCGCGGCGGCGTCGAAGTCGAGATCGAGGTCGTGACGACGCGCCTGGGCGACAGCTCGGTCGAGCAGAGCTATCGAGTGCGCGAAGGCGCCGCGGGCGCGGTGTGGTGCGAGGCGCAGGCCGTGCTCGTGATCTACGACCCCAAGACGAGGCGCAGCGCGTCGATGGCGCCGACCTTCCGCGCCGCTGTGGCGGCCTTCGAAGGTCTGGCGTAGCGCTTTCGCTGCGCCAGGGTCGTCTTCAGCGTGGTTCTCAGGGCCGCGTCGCCAGCCGTACGATCGCCTCTTCGGCCGCTCGCGTGTTCCACGTGCGCCGCCATTCGCGGTGCTCGGGCGTGTCGGGGAACGACTCGTCGGCGCGGTAGGGGTAACCGCTCATGCCGTGGAACGGCAGCGGCTCGACCGTCAGCGCCTCGTGCGTGTTCGGGTCGCGGTCCTTGGCCCAACCGTCGAGGTACACGAGGTAGTCGCGGCGCTTGCCCGGCTCGAGCGGCGGCAGCGACTTCGCATCGAAGCGCAGCGTGAGCGCGTCGCCCGAACCCAGGATGATGTACCGATCGTCGGCGGCGCCGAGCAGCTCGACGCACTCGCCGTAGCGCGTGTAGAGCCCGGGGTGCTGGTTCCAGCGCGGACGTTCGGTGAGCACCTCCCAGTCGAAACGCTCGGGCTCGCGCGTCGTGTGCGCCGGGAGCGGCTGGCTGAAGCCGCGGCGCCACAACTTGGCGGACAGCGGCTCGAGCGACGTGGTGCGCAGCGGCGCGTCGTCGTCGTCGACGGCGAGGCGCACCGAGTCCCAGTACAGGCGCAGCGTGCTGAACAGCCGGAAGCGCGCCGTGTCGCGCGGCACGAGGTTCGTCACGTCGACGACCATCGTCTTGGTCTTGCCCGAGGGGAAACCCAGCGGCGGCGCGGCGGGGCGCCACGAGCCGTCCTCGTTCTGCACCTGCAGCATCGGCGGCACGAATTCCTGGCTGGCGTCGAAGGCGCTGGCCATGTTGACGCTCGCGTCGGTCCAGTAGAACCAGCCGGTCGCGACCAGGCGCAGCAGCTTCGCGGAACGCACGCGCTCGAGGTCGAACTCGAATTCGATCCAGTGCGGCGTCGCGAGGCCGAGGAACTGCGGCGGCGCGGGCTGGAACGGCGCGGCGTACGTGTCGTCGATCGCCGCGAGCTCCTTCGACCAGTCGACGCCGTCGCTGCCCAGCGCCTTGAGCGGCGTGAGCGCGCCGCGCACGGTGTGCGTGTGCGGCTTGGGGAAGGGCGGGAAGCAGAACAGCTCGTTGGGGAAGATCTCGCCGCCCGCCGGCGAATCGACGACGTCGAGCCGCACGCGGTCGAGGTAAGTCACCTCGCGGAGTTCCTCGGTGAACTGCAACTCGAACACGCCGTCGCGCGCGGCGAGTTGTTCGCCCTTGACGAGCACGTACTCGTCGCTGCGCGGCGGCACGAGCATGCCGGGCGCGATGGGCAGGCCGAGCGGCGTGCCGCCGAGCACGTCGGAGATGAACTCGTACTCGCGGCCGTTCCAGGTGTAGAGGAACGGGCACGAGCCCATGAGCCCTTCGTCCTGCAGCAGGGCCGCGTTCGGCCCTTCGCCGCAGGCGGCGCGTTCGCCGAGTTCGGGCTTGAGGTCGTACTGGATCACGCCGTTGGGCCAAGTGATGCGCAGGATGTCGAGCTCGCGTTCGTCACCGACGCCAAGCAGCGTCGTGCCGCCGTCCCAGAAGGTGCGCCGGTAGATCGGGCCCGCGCGCAGCTCCACGACTGCGCCGACACCGCGCCGGTTGTCCTTCTTGCCGCGCAAGGCGAAGCGCACCGCGTTGGCGCCCGCGAGTTCGCCGCGTTGCCACGCGACGCCGCGTTCGTTCAGCGCGAGCGCGTCCCAGGCGAGATCGCCGTCGAGGTTGTCGACGAGCGTCGCGTTCGAGCCGACGCCGAGCGAGAGTTTGCCTGAGCGTTCGCTCGGCAGGCCTACGTCGTAGCGCACGTGCAGCGCGCCGCCGTTCTCCCAGGCCACGTCGAGCGCGCCGTTGAGGTCGAGGTCGAGTGCGAACAGCTTGCGCGCCTGCGCGAGGCCTTCGACGCCGCTCGGCGCCGCGCCGTTCTTCAAGCTGCGGTCGAAGTTGCGCAGGTGCACCCGGCCGTCGCCAGCGCTGAACACGTCGGGCCGCGCGTCGCCGTCGAAGTCGGCCACCACGGGCGCGATCGCACTCGGTGCGACGCCCGCGATCCACTCGGGCCGCGGCTCGAACTTGCCGCCGCGCAGGCTGCTCAGCAGCGTGAAGCCGTCGGCGCCGCCGAGCAGCAAATCGACGTCCTGGTCGGTGTCGAAGTCCTCCGCTAGGCACCACTGCAGTGCGCCGCTCCTGGGGGCGCCGGCTTGTTCGCTCACGTCGCTGAATCCGCCGCCCTCCGTGCCCGCGCCGTCGTTGCGCAGAAGCCGTGCGCCGAACGCGCCGACGAACACGAGGTCCAGGTCGCCTTCGTGGTCGAAGTCGACGGCGAGCGCGGCGGTCGGCGCGCTGGGGAGATCCGCGAGCTCGAGCGCGCGCCACTGCAGCGTCTTCTGCTCGTCGACACCGCCGACCAGGTGCGTGAGTTTGGGTCCGCGCGCCACGAGAAGATCGACGTTGTCGGAGTTGCGCAGGTCGTGCGCGAGGGCGACGTCGACGGCGCCCTCGAGCAACTTGCGGCTCGACCAGACGCCCTTGTCTTGGAGCGCGATGTTCAGGCCCGAGGGTCCGTAGCCGACCAGATCCATGTCGCAGTCGTTGTCGACATCGCACACGAGCACGTGCGTCGAACCCGCGAGCTCGGGCGCGATCGCCGTCGCGGGGCCGAGCTTCCACTCGCGGCCCGCCGCCGTCGGGGCCGTTCCGTTGCGGTTCGGCCAGGTGACGCGGCCGAGGTTGCCCAGGTCGAATTCTCCGTCCTGGGGCGCCTTGAGGTCGCGCGCGCCGAGCTGCTTGTACTCCTCCATGAGCGCCTTGGCCTCCGCGGCGCGCGCGGCGTCGTTCTTGACGATGCTGAACAGTTTGTAGACCGCCGAGACGTACCACGCGCCCTCGTTGACGAGGCCGCTCGTGACCACCTCGCGCAGCAAGCGTTCGGCTTCCGCGGGATCGCTCTCTTCGAGCGCGCCGGCGAGGTGGACCTTCGTCGGCGTGTCGTTGACGCCGGCCGCCAGCACCTTGCGGAACGCCGTCGCCGCGCTCGCGTAGTCGGCCTCGGACTCGGCGAGCAAGCCGAGGTTGTAGTTCAACGCCGGATCGTTTGCGTCGATCTTGGCGGCGCGTTCGAAGAGGGCCCGTGCCGCGCTGTTGTCGCTGCCCGAAATCCTCGCGAGTTCCATTTCGACGACGCCGGCGTGCACCAGGTCGCGCAGCTCGGGTTTGGCGCGCTGCACAAGCGGTTCAAGCGCTTCGCGCGCCTTCTTGCGATCGGGGTTGGCCTTGTTGAACTGCGCCGCCGCCAGCTCGCGCGCCAACTGGTCGGCGTTGTTGCTCTTGGGCGCGTCCTCGCCGCCGCCGCAACCAGGCGCGAAGAAAGCGAGCGTGAGGAGCGAGCAGCCGAGAGTCCGAGCGTGGAGCGATCGCGTCATGGTGGGGGCGAGGGCGCGCGGGAGACAGGTGCGCGGCGCACTCGCACGGATTAGAACAGGCCCGTGGAGAGCGCTCAAAGCTCTGCGGGGCGCGTCGTGCTGCTCGGCGCGTCGAACCTCACGCTCGGTCTGCGTTGGGCGACGAGCGCGGCGCACGCGCGTCTTGCGACGAAACAAGGCGACGCCGCGGGAGCGCCGCTCGATTTCTTCGTGGCCAGCGGCAACGGCCGTTCGTACGGGCAGCTCAGCCGCTTTCTCGGCCGAGTTCTGCCGGGAATCGACGCGTGCGGACTGTGGCCCGCGCTTGCGGCGGCGCCGAGCGGCCCCACGGCCGCGCTCGTCACGGATCTGGGCAACGATCTCGCCTTCGGCGCGAGCGCGCGGCAAGTCCTCACCTGGCTGTCGACGGCGCTCGAGCGACTCGAACGCCACAACGCGCGCTCGATCGTGACCGGACTTCCACTCGAGCGCCTGGAGCGCATCGGCGCGCGCGAGTTCCGCTTCTGGTCGAGCGTGCTGTTTCCGTTCCATCGGATCGAGCGCGAACGCCTGCTCGGCGAAGCGCGCGAGCTCGACGCCGCGCTGGTGGACCTCGCGCGAGCGCGTGGACTCGCCCACGTCGCCCCGCGCTCGCAGTGGTATGGCCTTGACCCGATCCACGTCGCTCGCGCGCGGCGCGCGGAGGCCTGGGCTACCTACAGCGCGCCGTGGGGCGGACCTGCGGCGTTGGCGCTCGAGCGCGAGCCGGTCGCGGGCCGGTTGTGGTACGAGCGCGTGCGGCTGTTCGGCGTCGAGTGCGGCGCAGCTCAGCCCTGCGCGCGCCTCTCGCGCGGTTCGACTCTGCAGCTGTACTGAAGCGTCGCGCGAGCGGAACGTGCCAGCGCGCTTTGGATTCCAGGCGCGGAATCCGAAACAATGTTCGCCCCCATGTCGCACCAACCGCCCCACGCGCCGACCTCCGACCCCGCTCACGCGAGCGCTTCGCACGCGGACGCCCACCACGGAGAGCCGCCCGCCGCGGCGCCCGCGCGCACACCGACCTGGAAACGGGCGATCGTGGTGGGGGCGAGCTCAGGCATCGGCGCGGCGCTGGTGCGCGAGCTCGCGGCTGCCGGGACCGACGTGGTCGCCATCGCGCGCCGCGCGGAGCAGCTCGGCGAACTTGCGCGCAGCTGCGCGGGCGCCCGCGGCCGGGTCCACGTCCTCGCGCACGACGTCGCGCGCTTCGACGACGCCGCGCCGGCCTTCGAGCGCGCGCTCGCCGAGCTCGGCGGCCTCGACTTGATCGTCTACGCAGCCGGCGCGATGCGCGAAGTGGGCGCGAACGAGTTCGACACCGCCAAGGACCTCGACATGCTCGCGGTCAACGTCGGCGGCTGCGTCGCGTGGCTCAATCCTGCGGCCAACTTCCTGCGCACGCAGCGCTCGGGCACGTTGGTCGGCATCTCGTCGATCGCCGGCGAACGCGGCCGCAAGGGCAACCCGGTGTACGGCGCGACCAAGGCCGCGATGAACCACTACCTCGAGGCGCTGCGCAACCGACTCGCGGATTGGAACGTGCACGTGTGCACGATCAAACCGGGTTTCGTCGAGACGCCGATGCTCGCGCAAGCGCGCGCGCAGGGTCGCACGATCAAGGGCGCGATCAGCGCCGAAGAGTGCGCGCGTTCGATCCTCGCGGCGGCGCGCGCGCGCAAGAACGAAGTCTTCGTGCCCTTCAAGTGGCGCCTGGTCGGCTTCGTGATCCGCAACATCCCCTCGTTCCTGTTCAAGGGCATGAACATCTGATGGGCGGCGCGCTGAGTGGGTTCGCGCTGCGTGCGCGCACGGCCGCCGAAAACCTCGAGTACGTCGAGGGCTGGGGCATGGCCGTCGGCGCGTTCTCGCCGGTGCTGCGCCCGCGCTCGGTCGAGGAGTTGCTCGAGTGCTTCCGCGTCGCGCGCGAGCGCGGGCTCTCGCTCACGCTGCGCGGCGGCGGCAACAGCTACGGCGACGCGAGCGTCAACTCGCGCGGAGCGGTGCTCGACTGCTCGCGCATGAACCGCGTGCTCGCCTTCGACCTCGCGACCGGCGTGGCCACGCTCGAGCCCGGCGTCACGATCGAAAAGCTGTGGAAGACGATCCTTCCGCTGGGTTTTTGGCCGCGTGTCGTGTCCGGCACGATGTTCCCGACCGTCGCTGGCGCGCTCGCCGCGAACATCCACGGCAAGAACAACTTCGCGGTCGGCACGATCGGCGATGCGTGCCTCGAGTTCGACCTCGCGCTGCCGACGGGCGAGGTGAAGACCTGCAACCGCGAGCGCAACACGGACCTGTTCCACGCAGCGATCGGCGGATTCGGTCTGCTCGGCGCGTTCACGCGCATCGTGCTGCAGACCAAACGCGTGCACTCCGGCGACGTGCGCGTGAGTGCGGCCAGCCCACGCACGCTGCGCGAGATGATGGACTGGTTCGAGGAGCACAAACACGAGTCCGACTACCTCGTGGGTTGGATCGACTGCTTCGCGGGCGAGGACAGCGCCGGCCGCGGTTTGATCCACCGCGCGGACTACCTCGAGCCGGGCGAGGATCCGCACCCCGAGCGCACGCTGCGCATCGACCACCAGGAGTTGCCCGCGAACATTCTCGGCGCGTTCCCCAAGTCGCAGGTGTGGCGCATCCTGCGCCTCTTCAACCACGACCTCGGCATGCGCTCGATCAATGCGGCGAAGTACGTCGCCGGCCGGCTCGAGAGCATGGCGCCGCCGTACCTCCAATCGCACGCGGGCTTCGCGTTCCTGCTCGACTACGTGCCCAATTGGAAGTGGGCCTACGGTCAGCAGCGCGGCGACTACGGACTGATCCAGTACCAACCGTTCGTGCCGCACGAGCACGCGCACGCCGTGCACTGCGAGATCCTCGCGCGCTGCCGGCGCGCCGGTCACGTGCCGTACCTGGGCGTGTTCAAGCGCCATCGCCCCGATCCGTTCTGGCTCACGCACGCCGTCGACGGCTGGAGCTTCGCGCTCGACTTCAAGGTCAGCCCCAGCCGCCGCCACGAGCTGTGGAAGCTGTGCGGCGAGCTCACGGAGCTCGTGATCCAGGCTGGCGGGCGCTTCTACTTCGCGAAGGACGCGGTTGTCGACGCGCGTGACACGGCGCGTTTCCTGCCGCGCGCGCGCCTCGAGGCGTTCGCCGCGCTCAAGCGCTCCTGCGATCCGCAGCAGCTGCTCGACGGCGATCTCTACCGGCGCGCGTTCCGCGAATGGTGTGCGTGAGCGGTTCTCACGCGGCGAACGGATGCCCGTGAGCTCCGCTCACTCGCCGAGTTGATGCCCGTGAGCTCCGCTCACTCATCGAGTTGATAACCGTGAGCTCCGCTCACTCATCGAAGCGCGCGTAGGCCTTCGCCGCCTTCACCTGCACGATGCGGTCTTCCTCGGCGATCCAGGCCGAGAGGTGGCCGCCCCACACGCAGCCCGAGTCCAGGCCGCGCAGGCGCGGGCGCAGCACGAGGTCCATGCGCGCCCAGTGTCCGTACACAACCGTGCGGTGGTCGCCGACGCGCGACTCGAACCAGTGCTCGAACCAGGGCGCGTACGGCGCCTGCGGCGGCGGCCAATCCGCGCGCGGACGTTCGCCGCTGGGCTTGGCGTAGCGCGCGCGGGTCGCGAAATCGATCGCCGGGTGCTGCGCGAGCGGATCGAGCCCGCGCAGCTCCGCCTCGGGATCGGACCAGCTGGGGTGCAGCGCCGCGTGCACCATCCACACGTCGTCCCATTTGCGCACGAACGGCCGCGCGCGCAGCCAGGTGAGCAGAACCTCGCGATCAGGCGCGGCGAGCAACTCGGCGAGCGTGTCGTCCTCGCGCAACGTGCGCTGCCCGGCCGCGACGCGCAGCAGGTGCACGTCGTGGTTGCCGAGCACGCCGCCCGTCGGGAGTGAACCGAGCAGCCGCAGCACACCGGCCGAGTCGGGGCCGCGGTTGACCAGGTCGCCCACGGGGTGGAGCTCGTCCTGCGCGGGGTCGAAGCCGGTCGCCTCGAGCAGGCGCTCGAGCTCGGCGCGGCAGCCTTGGATGTCGCCGATGAAGATGCGCCGCGCCATGGTGCGCCAGCGTAGGTCCTGCGCGCGCGAGTGGAAGCGCCAGCCGCGGACGTCCACAATGCGCGGCCTCCCATGGACCCTTCTCAACCGAACTCGGCCGCCGCTGGGCCGCGAGCGCCGTGGCGCGTCAACGGCCTGCTCGTGCTCGTGGTGTTGGTCGTGGTGGGGATGGGGGTCACCAGCGTGTTCTTCCAGTGGCGCGCGCCGCAGCTGTACGACGAGATGCAGCGCGTGCGCGCCGACACGCCGCAGTCGGGCGAGCCGCGCGTCGACAAATGGCTGGTCTACGGCCGCCCGTTCTTCCACGCGCGCCTGATCCAGCTGCGCTACTCGTCGAGCCAGCCCTGGCTCGTCACGCACACCGTCGGCGGCGAGCGCGCGCGCGAGCCGGTCGATATCTGGGGCGTCGATTTCGCTGCGCTCGCGCCCGAGGCGACCTCGCGCGACGGGATGGTCGTGACCTTGACCCTCCCCGAGCCGCGTTTGCTCGCGCGCGAGCGCTTCGGCCTCGACGGCAACGACATGGCGAACCAAGTTCCGCATTACCCCGACGCGGCCAGCGCGCCCGATCCGCGCGAGCGGGCCCGCTCGATCGTCGAGTGGGCCTTGAAGCGCCTGCTGGACGAGCTGGGCAAGGACATCGAGGGCGCGACCTTCGAGGTCCGTTTCGCTCCGAGCGGAGCGCCGGTGGGCGGCTGAGGTGCGCCGACTGCGTCTAACGCGCACGCCGCGCCGATAGGTTTTTCTTTCGCCCTGCCCGTGCGTTCCAACCCCTCCGCTTCCGCCGCGACCGTGACGATCACCCTGCGTGTCCGCGCGCTCGCCTGCGTCGTCAGCGCAGCGTTGCTCGCCGCGCTGGACACCGCGCTGCTCCGCGCCGAGCACCACCACTGGGCGCGCGACGTCGGCGCGTTCACGCAGGCGCTCGCGTTGTGGGGCGTGTTCGCGCTGCTCGCGCAGGCGCCGGCGGCTTTGTTCGACCGCTACGTGTTGCCGCGCATCTCGCCGACGCCCGCGCGTGCGCATCCGGCGCGCGTCGCACTGCGTGCGCTGGTGTGGACCGCGCTGCCGGTGCTCGTGCACGCGCGCCTGGACGACTACACCGCCATGGGCGGCGACGTCGGCGGACTGCTCTCTCCCTGGCCGTGGATCGAGGTCGCGTTGGTCTGCGCCGGACTGGTCCTCGGCTGCCGCATCCTCGGCCTGTTCGCCGTGCGCGTAGCGCCGGAATTCACGCTCGGCGGCGCGCTCCTGTTCGCCATCGCCTGCGGACTGGGCCTGGACTTCCACGTGTCCGACCGTGGTCCCGATCCGCCTCCCGGCGCGCCATCGCGGCCCAACGTGCTGCTGCTCGTGTGGGACACGGCGCGCGCGCAGAACCTTACGCCGTACGGTTACTCGCGCGACACGACGCCGCACCTGGCGCGCGTGGCGGAACAATCCGTTGTGTTCGAACAGGCGCGTTCGGCTTCGGTGTACACGCTCACTTCGCACATCTCGATGCTCACCGGCGTGCATCCGTCGCAGCACGGTGCGCGCCTGATGCGGCGGCGCTTCAATCCGCTGAGCGTGCCGAACGTCGCGCGCACGCTGCGCGAGGCCGGCTACCGCACCGGCGCGTTCGTCGGGACGGACGTGTTGCGCGCGCCGAGCGGCGTGGCGCACGCGTTCGAGCGCTACAGCGACCGCGTCGATCCGTGGGTGAGCTACACGCACGGCTGGGCGCTCGTGCACGACCTGCAGGCGCTCGCGGCGAAGCTCGTGCCGGCGCTGCGCTTCAACGACCTTCCGCACTGGTTCCAGGACTACCAGCGTCCGGCCGACGAAGTGTTGCGCGAGGCCCTCGCCTGGACCGAGCACGACGACCCGCGGCCCTGGTTCTGCTTCGTCAACCTGTACGACGTGCACTGGCCGTACCTGCCGCACGAGGAGTCGCTCGCGCGCTTCGACGAGCCCTACGCCGGCATCGTCGACGGCTACTCCGAGCGCGGCGACCGCGTGCACGCCCAACGCGACTTTCGCTGGGCGGACGCCGACTACGCGCGCCTGGTCACGCTGTACGACGGGGAGCTCCACGAGCTCGACGGCAAGGTCGACCAGTTCCTCGGCCGCCTGCCGCTCGACTCGACGGCGGTCGTGCTGACCAGCGACCACGGCGAGGCCTTCGGCGAAGGCGGTCGGCTCGAGCACTCCGACATCCTCGAGTGCCAGGTGCGTGTGCCGCTCCTGGTGCGCGCTGCCGGGGCTCGCCAGGGGCGGCGCGAGAGCGCGCCCGCGAGCGGCGTCGACGTCGCGCCGACCCTGCTGCGCCTCGCGGGACTCGAGCCGCCGGCGCCGATGCTGGGCCTGGACCTCACGGGGCCGATCCCGCCCGAGCGGCGCGTCGTGATCGAGCACCGCGACATTCCGCAGCGCGACCGAACCCAGATCGCGATCTACGACGGGCCGTTCAAGCTGGTGCGCCAGGGCGCGGCGCCGGACTACCGCTGGAAGCTCCACGACCTGCGCGAGGACCGCGAAGGGCTGGTCGACGTGGCCTCGAGCCATCCGGAGGTGGTGCAGCGGCTGCGGACCGAGCTGGAGGCCTACCGCGCCCGCTGGACGTCCCCGGACGACACGCTGGGGGCGGACGAGGGAGGCTCGGACTCCCGCGGGCTCCGGGCGCTGGGCTACCTCGGCGACTCGTGAAGCGCGGCGATCCGGCGGATCCCGAGCGCTGAGGCCGGCGCGCGCTTGCCGCCCCCGGCTGCGCCGGGTACAACCTTCGGCCCTTTTCTACCGCGCCCCATCCCGCACCGAGGGCCGACTCCAATGGCAAAAGCACGATTCAAGAACTGCGGCCCGACGCGCGGCCGCAAGAAGGTCCGCCGCATGGGCATGGGTTCCGGCAAGGTGATCCTCGCCGGCCGCAACAAGAAGCCCCGCCGCGGCCGCGATTACGTCGGCTAGGCGACGACTCGGGTTCGGGCGCGCGTGTCGAACGCTTCGACGCGCGGAGCTCGGGCCTGAGCACGCCCGACGCGTCCGGCGCTGCGCCGCCGCGCCTTCTCTTCGCTCGCGGTCCTCGCTCCGTGCGCCAACGCGCTGTGGAGGCCGCGAGCGCTGTCGTATCCACGGGGCCTTCGGCTGACGCGCGCGGAAGCGAGCCGGTGCAGGCCGAGCCTCCCATGGCAGGCGCGCTCTCGACCGGCGCATTCGCGCTCCACGCGCTGCGCCGGTTCAGACCGGTGAGCTCGGTCCGCGCTGCCACGCGCCGAAATGGTCCGCGCCGTCGGCGGTGACCGCGACGATGTCCTCGATGCGCACGCCGAAGCTGCCGTAGACGTACACGCCCGGCTCGTCGGAGAGCGTCATGCCGGGCTCGAGCACGACCTCGCTGCCGCCGTCGAAGTACGGGTCCTCGTGACCCTCCATTCCGATCCCGTGGCCGAGGCGGTGGGTCAGGTGCTCGTAGCCGGCGCCGTAGCCGGCTTCCGCCAGCGCGGCGCGCGCGATGCGGTCGATCTCGGCGCAGCGCACGCCCGGCCGGATGGCTTCGAACGCGCGCTGTTGCGCGGCTCGCACGGCGTGCCAGGCGCGCAACGCCTCCGCCGGCGGCTCGCCTTCGACGCACCACGTGCGCGTGATGTCGCTCTGGTAGCCGTGGAACGCTCCGCCGGTGTCGACCAGCAGGAAGTCGCCGCGCGCGAGCAGCGTGTTGCTCTGGTCTCCGTGCGGATACGCCGCGGATGCGCCGACGAGCGAGAGCCGCCACACGTCCGTCAAGCCCAGCTTCTGCTGCGCCGCGCTGATCAGCCGGCCGGCCTCCGCGCCGTTCATGCCGATGTGGATGCGCTGTGCGGCCGCACCGAGCGCTTGCTGCGTCAGCTCGTTGGCGCGCCGCAGCAGCGCGAGCTCGCGCGCGTCCTTGATCGCGCGCAGCGCGACGAGCTCCTCGCGCCCCATGCGCACCTTGTCGCGGCCGTGCGTGTGCGCCAAACCGTCGGCGATGAACAGGCGCAGCGCCGGATCGAGCGCCACACGTTCGGCGCGCCGCTCGCGCAGCGCGGCGGCGAAGGGCTGCCAGGCGTACTCGTGCTCCTGCCAGGTCACGAGCGTGCCGCCCGGCTTGCCCTCGCCCTCGGTCGACAGGCGCGCTTTTTCGGCCTCGAAAGCCGGACAAATCCACACGTGCGAGCCGTCGGCGAACACCACCAGTGCGAACGTGCGCTCCGAGCGGCCCCAGCTCACGCCGCTCAGGTAGCTCATCGTCGCGCCCGCTTCGCACACGTAGGCATCGACGCCGCGCTGCGCGAGGATGCGGCCCAGGCGCGCGCGCCGCGCGGCGCGTTCGGGCTCGCGGATCGGCTCGTGGAACGGGCGTTGGTCGCTGAGCTCGGGGAACGCGTCGGCGGCTTGCGCGAGCGCATCGCGCTCGGCCGAACTCGCGGTCGCGGTCCCGTTCGTATTCGAACTCGAACTCGAGCTCGCGCATCCGGCGGCGCCGAGCGCCGCAGCTCCCAGGAGCGCGCGGCGGCGGTTGAACGAAGTGGGTGAGCTCATCGTGGTTTTCTCCGGCTGGCGCGCTTCAGGGAGCTCCGAGATGCTCGAGGAACAGGCGCTCGATGCGGCCGTACTCGTCGATCCAGTGCGGCCCGTCCTCGAAGCCGTGGCCCTGGCTCGGGTAGAGCATCGCGTCGAAGGGTTTGCCCAGGTCGATCAGCTTCTCCATCAAGCGGATCGAGTCCTGCGCGAAGACGTTGGTGTCGGACAGGCCGTGCAGGATCAGCAGCGGATCCTCGAGCTTTTCGGCGTGGTCGATCGGCGAGGAGCGCACGTAGGCTTCGGCGTGCGTCGACGGCCGGCCCAGGCGCGGCTGCGTGTAGCCGGCGGAGTACGAGCGCCAATCGGTTACCGAACGCAGCGCGGCGCCGCACACCCAACGCTGCGGCTCGGTGAACAGCGCCATGAGCGTCAGGAAGCCGCCGTACGAGCCGCCGTAACAGCCGACGCGGGTGCTGTCGATCACGCCGCGGCGCGCGAGCTCGTCGATCACGGCGGCGATGTCCTCGAGTTCGAGCTTGCCCAGGTGGCCCTGGACGTCGGTGCGGAACTGCTGGCCGTAGCCGGCGCTCCCGCGGTAGTCGACGTCGACGACGACGTAACCCATCTCCGCCAAGCGCGAGTGGAACATCAGGTTGACCGCGTACTCGGTCATCGAGCAGGTGACGTTCTGCAGGTAACCGGCGCCGTGGATGAACACGACGCAGGGGCGCGCGCGGTCGGGGCGCTCGAGCGAGCTCGCGCGCGGCAGGTAGACATGCGCCCACACGTCGCTTCCGTCGCTGTGCCGCACGCTCACGGCCTGCGGACGGATCCAGTCGTGCGCGAGGTACTCGGTGTTGGTCGTGCGCGTCAGCGGCGCGTGCGTCCCGCTCGCGCTGTCGAGCACGTGCAGTTCCGCGGGCTCGCCGAGGCGTTCGAGCGCGAACACCACGCGCGCGCCGTCGTCGCTGGGCCGCACGGCGGACACGACCGCCGCGCCGAAGTCGAACTCGCGCGCGGCGCCGTCATCGCGCACTAGCCACAGCGTTTTGCGACCCGGCACAGGGCCGCTCGCGGCGAGTGCGAAGCCGCCGTCAAAGCTCGCGACGCCGCTCACTTCTCCCAGCACGTGCGTGAGCTGCCGCGTGTGCCCGGTCTCGACGTCGAGCTCGAACAGTTGCGCGTGGCCGGGCGTCGACGAACCCGCGAAGGACTCGGACACGAACGTGATGCGCCGCCCGTCGTCGCGCCAACGCGCGCCGCCGCCCGGCCCGCCGACCCACTTGGGGTCGCTGTCCACGGCGAGCAGGCGCAGGTCGCCCTCGCTCCAGACCCAGGTCTCCGACACGCGGAAATCGCTCGAGAGGCGGCGGAACGCGTAGCGCGCGGGCGCGCCCGGCGCGCGCTGCGGCGCCCAGCCCAGCGGCGTGAAGTAAAAGCGCGTCTCGCCCGGCAGCGCGAGTTCGCGGCGCGAGCCGTCGCGGGTGTCCCACATCCACAGCTTGCGCGGCGGCGGCAAATCGTCCGCGAGGTCGCGCCGCGCCTGCAGCGTGCTCACGCGCGGCGTGAGGTAGTTGGGGACGATGTTGGGCGCGGGATCCTGGCTGCGGTCGGCCTCGACTCCGAACACGAAGCGTCCATCCGGCGACAGGCGCTCGCCCTCGAGCCAACGCAGGTCGGCGAGTCCTTCGAGCACGAGCTTGCGGCCGCTCTCGAGCTCCATCCAACGCGTCGGCTTGCGCGCGCCGTCGCGCTCTTCCTCGCCGAAGCTCTCGCTGGTTGCGAACACCCGCGTGCGGTCGTCGCTGAGTTGCACGCGCTCGAGCGAAAGCTCCAGCGCGCGCGTGACGTGCCGCAACTGCTCGAAACGCACCGGGCCCGTGCTCGCGTCGGAGAGCGTGAGCACGAACAACTCCTTGCCCGTGCGCAGCTCGAGCTCGCGGTCGTCGTTCGTGAAGCTCAGCGAGCGCACGGCGCCCGTGCGCTGCTCCGCATCGGCGCCCTCCGCGGCCCGCGGCTCGTCGCGGTAGACGACGCGCGCGGTCCGCGCAGCCGGATCGACGAGCACGACCGCGCCGCGCCACACGAGCGCCAGGAGCGCGCCGCTGCTGCTCCAGGTCGGCGAGCCGACGCGCTCGGGGCGCGCAGGGCCTTTCGCAGCGGCCTCGGACGCTTGCGCGCCGTTCGCCGACTCGCCGCGCTCGTCGGCGCCGGCGTCGAGCGCCTCGAAGTCCGCGCCGAGCAGTTCGCGGAGCAACGCGGCCAGCGCCGTGCCCGCGTCGAGCGCATGCGGCCCGGCCGAGGTCGCCACCAAGTGCGGGCTGTGGTCCGCGGCCCACACGCGTTCGCCGCTCGCCGCGCGTTCGACTCCGCGGAAATCGAGCAGCGCGAAGGCCCCGTCCGCGCTGAGCGAGCGCAGGCGCGGGGCTTCGCCGTGCGGGCCGGGGATCGAAAAAATCTCGCTCAGGCTCGGCGAGCCGCGGTCCGAGCTGTCCGGGGGCGTCGAACGCTGCGGGGGCGCGGCGCAGGCGCCGACAAGCAGCGGGAGGGCGGCCCACAGGGTCCTTCGTGCGCGGCGCGTTGTTCCTTGCAGCATGCGCCAGAGGCTACGCACCGCGCCGCGGGGCTTCGAGTCGCCGCCGAGGCTTTCGCTTCAAGACTGGCGACCGCGCTTTCCGACAGGAACGCGCGTGAGCGTCCCCGCAACGCACGAACCGCAGAGTCCCTCGGCGCCACCGGCGTCCGCGGACCTGCTCGCGCCGCCGGCGGATCTCGCGCTGCCCGAGGCGCCGGCCTGGCGACCCGCGCTGTTTCCGCTCGAGCCGCAGCCGTCGAAGCGGCGCGGCGCGTGGGTTGGACCGGCTGCGCAGTGCGCGGCGCTCCTGGCGCTCGCGTACCTGTGTCTGTTCAACCTCTCCGTCGTGCGCGGCAGTTCGATGGCCCCGCGCATCCACGACGGCGACCGCATCCTGATCGACCACTTCAGCTACTGGTTCGACACGGTGGAGCGCGGCGACATCGTGGTGCTCAAGTACCCGCTCGATCCCAGCGTCGACTACATCAAGCGCGTGATCGGTCTGCCCGGCGACGAGGTCGAAGTCGATCACCGCGGCGTGTTCGTCAACGGCGAGCGGCTCGCCGAGCCCTACGTCGCCGAACAGGATCCGCTGTCGCGCGTCCGTACGATCGTGAAGCCGGCGCACTTCTTCGTGCTCGGCGACAACCGGCCGCGCTCGTGCGACTCGCGCGAGTTCGGACTGGTTCCGCAGGACTACATCCGCGGCAAGGTCGAGGTTCGCATCTGGCCGCCCGAGCGCGTCGGGGCGATCGATCCCGCCGAGTAACGCTGCGTCGCGGGCGCCACGGTTAGCATGCGCGCACGATGGACGTCCCGCGGGTTCGGTTGGTGAGCGGCTCGGCGCGCGGCCTGGGCTTGGCCGCGGCGCGGCGATTCGCGCAGCGCGGCGAGCGCGTGCACGTGGTCTGGCGCTCGAGCGGCGGCGACGCACTCGAGCGCGAGTTCCCCGGCCGCACGCACCGTGCGGATCTCGAGCGCGCGGAGGACTGGCGCACGCTCGTCGAGGCGGTGCTCGCGCGCGATGGGCGGCTCGACACGCTGGTGCACGCCGTCGGCGAGTACGTCTGGGGCGCGACCTCGGCCGCGAGTGCGGCGGATCTGCGCCGCATGCTCGCGAGCAACGTCGAGTCGGCGTTTTTGGGCTTCGAAGCGACACGCGCCGCGCTGCGCTCGAGCCGCGGAAACGCGCTGTTCTTCGGCTGCGCCGGGCTCGAGGGACAACGCGCGCGCCAATCCACGGCGGTGTACGCGGCGGCGAAGAGCGCGCTGGTCGTGCTCACGCGCTCGTGGGCGCTCGAGGAGGCGCCGCACGGTGTGCGCGTCAACGTGCTCTCGCCGGGCTTTGCTCCGCACGAGCACGCCTCGGCCGACACGCTCGACGCCGGCGCGTGGACGTCGATTCCGCTCGGGCGGCCGGCGCGGCTCGACGAGGTTGCCGACGCCGTCGAGTGGCTGTGTTCGGAGCGCGCGAGCTACGTGACCGGCGCGAACCTGGACTTGGCTGGCGGCTGGATGCTCTGAGCGCGCCGAGAGAGTTCGCTACCGAGCGCGCGCGAAGATCGGTTCGACTTCGATCGCGACCGCGTCCGCGTCGCCGGGCTCGATGTCGTCGATGCGCAGCTCGAGCGAGTGTTGCGGCCCGAGCACGAAGCCGTCGAGCAACAGGCTCGCGCCATCCTTCGTCGCCGTTGGCGCTCCCGAGTGTGCGCCCAAACGGATCCGGCGCGCGCTGGGGCCGCGCGTAAAGTCGCGCGCCGCCTCTTCGTTGAGCAGGTCCCACGCTCGCAGCGTGACGCGCACGGCCACGATGTCGCCGCCGGTCCCGTTCGAAATGCTCCCGGCCCCGCCGCCCAAGCGCTGTGGACCGACGAACACATCGGCGCTGACGAACTTGCGCAGCGTCGGACGGATGAGCTCGTAGTCGCCGAGCGCGACCACGTACTTGGGCGCTTCGTTCGCCGCGGAAGCGGCGGACGTCGTCGAACCGGCGTTGTGCCCGGCGTCGTGTTGTTGAGGGGCTTGGCAGGCGCCGACGAGCAGCGCGAGGACGAACGAGCAGGTGCGAGGTGCTTGCATGGGTCGTTGTCGGTGGCGAGGGGAATGGCGCGACCGGATTCCAGACTACGGCGGGCGCGTAGGGTCGCCAGGGTGTGCTTGGGCGCGAGGCGGCGCGCATGCGACAATCACCAGAGAATGGACCAACTGCGGGAACAACTGCGCCGACTGCTCGCCGCGCGCGCGCTGCGGCGCGATGCGCCCGAGGGCACGCCGCGGGCCGCGGTCGCTCTGATCCTCGCGCCGGGCGATGCGTGCGCCGAGGCTTTGTTCATCGAGCGTGCGCAGCGCGAGGGCGATCCCTGGTCGGGCCACATGGCGCTGCCGGGCGGCCGCGTCGATGCGAGCGACGCCGACTGGCTCGCCGCCGCCGTGCGCGAGACGCGCGAGGAGATCGGCGTCGAGCTGCACGAACACGAGTTGGTGGGGGAGCTCGACGACCTGCGCCCGGTGAGCGCGCCGGCGCGCATCGTCGTGCGGCCGTTCGTGTTCGTGCTCGAACGCCGCCCGCGCTTCACGCTCAACCACGAAGTCGCGGGCGTGCAGTGGGCCGCGCTCGACGAGCTCGCGCGCTCGGCCGGCGCCGTCGAAGTGCAGCACCTGGGCGCGCTGCGCACGATGCCCAGCTACTTCGTCGGCGGCCGCGCGGTGTGGGGCATGACGCAGCGCATCGTGGAGCCGTTCCTCACGCTCGCGACGTCGGGCGCGCTCAAACGCGCTTGAGCGGCGTGCGCAATTCGCCGATGCCGGCGATGGCGCAGATCGACACATCGCCGTCGACGAGCGGCCCGACGCCCGCGGGCGTGCCCATCAGGATCAAATCGCCCGGACGCAGCGGAAATTGGCGCGAGAGCCAGGCGATCGCCTGCGGCACGGTCACGATCAGGTCCTTGGTGCTCGCGCGCTGGCGCGCCTCTTCGCGGCCGTCGGAGTGCAGCACGCGCCCCGTCACTTCGAGGTCGGCGAGGTCGAGCCACTCGCGCGGCGCGAGGCACGGTCCGAGCGGGCACGAACCTTCGAAATTCTTCGAGCGGAACCAGGGGTACTTGAGGTTGCGGTCCTGGCCCTGCAGCGTGCGCGCGGTGAGGTCGTTGGCGACCGTGTAGCCCGCGACGTGTTCGAGCGCGCGCGCTTCGTCGATCTCGCGGCCCGCGCGGCCGATCACGACCGCCAGCTCGGCTTCGTGGTCGAAGCGCGCCGTGTACCAGCTCGGCACCGCGACCGTTTCGCCGTCGGCGCGCAGGCACTCGGGCAACTTGTTGAAGACCAGCGGCTCCTCGGGCACCGCCTCGCCGAACTCGGCGGCGTGCTCGCGGAAGTTCTTCCCCAGCGCGAGGATCTTGCCCACGCGCGCGGGTTCGATCGGAACCAGCCGTTCGCGCGGCGCGGCGCGCTCGCGCCACTTGCCGCGCGTCAGTTCGCGCTCGAGCGCCGCGCGACCGAAGTAGCCCTCGGCGAGCAGCTCGACCGCGCTCGCGTCGGCGCGACCGTCGTCGCTCAGCCGCGCGCTCAGGTCGAGCCAGCGGCCGTCGATCTCGAGCACCAGGCGCGCGAGTTGGTCGTCGTTGCGGTCGAGGCGTTCGCGGTGGAGGCGGACTGTGGAGGGCATCCGCGCAGTCTAGCGCCCGAGCTCCGCGCCACGGACCTCGCCGCTACTTCGGCAGCGCCGCGTCCAAGGTCAGCAGCGCGTACGCGGTGCCGAGCAGCGGATTGCCCTCGTACCAGCGCGGGCTGTTGCGGTTGGTCCACGAGCCGTCGAGCTTGGACTGCATCGAGACGATGCGGCCGCACAACTCGGCGCGCCAGGCGTGCTCGACGCCCGCGCTGTCCTTGAGCGTGCCCACCTCGAGCAGGTCGAGCGCCTGCGCCATGCAGTGCAGGTAGTAGAAGAGGCCCTGGTACGGCGCGCTGGGATCGATGCTCGGATCGAAGCCGGGGTTGATGTCGAGCGTGTAGTTCGCGCACACCCAGTCGTAGGCGGCTTTCAGGCGCGGGTCCTGCTTGTCGACGCCCGCGAACACCAGGCACTTGAGCAGCGCGTAGGTCATCGAGCCGTACGAACGCGGGACCTTCACGCCGCCGTCGAGCTCGATGAAGCCGGCCTTGCTGTCGCCGGGCGCGTAACCCGCGCCGCCGTCGTCGCCCGGGCGCACCTCGACCGCGCCGTCGCGGATCTTCACGTCGTTCGACTCGGAGCGGTTCTGGCAGCGCTCGAGGAACTTGAGCGCCTTGCGGTAGGTCGGCGCGTTCGGCTCCATGCCCGAGGCCGCGAGCGCTTCTAGCGCCATCTGCAGGTTCGAGAGGTCGGGGCGCTCCGTCGAGCCGTAGCCGATGCCGCCGTAGTACAGGTCGCCTTCGCTGTAACCCTCGCCTTCGTCAGCCTGGAGTTGCGCGAGGAAGCCCTGCGCCTTGGCGATCGCGGGCTTGTACTTCTCGGCGCCGGCGCGCGAGAGCGCGAGGATCGCGGCGGACGTCGTGTAGTTCGCGAGCTTGCCGTCGTGGATCGAACCGTCGGGCTTTTGCAGCGAGACGAGCCACTCGAGGCCGGTGTCGATCGCAGCCTGCAGCGGCGCGGGCCGCGGCGCGGGGTGGCACAGGAGCGCCCCGAGCGCCATGGCGCTCATGCCCGCGTCCGGTTTGCCCGGCTGGCCCCACTTGCCGTTGTCGCTCACCGAGAGCAGGAAATTCGCGCCCTTTTCCAGCGCCTTCAGCGCGCTCGCGCGGTCGGTGGCGCTGAACGCGGGCAGCGGCGCGATCTCGACCTTGGGCGCGGCGCCGACGCGCTTGCTCGCGAGCAGCTTCTCGACCGCGGAGAGCGCCACCGCGTGCGCGGCGGTTTCCGCCACCGGGCCGCGCGGCCCGATCCAACGGCCCTTCTCCGCCTGCGCCCCGAGCAGCTTGCGCGCCAGCGCCAACTGCTGCTCCTCGTTCAGCGGCCAGCCCTCGGTCGCGACGGGCCAGGCTTGCGTCTTCTGCGCCGCGTCGGCGCCGAGGAACTCCATCGCTTTCGCCATCGCGGCGGCGTGCTCCGGCTCGCCTAGCGCCATCCAGGCAGCGACCGCGCGCACGGTGCTCGTCTGCTTCGCAGCGGCGTTCGCGCCGGGCTCGGCGACCGAACCGTCGGCCGCTTGTTTGGACTTGAGCCACTCGACCGCGCGCCGCACGAAGGGGCCGTCGACGCTGCGGTAGCGGTCGGGCGACTGCGCGAAGGCCTGCACCGCGAGCGCGGTCGCCTCGATCGAGCCGTACGAGCCGCTCGCGAGGTCCTGCTGGCCGCGCAGCCAACGCACCGAGGCGCGCACCGTCCCGGCCACGTCCTCGAGTCCGTCGGTGGGCGAGGCCTGCTTGGGCGCCGCGGGCTGCGGCGCTTGGGTCGCCGCGGGAGCGAGCGGGGCGAGGACGGACAGGAACAGGCCGAAGGCGATCGTTCGGAGCATGGGAGGCGCGGCGGAAACGGTGGAAGGCGCGCGCGGTGTGCGCTGCGCCGGACGACGAACATAGGCCAAGTGGCGTCGCGACTTCCAACGCACCGCGTCGGGTTCGGGTTCAGCGCTACGATCGGCCGAATGTCGGCGCCCCTGCACCCGCCCTTCGTCCCGCTGGATTTCGAGCGCCTCGCGCCCGCCGAGATGCTGCGCCGCGCGCGCGAGCTTCGCGCGGAGCTCGCGCGCCGCCGCTCGGTGCGGCACTTCGCGCCCGATCCGCTACCCGAGGGGCTGCTCGAGGAGTGTCTGCTCACGGCCGGGAGCGCGCCGTCCGGGGCCCACCGCCAACCCTGGACCTTCGTGGTGGTGCGCGATCCCGAGCTCAAGCGGCGCATCCGCGAAGCCGCCGAGGAGGAAGAGCGCAAGCTCTACGAGGAGCGCATCAGCGACGAATGGCGCGCCGCGCTCGCGCCGCTGGGCACCGACGCGAACAAGCCGTTCCTCGAGATCGCCCCAGCGCTGATCGTGGTGTTCCGGCGCGCGCACGAGCTCGAGAACGGCGAGAAGCGCGCCAACTACTACACGCAGGAATCGGTCGGGCTCGCGTGCGGCTTCCTGCTCGCCGCGCTGCACCACGCGGGCCTGGCGACGCTCACGCACACGCCCAGTCCCATGGGCTTTCTCTCGGAGCTGCTCGAGCGCCCCGAGAACGAGCGCCCGTTCCTGCTGATCCCCGTCGGCTACCCGGCCGCGGGCTGCGAAGTGCCGAACCTCGAGCGCAAGTCGCTCGCCGAGATCAGTCTCTGGCGCTGACGCGCGCGAGTTCGAGCGCGACGCGAGCCGCGCGCGCACACGCGCCCGGCGGGCCCAGGCGCACGGCCGCGTTCTCCATTCCGAGCGCCACGTCGCGCCGCACGTCGGCGTCGAACAGGCGTTGTTCGAGCTCGTCCACGATCTGCTCGAGCGGGCCGCGACCGTGGAAGCAGTACTCGGGGTACACGACCCGGCCGGCGAGCAAGTTGACCGAGGCGAAGTAGGGCGTCGCGAACATCCAGCGCTGCAGCGCGACGTCGCGACCGGAGCGGACGCGGTAGATGCACACCGTCGGCAGGCGTACGTGCAAGAGATCGAGCAGCACGGTGCCGGAGACCGAGAGCGCCGCGCGCGAGTGGGCGAGCGTGTCGTGGAACGCGCCGATTTCGACGCGCGCCCAAGCGCTCGCGCGCGCGCCCGCCACGTGCTCCTCGAGTTCGTGGCGGCGGCGCTCGTCGCCGTGGGCGATCACCACCTCGAGCTCGGGGCGTCGCTCGCGCAGCGCGGCCGCGGCGCCGAGCATCCAGGGCAAGTTGAGGTCGATCACGCGCGAGCGGCTGCCGGGGAGCAGCACCAGGCGCGCTGGAGCGTCGGCGACGGCGCGCGGAACGCCTTCGAGCTGGTCGAGCAGAGGATGTCCGACGTGCACCACGTCGACGCCGCGGCGTTCGAACCAGCGCTTCTCGAAGGGCAGGATCGACAGCGCGCGGTCGACGGCCGGCGCGTAGCTCGGCGTGCGCCACGGCGCCCAGGCCCAGTGCTGCGGCGTGACGAAGTGCACGACGCGCGCGCCGTAGCGTTTGGCGATGCGCGCCAACGGAACGTGCAGCGCGGGCGAGTCGACGAGCACCACGACGTCCGGCCGCTCGTCGCGGATGCGTTCCGCGCAGCGGCGCAGCACGCTCAGGTAGAACGGCAGCGCGCGCGTGACGCCGTCGAAGCCCATCACGGCCTTGGTGACGAGCTCCTCGACAAGCTCGACGCCGGCCTCGCGCAGCGGCTCGCCGCCCAGGCCGAACCACTTCGGGCGCGGCGCGCCTTGCGCGGCGCATTCGCGTTCGACGGCGCGCAGGAAGTTGAGCGCGTGGATCTGGCCCGAGGCCTCGGCGCAGGAGAGGAACAGGCGCAGCGACCGGGCGGGGAGCGTTCCGACCGGGCCGGGTTCGTCGATCGACTCGGGGCTTCGCAGCAGGCCGCGCAGCTCGTCCAGCGCCGCGCTGCGTTGCAGCAGGAAGTCGAGCACGCGCAACGGGCCGAGCGCAAGGTCGCCCAGGGCGCGCACGAATTCGCGCCGCACCGCAGCCTGCGGCGAGGGTTGTTGAATGCCGGTCATCAACACGCAGCGTAGCGAGTGCGTGCACGGCCGCGTACGCGCCCGGTTTGCGCGGCGCCAAGAACTGTCCGCGAGCGTGGCGCGCGCCCAGGGCGCAGCACAGCCGCGGACGCGACAGCGCCCGGTTCACCTGGCCCGTTCGCCGATTTCGCGACGAGCGTGCGGGCGCCCGCGTGCGGCGCAACGGTGAACATGGCCGAGGTCCGTGTTCGCGTGCTTGACGTCGTGACCGCGCCAACGCCCACCCGTCGAACGCTCCCACGCTTGCGCGTTGTCGCACAGGTTCCGCTCAGCGGGCCGCGCTAGACTTCTCGTCCCGTGTTGCGCCTGCTCGCGTTCCTCGTCGGCGTGTTCTTCGCACTGCGCGTGCTGCAACTCGTCCCCGGCATCGGCTGGCTGTTCCGCGGCTTCTTCGGTTTTTGGCTCACCGCGATCGGGCTCGCGTGGGCCTTGAGCGTGTTGACGGCGCGCTGGGAGGCGCGCCGGCGACTTCAGCGGCAGATCGAAGCGCTCGGCCAGGTCGACAACCCGCACGTGCGCGGCAAGCGCGGGGCGCTGCGTCTGGCGAGCGGCGATGCGCGTGGAGCGCTCGCCGACCTCGAGAGCGCGGCCGCGGGCGAGGCCGAGGTCGCGGAGTGGGCCTACCGCCTCGGGCTGGCGCGGCTCGCGCTCGGAGACGCACGCGCAGCCGCGGCGGAACTCGCGCGTGCGGAACAACTCGACTCGGACTGCGCGTACGGCGGCGTGCAGCTGGCGCTGGCGCGCGCGGAGCTCGCGCGCGGGGAACCGCGGCGCGCGCTCGATGCGCTCGAACGTTTCGAACGCGGGCGCGACGGCACGGCCGAGAGCGTTTACCTGCGCGGTTTGGTGCTGGGGCGCATGGGGCGCGGCGCCGAGGCGCGCGCGCAGTTCGCGAGCGTGCCTGGGCTCGTGGCGCGCACGCCCCGCTTTCAACGCAAGGCGCAGCGCCAGTGGCTGTGGCGCGCGTGGCTCGGACGGCTCGGCTTGGCGCGCTGAGCCCCGCGTCAGAGCGCTACGGCGTGCGCCGCGCGAAGGCGCGCAGCGAAGCGATGTAGAGCGCGAGCGACACGCCGGCGAGCGGGAGCCAGTACTTGGGGTCGAGCCCGCCGCGTTTTTGGATTTCGAGGAAGCGCTCGACGTCGGTCAGGCGGAACAGCGACCAGTGCGTCACGCGCTCGACGAGGTACAGCGCGAATTGCAGGATCGTGAAGAACAGGAGCCCGAAGGCGATCGCGAGCGGGGTGCGGGAGAGCGTCGAGAGGAAGAAGCCCAGGCTGTAGATCGCGAGCAGCAACAGGTTGGTGTGCAGCGCGCTCCACAGCAGCGGGCCGTAGGTGAGCTTCTCGCCGATGTGTTCGAGCAAGGCCGGAATCGTCAACGTCGAGAGGAACACGGGCAGGCACACGGCGAGCGCGCCTTCGACGTAACGCTCGGTCAAGAGGCGCGCGCGGGAGATCGGCCGCGCGAGGAAGATCTCGAGTGTGCCGCGGTGCGCTTCTCCGGCGATCGCTCCGACCGAGAGCAGCACGGCGGCGGCGACCCCGAGCGTGTTGCAGCCCTTGAAGAAGTGTTGACCGGTGACGTACGCGAACGCGCCGCCGGTTTCGAGCGTGTCGATGATGCCGCGCATCACCGGCAGGGGCGCGAGCGCGCGAAACTTGCCAATGTGCTTGGAGAAGTCCGGCCAGTAGAGCACCGCGGGAACGAGCATCAGCTCGAGCACGATGAAGAAGCCGATGCCGCGGCCGAGGGTCGAGTTGAGCCAGCGGACCATCAGCAGGCCTCCACGCCGTACAGGTCGCGGTACAGCTCTTGGAGCGAAGCGCGGCCGAATTCGAGCGCCGTCGGCGCGCCCAGGCCGTCGAAGCGCGCGAGCCGTTCGAGTACGCCGCGCGGATCGTCGTCGGCGAGCTCGACCAGCAGCTCGGCGTCCCGCACGCGCGCGCTGCGCACGTGGGGCGCGAGCTCGCCGGCGGCGCGCGCCAGCGCTTGCGCGAGAGTGTCGTGCGGCGCGTACGCGACGCGCAGCAGCCGCCGGGCGCGCGCAGCGGTGGATTCCGCGCTCTCGTTCGCGATCACTTTGCCGCCGTGGATGAACACGAAGCGCTGGCAGACGCGGTCGACTTCGCCCAGGTGGTGCGAGGAGAGCAGGATCGTCGTGCCGCGCGCCGCGTCCTCGCGCAGCAGTTCGACGAGCACGCCGCGTTTGGTGGGGTCGAGTCCCTCGGACGGTTCGTCGAGGATGCGCACGCGCACCTGCGGCGCCAGGGCGGCGGCGAACAGCAGCTGGCGCTTCATGCCGTGGCTGTAGGCGTGCACACGACGTTCGAGCGGCAGCTCGAAGCGCTGCGCATAGCTCTGTGCGCGCGCATGCGCGTCTCGATCTCGGCCGCGCAGCAGGAACTCGAGTTGTTGAGCGCCGCTGAGCTCGCCGTACAGCGCGATTTCGCCCGGCGCGTACGCGCAGCGCCGGCGAATCCCGAGGCCGTCGCCCTCGAGCGCGGCGCCGTCGACCGTCGCCGCGCCGGCGTCAGGTTTGGTCAAGCCGATCAACATCCGCATCAAGGTGGTCTTGCCGCTTCCGTTGGGGCCCAGCAGTCCGGTCACGCCTCCGGGGCCGACGTCGAGGTCGGTGGGGGCGAGGGCCAGTTTGCTCCCGAAGCGGCGGGTGAGCCCGCGCACGACGATCTTGCCTGCCGCTGCTTCAAGCATCCGCGGATCGTAGTGTCTGCGCGAGGTCGTTGTGCGTTCGGGCCGCGGCGCGCTGAGCGTGATGTCGCGTTCGACGGTGCGACGCTCGCGGAGGGCGCGGTGCAGTTGCTTCCGCGCGTCGAGCCGCGCCGGAAGCCGAGTTGAGCTACCCTTGGCGACCAGCGAACCGTGGAACCGCGTCCGCCCCAAGTGCTCAAGCGCGACGCGCTCGGTCGCGTCGAACTCGTCGAAGTCGGCGGAGAGTGGCGCGTTCGGCGCGTCGCCTGCGGCGGGCGGCTGCCTTTGTCGGCGTGGGTTGCGCGCAAGCTGCTCGCGCGCGAGCGGCGCGCCTTGGCGGCGCTGCAGGGACTCGAGGGAGTGCCGTCGCTGCTCGAGTCCGCGCCGCGTGAGGAGGTGCTCGAACGTGGGCGCTTGCCGGGCGAGCCGCTGCACCGGGCCAGGGAGCTGCCGCTGGACTTCTTCGAACGACTCGAGGCGCTCGTGCGCGCGATGCACGCGCGCGGAGTGGCGCACAACGACCTGCACAAGGAGCAGAACGTCATCGTGCTCCCCGACGGCGCGCCAGGTTTGATCGACTTCCAGCTCGCGAGCGTGCACCGGCTGCCCTCGCGGCTGCTCGAGCGCCGCGCGGTCGACGACTTGCGCCACATCGCCAAGCACCGCCGCCGCTACCTGCGCTTTGCGCGCGTCGTCGACGCGCGCGTGGCGCCGCCGGCGGAGTTGTTGGCGGCGCCGCCGCGCGCGCCGCAGCGGCGCGGCATCGCCAAGGTGTGGCGCGCCACCGGAAAGCCTCTCTACAACTTCGTGACGCGCCGGGTGCTCGGCCGACGCGACGGCGAGGAGCGCCGCGCGCTGCACGACGAATGGCCCGTGTGGACTTCGGCTACGCGGCCGCGCCGCTGAGCGCCACTCCAGGCGTGGACCGGCGCGCTGCGCTCAGAGCACGTCAGCGCGGTAGACCCACTTGCGCTTGCGCGGGAAATCGCGCTTGTACGTGACCAGGCGCCAGAGCTGGTCCGGGCCTACGGCCGCGAGGTAGCGTCGTGTGGCGCCGTCCGAGCCGGTGACCTCGACCGTGCCCGTCACGAGTCCGACCAGCTTGAGATCGTGTTCCTTCTCACCGATGCGGTAGAGGCCCGCGCCGGCTTGTCCGTCTCGCTCGAGAACCTGCGCCGGCACATCGACGATCAGTCCTTCGAGTTGCGGCTCTGCACGCACCGTCACGTCGGCGCTCCAGCGCTCGCGGCCGCTCCGTCCGATCACGCGCAGCGTCTCGCCCGCCCGCGGCGTCCGGAACGAGATCGGCACGCGCGGGAGCTTGATCTGCGGTTCCGCCGTGAACAGGCCGCCTCCCAGCGGTTCGATGACGGAGAACTCAATGCTCGGGCCGTCGCCGTACCAAGCGGTCAACTCCACCGCGCCGGAGCGGGAGGTGCGGCCCAGGAACACGACGCCGAAGTCGGTCGAGACTCCCAACTCACTCGCGCCGCTCCCGCCGCGCAGTTCGAGCACCGGGTCGGCCGCCACGCGCGTGCCCTGGCACGAGAGCGTGGCGACGAGCAGCAGGATCAGGCTCGAGAGCTTGGCGAGGGGCATGTGCATGGATCGGAGGCTTGGCCTACGCCGCAGCCTATCGTCTCGCGCCCCCGCGCTCCCAGAGTCGCGCGTCGCAGCAGTCGCGCCGATGGAGCCAAGCGCCGTTCACCGGCCGGCGGGGCCGGTGAGTCCCGCGCCTCTACTTGGCGGCCTTGAACTTCTCGAACTGACGGCGGTAGACGTCGTTGTCGGGCGCCAACTCGGTCGCCAGTCCGTAGCACTTCAGCGCCTCGTCCTTGGGCCGGCCCATGCCGTCGACCGTGAAGCTCGACGAGTCCTCGTCGTCGCCCATCGACATCGAGAAGCCGCCGTTCAACAGACCGCCCATGTCCCAGCGGTACCGGGCGTTGAGCGGCTCCAAGTCGATCGCGGCCTGAAGCGCGGCGCGGGCTTCTTCGTCGCGGTCCAGTTCCTTCAAGACCGAGTGGCGAGCCCAGTGCGCGCGCGCGTCCTTGAGGCCGCCCTTGAGGGCCGCGTCCAGGTCCTCGAGCGCTTGTTCCGCTGCCTTCTTGGTCTTCTCGCGATCGATACGGCCGTCGGTGCCGATGACCCACAAGCCGCGGTACGCCACCGAGGTGTAGGCGCGCTTGAAGAGCTGCTCGGGCTCGGTGAGCTTGATGTTCCCGATCCAGGTCTTCCACTCCTTCTCCAGCACGTTGAGGTCCTTCACACCCAACGCCTGGAGCACGACGCGCCGAATCTCCTTCGCCGACGCCTGCTTGGCGGTGCCGCTCTTGTCGAACTGCGCCGGAACAGCGACGGTCTCGTACGTGATGCCCTTGGCCTGCGTGTACAGGTCCTTGAAGAACCGGTTGAAGGCCTTCTGGTACTTGGGGTTCGACTCGTTCAGGAAGTAGATGAACGCCCAGGCGTGCGCGTACTGGAAGCCGTCGAAGTCATCGCGCTCGATGTCGAACAGCTTGTCGAGCTTCGTATCGGTCCCGTCCTTCATCGCGTCCTGGACGGTGAGCAGGCGATCCGACTGCATCGCACCGGGCTTGATGACGAGCTTGCCCTTCTTGTCGCGCGAGATCTCCGACGAACCGAAGTAGTCGGCGACCGCTTCGTTGAGCCAGATCTGCGGGTAGTACTGCGGATCGATCAGGTAGGTGAGCAGGTGCGTGCACTCGTGCAACGCGACCCACTCGGTCTGCGCCGGCTCCGCGTAGTAGTGGTAGAAGGTCAGAACCGGCGGCGATTCGCCGCGGTTGAAGTAGCCGAGCACCGACGGGCTGTCGGGTTTGGCGTACTTGGTGAAGTCCGCCTTGTTCTTGTAGACGTGGACGTCCATCTTCGTCCGGCCCAACACCGGGCTGACCTTGATGCCGAAGCGCTCGTCCATGAGCGAGTAGTACGCCTCCATCAGTTCGCAGTAGTAGTCGAGCAACTCCGGAGAGGTGTTCGACTTGACCACGAAGTGCTTGGTCTCCTTGACCCAGGCGTTCTCCCAATCGGAGTGCAGCGCGATCTCGTCCGCACGCTTCTTGGAGGCGGCGGCCTCCTTCTCGAGTTCGTCCTCGTAAGCCGCCTTCGAAAACCACTTGCCCTTGTACTTGATGAAGCCCTGGGCCAGCTTCTGGCGCTCGTCGTCGTCCTTGGGGACGTAGTCGGACATGTCGCCCGAGATCTCGACGGCCTTGACCTTGTCCTTGGCCAGCACGACGACGTCGTGCTCGAACTCGATGCGGTAGTTGCTGCCGTCCTCGCGCACCTTCTTGCACTCGAGGAAGCGGTTGTCGTGCGTGATGACGCGGTCGAAGGCGTCGGCCACCGGCGCCAGCGTGAGCAGTGCGCCGACGAGGGAGAGCAGTTGGATTGTCTTCAAGGCGCGAGTGGGGGCGTGGAGGCCCGAGGTGCGGTTGCGAAAGCGTGCCTGGGGTGTGCGGCGCTCGGAACGAGCGCCGCCGGGGGCGTCAGAGGTTCGAAATTCAGAGGCTCAAGATTCAGAGGCTCAAAATGTAGTCGCGCCAGGCCTTTTCCAGTTGGTCGAAGTCGATGCCGGCGAAGGCCGCGTCGACCGCCTTGTCGAGGCTGTCGGTTTCGACGAGCGTGCGCAAGTAGACGTCGAGCACCTTCTCGTACGCGGGGTTCCAGTACTTCGCCGCGTCCTTGCCGGTGCGCAGGAAGTACACGAACGACCAGCCCTGCGCGTAGTGGATTCCGCCGTCGGTCTCGTACTTGGCGTTGTTGGAGTAGTACTGCTGCTGCGTCCAGCGCACGATCTCCTTCAACGGGACGACTCCGCGCTGCGGCTCGAGTCCCTTGGCGCGGTCGGCCTCGGCGAGCTTGATCTGCTCCTTGATCGTGCCGATGCGCCAATCGAACGGCCGAAGCTTGAACTTGCTCCCGTTCAGCTGGCAGCCGGAGAAGAAGTCGCCGTTGCCCTCGTTGTACCAGCTGTGTGGAGCGAAGTTCCCGAGGAAGTAGAAGATGTACTGGTGGAACGCTTCGTGGTTGAGCGTCGCCCACGTGTTGCGTCTTCCGCCGCCCTTCTGGTCGTCGTAGATCACCAGTTCCTGGTGCCACGAACTCCAGTAGCCCGCTGATCCGCCCGGTCCGCCGTAGCTGGTGTACTCGTCGTCGTCCTTGCACACGCGCACGACGCTGCAGCGGCTGAGTTCCATCGGATCGATGTTCGCCGCCACGGTGCGGCCGGCGACTTCGATGTCGATCTCCTCGGGCTTCTTCTCGGCGTCCGGCTTTTCCTTTTCCTCGGCGTTGCGGCGCGCCTTGGCGAGCAAGCGCAGCTCCTTCACCAACTCGATCGAGTAGAGCTCTTCGTAAACCTCGCGGATCGCTTCGAGGCGCTCGATGAGTTCCTTGATGAACTGCTTGTCGTCGTTCTTCGAGGTGATGATGAAGTAGTTCTGCGACTCGTACAGCGCCCAGCCGGGGTTCTTCATCACCTGCTGTTCGAGGTCCCAGCGCTTGAGGTCGCGCGGCGAGTTGCCCCGCGGTCCGGTGCTGGTGAGCTTGGTGTTCAGCTCGAGCCGTTTGAAGCTCTTGCCGACGTCGTCGAGCGCGCCTTCCCACTTGCCCCAGGCTTTCTTGCCGCCCGGCGAGTAGGAGATCACCGCGATGTCGACGTCGGCCGAGAGTTTGTAGACGTAGGCCAGCGCGGCGAGTTCGATCCCATCGTCCTTCGGGCCCTCGATGCGGCTGTAGAGCAAGCGCGTGCCGAGCACGCCGTCCTTCTTCACTTCCTTGCGTTCGATCTGCTTCCAGTCGCCCAGGTGGCGCTTGGCGTAGTCTTCGAAGTTCGTCAGTCCGCCGAAGTCGAGGCTCACGACGATCTTCTTCTTGTTGTCGCCCTCCTCCTCCGTCGGCTTGGGTTCTTCCTTCTTGCGGCGGTCGAACTTGAGCAACTCAACGCGCGCTTCCTCGAGCGGCATGCCGGTCTTGGGGTTGCGGATCGTGTTCTCGTACCCCTGCGTGTACTTGCCGATCAGGTTGGTCTCGTCCGGCTGCGCGGGCACGAAGCCCCACGACGGCATCTTTTGGAACACGAAGCCCAGGTCGACCTCATCCTTGTAGACGTTGGTGAGCTTGGGAACGGTCTGCGCCGCGGCCGGCGGCGCGAGATGGGTCATCCCCAGCGCAAGCAGGCCGAGGGTGAGGGCGATCCGAGCGAGGCGAGTGCGTGTAGTGAGCATGGGAAGGTCCTGCGGACGCGCAGGTGTGCGCCGGGTGGCGCAGAAAGTTGCAGTGGCGCGGGAACTACGTCGGCGCGAAACAGGCGAGGTGTCGAACGAACGCAGTGCGCGTGGGGCGGGAGTGGCCAGCGCAAGTGGTCAGTCGCCACGGCCCGCCTCGAGCGTGACCTATGACACCCCTGACACCTCCCGCTAGCAAGTACGCCAAGGTAAAGGGCACGACAGAGCTGGATCTTGGGCTCTTTCTCAGCAAACTGCCCCAACTCCTACCGCGGTCGTTGCGTAGCCCGCGGCTTCTTTCGGCGAACGGCGCGCCGACGTCTCTCGGGTCCGCGCCTCGCCCGCCCCCCTAGAGAATCCTGATGTCCCGTTCCGTTCCCTCGCTCGTCGCCGTCTGCTCGCTGCTCCTGCTCGGAACGCTGGCGTTCTTCCTGCTGCGCGCGCCCGCCGGGCCGGACGCAACGTCCCAGCCCGCGGCGATGCCGGTCGCGGCGTCGAGCGGGAACGCCGCCGCCGCTCCGCGCGCGGAACTCGACGCGCCGAGCTCTCCCGACCCGACGCCGGGCGAACGCACCGCCGCCGCGGCCGCGCCCGAACTCGCTGTGGAGAACCCCGCGGCCTCGGCTGCCCGCGCGGGGAATCCGGCGACCAAGTTGACGGGCGTCGTCATGAGTTCTGCCGGCGCGCCGGTCGAAGGCGCGCTGGTCAGCGCTCGCCCTTCAGGCGGTGGTTTCGAATTCGAGCTTCCGCTGGAGCTGGGGGACGGAGGCGCGCGCGCCGCGGGCCGTCGCAGCGAGGCCACGACCGACGCGCAGGGGCGCTTCGAACTGTCGGGCCTGCGTCCGGGGCAGCAGAGCCTGGAGGTGCGCGCCCCGCGCTTCGCGAGGCTGCAGACGCGCGATGTGCGCGCCGTGGAGGGCGTGGCGACGGATGTCGGAACGCTGGTGTTGGAACTGGGCGGCGTCCTCACGGGCGTCGTGGTGGATCGACGCGGCGCGCCGGTCGCCGAGGCGCGTGTGCTCCAGCTCCTGGAGTCGCTGGGCGGCGGGCTGATGATCGTCGGCGGCGCACCGGGCGTCGAACTGGCGCGCAGCGGCGTCGACGGCAGCTTCCGCATCGACACGTTGCCCGCGGGGCCGTTTCGGTTGCGGGTGACGCACGAGGCGCACCCCGACCAGGCCACGAGCGGCGAGGTCGCGTCGCCCGGTCAGGTGCTCGCGCCGGTCAGCATCGTGCTCGACGACGGGTTCACGATTGCCGGGCGCGTCGTCGGTCTGCCGGCGTCCGCGGGTGAGCACCTCGTGCGCGCTTCGCCCAAGCGCGAGGGTGCGGGCGCGATCGCAGATTTCGACTTTGACCTCGGCGCCGGCGTCGGCGGCGAGTCGCGTTCGGGCAAGCTGCGCGCCGACGGCTCGTTCGAGATCCGCGGGCTGCGCGAGAATCAGTTGTACGTCCTCGGCCTGCGCAAGTCGGCGCGCCCGGGCAGTGGCGAATTCGACTTCGGGCAGCGGCTTTCCTCGCGCGTCGAAGCCCGCGCCGGGGAGCGCGGCGTCGAACTGCAGTACCGTCCGGAGTCGACCATCGTCGCGCAGGTCATCGACGCGGCGACGCGCAAGCCGATCGAAGAGCTCGAGCTCTCCGCGGGAGTCGGGTTTGCGATGCCCGTGGCCGCGGATGGGCGCGGGCGCAAGAGCTGGCCCGAGGGCCGCATCCGCGCGGCGAACCTGCGGCCGCGCCGCGCCGAAGACCGCGCGACGCTCAAGCTCGAGGCCGTGGGCTACCGCACGTACGAGCGCAACGACATCGCGCTGCGCGAGGGCGAGGTCGTCGACCTGGGCGTGATCGAGCTCCAAGCGGCGCCGATGGTGGTGGTGCAGGTGCTCGACGACGCCACGGGTGCTCCGCTCGAGGGCGCGAGCGTCACGCTGCGCGTCACTCCCGAGGCCTCGGAGCGCGGCGCTTTCGTCGCGCGCACGATCAGCATCGAAGCCAGCGCGGGCGAGGAGCCGGACTTCGACTTCGGCGGCGAGAGCACGCGGGTTGCGCGCACCGACGCCGAGGGGCTGGCGCGGCTGTCCAGCTTCGAAGGCAAGCGCTGCAGCGTGCTCGCTTCGCACGCGCGCTTCGCGCCGAGCACAAGCGCGGAGTTCGTCGGCACGCCCGACGCGAGCCCGCTGACGCTGCGCCTGCGCAAGGGCGGCGGAGCGCTCGTCAAGTTGATCGACGCCGCGGGTGCGCCGGTGGCCGGCGCGCGGATCGAGCGGCGCGCTGCGGGCGACGCTGAGGCGCTGGGACCGTTCGGCCCGGCGGGCAGTTCGAGCGAAGTCACGGACGCGGCCGGTGTCGCGCGCTTCGAACGTCTCGCGCCGGGAGTGCACGAGTTTCGGCCCGCGCCCAGCGGCGGCGGCGTGATGATGGGCGGGGACATCGCTGTCTTCGCCGGCATGTCCGAGTCCGAGGAGTCCGCGTGGGGTTCCGTCGAGGTGCGCGAGGCCGAGTTCTCCGAGCTGACGCTGCGCGCGCCGCTCAAGGTGCTCGTCAGCGGCGTCGTGAGCGAAGCCGGCGAGCCGCTGGTCGGCGCCAGCGTGAGCCTCGATCGACGGCCGGCCGATGGCGCGCCGCGCATGCCGCGCCTTCCGTTCGGCGGCGGCCCGCGCGCCAAGACGGACAGTCGCGGCGCCTACGAACTCAAGGATGTCGCTCCGGGCGACTACATCCTGACGGTCGAGCACCGCTCGCGTGCGATGCCGACGGAGCTCGACGTCGTCGTGCTCGAACGCGACACGCGGCGCGATGTCGCGCTGTCGATTGCGACGATCGAAGGCCGGGTCCTCGACTCGGACGGACGCGCGCTCGCGGGCGTGCGGGTGCGCGTCGAGCGCGCGGACGAGGAGGGCGGTCCGCGCGCGGTGTTCAGCATCGCGTTGGGTTCAACCGACGGCGGCGTCGAGAGCATCGGCGAATTCGGAGGCCCCGAAAGCGTGAAGACCGACTCCGACGGGCGCTACGCGCTCCGCGGTGTGAGCACCGGCGTCAAGCTGGAGGTGCACGCCGAGGCCAAGGGCTTGCAGCCCGCGCGCTCCGAGGCGTTCGAGCTGAGTGAGAACGAACTCAAGAGCGGGGTGAACCTGAAGCTCGAGCAAGCCGGCAGCGCGGAGGTCTCGGTGTTCCGCGCCGACGGAACGCCGGCGCAGATGGTGATCGTGACGGCCACGCCGGAGGGCGAGATCGCCAAGAGCGCCGAGCGCAAGACCGAGTTCATCCAGGAAAGCGGCAAGGCGCTGTTGGATGGACTGGCGCCGGGGACCTGGCGCATCGCGGTGCGGCCGGTGGGGCTCGGTGGGGGCGGCGCGAACGGCGCGACGGCTGAGCCGCAGGCGGTCGTGGTGAAGCCGGGCGTCGCAGCCAACGTGCGCTTCGACTTGCCCTGACCGAGCTGCCCTGTCGGAGTTGCCCTGTCCGAGTTGCCCTGTCCGAGTTGCCCTGTCCGAGTTGCCCTGTCCGCGCGCCGCGCGGCGCGGGCGTGAGAGGTCGCTGCGCGCTGGACAAACCCAGCGCTTGGCGTACCGTCCAAGGTTTGCCATGAGCGCGCGCGACTACGACGCCATCCTGCTCGACCTCGACGGCACGCTGCTGGACGAGTCGGACTGCATCCATCCCCGCACGCTCGAGGCGCTGCGCGCCGCCGCGGCGCAGGGCGTGCACGTGATGGTCGCCACCGGGCGCTCGGAACTCGCCACGCTGCCCGTGCTCGAGCAGCTGAACATTCCGCACCCCGCGGTGGTGTTCAACGGCGCCGGCGTGTGGTGCCCTACCGCTGGGCGCCTGATCGAGGAGCGGGTGCTCTCCGAGCGCACGCTCGCTCGCGCGGTGCGCTTCGGCAGCGAGGGCGGCTACATGACGGTCGCGATGTGCGCGGGCGTGAAGTACGCGACCGCGCCGCGCGACGAACTCGAGCTGCGCGCGCTCAAGGACATGCTCGGACTTGTGACCGTCGCGCCCGAGGCGTTGCTCGACCGGCGCGCGCTGCGTGTGACGTTCTTCTCGCAGCGGCATCCCACGTCGGATGAGTTCGCCGCGCAGATCGAGGCCGCGCTCGACCAGCCGGTCTACACGACGCACTTTCCGCTCTCGTGCCTGCCGCACCACCGCGACAGCCGCATGCTCGTCGTCGACATCCATCCGCCGTGCAAGGGCAAGGCGGAGGCGCTGCGCTGGCTGGCGGAGGAGCACTCGATCCCGGCCGAGCGCGTCGTGGCGGTCGGCGACGCCGGCAACGACGTGCCCATGATCCGCGCCGCGGGACTCGGCGTCGCGATGGGCAATGCCTACCCCGACGCGCTCGCCGTCGCCGACCGCGTGATCGGCGCCAACCACACCGATGCGATCGGACGGTTGGTCGAGGAACTGTTCCTGGGCGCGCCGCGCGCGAGCGTGTGAGCGCCGCTGGCCCGCGCTTGCTCGGCGCGCGGACGGCTTAGAGCTTCAGCACGGCAGGACGTGCGCGCCGACGACGTCGCGTGCGCGCCCGGCGCGCGTCAGGACTTCGACTTCTTCGACTTGGAGCTGCTGGCGGAGCTGTCGCTCGCCTTGGCGCTGCTGCTCGAAGTGTCCGCGCACGGACCGCCGCTGGCCGCGCAGGACTTCGTGTCGCCGGCGCAGCTCGCTCCCTTGGAGTCGGCGGCCGCCGCTTGGTTGTACGACGAGCTGCGGTAGTCGGTCTGGTAGAAGCCCGAGCCCTTGAACAGGATCCCGGCGCCCGCGCCGATCTGCCGCACTAGCTTGGAGGCGCCGCACTTGGGGCACTTGCGCTTGGGCTTCTCGGACATGGACTGGAAGTACTCGACGCGCGCCTCGCACGCGCCGCAGACGTAGTCGTAGGTCGGCATGGTGATGCGCTTGGTTCTCAGGCGCCCTTGTCGGACGGGGCTTGTGCGGGCGAGCTGGGGGTGGTCGGCGCCGTCGCGGGCGCGGCCGCCACCTGCACGTGAGCGGGACGCAGGACCGTTCCGCGCCACGTCCAGCCGCGGCGGAGCACCTGCAGGATGGTTCCGGGCGGGTGTTCGGTACTGGGGGCGGTGGAGACCGCTTCGTGGAGCTTGGTGTCGAAGGTCTTCGCGTCGGGAATCGGGCTGGCGCCTTCCTGCGTGAGCGCGTGCAGGAACTGCATGCGCGTCAAGTCGACGCCGTGCGCCAATTGGCGCGCGTCTTCGCTGCGCGCCTCGACGCGCAGAGCGAAGTCGAGGTTGTCGACGACGACGAACAGGTTCTGGAGCAGGTTCTCGAGCGAGCGCCGCACCGCGTTGTCCACGTCGAGCTGCGTGCGCTTGCGCAGGTTCTGGTAGTCGGCGCGAGCGCGCGCGAGCTGGGCGGCCAACTCGTCGCGCTCCGCGCGCAGCGCTTCGAACTCGCCGCCCCCTGCGCCACCCGACGGCTCGGAGTGCGCCTGCTGATTCGGCTGGCCTGCGCCCGCCGCGCCTTGTTCGTCCTGGGCTTGGGATGACTCGCTCATGTTTAGTCGTTGAAGTAGCTGACGATCTTCTCGAAGAACGAGCGGTTGCCGCCGCCCTTGCGCTCGAGTTCGGCGAACTCCTTGAGCAGCTCGCGCTGGCGGTCGGAGAGTTTCTTGGGCACCTCGACGAACACGCGCACGAGTTGGTCCCCGCGCCCGCGCCCTTCGAGGACGGGCAGTCCCTGACCCTTGAGGCGGAACACCTTCCCGCTCGCGGTGCCCGGCGGAATGGTCATCTCGGCGCGCCCGCGCAGGGTGGGGAGCTCAACGGAGTCGCCTAGGGCCATCTGCGCGAAACTCACGGGGATTTCCGTGATCACGTCGGCGCCGCTGCGCTGGAAGATCTTGTGTTCGGCCTGCTGGACGAAGACGTACAGGTCGCCGCGCGGTGCGCCGGGCTCGCCCGCATCGCCCTCGCCCGACACGCGCAGCCGCACGCCTTCCTCGATGCCGGCCGGAATGCGGATGGGCACCTCGGCCTTGACCGTTTCGGTGCCGGCGCCGCGGCAGGTCGTGCAGGGCGTCTCGATCATCTGTCCCGCGCCTTGGCAGCGTGGACAGGTCGTGACCATCGCGAAGAAGCCCTGGCTGCGGTGCACTTGGCCGCGGCCGCCGCAGGTCGTGCACGAGGTGCGCGAGGTGCCCGGCTTGGCGCCGCTGCCGCTGCAGGCGCGGCACGAGTCCTGGCGCTTGAGCACCACCGTGCGCTCGACGCCCTGATCGATCTCCTCGAGCGTGAGGTCGAGCACGATCTTCAGGTCGCGCCCACGTTGTGGGCCCGAGCGCCCGCGGCGTCCGCCCGCGCCGCCGAACAGGTCGCCGAACACGCCGCCGCCGAACACATCGCCGAAGGCGGCGAAGATGTCCTCCATGTTCTCGAAGCGCTGGCCCTGGAAGCCGCCTCCGTCGAACGCGCGGTGTCCGAACTGGTCGTACTGGCGGCGCTTCTGCTCGTCGCCCAGCACGTCGTACGCCTCGGCCGCCTCCTTGAACTTGGTCTCGGCGTCCTTGTCGCCGGGATTGCGGTCCGGGTGGTGCTTGAGGGCCAACTTGCGGTAGGCCTTCTTGATGTCCTCGACGCTCGCCGACTTTTCGACGCCGAGCACTTCGTAGTAGTCGCGCTTGTCGCTCATCGGGAGCTCCTTGTGCGAGATCCTGGGGTGGTCGACGGGCTGGGGGTGGAGTGGCAGGCGAACAGGTTGCGGAAGGGCTGCGCTTGGGACTGCGCCCCGACCGTGCGCGTTGGCGCGGCCGGGGCGCGGAGCTATCGCGCTGAGCGTGAGGCCCTAGGGTCTCACGCGATCGAGCCTTCCACCTTGGCGGTGTCGGGCTTGAGTTCCGTGATCATCGAGTCGGTCGTGAGCAGCAGGCCGGCGATCGACGCAGCGTTCTGCAGCGCGCAACGGACGACCTTGGCGGGGTCGATCACGCCGGCCTTGAACATGTCGACGTAGTCGCCGGTGAGTGCGTTGAAGCCGTAGCTGCCGGTCTTCTCGCGCACCATCTCGACCACCACCGCGCCGTCGTAGCCCGCGTTCTGGGCGATCTGACGCAGCGGCGCTTCGAGCGCGCGCTTGACGATCGCAGCGCCGAAGCGCTCTTCGCCCTTGAACTTCGATTCGTCGATCGAGTCGGCCGCGCGCAGCAGCGTCACGCCGCCGCCGGGCACGATGCCTTCCTGGATCGCCGAACGCGTCGCGTTGAAGGCGTCCTCGACCAGGAACTTCTTGGTCTTCATCTCCGCCTCGGTGCTGCCGCCGACGCGGATCACCGCAACGCCGCCCGTGAGCTTGCCCAGGCGTTCCTGGAGCTTCTCGCGGTCGTAGTCGCTCTTGGTGCCTTCGATCTGCTTGCGGATCTGCTGGCAGCGCTCGTCGATGGCCTTCTTCGAGCCGCCGCCGCCGACGATGATCGTGCGGTCCTTGTTGATGCTCACGCGCTTGGCTTGGCCCAGGTGCGCGGTCGTCACCTTGTCGAGCGGGATGCCGAGGTCCTCGGTGATCGCCGTCCCGCCGGTCAGCACCGCGATGTCGCCCAGGTACGCCTTGCGACGCTCGCCGAAGCCCGGCGCCTTGACGGCGCAGACGTTGAGCACGCCCTTGAGCCGGTTGATCACCAGCGTGGCGAGCGCTTCGCCTTCGATGTCCTCCGCGATGATCAACAGCGGCTTCTGCGTCTGCGCAGCGCGCTCGAGGATCGGCAGGAACTCGCGCAGGTTCGAGATCTTCTTCTCGTAGATGAAGACGTAGGCGTCGCTGAGCTCGGCCGTCAGCTTGACCATGTCCGTCGCGAAGTAGGGCGAGAGGTAGCCCTTGTCGAACTCGAGTCCCTCGACGACGTCGAGCTTGGTCTCCAGTCCATTGGACTCCTCGACCGTGACGACGCCCTCGTCGCCGACGCGCTCGAACGCTTCCGCGAGCAGTTCGCCGACCGCGGGGTCGTTGTTGGCCGAGATGGTGGCCACGGACTTCTTCTCTTCGCGCTTCTTGATCTTGCGCGACTGCGCGGCGATCGAAGCGACCGCTTGCTCGACGGCCTTCTCGATGCCGTTGCGCACGGCGATCGTGTTGACGCCGGTCGACAGCTCGCGCAGGCCTTCCTTGAAGATCGAGCTGGCGAGAACGGTCGCGGTGGTGGTGCCGTCGCCCGCGATGTCGTTGGTCTTGCTGGCGACTTCGCGCACGAGCTTGGCGCCCATGCTCTCGAACGGGTCGCTGAGTTCGATTTCCTTGGCGACGGTGACGCCGTCCTTGGTCACCGAAGGCGAGCCGAAGGACTTTTGGAGCACGACATTGCGGCCCGCGGGCCCGAGCGTGACGCGCACGGTCTTGGCGAGCTTCTCGATGCCATCACGCATCTTTTGGCGCGCGGCATCGTCGAACAGGATCTGCTTGGCCATGGGGTGTTTCCTCGTTGTGTTCGGTTGTGTGTGTTCGTGTGTGGGGTGTACGCGCGACTAGAAGTCCATGCCTCCCATGCCGCCCATCCCACCCATGCCGCCCATGCCGCCGCCCATCTCATCCATGTCACCCTCACCGTGGCCACCCGGGCCCTTCTTCTTGCCGGTCTCGGGCTTGGCGACGATCAGGGCGTCGGTCGACAGGAGCAGCAGCGCGACGCTGACTGCGTTGGCGAGTGCGGTCTTGGTGACCTTCGCGGGATCGAGGATCCCGAACTTCAACATGTCACCGTACTGGCCGGTGTTCGCGTCGAAGCCGTAGTTCGCGCTCTTCTCGCGCAGGATGCGGTGCGCGACGACGGTGCCGTCGAAGCCCGCGTTCTCGGAGATCTTCTGCACCGGACGGGCGAGGGCGTCGTACAGCGCCTCGATGCCGACGTTGTAGTCGTCGTCCGTGCCCTTGAGCTTCTTGAGCACTTCGCGCGCGCGCAGCAGCGCCACGCCGCCGCCGGGCAGCACGCCCGACTCGACCGCAGCGCGCGTGGAGTGGAGCGCGTCCTCGATCAGCGCCTTGCGCTCCTTGACTTCCGTCTCGGTTGCGCCGCCGACGTTGATCTGCGCGATGCCGCCGGTGAGCTTGGCGAGGCGCTCCTGGAGCTTCTCGCGGTCGTAGTCCGAGGTCGTCGTTTCGATCTCGGCGCGGATCTGCGCGACGCGGTCCTCGACGTCCTTGCGCTGTCCGGCGCCGTCGACGATGGTCGTGTTGTCCGCGGTGACCACCACGCGCTTGGCCGAACCCAGATCGCGCAGCGTGACCTTCTCGAGCTCGAGGCCCAGGTCCTTCATGATCGCCTTGGCGCCCGTGAGCGCGGCGATGTCCTGGAGCATGGCCTTGCGGCGGTCGCCGTAGCCGGGGGCCTTGACGGCGCAGCACTGCAGGATGCCGCGCAGCTTGTTCACGACGAGCGTGGCGAGCGCTTCCGACTCGACCTCTTCGGCGATCACCAGCAGCGGCTTGCCAGCGTTCTTGGCGGCCTCGAGCAGGGGCAGCAGCTTCTGGATGTTCGAGATCTTGTCCTCGTACACCAGGATCAGCGGCTTGTCGTACACGCACTCCATCGCGTTGGCGTCCGTGACGAAGTGCGGCGAGACGTAGCCGCGGTCGAACTGCATGCCTTCGACGATCGTGACTTCGGTCTCCAGGCCCTTGCCTTCTTCGACCGTGATGACGCCGTCCTTGCCGACCTTGTCCATCGCGTCGCCGATGATCTTGCCCACGCGCGGATCGTTGTTCGCCGAGATCGTGCCGACCTGGCGGACTTCGTCGTTGCTCGAGACCTTCTTGGCGGCCTTGTCGAGCGCCTCGATGACGGCGTTGCGGCCGTCGCTGAGTCCGGCGACCAGGCGCGCGTGGCTCGCACCGGCCGTGATCGCGCGCAGTCCGTGCGTGAAGATGGCTTCGGTGAGCAGCGTCGCGGTCGTCGTGCCGTCGCCGGCGACGTCGCTGGTCTTGCTGGCCACTTCCTTGACCAGCTTCGCGCCGAGGTCTTCGTAGGGGTCGCTCAGCTGGACTTCCTCGGCGACGGTGACGCCGTCCTTGGTGACGGTCGGCGCGCCCCAGCCCTTGTCGAGCACCGCATTGCGGCCGCGGGGGCCGAGCGTGCTCGTGACGGCCTTGGCCAATTTCTCGACACCGCGGCGGATCGCTTCACGCGCCTCCGCTTCAAAAACCAGTTGCTTCGCAGCCATGGGAGATGAGTTGCTCGCCTTCGAGCGGTTTGGATTCGGAAGGGAACGTGTACGTGGAGGTGGGACGCCGCGCGGCCCGGCGCCGAAGCGCGCGGCCAAGCGCGGGCGCGCCCAGGCGGATGCGGAGCTTGGAGCCCATCGCGGCCGGCCAACGACGCGCGTCGCCCGCGCCGAGGGAGCCCCCGCCGACGCGAACGACGCGCGCCGAACGCAAGAAGCGCGCCGCGCCCTCGCCGCGCGGCCCTGCAGGCCGCCGGGCGCGCGTCAGGACGGCGGGGCGGGGCGGGGCGGCGGCACTGGACCCAAGCGCCGCCGTGCTCGTGCCGGCGGCCGCAGCAGCCGGTTGCTGTCGAATTGGCAGCGCGCGCGCGGAGGCCTACGGCGTGCTGCCAGGGTGGCAGGCTGTGGGCGGGCAGGCCCGTCGCCGGCTGCGCCGCGCAGGTCGCGACTGTTCAACTCGCGCGTTTCCTCGATGCGGCCCGCTCGGAGCGCGGCTCGCGCACACTAGAGTTCCGCCCCATGCAGCACCGTCGCCTCTCTGCGCTAGCGCACGCGGTTTTGCCGGCCGCGCTCGCCATCGGCGCCGTGGCTTCCACGCAGCCCAGCAACGCTCAAGCGCCGGGGACTGCGTCGGCCTCTCCGCTGGTCGCCCCGACGGTTTCGGGCGCGGTGCTCGAAGTGCAGGGCCGCGACGGCGCCTGGCGGCGGCTCGCGCCGGCCCCCGCGGAGTTCGAGCAACTCGCCGACCTCGGCGGAGCGATCGCCATGCGACTCGGCGCGACCGGCGCCGGCGAACGTGGCGACGGCGTGGAACGAGCGCAAGTCGAACTGGCCCTCGACGACGCGGTGCTCGGCCGCGTCGCGGGCGCGCAGGGCGAGACGCTCGAACTCGAACTCCTCGGCGGCGCGCGACTCTCGGTCTCGATCGACGACGTGCGACGCATCGTGTTCGCCGGACGCCTGGGTGGCGCGAGCGCCGCCGAAGCGCCGCCGAGCGGCGACCGTCTCTACTGGGTGCGGCCCAAGGGGCTCGACCGCGTCGACGGCAGCTTCCAGGAGTTCAGCTCCGAGGGCGTCGTGTTCGAGAGCGCGTTGGGGGTGCGAACGTTCCCCTGGGCGGAGGTCGGGGCCCTGACGATCGAGCCGCTCGGCGCCGCGCCGGTGCGCGAGCGCGGGGCGCGCTCCGTGAGCGTGGACTTGGCGGGTGGCGGCCGCCTGCACGGCGATCTGCTCGGTGTGCGCGACGGTTCGCTGCGGCTGAACTGGCGCGGTCGGACGCCGCTCGCGCTGCCGCTCGAAGCGCTGGCGCAGGTCGTGCTCGACGACGGCAGCGTGGCGCACCTGTCCGGCATGAAGCCGGCGCTCGCCGTCGAGGGCTGGCCGGAGAACGACGACACCGGCATGCGCTGGCCCTATCAGTTGGATCGTTCGGTGATGGGGGACACGCTGCGCTCCGGCGGGCGCGCCTGGCCGCGCGGAATCGGCGTGCACTCGCCGAGTCGGCTCGAGTGGGAACTGGACGGGACGTGGAAGGCCCTGCACGGCGCGGCCGCGATCGACGACTCGGTGAAGTTGCTCGCGTACCGCGGGAGCGTGCGCTGCGCGATTTACCTCGACGGCGCGCAGACGCCGGCGTGGAGCAGCGGACGGCTCGAGGGCGGAGCGGCGCCGGTGGAGTTCAGCGGGCTGTCGCTGGACGGCGTGCGTCGCGTGGCGCTCGTGGTGGAGATGGACGAGCGCTTGTACGTCGCCGATCGCCTGAACTGGCTCGATCTGCGGCTCGTGAAGTGAGCCCGTGCAGCCGCGTCCGCCGCGGACGCGTTCAGGAGTCGCGCCGGATCGGCGCGTCGAGCGAGCGGTAGTACACGCCACGGTCGCCGCCGCTGCGCTTGGCGTGGCGCAGGGCTTCTTCGGCGTGCAGGCGCAGTTCTTCGACGGAGCGCAGGTCGGCGCCCCCGAAGGTCTCGAAGCCGATGCTGCCGGTCACGCGCACCTGTCGACCGTCGGCGCCGCTCGTGCAACTCACCGCGCCGATGGCCTCGAGCAGGCGCAACACGACGCTCGCCGCGTCGACCTTGCGTGTGTACGGCAGCAGCACGCCGAATTCGTCGCCGCCCAGTCGCGCGGCGACGTCCTCGGCGCGCAGGTTCGCGCGGATCGCCGCCCCCACGTTCGCGATGATCTCATCGCCCAGCGTGTGGTCGTAGAGCTTGTTGATGCTGCCGAACTCGTCGAGATCGATGACGAGCAGGCCCAGGTGCAGGTGGTGCCGCTGCGACGCGGAGAAGTGGGCGCGCAAGTGTCCCTGGAACACGTGGGGACGCAGCAGATCGGTGCGATCGTCGTGCGTGGCCAAGTGCCGCAGGCGGGCGGATTCGCGATGCGCTGTCACTTGGCGGTGAAGCAGTTCGATGCGCAAGGCGAGCTCGTCGACGCTCGCGCTGCGGCGCACCACGTCCCAGGGCGTCGCCGGCGCGCTTTGCACGCGGTCCCATGGCGACGCCGGCGCGAGGTCGTCGACGACCGCCAGGACTCCCAAGCCGTGGCCGGCGGCTTGCGCGAGAGCCTCGAGTTCGCGGCTCGACTGGTGCGAAAGGCGGTCGACGACCGCCACGGTGGCCGTGGCGGAGTGCGCGAGGCGCGCGCTGTCGGCCAGTGTGGTCGACAGTCGCACTTCGAGACCGCGCTCGCGGAGCGTGGCCGCCCGCTCACCCCAACCCGCGCCACGGTGGTCGCACCACAGAACGACGGGCGTTGCGCCCGGTGCGCCGGCGCCGGGCGAGGCCTCGGCGCCGGAGGCTGCGGAACTAGGCGGAAGACTCTGGGACATCGGTGAAGGGCTCGGGGCGGCGCGCAGTCGGCGCGCCTGCGGCGCACTGCTGGCGGAGGAAAGTATCGCCTGCCCCTCGAGATTTAGGAATGTGCTTTTCGGCGACAAGGTGTGCGTCCAGGGTGGGCCGGGTGGGCCGCAGCGTTGGGGAGGGTGGGGGGCGAGTCGCGGCGGACAACCGGCCGCACCGGCTCAGGCCGCGCTAGGGCCGACCGGGGAAGCGGGCCGCCGAGGCGGGGGCGGGGCGGGAGTGGAGCAGAGGAGCACGGAGCAGAGGAGCACGGAGCGGGAGGAGGCGGTGCGCAGCGGCCAGCGGGCGTCGGGTTGGCCGTCGCTCGCGAAGCGCCGTGCGATTCGCGAGGTTCACAGGGGAATCCGAGCCGAGTTCCGCACTCGGGGGCGCCATTTTCTCGGGAGCTCGGCCGGCGCCGCATAGAACCCGCCGCCGGTCGCCGTTAGACTTCTCGCCCCTTTTTGCTCGCGTTCCTCGCCATCGTCGCCCCCGCGGGCGGCGGCGGCGGCAGAGCGCGAGCGAGGCGCTGCACGTCGCACCTGGCGATCGCTTCCCGCGACCGTCTCGCGCAGAAGACCCGTGCTCGCGGGCGCCACGCTCTCCAGGCGTGGTCGCGTTCGGCCCTGTCGTTTTCCTGACATCTTGTCGTCTTGCGGGTCGCTGCCGCCACCGTGGCGCTGCGCAACTCGCCCTCCCTTTCTCATGCAATCCGTCACAGTCCAACAACTCATCGAAGCCGGTGTGCACTTCGGATGCCGCGTGTCGCGGTGGAATCCGAAGATGGCGCCGTACATCTACGGCCGGCGCAACCTGATCCACATCATGGATGTGCGTCAGACCATGCGCGGGCTCCTCCGCGCGCAGAACTTCCTCTACCACGTCGCTGCCGAAGGCAACCAGATCCTGTTCGTCGGCACCAAGCGTCAGGTCAAGGGCGTCATCCAAGACGCCGGCCAGCGCAGCGGCATGCCGGTCGTCATCGAGCGCTGGATCGGCGGCACGTTGACGAACTTCTCCGTGATCCGCAGCCGCCTGCGCCGCCTCGAGGAACTCGAAGGCATGCAGGAAGCGGGCACGCTCGAGCTCGAGTCCAAGAAGATGGGCTCGACGCTGCGCCGCGAGCTGCGCAAGATCGATCGCAACCTGGGCGGCATCCGCGAAATGACCCAGATGCCGGGCGCGATGGTCGTGATCGATCCCGCGCGCGAGATGAACGCGATCAAGGAAGCGCGTCGTCTGGGCGTGCCGGTGGTCGGCGTGCTCGACACCGACTGCGATCCGACCGTGGTCGACATCGTCATCCCGGGCAACGACGACGCGTTGAAGTCGGTGCGCCTCCTGGTCGACGCGCTCGTGTCGGCGGTCGAAGAGGGCTGCGCGAACCGCCGCGAGCAGGTGGCGTCGCAGGGCAACGGTCGGGGCGGCGAGGATGCGCAAGCCAGCGGCGACGAGCCGCGTCCGACGCGCGGTCAGCGCGCCCAGGACTTGCGTCCGCGTCGCGCCGCACCGGCGGCCTCCGCTCCGGCCGCGCCCGCGGGCGAAGCCGGCGCCGCGGAGTAGGCCCTGCGCGGGCGCGTGCGCCCGCTCGGCTCGATCGTTCGCGCCCGACGAGGCCCTACGGCGGTCTCGGCGGGCGCTCAGCACTACGTACCGGCGCCGCTGACGCAAGCGCGCGGCGCACCCACGACCCCCAAAGAACTCACAAAGCTCCACACCTTCCACTCCCATGACGAACATCGACTCCAAGCTGGTGGGCAAGCTGCGCGACATGACCGGCGCGGCGCTCATGGACTGCAAGCGCGCCCTGCAAGAGGCGAACGGCGACATCGAGGCCGCCGTCGACCTCCTGCGCAAGAAGGGCCTCAAGAACGCCGACAAGCGCGCGGGCCGCAAGGCCGGCGCGGGTCGCGTGCACTCGATCGTGTCGCCGGACGGCCGTCGCGGCGCGATGGTGCTCATGACCAGCGAGACCGACTTCGTGCCGCCGACGGACGACTTCAAGTCGCTGCTCGAGCGCATCACGCAGGTCGCGTACGACAAGCGCATCGGCAGCGCCAGCGCGCTGCTCGAGCAGACGCTCGGCGGCGCGCCCGTCGCCGAAGCGCTCAAGGCGCTGACCGGCAAGTGCGGCGAAAACGTCGAAGCGCCCAACGTGGCGTGCTTCGAGGTCGCCAAGGGCGCGGTGGGCGGCTACATCCACCACGACATGAAGACCGCGGGCTTCGCCGCGATCTCGACCGGCGCATCGGCCGAGGCGGCGCAGGAGTTCCTCAAGGAACTGGGCATGCACATCGTGTTCAGCCGCCCGCAGGCGCTCGAGCGCTCGCAAATCCCGGCCGAGGCCGTCGAGCGTGAGCGCGCGGTCTACGCCGAGAGCGACGAGGTCAAGAGCAAGCCCGAGGATCGCCGCGCGAAGATCGTCGAGGGCAAGCTCGAGAAGTTCTTCGCCGGTGTCGCGCTGCTCGAGCAGCCCTGGTTCAAGGACGACAAGACGACCGTGCGCAAGAAGCTCAGCGAAGCGCTCGGCGCCGACGCCAAGGTCGAGGGCTTCGCGCTGTTCGTCGTCGGAGCCTGAACGAGCCAACGTCGACGGGGGCCATCGTCAGTGGCCGCCGTCGACCTGCGTGTCCGCTCCACGGGTGGCCGCGCTCCGCATGCCCGAGAGCGGAGCGTGGCCCTCACGCCGCGCCCCGCGTAAGCTCCCGCGCCCATGAGTTACCAGCGCATCCTGCTCAAGCTGTCGGGTGAGTCCTTCGCCGATCGATCGGTCGGCGGCGGCCTCGATCCCGATGCGACCGCCAACGTGGCGCGGCAAGTCGCGAACGTCGTACGCATGGGCGTGGAAGTCGCCGTGGTCGTCGGCGGCGGCAACATCCTGCGCGGCGCCAAGGTGGCCGGCCGCTCGCAGTCGCGCGCGAGCGCCGACTACATGGGGATGCTCGGCACGGTGATCAACGCTCTGGCGTTGTCGGACGCCATCGAAGCGCTGAAGTTCGAGACGCGCGTGCTCACCGCGATCGAGATCGCCAAGGTCGCCGAGCCCTTCGTGCGCCGGCGCGCGCTCGCGCACCTGGCCAAGGGCCGCGTCGTGATCCTCGCCGCCGGCACCGGCAACCCGTTCTTCTCGACGGACACGGCGGCCGCGTTGCGCGCGCGGGAATTGGCCTGCGACGCCTTGCTCAAGGCCACCAAGGTCGACGGCGTCTACACCGCAGACCCTGTGCTCGACCCCAAGGCCACGCGGATCGACGCGCTGACGCACCAGCAATTCCTCGACCTGCAGCTGCGCGTGATGGACGCGACTGCGGTCAGTCTCGCGCAGGAGTCCAACCTGCCCATCGTCGTGTTCGATGTCTTCCAGGACGGCAACATCGAGCGCGTCGTGCGCGGACAGGCGATCGGCACCACCATTCGGAGCAAGCCATGAGCAGCCAAGCGGCCGCCAAGATTCAGCAAGACGTCACCACCGGCATGGACAAGGCCCTGCGGCACGTGCAGGAGCTTCTCAAGGGCGTGCGCTCGGGCCGCGCGTCGTCGGCCCTGGTCGACAACATCCGCGTCGACTACTACGGCTCGATGACGCCGCTCAACCAGGTCGCCGCGATCTCGATCCCCGAGCCGCGCCAGATCATGATCAAGCCGTTCGACATGACGGCCTTGAACGAGATCAACAAGGCGATCCTCAAGAGCGACCTGGGCATCACGCCGCAGTCCGACGGCAAGGTGTTGCGCCTGCAGATGCCGCCGCTGTCCGGCGAGCAGCGCCAGAAGTACGCGGCCAAGGTCAAGGAGATGTGCGAAGAGGCGCGCGTCGCCATGCGCAACGTGCGCCGCGACGCCAACAAGCACGCCGACGCCGAGCTCAAGGGTGGCGGCCTGACCGAGGACGAGCACAAGCGTCTGCTCGAGAAGATCCAGGACGCGCTCAAGGAGTTCGAGAAGAAGCTCGACGGCGTGCAGGCCTCGAAGACCAAGGAAATCACCGAGGTATAGTCGCCGGCGGCACAGCCGCGGCGCTGCGCCCCGCAGCACGCGGCCGAGGGAATGGAAGGGCGCATAGCTCAGTCGGTAGAGCAGCTGGCTTTTAACCAGCGGGTCGTAGGTTCGAGTCCTACTGCGCTCACCCCCTTCTCGCAGCCTGCGGGGCTTTACATCCGCCGCCGCGGCGCTATTCTCTCCGCCCCGCACAACGCGCGCGCGGCCACCCGGCGGCGCACGCGACGCCCTCATAGCTCAGTTGGTAGAGCAGCTGACTCTTAATCAGCGGGTCCAAGGTTCGAACCCTTGTGAGGGCACCACTCAGCCGCAAGCCGCGCACGAATGCGCGGCTTGCGGTGTTTCTGCCCGGTCCGCCGCGCGCTCTGCCCGGCTCTCTGCCCGCCAGCGCAGAGGTCCGACCGTGTCTGGCGCCGTTGGAGCGCGCCGCACGCTCACGCGCTGTGCAGCGCCTCGCGACGCAGCTCTTCGAGCGCGTCGGCCTGCTTGGGAATCGCGGCCGTCAAGACTTCGGATCCACCGGCGGTGACGAGCACGTCGTCCTCGATGCGGATGCCGATGCCGCGCCAGCGCGGCTCGACGGAGGCTTCGTCCGGCGCGACGTACAGGCCGGGCTCGACCGTGATCACCATGCCCGGCTCGAGCGCGCGCGACGCACCGTCGCGCACGTACGCGCCGCCGTCGTGCACGTCCAGGCCGAGCCAATGGCTCGTGCGGTGCATGTAGAAGCGCTTGTACGAACCAGAGGCGAGCGCCTCGTCCACGCTTTCGGGCAGCAGCTTGTGCTCGCACAGGCCTTCCACCAACGCGCGCAACGCGCACTGGTGGATCTGATCGATCGTCGTTCCCGTTCGCACGATGGCGAGCGCCGCCAACTGCGCGCGCAGCACGACGTCGTACAGCGCGCGTTGTTCGGCGGAGAAACGACGCCCCACCGGAAAGGTGCGCGTGACATCGCACGCGTAGTGCTCGAACTCCGCGCCGGCGTCGATCAGCAGCAGCTCGCCGTCAGCGAGCGGCGCGTCGTTCTCGACGTAGTGCAACACGCACGCGTTCGCGCCGCCGGCGACGATCGAGTTGTAGGCGGGCGCGTCGGCGCCCAGGCGCCGGAACTCGTACTCCAGGCGCGCCTCGACCTCGCGTTCGTTGACGCCAGGGCGCGCGATGCGCAGCGCCGCGGCGTGTCCCGCGGCCGTGATCTCCGCCGCGCGCCGCATCGCGGACAGCTCCGCCGCGTCCTTGAACAGGCGCGCTTCGTGGAGCAGCGGCGCGGTGTCGACGATCTCCTGCGGCCAGGGCAGGGGCGAACGCGGTTTGGCGCGCATGCGCGTGAGCGTCGCGAGCACCTCGGCGTCGTTGGCGGCGTCGACGCCCGTGCGGTAGCACAGCTGCGTGCAGCCCTCGAGCAGCGTCGGCAGCTCCTTCCAGAGTTGTTCGATCGGCCGCGCCTCGTCGACGCCCAGCGCCTCGCAGGCGCGCTCGACGCCCAGGCGCAAACCGCTCCAGATTTCCTGCTCGCGGTCGCGCGGACGCAGGAACAGCACGCTGCGCGCCGCTCGTTCGCCGACCTTGGGCAGCAGGAGCAGCGCCGCGTGCGGCTCGCCGAAGCCCGTCAAGCGCCAGAAGTCGCTGTCGGGCCGGTAGCGGTGTTCGGTGTCGGCGTTGCGCGCCTTGGGCCGCGCGGCGGGGATCAGCGCCGCGGCCTGACGCGCCGAGAGGGTCTCGAGGATCTGTTGGCGGCGCGCGCGATACGGCGCCGTGCGCGAGGGTTCGTAACGGTGGAGCATCCGCGTCAGCGTAAGGCGCCGCGGCCCACGGCTCACGGACCTCGGCGCAGGGCCCAGGCTTCGGCGGCGCCGACCAGCGCGCGCCACTTCGACTCGCGGTCCGCGCCACGCGAAAAATCCAGGCGCGTCGCGAGCGGGTGAGCGCTCGGCGCGCCGAGGGCCAGTGCTTCCCACTGCCCTCGCACGCCGACGAGCGGCTCGAGGGCGACCGCGAAGCCGCGCAGGCGCGGGAGAAGCGGATCGGCGGGGGCGCCTACGAGCACGAAGCCGTGCTGGCGAACGCGCGGCTCGAGTTCGGCCGGCCAGGTCGAGGGCCAGCTGACCATGAGCGGCGCGAAGCGTGCGTACACGCTGAGCGGCGGACCGTCGGCCGCCAATTCGAGCTCGAGCGGGAGCACGGGCGCCTCGAGCTTTTCCCAGTCGACGTAGACGCCGCGCAACTCGAAGTCGAGCGCCCGCGGGAGCGCCAAGCGGAGTTTCGCAGGACCGCCGCTCAGGTTCTCGATGTCGATCTGCACGCCGTCCTGCTCGATCGCGACGCGCATGTCGAACCGCGCGGCGCCCAGGCGCAGCCCGTCGACGCGCATCTCGCGCCGCTCCAGTCGTCCCATGCCCAGCAAGCGTTCGCGCACGCTGCGATCGAGCGGGGGCAGGCGCGGCGCGAGCGTCACGCCGTCGGGCAGCTGCAACTCGCCGTCGCGCCAACTCGCGCCCAGCTGCGCGTCGGGCACGCCGGGCAAGAACGCGGTCAGGAGCGCCAGGCGCTCGCTGCGCTGCTCCGCGCCGCTGGGCGCGAGCGCAAAGTGCTCCCAGGCGTCTTCGTCGCGGCCCTGCCCGAGCGCCGCCGCCGCGAGCTCGAAATGCGCTGCTGCGTCGCCGCGCGCGCGTCGAACCGCAGCTGCCCAGGCGGTCCAGTTCTGCGGCTCGTCCCAGCGCGCGGAGGCCAGCTGCTCGCGCCAGGGCGCCGTCGGAATCGCCTTGATCTCGCGTTCGGCTCCCGCAGCCCAGGCTTCGCTCGCCGGGCCGGGCGGCAGGTGGAAGTTCGTACCGCGCTCGGCGCGGTTCGCCGGCTCGCTCGGCTGGACCTGCGCGGCGAGCGCGACGACGAGAAGAGCGCAGGGCGTCACAGACGGCTATCGTGACGGCCTGCGCGCCACGCCGTCAATCGCGCAACTTGTGCGCGGGGCGACGGGCTTGGTACACCCGCGCGCCCGGCACCGCCGCCCGCGCTCTCCAACGCATCGAGCCTCTCCGTGATCGACAAGGAACTTCTCCAGATCCTCGCCTGCCCCCAGACGCACCAGTCGCTGGCGCTGGCCGACGCGGCCGTCCTCGCGCGCGTCAACGCGGCGATCGAGGCGGGCCGTCAGAACAACGTCGGCGGCAAGCCGGTGAGCGAGAAGCTCGCCGAAGGCTTGGTGCGGGAGGACCGCAAGGTCGTGTACCCGGTGCGCGACGGCATCCCGGTGCTGCTCGTCGACGAAGGGCTCGCGCTCCCGTAGCGCGGGCGCCGCGATGCGCTTCGTCCACCGCGCGCACCCCGGCCGCTGCGTGCGGCTCGCCTACTGCCTCAACGTGCATCCGGCGGCCTCGTTGGCGGAGTTCCGGCGCGGGCTGGAGACCGTCGCAACGCCGCTGCGCGAGCGACTGGCGCCGTCCGAGCCGTTCGGGCTCGGCATGTACCTCTCCGCGCAGGTCGCGCGCGAGTTGCTCGAAACGCCCGGCGAACTCGAGCGCCTGCGCGCGGAGTTCGCGCAGCGCGAGTTCGATCCGTTCACCTACAACGCCTTCCCGCACGGGGGATTCGGCGAGAGCGGACTCAAAGCCCGCGTGTTCGAGCCCGTGTGGTGGGACGCCGCACGCAGCCGCTACACGCTCGACGTGGCGCGCATCGCGTGCGCGTTGCGCACGTCGCCGGGCCCGCTCTCGATCTCGACGCACACCGGCGCGCACTCGAGTGCGCTGGGCGCGCACACGCGAGCTCAGCGCATCGCCGAGTGCGGCGAGAGTTGGCGCCGCGTCGCGCGCGAGCTCGCCGAACTCGGCGCCGAGCACGTGAGCATCGCGCTCGAGCCCGAACCGGATTCGCTGCTGGGGAGCGTGGCCGAACTCGCCGCGCAGGGCCCGCGTGTCGACGGGTTCGGCGCGTGCCTCGACACCTGCCACGCGGCGGTGATGTTCGAACCCGCGCGCGACACGGTCGAGCGCGCGCTGAGTTTTGGCCGCGGCCTCGCGAAGCTGCAGTTCACCAGCGCGCTCGCGCTGCGCGACCCGGCGCGCAACACGCGTGGGCGCGAGGCCTTGCTCGCGCTGGACGAGCCGCGTTACCTGCACCAGCTGACCGCGCGCGCCGAAGACGGCTCGCTGGCGCTCGTGTCGGACCTCGACCGTGCCGGGGCGCGTTTCGCGGCGGGGGAGCGGGCGCTGGCGACCGCCGAAGAATGGCGTTGCCACTTCCACGTGCCCGTGGACCTGGAGGGGCTCGGGGCGCTGGGCCTCGAGGTCACCAGCGCGTTCGCCGACGAGGCCCTGGAGTGCGTCCTCGCCCAGCCGGAGCGTTGGCAGGGCGGGGAATTGCATCTGGAGGTCGAGACCTACACCTGGTCGATCCTCCCCGGCCTGGCCCGCGGCCCCGGCGACCTGGTGGACGGGCTCGAGCGCGAGTACCGGCACGTGATCGAGCGGCTCTCGCGCGCGGGCTGGCGGAGTGGTTGACACCCTCGGTGGGCGCCGCTATCTTCCGCGCCCCTTGCAACGCTCTGGGCGGCTCGCGCCGACCGGGTGGAGCAGGCAGCGGGTTCGCCCGCTGACGCCAGTGCATCGGCTGGCCCCATCGTCTAGCCCGGCCTAGGACACCAGGTTTTCATCCTGGCGACAGGGGTTCAAATCCCCTTGGGGTCACCACCTTCGCTCCGCGCGCGCGGAGCGCGCGGGAGCGATGTGGCGACCCCTGCGGGGATTTTTCCGCGCGCGCTTCGCGGCGCGGGGGTCCCCTAAAAACGACGCCAAGGCGTCGTTTTTTCGCCGCGCAGCGCGGCGAACGGGGCTTACCTCCTTGGGGTCACCCCCGGCGCGCTTCGCTCGCCGGGCGGCCGATGTAGCTCGCTGGGCAGAGCGGCGCCCAAAGCCAGCGCCGCAGGCCGGCGCGCGCGCGCGAAGCCGCGCGCCGCCGAGAGCCGCGCAGAGCAAGCGAGCCGCGAGCAGAGCGCGCCCCGAGCGAGCGCGAAGCAAGCGAGCGCGAAGCAAGCGAGCGCGAAGCAAGCAAGCGCGAAGCAAGCAAGCAAGCGCGAAGCAAGCAAGCGAGCGCGAAGCAAGCAAGCGAGCGCGAAGCAAGCAAGCGAGCGAGCGCGCAGCAAGCAAGCGAGCGAGCAGCGAGCGCGGGCAGCAGCGAGCGCGCCCCGAGCGAGCGCGCCCCGAGCGAGCGCGCCCCGAGCGAGCGCGCACGCAGAGCGCCCCAAGAACGAAGAGCTAGTCAGGCGTGCGGGTGCGAGCGTTCGTAGACCTCGCGCAGCCGTTCGATCGAGACGTGGGTGTAGATCTGGGTGGTGGTCAGGCGGCCGCCGCGGGCGTTGAGGAAGATGGCGCGCCCGTCGCGTGGGGCGGGGCGTAGTGGGTCGGCGAGGTGGGTGGTGAGGGCTTCGCGCGCCTTGGCGCCCACGGCCACGAGGCGGTCCTTGCGGCCCTTGCCGCGCACGCGCGCGATGCCGCGTTGCAGGTCGAGATCGGCGAGGTCGAGCGCGGCGGTTTCCGCGGCGCGTGAGCCGGCCGAGTAGATGAACTCGAGCAGCGCGCGGTTGCGGCGCCCGAGTGGACGCGTGGTGTCGCAGCTCTCGATCAGGCGCTCGCACTCCGGAGCGGAGAGCGCGCCGGGGAGGCGGCGTGGAGTTTTGGACGCGCGCAGTCCGCGGCCGGGGTGGGCCGTCAACTCGGCGCGCTCGACCTGGGCCGAGCTCTTGCGCCGCGTCTTCGCCGTCGACGTCCTCACCTGCCCTTGACGAGAGCGGACCCCGCCGCCTCATCGCACAGCTCACAGACCCAATCGTCCTACGCAAGATCCTCGCGCATCTCGGCCACCCGACCGAGCCGGCACGCCCCGCACCGAGACTTGTTTCAGGGCGCGCGCCCGAACTGCTCGACTTCGCCTGAGCCGTCGCTCGTTGCTCGCCGAGCACGCTCCTCGCCCGCAACCCGCGCCGGCGACGGAACTCGGTCGTATCCAATGCGCCCGCACCACCGCCCCAGCGGACCTCGCGAGCATGCAAGCCCGACCCACCGACGCTCCGGCTGAGCTCGGGAGGCCACTTGACGGATCCAACCGCCGTGGCGAACGTCCGTCTCGCGGTCGGCGACGACCAGCTTCGGCGGAAGTCATCCGCTTGGAGTTCCGCAAGTCGTCCCGGGCCGAACCGCGACGCCGATCAGCGCGCTTCGGGCGGAGTCGTGGCGTACGCCGCCGCCGCTGCGCTCGTGCGCGCCCGGTGGCCTCTGAGAAGTTTCCGAGCATGGCGCCTTCTGTGACCTGGGGCTCCGCCGTGCCTAACGCTTGCGCACAGGGCCTTGCCGCTTGCGCCCTCTGCGCTTTCGAAGCGCCGCTCGGCGCGAGCCCGGCTGCGGACCTACCTTTCTCACAAGCGCGGAAGCTCCATGGCCAGGGAGTGCGAGTTGCCGCCGGCCAAGTCGAAATCCACGCCATGACCGCACTTCGCCAGCCCGCACTCACGTTCCTTCTGCCCTTCGTCGTCGCCGCCCAACTGCCCGCCGCGCCACAAGGCGCGCCATCGCGTGTCAGCGTCGCGGATCAGGGCGGAGAGCCAAACCTGAACTGCTGGCGGCCCGACGTCTCCGACGACGGTCGCTTCGTCGCCTTCGTCAGCGGGGCCACGAACCTGATTCCCGTCGACACCAACGGGCGCTGGGACGTGTTTCTGCGCGACCAACAACTCGGGGTGACGACGCGCGTGAACGTCGACTCCAGCGGCGTCCCCGCAGACGACCACGGCGACTTCCCGATGCTCTCGCGCGACGGCCGCTTCGTGGTGTACAGCACCCCAGCTTCCAATCTCGTGATGGGGGACCTGAACGGCGACGACGACGTCTTCGTTCACGACACTCAGACCGCGACTACGGAGCGCGTGAGCGTGGATAGCAGCGGCTCGGAGGCGCACGGCGCCAGCTTCCTACCGACGATCTCGGCGTCGGGTCGCTACGTCGTGTTCACCAGCTCGGCGCCCGATCTCGTCGCGGGCGACACCAACCAAAAAATGGATGTGTTTCTGCGCGATCGTGTGGCTGGAACGACGGCGCGAGTGAGTCTGCGTTCGGGCGGCGGCCAGTCGAACGGCAATTCGTACGACGGATGGATCACTCCAGACGGTCGTTTCGTCGTGTTCCACAGCCAGTCGACTGACCTTGTGGCGGGGGACAACAACCCATTGGAAGACGTGTTCGTGCACGAAATCCCGACGGCGATCACGACGCGCGTGAGCGTGTCTACCGCGGGTTTGGGCGGCAACGCCAGCTCGTTCCGCGGCACGATCTCCGACGACGGACGATTCGTGGCCTTCACGAGCTACGCCAGCAACTTGGTGGCGGGCGACACCAACGGTGTGCTCGACACGTTTGTGCGGGATCGCTGGACCGGGGAGACACGACGCGTGTCGGTGGGGGCCGGCGGCGTGCAGGGCAGCGCTCAGTCGCTCTCGGGGCGGATATGTGGTGATGGCCGCTTCGTCGCGTTCATGAGCGAAGCCGCCAACTTGGTGTCCGGCGACACCAACGGCGTGGCCGACAGCTTCGTTCACGAACTCGCCACGGGTCTCACGACGCGCGTCAGCGTCGGCGGCGCAGGAGTGCAGGGCAACGGCGAAACGGCTTTCCAACCGTGGCCGTCGATCAGCAGCGACGGGCGTTGGGTGGCCTTCTCGAGCGCTGCGTCGAATTTCGTCAGCGGCGACACCAATGGATGGTCCGACGTTTTCCTCGTGGACCGCGCCTCCTTCGCGCCGTGGAGTTACTGCACGCCCGGAACGACCACCAACGCGTGCGCGGCGCAGGTGAGCGCGACCGCTCAGCCCAGCGTCAGCGCCGCGAACGCGTGCGTGCTTTCGGTTGCGAATGTCGACGGACAAGCCTCTGGCCTGATCTTCTACAGCGTCGCGGGAGCGCTGCTCCGACCGTGGTCGCCGACGAGTTCAAGCTTCTTGTGCGTGAAGGCGCCCACGCGGTTCTCGCCGATCCAAAACTCGGGCGGAACCGCGGGCGAGTGCAACGGCGGCTTCTCACTCGACTGGCACGCGTACCAGGCGGCGAACCCGGGCGCCCTGGGAAACCCATGGTCCGCGGGCGACAAAGTGTTCGTGCAGGCTTGGTTCCGAGATCAGCCGGCGCCCAAGACCACGAGTCTCTCGAACGCGATCGAGCTGACTTACGCTCCGTGAGTGTGTGAAGCGGCTCGGATGCCGCGGATCATGCCACCGCGCGGTGACGTGGCGTCGAATTCCATGATTGCCGGCGGTCGGCGCGTTGGTCCGTGCGTCGGGCAACTGCCGCACCCACATCGCCTGCGCTCGCCATTGTCGACGAGCGCTTTGTTCTTGTTGTGCAGAGTCTCCCGTCGGCCGAGCGGCGAGACGAACAGCGGTGCAGCCAGCAGTGCACGAAGTGCGGATTGGGAATCGGCCAAGCCCAGGCTTCGCGCATCCGGGGAACATCACGCTGACCGACGCCGCGAGCTTCATCGTGCTGCCATAGGCGGCGCGTACCGCGCCGCGCTCGGCGTTGCGCCGCCGACGTCGGCGCGAGAGGTGAAGGGCAGTGGGGCAGATCGTCAGGCGTGCGGGTGCGAGCGTTCGTAGACCTCGCGCAGACGTTCGATCGAGACGTGGGTGTAGATCTGGGTGGTGGTCAGGTGGGCGTGGCCGAGGAGTTCTTGGACCGACTTGAGGTCGGCGCCGGCGTCGAGGAGGTGGGTGGCGAAGCTGTGCCGCAGCATGTGCGGGTGCACGCGACGGTTCAGGCCGCTCTGGAGCGCGGCGCGGGCGACGATCAGGCCGATCGAGCGGGTGGTCAGGCGGCCGCCGCGGGCGTTGAGGAAGATGGCGCGCCCGTCGCGTGGGGCGGGGCGCAGTGGGTCGGCGAGGTAGGTGGTGAGGGCTTCGCGCGCCTTGGCGCCCACGGCGACGAGGCGGTCCTTGCGGCCCTTGCCGCGCACGCGCGCGATGCCGCGCTGTAGGTCGAGATCAGCGAGGTCGAGGGCGGCCGTTTCGGCGGCGCGTGAGCCGGCCGAGTAGATGAACTCGAGCAGGGCGCGGTCGCGGCGCCCGAGTGGGCGCGTGGTGTCGCAGCTCTCGATCAAACGCTCGCACTCCGGAGCGGAGAGCGCGCCGGGGAGGCGGCGTGGAGTTTTGGACGCGCGCAGGCCGCGGCCGGGGTGGGCGCTCAACTCGGCGCGCTCGACCAGCCACTGCAGGAACGAACGCGCGGCGGAGAGTTTGCGCTGGCTCGAGCTGCGCGAGAGGCCGCGGTCGTCGAGCGCGAACAGGAAGCTGCGCAGCGTGCGCGGCGTGATATCGCTCGGCGTCGCGAGCTCCTGCTCCGCGCAGTGCGCACAAAACTCGAGCAGATCGCTGCGGTAGGCGCGCAAGGTGTGCGCGCTGGCGCCTCGCGCGGCGGCCAGTTCGGTCAGAAAACGCTGCGCGAGCCGGCCGAGTTCGTCGGCTGCGAATTCGCGCACGGCGCGCGCGCGCGGACTCACGGCCGTTCCCAGTACGCAGTCCTGGTTTGTTCCACGAGTTCGTAGCGCACGCCGTTGGAGTCGCCGTGCTGAACGAGCACGTGCATCCACGGCGCGCTGGCTTGGGCGGCGAACCAGTAGTCGAAGCTCTCGCCGGGAAGTTCCGCGCGCAGGTGGTGCGTGTCGAGCTCGCCGAAGGACAGGCGCAGTCGCTCCGGCGCGACGTAGCTCACGCGCGCGAGCTCCGGTTCGAAGGGCGCCTGGCGCGTCGACTTCTGGCTGCGCACGACGCTCAGTTCGAGCGTGGGTTTTGCCGCGAAGTCGTAGTCGCGCAGCAGCAGCGGGAAGGCGTCGAGGAAGTGGATTCCCTGCGCTGTTCCGAGCGAACCGGAGCGAACGCCGGCGCCTGGGAAGTAGACCGAGTCCCAGTACACGAACTCGTCGCCGGCGAGCCAGATCTGCTTGAAGCTCGCACCGCAGTCCTCCTGCGTGCCGACCGTCAACTTGAGCGCCGCGAGCGACTGGGCGTCGCTGTAGCTGCAGGTCGAGAAGCGGTAGTCGTAGTTCTCGGTCGGGATCGTCTCCGACCAGTGGTGCTTGAACACCTCGCGGCCGCCGCCGTCGGACTTGTTCGTGGTGGCGGCGTCGTAGCGCTCGACGTTGGTGTACGCGATGGCGCGGTACGAGCGCGGCAACCCGTAGATCCCGCGCGTGGCAGCGTAGACGCACTTTTCGGCTTTGCCGTCGCGCCACGCTGTGCTGTCGCGCCACGCGCCGTCGCCGCCCGCGAACACGCCGGGCATGCGAGCGGGAGCGCAGGCCGTGAGGGCGCACGCCGCGGCGATCGAAGCGAGGGCGAGCTTCACGGTTCGTTCGCGCTCAGCAAGTGCTCGGGGATGCGCGCGCGCCCGACGAAGCCGGTTTCGTAGGGGTGGAACCACTCGACGCGCGGTTCGTCGCTCTTCCAGCACAGCAGCACCTCGCGGCCCTCGAGCGTGCCGGGGAAATCGACCAGGCCCTTGTCGAAGGAGAAGTCCTTGTATTCGCAGCCGATGCGCTCGAGTTCGATCACGAGGTCGCGGATCTGCGCTTCGAGCTGGCCGATGCGCGCGTGCACTTCCGGCACGTGCTGGCGTTTGGCGAGCGAACGCAGTTCGCGTCCGCGCTCGAGGATGTCGTCGACGATGCGCCGCACGAGCGGCAACGTGCGGTTGGCTTGCGCCGGCGTGAAGTGTTTGCGGACCACGCGCCGATTGTGGCGCCGACGGCGCGCAGTGTCACTGCGCGGCTGGGCTCAGCGTTGCGCCGCGCGGCCCTGCGCCGGTTTGGCCGGCGCGGCGGGTGGAACCGCGGGCGGAGTGAGCTTGAGCGGCGTCTTCAACGCGGCGCTCAGCTCGCCGAAGCCCGTGAGCAGCGCGGTGCGCGAGTCGGGATTGATGCCCGCGGTGAAGCCCTTGGAACGCGCGTCGTCGAGCGCGCGCGTCAGCGCTTCCGCGGCCTGATTCTGTGCCTGCACCCACTGGACGATTTTTTCGAGGTCCTGGCGCAGCGCAGCGCTCGGGTCAGGGGCCGCTGCGGTCGCCGCAGGCGCTTTGCGCAGTGCTACGACCTCGGCCTTGAGCGCCGCGAATTCCTTCTCGAGCGCAGCGAGCCGCACCTCCGGGTCTTCCTCGACTTGCAGTGGGCGGGCGAAGGTGAGGCCGCAGGCGAGCGCCCCGGCGACGGCGATCAGGCTGAGCGTCGAGTTCATGGCGCATCCCTTATCGACCGATGCGCGCACTCGCCCAAGTTCGGGTCGGCCCACGCGTCCCGTTTCGTAGGCTACGCGGCCCGCATGAGCGCCACCGCCCCCGCGCGAGCACCTCGCTCGCCCCTGTTGTTCCTGTTCCTGACGGTCTTCATCGACCTGCTCGGGTTCGGGATCGTCATTCCGCTGCTGCCCATCTACTCGCTCGCCTACAAGGCCTCCCAGCTGGAGCTGGGGCTCTTGTTCGCGTGCTTCTCCGGCATGCAGTTCCTGTTCGCGCCGATGTGGGGGCGCCTGTCGGATCGCATCGGCCGCCGCCCGGTGCTGATCGGCGGACTGTTCGGCACCGCCCTCGCCTACACGCTCTTCGCGTTCATCGAACCGGTCGGCGTCTGGGCGGCGCCGTGGTTGCCCGGCGTCGACGGCAACGTCGAGCAAGCGACGCTCGCGGCCTTGTTCGCTTCGCGCCTGCTCGCCGGTTTCTTCGGCGCCAACGTCTCGACGGCTTTCGCCTACATCGCCGACGTCACGACACCCGAGAACCGCGCGCGCGGCATGGGGCTGGTCGGCGCAGCGTTCGGCCTGGGCTTCACGATCGGACCGGCGCTCGGCGGCGAGTTGTCGCAGGTCTCGCTCCACGCGCCCGGTCTCGCCGCGGCGGCGCTGAGCTTGTGCGCCGCGCTCTTCGGCTACTTCACCTTGCCCGAGCCGCCGCGGAGCTCGCGCACCAGTTCGCGCGTCTTCAGTTTCGACCAGTTGCGCGGCGCCGCCGCCAATCCGCGCATCGGACTGGCGCTGGCGCTCTCGTTCCTCGTGATCGTGGCCTTCTCCGCCTTCGAGAGCTGGTTCATCCCGCTCGGCCTGTCGTTCTATCCCGAGTACTTCGGTCAGGACGCCGCGATCGCCGAGCCGACGCGCGAACAAGTCCTCGCCGCGGGGCGCTACGCCGGACGCTACCTGTTCGTCGTCGGGCTGATTTCCGCCGCGATCCAAGGCGGCTTCATCCGCCGGCTCGTTCCGCGCTTTGGCGAGACCAAGCTCGCCATCGCGGGCCAGTTGATCCTCGGCGTCGGTCTGTTGATCGTCGGTTTGGCGAGCAGCTTTTGGGTCGTCGTGCTCGGCTGCGTGGTGATGCCCTTTGGTCTGGGCATCAACAATCCGTCGGTGAATTCGATGATCTCACGCTCTGCGCCCGCGGATCAGCAGGGCGCGTACTTGGGGCTCCAACAGTCGCTCGCGAGCTTGGCGCGCATGGTCGGACCGGCGAGTGCGGGAGTGCTCTCGAGCGTGCTAGGTGCGCGGGCGCCGTTCCTCGCCGGAGCGATTGTGCTCGTGGTCGCGGCGCTGCTCGCCATGCGGTACCACGCGCGTTTCGGCGCGGCGTTTACCAAGGCGCCCGCGAAGGCGTGAGCGGGCGTCTACGCTTCCGCCCGCGCGTTTTCGAACTCGGCGACGTCGAGCCGGCCGCTGCGCTCGCGCAGCTGACCACGCACGCGCGCCCGGTGCTGCTCGACAGCGCGCGCGGCGAGCCGAGCCGCTTCTCGTTGCTCGCCTTCGATCCGCTCGCCACCGAAGCCGACGCGCCGCACACGCCGTCGATCGGCGCGTTGCGCGCCCTCCACGCGCGCCTCGAGGCCGCCGACGGCGACGACGTGCCGGGACCGTTCCACGGCGGCCTGCTCGGCGCGCTTGCGTACGACCTCGGCGCCGCGGGGGAGCGCGCGGTCGAGGTTGCGCCCGAACCGTGGGGCGCGCCGCTCGCCGTCGCGGGGCTCTACGTCGACTTCCTCGTGCGCGACGAACACGCGCGCCGCACGTGGCTCGTGCTCGGCGACGAACCCGGCGACGGTCGCGCCAGCCTTGCGTCGCGGCACGAGCGCATCCTCGCCGAACTTGCGGCGGCGCCGCTCGAGAGCGCGTGCGAGGCGGGCGAACTCGTGCGCTGGACCGGCCCCGCTGAACATCGCGCACGCATCGAGCGTTGCCGCGAGTTCATCGCGCAGGGCGACATCTACCAGGCGAACCTCGCGCACCGCTTCACGTGCGTTGCCGACGGCGCGCCGCACGCTTGGTATGCGCGCCTGCGCCGCGTGAACCCAGCGCCGTACATGGCGTTCCTCGAGTGGCCCGGCGGCGCGCTGCTGTCGGCCTCGCCGGAGCTGTTGCTCGAGTTCGACGGCGAACTCGCCCGCACGCGGCCGATCAAGGGCACCGCGCCGCGTGCTGCGGAGGCCGAGCTCGACGCCGCGCGCGCGCGCGCCTTGCTCGCGAGCGAGAAGGACCGCGCCGAACTCGCCATGATCGTGGATCTGGAGCGCAACGACCTCGCGCGGGTGTGCGAGCCGCGCGGAGTGTGGGTCGAGGGTTTTCCGACGCTTGCAAGCTACGCGCACGTGCACCATCTGATGGCGGACGTCGTCGGCCGCCCCCGCGTCGATGTCGATGCGTTCACGTTGCTCGAGGCGCTGTTCCCAGGCGGTTCGATCACCGGCGCGCCCAAGCTGCGCGCCATGCAGCGCATCGCCGAGCTCGAAGGGCACGGCCGCGGCTTCTTCTGCGGCTCTTCAGGCTTCGTCGACCTGCGCGGCCGTGCGGCGTGGAACATCTTGATCCGCACGCTGGTCTGGCGCCCGACGCCCGCTGACTCGCGAGCGGGCGAACTCTCCTTCCGCGTCGGCGGCGGCATCACCTGGGCCTCCGACGCCGCCGCTGAAGAGCGCGAAACGCTCGACAAAGCGCGGGGTTTGATCGAGACCCTGCGCGCCTAACCCGCTTCGAACACCGCGCGACGGGCCGTGGCGTGTCGCCTAGCTCTCGCTGACTCGCTAGCGTACACAGGCGGCAGTTGCGCGGGCGCCCTCGAGACCCGCGGCCCGCCGCCCTACAGGAAAGCCACCATGAAACGTGCACTTGCTCTCACCGCCGTGTTGCTCGTTCCGTTCGTGACCCCCGCGCTGGCGCTGACCAGCGCCGCGGCCGTCGTTCAGGACCCCAAGGAGCAGAAGGACCAGAAGCCCGACGAGCGCGCGGACGTGAAGGAGTGGATCACCAAGCTCCACGAGCACGCCGGCAAGCGCGGCAAGGAGGACCAGGAGGCGATCAAGATCATCGACGAGAACCTGCTCAAGGAGTTCGAGACCTTCGGGCCCAAGGATCGCGTCGCAGTGGTGAAGGCGCTCGACAAGCTGTTCAACGAGAAGCGGCAGGAAGACGAGGACGGAGTTCGCCAGAACTCGCTCTACATCGCGGCCGCAGTGGCGCTCGGTCGCATGGGACCGGAGAGCGCGCCGGTGCTGATCCCCTGGATCGGCCACAAGGCGCACAAGAAGGACGTGCTCCTGCAGCGCAAGTTGATCGAGAGCCTGGGCCGCACCAAGGTCGAGGCCGCGCGTCCGGTGCTGATCAAGCTCATCACCGACGACCAGTCGCAGGTGCAGGCGGCCGCGATCCAGGCGCTGGGCGAGTTCGAAGGCGCGGAGATCAAGCAGCGCAAGGAGTGCTTCGAGGCGGTGCTCAAGCACGCCATGAGCCTCAAGGGGCAGGTGGATTCCAACCCCAACGACCTGATCGCTCGCGAACGCCAGGACGCGGTCGTCGGACCGGCGATGACCACGCTCAAGCGGCTCTCGGGCGCGGACGAGCCTGACCTCAACGCCTGGCAGCGCTGGTGGAACAAGAACAAGAAGGAAGACTGGGCGAAGAAGTAGGTCGGCGGCGCGCGTGACGCACTCAGACGCTTCGCAGTGGCGCGGTCGTTCGACGGCCGCGCCCTGGTTTTTGGTGCTGGCGCTCCTGCTGCTCGCGGCGGCCGCGGTGGTGACGCTGCTGCGCTCGCGAGCCGTCGAGCACAACGCGCCGCCGCTCGCTGGCGATCCCGCGCGGCAGATCGCGGTGCTGCGCGGCGAGGCCGCCCTTCCCGACGGCGGTCGCCTGCACGCGGAGTTCGCGCCACTGCGCGCGGCCCCGGAACAGCAGAGCTTCGAGGCGGCGAGTCTGGCGCGTGCGCTCGGTCTGGCGTCCGGGCAGCCGTGGCGGCTGCATCTGCGGCGCGAGGCGCCCGCGGCGCAGGCGCAGGGCGGCGCGCAGAGTCCCGAAACCCAAGGTTCCGCGCGCGGGATCCCGGCGCTCGCGTTCGCGGCGCTCAGTGTCCACGACGCGCAAGGCGCAGCCGCTCAGGCCCTCGAAGTCGGAGAGCCGCAGGCTCGGCCCGCGGATCCTGTGCGGACCCTCTTCGCTCCCGCGGCGGGCGGGGTGGCGCCGGGCGAGGCGCTCGATGTCCTGCTGTGGGGGCGGGGCTGCGAGGAGCCCGCGCAGCTGCGCGGACTGCTGCTCGACGGCGCGCCGCTCGCGCTGGAGCTCGAGCCGGTGCAGTTGGCCCAGGCGGAGCTCGAGCGGCCCTTCACGCACCGCACGCGCGGCGAAGAGACGCTGCGCCCCGGGAAGAACCGAGCCGCCGCGGCGTCCCAGACGCCGCGCGGGGCGCGAACGGGAGCGAATGACTAGCGGCGCTTCGAGACGGGCAGCAGGGCGACGTGACCCGCCGTGCTGCGGCGCGCACCCAGCCGAGAAGCGCGTGTGGCTCGGGCGCAGTGCCGCGCTGCTTTTGGTCGCCGTCGTTGCTGCCTGCTCGGACGCCGAGGACCAGCTGAGCGCGGAGAACGCGCGGCTCCGCGCGGAACTCGAGCAGTTGCGCGCCGCCGCCGGGCGCGCCGCCGGTCCGGCGCCGGGCGCGGATATGCAGCTGGCCAAGCCCGAGTCCGAGGTCGTGCTCGCACTCGAGCAACAAGTCGCTGCGCTGCGCTCCGAAGTTGCACGCGAGCAGGAGCTGCGCCTGGAGCGCGAACGCGAGTGGCTGCGTTACACCGAGTCGTTTGGCGCGCTGAGCGCGCAAGCGGGCGTCGAGGCTCCTCAGTTCGAGGCCCAGGTGCCGGCCTCCGAGCGCCCGGTGCGCGCGGCGCCCGAGCCCGTCGACCTCGCGCCCTTCGAGCGCTCGAAGGACGTGCTGCGCGGGCTGCGCGCGCTCTTCGCCATCGAGGGCGTGCGCGGGCTCGACCTGCTCGAGGTGGGCGCGGTGCAAACCGATCACGCGGGGCCCGTCGTGTTCCGCCTGCTCGACGACCGCGGGCGGCTCGCGGGTTCGTTGTGCGCCCAGCGGATGCGCTTCGCGGGCAGTCGCAGCGCGCACACGCTCTCGATCGTGCTCGAGGACGGCTACGAATCCCGCGGGGGCCAGCGCTCCGAGTTCGACGTGGACCCCGCCCAGGCCGGCGAGCGTGAGACCTTCGGCGTGCGGCGGCTGGAGTTCGAGGACATCGATCCGCTGCCCTGGCTCGAAGTTGCGCCGGAACTTTTCGGTGGCGTCGAGCTGGCCGCGCCCGCCGACGACGGCGCGTGGAATCTGACCTACGTGCGCGGCAGCGTGAATCGCCTGCTCGGCGTGGACATCGAGCGCGGCTACTTCCGACTCAAGACGTTGGGCGGCGTCGTCGACGGAGTGTTGCGCGACGTGCAACTCGACGAGTTCGACGGCCGCGGCAAGCTCCTGCGACGGCTGTTCGCGGACCGCATGCGCATCGAACGACGCGAGCGTGGCGTCGCGTTGCTCCTGGAGAGCGGCGCCAGCGTGCGCGGCGACGAGAAGACGCCCTTTCTCGACGGGCGCCTGCGCCTGTACTTGCCGCGCGCCGACCACGCGGATTGGAACCGCGCCGGGCTTCCCGGTCTTACGGCGCGCCCCAGCGACGCCGCGCGCGCGGGGCCGGACGAGCCGGTCCGCGATTGACCCACCGCGGCGCAGCGGCGATAAGGGCTGGCCATGGTCGGCCCGTTCCAGGATTCCCGAGGACGCTCGGACGACGAGCGCCCTGGGACGGCGCGGCCCTTGAGCGTCAGCGCCCTTACGCGGCGCGTGGCCGGCGCGCTCGAGGGCCTGGGACGAGTGAGTGTCGAGGGCGAAGTGTCGCGGCTGCAGCGCGCCGCGAGCGGGCACGTGTACTTCGACCTCAAGGATCTCGACGCGAAGGTCGCGTGCGCCATCTGGCGGAGTCAGGCGGCGAGCGCGCTGCGCTTCGAGCTGCGCGAGGGCGCGCAGGTCGTGGTCCACGGCAAGCTCGACGTGTACGGCCCCAAGGGCGGCTACAGCCTGATCGTGCAACGTGTCGAGCCTGCCGGCGTCGGCGCGCTGCTGGCGCAACTGGAGGCGCTCAAGGCGGAGCTCCGCGCGCGCGGCTGGTTCGAACGCAAGCGGCCGCTGCCCGCGATGCCCACGTGCGTCGGCGTCGTGTCGAGCCGCGACGGTGCGGCGCTGCAGGACTTCTTGCGCACACGCTCGCAGCGTTGGCCCGGCTATCCGCTGCGTTTCGTGCACACGCCGGTCCAGGGCGTCGGCGCCGCGGCGCAGATCGCACGCGCGATCACGCGGCTGGACGAAAGCGGCGTCGACGTGCTGTGCGTGATCCGCGGCGGCGGTTCGCTCGAGGATCTGTGGGCCTTCAACGAACTGGCCGTCGCCGAGGCGCTGTGGAACACGCGTGCGCCGGTCGTGAGCGGCATCGGGCACGAAACGGACACCAGCTTGTGCGACTTGGTGGCCGACGTGCGTGCGCACACGCCCACCGATGCGGCGCAGCGCGCGATTCCCGATCGAGCTGCGCTCGTCGAGCGGCTCGAGCGCGCCGGAGGCCGCCTGGGCGAAGCGCTGGATGTCGTGTTCGAGCGTGCGCAGGAGCGACTCGCACGTGCGCAGAGCGCGCGCGTGCTGCGCGAGCCGCTGGCGCTGCTCGATCCGCGCGAGCGTCAACTCACCACGGCTGGCGCACGGCTCGAGCGCGCTGTCGTGCGGCGTGAGCAAGCGGCGGCGGCGCGGCTGGAGGCGCTGCAAGCGCGCTTGGCGCGCGTCGCGCCGTCCGAATTGCTCGCGCGCCGCACCACGCGGCTTTCGCTCGCCGCCGCGGCGCTGCCACGCGCCGGAGAGCAGCTCGGCCAGCGCGCCTTGGAGCGACTCGAGCGCGCGCGCGCGGGACTCGAGGCGCTCTCGCCGCTCGCGGTGCTGCGGCGCGGCTATTCGATCACCACGCTCGAAGGTTCGAGCGCTCCGCTGAGCGCGGCGAGTCAGGCTCGCGCCGGCGACGCCTTGCTCACGCGCACGGCGGACGGCGTGCTGCGCTCGCGGGTCGTCAGCGGCGACGAAGCGCGCTGAGGGACGAAGCAAGTGCGCACCATCGCAGTCGTGGTCAATTGGAACGGGGGCCGCGAGAACCTCGCGTGCATCGAGGCGCTGCTTGCCCAGGGCGACGCGCTGGAGGGTGTGGTGTTCGTCGACAACGCGTCGAGCGACGGTTCGTGCGAGCTTGTCGAGCGGCGCTACGCCCAAGTCGAAGTGCTGCGCAACGCGGAGAACCTGGGCTACGGTGGTGGAAACAACCAGGGCATCGCCCGCGCACTCGAACGCGGCGCGCAGGCGGTGCTCGTGGTCAACAACGACCTGACCTTCGAAGCGGGCTGCGTCGCCGCGCTGCAGCGCGCTCTCGCCGCGGAAGCGACGCTCGGTGCGGTCGGTCCGCGCGTGCTCACGCGCGGAACCAAGCGCATCTGGGCCGCGGGCGGCGCGCTTACGTGGCGCCAGAACCTCACCACGCTGCGCGGTTTCGGTGAACTCGACGGCCCGGCGTTCCGCGTCGACGTCGACGTCGACTACTTGCCCGGCTGCGCGCTGCTCCTGCGGCGCGAAGCGCTCGAGCAGGTGGGCGCCTTCGACGATGCGTACTTCGCCTACACCGAGGACGTCGACCTGGGGCTGCGGCTCTCGCGCGCGGGCTGGCGCTCGCGCGTGGTCGGCTCGGTGGCGGCGTTCCACGCGCCTTCGACCTCGACCGGCGGCGGCTACAACCCGCGGCGCAAGTACATGATGGCGGTCAACTCGATCTGGTTCCTGCGGCGCTACGCCGGACCGCGCGAGTGGGGCCGTTTCCTGCTCTACGACGTCGCCACATTGCCGCTGCTGTTCGTCGACGGATTTTGCTGCGGGCGGCTGCGCGCCGCGCTCGCCAAGGCCGCGGGTTTGGTCGACGGCTTGCGCGGCAAGCGCATCACGGGCGCGGTGGTGCGCCCCGGCGCGCACTGGCTGTGGTGAGCTGGAGGATCACTCGAGCAGCGTCATGCGCTCGGTCAGTTGATCCTTCGCGCCCTTGAACCATGTGCGCCATTGGGCCGCCGAGCCCAATTTGGGCGCGGGCGCACCGAGCTTGCGTCGCTCGGCGAAGTGCGCGAGCGCTTCGAGCGTGGCCTCGACGTGCGCCGACGTGGCGTTGTCGAGGGGACGAGCGAGCGAAGCGGCGAGGCCTTCCTTCGCGGCGAAGCGCGGCGCGACTCGTTGTGCGGCCAGTTCGCTTTCCAGCGTGAGCGCGAATTCGAGCACGCACTCGACGCCCTTGCGGGACTCGACCGCGAGCACCGCGTGCGTAGCGGCGACGTAGAAGCGTCCCGGCGTGCGCTCCAGGGGCCACTTGAACACGTTGAGCAACTCGCGGTAGGCGCGTTCGTCGTGCACCTCGCCGAGCGCCGCGAGCAACGCCTCGAGGTAGGCCGTCGTGTCGGACACCTGCTGCAGGTCGAACGTCGCGGCTTGTTTCGGCGCTTCGGCCGCAAGCTGCGCCAGGCGCGTGTCGACGTCCTTCCACAGCCGCAGCGCAGCCCGCCAGCCGTCGATCAAGCCGCGCACCGTCTCTTCGCGATGCTGCCCGTCGACGAGCAGCGCGAGCGCGCGCCGGCGCACATCGAGCGAGCTGTCGTGCAGGCCGTCGGCGAGAAAACGCGCGACGTTCGGCGATGGGGCGTTGGTGTGCGCGCTCGTCAGGCGTGCGACGCGCTCCAGAGCGCTCGTCCGCTCGCTCGCGACCGAAGAGCGCGCCATGACCGAGCGTTCCTCGCGCAGCGTGCTCGTCTCCTCGTCGAGGTGCGCGGCGCACAGGCTCGTGCGGCGCGCGTCGACGCGGCACTGCGTGCAGGCGTCGCCCACGGGCAAGGCCAGGATCAGCAGGCTGAGTGCACGGAGCAACATGAGCTGAGAGGGAATCTAGCGCAGCTCCTTGGCGCCGGCATCCGAAGGCCGCGCGAAGCCCGCGGCTTGTGCGGAGCGCCGCTCTCCCGGCGCGTTCGCGTGGCTGCCGACCGTCGAACAGCGTGGCCCCTCGTCCGCCCCAGCCGCGAGAGGCTTCGTTGCGCGTCGCTGCGCAGCGCTGCGGCGAGGCCTCGGCGGCGCAGCGAGCTCGCCAGCGACAACGCTTCCCGGTGCTCAGGATCGAGCGTCGGTCCACAGGGCCGAGCGGCGCCCCTGAACCCGAGCGCCGCTCAAGCTTGCGATGGTGCTTGCGTCGAAACTCGATCGCGCGGATGCTCTCCGCGCCTCGCACGTTCCATCGCACCCCCCGAACCGACTTCGCCCATGACGCAGTTCAACGCAGCCGCCAACCAGCGCTACGCCGTTCAGGACTACCGCCCGCGCAAACGCATCGAAGGCCTCGAAATCGTCGAGCTCAAGCGCTTCAACGACGACGGCGGTTCGATGACCGAGCTGGGGCGCCTCAGCGACGGTACGCACCAACAACTCCCCGGCTTCGTCGCGCGCCAGATCAACTACAGCACGATGGAGCCGCTCGCGATCAAGGCGTTCCACCTCCACAAGCGTCAGACTGACGTCTGGTTCGTGCCGCCGACCGACAAGATCCTCCTGGTGCTCGCCGACGTGCGCGCCGGCTCGCCGACCGAAGGCCAGGTGATGCGCATCGTGCTGGGCGACGGAAACTCGCGGCTCGTGCGCATCCCGCCGGGGGTCGCGCACGGCTGCAAGAACCTGCGCACGGCGCAGCTCTCGACGATCATCTACTTCGTCGACGTGCAGTTCTCCACCGACGAGCAGTGCGACGAGGGCCGCATTCCGTGGGATCACTTCGGCGCGCAGGTCTGGGACGTCGAGCGCGGTTGAGCCGCAGCTTCGCGAGGTGCGCGGGCGGATTCGCCCGGCCGCGCCAAGCGACAAGCGCGCGCAGTCGTCCGCCTCGGCGGGACTGCGCGCGCCCGTTTTCGATGAGGTTCGCAGGGGACGGCGCGTCGGCGCGGGCTCATTTCGAGCCGCGCCGCGCGGGACGCGCTCAGGTCGTCGCGGCGTCCTTGAAGCGGTAGCCGATGCCGCGGATCGTCTCGATCAACTCGCGGTAGGGGCCGAGCTTGCGCCGGATCGCGCCGATGTGCACGTCGATGTTGCGGTCGATGACGACGGCGTGGTCGCCGATGGCGCGCGACAGGAGCTGATCGCGCGTGAACACGCGGCCGGGGTGCGAGGCGAGGAAGTGCACCAGACGCATCTCCGTCGCCGTGAAGGTCGCCGGTTCGCCGTCGACGATCACCGTGTGCTTGGTGGCGTCGATGACCAGGCCGTCGCGCACCACGCGGTCGCCGATCGCGCGCTGCTCGCGCACCGGGCCGCGGCGCAGCACCGCCTTCACGCGCGCCAGCAGTTCCTTGGGGGAGAAGGGCTTGGTGACGTAGTCGTCCGCGCCGATCTGCAGGCCGCTGACCACGTCCGATTCTTCGCCCTTCGCCGTGACCATGATCACCGGCACGTTGGCGGTGACAGGATCGGCTTGCAGCCGCTTGCACACCTCGAGTCCGTCGAGGCCGGGCAGCATCAGGTCCAACAGGACGAGATCGGGGTTCTCGCGCCGCACGCTGGCCAGACCGTCCTCGCCGTCGCGGCTCGGCACCACGGTGTAGCCCTCACGCTTGAGGTTGTACTGCAGCACTTCGAGGATGTCGGCTTCGTCTTCGATGACGACGATTTTCTCGCGCTTGCTCATGCTTGGATTGGGGGCTGTGAGACTGCGGCCGCACGCCAGGGTTGACCGCTTCTTTCGATTGCCGCAGCATTCCAGCCGCGCGCGGTCAAGTCCTCATAAAGGCTGGCGCTCCGACTGTAGTCAGAAATCCCTTCCCGCACCCGGTGCGCGCGACCTGTCCGCATGCTGCCTGCCTGGATCGAAATCAGTGTTCTCGCGCCCGTGGAGTGGCACGAGTTGATCGCCGATGCCTTTGCGCTCGGCCCGTGCACGTCGGTGGCCTTCGGCCGAGCATCCCTGGCGACGGCGGAACCGCCCGCGGGGTGGGACTGGGTACGGACGTTCGTGATCGAGAGCGACGACGGGCCGGAACTGCGCGCCCGGGTCGCGGGCCGGATCGCGGAGCTGGCCGCTTCGACCGGCGCGGACGAACTCTCCGGGCTCGAGTTGCGCTTCCGCCGACTTCCGCCGGAGGACTACGCCAACTCCTGGCGCAAGAGCTGGAAGGCCGTGCGCATCGGCGCGTTCGCCATCACGCCCTATGACTGGAAGGGCAAGTTGCGTGCGGGCGACCTGCAGTTGCTGCTCGAGCCGGGCGGCGCGTTCGGAACCGGTCGACACGCCACGACGCGCGCCTGCCTGCGCGCCGTGAGCGAGCGCGTGCTGCCGGGGCAGCGGGTTCTCGACGCGGGCACGGGAAGCGGCGTGTTGTGCGTGGCCGCCGCGCTGCGCGGCGCGGAGCGGGCCATCGGCTTCGACATCGATCCGAACGCGATTCCGTACGCGCTCGATCTCGCGGAGCGCAACGGCGTGGCGCAGCGTTGCGAGTTTCGCGTCGGCGCTTTCGAGTGTTTGCACGACAGCGAGCGCGAGTTCGATGGAGTGCTCGCGAACATCTTCGCCGACCTGATCGCCGCGCACGCCGCGGACATGGCCGGGCGTCTGCGACGCGGCGGCTGGTTCGCGTTCAGCGGCTGCGTGATGCACAAGCGCGAGACGACGCTCGCGGCGATCGCGGCGGCGGGGCTGCGCGTCGAAGCGGTGCACACGCGCGGTCGGTGGGACACGTACCGCGGCGTTCGACCCAAGTAGCAAGGGCCGATCGTCGATCGCTGCGAGGGCGCGTGTGTGGCCCACGCAGCCGCGCAAGCGCTGCTGTGTGCGCGCAGCAAGCCGCGTAGACCTCGCGGGGTTCTGTCTCGCCCGCGCCGTGAACGAGGAGCTTCTCGGCAAAGGCTGCGCGCGCCGTCCGCGGGTCGCCAGCGCGGCCGCGTGAGCTTGCAGATTGCATCAAGATGCGCGTGCGGCGCGTTCGATCACGGTGGCGGGGAAGACAAACACCATGATCGATTCGTCCGCAGAGGGACGCCGCGCGCTCGGCGCGTCGGCGTTGGGGGCTGTGTTGTGCCTTGGGCTGTGCAGTTTCGGCGGCACGGGCAGCGCCGGGGGAGGCGCGAACGCGTTGCCGGTTCTCGATTGGAGCGTCTCGCCGGATGGCGAGTGGCTGGCCGTCAGCGCAGCGCGCGGACGGCAGGAGCAGTACGACGCGTGGGTGATCGCGGTCGACGACGGAGGCGTGCGCGAACTGAACGAAGTCGAGCGCGCCGCGCCGCAGATTGCGTTCGACGCGCGCAATCGCATGCGCATCTTCACGCTCGACAGCGAACGCGGCACGCCGCTGCTCACCTGGGCGGATCCGCGCAGCGGCGCGGTGCTGGAGGGCACGCGCGACCGCTCACGCATCCGCGCCGAGCTCGAGACGCCGCTCGAGCACGGTTGGGCGCGGGTCGAGCAGCGCCGCGTCGGCCAGATCACGACGGCGCGGCGCGTCGAGTGGCCCGCAGAGCGCTTGAAGTTCGAACTCGACGCCAAGCGCGACGTGGAACTGGCCGTCAGTTCTCTCCCGGGAGTAGTGCTCTACTCGCGTCGCGTGGGGGATCAACTGCGGCTCGTGCGCCGCGAGTTGAGCTCCGCGGCCGAGCAGACGCTGGTCGCCGACGGTCGTGGACTCACGGACTGGACCTGGTCCGAGGACGGCCGCGCCGTCGCGGTGCACGAGCAGGGAATCGACAGTCGCGTGCGCGTCGTCGACGCGCAGAGCGGCGCGCTCATCGCCGGGCCGTGGCTGGGCGACTCCGTCGAGTGGGCGCCGGGCGGCGGTTCGCGCTTCCTCACGATCGAACAAGCGGGTCAACGCCGACTGGTCGACACGCTGCTGGGGGCAACCCACGACGCGGGCGCCTGGCAGAGGTTCCGCATGCTCTCCGACGGGCAGGTGATCGCGCAGGTGGAGCAACAACTCGTGCTGCTCGACGCTGAGTTGAGCGAAGTGCGCGTGCTTTTCGACGCGGCCCTTCCGACGGCGCAGACGGAGCGCTGAGCCGTGGGCTCGGGCCGCCAACGCGCGGCGCTGATCGCGGCGGGAGCGGCGGCCTTGTTGCTGGCCGGGGTGGTTGCGCGGCGCGCCTGGGATGACACGGCGAGCGAGCCGCGCAGCACGCCCGCTCGTGCGGACGAGGAGCTTCCTGCGCCGGTGGACCCGAGCGATCCGCTCGCGTTGCTGGTGCAGTGCGAACCCTCCGCCGACGGCCGCTGGCTCGTGTTCGGGCTCGACTTCGAACGCGTCGCCGGCGCGCAGTCCCTGTACCTCGTCTCGCTGGAGAGCGGCGAGCGCAGCTGGATCGCCGAGGGCGCGCTTGCACCGCAGCCGTGGGATGCGGACGGTCGCCTGGTCTACATCGACCGCTCCTCGCATGCGCCGCGCGTGCGCTGGCTGGAGGTCGAGAGCGGCGATGTCGCGCGCGAGGGCTCACTCGCCGATCTGCCACGCACGCCGTTTGCCACCGACACGCCGAGTTGGGCGCTGCGCACGCAGACGCGGCGCGCGCAGGGCGGCTACGTGGAGCGCATCGAACGGCGCGGCACGGGCGCGGTGCTGCAGCTGGTCACGCACTCGTTGTTCGACGTCGAGATCAGCCCCCGGCCGGGGATCGCGTTCGAGCTGCGGCGCCGCGGCGAGCAGCGTTGGCTGCTGCGGCACGAGCTGCTCGATGTCGTGCGCGAACAGGTGCTGCTCGAGTCGCAGGCCCTGGCCTTGTTCCGCCTTTCGCCCGATGGCCAGAAGCTGCTCACCAGCGAGCGCGCCGATGGCCGCATCAGCTACAGCGCTCGCTCCAGCGACAGCGGCGAACTGCTCATGCCGAGTTGGGAGGGCGAGCGCGTGAGCGCCACCTGGCTCGAGGGGCAAGGCAGCCGCTACGTCCTCGTGGGGATCGGCGCGCAGGCGAGTCTGGTCGATCTGCACACACGTTCGAGCACGGCGCTGGGTGCTCACGAAGTGTCCGACTTGGACGTGCGCGTGTTGCCGACGGGCCGCATCCTGCGCCGGACGGAGCGCGCCATCGACGTTCTCGACGGCGGCGGCGCCGTCGTGCTGCAGGTGTTTCCGCCGCGCTAGCGCGGCGAATCAGGAGCGCGCCGCAGCCAACGCGTGGGCGCGGCGCGGATGCTGGCGCAAGAAGTCGCCCAGCCGCGCCATGGCGCCCTGGATCTTGGGCAGCGCCAGCGCGTACGAGAGGCGCACGTGCGTGTCGACTCCGAACGCCGTGCCCGGCACGAGCGCGAGGTTGTGCTTCTCGAGAAGGTCCTCGCAGAAGCCTCGCGTCCCGCGTTCGTCGAGGTAGGCCCGCACGTCGGGGAAGGCGTAGAAGGCGCCGCGCGGCCACGGCGTCTGGAGGCCCAGTTCGCGGAGCGCGTCGACGAGCACGCGCCGGCGCGCGTCGAACTCCGCGGCCATCTTCGCGACCTCGGGCGGTTCGCCGTTCGTGAGCGCCGCGAGGTAACCCTCCTGCGACACGGCGTTGGGCGCCCCGGTCAAGTGCGAGTGCAGGCGTTCGATGCCGCTGATCACTTCGCGCGGCCCCGCGGCGAAGCCGATGCGATAGCCGGTCATCGCGTACGACTTGCTCGCGCCGTCCAGGATCACGGTGCGCGCGCGGATCGCGGGGCTCAAGCTGACCGGGCTGGCGAAGCTCTCGCCTTCGTACACCAAGCGCTGGTAGATCTCGTCCGACAGCAGCCACAGCCCGCGGCGCTCGCACAACTCCGAGAGCTGGCGCACTTCTTCCTTCGTCCACACGTAGCCAGTCGGATTGCTCGGACTGTTGAGCAGCACGCACTTGGTCTTGGGCGTGATCGCGCGTTCGATCGCTGCGAAGTCGGGACCGCAGTCGGTCCGCGAAGGAACCTCCACCGGAACGCCGCCCGCGATGCGCACGATCTCGACATAGCTGACCCACGCGGGGAGCAGCAGCAGCACTTCGTCGCCGGGGTCGACGAGCGTGAGCACGGCGCCGCTGAGCGCGTGTTTGGTGCTGTGGCAGATGCACACTTCCTCCGGCGCGTACTTCACGCCGCGCACGGCGCCGACGTGATCGGCCACCGCCTTGCGCAGTGCGCGCGTACCCGCGGCCGGCGTGTACTTGACGTCTCCAGAGCGAACCTTCGCACACGCGGCGTCCTGCACGGCTTGCGGCGCGGGAAAGTCGGGCTCGCCGACCGACATGTTGATCACGTCGCGGCCGGCGTCGACGAGCGCCTTGGCGCGAGCGTCCAGGGCCAGGGTGACCGACAGGGAGATCGACTGCGCACGTTTCGAGAGGCTCATGGGGAACCGCAAAAGCTACCGCACGGATCGGGATTTTTCGCGGGAGCCCGGTCGCGACCCTCGCCGGCGGAGCGGAGAGCGGAAGGGAGTTCCGCGTCGGCGACGCGCGCGAGGGGGAAGACTGCGCTCGCAGCGGCGTCCGAGCCGCGCGGGTGGAAAGTGCGCTCTCCGCGGGTCAACCTACCGTCCCGTTCCCAACCGCCCCACGACTCGACCCCATGGCGATCCGCTCCCGTTTCCTCCGCATCTCGCTGATCGTTCTGGGCGTGCTGGCCTTTGCCGGCTACTTCGCCTTCTCGACCTTCTTCTTCAGTCCGACGGAGAGCGATTACCCGGCGGACGTCGCCACGCTGGCCCCGCGCGACGTCGACTTCTTCTTGGCCAAGGCGCGCCTGCGCTCGGCGTTCGCCGCGCCGCCGCGCTTGGTCGTGCAGGATCAACTCGACCAGAACGCCGCCTGGCAGACCTGGACCGCGTCGCCGGAGTACGCCGAACTCGACCAGCAGTACGCGCTCGACGCGAACCTCGCGCGCGTGAAGACGGAACTCGAGGCCTTGCCGATCGACGTGCTCGCAGCGCTGGCGGAGCGCGACACCGCGATCGCGGGTTACCTCAAAGGCGCCACACTCGAAGCGGCCGACTGGGCGCTGTACGCGCGCGCCAACTGGATGGGGAAGCTGGCCGTATCCGCGTTGCGCTTCCCGGGACTGCTCGGCCTCGACAAGCAGGGCCTGAGCGTCGAAGAGTCCGAAGGCGTCACCACGCTCAGCGGTGGCCGCCTCGCCAAGCCAATCCATCTCGTGCGCATCGCGGACGTGATCGTCGCCGGTTCTTCGCGCGAGCTCGTGGCCAAGGCGTTGGACCTCAACGCGCGCGGCGCGCAGGAATCGTTCGGCCTGAGCGCGCGCTACAACGACTACATCCAGAATCAACGCCGCACGGTGCGCGGCGACGACATCGAATTCAGCATCGACTGGCGTACGGCGATGGAGCGCTTGGGCCTCTCCGGCGCGTGGCCTCCCAAGGATGCGTTCGACCTCGGGCCGCGCTTGGCGGCGCGCCTGTTCCAGCTCGAGTCGCTGCGCCTGGTGAGCGGCGTGGTCGGCTTCGACTCTGGGATCGTGATGCACGCGCACGCCGACTTGTCGGGCGAGGTCATGACGCCCGTGCAGAAGAGCCTGTACCGCATCCGCGGCCGCGACGTGGCGCAGATCCAGCGCGATCTGGCCTTCATCACGCCTGCCGATGCGCACGCCTGCGCGCACATCGAAGTGGATCTCGGCGAGTTCCTGAACGAGCTCTACCAGTCGCTCGATGCGGCGACGCGCCAGCTGCTCGACGAAGCGCTGCGCGGCACGGGGCAATTCACGGGCACGCCGGCGTTGATCGATGAACTCGACGCGCTGTTCAAGGGGCGCATCGGCCTGATCGTGCGCGACAACGACTATCCCTACAACACCGAGAAGGACCCGCCGAACAACGGTCGGCCCACGCCCGCGATCGCCGTCGTACTGTGGACCGAGAACACCGACAAGGCGCACCGCCGCATCCAGCAGCTGCAGCAACTGGTGAGCGACAACCAGGCGCGCTTCGGACTGCGCGGCCGCACCGGTCAGCGCGCCGTCTACACCAACGTGCTCGCCGGCGGCAACGAAGTGTGGGAGTTCTGGGCGCCGATGATCGAAGGCACCGGGCACATCGCCGTGTCGCGCAACGGCGACATGTACTTCATCACCAACACCTACGCGCTGCTCTCCGACCTGCTCAAGCGCTTCAACCGGGGCGAGAACGTCAAGCGGCTCTCCGAGCGCCCCGACTTCGCGCAGGTGGCCTCGGAGGGGCGTTCCTCGGCGAACCTGTTCGCGTGGTTCAACCCGCGCGCCACGGCGCCGCTGCTGCGGCGCGTCGCGGAAGAGAACGCGCTCGACGAGGTGAAATCGCGCATCAACTGGGACCGCGAACGGCGCACGCTCGAGACGCAGGTGCTGCGCGAGAGCTTCCCCGGCAAGGAGATCGGGCAACTCGACGCTTCGACCCAGGCGCAGGTGGACGCGTTGGTCGCGCCCAAGCTGCTCGAACTCGAAAGCCGCCTCCTGCGTGAGCAGGTTCCGGCGATGAAGGCGGCCATGGAGCGTCGCATCAGCTACCTCGAAGCGTGTTCGGGCGCATTGCTCACCGTGACGCTCGACCCCAAGGCGATCGATCTGTCGCTTTCGGCGATTGTCCCGCTCGAGAAGTGAGCGCTCGGCTCACAGAGGGCTGACGACGCCTTGGCGTCGTCGGCAGGGGATCCCGCGGGCGGCGCTTGCCGCCGCACGCGCGCGCGCGTGGTGGTTCGACGTGTAGGGCGAGAACGTCGGCTCTGCCGCTCCGTCGCGCTACGCGGAAGGTGGTGCCCTCGAGTGGATTCGAACCGGTAAGCCCCGACTCTGCGCGCTCGGCGCGCAGAGGGCTGACGACGCCTTGGCGTCGTCGGCAGGGGATCCAGCGGGCGGCGCTTGCCGCCGCACGCGCGCGCGCGTGGTGGTTCGACGTGTAGGGCGAGAACGTCGGCTCTGCCGCTCCGCTGCGCTACGCGGAAGGTGGTGCCCTCGAGTGGATTCGAACCACCACGGTGTTACCCGCCAGCACCTCAAGCTGGTGCGTCTGCCAATTCCGCCACGAGGGCACCCTGATCGGAGGCTGACGCGCGGCCCTGGTCAGACGTTGGCGAGGCCACGCGCGGCTTGGAGCTTCCGGTCGGGTGAACCGCTCGGTCGCTCAAAGGGGCGGGGAGTCTAGCAGTCGCGCCGGGCAGCGCAAGTGCGCCGATCGGCTGGCTTGGAGGCCCGCGGGGTGGGCGCTAGGGTCTTCCGCCCCCGTGGTCGCGTGGGGCAGGAGGCAGTCTTGGGTGCAGTTCGCGGAAACGTCGTCATCGGACAGTCGGGCGGGCCGACGCATGTCATCAACCAGTCGCTCGTGGGCGTCGTCGAGGCCGCGATCGGCGCTCCCGGCGTGGGCGCCGTGTGGGGCGCGCTGCACGGCGTGAAGGGCGTGCTCGAAGAGCGCTTCATCGATCTGGGGCGTGAATCGAAGGCCACGCTCGAGGCCGTCGCCCAGACGCCGGGCGCCGCGCTCCGTTCGGTCCGCAAGAAGCCGACGCGCGAGGAGTGCGAGCGGGCGCTGGAGGTCTTCGCCCGGCGCAACGTGCGCTACTTCTTCTACATCGGCGGGAACGACTCCGCCGAGACGGCGCACATCCTGAACGAACTGGCCGTGGCCAAGGGCTACGAGCTCGCGCTGTTCCACGTGCCCAAGACGATCGACAACGACCTGCGCGTCACCGACCACTGCCCTGGCTACGGGTCGGCGGCGCGCTACGTGGCGCTGAGTTTCCTCGGCGACAACGTCGACGTGCGCAGCCTGCCGGGCGTGAAGCTCAACGTCGTGATGGGGCGCAACGCGGGCTGGCTCACCGCGGCCAGCGCTCTCGCGCGCCAGCACGCGGACGACGGCCCGCACCTGATCTACCTGCCCGAGCGCAACTTCTCCGTCGAGCGCTTCGTCGCCGATGTCGCCGCGGTGCAGGCGCGGCTGGGGCGCTGCATCTGCGCGATTTCCGAGGGCATCCACAACGAGCGCGGCGAGTTGATCGCGGCTTCGAACGAGGTCGACTCGCACGGCAACGTGCAGCTCTCCGGCAGCGGCGCGCTGGGTGATCGCCTTTCGGCGACGCTCAAGGCGCACCTGGGCGACAAGCTGCGGGTGCGCGCGGACACCTTCGGTTACGCACAGCGCTCCTTCCCCGGCGCGGCCTCGGAGGTCGATGCGCGCGAGGCGCGTGAGGCGGGGCGCGCGGCCGTGCGCGCCGCGACCGGCGGCGAGCACCTGAACGGCTCGATCGCGCTGCTGCGCAACTCGAACGCGCCCTATTCCGTGCGCTACGAACGCGTCGAACTGCGCTCCGTGGCGCGCGAAACGCGGCCCATGGAGGCCGACTTGATCCGCGGCGACAACGATGTGTCCCCGGCCTTCCTCGACTATGTTCGACCTCTGGTCGGTGAGCTCCCGCAGCTCGCGCGCCTGAGCGACTTCCCTGTTTCCTAGAGCGCGAGATCCCGCCAACGTGAGCGACCGTTCGATTGAAGTGTCCGACCCCGATCCGGCCCAGCCGCAGCAGACGCCGGGCGGGGAGTCGCCTTACCGCAACCTGTTCGTGCCGCTGGTGGTCGTGCCGTTCATGGTCGTCGGCGTCCTGGTCGGGGTGTTCGTGTTCTTCGGCGCCGTGAGCGGCCGCGAGGCCAGCGTCGCGGAGAACCTCGAGCGCCTGTCGGTCGGCGGATCGAACGAGAGCAAGCAGGCGGCCATGAGCCTCGTGCTCCAGGCCGAGGCCAATCGCCGCGCGCTCCAAGCGGGCGAGCCCGCACCCTGGCCCGTCCCCGCGGATTTCGAAGCCAAGCTCGAGTCCGCGTGGGAGTCGATCGGGGCCGATCCGCTCGAGGGCCACAAACGACTGGCCGTCGCCCAACTGGCGGCCAGCTACAAGTTGCCGGGCGCGCTGGAGAAGCTGCAGTCGATCCTGGCGCTGCCCTCGGCCGCCGCCGCCAATCCCGAATACGCAGGCACGTTGCACAAGCTGCGCGCGGCGGTCTCCGGAGTCGACACCGCCGACCGCGACGGGCAACTGCGGCTGTACGCGATGGTCGGACTGACCTGGCTCGACGATCCGCGCGCGGCCGAGATCGTCCTGCCGTACCTCCACGACGACGATCCGCTGATTCGCCAGGCGGTGATCGGCGTGCTCCAGCACCTGCCCGGGCCGCGGACCAACGACGCGCTCGCCGGGTTGCTCGATGACCCGGCGCTCGAGACCCGCGGCCAAGCGGCGATCTCGCTCTCGCACCTGGGTGACGCGCGCGCCGCTCGCGTGTTGATCGAACTTGTCGACCTGGCCAGTTACGAGCGCGCTCGCGCGAGCGACGCGAAGAAGTTCGCGGCGCCGCAGTACGTGCGCGACGCACGGGTCAAGGCGGTCGAGGGGCTGGCGCGGCTGGCGCGCTCCGAGGATCGGGAGCTTCTGGCGCGCGTTGCGGCCGAAGATGCCGACTCGCTGGTGCGCGAAGCGGCGCTTCGGGCGGTCGGGACGCGTTGAGCGCTCCCGCGGGACCCGAGCACCCACGAAGTCGGAGCGGCGTCGAAGCGCGCGCTCCCCGTGGCGCCACGCTGTCCTGGGGCTTGCCTTCTCGCGGCGCTTTCACCATCCTCTCGGTCTCCCCAACTCCACCCTGGCGGATCCGGGCCACGGGCGATCCACGGGCGTCACGCACGTGGCGCCGGCGTCCCTCCCGTCCGCGAGCGCGACCCCCTTTGCAACACCGTGGCTGACGACAAGTCGGACCGTCCGTCGGAACCCTCGAACTCCGTGCCGCCGCTCAAGACGGCGCCGCTCCGCGGCGACCTGTCCCGGCGCGGATTCTTCTCCGTGCTGGGCCTGGGCTGGGCGGTCTTCTCGGCCGCCACCGCCGCCGGACTCGGCGCCGTGGTGCGCTTCCTGATGCCCAACGTGCTCTACGAGCCGCCGCAGGAGTTCAAGATCGGCATCCCGTCCGAGTTCGCCGTCGGCGCGGTGGACGAGCGCTTCAAGGCGGCGTACGGCGTGTGGATCGTGCGCGAACCGACCGGGTTCTACGCGCTCTCGACGGTCTGCACGCACCTGGGCTGCACGCCCAACTGGCTCGCGGCGGACGAGAAGTTCAAGTGCCCCTGCCACGGCAGCGGCTTCGTGAAGACGGGCATCAACGTCGAAGGTCCCGCTCCGCGGCCGCTCGAGCGCTACAAGATCGCGCTGGCCGAAGACGGGCAGATCCTCGTCGACAAGAACACGAAGTTCCAAGAGGAGAAGGGGCAGTGGTCGCTGGATGGCGCCTACCTCTTCTACGCCTAGTTCCTTCACGCCTCGCTCCAACACGCCTCGCGCCGCCCCCGCGCACTCGTCGTTCCCCCGTCGCACCGCCGTCTAGCAGCGCCGCGCGTCCCACCCGTCCATGCAGAAGCTCTTCAAGTACGTCCGCGAGTCGCAGATCTGGAAGTCCGTCTTCCGACACGGCTACCCGGACACGCCGCGCAACCGCACGCTGGCGGTGCTCTCGAACGTCTTCTTGCACCTGCATCCGGTCAAGGTGCGCCGCAGCGGCATCCGCCTGTCGTACACCTGGTGCATGGGGGGACTGACGTTCTTCCTGTTCCTGATCCTGACGCTGACCGGCCTGCTGCTGATGTTCTATTACCGGCCGACGGCGGACCGGGCGTACGAGGACATCTTCGCCCTGCGCGAGCACGTGCCGATCGGCGTGATGCGCGAGATGCACCGCTGGGGCGCGCACTTGATGGTGATCTCGGTGTGGCTGCACATGTACCGCGTGTTCCTCACCGGCTCGTACAAACCGCCGCGCGAGTTCAACTGGAATGTCGGCGTGATCCTGCTCGTCCTGACCCTGCTGCTGTCCTTCACCGGCTACCTGCTGCCGTGGGACCAGCTCGCGGTCTGGGCCATCACCGTCGGCACCAACATGGCGCGCGCGACCCCGCTGCTCGGTCACGAGGGTCCGCTCGCGTCGGCGCTGAGTTTCGGCGGCATCGACTTCATCCACGCCGGCGACGACGTGCGCTTCGGTCTGCTCGCCGGACGCTTCGTGGGCGAGGGCGCCTTGCTGCGCTTCTACGTGCTGCACTGCGTCGGATTCCCGCTCATCGCGGCGACCTTGATGGCGGTCCACTTCTGGCGCGTCCGCAAGGACGGCGGCATCTCCGGGCCGCTCTAGGTCCGTTCCTCGGCCTGATCCGCGGCCAGCTCAACTCCACCCGGTTCCGACGCTTCGTGCGCCGCGCTCGCGCGCGGCCGAACGAACCCGGCGCCAACCCCAACCCGGTCCGACCCAGTCCACTTCGAACCGACCGCTCTAGCGATGCTCTCCACACTGGCCTCGATGTTGCCCGCGACGCTGGCGGCGCCCCTCGCCGGCGGCGGCGGCGGCCCGGTCGACGACGGTCCCGTCGCCGCGGCGATCAAGCACGCCGCCAACTGGCTGACGGAGCCCACGCGCTACAGCGTGGCTTCGATCCTGGCGCTGATCGGCGTGCTGTACTTCCGACGCTTCTTCGCGAAGGTCTGGGTGGTCACGGCCTTCTTCGTGTTCTCGACCGCGTTCTTCGTGTTCGCGTTCCAGGACCCGAACTTCAACTCGATCATCACCAAGCCCGACAACGTCCCGATCATCATCCTGTTCGCGACGGTCGTGTTCTTCTCCTGGCTCTCGCTGCGCCGCGCCGTCATCAACGACGAGCGCACCAAGCGCGGGGAGCCGACGCTCGAGGGCGAGCTGGCCAAGCAGAAGGTCTTCACCTGGCCGGACCTCGTCTACAGCGAGTTGATCTGCATCGTGCTGTTCACGGCGGCGATGCTCGTGTGGTCGATCCTGATCACCGCGCCGATCGAAGAGCCCGCTGCGACCGCGCGCACGCCCAACCCGTCGAAGGCGCCTTGGTACTTCCTCGGTCTGCAGGAACTGCTGGTGTACTTCGATCCCTGGATCGCGGGCGTGATCCTGCCGAGCTTCATCATCGTCGGCCTGTGCGCGATCCCGTACATCGACACCAACCCCAAGGGCAACGGCTACTACACGTTCGAGGAGCGGCCCTTCGCGATCTCGTTCTTCTGGGTCGGGTTCCTTTTGTTCTGGGTGTCGTTCGTGATCCTCGGAACGTTCCTCCGCGGGCCGAACTGGTCGTTCTTCGGACCCTTCGAGTACTGGGACCTGCACAAGCTCGAGCCGATGGTCAACGTCGACCTCGCCACGTGGGTGTGGGTCGACATGCTCGACAAGCCGCGTCCCATCGATCCGTTCGTGCGCGAGGCCCCCGGCATCGTGTTGATGGTGGGCTACTTCCTCGTGCTGCCGCCGCTGCTGGGCAAGACGGTGATGCGCAAGATGGTCGCGGACATGGGCATGATCCGCTTCAACGTGTTCATGCACCTGTTCCTGTGGTTCGTCCTGATCCCGATCAAGATGGGCCTGCGCTGGACGGTCAACCTGAAGTACTTCATCGGCATGCCCGAGTACTTCTTCAACGTGTGATGCCGACGATCGGCTTTTCGTCGGCGATGGGTCAAGCGGTGGTTGGACAGCAGGAACGCAGGCGAGCGACGAGCAGGTACGGAGTGAAGCATGGCTGATCGCGGCGACACGCACTACAGCGTCCCGGCGCTGAACAAGTGGTTCCTGGTCTCCAGCGTGGCGTTGTTCGCCTCGCTGGTCTGGATGGTCATCGACGACTGGAACCGTCCCTGGAAGCACTACCAGCGCGAGTTCGAGCAGATCGAACTCAAGAAGGTCCGCCAGGAGGAGGAGCTGCTCACCCAGGCCGGCGCCATCGAGGCGGAGGCGCGCTTGAAGGAGCAAGTCGCCGCTGCGGAGACGGCGCTCACGTCACGCGAGAGCGAACTCGCGGCCGCCAAGGAAGAGCTGCGCTTGGCGAACGGCGACCTGTGGAACGCCGTCGAGGCCACCAAGAAGAAGATCTCGGCCTTCAACTGGGACCGCTACATCATCGAGGAGGAGCGCCGCAAGCTCGGCGACCTGACGCACAAGAAGGAGCTGATGGACGCCTCGGAGAAGGCGCTCAACGACGCCAAGGGCGTGCAGGAAGCGCTCCAGCTCAAGAAGAACGAGATCGAGTCCAAGGTCAACAACCTGACCCGCGTGGTGTTCGACGCGCAGGCCTCTCTGGCCGCCGGGACGCGTGACCTCGCGCGCGTGAGAGGGCGACTCGCTCAACTCGATCCCGCCGCGATGAGCGGCCCCGAGAAGCTCGCCGACGTGATTCGCGACGCGCCGGGTCTGGACTTCGTGAAGCCCTCGCTGATGGTCAAGAAGGTCGTGCTCGACCGGCTGACCTTCGAGCTCAACTTCACGAAGAAGAAGCGCATCGACATGTGCCAGACGTGCCACCTCGGCGCGGAGCGCGCGGGCTTCGAAGCCGAACCGCAGCCGCACACGTCGCACCCCAGACTCGACCTGTTCGTCACGAACAAGTCGCCGCATCCGGTGAACCAGTTCGGTTGCACGATCTGCCACCGCGGTTCGGGCGAGGCGCTGGACTTCATTCGCGCCGACCACCGCCCGTCGGACAAGGACCAAGCCGCCGCATGGGCGGACGATCTGCACTGGCACAAGCAGCATCACTGGGACTACCCGATGCTGGCCTCGAACTTCACCGAGGCCTCCTGCGTGCAGTGCCACAAGACCTCGATGGACCTGATCTCGGCCGACGCGCCGGTGGTCAGCCGCGGCTACGAACTGGTCGAGCGCTACGGCTGCTATTCGTGCCACAAGATCGACTGGTTCCCGACCAAGCGTCGCCCGGGGCCCACGCTCACGAACTTGCGCGCCAAGCTGTCGAGCGAGTTCATCGCCTCGTGGATCGCCAATCCCAAGGAGTTCCGCCCGACGACCTGGATGCCGCAGTTCTTCCACTTGGAGAACTACGCCAAGGGTGAAACCGTCGCGATCTCGAAGTACGGCCAGGGCCGACCGATCGAAGGCGGCGAGTGGGACGACGCCGCGGTCGCAGCGATCACGGCGTTCCTCGAATCACGGGCGCCGGTCAAGCCGATGCCGGCGTTGCCGGTGGCGGGCGACGCGCACCGCGGCCGCGAGACGATGCGCCTGGTCGGCTGCCTCGCGTGCCACAACATGGCGCCGTACGGCGAAGAGCCCTCGCCCTCTGCGGACCTCGCGCTCCAACGCCGCGACACCAACGAGCACGGCCCCAACCTGCGCGGAGTGGCGACCAAGGTCACGCCCGAATGGCTCTTCGCCTGGATCAAGAATCCCCAGGCTTACTGGTCCGAGACGCGGATGCCGAACCTGCGGCTCAGCGATCAGGAAGCCGCCGACATCACCGCGTACATCATGGAGGATCCCGACAAGATCTTCCGCGACGTCAAGCCGGGTTGGGAAGCCAAGAGCGTGTCGATGCCCGACACGCAGATGCACGAGGTGCTCGGCGAGCAGGCCCGCTGGCTGTTCTCGCGCGATGGGCGCGGCGTGATCGAGGCGCGCCTGGAGGGCCGCGACGACAAGGTGCGCTGGAACGACATCGGCGAGCTGAAGGTCGCTGTCGGCGAAAAGTTGGTCGGCCAGTACGGCTGCTTCTCGTGCCACGAGATCGAAGGCATGAAGGACTGGATGCCGATCGGCACCGAGCTCACGAACTGGGGCTCGAAGACGATCGACAAGCTGGATTTCGGTCCCGGCGCCTTCGAGTTCGGGCTCGACCCCAACTACCGCGAGGGCTGGCTGATGCAGAAGCTGCACGCGCCCCGCTCGTACGATCGCAAGAAGATCAAGAACCCGACCGAGCGGCTGCGCATGCCGTACTTCGCGTTCACCGACGAGCAGGCGCAGGCCATCACGACCTTCGTCGTCGGCTTGGTCGACGACGAGGTGCAACTGGCGAAGATGGTCCCGACGCCGGCGCAAAGCGCTGTGGACGCGGGGATGCGCGCGGTTCGGCAGAACAACTGCGTGGCCTGCCACATGATCGATCCGGGCACGGTCACGTACCTGGACGAGAGCGGAGCTCAGCGCACGGTCGCCGCGGAAGTGCTCAACTTCGAGGAGCAGAGCGTTCCGTCGGCCCACTCGCTCGAGGCGCTCAAGAAGGACGCCGAGGAATTCGAGGCCGAAGAAGTCGCCTTCCGTGTGTTGCGCGCCGAGCCTGAGATCGGCGCCAAGCCGGGTGACAAGCTCTTCGTGCCGGTCGAGAAGCTCGTTGCGCTCACTCCGCCGAACGGCGGCGACTTGGTGCGCCTGGTCGCGGACTACTACTACAAGGGCGTCGAGGTCCACGACCCCTCGCTCGGCGAGGGCGACGACGCGTTCCGCTACGAGAGCGCGGCGACCGACGACGGCTTCGGCGTCACGGACGTCGACGGTCGGGTGCGCGACCACTCGGGTGAGCCCTACGACAAGGTCCGCTGGACCTTCGCTCCGCCGGTCCTGTGGGACGAAGGCGCCAAGGTGCAGCGCAACTGGTTCTTCTCGTTCCTCAAGGACGTGGTTCCGCTGCGCCACCAAGTCCGCGTGCGCATGCCGTCGTTCGACTTCGACAACGGCGAGGCGGAGGCGATCGCCGACTACTTCGCGCACAAGTCGGCCAAGGAGTGGCCGGCCAACGTGACGCGCACCTGGCGGCTCGCCAAGGGGCTCACTGCCGCCGACGCCGCCCGCGAGTGCGGCGTGAGCACCGACACGCTGGTCGAGATCGAGCACGGCGGTCGCGCGGCCACCAAGGCCAACTTCGACAAGATCGCCAAGCACCTGGCGGCGACCAAGTTCCAGGCTCGGCCGGCGGTGGATCCGGACTATGAATTCAGCACGGTTCGTTCGGCGGCGCACCTGGCCGACCGGCGCGCCAAGGACGAGGCTCACCTCACCAAGGGCGAGGCCCTGGCCGTGCGCGGGGTCAACTGCTTCCAATGCCACTTCCGGCTCGGTCAGCAGCCCGCGGCGGATCCGATCGGCTGGGCGCCGGACCTCAACCACACCCGCGACCGCCTCCGCGAGGACTGGGTGCGGGACTGGTTGGCGGATCCTGCGTTGATCTACCCTGGCACGGCCATGCCCGCGAACTTCTCGGGCTCGCCGCCGCAGTACCAGGAGCACTACCCCAATTCGACCAACGCGGACCAGATCCAGGTCGTACTGGAGTGGCTCTACAACTTCGACCGTATGTACATCCGCCAGTAGCATCATCGAGACTCTCGACGTCGCGCTCTGGCCGCTCCGACTTGACTCCACCTCGGCCACCCGCCGATCCACCACCATGAAGAACGTCACATTGTTCGCTGTTGTCGCGACGACCGGCCTCGCCGTCGCCTTCACCACCCCCTCCAAGCCGATCACGGGCGCCGGCACGGGCAAGATCGTCCTCGATGGCGCCAAGCCCGAAGTGAAGCCGCTCGCGATCGACGCGGCCAAGTTCCCCGACTGCGGCACGGTCGACACCACGAACGAGACGGTGCAAGTCGACGACAAGGGCGGCATCGCCAACGCCGTCGTGATCGTCGAGGTCGCCGGAGTCGAAGTGAAGGCGGCCGAGAAGCCGGTCCAACTCGATCAGAAGAACTGCCGCTTCACGCCGCACATCGCTGTGGTCACGAAGGGCACCACGGTCGAGTACCTCAACAGCGACAAGACGTCGCACAACGTCCACACCTTCCCGGGCAAGAACGACGCCATCAACAAGACCGTTCCCGCCGGCGGCAAGGAGTCGCAGAAGCTCGACAAGGAAGACCGCATCGAGATCAAGTGCGACATCCATCCCTGGATGGCCTCGCACCTGATCGTCGCGGACTCGAACTTCTACGCCGTCACCGGCGCCGATGGCAGCTTCAAGATCGAAGGCCTGCCCAAGGGCGAGCACAAGGTGAAGGTCTGGCACGAAGTGTTCGGCAAGGCCGACGGCAAGATCACGGTCGCTGAGGACGGCTCGTCCGCGGCGGTCGAGATCAAGATGAGCGCCGAGAAGAAGAAGCGGAAGTAGTCCGCGTTTTCGGGCGGGGCTCAGCGCCCGCGTTCCAAACAGCGCCGGGCGCGCGCCTCCGCCGAGGCGCGCGCCCGGCGCGCTAGGTCTTGGTCCTCTCACCCGGACCGCAGCGCGTGGGCTCTTGCATACGCTTGGAGCGAACGAAGCCCAAGGGGCACCGCGCCAAGCGGTGACGCGGCGATGGGTGAGCATTCCTTTGGCTGCACGCAGCGGGAGCGACCTGCCAGCGTGGCTGAGGTGAGCGTACGGTCCAAGTGCGCCTCATACACCGAGATCGCGCGGTCGCAGTAGGTCCTGGTGAGAGAAGCGGGCTAGCTGTGACAGACGCCTTGCATCCGGCAGCACTCGGAGCGGCCGCTCCTGCGTACGATCGTTCCGCCGCGCATCGCAGCCGCGCGACTTGGGAGGATTCGAAAATGAGTTGGGTTCGACACTTCACCGTGGGTCTGTTCGTGATCTGCGCCATGCTTCCGCTGGCGTCCGCGCAGGAGCGTCAGGGGCGCCCGCCGCGAGCTGACTCGCGAGAGTCGCGCACCGCGCCCGCGGCGCCCAACGCGCCGGGGCAACTGGGCGTGGAGGTTTCGATCGACGAAGTCGGGCGCGTGCGCGTCGAGGGCTTTGCGCCGGGCTCGCCCGCCGAACGCGTCGGGATGCGCACCGGGGATCGCGTCGTCGCCGTCGAGGGTCGCGCGGTGGACAGCGTCGAGCGCGTGGTCGAACTGGTGCGCGCACGGCCCGCTGGCAGCGAGATCAAGTTGCGCCTGCGTCGCACGGTGGTGTTGCGGCTCGACGACCGGCAGCGCACCGAGGACGGTCGGCTCGCGCTCGGCTTGGTCCTCGGCGGCGAGGACGGCGGGCTGGAGGTCAGCTCCGCGCCGGCGGGCTACGCCGCTGCAGCGGCCGGATTGGCGGCCGGAGATCGAGTCGTCGAACTCGACGGCGTCGACCTCGCGAACCAGGGCCAGTTGGTGGAGCGGATGCGCAGGCTCGGCGCGGCGCGCTCGGTTCGCTTGAGCTTCGAGCGCGACGTGCGCGTGCGCTTGGGCGCCGCGGACGCCCAGGATGCACCGGCGCCGGAACCCGAAGCGCGCGGCGCTCGTCGCCGCGGCGCGGTCGCGCCCCTGCCCGCCCGTGAGCCGGCGATGCGCGACGTCGCCGGGGAGGTGGCTGCGCTGCGCCGCGAACTCGCGGCCCTGCGTGCGGAACTGGCTGAGCTGCGCAAGCTGCTGGGCGACGAGCTGTCGGCCGGTTCGAAGGGGCGCTGAGCGCCGGCAGTCTCCTGCTTACGAGTGTCGTCGAATCTCCCGCTGGCCTCGCCGCCCCTGGCGGCGTTGCTTCGGTTCGGCGACCCGTCGAACTCGCCTGGAATCCTCGCGCCGGGCCGGGAACGCCGATCCCAGCGACATCTTCGACCGCCCGCGGAACCAGAGGACTCTAGGGCGGCAGCCGGTCGCGCCGGTCGGGGCTACCAGCGCTCCAGCAACGGCGCCAAGGCAGCTAGGCAACGTCGGTCCATGAGCTCGGACTGCTCGCGGGCGCCGCGGCCCGCACGCTCCAGACGCGCTCTCACCGCGGCCAGCACAAGAGCGCGCAGGCGGGGCGGCGAACGCAGCGCTCGCCGCACCAGCGGCAACTCGCGAGCGGCGACGTCGGCGGGTGCGCCGGCCTTGCGGCGCAGTCGCTCGAGGGTTCGCTGGGGATCGTCGTAGGGCGTCAAGCTGAGGGGGGCCGCGAGTGTCCTCGCGCATGCCCCCGGCAATCCTACGCCGCTCGCAGCGAGCGGGTCGGCGCGCGCGTCAGACTTCGATCTGGGTCCACCAGTCGCGGGCGAGCTCCATCACGCCGCGGACGTCCTCCGCGCTGACGCCCAGCAGCTTGTGCCCGCGTGCGTCGAAACACGCCGCCGCTGAATCGACATCTCCCTCTTCGATGGAGTGCGTCGCCAGGTTGACCAGCGCCACGAGCGCGATCGCGGGCTCACTCAGCAGGCGCTCGCGGGGACCGTGGTGGAACTCGATCGCGTCGGCCACCAGTTGCGGAAGGCCCCAGGCCGACGCGATCAACGCGCCGACGTGCCCGTGGTGGAATCCCAGGCGGGCCTCTTCGCACACGTGCTCGGGCAGGTCGCGCTCACGCGCTTCACGCACGCAGGTGAGGAACGACTCGCCCAGTCCCTCGAGGAACAGGATCTTGCCGACATCGTGGAGCAGGCCAATGACTTGGAACTCGTCCGGCGCCAGCCCCAGGCGCGCCTTGCACCTGGACGCCAGGGCCGCGGACACCTGACCGGTCAGGATGGCGTGCTTCCACAGGAGTCGGCAGTCGAAGTCCGTTCCGCCCGTGACGTGGTCGTACTGGCGAAGGACGGAGGCCTGCATCGCCACGGTGCGCAGCATGCGGATGCCGAGCACGGCGGTGGCGTGTTCGGTGGAGATCACCTTCTCGCGCAGACCGAAGTAGGCGGAGTTCGCGATCTTCAGGACCTTGGCGGCGATGGGGGCGTCCTCCGCGACAGCGGCGCCGATCTCGCGCACGCCGACGTCGGGGTCTTCGACGAGTGCGTTGATCTTGGCGACGACTTGAGGGAGCGTCGGCAGCTCCACGTTTTGGCTGACGAGAGACCGAGCAGCGGCTAGCGACATCGAGGTGTGGATCTTGGCTGAAGGGGGGGCTTGGGCGCGGGCTCCGCTCCTGGAGCGCCGCGCCTGTCACGTGGCCTTTTCGGAGCCTCGAGCGCATGCACCTGAGACCGTTTCCTGCGGGAATTCAGGCCAAAATCCGCACAGCGCTGGCGGGCTTTCGAGGCTGCCCAGTTGAAACGCAGAGGCGTTTTTCGCGCCTTGAAGTCCGGCTGCGCGGGCGACGTCGGGGATGGCCGCGGTTGCATCCCGAAAACTCTCCGCGCCCCTGGGGTCGCGCGGGCCTGAAGCGTCCTGTGCGTCGAGCGTGAACTCCTGCGAACGTCGGCGGCCGAGTCCGTCGGTTGTTTCGTCGCTGCACGCGCGCGGAAAAATCTGCCGCCGGCGACGGGTCGCGAATCGACGGCGTTGCGCCGACCGCACGCGCGCCGCATGCTGCCCGGCTCGCATGCCCAGGTCTGCTGTTGCGCTGGCGCTGTTCTTCGCGGTCAGCGTGGCGATGCTCGGCGTGTTCGTGCCCTTCTGGCCGGCCTGGCTCGAAGCGCGCGGCCTGTCCAAGTCGCAGATCGGGAGCCTAGTCGCTGCGTGGGCCTGGTCGCGCGGGCTGGCCGGCCCGCTCTTCGCTCACTGGGTCGACCGCAGCGGCGCCCGCCGGGCGTGGATCCTGGGCCTCTCGGTCGCCTCGACGCTGGCCTTCATCCCGTTCCAATTCGCCCGCGACTTCGAGTTGTTGCTCGGACTGACGGTCTTGTTCGGCGCGCTCCACTCGCAGGTCATTCCGCTCGGCGAGAACCTGATCCTGTTCGAGGCGCGCCGCCTGCGCTTCAGCTACGCGGGAGTGCGCTGGTTCGGCTCGGTTTCCTTCCTGCTGGTCAGCGTGTTCGCCGGCTGGGCGCTCGACGATGGCCACGCGGAGCGCGCCTTTCCCCTGGCGCTGGGGTTCCTTGCGCTGACTTGCCTGGCGGCGCTGGCGCTGCCGCGCGAGCCAGGCGTCGCGCCGGCCGCGGCCCCGCAGCGCGCGAACGCGCCTTGGCGCGCGCTGTGGGCCCGCAAATCCCTGCTGTGCGCCCTGGCGGGTCTGGGCGTGCTGCAGGCCGCCCACGCGGCCTACTACGCGTACTCGACACTGCATTGGAACGCCGCCGGACACAGCACCACGGCCATCGGTTGGCTGTGGGCGGAAGGGGTGGTGGCCGAGATCGCGCTCTTCGCGCTGGTCGGCAACCTGCGTGTGCAGATCGGCGAACGCGCGCTGCTCGGCTTCGCCGTCGTGGGCTCGCTCGTGCGCTGGACGGCCCTGGGCCTGACCACCGACCTCGAGTGGTTGCTCGCGACCCAGTGGTTGCACGCCCTGACCTTCGGCGCCACACACCTCGCCGCGATGGGACTGCTCGCGCGCAGCGTGGGGGTCGAACTTTCGGCGAGCGCCCAGAGCGTGTACTCGTCGGTCAACATCGCGGCCCACGCCACCACGGTGGCGTTGACCGCGCGACTGTTCGACGAGCGCGGCGCCGCAGTCTTCTGGCCGATGCTGCCGATCGCCCTGGCGGGGGGCGCGCTGGCCTGGTTCGGCATGGCGCGCGAGCGGGCGCGTCCTGCGGCCTAGTTGCGTCGCTGGACTGCGCCGAGAACGCGCGTGAGCCCTAGCTCTCGGCGTCGGCGTCGAGTTCGGTCGGGGCGGCGTCGCGCACGTCGCTGCCCGTGCCACGCAAGCGCCGGCGCGGCAACGGCAAGTCGGGCAGCTTCACCGCGCGCCAGTCCACAGGGCGAGCGTCCTGGTACAGCGAGTCCATGTCGTAGTACTCGCGCGCTTCGCCCTGCATGAGGTGCACGATCACGTCGCCGAAATCGAGCAGCACCCACCAACCGAGCTCCACGCCTTCCGCGCGCGAGTGGGTTTCCCCGGCGGCCTTGAGGCGCGTGTGCAACTCGTTGTAGAGCGCCTTGATCTGCGGGCGTGAGCGGCCGGTGGCGACGACGACGTAGTCGGCAATGCGGTTGGACCCGTCGAGCTCGAGGACGGCGATGTCCTCGGCCTTCTTCAGATCGGCGAGATGGGCGGCCGCGGCGGCCAGTTCGAGCGCTTCGATGACGAGGGGTTCCTGTGCAGGCGGCCACGGGGGCCGCGGATTCGTGGGCCGCATTCTAGCCTCGGCCAGAGGCCGAAACGTTCGAGGGCGGGTAAACGGCGACGGCCGCGTCCGGTTGCGCCGGTCGCGGCCGTCGAGAGAACTCAGCCGCGGCTCAGATGAACCAGGGCAGGAAGATCACGCCCACGACCGTCATGAGCTTGATCAAGATGTTGAGGCTGGGGCCCGAGGTGTCCTTGAACGGGTCGCCGACCGTGTCGCCCACGACCGCCGCCTTGTGGACCGGGCCGCCCTTGCCGCCGAAGGCGCCGGCTTCGATGTACTTCTTGGCGTTGTCCCACGCTCCGCCCGCGTTCGACATGAAGATCGCGAGCATCACCGAGCTGACGAGCGCGCCGGCGAGCATTCCGCCCAGCGCCTGGATGCCCAGGAACTTGCCGATCACGACCGGCGCCGCGACGGCCAGCAAGCCGGGGACGGCCATCTGCTTGATCGCGCCTTCGGTGGCGATCGCCACGCAGCGCGCGGCGTCGGCCTTGGCGGTGCCTTCCATCAGACCCTTGATCTCGCGGAACTGACGGCGCACTTCCTCGACCATCTTGTTGGCCGCGTTGCCGACCGCGCGCATGGTCATCGCGCTGAACAGGAACGGCAGGAAGCCGCCGATCAGCAGGCCGACCGTGACGGAGACGGAGTTGATGTCGAGCAGGATCGTCCCGTCCGGGGCGAGCATGCCCTTGGCCGACTCGCCCTTGGCGCGGATCAACTCGCCGCCGCGCGTGCAGAACGCGCTGAACAGCGCCAGCGCCGTGAGCGCGGCGGAGCCGATCGCGAAGCCCTTGCCGATGGCCGCGGTCGTGTTGCCGCAGGCGTCGAGCGAGTCCGTGCGGTGGCGCACTTCCTTGGGCAGTCCCGCCATCTCGGCGAGGCCGCCGGCGTTGTCCGCCACCGGGCCGTACGCGTCGACGGCGAGCGAGATGCCGAGCGTGGAGAGCATGCCCACCGCGCTCATCGCCACGCCGTAGATGCCGGCGAACTCGAAGCTCACCCAGATCGCGACGCACACGAAGATCACCGGCAGCGCCACCGACTCGAAGCCGGTCGCCAGGCCGTGGATGATGTTCGTCGCCGCGCCGGTCTGCGACTGGAAGGCGATGTTCTTGACCGGCTTGTACGAGGCCGAGGTGTAGTAGTCGGTCAGCTTGCCGATGATCACGCCGGCGACGAGGCCCGACACGATCGCGATGAACACCTTGACGCTGCTCGCCATGGCGATCGACTCGCTGCCGATCTTGGCGGGCATCGGAAGGGTCGAGCACAGCCACCAGATCGCGCCCGCGACGACGATCGACGCGACCACCAGTCCGCGGAACAGGGCCGACTGCAGTTGGCTCTCCTCCTTCGCGCTCACGAAGAACGAGCCCACGATCGAGGAGAGGATGCCCAGTCCGGAGACCGCGATGGGCAGCAGCACCATCGAAGTCATGACTTCCTGTCCGTCGCCCTTGAAGGCGAAGTAGGCGAGAGACATGGCTGCGACGATCGAGCCCGCGTAGGACTCGAACAGGTCGGCGCCCATGCCCGCCACGTCGCCGACGTTGTCGCCGACGTTGTCGGCGATCACCGCCGGATTGCGCGGATCGTCCTCGGGAATGCCCGCTTCGATCTTGCCCACCAGGTCGCCGCCGACGTCAGCGGCCTTGGTGTAGATGCCGCCGCCCACGCGTGCGAACAGCGCGATCGAGCTCGCGCCGAAGCTGAAGCCGAGCACGGCGTTGAGCGCGTTCTCGTTGATCTCCTTCAGGCCGTCCGTGTACGCGTAGGTGAAGCCCACGAGGCCCAGCAGCGCGAGGCCGACCACGGTCATGCCCATGACCGAGCCCGATCCGAAGGCGACCTTCAGAGCATCGCTCAGGCTCGTGCGGGCGGCCTGCGTCGTGCGCACGGCCGCGCGCGTCGACGTGTACATCCCGAAGTAGCCCGCCAGCGCCGAGGCGCCGGCGCCGGACACGAAAGCGATCGCGGTGCGGACGCCGAGCCCGTTCGATTCGGGGCTGATGCCGATGATCACGGCAACGGCCACGACGAACACGGCCAGCCACTTGTACTCCGCTGCGAGGAAGGCCGTCGCGCCTTCCTGGACCAGCTTGGAGATGTCCTGCATCTTCTGGTCGCCGGGGTCCTTCTTCATGATCTGCGTGAACATGAAGAAGGCGAACACCAGGGCTGCGAGAGCGCAGCCGCCGGAGACGTAGAGGAAGTTGATGTCCATCCGAGGAATCGGGGGCTAGTTGGTGTGGAGCCGTGAGGCGCCTCGATGGCGCCCGGGCTCAACCGGGGAGTGAGGGGCGTAGGGAGTGACGGGCGCGCGGGCGCAAAGGGCTGTCTGGCCTGCGATTTCCACGCGCGGGCGCCTGTCGGCAGACAAATGGGGCAAGGAGCTTAGCGAGGCCGTTCCAAGGGTCAACCGCAGCGGGCCGCGGGGCTCGTCGACGGCCCTTGGAACCTGGAAGAGCTTTCGCGCTCGGAGAGGCGTCCGTGGCGCGCGGTCACTCGCCGGCGACCGGCTCGCGCGGCGGCGGCGGGGGGGGCGGCCGGCTGGCGCTGCGACGCGTGGCCAGGCGGCCCACCACGGCGAGCACGAGCACGATCCCGATCAGGATCGCCAGCTTGACCCAGCCGCCGTGGCCGCCCTCGGCGAGCTTGCCGGCGGCGTAGCTCGCCACCCAGATCGAGGAGGGGACGCTGACCAGCACGCCCAGGCCGTCGATGAGCAGGAAGCGGCCGAAGCTCATCTTCATCGAGCCGACGAGGAAGTAACCGGCCAGGCGCGCACCGGGCATGAAGCGCAGCACGAACGTGCCCCACAACCCGTGGGTGCGGAACTTCTCTTCCAGGCGTGCAAAGCGCTCGGGGTGCAGCACGCGCCGGACCCAACGGCCCTGGAGCGCGCGCATGCCGTACACGCGGCCCAACCAGTAAGGGATCGAGTCGCCCAGCAGGATCGCCGCGCTGCACACCAGCGACACGGGCACGAATTCGACCTTGCCCTCGTGCATCAAGTAGCCGCACGCGACCAGCGTCACTTCCTCGGGCAGCGGCAGTCCCACGCCGCACAGCAGCAGCACGACGAAGGGCCCGAGGTAGTGGAACTGGTGGATGTACGTCTGCACCAGTTCTTGGAGGGACTCCAGCATGGTTTCGAGCCAGGGATCCTACGGTGCGGCGAGCGATTCGCCATGTCGCCGCTCGGGTTCGGCTTGTGCGCAGCTCGAGCGCGTGCGATGAACGAGCCGTGCAACGTCGCTGGCTGATCCTGGGCGTACTCGCCGCCGCTGGCGCTGCGATCGCCGGTTGCGGGTCGTTCGGGCCGCCGGACATGTCGCGCGCCTTCGAGGGTCGCCCGGCGCCGGTGGAACAGCGAATGGAACTGCCCGGAGGCCGCGCGCTGCGCTCTTTCGAAACCGGGCGGGCCGACGGGCCCCTGGTGCTGTTCGTCCACGGCTCGCCCGGGGCCTGGAACGATTTCGCGTACGTGATGGCCGACCCCGAGCTGGCCGCGCGCGCCAAGCTTGTGGCGGTCGACCGGATCGGCTGGGGCGGTTCCGCCGCGGGCGGGCTCGAACCGCGTCTGCGCGAGCAGGCCGCAGCGCTCGCGGAACTGCTGCGCTCCCGCGCTCAGGGCCCGGCCGTGGTCGTCGGTCACTCCTACGGCGGTCCGGTGGCGGCGCAGCTCGCGCTGGACGCGCCCGAACTCGTCGCGGCCGTCGTGCTCGTCGCCGCCTCGGTCGATCCGGCGCTCGAGGACACGCTCTGGTGGCAGAGTCTGGGGCGCACCGTGCTGGTGCGCGCGATCCTGCCCGACGTGCTGCGGCGCGCCGACGACGAGATCGCTCCGCTGCGCGCGGAGCTCGAACAACTCGAGCCGCGCTGGTCGCAGCTGCGCCTGCCCGTGTTCGTGCTGCAGGGACTCGACGACGCGCTCGTGCCGCCCGCGAACGCGGACTTCGTCGAGCGCGTCGCCACGAACACGGCCCTGGTCGTGGAGCGACTCCCCGACCAGGGCCACTTGATTCCGTGGGAGCGTCCCGCCGAACTCACCGCGCTCATCCAACGCGCGCTCGATTCGGTTCGCGCTCCTCGCTGAGCCCGCGCGCACGCCTCACGGCGCGATGTCGAAGCGCAGCGCGTTCGTCAGCCCGATGTTGTTCGGGAAGGCGAAGCCCGGATCGCGGTGCCAGAACTGCGCGTAGAGCCGCTCGCCCGCAGGCAGGTTGTACTGCTGCATCAGCGACTGGCTGAAGTGGAAGTCGAAGCTGCCCTCGCAGGCGGCGGCGCCGCCGGAGTTCTGCTGCTGCGTGCGCACGATCGGCTGGCCGACGAGCAGCATCCCGCCGCCGAACGGAGTCGTCGCGTTCGTGAAGCCCCAGAACAACATGCCGGCCTTCTGCGCGACCACGTCGCTCGCGGTGATGTGGAAGTTGTCGCCCAGCGTGCGGCTCGCGGAGCCGCTGAAGCCGATGCGCGGCAGGCACCCGGCGCTGTTCGTCTTCGCCGCGCCGTAGCGCTGCGGCGTCGCCACGCCGCCGAGCATCAGGCGCACACGCCCTGCGTTCGAGCCGTTCGCATCTTCCGCGGGCGCCCCGATCAGCAGCTCGGAGCGGCCGTCGTTGTTCAGGTCCGCGCCCGCGGCGAGACCGCGGCCGAAGTCGCTGTCGTTCTCCCAGCCCCAGTGGGTCGCGAGCAACGCGCCGTCGACGCCGGAGTGGATGCGCACGGCGCCGCGCACGCCGAAACCGACGAGGTTCAGCCCGGTCACTGCGACCGCGAGGTCGGGCACGCCGTCGCTGTTCCAGTCGCCGCAACCGGCGAGCGCGGCGCCGACGCGCTGCTGGTCGGACGAGCCGACGAGTTCGAAGAGCTGCGCTCCGCTCCAGCTGTCGAGCACGCGCACCCGGCCGCGCGCCGCGCCGCCGCCGTCGTAGTGCGGCGTGCCGATCGCGACGTCCGTGCGCCCGTTGCCGTCGACGTCGCCGAGCGCGGCGAGCGTCCAGCCGAGCTGTTCGAAGCTCTCGCTGCCCATGGCCCCGCCGAAGTGGTCGCCCAGGCCGCGCACGAAGTACACGCCGCCGACGCTCAGCAGGCTCGACCACGGATGCACGTAGCCCGGCGCGCCCACGGCGAAGTCGGCCTTGCCGTCGCCGCTGACGTCGCCCAGCGGCGCGAGCGACCAGCCCGCGAGCGCACCCGGAGAGTTGGGGGACCAATCCTGCAGAAGCGCGCCGTTGAAGCCGTTGTAGATGCGCACACGTCCGGCGTTGTCGACGCCGTTGACCTCTGCAAAGGGCGCAGCGATCGCCCAATCGTCGCGTCCGTCGCCGTTGATGTCGCCGAGGTTCGCCACTTCGTGGCCGAGGAACTCGTTCTGGCTCTGGCCGTAGTACGCGCCGAGCTGCGCGCCGGTGTTTGAGTTGAACAGGAACGCAGCGCCTTGCTTCGCGAGCGTCTGCGTGTGCGACGGCGCGCCGATGACCAGATCGGGGCGACCGTCGCCGGTGATGTCGGGCGTGGCCGCGATCGAGGCGCCGAACTCGGACTGGTTGCCCGGCCCGACGAGCACGCGCAGGACGTTGCCGGTCTTGCCCGAGTGCACGCGCACGACGCCGCGCCGCGTGCCGTTCTGGAGGTAGTCCTCGAACGGCGCGCCCACCGCGTAGTCCTCGACGCCGTCGGCGTTGAGGTCGGGCAGGAGGGCGACACAGGCGCCGGCTTGAGCCGCGCCGTGCGCGCCATCGTGCGTGTAGAGGTAGGCCTGAGCTTGCGCGAGGCCTGAGAGCAGGAGCGAAGCGAGGAGGATGTTGCGGGTCTTCATGGCAGGGAGCGCGTCGTGCGCTGCGTGGAGTGCAGTTGCGTGGTTCGGGATCGGATCGGCGCGTCGAAAGGACGCGCGCTCTGCCGCACCCATGCGAGGCGCTTGCGCGGGGTCACGCGAAATGTGCGAGGTTTTCGCGCCTTTTCCGCGAGCAGCGCTCCAACTACGGCGCGAGCCCGCCGGCCGAAGCCGACGGGCTCGCACGCAGGACGCCGATGCGGGATCGCGGGTGGCTACGGCGCCACGACGAACACGACGGCGTCGCTCAGGCCGACGTTGTTCGGCGCGGCGAAGCCGTTGTCGCGCCACCAGAACTGCGCGTGGACCTGCTCACCGGCGGAGAGGTCGGCGGATTGCAGCAACGCGGGCGTGAAGGTGAACGCGAGCGGTCCGCTGCAGCCCGCCGCACCAACGCTCGCAAGCTGCAGCGGCGTTCGGCGCAGCGGCGAGGCGACGCACAGCGTGCCTCCGCGCAGCGGCGCGGCGTTCGGCGCGAGGCCCCAGAACAACATTCCCGGCGCGTTTTGTGTTGCGCCGAACACACGCGCCGTCAGGCCCGCGCCCGTCGACAGACTCGCACAGCCCTCGGCGCGCATGCGCGGCGTGCAACCGTTGCTGGTGGTTTTCGCCGCGCAGTACGTCGCGGCCTGCGGCGTCGCTCCGGCGAGCACGCGCGCGACTCCGCGCTGCGCGAGCTCCGCGCGCGCACCGACGCCCAGTTCGTGCGCGCCGTCGCCGTTGAGGTCGACCCCGCCCGACAACGCGGCGCCAAACTCGCCGTCGCTGCTGCTTCCGACGAGCGTGGTTTCGGGCGCGAGCGTGAGCGCGTCGAGCACGTGCACCGCGCCGACGCGGCCGAGCGCGCCTGCGACGTGCTGCGGCGCTCCCGCAGCGAGCTCGCGCACACCGTCGCCGTCGAAGTCACACAGCGCGAGCGCGCGACCGAGCCGCTCGCCCGGCGCGCCGAGCCGTTCTTCCTGCGGCGCAACGCTCAGGCCGGAGAAGCGTGCGACGCGGCCCTGATTCGCGGCGCTGCCGAAGGACTCCGGCGCGCCGACGGCGAAGTCGAGCACGCCGTCGCCGTCGCTGTCGGCCAAGCTCGCCAGCGCGAGGCCGAAGTGCTCGCCCGCCTGGCCGCCGTAGCAGCTCCACAGCACGCTGTGCGCGCCGCCGTCGACGATCGCGACGCGGCCCGCGCCCGCGCCGAAGGTTGCGTTGAAGGGCGCACCGACGAGCCACTCGTCGTCGCCGTCGCCGTCGAGATCGCCCCAGCCCGAAAGGCTCAGGCCGAACTGCTCGCCGCTCGCTGCGCCGCGCACCACCGGCAGGAACTGTGCGCTCGCACCCGAGACCATCACCACGGCGCCGTTGTCGACCAGCGCGCCGAAGTCGGCGCCCGGCTCGCCGGCGCCGAAGTCGTCCACTCCATCGCCGTCGATGTCGCCGAGGTTGGCGACGGAGTAGCCCATGCGGCTGTTCGTGCCGCTGCCGAAGATCTGCGCCCAGCGCACGCCGGTTTCGAGCGAGTAGACGTAGGCCGTGCCCTGGTTCGAGTGCGACCACGTTGTGCCGGGAGCGCCGATCATCAGGTCCGCGATCCCAGCTCCGTCGAGGTCGTTCACGATTGCCAGCGCGAAGCCGAACTGCGCGCCGGGTGTGGCGCCTTCGAAGCTGCGCAGCACGCTGCCGTCGCGGCCGCTGTGGACGCGCACGAAGCCGGCGGGAGCTTCGAGCGGCGAGCCCACGGCGAAGTCGGGCACGCCGTCGCCGTCGACGTCGGGCGTGAAGACCAGCGCGTGGCCCGCGCTGGCGGGAGTTGCTGCGCCTTGGACGGTGTGGAGGACAGCCTGCGCGCTGGCGAGGGCGACGAGGGAGCTGAGAGCGAGCGCGGAGCTCGCGAGTCGAACGAGGTTCATGACGTGGAGCCTTGGTTGGAGGAACTGGACGCGCGGAGCCACTTCGCTCCCGAGCGTGTCCGCGCCTCCCATCCGCTCCGCTCCGCGCGGGTCACGCGCCGCGCCGGAATTCGCAGCACCCGCGCTTAAAGGCGTTCTGCGAGCTCCGCCAGCGCGCGCGAGAGCAGCATCTTCACCGCGCCCTCGCTGCGGCCCATCTGCTGGCCGATCTCGGCCCGTGAGAGCCCCACGATCTTGGCCAGCGTGATCACTTCGCGGTGCTCCTCGCTCAGCGCCTCGAACGCGCGCTCGATGCGCTCGACCTCTTCGCGCAGGACTGCTGCCTGACTTGGCGTGGCGAAGCGGCGGTAGCTCGCGAGCAATCCATCCGCGCCGGCGGGTTCGGCGTCGATCGCGACCTCGCGCCGCGCGTCGCGCTTCTCGGCCTGGTAGTAGTCGCGCTTGTGCGTGAGCTTGCGCAGCGCCGTGGTGAACAGCCACTGCCGGAACGCGCCTTCGCTGGGGAACTGGAAGCGCTCGAGGTGCTCGAGGACCTCGCGGCAGGTCGACTGAACGATGTCCGAGTGCGCCTCGCGGCCGCGCACGAGCGCTCCCGCGCGCAGGCGCACGTACGCCCGCAGATCCGGCAGGCAACGCTCGAGCAGTTCCTGCGCCGCTACGCGGTCGCCGGCTGCGGCTCGTTCGGCCAGGTGCAACGTGTCGTCGGCCATGGGTCGGCGCGCAAAGTTACCAGCCGACCCGGCGCGCGTGACCTCGGCCGAGCCGCTCGGATGGGTCGCGACGCACGTACCATGGTGCTGCCGACGCCAACGGCCGCGATGAGCCCGTCCGGAGCAACGCCCCAACCGCGTGACCAGCGTTTGGTTGAACTCGTGGCCGAGTGCGTCGCGCGCCTGGACGACGAAGGGGAAGCCGCGCTGGACGAGCTGTGCGCGCGCGAGCCCGACCTGGCGGCGCAACTGCGCGAGCGGATCGCGCGTCTGCGCGCCAGCGGAATGCTCGAGCCCGCGGGTCTGGCGGATGGCGTCCCCGAGCGGCTGGGCGACTTCCAGCTGCTGCGGCGCATCGCCAGCGGCGGCATGGGGGTCGTGTACGAGGCGCGGCAGCTCTCGATGCAGCGCCGCGTCGCGCTCAAGCTGGTGCGGCCGGAGATGCTCTACTTTCCCGGCGCGCGCGAGCGTTTTCGCCGCGAAATCGAGGCCGTTGCGCGCCTCTCGCATCCAGGGATCGCGTCGATCCACGTATGCGGCGAAGAAGGCGAGCTGCCGTACTTCGCCATGGAGTTCGTCGAAGGCGCGTCGCTGTCCGACGTGCTCGGTGACCTGGCGGAGCGCACGCCGAGCACGCTGCGCGGCGACGATCTGCTCGCCTGCGTGAGGACTCGTTCGGCGCACGCGGAGCGCGCCCCCGACAGTCCGCTCTTCGAAGGCGACTGGCCGCGCGTCTGCACGCGTGTCGTGCGCGACGCCGCGAACATCGTCGAGTACGCCCACTCCGCCGGCGTGCTGCACCGCGACCTCAAACCCGGCAACGTCCTGCTCACGCCCGCGGGGCGCGTGGTCGTCGTCGACTTCGGGCTCGCGGCGTTGCAGGGCGCTTCGACGCTGACGCGCAGCGGCGCTCAACTCGGCTCGCTGCCCTACATGGCGCCGGAGCAACTGCGCGGCGACGCTGCGGGCCTGACTCCGGCCACCGATGTCTACGGACTGGGCGTGACGCTGTACGAGTTGCTCGCACTGCGCCGGCCGTTCGATGCGGACAGCGCCAGCGGTTTCGAGCTCGCCATCGCCGCGGGTGCGTTGCAGCCGTTGCGCGAGCGCAACGCACGCGTCTCGCGCGACCTCGAGACGGTGGTGCTGTGCGCGCTCGATCCCGATCCGGCGCGGCGCTACGCCACGCCGGGTGAGCTGGCCGCGGACCTGTCGCGTGTGCTCGCCGATCGCCCGGTGCAGGCGCGCCGACTCGGTCTGCTCGGCCGCACACGGCGCTGGTTGGTGCGCAAGCCAGCGCGCGCCGCGACGGCGATCGGCGCCGTTCTGCTCGCGGTCGGAGCGCTGTGGGGCTGGACGGAATCGGAGCGCCGCGCGGACGAAACGCGCGTGGCGCAAAGTGCGGCGCGCGAGCACTTTGACGTCACGCTCGCCGCGATCGACGTGCTCGCCTCCCAGGGCGGAGAACAGCCGATCGAGCGACTCGTGTCGCTGATCGACGCGGCGCAACGCGCGCTGTCCGAACTCGAGGCGCGCAGCGCAAACTCCGGAGGCGTCGAGAGCGAGCGCGCCAAACTCGAGGTGCGGCGGGCTGAATTGCTCGAACAGCTCGGCCGGCGCTCCGACGCCGAGGCTGCGTTCCGCGCGGCGGCTGCATCGGCCGAACGGATGCTCGCGCGCGGCGGCGACGTGCGTGTGTGGCGCACGCTCGCGACCGATTGTTGGTCGCAGCTCGGCGGCGTGCTGCAGACGCAGGCGCGTTGGCAGGATGCGCTCGAGGCCTTCGATCGGGCGCTGGCCCTCGCGGAACCGGCGCTCGCCGAGCAGCCCGTCGACGTGTTCGGGCGCCGCGCGTGGGCGGCGTCGCAGATCAACCGCGCGCAGCTCTTGCGCCTGGCCGGCGAGTTCGAAGAGGCGCGCGCCGGGTTCGCGCGGGCTCTGCCGCTGCTCCGCGAGCAGCTCGGCGCGGCCCCGGCCGATGCACAGTTGCTCGACATGTACGGTCTGGGCCTCTCGGGCTCGGCGCAGGTCGAGTGGCGCTCGGGCGCCGCGCCGCTGGCCTTCGAGTTGTGGCGTGAAGCGCTGGACGTTCTCGAGCGCGCTCACCGCCTCGCGCCCGATGAACGTGCGTACGCCGACGACGTCGGAGCGACCGCGGCGCACTTGGGGCGCGCGCTGCTCCACGCGGACCAACTCGAAGCCGCCGAGCGCGCGTTGGACCAGGCGCGCGCCGTGCAGAGCGAACTCGCGGCGCGCCACCCGGAGTTTCCCGACTACCGCCAACGTCTCGCGCAGACGCTCGACTCGGTCGCCTGGCTGGCGCGCAAGCGCGAGCGCGAGGACGATGCGCTCGCGCTGTACCGCACGGCGCTGCAGCACATCGAAGAGCTCGCGGTGCGTTACCCCGAGAGCGGGACGTTCGTCCGCGACTTGGCGGTGACGCTCACGAATCTGGGCGGCTTCGAGTACGAGCTCGAGTTGTACGCCGACGCGCTGGCGCACTACTCGCGCGCCAGCGAGCTGTACGACGGCTTCGGTGCGGAGGTCGCGCCCGACGGACCGCTGGCCGACGCCGCGGTGTGGTCGTACTTGGGGCATGGCGCGAGTGCGCTGCTCGCGGGAGAGTTCGCGCACGCCGTGCGAGCCCTGGAGCGCGCTGCGACGCTCGAGCGGCCGAACGCCGAGCCCTGGGTCGAGCTCGCGCGCATTTGGCGGCGAGCGAGTGAGCGCGCGCCCGCGGATTGGCAGTGGGGGGCGCGCCCGCCGCTGGCGCGCGCGCTCGACGCACTGCGCAAGGCGCTGGAGTTGGGTTGGCGCGACGAGGCCGCTCTGGCGTCGGACGCAGACTTGTCCGCGCTGCGCGCTCAGCCAGGGTTCGCGGAGCTGCTCGAAGCCGTGCGTTGAGCCGCGAGCTCGCCGGCGAGCTGCTCGTGGCGGCGCCACTGGCCGAAGAGCTTGCCCGCGCCTTCGAGCGATTCGAGGCGGGCGCGCTGCGCGCCGGCGACGCGGCCGGGCGCGGCCTTGCGCAGCGGCGTGCCGGGGAGCGGCATGAAGGTGTGCGCGTGCGCGCGCGCACCCAGTTGCGTCAGGCGTTCGACGAGTTCGAGCGTGGCCAGCGCGTCGCGCTCGTCCTCGCCGGGCAGTCCGAGCAGGAAATCGACGTTGGGCTTGAAGCCCGCGGCGAGGCTCACGCGCACCGCGCGTTCGATGCTCTCGACGTCGTGGCCGCGGTGCGTGGCCTCGAGGACGCGCTCGCTGCCCGACTGCCCGCCGATCACGAGGTTGTCGTTGTCGACGTAGCGGCGCAGCACGGCGAGCGCCTGCGGCGTGACGTGCTCGGGGCGCACTTCGCTCGGAAACGTGCCGAAAAACAGGCGTCCTTGCGCCCCGATCGCTTCGCGCACCCGCGCCAGCAGCTCTTCGACGGCCGCCAGCTCGACCTGCTCGTCGCGCGAGCCGTAGGACAGCGACGTCGGCGAGATGAAGCGCACGTCGCGCAGCCCCGCGCGAGCGATTTCAGCCGCCCAGTGTGCGACGTTCGAGCTGCTGCGGTGGCGAAAGCGCGCCTTGGAGAGGAACGGCGTCTGGCAGAACTTGCAGGCGTAGATGCAGCCGCGCGTGATCTCGATCGCGCCGAAGCGCCGGCGCGCGGGATCGAAGGGCGCGAAGGTGTCCAGCTCGTCGACGGGCGCACCTCGCGCGTTGCGAACCAGTGCGCCGGACTCCAGGCGCGCCAGTCCGCGCACTTCGCGCAACGCGCCGCCCTCCGCGAGCACGCGGGCGAGCTCGCGCACCGTGTGTTCTCCCTCGCCGAGCGCAGCGAAATCGAAGCCCGCGCGCAGCGTCGCGAGCGGTTCGGCGGTGGCGTGCACGCCGCCCGCGAGCGCCGTCCAGCCGCTCGGAAACAGCGCGCGCAAGTCGGCGAGCTCGTCCGCGCACTCGGCGAAGCTCGGGCTGTAGAACGACCACGCGACCACGGTGCGATCGCCGCGTTCGAGCGCCTGCTCCAGCGTGGTGGCGAGCGAGCGTGGCGTGCGCGCGAACTCGAGCCGCAGCTCGTCCTGTGTCGCGACGCCGCGCAGCGCGCCGGCGAGCACGTTGAACGCGTACCGCCCGGGGCTGCGGTCGCTGAAGAGCAAGGTTGCGCGGTTCACGCGCCTCAACTTAGCGCGCCGTCGCGGCGCGAGTGCAGGTGCGCACGCGCGCCGCGGCGCCGAACGACGCCGACGTGCTGGGGCGCTCCGCGCGGCGGCCGCGCTTCAGCGAGTCTCGCCGCGAGCACGTTGCGCCGCGTCGACGGGCGCACGTGGAACGCACTCCTCGCGGCGGCATGCCGAGTGCGACACAAAGCATGCGGGGCGCCCGCTTCGGAGCGCCCCGCTTCGGAGTCACTTGCCCGCGCGCCTCACGGCGCGAGCGAGAAGCGCAGCGCGTCGCTGAGGTGCGTCGTCGCCTTGCCGCACGGCGGGTCGCGGAACCAGCCTTGGAAGTAGAAGTTCTCGCCCGCGAACAGCGGTTGGCCGATCGCCAGCGGATGCGTCGCCATGTAGTTGTTGAAGTCGAGCGTCAGCGTTCCGTCGCAGTTGTTCAGCGTGCCGCCCGAGGTCTGGCCGCCCGTGCGTTGCGTCGGCGCCTTCACGCACAACATGCTGCCGCCGCAGGCCCACGGGGAGGCGATGGGACCGTTGATGCCGTAGAACAAGATGCCCGCGCGCTGACCGTCGACGTTCGCGACGTCGATCTGGTACGCGCACGACAGCGACGCCGACGGCACGCCCGTCCCGGAGATGCTCGGGTTGCAACCGTTGCTCGTCGTGCCGGTGGGGCAGTACGTGCTCTGCGTGAACTCGCAGCGATCGGGGATGCCGTTGCCGTTGCAGTCCTGCTCCAGACCGACAGCGATGTCGAGCGCGTCCTCCTGGCCGTTGCCGTTGCAGTCGCTCAGCGGCTGGCGCAGGACGTCGAGTCCGTCGATGTCGTCGCCCACGACGGGGAAGAAGCGGCCGGTGACGAGGCCGAGGTTCTCGGCGGCGATGAAGATGCCGGGGAACGGCGAGAGGCCGCCGGGGACCGGCGGGATGAGGATGTCGCCCGCTTGGATCGGAATGCCGAACACGCTGTCGGGCGCGCCGATCACGGCCGAGCCGTTGGACACGGAGAAGAGCACCATGTCGAACGGTGCGAACGGCGCCCACGCGTAGGGGCCGGGCGAGGGCTGGAAGCCCGCGACTCCGTTCTCGAACACCGCCAGCGCGTCGAGGTCGTCGGTGACCGCGCCGGCGAGATCGAGACCGAGCAGACCGGGCGGGGCCCACACGAACGGACCGCCCAGGCCGCCGCTCGCGCCGAGGATCGCGCCCGGGCGCAGGCCGCCGATCGCGCCGAAACCTGCGCAGGGCGCGAGGTTGCCGATCGAGAACAGCACCGGGCCGAGCGCCGGCACGGGCGTGTTCGCGATGTCGAGCGCGTCGAGGTTGTCGCCCGGGTCGAAGCCCGGGAGGCACACGCCGTGCGGCTCGATCAGTCCGAGCGACGGATAACCGAGCACGCCGGGTGACGGCACGCCGTTGGCGTCGACCGCCAGCGTATTTCCGCCCAGCGCCGGCGCGAGCGGACCGGGGAGCAGCCCCACGTCGATGAACAGGTCCGCGGCGCCTTCCGCGATGCCCAACTCCGTCGCCGCACTGGGCGGGAACGGCGTCGGCAGCGCCGTCGATTCGCGCCGCAAGCTGAACCACACGCTGCCGCGCGGCATGCCCGGAAGCGCCGGGCCGTCGGCGGCGTACGAGAGCGCGTCGACGTCGTAGAACGTGCCGAGCGGCGCGAGGCCCAGGCCTCCGGGGCCGGCGGGGATCACGACACGCGGCGTCGGCAGGACGCCCGGCGCCGGCTGGCCCGACCCGTGGCACACGCCGAGGATGTCGTCGGGGAAGATCGGCGCGCCGACGCCGCACGAGGGCGCGAGGAACGTCGGTCCCTTGGCGTCGATGCTGAAGGTGGTTTGGGCGCCTGCCTGCGCCGTTGTGAGCGCGAGCGCCGCGAGGGCGATAGGTAGCGACCGTGACAGGGTGTGCGTCGAGGAACGCATGGCGTCGTGGACTCCTGATCCGAGGGAAAGCCGGGCGCGCCGCTGCGGCGGATCCGCGAGTGGTTCACGCCCGGCTATGGCGAAGTGGCGCCTCGCCGGATCGCCTGGACGGAAAGCTGCGAAATTTCCGGCGCGCCTCGTCCGAGGCGGCGCGAGGCCCCGTCCGCTCAGCGCAGCGCCGCGCGCGCCGCCCGGCACTCCGCCGCGCGCGAGTGGCCGATCGGGTGGCCCGCGGCCCCACGTTCGAAGTGCGCGGCAGCTTCGCTCCACAGCGCGCGCACGCCGCCGGGCCAGGCCGTCGCGGGATCGACGAGCGCCGCGCGCGCGAGCAACTCGCCTTGCCACAGGGCGAACTCCCACGGCCGCTCCGCGTGGCGTTCTCCATGCGCGGCGTAGTCGAGGGCCACGCGCAGCCACTGAACGCGCTGCGCGGCGTCGGGCTCGCGCTCGGGGCTCGCGAGTTGGAGACCGAAGTAGCTCGAGAGGAAGCTCTGCGCGTCTCCGGAGTGCGCGTCGAGCGCGAGCAGTGCGTCGGCGCGCGCGAGCACCTTGTCGGGACGGCCCTCGCGCATCGCCGCGTCGACGCGCACCCACTGCACGTTGGCGGCGAGCGGCACGAGCGGAGCGCCGAGGCGCAGCGCCGGGCTCGCGCCGTGGTCCTTGTCGCGCGTCGCCGTGCTCAAGAGCAGCGCGAGCGCGGCGAGCGCGCTGAGTGCGAAGAACACGGCGCGCGAGCGCTTCATCGCGCGTTCCTCCAACTCGTGAGTCCGCGGGCCGCGGCGAGCAGCGTGAGGACGCACAGCAACGTCGCACTCGCGAACGCGCTCCACGTCGGCGCGGCCGGAATGTGGCCGATTTCGAGCGCTTCGAGAGCTTCGAAGAGCCCGCCCCACGGCGTCCACGCACGCCACGCGGGGTCTTCACCGAGCGCGCTTGGGACGCTCAGCGCGAGCGCCGTCGCGGCGGCCAGCGACGCTGGCAGCACGCTTCCCAACGCGAGCGCGAGGGCGCACCACGCGGCGAGTCCGACGAGTGCGTGCGCGGCGAAATGCACGCTGGCGAGCCGCGTATTCGCCGCCGCGGCGAGCCACAGCGCGGTGTCGCTCGTGCTGTACACGACGCCTGCACCAGCCGTGCGCTCGAGCTCGAATTCGACCTCGCCTGCGCCCACGGGGAGCTCGACCGCCATGCGCGTCGGCGCGGAGATGACCTGTTGCGTGCGCGTGGCGAACGGTCCGCGCCTGGCGCGCAGCTCGACCGTCGCCGCCACGTCGGTCGCCACGAAGCCCAGCTCAAGCTCGAGCGCACGCGCGCCGGACGGCGGCGTGAGGCGCGCGGACCAACGCACGTCGTCGCGCGCGGAGTTGAAGCCGACAAGCTCCGCGCGCGCGAGTTCACGCGGCGCCTTTCCGCGCGGACCTGCACGCACTTCGGCGAACAGCGCGAGCAACGCCGCGCCGGCCGCTCCCGCGAGCCACGCGCCGAGCCACAGCGACGCCGCGATCTCCAGGCGTGTGCGCGGCGCGCCGCCGAACGCGTCGGCATCACGTTCGCGCCACTCGGCGCTGAGCCGTGCCGCGGCGTGCGTCAGCAGCGCGAGTGCGAGCGCTCCGAGCACGAGCCAGGCTTCGCGGCGAAGCAGCGCAGCGGACCCGCTCGATTGGAGCGCGAGCGCGGCGGCCGCGGCGGCGAGCGTCAGCAGGGCCACCGGACGTGCGCAGCGCCGCGCCGCGAGGTGCGCCAGCGGCGCGATCACGCGCGCCCCTTGCGCAAGCTCGCGTACAGCTCGCTCAGGTTGGCCTGCGCAGATTCGACGCCGAGCCAGCGCGCCCCGCCGGCGGTCGCCGTGGCTTCGAGCGCACGCAGCGTGGCTGGGTCCGCGCCTTCGAGCGTCGCGGCCACTCGCGCGCGCGGGCCGAGCCTGGCGATCAGCTCGAGCGGCGGGCCGAGCGCCGCGATGCGGCCCTCCAGCAGCACGGCGAGGCGATCGCAGTTGCGCTGCAGGTCGGTCAACACGTGCGAGCAGACCAGAAACGTCGTGCCGCGCGCGCGCGCTTCGCCGAGCACGCTCTCGAAGACTTCGAAGCCCTGCGCGTCGAGCCCGGCGGTCGGTTCGTCGAACAGCAGCACGCTCGGTTCGTGCAGCAGCGCGGCGGCGAGCCCGAGGCGGCGGCGCATGCCGCGGGAATAGGCGCCGAGCTTGCGTTGGCTCGCGTCGCGCAAACCGACGCGTTCGAGCCAGTGCTCCGCGCGCGTGCGGCGCTCGTGGCGCGGAAGGCGGTGCAATGCCCCGCACAACTCGAGTGCGTCCCGTCCGGCGAGTTCCGGCGGAAAGGGGCAGTCCTCGGGCACGAAGCCGAGCTGCTGGCGCGCCGTGCGTGTCGAGCTGTCGTGTCCGTGCACACGCACGCTGCCGCTCCGGGGCTGATCGACCGCGGCGAGGATGCGCAGGAGCGAGCTCTTGCCCGAGCCGTTGGGGCCGGCCAGTCCCACGAATTCGCCGGGCCGCAGCGCGAGATCGACGCCGTGCAGCACGGTTCGTTCGCGCAGCCAGAATCCGCTGCGAAAGGCCTGCACGACGGAGCGAGCTTCGAGGGCGAATTCCGGCGCGGCGCTCATCGAAGCGAGAGTGTGGCGCTGGCCGCAGCCGGACGCCATCCCGAGGCGCGTCCGTCCGCTATCCTCTCGCCCGTGCCCAACCCGCTCTCCTGGTTTCGTCCGCGCACGGACGCGCCGCCGGTGCCGCTCGTGCTCTACACCAAGGCTGGCTGCGGTCTGTGCGAGGAGCTCAAGCACGAGCTCGCGCAGACGCGCACCACCCGGGCCTGGCGCCTCGAGGAAGTCGACATCGAGCGCGATCCACAGCTCGTCGAGCGCTTCGGGCTTTCGATTCCGGTGCTCACTGTCGGCGGGCGGGTGGCCTTCAAGGGCCGCATGACGCGCGCGGAGTTCGAACGCAAGTTCGCGCGCCTAGCGGCCGAGTGGGACGAGCGTGGAGGCCGGGCGTGAAGGCGCGGCTGTACGTGCTTTCGGGGCCGGACATCGGCCGCTCGTTCAGCGTGCGCCACGGCGACACGCTCGGGCGCTCGCCCGACTGCGTGGTCACGCTCAAACACGCTTCGCTGAGCCGCAACCACGCGCACTTGGAGTGCCTCGACGGGCGCTGGTTCGTCGTCGACGACCAGTCGCGCAACGGAGTGTTCGTCGGCAAGCAGCGCACACCGCGCGCCGAACTGGCGGACATGGCGGAGTTCCAACTCGGCGAGCTGCACCTGCGGCTGCGGTTGGAGACGTCGGATGCGAGCCCGGATGCAGCGCCCGCTGCGCGTGCGCCGGCGGCGAGCCCAGAGTCGGGCCCAGAGTCGGGCCCAGAGACGCGAACAGCGTCGAGAACAGCGTCGAGCGCAGCGAGCGAGTTGAAGCTCGACGGCGCCGATGAGCTCAAACTCGACGAAGACGAAGAGCTCTCGCTGGATGCGCCGGACGAGCCGCTGATCATCAGCGGCGGCGGCGCGCGCGCCCCGGTGCTGCGCCCCGAAGGTGACTCGCCGTACAAGGCCGCCGGACCGTTCGCCCGGCCGGCGGAGGAACAGGCGGCGCCGCGTCGCCCCGGACCGCCCGCGCCCGCGCCGCGCAAGCTCGAGGACGCTCCGTCGGAGGCGTTGATCGCGACGCGGGCCACGCCGCGTGTGGAGCCGGCCGCGCCCGTGCTGCAACACTCGATGCTCGACACGGGCTTCGGCCGCTCGAACGCGCCCGCCGGCGCCACGATCAGCCGCGGCGCGCGCGGGCCGGGCGAGCGCGTGCTGCAGTACAACAAGGTCGAAGCCAGCGGAGGCACGGACCTCGCGCAGTTGCCGACGCCCGCGCGTTGGGGGCTCTACCTCGTGGCTTTTGCCGTGCTCGGCGCCGGTGCGTGGTTCGCGTTCAGCGGCGCGTCGCTGCTCAAGCAGCGCGTCGCGGTCGAAGAGGATGCGCAGCCCGAGGACGGCGAATCCGCGCCGGAATCCGGCTCGGGTGTCACTCCCGCGGACGAGCAGCGCTGATCCAACATTCGACGTAGGCTCGCGCCGTGTCGTCCCACGTGGCGAGCTGCGGAGCTTCTCGCGGCGCACGGGCCTCGCGCACGGCCGCTGCGAGCGCTTGCGGCGAACGCGGATCGAAGTAGCGCGCGTGCGATCCCGCGAGTTCGCGGTGCACGGCGAGATCGGAGCACGCCAGCGGCGCGCCCGCGCGCAACGCTTCGACGAGCGGGATGTCGAAGCCTTCGCGCAGCGACGGCAGCACGACGGCGCGACAGCGCGCGTAGTGGCGCGCGAGCTCGGTGTCGGAGAGCAGGCCGAGGAACTCGACGCGCGCAGCGATGCCGAGTTCGCGCGCGAGGCGTTCGAGTTCGGCGCGTTCGTCGCCCTTGGGTGCGCCGGCGAGCTGGAGTTTGCCCAGGTCCGGCGCGAGCGCGAGCGCGCGCAGCAACAGCCCCAAGTTCTTGCGCGGCTCGAGGTGGCCGACGAACAGCAAGTCCGCGTCGGCCGTCGCTTGGCGTGGTTCGAGCGGCAAATGGTCGCAGCCGTTGGGCGCGTGGGCGAGTTGCGCGGGCTGCGCGCCGAGGTGTTCGCGCAGCTCGTCGCACAACGTGCGCGACACCGCGAGCACACGTTGCGCGCGCTTGAGCGCGTCCTGCAGCAAGCAGCGTCCGACGAAGCGCCGCACGCCGCCTTCGCCGGGCGCGAGCACACTCTTCAGATCGTGGAGCGTCAGCGTGAACGGCGCGTCGAGCGAGCGCGGCGCGGGAAGGTGCGCGGTGTGCACGAGATCGAAGGGCGCACCGCGCTCGCGGGCCTCGCGCAAGGCGCGCTGCACGGCGCTCGACTCGAGCGCGGCGCGCAAGGCCGCAGGTTGTGCCGGCGCCGTGCTCGCGAGCACTTCGACCTGCGGGCCCGGATCGAGCGCGAGCCCGTCGCGGCCGGCCAGCACGCTCAGCGCGCCGCCGCGTTCGCGCAGCAGACTCGCTGCGCGCGGAAGGAACTCTTGGTTGTGGCGGCGCACGCCGCCCATGGGCTGCGACAGGACGCTGCCGACGACGAGGACACGCGGCGCGTTCATGCGAGGCGTTGCCACAGGGCTTCGACGCGCTCGGCGCACGCGTCCCACGTGAAGGCCGCGGCGCGCTCGATTCCGTCGTAGCGCAGGTTCTCACGCTCGCGCAGCGCGCGCTCGAATCCGTCGGCGACGCTCGCGGGATCGGCGCTGTCGACGGCGATCCCGACCGGACCGGCGAGTTCGGCCTGCGCCGTTGCGCGCGCGACAAGCGCCGGTGCGCCGCACGCGAGCGCCTCGAGCGCCGGGAACGCGAAGCCCTCCGACTTCGACAGCACGACAACGCAGCTCGAAAGGCGCATCAAGCTCGCCAGGTCGCCGTCGCTGATCGCGCCGGGCGTCGATACGAAGCGCGATAGCCCCAGTTTCTGTGCAAGGCCCAGATCGCGGCGCAAATCCGGCGTCTCGGCGCCGGTGACGACGAGTTGGAAGCGTGCTCCGTTGCGGCGGCGCACTTCGGCGAGCCCGTGCAGCGCGGCGGCGAGGTTCTTCTTCTCGCGCACGGCGCCGACGCACAGCGCGAGCGGGTCCTGGCCCAGCCGCAGCTTGCCGAGCACCACCTCGTCGACCGCGCCCGGTTCGGGCAGGTCGCCGAAGGGCGCTCCGACGCCCCACGGCGCGACCTGGATCTTCGCGGCGCCCGGCAGCCAACGGCGCTTCAAGTCGCGTGCGACGAACTCGCTCGGGCACAGCGTCGCGTCCGCGCGCCAGGGCCCGTACTCGGCCCAGAACTTGTGCTTGAGGTCCGCGTTCTCCGCGACGCCGTGCCGCCACGGAAGTTCGTGGAGCGTGTGCACGCGTTGTCCGGGGCCCGAGCGCGGGAAGGCGCTGATGGGCGAGTGCACGCCGAAGAGCTCGAGCTCGCGCACGAGGTGCGGCACGCGCGAGTGGCGCCACGTCCTCTCGTCGCCCTGCGGAACGAGGCGCACGACTTCGAGCACCGCCCGGCGCTCGAGCGCTTCGACCAGGCCGCGCGTTGCGCGCACGACGCCCGGCGGATACGCGGCGTGCAGCGGCGCGACGTCGAAGCCAACTCGGAGGCTAGGCATGCGCTGGAGCGTACGGGGGCGGCGACTCGGGCGACAACTGCGCGCTCGCGCGGCGGCGCGGGAAGTCGCAGCAAACTCGAAATGCGCCCGCGCGCGCGCCGCTGTTACCAGGACATGCACGCGCGGGGCTCGCGCGCTGCGCCGCTACGATCTCGACATGAAGACAACGCCGCTCGCCTGTCCTCTCGATTGTCCCGATGCGTGCGGAATCCTGGTCGATGCCGATGACTCCGGGCGCTTCGTCGCGCTGCGCGGCAACCCCGAGCACGGCTATTCACGCGGACATCTGTGCGGCAAGACCGCGATCTACGGCGATCTGATCCACGCGCCCAATCGGCTGCTCACGCCGCTGGTGCGGCGCGGCGACAAACGCACGGGCGAGCTGGTTCCCGCGACGTGGGATGAGGCGCTGGAGCGCATCGTGGAACGTGTCGGGCCGCTCAAGGAGCACGGCGAGCGCATCCTCGTCGCCTTCTACGCCGGCACGATGGGCCGCATCCAGCGCTTCTTTCCGCTGCGCATGTTCCACGCGCTCGGCGCGACGCTGACCGACGGCGGACTGTGCGACAACTCGACCACCGCGGGCTACGAGTGCGTGCTCGGCAGCGTCGTCGGCGCGGATCTCGAGCACGCTGACGAGAGCGACGCGGTGGTGCTGTGGGGCTGCGACATGGTGCGCACGGTGCAGCACCTGCAGCCGGCCGTGCAGCGGCTCGCCAAACGCGGCGTGCCTGTTGTTGCGCTCGACATCTACCGCAGCGACACGATCCAAGCGCTCGAGCGTTGGGGTGGGCGCGGACTGATCGTGAAGCCCGGAAGCGATGCGGCGCTCGCACTCGCGCTCGCGCGGATCGCCTTCGAGCGCGGGTGGGTGGACCGTGGGTTCCTCGAAAGCAATTGTCTCGGCGCGCCAGAGTTCGAACGCCACGTACGCGCTGGTCACGACCTCGCCTGGGCGAGCGCTGCCACCGGCCTGAGCGAAGCTGAGATCGTCGCGCTGGCGGAACTCATCGCGCGTTCGCCGAAGTTGCTGCTCAAGACGGGCGTCGGCTTCGGCCGCCGGCGCAACGGCGCGATGAGCATGCGCGCGATCTGCTCGCTCGCGGCGGTGCTCGGCAAGGTCGACAACCTGCACTACGAGAGCTTCTCGTGCTTCGAGCTCGCCGACGATGTCGTGCGGCTGCCGCAGCTGCAGCGCGCGGGCCGCGCGTGTGCGACGTTCAAGCACGTGCAATTGGGCCGCGAACTCGAGAGCGGCAAGTACGGCGCGTTGTTCGTGTGGGCCCACAACCCGGCCGTGGTGTGCCCCGAAGCCGCGCGGGTGCGCGCCGGCATGCAGCGGGACGACGTGTTCGTCGTCGTGCACGAGCAGTTCCTGACCGAGTCCGCCGAGCTCGCCGACGTCGTGCTGCCCTCCACGATGTTCGTCGAACACACCGACTTGTACCGCAGCTACGGCCACCGGTGCCTGCAGGTGGCGCGCAAGGCTTGCGAGGCGCCGAGCGGGCCTCGTTCGGTGCTCGACACCTTCAGCGCGATCGCCAAAGCGCTCGATTTGCCGCGCGAAACCTGGGATGCGGACGCGGACCGGCTGTGTGACGAGCTCGTCGACGCGTCGCTCAAGCTCAAGGACGGCGAACAGCGCGCGGAGCTGCTCGCGGGCAAGCCGATCAAGGTGACGCCGCGCGCGCGCGCTGGGCAGGGCACTCCAAGCGGCAAGGTCGAGCTGTTCAGCGCCGCTGCGTTGGCGCTCGGCCAACCGCCGATGGCGAGTTATGTGCCCGACGAAGGCGGCGCGACGCGCGGCGCCTTTTGGCTCGTGAGCGCGCCGAGCGTGCACACGCACAACTCGACCTTCTCGCACAGCGAGCGGCACGTGAAGCGTGTGGGGGGGCAGCGGGTGAAGCTCAATCCACTCGACGCGCAGCGCCTGGGCCTCGTCGACGGCGCGCGGGCAACGCTCTCCAACCAGCTCGCGCGCGTCAGCTTTCCCGTCGAAATCAGCGCCGACATGCCGCCGGGCCTGGTGCGCATCGACGGCCTGCCGCGCGCGCAGGACACCCTCGAAGGCGTGGGCGTCAACGCGCTCGTCGCGGGCGAGGTCTCCGACCTCGGCGACAGCAACACGCTCTACAGCACGCGCGTCGACGTGAGCGCGGCGCGCTAGGCTCTCAGCCGCCCGCTGGCGCGCTGCGCTTCTCACGACACTCCGCGATGCGCTTCTTGAGGCGCTGGGTGTCCGACTCGCGTGCCTTGGCCAAAAAGCGTTCGCGCTTGCTCTTTTCGCTGGCCGAGATGTTTGCCGTGGCAAGCGGGCGGAGGCGTTCGTGGTGGGCCTCCGCTCTCTGAAGCGCTTTGGCGAAGAACGGCGCGGCGCGCTCGCGGTCCTCCGATTTGAGCAGTCGCTCGCCTGCTACCTCCCACCCGAGGAACTGCGTGTTGAGACAGCCATTGCACGCGCGGAACCGCAATCCGTCGCAGCGCCAACAGTCCCCGCGTGAGCTACGCAGACCCTTGCAGTTTGCGCAAGTGATCTTCCCATCGGAGCACTTGTCGCACGCGGTCTTGCCGCGCTTCTTGCAGCTGTCGCAGCCGCCCGACGCAGTCTTCCCGCGTCCACTGCAGGTTGTGCACGGCTTCATGCCAGTTCCTACGCACTGGGCGCAGGTGAGCTCGCCCTCCGCGTTGCAATGCCAACACCAAGTCTCGAGCACGCCTTCCTCTTGGCACTGCGTGCAAGCGGCCAGGACGACTCCCAGGCACAGCGGACACGCGTCCACGTCACCGACCGGTCGCAGCGCTGGATCAGGAATGCGACCGACGCCCACACAACTCTCGCAGACCTGTTGAAGCTCTCCCTTGCGTTTGCAGTGGTTGCAGGCGATCCAGCCGGCCGGCTCGCAATCCACGCACTTCATGCTGCCTCGCCCCTTGCAGTAGGCGCACGTGTCCTCGCCCTTCAGTCCCTTCTTGCCGTCCTTGCAGCGCGCCGGGCACGGCGCGCTGCCGGGCGAGCTGCGACTGGGGTGCAGCATGTCCATCTCCTCGAGGAACTTGCGCGTCTTTTCGAGCAGCGCATCCATCTCTGCTCTCTCCCGGGCGCGCGCCTCCCACCTCTCCACGAGTTTGTCCCGCTGTGACGCCTTCTCGGGAAGTTTGGATAGGTCGACCGCGCGCAAACTCTCGATGTCGCCGGCCAGATCGAGCGGCCAGAGGGCGCCATCCGGCGGGTTGCAGCGCACACAGATGCGTTTGCCGTCTCCCGAGCAATAGGAGCAGCGCTGCAACGCGTGCCCCGTGCCGTCGCACGTGGGGCATTCGACTGTGGCCTGTTGGGATGCGGGCCCCGCGCTGTGCGCAAGGACCGCGAGCGTGATCCAGATCAACAAGGTGCGAGCCAATTGATCGAGCATGTCTCTCTCCTGGTTGCGCGAGTTTATCCGCGCTCCGAGCGCTAGCCTACGCACGTGGAACTCGGGCTCTCAGACAAGGTGGCGCTCATCACGGGCGCGTCGGGCGGAATCGGGCGCGCGCTGAGCGAGGGCTTTGCGGCCGAGGGAGCGCGGCTCGTGCTCGTCGGCGGGACGCGGACGCAGGAACTCGAGCAGTTTGTTGCGGCGCAGCCCTGGCGTGAGCGCGCGCTGTGCGTGCGCGCAGACGTCAGCCGGCCCGCGGAGATCGAGCGCGCGTTCGAGCTCGGCCGCGAGCGTTTCGGGCGCGTCGATGTCGCGGTGGCGAACGCTGGTTTGTGGCCAAAGCCCGACGAACTGCTCCACCGCGCGAGCGAAGCGCGCGTCCGCGCGGCGCTGGACGCGAACCTGTTCGGCTCGTTGTGGACCGCGCGCGCCTTCATGGCTTCGCTCGAAGCGACCGGTCCGCGCGCCGATGGCCACGGCGCGTCGCTGGTCTTCATCGGCTCGACCGCTGGCCGCTTCGGCGAGCGCGGCCACGCCGACTACGCGACGGCGAAGGCCGGTCTGCACGGCCTGATGCTCTCGCTCAAGAACGAGATCGTGCGCCTCGACCCTTATGCACGCGTGAACCTCGTCGCGCCGGGTTGGACCGTGACGCACATGGTCCGCGCGGAACTCTCGCAGCCGGGCGTGATCGAAAACGTCACGCGCACCATGGCCCTGCGCCAGCTTGCGCGTGCAGCCGACGTCGCCCGCAGCGTGCTGTTCCTCGCCTCGCCGCTCGCGTCGCGCCACATCAGCGGCGAGACGGTCACCGTCGCCGGCGGCATGGAAGGCCGCTCGCTCTGGAAGGCCGGCGAGGTCGACGAAGCTGCGGTGCGCGCGCGGCTTTCGGCCGACTAGCGCCGACGAGGCTTCGCGGCGAGCGTCGCGAACTCGCACACCTTGCCAGCAGGCTGCATGCAGGTCTGTTGGCAGCACATGACGCTGAGTCCACGCTCGTTGTGCTGCGTGGAAGCCGCGGCCGGGCGGCTCGTTGGCTAGAACACGTGCTTGAGCTTGGGCTCGTCGGCGTCGGGCTCGAGCGCCTTGCGGTAGGCGAGCAGCGTGTGCTTCGCGCACTCGCGCCAAGTGAACTTGCGCGCTTGCACTTTGCCGCGCGTGCGCAACTCGATCGCGATCTCCGGCTCCGCGAGCACGCGCCGCACGGCTTCGAAGATGCGCTCGGACTCGGTGGGTTCGACGAGGAACGCCGCGTCGCCGCACACTTCGGGCAGCGAAGTGACGCAACTCGCAACGACCGGCGCGCCGCAGGCCATGGCTTCGAGCGGCGGCAGACCGAAGCCTTCGTTGAGGCTCGCGAACACGAAGCAGTCGGCCTGTGCGTAGAGCTTGGGGAGATCGGCTTCGGGCGCGTCGACGATCCACTGCACGCGGTTCTTCGCCGGAGATAGCTCGAGCGCGCGCGAGAACACCTCGTGCTGGTAACCGCGTGGACCGGCGATGACCCAGCGGTGCGGAAAACCCTCGCGCACCAAACGCTCGAACGCTTCGAGCATGCGCAAGTGGTTCTTGCGCGGATCGACGCGCGCGACGGTGAGGATGTAGGGCTCGGCAGCTTTGCCGAAACCCGCGGGCGGCAGCGTGCGCACGATGTGGTCGCAGCCCAGTTCGGTGACGCTGACCCGCGCGGGGTGCGCGCCGAGCGCCATCACGACTTCGGCGCCGACGTACTGGCTCGGCACGAGGATGCGTTTGGCGAGCCGGACCTGCTCGCGCGCGGCCTGGGTCATGCGCTCGGCGACGGCGTCGTCGAGGTAGCCCGCGCCGCGCAGCATGAAGATGCAGTCGAAGATGGTCGCGACCTGCGCGGCCTTGCGCACCGGAAGCACGTTGGGCTGAGTGTGGTGGTAGACCTCGGCGCCGCCCACGAGATCGTCCGCGCCGCGGCCCAAGCGCTGCATCAGTCCGGGCAGCCATTTCGACGGCACGCGCAGGCGCACGAGCTCGGCCTTGGTTCCCTCGATCCCGAGTTCCGCGCGAGAAAAACGCATGGGCGCGAGCGTGTAGCCGAACAGGCCGAGGTCCTGCGCGAAGCCCAGCTCGATCATGCCGCGCACGAGTTCGCGCGCGTAGCGGCCGATGCCTTCGCGGTTTTGGAGGGCCGGGCGGTAGTCGATGCCAACTCGCATGGGGCGCGCTATCCGAGCGGGAGCAGGCTCGAGATCCAAGCGGCAAGTGCGAACAGCGCGACGCCGCCGAGCCAACGCCAGGCGGAACCCAGGGCAACTCCGTGGCGTGTCAGCACCCAGGCGGCCGAGACGGCCACGAACAGCTCGGTCGCGAAGGTCGTCGCGCCGGCGCCGGCGATCCCAAAGCGCGGAACGGCCCAGAAGTTCGCGCCGATGTTGAGCGCCAGTCCGCCGGCCGAGATCCACAGGCGCGCGCGGTTGAGGCCGAGTGCGACGACCGCGGTGAGCAGCGTCGAGCCCGCGTAGATCGCGACCACCGCGAGCAGCAGCCACTTCAAGCTGTCCGCAGCGACGCCGAAGCCTGGGCGGAAGAGCTCGAGCAGCTCGTAGGTCCACGGAAACAAGAGCCCGGCGCCCGCGCCGGCGAGTGCAAACAGCGGCGGCCCGACGTTGCCCAGCGCATCGCCCAGCTCGCGGCCGACGTGGCGGCGCCGCAGCCAGGGCAGGAGCGAGAGCGACGCGTACTGCGCGATCATGATGCAGTAGCTCAGGACGCGCACCGCGATGTTGTAGGGGCCGAGTTCCTCTTCGCCGCGCAGCTCGCGAATGAACACGTTGTCGACGTAGAAGTAGGTCTGCGCGAACAACGCGGAGACGCCGAGCGGCCACGCTTCGCTCCACAGCTCGCGCAGCGGCGTCGGCGTAGCGCCGGTGCGCGGAATCTGGCGGCGCGCGACGGCGTGGAGCAGGACGTTGGCCGTCGCGCTGCCCGCGGCGACGCCGCACACGTAGAGCGCAGGACTGCGTGCGTCGTTCGTGGCGAGCAAGACGACCGCGGCGAGGCTGAGCGCGCTCGCCGTCGCGCGCAGCGCCACCGGCACGCCCCAGGCGATTTGGTTGCGGAACACCGTCGCCGAAAGCTCGAGCGTGTGCGTGAGCGGATAGAGCGCGGCGACCACGAGCAGCCACGCATCGGTCTCGCCGTAGCCGAGCGCGATGGCGGCGGTGAGCAGCACGCCGACGAGTCCGCCGGCGAAGCGGATGCGCCGCGCGCCGCCGAGCACGCTTTCCAGCTCGTTCGGATGCGCGGCGGTGCGCTGCACCGCGACCTCGCCCGTGCCCATGTTCGCGAGCGAATCGAGCCAGGCGAACAGGGCCAGATAAAACGTGAAACGGCCGAAGCTCTCGACGTCGAGTTCGCGCGAGGCCAGCCAGAGGATCGCGACGGTGCACCCCGCGCCCCAAAAACGCCCGAGCACTTGCAGCGCGGTGCCCTGGAGCACGGCGCGCGGCGGACGGGCGGAGTCGGTCGAAGTGGCGGGCGGCAAGGGCGGCGAAGGCCTCGAGTCTACGACCGGGCGCGCCGCGGCTTCCCAGTCTGCGTCCTTTCGGCGGCACGGTTGCCGTGCCCGCCGAACACTCTCGCTCGAGGCGCCGCGCGCGTCGTCACGCAGGCGCGAGGAGTGCTCGCAGCCTTCGAGCCGTTGCGTGCGCCCAGCGACGGAACGCGAGGCGCGTCGCAACGCGGCGGGGCAAGTCCTTCTCGCGGGGAAATCACAGGATGCAGCGCGTTGCGAAGGCGCCTGCGCACGTTTCCTTCCCAATTGGAAGGGATCCGACAACTCTGAAATCGGATCGCTGGGGTCCGTACGAGCTGGCGGTGTGCTCGTTTGCGCTCGAGACCATGCAGCGGACTTGCTCCGTAAACCCACTGCGATGCGTCACACGCGCTCGTGCGGCGCTCGAGCAGCAGAGCGCGAAAACAACGCATTCGTGGGACGTCGCAGTTCTTGGAATCAGCTACATTCTGCACAGCTGAGCCGCGCGACTTCGGCGTGCGTTGCGCGCCTTGTTGAGGCGCCGACGCTGAACCGTGCGCACGTCGAGTTAGGGCCCGCACGACGAAACTCACGCTGTTCTGCCGCAGCGGGCTGATCGGCGAGCGCTACCCAGTACTGCGGAGCGCTGCGCTCCGTCGGCGTGGATACTATCCCGAGCGATTGATCGGTTGTGACTCTCCAGGCGCGGCGACGTCGAGAGACCGTGGGTGCAAGACCAGTTCGTCGTTGGATTCGAAGCAGCCCTGGAGGTGTGCAGTGTCGGACCGATTCCTTGAATCTCCCAGTGAAGCGGCGCAGACCCAGCGATCCTCGGCGGCCAACGGCGAGTCCGGGGGCATGACGAGGGGCGCGATTCCCAGCGGCAAAGACGTGCGGCCCGAACGTCGAGGGCCGCTCGAGCCGGCGCACGGACAGTTCGCTTCCGACTCGCTTCGAGCCCACGAGATTCTGCGCGCTGTCGGTCGCCGTTTGGGCGCCGCAGCCTGCGAGCTTTGGCGCACGCCGAAGGATGGGGGCCTGGAAGTTCTGGAGTCGAGCTGGCGCGACGGAGAGTTCGCGACCGCGGCGCCAGATGCGAACGAAAACCGGCGAACGCATGCGCAGCCGCTCCCGGAGGCCTGCGACCGTGCGGAGTGGATCGTCGACGTCGCGACGGACGCACGGGTCGGTCGCGACGAGTGGCTGCGCGCCAACGGCCTGCACGCGCTGCTGCGCGCGCCCGTACGAAGCGAGCGGGCTTCGCTCGGAAGCGTTCGCGTGTACTGGCGACAGCGCCGCGCCCACGATGCCGCCGCGGCGGACCTCGTGGCGAACGGCGCAGGGGTGCTCGCCACACACCTCGAGGAGCGTCCATCGAACTTGGCCGACGTACCGCATCTGCCTTGCCTGGGCGCCCTGCTTCGGGTGACTTCCGACCCCACGCTGGTGACCGACTTCAACGGTCGCATCGTCGAGGCCAATTCGCCTGCAGAGGTGCTGCTGGGACGCTCACGGGACGCGCTCCTCGGCCGCGCGTTCATCGAAACCGCTGTTCCAGAGCGACTGCGCCCCGACGCTGCTGCGGCGCTCGTCCGCTTGGTGGCGCAGCCGGCTCGTGTGGGCAAGCGCGAGCGGTTGGCGACGTGCATGTTGCTGCCCAACGACGAAGAACAGGCCGTGAGCGTGGACGCGGTCGCCTCGCACGCACCGGATCCGGAACTGGTGTTCGTCAGCGCCATTCCCACGCAAGCTTGCGTTTGCGGCGCAGCCGAACCCGATCCAACGCGGACCCAAATGCGCTCGCTCATGACCAGTCTGTTGGTCGCCGAGGAGCGCGAACGTCGGCGCCTCGCGCAGGACCTCCACGACGGACTCAGTCAGTTGATCGCGCTCGCCCAGATGAAGCTTGCGGCCTTGAGTCACGCGACGGGCGGCCATGCAAGCGAACAGCACAAGGCGCTTGACGAGATCCAGGCGCTGATCGTGGCGGCGGACCGGTCGGCGCGTTCGATCGGTTGCGAACTGAGCCCGCCGAGTTTGCACCAGCTCGGACTGGTCCCTGCGCTTCGGTGGCTCGTCGAAAGCCTGCACGAACGCTACGGCGTGTCGATCCAGTTCACCGAACCTGAGCCGTTGCCCGAGCTGGACGAAACGCGCAACGTGGTCCTGTTCCGATCGGTGCGTGAGTTGCTGATCAACGCCGCGAAGCACGCACAAGCCGCAAGCGTCGAGCTCTCGTTGCGCGAGGCGTTCGGCCGGCTCGTCGTCCGGGTCCGCGACGACGGCGTCGGCATGCGGAACGACGTCGAGCAGAGCGCCGGAACTGGATTGGTGAGCATGCGAGAGCGTCTCGCGCACATCGGGGGCGCCCTGCGCATCAAGTCAAAGCGCGGCGCCGGGACTTCGGTCGAGATCGAGTTGATATTGCCAGTCGCGGCGAACCAGCCGGGGAGCTTGTCATGACCATTCGCGTGCTGCTGGTGGACGACCACACCATGATGCGTGACGGACTTCGCCGTCTTTTGTCCGAGAACTCGGACGTCGAGGTGGTCGGGGAGTGCGCGGATGGCTCCACAGCGGTGGACCTCGCGCGGATGCTGATTCCGGACCTGGTCTTGATGGACGTCGGGATGCCCGAACTCAACGGCATCGAAGCCACGCTTCGCATTCGCCAGTCGAACGCCTCGGTCCGAGTTCTGGGGCTGTCGACTCACGGTGATCCGCGCTACGTCCAACACATGCTGGCGGCCGGCGCCAGCGGCTATGTTCCGAAGATCTGCGCCTACGATGAGCTGCTCCGCGCTGTACGGGCCATCGCGGCCGGCGGCGTCTACATCAGCCCGGAAATCGCGTCGGCGGTGGTCGAGCGCAGCGTCCGCGGCGCCCCAGGGCCGGCGGCCTCCGCGTACTCGGTGCTGAGCTCGCGGGAGCGCGAGGTGCTGCAGCTGGTCGCCGAAGGCAGAACGTCGGGTGAATCGGCGCGCAGGCTCAGCATCTCGATCAAGACCGTCGAGACCCATCGACGCAACATCGTTCAGAAGCTGGGTCTCCACGGGACAGCCGAACTCACCAAGTACGCCATTCGGGAGGGGCTCACCAGTCTCGATACGTGAGGGATGCTTGGAACTGTCGATGGTGAGGTTGAGACCCGCAGGTTTGAATGAAAATGATCGAGCACTGTGATTTCACAGCTCGAGAGCTCCGCGGCGCGCACCGGAGCCCACGTTGAGCGCGTAACGGACGGAGAGGCTGAGACGATGGGCGCCCCTTACGAACTCAAGAGCGTGGAATCGGCGCGTAGGGAAGTCGACGCCCTGCTGGAGCGCATCTGGGGACTTGGACAGCACAGCGAGTCGCTCGCGTTGGGCGACGCGCTGGCTGAGTTGAAAGCCATCGGAGAGGCTCTCCAGGCGCGGTGCCTGCTTCTGCGAAGCGTGCTGGATCGATCGGGCGAGGTCGTGTTCGCCAAGCACAAGGACGGGCGTTTCGCGCTGCTCAATCCCTACGCGGCCAGCGTGTTCGGCTGCCGCGTCGAAGACATCCTCGGGAAGGACGATCGCGCGCTCGCCACCCCGGCGGAGGCGCAACGCATCATGGACATCGACGCCGCCGTCATGCGTTCGGGAACGCCGAGCACCCACACCCAGCGGCACGAGTTCGGCGGACGAAAGGTGGAGCTGATGGTGACAACTACGGTCTGGCGCGATGAGGATTCCGAAGTGCGCGGCGTGATCGGAGTCGCTCGGGACGCTGCGAACAACCCGGTCGAGCAGGCCAAGACGAGCAAGCAACTCGACGCCCTGCGTGGCCTCGCCACGGAATCGGTGCTGCGCGAGGAGCGGCTCCGCCGAGCGCTGGCCGCAGAGTTGCACGAAGGGCTCGGCCAAGACATCGCGTTGGCGCGCCTGCGCTTGTCGCAGCTACGGGCGCGGGCGGGGACGCAGCTGGACGCTCCACTGCGGGACATCGAAAGTCTGGTCGAGCAGGCCGACCGCTCGCTGCGAGCCATCTCGTTCCAACTCAGTCCGTCCGCGTTGCACGACCTGGGTTTGATCGCGGCGTTGGAATCGCTCGCGGACGAGCTCCGGCGTACGCTGCATCTCAGCGTCCGACTCGATTGCTCTTCGTCCGCGGCCCGCCTGGATGAACGCGTGGCGCTGATCGTGTACCGCGCCGTTCGAGAGCTGCTCGTCAACGTGGCGCATCACTCCGGTGTGCACGAGGCGACGGTGCGCGTCGAGTATGTCGAGCAAAGTCTGCGCGTGACCGTCGAAGATGTGGGCCGCGGCTTCGACGTGAACGACGCGTCGCTGCGCGGCTACGGGCTGTTCGGAATCGGGGAGCAGCTGCGCGCGCTGGGCGGCGGCATGCTCGTCGAGTCTTCCGCGGAGCATGGGGCCCGCGTGACGCTGACGGCTCCGCTCCACGTCGCCGCGACAGTGCTATCGCGCGACGTTTAGGCTTGTGCGCCCGTGGTGTTTGCGCGAGCGCCGTTTCGCAAACTTGCTGCGGAGGCGCGGGGAGAAGAAGTGCACGTTGATGCGCATGGTGCGCGGTTTGGCGTCCTCACACCGAGCTCCCACGACGGATCCATGCGCCGCGAGTTGGCGTCGACGGCCGCTGTGGAGCGAGGTGCGCGACGCGTGATGCCCGCTGCGGAGTTCTCTAGAACGTGCAGGCAGCCGTCAACGCAGCGGCTCTTTGTGGGCACGAGCGTGTCCGAGGCGGCGCACTCACTGCGTCCGTGCGCCCTTGTGTCGTGGGTGATGGAGTCGCAGGCTGGCGAATCAGTGCAAACGCCGATGTTCGAGTGAGGGGCCGGCGCCTAGCGTGCGTCATGTCCGGTCAAAGCCCGTTTCGCGGCGACCAACTCCGAGGCCATAAGGCCGCCGCGCGTCCCACCGAGTAGTCGGGAGCCAACATGAACACGAGATCCGCGCAGCGAGTGGAACCCCGGGAGTCCGTCGGCGTAACCCATACACGCCAACTCGTAGCGTCCAGTCGCTTGCTGCGAGTTTTCCTGGACGCCAACCCATTCGCCAACTTGGTGCTGTCCGAAGACGGTGCGGTGCTGATGGCGAGTCGCAAGGCCGCGTTGCTCCTGAAGCGGACCGAGTCCCAATTGCGAGCTGCGCTCCCGGGGCTCTACGTCGAGCGAGGCGCCTGCTTCAGCACCGCGGCCGATCCTGAACGCAGATTCGATGTGCGGACCTCGACGGTCGAAGTTGAGGACGCCCTCTTTCGGCTGGTGACGCTCTTCGAGCGCAACGCCGTGACGCCCGACCATGTGACGCTGGAGACGCTGCTGCGCACGTCCCGCGCGCGCGAGGAGCAGCTCTCGTATTTGGCCAGTCATGACCCGTTGACCGGGGTGCTCAACCGGCGGGGCTTGGAGCTCGAGGCGCTTTCGGAAGCTGGGCGTTCGCGCCGCTCGGGCGCAACTCTGGCCGCGGTGTTGATCGACTTCGACGACTTCAAGCTCGTGAATGCGAGCCTCGGTCAGTCGGGTGGGGACCGCGCGCTGCGGGAGATGGCGATGCGGATCGAGGGCGCTCTCCGGCCGACGGATCGAATCGGCAGGATCGGCGGAGACGAATTCCTGGTGCTCTTGCCGGACACACGCTTGGCGGAAGCAGGTCGCGTTGCCGAGCGCATCCGAGCGGAGATCGCGACCCTCGAGTTCGCGAGTTCGGGCGGTCCCGTTGCGCTCACAGTCAGCGTGGGCGTGGTCGCCCTGCCCGACGATGTCACTTCCCTGGAGCGCGTGGTTTCGCTGGCGGACGCCCCGCTGCGTCGGAGCAAGGCTCTGGGCAAAAACCACGTGTACACGCTGACAGATAGCGCTGGGGTGGAGGCCCGTAGCGGGGAGGACTCCGCGCAATCGCCCGGACTCCCAGGTCTCCGCGTCGTGGTGCGCCCGGTGGTCAGGATCGGAGATCGCCGAACGGTTGCATGGAAGCTTGACGCTCTCGACGGGTGCGGTCGCTCCAGCGGTGCGCTCGATCCTCGCTCCTCGCTGAGTGCTCTCGCCGAGTCCGAAGCGCTGGATCTCGAACGCCTTCGTTTGTGTCTGGACCATCGCGCGCCGGGCGGGGACGGTTGCGAATGGCGAGTGCGGCTCGCGCCGGGCACGCTGCTCGAGCGTCGGTCGCGTGACGTGGTCCTGGGGCTGCTCGCCGCCAACGTTGGTCAGCCCGTGTGTCTGGAGTTCAGCGAACAGCAACTGGTTGGCGACCCGGGGGATTTCGTGGCCGCGCGAATGTCGTTGCGCGAAGCCGGCGCGCGAATGGCGTTGATCGACGTAGGCGTCGGTCGCGCTGCGCTCGAGGCCCTGGTCGTGCTCGCGCCGGACGTCGCCGAGTTGAGCTCGCGCCTTGCGCCTCTCGCGGTCAACGACGCTTTGCGGGAGCGCGCGCTCGGTCGGCTCGCTCGACTCGTACGTGGTCTGGACTGCGAATTGGACATCGCAGGGGTGGACGATGAGCACGTATTGAACTGTGCGCGCACCGCAGGCGCCGACTACGCGGTGGGTGCGATGTGGGACGCGGCGCTACCTGCTTCCAGCGCGAAGACTGATGGTTGGCCCCGATCGTCGCGACTGCAGGTCCGGGCTACAAAGTGATTCTCTGCGTGGGCGGGGCGCTCGGTCGTCGAGCCAGGGGTAGCTGGAGTGTGCCAGGCCTCAACGCTCCACACGTACCAATGAATGGAATGCAAATGGTTACCAACAATCTCATGGGCGTGGCAGGGGCTGTGCTTGGACTCGCAACCTTCACAACCGTCAACATGGACGCCAAGACCGCACCCAACATCTGGTTGACCACCGAGTTGATCGGAATGAAGGTCGTTTCGCAGGACGGCGTCGGCTTGGGGAAGATCGAAGACGTGGTCGTACACCCGGGAAGTCGCCCCGCGTACGCGGTGTTGACGTTCGGCGAATGGCACGGGATGGGCGACAAGCACTTCGCCATGCCCTGGAGCGTTCTTCGCACCGTGCAGCTCGATTCGACCAAGAAGGACAGCGCGCGCTCGCTGGTGCTGCCGCTGGACCGCGAACGCCTGAAGACTGCGCCCGGTTTCGACAAGAACAACTGGCCCAGCTTCGCGAACGCCGACTGGGCGAAGGACATCGACGTGTTCTACGTCGGTGACAGCAATCCCAACTTGGCGGCGACCACCGGCGTGGCTCCTGCGCCGCTCACTCACCTCGTTTGGCGCGTGAGCGAACTCAAGGGTGTCACGGTGACCAATCCGGACAACGTGACCTTGGGTGACATCCAGCAGCTGGCGATCGACGGGAACGGCCGGGTCAGTTATGCGACCCTGTCGGTCGGCGGCTTCCTCGGCATCGGCGACCGCGTCGTTCCGATTCCCTGGGACATGCTCAAATTCAGCGTCGGCGGCGACAAGTCCGACAAGAAGCTGATCAGTTTGGCTTCCACGAAGAAGCAACTGGAGCAGGCGCCCGAGTTCCAGTCCGGCAAGGAACACCGCGCGCAGATGTGCGACTTGAAGTGGGTCCAGCGCGTTTACGACCACTTCTCCTGCCCGATCTACTGGACCCCGTCGGGCGCCATCGAAGCCGGTTCGGGTTCCGCCAAGTGACTCGGGGCGCCACCGCTGTGTCCTCGCCGCAGCGGGCGCCCTTCGAGGGCCGCGAGTTCGGGTCAACCGACTCGCGGCCCTCGTCTCACCGCGCTCGGCGCGGAGAAGCGATACAGCCCGGCGAAGCTGCCGAACGGCGTCGCTGCTTGCTTCTCGCCATCGCGTTCGGCGGCTTCTGCCTGTGCTTCATGACTTCCGCGTCGCCCGTAGCCCGCGTCTCGCCCGACACGTCGACCGCGACGGTGGGCGTCGTCGCGACTCGCGCACGGGCGTCCGCGCGAACTCGAAACGTGCGCCGCTCAGGCGCGCGCGACGATTGCGCTCTTGTGACTTCTCCCATTCTCCTTCGTCTGCACAAACTCCAATGACCAGTACGCACTCGACTCTCTCGGACCTTTCCGACTCCGTGTCCCGACAAGCTTCCAAGCTCATGGGCTCGACGCCCGACGGTTCGACGCTCGGCGACTCCGGAATTGCCTCGCGGATTCGTGAAACCGTCGACGCCACCAAGGATCGCGCCGTCCACTGGACTCACACTCTGCAGGAGGGCGTCCGCCAGGACCCGATCCGCTCGCTGGCGATCGCCGCCGGAGTCGGCGTGGTTCTCGGCGTCATCCTGGGCCGCCGAAGCCGCTAGACAAAGAAGCCGGGACGCCGCTCGCCATGCAGCACTCGAACCCCTGCGCGTCGGATGCGCCCCCGTTTGGGGCTGACGGCCTTGCGGCGTCAGCCTCAGCGACGGCCTCGGCGCCTTCGACATCTCCCGACGATTCCAAGGGGCGTCCTCCAGAGAGCGGTGGTGACGTGCTCACCGACCTCGGCGGCGCGACACAGGCCGTGCAGCGCTGGTTCGAGGTGCTCACGGACCGCGCCGCGTTTGCGGCCCGTCGCTCCATGCTTCGGGTCGTGATCGCGCTTGTCGTCGCAGCCAGCGCGACCCTGTGGATCGGAGCTGCATTGCTCGCGCTGCTGCGCGGAGTGTGCGGCGCTTTCGCCTCGCTCGGCGGCGGCGCGGCTTGGGTCGGCGACCTGGTCGGAGGCGCCGTTGCCGTCGGCGCCGCGTGCGGCGCCTTCGCGCTCGGTCTACGCGTGGATTCGTGGTTGCGCCTGCGCGCGCTCCGCGTGAAGTACGCGCGCATGACGAGTCCCGCCGGCGGCGTCGATGTCCCCGGAGGAACAGCGTGAGCGCGCTCGAGGATTTCCTGGCGGAGCAAGAAGCTCGAGCTCTTGCAGACCTCGGCGGCTCACTCTCCGCCGCGGGCGAGCGCGTCCTGCGTTCGGTCGATGTGCGAGGCTGGGTTCGCGCCCGGCCGTTGGTCGCTATTGGTTTCGCTGGCGTCTGCGGAATAGCGCTCGCCCGCTTGTTCGCCGGCGGCCTCACGGGCGCCGGACGCTCTGTGGCGCAGTCGGGCGCCGCTCTCGCCGTACGCCATCAGCTGTTCTCCATGGCTCATCGCGCCTTCTTCCGAGGCTCGAGCCCACCGCGCTCCGGGTCGGTTTGATCTTCGGTGCGCCTCCTTTTCGTTCCTTCTACGTCGGATCGGGAGATTCGTAGTGCTCTACACCATCGCAGTCGTCCTTCTTGTTCTCTGGCTCCTCGGCATGGTCACCACGACCACGCTCGGCGGCTTCATTCACGTTTTGCTCGTCATCGCTGTGGTGATCGTGCTGCTGCGCGTGATCTCCGGCCGCAGGGCGGTCTGAAAAGGGATTGCCAAGACCATGAATCGAACACTATCGATCGTCGTGCTCCTCGTTGGACTGGTCCTGCTCGTTCTAGGTTTCAACGAGTCGGAGTCCGTCGCCTCGGACTTCTCACGCCTGTTCACCGATGAGCCGACCGATCGCGCGCTGTGGCTGCTGATCGGCGGCGGAGCGTTGGCGTTGATCGGCGCCGCCGGGCTGTTTCGCGGCGAGAAGTGAAGCGGCGCAGCTTCTGCTTCCCACGTGGATAGCGGATGACGCGACGCAGGTTCCCGGCGTTCTTCAGCCGGGGCCAGTCGGCGCGGTTCGTCGCTGGATTTCGCGCTCGAGCGCTAGCGCGCGCGACAACGCGCTGGCCAGCACGACGACGTACAGGCCGTGCCACAAAGCGCCGCGCGTCAGCAGTTCGGGCTCCAAAACGCCTTTGCAGATCCACGAGAGCACGTACGCGAGGAGTGCGCCGCCCATGGCCTTCGCCGGGCTGCGCCGAGCGAAGGCGAAGGCCGCGAAGTGGCATGCGCACTCGAGCGCAAGGCGGACACAATGCAGCCAAGCGATTCGCCGTGCGTCTGAGTCGAGTCCGACACCGCTCGCCTGCGCCGCGCTCAGTGCGCTGCCGATAAGGCAAAAGATGCCGAGCGTCAGCACGAACCAAGCGGCGTACCGCAGTTGGCTTCGTAAGGACTCGACGGTGTAGGACGGCGCTACGCGGCGTTCGATGTCGGACATGTGCAGCGCCGTTCGACTGCGTTGCGGCTACTTGCGGAAGCGCCAGTCCTCGTCGCCCGACTCGAGGCGTTCGACGAGCGCGATTTCCGGCGCGCTGGTCTTGACCGCCTTCTTCGGCGACTCCTTCGGGTTGAGGCAGAACAGGTCCCACGCTTCGCCGCGCACCTTCCACTGCCGCACGTACCACTTGTTGCCCTTGACCTGATCGAGCGGGAACACCGCACACACCCAGGGCTTGTACTTAAAGGTCGAGCCTTCGGTCGCGCCGACCTTGTGCAGGACGCAGCCTTCGTTGAAGAACACGCACCAGCTGGCGTCGACGGCGAGCATCGGCAACCCGCCCTTGGTGCGCTTGGTGAGAAACCCGCGGGTCTCGATCACTTTGCGCGCGCTGGGGCGCAGGTGCGGCAGGAACTTCTTCAAGTTCGCCTGGATGCGTTTGGCTTCGCCGGGCTCGACCGGCGGCCGGCCGTTCTGGCAGCACACACCGCCGCACTTGGGGAACACGCACTCAAAGCGCGCGGTGGCGGCGTTTTCGATCTCGATCTTGGCCTGGTCGCTCATCGCTGGATAGCAGGGGTAGTAGACGAATCAGGGGTAGTAGACATAGACGAGCTTGTCGTCGCCCACGCGGTAGAAGTCGGGATAACGGGCCAGCAGTTTGCAGCCCACGCGTTCGTAGAACGCGCGCTGCTTCTCGTACTCGGGCTTGCCCGCGGTTTCGATGATGATCATGCGGCCGGCGAGCGCGCGGATGCGTTCGGCGGTCGCGTGGAGGAGCTGGCGGCCGACGCCGAAGCGCTGCGCGTCGTCGCGTACGACGATCCAGTACAGGTCGTACACGCCGTCGGTCATCGCGGTGCGGCCGAAGCACGAGTAACCGAGCGCCGCATCGTGCTCATCTGCGGCGACGACGAACAAGTACGGATCGACGCGCTGGGCGCCCAGGCCGGCGTCGATCAGTTCGAGCGCGACCGCGACCTCTTCCTCGTTGAACGCGCCCGTGCTGCGGATGGCGCGCTCGAGCGGCGCGCGGTCGGCGGCGCGCAATTCACGCAGCTGGATGTGCACGTCGCAGGGCGCTTTCCACGATGCGGGCGATCACATCGTCGTAGGACAGTCCCGCGCGTTGCGCGGCGAGCAGGAAGCCCGCGCCGGGCGAGATGTCGGGGTTGGGGTTGACGTCGATCACGAACGGCTCGTCGCGCGCGTCGAGCCGGAAGTCGACGCGGCCGTAGTCGCAAAGGCCCAGCACCTCGAAGGCGCGGCGCGCGACGCGCTCGAGCTTGTCGCGCTGCCCGGCGGCGAACTCGCGCGCGGGGATGACCTGCGTGAGGTTCCAATCGCGACTGCCTTCGATCCACTTGCCGGCGTAGGTCACGATGTGCGCCTCGTCGCGGGCAAAGCCTGAGTAGTCGATCTCCGACAGCGGCAGCAGTTCGAGACCGCGCGGCCCGGCGAGCAGCGCGGCATTGATCTCGCGCGCTTCGATGTACTCCTCGACCAGCGCGGGCTGCGCGTAGCGCTCGATCACGAAGCTCGCGCGCGCACGCAGCGCGCGTTCGTCGCGCACCACGCTCTCGGCCGCGATGCCGTGGCTGGCGTCCTCACGCGCCGGCTTGACGATCAGCGGGAAGCGCAGGTCGCCCAGCGGCGCGTCCGGCCGCTCGAACACCGCGCCGCGCGGAACGGGCAGTCCGGCCGCGGCGAGCACGCCGCGCGCCAGGGGCTTTTCGAGGCACAGCCCGAGCGCGCGTGGCCCGGCGCCGGTGTAGGCGATGCCGTGCAACTCCAGCAGCCAGGCGAAGGCCTGGTCCTTGCGCGGGTCTCCGCCGAGGCCTTCGACGAGGTTGAAGGCGAGCTCGGTGCGCAGCTCGGCGACCTGGCGCACGGCCTCACGCGGATCCGGCGCGAGGCCGAGTTCCTGCGCGGCGTGTCCGTGCGTGCGCAACGCCTTCGCGACGGCCGCGGCGCACTCCGCCACCGCTTGAACGGCGATGGCGTCCTGCGCGTCGCCGTGCGTCAGCGAGGCGTCGTCGTTGTAGAGAACCGCGATGTTCATGCTCGTGGGCCGGAGTGCGGCGGCGCCGCAAAATCCGGCCAGGCGCCGTCAGAGCCGCAAGCGCGCGCAGGCGCGGTCGAGGATCGACAGGATCAGATCGTCGTAGCTGCGCCCGACGCGCTCCCACAGGAGCGCGATGTCGCTCCAGCCCGGCGCGAGTCCGGGCAGGGGATTGAGCTCGATGAACTTCGGCGCGCCGTTCGCGTCGCAGCGGACGTCGACGCGGCCCACGTCGCGGCAGTCGAGCGCGCGGTACGCGTCGAGCGCGACCTGCTCGATCTGCGCCACCTCGCGCACGGGCCGGCGCGGCGGGGCGTCGTAGCGGATCTCCTCGCGCCAGTTGGGGTTGCGCTTGACCTCGAGCGAGTAGACGAAGTCGGCGACGGGCGTGACCAGCGGAACGACCTCCATCGCCGAGACCACGCGCGCCTCGGCGCCCGTGCCGAGGATCGCCACGGTGAACTCGTGTCCGCCGCAGAACTCCTCGACCAGCACCGGTTCGCCGTAGTCGTCGAGCAGGCGCTGGACACGTTCGCGCAACTGCGCTTCGTCGGCGCAGCGCGAACGGCGTCGCACGCCCATGCTCGAGCCTTCGAACAGCGGTTTGGCGAACAGCGGGTAGGGCAGCACCAAGTCGGAGAGCTGCGCAACCTGGGTCACCACGGCGAAACGCGGCGTGGGCACGCCGGCGCTCGCCACGACGCGCTTGGCCATGGCCTTGTCGAGCGACACGGCCATGGTCAGCGGATCGGAGTGAGTGCACGGAATGCCGAGCAACTCGCACAAGGCGGGCACGTGCGCTTCCCGCGAGCGTGAACCGCGCCCTTCGGCGAGGTTGAAGACCAGATCCGGCCGCGCTTCGAGCAGGCGCTCGACGAAACGCCGCCCGCCCCCGAGCAACACCGGCTCGTGCCCGCGCGTGGTGAGCACGCGCGCGATGGCCTCGACGGTGGCGGGGGAGTCGTACTCCTCCAGCAGGTCATCGGGCGCGTCGGCCGGCAGGGCCGACGCGTCGAAGTCCGCCTTCAAATCGAAGGCGATGCCGATTTTCATGGCGCTGCGCTCAGCTCTTGGGCTTGGGCTCGCCCTCGGCGGCCCGCGCTCCGGCGTTGCGGCGCGGCGCCGCTCCGCGGTGCACCCAGCGGCTCTTGCCGACGACCTTGGCTTCGCCGGGCGCCGCGTTTTCGCCGTCCTTGTTCACCGACTCCACGGGACCCGAGCGCTTCTTGCGCGGCCGGATCTCGTCGCCCACGCGCAGCGGCTCGATGTACTCGTACAGCTTGCCCGCGAAGTTGCGCAGCAGTGCGCGGCCGTTCTTCGGCTCGTAGCGCAGCAGGTAGTCCGGCTGCACCGGGATCTTCCCGCCGCCGCCCGGCGCGTCGACCACGTAGGTCGGCACGGCGAGACCGCTGATGTGACCGCGCAGGCCCTCGATGATCTCCAGGCCCTTGGAGATCGGCGTGCGGAAGTGCTCCGCGCCGCGCACCGGGTCGCACTGGTAGAGGTAGTACGGGCGCACGCGTTGCTTCATCAACCCCGTGCACAGCGCGCGGATGGTCGACACGCTGTCGTTCACGCCGCGCAGCAGCACCGCCTGGTTGTTGAGCGGAATGCCCGCTCGGCTGAGCTTGTCGCAGGCGCGCGCGGTCTCGGGCGTGAGCTCGCGCGGGTGGTTGAAGTGCACGTTGATCCACAGCGGGTGGTAGCGCTGCAGCATGTCGACGAGCTCGTCGTCGATGCGCTGCGGCAGCGCGACCGGCACGCGCGTGCCGATGCGGATGATCTCCAGGTGCGGGATCGCGCGCAGCTTGGAGAGGATCGACTCGAGCTTCTGGTTCGAGTAGTTGAGCGGGTCGCCGCCCGACACGATCACGTCGCGGATCTGCGGCGTGCGCGCGATGTAGGCGACCATCGCGTCGATCTCGACGTCGGGGGTCGCGCCCTCGTACATCGTGCGCTTGCGCGTGCAGTAGCGGCAGTAGATCGCGCAGTTGTTCGAGATCACCATCAGCGCCCGGTCGGGGTAGCGATGGGTGATCCCGGGCACCGGCGAGTAGTTCTCCTCGCCCAGCGGATCTTCGTCTCCGACCGCGCGGTAGCGGAACTCCTCTTCGAGCGGCACGACCTGGCGCAGGATCGGATCGTTCGGATCGTCCGCGTCGATCAGCGAGAGGTAGTAGGGCGTGATGCCCATGCGGAAGTCGCGCAGCACCTGGGCGCGCGCTTCCCACTCGCTGGGCGGGATCGCGAGCTTCTTGGCCAGCTCCTCGAGCGTCGTGACGCGGTTCTTGAACTGCCAGCGCCAGTCGGACCACTCGGCGTCCGACACTTCTGGGTAGTAGTGCGCCCGGCCTGTGCGTCGATGCGCTGCGGGTGCTGCGAGCGACGGAGCGATGGAGTCGCTCGCCAGTTGCGTGCTAACTGGTGGTTCCGAGTCGATGACGTTTTGGAGGGTCGACAGATCGACGTTTTCGGGCATGGAGTCCGACTCCGAGCGCGGGGCTCGAACACTTGGCTCCGCTCGTGGATCGTCTCGTCAGCCGCACTTCGCGGCGAGATCAGTCCACGTGCGTGGAGAGTTGAGGGTCACGATGCTTCAGGGTGTCCGGCGGGGGGTCGCGTTACCCGTTTGTCGCGACGCGGCGCGCGGCCGGTCGCCAAGCGGATGCGCGCGAAAGTGCTGCGCTGGACGAAGCGGCGACACTCTACCGCTCGCGTGAGCTTGGTCCAGCTTGATCCAGAATTCGCGGCGCCTTCAGCGCAACGGCTTGCGGGCGACGACCTCGAAGACCGTCGGCAGCACCACAAAGTCCGTGTCCGCCCGCAGGCCGTCGAAGTCCTCGTGGAAGCGCCGTTCCTCGGCCGGGCTGATTTCGCCGAGCTTGACGAGCTTGGGGGTGAACGTCCGCCACCAGCTCGCGACCCACTGCCACATGCTCTCGCCCGGCCGGGCGATGCGCTGGTGCACCTCGAGCCGCTCGAGTTCGAGGCCGTGGGCGGCCAGCAGACTCGGAACGCGCCCCATGACATCGGGGTCTCCGCCGGGCTTGCGCCACGAACGCGCCGTCGCGGCGACGACCCGCGTGAACGATTCGCGCCGCGGCGCCGCAGTCATGCACTCGTAGTTGAAGTAGTCGTGGATCACGAGGCGGCCGCCCGGGGCCAACGCCGCGGCCGCGCCCGCGATCACCGCCCCGGGATCGGGAACGAAGCACAGCACCCAGCGCGCGTAGGCGAGCTCGAACGGCGCCTCGCCGGCCAGAACTTCCCTCAGTTTCTGGACGTCGCCGACGCGCCCCGCGAGCTGGGTCAGGCCTCGCGCGGCGGCCTGTGCGCGCAGGTGCTCGACGAAGGCGCGTGATTCGTCGACGCCGACGACGCGGCCGGCCGACTGCACGAGTTGCGCGAGGTCGAACGCCGCGTAGCCCGGCCCGCAACCGATGTCGAGCGCGCGTTGGCCCGGCTGGACACGGGCGCTCTTCCAGGCCTGATGAGCGGCGTCGGACCACAGGCGGTGCTGCAGCCCGAGCCGTTCGAGTTCGTCGGCGCCGGTTCCCAGAACGTATTCGCGCTCGTCGACGTTGGCTGTCGGTTTCATCGACCCCAAACTAGCGCGCTACGCGTGCGGGAGCAGCAGCGCGGGCGCGAAGCCGAACAGGAGCAGGACCAGCACCGCCGCCGTGAGCAGCGCGAGCTTCCAGCGCTCGGTCGCCTTGGGGTCGACGTCCTGCGTCGCTCGTTCGGGCCCGCCGAACAGGCCCAGGTAGAGCCGGTAGAACGCGAGCGCGTTGAACGCAGCCGCCACGATGAAGCCTGCGGTGGCCGCGACCGAATGTTCCACCAACGCGTGGAACAGGAGGTCTTCGGCGAAGAACGCCACGCCGCCCGGCAGTCCGACGCACAACCAACCGCACACGCCGAACAGGCGATGGAGCGCGGGCGCGCGCTCGGCCAAGCCCTGTTGCGAGTTGGCCGAGAGCGCGCCGAAGCGCCGGCGCAACTCGAGCGTGATGGCGAGCAGCACGGCGCCGCAGCCCATCAGGCTCACGAGCATCGTGCGCGCCGCGTCCCAACCGTGCTCGCCCGCGGCCGCGCCGGCGAGTACGAGCGCGGACTGCGACTGCAGGATCGCGCCGAGCACGCGTTCGGGTTCGCTGCGCACCAGGCCCAGGCCCGCTTGCAGCACTGCGGCGCCGACGAAGAGGACCTGCAGCACTTCGAGCGTGTGCGGTTCGAGCGCCGTGGGGTGTGCGTGGACGAAGCCGTGCAGCAACGCCACGAACGGTTGTGCGACGAGCACGATGGCGTAGTCCGCGCGGCCCAGCGAACGGCGCAGGGACTCGAGCCACAGGTGCGCCGGCGCCACGCCGGAGCCGATCAGCAGGCACAGGGCGAGCGCCCACTGCGGCATGTCCGGTGCGTACAGCGCCACCGCGCCAGCCGCGCCGCCGACGAGCGCGAGCAGCGGCAGGCCGGCGCCAGAGCGGCCGAGGCCGCGCACGACCGTCCACGCGCCGAAGGCCAGCCACACCGCGCTCAGCGCGAGCGGTTCGCGCAGGAACCAGATCGAGGCGGCGAGGAGCAGGCCGACGACGAACCCTGCGAGTCCGCCGCGTGCCTTGTCCGTGGCTGTGGGCTCGCCGGCGCCGACGATGCGCGCCTCGAGCCACTGCACGCCGGCGAGGGCGCTGAGCAGCGGCCTCGCGAACATGCGCCACTGCAGCGCGTCCAACCAGAATTGCCGCACTGCCGCCAGGTAGACCCGTCGCTCCCAGCGCGAGCCGCCCAGCGCCGAGCCGACGCCGCTGCGCAAGCGCAGCTTGACGTCCGCACCGACGAGCGGATTGGCCTGGAAATCCTGGATCAACGAGCTCGAACGCAGGAACTGCCATGTCCGCAGACCGGCATGGGCCCACAGGTGGGCCAGTGCGATCTCGTGCAGGCCGAGCGCGACTTCGACGTACATCACGCCCAGCTGGCTCATCGTCGCGTAGGCGATCGCCGTCTTCGCGTCGGAGCGTGTGCGGCCCACGAGCGAGCCGTAGACCGCAGTGCTCACGCCCACGATGGCGCACGCCGCACGCACGACGAACTGCTCGCCCCACAGCGGCTCGGTGCGCAGCAGCAGCCAGGGACCCAGGTGCACGCTCAGCGCGCCGTAGAAGATCGCGCTCGACGCCGCCGGGCCTTCCATGGCGCGGTGCAGCCAGGGCGACATCGGGAGCTGCGCCGACTTCGCGAGCGAGCTGAACAGGATCAACAGGCCGATCGCCGTCGCGCTCGCCGCGCTGGCCCCGGGGCCGAACTGAAGGAAGTCCGCGCTGGCGAGGTCGTGGTGGATGAGCACCACGGCGAACAACATGCCCGCGTCGCAGATGCGGTAGTAGACCAGCGTGCGCAGGCTGTTCTGCGTGCTGCGCGGGTTGGCGCGGAAGAAGGCGATCAGGCTCACCGAGCACACGCCGACCAGTTCCCAGCCGACGAACAACACGTCGATGTTGCCGGCCAGCGACACCAGCCAGAGGGCGAGCGCGAGCAGGCTCACGAGGAACCAGTAGCGCTGCGCGCCGGGCTCGCGATGGAAGGCTGGAATCGAGAAGCGCACGACGACCGGATAGATCAGCGCGACCAGCAGCACGTACGCGAGGGAGAGCCGGTCGAGCAGGAACACGGGCGTCCACTGGTAGCCGTGGAACTCGAGCAACGCCGGGAGGCGCAGCTCTCGCGCGGGACTGTCGCCGGCGACGTGCGAAATGCACAGCCCTGCGGCGACGATCAGCAGCGCGACGGCCTGGGCGTTCGCGCTCTGTTGGCAGCGGCGTTCGCTCAGCGGCGCACCTACGAGCAACGTCAGCCCCATCGCGATGACCGGCAGGAACGCGGCGACCAGACCCGCCGCAAGCAGCGTTTCGAGCAGGCTCACGAGCGCACCCCGATCAAGCGGTCCGAGTTCCAGTCGAGGATCGCAGGCAATCCGACGGTTTCGGGCGCCGGCGCCTGCGGCCACGCCGCACGCCACGGTTCGAAGCGCGCGCCGGTCCACAGCTCGATCGCGCCGCTGTCAGGGTCGATCCGTCCCAGCCGCATCCACTCGCCCGCGACCAGCCGCGTGAGCCGACGGTTGCCGCTCACCAGGGCGACGATGTGCTCCGCGCGCGCCTCGAGCAGCACCAGCACGCGTTGCGGTTCGTGCAACTCGACCATCTGGCGCGCCAGTCCGATGCGCAGATCGCTCTTGGAGCCGGTGACGACGCCGAGCAGCGAGGCCACGTTGAGCGGGAGCTTCGAACCCGCGCCGAAACCGTCGGGATCCACGCGCGAGAAGTAGTAGTCCATCGCGATGTTGACCGCGACGGGCACCGAGCCGAGCACCGCCGCGGCCAGCACGGATCCGTCGCTGTCCTGCTTGGGGTCGTACGACACGAGGAAACAGCGCCGGTCCAGGAACAGCTCGGACGTGAGTGCGCGGCGTCCCACGATGCACGCGGCGACACGGTTGTGACCGTACTCCGGCCGCGGCTGCGCGAGGTCGTGCCCGCGGTCCTGCACGTGCTGCGCGGCGCGCGCGGCGCCGCGCGCGTCGAGCTCGCGGCGTCGATAGACCGGGCCCTGTGCGAAACGTGCGCTACGCTCGCCCGCATTGCGGCGCGCCGCAGCGGAGAGCTTGCCCGCCAAGGCTTCGATCTCCTGGGTGCGTTCGTTGGGCCACAGGTGGCGGTCGAGCTTCTCGATCGTGTCGAGCGCGGTGTCGTGCAAGAAGGGCACGAACAAGGTCGTGTCGGGCACGGCGAGTCCACGCGCGCGCAGCCGTTCGCGCACCTGTGGCGTGTTCGCCATGGCGCAGAACGCGCGCGCGTTGGGCGCACCGGAGTTGCCCGAACACGCGCCGCAGCCGTAGGCCTGGCGGAAGGGATTGTTCGAGCTCGTCGAACCGTGCGCGATGATTGCGACCAGCGGCGCGAAGTTGGCCGTCAGCCCGCAGGTGGTCAGCACGCCGGCCACGATCTGCGCTTGTTCGTCGAGCGAATAGCCGTCCGCGGCCTCGAGCGCGATGCGCGTGCGCGGGCGCGGGAACGCCGTGCGCAGGACGCCCTGGCGCCAACCCTCGATGCGGCTGGGCATCAACGTCTTGAACACCAGCGGGACGAAGCTCGCGAGGCCCAGTCCCAGCGAGACCAACAAGCCGCGCAGCAGCGTGCGCGAGTGGTAGTACATCGCAAGGCTCGCCGCGCCGCCGGCGGCGCCGGCCTGTTTGACGCGCGCCAAGGCTGCGCCTTCGCCGTCGAGCGGCTCTTCGCGCAGCGTGCGCGACGGTTTGATCACCGGCGGGCACTGGCACGTTGCGAGCGCGGCGCCGACGCGCTCGAAGCGCATGTCGACGCCGAAGAATCCGACCGCGCCCCAGGTGTGGATGCCGCACTCCGGGCGTTCGAGGGCGCGTCGGAACGACTCTTCGCGATCGTCCATGCACACGAGCGCCTGGGCGGCGATCGGACGCTGCTGCGCGGGCGCTGGACGGGCTTCGAGGTGGGCCAGGAACTGGCCCTGGAACGAGCGTTCGTACGCGCACTGCCACAGGTGCGTGCGCGCGAGCCCGCGCGTGGCCTCGATCGGGGCCGCTCGCTCGCGCACTTGCGCGCGCGTCGCGCCGCACTGCGCGAGCAGCCAATCGTCGAGCGCGTGCTGCACGACGAGCAGCACCGCGAGCCAGTCGCGCAAGCGCAGCTGTGCGGGCGCGCGCACCGGCGCGAGCGCGGGGTCGCTCTCCATGCGCGCTACGGCGCCGGACCAGCCCTTGAGCACGAACAGCGTCGCGAGGCAGTACTCGGCCTCGCGTCCGGCGGGCGCGCCTTCGATCGCCTCACGCTCGATGAGCGCGTCGAGCGTTTCGCCTCCCGCGGCGTGGCGCGCCAGGCGCGCGCGCAGCTCCGGCATCCAGTCGAAGGCCCAGCTCGGCGCCGCAGCGACGTGCTCGACGAACGCGCTCCACAGCCCGTCGTCGCGCAGCGGGCTCGTCCAACCGGCGAGCCCTTGGTCGAGGTGCGACGCGATCAGCGGCGCGAGGCAGTCGAGCAGTTGGCGTTGGTGGCGCAGCTCGAGCTCCGCGCCCAGGCGCGGCGCCAGGCGCAGGTGTTCGAGCGGCGGCAGTTCGTCGCCCAGCGAACGGTCGGCGAGGAAGCGCTCGAGCGACGTCGACGCGTCGCGCGCCCAAGCCTCGCCCGCGAAGCGCTCGGCGAGCACGCGCGCGAGCTCCTCGCGACGGATGCGTCCGCGCGCGAGCTCCGCGCGATAGAACTCCTCGCTCTCGAAGGGCCGGGCTCCGTAGAGCCCGGCGGCTTCGCGCACCGCGGCGAGGAAAGGCTGCTCCTCGAACTCGAGCAGGATGTTGTTGTGGACGAAGGCCCACAGCGGATTTTGAAGCGGCAGGCGCACGCGGCAGTGCGCAAGCCACGCATCGACGCGTGACGTCTCGGACATGGGCTGACTCGCTGGATGGAGAGGCGGGTCAGCTCGCGGTCGCGCTGCGCGCCGGGGCCGGAGCGCCCGAGCGGCCCTGCGTGAGTTCGCGCCACAGTTCGTCGAGCGGCTGCTTGATGACCTTGCCGCCGCCGGCTTCGTAGCCCACGCGCCAGGCGCGGATCGCCTCGATCGCCGCGTGGTCGATCTGCTGGATGTCGAGCAACAGCCGCACTTGCCGTCCGGCCGGGATCTCCGCCAATCGTGCGGAGATGGTCGGCACGCTGAGGAAGGTCAGCGCGCCGCGCAACGTGAGCTCGAGCTCGCCGCCGACTTCACGCTTCGAGAACTCGATGCGTGAGAAGCGCCGCAGCAGCAGCACGAGCGCCAGCGCGACGCCGATGCCGATGCCCCACAGCAGGTTGATGAACACGACGCCCAGCAACGTGACGGCGTACACCGCGAACTCGCCGAACTTCGCGACCTTGCGCATCTCGGGAACCTTCACGAGGTTGATGCCGACGTGCACCAGGAGCGCGGCGAGCGCTGCGCGCGGGATGAAGGCCAGGAAACCCGCCAGGAAAGCGACGAACACGAGCATCCACACGCCGTGCAGGATCGCCGAGAGGCGCGTCTTGCCGCCTGCGGCGATGTTCGCGGAGCTGCGCACGATCACGCCCGTGATCGGCAAGCCGCCCAGGGCGCCGGAGACGATGTTGCCCGCGCCCTGCGCGAGCAACTCGCGGTCGAGCCGGGCGCGCGGCCCGGAGTGGAGCTTGTCCGTGGCGACCGCGCACAAGAGCGATTCGCAGCTGGCGACGAAGGCCAGCGCGAGCGCCGCCACGGCGAGGTCCGAGAGCGAGTTGTCGCCCAAGCTCGGCCAGGTGAAGGCGGCGAGCACGTTCGGCGGGACTTCGACGCGCGGCGGTGCGGCAGGGAGCAGAGCTCCGAGCGCCGTTCCTGCCGCGATCGCGACGAGCGAGCCCGGGATCACGGGAATGCGTTTGGCGAGCAGCTTGTTCCAACCGAAGAGCAGCGCGAGCGTCGTCGCGCCGACGATGAGCGCGCTCGTGTCGGTCGCCGAGAGCGTGGCCGGCAACTGCCGCAGGTTCTCGAGCGCGGAGCTCTTGGGGCCGCTGCCGAACAGCACGTGGAGTTGCCCGAGCGTGATGAGCACGCCGATGCCGGCGAGCATCGCCTGCAGCACCGCGGGCGAGATCGCCATGGCGGCGCGCGCGATGCGCGCCGAACCCGCGAGCACCTGGATCACTCCGGCCGCGACGGCGACCGCGCAGGTCGCCTCGAAGCCGAACTTCTCGACGTAGCCGTAGACCATGACGGTCAGGCCTGCGGCGGGTCCGCTGACCTGCAGGGGCGCGCCGCCGAGCAAGCCGACGACGATGCCGCCGACGACGGCTGCGACCAGGCCGGCGCGCAGCGGAGCGCCGGAGGCGACGGCGATGCCGATCGAGAGCGGCAGCGCGACCAGGAACACGACGATGGACGCCGCCAGGTCCTTGGACCAGGTGGGGGAGTCTTGGTTGCTCACGCGGACACCTCGGTGGCGAGCGCCGAGAGCGGCGCGAGATCGGACGGGACTTCGTGGGAAGAAACGTGGAGGCCGGGCGCGTCGGCGCTCGCGGCGTGGAGAGAGTGTTTCAAGCGGGGCTCAGGCTCAAGCCGTGCTGCCGTCCAGCCAGACGTGCAGCGGATGTTCAGTGGGTGAGATTCGGACTGCGCGACGGGCGCGGCGAAACCTACGCCGCTGGCCGTCAAGCCGCAGATGCGCCTGGGGCGCCGAGTGCACGCCCGAATTGGCGCGCAAGCTCGCGTCGCGGCCGTGCCGCAACGAAAAGGAATTCCCGCTCGACGATGGGCGGCTCGGCGACTGTCCCGCCGAGCGGCCGCGTCGTCGCAGCGGCCTTCACTCCACCGAAGGCGGCGCGCGTGAGCGGCGCCGCGCGTGCGAGTCCGCGCGCAGCAGCAGTCGGACTCGACGGGCGCGGATCGTCGCCGATCCGCCTGCGACTTCGAACACTTCGCTCGCCAGCGCGGCGGCGTCGACCTGGACTTCGACCTCGAAGGTCTTGGCCGCGCTTCCCGCTTCACTCACGCCGCTGAACAGCGTGTGCTTGTCGGGGTCGGAGTCGGGGTGTTCGGCGCCGCTGGCAAGACCGAACAGCGCTGTGGCGAGCGCGTTGTCGTCGCACTGCTCGAGTGCGGGCCCTCGGCGCTGCTCGGAGCGCGCGAGTCCCTCGCCGTCGGCGGCAGCGTGCAACGCGCCCGCGCAGCCCAGCCAGAGCACAACGATCGACAGCAGCAGGCGCCAAAGGGAAGCGCCAACTCGCGGCTCAGGCGGGCGCTCGGCCCGCTGTGCTCGACTCGGCTCGCTGTCCAGCTCCACGTGCGAGAAACTACCACGTCGCACCGGGCGCACCATCTCCGCGATGGAAACTGCACGCGGGCAGTCGGGCCGGAACGGGGGACGGGCGAGCATGTCGGACGTGGGGGAGAGCGCCTCACACAACCGCAGCGGAAGCCTCGCACGAGTCCGCGCGGGGGGCGACGCGGAGCCGTGCGCCGCGGCTCGGGCGCCGAGTCGTATCGACGTTCGCCACGTCAGCGGTTGAACCCGCTCGAGGATCACGGCTTGCGGGGGGGCCGCGCCCCGCGGCGGCGACGAAAAAACACGGCCGGGAGCGCGGTGAACGCGCTCCCGGCCGTGCTTTCAGGCGTTTGGCGGTCCGCGCCCGTCGCGAGCGCGCCGCCGCAGCTTGGGTCCTCAGGCCGGCGAAAGCTGCGCCTGCACCCGGCGGATCACGACGGCGGTGAACTCGTCGGTCTTGAGCTTGCCCCCGATGTCGCCGGTCTTCTCGCCGGCGGCGATCGCATCGAGCAGCGCCGTGCGCAGCGCGCGGCTCGCGTCGAGTTCGCCGATGTGGCGCAGCATGGAGGACAGCGCGAGCAGCGCCGCCGTCGGGTTGCACAGGTTCTTGCCGGCGATGTCGGGCGCCGTGCCGCCCGCGGGGTCGAACATCGCCTGCGCGATCACGCCGTTGTCTTGGAAGGCGTAGCTCGCGCTGTCGCCCAAGCCCACCGAGCCGATCAGGCCGCACAGCATGTCGGACAGGAAGTCGCCGTACTCGTTGGGCGTCACGATCACGGAGTAACGCTCGGGGCGCATGATGATGTTCGCGAGCATCGAGTCGAACAACTCGCGGCGGTAGGGGATGCCGGGGTAGTCCTGGCTCACGTTGCCGCACACTTCCTCGAACAGGCCGTCGGTGCCCTTCTGGATCGTGTACTTCGAGCTCGACACGACGCCCGCCTTGCGCACCATCGCGAGCTTGAACGCGAAGCGCGCGGCGTGGCGCGTCGGCAGGCGCTCGATCACGCGCAGGCTCACCGCCGTGTCGGGGCCGATGCGGCGGCCCGCGTCCTCGTAGGTGCCGCCGGTGCCGATGCGCACGACGTCGATGTCGATCGACTTGGTGAAGTTCGTCTCGATGCCCGGGATGGTCGTCACGGGCCGGTGGATGACCGAGAACTGGCAACGGTCGCGCAGGATCTTGTTCGGGCTGGCGTCTTCGCTGGTCGTGGTCGTCGGGTACTTCAGCGACACGCGGCAGGCGCGCATGTTGCGCTCCGCTTCGTCGTAGACCTCGGCGCCGCGGCGGGCGCGGGCGCCTTCCGAGAGGTCGACCGGCACGAACTCGAGCTTCAGCGGAAGAACCTCCGCGACGGCGTGGATGGCGCGCGACAACTCGGCGCTGATGCCGTCTCCCAACAACTCGACGACGCGGTAGCTCTTCACGGAGGGGCTCTTCTGTCGGACGTGGACCGGGAATGGGGGCGCCGCTGGGGCGCGGCCCAAAAATCGAGTGCGGGGAGCGTCGAACTGGACCGCTGGCGCGGGTTCAGGAGCACCGCGCTGAGCCGCAGGTCGAGCGCTCCGCCACACTTGAAGGGCGAATAGGATAGGGACGGCGCGAGCGCCATCAAGTCGCATGTGCGCGGGGGCCGCCCGCGGACGCGATTGGGTGGGAACTTTTTCTGCGAGGGGGTTAGAACAACGCTCGGGGCGCGCGCTGGCAGGCGCAGGGCTCGAAATGGCCGGGAAAAGGCGCGTCACGCTCCGCGGCGGCGCAGCGGGCGCGGCGCGCTGACCCGGTAGGCCAGGCTCGGCCGGATCCGCGTGGTCCGACCGGCAGGGTCGGGCGGATACGGTTGGGCGAGCTCCGTCGGGCGCGCCCGGTGGGGCAGGCGACAGACAAGGCGAACGATGGCGAAGAAAGCGAACACGGCTTGGGTGCTCGTGGCGGCGGCCGCCGCTGCACTGGCGATCGGCGTCGCGCTCTGGGTGAGCGGCGGCGCGAACCCTGACTCCCAGGCCGCCATGCCGGCGGCGCCGCGCGTGCCGGGCGACACCTCGCCCGACAACGCCCCGAGCGACCGCGACGTGCAACTGGCGCCGACGCTGGAGATCCAGCCAGTGGGCAAGAGCACCTCGACCGTGGCTTGGCCGCTGAAGCTCGAGCTGGAGCTGGTGCGCGCCGCTCACCTTCCGCGGGCGCCGGGGCTCGCGCCGCTCGGGTCGGGCGCCACCGCGCGCCTCAACGGCCGACTCTCCGCGGGCGAGCGCCCGATTCTGGGCAAGCTCACCTTCGTCGGCGGCCCCAACACGGGGCGCGTGCTCGAGTGCAGTTCCAGCGGCCACTTCGGCGCCGTCGACCTGTATCCGGGCCTGGCCGAGGTCAAGGTCACGGGCCCGGGCGTCGAGTCGATCCGCGAGGTCAACCTGCGCGCCAACGCGCTCGAGCAACTCAACATCACCTACGACTTTCCCGGCTCGGTCACCGGCGTGGTGTTCGACCGCGATGCGCAACCGCTCGAGGCGGTCGATGTCGAGCTCGATGGCCAGCACGTGTTCACCGACGAGCGCGGCCAGTTCCACTTCGCCACGGCCTTCGGCGGCGAGCGCGTGCGCATCGTGCTGCGCAAGAGCGGCTATGCAACGCTCACCGACATCGTCGGCGTCGCGACCGGGCGCCCGCTCGGCGTCGAGCAGTTCACCTACACGCTGCATCCGGCCGCGTCGCTCGCGATCCAACTCGGCCCGCGCATCGGCGCGCAGGGCGACGCGACGGTGATCCTGCTTCCGGAGATCCAAGGTCTCAACCGCGTCTATCCGTGGCATCGCATCTCGCCGCTGCGCATGCCGCCGGGCACGACGCGCGTGCTCGACGACCTGCCGGCGATGCGCCTCACGGTGCGCGTGTTCCACGAAGGCGCCGTCGCCAATCCCGAGTCCGAAACGGTCTACCTGCGCAGCGGCGCGCTCGAACGTCACGAGGTGCGCTTCGCGCCCGGCCCGTCGGTCGAAGGCGTCGTCGTCGACGAGCAGGGCCGGCGCCAGGAAGGCGCGCGCGTGGTGTGCGAGGCCGCGGACCGCCTCGCTGCCGTGCACCAGTATCTGGCGCGCACGCCGTACGAAACGGGCGCGGAAATCCTGCCGCCGTTTCCGATGGGCTCGGGCGAGGTGCGCACGGACTTCGACGGCGTGTTCCAGCTCTCGAGCTGGCCCAAACTCGGCGGACAGCGCTACCTGTGGGCGCTCAGCGCCGACGGCAAGCGCTGGGGCGCGCGTGTGATCGCGACCGAAAAACCCGGCGTGATCGAACTGGTGGTGAAGCCGGTCGAGTCGGGGCAGTGGGCCCTGAGCGTCGATTTTCCCGGCCGCCACCAGGGCCTGCCCGTGGTCGCATCGATCGGCGGCGCCGCGCAGCCCGAAGTGCTCGTGCCCGCGCGTGAACCGCTCGTGCTGCGCGGACTGGCTGCGGGCACGTGGCGCATCAAGGCCACTTGGAACGGCAAGGCGTTGCTCGCCCCCGAAGGTCAGGAGTTCGAGCTCGACGGCGACCTGACGCGCACCGTGCCGCTGCCGGAAGGTGCGATCGCCGGGCAGGATCAGGACACGCTGCTGCGCGCCGGCCGGCTCGAGCAGGCGAAACCCGACGGGTCGTGAGTCAAGGCGCGCCGCGCGCGAAGGGCGCGAGCGCGTCGCGGAATGCCCGCGCGCTCGCGAAGCGTTCGTCGCGGCGCTTGGCCATGGCGCGCGCGACGAGCGCGACGAACTCAGCGGGCAGATGCTCGCGGAGATGATCGAGCGGCTCGGGCGCTTCGCGTTCGATCGCGACCACCGTGGCGGTGAGCGAGCGGCCGTGGAAGGCCGGCACGCCGCAGGTGAGCGCGTAGAGCATCGCGCCGACCGAGTAGATGTCGGCGCGCCCGTCGACGCGTTCGCCGCGCAGTTGTTCCGGCGCCGCGTACAGCGGAGTGCCGACCGACGCGCCCAGGCTCGTGATCGTCGCGCCGCTCGCGCGCAGGCGCGCCAGGCCGAAGTCGCCCAGCCGCACGCCGCCGACGAAGTCGAGGAAGCAGTTGGCGGGCTTGACGTCGCGGTGCAGCACGCCGACCTCGTGGACCGCCGCCAAGCCGTCGAGCGCCTGCAGCACCCAGTCGACGACCTGCTCGAAGGGCGCGGGTTCGTCGAACAAGAAGGACTCGAGCGACCGCCCGCTCATGCGTTCGAGCACGAGCGCCGGAATTCCGCCCACGGTGCGCGCCTCGAGCACGCGCACGCAGTTGGGGTGCGTGATGCGCTCCATGAGCGCGCCCTCGCGGCGAAAGCGCTCGAGCGCGAGCGGATCGCTGGAGCGGGCCTGCGGCAGGAGCTTGATCGCGACGTCGAGGTTGTGGCGCAGGTCGCGCGCCGCGAACACCTCGCCCATCGAACCGCGCCCGAGCGAATGCTCGAGCCGGTAGCCGTCGACTTCGAGCGGCAGGCGGCCGTCGAGCATCGAACGTTCGCGGGGTTGCATGCAGCGCCCGATCGTACCGAGCGGGAGAGCTGCGCCGCTCCGACACGCTCTGCGCCTACAATCGCCGCCCCGTGAATACGCTCACTCTCGACGGCCATTCCCTCCGACTCGAACACCTCGAACCGTGCCTGCGCGGCCTCGCGCTGCGCCTGGAGCTCGCGCCGCGAGCGCGCGAGGCCGTGGCGCTCGCGCGCCGGCTCGTGGATGCGCACATCGAGGCCGGCGACATCGTGTACGGGCTCACGACCGGCTTCGGCAAGCTCAAGAGCGTCGCCATCGCGCGCGGAGACCTCGCGCAGCTCCAGCGCAACCTCGTGCTCTCGCACTGCTGCGGCGTCGGCGAGCCGCTGGCGATCGGCGAGGTGCGCGCCGCGCAGATCTGCCGCATCAACGAGCTCGCGCGCGGCCACTCGGGCGTGCGCGTCGAGTTGCTCGAGGCGCTGGTGCGCCAGTTCAACGCGGGCTTCGTGCCCGTGGTTCCGCAGCAGGGTTCGGTCGGCGCCAGCGGCGACCTCGCTCCGCTCGCGCACATGGCGGCGGCCGCGATGGGCGTGGGCGAGGCGTACGTGTGGACGCCCGGCGGCGCGCGGCGGATGAGCGCGGCCGAGGCGCTGAAGGCGATCGGCGAAGCGCCGCTCGAGTACCAGGCGAAGGAAGGCCTCGCGGTCATCAACGGCACCGAAGTGATGAAGGCCGTCGGCGCGCTCGTGCTGCTGCGCGCGCGCAACCTCTCGAAGTGCGCCGACGTGCTCGCCGCACTTTCGATCGAAGCGCTGCAGGGTTCGGCGCGGCCGTTCGAAGAGCGCTTCGCGCTGCTCAAGGGCCAGCCGTCGCACGGGCGCGCTTCGGCGAACGTGCGCAAGTGCCTGGCGAATTCCGAGGTGCTCGAGAGCCACGCCAACTGCACGCGCGTGCAGGACGCGTATTCGCTGCGTTGCACGCCGCAGGTCCACGGCGCGTTCAAAGCCGCGCTCGAGCACGTCGAACAGGTCTTCGCGGCCGAGCTCAACTCGGTCACCGACAACCCGGTGATCTTCGCCGAGACCGGCGAGGTCGTCAGCGCGGGCCAGTTCCACGGCCAGCCGATTTCGATTCCGCTCGACTACCTCGCCGCAGCGCTGGCGACGCTCGCCAACATCTCCGAGCGCCGGCTCGAGCAACTCGTCAATCCCGACATCTCGCGCCTGCCGGCCTTCCTCACGCCCAATCCCGGCCTCAACTCGGGCTTCATGATCGCGCAGGTCACGGCGGCCTCGCTCGCGTCCGAGAACAAGAGCCTCGCGCACCCCGCGTCGGTCGACACGATCCCGACCAGCGCGAATCAAGAGGACCACGTCTCGATGGGCCTCACCGCGGCGCGCAAGGCGCGCGCGATCTGCGCCAACACCGAGTCCGTGCTCGCCATCGAGTGGCTCGCGGCCGCGCAGGCGCGCGAGTTCCACGCTGAGTTGCGCGCCGGCGACGGCGCCCAGGTCGCACACGAGTTCCTGCGCCGGCACGTCGCCAAGCTCGAGCAGGACCGCTACTTCCACACCGACATCGAGTCGGCGCGCGCGCTGCTCGCGAACGGCGAACTTGCGGCCGCCGTCGAACGCGTCACGGGGCCGCTGCTGGCGTGACGACGTCCGTTTCGACGTCCCGCGCGTCCAACGTCGCGTTTTGGATCACGCACTTCGCGGCGCCGCTGGGCGCCGGCGTTGCAGCGATTTTTTGGCTGCAGTCGAGCGGCTGGGACCGCGCGGCGATCGACGCCGCCTTCGACCCTGCCAGCGGGAAGTTTCCTTGGCGCCACCACTGGCTCACCGAGGACGTGATCCACACCGGTGGGAAGAACCTGGTGATCGCGCTCGCCGCGCTGGTTGCGCTCGCGCTGCTGGCGTCGCGCTGGAAGCCCGCACTCGTCCGTTGGCGTGGTCCGTTGGCGTTGTTTTTGGCGGCTGTGGTGCTCGGTCCGCTCGCCACGGGCCTGGGCAAGAACCTCTCCGACGCGCGCTGTCCCTGGGATCTGGCGCGCTACGGCGGCTTCGCAGTGCACGAGCACAACAACGCCGAGGACGGCACCCTGGGACGGCGCGGGTGCTTTCCTTGCGGTCAAGCTTCCGCGGGTTTCGCGCTCACGGCCGGTTACTTCGCCCTGCGGCGGCGGCGTCCGCGCGCCGCGCGCTCCGCGTTGGGAATCGGCCTCGTCTACGGAACGATCCTCGGCGCGGGCCGCGTGCTCCAAGGGGCCCACTACCCCAGCCATGTGGTGGGCACGGCGCTGGTGTGTTGGAACGTTTCGCTCGGTCTCTACGCGCTGACGCTCAAGCGCCGCGAAGATCAGTGCGACACGCTCACCGCGCCGATCGAGAGCCTGCGCGCCTCGTAGTTCTCGTAGGCGGTTTGGAACACCGCCGTCGCGTCGTCGGCGAGCGCGCGCAGACGTTCGTCGTCGCCCGCGGGAGCGAACTCATCGCTCTCCCGGCCGCTGCGCCGCGCGAAGGTCACCGATTTCCTGAGGCCGAGCACGACCATGGCGTCGTCGAGGACCATGCCGATGTCGCGGTTGTGGTGCACGAACGCTCGACCGCCGTCGGCGGGCAGTCCGAGCAGGCTTTGACCGACGAAGCTCGCGCGAGCGCGAATGCCGCACAGGTCGAGCAGCGTTGGAACCAGATCGACCTGCGAACACAGGCGCTCGAGCCGCTGACCGTTCGGCGTCACCCCGGCGCCGACGAAGAGCGCTGGGATGCGATAGCTGCGGATCGGGATCGCTTCGGAGCCGTAGACGCGTGCGCCGTGATCGCCCACAACCAGCACCAGCGTGGATTCGAGCAGTCCGTTGGAGCGCAGCGTGTCGAGGTAGCGTCCGATGCACCAATCGGCGTACTGAACGGCGTCCTTGCGACTGGGGGCGTCGGCGCTGAAGCCCGGCCGTCCCGGCGGGACTCGATAGGGCTTGTGGTTGGAGACCGAAAGCAACGTGGCGAAGAACGGTGCGCGGCTTTCGCGTTGCTCGAGTTGGCGCGCGACGAGTGCATCGAAGATGTACTCGTCGGCGACGCCCCAAATCGTGGAGAAGGCCTCCGACGGGTAGTCGGGCTGTTCGACGAACTGCTCGTATCCGTTGGCGAGCATGAACGGCTTCATCGAATCGAAGATGCCGTAGCCGCCGTAGAAGAAGGCCGTCGCGTAGCCGGCCTTGCGAAACACGTTCGCGACGCAGGCGACATCCTGCGACTTGTCGCGCTTGACGATCGAATCTCCCGGCAGCGGCACGAAGGAGCACAACACGCCTTCGAGCCCGCGCACCGTGCGGTTGCCGTTCGAGATGAGGTTGGTGAGCGCGAGCCCCTGCGGCATCCAGCGGTCGAGTTCCGGGGTGCAGTGACTCTTGGCGTGCCCTGACGAGCCCACGTAATCGCTGCCCAGGCTCTCCTCGAGAACGATGACGACCTGCTCGGGAGTGCGGCGACATTCCGAGGGCATGAACTCCTTCTGCAGCGCGCCTCGGGGAGCGTCCGGGGCGAGCGCCAATGCGCGCGCTGCGCGCTCGTGCGCCTCAGCGGCGGGCAGCGTCCGGTAGTACAGCTCGTAGTCCAGGCTGGCCGACCACCAAGCGCGGAACAACTGCACGACCCCGTTCGCGGCGAACTCGTTCGCTTCCCGGCTCTGGAAGTTGTCGCGCGGGAGCACGAGCAACCCCGCGAGGCCGGCGAAAGAAGCCGCGACGGCTAGAGATGCGCTGCCCAGCCGTACTTTCCAACTCCTCTGGAGTTCGGGCGCGGGCTCGGACTGCCCGCGAGTGATCCAGGCGAGCGCCAGGCCGGCCGCCGCCGCGAGCGACACGAACAGCGGCACGTTGTAGCTCTCGAAGACGTTGCCCACGACTTCGTGCGGGAACAGCAGGTAGTCGACGGCGATGTTGTTGAAGCGCGCGTCGAACTCCTCGAAGTAGAAGAACTCGACGACGGCGCTGAACACGACCGTGGCGCCGAACGTGCCGATCAGCACTGCGCGCGGCCCCGGGCGGCGCAGCCAGCGTTCGGCTCCGAGCGCCCACGCGACCAGGATCGGGGTCGTGAGCAACAGCGCCACCAGCAGGTCGTCGGCGCCGCCTCGCAGCAGCCCGACGGCGACTTCAAAGGTGCTCAGCCGCTCGACGACAAGCGCCGCGAGCGCCACGCGCAGGCCGGCTCCGAGTCCGACGGCGGTGAGGATCAGGACCGAGGCGAGTCGGACACCGGCGCGCCGCGAGGGCATTGACATGTTGTTGGTATTTCAAGGCGATCGCACGAAGTGCAACGCGCCAACGCAGGCGCGCAGGTTCAGCTTCGGTCGGTGACCGCCTTGCTTCGGCCGTGGCAATCGATGTGCCGCTGTGCGAGGCCAAGCTCACAAAGCCGTTTGGCGCCCAGGACGCTCGACCAACGGACGGATTCGAACTTGACTGCGATCGGACCGCAGCGCGCGCCGCGCCGGGCGTAGCTCACGCGCCAGAGCTGGGGCGCGCAAGCGGCGCTGCGCATGCTGAGGAACAGCCTCGCCCCCAAGGTGGCCGAGGATCCCACGAACCCCGTCGTGCGAAGCGGCGCCGGCAAGGCCGCGCGCGACTGGCCGCGTCGCCCGGTGATCGTGGCGACGCTGCGCCGACCCGATGCGGACGAAGGTCTGCTTGTGAGCGGCGAACTCGCGGCCGCCCTCGCGCGTGCCACGCCGCCCTTGACGGCCTGACTTCGGCGCGCAAACTCGCGGACGAAACGCTCGCAACGTCTTCGCCCATGGAGAGCAACTCGCAGTTCTCGGGGCTACTCGTGGAGTGGCCGCACCACGCGCGTCGCGCGCCGCTGACTGCGTTGGCCGTAGCGATCTGTGTTGGTGTCTGGCTCGCCGTTGCGATCCGTGGGGCGCCGCAGGACGTGGGCGACTGGCATCGACTTGGTGTGTTCTCTGGTCCGGAGCAGCTCGCCGGCGCCTGGTGGAGCCTGCTGACTGGATGCTTCGTGCACATCTGGTTCGCGCATCTGGCGTTGAACGTCTACTGGCTGTGGACGCTTGGCTCGCGCGTCGAGCGCGAACTCGGTGCGTGGCGTTACTTGGGCCTGTCCCTCACCTCCGGTGTGGTCTCTAGCCTGGCGCAGGCGCTCGCATCCGACGGTATGGGCATCGGCTACTCGGGAATCGGCTACGCGCTCTTTGGCTTCGCGTACTCCGTGAGTTCGCGTTGGCCAGCTCTGCACGCGTTGGTGAGCGGACGGGTCGCGTATGCGTGGATCGGCTGGCTCTTCCTGTGCGTCGTCCTCACGCACACGGGCCTTCTCGCCATCGGCAACGGCGCGCACGCTGCGGGTCTGGCTAGTGGGATGGCGCTCGGATGGCTCGCTTCGGGCCGAGTGGCGCGCGGTGCGGCGCTCGCGTCTGCGCTCGCGGCTGTCCTGCTCACAGCGTGTTTCTGGCGTCCGTGGTCGCCGCACTGGAACTACATCGAAGCCTCTCACGCGGAGCGTGCGGGCGACTTCGAGCACGCTCGAATGCGCTATCGCGCGATGATCGACGCTGGCGGGGACGAGGTTTGGGCGCGGGGCATGCTCGCTCGGCTGCACCATGTGCGCGGCGAGCGCCATCAGCGCGAGGGCCAGCTCGCGCGCATCGCCGAACTCGAGTCGGAGCGTTTGGGCTGGGTCCAGGGCATGATCCAGCACGTCGACGAGGTCCGTGCCTGGGCCGCCGCGACGCCGGACGCAGCGCGAGCAGAACTTGTTCGCGCGGCGCTCGCGCGCGCGGAGGGGCGTCTCGACGAAGCGCGGCAGGCCTACGGCGTGCACCTCGAACAAGACCCGGACGATCACGAAGCGCGGCTGCGCTTCGTGCAGATGACTCAGTGGGATGCTCTGGCGACGCAAGCCGACATCCGCGAAGCCCTGGTGTTGGCGCGCCAGGTCGAGGAGCGCGCCCCAGCTTTCGCCGCCGAGGCCCGCGAGGCTCGCGAAGCGCTCGAGCAGATGCGGCGCTGAGGTTTCGAGGGCGCGCGGGCCGGCGTCGGCGCGGGGCGTACGCGCCCGTTCCGCTTCGTGATTGGAACCGTGACGCGCTGGGAGTGGCTCTCGCGGCCGCGGGCTAAACTCCCCGGCCACGCCATGCAGACCACTACGAAGACGACGCTCGCGCCCAAGGACCTCGCCACGATTCCGACCGGACCGCAGCGCGCGCCGCGCGGCACGCAACTCAGCTGCAAGAGCTGGGGCGCGGAAGCGGCCATGCGCATGCTCATGAACAACCTCGACCCCGAAGTGGCCGAGGATCCGGCGAACCTCGTCGTGTACGGCGGCAGCGGCAAAGCCGCGCGCGATTGGCCGAGCTTCCAGGCGATCGTGGCGACGCTGCGCCGACTCGAGCCCGACGAAACGCTGCTCGTGCAGTCCGGCAGGCCGGTGGGAGTGTTCAAGACTCACGCGCGCGCGCCGCGTGTGCTGATCGCGAACTCCAACCTCGTCGGCAAGTGGGCGACCTGGGAGCATTTCCGCAAGCTCGAGGCCGAGAACAAGATGATGTACGGCCAGATGACGGCCGGCTCGTGGATCTACATCGGCACGCAGGGGATTCTGCAAGGCACGTACGAAACGTTCGCGGCGGCGGCGAACAAGCTCTTCGGCGGCACGCTCAAGCACCGGCTCGTCGTGACGGGCGGACTGGGCGGCATGGGCGGCGCGCAGCCGCTCGCCGCGACGATGAACGAAGCGACCGCGCTGGTCGCGGAGGTCGACGCGGGCCGCATGCAAAAGCGCCTCGACACGCGCTACCTCGACGTGCGCGTCGACGGCATCGACAAGGCGATCGACCAGGCGCTCGCGTGGAAGCGTGAGGGACGCGCGAAGTCGATCGGCGTGCTGTGCAACGCGACCGAGCTGCTCGCGCGTTTGATCGAGCGCAACATCACGCCCGACGTGCTCACCGACCAGACCAGCGCGCACGATCCGCTCGGCGGTTACGTGCCGGACGGCATGGCGTACGAGGCGGCGCTCGAGCTGCGCGCGAGCGATCCGGCGCGTTACCAGCGCGAATCGTTCCGCACGATGGTGCGCCACTGCGAGCAGATGATCGAGCTGCAGCGCCGCGGCGCCGACACCTTCGACTACGGCAACAACTTGCGCGGCCACGCCAAGGAAGCGGGCCTCGCAAACGCCTTCGATTTCGAGGGTTTCGTACCCAAGTACATCCGGCCGCTGTTCTGCGAAGGCCTCGGGCCCTTCCGTTGGGTCGCGCTCTCCGGCGATCCCAAGGACATCGCGGTCACCGACCAGATCATCCTCGAGTTGTTCCCGCACAAGGCTTCGCTCGCGCGTTGGATCAAGCTCGCGGGCGAGCGCATCCAGTTCCAAGGCCTGCCGGCGCGCATCTGTTGGCTCGGCTACGGCGAGCGAGCGAAAGCGGGCCTGGCGTTCAACGCCGCCGTGCGTTCGGGCCGCATCTCGGCGCCGATCGTGATCGGCCGCGACCACCTCGACTGCGGTTCGGTGGCGAGCCCCAACCGCGAAACCGAGGCGATGAAGGACGGCACCGACGCGGTCGCCGACTGGGCGATCCTCAACGCGATGGTGAACATCGCCAGCGGCGCCTCGTGGGTGAGCTTCCACCACGGCGGCGGCGTGGGCATCGGCTACTCGCTGCACGCGGGCCAGGTCACCGTCGCCGACGGTTCGCGCGAGGCGGACGACGCCGTGCAACGCGTGCTGACGAACGACCCGGGCATGGGCGTCATCCGCCACGTCGACGCCGGCTACGACGAAGCGATCGCGTGCGCGCGCGAGCGCGGCGTCGATGTGCCGATGCTCTAGCCGCACGGCATCCGCATGAGCGGTTCGCTGCTGACGGTCGCACTGCTCTTCTCAGTTGCGTGCGTCGTTGCGCTCATCGGCGCCGCAGCCGTCGGCTGGCTCGCGTTCAGCCGCGCCGCGGCCAGCTCGCAGCCGCGTGGCGTGCGCCAAGCTGCACGCGGCTGCCTCGGCGCGGCGCTCATGGGTTTCGTCGTGATGGTGGTCGTGCTCACCGTCATGAGCGAGCCGTACCGGCATCCCGAGCGCCACGTCGAAGCGGTGGCGGCGCGCGGCGAGAGCGTGGTGCGCGCGCTCGAAGCGTTCGAGGCTCGCCACGGGCGCCCCGCGACGACTCTGCACGAGCTCGTACCGGAGTTCCTCGCCGCCGTGCCGAGCTCGGACTACGCGCCCGATCCCGACTTCGACTACGCGCTGCTCGTGGGCGACGCCGGGGCCGCCGGTTGGCGGCTCAGCGTGGACTGCGCTTTCCTCGAAGCGCAGCGCAACGGCGTGATCCGCTACGAATCGCGCACGCGCCGTTGGGAGTACGCGCCGTGAGTAGCGCTGCGCGAACGTTCCGCCTCTACCGTCAACCGACGAAGCCCGCATGAAGCCCGCAGCTCTCGCGGCACTCCTGCTCCTGTTCGGTCCGGCTTGCGTATCGAGGCCGTCCGCGGAGGCTTCGTCAGCGGCCTTTGAAGTTCGATTCGAGCACCTCTTGATGGACCTCGATGCGCTGAGTGTTGCCGACGCGTCCTCGGCCGGAGCGTCCGAAGTCGACGAAGAATCTCCTGAGTACGACTCGCCGTGGAAGCTCACCGCCGAGGAGGCGGCTGCTCTGACGTCGAGTGTGGCGCACTTCGCCCCGGCGTACGTCAACGCTGACCTGGTGCAGCTGGCGCGCCTGTTGGTTTTCGCCAAGTCGTTGAGCGCGGGCGAGCTCGACGAACTCGAGCGCCTCGCGCGCTGCGAGCGGTTTCGCGGACGGGAGTTGATCGTTGCGATTGTTCTCATCGAGCGCTCGCGCTCGCTCGCTGCCGCGCGTTGTTTGCTGAAGGGGTTTGTCGCGCGGAACGAATCGGACCCGCGCTACGTCTTGTGGAAGACGTGGGAGTTCTGCTTCGGCGGCCACGCCGACGAGCTGCGGCGGAGGGGCGAGTTGGGGCTTGCGATCCTGGATGTGGCCGAAGGGACGGACACCACTTCCGCGGAGCGCGACGTCGCCGCAAAGCTCCTCAGCGTGGAAGTCCTAGACGCCGCGACGTGCGCGCATCTACGCGCGAGTGTTCGCAGCTCGCTCGGCGACTAGCGGCGCAGCGTCAGCCGCTCAGCGCCTGCCACACGAGTCCGAGCAACTCGTGCAGCGCCCAAGTCGTCTCACGCAGCGCCTTCGAGGTCGGCAGGAAGCTCGACATCCGCCACTCGAAGGGCGCGCGGAATCCGGTGGGGGCCGCGACGACGTCGAGCTCTGCGGCGCGCGCCCAGCCGACGGCGCGCGGCATGTGCCAGGCGTGCGTGACGAGGTACACGCGGCGCACGTCGTTCTCGCGCAGCAGTAGCGCCGACTTCGCGAGGTTCTCGCGCGTGTCCGCCGAGCGGTCTTCGAGCCAGCGAACAGGCAAGTCGAAATCGCGCTCGAGCGCCTCGCGCATCAGCTCCGCGTGCGAGCGCACGCCCGCGCGCGGCGGACCGCCTGACACGAGCAGCGGCAAGCCGCTCGCCCGCGAGAGGCGCGCTCCGTAGCGCAGGCGCTCGAGCGTGAGCGGCCCGCACGCCGCGCCTCCGTACTCCGGCGCGTGCAACTGCGCATCGCCGGCGAGCACGACGATCGCGCCGCAGCCGTGGGTGAGCTCGCGCTCGTCGAGCGCTGGATGACGTTGGAGCGCACCGAGCAGCAGCGCCGAACTCAACGGCAAGCTCGCCAACACGAGCAGCACCGTCGCCGAGACCAGCAGGATTCGCGCCGCGAGCGGCCTTCGCTTGCGCAGCGCCCAACCCACGCCGCCGAGCACAAGCAGCGCGAGCGGCGGCATGAGGAAGGGCTCGAACACAGCGGCATCATGGCGTTGCGCTGGCCACCCGCGCGAGAGGCAGGTTCGCGCGCGGCAGCGCGCTCGACCGCCCGCTTTCGCCAAGCGAAGGGGGCGTCGCCGCGCAGTCCGCCGGCGCCGCCCCCCCTGGTTTGGATCGAGCCGCGCTCCGCGCGGCTCGTGGGTCAGTTTGGATCGAACCGCGCTCCGCGCGGCTCGCGCGTCAGAACGAGAACTGCGCGCCGATCGTCAAGGTGCCCAGGTTGGCGAGCGGCGCGTTGCTGTTCGCGTCCGCATACTCCATGTGCCACTTCACATCGTGGCCCTCGAGGTAGTGCGTGAAGCCGAAGCGGAACACGTCGGTGCCGTCGTCGCGGTCAAAGTTCTCGACTCGAGTTTGGATCGAGAACTCATCGGTGATCATCATCGCGCCGGTCAAGCCCCACGAGTACAGGTCGCCCAGTCCCGCGCCGTTGTCGACCAGCTCGCCGCTGAACCAGAACGGGCGCACCGAGACGTAGGCCTCGAGCGACTGCGCCGAGACGTCGTCGGTTTCGGTGTCGAAGAAGGCCGCCGCAGCGAGGGTCACGGCGAGCTCCTCGGTGGCGTCGTACGGACCCTCGTTGATGTGCATCGCGCCGCGGGGGGCGCCCAGGTGCAGGAGGCCGCGACCGGTGATCGCGACGCTGCTGCCTTCGCGGTCGACGCCGTCTTGCACGCTGAGCCAACCCTCGAGGGGGCCCAGCCTCACGTTCAGCGCGGCGCCTTCACTGAAGGCGTCCCAGTCCTCGCCGAGGAACGAACGTTCGAAGAACAGCAGCTGGTTGTCGTCCCACAGCGCCGTCTGCACGAAGGGCGTGCGGATGCGGCCCGCTTGCACGCGGATGTTCTCGTTGAATTCGCGCGTGGCCACGATTTCGAACAGGCGCAACTCGTCGGCCGTGCCGGCCAATCCGAAGTAGCCCAGGCCCGTGTGCTCTTCGCCGCGCAAGCCAAAGCGCAGGTTCCAGCCTTCGATTTCGGCGTCGACCCACAGGCGCGCAGCGGTGAGCGAGAGTCCGACGAGATCGTTGTTGCTCTGCAGCGGACGTTCGGTGTCCGAGCCGACGACGCCGAACTTCAGATAACCGAGCACGTTGACGTTCCAGCCCGACTCGAACTCGCGCGCGAAGTCCTCGAGCTTGGCGTCCAACTCCCCAAGGCCCGACGTCGGCGCGGCGCTCTCACCGCCGCCTTGCTGCGCGCCTTCCTCTTTCGGCTTGGCCGCGTCCTGGCCCTGGCGGGCGTACAGGGAGGCCGTGTTGAGATCGTTCTGCGGTTCTTGCAGTGCGAGAGCGACGGCGGCGCAGGCGAGGATCGACATCGGGGGGGCAGAGGCAGTCGGGCGGGGAGGAGGGACGAGGTGGCGAGCGAGCACCGGTGGGCGCGCGCTGCCTCGTGCGGCGGCCGAGGATAGCCCGCTGCGCGAGGCCGCGCCAAGCCGTGTCCGGTCCGACGCCGAACGCCGGATTCGCAAGCGGCCTGCGACGGCGCGTGGGTTCGCCGTAGACTCCGCCGATGCACCTCGACGCCGCGCAGTCTCGGGCCTGGCCGTTCCTCTCGGCCGCGCCGCCGATTCCCGGACGTTTCAAGGCGCGCAACGAGGATTTCGTCGTCGACGAGCTGCCGGCCTACCCGCCGAGCGGGGAGGGTGAGCACTGGCTGGTGCGCATCCGCAAGCAGGGCCTGTCGACCCACGAGGCGGTGCGGCGCATCGCGCGCGCTCTCGGTGTTTCTCCGCCGCAAATCGGCGTGGCCGGACTGAAGGACGCCCAGGGCGTGACGACGCAGTGGCTCAGCCTGCAGGGCGTCGAACGCAGCCGCGTCGAGCAACTGCGCGAGCGCGGGATCGAAGTGCTCGAGATCGCCGCCCACAAGAACAAGCTGCGCATCGGCCACCTGCGCGGCAATCGTTTCGCGATCAAGCTGCGCGACGTGCCGAGCGAGGCCGACGCGGCCGCCCGCGCGGTGTTCGACGAACTCGCGCGGCGCGGCGTGCCCAACTACTTTGGCGAGCAACGCTTCGGCGCGCGCGGCGACACGTGGCGCATCGGACGCGCGTTGTTGATGGGCGACCACGCTGAAGCGCTCGCGTGGTTGTGCGGGCGTCCGGGGCCGCACGATCACGGGGGCGTGCGGCGGGCGCGCGAGCTGTACGACGCCGGCGACTACGAACGCGCGGCGCAGGCTTGGCCCGGCGGCTTCCGCGTGTGCATCCGCGTGTGTCGAGCGCTGGTGAAGTCGCACGGCGACACGCGGCGCGCGCTGTACGCCGTCGAGCGCGACCTGCTGCGCTTCTACACCTCCTCGTACCAGAGTTGGCTGTTCAACGCGGTGCTCGCCGAGCGCCTGACGAACTTCGATCGCGTCGAACTCGGTGACCTGGCGTGGTTGCACCGCAACGGCGCGGTGTTCTTGGTCAAGGATCTCGACGTGGATGCGCCGCGCGCCGCGAGCCTCGAGATTTCGGCCTCCGGGCCGCTGTTCGGTTCGCGCATGAGCGCGCCGCAGGGCGCACCGCTCGCCGTCGAGCAGCGCGTGCTCGAGCGCGAGGGCCACACGCTCGAGGTGTTCACTCGCCCCGGACGCCTGCAGTGGCAGGGCGGACGTCGACCACTGCGTTTCCCGCTCTACGAGTGCTCCTTCGAACGCGGCGAGGACGCGCACGGCGGTTTCCTCGAACTGCGCTTCAGCGCGCCGCCCGGCTGCTACGCGACGAGCGTGCTGCGTGAGTTGTTCAAGCGCGACGACGTGGCGCTCGCCGCGACGGAACCCGCGGACGGCGAAGCCTCGGACGACAGCGCGGGCGGCTGAACGCCCGGACGGGCCGTTCGAAGTCGAGCCAGGCGGAGCGCTTTGCTCTAGCCCGACCTATTCATGTGCCCGCTACTGCAGACGCAGGATCATCCTGCCCTGCGGCGCTTTCTTCGACGTGCGGCGTCCTCAGCGACCCGACAGGTCGCTCCCGCCGCCGAGCATCCGAGGGGATGCTCGGCCACGTGCGCTGCGCGAACTGACGCGGGAACCCTTGGCGGCGCCCGCCGAAGAACCTCGCACGACAGGCGCTCTGACGTTTTCGCGACGCGGTTCATGAATAGGCCGGGCTAGCGCCCCGCTTCGTTCGTGCGCCGCGCGCTCTACGGCTTGCTCGGACGCGCTTCTTCGGCGCGCTTGCGCCAGTTCCACAGCTCGTAGCCCTGCGCCTGCGGCAGCGGCTTGCCCAAGAGGCGCGCGAGGATGCAGATCTGTCCGCGGTGGTGCGCTTCGTGCGCAATCGCGTAGCCGACAAAGCCCGCGACGTCGGGTTTGAACTCGGCCATGTGCCCGCCGCCAGCGAGCGTTTCGCGCAGCAGCGCGGTGACTGCGGCGCAACTCGCAGTGAGCGCCGCGCGCGTCTCTTCGATGGTCGCGCTGTCGCGCTCGAGCTTGGCCGGGGCGTTGGACTCGTCGGCCCGGCGCGCGAGCCACAGGCGCCGCACGTTGTGGATGTGCGCGAAAACGCCGCGGATCACGCGGCCTTTGCCGACCGGCGCCTCGAGATCCCAGATCTCCGGCGCGAGTTGCTCGAGCAGGTATTGGTTGATGCGCTCGTTCGTCTCGAACGCGTGCACGAGCGCGTCAGCCAGATCGACGGGTTGTTTGCCGCGGCCGCGAGCGGGCTTGGGTGCGGCGGCGGCCGGAGCCGCCTGAGCTTCCGCTGCCGGCGTCTCGGCGAGCGCCGCGGCGGGTTGTGCGACCTTCGGTGCGGCGGCGCGTTTGCTCGGACGCTTCGGCTTCTCGTCGGCGGACTTGGATTTGGAGGCGCTCATGGGGGGGTGCGGACAGACGTGCGGCGTGCGGCCAAGAAATCGAGCGCAGAGGCTAGGACGCGCCGGCCGCGCGCGCACGTGTCGGCAGCTGGTGAAGGGCCCGAAACCTGGCTGAATTCTCGTCTCTGAGCGCTGCGCCCGGCCGCAACTCAAGGGACGGTACGACGCGTTCGATGCCCCGGACATGCCCAACTCGCACCAGCCTCGCCCGTCGTTTTCTCGCTGTTCGTTCGTGGCGCGCGTGACGCTCGCCGCTGGGCTGGCGCTGAGCGCCGCCAGTTGCTCCGCGCCGCGCCAAGCTCCGGATTGGCTGACCCAAGCGAGTGCGACGCCCGCGTCCTTCGTCTCGCGCACGCCCGACGACGCGCCGCCGGCCCACTTTGCCAAGCGCGGCTTCTACCTCGGCGCCCTGGCCGCCGCGGCGACGCTCTCGGACAGCGACTTCGACGGGCAGAGCGGTCTGATCGACCCGGTCAACAACAACCAGTTCATCCTGCCCAAGCTCGATCCGGGTTTCGGCTGGGGCGCCGCGGTGGGCTACCGCGGGCGCGAGAACTCGGTGCAGTTCTCCTACAACACCACGGACCACGACGACGAGTTCGCGAACAACTCGCTCGAGAGTTCGATCAGCACCTACAGCCTCGACTTCAAGCACCACTGGAACGTCGACGGTGCGTTGCAGCCGTTCCTGCTGGTCGGACTCTCGGTTCCGCGCATCCGCATCACCGATGGCGTGTCCAACGGCGGAAACGTAGGCGACGCTGTGTACCAGGGACTCGGCGCGAATTTCGGCGGCGGCGCCGCGCTGTACCTCACTCCCGCGATCGCCCTGTTCGGCGAGGGCTACTACCGCTGGGCCTACATCGAGGATGCGCGTGGGCTCGGTACGCGCCGCGACATCGACCAGCGGCTCGACGGTTCGGGACTGGGTTTGCGCGCCGGGATTTCGTTCACCTTCTGACGCCGACGCGCGGCGTTCGCGAGCGCCGCCGAGCGTAGTCGGACTACGCACTTTGACGTGCCGAGCGTACGTCCCTCGGCCCTTCGTATTTGCGGTTGCAGCGCATCTAGCTTGGCGCCCCTGCGCGTGGGAGTCCCCCGCGCGGCCCCAAACTCGATGCAAGCACCCCCTCGACTTCGCAGGGCTTCGCAGGCGCGCTCCAGGCGCGGCGGAGCAGGATTCTCGGCGCTTTTGTGGCTCTTCGGCATCGCGGTCGTCGCGCTGCCGTTCCTGCGCGAGCGCGACAACATCGGCAGCTACGAAGGCGACTTCGGTCGGACCTCGGAGAAGGACGTGCCCTTCGCCGACGCCCAGGCCGCCGTCGAGGAACTCGTCCCCGGTGTGACGGCGCTGATCGCGAAGTCCTCCGACGAGTACTTCGGACTCCAGTCTCCGTGGTTGCGCGACTCGGGCGCGGTGGACTTCTTCCGCATCCCGAGCGGGCGCCAGAACTACGAAATCCACTGCGTCGGTTGCCACGCCGCGACTGGCGACGGCGGCGGACCCGCGGCGCGCTTCCTCAGCCCGCGCCCGCGCAATTTCCGGCGCGGACTGTTCAAGTTCACGAGCACCGACGCAGCGTCGCGGCCGCAGCGCCGCGATCTGTTCCAGACCATCACGCGCGGACTGGCGGGGAGTTCGATGCCCGAGTTCCGGCTGGTCAACGAAGAGAAGCGCTGGGACCTGGTCGAGTACGTGCGCTGGCTGTCGATGAAGGGCGAGTTCGAGCAGATGATGCTCGCCGACGCCGAGGACAACGAAGAACTGCCGGACGCCGCCGAGATCGCGGACATCGTGATCAAGCGCTGGCACCCCGCGAACCTGCGCACGATCTACCCGGGTATCCCCGAGACGGCGTACGACCAGGCTTCGATCGACCGCGGTCGCGCCCTGTTCAACGATTCGAACAAGGGCAGCTGCTACACCTGCCACGGGCCCGCGGGGCGCGGCGATGGGCAGACCGCGGACGCGTACAAGGACGACTGGGGTTATCCCATTCGCCCGCGTGATTTGACGGCCGGCACGTTCCGCGCCGGCTCGGAAGGCGCAGACCTCTACCGCACGATCGCCGCCGGCATCAAGGGCACTCCGATGGGGTCGTTCGAAGGCGCGCTGTCGCCCGCAGAGATCTGGGACCTCGTCCACTTCATCCAGTCGCTCTCCAAGAGGTAATTCACCGTGAGTGCAACCGCTGCCATCGCCGGCGTTCACGGCGAATCCCTGGTCAACTACAAGCTCATCAAGTCGCACCTGTTCGCAGGCGCGTTGTTCCTGACGGTCAGCATGGTCGCTGGCTACCTCTACTCGCTGCAGTTCCTCGGCTTTTATCCGCTGCAGGACAGCTGGACGCACTCGCCAGGTCACTTCCGCCTGCTGCACACCAACATGGTGGCGTACGGCTGGCTCGTGAACGGCTTCACGGCGATGCTGTACTACGTCGTACCGCGGCTCACAGGAAAGAAGGTGCTGAGCGACAAACTCGGCGTCCTGATCTTCTGGGCTTGGCAGTTGATCATGGTGCTCGCCATCGGCGGGTACATGACCGACAAGGCGCAGGCGATCGAATGGGGCGAGACGCCGACCGGTTTCCGGCCGGGGACGTTCGAGCTGAACTACGTGCCGGTCGACGCCCTCGTCGTCGTCGGCGCGGTGCTCGTGATCCTTCAGTTCATGACGCCGCTGTTCCAGGCGCGCGAGCAGCGTTTCTACGTCACGCTCTGGTACATCACCGCCGGTCTGGTGTGGCTCGCGCTCACCTATTTGATGGGCAACATCATGCCGGAGTGGATGCTGCCGGGCGCAGCTGGCGCGGCGGTCACCGGCCTGTTCATCCACGACCTCGTCGGTCTGTACGTGACGCCGATGGGCTGGGGGATGATGTACTTCTTCGTCCCGCTGATCCTGCGCAAGCCGATCTGGAGCCACTCGCTCTCGGTGATCGGCTTCTGGGCGCTGGCGTTCTTCTACCCGCTCGGCGGCGTGCACCACTTCCTGATCTCGCCGATTCCCGACTACGTCGAGTTCGGCGCGATCACGACCACGATTGCGATCGAAGTCGTCGTGACGACCGTCGTCGTGAACTTCTTCATGACGCTGCGCGGCAAGTGGAGCGCGCTGCGCAGCAGCATGGCGATCCGCTGGTTCTACGTCGGCGCGGTGTTCTACTTCATCACCTGCTTCCAGTGCGCCTTCCAGGTCACGTGGATGTTCCAGAAGGTGATCCACTTCACCGACTGGGTCGTCGGTCACGCGCACTTGATCATGTTCGGCGTGTTCACGTTCTGGCTGTTCGGCGTGATCGAGTGGCTCTGGCCGCGCGTCTGCCGCCGCAACTGGTACTCGCAGTCCCTGCGTGGTTGGCACTTCTGGTTGTGGTCGGTGGGCGTGCTGATCATGTTCTTCGATCTCATGATCGCCGGCCTGGTCCACGGCTTCATGCAACGTGACCTCAACGACTGGTCCGACATCCTGCGCACCGCGGAGCCCTTCTGGTGGGTGCGCACGTTCTCGGGCGCGATGATCTTGGCCGGCCTTTTCTGCGTCATCTACAACATGTACATGACCGCCAAGGCTGGCGAGGCGTACGAAGAAGAGAAGCACCTCATTCCGCTCAACGCGGATTGATGCAGGGCAGGAACAACAACCATGGAACGTTTCTCAACTCTCGTGTTCGTGGCGGGCATCGGCTGCTTTGCGATCGCCTTCCTGCTTTCGATGATCTTTCCGTGGATGAGCCTCTACGGCTATCACGGCATGGATTACCAGACGCTCGAGCAGCTGGCCGAGAAGCCCAGCCGCGAGTTCGTCGAACTCTCGCAGAAGTTCCCTGAGAGCTTCCGCGAGCACTACGGCGAGGTTTCGCAGGCCAGCTACGCCGAGGCTTTGCAGCGCGGTCGCGACGTCTACGTCGGCCAGGCGTGCTGGCACTGCCACAGCCAGTACGTGCGCGTCGTTTCGAACGAGCACGTGCGATGGGGTGCGCCTTCGTCCGCCCAGGAGTACCAGAATGCGCTCAACCAACCGCATCTGTGGGGCACGCGTCGCGTCGGCCCTGACCTGGCGCGAACCGGCGGCAAGAAGTCGAACGATTGGCACATCGCGCACTTCATCAACCCCAAGAGCGTGGTTCCGCACTCGGTCATGCCGCCCTACCCGTTCTACTTCGACGAGAAGGGCGTGCCCGGCAAGGACGGGATCGCGCTGATCACGTACCTGCAGTGGCTCGGCACCGTGCAGGCCGGCATCCCGGTCGCGGACCGCATCACTCCCTGAGCGCCTCGAGCGAATCCCACAGCGAGCCCCTCCATGGCCAATCCCCAACGCACTGAGCGCTTTCGCTGGCACGCGACGCACGTCTTCTTCACGACGGTGTGCCTGATCGCGGGCTGCATGTTCTTCTTCAAGCTGCACGAGTTCCTGAGGACGATCAAGAAGGACGAGCTCGCAGGCTTCGCCTTCGATCCGATCCTCACCTATGGATTCGTTGCGCTCGGCTTCTTCTTCCTGCTGGTGTGGGCCTTCCTCACCGGGCAGTTCAAGGACATCGAGAAGACCAAGCACGAAATGATCGAACGTGTGCTCCAGCAGGAGCGCGATGAAGGCCTCCAGATCCGCGAGGAAATCCTGTGACCCACGACGTCGAGCCGCGCGACGCGGAGAAGTTTCACCCCGGCTATGGGCACGGCGGTGTTCCGTGGTACCTGCTGCTTGGGTACCTCGCCTTTCTGATCTTCTTCACCTGGTACTCCCTCGAGTTCCAGTTGCCCGACTACCTCGAGAAGGGCCCGGTCAAGCCCACCGAGTCCGCCGCGACCAAGTGAGCGTCCGTCGCCGGCCTGAGGGCCGACGGCGGCCTCGATAGGCTCGAGCACCTTGGCGACGGCGATGGCGACGCAGCACGCAGGAGCGTTGGTCGGCGCCGCGTGCGCCCACTGCGGGCTGCCGTTGCAACGCGAGTCCTCGTCCGACGAGGAGCGCTACTGCTGCAGCGGTTGCTACCTCGCACACCGCCTCAGCCACCGCGGACTCGACGCCAGCACGGACCGCCTTCTGTCGCGGGTAGTCCTCTCGGGCTTCCTCGCGATGGGGGTGATGGTGTTCTCTCTCGCGCTCTACTCGCGCGTGCTGCACGAAGATGGCGACGGCGAAACGGCGCAGGCGCTGACCGGGATCTTCCGCCTCGGCGCGCTCGCGTTCTCGACGCCCGCGCTGCTGCTGCTCGGCCTGCCGCTGCTCGACGCCGTCGTCGCGCTCCGTCGCTGGCTCTCCGCGGAAGCGCTGATCCTCGCCGGCGCTGCGTCGGCGTGGGGTGTGTCGGCTTGGAACACGTTCCACGGCGGCGGCGAGGTCTACTACGACACTGCGACCATGGTCGTCGTGCTCTACAGCCTCGGGCGCTGGCTCGACGTGCGCGCTCGGGAGAAGGCGACGGAGGAGCTGCGCGCCCTGGCCCCGGAGCGTGAGACGCCCGTCGCGCGCGTTGTCGACGGCGCCGAAGAACTCGTGGCGATCGCGGCGCTCAGGCCCGGCGATCTGATCCGCGTGCGGCCCGGCGAAATCGTTCCCGTCGACGGCGAAGTGGTCTCCGGGCGCTCGTTCGTGGACACCTCCGCACTGACCGGCGAGTCGCAACCGCGCAGCATCGGCGAGAGCGACGCGCTGCACGCCGGCAGTGTGCTCGTCGACGGCTCGCTGCTGATGCGCGCGAGCGCCGTGGTGGGCAATCGCCTGCGCGATGAGGTGGAGCGCCTGCTGCGCGAGGCCTTGGAGCAACGTTCGCGCTGGGTGCGTGTCGCCGACCGCATCGCCGGCGCCCTGCTCCCGTTCGTGCTCGTGCTCGCGGCGGCGACGGTGTGGCTGCGCCACGAGGTCGCTGGTTGGGAGTCCGCTTGGCTCGATGCGCTTTCGGTGGTGCTCATCTCGTGCCCGTGCGCCCTGGGCATCGCGACGCCGCTCGCGTTCTGGACTGCGATGGGGGCCGCGTACCGCAGCGGTGTGCTCGTCCGCGGCGGCGAAGCGCTCGAGCGCCTGGCGCGCGCGCGCTGCATTTTCCTCGACAAAACCGGCACGCTGACCTCCGGCGAGTTCGAACTGGTCGAGCTCCAGGCGCCCGGGCTCGGCGCGCGCGAGGCGCTGCGGCTCGCGGCCGCGCTCGAGGTCGGAAGCGAACATCCGATCGCGCGCTCGCTGCGCGGCGCGTGGGCGGCGCGCGAAGGCCGTGTCGAGTTGCCGCACGTCGACGGCTTCCGCGCCGTTCCGGGAGTCGGCGTGGTCGGGCGCATCGACGGCGTCGACTACGAACTGACCCGTGCGCGCGCGGCGCCGCTGCACGCACGCGAGGACGCGACCTGGATCGAACTGCGCCGCGGCGCCGACGTGCTCGCGAGCTTTGCGCTCGCTAGCTCGCTGCGGCCGGACGCCGCCGCCACGGTGCGTCGACTCGAACAACTGGGCCTGGCGCCCAAGGTGCTGACGGGGGACGCCGAAGCGCCGGCCCGCGCTCTCGCGCGCGAGCTTGCGATCCAAGTCGATGCGCAGCTCAGCCCGGCGGACAAGGTCGCGCGCGTGCGCGGCGCCGCGGCGCCTGCAGCCTTCGTCGGAGATGGGCTCAACGACGCTGCGGCGCTCGCCGCGGCGGAAGTGGGCATCTCGGTTCAAGGCGGCGTCGCCGCAAGCCTGTCCGCCGCGCAGGTCAACCTCTTGCGGCCGGGTCTGGCCGCGCTTCCCGAGGTGATCGAACTCGCGCGCCGCGCGGTGTTCGCGGCGAAACTCAATCTGGCCTGGGCCTTCCTCTACAACGCCGTCGGTCTGTACTTCGCGGCGACGGGCCGACTCTCCCCGATCTTCGCCGCCTCGGCGATGGTCGCGTCGAGCTTGTTCAGCGCGTTGAATTCGCGCCGTCTGATTCTGCCCAGTCGCCCCGACGGCGAGCGCGAGCTACGCACTGTTGCGGGCGCCGCCTCCGCACTTGGCGCTACGGCGAGCGCTGCCGGTCCTGCCCGATGATTCCAGGCGTCTGACGTGAGGCGCCAAGCTGCGTCAGCGCGCCCGCGATGCCCAACGGAAAGCTCCGCGACAAAATCCTCACCGGCCTCGCCAAGAAGCGCGGCGGGGCGCATCGCTACTCGCACTGGCGTTGGGCCGTGGCGGCGGGCTTCACCTTGGTCGTGGCGGCCTTGCCCTTCTTCGATCTGATGCGGATCGACGTGTGGGGCGGCCATCACCACTACCTGGGGCGCGAATTGGGCCTCGTCGAGGCGCTCAAGCGCTTCGCGTTCCCGTTCCTCGGCATCAACCTCGCGATCATCCTCGCCAGCCGGTTCCTCGGCCGCTACCTGTGCGGCTTCGTGTGCCCGTACGGCGCGATGGCGCGCTTCGCCGACTGGTTGCGCCTGCGCGCCAAATCGCCGGCGCAGCGCTGGGGCAACCGCGCGCTGCTGCTGGCGGTGTGCGCCGCGATGTGCACGATCTCCTTCAACTTCTGGGTCGATTGGCGCGTGTTCCGCGACGGGTCGTCCCTCGCAGCCTCCGGCGCAGCGCTGTTCCTGGCCGCGCTGATCCTGAGCTTCTATTGGATGGTGACCCGGCTCGGGCTCGAGTTCTGCCGCAACTGGTGCCCCTCCGGCGTCTACTTCGCGCTGCTCGGCCACGAGACTTACAACGGCGTCGAGTTCGCGCATCCATCCGCGTGCACGGATTGCAAAGCCTGCGACCGTGTGTGTCCGATGGACCTCGCACCGCGCGAGATGTCCGGCGGCAAGTACCTCGACGGGCACGGCTTCTATCCCGACGGGACCTCCAACTTCTCGTTGTGCATCCGCTGCGGGGACTGCGTGGTCGCGTGCGAAGGCGCCGCCAAGCAAGCGGGTGACCCGACGCCGTTGCGCATGGGTTGGTTGCCCGACGGGGCGCGCAACTCGAGCCCTCCGGAAGCGAGTGAGCCGAGCGCCGAGGATTTCGGGCGCGTGAAGACCCCGGTCGGCGCCGACAGCGAACGAGTGGCGCGCTGAAGCATGGGAACGGCTGCGCTTTTCTCGAGTCTGCTGCTCCTGGGCCTCGCGGGCTCGCTGCACTGCGCCGGGATGTGCGGGCCGTTCGTGCTCGCACTCGGTTGGCGCCGCAACGACTCGCGCGGCGCCGCGGTGCGCATGACGCTGTACGTGCTCGGCAAGTGCTGCGCTTACGCGCTGCTCGCTCTCGCGCTGGCGCTCGGCGCCGCGGCGTTGTCGGGGGAGTTGCTCAGCGAGCGCGAGCACGCGCTCCACGCTGCACGATCGCTCTTGGCGTGGCTCGCCGGCGGCGCGATGGTGCTGGGCGGCGCGCACGCCCTCGGTCTGCGCTGGTCGGTCGGCACGCGACTCGCGGCGCGGCTCCAGGCTCCGTTCGCTGCGCTGCTGCGCGCCTCGCGCGCGCTGCCGCCGGCCGGCGGCGCGTTCGCGCTGGGCGCGATCAACGGTTGTCTGCCGTGTGGTCTGTCGTGGTCCGCGATCCTGTTCGCCGCCTCGCAGGGCGGCGTCGCGCTCGTCGCCGGACCGCTCGTGTTCGGTTTGGCGACAGCGCCCTCTCTCGTGGCGGTCGCGGCCGGAGGCGCGCTCGTGCCCGTCTCTTGGCGTCCGCGCCTCCAGCGCGTCGCGGCGCTGGCGATGATCGGCTTCGGCCTGTGGACCGGATGGCGCGGCGGAGCGCCCTTCGCGGTGGGAGACGGGAACAATCTTCCGCCTTGTTGCTCGAGCGTGCACGCCCTGGAGCACTGACACGGCGTCACGCGCGTGTTGCTCAAGGCGCGCAGTGCAAGCGGCGAAAAGCCAGGGTTGGCCATCTCGGCCCAAGATTCCCCGACAGCCTCCCCATCCTCGCCGCGCCATGTCCCAGCCCCAAGTCAAGCAGCACGCTTCGCTCGAGATCGACCCGACGCTTCTGGACGCCGTGATCACCGGCACCAAGCAAGGCCTCGAGATGGCCGGCATCAATCCGCCGCCCGTCGGCGCTTCGCGCTTCTTCAGCACGTCGCGTCCGATCTCGGTGATGGTGGGCCTTGTCGGTCGCACCAACGGGACGTGCGCCGTGTCGCTCACGGAGAAGGCGATGTTGCACGTCGCCGGCAAGCTGACGGGCGAACCGTGCTCTCAGATGAACGCGGAGAGCATCGATGCGATCGGCGAGATCGGAAACATGATCGCGGGGCGGGTCAAGGAGCTGCTCGTCGGCTCGGAGTTCGAGATGCAGAACATCTCCGTACCCTCCGTCATCATCGGCCAGAGCTACGGAGTGCACTATGCGCGCGGCATGCACACCATCTCGGTCGACTTCGAGCTCGAGGAAATGCCGATCACGGACCTGCGCGAGCGCTTCTTCACGGTCTCGCTGTCGCTGCTACGCCGCGTCGCGGGCTGAGCGCGACGTCGACGTTTCACTCGTCGAGTCGCAACACTCGCCGCAGCGCCGCGGCTTCGTCGGACTGCGCGGCAGCTTCCTCGAGGCGCGCAAGCAAAGCGTCGCGCACGTGCTCGGCGTTGAGCTGTCCAGCGAGGCGCCGGGCGTCGAACGGCGCGTTCGGATCGAGCGTGACACGTAGCGCGGCTGCGAAACGCGCCTGCACCGCCGCGTCGACCCGCAGCAGCGCGGCGCCTGCCGCCGCCGCGAGGCGTTGATCCTCGCCCCAGGCGAAAGCTTGTTCGCACGGCCGGGTTGTCCGCGCGGCGAGCGAGTCGAGGATGCGCTCGCGCGCGGCGCTGTCGAGGCGCGGGTTGCGCGCGAGGAACTTCAGCAAGTCGGCGCAGTGGGCGGTGGCGTGCACCCAGCCCAGCTGCGGGTCCCAGCCGCGTTCGTCCGGTTCGCGCGCGAGGTAGTCGAGCGCGGCGCCGAGCAACTGCTCGAGTTCGTCCGGCGAGAGGAACGGCGTGTCGAGGTCGCGCGCCGCGACGAGCGAGAGGGCGAGTGCGTGGAACGAGCGGCGTAGTGCTCCGGCGTCGCGTTCGTCGCTCTCGCGCAACTGAAGTTGCGCAATCCACGGCCCGAGAACAGCTCGCAGGTCTTCGGGAGTTGCGCTGCGCTCGCGCACGATCCAGCGCACGGCCAACTCGTACGCGACGCCGTCGCGCAGCTGCGGATCGGGAGACTCGAACAGTGGCGAGAGCTCCGCGAGCCACTCGCCGAGGCTGCGACCGCTCGACTCGAGCGGGGCCCCGGCGTGCAGTGCGCTCAGGCCTGACGTCACGCCGTCGCGCGTGTTCGACGGCGAGGGCGACGAAGCGGGTGTGGAGCAGGCGCCGAGGGCGAGGGCTGCCAGCGCCGCGATGGGCGGGAACGCAGCGCGCATCGCTCAGGCTTGGCTCTCGGGGCGCTGCACACGCTCGGGGAATCCGTCGGCGCGGTAGGCGCGCGCGAGGATCGACATGGGGTGCAGCGGCTTGCGGCCGGCGTGCTGCGCGAACTGGATCGCGGCGAGCGGACAGTCGGTGGCCCACACTTCGGCCTCGGCGGCCTGCATGCCCTCGAAGGCGTTCTTGCCGACGCGTTTGGAGGTTTCGAAGCCTTCGAGCTTCATCGCGTAGGTGCCGTCGTGGCCGCAGCACTCGGTGGTGAGTTTGGGAACGACGCCCGGGATCTTGCGCAGCAGATCGCGGCCGCGGAATCCGATCGCCTGAGCTCGCAGGTGGCATGGCGCGTGGTACGCGACGCTCGCGCCCGGCGTGCTCTTGAAGTCGGTGTTGAAGCGCTCTTCGCTGCGGATCGACCACAGGTGTTCGCTCGGATCGCGCACGGCTTCGGCGAGCTTCTTGGCGCGTTCGCGGTCGGCGCCCTCGAGCAGTTCGGGGTACTCGCGCCGCATCATCATCGAGCACGTGGGATTCAGCGCGAGCACCTTGGCGCCCTGCTCGACGTGCGGCATGAGCAGGTCGAGGTTGTGCTTGGCGTTCTTGCGCAGCGTGTCGAGGTCGCCGTGCTCCCAGGCCGGCATCCCGCAGCACGCCAAGCCCTTGACGCACGCGCACGAGACCTTGTTCTTGTCGAGCACCTCGAGCGTGTCGCGCCCGATCTGCGGCTCGTTGTTCTGCACGTAACAGGTGGGGAACAGCACCGTTTCCGCGCCCGGCCGGGTCTCGGTGCGCCCGGTCCCCTCGGCCCACTTTTCGAAGGTCGTGCTCGCAAACTCCGGCAGGAGTTTTTCGCGGTGCACGCCGAGCAGCTTCTCCATGAACCAACGGTGCGCCGCGTTCTTGTCGAGCGTGTTGACGAGCCCGAAGCTCATGCGCGCCATCGCTCCTGCGCCGTCGGGATCACCGAGCACGCGGTCGCGCAGCTTCACGCCGTCCTTCTTCGCGCGCACGGCCTGGTGGCGATGCACGAGTTTGGGGAAGTCGAGCTGGAACTCGTGCTTGTCGCGCGGCGTGTAGGGGCACTGCACGTCGCACAACTTGCACTGGAAGCAGGCGTCCGCGACGCGGTTGACCTCCGCCTCCGTCAGCTTGCGCACGTCGCCGCCGTGCGCGTTGTCGATGATGTCGAACATCACCGGGAAGCTGTCGCAGTACTTGAAGCACATGCGGCACCCGTGGCACAGATCGAACGCGCGCTCGATCTCCTTGCGCAGCAGTCCCGCGTCCCAGTACTTGGGCTCGCTGGGGTCGTACGTGAGGCCATCGGTCGGCGTGTAGGAGATCGGCGTCGTACTCATGCTGTCCAGGATCGTGCGGCGCGCCGCGCGTTCAAGTCTCGAGCGCCGCGCACGCGGCGCCGGAAAAAGAGCGACGCCGGCGGGGCCCGTCCGCGGTTGGGCCCGCCGCATTGCGCGCGAGCTTGGCTCGCGAGAAAGAGCAACGCCGGCGGGGCCCGTCCGAGGTTGGGCCCGCCGGCGTCGCCGGAACTCATCTGACGTAGGCCAGAATCAGCTGATCGAGTTCAGCATGTTGGTGAACTTGCCGGCGTGGGCCTTTTCGGCCTTGGCCAGCGTCTCGAACCAGTCGGCGATCTCGTTGAAACCTTCGGCGCGCGCGGTCTTGGCCATGCCCGGGTACATGTCGGTGTACTCGTGCGTCTCGCCCGCGATCGCGGCCTTGAGGTTCAACGTGGTGTCGCCGATGGGCAGGTCGGTCGCCGGGTCTCCGGCCTTCTTGAGGAAGTCCAGATGGCCGTGCGCGTGGCCGGTCTCACCTTCAGCGGTGTCGCGGAAGTTGCCCGCGACTTCGGGGTAGCCTTCGACGTCGGCGACCTTGGCGAAGTAGAGATAGCGGCGGTTGGCCTGGCTCTCGCCAGCGAACGCGGCCTTGAGATTCTGGTGCGTCTTGGAGCCCTTGAGTTGTGTCATCGCAGATCACCTCCTCCTTGGTGGATGGATAGTCAGTCGGACAGGGGTTGGGGTTGAAGCCCGGAGGCGCGGCGCGCGCTCTCGAGCTTGCTCGGGAAGCGTTCTAGTGTGCCTTGCTGCGCCGTCGTGCGCACCTGGCGCAAAGCCCGCGGAAAAGCACGCTGAAATCGCGCACGGCGAATCCGCTGGCGGAGCGCGGCGGGCGCAGCGCGTCGAACTCGGCGTCGAACAGATCCTCGATCGTTCCGCAGCGCTCGCACACGAGGTGGTGGTGGCGCTCGACGCACGGGTCGTACCGGCAGGCGGCGCCGCTCTGCGCGACGCGGGTGGCGAGGCCGAGCTCGACCAGCGTCTCGAGCGTGCGGTAGACGGTGGCCCGGTTGATGCCCGCCAGGGCGCGCCCGACGTCCTCATGCAGCGTGTCCACCGTCGGGTGGTCCGTGCGGCCGAGGAACGCCTCGAGCAGCGCGCGGCGCTGGACCGTCACGGGCGACGCCTGCTCGCGCAGCGCCGTGCAGGCGCGATCGAGGGCGGCGGTGACGTCAGTTTGCGCGGCTCGTTGCATCGGCCGCCGTTATGGAGCAGCTGCAAGCTGATTGCAACCGTGATCGTACGGTGCCAGAGCAATTTGTCTCACGCCGTCGGTGCGCCCCGCGCACCGCCGGCGTGAGACAAATTGCTCTGGCACCGTACGATCACCGCCGGTCACCTTTTCATCCAGCGCGCCGCCGCTTCGGCCACGCGCCGGCCCAACAAGCGCGCCGTCTGGAGATCGTCTTCGACCGGCTCGTTCGCGTGGTCGGCGCCCGGCGACTGCGCCATCGCGCCGAGGAACGAGCCCGCGCGGTTGATCTCGCGGCCCTGCTCGTCGCGATAGCGGGGCAGCAGCCCAAGGCTCACCCAAACCATGCCGTGTTGCGCCGCGAACGTCGCGAGCCCGACCAGCGTGTTGAACTTGTCGCCCGAAGGGGACCCAGAGTTCGTGAAGCCGGCGGCGAGCTTGTCCTTCCACAGCTGCGAGTGCCAAATCCCGCCCGTTCCGTCCATGAAGGCCTTCATCGGCGCGGACATGCTGCCCATGTAGGTCGGGCAGCCCAGAACCAACGCATCGGCGGCGTCGAGCTCAGCGCGGCGCGCTTCCCACTCGGCGACGGGGATCAGGCTGACGGAAGCTCCCTCGAACGAGCGCGCGCCCTCTTCGACTGCGCGCGCTTGGCGCTCGGTGTGGCCATAACCGGAGTGGTAGAGGATCGCGATCTTGGGGCTCATGTTCGAAGTGGGGCGGTGGGAGGTGGCGGTGGGGTGTCGGACCTTGCTGCCGAGGCGCAGCACAGGACTCGCCCGTGCAAAGTCCGCTCGCACAGGCTTGCGGCAAGGCCTTCTCTTGGCTCAATTCGTGTCCATCAGCAACCAGGTACCTTCCGGTAACCAAGGGAGTTTCGCGTGCAAGTCCGCTCCGAATCTGGCGCTTGTCCCGACCAGTGCCCGCTCGACCAGTGCCTCCAGCTTCTCGCCGGCGCCTGGACCCACCAGGTGATCTGGTACCTGCGCGACGGCGCGCTTCGTTTCGGCGACCTGCGCCGCTCGTTGCCCGGCGTGTCGGCCAAGGTGCTGACCACGCGCCTGCGCGAGCTCGAGCTGCGCGGCGTGCTCTCGCGCCGCGTGCTGCCCAGTTCGCCGCCAGCGGTCGAGTACGAGCTCACGCCGCTCGGCCGCGATCTGCTTCCGGTGCTCGAGTCGATCGCCTCGGTCGGCAAGCGTTTACGCGCACGCGAGCGCCGCACCGTGGTCGCCAAAGCCAGGAGTTCCCGATGAAGCCCCTCATCCTTCCCTACGGCGGCGTCGCTCCACGCCTCGCCGAAGACGTCTTCCTCGCACCGGGCGCCGTCGTCGTCGGCGATGTCGAGCTCGGCCCGCGCGCCTCGGTCTGGTACTCCGCCGTGGTGCGCGGCGACGTGAACCGCATCACCATCGGCGCCGACTCGAACATACAGGACGGCGCCGTGCTGCACGGCACGCTCGGCGAATGGCCCGTCCTCATCGGCGCGCGCGTCTCGATCGGCCACCACGCCACCGTCCACGGCTGCATTCTCGAGGATGACGTGCTGATCGGCATCGGCGCGCGCGTGCTCGACGGCGCGCGCATCGGCGCCTTCTCGCTCATCGCCGCCGGCGCCCTGGTGCGCGAAGGCCAAGTCATCCCGCCGCGCTCGCTCGTCGTCGGCGTGCCCGGCGTCGTGAAGCGCGAGCTCAACGAACGCGAGCTCGCGATCTTGCGCCGCACTCCGCCGCGCTACGTCGAACTCGCGCGCCAGACTCGCGAAGCCTGCCGGGCGGCCGGCATCGCGTGAGGGCGGAGCGCGCGTTCAGGGGCGCTGCAGCACGATGTCGAACTCGGTTGTGCGCGCCGACAGTTCGGCGACCAGCGGCGCAGGCGTGTTGAATCCCGGCACCGTGACCACGATGGACACACGCGGACCGGACAACCCGCGGATCGAGTAACGCCCGGAGCTGTTGGTCACCACGCCGGGGCTGCTGAAGTCCTCGTCCTCGCTCTCCATCCGCAGGCTTGCGCCTGCGATCGGCTGTCCGCCGGGATCGAGCACGCGTCCCACGAGCTCGACCAGCGGGTCGACGATCACGAGCTTCTCGACGCGCTGCGTTTCGAAGCCCAGCGGCGCCAAGCCGCGCTCGACAAGGCGCCGGCCGCGCGCGTCGAACACGATCAGCTCGAGCGGCAAGGTCGGTGCGAGCCCCTCCAGTGCGATGCGGCCCTGGCGGTTCGGCCGCATGTCCATCCAGCCGCGAGGCGCGGGGCCGACGTCCTCGCCGCCGCCGAACGCGTGACCCAGCGAGACCCCGATCATGTCGCTGTCGGGGAACCACGTGGAAGTCTCCGGAAACAGCGCTTCGCCGCGCCCCGCGAGGCGCACGACGACGTCCTGCAGCGCCGCGCCGGCGGCGTCCACGCACTCGAAAGAGAGGCTGTTCGTGCGCTCGAGTTGCACTTCGACGACCGCGTCGTGCGGCAGCACCACGTCCGTCTTCTTGGACCAGAATCCCGGCGCAACCACGCTCAGCGTCGCCGCACCGTTCACACTGGTCTGGACCAGGATTTCGTCGCCGCTGCTCGCCTCGCTCCAGTTGCCGCCCTCAAGCGAGCGAGTGCGCCCTTCGCCGAAGACGCGGGCTCGCGCAGCGGGGACGACCGATCTGTCGCTGTCCACGACTCGCACGCGCAGTCCGCTGCGAGCGCCCATGCTCAGCGTTCCTGCATCGAGGTCGCCCCGGGCGTCCGGCTGGAGCTCGTGCTGTCGGCGCTCCAGCGCCATTTGGCCGGTCGCCGACACAAGCGAGAACTCGACGGTCGTGATCGGGCGGGCGCCGATCGCGACTTCGAAGCGACCGTCGTCCGCCAGCACTGCACGGTCGTGAGCGATTGAGAGAGCATCGCCCCAGTGAAGCGCGACGCGCAACTCGGCGCCTTTGGCGACAGGTTGGCCGTTAGCATCGACGACGCGACCGACCAAGTGACGGAGCCGCTCGAACTCGAACACGAAGTTCGCCGAGGGCGCTGCGATGGGGATACGGCGTTCGCCCGCTGCGTTCGGGCGCCGCGGTCGCGCGACGTAGCCGTCCGGCACGCGCAGCGCGCCGCTCCAGTCGCCGGGCACGCCGGCCACGCTGAAGCGGCCCGCTGCGTCGGTGAAGGTTCCCGTCACCGCTAGTCCCTCGAGACGAGCGCGCACCGACGACGGCAGTTCAAGTTCGGGGAACGGAGCTTGCGCGGCCTCGAACGACAGCAAAAGCGGCTTCGCCGGGACGGCGCCGTTGACCGTCACGATGCCGGCCAACTGCGCGCTCGCCCGAGTGAGGCGCACCACGCGCACGCCAGCAGAGCGCTCAACTCGGAAGAACTCGAGCGGCCTGCCGGGACCGGAGACAAAGGTTGAGGCCACGCCTTCGGCGGGGAGTCCGCGCACCGAACCTCGAGCGTCGGTCGTGGCGTTCCACGACACGCCGGACGGCTCGAGCACCACCACGCTCGCTTGTGCGATCGCCACGCCGCTCTGGTCGAGCACGTCGAGCCGCCACTCCGGCGCCGTGTGCTGAGACTGCTCCTCACGCGCCAATTCAACGACGACAGCAGGCGCCTCGCTGCGGACCGTCGGAGACGGCTCCATCGATGCTTCTGCCTCTGCGGGCGTCTGCTCGCGTGCGACGGCCGCGCTCGGTGCGGCTGCGCCGCGCGGCGAGTCACCCCCGGAGAACCACCAAGCGCCCAAGATCACGGCGACAGCGAGCGAGAAGAGCGTCACGGCCAACTTCATGGGATGTTGAGCGGTGTGCGACGGAAATCGGTTTCAGCTGAGACTTCGTGCGCTCCGACTGCGGATCACAGAGTAGCGAGCGCGCGTCGCGCGGAGTGTTCGTCGCGAGGGCGAGCCCGTGGCGCTGGCCAAAGTCCAGGTTGAAGTCGAGCCTCACGCGCTTGGCGGCTGAATCCAACGTCGTTCGCGAGTTGCGGCGAACGCCAGGACGGCGCGAATGTGCTCGCGCGTCCGCGCCGGAAAGTCACTGAGCAGCTCGTGCTCGTTCCTGCCGCCCGCGAGCTAGTCGGGAGCATCTGACACCGTGCTGCGGGGGCCGCGTACGCACGACTTGTCGCTGCGCACTGCGGGGCTGATGGCAATTCGGTCTTGCCGGGAGAACTCGGCAAGAGGCTAGTTCGCGGAGGACCGCGGAGGTTCCGCACCCGTGTAGGCGCTTGGCGCGGTCCCGCCGAGTTCTTGCTGGAGCCGCTCCACATCGAGTTCGCGCACGAGCTCTTCGATGTCGTCCCAGATCTCGTGGTAGCCAAAGCCGCCGCCACGCAACTCGTCGAGCGCTTCATCGGCGCTCCAGCCCTGGACGACGCGGCGATAGGCCGCGCACATGAGGCCCGTTCGGTCTGCGCCGTGGTAGCAGTGCACGAAAACTGGAGTGTGTTGTGGGTCGGTGGCGACGCGCAGGAAGGCGAGCAGGTCGGCTTCGTTCGGCGCCCACGCGGTCATGGGGAGCTCGACGAGCGCGAGGCCGGGCGCGGGCGGGTTGGGGGAGCGTGCGAAGTAGCGCAGGCACACGACAGTGCGAATGCCCAGGGCGCGGAGCTGTTCGAAGCCATCTGCGGTCGGCTGCGAACCGCGCCACAGCTCGTCCGAGACGCGGTGCAGGTTGTCGAGGCCGGCGCGTGCCATCGGTTGCGCCCAGTGCGATGGACGGGGAACGCGCGGCGGCGATGTGTGGCACGCGGGGAGCAGAGCTGCGAGGAGAGTTGCGAGTGCGAGCGACTTCACGGCGCGGTTGTACGGTGCCAGAGCAATTTGTCCCACGCCTCCGGTGCGCGCCGCGCGCCGAAGGCGTGAGACAAATTGCTCTGGCACCGTACAACCGTCAACGCTTCGGAGCCTTGTGCGCCTTCACGAGCAGCGCACGTGACTCGCGGAAGAGCGTGCGAAAGATGAGCGCGAGTTGCTCGCGCTCTCGGCGCGGATCGGCGGCGGGCAGATTGTGGAGCTGCTTCCAGGCGTCGATGCGCAGGGCGATTCCGGCGCGTTTTCGAACGCTGCGCGCGAGCTGGGCGTTGAGCGCGGCGATTAGGGCGTCGGCGGAGGCGGAGCCGCCTCGGTCTTCGTCGGCCTGCGACTTGGTGCGGCCAGGTTGTACGGTGCCTGAGCAATTTGTCTCACGCCTCCGCCGCGCTCCGCGCGCCGGAGGCGTGAGACAAATTGCTCTGGCACCGTACAACCGTCAACGCTTCGCTGCCTTGCGCGCCTTCACGACCAGCGCACGTGACTCGCGGAAGAGCGTGCGAAAGATGCGCGCGAGTTGCTCGCGCTCTCGGCGCGTATCGGCGGCGGGCAGATTGTGTAGCTGCTTCCAGGCGCCGATGCGCAGGGCGATTCCGGCGCGTTTTCGAACGCTGCGTGCGAGCTGGGCGTTGATCGCGGCGATTAGGGCGTCGGCGGAGGCGGAGCCGCCTCGGTCTTCGTCGGCCTGCGACTTGGTGCGGCCAGGTTGTACGGTGCCAGAGCAATTTGTCTCACGCCTTCGGCGCGCGCCGCGCGCCGGAGGCGTGAGACAAATTGCTCTGGCACCGTACAACCGTCAACGCTTCGCTGCCTTGCGCGCCTTCACGACCAGCGCCCGCGACTCACGGAACAAGGCGCGGAACACGCGCGCGAGTTGTTCACGTTCGAGGCCCGGGCCGGCGGACGCGAGCACTCGTTCGAGCATCTCGCGCTCGCGGCGCGGATCGGCGGCGGGAAGGTTGTGAAGCTGCTTCCAGGCGCCAATGCGCAGGGCAACTTGGGCACGCTTCTGAATGCTGCGCGCGAGTTGAGCGTTGAGCGCGTCGATGCGGCGGCGCAGCGCAGCGATGCGGGCGTCGGCGGCGGCTCGGTCGTCGTCGACTGGCGACTTGGCACGGCCGGAGCTGTGCTCTGCGCGTCGCTTGGCGCGGCTCGAGCTGAGTTCGGCGCGCGACTTGGTGCGACTCGCATCTGGCGCGGAGCGTGGCTCCGCGCGACTCGCGATGCGCTCGGAGCGCGCCGCGGCGCTGGCGGAACTGAGTTCGGCGTCGCTCGAACGGGCGCCGGAAGTCGCGCCGGAAGTCGGGCGCTGACCGCTCGGCTTCGAGACGCCCGATTCGCCGCCCACGGTCGCCCGCGAGGCGGGCTGTTGAGCAGCGCGCTCCGTGGAACGTCTCGGGGTGCTTCGTTGCGAGGCCACGGCGCCCGGATGATACCGTCAGCGTTTCGATGGTTCCGAAGCGTCCTCACAAGCCCGAAGTCCTCGCCCCGGCCGGCGATCTCGACGCGTTGAAGGCCGCGCTCGCCAGCGGCGCCGACGCGGTCTACTTCGGGCTCGCCGAGGGTTTCAACGCACGCGCTCGGGCCGGGAATTTTGAGCTCGCCAACCTCGCGGAGACCGTCGCGCGCATCCACCGCGCCGGCGCGCGCGCGTACTTGGCGGTGAACACGCTGGTGTTCGAGCCCGAGCTCGAGTTCGTCGAGCACGTGTTGCGCGGCGCGGCGCTCGCCGGCGTCGATGCGTTGATCGTGCAGGACCCGGCCGTCGCGGTGCTCGCGCGCGAGCTGTGCCCGCAGCTCGAAGTGCACGCGAGCACGCAGATGACCATCTCGAGCGCCGAGGGCGCGCGCTTCGCGCAGAGCCTGGGCGCCACGCGCGTCGTCGCGCCGCGCGAGTTGAGCGTCGCTGAACTGCGCCAGTTCGCCGCGCAGAGCGACGTCGAACTCGAAGTGTTCATCCACGGCGCGCTGTGCGTCGCGTGGTCGGGGCAGTGCCTCACGTCGGAAGCGTGGGGCGGCCGCTCGGCGAACCGCGGCCAGTGCGCGCAGTCGTGCCGCATGCCGTACGACCTGGTGCTCGACGGAGAGCTACGCGAGCTCGGCGACGTGAAGTACCTGCTCTCGCCCAAGGATCTCGCGGGTCTGCGGGCGGTGGAGGACTTGGTCGACATCGGCGTGCACGGGCTCAAAATCGAGGGCCGCCAGAAGGGCCCGGCGTACGTCGCGACCGCGACCGAGATGTACCGGCGTTGGGTCGACGCGGTCGCGAGCGAGCGTGGGCCGAGTGCTGCGGATGCGAGCGCGGCGCAGCGCGACTTGTTGCGCACGAGCCTCGCCTACACGCGCGGTTTCAGCGATGGATTCCTCGGCGGCAGCGACCACCAGACGCTCGTCGAAGGGCGTTTTCCCAAGAGCCGCGGCGTGTTGCTCGGCCGTGTGGTGCGCGTGGCGCGCGACGAAGTGTTCGTCGAGCGCGCGGACGACGGCCGGCCGTGGACCGGCGCGCGCGCCGCAGACGCGCGAGCGAACGGGCCGAGCGGCCAACCGTCGAGCGCGCTGCACGGCCTCGGCGGCGCCGACGACGCGAGCAGCGGTCCGGCGGCCGCGGAACTCGAGCCGCGCGCCGGCATGGGCGTCGTGTTCGACGCCGGCCGGCCCGAGGAGAAGGACGAACCCGGCGGCCCGATCTTCGAAGTCGAACGCGAAGCGCGCGGCTGGCGGCTGCGTTTCGGGCGTCCGGGCCCGGATCTGACGCGCGTCGCGCCCGGTCAGCGTGTATGGGTGAGCTCGGATCCGCGCATCGCGCGCGAGGTCGAGCGCCTGCTCGCCGCGGAGGAGCCCGAGGGTCGCGTCGCGCTCACGTTAGTGGTGCGCGGCGCCGCGGGCGCGCCGCTCGAGGTGCGCGCGACGGCGCGCCACGCAGCTGCGCAAGCCGCGAGTTCGATGCTGCTCGAGCGCTCGGCGTCGCGTGGGCTCGACGAGGCGTTGCTGCGCGAGAAACTCGGCGCGTTCGGCGGAACGCCGTTCCGCCTCGCGAAGCTCGACCTCAGCGCGCTCGAGTCAGGCCTGCACTTGCCTGTGTCGGAGTTGAAGGCGCTGCGGCGCGCGCTCGCGAGCGAGCTCCTGCCGCAGCTCGAGCGCGGGCCGGCGCGCGAGGTTGCGAGCGAAGCGGTTGCGCCGCGACTGCGGGCACGCGCGCGCAACGTGCGCGCGAGCGCCTGGACGCCGCCGGCCACGCCGGAACTGATCGCACTCTGCCGCACGGACGAACAACTCGAGGCTGCGCTCGAAGCGGGCGTTCGCGAGGTCGAGCTCGACTGGATGGAGATGGTGGGGCTGGGGCGCGCCGTGGCGCGTGCTCGCGCGGCCGGACTGCGCATCACGCTCGCGACGGTGCGCGTGCAGAAGCCGGGTGAGGAGGGCTACGACCGGCGGCTCGCCGCGCTCGCGCCCGAGGCGTTGCTCGTGCGGCACTGGGGGGCGCTCGTGCACTTCGAAGCCCTGCGTGCAAGCGCGGACAGCGCGCTGCGGCCGCACTTGCACGGCGATTTCTCGCTCAACGTCACCAACTCGATCACGGCCGCGGAGCTGTTCGAGCGCGGCCTCGACACGCTCACGCCGTCCTACGACCTCGACCGAGCGCAGCTTGAAGCGCTGCTCGCGCAGGCGGATCCGGCGCGCTTCACGCTGACGCTGTTCCACCGCATCCCGACTTTCCACACCGAACACTGTGTCTACTCGCACCTCTTGTCGAACGGCCGCGATCACCGCACCTGCGGCCGGCCGTGCGAAAAGCACGAGGTTTCGCTGCGCGACCACACGCAGCGCTCGCACCCCGTCATCGTCGACGTCGGTTGCCGCAACACGGTCTTCAACAGCGAAGCCCAGTCCTGTGCGCGCCTCGCGCCCTCGCTCGTCGCGCGCGGCGTGCGCCGTTTCCGCGTCGAATTCGTGCGCGAATCGCGCGCCGAGGCCGCGCAAACCCTGCGCGCCTTCTCCGACCTGCTCGCCGCGCGCATCTCCGCCGACGAAGCCCTGCGCCTATGTGGCGCCAAGGCTCACTTGGGCGTGTCGAACGCCCCGATGGCGCTGATGGAGCGCTGAGCGCGCGCTCGGCCCGAGCTCGTCAGGCGGCTTTCGCCAGCTGCTGCCGCTGCTCGAGCACGTCGAGTGCGGCCACGAGGTACGCCTCGGCGAAGGTGGGGAAGTTGAAGACGTTGTCGATGAACACGTCGATGTCCTGGCCGGTGGCGATGGCCATTTGAGCCACGTGGATCAGCTCGGTGGCGCCGTCGCCGAGGATCTGGGCGCCGAGCAGTTTGCGGCCCGAGGGGTCGCAGACGAGCTTGAGCAGGCCGCCTTCGTCGCCGTTGATGTGGCCGCGCGCGAGTTCGGCGAACTTGGCGCGACCGACGAAGGCCGAGCCGCAGCGTGCGGTGACTTCGGCCTCGGTCATGCCGACGCTCGACATCTCTGGGATGGTGTAGATGCCGACCGGCGTGGTCGAGGAGACGCTGAGCGGCGGCAGGCCGAGTGCATGGCGCACGGCGCGCCGGCCCTGCTCCATGCTCGTCGCCGCGAGCGCGGGCGGGCCGATCACGTCGCCGACGGCGTAGATGCCGGGCACGCTGGTCGAGCAGTGTTCGTCGACGTCGAGCGTGCCGCGCGGATTGACGGCGAGCCCGGCCTTGTCGAGCCCCAGTCCATTCACCTGCGCCACGCGTCCGAGCGCGCACAGCACCTTGTCGGCGCGAAGCACTTCGCCGTTCTCGAGCGTGAGCTCGACTTGGCTGACGCCGTCGAACTCGACCTTGGCGATCGAGCGCCGTCCGAGGAACTCACCGCCGAGCTTGCCGAACTCGGCGACGAAGCGCGTCGTCAGTTCGCTGTCGAGGAACGCCAGCGGGCGTTCGCCCTTGTCCACCAGGGTGACTCGCACGCCCAGCGCCGCGAACACCGACGCGAACTCGCAGGCGATCACGCCCGCGCCGAGCACGATCAGCGACTTGGGCAAGTAGGCGAGCGAAAGGATCGAGTCGCTGTCGAGGATGTTCTCGTGGTCGACCGGCACGTTGGGCGGCGTGCGCGGGCGCGAACCGGTGGCGATGACCACCACGTCGGCGGCCACGTGGCGACGTGACCCGTCGACGGCCTTGACCTCGAGCTCGTGCGGAGCGGTGAAGCTGGCGTGGCCGCGCCAGATCACGATGCGGTTGCGCTCCATCTGTCGGCTCATGTAGCGCTCGTGCGCTTGGGTCACGGCGGACTGGCGCCTCAGCAGCGTCGCCATCGCGAGCTCGCAGCGTTCGCCGGCCGCGCGGTCCACGAAGTTCTGCGTCCAGTGCATGTAGTTGAGCCCGCACTGGCGCAGCGTCTTGCTGGGAATCGTGCCGCGGTGCACGCATTCGCCGCCGACCGCCGACTCGCGATCGATGAGCAGCACGCGTTTGCCCGCTTTGGAGGCCTGCACGGCCGCCTTCTGGCCGCCGGGCCCGCCGCCGATCACGACCACATCGAAGCGCAGCTCCTTGTTCGACTTCATTGCAGCGCTCCCGCGAAGTCGCGCACCGCCTGCACGCGGCCCAGCAACGTCTCGAGGTCGTCGTCGTAGAGGTTGAGCTGCTCGACGACCCGTGTGCTGGGAAGTTCCCGGCGCGCGTTGTCGAGGAACTGCTCTTCGTCGCGCTCCATGCGCACCGCCAATTCGTCGGCGAGCAGCACGATCGCCGCGTCCTGGCAGGCTTCGACGGCCTCGGCCGTATGGTGCTTCTCGATCGCGTCGGCGATCCACGGGGCCATCTTCCACGCGCGTGCGAGCCGCGCCCCGGCGGCGCCGTGCAATTCGTGGAGCAACGGTTCGAGCTGCTCGCGCGAAGCGCTGGTGTTGGCGCGCGCCAGCAAGTCGATCGCCGCCTGCAGCAGGACCGGTTCGCCCACGTCGTGCAACAAGCCGCAGACGAAGGCGCCCTCGACGCTCGTGCGCTTGAGGCGCGCGATCTCGCGCGCCCAGCCCGCGGTCTGCGCCGCATGCCGCCACATGTCTTGCACCCACTCGTCGTGCCCCGGCGCGTGGAACACGCGCGAGCCGATCGCGACGGCGTAGGCGATTTGCCCCACGGTCGTCATGCCCATGCGGCTGACGGCCTGTTGCAACGACACGATGGGTTCGACCGGCGCGTACTTCGCGGAGTTCGCCACACGCAGCACATGGCCCGCGAGCGCGGGATCGTGGTTGAGCGCGTTCGCGAGCGAACGTGCATCCGCAGCGCCGTCCATGCACATGGACGCCACCTGCGTGGCTGTCTGCGACAGCACGGGCAATTCGAGGTTCCCGGAGGCGACCTTCTCGCGCAGTTCGCGGGCGAGGTCATTCTCCAGGAAAGTGTCTAGGGTCGTGGCGGGCATAGCGAAGGCGGGGAGGGGGCGTGGGGCTCGTCCTGTTTCGTCGGCGGGCGTCAGCCGGCTGGAAACATGTGCGCTTGCGCCCGCGCGCGCGCAGATGGAGCGCGACAAAAGTTCCCGTCGCTGGCTACGCTTCCGCGCTCGACACTCGCGCATGAACGCACCGCAAGACTCACTCTCCATCGGGGCCTGGATCGCGCTGGCCCTGGGCGCTCCCGCGCTCGGTTTCCTCGTGCTCTCCAGCCGCCGCGCCGCAGGCAAGCTCGGCGCGATCGTGGTGAAGGAAGATCCGCGCTCGGCCCCTCAGGTGCTGCGCTGGTTGGTTGTCGTCGCAGCGCTAGTTGCGCTGCTCGCCACTTGGCCCGAGCAGGGCGACGACGCCTGGTTGTGGGCCGCGACGCTGGCGCTCGCGGCTGGGCTGTTGTTGCTGAGCCCCGGCCCGCACCGTCAGCGCCTCGGCGAGCGCGGCGTGCAGCGCGGATGGGACGCCCGGGGTTTCGACGAGCTGGAGGAGTGGCGCGTGAGCGGCGACCACCTGCGCTTCAAGGTCGACGGCGAGTGGACTGCGGCGAGTGCGCCCGCTGCGCTGCACGCCGAACTGCGCGAGAAGCTGCGACGCCTGCGGCCCGACCACGAGAGTCGCTTCATCTAGTCTCAGAAGCGTCGTGCGCTGGCGTCGCGAACGGGCGTCAGTCGACGAGCGAGCGCCAGTTCCACTCGGGCTGCGGGCCGCGCGCACGACGGACCAGCGCACGTCGGCGCTCGTCGGCGCGCGCCAGCAGTTCGCGCAGCTCGACGGGCTGCGCTTGTCGGGTGCGTTCCTCGGCGTAGCGCGCGAAGAAGCGTCGCTGATGCTCGGAGCTCCACAGCCCCGCGGCGTCGAACATCAGGCAGGCGAGGTCGTACGAGCAGCCGCGCAGCGGAAGCGGCGCGCCGCCGCGCCAAGGGTCGATGAAGATCAGCCGCCGCGGATCTCCGCTGTCGGGCTGGCGTTCGCGGTCGACCAGCAAGTTGCGCAGGAACAGGTTGCGGTGCACGAAGTGCAAGGAGTGCAGGCGCGCGCTCTCGTTCGCGAGTTCGTCGATCCAAGCGCAACGTTCGGCTTCGCTCGCGCGCGGCCACGCTTGGCCGAGCGCTTCGTGCGCTCCGAGCGGTTCGAGCGCGAGCACGTGGTAGCGCAGGACGCCGCGTGAGCGGATCGCTGCGCTGGCGCGCGGCCGCGGCGTGCGGAACAGACGCGCGCGGAGCCACTCGAGGCGGCGGTGCTCGCGTTCGCGCGGCGTGGCGCGGCCGAACAGTCCGCCGAAGGTGTGCCGCCAGCGCGCCTTTCCGGGCAAGTGGTCGCCCTTGAGCCACAGCGTTGCGTCGCCGCACTGCGCGAGCTGCGCGAGCACGCGCTGATCGCGCGCGGCCGCGGCCGCGTGCTGCGCGAACGCCGCGAGAGCCTCACCCTTCAAGCTCGCCGCGTGCACGCGCAACTCCAGGCCGTCGATCGCCAAGCGCTGCGGCGCGTTCACGGCCGCTGCTCGACGCGCTCGAACAGCGCGAAGGTCTGCTGCGACACGAAGCGCAGCGTGGCGCGGAACTCGACGGCCCGAAGGCCGACGCGCGAGAAACTCTCCGCGACACGCGCACGGCTCGTCGCCACGCGTCCCGTCGGACCCTCGGAGCGCTTGAGGCCCATGCGGACGCGCAACGCGGGCAGCGAGGCGCTGTCCCAGAACGACGCGATCACGTAGCGCCGAGCGACGCGCGCAAGCTCCGCGGCCGCGCGCTCGAGGGACTCGGGTTCGTGGAGGTGGTGGAGGAAGCGGCAGCAGACCACCGCGTCGAAGGCGCGGTCGCGGAAGGGGAGCGCCGCGAGGCTCGCCTGCACGCGCCGCGGCGCGGGGGAGTCCTCGAACGCGGCGAGCATCGCAGCGGAAACGTCGGCGCTGATGAGCGTCCGGCAACGTGGAGCAAGCGCTTGCGTCAGACGGCCCGCTCCACACGGGCTGTCGAGGACCGTCTCTACCCCGTCGCAGCGCGCGAGGAGCGCCGCGATCAGGCCTGGATCGCGCTCGCGCGCCCGGCGCGATCCGAAGCGCGGTCCGCGGTAGTGCTCGCCAGCGTGCGCGGCTTGCCACTTGTTGCTGACGCGTTCGATACGGTCCATGGGCGGCTCGGGAGCGGCGGGGCAGGGTAACCAGGAACACGCCGTGGAGCGCGCCCGAGGCTGCGACGAGAGCTGGCGCCTGCTCGCTACACTCCGCGCTTCATCCGCGCGCCGCCGACCGCGATCCGGCGCGCCCGCCCCAGGAAAACCACCGTCATCATGCATCGAATTCAAGCCGTGTCGCTCGCGTTCACCCTCGCCGCCTGCGCCGCCAACTCCGACGGATCGAGCGTGGAAGCCGCGGGCGGACGCGATGTGCTGCCCTACAAAGCGGTCGAGCGCACGCTCGCCAACGGTCTCAAGGTGATCGTCGTCCCGACGCCGATGGCGAGCATCGTGTCGCTGCAGATTCCGGTGCAGACCGGCTCGCGCAACGAAGTCGAGGTCGGCAAGACGGGCTTCGCGCACTTCTTCGAGCACATGATGTTCCGCGGGACGGAGAAGTTCCCGCCGGCGAAGTACGAGAGCCTGATCACGCAGGCCGGGGCGCGTCAGAACGCGTACACGACCGACGACTACACGAACTACCACATCACCTTCGCCAAGCCCGACCTCGAGAAGATGCTCGAGATCGAAGCGGATCGATTCCAGAACCTCGCCTACAGCGAGGAGCAGTTCCGCACCGAGGCGCGCGCGGTGCTCGGCGAATACAACAAGAACAGCGCCAATCCGATCAACAAGCTGTTCGAGGTGTTGCAGAACGCGGCGTTCACGACGCACACCTACAAGCACACGACGATGGGCTTCCTGGCGGACATCGAGGTGATGCCCGACCAGATGGCGTATGCGAAGACGTTCTTCGACCGCTGGTACCGTCCCGAGTACACGACGGTGATGGTCGTGGGCGACGTCGATCCCGACACGACCCTGAAGCTGGTGGAGAAGCACTGGGGCGGTTGGAAGCGCGGTTCCTACTCCATCGAGATCCCGCGCGAACCGGAGCCGACCGCGCCGAAGTACGCGCACGTGCCCTGGGACGTGCCCACGCAGCCGATCGTCGCGGTGTCGTTCCACGGCCCGGCGTTCAGCGAGACCGCAAGCGATTCCGTGGCGCTCGACCTGCTGCTCGAGCTCAACTTCGGTTCGACCTCGCCGCTCTACAAGCGCCTGGTTCTCGAAGAGCAGAAGGCGGACTCGCTGGGCGCGTTCAGCCCCGACAGCAAGGATCCGTCGCTCGCGACGATCTTCGCGCAGGTGCGCGAGGAGTCCGACATGCTCTACGTGCGCGACGCGATCCTCGACGCGGTGGCGCACGCCAAGGCCGATCCGATCGACGAAGCGCGTCTGGCGGAAGCCAAGGCGTCCAATCGCTACGGGACGCTGCGCGCGCTCGACAGCACCGACGCGATCGCGAGCCGCCTCGCGCGTTACGTGCACCACCGGCGCTCGTTCGACACGTTCAACGCCTTGTTCCGGCTGTACGACGCTGCGCAAGCGGCGGATCTGAGGGCCGCCGGCGCCAAGTACTTGCGCAGTGAGCGCATGGTCGTGACGACCCTCTCGCACGGTGCGCCGGCGCCGGCCTTGGCGGAGGCGCTGGCGTTGCCGACGGTTGCGCCGCGCAACGTCGATGCGGAGGCCAAGCCGGTTCCGCCGGCGCTCGCGGGGGCTTCGGGGCGACTCACCGCGCCGTGGGTTGAGCTGCCGGGCGGCGGCGACCAGCGCGATCTGCGCCTGCAATTCCTCGTGGGCTCGGCCTCCGACCCGGTGGGCAAGGAAGGTCTCGCGGCGGTGGCGGCCGCGATGGTCGCGGACGCGGGCAGCGCGGACCTCACGCTCGACGAGATCCAGAAGATCCTGTTCCCGATCGCCGGCGGCTTCGGCGACTGGGTCGACCGCGAGATGACCACCTTCAGCGGCTCGATCCACGTCGACAACCTCGGGGTTTACCTGCGCACCGTGTTGCCGCAACTCGTCGCGCCTGGCTGGCGCGAGGAGGACTTCAAGCGCGTCAAGGCGCAGGCGAAGGTTGCGCTCGTGCAGGCGCTGCGCACGAACAACGAAGAGGAACTCGGCAAGGAAGCGCTGCAGGCCGCGCTGTTCGCGGGCACGCGCTACGGCCATCCGACCGCGGGCACGGTGGCCGGACTCGAGGCGATCACGCTCGACGACGTGAAGCAGTTCGTGGCTCAGCACTACACGCAGGCGAATCTCATCGTGGGAGTGGCGGGGGAGCTGGGCGCGTCGCGCGCGCTGCTCGAGTCCCAACTCGCCAAGCTGCCCGCGGGAACGCCGCGCGCGGTGAGCGCGCCGACGCCGCACCGCCCGAGCGCGCTCGAGGTGGACATCCTCCAGAAGGAGACGCGCGCCACGGCGATGTCGTTCGGGCATCCGATCGATGTCGTGCGCGGCCACCCGGACTTCGTCGCGCTGTACCTCGCGCGCACTTGGCTCGGCGAGCACCGCTCGTCGATGAGCCACCTCTACCAGCGCATTCGCGAGGTGCGCGGCATGAACTACGGCGATTACGCGTACATCGAGGCCTTCCGCAACGGCGGCGGGCAGTTCTTCGCCAGCCCCAACCAGGCGCGCCGCGCGCAGCTGTTCGAGGTCTGGATCCGGCCGGTCAAGCCTGAACACGCGCACCACGCGCTGCGCATCGCGCTGCACGAGCTCGACCTGCTGATCCAGAACGGACTCTCGCAGGCCGACTTCGAAGCGACGCGCGAGTACCTCTCGAAGAACGTGTTCCTCGCGCTCGCCAGCCCGGGCCAGACGCTCGGGGCGCGGCTCGACAGCCGCTTCTACGGCATCGACGAGTACACGAGCTACATGCGCCAAGGGCTCGCCGCCTTGACGCGCGAGCAGGTCAACGACGCCATCCGTCGCCATCTTTCGGCGGAAAAGCTGCGGGTCGTGATCGTGGCCAAGGACGCCGAAGGCCTGAAGCAGGCGCTGCTCTCGGATGCGCCCTCGACGATGACCTACGAGTCCGAAAAACCCGCGTCGTTGCTCGAAGAGGACCGCTTGATCGGCGCGCGCAAGCTCGGGCTCGCAGCGGAGCGCGTGCGCATCCTTCCGATCGCGGACGTTTTCGCCCGCTAGACGAGACGGAATGACCTCGATGAGAACCGCACTTCTCGGTGTCGTTGTCGGTGTCGCCCTGACGGCGCTGTGCGCGTCCGCGCGCGCGGACGTGCTCGATGACCTGATCGCGCACTCGCGCGCCGCACCCGCGATGCGCGCTCGCTACAGCCTCTCGTTCGAGGTCAATCCCGGGGTCGAGGTCGTTCCGCCGCCGACGAGCACGCTGTACATCGAGTACGCACCTGGCGCCGTGCGCGTCGAGAACCGGCTCGGCGAGCAGGCCCTGATCACCATCTGCACCTCGGAGCGCTTGACGGCCCAGTTCGTTTCGTCGACCGGCCGTCCGGGTCTGCACGGCACGGTGTCGCTGGCGGACATTCGCGCCCGGTTGCGGCCGGTCGAAGAGCAGCTCCGCGCGGTGTTTCCGCGCTCCGCCGCCAGTTTGCAGTCGGCGTACGACGGGCCGGGGGCCAAGGTCAACTGGTCCTTCGACGAGCGCCTCCAGAAGGCCAACTTCGAACTGGTGGCGACGAGCGATGGGGTGACGACGCCGTTTGCGTGGCTCGACACGCTGCGCGCGAAATCCGCGGAACTCGTGCTCGACGGCGACGTCCTGCGCTTCGAAACCGAGGGCCGTTTCCGCGGCGAGTTGCGGCGCGACGGCCTGCTGCAACGCCTGCAGGGCGAGAGTCCCCAAGGGCGCTACACCTTCGCGCTCGAGGCCCTCGAGACGCCGCCCGACGCCGCGTCGTTCGAGCCGCCGCCGCCGCCCGAGGGCGCGCGCGACAACTCCTCGGAGCTGAGGCGCAATGCACTGCGGGCGCAGTTCGATCAGCTGCGCACGCGCATGTACCGCGCCCTGGGCCGCGAGCCGGAGTTCGACGAGGCGCTGCAGAAGCGCACGCGCGAGTTGGTGAAGGCGTTCCAGGAGTGCGTGTTGGAGCTCGCGCTCGTCGACTGGCTGGAGCTCGCCAAGCGCAAGCGCGAAACGATCGCCGCGCGTTTCAAGGAGTTCGCGGCGTCCGGCCGCACGCCGGAGCAGGTCGAGGAGCAGCGGCGCAAGGAACTCGAATCGCTCGCCCGCGGCCTCGAGGAACTGCTCAAGAGCTTCGACTCGCTCCTGGTCGAGTTGCATCCGCGCGTGGCGGGCGAAGCGCACGCCGCGGCGTTCAACGCGATCGAGCGCGAGTTGTTGCCCAAGTGCTTCGCGGAGCGCATCGCCGCGCCGTCCACGAAGGCGTTGGAAGACGTCTTGAAGTGACCGACGCGACGCCGCGCCGCGCCGTCCGTCAGTGGTGGACGCCGGGCGCTTCGTGCCCGGTCATCTCGACCCACTTCTCGTAGTCGGAGTGGAACACCAGCGGCTTGCGGGCGCGGGTCTCACCGCCGCCCGACAGGTCGAGCACCTTGGTCGCCAAGCCCTTGAGGAAGGTGCGGTCGTGGCTGACGAACAGCATCGTTCCCTCGAACGTGGCGAGCGTCTTCACGAGCATCTGCTTGGTGACGAGGTCGAGGTGGTTGGTGGGCTCGTCGAGCACCAGGAAGTTCGGCGGATCGAAGAGCATCTGCGCCAACACCAGCCGCGAGCGCTCGCCGCCGGAGAGCACGCCGATGCGCTTGTCGATCTCGTCGCCGGGGAAGTCGAACGCGCCGAGCAAGCTGCGCTTGGAGGGCGTGGTCGCCGTCGGGAAGGCGCGGTCGATCTGCTCGTACACCGTGAGCGTCGGGTCGAGGATTTCGAGAGCTGACTGCGCGAAGTAGCCGAGCTTGAGGCTCGCCCCGAGCTTCACCGCGCCCGCGTCCGCCTGGATCACGCCCGCGACGAGCTTGAGCAGCGTCGTCTTGCCGGTTCCGTTCTGACCCATCACGCACCAGCGTTCGCCGCGTTTGACCTCGAAGTCGAAGGCGTCGTAGAGCACCCGTTCGCCGTAGCGCTTCGACACGCTCTGCAGCGTCACGACGTCGTTGCCCGACCGCGGCGGAGTGCGGAACTCGAACGCCACGACCTCGCGTTTGCGCGGCGGCTCGAGCTTCTCGATCTTGTCGAGCTTCTTGATGCGCGACTGCACCTGCGCAGCCTTGGCGACGTGCCGCTCGAAGCGCTCGATGAAACGCTCTTCCTTCTTGAGCATCGCCTGCTGGCGCGTGTACGCCGCCGCTTGTTCCCGCGCGCGGACCTCGCGCTCGCGGTCGTAGAAGTCGTAGTCGCCCGAGTAGCTGACCAGCTCGCCCTCGTCGATCTCGACGATGCGCGTGATCACGCGGTTCATGAAGTCGCGGTCGTGGCAGGTCATGAGCACCGCCGATTCCGAGCCGCGCAGGAACTGCTCCAGCCACAGGATCGACTCGATGTCGAGGTGGTTGGTCGGTTCGTCGAGCAGCATCACATCCGGCTTGCCCAAGAGCACCTTGGCGATCGACACGCGCATGCGCCAACCGCCCGAGAGCGCGCCGACGTCGCCTTCGATCTGGCTGTCCTCGAAGCCCAGGCCGTGCAGGATCTCCCTCGCGCGCGCTTCGAGGTCGTAGCCGCCGAGCTGGCCGTACTCGCCCTGCACTTCGCCGAAGCGTGCGAGCGTCGCGTCGAGCTCGTCCATGCGCTCGGGGGCGCTCATGGCGCGCTCGAGCTCGATCAGCTCATGGTGCAGATCGCCCAGCCGACCGGCGCCGGCGATGGTCTCGTCGAGCACGCTGCGCCCGCTCATCTCGCCCGCGTCCTGGCGGAAGTAGCCGATCGTCACGCGTTTGGGCGCCAGCACCTCGCCGTCGTCGGGTTTTTCTTCGCCGACGATCAGTCGGAACAAGGTGGTCTTCCCCGAGCCGTTGGGGCCGACCAGCCCGACCTTTTCACCGGGATTGAGCTGAAAACTCGCGTCGAGCAGCAGCGCTCGCCGGCCGTAGTGCTTGGCGACGTTCGTAAGGGCGATCATGAAGCGCGCGAGTTTACTCTCGCGGCGCTCGCGCGCTCAGGCCTGGGGCCCGTACTTGCCTGCTTTGAGCCGCGTCAAGATTTCGACGTCGATCTGGTCCCCGGGACGCAGACTTCCGGACTTGAGCAGCAGCAGACCGTCGACGTCGACGTAGGGGATGGCCACGCCGGCGATCTCGTGGGTGCGCCGATGGGCGAGCAGATCCGCGTAGCGCAGTCCGCCCATTCGCACGAACATCGATGGGGAAGTCCTCGACGAGTTGGATGGCGCCCTCCTCGTCGCTGAAGTCGCTCGGGCGCAGTTCTCGCGCGTAACCCTCCCCGAACTGCGCCAGGGTCGCCAGCAGGCGCTCGAGATTGTCCGGCGAGGCGTCGAGCAGGAGGTCAAGATGCTCCGTGGAGCGCGCGAAACCGTTGAGCGCGCAAGCCACGCCGCCGACGACCAAAAAGCGCACGTCAGCGAGGACGAGGGCGACCAACACTCTTTCGAACGGGCCGGGTTCGATTGCAGAAGTCGCGGCGCAGCTTCTCGGCGCGTTCGGGGTCGAGGTTGAGAGTGCGCCGGAACGCGTTGAGTTGCTCCAGTCGCCGCAGCGGGTGGAGGTGCGTCGGTCTGCCCACGCTCTTGCGCACGCCGAAGTCGTTCACTGTTTCCGCCCCGGCGAGTGTCCTGTTTCCGAATTTTGTCGAATCTCTCGATGGCCTCGCCGCCCCTGGCGGCGTTGCTCCGGTTCGGCGACCTATTCAAGTCGCCTGGAATCCTCGCGCCTTGCCAGGAACGCCGATTCCAGCGACATCTTCAACGGACTTCAGAAACACGACACTAGCGCGCGGGCCCGTTGAGCGCGACGCGGCGCAGGCGCAGCGCATTGCCGATCACGCTCACCGAGCTGAACGTCATCGCCGCGGCGGCCAGCGTCGGCGAGAGCAGGGCGCCGGTCAGTGGATAGAGCGCGCCGGCGGCGATCGGCAGGCACAGCGCGTTGTAGCCGAACGCGAGCCACAGGTTCTGGCGGATGTTCGCGAGCGTCGCACGCGAGAGTGCACGCGCGCGCGCCAGCGCGCGCAGATCGCCCTTCACGAGCGTGACCGCCGCGGCGTGTTTGGCGATGTCCGTTCCGCCGCCCATCGCGATGCCGACGTCGGCGAGCGCCAGCGCGGGCGCGTCGTTCACGCCGTCGCCAGCCATCGCGACGCGCCGGCCGCGCGCGCGCAGTTCGGCGACAACCTGCGCCTTGCGCTCGGGAGTGGCGTCGCCTTCGAAGCGTTCGATGCCGAGCGCGTGGGCGACGGCGGCCACCGCGGGCGTCCGGTCGCCGCTGAGCACCTGCAACTCGAGCCCGTCGGCCGCGAGTTCCGCGCGTGCCGCGCGTGCGCTCGCGCGCAGCGGGTCGGCGAGCACGAGCACGCCGCCCAGGCGGCCGTCGAGCGCGACGAACACGAGCGAGCCGTCGGCATGCTCCGCGGCCACACGGGCCGCCATGTCCTCGCTCCCTCGAACTCCGCGTTCGCTCAAGTGCGCCGCGTTCCCGACGAGAACCTCGCGACCCTGCACCAAGCCCCGCGCGCCGCGCCCGGCGCTGCTCTCGAAACGCTCGGCTGCGACCGGCCGCAGGCCGAGAGCTTCCGCGTGCGCGAGGATTGCGGCAGCGAGCGGATGCTCGCTTGCACGTTCGACGGCGGCCGCAGCCTCGACGATTTCGTGCACCGTGAACGGCTCTCGAGCGTGCACGTCGACGACGCGCGGCCGACCCTCGGTGAGGGTGCCGGTTTTGTCCACCAAGAGCACGTCGACCTTCGCCAGGGCCTGCAGCGCCGCTGCGTCGCGGAAGAGCACGCCTTCGTGCGCCGCACGTGCCGTCGCGACGACGATCGACATCGGAGTCGCGAGCCCGAGCGCACACGGGCAGGCGATCACGAGCACGCTGATCGCGGCGACGAGGCCGTGCGCGAGGCCGTCCTCCCCGCCCAGCAGCGTCCAGGCGACAGCGGCGCCGAGCGCGACGACGAGCACCGCGGGCGTGAACCAAGCGGCGACCTTGTCGACCTGGGCCTGCACGGGCGCGCGCGAGCGTTGGGCGCGCGCCACGAGTTCGACGATGCGCGAAAGTGTGGTCGCGCCGCCGACGCGCTCGGCCAGCAGGCGCAGCGAGCCGCTGACCAGCACGGTTCCCGCGGTAAGTGTGTCGCCCTGACGCTTGGGTTGCGCCAGCGGCTCCCCGGTCAGCATCGCTTCGTCGACATTCGCTTCGCCGTCGAGCACGACTCCGTCGACGGGCACGCGCGCGCCGGGTTTGACGCGCAGCACGAAGCCCTCGCGCACCTGCGCGAGCGGCAACTCCCGCTCGTTGCCGAGCGGGTCGAGCACTAGCGCCGTCGGCGGTGCGAGGTCGAGCAACTCGCGCAGCGCCGCGCCCGTCTTGCGCCGCGCGGAGAGCTCGAGCACTTGCCCCAGCAGCGCGAGCGTCGTCACGAGCGCGGCGGATTCGAAGTACAGCTCGAGTCCGAGTTCGGGGGCGAGCAGCGCGGCCACGCTCGCACACCACGCCGCGCCGATGCCGAGCGCGAGCAGCGTGAACATGTTGGCCGAGCGCGCGCGCAGCGATGCGGCGGCGCGTTGCAGGATCGGCCAGCCGGCGCCGAACACGACGGGCGTCGCGAGCGCGGCCTGCAGGGCGCCGTTGAGCGGCTCGTCGAGCAGCGCGTGGTGCTCGCCGCCGACGAGCATTCCGCCCATGGCCACGATGGCTAGCGGTGCGCTCAGCGCGGCCGCGAACACGAGCCGTTGGCGCATGAGCCGGTGCTCGTGCTCGAACGGATCGCCTGCGAACACGCCCTGCGGCTCGAGCGCCATGCCGCACTTGGGGCAATTCGCCGGACCGATCGAGCGCACGCCGTCGCACATGGGGCAGATGTGCACGGCGCTCGCCAGCGCCTCGTCGGGCGCCATGGCGGCGCGTTCACCGGCGAGGAAACGCTCGGGTTCCGCGCGGAAGCGCCGCAGGCACGACTCGGCGCAGAACAGGTACGTGACGCCCTTGTGCTCGTGGCGCAGCGGCGCGTCGGGCGCGACCGTCATCCCGCACACCGGATCGAGCGTGGGCGCGGAGTTCATCGCAGCGCGATCGTAGTACGCGCCGCTCCGGTGCTCACGGTCCGAGCACGAACTCGACCGCCGCGCTCAGCAGCGTGCCCGACGCGCTCGTGTCGCGCAGCCAAGCCTGCGCTTGCACGAGCTGTCCTACCTGGAACGGCTGGCCGAGCGAGTTCGGGTGCAGCTGACGGTAGCGATTGAAGTCGAGCACGAACCGCCGATCGCAGCTGCCGATGCTGAGCGTCGTGCCGAGCGGCGTGCGTTGCACAGGCTGGCGCAAGCAGAGCCAACTCCCGGTTGCGGGCGTCGCCGCCCAGGGCGTCATCTGCCGGCCGCTGACGCTGTAGAGCACCAAGCCGGAAGTTGCTGGGGGCAAGCTGGTCACCGAGATCCGGAAGCCGTCCGACGCGCTCACGCTCGGCGCGCCGGTCACGCTCGTGAGCGGCACGCACGTGTAGGCCGTGAAGTGCCCCGGTGCGCAGTAGCCGCTGGCCTGGACGCCCGGCAGCGCGCGCAACGTCGAAAAACTCGGCAACCAATCCGCCACCACGAGGTCGAGCAGGCCATCGCCGTCGAGGTCGCGCGCGAGCGCTTCCCTGGGGCTGACACCGCCGCGCGTGAAGTTCGTCGGCTCCGCGAAGGCGCCCTCGCCGCGCCCCAGGTGAATTCCGACGGCGGCAGCGTTCACCAACGCGAGAACGAGGTCGCTGTGCGTGTCGCCGTTCACGTCGGCGACGTCCACGCTCCACGCCTGCGCGCCGGCTGGGAGCGTGAGCGGCGCGCCGAAGTTCCCGGCGCCGTCTCCGAGCAGGATCGAAGCGCTGCGCGAGGGAGCGCGGCCGTTCGCGGTCACGACGTCGAACGCTCCGTCGCCGTTGAAGTCGGCGAGCGCCACGTCGGTCGGGTGCTCGCCGAGCGCGAGCGTTTGCGGCGTCGCGAACTGTCCGTTGCCCGCGTTGAGCACGATCGAGAGCGACTGACCTTCTTGATTCGCGACGACGATGTCCGGCAGCGCGTCGCCATCGAGTCGGCCGACGGCGAGCGCACGCGGGAAGGCGCCGACGTCGATCCACAGCGGCGCCGCGTACTGCAAGGGCCCGGTCGAGCGGAGGACGGCGATCTTGTTCGCAGAGAGGGCGCACACGGCCAGGTCGAGGTGAGCGTCGAGATCCAGGTCCGCGGCGGCGACGTGGAAGAGTTGTTCGCCGACCGGGACGCTCACCGGGCTCGCGAAGGCGGCGCCGCCCAGGCCCCGGTGGATGACGACCGTTCCGGCGCTCGTCGACGTGACCAGGTCGAGCACCCCGTCGCCGTCCATGTCCTGGGCGAGGATCGACGTGGGACCAGCGGGCCCGGGGCTGGAGTTGCTGAGCACTGCGCCCAGCGCGAACTGTCCCGCTCCGTCGCCGAGGAAAGTCCACAGCGCCGACGCCCCGACACTCGCCACCACGACGTCCAGGTCGCCGTCCGAGTCGAAATCGCCCGTCGCGAGCGCCTCGCTCGAACTCGTGCTGGGGATTGCCCAGCCCGTGGGCTCTGCGAATCCGACTGGCGTCTGAGCCGCGGCAGCCGTCGACAACACCACGAACACGAGCAGCTTTCTCATGAGCGCTGATCCTCTCTCCGAGTCCACCGAGGATAGCCGCGCCGCGGCGTTACACTGCGCCGCTTCGACAATGACGCTCCAAAGTGACGAACTCCCGGCCAGTGCGGCGCGCGCGGACCTGCTCGCCGGGCTGAACGACGCGCAACGCGAGGCCGTCACGCACGGCGACGGCCCCCTGCTGATCCTGGCGGGAGCTGGTTCGGGCAAGACGCGCGCGATCACGCGCCGCATCGCGCACCTGGTGCTCGAGCGCGGCGTGCGCCCGCAAGAGGTGCTCGCGATCACCTTCACGAACAAGGCCGCGGGCGAGATGCGCGAGCGCGTCGACAGCCTCGCGGTGCCGCGCGGCGCGTGGGTTTCGACCTTTCACGCCATGTGCGCGCGCATCCTGCGGCGCGACATCGAGCACCTCGGCGCGTGGACGCGCGACTTCACGATCTACGACACCGACGATCGCCAGAAGCTGATCCGCGAGCTGATCAAGTCGGCCGGTTACGACACGACCGCGTACCGTCCCGGCGACGTCGGCGCGTTCATCAGCGAACGCAAGAACCGCGGGGCAGGGGCGGAGCGCAGCGACGAGGACGGCTTCGTCGACGAGCTGTACGTGCGTGTGCACCGCGAGTACGAGGCCGCTCTGCAGCGCAACAACGCGCTCGACTTCGACGACCTGCTGCTCAAGGTGCTCACGCTGTTCGACCAGCATCCGGGCGTGCGCGACCAGTACGCGGACGCGTTCCGGCACCTGCTCGTCGACGAGTACCAGGACACCAACCGCGTTCAGTACCGTTTGCTGCGCCACCTGACGGCGCTGCGGCAGAACATCGCGGTGTGCGGCGATCCCGATCAGTCGATCTACGGCTGGCGCGGCGCGGACATTCGCAACATCCTCGACTTCGAGAAGGACTTCCCTGGCGCACGCGTGGTGCGGCTCGAGCAGAACTACCGCTCGACGCAGAACATCCTCGACGCGGCGCAGGCGGTGATCCGCAACAACACGCAGCGCAAGGAGAAGGGGCTGTTCTCGCAGCGTGGAGCTGGCGAGAAGCTCACGCTGGTCGAGTGCGCCGACGAGGACGACGAGGCGCGCGAGATCGCGCTGCGCATCCGCGCGCTGGCCGACGAAGGCCGCTCGCACGACGAGTTCGCCATCCTGTACCGCGCGAACTTCCTGCAGCGCGCGCTCGAGCGTGCGCTGCGCCTGACCTCGATTCCCTACCAGATCGTCGCGGGCACGGAGTTCTACCAGCGCAAGGAGATCAAGGACCTGCTCGCCTACTTGCGCCTGCTCGCCAACCCGGCGGACAACGAGGCCTGCGTGCGCGCGCTCGGTGCGCCGGCGCGCGGCGTCGGCGACAAATCGCTCGACGACTTGCGCGCGTGGGCCGCGGATCGGCGCGTGTCGCTCGTGCGCGCCTGCCAATCGGACGAGGCCCGCGGCCGCATCAAGGGCAAGGCCAAGGCGGCGCTGGTCGCGTTCGCGGGCTTGCTCGAACGTTTGTCCCTGTACGCCTCTGGCCCGGCTGAGGTCGCGCTGCTCGCCGTCGTCGAGGAAACCGCTTACTTCGAGCACCTCGCGCGCACCGCGGAGCGCGACGACGTCGACCGCGAACAGAACGTGCAGGAACTTCTCGCGCACGCCAGCGAGTACGACCGCGCCAACCCGCAGGGCGGCGTGCGCGGCTTCCTGCAGGACGTCGCTCTCGTGAGCGATACGGACGGACTCGAAGCGGGCGTGCCGAAGGTGGCCTTGATGACCTTGCACTCGGCCAAGGGCCTGGAGTTCCCCGTCGTGTTCGTCGCCGGCGTCGAAGAAGATCTCCTGCCGCACGCGCGCGCGGTCGCGGGCTCCGCCGAAGGCATCGAAGAGGAGCGTCGGCTGTTCTACGTCGGCATGACGCGCGCGCAGGACCAACTCGTGCTCACGAGCGCGGTGTCGCGCAAGCTGTACGGCGGCGACGTGTTCCACCGGCCGTCGCGCTTCCTCGAGGAGATCCCGCGCACCCTGCTGCAGTCGGTGCAAGACGACGAAGAAGAGACGCTGGGTCAGTACGCGCCGGCTTCCGACGGCGCTTCGGCGCCGGCGCTGCGCGTCGGGGACGTGGTCGAGCACGACGCCTTCGGCCGCGGCCGGATCGAGCAATTGCTCGGGATGGGCCCGAACGCGCGTGCGTCGGTGCATTTCCAAGGCGCCGGGCTCAAGCAGCTCATGCTGGCCTACGCGCGACTGCGCAAGGTCTCGGGCGCGCGGTGAACGCCAACGCGGGTGATTTCGAGGCGCGGCTGCGTGCGCTGCTCGACGAAGCGCGCGCCGCTGGCCAGTTCGAAGCGCTGCGGCCGCTGCTCGACGAGGCGCTGGCCGGACCGGGACCCGTGGCGGCGGCGGACGCCACCGGACCGATCCCCATGCGCTTTGGAATGGTGGGGAACTCACCCGCGCTACGCGCGGTGTACGCGTTGCTCGAGAAGGTCGCGCAGAGCGAGGTCTCCGTGCTCGTGCACGGCGAAACGGGCACGGGCAAGGAACTCGTCGCCAAGGCCCTTCACGAGTACGGCCCGCGCAAGGGCAAGCCGTTCCTCGCCGAGAACTGTGCGGCCGTGCCGGCGGACCTGCTCGAGAGCGAGCTCTTCGGGCACAAGAAGGGTTCGTTCACGGGCGCGATCGCCGATCGCGCGGGCCACTTCGTGGCGGCCGACAAGGGGACGGTGTTCCTCGACGAGATCGGCGACATGCCGCTCTCGATGCAGCCCAAGTTGCTGCGGGTGCTGCAGGAAGGCGAGGTGCGCCCCGTCGGTTCGAACAAGACCGTAAAGGTCGACGTGCGCATCGTGGCGGCGACCAACAAGGACCTGCGGGCGATGGTCAAGGCTGGGAGCTTCCGCGAGGACCTCTACTTCCGCCTCAACGTCGTCACGCTCGTCCTGCCGCCGCTGCGCGAGCGCGCCGGGGACGTGCGGCACCTCGTGCGCTTCTTCCTGGAGCGTCTCTCGGCCGAGATGGGCCGCAAGGCGGAGCTCACCGAGGCTGCGCTGGCGAAACTCGAGGCTTGGCGCTGGCCCGGCAACGTGCGCGAACTCGAAAACGAGATGCGCCGCGCCGTGGCGCTCTCCAGCGGCGTCATCGACGTCGCGGACCTCTCGCCGCACGTGCGAGCCAGCAGTTGAGCCGCCGGCGCGCGGCCATGCCGGCGCCGCGTGCGGACGAATTTGCGGTTCAAGCGACCGCTGGACGGCGCGGGGCGGAAATTCACACGCCTGCGCACACTTCCCTGTTCACGCCGCAGGGATCCTCGGCGAAACTCGAAGCGTCCAAGCTACTACTGCGCGGACCCCAGGCCGTCGCTGTCTGCCGCCGCACGTCGCGGTGGGGACCGGCGTGTTCACCGGGGCAGGTTCCACCCGACGCAGTCAGCGGAGTCAAGCATCTATGGTCGAGCACAAGGGAGTCGGTCGGCGCTGGGTCGCCGGCGCACTGGGTTGCCTGGGAACGGCTGCGGCGGCGCAGGCCCAGAGCTTCGTCAACACTCCGGGGCAGATCCCGGTCAACGGCGGCTTCACGGAGAACGTGGACTTCGCCGACGTCGACGGCGACGGCGACATGGACTGCGTCGTCGCCGAGGGGGGTGACTCGGGCGACGACCAGAACAACCTGTGGATCAACCGCGGCTCCGAGCCGGGCGGCACGATCGGGTTCTTCGCCGACCGCACCTCGACCCAATGCCCGGCGGTGCTCGACGCCAGCCGCGACATGGACTTCGTCGACATCGACGGCGACGGCGACTTCGATGTCTACGTCGCCAACACGTCGGCCATCTCCAACCAGTCCAACCGCTGGTGGGTCAACATGGGCGGCCTCCAAGGCGGAACGGCGGGCTTCTTCCAGGAGCAGACCGCTGCGCGCTGGACCTTCATCGCCGTCAACGACGGCGTGACGCACTTCTCGTCGATCGGACCGAGCGTCGCGCTCGGCACGGGCGGCTTCAAGGACTGGTCCTGCGACTGCGTGTTCGGCGACCTCGACAACGACGGCGACGAGGACTTGGTCCACACGACGTACGGCGGGAACTTCGACGGCGGCGCGCCGACGCGTTTGTTCCTCAACAACGGCGGCGGCTTCTTCGAGGAGTTCAACCCCAGCGGCGTGCAGCTGCTCGGCACGTTGATCAACAACAACACGCAGGCCCTGTGGGCGATGGGCGTGCACGTCAACGGCACGACCAACACCACGGGCGTGCAGTCCGACATCGCGGATACTCCGCTGGGCGTTGAGATCGGCGACTTCGACGGCGACCACGACATCGACATCCTCCAGGGCGCGCGCAACCAGATCCCGCGCGTCTACAAGAACCGCCTCACCGAGACGGGGACGCTCTCGCGCTTCCAGGACATCACCTACCTGACTGGCGTGCCGGCCAACACGGACACGGGCGGCAACTACGAGCAGGAGATGGGCGATTTCGAGAACGACAACGACCTCGACATCTACGGGCTCAACTGGCCGGGCTTCAACGACGTCACGATCAAGAACAACGGCGCGTCGGTGTTCAGCGGCACGTTCACCCTGGCGGGCTCGGGCGCGGACGACAACGAGGGCGACTTCCTCGACTACAACAACGACGGACGCCTCGACATCTACGTGACGAACTTCTCGGGCCAGGACAAGCTGTACCGCAACGACGGTCCGCCGAACTGGAACTACACGAACGTCACCGGTACGGAACTGCCTTCGCTCGGCGCGACCGGCCTGGGCAGCGATGGCTGCGACGTGGACGAGGACGGCGACTACGACTTCCTGGTCGGCAACGATGGCGGCCAGGAGGAGTTCTTCCTCAAGAACGTCAACAACATCCCCGACGCGATCGCGCCGCGCGTGGCCAACCTCGAGCAAGCGCCCAACCGCTCGCCCGGTGCGGCGCCGACGGTGGTGCGCGTGCACGTGTACGACAATGCGTCGTGGGACGTGACGCGCTACGACACCGCCGTGCTCGAGTACAGCACGAACGGTTTCGCCACGATCGGCACGAGCACGATGCTGTTCGGCGGCGGACAGATCTTCCGCGGGACCATCCCCGGCGCGATCTCGGGCACGGTCGAGTACCGCGCACGCGTCACCGACGAGCACGGCAACGTGGGCCTGTCGACGGTCAAGAACTTCGTCTCCGGACTGCCGACGCCGGTTCCGTACTGCACCTCGAGCACGACCAGCAGCGGCTGCACTCCGACGATGGGTTGGAGCGGCGCTCCGAGCGTGGCGGCCAGCTCGGGCTTCACGATCAACTGCACGAACGTCGAAGGCCAGCGCGCGGGTCTGATGTTCTACGGCGTGAGCGGTCGTTCTGCGTCGCAGTGGTTCCCCGGCAACACGAGCACGCTGTGCGTGAAGTCTCCGGTTCAGCGTCTCTCGGCGCAGAATTCGGGCGGCACGGCGGGTACGTGCAACGGCGCGATGAGCGACGATTGGCTCGCCTGGGTTGCGGCGCACCCGAGCGCGCTCGGCCAGCCGTTCGCCGCGGGCCAGGTGGTCGACTCGCAGTGCTGGTTCCGCGATCCCGCGGCGCTGGGCACGACCAACTTGTCGAACGGCCTCGAGTTCACGCTCCACCCGTGAGCCGCTGAACGAGCGATCCTGACACCCTGCGCGGGGGTCGCGGCCGCGAAGGCCGCGGCCCCCGCGTCCGTAGGTGGAGCGGCGTCCTGCGCGTGGGCGGCCGACGCTGTAGTCTGCGTCCAACCATGGAAGCCACCCGCTCGAGGCTCGACGACGCTGCGCTCCGCGCGATCAAGCGCCCGCACCGCAACCTGCTCGTGCAGTACACGATCCGCTCCCTGGCGGGCCTCGTGCTGGCGCCGCTGGTGTGGATACCGCACTACTTCAAGTACCACACGCTGAACTACACCATCGGCGACGAGGGCATCAGCGCGTCGTGGGGGATCCTCTTCCGGCGCGAGGTGCACCTCGCCTACAAGCGCATCCAGGACATCCACGTCAAGCGCAGCCTGGTCGAGCGCTACTTGGGGATCGGGACCGTTGAGTTGCAGACCGCAGCGGGCTCCGCGACGGCCGAGCTCGCCCTCGAAGGCATGGAGCACTTCGAGGCGCTGCGCGAGTTCTTCTACCGGCGCATGCGCGGCGTCGAGTCCACGGCGGAGCAGGCGCCGATCAGCGCGAGCGCCGACGAGGTCCTGGAACTGCTGCGCGCCATCCGCGTCGAACTCGACGGCGCGCGCGCGGCGCTCGAAGCGCAGCGCGGGAGCTGACGCGGTGTACGCCCTCGTCAAAACGGCTGTCCTCGAGCTGTTCCGTGCTCCCGCGACGCCGCCGGATGCGCCCAGCGGCGCCCACGCTCACGTCCAGGTGATGCGGGCGGCGCCGAGCTACCTCCGCTACCGCCTCGTAGGGCTGGCGATTCTCGCCGGGCTGGCGGCCTTGGGCGCGCTCGGTTCGCTGATCGCCGGCATCTTCGCTCCGCCGCTGCTGATCGTCACCGGCGTGATCGTCCTGGTGCTGTTCCCGCTGCTCCTCGTGGCGTACTTCGCCGTGCGCGTGGACTACGACCTGCGCTACTACGTCATCACGGACCGCTCGGTGCGCGTGCGCGAGGGGGCCTGGACCGTCCAAGAGAAGACCGTGACCTTCGCCAACGTGCAGAACGTGCGGCTGGAGCAGGGCCCGCTCGAGCGGCTGTTCGGAGTCTCGAACGTGCGCATCGACACCGCCGGCGGCGGGATGATCGGGGGCGGGCAGCATGCGGTCGCCGTTTCGCACGGCGTCCAACTCGCGGGGCTGGACGACGCCGCGCAGATCCGCGACCTCATCCTCGCGCGGAGCCGCGCGCGAGCGGACGCTGGACTGGGCGATCACGACCAAGCGCGCGCGGCCGCTGCGGCGAATTGGTCGCCCGAGCACGTGTCCGCGCTGCGCGAACTCGCCGCGGCCGCCCGCACGTTGCGCGTCGCCGCGCACGGGCGCGCCCACGGCGTCGGTTAGGCTACGGGTCGCGCACGAACCTGCTCGGCGCCAGCCCTTGAACGCGCTTCGTTACCTGCCCTTCGCCCTGCGCGCGCTGCGCAAGCGCGGCCCTCCGCTGCACCTGACGTTGTTCGTCACCGGGCGTTGCAACCTGCGCTGTCGGCACTGCTTCCACTTCAAGGAAGTCGCCGCGGGGGTCGCCGGGCCCAGCGCGGAAGAGGTCGAGCGCCTCGCAGCGTCGTGTGCGCGCCTGGGGCCGCTCTTGTGGGTGAGCTTCGGCGGCGGTGAGCCGTTCCTGCGCCGCGATCTCGCCGCGCTCGCGCGTTCGTTCGGCTCGCGCGGTCTGCGCCACCTCGCGATCCCGACCAACGGCCTGGTCGAAGAGCGCCAGCACGACGCCGTGGCGCAGATCCTGCGCGAGAATCCCGAGCTCTACCTGTCGGTCGCGCTGTCGTTCGACGGTCCGCCGGCGATCCACGACGCGATCCGCCAGATCGCGGGCGGGCACGCACGTTCGATGGCGAGCTTTCGGGCGCTCAAGGCGCAGCGCGAAGCGTTGCCGCCCGACCAACGCAGCCGGCTGGGAATCGGGCTGCTCGTGACGTTGACGAGCGAGAACCAACACGTGCTCGCCGCGCACCTCGAGGAGCTCGTGCGCGAACTTGCGCCCGACAACGTGACGCTCAACCTCGCGCGCGGAACGGCGCTCGACGAGAAGCTGCTCCACGTCGACCTCGATCGCTATCGCGAGCTCGTCGCTGTCAAGCGGCGCCTCGTGGACAGCGGCGCACTGCCGTACTTCGATTTTCCGCTGGCGCGACTGGCGGTCGCACGCGATCGAGCGATGTACGAACACGTCGAACGTGTCGCGCGCGGCGATCGCAGCTCGCACCTTCCGTGCACCGCGGGTTCGCTGTCCGCCGTGATCTTCGAGAGCGGTTCGCTGCAGCCCTGCGAGATCCTCGGACGCGAGTTGGGCAACCTGAACGACGTCGATTGGGACATCGAGCGCCTGTGGAACTCCGCCGCCGCGGATGCGCTGCGCGAGGAGATCGAACGCACGCGCTGCGCCTGCACGTGGGAGTGCGCGCAGGCTGACAACGTGCTCTTCAACGCCAAGAGCTGGGGTGCGCTGACGCGTGCGGCGGTCGGGGGCGCGACGTGACGAACTTGGGGCTGGTCGTGCCCTGCCGGAACGAAGCGCGCGTCGTGCGGCGCAAGATCGCCAACCTCGCCCAGTGCCTGTGGCCGAGCGCGGCGAGCGCGCACCGTTTGGTCCTCGTCGACGACGGCTCGGACGACGGCACCCGTGAGGCGGCCCGAGCGGCGCTCGCGGAGTTCGAGGACGCGCTGCGGGCGCGCGGCGTCGCCACGCAACTCGTGGAGAACGACGTGCGTCCGGGCAAGACGGGCGCGATCACGCAAGGGTTGCGCACGCTGGGCGACACGACGGAATTGATCGTGCTCAGCGACGCCGACGTGCTCCTGGCGCAGGACGCGCTGGTCGAACTCGCGCGGCCGTTCGCGTCCGACCCTCGCGTAGCAATGGCCTGTGCGGCGCAGGTCATGCTCGACGATCTGCCCGCTGACGGCGTGCTCGCACCACGCGCGTCGAATCGCAGCAGCGTCTACGACCGCGCGACGGCCTGGATCCGACGCTTCGAGTCGGCGCTCGGCGCGGTGTTCAGCGTCCACGGTCAGCTCATGGCCTGGCGCAGTTCGCTCGCCATCGAGCCCACGCGCGGCATGGCGGCCGACGACCTCGACCTGATGCTCCAGGCTCGCTGTGCGGGGCGGCGTGTTGTCTTCGCGCCGCGCGCGCGTTTTTTCGAGGAGCGTCCGGCGAGCGCCGAGGACCGACGTCGTCAGGCGGCGCGCCGTGCGCGGGCGTTCCTGCAGTTTCTGGAGCATCCGCGCCGCGCCGAGTTCGCGGCGGCCGGGCCGTGGTCGTGGCGCGCCCAGGCCGCGCTCTACCTGCGCTTGGAGACGCTGTGCGCCGCGGCGCTGACCAGCGCGTTCCTGTTGTACGTCGTTACCTGGATCGGCGTGTGGCCGCCGGCGTGGGCCTGGAGCGTTCGCATCGCGGCGCTCGCCCTCTCGTTGCCGCTGGCGCTCGCCGTCCGCCGCACGCTGGGCCAAGCGCACTTCGGTGACGCCGCGCCGCGCGGCCAGCGCGACCGTTGGGAGACCGTCCGCAAGTGAGCGAGGCCGGCGAGCGACCTTCGCGGTGGGCGTTGGTGGTGCTCGCGCTTGTCGCGCTGGGCCTGCGCTGGTGGTGCGTCGAGCAGTACGAACGCTTCCATCCGCAGGCCGACCGGCCGGCGATCGACGAGGCGAGCTACGACTCCTGGGCGCGCGAAATCGCCGCGGGCGAGGTGCTCGGCCGCGAGATCTTCTTCCAGGAGCCGCTCTATCCGTACGCGTTGGGCGCGGTGTATGCGCTCGCCGGCGACGACCCGAGCGAACAACGCCAGCTCGCACGGCGCGTGCAGGCGGTGCTCGGCGCGTTGACGAGCGTGCTCGTGGCGCTGCTCGCTTCACGCCTGTTCGGCGTGCGTGCCGGACTCGTGGCCGGCGCGCTGTTCGCGCTCTACCTGCCGGCGATCTGGTTCTGCGCCCTGCTGCTCAAACCCGGTTTGTTCCTGCCGCTCCTCGCGCTGTTCGCGCTGCGGCTGGTCGGCGCGCAGCGCCCGCGCGATTGGTTCGTGGTCGGCGCGTTGGCGGGGCTGGGAGCGCTGCTGCGCGGCAACATGTTGGTGCTCCTGCCGGCGTTCGCGCTCTGGCCGTTGCGCCGCGCTCTCGCGCTCAAACGTCCCAAGCGCGCTGCGCTGGTCGGCTGCGCCGCCGTGGCGCTCGGCGTCGCGCTCGTGCTCGCGCCGGTCGCCCTGCGCAACCAGCATGTCGGCGGTCGACTCGTGCTCACCACGAGCGGCGCGGGGACGAACTTCTACGGCGGCAACAACCTGGACAATCCCTACGGAGTCGCGACCGAGTTCGACTGGGTGCGGGGCGTGCCGGAGCACGAGGCCGCGGACTGGCGCCACGAGGCGAGTCGGCGCGTGGGGCGCGAGCTCGATCCGACGCAGACGAGTTCCTACTGGCTCGAAGCCGCGCTCGCGTCGATGCGCAGCGAGCCGCTCGAACACGCCCGCATCTTGCTGCGCAAGCTGCGCCTCGCGCTCAGTCGCTACGAGACGCCCGACAACCACTTCTTCGACTGGGACCAGCGCTACGTGCCGCTCTTGAACGCGCCCCTGCCGCGCTTCGAGACGCTCGGCGTGCTCGGACTGTGCGGCGTCGGTTGGATGCTGCGCGAGCTAGTGCGGCGCCGTGCGGCGGCAGCGGCGCCGGAGCTGGCCCTGGTGTTCGCGCTGTACCTCGCGACGATCGTGCTCACGGTGATGAGCGACCGCGCCCGCCTTCCGCTGGTCGTCTTGCTGGCGCCGTTCGCGGGCTGGTTCGTCGCGTCGCTGCGGCGCATGGCGTCGGAAGGTCCGCGGTCGTGGGGGACGGCGGTCGCGCTCGCGGCGTGCAGCGCCTGGCTCGTGCTCACGCCTGTCTTTCCGCCTCAGCGCCGCGCCGCCGACCTCGACGAGCGCGACCACAACCTCGCCGTGGACTTGCTGCGCGAGGGCGAGTTGGCGCGCAGCGGCGAGTTGATCGCCGGCCTGCTCGAACGCCATCCGCAGTCCGCGCGCGTGAATCTGCTCGCGGCGGAGCACGAGTACCGCCGGCTGCGCGCCGAGTTCGACGCCGCGCCGCGCGGTTCGCCGCCCAGCCGCGAGCAGACGCGCCGCTTGGACGTCGTGCTCGAGCGCCTGGCGTCGATCGAGCGGGCGGGCGCCGCGCAGGAGCGTTACCGCGCGCAGGTGCTGCACGGCGCGATCGCGCAGTACTTCGGGCGCTGGAGCGAAGCGGAGCGTTGCTACCGTTCGGCGCTCGTGTTCGATCCGGCGGACCGCGACACGCGCCGGCGCCTCGCGCTGGTGCTCGCCGAACTCGCCATGCAGCAGCGCGAGCCCGAGGCGCGGCGCCGCGCGCTCGGCGAGCCGCAGCAGATACTCGAGCAGTTGTGCGCCGAAGTGGGTGAGCGTGACCCGGTGCTCTCGGGCGAACTGCGCGCGTTGCTCGAGCAGATCCGCGCCGCAGCGCACTGACGAGCGAGTGACCGCGCGAGCGCGCTTCACGCTTCAGTGCGTGACCGGCTCGACGAACTGCAGGCGGTGCAGGCGGGCGTAGATCCCGCCCAACGCGAGCAACTCGTCGTGCGTGCCCTGCTCGCGCAACTCGCCGCGGTGCATGACCAGGATCTTGTCGGCCTTGCGGACCGTCGAGAGTCGGTGCGCGATCACCAGCGCGCTGCGGCCGGAGAGCAGGTTGTCCTGCGCCTCTTCGATCTGGTGCTCGGTTTGCGAATCGACGCTCGCGGTGGCTTCGTCGAGCACCACGATGCGCGGCGCCCCCGCCAGCGCGCGTGCGATGGCGAGCAGTTGCCGTTCCCCCGTCGAGAGCGTGGCCCCGCGTTCGGCGAGCGGCGCATCGAGGCCGCCCGGCAGACGATCGAGCACTTGCTGGGCGCGGCTGGATTCGAGCGCGCGCTGGAGCGACGCGTCGCTCACATCCAAGCGCTCCATGACGAGGTTCTCGCGCACGCTGCCGGCGAACAGGAAGTCCTCCTGGAGCACCAGGCCGAACTGCGAACGCAGCTCGCGCACGTCGAACTCGCGCAGGTCGACGCCGTCGAGCGTGATGCGGCCGCGCGTCGGGTCGTAGAAGCGCATCAACAGGTTCGCGAGCGTCGACTTGCCCGCGCCGGTCGCGCCGACGATGGCGACAGTCGCGCCCGCCGGGATCTCGAAGCTCACGTCGCGCAGCACCGGCACTCCGGGCAGGTAGTCGAAGCTCACGTTCTCGAAGCGCACGTGTCCGCGCGTCTGCGCCGCGCGCGCGGTCGGCTCGACTGCGTCGGCGACCGTCGCCTGCGTGTCGAGCACCTGGAAGATGCGCTCGCTCGAGGCGAAGGCGGACTGGAGCACGTTGTAGCGCTCACCCAGTTCGCGCACCGGGTTGAGCAGCATGCCGACGTACAGCCAGAACTGGATGAACGTGCCCACTTCCATCTCGGCCGCGGCGATGTCCAGGCCGCCGACCCACACGATCGCGGCCTGGATGCCGCTGACCACGAAGTCGAGCGAGGGGAAGAACAGCGCGAACAGGAAGATCGTGCGCATGTTCGCCTGCAGGTACTCGGCGAGCATCTGGCCGAAGCGCTTGGACACGCGCTCTTCGCGCCGGAAGACGTGCACGACGCGCACGCCTTGCAGCACTTCCTGCAGGTAGCCGTTGAGCAGCGCGAGCTTGGCGCGCACCGCGCGGTGCGCGTTGCGGGCGCCGCCGCGGAACACCAGGCTCACGCCGACCAGCAGCGGCAACAGTGCGAGCACCACCAGCGCGAGTTGCCAGTGCAGAACGAACAGCACGATCTGCAGCACCAGGATGCGCACGAAGTCGAAGCCCAGCGTCACCAGGCCCGAGGTGAACATCTCGTTCAGATTCTCGATGTCGCTGGTGACGCGCGTGACCAGCGAGCCGGTGGCGCGCTTGTCGAACCAAGCCAGGTCGAGCGCTTCGACGTGGCGGAACAGCTTCACGCGCAGGTCGTGGATCACCGACTGACCGGTGCGCGTCAAGTGCGCGACTTCGAGGTAGCGGAACACGATCGAGCCTGCGACCACCGCGAGGTACGCGCCGGCCCACAGCGCCAGTTCGCGCACGTAGCCCGAGTCCGAGGCGCCGTCTCCCGCGGCTGCGCGAGCCTTCAACGCCGTGGCTACCGGTCCGTCGACGGCCTGGCGGATGATCCACGGGCCAGCCATTTCCAGCAGGAACAGCACGGCCAGCACGGCGAACGCGCCGTAGAACAGGCCGTGGTGCGCGCGTGCCTCGCGCCACAGGCGCAGCGCGAGCGTGCTGTCCCAGACCTTCCCGACCACCATCTCCTCGGGCGTGTCGGGATCCTGCGCGGCCTTCTTCGCCGCGCGGCGCGCATCCTTGAACTGCTTGACGACCTGGATCACAGCTTGGCGAGCTCGGCTTGCGCCTGTTGGCGCGACCAGGTGTCGGAGTACCAGCCCGGCTGCGCGAGCAACTCGTCGTGGCGTCCGCGCTGCACGACGCGGCCGCGTTCGAGCACGACGATCTGGTCGGCGTGGCGCACCGTCGAGAGGCGGTGCGCGGCGATGATCACCGTGCGGCCGTGGCTGGCGCTCTTGAGGTTGCGCACGAGCGCCGCTTCGGTCTCGGTGTCGACGGCGCTGAGCGCATCGTCGAGCACGAGCACACGCGGATCGGCGGCCAGCGCGCGCGCGATGCAGGTGCGCTGACGCTGTCCGCCCGAGAGCGTCACGCCGCGCTCGCCGATCTTCTGGTCGTAGCCCGCGGGGAACGTGGCGACTTCCGAGGCCATGCTCGCCCGCTCGGCGAGGCTCGCGATCTGCTCGTCGCTCAGGCGCTCCTCGGCGCCGAAGCCGACGTTGTCGCGCCACGTGTCGGAGAACAAGAAGCTGTCCTGCGGCACGTAGCCCAGGGCCTTGCGCAGCGTCGAGAGCGACAGCTGGTCGATCTTGACGCCGTCGAGGCGGATCTCGCCCGACTGCGCTTCGAACAGGCGCGCGAGCAGGTTGAGGAGCGAACTCTTGCCGCTTCCGGTGGGGCCCACGACGCCCAGCACGGTGTTGGCCGGAATCGACAGGCTCACGTCGTCGACCGCCGGCCGTTCGGCGCCCGCGTGGCGGAAGCTGACGTGTGCGAGCTCGAGGCGGCCTTCGACGTTCGCGAGTTCGACCGGCTGCTCCGGATCGCCGATCGCTGGCCGCGTTTCGAGCAGCTCGCCGATGCGTTTGGCGCTCACCACGGCGCGCGGATAGATGCCCGCCATCCAGCCCAGCGCGATGATCGGCCAGAAGAGTTTGGCGATGAGGTCGATGAACTTGAACAGGTCGCCGGCCGGCAGGCTCTTGTCGACCATCGCCAGGCCGCCGACGAGCACGATCGGCAGGAAGGTCAGGTCCTTGGAGCCCCAAGTGATCGCGTGCGTCACGCCGCGCGCGCGGCCGAGCGCGAGCTGGTGCGCGAGGTTCTTCGCCGAGGCGGCCTCGAAGCGTTTGGATTGCTGTTCCTCGCGCGCGTAGCCCTTGACGACGCGGATGCCGCTGAACGCTTCCTGCGCCTTGTGGCTGATTTCGGCGGCGCTCTCCTGCACGGCGAGCGAGTGCCGCTCGAGGCGCGGGCTCATCCACTTCATCCCCAGGCCCATGATCACCAGCGGCACGACCATCCACAGCGCGACCGAGGCGTCGAGCAGGAACAGGTAGCCCAAGCTCGCCGGCACCATGACGAGCGCGCCGACCGTGTACATGAGTCCCGGGCCGAGGAACATGCGCACGTTCTCGACGTCGCTGGTCAGGCGCGAGACGAGGTCGCCGGAGCGGTGCTGCACGTGGAACGAGAGCGGCAGTTCGACGAGCTTGTCGAACAGGTCCTGCTTGAGACCGATCTCGACGTAGCGCGAGACGCACACGATCCACCAGCGCTGCAGGTAGCGGAACAGGCCGCGCACGAAGGCCACGATCAACATCAGCCAGAACATGCCGGCCAGGAAGTTCGTGTCCGAGCCCTCACGCAGCTGCGCGATCGCGTCGCCGACGAGTTTGGTGATCCACACGTCGCCCAACGCGCCGAGGGGAATGCAGGCCACTCCCGCCGCGAGCGTCCAGCGGTAGCGCAGGAAGCGCTTGAATTGGATCCACAGTTCCCTCACGTGAAGCTCAGCGCGAAGCGGGACTCTTGGGCTGGTCGGCGCCCGTGCTCAAGCTGCGGACGGCGGCGCGCGCGCGCGCGACGGTGAAGGCGACGTTGTTCGCGCGGGTTGCTGCGTCGCGCGCCGCACGCAAGTGGGGGAACGTCTCGACGCCGTAGCCGTTCTCCAGCGCCGGCGCCCACAGCGAATTGCGCAGCCACGCTCGTCCGGCGAGCGGCGCCGACGTTTCGAAGAGCTCGTAGAAGCGCTGGGGACGCGACCACGCGCTCCCAGCGACCTCGCGCGCTTGTGCAGCGCATTCGTCGAACGCAGCGGCCAGGGCCGCGGCCTCTTCCGCGCTCGCGGCGCCGCTCTGCTGTGCGGCGCGCGCGTGTGCTGCCAGCGCTTGCGCAGCCTCGGCGACGTCGAAGCCGCCGCCGGGGCGCGCCGCGAGCTCGACGAGCAGCTCGGCGACGAACGCGCCGAGCATCTCGTGCCCGACAAAACCCGGATCGAGGAAACGCTCGACCACGGCGAAGTCGTCGAAGGCCGTGTGGTACTGGCCGCCCGAGTTGCCCGAGAAGCCGACGTTGAGCACGGGCACGTTGAGATGGTGCGCGAACACCGCGTCATCGGAGCCGGCGCCCGGCAGGCCCAGGCTCGGCTGGCCGTCCTTCACGCGCGAGCACCAGTCCTCCCACAGCGACTTCGCGCCGTCGGCGGTGCGCGAGTGCTCGGCGACCGCACGCACAACGCCGAGCATGCCCGGCGTGCCGCTCGCGCTGAACTGCACGCCGCTGACGGCCGCGTCGGTGTTCACGTACGCGAGGCAGTTGCGGCGCAGGAACTCCGCGTTGGCTTCGCCCCACTCGGTGCTGCCGATCAGGCCGAACTCCTCCGCATCCCAGAACGAGAGCTGCAGTGTGGTGTCGCTCTTCCAGCCCGCCTTCGCGCGTGCGCCGAGGTGCTCGGCGGCGCGCAGCAACGCCACGCAACCCGAACCGGAGTCGTGCGCGCCGCGCACCCAGGCGTCGCGGTGCGAGCCCGCGATCACGACCTGCTCCGTCGCGCCGGCGAGTCGGCCGTGGACGTTGACGATGCGGCGCAGCGTCAGCGGCGCGTCGATCTCGAGCGCGACCTCGGTCGGTCCCGGCCCGAGCGGCTTGCCGTCGGCGTCGGGCGCGAGGTGCGCGAGCAACGTGCGCGCGTCGCGCGCGCCGATCGGCAGGCACAGGATCTTGGGCAACGCCTCGCGCGCTTGGTCGAGCGTGACCCGCTCGCCGTCTTCGCCCGGCCGCGCCGAGGGACCGTTCGGCGTCGTCGGATCCCCGGGCGCGAGCGACACCGGCAGGATCGAACCACGCTGCGTTTCCCAGTCGGGCTTCCACGGCCCTTCCGGCCACACGGGGCCCTTCTCGCCGCCGTCTTCGCTGGAGGGCGTGAAGAGCAGCACGCCCGCGCAGCCGAACTCGTGCGCGAGCTGCGCCTTCACGCCGCGGTACGCGCGCCCGTAGCGCACGAGCGCGATCGCGCCCTTCAGCTGGACCTTCGCAGCGCGCAGGCGCTCGAAGTCCGCGCGCAGCCCGTATCCGGCGTCGACCACCGGACCGCGCACGGCGCCGCTCGCGCTCCAGGCGTTGAAGGGCGGCAGATCGGCGGGCGGAATCGCGTTGGCGTCGAAGCTCGCGAGGCGCTCGAAGAGCGGCGTCTTCGAGGCGCCGTTCGAGAAACCCGCGAGGCGAGTGCTGCGCGGATAGGTGAGCAGCACTTCCCGTTCGTCGAACTCGACCGTCCAACCGGCCTGCTCGAGCCGCCGCGCGACGAGCGTCGCGCCGACTTGGCTTCCGCTCGTGCCGGCGAGGCGCGTGGTGCTGCACAGCTCCAGCAGCAACTCGCGCGAGCGCGGGGCCGCGCCGGCGGGGGCGGTTTCTTGCGCCCGAGCCTGGGGAGCGGAAAACGGCGCGGCGGAGAGGACCGCGAGGATCGCAAGGCGCAGCTTCAAGCGCGCCAGGATAGCAGCCGCTACTGTTCCTCGACGATCGCGACGGCGTCGGGAGTCATGCGGTACAGAGCCGTGACAACCTCGCCGGACTTGGCCTCGCCGACCAGCAGCTTGCCGCGGATCTCGATCTTGTCGAAGTAGGTGTACTCGGCGTGCTCGCCCTCGGGCATGGTCACGTCGATCCACTCGTTGAGGCGCGGGATCATCCCGAAGCAGCAGCCGCCGGGGATGTTGGTGAGCAGGAAGCTCTTCACGCCGCTCTTGTCGAAGTCGATCGGCTGCATGTAGCCGTGCACGAAGACCTTGGCCTGGTCGAGCGCGCGCACTTCGAAGGGGATGCGCTCGGCGGCCGACTGGCTCGCCTGCCCGCTGGTCGTCGACCACTCGTACTCGTAGGAGGTGAGCAGCTCGAAACTCACCTCGAGGTAACCGTCGACGAAACGCGGCGGCTTGGTGGGGGGCGCCTCGGCCGCCAGCGTCGCTCCGGTGAGCGCGCGCACCTCGGCGGGCAAGCTGCTCGTCGGCGCCGGATCGGGCGCGAGCGGCTTGGCGGGGATGATCCCTGTGCCGGCGGCGGAGCGGATCGGCTTGCCGCGCGGAGGCGGCCCGCTCGGAAGCGGCGCCGGCGGTTCGTCGCAGCCGACGGCGCACAGCAGCAGACACACGACTAGGCGCTTCATCGTTGGTTCAGCTCAGCGGCGCGAGGTCATCGGCCACTTCGACCGAATACGCCTTCCAGGCCGGAAGTAGGCCGCACAACGCGCCGAGCACGACCATGCCCAGGGGCGCGAGCGCGACGCTCGTTTCGATCTCGAACGGATCGAGCACGACGCCAGTCTGCGCGCGGATCGCTTCGCGCGCCACCGCGAAGATCGCGACGTAGATCGCGCAGCCGGCGAGCGCGCCGAGCGCGGCGATCGCGCCGGCCTGCAGCACGACGCTCGCGAACAGTTGAGCGCGTGTGGCGCCGAGCGCGCGCAGGATCGCGAGCTCGCGCCGCCGCTGCGCCATGGCGTCGTAGAGGCTGGCGACGATCGACGCGGCGGCGACGAGCACGGTTGCGTACGCGACCAGCTCGAGCACGCGGCTCATCCAGCCGATCTTGTCGAACAGCTCGAGCACCACGCGCGACACGGGCCAGGCGAGCGTCGCTTCCTTGCCGTCGCGGTTGAACTTCTGCTCGAGCTGCAGGCCGACCTGCGGCGCGTCGAAGGCGAGCAGCACCGCGCTCACCTCCTTCTTGTCGTCCGGGATCTCCTCGTGGTGCTCGGCGTGGTACTCCTCGCCGTCGCCGCGCAGCACGTGGCCGTCCATCCGGAACATGCCCTCGAGCGGAATCCACAGCACACGGTCGGCCGGCGTGTTGGTCGGCTCGAGCACGCCGACGACGACGTAGTCCTCGTCGTGGTCGTGCCCGCCGCTCGTCGGTCCGTGGCTCGGGTGGATGGTGTCGCCCACGCGCACGCCGGTTTTTTGCGCGACGAAACTGCCCACCAGCGCCTCGCGCAGCTCCTCGTCGAACACGCGGCCGCCGGGTGCGACGCGCGGCGCGCGGCCGCGCAACTTGGCGTCGTCGAACTGCTCCGCGGTAGTGCCGACGATGCGGAAACCCTTCCAGTTGTCGCCGACCGCGTAGGGAACCGCAGCGCGCACGCCGGGCGCCGCGCGCACTTCCTCGTACGTCTTCCACGGCAAGTTGCCGGGGGAAGTTTCGAGGTGGAACACGCTGTTGAGCACGAGCTGCGTCGCGCTCGAGCGCACGCCGAGCACCGCGTCGAAGGGCGAGCCTTCGAGCAGGAAGGCGCGCTCGCTCTGCGCGCGGATGCCGAGCACGGCCATCACGAGTCCGCAGGCGAGCGCCAGCGAGGCCGCGGTGATCGAGGTCGAAACCGCGTGCTGCGCCAAGCTGCGGCGCGCGAGCATCCACAGTCCGAATCCGCCTGAATTCATGCGCGTGCTCACGCGCGCGCTCCGGCCGCGGCGCGGCGGTTGAGGGTCGCGAGGTCGACCACGCGAGCGAACCGTGCGACCACACGTTCGTCGTGGCTGACCAGCAAGAGCGCGGCGCCGCTCGCTTTGCACAGCGACAGGATCAGCTCGAGCGCGGCGTCGGCGTGCTCGCGGTCGAGGTTGCCCGTGGGCTCGTCGGCGAGCACGAGCGCCGGCGTGTTGGCGAGCGCGCGCGCGACGGCGACACGCTGCTGCTGGCCGATCGAGAGCTGCCGCGGTTTGTAGTTGAGGCGCGCGCCGAGTCCGACCTGCTCGAGCAGGCTCTTTGCGCGCGCGAGGTCGACGCGTCCGCCGAACTTCATCGCCAGCGCGATGTTCTCGAGCGCCGTGAAGCCCTGCAGCAAATGGAACGACTGGTAGATGTAGCCGACGTGCTTCGCGCGCCAGTGGTCGCGTTGCGCTTCGCCCAGGCGCGCGACGTCCGCTCCCGCGACGTGCACCGCGCCGGCGTCGGGCTTGATGAGCCCGGCGATGATGTGGAGCAAGGTCGTCTTGCCCGAACCGCTCGAGCCGCGCAGCGCGACCTGCTCGCCGCGCGCCACTTCGAAGCGCTCGACGTCGAGCACCTCGACGCGGCCGCCTTCGGGCGCGTTGTAGGCCTTCTTCACGGCTTCCAAGCGCAGAACGGGTTCGGTGCTCATCGGGGCGCACGATTGTGCGGCCCGGAACGCGCCGGGCAAAGCCCGAGCACGTCGGGCTACGCAAGCTGTGCGCGAGGCGTCGCCGGGCCGTTCAGCGTCAGCGTGCGCAGGGAGCGACTCAGTACTTTGGTTCGGGCAGCGCCAACTCGACTTCGCTGACGCCCAGGTCCGGTGTGACGACCCCATTGCGCCACGGTTCGGGCATGAGCGCGAATCCGGCGGGGAAGTCGATCCAACCGCTGCGCCGGTTCGCCTGCGGGTTGCGCGGCACGACGAACGCGATCGTCCGCGGTGGGGCGGTCCACTCGAAGCGGCCGTCGGCGTCGGTCCAGAGGAATGCAAACGGACTCCTGCGGCCCGCTTCTCCGCACAGCGCGAGGAGCAACGGCGCTTCCACGTTTCGTCCGCCGAGCGTCACGCGGCCCCGGACGGCGGACGGCGGCTTCGAATTCGCGTTGGACTCGTGCGAGTCGAGACGCAACTCGATTCCAGAGTACGTGGCGCCGGGTTGTGGATCGGAGATGCTCCAGCCCGACACGCTGTGACGTGTCGGGCCTTCGGCGACGAGCCAGGGCAAAGGGTTACCCAACGCCTCGAACACGAAACGGCCGTCGGCGGCCGTCTCGACGCTCACGCTGTTCATGAACTGGACTGCATAGACGCGGGCCGCGGCTGGACTCCCGTCGTGGTCGACGACGCGCCCCTCCACGCGGTACGTGCCGGCGAACACAAGCTCGCATTCCAGCCGGTGGCCTTCGGCCGCCGGCAACGTTGAGCGGCACTCGCCACCATCGCTCGTGCAGGCGTTCACGAGCGCCGGAGGTCCGCCGACCGCGGTGCACTCCGGACTGTTCCAAGCGATGCGCCAGCGCGAAGGGGAGACGATCTGCACAGCAGCAGATCGAGCGTCGACGCTGCACCAACCGATCTCCTCACCCGTCCCACAGCTCTGCGCGGGCCAACTGCCGTCGCGCACACGCACGTGCTGCAACACCGGCTGCGGCTCGCCCGGCGCACGCACGGCGCTCACCTCGATCCACGTCACAGGCTCGAGCCGCAGCGTGAGGTCGACGCCGCGCAGCGGCACGAATGCATCGCGAAAGCCCTTCGCACGCACGCGCACGTCCAGACGTGCATCCGCCGAGACGCCCGCGACCTTCACGATGCCGCGCTCGTCGCCGCGCTGCGGCGCGCGCCAGAACGTGCGGAACGAACGGTACGAGAAACGCGGCGCATCACCGTCGGCGACGCCGGGCGGCGCCACTTCGAAGTCGGCGACGGGCGCGCCGTCGGGCGCCGTGATGCGCAGTTCGACGACGCGCTCGCGCTGCAGTGTGAAGTCGCGCACGTGCGGGCTTCCGGCGAGCAAGATCAGTTCGTTGTTCGGCGCGTCGGCGAAACCTGGCGCCGCGGCGCTCACCGTCACCGGCCCAGGCGGCAACGCGCTCAGCGAGTAGCGCCCGTTCTCGTCCGTCGTCGCGAGCGGCGCGCTGCCCCAGTGCTCGGGGCTCTCGGCGTCGACAGGACCGACCACTGCGAAGATGTGCGCGCCGGCGATCGGCGCACCCGACTCGTCGCGCACTTCACCGCGCAGCTCCACCGGCGTGTGCAGCGTGAACGCGCCGAGTTCGTAGCCGTCGTGCAGCAGATACACGTGCTCGACCACCGTCGGCGCGAGCGGCGGAGCATGGATCGTGAGCTGTGCGCCGTCGCGGTCCAGCCCGCGCGGCGCTTCGGCGCGCTGCAGTGCGAAACGGCCCTTCGCGTCGCTGTGCGCGCGGCCCAAAACCAGCCAGCCGCGCTCTCCATCGCGCACCTGGAGCGTCAAGCTTGCGCCGCGCAATGGATGACCCGCTTCGTCGACCACCGAGCCCGTGAGGGCTCCGGGCAGCGCGCTGCTCTGGCCCTGATGCTGCGCCGCAATCGCGTGCGGCGAACTCGCGCTGAGCGGGGCGAAAAGCAGCGTGGCGAGCGCGAGTGCGAGCATGGAGCGGGCTACCTCGCCGCGTTCACGCGGTCACGGAGCGCGCAGCCAGCGCGCGAGCGCCTCGGCGCCGTAGGCCACGCCGGGCCCGGGCGTGGAGACGTGCATCTCTCCGTCCATGACGATCACGCGGCGCGCCTTCACGGCGCGCAGCTGCGCCCACTCCGGGCGCTCTTCGAGTGCAGGCAGCTCGAGTTGCGTCCGTTCGAGACTCATGGAGCACGCGGCGAGCACGATCACGTCCGGATCGGCGGCGACGAGGTCCTTCCACTCGACACGTTTCGAGGCTTCTTTGGTGCTGCAGAGCACGGGCTCGCCGCCCGCCACCTCGACCATCTCGGCGATCCACTCGCCCGACGCCCACAGCGGGTCGAACCACTCGAGCACGGCGACGCGCGGCCGCCGGGGGAGCGGCGGCAACGCACGCAGTGCTTCGAAGCGTCGCTCGAACGCGCGCGCCGCGATCTGGCCGGCCGACGCGCGGCCGAGTGCGGTCCCGACGTCGCGGATGTTCTGCGCGATGTCGGCGAGCGAGTGGGGCGAGAGAACGACGAGTTCGGCGCAGCGCTCGCCTTGTTGCCCGAGCGCCGGCCCAACTTGGTCGGGCGTGACGGCGCACACCGGGCACAGGCCCTGACTCAGGACGTGCGTCGGCTCGAGCGCCCGGATGCGCTCTTCGTCGAGCGCGTACAGCTTCTCGCCGCGCTGCAGCGCGAGCTTCAACTCGTCGTCGATGCGCTTCATGCTCCAGTGTTCGGAGTCGATGCTGGTGCTCATCACCCGCGGCAATTCGCGGCCGTCGGGTTGGCGGCACAGGTGCGACAGCGCGACCAGGGAACGTTCCGCACCGACGGCGATCGCGATCTCGGTCGCCGCCGGCAGCAGCGACACCACGCGCACTTCGTTGTTCTCGCTCAACTTGCCCTCTCCGATCTTCCAGCCGATGTTCTCGCCGCCCTCGAGTTTGTGCCGCGCCGGAAGGTTCGGCCCGCCCTTGCCGTCCAGCGTCCAGAACCAGTAGCGATCCAGGCGCGGATCCGGCCCGACACCATCGATCGACCACACATCTTCTTTCGAGCAGCACAGCCAGTCCTGTTCGACCGGCGCCGCGGCGCGCGTGGCGACCACGACGCTCGCGCCGCGTTCGATCTCGACCTTGCGCTCGAGCGCGGGGCGGCCCGCGCCGAACTCGATCTTCACCGTCACTTGCACGCGCTGCTGCGCGCGCGCCGCGCCCGCGGTCGCGCCCACAGTCGCGCACAGTGCGATGGCCCAAACGGCGAGCAGTCGGACGTTCTTCATCCGCGAGAGGATAGGCCACGCGCCGCGTTTGCGCCGCTGGGCGCAGATCTGCGCAGCAGCGTGGCGCGGCGCCGCTCTTCGAGAGGTGTAACCGTTCGCCCAACCACCCCCGAGCCGTGGCTTGACGCGGTCCCTGGTGCCGCTCACGCGCCGAGCTTGGTCGCCATCCGTTCGAGGATGCTGGCTCGGTGGGCTTCGACCACCGGCGCCCACTTGGCCTTCC
>JAEUHY010000064.1 GCA_016795325.1 Planctomycetota bacterium
CAGACCTTCACTCCCGCGCTCAGCGCCTCGATCAAGGACTCGCCGCGCGACGGACTCGGCGACAGCTTCAACGTCGCGCCCTTTCTAGGGCTGCTGCGCCAGACCGCGAGCGTCGAGGAGCGCGCGATCCAGGAGTTCAACCTCTCCTCGCTCGCCGGCGCCACGATCCAGAGCGCCACGCTCTCGGGGCGCGTGTCGGTCAACAACGCCTTCGACAACGGACCGCGTGTGTTCCAGTTCGCGCTCTACGCCGGCAACGGGGCCGCGGACCTCAGCGACTTCCAGATCGCGGCGACGCCCGTCGGCGTGGGGCAGTACGCGCCGCCCACGCAGTCGAGCTTCAACTACTCGTTCGACGTCACGGCGGCGCTGCAGGCGCTGGTCAGCGGCGGCGCGACCTTCGTCGGGCTTAAAGTGGATTGCACGAGCGAGCCCAACTTCCCCAACGTGCTCGACAGCGGCCTCTCGCAACTGGTGGTGGTCGCCGCGAGCTGCGGTTCGGTCACGAGCTACTGCACTGCCGGCACGACCAGCCTGGGCTGCGTCGGCGTGATGGCCGCCACCGGCTCGCCCGACGCCAATGCGGGCGCCGGCTTCCAAGTGAGCGCCTCGCAGCTCGACGCGCAGCGCCAGGGCCTCTTCTTCTACGGACTCGACAACACCGGGTTCACCCCGCTGTCCTGGGCGGCGGGCTCGAGCAGCTTCTTCTGCGTGAAGTCGCCGACGCAGCGCCTGCCCCTGCAATCCAGCGGCGGCACGCTCAACACCTGCACCGGCCTCTTCAGCGTCGACTTCAACGCCTACCTTGCGACCAATCCCACGGCTTTGGGCGCTCCCTTCACCGGCGGCGAAACCGTGCATATCCAAGCCTGGTTCCGCGATCCGCCCAGTCCCAAGTCGACCTCGCTCACGAACGCGCTGCGTTTTGTCCTGTGCCCCTGAGTGCGGTGGGCCGCGAACCACGCGGAAGCAACTCACATGAATCACGGGGTTTTCGATGTCGCCAGTGTCGGAGTCCGTGTCCGACTCGTCCGTTGTCTCGCGTTGATTCTCGTATGTGTCACGTCGACTGGGTGTTTCGACGGGCCACGCGTAGAGCAGCCAGCGCCGTTCGTTCGGAGTGTTGGTCCATTTTCGGTGTATTCCTTCTCGCCGACGGTAGTCGGGAATGTTCGGATTCGCATCGAGCTTGATGCACTGGACTCCGAGGTCGAGATCACGAAGGACGTCACTTTTGTTTATCACCCGGTTGGAGCGCCACAGCGCTCCCGGCGCGGTAACGCGACTCCCGTCAACGATCGAGGCGTCTACGAGATGGCGCTTGACTTCACCGAACCTGGAGAATGGGAGATTCGCTTCGACGCTCGATGGATAGGTGGAAGGCCCTTCTCCGAAGGGGAGATCTACATGCGGGTGGCGCCCAAGCAGTAGCTGCAAGAGTGCGGTCGAACACGAACTTGTTCCGTCTGTGAAGTCGGCACGGATGCCGGCTTCATTCGGGCCACACATCTGCGCCGTTTGTCGTTCGAGAGCGCCGCACTACCGACGGTTCCGCACGCAGGCCAGCGCCGCGTCAACGTTGTGTGCAACAAAAGTCCTTCCGCGGCGGAAGCGCCAAGCGCCGTGGTTCGCAAGCTTCGCAGGGATCGGTTTCAACCCGCGGAAGCCGGGGCTCACCCGACCTTCTTGGATGACCCGCGGGCAGGTCGAGGCTTCGCGATCTGCTTGCTCACCTCGTTCGCCGAGAGCCCCAGACTGAACGCCGTGCGGAACATCAAGTCGAGGGAGACGCTGGCGTCGCCGGCTTCCATTTTCGCCACGCGCGACTGGCTGGACCCGATCAACTTGGCCAGCCCAGTCTGAGTCAGCTCACGCCGCTGCCGCGTCCTGCGAATCACGTCGGCGACGGCGAGTTTGAGCTCGATCAGCGCCACGTCCTCATCGGAGAGTTCGAGGAACTCGCGCACGCTCCCGACGCGCCATCCTGCGGCGCGAAGGCGATTGATTTTGGACTTCTTCATGGTGGTCTCCTATTCGATGGCGTCATAGGCGGCGAGGCGCCGCTGACAGTTGCGGATCACGACAGCTGGGGTCGCCTGGGTCTTCTTCGCGAACACATCTGCGATCACGATGGCATCGTGGTCGAGGCGATAGACGATGCGCCAAGTTGAATCGGCGTCGCGCACGCGCAGCTCGTGCACGTTCCGGCCGATGGATGGCATGGGGCGGGACTGCGGCATGCCCAACCGACGACCTTGCTGGAGCATCCGCAGCAAGTAGCCGGCTTCGAGCCGAGCGTCGCGCGCAAGCGGCGGCGTCTTGATGTCGCCGTGCAGCCAGACGAGCGGCTTGTCGGTGTCCGACATGCCCCAAGAGTATGTCGCATCGGACATACAGTCAAGACGGCGAATCAGCGGCGCGGCCAGTTCTGGGCTACGGCGCCATGGACGGCCGACGCGCGCAACCCATGGGCGCGGGCGTCCCTCCGGACGCAATCCGACCATCTCGATTCACCCCACCTACGGCGGCCCCTCACGCTCCGAGCACACCGCCGCGTCCAAGCTGAGCGGAGGTCGTCGATTCGTCGGCCCTCAAATTTCAGTGAACGCGAGATCCAAGCGCTTGGGGGACGGCAAGTTTCGCGCAGCGTCCCAGCCGCGAGGCGCCCGGCGGGCTGCTCCCGTTGCCGGGGCGCAAGGGAGTCGGGAGTCGGGCGGATGCCACGCCGCGTTCGCCCAAAGAAGGTCGTGACAATCCACGCGCGAGCGACTCGCTGCGGAGTTGCCGCCCGGGCGCTGGCGCGATCTTCACCTTCACGAGAAGTCCCGCGTTGTCAGCTTGACTTAAATGTCAAGTTGATCGATGATGCCATGCGTTACGCCATGACTGCGCCTGCGTCGAGCCTCCCCGAGTTCACTGCGACCGGCGTCCTTCCGGCCGGCGAGTTCGCGCTGACTCTGGCCGAGCTGCGCAACGCTGTCCTGGTGCATGGACCTGAGCGCGACGCACACCCGGCGTGGGACGCCGAGTGGCGAGCATTCCTGGTGGACAACCTCGCGATCATGGCGCGGCAACTCTGGGCCGTCGGCATCGACGACATCTTCGTCGACGGTTCGTTCGCCGAGGACAAGGCGCACCCGGGCGACATCGATGGCTACTTCGTGTGCAACGCGCAGCGCTTCGCCACCGGGGTGCTGGAGCAGGAACTCAATCGACTCGACCCCGCGAAGTGCTGGACGTGGGACCACCGCGCGCGCCGACGCTATCGAGGCTATCCCAAGCTTCAACTACCCATGTGGCACGCCTACCGAGTTGAGCTCTACCCGCATTTCTCCGGTGCGATCGCCGGCGTCGACGAGCACGGCCAGCCGCTGGAGTTCCCGGCGTTCTTCCGCAAGGCACGCGGCTCCGGCGAAGCCAAGGGCATCGTTCGGCTCATCAAGGAACACACCACGGGAGGCCAGTCGTGATCCGCAGTGAATCCGAATATCAACAAGCCGTGGCGCGCATCGACGCGGAGCGCGAGCGGCTCGCGCAACACGCTGTCGAGTGGGCGAAGCAGGGTTTCACGCCCGAGCAGGTCGCCAAGCTCAAGCAGCCGCTGGAGTCGTTCCACCGCCAGCTCGTCGAAGAGGTCGAGAGCTACGAGAGGCTGCGGCGCGGCCAGTTCAGCGAGTTCGAGAATCTCGTTGGACTGGGGCAGATCCTGATCGGCTTGCGTATCGCCCGCGGCCTGACGCAACGTGAGCTTGCCCGCCGGCTGGACGTCGATGAGAGCCTCGTGTCGCGCGACGAGCGCAACGAGTACCACGGTGTCACCGTGGAACGCGCCAAACGCATCTTGGATGCCCTAGGTGTACGTCTCGTCACGCGGGTTGAGGTCGAACCCGTTCGTGCCTCCGGGGACAGTACGGATTCCACTGCGATCGCCGTGTGACGGTCAGGCAAGTGCTTGGCGCATCAAGCGCCGCGAATACCTCGGAGACGCGGCTGTGGTTCGCGACGCGAGCCGCGAACACGCACGCTTCGCAACACGCTCGTGTTCGTTCGCGCCGTGCGCCAGCGGATCGGACGCCTGTCCGCGCCGCTGCTCGTCGCCTCGGACGAGTTCAAGTACCCTTCTTTCGTGCCTGCAGCGGACGTTCGGCCCCGCGTGCGTCTCCATGCAGGTCAAGAACCGCTACGCGCGCGGCCACAGCACGCACACCTCCGCGCGGCGACGGATCGTCGAACCATGCAAGTACGAGCAGGCGCTCGAACGCTCCGAGGACTCTCAACGCCCGAACACGGCGTACGCCAAGCGTTTGAACCTGGACCTGCGTCGCACGTGCGCGTACCTCTTGCCGCCGCGAGTTGTCGCCAGAGCGCCAAACCCCAGCGCCTCGCCGAACTGCTCGACATCGACTGCCTGCACTACAACTTCGTGCGGCGGCACTCCACGTTTCGCTTCGGCGGCGAGCGCCGTACTCCCGCCATGCAGGCCGGTATCACCACGCGCCCGCTCACGCTGCGCGAGATCTTCCCCTGGCAGCGCCCACCCTCGAAGTACCCGCCGCCGGACAACTGGTCCCCGACCCCTCCGCCGAGGTCGACGCCGTGGTGAACGGGCGGGCTCGGCAACCACAGTTAGTGCAACATGCACCCAATTGAGACTGCGTCTCTGGTGATTGGACGATGAGCGAGCTGTCGTTGAGTGTTAGCTTGGACTCATTCTCTGCACGACAGGGGGGGAGCGCCACCGCGGGAATCTGGGTGACCATCGGAGGCCAAGACTTTCCAGCTCAAGGATGGGATGACTTCGTTGTTGTCATCCTCGGCTGGTGGGCCTCCGCATTGGTTCGGCTATTGCGTGGGCTCAGCCAGCGGGAAATGGTCGACTTCATGGATGGCCCCTTCACAGTCGAAGCCGAGATTCGGTCAGAAACGCTCCTGCTGTGGGGGCGAGAAGGAGCTCGGAGAGAGGCGGTGCGTTGCACTGCGGAGGGGCCCGCACTTCCATTCGTGTCAGCTGTTCTTGCGGAATCCGAACGGGTGCTACTGGCGTGCAGAGAATCGGGGTGGTGGTCGCGCGACGCTGACGCGCTTGAGCGAGCCACTGCGGAGCTACGAGCGGAGACGTCGCAGTTGGTGAGCGGCGCCCCCGAACCAGAACGCAACGATTGAACAGGTGAACGAAGTGCAACATGTTCAAACAGAAAGAGCACATTGCGGTCGGCGCCACGCTCACGAAGTACCCGTTCGGAGCAACACACCCTGCGCGAGCTGACTCCGCTCGCTTGGTTGGCGTGTCACACCAAACGACTCGTTCCCACGAAGCTGATTCGGTTTTGACGTAGTCCAGCACCCGGGCGCTGGACTGCAATCATCGGACTGTGAGCACCTGCGCCCGGCGTCTTTGCACAACTCGACGACGCTACAGCTCGAGCGTGAATGCTCCCCACGCCGCCTGCAGTTCCGCCCAGTCGACGCCGGCGAACGCGCGATCAGTGGCCGCGTTCGCATCGCCGGTCTTACGCCACGCGCTCCACCACGAGTCGAGGATCTTGTCCCAGACCGGATTCCAGTGCTTCGAGGTCTGGCCCTCGCGCAGGAACCAGATGAAGGACCAGCCCTGCGCGTAGTGGGAGCCGGGCGTGGTCCGGCGAGGGTGGGCGCTGTCGTACTGCTGTCGCGTGAAGCGAACGAACTCCTCGAGCGGCACGATCTGCGATGTCTCGACGTTCGACTTCGCGAGTCCCTTCCGCCAGTCGAACGGCGCAGGTTGGTGTTTGCCGTCGACGAACTTGAAGCCGCTGTAGTAGTCCGAGTGGCCGTAGAGGAACCACGGCGCAGCTTCGGCCTCGCCGCTGATCGAGTTCAGGTACTCGAAGAACACCATGCCGTTCAGCGTGGCCCACGTCTCTCTCCGGCCGCCGCCTTTCAGGTCGTCGTACAGCACGATCTCGTCTATGCGCGAGCTCCAGAAGCCCGAGCTTCCCCCCGGGCCGCCGTACGAGTGGAACTGATCCGCGTCCTCCAGCATGCGGATGACGTTGGGCGCCGTGTGGATCGGCACCGGGTCGAGGTCGGGGTGCGGGAAGTTGCGCTGGATCGCGCGGCGGATGCTCTCGCTGCGCTGCTTCAGTTCTTCAATGAACTTCGTGTCTTGGACGCACGTGAGGATGAAGTAGTGCGCCGACTCGTGGAGCGCCCAGCCGGGCATCGTTCGGCTCTTCAGGTCCAGTTCTTCGCGCCGCTGCTGACGCGTGACGCGAGGTTTGGACTCGAGCGCTTGGGCCGTCGGCGCCGTCGCGGGAGCCGGTCGATCGGCCCAGGACTGGACGACTTCGCCCTCGAGCTCGACCTCGACGCGCGGAACGGGCTCGAGCTCGTAGCGCAGCGTCGTGGGCGGCCTCGCCGTGCATCCGAGAAGCGCAGCCGAGGCTGCCAGTGTGAGTCGCCAGGTCATCAACGTTCTCCTATCCGGTCGGAGCGGCCCGACTACCTGAGCCGGATGGGGGAGCTTCGCACGGGCGCGCCGACGCCCGACGTTCGGCTCGGTGGGGCGCTAAGTCGGGTGCGGAGGGCGCGGGCTTGCTCGCGCGCTGAAGCCGCTTGGGGCCGCTGAGCTGCTCACGGCTGTCGACCGCGACGTAGGCGGTCCGAGCGCGGGAGATCGCGATGCGCCGGGCGCGTGGAGTCCGCGGAGAGCCGACCGCGCGCAGAGATTGTTGCCGTCGGCGAAGGGGTGGTTCTTGATCACGAAGTACAAGAGGTGCGCGGCGCTTGCCTCGACCGATCCGTAGGCGGGCTTGCCGAGCACGCTCTGGTCGAGATTGCCGAGCAAGCTCGCCAGTGACTGCTCTCGTTCACGCCCGAAGAGGCCGGTGGCCTGGCCGCGTGCGACGAGATCACGCTCGAGTTCGGAGATCGCCGCGCGCGGGGGCACGCACTCAGGGGCTTGCGTAGAAGTGCAAGGTGTAGCCGGCCTCCATCGCGCGCGGCTCCACGAGCTCTCGCAGGCGGGCTTCGGTCCAGGGGGAGCTGAAGTCGCCGAGGACGACGACCGCGCGCGCGTCGTTCGCGTGGGCACGGACGAGAATCTGCCGATTCACGCCAGCAGCGCGAAGAGCCTGCTCGCACTCCTGGCCGAAGGCTTGCCGCGCCGCGAGCGACCGGCCGCGCTTCGAAGCGGCGTGCCGACGGTCGGCAAGGTCCTCCGCGAGGTTGGCCTTTACCGATTCCAGTGCCGCTCGCGCATACGGAGCGCCGCGCATGGACTTGGCGAACGCAGCGAACTCGGCCTTGCGCGTTAGCAGCGTCGCGAGGTCAGCGTCGCGCGGCCATTCGAATCGGACCTGGAAGGCCAGATACGCCTCGAACTGCGTGCGCGAAGCGAAAGCCAGGCTCGGTCGCCAACTTCCTTCACCGTGGTGGAAGCTCCAGACCTTGCCCTCGCTTCCGAGCGCGAGCACGTCGCCCAGACCGTCGCGAGCGATGACGTCGTAGCCAGCGGGAAAACCGTCGAGTCCTTCGCGGGATCGAGTCAGCACGATCTTCGACACGGCTCTCCGAGCATACGGGCGTTCGTTCCGTATCGACACCTCCGTGAGACCGCGACGCGGCGCGGAGCGTCGTCGCTGCCGGTCAACGCCGGCCGGACTCGCGGCAAGACGCCAGAAGAGTGCGCTCGGCTGAGCTCTGGCCCGCGAACCCGAGGTTGAAGCCGATCGGTCCCGGCTCCTGGTGGACGTCGCGACCGTTGCACTGCGTCGCGACGGGGTGAAGCCAGAGCGCGACAACGTCGAGCGCGACGAACGCACGTTTCTGCGTGTGGTAGGCGGCGGCCCGTGGATAGAGCGCGGGCCATCAGGATCCGGTGCTCCGCCTCTGCGCGCTTGCTCGGAGCACCTCGATGACCTACGTGCCCTCGCGGCGCTCGCGAGCTATCGACCAAGGACGCGCTGGATGGGCGAAGATATCGTGCGACCACGAGGCGGGGTGGCCAACCGTGGTTCGTGCAACACGCACCCTTGCGTCGAACTGAACCACCGAGGATTCCTCAGCAGTTGGGCGCCCGGCCGGCCTGACGAGGCCGGCGGCATGGAAGGACGAGTCGGTCGCGCCGCAGCAGCCGCCCGGTCGAAACCTCGCCCGGCGGCGCGGGTTTGACCGATACTCAGCGCTCCCCTCGACCCACGGACACCGCCATGCTGCACCTGTTCGCCCTGCTCGCACTCGCCCTGCCGGTTCAGGCCCAAGACGCCAAGCCCGTCGATCCCGCGCGCAAGCAGACGGCGGTGACGGAGCTCACGCGCGCGTTCGACAAGGACGGCGGGCCGGAGGCGCGCGCGGCGGCGATCGGGCGCTGCCACGACGTGATCGATCCCGAGGTCATCGCGCTGGTGCGCAAGGGGCTCGAGGACAAGGACGAGCGCGTGGTGGAGGCGGCGGTGACGGCGCTGGGACGTTTGACGCACAAGGACTCGCTCGACGCGCTCCACGCGTTCCTCAAGCGCGACAAGAAGAAGCTGGCGGAGAATGAAAAGCTCTATCCGCTGCTGATCAAGGAGATCGGCCGCCACGGCAGCGAGTCGTCCGTCGCGCTGCTCGCCGATGATCCCTTCGACCAGCGGCAGTTCGCCGCGTCGCAGGCGCGCATCATGTCGCTGGGCAACATCCGCAGCGTGAAGTCGATCGAGGCGTTGATCGAGCTGTCGAAGAAGGTCGGCGTGCACCGCATGGACGGCCTGCGCAACGACACGCGCCTCGCGCTGGCGAAGCTCACCGGGCGCGACCTGGGGCCGAACTCGACGCAGTGGCTCGCCTGGTGGCAGGACAACAAGAAGGGCTTCGAGGTCGCCAAGGAGACGCCCAAGCTGGAGGCGCCGATGGAGCGGCAGTGGGCGCGCTACTGGGGGCTCGAAACCGAAGCCAAGGAAGGCGGCGAGGGCGAAGGCGCGGGCAAGCGCGGACGCGGCCGCGGCGGCAAGGAAGGCGGCGGCACGGGCGGTGGGGAAACCGGCGGCGGAACGACTGGCGGCGGAACGAGCGGAGGCTGACTCGCTTTGACGCGGCGAGCGAACGGCCGCCGCGCTTGTCTCGCGCTCAGTCAGCGCGAACGCGTCGTGTTGCTCGCCTGAAGGCAAGTCACTGCGCCGACCGGTGAGCGCTCGGTCGTTCGAGCTCGTCGCGCGCGCCGCACGCTTCGAAGCGCGATCCGCGCGCCCCGCTCAGTGCGGGTGGCTGTGGGCGTGCGCTTCCCACTCTTCGCGCGCAGCTTCGATCAGCTGCCAACGCGCGGTTTCGTCGCGGATTCCGAGGAACTCGAGCGCCGGGGACTCGACGAGCATGCGCACGCCGCCTTCGTCGCGCAGCGACAGCCGCAGGTCGATCTCGTGCGCGAGCTTGGCCAGCGCGGCGGCGCGCGGGTAGTCCTCGTTGCTCGCGAAGTCGTGGTGCTGCGAGGCGACGGACACGATCTCGATCGGCAGCTTCCACTGCGCCGCGATGGCGCCGCCCGCGCTCTCGTGGAAGAGCCGGAAGGTGCGTCCGACGAGCGCTGGCGAGAGCCGACTCATGTCGCGCATCTCACGCTGCAGCATGCCGAGCAGCACGATCTTGCCGATGTCGTGCAGCAGCCCGATCAGATAGGCCTGCTCGCGCTCGAAGCCCGTCGAGGCGCCGAGCTTGCGCGCGACGGCGGCGACCGACTGCGACTGGCGCCAGACCTCTTCGGCGTACTCGTTGAGTCGGCGGGCGTTGCTGAGCGAACTCTTCATCGCCGCACTGAACACGACGTTGCGCACGGCCTTGAGTCCGATGCGCATGATCGCCTGCTGCAGCGAGCTGGCCTCGTTCTGCGTGGCGTACAGCGCCGAATTCGCGATGCGCAGCAGTTCGCTGGTGATCAGCGGGTCGCGCGCGATGGTCTGCACGAGCTGGTGCACATCGACCGAGGGCCGGTTGGCGACTTCGAGCGCGGTCACGCTCGTCGGCGGCAGCAGCGGGATGTCGAGCTCGCCGCTTTCGATGCGCTGACGCAGCCGCTCGAGCAGGTCGCTCTCGGGATTGTCGAGCTGACCGGTCAGGTGCTCGTCGCCGTCGAGCTGTCCGACGCGAGCGCGGAGCAGCGCCGCGCGCGACGCCGTCGACGGCGGCGCTCGCTCGGGCAGCGGGGCATCGGCGGGACGCGCTGCCGAACGCTCTCGCGGCGCGCGCGCCGCTGCGGCGGGCTGCGGCGCAGCCACGCTGACGAGCGCGGGCGCGGGGAAGAGCTTGGTCTTGATCCAGCCGAGGAGGCCCATGGGTGTGCGGGGGCGGCCGGGGAGACCGCTCCATGTGCATCGACACGTGCTCGCGTCCACCTGAGCCCCGAGGACGCGCGTTCCGAGCTTTGGGGCAAGCGGATTGAATCCGCCCGGGGGCCGCGGCCGAACGCCCGCGGGGCAACGCGCCCGAATGCGGCCGAAACGCCCAGCTTTCCGCGCTGTTCCCCAGTCCTCTCGATGCGTTTCGCCCGCCCTCTCCCCTGGATCGCCGCCGGCCTGCTCGCCGCGCTCGCTGCTGCCGCGCTGCTGCCCGGCTGCCAGATCTCGACCGGCTTTCGCGGCCCGGGTTACTCGCGCGACGCCGGCGTGACGCTCCCGGACGACGACGACGAGGTCGTGGTCGTCGTGACCTACGCGCAGCTCGACAACACGCGCCGCGCGCCCTTCGACACGCACTCCGAGCTCGTGGTTCAGAGCCTCGCCTCGCAGCCGGGCCACATCGGGCACTCGCGGCGCAAGCGCCTGTTCGGTTCGGAGGCCTGGACGATGACGATCTGGCGCGACGAGGCCGCGGTCGAGGAGTTTCTGCGCTCGCCCACGCACCGCGCGGCGATCCGCGCCGGCCAGGGCGCGCTCGAGCGCGCCAAGTTCGAGCGCTTCAGCTGGCCGCGCAACGCGGTTCCGCCGACCTGGGAGGAAGTCGACGCGCGCCTGGAACGCGCGCCCTGGCTCGACTACCGCACGCGCTGAGCCAGTGTCCTGCTTGCGACGTTCGTCGCGTGACTCGCTGGCCTCGCGGCGTTGCTCCGGTTCGGCGACCTATTCAGGTCGCCTGAAACCCTCGCGCCTAGCCGGGAACGCCGACTCCAGCGAGATCTCCGCCCGGCTTCGGAATCAGCGCGCTAGCGGCACTGCGCCGCCACCGCGGCTTCGACCTTCTCGCTCAGCTCGCGCGCGAACTCCTCGCCGAAGTCCGCTTCGAGCACGTCGATCTCGCTGAACTGGTAGCGTCCGCTCGAGCGGTTGAAGGGGATGCCGTACTCCCACTTGTTGCCGTCCGAGGCGTGGATCACGACGGCGATCTGATCGTCGCCTTCGACGGGCTCGACGGTGTACTTGACGACTTCGTAGTGGCTCATGGCGTTGGTGGTCGCTTCCCGCCTCAGCGCCCGCGCGCGGCGTCGGCATCGGACTTCAGGAACAGGTAGTACATCTGGCCGGGGTGCTTGGTTCCGCCCGCGATCTGTTCGGCTTCGTCGCCCACTCCGATGTAGATGTCGGCGCGCCCGGCGGTGCGAATCGCGCCGCCCGTGTCCTGGTCGAGCATCATGCGGTCGTAGACGTAGATCGACTTGCCGGACGTCGGCGCCTTGACGTCGACGTAGACCAAACCGCCGCGCGGGAACAGGCTCTTGTCCGTGGCGAGCGTCCGTCCGCCGGTCACGTCGACGTTGAGGCTGCCCTTGGGCGGTCCGTCGATCGGCAGGAAGAACACGAAGCTCTCGTCCTCTTCGATGTACTTCTGCAGCAGGTCGGGATTCTTTTCGCCCCAGGCGCGGATCGCGGCGAGCGAGATGTCCTTGGCCGCGATGTGCTTGTCGCGCACCAGGGCCTTGCCGAGCGAGCGGTACTCGCGGCCGTTCTTGCCGTGGTAACCGAAGCGCTTCTCGGTTCCATCGGGCAGGCGGATCACCGCCGAGCCGTTGACGTGCGCGATGAACGCGTCGAGCGGATCGCGCAGGTAGACGAGCTCGAGCCCCTTGCCCTTGAGCATCCCGCTGGCTTCGATCGCCGCGCGCGTCGGGTAGGGCGCGACCGTCCCGTCGGCCTGTTTTTGGCCGAGGATCTCGCCGTTCTTGCCCTTGGCGAGGTCGGGAGGCAGCGCGTACAGCGGGTGCCTGTAGGTCGCGTCGGCGCTGAGCGAGCCGTCGAGGATCGGCGTGCAGTAGCCCGTGAACAACACGCCGCCGCCCTTGGCGTTCCAACCGGCGCTCTTGAAGATCTGGAACTCCTGCGTGACGCGCGAATCGAACTCGTCGCCGTCGCGCGCGCTCAGGAGCAACTCCTTGAAGCGCACCAAGCTCGCGCGCGCGCGCTCGTGGGTGATGCCTTCGCAGGGGAAGTGTTCCTGCGAGGAGGGACGTGCGAACCACTCGAGCGACAGCTCGAGCGCGGGCAGAAGCTCGTCGCGCTCGTACCAGGTCTCGGCGAAGCGCGGGCGGATCTCGCCCTTGCCGAGCGGCAGCAGCGCGGGAGCGCCCGGAGGCAGCGGGCGGCCGTAGTCGGGAGTTTGGCAGGCGCCGAGCAGCAGCGCGGCGAGCGCGGCGACGCGCGTGAGGTTCGAGAGCTTGGTCGCGGTCATGGCGCGGGCGAGAGTAGCCGCGCGCGCGCAGGCGCGGAAGCTCACTCCGCGGGGACTTCGTGCGCGCTCTCGATCCGCCGCGGAAGCGTCAGGCGAAAGCGCGCGCCGCCCAGCGGCGAGGTCTCGATCTCGATGCGGCCGGCGTGGCGCGTCGCCGCGTCCTTGACGATCGCCAAGCCCAGCCCGTAACCGACGCGCCGGCCGTGCGCGCTCGGTCCGCGGTAGAACGGATCGAAGATGCGCTCGCGCAGCGCCTGCGGCACGCCGGGCCCGGAGTCGTCGACGACCGCCACGATCCCGGAGTCCGTGCCGGCGATCTCGACCTGCACCTGGCCGCCCTTGGGGCTCCACTCGATCGCGTTGGCGACGAGGTTGCGCAGCGCGCGCAGCACGCTCTCGCGGTCGCCGCGCATGCGCGTGTCGCCGTGGGCGTCGATGTGCAGCTCGACGCCGGCGCGTTCGGCGCGCAGGCCCTCGCGCTCCAGGCGCAGCCGCGCCTGGTCGACCACGTCGAACTCCTCGAGCGGCGCTGCCTTCTGCGGGTCGCGCGGCGCGCAGATCGTCATCAGGTTGTCGATCGCGTCGCCAAGCTCGCGCAGCTCCTCGAGGTTGGAGACCAGCACCTTGCGGTACGCGTCGCCGTCGCGCCGCGAGAGCAGCGCCACTTCGGTCGCGCCCATCAGGTTTTGGATCGGCGCCCGCAGCTCGTGCGCCATGCTCGCGTACAGCACGCGGTGGCGCTCCGTGGCGGCGTGCACGTTGGCGAGCAACTCGTGCAGCGCGTCGACGACCTCGCGAATCTCGTCCGGCGCGTGCGTCACGTCGACGTCCACGCGCGAGCCCGGCTCGCGCACCCGGCGCGCGCTGTCGGCCACCGACTTGAGCAGCCGCGACGCGCGCCGCATCAGGAAGAAGCTCACCAGCGAGCTCGCCGCGACGGCCACCACGAGTACGCTTCCGGCCCAGGCCTGAAAGGAGCGCAGTCGCTCGAAACGCGCGGAACCGTCGAGCAACAGGCCCACTTGCAGATCGTCCTGGAGCACTTCGGTGCGCCAGCGGCGGCCGTCCTCGAAGCGCACGGTGCTGTCCTTGGGGCCGGGCTTGTCGAACTCGGGTCCGAGCAGCTCCTTCGCTCCGCAGTCGTGCTCGACCCAGCCCCAGGCGACGCTCCACACGCGCCACGCGAGTGGGTCCGGGCTGGCGCTGGCGATCTCGTTCGCGATCCGATCGAAGACCTCGGCGTTCGGCGCGCCCGCGCCGATCAGGCGCACGCGCAGTTCCTTGACGCGATTTTCCGCGAGCACGTCGAGCTCGTGCTCGATCGAGTCGAACACGTACACCGCCGTCACCGCCGCCATCGTCAGCGCGAAGCCGGTCGTGCCGAGCACGAACCACAGCGTCAGACGACGCGACAGCGACCAGTTGCGAGCGGACACGGTGCGCCGGAAGCGTCAGACCTGCTCGGGGATGCGGTAGCCCTCGCCGCGCACGGTCGCAATCAGCGCCGGGCCGTGGCGGTCGAGCTTGCGGCGCAGGCGGCCGATGTGCACGTCGACGAGGTTGGTCTCCGGCTCGCGCTCGAAGCCCCACACGTCGCGCAGCAAATCGGCGCGCGTCAGCGTGCGTCCCTCGGCGCGCGTGAGCGCGAGGAGCAGGTCGAACTCGCGCGGGCTCAGGTCGATCTTGCGCCCGCTGCGGAACGCCGCGCGGCTGACGAGGTCGAGCTTGACGTCGTGGATCTCGACCGGCGCGAGCGTCTTGCGCCGCCGCACGACGACCTCGATGCGCGCCAGCAGCTCGCTGAACGCGAAGGGCTTGATCACGTAGTCGTCGGCGCCCAGGCGCAGGCCCTTGACGCGTTCTTCCACGGTGTCGCGCGCCGTGACGAAGATGACCGGCGTCTCGCGTCCGATCTCGCGGATCTGCTCCAGCAGCTCCCAACCGGTCTGCACGGGCAGCATCACGTCGAGCAGGATCACGTCGAAGTTGCGCTGCGTTTGCGCCAGCACCGCGAGCGCGGCGTCGCCATCGCCGGCGGTCTCGACTTCGTAGCCCGACTCGCTCAAGCCCGCCTGCACGTACTCGCGCAACTTCGGGTCGTCATCTACCACCAAACAACGCATAGCCCCTCCTGTTCCTACTGCCGTTTCGCCGCGCGTCTTCTTCTGCTTCTGCTGCACCGAAACACGCGCAACGTGGATGCTACCAGCAGCGCTCACGCGCATCATGACGGGGCCTTCACCTTGCGTGGCGCTGCGGCGGCGCACGCGCCTTTTGCAGCTCCTCGCATGGAAGCACCTCCGAACTCGTTCCAGGCCAGCACGCGCGCCCAGTGGCGGCGTTGGCTCTCCAAGCACCACAAACGCGCCGAGGGCGTGTGGTTGATCACGTTCAAGAAGCGCTCCGGCGGCCCGCACGTGGAGTACGGCGCGTGCGTCGAAGAAGCGCTGTGCTTCGGCTGGATCGACAGCCTGCCGCGCAAACTCGACGAGCAGCGCAGCATGTTGTGGTTCGCGCCGCGCAAGCCCGGCACGGGCTGGTCGCGCTTGAACAAGGAGCGCGTCGAGCGGCTGCGCGAACTCGGCGCGCTGGCGCCGGCGGGGCTCGCCAAGATCCGCGCGGCGCAACGCGACGGATCGTGGAGCAAGCTCGACGCGGTCGAGCGTTTGGAACTGCCGGAGGACTTGCGCGCTGCGCTGCGCGCGCTGCCGCACGCGACCGCGAACTTCGAGGCGTTCCCGCCCTCCGCCAAACGCGGCATTTTCGAGTGGATCGGCGCGGCCAAGCGCGCGCCTACACGCGCCGCGCGGATCGCCAAAACGGCGGAGTGCGCGGAGCGCAACGAGCGCGCGAACCAGTGGCGGCCGTGAGCGTGCGAACGTCGCGCCGCACGCGGCGCGCGTCGCTCAGCTGCGCGAGCCGGCCCGGCGGTGCGCGTCCCACGCCGCCCAGCCGCCGCGCAGATCGAGCAGCTGCGTGAAGCCGGCCTGTTCGAGCAGCGACGCCGCGATCGACGAGCGGTAGCCGCCTTGGCACTGGATCACCAGCTGGCGATCGCGCGGCAAATTGCGCGCGAGCTCGCGCAGCTGCGGCAGCGGTTCGTTGCGCGCGCCGTCGATGTGCCCCGCGTTCCATTCGTTCGTGGCGCGCACGTCGACCACCAGCGGCGGCTGTGCGCCGCGCAGCAGCTGCTCGAGTTCGTGCGGATCGATGCGCACGTGTCCACGCAGCAAGTCCGGGCGCGCGGCGAGCGCGTCGATGCCGTCCGCCAGGAAGCCGACCACGTTGTCGAAGCCGATGCGGCCCAGGCGCACGGCGGACTCGCGCTCGCGGCCGCGCGGCGCGATCAGCACGAGCGCTCGGCGCGGGTCGAGCAACGAGCCGCACCAGTGCGCGTACTTGCCGGACAACCCGATGTTCGTCGAGCCGCGCAGGTGGCGCGGCGCGAAGTCGTCCGGCTCGCGCGTGTCGAGCACGACGGCGCCGTCGCGTTCGCGCTCGAGCAACTGCTCGAGGCTGAGCGGCGTGAGCGCGCGGGCGAGCGCCTCGTCGAGCGTCGGCTTGAGTTGCGAGTTGAGCCGCGCGTCGAAGGCGAAGTACGCCGGCGCGGCGGGCTGCTCGCTGGTCAGCTCGCGCACGAAGGCTTCGCGCGAGAGCGGCTGCAGCGCCCAATTCACGCGCTTTTGCAGCCCCAGCGTCGAGCTCGTCTCCTTGCTCAAGCTCTTGCCGCACGCCGAGCCGGCGCCGTGCGCGGGGTAGACGAGCGTCTCGTCGGGCAGCGGCAGGATCTTGTTGCGCAGCGAGTCGTAGGCGAGCGATGCGAGTTGTTCGGCGCTCATGCCGACCGACACGAGCAGGTCGGGCCGGCCGATGTCGCCGATGAACAGCGTGTCGCCCGTGAACAGCGCGTGCGGGCGCTGCGCGTCGACGGCGAGGTCGTACAGCGCGTAGGTCGTCGACTCGGGCGTGTGTCCGGGCGTGGCGAGCGCGACGAGGCGCACGTCGCCGAACTCGAGCACATCGCCGTCGCGCAGGGCGTGCGAGGCGTAGTCCGTGCGCGCCGCGGCGCCGATGTGGATCGTCGCGCCGCAGCGTGCGGCGAGCTCCAAGTGCCCGGAGGCGAAGTCCGCGTGCAGGTGGGTGAGCAGCACGTGCGCGATGCGCAGGCCGCGTGCCTGCGCGTCCTGCACGTATGCGTCGACATCGCGCTGCGGGTCGATCACCGCGGCCGTGCCGGTGCGCTCGTCTCCGATCAAGTACGACGCGTGCGCGAGGCAGGTGAGGTAGTACGGTTTGATCAGCATGGTCGCAGCTTTTCGCTTGTGTGCAGGTCGCGCGAACGGTGATGGTACTGCTGGAACCTGCGCATGAACTCAGCAGCCCAACCTACGTTTCGCGAGGCCTTGGCCTTCTGGTTCAAGCTCGGTTGGATCAGCTTCGGCGGCCCCGCGGGGCAGATCGCGATCCTGCACGAGGAAGTCGTGCAGCGGCGGCGCTGGATCGCCGAGCCGCAGTTCGCACACGCGCTGAACTTCTGCATGTTGCTGCCCGGACCCGAGGCGCAGCAGCTCACGACCTACGTCGGTTGGTTGCTGCACGGCATGAAAGGCGGCCTGGCCGCGGGCGTGCTGTTCGTGCTGCCCTCGATCGCGATCTTGCTCGGACTCTCGTGGGTGTACGTCGCGCACGGCGACCTCGCCTGGGTCGCCGGACTGTTCGACGGCTTGCAGCCTGCGGTGCTCGCCTTGATCGCCGTCGCGCTCGTGCGCATCGGCTCGCGCTCGCTGCGCACGCCGGCCCTCGCCGCACTCGCGCTCGCCGGTTGGGCGGCGTTCGCGTTGCTCGAGGTCCCGTTTCCGCTGGTGGTGCTCGCCGCCGCCCTGATCGGAGGCCTGGGCGCGCGCGCCGCGCCGAGTTGGTTCGCGCCCGCGAAGCTGCACGTCGCGGCGGACGCGAGCCTGCCCGAGCGTGATGCGAGCGAACGCAGCTGGCGACGCGCGTTGCGCGTGACGCTCGTGTGCCTCGTGCTCTGGTGGACGCCTGTGGCGCTCGCCGCGGCGCTGCTGGGTCCCGAGCACGCTCTCACGCGCCAGGGCCTGTTCTTCAGCCAAGCCGCGGTCGTGACCTTCGGCGGCGCCTACGCGGTGCTGCCGTACGTTGCGGAGCAGGCCGTGTCGACGTACGGCTGGCTCACGCCGGCGGAGATGCTCGACGGATTGGGGCTGGCGGAGAGCACGCCCGGCCCGCTGATCATGGTGCTGCAGTTCGTGGGTTACGTGGGCGCCTGGCGCCACGCCGGGCCGCTCGATCCGTGGCTTTCGGCCGTGCTCGGCGCGCTGGTCACGACCTGGGTCACGTTCGTGCCCTGCTTCCTGTGGGTGCTCGTCGGGGCGCCTTTCGTCGAACGGCTTCGAGGGGTGAAGGCCTTGGCTTCGGCGCTGGGCGCGATCACGGCCGCCGTGACCGGCCTGCTGCTCGACCTCGGCATCGGCCTGGGCCGTGCGGTGCTCGCCCCGGAAACATCTTCAGGTCTGCGGCAGTTCGACCTGCTGGCCTTCGCGGTGGCCACGCTCGCCGCGGGATTGCTCTTCACGCGCCGCGCCAGCGTCCCTGCCGTTTTGGTCGGCGCGGCGGGCCTCGGCGTCCTGCGCGTTTGGCTCGGCCACGGATCCGGCGCGCTGTAGTTCACGCCGCACCCCCAGTGCGGAGCACCTTGCGGATATCATCTCGTTCCGGGCCGACACGTTCGCGCCCGCCCCCGCGCGCCACCGCTCCCCCCAAGCAATGCTCCGCACCGTGTCCCGTTCGTTCGCGTCCGTTCGCTGGTCGCTGCTCGGCGCATGCTTCGTCGCGGCCCAATTCAACGACGCACACGCGGGTTCCGGCAACGCGCCGCGCAACGTGCTCGTGATCGTCGCCGACGATGTCGGCATCGACATGATCCACCAGTTCGGCTCGCACCCCGCGTCCGCGCCGACGCCGAACATCGATCAGCTGTGCGCCGAAGGCGTGTCGTTCATGAACGCCTTCACCGATCCGATCTGCTCGCCCACGCGCGCGGGGATCATGACCGGGCGTTACGCCGTGCGCTCGCTGATCGGCCGTCCGATCCACGAGTGGCAGAACGCCTGGTCGCTGCCGATCACCACGCCGACGCTGCCCAAATTGATCGCGCAGCACGCGCCCACGCCGGTGGCGATGTCCGCGGTGGGCAAGTGGCATCTGGGCACCGCCAACAACGGCGGCGCCCTGCATCCCAATCTGTCGGGCTTCCCGTACTTCTCAGGAATCCTCGGCAATTTCAGCTTCGGCAGCGAGTACACGAACTGGACCAAGGTCGTGAACGGGGTGAGCTCGACCACGACCACCTACGCGACCACCGACCAGGTCGACGACGCCATCGCGCGCATCGGCGCCATGCCCGAGCCGTGGTTCCTGTACTTGGGCTTCAGCGCGGCGCACATCCCGTTCCACGCGCCGCCGGCCAACCTGCACACGTACAACCTCTCGGGCCCGCCCGATGCGACGCCGGTGGAGCACTACCGCGCGGCAGTGCAGGCGATGGACACCGAAATCGGGCGACTCATGCAGTCGATCGCGCCCGAAGTGCGCGAGAACACGACGGTGATCTTCCTCGCCGACAACGGGTCGGTCACCGATGCGGTGTTGCCGCCGGGCATCCCCAACCAGTCCAAGGGCACGCTGTTCGAGGGCGGCGTGCGCGTGCCGTTCCTGGTCTCCGGCGCGGGCGTCGCGTACCCGGGAAGTCGCTGCTACGCGCTCGTGCAGGGGGTGGACGTGTTCAACACGACGCTGGATGCGCTCGGCATCGATCCGTACCTGGCCTCGACCCCGACGAACGGCATCGACGGCATCTCGCTCCTGCCCTACCTCGAGCGTCCGTGGGCGCCCTCGGAGCGCGAATTCATCTACGCGCAGCGCTTCGAGCCGAACGGGCCTCCGCCGTACACCTCGGCGGGGTACATGGTCCGCGACGCGCGTTGGAAGTACGTCGACCGCGGCGGTCCGGGCAACCTGTTCTTCGACCTGGCGAGCGGATCGAACGCCGAACAAGTCAACCTGCTCGACCAGCCCCTGAACGCCGAGCAGACCGAAGCCATCAAGCGGCTGCGCGGCTATTTGAAGCGCATCCTGATGTAGCGGGCCGGTCGCCCCTGGCAGCGCCACGGGCGTACACTAAAAGAAGCTTCGTCCGCCGCGCGCTCGTCGCGTCCGAGCGGCTGCGCATGCCCTTCCACCTCCGCCAAGATCGGGCCGCCTGCGCGTGGTCGGCCCCTGGATGGTTGCTCCTCGCAGGTGTGGCGAGCGCACTGCTCGCCGGCTGCGGCGGAGGAGGTTCGAGTGGCCCGGCGCCTACGCCGCCCAGCAACGTGCTGGTGGTCGTGCTCGACGACTGGGGCGCCGACATGTTCGCGCGCAGCGGCGTCCATCCGGACGCGCCGCCCACGCCGACGCTGGACGCGCTCGCGGACGCCGGCGTGTACTTCACGCGCTTCTACGCGGCGCCGACCTGCTCGCCGACGCGCTCCCAGATCCTCACGGGACGGCACAACTTCCGCACGCAACTGGGCGAGCCGATCAACCACTGGCAGAACGAGGCCGCGCTGGCGCTCGACGAAGTGACCATCGCCGAGGTGCTCGACAACGCCGCGCCGACGCCGGTGGCGAGCGCCGCGATCGGCAAGTGGCACCTGGGGTCGCTCTCGGTCGGCGATCTCGACCACGCCACGTTGCAGGGTTTCGACTGGTTCGCCGGCACGCTGGGCAACCTCGTGTTCGGCGACACGTTCGCGCAGTACACCAAGACCGTGAACGGCGCGGTGCAGTCGAGTTCGACCTACGCGACCACCGACCAGGTCGACGACGCGCTCGCTCGCATCACCGCGAGCCCCGAGCCGTGGTGCGTGTACCTGGGCTTCAACGCACCGCACCAGCCCTTCCACGCGCCGCCCTCCGCGCTGCACACGCAGGCGCTGGCCGGCAACCCCAATTTGACGCCCAACGCGCACTACAAGGCCGCGGTCGAGGCCGTCGACACGGAGCTGGGCCGTTTGCTCGCGGCGCTGCCGCCGGACGTGCGCGCGCGCACGACGGTCATCGTGCTGGGCGACAACGGCACGCCCAATGAGGCGATCACGGCGCCGTCGGTGAACAACCAGAACAAGGGCACGCTGTTCGAGGGCGGCGTGAACGTGCCGCTGATCATCGCGGGGCCGACGGTTGTTCAGCCCGGGCGTACGAGCGACGCGCTCGTGCACGCGGTCGACGTGTTTCCCACGGTGGCGGAGTTGCTGCGCACCGACGTGCGCGCCGGCGTGGGGGACAACCGGCCGATCGACGGGCGCAGTCTAACGGCGCTGCTCGAGAGCCCGACGGCGCCGCCCGTGCGCACGACGATCTTCCATCAACGTTTCGCGCCCAACGGGCCGCCGCCCTACGCGAGCGAGGCGTGGATGGTGCGCGACGCGCGCTGGAAGCTCATCCGCCGGGTCGGGCAAGCTGACCAGCTCTACGACTTGCAGGGCGTGGCGCGCGAGGGCGCGTCGCTGGACGTCAGCGCGCTGAACCCCGAGCAGCAGGCGGCCTACGACGCGCTCGTGCTCGAGCTGGCCGCGGTGCTCGGCAGCTGAGCGAGCGGCCCGCGCGCAATCTCGGTTGCACGGGGCCGGTTGTACGGCGCCAGAGCAATTTGTTCCGCGCCGCCGAGGCGCCGCGCGCACCGGCGGCGCGGGACAAATTGCTCTGGCGCCGTACAACCCAGCGCGAATTCTCCCGGCGCGCTGCGTATTCTTCGAGCCGTGTGCTGTCTCTTCGGATGCCTGGGCGGAATCCTCGCGCGCGGCGTGCTTGTGCTCATGTACCTCAACGGGTACCTCGAGCGCGCGTACGAGAGCGCCGTGTGGCCGTTCCTCGGCTTCCTGTTCCTGCCGCTCTCGACGATCTTCTACGCCTGGACGATCAACTCGCACGGCGCGGTCGACGGCCTGTACACCGTCGGACTGACGCTCGCGGTGCTCGCGGACCTGGGCGTGTTCGCGAGCTCGCGCGACAGCGACTGATCGTACGGCGCCAGAGCAATTTGTCTCACGCCACCGGTGCGCGTCGCGCACCGGTGGCGTGAGACAAATTGCTCTGGCGCCGTACGATCGGCGCGCTACTTGGCGTCAGCGGCCTCGACGAACTGCACGCCCGTCGCGACCAGCGTCAGCTCGCGCTTGGGCTCGGTCACCTTGGCGGCTTCGTCGTGCTTGCCCGCGTCCTCGAGGTAGTGCTTGAGGTCGGCGACCGAGGTCTCCTTCACGGCGAACTTGCCCTCGACCACGACCTTGCGGCCGGCGCAGTCCTTGGGCACGAAGAAGGCGTAGTTCTCGAAGGTCACGCGCATCGTCTGGCCGCTCTCGGCCATCGTCATCCAGCAGCCCTTGACCTTGCAGACTTCCTTGACGGCGCCTTCGAGCAGCACGGTCTTTCCGTCGTAGTTCGCGGCGTTCGTCATCACGGCCGCGGCCGCGACCGGCTGGGCGCTCGCGGGCGCCTTGCCGAACACTTCGCCCTTGCGGGCCGGGGCGGCCGGCGTCACGGCGGCGACTTGGTCCGTGGCGCGAGGCGCAGATTGCGCCTGGACTTCGGTCGACGTGCAGGAGGCGAGGAGCGTGAGGGCGGCAAGCGTGGCGAGTTGGACGTGCTTCATGGCGTGATTTGGCGTGGAATTGACTTCGAGTCGGGCCCCGAGTCTAGCGTTCCCGCTCGGTCCGCCGGCGCCGGCTCGATGTGGAGGCGGTCCGTCGGCGCTGGACTTCAGGGACCTTTTCCAGCGCAGCCGCGCTGGCCGGGGCGCGCGGGCGGCGCTCGAGGTGGGTGGTCGAGGTTGGTGGCCGAGATTGGTTGTAGACGCACGCCGTGCGCTGGAACCGTGGCGTTCGAGTTCCCGCGCGGCCCTCGACCGCAGCGCAACTCGCGCGCGCTTCGACCTGAGTGCGGCGCACGGCGCGCCTGTGCCGCCGGCCGCGCAAGTCTCGACGCGCCGCCGCCGACGACGTGCGCAGCCGAGGGATCCGAGCTTCGACTGCGCGTGTCCGTTCCCGCGCTGGAGGTTTCGGCGCGCGGGACAACGCCTGCGCCGGAAACGTGCGAGTCGCGGATCACGCGCGACTGGCTCGGCCGCCGTCACGGCGAATCAGCGCGCTGTTCATGGCGCACGCAGCGGCGCTGCCGGGGCCCGTTGCCGGTCGAGGATCCACTGACCTTGCAGGCGTCGTGCTCAACGCTTTCCCGCGTCGCTCGCAGCTTCCGCGCGAGAGAAGCAGCTGCTCGAGCCGCACACGCGCCGCCAGCGCTGCGCGTCCTGCGCTGTCGTCGCCGAGTTCCTCCGCGCGGTCCGCCACTTGACGAGCGCCGGTGCGCAGCCAGACTCGCACGCTCGCGAAACCTCTCGTTCACATCGTTCCGCGCGCCAACGCGCGCCCAACCCGCGAGCACTCTCGACCATGACCAACGGCATTCCGCGCATCGGCGATCAAGCCCCGGACTTCACCGCCAACACGACCCAAGGCGAGCTCAACTTCGGCGCCTGGGCCGCGGGCAAGTGGGTGATCCTCTTCAGCCACCCCGCCGACTTCACGCCGGTGTGCTCGACCGAACTCACCGAATTCGCGCGGCGCTCCGCGGAGTTCGCCGCGCTCGACACGCAGCTGATCGGCCTGTCGATCGACTCGATCCACAGCCACATGGCTTGGCGCGAGAACTTGAAGGGCCTGTTCAACGTCTCGATCGACTACCCGATGATCGCCGACATCGACATGCGCGTCTCGAAGCTCTACGGGATGCTGCACGAGAACACCTCGGCGACCGCGACCGTGCGCGCAGTGTTCGTGATCGACCCCAAGCGCGTCGTGCGCGCGCTGGTGTACTACCCGATGAACGTCGGCCGCAGCATCGATGAGATCAAGCGCTTGCTGCAGGGCCTGCAGTGCGCCGACAAACACTCCGTCGCATGTCCCGTGAACTGGAAGCCGGGCGACGACGTCATCGTTCCGCCGCCGAAGAACGAGAAGGAGCTCGCCGAGCGCGACTCGCACGCCGAGTACAAGAAGCGCGACTTCTACCTGCGCACGCGCTCGCTCTGAGCGCTGCGGCCGCAGCCGTCACGGCCCGCGCAAAGTGATTAGCGACACCTCGGGCGGGCACAGGAAGCGCAGGCGCGGCGCGGCGCCTCGCTCACAACCGACGCCGCGCGAGACGTAGATGCGCCGGCCGTCGAGCTCGTGCAGACCGCCCGAGCCGACGGCCCGCGGCACGCCGCTGAGCGTGAGCGGCGCGCCGAAGGACGGGAGCTGCACTTGGCCGCCGTGCGTGTGCCCGGCGATGATGAGGTCGAGTGCGGGTTCGTCGTCGAGTTCGAGCGCGATGTCGGGATAGTGGGCGACGAGGATGCGCAGCTCGTCGTCTTCGCGTTCGTCGAAGCGCTCGACGAATTCGCGCGTGCGCGGCGCGAAGGGCCGGAAGCCGGCGCCGCCGACGAGCACGCGGCGGCCGCCGAACGCGAGCTCGACGCTCTGGTTCTCGAGCAGCTGCACGTTCGTGCCCTCGAACACGCGGCCGACCAGATGCGGCGCGTCCGTGTTGCCCAGCGAGAAGTACACGCCCAGCGGCGCCTCGAGCGGCGCGAGCAACGCGCGGAACTCGTCGATCACGCGCAGGTAGTTCTCGTCCGGGTGCTCCTGGATGAGATCGCCCGGCAGCACGATCAGGTGCGGCTCGAACGCCAGCGCGCGCCGCACAGCGTCGCGCAGGTGCTCGTCGACCTTGCGCGACTGGATGTCGGCGAGCACGGCGATGCGCAGCGGCTCGGAGGGCGCGCGGTCGGCGGGCAACACGATCTCGACGCGCTCCTCGACCAGCCGGAACGGCTCGATGAAGCTCGCGTACACGCCCACCAGCGGCGGCACGAGCGCCATGCTCCACAGGAGCAGCTTCGCGGCGCGTGTGACGCCCGCGCTGCCGGCGCGCGCGAGCACGATCGACGCGGCGAGCGGCGCCACGACCACGATGTCGACGTAAGCCAGGCTGATCGCGAAGAACAAACTCGTCGTCACGAGCGCGGCGAGCGGCAACTTCACGACCGCGAACAACACGCTCGCGACGGACACCGCGGCGCAACGCGGCAAGGTCACCTTGCCGCCGCTGGGCCGCAGCATCCACACCGCGAGGGCCACGTCGAGCGCGCTGCTCGCGGCGAGGTAGAGCTGTTGTTGGGTGTTCAAGCAGTGGGGGCGAAGCGAAGGTTTCGCAGGTCGACTCGCTGCTCAGCGAGTCCACGAGCCGGTGCGGCTGTCGAAGATCGGACCGTGGAAGCCGAGTCCTCTCGAGGTGTTGATCCTGAACTCGAAGTGCTCGGCTGTCGCGTGGTAAGTCACGTCGCCCGTGAGCACCAGCAGCGGGCGCGGCGTGCCGCTGGGCAACTCGTCCAGTGAGCGCGGGAGGCGGCCGCGCGCGCGTTGAAAAGACTCGATTTGCCCGCGCACGGCGTCGCAGTGTTGGACGGCCGACTCCAACGCAGCTTCCCGACGTGCGTCAAGCCACCACGCGCCCAGGAGTGTTCCAGGTCCGAGGCCGAGCAGGACCCACAGCGCGGTCAGCACGAGCCTGGGGACCTCGCGGCGCCGCGCGAGGACAAGGGCGAGCGCTGCTGGCAGGAATCCCAAGACCGCAGCGATGGCGAGCATGAGTCCAAGTCCCCAGATGGGCACGAACAGATCGAGCCGCGGGAGGAAGACGAAGTTGAGGGCTCCGAGGCTGACGCCGACAACCAGGGCGCCAATGCCCAGCCCCAGCTTTGCTCTCGATTCTCTGCTCACGTGCTGTCCCGAGCTTCGCTCACGGCGCGAAGCGCTTCGGACGACGCGTGAGGCTACACGACCGCGGCGTGCGGCGACGCGCAGGCGGCGACTGGCGCGGATTCCTGCATCCTCGGCGAGAGCGGCGGGTACTTGTACGGCAAGCATGAACTCGCCTGCCCACGACGAACTGCTCCGCCATGCCCGCGCGTTGCGCCGCTTGGCGGTGGCGCTGGTCGGCAGCCAGGACGCCGACGACCTCGTGCAGGACGCCGTGGTTGCGACGCTGCAGCGGCCGCCGGCGAACACCGGCTCCTTGTTCCCGTGGCTCAGCGGCATGTTGCGCTACATGGCCAGCAAGCGGCGGCGCGGCGAGCAGCGGCGGCGCTGGCGCGAAGAGGCCGTCGCGAGCGCCGCCGCCGGCGCCGCGGCTGCCCCGTCGCCGCTCGACGTCGCCGCACAGCGGGCCGCGATCACCGAACTGCACCAACGGCTGCTGGCGGTGCCCGAGCCGTACCAGAGCACGCTGTTGCTGCGCTACTTCCAGGACCTGTCGCCGCAGCAGATCGCCGACCGCACGGCAACGCCGCTGGCGACGGTGAAGAGTCAGCTGCAGCGAGGGCTGAAGCTGCTGCGACGACGCTACGACGACGATCGCGGCAGCGATTGGCGCGCCAGTCTGTTCGCAGCACTCGGGATCGAACAACCCGCGGCCGCCGCCGCCGCAACCGCGGCAGGAGCAGGAATCGTCATGGGCATCAAGGGTTGGTCGAGTCTGCTCGCGGCGCTGCTGCTCGCGGCGATCTGGGTGTTCACGCTGCGCCCGGGAACGCCGGAGACGACACTCACGGCGTCCACACCGCCGCCGTCACCGGCGCTGGCCGCGCCGCTCGCCGAGGAGGCGCTCATCCGCCGCGCGGTCGACGTCACCACCACCGCGGCAGCAGCGGTCGAGGCGCCCGCCGCGTCGCACTCGGTGCGCACGCGCGGCCGCTGCATCGACGAAGCGAACGCACCGCTGGCCGACGTCGCCATCGAAGTCGCGGTCTCGGCGCCGCCGCACAACCGACCTGAGACCGTGCAGCAGCTGCGCAGTGCCGCCGACGGCACGTTCGCGTTCGAGGTCGCGTTGCCGCCCCAGGGTTACGTGAGCATCGATTTCCGCGCCGATGGCCGGATCGGGATGGCCGGCAGCTGGCAAGGCGCCCTGGTCGACGATGTCGGCGACGTGATGCTGCCGCGCGGTGTGCAAGTGCATGGGCGCATCGTCGACGGCAGCGGCCTGCCGCAGTCCGGCGTACGTGTCCGAGCTTCGCGACTGCGCATCGAGGCGGGGCCGTTGCGGGCCGACATCGACTGGTCCGATCGCATCAGCGACGCCGATGGCACGTTCGCGTTCGGCGGACGGTTCCCGATCGGCCCGTTCGCCCTGCTTTGCACGAATCGCCAACTGCTGTCGCCGACGCCAGCGCAGTGGGAATTGTCGGCCGACGACGACAGGCCTCTGCTTGACCTGGTGGTGGCGCCGGCGCCGCCGCCGTGCCGCGGTGTGGTCGTCGACGAGACCGGCCAGCCGATCGCCGGCGTGAACGTCCAGATGGACGGCCATGGCGCCAGCACCGACGAGCGCGGCCGCTTCGTCGTCGAGCAGGATCCACGGCGACGCGATGCGACGAGCGAAGTGGCCGTTAGCGCCGACGGCTTCGAGCATGCGAAGGTGTCGTGGACACGCGACGACCCGGGTGAGCTGCGCCTCGTGCTGACGCGTTCGCCGGGCCTGCAGCTGCACGTCGTCGACGGACGCAGCGGCACGCCGGTCGAACGCTTCGCCGTCGTGCGGACGCAGCAACGCCTTTGGCACAGCATGGAGATCGACGCGCCGGTGCGCAGCTGGCCGGGAGGCGTCGCATGGCTGCCCGCGGAGCGCGGCGAGTGGCACGTGCTGGTACGAGCGGAGGATGCCCGCCTCGCACCGTCGCCGTGGCGCCAGATCGTGCTCGGCGATGCGCCGGTCGGCGTCGTCCGCATCGTGCTGGCGCCGGCGCGCGAGCGCCGCCTCGTCGTCACCGACGGACAGCGCGCGCTGGCCGGCGTCTCCGTCGAGTTGCTCGATGCACTCGGCGAACCGCTGCGCCGCGACACGCTGACGACGCCGCTCGAGCTGTGCAATTTCAGCGGGCCGCCGACGGCGTTCGTGCTGCAGGCGGGCACGACCGACGCCGACGGTGCGCTGCTGCTGCGCGGGCCGGTCGGCGACTTGGCGCTGCGGCTGTCCGGCGCCGGTTGCCCACTGCACCTCGTCGATCACGTGCGGCTCGATGCCGCGGAAGACCTGCGCGTGCAGGTCCCGCGGGGTGCTTCGTGGCGCGGGCGCCTGGCGCCGACCGAGGTCGTGCGCGAACTCCTGGCGCCGCCCGCGGCGAGCGATCGCCCGCTCGGGCTCATGCTGTGGAACGAGCAGGGCTCGCTGCGGCGCTTCAACGAGACGCCGTTCCCGCTCGCCGCCGACGGCAGCTTCGAGCTGCGCGACCTGCCGCCGGGGCAATGGCGCCTGACGGTGCTCACGTTCACGGACTACGAAGCCGCGATCGTCGAGCTCGCCGCCGGTCAGGAACTTCAGCAGGACGTCGACGTGCAGGCCCTCGCCGTCGCCGATGTCGACCTGCACGTGCGCCTCGACGGGCAGCTGCTGCGCGACGGCAACATCGTCGCGATCGGAATGCACGCCGGCGCGGGCGGCCGGCCGTTCCGGACCCAGAGCCAAGGCACGCTCGACGACAGCGGCCGTTTCGCGCTGCGCACCGCGGTCGGCGAACTGGAGGCGACGATCGATCCGATCGGTGGCAAGCCAGTGGTCGCACTCGTCGCGGTGACCTGTCCCGGGCCGCAACGCATCGATCTCGACTTGCAGCTCGGACCGCTGCAGCTGGCGCTACTGGCTCCGGACGGCGCCCCGGCGGCGCAGCTCGAGTGCCGACTCTCCGCCAGCAACGCGCTCTGCCAGAGCATCACCGACGAGCACGGGGTGCTGCGTGCGGAACGCGCGATCGCCGGCCGCTACGAAGTGCGTGTGCGACCCGCGGCGCTGCGTGACCACAAAGCCCAGCGCGCGTTCGCGGCGCAGTTCGGCGAGAGTGCACTCACCGATGCATGGCTATCGGTCGGCGCCGTCGACGTCGTCGCCGGCGCTGCCGCTGTGGCGCCGACATCACTCCGCTTGCCGCCGTCCTGGACGACCTGGCAGCGCTGACCGAACGCAGGCTCCTGCGCAAATCGCGGCACGAAGCCGCGCGGCTCACAGCACGCCGCCCGTGATCAGCACGATGCACGCATTCCCGGCCATGTGCATCAGGATGCACAGCCACATCGCGCGCGCGGTGCGACGCAGGAAGCCGGCCCGACAGCCGAACGCGAAGTGCCGCGGAACGTAGCCACGTGTCAGGTGCATCACCGCGAACAGCGTAGCCTGCACCGCGATCGCCAGCGACCACGCGGAGAGGACATCCAAGTGAATGACTTCGGCCGCAGGCGGTCGGCGTCGACCCGCCAAGTGGCTTCCCGCGCTGAGCGCGGGCGTCGGTAAGCCGGGCTTGTGAGGTTCGCGCGGCGGTGGCGGAACCTTCAAGAAATGCGAGAGCGCCCATTGACCGCCGAGAGGTCTGCGTTCAGCCTCGCAAACATGCATGCCATCCAGCACGCAGATCGGGCGCGCCGGGAAAAAGTCGCTGCAGGAGAACTTGACGCTGAGGCGCGTCGAATCTCCCGTCTGTTCGCCTCGCTCCACTCTGCAACCACTCGCCGCAGCAGCCGCGTTCCGAAACCGCGAGAGCTGGCGTGTCTTGGCAGCGTGGATCCAGTCCTCGTCACGGAGGACTGCCGGTGGAGCTTCGTTGCGCCTGAGTTGGCGAGGCAAGCTTAGTTGTGAAGCGCGCCGCCAAAGTGCTGTTGGTCGCCGTCGGACTGGTCGTCGCCTGTTTGTGGGCCTCGACTACGAGAATCGGTGGATACAGTTCGGAATCAACGCAGCCGGCTCATCAGCCCAGCTCCCCGCGCAACGCCGGACCGTCGAATTCCGCGGCAGATCAAGTTGCACCTCCGGAGGACGTTCAGAGAAGCCCGGTTTCAACTGACTCGACGGAGTCTGCCCGATTGCACGCCGCCGAGCTCCAGATTGAGGAACTCCGAAACGAGTTGCTGAAATGGCGGCCGCAACGAGTGGACATCCGCGAGTCAGGCGCCGTGGTCGCCAGCGGGGACATGGTGAATGGTCAGCGCCACGGGAACTGGTCAGAGTTTCACCACAACGGAAGTACGAAGGCGCTGGGGCGCTACGTCGAAGGAGTGCGCTGGGGTGAGTGGAAGACCTTCGAGGAGTCCGGTCAACTGCTAACGCAGGGTCTCTATTTGGACGGGAAGAGGCACGGACTTTGGTGGATTCGATCCGCTGATGGGCAACTAGGGCAGGGTTCCTTCGAGTTCGGGGAGCCAAAGGACCAATGACCACCGCGGGTTGCACTCGCGCCCGGGACGTGGTTCTGAGAGTGCTTGGCCATCCTGAATTCCTCGGACACCGGGGTTCAGGTAGTAACGAAGTGAAGTGTGCAGAGGGGAAGGGGTCTGGGGAAGGGTTGCCCCTTTCCCAGCGGGGGCGCCGCGCGAAGCCAGCCTGAGCTGGCTGAAGCGCAGCGCGGCGTTCCGGGGGCGGAGCCCTCGGGAGGTGGGGTGCAGGGGAGGAGACTCATAACTTGTGGAGAGCTTGTGGAAGGCTCACGCAGCGTTCTGGTCGACTTCCGCCGGCGTCTTGTACCCCAGCGACGAGTGCAGTCGCTGGCGGTTGTAGAAGACCTCGATGTAGTCGTGGACGCCTGCGCGCGCATCCGCGAGCCCGAGCCAGCGATGGTGGTGCGCCCACTCCTGCTTGAAGGAGCCGAAGAAACTCTCCATCACCGCGTTGTCGTAGCAATCGCCTGCTCGGCTCATGCTGCACTCGATGCCGCGCTGCTCGAGCAGCGCACGGCACGACACGCTCGCGTACTGGCCTCCGCGATCGGAGTGATGCACGAGTCGCGACGCCGGCACGCGTGAGTTCAGCGCGTTCGAGAGCGCGCACTCCACCAGCTCCGGCTCGACGCTCTTCACCGGCCAGCACGTCCACGCGCGTTTCCTCACGCGGGACCCCGCCGGCGCCGCGCCGCTGCACCTCTCCGAGGCGCTCGACTTCGACATCGGCTACGGAACGCGGCCGGTCGACCGCGCTCCGCACGGCGGCGCTGCGCGTCGATTTTCGAGAATGCCTGTTGCGGGCGACGAGCCCGCGCCTTCGAGCTCTGGGACAGATGCGACCCCGGGCCCGAGTCGGGCTCGGCGGCGCTCCGCCCCAGCGCCATGAAGCACCACCGCCGATTCCTGCGTCGCAATCTCGCCCCGCTGCTGCTCGCGTTCTCCTCCGCTGGCTGCATCCCCGACTGTGAAGGCAGCGGCTCGACGAGCCAAGCGCGGCCGCAGTCGTCGCTGAGCTACACGACGCCGCAGATGCGGCTGTGGGCCACGGCTGCGGCCCAGCCCAACACCCCGGTCGCGTCGGGCTTCACGCCTGTGTCGTTCTTCCTGAACGTTGCGCTGCCCGCCGGACTGACGTTCGACACGCAGACGGGCACGATCGCCGGCACGCCGACGACGCCGCAGGTCCAGACCGTCTACAGCGTGGGCGCGCTCTCCAACGAGAACTTCAACCACTTCGCCAACGTGCAGATCGAAGTGTTCGACGCGATCGCGCCGAGCGCGCTGAGCTACACACCGAGCGCGACGACCGTACAGGCCGGCGATCCGCTCACGCCGCTGGTGCCGACGGTGAGCGGCGTTGTCGAGCAGTTCTCGATCGCGCCCGCGCTTCCGCCCGGTCTGGTCCTGGACCCCAGCACCGGACGCATCAGCGGCGCCGCCACCAGCGGCGTCGGTCTGGTTCAGTACACCGTCACGGCCACCAATCCGATCGGCAGCACCCAGGCGACGGTCGCGATCGAGGTTGTTCCCGGGCTCACCACGCGGGGGTATCTCGTCCCCAGCGCGTTCGACGCGACGTTGGATGTATTCGACGAGCGCGGAACGACGATCGCGCCGATCGACTCGCTGCCGATGGTGGTGCGGCCGCGCGCGGTCGCGGCTTCGAGCGACGGGCGCTGGGTGTACGTCGTGGGTGACGATCAGCATCTGTACCGCAGCGCCCGCGATCCGCTCAGCGGGCGGCTCGAGTCGCGCGTCGACCTGGGCCAAGTCGGCGCCGTGCGACGCTTGCGGGTGAGCGCGGACCGGCGCTACCTCGTCGCCGCCGGCAACAACTTCGTGCGGCGCTGGGACGTCGCGCCCGACGGCAACCTGTGCTGCGCGGTTGAGGCACCCGGTCCTTTCGAACCCTCGGTGCTGGAGTTCTCGGGCGGCGGGCTGGTGCTCGTGGGCTCCTCGGCGCCAGGCGAACTGCGCGTGTACGACCTCGAGCCCAACCTCGCGCTGCGCGGCGCGCCGCTGAACCTGGGCCCGACCACGGTCGTCGCAGCGCTCGACAACTTCGAGCCCGGCGCGAGCTTCTTCGCCGCGACAAGCGTGTACAACGAGAGCACGAGCTCGTTCAGCGGGTCGCTTCGCAGGTTGACGATCTCGACGCCCGCGCAGGTCGCCGGCGGAGCGGCGGCCTTGGTGCAGACGCAGGCCTTCAACGTCGGACAGCAACTGACCGACGTGCGCTATCGCGCCCCCGACGAGTTGCTCGTCGTCGATCGCAGCGCTGCTCGACTGCAGCACTGGCGACTCAATCCACAGGGTGCGATCGTCGCCGGGAGCTCGAGCACGTTCGCCGTCGGTCAGGCGCCGTCGCAGGTCCAGCTCGGACTGCGGTACGACGAGCTGTGGGTGCTCGACGAAGACAACGCGGAGCTGATCCAAGTGGGCATCGGCGGTGGCCAGCCCCCGCAGATGACCGTCCGCGCCCGAGTGCGCACGCGCGCCCAGCCGCTCTCGATCGTGCCGCTGCGCGGAGCCGCCAGCTTCATCTCGACCCAGCAGGTGTTCGTCGCCTGCGCCGGGGATTCGACGCTGCTCGCGTTGCGCTCCGGCGCGACTTCGACCGCTTCGCTGCAACCCGCCGCTCAGGGGCCCGTCGCGACGGGCGCGACTCCGCGCGATGTGGCGGCGCACCCGCGCCTGCCCGTGGTGTACACGGCGAACTGGGGCGCGGCGACGATCGGTGTGTACAGCCTGCAGGAGAGCGACATGTCCACGAGCTTGCTCGAAGCCGAGGCGCTCGCGCCCGGTGCTCGGCCGTTGTCGCTCGCGCTCACACCCGGCGGCCGCCATCTGCACGCGATCGATCAGAACGGCCGCGTCGTGACCTTCACGGTCTCCGACAGCAACGGCGAGCTCGACGGCATCAGCGGCCAGACCATTCCCACCTCGCTGGTCGATGCGCGGCTGCGCGCGGACCGTCTCGGGCGCTTCCTGTTCGTGGTGCAGCCCAACGCCGCGCGCGTCACGACGCTCACGATCAACCTGCCCACCGGCTTCACGCTGACCAGCTCCTTCGAGACTTCGCTACCGCGGCCGGTCGATCTGTGGACCAGCCCCGACGGCCGCTTCGCCAATGTGCTCGACAGCCAGCTCGCGCGCGTCGTGGTCTTCGCGATCGACGCGGTCTCGGGCGCGTTGCTTCCCACCGGCTCGCAGCGAGACTTCAGCGGCGGCCCGACGCAACTCCTGGCGCGCAACCCGGCCGAACTGGGGGACAGCCTGGGACTCATCGACCTGCTCGTGCACCAGCCCCTCGGCGCTCAGAGTTCGGCCGTGCAGCGCAACGCGCTCACCGGAGCGCTGGCGACAGCCGCACCGGACGTCTACCTGGCCCCCGCGGGCAGCGCGAGCATCGCTCGCCTGGGCCGCGACGTCTCCATCCACAGCCTGCACATCGTCGAGAGCGGCCCGAACGCGCAGCTCGTGAGCGGCGTGAACACCGGCGCCTTCCCCGCGCCCTGGTCGACCGTCGCCAGCGTGCCGCTCGGCGCCGGACCGCGCTCGCTGGCCACGCGCACCCTTCGCGACTGAGCAACGAAGGCGCGCGCATCGAACATCCAAGCGGATGTCTTCGACCGGACGTGATCGGCGTCGACCGCGCGACGGAGGTGCGCCGCGGCTGGGCGATCCGTCGAGTCGCCACCAGCGCCCCGATCGGGGCTCGTTGGCGGGCTGTCGAGCCGTTCGACGCGCGCTGGGGCGGTGGTGCGGGCGCGTTGGGTACGACCGAGCCCACTCGCTTGCGCAGATCGCGGGCGAGGAGCGGGCTCGACGTGGTGAAGGGCGCCGGCTCAGGCGAAGTCGAACTGTTCGCGTGAGCGGGCTGGCGCGGGCCGTGGAGGCTCGGTCGAGTGGCCGAGATGCGCGAGGATCTTGCGCACGACGATGGGGTCGGTCAGCTGTGCGATCAGGCGGCGGGGGCCACCGCAGTGTGGGCAGGTGAGGACGTCGACGGCGAAGACGCGCCGCAGGAGCTCGGCCCAGGTCGAGCGCGACGAGCGCGAGCGGGCGGAGGTGCTGGGCGCGGTCGGTGAGTTGGGAGCGGAAGCTGCGTGCGAGTGGGCGGCGGGGACCGGCGCGCGCTTGGGCAGGACTCTGGTCTCGCCAGGCGGAGGCCGGCGCCAGCACGCCTTGGTAGGTGAGCTGATGGGCGCGCGGGGGTGGCACGATTGCGGCGAGCCGCTCGATGAAGGTGAGAGGATCGAAGGAGACGGCGGATGTGCCGTCGCGCCAATGTCGTTTGAGGCCGTAGACGACGCGGCCGTCCGGTGCGAGCGCGAGGCGCTGCGTAGCGATCGGCGGCCGAGTCACATAGCGGCAGAGGTGCTCGAGCTGCTCGAGCTCGCCGGCGGGCACGAGCACTGTCGCGTGCAACGAGAAGCCGTTGCGGTCGGCGCAGAGCGATCCGGGCAGCGGCGGCGGGCGTGGCGGGCGGCGCTGGCCCAGACGCGCGATGGAGCGCGAGGACTCCGGCGCGAGCACGGCGCCGCCTTGGACCGACGCGGCGCACAGTTGTTCGAAGAGCGGAGCGTCGTGCTCGGCCGGCTGGTCAGCGTCGGCCGACGCGAGCGCGCGCGGCAGGCGGCCCTGGCGCTCGAGGTAGCGCGTGATGCGCCGGGCGAGCTGCTCGACCAGATCAGCGACGTCGGCATCGATGAGCCGTGCGCTCGGCTGAAAACTCGGCGCGAGGCGCTCGCTCGGCGAGACGAAGGCGCAGCCCGAGCAGCAGCGCGTGGAAGTGCAGGTTCAAGTTGAGCGCGCTGCCAAAGCGCTGCGCGAAGACCACGGCGCCGGAGCGGGCGGCGAACTGGGGCTCACGGCGTGCGGCGGGCTCGGAGTCACCCAAGTGCGAGCGCGCAGATCCCTCGGCGGCGGCAGCAAGCGCGCGTTGCTCCAGCCAACGGAGCAGCGTGCGCGTGAAGATGCCGCGCATGGCGGCGCACATTCGCGGACTCGACGCGAGCAGGAAGCGAATGCGGAACGGAAACGAGATCACCCACTGGCGCACGGGGGCTTGGGGCAGCACGTGGTCGACGAGGTGAGCGGCGGTGTCGGCCATGCGTCTGCCGCAACAGGAGGGGCAGAAGCCGCGGCCTTTGCAAGCAAACGCGACGAGCTCATCGCGCATGCAGCGCGAGCAGTGCACGCGCGCGAAGCCGTGGGCGAGCAGGCCGCACTCGAGATAGCGACGCAGCTCGCGCTCGACGAAACGCGGCAGGCCCTGGCCCGAATCGGGAGCTCGGGCGCGCTCGAGGAAGGTCTCGAGGTGGGTGAGCAACGCTTGATGCAACACGCCGCGCTCGGGCTCGCGGTGGCGACGGACGTGGGACTCGCTGCGCAGCGGCATGCTGCGCCACGGACTGTCGGGCGAGGCTCGCGGTTGCGGCTGATCCCGGCGGAATCAGCGTAGGGCGATTGGAGCGAGCACCGCGGCGACGACGGACGCGATTCTCGGGCAACCCCAAGCAATCGGGGGCGCCGTCGAGTGTTGCTCGAAACGGAAGCGGGCAACGATCCGAGCCAGCGCGCGATGCTCGAGCTCGGCTGCGTGCGCGAGGGCGTGATGCGAAACCACTTCTTCCTTCTTGACGACCACCTGCGCGACACGGCGCTGTTCAGCATCAACGACAACGGACGGCCCGCGGTGTGTAGGGATCCGGGCGCGACTTGCGTGCGGCGCCGTCGCCACTGACAATTCCGGCGTGGTAGATGAACGTGCGGACCCCGAGTGGGAGCGACTGCTGAGCGCTGAGCGGCATCTACAGGGATTGCTGGATGGCGCAGTCTTGGTCGGCGGGACAGCCGCTGCGCTCCACGCCGGGCACCGTCGGAGCCAAGACGGCGACCATGTGCTCGCAGACCTGCGCGAGCGCTTCGACGAAGTGCTAGCCGACCTCGAGTCCGCCGCCGGTTGGCGCACGAGCCGCGTGCAGCGACCGGTGCTCATCCTTGGCAGTCTCGACGGAGTCTTGACCGGTATCCGCCAACTGCGACGGACCGAGCCGCTCGAGACCGAGGTGATCGCGGGCCTGCGCGTTCCGACCTTGGCCGAGATGGCCCGCATCAAGGCCTGGTTGCTGGCGACGCGCCACACGGTGCGGGACTACTTGGACACGGTCGTGCTCCTCGATAAGCTCGGCGACGAGCGAATCCCCGCGGCCTTCGCGCGCTTCGACGAGCTCTATCGCCAACCGAACGGCGCGTCCGTGCTCTCCGAGGTCGCGGAACGTCTGGCCAACGCGTCGCCGGGCGATCGCGCGCAGGCCGAACTGGGCAGCTACCGCGGCTTGCGCGCGCCCTGGAACTCGTGGGAGCACCTCGCGGCACGTGGCGGCCATTTCGCCCGATTGCTGGCCCGAGTCGTCATGGACGGTGCGTCGTGAAGACCGACGCCATCGCTCGCTCCGCCGCGCTGTGGAATCGCTCTCGCGTCGAACTCGCGAGCGACGAGTTTCTCGCTCAGCTGCTCGACCGCGGCGAGATCGACGCTTGGCGCGAGCTCTACGGGCTGGCAAGCGCCGACGCACAACTGCGCCGACGTCTCCACCGCATCGTGCTCACAGTCCCGCTGCCATTGCCGCGCTTCTGGCTGGCCGCGCTCGCCAACCTCGGCGAGGACGTCGACCTGCACGTGCCCGTGCCGGCGTACGACCAGGGCGTGTAGTCGGTCGGCGCCCGAGCCTCGTCGCGTCCGGAACTGGCCTCGAGCCAAGGCGAGGCGCTCAGGGCAAGACGCGCAGGACCATCGCATCGGAGCGATTCGTCGTGAAGCTCGCGCCCCGATCGCGTGGCCAGCATGGAACGTGGACGACCGCGCCCCGCGCGAGCAGCGGGTCACTTCCCGCCCCGCTACACCACCGCCGCCATCGGCGCCGGGCGGCTGGCGAGCAACGCAGCCAGGCGTTGCAGGCCGCTGGCGAGTTCTTCGCGCGTGGCCGGCGTGGCGAGGCAGATGCGCACGGCGTGCGGCGCCGCGGCGCGTCCGATGGCGAAGGCTTCGGGGCTTGAGACGGCGATGCCGGCGCGGCGCGCGCGGGCGACGAAGTCCGAGGCGCGCCAAGGCTTGGGCAGCGGCAGCCACAGGTGCGGGCTGTCGGGGCAGGTGGGGGACTCGAACTCGCCGAGCAGCTTGCGCGCGAGTTGTTGGCGCGCGCTTCGTCGCGCTTGGCTCTACCTCACAGTCCTCGCCGTGAGATGGGGAGACCTCGAGCCGGTTCCCGAGATGGTGCGGAGCGCCTGGAGCACGGGCGCCGACTTCGGCTGGGCTGGACGGGCGTACATGTTGGGCCCACGGGTCCGGATCAGCGCCGCGACCGGGGACGAGGCCCCCATGCTGGAGGCGCGCGAGCTCCTGGAGCAATGGGCCTTCGAATGGGGCGCTCCGTAGGAATTGTTCGCGCGGCGGATCCTCAAACTGGTCGGAGGCATCGAGGCGACGGAGCCACCGCCGAATCCGATCGCGGCCTCTGCCCGGCGGATGCTCTTCGGGCACGCGGTGGAGCTGGCACGGGCCTCGCTCGGCGACCTCCAGGACCTCGCGGACCGCTGGAACACCCTCGGGCTGGCGCTCTATTGCTCCGAGGACTACGACGGCACATGGATGGCCCTGCAGAAGGAGTACGAGCTGCGGGGAGAGGGCGACGCGATCAACTGGCTCTGCCTGGCGCTGACCGAGCACGCCCGCGGGAACGACGACCGCGCGCTGGACTGGTAGCGGCGCGCGATCGACTGGATGGCCGCCAACTAGACCACCGAGCAGCAGCAGTGGTACCGCACCGAGGCGGCGCGGGTCCTCCGCCTGCGCTGAGCACCGTGGGCGGGCCGCTGAGCACCTGTCCCTCGCGAGAACCCCGAACGCGTGCCTGGGCGGGGCGGTGGCCTACGTCTCGTCAAGTGGTGGGATTGACCGGTGAGCTTCTCGAGCGCTGTCGGGGGTGGAGTGTGTGGTGTTCACGATGTTCCTTCCGCTTTGAGCGTCGGGACGAGGCAGCCGCCTCGGGTCCGTGTGAACAGTCCGCACTCCTGGAGCGTGCTCCAGACCACCTCGCGGTCGGCCGCACAAGTTCGATTCGGCGCGATGGGCCGTGCCGGTCAACGGTGAGTTGACGACGGCACGTGCATCAAGGGCAGACCACGTACTCGAGTCCCGCCGTGAGTGTGACGCCGTTCGGCGGAGCGAATCCCGGATCGCGGCCCCACCACTGACACTGCACCACGTTGCCGGCCTGCCTCAACTCGGGCGCCGGATTGCCGCCGAGTCCGCCGGATGCGAACGCGTTCATGTCGAGCGTGTAGACCCCCGAGCAGTCGTTGGCCGGAAGTGGCGCGCCACCCGAGTTGACAGCCGTGCCGCGTCGGATCGGCGTGCTCAGACAAAGCGTTCCGCCCTGGAAGGGCACAGCGGCACGGCCCGCGAGGGTGTACAGGAGCATGCCCGGCTTGCCATTGCGGACGTTCGAGCCGGTCAGCAGGAACCCGGAGGTGGCGCCGGCGCTCGGCAGGCCGCTCGATCCGATCGCCGGCAGACAGCCCAGCGAGTTCAGTTTCGCCGTGCAGTACACGACGCCCGCGGTGCACTTCCGCGAGAGGACCGCCGAAGTGAACTTGCCGGCTGTCAGGCCCTCGGCCGGCGGGATCAGCGACACGCCGGCAATCTCGCTCTGGCCTTCGGAATCGCGCCCCCAGGCCAGCACCGAGCCGTCGCTGAGCTTCGCCGTCCCGTGTTGACCACCGGCGCGTACGTCGACCACGCTCGTGCCCGCAGGCAGTACCGGCGGGAGACTCTGGAGGAAATTGTTCTGTCCCCAGGCCACCATCGAGCCGTCGCTGCGACGCGCGATGTTGAACGAATCGCCCGCCTCCACTTGCACGTAGCTCAGCCCGGACGGCAGAGCCGGCACGTTGCATTGCCCGTAGCTGTTGGAACCCCAGCACACGATCGTGCCGTTGCTGAGCCGCGCGGCCGAGTGGGATTCACCAGCGCTCACTTCGACGTAGCTCAGTCCGGCCGGCGGAGCTGGCACGTTGCACTGACCCGCAAAATTGTCGCCCCACGCCAGCGCCGCACCATCGCTGCGCAGCGCAACGACGTGCTTGAAGCCGGCCGAGACCTCGGTGTAGGTCAGACCGGCGGGCAAGGCCGGAGCACTGTTGCCGCCGGGCAGATTCGTGCCCCAGGCCGCGATCTCGCCGTCGCTGCGCAGCGCCACGCAGGTGTCGTGGCGCGCATCGATCTGCACATAGGTCGCGCCGGCGGGCAAGGCCGGGGCGTTCAGCGAGCCAGCATTGTAGAGCTCGCCGCTGGTGCGAATCTGGCCATCGCTGCCCAGTAGGAGCAGTTGCTCGTAGCCCTGGGCCAGTTGCTCGATGTCCACGCCGGCCGGCATGTCCGGGACGTTGCGCTGGAAGGAACCGTTGCTTCCCCAGCTGACGTAGCTGCCGTCACTGCGCGTGGCGAGCACATGCAAGCTGCCAGCCGATACGGCCACGTAGGTCAGGCCGGCCGGCAACGCGGGCACGTTGCGCTGGCCGTAGGTGTTGTCGCCCCAGGCCACGACGGAGCCATCGCTGCGCAGCGCGACGCTGGAGTAGTCGCCCGCGTCAATTGCCGCGTAGCTGATACCCGGAGGCAGCGCGGGCACATTGCATTGCCCGAGGCTGTTGTCCCCGACGGCCACGACCAAGCCGTCGCTTCGGCGCAAGAGTGAATGATTCCTGCCCGCGGCCAACTCCACGAAGCTCAACCCGGGGGGGAGTGCGGGCAGATTGCACTGGCCGTAGGAGTTTTGGCCCCAGGCGACAGCGGATCCGTCGTTGCGCCGCGCCAGCGCGTGGGCGAAGCCCGCGCTCAACCCCACGTACCTCGAGCCCGCCGGCAGGAGTGGAACGTTGGCCTGCCCGTAGGAGTTGGCCCCCCAATGCACGATCGTCCCGTTGCTCAGACGCGCCACACTGAAATCAGCTCCGGCTCCGACCTCGACGAAGCTGAGTCCGGCTGGCGGTGCGGGCACATTGAGTTGTCCGGAGACGCTGCTGCCCCAGGCCATCAACGTACCGTTGCTCAGCAAACCGGTGACGTGGGAGTGGCCGGCCGCCATCTCGACGAAGCTCAGTCCGGCGGGCGGGAATCGGAGGTCGGTGATGTGGTCCGTGTTGGCGCCCCAGGCCAGCACCGAGCCGTCGGTGCGGCGCGCCAGGCTGAAGCGGCCTCCCGCATCCAATTCCGCGAAGTGCTCGTGATTCAGGGCGCTGTCGAAGACCCAGGCCCCGCGGCCCACGACGCGGTCCTGTGCTGCGGCGAGGGACTGGAGGGCAATCAAGGCGATCCCGGCGGCGATGGCGCTCAGCTGCGGCGATCCTGTCCAGAGGCGCGCCGTTCCGGTGGAGCTCGTGGTCGCCCGGATGTGCTGTTGCGCTCCGATCGTCAGTGCGTCGTGTCCGTCGAGCATGTTCCAGGCTCCGTCAGGGTCGGAGTCGAGGCTAACCCGATTCCCGCGCTGGCGGGCGCGCGCCCTCGCGTGAACCGGCGACAACCATCGGATTCCCGAATGGGGCCGCACCGGGCCGGATCCAAACCGACTCCAGCCTGCAGGTTCAGCGCTCTGTCGTAGGCATCGACAGCTGTCACCAAACCGCGCGGCCACGGAGCCAGGTTCACGCCCCGCCGGCAGCCGGCGCGGTCGGCCGCGCCGCCTCTTCGCGCTCCTCGGCGCGGCCGCCGTCGAGTTCCTGTCGACAGCACAACTCGACCCCGACCATCACGCCGATCGATTGGCTCAGCCTGGCGCCCGCTTCGTGCGCTGCCAGCAATTCACCCACCGCGACGGGATCGAAGATCCCGCGTTGCCGGAAGCGCTCGGATTCGAGAATGCTCCACGCGGCGTCGTGCCACGGACCCGCGCCGCGCCAGCCTTCGGGGTCGTGCATGCGCATGGATGGGAGCAGGTCAAGGCCAATGCGAGTCCCGACCTCCCCGATCAGGCGGTGGGCCGCGAGGCGGGTAGGACATCCAAGCGGAGGACTTCGGCCGGACGCGGTCGGAGTCGACCGCGAGACCGAGGTACGCCGCGGAGCGCCGATTCGTCTAGTGGCCTCCCGAGGTCAGCTCGAGCAGCGGTGAGCGAGGTTGCGAGGCTGGCGAGGCTCGCTGGGTCGGTGGTGCGGGCGCTTTGGATATGACCGGACCTAACTCGCTGGCGCGGGTTGCAGGCGAGGAGCGTGCTCGGCGGCGTGAGTTGTCAAGGGACGGACCGCAGCGCGCGGATCGAGCGGCTGCGCGAGCTGACGTAGGGACGTCCGCGCTTCGAGTAATCCGCTTGAATCGCGTGCTCGTGCGCGCAGACTCGCTTGTGAACAAGACGAAGGTCTACCGCCTGTCCCAAGAGTTCGGGCTGGTGATCCTCAAGAAATGGACGCGCACGCGCGCGAGCCACCTGCGCGTCCCGCCGAGTCCGACGCAGCCAGGCAGTGAGCGCTGGGCCATCGACTCCGTCCACGACAGAACACGCGACGAGCGGTCGCTCCGCGGGCTCACGGCAATCGACGCGCACACGCACGAGTGTCTTGTGCTGATCGTGCGCCGATCCCTCAGCCCCGCCCGAGTCATCGATGCGGTGGAGCGCGCCATCGCGGCTCACAGCAAGCCGCAGAGGATCATCTGCGACAACGGGGCCGAGTTCACGAGCGACCACTTCGACGCGCGGGCTTACCAGCGCGGTGTCGCGCTGGGCTTCATCCTGCCAGGCCGCAAGACGTAGGAGGCTTCATCGAGTTCTTCAACGGGCGGCTACGCGACGAGCGCCTCAACACCAACTGGTTCGAGGACCCGCCCGACGCCGACCGAGTGATTCAGGCCTGGGTTCTGGGCAATAACGAATCGAGGCCCGGCGCTCGAGTCGACCAGCTTCCGCCGGCGACGTACGTCGCCGGCGGAAGCTGCAGGTGGCTGTTCGCCAAAGTCCGAGAGTTCTCGCCTCGCATGCACGCGCGTCGGGGGCGACGTCACGCATGCGGACATTCACATGGACTCCAGCGCCGCTGTCGGAGGCGGTCACTCGCGTGTGGAGGTCGGTCTTCTCACCCGACCTGACTGTGAGACCCACGCGCCGACATCTCGGTTCTCAGTTCGTTGCGGGCGCCGAATACACGAGCAGGTGCACTTCGCCGAGATCGCACTCGACTCGCAACCGATAGTGCGCGAGCGCGGTCGGCGTGCCGGACGGTTGGGGCTCGACGATCGTCAGCCGATCGTCGTCCCAGGACAGTTGCACCAGCGTCCGACCGAGCGAGACCCCGCCGTCCTGGATGAGCTCTGCCCCGCGGATCGGTATGCTCGGCAAGTGAAACTCGGTCCGGCGCGGAAACCCGCCGCAGGTCGTCAGCACCGTGCTCGGCCACGTTTCCGCGAACGCCTTCGGCACGCGGTCCAAGAGGACAGTGCCGCAAGACACCTCTCCGGAGTCGATCGAATCGCGAACCTGCACCTCCGCGACGATCGCCCCGAAGACGTTCGACGAGGGCATGTCGGAGAGCTCCAGACGGGTACGATTTCCATCGGGAACCACCGCCCACCGTGCTGTCGGAGGGCGGGCGGACACGTCGAGAGTCAGTCCGTTCGATGTGTCCGCATTCAGCTCACAGTTCACCGCGGGAAGAGGCTCGCCCTCGACCCACCGGAACGGGCCTTGGAGGGTGGGAGTCAAGGCGCTCTCCACACCCTTCACGGCGAAACGAAGTTTCAGCTGAAGCCGCTCCGTGTAGGGCTGGGCGTAATAAGGGAACGCTATCTCGATCGATTCGGTTTCAGAGCCGTTGAGTTCGAATTCGACGGCGAGCTCACCCTCCTGCTGTCCAAGGATCGTCCGATGGTCGAATCCGAGAGAGATCACGCCGCACGTCGCCGTGGGCGGCTCCATTGAAAGCATCGAGTCGCTGAAGTTCTCCAGCACTACCCGAGCTCGACGAGTCACCGACGCCGGTGCATGGGACGGGAGGTCGTGGCTGACGATCCGCCAGTGGCGCGCCCCCTCGATCAGTTCCAGTTTCGCGAGAGTATGCGGGACCCGTGTGGTCTGTTTGTTCCGCGACTCCGCCTGCAGGGCCAACATAGCGTCGCTCGGACGCTCGGGGCCGGCTGTGTAGCTCTGGAATGTCCCGAAGCGACGATCGTGAACTTCCTGCCCGACCTCGCCGATCCAGGAGAGCGACTCGGCTGTGGGCGCCGCTTCTTCGATTCGCGCCGTGTTGACGACCTGCACTCGGTACGTACAGTCCGCCCCGGGTGCGAACCAGCGCTCTTCCAACTGCGTGGGGAACGGTTCGTCCCCCGTCCACCTGAGCGAAACGCCGACACAGACCTGATCCAGGCAGTCGCGGTAACGCACGGAAAGCTGCCGGCGCGCACCATAGTTGTCGTACTCTAGTTCTGCATATCCCGGCGTTGTCATGACGCCGTTTGGCAGGTACATGTCCTTGAATTGGTCCAGCAGTTCGAGATCGAGCATCGAAATCGAGACTGAGAATCCGTTGTCATGCGCCTGAACAAGTCGCTCCTTGCTGGCCTGTTCGAGCAGGACGCCGATCTGCCGGAAGTGCCGGCCGAAGAGCATCACGGCGCCGTACTCGGCGTCCCAGACTTCCGGCAGCGTGAGTCGTTGAGCCGGACCTGTTCGTCCGGCGCTGGTGTTCCAAACGGTGAGGCCGCTCGGATCCCAGACCCGCCACTCGGTCCAGTCCGCGAGGTCGTGTCCTTCCTGGCCGCGTGTCTGCTGCCGGAACCACGGCCACGCGACGTCCAGGCGTTCCGAGGTTCGAATGCGTTTGTCCGGCTCTGCGTTCATGATGCACGGCGGGACCTTCCCTGCCGCGCGTCTCCTCAGCACAACGCCATTGATCACACCGGTTTGGATCGTGCAGGCTTCGCGCGCGACCTCGAAGTGGCGCTGGGCGGCGCGCACCTGATCCTCTTCGAGTGCGTCGTAGCGAGTGTCGTATTCCACCCAATAGGAAGCTGTGTGAGGGAACGCGAGTTCTTCGCGCACTTGCCGCAGATGCGTGTCTGTGGGGTCGCTGGCAACTGCGAGAAGCAGGCCCGTGAGTGTGAGCAAGGGGGTCATGATCGAATGCCGTGGAGAGGTGCTGGTCGGTCGAACGGGAACTGGCTCCGGCGCCGAGTGCGCGCCGGAGCCGCCTTGCGCTAGTTGCAGCTCTTGACTTTGACGTTGACAGTCTCGCCCGCGACGGGCGTGTACTTGCAGCAACGCCGCGTAATCGGGCTCATGACCGTGGTGTGGAACTCACCAGTCGTCTTGGCCTTAACGATGAGCCAGTTCATCTCGCCTTCGACCGAGATCTTGAGTCCTACCTCGACCGAACCCGCATCGCGGTCTTCCGTGCCGGCGTACACGTACTTCGGGCACGTCATGTCCACTTCACGATTGATGCACTCTTCGTTGCCTTCTCGGCAGCCGCCCTCACGGACGATGCCCACGTTCCCGGTCTTGCAGTCGGGATTGATCGGCGCTTCGACGAGTTCGACGAACGGGCGCGTGCAGTTCAGGCTGCGGTCCCCGCCGGTCGGGCTGCACGAGCCTGGCACGCAACGCTTGTTCTCCTCGACCGTCGTGTCGGCGTCGTTGTCTCCGTCGCCGAAGTCCGTGAAGCCGGAGATGCCGTACTGGACCTCCGTGTCGTGGGGATCGACCTGACACCACGGGCCATCCGAGCTGACGCCGTCGCTGCGCGTCACGCGCGGGAACGCGGAGCCTTCCGACTTGGCGACCGTGTCCAGTGCGTAGACCACTGTTCCCGCGGGGATCGTAACCGTCCAGGAATTGATCGGTCCGCCGTTGTCGAGTTGGAACGTCGCGCTCCCCAGCATTTCGATGTTGAGCGACATGTCCACTGGCGCGGGATCAGCCATGAGAATTGTGACCTGCACGCGATCACCGATCCCAGGCGACTGGTTGTCGACCAGGGTGAGGATCTCGGGATAGTCCGTGTTGAAAGTCAGGATGGCGTAGTTGTCGAAGTTGATCGGGACTCCCAAGGCGTTGCGAGAGAGAGAGCCTTTCTCGCCGAGCACGAACAGCACGAACGCGCCGCCGTTGGGCAGAGAGGGGTACGCACTGGACCCGATGTTCTGGGCCACAGGCACGTCCAACTGAGCTTGCCCGACGCCCGTAGCCGGATCGAAGGAGATCAGCGGCAGCACCGACTGGTTTTCGTCGTCTCCGTGCCATTCGCTCGATCCGAGCGGCGCGAAGTCGGAGTTGCGCACCGACCACAGCGTGGCGAGATTCGGGGTGATGAACTGCCCCAACGTGTAGTCGTAGTGCGGCGTTGCGAACGTCACGGTAGCGCGGAGATGTCCCCCGTGCGTCACGACGAACGGCGCCGTCGCGGTGATGTTCTGAACAGCACCATCGTTGGTGACGTAGTGGGTCTGGGAAAGGAAGGCTTGAGATTGCGCTGACGCATCGCCGGCGAAAGCCAGCAGCACGAGCGGCGCGAGATCGCGCAGCACACGCAGAGTGGAAAACATACGGACACCTTGGTCGCGTGGAAGGGTAGAACGGACTTGACGAGCACGGCATGCACGGCGCATGCGCGATTCGATCGGCAAGCGACTTTCGGCTCGGATTCGAGCAGCGCGAACACGGCCGGAAGTCGGCGTATTTGCCCCGCCCGCGCGCTCGAAGTTGCAGAAATGCGGAGGCATGTCCCGCGCGAGGCGCGTGCCTCGCGTTGGCGCTGGTGCATGAAGCCCGGGTCCAGAGCCATCGCTAGCCAGATCGCAGCATCAGCTTGTTGCCGGACCGGGCACCCCGACGGGAGTGAACGGATGAACTCTCGCGCGCACCGGCGTAGACGCCGACGCACCGCGTGCCGCGCTGGACGGCCCACGACCGCGGCCTCGTCCAGCGAGGTGAGTCACGGATTCGCTGAAGCGCGGACGCGACGCATGTGGACGCTCGCTGGCTTCGGCAAGCGCGGCGGCCAGCGCAAGTACTCGGACTTCGGCGTCGAAACGGCATTGACGTTGCGGCTCGTGGTGCACCTGACCCTGCGCTAGACCGAGGAGCTCCTGTTCTCGATCTCTGCGATGCTGGGCCGCGACCTGTGCGCGCCTCACCACCCGACGCTTTTCCGTCGAAGCCAGCAGCTCAGCGGATAGGACATCCAAGCGGATGACTTTCGCGCGGGGGCGGTCGGGGTCGAGCGCAAGACGGACGTTCGCCGCGGCTGGCGGATCCGTGAAGTGGCGTCCCAAGGCCCCAACAGGGCTCGTTGGGTCGGGTTTCGAGGGTGGCGAGGCGCGCCGGTTCGGTGGCGCGGGCGTTTTCGATACGACCGAGCCCACTCGCTGGCGCGGGTCCCGGGCGAGAAGCGTGCTCGCTGGCGTAAGGGACGCGCGACTCAGGCGAAGTCGAGCTGTTCGCGTGAGCGCGCGGCCGTGGAGGCTCGGTCAGGTGGCCGAGATGCGCGAGGATCTTGCGCACGACGACTGGGTCTGTGAGCTGCGCGATGAGGCGGCGTGGGCGACCGCAGTGCGGACACGTGAGGACGTCGACGCCGACGACGGGCCGCAGAGCGAGCCCCTCGACGCCGTGCGCGCGAAGCTCAGGGCGCCACGCCGTGAGCAGCGAAGACTAGAGAGCCTCGCGACGCAACAGCGCGCCGGTCTCGCCGTGACCTTGCTCGCGTCGGCCTCGGCGTCGATGCGAGCCTTGCACTCGGCGCTGAACTGACGACGCTTGGGACCCACGACAACCTCGGGCTCGGCGTCAGCGCCCCGAGAGGGGCGCGCGACAGTTCAGTGGGACTGTTCGACAACGGCAGGCATCCTTCGGCCCTCGACACTAAACGGGAGGCTTGAAGGTGTCTCGCTCACGTTGGCAAGGAGGGCAGTCGAGATGGACGGCAGACAGGAAACGAGTCAGACGGTCGGAGAGCTGGCACGAATGCCGCATCCTCCCGGCGTCACCCGCCCTGTGCAGCCGGACACATGGGTAACACTCTTGACCGGGCACATGGGTAACAGCCCGCGCGAATCTCGGCGAGGAGTCCGGCGGGAAACAACGGGAGGATCGTTTCGGAGCCGAGGAACGTGACGCGACCCTCGCCCTCCTGCGACCGTATTCTGGCGACATGGCGGAGCGTGTCTCGACAGCGCCGGGCTTCCGGACGACGCAGTGGAGCCTGGTGTTGGATGCGGTGGCGCCGGAGCGGGACGCGCGCGCGGCACTCGAGACGCTGTGCTCCACCTACTGGTATCCCCTGTACGGATTCGTGCGACGTCACGGTTGGTCGCACGAGGATGCGCAGGACCTGGTTCAGGCGTTTTTCGCGCGCCTGATCGAGAAGCGCGATTGGCGCGTCGCCCCAGAGCGCGGGCGCTTTCGGTCATTCCTGATGGCGGCCATGCGCAACTTCATGGCCAACGCTCGCGATCACGACCGGGCGGACAAGCGCGGCGGCGGCGCCCCGCTCATCTCGATCGACGACGAGGCCTCGGGACGCTTCGCGGCGGAGCCGATCGAGCACGCGACTCCACAATCGCTGTTCGAGCGTGCGTTCGCGCTTCGCCTCCTCGACGAGGCGCTCGGTCGGCTGGAAGCCGAGCAGGCAAGTGCTGGAAACTCCCGACGCTTCGCGGCTCTGCGTCCCTATCTGGGCGCCGACGCGGCTCTGCCGGCGTACGCGGCGCTGGCCGCGGAGTTGTCGATGAACGAAGGTGCGCTGCGCGTCGCGCTGCATCGTCTGCGTCAACGCCACGGGGAGCTCGTGCGCCGGGCCGTTGCGGACATCGTGCAGGACCCGGCCGACGTCGAGTCGGAGATCGACGCCCTGTTGGCGGCGCTCTCCCCATGAGCTGCGGCGCCGGCGTCCGCGGCAAGAACGGCACGCTTCGTTCGGCTGCGCCGAGATGAGCCACAAATCTCGTAACAGCAGTCGGACGCTCCTTATCCAGCCCGCGCCATGAGCACGACCCAACGCTGCACCCGGTGTGGTGCGACCCTGACTCCGGATCGGGCCGGCTGCCCCCGTTGCCTGCTCGAGGCAGCCCGCGCGGCCTCGGCCGGGGCGGCGCCGAGCCGAGAGAAGCCTCCGTCCATCGATCAGCTCGCAGCGGGCTTCCCGCAGCTCGAGTTCGAAGCGCTCGTCGGACAGGGCGGCATGGGTTGCGTCTATCGGGCCCGGCACGTGCAGCTGGGCCGGACGGTCGCGCTCAAGATCCTCGCCCCAGGCGCCGAGGACGACGCCCGGTTCGAGGAGCGTTTCCTGCGCGAGGCGCGTGCGCTGGCGAAGCTCGACCATCCCGGCATCGTGCGTGTGTACGACTTCGGCCGCGCGGGCAACCGCTGGTACTTGCTGATGGAGTTCGTCGAGGGTGCAAACCTGCGCGGCCTGCTCGACGGCGGCCGCGTGTCGCCCGAATTGGCCTTGGGAATCGTGCCGCAGCTATGCGACGCGCTCGAATACGCGCACTCGGTCGGCGTCGTGCACCGCGACATCAAGCCCGAGAATGTGCTGATCGACGCGAGCGGACGCGTGAAGCTCGCCGACTTTGGCCTGGCGAAGGTGCTCGACGCGCCGCTGGCGGAGCGCACGGCCACCGAAGTGGTGATGGGCACGCTGAACTACATGGCGCCCGAGCAGATGTCCCGACCGCGCGATGTGGACCATCGTGCCGACATCTACTCACTGGGCGTCGTGTTCTACGAGATGCTGACCGGCGAGCTGCCGCGCGGACGTTTCGAGCCGCCTTCCAAGCACGTCAAGGTCCACGTGCGCATCGACGAAGTCGTGTTGAAGAGCCTCGAGCCGTCGCCCGAACGGCGCTACCAGCACGCGAGCGAGGTCCGCACCGATCTGGAACGGCCATGGCCGGAGGCGAGCGCCCCGCCCGTCGCACCGCGCACGCCCGACACCGAACGTCCGCCAGCGCGGCCTCTGAGCGTCGTGTGGACCGTCGCGCTCTGGCTCGCCGCCTCGGTCGGCCTGTGGGTCTTGTACTGGAGGTTCGCCTACAGCTTCGGCCTGAGCGGCATGGCGCTCCACGGTGGAGCACAGGCGCTGGCCGCCTTCGCGTTCCTGCGCCGCGACATCGTGGAGACCGACGAGAGCCGCCGGTTCGTGCGCGTGGTGCTCTTCGCCGTGGCGCTGGGTTGCGGGTTCGGTGCGTGGACCCTGCGGTCGGTCGCCGCATGGGAGGTGACGACCTCCACCAACTGGGCGCCCGATCGCTTCGCAGCTTCGTTCGATCTCGTGCAGCCTGAGACCGAGCGCGCCGTCGAGGTCGCCTACGGCCCCAAGCGCGTCGTGGTGGGCCAGACGAGCAACTGGAGGGCCTGGGAGAACAGCGACCTCGACCGGCTCAACAACAAGGCTTGGACGTTGATCGCCGGGATCGCCTGGATTCTGGCCGGAACGGCGCTGCTAACCGCCAGGGGCAAGAGCAATTGGCGCGCGGTGATCTTGGCCTCGTTCACGACCCTCGGAGTTCCCCTCGTCTCCTCCGCCATGGTCTCGGACGGCTATCGCGCGTTGGCGCCGGATCGGCGACCCGCAAGACCGGACACGGGGACGTGCATGTCCCGCACGGGGCATCTCGGCGCGTACAAGATCGTGGGTCAGTGGATCGAGGAACAGGGTCTGGGCAGAGTGCACGAGTCGGAGTGGAGCATCGAGCTCAACGGCGAGCGGAAGGACGGCTACTACACTCGCCTGCTCGTGGCGGACGAACCCTCGCGATTCGATCGTTGGAAGTTCGATCCGCTCCACGGTCCGCGCCCGCGGATCTTCCCCAAGCTCGAGTTCGTGCTCGTGTGTGTGCACACGATCGGAGCCACCACCGTCGTTTGGCGCGCGGAGCACATCGAAGATCCCACCCGGCGTGCAGAGTTCGAGAGCGCCCTCTCCGACCTGACCAAGCGCCTCACGGATTGAGCTCCGCACGCCGCGAGCCCGCGCTTCATCAACCTCCGCCAACACCCGCCTCGGCGCCGGACGAGACCCATCACGACGCCTGTGAAGCCGGCGGGGCGACGGCGAGGCGGGAGCCTCGGTCGAGATCGCGATGCCGCGCCGCCGGCCGTTTCGCGTTCTCGAGGTCCACGAGCCGTTCGCGCGTCGTCACCACGCACATGTGGGCGCTCAACGCCACAGCTTCCGAGTTGGCGTAGCCTCCGGAACCACGGCCATCACCTCCCAACTCCCGCCAGACTGCGGGACCAGGAGTGACCGGCGGCCAGCTCACCGACTTCCGCCAGGACCTCGACTCGACCGTGGGCGTGTGACGCGCTTTGCGCGCCGCTACACCACCGCCGCCGTCGGCGACGGGCGGCTGGCCAGCAGTGCGGCGAGCCGTTGCAGGCCGCTCGCGAGTTCTTCGCGCGTGGCCGGCGTGGCGAGGCAGATGCGTACGGCGTGCGGCGCGGCGGCGCGGCCGATGGCGAAGGCTTCGGGGCTCGAAACGGCGATGCCGGCGCGGCGCGCGCGGGCGACGAAGTCCGAGGCGCGCCAGGGCTCGGGCAGCGGCAGCCACAGGTGCGGGCTGTCGGGGCAGGTGGGGGACTCGAACTCGCCGAGCAGCTTGCGCGCGAGTTGCTGGCGCGCGCGCGCTTCGTCGCGCTTGGCCGTGGCCGCGCGGTCGGCGACGCCGCTCTCGATCCAGTGCGAGGCGAGCTCGACCGAGATCGTGGCCGGCATTGCGCCCAGGGCGCCGGAGTTCATGAGCGCGCGCTCGTGCGTCGCTTCGTTGCCCTCGGGCGTGACGAGGTAGCCGACGCGCAGGCCGGCGAGCAGGCACTTGGTCAGCGTCGTGAGGTACAGCGTGCGCTCGGGCGCAAAGGTCGCGATCGGCCGCGCGCCGTCCGCGGCCATGTAGCTGTAGGTGTCGTCTTCGAGGATCGAGAGCTCGCAGCGCCGCGCGGCCTCGGCGATCGCGCGCCGGCGCTCGTTCGAGAGCGACGTGCCGATCGGATTCTGCGCGTTGGGCTGGCAGTAGACGGCCTTGACCGAGCCGGTGCGGCAGGCGTTTTCGAGCTCCTCGGCGACGATGCCGCCAGAGTCGAACTCGATCGGTTGCACGCGGATGCCGAGCAGCTGCGCCTGCGATTTGAGCCCGGCGTAGGTGAGCGACTCGGCCAGGATCGTGTCGCCCGGCTGCGCACAGGTCGCGAGCGCGACGGCGAGCGCGAGCTGCGCGCCGCCGGTGACGAGCACACGCTCGGGGTCGACCGTCATGCCGCCGCGCGCGAGCCACTTCGTCGCGCTCTGGCGCTGCTCGAGCGTGCCGCCGATCGAGTAGCCGCTGCTCGCGGCGTGCAGCGTGCGGCTCTGCGCGAGCGCTTTGAGCGCCGCAGCTTGTTCCTCCGGGCTCGGCCCGCCGCTCGGCAGGTTGAATGCGAGGTCGAGCATGCCCTCGGGCACGCTGAGCGGCGCCGCGGCGCGCGCCGAGCGCGCCATCGGGTCGCGCACGTAGCTTCCGCGCCCAACCTCGCCGTCGATCAGGCCGCGTCGCGCGACCTCGGCGTAGGCGCGTGTGATCGTCCCGACGTTCACGTTGAGCCGGCGCGCCAGCGCCCGGTGCGTCGGCAGGCGCGTGCCCGGCGGCACGGCGCCGGACTCAATGTCTCGCACCAAGGCGAGGGCGATGGCGTGGTACAGCGGGCTGTCCGCTCCTGTGAGGTCCGGGCGCCAGTTTGTCATGCTCGCAAGCCTAGCATTGATGCGGACAATTTGTGGCGCAATCTTGCTCTGCAGGCCCGGCGGCGGCGTTTGTTTCGCTCGCCTGGCGGTCCAGGCCGACACAATCGGCCGCCACGCGCGAGACAATCGATGCTCAACACCACGACACCTACCCGGACTCCCCAGGCTGCCCAGGACGTCAACGTCGGCCTCGCGCGCATGTTGTGCGGCGGGGTGATCATGGACGTGACCGACGCCGAGCAGGCGCGCATCGCCGAGGGCGCGGGCGCGACGGCGGTCATGGCGCTCGAGCGCGTGCCCAGCGACATCCGCAAGGAGGGCGGCGTCGCGCGCATGGCGGCGATCGAGAAGGTGCTCGAGATCCAGGCCGTGGTCACGATTCCGGTGATGGCCAAGGCGCGCATCGGGCACTTCGTCGAAGCGCGCGTGCTCGAGCAGCTGGGCGTCGACTTCATCGACGAGAGCGAGGTGCTCACGCCCGCCGACAGCGAGCACCACATCGACAAGCGCGCCTTCCGCGTGCCGTTCGTGTGCGGCGCGACGTGCCTGGCGGAGGCGCTGCGCCGCATCGGCGAAGGCGCGGCGTTGATCCGCACCAAGGGCGAGGCCGGCACGGGCGACATCGTCGAAGCCGTGCGCCACCTGCGCTTGGTGAACCGCGAGATCCGCATGGTGCGTTCGGCGCCGCGCGAGGAGCTGATGGCGATCGCGAAAGAGCTGCGCGCGCCGTACGAGTTGGTGCTGCAAGTGCACGAGCTCGGCAAGCTGCCGGTGCCGAACTTCGCCGCCGGCGGCGTGGCCACGCCCGCGGACGCCGCGCTCGCGATGGCGCTCGGCGCCGAGGCCGTGTTCGTGGGCTCCGGCATCTTCAAGTCCGCCGATCCGGCGCGCACGGCGGCCGCGGTGGTGAAGGCGACCGCGCGCTGGAACGAGCCGGACATCGTCGCGCAGGCCTGCCGCGAGAGCGGCGCGCCGATGCGCGGGCAGTCCGCGGCCGCGATGGCGGTCGAAGAGCGCCTCGCGACGCGAGGTTGGTGATGCAGGTCGGCGTGCTCGCGCTGCAGGGCGGCTTCGAGCCGCACCTCGACGTGCTGCGTTCGCTCGGCGTCGCCGCGCGCGCCGTGCGCACGCCGCGCGAGCTCGCCGAACTCACGCACCTGGTGCTGCCCGGCGGCGAGTCGACCACGCTGCACCACCTGCTCACGCTGTTTGGAATGTGGGAGCTCCTCCGCGCGCGCCACGCGGCGGGGGAGCTGGTTGTGTTCGGCACCTGCGCGGGCGCGATCCTGATCGGGCGCGCCGCGACCGACGGCGCGCGTCCGCCGCGCCTGGGGCTGCTCGATGTCGCTCTCGAGCGCAATGCCTACGGCCGCCAAGTCGATTCCTTCCGCGCGGAGCTCGAGTTCGAAGGCGCGCCGCTGCCCGCGGTGTTCATCCGCGCGCCGCGCATCGCGAGCGTGGGCCCCGGCGTGCGCGTGCTCGCGCGCCACGGCGCGGACCCGGTGCTGGTCGTGGGGCCGGCTGCGCTCGCGGCAACCTTTCATCCCGAGTTGAGCGGCGATTCGAGGGTCCACCAGCGCTTCCTGGAGCTTGCGCCAAGCGCGGCGGTCGTGAGCTGACGTGGACTGAGCCTGGCCCAGTACGCTCGCGCCGTACACTTCGCCCAATGTCGGACCCCGGCGCCAGAGCGAGTTTTGTGACAGGGCCGTCCGCATTGCGGGCCGCGCTTGTCCAGAGAAGCTGCGCGGCAAGTGGACTGTCCAAGATTCCGTGGGTGCACGTGGCGTCGTTGCTCTTGCTCCTCGTGACCGCATTCGTGTCGTCGTGCGGAGGCCGTTCGCAGCAATACTCGATTGCCTGGGAGCGCAACGGCACGCTGCTCGTCTCTGGGAGCGATTTGGGGCTCGTGAGGTGCTCCGCCTCCGGCGACGTTCTGGAGCGGTTGTTGGCCCCTCAGTGGGACATCGACGGACTGGCAGTGGCCGACTCCGAACTCGGGCCCGTGATCGCCTTCTCAGCCCGCAAGGGAGGCCCCAAGGTCGCCAATGGCGAAGTTGCCAGCGAGGTCTATTTTCTGAGGGTCGGCTCGAAGGCGCCCGAGCGCGTTACGACGAACAGCACTGCCGACAAGGTCCTCGTCGGCGACGTCGGTCCTTCCGTGTGGGTGCAAACCTACTCCGCGGCGCCTCCATCTCTTTTGATGTCTGCGTGGATTCCGCAGGGCGTGCGACGCATTCGGCTCTTCACCGGAAAACCCGAGGTCATCGTCCACGCTCGCGCGCCCGGGACCGACTTAGTCGCAGGCGGCCGGCACCAAGAACTCGGGGTAATTCTCTGCGATAGATGGCCAATGGGCGAGGGCTCCTTGGTGCTGGACTACGACGGACGAGTGCAGATGTCTCACTGTTCGTGGTTGGAGGTAACTCCCGCGGGCAGCGTCGGAGTCGACGCCTTCCGCGAAGCAGGGCGCAGCGGTGAAGCAGTTGTCTTTCAGCGTTCGGGTAGCAACCAGAAGCTGTCGATTCAGCGCTTCTACGACCACCGGGTTCCGTATGCACCACGCGTTTCTCCGGACGGTGAGCACATCGCGTGGATCGTGAAGGATGCGCAGTACTCCGAGCGCGACCACCAACTCTGGATCGCGGACCTCGTGGCCGAAACGACGCGAGCCGTGCCGCTGGGATCCAGCTTCTTGCGCTGACGCTGGCCAACGCGGGATGCAGCGAAGCTGCCTCCGCACATCGAGCGACGCTCGGATGCACGGAAGAGGTCCGCATCGGTCGGCCGGTCAGGTTCGTCCGCAGCGTCGGTCCCTTCTCTTTGGACCGCTCCTCGCCAACCGTGGTCGGCGAAGCGTGGACACGCGGCAAGCTGGACTCGCTGCACTCCGTGAACGCGAACACGAAGTCATCCACGCTCGTCGACCACCCTGCTGCGACGACTCCGCAAGTGGCCGCTCGACGCGACGCCGATGGGGACGCAGCCTTGTCCGACCTGCCGATCAGGTCCACAGAATCGGGCGAGTGACGCACTCGATTCGAGGCTCGCTGGTCCAACGGTGAGCTCTTCTCCGAGGGCGTGATCTGCGTGCGGGTCGCACCGCCGGGACCCCGGCATGCCGAGCGCCGTCGTGGGACGCACTGCCCGCCCGGCGCCGTTCCGCATCGTTGCACACCTGGACGCGTCGCAGGGCGTGGCAATGGGCGGGGCGGCGCGTGGCGACCTTTCATACTGAATTGAGCGGCGATTCGAGGGTCCACCAGCGTTTCCTAGCGCTCGCGCCAAGCGCGGCGGCGCTGCGCTGAGCTGCGGAAGCAGTTCGCACGCGCCTCGCGTTTGCGCCCGTTCGCAGCAACGACGTTTCGGGTGCGAACGGCGGGTTTTTCGGGGGCTTTCCAGCAGCTGCCCCACGACTACCGTCGACGCTCAAGTCGAGCTTGCGACGCGCCGAAGCGGTTCGGACGAGCCTCCCCGCGGTGCTCGCGCGCTGGCGTGTCGCGGCGGCCAGGGCTAGTTTTCGCGTTCCTCCATGTCCCTGCGCCTCCTCGCCCCGCTGCTGTGGATCCTCGTCGTGGCGGCGGCGCTCGAGGTCGCGCTCGAGGTCCGCGCGCAGCGCCTGGGCTGGCCCACGCTGCTGTTCGGCGCGCCGCAGAGCGCTGAGGCGGGCGGCGGCGCCAGCGGACCGACGCGCGAGTTTCCGTTCCGCTCGCCGCTGCTCGATACGAGCGCTGCGACGAGCGCGCCGCGCGTGTGGTTCGCTTCGGCGTCGTACGGCGAAGACGTGCAGCAGGCCGTGCGCGACGTGTTTCCCAACCTTACGGTCGAACTCTTGCGCGAGCGCGGAGTCGAGTGCGTTGCGCTGAATGCGAGTTCGGCGGGCCACACGACGGCGAGCAACGCCGCGGAACTGCGTGAGCGCGGCGGCGAGTTCAACCCGCGCGTGGTCGTGCTCTACCAGATGTCGAACGACATCGACAAGTTGTCGGCGACGCTCGGCGCGCGCCCTTGGCGCAGTGCGGCGCAACGCAGCGCGCCGCCGAGCGAATCGCTCGCGAAGGCGGCTGCTCCGAACGAGGGTTTTCAGTGGGGCCTCTGGCTCGGCCGGCAGGTCGAAGCGACGACGATCTACAAGCACCTCAAGAGCCTGGCGACGTCGCGCGTGGCGACGCAGCGGCCGCTGGTGGACTCGCTCGGTCGCGAGGGAGAGCTGCTGTTCGAAGGACGCGTGCTCGAGCTCGTCGCGGCCGCGCGCGCGAGTGGCGCGACGCCCGTGCTGTGCACGTTCGCCACGGCGTACACGCTCGACACTCTCGCCAGCACGCCGCAGGAGTACGAGCTCAACCTGCTGCGCTTCAACGTGTTCCTCTCGTTGCGCGGCTGGCTCGACAGCGTCGAGCGCTTCAACGCCGTGCTGCGCGCCGTCGCCGAACGCGAGCAGTTGCAACTCATCGACGTGAGCGCCGCTCTGAGCGGGCGCTCCGAGCTGTTCCGCGACATGTGGCACTTCACGAAGGAAGGCCACGCCGAAGTCGCGCGCCTGATGGCGGACGGCTTGGCGCGCGCGCCGGCCCTGACGAACGGGGCGCCGCGGTGAACTTCAACGCGCCCGAATTCGCGCTGTTCTTCCCGGTCGTGCTGCTGGTCTACGCCGCGCTCTTCAAGCGCGAGCGCCCGCGCGAGCTGTGGCTGCTCGCCGCCAGCTACTTCTTCTACATGTCGTGGAACTGGAAGTACGCAGGACTCCTGCTGCTTTCGACCGCGATCGACTTCTTCCTCGGCCAGCGCCTGCACGACTCGCACGATCCGGCGCAGCGCAAACGGCTCGCGACGATCTCGGTGGTCGTGAACCTCGGCCTGCTCGGCGTCTTCAAGTACTTCAACTTCTTCCTCGACGTCGCGCGCGACTCGCTGCAGCTGTTCGGCCGCGAGCTGCCGTTCCAGCCGCTCGATGTGCTGCTGCCGGTCGGCATCTCGTTCTACACCTTCCAGTCGCTCTCCTACACGATCGACATCTACCGCCGCGAGATCGCGCCCGAGAAGGACTTCGCGCGTTTCGCGCTGTTCGTCAGCTTCTTCCCGCAGCTCGTCGCCGGTCCGATCGTGCGCGCGGTCGACTTCCTGCCGCAACTCCACGGCGAACGTCGCATCAGCTCCGAGGACTTCCGCGAAGGGTTGTTCCGCATCTTCCGCGGCCTGTTCAAGAAGGTCGTGCTCGCGGACCTGCTCGCGAACTTCGGCGTCGACGCCGTGTTCGCCAGTCCCGCGTCGTACTCCTCGCTCGATCTGTACCTCGCGCTGTGCGGCTACGCGTTCCAGATCTACAACGACTTCTCCGGGTACAGCGACGTCGCCATCGGCGCCTCGCGCATGATGGGCTTCAAGTTCCCCGAGAACTTCAACCGCCCGTACCTGGCGCAGAACGTGCGCGAGTTCTGGACGCGCTGGCACATCTCGCTCTCCACCTGGCTGCGCGACTACCTCTACATCCCGCTCGGCGGCAACCGCGGCGCGAAGGGGCGCACGTCGTTCAACTTGATGGCGACGATGTTGCTCGGCGGCCTGTGGCACGGCGCCGCCATGAACTTCGTGCTCTGGGGCGCGTACCACGGCGCGTGGTTGATGTTCGCGCGCTCGGCGGATCGCCATTCGCGCGAGCAAGTTGGCGCCGGCCTGCTGCTCTGGCGCCGGCTCGTGTGCTTCCACGTCGTGCTCGGCGGCTGGCTGCTCTTCCGCGTCACCTCGCTCGAGCACCTGGGCGAGTACTTGCAGGGTTTCGCGCGCTTCAGCGCCGGAACGCAGCTCTCCGCGGGGTACTTCGCCGCGCTCGCGCTCGCGCTCGTCGCGCACTTCAGCTCGCAAGCTCAGATCGAGCGCTTCGGTCAGCGCATCGCCGCGTTGCCCGCGCCGCTGCAAGGCGCGTTGTACGCCGGCCTCGTGCTCGTGTTCTGCGCGCTCACGTTGCAGGCGCCGGCCTTCATCTACTTCCAGTTCTGAGCCCGACGCGCGCGAGCGCCTCCCGAGCGAGTCGCGCGAGGCCGGCTCGGCCGTCGGCGTCGAGCCCGATGCGCCACAACGCGCCGTACGAGAGAAGTGCGAGCGCGCTTTTCGCGCCGAGCACAGTCGCGAGCGCCCCGTCTTCGAGCGGATCGCGCCAGGCGTCGACCGCGAGCGCGGCCCCGGTCGTCGCAGCGACGATTGCGACCAGCGCGAGCGCGCGCCCGAAGCTGCGGCTGGGGCTCTTCGCTCCGCGCGCCAGCAGTTCTGCGCCAAGTGCGAGCGGCGCGAAACAGCCCAGCGTTGCGAGCGCTGCGGCGGTGTAGCCGTGTTCGCTCCAGCGCGGCACGAGCGTCACGCCGAGCGTGACGCCGAGCGCGAGCGCGGCGACGTTGACGGCGAGCAACGACCAGTTGCGCTTCTCGGCGAGCAGCGCGACTTGGCTCAGCGCGTAGCTTCCGTAGCACAGGTACGCGACAACGATGATCGGAGTGACGCGCCACGCCTCGCGGAACTCGGGCGATCCGGCGAGCAGATCGACGGCCTGGCGGCTGAACAGCGCGGCCGGGATGTAGATCGCGCACAGCGCGGCGAAGGCCCAGTTGCCCAAGCGCACCAGCTCGCGCGCGCGCTGTTCGCGGGGAAGCGAGAACACGTGCGGTTGCCAGATCTGCATGAACGACGTCAGCACCGCCGTGTGGATCAGGAACGCGATCTTGTAGCCCAGGCCGAACACGCCGACCCACTCGCGCGCGAGCGTCACGCCGAGCTTGGCGCCGGGGCCGTCGACGAGCTGTTGCGGCCCGAAGTGCTCGAGCACCTGACGGCCGAATTGATGCAGCCCAAGTTGCGCGAGTCCCAGCGGCAACAGCGGCAGCGAGAAGGCGAACAGCGGGCGGAACACGCTCCACTCGAAGCCCGTGCGCAGCGTGCGCGCCATCCACAGCGCGAAGCCCAGCGAGGTCAGCACCTCGCCGATGAGCACGCTCAAGAGAAAGCCGCTCACGCCCCACTCGAGCCCGAAGAGCATCCACAGTTTGAGCGCGGCTTCGACGAGCGTCTTGACGAGTTGAACCGTGGTCGAGGCGCGCGAGAGCTTGAGGATCTGCAGGTAGCGCAGCCCGCTCGCCGTGCAGATCGAGAACGGCACGATGAGGATCGCCAGCCCGAGCGCGTCGAGCAGGCCATCGGGTGCGCTCTCGCCGGCGGGGAGCGAGAAGAGCAAGTCGACCAGCGGCGCGCGCGCGGCGAGCGCGAGACCGGCGACGGCGAACGACGCCACCGCGAGCGCGATCGTCGCCGAGCTGACGACCTGGGCGCGGCGCTGCGGATCCTGGTGCTCGAAGTAGAAGCGCGTGAGGCCGCTGAGCAGGTTGATGCCGACCAGCTGCGGCACGATCAGGATCAACAGATCCACGATCTCGAGCACGCCGAACTCGCCCAGCGAAAGCCGCTGGGTGTAGAGCCGGATCAGCACGATCGCGAGCAAGCGCTGGAAGAGCGGCGCGAGGCTGTAGATCCAGCTGTGCTTCAAGAGCCCGCGCACGGACTCGGGGGCGTCGCTGCCCGCGCCTTGGGACTCGCTCGTCGACTTCAAGGCCGCCGAGCGTAGCTCGCGACGCGCTGCGAACTAAGCGCTCGATTCGCGCTCGGTGGCGCACTCAGCGCCGGCGCGCGACCACGCCGTGCAGCCGGTAGCGCATCACGCTGCGCTCGTGCAGGCGGACGTTCCACTCCAGGCCGTCGAGCTCGCTTTGCAGTTCCAGGCGCGCGAGCTGCGCGTCGCCGCTCCAGCCGAGCATCGAGCGCAGCACCGGTTCGCTCGCGCCGGCGTTCGGTCCGCGCTGCGAATGGCCGCCGAACCAGTGCTCGAGCGGCGCGGCCGCGGTGGACCAGTCGTACGGGCAGGCGAGCACCAGCGCGCCGCCCGGCGCGAGCAGCCGCGCGGAGGAGCGCAGCAGGTCGAGCGGCGCGTGCGTGCTGTCGAGCACGTTGAGCGCGACCACGGCGGCGAAACTGCCGTCGGCGAAGGGCGCCTGTGCGGCGTCGACCGACCAGAAGTCGAGCTTGTCGGCGGCCGGCGTGGGCACGGTGAACTCGCGGCGGTCGTAGGTCACGCCGACGCGGCGGCGCGCGTAGCGCACGCGCGAGTCGCGCAGCACGCGCTGCGCCAGCCGCAGCTTGCCCTGGTGCAGGTCGACGCCGAGCGTGAGTCGCTCGCTGCGGCGCGCGAGCTCGAAGCTCGTCCGCCCGGCCGAGCAGCCGATCTCGAGCAGCGGACCGTCGGGCAGCGCGCCAACTTGGCGCCACAACGCATTGAGCACACGAACGATCGAACCCGGCGCCGGATCGCGCTCGCTCTCGAGCGGATCGAACTCGGCCCAGTGGTCCCAGCTGTACTGGCTCAGGTGCTGGCGCAGCGTGTCGAACTCCGACTGCGGGCCGCTGCAGTCGCCCAGCCAGCTTTCGCTGAGCTCGTCGAGCTCGTCGCGGCCGAGGAAGGCGAGCGTCTGCGCCTTCACGTGCGCGCGCAGGTCCCGCGCGAACTGCGGAACGCCGTCGACGAGCGGAAACTCGCGTTGACAGGCCGGATTCGTGCAGCTCAGCCAGCCTTCGAGCACGTGCTCGCGCTCTTCGCGCAGCACGCGCTCGAGCCGCAGCGGCGACGGCGCTTCGCACACCGGACAGCGCGGCGCGAGCGTTTCGAGATGGACGCGGCGCATCGGCGCGGCTCAGGCGATCAGCACGTTCGTGCTGCCCGGCGGCAGCACCTTGCCCGTCGGGCCGGGGATCGGCGCGACGCAGGCCGAATGTGCGGTCATGTCGCCGACCCGCGCGGCCGGCATGTTCGCGATCATCACCGTGCTCGAGCCCACGCTGATCGTGCCGGGCCCGCCGGGCACGCAGCCGGGCAACGTGCAGGGTCCGGTCATGTCGCCCGAGCGCGCCGCGGGCATGTTGTTGATCAGCACCGTCGGCGCGCCCTTGACGATCGCGAGCGGCAACGCCGGATGCGGCGCCGGAGCGGGCACCGGGGCCGCAGGGTGGATCGGCGCGTGGCAGTGCGGGCCGTCTTGGAGCACCTGGTCGCCCAGGCGTGCGGCGGGTTTGGTCATGGGCGCGATTCTCGCATCACTCGCACGGTCCGTGCGCGATCAGTTGGATGCCGAAGCACGACTCGACTTGTTTGGCGAAGGCGGCGACGAGCAGCCAGGGCAGCGGAACACCGGGCACGCCGGCGAGCATTTGCGCCAGCGCCGGTCCGAGCAAGGGCGAAGCTGCGCCGCCGGCGGACAAACCGGCTGCGGCAGCGGCGCCAGCGCTCGCTCCGGCGCCGGCGCCTGCTGCTGCGCCCGCGCCCGCCGCTCCGCTTCCGCCCAGGCCCGCTGCGGCCGCGCCGCCGAGCGCGGCGGTCATCGCCGCGGGGACGGCTGCGAGCGCCGCCGTGAGCGGCAGCGCTTGCGAGAGCGCGCTCGCGAGCGAGTTCAGCAACGAACTCAGCGCCGCGCCCGCGCCCGGCGCAAGAGGATCGATGCCGAGCGTGCGTTTGATCGTTTCGATCGCCGCGAGCATCTGCATCGCGGCGAGCAGCGCGGCCATCGCTAGCGGATCGAGCGCCGACGGCATGCCGCCCGCCGTCGCGCCCATCGTTGCGAGCTGCTGCGCGAGCGCCGCCATCCCGCCGGGCAGCGCGACGTTCACGCCCAAGCCCACCTGCGCGGCCGCGGTCGCCGCAGCGAGCGCCTGCTCCTGCGCCATCGCGCTCGCCTGCGCCGCAGCTTGCGCGAGAGCGTTCGCCTGCAACTGCGCGAGCAACTTCGCGAGCGCGTCGCCCGCCGCTTTCGCTGCGTCGTCGAGCCCTTCCTGCGCCGCGGCGAGCGCCTTGGCGATGTTGTCCTTGGCTTCGTCGAGTGCTTCGCCGACCTTCTTCGCCGCGTCCTTGGCCCAGTCGGGCGCCTCGAGATCGACGTCGAGCAGATCCTGGAGCTTCTCGACCAGTTCGCCGAGCTTGGCGAGTTCGAGCAACTTCGCGAGCAGCTGCAGCGGCAGCAACGCGAGTTGTTTGAGCAACTCCGCGATCATCGGCCACAGGCTGCCGATCATGCCGCCCGCGCCCGGCGAGAGCATGTTGAGTCCCAGTCCCGCGTTCATCGACGCCGCCGCGCTCGCGGCCGCGGCAAGTTGCGCGAGCGCTTGAGCTTGCGCGTTGCCGCTCGCCGCTGCTGCGGCCGCTGCTTGCGCTGCCGGACTCGCTGCGGCGTTCGCACCCATCGCGAGCGGCACGGACAACGCAGCGTTGGCGCCCGCGAGTGCGGAACCGAGCGAGTTCAGCGCGGAAAGCAGGCCGGGCGGAATGACGAGGCCGGGGCCGACGTTGCTCGGCAGGTACGCGAAGCGTGCGAGCAGCTCCTGTTGGCGCTTGTAGCAGATGCAGATCACGGCGCTTCCTCGTTCACTTCTTCCACGAGGACTTCTTGTCGAACGGCGCGCTCGGCGGCGGTGGTGGAGGCGGCGGCTTCGAGGCCGGTTTGGCGGGCGGCGCAGCGTTCGGTGAGTGGACGGCGGGTGCGACGGCGGGTGCGACGGGCGGCGTGGCGCCGCTGAGTTGCACGCCCTCACCGACGAGCGGCGCGCGCGCGTCGAGCGAACCGGACGCGCCTGCGTTCGAGCCCGCCGTGCTGCTCGCGCCCGCCGACGAGCTCTCGCTCGCACTCGCGCTCGCGCTGCTGCTCGTGCTCACCGCGACCGTCGGCATCGTGGGCACGGCGAGTTGCTGCGCCGACTGCGCGAAACCCTCGGCGAAGTTGGCGAGCTTGAACGGGCAGGGCATCGAGATCGAGCTGATCAGGCACAGCGGACCGCAGGCCGAGTGCTGCAGGATGCCCACGCCGAGTTGGCCGAGCAGCTTGTTGAGCAGATAAGCGAGCAGCAGCGTCGCAGGCGGAAGGATCGGCACGCCGGAGAGCGCGTTGCCCAGGCCCTCGTTGTAGGCGCGGCTGACGGCTTGGTTGAGCGCCTTGCTCGCGGCCTTCGAAGCGCTCTTGGAGAGCGACCTCGAGGCCGAGCGCGACACGCTGCGCGACAGGCTCGGACTCACCGAGCGCGAGAGGCTCGCCAGCCGCGACTGCACGAGCGCGCCCGCGCCAGGCGTGAGCATGTTGAGCGCGAGTGCGCTCTGGATCGCCGACAGCGCGTTGAGCAGGGCCAGCGTCTGCGAGAGCAGCGCGGCGTTGAGCAAGCCGTTGAGCGCGCTCAGCGCCGACATGTTGGATTGCAGGTTGTTGAGCGCGGCGCCGAGCATGCCCACGCCGCCCGCTGCGCCGAGATTCACTCCCAGGTTCGCCGCCAGCGAGGCTTGCAGCGCCGCGAAGGCTTGCACGCTCGCCGCTGCGCTGGCGCTCGTGTTGGCGTTGGCCGCGGCCGTGGCCGCGGCGGCCGCTTGCGCTTGTGCGTTGAGTTGCGCCGCGGCGTTGGCGCTCATCAGTCCCACGCCCATCGCGTTGGCGGCCGCGAGCGCGCTCGCCAGTTGCGCCAGCGCCTGCAGCGGCGAGAGCGTGCTCATCGGCAGGTTGCCGAGCGCCTTGGCGAGCAAGCCCGATTCGAGCGCGCGCATCAACTGCTCGAGCGACGGAACGCAGTTGCCGCCCGCGACGTTCATGCCCAGGCCCAAGCGCAACGCGCCGACTGCGTTGGCGGTCGCGGTGAGCGACGCCATCGCCGAGACGTTGAAGGGCACGGCGACGTTGGCCGTGACGGCGGCGTTGGCGGCTGCTTGAGCGGCGAGCGCGGCGCCGAGCGCGGCCTGCGCGCCGGCCGAGCCGTTGACCGAGCCCATCGCCGCAACGTTGGCGGGGAGCGGCGAGAACAGCCCGGGCAGCGCGGCGATCGATTGTGCGCAGGCGCAGAACATCGTCGTGGAGTGCGCGAGACTTAGCGGCGCGGCGCGCGAGCTGCGGTCGGCGCGGGCGCGGCGGCCGCCGCCGGAGCTGCGTCCCAAGGAGCGCGTTGCTGGTCGACTTCGCGCGCGAGCGCGAGGAAGCGCTTCTCGACGGCGCCTGTTTCGGCGCGCGGCACTTGGCGCAGCGCGATCTCGAGCGCGAGTCCGCTGGCGACTCCGCACAGGAACTCCGCCGGCGGAATCGGCGGCACGTCCGGCGGGCCAAGGCTTCCGCCGCTCATGTACGCGGCGAGCGCGACGCAGCCGAACGGCTTGTCGAGCCCGGCCTTTTCCGCGGCGTCGTTGGTCGCGCGCCGCCGCTCGTCGTTCGGCTCGTCGACCCAGGTACGCGCGGCGTCGAGCGCGGCGCGTTGTACGGGCGGCGTCGCGTCGTTCGCGAGCGACTGCACGCAACGCAACGCGAGCCACACGGCTTCGCGTTTGGGCAGCGCGGCGGCGGCGACCTTCAGCGCGTCGATCGCCAGTCCGGCGCCGGCGAGGCGCTCGAACAGTGCGCGCGCGTCGTCGCCGGCGCGGCGTTGCGGAGCGCTCGCTTCGCTGAGCTCTAGCCCCTCGAGCACCTTGTCGAGGGGCGCAGCGGAAAACTTGGGTTGAGTGGCGGCCATGGTGCGTGTCTCCTCAGCCCAGCATCACGGCCGAGCCCTTGGCCTTCATCACGCCCGAGGCCTCGACCGAGACCATCGCGCCGGTGACCTTGGTCTCCATCTTTCCGTTGATCTTGATCGAGGGGCTCTCGATCACGATGCCGGACGCGCCGACCTTGATCTTGCTGCTGCCGGCGGTGAGCTCGATCGTCTGCGGCGACTCGATGCTGACCTTGCCGCCGCTCGACTTGATCGAGAACGCGCCGCTGGTCTCCATCTCGGCTTTGCCGCCGGCCTTCACGGCCCAGTCGCCGCTGGTGATGTCGAGCGTGTCCTTGCCGCTCTGGATCGTCACCGTGCGATCGCCCTTGATCGTGACCGTCTCCGTGCCGGCCTTCACTTCGATCGTGCGGTTGCCCTTCTCGATCGTGAGCGTGTCGTTGCCTTCCTTGATCGTCTCGAGCCGGTTGCCCTTGTTGACGGTCAAGGTCGAATCCTTGTTGATCACGACCGTGCGCGAGCCGACGTCGTCCTTGCCGACGGTGAGCTTGTCGTCGTTCTTCACGACGCGCTCGAAGTCCTTCTCGCCGTGGAAGAAGATCTTCTCCTCGCCCTTCTTGTCGTCGAAGGACAGCTCCTGGAAGGTCTCGGCGGTGCCTTCCTTGCTCGAACGCGTGCGGAACACCGTCTGCGTCTTCTGCGCAGGAAGGTCGCGCGGTTTGTTCTCGCCGTTGTAGACGACGCCGACGACGAGCGGCTGGTCGGGGTCGCCGTCGACGAAGGTCACGACGACTTCCTGGTCCTTGCGCGGCAGCGCGAGCACGCCCCAGCCGTTTCCGGCGAGGCCCTGGGCCACACGAATCCAGCACGAACGCTGCTCGGGATTCACATCCGTGGCGCGGTCCCAGTGGAAGCGCACCTTGATGCGACCGAACTCGTCGGTGTGGATCTCTTCGCCGTCGGGCGCGACCACCACCGCGGTCTGCGTGCCGATCAGGAACGGGCGCTCGCGGCGGCGGCGCGGGCGGTAAATGCGCGTGGCGGGGATCGCGGTGAAGCGGTTGGTGTAGAGCACGGATGCGCCCGTCGCGTCGATGCGCGACTCCGCCGAGTGGTGGATCTTGACCACCGCGAACGACTGCGAAGCTTCGCTCTGGCCCTCGTCGGCCTCGAAACCGAACTTCGCGCCGACGCCGAGTTGATCGCAGCTGCTCTCGCCGGCGCCGACCTCGTGCGTCGCCTCCTCGGCCTCGATGCTGGCGGTTGCGACCTTCGTGCCCAGCGCGCTGGTTCCGTACTTGCCCTGGTAGTCGTACTGCACCAGCTCGTCCGTGCCGGTGAGGCTCAAATTGTTGGCGCGCTCCGCGGTGAGCGGGGCCTGCGCGTTGGCCTTGGTGATGTCGCGCGAGTCGGCGACGGCCTTCTTCGACACGACCTCCCACGCATTCGACCAACGCGTGACGTGCTTCTTCTCGCTGGCGCCGCTGGAGAGCAGCAGCTGCGCGGGATCGCAGTCCTGGTAGGCGCTCGTCGCAGCCGCGAGCACGAACTTGTGCTCCGAGGACGTGTGGCGGAAGAAGAAGAAGATGCCCTGCCGCTCGAGGAGCCGCACCACGAAGTCGTAGTCGCTCTCGCGGTACTGCACGCAGTACTCGAGCGTCGCGTCGGCGTCGCCGATGGCGGAGGTGTCGACGTACGAAGCCGGCAGACCGGCCGACGTGCAGACCGCCTTGACGATCTCGGACACGGTCTTGTTCTGGAAGATGCGGCAGTCGGTGCGTTTGGTCAGCCGCCACAGTTTGGGCACGACGACAGCTTCGAAACGGCGCGCGTCGCCCGAGCCGGATTCCGTCGCGCGCAGGCGGCGCACGATGCCGTGGAAGTGTCGTTCCGGGCTGGCCTTGGCGCTCTCGACGTCGCTGCCGTCCTTGATCGAGAACGAGACTTCCTTGCCGATGATGTCGGAGGCGGTGACGGCGGAGTTGGCGACGAGCGAGAGCTTGAACTTGAACAGCTGCGACATCGCCTCGTCGCCGGTGAACGCTTCGAGCGCGAAGTCGACCCCGCCGATGCTGCCGATCTTGAGCTCGCGGCCGAGCTGTTCGTGGCCGCTCGCGGCCGGGTCGGCGAGCGCGGGCGACTGGTCGATCTGCGCGTCGCAGCCGACCGAGGCCTCGAGCGCCGCCAGGAACGCTGCGCTCGACGCGTCGCCGCCGACGCCGTCGCCGAAGGGCGAGAGCCAACCGCTGTCGCCGACGGCCGTGCGCGCGACCGGTGGAGCGGGGCGCGTCCAACTGAACGAGTAGGGGCCGCGCCGGCTGCCGTCGGGCTGCAGCTCCCAGGTGTTGATCTCGATCTGCTCCCAGTTGAGCGTGACCGTTTCGCTCGCTTCGCCGCGCGTCGAGATCGAGGGGCCCTCGAAGGAGTACTTCTGCACGCGCGCGAGCTTCACCACGACCGACAACACGGCCGGCCCGCCGGGCGCACACAGGTCGAACTGGATGCGGCGCGCGTCGCCCTTGCTCGACCAGTCCATGAGCTCGTGGCTGACGCCGTCGACGGCTTTCGTGAAGCTCGCCTCGGGTCCGAACAGCTCGTGTTCGCCGTGCAGGCGCTTGGTCCCCGACTTCATCTTCGCGACGCGCTCGCGCAGCGCGGCCGCGAACGCGCTCGTCGGCGGCTCGGCGTCGGCGTCCGCGTCAGGTTCCGCGCCGGCGAGCGGCACGGCGGAGCGCGTGTCGATGACCATTCCCTGGCCGAGCTCGAAGCGCTGCACAGGGAACCAGCCCTCGTGCTCCTTGGCTGTCAGGCCGCCTTTGACGGAACCGTCTCCGAGCTTCGCGTAGATGGGCATGGGGTCGAGCTCGAGTTGTGCAGGTGCGCGCGCAAGCGCTCAGGACTGAGCGTCGTCGTAGCGAAAGGTCTTGTAGCGATTGAAACGCGAGGCCGCGTCCATCGAGCGGTACTTGAACTCGATCTTGGTGTACTCGAACGTCAGGCGCTCCTCGGAGTCGCCGTTCGAGAGTTGGGCCGAGGCGCCGATGGCGTAGCCGACGAGCAGCGCGTTCTCGAGCGTGAGCATCAGGAACGGGTCGAAGCCCAGGTCGCACTCGGCGATGACGACCTTTTTGTAGCGCCGCTCGCGGTGATCGACGTGCCATTGCGCCAGCGCGGCAGTGTGCGCATCGGCGTCCTTGGCGACGGAAGCGAGCCGGATCACGGGCTTCTTCGGCGAGTCGTTCTCTTCGCCCGAGCCCACGATGATCTGTTCGCGCTCGAGAGCGAAGGCGTAGCGATCGACCACGATCCAATCCGGACTGGGCGTCGCGGCGTCGCCGGACGTCAGGCCGTCGATCCACATGTAGGAGGTCATGGTTGAGCGCCGCCGCAGAAAGGGGCGGGCCCCGGAGCGCGCGCCGTGTCGACGCCAGCATCCGGGGCCCGAGGTTGCATCACATCGCCGCCGCCGTGGCCAGGTCGTAACCGACCGGGAACGGCTTCATCTTGGTGTTCTTGGCGTCGTAGCTGGTGTAGATCATCTCCACCTTGGTGAAGTCGAGCTTGAGCTCTTCCTCGAGCGGATCGTCGGCGCGCATCGAGTAGCGGTAGTTGGTGAGCAGCGTGTTGTGCAGCTTCACCTCGAGGATCGTGTCACCCTTCTCCTTGCAGAAGTGGATGATCACTTCCTTGGCTTCGCCGTTGATCATCCACTTCATCAAGTGGCCGCTGGAGATGTCGCCGTCCTTGCGCAGCGTGATGTCCTCGAAGTCGACGGCGGAACGCAGGCGGTCGACGACCTTGCCCGGCGTCGTGTTGACGCCCGGACGAACGACCGGCATTTCGACCGAGTTGACCTGGATCCACTTGGGGTGCGAGGACTGCGTGACGCCGCCGTCGATGCCGACGACTTTCATGTAAACGGCCATGGGTTTCTCCTTGGGTTCGTGAGTTGGTGGGGTGAGGACGTGGTCTGTGGGTTTGGGCGCGGACTCGTCAGAGTCCGTGGATTTTGGCGCGCGGGGGCGCGTTGAGGCGCGCACAGCCGAACTCGGCCGTGCTGCGCACGCAGAAATTGGCGGGAGACGCGGGGTTGTTCAGGGGACGAATCGAGCCGCTGGTTCGTTTCAGCTCTTGGCGCCGAACTCGTAGACGAAGCGACCGTCCGGGCCGGTCGTGATGCGCACGTCGACGATCTTCTCACCGGCGGCCATGCGCGCCAGGAACTCGCCGGCCATTTCCGGCAAAAGCGTGCGGCTGAGGATGTGGTCGACGTTGCGCGCGCCCGACTCGACTTCGGTGCAGCGCGCGGCCACGGCGTCGACGAGCTGCGGCGTGTAGCTGAGCTTCGCGCCGTAGTGCGCCTGCACGCGCTTGACGATCTTGTTCAGCTTCAGCCCGATGATGTTCTTGAGCACGCTGTCCGACAGCGGGAAGTAGGGCAGGATCGTCGTGCGCCCCAGGAACGCGGGCTTGAAGAACTTGAGCAGCTCGGGCCGCAGCGCCTCGCCCAGGCCCTGTGCGTCGGGCATGGTCGTCGGGTCGGCGTGCAGCGCCATGATCGTGTCGGTGCCCGCGTTGGTGGTCATCAGGATCACCGTGTTGCGGAAGTCGATGTCGCGGCCCTCGCCGTCCTTCATCGAGCCCTTGTCGAACACCTGGTAGAAGACGTCCTGCACGCCGGGGTGCGCCTTCTCGAGTTCGTCGAGCAGCACGACGCTGTACGGCTTGCGGCGCACGGCCTCGGTGAGCACGCCGCCCTCGCCGTAACCGACGTAGCCCGGAGGCGAGCCCATGAGCAAGGAGACTTTGTGCTCCTCCTTGAACTCGCTCATGTTGATCGTGGTCATGTTCTGCTCGCCGCCGTAGAGCAGCTCGGCGAGCGCGATCGCGGTCTCGGTCTTGCCGACGCCGCTGGTGCCGACGAGCATGAACACTCCGATCGGCTTCACCGGGTCGGTCAGGTTCGCGCGGCTGGTGCGGATCGCCTGGGCCAGCGCTTCGAGCGCGTGGTCCTGGCCGACGACGCGCGCGGCGAGCTGCTCCTTGAGCGTGAGCACGTTGCGGATCTGGTCGGAGACCATGCGGCCGACGGGGATGCCGGTCCAGTTCGAGAGCACCTCGGCGACGGCTTGCGCGTCCGCGCAGGGCAGCACGAGCGGCGCCTCGCCCTGGAGCTTCTTCATCTGCCCCTCGAGCTCCGCGAGGCGCGTGCGTAGCTTCTTGCGCTCGTCGTCCGACAGCTTGGCCGGCGCCGGCTGACCTTCGGCGGGCTTCACGAGCTCGCGCTCGAGCTCGGCGCGCACGCCTTGGATGTCCTTGGCCAGCGCCTGCTCCGCCTTCCAACGCTTGTCGAGCGCCTCCATCTCGGCCGCGACCGCCGTCAGCTCCGCGCGCGCCTTCGCGATCGCTTCGCCGTGCACGTCGTGCGACACCTGCTCGCGTTCGAGCATGCCGAGCGTCGTTTCGAGCTGGCGCTTGCGGCGCAGGCAATCCTCGAGCTGCGCCGGCGTCGCGCTCTGCGACAGCGCCACGCGCGCGCAGGCCGTGTCGAGCAAACTCACCGATTTGTCCGGCAATTGCCGGCCCGCGAGGTAGCGCTTGGACAGGCGCACCGAGTCGACCACCGCTTCGTCGAGCACGCGCACCTTGTGGTGCTTCTCGAGCGTCGCGACCAAGCCGCGCATGATCTGGATCGCGGTCTCTTCCGTGGGTTCTTCGACCTTGACGACCTGGAAGCGCCGCGCGAGCGCCGCGTCGCGCTCGAAGTACTTCTTGTATTCGGCCCAGGTCGTCGCGGCGATCGTGCGCAGCTCGCCGCGCGCGAGCGCGGGCTTGAGCAAGTTGGCCGCGTCGCCTTGGCCCGACTGTCCGCCGGCGCCGATCAGCGTGTGCGCCTCGTCGATGAACAGGATCGTCGGGACCGGCGAGCTCTTGACCTCCTGGATCACGTTCTTGAGGCGGTTCTCGAACTCACCCTTGATGCCCGCGCCCGCTTGCAGGAGCTGCAGGTCGAGCGAACGCACCGACACGTTGCGCAGGCTCGGCGGCACTTCGCCGGCCACGATCTTGAGCGCGAAACCCTCGGCCACGGCCGTCTTTCCGACGCCGGGCTCGCCGGTGAGGATCGGGTTGTTCTGGCGCCGGCGCAGCAGGATGTCGATCACTTGCCGGATCTCGCTCTCGCGTCCGAGGACCGGATCGAGCTCGCCCGCCTTCGCGCGCGCCGTGAGGTCGATCGTGAACTGATCGAGCGCTCCGCCGCCCTTGGGGCCCGCGCCGCCGCCGGCGCCCGTCGCTCCGCCGCCGCCGCTCGTCGCCGCGCCCAACGCTGCGACCTCCGCGTTTTCGCTCGACTTCTCGACCAGCTTGGCGAACTCGCGCCGCAGCGCTTCCTCCGAGATCTTCTCGAACTGCGAAGAGATCTCGTACGCCTGACGAGCGAGCGTCTCGTCGCTCAGCAGTGCGATCAGCAAGTGCCCCGTCCGCGCCGCGCTCGCGCCGAACTCGAGCGAAGCGATGAGCCAACCTTCACGCGCGAGATCCACGATGCTCGGCGCCAGCGCCGGCGGGCGCGAGTTGCCGGTCTTGAAGCGCTCGATCGCGCGCGTCACGTCCGCGGAGAGGCGCGCGGGCTCGATCTCGAAACGCTTGAAGATCGCCGTGAGGTCGGTGTTCGGCGTTTCGATCAGGCGCGCCAGCCAGTGCTCGATCTCGACGTTGTAGTGCGTGCGCGAGAGGCACAGCCCCGCGGCGGCTTCGAGCGTCTTGCGGCAGGTGTCGTCGAGGCGGCCGATCAGGGACTTGAGGTTGACGTTCGCCATGGGGAGCGGTGGGGGCGCGGGCGGGGGACGCTGGCGCGCGGCAGGGGATGGGGTTGGCGGAGCGCGAGCGCTTCAGAAGCGCTCGAGGGGCAGGCGGACGAGGGCGGGCTGGGTCGTCGGACGCGCGCGCGTCCAACTGTCCCAGCCCAGGCGAGGGGCGTGGGCGCCGTTCGCGCTCAGGCGCAGCTGCGGTGCGGCGTCGGGGTGGACGGCGCACTCGAGCACGGCGTCGCAGCGGCCGTCGGTGAAATCTCCGACCAGCCGCGCGAGTTCGCGCAGGAGCCGCCCATCGGGGCGGAGCGAACGCAGCGTGTGGCGCGAGAGCGGGCCGACGCGGATGGCGATGCGCGAGACCACGTCCCACACGCGCGCGCCGAGCACGAACCCGCCGCCCAGGCGCTGGGTCGAGCCATCGCCGATCGGGCGCGCGGACAGGCGCGAGCACTCGGCCGGATCGACGTGCAGCCACTGACCGACGAACTGGCGCACCTGGACGGGTGTTTCGAGCTGTTCGGAGAGCAACGATTCGAGCGCGAGTTGGCTGCGGCGCTGGTCGGAGAAGTGGCCGGCGAACTCGAGCCGGGCCCGTTCGGCGATGCCTTCGGCGCGGCGCAGCGGACTGAGGCCCGTGAGGCTCTGCAGCGCGGCTGAGAAGTCGTCCGGGCCGCTGCTGAACAGGGCGCTGTGCTCGTAGGCGAGGCCGAGCGCGTACTTGCGCGAGGCGCGATAGAACAGCGACAGCGCGCGGTGGTGGAACAGGTCGAGGAAGTCGCGCAGCGAGACGTCCTTGAGCTGCTCGCGGCGCAGCACGAGCTCGGTGTAGTGCAGCGGCATCACGCCCACCGCGCCGACGAGCCCGAAGAACTGCGCCTGCAGCTCGAGCGGTCCGCTGCCTGCGGCCCCGTCGCGCGCGCGGCGCGGGTCGCGCAGTTCGGTGTGCGGATGAGCGAGCGACGCCGCCGCCTTGAGCCGCACGGCCTCGCGGCCCGGCGCGAAGTCGAGCCCGACCGGTCCGCGCGCGTCGGCGCCGCGCTCGCGGTCGAGCTCGGCGAGCGCACGTTCGAGCACCCGCACCGCTTGGCGGAACTCGAAGCGCTGCGGCGCCGCGGCGACGGCCGCGACTAGACGAGCGGCCTGTTCCCGGCGCGCGGTTTCCACCGGCGTTCCTCGAGGTTGCGCCCGTCGCTCTGCACGACCAGCTCGGTGAAGGTGTTGAGGTTCGCGATGCCGCCCAGGAAGTGGTCGAGCACGCGCGCGAACAGGTGCCGTCCCGTCGCGCCCAGGCGCGCCGGATCGAGCCGCACGGTGATCTCCAAGCCGCGGGCGACTCCAGGTTGGCCGCCAGCGACAACGCGCATGGCCTTGGTGCGGCTCGTCACGTCGCGCACGCTCTCGACGATGTTGCGGTTCTCGGGCGCGAGCACGGTCGAGTACAGCGCGAGCGCTTCGCGCAGCGACGCCGCCGCGTCCGCGCCGTGCGCGAACGAGCCCTGGCCGAGCGCCAAGTGCGCGACGAGCTTCCACAACGCGGCGCGACCGCGCGCAGGGCGCAGCGTTTTCGTCGGGGGAAGCAGGCAGCGGATCGAACGCACCTGGCCGCCGCCTTCGCTGAAGTACAGGCGCGGCTGATCGCCGCCGAAGGGCAGCAGCGCGGGCAGGTCGCGGTTGGTGCAGGTGGTTTCGACGCTGAGCACCCAGTCGTCGAGCGTGGTCGCCAATCCTTCGACGTCGACGAGCGAGAGGAACGCTTCGCGGCCCTGGCCCGCGGCGCCGCTCACGTCGCCGGCTTCTTCGCGCCGCAGCGTGTAGTACACCGCACCCTCCTCGCCGATCCCGCCGTGGCGCAGGTCGAACAGCGGCAGGCAACGCAGGCTGCGGCCGTCGCGCGAGTGCGCGCTGACGGCGTCGATCGAGTAGACCTCGCTCGCGAGCGGTTCGCGCGCGTCGGGCACGACGTGCAGCTCGGCCTCGCGTTGCGTCACCACCAGCGGCTCGGCGCGCTTCTTGAACAGGTTGACGATCGGCGTGCAGCCCAGCGCGAAGGTCTCGGCGTCGATCGAGGGCTGCAGCTCGGGCGCGACGGTGTCGAACAGGAAGTAGATCTCGAGCGTGTCGGTGTAGCTCGCCAGGCGTTCGCGCGGGATGCCGACCAGATCGACGAAGTGGTGTTTGGCCGGAAACACCAGGAATTCGGCCAGAATCCGGTGCGCGAGCGACGAGCGACCGGAGTACGGGAGCAGCCCTTCGTCGGGGCCGAAGCCGACCGGGTGCACGGCGCTGGCGGGCAGCACGATCGGCTGCGGATCGTTCGGACGCTGCGCGATCACAACCTCGAGCAGGTTCTCGAACAGCCGGCCGTAGAGCTCGCCGACGCGCGAGGGTTGACCGCGCAGGAACAGCCGCAAGCTGTCGGGCGCGAGCTTCTGGAACCCGTCGGCCTTGGTCTTGGTGCGCAGCGAAAGTTGGATCGCGCTCGCGGCGGCGCCGGCGCGCGGCGAACGCGGCACGGGCAACGGCGAGCTGAACATGCGCGCGGCGGCGATGCGGAACGGCCACACCGTAACCGGGTAAGCGGTGCGGAAGCGGCAGGTGGGACCGTGCGCGCGGTCGGTTTCGAGCTGCGAGCCGGCCTTCACCAGACTCGGCGCCGTCGCCTCGGGATCACCTTCGAAGCGCACGATCGACATCGACGGCATCGGCGCGAGCAAGTGCGGATGCGTGACGGACAAGAACGCGTCGACGAGCTCGGGGAAGTCGTCGTCGAGCTTGGCGCGTGTGCGCGCGTTGAGGAACGCCACCGACTCGATCAGGCGCGCGACGTGCGGATCTTCGACCGCATCCGCGCCCAGGCGCAGGCGGCCGGCGATCTTGGGATGCGTCTTGGCGAACTCCGCGCCCAACTGACGCAAGAAGCCCAGCTCGCGTTCGTAGTAGGAGAGCAGATCGTCGGCCATGTCGCTGCTAGAGGCGGACTTGGAAGCTGCGGGTCAGCGGGTCGACGCGCGAGTCGAGCGTGAGCGACTCCGGCGCGGGCTCGGCGAACACGAGCGCCTCGATGCGAAAGTGCAGCGTGCGGTCGGTGCGCTCGCTGTCGTCGACCGGCGTGACCTTCACGCTCTTGAAGCGCGGCTCGTGGGCCTTGAGCGCCGCTTCGATCAGCTTCAGGTGCTCGCCCCGGCGCTTGCGCGTGGCGAGGTTCGCGCCGGAAAAATCGGGCGCGCCGTACTCGTAGCCCGAGCGCCGCAACTCGGGCGCGCTGGTCGGCGCGGCGAGGAAGCGCACGCGCGTGTTGAGCAGGTTCTCGACGTCGCGGCGGATCGAGGCGCGGAACTCGCGCTCGAACTGCGCCTCGCCGAGCGGCATTTCGCGCGCGGACTCGGGGCTGTCGTCCAGCAGACGGTCGAGCACCGAGAGCAACAGCGGTCGCGCAGAAGGAGAACGGGCCATGGCGCTGGTGTCAGCCGGCGAAGGTGATTTCGCGCACTTCGAGCACCGTGCGCGGCGTTTCGTCGAACACGAAGGTGCGCAGGCCCAGGCCGGTGACCGGCTCGTTCTCGCCGCCGATCCAGTCGGTGCGCCGCCCCAGGCGCGCCGCGTCGTCGAGTTCGCCGCGCGCCGGCGCGTAGGTCGTCGGCACGTACACCTTGCCGTCGGGGCCGCCGCGCACGCTGACCTCCGCGGGACGCCACAGGAGGTCGCGCGGCCGCGCGGGCTTGTCGAACACGATGCTGGCGATGTTCTCGAAGGGCACCCACATCAGCTTGCCCGTGCTCGTGAGCACCTCGAGCGCGCCGGCGCAGATGTCGTCGAGGTCGCGCAGGTCGGCGAAGCTCGCGCCGTCGCAGGTTCCCGCGCAGCGCGGGCGCGCGGCTTCGGCTTCTTCGACGCAGGTCGCCGCGCCGGCCAGGTCGCCCGCGCGCAGCAGCGTCAGCGCCTGCAGCGACGAGCGCAGCGCGGCGCTGGGCGCGGCGAGGAATTCCGGCGCGCGGCCCGAGCGGTGGACTTCCTGGCGCGTGCGCTCGGCGCGGATCAATTGGCGGAACAGCGCGAGGCCCGGCGAGGCCGCGCTGTCGAGCTTGGCCATCGCTTCGAGCTGCGCGTCGGCGCGGTCGAGCTCGCCCTTGACGCACAAGAGCTCGGCCAGGAAGCCGCGCTTGTCGAAGTCGCGGACGTTCTTCTTCACCTCCTGGGTGAGGGCGTCGATCGCGGCGTCCAGTTCGCCGCGGGCGTAGAAGTCGGAGGCGCTGAGGGCGGGGGCGGTCATGGCGGAATTCCTCGGGAAAACTAGGGGGTTCAGCGGCTGCCGGCGATTTCGGTGACGAGCTTGAGCGAGGTCGAGAGCTCGTCGAGCTGGAAGTGCGGCCGCAGGTGGATCACGGACGAGTAGCAGCCGGGTTTGCCGGCGATCTCGCGCACGGCGACGCCGATGTCGCGCAGCGGTTGGCGCGCCTGCACCTCGATCGCCGCGTCCTCGTTCGACACGGCGTAACCGCGCAGCCAGGTGTCGAGCAGCTTCTCGAGTTCCTCGGCGCTCGTGTACGAGCCGGCGCGGTCGCGGCCGATCATCTTGATCGTGTGCGCGAAGCGCGACACGCAGAAGGTGTACTGGAGCATCGACGCCAAGCGCGCGCTCGCGCGGGCTTGGTCCTGCCCCAGGCTCTTGGGCGTGTGCAGCGAGGGCGTCGAGTAGAACGCGGCGTAGGGCGAGCCGTGGCAGGCCGAAAGCGCGATCAGGCCTTGGTCGGCGAAGGACTTCTCCTGTAGATCGCTGATCACCACGTCGACCGGCGGCGCGACGACGTGCGCGCGGCTGTCGGCGGAAAACCCCAGCGACGGAAGGTCGGTCACGAGGCCGGCGGTTTCGACGCCGCGTTCGACGCCGCGGATCGAGGCGAGCCAGCCGGTGCTCTCGAAGGCGCGCACCAGCACCGCGCCGAAGGCGTACACGGCGCTCGACCACAGGAGTCCGCTGAGGTCTGCGGCGGAGGACTCTTCGCGGTAGCGGAAGCCGTCGGCGCGCCGCACGTCGTCGCGCCAGGGCGCGCGCATCAACACGCGCGGCGCGACCAGCCCCAAGAAGCGCGCGTCGTCGCTCTCGCGCAGCGCGTTCCAGCGCAGGTAGTCCTGGCTCTGGAACAGGCGCGCCAAGTCGAGCGGGCGCGAGAGCTCGTGGAAGTGGTCGAGGCCCAGGAGCGAAGGATGCAGCGCGATGATCGCCGGCGCGAAGGCGGCGGCGGCGACTTGCGCGAGGCCCTTGAGCACGCCGATGTCGTCGACGGGTTGGTCGGGGCGCGGGCGGTGCGCGACGAAGTAGTCGCACAGGAGCACGCCGAAGGGCTCGCCGCCCGGCGTGCCGAACTCGTCGCTGTAGACCTTCTTGAACAGCTGCGATTGGTCGAACTCGACCGCGCGTTCGAAGTCGCGCGCCAGGTCGCGCCAGCTCACGCTCAGCACGCGGATGCGCACCTCGCGCCGCGTCGCGTCGCGCGCGACCAGGTGCTCGAGCCCGCGCCAGGAACTCTCCAGCGCCTGGAAGCGCGGGTGGTGCAGGATCGCGTCGAGCTGGCGGCTGAGCGTGCGATCGAGGTCGGCGATCGCGACGGTCAACGACGCGAGCAGTTGCGCGCGTGTGGCGCCGGGGCCCAGGCCAGCGAGTTCGACCCACACCGCGAGCGCGCGTTCCCAGTGCGCGGCCGCGAGCAGTGCATCCAGGCCGGCCGCAGCGCGCGCGTCGCGCGCCGCGGTGGCCTGGAGCACGTCGGAGAACAGTTCGGAGCGCATCATCGGCAGTCTCCGAAGGCGCGCGCCCGAGCGCGGATCGATCGCTTGGGCGCGCGCATGGGGACTCGCGCGTTCGCTACTTCGCCACCGGGATGCGCGCGACCAGGCGCATGGACGCGGTGAGCTCTTCCATCTGCAGCCAGGGCCGCAGGTAGGCGACGGCGTTGTAGACGCCCGGCTGTCCGGGCACTTCCTTGACCTCGACCTTGGCGTCGGCGAGCGGGTACTTGGCCTTCATTTCCTGGCTCGCGCGCTCGTCTCCGGTCACGTAGTTCTTGAGCCAGTTGTCGAGCCAACGCTCGCAGTCCTTGGCTTCCATGAACGAGCCGATCTTGTCGCGGCCCATGACCTTCAAATAGTGCGCGAAGCGCGAGGTGGCCATGATGTACGGCAGGCGTGCGGAGATGGCCGCGTTCGCGGTCGCGTCCGGCGTGTCGTACTTCTTGGGCTTCTGCGTGGTCTGCGCGCCGAAGAACACTGCGTAGTCGGTGTTCTTGTAGTGGCACAGCGGCAGGAAGCCGAGCTTGGAGAGCTCCGCCTCGCGGCGATCGGTGATGCCGATTTCCGTCGGGCACTTGCTGTCCGCGTCGCCCGAGTCGCTCGTGAACACGTGCGTCGGCAGGCCTTCGACCTTGCCGCCGCCTTCGGCGCCGCGGATCGCGGTGCAGAAGCCCGACTCAGCGAAGGCCTTGGTGAGCGTGGTGCCCATGACGTATGCCGCGTTCATCCAGCAGTAGTCGTCGTGGCCCATCTCCTTGCCGCGACCCTTCTTGTCCTGCGGGGCTTCCTCGAAGCCGAACTCCTCCACCGGCGCGGTGGCCGCGCCGTAGGGCAGGCGCGCGAGCACGCGCGGCATGGTCATGCACACAAAGCGCGAGTCGTCCGACTCACGGAACGAGCGCCACTTCTGGTATTCGGCGGTCGAGAAGATCTTCTCGAGGTCGCGCGGCTTGCTGAGCTCTTCCCAGCTCTGGAAGCCGAACAGGCCCGGCGCCGGCGCCGTCACGAACGGGCAGAAGCTCGCCGCTGCGATGCTGCTCATGCCCTGCAGCAGGCTGAGGTCCTCGGGGTGGTTCGAGAACTCGTAGTCGCCGATCAGCGCGCCGTAGGGCTCGCCGCCGGGCGTGCCGAACTCGTTCTCGTAGAGCTTCTTGAAGGTCGTGCTCTGGTCGAACTCGCTGGCCTTGTCGAGGTCCTTGAACAGGTCGCGCTTGGAGATGTCGAGCACCTTGATCTTGAGCTGCGCGCTCGTCTCCGAGTTCATCACCAGGTGGTGCAGGCCGCGCCAAGAGCCCTCGAGCTTCTTGAACTGCTGCGAGTGCATCACCGCCGCGAGCTGCTGCGAGACCAACTCGTCGAGGCCCTTGATGGCGCCTTCGAGCGTCTGGCCGAGGTTCTTGCTCCAGCTCACCGTGCCGCGCAGCGCTTCCTGCGTCAGCGTCTTGAGCAACTCTTCGGTGCGCGAGCGCTCGGTCTGCTTGGTGGCCTTGATCGCCGCCTCGAGCAGGCTCGGCGCGGCGTCGGCGGACTCGGCCGACTGCGCTTGGTTCGCGGATTGGGATTGGGCTTCGCCGGTCATGTTCGTGGCTCCTCGTGCGTGGGGGTGCGGGCCTACTTCTTCTCGCCGTCGACGCCCAGATCACGTCCGAGCCGCTTGAGCTCGTCGGTGTTCTTGAGCACCTTCTCGAGGATCTCTTCGAGGTCCTCCGAACGATCGACCTTGGAAACCAAGTCCGAGAGCTTGGCGCGCGTCTCGAGCAGCTTCTTCAGCGCGGGCACCTGCTCGGCGACCTTCGCGGGCGAGAAGTCCTCGAGCGACTTGAACGCCAAGTCGACCTGCATCTGGCTCTTGTCGCCCGCCAGCGTGTTCTCGACCTTGAAGTGCAACTCCGGCGCGGTCTTGGCGAGCACGTCGTCGAAGTTGTCGCGGTCGATCTGCGTGAACTTGCGGTCCTTCAGCGGCTTGAGGGGCTGCGTGGGGTTGCCGCTGAAATCGCCGAGCACGCCGACGACGAAGGGCAGCTCGCGCTGCACGGCGGCGCCGCCGGTCTCGACCTCGTAGCTGATGTGGACGCGCGGCTTGCGCACGCGCTCGAGCTTCTTGTGGACGCTTCCCATTGTGGTTCTCTTGCGGGCCGTCGATGCGGTGGGGTGGTTGGGTTACTGCTCGGTGGGCGGCGGGCGAATGCCCGTCATCATTTGGTACGTGGAGCGCGAGCCCGCGTCGGGGATCAGCTCCTCGATCAGCTCGTGCAACGGCAAGTTGCCCCAGCGGACCGCTTGCTCGACGAGGTACGCGATCGGCGAGTGCGGCTCGGCGCGCCGGTAGTACTCGGCGACCGCCTTGAGCGTGCGCAGCGCGTCCTCGCGCGAGCGCAGCGGACCGCCGGGTGCGGCCGCGGCGGCGCTGGGAGCGCTGCTGGCGGGCGCATCGGAAGCGGGTGACGCTTCGGCCGCAGGCGCGTCGGGCACAACTTCGCGCGCGACGTAGCTCAGCACTTCGGCGACGCGCGCCAGCGCGTCCGCGATGCGCGTCGAGGGCGGGGCGAAGTGTCCGCAGCGCTGTTCGAGCGCGGCGTTGAGCGCGCTGAACGCCGCGCGGCACGCGTCGAGGTCCTCCGACAGCTCGCGGAACGAAGTCGCGCCGCCGTTGCGGGCCGCGCTGCGGAACTGCTCGAGCGTCGGTGTCCCGGCCGCGATGCGCTGCTGGCGCTGTTCGGCGTCCTCGATGCGCTCGAGCGCGCTCGCCTGGTGGTAGTGCCAGGAGCTGAACGGGCCCGCGTTCTCGATCGTCCCGGTCAGCGGAACCAGGCTGATCGGCGCGATCAGCGTGCCTTCGGCGTCGTCGCCGTTCAGACCGGTGAGCGGCGCGACGCGCGTCGACACGCCGTCTTCGTCGGGCAGCGGGTGCAGCGCATCCCAGTAGCGTTCGACCCAACCGTGGATCAGTTTGAAGCCGTCGCGCAGGCCGGCGAAGCCGTGCTCGCGCACCAGCGCTTCGATCCACCAGCCCGCGACCTCGAGATCCTTGGACTGTTCGGCGAGCAGCTTGGGCGCGAACTCGAGCACCGGCGTCCAGTCGGGCAGGCTCGCGTTGGCGTCGTCGCCGTGCAACGACTGACGCTCGGCGGCGCGCGCGGCCGAGCGCGCGTCCTTGATGCGGTAGTAGAGCGAACCCGGATCGGGATCCAGGCGCACGTTCACGCCCGCGGGCGCTGCCTCGGAGATCGGCGCGAGCAGGGCGTCGAGGGGGAGCGTTTCAGCGCTGGCCATGGCGGGGAGTGGGGACAGGTCGAAAGGGCCGCGTCGTGCGCCACAGGGGCGCTCGGGCGCGGGTCGATCGTAGCTCGGAGGACGTTGGGCGGAGGCGCGGCAACTGGGCTCAGCGCACGCGGCTGCGCAGGGAGAGGAACGCGCCGCGGAGCGATTCGGCGAGCGGGGGCAGTTGCTCGGGCGCCGGCGCCGCGCCAGCGGCGGAGCGGCCTTCGGCGGGGCACAGGTCCCCGGGAAGTCGCGCGCGGCCGGGCTGCGGCGCTCGCAACCACAACGCGTCGGCCGGGGAGGGCGTGGCGCGGAAGATGGTCACGAAGGCCGGAGTGAGCGTTGGGGCGGGCGTTGGGGACGCTGCAGCGCTCTCTCCGGACTGGGCGGGGCCAGCCGCGTCGCCGCTCGCTGCGAACGGGTTTTCGGCGCTGGGCGCGGAGGAACTGGCGAACGGATCGGAGCTCGGGCTCCCGAACGGGTTCGCGTCCGAGGGGGCGGCGAACGGGTCGGGAGCGGGTGCGAACGGATCGGGTGCGGGCGCGAACGGATCGCTCGACGACGAGGAGAACGACGAGCCGAACGGGTCGGCGGGCGGGGTCTCGGGCGCGGGCTCAGGCGGCGGCGCCGGCTTCGCGGGCAGCGGGAAGAACAGCGACGGAAGCATGTCGCGTCCGACGAGGTTGAACTCGACCAGCAACTTGAGCCAGGCGTGGGCCTGCGGCCGCGGCGGCAGGTCGACGACGAGCGGCAACCGGATCGGCCCGCGGTGGGCGCCGCGGCGCAAGGCTTCGAGGCCGCACAGCGTCTCGAGCAAGCCTTCCTTGCCCTTGCCGGGCCACAGCGCGTTGAGCCAGGTCTCGAACTCGATGCTCTCCGCGGCCGGCGACTCGAGCGTCGCGAAGTCGATCTGCTCGCTGCGCATCTTGGCGAGGTACGACTGAGCGTCGGAGTGCTCCTCGCGCGCGTCGTACACCGCGTACATCCGATTCCAGATCGCGGCCGCCAGCGGCCCGCCCTGCTCCCAGTCCTCGGCCACCGCCTTCTTCTTGCGTTCGACGAAGGCCACGAAGGGGAACGGCCGCAGACCGCCGGTGTCGCTCGAGGGCCAGGCGGCGCCGACCAGCGGCGCGCCCCACGAATCGCCGAGCACGAAAGCCGCCGGCCAGGGCAACGTCAGCGCGTCCTTGGCGTTCGGCGCCTGGGAGAACGCGCGGTCGAGCCAGTCGCGGAAGGCCTGGCCCGCGCCCTGACCCGCGCCGACGCGCAGGTAGTCCTTGGCCAGCGGCAGCTTGCCGTAGAGCTGGACGGAGGCTTGTTCTTTGCCGAGGAAGGAAAACATCGCGCGGGGGCTCCTGGTCACTCCAGACGCTGCGGGCGCACCGGCAGGTCGCGGTCGAGGAAGCGCAACTCGAACGGCGCCGGCAGGCGCGCGTCCTCGGGCTGCACCGTGACGAGCCACAGTCCGCCCTCGGTCTTCTCGCCGCTCCAGGCGAGCAGCAGCGGCGCGAGCGAGGTGTAGATCTCGACCTTGGCGTCGCCCGGTTCGAACTCGCGCGCGCCGCTGGGCGTGTCGTTCCAGCGCATGCGCAGCTTCTTGCCCGAGTCGGCGCGGAAGCTCCACTCGAGGATCTTCTCGGGCATGTCCGCGTCGACGTTCTCGTACTCCCAGCCGCCGAGCGCGTCGATCGGCGCGTAGAACGACTCGCGCCAACCCTGGCCCTTCTTGTTGGGATCCCAGATCGAGAGCGATTGGCCCACGCGCGGCTTGAGCGCGACCTTGACCGAGCCGTCCTCCACGCGCCGACCGTCGGCGCCGAGGAAGAACGTCTGCAGGTCCATCAGGAAGCGCTGCGTCGCGAGCACCGGATCGGCCGGCGTCGGCGCATCGGGGCCGCCCGGCGGCGCGAGACCGATCTCGACCGCCTTGTAGCGCGCCTGCAACTGGTCGAACTTGCCGCTCTTGCGGTTGAGCAGCGCGTACAGGCGCTGCATCAACGCGCTCTCGTCGAACTTCGAGCGCGTGAGCGTGAAGTCGGTGGTGTACAGCGCGTCGACGAGCTCGCGGTTTTCGTCGAGCAATTCGCGCAGGTCGGCGCCGTAGCGCAGCTTGACCTCGTCGACCAGCCGCAGGCGCAGCGTGTCCCACAGCGCGCGCGCGTAGGCCCCGCCGCCGTTGGGCGGCACGTCCTGGTCGGCGCGTTTGGTGCTGTCGATCTCGAAGATGCGCACCGCGAGGTCGGCGCCGCTCGTCGTGCGCATGACGCCGTCGGCCACGCCCGTCAACCACTCGACGTACGGGCTGCGGCTGAGCGCGCTGCCGTTCGCCGGCGCCTTGAGTCCGCGCAGCGCCTCGAGCGCCTTGCCGGCGCGCTCGAGCTTGAGGAACACCGCCGAGTTCTTCGCGAACAGCGGATCGTCGAGCGGCGGCGGCTGCGCGACTTCGTCGAGACCCTTGATCAGGTCTTCGATCGAGCTGCGCGAGAGCTTGTCCTTGACCTTGGCCGCCGCGTCGGAGAGCGACAACCCGGCTTGGCCGTGCAGTTGCGGCGGACGCCAGTAGGCGCGCAGCGCGGCTTCGTGCTGCTGCAGGCGCTCGATCAGGCAGCGCTCGACGTCGTCGATCCACGCGCCGTCGAGTCCGTCGCGCGTCTCGTCGCCCGCGACGCCAAAGCGTTGCTTCACGAGCGCGAAGTGCTCGCCGAGCGTCTGCAGCATGGCCTTGGTGTGCGCGCCGCCCTCGGGCAGCTGGCGCCAGTACTCGACGAGCAACTCCTGACGCCCGTCGGCGTAGCGCTTCATCAAGTTCTTGGCGCGCTGCGCGGTCGAAGCGCCGCAGCGCTCCGCCGCGGCCGCGAGCGTGTCGAGCACGGCCGGCGCCAGCGTCGGCGCCTCCGTGGCGTCGGGCGCAGCGAGCAACGCGCGCCAGTTCTTGTCGAGGTGCTCGAAGTGTTCGGCGAGCAGCGAGTCGAGGTGCGCGCAGAACGCGGCGGTGCGTTCCGCGTCGAGCGCGGCCAGCGCGGCGCGAGCTGCGGAAAGCTGTTCGACCAGCGAACGCGCGAGCTCGTTTTGCTCGAGCGCCGCGCCCGCGCTCGCCTGGGCCTCGCCGAGCGCCTTCCAGTTCGGGCAACGCTCTGCGAACTGCCGGCCGGCTTCGCGCAGCTTGGCGACGTAGGCGAGTTTCGAGCGTTCGCTGAAGCGCAGCTCGCGCGCCGCGGCGGCGACGTCGGCGCCGAGCGTAGCGATGCTCCAATCCGCGTTGGGCTTGGCCTTGCAGGCCGCGATCAGCGAGGCGTCGAGCATCGACGAGAGCTCGCTCGTCGGAACTTCGAGCTGGCCGTTCCAGCCGGCGATCTTCTCGTCGAGCGCGGCCTTGGCGACCTGGGCGACTTCGCCGCCGCGCGCGCCGAAGCTCCACTCGGCGCTGATGTTCTTGCCTGCGCCGGCGAACTGCGCGTCGATGAAGCGGAACAGGTCCTGGTGCGCGCGCCAGTCGCGTTCGACGCGGCCGACGGCCTGACGCTGCGCGAGCAGCGCGGCGAGGCGCTCGCGCGGTTCGCCCAGCTGGTCGCGGAACTGCAACTTCACGGGCGTCGCCTTGACCGAGAACGTGCTCTGCGTGAGCGGCTCGAGGTCGCGTTGCGCGCGCGTCAGCGCGTCGGCGGTCGCCACGAACTGCGCTGTGATCGCGAAGCTCGCGCGCTCGTCTTGCAGCGCCGGGTTCGAGAGCTGCTCGTGCAGACGCGCGATGCCCAGCCACGCGACCATGTAGCCGACGCCGCCGCGCGGTTGCCAGGCGACGCCCGGCGTGAGGCACTCGTCGACGAGGTCGAGCGCGAGCTTGGCGGCTTCGTCGATGCTGCGCGCGGCGCCGGGCGGGGCCGGCGACACGGCCGCGCCGCCGTACTCCAGGCGCGCCTCGATGGCGCGCGTGAGCGTGAAGCGCTCGTTGCTCGGCGAGTTGAACTCGCGCTCGGCCTGCGGGAGCGCGCTCTCGACGAGCTGCACCGCGTCGCGGTTCGAGAAATCGAGCTCGCCCAGCAGCAGCGTCGCGCGGCCCATGAGCGCGAGCAGCTCGTCGTGGTCGGCCGGCTTGGCGGCGGCGAGTTCGCGCACGTTGTCGAGCAGTCGCTCGCGCAGCCGCGGCGCAAGACGATGGTCGAACTCCGCGACGTAGAGTTGCTTCAAGTCCTCGCGCGTCGAGTTCCAGATCTCCTCGGAGACGACACGTTCCGCTTGGATCGCCGCGCGCGTCGCGTACAGCGACTCGAGCATGCGCGGGACCGCCCAGTCGCGTCCGCCGTCGAGGTCGCGCGCGAGCTCCAGCGCGGTTTGCGTCGACTTGTTGACCTCGCCGCCCGATCCGCCGGCGAGGTAGGTGATGGCGGCGATGATCGAGCCGAGCGCGATCACGCCCGACACGCCGTAGCCGACCATGGCCTGCTTCTGCGCCGCGAGCGCGCGTCCCTTGGTGGGGCGCACCAGGCCGCGCTCGCCGAACACGCGCGAGCGCACGAGGTCCTTGATGAAGTACGCGCGCTGCTTGGTGAAGAGCGCCTCGAGGTCGCGTTGGTCGGCCTCGTTGGTCGAGCCCATCACCGAAGCGCAGGCGCGCGCCATCGGCACGCCGCTCTGCAGACCGCTGGTGAGGTACAGGCCGCGGAAGGTGAGCTTGCCCTCGAGCGAGCTCTCGGTGAACACGCGCCGCAGGTAGATCTCGAGCGGCTCGAACAGCGCAGCAAGCTCCTCGGGGAACGCGTACAGGCGATCGACCTCGCCGAGCGCTTCGGGGATGTGCGCGCTGGCGAGCATCTGAGCGCGCAGCGCGCGGGCGCGCTGCACCATGCCCGAAAATCCCAGGCGCGCTTCTTCGATGTCGAAGGGCGCGTCGACCTTCTCGGCGCCGCGCGACCAACCGAACATCTCGTGGCGCTTGTTCGCGTCGAGGCGGTGCACCGATTCGGCGAAGCCGAAGAGCTTGTCGGCCTTGGTCAACACGACGTAGATCGGCAGCTGCGCTTCGAGCTGGTTGGCCAGCGTGAGCAGCGCGCCTTGGATCTTGTTGGCCTTGCTCTTGGCGAGGTCCGGCGCGTCGCCGAGCAGGCTGTCGCACGGCACCACGAGCAAGATGCCGTTGGCCGGGCACAGCGGTCGGAAGTCGACCAGCAGCTTGAGGAACGCCTCCCACTCGAGCTGGTCCGCCACGCCGCCCTCGTGCGTGAACAGGCGGCCGGCGAGGTCGAGGATCACGGCCTCTTCGGTGAACCACCAGTCGCAACCGCGCGTGCCGCCGATGCCGGAGAGCTTGTTCTGGCCGAAGGGGAAGTGCAGGTCGCTGTTCTGCAGCAGCACGCTCTTGCCCGACTGCGGTTCGCCGACGAGCAAATAGAACGGCAGCTCGTAGCGATCGATCTTCTGCTTCTCGAGCTCGACGACGAACCCGTCCCACTCGCGCTTGCGGTCCTCGATGCCTTCCTTGGCGGTCAGACCCTCGTCGAAGGCGCGGCGCTTGCGCTTGCGGTAGACACGCAGGCCGACCTCCGTCAGCGCCCAGCCGATTCCGACAGCGAGCACGGTCCACAGCACCGGCTTCAAGAGCTCGGGGACGAGCACCACGAGCACGGCCAGTCCCACCAGCACCAGGACGGCGATCGCGATCCAGAACCAACGACTGGAGAAGATGCGCTTCATTGGGCGGGGGCTACCGCGCGGGCTGGGCGAGCCGTTCGGCGTGCTCGCGGATCTGTTGGTTGGCCTTGCGGTTCTTGAAGGTCGTCACCGCGTCGCCCGCGAGCAGCGCGAACAGCACCGCGCCCATCGCGACGAGCACGAAGCGCAGGATCCCCGCGGTCGGCAGGCGCGCCGGCTCGCGCGGCGAATTGCGGTCGTAGGCTTCGGGCGCGAGGCGCTCGTCGCTCGAGGCGAGGCGCGCCTTCTCGAACAGCAACTGGCGCTTGCGCTCGAGCTCCTTGCGCGCCCCGTAGAGCTTGCCCTGGAAGCCCAGCGCGATGCAGGTGAACAGCACGTGCGCGACCTCGGCGGCGTCGTTGCTGGGATCGCCCAGCACTTCGTCGACGACCTCGAAGAACTTGTCGCCGCCCTCCGAGGTCTGGCACAGCTTCATCTCGAGCAGCTGCATCGACCAGGCCATGCGGTTGGGCCAGTTCGAGCCGAGCACGATCTGATCGGCCGCCGCGATCAGCGCGTACTTCACGCGCTCGAACAGCGGGCGCAGCTTGCGGTCGCTCTCGCAGGCGCGCTCGATCGCATCGAGCTCGCGCTCGAGCGCGGCGTGCAGCTCCTCGACGCTGGCCGTGTTGGTCTCCGCATTGCGGCGGAAGGTCGTCAGGTACGAGAACAGCGGCGTGCACGCTTCGTGCAGGCTGGCCGGCTTGGTTGCCATCGGCTACCCCGGGAGTTCGACGTAGAAGTGGTAGCGCACTTCGCCCAGCGCGCCGAGCGCAGAGAGCAACACGCCCTTGCGCGCCTCGAGGATCTTGAGCCACGAGTCGCGCGAGCGCCCTTCGCTCGCCACGCGGAAGAAGTGCAGGTTCGCGCGCCGCGGGAAGGCCGTCGGCGGCGTGCGCAGGTGTTCGAGTTCGATGCCCGGCACGACGCCTTGCACGACGCGGTCGGTGTCGGCGGGCGAGATCAGCTTCACGCCGGCGAGCACCAGTTGCGCTGCGTCTTCGGGCGTCTGCTCGATCTCCACCGCCAGGTAGTACAGCGCGTTCTGCGCGAGCCACTCGGTCGGCAGGTGGCAGTCGAAGAAGCCCTCGCGCTGCGGGTCCTTCTTGAACTCGAGCGTGTCGTAGGGAACCGAGACTTCGGCGGCCAGGTACTCGCGCAACTTGGCGAGCACGGGCTGGAAACAACCGTCGAGGTCGGCGTGGTCGTACGGCGGCAATTCCGGCGCGCAGCGTTCGGCGCCGAACAGCGCAAGCGCTCCGGCGCAGCGCGCGAGCTCGAGGTAGATGGGGAAGGGGTGCAGGTCGGGCCGCGCGGCGAGTTGCTCGATCGAAGCCACGACCTGGTTGAGCGTCAGCAGCTTGACGATGCCCGACACGTCGGCGCCCTTGTCGACGCTCGAGAGGCGCGCGAGCGACGGCACGCGCAGGGCGAGGTCGCGCGCCTGGCTGCGCGATTGCGCGGCGATCGAGCCCAGCTCGCGCATCAGGGCGTGCGATCCGCCGGCGGCGACCGCCGCGGCGATCCAGGTTTCCGAGAGCGCCGACTTGGCCGCGGGCTTGCCGCGCCGCACGAGGCGCGCGATGTGCAGCGACTCGTAGCCCGAGCGGTCCTCGTCTCCGAAGAACAGTCGCAGCTCGAGGCCGCGGAACTCCATCTCCACGGCCGAGTCGCGCAGGTTCTCGTCCTGCACGTGCTCGAGCCCGACGCGGAAGCGGTACGCGCGCCCGGCTTCCTCACCGACCTGCGGCGTGTTCGCGGCGGGCGCCAACGCGCCGAGCCACACGTCGAGCTCCGCGCCGCTGAAGTGCTCGGCGAACTCGCGCTGTTCGACGAAGGCATCGCCGCCCAGCGTCGCGTGCGTGCCGTCGCGGAACACGCACTCGAGCGCTTCGATGCGCAGCACGTCGCGCTCGAGCGCCTGTTCGTCGAGCTCGAGCCGCACCAGGCCGAAGCGACCCGGCGTGCCGGCGGCGTCCCCGCGGGCGATGCGCGCGCCGAGCTCGCGCGAAAAAGCCTGCAGGTGTTGCGGCGAAAGCAGCATGCCCTCGCGCCACAGGACACTCGGGTAAGGACGGGCGCTGCTCATCGGGGCGCGGTGCGGGGGCTGGCCAGGGAATGGGGGGCGGCTGGGGCGGGGATGCCGAGCTGCGCGGACTACTTGCCGCCGACGCGGTTCACGGCCAGGCCGCGAATCTCGAGGTCGATGCGCCCGACGTTCTCGATCTCGGTGCGCGAGATCTTCGACGAGGCGCCCCAGCCCTTGGGCCCGCAGTTGGTGAGCACCGCCAGCGCCAGTTGCGGCCGCGCCTCGAGTAGCGCGCGGTCGACGATCACACGCAGCTCCGCGGCCTTGGGGTTGGGCTTGATCTCGATCGACTTGTGCGTGGGGTTGGCCGCCTTCACTTCGAACAGCCAGCCTTCGCCGAGCGTCGGCTTGAGCTGCACGAAGCTCACGTACTTCGCCTGCCGCTCGGGACGCACGAGCTTGTCGAGCGTCTTGGGATCCTCCAGGTCGGCGAGGTCGGCGTCGTCGGCCACGATCACGTACACCGAGACCACCTCGTCGAGCTGGGCGCCGTTCAGCTTTGCGACAAACTCGCCGGGGCCCAAGAACGGGATCGAGCTGCAGCCCGTGCACGTGAGCAGCGTCAGCAGGGCCAGCGCCGCGGCGGCGAAGCGGCGCAGGAACACGAACGTGGCGGAGGTCCGGGGGACGTTGAGCGGACTGCTCATCGGCGGGGTTCCTGGGCACGCTTCCCTGGGGGGCGGGGGCGCGCAATGGGGCTGGGTGGGGATCGAGCGCGGAGCGCGAAGCTCCCGCGCACTCTACAACCCGCGTTCTGGGGGCGCATCGCTGGGGAAGCGACGACGCCGTTCGCGAGTGGCAGCCCGGAGCCGCGCACCCGGCGTGAGGGAACGGGGTTTCTCCTGCCCGTCTGCGCACGCCGGAAGCTCGTGGAGCGACGCATTGGAGCGCTCGCGTGCTCGAACCCAGCGAAGCCGCGTCGAGCGTCGCCCTCGCGCGCGACCACGAAGTCGACGCGACGGACTGTGTCGCGCCAAGCAGTGTCACGCGGGCGCCGCCCCGCCAGCTCGGCTCCGATTCGACGCGGTCGGAACTCCGGCGCGCGGCCGACGCACGTGCGGCGGACGGCTGCCGACGGCGCGCGCACTTTGGCGTCGCTTTGCAGAAGTCCGCTTGCTGCCTTCACCCGCCGGCGTCCACGTGCCGCGTGCGAAAACTCCTTTCCGGCCCTGCCCAGATTACGCGGCTGGGTGTAGGGTCTGACCTAGCCGTTACAGCCGTGGCGCCAAGCGCTTGGCGCCGCTGGTTCCGGCCCCCCATATTTTTCAGGAGCCCTCGATGCGATCGACAATGTCGTTCTTTGCCGCAGTGGTCTCAGCCTGCGCACTCTCGTCTGCCGCCTGGTCGCAGACGGTGTGCACGCAGTTGGTGGACAACACCGTCCTCACCGGAGTGGGTGGCGTGGCGTGCGCTACCCCGGCGCCCAACCTGTTCAACGCCGGAACGCAGTACCTTCGCCGGTACCGCTTCCCGTCGTCGTGCAATCCGCCGGTGGGCTCGGAGCTCACCAGCGTGGACATCGGGCACGCGCAAGCCCTGGCGGGCGGCGGCGTTGGCAGTCAGCCGGCGGAAGTGCGGATCTACACGGTGGTTTCCGGTGGTCCCGACACCTACGCGTCGTACACGCAGGTGCGCACGGAGAACATTCTGATCAACGACGGCACGAACATCATCCTGAACGTGCCGCTCAGCACCCCGCTGCCGGTTTCGAGCTTCGCCGGTCAGGACTTGGTGGTGGAACTGCGCATCCCCGACGGCGTGGCCGCCGGCAACCGCTTCTTCCCGGGAATCAACGCAGCCGGCGAAACGGGCTCGTCCTTCATCGCCGCCGCCGGCTGCGGCATCGCGGACCCCATCCCGGTCGCGTCCATCGGTTTCCCCACCGACAACTACCTGCTCGACCTGCGCTTCACGACCGCGGCGCCGCCGGTGGTGTACTGCACGAGCGGCACGTCGACCGCCGGCTGCTCGCCGCAGATCAGCGCCTCGGCGCAGCCCAGCGTGGCTGCGGCGACGCCGTGCGTGATCAGCGTCGCCAACGCGGAAGGTCAGCGCTCGGGCCTGGTGTTCTACGGTCTGGACAACAGCGGCTTCACGCCGCTGCAGTGGTCCGCGACGAGCACCAGCTTCCTGTGCATCAAGTCGCCGACCCAACGCACGCCTCCGGGCAACTCGGGCGGCACGGCCGGCCAGTGCGACGGCGCCTACTCGCTCGACTGGAACAACTTCCAGGCGACGTTCGTGGCGATCGGTCAGCCCTGGGGTGTGGGCGACAAGGTGTTCGCGCAGGCTTGGTACCGCGACCCGCCGGCGTCGAAGACCACCAACCTCTCGAACGCGGTCGAACTGACCTACGTTCCCTGAGGCAGCGCGTTCCGTCGGCCAGCGCCGGCGGAACCAGCTGACGGATCGGCGCGGGGCCGGTCGCCTTGACCAGGCGGCCGGCCCTGTGCGCTTTCGCGGGGCCGCGCCCGCGACGACGGGGTACGCCCCACGTTCCCGCGCGGCGTTGCTCGGCGCGACGCTTCGACCTCCTGCGGGTGCCATTGGCCATTGAATGGGCCTCAAATGTCCTTCAAGTGGCCTCGGAAGGCCCGCGCCAGCGCGCCTTTCGCGTTCGGCGGACAGGTCGACGGTCGCAGCGCCTGGCGCGCGGTCGTGAGACGCCGCTGGCCCCGCGCCGCGCGCTCCAACAGTCCGGACGTCGGCGCAGCGCCCTTCGAGCGGCGTTCTTATGGGTGGCCAATGGCTTTCCGATGGATGGCAAAGTACCAACAAAGGCACTTGATGGCGCCGCCGGAGGCGCTGGGCGCACGCGCCGCCCTCGCGCACGCACCGCGCGCCGGCGCGGCGCACGCCGTAGTCTGGCGCCGGTGACACGCCAACCTGACTTGGAGGCCCGCTTCGGGCCGGCCGCGGCCGCGCGGTTCGTGTACCGCGGCCTGCGCGCGCGCTGGCGCGACCAGCGGCCCCTGCTCGAGGCGCTCCTCACGGCGGTTCGCCCAGGTGACGCCGTCGCCGACGTCGGTGCGCACAAGGGTGCGTTCCTGTTCTCCCTCGCGCGCGCCGCCGCGCCGGGGCCGGCCTTCGCCATCGAACCGCAACCGGCGCTCGCGGCTTACCTGCGCGCCGCCTGCGCCGCGTTGCGCCTGCGCAACGTCCAGGTGCTCGCCGCCGCCGCTTCCGAACGCGCCGGCCGGGCGCGACTCGCGATTCCCAGCAGCGGCCCGACCCACGGCGCCTCGCTCGAACGCGCCGTCGAGGCGCGCGGACCGGTCGAGCACGTCGACGTGGAGCTCCTCGCGCTGGACGAGCTCTTCGCCGGCGCCGCTCCGCGCCTCGCCGCGCTCAAGATCGACGTCGAAGGCCACGAACTCGCCGTGTTGCGCGGCGCGGCGCGACTTCTCGCGTCGCACCGCCCCACGCTCGTCGTCGAGATCGAGCAACGCCACCTTGGCGAGCGCCCGCTCTCCGACGTCTTCGGCGAACTCGAGCGCCACGGCTACCGCGGCGAGTTCCTGCACCGCGGCCGCCTGCGCCCGCTCGCCGACTTCGACCCGGCCGTGCATCAACGCAACGCCGGCCCGCGCTTCTGGAGCGCTCCCGACTACTGCGCGAACTTCGTGTTCCGGCCGGGCGCGGACTGAATTCGCGGCGCGTCCGTCACGGAACGGCGCGCCGCGGCTTGGCGCACGCTCAGGGTCCGATCTCGTACTCGAGCGCGTCCGAGAGCTGGACGTTGTTGGGTGGGGCAAAGCCCCCGTCGCGCGCCCAGTACTGGCAGTTGACCCGTGTGCCCGGGCTCGAAAGGAACGCCGCTGGAGCGCCTCCCAGCGCGCCAGACCGGAACGCGTGCATGTCGAGCAGCATGAAGCCCGAGCAGTCCGCGGTGGGAGGGTTGTTTCCCGAGGAGTTCTGCGCGGGCGAGCGCAGCAGCGGTGCGGCGAGGCACAGGGTGCCGTTGGCGAAGGGCAGCGCCGCGCGCCCGGCGGCGCCGTAGATCAGCAGGCCGTTGCTCTGGTTGCGCAGGTTCAGGCCGCGCACGAAGAACGGATTGCTGCTCGTGGCGCTGGCCGAGCCCAGGCCCGCGATCGACGGCGCGCAGCCGACGGAGTTGGTCTTCGCCGTGCAGTACGTGGTGAGCGCGAGCGAGTACCACAGCACCGCCGTGGTGCCCGACGGCTGCGTCGCCGTTCCCAGCACATACGTCCTGCCGTTCGCTTGCCAGATCGAGTTCGCCTTGGACGTGAAGAACGCCGGCGGCAGCGACGCGTGCAGGTCGACGTAGCTCGCCGCGCTGCCGGACCACAGCGCGGCGCGTGGGCTGGCGAACGGCTGGCTCACGTAACCGACTTGCCGGCCCGCATCCACGTCGAAGGCCTCCGCGGAAACGGCCCCGGCGGGAGTCAGATTGACGTGCGAGGCGGAAGTCCCGTTCCACAGCGAGGCGTTGTTGTTGGGGCCGAAGTTCGTGCGCCCGACCTGCTGGACTCCGTCGGTGCCCCAGGCGATGGAGTTGCCGCCGCCGACGGGGGTGAGGTCCACCCATGAAGCCGCGGAGCCCGTCCACAAGCTAGCGCGTTGGGCGCCTGCGAAGAACGCTGAACCCACCTGCATGCCCGGCGCGCAGGCCTGTGCGGCGGAGAATGTCGAGCCCGTGGGGTTCAGGTCGATGAACGAACTCGAAGAGCCGCTCCACAGCGCAGCCCGCGGGTTGAACGAGCCGGTGGCGAACACCATGCCGACACGCGAGTTCCCCGAGACGTCAAGAATGGCCGAGTCGCTGTGTCCCGCCGGGTGCAAGCTCGTCCACGAGCCCGCCGTTCCGCTCCAGATGCTCGCGAACGAGTTGCTTCCGAGCGTGACGGTTCCGCCCTGGATCCCACCGTCCGCGCCGTAGCACTGAGACGCGCTGAAACCCGGCGGGTGCAGGTTGACGAAGCTCGCACTGCTGCCGTTCCACAGTGCGGCGCTCCGCACGCCGGCCACCGTGGCGAACCCGACCTGCGCACCGCCCGCGCCCGCCGCTCCCTCGGAGGGTGCATTGGCGCCGGAGCCAAGTTCGACCGCCGCCCACTGGGCTGCAGCGGTGGATGCCGCCAACAGGGCTGCGGTCAGGGCGAGTGCGGAGCGGCGGACCAGGGGAAAGAGATGGGAGCGCATGGCGTCGTCCTTTGTGGTGGGTGGCTGTCCCTCCCATCACGCAAGACCGCGTCGGCGGCGATCACGGGATTCGACAAAATCAGCCGCCGTGGGCCGCCAGCCCGGGGGCTTTCGATCGCCCGCCTCGGCCCGCTCCCGTCCTAACCCGTTGGCGCCGCCCGGACGTTCACCACCTGAGCCGCGCCGCCTTCGCGCTTCTCAGCCCGCGCTCGTCCCCAGCATCTCGCGCACGGCTTCGCGCGAGAGCTTCTCGAGCTGGTCCTCGAGCATGTCGGGGCTCAGCTCCTTGAGGTAGGCGCAGGCGCGGCGCCAGAGCTCGCCGTCAGCGCCGCCCGAGAGCTTCTTGAAGGCCGGGATGGGGGACTGGGCGGTGAGGGCGGCCTCGGAGAGGTCGTGCTTGAGCTTCTCGGCGAACAGCTTGCTCGCCTTGCGGTTGGCGGCGAGGCCCGCGACGAGCCACTTGCCGAGCTGGTCGAAGTAGCGCACGAGCTCGCTGCGCGCGTCGCGCTCGCTGGGATCGCCGACGATGGTGCCGACCAGGCCGCGCAGGTTGCCCTCGACGTTGGGCAGCATGGTGTTGGACTGGAACAGCTGGATCTGCGCGCCGGCGACGCGGGTGACGACGCGCTCGAACTGGCGCGCGACGCGGAACAGCTCGATCGCGATGAACTCCTCGGGCGTGCCGTCGAGCGCCGGGGCGAACGGCTCGATGTCGCGGTCGGCGAGCTGTGTCCAAAGCGCGCCCACGCCGCGCGCGGGGGCGACCATCTGGGCCGGAACGGCATGCGAGCGTTGCTCCAACTGCTGCTTGAGCGCCTGGTTCTGGTTGCGCAGCTCGAGCAGCTCCGCGAGCATTTTTGGCGGGACCTGGTCCACGCCGCGCGGCGTCGGCACGGCCGCCGTCGGCGTGTTCGCGCTGGCGTCCGCGAGCTGGCGCTTGAGCGAGCTGTTCTCGGCCTGGAGGCGGATCAGCAGGTCGCCCATCGGGCCCGCCGGCAGCGCCGGGGCCGGCGCCGCGGGCGCCTGGGCTGCCTTGCGGCGCGCTTCGTCGAGCTCGCGCCCGGTGCGCTCGAGCTCGGCGAGCAGGCGCGCCTGTTCGGCCCGGGCGCTTTCGAGATCCTCGAGCGACGCCGCAGCGGCCAGCGCCGCTGTGAGACGCGCCACTTCGGCGCGCCGCTCGGTCGCCTCGGTCTCCAGCCGTTGCACCTGCAGGGTGAGCCGCTCGACGTGGGCGCGTTCCTCCTCCATGTCGCGCAGCAACTGGTTGCGCTCGCCCGTGAGGTCGCTGATCTGGTCGTTGGCGACGCCCAGGGCGAGCGTTTCGTCGGTCAGCGGCGGCGCGGCGGCGAGGCTGGGCGCCGGCGTGAGGTCGCGCGGGGGCGGCGTCGAGCCGCGCAGTCGCTGCACCTCGCTGCGCAACTGCTCGGACTTCTGGTGCAGGCGGTCGACGATCGCGTGCGAGGCGGCCAGCTCCTCGCTCTTCTCGGCCAGTTGGACGCGCAGGCGCTCCAGTTCGCCCGCTTCGCCGCCGGCGCCGCCCGCGGCCGCCGGCTCGTTGCGCCACACGCGCACCACGACGTCGCCCTCGCCCAGCTGGAACTCGTCGCCGGTGAGCAGGGTGGCCTCGGTGATGCGCTTGCCGGCGACGAAGGTGCCGTTGCTCGAGCCCAGGTCGACCACCACCCAGCCGCGCAGCACGCGCACGTGGCGCTTGCTCACGTAGGGCTGCTGGATCAGCACTTCGGCGCCCTGTGCGCGTCCGATCGTGGCGACGTCGCCTTCGACTTGGACCGTGGTGTCGGGTTGGTTGGCTTGGCGCAGGGTGAGCTTGATCACGAATCCTCGCTAGGGCAGGGGGCGCGCGAGAGCCGCGCAGCCCGTGGCGCGCGTCGAGCGAACGCGCAGCCCCGCCACTCTCGCTCGCCGCGCGCGCCGGCGCCAGCACCGGTCCCGCGTCGAGCGCGCCCGCGCAACGCGATCGAGCGCAGCGGCCGGGTGCGCGGATGGCTTCGCGCGGAGCTGCAGCGCTGCTGGACGCACCGCGCAACACGCAGCGAGATCCGCACAAACTCGCGGTTCGGCGCACGCCCACTCTCGGCTCCCGCGCGCTTCCAACGCGCCCCGGTGCGAGCCGAGCATTCGCGCTGACCCCAAGGCCGCTGCGCGGGAGCATTGCGCCCGGCCGTCCCAACCACGATCCTCGCTACGCCATGAGCCCCAACCCCAGCGACGAGCCCGATTCGACCCAGCCTGGCAATGCACGCTCCGGCGGAGGTGGGGCCAAGCCGGTTCCGAACGAGCCGTCCGAAGCGGCCGACGAAGGTCAGGACGCCACGCTGCACCGCGATTCGGGGCGCACGGTGGTGCGCGGCGGCGCGGGTGGGGCGGCGGCGCCGAAGGGCGGCGGCGAACCCGTCGACCTGACGCGGCCGAGCAGCTCGCGCACGACGCCCAGGGCCGGGCTCACGGGCAGCGGCACGAGCGCGGGGACGACGGCGGGCGCCTCCAGCGGCGGCGAAGGCGGCGCGGGCGCGGCCAAGCGCGAGCCGCAGATCTTCGGCGGGCGCTTCGAGGTCGTCGAAGTGCTCGGCGAAGGCGGGATGGGCAAGGTCTACTCGGTGCGCGACCGCCAGATCGAGGGCCGCGCCGTCGCGCTGAAGGTGCTGCTGCCGAAGTTCTCGCGCAACGAGAAGTTCCGCACGCTCTTCTTCCAGGAGATCCGCGCCGCACAGAACTTCGTCAACGAGCACGTCGTGCAGGTGCGCGACTGCGGCCAGATGGACGACGGCCGCCTGTTCGTGACGATGGACCTCGTCAGCGGCGAATCGCTGCGCGACATGCTCGCGCGCGAAGGCGCGCTGCTGCCGCGCCACGCGCTCGAGGTCACGCGCCAGCTCTTGCTCGCGCTGCACTCGGGCCACGAGCGCGGTTTCGTGCACCGCGACGTGAAGCCGTCGAACGTGATGCTCACCACGCGCGTCCCCAAGACGGACGCCAATCCGTACGGCGTCGGCGTGCGCGTGCTCGACTTCGGCATCGCGGGGCTGGTGGCCGAGCTCGACGAAGGCAATGTCGCCGGCACGCCGCTGTACATGTCGCCCGAGCAGATCCAGGGCCAGCGCCTCGACGCGCGCTCGGACCTCTTCGCGGTCGGCATCGTGCTGTACGAGATGCTCTCCGGCCGCCGGCCGTTCGAAGGCAAGACGCTGCAGCAGATCACGCACAGCGTGATCGAGACCGACGTCGCGCCGCGCATCGCCGAGATGAAGGACGTCTCGACGCCGGTGCGCAAGATCCTCGAGAAGGCGCTGCAGAAGGACCGCGACAAGCGCTTCCAGAGCGCCACGGACTTCGTCAAGGCGATCGAGACGTCGAGTGCGTACAAGCTGCCTTCGGCGGTGCCCGGTTGGGTGGTCGGCGCGCTGGTGGTCGTCACCGGCGTGGCGGGCGCCGAAGGCTGGATGCTGCGTTCGCAGGCGAGCCGGCTCGAGACGCTCGAGGACGAGCGCATCGCGATGCAAAAGCGCGTGGACGAAGCGCAGAACGAGGCCGCGGCGCGTTTGAACGAGACGCAGTCGGCGCGCACCAACGAGTTGAACGCGAAGATCAACGACCTCGCCGAGCGCGATCGGCAGCTCAACGATGCGAACGCCGCGTTGATCGCCGCGCAGGAGCAGATCTCCAAGCTCCAGACTGAGCTCGCCAGCGCCGGCGCGTCGGACTCCGACCAGATGGTCGAGCTGCGCACGCAGCTCGATTCGCTGCGGCGCGACTTCGAGCAGGAGCGCACGGCGCGTGAAGCGGCAGCGCGCGACAAGCAGCTCGTCGACGAGGAGCTCTTGCGCATGCGCAAGAAGCAGGACGAGCTCGTCACGGCGGTCGACGAAGCGCGGCGCGAGCGCGACGCGCTGACCGTGCAGCTCAATCCGTCGGCGCGCAAGGCGAACACGTTCGACGACGTGCTCTCGATCCTCGAGCGCCGCGGCGGCGATCAAGCGCGCAGCCTGTACGACCAAGCCGTCGGCGAGCGCATCTTCGAGCGGCCCGCGCGCGCGGGCACGGACCTCGTCGAGGAGCTGATCGCGGCCGAGATCGCCAGCGCGCGTTTTGATGCGTCGCTCGCCGAGGGCGGCACGCGCGACATCGCGGCCTTGCTCGAGGCCAGCCGGCGCTTCACGCAGGCGCGCGCGCTGCGCGAGAACTTCCAGCTCGCCGCGAACGCGTGGCTGATGTACGACTCGCCGACGCAGACCGGCGCGCAGCGTGTGCAGCGGCTCGAGAGCTTGATGCGCACGTTGTCCGAGCGCATCGATCCGCACGTGGCCGAGATCGCGAACTACCGCGATCAGGAGTGGCAGCGATTGCTGGCTGCGGGACCGGCGCAGGGTCCGGCCGCGGCCCTTGGCTACGCGCAGTTGTTCGGCGGCGAGCGTTTCGCGGAGTTCATGCGCCTCGTCGTTGCGCACTGCGAAACGCAGCTCGCGCCTGGCGGCAAGCTCGACCGCAAGCAGCTCGCCGAAGCGCGCTTCCTCGACGAATGGGGCGCGCACCTCGAGAGCGACAAGTCGCTGAACGACGACGCGGCGGGCGCGCTGCTCGCGTTCTGGTACGCGCGGCGCTGGTACGACAACGACGAGCGCAACGACGCAGGTTTCGAGTGGACGCGCATCAAGCTCGCCGCGGTGACGGGCGTGCAGCGCGACTGGCGCGCGGTGCTGCGCACGCAGTGGGATCTCGCTCAAGCTCAATCCGGCTACCCGATCCGCTCGGGTCGCAAGCTCGTGTACCGCGTGCAGAACGAATCGCCGCAGCGCTGGAAGGTGCTCGAGGTCGCGCGCGGCGTCGAACTCGGGGCCCAGGGCCCGTGGGAGTACACGCAGAACCAGTTCAAGGCCGACGCGTTGCCGATCGGCGCGCCGGAGACCGTGCGCGTCGTGCGCCGCAACGGCGTGTACACCGTCGACGGCGCAAGTGATCCGCTGCTCGATCTCAAGGCGAGCGGCGACAACGTGTGGATCGCGCCGTTCCCCAAGCTCTTCGATCAACTTCCGCCGCCGCAGATCGGCGTGAGCCAAGTCGCGTTGCAGGAGCACCGCGAGCGCATCGCCGAAGGCGTCAGCCCGTGTCTAGTGTTCAAGCGCGGCGCCGTGCTGCGCTGGTTCTCGCCGGAATTCGGCATGGTCCTCGAGGAACTCGAAGGCTCGAGCGTGCGGACCGAACTGGTCTTCGCGACGCCGCTCCGTTAGAGCTATTGCCGCCCCTTTCCTCCCTCGGAGTCCCGCATGCGTCCCCACTCTCGGTGTTTTGCCGCTCTCGCGCTCGCCGGCGCCCTGTTCGCCGGCGCCTGCACGTCGTCCAAGGCCAAGGGCGGCGACTTCAACACGCCGCGCGCCTTCGACGGCTTCCCGGCCGATGAGTCGGTCGGCATCGTGCAAGCCGAAGCGCGCTTCTACGTCAACCACGCCGAGCTGCTCGGCGGGTACGACCTGATCGAGAGCGAGCGCGTGATCCCCGTCGCGCTGCGCGTCGGGTTGCGCGGCGCCGGCATGAACGAAGCGCAGGCGCGCCTGCTCACCGAAGACGGCGACATGCGCATGTACCTGCCCGACGGCACGGTGCTGGTGTCGCGCGCCTACGGCAAGGTCGAACCGCGCCGCGAGAAGCCGCGCAACGCGCTGTACGGCCTCGCGCACAAGGGCGGCTCGCTCACGAACTTCGACAACGCAACCTACGGCTTGGTGTTCTTCGCCTTGGCGAAGAACTGCGAGTACGACGAGGAGAGCCGCTCGATCGTGCGCGTCGAAAACGGCGTGAAGCGCACGCTCGACATCACCAAGAGCGTGTGTTCGTTCAAGGTGACCGTCGGCGAGAACTCCAGCACCCTTTTCATCGGCCTCAAGGCCGACCGGCGCGCCAAGTAGCCCCCAAGGACACCGCCATGCGACCGATCCTGCCTTTCGCGTTGTTCGCCGGCCTCGCGCTCTCGGCCTGCTCGACCCCCAATCCCTACTCCGCGGGCAACAAGTTGCTCGCCGACGAATCCGCGCGCATCGAGTCCGGCGACTACGCCGCGGCGGCGCGCAAGCTCGAGCTGCGCGTCGTGCAGACCGAGGGCGAGGACGACGACGCCGGCCTCAAGCTGCAGCGGCTGTACGCCACGTACTTGCTCGCGCGCGCGCACGCGCTCGCCTCGCTCGGCAAGCCGTTCCTGAGCGAGCCGGTCGTCGACACCGGGCTGGGTTCGTCGACCTCCAAGGCGGTCGGCGTCGGCCACGTTGTCGCCGCGTCGATGTATGCGGCGCTTGGCCGCGAACTGTCGGGTCAGGTCGAGAAGGCGCCGCGCGAGAACAAGGGCGTCAAGGCGCTGCCGGCGGAGTTCGACGGCTTCGAGCCCAAGGACGTGCGCGCGCACCTGGCGGTGTGCAATCTGGTCGGGCTCTCGCGGCTGGGCTTCGACGACCGCGTGCGTGAGATCATCGGCGGCGCCGCCGAGATGCACACCTTCGACTCGTGCAAGGCGCTGCTCGAGCGCTTGCGCATCGCGCGCGGCCTGCGCCCGTGGGTGTACGCCTCGACCTTCGACTACTTGAAGCGCAGCGACGGAACCGAGCCCGAGGCGTACAAGTTCGCGGTGCAAGCGGTGGTGACCAGCGCGGACTCCGGCGGCGCGTTCGACGCCCAGCGCCGCGAGGATCTCTCGCGCTGGATCACAAGCGGTTCGAACTACGAGTACCGCTGCCCTGAGCACCGCGTGCTCGTGCAGCCCGAACTCGGCCGTTGCCAGGAGATCGGCTGCCAGCGCGCGCTGCACGAGTTCACTCCGCAGCGCAAGCAGCGCTAAGCGACTCTGGCGAAGTGCATCGCGGCGCCCGGACGCGCCGTCCTCCGCTCGGGCGACGCCATCGCGCCCGAGCATCCGCGACCTGTCCCGTTCGTTGCTTAGAGCGCGTAGCCGCCCGGCGTGCGCACCAGCAACACGCCGGTGTGCGCCATGCGCAGCACGCGCCACGCGACGCTGCCGAGCACGGCCGCGAGCAGCGCGCTGTGGCCGTGCGTGCCGAGCACGATCAAATCGAAGCGGTCCTGCATGGCGAGGATGCGGCGCGCCGGATCGTCATCGCCGAACAGCGCCTCGTGGGCGACGCCGCGCCAGTCGAAGGCCGCCAGCGCGACTTCGAACTCGCGCCGTTCGGCGGCGCGCAGCGAGTCGATCGTGTACGTCGGCGACGGAATCGGAGCTGCGGCGTCCGCGCCCGCGAAGATGTCGGGCGCGACGAAGCAGTGCAGTGCGGTGAGCTGCGCGCCGACCAGCCGCGCGAGCGCGACGGCGCGGTGCAGCAACTCGAAGCTCTTGGGCGAGAGGTCGACGGGAACCAGGATCCGCTCGAGCTTGGCGGGCGCGTCCACCTGCAGCCACAGCGGCGTGTCGCAGCGTGCGAACAGCGCGCGCGCGACGCCGCCGAAGTCGAGTTGTTTGCGGTGGCCGCTCGCGCCCAGGAACACGAGGTCGTAGTTCTTGGCGCGTTCGAGCACGACTTGCGCCGGTGAGCCGAGCACGACCTCGAGCTTGTCCGCCGGACGCTGCCCCTCCAGGCGCAGGCTCTCGTGTTCGAGCGCGAGGTGCGCGCGAAGCCGCGCCTTGACGTTCTCGGCGTTGCGCTGCGACAGGTCGCCGCCGCCCAGCGACGGAAAGTGGCCGCCGGGCACGAGGATCGGCTCGACGACGTGCAACAGGTCGACGCGCGCGCCGCACTGTTCGGCGAGCCGGGCGGCCGCGCGCAGCGCGTGGTCGGAGGCCGCGCCCTCGGCCGCGCACACCAGCAACTTCGAAACGGGGAAGCTCGGAAGCGGAGCGCTCGTCATGGAGGCCTTCTTCTGGCGTCAGGCGCCGTTGGATTCGGGCCCTCAAGCTAGGCGCGGCGCGCGCCGGCGCCGTGGGCTCAAGGGCGCAGCCGCGCGGGCCAGATGAGCGCAGACGCGCGCGCGGCTCACTCGGCCTGCGCGCTGACGCGGGCCGGTTCGCCGCCCTCGCCGAACTCGACGTGGATCACGTTGGCGTGGCAGCACACCGGGCAGTCCTCGACGTAGGTCTGCTCCGCGCCCTCGCTGGCGTCGAGCGGCACGACGATCTCCTCGCTGCAACTGGGGCACACGTAGCTGCCTTCGTCGCGCGCGGCGCGGCGCGGTTTGCGCGGTCGCCGGGGCTCGTCGTGGGCCGGCGCCGGCTCGTGAAGCGCGGAGACGATCCGCGCGGCGATGCGTGCATCCGCGGCGGGGTCGTCGCGCTCGGCGAGCAACTGGCGGCGGAGCTGGCCGAGTTCGCACGCCACGCGTTCGACGTCCGCGCCGCTGCGGGCCAGCTCCACGAGCGGCAGCGCGTACCCGTCGTACTCGTCGCTCGGGCCTTCGACGCCGGGCTTGGTTTCGAGCGGGTCCCAAGCGCGCAGCGCGGCTTCGACCGCGCGACGCACGTGGCGCAGCTCGCGCGGCGCCGGGCGAGGAGCTGCGCCGTCGTTTTCGCTCGGCGGCAGCGGGTTCGATCCGGGTTCCATTCGAGTGGCCTTCCTCCAGCATGACGCGCGCGCCTCTGGATCGGATGCACGCATGGCGCAGCATTTCGTCATGCGCCGCACGATGTGACCACGCCGCGCGCCAGCGCCTATTCGGCGGACATGCGCTCGATGGTCGTGATTCTGGCCAGTGTGTGGCTCGGTGCGGGCTGCGCGCGGTCGACGCTGCAAGTTCGCGCGCTGCCGGCGGCCGCGCCGCTGCCGCTCGCTGCTCTCGAACCGACGAACGAGCCGTCACCCGCTCCCGCGCCGCTACCGAGTTTTCCGCTCGCGGTGGCCAGTCCGCTCGACTGCGCGATCGAAGCAGCGCGCACGAGCGGCAAGCCGGTGCTCGTGATCGTGACGGGTCCGGAGGTGCGTGCGCAGCGTGGGCGTTGGTTGGCGGATTGGATGGATCTCGGCGCTCGTTTGGATCTTGGCGAGCAGCGGTTCACCGCGTTCCTCTCGTTGGCAGAGATCGCCTTCGCGACACCCGAGCAGTTGCGTGAAGCTCTGCCGGCGAAGCTTGAACGCCCCGCGAGCTTCTGCGCGGTGGGCCTCCTCGACGTGCTCGGTCCCGAGCCCACGCTTCACCACCTGCGCAGTACGGGTGAAAGGACCTCACGAGGTGCGAGTACGGCGGTTGCCGAATACGGCGGCAGCCAGGACTCGCTCCGGTCGAACATCTTGTTCCATCTGACGCGGAAAATTGCTGGTCAGTCCGCGCCGCGTCGCCGCCGCATCGCGTACGAGGCGTTCTCGAGAGACGAGCGCCTCGCGATGAAGCGGGCGTTGAAGAAGAGCTCCATTCCGGGCTACGACCTAGCCCTCCGCGGCGCTTGGTGGTGTTTCGACGAGTGCTCTTCCCGCAGTCCGGTGTGGCAGGAGCTAGCGATCGCCCAGCAGGCGGCCTTCGACAAGCGCGCTCCCTTCGGCGCGCGCTGGGCTCAATTCGACGGCTTGGCTTGGTCCGTCCAGTTCGAACCGCAGGACGACAAGCGCGACTGCGAGCTGCTCCTGCAGCGCGCGGCTGAGCTCAATCCGCTGAGGCTCTTTGCGGACTGGAGCGACTATCGGGTTTCATGCGGGGGTGTTGCTGGTCCGTGCGGCACGGGCCACACCGGAGAGGTGAGCTACTCCTTCCTCGATCAGTACACACGCGTGCTCGTCGACGCGACGGACCTCGACTGACGCACTTGGCGCCGTGCCGCGCGGTTGATCGCGATTTCGTCGCACGCAGCGAGCTGTGACCACTCCGCGCGCGGCGTGCTACTCGGCGGTCATGCGCTCGATGGTCGTGATTCTGGCGGGCGCGCTGCTCGGCGCGGGCTGCACGCGGTCGACGCTGCAGGTTCGCTCGCTGCCGGCGGCCGCGCCGCCGCCGAGTGCTGCTCTCGAACCGACGCACGAGCCGTCACCCGCCCCCGCGCCGCCGCCGGAGTTTCCGCTCGCGGTGGCCAGTCCGCTCGACTGCGCGATCGAAGCGGCGCGCAAGAGCGGCAAGCCGGTGCTCGTGATCGTGACCGGCCCGGAGGTGCGCGCGCAGCGTGGGCGTTGGCTGGCGGATTGGATCGATCTGGGCGCCTACGCCCCCGGTAGACATCGATTCACCGCGCTGTTGTCGCTCGTTGAGATCGCGTTCGCTTCTCCGCAACAGCTGCGCGACGCGCTTCCGTCGACCCTCTCAACTCGCGCGAGCAACTGCGCTGTCGGAGTGCTGGACCTTCTCGGTCCCCAACCCGTGCTGCACAGCGTGTGGGTTGCTGACGGGCTCCGTGCGCGGGGTTCAAGTCTGAGTGACGGCGAGTACGGCGACGCACATGACTCTGTGTGTGCTCATGTCTCGGTGGCCTTGGAGCTCTCCATTGGCAAGCGGACGGCGCCGCAACGTCGCCGTATCGCGTATGGCAACTTCTCGCGAGAAGGGCGGCTGGCCATGCAGCTTGCGCTGGAGAAGCGCTCCGTCCCGAGCTACGACTTGGCCCTCCGAGGCGCGTGGTGGTGTTTCGACGAATGTCATTCCCTTAGCCCGGTGTGGCGGGAGCTCGCAAGCGCTCAGCAGGCGGCCTTCGACAAGCGCGCTCCCTTCGGCGCTCGTTGGGCTCAGTTCGACGGCTCCGCTTGGTCGGTCCAGTTCGAACCGCAGGACGACAAGCGTGACTGCGAGCTGCTCCTGCAGCGCGCGTCCGAGCTGAATCCGCTGCGGCTGGTCGCGGACCGAAGCGACATAGAGCTCTCCTGCTCCGGCGGCCCGTGCGGCACGGGCCACACCGGAGAGGTGAGCTACTCCTTCCTCGATCAGTACACACGCGTGCTCGTCGATGCGACGGACCTCGACTGACGCATCTGGCGCCGTACCGCCAGTTGCGTGACCGCGCCGTTCGAGCGCAGCTAGGCCGCGCGATGCACTCGCTCACGTGCGCGATCGTCGCCGGGCTCGCACTCGGCGCGCAGTCCGACTCGGGCAGCGCGTCGTCGCCTCCCACGCAGGCTGTCGCGCCCGCCACCACGCCGCTCGAACGCGCGCTCGCTGCAGCACGCGTCTCGGGCAAGCCGGTGCTCGTGATCGTGGTCTCGCCCTCGATCGCGGTGCGCACGTGCCGGAGTCGTTGGCTGTCCGACTGGCTTGTCGTGGGCGGCCAGCGCTTCCTGGCCGAACTCGCGCTGGTGGAAATGGCCTTCGCGACGCGCGACCAACTCCTGCATGCGCTGCCGCGCCGACGGCAAGCCAGCGCCGAGCGCGGCGAGATCGGGCTGCTCGATCCGCTCGATGGGGAGTGTGACTGGACGCCGCTCGAGAGCCCGGTGGGATCTTGGTGTGCGTCGTCGGACGGCTCCGATGTAAATGGGGCGTACCGCAAGTCGGTCGAGACGCTCGTTGAAATGCTCTCCGCGCGCTTGGCCGCTGGCGACGAGAGCACCCAACGCCGCGCGAGTGTCGCGCGCCGCGGCCTGAGTCCGCGCGAGTTGGCTGAAATCGAGGCGTCGTTGCTGGATCCAACCCACACGCCGCGTCCGCTGGTCGACCGCTGCGCGTGGATGTACCGCTGGTCGCTCCAGTCGAAGCGTCGAATTGGACTGGGCCAGTTCGAGCAAGCGCTCGCGGCAGCGGCTGGATCGCGCCTGTTGCATCAACCGCCGCACGGCGCGCGTTGGGCGGCGTTCACGCGGACGCAGCAGGAGGTTCGTTACCTGTCGAGCGACGGCGCAGACGATCAGGCTCTGCTCGAACACCGCGCGTCGCTGCTGCGCGCGCCCGTGCTTTCCCCAGATCCGAGCGGCCCGCCGCGACCGTTCGCGTGCAGCCTCGGTCCTTGCGGGACAGGATTCACCAGCGCTTCGAGCTTCGTGTTCTTGAACGAGTACACGCGCGTGCTCGTCGATGCGACGGACCTCGACTGACGCACTTGGCGCCGTACCGTCAGTTGCGTGACCGCGCCGGTCGAGCGCAACTAGGCCGCGCCATGCGCTCGCTCACGTTCGTGATCATCGCCGGGCTCGCACTTGGCGCGCAGTGCGGCTCCGGCAGCGCGTCCATGCCTTCCACGCAAGCCGTCGCGCCCGCCGCCACGCCGCTCGAGCGCGCGCTCGCTGCAGCTCGCGTATCTGGCAAGCCCGTGCTCGTGATCGTTACCGGACCCGAGGTGCGCGCGCAGCGTGGGCGTTGGCTAACGGACTTGCTCATGCTCGACGGCAACGGGCTGTACGCCCAGCTGGCTCTGGTGGAGGTGGCGTTCGCGACCAGACGCGAGTTGCTCGCCGTGCTGCCCTCGGAACTGCACGCGTCGGCGCAGCTGTGCGAAGCGGTCCTGGTCGACGTCCTGGAAGGCGTGCCGGAGGTCGTGAGCCTTTTCGAGTCGTCCACTTGCGAGGCAATGGCCGACGGTCCCGACTCCGTCGACTACTGCGCAGGGCTACGCACGCTCGGCGCCGAACTCGAGCAATGTCTGTTCATCATCAGCCTACGCACGGCGCTTGTGCGCGAGCGCCTCGCCCGTTCGAGGTTGACGTCCGCGCAGCTCCACGACTTGGAACTGGCCCTCGCCGACGTGCATCGCGCCGACTCCGATGTCGCGGTCTGCGCGGCGTGGTGCTTCCACGACAGCGGGCTTTACGGCGAGGCGCGTTGGAGCGACGGCGGCCCCGAAGGTTGGCGCGCGGACATAGTGAACGCGACTCGCGCGGAGTGGGTGCGGCAGGCGCCCTACGGCGCTCGATGGGCGCAGTTCGACGGCGTCCGCTGGCAGGTGCAAGCGCTGCCCTGCGACGACGAGCGCGATCTGCAGTTGCTGGAAACGCGCGCGCGAGACTTGGATCCGCGCGCCATCTCGCTCTCGACGGTTTTCGAGTCCTTCCCGTGCAACGGACCGTGCGGCACGGGGTTCAGCAGCCGCGTCGCCTGCTCGTTCCTCGACGAGTACACACGCGTGCTCGTTGATGCGACGGATCTCGACTGAGCGTACGGAGCGAACTCCGTACGCCCGAAAACAGCTCGAGGACCGCTACTTCACGCCCAGCTTCGCCATCCGCTGCGGCCGCTCGGCCGCGAACTTGGAGATGCCGGCCCACAGCGAGTCGGGGTCGATGTGCGCTTCCTTCTTGAGCTCCTCGACGTTGCCGCCGGTGCGCCAACGATCGTCGAAGTCGCTCGACATCACATAGCTCTCCGCGAGCTTGTGGGGGAGCCAGTCGTGCATCAAACGGCGCGCGCCGTTGGTGATGCAGGTCGAGTCGATCCACTCCGACCAGGGCAGGATCTGGTTGCGGTAGCTCTCGGGCTGGAGCTGGAACAGCTCCCACGAAACCGCCTGGACGAGCTTCACGTTCGGGCCTTCACCCTTGAGGAAGCGCGGCAGGAGCGCGTACAGCGACTCGGTCGTGCTCGTGCCCTGGCAGATGATCACGCCTTCCTTGGGGCGCTTGGGATCGAAGTCCTTGATCACGTACGCGCCCTTCGCGGCGTCGAGGTGCGAAGCGATGCCGAGCGCCTTGCGGTCGGGCACCTTGACGTTCGGACGCGTCAGGTGGATCGCGACGATCGGCTTGTCGCTGGCGAGCGCGGCGGCGAGCGACGGAGCGACTTCGTTGTGCTCCCACGGATGGATGTTGATCACGTGTCCGTCGGGGAACAGCTGCGTGACGCCCGGCGAGAAGATGCCGAAGTGCGTGCGGCTGTCCTCGGCGGTCTCGGGACCGGAGTGGCCGACGACCCAGATCACCTTGCCGACCTTGAGCGGGCAATCCTGTGCGAGCTGCGAGAACAGGCGCATCATCCCGTACTTCAAGTACGAGAACGAACCGTAGGTGGAGCACGCGCCCCAGTACCCCACGAAGTCCTGCTCGGGCCGCTGCGACATGTTCACCGTCGCCGCGCCGATCACCAGGCCCGCGTTGGTGAACTCCGTGATCTGCTGCGGCAGGAGCGAACCGTGCGGATTCTTCGTGCGCTCGTACCAACCGAAGTTCTTCGCGTTCCCGAAGTCCTTGGCGAAGCCGAACAGGCCCGTCGACTCAGCGAGGTCCGCCGACGCGGCGAGCACCAGCGGCCGGCCCATCTTCTCGCGCGCGTAGGAGTTGAGCCACGCGCCGAAGGTCATGAAGCCGTTCTTGTTCGCGATCGCCGTGCCCGGCGTGACGAACAGCTCGGCGGGCAGCTTGTCGAGCGCGAGCCACGAGCGGTCTTCGGCGAGGTTCACGCTCGACGTCAGGCGGAAGTTCTCGGCCTTCTTCGGCACGCTTTCGCCCGCTTCCACGAGCGCGTCCGCGAGGTACTCGAGCAATTCCTGATCCTTCTCGAGCACGCTGAACACGGTCTTGAACCAGCTCGCCGACTGCTCGCGGCACTTCGACTCGCCGGGGTCGGTCGTGTCGCCGTGGCCCTCGAAGCTGACGCCGTACTTGCTCGCGAAGTCCTCGCGGCACTTCCAGAACAGCTCCGAGTTGCGCTTGTGCGCCGCGCCGTGCGAGTGGTAGTCGAACTTGTGGTAGCCGCGGCCCTTGCGCGTCTTGACCCACACGCAGCCGGGGCGGCCGCCGGTGTTCTCCGCGCACACGATCTCGAGCAGCGCGCGCGTGATCTCGGCGTAGTTCTCGCCGTCGTTCGTGCCCGCCACGCGCCAGCCGTAGGGCTCGAACCAATCGACCGGAGTGCCGTGCACGACCTCGCTGTTGGCGAAGTGGTCGATGCCGTGGTCGTTCCAGTCGAACAGGTAGATCAAGTTGTCCAGGCCCAGGCCCCAGGCGGAGTTCTTCACCTCGTGGTGCGCGCCGGCCGTGTGACCGCCTTCGCCTTCGATCGCGAAGACCTTCACGTCGCCCGCGCCGGCGTGCTTGAGCGCCATCGCTTCACCGAGCGCGGCGGGCGCGCCGTGGCCCGAGGGCCCGGTGTTGAACTTGAAGAACAGCGTCTTGCCCTCCATCTCCGCGTGGCCGGGCAGGTGCTTGTTGTGGCGCAGCCAGAGCAGGTCCTCCCACACGAGTTGGCGCTCGCTGGCGTGCGGCACGAGGTACTTCGCGTCGCCCGTCTGCTTGTGGCGCAGGCGCAACGCCTCGTTGTAGACCGCGAGCATCGCGTAGATCACCGGGTTGCAGTGGCCCGCGACGAGGATCGAGCGATCGCCGAACGCGAGCTCCGGCCGGCGCACGTCCCAACGCATGACGCCGAGCGTGGTCGCCACCATCAGCGGCGTCTTCGAGCGCGAGCCGCCCGGGTGGCCGCTCTGGCGCAGGTTGAGCATCAGGTCGATGCACTGATCGATCAGGTCGCCGACCTTCTCCCAGTAGTGGAACTTGCGGCTGAGGCTCTCGAAGTTGGGCTTGGCGATGGTCTGCATCGGGGGGAGGCGTGGGACGGGCGTGGCGCCGCTTTTGGGCGGATTTCCCGGCGCAAACGTGCGCGACGGGTAGCGCCGGAAACTCTAGCAAACCCCGCGCGGCGGCACCCCGTCGACTCCGCCGGAGCTGGGGCTCGACAGCGCCCGCGCGGAAGTGTTCGCTCTAGTCCGTGGCGGACGTCGACGTAGACCCGATTGAGCTCCCGCGCAGTTGGCTCCTGCGTTACCCGCAGCTCATCCGCCCGACCGTGCTCGCGCTGACGCTGCTGATCTTCGTCGCCGACTACGCCTACTCGGACGTGGTCGTGCTCTCGACGCTCTACACGATCCCGCTGCTCTTCAGCCTGTGGGCCGGTCGACGTCAGTTCACGATCGGCCTGTCGATCCTGTGCTGCGTGCTCGCCTGCGTGTGCCTGTTCCGCAGCGCGGAAGTGATGGGCGACATCGCTTACCCCAACGCCGCCGCCGCAATCTTCTCCGTCGTGATGGTCACGAGCCTGGGGCTCTTGCGGCTGCGGACCGAACGCGAGCTCTCGTACGTGCGCAAGCTCGCCACCACGACGCTGCGCAGTCTGGGCGAGGCCGTGATCACCATCAACGGCGCGGGGGAGCTGCGCTTCGCCAACCGCGTCGCCTGCGAACTGCTCGGGCGTCCGGCGAGCGAGCTCGTCGGCGGGCGTGCGAGCGACGTGTTCATAGTGCGCGACGTCGAGCCGTCGCGCCCGCTGGTGATCGAGCTCGCCGAGCGCGGCGCGACCGACTCGCACGAGGCGGTGCTGTTCGCGTTCGGCGGCCGGCGCATTCCGATCGAGTACGTCCGCACGCCGATCCGCAGCGCGGACGGCGGCCAGTTCGGCGAGGTGGTCGTGTTCCGCGACATTTCGGCGCGCAAGGAGCACGAGGACGCGATCAAGCGCCTGGCCTACCGCGACGACCTCACGGGATTGCCCAACCGCGTGTCGCTCACCGACCGCATGCAGCTCGAGCTCGCGCACGCCAAGCGCAACAAGGAACTGCTGGCCGTCGCGTACGTCGACCTCGACGGCTTCAAGGAAATCAACGACCGGCACGGGCACGCGGCCGGCGATGCGTTGCTCAAGGCGGCGGCGGAGCGCATGCGCAGCGTGTTGCGCGCCGGCGACACGATCGCGCGCCTGGGCGGCGATGAGTTCGTGATCGTGCTGCCCGCGATCGGCAGCGCCGAGGACGCGCGCCGCGTGGGGGAGAAGGTGGTCGCCGCGCTCGACCGCCACGTCGAGATCGACGGCAAGCAGCTGCGCGTCGGCGCGTCGTTCGGCGCCGCGCTCTATCCGCGCGACGGCGAGGACGCGCAGACCCTGATGCGCCGCGCCGACAAGGCCATGTACCGCGCGAAATCCGCGGGGCGCGGCAAGGTGCAGATCTTCCAGAACCTCAGCGACTCGCAGGCGAGCTGAGCGGAGCGCGTCGCGCGCTCACTCTTCCCACAGTCGCGCGAGGTCGGCGAGCGCCGCCTGCGATCCGCGCGTGCGCCCCGAGTCCCAACGCCGCAGCCCGGAGTACACCTCGCGCAGCGCGCGGTCCTCGCGTTCGTCGCTCAAGCGACCTTCGCGCAACGTCGGGAACACGACCGCGGCCAGGCGATTCCAGCGCGTGCGCCCGACGCGGACTTCGGCCGACGCGAGCAGCAGATTGAGCGCGAAGGCCACGCGCAGCTCGGGCTGTTCCTCGCGCTCGAGCGCAGTCAGCAACGCGTCGATCGCGCGCACGTCGCGCAGCTTCCACAGGCCCTTGGCCGTCGCGAGCCGCACGGCGGGATCCTGCGACGCGAGCCGTTCGAACCAGCTCGTGGTGGTCGCTTCGCCCAGCACGCGCTCGAGCCGCGCCCGCGCCGCTCGCACCGCGCCGTTCTGCGCCGCTTCGCGCTCGAACATCGCTCGCCACTCGAGCCAGTTGGAGGTCGGCGCCTCGCGCGCCAGGTCGAACACCAGCGCCCAGCCCAAGAAGTGCACGAGCAAGTTCTCGCGCGCGTCGTACTCGTCCCGGGCGTGCAGCGCGAGGAGTCGCGCGAGCTCGTGGTCCTCGATGTACTGGTCGCGCAGCTCGCGCAGTGGCCAGCACGCCAGTCCGTCCACGCACCACTCGCCGGCGTGGTAGGCGCCGTCGCCCCAATACGACGCGACGCCTTCCTCGAACCACAGCGGCAAATCGAGGCCCGCTTCGGCGACGCGCGCGTGCACCAGCTCGTGCACCGCGGTCCCCACCTCGGCGACGCCTAGGAACACGCCGCTCTGCTCGAACAGCAGGGAACCGCCCTTGACGTGGAACGCGCGAACACGCGCCGGGCCGATGCCCGGCACGTCGTCGACCTCCGACTCGACCCCGCCCTGCAGCGCCGCCGTCGGCGCGTCGGTCTCGTGATCCCAGGCGTGCACGCGCACGCGGCGTCGGAACGCACCCATGCGCTCCTCGACCGCGCGGAAGGCTGGGGCGAGCGCGCGGTCGAAACGGTCGACGTCGACTGTCTCGCCGTCCTTGGCGTACAGCGTCCACGAGTCGTTGCGCGCGACGGGCGTCCACGAAGCGCACGAGCTGAACACCGACGCCAGCGCGACTCCGCAGGCCATGCGTAGAGCCAGCTCGAACGTGCGTGTCCAACTCACGGGGCCAATCGTCGGCCAGGGGCGCGGGCCTGTCCAGCCTTGGCGCGAGTTCGAACGCTCAGCTAACCTCCAGCGCTGAACCCTGCCCAGCCGCTCTCTCGACTCGACGCCGACCAAGATCCGATGGCCACCTTCCGCTGCGAACTCGACGCCCCCAACAACATCGTCCTGGTGATGGTCACCGAGGACGACGGCAGCGAGCACGACTACCAGTTCGACTTCGATCCGCGCTCGGGACGCTACGAATTCAGCGAGCGCGACATCCTCGAGCGCGATTTCGGAACCGATTGGGTCGACGAGATGGAGGGCGCGGTGAAAAAACTGATCGACGGCGCTGTTGCGGCGAAAAAGAAGGCCTGAGGGAAGCGGCTCAGATCAGCCGCAACGCCTTCAACGCGGCTGAAGTCGCCGGGCACAGGCGCGGGTCGAGCGCCGCGCCGCGGGCGAGCTCGAAAAGTTCGGGCGCCTCGTCGATATCGGCGAGTTCGTCCAGCAGCGTGACGCGCAGCTGAGCGCGCTCCGCCTGTCGCAGCGTGCTCGCGAGCACGCTCGGCGTGCTCCAGGCGATGCTCTCGAAGAGCTCGGGGCGCGGCGACCGCAGCCCGATCAGCCAGTACCCGCCGTCGGCCGCCGGTCCGAGCACCACGTCGGCGTCCGCGAGGCGTGCGAAGGCGTCGCGCAGGCGCGCTGCGCCGACGTGCGGCGTGTCGGTCCCGAGTGTGAGGACCGCCGTCGCACCCGCTTGAAAGGCTCGCTCGATGGCGGAGCTCAGCCGTGCGCCCAAGTCACCTTCCGCTTGTGCGACAAGCTCGCACCGCGGCGCGAGCTCAGCGAACTCGGCGCGCGCGTCCGGCGGTGCGTACGCCACGCAGGTGACGACGTCGCCGAGCTCCGCGCACGCCGCGACGGTGTCGAGCGCGAAGGCGCGCGCGAGCTGCGCCGCGCCGTCGGCGCCGACCTGCGGAGCGCGGGCTAGCCGTGTCTTCGCGAGTCCGGGTCGCGGCGCCTTGGCCATGATCACGATGCGCTGCACCGCCGCGAGGGTAGTGCGCGGAGCGCCGGAGCGCTTGCCCGACGTACGTCGAGTTCGAGGTGCTTGCACGCGAAGTCCGGCCTGCGGACGCAGGCCGCGCGGCCGCACGCGCGTGACCCGCGGCGTACACTCTGGCCCGCATGCAAACTCTCTCGGGGTTCGGTGGGCGTGTGAGCGCGTCGCTTCTGCTCGCGGCAGCAGCGGCTCTTCCGTGTGCGGCCTCCGAAGTCGACGCCGCCATCACGCGCGCCGACATCGAGCGCACCGTGCGCAAGCTCGCGTCGGACGACATGAAGGGGCGTGCGACCGGCAGTGCGGAATGCGCCGCGGCCGGCGAGTGGCTGGCGGCGGCACTCGAGCGCGCGGGCGTCGCTCCCGGCGGCGACGAAGGCACGTACCTGCAGCATGTCCCGTTCGTGCAGATCGACTATCGCGCACCGGTGACCGGCAAAGCGTGGACGGGCGCGGGTGCGCGCGAGCTGGTGAGCGGAGTCGACTTCACGTTTTCCGGCGGCGTTCCGAACAAAAAGCAGCGCTTGGAGGTGCGCGTAGTCCGCAGCGCCGACGAGATGCCGCGCAAGCCCGATGAGGGCTTGGCTCTGTACCTCGAAGCGAGCTCGAGCGAGCGCCGCAAGTGGCTCGGCGAGGAGCGTGGGGCCGGCTTCGGGCTGATCATCGGGCGCGGCAACGAGACGGCGGGGGCCACTGCCGACAACGAGCCGCCGCGCAGCCGCCAGCTCAACGGCGAGAGCGCGCGTTCGACGGTCGCGAACGTTGTGGCGCACGGAAGCTTGCTGGCCGGGCTGCGCGATGGATCGATCAAGGCGCTGCAGATCGAAGCGCCCCACGAGCTGAAGAAGATGCCGGCCTTCAACGTCGTCGGCGTGATCCGCGGCGTCGGCACGCCCGCCGAGCCGGCGCTCGCCGAGCAGGCGATCGTGTTCAGCGCGCACTACGACCACATCGGCGTCGACACGCGCAGCGCCCCCGACGCCGAGGCCCAGCGTGACGTGGTGCGCAACGGCGCCGACGACGACGCCTCGGGCTGCGCAGCGGTGCTCGAGCTCGCCGAGGCTTTTGCGGCGGGCCCCAAACCCGCGCGCACGCTGATCTTCTTCTTTGCGACCGGCGAGGAGATCGGCCTGGTCGGGACGCACCACTACATCAACCATCCGCTCGTTCCGCTCGAGCGCACCGCGGTCAACCTGAATTTCGAGATGATCGGGCGTCCCGACGAGTTGGTGGGAGGTCCCGGCAAGTTGTGGCTCACGGGGTTCGAGCTCTCGAACCTCGGCGCGGCGTTCCAGAAGCTGGGGCTCGCCATCGCGAGCGATGGACGGCCCGAGCAGAACTTCTTCCAGCGTTCGGACAACTACGCCTTCGCGGTCAAGGGCGTCGTGGCGCAGACCTTGTCGAGCTACAACCTGCACAAGGACTACCACCGCGCGAGCGACGAGGCGGACACGCTCGACTACGCCCACATGGAACTGGCGATTCGCGCTGCCTACGACGGCTCGAAAGCGCTCGCCGACGGACGCATCGCGCCCGCGTGGCTCGAAGGCAAGAACCCCAAGCGCTGACGATGGGTGCGCGCGGCGTACGTGGGCTGTCGATCGCGGGCTTGCTCGCGATCGCGCCGCTGTGCACGGCGCTGGCGCTCGTGTTCGGGCCCGATCCGACGCGTTTCGATCCGTCCGGCGGTCTGCTCGCGCGCGAGGGCGGTTACAGCGGCGCGCAGAGTTGCGCGGCGTGCCATCCCGAGCAGCACGCGAGCTGGGACGCGACGTTCCACTCTTCGATGACGCAGCTGCCGACGCCGCAGGCCGTGCGCGGGCGTTTCGACGGTGCGTCGGTCACGTTGTTCGGTGCGACCGCACGGCCGTTCACACGCGACGAGCAGTTCTTCTTCGAGCTGCCGAGCATCGCGAACGAGCCCGCGCGCACCGCGCAAGTCGCGCTCGCCGTCGGTTCGCGCCGTTACCAGCAGTACTTCGAGCTGATCGGCGACGCCGTCGGCGGCGCGTACCGCAGGCTCCCGCTCGTGTGGCACATCGGCGACCAACGCTGGATGCACATGAACGGCGTGTTCCTGGCCCCTGACAACAACGATTGGAGTCGGCACCAGTCGCTGTGGAACGAGAACTGCGTCTTCTGCCACAACACGGCCCCCGCGCCGCATTTGGAGGTCCAAGAGACCGCCCAGGGCCGTGTCGCGGCGCCGGGCAAGCGCTTCGACACGGAGCTCGCGGATCTAGGCATTGCGTGTGAAGCGTGCCACGGTCCAGGCGCCGAACACGTGCGCACGCAGCGTTCGCCGCTCGCGCGTTATCGGGCGCATCTCGACGGCGCCGCTGCAGCGGACATCGTCGATCCCGCCGATCTCGATCAACACGCTTCCGTTGCGTTGTGTGGTCAGTGCCACTCGCAACGCCTTCCGTCGCCGCGCGAGAAGATCTGGACCTACCTCGAAAGCGGGCCGACGTTCAGGCCCGGCGGCACGCTCGACGGGCACGTCGAGCCGATCACGCGCGACACGCCTGCGCTCGACGACAGCGGACGGCGCGCCTTCGCCGAGCGCTTTTGGGCGGACGGCACAGCGCGGCTCACCGCTTATGAGTATTTGGGCGTCACGCAGTCTCCGTGTTTCGCGGGCGGCGAGTTGACCTGTTTGTCGTGCCACCAAATGCACGGCGGCGACGTGCACGGTCAGCTCGATCCGCGGATGCGCACGGATGCAGCGTGCACGCAGTGCCACGAGGAGATCGCGCGCGATTTACGGGCTCACACGCACCACGACCCTGCCGGCCCGGGCTCGCGCTGTTTGGACTGCCATATGCCGCACATGGTGTATGGAGTGGTCGATATCCACCGCAGCCATCGCATCGAGATTCCCGACACGCGCCGCGACGTGGAAGGCGGAAGGCCGCACGCGTGCACGCTGTGCCACGTCGATCGCGATCCGCTGTGGGCCGCCGACCGCATGCGCGAGTGGTGGGGCGAGCGCTACGAGCGTCCGCGGCAGCGGCCCGACGGTGCTCCGCTGGAGCTGTCCGACGCCTTGGCCTCGCTGCACGCGGGCGACGCCGTGCAACGCGCCGTGTTCGCCTGGCGACTGGGCCGGCCCGAGACGGCGCTGAGCGCGTCACAGCGCGCGGCGCTCGCGCTCCAACTGCTCGTGGTCTTGGGCGACGGCTACCCCAGTGTGCGCGTGCTCGCTCAACGTTCGTTGCGCGCGCTCGACGCCGAACTCGAACTGGGGCTGGCGCAGGAACTGGCGAGCTACGACCCGCTCGCCGCGCCGGACCAGCGCACCGCGCGTCTGCTCGAACTGCTCGAGCGCGTGCCGCCGCGCGTTCGCGCTCGCCTCGCCCCCAACCTGACGCCGCTGCTGCTCAACGCCGATGGGCGTCCCGATCTGCAGCGCATCCGCGCCTTGCTCGAACTCCAGAGTGACCACGTGATCTCGATCGGCGAATGAAGGACCCGGCCATTCGATCTGCACTTCGCGTCGGCTGCGCGCTGCTCGCGATCTCACTTCCCATGGGCGTGGCGCTCGAAGCGCTCCACGGCTTCAAGGTCGCTCAGTGGCTCGAAAGCCCGACGCGGCGCGAGCTGTGGCGGCTCGCTCACGCGCACGGTTCGATGCTCGGCATCCTGTGCTTGCTGTTCGCGGCGCTCGCCGGTGCGCACGTAGCCGACGATCGTGTGCGCCTGCGCAGCTCGCGCGAGTTGTGCTGGGGCGCCGTGCTCATGCCCGTCGGCTTCTTCGCTGGCGGCGTGCTCAATTTCGAGGGCGATCCGTCCCTGGGGATCCTTCTGGTTCCCGTTGGCGCGCTGCTGCTCGTCGTGGCGCTCGTACGCGTGCTGCGGGCGGCTTAGGGCCGCTGACGAAAGGCCTCGCGGCGCCCGGACGCGCTGTCCTCCGCTCGGGCGACGCCATCGCGCCCGAGCATCCACGGCTCATTCCGTTAGAGGCTCTTGGTGCGGCCGCGACCGGCGCTAAACGGGGCATGGGAGCGGCCGAAACCGGCCCGCGACGGACGCTGAAACGAGCTCAGCAACGGTTGGGAGCAACGGGTGGGCACGAAGGGGGGCCGGACACCCGAGTGAACGGATGCCGGCCCCGAGGGAGAGTTGCTCCTGCCGTGCTTCCCAGGCACAGCACCGCTCGCAATAGTGCTGCACCAACGCGGCAGGAACGACCTCTGAAGTTTAGGCCGCTCTGCGTGGGCGCGCTACCCGCTCCCGCGAAAATGCCGGCCCCGAGGTCGCGCCGCGCGTCACGAGTCTTGCAATCGAGCCACGCGCTTGGCCCAATCACCTGCATGAAGCCCACTTCCACTGACCGTGAATTGCGCGAACGGATCGACGCCTTCGTCGTCGAGATCTCAAACCTGGTAAGGATTTCCGCTCTCGAGGCGGTGCACGCCGCCCTGGGATCGACGCTCGGCGCCTCGCCGGCGCCCGCGGCGAAGCGCGGCCCCGGCCGTCCGCCGAAGGCCGCGTCCGCAGCGAAGTCGTCGGGCGGCAAGCGCAGCCCCGAAGCGGTGCTGAAGACGGCCGACGCGGTGCTCGCGTACATCAAGGCGCACCCCGGTCAGCGCCTGGAGGAGATCGGCAAGGGCGTGAAGATGCCGACCAAGGAACTCAAGCTGCCGATCCAAAAGCTGTTCGACGCCAAGTCGATTTCGACGAAGGGCGTCAAGCGCGGCACGAAGTACTTCGTGCGTTGATCTCGCCGCCGCGGCCTAGAGCGCGGCGCGCATCGAACGCAACCCGACAGCGACCGCAGGCGGCACGGCAAGTGCGGCCTGCGGTTGTTTTTGTACTCAGCGGTGCTGCTCGGCGCGACACGCGTGGCGGCCGACGCTGAGCGCTGCTAGCCTCGCCCGTCCACGTCGCGTGTCGATGAATCCCAAGGTCCACGCCACTCGACTGTTGCTCGCACTGGCCTGGGTCACGGCTGCTGGAGGCATGGCTTCCGCGCGCGCCCAGGCGCCGCTCGTCGATCTGCTGCGCGGCGAGAACGCGGTGAGCGCGACGGCCGCGGACGCGCAGGTCGCCGAGCGTGTCCGCGTCGAGGTGCTCGGCCCGCGCGACACCTTGTTCGTCGGCGAGGTCGCCGACGTCGCCCTGCGCGTGTGGGTCGATGCGCAGTTCGCCCAGGATTCTCTCCAGCAGATCTCCGCCCGCCGCCTCGATGCGCCGGTGCAAGTCCTCGCGACCTGGATGGAGACGCACTTTCGCGCTCCGAGTGCGAGCGAGGCAGCGGAGGGCGCGTCGATCGCGCTGGGGGACCGCATCGTGACGGCGCGGCGGCTCGCGGAGCGTGAGCACGCGGGCGTGCGCTACCTCGGCTTCGAGTTGAACGCGAACGTGCCGGTCGAGCGCGTTGGCGAGTTGCGGCTCGCCGCTCCGCGGGTCCGGTTTGCGTACGCGACGAGCTTCCGCGCCACGCTGATCGACGACCGCGAGCCGCAGGACAGCCGCGTGGTCGCGGTCGATGGGACGCTGGCGGCCTGGCCGGTAGTCGCGCTGCCCGAAGTTGGTCGTCCGCTCGACTTCGGCGGCGCGATCGGCCAGTTCGTGGCGAGCGTGCACACCGATCGCGACATGGCGGTCGAGGGCGAGCCGCTGCGCCTGACGCTGGAGGTGCGTGGCGCAGGCAACTTTGGCGCGTTCGCGGCCCCGCGTCTGGATCGCGAAGCGGAGTTTCGCGTCGTCGGCAGCCTCGCGCAGCCGGGCCCAGACCATCTCCGGGTCACTTACGACCTGGTGCCGACCTCGAAACGTGTTGTGCAGACTCCGCGCGTGGAGCTGGCCTATTTCGATCCGACGCCCCCGGGCGAATATCGACGGGCCGTCGCCGCCCCGGTTCCTCTGCGCTGGCGGGCGGCGGCGAGCGCTGCGGTCGGCGGTGGTCCAGCGGCTGCGGCCGGCGACGAGCCTCGGCCTGGGATGGCTGCCGCGGGTTCGCTGTTCGTGCTGGCGTTCGTTTTTGTCGCGGCGGCAGTCCTTCTGGGCAGCCTCCTTTGGTTTTGGTGGCGGAGCCGCAAGTCCAACTGACGCGGAATCAACACACGAATCCGGAACTCTTGCGTTGCGTTTCGGAGTCGATAATCCAATCATCTTCGCCCGCTCGCGCGACTGGACAGTTTCCACACCTCTGGCGAGTCTCGACTGTGGGACTCGTGCCACTGACCACTGACTGCCGGGCCTCACTGGCCCACTGGACAAAGCATGAAGAACGCTGCTACGACCCGCACCCGTCGCTCGCCCGAGCAACTCATCGCCGATCTGCAGAAGAAGATCGAGACGATCAAGGCTCGCGCCGAGCAAAAGAAGGTGCGCCAGAATCCGATCCTCAAGCACGTGCGCGCCGCCATCAAGGGCATCGACAAGGCGCTCAGTGCGGCCGAAGACCGCGCCAGCCGCGACGCGCTCAACGAAGCGCGCACCGGACTGAGCGCGTTGCTGTCCCTGAACGGCGTTGCGACGCCGGCTGGCGCGGCGACCGGCGGCGGCGGCCGTCGCTCCTCGCGTGAAGTGGAGAACTTCTCGGGACGCCTGCTCGACTACGTGCTGCAACACCCGGGCAACCGCGGCGAGCAGATCGCAGTCGCGCTCGGCACCGACACCAAGACCATGCGCCTGCCGATGAAGAAGCTCATCGAGGACGGCAAGGTGCGCACCACCGGCCAGAAGCGCGCCATGGCGTACTACCCCGCGTAGTCGCCCAGTGTTTTGCGCGTGGCGCCTCCGCCGCGCGCGCTTGCATCCCGCGAGCCGACTTCCTTTCGTAGGACGTCGGCTCGCGCCGCATTTCGGGGCCGCGTGCGAGCTGCGATCTGCGCCGCTTCGCCCCTGGAAACCACAGTGCTCCGCTGCACGAGGCCGTGCCGCGGACGACCTCAGCTCCCGCTCAACCTCACCCCACGGATTCCCATGCCGCCCACCACCGAGTTCAGTTCTCAGATCCGCAATCTCGTGTTCGAAGGCGGCGGGGTGTGGGGCATCGCGTACGAAGGCGCGTTGCTCGAGCTCGAACAGCGCGGCGTGATCGCCAACTTGCAGCGCGTCGGCGGCGCGTCGGCCGGCGCGATCACGGCGGCGCTGCTGGCGGTCGGCTACACGCCCGCCGAACTGGGCGAGGTGCTGCGCAAGACGAACTTCAAGGACTTCCAGGACGAGGACTTCGGTTTCGGCCGCGACACGGCGCGGCTCTTGAGCGAGTACGGCTGGTTCAAGGGCGACAAGCTCAAGGACTGGATGCGCAAACTGATCACATCGAAGATCGCGGAGCTGTCCAAAGCGCATGGAGTCAGCGCACCGGGTTCCGCGCCCAGCTTCGAGGAGCTCGACACCTGGCAGCGCGCGCTCGAGAAGAAGGGCAGCTCGCTCCCGCGGCCGTTCCTGATCGGCTCGAACCTCTCGCAGCAGCGGCGCGAGGTCTACAGCCTGTTCGAGTCGCCCAAGCTCAAGCTCCACGACGCCGTGCGCCGCTCGATGAGCATTCCGCTGTTCTTCGCCTGCGCGCGCGGCGAGAAGAAGGACGTCATCGTCGACGGCGGTTTGACCTGGAACTACCCGGTCAATCTGTTCGACCACGCGGACTATCTGTCGAACGCCGCGAACGGCGTCGAGGTCAAGTACGGCGCCGGCGGCAAGCACCGCTTCAACACGGAAACGCTCGGCTTCCGCGTCGACACGACCAAGGAGCTCGCCTTCAACCTCAAGGACTGGTCGAACGAGCCGCTGAAGATCGACAACATCATCAGCTACGGCTGGGCCCTGGTCGCGTTCATCCGCGCCATCGCCAACAAGGTCCACCTGCACAAGAACGACTGGGCGCGCACGATCTTCATCGACGTCGGCGAAGAGATCGGCTTCACCGACTTCGACTTGAAGCCCGCCCAGCAGCAGTTCCTCTCCACGCGCGGGCGCGAAGGCGTGGCGAAGTACTTCGAGTGGCGCACCTCGGACGAGGGCCGCGCCGAAGTGGACGCGATCCTGGAGTCGCTCCGCGTTTGAGCGCGAACCGCTGGCGCGAACACTTCAGGGCGCGAGCGTGAACAGCAGCGCGTCGCTGGTCGCCGTGGCCTTCATGTTCGGAGGGTCCTGGAACCAGGCCTGCGCGTAGATCGTCTGGCCGGCGCTCAACGGGGCGCCGAGCTGGCCGATCGCCGCGCTGTGGAAGGCGTTCCAATCGAGCGTCAGCACGCCATCGCATGCGCCGATCGTGCCGCCCGAGAATTGCAGCCCCGTGCGCTGCAGGGGCGGCTTCACGCACAGGAACCCCGAGCCCCACGGCGGCGGCGCGAAGCCGGTGTTGTTCACCCCGTAGAACACCAAGCCCGAGCGCTGGCCCTCGACGGAACTCACCGTGAGTTGGAAGGGCGTGGCGTGGCTCGCGCTCGCTGCGCCCGTCGAAGCGATCGTCGGCGCGCAGCTGTTGGTCGTCGTCGCGGCGGTGCAGAAGTTCCCGAACTGAGCCGTGGCCGGAATCCAATCGATGCGCACGATCGGGACGTACTCATTGTTGCTGAAGGTCGAACTCGCCGAGGAGCACGAGTTGATGTCGCCGTAACGGTTGCCGCCGTTGAGCCCGGCGCCACTGCTGCGTCCGTCGATCGAGCCGCCGAAGGTCGCGACCGACGTGCACTTCTCGAGCTGCACGATGAAGTCCGCGCCGCTCGTGGGATCGAAGTCGAAGGGCGTGGTGATGCCCAGCGGAATCCAAGTCGCGCTCGTGGCGCCGCCGGGCGTCGTCACCGGTCCGCCGGTCCAGGGCCCCGAGCGCACAACCTGCGCGCCCGGCGCGAGGTTGTTCGCGAAGACCGGGTCGTGCTGCGTGGTCATGTACCCCGTCGTCGCGGCGGCGAGGGTCACCGTCAGGTCCGGGAAGTCGAACGCGGTCACGGTCTGCGTGACGCTCACCGCGCGGACGTAGACCTCCGTGATGCGGATCGGCCCGCTCTGCGCGAAGTTGGAGTTGGCGTAGTGCCACTGCCACTTGTGCGCGGTGAGCTGGTTGAACGGGAACGACGTGGCCGCTCCGCCTTGCACGCTGTCGAAGCCGGCGGGCAAGGTCTGGTTCGACTGCGCCGCGAGCGGAGAAGCGAACGACAGGGCGGCGAGCACGGAGGCGAGCGACAGGCGAAGCTTCATGCGCGGCTCCTCGGGCCAACGCCCGGCGGTGGGGGGACGGCGTGCGACAGCGATCGACGCGCTGGATGCTCGCGCCGCGCCGACGAACGCGCAAGCCCCGCGGCGCGCGCTCAGCCGCGCAGGCTCTCGATCGGTCGGCTGGCGAGCGCGCGGAAATTCGCGGCGAGTCCGCACAACGCGCTGGCCAGCGCCGTGAGCAGCGTCGCCACGCCGAGCATCGGCCAGGGCAGGTCGGCGCCGAGCTCGACCACGCGCTCAAGGAACACCCACGCGAGCGCGAACGCCGCCGAGGCGCCGATCGCCCCCGCGACGAGACCGATCAAGGCGAACTCGACGCCGAACAGCCGCGCCACGCCGGCGCGCGTGAGCCCGAGCGTCTTGAGCAACGCGACTTCGCGTCCGCGATGGACCGCGGCGGTGCTCGCCACGCCGGCCAGGATCGTCAGGCCCGTGAGCATCGTGAACAAGCCCAGCACGCGCACCGCGAGCGCAAGCTTCTCGAGCACGCCCAGCACTTTTTCGAGGATCGCGCGCACGCCGATCGGCGTGACGTTGGGCGCGCGCTCGGCCAGTGCGCTCTGCAACTTGCGTTCTTGTTCGACGTCGAGGCGCGCTGCCGCGAGCACGTTGTGCGGCGCGCTCTCGAGCGCCTCGGGTTCGGCGAGCAGGAAGAAGTTGATCCCGAACGACTCCCACTCGACGGTGCGGATCGAGCTGACGAGCAACGCGACCGACGCGCCCTGCACGTCGAACACCAGCTCGCTGCCCACGCGCACGCCGAGGTCCGCCGCGAAGTCCTGCTCGACGCTCACTTCCAAGCGCGTCGGATCGCTCCACAGCGCGCCCTCGACGATGCGGTTGTCCGCCGGAAGCTCGCGCGCCCAGGTCAAACGTTGCTCGCGCGTCAGCACCCACTGTTCGCGGCCCTCCGCGCCCGCGCGGCGTTGCGCGAGCTCGCGCACCGGCACGCCGTCGATCGTCGACAGACGTGCGGTCGCGACCGGCACATCGCGCACCGAAGTGGCGCCGCACTCGGCGAGCAATTCGCGCACGAGTTCGCGCTGATCGGGCTGGACATCGAGCAAGAACACGCTCGGCGCGTCGGCGGGCAGTGCGTTGCGCAGCCGCTCGGAAAGCCGGCTCTCGACCAGCCCCATCAACGTGATCACGAGCACGCCGAAGCCCAGCGCGACCGTGGCGCCGACCACGCCGATCCCCGGCCGCGCGAGCGCGGCGATGCCGTTGCGCAGGTACGGATCGAGCCGTTCGCGCGGCACGTGCGCCGCCACACGCGTGAGGCCGCGCGCACCGAGGACGAGCAAACCCGCGAGCAGCGCCAGCGCCGCCGTGAAACCCGCGGCGACGGCGAAATCGCGGCTCTGGGCCCACGCCGCCGCGAGTAGGCCGCCAGCGACCGCAGCGCCGGCGAGCCACGCCACGACACGCGGCGCGGGCAACGGCTCGATGTCGCTGCGCAGCACGCGCGCCGGCGCGACGCGCCAGATCGCCGTGAGCGGCGGCGCGCTGAACACGAGCGCAATGAACACACCGAGCGCGATGCCGCGCACGAGCGCGAAGGGCGACCACGCGACCTCGAAGCTGCTGGGCAGCAGGTCGGTGGCGAGCTGCGCGATCAGTTGCGGCGCGAACGAGCCGACGAGCGCTCCCAGCGTGCTTCCGACGAGCGCGAGCAAAGCCACGTGGCCGAGGTACATCGCCAGCACTTCGCGCGGCCGGTAGCCGAGCACGCGCAGCACCGCGACCGCCTGCGTGCGCGAGGCGACCCAGGCGCGCACGATCTGCGCGACGCCGACGCCGCCCAGGACGAGCGACAGGAGCGCCACCAGGCCGAGGTAATTCTCGACACGTTGCAGCGAACGGCGCACGGTCGGCTGCGCTTCGCGGTGCGATTCGATGCGCAGGTACGGCGCCTCCGCGAGCTCGTCGTCGATGCGGCGCTTGATGTCGGCGAGCTGCGCCTCGCTCGGCGCGCTCGGCAAGCGGTAGAGCTCGCGGTAGCGCATGCGGCTGCCGTACTGCTCGAGTCCGCTGCGCTCGAGGCCGGCGAGACTGACGAACACACGCGGGCCGAGCGTGAAGGCGATGTCGAGCCGCCCGGGTTCGTCCAGCACGAAGGCGGCGACGCGGAACGGCTTGCCGCCGAGCGCGAGCTCGTCGCCGAGCGCGAGGCCGAACTCACGCGCGAGGTCCGGCGCGATGGCGCAGGTCGACTCGTCGAGCAACTCGCCCAGTTGCGCTTGCGGCTCGAGCTTGATGGCGCCGTAGAACGGGAAGTTGGCGCTCACGGCCTTGAGCTCGACCAGCCGGCTCTTGGAGTTCGCAGCGGCGAGCGTGGGCGTCTCGCGCGCCTGCGCACGTTCGCGCGCATCGTCGAAGGCGAAGTACGCATCGACGTTCTCACCGATCGGCCGCCGCGCCTGCACGGACACGTCGGCGCCGAGCAGCTCGCGCGACTGCGCGGCGAGCGCCTGTTCGATCGCGTCGACGAGGCCCGAGACCGCGGTGATCGCGGCTACGCCCAGCGCCAAACAGGCGATGAAGAACACCAGCCGCGGGCCGGCGCCGCGCGACTCGCGCCACGCCGCGCGCACAACTTCGCTCGGCTTCACGCGGACGCGCCCTGCTCGCCTGCGGACGCGACCAGCCCATCGGCAGCCGCGCCCTTCTCGATGCGTTCGATCGCGCCCGCGCGCAGGTGGATGCGACGCTCGGCGTGCCGCGCGACGTGCGGGTCGTGCGTCACGAGCACCAGCGTCGTGTGCTCGCGTTGGTGCAACTCGCCGAGCAGCTCGAGCACCCGCGCGCCGGTCGCGGCGTCGAGGTTGCCGGTCGGCTCATCTGCGAACAGCACGCTCGGCCGCGGCCCGAAGGCGCGCGCCAGCGCCACACGCTGCTGCTCGCCGCCCGAGAGCTGCGACGGGTAGTGGTGCGTGCGCTCGCCGAGCCCGACCTGCGCGAGCAGTTCTTGCGCGCGCGCGCGCGGGCTGCCGACGCCGGCGAGCTCGAGCGGCAGCAGCACGTTCTCGAGCGCAGTCAAGTTGCCGAGCAGCTGGAACGACTGGAACACGAAGCCAACCTTGGCGCGCCGCAAGAGGCTGAGCTGGTCCTCCGACTTGTTGTCGATGCGCTCGCCGTCGAGCAGCACTTCGCCGTCGCTGGGGCGGTCGAGTCCCGCCAGCAGACCCAGGAGCGTCGATTTGCCGCTTCCCGACGGGCCCAGGATGGCGCAGAACTCGCCCGGGGCGATGGCGAGGTCGATTCCCGCCAGAACGGTGAGCTGTTGCCCGCCCGAGGGGAGGCGTTTGGCGAGGCGGCGACACTCGAGGCGCGGAACGGCGATCATGGGCGAGAGGTGTAGACCACGCACGTGAAGGTTGCACGCCCCGCCTCGCGCTCGCCGCGCGTCGCGCGGGCTTGGTATCGTCGCGCGGATGCACGAGAGAAGCCCATGAAGCGCGAGACGTTGGCTGCCGCCGCCTGTGCGGCGTTGCTCGTCGCGGCGTGCGGCGATCCGGCGCCCGCGCCGCGGCGCACGCTCGTCGGCGAGGGCGCTTCGAACGTCGCCGAACGCGCAGCGGGCGACGCGCGCGCACCGCTCGAGATTCCGGCCGACGCGCCGCTCGTCGTCGTGCTCGGCGACAGCCTCGCCGCCGGCCTGCACCTCGCCGCCGACGACGCGTTTCCGGCCGCCGCCCAGCGCCTTCTCGCCGCGCGCGGTCAGCCGTTCCGGCTCGTCAACGCCGGCGTGAGCGGCGACACCAGCGCGGGCGGGCTGCGCCGCGTGGAGTGGGTCCTCCAGCAGTCGCGGCCGGCGGTGCTCGTGGTCGAACTCGGCGGGAACGACGGTCTGCGTGCGCTGCCGCTGGAGCAGCTCGAGGCCAACCTGCGCGGCATCGTGCAGCGCGGCCGCGCGGCCGGCGCGCGCGTGCTGCTACTCGGCATGCAGGTTCCGCCGAACCTCGGGCCCGATTACGCGCGCGGCTTCGAGGCGGTGTACGCGCGCGTCGCGTCCGAGGAGGGCGCGCAGCTGGTCCCGAACTTCCTCGCCGGAGTCGGCGGCGACGCGCGCATGAACCTCGAGGACGGGCTGCATCCGACGCCTGCGGGCCACGAACGGCTGGCGGCGAACCTCGCCGACGCGCTGGCGGCCGAGTTGGCGGCGCTGGCGGCCGCGACGAGCAAGTAAGTGGTTCTCCGCAGAGACTGACGCGCACCATGGCCACGCCGCAACCGCCCGATGTCGAGCCCAAGCCGCTCGCCGCGCTCGCAGCTTTCGAAGAGGGCGACTTCCACGCGCTGTCCGACCCGCTCAGTCGCGACCCGCAGTACAACGACCGACGCCTCGCCACGCGCCGCAAGCTCCTGTCGATCGCGCACGTCGCGCTCGAGCGGCTGAGCGCGGACGCGGCCGCGAGCGGCGGCGCGCTCGAGCTCGCCGTGCGCACGAGCCTGCACCACCCGACGGTGTTCAACCACATGAAGGTGCGCCGCATGTGGGCCTACGTGTGCCGCGGCAAGAAGGAAAAGGCGCGGCTCAAGCGCACGCTCGGCGCCGAGCTCGGCAAGGACCTCGACGCGGCCTACCGCAACGCGTACTTCTGCGTCGCCATCGAAGACGCGGCGTTGGAGGTGAGCCTGCGCATCCACCCCGACGCGTGGTTCGACGGCCAGAACCTGATCCAGCGCACGCAGCGCGAAGGACTCGCGATCTGGCTCGCGCTGCTGAACTCGACGCCCGGCTACCGGCTCAAGCTCGACAACTGGAAGGGCGAGTGGATCTGCGGACAGATCACGAGCGATTGGCTGCGCGACTTCTTCAAGTACTACAAGCCCGGCGAGATGGGGCTCGCGGTCGAACGACGTTGGCCCGCGCCGGCTGGCGCCCGCGCCGCGTCGCTCGCTCCGAGCGTGCCCGCGTTGCTTGTCGACGAACTGCGCGCCCTCGCGCCGCTCTACCGTTACGCGGCCTGGTCCCAGGAGAGCGACTTCCTGTTCAGCGGCAAGTCCGATGGCTGAGCGTGCGCTCGTCGTCGGTTGCGGCGTGTCGGGTTTGACGAGCGCCATCGCGCTCGCCGAAGCGGGTTTCCAGGTGACGATCTGGACGCGCGACCTGCCGCCGCGCACGACCTCCAACGTCGCCGGCGCGATCTGGTACCCGTACAAGGTCGAGCCGCTCGAGCGCGTCGCCGCATGGGCGCGGCGCACGTACGTTGCGTTGGCCGAGATCGCGCGCGAGCCGCGCAGCGGAGTGAGGCTCGAACGCGGCGTCGAGTTGTTGCCGCCAGGCCTGGGCGAGCGCGGCGCCGAGTTCCGCGCCGCTGCGCCGGACTTGCGCGAACTTGCGCCGCATCTGGTGCCGCCGCACTTCGAGCGCGGCTTCGAGTTCTCGGCGCCGGTGTGCGAGATGCCGCTGTACCTCGCGTACCTGCTCGAGCGTTTCGAACGCGCCGGCGGTTCCCTGCAGCAACGCACGCTCGCTTCGCTCGACGAAGCGCTCGCCGCGGCGCCGCTGGTGGTGAACTGTGTCGGCCTCGCCGCGCGCGAGTTGCTGGGCGATCCGCACATGCGCCCGATCCGCGGCCAGGTGGTGCGCGTCGAACGCGGCGCCGTCGAGCGCTTCCTGCTCGACGACTACGACCCGCGCGGCGTCACCTACGTGATCCCGCGCTCGAACGATTGTGTGCTGGGCGGCACGACGGAGGAGGGGCGTGAGGACCTCACGCCGGACGAAGGTGACACACGCGCGATCCTCGCGCGCTGCCGCGAGTTGGCGCCTGGTTTGGACGAAGCGCGGGTGTTGTCCGTGGCCGTCGGTCTGCGGCCCGGTCGCACCGAGGTGCGGCTCGAGGGCGAACGGCGCGGCGGCTCGCGCCTGATTCACAACTACGGCCACGGTGGAGCGGGCGTGACGCTCTCGTGGGGCTGCGCTCGAGACGTCGTCGCGCTGGCGCGCAACCTGGGCGCGTCCGTTCAGTGAGCGCCGGACTCGTCGACGTGCGCGTTCAGCGCTGCAACGCGGAACGGGTTGGCGTCCGCGCGAAGCGGTAGCGCGGTCGAAGGGCGAGCGTCGCTCCAGTCGATCCACATGCGTTCGCCGTCGAACCAGAACAGCGCGGCCTGATCGAACAAGCGGGCCACGGCGAGGGCGCTGCGGCGATCCACGCGTGCGGCGAGGCTCGGTTCGAGGTGCGCGCCGTCGGGAGAGCTCGCCAGCACCGGCACGGGCGCTGCGTGGAGCGCGCCGAGGACGCGCGAGAGCTGCGCGGTGCGCGCTTCGCTAAAGGCCGCGCTGCGCTGTTCGCCGGGTGCTGGGTAGGCCGAAAGCACCGCGAAATCGGCCGGCAAACCGGCTCGGGCGAATAAGTCTCGTTCGCCCGCGCCCAGCGGTCGGCGCAGGTCGATCGTCGCGCCGTTCGGCAGGCGCAGCAGCGTGTTCGGGTACTCCGATTCCATCGACGGAGGACGTTAGGCGGGAGCTTCGCGCCACGCCATACGCCGAGCTTCGGCGCCGAGCCGGTTCCCGGCGCGCCGAACGCGCGCGCGAGCCCCCGAGCATCACGGCCTTGTCATTTCTTTCCACCCTCGCTGAACCGGGCTGCGATGGCGCTACGGAATCCTCTTCCACACCCGGGGCGCGCCGAGCGCGATTCGAGGGTCCGCTCTTCCCGCAACTCTTCTGCGAGCGGGGTAGCCTTCGCACGGCGGCCGGATGCCTTGCAGCGCCACCGTCCGACAGCTCGAGTCCATGCTTCGATCTTCACTTGCCAGCGCCCTGCTCGCGCTCGTCGCGCCCGCCGCCGCCGCGCAGTCGACGTGGTTCGTCGACCTCGCCGGTGTCGCCCCCGGCACAGGCACGGCGCAGGACCCGTACACGAGCATCCAGTACGCCGTCGCCCAGCCCACGACGTTGAGCGGCGACACCGTGGCGATCGCCGCGGGCGTCTATTTCGAGAACATCGACCTGCTCGGCAAGGTCCTCGAACTCGCGGGCGAGGGCGCCGGTCAGACCATCCTCGATGGCGCCGGCGCGGGACGTGTGGTGCGCTTCTCGCCCGGTTCGGACGGCGTTTTGCGCGACCTGACGGTGCGCAACGGCGTCGCGCTGTCCCCCGGGGATGACCACGGCGGCGGAGTGCTGATCGAGGGCGGTTCACCCGAGCTGCGGCGTGTGATCGTGCGCGACTGCCTGGCGAACTTCGGCAGCGGGATCGCCGTGCTCGGGGGCGCGCCGTTCGTCAGCGAGTGCTCGATCACGGACAACGGGGCCGCGGCGCCGGTCACGATCGCGGGCGCCGGCATCTACGCCGACTGCACGAGCGCTCTGCTCGTCGAGCGCAGCGACATCACATTCAATCGCTTCAGCACCCAGGGCGGCGGCGTGGCCGGCGCCGGGACGTACCGCTTCTGCCAGATCGACGACAACGCCGCCGAGCGCGGCGGCGGCGCGCACGCCCGCGGCTGCGCGCTGACGTTCGAGGACTGCTCCGTCAGTCGCAATCTCGCGGCGAATCCGCAGGGCGACCTGCACGAAGGCGGCGGCGTGATCGGGCCGGCGAAGCTCGAACGCTGCGTGCTCGAGGACAACCTCGCGAACGTCGAAGGCGGCGGCGCGCTGGAGTGCGTGCTGGTGATGTGCGAGTTGCGCGGCAACGAACTCGACAATTTCCTCACCTCGACGCTGGTCGCGCGCGGCGCCGGGGCGGCGCGTTCGACGCTCTTCGACTGCACGGTCGAAGGCAATCGCGTCGGCGGCGGCCTCGCGGGTCTCGACTTTCTTGCCGGGGAAGGCGCCGGTCTTCACGACTGCGTCGCGAGCGGAACCCGCATCGTGGGCAACCTCGCGCGCAACGGGCGCGGCGGCGGCGCGCACTCTTCGCAGCTGACGAACTGCACGCTCGAGGGCAACGAAGCGCGCGCGGGCACGGACGCAGACTCCGGCCTCGGCGGCGGCGCGGCCCTGTCGCAATTGACGCGCTGCGTCGTGCTCGACAACCTCGGGGCGAACGGCGCGGCGGTTTGGAACAGCTCGCTGACGCATTGCACGCTTGTCGACAACACGGCGACCGCGGGCGCGGCGCTGTTCGACGACCTCGGCGCCGCGAGCGTCACGAACTCGATCCTGTGGAGCAACTTCCCGGCGCAAATCCAGGACGTCAGCGGCCTGCTCTCCGTGAGCTACACGCTGGTCGACGGCGGTTGGCCCGGCGTCGGCAACCTTGCGAGTGATCCGCGCTTCATCTTGCCGCAGGCCCGCGACCTGCACCTGAACCCGCTCTCGCCGTGCATCGATGCTGGCGATCCCACGGCGGCGCTCGATCCGGACGCGAGCATCGCGGACCTGGGCGCATTCGGGTTCGAGTCGCAGTACGCGCCGCCGCCCGCGATCTGGTGCACCGGCAAGCTCAATTCGGACGGTTGCGTGCCGCAGATGAGCGCCGTCGGCGGCACGAGCCTGTCCGGGCCGGACGACTTCGCGCTCCATTGCACACAACTCGTCGGGGATCGCAGCGGCTTTCTGTTCTGGGGCTTTGCGCCGCTCAACGTGCCCTTCGGCGGCGGCACGCGCTGCGTCGGCGTCGCGTTCCGCACCTCGTTCCAAAACTCAGGCGGCGGAGTTCCCCCGGCGCTGTGCGCAGGCGAGTTGCACTACGATTTCAACCTCGCCTACGGCGCCCAGTTCGGCATCGGCCCCGGCAGCACGATCTACGGGCAGTGGTTCGCGCGCGATCCGGGCAATCTCGACGGCACGGGCATCAGCCTGTCGAACGCCGTCGAAGCGACGTTTTTGCCCTGACGGCCGCGGCGCCGCGAGCCGCAGGTCGTCGACACGAAGCCGGTCACACGCGGTGGGGCGCACGAGCGTCCTCTGCGGCGAAGCTGCGGCCGTCTCGGGCGTGCGCCCGAAAGCGTGTGCGAATGCGTAACGGGCCGGCGCCGTTCGCGGTAGGGGTGTGATATCACAGTGCTAGCGCCCCCTGGGGCGCGCCACGGACCCCCCAACCATCGCCATGCAACCTCGCAATCCCTCCAAAGAACTCGCGCTCCGTCCGCAGTCCGGTTACGTCCAACTGCTGGTGAGCCTAGCCCTGCTCGCCGGCGCCATCGCGAGCGCCGTCGGCGCCGCCCACCAAGACCAGCCGCTGCTCGGCGTGCTCGCCGCCGCCCTGGTGCTCGCGCTGCTGATCCAACTGTGCGGCTTCTTCGTGGTGGAGCCCAACCTGGGCCGCGCGCTCGTGCTGTTCGGCGACTACCGCGGCACGGTGCGCGAGCCGGGCTTCTGGTGGACCAATCCGTTCACGAGCAAGAAGGCTGTGTCGATGCGCGCGCACAACCTCAACGGCAAGACGCTCAAGGTGAACGATCTGCTCGGCAATCCGATCGAGATCGCGGCGGTTGTGGTGTGGCAAGTGCGCGACACCGCGCAGGCGTTGTTCGACGTCGAGGCGTTCGAAGAATTCGTCGACGTTCAGTCGGAGTCGGCGGTCCGTCTCGTGGCGAGCCGGCACCCGTACGACGACGGACAGGCGGACGGAGTCGCGACGACGTTGCGCGGCAGCGCCGATCAAGTGGCGAACGAGTTGCGCACGGAACTCGCGCATCGCCTGGAGATCGCGGGCATCGACGTGCTCGAAGCGCGCCTCTCGCACCTGGCGTACGCGCCGGAGATCGCGGCCGCGATGCTGCAACGCCAGCAGGCGGGCGCGATCATCGCCGCGCGCAAGCTGATCGTCGAAGGCGCGGTCGGGATGGTGGAGATGGCGCTCGAGAAGCTCTCCGAGAAGCAGACCATCGTGCTCGACGACGAACGCAAGGCGACCCTCACCGGCAACCTGCTCGTGGTGTTGTGCGGCCAGGCCAACGCGCAGCCGGTGGTCAACACGGGCTCGCTCTACAACTGACGAGGGTCCGCCGGTGAGCGACACCGAGGACTCGGACGCGCGCGACGGACCGGTGCGCGAGCGCAAGGGCTTCCTGCTGCGGCTGCCGCCGGAGCTGATGGAGCAGTTGCGAGTGTGGGCGGCGCAGGACCTGCGCTCGCTCAACGCTCACATCGAGTTCCTGCTGCGCGACGCGGTCAAGCGCCGCAAGTCCAAGCGCTGAGCGGCGCGCGCGTCACTCCGCTTCGCCGATCAGCTGCACCCGGAAGGGCTGCGGCTGGTTGGCGGCGTCGTGGAGGAACTCGAGGGTTGCGCTGCGCATGCCCGTCGTCGTCTGCGGGTTGAAGCGCACGAAATACTGCACGAAATCGCCGCCGGCCAGCGCCGAACGGCCCAGGCAGCTGGAATTGACCGCGTTGCGCATGATGTTCGCGGTCACCGGGTGGAACTCGAGCGTGATCGCGCTCATTCCGCCGCAGGTGTGGCAGTAGCTCATGATCGTGCCCTGCGTGCACTGCGTCGCGCCGTTGCAGTTGGTGTAGCACTGATCGAGCGGCGGACAGTACGAGTGCGTGTGGCCCGAGCCGAAGTTGTGGCCGAGCTCGTGCGCCACGACCACGAAGTCCCAGGTGAAGTTGCCCGACGCGCCGCTCCAGTTGTTCCAGTTGATGTTGCCGTCGATGTTGCCGCTGACGCCGAAACCGAAGCTCTGGCTGCACAGCGTGTTCACGTACGCGATGCCGCCGCCCAGGTTCGCGCCGGAGATGAAGTGGGCGAGGTTGGCGCTCGCCGGCCAGCCGCTGGCGACCCAGGTGTTGCGGAACTGATCGAGCACCTGGCTCGCGGTTCCGCCGGAATCTTGCGCGGTCCACGGATCCCCGGCGTTGGTGTACACGCCCAGGTACGCGATCGAGAGCGTGGTCTGGACGTCGATGAAGTACTGATCGCTCACGGCGGCGATGAGTTGCGTCACGTAGTCGACCACCGCGTTCGAATCGCCGAACTGCTGGAACAGCTGGAAGTCGGTCTCGATCGCCAGTCGGCACTCGGGCGTGCTGAGTTGCGCGGTGGCCGGCGGCGTCGCCGCGACCTGCATGTCGGCGACAACGCCGGGAGCTTCGAGCGCGCCGCCGCACAGTTCCGGAGGCGCGACGCCCAACGCCGCGAGCTCAGGTTCGCGCACGATGCGCGCCCGTGCAGGGCCGCCGCCCGGCGTCGGCGCGTCGCTCACGATGTGGAGGAAGCGCTCTTCGAGTTCGGGCAGAGCGATGAAGCCGCGCGCGCTGCCCGACGAGAGCGCGAGGAACACGCGCGAATGTTCGATCTCGAGCAGCGCGCCGGTGTAGATCGCGAGGTCGCCGACGAAGTCGCGCGGACTCTGCGCCTGCACCACGCCGTCGATCGCGAGCACGGCGTCCGCGGCGATCGGCAGCGGTCGCCGGCGCAGCGCGAGCGTCACCGGTCCGAGACCGGGCGCGGGAAAGTCGTGGACGAGCAAAATTCCGCCGGGCGGAAGCGCCGCGAGGCGCTGCGCGTCGATTTCGAGCGGGAGTCCAGGCCCGCCGTCCGGCGAGCCCGCGACGAGCGGGCTGGCCGTGTCGACGGCGCCCATCTGTGCGAGCTCGAGGCCGCTGAACGGTGCGGACTCGATCAGCACGACAAAGTCCGCAGAGTTGACGCCCGTGATGCGCGGCGCGCCCAGGTCCATGTCCTGTCCGCCGCTGTTCGTGATCCGCAGGCGCGTGCCGAAGTTCGGGCCCAAACCGACGGGCAACGGTCCGACGTCGAGCGTCGAGTCGTGCACGACCGCGTTCTGCGTGCCGCTCGCGCCTTCGGTCGCCACGAAGTTCGCGGGACCGCCGCTGTCGTCGTCGCTGAGCGTCAGCGTGTAGGAACTGACGAGTCCCAGCTGTGCGCCATTCGTCGGTGCGCTGAGCGCCAGCACAATCGTCTCGCTCGCTTCGGCTGTCGCGTCGTCGATCGGCGTCAGCGTCACGGACTGTGTGGCGCCGTTGGTCGCGCCGACGGCAAACGTCACCGTCTGCGCGCTGAACGCCGCGTAGTCACTGCCCGAAATCGCCGTGCCGGTCGCGGCGTCCGACACGGTGACGCTGACGTCCTGGGCCAACGCCGGCTCGGTGGTGGTGAGCCGCACGCTCACGCTCACGGCGCCGCCGAGCTCCGAGCTCGTCGCGGACGCGCTCACGAAGGCCACGCTCGAGAGGCCCGATTCGGCCGGAGGTTCGTCTCCGGATCCGCCTCCGCCGCTGCAGGCGCCGAGTGCGAGCACCGCGGTCGAACAGGTCAAAGCCAGGGCGACGCGTTGCGCGCCCGAATCGGAACGATGCATGGAGTGCCCCTCGGAAGTACTGACCGACGGGGCGGCATCGACATCGCGCGGCGCCGTTCTGAACAGCGCCAGGCAGAAAGAACTTCCGAGGAGTGCGAATCCGGCCGGCGCGCAGGCTCGGAGACGCGCCGCCGAGCTCGCGATGGAGTCGCGCGCCTACCTTTCGCGATCGCGCAGGATCGCGCCGCAGCGCCGGAAATGCTGCGCCTGACGCGCGTCGTAGAGCGCGCCGCGCAGGTCGACGAGGTAGAAGTCGGTCCACTCGACGTTCGCGCCGAGCAGAGTCGCGCCCCGCAGATTCGCGGTGCGCACCTCCTCGGGCGCGCGGTGCGGGCTGTCGAAGAACTCGTCGGAATAGAAGCCGCTGCGTGTGCCCTCCATGGGCGGCGCGTGGAACACGAGGCCGCTGCGTGTCGTGCCGAGCCGGAACGTCGCGCCGGCGAAGTCGGCGCCCGTGAAGTCCGCGCCTTCCGCGTCGAGATTGGCGAGCCCGGCGCAACGCAGCGAAGCATCGGCGAACTTGGCGTGGCGCAGGCTCGCGCTGTACAGCGCGGCCTCCGAGAAGTCGGCGCGCGTCGCGGACACTCCGCTGAGGTCGAGTTCGACGAAGGTCGCGCCGTTCACTCTCGCGTAGTCGAGGCAGGCTTCGCGCAGCACGCTGGTCGTGAAGTCACAGCCGCGCAGATCGGCGCCGTTCAAGTTGGCCGCCGTGAAGTCGGTCTCCTCGAACTCGGCCATGCGCAGCACGGACTTTGAAAGCGACGCGCCTCTCAGGATCGCGAAACGCAGGTTGGCGTGTTCGAACTGCGCCGCTAGCAGCTGCGCTCCGCTCAAGTCGGCGTGCCGCAGGTCCGCGTGCTTGAAGTTCGCGCGCGCTGCGTTGGTCGACACGAGCGCGGCCCGCACGAACTGCGCGTGGGGGGCCTGCACCTCGGTCAGGTTCGCGCCGCTCAAGTCGCTGCGCTGGAAGCGAGCACCGTGGAGCTGCGCTCCGCTGAGGTTGCAGCGCACGAGCGCTGCGCGCGAGAAATCGCAGTTCGGCAATGCCGCGTTCGCAAGCTGAAAGCCGGTCCAGGGTGCGCCGCTGAGGCGCGCGGCGTGGAGCTGATAGGGCTTGTCGCGCTTGCCCACGCGAGAGGCAATCCACTTCGCGAAAGCGTTCGCGTCCGCCGCATGCAGGAGGCTCGCCACCAAGCCGGCCTCCTTCGGCTTGGCGCTCTCGAAGCGCTCGAGCAGCGCGCGGATCGCGCTGGGAGCAACACGTACGAGCGGTGCTGTGCAGCGCACGACATCGGCGCCGAGGTTCTCGAGAGTGCCCTCGGGAAGCTCACCACGCTCCAGCGCGGCAAGCAGCGCACGCGCAGCGAGCGAGGCGCGCGCGATCGGGTGCCTCAGAAGCTTGAACTCGCCTTCGAAGCGCGGCGCTGCACTCCGGCGTTCTGCGAGTGCGGCCACGTATTCTGGCTCGAGCGCACTCTGCAGGCACAAGGCCTCGAGCGCGGCGCGGTCTGGCGCGCGCGCGAGCAACTCGTTGACGCGCCGGTCGAGCGCCTCAGCGGCGCTCAGCGCGCTTTCGTCCGCGGCCAGCGTGTCGAGCACGGCGCTGACGAGCTGAGCGACGCCGCCCAGGCTCGCGAGATCGCCGGCGTCGCGCAGTCGGCGCATCACCGATGTGCACTGCTCGCGATGCGCATGCAGCAAGTACTCGATGCACTCGTCTTCGCCCCAGGGCGCGAGTTGCAGCAAGTCGATTTCTGCCGCGTTATCCGGCGGAGCGGGAACGAGTTCTCCGACGCCTCGCACAGGCGTCTGGGCATGGACCGTGCAGCTTCCCGACTCCGTCAACTCGACGCGGGGTTCGCTCGCGAATACGTGGGCGAGGTGTTGGAGCGCCGTTCGCACGCCCTGGCCGGGGCCACCCACAATCGCAACCGATACCGTCGTGCGTTGGAGCAGCCGGGCGCTGATCCGATCCTCGAGCAACTCGCTGGTTTCAAGGCGTTCACCAACGCGAACGACGCGCGGTCGAACTGCGGCGCGACAAGGCGTGATGGGCATGTGGATAGGGCCGCGCGCGGTTGGGAGCGAACGCGCGCGGCGGCCTCGATGGTAGCCCAACGCGAAAAGTGCAGCGGGAGGCGCGCCAACGTGGAAAACGCGCGTTGAAGCGCTCTGTCGCGCGCGTCGATCGCTATCGCGCTACTTCAGGCGCACATCGAGCCACGCGAACACGTCGGGCAACGCGTCGACGGGGCACAGCCAGCGATCGGTGTGCGCGTAGGTGCGCAACGTTGTGTCCTTGGCGCCCGCAGCTTCGAGGCTCGTGTGCAACGACCCGATCGCGGCGCGCAACGCATCGTGCTCGCCCACGCCGAGGAACAACGGCCGGGCGGCGAGTTGTTGCGCGCTCGACGGATCGATCCACGCGCCCATCGTCGCGACCGCGCGCCAGGGCGCAGGAGCTTGTGCGAGCGCCTTCAACGCGACGACTCCGCCGCGGTCGTGGCCGATCAGCGCCACGCGCGACGCGTCGAGCGGATAGACATCGCTCAACGCCTGCACGAGCGCCGCGAGCAACGCTGCGTCCTCGGTTCCCTCGAAGTGCGGCGCTGCGAACAGCCAACCGCGCTGGCGCGCGAGCTCGGCGCTTTGTCCGCCGCCGTAGCCGTCGAACCACGTGTCCTCGTCGAAGACCGCACCGTGCAACGCGAGCACCAACGGCGCGGGGGCTTCCTTGCTCAGTCCATCGGGGACAAGCACGCGTGTGCGGACGGTCGTCGCTCCGCAAGGAAGCGCGAGCCAGTACTCGCCTGTGTGTTCGGGCCCGTACCAGCGTTGCCCGTTCAACGCCGCGGTGACTACAGCTTCGGTTTCGGCGAGCAAGCGCGCGCCGGGGTACTCGTGCACTTCGGTGGAACCCCGCGCGAGCGACTCGAGGAGCGCGAGTTGCATTCGCGCCGTCGCGAGTTCGAGTCGCGGGCCCTTCTCTGCCGCGGTTGCGATCGCCTTGGTCAGCGCGGCGAGCCGCTCGTCGCGGCACTCGACGATCGAAAGCGTGAATTTGGTGATCGCGTAGGGAAAGCCGCCGTCAGACAGGTGGGCGGTGAGGGCCGTGTCTCCGACAGCAGCGCAATCGAAGATGAACCGTACCGGCTTCACAACGTCAGTCGTCGCAATGCTGTCGTCGAAAGTGGAGACGTCCGTGCGGTTCCACCATCCGAGGCTCAGGCTTACGGAGATCAGCGCGAAAGACCCATCTCCGTAGATGAGCGGCGCACGCATGTGCGTCGCGCTCGTCTCGCGATCGCACAAGCGCTGCGAAACCGCCAAGCCGACTTGAGGGTATGCACGTGGCGACCGCTCCGCCGTCAGCGCCCACTGGGCGCGGTCGATAGTTCGAGCGCACTCGCCAGTCGCCGCCGCGATGCAGTTCGCGGACACGTTTTCCAGGACTTGGAGCGCCGCCGCGCGCTTGGCGGGATCGCGCTCCGATATCCAACTCCGCTCGAAGTCTCGCACGCGCGACAACACTTCGAAGTGCATGTTCAGGACGGGCGCTGTGTCCGGCGGCCGAAGCAAGCTCACCATCTGGGCGACGCTTTGGTAGCCGACGGCCCGCCGCAGTTCGGTTCCATCGCCGCTGAGCAACAGAATCGTCGGGTACGCGCCGACGGCGTACTGCTTGACGAGCTCGCGTTGCACGTCGCCGTCCAACTTGACCGCGATCACATCCGCTGCGGCGTGCACGACAGCTTGCGACGTATACACGAGCTGGTTCATCGTCGCGCACGGGCCGCACCAGGTCGTTTCGAAGTCGACGAGCACGCGCATTCCACCTTGCTTGGCCGTGTCGAGCGCGGCAGCGAGATCGCCGCTGAACTCGAGCGGCCGAGCCGCCCGCGGCGCGTTGCGGTCGGGCGCGAGGGTGTCCGCCTTCGCCGCCTCTTCGGCCTCGGTGAAACCCGGCTCGAAGCGCTCGAACGCGATGCTCCGTCCGTGCGAATCGATCGCTACTGGCCGGTAAGCACGACTGTCGAGCCAGGCATGTTGTTCGAGGCTGCGCGAACTCGCGCTGAGCAGTTTCGAACGCTCCCGCGCCAGGAACCAAGCGTCGCGCTGGTCGAACACGCCGTCGAGCTCCATCTCGGTGACGAGCACGAACGCCGGCTTGCCGTCGATCACACACTCGCCTTCGTGCCAGCCGCGGCGCGACCAACGCAACACCGGCGGCGCGTCAGGCTCTTGCGGGTCCTCCACGAACCACAACGACAGCGGATAACTCCGCGTCTGCGCCGGCGCACTCGACGGCACGGGGATGGCGAGCTCGCTCTCGAAGCTCGACCAGAACTTGCCGCGCGACTCGCTGGGTTGCGTCGTGAGTCGTTCGTCGTTCGCCAAAACACCATCGCGATCGAAGTCGAGCCACAACACGTCGAAGTGCGCGGCGCCGGCGCTCTTGTCGAGCTTGACGGCGACCGGCGCGAGCTCGGCCGGTCCGAGCCTCAGCGAGCCGAGGAGCGCCGTACCGTCCCGCGTGAGTTCGACCTTGGCGCCTTTGGGGCTCCAGCGCAGCGCTTCGTCCGCCGACGGCGACTTGGACGTCAGCGCGACATCGATGCGGCTGTCGAGAAGCGAAACAAGCGCGAGCGCACACAACATCGATGGCCTCCAGGGCAGTGGGGGACGGCGGAGCGCCGAGTATGCCACTGGCTGTGACCCAGCGGCCCGACGCGCTGTCGCTAGGCCGGAACGAACTTCTGACCATTCGCATTCCGCCGCAATCCAAGCCCTCGGTGCAGGCTGTTTTCGCCGTGGAGCGCTGAGCGTACGTGGCCGGAACTGCTCTACTGGAGGCATGTTTCGCGCTCCCCATCGCCTCCCTCATGCCCTGGTCGTGCTGTCGTTGTGCTGCGCTCCGCTGATCGCGCAGGGGCCGCCGCCGAACTACTACGCGAGCGTCAACGCCAGCAATGCAACGACCCTGCGCACCACGTTGCACGCCGTGATCGATGACCACACTCGCGTCCCGTACACGGCGTCGGCGACCGACACCTGGGACGTGCTCGCGCTGGCGAGCGAAGACCCGACGAACACGACGCGTATCCTCGACGTGTACGGCAACGCGAGCCTCTCCAAGCAGACCGGCGGCAACAGCGTCTACAACCGCGAGCACACCTGGCCGAACAGCTACGGGTTCCCGGTCGACGGCGGGTGCAACTACCCGTACACGGACTGCCACATGCTGTTCCTGTCGGACATCTTCTACAACTCCGAGCGCGGCAACGCGCCGTACCGCGCCGCGTCGAACGGCACGGAGTACACGACGGTCTTCAACGCCGGCCTCGGTGGCGGAAGCGGCGTGTACCCGGGCAACTCGAACTGGGGCAACGGATCGACGAGCTCGGGGAGTTGGGAGACGTGGATCGGTCGTCGCGGCGACGTGGCGCGCGCGATCCTGTACGCGGATCTGCGCTACGAGGGCGGCACGCACGCCGGCACGGGTTGCGCGGAGCCCGATCTCATCGTGACGGACACGCAGTCGCTCATCGCGAACTCGTCCTCGAGCAACAACACGTCGGTCGCCTACATGGGCATTCGCTCCGTGCTCCTGCAGTGGCACCAACAGGATCCGCCGGATGCCTGGGAGATGCGCCGCAACGACGTCGTGTTCGGATTCCAGGGCAATCGCAACCCGTTCATCGATCATCCAGAGTGGGTGAATTGCCTGTACAGCGGTGCGTGCAGCGTCGCTGTCGCTTACTGCACGTCGAGCACGACGACGAACGGTTGCGTGCCGGCCATCTCCGCCACGGGTTCGCCGAGCGTCACGGCGAACTCCGGCTTCGTGCTGTCGACGCTCAGCGTCGAAGGCCAGCGCAGCGGGCTCATTTTCTACGGAACGAGCGGCGCCGCGAGCTCCGTGTGGGCCATCGGGAGCAGCAGTTGGTTGTGCGTGAAGGCGCCGACGCAGCGCATGAACTCGCTCAACTCGGGCGGTGCGAACAACACCTGCACCGGAGTGCTCTCGACGGACTGGCTCAACTGGCTGAGCACGCATCCCAACGCGCTGGGCCAGCCCTTCAGCTCCGGCGTCGTCGTGCGTGCGCAGGCTTGGTTCCGCGACCCGCCGGCGCCGGGAGCGACCAACCTCTCGAACGCGATCCAGTTCACGACGTTGCCGTAGCTGGCGGCGCGGCGAGCGCGCACGGCGCGCCGCGAAAACACAAGCGCGCGGCGAGTCGAAGGACCCGCCGCGCGCCTGTTTTCTAGGGAAACCAGACCGCGCTACTTCGCGCGCTTGTAGGCAATCGTGAAGGAGCTGACTTCCTTGCCGTCGGCGCCGGTCCCGAAGACTTCGAACTTCATGGAGTTCTCATCCGGCCAAGTCGTGACGTAGCGGTGCTTCTCCAACTTGCCGCTCGGGCCCATCATCTCGCCGTACATGGTCATCGTCTTGGTCTTCTCGTCGTACGCGCCTTCGAGCAGCGTCGGGCTCGCCGTCATGTTGTCGACCCACATCGTGACGAACTTCTTCTTGTTGACGTCGTAGCCGTCGATACCGCGGCCGATGAAGGGCATGCCCATCATGTCGCTGGTGAAGGACGACAGCGTGGTGAACCCGCCCGGGCCCAACTCGACGGTCATCTGACCCTTGGAGGACTGGCCCATCATCTCCATGGTCGAATCCCACTTGCCGACGGAGCGCGCGAGCAACTTGTGCTCGGGGCCGGGCTGGGGCATTTCCATGCCGGCGGCGTCTTGCCGGAAGGCCCACACGGCGGTTCCGAGGACAGCGGCGGCGAGAACGAGAAACAGCTTTTGAAACATCGGAGATCTCCAATAGGGAGGACGGGGAAAGGAAAGGCCAGGTGGGTGTGTCCTGCCAGAAGCACCCGTTGGCCGCGCGGCGCAGTGTCGCAGTCGCTCGCCCCACGCGGCAAGAGTTCGCCGGCCGCGCGGACCTTTCCCGGGAATGCAAACTCCGCAGTTCGCGTCGGGTCTCTCTGTGTTTTCCACCGCGCCGCTGCGCCAGTCCTTCCGACGTTGGCTCCAGTCGACTTCGCGCGCGCTGTCCCGCAGATGGTTAACTTCATGGACATGAAGCAGCGCCTCGTTCTCACAACCTTGCTGACCTTCGGTCTCGCCGCCGCCGCGCCAGTCGTCGTGTCTTCCTTTCTACAGGCGCCCGCCGGAGTCGCGCTGAGCTTCAACGCCGTTGCGTTGCCGCCGGTCCGGCTCAACGGCAATCGCCCCGCTCCCGCGCGCCGCGTCAGCGGCCCGCTCAGTCCGACCTTCAACGAGGTGTTGAGCGGCAACCTCGTGATCGAGACCGACGCGCAGATGAGGCTCGTGTGGGAGGCGGTGCTGCTCGGTCCGTACGACCCGACGTTGTTCGACTTCCAGAACAACTTCGTCGTGTGGATGGGCGGCGGCGCGCTGCAGTTGGGCTCCTTCGACATCAGCGCCATCGAGCGCGTGGACGCGCTGTGGAACAACCCGCTGGGGTTCGGAGGTTCGACCGATCAGGATCCGTTCCTCGCGGCGACTGGACTCACGTTCCTGCCCGGCGCTTTCCCGCAGTTTCCGCCGCCGCCGACGTGGCGCGTGAGCGCGGTGCAAGTCAGCCGGGCCGAGTTCGACGACGTCGTGTTCCACCGCACGCTGGTCGCTGCGCCCTGACGACGCCGAGCCGACGCTCGGTGCGCGTTGTGGGCCGCGCGCGCGGCCGTCTCGACGTCTCAGCGTGAATCCGCGCCGAAACCACAACGGTTCGACTCCGTAGTGCCGCCGAGAAGAACTGCCGCGTGAAGCTCCTCGTCACCCAAGCGCTCCTGCTGCTGACCACGATCAGCGGCTGCGCGTCTGCCACCAAGCCCACGGACCGCTTCGAACGCACCACGCCCGAAGCCGCCGGCTACTCGGCCGAGAAGTTGGCCGAACTGCCCGCGCTGCTCGCCGCCAGCGGCTCGGACAGCTTGTTGCTCCTCCACGACGGCCGCGTGTTCTTCGAGTGGGGCGACATCCGCAAGAAGCTGCTCGTGCACTCGATCCGCAAGGCGTTGCTCAGCAGCTTGCTCGGCATGTCGTGGGCGGAAGGCCGGATCGATTTGCAGGCGACCTTGCTCGAGCTCGAAATCGACGACATTTCGCCGTCGCTGAGCGACGCGGAAAAGCGCGCCACACTCGAGCAGGTGCTGCAGTCGCGTTCGGGCGTGTACCACGCGGCGGCTGCGGAATCCGAGGGGATGGCGCGCGAGCGGCCGGCGCGCGGCGCCCACGCGCCCGGGGCGCACTTCTACTACAACAACTGGGACTTCAACGTCGCAGGGCACGTGTTCGAACGCCTCGCCGGCGAGAGCGTGCACGACGCGTTCACCCGTCGGATCGCCAAGCCGCTCGGAATGCTCGATTGGGATGCGCGCATCGTGCCGCAACCCGCGGAGGGCGAGCGCATCGACCCGCGCGCGGATGGCTGGCGCCAATTCGAGCCAGAACACTCGCGCTATCCCGCGTGGCACTTTCGACTCTCGGCGCACGACCTCGCGCTCTACGGCCAACTGTTTCTCGAACGCGGCCGCTGGGACGGACAGCAGCTCGTTCCGGCCGAGTGGATCGAGATGAGCACGCGCCCCGTGTCGATCGTCGACGAGCGCTACGGCTTGGCGTACGGGATGCTGTGGGACGTGCTCGTGCCCGACGCGCCCGACGAAACGCCGTCGTTCTTCCACACGGGCGTCGGCGTGCACATGCTCGGCGTATATCCCAAGCACAAGCTCGTGCTCGTGCACCGCGTCGACACGGAGAGCAGGCGGGATTTCGACGACGGCGACCTGTACCGGATCATTCGCCTCGTCCACAGCGCGCGTCTCCCCTCGCCGTCGAGCGACAAGTGAACTCCGGCGCCGCGGATGTTCGGCGCCGCGAAGCTGCGGCTACGATCGCCGCATGAGACTTCTACTCGCTCCCGCCATCGTTGCCTGCGCGGCGCTTGGGCTGTCGCAGTCGGACCAAGCGCAGCCCGCGCCGGCGCCCGCGCAACCCAACGCGCGCTACGAACTCGGCTGGCGCGTGCGGGCTTTGGAGCGGGCGTGGGCGGTGAACGCGGACGCCGAGAAGCGCAAGGTGGCGCTCCCGCACGTGGAAGCGGCTGTGCAGCGTTTCTTCGGGCTGAAGCTTTCGGAGGCGGCGGAGCAACTCGACCTCGCGCGGCTCGTGCTCGAGTCCAATCGATCGCAGTGCAACTGGAACGACGCCTGGGCGTTGACGCCGGAGCGCAGGCTGGTCGACGACACGCTCCAGGAGTTGAAGCTCGGGCTGACGCAGTTCTATCGCCCGTGCAACATGCAGGACGTCGTCTTGACTGCGAGCTTCGACGGCGACGGTGTTGAGCGCTACAGCTGCCAAGTATCAGCAGAGATCGGCGAAGTGCCGGAAGTGGACACGCTCGGTCTCGCGCAGGCCGCGCTGGGCGACCGACGCGTCGAGTTCAGCATCTTCAACGGCGACCTCGTCTTGTCGAAGCGCACCTTCACGCTCTCCATCGTCGAGAAGTGCGCCGAACGCCTCGCTGCGCTCGAGGCCGCGCTCGGCGCGCTCCCCGAAGCTGCGCCGCGGCTCGAGCGCGAGAGCGGCAAAGCGCTGCTCGCGCTCTTGCAGTCCCTCGCCAAGGGCTCGAGCGAAGAAACGGACTATCCCGGCGCGCGACTGTTGGCCGAAGCCGAACAGCTTGTCGCCGCCGCTGCGAAGGGCGAGCGCTTCTACGCAGCGCCGAAAACGGGCGAGTTCTGGCTATCCGTGCCGACGAGCGAGAAACGCACGACGCGGGTGCGCGTCTTCGTTCCGCCGCCGCGTCCCGACGGCGCCGCGCCGCCGCTCGTGCTCGCGCTGCACGGCGCCGGCGGCAGCGAGAACATGTTCTTCGACAGCTACGGCGACGGCGAGATCGTGCGCCAGTGCGAGCGCCGCGGTTGGATGCTCGTCGCGCCGCGGCTCGGTTTCGGAGGCGTCGCCGCCGGCCCGCTGCTCGACGCGCTCGCCGAACGTTTCGCATTCGACGCGTCGCGCGTGTTCCTCGTCGGTCACTCGATGGGCGCAGGCGCGGGTTGTGCGCTCGTGCTCGACCAGCCGGCGCGCTACCGCGCGTTCGCCGCGCTCGGCGGCGGCCAGGCGCTCAGAAACGCTGAAAAACTGCGCAACTTGGACGTGTTCGTCGCCGCTGGCGAGCGCGATTTCGGTTTGGGCGGCGCGAAACAACTGCACGCCTCGCTCGTGGCCGCCGGGTGCGAGCGAGCACAGTTCCGGTTGGTGGCGAACACCGAGCATCTGCTTGTCGTCCAAGACGCTTTGCCGGAGGTGTTCGCGTGGTTCGACAGCCTCGCGAGCGCTGCGCAGGACACTCCCGACAGCTCGGGCCGCCAACGATCGGAACGATGAACGATTCTTCGCAGCGCAAGGCGTCAGCCCTGAACACTCCGTGTCCGCGTGTGCGCGTCGAGCACGCGCATCCGATGAGCTCCGAGCGGCGGCTGCGATCCTGGTTCGGCGCGTGCATTGCGACGCTCGCCCTGGCGGCTTGCGGCGACGACGCGCCGCCCAAAGCTCCGACGAGCGTCGCTGCCCCGGTCGCTGCCGACGCTACGCCGCGAGCTGGCGCCGCGAGCGGCTTCAACGTGCTGCTGGTGACGCTCGACACCGTCCGCGCGGATGCGCTCGGCTGCTACGGCGACCCGAAAGCGCGCACGCCGGTGCTCGATCGCCTCGCGCGAACGGGAGTTCGTTTCGAGCGCGCGCTCGCGCCGGCGCCGATCACGCTGCCCTCGCACTCGACGCTCATGACCGGGCTCGATCCGCTCACGCACAACGTGCGCAACAACGGCACGTTTCGGCTCGCGAGTGAGCACCTGACGCTTGCTGAGCGCCTTGCCGCACACGGCTACGCCACAGCGGCAGTCGTCTCGGCCATCGTGCTCGACGCGCGCTTTGGTCTCGACCAGGGTTTCGCGAGCTACGACGACGAGCTGCACCTCGACAGCGGAGCGCCGCGCGAGGGGATGTTCCGCGAGCGCCGCGCAAACAAGGTGACCGATCGTGCTCGCGAGTGGCTCGCCGCTCACGAGCGCACCGCGCCGGGCCAGCCCTTCTTCTTGTGGGCGCACTACTTCGATGCGCACTATCCGTACGAAGCGCCGGCCCAGTTCCTGCCGCCAGGCGTGAGCAACGATCCGGCGCAGGCGTATTCCGCCGAGAGGATCCGTGCGCAGTACCTCGCCGAGGTGGCGTTCGTCGACGCCGAGCTCGGCCGTCTGCTCGAAGCGTTCGGGCCCGAGAAGCTCGCGCGCACGCTCGTCGTCGTGACGGCGGACCACGGCGAGTCGCTCGGCGCCCACGGCGAGCACACACATTCGCTCCTGATCTACGACGGCGTGATGCGCGTGCCGCTCATCGTTTCGTCGCCGGCGCTGTTCCCGGCCATTCAACACGTCGCCGACCGAGTCGTGGGCTTGGTCGACGTCGCGCCGACCTTGCTCGAGTTGCTCGGCGTGCCGCCAGGTGACACACGCTTCGACGGACGCTCGCTGTTCGACGCCACGCCCGATCCCGAGCGCGCGATCTACGGCGAGAGTCTCGTCACGTACTACAACCACGGCTGGGCGCCGCTGCACTCGCTCACGCGGCTGGAGGACAAGGTCATCCGCGCGCCGCGGCCCGAGCACTATGACTTGAAGCGCGATCCGCTCGAGCGCGACAACTTGATGCTGAAGGCGCCGCAGCGTGGTCAGGCGCTGCTCACGCGTTTGGAGCGGCTCACCGGCCCGGCCGTCGCGCCCGCTGAGTCAGGCTTGAGCGCTGACGACGCGCGCGAGCTTGCGGCGCTCGGCTACACGCGCTCCGAGCCGCAGCAGGGCGCGGCGCAAGTGGATCCCAAGGACGCGATCGTCACGTGGGCCCTGCTCACGAATGCACAAGCGGCTTCGGTCGCGGGTCGGCACGACGAGGCGCTGCGCGAGATTCGCAAGGTGCTCGCGCAGCATCCCGGCGACGCGTTCGCGTGGCAGAGCGAGTACGCGGTGCTCAACCGCCGCGGGGCGCTCGAAGAGGCGCGCGCCGCGCTGGAGCACGTCATCGAGCTCAATCCGAGCGCGGAGGTCTACGTCCGCATGGCGTGGCTCCAGTTCCAACTCGGGCGTCGCCCCGAGTGCGAGCGCGCGCTGGCCGCCGCGGAGCTGCTCGAGCCCGAGCACGGCGACATCGCGCTGATCCGCGGCGAGTGGTTGTTCAAGGAGCGGCGCTTCGAAGAAGCACGGGAGCAGTTTCAGCGCGCGCTTGCGATCGACCCCGGACGCACGAGCGAATCCGCGGGCATGGGGATTCGCGCCGTCGAGAACGCTCTCGCGGGACAGCGCTGAACGCGTTGCGCGCCGTGGCGGGCGAGCGGCGCGCTGGACGCAAATGCGGCGCTGCGCCGAGCCCGCTCGAGCTGGCCCGGCGCGTCGCGCGCTCGATCAATCCTTCTTCGCCAGTCCTTCGAGCAACTGCTTCTCGAGCTCCTCCGGCATGCTGGCGAGGATCGCGGCCTGCTGCTCGGGCTTGAGCGTCTTGCACCACGCCAGCGTGTCCTTGACGATCTCATCGATCGAACGGAAGTGCAGGCCGTTCTTGACCGCGGCCGCGTTGCTGACCATGTGGAAGCCCTTGGTCTCGCCGGCGTAGGGCGCCCAGATCTGGAAGCGGGCTTGCGGCAGCTTCTCGAGTTGTTCGAGCGAAGCCCAGCGAGGCGTGCTCGGCTTCGAGCCGTTCTTCACGCAAGCTTCGATCACCTTGCCCCACTCGAGCTTCTTCTCGGGGCCGCAGGCGTTGAAGCGGCCGGTGAGCTTGTTTTCAGCGACGTGCACCATCCACTCGGACAGGTCGCGAACGTCGATCACCTGCAGCGGGTCGGTCGGCGCGCCCGGCACGACGAACTCGCCGCCCTTGTCGGCGCGCATCGGCCAGTACGCAAAACGTCGCGACGTGTCGCCGGGGCCGACGATGTAGCCGGGCCGGATCACGCAGCACTTTCCGGGCATCGCGGCCTCAGCGGCTTGCTCGCACAACGCCTTGAGCGGGCCGTAGTACTCGTAGCCCTTGCCCATCTCCTCGAGCGTCGGGTCCGGCATCGTGCCGACCTCGGCCGTCTCGTCCATGCCTTCGATGTCGTTGCGTGCGTACACCGAGATGCTCGAGATGAACACGTAGTGCCCGACGTTCGGCGCGAGCAACTCAGCCGAAGCCTTCACGTGCCGCGGGTAGTAGCCGGTGTCGTCGAACACCGCGTCGAACTTGCGGCCCTCGAGCGCCTTGAGCCCCTCGCCCTTGCTCGGGTCGCGGTCGCCGCGCAGCTTCTCGAGCTCGGGGAACAGCTGCGGGTTGGTCTTGCCGCGGTTGAAGAGCGTGACGGTGTGGCCGCGCGATTTGGCGTACTCGACGAGCGCCGGGCCGATCAGGCCAGTGCCGCCGAGCACGAGAAGGTTGAGCTTGCGCGGCGCGTCGGTTTTCGTCTGGCCGAGTGCGGAGGCGCCGGGGAGCGCGAGCAAAGCTCCGGTGGCGGAGGCGTAGCGAAGGAACTCTCGACGATCGGTGTGCATGGTGTGGGGGAGCGCGCTGGGCTGGTGCGCGCGATGGGGAGCCGCGTGAGGCTGCGATCAGCATGACGGCTCGTCCGCGCGAGCGCACCACCGCCGTGTTCGACGGCGCGTATCGAATCAGTACGGGGCGCCGGAGCTGGGGCTGTCATTCACCGGTTGCCGTTGGCGGTACGGCGCCAGGATCGAATCCACCAGGTGCGCGCGACGTCAACAGCAGCTCGCAACCGGCCGCGCGCAGGTGGTGGATTTGGTCCTGGCGCCGTACCGCCCCACCTGCGCGCGAAGTCAGCGGCAGCTCGCAACCGACGGAGCGCAGGTGGTGGATTGAATCCTGGCGTTGCGTCGCCAACTCCGCGCAGCCTTCGACCCCCTGGCCTGCACGACCGCTAGGATCTCCCGGATGAAGCGCGTGTTCCTGATCGTTCTGGATTCCCTCGGCGTCGGCGAACTGCCGGACGCCGCTCGTTTCGGCGACAGCGGCGCCCACACGCTCGATCACCTCGTGGCCGCCGCCGGCGGACTCGACGCGCCCAACCTGGTCGCGCTCGGACTCGGCCACGTCGCCGGCGTTTCGCGCGTGCCGCGCACCTCAGCGCCGCGCGGCGCCTTCGGCCGCTGCGCCGAGCGCTCGCCGGGCAAGGACACGTCGACCGGCCACTGGGAGATGATGGGCTGCGTCCTCGAGCGCGAGTTCCCGACCTACAGCCAGGGTTTTCCGCCCGAGATCATCGACGCCTTCGTGCGCCGCGCCGAGCTGCCCGGCGTGCTGTGCAACGCGGCCGCCTCGGGCACGGAGGTGATCGATCGCCTCGCGCCCGAGCACATCGCCACGGGCAAGCCGATCGTCTACACGAGCGCCGACAGCGTGTTCCAGATCGCCTGCCACGAGCAGCACTTCGGGCTCGAGCGGCTCTACCGTTGCTGCGAGATCGCGCGCGAGATCCTCAATCCCTACGGCGTCGGGCGCGTCATCGCGCGGCCCTTCGTCGGCGCGCCGGGCAGCTTCAAGCGCACCTACAACCGCCGCGACTACTCGCTCAAGCCGTTCAGCGAAACCTCGCTCGACCGTCTCGGTCGCGCGGGCGTGCCGGTGATCGGCGTCGGCAAGATCGAAGACATCTTCGCCGGCGTCGGAGTCGCGCAGTCGATCCACACCGAAGGCAACCGCGACGGCATGGAGCACGTGCTCAAGCTCGCGCGCGAACTCGAGCGCGGCTTCGTGTTCGTGAACCTCGTCGACTTCGACATGCTCTACGGCCACCGCCGCGATTCGCGCGGTTACCGCGCGGCGCTCGAGAGCTTCGACCTCGCGCTCGGCGAACTGCGCAATCTGCTGCGCGCCGACGATCTCGTCCTGCTCACTGCCGACCACGGCAACGATCCGACCTTCACCGCGACCACCGACCACACGCGCGAATACGTGCCGATCCTCGCCTGCGGCGCGCGCGTGAAGCCGGGCGTCGACCTCGGCACGCGCGCGAGCTTCGCGGACATCGGCGCGACGGTCGAGGCTGCCTTCGGCCTCGCGCCCGCCGGCCCGGGCCGCTCGTTCTTCGCTGACGTCGTCGTGCGTTAGCGACGCGGTTGTACGGTGCCAGAGCAATTTGCACCGCGCGGCCGGCGCGCTCAGCGCGCCG
>JAEUHY010000002.1 GCA_016795325.1 Planctomycetota bacterium
CGGTGAGCGCGGACGCCAGCCCGATCGAGAGCATCGACCGGGCCAGCGCGCCGCGCGTTTGGATCACGCCGCCGTTTCGGGCGCGGTGAACATCGCCTCGGCGACGTCGGCGGCGGCTTCGGCCTCGGGCTGCGAGACCTCGAGCACGAGCGCGCCGCGGCGCTTGCCCTTCTTGGGCTTCTCGGGCGTGCCAACGGGCAGCACATCCTTGCGCGCGTCGACCGGCGACTTCGCGATCAACCCGCTCTGCTCGCCGAACGCCAGACACAGCCGCAGCGTGCGCCGCGTCTCGAGGAAGCTCGGTTCCGCCTTGGGCTTGCCGCTCTTCTTCTTCATCACGCGGTCGCAGGTGTTGAAGGCGGCGATCGCGTCGTAGGTCAGATCCGACACGAGCGTGTCCGCGCCCAGCACCGCCTTGGCCGTGTTGAGCTCCATGCGGTACGAGAAGATCGTCCCCTCGCTCTGGCCGCGCTCGGCCAGGCTCGCGAGGTACGCCTCGCACAGGGAAGCCAGGGTCAGGTCGGGGTTGGTGGTGGTGCTGATCTTTGACTTGCGCGCCATGGTTCATGGCCTCCTTTGACTCGCGCCGCGACCATCGCGGCGACACGCGCATGAAGGCTCGAATCGCACGAACCAGCGAGGCAGTTCCGACAGTTCCAGCGCTTGCAACACGTAAGCTCGCAGCGCGACGTGAGCGTGCGATTCGCAGGTGAGGCACGGCGCTCATTTGCGCTTCCCCGCGAGCCACTTCTCGACCTCCCCGCGCCGCCAACGCTTGAGCCCGCCCACGTGGATGCAGCGCGGGATCTCGTCCATCAGCTCCATCCGCCGCAGCGTGCGCGTCGTCACCTGCAGCAGCTCGGCCATCTGCTCGCAGGTCATCAGCGGCGACCTCGCCTCCTTCGCTGCCTGCGCCATCGCGCGCACATCCGCCGCGATCGACTCCAACAGGTCGCGGCGCGTCACGGCAGCACGCCCTGCGCCTTGAGCGCGACCAGGAGCTGCTCTTCGATCTCGCGTTCAAGCTCCGCGTCGAGAACGTCAACCACACGATGCAGGCGACCCAAGCGATCGATCCGCTCCGGACCGAACGCGCGTACACGTCCTCCGCGCGTCCTTCGCACCGTCGAGCCGCTGATTCGCAGTTGCCCGTGGAGCGTGAACTCCGCCCAGCCAAGAAGGCCCTGCTGCCGGTCGAGCGCCGACGCGTGGAGGAAGCGCACGCTGGTGACGAGCGGGGTCATGCGGCACCGCCTTCCGGATCGCCCATGCCCGCGCCGTCGCAGATGGCGCAGCCGCCGATCCCACTCGGCGACTGGAACAGCGACGCTTCGCCGCAGCGGGGACAGACACGAGCGGAAAGTCCGTCCTCAGGTACGGAGGCGCTGCGGAAAACTCCGCCGTCCTCGATGGCAGTGCGCGCGCCTCCGTGACCGGCCGTTTGCGCCTCACCGCTGGCGTCGTGTGTCGCGCTGCCGCGGTCGGAGCCAGTCGCGGATGCAGTTTGACGGTTTCCGCAGTTCTCGTCCCCCTGCTCTATATCGCGTGCGCACGCGCGCGCGTCATGCGCAGGTACATGCACTCCCTCTCCCGCACCCGCGTGATAAGGGGTTGGTGGAACTGCGGAAACCGTCAAACTGCGAGCTGGCTCGACCGCCTGGAGAGCCCACCGCGCCCGGGTGCCCGATTCGCCCAGGCGCATGAAGCGGAGCCCGCCCACGACGCGCCGCTCGTAGCGCGCGAGGAACTTCCCGAGCCGACGCGGTTCGACTGCATCGGTTGTGCGACCGCTCGCGGCCACCACAAGCAGCGCTTGCTTCAGGTCGTCGTTCGCACCATTGCAGGCCGCCACGACTTCGGAGGCCGTGACGACACGTTCGCCGAAGACACGGCTCCACGCGGCCATCAGGTCCGCGCACGGCTCGTTCTCCGGGTCCCCGGCTTCGAGCTGGGTCATGCCCGCCAGCGGGTCGGCGTAGCCCGCCCACACCACCGCGTTGCGAATGACGCGGTTCCAGCCGGCGAGCCGATAGGGACTGAGACCTTGGTCGGGGCACCCGGCGTCGATGAACGCCTTGAGCACCGTCAGCGCCGCCGCGACGAGTTCGCCGCGCCTCTCCAGCGCGATCTCCGTTGGGTCCCGAGTCTCCCAGCGCTTCGCCCACGGGCGCTCGACCGCGGGATCGAGACGGATCAGAACCGAGCGCGACACCGTGTCGCCTCGCGGCTCGAGGTTGACCCCCGAGTACGTGAACAACACGCCGTCTGTCGGAAGTGAGATCGTGCCCGTCTTCCCGAGCGGCCGGCCGGTGTACACCGGCTCCGTAATCGCCTTGGCGATCGAAGGCGTGTCCAACTGCTCCGCGTTTCGCAGGTTGTCGAACGACACGAATCTGTGCCCTTCGACCAACACGGAGAGGATGCGCTTGTCCGCTTCCTCGTCGTTCGATCCCGGGTCAATCAGCGCGGGTCCGCGCCCGGTCGCGAGGACTGCGCCCAAGCGAAGCAACGTCGACTTCCCGCACGAGCGGTTCGGCGCCGTCGCGCCACACGCTGGACCTTGCGCGTAGGTCGACCTTCCGACGGCGCCCAAGACGAACGAAAGCCCTGCGGCACGATCACACTCGGCCACAAACGGAAAACCCGCGAGCAACTGCTCGTCGAGCCAGCGCAGCGCGCGCCGTGCGTCCTCTCGCGTGGGCGAAGCCGCAATCGGAGCGAAGGCTACGCCGCGTGTTCGCAGCACCAGCCCGGAAGCCGCGTCGTAGCCCTCCAGTTCGAGGATGCGGCCGTCCTCGAACAGTTGCGGGGCCTCGACGACTCCCGCAAGCAGCGGGAAGGGCCAACTGCCCGCGTGGGACTGAATCGCACGAGCGAGTTCGGCGGGCGGATGCGCCGGGTAGGGATCGCCCTTCTTGTTGTAGCGGATGAATCGCGCGACCCTTGCAGCTTGGTCGAGGATGTAAGGCTCATCCGCGTCGCGGATCACAGTCGCGCCTCGCTCCAACTCGATGCGGCCCTTCGATGCCTTCTCCAGGCGAACAGTGCGAACGAGCGTCCCTTGTCGCTGGAAGATCCGCGGCTGACGAGAGTCGCCTTCGCTGATCAGGCGCTCGGTGTGCTCCGCTGCCTGCGGCAGCTTTCCGGCGAGGATGTGCACCTCGGGGCGGGGGTCTGCGGGAGCATGCGGAGCGGCGTCCGCGTCGTGTTCGTCGACTTGAGAGTCAACGCGCTCAGCCTCCGCTTCGAGCAGTTCGAGCAGTTCCCTGCTGGCCGCAACGCATGCGCCACGGTCTTCGATGTCCAGACCGCCCTCCGTCTTCGCCGCAAGCCACTCGCGCACATCCTTGCAGTCGCTGGGCGGCAGCGCTCGGCGCACCGGTCGCGACCACGCGCTGGCGAGGTGGCTCGCGATCTTCTGCATGCCCTCGCGTCCGGGGTGGCTGCCGTTCGGCTTCTTGTCGTTCTCGCCGACGATCACGACGTCCTCGACATCGCGAAGCAGCACAGCGAGCATTTCGCCGCCGCCCGTGTTGCTCGGTCGCCCGACGCCGCGCAAGCCGAGCACGCTCAGCGCCGCGACGTCGCTCGCGCCTTCCACGACCAGGACGGGGCCGGTCGCCGTGTCGAACGAAGTCGGGATGATCAATCCACGACGACAACCGGATCTCCCGCTCGGCGAGCCTTTGCGCCCATCCTCGGCTCTCAACGAGAACCCTACGATGCGCCGCTGCTCGTCGTACTCGGGGAACGAGAACGCGAATCTGGGTCGGTTGCCGGGCCACGCATCGCCGTTCGCCTTGAGCTTGATCAGGTCAGCACGCTTGGCCCAGCCGAGGCCAACGTCGGCCAAGCTTGCGACGGTGACACCGAGCCGAATGGCGAGCCCCTGACGCAGCGACTCAGAACTCTGGGAAAGGAACTGCTGCTGCAGCTTGTCCAGATCGAGCCCTTCGGCGACTCGCTCTTCGGGTGCACGCTTCCGTTTGGAGAGGTGCTCCGGCGCGAAGATCGCCCCACGCTCATCGCTGGGCGAGTTCTTCTGGAAACGCATCCCGTCCGGCGGGTCTTTCGAACGGAAGCAGTGCAGGAAGCCCTGCGCGCTCCACGCACAGCGGTCTGCCTTGCCGCACGCAGGGCACGGCTCGGCTTTTCGCACGCCTACCCAGCCGGCGCTCACTGCCGCACGTCCCCAGCCCGGGGCTGGAGGCTCAGCGACTCGACCACGTCCGAATCCGTCTCTGCCGCCGCGGCAAGTGCGTCGAGGAAGTCGTCGCGCAGAACCGCTCGAAGTCCACGCACGCGCAGGGTGCGGCCGAGGCGACCATCGGCGAGGAGTCGCTCCACGACCTGCTCATCCACGAGCAGCACAGGGGCGAGGTCCGGTGCGAAACAGAGTTCAGGAAGCGCCGCTCGGCGCACAGCGAGATCGGAGGGTGTACCCATGCCCCCCGCGCTCGGGACCCCGCCCGTGCGGGGAGAATTCCCGGAAAAACTTCTAGGCGCGCCTCAGCTCACGCCCGATCGCTTCCCGCTCGCGCCCGAGCTCGTCGCGCAGCGACGACTCGTCCATGCCAATCTTGGCGGCCAGCGAACGCACCGAAGTCCCGAGCCCGATGTCTTCGATGTGATTCAGCACGTGCCACGTCGCGCTGTTCGGCTTGGCCGCCCGGCGACGGCGCTCGATGATGGCCCGCACCTGGAGCAGTTCGTCGCTCGCCTCGATCGCCTGCGTCGCCGATCCCACAACCGGGTCCACGTCCGCTTTGAGTGCACACTCGCGCTTCGAGCGCCGCTTGCCGATCAGACCCAGCGCACGAAGAGTTGCGCGCTGAGGACCGATTTTGCGTCGGCGCTTCTTGGAATCGGGACACCCCGCTATCACTAGGCTGCCTCGTTCGGCGTGGAAGACAAAAGGCTTTCTCTGCTGCTGCGCAAGCCGCAGGAAAGCGGCGGCGCGCCGACCATCGAGCGGCCCCTGCGTTGCGTGGCCATGCCGCGGCTCGTTCTTGCCCGAGGATTCGCCGCCATCGACAGCCTCGTCAACCAGTCGCAGAAGCCGCGTGGCCGAGAGGCGGTAGTCGGGCTTCCACGCGGCATTGAACGCATTCGCGCGTTGCCAGCGGATCATTGCAGCGCGGTCGGTGCGGTAGAACTCGCAGCTAGGGTCGTCCGCCTGCGCGCCCTCCATTCCGTCCCACCGCTTCATGTCTTGCAGCAGTTCGACCGACCACCAAGGCGAGCCGAACGCAACCTCCACGAATTGCGGCGCCGCAAGAAGGACGATCAGCAGCATGTCCGTCTCTACCCAGCGGCGATGGCCAATCGGGCGATAGCCGACATGGCGCATCGCGAACTGATCGAAGTGCACGCGCGCGAGCGTTTCGGCGTACAGCATGACGACATCTCGGCGCAGAAGCGGCGGCGTCATGTGGCGGCAGATGAACGGCAGATCCCGTCGCGCCCGTTCCATGATCTCCCCCACGGAAGCGCCAGACGGCACACGTGTCTCGCGCAGCCACTCTGGGTTGATGCGTTCGCCTTCACAAACGCGGGCGTACACCTCCATGATGGGAGAAGGTTCGCAGGGGCGATCCAGGCGTGCTTTCGATTCAGTGTTCGACATGGCGATCCCTCACTCGCGTACTGCGTTAGCGGGATTGTGGGTCAGGGCAGGCGACGGATCCACCAACTGGCCTATCGTCGGGCACGAGCCCGCGCGGCGCCCCGGCGGACCAAGCGGGGCTCCAGCACCGCCGCCGTGCACGTCCTCCTTCCACTCTCGTTCGATGCGCACCGGCGCGCCGCGCTTGCCGGCCCCCGGTTTCACGCGCTCGGGGACCCGATCGCCGACGTACAGCCTGATCACCTCGAGGCTGGGCAGCCCGTTGGTCTCGCGCCGCACTAGCGAGCGGCCGCTGCGGTCCACCGGCTTGCCGCATTCGGCGCACGACGCCAACGGCTCGTCCTCGTTCAGCAGCACCACACCGGTGGCCTGAGGGTCCGGCCCGTGGCACAGATCGCAGGGGAACGGGGGCTCTCCCACGAACTCCCCGCCGTACAGCGCCGAGAACGCATCCGCGCTCATCCGCGCGCGCTCCTGTTCGATCAACGCGCGGTCCAGCTTGGGGTTGGCCCACGAGGGACCGGAGAAGCTCGCGTACTCCACGTCACGCCCCTTCAGCCCGCGCCGGTGCAGCCGCGCAAACCAGTCCCAGCCGGCCGGCGACGAGATCAGGAGCGCTCGGCCGCGCTTGTCGAGCAGCCGCTGCGCGAGGCGCTCGTGCCACACGCTCTCGTCCAGCCTCGTGGCTTCGTCGACCACCAAGAAGTCGAGCCCCTCCCCAAGCAAGCTGTCGGGGTTGTCGGCGGACTTGGCGCGCAGCTCCGACACCCCGCCGCCGACGTTCACCAGCACCAGCCGTCGGTCGCGCTCGCTCACGAGCTTGATGCGGTGCGGCAGCCGCTTCCGCACGACCGACAACACCCGGCCGTAGATCCGCTCGCTCAGGTCGTAGGTCGGCGCAACGACCCAGCCCATGCTCTCCTCGCGCGGCGCCATCAGCTCGGCGATGCACTCGAACGCCGCCGCGGTCGTCTTGCCGAACCGCACACCACAGCTCACGACGCGAAAGCGCGCGCTCGAGCGGTGGATCGGAAGCTGCCCCGCGTGCGGCACGTAGCCCAACGCATCGAACAGCGCCGCCTTATCCAGCCGCAGGTCCGAGCTACCCATGGTCTGCGTCCTGCGTCTCGGAGCCCTCGGCTTCGAAGCGGCTCCAGTCGTCGCCCGCGCTCGTCGTCAGGAAGCGCTCCGTCTCGCGCTTGACGATCGCCTCCACGCTCTCCGTGCGCTCCGTCGCCTCGCCGCGGATCAGCCGCTCCTTGTCGATCGCCATGCCCACCGCACGCAGCGCGTCACCGAAGCTCGCCGGCGGCGCGTTGCGCAGGCTGTCGAGCCCTCGGCTGAGCACGAACTGGAGCACCTTGAGGTGCTGCTCGTTCATCAGGCGCACGCTATCCACGTACTGACGCTGCGCCTCGTCGCGCACCTTGGCGTCGGCCTGCGCCACGCGCTCTTGCCACTTCTCCCGCGCGGCCGCCGTCGTCACCGTGCGCTTGCTGACGCCGAAGTGCTCGGCCACGGCCGCGTAGCCGCGGTCGGGACCGAGGTGCAGGTAGTACGCGAACGCGTCAGCGGGCAGCCGCTTGTTCACGGCGAGCGGCGCTCCTCGCGCACCTCGGCGAACGTGCGCCCGTCGCCGTCGAGCACCACCTTGCGGCCCGTGAGCTTCTCCCAGCGCTCGACGATCACGTCGCAGTACAGCGTATCGAGCTCCATCAGGAACGCGCGCCTCTTGGTCTGCTCCGCTGCGATGAGCGTGCTGCCCGATCCGCCGAAGAGATCGAGCACGTTCTCGCCGGGGCGTGAGCTGTACTGCATCGCGCGCGCAGCGAGTTCCACGGGCTTTTCGGTCAAGTGAACCATGTGCGTGTGGTTGAGCTTCTTCACCTCCCACAAGTCGGTCGCGTTGTTCGGCCCCAGGAACGTGTGCGCCGCGCCCTCTTTCCAGCCGTAGAACGCCAGCTCGAACGCACCCATGAAGTCCTTGCGCGTGAGCACGGGATGGAGCTTGTTCCACACGATGGCCTGGCTGAAGTAGAGGCCGTTCTCCGCGAGCGCTGCGGGGTAGTTCGCCAAGTTCGCGTAGCCGCCCCAGATGTAGAAGCCGCGCCCCACGTCGAGCGCGTTGGCGGCGTTCGCGAACCACGCGCGCAGCAAGCGATCGAACTCGTCGTCCGACACGAAGTCGTTGGCGAGCGGGCGGTCCTTCGCGCGCAGCTTGTCGTGCGTCTTCTTCGCCTTGCCCGGATGACGCGCGAGGTCGAGGCCTTGGTGGTGCGCGCCCTTGGGCGTCGTGGCGCTGAACGACGAGAGCCCCGCTGCGATGGCGTTGTTCGACCGCGGCTCGACCTTCACGTTGTACGGCGGGTCCATGTTCACGAGCTGGATCCGAGCGCCGCCGAGCAAGCGCTGAACGTCCTCACGCTTCGAGCTGTCGCCGCACAACAGCCTGTGGTCGCCCAAGACCCACAGGTCACCCGTGCGCGTCGTCGCCGCATCGGGCAGCGCGGGCGCGCCGTCCTCCACGATCCCATCGAGCGACTCACCAGCCGCGATCACCTCGTCGAGCATCGCGTTCAGCTCCTCCTCGTCGAATCCGAGCGCGTCGAACACCTCAGTGCCCTTGAAGCTCTCCAGGATCTTCGTGAGCGAAGGCAGGTCCCACGCCGCCAGCTCGCCCGTGCGGTTCAAGGCAATGCCCAGCGCCGTCGCCTGCGTGTCGTCGAGGTCCAGCTCGACCACGTCGCACTCCGTCCAGCCCAGCGCCTTCATGGCGGTCATGCGCCCGTTGCCGCCGATGACCTTCCCGCTCGAGCGCTGCACCACGAGCGGCTCGGCCTGCCCGAACTGCTTCAGGCTCGCGGCGATGGCGTCGAGGTTGCGCTCGTCGTGGGAGCGGGCGTTCGCGGGATCGTGGTGAAGCGCGCTAAGCGCGACGCGGCGGATAGTCAGTTCCGAAGTTGAGTCCAAGGTAGTTGCTCCTCGATCCGTAGATCGATCCAGCGGCCCCGGACATGCGCTTTGACTTCAACCTTGGACTTGGGACCGCACCGAGAGTGTAGCCGCCCGAACGGCGAACGGAACCCCCGCGAACCGGCCCGTCGCCCGCCCAATTCGTCCTACGGAGGCCGCGCGAGGTGGTGAAGTTTGGTCACCACGGCCTTGGTGCGGAGACTGGCACAACTCGCTACGCGCAAATGCCTTACGTCATCCGGTCGCGCGTGGTCGATTTCCAAGACGCCGAAAATCGGTGAAGGATCGGGGAAGTTTCGTCACCACTTTCGACCGCGGTAATCGCGCCGAATCGTCCACCCAATCCGCGAGGTCTACCCCGCCCGCAGAGGTGCTGACAGTCCGATGATTGCGGCAATCACGTCATGAGGCGGCCAAAATGTGTCTCGACCTCCAAAGCGAAAAGAGTCGTTACACCTGACACGGATGCCATCGAGCGCCCGCTGGCCGCGTGCGATTGCTTTTGCCTT
>JAEUHY010000003.1 GCA_016795325.1 Planctomycetota bacterium
AAGCGCGAGATCTTGCTGCCCCGGCCGGAGCTGTGGCCGGAGGGCATCGATGAGCTGGAGTCGTTTCAGTACTCCGTCAACGACAACGGGTACGCGCGCATGAGTGCGCCGAGCGGTCAGCACGACGACATCGTGATCAGCCTGGCGTTGGCCGCTTGGCACGTGCGTACCCGTATCGTGCAGGTGCGGCTCACGTGCTTCCCGCGCAGGCGGCGGCGCTTCATCTGATGCGTTGCGGACGAGCATCCGAATCGTCCGGCCTGTCCGGTTGGTCGCGTACTGGGGCGATTGGCGCCGAAGGCTGACGGTCGAGCGTAGGGGCTGCGCGGCGTGCGCATGGCAAGTTCGAAGGGGGCGGATTTGCGCGAACCCGCGGGGACGCGCTATGCAATCCACTCGCCTGTCTTCCCAAGCCGCCCGACCGACTGAGTCGTCAGCGCGCTCGCGAGGAAAACAGGGGCCGCGGCAGCCGCTCGCGGTGTCGAGCCTGATCAATCTGAAACCCGGAGGGAAACGAAGATGGACGTTCAATCGACGACAGCGATGACCGCGGAAGACGCGCTTCAGGACGCCTGCGCCCGGATGAAGCAAGATGCTAAGGAGAACTCCGAGGCGCGCACTCTTCGCCAGCATGCGATCCGACAGCGCAAGCGTCTTGTGGACGCGCTCGACGCGGCAGGCGCCTACAAGGGACGCGGCGACGACGAGCGGTTCATCCGAGGCTGGCTGCCGATCCTTCGTACGGTGGCGGACGCATGGTCCGAGGGTGCTCCGCCGGAGTTGCTCGAGCGCGCGATGACAACCGGCGCGCCCGCGGACCGGCCGATGCTGGCGGTGATCAGGTTGGCGCTTCGTCGTGCTTCCGACGAGAAGCTCACCGGGGCGCTTCGAACCGTTCTCGATGCTCTGACGGAGAGCGGGCACCCAACCAACATGCACCGAGTCTTCGACACGCTGCGAGACCTTGTGGTGGACTCCGCACTCCAGTCTGGCGAGTTGGTCACGGTCGCGGCCACGACGCCAGTGACCTCGCCAGCACCGCCGGTCTCCGCCGTCGAGAAGTCTCCGGAACGTCGCGTTCGAGTGACGAGAGTTCAGCGTGGCAAGAAGCACGGGCTGAGGTTCGAACTGCAAGCGGCCAACGAGCCGCTGCCGTGCGCTTCCATCGACGGTCCGGTGCAATCCGAGGTGTTTCTGGCGCTGGCGACCAAGCCAGGAAGAGCCGAAGCCACGTGGCAAGACCTTGCGAACGCGCTGCGCAGGAAAGGCCTCTCAACGGCGTCCGCCGACTCCCTCCGTCGAATGGGTCGCCACCTGAAGCAGAAACTCCCGCCGTGGCTGGCCGAGCGCTGGAACCAGAGCGAGTCCGGCGTGCGCTTGGACGTCGAGTGGGAGCCCCGGCTGGCGGACGGCGAGGGGTGCGTGCTGCGCCTGAACGGGTGACCCACCGGGCTCCGGGAGGCGAGCGGAGCTAGCACCGGACTCCGGTCGCCCCACAGCGGACTCCGGTCAAGCGCGAGCGGAGTCCGGGTCGGGGTTGAGCCTCTGCGCTGTTGCGGGGGCGACAACCAACCCCTTCCTCCGCAAGGCGCGCACCACCGTGTTGTTCTTCTCAACGGGACAAGTCGTCGAGTTGCTCGGCGTTCCCACCCACCGAATCGAGTACCTGCTCCGCGACCGCAAGCTCCGACCCGCCAAAGGTCCGACCGGCGCATTTCACTGGACGGAATCCGAAGTTCGAGCGGCCGCAGGCATGCTCGGAGTCGCGCTGAGCGACGTAGAGAGCCGTCTCCGCGCGAGCGGGGAGGTCGCCCCGTGAGCGCGCGTAGATTCCAATCCGGCGAAACGTCGGAACATGAACTGTCCCGCGCGGGCGTCGGCCCGGGCGCCGAGCCGTCGAGCGTCCGAGTCGCCTTCCAGGCTGCCGGTGTTCCAGCGGCTCTGCGGTCCGAGAAGCAGTGGGTTGGTTGGCGCCCCAAACCGGCGCCGAAGCCTGGCGCGAAGATCGGCAAGGTTCCGGTCAACCCGCACACCGGCCGTGACGCGAGCTCGACCGACCCGGAAACGTGGGGCACGTTTGATGAGGCTGTTGCCGCCGTCCAACGCAATGGGCTCGCCGGCGTCGGCTTCGTGTTCACCAAGGAGAGCAGCGTCGTCGGCGTCGACCTCGACAAGTGCCGCGACGCAGACACCGGCGCGATCGAGCCGTGGGCCCAGGAGATCGTCGCGAGCCTGAGCAGCTACTCGGAGGTGTCGCCCACAGGTACGGGCATCCACGTGCTCCTTCGCGGCAAGCTGCCTCCCCGCGGGCGTCGACGCGGCAATGTCGAGATGTACGACTCGGGGCGGTTCTTCACCGTGACGGGCGTGCCGCTTCCCGGTTGTTCGGAGGGCGTCGAGCAGCGCGACGACGAGCTGCTCGGTGTGCACGCGCATTGGATCGCAGCGAAGACTTCTCCACCGGTCGCGCCGACGAACGACGGCGAAGTCGCGAGCCTGCGTGCTCCGAGTGCATCCAACTCGCCGTGGACGCCGGTCAACTCGCCCATCCCGACGTCGGACGAGGCGCTCCTGGCCGCGGCCCGTCGAGCGAAGAACGGCGCCAAGTTCAGCGTGCTGTTCGACCAGGGACGCACCGATGGCTACGCGTCACCCAGCGAAGCGGATGGCGGTCTCGTCGCGCTGCTGGCTTTCTGGACCGGGCCCGATCCAGATCGCATCGACCGACTGTTCCGTGCCTCGAAGCTGATGCGCGCCAAGTGGGACGAGGCTCGAGGAGAGGAGACGTATGGCGCGTTGACGATCCGGAACGTGCTCGCCACCACGACCACGTGCTTCGACCCCTCCTCGAGCAAACGCGGCGCACGTCCGTGGCGATGCAAGCTGGGCGGTGTCGAATTGACCTGCGAGCCCCTCGGCGCCCAGATGGCACAGGTTCGAGCGAAGTCGCCCAACGGCAATGAGCTGGTCGACAAGTTTCAGCTCACGGCACACTCGGGCCGGCAGCGCGTCGCCCAGCGGATCAGTGCCCTGACTTCTGGCGTGACCACAGCCGCAGTGGCCGACGCCTTGGAGCGCTTGGCGGCCCATGTCCTGGACTGCCGGCAGGAGGCTGCGGACGGTGCGTACGGTGCGGACGGTGTTTCCGGAGATCACCACTCCGACTCAGACGCCACTGTCTTGGCCCAGCTGCTGATCGAGTCCGAGGACATCGAGTTGTTTCACACGCCGGGGCAGCACGACGCCGATGCCTACGCGACCGTTCGGCGCGACGGGCACTACGAAACGTGGCCCGTGCGTTCGCATGCGTTCCGGCTGCTGGCGGTTCGGATGTTCCGCGAGCACGAGCAGCGCGTTCCGGCTGCGAACGCGGTTGCCGACGCGATCAACACGGTCGAGGCGAATGCTCTGTTCGACGGAGCGGAACGTGCGGTTGCGATGCGCGTCGCGGGACATCAAGGCGAGGTATGGATCGATCTGGTCGACGACGACTGGCGCGCCGTGCGCGTGACCGAGAGGGGGTGGGAGATCGTCGGCTCCGACAAGACGCCGGTGAAGTTCGTGCGCAAGCGCGGCATGCAGGCGCTTCCTACCCCGGTGGCAGGCGGCGCGATCGACGACCTTCGGCCGCTGGTCAACCTGCCCGACGACGTCGCTTGGCGGCTGTTCGTGTTGGCGTTGACCACGTACCTGCTCCCCAAGGGTCCGTACGTCGTGCTGGTCGTCAACGGCGAACAGGGGAGCGCCAAGTCGACGCTCTTGCGCGTGGCTCGCAGCTTGGTCGACCCTGGCAAAGCCGGACTTCGCCGGCCTCCGCGCGACGAGCACGAGTTGATGATCGCCGCGAGCAACGGCTGGATTCTCGCCTACGACAACATCTCGCACCTATCGGCGCCTCTCTCTGACGCCCTTTGTTCGCTGGCCACGGGCGGTGGATTCGGCGCGCGGGAGCTGTACACCGACGGCGACGAGAAGCTGTTCGAGGCCATGCGGCCGGTGATGCTCAACGGCATCGAGGACGTCGCGACGCGCGCAGACCTGCTCGACCGCGCGGTGGTGCTCACGCTGCCGTCGATCGCCGACGAGGCTCGCATGGAGGACGCCGAGCATCGATTGCGTCTTGAGCGTGCTCTGCCGGGTGTGTTCGGCGCCCTGCTCGACGGAGTGGCTGCGGTCTTGCGAGGCCGGCGTTCGGTCAAGCTGGCTCGCAAGCCGCGCATGGCGGACTTCGCGATCTCCGCTGTCGCCGCAGGCGCAGCGTTCGGATGGACGCGCGAGCAGGTGCTCGACGCGATCGAGTCCAACCGCGCGGGCACGAACGACGCAGCGCTCAGTAACTCGCCGGTGGCGCGAGGGATCGAGAAGCTGCTGGAGCACTCTCCGCACTGGACTGGTACCTGCGACGGACTGTTGCGATCGCTCTCCGGTCTGGACTCGGAGCTTGATCGCAAGCGGCTCGGCTGGCCTGCGAACGCGCGTGCGATGCGCGGCGCACTGACGCGAGCAGCTCCCAACCTTCGCCGCGCGGGCATCGACATCGACTTCTCGGTCGTGGGGCACGAGAGAGCGCGTGAGGTCCGGCTCAGCAAGCTCCGGACACGACCGTCCGCACCGTCCGCACCGTACGCACGCGGCGCTGGCGACCCTACGAATGCGGTTCTCGGTCAGATTCCTGCGGGCGGTCGGTCCGACGGCGCACGGCGACCGTCCGCGGCCGACCGTCCGCAGAGCGAGAGATTCGGAGTTGGTGCGGACGATGCGTACGGTGTTTCGGGAGTTGGCACGCCGCCTGAGGACGGGCTTCCCTCCGCCCGGGTCTGTCCCCGCTGCGGTGAAGCGTCGCTCTTCCAGTCGCCGAGTGGGATCGGCGGATGCGCCATCTGCGACGGCGCAGGCATGGGCGACCCGGAAGGCGGTGCCGCGTGACCCCTCTCATCTCCAGCCTGCGCTTCCTACGGGCATCCAAGCTCGAACAACAACGAGGCCTTCTTGGGTGGGTGTCTGCTGAGCTGGCCGGCGTCGTGCGCATCGATGGGTTGATCGTGCGGCGCACGTTGCGAGGCGATGTGCGCGTATTTCCGCCCGAGCGAGTCGACCGCAGAGGGCGGCGGCATCGGGTCATGGACGTCGTCGATCCGCAGCTCGAGCAGGCTTGGGAGGCCGAGATCCTCGCGGCGCTTGAGGCGCAGGGGGTGCTGCCGTGACGCGCCGCGACTTGTTGGAGTCGATCGCGGCGGACGTGCGCGCGATGGCGCAGGCAGCGAAGGAGGCGAGGTCGCCGCTGATGACCTGCGAGCAGATGGCCGAGCTGCTGCAGGTGACGACGCGCACGTTGCGCCGCATGGAGCTGCTGGACGAGATCCCGCGCTGCATCCACGTGGGCGGGCTCAAGCGTTGGCGGCGCGGGGAGGTCGAGAAATGGCTCGCGGGGAAGCGCAAATGAGCGCCGTGCCTCACCTGCGAGCTGCCGCAATTGCACGCTCACGTCCGCCTGCGGCCTTACACGTCAGAAGCGCTGGAACTGTCGGAACTGCCTCGCTGCCCGGCGCGATTCGAGCCTTCATGCGCGTGTCGCCGCGATGGTCGCGGCGCGAGTCAAAGGAGGCCAGCAATGGCGCGCAAGTCAAAGATCAGCACCACCACCAACCCCGACCTGACCCTGTCTTCCCTGTGCGAGGCGTACCTCGCGAGCCTGGCCGAGCGCGGCCAGAGCGAGGGCACGATCTTCTCGTACCGCATGGAGCTCGCGACGGCGCGGGCGGAGCTTGGCGCGGACACGAAGGTCGCCGACCTGACCGCGGAGCGCATCGCGGAGTTCAACGTGTGCGACCGCGTGATGCGGAAGAAGAGCGGCAAGCCCAAGGCGGAACCGAGCTTCCTCAAGACGCGCCGCACGCTGCGGCTGTGTCTGGCGTTCGCCGAGCAGAGCGGGCTGATCGCGAAGTCGCCGGTCGACGCGCGGAAGGATGTGCTGCCCGTCGGCGCGCCCGAGAAGCCCAAGAAGGGCAAGCGCCGCGGCGCGTTGGTGCTGGAGGTCTCGCAGCCCGAGGCCGAAGCCGCCGCCGACGTCGCCGAGGCGATGTTCACCGCGCCCGAAACGGCGGCGTGATCCAAACGCGCGGCGCGCTGGCCCGGTCGATGCTCTCGATCGGGCTGGCGTCCGCGCTCACCG
>JAEUHY010000060.1 GCA_016795325.1 Planctomycetota bacterium
CTGAACGGCGGAACGATCAGCGGCGGCACCCTAGATCAGCAGGGCGGCGCGGCGCTGTCGGTGCAGTCGAGCTCAAGCAACCGCTTGGTGGGCGTGCAGGTGCTTGGCGACCTGAACCTGACGGCGGCGAACGCGGCCCTGCGAGTTGGTGGCAACTTGAACGTGAGCGGTACTGTGCGTATGGGCGCGCTGAACTGCAGTCTGGGTTTCGAGGGCAGCCAGACGTTCCAGAGCGGGACGATATCTTGCGAGTCGCCGCCGGGCGGCTCGTTTGGCGGGATGATCGAGATGCAGTCGCCTGGGACGCTCACGATCGCACCGGGTGCGACGATCCGCGGCGGGCGTGGCACGATCGGCGGCTCATGGCAGTTCGGTCAGCCGATGACGCTCGTGAACAACGGGACGATCGCTTCGGACGTGAGCGGTGCGCTGCTGACGATCGCGGGGCCTAGCTTCACGAATGCGGGGCAGGTCCAAGCGATCAATGGCGGCACGCTCACGCGGAGCGGTGGCCCTTACGTTCAGACCGCTGGCGACACGCTCGTTGGTAACGTCCTCAACGCGTCCACTGGAGTTCAGCTCAATGGGGGCACTCTGCGAGGGAACGCCGGGACAATCAGCGGGAACGTCGTGAACAATGGTGGCGTACTCGCACCCGGTAGCACGGCAGCGGGGGCACTCAACATCGTCGGCACGTACACGCAAGGAGCGAGCGGCGTGATGAACGTCGAGATCGGCGGAACCACGCAGGGCGCCCAGTTCGACCGGCTCACGGTCAGCGGAGCGGCGACGCTGGGTGGGACGCTGAACATCCAGCTCATCAACGGATTCCAGCCGACGAGCGGGAGCTTCGCGATCCTCGGGCACGCATCGCGCACGGGGACTTTCGCGACGGTCAACGGAACGAGCATCGGCAACGGTTTCAGCTTCGCGCCCGACTACATCACGTCTAGCACCCAGACGACGCTCGTCGTCCAGTAGGTCACCATGCGAGAAACAGTGATGAGTCGCTCGGAGCGAGACGTGGCGTTGGCGGGCGATGTCGCGCGAGCACGGTGGCTGGCGCGACCCGCGGCGTCGTCGAGTGCTGGCTGGCGAGAGATGCTAGCGGTGTCCGTGCCGTTCAAAGCTGCCCGGCTCATGGGGCTCCTGATCACCCTCGTGGGGTTGCTCGCGGGAACGAGCCAGGCGCAAAGCCAACGCGACTACACCTACGACGCGCTCGGCAATCGCGTCGCAGCGACGAACCAGGTGCGCTTCACCGCCGCGGACGCGTTCTCGATCCAGCCGCGGCGAGCGTTGGTTGGCGACGCCGTGAACATCTACGGACGCAACTTCCCGTTTGCTGCGCCGGGGACGGTGGCGGTCACCGTGGCGGGCCAAGCGGCTGCGATCACGAGCGTCGCGCCGAACGTCATCAGCTTCACCATGCCGACCGTAGTGAGCGGCGGCCAAGTCATCGTGACGATCGCTGGCGGCACGCCGCTGGTGGCGGGTGTCCTGGAGTTCGAGGGCATTACCATTGCGCCGCAGACCGTTGCTGTCGACTACGGCGACCAGGTTCAGTACAGCGCGCAGGTGACCGGCGGCAGCCAGACCGTCACGTGGAAGGTGAACGGTGTGGCGGGAGGCAACGCCAGCGTCGGCACGATCTCGAGCACAGGGCTCTACACCGCCCCTGCTGGCGCGGCCGCGGCCGAGTTCCCGTTCGTCGTGTCGGCGACGAGCTCGCGCATCGACTCCGTCGCCTACGCGCTGGTGACGCCTCTCTGCTCGGGCTCGAGCACGATCCAGCCCGGGGTGATCCTCGACGGATCCTTCGCGGCGCCCTTCGAGCGCGATTGCTACGACTTCAACGCCCAGGCCGGCGACGAGTACTTCGTCGCGTACTTCGGGCAGTCGACGGCGAGCAAGCTGCGCATTCGCGATCCGGACGGGTTCACTCTCGGGGTCGTCTCCAACGGCGGCGTGCTGCAACTCGGGCCGCTCACCGTGACCGAAACCGGGAGCTTCCGCGTCGAGGTGGAGGCCACGGCATCATCCACCGGCGACTACAAGTTGTGGCTGATCAAGGACGGCGCCCTGCCGCGCGGCGTCTGGGTCTTCCCGGGCAGCGGCTCTTGGTCCGAAGCCGCGAAGTGGAGCGGCGGCGTCGTGCCGACGAGCGACGACGACGTGCGCATCTTGCCGCTTCCCGGCAGCGTGGTCGTGACGCACTCCGCGGGCACGAGTCGGTGCTCGACTCTGGACTGCAGCGAGCAGCTGACCGTGTCTGGTGGCGCACTTACCGTGCGAGGCCAGGTGCACTCCGAGACGCTCGCCGTCTCCGGCGGAGCGTTGACCGCGCTCAATCAGCTCTCGGCGTCGAGTTTGACGGTCTCCGGCGGCACTCTTGCCGTCGACGGCGGCGCTCGTGTCAGCGTGAGCTACAGCCAATCGGGCGGAGCCGTTGTCGGGAGCGGCGAGTTGGCCCTTGCGGGGAGCGTCGCATGGTCCGGCGGTTCGATGGGCGGCACGGGCAAGACGACCATTGCGAACACAGGCGTGGTGACGATCACGGGCGGGGTGACGGTGGCGCGCACGTTCGAGAACGGCGGCACGACGACGTTTGCGGGCGGCAACGTGGGGTCTTGGGTGCTCTCAAGCGCGGTGTTTCGCAACCTCCCTGGTGGTGTCTACAACCACAACAACACGTTCAGCCATGGGATCAGCGCGTCCGGCAGCGGAAGCGCGTTCGAGAACCAGGGCACGTTCAACAAGGTCGGGACGGCGGGTGCGCCGCTGAATGTGCCGCTGAACAATGCTGGTTCCTTGAATGTCAGTGCGGGGACGCTGACCCTTGCGTCGTTCGTTCAGGCATCTGCGAACGCTGTCGTCGCACTCGGCGGAGGCTCGATTAGCGCGCCGAGCGGGCTAAGCGTTGCTCAAGGCTCGCTGCGCGGCTTCGGGACGATCACCGGCAACGTGACCAACAACGGCACGCTCGAGCCCGGCATCGGTGGAGCGGGCACATTGACGATCACCGGCACGTACACGCAGGGCGCGAGCGGTGTGATGAACGTCGAAATTGGCGGAACCGCACAGGGCGCGCAGTTCGACCGGCTTACGGTGAGCGGGGCGGCGACGCTGGGTGGCACGCTGAACATCCAACTCATCAACGGGTTCCAGCCCACGAGCGGGAGCTTCGCGATCCTCGGGCATGCGTCGCGCACGGGAACGTTCGCGACGGTCAATGGCACGACCATCGGCAACGGGTTCAGTTTCGCGCCGAACTATACCTCGAACACTCAAACGGCGTTGGACGTGCAGTAGTCCGAGTACGCCGAGAACGGCGGGGCCGGGCGCTCGGAGACAATCGCGGAGGCCACGAGCCGCCGCATAACGAGAACCGATTCGATGAACGTCGTACGCTGGCGCCGAGCAGCGCCGCTACGGCTTCGGCGCCGTTTCGAGAGCGGCGTCGAGCAGCGGGTTGTCGGGCGTGTCCTTGCGCCAGGCGGCCATCACGGGGAACTCGACGGTGGGTGAGCCGAGCGGGAGCGCGGTGACGCCCGGGCGTTTGGGGCCGTCGGCGTCGAGCCAGGGCAGGAGCGAGAAGCCGAGTTCGGCCTCGACGAAGGCGAGGATCGATTCGGCGGAGGAGGCCGAGAGCATCGTGCGCGGCGCGGCGTCGTGCGCCTCGAGCGCGCGGCGTTGCATCTCGTGCGCGACGCCGCCCGGCGGATAGCTGATGAAGGTCTCGTCCTTGAGCTGCGCGAGCGAGAGGCGCACCTTGCGCGCGAGCGGATGTTTGGACGGCAGCACGACGAAGGCTCGCAACGTGCCGACGCGCATCGTCGCGATGTCGCTGGGCCATTCAGGCGAGTAGTCGACCACCAGGTCGGCGGAGCCGTCGCGCAGTTTGGCGAGGTTGGTCGAGAGCGCTTCGACGAGTTCGACGCGCAGGTCCTTGCGCGCCTTGGCGAGGCGCTGGATCCAGCGCGGCATCATGTGTTTGACGAACAGCGGCGCTGCGTGGATCACGAGGCTGCCGCCGTAGTCGCCGGCTTGCACCGCACGCACGACGCTCGGCAGTGAGTCGAAGAACGGGCCGACGAAACGGTAGAGGCGCTGGCCGGCGGCCGTGAGCTGCATCTGGTCCTTGCCGACGCGCTCGAACAGCTCGACGCCGAGCTCAGCCTCCAGTTTCGAAACCTGCTGGTGCACCGCCGGCTGCGTGATCGGATAGGGGAAAGCGCGAGCGGCCCGTGCGTAGCCGCCGGTCTTCGCGACCCAATAAAAACCCTCGAGCCGATGCAGCGTGAGTTGTTGCGTCATGGCGCCGAAACCGAGCGCTTGAGTTTGTCGCCGACGACCTGCGCGATGCGCTCGTACAGTGCGTGGCCGTCGCGGTCGTCGAACCACGCCTGGCGCGCTTCGTCCCAGTTGTAGTGCCACGCGCGCGCGCCGGCGGCGAACCACATCTGGTTCGTCGCGGACTGCCGGTTGAGCACGTAGCGCACGTTGCCTGGGAACACGAGCGTGACGACGCCGTCGCTGGTGGAGTAATCGAGCTCGTCGGGATCAAAGGGCTCGAGCCAATCGGCGACGCGCGCTAGGCACGCGTCGGAGAGCTTGACGAACTGCTGCTTGTCCATCGCCTTGTTCTAACGCTTCGCGCGGCCCGATGCGCACTGAGCTACCACGAAGTGGTAGCGACAGAACCAACAGATCAGCGCGGCCGAATGCCGCGGGGCGCGTCGGCGCCTTGGCCGATGCGCCCATGCTCTGCGGCGTGAAGGCCGCGCTGCTTGGTGCGCAGGTCCTTGCCGGTTCCGTGGCGCTTCTCGAGCGCGGCGCGCGTTTTCGGCGCGGCCCACGAGCAAATCGGGCACTTCGACAAGTCGTGCGCGCGCGCCGGGCAGTGTTCGCGGCCGAAGAAAATGATCTGCAGGTGGCGGCGGTTCCAAGTGTCCGGCGCGAACAGCGCCTTGAGGTCGCGCTCGGTCTTTTCGACGTTCGAGCCATCCGACAAGCCCCAGCGCGCCGCCAGGCGGTGGATGTGGGTGTCGATCGGAAAGGCCGGCACGCCGAACGCGTGGCTCATCACGACGCCAGCGGTTTTGTGGCCCACGCCCGGCAACTGCTCGAGCTCTTCGAAGCTGCGAGGCACCTCGCCGCCATGCCGCGCGAGCAGGATCTCCGACAGGCCTCGAATAGCCTTCGACTTCGCCGGCGAGAGCCCGCAGGGCTTGATGATCTCGCGGATCTCGTCGGCCGAGAGCTTCACCATCTCCTGCGGCGTCTTGGCGCGCGCGAAGAGCAGCGGCGTGGTCTGGTTGACGCGCACGTCGGTGCACTGCGCCGAGAGCAGCACCGCGATCAGGAGCGTGTACGCATCGACGTGGTCGAGCGGCACGGGCGGGGCGGGGTAGAGCTCGTCGAGCAACGCTCCGATGCGCGCGGCTTTGTCTTCGCGTTTCATGGCTGGTGGACGGCCAGTGCGGCCGCTGCGCGAGATCCTAGCGACGCGTGCGCTGCGCACGATCACGCACTTGCGGCGCGTCGACGCGAGCTCCAAGCTCATTCGTCATGGACACGCAGACCTTGATCCAGGAGTTCCTCGCCAGCCGCGTGTTCGCCGTCGTCGGCGCCTCGACCAACCGCGAGAAGTACGGCAACAAGGTGCTGCGCTCCTACTTGCAGCGCGGCCGCACGGTGCACTGCGTGCACCCCAGCGAAACTGCGATCGAAGGCGTGCCGTGTGTCCGCTCGATCCGCGATCTGCCGGATGGCGTCGAGGCCCTGAGCATCATCACGCCGCCGCCGGTCACCGAGCGCATCGTGCGTGAGGCCGCGGACAAGGGGATCCGCCGTTTGTGGATGCAGCCGGGCGCCGAAAGCCCGGCTGCTCTGAAACTCTGCGAAGAACTGGGGTTGTCGGTGATCGCCGGCGGGCCGTGCGTGCTCGTGTTGCTCGGCTTTCGCGAGACGCGTTAGCGCGCGGCGGGTTTGGGCGCAGACCGCGCGGCGGCCTCGAACGTGAGCGAGGCCCACAAGCTCTCCCAGTCGGCTTTGCCAGTGTCCGTGGCGCGCTCCATGTGCACCACGGCGAGCATCCACCGACCGGCGCGCGGCAGTTCGATCTGCGCGCGTCCTTCGCCGTCCGTGCGCGCGAGGATCGGCGCCTGCGGCTTGCGCTCGGCCGCGTCCGCGCGCAATTCCAAGGCGCCCAGCAGCGCGCCGCCGAGCGGCTTGCCGTGCAAGAACACACGCACGGGAAGCGCGGCGGGTGTGCTGGCCTGTGCGAACAGATCGCACGGGTTGCGTTCGGGCAGGATCTCGAGCGGGTAGTCGAGCATGGCAGCGAATTCCTGGGGTCCGCCTTCACCGACTTGGACGATGGACTTCGCGCAACGCGAGTACAGCTCGCGCGCCTTGGACTGGGTTTCGCCGCGCTCGGCGCGGGAAGTGATGACGCCATCGAGGCCCTTTTCGCGCAGGTAGTCCTCGAACTTCGCGGCCTCGAGCTCGACGAACGAAGGCGTGCTTCGGTAGCCGAGTACGAACAGGCCTGGCGACGTCGGTCGCACCAGGCCGGCGGGCAGGCCGCCGTCGCGGCCGACGATGTCGGCGCGTTGCTCCTTGCCGCGCAGCGAGAAGTCGAGGATGCGGATGTCGGCGCGCGGCACTTCGTCGCCGATCGCGAAATCTCCGACCTTGAGCGCGACCTTGAGCGTCGTGTTGGGCTGCGGACGAAAGCTCTCGGGCTCGATCCAGAAGTCGTGGGCGACGAGCGGAAGCGCGAGCAGAGCAGCTGTAGCGGAAGCGAGGAGCGTGCGCATGGTGTCGACGGTGGAGGTGTGCTTCGTGGGGAGAGCGGGGGCGTGCGCCCTCTCCGGTGCGCGGATGCGTCGGAGAGGGCGCGCGGCCTTGCGTCGTCGCGGAACTACTGCGCGCCCGGAAGCGGCGTGCGGACGTAGGGGAACGTGTCGTCGAAGAAGCTCGCGTCGACGAACGCGCCGTCGGTGTAGGGCAGTTGACCGGCCGGAGCGTCCGTCGGGCTGAGCAGCACACCCATCACGACGCGCAGCGACATGTCGACCACGTCGTCGCCCAGGCGCCGGCCGTTGGGATAACCGGCGAGGTCGCCGCCGAGCACGCCGAGGTTCGACTGCTGCGCCTTGGGTGTCGGAGCGATGCTCGTGTTGAGGCGCAGCATCTCGCCGAACGAACCGTTGGCCGTCAGTCCCGGCACGCCGGTGATGAACACCTGCACGAGGTCGGCGCGCGGGAAGAGCGTCGGCGCCTGCACGCCGAACAGCACCTGGAGCAGCGCGGGCAGCGTCGGGTGCGTGACGTAGTCAGCGAACTGCGCGTCATCGGCCGGCTTCGAGGCGTTGAAGCGGTTCTTGTCCTTGAGGCCGATCACGAGCTCGTTGACGAGCGGGCTCGCCAGGCGCGAAACCTGCACGAAGTCGCCGAACTCCTGCGTCGGAGCTTCGAAGGTCGGAATGCCCTTGAGCGTGCGCTTGCGCGGCAAGCTCGCGCTCGTCCAGGCGCCGATGATCGGTTGGTTCGGCTGCACGAGGAACGCCTTGGGGATCTCGAGGATGAGCGACGTCACGTTGGCGTCAGCGAGCTTGTCCTCTTCGCCGTTCACCGGACCGAGCGGGTTGAGGTTCACGAGGTCGAAGGCCTCGCCGAGGTTGACCACGAAGGGATCCTTGCGCTGTCCGACGAACAAACGCGCCGTGTGGCCGCCCGGCAGAACGACGTTGTAGACGTGCGCCGCAGCGTAGGCGTCGTAGTTGGGGAAGGTCTTCGTGCCGACGTTGTCGTAGGGCTTGCGGAAGCTCGACTCGTTGTTCGCGGCGTTCTTCAGCTTGACGACGCTGTTCCCCTGCACGAGCTCGAGCGTGTAGCTCTCCGTCTCGTTGAGGCCGCTGTCGTTCTGCGCGGTGATCGGCGCGACGTTGCGCAGGGGCACCGACACCATCTTCTGGTTGCCCGCCGGTCCGATCGGCAGCGCGATGTCGCGCAGCTTGTTCTGGAAGCGGAAGCGGAAGGTCATGTCCGGGAGCGCGTCGCCGTTGCGATCGACGTGGATCTCGTAGCGCGCCTCGGGGTCCATCGTGAAGTAGTTCGGGCCGCCGTACGGATCCTGCAGCGGCTGGTAGTTGGCGATCAGCGTCACGAAGTCCGAGCGTCCGGCTTCGTAGCTCGTGAACATGTAGAAGTCGGTCGCGTCGAGCTTGGGCATCTCGGTGATCAGCGGCGCCTCGCGGTGGCTCGAGGCTTTGGAGGCGTTCGCAAACGCTCCCAACGACGCGAGCGCGGCGGCGCCCAGCGTGAAGTGCAAACTGGTTTTCATGGCGGAGTGGAGAACTCGTGTCGGAGAAGGCTTGGACTCGCTCGGCCCCGCTTCAGCGGAGTGCGGTCGAGCGGGACTACGCCCCGCGCCGGCCCCGCGGATTGGCCGGCGGCGCCGATTTCCAGGCTCGGACTCGGGCGGAACGCCGGCAGCAAGTTTTTGGGATTCGCGCAGATCCACTCGCCGGTTGGCGGCCGTAGTCTCGTGGACAAGCCCTTTTCGATGGACGTCCTTTCCACCGCCCTGCGCGGCCCCTCGCCGCACTCTGCGCGGGCCGAACGCGACCGCGAGTTGCGCCTCGACGTCGTTGCCATTGCGGCCGGCGACCAGCAGGCCATGGCGCGGCTGTACGACCGCACCAACCGCATCGTGTTCGCGCTCGTTGTGCGGCTCGTGCCGGACCGCGACTTGGCTGAAGAAGTTCTGCTCGACGTCTACATGCAGGTGTGGCAACGCGCCGCGAGCTTCGACGGGACGCGCGGCGAAGTCGCGACCTGGCTCCTGACGATCGCGCGCAGTCGTGCTCTCGATCGCCGCCGCAGCCGCGAGGCGCAGACGCGTCGCACCGAGGAGTGGGACGAGCACCTCAACGAACGGCTGCCCGACTGCGCGTGTGGTTGCGACCCGGTCGAGGCCCGCGCGGCGCAGGAGCGCTGCCGCTCGGTCCGCGACGCCATCGCACAACTGCCGCCAACGCAGCGCCACATGGTGGAGCTCGCCTTTCTCGCCGAACTCTCGCACTCGCAGATCGCCGAACGCACGGGCGAGCCGCTCGGCACGGTCAAAACACGCATCCGGCTGGGAATGATGAAGCTGCGCGAATTGCTCGCGACTTGGGAGGAATTGGGATGAGTGGCGATCAGCACAATCGCGAACGCGCCGCGCCCAACTCGCCTTGCGCGTGGCGCGACAGCGCTGCGTCGTATGTCGTGGGCGCTCTCGACGCGGACGAGGCGGCGTCCTACCGCGAGCACCTCGAACTCTGCGCGAGTTGCGCAGCGGAGCTGCGTCTCTCGGAGCTCGACGTCGCCCGCGCGGACGAAGCGCTCGCCCAGGAAGCGCTTGCGCGCGCCGATGCGCCGGCGCCTTCGCCCGCGCTGCGCGCGCGCTTGCTCGACAGCCTCGAGTTGAGCGGTCGCGACGCGCGCTCGGACGCGCCGGGCAAGCTCGATCGCAGTTGGCGGCGCTGGGGCGCCGCGCTGCCGACGGGGGCTTCGACGGCCGGGTTCTCGGCGGGCATGTACGCAGTCGCCGGAGACGCGGGCGCATGGGAGCCCACGGGCATCGACGGGATCGAGGTCAAGCGACTGGCGGCCGATCCCGCGCGGCGCTCGGCGACGATGCTCGTGCGCATGGCTGCGGGCACGTCCTATCCGGCGCACCGTCACGGCGGCGTCGAAGAGTGCCTCGTGTTGTCAGGCGATCTCCAAGTCGGCGAACGCGAGCTCAAGGCCGGCGATTTTCAGGTTTGCCAGACCGCGTCCGAGCACCCGGTGCAGTCGACGCGCGGCGGATGTCTGCTCTACATCTCTTCGTCTCAGGACGATGAGTTGATCTGAGCGGCATCGCTCCTGAGTTCGAGCGCGATTCGCGCGCGGATTCACGCTCGCGCGCGTTTTTGCTGCTTCAGGCGCTTTCACCCACCGCCACGGCCGCCGCGATGCCCGCGTCGTGCGTGATGGTGATGTGGATGCGTGCGATGCCGCGAGCTCGCGCGATGCGCGCCGTTTCGCCGTGGAGCACGACGGTCGGCGCGCTGCCGCGCTCGCGCACGACTTCGATGTCGACCCAACGCACGCCGCGCGTCCAGCCGGTGCCGAGCAGCTTCATCACCGCTTCCTTGACCGCGAAACGACCGGCGTAGCTGTTGAATTTGGTCAGCGGGCGACGCTCGCAGTAAGCGCGTTCTTGCTCGGTGAACAAGCGCGCGTACGCGCGCTCTCCGCGGCGCTCGAGCACCTCGCGCAGGCGCTCGATCTGCGCCAGATCCATACCAAGCCCGACGATGCCCACGGCGCGTCAGGTGAGGATGTGCTGCAGCGCCGAGTCGATGTCGGGGTACTTGAACTTGAACCCCAGCTTCTGCGCGACCGCCGGTTCACAGCGCTGGCTGCCGGTGATGACGCCCGCGACTTCACCGAGCATCAGCTTCAACGCGAAGGGCGGCAGCGGGAAGATCGTCGGTCGCTTGAGAGCGCGACCCAGGGCCTTGGTGTAGACCTTGTTCGTGCACGCGCCCGGAGCGACGGCATTGATCGGTCCGCGCACGTTTGCGTCGGCGATGCAGGTGTGGATCAACTCGGCGAGGTCGTGGATGTGGATCCAGCTGAACCAGGCCTGTCCGTTGCCAATCGGGCCTCCCAGGCCGAGCTTGAACGGCGTGAGCATCGCAGCGAGCGCGCCGCCGCCGCGGCCGAGCACCACCCCGATGCGCACGGTCACGACGCGCACGCCCAGACTCTCCGCGCGCTGCGCCTCACGTTCCCAGGCGCTGCAGACTTCCGCGAGGAAGTCGCTCGCGAGCGGCGCGCCCTCGTTGAGCACGCGGTCGCCCTGGTCGCCGTAGATGCCGATCGCGGAAGCGTTGACGAGCACCGCGGGCCGCTTTTGCGCCGCGGCGAGCGCGTCGACGAGCTTCTTGGTGCCTTCGACGCGGCTGGCGCGGATCTCGGCCCTGAAGGCGTCGCTCCAGCGTTGCCCGAAGATGTTCGCGCCGGCGAGGTTCACCACGGCGTCGTACTTGGCCATGTCCGGCAGCCACGGCACGTAGTCGACGCCCGCGATTCCGTCGCGCTGCGCCTGCGGCGAGCGCGTCGCGATCGACACCCAGTGGCCGTGCGCGGCGAGCACCGAGCGCAGCTTGATTCCTACGAAGCCCGTGCCGCCCGTGACGAGGATGCGTTTGTCGAACTTCATGTCTGGTGGCCGAGTCCAGCGACCCGCAGGGGCCGCGTCAAGTTGCCTGCGCCGACGCGGCCGCGCGCCTCAACAGGCTTCGAGCTCGAAAAGCGGCGCGCGCTCGGCGATTTCCGCGCCGTCCTCGACGAGCACGCGGACCACTCGAGCGCGGGCCGGCAGGCCGCCTGCGGTCGCGTAGCTGACCTGCGTGAAGGTCTTCATCACTTCGATCAAGCCCACCGGCCGGCCCGGCTCCAGCACGTCGCCCACGCCCGCGAGTGCGGGTTCGCTCGGGGCGCTGCGTTGCCAGAAACGGCCAGCGGAAGGCGCGCGGAACAGCAACGCGCCGTCCTTCGATGCGTTCGAAGCGGCTTTGCCGACTCCCGCGGCGCCGGCCGCCAACGGCGCCAGTTCGTACAGCACGGCGCCGAAGTCCGTGGGCGCGAGCACACGTTCGGGCGGCGCCGAGACGATCACGCCCGAGACGTCCTCGGGCACGAGGAGCGCGCAACTGGCGCCGAGCGTGGTGAGCACGCCGGCCATGTCGCCGCCGCTCAGCACTTGCCCCTCGCGCCGCGCGAGCGAAAACGCGCCGACGCCGGGGCAGCACAACTTCACGCGCTCGCCTTCGCGCACGACGCTCAAGGTCAGGGTGCGGTGGGTGCTCATCCGCGCAGCTCCGAAAGCGCAGCGAGGTCGTGCAGCGACCAGATGCGCGGGTTCTTGATGCGGCGCGAGCCGCTCGATTGGTAGCTGGTCTGGGCGAACAGCTCGAGCCAGGCGCGCAACTCGCCGAGCTGCACGATCTCGTCGGTGTCCATCTGCGCCGCCGACTTGTACGGCGACATGTCGCCTTCGATGCGCGCTTCGGTCTCGCGCATGCCGGCTTCGATCTGCGCGCGCTCGGCCGGATCCTTCGAGAGGATCTCGAAGTCGTCGTCGAGCTTGGTGTTGAAGGCCGCGATCGCGAGCGTGCGGCCTTCCATCACGCTCTGGCGCGCGAGCGGCGTCGAGATCTGCACCACGGGTTCGTACGGCAGGCCGGCCATCGCGTAGTAGCCGGCGCCGGACGCCTTGCGCAGCAGCACGGTGAACATCGGCGTGCTGTTCGTGCTGTTGGTGTAGATCAGGCTCGAGCCGTAGCCCAAGAGGCCCAGGCGCTCGGCTTCGACGCCGATGTCGAAGCCCGAGATGTCCTGCAGCCATACGATCGGGATTCCGTCGTCGTTGCAGGCGCGGCTGAAGGCGCTGATCTTCGCGATGCCTTCCTTGTAGAGGATGCCGCAGGGCTTCTTCTTGCCGCGGTGCTCGGGGTCGTCGATCACGCCTTGGCGATTGGCGATGAAGCCCATGTAGAGCCCGTCGATGCGCGCGACGCCGACGATCATTTCGCGGCCGCGTTCGGGCATGAGCTCCCAGAACAGCGAGCGGTCGACCACGCGCGCGAGGACTTCTTCGACGTCGTAGGTGATGCGGTGGTCGGCAGGGAACAGGCCCGCGAGTTCGTGCGCCGGTTGGTGCGGCGCGGCGCCTTGCGCGCCGTGGCGGTAGAAGTCGCAGCCGCTGGTCGGCAAGCGCTCGACGTCGCGCCGGATCAGCTCGAGCGCCGTTTCGTCGTCGGGCACGCGCACGTCGGCGCACGCGGACTGGTGCACGTGCACCTCGGGGCCGCCGATGTCGAGGCTCGAGAGCTTCTGGCTCTTCGCGCCTTTGATCAGCGCCGCGCCTGCGATGACCATGTACGCCTGCTCGGTCATGTACACGCGGTCGGAGATGATCGGCATGTAGCCGCCGCCCGCGATGCAGTCGCCGAACACGCCCGCGATCTGCGGCACGCCGGCGGCCGAGAGGCGGCTGTTCATCTTGAAGATCGCGCCTGCGCCGTTGCGGCCGGGGAAGCTCGCCGATTGCTCCGGCAAGTACAGCCCCGAGCAGTCGACGAGGTAGATCACCGGCAGGCGCAGCCGCAGCGCCATCTCCTGCGCGCGTTCGATCTTCTCGGGGCTCAGCGGCCACCACGAACCCGAGGCGACGGTGTTGTCGTTGGCGATCACCATCGTCCAACGCCCGGCGACGCACACGTACGCGGTGACGACGCCCGCCGCCGGCGATTCGAGCTTGCCGAACTTGCGCTCGTAGTTGACGAAGGTCAGCACCTCGAACACGCGCGTCCCAGGGTCCTTCAAACGCTCGACGCGCTCGCGCGCCGTGAGCTTGCCCTTCTTGTGGACGCGGGCGCGGTACTCCTCGCCCCAGCCCAGCGCGATCTTCGCGCGCCGCTCGGCGAGCCGCGCGTCGTGCGCCGCCATGGCCTCGCGATTGCGCGCAAAACTGCCCGCGTCGAGGAACGCGTCGCGCGGGCGTCCCAACGGGATCAGAGGTGTCTTGGCCATGGAAGCGGGGGAGTGTAGCGGGCGGAGTTGCGCTTCTCGCCCGGTTGTCGTGGACGGGCTGCACCGTCGTCTCCCGGCGTTGCGGCTTTTCTCCGGCGGGCCTAGGATCCAACTGGAAATCGGCGTGAAACTCTCGATCCAACTCGAACGCGAAGACGACGGCCGCTGGATTGCGGAGGTCCCCGAGCTGCCTGGGGTGCTCGCTTACGGCGCGACCGCGGACGAAGCGCGCACGAGAGTTCAAGCGCTTGCGCTCCGCGTCGTTGCCGATCGCATCGATCACGGTGAGTCCACCGCGGCGCTGGTCAGCATCACGTTCGCCGCGGCATGACCGATTGGCCGAGCACTCGTGCTCCGCGGGTCCTGGCGGCGCTGCTTCGACTCGGCTGGGTCGTGAAGCGACAGACCGGGTCCCACAAAGTGCTCGCCCGCGTCGGCTGGCCTGACTACGTATTCGCGTTCCATGACCGCGAGGAAATCGGTCCGCGCATGCTCGCGAAAATCGCGAAGTCGACTGGTCTTGCGCCAGGTGATCTGTGACCGGCCCGATCGAGTCGCCGATGAACACCGCTGCAGCCGATGACGACCTTGTGCCCCCGAAGTCGCTGTACAAGTTCAAGCCTCCGCCGCGTGCAAACGATCAGCAGGATGCCGAGCGACATCGAAGGCTCGTCGAGCACTCGTCGCTGTGGTTCGCGAGTCCGCCGACGTTGAACGATCCGTTCGACTGCATGCCCGCGGTCGTCGACGATGCGACGGAGGAGGACTTCGAGCGCTACCTGCGCTCAGTTGCTCCGCGCAAGCTCGCCGGGCTCTCGGTGTCTGATCGCGCAAAGATGTTGTCGGAGGTCAGGAAGAGGCTCAGAAGTGCGACGTTCCTTCGTGAGACGTTCCTGCAGCACTTGCAAAGCCACGGCGTGGTATCACTGACCGAGACCTGCACGGAGCCGCTTCTGTGGGCGCACTACGCGGAAGGCCATCGAGGGTACTGCGTCGAGCTGGACGTGGCCGACCAGATCGAGCTGCTTCGACGCGAGACGCTTCTACCACTTCGAGTGCACTACACCGCGCGGCGTCCGGTGGTGGGCGTTCGAATGCTGCTTCGGGCGCTCTCGCGTGAGGTCGAAGTTCCGGTGCTCGACTGGCTGACGACCAAGGACCTGCGCTGGCAGTACGAGCGCGAGTGGCGGCTTGTGGCGGAGCCTGGCTCGGTTTGCCGTCCGATTCCCTCGCACTGCGTGCGGTCAGTCATCTTGGGCTCGTGCTGTTCGTCCGAGACCGAGTCGCAGCTCCGCCGCTGGTGCGCGACCCGCGAGAATCCGGTCCTGATCCGTCGCGCGCGTGCAGCGCACGACACATTTGATCTCTCGATCGTGGGCGCGGACGACTGAACTGCATGCCGCAGGACTGCGTGGCCCGCAATCCGCGGTGCGAACTCGCCCCGCTCAGCTCCAACCGGGAATCGCGCGAGTGTCGTAGACGCCCGAGCGGAACGCGGCCGAATCGAGCACCTTCACGTGCAGCGGAATGGTCGTCGACACGCCCGCGACCTTCGACGCGCGCAGGCAGGCGAGCAGCGTGTCGATGGCTTGCGCGCGCGTCGGCGCGTGCGCGAGCACCTTGGCGATGAGCGAGTCGTAGTGCGGCGAAACCGCGTCGCCCGCCTGCATGTGCGTGTCGACGCGGATCGTGCCGGGCCCGAGTTCGCGCGGGAATTCAAAGGCCATGAGCGTGCCCGGCGAGGGACGGAACTTGTTCGAGGGATCCTCGGCGTTGACGCGGATCTCGATCGCGTGGCCCGCGAAGCGCAACTGCTCCTGCGTGAGCCCGAGCTTGCGCCAGGCCGCGATTTCGAGCTGTTTCTTGACCAGATCGACGCCGCTCACGAGCTCGCTCACGCCGTGCTCGACCTGCAGGCGCGTGTTCATCTCCATGAAGTAGATCTCGCCGGAGTCGGCGCGCAGGAACTCGATCGTCCCCGCGCCGACGTAACCGATCGAGAGCGCGGCGCGCACGGCGATCGCGCCGAGCTCCGCACGACGCGCGCCGTCGAGCGCCGGGCTCGGGCTCTCTTCGACGAGCTTTTGGTGGTTGCGCTGCACCGAACAGTCGCGCTCGCCCAGGTGCACGCACGAGCCGAAGCGGTCGGCGAGCACCTGCACCTCGATGTGGCGCCCGCCCTCGAGGTACTTCTCGAGGTACATCGCGCCGCTGCCGAACGCGGCGAGCGCCTCGGCGCTGGCCTGCGCGAAACCTTCGCGCACCTGCGCCTCGTCGTAGCACTTGCGCATGCCGCGGCCGCCGCCGCCGGCGTCGGCCTTGAGGATCACCGGGTAGCCGACCTCTTTGGCGCACACGACGGCAGCCTCGACGTCGGCGAGCAAACCGACGGACCCAGGGATCACCGGCACGCCCGCGGCGCGCATGGCTTCCTTGGCCGGCGACTTGCGGCCCATCACGTCCATCGCGCGCGGGCTCGGGCCGACGAAGGTCACGCCGTGCTGCTCGCACAGGGCGGCGAAGCGCGAGTTCTCGCTCAGGAAGCCCCAGCCCGGATGCAGCGCCGAACACTGCGTCTGGACCGCGGCCTGGACGACCTTTTCCATCGCGAGGTAGCTCTCGCGCGAGGCCGAGGGCCCCAGCTGCACGACTTCGTCCATCGCGCGCGTCCAGGTTGCGCCGTAGTCGGACTGCGAGGCGACGCCGACGGGGGAGATGCCGAGCTCGCGCGCGGCTCGGGCGACTCGGACGGCGACTTCTCCACGGTTGGCGATCAAGAGGCGACGGAACATGGGCGCGAAACCTAACAGCGTCGCTCCGACCCGACCAGGAGTGGGCGCCGCACGCGCCCGCGCCGTACCCTGAGCACGTGATCCTTGCGGCTGTGCTGCTCACCTGGCTCGCGCAACCGGGCGAAGCGCTCGACGACGCGCGCACGCGCCTGGGCGCGCTGTCTTCCACGGCGCTTCAGGAGCGGCAGGCAGCGCAGATTTGGCTCGGCGCGAACCTGCGGGGGAGCGACTTCCCGGCGCTGACCGAGTTCGCGGCCACGGCCGACCCCGAGGCGCGCTCGCGGCTCACGCTGGCGCTGGGGGAAAGCGACTCGCACCTCGAACTCGCGGCGCTGCTCAGCGCGGAGGACGGCGCCCAGGCGCGGCGCATCGGCGAAGACGCGCTCGAACGCATGGCCCTGCGCTGGTGGGGGAGCGCCCCGCTCGCGCCCACGCGCGGCGACGACGTGTGGGAGCACCTGGCCGACCGCTTCGAAGGCGTGTTCGCGCTCGACCTGGCGGGACTGGACCTCGTCGCGGCGCTCGACCGACTGGCGCGCGCCGACGCGCCGTTCGTGCGCGAGGGCGGCGGCGAAGGTCGCCTGTCGATCGTGATCGACCCGGCGCTGTACGAGAGCAACGTCCGCGCGCGCGCCAGTGCTGCGCCCGCGTCGTCGCCCGACTGGGTCCGCGGCGATCTCGATTCGCTGCTGATCGAATTGGTGCGCACGCGGCGGGTGTACGCCGACGCGTTCGCGCTCGAGGGCGAGCGCCCGTGGCTGTGGGTGCATACGCTGCCGACGGAAGCCTCGCTCGAGGGGCCCGCGCTCGTGCGCCAGTGGTGCCGCACGGTGGTGAACAGCCGCGAACGCCTGCGTGGTGAGGCCGCCGCGCGAGCTCTGGCGCAGTGCGGCTGGCCCGCGCCGTTGCCGTGGCTCTCGAAACTGTGGCGCGAGCGCGCGGACCGCAATGCGTTGGCGGGCCTGCTCGCTGCGGCCGCTTCGGGCCGCGTCGAACCGCAGCTGGCGAACGCGAGCGCGCTGCGCGAATTGCTCGCGGAATTCGAGCGTCGCGAGGCCGAGCCGGGCACGGCCCGCGCCGCCGCGTGGAGTCGCGAGTTCGCGCTCGCGCTCGCACGTTTCCCGCAGGTCGATCGCGACGGCGTGGCGCTGTGGGAACTGGTCGCGAGTTGGGCCGACGCGCCGGGGGCGAGCGCCGAACGTGTGCAGTGCGCCCGGCGCATCCTCACCGGGATGCGACGCGCGCCCGAGCCGTGGCGCGCCCGCACAGCCGGCGTGCTCGCGAGCGACGCGGCGCCGTTCGACGAATGGCTCGCGGCGCTCCGGCTTCACGCCGCTGCGTTCTCCGGCAGCGCTCCGGCGTTGAAATTCTCGGCGGAACGCGCAGCGTCGCTGCGCGAACAACGGCTCGAAGGCGAGTTCGTCGAGCTGTGCGAGCGCCTGGGTGCGGCCCCGAGTTCCGCTCGCGTCGACTTCGCCGCGCTCGAGCCGCGCACGCGCGCGCTGTGGATCGACGCGTTGCTCGCCACGCCCGGCGGCGTCAGCGCGGCCGTCGAGCAGGTGCGGGCGTGGGTGCGCGCGGAATCCGCGCCGCTGATCAGCCTGGGCGAGCGACTCGGCGAGCGTGTGCGCTCCGGCGCATTCGAGCTCGTGCGGCGCGTCCTCGACGCGGCGCGTGGCGACGTGAGCGAGCCGCCGGTGGGACGTTGGCGCGAACTCGAACTGCTCAGCGGCGTGTTGCCCATGCTCGAGCGTCAGCGCGTCTACGACGAGTTGCGCGAGCGCGCGCCGCGCAGCGAGCTCGACTGGGCCTTGCTCGGAGCGCTCGCCCGCACCGGGCCGGTCGAGGCGTACGCGGAACTCGCTCTCGAGCGCGCGAAGACGGCGCTCGCCGCAGACGCTTCGCTCCAGGCGCCGTGGATCGCCGCGTTCGCGCAGGCGTGGGGCGGCGCGTTGACCCGCGGGCAGCTCGACCTCGCGGCGCGACTGCGGAGGCAGTTGCGCCTGGCGCTGCGCAAGGCGCGCCATCCGCTGCTCGAGGCGCTCGACGCCGGCGTGTGGCCGCCGCTGCCCGGTCCGGCGCCGCAGGTGCTCGACGACTCGCGCTGAGTTCGGGGCGCTGAAACCGGGGGCGGACGGGCGCGGTCGATCCTGTCGGTATGTCCAGGGAGCGGACCCTGGTCGGTTCGGCCGCGAAGGAGAGCGACGACTCGCGATGAGCTCTCCGAGGGAGGTCGGGTTCGACGCACGGAGCGCTTGTGCGGCGCGCCGCAAGTCACAGCGCGACGTGCTCGGGCGCGGCCGGTCTGTTGAGCTTGCGATGGGCGAGCGAGGGCTTGCGCGGCTGCGACTCGGGCCGGCGTGGCGCCGCGCACGCGCGTGCGGTCCGAGCCGGGACGGGCGCGCCACGCCAGCGGCCGCTCGCGCAGCGCCGGAGCGCCGCAGATTTGGGTTCTGGAGCCGCACGGTCCGAAGAGCCACACTGCGCTCCCGCTCCAGGGGCTCCCACGGCATGTCCACCAACCAAGATTCTCCGCTCGCGCCGCTTCCGATCGCCGACCCCGAGGCTTCGCGCCGCGTGCCGATCACGCGCGAGGACCTGGTCGTCGTCTCCGACCCCGCGTCGCAGCAATCCGAGCAGTTCCGCGCGCTGCGCAACTCGATTGCCGCGCTCAATCCCGACGGCGCGCCGCGCACGTTGGTGCTGACGAGCGCGCTGCGCGGCGAGGGCAAGACCACCGCTGCGCTGAACCTCGCCTTCGCGCTCTCCGAACGGCCCGGCGCCAAGGTTCTGGTCATCGACGCGAACCTGCACGCGCCCGCGATCGAGGAGCACCTGGGCGTGGCGCGCGCGCAGGGGCTGTGCGAGCTGCTCGGCGGCCGCCTCTCGCCGGACCAGGCGATCCGCCCGACGACCTTGAGCGGTCTGTCGTTCATCGGCGCCGGCGCGAAGCCGCCCAAGCCCTCGGAAGTGCTCGCCTCCGACCGCATGCGCACCTTGTTGCGCACGCTCAAGCAGCGCTTCAACTACGTGCTGCTCGACACGCCCGAGGTCACCACGACGAGCGACGCGTCGTTGCTCGCCGGGATGGCCGACGGCGTCGTCCTCGTCGTGCGCATGGGGCGCACTCCCAAGAGCTACGTCGACCAAGCTTGCCGCACGCTCGAGTCGATGGGCGCGAACCTGCTCGGCACGCTGCTCACCGGCGCCGACCTGCCCAACACCGCCGGGCGTCGCTGACAGCGTTCGAACCTCGTCGAGTCGCTCGCACGCCGCGGCGCCAGGAGCGCTGGTTCCAGCGACAGCTTCGACGGACTGCGCGAGCGCGACACTAGAACAGCAGTCGCTGCAGCCAGCCGCGCTCGTCCTTCGGCGGCCGCGCGGCTGGACGCGCCTGCGCTAGGCGCAGCCCGCGGCCGGCGCGCGCGCTCGCGATGAGCGCGTGGATGTGCTCCTTCTCCCAGGCCAGCGCGCGTTCGTAGTCGACGTACTGGCGTTCCCGCGCGCGGAACGCGGGGCCGTGCACGCGCCGGCGCCCGTTCTCGTCCGGCGGCTGGTCGAGTGCGGCGTGCAGCAACTCGTGGAACACGATGTAGCGCACGAAGAAGCGCGGCGCGTCGGCGGAGTCGAGCACGGGGTGCACGCGCACCGAGTAGCTGAACGGATCGAAGCTGCCCAGGCGCAGCGAGCGGCGGGAGCGCGAACGTCCCGCCCTGCCCCAGCCGATCGGGGGCAACGCCGCGGCGCCGAAGTCGCTCGCGAACTCACGCGCGCGCAGGTGTTCGCGCAACTCGCCGAGATCGTGGTGCTCGCCCTCGGGCTCGAGCGCCAACTTGGTGGGCGAAACGCGCGCGCTCTCGCGCAGGCGTGCGTCGATCCAACGGTCGAGTTCGCGTTGCGCCGCGCCGCGTCGGCCGCGGCCGCGGATCCACTCGGCGAGCGCGGATTCGATCTCGGGCGGAGCGCTCGCCATCAGTCCGCTCAGACGCACCACGATGCGCTGCGGCTCGCGGCGCAACTGGATCACCTCGCGTGTGGCGCGGCCGTAGCGCACCTCGACGCGCGCGCCGAGCGCCGCGGAAAGCGAAGCCTCCCACGCCTGCTCATCGAGCGGGCGCGGGAGGCGTTGGGGCGAGCTTTCGTCCAGCTTCGTCACGGTTCGCGCGACGCGCGGACGCGGCGCTGCTTCGTGCCCAGCTCAGTCGGTCGACTCAGTTGCCCAGTTGCAGGTCGCGTTGCACCGTCTGGCCATCGGCGATCTGCAACGTGACCTCGGACTGCTGCTGTTCCGCGATCGAATCGAACGCGTCGACGCCCGCGCCGGCGGCGCGCGTGGCGCTGATGCGGTACGTGCCCGGGCGGACGTGGAGGACGGAGTAGCGTCCCTCGGCGTCCGTGCGGGCTTGGTACTGATCGTTCGTCTCGGGGTTGTAGAGGCGCACCCAGCCGCGCACCGCGGGCTTGCCCGAGCCTTCGATGACCTTGCCGCTCAGCGCGCCGCCGACCTTGAGCGAGATCGAACCGGCGTCGGTGGCGTTGCTCTCGGCGACGTTCAGATCCTCGACCCACGTGTAGGTGAAGTCCGGGTGCTCGATCTTGAGCCGGTAGCGGCCGGGAGCGAGCGACTTCATGTCGAAGGCGCCGTCGTCGTTGCTGCGCACCTTGCGCTCGGTAGCGCGCGAGGCGCCGAGGTGTTCGAAGAAGGGGTCGAACTGGCCGGCCGGAGTGTTGCCGTCGTGGCTCGAGATCTGCGCGCCGACCACCGGACTGCCGGTCGCCGCGTCGACGAGGCGACCCTTGATCGAACCACCCTTGGTCAGTTGGATCGTGATGGCCGGCGGATTGTTCGCGTCCACCACTTGGAACGGTTCGGTGGTGCGCGAGGCGTAGCCGGCGGCGGTGACCTTGATCACGTACATGCCGGGGTTGACGCCCGGGAGCGAGAACGAGCCGTCCTTCTCCGGGCCCGCATCGGCTTCGATGTGGGTGGCTTCGTACTGCGTCTGGTTGCCCTGGTCCGGCACGCCCACGGGAGCGAGCAGCAGGCGCGCCTTGAACTTCGTCACCGGCTTGTCGGTGCCCGCTTCGACCACGCGGCCGGTCAACTCGGCCTGTTTGACCATCGGGATCTGCACGTTGAGGTCGCGCACCTGAACGCGCGTGTGGCTCTGCGGGCGGTAGCCCACGGCCTGCACCATCACGATGTACTGACCCTCTTGGAGACCGTCGACGAGGAACGCGCCGTCCTCGTCCGTGATGGCCTCGCCGCGCGACTGCGTCGTCGCGCCGTAGTTCATCGCGATGACGCGCGCGCCGGCGATGCCCTCGTTCTGCGGGCCGTAGACCCGGCCGCCGATGGGGCTGCCGATCTGCAGGCGGAAGTTCTGTTCGTGGATGTCCGCGCTGTCACCCAGGAAGGCGGGCGTCGTGAACGACTCGCGTGCGTAGCCGTCCGCTTCAGCGGTGATCTGGCGCGGACCGGCGGAGATGTTGCGGAACTCGAAGAAGCCGTTCGCGTCCGTGGTGGTCGTGAGGCGGTCCGGCGTCTTGAGCTCGATGCCCATGCTGTACGCGGAGTCGAGGTGGACCTGCGCGTTGGCGAGTGCGTCACCCTCGGTGTTCGCGACGTAGCCGCGCAGCTTCGAACCGGCGCGGACGATCAGGTCGGGCGCGCGATACTCGCCCAGGCGGCCGACGTTGACGCCCTCTTCCTGCGTCTGCGCGTAGTCGGGGTGAACCGCCATCAGGTAGTAGTCGCGGGCCGGATCGACGCCCGTGAACTTGTAGCCGCCCTTGGCGTCGGTGACCGTCTCGAGCACGACCCCAGTCGTCGGCCGGTTGGCGAAGAACGCCATCGCGATCGAGTCGCCCATCAGCGGGTCCTTCGAGAGCAGCACCTTGGCGCCCGGGACGCCGACTTCCTCGGCGTTGAGCACCGCTCCGACCAGCGTGTTGGCGACCGGAAGCGCGGCGTCCGAGTCCACGTCGTCGTCCTTGTCGCTGGCGACCGCGGCCGTCGTGCGGTCGGGCTGCACCGGCTGTTCGGCGGGCTTCTCGACCTCAGGCGTGGTCGCCGGCGCAACGGGTGCGGTCGCGCGCGGGCCGGGCGCGACGGCGACGTCGGGCGCCGGTTGCTCACCGCGCAGGAAGAAGAACACGAGCACCGTGGCGATCACGGCGACGACGACAAGCAACAGGACTTGGATGGGCTTCATGATGGATGAGGTGGCAGGCGAGCGGCGCGCCTGGGTTGGGGCGCTCGACTCGCGACCTGGGTGGGGTGGTGGCGGGATGGACGACCCGCGGGCGGAGTTCTTCCCCGGCGCGGGGGCGGGTCAGGAAGCGTTCTTCGGCGGCGCCGCGACGGTGGTCGGATCTTCGTCGATCGCCGGCCCCGGCCAGGCGGACTCGAAACGCACCTGCCAGCCGAGGAAGTAGCTGAACACGAGCAGCTCGAACTCGAGCTTGCGGTACAGCTCGATCTGGCCGCCGCGTCCGATCCAGGGGAACTCGATGCGGGCCATTTCGCCGGTGCGCGGCGCCTGCAGCGTCCAGCCGCGGCCGAATCCGGGCAGCGGCAGGAGCCGCAGCGGGCGCGAACCGGTGTGCAGCACGATCTCACGCCGCAGGAAGTGCCAGCGCAGCGACGATCCGAGCCACTCGCGGCCCTCCGTCCAAATCGAGAACTGGCTGCGCAGGAGGCCTGGGTCGCGGCGCACGAGCAGGCGTTCGCCCTTGACCGGCTTCCACTCGCCTCCGACGACCAGTCCCCAGCCGTTGCGCTGGATCTGGAGCGTGCCGACCTCTGCGCCGGCGCTGGAAATGCGGTGTTCGCAGGTCCACAGGCCGTGGATCGTGGAGCTGTAGGTGGAGACGGGCTGGGGCATGGCTCAACGCGGAAGCTTAGCGCGCGAAGCCTCGGAGGAGGCCAGGGCGCTGGGGGGGAGACTTCGGATCGCGGCGGGGGCGAACTGGCGTGGATCGGGCGCGTGTGGGGGCCGGACGGGCGCGCGAGCGGGATTTCGAGCGGGGTTTCGGGCGGGGTTTCGGGCGGGGTTTCGGGGCGCGCACTCGAGGCCCAGCCTCAGGGCGCGGCGAGCGCGCGCAGGCGCTCCACGCCGCTCACCACGAGCTCGGCCGCCCGTTCGAGTTCCGCGGGCGCGGTGAAGCGCGAGAGCGACACGCGCACGCTGCCGGAGGCCTGGGCCGGGGTCAGGCCCAGCGCCAGCAGCACGTGCGAGGGCTTGTGGCGCGAGGCGGAACAGGCCGCGCCGGTCGAGACGCACACGCCCTCGGCGGCCAGCCACTGCGTCAGCGCTTCACCGGAAACACCTTCCACCCGGAAGTTGCTGGTGTTCGGTACCCGCGCGGACGCCCGACCGTGGAACTCCAGGCCCTCGAGGCGCTCGGAGAGTTCGTCTTCGAAGGAGTCACGCAACTCGCCCAACTCGCGCGGTCCGGGACCGTCGACCCACGCGCGCGCGAGCTTGGCCGCCGCGCCCAACCCGACGATGCCGGGAATGTTCTCGGTGCCGCCGCGGCGCTCGTGCTCCTGGCCGCCGCCGGCGAGCAGCGCTTCGAAGCGCTCGTCGTCGCGCACGTAGAGCGCGCCCACGCCCTTGGGCGCGTGGAATTTGTGTCCGCTCAGCGCGAGATAGTCAGCGCCGCTGCTCGCGACATCGAGCGGGAGCCGGCCGACCGCCTGCACGGCGTCGATGTGCAGCTTCGCGCCGCTGCGTTGGCAGGCCGCGCGCACCGCCGCGAGTTCGTGCACGACGCCCGTCTCGTTGTTCGCCCACATCACGCTCACCAGCGCGCAGCGCTCGTCGACCGCACGCTCGAGTTCGTCGAGGCGCAGCCTGCCGTCGCCGTCGACGCCCACGCGCACCACCTCGAAACCCTCGCGCTCGAGGCGCGCCGTCGGCTCGAGCACGGCGGCGTGTTCCACCGCGCTGGTCACGATGCGGCGGCGCTCCTTGGCGCCAGCCAACGCCGCGCGCAACGCCGTGAGGTTGCTCTCCGTGGCCCCCGACGTGAACACGATGCGCCGCGCCGGAGCGTTGAGCAGCCGCGCGACCTGCGCGCGAGCCTGCGCAAGCGCCTGAGCCGCGCTTTCGCCCAAGCCGTGCAGGCTCGACGGATTGCCGTACTGCTCCGTGAAGTAGGGCAGCATGGCCTCGACCGCGCGCGGGTCGACCGCCGTCGTGGCGTTGTTGTCGAGGTAGATCGTCGCCATGGCCCAGCGAATTCGGCGGCGCGGAGGGTGCGGTCCGCGCCCGCGCCGCCCGGCTCCGAAGGTCGGATCAGAACAGCGCGCTGATCTTGGGCGGCAGCGGCTCGCCCGTGATGGCGCAGGGCTCGCAGAAATTGTTGGTCGCGCTCGGCAGGTGCTTGCAGCACTCGCAGTCGTGGATCTTGCGCGCCGCCGCGGAGATTCGGGCGCGCTGCTCCTCGAGGCCGGCGATGCGCTCGCGCAGCAGACGGTCCTGTTCCTCGAGCGCTGCGCGCACGCGGCGCAGGAACGTGGCGCGGTCCTCGACGGTCTCGCGCGTGCTCATCAGCTCGCGGATCCGGTCGAGGTGCAGGCCGAGCTCCTGCAGGTCGCGGATCATGTTGAGCCGGTTCAGGTCGGTCTGCCGGTAGTAGCGGAATCCGCCCTGGCTGCGCTGCGCCGGCGCGAGCAGGCCCAGCTCTTCGTAGTAGCGCAGCGTGCGCAGATTGGTCCCTGCGATCTTGGCGAAGTCGCCGATCTTCAAGAGTCCAGGCTGGCTCAAGGATGTTCTCTCCCGTCGGGATGGGTCGGCTCGACGGAGCCGCCCGGGTGTGTTCTAAGCCTAACCCAACCCTTCCGTCAGCGTCCAATTGCCTTCGGTTGGAGCTTGATTACCCACCCGAAATGACCGATTCCATGGGGCCCTCGAGGCGTGTTCGCGCGCTCGATGGCGCAACGCGGCCGACGCGTTTGCTGTAGGTCGCTATCCACAACCACGCTGCTATGCCCTTCGACCCCCTCTACCTGATCCTCACCGTGCCGACCCTGCTGCTGAGCCTGTGGGCTCAGTACAAGGTCAAGTCGACCTTCGAGCGCTTCTCCAAGGTCGGTGTGCGCTCCGGGATGACCGGCGCGGAGGCCGCCGCCGCGATCCTGCGCGCCTCGGGCCTCGACGGGCTGCACATCGAGCGCCACGAGGGCTTCCTCTCCGACCACTACGACCCGCGCACGCGCACGCTGCGCCTCTCGCCGCAGGTCCACGACGGTCGCTCCATCTCTTCGGTGGCCGTGGCTGCGCACGAAGCCGGACACTCGCTCCAACACGCCGCGGAGTACGGACCGCTCACCCTGCGCTCGCAGCTGGTGCCCGTGGTGCAGATCGGTTCGCAGCTGTGGTTCCTGCCGTTCGTCGCGGGAATGTTGCTGAACATGTCCGGGCTGATCTGGGCCTCCGTCGTGCTGTTCGGCTGCGTCGTGGTGTTCCAGATGGTCACGCTGCCGACCGAGTTCGACGCTTCGAAGCGCGCGCGCGCCATGCTCGCGAGCGTGGGCATCGTGCGCACGCAGGAGGAAGAAGAAGGCGTCGCGAAGGTGCTCAACGCCGCGGCGCTCACCTACGTCGCCGGACTGCTCTCGTCGCTCGCGCAGTTGATCTACTTGATCCTGCGCGCGCAGGAGCGCCGCGAGTAGCGAAGTACGACAGGGAGTCGCGCCCCGCGGGCGCACCCATCGAGCGCGTGTGGAGCGGCTATGGCTCGCTCCACGCGCGCTCGCTAGTCTCCGCTCGCTATCCACACGGGGCCTCGACGTGGGCTCGCAACTTGGGCATTTGACGCCGCCGCTCAGGGCGGCAGGAACGCTTCGCCATGGGTCGACTGGAACTGGACTACACCAACGCGCTGTCGGAAGTGGTCGGCGCGCAACACGGCGTCACGCCGCAGGAACTCGACGCGCTCGCCGGGCCCTCGCGGGAGGCGCTGCGTGCGATCCAGGCGCGCCGCAAGGTCGACCTGCGCTGGATGGACCTGCCCCACGAGACGGCGATGCACGAGCGCGTGCTCGAGTACGCCGGGCGCATGGCCGGCCGCTTCGAGAACGTCGTCGTGCTCGGCATCGGCGGCTCGGCCCTGGGCACGATCGCGCTGCACTCCGCGCTCAATTCGCCCTACCACAACTTCGAGGCGCGCGGCCCGATGCCGCGCCTGTTCGTGCTCGACAACATCGACCCCGACCTGGTGGGCGAGTTCCTCGACCAGTTCGATCCCGCTCAGACGCTGTTCAACGTGATCAGCAAGTCGGGCACGACTGCCGAGACCATGGCGCAGTTCCTGCTCTTCCGCGAGCGCCTGATCGAGCGCCTGGGCCACGCGGCGCACGTCGAGCACATCTGCGTCACCACCGACGAGCGCAAGGGCGTGCTGCGCGAGATCGTCAAGCGCGAGGGCTACGAGTCGTTCCCGGTGCCCGACGGCGTCGGCGGGCGTTTCAGCGTGCTCTCGCCGGTCGGGCTCGTGCCGCTCGCGCTGGTCGGCATCGACATCAAGGGCGTGCTCAAGGGCGCGGCCGACATGGACGAGCGCTGCAGGCCTGAGGACCTGCGCGCCAATCCCGCGCTGCTCCACGCGGCGCTGCAGTGGACGATGCAGTCCAAGAAGCACAAGCCCATGGCCGTGACCATGTCCTACAGCCAGCGCCTCGCGCTGGTGGGGGATTGGTACGCGCAGCTGCTCGCCGAGTCGCTCGGCAAGCGCAAGAGCCGCGACGGCCGCGACGTGTTCGCCGGGCCGACGCCGGTGCGCGCGCTGGGCGTGACCGACCAGCACAGCCAAATGCAGCTGTACATGGAGGGCCCCTTCGACAAGTGGTTCACCTTCCTGTCGGTCGAACAACCCGACCACGCGGTGACGATCCCCAGCGCCTACGCCGACCTCGAGGCGGTGAGCTACCTCGGCGGACGCACGTTCACCGAGTTGTTCCACGCAGAGCGCGACGGCGCGCGCGTCGCGCTCACCGAAGCGGGACGTCCGAACGTGACCTTCCGTTTCCCCGGCGTTTCGCCGCATTCGGTCGGGCAGTTCCTGCAGTTGCTCGAACTCTCCGTCGCGGTGATGGGCGAGCACTACGGCATCGACGCCTTCGACCAGCCTGGTGTCGAAGCGGGCAAGATCGCGGCCTACGCGCTGATGGGACGCCCGGGCTTCGAAGCGCGGCGCGCACAGATCGAGTCGGCCAGTCCCAAGCGCCAGCACCTGGTCTAGGGCTCAGTTCACGCATGGCGCCCAAACCTGTTCTCGCTCTCGACAGCTTCGATCCGCGCGAGGTGCTCGGTCCGTTGTCGCCGGCGCTGGCCGCGCTCGCGCCGCCGGTCGTCTTCGCACAGGGCGATCGGAGCGTGCTTACCCGCGGCGCGCGCGTCGCCGTGCTCGGCCCGCGGCGGCCGACGTTGCCCGCGATCAAACGCGCCGTGCGTTTCGTCGAGGAACTCGCCGAGGACGGCGTGGTGCTCGTCAGCGGCATGTCCGAGGGCATCCACATGGCGGTGCACGGTTCGGCGCTCGACAGCGGCGCGCGCACGATCGCGGTGCTCACGACCGGGCACGACGTGTGCTTCCCCAAGAACAACGAACACCTGCAGCGCGCGCTCGGACGCACGCAACTGGTGCTCTCGTCGCTGCCGCGCGAGCGCATGGCTTCGCGCGAGACGTTCACGCGGCGCGACGAGTTGATCGCGCTCGTGTCCGACGCCGTGGTCGTCGTCGAAGCCCAGCCCGACAGCGGGACCCTCGCCACCGCACGCTTGGCGCTGCGCGCCGGCCGGCCGCTGTTCTTCATGGCCTCGATCCTCGAAGACACGCGCCTCACCTGGCCGGCGGAACTCGTCGCGCTCGGCGCGCAGTCGTTCGCTTCGGCCGAACAGGTGCTCGACACGCTCCCCGAGCGTGGTGAGAGCGCGGGTGCGGACGACGTGAGTGCAGGAGACGCGGGCTAGATCGCTCGATCGACGAGCGAGTTCTCTGCGAACCAAGAGCGTTCGAGCGTTCGGATGAGCGTGCGTTCGAGCGCGCTCCAACGCGCGGCGAACTCGCAAGGGCGCGCGAAGTCTGCTCGTGGCTCGCGCAGCTCGGAAGTCAGGCGCTTACCACGCGCACGCTCACGGCGCGCGCGGCGCGTCTGCTTCGGCCGGCTCGTCCTGCGCGGCCGTGTGCGACTTCGCGAGCGGCGCCTCGCTCGGCGCGACCTTGGTCTCGCCCTTGGCGTGCGGACCGCTCGGGGCCACGAACGACAGTGCGAAGCCAGCGAGCCCGATCAGCGGCAGGGCGATGAGGAAGGCGGTGCGGCGCATGGCGTTGGGTGGGCGGGGTTGTGGACGGGGCGGCGCAGGCGGACCTTCTTGAGTGTCGATCCTCTGCGGGCGCAACCTGAGTTCGCAGGCCGCGGCGCCGTCCAAGCTCCGTACGCCCTTCTCGCCCCTGGGAAGTTGCGCTTCGAGCCGAAAAACAAGGCTCGAACGCGCAGGTGCGGCGACCCTCGCGGCTGGTTTTTCTACGTGCGCCGCGCCCCGGCGGTCATCCCGCGTGTGCGCCGGAAGCCGGTCGTTTCGGCGGGTCCGACGTGGCGCGCCTCGCGCGAGTCCTCAACCCTTGTGCGCCGTGCGCCTTGGCGCGCCGCCCCGCCGTGTGCCTACGGGCGCGTGCGAGCGAGTTTCTCGAGTTCGCGCGCGCGTGTCTGTTTGTCGTAGAAGCGTGCGTCCCGCACCCGGTGGATCTCGACGATCTGTAGCACCTGTTCGTCGCCGCGACCTACCACCTTGCCGAAGTATTTGGGCTGAGGATCTCCCTGCGGGATCACGTAGTCGTACTGCGCGAGGCTGAAGCGCCGTTCGATCTCGGCGTCGATTTCGACTTCGTGTTCCGCGAGCAAGCGTTCTGCCAGCCGCCGGAGTTCGCTGCCGCTCATGCGCGCGATCTCGTCCTCACTCGGAACTGCGGGCGCAGCCGGCGTGTCCGTCGTATTCGGCGGCTGCGAACTCACCTCGGCGGTGGGAGCGAGCGGCGCGACGTCGCCTTCGAGCGGTTGCAACTCGGCGATCGCGCGACGCTCGTCGTCGCCTGGCGCCGCCACGGTCCGAGGTTCCGGCGTCGACTGAGTTCGACCCGTCGTGTCAGCCGTTACGTCGTCGGACGCTTCCGCTTGGCCGGCCGAAGCGGCGAAGTACGCCGCCAAGCCGACGGCCAACCCACACCCGACGACCAAGGCGCCGACGGCTCCTCGATGCAGCTTGTTTGTGGCCATGCAGTCCTCTTCCTTCGCGCGCCGCGACTGCGCAAGAACCTACGCGCAGAGTCCAACACAGCCGGATCGTACAATCGCGGGTGCGAGCCGCGCACCCCTCCGCGCCGTAACAGCGCCGCGACGCCGCACGCCATCGATGTCGCGACGCGTACGGAGTCTCTCCCACCGTCGCTTTTCGCGGCGCAGATTGCGAAGGCCGGGTCCGGTTGGCGGAATGCTCCTCGTGAACACCGACGCTCTACTCCGCGCTCAGATCGAAGCGTTCGTCTCCGACATCTCCACGCTGGTCCGCCGCGCCGCGCTCGATGCCGTGGCGACTGCGCTCGGATCTCCTGCGCCCGCCCCCGCCAAGCGCGGCCCCGGTCGTCCGCCCACTGCCGCCGCAGCCGGTGCGCCCGCGCCGCGCAAGGGCGAGTTCTACTTGTCGCCAGAATTGCGGCGTTACCGCCCAAAGTCAGGAACTGCGTCAAAGACTGGGTCGGTGGGTGTGGCGCAAGGCGCCTTGCTTCTTTGGGCGTTTACCAGATGACGCATCTGAGCGCGCGGAGGTGTGATCGCGGCGTGATCGGATGGCCAATCCGGACGCGTGCCAACAGGGCTTCTTTCTCGGCTGTCTTTCTTGCCTGCATCTTCGTGTTGTTGGGTTGTCCAGATGGCCGTGACTCCGCGGCGGGTGACATGCCTACTCACGAGGATGCCGCTGCTCCAGCCATTGAAGTCGTGGTTCTTGATGTGCAGAACTGCGGAGACGGTCTCGTGAGAGTTAGCGTCGAAGTCCGCTGCAGTGCAGGTTCGGATGGCGCCAGGTGTGCAGTCGGCGCCGCCGGTGTCGCAACCGGCCTCCAGGCGTACGCTGGGGGTACGTGGAAAGACGTAGACGATTATGAGTGCCTTTCGCCAGGGGAGTGGATATCGATCACGCCGCGCGATTCAGTGCAAGGCAGTAAGCTGTGGCGAATCGATCGAGTGGTCCCTCACCGAGTCGTGGTTTGGTTTCTTACATCTAGAGAGCACGGGGTCCCTGCAAGGGCCGCATTTAGCCGACCGTTTCAGTAATCGCCGCTTGCTGAGAGCGGGGTTGTGGCTGTGGTGTCGGGCAATTAGCTTTCGCTTTGAAGTTGGGGGCAGAGGCCCAGCCCCGAGACCGATTAGGTCACGACTTACACCTCCTGCACGGCAAAGGGCACGTCGCCTGGCGACTCGAAGATCGCCAGCGGCCACAGCGGTCTGGGGCTCCGGCGTCGAGCCTGCTTGACCGGCTGTGTCGGCAGAAGCGTCGTTGGGCGTTTCCGCTTGGCTGGCTCAACCGGCGAAGTACGCCGCCAAGCCGACGGCCAACCCACACCCGACGACCAAGGCGCCGACGGCTCCTCGATGCAGCTTGTTTGTGGCCATGCAGTCCTCTTCCTTCGCACGCCGCGAGCCCGCGCGCCCGTTTGCGCGCTGCCTGATCGAAGCTGCGCGGCCCTGCGCCGCGCACCGTCTGGGCTGGCCTCAGCGCCGCGGCGCCGCGCAGCCGTTCTCGAGCGTGTTGACGGTCTTGATGCCGAGCATCTGGCGCGTGGCGAGCAGCTTCTTGACGTACTCGGCGCTCAGCGGGCGCGCGTGGCCGACGCAGTGCGCCAGCCACAGGATGCGCGCGGTGTGCTCGACCATGTCGAGCTTCTTGTAGGCGTCGAGCAGGTTCGTGCCCATCGTCACCGAGCCGTGGTGCGTCATCACGACGGTGTCCGAGCAGCGCACGATGGAGCGGATCGACTGCGCCAGTTCCGGCGTCCCGGGCGTTCCGAAGTCCGCGGTCGGAATCCCGCCGATCGTCACCACGATCTCGGGGATGAACGGCGCCTGCATGTCGATGCCGGCGATGGTCATGGCGACTGCGTGCGGCGGGTGTGCGTGCACGACGGCCTTCATCTCCGGCCGCTCCTCGTAGCAGGTGATGTGGATCATCCGCTCCGTCGAGGCCTTGGGCCCGCCGTCGACGACCTCGCCGCGCATGTCGATGCGCGCCACGGCGTGCGGCTCGAGGAAGCCCTTCATCGCCCCGGCGGGCGTGATGAGGATCGTGCCGTCGCTCAAGCGCACGGACAGGTTGCCGTCGGCGCCGACGATGTAATTGCGCGCGTAGCAGAGCTTGCAGATCTCCACCAGCGCCTTGCGCATGCGCGCTTCTTCTTCGGTCCAGCCGCGCGCCTTGGCCATCTCCGCCAGCAGTTCGTTCACGAGCCTTGCGCCTCCGTGCGCCGGCGATGGTCGTACACACGCGCGCCGTGCACATCGACGTAGTCGACGACGCCGACCACGATGGTCTTCACCGGCGCCTTGGGGTCGCCGAGGATCTGCCGTCCGCCGTTGCCTTCGTCGAGCACGAGCACGCGGTCGCCTTCACCGGCTTGCACGCTGTCGAGCGCGATGCGGGTTTTGCCCGTGGGCGTTCCGTCGGGTTTGATCGGGCGCACGAGCAAGAGCTTGCGGCCGTCGAGTGCGGGAATCTGGACCGGCGCGACGACCGTGCCGACGACTAACGCGAGGAACATCGTTCAGCGCCCCTCGCGGCCGATGCGCACGCCGTTCGCGACCGCCTGTTCGACGAAACCGATGATCGCGGCGTCGACCGGCACGAAGGTCTCCGGGCAGGCGAGCGCCGCCTCGCGCCCGTCGACGAAGTGCACCAAATCGCCGGGGCCCGCGCTGATCACCGCGCAGGCGACCAGTTGCGCGCCCATCGCCTTGCCGTGTTCGTCGAGCGGCTGGATCCACTGCAGCGGCACGCCGCCCAGTCCCTCGTACTTGTGCGTCGCGACGACGCGACCTGTGACCCGCGCCAGGTACATGGGCTCACCGCGGGTTCCACTTCTCGTACACGTTCGCGCCGCCCAGGTCCCACGAGTCGACGATCGCCATCACGACGGCGTCGACGGGCCGGTTCTCGGTCGCGCTCGTCTGGCGCGCGCTCGAGCCGGTGGCGTACAGCACCATGTCGCCCGGACCTGCCTGCACCGAGTCGGCCGCGACCACGTACTGCTCGGTCGGCTCATTCTTGTGGTTGTGCACCTGCACGACGAGCAGCTTGCGGCCCTCGAGCTTCTCGTCCTTGCGCGTGGCGACCACGCTGCCCACGACCTTGCCAATCAACATCGCGTCCTACTTGCGCCCGCTCGTGGCGCCCATGTCCAGAAAGGTGATGACGTCCGACTGCGGCAGCGTCTCTTCGATGAAGCGCTTGCGCAATTCGTTGTGCACGTGCTGGCGCATGATGTCCCAACCCGGCGCCGGGCGCCGCGGGCCGGCCCAGGCGAGCAGCACGCCGCTGGGGATGCGCAGCGGACCGACGAGGTGCTCGCCCGCGGCCGGCGCGCCCTGGAACAGGGCCGCGCGCAGCACCTCGGGCGCGTTCTCGTCGCCCGCGGTGATGAAGCCGAGCAGTCCGCCGCGCTCGCGCGTGGCGCTGTCCTCCGAGCGCAGCTTGGCGAGGCGCTCGAAGTCTTCACGCGAGGTGATCTGGCGGCCCAGGCGCTCGAGTTCGCGCTCGGCGTCCCCGAAACTGCGCCGATTGAGCTCGTTGGTGAACTTCGCGGCGCGCAGGAACAGCGCCCGCGTCTCGACCGCTTCGCCGAAACGCGCGTCGTAGCGTGCGCGTTCGTCTTCGTAGGCGCGCTTCAAGCCCGCTTCGCCGAAGTTGCGCTCGACCCACACTTGCGCCAGCGCCGCCACGCGCACCGCCGGGTCGCGCCGCAGGGTTTCGATCGTCAGGCCCTGGGACGCGAGCAGCTGCTCGAACGACAGGCCCTTGGTCTTGGGGTCGGTGAGCGCGGCGTCGCGGCGGCGCGCGAGCTCTTCGTCGAGCGCACGTTCGAGCGCCGGCTCGCCCAGGTCGGGCATGCGCGCCAGCGCGAGCTTGGCGAGCAGCGCCCGGTGGCAATCCTCTTCGATGTCCTCGCGCGCGAGCGCTTCGATGAGGTGCGGCAGGAAGGCGTCGAGCCGGATCTCGAGGTCGCCGCAGCGCGCCACGACGCCGTCGCTCCAGGGCGGCGGGGGAGTTTGGAGGCCGCGCTGCTGGAGGATCTGGTCGAGCCACATGTCTTGCTGCTCGCCGCGGATCGCGCGCGGCTCGGCGATGCCGAGCGCGCGGCGGGCGAGGCGCTCCTGCACCAGACCCAGGCGCAGGAACTCGCGGAATTTGGTCTTGGAGACGCGCTTGAGCGCGAGGAACTCATCCAGGCTGCCCGCTTCGCCCGAGCGCTTCACCTCGGCCTCCAGCTCGCGCACCTTCTCGTCGAGCTCGCGCTCTTCGATCACGAGCTTGGACTCGCGCGCCAGGCGTTCGAGCAGGCGCGCGCGCACGAGGTGCTTGAGCGCGTCGCGGCCCACGGGGCTCAGCGCGTGCCGGTCGAGCACCAGCGCGTGGAACTCGCTCCAGCTCAGCGCGGCGCCGCGCGCCGTGGCCGCCGGTTGCTCCGCTTGCGCCGCGGGCTGCGCGCTCGGCTGCGTCCCGAGAGGCGCTTGCGCGGGTGCGGTGAGGACTGCGGGCCAGACGGCGAGGAGCAGGGCGCTGAGCACGGGGCGCAGAGCCTACTTTGCGCGGCGTGGCCCGGCAAAGCGCGCGCCCGCGACTCGTTCAGGCGGCCCAGCGCACGCGCGGCGCGCCGCGCACGATGCGCACCTCGAGCAAACCGCCCCGGCGCGGCCCGAGCAACTGGTCGGCGAGCGGCGCCTCGACGTGCGTGCTGACGATCCGGCGCAACTCGCGCGCGCCGTGTTGCGGGTCGAAGCCGCGCTGCGCGACCCAGCGCGCGACCGCGGGCGAAATCGCCACCCGCGCCTGCTGGCGGCGCGCGCGCTGGGCAAGTTCGTCGAGCAGCTTCGCCGCGACGCGGCGCGCGTCGGCGAGGTCCAGGTCGCGGAACACGATGCGTTCGTCCAGGCGCGCCAGGAACTCGGGCGCGAACTGTTCCTCGAGCGCGCGCAGCGTGAGCTCCTCGACGCTGGCGCGGCCCAGCGGGCGCGGCGCGTCGAAGCCGACGCGGCGGCTGGCGCGGCGCACGTCGTGCGCGCCGACGTTGGAGGTCAGGCACACCACCGCGCGCGTGAAGTCGACGGTCCGCCCGCGCCCATCCGTGAGGCGGCCTTCGTCGAGCACTTGGAGCAGCAAGTGGTGCAGCCGCGTGTGGGCCTTCTCGACCTCGTCGAACAGCACCACGCACTCGGGGTTGCGCCGCAACGCGTCGGTCAGCACGCCGCCGTGTTCGTGGCCGACGTAGCCCGGCGGCGAACCGATCAGCTTGGCGTACTCGTGCGCCGAGGCGAACTCGCTGCAGTCGACGCGCACCAGGCGCGGATGCGGTCCTTGTTCGAACAACTCGCGGCTGAGCGCGCGCGCGAGTTCGGTCTTGCCCGTGCCCGTGCGTCCGACGAACAGCAACGTCGCGAGCGGTCTCTCCGCGGCGTGCAGACCGCTCGCCGCGCGCCGCAGGCAGCGCGTCACGGCCTCGAGCGCGTCGGCTTGCCCGAACACCGCGCGTTCGAGCCGCTCGCGCAGGCCGTTGCAGCGCCGGCGCAGGCAACGCTGGGCCGATTGTGCGTCGCTGCGCCGCTCCACTTCGCGGCGTTGCTCCGGCTCGGTGTCGAGCAGGCGCACGATGTGGATGTCCAGGTGCGGATTGACGTCGACGCACAGCTGGTAGAGCAGTTCCTCCGCGGCCGTCGGATCGTCGGGGCAGTCGCTGCTCAGGCGCGCCTGGGGATCGGGTGCGAACTCCGGACAGCACAGCTCGATCACCAGCCGTCGGTAGCTCTCGCGGTTGAGGCCAGGACGGGCCTGGGGGCCGGCGCGTGTCGCGTCGAGCACCGCGACGCGCACGAAGGCGTCGCTGGGCGCGAAGTAGCGTTGCACGCTGCGGCACCGTTGGGGGTCCATGGGGCGGGTTAGCATCGAGTCGCGCGCCTGCTCCACTTGACCCAAAGCGGGGCGGGTACGGCCTGCGTAGGCGCTCGGACTCGTGTGTCTACGCGCCGCGCGAGCGGGCTAGCAGTCCGTTGAAGAAGTGCTTCGAGCGCGGAACTCGTCCGGTTGCGTCGGATCTAGGAGCGGAACCGGAGCTGAATCAGTGGATTCAGCGAGGATTTCGCGACGACGAGCCGGCGCAATCCGGGCGGGTTCCGTGCCGAATGACTTCTTCAACGGGCTGCTAGAGTGCCCACGCCCCGGCGCACGCCTGCGCCGGTCCAATCCCATCGCGAGACCCCGAGCCTTCCCATGGTCAGCAGCGACGACACGCAGTTTCTGGCGCTCTTGGTGCACCGCGGGCTGATCCTGCGCGAGGTCGCCGAGCGCGTGTTCCCTGAAGTGCAGCGCGGCGGGGACCTCGACCGATTGCTGGCCGAACACACCGGGCTCTCGGCGGAGACGATCGCGAAATGGCGTCGCACGCGCGGCGGCGAAACGCCGGAGTTGCCGGGTTACGAGATCCTGGGCAAGGCCGGCTCGGGCGGCACCGCGGACGTGTTCCGCGCGCGGGAGAAGAAGACGGGCAAGGTGCTGGCGCTCAAGGTTCTGAACGTCGACTCGACGCGCAATGCGCGCACGCGCGCGGCGTTCGTGCAGGAGGCCAAGCTGCTCGAAAAGCTCGACCACTCCGGGCTCGTCAAGGGCCTGGGCGTGTTCAAGTCGGGCTCGATCTACTTCTCACGCATGGAGTTCGTCGAAGGCCAGACCCTGCTCGAACTGCTCGACGAAGGTCACGTGTTCGACGAGAAGGCGGCGTTGCGGGTCGTGCTCTCGGTGGCCGAAGCGCTCGCCTACCTCGCGCAGAACGAGATCGTCCACCGCGACATCAAGCCGGGCAACATCATGCTCGCCGCCAACGGCGAGCTGAAACTGATCGACCTGGGCTTCGCCGGAGTTGTCGACGGCGCCGACGCGCCCGCGGGCGACACGACCGTCGGCACGGTCCAGTACCTCTCGCCGGAACAGGCCAAGGGCGGCGCAGCCGACGAACGCAGCGACATCTACAGCCTGGGCGTGACGCTCTTCCACCTCGTCGTCGGCCGCTTGCCCTTCGAGAGCTCCGACGATCGCGAAGTGCTGCGCATGCAGGTCATGGACTCGCTCAAATCACCGGAGCTCAAGAGCCGCGGCCTGAGCCATCACCTGCAGTACTTCATCGAGAAGATGATGGCCAAGGATGCGGAGGCCCGGTACCAGAACTGGCAGGAGCTGATCGGCGACGTGCGTTCGCAGATCGAAGGGCGCGACGAGCTCGACTTCGAGAGCCAGATCCGCGCCAAGGCGCAGCGTCGGCGCTAGCGGTGCGCGCGATGGGGTCGACGGACACGCGCGAGCGGTTCGTTCGCGCTGGAGCGACGCCGGCGTGAAGCGCGCGCTCGCATTCGCCGCCGCCGCGGCGCTCGCCGGCGTGCTCGTGTGGAAGCTGTGGCCGCAGCGCGCTCCACAGAGCCCTGTTCCGCAGGCGCCAACCGCTGACGCCGAAGTGCCGACGCGTGGTGCGGAGCGCCGCGAAGTTGTGCCGAGTGCGCCTGCGGCGAACGTGCGCCGCGCCACGGCGCAGGCGCCGCCCAGCTCGCCCTGGGCTGAGCTCAACAACGAGGCGGTCGCGGCGCTCGAGCGCGGCGAACTCGAGCGCGCGGTCGAGTTGTTCGAGCAGTGCCACGCGGGCGCGAGTGACGAGCGCGTGTTCGCTCGCAACCTGGCCGAAGCGTTGGCGCGCCTCGCGGTCCGCGACCACGAACTCGAACGGCCCTGCAAGCGCTGCGTCGAGTTGCTCGAGCGCGCCGTGCAGCTCGCGCCCGAGCGCAGCGATCTGGCGCAGCTGCTCGAGCGCTGGCGCAAGGAACTGGCCACCGAGAGCGAGTTCCACCGCGTCCAGTCGACGCACTTCGAGCTCGCCTACGAGGTCTGGCGCGAGGGCCTGGTCGACCAGAGCGCCGACCTGCTCGCGGCGCTCGAGCTGCACTACGTCGAATTGGCGCGGATCTTCGATGTGCGCCCCGGCGAACGCGCGCGCATTCCGGTCTCGCTGTACCGCCCGGCCGAGTTCGCGAACATCACCGGCCTCGCCGAGTGGGCCGGCGCCTCCTACGACGGAGTCATCCGCGCGCCGGTGGCCGAGGAGCGCGCCCTGGGGGCGACCTTCGACGAGTTGCTGCGCCACGAGTTGATCCACGCCTTCGTGCGCGAGGCGGGCGGGCGCGACGTGCCGGGATGGCTGAATGAAGGGCTCGCGCAGTGGTTGCAGCGCGCGCCCGCCGAAGACCTGCGCCGCGCGCGCAGCGCGTTGCGCGGACAGCCTTGGATCGAGCTCTCCAGCCTGCGCGGTTCGCTCACCAGCCTGCCCGACACGGCCACCGTGACCCGCGCCTACGCGCAGTCGCTCGCCTTTTGCGCCTACCTCGACGAGCAGCACGGCCGCGGCGTGTTGCTCGCGCTGGTCGCCGGCTGCAAACGCGGCGAGTCGGTCGACGCGACCTTTCAGTCCTGGACGCGGCTGCGGCTCGCCGAAGCCGAGGCGCTGTTCCGCGCCGGGCTCTGACCCGCGCGGGGCGAGCTGCAAACAGAGCGGGCGGCGGTGTCAGGAGCACCGTCGCCCGCCGGTAGGCGCCGTCGCGGTCAGGATCCACGCGGCGCAGACGTGTTCGAAGCCGAACCCGCCTCGCTCCCCGAACCTTCTTCGCGGCGCGTTTGCGCCGAGCCGTGTCCGCTCGGGGTGAGGTGCGGCCACGGATCCAAGCCGAGTCGTCCGCAGCGTGCGCGTGCGTCGACCTGTGCGCTGACCGGGCTCCTCCAACCGGGCCACGCGCGAGGATCGACGCGCCGTTCGCGCTGCGTCAGCTGCGATCGTCGCCGCCGGCGCCGAAGCGGTAGGAGAGAACGACCAGGGCCGTCTCGACGATCCAGACGCACAGCAGGCTGGCGCCAGTGATCCACAGGACAGTTGCCATGTTCGTTCGACTCGCTTGCTTGCGGGCAGGGGGGACGGTTCTCAGCCAACTTGGGCCATCGGCGCGATTTCCAACCCGCTGCTCCGCTTTCTCTCTGGATTGTTCAGTTTTGCAAAGCGCCGTCCCCGCTTTGGGAATGCCGCGGGCGGCGGTTTGTGCGTGTGGCGGCCAGGGCTGGATCGCCTTGCGTTCGCGGAATTGCGCTCGAGCGCGCCACCGCGCGCCACGTCGTTCGTCCGCAGGTTCATGGTCCGTGCAACAGCGCCTGAGCACCGCCGCGGGAGCGTGCCGGTCGACCGCGTGTCCGGCGCCAGCGACCGGGAGCTGCTCGAACTCGCCGCCGGCGCCGCGTTGGACGAGGGGAAGCTCGGCGCCGAGTTGCTCCAGGCCAGCGACTGGCTGCGGCGCTCACCGGCCGAACTGCGCAGCGGGCTGGGGCTGTCGGCGCGGGCGGCGCTGCGGCTCGCCGCGGCGCTCGAGTTGGCGCGGCGCAGCTTGTCTCCGCCGCGCGAGCGGCTGGCGGCGGTGCGCTGCGCGCGCGACGCCTACGAGCTGTGCGCACCGCTGTTCGTCGGCCTGGAAAACGAGCACTTCCGCGTGCTGACCCTCGATGCCAAGCACCGCGTGAAGCAGAACGTGGTCGTGAGCGTCGGCACGCTGAGCAGCTCGATCGTGCATCCGCGCGAGGTGTTCCGACTCGCGGTGCGCACGAGCGCCGCGGCGCTGGTGTGTGTCCACAACCACCCCAGCGGCGATCCCGAGCCCAGCGCCGAGGACGTGGAGGTCACGCGCCGGCTCGCAGCCGTCGGGCGCACGCTGGGCATCGGATTGCTCGACCACGTCGTCGTGGGGGAGCAGTCCTTCGTGTCCCTGCGCGAGCGGGTCAGCTGGTGAGGCGCGCGCCAGCGCTCGGGTGCGCAGGTCTGCGCGACTGGGGGGCGACGCGAGCGTGGCTCGAGAGCGACTCGAGTGTGCGCACTCTCGCTGGCGGCGTCGAACGGGCGCGGCCGTGCTCCGGGGCTGTCGGAAATCGGGCAGCGCCTGCTTCCGACGTGGGGCCGTCTCACGCTACGCCCCGCTCACCGCCCCGCTGATCTCAGGCGCGGTTACGGTTGAAGGGCGATCGCTGCGGCGCTCTGCGCGGCGAGTTCGGTGCGCAGCACATGGCCCGCCAGCGCCAACTCGGGCAGGCCGCGGGCCGCGAGGGCGGCGCGCTCCTCGGCGGACCAGCCGCCCTCCGGGCCGACGACCAAGCTCAGCCGCACGTCGGGACGCTGCGCGCGCTGCTCGCGAACCCAGGGCGCGAGGAGGCGTTCGGCACGTGGGTCGAGCACGGCGCACGTTCCACTCTCGGCGCCCGATGTGCGCTCGGCGAGCCAGCTCTCCAACTCGAGCGGACCGCCCAGTTCGATGCGCCACAGGCGGCGCGACTGTTTGCTTGCCTCGCGGACCACACGCTCGAGCCGCTCGCGGCGCGCCGGCGTCCAGTCGCGGCTCCACTCCTGGCTGCGACCACTGACGAGCGCCGTGACGCGCGCGCAGCCCAGTTGCACCAGCCCGTCGAGCATGTCCTCGCCGACCTGCGGACGCGGCCAGGCGATCGCGAGCTCGATCCACGGCACGCGCGCGCCCGCGGCGCCCGCCTCGGCTTCGTGGCGCGCCTCACCGTCGAGGCGCACGCTCACTCCGTGTTTGTCGACCGACTCGACCACGAGCGGCCACGCCGTTCCCGAGCCGTCCAGCCCGGCGATGCGCTCACCCGGTCGCGCGCGAAGGACGCGCAGCAGGTGCTGTTCGTCGGCGGGTTCGAGTTGCACCTCCCCCGACTCGGGCGTCGTCGCCAACCAGAACATGCGACGCGCGCGCCACGCCGACTCCGGTTCCCTGTGCGTCGCCATGCGCGCGATTGTGGAAGCGCCGCTGGCGAGCGCAAGGCGCAGCGCCCGCGACGCCAAGTTGCACGCTTCCTCGGATCGGTTTCGCCCGCTACGATTCGCCGACGTCCGAGCGAAGTCGCACGCTTTTGGTTACTGCCCCTGGGCCCTCGGGTACTTCGGGAGCAGTTTCGGCTGCGACGCGGCGCGCTCGACGCGGCGGAATGGGCTCTGGGGGCGTGCGCTCGCGTAGCGGCGCGCCGTTGGTCCCTCAAACGCCGGAACGCGGGCCGGGCGGCGAGGTTGCACGCCTCGCGGTCTGCTGCGGCGCCTCTGACGCGATTTGGCACACCGCTCCGAAGTTCCACTGACCCGGCGCCGCCCCCGGCGCTTCCTCCACGAGCCTCATGCAATCCCGCTACGCCCTCCGCTTCGACACTGGCGAGCGCAAGGGTGAGAAGGTCGCCCTGTCCAACGCGGGCGTGACGGTCGGGCGCAAACCCGGCAACAGCGTCCAGTTGCTCGACTCCTCGGTGTCCGGTCGCCACGCAGAGTTCGTCCTGGACGGAGCGCGGGTGCTGCTGCGCGACCTGGGTTCCACGAACGGCACCAAAGTGGCGGGCGTGCGCGTGTCCGAGCGCGCGCTCGAGCACGGCGACCAGATCCTGCTCGGCAACGTCGGGGCCACGTTCCTCGACCTCGACCGGCCCGAACCTGCGGCCGCCGCGCCGCGCGCCGCAGAGCCCGGCGCCGAGGACGCCGAGAGCGACGAGATCGATCTGGAGGCGCCCGACGTGGCCACGCGGGCCAGCGCGCCGCGCGCCGCAGCGCCCGAGCGTGAATCCTCGGATGCGGTGCGCACGATCAGCGCCGACAAGGTGGCGCGCTCGAGCAAGCTCTCGTGGGTGGGCCTGGGCGGCATGCTGGCGGCGGCCGGGATCGGCGGCGGCGGCTGGTGGTGGATCAACTCGCAGCAGGCGAGCACGGGCGCGGCCACGGTCCGCGAAGTCAGCGCCACGCCCGGCAACCTGCTCGGCGCGTCGTTCTCCTTCGAGGACGTCGCGCTCGACGGCGAGGACTCGCCCTGGAACAACGACGCGGGCGCAGCGGCCGTGTTCAGCGTCGAAGCCGGCTCGCGCTACTCGGGAGTCGATGGCCTGGGGGCGCTGCTTGCCGGCGGCCAAGCCGCCCTGGCGCGTTCGAAGGCCTTCCCGCTGTCCGGCGCCAAGGGGTTCGCGCTCGCGGCCCAGGTGCGCACGAACGGCGGCGCCGCGGCGCGCGTCGGTTTGGAGTTCGAGTCGAGCACCGACGCGGCCGCGCGCACGAGCGCCTGGTCCGCGCCGCTCTCGGGTGCGGACGAGTTCCAGCCGCTGGAGTGGACCTGCGCCGTGCCGGCCGGCTTCGACCGCGTGAGCGTGCTGCTCGCGGCGCGTGCGGGCGCCGGCGAGGGGCGCGTCGACGTCGACGACGTCGTGCTGCTCAGCCGCGCAGACTCCGCTGGCGCGCTGGCGCTCGACAGCTTCCAGTTCGTGCCGCTCGGCGCGCCGGCGACGGCGGCCGTGCTGTTCAAGATCGAGCGCACCCTGCTGTCCGACTTGCACGTGCGCGAAGCCGATGGCGAGCGCGCCGCGCTGGCCGTGTCGACGTCCGACGTGGGTTTCGCGCTGGCGCTCGGCGAGGGCGGCGGCCGCTTGCTGAGCGTGCGCGCCGACGGCGTGCTCACCACCTCGGCGCCCGCGACGCTCGGCCAGGGCGGCTACCGCACGCACGAGTCGTCCTTCGAGCGCGAGAACGTCACCCGTGTCGTGCTCGGGGCCGGCAAGGACCTCGTCGCGCTGCGCTTCGAAGCGCCGGTGCGCGTCACCAGCCGCGCGGAAGGCGCCGGCCTGCGGCTCGAGGTTCAACTCGGCGCCGCGCGCGCGCTGAGCGTGCAGACCAGCTTCAAGGCCGAGCGCGAGGCGGCGCTTTCGCTGGCCCGCGAGGCGCGCGAAGCCGATCGCAAGTCCGAGTACGGCGCGGCCATCGCGCTGTGGAACCGACTGCGCGACGAGGCGCCTTTCGACAGCGAACTGCTGGCCGAAGCGGATGCAGCACGCGCGCGACTGGCCGAGTTGGGCCTCGGCGAACTGCGGGCGCTGCGCGCCGAACTCGAGCGCGCGCGCTTCTTCCGGCTGGTCGAGCTGTACCGCCAGAGTCGCGCGCAAGCGCAGTCGATCGCGCAGCGCTTCGCGGGCGGCGAAATCGAGGCCGGCGCGCGCTCGATCGTGGACGAGGTCAGCCGCGAGCTCGAAGTGCTCGAGGCGGACCTGAAGCGCCACGAGCGCGCGCGCCTGCAGAGCATCGCCGCAGCGTTGGCGGCATCCAACAGCGAGCGGCTGGCGCAGCGCGTTCGCGAAGTTCTCGAACAGCGTTCCGCCGAGGCGGGCGCGCAGGGCGGAGGTCGCTGATGGCGCGCGTTGCAACTGGAGTCGACATCGGTTCGCGCACGAACAAGTACGTGCGCGGCCAGTACAAGGGCGGCAAGTTCGTGCTCAGCGACTTCGCGGTCGCGCCGCACTCGTCGGGCTCGATCGCGCAGGCCTGGAGTTCCGCCGAGGCGGGCTTCAAGCTCGGACTCGCGCGCGTCGGGTTGACCGGTCGCGATGTGAACATGCGCTACACGCGCGTGCCGCGCGTGCCCGACTGGCAGCTGCGCAAGCTGATGCGCTTCGAGGTGGAAGAGGTCGGTGGTTCGTCCGGCGCCGCCGTCGCCTCCGACTTCAACCTGCTGCCGGCGATGCCGGAGATCGAGGACGAGGACATCGTGCTGCTCGCGCTGGCGCGCGAGTCGCTCCTCGAAGAACACCAGACCGGACTCGCCGGCGCGGGCGGCACGCTCGACGCCTTCAGTCCGTGCGCCGTCGCGCTCTACAACGCTTGGACGCACTTCGGCGTGGTCGAAGACGAGACCGTGCTGATCGCGAACATCGGGCACGAGAACCTCGACGTGATCCTGGTGCGCGGACCCGACCTGCTCTTCGCGCGCAACCTGACCGGCGGAGGTCGGTTGTTCGACGACGCGATCGCCGAGCGCTTCGGCGTCTCGGCGCAGCGCGCCGAGGAGCTCAAGATCGACCTGGCGACGCTCGAGCCCGGCGCGCGCCACCGCAGCGCCGATCAGGAGAAGGCCAGTCGCGCTGCGCTCGCCGCAGGCGGCCAATTGCTGTCGCTGCTGCAGTCGACGGTGATGTTCTGCAAGTCGCAGGTGAAGATCTCCAACCTGCGCGTCGACCGCGTGCTGCTGTGCGGCGGCGGCGCTGCGCTCGCCGGTCTGCCCAAGTACCTCTCTTCTGGTTTAGGCGTGCCGGTCGAGCCGTTCGACGCCTTCCGCGTCGTCGACACCAGCTCGCTCGCGCCCGAAGCCGCGGAAAAGCTCGAGGAATACAAGCTCGAAGCCGTCGTGGCGCTCGGTCTGGCGACGATGGCCTCCGATCCCGACGCCTACGGCATCGAGATCCTGCCCGCCAAGTTGCGCGCGCGCCGCGAGTTCGTCGGCGGCACGGTTTGGGCGCTCGCCGCGGGTGTCGCCGCGCTCGCCTTCCTCGGCTGGAGCGCGTACTCGAACAAGACCGCGCTCGACGCCGCCAAGACCGAACTTGCAAGCCTGGACTCGCGCTTGCGCCGCGGACGTGAAACTCATCGCAAGACCGAGGAGCACCTCAAGCAGGCCGCCGCGCTCGCCGTCGACGCGTCCAAGTTGCAAGCCGTCGCCGGCTCGGGCGCGCAGCTCGCATCGCTGGTCGAGCAGATCGAAGCCGAGCTGCCCGACGGCTTCTGGGTTGAGAGCATGGCCAGCGAGTGGCGCTTCGACGAACAGATGCGCATCAAGCGCGGCGAGGAACGGCCGATGGTGCGCATCAACGGCCGCGCGCGCGAAGGCATCGAATCGATCTCCGCGGCCCTCGACGGCTACGTCGAGCGCCTGCACAAGCGTTTCCCCAACGCTGCGCTCGCCTGGAGGCCCGGCGCCTCCGGCGACAAGTTCACGCTCGACTTCACGCTTTTCGCGCCGCCGGCCCCCGCCGACGCAGCGGCCGCTCCCACCGCGCAGTGACGCCACCGTTCGCATGGACCTGAACAACTACTGGCAAGAGAACAAACGCTTCCTGACCGCGGTGGGGGTCGGAGCGGCCACCTTCCTGGTCGCGTGGTACGCGATCGACGCGTCGTACGGCGCCGAGCTGCGCACGACGCGCGCCAACAAGACGCGGCGCGAGTCCGAGCTGCGCCAACCGATGTTCGCCGCCGCGGACCTCGAGCGAGCGCGCGCGCAGCAAGAGGCGCTCTCCGGCGCCTGCCAAACGCTGCGCGGCGCGATCGAATTCGCGGCGCGCCCCGAGTTCCGCCTCGAGAAGGGCCAGCCGGCGACGAGCCGCTACTTCAGCGTGCTCGAGCGCACGCGCGACGAGCTCAAGCGGCTCGCGAGCCGCTCGGGACTGGCGCTGCCGCTCGATCTGGGCATGCCGGCGATCGCGCCGACCAAGGACGTCGAACTCCAGCGCTACCTCGAGGCGCTCGACGCGATCGATCAACTCGTGCGCAGCGCCGCGCGCTGCGGCGCGTCGCGCATCGAACAGTTGCGCGTCAAGCTCGACCCGCGGCTGCTCGGCGGCAGGCCCTTCAACGACATCGAGAAGACCTTGATCGAGGTGCGCCTGAGCGGGCCGGCGCTGCCGCTCGCCAGGTTGCTGGCCGCGCTCCAGGACAGCGGTCCGCAAGGCGCGGCGCGCACGTTGCTCGTCGAGCGCTGCGACATCGAGTCCGCGCGCCAGAAGAACGAGCACGTCAAGCTCGAGTTGGTGTTGGCGGTCGCCCACGTCGGGGCGGTCGGCCTGCTGCCCGAAACGGAGACCGCCCCGTGAGCGCGCTCGATTCCGTCCGCAAGGAACACGTGGTCTTCGGCGGCACGGCGATCGTGCTCGCCGCGCTGTACTTCATGGGCGCGCCGGCGTCGCGGGCGACGCCCCGCGGCGGGAAGAGCTCCGGTGAGCCGCCGAAGTTCGAGGAGTTCCGCACGCCCGACACGAGCGTGGCGCTGCCGCGCGCGCGCGCGCTCGAGCAACTCGACCGCGACGTGTTCTCGCAGCCCACCGACACGCGCCCGTTGCCGCCGCTCGAACTCCAACTGCCGCCGTTGCCGCCGCTCGCGGCGCTGCGCCCGCCGGCCACGCCCGCGCTCGACGCGCGGCTGTACGGCAAGTTGCTGCGCTCCGAGGTCAATCCGGTCGCGCCGCCGGTGAGCGGCCTGTTCTTCTCCGAGGAAACCGGCGGCGACGCCGAGAGCGAACTCGAGGCACTCTCCAGCGGCCAGGGTGCGAGCTTGCTCGAACTGCTCGAAACGGCCGCAGCGGGCGCGCCGCGGGCTCCGGTCGACGAGAGTCCCGAAGAGCGCGCGGAGCGTTTGGCGAGCTACGCGAAGCTCTACGACTCCCTGCGCCTGGGCGAGACCGAGACGCTCTTCGGGCAGATCCGCAACCCCGACCGCTTCGCGCTGGCGCAGCGGCCCGAAGAAGCGGTGCTGTTCGTGCAGATCGATCCGTTCAGCGGCAAGGAGAAGTTCCCGGGCCAGAAGCCCGTGGCCTACGCGCGCGATCGCGTGCGCGACTTCGCGTTCGCGGACACGGTCGCCAACCGGATCAACGTGCGGCGGCGTGCGTTGAGCGGCGCCATCGGACCGAGCCAGTACGCCGAGTTGCTCGCGCTGGCGCACGAGTGCATCGACGCGCGCTTCGAGGCCCGCGAGGCGCTCGCCATCGCCGAAGAGCTGTTCCAACGCGCGCAGAGCGTCGACCCGCAAGATCCGGCCGCGAGCCTGGGTCTGGGGCGTTGCTACGAAGCGGGTTTCCAGTTCGACAAGGCCTTCGCGGTCTACACCGACCTGCTCACCCGCCTGGACCACCGACCCGAGGTGCATGTCGCGCTGGCCGAGCTCGAAGCTCGCGTGCGGCTGTTCGACAGCGCGCGCGAGCGCTTCCTCGCCGCCGAGTCGCGCGGAGGCAAGGCCTCGTGGCGCGTGCAGCGCGCCTTCGGGCGCTTCCTCTTCGAAGCGGGCGAGTACGACGAGGCGCTGCCGCACCTGCGCGCCGCGTTCGAGAACGAACCGCGCGAGGCGAACCAGGCGCGCACGCGCGCGGCGATCCGCACGGAGTTCGCCTCCGGACTCCTGGCGGTCGGCTCGATCGACGAAGCGGCCGCGATGTTCGAGAAGGCGTTGCAGGCCGAGCCGGGCACGCCGCATGCGATCGCCGGACGACTGCAGTGCCAGCGGCTGGGCGCGAGCCCGGCGAAGTCGCTGGGCGGCGAGCAAGCGGCGAACTTCGACTTGCTCATGGCGCGCGCACTGCTCGAGCTGGAAGCGCGCAACTGGACGGCGGCGCGCGACGCGCTCGCGCTCGCGGCGGGCGCTGACCCGCTGCGCGCCAGCCAGGCCTGGCGCGCGATGAGCTGGCTCGCCGAGCTCACCGGCAACGGCGAAGAGGCGCTGCGTTGGATCGAACGCGCGCGCGAAGCGGATCCGACCGATCCGTGGGTGCTCTTCCAGCACGGGCGGCTGCTCGCGCAACGCGAAGACTACGCCGCGGCCCGTGAAGCGTTCGTCGCCGCGCTCGACCGCGAGCTCGACTTCCCCGACGCCTTGGCGGCGCTGGGCGAGCTGAGCCTGCGCACCGGCGATGGCGCGGCAGCGGAGCGTTACTTCGAACGTGCGCTGTCGTTGGACGACAAGCGCGCTGGAGTGCACGCGTTGCGCAGCATCAACCTGCTGTTGCTCGGCGACCGCGACGGCGCGCGCGGCGCCTTCGAAGCGGCCTTGGCCGTGGACGCGTTGCAGCCGCTCGCGCGTGTGGCGCAGGCCTGGCACACCTACCGCGGCGGCGACACGCAGAAGGCCATCACGCAGTTCGCCGAGCTCAACGACGTGCGGCGTTCGCTGCCCGAGAACGATCCCTTCCGCGCCTTCGCGCGCGGCCAGATGGAGCGCATCGCCGAGCACGAGACGCTGTTCCAGTGGAGCGACGTGTTCGAGCGCTCGCAGCTCAAGAACGGTTGGGAGACGGAGGAGTCCGCCGGCCCGGCAGTCACGCTGCAAGAGGGCGCGTTGCGCATCGACGGCGTGTTCAGCCAGAACGGCGCGGTGCGCGTGTTCCAGGAGTACAACGCCGCCGAGTTCGTGAGCTTCGAGGCCGACGTGACCGTCGCCACGGATTCGAACGCGAAGGTCGGCGTGTTCCTCTCCAAGGAGCGTCGCGCCGGCGCGGGAGGCCTGCAGACGCAGAGCAAGATCGGCATCGCGCGCCGTCGCGACGGCGGCCTCGTCGTGCTCGTGATGGACACTGCGACGGCCGACGAGAACTGGGAAGACGTGCCCGCGGCGGGCGCGGCGTGGTGGCCCGCCGGCCGCACCGTGCGCCTGCGCATCGAGCGCGTCGGCGAGGGCAACCTCGCGACCGGACGGCTCTTGATCGACGGCGTGCCGATCCGCGAAGGCATCAAGTTGCCGCGTTTGTCCGCGGCGAGCGGCGCGCCCGTGCGCGTCGGCGTGTTCGTGGAAGGGCAGACGGGACTACCGGGCAAGGTCACGCTCGACAACGTCGACGTGATCCGGCGCATCAAGCGCTGACCATTAGGCGCTGACCAGCGACAAGGAGTTAGTGGGTTGAGCCAAAATTTCGCCGCATATCTCAGGCGCCTCGCCGCCCCCTGCGGCGTTGCTGCGGTTCGGCGACCTAGCCAGGTCGCCTGGAATCCTCGCGCCTCGCAGGGAGCGCCGATTCACCCGACATCTGCGGCGGACTTTCGGCTCAACCCACCAGAGCCGATGAACGACTTCGTCCAAACCACGCGCGCGCGGCGCGGCTTCACGCTCATCGAGCTCCTCGCCGTGATCGTGATCCTGTCCGTGCTGGCCTACTTCCTGGTCACCAACCTCGGCGGCGCGTCGAAGTTGATGGACATCGAGGTCACGCGCACTAAGGGCCAGCAAATCGTGCTCGCGATCTCCGAGCACGTCGATGACACGGGTGATTACCCGCGTTCGAACTTCGGCGGCGAATGGGGCGATCCGCCGAACAACACGAACCTCGGTTCGGAGTGCCTGTACTTGACGTTGTGCGCCGAGAAGGCGGCCGGCGACGGCAAGTTCGACGAGCTTCTCGGCAACGTCGACAACGATTCGATGGCGCGGCGCGTGAACGGCTTCAGCTCGCTCTCGCTGTTCGAGCTGTGCGACCAGTGGGGCAATCCGTACGCGTACTTCCACAACCGCGACTACGCGCGCGAGGACCAGTATCTGACGCTCGATCCGGCCACCGGTGAGACGATCACGAGCACGGCGCGCGCGCTCAAGAACGCCAAGACCCAGCGCTACTTCGAACCGCGCGGATTCCAGCTGATTTCGGCTGGCCCCGACGGCGAGTTCGGCACGGAAGACGACGTTCCGATCAAGCCCGACCGCGTCGCCATGGAGAAGGACTAGCGCCGTGGCGCCGTTCGGCCAGCGAGCGAAGCGCGGCGCGGCGTCGCGTTCCCATCTCGAGCGGGCGGGCCTCACGCTGCTCGAGTTGCTGCTCGTGATGGGCCTGCTCGGCGTGCTGCTCGGCGCGGGCGTCGGACTGCTCTCGTCGATCAACCTCGGCGAACGCGCGGCGGTGGGCCTTGTGCAGAACGTGATCCGTTCGGCGCGCAATGCGGCCTTGGCGCGCGGCGCCGGCGCGGGAGTGCGCCTGGACGTCGAACGCGGCGTGCTCACCGCGCGTGCGCTCGAGGTCGTCGGAACGTGGCACTTCGAGAGCGTGCCCACGCTGCAAGGCGCGTTCGAGATCGACGGCTCGGCGGGCGGCGCCGCGCTCGTCGACGACGGTTTCGTCGGCAAGGCGCTCGGCTTCGCGCGCGGCTCGCAGGCGAAGGCGCTGTTCCCCGTGCACGCGCTGCCGAACTTCGACTTCCACGACGGCTTTCGCATCGAACTGGCGCTGCGCGTCGAAGACGACGGCGCGGGCCGCGTGCTGCGCCTGGGCGATTCGATCGGCCTCGATGCCGGCTCGCGCGGCGCGCTGCGCGCCTGGTTCACGCAGGAAGCGGTCGACGCGACGGGCGCGAAGTTGAAGGGCGGCAAGATCGTGCTCGACGCGCCGCCGGTGCAGCTCGACAACTCGCGTTGGCGGCGCGTGTGCCTGGACTACGACGGCCAGCGTTTCGTGCTCGAGGTCGACGGCCTCGAAGTCGCGCGCGCGCAAGCGGAGGCGCCGGTGTGGCCCGTGGGCGACGACCTCGCGCTCGGCGACGAGCGCTCGGGCTTCGTCGGCGCGCTCGACGCGCTGGTGATCGCCGCGGTGAGCGCGAGCGAACAGGCGAAGCTCCCCGAGGGCGTGCGGCTTGCGCCCGAGTGTCCCCAGTCGATCAACTTCGACGCGAGCGGCGCGCTCGACCGCGCTCAGCACTCCGATCCGCTCGAGGTGCGCCTGGTGTTCGAGCCGGACGGCGTGGTGCGCACGATCCGTGTGGGCATGTACGGGACGGTCGAATGAAGCTGCGCTCCGCCAACCAACGCAGCGCTTTCGCGTTGCTCACCGTGCTCTTGGTGTTGCTCGCACTGCTGGTGCTGTGTGCGCCGTTCCTGATGACGGCGCGCAACACGTCGAAGGCGAGTACGCAACTGGCTGATCGTGCACAGGCGCGTTTGGCGCTCGACTCGGCGATCCGCAACGCGCGTTCGCAGCTGGGCCAGTCGCACATCGCGCTCGATGCGTCGCCGTACTTCGACGACGAAGCGGAGCTGTTCGAATTCGAGCCGCTCGAGCGTTCGTTCCTCGACGCGGGCAACGACCGCGGCGTGATGTTCGGCGCCGAGGTCGACGACGTCGCCGCCTCGATCGACCTCAACAGCGCGCCGCCGCAGCTGTTCGCCAACCTGCTCGGCGTGACCGCGCGCTTGGTCGAACCGCTCAAGGACAACGAAACCGGCGAGATCACGGTCAGCTCGACCTACGGCTTTCCGCCCGCGGGATTCTTGTGGGTCGAAGACGAGTTGATCGGCTATTCGCAGCTCGACCCGCAGCACTTCAAGAAGCTCGTGCGCGGCATCGGCGGCCGCAAGGACGACGAGGGCACGGCGATTCCGTGCGGTCCGCAGCCTTCGAAGTCGCACGTCGCGGGCACGGTGGTGATCGAACAACGGGCGTTCGCGCCGGTCTTGTGGCGCAACGAGACCCCCGACGGAGTGACGCGGGCCTTCGACGCGCCCGAGCAACTGCGCGACTGCGCGCAACTGGCGCTCGGACTCGACGCGGCCGCCGATTTTGTCGCACAGCAGCGCGCCGACGAAGATCCCAAGGCCGATCTCGATGCGCTGCGCGCCGAGGAGCGGCGCGCGGCGGTCGAGAACTTCATCGCGCCGTTCCTGCGCTACGGCTCGGTGTATTCGGGCGTGCGCGCCGGACGTCAGTGGCAGCGCCCGGTGCGGGTGCTCACGCCGATCGAAGGCGGAAAGACCTGCCGCATCGAGGTCGAAGAAACGCGCTGGTTCTCGCCCGGCACGACGGTGCGCATCACCGACGGCCAGACGGTCGAGCTCGGCATCGTGCAACGTGTCGACGTCGCGGCCGTGTACCTCTCCGAGGTGCTCGACAACAGCTACTTCGTCGGCCAGGCGCAGATCCAGGCGCTGGTGCGCCGGCCGGTCAACGTCAACACCGCGAGTGAAGCGGTGCTCACGGCGCTGTTCTCCAACCTCGCGATCCGGCGCATCAACGACCGCATCACGCGCGACGAAGCGAAGGCCTTGGCGCAGCTGGTGATCGAGTCGCGCCCCTTCGACGGCTTCGAGGATTTCGTGCAGCGGATCGTGCTGCCGGCCGCGGGGCTCGCCAAGTTGCCGCCGGGCGCGTCGGTCGTGCCGGACGCGCTGGCGCAGGGTGGACGCCTGATCGATCCGTGGGACGCCGTGGCTCTGCACGCCAACGCGCTCAACTCGAACGACAGTCTGCTCGCGTACTCGACGATGCCGTTGTGCTTCACGACGCGCGACGTGTACCGCATCCATGCGCGCGCATTGGTCAACGCGCCGAGCGGCGTCGAGCGGGCGCGCGCGCTGCGCGAGCAGGTCGAGCTCGTCACGCCGCAGCGCGAGTTGATGCAGGTCTGGGCCCGTCAGGAAGACTTCGACGAGGCCGCGCGCCTGGATCTCAACGCGCCCTGGTGGGCCACGGGGCCGAACGCGACCTCGCGCCGCGACGGTTATTTCCCCGCGGTGAATCTGGGTCCTGGGGCGCAGGGCGTCGCCACGCCGCCTTCGCGCTTGCTCGCGCACCTGGGCGCGAACGGACAGCTGCTGTTCGGCGGCGGCAGCGCGACTCCGGCCGCCGGCGCCACCGGAACGGCCGCGACGCCCGACCCCAGCGCGCTCCCCTCGGGAGATCCGATCGCCGCTTCGCGCGAGGACGATGGTTGGGCCGCGCTGTGGCCCAGCCGCGTTCCGGACAACGTCGGCCTGGGCGTGCGCAACGTGATGCACTTCGACCACGAGACGCGCGATCCCGAGGGCCGCTTCCTGCCCGACGGCACGATCGTCAAGAACGCCAACGCCAGCGATGTCGCCTGGGTCAACTCCACCGCCCAGCCGGCTTTGCTCGGCGCGTTCCACTTCTCGGGTTGGTTCAAGCCGCAGGCGCTGAGCGCGGGACAGACGCTGTTCGACGTGGGGCGCAGCTCGCTCGAGCTCGACCGTGTCGCCCTCGAGTTCGACGGCACGGACCTCGTGCTGCGCGTGTTCGACGCCACCGGAGACCACAGCGGCACCGCGGGTTTCGTCGAGGCCGGTGAAGCGCGCTACGCGCTCGGCGCGACCGGCGACGATCCGGGTTTGCCGGCGAACACCTGGACGCACATCGCGGTCGATGTGCGCGGCACGCGCGCGAACCAGATTGCGCTGCAGATCGACGGCCGTTCGATCGGCGTGCGGACGCTGGGCATGACCCGGCTCGCGTCGGCCTTGAGCGACACGGCGACGACGATCAACGTAGAGAGCACCGAAGGCTTCGGCGCGACCGGTTCGCCGGTGGTGCTGCGCATCGGCAACGAGCTCATCGAGGCCACGATCAGCGGTCCGCGCACCTTCGAAGCGCGCTGGGACGCCAACCAGCAGTTCGGCGGCCGCCTTGCGCGGGTTCCGTTCCAGATCAACGGCGCGCCGACGGCGAACGGCGTCGCCGAACTCGGGCTGCTGCAGAGCACGCGCTTGAGCCACGCCAGCGGCGTCGCGGTCCACCTCTACGGCTACGCCGATCCGCTCATGTCGAACGTGCCCAGCGGCGGCGGCAACCTGCGTGCGCCGCTGGGTCTGTGGACGGTCGGGCGCGTCGCGGCGCCGGCGAGCGGCAACGGCGACCAGATCGCGGTGCAGGGCCTGCCGTTCACGCTGGGCGTCGGGCTGGAGGGCAACTCGTCGATCAACGCGCTGCAACTCGAGCCCGTCGACGGCGCGTTGGTCTCGGGTGCGCAGCTCGCAGCGGCCTTCAACCAGGGCACTGACGGCGGGTACGCGGTGCTCATCCAGAAGCAGCCGCCGACGATCAGCGCGGGGCCGCCAGGGCAGCCGCCGATCATCTACACCACCACGGTGAGCGGCACCGGCGCGCCGCTGATGGGCGCGGAGATCGTGCGCTACAGCTCCGTCACGGTGTCGGGCACCGGCGCGATCCTCACGATCTCGCAACGCGCCGCGCTGCCGGCGATCTTGACCCAGCAGCAGGCGCACGCGTTCGTCATCCAGTGGGCGCCGGGTCTGAACGTCGCCGGCACGCCGCTCAATCAGTTGCTCGACTGGCAACTGTTCGTCGCGCCGATCTCGATCCCCGAGAGCGGCGGCGGCGGCGCGACCGGCTTCCCGATTCCGCTGCCCGGCACGAGCGAACTGGTGCAGTTGGGCGGCGCGAACACTCCGGCGGCGAACACAGAGTGGCTGCGCTACGACTCGATCCAGCAGGGACACCTGGTGCGCAACGACCGCAACGCGTTGCAGGCGTTGGTCAACGTGCTGACCTTGCCCGGACTCGTCGAAACGCCGGAGATCACCTTGCCGCCGGGCGGGCCCGGCGGTGGAGGACCGTTCATCCTCGCGCCGAACACTGCGGCGCCTGCGAGCGCGCCGACCGCAAGTGCGCCGGCGCAGCCCGCGCAGGGCGCGAGCGCGAATTGGCAGGCGATCTGGGGCGTCGAAGAGGACCTCAACTGGCCCGTGACGCGCGCGGCGCGCTCCGCCTTCCAGTTCCGCGGCGTGTTCGGCACGCACACGCACATCCACGCAGTCAACACGCCGGTGCTGCCGGTGTGGCGCGTGCGAGACGTCGGCATGGCGCTGCGCAACACGGGCCAAGCCAACGTTCCGACGTACGACAACGGCTTCAGCCTCGACACCGGCATGCCCGGGCGCTTCGACAGCGTGTTCCTGATGGAAGCGTCGAGCACGTCACCGGGCTGGCCGGTGCGCGTGCACCGCTCCTATCGGCCGTACGACCACGCGCTCTTCGGCTGGCAACGCAACCTCGCGCAGCCGTTCGGCGCGACCGCGGCGGCTACGACGACCGGGACCACCGCCTTCGCCTTCGAAGACCTCACGCTGCTGCAACTGAACAGCGTGTACGTCGCGTTGGACGCGCCGGCTTCGGTCCCCGTGCCGTCCGGCACGGCGCCGAACGCGACCAACCCCAACGCGCCCGTGCTCGACTCGCGCCTGGTGGCGCGCGTGCTCAAGCACCCGACCGGCGAACGCCCGCGTGAAGTCGATCGTGTGTCGGTCGGCGCCAGCATCCGCGGCGCGCAGGTCAGTACGTCCGTCGTCGACGAACTCGTGTTCGGCGCCACGACCTTCGGCGCGCCGGTTGGCCGCGCGGAGCAAGGCGGACAGCTGGTGCTCTCCGCCGATGCTCCCGCCGGCCCGACGCAGATCTCCACGCTGGCCCAGACGCTGCGCCTGGGACTGGGGCAGTTCCGCAGCCCGGTCAACTACCTCGCGGCCCTTCCGCAGCGGCCCGGTCTCGCGCGCATCTGCGACGAGTACATGGTGTACGACACGTTCGACGCGTCGAACGGCACGTTCAACATTCCGATCGGCGGTCGCGGACTGCTCGGCAGCATCGATTCGCCGCACGAGTTGGGCGAGGCGATGACGCTCGTCGACTCCGTCCTGGTGAGCACGCTGAGCGCCAACGTGTCGGCCGAGGACAGCACGCTCACGTTGCTCGACGTCGCCGGCTTCCCGTTCCAGGGTACGGTGTTGATCGACCGCGAGTTGATCCACTACACGCGCATCGTCGGCGGCGCCTTGGAGATGCCGCGCCGCTCGAGTGAAGCGGGCAAGATGGACGCGCAGGCCGGCGGCCTGTTCCGCGGACGCTTCGGCACGCAGCCCGCGGGCCACACCGCGGGCGCGGCCGTGATCCTGTTCCCGTTTCGCTACTGGGACCGCTGGGCGGACCGCGCCGATGCGCCGGAAATGGCTTACTTCGGCCTGTGCGTCGACCAACCGTCGGCGCTGTTCGCGAGCGCGTTCTTCCGCCAGGAGGAACCCGCGACCGGTTCGGCGCGCATCGAAGTGCTCCAGCGCCTGGTGCGCGCGGGTCGACCCGCGCCGCCGTGGGACGGCGACCCGAGCACGACGCCGGGCCTGAGCCTGCTCGACTCCAGCGCGGAGCGCGAGCGTGGGCACGCGATCGGCGAACAGGCTGACCTCGCGGAGTGGCGCGCGCACGTGCGCTACGCCCCCGGCGCGTTCGACGCCGTGCGCGGCGTGTCGCACGGCTGGAAGCAGACGCCGCGCCTGCGCGTGTTCGGCGTCGAGTACCTCGCGCCGGGCGCCGTGCTGCGGAGGGTGGGCGAGTGAAGCTTCCGTCCACGCGCTCCACCGCGGCCGCGCGCCGCGGTCTGACGCTCGTCGAACTCGTCCTCGCGGCTGGACTGCTGGCGATCTTGCTCGCCGCGGTGTTCAAGCTGCTCGATCAGTTCATGGGCGTGTGGGAGAAGTCCGAGGTGCGCCGCATGGAAGTCGAACAGGCGAGCGGCCTGTCCGAGTTGCTGGCGGCGGACCTCGACGGGCTCGAGCCCGGCCCGCGCGGCGATCTGCTCGCCGAGTGGCTGCTGCACGACACCGACGGCAACGGAGTGGGGGACACGCTCGGCGCGCGCGTGCGGCTCGTGCGCCACGCCACGCCGGCGGAACTCGCGCGCCTGCAGGCCGGCAGTGACTCGAAGCTGCCCGGCGAGGGACTGCTCGAAGTGTTGTGGGCGGTGACGCCCGCAGCGCCGGGCACGCGCAACCTCGACGAACGCGCGCAGTCGCTGCTGTGGCGCGGCGAGCGTGTGTGGGGACCGGCGCGCGGCGCCGACGTGTCGTTCTTCGCGGACGGCGCCTTCGCGGGGAACGGCCGCCCGCGCCCGGGCTCGGCGCACGTGCTCACCGGCGGCGTGCTGTGGTTCTCGATGAGCTTCGCCACCGCGCTCAGCGACCTGCGCGGCGAGTGGCGCATCGGCAGCTCGCCCGAGGACTGCGCGGCCAGTTGGGACGCGTGGTCGCGCGGCCGGCCAGATCGCGACCGCCATCCGTGGAACGAGACCAGCCCGTTCGCACCGGCCACGGCATCGACGCCGGCGCTGCCGCGCCGCGTGCGCCTGGAGTTCGAACTCGAGTCGCCCAGCGACTTCAAGCGCCGCACGCGCGTGCTGCGCTCCTTCGGTCCGCAGGATTCGTCCTTCGAGGTCGACAACGCCGAGAAGCTGCCCGAAGAGGGCGCCTACGTGCGCGTCGACGCCGAGTGGTTGCAGATCCTCGGCGTGACGGGGTCCACCGTCGGCGTGCGGCGCGCGCAGCGCGGGAGCAAAGCCGCACTGCACGAGAGCGGCGCGATGGTGCACTGGGGACGGCGCTTCGTGCGCGAGGCGCCGATCGCACAACACCGCGGGGAGTGGCGCCGATGAGCTCCTCACGCTCCCGCGCCCGGCGTGGCTTCACGATCCTCGAAGTGCTCGTCGCCATGGCGATCTTGCTCGTGGGCATGACCGCCGTGTTGGGCCTGCTCTCGTTCGGCGCCGCGATGGCGCGCAGCGCTGCGCTCAAGAGTGCGGCGGCCATCAGCGTCGAAGCGATTGTGGCGGACCTCGAGGAAACGCTCTTCCCGCTGACGCAGGAGCCCGGCACGACGCGCTGGATCGTGGGCGAGCCGATCGCGATCGAAGATCGGCCCGTGCCAGGCCACGCCGGCGTCAGCTACAGCGCGCGTGCGGTCGGGGATCCGAGCGACAACCGCGCCGGCGGACCGCTGCGTTACCGCGTCGAGATCCAGGTCCAGTGGACCGCCGGCGGCCGCGTGCGCAGCAAGACGTTCCAGACGCTCATGCTGCGCGAGATTCCCTTCGGCGAACGCCTGCGGCGCCTGCTGGTCGAGCAGGCCCAGGGCGCGAATCCGTCCAAGGTCGGCGGAGCGCCGGCCCCCTCCAACAGCCCCGCGCCCGCCACAAGCGACGCCGCGGGCCCAGGAAGTGCAAAATGACGAGCATCATGTCGACGATCCAAAATCTGACTTGCGCGAGCTTGGTCGCGTGCGGCCTCGCTCTCGGCGCGCGCGCCCAAGAACGTGCGCCCGAGCGCGCGGCAGCGGAGGCGGAAGCGCCGCGCGAGGCCACGATGTTGCAGCTGCACGACGGAGCGATCCTGTGGGGCTCGATCGTCGGCCACGACGCGCAGTCGCTGCACGTGCTGCGCCTGGACACCGGCGGACGCGTGCGCTTGCCGTGGGCTCACCTCGCGCCGGCGCTCTCCGAGCAACTGCTCGACCGCTTCGGTTACGTCGATCGCAGCGGCGAGGAGGTGCGGCTCGAAGCCGCGCGCCTGATCCTGCACGACGGGCGCGACCTCGTCGCGCGCATCCTCGACGAAACGCCCGACGCGTTTTTGGTCAAGACCGCGACGAGCACCTTCCGCGTGCCCAAGTTGCAGGTCAAGGCGCCGCCCGCGCTGGTCACCGTGAACGCGCTCGAGTTGTTCACGCGCGACGAGCTGTACAAGGCCGAGCTGGTCAACCTCGACGCGACGTCGCCGCAGTCGAACTGGGATCTGGCGATCTACTGCGAGCGCATCGACGACTACGCCCACGCGGTGGAGCACCTCGAAGCGGCGCGCACGCTCGACGCGAGCTTCCGCGTCAGCGAACTTGCGGCGGCGCTCGAGCGCAACCGCGCCAAGGTTGGCCTGCAATCGCAGGTCGACGCGCTGCGCGAGGTCGACTCGCTGCGCGCGCGCGGCCGCTTCGACGACGCGGTGCGCGCCGCCGACGCATTCATCGCCAGCTTCGAAGACAGCCCGCTGCGCACGGATGCGACCAAGAAGAAGGCGCAGGTGATCAAGGCGCGGGACGCCAAGCTCAAGGAGCGCGTCACGGAAGCCTGGCACCGCTGGCTGCCGCGTTTGATCGACCAGAAGGCGCGCCAGAGCACCTTCACGCTCGAAGCCGCGCTCGAGTGGGTGGATCAGGGGCTCAAGAACGAACTCATCGAGAACGTGAGCGCGGAGGTCGCCAAGTCGATCACCGCGGAGGCGACGCCCGACGTCGTGAAGCGCCATTGGGTCGAACGTGCCGGCGGACGTTGGCGTTCGGCGAGCTACGGGTCGGCGACCTGGTTGCTCGGCGAGGCCGATGCGCGCAAGGGGCTCGACGACAAGGCCGCGGCCGCCGCCAAGCCGACCAGCGAGGCGGACCAGGCACGCAAGCAGATCGAGGAGCAGGTCAAGCGCTACCTCCAGAACCAGGAGATCCTGCGCAAGGCGCAGTCGAGCGCGGCCGGCGGCGAGGACGAGGCGAACGAGCGCGAGGCGTACTGGGCCGGCCTGACGAGCATCACCCGCTCGCAGTGGTTGCTGGCGTACTACGTCGAACACTCCGGCGACTACCAGCTCAAGCCGCCGATCTTCACCGAGTGCTCGGACTGCGGCGGCCGCGGCGTGCGCGAGACCGTCAACGCGCGCGGCGGCTTGAACGGCGGCGGCAACCAGGGCGCCCAGGTCGCCAGCGGCGGCCAGGTGATGCTCTCCAAGTGCCCGGCCTGCCACCACATCGGCGTGTACCGCCGCGTGATGTACCGCTGATGGACGCTCGCTCCATGCTCCGACACCCTCGCGCCATCGTCGCCCTGGCGCTCGCACTCGCGGGCTGCTCGGCCACGTCCAATCCCGATCGCTCGGAGCTGCTTCCGGCCGAACGCGTCGTTGCGACGCCGCGCCCGGCTGCGAAAAACGCCGAGGGCGCGCAGGACGCGGCCGCGACCAACACGCCGGCCGCTTCGCCCTCGAACGCCGCGGCGAGCCCGTCGGCTGAAGTCGCCGCCGCTCCGCCGGTGCAGGCCGGCGCCGCGGCGCCCGCGGCGACTGCGAGCGACGAGACCGCGAACGCGCCGAAGGCTGCGCCGAAACAGGAACCGGGAGCCGACACCCTCGCTCCGGTGCTGGGGCGCGTCGGCGGCGAACCGCTGCACTACGCCGAGTTCCTGCGCCGCATGTGGCTGTCCGACGCCAACGCGGCGCGCGATGTGATCGAGCAGATGGTGTTCGCGCGCATGGTGCTGTTCGAAGCGGACCGGCTCGCGGTGCAACTCGATCCCCAGCTGGTCGACGGCGCGCTGGCCAAGGCTGTCGCCGCGGTCGAGAAGCGGCTGGCGGACAAGGGCGCCAAGCTCAGCTTCGACGAACATGTGCGGCGCAGCTTCGAGGTCGAACCGGCGCTGTACCGCGCGTCGATGCGCAACGACGCCATCGTGTCGCTGCTGGCGGAGCGCTGCGTCCGCGCCTGGGAGCTCGAGAGCGGCCTGTGTCGCGTGCGCATCTCCGAGTTCGCCGACCGCGCGAAGCTCGACCTCGCCCTGAGCGAGTTGGGCGCGGGCAAGAGCTTCGAAGCCGTCGCAGCCGTGCACGGCGACGGCGAGGACGAGAAGGCGGGCTACACGCGCGTCACCATCGTCCGCTCGGAGAGCCAGGACCTCGCGCGCGTCGCGTTCGCGACCGCCGTGGGGGACATCGGCGGCCCGGTCCAGCAAGGCGCGGTGTGGCTGCTGCTCAAGGTCGACGGGCGCGAGGAGGGGCGCGACGTGCGCTGGCCTGGCGACGCGGCGGCCGTGGAGGGCAGTCTGGAGCGCGACCCGCTCGAAAACGTCGAGTACGTGCAGTGGCGCGCGGCCATGACCCGGCGCTACCAGCTCGATCTGGGCCCGTTCCTCGAGCTCGTCGCCGGCAAGCGACCTTGACCGTTGCGGAGGCGCCCGCGATGCTGGCGTAAACCATGGCGAGCGCAGGGAGCGATGAGGGGGCCGAGGCGGACGTTGAGGGCGCTTCCAGCGCCGAGGTTGGCGCGTTGAGCGCCGCTTCCGACGCGTCGGCGCAGGCTCTGGACGGCGCAGCGGCTCACGAGGCAGAACCCGCGGAGACTCACGGCGGCGAGGCCGAGGGACAGCCCGCGCCCGCGGCGTCCGCGGCGCTCGACGGCGCCGCCCCCGACGCGGCAGCGAGCGCGGAAGATCGCGAGCGCACCAGCGCGGAGGTCTCCGACGAGGAACTCGAGCGCGAAGTCGCTGCACTGCTGTTCGCCTCGCCCGAGCCGCTGTCGGAGGCCAAGCTCGCGGCGCTGCTCGACGGCACGCCGCAGGTGCGCGTGCGTCTGGTGCTCGACGCGTTGGCGCGCCGACTGAGCGCCAGCGGCCTGCCCTGGGAGCTGCGGGTGATCGCCGGCGGCTGGCAGCTGTACACCGTCGAAGCGCTGGCCGACACCGTCGGACGCCTCTCGAAGGTCCGCAAGGACGAGAAGGTCTCGCCCGCGGGGCTCGAGACCTTGGCGATCGTCGCCTACCGCCAGCCCGTCACCAAGGGCGAGATCGAAGCCATCCGCGGCGTCCAGGTGGGGCCGATCCTGCGCACGCTGGTCGACCGCGGGCTCGTGAAGGTCGCGGGGCGTTCCGATGACCCGGGGCGGCCGCTCCTGTACGGCACCACGAAGAAGTTTCTCGACTCGTTCGGCCTGGGATCGCTCGACGATCTGCCGCGCGACGGGGAACTGCTGCGCGACTGAGCGCCGAGCGAGTCGAGGATCGCTGCGCGCGGCATGCGGCGCCCGCTGGCGCCGTCCGACGCGTTTAGGCGCGCCCGGAAGTGCGCCTTTCGGGCTGTGGCCGGCGGTCCGCGAGCCAAAGCCGCGCCGCGCAACATTGCGCCCGCGAGCGCGCCGTCCGTAGACTCAGCAGCCCGCAACTTAAAGACACGCGCGCCCCGCTGGGCGCCTCGGATGGGCGCTCGCAGCCGGCTCGGCGCCGGTCGCCGTCGCTCCGAGGCCACGGCACTGTGCCCCCTCCACATGCAAGGGGGGGGCCTGCGGCGACGCGCGTTGCAACGCATCCATGTCGAAGAACGAACCGCAAGAGTCCCAACCGGCGACGCCCGAGGTCGAGCAGGAAGTCGAGACGATCCACGTGCCGCGCGGCAAGAGCCGCGCGCGCTACCTGTTCACGATCGGTCTGTTGATCTTCATCCTGATCATCTTCGTCGTCTCCGATTTGTTCCAGAGCGTGGTCTCGCGCCAGCGCACGAGCTCCGACGAGCCGTTCATGGAGTGGAACCACCCGCGCCTGGGCCTGCGCTCGATCGGCTATCGGGACTTCGTCCTGGAGCGCAAGCAGTTCGAGGACTTCTACGCGGTGCTCGGCGTCGACCGCCGGCAGTCGCGCGATCTGACCGACGACGAGTCGATCGCGCGCACGCTGATCCTCGATGAACTCGCCATCGAGGCGGGCATCGAATACACCGACGACGAACTGCGCAGCATGATCCGCGAGCGCTTCGGCGACGCCGCGACCTTCAAACAGATCCTCGCCGCGCGCCAAGTCGCCGCGCCCGATTTCCAGGAGACGCTGCGGCGCATGCTGCGCGTGCAGCGCTACGAGTCGATGCTCGCCGATCTGGTCGCGCAGCCTGACCCGGCCGAGATCGAGCGCGTGTGGCGCGAGCAGCACAAGGAGCACTCGCTCGAGTTCGCCAGCTTCCGCGCCGACGCCAGCGAACCGCAGGTGCTCGCCGAGCTTCCGGACGCCGCCGGCCTGTCGACTTGGTACGACGCGCTCGACGTCAACCGCAAGCGCCAACTGTTCGGGGCGCAGTTCAAGCCCGAGCGCGTGTCGCTCGAACTCGCCTACTTCCCCTTCGAAGGCGCCGATGGCGCGGCGTTGAATGCGCGCTTCCCGCGCCCCGAGGGCACGGACCTCGCGGCGCTGGCGCGCGAGTTCCACACCAACTTCGCGCACCTGCGCTTCCGTCGTCCGGAGGAGAAGGTCGACGCCGCGGACGCACGCGAGCGCCTGTACTTCACCTTCGACGAGGTCGCCGAGCGCGCGCAAGCCGAGGCGCTGGCGCACGCGGCCTTCATGGATTGGGCGCGCGACGTGCGCGCCCGGCAGGACGCCGGCGCGCTGGCGGACCTGGCGGGCGAAGCGACGGCGCTGGGGCTGCGCTACATCCGCGAGACTTCGCCCAAGACCCAAATGGAGTGGTCGAGCTTCCCCGACGTCGGCGGCGCTGTGCTGGCCGACGCGGCCATGCGCGCGTCGCGCGGCGACCGCTTCATCAGCGGCGCCGTGACCGAGAAGGTGCTGCTCGTCGGCCGCGTTCTCGAGCGCCTCGAGTCGGGCCCGCCGCCCTTCGCCGAAGTCGCCGAGGCCGCGGCTGTCGAGTGGAAGAACGAGCGCGCCCAGAAGCTGGCGCGCGACCGCGCGGGCCAACTCGTCGAGGCCTGCAAGCCTCCGCTGGAGAACGGCGTGCAGCCGCAGCCGATCGCGGGCAGCAGCGAAGAGTTCGCGCAGAAGGCCGCGGAGCAGGGCGTGGCGGTGGTGAGCACCGACTGGTTCGACCAAGCGACGCTTCCGAACGACGCCGGTCCTAGCGACGACGACCTGCGCCACTTCTTGCGCGAGCTCAAGGGCAGTGCGCGCACCGCGCTGAGCACGATTCCCAACGCGGTGATGGGGCCGTACGTGTCGACCGACAAGAGCCGGGTGTTCGTGGCGCGCTACATCGGCGTGCGCGAGGCGCCGGAAGTGAAGGTCGCTCCGCGGGACTTCCGCTCGCTGCAGGCGAACGCGCAACGCCAGCGCCAGGATCAGTTCTCGAAGGAACTCCTGGGACAGGCTGGACTGGAGCGGAACTTCGGGCTGCGCTTCCCCGGTCGCACGGGCGAGGACCCCAACGCCCCGCCGCCGGAGCTTTCGAACGAGCCGCAGGGACCGCAGCCGGTCCAACAGGGCTGACGCCTCGCCGCTGCGGCGGCGAACGGATCGCAAATCGGGGCGCTGCGCTGCCGCTCGAGGCGGCGCAGCGCCCCGAGTCGTTTCCAGTCGCGTCCCCAGTCGTTTCGCGGCGCGCCACGCGCGTCGCCGCAGCGGGCGTGCGGCTCGCGGTGCCGCTCCCCAGCGTCAGGCGTTCGCGGGCGCGGGCTTGAAGGTGACGCGGAAGGTCGAACCTCCGCCCGGGCGGTCTTCGATCAGCACGCGCGCTCCCACCGAAGCGGCGTGGAGCGAGACGAGGTGCAGCCCCAGTCCCGTGCCGCGCGTGGTGCGCGTGGACTCGCTGCCCAGTCGGTAGAACGCGTCGAAGATCTTCTGCCGCTGCGCCTTGGGCACGCCGGGGCCGCGGTCGCGCACCTCGAGCGCCGGTCCATCTGCGGTCGCCAGCGTGGCGATGACGATGGGGGTCGCGCCCGGTTTGGCGAAGTCGACGGGCGCGTACTTGCGCGCGTTCTCGACCAGGTTGACCAGGATCGAGTGCAGCGCCTCCTTGGTCAGCCACACGCGCGGCAGGTCCTCGGCGAGCTCGAACTCGAGGTCGGGCGCGTCCGTGATGCGCCAGTTCAGCAGCTGCTGAACGTGGTTGTCGACCAGTTCGGTCAGGTCGCACGGCGTCGGGTGCGCGGTGGTCGAGGTGAGCTTCGCCTTCTCGAGCACGCGCTCGACCATGGTCGAGAGCCGCTCGGTTTCGCGCACGATGCGCTTGTAGTACTCCTGCTGCTTGGCCGGATCGGTGGTCCAACCGTCCTGCAGCATCTCTGCGTGGAGCTTGATCGAGGACAGCGGCGTGCGCAGTTCGTGCGTCACGGCGGCGACGAAGTTCTCGGTGCGCGCGGCCTGCTCGAGCTCCTTCTCCACGCTGCGCCACAGCAGCGCGACGCCCGTGCCCAGCGCGGCGAAGAGCATCGCGCCCATGCCGAAGAAGCGCCACAGACGCGAGCGGTAGCGTGCGTCGAGCTCGGTGGTGTCGATTGCGATCTGCATGCGGCCGAAGGCCTCGTCCTGCGGCGCAGCGCTCACGTCCATATCGCGGATCAGCCACAGGTCGGCGTGGTAATCCGCGCAGTGTTCGCAGCTGCCCTCGGGGTGCTCGAGGAAGCGCTCGCGCTTGGTGAGCACCCGCGCCGCGACCTCGCGCGGCAAGACTCCGGCCCACCAACCCAAATCCACGAAGAAGCCCTGCACCAGCCCCAGGCCTTCGCTGACGCGGTGCAGGCAGTTGGTGGCGCCGATCAACTGGGGAATGGCGTCGACGCGCACGTGGCGGTGCGCCACCAGGCGCGGTTCGCCCTGCGCGTCGCGGTAGAAGCGCAGCTGGAACTGCCCGGCCACCATGCGCACCGGGTTGGCGAGCAGCATGCGCTCGGCCTCGATGCAGTCTTCGTCGCCCTGCGCGGCGCGGCTGGCCGCGAGCGCGCGTACGGGCAGCTCGAGCCGCTCGGCGCCGAATTCGACCGGCGCCGACGCCACCAGCCAGGCTTCGTTGCGGACGCTGTCGTGCAATTCGAGCGAGGCGCGGCGCAACTCGGCGAGGCGCTCCGCGGCGAGTTGTTCTCCGCCGGTGAAGACCTGCAGGCTCGCGCCGTCGCCGCCGGCCAGGTCGAAGCTGAACCAGCCGAGCACGCCCGTGGGGCGCGGCTCGCTGCGCAGCTGCGTCGGCAGCAGCGTGACCTCGCCTTCCGGCGTCGAGTCGGGGCAGTAGTAGTTGGCGTACTGCGCGACGCCGCGCTGGCTCTCGCTCGCCAGCAAGGCGTCGACCTCGGCGCGCAGGGCTTCGCGGAAGCGCCGCGCCGCATCCTCGGCGTCGCGCGGCACCGAGGCCAGCTCGTCGGCGTGCTCACGCTCGATGTGCCGCCACTGGATGACGCCCAGCGCCACGGTGGGCAGCACGAGCAGAACGGCGTACAGCGCGAGCGCGCTGCGGTGGGTGCGCGGTGCGGCCATGCGTTGAGTCTAGGCCTGCGCCCGGCCGTGAGGCGGCGAGCCGCGCAGCCCACGCCCGGGGGCGTCGAGCCGCGCGACGTACGCCCGGCGGCGCCGGGCGGTCAGTTGAACCAGCGGTAGCCCTTGCCGCGCACGGTCTGGATCAGCGTCGGCTTGGCCGGATCCGGCTCGACCTTGCGGCGCAGGCCGACGATGTGGATGTCGACCGTGCGGGTCTCGACGTTGGCGCTCTTGTAGTGCCACACGTCGAGCAGCAGATCGTCGCGCGTCACGACGCGGTCGCGGTTGCGGATCAGGTATTCGAGGATGTCGCCCTCGCGCGGCGTGAGCGGGATCAGCTGGCCGTCGCGGTGCACTTCCAGGCGCGCCAGATCGACCGAGATGCCGCCGGGCAGTTCGAGGCGCGGCGGCGGCTGGGAGTCGATCGCGCGGCGGCGGAACTGGGCCTCGACGCGGGCGACCAGCTCGCGCGGCGAGCAGGGCTTGGAGAGGTAGTCGTCCGCGCCGGCCTGGAAGCCCTTGATGAGGTCGTCCTCGCTCGCGAGCGCCGTCAGGATCAACACGCGCGTGTCTTGGCGCACGTTGCGCAGCTCGCGCAGCACGTCCAGGCCGTTCATGCCCGGCAGCATCAGGTCGAGCACGACCAGGTCGTAAGCGCCCTTCTTGAGGTGTTCGAGCGCGAGCTTGCCGTCGTGCACGACATCGGCGCGGAAGCCGGAGTGCTGCAGGGCGTCGCGGATGCCGAGGGCGAGATCGACTTCGTCTTCGACGATCAGGATGTTTTGGGTCATCGGGGCGCGGTTGGCGTCAGTGGACGCGGGCGGAACTTCGACAGGCGTAGCGTAGCGATTCATGGGAGGTCCTCGTAGGCGACGCTACTCGCAGCCCGTGTGGCGAGTGCGAGGTGCAGGTTGCGACTACGTACAGGGCAGGTTCGCTCCGCGCGGCGCCTGGGCGGAGCGGAATCACGGGCGAGCCGCTCGAACGCCGCGCCCAGCTCCGTGCGCCGAGCGTTACGGAGTTGCCGCGGAGCGCCTCGCCGCGGCGCACGCGCAACTCGCTGAGGCGCACGCGGCGCGTTTGTCCGGCGGCCTGCGCGCCGCGAGGGATCGGAGCGCTCTGCCGGGCGCAGCGCCTCGGCCGCGCGCCGTGATTTCGAGGCATTGTTCTCGAGCGACGCCGCGGCCCCAGGCTCGTGGGCGCGGCGGCCGCGCAGGCCGAGCGCATCCGAGCCGCGCCATCGCGCGCCGCGGTGACGGCTCGCAGTGTTTCGCCGCTCCGACCGCTGGAACCCAGCCGGCGGGCACTACGCTTTGTCGCCAACGCGATGGCCGCCCTCCGACGCTTCGCTTTCCGTTCGCTCGCTGTCGTCGCGCTGCTCGGCGCGGGCGTCGCGTCGCTGGCCTGGGTCGCCCAGGCGCGGGTGGCGGCGGCAGCCCGGGAGCGCGCCTTCGACGACCTCGCCCTGGTTCCGCGCGCGCCGGTGGCGCTCGTGCTCGGTTGCGCGCCGCGCACGCGCGAAGGGCGTCCGAACCTGTACTTCGAGCGGCGCATGGACGCCGCGGCGGAGCTGTTCAAGGCGCAGGTCGTCGGGGCGCTGATCGCCAGCGGCGACAACCAACGCGCGGACTACGACGAGCCCAGCGCGATGAAGGCGGCGCTCGTCGCGCGCGGCGTGCCGCCCGAGCGCATCCACTGCGACTACGCGGGCTTTCGCACGCTCGACTCGGTCGTGCGCGCGGCCGAGGTGTTCGGCCAGCGGCGCTTCGTGATCGTCTCCCAGCGCTTCCACAACGAACGCGCGCTGTACCTCGCGCGCGCGCACGGCCTCGACGCCTACGCCTACGACGCCGCTGCGGTTGGTCGCGGCGGCCTGGCGCGTGCGCGCGAGTGCGCCGCTCGCGCGGCAGCGTTGCTCGATGTGCACGTGCTCGGCGCGGCGCCCAAGTTTCTCGGTCCCGCGATCGACGTGAGCGCTCCGGCGATCGACGCGCAGCCCTGGTCGAACGAGTCGACGGCGCACGTCGACGCCCTTGCGCCGGCGCGGCGCTGAACGGTCCCGCGTGAGCGTCGACAAGGTTTCGGCCGCATTCCTGCGGGACGTGGTGTGGATTGCGGCGTCGCGCGGCGTCGCGCCCGAGCAGCTGTGCGCGCGCGCCGGCGTGGACCTGGCGAGCCTGAGTGCGCCCGACGGCATGCTCGCGGGACGCGCGGCGAGCGCGCTGTGGGACGCGGCTGTCGAAGCGACCGCGGACCCCGATCTGGGCCTGGCTCTCGGAGCAGCAGCGCACCCCGCGTCGCTCGGACTGGTCGCACCGGTGCTCGCGCACGCGCCCGACCTGCGTTCGGCGCTCGGCAAGCTCGCGCGCTACTCGCGCCTGCTGCTCAGCGCCGTCGCGCTCGATCTCAGCGTGCGCGGACCGCGCGCGAAACTCGCGTTGCGCGTGCTCTCGCCGCACAGCTACCTCGCCACCGGCGCGCGGCAGCCGATCGAGTGCACGCTCGCCGCCAGTGTGGTGCTCACGTCGCGCTTGATCGGCCGCCCGTTGCCTGTGCGCGCCGTCAGCCTGCGGCACGCGCGCCCGGCGAGCGTGGACGCGCATCTGCGGGTGTTCGGCGTCGAGCCGCGCTTCGGCGCACCGCTCGACGCCGTCGAGTTCGATGCCGCGGCGCTCGACGCTCCCGTGCTGTTCGCCGCCCCTGCGGAGCTGCTGGTGCACGAGGGGCGCGTGCGCGCTGCGCTCGAGCGCAGCGCGGAGCTCGGCGGCGCTCGCGCGCGCGCCCACGCGGTGGTCGCCGAACTGCTCCGCGGCGACGCGCCCAGCATGAACGCCGTGGCGCGGCGCCTCGCACTGAGCCCGCGCTCGCTGCAACGTGCGCTGGCGGAGGAAGGCTCGAGCTTCCGCGCGGTCGTGGACGACGTGCGCAAGGAGCTCGCGTTGGCGCACCTCGCCGCGCCCGACGCCTCGATCGCTCAGGTCGCGTTGCTGCTGGGCTTCAGCGAGCCGCGCGCGTTCCATCGAGCGTTCAAGCGTTGGACCGGCGGCACGCCGCGCGCTCACGCCGCTGCGCGCGCGGGCTCGGACTGAGCGCGGGCGAAGTTCACGCCCAGCGCCGCCAACCACGCGGAAAAGGCGAGGAATCCCAGCGGAGTCGCGTGGGCCAGCGCTCCCGGATCGAAGGCGAGCACGGTCGCGAAGCCCTCGACGAGACCGACGCACAGGCAGGCGCTGACCGCCCAGCCCAGGCCGGCGAGCACACGCAGTCCACGGCCCGCGAGGCCCGCGCTGATCAACGCGACCCACGCGGCGGTGCACACCTGGCCCAGATGTTCGCCGAGCGCGACGCCGAACAACTGGTGCAGCGCTTCGAAACTCACGCGCGCTGCGTCGCGTTCCGCGGCCGAAAGTCCGACGTCGCCCTCGATGCGCGCGAGCACCGGCACGACGAACACCCAGCGCAACAACCCGACGGATTGCGCGACGGCGGCGAGCACACCGGCGGCGCGCGCGCTCGCAGCCAGCGGCTCGGAGCAGGTGCGTGCCACGACGCTCAGCGCGAGCGGCGCGAACACCAGCGCGACCAGCGCGTACGCGTACCACGCCGCCACGAGTGGCGCGCCGCCGGCGCGCACGAGTCCGAGCACCTCGGCCGCACCGCGGCGCAGCACCTGCGGGTAGTCGAAGTTCACGGCGAGCCACGCGAAGGGCGCATTCATCGCGACGGCGAATAGCACGAGCGCGAAGCCCAGCGCACGCGAGCGCTCCAAGCCCTTCATTGCCGCGGCTCCTGCGGCCCGACCGCGTCGCCGGAGGAACGTCGGACGCTCGCCCCCAGCTCGCTGGCGAGCTCGCGCAGCGCGGCGCGACCGAAGGACGTCGAGCTGAAGCCGCGCCAGAACGCGAACACCGAGCCGCTGCGCGCGGCGCTCGAGCGCAGCAGCGCGCGGCCGTCGGGCGCGAGCACTTCGAACTCGACCGCGGCGCCGCCGTTGTCGAGCGCGAGCCCGAGCGCAGCGAAGCTGAGCGTGTTGCCCCAAGGCGCGCTCGTCTCGAACTGCGTGATCGCTGCGCGCACCTGGAGTGCGTCGCGCGCGCCGGACTCGGCCGGCTGCAGCGTGCGTTCGAGGCTGCGCGCGAGGTCGCGCTCGAACGCGCGCCGGATCACTTCCTTGCGCTCCGCGGAGAGGCCTGCGTCGTCGGCGCGCCACTCGATCGGCGCGAGGTGGAAACGCTGCGTCGACCATTCGCTCGCCGGAGCGGCCGTCTCGAGCTGTTCGTCGCCGCGCGGCGCGAGTTCGGCGTAGTCGGCGAGGAAACCCGAGCGCGTCGGGGCCACCGAGGAGCAGGAAGCGCAGAGCAAGGCGAACGCGGCGCAGAGAGTGAGTGCGTGGAGGGTGCGCATGGAGGCGGGTGCAGCGCAGACGCTGCGGAGTTGGAGAGAGGCGTGCGCGCCGCGGCCTCGCATGGGCCGAACTCGGCGCGACGCAGGCACTCTCGACCAACGCCGTCCCAGGCGCAGGGACCGTGCGCGCCAGACTGCGGACCCAACGCGCCAGTGCGCTCTTCAGCGGCGCGGCGCCGTCGCCGGGCAGCTCTCGCAACGCGCCGTCGGCTTGCAGTTGTGGTAGCCGACGCGCACGAAGAGCGCGTGGAACTCCTCGAGGATCCACTGCTGCGCCACCAAGCGTTCGGCGAGCCACGTGCGCAGCTCGTCGTACGGCGCCGTCGCGTCGCACCAGCCGTGGCGTGAGAGCACGCGGCGCGTGTACGCGTCGACGACGACGCTCGGGCGGCCCGCGGCGTAGCACAGGATCGAGTCCGCGGTCTCGGGGCCGACGCCCCACACCGCGAGCAGGTCGTCGCGCACACGCTCGAGCGGCCGCGTGCGCAGCGCCTCGAGTCCGCCGTACTCGAGGTACCAGCGCGAAAGCTCCTGGAGCTTGCGCGTTTTCGCGTTGAAGTAACCCGACGGTCGAAGCGCCTCGCGCAACTCGCTCGCGCCGGTGTTGAGGATCCGCGCCGGAGTGAGCGCGTCGGCGGCGCGCAGGTTGGCGAGCGCCTTCTCCACGTTCGTCCAGGCGGTGTTTTGCGTCAGCACGGCGCCGACGAGCACCTCGAAGGGCGTGTGGGCGGGCCACCAACGCTGCGGCCCGAAGCCGGCGTGCAGTTCGCGCAGCAACGCGTCGAGCCCGTTGTGCTCGGCCCAGCGGCGCGGGCCGCGGCGCGGCGGCGGCGTGCCGACGTAGGGGCCGCGCTCGGACTCCTGCCGAGAGAGCTGAAGGCCAGGATCCGCCGGAAGGTCGCTCCACACCGCGCTCATGCGCCGCGAGCGTACAAACGGCGCGTGCGGCGGCGCGGCCTCGCTCCGCAGCAGCGGGTCCTGTGTCACCCGCGGACGCAACGCCGCACCTCGTGGAGGCGCGGCTGGCGCGCGCGGATCCGTCGAAGCCGAAGCGACGGGAGCTCGTCGATCCGCTCGAGCGCGTGCCGATGTCGGAAGGCGTTGCCGGAGGCGGGGGAGTGTGGCGCCTCCGGAGTGCACCCGGTCGCCGGAGCGTGGAGACGCTGGTGTGGCGTGCGGCTGGCGCGCGCGGATCCGTCGATGCCGAAGCGACGGGAGCTCGTCGAACCGCTGGAGCGCGTGCCGTTGTTGGACGGCGTTGCCGGCGGCGGGGGAGTGTGGCGACTCCGGAGTGCACCCGGTCGCCGGAGCGTGGAGACGCTGGTGCGTCGTGCGGCTGCCGCGCGCGGATCCTTCGGAGCCGAAGCGACGGGAGCTCGTCGAACCGCTGGAGCACGCGATCCGGGGCGCGCTTGCGCGCTGCGCGGCGCCCGAGCGGACCGTAGCATCGCGCGCTTGAGCACCCCGCAAACCAGCGCGCCGTCGCACAGCGCCTCCGCTCGCGAGTTGCTCGTCGTGGCGCTCGCCTCGGCGGTGTTGTTCGGCGGGCTGCTGTCGGGCGCGTTGTTCGACGCCGGAACGGCGCTCGTCGGCCCTGGCGACGGAGCGTTCTCCCACGCGGCCGCGCGCTTCGTCGCGCGCCAGTGGCTCGCCGGCGACGCGCCGTGGTGGAACCCGCACGTGGCCGCGGGCGCACCGGCGCTCGGCAACCCGTTGCTCGGCGTGCTCGATCCGCAGTCGCTGTTCGTGCTGCTCGGCGAGCGGCTGGGAGGCGCCGGCGGCGTCGCGCTGGCGCTCGCCTGGCTCGCGTGGGCGCGCATGTGCGCCGCGGCGCTCGGCGCCTTCGCCCTCGCGCGCCGCCTCGGACTCGGCGCCGCCGGAGCGTGGATCGCGGCGCTCACCTTCGCGGGCTCGGGCTTCCTCGCCGTTCACGCCGTCGAGCCCAGCGGCCGGGTCGTGTGGCTCGCGCCCTGGGTCCTGCTGGGCATCGAGCGGCTGCGCGACAGCCACGGCGCGCGCGGGCACGTCACGCTGGCCGTGAGCCTCGCCCTGGCGCTCGCCGCGGGCCACCTCGAGACGGCCTTCTTCGTCGGCGTCGCGGCCCTGGCGTGGTCGCTCGCACTCTGGCGTTCGAACCCCGCGGCCGCGCGCGCAGCGTTGCTCTCGCTGGGCTGCGGCGTCGCGCTCGCTGCGCCGGTGCTCGCGCCCGCCTTCGAGTACGTGACTCGCTCCACGCTCGCCGTGACGCGCTCGGCGCTGCGTGCATCGCTGAGCGCACTCGACCTGGGGCTCTTGCTCGTGATCGTGGGCGCGCTGTGGCGCGCGCGCGAGCTCGGCGCGCGCCTGGGCCCCGATCCCGTGCGGCAACAACGCTTCGCAGTGGGCGCGGCGCTCGCCTTCACGTTGCTCGCGCTCCTCGTCAGCGCACTTTCGCCTTGGCCGGAGACGCTCGTGCGCGCCTGGCTCTTCGACCTGCGCGGTCGCCCCGGCGAAGGCGTCGAGTACTTCGGTACGGAGAGCTACGCCGACGCTGCGCAGGCCTGGTGCGCGCCGTTGGCGCTCGTGCTGGCGGCGGCGGCGCTGCTCAGCCCGAGCCTCGGCGGCTTGCGGCACGCGCGTGTGCTCACGCTCGGCGGCGCCGTTGCGCTCGCCTTGAGTTGGGGCGCGCCCGGCGCCGTGCAACTCGCCCACGTGCTGCCGTTCGTCGAGCTGTGCGACGTGCGCCACGCCGCGGGAGCCGGCGCGCTGTTCGTCGCGTTGCTGGCCGGCGCGGGATTCGAGCGCGCGACGCCGTGGGCGCGCTGGACGTCCGCGGCGAGCTGTGCGCTCGGCGTCGGCGCCGTCGTGTTGCTTGCAGCGCGAGACCTCCCGCCGGCCGCGCCGCAAGTCGTCCTCGATCCGCCCGACGGCGTGGTCGAGCTCACGCGACCTCCGTCGGAACTGCTCGCGCGCGGCCGCGCCCAGTTCGAAGGTTGGATCCATCCCGACCTCGCCCTCGAGTCCGCGCAGGTGCGCATCGAGCCGCTCGAAGCCGGCGCGGCGAGCGGCCACGAGTTCGCGCTGCCGCTCGAGCTCTCGCGCGCCGCGTGGCGGCCCGAAGACACGCAGCGTGCGCCCGCGGGCGCTGTGTGGTTCCGCGCCGCGCACATCGAGGTGCGCGATCTCGAGCAGGGCTCACAACGCTTCACGCTGGTGCTGCGCACGACGGGCGGCCGCGTGCTGTCCGAACGTTGCCTGGCGAGCGCGGTGGTGCACCGGCCGCGCGTCACGCGCTGGGAGACCCTCGCGCTGGTGTACGCGAGTGCGTTCGCCGCGCTGATCCTCGGAGCAGGTCTGCGCTGGAGCGCGCTCGCGGGCGTGCTGCTGCTCGCCGCGTCGAGCGTGTGGTTCCACTTCGGCCTGCACCTGACGCGCCCGCTGGCGGAGTTGTTCGCCTCGCCGGCCGCCGCGCAGGCTGTGGAGGAGCACGCAGGCGACGGGCGTGTGCTCGCCGAGCGCGACGCGCTCGCCCCGCACAGCGCGCTCGCGTTGGGTTGGCGACAGCTCGACGCCCGCGACGGCCTGGGACTGGCGCGTTTCGACGCCGTGCGCTCCCAACTGGTGTTCGAGGGCGTGCACCCGATGCTGGGCTCGAGTGCGTCGAACTTCGACTCCGCCGCTCCGCTCTCGCGCGCGCTCGACGTGCGTGTGCTCGTGTCGCGAGGCGAACTGCGACGCGCCGAGTTCGGTGCGCCGCAGGTGGACGGCGAGCTCGTGTTCCACTCGGCGCTCGCGCCCTTCGGCGTCGCGCGCTGCGTGGCCGAGACGGTGCACCCCGATCTGATCGCCAGCCATCCGCGCGACTTCGACTCGCGCACGCAGGCGCACCTCTCGGGCGACGTCGGCTGGGAGGCGCATGAACCGCTGACGCGCGCCTCGGTCGAACTCGTGGAGCGCACGAACCATGCACTCACGCTGCGTGTCGCGCTCGACGGCGACGGGCTGCTGGTGCTCGGCGAACAACGTTTCCCCGGCTGGAGCGTGTTCGTCGACGGCGAGCCTGCTCGGCTGCTGGGCGTCGACACGTTGTTCTCCGGCGTCGCGTTGAACGTCGGCGAGTGGCGGGTCGAGTTCCGCTACCGGCCGACCTTGCTGCGCGTGGGCGCACTGTGCGCCGCGCTGGGACTCGCCGGACTGCTCGCGCTGTGCTTCAGAGCCCGCGCGACCACTCGGGCCTGAAACGGGCGAGTTCGGGCCGCGCGAGCACCTCGTCGAGCGCGCGCAGCAAGCCGGCCTTGTCCTTGGGCAACGTTCCGCCGAGCGCGAGGTAGTTGCTCGCGTGGTTGGAGCGAAACACCGCGCCCGAGAGCTCGAGCCCGACCAGGAACTCGCGCAACTCCGCAGCCAATTCGGGCGGGGAGAGCTCGTCGACCTCGCCGCGCGCGGCCGCTTCGAACAGCGGCGTTCCTTCGACGGGCGTCATCACCAGCGTGCTCACGAAGCGCGGGTCGATCGCGTTCACCACGCGCGCGCTCGCGCGCGCATGCTCGCGGCTGAGCGCGCGCCCTCCGGCGCCGAGCAGCACCATGGTCGAGAGCTTCACGCCCGCTTCGTGCGCCTTGAGCGCCACGCGGATCATCTCCGCGGCGTCGACGCCCTTCACGAGGCGCGTGAGCACCTCGTCGTGCCCGCTCTCGATCCCCAAGTAGTACAGCGTCAGTCCGCGTTCGCGCAGCTCGCGCATCTCTTCGACGCTGCGCACCTGCAGCGACTGGGGACTGGCGTAGCAGCTCACGCGCGCCAGCGGCCCGAAGGCCGCGCGCAATTCGTCGAGCAACGCGCTGAGGAAACTCGCTTTGGCCATCAACGCGTCGCCGTCGGCGAGGAACACCTTGCGCACGCCGCGCAGGTTGTCGCGCGCCCAGGCGATCTCTGCGCGCAGCTCCTCCAGCTTGCGCACGCGGAAGCGCTTGTGGCGGTACATCGCGCAGAACGTGCACTCGTTGTAGGAACAGCCGAGCGTCGCCTGCAGGATCAAGCTGTCCGCTTCGGAGGGCGGACGGTACAGCGGCTCTTCGTAGCGCAGCATGGTGGACTCTCGCGGCGCGCCTCAGCGCAGCAACAGTCGCGCGTCGAGCAGCGCCTGGCCGGCCCACGTCGGCAACGCGGTGAGTTCGCGCGGCGTCGGGCGCAGGGCGCCCAGCTCGCTACGCGCGGCGTCGACGTCGCCTGCGAGCGCCAGCGCGGCCGCGTATTCGAAGTCGAGCGCGCGCGACCAGTGCGGCTGGCCCTGCGCATCGGTGCGCGCCAGACAACGCCGCGCCTGGCGGTAGCTGCGCAACGCCGCGGCGGCGTCGCCGCGCGCCGCGTGTTCGCGCGCCCACAGCGTGTGCGCGGACCCCTCGAGCGCATTCGCGCCATCTTCGCCCAACGCGCTGCGTTCGCTGCGCGCGAGCAGGTGCGCCTTGTCGGCATCGAGCGCGCTCCAGCGCGCGTCGAGTTCGGCGAACAAGCGCCAGCCGCGCTCGATGTCCAGGTCCGCCAGCGCGCCGACGGCCCAGTCGCCGAGCGCACGTCGTTCGTCGAGGCCCGCGCGGCGCAGCAGCTCTCGCGCGCGCTCCAAATCGCCGTCGCGGCCCTCCAAACGCGCGAGGTTGCGCAACGCGCCCGGATGCGCGGGGTCGAGCTCCAGCGCGCGCTCCCAGTGCTTGCGCGCGGAGTCCAACTCGCCCAGCCGCGCCCGCGCCAGCCCCAGTTGCATGTGCGCCTCGAAGGAGTGCGGCCGGCGCGCGAGCAGATCCTCCCAGGCCTGTGCGACCGCCTCGCTCGGCGCGTCGCTCGCCGCGTTCTCGAGTTCGCGCGCGCGCACACCGAGCGCGACCACGGAGTCCGGACGCGTGTCGAGCACGAACGCCAGGCGCAGCGGATCGCGGCCGCGTTCGAAGTACTCGCGCAGCGCGCGGCCGTGGATCCCCAAATCCATCGCGTCGGAGATCTGCAGCGCCAGCGCGAGCGCGATGCACGCGAGCGGCGCGAACGCGCCCAGGCTCGGGCGCGGAGGATCGATGTGCGTGCGGCCGAGCAGCGCGCCGAGCGCGGCGAAGGCGAGGGTCGCGGATGCGGGATTGGCGCTCAGCGGGTTGCGCGCCAGTCCGCCGGCGAGCACGGCGAGCACGCCGAGAGCGAGCGCCGCGCGCGCGGGCTCTTCGCCGCGCAGCGCCTGGAGCGCGCGCCACGCCGCCAGCGCAGCGAACGCGAGGAACAACGCGCCGCCGAGCGGACCCAGGTCGCTGAACGCCTGGAGGTAGTCGTTGTGCGCGTGCTGGACCTCGGTCTCTTGCCCCGGCAGCCGCCGGCCGAGCGAGGACAGCTCGATCTCGTGCGGATCGCGCACGGTGGGGAACTGTGCTGCAAACTGTCCCGGACCGACGCCCGCGAGTCCGCCGCTGACCAGGAGTGCGGGGACGCGCGCCCAGATGAGCCGCCGCACTTCGAAGCCGCCCGTGTTGCGCTCCCCGGCGATCGGCGCGCCCGCGGTCGTCGGCGCGCTCGGGGCGCGTGGCATCAGTCGCCCCGCGCCGAAACCCACGGCGAGGAGCAGCGCTGCGACGCCGACCAGGGCGCGCGAGCCGCGTGCGCCGGCCACGGCGACGCACAGCGTGAGCGCGAGTGCGGCAGCTCCGGCGAACACGGGCGCCAGCCCGGCGTAGAGCGCGAACGCGAACGCCGCGGCGCCGCCGACGAGGCGCCACGCGCCGCGGTCCCACAGCGCGAGGCCCAAACCCGCGCCCGCGCCGACCAACGCCGCTTCCGAAATCGAGCCTGTGTTGCCGAGCACGCCGCTGAACTGGTGCTCCGCATCGAAGAACGCCGGAAGCAGCGCGGCCAGGGCGACCAGGGCCGCCGAGCGCGCGAGCCACTGCCGTCCCGCGGCGTCGAGCGCGGCGCCGCCGAGCGCGAGGGCGCAGCAGCAGGTCGAGAGCAGTTTCCAGCGCTCGAACTCCAGCGTGTCCGTCGGCGGCTTCAGGCTGGCGGCGACCAGTCCGCAGGCGCCGGCGCCGACGAGCAGCAAGATCCACGGCGGGCGCGGCGCGCGCCGCAGCGCGTAGAGCACCGCGAAGATCGGCAGCGTGGCGAGGGCGGCGATCGCGGCGCCCGTCAGGTCGGGCAGCAGGTCGCCTTCCAGCGAGGCTTCGCGGGGCCAGGGCCAGACCAGCTTGAGCGCGGGGAAGGCGAGCAGGCAGCCCAGCGCGGCGCCGAGCACGCGCTGCAACGTGGCCCGCGGCGAGGCGCTGTGCTGCGGATCGAGCGAGTCGGGCGACGCGGCGGCGTGGTCCAAGGCGGAGCGAGGAGGCGCGTGGTGGTTGGGCGGCGCGAGTCGCGCGGCGGCGGGGCCGTCGCGTGGAGCTGCGGCTCAAAGAGTAACGAGCGAAGCGCTCCGCGGGCGCGCTTCAGCGCGGCACGGCCTGGCCGACGATCGCCTCGACGAAGGCCGTCGGCTCGAAGGCTTCGAGCAACTCGAGCTGTTCGCCGGTGCCGATGTAGCGCACCGGCAGCTTGAGCTCGCGCACGATCGTGCAGACCGCGCCGCCGCGAGCGGTTCCGTCGAGCTTGGTCACGACCAAGCCGGTGATGGGGACGTGCGCGGTGAACTGCTTCGCCTGCTGGATCGCGTTCTGGCCGTTGACGCCGTCGATCACCAGCCACACTTCGTGCGGCGCGCCCGGCAGGCGCTTGGCGATCACGCGCTGCACCTTGCCGAGTTGCTCCATCAGGTTCTTCTGCGTGTGCAGGCGGCCGGCGGTGTCGATGATCGCGACGTCCATGCCCAGCACGCAGGCGCTCTCGACGGCGTCGAACGCGACCGAGGCCGGATCGGCGCCTTCCTTGGCGCGCACGATCGGCGCGCCGTTGCGGTTGGCCCAGATTTCGAGCTGCTCCGCCGCGGCGGCGCGGAACGTGTCGCAGGCGCCGAGCAACACGCTCTTGCCCTGGCTCTGGAAGCGGTGCGCGAGCTTGGCGATCGAAGTGGTCTTGCCCGAGCCGTTGACGCCCACGATCAACAGCACCGTGGGCTTGTGGGTGAACTCGATCTCGCCGCTGTGCACGTCGGGCGGCGCCACGAAGTTGAGCAGCACCTCGCGCAGCACCGCGCGGACCTCGTCCTCGCCCTTGATCGAGCCGAGCGCGTGCAGACGATTGATCTCGGCCATCACCTCGCTGGCGACCGGGCCCAGGTCCGCCTGGTACAGCACCGCTTCGAGCTCGGCGAGCAGCGCAGCGTCGATCGGGCGCCCGCCCTTGAAGACCTTGGCGAGCCCCTCGGAGAGCGCGTCGCGCGTGCGCGTCAGCCGCGCCTTGAGTCGATCGAACAGACCCATCTCAGCTCTCGTCTTCGGCCGTGTCGTCTTCGCCGGCCAGCGTGCTGTGGGGGTCGCCCGGGAGCGCGCCGTCCGTGTCGCGCGCAGACTTCGCGCCGCGCGGAGCGAGCGTGTCGACCTTGCGCGACTTGATCTTGTCGAGGATGCCGTTGACGAACGCGCCGGTCTTCTGCGTCGAGTAGCGCTTGCCCAGCTCGATCGCTTCGTTGATCGCGACCTTGGGCGGGATGTCGCGGCAGTACAGCAGCTCGTAGGTCGCCATGCGCAGCACGTTGCGGTCGATCACCGCCATGCGCGAGATGTCCCAGTTCTGCGCGGTCGCGGCGATCTCGCGGTCGAGCTCGTCGAGCGTCTCGCGCACGCCGTTGACGAGCTTGGTCGCGAAGGCGCGCGCGTCGCGGTCGGGCTCTTCCTCGCGCGCGACCTCTTCGGCAGCCTCCAGCGCGCTGTCGCCGCGCAGGTCGACCTGGTAGAGCATCTGCAGGGCCAGTTCGCGGCCGCGGGAACGCTTCTTCACGGCCGCACCTGCGCGGCGAAGCCGAATCCAGCGCGCGGGCGCGTTGCGTCCACACGGCGGGCCTTCTCGAGCGCGGCGAGCACCTCGACGGCTGCGCGTGCAACTTCGCGGCCCTTGTCGTGACCGCCGGGCAGGGCGCGCGCGCGGGCTTGTTCGAGCGTATTGCAGGTGAGCACGCCGAAGAGCATCGGCTTGTCGATGTCGAGCGACACGCGTTGCAGCGCCGCGCTCACGGAAGTCGCGATGTGCTGGTCGTGCGTCGTCTCGCCCTTGAGCACGAGCCCGAAGCACAGCACGGCTTGGATGTCCTCACGCACGCCGAGCGCGCGCGCGACCAGCGGAATCTCGAACGCGCCGGGAACTTCGACGACGCTCAGCGAGTCCGCCTCGAGACCCGCGCGCGCGAGTTCGGCGCGCGCCGAGTCGAGCATCGCGCCGGTGAGCTCGTGGTGGTAGGTCGACAGCACGACGCCGAGGCGGGCGCCGGCGGGCAGTCGAGTGGACGGACCGGGCCCCGACTCAGCTGTCTTGGCTGAGGAGTCGGACGAAGCGCCAACCGGAGAGCGCGAATGCGGACGGGGATCGGGTGCGGAGGCGCGGGCCATGGTCGACGTGCGAAAGAGCCGTGCAGGCTGGAGAGAACGCGAGCGAGCGAGAGAGTCTACGCGCGAGGCGCCGGGCGGCAAGCACTACCCAGGGCGTGTCCGACATTGCAAGCTACGCCCAGCCGGCGCGGTCCGCGCCGGTCCACCCCCGAACGGAGCGCACGCGATTCATGCCGCTGACTACCGAGTTGAAGGAGACCTTGACGCTGATCCTGGCCGGCGGGCAGGGCGAACGGCTCAAGCCTCTCACGCTCAAGCGCGCCAAGCCTGCGGTGCCGTTCGGCGGCATCTACCGCATCATCGACTTCACGCTCTCCAACTGCATCCACTCGGGGCTGCGCCGCATCTGTCTGCTGACGCAGTACCAGGCGCGCTCGCTCGAAGAGCACGTGCGCTTCGGCTGGAACTTCCTCCCGCGGCGCCTCGAGCAGTTCATCAGCGTGCGCCCGCCGCACCACATGGGCACGGGGCTCTGGTACAAGGGCACCGCCGACGCGATCTTCCAAAACCTCGACACGATCGAGGAGGAGCGCCCGCGCCACGTGCTGATCCTGGCGGGCGATCACATCTACAAGATGGACTACGGCCGCATGCTCCGCGAGCACCTGATCCATCGCGCGGAGTTGACGATCGGCGCCGTGAAGATCCCCAAGGCCGAAGCGCGGCACTTCGGGATCTTCGAGACCAACGAACGGGGGCGCGTCACCAGCTTCGTCGAGAAGCCCAAGGAGAATCCGCCGGAGATTCCCGGTCAGCCCGGCTACTGCCTGGCGTCGATGGGCATCTACGTGTTCGAGACCGATGAACTCGTGCGGCGCCTGAAGTTCGACGCCGAGCTCGGGACGGCGTCGAGCCACGACTTCGGCAAGGACATCATCCCCAAGATGATCAAGGAGGCGCCGGTCTACGTGCACCGCTTCATCGATCGCGACAACGGCGCGGACGAGCCGTATTGGCGCGACGTCGGCACGATCGACGCCTACTTCGAAGCCAACATGGATCTGCTCTCGGTGAAGCCGAAGCTGAACCTGTACGACTACGACTGGCCGATCTACTCGCTGTGGCACGCCGATCCGCCGGCCAAGACCGTGCTCGAGGAGCACGGCCGGCGCGCGGACGTGGTCGACTCGCTGCTCGCGCCGGGCGTCGTGGTCTCCGGCGGGCGCGTCGCGCGCTCGATCCTCGCCAACCGCACGTTCGTCGACGAAAACGCGGTCATCGAGGATTCGATCGTGCTGGCCGGCGTGGTGGTGGGCAAGGGCGCCAAGATCCGCCGCGCGATCATCGACAAGTGGTGCAAGATCCCCGACGGCTACCAGATCGGCTACGACCCGGTCGAGGACGCCAAGAAGTTCACGGTGAGCGACTCTGGAATCGTCGTGGTGCCGATCGACTACAACTTCGGCGCGTTGCCGAGCGCGTCGGCGGCGACCAGCGAGCCGTACTCGTCGTGGCGGTGACTTCGGCGCCGTAGTTTCGCGGCGCTGCATCCTCGCGCGGAGTCGACGCGCGGCGAGCTGACCGCGCCGAGAGGCGCAACACAACGGCGCACGGCGCGCGGCGAGATCCGTTCCTCAGGATTCGCCGCGCGCCGTGAGCGTTGTGTTGTGCCTGTTCTACGTGTGGCTGTTCTACGGCCGCGTGAAGCACACCGAGTTGCTGTAGAGCAACTCGCCCGTCGCGGTGAGCACGTCCGCTTGCGCGATGACGAGCTCGCCCGTTTCGACGCTGCTGGGAAGCGTGAAGAAGGCGTCGACTTGTCCGCCTGCGGGCACGGCGCCGAGGTTTTGGATGCGCGCGCGGTTGGTGAGCAGACCCACCACGTCGGTGTTCGGCGCCGGCGTGATCATGGTGCGGCCGAGCCACACGCGCGCCGTGCTGTTCGCCGGACCGCTCACGCGCAGCGTCACCGCGCCAGCGGCGTTTGCGCTCACGAGCTGAAGCGTCGGGCGGGCGGGGGAGGAGAGTTGGATCTGGGAGTTGCTGCTGGTGCTGAAGGCGGGGGCCGGCCCGCAGCACGAGCCGCCCGCGCCTCCCGTGGCCGTCACGCCCGAGTGCCTGACCAGACTCATCGAGATGGCCCTCACGGCGGGGCTGTTTCTTCCATCACCCCAGAATCCGCCGCAGCCACAGCTCTCGCCCAGACCGCCCATCCCTCCGGTGAGCGTGCTGGCCGCGAGGCGCGCCCGACTTCCGTTGGCGAAGTCAGCGCCGACACCGCCGTCCCCGCCGGATCCGTTGCTGTTGCCGCTGCCGTTGCCGCCGCGAACGGTCGAGTGCGCGAGCGAGAAGGTCGAGAGGAACGCGTTCAGCCCGGCCCCGCCGGTGACAGCCCCGGGGGGATTGCCGCACGCGACCGTGTCCCATTGTGCGTTCTGTCCCCAGACCGTCGAACTGACCAGCTCGAGCGTCGCGTTGGACAGCAGCACGCCGCTCATGCCGGGTTCCCCGCAGGCCGCATAATCGAAGGCGACTCCGAAGTTGCAGGCGCGAATGCGCACATCGTCGCTGTCCGTGACGATCACCTGAGATCCGACGTTCGCTGTCTGAGGCACGCTCGCAAGGCTCTCCAGCACGACTCCGCCGTCGCAGTCGTCGACTTCCAAGCGCCGGAACTGCAAGCGTGAGACCGCGCACCGGGCGCCGGATGGAATGTTCTGGACGCGCGCGAGGCCGGTCACGATCGTCCCGACGGATCCGCGCACGAAGATCGGCTTGTCGAGCACGAAGCCGCTGTAGTTTCCGGCGCGGACCAGCACACGGTCGTTCGGCTGCGCGAAGGCGATTGCGGACTGGATGTCCGTGAAGTGCGAACCGGCGCCGCCGCTCAGGTCCACGACCCACTCAGCGCCGCCGGCGAGTGCGCTGGAAGGCGCGAGGGCCAAAAGCGCGGCGACGTACAACGAGCGCGCAGAGCTCGGAACGGTGAAACTTAGAAGCATGGACTGACCATCTCCCGGTCGGCGTGCGAGTTCTGTCGCACGGGTCACAAGTTCGAACACGTCCGCCCGGCAAGAGACTAGGTCATCCGCCGCCGACTGACTACGTCTCCGCCGGCGCTGCGCCGGATTTTCGCCTCCGGGGGGCCGGGCCTGGGGGACGCGACGGCGCCCGTTGGCGGCGCCCGTTGGCGGCAGAGGCCGGCCGTCCGCGTTGTCCGTTGCTGGAAGCGCGCCAAGTCGCTGCGGAGCAACTCGAGCACATCGGCTTGCGCCGCGACGAGCTCGCCGACGGAACCCGCGCCGAGGTTCTGGCGCCGCGCTGGGTCGGTGGACCGGCCCGCCACGTCGGTACCGTTCGTCGTCGCGGACCTCGCGCGCGCGACGCGCTCGGAGCGCTGGAAACTACGCTGGATTCCGTCGCACGCAACGCTCGAACTGGCGGAGCAAAAAACGCACTCGTGTTCGCGTCCGCTCCACCCAGGGCCGCGAGATGCAGTTACCCTCGAGTGCACGGCGGAACTCCTGGGACCGCGCTCCCAACTCGAAAGACCTCAACTCGCATGAAACGACTCGCGATAGCTCTCCAACTCGTCTTGGCCTCCGGCGCGGCGTTCGCGCAGGTCACCAGCGTCGGCCCGTTCGTGGGTGCGCACCGCGAAGACTTCGAGTCCCTTCCGATCGTCACCTCGTCGTCGTGTTACCCAGCCTCCATCCTCGACGGAACCGCGGAGTTGTGCGCCGCGAACCAAGGCAACGTGATCGTCGCAGGGACGTCCAATTGCGCCTGCAGCGTCGCGCCTCAGCAGGGCTCCTACCAGGCGCTGGTAAGCCAAACGAGTTCCGCCGGCACATACGCCACGCTCCGCTTCGCCGTGCCTGCTCTGCGCTTCGGCGGCTACTTCGCCCTGAACTGCAGCGTTCCCGATGCGACGGCGCGTTTCTTCGATCTGAGCGGCAACGTGATCGCCAACCTGCCCTTGAGCATTCCCGCCAACTGCACTTGGCACTGGCACGGGTTCAGCTCGACCATCCCGCTCAGCAAGGTCGAACTCCGCAGCAACCTCGTGTCTGGCGGCATCCTGCTGATGGACGCATTCGAGGTCGACAACTTCGCCGGCGTGCAGATCTACTGCACGGGCAAACCGAATTCGCTCGGCTGCGTCCCGGGCATCGAGGTCGCCGGCGTCCCGAGCGCCAACGGTGCGGTCGACTTCGAGGTGCGCGCGCGCGGGATCACGCCCAGCACCCAGGGCATGTTGCTCTACAACGTCAACGGCGCTCGCGCCGCGCTCCCGTTCTACTGCGGGACGTTGTGTTTCGGGCCGAATGGCTTTCGCCGCACAAGAATGGTGTTTTCGACGGGATTCGGACAGTTGTGCGAGGGCGTGTTCCGCTTCGACATGAACGACTTTGCGGTCGGCGCGCTCGGCGGCAGCCCGAACCCTGCGCTGCTCGTGCCAGGGACCATGGTTCACTGCCAGTGGTGGGGGCGCGACGCGTACGTGCCGGGCCTGTGCCAGGCGCCGATGAGCAACGCGCTCGAGTACGTCGTCCAGTAGGGCGCGGACGCGGCGGGTGACGGCGCCGAGCGTCGAACCGCTGGGCAGTTACGAAGCCAGCGCGCTGCCAACCAAAAGGCAACGCGCTGGCGTTGTGCGAGCGCCGGAGCTCGGCGCGGCTACTTGATGTACTCGTCGACGTACAGCGGCAGCATCTTGCGCCACGTCGGCCAGTCGTGCGGCCACTCCTCGCCCCACTCGACGACGCGGTTGGGGATGTTGCGCTCGCCGAGCACCTTGGCCACGTTCCAGCTCTGCGCCGGTTCCTCGGCCTTGCCCCTGCCGTGCGTCAGCAGCACGAAGCGCTTGCGCAACTGGGCGAGGTGCGCGCCCTCGGGCAGTCCCGGAAGGAAGCGCGTCGGAGTGTTGTAGTAGTGGTCCGAGTTCGGCTCGCCCTCCATGAACTTGGCGAGGTCATAGGTGCCGCTCATGCACAGCGCGAGCTTGAACACGTCCGGGTGACGGCACACCGCCGAGAGCGCCTGGTACGCGCCGATCGACGCGCCGGCGGTCACGATCTCGATCTCGGGCGAGTTGCAGTCCTTGCGGATCAACGGCACGAGCTCGTGGTACAGGAACGAGTCGAACTTCTGCTGCGCGCGCGCCGCGAAGGGCAGCTTGTTGGACTCGGCGAGCAGCGCTTGGCCGGCGGTCGAGTCGACCGAATAGATCTTGATGCGCTGCGCTTCGAGCTGCGCCTTCAAGTAGTCGATCATCCAGAAGCGCTCGATCTCCTCGGCGTCGCCTCCGGCGGTGGGGAAGATGAGCAGCGGCGTGCCGACCTCGCCCCAGCGCACGACCTTGACTTCGCGGCCCAGGCGCTCGGAGCGCCACGTCTCGGTTGCTTTCGATGCCATCGCGTGAGGTGTGGGCTCAGGCCTTCTTGCCGCTGGAGGATTTCTTCTTCGCCGCCGGCTTGGCCGCGGCGCTCGCCGCCGCCGCATCGCGCTCGGCCCGGTCGTTCGCGCGCCAGATCTGGATCTCGTTCCAGAAGTGCTCGGTGAAGCTGTCCCACTCGTGCTTGGGGAACAGCGCCTCGACCTTCTTGCGCACCGCGACCTTCGCGCGCTCGGAGCCGAAGAAATTCCAGGCCACCTCGTCGAGGTGCGAGAGGTGCGTGGCGCAGAACTCTTCGAAACGCTCGGCCTCCATGCGCTCGCGCGCGATCTTCGCGTAGCCGGCGAGCTTGTCCTTGTACGACAGGTCCTTGGCCGCGATCTCGAAGTACGGCTGCCAGTCCTGGTTGACGCGCATGCGCTTCTTGGTCGCGGCGACGTACAGCGACCAACGCAGCTTGGCCTTCACGAGCCAGGGGAAATGGCGGTGCAGGCTCGTGACCTGGCTGTCGGGGCAGGGGTTGGCGAAGTCGATCGGATGCCAGATGCCGTCGGCGTAGAGCGCTTCGCAGGAGTTGAAGTCCCAGCCGAAGAACGAGTTGATCGTCAGCGTGATGTCGCGCAGCACGCTCAGCGTTTCCTCGGGCAGGTAACCCTCGTCGTTGAGGTAGCGCTGGTGCAGCGGCGCGCTCGGGTCGTAGCGGATGATGCGCGTCTGCGGGCCCAGGCCGATGCAGCGGCAGAAATGCTCGTGCGGCAGCACGCCCTTCTGCAGGTGCATGATCAGCTTGCCCGAGCGGTCGTAGGCTTCGACGAGTTCCTTCTCGTTGTCGACCTTGCTGACGCCGACCCAGCCGCCGCCGTCGAAGGGCTTCATGAACAGCGGGTAGCCGACCTGTGCGCCGACCGCGGGAAGGTCGAACAGCTTCGCGTAGCGCGTCAGCGTCGTCTGCAGGTCGGGCTTTTCCTCGTAGCTCTTGGGCGGGACCAGCCACGTGGTCGGGATCGGCATGCCCAGCCGCATCATCGCGGCGTAGGTCGTGTGCTTTTCGTTCGACTGCACCGACCAGGGGTTGTTGAACACGTACACGTCGTTCAACACCACGGCCTTTTTGATCCATTCGCGACTGGTGTGGTACCAGTGCGTCAGGCGGTCGACGACGAGGTCGTACTTGACCGGTTGGCGCAGGGCGAAGGGCTCGATCGTGACGCGCTCGATCTCGAACGAAACCGTGTTGTTTCCGATGGGGAGTTTGAGGTCGAGGTCCTTGACCAATTCCTCGAAACAGATCGGCCAGCAGGTGTCGGCGCCGAGGGACAGTCCAATCTTGCGGGTGACGTTGGCCACTTGGGGGAGCGCTCCGATGGGGCGGGTGGGCAGGGGCGGAGAAGTTTAGCGATGGCGGGCCGCCGTGCGACGGAGTTTGCCCGGTTCGCGCGGGAGCAGCTAGCCTTGCGCCCGTCACCGCAGGCGAGCACGTCGCCAAGCGGAAGGCGTGAGGCGATGCGCGGGCCAACGTCCGCGAGAGGAGATTCCGATGCAGGCAGTTTCAAGTGCGGCAGGCCTTCTTCTCGGTGGCGCGGCGCTTCTCACGCCCGCCTGGTCGCAGACGCTCACGCGGCTCAGCGTCGATGCGTCGGGCGCGCAAGCGAACGGAGCGAGCCCAAGCGTGGCCGCGTCCTCGGACGGCCGCTGGGTCGTGTTCAGCAGCGCTGCGACCAACCTCGTGGCGAACGACTCCAACGGCGCGCTCTACGACGTCTTTCTTCTCGATCGAACCAGCGGCGCGCTCGAGCTGGTCAGCGTGGACTCCTCGGGTGCGCAGCACGCGACGGACTCCTGGGCCGGAGGCGTGAGTGACGACGGGCGGTACATCGCCTTCCTCTCGGACGCGCTGGACGCCGGCGACACGGACTTCACGCGCGATGTCTACCTGCGCGATCGACAGACCGGCGTCACCCACTGGGTGTCGCAGGAAAACGCCGCCGACGACGCGTGGCGTTGCACGCTGAGCCGCGACGGACTCACCGTCGCGTATTCAGGCTTCTCGTTCTCGAGCTTCGGATCGTCGTTCCACGTGCGTCGGCCGTTCAGCGGCGGACAGTGGAGCTGGGTCGGATCGAACTTGGGCAGCCAGTTCAGCTCGGCCTCGCACGGGGACCTCGCCGCGAACGGTCAGTTCGTCGCGGTGCACACCTCGAGCTACAACGGCTACTGGACCACACAGTGGACGGAGCTGCTGGATCTGAACTCCGGAGTCTCCACGTCCATTGCAGGAGCTCCGCCCGTGACGGGCATCTCCCACGACGCCGGTTTCATCGCGTACGTATCCGCCGGCGGCTTGACCGTGCGCGAGCTCAGCACGGGAATCGAGACGGTGCTGGTTCCCGGGGCGATCAGCGGGGTCGGCCCGGTTCACCTCAGCGACGACGGGCGCTACGCGGCCTTCGAGTCCGACGCCGCCGATCTCGTCGTCGGCGACACCAACACGGCCGCGGACGTCTTCCTGCACGATCGGTTGGCGCACACGACGCTGCGTGTGAGCGTCTCGGCGGCAGGGGCGCAGTCGAATGGCGCGTCGAGCAGCTGCGTGCTGCTCGGCGACGCTTCGCGCGTGCTCTTTGCGAGCGCTGCGAGCAACCTTGCTCCGGGCGACAGCAACGGCGCGCACGACGTGTTCGAGCGCACCAACTGCTTCCCGCACGCCGTCGATCTCGACGGCGACGGCTACGGGGCTGGCGCGACGAGCCTGATGTGCATCCCGCTCGGCCCCGGGTTGGTTCCCAACACGCTCGACTGCGACGACGCGGATCCGGCGCGTTCGCCGAGCGCGCTGGAAGTGTGCAACGGCATCGACGACGACTGCGATGGCGCGCTCGACGACGGCTTGGTGTTCGCGTGGTGGCGCGATCTCGACGGCGACGGTTTCGGCGACGCCGCTGCGCCGCTCGCGACCTGTTTGCCGCCGGCGGGCTACGTCGCGAACGCGCTGGACTGCGACGACACGAACGGCGCCATCCATCCGAGCGCCGTCGAGAGTTGCAACGGCGTCGACGACAACTGCAACGGCGCGGTCGACGAAGCACTTCTGACGACGTTCTTCCTCGATGCCGACGGCGACGGATACGGGGCCGCGGGGCTTGCGCTCGTGGCGTGCACGCAGCCGACGGGCTACGTGCTCAATTCGCTCGACTGCGACGATGCGCGCTCCAACGCGTATCCCGGCGCGCCCGAGCTCTGCAACGGGCTCGACGAGGACTGCGACGGCGCCGTCGACGAGGGCTTCCAGGGCGCGCCGTACTGCGCCAACTCGTTCAGCTCGATCGGCTGCGTGCCGCAGATCGGCGCGCTCGGCAGTCCGCGCGCGAGCGCGACCTCGGGCTTCACCGTGCAGGTGACGCAGATGGACGGCCAGCGCTCCGGCGTGCTGTTCTACGGCCTTGCGCCGGCCTCGCTGCCCTGGGCGCTGTTCAACCCCAGCACGCTGTGCATCGCGGGACAGCGCCAGCGCATGGGCCTTTCCACGAGTTCAGGGACGCTGAACCACTGCGACGGCGTGCTCGCGCGCGACGTGCTCGCCTGGGCGGCCGCGACCCCGGGCGCGCTGGCGACGCCGCTCAGCGCCGGAACAACGCTCTACTTCCAGGGCTGGTTGCGCGACCCGCTCATGCCGACCGGCAGCATCCTCACCAGCGGTTGGAGCACGACGCTCTGCCCGTAGTTCGCCGCGCGCGGCCGCTCGGCCGCGGTTCCTCGCGCGTCACTCGTACACGAACAGCGACGGGCCGGGGAACAGCCACGACAAGCCTTCGCGCAGCTTGTCGCGCCAGTTCTCCCAGTTGTGTCCGTCGCGCGCTTCGGTGAAGCGCACGTTCATGCCCGTCGACTGCAGCAGCGGCACGATCGAGCGGTTGTAGTAGATCAGGCCTTCGTAGATGCCGCACGAGAGGTACACGTGCTCCGCGGGGCGGCCGGGGCGCGCGCGGAACTCGTTCATGAAGCGCACGACGGGATCGAACACCGGCCCGCGATCGTGGTCGCCCAGGTCGGTGAACACGAACGATCCCGACTGCAGCAGCAAGCGGCCGAAGGTTCCCGGGAAGCGCCACGCGCTGGAGAGGGACGCGACACCGCCGAAGCTCGCGCCCATCAGGCAGCGCGCCTCGGGGTCGCGGATGAGCGAGTAGCGCGACTCGAGCGCCGGAAGAACATCGTGCGCCAGGAAACGCGCGTGGCGCTCGTCGTTGGCGTACTCGGTCAAGCGGTTGGGCGACTGGGTCATCGCCACGACCATCGGCTGCACGTCGAGGCGGTGGATCAAGTTGTCCAGCGCGGTGCGCAGCTGCGCGAACTTCATGTAGTCCGGGCCGTCGTGCGCGATGAGCAGCGGATAGCGCCGCGTCGGCCGGTAGCGCGCCGGCAGGTACACCAGCAGATTGCGCTTGTCGCCGAAGCTCTTGGCGTCGATCTCGACCTCTTGGATCTCGCCCAAGCGCGCCTCGGGATCGTGCCGCGCCCACTCGGGATCCTCGTAATTCGCGCCGCGCACCACCGAGTTCGCGCCGTACGGATCGCGCGCGTAGTTCTCGTTGAGCGGGTCGGTGATCAGTTGCCGGTGGCCGCCGCGGTGGACCTCGAGCTTGTACTCGACGCGCGAGCGCTCGGGGATGTCGATCGTCAGGCGCCACACCGGCGTGTGGCCGATGCGCTGGAACTGCAGCGAGTTCGGCAGGCCGTGCAGCCAGTGGCGCAGGTGCACCGAGTCGGCGGCGCCGATGTAGACGAACGTCACCGTGCGGCCGTCGACCAGCGGAAAACGGTTCGAGCGCAGGAACTCGTCCAGGGCGTGCGGCCCTGAGTTCGCACGGGACTCGAGGTCTTGGACGGTGGCGCTCATGCGGCGTTCACCTCGCCGAGTTCGCCGTGCTGCGAGAGCGCCCGCGCGCCCCAGGGCGCGCTCCAGCGCTCGTGTTGGAAGTCCATGCGCATGCGCGGATCGAGCGCGGCGCAGATGCAGGGCGCGAAGCGGCGCGCGAAGAGCGCGATGCGCGTGCGGTCGTCGCAGCGCAGGCGTTTGGTCGCGTGGGGGAGCGCCACGACGCCGTGCACGGCGCCGAGCCCGGTTTCGAGCACCTCCGGATCGCCTGACCCCGTGGGCGTGCGGTCGTCGAACACGACGACGCGCTCGGCCACGGCCATCGCGCCCGCGGACCAGGCGAACACCGGCTGTTCGCGGAGCAGGTCCACGACGCCGAACATGCGCAGGCGGTCGAGCAGGATGGCGACGTGCCCGCCGGCGATGCACAGCGCCGAACAGCCGTCGAGCAACTCGGCGAGCTCGCGCCGGTGCCGCGCCACGTGCTCGCGTTGGTGCGGCTTCCAGCGCAGGTCGAACTCGACGTGCGTCTCGCGGATGCGCTGCGTGTGTTCGTCGTCCAGGCGCCGCACGGCGTCGATCGCGCCGCGCACTTCCGGCTCGATCAGACCTGCGTAGCCCGGCAGCGACTCGCGCCGCAGCAGTTCGCGCGCCGCCTCCATGAGGTGGCTGAGGCGCACGCGGTACAGCTCCTGCAGCTTGCGCAGTCGATCGTGCCGCGCGCGGATCGCGCCCAGCAGTTCGGGATCGCGTTGGTGGACATCTTCGCTGCGGCCGTACAGGTGCAGATTGACCGTGCGGCCGCCCAGGTGCGCCGAGAGCTCCTGATCCTCGCCCTCGCGTTCCTCCCAGCCTGCAGTGACTGCAGCGATGCGGCCGCGGATCCCGAGCGAATCGACGGCGTCCTTGAGCGTCGGCTCGAGCCGCTGGGGCCCGAGCAGCACGACGTGGCTGCGCACCATGGCCCTAGGATCAGTCCGCGTAGATGTTGAGCTTGGAGCCGAAATCGTCCGCCATGCGCGTGGTGTACGCGAGGTCGGGATTGCGGCAGGCGATCCAGCCGTCGCCGACGAGCACCTTGCGGTAGTCGCGGCGCGGCTCACCGAGCTTCACGAGCTCGAGGTTGACCACGTCGCGTCCGTAGCGCGCCATCAGTTGCTCGAGCCCTTCGATGCGCGTCACGATCTGTCCGCCGCCGCTGGCGCGCTTGAAGACCATCGCGGCGTTGTACTTCTTCGAGGTGTCCTGCGAGATGCGGCCGTGGCAGACCGCCTCGGCCCAACCCACGAACAGGTCCATGTCGCAGGAGTAGTTCATCATGTGCACGAGGCGCGCGCCCGGCGCGCGAGCGCCGATCTCGCCGAACACCGCTTCGCCGCCGGGCGTGTAGAACCACTCCATGTGCGAGAAGCCCGAGCGGAAACCGAGGGCGCGCAGCACCTCGCGGCCCAGTTCGCGGCCCTTGCGCACGTGCGGCGCCTCGAGGTCGCGCAGGCAGATGCACTGCGGACTGATCCAGTCGTTGAGGCGCGCTTCGAGCGGCTTGGGGCGGTACCAGCCGACGTTCTCGAACAGGATCTCGCCCTCCGTGCAGACCGTGTCGTAGGTGAATTCCTCGCCCTCGACGTACTCCTCGATCGTCACCTCGGGCACGTGCCGCGTGAGCGCGATCGCGTTCGTCAGCTCGGCCTCGTCGCGGCAGGTGTAGGTGTCGGCGGAGCCGGCGCCGGCGATCGGCTTGATGATCAGCGGGAAGCCGGTGTGGCGTGCGACCGAGCGCGCTTCCTCGGCGCTGCGCGCGCGACCGTAGCGCGGAATGCGCACGCCGGCCTGCTCGAGCACTTCCTTCATGCGCACCTTGTCGCGGAAAGGAATCGTCTGCTCGACGCCCAGGCCCGGGACGCCCAGCGCTTCGCGGATGCGCGCCGCGAGCACCATGCCCGGCTCCCACAGGCACTCGACGTGCTGGATCTTCTGGCCGCGCACGCGGTCGACCACGGCGTTCACGACGGCGACTTCGTCCCACAGTTTCGGCGTCTGCAGGTACGCGTCGAGGCTGGCGCGCGCCATCGGGTCGAGGCCCGCGAGCGGCTGGTCGCCGATCCCGAGCACGCTGGCGCCGACGGTCTTGAGGCCGCGCGCGAAGTGCGGCATTTCCGCCGGGAAACCCGGGCTGATCATCACGACGTTGAGCATCGCTGCAGTTCTCCGTGCCTTGAATGGACAGGCGCCTACCCGAGCTTGACTCGCACCGTGTTGACGATGCGCTGGAGCGCCGCTTGGACGACCTCCGTCTCGCGGTGGCGCACGATCACATACCCGTCGCCTTCGTAGCTCGACGAGGGCGTCGCCCCCAGCGTGGGAAGCTTGGCCTCGACCACCAAGCCGCCGATCTCGCGCTGGCACTCTTCGAGGCCTTCGAGCGCGACGATCTTGCCCTCGCCCTGCCCGCGCAAGTACGCGGCGCCGCAGGCGAACTTGCGTTCGGGGCGGTCGAACTGCTCGAACACGAGCAGCCGCGCCCAGGCGCGGTACAGGTCGAACTCGTGGGCGTACGAGATGAGCGTGCTGAACTGCGCGCCCGGCGGACGCGCGGCGACCTCGGAGATGGCGATGCGTCCGTCGGGTCGCAGGAACCACTCCATGTGCGTCACGCCGGTGAACATGCCGAGCGCGGCGAGCGCCTTGGGGCCTGCGTCGAAGATCGGCGCGAAGCGCGGTTCGTCGATGCTGCGCGGCGTGATCACGCACCACTGGATCCAGGGGTTCTGGATCACGACCAGCGGCGCCGGCAGGTAGATGTTGATCGAGTGCAGCAGGTGCTGGCCGTGCAGCGTGACCGTGTCGAAGGAGAACTCCTCGCCCGTGATGAACTCCTCGAGCAGCACCGGCGCCTGCGCGCTGGGCGGCGCCGAGCGGAGGTAACCCTCGAGCTGGTCGGGGCCGTCGACGCGGAAGGTGTTGCGCGCGCCGGCGCCGGCGGGCGGCTTGACCACCAGCGGATAACCGACGCTGAGCGCGAAGCGCACCGCTTCGGGCGCGCTGGAGCACAGCTTGTGCTGGGCGCAGGGCAGCCCTGCCGCGCGCAGCACGTCCTTCATGCGCGACTTGTCGCGGAAGTTCTGCGACTCGTGCGTGTCCATGCCGCGGATCGAGAGCCGCTCGCGCACCTGCGCCAAGGGCGTCTGCAATTGCTCGAGCACGCCGATGATGCGTTCGGGCTTGCCGCCCCAGCTCGCGCCGAGCGCCTGGGTCGCGGTCACGAGCTCGTCGACGTCCATGGCGTCGTGGACGCGCTGGTAGCCGGCGAGGCGGCGGCGCACGTCCTCGGGGAAGCGCTCGAGCGGTTCCTGCGTCACCAGTCCCAGCCGCACGCCCTCGAGCTCGGCCGCGGCGCGGGTGAAGCGAAAGGTGGCGTCTGCAGCGTAGGGCGCGACGAAGACAACGGTCGGCATGGGCGGAGCATAGCCAGCGCCGCGGTCCGGCGGCTACCCGTCGCATGGCGTAGCTCGCTTCGAGGTCGGAGCGCGAGTGAGGAACGTCTCACACGCGCCGCGCCGCGCCGCTATCTTCCGTGCGCAGCGCTCGGAGAGCGCGCAGAATCGACTCCTGAATGGATCCGCTGAAAATCCTGCTCGTCTCGTCCGAAGTCACGCCCTTCGCCAAGACCGGCGGCCTGGCCGACGTGGTCGCCGCGCTCGCCCGCCAGCTCGGCAAGCTCGGACACGACGTGCGTGTCGTGATGCCGTACTACGGTCGTCTGCGCAAATCCGAGTACGCGTTCGAGAGCGTCGAACGTGTCCAGGACGTGCCGATGCGCTGCGGTGAGAAGCGCTACTGGTTCTCGGTGTCGCGCTCGCGGCTGCCCAAGAGCAATCTCGACGTGTACTTCGTGCGCTGCCCCGAGCTGTTCGACCGCGAGGGCATCTACACGCAGGATCCCGACGAGCACCTGCGTTTTGCGCTGCTTTCGCGCGCCGCGCTCGAGCTGTGCCAATGGACGCAGTGGGCGCCGGACGTCGTGCACGCCAACGACTGGCACACCGCGTTGATGCCGCTGTACCTGCGCACGGTCTACGCCTGGGACAAGCTGTTCGCGCGCACGCGCACGGTGCTGACGATCCACAACATCGGCTACCAGGGCGTGGTGAGCTCCGAGACGCTGCGCGACCTCGAGCTCCAGAACGAGCGGCGCCTGCTCTACCAAGAGGACCTCGACCAGGGCCGGCTGAACTTCCTCAAGACCGGCATCCTGTACGCCAACGCGCTCACCACGGTCAGCAAGACCTACGCGCGCGAGATCCAGGGCGAAGAGCACGGCATGGGCCTGCAGGCTCTGCTGCGCCAGCGCGACGATTCGCTGTTCGGCATCGTCAACGGCGTCGACCACGAGGAGTGGAATCCGCGCAAGGACCCGCTGATTCCGCACAAGTTCTCCGAGCGCGACCTGCGCGGCAAAGAGGCGAACAAGAAGGCCCTGTGCGAGAAGTTCGGGCTCGACTACGACCCGCGCGCCGCGCTGATCGGCTGCGTGTCGCGGCTCACGGCGCAAAAGGGCTTCGAACTGCTCCCCGACATCCTGCCGGTGCTGCTGCACCGGGAAAACGTGCGCCTGGTGGTGCTGGGTTCGGGCGAAGAGCGCTACGAGAACTACTTCAACTGGCTCGCCGGAGCGTTCCCGACCAAGGTCGCGTTCAAGGCGGGCTTCGACAATCCGCTCGCGCACTGGATCGAAGCCGCGTCCGACATGTTCGTGATGCCCTCGCGCTACGAACCGTGCGGCCTGAACCAGATGTACAGCCTGCGCTACGGCTCGATTCCGATCGTGCGCCGCACCGGCGGCCTGGCGGACACCGTGAAGCCCTTCGACTCTGCGACCGGCGAGGGCACGGGCTTCTTGTTCGACGAATTCACGCCCGAGGCGCTGTACGGCGCGCTCCAGCGCGCGCTCGCCGTGTGGCGCGACGAATCCGCTTGGCGCCGTCTGGTCCAGAACGCGATGCGCGAGAACTTCTCGTGGGAACGGCAGGTCGAGCACTACCTCGCGCTCTACCGCCGCCTCGCGCCCGCCCAACGCTGACCGACGCGCCCTTCCGAATGCCGCGCCCGCGCGGCCCACGTCACCGACCGCTCCGCACCGTCCCACCCCCAGGAGTCCGAACCATGCACGTGTTGTTCGTCGAGCCCGGTTTCCCCCGCAACCAGCGCGAGTTCGTCCGCGCGCTCCACTCGGTCGGCGCGCGCGTGACCGGCATCGGCGAGTCCGCGCCGGACGCGCTCGACAACGAGCTCAAGCACTGGCTCTACCGCTACGAGCAGGTGCGCTCGGTCACCGACTCGGCCGCGTTGCTCGGCGCCGTGCGCCGCTGCCAGTCGCGCGAGTGGGTCGACCGCCTCGAGGCGACCGTGGAAGCGCACATCGAGCCCGTCGCCCACGTGCGCGAGGCGTGCCAGATCCCCGGCACCAGCACGCGCACGGCCTTCCTGTGCCGCGACAAGCCGGCGATGAAGGAGGCCCTGCGCGCCGCGGGTGTGCCCTGCGCGCAGTCGCTGGGCACGAGCGAGGCCGAGGAAGTGCGCGAGTTCGCCGTGAAGGTCGGCTATCCGCTGATCTTGAAGCCGCGCAACGCCGCGGGGGCCGCGGGAACCTACCGCGCGAACAACGCCGAAGAGCTCGAGAACGCCATCCGCGAGTCGCGCGTCGACAAGGGCGCGCCGGTGGCGGTGGAGGAGTTCATCGAAGGCCACGAGGGCTTCTACGACACGCTCTCGATCGAGGGCGCGGTGCAGCACGAGTTCGTGTCGCACTACTACCCCGGCGTGCTCGAGGCGATGCGCACGCGCTGGATCTCGCCGCAGATCTGCGCCACCAACCGCATCGACGCGCCGGACTACGCCGAGCTCAAGGCCATGGGGCAGAAGGTGATCGACGTGCTCGGCATCGGCACCTCGGCCACGCACATGGAGTGGTTCTTCGGGCCCAAGGGCCTCAAGTTCTCCGAGATCGGCTGCCGGCCGCCGGGCGTGCGCGTGTGGGATCTCTACAGCGCGGGCAACGACTTCGACCTGTACCGCGAGTGGGCCTTCGCGATCGTCCACGGCCGCACGGAGCGCAAGCCTTCGCGCTCGCACGCCGCGGGCATGATCGCGCTGCGCCCCGAGTGCGACGGCCGCATCACCGGCTACGACGGCTTCGAGCTCGTCCAGAACCGCGTCGGTCCGTGGATCATCGACTGCCACATGCCGCCGCCGGGATCCGCGACGCAGCCGGTTTCGTCGGGCTACATGGGCAACGCCTGGGTGCGCATGAAAAATCCCGACTACGACGAGCTGCGCCGCATCATGAACTTCGTCGGCGAGAACCTGAAGGTGCGGGCCAAGCCGGTCTGAGCTCGCTCGCTCGCGTCGCGCCTCAGCGCGGCGCGCGCAGCCGCATTACCCACGAGTCGAAGCGCGCCGGGTCGCTCGTCGGCCCGGCAGCCATGCGATTCCAAGCCAGCACGAGCGGCGAGAGCGCGCCGCCCAGGCGCGTGTCGGAGAAGTGGGCGAGTTGCGGCGCCGGCCAGCTGAGCTGGTAACCCGCGCTGGCTTCGAGCGTGAAGCCGCGTTGCTCGAGCTCGGCCTGCGCCTGTGCGGCGACCAGCCCGTTGAGCTCGCGCGCCGGGAGCAGCGGGCGTTCGGTGCGCCGCTTGAGCATGCCCTTGGACTCGCGGTGGATGTCGCCGATCACGAGCGTGCCGCCCGGCGCCAGAGTGCTCGCCAGACCGTCGAACCAACGCTTGCGATCGGGCGAGAAGCTCACCACGCCCGACGACAGCACGCAGTCGAAGCGCGCTTCGCCCGCGGCGGGGAAAGGCGGCGCTTCGCCGAAGCCGGTGCGGCCTTCGAACTTCGTCAGGCCGTTCGCGCGCGCGTTCTCGCCGGCGAGCTTCACCATCTGCGGCGAGGGGTCGAAGGCGCACAGCTCCGCGCCCGGGGCCGCGAGCGCGGCTTCGATGCCGACCCAGCCCGCGCCGCAGCCGAAGTCGAGGATGCGTTTGGCGCCGGCGGGTTTGGCGAACAGCGCGACGTACTTGCGCATCCAGCGAAAGTGCGCGTAACCAGGCTTGCCCGGCTCGCCGTTCCAACCGCCCGCGTTCGTGTCGAACTTCTGCACCGTGGCGTCGGGCGAGAGCACGCGCTCGCGGCGTTGCGCCGCGATCATCACGCCGCTCTTGGCGATCGCGCCGGCGACTTCCCGCCGGCCTTGCAGCGTCTCACGCTCACAGCGGCCGTTCGCGATGCGGTACAGCGCGACCACGTGCAGCCACGGCCAAAGCGCGTTGCGCCAACGCGCGAGCTCCTCGTCGCGGCGCGCGTCCTTGAGGAAGAACAGCGCCCACGCATCGCTCGGCAGCGATGCATCGCCGCGCTCGCGGAACAGCGTCGCGGCGCGCGGGATGTCGAGCCCGGTTCCGATCTGACCGTAGATCAAATGCGTGCGCGGCACCGGCGGCGGCGCCTTGCCTTCGCTGGGCGGAGGGGGCGCCGGATCGACGACGGAAACCTGCGCCGGTTCCAAGCCGAGGTCGGCGAGCAGCGGCGCGAATTCGTCGGGTGTGAGATTTTGGAGTTTGGCCACGCGCCGCAGAGAGTAGCGAGCGCGCGGTCGGCGCACAGCTCGACCTGCAGCGCATGCGCCGTCCTCTCGCGCGCAGTTGCTATCCTCCGCCCCGACCGTTGCGTCCTGGACCCCAACTCGGTCCCCTCGCCATGCCCCCTGAAGAACCGCTCGCCGCCTGGCGCTTGATGCAGGTCGAGATCCCGCTCGATGCGAGCGAGGAACAGCTGCGTACCCAGGCCGCGCAGGAGCTGGGCTTCGACGCGCGCCAACTGCGCGGCTTTCGGATCGCGCGCAAAGCGCTGGACGCGCGCGTCCGCAGCGGCTCGCGACGCCTGCGCTGGGTGTGCCACGTCGACCTGTTCGTCGACGCGCGGCGACGCCCGCAGCTGCTCGAGCGCGCGTTGCGCACGGGGCGCGCCAAACCCGCGCCGCCGCAGCCGACCCTCCGCGCCGAGCGCGTGGATCCGGGCTGGCGCGCGAGCGGCGGCGCGCCGGTCGTCGTGGTCGGCGCGGGGCCCGGCGGGCTGTTCGCCGCGCACGTGCTCGCGCTCAACGGCGCGCGCGTCGTGCTGCTCGAGCGCGGGCCGCAGGTCGAACAGCGCGGCCGCCACGTCGTGCGCTTCCACCGCACGCGCGTCGTCGACCCCGAGCGGAATCTGCTGTTCGGCGAGGGCGGCGCGGGCACGTACTCCGACGGCAAGATCTACACGCGCGTCGACGATCCGCTCGAGGTTCCGCTGCTCGAAGAGCTCGTCGTGTGCGGTGCGCCGCGGGCAATCGTGTACGACTCGAGCGCGCACATCGGCACCGACAAGCTGCACCGCATCCTGCCGCGGCTGCGCGCGCGGCTGGTCGAACTGGGCGTCGAGTTCCGCTTCGAGACGCGCCTCGAGGATCTCGTGCTGCGCGACGGCCGCGTGCACGCCGTGCGCACCAGCAGCGGCGACGTCGAGGCCGCGGCCGTGGTGCTCGCTCCCGGCCACAGCGCGCGCGACACCTGGAGCGCACTGCACGCGCGCGGCGTCGCCTTCGACTCCAAGCCGTTCCAACTCGGCGTGCGCATCGAACATCCCCAGGAGCTGATCGACCGCGCGCGGTTCGGCGCGCGCATCCCCGAGCTCGGCGCCGCGAGCTACAACCTCGTGTGCCGCGCCTCGCCGAACACTCCGTCCGCGTTCTCGTTCTGCATGTGCCCCGGCGGCAAGATCGTCGCCAGCGTCAGCGAACCCGGGCTCCTGTGCACCAACGGCATGAGCAACTCCAAGCACTCGTCCGCGTGGGCGACGTCGGCGCTCGTGACGACCTTCGGACCCGAACACTTCGGCGCTGGGCCTTTCGCGGGCGTGGCCTTCCAGCGCGAGCTCGAGCAGCGTTTCTTCGCGGCCGGCGGCGGCGACTACACCGCTCCGGCGCAGGGCGCGCGCGACTTCCTCGAGGGCCGCGAGCCCGCGCACGTGCGCCGCTCGACGTACACCTTCGGCGAACGGCCCGGTCGCATCGACGAACTGCTCCCGCCGCTGGCCCGCGATGCGATCCGGCGCGCGCTGGCGCACTTCGAAGGCCAGATCGCGCACTTTTCGAGCAACGAAGGCCTGTTCGTCGGCCTCGAATCCCGCAGCTCCGGTCCGGTGCGCATGCTGCGCGACGCCTCATCGCGCCGTGCGCTGGGCATCGAGAATCTCTATCCCGTCGGAGAGGGCGCGGGCTACGCCGGCGGCATCATGAGCGCCGCGCTCGACGGCGCGAACAGTGCTCTGGCGCTGCTCGCGAGCTCGCCAGCTTCCCGCCCGCTCGCACCCTGAACGAACGACGTCACCGACCTCAACCCGCGCATGTCGACCCAACCTCGCTCCGAATCCTCCAAGTCGCGCAAGGTCACCACACGTTCGCTGCGCCAGATGAAGGAGCGCGGCGATCCGATCGCGGCGCTGACGGCCTACGACTTCCTCACGGCCGAGTTGCTCGACCGCGCCGGCATCGACGTGATCCTGGTGGGGGACTCGGCGGGCATGGTGGTGCAGGGGCTCGACACGACGGTGGGCGTGACGATGGAGCAGATGCTCTACCACTGCCAAGTCGTCTCTCGCGGCGTCGAGCGCGCGCTGGTGGTCGGCGACATGCCGTTCATGAGCTACCAGGTGAACGCTGACGAAGCGCTGCGCAACGCGGGCCGCATGGTGAAGGAGGCCGGCGTCGAAGCGGTCAAGCTCGAGGGCGGTCAGTCGATCTGCGGCACGGTGCGGCGCATCGTCGACGTCGGAATCCCGGTGATGGGGCACCTGGGCCTCACGCCGCAGTCGATCCACAAGTTCGGCACGTACCAAGTGCGCGCGACCGAGCCCGAGGAGGCCGACGAAGTGCGCCGCGACGCGCTCGCGCTCGCCGAAGCCGGCGCGTTCGCGCTCGTGATCGAGAAGGTGCCCGCGCAGCTTGCGAGCGAGGTCGCGCGCAGCGTCGACATCCCTGTGATCGGCATCGGCGCGGGCGCGGGCTGCGACGGACAGATCCTCGTCACGCAGGACATGCTCGGGCTCTACACGCGCTTTCATCCGCGCTTCGTGCGGCGCTACGCGGAGCTTGGCAACGCGATGCTCGGCGCCTTCGAGAGCTACCAGCGCGACGTGAAGGCGCGCAAATTTCCGAGCGCGGACGAGAGCTACTAGTGTCGTGTTTCCGAAGTCCGTCGGAGATGTCGCTGGAATCGGCGTTCCGGGCAAGGCGCGAGGATTCCAGGCGACCTGAATAGGTCGCCGAACCGGAGCAACGCCGCCAGGGGCGGCGAGGCCATCGAGATATGCGACGAAATTCGGAAACAGGACACTAGCGCGGCGGGCGCGAGAGCGGCGGCGCGCACGCATCGGCGGCAGCGCATTGCCGAGCCGTCTCGCCGAGGATTCTGCTGCGGCGCACGCTGCGTCGACCGCACGCACCAACGCGTGTCGCCGCGCCGGGCCCAGTTGCACTCGCGCAACGTCGCCCGGCTCCGCGTGGCAGTTCTGCGCAGGGGAAGGCCAGCGCACTGGAAGGCGTTTCCGACTCGCCCTGGAAACACTTCACGGCGTTGTCACACGCCGCGCCCCGGGCCAGCCTTGGAAGTTGCATTGCCGGCGAAGTGGGGGTCCACTTCTTCTCCAATTGACCCTCCCGCAAGGGAGTTCTTCGCGACCCACACCATGAACATGAACAAGTTTCTGATCCCCCTCGCCGCCGCCTGCTTGGCCGGCGCCGCTTCTGCCGACACCCCCAACTTCGTCGACGCGCAGGGCAACGGTTTTCCTGTGACCGTGATCACTCTGCCGGTCCAAGGGCCGAGCTACACCCAGGACATGTGGATCTCTCCGAGCCCGGACGTCTACGCCGCGCTCGACAGCACGATTCCCTCGGGCATTTACTACTTCCAGCTGCTCGACCTGGACTTCAACAACCTCTCGGAACTCGCCCTGGGCGATCGCATGTTCGAGGTTGTGAACAACGCCGGCGCCCTGACGGTGACCCGCATGGGCGGTACGCCCGATCTGCCCGAGCCGGGCGCCGGCGCCGGCGGAGTCGGCCAGAGCATCCCGCTGTTCCCGTTCGTCAGCGCGCCGTACTACCCCAACCGCCCTGACCTCCTGTGCGCCCACAAGGCGATCATCTTCGAATTGCTCCCCGACGGCTCGAACCGCATCGTGCGCAGCGGCTTCTTCCGCGTCGGCGACGGTCAGGTGGCCTCGATCTCCGGCATCGTGTTCAACGACGTCGACCGCGACGGCGCGCGCGACGCGGGCGAGCAGGGCATCGCCGGACGCACCGTCAAGCTGGTCTCGAACAACCCCGCCACCGCCGGTCAGGTCGTCGCGACCAAGACCACGGGCGCTGCGGGCGAGTACATCTTCGAAGGCGTCAACCCCGGCGACTGCAGCGTTGTGCTCGAGATCGACGCCGCGCAGTTCCTCGCGACGACTCCGATGGACGTGCGCCTGGGCAACTGCGGCTGCGGCTCGCAGATCGTCGACTTCGGTGCGGTGCCGCTGGCCAGCCAGTGCGAAGGCCGTACGCCCGGCTACTGGCGCAACAACAACGGCATCGCGCAGATCAACGCCGGTCAATGGTGGGACGAACTGCGCGACCTGAAGCTGGTGAACTCGTGCGGTTGGAACTTCGACCCCACGGGCAACGTGTCGCTGTGGAAGTGCTACATGAGCGGCTCGAACTCGTACAACATGGCCTACAAGCTCTCGTCGCACCTCGCGGCGATGAAGCTCAACGTCCTGTCGGGCCGCGTGTCGGAGAACTGCCGCGTGCACACGCCGTTCGGCGAGAAGACCATCGGTCAGCTGATCCAGATGGCCAACGACGCGATCATCGACGACCCGTACACGCCGCCCTGCGACGATGACCGGGCCTACCAGGAGCAGCTCAAGAACGTGCTCGACAAGGCCAACAACAACCTGAACTGGCTCTGAGACCAGCGCGCAGCGGGTCCGCAACGAGCGGATCCGCTGTGCAGAACGAAACAGCCGCGGGGCGTCCCGGAGCAATCCGGGCCGCCCCGCGGCTCTTTTTTCGTTCGCGCGGTTCGCGCGCTCCTAGGCGTTGCGCGCTCAGGACTTCTTGTCGCCCAGCGCCTTCTTGAACAGCGAGCCGAGGTTCGTGCTGGCCTTGGAGCCCGAGTTGCGCTGCAGCATCTCGTCGATCAGGCCGCTCTCGACCGAGTCTTCCGAGCCGATGAGCGCGCCGCGGTCGTCGAAGCGCGTCAGCGACACGCGCCGCTGCTTGGGGTCGACGTTCTGCACGCGCACCGTGATCTGCTGGCCCATCGCCACCGCGTCCTGCGGCCGGCGCACGCGCTCCTTGCTCATCTGCGAGACGTGGAGCAAGCCTTCGACGCCGGGGAGCAGCTCGACGAACGCGCCGAACTCGGTCAGGCGCACGATCTTGCCCGTCAGCGTCTGTCCGGTCGCGACGCGCGAACCGACTTCGTCCCACGGGTCGGCCTCGAGCTGCTTCATGCCCAGCCCGATGCGTTTGCCGCCTTCCTTGATGTCGAGGATCATCACGCGCACGACGTCGCCCTTCTTGACGGCTTCCGCGGCGTTCTCGACGCGCTTGCGCGAGATGTTCGACACGTGCAGCAGGCCTTCGACGCCGCCGCCGATGTCGACGAACGCCCCGAAGGGCTCGACGCGCGCGACCTTGCCCTGGACGACCTGGCCGGGCTGCAGCGAGCCGACGGCGTCCTTGCGCGCGACTTCGCGCTCGACTTCGAGCACCTTGCGGCGCGACACGAGCACGCGCTTGCGGCTGGGGTCGATCTCGAGCACTTCGCACTCGAGCGTGCGGTTCAGGTACTGCGCGAGGTTGTCCTCACGGCCCAGTCCGACCTGCGAGGCCGGCATGAAGGCCGCGATCGGCCCGATGCGCAGCTCGAGCCCGCCGGTGTTCTGGCCGCTGACGCGCGCTTCGACGCGGGCGCCGACCGCGAGCTCGTTCCACGCGGCGAGCGCCTTGGCTTCCTTGCGCGAGAGAACGTGCAGGCCGTCCTCCATGCCGTGCATCGAGAACTCGAACACCGCGCCGACCGCGGGGAGCTCTTCGAACTCGGAGCGCTTGATCACGCCCTGCGCGCGCGGGCCGAGCTCGACGATCACGTCGTCGCCGCTCACGCCCACGATCACGCCCTTGATCAGGCGCGAAGAGGCGGCGCTCCCGCCCTTGGCGGGCGGACGGCCGCTCTCGTCCAGCTCCTGGAGGTTCACGCCGTCGAGGGCGGCGTCGATTTCGGAGGCGAGGGGATCGTTGCGTGAGGCGTTCGGCTTGGTCATGTGAGGGTGGCGGAAGCCGAGCAGGATACCGCGGCTGTGGGAAGCCGTCAGCGGCTACCCGGAAGTGCGCGGGCGGGCGGCGATTGTCGGCCGCTGTCTGGCGTGCCAAGCTGCGCGCCGGCGGCCCGGAACAGGGCTCCTCCGCAGTGACCACCCGCATCCCCGTCTCCGTGCTCGGCGCCACCGGCGTGGTCGGCCAGCGCTTCGTGGCGCGCCTCGCCGCGCACCCCTGGTTCGAGCTGACGCACCTCGCCGCCAGCGAGCGCAGCGCAGGGCGTTCCTACGAGGAGGCCTGCACGTGGCGCGTGCCGGGTTCTCCGGCCTACGCGGGCCTGGGGCGGCGGGCGGTGGTGGAGTGCACCCCGGAGAGCGCCTTCGCGCCGGTGGTGTTCTCGGCGCTCGACACGGCGGCCGCCGCCGAGCTCGAGCCGCAGTTCGCACGCGCGGGCGCGGTCGTGTTCTCGAACGCCAGCGCGTTCCGTATGGAGGAGGACGTCCCGCTGCTCGTCCCCGAGGTGAACGCCGAGCACCTGCGTCTGCTCGACGTGCAGCGCGCGCGGCGCGGATGGCGCGGCGCGATCGTGTGCAATCCCAACTGCACGACCGCCGTGCTGGTCAGCGTGCTCGCGCCGCTGGAGCGCCGCTTCGGTGTCGAGGCCGTGCTCATGGCGAGCTTCCAAGCGGCCTCGGGCGCCGGCTATCCCGGCGTCCCGAGCCTCGACGTGCTCGGCAACGTCGTGCCCTTCATCCGCGGCGAAGAACCCAAGGTCGAGGCCGAGACGCGCAAGCTGCTCGGACGTTACGAGTCGGGCGCGGTTGCGCCGGCGGAGTGCGTCGTTTCGGCGCACTGCCAGCGCGTTCCGGTGGTCGACGGACACGGCGAGGCGTTGTCGCTGCGTTTGCGCGGCGCGCCGTCGCTCGAGGACGTGAGCCGCGCGCTGCGCGAATGGCGCGCCGAGCCGCAAGAACTCGGCCTGCCCACGGCGCCGCAGCCTGCGCTGCTCCTGCATTCCGCCGAGGATCGCCCGCAGCCGCGTCTGGATGTCGATGTCGGCGGCGGCATGGCGGTGCACGTCGGTCGCCTGCGCGCGTGCCCGGTGCTCGGCGTCAAGCTCTTCGCGCTCGGGCACAACCTCGAGCGCGGCGCCGCCGGCGCTTCGGTGCTCAACGCCGAGTTGATGTACGCCCGTGGCCAACTCGTCTGAAAAGGTCGCCATGCCGCTCGTGATGAAGTTCGGCGGCTCGTCGGTCGCGGACGCTGCGTGCATGCGGCAGGCCGCGCAGTTGGTCGAGCAAGCGCTGCCCCACGCGCCGCTCGTGGTGCTCTCCGCGATGGGCAAGACCACCGACGCGCTGTTCCGCGGCGCACGGGCCGCGCGCGACGGACGCTTGGACGCCGCGCGCGCGGAACTCGAGCAGATCGGCGCGCGGCACGTCGACGCCGCGCGCGGGCTCTTCGACGGCGCGCCGCCCGCGGAGTTGGAGCAGGCGCTGCGCGGGCGGCTCGAGGAACTCGAACGCATCTTCCAAGGTTTGGCGCTGCTGGCAGAGCTCTCGCCGCGTTCGATGGACGCCATCGCCGCGCGCGGGGAGCTGCTCTCGACGACGCTGTTCGCCGCCTACTTCCGCCAGCGCTCCGCGGACTCCGAGTGGTTCGACGCACGCAGCGTGCTGCGCACCGACAGCGCGCACGGCGCAGCGCAGCCGCGCATGGAATCGGTGCGCGCACTAGCGCTCGAACGCCTCGCGCCGCGCCTCGCGCCCGGCCGTGCGCTCGTGACGCAGGGCTACATCGGCGCCGACGAAACCGGCGCGACGACGACGCTCGGCCGCGGCGGGAGCGATTGGAGCGCGTCGCTGCTCGGCGCCGCGCTCGGCGCGCACGAAGTGCAGATCTGGACCGACGTCGAAGGCGTCTACACCGCCGATCCGCGCCTCGCGCCGCGCGCGGAGCCGATCGCGGAGCTGTCCTTCGCCGAGGCGGCCGAACTCGCGGCGTTCGGCGCGAAGGTGCTGCACCCCGCGACGATCCAGCCCGCAGTCGAAGCGAACATCCCGGTCACGGTGCGCCACACGCTGCGGCCCGCCGGCCGCTTCACGACGATCCGCGGGACCTCGCGCGGCGCGCGCTCGGTCACGGCGCTGGCGACGCGCGGCCCCGTGCACGTGCTGACCGTGACGTCCTCGCGCATGCTCGCGCAGGCCGGTTTCCTGGCGCGCCTGTTCGAGGTGTTCGGCGACGAAGGTGTCAGCGTCGATCTCGTCGCCACGGCGGAGGTTTCGGTCTCGCTCACCGTGGAGGCCGACGCTCCGCTCGAGCGCCTCGTCGCGCGCATCGCGCCGTTCGCACGCTGCGAAGTAGCGCGCGAGCGAGCGATCGTCGCGCTGGTCGGCGAGCGGCTGCGCGAAACGCGCGGGGTCGCCGCGGCGGCCCTGGCCGCGTTGACGCCTTTCCACGTCGAGATGCTCTCGATGGGCGCGAACGAGATCAACCTCAGCGTCGTGGTGAAGGCCGAGCAGGCGCACGACGCGCTGCGCGCCTTGCACGCGCGTTTTTTCGAGAGCGCGTGAGCGCGGCGTGGTTCAGGTTCGCCGCGCCACTTGCATCGCACTCGCCTGGTCGCTGCTCCACACCACGAGCTCGCCCAGGTTGACGCGCCGCGGCCGCGTGACGACAAAACGCACGATCTCCGCGATGTCCTGCGGCAGCAGGTGGTCGACACCCGCGTAGACCTTCGCGGCGCGCTCGCGGTCGCCCTTGAAGCGCACGTCGCTGAAGTCGGTCTTGACCATGCCGGGATCGACCGTCGCGACGCGCACGCCCTTGTCGAACAGGTCGTAGCGCAGGCTCTCGTACAGCGCGCGCACGGCCGCCTTGCTCGCGCAGTAGACGTTGCCGCCCGGATAGGCCTGCCGTCCTGCGACGCTGCCGATCAGCACCACGTCGCCGCGCCGGCGCGCGACCATCGCAGGCGTCGTCGCACGCAACACGTGCAGCACGCCCAGCACGTTGGTGTCGAGCATCTCCTTCCAATCGTTCGGGTCGCCCTGCTGCAGCGGCTCGAGCCCGCGCGCGAGTCCGGCGTTGGCGACCACGATGTCGAACTGGCGCGAACCGAGCGCGGCTTGCACGGCGGCCGCGTCGCGCACGTCGAGCGGCAGCACCTCGGCGTCGGGGAGCTCGCGCGCGACGCGTTCGAGCTCCGCGCGGCGCCGCGCGGCGAGCACGAGCCGGGCGCCCGACGCCGCGAGCGCGCGGGCGATCGCTTCGCCGATCCCCGCTGACGCGCCGGTGACCAGCGCACTCTGGCCCTGAAGAGAGTTGTCCCGCGCGTACTCCGAGGTGTTCGTGGTGCTCATCGTGCCGCGGAGCATATCGGCGGCACGCTCGAGGCAGATCCGCGAGCTGCGCGGACGTAACCTGCTCAGCGCATGAAGCTGCTCCACGTCCTCGCGCCTCTACTCGCCGCGTTCGTCTCCACCTGCGCCAGCGTGTCGAGCGCGCCGCCGCCGCCCGCCACGTTGATCCACAACGGCCGCATCTACCTCGGCGCGCCGCGCTGGCTCGCTGTCGAAGCGCTGCTGGTGAGCGAAGGACGCGTCGTCGCGGCCGGCTCGGTGCGTGAACTCGAAGGAGCTCCGTGGCGCATCACGGAGCGAATGGACTTGCGCGGCGCCGTCGCGCTGCCCGGTCTGCAGGATGCGCACGGGCACGTCGAAGGGCTCGGCGAGTCGCTCGAGACGGTGGATCTGCGCGGCGCGGCGAGCTACGAGGAGCTGATCGCGCGCGTCGTCGAACGGGCGCGCGTCACGCCCGAAGGCGAGTGGATCCGCGGGCGCGGCTGGGACCAGAACCTGTGGCCGTCGAGGGAGTTCCCGCACCACGCCGCGCTGAGCGCTGCGACGCCGCGACATCCGGTGCTGCTCGAGCGCGTCGACGGACACGCGAGCTTCGCCAACGCGGCCGCGCTGCGTGCGGCCGGCCTCGACCGGGCCTTCGCGGGCGAGGATGAACTCGCGGGCGGCCGTGTTCTGCTCGACGCCGAGCGCCGTCCCACCGGAGTGTTCGTCGACACGGCCATGGGCTTGCTCGACAAACATGCGCCGGCGCCTAGCGCCGCCGTGCGCGAACGCCGCTGGCTGGCCGCGGAGGCGCTGCTGCTCGAACTGGGAATCACCTGCGCGCACGACATGGGCGTCTCTCCAACGACGGTGGAGCTGCTCGCCCGCCTGCGCGACGAAGGTCGACTCAAGCTGCGCCTGGTCGAATACCTCGCCGGCGGCGTCGGGATGAACGCGCAGGACGTGCAGGGCTTTCCGCTCGCCCCCGACGCGCTCGATCGGCTGAGCGTTCCGGGCGTGAAGCTCTACGCCGACGGCGCGCTCGGCTCGCGAGGCGCGGCGCTGCTCGAGCCGTACCACGATGAGCCCGGGCAACGCGGGTTGATGGTCATGTCGCCCGAGGAACTGCGCGCGGCGTTGGCCGTGTGTGCGGGCGCGGGTCTGCAGCCGGCGGTGCACGCGATCGGCGACCGCGCGAACCGGGTCGTGCTCGATCTGTTCGAGGAACGCGTGCGCGCCGACGCGTCGTTCCGTGCGCTGCGGCCGCGCGTCGAACACGCGCAGGTGGTCGCGCGCGCCGACTGGCCGCGCTTCGACGCGTTGGGCGTGATCGCTTCGATGCAGCCCACGCACGCGACCAGCGACATGCCCTGGGCGCCGCGGCGCCTGGGCCCCGAGCGCATCGACGGCGCGTACGCCTGGCGCGAGTTGGTGGGCGATCCGCACCAACTCGCCTTCGGGAGCGATTTCCCCGTCGAGCGACCGCATCCATTCGAAGGCCTCTACGCCGCGATCACCTGTGCGACGCCCTCGGGCGAACCGCCCGACGGGTTCCGGCCCGACCAGCGACTGACCGCGGCGGAGGCGCTCTCGGCCTTCACCTGGGGCGCGGCTCGCGCGGCGCACCAGGAGGCGCGGCGCGGCCGTCTCGAACCGGGTTACTTCGCCGATCTCACCGTGGTCGACCTCGACCCGCTCGCGGTCGAGCCGGTGCAACTGCTGCGTGCGCGCGTGCTCGCGACGATCATCAACGGCGAGGTCGTGTACCGCGCGCCGTCCGGCGACTAACCTTCGCGCCCTTCACCACCATGGTCAAAATCACCTTCTCGTATCCGGGCGAACTGCGTTGCGAGGCCGTGCACACTCCGTCGGGAGTGCGCCTTTCCACCGACGCGCCCGTCGACAACATGGGGCGGGGCGAGAGCTTCTCGCCGACCGATCTCGTCGCCACCGCGCTGGGCGCGTGCATGCTCACGACGATGGGCATCGTGGCGCAGCGCCACGGTTGGGACATCCGCGGCTCGAGCGCGGAAGTCGAGAAGATCATGGTCAGCCAGCCGGTGCGGCGCATCGGCGAGTTGACCGTGGTGCTGCGCGTGGCGGGCGACCACGACGAACGCGCGCGGACCACGCTCGAGCGCGCGGCGCACACCTGTCCGGTCCACAAGAGCCTGCACCCGGACGTCGCGCTCCCGGTGCGGATCGAGTGGCTGGGCAAGGCGCTCTGAAGGCGGCGTAAAGCCTGCGGGCGGGCGGCGCGGTTTCGAACGCAATCGCTACGAGCCGGGGTGCATGCCAGGGGTAAAACTCTGCGGCCCCCTCAACGGCGCCCAAGTTCCGAGGAACCGATCATGCACCTTCCCGCTCGCGTCCTGCTTCGCCTCGCGGCCTCCGCCGCGCTGTTGCTCGGTCTGCTCGCTGCGCCGCTCCGTGCGGCGCAGAGCGTCGACTTCGCCAAGCTCGCGGAGACGTACCTCGCCGCGCACCCGGTGCCTGGCGAGGACGGCGCGTTGAGCATGGAGAAGCTCGTCGAAGCGCACTTCACGCCGGCGCGCGTCGGTGCGATCGACCTGCGCTTCCCGCGCGCCTACCTCAAGGACAAGGCGGCGCTGGCGAGCTTCAAGGAAGTGGTCACGGCCATCCTTCAAGTGCACGGCGCATGGTTCGACGTCGTGGGCGCGAGCGGCGCCGCGACGGACGCAGCGCGGGCCGACGTGCTCGAACTCATCAAGTGGCTCAAGAGCGCCAAGCCCGCGCCCGAGCCGGAGAAGGCGGCCGACTTCTTCGGGGTGTTCGTCGGCGGCGCCGAACAGGCCCCGCGCGTCGCGCGCGTGGCGGACGGCTTCCGCAGCGGCGCATCGCTGGGGCTCGAGCCGCGCGGCGGCAAGCTGCAGATGCTCGTCGTGTCGCCCGAACGGCGCGACTTCCTCGAGTTGGCCGGCGTGTTCGGCAAGCTCGAGCCCGAGGCGCGCGGCGTGCACTGGAACGACCAGTTGCTCGGCTGGACCGAGTTCGGCTGGAACACGATCCAAGTCGTCGCGCTGCAGTACCCGCCGCTCAAGCCCGACGCGGACAAGCTCAAGGACGGCTTGTCGATGAACGAGCGCGAACCGACGGGCCTTGCGCAACACGTCGCGCAGCGCTGCGCCGTCCAGCTGTGCTGGCACACCTGCGACAAGCTGCTCGATCCGGCGCTGGAGATCGCACTTGCGCAGGCCTTGGTGGTCGATCTGTACAAGGGCAACAACACACGCTCCGGCGGCGCGAGCCGCGGCAACAGCGTCGACGGCATCACCGCCTTCGTTCCCGGCGGCAATCCCAACGGCGGCGCGCTTCCGCCCAACAACGCCGACAGCTCCTGGCGCGCGACCCTGGGCGCGGACTACTTCCTCAAGCCGCTGCGCGCCGCGCAGAAGGCCGGCGCCAAGCTCGCCGACGACCGTTCGGACAAGCACACCTACTTCCAGATCGTGTCCGACGACACGGCGAAGCGGCTCGCGATGCGCGCGCCGTTCTTCGGGCTCGCCGCGCGCGACAAGGAAGTGCCGGCGCCGGAGTTCCTGCGCGACTACCAGGAGTTCTTCCGCGCGTACAAGACCGCCTTCGCGCACTGGCTGCGCGACGAGCGCGGCAAGGGCACGAAGGAGGCTCGCGAGCGCTTTAGCGCGTTGGTGAAGCAGGTCGTCGAAGCCGGGAGCGCCGCGACGTTCGAGGAGGTCGTCCAGGAGATCTACGGCTTGCCGCTCTCGAGCAAGGACGCCGCCGCGAAGACGCTCGAGCGTGAATTCTGCGAGTGGCTGAGCAGCGCCGGCTGACCCGCGCGGCCGCGCGCCAGCGCCGCGCACTGGGCGGCGGTTGACCGCCGGCGGCTTGCGCCCCATGCTCACAGCGCCCCGTGGGATGTCCCGCGGGGCGCAACTTTCGATGCGACGACGATCCGGGCCCGCCCGGATCGGGTGGGGGAACCCGGTGCAACTCCGGGACTGGCCCGCAACCGTGAGCCGCTCCGCGCGGCGAGTCGGAATGCCCACCGCGCCGCGTCTTCCTTCGGTCGCAGGGTCGTTTGACTTGTCCCAACTCACTTTTCCGTTGCCTCGCGGCGTTGCGCTGCTCGGCCTCGCCGCGTTGTCGGTGCTGGGCGCGTTGTCGCTTGTGGGCGCGTGCCAGCGCGAAACGCCCGGCGCGCCGCCGAGCGCTGCGGCGACGCGCGCGTCGCGCGTGATTCCGACCAGCGCGAGCGCGGTGGACTTCGCCAGCGCGCTGCTCGAGCCCGAGCGCATCGTGGCCCTGCCCGAGCAGGCCCTCGAATACTCGCTGCTCCACACGCTTCCTCCGCGTTTCGCGAGCACGGCGCGCTTCGATGTGTACCTCGCCGAGCCGATCCTCGCGCTCGGGCCCGATCTGGTGCTCGCCGACGCGTTCCAGGCGCCCGAGACCACGCAGCGGCTGCGCCAGGCGGGCGTCGAGGTGTTCACGCTGCCGGTGATCGGTTCGTGGCGCGATGCCCGCGCCGCGCTGGTGCAACTCGGCGAGCGGTTCGGGCGCGCCGAGCGCGCGAGCGAGCTGTGCGCCGAGCTCGACGCACGCGTCGCGCGGCTGGAGCAACGCGCGGCGAGCGGGCCGCGCCTGCGCGCGGTGGTGTACTCGAGCTTCGGCGGCGTGGGGTCCACCGCGGGAGCCGACACCACGATCGACGACGTGCTGCGCCTCGCCGGGCTCGACAACGCTGCGGCGCTGGCCGGGCGCAGCGGGCACACGGACCTGAGTTTCGAGGCTTTGATCGCGCTCGACCCCGAGCTCATCGTGGTGAGCGCTCCGCTCAAGGCCCCGCCGAGCTCGCAGGGGGATCTGGGCGGCGCTTCCGAGCGTGTGTTGCTCGCCGCGCCTGCGCTGGCCGAGTTGCGCGCCGTGCGCGAGCGGCGCATCGTTGCGCTGCCCGCCTGGCTCTTCGCCACCAATTCGTTCGAGATCGTGCGCGCCGCCGAGCTCCTGCGCGAGCAAGTCGAACTGCTCGCGCCCGACGCCGCTGCTACGCCGCCCGGCGCGGGTTCGCGCGCACGATGAATCCCCGTTCGGAACGCAAGCGCGCCTGGATCGTCGGCGTGCTCCTGGTCGCCGTGCTGTTCGCGCTGCTCCTGAAGTCGGCCGCCCTCGGTCCGAGCGGTCTGCGCGGCGCGAGCGTGGCGCGCGGGCTGCTGGCCATCGTCGGACTCGCGCCGCCGCTCGAGCCCAACCACCAGGCGATCGTCGAACTGCGCGCGTGGCGCGGGTTGTGCGCCGCGGGCGTCGGCGGCGCGCTCGCGCTCTCCGGAGCGCTGGTGCAAGGCATGTTCCGCAACCCCCTCGCCTCGCCGTCGCTGATCGGCGTGACGGGCGGCGCGAGCCTCGGCGCCGCGCTGGGTTTTCTCATCCTGGGCGGCGTAGTGCCGACGGGGCTCGCGCTGAGCGCGGTGTGGAGCGCGCTGCTCGTGCCCACGCTCGCGTTCGCCGGCGCGGCGGCCACGACGGCGGTGGTCGCGCTCGTCGCGGCGCTGCACGGGCGCGCGTCGGTCACTTCGCTGCTCCTGGTTGGAATCGCCGTGAACCTGTGCGTCGCCGGACTGTTCGCCGCGATCCAGTACCTGACGCTCGCGGAGTGGGAGGTCGGCAAAGCGATCCTCGCCTGGACCTTCGGAGCGCTCGATGACCGCTCCGCGGCGCACGCCGCGACCGTGTGGATCGGACTCGTGCTCGCGGCGTTGTGCGTGCCGCTGGTGGCGCGCGAACTCGATCTGTTCCGCAGCGGCGAGGACGACGCCCAGGCGCTGGGCGTCGATACGCGGCGCGTGAAGACGATCGCGCTCGTCGCGTCCTCGCTCGCCGCTTCGGCGGCGGTCGCCGCCGCGGGGCAAATCGGCTTCGTGGGGCTGGTCGTGCCGCACCTCTTGCGCCTGACTTGCACCAGCAACTATCGCTTGCTCCTGTGGCTGTCGATCCCCGCCGGCTCGGTGTTCCTGCTCGGCGCCGACGTGCTCCAGCGCATCGTGCTCGGCGACGGCGTGCTGCAGCCCGGCGTGATGATGTCGCTGGTCGGCGGCCCCTTTTTCCTGTTCCTCTTGCTGCGCCAACGGCGCGAGATCGCGCACTGGTGAGAACGATGACCACTCGCCTGGAAGCGCGTGCGCTCGAGCTCGCCTACCCGTCCGGCGCGCGGGCGCTCGCCGGCGTGAACTTGAAGGTCGCGGCCGGCGAATTGCTCTCGATCGTCGGCCCCAACGGCGCCGGAAAGAGCACCTTGCTGCGCTGTCTCGCCGGGCTGCTCGCGCCGACCGCCGGCGCCGTCGAGATCGACGGTGCGCCGCTGGGCGCGCTGCGGCCGCTCGAACGCGCGCGGCGTGTGGCCTTCGTGCCGCAGTTCCTTCCCGCGGTGCCCGACGTGCTCGTCGAGGACTTCGTGCTCGGCGGACGCTACGCGCACATCGACCGCTGGCGCGGTCCGACACGCGCGGACTACGAGGCGGTCGAACGTGCGTTGAGCGCCTGCGGCGCGGCGGAGTTGCGCGAGCGCCTGCTCACCGAACTTTCCGGCGGTCAGCGCCAACGCGTGCTCCTGGCGCGCGCCGCGGCGCAGTCCGCGCCGGTGATCGTCGTCGACGAACCGACGGCCGCGCTCGATCCGGCGCATCAGGTGGCGGTCTTCGCGCTGCTGGCGAGCCTGGCTCGCGAGGGGCGCTGCGTCGTGCTCGCCACGCATGAGCTCAGCTTGGCGAGCCGCGCCTCCGACACGATCGCGTTGCTGGTGTGCGGCCAGGTGCGCGCGGTCGGCGCGCCGCTCGAGGTCCTGCAGCCGCGGCTGTTGCGCGAGGTCTACGGTCCGGACCTGCTGATCGAGGCGCGGGACGGTGGGGTGCTCGTCGCGCCGTGGGCGCGCCTGGGTTGAGCGCCTTGGGCGCGCCTCGTTCGACGCGTCCGAGCTACTTCAAGCCGAGCACGTAGTCGGCCAGCACCAGGCGGTCCGCCTCGCTCGCGACGATCGGCGTCATCGGCATGCGGTAGGCCTTCATCAACTCGGCGAGCCGCGGCTGGCCCTTGACGTAGCCGCTCGGATCGAGAAAAAACTTCGCGAGCTCTTCGCGCTGCCAGTGCGTGGAGAGGTTGCGCAACGCCGGCCCCAGGAACGAGCCTTCGCCCGCGCGGCCGTGGCAGCTCACGCAACCCTTCTCGGCATAGAGCCGCTCTCCTGCGGGCCGCGCGCCCGCGGAATCCGAGCCGTCGCAGGCGAGCGCGGCGACGAACAAACCCAGTGCGGAGAGGCAGGCGGAGAAGCTGGCGGCGCGTTGCATATACCTGCGGATGTTAGCCCTTCGCCGGGCCCGGCCGCAGTTCCGTCGCGCGCGAAGCGCGACACGGTCGGCACGCTCGCGGCGGCGATCGCAGCCCAGGTGAGTAGAGTTCGCTCCGCGGGCGCCGATAGCAGCGCTGCACACGATGGGTTCCAACTCCCTGGTTCGCGTCGGCGCGTTCACGGCTGCTGCGGCGCTGGCGCTCGGCGCCTTGCTCGCGCTGTTCGACGGTTGGCGACTGGCCGGCGTGCTGGCGGACCAAAACGGCTACGACGTCCGAGGCTACGAGATCGGCGCCGCGGCGCTGCGGCGCAGTGCGGTGCTGCACAGCTTGCGGGAGTCGGCAGCCGTCGCGGCGGCGTGCTCCGCGAGCGCGCTGTTCGTCGCGCTGTGCGCTCTGCGCGTGGGCGCGTGGCACGCCCTCGGAACCCTCGCAGCCCCGCTGGTCGCGGCTCAGCTGTTCTGGCTGCACCACCAGCGCGGCTGGATCGGCGGCCGCGACTGCGCGCTCGTGCTGTGCGGCGCACTCGCGCTCGTCTTCGTCGCGCTGCTCGGTGCGCGACGCCAGCGGCCCTGGCCGGCGAGCGCCGCCGTCGTGCTCGCGGCCGCCGCGCCGGCGGCGTTGTGGTCGGCGCGCGAACTCGCCTGGCGGCCGACGGAGCTCGAGAGCTGGCTGCGCGTACTCGCCGCCGCGGCGTGCGCGGGCGTCGGGGTCTGGATGCTCGCACGCCGCGCGCGGCTCGCGTGGTGGTCGCTCGCAGCGTTGTGCGTCGCGGGCGTCGGAGCAGGTTGGGCTGCGTCGCGGCCCGGCGCGGCGAGCCTGCGCGCGGAGCGTCCGCTCAACGTGCTGATCATCGGCATCGACACGTTGCGCGCGGACGCGACTTCGCTCGCGGGCAGCGGACCGCAGGGCCGTGACACGACGCCGCAGCTGCGCAGCTTCGCTCAGCGCGCCGTCGTGTTCGACAACGCCGTCAGCCAGGCGCCGTGGACCTTGCCGGCCTTCGCGTCGATGTTCACGGGCCGCTATCCGCTCGAACACGGCGCGCACCGGCTCACGTCGCGCCTGGGTTTCGAACAGACGACCTTGGCGGAGATCCTGCGCGAGGCCGGCTATCGCACGAGTGCGGTCACGAGCCACTACTACCTCGACAAGAGCCACGGCCTCGAACAGGGCTTCGAGCACTTCGATGCGTCGAACGCGCTGGGGCACGCCGCGGTCACGTCCGAACGTGTGACCGACCTCGCGATCGCGCAGATCGAGCGCGGCGACGGGCGTCCGTTCTTCGTGTTCGCGCACTACTTCGATCCGCACTACGAGTACCGCGACCACAGCGCGCAGGCGTGGGCGGACGGATACGCGGGCTGGCTGCGCGAGCAGAACGACTTCGAGAACCTGATCAAGATCCGCCACCTGCTCGAAGCGCCCGAGGTCGAATGGCTGCAGGCGCTGTACCACGAGGACATCGCCTTCACCGACGCGCAGATCGGCCGGCTGCTTGAGCACGTGCGCGCACGGGGTTTGGAGCGCGACACGCTCATCATCGTGGTTGCCGACCACGGCGAGGAGTTCGGCGAGCGCGGCATGTTCGGGCACACGATCAGTGTCCACGCCGAACAGCTGCACGTGCCGCTGCTCGTCGCGGCGCCGGGCGTTTCCGCGGCGCGGGTGAGCGAAGTGGTCGAGACGCGCGCGCTGTTCGAGACCGTGCTCGAGGTGCTGGGCGTCGACGTGCGCCGCACCGACGGCGCGCCGAGCCTGCTGCGCAGTCCGGACGCGGCGGCCGACAGCGCCGGGCCTCGACCTGCGTACTCGATCGTGTGGCTCGACGATTCGCAGCTCAGCTGGGGCAAGCGGATCAAGGCGGTTTGCGTGCGCGAGGGGCGCTGGAAGCTGGTGCACGACGTGACGCGCGGCCGCAAGTTCCTCTACGACCTGGACAACGACCCGGGCGAGCGGCGAGATGTGCGCTCGGCCGAGCCGCACAGTGCGGCTCGCCTGGAGGCGCTGCTCGACACATGGCTGGCACAACAACTTCAATCTCGGACGGGGAACTCCACGGCTGCGCGGGATCCGGCGACGGAGCGCGCACTCAAGGCGCTCGGCTACCTGTGAGCGACGACGCGCCGCGGTGCACGGCGCGCGAGTTCCTCGCCGGGCTCGCGACGCTGGCGTTCGCGGGGGCCGCGAGTGGCCAGACGGGTCAGAGCGCGCCGGAACGCGACGACGCCGAGGTGCGCCGCGCGGTCAGCTATCCGCGCTGCATCGTGCTGGTGCGGCACGCGGAGAAGGCGGCTTCCGGCGGCGACGATCCGGCGCTGAGCGACGCGGGCGAAGGGCGCGCGCGGCGCCTGGCCGACATGTTGCGCGCCAGCGGCGTGAGCCACCTGTTCGCGAGCGAGTTCCTGCGCACCAAGGCCACGCTCGCGCCGCTTTCTGTTGCGCTCCAGCGTTCGATCGTGAGCGTGCCCGCGCGCGACCAAGGCGCGCTGCTCAGCGCCTTGGAGTCGCTGCCGCGCGGCTCGCTGGCGGTCGTCGCCGGCCACTCGAACACGGTGCCCGCGCTCGTGGAGAAGCTGGCGCTGGGCCGAGCGAAGACGGCCATCGACGACAGCGAGTACGACAAATTGTTCGTGGTCGTGCAGTGGGGCGCGGAGCGCGGACAGCAGTTCACGCTCGAACTGCGCTTCTAGCCGCGGTTAGGCTCTCCGCGCTTTTCTCCCAGCCGCGTCGTCTCCTCCCGCATGCCCCAGCGCACCGTCTCCGTCGTCATCGCCTCCGGCGCCGGCGGCGAATTCCTCTTCCGCTGCCTCAGTTCCGTCGTACCGCAGGCGCAGGCCCTCGGCGCGGAGGTGCTCGTCGTCGACCGCATGGGGCCGGCGACGCGCGAGCGCATCACCAAGCTCTACCCGAGCGTGCGCACGCTCGTCGCGGACGGGCCGCCGCGCGCGTCGGTGCCGCAGTTGCGCCGCATGGGCGCGGAAGCCGCGCGGGGTTCGATCGTGGCCGTTCTGGAGGAGCACTGCACCGCGCCGTCGGGCTGGCTGGCCGCGGTGGCCAACTCCTTCGAGCCGCAGGACGCCGCACTCGGCGGGCCGATCCTCGACGACGGTTACACGCGCCTGCGCGACTGGTGCGTGTACTTCAGCGAGTACCACAACTACATGCCGCCCTGGGGCAACGTGGAGCGCTTCGCGCTGAACGGCGCGAACATCGCCTACGACCGCGCGAAGCTGCTCGCGCACCGCGCGGTGCTCGACAGCGGTTATTGGGAAGTGGTCTTGCACCCGCTGCTGGCGCGCGACGGGCGCTTCCGCGCGCTCGACGCGCTCGGCGCGCACCACACCGGACCGTTCGACTACCGCTACTACCTGCGCCAGCGCTACCTGCTCTCGCGCGTGTGGGGCGGAACCCAAAAAGACTTGGTTTCGCCGCTCAAACGTCTGGCGCACCTCGTGCTCGGGCCGGTCTTCCCGTTGCTGCTCTTCGCGCGCGTCAGTGCGCGCGTGTTCGAGCGCAAGCGGCACGTCGGCCGCTACCTCGCGACGCTTCCGCTGCTCGCGCCCGCGTGGGTCTGCTACTCCTTCGGCGAGTGGCTGGGCTACCTCGTCGGGCCTGGCGACGCGCTCGAAGAAGTGGAGTGAGGCGCGCGTGCAGGCTCCGCAGAAAATCTCCGTCGTCGTCGGTCTGATCTCCGGCAAGAAGTCGGACCTCGAGCGCTGTCTGCGCGCCCTGCACACGCAGAGCCTCGCGCTCTCGCTCGAAATCCTCGTGCCCTACGACGATCCGTGCGCCGAGGTCACCAGTCTCGCCGCGCAGTTTCCCGCCGTGCGTTTCCTCCGCGCCGAGGGACTCGACACCGCCGTCGCACGCGCCGGCGCCAGCCGCGAACACCACGACACGCTGCGCACGCTCGGCTTGCGCGCGGCGAGCGGCGACGTGATCGCGCTGACGGAAGACCATGCGCACACGGCGAACACGTGGTGCGCGGAGATGGTGGCTGCGCTCGAGCGCCATCCCAAGGCCGCGGCCGTCGGCGGGGCCGTCGAGTGCGACAGTTCCTCGCTGCTCAACTGGGCCGTGTGGTTCTGCGACTTCGGGCGCTACCAGAATCCGCTGCCCGAGGGCTCGAGTGAGTTCGTGAGCGACAGCAACGTCGCTTACCGCCGCGCTGCGCTCGAGCGCGTTGAGCCGGTGTGGCGCGGCGACTACCACGAGACCGCGGTGCACTGGGCGATGGTGGAGGCGGGTTTCGAGCTGTGCACCACGCCGCGCGTCGTGGTTTGGCAAGCGCGGGGCGAACTCCCGCTCGGCGCTGCGCTGCGCGAGCGTTTCGTGTGGGCGCGCTCCTTCGCCGGCACGCGCGCACGCATGTCCGGCGCGCCCAAACGCTGGATTTGGGCCGCGGCGTCGCCGTTGCTGCCGCTGCTGATGACGGCCCGGCTCGCGCGGACCGCGTTCGGGCGCGGCGCGCACAAGGGCCGCTTCGTCGCGGCGTTGCCGCTCATCGCGCTGCTGCAGTGCGTGTGGGCGCTGGGCGAATTCGTGGGCTACGTCAGCGCCGATCCGGGCTGACGCTCACACCCGCAGCGCCGGCGCCCGGCCGCGGCGCCATTCGATTCCACCGCTCGCCGCGAGCGCCAGCGCGTAGCACACGACGCCGACGGCGAGCGGCGCGGCCACCGCTGCGAGCGCGCTGTGCGAGGCGCTGGGAATGGCTTGTGAGTACGCGAGCAGCACGCCAGCCATGAGCGCGGTGGCGAGCGCGCTTTTCCACATGCGGCGCGCCGGCAGAAGGGTGAAGCCGCTCTCGCGCGCGTACGCCGCAGCGAGCAGCGCGCGCAGCACTTCGGTGGCGAGCGTCGTGCTCGCCGCGCCGACCATTCCGTAGTGCGGAACGACGATCAGATTGCCCACCAGGTTGAACAGCACCGCAATGGCGGTCATGCGCAGCACGACGTTCTCGCGTCCGGCGACGATCAGCGCGACCATCGCCACGTCCTTGTAGAGCATGAACGGCACGCTCGCGACGAGGATCGCCAGCGGCGCCGCGGAGGCTGCGTACTGCTCGCCGAACACCAGTGCGATCAGCGCGCCCGAGAGCAGCGCGCCGCCCGCGGCGAGGGGCGCTCCGACGGCGAACGACTGGGCTAGCGAGGTGTGGTACAGCGCCTGCCTCGCGCCGGTCGCTGCCGACGCCTGCGTGAGCGCGGGCAACAGACTGTGGCTGTAGGCCCAGGCCATGTTGATCAGGAAGCTGATCAGCTGGTACGAGGCCGCGTAGAGCCCCACGCTTTCGTTGCCGTGCAGGTACTTCAGCACGAGCAGGTCGCAGTTGAAGATCAGCAGCCCCAGCAGGATGTTGAGCACCAGCGGGAACGAACGCGCGAGCAGCGGCTTGATGCGCGACCAGTCGAGTTCCAGCGGGAGCGTGTGGCCGAGCCGACGCAGCCACACGAGCATCAGCAGCGCCCAGACCACGTCGCCCATCGCCTGGGCCCAGGGCACCCAGACGACGTCGAGCTTCTCGCGCACGAACAGGAACACCAGGCCCGCGTAGAGGAACTCGCCGATGCTGCGCGAGAGTGCGACCGGTCCGGGCCGGCCCAGACCGATCAGCACGAACTTCGCGTTGGGTCCGTGGCCGAAGAGCGTCGTGGCGAACAGCGCGACGACTGCGGCTTCCAACGGCGGCAGGACGAGCAGCGCACCCACGCACAGCACCACGAACAGTCCCGCGGCGACGAGCGTGCGGAAGGCGAGCAGCGAAGGGACCAGACGCCGGACGTTGGTTGTGTCAGCGGCGACTTCGCGGATGCCGGTCAGGTCGACGCCGCACGCGGCGAGGTGGTTGACGTACAGCACGATCGCCTGGCCGAAGGCCATCACGCCGAACATCTCCGCGCCCAACTCGCGCGCGACGAAAACGCCCGCCAGGAAGGCCACGATGCGCGCGACGGCGTCCCCCGAAGCCAGCGCGGCGAAGTGGCGCGCCACGCTGGAGCTCGCCGTCGGGCTGTGGGCGGTTTCGTTCGGCACGCGGTCGGGTGGGGCACGGGCCCGATCGGCAGATCGAGCGCCGGCACTGTACGCAGAGGCTCGAGCCGGTCGAGGCGGATCGAAAGACTGTCGGCGGCGACTGAACCCTGTTCGCGGCGCGGGCGGAACGTACTGTGGTGCTCAACTGCAGGGGTACGGGATCGCGCTGCGCGCCTCGGACTTGTGGATCGCGCTCCGTCGCGCCACGCGCGCCGGACGCCGGCGGGCGCGGCGCTCCCGCTCGCCTGTGCAGTGCGCTTCCCCCGGCGCTTCCCGATGCCCACACCCACCTCCACTCCTGCTCCCGCCGAGCGCGGCGTCGGAGCGCGCGCAGCGCTGCTGGCCGCCGTCGCGGTCGCACTCGCGCTGCGCATCTGGGAGGCCTGGGAGTCGAGCCTGTGGCTCGATGAGCTCCACACGCTCTCGCACGCGTCGCAGCCCAGCCTCGCGGCGTTGCTCGAGGCCGTCGAGCTCGAACGTGTTCACGTGCCGCTGTTCTTCGCGTTCACGCAGCTCTTCGGCGGGTGGGAGGAAGGCGCGAGCCTGCGCTGGATCCCGATCCTCGCGAGCCTGTGCACGCTCGTGCCCTTGCTCGCGCTGACCCGCGAAGTCGTCGCGCGCAGCTCGAGCGTCGTGGTCGCGGCCTGGCTGTTCGCGTGCCTGCCGTACCACGTGCACTGGGGCGCCGAGCTGCGCCCGTACGCGTGCTGGGCCTTCTTTTCGGCCTGCGCCGCCTGGGCCGCGTTCAGCGAGCGTCGCTCGCTGGCCCTGCGCACCGCGGTGTTCTTCCTGTGCGCGCTCGCCGGCATCTGGACGCACCGCTTGATGGCCGTGAGCGTGTTCTCCATCGGAGTCGCGCGCCTGTTCGTGCGCGGACCCTCGCTCGTTCCGCTGTGGCGCCTGATCGTGTGCGGTGCGCTCGCCTTCGCGCCGATGGCGCTGTGGGTCGTGAGCTTCGCCGAACACGCCACCACCACGCGCCTGGAGTATCAGGAGGCGCACCGCGGCTTCGAACTGCGGCCCGCGTTGATCCAAGAATTCCTGGCGCTCCCGCTGCGGCTGGCTGCGCCGTTCCTCGGCGCGCTCGGCGGCGTGTGGGCGCTGCTCGCCAAGGCCGGCGTGGTGCTGCTCGTCGCGACTCTCGGCGCCGCGCTCTTCGCGCGTCGCGCGTCGCGCGCTCCACGCATCGAGTCGCTCACGCTGCGCGGGCTGATCGTGTTCGCGCTCGCGCACTACGCCGTGGTCGTGGTGGTCGCGTGGTGGACCTGGGATCGCCTTCCGCTGCAGTACTTCGCGCCCGTGGCCTGGGCGCTCCCGGTGCTCGTCGCGGCGCTGTTCGATCGGCTCGAGGGACGCGCGCGTTGGCTCGGCGCGGTGCTCTGCGCTGCAGCGTTGGTGCTCGGCATCGCGCAGGCCGGCGGTCGCAGCGTGGAGGACATGCGCGGCGCCGTCGAGCGAGCGCGCGCCCTCGGCGCCAAACTCGAACGCCCGCTGTACAGCGCTCTGCTCTCGCAGCCTTCGCTGTTCGAGCACGTGCTCCCGTACCGCGCGTACGGGCGCGAGCTCGAGTTCCGCGAGCCCGATGAACTGCCGGCCCCGGGGTCCGCGGACTTCGCGCGGCCGATCGTCTTGCTGCGGCGCGGTCAGATCGCCGTGGGAACCGAAGGCTGGGCGCCGGTGCTCGCCGGGCGCCGCATCGTCGACGAGCAGCACGTCGACGGGTACTTGACGCTGTTCGTGCTCGAGCCCGCGCCGTGAATGGACAGGAGGCGCGCGCTCGCCGAGCTCAGCCGCGCGCGACGCGCTCTTCGGCGCGCACGACCGTCGCGTTGTAGACCCAGGCCATCAAGCGGCCGAGCAACCAACCGAGCGCGAAAGCGTAGGCCGCGCCGAGCGCCGCGCCGGCCCAACTCACGGTGTAACCCGGCAAGTAAATCGCCGCGTGCTTCAGAAAGTCGCCGACGTCGTCGCCGCCGCGCAACACGAGCGCGGCCGTCGTTCCGCCCAAGCCCAGTGCGAGCAACGCGCCGAGCGTCGTGCTCCAACTCGAGCCGTTGAGGCGCAGGTGCTTGTCGCGTTCGCCGCTGCGTTCGGCGGCGCTGAGCGGCCGGCGTGGCGCGAGCAGGCGACCGAAGGCGTAGCCGATCACGAAGCCGTACAGCGCGCCGAGCGCGGCGCCGGTCCACGTGACGCTGTAGCCGGGAAGAACCTGGCTCAAGCGGCCCAGGTGCGCTCCGGCGTCGGCGCCGCCCTTGGCGACCAGCCACGCGGTGGCGACGAACAGCCCGAGCCCGAGCACCAGTCCGGTCGCGATGCCCCAGGCGCGCGCGTTGGCGCGCTCGAGCGTGGTGTGTACGGAGCCGGCGGCGTTCATCGGGCTAGATGTGGTCGAGGAAGCCGCGTGTGGCCTCGAGTTCGGCGCGGGCGCGGAACACGAGCGCGGTTGCGGCGAGGACCAGGTTGCGCGCGAAGGCGAAGGTCCAACCGAGCACGAAACCGAGCCAGAAGCTCCACAGTGCGCCGAGGACCGCGCCGCCCCAGCTCACGCTGTAGCCGACGAAGTACTGCTGCAGCAGCACCAGCGGGAACGGATCGTCGGGTTGGCGCAGCAGATGAACTGCGGTCGCCGCGAAGGTGAGCACGGCGAACATCGCACCCACGGCGAGGCCCAGGCAACGCTTGTGGAGCGGCGCGAAAGCGAGCTCGAGCTCGGGTTCGAGCGCCTGTTCGCTGGCTTGCGGGGCGGGGTCTTGGGGCATGGCGTCGGGCGCACGGAGCGCGGGGTGCATCTTAGTTCGGCCGGCGCGCGCGATTCCATGCGGGAATGCGCTGAGTGCGCGCGTCTCTCAGGCCCAACCCTGGGCCGGCAGCCAGCCGCGCACGCGTCGCGCCTGGCGCCGCGTGAAGATTCGCAGCCGGAAACGCGCCGATCCGAAGGCCTCCAACGCGCCGCTCTCGCGCAGGTAGTAGGCGTCCAGACGCGGCAGGCGCGAACGCTCGAGCTGCGGCGAAAGTGCGGCCAGTTCGGTGGTGCAGGCCCAACGGAAGGCGCGCTCCACCGCTGCGCGCGAGCGTGCGTCGCACTCACCGAAGGGATAGCAGAAGCCGTGCGCCTCGACGCCCAGGCGCGCCGCGAGGTCGCTGCGCGAGCCTTCGACCTCGTCGCTCAGCTGAGCGGGGCTCAAGCGCGCCAAGTGCGGGTGCGTGCGCGAGTGAGCGCCCAGGGAAAGCCCCTCGGCGGCGAGCTGCCCCAGTTGCTCCCAATCCAGTAGGGGCAACGTCGGAATCCCCGGCGTGTCGCGCTCCTCCCAGCGGTTGTCGCCGCCGACCCGCTGCGTGGCGACGAACACCGTCGCTGGCAGTCCGTGTTCGCGCAGCCTCGGCCAAGCGGCTTGCGCGAAGTTCTCGAAGCCGTCGTCGAAGGTGAGCGCGACGGCCGGGCGCGGATCGGAGTCGTCGAGCAGCTTCTCCAGCGGCAACACGCGCACCGCGCCGCTGGCGAGAAACTTCACGTGGCGCGCGAACTGCTCGGGCGCGACCGAGATCGGCGAGCCCGAGGAATCGATCGAGTGGTAGGTGAGGATCGCGCGCATCGCCGTCGAAACCAAAGTCTACGCGCGAAGCGCGAGGCCTTTGCGCGCAGCGGCGCGCGCGACGATCTCGAGATAGCGCGGCACGACGGCGCTCTCGGTGTAGTGGCGCGCGAAAGCCTCGTAGCCGTTGCGGCCGAGCAGCGCTGCGCGCGCGGGATCGGCGAGCACGCGGCGCAGCGCGGCGAGCAGTTCGTCGCGCGTCGAGAACAACTCGCCCGCGCGCGTCGACTCGACGATCTCCGGGAACGGGCCGAGGCGGCGCGCGACCACGGGCGCGCCCTGACGGAAGGCTTCGATCAGGATGATTCCGAAGGTCTCGAAGCAGATCGAGGGCACGACCAGCGCCGCGCAGCCGGCGTACTGGCGCGCGAGCTCGTCGTTCGGCACGCGGCCGAGGAAGCGGACGTTTTCGATGCCCTGCGCAAGCCTCCTGAGCTCGCCTTCGTACTCGCCGGCGCCGGCGATGCGCAGCTCGGCCTGCGGCAGCTCGCGCAGCAGCGGAATGACGTCGTCGAGGCCCTTGATGCGCTCGAGGCGGCCGACGAACAGGAAGTAGGGACGCTGTGTTGCGTCGTGCATGCGCGTCGGCGCCGTTGCGTCCGCGGGTGGATCGGGGAGGAAGTAGGGCAGCACCTCCATCTCGAACGGAAAGCCGAATTCGCGGTGTTTGGCGCGGCTGAACTCGCTCATGGCGATGAACGCGTCGATGGAGCGCCCGTGGCGCGCGAGCAAGTCGGTCGCACGCCACAGTTGCGGCGGGCGCTTGAACGAGAGTTGGCAGCGCAGGCACTCGCGGCCGTCGCACAGCTCGCGGTTGTGGCGCCACAGCACGTGGCTGGGGCACACGAGCCAGTGCTCGTGCGCCATCTGGAGCTTGAGCGCGTCGCCGTAGCTCCACACGGCCGGTCCGCCGACGAGCGAGACGTTGTGGAAGTTCACGACGTCGAAGCGCCGCGACTCGAGCAGCTCGCGCAGCGCGCTGCGTTGGAAGACGGGACGACCGAGTTGCTGCGTGAGCAGCATTGAGAGCGTCGGCTGCGAGCTGGAGAGCCGCACGATCTCGATGCCGGGCTCTGGTTGCGGCAACTCGGGCTCGCGTTTGGCGAGCAAGCGGAACGCGTCGGTGTCGACCACGACGGTCTGCGGATGGCCGCGGCGCGCGAGCGCGCGCACCAGGCGCTCGATGCCGATGCCGTCGCCGCCGAAGTTGTGCGGCGGATAGAAGGTCGTGACGTGGCAGAAGCGTTGGCTCATCGCGCCGCGCGCTCCAGCGAGTCGAGCGCGGCGCGAGCCGCGCGCGGCCAGGAGAGCAGCTTCACCTGCGCGAGGGCCGCCGCCGAGCAGCGCGCGTGCAGCGCGGGGTCGTCGAGCAGCGAGCGCATCGCCTTTTCGAGCTCCGCGCGCTCGCCGGGCTTCACGAACAGGCCTGCGCCGGCGAGCAGCTCGGGCAGGGGACTTTCGAGCGTGGCGATCACCGGCGCGCCGCAGGCGGCCGCTTCGACCGCCGGCAGCCCGAAGCCTTCGCACTCGGAGGGCAGCAGCAGCGCCGTGGCGCCGGAGTGCAAGGCGCGCAGCTCGTCGTCGGCGACGAAGCCGGTCCAGATGACCTGCGACTCCAAACCGAGCTCTGCAATCGTGCGTCGGATGCGCGCCTGATCGCCGTGGAACACGTCCTTGTCGATCGACCCTACGAGCGCGAGTTGCGGGCGCGGCGTGCGGTCCTTCGCAACAGCGCCGAGCGCACGCACGATGGTGTCGACGTGTTTGTGCGGGTTGAAGCCGCCCACGTAGGTGAACCACGGCGCGTGCGGATCGAGGCCGAACTTGCGCGCCGCGACTTCGATCTGCGCGCGGGACTCGACGGGCGCGTAAGCCGCGGCCGGCGCTTCGACAGCGACGTCGATGCGCTCGCGCTTGACCATGAGCACGCGTTCGAGGTCGCGTGCGGAGTACTCCGACACCGTGAGCACGCGCCGCGCCTGCCACAGCGCGAGCTTCACCTTCGCGCTCCAGAACAGGCGTGCGCGGCGCGAGGGCAGCGTGAGCTGCGGAAAACGCTCGGCGATGCAGTCGTGGATGCACACCACCGCGCGTTGGCCGGGCGGCAGCGGGAAATACGTGTAGACCGAGGGCGAGAAGAACACGTCGAGCGGCTCGCGGCGCACGGCGGCGGTCAGGCGCAGCATGTCGCGCGGCGAACGCGCGCTGTCGGCCGAGGCGGCTTGCGTTGGGGCGACGCTCTGGGCCACGGTGACTAGGCGCACGTTCTTCGCGCGCAGCTCGAACACGCGCGCCGCGGCGTTGTCGGCGAAGAACACGAACTCGTGGTTCGGCGCCGCGTCGACCATGGCCGCGCAAATCTCGCGTGTGAAGCGGCCGTAGCCGCGGATGTTGGCCCAACAGGTCGCGTCGACGCCGATGCGCATGGCGCCTGCTCTACTGCTTGGCGCGCGGCCAAGCCACGACGCGCAGGCTGTGGATGCGGAGTTTGCCGACGCGCGCGGGGCTCGCCGCGAGTTCGACGCGCGCGTAGCGGCCCGGCGGCAGGCTCAACACGCTGAAGCGGTACTCGTCGGGCGCGCTCGAGAGCGCCAGCGCGTTCTGCTGGGCGAGTGCAGTGTCCGGACCAGAAGCGAGCACGTGTGCGGCCTCGAGCGACTCGCTCGCGGCCTCGACCACCAGCGCGTACTCGCGCTCGGAGTCGCTCAAGTCCCACTCCACGGCGCGCGTGATGCTCCCGGGCGCGGCCTTGAAGGTCGCCACGAGGTCGCGCCCGCGCTTGACCAAGCGATCCACCGACGGCGAATGCGTCCAACCGTCGCGCGGATCGACGAAATCCTCGGCGAAACGCACTTCGTAGAGCGGAGCGGCAGGCTGGCGCAACTCGAGCTCGTCGAGCGGACCGGGCTCGGCCTCGCCGAGTTCGCAGCCGAGCAACGCATCGAGCCAGTGCAGGTCGGCGTCCGCCGCGCGCTCTTCGCCGCCGAGCAGCGCGCGAGCGATGGTGTGTTTTGCCTGGTCTTCCACCAGGTGCGTCACCTTGCTGCCCTCGATCGAGCTGAGCACGACCACCGGCCACCCGGCCTCGCCGTAGCGCCAGTTCTTCTTGTTGGCGTGGATGCCCGTCGGCCCGCCTTCGATGCGCGTGCGCACGATCCATGGCTCGGAGCGGTCCTTGATCTCGATCCCCTTGTTGCAGCGTTGGATCGTGTTGTTCAGCACGATCGGACGGCTGTCCTCGCCGACCGAGAGGCCCTTGTCGCCCGAGTCGAGGATCGTGTTGCCGACGACGCGCGGCCAGCACGTCATCAGGTCGAGTCCGTCGTTGCCCGAGCCTTCGATCCTGTTGTAGGCGACGAGCCCCGACGACATGTCGTAGTCGATCGAGTCCGCGTTGGCGTGGTGGAAGTGCGAGTGGGTGACGCTCGCGTCGGCCTTGACGATGTTGATCAGATCGTCGCAGCGCTGGTTGCGCGAGAATTCGCAATGGTCGAACACGACGTCGCGCGCGTTGTGCACGCACACCATGCCCTTGTATTCGACGCGCTCGAGCTGGGCCGCGCCGCCGCGCTCGAACTTCACGTGCTCGAAGCGCGAGCCGTTCGCGCCTTCACCTTGCAGCGCGAACACGCCCCAAGGCAGCAGCGGATCACTCGCTGTGATCGTGATCGGCTCCTCCGCGGTGCCGATGGCGAGCACGCGACCCTTGGCAAGGATCGACGCGTCGGGACCGAGGATCAGCCGCGCGCCGGGCCGAAGCTCGAGTTGGTCGTCGGCGCCGATCAGCAGTGTTTCACGCAGGCGCTGCTCGCCGACCAGGGTTTGGACACGCCTCTTGACCTCCACATTCGGCATCGTGAATGGCTGCGGGCGGAACAGATCACCTGAGTCCAACTCAGACACTTCCAGCGCACGACCTTGGCCCGCGCGCTGCCAACGCAGGTCGAAGCGCAGCTTGTCTGTGGATCCCCAAGTGTCCAACAGTTCCACACGAAGTCGGTAGTCGCGTGGCGTCGGCCGCAGAGCCCCGTCGACGATGCTCGCGCGAGGCGTCAAGACGAGTCCGAGCGCTTCCAACCGCGTCGACTGCGTTTCCAGTGCCACCAGGGCTCGCCTCGGCGCTTGCGGCCCGGCGCATTCGTCCAGAAGGTGAACGTGCCAAGTGTCCTGCAGCGGAACCAACCCAAGTTCGAGCGATTCCAGTTCAGCCGATCCGCGGCCGGAGACACGCAGGTCCACTAGAAACGAGTGGTCGTCGAGCCGAGTCACACGCTGCTCGACACGCACGTCGTCCAACCACCCCCGCAACGTGTCGAGGTTTTTGCGCAGCGTCGCGAGCGTCGTCCGCGGATCTCCAACCGGTGGAATCACGCCCGCGCGCAGCGACTCGTACTCGAACTCGGCCTCGTACTTGCGCCACGCCTCGTTCACGCGCTGCTCGGCGAGCTTGTACAGCTTGTCGCCTTCGAGCCACTTGGCGACTTCGCGCATCGCGCCGTCCCACACGCGCGGATCTTCGAGCGCCGCGCGCCAGAAGCGGTTGATGTTCGAGCCCGGCGGCGGCTTCTCGAGGTCGAGCAGGCGCACGTCCCACACGATCGGGTGCAACTTGCCGCTGGTCGGATCCTCGTACCAGAATTGGTTGTGCACGCCGCTCATGTGGTACGGGTCGCCGCACACGAGCAGGAAGGCGAACAGGCGCGAGAGCTCGTCGGTGTCGAGCCAGCTCATGAAGCGCTCGCGCCCAGCTTCTGAGCTGTCGTTCAGATCGCGCAGGAACTGTTCGAGCAGCGCGGTGCCGAACGCTCCGGGCCGGTCGTTGTTCGCGACGCGATCCCAGATGTGCGGGTTGGCGAAGACCTCGCGCGGCAGGCCCTTGAAGTAGTCGCCGCGCTCGGCGGTGTCGGCGCGGAAGATGTTCCCCGGCATGCGCAGATTGCGGCGCAAGAAGCCCTCGTCGACCGGCTCGACGAAACGGTGCAGCCCGTAGAAGCGCTCGTTCATGTAGATCGGAACGATCTGTTGCTCGGGCGCGAGCAGGCCGAAGTCCTTGGCGATCGTTCCGACCAGCCACTGCGGCAGCACGTCCTTGACGCTGAAGGCGAGCGACCGAAACCCCTTGTAGAGCTCGTCCTGGCCGGTGCGCAGCGTCAGCGACTTCTTCTCACTCGTCCAGTGCGCGCTGCCGTCGCCGCGGAAGCGCAGCTTGGCCTTGGTGCGGTCGCCGGCGTCGAGCAACTCGACGTCGACCCACTCGCCCCAGCGAGCGGGGACGTCGCGCTCCAGGCTCGCGAACTCGTCGCGGTCGACGAGGATGCGCACGCGCGGAACGTCCTCGCGTTCGGCGGAGAAGCCCTTGGCGAGTTCGTTCATCCGCAGCGAATTCCACGCGGCGCGCACGCGCTGATAGCCGAACTTGCGCACGCTGGTGGCGCGCGACCACCAGTCGTCGTAGCGCCGGATGCGCGCGTAGTCGTTGAGCGCGCCGAAGAACAGCCACAGCGCCAGCGCCATGGGCGGCAGCGTGAACACGACCGCTTCGAACAGCGTGAGGCGCCGCCACCAACCGCGCAGGCCACGGAGTTCGCGCTGCGTCACAGCTCGCCTCGCTCTCGTGCGGCGAGCGCTCGCACGCACGCCACCGCGGCGCCGCGCTGCGCGAACTGCCGATGCTCTCGAGGTCTGTGGGCATTGCGCATGCGCTCAGTCCTCGAACAGCGTTCCGCCCGCGTCGCAGCCGCCGACGCGCGAGCGCTCGCGAAAGCTCGCCAGTCGTTCGAACTCGAGCGTGTTCGCGCAGGCCTTCTCGACTTTCGCCCACAGCCCCGGCTCGAGCCGCTTGAAGAGCGTGAGCGCGATCCGCGCGCGTTGGACACCGCCCGGGCACTCCACCGCGCGGTAGACGAACGCCGAGGAGACGTCGACGGCGATCTGCTCGCTGGCCGGCAGGGTCACGCTCGCGTTGCGTCCCGGGACGCCGACGCGCAGCGCCGGTTCCAGCGTCAACGCATCGATCCGCGCCGAGAAGCCGCGTGTTTCGATCCGCAGCTCGCCGCGCCAGTCCGACGGCAGTTCGAGCTCGACCAGCGCTTCGTGCGTGCGGCCGTCGGCCTGCACGTCGAACCACGCTTGGTGCTCGCCCGCTTCGATGCGCACGCGCGCCAGCAGCCACGCATCGAGATAGCGCTCGTAGAGTGCGGGGATCGGCCCGTAGCGGCCCGCGGCGTAGTCGAGCTCCACGCGCGCGGAAAAACTCGGCCAGTGCGTCGGATGCAGCGCCAGCACACGCTCGTAGGCAAGCGTCGCCGCGTCGCCGTCGCCGAATCCCCGCAGCGCCTCGGCGTGCAGGAAGTGGTTGCGCCAGTTGCGCGGATCGAAATCGGCGAGTTGCTCGAGGGTCGCCAGCGTGCGGCCCTTGCGGCCCTGCGCCTGGTGCGCGCGGGCGAGCAGCTCGAGCGCGCGTTCGTGTTCGCGGTCGAGGCGGTGCTTGATCGTGTTGAGGCCGTTCGTGGCCAGCACGTGCTCGAGCCGCGCCTGGGCGCGCTGGGGGGCGCCGGCGTTCAGCTCGTTCTCCGCGACATCGAGCTGCGCCACCCACGAAGCCTGCCCGGCTTCGATCCAGCGCTCGACGCGTTCGGAGGCGACGCCCGCGAGCGCCATCAAGGCCAGCGCCGCGGCGCACAGCGCCAGCCACGCGAGCGCCAGCGCGCGCTCGTGGCGCGCGATCCAGCTCGACGTCGTGGTGGCGTTGGCGTCGCGCACGCGGGGGCTCGTCTCAGACGTCGACGTTCTGCGCCCCAGTGAGCATCACGACCTTGCGTCCGCCGTTGGCGGCGCGCAACGCCTCCATCAGCTCGCGCTCGTCGACCTTGGGCTTGAGGTGGACCGAGTACACGAGTTCGAGCGCCGCTCCGCCCTGCAGCGTTTCCATCGACAGCAACGAGTGCTGGCTGAGGTGCTTGTAGAACACCTCCTGGAACGCGGTGCGATGGTCGGCGTCGCCGGCGAGCTGCAGCTTGAGCAGCATCTCGCTCGTCGGCTGGGCGCCGATCTGGAAGCGGTAGAGGAAGTACACCGCGGGCGCCACGAACAGCGTGAACAGGATCGCGAGGTCGTAGAACCCGGTGCCCGCGGCCATGCCGATCGCCATCGTCGCGAAGAGGAACGCGACGTCACGTGGCTCCTTCACCGCTGTGCGGAAGCGGATGATCGAGAGCGCGCCGACCAGGCTGAAGGCGCGGGCCACGTTCGAACCGATCACGATCATGATCAGCGAGACCGTGACCGCCATCAGGATCATCGAGTGCACGAACGAAACCGAGTAGCTCACCCCGCGGTGCGTCTGGCGGTAGACGTACGCCAGCACGAGCGCGAGGAAGAAGCTCAGCAGCAACGTGGTCAGCGTCTGCCACACGTTGATGTCGCCTCCGACTGCGGAAACGCCGCGGAACCACTCGTTGAACTCGGGCATCGCTGTTTACCTGATCGCTGCCTACTCGGGGCGGGGGGTGAGGCCGTGGCGGCCGTCGAAGCGCGCGAGGTCGATCGCCGCGCAGTACTTCGAGAACCGCACGACCTCCAGGCCGTGTTTGCGCACCAGTGCGAGTAGCCACTGGGGAACACGGTGGTTGTACTTGATTTCGAGCACGCACCAGCGCGGGTCGAGCAAGTACGCCGCGCTGCGTTGGGGCCGCGCGAGGTCGAGCTCGTGGGCGTCGTACTGGAGGCGGCTGTCGAAGGTGACGCGCAGGTCGGGCTCGAAGGTCGCGAACCACGCCTGGCGCTGGTAGCGGATCGCCGCCGCAGGCGCGAGCTTGTGCAAACGCGTCAGCACGAGCGCCTCCTGCAGCACCGGATCGCCCGCCTGGGACTCGCGCGCGGCGTCGATTGCGCCGCGGTCGAACAGCGCCAGCGCCTCGGCGAGCGCAAGGCGCGTGCGGCGCTTCTGCACGGTGCGGTCGATGCGTTGTTTGATCTCGACGTACACCTCGTCGCGCCCTTCGTAGCGACGAAAACGCAGCTTGCGGCGCAGCTTTTCGCCGTCGAGCTTTTCCCAGAAGAACATCAGCTCCGGCGAATCCCAGTACAGCGAGTAGACCGGGTAGCCCTCGAGGCCCGAATGCGGATCGGGGTGCGCGTGCAGCGCGAGCTCCGCGGCGAACTCGCGCGCGGCTTCCAGCGGCAGCAGGTACTTGAGCTCGAACCGGTTGAAGCTGCGGACGTACGCGCTCGACGCCGTCGACAACGAAGGGGTCGCCATCGCGCGCCTCAACTCACGGGCGCTGCGGCGCGTTCCTTCGACTCCAGCCGCTGTTCCTCGTGGTACTCGTAGTCGGTGTTGACTTCCCACACGTCGTGGGAGGCGCCCTGCATGTTCCACACGCTCATCATCGCCGTGAGCATCGAGTGGTCCTGGTTGTTGTACTTGTGCATCCCGTTGCGTCCCACCGGGTGCAGGTTGGCGAGCGTGTCCAGGTGCGCGCGCACGACGTCGAGGTGGCCGCGGTACACCGAGTCGTAGATCGGATAGGCCTTGGGCATGCGCACGACGGTGCCGTCGACGACCAGATTCGGATCGGCGAGGCCGAGTTGCCCCAGCTCCTTGGTCGCGAGCGCGATGAGTTCGGCGTCGCTCGAACTCCACAGTCCGTCGCCCTCGAAGCAGAAGTACTCCATCCCCAGGCAGGTGCGGCCCGCCTCGGGCACCATGGCCTTCGACCAGTTGTTGAAGTTTTGGATGCGGCCGACTTTCACGCCCGGCGTGTGGATGTAGATCCAGTTGTCGGGGAACAGGTTCTCCTGCTTCAAGATCAGCGCGACCACGAGGAAATCGCGGTACTTCAGGCCCTCGGCCGCGTCGCGCACGGCCTGGGGCGCGGAGGGTTCGAGCGCGCGCACGAGCGAACGCACGGGCATCGTCGAGATGACGTGCTCGCACTCGAAACGTCGTTCGCCCTGCGGCGTGTTGCAGCGCACGGCGACCGCGCGCGAGCCGCGTGTCTCGATGCGCGCGACTTTGTGCTCGAGCAGCACTTCGCCGCCGATCTTCGCGATGCGCTCGGCGCACATCTCCCACATCTGTCCGGGGCCCAGGCGCGGATACTGGAACTCGTTGATCAGGCTCTTGATCGCCGTCGAGCGCCGCTGGATCGACGCGGCGTTGAGGATTGCCTTCGCCAGCGACAGGTTCTGGATGCGCTGCGCGGCCCACTCGGCGCGGATCTCGGTGCAGGGGATGCCCCAGACCTTCTCCGTGTAGGTCTTGAAGAAGATGTTGAACAGCCGCTTGCCGAAGCGGTTGGAGACCCACTGCTCGAAGTTCTCTTCGACAGGGTTGGGCCAGATCTTCGCGCGGGCGTAGCTCGCGACGACCATCGCCGATTGCCACAGACCGAGCCCAGAGAGCGCGTTCCAGGCCTTGAGCGGATAGTCGAAGTACTTGCCGCGGTAGTGGATGCGCGACATGCGCGGCACCGAGATGAACTCGGAGCCGAGGATCTCGTGCCACAGACGCTCGACCGGCTCGACCTTGGTGAAGAAGCGGTGGCCGCCGATGTCGAAGCGGTAGCCCTTGTACTGCGCCGTTTGTGAGATGCCGCCGAGCATCTTCGTGCCTTCGAGCACCGTGACGCGCGCGCCGGCCTGCTGGAGCAAGTAGGCCGCCGTCAGCCCGGCCGGGCCGCCGCCGATGACCACGACACGCTCGCCGGGGCGGAGCTGGGTCACGGTGCGGACGTTGGGGCGGGCAGCCTGGGACATCGGGGGACGAGGGGGGGGGCGAGACGTTTCGCGCCGCGCCGGAAGGGACCTCTTCGGCCCCGGCGGTGCGTGGCCTGTAGGCCGTGGTGGGGGCCCCGGATCCTAACGTCTGACGAGCGCGGAAGCCGACCGCGGCTGCTGCAGATCCCGTGCTAGGCTCGACCGCAACCATGCGTCCCGTCGCCGCGTCGCCGCACCGCCGCTCGGTGTGGGAAGTTCTGTGCGTGTGGGCTGTCGCCGCGCTGCTCCAGGGCTGCGGCGCCGAACCGGCCCCGGCGCGCAACGTCGTGCTGGTCGTGCTCGACACGGTCCGGGCCGATCACCTCGGCTGCTACGGCTACGCGCGGCCCACGACTCCGTCGCTCGACGCCTTCGCGGCGCGTTCCGACCGCTACGCCGTGGCGCGTTCCACGGCGCCGTGGACGCTCCCGAGCCACGCCTCGCTGTTCACCGGCAAGGCGCCCCAACTGCACGGCGCCGACGCCCGCCGCTTACCGTCCGGCAACGTCGAGGACGCGATGAAGTTGCGCGACGAAGAACTCACGCTCGCCGAGGCGCTGCGCGAGGGCGGTTGGTCGACGGCCGCGTTCGTCGCGAACGCCGGCTACGTCAATCCGCGCATGGGGCTCGACCAGGGTTTCCAGGAGTTCATGAACCAGCGTCATGACGCTCGCACGATGAGCGAGCGCGCGCTCAGTTGGATCGATACGCAGGCGCCCGAGCGACCGTGGTTCGTGTTCGTGAACTACATGGATGCGCACCGGCCGTACAACACGGCTGCCCTGCCGCCGGAGCGCGCCGCGGGGCTGCCCAAGCCGCCCGCGGAGGGCGAGCCCAACACGGTCGAAGCGCTCGAGGCGCTCTACCGGCACGTGTTCACGCAAGCCGACCCGCCTCCGCCCGAGATGGTGCAGCGCGTGATCGACGACTACGACCTGGGCCTCGCGAATCTCGACCTGGGACTCTCCGCGCTGCTCGACGGTTTGAAGGCGCGCGGATTGCTCGAGAACACGCTGGTCGTCGTCACCGCGGACCACGGCGAGTACTTCGGCGAGCACGATCTTGTCGAGCACTCCAAGGACGTGTACGAGCAGGCCCTGCGCATACCCTTGATCGTGAAGCGACCCGCACAGAAGGACGGTCGCGTGGTCGATGCGCCCATCTCGCTCGCCGACGTGCCGGCCATGGTCTTGCGCGAAGCGGCGCCCGAAGTCGCCCGGCGGCGCGCCGAGAAGTTCAGCGGAACGAACGGCATGCCCGGGCAGGTCGCCCAAGCCCGCTACGCGCGCCGGCGCGATCTCGAAGCGGAGTGGGGGCCGCGCTTTCAACGCGAACGCGATGCGATCTACGTCGAGCGCTTCAAGCTGATCTACTCGAGCGACGGGCAGCACGAGCTCTACGACCTCGGCGCCGACCCCGGGGAGCTCGAGAACCTCTTTCCCCGCGAGCAAACGCGCGTCGAGTCCTTGTTGCGCTGGATGGAGCGCCTGCGGCTTGCGGGCGAGGGAGGCGGCGTGCTCCCGCGGGCGCCGAACGCCGAGGAACTCGCCGAACTCCGAGCTACGGGCTACGTCGGCGACAAGTGAGCGCGGCGCGCCGGGTTGCTAGGCTCGGGGCCGCGCTGTCGCGGAGAGCGCGCCTTCCCGGCCGCGACCTCGAACCCACGCAAGCGGCAGACGCGCGCCTGTCGATCCATGACCATGAATCCGCTGCTCCCGCTCTCGGTGCTGCTCGCGCTGGCGTGCCCTGCTTCGGCGCAGGAAGGCGCGCGGCCGGCGCGCCCAACTGGCGCTGAAGACCAAGTCGAGGCCGACTCTGCGGTGTACGTGCAGCTGCAGTCGGTGGGCGAGTTCTCGGAACTCGTCGCGCGCGACCGCCGCGTCAGCTTCGCCCCGCGCACGGTCGCAGCGGCCGTCCGCGAGTTGGAACGCAAGGAATCGGGCAAGGCGGCCCGCGCTGCGGCGCTGATGGCGCTCGGCGCCGCGCGCGCCGTGTCGGAGCGCGGCCGCATCGAGTCGCACGCGCTCGAGGCCGAACTCGAAGTGCGCCAGGCGGCCATCCTCGCGCTCGGCGAACTGCACTCCGCCGATCTGGGCGTGTTGCTGCAACTGGCTGGCAAACGCGCCGCCGTGGCGAGCTACGCGCTGTTCGCGCTGGCGCGAAGCGGCGCGCCCGCGGGTCTCGCCGCGGTGCAGGAAATCGCCGGGCAAGCCGCGCATCCGCTGCACGCCGCCGCACGGGAAGCACTGGGCTTTGCGCTCGACCCGCCGGTGGAATCCGACGTCGCTCGCGCCTACTACGAGTTGCGCTTCGACGCGGCGCGGCGCTTTGGGCTGGTCGACGACCAAGCCTGGCCGACGCTGCTGGTCGAGGACCTCGCGCGCGACTCGAACTTCCTCTCGCGCCTCGTGTATCGCGCGGCCGCTGACCTCAACCGCGCCGGCATCAAGGATCACTTGCTCGAGGTCACGCTGGCCGGCGGCGCGCCCGAGCGCCTGCGTGGCGTGGTTGCCGCGATGCCCACGGAACTCTCGCGCATGATCGAAGAGGACCTCTACGTGCCGACGGACCGGCGCGAGTGGGAGGCGCTGCTCGACGAAATCGAGCGGCGCGGGATCGAAGCGTTGTGCGTGCCCATCCTGCGGCGCGCGTGGACCGACCCGGCCGCGCGCACCAAAGCGCTGCAGTTGCTCGCGCGCGCACGTGCGCCGGGAGCGCTGGAATTGGTGGAGTTGGGGCTGCGCGCCGCCGATCCTGCGGCGCGGGCAGCCGCGGTCCACGCGTTGGCCTACGCTCCGAGCGACAAGGCGTTGCCGTTGCTGGCGGGGTTCGAGAAAGACGAGGACCAGGGCGTGCAGCGCGCGACGCTGGTCGTGCAGTACCGCCTGGGAAGCGAAGACGCATCCGCCAAGTTGCGCGAGGCGCTCGACATCGACGCGACGCAGCGCGCGATCGGCGAGGCCAGCCGGCCCAAGGCCGCGCCGAGTTCCGAGCGCCCCGCCCGCGGCGGCCGCGGCGGCGCAGGTGCGGACAAGTCGCCCCAGGATGCAGGCGCGAAAGCTCCCGACAAGCCGCGCGAGGGTGCGAAGACAAAGTCCGCTGAAGACGCGCCGAAGTTGACCCCGTACCCGCGCGAGGCGTTGCAGTGGGTCGAGGCCTTGCTGCCCGCCGCGGCCGACCGACGCGTGCGCGATCTGCTCGCGGTGGCCCGCGCGCGGACTCCCGACGCGCTGCGCCAGCGCGTCGACACCGAACTCGCCTGGCACGGCGACGCGCGCTCGCGCGCCGCGTTGCGCGACGTGCTGCGGCGGCAGCGCCCGAGCGGAGCCGCCGGCGCGCGCGCAGTCATGGCGCTGGGGCGCGGCGCAGGATTGGCCGACATCGAACTGCTGCGCGAGCTGTTCCCGCTGGGCGACGAACCGGAGGTCGATGTCGAGCTGGCCTTGGCGCTGATCGCGGCGCGCGAGGCTGCGGTGCTGCCGCTGTTGCGCGCGGCCGTCTGGAGCGAGCCGTGGAATCGAAGCGTGCTCGCCGGTGCGCTCGTGCTGCACCACGGCGGCATCGAAGCGCTGCGGGCCGAGGTCGCCCGGCCGCCGGCTGGGATCAACGATCGCGACCTGCGGCGTGTGGGGTTCGCACTCGGCGAATGGGGCGGAGCGGTCGAGGTGGACCGACTGGCCGGCCGGGTCAGCGCTGCGGATCCGGCGCTCCAAGGCGCGCTGCTCGGCGCGCTGTCGACTCGCAGTCGTTAGTCGGCGGCGCGTCGGCGCCTGAGGCGGCGTTCACGCGTGTTCCTGCTCGTCCACGCAGCTGAGCAGCGCCGGGCACACGGATGTGACCCGACGGCGCCAACGGCCCAAAAGTTCCGTTGGTGCAGGCGCAAAAAAGGCGAGTTTCTTGGCAGGTTCGCAGGAGCGTGTGGCGCTCATGCCGCGCAACATTTTCACGCCCGAACCGCACGGTTGCTGGCGCCCGGGCCGGGTATAGTTTTCAGTTGCACCCAAGTGTGCGGGCGGCCCTCAGGAGCGCTGGTGACAGCGCGGGCGGGCAACTCGCATGCGGCGCCAGTCGCCTCTCCGCGGCCCGCGCTCTGCATCGGCCTCAACCCTCTAAGCGCAGCAACATGGCAAGACGATCGAAACTCAGCGCGTTCGCCGGACTGGCGAGCGTCGCTTGCCTCAGCCAAACGGCGTCGGCGCAAGCCTTCCAAAACCTGTCCGCGACCCGCATTCCGATTTCGGGCGGCTCCACGGAGAACGTGGACTTCGCCGACGTTGATCAAGACGGCGACTTCGACGCCATCCTCGCCGAAGGCGGCGACTCCGGCGACGACCAGAACAACATCTGGATCAACCGCGGCTTCGAAGCGGGCGGCACGATCGGCTTCTTCGCCGACCGCACCGCGACGCAGTTCCCCGCGCTCCTCGACCAGAGCCGCGACATCGAGTTCGTCGACCTCGACAACGACGGCGACGTCGACATCTACGTCTCGAACACGTCCGCGATCTCCAACCAGTCCAACCACTGGTGGATCAACATGGGCGGCGCCCAGGGCGGCACGCTCGGCTTCTACCAGGATCAGACCACCGCGCGCTGGTTGAACCTCAACACCGCGCCGACCTCGATCTCGAACAGCCTGCTGCTGCCCTCGGGCTTCATCGACTGGTCCTGCGACTGCGACTTCGGCGACCTCGACAACGACGGCGACATGGACCTCGTCCACTCGACGTACGGCGGCGCATTCAACGGCAACGTGCCCACGCGCTTGTTCCTCAACGACGGAACGGGTCACTACACCGAGTTCAATCCGTCCTCGTTCCGCCTCACGGGGCAGAACATCGCCGCGGGCAATCCGGCGCTGTGGGCGCAGGGCATCCAGCAAGCCAACACGGCCAACAACACGGGTGTGAACGCGGACGTCGCGAGCTCGGCGCTCGACATCGACGTGATGGACGTCGACGGCGACCTCGACCTCGACATCCTGCACGGCGCGCGCCAGGAAGTGCCGCGCATGTTCTTCAACCGCTTCCAGGAAAACGGCGGCGTGCTCGGCGCGTTCCGCGACGTCAGCACCCTCGTGTTCCCGGCGGGCTGGTCCACGGGTGACGGCCACTACGAGCAGGAGATGGGCGACTGCGACAACGACGGCGACCTCGACCTCTACGGCCTGAACTGGCTGCAGGGTCCTGCGTTCAACGACATCACGATGCGCAACGACGGCATCGGCATCTTCTCGAACATCGTCGTCCTCTCGGGCTCGAGCGCGGACGACAACGAAGGCGACTTCCTCGACTACGACAACGACGGCGACCTCGACCTGTACGTCGCCAACTTCTCGGGTCAGGACAAGCTCTACCGCAACAACTTCGCGGGCGCGGGCTTCAGCTACACGAACGTGACCACGGCGCAGCTGCCCACGCTCAACCGCGTGGCGCTCGACGCGGATTGCGCTGACCTCGACAACGACGGCGACACGGACATCATCGTCGCCAACGACAACAACGCCGAGGAGTACTACCTGAACAACAACACGAACGTGGCCGACACGTTCGCGCCGCGCCCGAGCAACCTCGAGCAGGCGCCGGCCCGCACGGCGGGCGCCAACCCGACGGTTGTGCGCGTTCAGGTCTACGACAACGCCTCGTACTACGAGACCTGGTACATCAACGTCCAACTCGAGTACCGCGTCCTCCCGACGGTCGCCTTCACGCAAGTGGCGATGCAGGCGAGCCAAGGTCAGATCTGGCGCGGCCAGATCCCCGGCGCCCTGGTCGGCACGATCGAGTACCGCGTGCGCGCCACGGATCGCCGCGGCAACGTGGGCGTTTCGACCGCCAAGCAGTTCGTCGCGTCGGCCGCTGGCCCGGTCACGTACTGCACCACCAGCACGACCTCGAGCGGTTGCAACCCGGTGATCGGCTTCGTCGGCACCCCGACCGCCGGCGCCACCTCGGGCTTCACGCTGACCACCACCAATACGGAAGGTCAGCGCGCGGGCCTCTTCTTCTACGGCGTCAGCGGCCGCACCGCCGCGCCGTGGCAACCGGGCAACAGCAGCACGCTGTGCGTCAAGGCGCCCACGCAGCGCCTCACGGCGCAGGCCTCTTCGGGCGGCGTCGCCGGCCAGTGCAACGGCTCCTACAGCGAAGACTGGTTGCTGTGGCTCTCGACGCGTCCGACCGCCGTCGGCCAGCCCTTCGTGGCGGGCGAGGTCGTGAACGCGCAGACCTGGTTCCGCGATCCCGCGGCGCCGGGCACGACGAACCTGTCGGGCGGCCTCGAGTGGACGATGGTCCCCTGAGCGTGTGAGGTCACGGGTCCGCGGCGCGCCACAAGCGCAGCGGGCCCAGACCCGCGAAAGCAACCCGCGCGCCGGCGCTTCCCTCGGGGAGCGCCGGCGCGCGGTGTTTTGTGCTCGCGGTCGACGCCCGCGCGAGCTTCGCGCCTCAGGCGCGATTGGGGTTGGGGCCCATCACGACGAGCAGCACACAGCGCGCAGGCCCAGGGTTGGCGACTCCGTGGCTCTCGCCCGGCGCCGACCAAGCGAGTTGTCCGGGCCCCAGTTCGCGGCTCTCCTCGCCCAGCGTCGCCACGGCGCGGCCCTCGAGCACGTAGTAGAACTTCGTCGCTCCGGCGTGGGCGTGCGGCTTCTGCGACTGACCAGGTTCGAGGCAGTACAGGTCGCAGAACATGTGCTCGGTCTGGAACAGGCCGACCTTCTGCAGCTTGTCCGCCGCAAAACGCACGGCCCCGAGGGCGTCTACGTAACTCATCGCAGCACGATAGCGCTGCGGGTGGCGCTATTCTCCGCCGGATGCAGAGCGCCGCGGCCGAGCGTGTGAAGGTCCAACTCCTGCGCCGGGGCGTTCGCCACGGCAGGTTTGTCGCGGAGATCGCGCCGGACACCGACCTCGCCGGTTCGCAGCTTGCGGACCACGCTCTCCCGCGTTGGCGCGCTGACGAGCCGCTCGTGGTGCGCGGCGCGTCGCGCGCGGGAGTCCGTCGCGCGCGCCGCGACATCGCGCGCTCCCTAGCGTTGTTCGAGGCACTCCGCGGCGGGGCGAGCTTCGAGTCGCTCGCCGCGCGTCGCCTCGCCCGCGCTCCGTTTCGGCCGGCGGGCGTGACGATCGATCTGGGCGACACGCGCGAGATCGAAAAGCTGTTCGTCGACGCACTCTCGGCGTCGGGGCGCGCGGTCGCCCGCGACCTGTACGCCAAGCTCTCGTGGATCGCGCACGACGAGCGCGACACGAGCTTGCGCGTGCGCTTCTCGTTCGGCGCCGAAGCGCTGCTCGACTGGCAGAAGGAAACGCGCCGCGCGCGTTGGAGCGACGCGTTCGCACGCGCGCTGTTCCCCGAATGCGGCGTGATCGACGAGAACCAAGCGCTGCTCGCGCTCGTCGAGCAGATGGTCGGGCGCCGCGTGCGCCTCAGCGAGCGCATCATCTACAACAACGCGCCGGGCGGCGGAGCGACGTTCCACCACGACGACGAACCGCGCCAACTCGGCGTCGTGTTCACGCAACTCGAAGGCGCCACGGCGTGGTTCGCGCTCCCCAAGCGACGGCTCGCGGAGCACGTGGCGGCAGCCGCGCGCACGGCGAAGCTCCGCCAGCGGGCCGGCACGCCGCGCAAGGCGCTGCGCGCGCTGGACGAGACCTCCGACCCGTTGCTCGGCAAGCTGCTCAACGCGACGCCGTCGTTCACGCGCCGGCTCGTCGAACACGGCGAGTTCTACGTGCTGCGCGCCGGCGACTCGATCCTCCTGCCGTCGCACGGTCCCGACGAAGTGTGTTGGCACGCGGTGTTCGCGCTCGGCGCACAGGCCAGCTTGGCGCACTCCTACGGCGTGTTCCCGCTGCGCGACGCGCCGCTCAGCGCAACTCGAGCACGCGGATCGGACCGAACGAGCGCTCGCTCGCGAGACGCGCGTTGACCAGCTGCGCGACGCGCGGGAACGACTCGAGCGTGATGTAGCGCGCCTTGGGCTTTTGTCCGTCCGGGGCCGGATAGCCGATCCATACGCGCGGTTCGAGCACGATCGTGCGCACCTCGAAGCGCTCCAGGCGCTCGAGCAGACGCTGTTCGAAGGCCGCGAAGCGCGCGTCGTGCGGGTAGGGGAAGGTGAGCCCGGGGTGGAACCAAAGGGCCGGAAACACCGAAGGTTTGCCCGTGATTCCGTACAGCACCGAAGCGTCGCCGACGAGGAAGAACCCGCCGTCGCGCGCGCGCAGGTACTCGCTCAGCTCGCGCAGGTCGTTCGCGCCGTAGGTCACCAGGCGGGGCGTTTCGAACTGCATGCATGCGAGTTGGTCGGGCAACTTCGGCGGCGGCGCAGCTGGGGAGGGATCCGCGAAGGTGATGTCGATGGCCTTGCGCGGGATGTTGACGCGCTCGTGGAAACCCCACGCATCCCACAGCGCGAGTGCAGCCAGCGCGAACGCTGCTGCGCGTCCCGCAGGCGCGGCGCGTGGCCCGACGGCGGCGCCCGCGGCGACCAGCGCCGCGGCGCACGCGCCGAGCGCGGCGAACACGAGCGGCACGCCCTGTTCACGGTCGTTGCTAGTGAGGGCGATGAAGCCCAGGCAGGCGAGGAGCAGCAACTCGCCGAGTGCCGCCGCGCCCAACGCCTGCCGCCAACGCCAGGTCGGCTCGCGCAGCGCGCGCGGCAGGAGAACCGAGCCCAAGGCCAGCGCCGGAAGTCCCAGCAGGTGCACGACCAGGATCGAGTGCAGCGCGAGCTTCGTGCGCGTCTCGTCGAAGTTGCGCAGCAGTGCGCCGAAGCCGTCGATGTAGCCCAGCCGGCGGGCGCCTTCTTCCGCTGGCAAGTCGAGAACGAACAGCCGCAGCGCGGCGAAGTCCACGCCGAGCGCGAAGGCGGCGATCAGGAGCACGAACGCTGTGGCCGCGAGCGAGAGCAGCATGCGCCGCAACGTCGCAACGCGTTCGGTTCGCGCCAGTGCGCACAGCGCGAGGCACGGGACCAGGAAGAACACCGAGGGGATCTGCTTGGAGAAGAAGGCCAGCGCCAGCAGCGGCCCGACAAGCCAGGCCTCGCGGCGGCGCACCTTGTCCGCGTGGTGCAGCGTGGCGCGCAGCGCCGCGACCAGCGCTGCGAGCGAGAACGCGAAGGCGTGCGTGTCCATGTAGGGCGCGCCGAAGGGCGTGAAGAACACCACCCCGGTCGCGCCCGCAAAGAGCGCTGCGAGCCAGGGCCCGAGGCCGAGTTGGCGCAGCAGGAGCCACACAGCGCCCGCGGCGAGAGCGTTCATCAACGCGGCGTGTTCGATGTAGCTCGACCAGTTCACTCCGCCCACGGCGAAGAACAGCGCCTGGAGCGCGTGCACCGTGAAGCCGTTGGGCGCGACGTAGTCGCGCAGCGGAACCTCGCCGCTCAGGATGCGCCAGCCGCCGTCGAAGCAGATCGACTGGTCGAGCGGCATGAAGCCCACGCGGCCGCACTCGCGCACGAGCGCGGCCGCGTGGGCAACGGCCAGCCCGAGCGCGAGCCACGGCCCGAAGCGGCTGGCGAACTGCTCCAGGCGCGCGGGCTTGTGGCGCGATTCGCCCGAGGGCTCGCCGTTCGACCCGGCTTCAGGGGGTTCGTTCGGCTGCGGTGAGCTCATCGATCCAGCGCTCGAAGGCGTGGGCGAAGGCCGCGAAGTCGCCGTCGAGCTGCGCGACGGTCTCGCGTCCGTGGATGACCTTGATGCGCGCGTCGAGTTCGACCGGCCCGTTCCAACGCGGCACGCTCTCCAGTCGCGCGAGCGCGGCGCGCGCCTCCTGTTTGGCCTCCTGCGCGCTCAGGTTCACGCTGTGCGCCATCGCGCGCGCGCTGAGCTCCGCACCGGTCAAGCGCCGCACGAACTCGCCGAAACTCACGCTGTTGCCCGGCGCCCACCAGGCGCGCGCCAGCTCCGGGCCGATGCGCGGGTTGTCGACCAGATGTCCGTCGCGCGTCCGGAAGAACTCGCGGGTTTGGTGTACGGCCATCTCGGCGAGCACATAACCGTGGTAGTAGGCGCTCGAGTCGCCGCTCAACAGGTGCGGAACGGCGAGGATCGGCCGCGGCGAACCTTCGTCGAGGAACAGCAGGCGCCGCTCGACGTCGCGCAGCGTCTCGAGCGCGCGCTGCGGCGTGAGCTCGTCGTCGGGGATCTCGTACAGCGCCTTTTCGCCGTAACACACAGCCAGCATCGCGCGCGCGTTCCACGCCGCGAAGGGCTGGTGCGCGTCGAGCGCTCGTTCGACCAGTTCGAACGGCATCGGCCGGCCCTGTTCGTCGAGCGCGTAGCGCTGCTGCCAATCCGCGTCGTCGAGCAGCGAGTCGAGGAACATGCTCTGCGTTTCGCAGAAGGCGACCGAAGTGGGCGCGAACTCCTGCCCGAAGCACGGGCTGGGCATGTCGATGTTCGCGAAGTGCGCGGCGTGGCCGCCTTCGTGGAACAACGTCTGCATCGCACGTTGGCCCGAGCCGACCATGCCCGGAATCGCGTTGGCGGTGAAGTGGATGCGCGCCGGTACGCGGCCGCGCGGGGTGCGCCAAGCCACGACCGGTCCGTGCATGAAGCCGTTTTCGTACTTGCCCTTCCGATCGACGAGGTCGAGCACCAGCTCCGCGCCGGCGTACTTCACGCCCAGGGCCGCGAACGAGCGGCCCCAGACCGCGAGCGCCGAACGGAAGGGGAAGTACGGGTCGAGTTCGCGCGTGACGTCGCCGGCGACCAGGTAGTGCAGGTTCCACGGCGTGAGCCGCTGCGCGCCGTGCGTCGCGCGCGCGTCGTTCACTGCGCGCTGGCCGGCCGCGCGCGTGCGCTCCTCGAGCTCGTCGAGCCAGGCGAACACCTGGCGCTTGCTGAGGTTCTCGACACGGCGCGTCTTCCAGTCGTAGTAGTCCTCCGCGCCGAGCAAACGCCCCAGCCGATTGCGCATCCGCACCAGCTCGAGAAAACCGTGGTCGATCACGTACGGCTCGATCGAACGCAGCGCGTTCCACGCCGCGCGCCGCAGCGCTTCGTCGGGCGCGGAGCGCAGCAGGCTCGAGAGCTTGACGCTCGAGGCGCGCACGAAGCCTCCGCCGCTGTCGCGGTAGCCGAGCTCCATCTCGCCGCGTGCATGCTCGAGTCGGCTCTCCGCCGCGGTGATCTGCTCGGCGAGCTCGCGCGCTCGAGGGCTGTCGATCACGTGCGCCTGGAAGGTCGCGACCCAGCCCGCGGCGCGCACCCGCTCCGTGTCGCTCGCCGCGCGCGCCTCCAGTTCACGCGCCTCGGTCAGGCGCGCCGGATCCTGAAGGAAACGTTGCAACTCGATTTCGCGCGTCTCGAGCTCGCTGTGCGCGGCCTGCGAGTCGTCGAGCAAGCCCATCTTCGCCGACCAGAAGGCGTCTTCCTTGCGCGTGTGCAAGGCCGCGTAGGCGGCGTCGAGTTCGTCCAGTCGGCGGGTAGGGGAGGCGGTGGTCACGTCGGGTTCGAGGTGCGGGTTTAGAGCTGGTGTGGCGCAGCGTAGTGTCCGGCCGGACCGTCGCCGCGCTCGGCCTCGGCCGAAAAGACCGCGCCGCAGGCAGCGCCGCCCGCCGCGTGCGCCGCGCTGGGCTCGAGGCGGCGCCCCGACACACGGCCGCGTCCTGCGGCGAGCGCCTTCATCTCATCTGCACTTCGGCCGGGTCGCCGTCGGACTGGAGCGCGCGCGGCGTCGGTGACCGTTCGCGCGGCGTGGGGTACCTTGGTTGGCTCGCCGCCCTTCGCGCGTCCCGCGGCGGCGCCGTCCGTCCCCATCCCCACCTTGCCTGTCCCGACGCGGTGCAGCTTCTGCGGACCCTCGCGGTCCCAGCCGCTGCGTCCGCGCCGACCGATTCCTCATGTCGATCGCCCGCTCCCTCGGTGTGTTCCTCCTGCTACTCGCGGCCGGCGCGTGCGGTCAGGAGCGCGACAGTCTGGCGCTGGCCCGCGCGTCGGTCGCCAAGGGCGACCTCGACCACGCGGCGCGTCTGCTGAAGGAGCTCGAGACGCCTGAGGCGCGCGATCTCGAGGCGCAGATCGCCAAGCTCCGCGAGCGGCACACGCGCTTGGTCGCGCAGATCGACGAGCTCTACACGCGCGTCGGCGAACTCTCGGAGGGCGAGGCGCGCGACCAGCTCAAGCGTTGGCGCGACCGTGAGACGGACGCACACGCGCGCGAACTGCTCGACCTTGCGTTGAGCGGACACATCGAGCGCTACCGCGGCATCGAGGCGCAGCTGCGCAAGAACGCTCCACGTCCAGCGCTCGCGGAACAGTCAGATCGCACGCGTGAAGACGACGCGCTCGCGTTGGGGCTGCGCAGTGAAGTGCGCGAGGCGCTGACCGCGCAGAACTGGCAGCGTGCGAACTCGGCGCTCGTGCTCTTGAGCGAGATTCCCTCCAAGCGTGTGAGCGACGTGGACGAACTGCGCCGCCAGTTGCGCGAGGGAGCGCGCGCGGAGGCCGAGCGCTTGATGGCGCAGGCGCGCAGCCTCGAGAGCCAACTCTCGGTCGAAGAGGCGCACACGTGGCTGAGCCGCCAAGCGGAGCGCTTCCCGCCGACGCGCGACTTCGAGGCGCTCACGCAGATGGTCCGGCAACTTGGGGAACGCGCGCGCAGCGTGGCCGCCGCCGGCGAGGGCGAGTTCAAGGTGTTCGAGCTGCCCGACGAGGCCGAAGCGGAAGGCGCGGCGACGCTGAGCGCGCTCGGCAGCGCGGAACCGCCGGCGGACCTCGACGCCGCCGCGCTCGTCGACTTGGCGCGGGAGCACGCCGGCCGCGGCGAACTTGCGTACGCGCGCAGTTGCGCCCTCGCGGCGAGCGCCAAGTTGTTCGCCGGCGACTTGCGCGACGACTGCGTCGGCCTGTCGCAGGACCTGCGCGCGCGTCTGGCGCTGCGGGAAGAGCTCGCGCGCGCTTGGAAGTCGCGCGCGGAAGACCTGGGCAAGCTCGGAGTCGAGCGCATCGACGTCGACGCCTGGCGTTTGGGCGGCGCGGTGCGCGCCTGGCCCGAGGTCGGCTTCGAGTTGCTGCAGCGCGCCGCGGATGTCGCACGCGTCTCTCCGCTCGCGTGGCGCGGTGTGATCGCCGAAGCGCTCGCCGGCCCGCACACCCAACGCGAGTCCGCGTCGCAGGAACTGGCCCGCATGGTCGAACGCGGCGCGATCGAAGCCGCGACGGCCTCGGGAATGATCGCGCGCGCGCGCGGCGGAATCGGTGCGAGCCAGCGCTACCTGCTCGCCAAGGGCCAGTGGGCGACGCTCGAAACCGCGGCCGCCAGCGACAGCGCCGCAGCCAGCGCGAACCTCGAACGCGCCTTTCTGCGTGCGTCGGGCGAGGCGCGCGATCAAGCCTTCGAGGCCCTGCTCGCGGGTGCGCCGCCCGAAGTCGCGCGCGCTGCGTTGGCGGCGCGCGCCACCGCGGTGGTCACCAAGCTCGCGCGTTCGAAGACCACGGAGCAGCTCAAGGGGCTGGCGAACCTGCGCACCGCGCTCGACGCGGCGCGCAAGGACGCGCTGGCGTTGATCTTCGACGAAGAGACGTACTTCTATCCGTACAACCCGCCGCCCGCGCCGAAGACGGCGGCCGACTACGCGCGCGCCCAGCGCGACGTGGACGAAGCGGTCGGCAAGTTGCGCGAGGCGTGGGAGAAGTCCAAGCCCGTCAAGCTGGCCAAGGACTTCACGCAGGCGCTCGAAGAGTTGGAGTGGTGCGCCGGCGCGTGCGCGAAGCTCGAGTTGCCCTTCGCATTGCCCGAGACGCTGCCGACCTGGTTGCTCGCGACTCCGCGCGGCGTCGAGAGCGTGGACCTCCAGCAGTTCGCCTGGAGCGAGGCCGAAGCGTCGGATCTGGCGCTGTCGCGCGCGGTCGAAGCGCGCAACGAACGGCTGTGGGCGGCGCTCGACAAGAACAAGGAGCGCGAAGGCGCCGCGAAGGAGCAGTGGGCCGATCCGCCGGCGCGTGAGCAGGTGCGCGTCACCAACCGCTACCGCGCGATGTTCGGTCGCCGCTCGTTGGCCTGGAATCCGCGCATCCAGGCCGCGGCGTGGGGCCACAGCAAGTACATGGCGGACACCGGCGACTTCGGGCACTTCGAAACCGACCCGACGCGGCGCACGCCCAGTGATCGCGCCAAGCTCGCCGGGTACAACAACGGCGTGAGCGAGAACTGCTCGATGGGGCGCACCGATCCGGCTTCGGCCCACGACGGCTGGGCGCACTCGAGCGGCCACCACAGAAACCTGCTGATGGCGGGCCATCGCGAGATGGCGAGCTCGCTCGTGTCGCTCTACTGGACCCAGAATTTCGGCGCGGACCGCGCCTTCGAGAAGGAACTCGACAACGAGTCGGGAAACACGCGATGACGCGATTGATCCTCGAGGAAGGCGGCAAGCGCCGCGCGTTCAAGGTCGGCGACGGAGTGATCACGATCGGCAGCGGGCCCAACGCGGCGCTCAAGCTCTCGAGCGGCGGCGTCGCGGAGTTGCACGCCGAGCTGGTGATCCAGGGCGGCGTAGTGACGCTCAAGCCCAAGCCTGGCGTGCTGCCGCCCAAGCTCGGCCCCAAGGCTCTGACCGGCGACACGGCGCTCGCGGCGGGTTCGGTCGTGACGATCGGCGAAGCCAAGCTCAGCATCGATCCGCCCGAGGGCGGCGCCGCGCCGGCCGCCGCGCCGGCTGTGACCGGCGGCCGAGCTGCGCCGCGCGAGAAGACGGTCGAGAAGCAGGAGTGGCAACGCTCCGCGCGCGAGCTGCACAGCTCCAAGGGCATCAAGCCCGCGCACATGCTGATCATCCTCGTGCCGCTGGGGATCGTGGGCTTCTTCGTGTTCAAGAAGATGGCCGAGCAGGACGCGCCGAACGCGTTCCTCGCGCAGACGCAGTACTTCCACGCCGTGGAGATGCTCAAGTCGGGTCTCGCCGAGCAGGCGCAGGCGGACATCGAGAAGATTCCCGCCGACGCGCCGCGCACCCCGGAACTCCAGGCGAAGATCGAGCAACTCAAGCTCGAGATCGCCCAAGCTCGCCAGGGCGCGGAACTCGAGAAGGTCAACAAGAGCGGCACGCAGTTCCTCGACACGCAGCTCAAGAACTTCGAAGCGCAGCGCATGCAGGGCAAGGTGCAGTCGCCGACCGTGCGCGTGTTCTTGAAGCGCCTCGCCGAGTTCGAGCGCCGCTGGCCGCAGCACCCCGAACTCGAGTGGGTGCAGCGCCAGAAGCAGATCTACTCGAAGATGGTGGACCTCAAGGCGCCGCCGACCTACGAGGACGTCGCCTTCGAGGTCGAGACGCTGACCTGGGCCAATCCGCGCGACTACAAGCAGGCTTTCGCGATCCTGCAGCGCTTCCTGGACAGCGCGAGCGCCGACGACCGCGCCAAGACGGCGGCCTTGATCGACAAGCTGACCGCGGCCCGCAAGGAGTGGTACGACGACCGCACTCTGCAGGCGCAGCACGAGTACAAGAACAACCAGGTCGGCAAGGCCGTGAGCTGGTTGTTGATCCTCGCGACCTACAGCGGCGACGACGAGATGGAGCAGACCGCCGCCAAGCGCCTGCTCGACTTCCCGCGTGTCGACGAGCACCTGCGCGGTTACCGCGACACGCGCGGCGACTGGTGGCCGGCGATTTCGGCCAACCGCACGATCGCGGAGTGGCTCAAGGCCAACCCGCTGTAGCTGGCGGCGTGTCGCGCGGCGCTCCAACCTCCCGCGCGCGCTGCCGCAAGAGTCAGACGCCTTCGCTCCCGCTGGCCCGTTCGACGTGTTCGTCGGCGGGCCAGCGGCGCTGGTGCCAAGCCCACTGCTCGGGCGCGGCGCGGATCCAGCGCTCGAACACGGCGTTCATGCGCGTGAGCAGATCCAACGCGGCCGCGCGTTTGTCCGCGCTCGCCGCGAGTTCGAGCGGCTCGTCGACGCGGATGCGGTAGCGCGCGCCTTCGCGCACGCAGCGCACGGGCGTGAGCGGCAGGCCGCTCGCTCGCGCGAACGCGGCGGGGGCCGTCATGGTGGGGGCCGAACGGCCGAAGAACGGCGCGTCGACGTTGTCGAGTCGACGTGCGTGCAAGTCGCAGAGCAGTCCCAGCGTCTCGCCCCCGCGCAGCACGTTCAGCACCTCGCGTGGCGAGCTGTCCTGGGGCAGGCTGCGCACGCCCAACCCAGAGCGCAAGCCGACGAGCCAATCCGCGCTCGAGTCGTTGCGCTTGCGCAGACCGACCACGGCGCCGTCGAGCCCCGCGCGCCGCAGCGCCGCCGCGAGCAGCTCCCAGTTGCCCAGGTGCGCCGTGACGATGAGCACGCCGCGTCCGCGCGCGGCGCGGCGCCGCAGTTCGTCGCAGCTCGCGTCGAACTCGACGCTCGCGTCGATCCAGCGCTCGACGCGCTGGCGTTCGCGTTCGCTGCGTGCGGCGCGCGCCATCCACAGCCACTCGCGCACCAAGCGCGCGGTGTGCGTGAGCACGCCCCGCGTCAACGTCTCGCGCGCCTGCGCGTCGAGTTCGGCGCCGTAGGCGAGCGCGAGGTTGCGCTCGATGCGCCGCGCCGCGCTCGTGTGTTGAGCGGCCTGTGCTCCGGCCGCCAGCGCGACGCGGAGCAGCGGGTCGAACGGCGAACCTGCCAGGCGCGTCAGCGCATCCAGCGCACGTGCGCGAACGCGGCGGCGCAGCGGCTCAGCCATGGCGCAGTCGGGCTCTCAGACGCGCGCGGCCGTGCGGGCTGGTGCGGCTCGCGGCGAGGATGCCCGCGGCGTAGGCCGCACGTTCGCGCGCGCTGAGCTGTTCGAGGTTGCGCCCGGCCAGCGCCAGGACACGCACGAGGTCCAGTCCGTCGCCGCCGCGAGGATCGGCCTCCAGCGCGCTGGTGGCGGCGAGCGCCAGCTCGTCGCGCGCGCCGCGCCACAGCACCGGCCAGCGACCGCTCGCGATGCGCAGGCGCCGGTCGGCAAGCTCCGCGCACAGCTTCCCGAGCGAGTGCAGCGCGCGTGTTCCTTCAAGCGCGAGGCCGGGCGCGACGGGCGCGCCGTCGAACGGCGCCTCCAACGCGACCCAGCGCTGCGGGCGCAAGCTGAGTGCGAGCGGACGCAGGCAGGCGAGTCCGTGTTCACTCAGGCGCGCCGCGTTGCTCCACACCGCCAGGGCTTCCCGCTCGCTCAGCTCGCGCAGCAGCAGCACCCGCGCGCGCGGCAGCCGCTCGGGCGCGGTGAAGTCCACCTGGGCGAGCGCTTCGCGCCGCACGAAGCCGTGGCGCTCGCCGTCGAGCGGTGCGCATGCGGAACTCTCCCGCAGCCAGCGCGCGCGCCGTTTGTCGACGGCCGCGCAGCGCCGGGCGCGCGCCTGCTGCTCGAGGGTCGCCGCAAGAGCGCTGCGTGAGTCGCCGGCGCGCTCGAGCACGTCCTGGGCGAGCGTCTGCGGCGCGGAGCGCAGCCATTCGAGCAGAAAGCGCGCGCGGAACTGCGGCGTCGTGCACTCGCGCGTGCCCGCGGCGAGGCTCACCAGATCGCGCCAGGCGCACGCCGGTTTCAGCCGCCGCGCGCGGCGCGCCTTGTGGAAGTCGATCGCCCAGGCGCGCCCGAGCCCGTCGAGCAACACGTTGCCCGGATGCAGGTCGGGGTGGTCGACCTGCGCGTCGTGCAGCTTGGCGAGCAGGCGCGCGAGCTCGCGCGCGAGGCGCTCGGGCGGCGCGGGCCAGGCGCGCGCCCCGCTCAGGTGCTCGGCGAGCGCGTGCGCGTCCTCGATCCACTGCATGCGGACTTCCCAGCCGCCGTTGACGCGCTCGAGCGCCAGCGGCGCCGGCGCGCGCACGCCCCGCGCGACCAGTTCGCCGAGCAGGCGGTGCTCGCGCGCGGCGCGCGCGCGGTCGAGCGTGGCGCCGGCGAGCGAGCGGTTGGCGAAGCGCTTGACGACGGTGCGCACTCCGTCGGCGCCGCACTCCAGCCGCACGCTGCGGTGCAAGCTGTCCTTGAGGATGGAGCGCGTTTCGCTGGGCACGGCGCGCATCCTAAGCGCGCGCGGCGCGGCGCCGTGAGTGGACGCGCCGTCGACGTGACGACGCAAAGCCGTCGACCTGACGTCGCAGAGCTGTCGACCTAAGGTCGCAGAGCCGTCGACCTAAGGTCGCAGAGCCGTCGACCTAAGGTCGCAGAGCTGTCGACGCGCCGTCGAAGCGCAGGCGCCGCGCCGCTACGATCGGCCGCGTGACGCTCGAGCGCTATCTGCTGCGCCAACTGCTGGTCGGGATGACGTTCGCCGTCGCCGGCATGGCGTTCGTCGCCGTGCCGGGCATTTTGGTGCAGGCCTTCCACAAGCTCTCGGGCGTCGGCATGGGCGCGATCCTGGGCTTCTTGCCGCTCGTCCTGGTCGACCTCGTCCCGTACCTGCTGCCGATCGGCTTCCTGCTCTCGCTCGTCGCCACCTACGGCCGCATGGCCGCCGACAACGAGTGGACCGCGATCTTGATGGCCGGCATCCATCCGCTGCGCATGTTCGTGCCGGCGGGAGTGCTCGCGCTGGCCCTGTCGGGGCTCCTGTACTTCCTCGCGACGGAAGTCTCGCCGCAGACCAAGTTCCGCCAGCGCGACTACACGAAGAACTCGGTCGTGCGCCTGTTGCGTTCGCTCAGTCCGGGGCGCACGGAACTCAAGTTCGGCGACTTCTACCTGTCCTCGCGCGCCCGCGATCCACAGAACCGCAACCGCTTCGAGCAGGTGTTCATCCACGTGCCGCGGCGCGCCGACGAACCGGCCCAGCTTCTGTACGCCGCGACGGCGGAGTTCGGCATCGAAGAGTCGTCGATGACGATCGATCTCACCTGGCCGCGCTGGATCGGCGGTGGGATCGATGCGCGCCTCGCCAACGCGCGCATCGCGCTCGACCTCGACGAGTTGTTCGAGGTGGACGCGACGCGCCGCCACGAGTGGAGGTACCAGTCCAGCCGCGAGCTCGAGCGGCGCCTGGAGCGCACCGCTCAACTCGTCGCGAGCGAAGGCGAACAGGCGCTGGCGACCAAGACGCCGTCCGACGGCTACGCCATGCCGAACGAGCTAGCCAAGATCGGCTTCGAACTGCACGCGCGGCGCGCCCTCGCGGCGATCTGCCCGATGTTCCTGCTGCTGGGCGTGTCGACGGGGCTGATCCTGCGGCGCGGCTCGCAGCTCACTGCGTTCGCGGCGGCTGTTCTGTATGCACTCGTCTATTACTTGCTCTCGATGCGACTTGGCAAAGGCCTGGTGGCGTCCGACGCCGTGCCGCAGTGGCTCGCGGCGTGGGGCGCTACGATCGGCGGAACGCTGCTCGGCGTCGTCATGACCGTGGTCGCGCTGAGGCGCTGAACTCGATGCGCATCGCAGGACTGGAGTTGTTCGGCCGCATCGATCGCTACGTCGCCAGTCTGTTCGTCGGCGCGTACTTCACGAGCTTGCTGCTCGTCGTCGGGCTCGCGGTCATCATCGACGTCGCTTCGAACCTCGACTACTTCACGCCCTGGGAAAACGGCGAACCGGCGCCGGCGACGCTGATCCTGCGCTACTACGCGCTGAATGCGCCGTTCCTGTTCCTGCAGGTCGCGCCGTTCGTGACGGTGAGCGCCGCGCTGTTCACGATCGTCAAGCTCTCGCGCCACAACGAACTGGTCGCATGCCTGAACGCAGGCGTGAGCGCGCGACGCGCGGTTGTGCCGCTGTTCCTCGGCGGCGCGCTCGCGGCGCTTGGCATGGTGGCGCTGCGCGAGTTCGCGACCGACCGACTGGGCCCCGAACGCGACCGTCTGCGGCACCTGCTCGACACGCACACCACGGGCTGGCGCCTGGAGGACGTGTGGATGCGCGACATCGCCGGGAACGTCGTCGGCGCGCGCGAGTTCCATCCCGACGAAGGACGGATCGAAGGTCTGGAGATCGTCGGCGCGCGCGGGCCGACGCTGATTTCCGTGTCGGCGCAACGCGCGCGCTTCACGACGCTCGAGGGCGCGCCGGGCTGGTTGCTCGAGGACGGAGTCCTGCGCGAAGAAACCGGCGACACGTCCAAGCGCAGCAGCTTGGAGTGGTTCGACCTGGTGGCCTTCACGCCCTCGGAGTTGTTGCTCGCCGACAAGGGCGACCGCCGGGCGCTCGAACTCTCACTCGCCGAGTTGGACGTGCTCGCGGCGCGCGACCCCTACAACCTGCAGTACCAGACGCTGTACCACTACCACGTGACCTTCCCGCTGGCGAACGTGGTGCTGCTGCTCATCACGCTGCCCTTCCTGTTCGGCCGCGAGCGCGGCAAGGGCGTCGAAGGCCTGGGCGCGGCCGCCCTCATGTGCGTGCTGTACTTCTGCCTGGACTTCATCGGACGCGCCCTGGGGATGGACGGTTCGTTGGCGCCGCTGTTCGCCAGCTGGCTGGTCGTGCTCGTGTTCGGTTCGCTGGGCGTGGTGCTGTTCGAGGGCTTGCGCACCTGAGCCTGGGGCCGCGGGAAGAACCCGCGGCGCCGCGCGTCCCAGCGCCAGGGCGGCGCTGCATCCAGCGCCGTCGCTTCGTACAGTGGACCGCCGTACCCCCCTGGGACCTCCCTGGGCGTCGACCCCGCCGCAAGCGCATGAACCTGCACCGCTCTCCGCACCGCCCCGCCTCTCGCCCCGTGTTCCTCGCGGGCCTGGCCGCCGCCCTGACCGTCGGCCTCGGCGCCGGCTGCGCGTCCAACGCCTCGAAAGCCGAGGAGCAGGACGTCAACTGGCTGGTCCGGCACGCACGCTACGAACAGGCGGTGCGCGTCGCGGCCGAGCGCGTGGAGAACGCCCCGGACGACGCCCAGGCCAAGGAACAGTGGCGCCTGGCGACCGCCGCTTGGCGCCTCGAGGCGGGCCGCCGCCTGACTTTCGAGAACAAGGACATCGAGGCGCTCGAACAGTTCCGGGCCGCGGAGGCGCTCGCGCCCGAACAACCGCAGGTGCGCGCCTGGATCGCGGCCACGCTCGACAAGCTCTCCAAGCGCTGGGTGAACCGCGCGATCGAGGCCCACGCAGCCGACGATCTCGACGCAGCCGTGCGCGCCTACGAGACGGCGCTGACCTACAGCCCGAGCGAGCGGTTGGCGCTGGACGGACTCGCGCGCGCCCTGCTGCAGCTCAACTACCGGCGCGGCATGGGCGAGTCGTACTACGAGCGCGGAACGCGGGCGCTGAACGAGTTCTGGCTCGAGCAGGCCGCGCACCACTTCTCGTCCACGCTGAAGTACGACGAAAACGACCGCGCCGAGTTGCGACGCGCGCAGGCGGACACCCTGCGCGCCGAGAACCGCGCGCTGATCGCCCAGGAGCTCGAGGAGCAAGGCCAGTACGCGGCCGCGCGCAACGAGTACCGCATCGCGACGCTGTTCGATCCCGCGCACGCCGAGTCCCTGGCGGGGCTTGAGCGGATGAAGCTCGAGGAGCGCGCCGCAGAGCATCTGCGCGAGGCGGACCGGCGCATCATGAAGCGCGACTTCGAAACCGCCGAGCGCGAACTGGCCGCAGGCGAAGCGCTGTCGCAGCGCCAGCTCGCGGGTTTCGCCGCGGAGCGCGAGCGGTTGCTCGAGGCCCGGCTCAGCGCGCGTTACGAGGCCGTGCTCTCGGTCGAGGCCGATCACCGCTTCGAGGAGGCGATCGAGGGCTACACCAAGCTCATCGAAGCCGCGCCGCAGGGCTACTTCCGCGACGCGCTCGCGCGCCGCGACGCGTTGACCGACTCGGTCGCTCGCGCCAAGGGTTACTACGACCAGGCCTTGGCCGAGACGGACCTCGCGCGCCGCGCACAGCTGCTGCGCCAGGTGTTGCTCGTCTACCCCGAGTACAAGGACTCGCGCCAACTGCTCGCGCAGACCGAGAGCGCGCTCGCCGCACAGCCCCCGGCGGGCGGCGGCCGCTGAGCGAAACGCGGCGATCGGCAGCACGTCACGGATGCGCGCGTTGCCGCCGGCGATGAGCGGCGCGGATTGCGCTGGCCCGGATTGCGCTGGCCCTTATTGCGCTGGCCCTTATTGCGCTGGCCCTTATTGCGCTGGCCCAGAGTCAGCGTCGCACGCCGGCGCACACGTTCGGGCGTTCGGCGCGCCTCGAGCCGCTCCCGGTGCGCTTCAGTCGCGCCACGCGCGCAGCACGCGACCGTCGCGGAACTCGACGTAGGCGCGGCGTTCGGCGCGCGCCTTGGGATCGGATTCGACGCGGTAGACGACCGCGCCGCCCGAGGACTTGCGCTCGCGCAGGGCCCAGGTCCACAGCTCGAGGCCGTCGTCGAGCTGCACCTTCTCGCGCGGCTCGCCCAGCAGATAGAGCACGAACTTGCGGCCTGAGCCCGGCTCGATGCGATCGAGGGTCTGCGCCCCGATGTCGATGTTGCGGGTGGCGAGCGGCGCGGCGCCGCAACTGCCGAGCGCGGTCGCTGCGGCGACAAGACAGACCAGCACGAAGCGCGACATGCGAGGCAGCATAGCTGGCGCCTGTCCATGCAGGTCAACCTGCCGCCGTACATCGCGCCACCCGTCGAGCCGTCGAGGTGCAGCGCTACACTCACCCGCGCGTGTCGCCGTACGCCTCGGATCCGCGCCCATTCGTGGCGTTGCTGCTCGCGCTCCTCGCGGCGGCGTGCACGCGGCCGGACGTGTCGAGCGAGGACTGCGGGCGCCTCGCGCTCGAAGGTGCGACGCGGCTCGCCGTGCGCGTGCCGTCCGAACGTGCGCAGCGCGTGCTCGCTCCGCTCGCGGACGAACTCGAGCGCAGCCAGCGTTGGCGGGTCGAATGGGTCGTCGGCTCGACGTCCGACGCCGAACCCGATCCGCGGGCGGCGCAGCTGTGGTTCGCCGACGCGCTCACGCCGGGCATCGGCGCGCTCGCCCAGCGCCACGGCGTGGTGTTCGAACACAGCGGCGCGTTCTGGTTTGCGGGAGAGCGCTTCGCCGCGCCGGGGGACGGCGTGCAACTCACCCTGCCCGATCCCGCGCGCCCCGGCTGGCCGCTCGAAGTGGTGCTCGCGCCGAGCGCCGAGGACGCCGTGGCGCTGGCGCGCTCGCTCGCGCCGAGTTGGCGCCCCGGCGCGCTGCTGTGGCGCGGCGGACTGGTCTCCAAGGCCTTGCGCGGCATGCCCGGCGGTCCGCTCGCGAGCGTCTCCGGCGGTCCGGTGTTCGATCTCGTCCGCTCGGCGCCGGTGCGCGTGCAGCGCGACGGCGTGCTCGAGCACCACCTGCACGGCGACGTACCGGCCGCCGCATTCGAGCACTACGCCAAGCTCGCCAAGCGCTGCGCGCAGGACGTGGAGAAGTTGCTCGGACCGCAACCGCCGGGCGCCGCGCCGCTGCGCGTCCACGTCTGGCCGCGGCTGGACCAGTTCGCGAGCGCCACCGGCGTGTGGGATCTCGCCGCGCCCGGCGCACGCGCCGGCGAGCTCCACGTGCTCGTCGCGAGCGCCGCGCTGCACGACGGCGGCGCGCAGATCGCGCGGGAACTCGCCATGCGCACCGCGGGCCCGCCGCCGGAGAGTTGGGCGCTCGCCGCACTCGGGGTCGAAGCCAGCCAAGGCTGGTTCGGAGCTCCGCTCGAGGTGGCGCTCCAACTGGCGTGCGCCGCCGCGGACTCCGCCGAGGCTTGGCGCGCTCCGCCCGCGCACGCTTCTCCGCATGTGTTCCAGCCGCTGCGTGCGCTGGCGCTGCGCACGGCGTTGCGTGGGCTCGACCTCCAGGCGCGGCGCGACGCGTGGAGTTCGGGTCGACTCGCCGAGCGCGTCGACCCGCAGCGCTTCGCCGAGCGCTTCGAGAAGCTCGCCGGACTTGGGCGGGCCCTGCTGGAGACGCGGCGTGCGGCGCGCGACGCGCTCGGCGTGCGCGACGGCGTGCATTTGGTGCAGGCGCGCGACGACTACGGTTGGCGCGCGCAGGGTTACGGTTCGTCCGCGTGCGACGAGGCGTTGAAGGGCTTGGCCGGCCTGGGCGCGGACGCGGTGGTCTTCCAGCCGACCTACTTCGAGCGCACGCCGCCGCGCGAGTGGTGGGGCGCCCGGCTCGGAGGTCCGTTCTCCTGCGATGCGAGCGACGCCGCGCTGTGGGCCGCGTTTCGCAGCGCGCGCGCGCTCGGGTTGCGCGTGGTGTTCGCGCCCGAACTGCTTTCGACGCCGACCGGCGCCGCCACCGTGCGGCGCGTGGGCGAGGACGAAACCGCGCGCGGCGAGCGCCTTGCGATGTGGCGCGCGCTGGTCGAGCACGCAGCGCTGCTCGCCGAACTGACCGGCGTCGACGTGCTGATCCTCGGCGAGCGCGCTTCGAAGATCGCGTTCGAGTGGGGCCGGCCGTGGGACGAACCCGAAGCGGCGCGGGCGCCGGGCGCTCCCGGCCCGTTCGCCGCGATCTTCGCCAGCGCGCGGCGGAGCTTTTCGGGCGCGGTGAGCTACACGCTGTTCCTCGACGGCGAGCAGAAGAACTTCGCGCACGCGGACGACTGCGAGCCGCTGCTCGTGCGTGCGAAGCTGAGCCTCAGCGTGCCGCAGCGTCCGGGCGAACCTCCGACGGATCTGGAGCTGCGCAACCTGTTCGAGGTGCAACTCGGCCGCGCGAAGGACCTCGCGGGCGGCGCGGCGCGGCCGCTGTGGTGGATGGACATCGGATTCCCGCCGACGTCGGAGGGCTGGCGCGACAGCGACTTCGCGCGCGGCGGTTACGACGCGCCGGAGCAGGCGCGGTTGGCGGCTGCGTTCGCGGTTGCGCTGCAGCGCGCGCGCGCCGCGGGCCGTGCGCCCGACGCGGTGTTCTTCGGGCACTGGAGCACCGATCCCGAGCACGGCAACGGCGTCGATCGCAGCTACACGCTCCAGAACCGTTCGGCGGCCGAGAGCCTGCCGGCGCTGCTCGAGCGCCCCTGAGGCCGCGATGGAGGAACGCGACAGCACGCCGTCGCAGTCAACGCTCGCGGACCTGCGGAGCGTGCCGCTGACTGCGCTCGAGGGCGTCGGCCCGGTGCGCGCCGCGCGGCTGGCGCAGTTGGGACTGTCCAGCGTGCACGACTTGCTCTGCACCGCCCCGCGCAAGTTCGAACCCTGGCCGCCCGCGCGCACGATCGCGGCGCTGCGAGCGGGGAGCGACGGCTCGACCTGCGTGCTCCAAGGCCGCGTCACGCGCTGGAGCTTCTCGCGCTTCGGCGGCCGTTCGTCCGTGCGCTGCCACGTGCTCGACGAAAGCGGCGAGATCGTGCTCGTGTTCTTCAACCAGCCCTGGATGCGCCAGCGGCTGGCCAAGGACATGCTGCTGCGCGTCGCAGGCCGCGCGAACAGCTCGAATCCAGGACTGTTCGTGGTCTCGCGGCTCGAGAGCGAGAGTGCGCCGTTTCCGCGAGCGGGGGAGCTGGTGCCGACTTACCCCAGCGCCGAGGGCGTGTCGCAGGTGTTCCTGCGCGAGTTGATCGAGCAGGCGCTCGAGCGCTTCGGCGCGTCGCTCGACGAACCGCTGGCGCCGCAGGAGCTGGCGCAGCACGCACTGCGTCCGCTGCCCGAGGCCGTGCGCGAAGTCCATCGTCCGACTTCGCTCGCCGAGTACGAGCGTGCGCTGCGGCGCGTGCAACTCGAGCCGCTCGTCGCAACGCAGCGGCGCTTGCTCGCCAGCGCGCTCGCGCGCCGCCAGCTCGGCGCGCCCGCACTGGCGGTCGACGACGCGCGTTTCGCACAGCTCGTGGCGAGCTTTCCATTCGCGTTCACAGCCGGGCAGCGGACCATCGCCGCCGAGTTGCGCGCCGATCTGGCGCAGCCCACGCCGATGAGACGGCTGCTGCAGGGCGACGTGGGCGCCGGCAAGACGGCGCTCGGCGCGCTCGCGTGCTTGATCGCCGCGTCGAGCGGCGCGCAGGCGGCCTTCATGGCGCCGACCGAGTTGCTCGCCGAGCAGCACTTCGCCAGCCTCGCGCCGCGCTTCGCCGCCGCGGGCGTGAGTTGCGCGTTGCTCACCGGTTCGACTCCCGCGCGCGAACGGCGCGCCCTGTGCGAGCGCCTGGCGCGCGGCGAACTCGCCGTGTTGATCGGCACGCACGCGCTGTTCTCGGGCGACATCGTGTTCGCGCGTCTGGCGCTCGCCGTCGTCGACGAACAGCACCGCTTCGGCGTCGCACAGCGCGAGCGCTTGTTCGAGAAGGGCGGGGCGCTGCACGGCCTGCTCATGACGGCGACGCCGATTCCGCGCAGCCTCGCGCTGACGCTGTACGGCGACCTCGAGGTGTCCGTGTTGCGCGAGCGTCCGCCGGGGCGCGGCGAACTCGTGACCCGTTGGGCGCGCGAAGGCGCCCGCGAGTTCGAACGCGACCTGGAAGCGCGGCTCGAGCGCGGCGAGCAGCTCTACTGGGTCGCGCCGCGCATCGACTCGGACGCGGTGGAAGGCGAGGCCGACGAGGCGGCGCTCGCCGAGGACGAGGCCCAGGCTGCGCTCGGCGCCGAACAACGTTTCGCGCGCATCGCTTCGCGGCGCTGGTCGCGCTGGGGCGTCGAGCTCGCCCACGGCCGCATGAAGTCCGCCGAACGCGCCGCGCGGCTCGAGCGTTTCCGACGCGGCGAGGCGCGCATCCTGGTGGCGACGACGGTGATCGAGGTCGGCGTCGACGTGCCCGCCGCGAGTGCGATCGTGATCGAGTCCTGCGAGCGGCTCGGGCTCGCGCAACTGCACCAACTGCGCGGCCGCGTCGGCCGCGGCGCCGCCGCGAGCGTGTGCTATTTGCTGGGCAAGTCCTCGGCGCGGCGACGGCTGGAGCTGCTCGAGCGCACGCGCGACGGCTTCGAGATCGCCGAGGAGGACCTGCGCGAGCGCGGCATGGGGGACCTGGCTGGGGTGCGGCAGGCGGGCGAGAATCGCGAGGGTTTCGAGCCCGAAACCAGCGATTTGGAATTGATCGCCCTGGCGCGCACGCTGGCCCGCGCCGGCGGGCAGGCGCCGGGCGCCGCGCGGCCGCTGTCCTGATCGGCGCCGAGAGCCTGTTTCGTATCCTGATGGCGCTCGCCCGGGTACTCCGCTCTCCCGTCGACGCTCCCGGATCCGCCATGACCAGCACCCGCCACCATCCCGACGCCCCCGAGTGTTGTTCCCGGCCCCACGGGCAGCCATTCGGGCGACCGCACGTCCGCAGCTCGAGCGCGATGCTGCGCGAACGCACGGTCAGCCTGGTGTTGGCCGCACTCGGATGGGTGTTCTGCTCCGCGGCCGCGCACGCGCAGGTCGAACTTCCCGAGCGCCGTCCCGCAGCCAAGCCGGTCAGTCCGTCGGTGGACTTGGGGCGCGCGCGGCGCGGCAACACCGCCGAACGCGTGACCGGCAAACGTCTCTACGCCGGTCCGCGGCAGTCTGCCGCCGGAACGCTCGAGTTGCCGGCGCAGCGCCCGACGCCGCCCGCGCCCGTGCCCGCGGGAAGCACCGCGCCGCCGGCGGCCGCGCCTGCTGTCGGTCCGGCCGTCGGTCCGGCCGCCCCGCTTCCGAGCGAACCGGCGGCGACACCCACGGCGCCCGTCGCCAGCTCGAACCCGTCGTCGGCCGCACTGATGGTGCTCGAGGAGGTCGCCAAGCTCAGCGACATCCACAGTCCGATGCTCGACTTCGGCGCGCAGAGTTTGGCCGAGCAGGGCGCCGCCGGTCGGACCGCGGCGTTCCAGGCCCTCGAGCGCGACCACGCGCCGAGCGTGCTGCTCGGCGCGCGCACGCTGCTCGCGCTCGGCGACGAAGAGGCGTTCGGCGCCGTGCTCACCCGCCTGCGTTCGAAGTTGCCCTCGGCGGCGGCGAGTGCGCTGGTCGACCTCGTCGTCGCGCGCGACCCGGTGCGCGCGGGACCGAGCGTGCTCGCCGACTTGCTCGCGCACAAACAATCCGGCGTGCGCAGCGCCGCGCAGCGTCACCTCGCCGCGCTCGGGCGCGAGTTGCCGGCCGCCGCGCTGCTTGGCGCGCTGCGCTCGAAGGAAGTCGACGCGCGCTCGCGCGCCGTGGCTTTGCTCGCGCAGTGCGACGACGCGGGGGCGGTTCCGCTGCTGCTCGAATCGCTCACCGACAGCTCCAGCCAAGTGGGGCGTCGCGCGCTGGAGTCGCTGGCGCACCGCGCCGACGAACGCATCAACGGCGAGTTGTTGCGCAGAGCGTTCGACGCGCCGTACCTGTTGCGCGACCAGGCGCTGGCGCTGATCGCGCTCGTCGAGCGCGAGGACGCACGCTTCGAAGCGTTGTTCACCGACGTGCACCGCGCGCGACTGCTCGACGGACTGACCTCGTCGGAGCCGTTCGTATCCGGCGCCTGCGCTGCGGCGCTGATCGGCTTGGGCTATCGCGGTGCGGCCAGCGAAGCGCGCTGGTACGACCGCGACGCGCCGCACCGCCTCGTGCGCGTGGTCGCGGCGCAGGACTTTGCGAGCGACATCAGCACGTTGCTTCCGACCGCGACGCGGCGCCTGGCGCTCGCCACGGGCGTCGATTTCGGAAGCGATGGGCCGCGCTGGATGAATTGGTGGGCGCAGAACGCCGAGAACTTCCGCTGCGCGCGCGCGCGGCTCGAGGTCGGCGAACAAAGTGCGCTCGAGTTGGAGTTGAGCGTGCGTTCGAGCCGCGCCGGTGAGGAGAGCTTCACCCTGCTCGGCCCGGCCTGGGCGGACCCGCAGCGCCCGCCGCGCGCGGTGCTCGGCGAGCGCTTCTTCCTCACCCAAGCCCAGGCCCGCGGGGCCTTCGAAGAACTGCGGCGCCTGGGCCTATTCGGCGCCGAGCGGCTGCCCGGATTGCGCGGCAGCCCCTCGTCGCCCGCGCGCGCGCTCACCGTGGCCTTCGAGGCCGCGAGCAAGCAGTTCAGCTTCCCCGACGGCGCGGGCGAGCCGTGGTTCCTGGCCACGCTGGAGCTGATGCGCGGGCTGCGCGAGCGCAACCTGTGGCAGTTGCTCCACGATCCGCGCAGCGGCGTGAGCGCCGAGGATTTCTGGCGCGATCAGGCGAGTTGGTGGGACAGCGAGACCAACACCGCCGCGCGGGCGCGCCGTCTGTGGGAGCTCACCGCCGCGCGCGCCAAGGGGCAGAGCGGATCGCAGCGCGACGTGCTCGTCGAGCGTCTGGTCAGCGCGACGCGCGACGTGGGCCCGCTCTCGCGAGCGGACTCGGAACTGCTGGTCGGATTGCTCAGCGAAGAGGCGTTCTACGGCGCGCGCGCGGAGCGCTTGCTCGAGCTCGTCGTGCAGTCCCTGGCCGTCGACGGCGCGCTCGCGGACGCGGAGGTCGAACGACTGACGACCCTGCTGTTCACGCGTTTCGGCGTCCAGGGCGGCGAAGCGCTCGCGCGTGTGCTCGGGTTGGCTTCGGCGGAGCAGTTGCTCGCGCGCAGCCGCGACGAACGTCACCACGTGCGGGCCGTGTCCGCGCTCGTGCTCGCGCAGCGCGGCGACGAGGCCGCGCTGGCGCGACTGCTCGAGTTGGTGCGCGATACGCACGTCGATGTGCGCGCCGCTGCGTTGCTGGCGCTGGGCGACAAACGCGTCGAAGCGGCGCGCGACGTGATTCTGGTCGAAGCGCGCGTCGGCGAAGGCGAGTTGCGCCTCGCGGCGCTGCGGGCCGCGGGGCGGCTCGGCGGCGATGGCGCCTTGAGCGCGTTGCTCGACGGCCTCTCGGAGGAGTCGGACACGCGCGTGCGGGTGGCGGCGGCCCAGGGGCTTTCGCTGCTGCGCGACCGCGGCGCGGCGCCGATCCTGATCTCGCTGCTCGCGCGCGGCCCCGAGGATCCCGCGTACGTGCACGCGCGCGAGGGCCTCAAGCTCTTGGGTGAAGCGGGGCAGGAGGAACTGCTGCGCGTCGTGCGGACGAGTTCGCACAAAGCGCGCCGCGAGGCGACGTTGATCCTGTCCGAGCAGTTGGCGCCGCAGTGCGCCTCGGTGTTGATGACGCTGCTGAGCGAGGACCCGAGCGACGCGCGCGTGGCCGAGGAATTGGCCGTGCTGACGGCGGTCGACTACCGCGGCGACGCGACCCCCTCGGCCTCCTGGTGGGCGTGGTGGGACTACGTCGTGCACGACGACGCGCAGGCCTGGTTGTCCGGCGCGATCGCGCGCTTGCAGCTCGGCGCGCCGACTCCCGAGGAACTGCGCAGCGGCTCACCGGCTGCGGTGGAACTGCTGCTCGAGCTGTGCGGCCGCGAGGAAACGCACTTGGTCGAGCGCGCGCGGCGCGAGCTCTCGCGACTCGCCGGCCGCGACCTGGGGCGCATGCCGCCGCGCGGGCGCGAACGCGACGCGTGGCGCAACGGGCTGCGCGACGCGCTCGCCAACCTGCGGCGCTGAGCGGCGCTGGTGCGCGGCGGCCGTGCGCGCGGCGGCAGCTTTACTTCGCCGCGGGCTGCCGCAGACTGTGCGCCACTTGGCTACTCGAGGCTCTCGGCGCGGCTCGGCGCGCCCGCGCCGTGCGGCGCGCAGTGTCGCCGAACGCTGGCTCTCGCGTTTGTTCTGGGTCGCTGCGCTCGCCGCGTGTGTGGCGCTGTGGGGGCCGCGCTGGGTTGCGCCGATCATGGCCGCGAACGGTTACCGACGCGTCGAAGCGCGCGCCGAGTTGTTGCGCGAGGTGGCGCGCGAGTTCGAGCTCGATCCCAACCTGCTCGCCGGCGTGATGCTCGCCGAGTCGAGCGGGCGAATCGACGCGCAGTCGCACGCCGGCGCGCTCGGGCTGTTCCAGCTGATGCTGCCGACCGCACGGGAACGCGCCGAGCTGCTCGGCCTCGACGCGCCGACGCGCGACGAGCTGCTCTCCGACGCGCGCCTCAACGCGCGCCTCGCCGGCAGCTACCTGCGCTGGCTGCTGCGGCGCTACGGCTCGGAGGAGCCGGCGCTCGTCGCCTACAACGCGGGTCCGGGCCGACTCGACCGCTGGACGAAGGAGTTCGGCGGTTATGCTGCGTGGCGCGAGGCGCGCGAGAGCACGAGCGAAGTGCTCGGCTACGCGCGCAAGGTGCTCGCCTACCGCGAGCGGTTCCGCGAGCGCGGCGTGGTGACGCCGCCGTTCGACCAGCCTCCGCCTCCTCCGCAGTGGAGCGCGGTCCCGCCGCCGATCGGCCCGCCGCTGGCGCCCGCCGAGGCGTCGGAGGCCGCCTCGCCCGACTCAACTCCCTCCGCTCCTCCGTCGACCTCCGATGTTTGATCGCCGTGTCCTGACGCGCCTGTGCGCGCTGCTGTGCGTCCTCGCGCTCGCCCTCGTCCATGCACCCGCCCGGGCCGCCGCGGCGTCGCAAGAGCCCGCGCAGCAGCCTGAGCAACTCAGCTCGCCCTTCCAGAGCCCGCGCGAGGTGATGGAGAGCTTCGTTCAGGCCTTCCAATACTTCGAGTCTCGCAACGAGAAGGACCTCGTACCGGCGTCCCGCACGTTGTACATCGAAGCGCCGCGCGACCAGCGCGAGCGCGTCGCCAAACGCTTGGTGCAGGAGCGCTTCCTGCGCATCTTCGACCGCGTCGTGCGGCTGGATCCGAGCGAGTTCGACGATGCCGCGACCGTCGCAGGCAAGGACGTTTCGATCACCACGCTGCGCCGCAGCGTGCCGCCCGAGGTCAGCATCGACATCGTGTTCGAGCGCGCGCCCGGCGGCGGTTGGCTGATCGCGCGCGAGACCGTGCAGCAGGCCGATGCGCTGTGGGCCAAGGTCTCGAGTCTCGACCCGCTCCCGGAGTTCGCCGCGTCCCACGCCGCGAGCCCCGCGGAACTGCTGCGCTCCGTCGTGCCGCCGACGCTCCAGGGCGGCGGCATCTGGCTCGAGCCCTACCAGTGGCTCGGACTCGTCGCGCTCATCGTGCTCTCGGTGGTTGTCGAGCGCCTGATGGTGCTGCTGCTGCGCCCGCTGACGCGCAAGCTCTCTTCGTCCGACGGGCTGCTGATCGACGTCAAGCTGCTGCACGATTTCGAGCGCCCCGTCGGCGCGATCTTCCTGGGCCTGGTGTTCCTCGCGGGACTGCCGGTGCTCGACCTCGCGCAAGGTCCGCGCGGCGCGCTCGACATCGCCGCGAGCTTCGTGATCGCCGTGGCCAGCGTGTGGGCCGCCTACCGACTCGTGGACGTCGTGTGCTGGAACCTCGAGCAGCGCGCCGCGCGCACCGAGAACAAGTTCGACGACATGCTCGTGCCGCTGCTGCGCCGCACCTTGAAGGTGCTGGTCGTGGTGGTGGGCCTGGTGTTCATCGCGTCGCGCCTGACCGACCAGCTCTGGCACGTGCTCGCCGGACTCTCGATCGGCTCGCTGGCCATCGGTTTCGCGGCCAAGGACTCGATCGAGAACCTGTTCGGCACGTTCACGGTGCTGCTCGACAATCCGTTCAAGCTCGGCGACCTGGTGAAGGTCAGCGACATCGAAGGCACGGTCGAGCAGGTCGGCTTCCGCTCGACGCGCATCCGCACGGCGGAGGACAGCTTGATCACCGTGCCCAACTCGCGCTTCATCGGCAGCCACGTCGAGAACTTCGGCGCGCGCCGCCGGCGCCGCGTGCGCACCTTGCTCTCGCTGACCTACGAAACCCCGCCGGAGAAGCTGCAGGCGTTCTGCGAGGGCGTGCGCGAGTTGATCCGCAAGCACCCGTACGCCGCGCAGGACGTTTACCACGTGTGGCTCGCCAACTGGGGCGCGTCGTCGCTGGACGTCGAGTTCGTGTGCTTCATCTCGACCACGGACTTCGCGACCTTCCTGCGCGAGCGCCACCGCCTGTACCTCGACGTGCTGCGGCTCGCCGCGCAACTGCGCGTCTCGTTCGCGTACCCGACCCAGACGGTCTGGCACGCGAGCGCCGAGGGCGTGCAGCACCCCGACAATCCGCGCACGGCCGCCGAGGCCGTCGCGCAGGGGCGCGCGTCGGCCCGGACGGTCACCGACGCGTCGCTGGCGCACCTGGGCGGACAGCAGCCGCCGCTGGTGCGTTTCGACCCCGCGGATCCCGACGCCATCGGCGGTTGAGCGGCGGGCAAAGCGTCTACAATCTTCGGCCTCGCGGCCCGGGCTGCGCGCCAACAGCGCGCGGAGCGGGCCGTAGCTGTACCGACGCGCTGCTCCGGCGCGCCGACGACGCCTTGGTTTGGACGCGTGCTCAGGTTCCGGCGAACAGCCGGGGGCTGAGCGCGCGTTCCATCCGTGGCGTCGTGTTCGTGTCGCTCTGCTCAGGCCCGAATCTCTCCGCCACCCCACGCCCATGCCCGCCACTTCTGCCGCGGCCGATCCGCTCGACCTCGACGCGACGCGCCGCTTCGTGCCTGAACTCAAGCGCGCGCTGCACGAGGTCATCATCGGTCAGGACGAACTGATCCACGGGCTGCTGATCGGCTTGCTGACCGGCGGACACGTGCTGCTGGAAGGCGTCCCGGGGCTGGCGAAGTCGCTCGCGGTCTCCAGCCTCGCGCGCGCGGTCCACGGCAGCTTCAACCGCATCCAGTTCACGCCCGACCTGCTTCCCAGCGACCTCGTCGGCACCGAGATCTACAACGCACGCGAAGGCGTGTTCTCCGTGCGCAAGGGCCCGGTCTTCGCGAACTTCGTGCTGGCCGACGAGATCAACCGCGCGCCCGCCAAGGTGCAGTCGGCGCTGCTCGAGGCGATGCAGGAACGCCACGTGTCGATCGGCGGCGCGACCTATCCGTTGCCCGAGCCGTTCCTCGTGCTCGCGACCCAGAACCCGCTCGAACAGGAGGGCACGTACCCTTTGCCCGAAGCGCAGCTCGACCGCTTCTCGCAGAAGCTGATCGTGCGCTATCCCTCGCGCGCCGAGGAGCTGCAGGTGCTCGAGCGCATGGCGCGCACCGAGAACGCGCCGGTGGTCAAGCCCGTGGCGACGCTCGAACAGATCGGCGCGGCGCGCGCTTCGATCGACCACGTCGCACTGGACCCGCGGCTCAAGGAGTACATCGTCGGCCTGGTGTTCGCGACGCGCGATCCGGCCGCGGCGGGACTCAAGGAATTGGTCGGTCGCATCCAGTACGGCGCGAGCCCGCGCGCGACGATCTGGCTCGCGCTCGCCTCGCGCGCCAATGCGTACCTCGAGGGCCGCTCGTTCGTGACGCCCGCCGACATCAAACGCGTCGCGCCGGACGTGTTGCGCCACCGCGTGCTGCCGACCTACGAGGCCGACGCGGAGGGACTGTCCTCGGACAAGCTCGTCGCACGCGTGCTCGAGACCGTCGCGACGCCCTGAGTCGCCAGCGCTACCTCCGCCGACCGACTTCGAGCCATGGCTGCTGAAGATCGCAACCTGGAGCTGCTCGCACCCGCGTTGATGGCGCGTGTGAGCCAGATCCAATTGCGCACGCACCGACTCGTGAACGACGTGCTCGCGGGCGCGTACCGCAGCACGTTCCGCGGCTCGGGCGTCGAGTTCGAAGAGGTGCGCATGTACCAGCCCGGCGACGACGTGCGCACGATCGACTGGAACCGCACGGCCAAATCCGGCGAGCCGTTCGTCAAGACCTACGTCGAGGAGCGCGAGCTCTCGATCGTGTTCCTGGTCGACACCAGCCGCTCGATGGACTTCGGCTCGCGGCAGTGGACCAAACGCGAAGCCGCGGCGGCGTTCTGCGCTCTGCTCGCCTTCGTTGCGCAGCGCAACCAGGACCGCGTGGGCTTGAGTTTGTTCGGCGCGTCGCCTGGTTTGCATCTGCCGGCGCGCAAGGGCGCGGGCGCGGTGGCGCGCGTTGTGCGCGAGGTGATCGCCGCGCGGCCCACCGCTGGCCCGGCGGGCTTTCACGAGCTGCTCGAGCTCCAGGAGCGCACGCTGCGACGCCGCTCGCTGGTGTTCTTGCTCAGCGACTTCGACTGCTTCGACGAAGCAGCTTCGCAGGCCCTCGCGCGGCTCGCGCGACGCCACGACGTGATTGCCGCGCGCATCAGCGATCCGCTCGAGCGCGACCTGCCGTCCGCGGGGCGCATCTGGCTGCGCGAACTCGAGAGCGAGCGCCTCGTGGAACTCGACAGCCGCTCGAGCGCCGTGCGCCAGGCGTGGCGCGAAGACTTCGAACGCCGCAGCGCCCAGCTCGCCGACCTGCTCGCGCGCGCGGGCGTCGACTTGCTCGAGCTGGGCTCGGGCGAAAACCTCTCCAAATCGCTGGCCGAGCCGCTCGTGCGCTTCTTCGCCGCGCGACGCCGGCGGAGGGGCGGGCGATGAGCGGACCTTCGTGGCGCCTGCGCAGCGCGCTGTGCGGGCTGATGAGCGCCGTCGTTCTGCTGCCCGGCGCCGACGCGTCGTCGTCGGTCTCGCTCGCGCAGGCGACGTCGCGTTCTGCTTCGACTGCTTCGGCGCCCGACGTCGACGCGTCGTGGAACTTCGAAGCCCGCGAACGCTCGGTGGGGGAAACGCTGACGGCGGTGCTGTTCGTCGCCCACGCTCCCCAGGCGCGCGTCGAGTGCGACTTCAGCGCGCTCGAGGCCGACCCCTCGTGGCTGCTCGCCGCTCCCGCGCAGGTGCGACGCGTGCTGCGCGACGAGCGCGTGGTCGGCACGAGCATCACGCTCGAGTTGGTCTCGCTCGAGGCCGGCGAACGTGCCCTGCCTGCGCCCGCGTTGACGCTCGTCGAAGCTTCGGGCGGACGCCGCAAGCTCGCCACGGGCGAGGCCCTGGCGCGCTTTGCGAGCGCGCTCGCGCCCGGCGAAGACGAGCCGCGTGCGCCGCTCGGTTTTCGTCCGCTCGAAGCGGAGCTCGAACGCGGCTGGGCGGCCTGGCAAGTGGCCGCTGCCGCCGGCGGCGGACTCGCCGTCGCCATCGGCGCCTTCGCGCTGCTGCGCCGCAAGCGCAGCGCTGGCGCAACCCCGCCGCCGACGCCCCTCGAGCGGCTCGACGCTTTGGCGGCCCGCGACGTGGAGCAGCGCGAGAGCGTGCGGGACACTTGCTACGAACTCACCGCGCTCGTCCGCAGTGCGTTCGATGCGCGCGAGGGCGCTGCGCGATCGGCGTTGACCGATGCCGAGTGGCTGGCCGCGCTCGCGCCGAGCGTCGAGGCGAGCGTGCGCGCCGAACTCGCAGCGCTGCTGCGCGATGCGAGCGAGGTGAAGTACGCCGGGCGCCATCCGACGCACTGGGCGGTGCGCGAGATGCTCGAACGCGCGCGCAAGGCCTTGGAGTGGAGCGCCCGCGCTCCGGAGCGCGCCGCATGAGCGCGTTGAGCGCTGTGCAAGAGGCCGCGCCGAGCGGCGTCGCCAGCGTCGCGCAGGCGCAGTGGCGCGTGATCGGCGACCTGTACCTCGCCGAGCCCGAGTTCCTGGCGCTCGCGCCGCTCGCGCTCGCGCTGCTGTACTGGGGCCGGCGCGCGCGCGCCCGCGCGGCGGGACGCGTCCCGCAGCTTCCCAGCGCCGCGTTGCCGCACTCGTGGACGCAGCGACTGGGCTGGATCCCGGTTGTCCTGCAGGGCCTCGCGCTCGTGCTCGTGAGCGTGGCTCTCGCTCGCCCTGTGCGCGGCAACGCCGTGCGCACGACGATCTCGGAGGGCATCGACATCGCGCTCGTGCTCGATCGTTCGGGCTCGATGAAGTACGACGACCTGGAGAAGGGCAAGACGCGCCTGGATGTGGCGAAGGAAGTGCTCGCCGCGTTCGCCGAGCGCCGCATGACCGATCGCGTCGGCGCGGCCGACAGCTGCGCGTTGCTGACCTTCGCGCAGTACCCGGCGCTGTTGTGTCCGTTCACGCTCGACTTCGGCGCGTTCAAGGGCTTCCTCGACGGCGTGCAGTACGTGCGCAACGAAATCGAGGACGGAACCGCGATCGGCCGCGGGCTCGCCAAGGCCGTGTCGGTGCTCGCTGAGACCGACGCGCGCAGCAAGGTCGTGGTGCTGCTCACCGACGGCGAGAACAACGTGCTCGACATCACGCCGATCAAGGCCGCGGAGCTCGCCAAGGAGAAGGGCGTGCGCGTGTACACCGTGCTCGCCGGACGATTCGCCTTCCAGGAGGACGTGTTCGGCCGCATCTACGCGACCGAGCGTGAGCTCGACAGCAGTGAGCTCCAGCAGATCGCCGAGCTCACCGGCGGGCGCTTCTTCCGCGCCAAGGACCGCGGCGCGCTGGACGAGGTGTACGCGACGATCGAGGCGCTCGAACGCACGGAGCGGCGCGAAGAGCGCTACACCGAGACCTTCGACCTGTACTTCGACGTGCTGCTCGCGGCCCTGGTGTGCTACGCACTGGCGTGGTTCTCGTTCGCCACCTGGGCGAGGAGCTTGCCGTGAGCTTCGCCCTGCTCGGCTTCGATCTGCTGCGCGAAGAGCAGCTGTGGTGGTTGCTGGCCGCCCCGATTCTGCTCGCGCTGGGGCTGTGGTCGCTGCGGCGGCGTCGCGCCGAGTTGCAGCGCATGGTCGAGGCGCGGCACACGCGCCGCTTCCTCCCGGACTTCAGTCGGCCGAAGTCGGTCCTGCGCCTGGTGCTCGCCTGCGCAGCGCTGTTTCTCGCCGGTTTCTCGGCCGCCGGACCCGTGCGCGGCTACACGGCGCGTTCGGTGCAGCGCCGCGGCCTCGACCTCGTCGTGTGCATCGACACCTCGCGCTCGATGCTCGTGCGCGACCTGCGCCCGGACCGACTGACGCGCGCCAAGCGCGAGGTCTCGGGCCTGATCGAACGGCTCAAAGGCGATCGCATCGCACTCGTGGCCTTCGCCGGCGACGCGCGCGACATCTCGCCGCTCACGCACGATCGCACGACGTTGCGTGCGCTGCTCGAACGTGTGAACACCGAGGAGAACGTCAAGGGCGGCACCGACCTGGGCGCCGCGCTCAACCACGCGCTGCAGCTGTTCGATGGCCGCAGCGGCGCGCACGAAGCGATCGTGATGTTGACCGACGGCGAGGACCTCGAAGGCGGCGGACTCGAAGCCGCGCGGGTCGCCGCCGAGCGTGGGATTCGCATCTACGTCGTCGGAATGGGCGCCGAGGGCGGCGGCAAGATCCCGCAGGTCGGCGCCGACGGCCGCGAGTCGTTCGTGACCGACGAGAACGGCCAGGAAGTGATCTCCGAGCTCGTGGGTGACACGCTCGAGCAGATCGCGCGCGCCAGCGGCGGCGAGTACCTCGCTGCGACGCGCTCGGCGACGCCGCTCGAGGAGCTGTACATCGCGCGCATCAACCGGCTCGAAGGGCGCGACCTCGAGGGCGGCGTCGAGTACTTGCCGCACGATCGTTACCAGTGGTTCCTCGGCATGGCGGCGCTGTGCATGCTGGTCGAGTCCGGATTGCGTGAGCGGCGCCGGGTCTCGTCGCGCGCGAGTGAGTTTGGTGCGCCTGAGCTCAAGTCTTCGGAGGAGCGTGCAGCATGAATCTGCGAAGTTGGAGCTTGCTCGCGGCGGCTTGCGCGTTGGGCGCTCGAGCGCCTCAGACGCCGCCGTCTGACGCGCAGTCCGCGCCGAGTCCGTCGGCCTACTCCGGCAGCGTGCGCGACGCGCGCGCGCGCCTGCGCGAACTCGCCGAGTCGGCGCAGCACGAGCAGGCCGCGGCCTTCGCCGAAAGCGTGCTCGCGGCGCCGACGTGGAGCGTGGCTGCGGAACGCGAGCAAGCGGAGTTCTGGTTCGCCGTCGGCGTGGCGCGCGGCGCGGCGCAGGCCTATCCGCAGGCCGCGGACGCAGCGCACGCGGCGCGCGGCCTGTCGGGCTCGAGCGAGCTGGGCCTCTCCAGCGGGTACAACGCGGGCGCGTTCCGTCTCGTGCACGCCGAGCGTCTGCGCCAGGACATCCCGCAGATCCGCGAGCGACTCAAGCTCCCGCCGCTTGCGCCCAGTGCGCAGGGAATTCCGCAACCGGGCGGCGCGCCGCAGGGGCCGGTTGGGCAGGAGACGGCGTCCGACCCGATTGCCGTGGCGCGTGGCGCGTACCTCGCCGCGCGTGCGGATCTGATCGAACGTTGGCGCGCGGGGCCCGACGCCGACACGTGCGCCAACTTGGAGCTGATCGTGCGCCGGCTGCGCGAACTCGACGAACTCGAGCGACAGAACGAAGAGCAGCAGAACGAGTCGAGCGAGCGCGAGAACAAGGATCAGAAGAAGGATCCGCAGCAGCAAGACAAACAGGATCCGAGCCAGCAGCAGGACCAGCAGCAGAACGAAGAGCAGAAGGACGAGCAGGATCCCAAGGAGCAGCAGGACAAGCCCGAGGACTCCGAGCAGGACGCGAAGGACGAGCAGAAGCAGAACGAGGAGTCCAAGCCGGAGTCCGAGCAGGACAAGCAGGAGCAACAGGGCGAGCAGCAGCCGCCGAAGGACGGCGCCGATCCCGCGCAGGAACAAGAACAGCGCGTGCTCACGCCCGAGGAAGTCCAACGCCTGCTGCAGCAGCTGGACAAGATCGAAGACCAGGCCGCGCAGGTGCAGGCCGCGCTGCGGCGCGCCAAGCGCGTGCCGGTGAAGAAGGACTGGTAGAGCGGCGCCCGGCGCATGCGCGACGTACACCCATGAACATCGAACGAAATCTCGGCGCTCGGACGCGCGTGTTGCTCGCGCCGCTGCTCGTGCTCGCCGCGCTGCTCGCCTGGTCCGCCCCGGCGGCGGCGCAGCGCGGCGGCGAGCCGCAATTGCGCGCCTACCTCTCCAGCGGCGTGGTGCGCCTGGGCGAGCGCGCGTCGCTCCTCGTCACGGTCGAGAACGCGAACTCCGCGGAGTTGCGCTCCTTGCCGAAGGTCGACGGATTGAGCTTGGGCCCAGTTCCCAGCCCCAACGAAGTGATGCAGCTGCTCAGCATCGGCGGGCGTCAAGAGCGCACCGTGAGCCGCACGTGGCCGATCCCGGTTGCACCCGCGAAGGCTGGGGAGTTCGCGATCCCGCCGTTCGACGTGCTCGTGAACGGCGCGGTAGTCCGCACGCCCGAGCTGCGGCTGCGCGTGGTGGCGGACCTCAAGGGTGAGGAGCTCGGTTTCTTCGAGATCCGCGCCTCGTCGCCCAAGGTCGTGGTCGGCCAGCCCTTTTCGGTCGTGCTGGAGTTCGGCTTCGACGCCGCGATCCAGGAGCGCGTCAACTACGGCAACCTCGCGCTCTCGTGGTGGGGTCGCCTGCCCGGTCTGCTCGAGAACGAATCGCCGCCCGATCCGGCGGCGCGTTCGCTCGAGCTGCTCCTCAACGATCGCGAGCGCGTGAACGTGGTCGCCGTCGAGCCGTTGCGCGAGATGCGCGGCCGGCGTTTCGTCACGCTGCGCGCCGTGCGTTCGTACACGCCGACCCGCACCGGGAAGATCGAGTTCCCGGTCAGCTTCTTCGAGTTCGGCGAGGTCATCGAGCGGCGCGATTTCTTCCGCACGGAGCGCCAGAAGGGCGAGACGTTCTTCGCGCGCGCGCCCGAGTTCTCGATCGAAGTCGTCCCGCTGCCGGAAGCCGGCAAGCCGGTCGACTTCAGCGGCGCCATCGGCACTCTCGCGGTCAGCGCTTCGGCCCAGCCGCGCGACGTCGACGCCGGCGAGTCGATCAAGCTGCGCGTCGAGTGGACCGGCGCGGGCAACCTGGAGTTCTTCACCGCTCCGGATCCGTCGCGCCTGGAGAGCTTTCGAGACTTCCGCGTGTACGGAAAGACCGAGGAGAAGTCCTTCGATCGCCGCGTGGTGGTCTACGACCTGGCGCCGCTGTCGAGCGCGGTCAAAGCGATCCCTGCCTTGCCGCTGCCGGTGTTCGAGCCGCAGAGCGAGCGCTACACGACGGTGTCGACGGCGCCGATCGAGATCCGCGTGCGCGCGCTCGAGGGCGCGAGTGGACTCGTCGGCGACGAAGCGCGCGAGACGTTCGACGAGGACCTGCTCGACATCGTCGCGCAACCTGCTCCGGCGGAAAGCCGCACGCCGCTCGGCGCGGGTTGGGTGCTGGCGCTCACCGGCGCCGTGCCGCTCGGCTGGTTTGCACTGCGCACCGCCGTTCGCAGGCACGGCGCTCCCGATGCGCCGCGCGAACGTGCGCGGCGCCGCGCGCGACGCGCGTTGGCGAAGGAGCTCGCCAAAGTGCGCGAGCCGCGTGAGCAACTCGTCGCGCTGCACCGATTCCTCGCGGCGCGCACGGGCCGCAGTCCGCAGGACTGGGAGGGGCGCCCCGCCCGCGAGGCGCTAGTGCCCAGCCAGGCCGAGCGCGCGCGCGAGTTGGAGGCCTGCGTCGCCGAGTTGGAGAGCGCGGTCTGGGGCGGTCGCGGGGGCGCGCTCAAGCGCGATCGCGTGGAAGCGGCCGTCGACGAAGCCATGAAGGGAGGCCTGTGATGCACTCGCTCCTTCGCAAGTTGGCGCTTGTCGCTGCGCTGTTCTCCTGCCTGTCGTTCTTCGCCGGCGCGCGCGCGGCCGACCTCGGTTGGCAGGAGCCGCCGTCGAGCGGCGCTGCGCAGGATGCGTTCGCAGCCGGCGTCCAGTCCTACCGCGACGGCGCGTGGGCCGACGCGCGTGCGAACTTCCTCGAAGCCTTGGCCGCGCGCGGCGTCGAGCGCGCAAGCGTGCTGCGCAACCTCGGCAACGTGGCCTACCGCGAAGGCAAACCGCTCGAAGCCGCGGGTTGGTTCACGGCGGCGGTGCGCGAGGCGCCGCGCGACGCGGAGGCCTGGCGCAACCTCGAGTTCGTGCGCCGCGAGGCGGGGCTCGACCCCGCCGATCGCGGCGATCTGCGCGACACCGCGGTGCGCCTGGCGACGATGCTGCGCCTCGAGGAAGCAGAGCGCCTCGTGCTCTCCCTGCTCGCGCTGCTCGCGCTCGCGCTCGTGTGGGAGGCGCTGCGCGGCGGCCTCGCCTCGAAGGTCGTCGCGTGCAGCCTGAGCGTGTTGCTCGCACTCGCTTTCGTGCCCTACGCAGTGCAGTGGTCTGCGCAGGGCGCGCGTCCGCAGTTCGTGATCCAGCCCGAGGGCGCCGCGCTGAACAGCGAGCCTCGCGACGCCGCGGCGCTCGTCGGACGGTTGGCGCCCGCCAGTATCGTCGAACAAATTGACGCACTGCCCGGCTGGGTCCGGGTGCGTTCGGATGCGGGACTGAGCGGCTGGTCACGCGAAAGTTCGGTGCTCAGCTTGAGCGACGCACGCTGAAGGCGTTGCACGCGGCTCGCTCGAGCGCGACACTCGCCGCGTGAACTCGTCGGCACGCTTGCGCACCTCGCTCCTGGCGCTTCTGGCGCTCGTCTGCGTGGCGTGTGACGGCGCCAGCCTTCCGGCGCGGAGCTCCGCGTCCGGCGCGGCCGGCGGGAACGTGCTCGTGATCGTGATCGACGAGTTGCGCGCCGACCACACCTCGGTCCTGGGCTACGACCGCGACACGACGCCGAATCTCGCTGCGCTGGCGCGCGAGGGTGTGGTCTTCGAACGCGCCTTCTCGCCGGCGCCGTGGGATGTTCCCGCGCACGTCGCGTTGCTCTCGGGGTGCGATCCGACGATCGCCGAGCGGTATCTGCCCGCCAGTGCGCCGCGCCCGATCTCGCTGCGTTGGCGCTTCCCGGCCAGCGCGCCGTCGCTGCCCGAGGAGATGCTGCGCAGCGGCCGCACCACGGCCGCGTTCTCGGACTCGCTGCTGCTCGGGCCGACCTTGGGTTTCCAGCGCGGCTTCGAGACTTTCGATCTGCTCGAGTCGCGCGACGTGCGCGGCCCCGAGGATTTCGGGGCGGTCGGCGTGCTCGCGCGCTTTCGCCGCTGGCTCAGCGAATTGCCGCAGAGGCAAGGTTGGTTCGCCTACGTTCAGCTCGGCGATCTGACGCGCGAGTGGGGCGGCAACGACGAGTGGGGGCGCCGCTTCGAGCCGCGCGCGGAGCTCGACTACGCGCCGCCGGTGTCCGATTCGTTCGAGACGTTCTTCGCCATTCCCCGCCCGCGCTGGATCGGCGCGTACTGCACGCTCGGCGAGTACGAGTCGTACTACGACGGCGCGTTGGCGCGCGTCGACGACGCGCTCGGCAAGCTCTTCGCGCACCTGCGCGCGCGCGCGGACTTCGCCGACCTCTCGATCGTCGTGGTGAGCTCGCACGGGATATCGTTCGGCGAGGACGGGCTCGTCCTGGACCACGGTCAATTGAACGACGCCGACCTACGTGCGCTGCTCGTGGTGCGCCCCGCGGATCGACTGGCGCGTGCGGCGCGCGGCGTGCGCGTGACGAGCACGATCAGCTTGCTCGACGTGGCGCCGACGCTGCTCGAGCTGGTGGGCCAGGCGCCGCTGGCGTCCATGCACGGCGCCTCGCTCGCGGCCAGTCTCGACACGGCGCGCGGAACGTTGGATTTTTCGCCGGAGCGGCGCGTGTTCGCGCGTTTTGCGCGCCTCGACGGCTTCGCAGTGCGCAGCGACCGCGGTGACTATCGCTGGTTGCGCACCTGGCGCAGCGACCGCGGCTACACACAGCGCGCCTGGTTCGGCGGCAAGTATCCGCCGGCGCAGGGGCCGCTCGAGGAGTGGCGGCCGCGCGGCGAGCTCGGCGCGCCGGATGCGGCGCCCGCGCTCGACGTCGCCGCGCGCAACGCCGAGTACGACGCGGCGCGGGCCTGGTACGAGCGCGCCGAGCGGGATCGACGCACGTATTGGGCGGGGGACTTCGAGCAGTTGCCCGAAGCCGAACGCGCCGCCGCCCAGGCGCCGGTCCCGGCGCGCTGAGCGCCTCCCGCGTCAGCGCATGCGGCGCGCGATGGCGGCCCAGCGTTCGCTGTCGAACAAGGCGCCGCGCGTGATCTGCTGCACGTCGGCGTGCAGGCTTTCGAGCTCCGCGTTCTCGAACTGCGCCGCTTCGCCGCGCAGCGCCGCCAAGTACGCGGGCGGCACGTCGCGGTAGTAGTGCCCCACGCGCCACTCGCGCTCGCCGAAGCGGTTCTTGTCGGGCCGCACGACGCGGCCGTCGACGACGATCGGCAAGCGCGCCAAGAATCCGTCCGAGAGCCCCATGGGGTCGATCAGGTGCGGCTTGGGACCGGCCCAGTAGCCCAGGTAGCCGATCCCTTCGATGGGCTGCACGACCGTGGTGTCGCGCAATTTGAGGCCCAACCCATGGCCGCGTGAGATGTGGCGGTAGGGAGGCGCTTCCATGGCGCGCGTCGGTGCGAAGAGTCCGGCGGCGGAGTACCAGTACGCCCGTTCGTCGGCGATGCCGTCGGGTCCGATGTGCGCCGGCGGCAGCTTGTTCTGCGCGTAGTCGAGCGGCGCACGCAGCGGACTGGATGGCGTGGCCGCGGCGAGGAGCAACGCGGCGAAGGCGCCGAGTCCGAGCGCGCGCGGCGGGCAAGGCAGGTGCGCCAACGCGAAGGTCGCGATGCACAGCGGGGCGGTGAGGAAGCGTCCGCTCATGAAGTCTCCGCCGATCTTGACCACGTAGGCGAGGTGCAGCGCGAGGCCCAACGCGATCGCGTAGCCCAGCCGTGCGCGCGACGCGACGCTGAGCGCCGCGCCAGCGGCGATCGCAGCCAAGGTCAGCGGGTCACGCGACAGGGAGTCGGCGAGGTAGCGCAGCCCTTGTGCGGCGAGCTCGAAGCCATGGAGGCCCGTGTTCAGCTTGGCAATCGCCGTGTTGGGCGTGAGCGCGCCGTAGTAGACGAGCGAGAACAGCTCCCAGGCCGCCAGCGGGGCGAGCCCGAGCGCGAACGTGGCGAGCCGCCGCGGCTGCAGCTCGCCCAGGCCGACTAGAACAAGCGGCGCGAGCAGCGCGAGGCTGTCCAGGCGCGTGAGCGCCGCGACGCTCGTCCACAGTCCGATCACGAGCGGCGGCCGCTCTTCGGCGACGGCCAGCAACGCGCCGAGCAGGGCCACGTGGAGCAACGGGTTCTCGAGCCCGGAGGTCGAGAAGTCGATGAAGGCTTTGGACCCGCACCAGATGCACAACGCGAAGGCGGCGGCGTAGGCGTCGCGCGCCGCGCGGCCGACGAGCAGTACAGCGGCGGCGAGCGTGGTCGCGGCGCCCAGGGCGATCGACGTGAGGTAGACCTCGCCGCTGATGGCGCGCGCTGCGAGCATCAGCCCCAGCCACGCCGGATGCGTGTAGGCCTGGACGCGTTCGTCGATGTTCCAGCGCAGGCCGTAACCCGCGAGCGCGTTCTCGACCACGCGGAAGGAAATGTACGCGTCGTCGCACACCCAGGCGCACTTGATCACGAGCAGCACGAGCGTGGCCAGCAACGCGGCGAGCAGCGCGCGGTCCAGGCGTGCGTTGCGACTGTGGGCGACAGCGCCGGTCATGGAGCGAACTGCGCGCGCGGCGAACGCACGTTGCAACGCAGAAGTCGCCAGCCGCGCCCCGAGTCTTCGAGCAGCGCGCCAGCCGTGAGGTCGATGCGAATGCGGAACGAAACCGTCGGCGCCACGCCCAGCGCGTGCGCGATCAAGTTGCGCACGACGTTGTAGTGGCACGCCAGGGCGAATTCGCGGCGGCCGGCGAGCACCTCGCGCTCGAGCACCGGCCAACTGCGCGCCAGCACGTCGCGGTCGGTCTCGCCTCCGTGCTCGCGCCAGTTCCACGGGTCGTTGTAGAAGGCTTCGACCTGCGCTTCGTGCCGCGCGAGCAACTCCTTCTGCGGCATTCCCTGCCAGCGGCCGCGATCGATCTCGACCAGGCCGGCGTCGAACTCGAGCGGCGCGCCGGTGGCGTGCGCGAGGCGTTCGCCGAGAAAGCGCGCGCGCTGCAGCGTCGAGGCGACGATGCGTTCGAAGCGCGCGCCCGCGAAACGCTCGGCGAGCCGCTCCGACTGTTCGCGGCCTTCGGCCGAGAGCGGCACGTCCATCCCGCCGTAGGCGAGTCCCTGGAAATCCTCGTGGACTTCGCCGTGGCGGAACAGCCACACGCGCGCCCCGCTGCGCCACCCGGGGTGGGGAGTCCGTGCGGTGGATTCGGACGGGTTGTGCATGTGCTTCCAAGGTAGCGCAGCGTGCGCGGCGCCCGATGGCCTGAGTGCAACTCACCAAGAGGCGAGAGCGAGCCTTGCCAGCGCGCCGACCGCACCCGTAACCTCGCTCCTCTTCTTTCGCCGCCCCGAACTCTCTCCTGCGAGATCGTCCATGCCCAAGGTCACCTTCCTCGTCAACGGCGCCAGCTTCGACGCGCCGGTCGGAACGCGCTTCCTCGACTTGTGCGAGCGCAACGACGCTCCCCACGACTTCGGCTGCACCGTCGGCAGTTGCGGGACCTGCTGCCTGACTCTCGAGCAAGGCGCGGCCAACGTGGACCCCGCGAGCTCCGACGAGCTCGAGACGGTCGAGATGCGCACCTCGGTCAAGGGCGCGCGGCTGGGTTGCCAGCTCGTGATCCGCGGCGACATCGCCGTCAAGCCGGTCGACTGAGCCATGCCTGTCGGCTCGAGGGGCGCCGTTCGCTTCGGCTGCTGGGATGCGGCGTCCCGAGTTCCGTGAGATCAGTCCGACGGCGAGGCCCCGCGCCGGGCGCCTTTCGACCCGCCCGCGCCCTTTGCGCGGCTCCAGGTCAGCCAGACGGGCAGCGCGCCCCCGAGCAAGAGATCGACGCCCAGACGCCGGCCGGCGTCCGAGAGCCCGCAACCGAGCGCGCACGCAGCGTAGAGGGCGGCGAGCAGTTGCTCGTGCGGCGGTCCGAAGCTCCAGCGCAGCACGGCGAGGACGAGGAGGCCCAGGCTGGCGGGGCGTGTGAGCGCGCCGACGAAGTAGAGCGCGCCGAGGGCCGCTGTGGCGCCGAACCAGACCCACGCCGCTGGTTCGGGGAAACGCAGCAGCACGTCCTGACCCAGGCGCGCCAAGGGTTCGGGGGCGAGCGCGATCCGGTGGGCGCAGTCTTCGATGAGGCGTCCACCGACGCCGCCGGAGTGCATGCGGCGCGCTTCCTCGAGCAGCAGGGCGCCGGCGCCGATGCGCACGAGGGCGAGTCCGAAGTTGGGCTGTTGCACGACCGGCTGATTATGCGTTGGCGCTATGCTCGCGGAAACGCGCTGCTCGTCCACGAGCGCTCCATGACGCTTCGCATCCAGCTCTGGTCTGGCCCCCGCAACGTCTCGACGGCGTTGATGTACTCGTTTGCCCAGCGCTCCGACACCAGCTGCGTCGACGAACCGCTGTACGCGCACTACCTGCGCGTAAGCGGCGCCGACCACCCCGGGCGCGCGGACGTGCTGCGTGCGCAGGAGAACGACGGCGAGCGTGTCGTGCGCGAGCTTCTGCTCGCTGCGCATCCCTCGCCGGTGCGCTTCTTCAAGCAGATGGCGCACCACCTAGTCGAGCTCGACCGCTCGTTCCTGCGCGAGTGCTCCAACGTGCTGCTCACGCGCGACCCGCGCGAGATGCTGCCGTCGCTGATCAACCAGATCCCCGAGCCGACCTTGCGCGACACGGGCTACGCGATGCAGACCGAATTGCTCGAGCAGCTCGAGCGCGCGGGCCAGCGGCCGGCCGTGCTCGACGCCGCGCGCCTGCTGCGCAATCCGCGCGCGGTGCTCACGAGCCTGTGCGAGCGGCTGGGGTTGCGCTTCGAGCCCGCGATGCTCGCCTGGCCGAGCGGACCGCGCGAGTTCGACGGCGTGTGGGCGCCGCACTGGTACCACAACGTGCACCGCTCGCGCGGCTTCGAGCCCTTCGCGCCGAAAACCGCGCCGTTCCCCGAGCGCCTCGAGTCGCTCTACGCGGCGTGCCGTCCGCACTACGAGCAGTTGCTCGCCCACGCGCTGGGCGAAGCCTGATTCGCGCCTGCGCTCGACGTGTTCCTGTGCGCGGTCCGGCCGCGCGGCGCTTGCGATTCAATTGCGCGGCAGGCTGGTGTCCCGCGCGCGTGGAACTTCCGCGTGTGTCCGTTCGGCGGGCGGCCCCATGCCTTCGAGGAAGCTCTGCGCGAGCTGCTCGCGCGCCGGATTCGCGCGACGCGGCGCGAGGCGGTCGAGCAGGCCGCGCTCGGAGGTCAGGGCGCGCTTCTGCGCGAGCGCGCCGTTGGCGTCGAAGGCCTGCATGCGCTCCACGCCGTCGAATTGGAGCGCCGCGACGATGCGCTCGACGGCCGCTTCGCGGAAGCGCTCGAGGAACTCGCGCCGCAGTTCGAGCTCCGCGCGCGGATGGAGCTTCTCGACGCCCAGGCGCCAGTGACGTCGCTCGCTGACCAGGAGCACGTGGTTGAAGATGGCCTTGTTCGTGGTCATCGACAGCGCCTTGTGCGGCACGGTCTGGTTCACGAGCTGGTCGAGCTGCGCGAGGCCGTCGAGCCGCTTGAGCCGTGAGACCACGTCCCAACGCTCCTCGGGCACGAAACGGTCGGCGTTCATCTCCCAGTACAGGTGCCCGAGCCCCTTGGTCCGCGCATAACGCGCCAAGTGGTACGGCACGAAGTGGTTGTGCGCGATCGTGTCGGCCGCCAAGTGCGCGAGGTAGCCCAACGTGAAGGCCAACTGGAACTCGGTGCGCGCGAGTTGCTGCATCTCGCCCACGATGCCCCAGCGGTGGCAGTGGCTGTACGGGCCGCCGACGGCCTTGAAGTTGATGATGTCGGCCGCGATGTGGCCGTACTGCCAAGCCCCGCGTTCGCGCTCGATCAACTCGGCTCGTTCGGCGGGCAGGCGCTCGCGCGCAGCGAACACGCGCGCCTCGAACTCCAGGTGGGTGCCTGGCCCCCAGGCGCACAGGCACAGCGTGCACACGGCGGCGAGCAGCAGGCAGGCGATCAACATGCGGCCCTCAAGCTAGTCCGTTCCGGCGCAAACACCGGGCGAAAAGCCGCGAAGCGGCGTACATCGCGGGCGTCGGCACGGACAGGCGGCTGCATGGGACGGATTCTCGCCGCGCTCTCCATCGACGGGCGGCGCGGCGCAGCTGGAACCGCGAGCTTCAGCGGGCGAGCACGGCGCGCACGGCCGCGATCACGTCGCTCACGTCCTCGTCGCTGAGCCCCGCCGAGAGCGGCAGGCTCACCGTGCGACGGCCCAGCGCCATCGCGACCGGCCAGTCGCCGGGCTTCCAGCCGAAGCGCTGCTGGTAGTAGGGGTGTTCGGGCACGCTCATGTAGTGCACGCCCACGCCGATCCCGTTGGCGGTCATGCCGTCCAGGAAGCCGTCGCGCGACACCGGCGCGCGCTCCTCGTCGATGAGCAGCGTGTAGAGGTGCAGGCCGTGGCGCGTGTTCGCCTCCGTCGGCGCCGGGAGTTCGGCGGGCAGGTCGGCGAACGCGCGGTCGTAGCGCGCCCAGATCTCCGCGCGTCGCTCGAGCCAGCGCTCGACGCGCGGCAGCTGATGGATCCCGACCGCGGCCTGGATGTCCATCATGTTGTACTTGTAGCCCAGCTCGACGACCGAGTAGTGCTTGTAGCCCTCGTCGGAGAAGCGCTTCCAGGCATCCTTCGACATGCCGTGCAGCGCGAGCATCTTGATGCGCGCCGCCTGCGCTTCGTTCTGCGTGAGGACCATGCCGCCCTCGCCGGTGGTCATGTTCTTGGTCGCGTAGAACGAGAAGCACCCGAAATCGCCGAACGTTCCGGCCTTGCGGCCCTTGTAGGTCGTCTCGATGGCGTGCGCGCAGTCCTCGATCACGACCAGCTTGCGTCGCCGCGCGATGTCCATGATCGCGTCCATGTCGCAGGCGCGGCCGGCGAAGTGCACGGGCAGGATCGCGCGCGTGCGAGGCGTGATGGCGCGCTCGATCGCCTCGGGCGAGATGTTCATCGTGCGCCGGTCGACGTCGGCGAGCACGGGCTGCGCGCCGGCGTGCAGGATCGCGTTCACCGTCGCGCAGAACGTGAGCGGCGTCGTGATGACCTCGTCGCCGGGGTGCAGCCCCGCCGCGAGGATCGACAGCTGGAGCGCAGCGGTGCACGAGTGCACGGCGACTGCGTGCGGCACGCCCTTGTAGGCCGCAAAGTCGCGCTCGAGTCGCGCCACCTTCGGGCCGGTGCCGAGCCAACACTTGCGCAGCGAGTCGACGACCTCCGCGATCTCGGGTTCCTCGATCGTCGGGCGACCGAAGATGAGGAAACGTTCCTTGGGGCGAATCGGAGTGCGCGGCGTGGTGCTCTCGGGCATGGCCCGAACATGGTACGCGCCCGAGCCCGTCGACTCGACGGCCGGCGGCGGCTCAGCGTGTCAGTCGCATTTCCTCGAGGTCCAGCTCGGTCTGCAGGCGCAGCTGGGTGAGGTCGTTGATCACTTCGCGATCGCGCAGCTCCAGCAGCTTGCGCCGCTGCGCGCCGAGCAGGCTGAGCTGAGCCCGGCGCTGGTGGGCGCCGTCGAAATCGGCGCGCAGTTGCTCGCGCAACTCGCTCTGGCCCTCGAGTTGAACCAGGCGCGCACGTTGCGCGGCCTCGACACGCTCGATCTCGCTCGCCTCGCAGCGTGAACTGGCGCGCAATTCGCCCAGGTGGGCCAGCGCGGTCTTCACCAACTCGACGCGGGCGGCGCGCTCCTCGTCGTCGCTCAGCGCCGCGGTGCGGATGCCCAGCGCGCGGATCAAGGGCTCGAGCGTCAGGCCTTGGAGCAGCAGCGTGGCGCAGATCACGCACAGCACGCCGAAGATCACTAGGTCGCGCCCGGGAAAGGGCGCGCCGTCCGGGAGGGTCAGCGGGATCGAGAGTGCGGCCGCGAGCGAAACCACGCCGCGCATGCCGCACCAGCCGACGACCAGCACGTCGCGCAGCCTGGGGCGCGGCTCGCGTTCGCGGATCGAGCGCGACAACCAGCGCGGCAGGTAGGCGCCCGGATAGACCCACACCAGGCGCGCGAGGATCACCGCCAGGCTGGTCGCGATCCCGAACGCCGCGAGGAAGCCCGCGTCGTAGCGCTCGAGTCCTTCGCGCAGGCGCGGCAGTTCGAGGCCGATCAGCACGAAGCAGAAGCCGTTGAGCAGGAACACCGCGAGCTCCCACACGGTGTAGAGCTGGAAGCGGCTGTCGGCGGGTATCTCGTGGATGCGCCAGGACACGTAGAACCCCGCGGTGACCACGGCGAGCACGCCCGAGACGCCCAGGTGCGTGCAGATCACGTACGCGACGTAGGGCGCGAGGATCGAGAGCGCGAACAGCACCTGCGTGTCGTGCACGATGCGGTTGGCGTGCGCGGCGAGCCAACCGACGGCGAGGCCGACCGCGATGCCCGCCAGCGCGACCCAGGCGAACGCGGTCGCCACCTCGCCTGCGTCGAACACGCCGCTGAGCGCGACCAGCGTCGCCATCTGGAAGCCGACCAGACCCGTTGCGTCGTTGACCAGGCTCTCGCCGCCGAGGATCGCCGTGAAGCGCCGCGGCATGCGGATACGCTCGAGGATCGCCTGCGCGGCGACGGTGTCGGTCGGCGAGACGACCGCGCCGAAGAGCAGCGCCACCGACCAGGGCAACTCGGGCGCGAAGTGACGCGCCACGGCGCCGACCGCCAGCGTCGTCGCCGCCACCAGGCCGGTGGAGAGCATCACGATCGGCCGCAGCCAGCGGCGGAAGTCGATCCACGAGGTGTGGAACGCGTCCGAGTACAGGAGTGGCGGGAGGAACAGCAGCAGGATCAGGTCCGGATCGAGCCGCTGGCTGGGTGCGAAGGGCGCGAAGCCCAGCAGCACGCCGCCGACCACGAGCAGGATCGGATAGGGGAGCGCGATGCGCTTGGCGAGCGCAGCGATCACGCTCACCGCGAGGAGGAGCGCAATCAGCGACTGGGCGGCCTGCATGTTCGGCGCGTGGGCGCGCGAGCGCTCAGACGTGGTGCACGGGGCCCGAACGCGCGGCCGCGGCCGCCAGCGTGCGGCGCACGTACACGGGAACCATCTCGCGGCGGTACTCGTGGTCGCCGGGGATGTTGGGCAGCGGGCGGCACTGCTTGTACGCGAGCTGCGCGACGACTTCGCACGCCGGGGCGAACTGCGCACCGTCGAGCGCGACGCCGGAGAGCGCCTCGCGCACCTTGTTCACGCGTTTGGGTTGCGCGGCGAGCGCGGTCACGACCACGTCGGCGTGTTCGATGCGTTCGTCGGCGCCGAGGTCGAGGCGCACGGCGACGCCCAGGAGCGGGAAGTCGATGCTGCCGCGGTCGCGCAACTTGCCGTAGGCGCCGCGGTGTCCCGAGCCGACGGGCGGCACGCGGATGCGCGTGAGGATCTCGCCGTGCTCGACCTGCTTGTTCTTGATGCCGTCGGCGAGCCACAGCTCGTCGATCGGCGTCGTGCGCGCACCCTTGGCGCTCTCGAATTCGAGCGTGGCGCCGAGCGTCATCAGCGCCGGCGCCGAGTCGTTCGAGGCGGCCGCGACGCAGTTCTTTCCGCCGGCGACCACGTGGCACACCGACCCGTCCTTCTTCATGCAGAAGCCCAGGGCTTGGCGCCAGAAGTAGGTTTGGTTGTACCACTGGCAGCGCGTGTCGAGCATCACGTTGCCGCCCAGCGTGCCCATCGTGCGCAGCTGCGGACCGGCGACGAGCGAGCAGGCCTGCGCGAGCGCGGGCGCTTGTTCGCGCACGAGTTCGCTCGCCGCGATGTCGGCGAGGGACGTCATGGCGCCGATCGAGAGCACGCCTCCGCTCTCGCGGCGGATGCCGCGCAGCTCGGCGATTCGAGCGAGCGACACGACGAGCTCGGGCGTGAAGAGCTCGTGCTTCATGTTCGGCACGAGGTCGGTGCCGCCGGCGACGACCAGCGCCGACGGGCCGGCCTCTTCGAGCAGTTCGATCGCCTCTTCGAGCGTGGCGGGCGTTTGCAGTTGGAACTTGGGCAGCCGCAGCATCAGCGAACTCCGGAGGCGAGGCCCGCGGGGGCCGCGACGCGTGCCTGGCGCTCGCGCAGCGCCTTGAGCACCTTGGCGGGGGTGAAGGGCAGGTGTTGGAGCCGCACGCCGATGGCGTCGTGGATCGCGTTGGACAGCGCGGGCAAGGAGGGATGCAGCGGGCCCTCTCCGGCTTCCTTCGCGCCGTACGGGCCCTCGGGGTCGAGCGACTCGACGATCAACGCGCGGAAATCCGGCGTGTCGAGCGAGGTCGGAAGTCGGTAGTCGAGCAGTGAGGGCCCTTGGTGCAGCCCGAAACGGTTGATGTCGTGGTCCTCGAGCAGCGCTTCAGCCAAGCCCATGTAGGCCGAGCCTTCCATCTGCCCCGCGACGATCATCGGGTTGATCGCGCGCCCGCAGTCGTGGGCGATCCACACGCGCGGAACGTAGATGCGGCCGGTTTCGAGGTCGACTTCGCACTCGACGACGTGCGCGGTGAACGAGTAGGCCGGCGAAGCTCCGATCGTTCCGCCGCGGTAGTCGCCGCCCAGCGTCGGCGTGTTGTAGGCGCCGGTCGCGCCGAGCGTGTCGAACTTCGCTTCGGCGAGGTGGAAGGCCTCCATCGAGCTCAGCGAGCGCGCGGTGTCTTCGAGGTCGACCACGTGGCCGTCGATGAAGCGCACGCGGCGCGGATCGCAGTCCCACTTCGTCGCCACCGCGGCGACGAGTTGTTCGCGCAGCTTGCGGCAGGCGTCGATCGTGGCGTTGCCCACCATGAACGTGACGCGGCTGGAGTAGGCGCCGAGGTCCACCGGACACAGATCCGTGTCGGCGGCCACAACTCGGACTTGCTCGATCTTGATGCCGAGCTCCTCGGCCACGATGTACGCGCACAGCGAGTTCGAACCCTGGCCGATGTCGTTGCCGCCCGTGAAGACCGTGACGAGTCCCGAGCGGTCGACCTTGAGCTGCACGCCGGCCTGCGGCATGTCGTTGGGGTAGACGGGGTAGTTGGTGCCCGAGATGTACATCGAGCCCGCGACGCCCAGTCCGCGGCCGAAACCGAGTTTGCCGCGTCGCTCCTTCCAACCGCTCGCGCGCTCGACCTCGTCGAGGCACTGCAGGAAGCCGTTCGAGGTGATGCGTTGGCCGTTGACGGTGCGCGTGAAGTCGCCTTGGAAGTTGCGCCGCCGGATCTCGATCGGATCGAGCCCGAGTTTCTCGGCCAACTGGTCGAGTTGGATCTCGAAAGCGAAGCGCGGCTGCACCGAACCGTGCCCGCGCTTGGGGCCGCACGGCGGCTTGTTGGTGAACACGCGCGTCGAATCGAAGCGGTAGTTCGGGAAGTGGTACGGCCCGGTGAGCAACTGTCCCGAGTAGTAGGTCGTGACCAGTCCGAACGAGCTGTACGAGCCGCCGTCGATCAGGATCTTCGCGTCGACGCCGAGCAGCTTGCCGTCGGCGTCGCAGCCGCTCCGGTAGTGCAGGCGCATCGGATGGCGGCCGCGGTGCGCGTAGAACACTTCCTCGCGCGTCCAGAGCATCTTCACCGGCCGGCCGGTGAGCATCGCCAGCTTGGAAACGGCGAACTCGAGGCTGAACGGATCGCTCTTGCCGCCGAAGGCGCCGCCCAGGCAGGGCTGGATCACGCGGATCTTGTGCGGCGGCAACTCGAGCACACGCGCGAGCGCGCGGTGCACGTAGTGCGTGATCTGCGTCGCGCTCCACAGCGTCAGCAGTCCGTCCGGCGAGTACGTCGCCACGGCGCAGTGTGGTTCGATCGGCGCGTGCGTCGTGCCGTGGAAGGTGTAGTCGTCTTCAACGGTCACCGCAGCTTGCGCGAGCGCGCTGTCGACGTCGCCGAAGGCGAGATCGACGTGCTTGGAGATGTTGCCCTCCTTGCTGTGCTCGTGGATCTTTGGCTCGTGCCGCGCCAGCGCTTCGAGCGGATCGAAGTACGCGTGCAGCAGCTCGTACTCGACCTCGATCAGCTTCAACGCGGCGTTGGCCGTGTCCTCGTCGACCGCCGCCACCGCGGCCACGGGGTCGCCGATGAAGCGCACCTTGTCGAGCGCGAGCGCGTTCTCGTCGGGCGTCCAGGGGATCACGCCGTACTTGATCGGCATCGAGTCGCCGCCGATCACGGCGTGCACGCCGCTGAGCGCGCGCGCCTTGCTGAAGTCGATGCGCCGGATGCGCGCGTGCGCATGCGGACTGCGCAGCGTCTTGGCGTGCAGCATCCCCGGCAGTTGGATGTCGTCGGCGTAGACCGCCGCGCCCGTCGCTTTCGCCAGGCCGTCGACCTTGCGGTGCGCTTTGCCCACCACGCCGAATTCGGTGTTGCCCTTGGCGCCCGGCGCCTCTGCGCCCCACGGCGCCCCCGGGCCATGCAGGTCGCGTGCGCTCACGGCGTCACCGGCTTTCCGCGGCGCTCGGCGAGTTGCGCTTCCCACGAGCGCGGCTCGGTGGCGACTCCGAGCGAGTGCGCAACGCACGACTCGACGGCCTCGAAGATCTGCGTGTAGCCGGTGCAGCGGCATAGGTTGCCGCTCAGTGCGTCGCGGATCTGGTCGCGCGTCGGCTGCGGGCAACGATTCAGGAGCGCGCGCGCCGAGAGCATCATCCCCGGCTGGCAGAAGCCGCACTGCAGCGCGCCGCAGCGGTCGAAGGCCTCTTGGATCGGATCGGCGCCTTGGCCGCCTGCGCGGCGGTGCGCCGGCAGCAAGCCCTCGATCGTCGTCACCGATCGGCCCTGCACCGTCGCGCCGAGCGTCAGGCACGCGAGCACCGGCTTGCCGTCGAGCAGCACCGTGCAAGCGCCGCAGTCGCCCTTGTCGCAGCCTTGCTTCGACCCGGTGAGGCCGAGGCGGTAGCGCAGGACCTCGAGCAGGGTCCAGTGGTCGGGCGCCGAGACCTCGAGCGGGTCTCCGTTCACTTCAAGTCGATACTCCACCATGCTCCCAAGTCTCGCCGCACGCCGCGGACGAGAAAAGAGCCCGCGGCGATCTAAGCGCGATCTTGCGCGCCGGTTCTCTCAGCGCTGCTTGGGGCGCCGGACGTCGCGCGCGCGCTGGATGTAGGGCGCAGGGTCGAATTCGCCGCCGGCCTGCTGCGCCAGCGCCTGGACCTCCAGCACTCGCCACGCGACGCGCAGGTCGTAGTCGGGCTTGCGGTGCTGTTCGAGCCACGTCAGCGCGTCGTTCGCCAGTCGATCCAACTCCTCGAACTCCGGCGCGCCGAATTTCTGGCCCTGGCGCAGGCGCAGGCGCAACTCGTGCAGCGCCCGGTCGATCGCGGTCAGGCGTTCGGCCTCCGGCATCCGGCTCGGCGTCGACGCGAGCAACTCGTCCATCTGCTGCTGCAGCATCGAACGTTGCTCCTCCGTGGGCTTCTCGCCGCCCACGGCGTAACCGAGGGCCTGGAGCTGCTGGATGTTCGCCTGGTCCAGGTCCTTGGGGTTGGAGAGCGGCGAGAGGCGCTGGTTCAGGTCCCGGGAAGCGGTGAGGACCGCGTGCAATGCCTTGCGCAGGTCTTCGGCCTGCTTCGGCCGCTCGGCGAAGAGGTCCACACGCTCGGACGGGTCTGCGCCCAGATCGAACAGGCGCGGACGGTACGGCAGCTCCTCGAGGTACCCGAGCGGATCGCGCAGGTTTGGATAGCGCGTCACGTACGGCTCGCCCGTGGGCCCGACCCGCTGGAACTGTTCGCCCTCGGCGAACTGGGCCAGCATCGGCGGCGTCTCCGGCTCGATGTGGTGGCGCAGCACATGGATGGGCGGGATCGTGTTCACATCGACGAAGCGCAGGCCCGCGCGCGTCAGGCAGTAGGCGCCCGTGGTGTACGTGCCAGCGAGGGAGTAACTGCGCGAACGCTTCCCGCCGCGCACCACGTCGAGCAGGCTCGAGCCCTGGAATTCAGCGGGGGGCGGCAGTTGGGCCGCGGCGAGCAGGGTCGGCGCCAAGTCGACAAGATCGACCAGAGTCGCGATGCGGCGTCCGGCGGACTCGGCCCGCGGAAGTTTGGCAATGAAGGGCACTCGCAACGCGCTGTCCGTGAGTTCGAGGCCGTGTCCGATCCACAACCCGTGATCGTAGAACGACTCGCCGTGGTCGGAGAGCACGACGATCAACGCGTCGTCGTAGCGGCCGGTGCGCTTGAGCGTCTCGATCACGCGACCCACGCCGCGGTCGGCGTCGTGCACACCGGCGTCGTAGTCGCGCAGGACCTCGTCGATGCGCGTGTAGCGATCGAAGCGCATCGCCCGCGCATAGCGCGTGTACGTCGAACGGTGCAACTCGTGGTCGCGCGCATCGGGTTCGACCGAGCGCGATTTGAACTTCTCGACCGACTGCGGATCCGCGGCGTCGTAGGGCGCGTGGGCGTCGAAGCTGTGGAGGAACAGGAAGTAGGGCTTGTCGCGATTCGATTCCATCCACGCGACGGCGGAGTCGAGGTAGCGCGAGAACCCCAGTTGCATGGGATCGTTATTCGTCGCCGGGTCGAAGGTGTCGAAACCCCTCTCCAGGCCCCAGCCCGGGCCCGCAAACCCTCCGGAGGTGAACGCCGCGGTTGCGAAGCCGTTCTCCGCGAAGACCTGCTGGACGGTGCGGATCTTGGGAGAGAGCTTGGTCGTGGGCGTCTCGACGCCGTGCGCCACCGGGTCGAGGCCGGTGAGCATGGTCATGTGGGACGGCAGCGTCCACGGGGCGACCGTCAGCGCGCGATCGAACACCACGGAGTCGCGGGCCAGCGCGTCGATCGACGGCGAGACGTCCGCGCTGTTGCCGTACACGCCCAGCCGCTCGGCGCGCAGCGTGTCGAGGCTGATGAGCACCACCGTGCGCCCCGGCGCCTGCGCCTGGGGAGCGCAGCTCACGCTGAGGTGGGCGAGCAGGATTCCTGCGAGAGTTCGGTCGACGAGCTTCACCTCGCGAGTATAGCCCTCACGCTCACCAAAGCGCGTACGCCCGATTGCGGAGGGGCATTTTTCGGCCGTAGGATCGCGCTTTGTTGCTTGGGGCCGCAACGATCGCGGACGCGGCCGCCCGGGCTCAGCGGCCGAAACTGAGCCCGACCCACACGTTGCGCTCCACGCGGAAGCCGCCGTTCTCCGGGTGGTCGGGGTCGGCGGCGTTCTGCACGCCGATCGTCAGGCGCCAGTCGGGAGTCGGCGCATAGCCCAGGCGCAGGTCGGTGCGCAGGTACGAAGGCGTTCCCGCGGCGGGCATTCGGTCGACGTAGTAGAGCGCCGCGTCGAACTCCCAATTCTGGCCGAGGTCGAAGTACGAGCGCACGTTGGCGATGTGCTCGGGCGTGAGGTTTTCGCCGGAGGGGAAACCCACGTCGCTGCTGGTCGGATCGACTTCGCTGTCCTGTCCGTAGCGCGCGAAGGCCGCGCGCACGCGCCAACGCTCGCTCAACACGGCGTCGAGCGCCACTTCCCAGCCCCACGCCTGCGCGCTGCCGAGATTGGCGAAACCCTGCGGGAAAAACGTGTTCGGGCCCTGGGTGAAGGGCGGCAACAACTCGCGCGTGACCAGCGAATCCAGATCGTTGTAGAAGGCGGCGAAATCGAGTGCGACCGACTCACTGGGGCGCACGCGCCAGCCCAGTTCGACGGCGAGCAGCTCTTCGGCGTCCAAATTCTCGTTGCCGACGTCGAGGAACACGTCGGTGGGATTCTGCGGGTCGACGAACTGGTTGAAGCGGTAGATCTCGATCAACGAGGGGATGCGGACCGCGCGCGAGATCGAGGCCCACAGCGCGTGCTCGGCGTTCGGCGCCCACAGCGCGCGGGCGGTGGGTTGCACTTCCGCGCCGGTGATGTCGTTGTATTCCGCCTCCGCTCCGGCGACCAACTCGAGGTCGAGCGAGGGGATCGTCCACTTGTCGAGCGCGAACGCGCGCAGGCTGCCGATCGTGCTGTTCACGGGCCGGAACGCGTAGGCGAAGTCGCCGTCGAGCGAAGACGAGACCATGCGGTAGCCCAGCCCGAAGGTGAGCGTGTGCTGCTCGCTCAGCGGGAGAATGCGCTGCCAGTCGAGGTCGACGATGTCCTGCCCGGATTGGAAGTCCACCTGGCGCAGGTTGCTGCGTTGGTAGCTCGTCACGACGCGGTCGGCGCCGCCGTCGTCGCGCGGCCGGTTCCAGGCCAGGGCGAGCGAGCCGCCGTTCTCCGGCGTGTCGTCCGTCACGGTCTGGAAGAACGGCGCGCTCGGGAAGCCGATGTCGTACTGCTCGCCGAGGCGGCCGACGTAGGCCTGCGAGAGCAGCGTGAGCGTCGCGCCTCCATCCAGGCCGAAATCGCCGCGGAAACCGGCCTTGTAGAGCTCGGAGTCCTGGAAGTTCGTGTCGCTGCTGTCCGGCGCGAAGCCCAGCAACGCGTCGCGGTCCTGCCCCAGGCCCCAGACGCGCACGAAAGCGTCCTCGCCCCAACTCGCGCCGTAGCGCACGTGTCCCTGGCGCTGCTCGTCGCCGATCAACGCGCGCGCTTTCAGGCCCTGGGTTTCGGACGCCTTCTTGGTGATGACGTGCACCACGCCGTTGACGGCGTTCTGGCCCCACAACGCGGCGCCCGGCCCGCGCACCACTTCGATGCGATCGATCTCTTCGACGTCGATCAGTTGCGTCTGCCAGCGCACGCCTTCGGAGCTGAACAGGTCGTACACGTTGATCCCGTCGATCAGGATCAACATGTTGTTGTTGAAACCGCTCGTGAAGCCGCGCGCGGTGACGTCCCAGGTGTTGGTCTGCCAGTTTCCGACCAGCATTCCAGGCACCATGCGCAGCGCCTCCTGAATGGAGCTGTGGCCGGCGCGTCGGATCTCGTCGCCCGTGATGACGTACACGGCGGCGGGGGACTTCGAGAGCGGCTGCGCGGAACGCGAGGCGACGGTGACCTCGACGTTCATCAGCTCCTCGAGGCTGAGATCCCGGATGTCATCGCGTGCATCGCCGACGGCGAGCGCTGGGCTCGCGGCGACGGAGACGAACAGGCAGGCTCTGGGGAGGTGCTTCACAGCGGGACGCCGGGGCGGGGACGCCACCGCTATCGGCGGATCCGACTGCGCGACCGAAGACCGTTGCTGCGCCAGGAAGAAGTTTCCGACGTCGGCGGCCCGGGCGGCTCGTGGGCGGGCGCCCAGGGGCGCGCCGTGGCTCAGTACGATGCGCGTCACCCGCACCGCCATGAACAAACTCCACCTCGGCGTCGCCCTCACGTTCTTGTTCGCGGCCTGCGCCGCGACTCCCGCTCCGCCCCGGCGCGCCGCTGCGCGTCCGGCGACACGAAGTGTGGACCTGCCCGTGGGCGCACAGGCGCGCACCCTCGCGGGGCAAGCCTTGTACGCACCGGCGCTCTCCTCGCTCGAACTGGCCAAGCGGAGCGCAGCGCTCGACGCCGCCCGGCGCGCCTGGGACGCGACGCCCGGCGACCCCGATGCGCTGATCTGGGTCGGCCGACGCCTGGGTTATCTCGGACGCATGCGCGAGGCGCTCGACACCTTCACGATCGGTGTGGCGCAGCACCCGGGCGACGCACGCATGTTGCGCCACCGCGGCCATCGCTACATCAGCGTGCGCGAATTCGAGCTCGCCCTCGCCGATCTCGAGCGCGCGGCGCAGCTCGTGCGCGGCAAGCCCGACGAGGTCGAGCCCGACGGCATGCCGAACAAGAGCGGGATTCCGCTCGAGACGCTGCAGTCGAACATCCACTACCACCTGGGGCTGGCGCACTTCCTGTTGGGTGAGTGGTCGAGCGCGGAGACGGCCTTCCGCGACGCGTTCGCGGCCGCCCGCAACGCCGACAACCAGTGCTCCGCGACGCACTGGCTCTACCTGTCGCTGCGCAAGCAGGGCAAACACGAGCAAGCGGCGCAGTCGCTCGAAGCGGTGCGATCGATCGGCGACGTGGCGGAGTACCGCGGCTACTTCGAACTGTGCCGCGGCTACTTGGGCGAGATGTCGCTCGACGAGGTGTTCGAACGCGCCCGCGCCCGCGGAGGCGTCGAGTTCGCGACATGTGGCTTCGGCGCGGCGCAGTGGCATGCGTTCGAAGGCCAGGCCGCGCGCTCACGGGAGATCCTCGACCAAGTGCTCGCGAGCGAGAATCCGTTCGCGTTCGGGTTTCTGGCCGCGGAGGCCGAGCGCGCCGCGGCCGCCGCTCAATCGCCGGCGAACAGCGTGCGCAGCGCGGCGCGCTGACGCTCGTCGCGCGCCTGAGCGAGCACCTCTTTTTCGAAGCGCTCGCGCGAGTAGTAGCGCACGCGACCCACGCGCAGCGTCTGGTCCGCGGCGTCGATGGCGTTGAGTGCGGCGCCGATGGCGCGTGAGCCCACGGCGTCGTGCAACGCGATCCACAGCGCCATGCTGCTTTCGTAGTCCTTCCAACCGCACCTGCGGCCCGCGGCGGCCTCACGTTCCTTCGCGAGCGAACGCCAGCGCACGTCGCGCAGCTCGCTCACGAGTTTGGCGTGGCGCTTGTCTGCGGCCAGCGCTTCGACGGCCGCGACTCCGGTGTAGTGCGCCCAGCTGTGGTGATCGGCTTCGTCGGTGCGGTCGCCCCACATCGCCACGACGTGACCCAACTCGTGGCACAGTCCGTAGAACAGGAACTCGCCGTCCGCCGTGGGGGAGCTGAAGGCCGTCGCATCGGCGACCGGGAAGTCGATCTGCGAGTGGTAGGGAAACTGCGGCGCGAAGTGCGGCGGCCGCTCGATCTTCGGCTCGAGGTGCACGAACAGGCGCAGCTTCTTGCCGGGCACCTTGCTGTACTCCGCGAAGCTCCACAGCTCGTCGTAGGCCTCGAGAACAGCTTCGAACACATCGGCGAGGTGTTCGCAGTACTTCGCGTCGAGTCCGCCGACGCCGCGCACGCAGAAGCGTTCGCGCGAGACGAGCACGCCGAGGCGCTCGGCCGCGGGCGCGTCGAGGGCGAGCAGGCGTTCGCGCGCCGCGGCGAAGTCGCGCTCGAGATCCAGCTCGATGGCCGCCAACGCCGCGCGCTCGAGCGCGCCGCTCAGTTCGTCGTGGGCCTTGACTCGCAGCAGCGCGTCGAACGCCTTGCGCGCAGTCGCGGGGAGCTGCTTCTCGAGCTCGTCCTCGCGCTTCTTGCCCGGCGCCTTGGCGTGTTTCGCGTTGAGCTCGTCGACTGCTTCGGCGTAGTTCTGCGCCAGCCGCGCGGGATCGTCCGCGAGGGTCGTGGTGGTGAGCGCGAGGACCAGCGCGAGCGCAAAGTTCTTCACCGTCGCACCGTCCGAGTCCTTTGGCCTTCCCAACTCATGCTGCGCATGGCGAGCACGACCGCCTCCGCGCCAACGCACGCGCCCGTGAGCCTCAGCGCGCTGATCCTCGGAGCCCACTCCGGGCTCGGCTCGACGAGTGGGCGAATGCTCTCGCCGTAGTTCGCCGCGATCGGCAGACCGACCACGACGAACTGCAGGGCGAGCGCGATCGACCAGCGCGTCGGGGCGCGCCCCCGCGCGTGCAACCGCGGGGAGTGAGCAACATCGCGCTCGGGCCGGACCGTCGACGTTGCCGCATCCATGCCGCGCCTAGTCCTCGGCCCAGTTGCCCGCGAGCTTGCCGTCGGCGGCGAACGTGCGCGATTTGCGCGAGTTGTAGACGCTCACGAAGTAGGTGCAGCGCTTGCACACGTCGGGGTAGTCGCCGCGTTCATGGCGTTCGATCAACTCCGTGATCTCGCGGCCGGCCCAGATCTCCTTCAGCGGCTTGTCGTTGACGTTGCCCACGATCAACTCCGCTTCGACGTCGCGGCAGGCGCAGGCGTTCACGCGCCCATCCGCGAGGATCACCGGCTTGGTGAAGAGCAGTTCGCACGCGCCGCGCTTGTAGGGCATCTTGCGCGGCGCCAGGCCGACCTTCTCGAGCGCCTGGGCCTCGATCTTCCCGGCCCACGAGTCGTAGTCGCTCATCCCCGCGATCTCGACCAGCCCGCGCTTGCGGTAGGCGTCGAGTTGCCGCCACAACTCGCCCACGCAGTTCGAAGCGGGGCAGCGCAACGCGAGCGTGAAGCGGATCTTCGTCTGCGTGCGCTCCACGGTTCCGAGGAAGGCGAGCACCGCGTCGCGCGCGGCCTCGAACTTCTCGACGCCCATGATCGTGTTCCAAGTCTCGCGGTCGAAGCCGCCCCAGGAGACGTGCACGTGGAGCTTCGAGGCGTAGCGCATCAAGCGCTCGCTCTTCTCGGGGCTCATCAGGATCGCGTTCGTGTAGAAGCTGATCCCGCGCACTTGCTCGAGCGACATCAAGTGGTCGAGCCGCTCGAAGACGTGTTTGTCGACGAACGGATCGCCGACGATCGGAGTGAGCGACACGTGGTGGCCGCCCATGTCGAGGTACTGCTGCACGACGCGCGTGAAGCTCTCCATCGACATCGTCTGCTTCTTGCGCTCCATCTGCGGGTAGGCGCAGAAGACGCAGCGCGCGTTGCAGATGTTGGTGCCTTCGACGTGCAGTCCGCGCGGCACGCGGCGCAGCGTTTCGAGCCGCTCGCGGATCCGGCGGCGCGCCGTGAGGCGGTGCCACTCGGTGTTGGCGGCGTCCGCGAGGTGGCGCGCCGCGGCCCGCGCCGGCGGCGGCAACAGGGCCCGGACGAACTGACGGACGGGGGACGGCATGGCGAGGGGCGCGGCGCGACGCATCCCGCGTGCAACCAGCCGAGCAAGTCTACGGCCCGCGCGCGTCCGCCCAAGCGTGCCGCGCGAGCGCCGCGGCGCACAAAGCACGCAGAATTCACCGCTGCGCCGCGTGGGGCTCGTCCCGGCGCTCGCGGAGCGGCCGTCGCTCCTCCGTGGGGCCTCGAAGTCGGCGGTCCCTACGCCGCCGACGCTACTTGGCCTTCTTGGGCAGCGCCTTGTCCGCCAGGAACTTCGCGATCTGCGCCGTGAGCGCCTTGTCGAATTCCGGGGGAGTGATCGGCGCCACGCCCTTGAACACGGCCACCTCCACGTACTTCAAACCGTCGTTGGCCTTGGCCCCGTCGTCGGCGATGGCCTGCGCGCTGCCCTGCGTGTCCTTGCTCGCCGCGATCAGCGTCGGCAGGCCCGCGAGGACCTCGACATCCTTGGCGAGGTTGAAGCCCAACTGCTCGCGCGGCGGGTCGAGCAGCACCAGCGCGCGGACGTTCTCGTCGCGCGTGGCGTGGCGCACGACCAACGTGCAACCGGCGCGATCACCCAGCAGCGACACGTTCGAGGAGTGCACACCGGTCTGCTTGCCGAGCCAAGTCGCGGCTCCCCGCAGGTCGCGCAGCGCGAAGGCCCAGGTGCGCGTGCGCTCCTCTTCGTTCAGTTGCTCCCAGGGCTTGTCCTTGCCGACGCTCTCGCCGTGGGCGCGCAGGTCGATCGCCAGCACGGCGAAGCCCTGCTTGTGCAGACGGGTCGCCACTTCGACCAAGTCGTCGCGTTTGCCGCCCGGCTGGTGGACGAGCACCACGCCCGGCGCGGTCTGTCCAGCCTGCTGCCCCGCGGCCTGTTTGGGCGCCCAGAAGGAGGCCACCACCGTGCGCTTGTCGTCGGATGCGGGCAGTTCGATGCGCTCCCCAGCGTTCGTGCGCGGCTGCGCAGGCGCGGCGTCCAGGGCCGAACTCGCGGCCGGCTGCGGCCGGGAACCGGCGGCGCCTTGCGGGGCGGCGGCGGAGCGAGCGAGCGCGGGGCAGACGAGCACCAAGAGCGCAGTCGTGGCGAAGGCGATCTTCGAGGACATGTGCGGTTGGATGCGACCGCGCGGCGTTGAGCGCCGAGCTGGGCCGACGGAGTGCGACGTTGGAGAGGGGCGGGGGAGGCGGCGCGGCGGACGGGTCGGCGGCCGCTCGGGCTCGCTCCGACCGGCACGCGCGCGTGCTGAGTCGATCTCGCGCTGGGGCGTCGGCCGGCCGGCGTTCGCGCGGGGGGCTAACGCCATTCCGCGGCCGCGCCGCGCTCCGGACCAGCTCCCCGCTCGACCACGCGGTGGCAGAGCGCACCAATACGACGCTCCGCGCCGTCGGCTGCGCGTCCTGCACTCCGCGGTCCCGACGGCGACGCGCGCCATGGGGGACCGGGGGGGCAAACACGCCTCCAGCGATCGCGGAACTTGCTTCTTACTGTAGTGGGGACGCAGGAGGCGGCAACCGATCGCCGTCCCAAAAATTCGCGCTCGCCCGTCGGGCTTCAGCCGACTTCGAGCTGCGCGCGCGCGTCGACTTCGTCGCGGTTGAGCAGGTTGGCCGCGTCCGCCAAGCGCTCGCGCAGGTCCCAGCTCGGGTCGATCGCGTGGCGCGTCTGGCGCATCAATTGGATGCCCATGCGGAACGCTCGCACGACGTCGCCCAGGCTCGCCGCCGTCGTGTCGGCCATCTGCTCCATGCTGGCGCCTTCGCACCAGGCGACCACGGCTTCGGTCAGCCCCCAGTCGGGCAGCTTCATCGGCGCGGGAATCCCGTGTTCGAATTCCAGGCGTGCCGCGTGGGACAGGCAATCGACGACGTGGCGGCGCTGGTTGCCGAACAGCGTGTTGGGCACGTGCGTCGGCGTGCGGCGGCGCTCCTGGTGGATCAAGGCGACGAACACCACGGCGAGCGCGACGGGAGAGAGCGTCTCGAGCGCCCCGCGGAAGAGCAGCTCGGTGACCTGCAACTCGAAGCCCGCGAGCCCGGCGGCGATCTTGCCGCGCGCGGTGAGCGTCGAGGGCGTCTCGAAGTAGTGCAGCTCGTCGAGCACCGCCAGGTGACCGTCGACCCACGCCCGCTGGCGGCGTCGGTTGCGCTCTTGGGCCTTGGGCGAGCCCGAACGACTCTGGAACTGGTTGAAGGACTTCTCCCAGGCCGTGTAGACGCGTTCACGGCCCAGGCGCGTCGTGAGGTGCAGCAGGCTCGAGTACGAGAGCAGGAAGCGGCTCATCACCGGCTCCGGCGCGCCGCGCATGATGCGCTCGAGCGGCGCGCGCGTGAGATCGCGCTGGTCGAGCACCGAGTACACCAGTCCCTCGTCGTCGATTCCCTGCCGACCGGCGCGGCCGGCCATCTGCTGGTACTCGCGGCTGCGCAGCCAGTCGACCGACACCCCGTCGAACTTGGCCAGCGAGTGGAACACCACCGCACGCGCCGGCATGTTGATTCCGAGCGCGAAGGTCTCGGTCGTGAACAGGAGCTTGAGCAGCCCCGACGTGAACATGCGCTCGACCAGTTCCTTGTCGGTCGGCAGCAGCCCGGCGTGGTGGTAGCCGATCCCGCGGCGGCCCATGGCGAGGATTTCGCCGCCCAGCGTCGCGGGCGGAAGCTGGAAGGTCGCCAGGAGCTCGCGCTGCAGCTCGTCCATGCGGTCGCGCTCGGCGGGTTCGAGCAGGTCGCGCTGGGCGTTGCGGCGTGCGAGCCGTTCGCAGTCCTTGCGGCTGAAGCAGAACACGAGCGCCGGGAGCGAGCGCTCGTGTTCGAGCACGTCGAGCAGCCGCTCGGTCGCGCGCGCCGGATCGGAGCGCTCCTCGTCGCCGCGCTTGCGCTTGCCGCGCCCGCTTCCGCCGCGCGCGCGCTCGGACTGGCGGGCGACCTCCTTGAGTTCGAGCACACGCTGACCGTTCCACACGAAATGGTGCAGGGGCACGGGCCGCGCCTGCGTCTCGACGACCTCGATTTCGTGCTCGCGGATCTGCTCCAGCCAGCGCCCCAGCTCGAAGATGTTCGGCACCGTCGCCGAGAGGCACACCAGGCGCATGCGCGGCGGCGCGAAGATCAGCGACTCCTCCCACACCGAGCCGCGTTCGGAGTCGTCGAGGTAGTGCACCTCGTCGAACACGGCGAACTCGACGTCGGCGAGTTGTTCGGGGCTCTCGAAGATCTCGTTGCGCAGGATCTCCGTGGTCATGATCAGCACCTGGGCGCGCGGCTGGATCGTGACGTCGCCGGTGAGCAGGCCCACGTCGAGCCCGGCGTGCTTGAAATCGCGGTACTTCTGGTTCGAGAGCGCCTTGATGGGCGAGGTGTAGACGCAGCGTTTGCCCGCCTGCAGCGCGCGTTCGATCGCGTACTCGGCGACGAGCGTCTTGCCCGCGCCTGTCGGCGCGCCGACGAGCACATTCTTGCCCGCTTCGAGCGCCTCCACCGCGCGCACCTGGAATGGGCTGAGCTCGAAACCCTTCCAACGCCGCGCCGGGCGCTCCATCGAATCGGTGTGCATGAAGGGATCGTCGCGCACGCGCCGCGCCGGAATGGCGCACGCGCGCTTGAGCGCAGCGAGCGTATCCCGTATTTAGAGGCGCGTCGACGGAGCGCGCGCCGAGGGCGTTGCGTTCGAGTTCTCCGCGCCGCGTGCGCGAGGCTCGTTTCCGTCGCGACCGACCCACGCCACGAGTCTTCCCACGCGCCGTTGCGCGCCGTGGCGAAGCCGCGCCTCACGACGAAAGACCGTTCGCCATGGAAGCCCTCAGCCCCGCGAAGATGCAAGCTCAACTGCAGCGCTCGCTCGCCAGCCTCAAGCTGGTCTCGCGCCTGCTCAGCCACGAACTGCACGCGCAGTCGAGCTCGAAGACCGTCAGCCTCTCGCGCGACGAGGTGGTGGAGATCCAGACCGTCATCGACCTGTTCATCGAAGAGGCCTCGCGCCGGCCGAACAGCGGGGCGACGCTCGACGCGGCGAACTTGGTGGCGACGCGTTCGGTCAACTAGTCGCCTTGTGGAAACGTTGGCGTTGACGCTTCCGCGCGGAGCGTCGCCCCGACGGACTCGAGGCAACCATGACCGACCACGCGACAGGTGACGGCCCGTCCCTTGTGGCACGCAGCGCGCCCGCGCGCGGCGCCGCCGATGACGTGGACACGGGCTTGGGCGCGGTGGACAGCGGAACAACGCCGCTGAAGCTCTCGTCCGCGGACACCTCGCCGCGCCCTCCAGGCGCAGTGGCGGCGGAAGGATCACTTGCCGGCGCGGCCGGAGCGCTTCCCGGCGAGCAAGCTGCGGCCCACGAGGACGGTGGCGTGGGCTCCCGCCTGGGCCTCGTTGCGTTGCTCGCGTCGGTCGTCGCCATCGCCTGGTTCCTGATCGTCATCGCGCGCGACGTCGAGGCGGCGCGCTTCACGCGCCTGGACCTGCGCGCCGTGCGCGTGGACTCGGGACCGGGGTGGGTGGACCCGCGCTGGGGCCCGGCACTCGAGCAGGCCTTGGCCGCGCTGCCCGAAATGAACGCCGACGATCCGGCGACGCTCGTGGTCATTCGGGAAACCCTTGCGGCGCTGCCGTTCGTGGCCGAGGTCGGAGAAGTGCGCGTGCTGTGGCCCGACGGAGTGCGGCTGCAGGTGCGCTGGCGCGAACCGGTCGCCTGCGTGCGCACCGGCGACGGGTTTGCGCTCGTGTCGAGCGAAGGCGTTGTGCTCCCCGGCGAGTGGAGCGCGCCGCCCGGTCGGGCGTACGGCTACTACCCGTTGATCGGCGCCGGGGAGACGGCGCGGGCCGAACTCGAAACCGGCGCGTGGCTCCAGGACGAGCGTTGGCTCGACGGCTTGTCGGTGGCGCGCGTCCTGGCCAAGGGCTTGCAGCCCGACGACTGGATTCGGTTGGGACGCATCGTGATCGACACGCGCGAATCGCGCGCGGCCAGCGTCGAACATCCGGGCGTCGTGTTGTGGTTCGAGGGCGGTCGGCGCGCGTACTTCGGCCGGGCCCCGCACCTGGACGAACCCGGTGAGTTGCCCGTCGTGCGCAAGTGCCTTTCGCTCTCGCTCGCGCTGCGCCGGCTCGACGAGGGCCCCGAGCACCTCGACTGGGAACTGGTCGACCTGCGCTGGGACCAACCCGAGTTGCTCCCGCGCGGCGGGTTGCCGGACGCGACGGGCGTCGCGCGCTGAACCCCATGTCGGCCGCCGTGTTGGCCGCTGCATTGGCCACCGCGCTGAGCGCGGGCGTCTTGGCGCTCGACCTGACGACGTTGTCGAGCGCGGCGCTGGTCGGCGCGGTGTGGGTGGCCCTCGCGCCGCTCACGGCTGCGCTCGCGGAGCGTCCCTCGCGCTGCGCACTCGCGCTGTTGGCCGTGTCCGTTCCGCAGCTGGCCCTGGCCGTTGCGGCCGATCGCAGCGCAGGAGTCTCGCTCGAGCGACTGCTCCCTCTGGCGCTTGCCGCGCTGGTGTGGACGGCCGCGCTCGGCGCCTCCGCGACGGCGAGCGTGCTTGCGGGTCGCGGCGAGCGCTGGCTCGGGGTCTGGAGCGCGTTCGCCGGCGCCGGACCGCTCGTCGCGCTGGCGCTCCGCGCTGCCGGCGACGGCGGCGAGCATTGGCTCCCCGAGGTGCTCACGCGTGTGAGTCCGCTCGCCACGTTGGTCGGCGCCTCGCCGCTCGGTGCGCACGGCGCCGTCTCCGATGACGTGTGGAGTGCGTGTCTGCTTCCGAGCGCAGCGCTGCTCGTCGCCGCGCGCATCGCGAAAGTCTCGCTGCGGAAGGCGGCGTCCGACGGTGTCTCTCGCGGCGCTGCGTCGGGCGCCGAGGCTAGCGATGGATCGTAGTTCGCCGTTCTTGGCGGCAGCGAGGGCAAGCCGGCGTCCGAGCGCTGCGCCGCGCAGCTGCTGTCGGTTGGCGCCACAGCGCTGCGGCGCGACGTGTCCGGACGAAAACGCGCGCGTGTTGCGTGCAGCGGCGAACCGCTTCACGCGGACGGCGTTCCTGGTGAACCATGTTGGCTAGTGCTGTGCTGCTGTTCGCGCTCGCGAGCGGCCCCGCGGCCGCCGGTGCGGACCGCTTCGCGCTGCTGCGGGTCGACGTCGTCGGGCCGCTCGAGCGCGTGAGCGTGGACGCTGGGCGCAGCGCGAGCTTCGAGCTGGAAGGCGGCGTGTCGGCCGGGGAACGCTGGACCATGGAGGCGCCGCTCGCGCTCTCCGGGACTGCGGAGCGCGCCGTCGAGCCCGAGTTGCGCCTGAGCGGCGCCGGCAACGCGCGTGTCGTCGGTTGGGACGAGAGCTCCGCCGCGGCGCGCTCCGCAGCGTGGGGCGCCACTCCGATGGCGCTGCGCAGCCGCCCGCCGCTCGGCTTGCCCGCGCGGGAGGGGCCGCGAGCGCCGTTCGCCGCGGTCGCGCTCGCGAGTTCCGGCGCTTTGCTCGCGCTGGCGCTGCGCCGCCGCCTGTGGGCCGCCGCCGTCGTCAGCGCGTGCTCCGTCGCCGGCGCAGGAACGCTCGTGCTGCTCCAACCTGTTCCGGCGGCCGGGTTGAAGGTGGTCGAGGTCGACGGCCGCAGCGCGCGGGCGGTGCTCGTCGAACTCGCGCGCGACGAACTGCCGGAAGCTCGCGTGGACGATCTCCTGTGGAGCAGCGTTCCGGCGTCGGCGCCGGTGACGGTGCGGGCGGCACGAGGCTCGCCTTCCGTGCGGCTGGTGAGCGCCGGCGCCGTGCTGCGCGCCACCCGCGCCTTCCCGCTCGACGCTCGCCGGCTCGCCGCCGAGCACAACGAGTGGGGGCTGCTCTCCCCGGTCTGGCGGCGTTCGCCGGACGGGGACTGGGAGTTCATGGACACCTGGCCGGCCGGCACGGCCTGGGCCGGCAACGCGCAGGACACCCCGCCGCCGCCGGGGTGGCTTCAGCCCGGACTCCCGCTCGGCGTCACCGTTCTGCTTGGACACTGGGAATCCGCCGCGCCGAGCGGCGGCGCGGCGACCTGGGTGCGCTGGATCGGGGAGTGAAGTCGCGCGGTCCGCGGGACTTCGGTGCTTGCAACCTGTTGCGAGGCCCTCGGCCCGCCGCTACTCTTTTCCGCCCGCTCGACGCCATACCGGCGCGGAGGCTGCGTCCTGTACGCAGTCACGCTCCGTGTGCGCGAGCGTTCATGACCCGCATTGCACGGCTCCCGTACCGCTGATCGACCCAGCTTCTCCACGATGAAGTCCACTTTTGTTAGCTCGGCTCAGGCGCAAGAGCGCTGGGTGATCTACGACGCCTCCGAGCACACCCTCGGCCGCATGGCGTCCAAGATCGCCATGCAGTTGATGGGCAAGGACCGCCCGACCTACACCGCCAACCAGCTCACGGGCGCGCACGTCGTGGTGATCCACGCCGAAAAGGCGCGCACCACGGGCATCAAGGCGGACACCAAGACGTACGCCCACTACACGGGCTACGCCGGCGGTCGCAAGGACATCGCGATGGAGCGCGTGCGCGCCGTGCGCCCCGAGGACATCGTGTGGCTCGCCGTGCGGCGCATGCTGCCCAAGACCAAGCTCGGCCACGACATGCTGCGCCGACTCAAGGTCTACAAGGGCGCCGAACATCCGCACACGGCGCAGAAGCCCGTCAAGCAAGCGCCGACGGCGAAGTAGCCGCTCTCCCAGCCAACCGCAGGTTCACCAAGCACTCGAGTTCCAGCGACTTGGAGCCAACGGTCGCGAGGCGCACAGCCCCGCGAGACTTGGGTCCCCGCCAAATCCAACCATGACCACGACCAACTTCACCTGGGGCCTGGGCCGTCGCAAGACCGCCGTCGCCCGCGTTCGCATCACCCCCGGCGCCGGCGCGTTCGTCGTCAACGGCCGTCCGATGGAGGAGTTCTTCCCGGTCCTCGAGCAGCGCATGCGCGCCAGCGCGCCGCTCAAGGCGACCGAGACCGCCACGCAGTACGACGTGATCTGCCGCGTCGACGGCGGCGGCGTCAACGGCCAGGCCGACGCCGTGCGTCAGGGCCTCGCCCGCGCGCTGAAGACCGTCAACCCCGCGGTCGACAGCGTGCTGCGCCAGGGCGGACACCTCACGCGTGACAGCCGCATGAAGGAGCGCAAGAAGTACGGCCGTCGCGGTGCTCGCCGCGGCTTCCAGTTCAGCAAGCGCTGATCGACCGAGCGCGCTGCGGCGGCCTGCGGACGGCGATGCTTCTCGCCTCCGCCCCGACGCTGTGCGCCTCTGCTTCCAACGGCCGCGGTCGTCGCGCGACATCTGTCGGGCGCCGAACGCGGCCGCGCCGTTGAGCGCGCAACGCTCCATCCGCTAGGGCGCCGCGGCTTGCTCGCCCGCGCGCCCCTCGAGAACCAAGGCTCCGCAGTCCCACCTCTCCCCGCAGCAACATGGCCGGCCACAGTCACTCCGCCAACATTGCGCGCCGCAAGGGCGCGGTCGACGCCAAACGCGGCAAGGTGTTCTCGAAGCTTGCGCGCGCGATCATCTCGGCGGCGCGACAGGGCGGCGGCGATCCGAAGGCCAACCTCAAGCTGCAGTACGCCATCGAGAAGGCGCGTGCGGCGAACATGTCCAAGGACACGATCAAGAACGCGATCGAAAAGGGCACGGGCGCCAAGAGCGGCGACGACTTCGTCGAGATCATCTACGAGGGCTACGGCCCCGGCGGCGTCGCGGTGGTCGTGGCCTGCCTGACGGACAACCGGCACCGCACCGCGCCCGACATCAAGTACTGCTTCGACCGCGGCGGCGGCAACCTGGGCGCGCCCGGCTCGGTGCTGTTCCAGTTCGACTTCAAGAGCGTGATCGCCGTCGAGCGCTCCGGGCGCAGCGAGGATGCGCTGACCGAGTTGGCGCTCGAAGTCGGCGCCGAAGACGTGCAGGTCGAAGGCGAGACCGCAGTGCTCTACGCCGCGGCCACGGAGTTCATCGCGGTCAAGGCGGCGCTGGAGGCCAAGGGCGAGAAGTTCCTCTCGGCGGCGCTCGAGTACACACCCAAGTCGCGCACGCCGGTCGCGGACAAGGACGACGCGCGCAAGTTGCTCAAACTCATCGACACGCTCGAGGACAACGAGGACGTGCAGAACGTGTTCTCGAACTACGACGTGCCGAGCGAGTGGCTCGACGAGTTGGGCGCGTGAGCGGCGCCTGAAGAAGGCGCGCTTTGTGCGCTGGCGAGCGCCTTCGCCCGGCGCTGAGGCGCAGGCCCGTCGGCGGCCGCGCGCGCGAGCGCCTGTGCGTGGGCTTCCAGGGTCGCCCTTGACGGCGGGGCGCCGATTCCTTGTGCTCACGCTCTCGATCCACGTTCCCCGAACACTCCGGAGACGACGACCATGGTGAAGGCAAAGACGAATGGGAAGCGCGCTGGCGCGCGCGGCGCCGCCAACTCCACAGCGCACACGCTGCGCTGGATTGGCGCGGACGCCGCTGCGGCGGGCGCGGCGCGCATCGCTGCGGAAGGGCTCGAGGGCTGGCGTTTCGAAGCGCACGCCCCTGCGGGCGCGCGAGCGCCGAGCGCCAACTCGGGCGACGTGCTGCTCCTCGATGCGAACAACTCGGCCTCCAACGTCTACGAGCTGTGCCGCTCGTGGATCGGGAAGACCGGTTGTCGGTCCTTCGTCGTCACCGACGCGGATCCCAAGCTGGCCGAAGGCATCGCGCAGTTCTGCGGCGCGAGCGGCGTGTTGCCGCGCAAGTTGACCGCCGCCGCGCTGCGCCGCGCGATCGGCGCGCCGCAGCCGCAGGCCGCGCTGCCGGCGAGCGGCCGCTCGAAGAGCGCCAAGACCCCCAAGAAGCCCATCTTCCCGCGCAGCAAGATGCGCGAGATGTCCGGCGCGATCGACACGCACTTGGTCGCGGCGATCACCGACCCCGAGACAAACCTCTTCAACTACGCGTTCCTCAACTACAAGCTCGACGAGGAGTTCAAGCGCGCCTCGCGCTTCGGCCAGCCGCTCTCGTGCGTGCTCGTGGGTCTCGACGGCGAGTGCGAGACGCAGACGCTGCGCGAGTTGTCGGGCATCTTCCTGTCCGCCTCACGCGATACCGACGTGCTCGGCCGCTTCGACCAGAGCTCGTTCCTGTTCTTCCTGCCGAGCACGGGCCCGGACGGCGCGCGGATCATGGCCGAGCGCGTCGTCGCCGAGGTGCGCAAGCGCAAGCTCGTCGACGTGATGGGCGACGAACTGGCGCTCTCGGTCGGCATCGCGGCGACGCCGCACGCGAAGATCCGCCAACGCGAAGACCTCTTCGCCGTCGCCAAGCGCGCTTTCTCGAGCGCGCAGCGCAAGGGCGGCGGCGTCGAACTGGGCACCTGAGCTTCCTGCGGTCGCCTGGCGGCGCCCGAGGGCGCCGTCGGGGGGCTGCATGCGGGTTGCGCGCGCGAGCGAGCGGCGCGCGTTGCGCAAAACTCGTGCAGCGCGCTGCGCCGCTCGCTGCGGCTGCCTAACATCTGCGGTCCTCGCCCGGCCTCTCACGCCCTCCAGGCTCGGCGCCCACTCGAACGGAAGAGTCTTCGCATGCGCCGCACTTTTGCGCTCCTCGCGCTGTCCCTGGTCGCACTGTTCCCGGCTTCGTCGTCGGCCCTCGCACGCAGCGGCGCCGCCACCGACGCGGCGGCTCGCAAGGCCGCCGCAACCGGCAAGCTCGACGCTGCGCTCGATTCGATCCGCCTCGAGAACATCAAGGCCGACATCTTCTTCATCGCCAGCGACGAGCTCGAGGGCCGCGACACGCCCAGCCCCGGTCAGCGCATCGCCGCGCGCTTCTTGCGCGCCCGACTCGAGCGGCTCGGTTTCGCGCCCGGCGCACCGGACGGCTACATCTACGAGTATCCGCTCTACTTGCCGCGGCTCGACGAGGCGAAAACGTATGCGCGCACGTCGCTGCGCCCGGCGGGTGAGTTCACGCTGGGCGTCGACTACTTCATCCAGTCGCGCTCGCTGGCAGCGTTCGAGGGCAACGCCGCGGTGGTCTTCTGCGGCAGTGGTCGGGAGAAGGACGCGCCCAAAGACCTGAAGGGCAAGTGGGCGCTGTGCTTCGACGACGGCAAGACCTTCTCCGACGTCCTCAAGAACTTGACCGAAGCGGGCGCCCTAGGCGTGCTCATGGCGCCGGGGCCGGGCTACGACGACAAGCCCTACTCGGAGCGCTTCGGCGACGAGTTGCGCCGCCTGCGCGCTGCGGATGTGTCGTGGCCGCGCGAAGACAAGCGCGAAGGCGTCCTGCCCGTTCTGTGGCTGGCGCCGAGTGCCGCCGAGCGGCTCGCTCCTGAACTCTTCGGCGACAACGCCAAGCGCAATCCCAAGCCGGGTACGGAACTGGCCGCGAGCTTCGCGCACGCTCGAGTGCTCTCCGGCGACAACGGCACGGTGCTGTGCGAGAACGTGTGCGGCTTCTGGCCGGGCAGCGACCCGGCGCTGCGCGACGAAGTGATCGTGCTCTCGGCGCACTACGACCACGTGGGCTGGCGCGGGCAAAAGCGCGAGATCCACAACGGCGCCGACGACAACGGCTCGGGCACGACGACGCTGCTCGCTGTCGCCGAAGCGCTCGCGACGCACGGGCCGCTGCGGCGCTCCGTGATGCTGATGTGGGTTTCCGGCGAAGAAAAGGGCCTGTTCGGCTCCAAGGCCTGGACCGAAAAGCCGTGGCTTCCCGGTCAGGGCCGCGCGGTGTGCAACCTCAACATCGACATGGTCGGACGCAACGCGCCGGAGAAGCTGATGATCACGCCCACGGCCAAGCGCGCCGAGTACAACGGGCTGGTCAAGCTCGCCGAGGACCTCGCGCCGCTCGAGGGCTTCCCCAAGCTCGAGAGCTGCGACACGTACTGGGATCGCTCGGACCACGCCAACTTCGCGCGCAACCTCAAGATCCCGGTCGCGTTCCTGTTCTCCGACGTCCACCAGGACTACCACAAGCCCACGGACGATCCGGACAAGATCGACTACGACAAGGTGCGGCGCGTGTCGCGACTGGTCGTGCGCATGCTGAACGGCCTGCAAGAGGACAAGCTCAAGCTGTGAAGCCTCGTCGACGGCCGCGCGTTTGACTAGCGACAGCGGCGCGCTCTCGAGAGAGGGCGCGCCGCTGTGCTTTGTGGCGCTCGAAAGCGCGGCCGTCAGCTCGCCTTGCGCCGCAGCTTGCGACGCGTGCCGGCTCGCAGCGCAGCCTGCGCCGCGGCGAGCCGCGCGATCGGCAGCCGGTGCGGAGAGCACGAGACGTAGTCGAGCCCGAGCTCGTGGCAGAAGGCGATCGAGCGCGGATCTCCGCCGTGTTCGCCGCAGATCCCGAGCTTGAGGTCGCTGCGGGCTGCGCGGCCCTTCTCGACTGCGATGCGCATCAGCGCGCCGACTCCGTCGACATCCAAGGTCGCGAACGGATCTGCCTCGAAGATCTCGGAGCTCACGTAGAGCGGGATGAAGCGCGCGCCGTCGTCGCGGCTGATCCCGAAGGTCGTCTGGGTCAGGTCGTTGGTGCCGAACGAGAAGAACTCCGCGTGCTGCGCGATCTGGTCGGCGACCACGGCGGCGCGCGGCAACTCGATCATCGTGCCGACTAGGTAAGGCACGCGCAGTCCCTGCTCGCGGAACACCTGCTCGGCGGTTTCGCGCACGATACGCGCCTGGAGCTCGAGCTCCTTGGGCGTGGCCACCAGCGGGATCATGATCTCCGGCTTGACGGTCTTGCGCCGCCGCCGGCGCACGGCGCAGGCCGCTTCGAACAGCGCGCGCGCCTGCATCGCGGTGATCTCCGGATAACTGATGCCCAAGCGGCAGCCGCGGTGCCCGAGCATCGGATTGAGCTCGTGCAGCGCCTCGACCTTGTGCGCCAGCTTCTCGGGGCTGATGCGCAGCTTGGTCGCGAGCGCCTCGATCGCGCTCTCGCTGTGGGGCAGGAATTCGTGCAGCGGCGGATCGAGCGTGCGGATGGTGCACGGATGCGGCGCCATCTCTTCGAAGATGCTCTCGAAGTCCGAGCGCTGCAGCGGCAGCAGCTTGGCGAGCGCCTTCTCACGGTCCTCGCGCGTGTCCGCGAGGATCATCTCGCGCACGCAGTCGATCTTGTCGCCCTCGAAGAACATGTGCTCGGTGCGGCACAGGCCGATGCCTTCGGCGCCGAAGGCGATCGCGACCTTGCATTGATCGGCCTGGTCGGCGTTGGCGCGCACTCCGAGCACGCGCGTCTGGTCGGCCCAGCGCATGAGCTCTTCGAACGCGCGCCACAACTCGCCGCGCCGCGCCTTCGCGTCGCCTTCGAACAGGGCCTGCATCACTTCCGACGGCTGCGTGTCGATGCGGCCCTGGAAGACCTCGCCGCTCGTGCCGTCCAGGCTCAGCCAGTCGCCCTCGCGCAACGTCGTCGCGCCGACGCGCACACGGCGTTCGCGCAGGTCGATCTCCAGTTCCGCGGCGCCCGCCACGCACACCTTGCCCATCTGGCGGGCCACGAGCGCCGCATGGCTCGTCATGCCGCCGCGCGCCGTGAGGATGCCCTGCGCGGCCTGCATCCCGCGGATGTCCTCGGGGCTCGTCTCCAGGCGCACGAGGATCACTTGCTCGCCCCGGCGCGCCCAATCCTCGGCGTCGTCGGCGCGCAGCACGATGCGACCACTGGCTGCGCCCGGGCCCGCATTGAGTCCCTTGGTGAGCAGTCGTCCGTCGCCGCGCGCCGCGTCGAGGGCGCGCGCTTCGAAGACCGGCTTGAGCAGGTGTTCGAGCGCCTGCGCCGGCACGCGCAGCAGCGCTTCATCGCGCGTGATCAATCGCTCGCGCGCCATGTCCACGGCGATGCGCACCGCGGCGAGTCCGGTGCGTTTGCCCGAGCGGCACTGCAGCATGAACAGCCGCCCGCGCTCGATCGTGAACTCGATGTCCTGCATGTCGCGGTAGTGCTTCTCGAGCAGGCGCTGGATGCGCTGCAGCTCCTTCCACGAACGCGGGTCGCGTTGCTCCAACTCGCCGATCGGCAGTGGCGTGCGCAGGCCGGCGACGACGTCCTCGCCCTGCGCATTCATCAGGAACTCGCCGTAGAAGCGCTTGGCGCCGTTCGATGGGTCGCGGGTGAAGGCGACGCCCGTTCCCGAGTCGTCGCCGAGGTTGCCGTAGACCATGGCGCACACGCTCACGGCGGTGCCCCACGAGCTGGGGATCGAGTGCATCTCGCGGTACGCAACGGCCCGATCGTTCATCCACGAGCCGAACACCGCGCCGATCGCGCCCCAGAGTTGTTCGCGCGGATCGTCGGGGAAGCTGTGTCCGTGCTCGGCGACGAGCGCCTTGAAGCGTCGCACGAGCTCGCGCAAGTCGTCGGCGGTCAGTTGCGTGTCCTCGCGCACCCCGCGCTCGCGCTTGAGCTCGTCGAGTGCGGCGGAAAAGGGCGAGACGTCGGCGTGCACCGCCTTCAGGCCCAGCACCACGTCGGCGTACATCTGCACGAAGCGCCGGTACGCGTCCCACGCGAAGCGCGCGTTGCCCGAGGCGCGCGCCAGGGCCTCGACCGTGGTGTCGTTGAGGCCGAGGTTGAGGACCGTGTCCATCATCCCCGGCATCGACACGCGCGCGCCGGAGCGCACCGAGACCAGCAGCGGGTTCTCCGTGGCGCCGAAGCGCTTGCCGAGCGAACGTTCGAGCGCGGCCAAGGCCGCGTCCACCTGTTGCGCGAGGCCGCGTGGGTAGCTCCGGCCGTGGGCGTAGTAGTAGGCGCAGACCTCGGTGGACAGGGTGAAGCCCGGCGGCACGGGCAGCCCCATGCGGCACATCTCGGCCAGGTTCGCCCCCTTGCCTCCGAGCAGTTCGCCCATGCTGCGGTCGCCGTCCGCCGCGCCGTCGCCGAAGCGGTAGACCCAGCCCGGCTTGCGAGCGCTCCGTGTCGGTTGGGGGGGCGAGGTGCGACGCGGGCGGCTCTTCATGGTGCGGGGGTCAGGGTGTGGGGGCAGGCTCGGGCCAGGGGGTCACGCCGTCGATCTTCCAGACACTCCGAAGAACGACAGCGCTCACGCTCGAGAGGTCGATATCGGCGTCTGCGATCGGGAGTCTTGCTACGACTTCCCACTTGCCGTTCGCCGTCGCCTCGAGCGCGACGCGCTCGTCGAGGCGCGTCAAGTCGCTGGCGAGCGTGTCCTCGCCGGCGCGGATTTCGAAGCTTTCCTCTCGCACCAGGTTTACGCGGAACGTACGGCCTCCCAGGCGCACATCCACGTCATGTCGATCTCCACCGTGAGCAACCTCGCCAACGATCTTGGGGTGGGCAAAAAGTTCCAGCCAAGGTTGCTTGCGCGCCAGTTCCTCGCGGCCTTCCGCGTACGTGAACAGCGACAGCTGGTTGCGGCGCGTGAAGTCGACGCTGAAGCAGCGGTACTCGAATTCGTGCAGGCCCGAACGCAGGTACGCGGCGAACGCTTCCACGGTCCCGCGCGGGGTCTCGAGCGAGGCGCGCGCAATCAGCGGCAGATCGGCGCGGCAGCTTCCGCAGCCGGCCAGCGGTCCGCACAACGCGGCGAGCAGCGCGAGCGCGCCGCCGCGAAGGCAGTTCGAGGCGTGGTTGTGCATGGGGGCGGCTGGGCTGGGGTGGCGTTGGGCGGCGGCTCGTGTCCGGCCTGGCGCGAGACCCTAACGCACGCAACGCCGTTCGCCCTGCGCACGGATCACGGGCGCAACATTTCCTGCGCCACGTTCCCGGCAGGTCTGCGGCCTACCCGGGCCTCCTTTTTCCCGCGCCGGACTGGCGCGGATCTCGAGCGTCCGCTCGTCACCGGCCGCCGCCGTCCGTAGCGACCTCTTGTCCCCGCCTCTGCTCCCGTCGCGCCGCGCGCGGCGGAGCGCAGTTCGAGCCCGTTCCTTCGCCCGCCCGTTCCGTTCCAGAGCGCGTCCTGCGCCACCCGAGCCATCCGCTCGCACCTGCGCCTGCGCGTTCAGTACACTCTCTCGTTCCCTAGCCCAATCCAACTTCCACCATGAACTCGAACCTGTTCCGAACCCTGCTCGCCGCGTGCCCGACGGGCCTTCTCGCCGTGGCGTTGTGCTCCGACGTGGCTGGCGCGAACGCCCTCGCTCAAGCTCAGCGCCCGGCGCCGATCGTCACGACCCAGCCGGTCGGTGTCGCACCCGCCGGCGTGACCCCGGCGCAGGACCAGCGGCCTGACCTCCAGCGTCCGCCCGCCCCGCAGGAGAAGAAGGACGAGCCGGCGCCCGCCCCGCAGGGACCGGCCCCGCGCCTGGAGGCCGGCGAGCTCGAGCACAACTTCGGCCGCGGCACCGAGGGCGAGAAGTTGTCGCACACCTTCCGGCTCAAGAGCTCGGGCCAGTCGGACCTGGTGATCACCAGCGCCAAGCCGACCTGCGGTTGCACCGTGGCGAAGCTCGAAGTGGTCAAGCCCGACGGTTCGCGCGTGGCCTACAACTTCGGCGACGCGCTGCCTCCGGGCAGCGAGCTGACGCTCGAGGCCCAGCTCGACACGAAGAACAAGAACGGCCAGGCGACCAGCAAGATCAACATCTACTGCAACGACCCGCGCCAGATCGTGACCCTGGGGCTCAGCGCGACGGTCGAAACGTACTTCTCGATCACCCCCAACTCGATCCAGTTCAACGATCTGTCGGTGGCCGACAGCGCCGAGCGCACCTTCGAAGTGGCCGGCAAGAAGCCGGGCGGTTTCAAGCTGTCGCTCGAGGACAAGCCCAAGCCGGACGGCATGCAGATCGAGCTCCTGCCGATCGATCCCGATGCGGCCGGCAAGTCGACGCGTTGGAAGGTGACCGTCAAGCTCGGCCCCGGCGCGCGTGAGGGCAACCTGGGTTACCCGATCAACCTGCGCTCGGACGAAGCGGTGGCCGGCGCCACGGTCGATCCCGCGACGGGTCAGACGCCGACCTACGGTGCGACGGTCATGGTGACGGCGCGCGTCCAGGGTCTGATCTCCTTCGAGCCCCAGTACCTGACCTTCGGCCTCGTGCGCCCGGGACAGATCGTCGGCCGCAGCCTCACGGTCAAGACCTTCGATCCGAACTTCAGCTTCAGCGACATCAAGGTGCGCCTCTCGGGCCCCAACGATCAGAAGCCCGAGTTCCCGCACGCCGCGTCCTTCACGCACGTCGTGAAGCCGGCCGCCGACAACAAGTCGGCGGTGATCGAGCTGACGCTCAACGGCCTGCCGGAAGGCGTCGACGGCTCGTTCCAGGGTCGGCTGATCATCGAAACCGGACACCCGCTCAAGCCGGAACTCCAGCTGCTCTTCTCGGGCGTCTGCCGTCCGGGCGTGTCGGTTCCGGTCACCCCGCCGGCCCCGGCGCCGGCGCCGGTGACGCCGCCCAAGGGCGGTTGATGCCGCTCGCGGCGCGCTCCACGTGAGCGCCCTGCGCGCCTGGTACTTCGCGCCCCGCGCCAGCTCCCGCGAGCTGGTGCGGGGCGCGCTGCATTCCATGCTGACCAGCGCAATTCGTGCGCGCTGAACTCGTAGCGCGTCCGCGCCGCGCGGCTAGTAGACTCCGCGCCCGCCTCCATGACCGAAGACCTGGGAGAGATTCTCGTGGCGCTCGGCGCCGTTTCGCGCGACCGGCTGCGAGAGGCCCAGTCCCAGCTGCGCGGGGGAGGCGACCTGGGCGAGCTCCTGGTGCGGATGGGCGCCTGCGACGAGCTCGCGATCGCGCGCGCGCTGGGCAAGCAGCTCAAGCTGCCGATCGTCGACCTGACCAAGGGCTCGGTGAAGCCCGCGGTGCTCGAGCGCGTCCCTGCGGAGTTCGCGCGCGAACAAGGTGTGCTGCCCGTCGCGGAATCGAACGGCAAGTTGATCTTCGCCATCGACGACCCGCTCAAGCGCATCGTGGTCGACCAGCTCCAGTTCCAACTCGGCGGGGACGTCGGCTGCGCGATCGCCGCCAAGGGCGCGCTGCGCAAGGCGATCGAGCGCTACTACGGCGCGGCGCCGGAGGAGGCGCTCTCGCAGTCGATGAAGGCCGAGGCCGCCGACGAGGGCGACGACGCGCCGATCATCCGCCTGGTGACGCGCATGTTCCAGGATGCGCTCAACCTGCGCGCCTCGGACATCCACGTCGAGCCGACGCCCTCGGTCATGCGCGTGCGCTACCGCGTCGACGGCGTGCTGCGCATCGTCGCCGAGCACCCGCCGCACCTGTCGAGCCCGCTGATCAGCCGCCTGAAGATCATGGCGGAGATGGACATCGCCGAGAAGCGCAAGCCGCAGGACGGGCGCATCGGTCTCGACCTCAAGGGCCGCAGCATCGACGTGCGCTGTTCGCTGCTGCCGACCAACCACGGCGAATCGATGGTCATGCGCTTGCTGGACCGCTCGGCGAGCTTGATCGGTCTCAAGGAGCTCGGCTTCGAGGACGAGGAGTACAAGTGGTTCCGGCGCGTGATCGCGCGGCCCAACGGGATCGTCCTCGTGACCGGGCCGACGGGTTCGGGCAAGACCACGACGCTGTACGCCGCGCTGAGCGAGCTCAACCGGCCCGACGTGAAGATCATCACGGCCGAGGACCCGGTCGAGTACCACATCGCGGGCATCAACCAGGTGCAGGTGCACCCGCGCATCGGGCTCAGCTTCGGGCGCGTGCTCAAGGCGATGTTGCGCTCGGCGCCGAACATCATCCTCGTCGGCGAAATCCGCGACGTCGAAACGGCGGAGATCGCGATCCAGGCCTCGCTCACGGGGCACCTGGTGTTCTCGACCTTGCATACCAACGACGCCCCGAGCGCGCTGACGCGCTTGATCGACATGGGCGTGAAGCCGTTCCTCGTCTCCGCCGCGGTCCAGGCCGTGATGGCGCAGCGCCTGGTGCGGCGCCTGTGCCGGCACTGCGCCGAGGAATACGTGCCGAGCGAAGCGGAACTGCGCGCGCTGGACCTCGACCCGCGCCTGTTCGCGGGCCGCAAGTTCCGCCAGCCGCGCGGCTGTCCCGAGTGCGAGCGCTCGGGGTACCGCGGTCGCCTGGGCCTGTTCGAAGTGCTGGAACTCGACGAGACCCTGCGCGAGATGACCTTCCGCGGCGCGAGCCTCGAGGACGTGCGCGCGACCGCGCTCGCCACGCGGCGCCTGCGCCCGCTCCTGGCCGACGGCGCCCGCAAGGTCGCCGCCGGACAAACCACCGTGAGCGAAGTGCTGCGCGTCACGCGCGCCGCCGCCGCCAGCGTCTAGAGCCCCACTTGAGTCAAACCCACGGCGACGGAGCACGAACGAGCTTGGACCCCAAGAGCTTGATGGCGGTGGTGATCGAGAAGGGCGCCTCCGACCTGCACCTCAACCCCGGCCGCCCGCCGGTGATTCGCCACCAGGGCGAACTGGTCTCGATTCCCGGCACGCCGGTGCTCGACGACGCGACGAACGAACAACTGTGCCGGGCGCTGTGCACCCAGGCGCAGTGGGACGAAGTCGCGCGCGTCGGCACGACCGACTTCGGCATCGCGCACGAGAGCGGCAACCGCTTCCGCGCCAGCGTGTTCCGCCAACGCGGGCGCTATTCGGCCGTGCTGCGTCTGATTCCCAACCGCCTGCTCAGCTTCGATCAGATCGGACTGCCGGAGGCCGCCAAGGAGGTGCTGCGCCGGCCGCGTGGGCTGGTGCTGGTCACCGGGCCGACCGGCTCGGGCAAGACGACCACGCTGGCGACGATGATCGACTGGATCAACCAGAACCTCGATCGCCACATCATCACGATCGAAGACCCGATCGAGTACTACCACAGCCACAAGAAGAGCCTGGTGACGCAGCGCGAGCTCGGCGCCGACGTGCCGAGCTTCCCCGAGGCGCTGCGGCGCGCGCTGCGTCAGGACCCCGACGTGATCCTGCTCGGCGAAATGCGCGACCTCGACACGATCTCCGCCGCGATCACCGCAGCGGAAACGGGTCACTTGGTGTTCGGCACGTTGCACACGACCGGCAGCGCGCGCACCGTCGACCGCATCATCGACGCCTACCCGACCAACCAGCAGGAGCAGGTGCGCGCCCAGCTCTCGGTGTCGATCGTGGCCGTGATCAGCCAGGTGCTGCTCCCGCGCAAGGACAAGCGCGGGCGCGTCGCGGGCTTCGAGATCATGCTGATGACGCCCGCGATCGGGAACCTGATCCGCAAGAACGAAACCAACAAGATCCAGTCGACGCTGCAGACTTCGCGCCGCATGGGGATGATCACGCTCGACGACTTCCTGCTCGACCTCGTCAAGCGCGACGTCGTCTCGCGCGAGGTCGCGCTCGACGCGGCGCAGGATCCCAAGGACCTCGAGGCGCGGCTGTGAGTCCGCTTCCCAAGAGTTCCGGCGGCGGCGGGGTCGGCCGCCGGCCGCTGGGCCAGATCCTCAAGGCGCGCGGCGTGGTGCGCGAGGGACAGATCCAGGAAGCCCTGGCCGAGCAGCGCAAACACGGCGGTTTGATCGGTCAGATCCTGGTCCAACTCGGCGCGTGCTCGAGCGGCGACCTCGCGCTGGCGCTCGCCGAACAGTCCGGACTCGAGACCGTGGACCTGGCGCGTGCGCAACCCGAGAAGGCCGCGCTCGCGCTCGTCGACGGCGACACGGCGCACGCCTTCGGCGCGCTGCCGCTGCGCGTGGAGGGCAAGACGCTGGTCGTCGCGATCGGCGATCCGCTCAACACGGCGGTGCTCGAGGACCTGCGCTTCACGACGGGTCTGGAGATCCGCGGAGTCATCGGCGACGCGCAGAAGTTGCGCGAGTTGGTGTTCCAGGCCTACGGCGAGCAGAGCACGCTCAAGGACGCCATCGCGGCGGCCGCGAAGGCGTCCAGCGGCGCCGACGCCGCGGCCGCGGCGGCGAGCATGCCCGTGGTGCGGCTCCTGAACTCGATCCTGCACCGCGCGATCAAGGACCGCGCCAGCGACGTTCACTTCGAAGTGTTCGACGGCGACTTCCGCATCCGCTACCGCGTCGACGGCGCGCTGTACGAGATCGAGGCGCCGCCCTCGCACCTCGCGGTGCCGCTGGTGGCGCGCATCAAGGTGATGAGCGACCTCGACATCGCGGAGACGCGCATGCCGCAGGACGGCCGCATCGAACTGTCGATCGACGGCCGACCGGTCGACCTGCGCGTTGCGACGCTTCCGGGCATCGCTGGCGAGGGCTGCGTGCTGCGCGTGCTCGACCGCTCCGCGGTGCAACTCGACCTCGGCGTGCTGGGGCTGCGGCCGGACGACGAGAGCTTGCTGCGGCGCCTCGTCGAACTGCCGCACGGGATCATCTTGATCACGGGTCCGACGGGTTCGGGCAAGACCACGACGCTGTACGCCATGCTCCAGTCGGCCAACGACCCGGGCGTGAAGATCATCACCGCCGAGGACCCGGTCGAGTACGACATCGACGGCATCGTGCAGGTGCCGATCAACGAAGAGATCGGCGTCACCTATGCGAAGGTGTTGCGCACGATGCTGCGCCAGGACCCCGACAAGATCCTGGTGGGGGAAATTCGCGACCGCGACACGGCGGCCACTGCGGTCGAGGCTTCGCTCACGGGGCACACCGTGCTGTCCACGCTGCACACCAACGACGCGCCGAGCGCGGTCACGCGCCTGATCGACATCGGGGTCGAGCCGTTCATGATCACGGCGACGCTCGAGGCGATCGTCGCGCAGCGCTTGGTGCGGCGCGTGTGCAGCAACTGCAAGGAATCGTTCACGCCCGACGACGACCTGCTGCGCGAACTGGGCCCCGACGGGGACAAGCTGCGCGGGGCGACCTTCTACTACGGCAAGGGCTGCGACCAGTGCCACCAGACGGGCTACCGCGGCCGCCAGGGCATCTACGAAGTGCTCATCATGAACGACACGCTGCGCAAGATCGTGCTCGCGGGCGGATCGACCGCGGAGTTGCGCGCCGCCGCCATCGCCGGCGGCATGCGCACGCTGCGCGAGGCCGGTCTGCAGTCGGTCACCGAGGGCCGCACCACGGTCGAAGAAGTCCTGCGCGAGACCATGGCCTGATCCGATCGATGCGAATCGCCGGTTCCAAGCCGCACACCGCGCCGTTACCGTTCGTCACCCCACACCGCCGCAGGGTTCATGGCCAAGCGACTTCAACGCACCCCTAGCGCCGCACCGGCGCGCTCCGACACCGAGGCCGCGCCGACGCGCGCCGCCGGACGCGGCGGGAGCGTGCCGGCCCAGTTGGTGACCGAGTTCACGACGCAGCTGGCGACCTTGAGCGGCGCGGGCATCCCGATCGTCAAGGCGCTGACCATTCTCGAGGGCCAGACGCGCCCGGGCCCGTTCAAGGGCGTGCTGCAGGCGGTGGTCGAGGATGTGTCCGCGGGCGGCACGCTCTCGGAGTCGCTGGCCAAGCATCCCTCGTGTTTCGACCGGCTCTACTCGGCGATGGTGCGCGCGGGCGAAGCGGGCGGCGTGCTCGACAAGATCCTGGTGCGCCTCGCGGTGTTCCGCGAGAAGGCCGCCGCGATCCGCTCCAAGATCCAGGGCGCGCTGATCTACCCGGCGGTCGTGGCGCTCGTCGCCGTCGTTGTCGTCTCCGCCGTGATCGTGTTCGTCATCCCGCGCTTCGAGGAGATCTTCGATTCGTTCGGCGCCGAGCTGCCGCAGATCACGCGCGTGCTGCTCGACACCTCGCGCGTGGTCGTCGACTACTGGTACCTGGTGTTCGGGGTCCCGGTGCTGCTCGTCATCGCGCACATCGCGTTGATGCGCCGCGGCGGTGCGTACCGCTACCGCATGCACAAGTGGATGCTGCGTTCGCCCGGTCTTGGGCCGCTGATCCAGAAGTCCATGATCGCGGGCTTTTCCCGCACCTTCGGCACCCTGATCGAGGCCGGCGTGCCGCACCTCGACGCGCTGGCGATCGTGCGCGACACGACCAGCAACGCGGTGCTGGTCGACGGCGTGGAGCAGATCCGGCGCACGGTGCGCGAGGGCGAAGGCATCGCGCGGCCGATGGGGGAGAGCGGCGCCTTCGACGACCTGGTGATCAACATGGTCGACGTCGGCGAGGCGACGGGCGAACTCGACAAGATGCTGCTCAAGGTCGCCGACGCGTACGACGTCGCGGTGGACCGCCGCATCGACGCCTTGTTCAAGATCGTCGAGCCCGCGATCCTGATCTTCATGGCGGTCGTCGTCGGATTCATCGTGGTCGCGCTGTTCATGCCGCTGATGGCGATCATGAGTCAGCTCTCCGGCTCGGGCTAGTTCCCGCCGTGCAGCGCGTGCGGGTGCTCGCGCCCCGCGTCGTTCCTTCGTTCCGCCTCGACTAGCGTTCGATGCCGCTCTCGCTCCGCCAACGCACGCTCTTGTGGATCGTCGCGATCCACGCCGTCGCCGTGGGCTTCGAGTTCTGGCTGTTCGGCGACAGCCTCGCGCGTTCGCGCCGCATCGAGGCGATCGAGCGCGGAGGCGAGTTGGTGAGCACGCTGCGCAGCCAGATCCAACCCGAGGGCGGGCTCAGCACCGCCCCGTTGCTGCGCTGGTCGGGCTGGAGCGCGTTCGAGGACGCCGTGCTGGTCGACCGCAACCTGGTGCGCACGGCGCAGGGCGCGGTGAAACCGGCGGGCATCGCGCTCAACCCGATCGGCGCCGCGCAGCGCGACGCGAGCTTCGACTCGGCGGCGATCTTCGCGCAGATGGAGCACGCCATCCGCTTGCGCACGGTGGTCGACGACATCGCGGGGGGGCGCGTGGTGCCGATCGAAACCAGCGCCGGCGTGTGGGGCGCGTGCTGGTACCGCATCGCTCCCGACGCGACGCGCACGCGCCAGCTCGCGTGGACGTTCGTGCTGCTCCTTGGATGCACGACCGCAGCGATCGCCGCCGTGTTGTTCTTCGCGCTGCGGCGCGACGTGCTCGATCCGGTGTCGCGCCTGACGCAGGCGGCGCGCCGGGTGGCGGCGGGCGACCTCGACGTGCGTGTCGAAGCGCGGCGGCTCGACGAACTCGGCGTGCTCACGCAGACCTTCAACGACATGGTCGCGGACGTGCGCAACTTCAACGCGCGCCTCGAGCTCGAGGTCGCGCAGGCCACGGCCAAAGCGCGCGCGGCGGAAGCTGCGGCCATGACGCAACGGCGCCTCGCCGCGACGGGCGAGCTCGCGGCCGGCATCGCGCACGAGATCAACAATCCGCTCGGCGGGCTGCTCAACGCGGTCGAGCGGCTCGAACGCGCCGACCTGCCTCCGCACAAGCGCGAGCAGTACCTGCAGCTCCTCTCCGGCGGGCTCGAGCGCATCCGCGACACGGTCGGGAAGCTGCTGCGCTTCACACCGCGCCAGGCGCGGCGCGCGCCGACGCAGCTGTTCGCGCCGGCGCACGACGCGCTCAGCCTCGTGCGCCATCGCGCGCAACGCGACGGGGTGGAGCTGGCCCTCGCGCACACTCGCGCGGGGGAGCGGATCGACCCTTCCGACGAGCGCGCGGCGCAGCATTTCGCGCACTTGCCGCTGTGCGACGTCGAGGCCCACGAGGTCGGACAGGCAGTGCTCAACCTGCTCGTCAACGCGCTCGACGCGCTCGAAGGAGCGGCGCAGCCCGAACGCCGCGTGGTGGTCGTGCTCGCCAGCATGCAGGACCCGCAGCTCGGCGCCTGCGTCGCGATCGAGGTGCACGACAACGGCCCGGGTGTGGAGCGCGCGGAGCTCGGCCGAGTGCTCGATCTGTTCTACACGACCAAGGACGTGGGCCGCGGGACCGGGCTGGGGCTCGCGCTGGTGCACAACGTCGTGACGGGCCATGGCGGTCGAATCGAACTCGACAGTGCGCCCGGCGAAGGCTTCCATGTGCGCATGCTGTTCCCCGTGCACGCGTCCGCCCCGGCCTGACGCCGCTCGAGCGCGATGGGCTACGAGCTGTTCGTGATGGTGGGCCTGCTGGTGTTCTCCGCCAGCTTCAGCGCCTCGGAGACGGCCCTGTTCAACCTCGGCCCGGCCGACGAGCGTGAGGCGGGGGCGAAGGCGCGTGCGTTGCTCGAGCACCCCCGGGCGCTGCTGGTGGGGATCCTGCTGGGCAACTTGGTGGTGAACGTGCTGTTCTTCGCCTTCGCCGCCAGTTGGCTCTCGCAGTTCGACCCGGTCCATCAGGTGGCCGGCAACCTGGCCTTCCTCGGCTGCGTCGTGCTGTTCGGCGAGGTGCTCCCCAAGACTCTGGCGCTGCGCGGCAGCGCACGCCTCGCGCGCTTGCTCGCGCCGCCGCTGAGCGTTTTCGTCGCGTCGGTCGCGCCGATTCGACGCGCGGCCGACGTCGCGCTCGAGTGGATCTACAAGGCGCTGGGTCCCAGCGCGCGCAGCGAGGACGAAGTCACGACGCAGGCGCTGGCGTTGGCGCTCGAACGCAGCGCGAAACAGGGGCTGCTGCTCGAGAACGAGGCCTCGATCCTGGCGGCGCTGGTCGAGCTCGAGGACGTGCGCGTGCGCGAGTTGATGACGCCGCGCGTCGAGATGCTCTTCGTCGACATCTCGGGCGAAGGGCGCGAGGAGGCCGCACGCGCCGGCGTGGAGCAGAAGGCGCCGTGGGTGATCGTGATCGACGGCGCGCCCGACGCGATCGTCGGACGCGTGCGGGTGCGCTCGCTGCTGATGCAGCCGAACGACCCGATCGACAAGCTGATCGAACCGTGCCACTTCGTGCCCGAGGTATCGAGCGCGCTGCGCACGCTGCAGTTCCTGCGCGAGCGCGGCGTGGCGCAGGCGGTGGTGGTCGACGAGTGGGGCGGCACCGCGGGGATGGTCACGGTCGAGAGCATCTTCGAGGAGTTCGTCGGCGATCTGCGCGTCGAAGGCGAGCTCGCCGAGCGCGCCGTGGCGCCGCTCCCCGACGGCTCGTTCGAGGTCGACGGCGGGCTCTCGATCCGCGAGTGGAACGAGTTCTTCGGCGGACGCGTTGCGCCGCGCGAGTTCGAAACACTCGGCGGGCTGGTGTCGGCTCTGCTCGGGCGCATCCCGCGCACGGGCGACCGCGTGAGCTCCGGCCCGCTGGAGTTCGAAGTGCTCAGCACGCGCCGGCGGCGCGTCGGTCGCGTGCGCGTGAAGGCGCGCGTGCAGCGCCGCGAGGAGGCTCGCGCGTGACCTTCCTGGCCCCCTTGCTCCTGCTGGCCTTGATCGTGTTCCTCTCGGCGCTGATGAGCGGCGCGGAGATCGGCCTGTACTCGCTCTCGCGCACGCAACTCGATGCCGAGGCGTCGTCGGGGCGGCGCGCCGCGAGGATGCTGCGCAGCCTCGTGCAGCACGAGTCCTGGCTGCTCGCGACGCTGCTCGTCGCGAACAATGCGACGCACCAGGCGGCGACCTTCGTGACCGAGTTCGCCCTCGAGCCGCTGGGCATCGGCGAGAGCTGGCTCGAGCTGTGCATCGCGCTCGTGCTCACGCCGCCGATGCTGCTGTTCGGCGAGCTCTTCCCCAAGGATCTGTTCCGCCGTCGCCCCACGGAGTTGACGCTGTGGTGCGCGCCGTTCGTGTACGCCGTGCGCGCGCTGCTCGCTCCGCTCGCCTACCCGCTGCAACTGCTCACCACCGGCGTCTCCAAGCTCGCCGGGTTCGACACGGCGGCGCTCTCGCGCATCAAGGGCCGCGAGGCGGTGATCGACCTGCTGCGCGAACGCGACAGCGAACTTTCCCCGCAGGTCGAGCGGCTCGCCCGCAACGTGCTCGAGCTGCGCGGCCGGCGCGTCGAGCGGGTGATGGTGCCCTGGCGTTCGGTGGAGGTGGCGCGCCTCGCGAGTACGCCCAGCGAGCTGCGCGCCCAACTCGGGGCCTCGCCCTTCTCCCGCCTTCCGGTGGTCGACGAGCGGGGGGGCGTGCGGGGCTACGTGCACCAGCTCGAGGTGCTCGGCGCCAGCGTGCCGCCCCGCGCCGAAGCTCACCTGCGCCCGCTGCTGGAGTTTCCCCCCGACACGCCCCTGGACCGGGCGCTTGCGCGCCTGAAGCTGAACGGGCAGCGCGCGGCGCTGGTCGGCACGGCGGCCCAGCCGCTGGGCCTGGTCACGCTCAAGGACCTCGTGGAGGAGATCTCCGGCGAGCTCGCGCGCTGGTGATCCGACGTCGCCGCGTAGTGCGGCGCGAGCGGCGAGGTAGGATCCTTCCCCGCGCGTTCGTCCCACGCGCCCCAACACCCATGCAGCACGAACAACAACTCAGCGGCTCGCCGCGCCTCGGCGCTTCGGCGTTCCTCGTCGTCGGCGCCGGCCTCGCCGCCGTCGGTTTCGCGCGCAGCGCGCAGAACAATCCGCCGCAGCAGCCGCCGGCCACCCAGGTGCTGCCCGCCATCGGCGGCTCTGCGACCTCGGATTCGAACCAGCGCATGATCGCGGTCACCGGCATCGACGTCACGGGTTCGTCCGTGCTGTACCTGGTCGACACCCAGACCCTGCGTTTGTGCGTCTACCAGGCCACTTCGACCGGCTCGAACCAAGGCGTGCGTTTCGTCGGCGCGCGGCGCATCGAACTCGACGTGGAGCTGAACTCCTACAACGACCGCTCGCAGATGGGCTACGCCGACGTGCTCGGCAAGTTCGTCCAGGCCGGGCTGATCAAGGCGGACGAGGCCGCGAACACCGCCGCGCCCGATCTGTCGCCCGAGCAGACGCCTGCCAAGCGCCCCTGATCCCCCGCGAGTCGAGCTCGAGTCGGAGCTGAGTCTGGGCGCAGTCGGGGCTCACGCCGCCCTGCCCGGCACGCTACACTCGCCGCCCGCCGCCCCCAGCGGCGTCTGTCCAATCACGCGCCGGCCCGCAGCCGGCGCCTGTCTCTTACCTGCCGTCCCACCCCGCGTGCCCCCGCACGCCACCGTCTCCGAGGAGTCAATCTGCCGTGGCCGAAAAGGAGTTCCTGAGCTTCGAGGAAGCGCTGCGCGAGCTGCGCTTGAAGGAAGAAGAGCTCAAGCGCTTGGTCTCGGAGGGCGAAATTCGCGCCTTCCGTGACGGAGAGACGGTCAAGCTGCGCAAGAAGGACGTCGAGGACCTGCGCTCGGAGCTTTCGGGCGGCGAGGTCGTCGACCTGGGCCAGCCCGCCGCCGAGGAGTTGGTCTTCGAAGACGACACCGACCTCGACGCCGGCATGGCGACCGAGGAGATCTCCGAGGCCGACACGATCCTCGAAGAGGCTGTCGAAGAGGTGACCGAGGCGCCGCTCGAGGAGGCCGAAGAAGCGCAGGACGACGAGCCGGTCTACGTCGCGCCGCGCGAGATTCCTGAGCCGTACGAAGGCGCCGTGGCGCGCACGGCCATGATCCTCACGTTCCTCGTGCTGGTTCTGGGCCTGCCGATCTGCCTCGCGTTGTCGCGCGGCATCGCGAACAGCGTCGCCAAGGGCATCGCCGGCTGGTTCGTGAACGTCTGAGCCGCTTGGCGCTCGTGTGAGCGGCGGCCGCGATCGAACTCGCTTCGGTTTCGGCGCCGAGTTCTCGAGCGAGAGGCGCCGCACAGCGCGCAGCTTCGCTGGCTGCGCGAAAAACAGCTAAAAATCCCGACGCGCGCGAGGCCATTGCTGGCGTCGCGCGCGTCGGCTTTCTAATCTCCGCTCAGCGCTGCACACGCGGTCGATCGTCGCTTGCGACGAGACGCGGGCGCGCGACCAGCAGTCCGGTGACGAAGTGCTTCGAGCGCAGAAGTCGTCCGGTTGCGTCGGATCCAGGAGCGGGACCGGAGCTGAATCCGCGGATTCAGCGAGGAACTCGCGACGACGAGCCGGCGCGATCCGGGCGGGTTGTGCGTCGATTGATTTCTTCAACGGGCTGCTAGCCCCCATGCGCCGCTCCGCGGCCCGGGCTGCGACGTGAGCGAGGCCGTCGCGAACCGGACTGTGGGCATGCGTGGGGCGTTCCCGAACAAGACCCTTGGTCTGCGCCTCGAATTCTCAACGATGTTCCAGATTCACCGCCAGGCTGCGTCCACTCGTCCTTCCTTGAAGTCCGCTAGCGCGTCCACCGTGGCTGCGCGCGGGCTCGGCTTCGCGCCGGCGCTCATCGCCGGCGCCGCGCTGCTCCTCACGACCTCGTGCGTCACGCGCGAGCAGTTCGAGGATTCGCAGCTCACCGCGAAGCATTTCCAGAACCAGAAGATCGAACTCGAGCGGCGCCTGTCGGACGCCGAAGACGAGAACCGTCGGCTCCGCGCGCAACTCGAAGCGACGATGAACAACCCCGTCGACGCGAGCTTCGACGCGCAGAGCATCGACGCGCGCATCGCCAGCCTGCGCACCGTGATGGCGGAACTCGGCGCTGCGCCGGGCGACGTCACGAAGTTCGAAGTCGACGGCGGCTACGTCTACCGCGTCAAGGACTCGGTGCTGTTCGGCCTGGGCTCCGCAGAGGTCTCCGCCGACGGCAAGCGCGTGCTCGCGGAAGTCGTCGCGGACATCCAGAGCCGGCCCTTCGGCAAGGTCTTCGTCCGCGGCCACACCGACGACCTGCCGATCGTCAAGCCCGAGACCAAGTCGCGCTTCCCGCACGGCAACATGGAGCTCTCGGCGAGCCGCGCCGTGTCGGTCGGTGCTTTGCTGGCGACCAACAAGGTCCCTGAGAACCGCATCGTCGTGATGGGCTTCGGCCCCTCCGAGCCGGTGGCGCCCAACAGCTCGGACGAGAACCGCCGCAAGAACCGCCGCGTCGACATCTTCGTGCAGAACGAACAAGCGACGCCGGCGAAGTGAAGCAGACTCGAGGGGGCGGCCGCACACTCGGCCGCGCCCTGGTCTGAGCGAGCGCCGCGGCGTCCGACCCTCGGGCGCCGGCGCTGGCTCGAAGCGTGCGGCGAGCGGCACGTTGTTGTGATCCACGCTCCTCCCACAGCCCAGTCTTTGCTCGCATGGATCGATCCCGTTCGGAGCAGCGCACGCGGCGAGCCGGGGGCGCGGAGCCGCTCGCCGTCGGAAGGTCGACACGCGACTTGCGCTGGAACGCCGTCCTCCTTGCGTTCGCCCTGGGCTGCGCCTCTCCGGGCTGTTCGCCGGATTCCAGCCGAGCCATGCCGCGTGGAGCGGCCGCCGCGCTGGAGGAACTCGAACGTCTCGCCTTCGTTCCTGCGGCGCAGTTCTCCATCCCGACCGCCGAGGGGCCCGCGCTGTTCCAGATCCGCGAGCCGCTACTGTTCGACCGCTTCGAAGTGCGGCGCGAGCAGTGGCTGGCGCGCTCCGACGCGTTCGGCGCATCCGACTCGGAACTCAGCGCGTTCGTGCTCGGCTGGCGCGCGACGGAGCGCAACCTGCCCGTCACCTTCGTCACCCTCGCCGAGGCGCAGCGCTTCGCGGAGCTGCGCGGGATGCGACTCCCCAGCGCCGCCGAGTGGATCGTGGTCGCGGTGGGCGCCGCCCAGTGGCCGTATCCGTGGGGCATGACGCGCCAGAAGGGCGTCGCCAACACGCTCGAGCTCGGCCTGGGGCAACTGGCGGCCAGCGGTTCGTTCGAGTCCGGCGTGAATCCGCTCGGCATCTACGACCTGCACGGCAACGCGTCCGAGTGGGCGACCGGCGTCGCGCCATTTCCGGACACGCTCGCGGCCGCCGGTCGGGCCTCCGCCATGGGCGGCTCGTTCCGCACGTACTCACGGGCGCTGCTCGTCGACGCCGGCGAGCCCTTCGGGCGCTCTCTGCCGCCCGGCAGCCGCAGCGACGACCTTGGGTTTCGCTGCTGCGTGGAGGCCGCGCGCTACCTGTGGGAGGTCACCAAACCCATGGGGCTCGACCCGCTGAGCCGCGAGCGGCTGCTCGCCATCGGGCGGCGCTGGGGGAGTCGCGCGCTGACGCTGCTGGGCGATCTGTCGACGCGTCCCGGCGCGCCCGAGGCGCTGCGCGTTCTCGCCGAAGGCGCGGCGCAATGAGCGGTCTGGAGCCTCGCGCCCGCACGGGCAAATGGCGCGCGCTGATCGAGCAGCTCGAGGCGCTCGGCTTCCAGCCCTCGCGCGGTCGTGGCCAGAACTTCCTGTTCGACGACGCCATGCTCGACGCGATCGCCAACGACGCCCGCCTCGACGGGCAGATGCGGGTGCTCGAGATCGGCCCGGGCTGCGGGATCCTCACCGAGCGGCTCGTCGCGCGCGCGCCGCAGGTCCTGGCGGTCGAACTCGACCCGCGGCTGGCGGGACTGACGCGCCGACGCCTGAGCGGCGCGGCCAATCTCGAGCTCATCGAAGGCGACGCCCTCGACGGCAAGCACGCGCTGCATCCGCAGGTTGTGCGCTGGACCGCTGAACCCGCGCCGTGGAGCCTGGTCGCCAACCTGCCGTACTCCGTCGGCACACCGATCCTGGTGGCCTGTTCGCGGCTGGAGCATCCGCCGCAGTCGATGACGGTCCTGCTCCAGGCCGAACTCGTCGAGCGCATCGTCGCGCAGCCCTCGGGCGACGCCTGGGGGGCGGTTTCGGCCAAGCTGCAGCTTCTGTACGAAGCCGAGCGCGTGCGGCGCGTCGGGCCGCAGATGTTCTGGCCGCGTCCCAAGGTCGACAGCGCCGTGGCGCGCCTGGTCCTGCGCCCGAACCGGCCGGATGCCGCTCGGGTGGCCGAGTTCGACGCGCTCGTCACGCACCTGTTCGCACAGCGGCGCAAGACCCTCCGCAGCCGCCTCGCGGACCTGCTCAGCGATCGCGATGCCGTTCAGGAGCTGTGCGCCTCGCTGGCGTTGGACGGCGGGCGGCGTCCGGAGCAACTGAGCGTGCCCGAGTTGGCCGCGCTGAGCACGGCGGTCGGGCGCATGCGGGGCTGAGCGGGGAGGGTGCGCCACGGCGGCCGTCGAGCCGGCCGTCGCCCCTTGGCGCGGGAGGCTCGATGGGCTATACAGCGCGGTTCGCTTCGGCGCGCCTCCACGGCCGGGCGCGGGTTCCCCGGGACCCGTGTGGAATGCAGAGGGTGCGCAGCCCATGGGCTGTCCGCGCTCCCGACGAAAACCGCGCCTGCGCGACCCCGAGCCAGGTCGCGCCCGCGCTCACCCCGACCCCAACCGCGCCCGCGCTCAATTCGGACAAAACCGCGCCCGTGCGGAAGCAGGACAAAACCGCGCTCGCGCGGAGGGGTTGCACCCGGCGTCCGAGTGTTCGGCGCCGCTTGTCGCGCTGAGCGCGCCAGCCCACGGAACTCTCTTCCCACCGACGAAGCCGCCAGCCACCACTCGGGATCGCATGCCGCGTTGCACGACCTGCGACGACGCCCAGGGGTAGGATTCCGCGTCCGGCTCCCCTGAAGCGGTCCCGGACGCTGCGCCCGCGCCCTGCAACACCCGGCGTCCATCGAACCAACCGCTCACTTCGCGAGTCCAAACCTCGCTGCGCCGACCGCGCCGCGTTGAACCTTCAACTTCCCCGTGCCCAGCTACTCCAAGCCGACCATCGAAGCCGTCAAGCTTCGCAATCCCATCGAGGACGTGGTCCGCGAACGGGTGCCTGAGCTGCGCCGCGCAGGGGCGTTGTGGCAGGCCTGCTGCCCGTTCCACGAGGAGCGCACGCCGTCGTTCAAGGTCGACCCGCGGCGGGGGACCTGGCGCTGTTACGGCGCGTGCCAGGACGGCGGCGACCAGCTCAAGTTCGTCGAGCGCGCCTACAACGTCGACTTCGTCGAAGCGCTCAAGCTGCTGGCGACGCGCGCGGGGATCGCCTTGCCGGAGGAACCGTCGGGCCCCAAGGTCGACCACGATCCGCTTTTCGATGTGCTGCGGCGCGCTGAGACCTTCTACCGCGGGCAACTGCGACGCCCGCACGGCGCTGCTGCGCTGGCCTACGTCCGTGGACGTGGCTTGAGCGACGCGACGATCGAAGCCTTCGGCATCGGCTTCGCACCGCCTGGCGGCAGCGCGCTGTTCGACGCCGCGACTGCCTCCGGCGTGGCGCCGCGCGACCTGGTCGAACTGGGCCTCGCGCGCATCGACGACCACGGCCAGCCGCACGACTTCTTCCGCGGCCGGGTGCTCTTCCCCGTGCGCGACATCAAGGGGCGCACGGTCGGATTCGGCGCGCGCCGCCTGTCCGACGACGAACACGCCGGACCCAAGTACATCAACACGCCGCAGACGCCGCTGTTCCACAAGGGACGCGTGATCTACGCGCTCGACATGGCGCTCGATCACGTGCGGCGCGCCGGACACCTGATCCTGGTCGAGGGCTACACGGACGTGATGGCCGCGCACCAGGTCGGCCTGCGCACCGTCGCCGCGGTGCTCGGCACGGCCACGACGGAAGACCACGCCGCGCTCGTGCGCCGCAGCGGCGCGCGACGCGTCAGCTTGCTGTTCGACGGCGACGACGCCGGTCGCCGCGCGACGTTGCGCGCGCTCGAGGGTCTCCTGCCGCTCGACGCGACCATCGACGTCGTGCGTCTGAACGGCGTGAAGGATCCCTGCGACCTGCTGATCGCGCACGGACGCGCTCCGCTCGAGGAGCAGCTGGCCCACGCGGTCGATTGGTTCCAATTCCTGCTCGAGTGGGTGCAGGGCCTGGAAGGCGAGCCGCGCTGGAAAGCGATCGATCAGGTGCTCGCCCTGCTGTGGCGGCTGCCGCGCGCGATCCCGCGCGACGAGCGCGTCGCGCAACTCGCGCGCACGCTCGACGTGCCGCTCGAGAGCGTGCGCGAGCAGATGGCCAGTGCGCCCGAACGGCGCCGCGCCGAACAGGCTGCGGCCCGCCGCGCGGAGCAAGCTTCCACCGCGCCGGCCGTCGCGCGGCAATCGGACGCCGCAGCCCCGCAAGCGGCCGCCGTCGCGCCGCTCGTCGAACGCGCGTGGCGCGGGATCCTGGGCGCGGTGCTTCAGGCCCCGTCGCTCGCGGCCCACGCCGCACCGTGGCTCGAGCGCTGCCCGCACGGAGCGCTGCGCGAGTTGTTCACGGCTGTGCTGGCCGCGGACGCCCAGCGGCCCGGCGCGTTCACGCTGGACGACGTGTTCGTCCAACTGGCCGACAGCCGCGCGCGCGACCTGGTCGTGCCGCTGGCCGGCGACGCCGAGCGCAGCGAGGACTTGGCGCTCGAACTCGACGAGCACCTCGCGGCGCTCCAGCGCTGGGAAGTCGAACAACGCCTCGCCGATGCGCTCCAGGAGGCCGGACCGCTGCCGCGCGGCGGGGCCGGGGGGCCTCGGGCGGGCGCAGACGGGGAGCGAGGGGGCGAAGTTCCGGGCCTTGCGTCCTATGGCGAAGCCCAGTTGCACACCGACGGCGACGACACACAATTGCGCCTCCTCGCCGAACTCGACGCCCAGCGCGAACTCATCAAACACCAGCGGCGCTTCGCACCCGCTTCCCGCACCACTCCACCTCGTTAGCGACCTCGACTGACGCCCTCGAACCCCGGCCGGGTATCCCGGTCGGACCTGCGGGCCAAGCCGTACTGCAAGCCAATCGAACTATGTCCGAACGCATCGAAGACACCGTCAAGCTGCTCGTCGAAGAAGGCCGCAAGAAGGGCTTTCTGACCTACTCGGAGATGAACCGGCTCCTCGAGGACCAGTTCATCCCGCCCGACAAGATGGACGCGATCTTCCTGCAGTTGGAAGACGTGGGCGTCGAGATCCTCGACGACGCGGAGACCGCGGCGGAGGCCGACGGCCTGCCCGGTGAGGAGGATGAGGATCCGGGCCTGAAGGAAGACGAGCAGGCGCCCGAGGAGGACGCCCACGAGTCGACCAGCTTCCAGAAGGGCTCGATGCCCGAGAAGATCGACGACCCGGTGCGCATGTACCTCACGCAGATGGGCGAGATCCCTCTGCTGACGCGCGACCAGGAGATCTTCCTCGCCAAGACGATCGAAGTGACGCGCAAGCGCTTCCGCAAGAAGTGCGTCGGCTCGGGACTGTGCATGAAGTCCGCGATCAAGACCTTGGAGGAAGTGCAGCGCGGCGAACTCGCCTTCGACCGCACGCTCAAGGTCAACCCCAATCCCAAGCCCGACGACGATCCCAAGATCGTCGAGACGCTGGGCAAGAACTTCCTCGCCATGCGCCTGCCGGTGAACATCGTCACCATCAAGGCGCTGCTCGAGCGCATCCACGAGGAGTACAAGCCGCTCCTCGATCCCAAGACGACCAAGGCCAAGCGCTCCGAGACGCTCAAGAACGTCCAGGAACTGCGCCGCAAGCTGGTGATCCTCATCGAGGAGTGCCACCTGCAGGTCAAGAAGTTCAAGCCCTACATGGATTCGATGGATGCGCACGTCCGCGAGGTGCGCGCCATCGACCGCAAGCTGCAGGCCGCCAAGCAGGCCAAGAAGCTCGACGTCGTCAAGGAGCTCTCGCAGCGTCTTCTCGATCTCGAGCACGCCGCTGGTGAGCCTGTCGAGCGCGTCAAGCGTCGCGTCGACCAGGCGCGCCTGCACTTCGCCGAGTACGAAGAAGCCAAGCGCAAGCTCTCGAGCGGCAACCTGCGTCTGGTGGTCTCGATCGCCAAGAAGTACCGCAACCGCGGGCTGTCCTTCCTCGACCTGATCCAGGAAGGCAACACCGGTCTGATGAAGGCGGTCGAGAAGTACGAGTACCGCCGCGGCTTCAAGTTCTCGACCTACGCCACGTGGTGGATCCGCCAGGCGATCACGCGTTCGATCGCCGACCAGGCGCGCACGATCCGCATCCCCGTGCACATGATCGAGACGATGAGCAAGCTGCGCAACGTCACCAAGAAGCTGGTGCAGCAGAAGGGTCGCGAGCCGTCCGTCGAAGAGGTGGCCGAAGCCACGGGCATCTCGGTCGACGAGGCCAAGCGCGTGATCAAGATCAGCAAGCACCCGATCTCGCTCGATCGCCCGATCGGCGAGTCGGACGACAGCTACTTCGGCGACTTCATCGAGGACGAAACGGCCGAGAGCCCGGTGATGGCCGCCGGCCACGAGATGCTCAAGGAGCGCATCGACGAGGTGCTGCAGACGCTGACCTTCCGCGAGCGCGAGATCGTCAAGCTGCGCTACGGCATCGGCGACGGCTACACCTACACGCTCGAGGAAGTCGGCCGCATCTTCCGCGTCACGCGCGAGCGCGTGCGCCAGATCGAAGCCAAGGCCGTGCGCAAGTTGCGCCATCCGGTGCGTGCGCGTCAGCTGGCGAGCTTCCTCGACGGCGTCACGATCCCCGACGAGAACGAACCGATCGGCACGGCGAACTGAAGCGGATCCGACCCTCGCAGGGTCTGGTTTGAAGGGTCGCGCGCGAGCGCTTCCCTGCATGACGCCACGCGAAATCAAGGCGGGCCGTCGGCGACAGCGCCGGCGGCCCGCTGTGCGTTCCCTTGTGGGGCGGCGCCGGGCCGCTACACTGTCGGCCCCTTTTTTAGGCCAGGGGGGAACACCACCCGATGCAGCAGACCATCGCCGCGCTCCTCGCGCTCCAGGAGCTCGATACCGAGATCTACCGCCTGCGGGACGAGCTTCGCCGCCTCCCGGAGGAACGTGCTGCGCGGCGGGCGCAGATCGACGCGATGATCGCGCGCAAGGACGAGACCGCCGGCAGAGCCCGCGCGAGTCGACTCAAGATCAAGGAGATCGAAGATCTCACGACGATCCAGCGCCAGCGCATGCGCAAGGTCGAACACGAGTCGACCCAAGCCAAGGTCGACGTGGCGCTGCTCGCCGCGTACCAGCACCAGGTGAAGTCGCTCAAGCGCGAGATCAGCCAGGCGGAGGAAGAGGGCTTGGCGCTGGTTTCGGACGCCGACGCGGTCGAGGCCGAAGCCAAGCGCATCCAGGGCGAGATCGAGCAGGCCGAGAAGGTGTTCGCGGACTTCGCGCAGAACGTCGAGCGCGAGCTCGCTGTCGCGCGCCAAAAGCTCGGCGAACTCGAAGGTCGGCGCAAGCAGCGCCTGAGCCCGGACGTCGACCGCGAAGCCTTCGCGCTGTACGAGCGGTTGCTCGGGTCCCGCGAGGGCGTCGCGCTCGCGCAACTCGACTCGCGCATCTGCCAGCAGTGCTACATGGAAGTGCCCGTCAACCTGTACGTGCGCGTCGCCAAGGGTGATCGCGTCGTGCAGTGCCCGAGCTGCGACCGCATCTTCTACGTGCGCAGCTGAACGTCGGGGCGCGCGTCGCCGCGCTCGCTGTGCAGCGCGCAGCTCCCGCCGCGTCCGTTGTTGGGCGCGGCTTGCGGCCCGGAAAAAAGCCCGGAAACAGGCCCGAAAACAAGCGCGGAAACAGGCCCTGAATTGGGCCCCGAGTTCTGCCGGCGAGTTCTGGCGCCAACGCGTTGTGCACGCGGCGCACGTCGAATCTGCGCGGTCAACTCCCGTGGAACGCTCCCTGGCGAGTTCCGCGGCGTTCCAACTCGGCTTCCAGCGCTTCGCGCACGCCGGGGTTGATGCGACTCCACTGCGGCGCCAAGAGCCCGCTCGGCGCGTCGCCGTGCAGCCGGTGGAGCACTTGCTCGGGCGCGAGCCGTTCGACGAAGTCCGCGAGCCACGCGGCGTAGTCCGCGAGCTCCAAGGTGCTCACCGCGCCCTGTCGCCAGCGATGGGCGAGCACCGTCCGCTCCAGGACCATCAACTGGTGCGCCTTCACGCCGTCGACGCCCGACTTCGCCAATTCGAGCGCCGTACGGTGCGCTCCCTCGCGCCCATCGCCCGGCAAACCGAGGATCGCGTGGGCGACGCACAACAGGCCGCGCCGTTTCACGCGCCGCACCGCATCGTGGAACTCCGCGAGCGTGTGCAGTCGGTTGATGTCGAGCAGCACCTTGTCGCTGGCGCTCTCCAGTCCCAGTTCGATCCACACCGGCGCACGCGCGTTCCAGCGTTCGAGCACGTCGAGCGCGCTCTCGGGCAGCGTGTCCGGCCGTGTGGCGATGCTGACCGCGGCGATTTCGCGGCCGGCGTGCGGCGCGAGCACGGCGAGCACCTCTTCGAGGCGTTCGGCCGGCACGTACGTATTCGAGTACGACTGCAGGTACGCAATCGCGCGACCGGAGTGCTTGCGCCGCGCCACGCGCGCGAGTCCGTCGCGCAGTTGCGCGGCGAGGTCGCGGCCCTCGCGCAGCGCGCCGGTGCCCGAGCCGTCGACGTCGCAGTAGTGGCATCCCCCGAAGCCCTTGGACCCGTCGCGGTTGGGGCACTGCGAGCCCGCGTCGAGCGCGACGCGGTGCAGGTTCTCGCCGAAGCGCTCGACGCACCAATCTCGGAAGGAGCGGAAACGCTGCGCGATTCTCATCACCGGGCAGCTTAGCTCGCCGCGCTGCTATCCTCTCCGCCGCGCTCGCACTCGAACCTCTCCCGCCGCAATCCCTTGGACATCCAACCGATCGTCATCGGCACCGCGGGCCACATCGACCACGGCAAGTCGAGCTTGGTGCGCGCGCTGACCGGCATCGATCCCGATCGGCTCAAGGAAGAGAAGGAGCGCGGGCTCACGATCGACCTGGGTTTCGCGCCGTTGACCATGCCCGACGGTCGCACGGTCGGAATGATCGACGTGCCCGGCCACGAGCGTTTCGTGCGCAACATGGTCGCGGGCGCCACGGGAATCGACCTCGTCGTGCTGGTGGTCGCGGCCGACGACGGCGTGATGCCGCAGACGCGCGAGCACCTCGACATCATGGGATTGCTCGGGCAGAAGCGCGGCCTCGTGGCGCTCAACAAGGTCGACATGGTCGACGCCGACATGGCGGAACTCGCGGCGGACGACGTGCGCGCGACGCTCGCCGGGACGTTCCTCGCGGACGCGCCGATCGTGCGCGTGTCGGCGCGCACCGGTCAGGGCCTCGACGAGCTCAAGGCGCGCATGTTCGACCTCGCCGCGCGGATCCAGCCGCGCTCCGACCAGGGCGTGTTCCGCCTGCCGATCCAGCGCGTGTTCTCCAAACAAGGCTTCGGCGCGGTCGTGACCGGCGTTCCGGTCAGCGGCTCGGTGTCGATCGGCGATACGCTCGAGGTGTTGCCCGCCGGTCTGCGCGGCAAGGTGCGCGGCCTGCACGCCTACGGCAAGCCGGTGTCGCGCGCGCGCGCCGGGCATTCGACGGCGATCAACCTGTCGGACATCGAGCACGAGAAGGTCGCGCGCGGCGCCGTCGCGGCGACGCCCGACTTCTTCAGTCCCGTGCGCATGGTCGCGGTGCGCCTGCGCGTGCTCGCCTCGCTCGGGCGGCCGGTCACCGACCGCTGCCAGGTGCGCCTGCACACCGGCACGGCCGATCCGCTGGGCGAGTTGGTGCTGCTCGACCGCGAGCGCATCGAGCCGGGCGAAGAGGGACTCGCGCAGGTGCGCCTGGAGGAGCCCGTGGTGTGCGCGCCGGGCGACAGCTTCATCCTGCGCCTGGCTTCGCCGGCGGAAACCCTAGGCGGCGGCCAGATCCTCGAAGAGTCGCGACACCGGCTCAAGCGCTTCAAGGGCTTCGTGATCGAAGGCCTCACGCGCCAGGAGCGCTCGCTCGCCAGTCCCGCTGCGCTGCTCGAGTCGATCCTCGCGCGCGCGGACGAGGACCTGTCCTCGCCCGCGGACCTCGCGCACGCGATCAAGCAGCCGCTGGATGTGACCCAGACGTTGCTGCAGCAGCTGTTCAAGGAGCGCCGCGCGCGCGCCGTGGGCGTGAAGCAGCACTGGATCCACGCCGACCGTCTCGAGGCGGCGCTGACGCGCATGCGCTCGAGCGTGACCAAGTGGTTCGAGGAGAATGCGCTGCGGCGGGTGATGGAGGTGCTCGAGCTGCGCCGCATCACCGAACTCGATCCAGAGTTCCTCGACGCGCTCGTCGACGACGACGTCAAGCGCGGACGCCTCGTGCGCGAGAGCGGCGGCTTGATCCGACTCGCGGGCCGCGAAGTGGCGCTCGACGAGGCGACGCTGGCGCGCCGCGCCGCGTTGCTTGCGGCGCTCGAGGCGCAGCCCTTCGCGCCGCCTTCGCCCGAGGAGCTCGCCGTCGCGCTCAAGCTCGCTCCCAAGGAGCTGGCGCGTGTGCTGCAGTTGTGCGTCGACGAAGGTTCGATCGTGCGCGTCAACCCCGAGATCCATCTCACGGCCGCGCAGCACGCGCGCGCCAAGGACCTCGTGGTCGAGAACTGCACGCAGCACGGACACCTGGAGATTCCGCAGCTGCGCGACGCACTGGGAACGACGCGCAAGTTCCTGATTCCGTTGCTCGAGCACTTCGACGCCAAGGGCGTGACCTCGCGCCTGGGCGCGAACCGCGTGCTCAAGCGCAAGTGAGCTGACGCGCTCCGCGGGAGGTGTTGGCGCTCCGCGGGCTAGGGGTTGCACGCCTCGCAGGCGCCCGGGTCTTCCTCGCGCCGCCCGTCCGCTCGCTCTTCGCGTTGTTCGGCGCCGCACTCGGCGCAGCGACGCACGAGCGCCAGCAGCGACCGCGTCGGTTCGCCGCACTGCGCGCACGGCAGGCCCGCAAGCCGGAGCGCGACGGCGAAGTGCGGCGCACAGCACTGCGGGCACAGCCGCGCGAGTTCCTCGGCGAACTCGCGCGCCGCGGCTTCGATCGCACGCATGCGCGTCGGGTTGGCGTGCGCGCGCAGGTCGAGCTCGATCCACGCCGCGCCGTGCCGCGCGTGCACGAGCGCGAAGTGCGCTTCGAGCTCGCGGAGTTCCGCAACGCCCTTGAAGATCTCGTCGGGCGGCGAGCCGTGCTGCTGCGGACGCACGACGAGTTGGTGCGAGGGGAACGGCAGGTGTGCGCAGAACTCGCGCAGTTCGTCGAGCGAGCGGCACATTCGACCGGCGTGCGCGACGTCGAACGTGACGTAGCGGTGCTCGAAACAACGCTCCGAACGTTGGTCGAGCAGCACGAGCCACTCCTCGTCGCAGCTGGCGAGCGGCGCCAGCGGATGGGGGAAGAACGAGCCCTCGCTGGCGATCACCAGATCCAGGCCGCTCGCGCTCGCGCCGGCGCGGGCTTTGGCGAGCGCCGCCTCGCGCGGAGCAAGTTCGCGCGCTCGTTCGCCGCTGAACGCGCCGAAACGGTCTGTGTCGAGCCCTTCGATCACGCGCACTTCGCGCAGCGCCAGGGGCGCAGCGAGCTGGGGCCCGAGGGCGCGTTCCTTGTGGTGCATGCTCGCCACGCCGAGCACGCGTCCGCCGAACGTGCGCTCGAGCGCGTTCACAGCGTTTCGATCGGCCGCGGCAAGGTCACGAACACGAGCGCGCCGCTCGGCGAACTCGGCCGGTGCGCGCTCCCCGGGGCGTGACGCACGTACGTGTGCGCGCCGTAGCGCTTGCCGCCGTCCTCGAGTTCGCCCGCGAGCACCAAATACGTTTCACCGCCCGGATGACGGTGCGCGTCGTACGCGGCGCCCGGCGCGAACTCGAGCAGCACGGCGCTTTCGCCGCTCGCCGCGTCGAAGTAGAGCTTCTTCCAGCGCACGCCGGCGCAGGGCGTGGGCCGCCATTCGAGGGAGCCGCCGTCGACGAACAGGCTGGCGGCGCTCACTTCGCGCGCTCCTCGACCGGCGCCGACGCGACGTAGCGCGCCGCGGTGAGCAGGCCGATGCGGGCGCACCAGGCCATGTTCCAGGGCTCTTTGTCCGTCGTGTTCGCCGGCGTGTCGCCGCTCGAGTGGTAGTACGCGTCGTAGTCGACCGACACCTTCTCGCGCTCGCGCCACGACTCGCCCGGCATGTCGGCCGTGCGCTTGTGTTCGGCCGGGGAGCCCCAGGCGCTCGAAAACAGCGTCAACGCGGGCCGGGCGTTGCTCTTGAAGTACTCCGAACCGGAAAACACGTAGCTGTCGGTTCCCCCCAGCGAGCGGTTGGTCGCCCAGCGCGCCGGAAACTCCCCGGGTTTGTCGCCCGCGGCGGGCGCGTGCTCGCGGAGCACGCCCAGCGCGCACTCGATCAACGCGCGATTGGCCGGCAAGTCGTCGGGCTCGAGGTTGAGCTGGTCCGCGCCGCTGCCGAAGCCGGCCTGGTCGTAGTTGAGCACGCCCAGGCACGCGCCTTCGGCGGGGATGCGCGCGCCCAAGTGCTCACGCGTCGAGAAGATCTCGCTGCCCCAGATCGCGAAACGCACTTCGCGCGCCGGCGGCGCGAACTCACGCGCCTGGATCGACGCGCTCCAGGCCTGCGCGATCTCGAGCAGCGTGACCACGCCGCTGGCGTTGTCGTCCGCGCCCGGACCGCCGGAATCGGAGTCGCCGTGCGCGCAGAACAGGAAGTGTTCGGCGCTCCACGCTCCGTCGGCGGCGGAGTTCGCGCCCCGCAGGCGCGCCAGCACGGTCTTGGGGCGCGCGCGCCGGGCGACGGCCTCCAACTCGTACTCGACCTCGACCGCGGCGCCCGCGGCCAGCCACTCGCGCAGGCGCGCACCTTCGGGCTTCGACACGCCGAAACACGCCTGCGTCGCGCCCGCGCGCAGCGAACTCACGACCGGGTACTCGCCGTCGATGTTCGCCGCTCCGTCGACGATCACCAGCGGCGTCGCGCTCGGTCCGCGCGCGACCTTCGCCGTGAGCCAGGCCGCGTCGCCGCGCGCCTCCAGCGCCAGCGCTAGCTTTCCGCGCCCCGGCGCCGAGTGCGTCCAAGGCCATGCGCGCTCGAGCGCGAACTCTTCGCCGCTGTCGCGCCGCCGTGCGACGAGCTTCCACTTCGTCGGCTGCCACGCGTCCTTCTCTGGGTCGTCGACGACGCGCACGTCCAATCCGCAGGCGCGCAATTGCTCGGCCACGTACTGCGCGGCCGCGTCGCCCGACGGAGTGCCGCCCATGCGCGGACCGAGGGCGACGAGCTCGCGCACGCGGCGTTGGGCGCGTTCGCCGTCGATGCGCGCCGCGACGCGTCGCTCGCTCGCGATGTGCGTCGGGTCCAGCGGCGCCTGGGCGCGTTGTGACAGCGCGTTCGGGGCGGCGTCGGAATTTTTTTCCTGAAGCGCCGCGCCGCGCGCGAGCGCGAGCGCTGCCGGGGCGAGCACGAGGACCGCAAGGCAGCGCGCGATGGGGGACATGAACGTATCGATACCGCGTCGGTGGCCAGCTGCGCAACGAAGCGACGGGATCGGCGTGCGCGCGCTTGGGAAGGGGCGCGCATTTGGTCGATGCGGGAAACCGCACCAAGGCGAGGTGCGTCGGCGCGCTCCGTGGCCAGGAGCGCACCGTGAACCACCTCCCGCGAGTTGAAGCACCCATGAGCGAACCGCACGAATTCGGCGGGCCCGTGAACCGCCCCGCGCACAACGCCCGTCAGAGCTCCCCCGGCGAAGCCCTCGACGGCGCCCGCACCAGCGGAAAGGGCTCGGACTTTCTCGGACTGAACGAGCAGTTGCAGCCGCAGCCGCCGCCCGCGCAACCTGCGCCCGCGCAGCAGAGTTGGTTGCTGCAACACGAAGAGCAGCCGGCGTACGACCTCGCTCCGGCGCCGCCCGCGCCCAGCGAGGATCCGAGCGCGATGCCGCCGAGCGCCGCGAGTCTGCTCAACGCATCGTGGCGCGAGACGCCGAACGCGACGCGCCGCCCGCGTTGGGTGGCGCCGGTCGCCGGCGGTGCGCTGCTCGCCACGCTCGGCCTGATCGGCCTGCCGCTGCTGCGCAAGCCGTCACCGAACGCGCCCGAACCTACCAACGCTCCGCGCACGCGAACGCGAGTCGTGGAGCCGGCCGCGCCCAAGCCGGTCGCGCCGAACGCCAGCGACGCTGTCGCCGCCGCGGTGGAACCGGTCAAGGCCGATGCGCTGCTCGACCGTCCGGAAGAGCTGGCTTCCGAGGGCACGCGGCCCGCGCGACGAGCGGGCGACAGTCGGCGCGAGGCCGCGCCGGTGAACGCGCCGCCGCCCGGCGCCTCGTTCGCGCCGCCGGTCGAAGTCTTCGATCCCTCCGGCGTGTGGACCGTCGAGGGACAAGGCGCCGAGGACGAAGTCGACACCTCGGAAGGTGGGGACACGGAGGAGCACAGCGGGGCCATCGGCGCGGACGCTTCGACGAGCCACACCGAGCCGAAAGCCGAGGCGCGCGAGTTCGTCGCGGTCGAGGCCGAGTGCCCGGGCGAGCCGCTGCGGCGCACGCCTCAACTGGCCAGCGCGGCGCTGGACTGGGACCGACTGGTGTGGATCTCGCAGGATCTCGACAGCGCGGAGGACGAGTCGCTCGCGCAGGCTGCTCCTGAGAGCGAAGCGGCCGACAGCAGCGCTTCGAGCGCCGCTGCGGGCAGTGTTTCGAGCCATTTCGACGACGGGGTCGCGCGCGCGCTGGCCGCGTGGCTCGGCTCGGAGGGCGTCGGTGGCGCGCCGCAACCGTCGGAGACCCCGGCGAATCCGGAGCCGATCGTGGGCGTGTGCGACGAGCAGCCCGAGCGCTCGGATGAGACCGGCTCGGAAGACACGGGAGTCGCCTTGGCGCTCAGCGATTGGGGCGAGCCCGCCGCCGCGTTGCCGCCGCAGCCGAACAGCTCGCTCGAAAGCGCCGCGCCGCTCACGTCCGCCCCGCCGGCGCAGGTGGTCGAGGCCCCGTCGCCCGCGCCGCTCGACGAGGCCGTGGAAGTCCGCGCGGCGCGTCGCGAGCACAACGCGGGAGAGCTCACGTTTTCCGGCCGCCGGGCCGCGCTGCGCGATCAATTGCAGCGCCGTCGCGCGCGCCAGATGAACCAGGCGGCCCGACAGGAAAGCGCCGCCGCCGCGGAACTCGCGAGCGTCGCGTCGATGCCGACGGAACACGCGCCGGTCGAGCAAGCACCGGTCGAGCAAGCACCGGTCGCGCAAGCTCCGGTCGAGCAAGCTCCGGTCGCGCAAGCTCCGGTCGAGCAAGCTCCGGTCGAGCAAGCTCCGGTCGAGCAAGCGCCGGTCGAGCAAGCGCCGGTCGAGCAAGCGCCGGTCGCGCAAGCACCGGTCGCGCAAGCACCGGTCGAGCAAGCGCCGGTCGAGCAAGCGCCGGTCGCGCAAGCGCCGGTCGCGCAAGCGCCGGTCGCGCAAGCACCGGTCGCGCAAGCACCGGTCGAGCAAGCGCCGGTCGAGCAAGCGCCGGTCGAGCAAGCGCCGGTCGAACAAGCGCCGGTCGAACAAGCGCCGGTCGAGCAAGCTCCGGTCGCGCAAGCACCGGTCGAACAAGCGCCGGTCGAGCAAGCGCCGGTCGAGCAAGCGCCGGTCGAGCAAGCGCCGGTCGAGCAAGCGCCGGTCGAGCACGCGCCGGTCGAACAAGCGCCGGTCGAACAAGCTCCGGTCGGCTCGCAGTCCAGCGGGTCGTCGGACCCGTCGAGCACCTCGCCCGCACAGCCGCCCGTCGGCGCTGACACCGCGGCGCGCGAGACCCAGGTCGCTTCCGGTGCAACGACGGAGCCGGTTGAACCCAAGCAGGCTGACGCCGCTCAGAGCACGAACGTGCCGGCGCCGACGGGCGCCGACGAACTCGCGGAAGCGCCTGAGTCGGCGCGCGGCAAGCGTGGCGCGGCTCGGCCGCGCAACGGCGTACCGGTGGTCGGACCGCTTCCGCTCAACCGGCGCGCGGGCGCAGCGAGCGGACGCAAGCCCGCGGCGCCGCAGCGCGTCCTGCAGGTCGCCACGGAGCGCGACCTCGAGCACGTCTGGCCCGGCACGGAGCCGCCGCTGGCCGAAGCGCAGCGCCCGACGCGGCTTGCGACGCCCAACGTCGGCCGCGCGCGGGTGGTGTTCCACACCGGCGAGATCTTCGAGGGCGACCTGGTGGCCGTCGGCGAGCAGCGCGTGTGGCTGCGCACCAAGAACGGCGAGTTGGGTCTCGACGCCGCGCGCGTCGGCTCGGTCGTGCGCATCGCTCCGGGCGACACGCCGACGCTCGGCGCCGCGGGCTCGCAGAAGCTCGCCGGCCTGCAGCGCGCGCGCGTGAAAACGCCGGGCGGCATGCTCACGGGGCGCATCATCGAACAGGACGCGGAGCGCACGACGCTGATCACCGACGCGGGAGCGCGCATTGTGCTGCGCTCGCGCGAGGTCGAGGTGCTGGGCGAAAAGCCCGCGGTTCAGATCCGGCCCTGAGCGGGCCCGCTTCGCTCACGCCGCCGGCCGCCCCCCGAGTTTCGACTCGCGGGGCGGCCGGCCGCCGTTGCGGAGTATCCTCTTGGGCGTCGCTGGTCTCCCCCTGGCGGCGCCGCGCATCGAGCGCGCGCGCCGCCCACGTCTGGAAACCGCTCAACGCGCCGCACCGATGCTCATCTGCAACGCCTCGCCCTTCACGTCGCCGCCCTCGAGAGCCGCACGCTGGCTGTCCGTCGCCTGGCTCTGCGCGCTCGCCGCCTGCGCCCTGCTCGCGCTCGCCCCGGCAGCTTCGGCCCGCTCGGTGGAGCACGATTCGATCGCGGACTTCAAGAAGTACTTCAAGCAGTACAAGGACACGCCGTCGCGCGTCGAGGCCGTGCGTTCGCTCGAGGGGATCGAGGAGACCGCCGTCGTCGAGACCTTGGCGCCGATCCTCAAGCTGCCCGAGCCCGACGTCGTGCTCGCGGTCGTGACGGTGCTCTCGAAGTTCAAGACCGAAGAGCCGCAGCAGGCGGTCTACGCCGCGCTGGCCGCCGCCAGCGATGAGGCTGTTCGTTCGGGGCTGATGCAGGCCGCGACGCTCGGCAAGTACAAGGGCGGGGCCGAGACCTTGCTCAAGCTGCTCACGGACAAATCGTGGGAAGTGCGGCGGCGCAGCGTCGAAGCGCTGTGCGCCGCGCCGCCTCCCGGAGTCGAGCTGCAGTTGTTGCCGCTCGCCACCGATCCGGAGCCCGCCGTGCGTTGCGCGGCGCTCGACGGCCTCGCGGCGCTCAAGAGCCAAAGCGTGCTCGAACCGGCGCGCGCCGCGCTGGGCGACGCCGTGTGGCAGGTGCGAGCGAGCGCCGTCGGTGCGCTCAAGCGCGTGCGCCACCGCGATTCGATCGAACCGCTGATCGCGCGCCTGGCGCTCGAAGAGGGCCGCCTCGTCGCGGACATCGGCGATGCGCTCAACGAAATCACGGGGCGCAGCTTCGGAACGCGCGTCGAAGGCTGGCAGCAGTTCTGGGGCCAGTACAAGGACCGCTTCCAGATCCCGACCGACGAAGAGCTCGCCAAGTTGCGCGAGCGCCAGAAGGCGGAGGCCGCCAAGTACAAGCCGCAGGGCGGGACGACGACCTACCACGGCATCGACACCCCCAGTCGGCGTGTGGTGTTCGTGATCGACTGCTCGGGCTCGATGGAGACCATGGTGGTCGAGAAGGAGCGCTTCCAGGACGGCGGCTATCCCTCGTTCCAGCGCATCGACATCGTCAAGACCGAGCTGGTGCGCACGATCGAGAAGCTCGAGCCCTACGTCGAGTTCAACATCATCGCCTTCGCGACGGGCGTGAAGCCCTGGAAGAAGGAGCTGGTCAAGGCCAACGTGCTCAACAAGTCGGCCGCGATGGACTGGGTCAAGAAGCTCGAGGCGATCGGCGGGTCGTCGAAGGAGGACCTGGCGCAGGCCGGGCTCAGCTCCTCGGCCAACCTCGAAGCCGGCAAGACCAACACGCACGGCGCGTTGATGGCCGCCCTCGACGCCGGCGGGCGCGGCACCAAGGACAAGAACTACGCCTGCGCCGTCGACACGATCTTCTTCCTCTCGGACGGTCGGCCGACCGTGGGGGACTACGTCGATCCCAAGGACGTGCTGCGCGAGGTGCGCAACGCCAACGCGCTGCGAAAGGTCGTTCTGCACACCATCGCGATCGGCGAGTTCCAGAAGGACTTCATGGAACAACTCGCCCGGGAGCACGGCGGCGTGTTCGTCGACCTCGGCCGCTGAACTGCGGCGCAAAGCTGGTTGACCGGAGCACCTTCGCCCCGTATCCTTCCCGGCCCTCTTGCGTCGGGGCGTGGCTCAGCTTGGTAGAGCGCTTGGTTCGGGACCAAGAGGTCGGAGGTTCAAATCCTCTCGCCCCGACCACTTTTTTTGGGAGCACACGTTGGCGTGTGCGCTCGGTCGGCGTCCTGTGCGGCGCCACGAGCGGGGTGAAGGGCCGGGGTGATCGGCAGGGGCCGCGCCGCTCCGCGTGACGAGCTGCGGGAACCGCGAGCTGCACCAGCCGCGTTCGACCTGCCGGCGCGAGTAGCTCTGGAACCAGCCCCGAGAGCAGATTCCTCGCCGTCTTCGGCTCGGCCGTGCGCTTGAGCCCGCGCCGCGGTTCACGCTCTCGACCGAGCTATGCGGGTCAAGGCGTCGAGGGAAAGCGCGTCGGTTGACACGACGCGCGGCCAAGAGCACCCCTGCCTGCAGCGGCCGCGTGTGGCGCGGGCTTGTCAGCGGCGCACGATCGGCAGCCGCCACACGAACCAGGCGCCGTACCCGGCCACCAGGAGCAGCACGAGCTGCAGGGGCCAGCCAAGTCCGCCGAAGGCGAGGCTGCTGGCGACCCCGAGCGCGATGCCGAGCAAGGCGATCCGCTTCGCGCCGGGACGGATGGCGCGCTCGCGCTCCCAGTCGCTGATCAGCTGGCCGAACAACCGGCTCGAGCGCAGCCGGGCGTCGAGCGTCGGCGACGAGCGCACGAGGCACCAGCTCGTCAGCAGCACGAACGGGGTGGTCGGCAGCAGCGGCACGAACACGCCCACGACGGCCAGTGCGAAGCACAGCGCGGCCAGCGGCAGGTAGAGCGTGTTCATCGGATGGGGGACTTGCAGCTGTTCTAGTCGCTGTCCGGGAGAAGGTCGAGTGCGCCGCCGTCCCAACCTGAGCGGCGGGGCGGCGGCGCGTGCTCCGGAGCGCGTCAGATCCGGAAGCGTGAGACCAATTCCTGCAGCCCGGCCGCCAGTTTCGCCAACTCGGCGGCGGCGCGCTGGGATTCGCTGGCCCCCGTCGAGGTGCTGGCCGCCGCCTGGGAGACGGCTGCGATGTTGTGCACGATTTCTTCGGCCCCGCGGGCCGTCTCGGCGACGTTGCGGGCCATTTCCTGCGTGGTCGCGCTCTGCTCCTGCACCGCGCCGGCGATCGTGCTCTGCGTCTGGTGGATGTCGTGGACGATCTTGTCGATGCGCCCGATGGCGTCGACCGCGTCGCGGGAATCGCCCTGGATCGTCTCGATGCGCCGCGAGATGTCCTCGGTCGCCCGCGCCGTCTCCTTCGCGAGTTCCTTGACCTCGTGCGCGACCACGGCGAAGCCCTTGCCCGCCGCGCCGGCGCGCGCCGCCTCGATGGTCGCGTTGAGTGCGAGCAGGTTGGTCTGCTGCGCGATGCCTGTGATCACCTTGATCACCTGGCCGATCTCCGCGGACGACGTACCGAGCTTGGTGACGGTCGTGTTGGTCTGGCGCGCGACCTCGACTGCCTCGGTGGCGACGCGCGACGCGCGCTCGGCAGAACCAGCGATCTCGCGGATGCTGGCCGTCATCTCTTCCGTTCCGGCCGCGACGACCTGCGTGTTGTGGCTCACCTGCGTCGAAGTCTGGCTGACGACCTTCGACTGCGCCGAGGTCTCTTCGGCGTTGGCGCCCATCTGCACGCTCACGCTGGCCAGTTGCTCCGCAGCGCTCGCCAGCGTGCGCGAGGTGTCGGCGATGCGCGCAATCGAACCGCGCAGTTGCTCGAGGAAGCGGCCCAGGCCCTCGCCCATCTGTCCCATCGCGTCGGCGCCGCTGACCGCCACGGGGCGCGTCAGATCGCCGGCCGCCGCAGCGTTGACCGCGGCGAGCATCTCGTCGACCTTCGCACGCAGCTCCTCGGAGTGCTTGCGCTCGCGTTCGTTCGCCTCGCGCACCTTGCGCTCGGTTTCGAGCCGTTCGGTGATCACTTCCCAGGTGACCATGGGCCCCAGGTACTCGCCGTTCGCGCCGAGCATCGCCGTGACGAGCAGGTGGAGCGTCTCGTCGCCGAGCTTGATCTGCGCGGAGTGCGGCAGGTTCTTGGGGTTGGCGAGCAGCTTGCGCTGGTGCGCGGGATTCTTGTGGAAGGCGTCGACCGACTGACCCACCACTTCGCTCGCCTTCACCGGCAGCAGGTGCTCGATGGTGCGCAGCGTGGCGATGGACTTGGGGTTCGCGTAGGTGATGCGCAGATCCTTGTCCGTGCACATCACGTTGATCGGCATGTTCTCGATCATCGAGGTGATGCGCGCGATCTCGCGTGCGCGCGCGAGCTCCTCCGTCACCACTTTCCAGGTCACCATCGGACCGATGTACTCGCCCGCTTGGTCGAGCATGGCGGTGACCCGCAGCTCGAGCGTCTCACTCCCCAGCTGGATGTTCGCCGTGTGCGGCAGGTTGCGCGGATCGGCGAGCATGCGCCGCTGCACGCTGGGCTGCTTGTGGAAGATGTCGATCGACTGGCCGAGGACCTCGTCGGCGCGCACCGGCAGCAGCCCCTCGATCGAGCGCAGGGTCTCGAGCGAGGCGCGGTTGACGTAGGTGATCTTCAGGTCGCGGTCCGCGCACATGATGTTCACGGGCGCGTTGTCGAGGAGCGCGCGGTCACGTGAGGACTCGAGCGCGCGCGCGTCGGCGTGGAGGGACGGAGTCTGTGCGAGGGCGTTCTGCATGGGCGATGGCGAGGGGGTCGTGGAGGATGCGCCGCGCGTCCGACTGAGAGGGGGGCCCGGACGTGTGGTGTGCTTGGTTCAGGAGGCGGTCGGGCGTGCGTCGCCGAGCAGTCGCTCGGCGTCGAGCACCAGCAGCAGCGAGTCGGGCAGGGGGAAGAGCTCGCGCACGGCCGTGAGCAGCGCGCTGTCGCCGTGGCTGGGGACCGGCGCGAGCTGCGTCGGGTCGATCTCGAGCACGTCGCCGACGCTGTCGACGCGCGCGGCGAGCGGACCCTGGCGCGTGCGGAACACGACCGTCATGCCGCCGCGTTCCTGCGGCGCGGCTTCCGCGCCGCCGTCGCGGCCCACACCGAGGCGTACGGCCAGATCGAGCGTGAGCACCGTCTGGCCCCGCAGGTTGATCAGAGCGTCCGCGCCCGCGGCCGCGCGCGGCACGTGCTTGAGACGCGGCGTGCGCAAGATCTCCTGCACGGAGTCGACGTCGGCCGCGAGGTTGAGCTTGCCGATGCGGAACGTGCACAGCTGCCGCAGCGCGGGTTGTTCGTGCTGCACGTCCGCCTCGGTGCTTTCCGAGGCGGGCGGCGCAGGGTGCACGCCCGAGTGCGTCGCGATCCAGTCGACGTCGAGCACGTCGGCGACCGCGCCGCCGAGCACGGCCGCGCACAGGATGCCCGGACGCGGCCGGTCGACGCGCGCTTGCAGCTCGCACTCGAGGATGTCGAGCACGCGTTCGGCGACCAGTCCCAGCGGCTGACCCGCGATGTTGAGCACGACCACGCTCACGCTCGCCTCAGGCGAGCGGGAGTTCGAGGCGCCCGCGCCGAGCAGCTGCGCCGTTTCGAGCAGCGGCAAGATCGCGCCGCGGTACTGCACGACCCGGGCGTCGCACGAGCGCTCGAGCGCGCTCGCGGGGAACTCCTCCAAGCGACTGACGCGGCTGAGCGGGGCCGCCACGCGGCGCGGGCCGGGCAGCTCGAACACGAGCCAGCGCTCGCGTTCCCCGGCCGACTCCTCGCTCGTGGCGGCGGTCGCGCTTGCGCCCGCGTACTCGGACACGTCGAGGCCAGCGCTGCGCGCCAGTCCCGAGGCATCGAGGATCAGCGCGACGCTGCCGTCGCCCAGGATCGTCGCGCCCGAGTACAGGCCGAGGGCTGCGAGCCCGGGCGCGAGCGGTTTGACGACGATCTCCTCGGTGTCGTGGATCGTGTCGACGACCAGGCCGTAGCGCCGCGCGCCGACCTGGAGCACCACCAAGCCGACGGTTTCGCGCTTGTCCTGCGGCTCGCTGGGCAGCGCGAGGGCGTGGCGCAAGTCGACCACGGGCAGCAGGGCTTCGCGCAACCGGAACAGCGAGCCGCTGCCGAAGGACTCGAGCTGCGCGCCTTCGCCGCGCGTGATGCGCACGAGCTCGACCAGGCTGGTCTGCGGGATGGCGAAGCGCTCTCCCGCGGCGGACACCAGCAGCGCCGGCGTGATCGCCAGGGTGAGCGGGATCGAGAGGCGCGCGATGTTGAACGTTCCGACGCGGCCGGTGGTGAGGCTGGCGCCGCACTGGGCGATGTGGGCGCGGATGCGCTCGAGCGCCGCGTGCACCTGCGCGTCGTCGTCGCTGAGTCCGGCGCCGTCGTCGCGCAGCTCGACCACCACGCGCCCGCCGTCGTGACCGGCCGTGAGTTCGAGCAACGCATCGGGCGACTTGCCGGCGGCAGCGCGTGCATTGGCGGCTTCGAGGCTGTGTTCGACGACCAGCTCGATCAGTTCCCCCAAGGGCGCGCGCAGGCCCTCGAGCGAACTGCGGTCGAGTTCGAGTTCGAAGCCCTCCGTGCGCAGCGCGAAACGCTTGTGCGTTTGTGCGCCGCAGCGACGCGCGGACTCGGCCAGCGAACTCCACGCGGCGCCGATGGGCTGCGTGCGCATGCGCATCAGGCCCTCCTGCAGGTCGCTCGTCACCACGTCGAGCCGCTGCGTGGTCGCGCTGGCGCTGTTGTCGCGGGCGGCCAGCGCCGTCTGCAGCAGTTGGTTGCGCGCGAGCACGAGCTCGCCGACCAGATCCACCAGCGCGTCGAGCTCCGACGCGCCGATCTGCAGCGAGCCGCGTGTGCTCGCGTCGGCCGCGGGCGCGCCGAGGTCGCTGGGCGTCGGCTGCGGCGTGGCGCTCGCGAGCACGCTCGTCTGTGCGCCGCTGCTCTCGCGCGGCGCGGCCGCGGGGAGTGCGGACGGCGGACCCTTCTCGCCGAGGGCGCGCTGGGTCACGTCGGTGGAAACGGCGGCGTCGTTCGAATCGTGCATCGGGGACACGGAGACTCCCTAAGGGTGGAGGCACACGCGTCGACGAGGACTCGATGGGCGGCAGGGGGGGCGTAGCAACCTGCCTCGCGACAAGGGCGTGGATCGAACACCGCCATGCTCGTTCTTGAGTCCGATCGGTCTGTACGGGCGTTTTTCTGTGCGCCTGCGGCTGCGTACGATCCGCGGCGATGAGCGCGATGGTTGGCTCGCAGCGAAGCTGCAACGTGTTGCTCCGCGGCGCGGCCCTGATCGGCCTGGCGAACTTCGCTTGCGGTCAGGCGACCCTCGAGGACTTGCGCGATGAGTTGAGCGACGCCGTCGCCGCCGAGCGCTATCCCGCGTTCCTGGCGGCGCTCATCGGCCTCAACAGCGAGTCGCAGCTCTCCGGTGCGCGGCTCGAGGACGAGGGCGATCTGGCGACGAGCTTCGAGGTCTACTCCTACCCGTGGCGGCGCGACTTCGAGGACGGCCCCTGGGGCAGGCGCTGGCAAGTGGAGGCCACCGCCGGCTTCACGCTCGCCGACTGGACGGCGCGCAACGCCCTCGCGGGCAGCGGAGCGCAGAACTCCGTCGACATCGACTCGCGCTTCCGCGTGTTCGGGCTCACCCTCGGCGCCGGACCGATCGTCGAAGTCGGCGACGGCTGGGAACTGCGCCCGACCCTCGAACTGGGTCTGTCGTACGTCGACAACCGCGCGCGCTACTCGGGCCCTGGAGCCGCGTCGTTGAGTGCGCTCGCGGACGGCATCCTGTTCAACTGGAACGCGACCTACGCGCTCTACGGCGCGAGCGTCACGGCGCAGCGCCAGCCGTGGATTTGGCGCGAACTGCGCTTCCAACCGACGCTGCGCATCGACGCGCGGGTCAGCGACGCGCTCGCTGCTGACGACGCGGCGCAGGAGTCGACCACCACCACGGGCTGGAGCGTCGCAGCCTTGGAGGTCAGCGGAGACGCGGGCTTCACGCTCGCCGGCCAGCGGGTCGATTGGGCGGGCCGAGTCGGCTACAAGCGCCTGTTCGAGGAAGCGGGCGAGCTGATCGGCTTCCACGACTACTTCGAGCTGGGCGGCCGGCTCGAACTCGACACGCAGGGCGTGCTGCCGGTGCTCTCGCGCCTGGGGCTGAGCGCCGCGCTGATCGTCGGCGAAGACGTCAACGGCTGGACCGCGGGCCTCAGCGCGAGCCTGTGATGGCCGGTCGCCCGGGTGGCGTCGCGCAGCGCTGACGCTAGTGTCCTGGTCGCGGCCGTTCGCGTGAGCGCAGCGCGCTCGTCGCGTGGCCGTCGCTCCGCAGTTGCGCGTCATCGTCCGTCGCAAGAAAACTCCACGCCCGCGCGCCATGTCGCCCCTCTCCTTCTTCGCTGCGCTGTGTCTCGCTCCTCTCGCACTCGCCCAGGCGCCGCGCTTTCCCGACGAGCGTCAGATCCTGTGGCAACGCGAGCTGGGCGACGCGCTCGAGCTCTCCGCCGCGCTCCAGCGTCCGCTCCTGATCGCGATCAACGCGGACGGCGAGTCGGCGAGCGAGCTGATCGTGCGCGAGCGCTACCGCGATCCGCGTTGGGTCGCCCACACGCGTTCGTTCGTGTGCGTGGTCGCCAGTTACTTCCGGCACGTTGCGCGCGACCACGCCGACGACGGCCTGCGCCAGCCCTGTCCACGCTTCGGCGAGGTCACGTGCGGCGAGCACATGGCGCTCGAACCTGCGACGCACGCGCGCTTTCTCGCCGGCACGAGCATCGAGCTCTTCGGGGAAGTGACCGACCGCATCTCGCCGCGCCACGTGCTCGTGTCGCCGCAGGGCGAGGTGCTCTTCGACCGCTACCTGCTGTTCGATCTGGGCGAGCTCGACGCCGAGCTCGAACGCTGGGCCGCACGCTTTCCCGCGACCCCCGCGGCGCCGGTGCGCCCGTGGAGCGCGGGTTCGCCGTTCGACGTGCGCGCGCGCGCACGGCTCGCCACGGAGGACGCGCTGGCCCTCGGCGGAGTGCCGGCGCTGCGGGTGCTCAACGAGGCGCAGCCCGCCGTGCGCGGGGCCGTCGAGTGGCTGTGGCGCCTCTCGCCGGTCCTGTCCGAGCAGGGGCTCGCGCCCAAGGTGTTCGCGCTGTGCGCGCCCAGCGCGCAGTTGCCCGCGGCGAGCGCCTGGCTGCGCGAGCAACTGGTCGGACTCGACGGGCAACGTGGCCACTTCGCGGGCGCGTTCGGCCAGCTCGGCGCCAGTCGCGCCGCGGACCGCACGCTGTACCGCTCCTTCGTCGCGGCAGGCTCGACGCAGGAGCGCGTGGCGGCCTTCGATCTGCTCGGTGCGATCGAGAACGAAGCCGTCGCGCAGTCCGTGCGCGAAAACGGCGTCGGCAACGGCGCCTTCTCGCTCGAGAGCTTCGAGCACGAACTCGAACACGCGCAGGTCGAGCCTACACGCGCCGTGCGCGAGCGTGCGGCGCTGCGCCCGAGCGAGGAACTCGAGCGCGAGCTCGCCGAACTGGGGCCGCAACTTGCGCTCGAGCGCGACAACAGCGCCGTGCGCAGGCGCGTCGGCAGTGCGTTGCTCGGACTCGCGCGACAGCGTCTCGCCGCGGGCATCGCGGGCGCGGACCTGCTGCTCGAGGACGCGCGCGAGCATCTCGCCTGGGCCTCGACCGCCGATCCGCTCGACGTGGAGCTGCTGCTCGAGCGCGCGCGCGTCGCGAACTTGCTCGGCCGCTTCGAAGAACAGGAACGCGTCGCGCTCGCCGCGCTCGACGCGCGCCGCGGAGCGCGCGACGACGGCTTCCACGTCGGCAATTCCGAGAGCTTGCGCTGGTTGGGTGACGCCTGCGCACGCCAGCTCGCCGCACGCAGCGGCGCTGCAGCGCTCGCCGAGATCAACGGCCTCGCGCGCGGTTTTGCGGCCTTTGCGCTCGCCGCGCGCGCCGCGGACGCCGACGCGAGCGACTGGCTGAGCCTCGCGTCGTTCTGCGGCGCCGTCGGCCGCGCGCGCGAGCGCGAACGCTTCGCCTTCGAGGGTCTGCGGCGCTTTCCGGCGTCCCAGGAATTGTGGAGCGAACTCGCCGCGGCCTGCGACGCGCGCGGTCGGCCTGAGCGTTACGTCGAGTACGCCGAGCAACTCGCGCGCGACTGCGCGCAGTGGCCCGAGCCGCAGTGGTACGCCGGTCAGGCGCGCGTTCTGCTGGCGCAGTGGGCGCGCCGCGGCGAGGACGCCGACGGAGCGCTGGCGGATTACGAGCGCGCACAGGAGCACTTCGCGCGTGCGCTCGAACTCGCTCCGCACTTCAAGGACAGTTGCGAGCACTACCTCGCGATGTGCGCCTTCGGCCGCGGGTTTGCGCACCTGCTCGCCGAGCGACGCGAAGCGGCGGCGCAGTGCGTGGTCGAAGCGGCGGCGGTGCGACCGCAGGCCGCGACCCAGCGCGACGGACTCGAGCGTTACCCCGTGGACCTGATCGACGCCGTGCTCGAGCAGCGCGCCAGCGGCGCCAGCCCGGTCGATTCGCAGGCCTGGCTCGCGCGACTCGAGGCCGCCGATCCGGGCAACGCCTTCTGGGCCAATTCGATCGCGGACGCGCTGCTGCGCGAGGCGATCCGTGCCTACGAACGCGGCCGGCTCGAACTCGGCGACCGACACTGCGCGCACGGCGCCCAGGCCGCGCGCCGCGCCCGCGCCGTGGCGCCCGGAGCCGAAGCGGACCAAGCTCTTGCACAGGTCTTGACGGTCTACGCCGAGCGGATTGCCCGCCACGGCGGCGACCAGGAGGCCGCGGCGCGCGCCTTGGCGGAGGCGGCGCAGGTGTTTGCGTTGAGCGTTCCGGACGGGCCCGACGGGGAGGCTTGGCGGGCGCTGCGCGAGCAGCTTCGCGCGCGGCTCGGGCCAGCCCGTCCGGTGTTCCGCGCCGGCCGTTGAGCCAGCGTGCGGGCCAGAAAACGAAAAAAAGCCTTCGCGCAGGGCGCTTTGTGAGTCATGCTCCTCGTGTCGTTCGAGTGTCGCGCGCGCCGCGACCGACGACATTGCGGCCCCGAGCTGTGTCTGCGCGTACCGCGCCGCTTGGGCCGTCAGCGTCATGATTTCGCGAGCCCGGGTCCGTTCCACGGATCCGTTCCAGCGGGCTGAGCCGCACGGAGTTTGTCTCCAGCGGTCCAGCTGGTCCTCGGCTGCCATCGTTACCCGCGCAGGCGCTACCTGCGCCGAGTGACGGCTGCCGCGGCATTTCGCCGGAATGGGACATCCGCTGGGATGCACCGGTTCGCGGCGTGATGCGATCCGCGCCCCTGCTGGGCGCGGCGTGAGGGGCTCGGACAGGAATGGCTGGCATCGGCGGCCACGACCGGCTCTTCGCGGACGGCCGTGCGTGCGCTTGGCAGGCGGTTCGGCTGCGTTGCACGCCTGCGTTTGTGACCTCGTTCGAGACCCCGTTTGTGACCTCGGTGGTGACCTTGTTTCCGGCCCCTCAGGTCCGGTCCGCGCCCTCGCCGGCGAGCGTGTTGCTCGCAGAGCGTGGCGACGCGCGCCGGCGGGCCGGCCCGCTCCGTTCGCGCCTCCGCCCGGACGGGCAGCGACCCACTCCTTCGCGAGTTTGCTCCACGTGACCGACAGACCTTCCGACAAGGACTTCCAAGAGCTCCCCTTCGGTGCGTTCGAAGCGCCGCCCGGCTACACGCCGCCGATGCCCAAGAAGGCGCCGCCGGCCGAGACCAAGCCGCCGGTTCTGCTGCCTGTGAGCGAGCCCGTGCTTGCGCCGCCGCGCCGCGAGGATCGTCCGCGCCAGGAAGAGCGCCGCGGTGGACGCCGCGAGCGCTGGCGCGAGCGTGGCAACGCCGCGCCCGCGTCCGGCCCGCTCGCTGCGGATGGCGCCGCGCCTGCGGCCGCGCCCAACGCGGCGCAGCCCGCGCTGCGCAACGGCGAGGCGCCGGAGGGCGGCGTCGACGAGGCCGGAGGCGCGCGCTTCGAGCGCGACGGTCGCCGGCGCCGTCGTCGCCATCGCCGTCGCCGCGGCGAATCGGGAGCGTACGAGCCCGCCGGCGAAGGCGCTCAGGAGCACGGCGCCGGCGCGCCGGGCGAGGCTTCCGATGCGCACGGCGACACGCAGGACGATGCGCCTGAGTCGCTCGCGGACGTGGCGAACGGCGATGGCGCTGTTCACGGCGACGGTGAGCGCGGAGCTCGAGTCGATGCTTCGGCCGACGCGGACGTCGGCGGCGCGGAACGCCGCGGCGGCGCCCGTGCGGGCGGACCGCAGCGGCAGCAGGGCAACGCTCGAGCGGCGCGCTTCGAGCGCAACAACAAGCAGCGCCCCGAGCGCCACGGCCAAGGGCCCAACTCACAGGCGCCGCGCGCGCCCGCAGCGGTGCTCAGCGGCATGTTCGTCGGCGAGAAGGGCGGCTGGGGGATCCTGCGGCGCGAGGAGGCGCAGTTCCTGCCGAGCAAGGAGGACATCTTCGTTCCGCCGCACTTGGTGCAGCGCTTCAAGTTGCGCGACGGCGCGTTGATCGAAGGCCCCTGCGGCAAGGGCAACCAGAACAAGTATCAGCTGCTGCAGGTCGACAAGGTCGACGGCAAGGACCCGCGCGAGCTGATGAACCTGGTGGCCTTCAAGAAGCTCACCAGCATCGACCCCGACTTCCACTACGCGGTCGGCGACATCCAGGGCGACGTGTCGATGCGCGTGCTCGACGTGATCTGCCCCGTGGGCCGCGGTTCGCGTGGATTGATCGTCGCGCCGCCGCGCTCGGGCAAGACGATCCTGATGCGCAAGTTCGCCAACGCGATCACCGAGGGGTACCCGGACGTGCACTTGATGGTGCTCTTGATCGACGAGCGCCCCGAAGAAGCGACCGAGTGGAAGCGCACCACCAAGGGCCAGGTGTTCGTCAGCACCAACGACGAGGACACCAAGAACCACGTCGAACTGGCCGAGGCGGTGTTCCGCCGCTGCCAGCGCCTGGTCGAGCTCGGTCAAGACGTTGTGCTGCTGCTCGATTCGATCACGCGCCTGGCGCGCGCCTACAACAACCACGCGGGCACAAGCGGCAAGACGATGTCCGGCGGTCTCGACTCACGCGCCATGGAGCGGCCGCGCACGTTCTTCGGCATGGCGCGCAACACCGAAACCGCGGGCTCGCTCACGATCCTGGGCACGACGCTGGTCGAGACCGGCTCGCGCATGGATCAGATGGTGTTCGAGGAGTTCAAGGGCACCGGCAACATGGAGATCGTGCTGGCGCGCAAGCTCGCCGATCGGCGCATCTTCCCGGCCATCGACATCGAACGCTCGGGCACGCGCAAGGACGAAAAACTCCACAGCGCCACGCGCCTGCGCCGCATCCACACGTTGCGCCGCGTGCTGCTCAAGATGAACTTCGTCGAGGCCATGGAGCTCTTGATCAGCAAACTCGAGGACGTCGACAAGATCGACGACTTCTTGAAGCGCTTC
>JAEUHY010000014.1 GCA_016795325.1 Planctomycetota bacterium
ACGTCGTCATCGGCCAGGTACTCAGCGAGCAGCGCGGGCGTGATGGCGTCGAGGTCGGTGTCGTGGCCGAGCCACGCATCGAGCGCGCCGACGTGGCGCTGGTAGTTCGCGATCGTGTGCGGCGAGCGGCCGTCGGCTCGCAACTGCAGCACGAAGATGTCGAGGGCGTCGGACAGGCGCATGGCGGTGAGCGCGGACGCCAGCCCGATCGAGAGCATCGACCGGGCCAGCGCGCCGCGCGCTTGGATCACGCCGCCGTTTCGGGCGCGGCGAACATCGCTTCGGCGACATCGGCGGCGGCTTCGGCTTCGGGCTGCGAGACCTCCAACACCAACGCGCCGCGGCGCTTGCCCTTCTTGGGCTTCTCGGGCTCGGGCGTCGTCGCATCGCCCGTCGCACCCGGAAGCACATCCTTCCGCGCGTCCACCGGCGACTTCGCGATCAGCCCGCTCTGCTCGCCGAACGCCAAGCACAGCCGCAGCGTGCGCCGCGTCTTGAGGAAGCTCGGCTCGGCCTTGGGCTTGCCGGTCTTCTTCTTCATCACGCGGTCGCAGGTGTTGAAGGCGGCGATCGCGTCGTAGGTCAGATCCGACACGAGCGTGTCCGCGCCCAGCACCGCCTTGGCCGTGTTGAGTTCCATGCGGTACGAGAAGATCGTCCCCTCGCTCTGGCCGCGCTCGGCCAGGCTCGCGAGGTACGCCTCGCACAGGGAAGACAGGGTCAGGTCGGGGTTGGTGGTGGTGCTGATCTTTGACTTGCGCGCCATGGTTCATGGCCTCCTTTGACTCGCGCCGCGACCATCGCGGCGACACGTGCATGGAGGCTCGAATCGCGCCGAACAGCGAGGTCGTTCCGCCAGTTCGAGCGCTTGCAACACGTAAGCTCGCAGCGCGACGTGAGAGTGCGATTCGCAGGTGAGGCACGGCGCTCATTTGCGCTTCCCCGCGAGCCACTTCTCGACCTCCCCGCGCCGCCAACGCTTGAGCCCGCCCACGTGGATGCAGCGCGGGATCTCGTCCATTAGCTCCATCCGCCGCAGCGTGCGCGTCGTCACCTGCAGCAGCCCGGCCATCTGCTCGCAGGTCATCAGCGGCGATCTCGCCTCCTTCGCTGCCAGCGCCATCGTGCGCACGTCCGCCGCGATCGACTCCAACAAGTCGCGGCGCGTCACGGCAGCACCCCCTGCGCCTTCAGCGCGACCAGGATCTCGGCTTCCCACGCCCGCTCGAGGCGCGCGTCGATCACGTCCACGACCCGATGCCGCCGCCCGCCGCGGTCGATGCGCTCAGGCGGGAAGACGCGGATGTCGCCGCGCAGCGTCCGGCGCAGCACGAGCCCGTCGATGCGCACCACGCCGGCAAGCTCAGCCGACACCCAGCCGAGCAGGCCCTGCTGCCGGTCGAGCCGCGACGCGTGGAGGAAGCGGACGCTGGTGACGAGCGGGATCACGCGGCACCGCCTTCATCACGGCGACGAGCTGGGCCAGGTTGGAAGTGACGCTCTCGGCAGCCGCAGATGTTCCAACCCGCGTTGGGTATCCGCTCTATGCCAGATCCGTTGCACACCGTGCACTCCGGAGCGAGGCCCGGCGGCCCGAACGGCGACGCGGGCGCGCGAACCCGAGCCCACATCACTTGCTCCGACGATGAGTCCGACTCGTGACACGTGCCGCAGACCCAGTTGCTGAGGCGCGCGACTGCCCAGAAGTGCGAGCCGCCACAGCCTCGACAACACACTGACGGCGGCGCGGCGCGCTGGACCTGCTCGCCCTGATCACGCTCGGCCCGCAACAGCTCGAGCACGTGATGTTTGGCCCGCCCCAAACGCTCCTGCTGCTCGGCGGTCAGCGCGTGTTTCGGGCGGTAGCGAACCATCTCGCCGTGGGGCACAAGCTCGACTCCGCCGCGGCGAAGTTCGGTGATCAAAGAACGGGCTTCGTGCCGGTTCATTGCTCACCCCACTCAATTTCGAGCTCCGTCTGGACCGTCTCAGCAACGCCGAAAACGCCGTTCTCGGGGTCGCCAGTGAGGTCGGGGGACCCCTGGGGAGCCTTGGGGACCCGTTTCGGATTAACCTCTTCGTGAGAGCGTTCTAGATGATTAACTGAAAAGGGGTCCCCAAAGGTCCCCAGGGGTCCCCCGCGCGACTCGAAGCCGCCTCTCAACTCGATGTCGGAGTACACCGTGTAGCCGTGGCTCTTCTTGCTACGGTGCCCCGCCCGACCCATCGCCGCGCCGAGCACAGCCTGGTTCGCAGCAGCGAACTTCCGCGACGCGCACCACGAGTTGTGCGCGGCGAGCAGGTCGGCGGCACTGAGGCGCGCCCCTGGCTTCGAAACGACCTGCTCGATAACGAACGTGTCCGAGGGACTCACCGCTTCAGGCGGCGTCGCGAGCGTCACCTGCGCAGGCGGGTTCAGCCCTTGCTCGCGCCACTGTCGACACCCTTCGAACATCCAGGCCAAGATGCCTTCGCGTTCAGCAAGGAGCTTGGAGAGCAGGTGCGGATCACGCTCCGCGACGGGAATCGTCACCTCGAACGGGACCACGTGAATCCGCCGGCGCAGGGCGTAGTCCAGCCGCGGAAAGCGTGGCAAGTGGTTGGTGACGATCGCGATCTTGTGAGTCGGGTCGAACTCCCAGAAGTCCTCGCGCATGCGGCGAGCCCGCAACCGATCCCCGCCGGTTAGTTGCTTCACGAACGCCACGTCCAGCTCCTGCTGGTTCGAGGTCTCCGACCCGACAGCGAGCCGCACGCCAAACAGATCGGCCACCTCGGTTGGGTGGTTCCGTTGCGCCTTGGCGGTCAACAACTCCGGCGAGATCTGGATGGCGTACGAAAGCGAGAGCACGTCCTGGATGACTCGGACGGCGGTCGTCTTGCCGTTCGCTCCCTCGCCGAGCAAGAACAACAGAATGTTCTCGCCGACTTCGCCAGTGAGGCACAGGCCGCAATAGCGCTGGAAGTAGGCGCGCACGTCGTCGTCGGGAAGTACGCGCTCGAGGAATGCGTCCCACAGCGCACACGTTGCACCCGGCACGAAGTTGGTCGGGCAGAGCTTGGTGATCAGGTCCGTCTGACGGTGCGCGTACACCTCTCCCGTGCGCAGGTCGACCGTGAGGTTGGCGCAGTTCAAGAGCCAGCGATTGGTGTCGAACTCGGCGGGCACAACGGGGATCCCGTGCTCGCTTCTTGCGAGGTCCACCATCGCCTTGCGGCGCTCGGCCTTCTCACTCTTCAGCGCCCACTCGATCGTGCTTCGGCGGACCGCTTCGTCGTCGATCGATCCGGCTTCTTGGAAGAGGGTCCGCGCGACGCGCTTCGACAACGCCATGACTCGGCCACGGTCATCGTGCCGCCACCTCGTCTTGTCCCAGAGGTACCACTTCTTCCACGGATGGCAGTGGCGGATGCGTGCGCCGAAGGTGCGAACCAGGCGTTCGGCGTTGCCTGTGTCGGTCAACGGCGGGAAGTTCGGGGTTGACCCGTCGTCGCCGAGACTCGTCACGTCGGCGTCGGGCCTGTCAACGCTTGCGCCGCTCGACGTCGATGAGGACCGACTCCGCCTCGGCACGTCCCCGTACCCGTTCTGGACAAGCGCGCGCGCCGCGCGGGAGAACTCGCCGCCGTGGTTCAGCTTTGCGAACACGCCGAACTTGGAGTGCGCGCCGACCTCAAGCCCGGCGTTCGAAGAGAACACGCGGATGAGGTCGCCCGACTGTGGCGTGGAGCAGTAGCCCGTCGTCGCAGAGACGCCGCGTTCCTTGCCTGGGCGACGCCAAGTCGTGTAGCTGACGCCGTCTCCTTGAACGATCTGCCAGCCGTGGGGTTCGAGGATCTCGGCCCAGCTCGCCCGCTTGTTGAAGTCGTCTCCGGGTCGCGTCCCCAACTTCGTAGCGGCGACTCGCTTGGCGTCCTTGTTCCTCGCCGGGTCGTCGCTGGCAATCTCCGTGAACGAGCGCGCGACGTTCACGAACGAGGAGTACAGCTCGTCCGACAGCGGAGCCGCTGTGCGCACATCCGCGATCGTCAAGCCGCCGATGTGCCGGTACGTCCGGCCGGTCGGATGGCACTGCGGCGGGCACCCCGGAGCGAGCACATAGCCGCCTTCTCCGCGCGTCTCGATCAGGGTCTCGGTCCAGGGCTTGCCCTTCTCGTTCACGCGTAGCTGCCCCGAGTCGTCGCGTGCCCACTGCTCGGCCAGCTTCTGGTTGCCACTCGGCTTGGTCCGGTGCAGGTACACGTGACGCGCCCACTCCGCGCGCGGTGACTGAATGATCGCCACCTGCTCAAGCGCGCCGGGGTGTTCCTGTTCGACGAGTTCGCGCCAGCGCTCGAACACATCCGGTGCGTCGAAGTCGAGCACCTCGAGTTCGCTGACCTCTCCGCAAACGACGGCCACGCCTAGGCCGGCGTTGATCCAGCGGACGACGTCAACTTCCGTTGCGCGGATCCCCTGGGACTCTTTCCACTTGCCAACCGGTGACTTCGACCCGTCGGCACGGATCGGAATGATCGATAGGCCGGCGCGGACGTAGGCCAGCGCCGCTTCCAGACCGCTGTGCGCGGCATGGGGCGCTTCGCCTGCGGACGGAGGTCTCGGCTCAGGAAGTTGGTCGAGATTCACGGCCGCACCTCCCCAGCCCGGGGCTGGAGGCTCAGCGACTCGACCAGATCCGAGTCCGCCTCCGCCGCCGCGGCGAGTGCGTCGAGGAAGTCGTCGCGCAGAACCGCTCGAAGTCCACGCACGCGCAGGGTGCGGCCGAGGCGACCATCGGCGAGGAGTCGCTCCACGACCTGCTCATCCACGAGCAGCACGGGGGCGAGGTCCGGTGCGAAACAGAGTTCAGGAAGCGCCGCTCGGCGCACAGTGAGATCGGAGGGTGTACCCATGCCCCCCGCGCTCGGAACCCCGCCCGTGCGGGGAGAATTCCCGGAAAAACTTCTAGGCGCGCCTCAGCTCACGCCCGATCGCTAGCGATTCGGACCCGAGCGCGTCGCGCAGCGACGACTCGTCCATGCCGATCTGGGCGGCCAGCGAACGCATCGAAGTCCCACTCGCGAGGTCTTCGAAGTGCCCTAGCACGTGCCACGCGGCGCTGTTCGGCTTGGTAGCCCTGCGCCGGCGCTCGATGATGGCCCGCACCTGAAGCAACGCGTCGTGCGTCTCGATCTCCTGCGTCGCCGATCCCACAGCCTGGTCCAGGTCGGCTTCGAGTGCACACTCGCGCTTCGAGCGCCGCTTGCCGACCAGACCTAGCGATTCGAGTGTCGCGTGCTGCGGACCAACGTTGCGTCGGCGCTCCTCGGCGTTGGGTCGCGACGCGATTGCCAGCCGCCCGTTCTGGACCTGCCACACGAACGAGCGCTGATGCTGCTGGGCGAGTCGCAGGTAGCCAGCGGCGATGCGTCCGTCCTCGGCCAGCCGAGATCTGTCCTTCTTCGGCGGTTCACGATCGCGGTCACGCTCGCCGCCGTCGGCCGCTGCTTCGGCAACCCGGCGCAATCGACTGGCCGAAGCTTGATAGTCGGGACGCCATGCTCGGTCGGTCATGTCCTCGAACTGCGCGCGGATCGCGGCAGCGCGTTCGGTGTAGTAGAAGTCGCAGCTCGAGTTGCTCGCAGGCAAGCTGACCGCTTCGGACCATCGATTCATGTCGTCCAACAGCTCGAGCGACCACCAAGGCGAGCCGAACGCCAGCTCAACGAACTCCGGTGCGCCGAGCACAACGAGCAGCAACATGTCAGTGTCCACAGACTGCCGATCGCTGAGCGGACGGAAACCCTCCACCCGCGCATCGAACGGATCGAAGTGCACGTGAGCGAGCGCTGCGGCATACAGCATCACCACGTCACGCCGCAGAAGTACTGGCGCCACCAGGCGATACAAGAACGGCAACTGCGTCCGTGCCGCATTCATGATGAACTGGAGCGACGCCCCAGAAGGCGCTCGCGTCTCGCGCAGCCACTGGGAGTTTATGGGGTGCCCCTGCCTCGCAAGAAAGAACGCCTGCGCAATGGGCGATGCAGACGCGAGGCTGCGATCCGACGTCGACTCGTGCTGAGTGATGGCCATGTAGTCACCCCCTCGTTGATGGCTGGCAATAGTCTGTGGACGAACTCGACCGGCTTCAAACCCACGGCGCGTCCCCCGGAACGCTCTCACCCCCCACCTCCACCCACTCCACGCCGTCGTCGCTTCGCCCCTGGATGCGCGCGCCGCCCGCTCCGTCGCGCTCGCACACATTCGCGGTTTGCACCTGCACGCCCTCGCGGTGTACGAGCTCGATCACGAGCAGCTCGCCCGATCCGTCGCGCCGACGCCGCACCAGCGTCCGGCTGTTGCCGTCGACTTCGCGGCCGCACTCTACGCAGCGCGCAAGCTCCTCGCCGCGCGCGATCACGGCCAAGCCCGGTGCCTCGTCGGATGGCCCGCCGCACACATCGCACGGATACGGGTCCGCGCCCACGATCTCGCCGCCGTACTGCTCGGCAAACGCTTCGGCCGTGAGCCTGCCGCGCTCCGCCTCGATCGCCGCGCGTTGGAGCCGCGGGTTCTCCCAGCTCGGCGCGGTCCAGCTCTCGTAGTCCGCGTCGCGCCCCTTGAACCCGCGTCGGTGAAGCTTCGCGAACCAGCCCCAGCCCGACGGCGTGCTGAGCAGCAGCGCCCAGCCGCGCTTGTCGATCAGCCGCTGCGACAAATGCTCCTCCCACACGGAGGCCGAGAGCGTTCCCGCCTCGTCGACCACCAAGTAATCCAGCCCTTCGCCGAGCAGGCTGTCAGGATTGTCGGCGGACTTCGCGCGCAGCTCCGAGCGACCGCCGCCGAGGTTGCAGACGACCAGCTTGCGCTCACGCTCGTTGAGCTCGATCACGCGATGGCGGAAGTGACGGTCGACGACGCCCAGCACGCGCCGGTAGATGCGCTCGGCGAGGTCGTACGTCGGCGCGCAAACCCAGCCGATCGACTCCGCGCGCGGCTCGAGCAGCGCCGCCACACACTCGTAGACCGCGCAGGTGCTTTTGCCCCAACGCGCGCCGCACGAGAGCACTCTGCGCAGCGCTTTGGAGCGATGCACACGAGCCTGCCCAGCGTGTGGCGCGTAGCCGCAGAGGTCGAACAGCGCGCGCTTATCGAGCCGCATCGGACTCATCCGTGTCCCAGTCGTCGTCGTCCTCGGGCTCGGTCGTGACCAGCCGCGCCAGCTCATCCCGCGTGACCCGCTCGATCGAGAGCGCCGTGTTCTCGCTGGGCGCGCCCGCGATCAGCCGCTGGAGCTTGATCACGATCTCAGCGCCGCGCATCGCCTCCATCGCGCTGTTCAACTGGAAGTTCGACAGGCCCGTCGCCACGCGGCTCGCCATGGCTCGCAGCAGCTTGCTGTGCTGCACGTTGATCGAGTGCAGCTCGTCGGCCAGCTTCTGATCGGTCATCCGGCGCGTCTCGACTTCGATGGCGGCGAGGCGCTCCACCCAGTTCGCGCGCCGAGCGTGCTTGACCACCGCGCGCTTGGTGACCGCGTACTTGCGCGCCACGGCGTCGTAGCTGCGATCGGGCCCCAGTGCGACGTAGAACGCGAACGCGTCCTCGGGGATTTTCTTGGAGGAGGTCATGACGCGCCGCGCTCCTTGCGCACGGCTTCGAACGTGCGGCCGTCCCCGTCGAGCGTGGCCTTCTTGCCCGTCGCCTGCTCGAAGCGCGCGATGGTGCCGTCGACGAAGGGCGGCGAGATCTCCAACGCGCAGCACCGACGCCCGAGCTTTTCGGCAGCGATGAGCTGCGAGCCCGATCCGTTGAAGGGCTCCAGCACCACGTCGCCGCGCTCGGTGTGCTGCGTCATCGGGATCTCGAACAAGCGCGTTGGCTTCGAGGTAGGGTGAAAAGTGGCGATGCGCGCCTTGCCGTCCCAGTCGGCTTCCCAGATCGTGTCGAGCGCCGCGTAACCAGTCTTGGGCTTGTGGCCACGACGCCAGCCGAACGCACACGGCTCATGACGCCAGCGGTAGTAGCAGTGCCCGAACGTCGCGCTGGGCTTCGACCAGATGATCACCTGGTGGAAGACGATGTCGTGGCGTTCGAACACCGCCGCGATCGCGGGGTGCTGCGTGTGTGCGAACCACATGTACTGCGGCGCGCTGTCGATGCAGTGCGGGAGACATGCGTCGTAGACCTGATCGAGGAAGTCGCCGAGGTCCTTGATGTGCTTCTCGTGGTACACGTCCGACCAATCCTTGCCCGAGGGCTTGCCGTCGTGGCTTGGACGATTGGTTCCGTCGTAGTCAACAGCGTATGGTCCGTCCGTCGCGAGCAGCGCAGCCTTCGCGCCCGCCACGACACGCGCAACATCGTCCTTGCTGGTCGAGTCGCCACAGAGCAAGCGGTGATCGCCGAGCAGCCACAAGTCGCCGCGCTGCGTCACGGGCTTCTCGGGCGGCGGCTGTTCCCCGGGGTCTTCGAGTTCGGTCGGAGCCTCGTCGGTGATCTCGTCGAGTAGCTTGCTGAAGTCCGACTCGCTGAATCCCAAGGAGTCGAACAGGTCGGTGCCGTGGAAGGACTCCAGCAGCTTGCCCAGAGTGGGCAGATTCCACGAAGCCAGCTCGGAAGTTCTGTTCAACGCAATGCCCAGCGCCGTCGCCCGCGTGTCGTCGAGGTCCAGCTCGACCACGTCGCACTCGGTCCAGCCCAGCGCCTTCATGGCGGTCATGCGCCCGTTGCCGCCGATGACCTTCCCGCTCGAGCGCTGCACCACGAGCGGCTCGGCTTGCCCGAACTGCTTCAGGCTCGCGGCGATGGCGTCGAGGTTGCGCTCGTCGTGGGAGCGGGCGTTCGCGGGATCGTGGTGAAGCGCGCTAAGCGCGACGCGGCGGATTGTGAGTGTGTCCAAGCGTGAAGGCTCCTGCGCCTCGCGAGAGACGCGCTGAGCGGCCGGCTTGGACTTGAGACTTAGACTTGAGGCCGCAAACTATGGTGCTGTCGAGACAGAGGTAGTTGTAGGTGCAGAGTCCGCGCCGCGCAACCCCTCAGTCGCGCGCACCCCGAGGGGAACCAGCGGTGAACCAAAAGGGAACCATGGAGCATGGTTCACCGACAGCGCACGCTCGGACCCCCATGGTTCACCGGCAAAATGGCAGTCAACGCCCCTGGCGACCCCGCCAAGCCCGATTCCGCGCTTTCACGCGCGTCCCCACGGCCCGATTTTGGTGAACCAAAGGGGAACCATGGAGGAACCATCCGCGAAGGTCCGGGCCGCCCTTGGGGAACTAGCGATCTGCTGACAGTCCGATGATTGCGCAAAGCTCTCTAATCTCCATCGCTCGGATGCTGAAACATCGCTGGCCCCATGGCGCCAGCAAGCACGCCGAACTCTCTGCTTGACGGTCCATTGGCGGATAACCACGCCACCTGAAGCACCACGCCGCGCATCAAGGGATGGCATACTCTCGATCGCCCGTCGACAAGCAATAAGTCGACAACAAATGGTCCTGGCCCTGGCGCGCGGGCCACTGCGGCGAAAAAACCACTCGGAGACATACACACATCAAGGCGCATCCCCCCCAGTCCGCACGTGGCGACATGCCGATCAGGCAAGAACATCAGGCACGTGTCTGCCGACGTACCTCGCCCTCGCACAACAGTTGTTTCCCGCGTGGCGAAGTACGGGCCAAGAACGGTCTCTTGCGCATTCCCCGGCAACGGCAGACCGGACAAGCGGAACTCCGACAGAGCCGCAGTCGGCCAGGGTGCATTCGTCTCTGAGAAATCGAGGAATGGAATGTGGCCCGCCGTGGGCGGCGGCCGACAGAAAAGCAATGTTGGCGAGATCCAGCGAATCGAAAGGGAGTCCAGTCCTCCAAAACTATTTCGGTTCGACAGCTCCCCCGCGATGGATAACGCAAGCTCCGGCGTCACGTTTGTCGGCGGCAGGTGCGCATCTGAGTGTGCACTTCGGTAAATTTCTTCGTTAGAGTCCGAAGAGAAAACACGCAGATCCCAATTTGCTGGATCGGCATTCGACTTCGTCGAAGCGAACGCAAAGAACTTACCATCGCTGGAGGGAGCACAATGCCGACGCTTAAGCGTGGACGCTGGATCTATTGAGTGTGAGCTCTCCACGCCTCCGTCTCGGTTCACGCAGACTACAGAACTCAGGTCGAAAGAGCGAAACCAGAATCCGCTGGTCGTAACGCCGAGGAATCGGCCCAGTGCTACCGCCGTCGGGACTGGCGTCGCCGACGTCTCGCCCGGCGCCCATGAGTATAGGGCAGCGGGGAGGCCCAAAGCGCTCGGGCGTAGCACGTATACGCCCTGTTCAGAGAACTCCAGGAGCGAGGACTGCGCCGTGCTTTGCAACAGCGGCTCGCTGCGACCGCTGATTATGTCTAGCGTCTTCACGCGTCCTGAATCAGTCACCAAAGCAACGTGCTCGCTGACCCGCCCCAACACAATTGGGACTCTGTCAATACTATCCGCCCAGCACACCGAGCGCAGCGACCGCTCCAGCGCAGGGTCAAACACGAACGTCTCATAGCCATGTGCATGATTGCCGCGTCCAAGAAACACTGTGTCGGATGGCACGTCGGTCAGCCCCGCGGCACGAGAGTCAAGGGTGAATACGAGAAGTTCCCTCGACTGGAGTCTCACCTCCATTGGCTCCACACCTCCCCCAATAGTTACGATGGGCACTGCGCATGCAAGTTGGGTCCAGTTCATTGTGGTGCCTCCTAAGGACAACAGAAACACAACAGATCCTTTGTTCGCCAAGCCCAGATTTTTACTTCGTAGGCCTGACCGGTCGACTCGTCACGCCTTGTCTCAGTCCGCTCCGTCGACCCGTCGCTCGACCCGCCCCAGTTCTTTAGCTCTTTGCTCGGCGTCGTCTTCTGGACCGGGCCGCTAGCGTTCTTGGTGGAACAGGAAGACACGTCGCCGAACCTACCCGTATTCCCGCAGAAGACATGCCAATTGCCGTACGGTTTACCGAACGAGCCGTTCCGAGCGTCTTGATCCACCTGAACTACAACTATAAACCAGCACCTCACGCCGCATTCGCAATGATCGTCACAGCTCGCCATCCGCCCGCAGCCACGCCACTCTAGATGCCAGAGAGCCTCGACGCCTGTCATCTCTTTGTTGACCCCTACAGCGTGACCTCCACAGTTGTAGTCGCTATCGCTCCAGCCTCCACGACCCGGGTTGTCGGGATCGGGAGCCCATCCTTTTTCTCTTGAAGGTGGCGGTGGATTATTCGAGTGAAGAGTCGTGCCCTGAAAAGGCGTAGCCTGCAGGCCACCCGCATCACCAAATGCCGGACTCCGTCCGCTAACGTAGGCTGAGAAGTTGACGCCATCCACATACCCGAGCGGATCCCTCCTCAACCACCTCCCCAGCACGGAGTCGAGCACGCGGTGGCGCACATGCCACTTCGACCCGAGCAGCTTGGCGTCGGCCTCGTAGCCGGCGTAGCCCTTGCGGTTGCCGAAGTCGAGGTCGGACAGCACCCCGCGGCCGTGGACCGCGCCGCCGTTATCCGTGGCGATCGTCTCGTCCTTGGCATCGAGCACGCCATCGAGGTTGAAGTCGCCGCGCACGTTGTACGTCGGCGTTCCGATCCAGCCGCTGACTAGCGCCAGGTCGCCGGCGTCGCAGTCCCCGTCGGCGTCCGCGTCGCCCATTGGCAGCCCGATCGGGACCCCGTAGGCAGAGTAGCGCACAGATTCCTGGATCGCGGCCGCGTGGTCGACGATCACCACCACGTCCGCGCGCCAGTTCTGGCAGTAGTACGCGCGGGTCTCGGTGCGATCGGCCTGCGCAGTCCACGCGGTCGACTGGTCCTTGTCGCGCAACAGCGTCGAGTCGATGTAGGAGCTGCCGCCCCAGCCGCCGTTGCCCGCGCAGTGGTAGACGAACTGCTCCTTGGGCAGCGTGTCGCTCTCGCGGAACGTCGCGATCTGCCGCCAACGCTCGTCGTAGTACGTGTGGTACTTCTTGTCCGAGCCATCGACCGCGCCGCTTCCGTCCGTGTCCTGGTGACGGATGACCAGAAAGCCGAGTCCGTTGTACCAGTATTCGCTGACGAGGACGTTCGACTGGTTCCTGACCTTGCGCAGCCGATAGAAGGCATCCCACTCATATTTGTAGACGCCGTCGTCGGTCATGTTTCCCGCGGCGTCGTAGGTGAAACTGAACTCCGCCGGGCTCGAGGTGTTCGTGTCGCGCGCGGTCAGCTCGTTGACCGCATTGTGCGTGCGCGTGTCGTCAAGCTCGTCCGCGTCGAGGTAGTCGCCGTCGCCGTTGAGGTCGACCTTGTCGCGGTTCCAGTTTCCGGTCTGGCTCAGCGTCCACTGCTGGTCACGCGTCGGCGACGTGATCGAGCCCGACGACAGCGTGCCCTCGTGCGCGCGCGTCAAACGGTTCAGGCCGTCGTTGGTGTACTTCGCGTCGAGCCCGCCGTAGATCAGGTCATCTTGTTGCGTGACGTTGGAGTTGCGGTCGTAGCCAACATTCACGCTGAAGAAGTCGACGTCCGAGCTGAGGTCCTTGGTCCACTTGCTCCCGATCACGCGATCGAAACGATCGAGGTTGCTGAACGTCGATCCCGACGCTCCGTAGAGCGAGCTGTAGATGTCGGGCTCGGCGAGGTGTCCTCGGCATCCCGAACCGTCGTCACCCGGCTGTACTTGTCGTCGTGCGAGGCCGTGCCGGTTCTGTAGTGGAACTTGAACACCTCCCCGCCGGGCAGCGTCGTCTGGGTGCGGCGCAGGGTGTTCCGCCCTCCGGTGGCCTTGGCATAGGCATAGGCGACCTCCCAGTACCCACTGCCGCCCACGGTCGAGTCGAGGTCCTGGCGGAAGTTGGTCAGGTTGCCCCAGGGCTCTCCTGCTCCCGCAATCTCGCGGGGGTTGGGAGGCGATGGCCATGGTCCCGAAGGCTACGCCAACTCGGAAACGATTGCGTTGAGCGCCACAATGTCGCAACGGTGGTCGCGCGATCCCGCAGCGGTCGCGTTCGACAGCCTGTCCGATGCGTTGCACGTGACGTTCGGCCAATGAGGTAGGAAATAGGCAGTCCACGTCCAGCGAGGAGCGTCGCGCCCGGGGCCGGATCAGGCTCGCGGGCGCGCGAAACGCAGGTACAGCGCCGGCAGCGCGAACAGGCACAGCGCCGTCGACGTCACCAGCCCGCCGACGATTACGATCGCGAGCGGATGCTCGATTTCCTGGCCGGGCTTGTCGCCGCCGACGACCATCGGGAGCAACGCGAGCCCGGCGCAGAGTACGGTCATCAAGATCGGCACGACGCGTTCCACCGCGCCTCGCACGACGAGGTCGAGGCCGAACGGCTGGTTCTCAACCAGCTCCAGATGGCGGTAGTGGCTGACGAGCATGATCGAGTTACGCGCCGCGATGCCGAGCACTGTCACGAAGCCGATCATCGAGCCGAGCGAGAGCACGCCGCCGCCCAGGTGCGCGCCGACCAGACCGCCGACCAGCGCCACCGGCAGAGTCAAAACGACCAGAAACGCCAAGCGCCACGACGCGAAGTCGATCTGCATCAAGAGCAAGATCGCGATCATCGACACGAGCGAAGTCGACAACAGGCGACGCTGGGACGCTTCGCGTTCGGCGTATTCGCCGAGTAATTCGGGGTGGTAGCCGCGCTCGAACTCCACCGACTTCAGGCGTTGTTCGATGTCGCGGGCCACGCCGCCCAGGTCGCGGCCGACGACGTTGCAGGTGACGTCGAGGCGACGTGACGCGTTCTCGCGCTTGATCTCGTTGGGCGTGGGCGCGATGGTCACCGCGCACACGTCCGACAGCTTCACCTGCGCGCCGCTAGGCGTATCGATGCGCAGTTCACGCAGGCTGCTCGGATCGTCGCGCAGGTGCGGGGCGCCCCAGACCGCGACGTCGTAGATCGCGGCGCTGTCGAAGACCTGTCCGACGCGCGTTCCGCTCACCAGCGTCGTCACGGCCGAGCGCACGTCGGCCGCGCGCAATCCGAAACGCGCCGCGGCCTCGGGGTCCATGCGGATCTCGATCTGCGGCACGAGCACCTGCGGCTCGACCTTCAAGTCCGCGACGCCTTCGATGTCTCCGATCGCCGCCGCGACCTCGCGCGCCTTGTCGCGCAGCGTGTCGAGGTCGGGTCCGAAGATCCGCACCACGACGCTCGCGCTCGCGCCCGTCAGCACCTCCTTGATGCGCTCCTTGAGGTAGGTGAGCAGGTCGCGATAGAGGCCCGGATAGCCGTCGACGACCTCCTGAACGGACGCGACCGTCGCGTCGTAGTCCACGGCCGGATCGAAGCTGATCCACAGCTCGGTGAAGTTAGGGCCGACGACTTCGTCGGCGACTTCGGCGCGTCCGATGTGCGCACCGAAGCTGTTCACGCCGGGAATCGAGCGCAGTTCCTTGCTCACGCGGATCGTGATGCGCTGCATCGCCTCGAGCGACGTGCCCGGCTTCTCGACCCAGTGCATCAGGAAGTCGCGCTCCTTGAAGCGCGGCAGGAACTCCTCGCCCAAGCGCGAATACAGCGCGCCGCCGCCAAGCAACGCGAGGACCATGACGAGCGACACCGCGACCGGTCGCGTCGCGAGCGCGGGCAGCATACGGCCGTACACGCCGCGCAGCGCGCGCGTCAGCCATGGATCGTGGGAGCGCGCCGCCGCGCCGGGCAGCAGGATCAGGCACATTGCGGGTGTGAGCGTGAGCGCGACCGCCAGCGAAGCGAGGATGGCCGTGATGTAGGCCAGCGCGAGCGGTTGGAAGAATGCGCCCGCCAGACCGCCGAGCGAGAACACGGGCAGCAGCACGGCGGCGACGACGAAGCTGCCGAACACGACGGCGCTACGCACCTCCAGGGACGCGTCGAGCACCGTCGCGAACGCCGAGCGCGGTGAGCCGGCGGCGTGGTTGAGGCGCAGCCGTCGCACGATGTTCTCTACGTCGATGATCGCGTCGTCGACGACCTCACCCAACGCGATCACCAGACCCGAGAGCACCATGGTGTTCAGCGTTTCGCCGAACCAGCCGAGCACCAGCGCCGCGGCGATCAGCGACAGCGGGATCGCCGTCACGCTGATGAGCGCCGTGCGCCACTCGAACAGGAACAGCGCCAGCACGAGCACCACCAACGCGCAACCGATCCACAGCGCGTGGGTCAGGTTGGCGAGCGCGGTCTCGATGAAGGTCGCCGGGCGGAAGATGTTGCGGTCGATGGTCACATCCGCGAGGCCCGGCGCGAGGGCGTCGAGCGCCGCTTCCACGCCGTAGGTGACGTCGAGCGTGTTGCCCCAGGGCTGCTTCTCGACGATCAGCATGAGCCCGAGATCGTCGTTGATCACCGCGTCGCCGATGGGCGGCGGGAAGCCCTCGACCACGTCGGCCACCTCGCCCAGCCGCAGCGCCACGCCGTTGCGCACGGTCACCACCGAACGCGCCAGATCCTCGACTGTCGCCGCCTGCGCGACGTGCCGGATCGCGAGCCGCTGGTTGGGCGTGTCGACGAAGCCGCCAGTCACGATCGAAGCCGCGTCGCCCGCCGCGCGTTGGATGTCGTTGAGCGTCAGTCCGAGCGCGTTGAGCCGTTCGGGGTCGACGAGCACCTGCAACTGGCGATCGCGTTGGCCCCAGATCGCGACGTTCGCGACGCCCGCGACGGACATCAGCTTGGGGCGAATCGTCCAGCGCGCGAGCGTCGTCAGCTCGATCTGCGTGAGGCTCGAGGAGGTGAGCCCGATCTTCATCACGCGGCTGGTCGAGGACAGCGGCGACAGGATCACCGGCGCGAGCGCGACGCCGGGCAGGCGCGAGGCGGCGATCGCGACGCGTTCCTGGACGAGTTGGCGCGCCCGCAGCAGGTCCGCGCCGCGTTCGAGGATCAGCACGACCGACGAGAGGCCCAACACCGACTTCGAGCGCACCGTGCGCACCCACGGCAGGCCGTTGAGCGCCGATTCGAGCGGCAGCGTCACCAGGCTCTCGACCTCGGCCGACGTGAGGCCTGGGGCTTCGGTCTGCAACTCGATCAGCGGCGGCGCGAACTCTGGGAAGACATCGAGTGGCGTCTGGCCCGCCCGCTGGAAGCCGAAGACGACCAGTGCGAGCGCCACGGCGAGCACCGCTACGCGCAGACGCATGGACGCCGAGACCAGGGCGTTCAACATGCGCGCTGGACCTGCTCGATCACTTGCCCACCCCGAACTCCACGCCGAACAACTCGGCGGCGGCCTCACTGACGACTTCGTCGCCGACCGTCAGCCCGCGGGCGATCAACGCCAGGTCGCCGCTCCTGCGCACGAGTTCGATGCGGCGCCGCGAGTAGACGTGGTCGGCGACGCGCACGTACACCCAGGTCGCGCCCTGTTCGTCGAACAGCACGCCCGACCACGGCGCCGCCAGGCGCTCTTCGTCGCCGCGCAGCGCCACGGTGACGTCGACCCGCTGTCCGGGGCGCAGGTCGTCGTTCGGACCCTCGACCTCGAACCACGCGTCGACCGTCGCGGCCAGGGCGTTGGCGCTCGGCGGCGCGACCGTCGGCCGCGCGCGGCGCGGCGCAGCTTCGGAGTCGGCCGACGTCGTCCAGGTCACGTCGCGGTCGAGCGCCGCATCCGCGAGGTCGCCCACGTAGAGCGGAACCCGAAGCCAGGGCGAATCGAGCCGCGCGAGCGTCAGCAGGAGCGCGCCCGCTTCGACGCGTTGTCCAGCGCCGACCGTGACGTCGAGGACCTGGGCCTTCGCGCTCGCCAGGATCGGAATGCGCGCGCCCTCTCCGTCGAGCGCATCGAAGTCGAGCTTGGCGAGCTCGGCTTCCAACGCGCGCGCCGCTTCGAGCTCCGTCGTCGCGATCTGGTGTTCGCCGAGCGCGTCGTCGCGTGCGCGCGCGCTGCCGGCGTCTTGGGCGAGCAGCGCTTCCGCGCGGTCGACCGCGATCTTCGTCACCGCGAGACGCGCTTGTGCGCGTTCGAGCACGCCGCGCGCTTGCGCCCGCGAGAGCGCCAGGTCCTGTCGCAGCCGCGCGATCTGCGCCTGCTCGTTGGGCGTGATCCAGACCTCGAGCTGCAGCAGTTCGGCGCCGGCGGCCACCGTCGCGCCAGCGCGCGGAATCCCATTCGCCGCGGACCGCACGCTGCCCGCGAACGGCGCGCGCACCAGAATGTCGCTGTCGGGCGGCCGCTCGACGAAACCGGCGAGGGTCTTCGTCCGCGCGATGCGTTCGCGCCGCGCCGGGACCGTGACGAGCCCGAGCCGAGCCTCCGCTTGGGGCGCGAGCGTGATCTTCACGGCGCCGTCCTTGTCCGCGCGCTCGAGCTTGGCCGCGGCGGGTTTGTCCTTGACCGGTTTGACGTCGGCCTGCGGGCCGCACGAGGTCAGCGGCCAGAGGGCGAGCAAGGTGATCCTGATCCAGCGCTTCATTGTTTCCCCGTGGCAGCTTCCAGGTCGCGCCGACCGACGGCGCGTTCGAGTTGCGCGCGAGCGTTGCGAACATCCGCCGCCGCACGCGTCGCTTGCAGTTGCGCATCGAGCTCCAGCAGCTGGTTGCGACGGACGTCGAGGCTCGACAGCGCGCCATTCTCGTGGCCGCGCCGCGCCGCCTCCACGCTGGCGCGGGCCTGCGGAACGATGCGCTCCCGCCACTGTGCCGACGCGCGCTCGGCGGCCTGCATCCGCGCGACGGCGTCGCGCACTTCGAACGCGATGCGCGCCAGGACGGCAGCGTAGCGCGCGCTCGCCACTTGCAAGTCGGCGGCGGCGCGCGCTCGCGCGCCCTTCGCTCCCGCAAAGATCGGCAGGGTCGCGACCAGTCCGGGACCGAACTCCGCGCCCTTGATCCCTTGGGCGTTCTCGTCGATCAGCGCCGAGACGCGCCAGACCTCTTCGCGTGCGAGCCCCATGCGCTCCCCCGCGTCTTCCATCGACATCTCCGCCGCGCGCAACTCGGGACGGCACGCGAGCGCGGTGTGCAGGAGGACCGCTTCGCTGGGCGTGGGCCGCGGCGGCGCGTCACCCAACTCCTCTGGGCGATCTTCGCGAAGGCCGTTGCGCAGGCTTCCGACGAACGAACTCTCCGGGTCGAGGCCCATGCGCCGCGCGAGCGCCAGTTCGGCGTTCGCGATGCGTTCCTGCGCGACGTTGCGCCGTTCCTCGGCCGTTCGCGCCGCCACGAGCGCGTCGCTCGCCGCGACCGGCGCCGCCTCTCCGATCTCGACGCGCAGCGTCTCCAGCCGCGCGATCTCGTTCCACGCACTCGCGTTCGACTGTTCGAGCCGTTCGGACTCGACGGCGAGCCGCAATTCGTCGAAATCGCGCTGCACGTCGCGCACTAGGTCGAGTCCGCGCGACGCCAACTCGGAGGCCAGGCGCTGCGCCTGCGCGTCGGCGACGGCGACCCGGCGATCGCGCAGCCACAATGCGTCGATGGGGAGGTTGAGCGTCGCCTCGAGCTGCTTGGGGCCGACCGGGAACAGCAGCGTGAGCACCGGATCGCGGAGCAGTCCGGCGTCGAAGACTGCCGCGCGCGCAACTTCGAGTTCGGCGAGGCTCGCCACGAAGTCCGGGCTGCGCCACAGCGCAATCGAGATCGCTTCGTCGCGCGTCAGGCCATCGTCGAGGTCGGTCTCGGGCGGCAGCGCGGCGTCTGCGATCGCGTCCACTGGGACCAGCGCTCGTCCGCGAACCTGCTCGAGCACTCCAGCGCGGTCGACGCTGGCCGCCGGACCACTGCACGCCGCGAGTAAACAAAGTACGAAGAAGCGCTTGGAACGGTGCATCTCTCACGAACTGCGGTCGGCAGACTAGCCTCACGACCATGGCCTCACCAGCACCCGGGCAAGCCTAAGTCATCCCCTGGCGGGCGTTCGACCAGTCCGAGCTGATCCGGCGGTCGATCATTCGCCACATCAGCGACCACCTGCCGACGCTGTCACGCTTCTACTTCCAGGACAAGTCCAGGTGGGCGGCGCGTGCGGCTGCGAGGGAACACGATGAGCGCGAGGCAGATGAGGTAGGGCGGCGGACGGCGCTGCGCATTTGGCGCGGCGCTGTGGATCGCGCTGGCGTTCGGGGAGTCGGGGTGCCGATCGAACGCGCCGCTCACCGCCTACAACGCGCCGGTCGAGTCGGCGCGCAATCCAGTCGAGGCCGACCGCCTCTCGCGCCAGGCCGCCGACGCGATCGAGAGCGGCGATGTGAACGACGCCGAGAAGCTCCTGCGCCGCGCGCTCGCGCACGACCTGTACTGCGGGACCGCGCACAACAACCTCGGCGTCGTGCTCCTCGAACGCAATCAGCTCTACGAAGCGGCCAACGAGTTCGAGTGGGCGCGCAAGCTGATGCCCAGCGAACCTGACCCGCGCGTCAACCTCGGCATCTGCCTTGAACGCGCCGGCCGGATCGAAGACGCCATGGCGAGCTTCGACGCGGCGCTGCAGGTGAGCCCTGAGCATCTGCCGGCGATCCAGGGCGCGGCATTGCTTGCCGTGCGGTCGGGGCGTGAGGAGCCGCGGCTCGAACAGTGGCTGGCTTCGATCGCCACGCGCAGCGACGACGGTTGGGCAGCCTGGGCGAGACAGCGGCGAGCGCGCTGAGTTCCGAATGCTCGTCAGCGGTCGGCCGCACGAGCAGCCCCGGTGCTCCGCGCGAGCTCAGCGCGGCTTAGCGTTCACGTTGCCGAGAATCTTCGAGGCAAGCCCCATAGGCGATTCCGCAGGTCGAGCGGAGACGCTCTGGATGCCGGCAACGTCCTGATAGACCGCTGCGAAACTGCCCGGGACAGTCGCAAGGTTCCATCCAAACCGGGCCGCTGCATCCTGCATGCTCCATCCACGAACGATGGATCCTAGTGCGGCCACCTGGGCGACGATCGGCGCATAGCGAGCTTCAACGGTCGACGGCGGTCCCTCGTGCGCGATGACCTTGGGGCTGAGCGTGGTTTCAGAGTCGGTCAGCGCCTCAATCAGTGTTTGGAGGCTTTGTTTCGCGATTACGAATGTTTCGACGTTGAGCTCTGTCGGGATAGTCCCCACGGCCGCAATCTTGGGGCCAGTGAGTCCGACGACTTGAAGCATCCACGCCGCTTCGGTCGAGCCGAGCTGGGCGGATGCCGTGATGAATGGAAGACTGAGCTTTACGTTGGCGTCGAGTTTATTGACAGTCACGCACAGACGAATGGCGAAGCCTACGTGATCCATCCCGCCGGCGCTGGCGGGCCGCTCGTCGTAGCCGACGCGCTCGAGAACGATGACGCGTCGCTGGGCGCTGACCGCGCCTCCGCCAACCACCGGGATGCTTGCCTCTAGTGCCCGCGAGACAGAAAGATCATACGCGCGCGTCAGTTGGTATGGGAGATCGCTTGGACGAGTTAACGCCTCCGCGACTGCGAGCACAGCCGGCTGAGGGGAACTGGACTCGGCGATTGCGAGAGGCAAGCTGAGCTCCGGCATCATCAGTAGATCGATGGGGCGACTCAGCCGCTCCAGGGTTTCGGAAACGGTCTCGCGAGACGAGTGGTGATTCATGTATGGGCGTCCAGAAGCGTCGGCCGGGAACAGGTATGACGAAACGGCAGCGGGCGCATGCCGCACCAACTGCTCACGTTCACCGGCCACGTCGGCGACCGGTTGCCGGGCGACGACGACTTCGCAGGGTGGGTGCCGTCGTGGCCGCTCAGGCAAGGGGTGTTACGACCTTCCGCAGAGAGGAGCGACAGAAAATCCCGCTGAACCTGTCCGCTTCCCACAGTTGGGATGGGCCGCGCTTACCACGCCCCCGCCGGCTACTTCACGGAGTACTTCGTCCCCGCCTCTGCCCGGCCTTATTTACCTTCTTCGCCGCTACCATGCGCACGATCGGGAGCTGGAGCTCCTTGGCTGCCGGTGCGCGCGTGTCGAGAAAATGACGCGGTGAACTCCGTGGCGGAGCCGTGCCCCCGTCGAGCGCTTCACGCCGCAGATCGGCCGGCCCTGAACTGGGAACTCGATGACCATGAAATCGCGTGCTGGTCATGTACAGGATCCGGCGTCGCGGGTCCTCTCCACGCCGCATATCTTCACGCTTGGTCTCGTCGTTACGGCTGCGTGCTTTTGCGAGCGGCATGCAGCCTGGGAAGAACGACGAGGCTTTCCCGGGCGGGCGATTCGCTTCGGAGGGTCGTCGGTCTCTTTCTCCGCTGTAGTTCGGACGAAGCGGAACGAGAGGGAGTATCGAGCCGCCGTGTGGCCGCACTCTTCAATCCCAACCGCCGCGAGGGGGCTGGTAGCGCGGCGAACTGCAACGCGCTGACGCGACCCAGCGTCAACAGAGGGTCGAGCGCGATGCGCCCGCCATTCCACAGGATGAGCGCAAAGCCTAGGAATAGCACGGGCGCCCAATGCGCCTCGCGCGGCCCAAGTCACAGCGCACCGAGGCGCTCGGTGAACCAAGCGAAGCCCGCCATGGGTAGCATCGACATCAGGCGCATCACCGGCACGCTCCAACCGCTCAGCCAGCCCAGCAGACCGCTCGGCCAGTACACCAGCCGCAGCTTGTCCGGCTGGAGATCGCCGCAGCGTCGCAGCACCAGGAACTCGCCGTGCTCGTAGATCCAGCGCGACCGTCGCGCAGCGCGGCTCGTCAGGGGTTCACAGGTAGCGTCCGAGCGCGACGGCCACCAGCGGCAAAAATCGCCTATTCAGGCGCGACAGGTCAGCACTCGGCGTGGGCGAGAGCTGTGCGCTGCGGTTCACTCGGAGGCGTTGGGCCAGCTTGCTCAGCCAACCTTCGAAAGCTCAGAATATCTCTCCCGAATGTCATTCTCCCCTGAGACTAGCACGACGCCGCGAGCCTCGCGTGCGCTTGCCGCAACCGAGCAAGTCGAGCTCAGCCTCGTCGCTCCGGTCTACGACGAGCGCGACAACTTGGAGCCGCTCTACCAGCGCGTGCTCGAGGTGTTCGGTTCGCGCGTGCGCTGGGAGTTGGTGCTCGTCGACGACGGCAGCACGGACGGCTCGACCGAAGTGATGCGCGCCCTGGCGCAGCGCGATCGACGCGTGCGCTGCGTGGTGTTCGCGCACAACTGCGGTCAGACCACGGCCATGCGCGTCGGCATCCACAGCTCGCGCGGGCCGCTGATCGCCACGCTCGACGCCGACATGCGGAACGACCCCCGCGACCTGCCGGCGATGATCGAGAAGCTCGGCTCGCACGACGCGGTGGTCGGCTACAGGCTCAAGTGCAACGACAACTTCGTGCGCCGCGTGAGCTCCAAGGTCGCCAACGCGATCCGCAACTGGTTCAGTGGCGACACGATCCGCGACACCGGCTGCTCGCTCAACGTGTTCCGCGCGCACGCGATCCGCGAGGCGCCGCTACACTTCGAAGGCATGCACCGCTTCATGCCGACGCTTCTGCGCTACTACGGGTTCTCGGTGATCGAGCACGGCGTCTCGCACCATCCGCGGCGCGCTGGCGCGTCCAAGTACGGCGTGCTCAACCGCGCCTTCCGCGATTTGCTGGCCGTGCGTTGGATGCGCTCGCGCATCCGCCGCGTGACGCTCGTCACGCCGCCCGAGGACAGCGAACGCCAGTCGTGATCGCGGTCCAGGCTCTGGGTTGGGCGGGGCAGGCGTGCTTCTTCTCGCGCTTCTTCGTGCAGTGGTGGCACAGCGAGCGCGCCGGCCGCAGCGTGGCGCCGCCGCTGTTCTGGTGGCTGTCGCTGATCGGCTCCGCGACGGTCGGCGTTTACGCCTGGTCGCAGCACACGCACGTCCTGCTCGTCGGCTACGTGCTCAACGGCCTGATCTACGCGCGCAACATCGCCCTTCAGCGTGGCTCGACGCGCCCGATCTCGGCCGGCGTCGCGAGCCTGTTGGCGATCGCGATCGTCGCGGCCCTGACCGGAGCCGCGCTGTTCGAGCTGCAGCGGCGCGCCGATCCGTCGCTCGCCTGGGTGCTGGTCGCGAGCGTCGGTCAATTCTTCTGGTCGGCACGCTTCGTGCTCCAGTGGTGGGCCAGCGAACGCGCCGCGCACAGCCATTTCCCCCGCGCTTTCTGGTGGATCTCGCTGGTCGGCAACGCCCTGCTCCTGGCCTACGCGATCCACCTGCGCGACGCCGTGTTCATCGCGGGCTTCGTCCCCGGACCGCTCGTGCAGGTGCGCAATCTGATGCTCGGCCAAGCGAACTCCGACTCGAGCCGAACGTCGGGTTAGATTCTGCGGCGTGAAAGTCACGCTACCCACGTTGTTGGCCGCTCTCGCGTGCCTGGGTCCGATCGCTTCGGCCGGCGTTGGATCTGCGCAGAAGACCCAAACAGGGCTGGGACACTGCGAGCGCCACTCGCATGAAGCGGCCGGCGTCCTGCCGACCCGCAACTCCCCTACCTCAAGAATTACTTCGTCCCCAGCCTCTGCCAGGGTTTCTTGAGCTTCTTCGCGTCGATCATGCGCACGATCGGGAGTTGGAGGACCTTGGCTGCCGGAGCGCGCGTGTCGAGAAAATGACTCGGTGAACTCCGTGGCGGAACCGTCGACCGCCGAGCGCTTCACGCCGCAGATCGGTCGGCCCGGAACTGGGAAAGCGAGGGCCATGACATCGCCTGCAGGTCACATACAGCGATCCGGCATCGCCGGTCTTCCCCACACCGCGTTTCGTGCTCTCCGACCTCGCCGTTTTGGTCTCTTGCTTCTGCGAGCGGCATGAGACCTGGGAAGAGCGGCGAGACTCTCTCGGGCCGGCGGTTCGCTTCGGCGGGTTGTCCGCCCTCTCTGTTGCCGGCGGAAGTCGCGAAACGAATAGCGCGGATCGACGGCGCGTCGAGCAGCGGGTTCATGCTGCGCCAGCTGCGGTTGGGCGTCACGGGCGTGACAGAGTCGAGAACCGAGCGGCACGTCGATTGCCGTTGGGCAACGCCGGACCCGCCAGACGTCGCCCTACGGGCGCGCCTGGGTCGGAACTTTGCACTTGGTGCGATCTACTTGAAGAACCAACAACATGCCCATCCCTGCGCGGCGCGCCTGTGTACAGCTCATCGCAGTGTTGATCCTCACCGCCGTCGGAGTCGGCGTCGGCCTGCGTGTGGCGCTTGCGGCGCTCGTCGTCGAGCGTCTGGCCGGCCTTGAAATCGCCATCGGGCTGCTGCGAGGCGGCGCCGACGACCTGCTGGTGGCGCTGATGCTCACGACTCCGATCTTGGTCGTGTGGGCGCTCGGGGCCGAGCGCTGGCTGCGCCGCCCGGGGCCGCGCGCAGTGCTGATCGGCACGTTTGCAGCGCTGGTCGTGTTCGGCGCCTTCGTCGAATTCTTCTACTTCGAGGAATTCGATGCGCGCTTCAACAACATCGCCCTCGACTACGTCCTGTTTCCGCACGAAGTCGTGGGCAACGTCTTCGAAAGCTACAACGTGCCGCTGTTCGTGTCGCTTGCGGCTGCGGCTGGCTTGGCGATCGCTTGGGTCACACGCGGGCAAGTTGCGCTCGCGCCGGAATTCAAGCGGAGTTGGAAAGCGCGGCTGGGCAGCGCGTCGCTATCCGTAGCGGCTTCCTTCGCCGGCCTCGCAGCGTTGCTCGCTCTTCCGCGCGACAACTTCCAAAGCCGCGAAGCGAACGAGTTCGCCGCGAACGGCGTCGTCCAGTTGTTCCGCGCCTGGTGGTCGGCCGGCCTGGACTACGAGCTGTACTACCGGACACTACCAGGCCCGGAGGCGCACGAGCGTGCGGCGCGCGCGCTGGGGCTCGCCCCGGACGCGCCCCCAGGCGCGCTGCAGAAAGAGTTCGTGCCCTCGCAGTCTCGCCGCACTCCAGAGCAGGTCGTCATCGTTCTCGAGGAGAGCCTGGGCAGCGACTACGTCGGCTCGTCAGGGCACGCCAAGAGTCCGTGCACCCCCGAACTCGACCGCTGGATGCCGCAGGGGCTCGCGCTCACCAACCTCATCGCGAACGGCAACCGCACCGTGCGCGGGCTCGAAGGCGTGTTGTGCTCGTTCGTGCCGCTGCCGGGAGATTCGATCGTCAAGCGCGACAAGTCGCAGGATGTCGCCTGCGTCGCGAACGTGTTTCGCAAGGCCGGCTTTGCGACCGCCTTCTACTACGGCGGCTACGGCCTCTTCGATTCAATGAAGCCGTTCATGCTCGCCAACGGGTACGAACAGTTCGTCGAACAGCCCGACTACCCGTCCGGCGCCTTCTCCACCATTTGGGGCGTCGCGGACGAGTACATCTTCGACGCACTCGTCGCGCGCCAACTCGAGCAACGCGAAAGCCACGCGCCGTTCTTCGCGACGTTGCTTTCGGTCTCCAACCACAAGCCTTATCGAGTCCCGCCGGGACGTCCGGGATTCAGCGCCGACTCCCCCAGTCGCAAGGGCGCCGTTCACTACGCTGATTGGTGCCTCGGACGCTACCTCGACACGCTGCGCTCCAACGGACTGCTCGAATCCACGCTAGTGCTGGTGGTGGGCGATCACGGCGCACGCGTCTACGGTTCCGAAGCGATTCCGATCCGCAGCTACCGCATCCCAGCGCTCTTCGTCGGCGCCGGAGTGACGCCGAACGGTGAGCGGCTCGAGCGCTTGTGTTCGCAGGTCGACTTGGTTCCAACGCTGCTCGATCTGTGCGGCGTTCGCGCTCGAGCAAGCTTCGTCGGTCAAAGCCTGCTCGGACTTCCCGCGGACGGCGGTCGAGCGTTCGTGCACCACAACCGCGACATCGGCATGGTTCTCGATCACTCCATGGTCGTACTCGGCCTGAGAAAATCCATGACCTTCGCGCGGCGCAGCGGGCGGGAGAGCGATGAGTTCGCTCCTGCAGGCGACGACGAAAGCCTGCGCGCGCTCGGGGACGACGCGACGGCGGTGTTCCAAACCGCCTACGAGAACTACGAGGCGCGCAGGCTGTCGATCGGCGCGGTGAGCGTGTCGCACTGATCGTCGCGGCGCTTGAGCGTCAGCGCGTAGAGACCGAGCGAGACGTTCCAGCACACCAGCGCCGTGCCCACCACGTGGCTGGGGTAGTGAGCCCCTTGGAGCACGCGGCCCGCGCCCAGGATCGTTCCGTAGACGAGGCCGATTCCCAACGCGGCGCGCGCGGCGCGCGGACGCCGCCGCCGCAGCGCGAAGTAACCGGCCGTGAGCGCGAAACCCGCCGAAGCTTGACCGCAAGGAAAGCACCCGCGCCGTCCCAGGGTCCCGTCCTCGGCGTTGTTGTGCTCGTGCGCTGCGAAGCCGCCGTAGCGCGCCAGATCCCATGGACAGCGCGCGCTGGAGAGGTTCTTGCCCACGCTCGTAGCGAGCGGCCCAAGAACCATGCCTGCGACGAAGAGCGCCAGCGGTCCTCGCCATGTGACCCAACCGGTTCTCCAGCGCGAAGCGATCAACAGCAGCGCCGCGAGTGCGGTCACGACCATCACCAGGAGCTTCCCACCCGAGTGCATGAGTCCCTCGGTGAACCAGTGGGAGCGCCACGGGAATTGGCCCGTCGATGCGTCGAAGGCGGCGTCGATCGCCGCTCGGTCCCAGCCGCTCGACTTCAGCCACGCGATCGCGGCTACGCCTGCACACAGAGGCACCGCGAAGTGCGTGGTCCAGAACGCTGCCATTGACGCGCGGCGCACCGATCTAGGGATTGTCACGAAGGCAGCGGTCCCAAGTGCATGTTGCGTCCACTGTCATTGCTTGGGTCGCATAGTGACCGCCGTGCCGACGTCGGCAAAGGGGTTGGCGACTGGTTGTGTGGTGTTGGGCACGTCGAGAGTGCGAGCGTTGAACCTGACTACGGACGTTGGAAAGTGCTCGACCTTCGACGGCGACAGAGCTTCCTCACAGGCTTGGCGGCCTCGCAAAGTGGGGACTGGCGGCACTCGCCGCGCCCCCCTCCTCTACCTCACGAAGTACTTCGTCCCGCGCTTCTTCCCGGTCGTCTTGATCTTCTTCGCCGCGACCATCCGCACGATCGGGAGCTGGAGGTCCCTGGTCTCGACGCCGAGCGCCTTCTTGATCTGCTCGACGGACACGCCGGGGTGCTTCGCGACGTAGGCGACCACTGCCTCGCCCATCTTGGCCACGTCTTCGGGCGTGCGCTTGCCGCGCTTACCCTTGCGCGGCGCGGGCGCAGCGGACGCGGCGGCCTTGGGCAGGCGACCGGGACCGCGCTGGGCCGGGGCGGGCGCAGGCGATCCGAGCGCACTCGCCACGGCGTCGAGCGCGGTGCGACGGACCAGCGTGGAGATGTCGGAGACGAAGGCGTCGATGCGAGCGCGGAGTTGGGCGTCGGGGTTCATGGGCTCCATTCCGCCAACCGGGCCGGGCGGACGCAATCGGCGCCGCGAATAGCGCCGGTGAGCTCGGATCGGGGCGCGCCGAGAATGGCACGGCGTGCAGCGTCGCTTGGAGCGAGTGGCGGTTTGTGGCAGGTACTCGATTCCGCGCGATTCCGCGGGATTCCGCTCTGTTCCGGTCGCTGCGGAAGCGCCAAGACCCCGAAAACGGCCCAAATTTCCGCTCCCGTCCGCTCGGATCCGCTCGTGTCCGCGATTTTCCGCTCGGACGCCCCCGACGACCCAAAACACGACCTCCCAACTCCGGAGCAGAAGGTCGTGCGTTCGAATCGCGCCGGGCGTACCAAAACTCGCGGAAATTAGCCGCAATCGTAGAAGTGCGCATTCCGCGAGGGGTTGCCACTGGCGTTAATGTGCCACCCCAGAAGGCCCCTAGATTCCGCTCGGATCCGCGATTTTCCGGTCGCGAGCGGCGATCCAGACGGCCGACAGGCAGAAGCTCATTGCGGATAGCGAGGGGTCGGTAGAGCTTCTCGACCAGTGCAGCTAGACGGACCACCAAGGCCAAAGCGACCCCTCATGCAGCGCGCGGACCGCATCGACGCCACGTACCTGTTCCTGATCGCGCTGGCTGGATGCCGAGCCGAGCC
>JAEUHY010000008.1 GCA_016795325.1 Planctomycetota bacterium
CGAGAGAACCTTGGAGACCTGATTCGAACCGTTGACCGACGAGCGCATCCCAAGCCTTCCCGGCATGGCCGGAGTTGAAGCCTCTCCGGCGGCTTGGAATGGCAAGGGCGAACGCCCGCTTGGACTTGAGTCAACGCCGGAACGCTGCGCTGTTTAGGACGTCCCCGCCCTGCGCGTCAAGCACCAAGAAGCGTGATCGTCACGATCGACGGCGCCAGTGAGGGCGCGGCAGCTGGCGCGCGAGTGTCGGGAACGGCCGAGCGTCCTCCGAGGGGCGCCGAGCACGCGATGGCGGGGCGCGGCGGAGCGCGATGCGGGCCAATGGTCAGGCGTCGGCGCAGGCGGCTGTCGGGTGCGTCAGGCCCCCCGAGAATTCAAACTTCCACCAGAAGTTCAAACTTCCATCGTGGCGGTTTGCGCAACTGTTTGCGTTGTCAACACTTACGGAATCCGACGGCCCATCGCGGGCGTCCCCAAAAGGCCGATCCCGGCACAGTTTCAGCACAGTTTCGGCGCACTTTGGAGCGGCGTTCACAGGTCAATTTGCGATCCCGGCACGCGCGTTGCGCAACGCCGAAAAACCGTCCCGACGGCACAGTTTCGGATCAGCGGTCAGGTGCTGACAGTCCGATGATTCCCGAGCTCACGCTACCCCGTCCACGAGGCTGGCCTTCTCATCCCATCTATCCTCCCGCCGACGCCAAGCTCCGGGCCTGCCTGATGAACGTGGGTCGGCGCAAGTTGTTGCAGTCGCTGTCCGCCGAACTGGCGAGGACTCCCGAGGGTTCGCACCGCGCGCCCGAGATCTACGCCAACGCTCGGCCGCGTTACCACGCAGTGTCGACCTGCGCCCTCGACAAGCTGTTCGAGTGGCGCGGCGGATGAGCCGGGCTGCTAGCCGGTCCGCTCAGAAGTAGAACAACGCGCCGAAGTAGGCGAAGTCCTGGTCCTCGTCGGTGGCGCCCTCTTCGATCGCCTTGCCGGCGAAGATGTGGCTGTAGCCGCCGTAGACGTTGAAGAACTTCGTCACCGTGTGGTTGACGAGCAGGTCGATCTCCTGGCCCACGTCGGAGGAGTTGAAGGGCCCGGCGCGGAACAGCCCGCCGGTCACGCCGTAGATCCCGTCGTCCTTGTCCATCAGTCGGAAGATGTGGCCAGTGAGCGTGGCGGTGGTCTTGGAAGTCGCTTTCACGCTGCAGCCGAGGTTCGCGGCGAGCACGTTTTGACGGCCGAGCGCGTCGGCGAGACCAAAGTAGGCGTGGCCGAGCGGGAAGAGCTGGTTGAAGGTCTGGACCGAGCCGCCCGGCGAGTTGTCGCCACTGGCTGCGTCGAGACCCACGAACACGCGCGGCGCTAGCGTTGAATCGCCCGGTTTATAGCCCACGACGGTGGACGCGAACCAGGCCGCCACGTTTTCGTCGCCGACGTCGCCGAACTGGTAGGCGCCTTCGAACTCGAAGTCGGCCGTGTCAGCCCACAGACTCCAGGCGCGCAGTCCGGCCGTGTGCCGGCGCTCGTCGCCGCTCGTGCCGTTGGTGGCCACGTTGGGCCGGGTGTTGCCGAGCAGGTACAGGTCGAGCCCCAGACCGCCCTTCTCCGGCGCGCGCGTGGCGTAGACCCCGTAGAGCTGCTTGTCCTCGTCGCGCTCGTTGGGATCGAAACTGTCGATCACCACAAGCGAGGTGAGGAACGCGTCGACGTTCCAGCGGCCGGATTTCCAGTTCGCGAGGAAGCCCTCGAACGTGCGAACAGCGTTGACCCAAGGAAGCGGACTGATCAGACGCTGCGCTCCATAGAGCAGCGATTGGCGGCCGGTGCGCAGGCGCAGCGTGTCGTCGCCCACCTTGGTCGACAGATCGACGAAGGCGTTGTAGACGTCGAGCGTATCCAGGTCGATGTCGCGCGCGCCGCCGGGCAGGCCGCGGTCGGTGGACTGCGCGGTGCGGGCCTCGACGAACGTTCGCAGGTGATCGCCGAAGTGGAAGTCGCCGTGCAAGTGCACGCGGCTGAGCGTGAACGCATCGCTGTTCCCCGGCGCTGTCCCGCCGAAACCGAAGCCGTTCCACGCCTCGGTGCGCATCTCCGTGCGTCCGCCGAACGAGGCCCACCACTCGCCCGTGTCGTCGAGCGCCATGTGCTTGAACGGGTCGAACAGCCAAGCGGACTTGCCGAACTCGGCGCGGAACGCGCTCCAGTCCTCGTCCTGGCGCTGGAACTTGAAGGCGGGCCGAGGGTCGGCCTCCTGCGCAGCGGCGAGCGCGCTGAGGACGAACGAAGCGAGGGCGATGCGAATTGCAGGGCGGGGAATCACGGCAGTGGAGCGGCGTGAGCCGCCGGGGTGCTTCAGGGGCGCGTGAACGAACTGTCGTCCACACTTGGGATATGGCACTGCTCGCAGCGCGCGCGCTCGGGATGCGAACAGCGCACTTCCTCGCGCGCGGCCGGACCGTCATGGCATGCGGAGCAGTTCTCGCGCATCAACATCCCGTGCGGCATCACCGGTGGAGCGCCGTCGTAGAGCCGCTCGCCTCGGCGCAAGTCCTGCGCGAGGCCGGCGAAGCTGTTCGCGACGAACTCGCCGCCCTCGAGCGCGTGGACGTGGCACTGGTTGCAGCGCGAAAAGGTCGACATTCCGTGCGTTTCCTCGTGGGGCGAGGGTGGTGCGAAGCCCAAGCCCTCGACGTGCATGCCTCGCGAGTTGTGGCACTGCGTGCAGGCGGCCCCGAGCGGCGGATGCGGGATCGTGGGCGGAGCGCCGTCGTAGAGGCGGCGCGCGGCGCGCACGCTCGCGCTCGATTTCAAGGCGCCAGCTCGGCCGGGGACCGCGACACCCTCGCCCGAACTCGACTCGCCGGTGCACGCGGCGAGGAGTGCGAACGCAGCGAGTGAAAGTGCCGCGCGCATTCTCACGCGCCTCGCTCCACGCGTTCGACGCGCACTGCGCACTTCTTGTAGTCGGGCTCTTTCGAGATGTTGTCCATCGCGTCGAGCGTGAGCTCGTTGATGAGGAGGCTCTCGTCGAAGAACGGCACGAACACACTGCCGCGCGGCGGTTGGCCGCGGCCGTCGATGCGCGCTTCGAACTCCATAGCGCCGCGCCGCGTCTTCAGCCGCACTAAGTCGCCGCTCTTGACGCCGAGCGCGCTCGCGTCGGCGCGGTTGAGCTCGACGTAGGAGCGCGGCATCGCCTGATGGAGCTGCCGCACGCGCCGCGTCAGCGAGCCGGTGTGCCAGTGCTCGAGCACGCGCCCGGTGCAGAGCCACAGCGGATACTCGGCGTCGGGGACTTCCGCCGGCGGGTGGGAGGGGCGCAACCAGATCGCGGCGCGCTCGCCGTAGCCCTTGGCTTTGTAGAAGTGCACGTCGCGGCCCTTGGCGACATAGGGATCGTGTCCGCCCGCGTAGCGATAGCGCGTTTCCTTGCCGTCGACGACCGGCCACAGCAGGCCGCGCGTGGTCTTCAGTTGCGCGTAGCTCGCGAGGTCCTTGCCGACGCCGAGCGTGAAGGAGCGATATTCCTCGAACATCGGTTCGTGCCAATCGCCTTCCCACGGGAAGAGATGGCCCATGCCCATGCGTTTGGCGACTTCGACGATCTGCCACGCGTCCTCGCGCGCCTCGCCCGGCGGATCGACGAGCTTGTTCCACTGCTGCGTGCGGCGTTCGGAATTGCCAAAAACGCCTTCGCGCTCGACCCACAGCGCGCTCGGCAGGATCAAGTCGGCTTGGTCGGTGGTCGGCGTCGGGTAGACCTCGCTCACGATGAGGAACTTGCCGTCACCAGGCTTGCGCTGGTAGCGGTGCAAATTCGGCAGCGAGACCCACGGGTTCGTGGTCTGGATCCACAGGCAGGCGAGTTCGCCGCGCTGGAAAGCGCGGAACATGTCGACTGCGTGGTGGCCGGGTTTCGACGGGATCGTGCCCTCGGGCAGCTTCCAGATCTTCTCGGCCTTCGCGCGGTGCTCGGGGTTCGTCACCACCATGTCGGCCGGGAGGCGGTTCGAGAGCGTGCCGACTTCGCGCACCGTTCCGCACGCCGACGGCTGGCCGGTCAAGCTGAAAGGGTTGTTGCCCGGCCGCGCGATTTTGCCCGTCACGAGGTGCAGGTTCGTGATCAGGTTGTTCATCCACGTGCCGCGCGTGTGCTGGTTCACGCCCATGCACCACAAGGAGAGAGTCTTGCGTTTCGAGTCGCCGTACAGCGCCGCGAGCAGCTCGAGCTGCGCGACGGAAACGCCGCTGATCTCGCTGACCTTCTGCGGCGTGTAGTCCTCGAGGAAGCGCTGGAACTCCTCGAAGTTCGAGTCCTTCGGCTCGTCGACGAAGGTGTAGCGCTCGGCCTGTTCGCCGTAGCACCCGTAGCCGATCGCATCGAGATCCTCGATGCCGCGCTTGTAGACGCAGTTTTGGTCGATAAATGATTGCGCGAGTTTCCCGTTCTTCACCAGCAGGTGCAGGATCCCGTTCGCGAGCGCGAGGTCGCTTCCGGGGCGGAGCTCGACGTACAGATCGGCGTACTCGCTGCTGGGCGTGCGGCGCGTCGCGATGTCGACGATGCGCACCGTCGGGCGCGCGCGCTTGCTCTCCAGGATGCGGCTGAAGAGCACCGGGTGCATCTCCGCCATGTTCGCGCCCCAGAGCACGACGTCGTCGGCGAGCTCGAGATCCTCGTAGCAGCCCATCGGTTCGTCGGACTGGAACTGCGTGAGGAAACCCGTCACGGCGCTCGCCATGCACAGCCGCGCGTTCGGATCGAGGTGGTTCGAGCGCAGACCGCCCTTGACCCACTTCAGCGCCGCGTAGCCGTCGAACACGGTCCACTGACCCGAGCCGTAGACCGCGACCGACTCCGGTCCATTCGTGTCGAGCGCCTCGCGGTATTTGCTCGCGATCAACTCGAGCGCCTCGTCCCACGAGATGCGTTTCAGCGTGCCGTCGCTCTGGCGCAGTTGTGGATACAGCAGCCTGTCCGCGCCGTAGAGGATCGCGGGCAGGTGGTAGCCCTTGACGCACAAAAGCCCCTTGTTCACCGGGCTTTTCTCGTCGCCGCGCACCGCGACGACTTTGCCGGCCTCGGTCGCGACCTCGACGCCGCAGCCCGTGCCGCAGAAGCGACAGGGCGCCTTGTCCCACTTCAAAGTGCTCGAACTTCCGAGCCCGGGTCCGAGCGTGCTCGGCGCGGCTTCCAGCGCAGCGGCGCGAGCGCGATCGGCTTCGGAGAACGCGACACACCCGGCGCCGACGCCGAGCACGCGAAACAGGGAGCGGCGATCGAGGGCCGACATGGCTACTTCTTCTCCGCGTTCTGTTCTGCGGCGCGTTTCGCCTTCAGCTCGTTCACGTCCCGCTCGTACCACTGGTGCTCGGGCCGCGCGAGGATCTCGTCGACCACCGCCAGCACGTTGTCCGCCTCCGCGGCCATGCCGTCCTCCTTCGCGTGCGCGCACATCTCGCGCACTTGCGGCAGCAGCTCCATGTAGAAGCGCTCGGCGACCTCGAACATGCCGTGCCAGTGCGCGTAGTCCGGCGCCATCATCGACGCGCCGTGGCGCGCGCGCCGGCCCTCGTGGTGCCACAGCAGGTACCAGGTCCACTCGACTTCCTCGTCGAACTCCGCCTTGGTGCGGAGGCCGTTGTCGAGCAGCGCCTTCATGATCTTCTGGCCGGGCTTCGCGAACTTCTCGTTGAACAGCACCACGAAGTCGTCGTACTGCTTGTAGAAGTTGTTGACGTACTCGGCGGAGTGGCACACCGAGCACACCTCCTGCATGCGCGTGCGCTTCGCTTCCCACGTGTCGGCCACGAGGGCGCGGCGCTTCTCGGGATCGGTCTCGGTGACGACGCGGTGCTCGAGGTCGGTGTCCATCGCGAGGCTCACCGGCGGACGGTTGGTCCACGAGATGCGCTCGCCCGGATCGTGCGTGATGCGGCCGCCGTTGCGGATGTTGCCGGACATGTGGCACGAAGCGCACGTCGGCGCCGCGGTGTAGTCCTTGCCGAGCACCCAACTGTCGCCGTCCAAGTTCATCTCCGCGTGCAGGTCGCGGAAGGCGACGCCGTGCTTCGACTCTTCGTAGATCTCCTTCTGCGGGTGGTCCGGTCCGAGGTGGCATTTCCCGCAGTTTTCCGGCTGCCGCGCGCGCCGCGGCGAGAAATCGTGGCGGCTGTGGCAGGCCGAGCACGAGCCCAGGGAGCCGTCGAGGTTGATGCGCCCGATGCCCGTGTTGGGCCAGGTCGACGAGTGGAACTTCGGCTTGCCGTTCTGGTCCTTGACGACCTTCGCAACCGCGTCGAGGTTCGTCGGGACGCCGTCCGGACCGGGCTTGAAGTCGTCGACCGTGAGCATGCCGCCGTCGCTCGAAACCAGGCCGACTTTCGAGCCGTGGCACTGCTGGCAGCCGGTGTTCACGCTCGCCATGCCGTTCGCATGCGTGAAGGCGCGCCCCGGCGTCGGCGAGTGCGGATCGATCGGACCACGGTGGCCCTCGACGACTTCGGCGAGCAAGTTGTCGAGCGAGTTGAGGATGTTCGCGGCCTTCGCGTGGTGGCTGCCGCCGAATTCGCCCGCGATCTCCGCGTGGCACCTCGCGCAGTCGTTCGGCGTGACCACGGTCGCGATGTGCAAGCCGTAGTGATCGAAGCCGTCGATCTCGCCCTTCTGCGCCTGGTGGCACTCGAGGCAGCCGACTCCGCGCTCGGCGTGCTTGCTGCCTTCCCAGTGCGCGACCAGACCGGGAGTGGACTGCGTGTGGCAGTCGACGCAGGCCTTCGACGACGCCGGCACGGAGATGTGCGCCTTGGAACGCCCGCTCTCCGCCTCGCGCCGTGTCACTTCACGCCACTGCACGAAAATCAGCGACACGAGGAAGAGCGCGCTGAGGAAGGCGATCACGCCACGCTTGAATTCGAGGCTCATGAAGGAAGTTTCTCGGGGTGGGAGGCGGGAGCAGTTGCGCGCTCAGTTCGCCGGGAGGCCATTGAGTGAGGGGCGCGCTTCAGTGGGCGACGGACGCTTCCCACACCGTGAGAGCGATGATCGCGAGAGCGCCGGCGATGCCGATCCAGACACTGGCTTCGCTGTTCGGACGCCACTTGCGGATTTGCGCGTCGATGAACGGCCAGGCGTACATCAGAAACACGACCAAACCCATCGAGAGCACGGCGAGCGTGCCGGTGAAGAGCTTCAGCCAGCGAAACGCGACGTAGAAGAACCACTCGGGCTTGATCACTTCCGGCGTGGTCAGCGGATCGGCTTTCGGGCCCATTTCCGCGGGCAAAACCGTCGCCAGCACGCTCAACAGGATCATCAGCACGAGCCCGATCGAGAGCTCGGTCAACAGGTGCTCGGGGAAGAAGTTGAAGAACTTCGCCTTCTTCGGGTCCTCGTCCTTGAAGTGGAACTCCGTCACTCCCTGCAGGCGGATCAGCGTGACGTGCAGCGCGATCAGCGCGGCCATCGTCACCGGAAGAACCGCTGCGTGGAGAATGAAAAAGCGCGACAGCGTGTTGTCGTTGTAGACCTCGCCGCCGAGCAGCAGTTGCTTCATGTACACGCCAACCACGGGCACGCTGTCGGTGATGTTCGCGCCGACCGTCGCGCCCCAGTACGAGAGCTGCTCGTACACCAGGCTGTAGCCGGTGAAGCCCACGACCAGCGTGAGCAGCAGCAGGCACATTCCCACGAGCCAGTTGAGCTCGCGCGGTTTGCGGTACGCGCCGGTGAAGTACACGCGCATCTGGTGCAGCACCACCGCCGCCACCATCAGCGTCGCCGCCCACTTGTGCAGGCCGCGGATGAACCAGCCGAAACTGGCTTCCTCGGTGATGTAGCGCACCGACTCGTAGGCGGTCTGCGGCGCGGGCTTGTAATAGAACGCGAGCAGGATGCCGGTGACGATCTGCACGACGAACAAGTACGCCGGAGTGCCGCCCAGGCACCACCACCACTTCTTGAGGTGGTTGGGGACGGGCTCGTTCGTCAGCTCGCGAAGCTGCTCGGGTCCGACTGGAACGCGCTCGCGGATCCAAGCTTGGAGCGAGAACATCACACTCTCGCTCCGTCGCCGAGGTGCGGCCCGAGGCACGGGTCGTGGCCGTCGCGCGGCGGCGAGGCGTCGGCGACCTCGAGCGATTCCGTCGGCACCTCGATGTACAAGAGCCCGCCCTCGCTCTTCAGCGGATAGCGCGGCAACGACTGACCCGCGTCGCCCGGAGGCCCGCCGGTGCCCTTGCCGGACTTGTCGAACGTGCCGTTGTGGCAAGGACAGAAGAAGCGCTCGTTCTGCGACTCCCAGTGGACTTGGCAACCCAGGTGCGGACAGGTGCTCGAGAGCGCGACGAAGTCGTCGACCGTGCCGCTTTGCGCCTGGCGCGCGATGGCGACTTTCTCGCCGCCGGGCGTCGTGTAGTTGAGGCTTCCGCCCGGTGCGATGTCCGCGACCCGCGCGACGTACATCCACGCCTTCGCGCGCGGTCGAGCCGGATAGAGGTAGCGCGTGGCGTAGACGGCGGCTGTGCCATAGCTCGCGCCGAGCCCTGCGAGCATGCCCAGCGATGTGGCCTTGGAAAGGAAGCCACGGCGGTCGTCTGCCGGTACCTGCGGCGAGGGAGGAGACGCGTGGGAAGGCTGCTCGTGCATCGGGGATGCTCGTGGGGGATGCGTGCGCATGCTGTGGTGACGCGCGTTACTTACGGCGTCGCCACCGCATTAGAACGTTGACGAACGTCAGTCGCGACCGTCGTTCGAACTGAATGGCGCTGCAGTGCGAACTAGGGCCCAGTCCGGCGTAGTGGATCCGTTGCGGGCGAGCCACCGGGCTTCACTCCATCCGGGTGAACGATCAATGGCGCTTGGTTTTTCGCTGGAGCGGCGCAGGGCCAGCCGACGTGCGCCTTTCCGACTACCACTGAGGCTTCAAACATGCGCCCCAGGAACCGCGCCCCAACCCACCCTGGCGTCATCTTTCGCCAAGAGTTCCTCGATCCGCTCGGCGTCACGCAGGTGGATCTCGCGGGCCACCTCGGCGTCCCGCTCCAGCGCATCAGTGAGATCGTGCGCGGTCGACGCGGCGTCAGCGTCGAGACCGCGTGGCTCCTCGCCGGAGCACTTGGCGCCACGCCAGAGTTCTGGACCAACCTCCAGGCACAGCACGGTCTCGCAGCGAGTAGGCCCGAGCGCCACGTCAAACGATTGCGCCGCACGGCGTGGAGGCCCGCTCGACAACCGATCGACGCTGCGGGTCGTGATCGTCAAGCGCCGTCGTCCAGGACACGACAGCGAATCGCGCCGCCAGCGCGCCCTACTTCACGAAGTACTTCGTCCCCCGCTTCTGCCCGGTCGTCTTGAGCTTCTTGGCCGCGACCATTCGCACGATCGGGAGCTGCAGGTCCTTCTTCTCGACGCCGAGCGCCTTCTTGATCTGCTCGACGGGCTGGCCCGGGTGCTTCGCGACGTAGGCGACTACGACCTCTCCCATCTTCGCCACGTCCTCGGGCGTGCGCTTGGTTCGCTTGCCCTTGCGCGGCGCGGGCGCAGCGGATGCCGCGGCCTTGGGCGGGCGACCGGGACGGCGCTTGGCCGGGGCGGGCGCAGGCCATCCGAGCGAACTCGCCACTGCGTCGAGCGCGGCGCGGCGGACCAGCGTGGAGAGGTCGGAGACGAAGGCGTCGATTCGAGCGCGGAGTTGGGCGTCGGGGTTCATGGGCACCCTTCCGCCAACTGGGTCGGACGGGCGCAATCGGCGCCGCGAATAGCACCGGCGAGGTCGAATCGAGGCGCGCGCGAGCGCTCGGCTGTGCCGACCTTCGGATCGGTTCCATCGGTATTCCTGCTCCCGCAATCTCGCGGGAGTTGGGAGGCGATGGCCTTGGTCCCAAAGGCTACGCCAACTCGGAAACAACTGCGTTGAGCGACACACTGTGGATGCGCGCGCGATGCGAGCGACGAAGGCCGAGGCTGCGTCGGCCGCCGCTCACGATGTCGCAGTGCGCGGCAGCGGCGCGGGCTTCGTCACGAAGGCGTCGGCGTGGATGTCCTTCGATGCGGCCCCAGCGATGAAGGCCCACTTGCGCAGCGCGACAACTAGTTCCGGGTGGCCGCAGAGGAAGACGCGCCAGCCTTTCAGGTTCGGGAAAGCGGCGCGGACGCGTGCGTCGAGCGCACCGACATGCACGCTCGTACGCGGCGAAGCGGGTGTGGTCGACAGGTGTTCGCCACGCAACATGCAGCGCGCATACTCGAAGTTCGCGTGTTCGCGCGCAAGCGCTGACAGCTCGTCGACGAGGTAGAAGCCGCGTTCGTCGAGCGCACCGTGGACCAACTGGATGCGGCCGGTGTGGCCGTCGCGCAGGGCGTCGTGCACGATCGCGCGCAGCGGTGCGAGGCCAGTCCCGGTGCCAATCAACAGCAACGGCTGCTCTCTGCGGCCCGGTACGTGGAAGCACTCGCCCGCCGGTCCGCGCAACGCGACACGATCACCGACGCACGCGTCGCGGGCGATCCAACCACTCATCGCGCCGTTCGTGACGAGGCGTACGTGCATTTCGATGAACTCGTCTCGCCCTGGAAGGCTCGCGACCGAGTAGCTGCGCGCGAGGCCGTCGCTTCGGACCAGTGTTGCGAACTGGCCGCCGCAGTGCTCGAAAGGCGCGTCCGTCGTGAGGCGCAGTCGCACGACGTCGTGCGATAGGCGCGCAACATCCACGATGCGCGCACCGACCTCGAGCCCGAGCGCGTCCGGCGCGGCCATCTCGAGGTCGCCGGTCGGACGTGCTCTACACGTCAGGAACAGGCCGAGCGCGCGCCATGTCGGTTTCAGTCCCTCCTGTGAACCGACCGGCACGTCGCCGCGAACCACGCGGGCGAGGCACGTTTGACAGTGCCCCGCCCGGCACGAGTGTGGAGCATCGATGCCGGCGCGCAGGAGCCCGTCGAGCACGCTCTCGCCCGACGCGAGCTCGACGCTGCGTCCTTCGTGATGAACGACGGCCACGGGCTCAGTTCTTCGCGGCCGCCGTCCGCGCCGGACGATCGAGGACGTCGTCGCGCACGGAATTCGCGATCGCCGCCACCTGCGCAATCGCCGCGGCGCCGACACCGAGTTCGGCCAACGTCGCGCCGAGGTGTTCGATTACGACGTCGACATGAGAGTCGTTCAGTCCGCGAGCGACGAGGTGCTTGTGACCCGCGCGCATGTCCTTACCCGTGTAGTTGCTCGGTCCGCCGAGCACCATCGTCAAGAAGCCCTTCTGTTTCGCTATCTGCCCGTCCATGTCGACGGCGTCGAAGAAGTGCGCGACGCGGTCGTCGGTCAGCATCTTGCGGTAGAAGACGTCGACGGCGGCGGCGACGGCGGGTTCGCCGCCAAGTTGTTCGTAGAGACTGGGCATGGGGTCGGTTCCTGAACGTGGAGCGGGGGAGACGGCTGTGCATCCAAAGATATACGCAGGATACATGTATCGGCAGGCGAAGCCGTTGTCGAGAGCCAAACCCGCGCAAATGCGTCACTCGGCACGGCCCGCGGCGGCGACGCGGCTACCATCAACGCCGTGCGCCTCACCGTCTTCTCCGACTACGCCCTGCGGATCCTGGTCCACGCGGGGACCCACCCCAACCGCCTCGTGACCGTCACCGAGATCGCGGACTCCTACCGCATCTCGCGGCACCACCTGATCAAAGTGGTGCAACTCTTGGTCCAGAACGGCTTCGTCGAGACCGTGCGCGGCCGCAGTGGCGGCTTGCGCCTCGCCCGCGCTCCGGAAGAAATCAACGTCGGCGCTCTCGTGCGTTGCACGGAGCCCGACTTCGATCTGGTCGAATGCTTCGACCCGCGGACGAACTCGTGCCTGATCGCACCTGCCTGCGACCTCAAAGCGGTGCTCCACGAGGCGCGCGACGAGTTCATGCGCGTCCTCGACACCTACACACTGGCCGATCTGCTTGTACGTCGACGCAAGCTCGCGCACATGTTCGCAAAGGGGCGTCCCGCCACCGGTTGACGCCGTCGGCGCGCTCTCAACTGCGCGCGCGACGTTCCTGGAGCATGCGTTTCACCGCGGGCTTGAGGTCGTACGTCACGAGGTAGCCGCTCCACGGAACGTTGCCGTGTTCGTCGAGAAGGACGCCGTGCGGCAGGTGCGTGAACGGCGCGCCGTTTCACCAGCTTCGCGTCATCACTTCTCGTCACGGCACGTCGCTGCCGCGCGCCCACCGCCTTCGACAGCGGCGCAATCCGTCGCCGCCGACCTGCCGTCCCCGGCGCCCGCCCGCTCGCGCGAACAGTTGGACCTCGCCTGAGTCGCCAGCCCTTGCGTCGCCGAGCACGCTCCTCGCCCGCGACCCGCGCCGGCGGCCAGCCCGGTCGTATCCAGAGCATCCGCACCACCGCGACAGCGCGCCTCGCACGGCTCGCCAGCCCGCTCAGGACCCGCGACTGCAGTCCCAGCCCTATACAGGTGGCAACTGAAGCACGTGTTGACCCCAACGCTGATCCAGCTGTATCATTCTCCTTGTGGCGACGTCTCCTCCACGCTGGCTACTGCTCATCCACCAAGTGCCGCCCAAACCGGACTACCTTCGGGTCAAGGTGCGGCGGCGGCTCCAGCAGATCGGCGCCGTCGCCGTGAAGAGCACGGTCTACGTGCTTCCGACCGGCGACCAGTCCCTCGAAGACTTCGAATGGGTGCTCCGAGAGATCATCGAAGCGGGTGGCCAAGGCGCGATCTGCGAGGCCGGCTTCGTTGGCGGACTGAGCGAGGTCGACGTCGAGGCCCTGTTTCGCGCCGAACGCGCGTCCGACTACGAGTCCATCGCGATCGAGGCCGGAGCGCTCCTCGGGAATCCCTCGTTCCACGAGTCGCGAACTGAGGTCGAAACCGCACTCGCGCGGCTGAGGAAGCGCCACGACCAAGTGCGCTCGATCGACTACCTGGGCGCGCCCGAGGCATCGGTTGCAGAGTCGCTCCTGCGTGAGATCCAGGCGCGGCTCGACGCAGGCGGCTCGGCCGGCACGGCGAACAAGAAGGAGAAGCGCGTGAGCGATCGTCCCGTCGGCAAGACTTGGGTGACCAGGAAGGGCGTCTACATCGACCGGATCGCGAGCGCTTGGCTCATCCGCCGCTTCATCGATCCCAAGGCGAAGTTCAAATTCGTGCCGGGACGCGGGCGCAAGCCCGCCAAGAACGAGCTGCGTTTCGACATGTTCGAGGGCGAGTACACCCACGAGGGACAGCGCTGCACGTTTGAGGTCTTGCTCGAACGATTCGCGTTGCGCGACCCCGCGTTGCTAGCGATTGCCGAGGTCATCCACGACCTCGACATCAAGGACGAGAAGTTCCAGCGCCCAGAGACGACGGGGATCGAGCAAGTCATCGCAGGCATCGCGATGACCAACAAGGAAGACAGCGTCCGAATCGAGCGAGGCAGCGCGGTCTTCGACGACCTCTACGCCTATCTCTCGAGGAAGACGGCCACGCGAAAAGCCAAAGGAGGCAAGCGATGACTTCGACACGACGCCAAGTCTTGACAGGAATCGGTCTCTCCACCGCAGCCGCTCTTCTCACAAAGGAGACCTCTGCCCTACCCACTCTCAGCTCCCAAGGCCAAGGAGCGGGCGATGAACTCGCGCTGGCGTACCGAGGGAAGCACGAGCTCGTCCCGCTCCCCTTCGACCCGAAGACGCTCCGCGGGCTCTCCGAGAAGCTGATCGTCTCTCACCATGAGAACAACTACGGCGGCGCACTCCGGAATCTGAACAAGGTCGAGGCCGCGATCGGTGCTGCGTCGAACGACGCCGCTCCCTTCCTCATGTCGGGGCTGAAGGAGCGCGAGCTCACCTTCTCGAACTCGGTCACTCTCCACGAGCTGTACTTCGGGAACCTGGGCGGCGACGGAAAGGTCGCCGGCCAAATAGCGAAGGCGCTCGGCGAAACCTACGGCGCCCTCGGGCGGTGGGAGGCAGAGTTTCGCGCCACGGGCGCGAGCTTGGCGGGTGGAAGCGGTTGGGTGATCCTCGGCTTCGAGCTGTCGACGAGCACGCTCCGCACTCACTGGTCGGGGAACCACACTCAGGCAAAGGCAGGCTCGCTGCCCCTCCTGGTGATGGACATGTACGAGCACGCCTACCAGATGGACTACGGCGCTGCGTCCGCGAAGTACCTCGACGCCTTCTTCGCCAACATTCGGTGGGAAGAGGTCGAGCGGCGCTTCGAGCGCGCCCGGCGAGCCGCCGGAGAGCTGGCGAAGTGACGAGGGCCGTCGAGACCGGACTTGGCATCCCCCATCAGAGCTACGGGGCGCTGTTCCTGCGGTTCCTGCGCTTTGGCTCGCTCGCGTGGGGCGGGCCGGTTGCTCAGATCGCGATGATCAAGCGCGAACTCGTCGAAGAAGAACGCTGGATCGATCCGGAGCGCTTCAACCGCGCCGTCGCGGTCTATCAGGTCCTGCCGGGGCCGGAGGCGCACGAGCTCTGTGTGTACTTCGGAACGCTCGCGCGCGGGCGGCTCGGGGGTCTGCTCGCGGGGCTGGGGTTCATGCTCCCGGGTTTTGCGCTGATGTTCTTCGCCTCCTGGTTCTACGTCACCTACGGCATCGCATCTCCAGTCTTCGCCGCAGTCTTCGCGGGCGTCCAAGCCGCCGTCCTCGCGCTCATCATCCGAGCGGTGCACCGAATCGGAAAGCACGCGCTCACGGATCGGTTCCTGTGGTGCATCGGGCTCTCGGCAGTCGCGGCCACGCTCCTTGGAGTGCATTTCGCCATCACCCTCGTCTTCGCAGGAATCGGCTACGAAGCGCTGGCTCGCAGGAACCGGATGCTTGCCGGCGCGGTTGCTGTGATCTTCGCGCTGGTGCTCGCGTTGGCCGCGTTTGGCCCGGACGGGTCTCCAGCGCCCGGCCCGGCATTGCAGGTCGCTACGGCGGGGTCGCCTAGCGTCGAAGCGCTCTTCGGTTCGGGGCTCCGAAGCGGCCTCCTCACCTTCGGTGGAGCCTACACCGTCATCCCCTTCCTTCTCCGCGACGCGGTAGATGTCGGAGGCTGGATGACACGCGAACAGTTCCTCGACGGCGTCGCACTGGGCGGCATCCTTCCGGCTCCGCTGATCATCTTCGCGACCTTCGTGGGCTACGTCGGCCGCGGACCGCTCGGCGCACTCGCGCTCACCGCGGGGATCTTCCTGCCGGCATTCGGCTTCACGATGCTCGGCCACGAATACCTCGAACGCGCGATGCACCACCCGGGCCTCCAGCGGGTCCTCACAGGCGTGACGGCTGGAGTCGTGGGGCTCATCGCGGCGACGACGCTGATGCTCGCTCCGACGTGCATCCACGACGTGCGATCCTTCGCCATCTTCGCGGTCGGACTCTTCATCCTCTACCGCTGGCATGCCAAGTTCGCTGTGGCTGTCGTGGTCGTGCTCGCGGGCGCGGCCGGGTTTGTGCTCTACGGAAGTTAGCGACGGTGGCGCTCATCGAGGCTGTTCCGCCGGCAGGGGTTGGCAACGCAATCGGCGCCGCGAATAGCACCGGCGAGGTCGGATCGAGGCGCGTCGGCGCAGCCACGGTGTGCGGCGCCGTTTGGAGCGAGTGGCGGCATCTGACCCGCCGTCAATTCCGCGCGATTCCGCGGAATTCCGCTCTGTTCCGATGCTCCAAGACCCCGAAACCGGCCCGAAGTAACCGTCCGGCGAACCCCATCTGGCGACGGTGCGCTGGGCGCGGAGGATCACGGCGATGGACAAACATTCACGTCGCGAGCGGATGCGGGAGTGGATTGCCTTGGGCGTGCGCGATGGGCTGCAGTTCAAAGAGCTGG
>JAEUHY010000009.1 GCA_016795325.1 Planctomycetota bacterium
CAGCTCTTTGAACTGCAGCCCATCGCGCACGCCCAAGGCAATCCACTCCCGCATCCGCTCGCGACGTGAATGTTTGTCCATCGCCGTGATCCTCCGCGCCCAGCGCACCGTCGCCAGATGGGGTTCGCCGGACGGTTACTCAGATGCCGCCACTCGCTCCAAGCGACGCCGCACGCCGTGGCGCTGCCGACGCGCACCGAGTCGAGCCCGCCAACGCTATTCGCGGCGCCGATTGCGTCGGCCACGCCCGGTTGGCGGAATGGTGTCCATGAACCCCGACGCCCAACTCCGCGCTCAGATCGACGCCTTCGTCTCCGACATCTCCACGCTGGTCCGCCGCGCCGCGCTCGACGCCGTAGCGAGTGCGCTCGGATCGCCCGCGCCCGCGCCGGCCAAGCGCGGCCCGGGTCGCCCGCCCAAGGCCGCCGCATCCGCTGCGCCCGCAGCCGCCCCCAAGCGTGCCGCCAAGCGAGCCAAGCGCACGCCCGAGGACGTGGCCAAGATGGGCGAGACCGTCGTCGCCTACGTCGCGAAGAACCCCGGCCAGTCCGTCGAGCAGATCAAGAAGGCGCTGGGCGTCGAGAAGAAGGACCTGCAGCTCCCGATCATCCGGTTGATCGAGGCCAAGAAGCTCAAGACGACCGGGCAGAAGCGCGGGACGAAGTACTTCGTGAGGTAGGGGGGTTGCGGGCCGACGCGACGGCGGTAGCTTGCTGCTCGTGGCGCTCGCAACGTCCCAGCACTGGCCGCAGGCCCTTCGACGGGTCGCTCCGCGTTGGCGGCGAACCGTGCTTGTCCGCGATGAAGGCGCGCATCGACAAGCGCCCGCTCACGTTGCGCGAGATCTTCCTCTGGCAGCGCCCACCCTCGAAGTACCCGCCGCCCGGCAACTGGTCCCCGACCCCTCCGCCGAGGTCGACGCCGTGGTGAACGGGCGGGGTGGCCAACCACAGTTAGTGCAACATGCACCCTCCACGCTGGTCCGCCGCGCCGCGCTCGACGCCGTGGCGAGTGCGCTCGGATCGCCTGCGCCCGCCCCGGCCAAGCGCGGTCCCGGTCGCCCGCCCAAGGCCGTCGCATCCGCTGCGCCCGCGCCGCGCAAGGGTAAGCGCGGCAAGCGCACGCCCGAGGACGTGGCGAAGATGGGAGAGGTCGTAGTCGCCTACGTCGCCAAGAACCCCGGCCAGTCCGTCGAGCAGATCAAGAAGGCGCTCGGCGTCGAGAAGAGGGACCTCCAGCTCCCGATCGTCCGCATGGTCGCGGCGAAGACGCTCAGGACCACCGGTCAGAAGCGGGGGACGAGGTGCTTCGCCTCTGGGGCTGTCGCGAAGGCTACGCCGTCCAAGAGAGCGTAAGGGGTAGCGGACCTGGGGGGGGGCGGGTCGAGTGGGGCGAGTGATGGGTCCGGCCCGCGATCAATGAGCCGACGCTCGGCAATTGGTCCCCGACCCCGCCGCGGAGTTCGACGTCGTGGTGCGGGGGCAAGGTCCACTTTCTCGGGGCAAGGTCAGGAGGCCCCTTCCCCTCCGCACACTTCACTTCGCTACTACCTGAACCCCGGTGTCGGAGGAATTGCAGGATGGCCAGTCGATGCAGCATCGTGCTAGTCTGCCCTCGTGTCAGCAACGTGGAACTCGATCAAGGCCGCCGACGGCCGCCAGCCCAAGCCGACGCGGGCACCAGCCGCGGCCGGGATCCGGCGCTTAAGTCTCGCCGCCCAGCGCACGTGGATGGTGCTCGTGTGGCTCTTGCTGCTGCTCCCTTCGGGACTCACGCTGCCGTTCTGCCTTTGTTCCGCCGACTGCGTCCACGTCGAAGCGAGTTGCTGCGATGAGGGGGCTCGACGACCGGGGCCCGACGAAGAGCGCGATCATGCTTCGAAGGGCTGCTGTGGCGGCTCGTGCGTGCTCGAGTTGAGCGAGACAGAGCCGCGAGCACACACGTCCCAAGTTGTGCACGTGCCCAGCGTGCAGTTGTTTATGGCCTCGCGATGGAGAGATTCCATCGCCGTCGCGACGAAGTTCGTCAGGCGCGGCGGAGTCGACCGCGCCGTGCACGCGCCTCCACTCGTGGAGCGCTCGACCGTGCTCCGGATCTGAGAGGAGCGAGCGACGACGCAAGGTCGTTCGCTCGCGGATCGCTTTTTCTGCGGCTGCACAGCCTCGCCGCGCCTTCCTCTCATCTCACGCCTTTCCTCGGAGCGCCTCTATGGCCACACGTCTGTTTCTCGCGTTCGTTGCGTTTTTCTCCCTGCAGTTCCTTGCCTCGAGCACGCCGCAGGCCCCCGAAGCGGCCCCGGCGGGCCCGGTCGTCGAAACGCCCAGCTACCCCAACAAGTTCTGCCCGATCATGGGCAAGCCGATCTCGGCGCGCTTGTTCGTCGACACCGCGAAGGGTCGCTTCTGGGTTTGCTGCAAGTCCTGCTACGAGGAGATCCTCGCCGACCTCGATGTCGCGCATCAGGCCGCGTACCCCCAGGTCGAAACGCTCAAGCTCAAGGTGTGTCCGGTCACGGACGCTCCGCTCGGTCAACAGCCGCATCGAGTGGTCGTCCAAGGGTTCGACATTCCGCTGTGCTGCAAGGCCTGCGAACCCGATCTGTTGCGCGATTCGCAGATCCACTTGGCGCTGCTCGCCAACCCCAAGCTCGTCGACCTGCGCAATCCGCGTTGCCCTATCACGAACGAGGCGGTGACGGCGAACAACTTCTGCACGATCGACGGCGTGCTGGTGCGACTGTCGAGCATGCGCGTGCTCGAAGAGGTGAAGGCGGATGCGGCGAAGGCGTTGGCCAAAGCCCGCGCGAGCGTCGCAGAGTTCGGCGCGCTGCCGCGCCCCAAGCGCCCGGCGCCGGGGGAGGAGAAACCGAGCGGCAGCGAGGACAAGCGCCCGGCGGAGAAGCAGGAACATGCGCGCTAGGTTCGGCCGTGCGGCGCTCTGCGCGCTGCTCGTGGTTCCGATCGGTTGCGCGCAGCTCGAGCGGCGACGCACTGAGGAAGTACGCCGGGTCGCAGACGAAGTCGGCCAGCGAACCGCGCTTGTGTTCCCGCCGAAGTGGGCGGAGCTCGGCGCGCACGAACCGTCGCCGCAGGCGCAAGCGCTCCTCGCCGACGGACTCGATGACGATGAGGCGATCCGCGTTGCGCTGCTCGAGAACCGCTCGATCCGCGCCGCGTTCGAGCGGCTCGGCGTCGCGGCCTACGACCGCGTCCGCGCGGGACTGATCGCCAATCCGCTCTTCTCGGCCACGGTGCTCCTCCAGGACCCGTTTCCCGACGTCGAGCTCGGCGTGTCGCAGCCGCTGGTGGACCTGTTCCGACGCTCGCTGCGCATGGACCTCGCCGACGTGGAGTTGGACGTTGCGCGCGCGGCGGTGCTGGAGCACCTCGTTCGCGTGAGTTCGCACGTGCGCGAGGCGACGCTCGCGTGCCGCGCTCAGCTCGAGCGCGCGCGTCTGGCGCAGGAGACGGCTCTCGCCGCACGCGAGGCCGAGGGGCTCACGATCGCGCTCCACAAGGCGGGCAACGTCACCGATCTGGAGCTCAGTACTCGTCGCCGAGCGCGCGCGCTGGCCGATCTCGATTCGCTCGAAGCGCAGGCGCTCGTCGTCGAGCGGCGCGAGGATCTGCTCGCACTGCTCGGCTTGTCCAACGATCCGGGCTTCGAGCTCACGACGCGACTGGAGCTCGACCAGCTTCCGGCCGCACCGGCCGCCGATCTCGAATCTCGGGTGCTCGAGAACAGTTTGGGCCTCGCTCAGTTGGAAGCGCGCCTGCGAGGCGCCCAGGCTCGCGCCGGTTTGCCGCGCAGCTTCAACGTGTTGGGCAACAACTCGGCCGTCGGAATCGGCGCCGGAAAAGACGACGTCGTCGGCAGCTGGGGCGTGGGTCCGATTCTCTCCGTGCCGATTCCGATCTTCGACACAGGCGCCAGCATGCAGTCCGCGGCGCGCGCGGAAGCGCTCGCATGGCTTGCGGAACGGGATGGACTCGTGCGCGATCTCGCGTCGACGACACGCCGACTTGCCGCACGCCAAGCTTCGCTCTCGGAACGCGCGGCTCTCGCCCGCTCGGAGCTGCTCTCCCTCACGCGCAGAGTCGTGATCGAGACGCTGCAGCAGTACAACTCGATGCAGATCGGCGCGTTCGACGTGCTGCACGAACGCGAGCTGGAGTTGAAGCACTCCCGGATGGCTCTCGACCTCTGGGAAGACGCTTGGCGCGCGCGCATCGACCTCGACCAACTCAGGCTCGGTGCGCGGCCTGAAACGCATCGACCCAGCCGCTCGATGGGCGGATGAGCATCACGGGAAGCACGCAGAGGAAAGTGACGATGAACAGCAATCGACGGCAGTTGCTCATGGCGGGATCAGCCGTGTTGAGCGCCGGCGCGTTGGCGCGCCAAAGCAACACGAACGCGACACCGGCGCACAACCGAACCTTGTCGCGCGATACGGATCTAGCCGGGCTGACGCCGGGACAACCTGGCGTCGACTATCGCCCGGTCGTCACGCCGAACGGCGCCGCGTTGCCCTTCAAGGTCATCGACGGCGTGAAGGTCTTTCACTTGGTCGCCGAGGAAGTCGACCACGAATTCGCTCGCGGGTTGCGCGCTCACTGCTACGGCTTCAACGGCCGCGTGCACGGCCCGACGATCGAGGCGCTCGAGGGCGATCGCGTGCGGATCTACGTGACGAATCGACTGAAGGTCCCCACCTCGGTGCACTGGCACGGAATCCTGCTGCCCAACGGCATGGACGGCGTTGGCGGCTTGACGCAGCGACCCATCGAACCCGGAGAGACCTTTCGCTACGAGTTCCCGCTGCTGCAGCACGGAACGTACATGTACCACTCGCACCACGACGAGATGGCGCAGATGGCCATGGGGCTGATGGGACTGTTCGTCATTCATCCGCGCTACCCGCAGGGCCCGCGGCCCGATCGGGAGTACGCGTTCCTGCTCTCGGAGTGGAAGATCACGGTGGGCTCGCGCCGGCCGGATCCCAACGAGATGGGCGACTTCAACGTGCTCACGCTCAACGCTCGCACGGCGCCCGGAACCGAGGCGATCGTGGCGCGCGTCGGAGAACGCGTGCGGTTGCGCATCGGCAACCTGTCGGGCATGAGCCACCACCCAATTCATCTGCACGGACACACCTTCGAGGTCGTCGCCACCGACGGCGGCACGTTGCCGGATACGGCGCGCTGGCCTGAAGTCACCGCGCTGGTCCCGACGGGCAGCACGCGCGACTTCGAATTCGTCGCCGACAACCCGGGCGACTGGCCGTTGCACTGCCACATGACGCACCATGTCATGACGCAGATGGGACACGGCCTGCCGATTCTCGACGGCGTCGATCCAACACTGTTTGACGCGGCGCTGGAGCGCGCGGTTCCGGCGTATGCATCGATGGGCGCCGCGTCTGGAGACGGCATGAGCGGGCACGGTCAAGACGCTGACGAGGCGCCCGCAATGTCGCCGCCCAACAGTTTGGCGATGGTCGGCATGCGCGGCCCGTTCGGTTTCGTGACCATGGGCGGAATGTTCACGGTGCTGAAGGTGCGTGGGTCGCTACCCGAGGGGCGCGATGTCGGCTGGTACCAGCATCCCGAGGGAACCGTCTCGATGCGCGCGGATCCGAAGGACCTAGCCCGCGACGGGATCGAGTTGTGACCCGCCCGACATGGCCTCGGCGAGCCGCACACTCAGCGTCTCGGTCAGGCTGTCGTCCGTTCCTCGTTGACGGTCCCCCGTGGCGCTGTGCCAGCCATTAATGAGTCCTCGCACGGCGTGTGCGTACCCTGCAACCACGCCCGCGAGCGAACTCCGCGGACGCGGGTGCCAGGAGCCCATGCTGGCGTTGGATACGCACTAGAGCTAGTAGCGAGCCCACTCGCAGATGGCGGTAAACTCTAACGCGTGAGACCTCAGCGCCCTTGGCGACGCGACCTGTTAGTGCGAGCTGTCTTGGCTCCGCTTTTGGTCGTTTGGCAGGTGCTGTGCTGCTGCGCGTTCGATCCGTGCCGTGAATTGCCTGCCCCCGATCTGAGCGCTTCGGCGGCTTTGGCGTACGGCAACAGCGACTGCCACCAACCGGACGAGGGTGGGGAGCACCACGACCTCGCGCAGGACAGGGAGGCATGTGACGACGGAAGCTGCCACGACGACGGCTCGGGGGAATGTGGGTGCCCGAAGTCCCAAGCCACACTTGCCGACGCCGGTGCCGTCGTTCAGATCGATGTCCCCATGGCGCTGGCGTTCGTGCCGATGGGTCTCACAACGGTTCCGCACCTCGATTCGCGCCACCACGAAGCGTGGCGCAGGGTGGAGCACCCACCGCCGAATCGACTGCTGTTGATTCGCGTGCTGCGCATCTAACTGGGCCCCCGAGCGTCCCAGCGGGAGGGCTGTTTTTCGGCCGTTCCCTGGGTCGCGTCGTCGTCCGTAGGCGCAACACCCGCCCCCGAGATCGGAGGTGACGGCGCCCGCCGACGGACAGTTCGCGGCACGTAGTTGTTCCTTCGGCTTCGGGGTGTTTCGATGAGATTCGTCTGTCGGTGTGCCTGGGTCATCCCCGCCGCGGTCGCGGCGAGTTGCCTCTTTACGCAACAAGGACTCGAGTCCGAGCCTGAGCGCGCCGCGCCCTCGGGCGCGGAACGCAGTGATTCGTTCGAGTCCTGCGAGTTGGCGGCGCTCTCGGAGTCGGCGCCGCAGCGCTGCCCACTTTCGCGCGTCAAGCGCTCGAACAGTGAACCGGAGAGCTTCGAGCTCGGACGGAACGCCAGTCCCGAGCGAGTCGGGGCGGCGGCCGGACGGCCCACTCAGAGTTTGACCGCGTCACTCCTCTACGGGTCCTCGCTCAGCTCGGTGAGAACGCGCAGCCGTACGACAACGCTGGCCGACTCGGATCCGGCGCGGGCGCCACGCTCGCCAGAGCGAAACTGCAGAGACAGGGAACGCGACGTTCTCAGAGGGACCCGTCGCGGGTGCTCTCAATTCACACGAACTTCAACGCGTTCATCGACGCAGCGACAGCGCACGGGAGGCGCGATGAACGCCCCGACTTCGAACTCCGGCCCGAACGATCGAGGCCGAGCCGTGCAGGCGCTCCATCCCGCGCTGCTGCTGGCAGCGTTCGCGACTACGTGCGCCTCGGTCGCGCCGCGACAAGTTACCTCGCCCGGCGCGCAAACGAGTCCGTACGACCAGGTGCTTGCAGCCGAGCGCCATCGCATCGCGGTATTCCAGCGTGCATGCCCCTCCGTCGTGCGCGTTGAGGCACTCGGTGTCGAGCGCGACCGTTCGAGCGCGAACATCCGCGAGTTCCCCACAGGGTTGGGTAGCGGGTTTGTGTGGGACAGCGCCGGCCACATCGTCACGAACTTGCACGTCATCCGGGGGGCTGCGGAGGCCCGTGTATCGCTCAAAGACGGTACATCGTGGGTCGCGAGAGTCATGGGCTCCGACCCCTCGCGGGACGTCGCCGTATTGATGGTCGACGCACCGACGAAATTGCTCGAACCAGTGCCGCTCCCATCCGGCGCCAGACTGCAAGTGGGCCAAACGGTGCTAGCAATCGGCAACCCGTTCGGGTTCGACCACACACTGACCGTCGGAGTGATCAGTGCGATGGGGCGCGAGTTGCGTTCAGGGCCCGAGCCCGCGCTGCATGGGCTGATCCAGACCGACGCAGCCATCAACCCAGGCAGTTCGGGTGGGCCGTTGCTCGACAGCGCCGGTGAGCTCGTGGGAATGAACACCGCTCTAGCGAGCCCGTCCGGCGCCTTCGCCGGCATCGGCTTCGCTGTGCCGGTGGACGCGGTGCGTGATTCGGTTTCGCGCATCCTCGGCGCGATTCCCGCGCAGGGCGCTTCGATCGGGATCCGCACAGCGGCAGACGCCTGGCTCCAAGATCTGGGACTGAGGGGCGCTTTGGTGCTCGAGGTTGCGCCGGGAGGTCCAGCAGACCGCGCCGGCCTGCGGGGGACGCGCACGATCAGCGACGGGATCCTCGAGCTCGGGGACCTGATCGTCGCCATCGACGGTGTCGAGATCTCGTCGGCCGACGAGTTAGCTCAGGCGATCGCGAGTAGGACGCAAGGGGAACGCGTTTCAGTAACGGTCCGCCGCGGAGAGCAGACGTTCATGCGTTTCCTCGACGTCGAACGCGAGCTGCACTTGCGGGGAGCGCCATGAGCCATGCGGGGTTCTCAGCTCGATCTCACTCGATCCACGAAGTGGCTGCCGGAAGTGGCGCGCACGTCGCGCGCTGCGCCGGCCGCAGCACAACAGAAGGAATGTTTGCCATGAAGTACGCACCCAGATCGAGACGCTGGCTCTCCGGCGTCGCCCTCTTCTTCGCCGCCGTCGCCCACGTCAGTTGCCGCATGCCTGGCAGCCAACAACACCACGCGCTTGGCTCGCTCGAAGGCCAGCGCACGCCCACGTCGGTGGGATGCGGATGCTGCCGAGGATCGAGCGAAGTCGCGTCCGTGGTAGCTGTCGACCAGAATCCCTCTCAACACGCGGAGCCGAAGACCCCGGCGGCGTTCAAGGGCGATCCCTACCTTCTTGATACCGATCCCGTGACGGGCGCGAAGCTCCCGGCAATCGACACGCTCGTGATCATCGAACACGAAGGCCGCGAGCTGCGCTTCGCGAGCGACAAGAACGTCGCCAGCTTCCGGGCGGATCCGTCGAAGTATCTCGCCGCGGTCGACGAAAAGCTCATCGCCCAGCAGCTTCCCTTCTACCCGCTGAAGACCTGCGCCGTCTCAGGCGAGAAGCTCGGCGACATGGGGAAGCCGGTCGATCTCATCTACCGCAACCGAGTCGTGCGACTCTGCTGCGCGTCGTGCAAGCCTGAATTCGAGAAAGACGTCGCGAGGCATGTAGCGAAGCTCGACGCCGCCGTGGTCGAGGTCCAGGCCAAGATGTACCCGGGCAAGAGGTGCGTCGTCTCCGGCGAGGAGTTCGGCGGGGACATGGGAGATCCGATCGACCACGTGATAGGCAATCGAATGGTCCGCTTGTGCTGCTCGGGTTGCGTGAAGAAGCTCCGCAAGGACCCGCTGAAGTACCTGTCGATGCTCGAAACACGCAAGTCGCCGGACGACAAGCCCGACGATTCCGAGAGCAAGCCGCACAAACACGGCAATCACTAGCGACGGCTTCGTGAAGCCCTCGAGTCCTCATCGTCCGGCTGCCTGTGTGCTCGGCTGCTTCGAGGCACCCCATGTCGCGTGGGACAACAGCAGCAGGGAAGAGCGCGAGCGAGGAGGCACCGTGCACAGTGAGCCCGTCGGACCGCTCCGGCCACGACGGGCTCACATGCGATCCCACCACTAAGGAGGGGCCTCGCGTCACCGACCGCGTACGTTCCGTGGCTGCATGCCATTCCTTTCCTTTTGCGATGAGCGCCTGCGAGCGAGTGGATCTGTTTCACCGAGCGGGCTTGCACCTACCGATCGCCGAGCCACTGCGAGGTTGACGTGAATTCACTACTTCGATTGCTTCGCGCGGGACTTCGACACGACCTTTGGTGCGTGAGAATCTCGCGCGCGCTCGTTGCCTTTGCGGCGTTGCTCGCATCCGTCGGATGCGTCGGAACTCCGACGGCGTCCGAGCGCGCAGCCCGCTCGGATGTGCGCGATGTCTCGCAGCGCTACCGTCCCGGAGACGCGAAGCCGGCGCTGCCGCGGCTCGACGCGTCTTCACCGCTGCGCGACTACTTGAGCTTCACGCTCCTCAATAGCCCTCGCGTCGAAGCGGCGTACTTCGATTGGGTCGCAGCGGTCGAGAGCATCGCACCAGCTCGCTCGCTGCCCGACCCGCGACTCACGTTCGGCGCCGACATCGCCGATACGGTCATGTCGCTGATGCCCGGACTCATGGTCGACCTACCGGGTCCAGGCAAGCTGCGAGCAGCGGGCGAGATCGCCGCGGCCGAGAGCCGCAGCGCCTACTTCGGCTTCGAGCGCGAACTTCTCCGCGCGGCCTTGGCCGTGAAATCGGCCTACTACCGGCGTCACTTCCTCGAAGAGACGATCCGCGTGCAGAGCGAGACACTGCGGCTGCTCAGGGAACTCGAGCAACTCGCCGCACAACAGAACGCCGCGGGACGTGTAACGCTGCAGGACGTGCTCCGCGCGCAGATCGCGCGCGATCAAGTCGAGACGCAGATCACGAACCTAGTGGATTCGCGCGGCGCGCTGGCTGCGGAGCTGAAGTCGGCGCTCGGGCTCGGGCCCGCGGACGAGGGTCCTCCCGTACCGTCGAGCTTCGAGCCCTCCGTCGGCGAACCGCAGCCGGACCAACTTCTCGAGACGGCGCTGAACCAGAACCCAGATCTCCGGGCGCTGGAGGAGGACGTGCTCCGGGCCGAGGCGTCGCTCGAACTCGCGCGCAGATCCCGGGTTCCCGATTTCTCGCTTGGCCTCGATGTGGAAGTGAAAGCGGACCCGACGCTCTTCCGGCCTCGAGCCGGAATGAGCTTGCCGATCTGGCGCGACAAGATCGCCGCACAGATCGCTGGCGCGCAAGCGAGTAAGCGCGCGTCGCAGGCCCGCCTCACCGCCGAGCAGGTGCAAGTCGCGGCCGATTTGGCCTCGATGCTCTTCCTGTATCGCCAGGCGCTTCGCAACGACGTGTTGCTGCGCGACAAACTCGTGCCGAAGGCGAGGCAGTCGCTCGACGCCGCGCGGGCTGGCTACGTGAACGCGCGTGCCAGTTTCCTCGACGTCATCGATGCGCAGCGGACGCTTCTGGAATTTGAACTCGCCGGAATCGAGGCGCGCACGCAACGCGAACTCGCACTCGCGTCCCTGTCGCTGGCGATCGCCGGCGTCCCGCCCGCCGACGCGCCGAGCACCGTTGGTGGTGCAAGCCATCCACCCAAGGCCAACGGCACGAAGCCGCGCAACGAACAGATCCGTCCATGAACAGGAATCACATCTTCGTCGTCTTCCTCGTCTTTGCCGCAGCGGGCGGCGGGTTCCTCCTCGCACGCATCGGGCGCAAGCCGGGGGCCGCCACAAGGGGGGCGGCGGCCGCACCGACGGCGGCTGTGGCGTACACGTGCTCGATGCATCCGCAGGTTCGCCTCGACCGCCCAGGAAAGTGCCCGATCTGCGAGATGCCCCTCATACCCGCGAGCGCCGCGGAGACGGGGTCGAGCGGTGAGCCCATGCTCCAGCTCTCGGATCACGCTCTTGCAATGGCCTCTGTGGAGAAGACGCCAGTGATCCGGCGGGAGCTCTCCAGGGAGCTGCGAGCGGTCGGCAAGATCGAATACAACGAATCCTCGCTCGCGACGGTCACCGCGCGGGTCGACGGCTATGCCGAGCGCCTGTTCGTCAACTTCACCGGGGTGGAGATCAAGGCCGGTGATCACCTGGCGGAGGTCTACAGCCCCGACTTGATCGTCGCCCAGCAGGAGCTTTTGATCGCACTCCAAGGCGGTGCGGCCGGCGAGAGCGGACCCCTGGTCGAGACGGCCAAGCTCAAGCTGCGGCGCTGGGGCCTCACGGAGCAACAGGTCGCGGCGTTGGTCGAGAAGAAGCAGATCGCCGACCGCGTCACGCTGTTCTCGCCCATCCAAGGCACGGTCATCGAGAAGTCGGTCTTCGAGAACAGTGCCTTCAAGGCCGGCGACGCGCTCTATCGCGTCGCCAACCTCGACACCGTTTGGGTGTATCTCGACATCTACGAATACGACCTCGCGTGGGTCCGGTACGGGCAGCGCGTCGACCTGGTCGCGGAAGCCCTCCCGGGACGGGTGTTGGAAGGGCGCGTCACCTTCGTGCAACCCATCGTGAACGAGGAGACGCGCACCGTCCGGGTGCCCGTACACGTGGAGAACAAGGATCACGCACTCAAGCCCGGCATGTTCGTGAGCGCGGTAGTCCGCTCGGCTCTGGCAAGCGATGGCCGAGCCGCCCCCACGGGCGTCGAGGGCAAGTTCTCTTGCCCCATGCACCCGCAGGTGCTGCGGGACGAGTCGGGGCAATGCCCGATCTGCGAGATGCGGATGGAACAAATCCCGGGGCTGGAACCGGGAGCGCTCGATCATTCGGCGGATCAGACTCCTGCCGCGCAGGAGAGGTACGCGTGCCCGATGAAGTGCGAGGGAGCGAAGGCCTATGCCGCACCGGGGAACTGTCCGGTCTGCAACATGAAGCTGGATCTCGTTGCGCCACCCGCACCTACTGGCCCCGGGTTGCTCTCCGTGCCGATGTCTGCCGTGCTCGACAGCGGCACGCGCCGACTGGTGTACGTCGAGAAGTCTCGCGGCTTGTTCGAGCCACGAGAAGTCGTGCTCGGCCCGCGCGCGGGCGGATACTTCCCGGTGCTCCACGGACTTGCCGAAGGCGAGCAGGTGGTGACCCGTGGCGGCTTCCTGATCGACAGCCAATTCCAGATAACAGGCCACCCCAGCTTGTTCTACCCCGGTGGCCTCATGGGCGGCTCGAGTGACCATCAGCACGGCGGGTCGACTTCACCGGCCTCACAGACGCCGACGCAGAGTCCCACGCCTCCCTCCGGCGGCGCCACTCAACACAAGCACTGAGGGCGAGGGTCCACCATGGTCAACGCCATTATCCGCTGGTGCCTCAGGAACCCCTTCCTGATGGTCCTCATCATGGCCGGACTGTGCGGGGGAGGCTACTTCGCCGTCGTGCGCTCGCCGGTGGATGCGATCCCCGACATCGGTGAGAAGCAAGTCATCGTCTATGCCGATTGGCCTGGACGCAGTCCGCAGGACGTCGACGACCAGGTTACGTTCCCGCTCACCACGAGCTTGACGGGCACGCCCGGTGTGAAGGCCATCCGCTCGATGTCGGGATTCGGCTTCTCGATGGTCTTCGTCATCTTCCAAGACGAGGTCGACTACTACTGGGCTCGATCGCGCGTGCTGGAGCGGATGAACGTCGCCCAGCAGCGACTGCCGATGGGCGTCACGCCCGTGCTCGGGCCCGATGCGACGGCTCTCGGCCAGATCTACTGGTACACGGTCGAGGGCGAGGGCTTCGACCTCGCGGAGCTGCGCTCGATTCAAGATTGGTACGTGCGCTATCAGCTCAACGCCGTCGAGGGCGTGAGCGAGGTCGCGAGCATCGGCGGTTTCGTCAAGCAGTATCAGATCGACATCCACCCCGATCGGCTCCGCGCGCACCGTGTCACGCTGATGGACGTGTTCGAGGCCGTCAGTAGGAGCAACATCGACGTCGGGGCCAAGGTCGTCGAAAACAACGGCGTCGAGTTTTTCATCCGGGGGGTCGGCTTCATCAAGACCCTCGCGGACTTGGAGCGCGTCGTGATCCGCGAGCAGGGCGGCACCCCGCTCACGCTGCGCAATGTCGCCACGGTGCAACTTGGGCCTGACTTCCGGCGCGGATCGCTGGACAAGGCCGGCGTCGAGGCTGTCGGCGGCGTGGTGCTCATGCGCTACGGCGAGAACCCGCGCGCGGTGATGGAGCGGGTCAAGAGCAAGATCACCCAGCTCGAGCTCGGCCTGCCGAGCAAGACTCTTCCCGATGGTCGTGTGTCACGGGTCCGTATCGTCCCCTTCTACGACCGCACCACCATCGTCAACCAGACCATCGACACGCTGAAGGAGGCTCTGGCCGAGGAGTCCCTGCTCGCGAGCCTCGTGATCCTGTTCTTCCTGTTGCACCTGCGCACGACGGTGACCGTTCTCGCCACGCTCCCGCTGGCCGTGGCACTGACGTTCATCCTGATGTACCAGTTCGGTGTCGACAGCAACATCATGTCGCTCGCAGGCTTGGCCATCGCCATCGGTGACGTGGCCGACATGGGCATCATCATGTCGGAGAACATCTACCGACGCATCGCCTCGGCCACCGATCAGGAGAAGCGAGAGAAGGGCCATTTCGGAATCGTCTACGAGGGCGCGACGGAGGTCGGTGGCGCCATCATCACCGCCGTCTCGAACACGATCGTGTCCTTCATCCCGGTCTTCTTCCTCACCGACCAGGAGGGCAAGATGTTCAAGCCCCTGGCGTTCACGAAGACCTTCGCCATCGGCTCTTCGGTGGTCCTCGCGATCACCGTCGTCCCGTTCCTGTGCTACCTGCTCTTCCGGCCGGTGAAGTGGCGCGCGCAGGTGACGGCCGTGATGGCCATCGGCATCGGCATCCTCGCCATGCTCGCGACCCACGCCGCCTTCATGTGGGGACTCGCGAAGGGGCACGACGAGGGCTGGCTGATCTCGGCGGCAGTCGGCGTGGGCGTCGGCCTGTGCGTCGTCCGAATGACGCGCGAGCGCTTCCTGCCCCTCGAAGAGAATCGGGTCTCGCGTCTGGTCGCAAGAGCCTACGTCCCGACGCTTTCGTGGATCCTGGGGCACAAGAAGGCGTTTCTCGTCGTTCCCGCGCTCATCCTGTTCGTCGGCATGAGCGTGTGGCTCGGCGTGGGCAAGACCCTCTACCCGCTCGAAGCAACCGTCAACCTGTTCGCACGTTCACTGGCGTCGCCCGAACTCAAGCGTCTCATGCACGCTCGGCCGGACCAGGACGTCACGCGTCCGCTCGTCGAGTTCGACCAACTGCGCTGGGAACGTCTACGCGAGAAGAGCGGGGACGAGCGCTTCCGCATCGCATGGCGTCGACCCGACCCAAGTGAGCGCGACGCGGAAATCGCTGCGGGTACGACCGTCGTCCGTGAAGGCCGCATCCTGCCCGGTCTCGGTCGCGAGTTCATGCCTCCGCTGGACGAGGGCTCGTTCCTCTACATGCCCTCGCTGCTGCCGCAGGGCTCGCTCTCGCAGGCGATTCAGGTCAACAGCACGCAGGATCTCGCCATAGCCAGCGTGCCCGAAGTCGAGTCGGTCGTCGGCAAGATCGGCCGTGCAGAGTCTGCGCTGGACCCCGCGCCCATCGGGATGATGGAGAGCATCGTGATCTTGAAGCCCGAGGACGAGTGGCGCACGACGAAGGTGGAGCGCTTCTTCTCCGACTGGCCCGGTTTCCTCCGCACGCCGCTCTCCTGGATCTGGTCCGAGGAACGCCGCATCACCAAAGGCGAGATCCTCGCGGAGCTCCAGGAGAAGACCGCCATTCCCGGAGTGCTTCCGACCTTCTTGCAGCCCATTCAGACGAGGCTGGTCATGCTCCAGACCGGCTTCCGCGCAATGATGGGCGTCAAGATATTCGGCGGCGACTTGCGCGAGATCGAGCGCCTCGGTCTCCAGATCGAACAGCTCCTGCGCGAGGTGCCCGGCGCCACGGACATCGTCGCCGACCGCATCGTCGGCAAGCCCTACATCCAGATCGACATCGACCGCGACCGCATCGGCCGCTACGGAGTCAACATCCGGAACGTGCAGGACGTGATCGAGATGGCGCTCGGCGGCATGAACCTGATGGAGTCGGTCGAGGGGCGCGAGCGCTACCCGATCCGCATCCGATTGGCCCGCGACTTCCGCGAGGACACCGAAGCTCTCCAGCGGATCAGCGTGCCGACCTCTACGGGTGCGCAGGTGCCCCTTGCGCAGCTCGCGACCATCACCACCGTTCTCGGACCGCAGGAAATCAAGGGCGAGCGCGGGCTCTTGGTCGGCTACGTCACGATGAACACTCGCGACCGCGACGAGGTTTCCGTCGTCAACGACGCCGAAGCCCTGCTCCAGCAGGCTGTGGCGGACGGACGCCTGCGAGTGCCTGCGGGCTACTACTGGGAATGGTCGGGTCAGTTCGAGAACCAGGTCCGAGCCACGGCGCGCATGCGAATCCTCGTGCCCATCACGTTGTTCATCATGTTCGTGATGCTGTACCTCGGCTTCACGCGCTGGTGGATCGCGCCGGTGATTTTCTTCGGCGTGCTGGTCTCGGCCTCGGGCGGCTTCGTGATGCTTGCGCTCTGGGGCGCCAACCTCTCCGTCGCGGTTTGGGTGGGCTTCCTCGTTCTCTTCGGCGTCGTCGACGACGACGGGGTGGTCATCGCTACCTACCTGGAAGGGACCTTCAAGGACAAACACTTCGCATCTGTCGCCGAGATCCGTGCCGCGACCATCGATGCCGGACTGAAGCGCATCCGCCCCTGCCTCATGACCATTGCGACGACGGTCTTCGGCCTCATGCCCATCTTCTGGGCGACTGGCCGCGGATCGGACGTGATGCAGCCGATGGCGATTCCGTCGGTCGGGGGAATGGCCGTGAGCCTGATCACCCTGTTCATCGTGCCGTGCGTGTTCTGCGCGGTCGAGGAGTGGAAATGGAAGCGCAACGCAGCGGCGTGACAGAAATGGACACGTCCGCCGCTGCGCGGTCGTGGCATTCCCTCGATGAAGCAGCGGTCCTGGCCAGGCTGTCTTCATCTCGCTCCGGGCTGACGCAGGATGTCGCCGCAAGACGCCTGTTGGAGCACGGTCCGAACGAGCTGCGTCAAGGTGCGCGGATCCGACCGGTCGCGCTGCTCCTCGGTCAGTTCAAGGGCTTGATCGTGTGGATCCTGGTCGTGGCTGCGGTCGTCTCCGGGGTCATGGGCGAGTGGGCGGATTGCATCGCGATCCTCTCGATCGTCGTCGCCAACGGACTGATCGGGTTCTATCAGGAGTACAACGCCGAACGTTCGCTCGCCGCTCTGCGTCGCATGACGGCGCCGCGCGCTAGAGTCCGTCGCGACGGCCGGTCGCTCTCCATCCCCGCGGTCGAGGTCGTGCCGGGAGACGTGCTCGAGCTCGAGGCCGGAGACCTCGTACCCGCCGATGCGCGCCTGCTCGAGGCCGCCGCGCTCAAGACCGTGGAGGCGGCGCTGACCGGCGAGTCGGAGGCCGTGGACAAGGAGGCCGCTCACCTCGATCGCGAAGAGGCTCCCCTGGGGGATCGGCGCAACATGATCTTCCTGGGGACGAGCGTCGCGACCGGGAAAGGGCTCGCTCTCGCCGTGGAAACGGGCATGGGCACCGAGATCGGGCAGATCGCGGAGCTCCTGGCGGGTGCGGCTGGCGAAGAGAAGACCCCGCTACAGAAGAGGTTGGACTCTTTCGGCCGGGTCCTCGTCTGGGGCTCGCTCGGGATCGTGGGCCTCATCTTCGCGCTCGGTCTGGTACGCGGGATCCCGGGGCTCGAGCTGTTCCTGACTTCGGTCAGCCTCGCCGTCGCGGCGGTGCCCGAAGGCTTACCGGCGGTGGTGACGATCGCGCTCGCGGTCGGTGTGCAACGCATGGCCGCTCGACGGGCGCTGGTGCGCAAGCTGCACGCGGTCGAGACTCTCGGGTCGGCCAACGTCATCTGCACCGACAAGACAGGCACACTGACCGTCGGCGAGATGACCGTCCGCGCGCTGTATTCCGCGGGGACGACCTACGAAGTCACCGGCGAAGGCTACGGTCCGGAAGGCGCGATCCGGGTCACGGCGGCGACACCGACCCGCCATGAAACCGCGCTGCGTGAGCTCCTGACCGTCTTCGTGGGATGCAACGGCGCGAGCCTCTCTCTGCAAGACGGTGCTTGGAAGGTGGTCGGCGATCCGACCGAGGGAGCCCTGCTGACGGCGGGCGCCAAACTGCCCCTCAGCCCAGCGGATGTCGAACGTGAGATTCCTCGCGTCGCGGAAATTCCGTTCGACTCCGACCGCAAGCGCATGACGGTCGTGCGCGAACGCCCGGACGGAAACCTCCTCGCCCTCACCAAGGGCGCGCCGGACGTCTTGCTCGGACTCTGCACGCGCGTTCGCGATGCGGCAGGCGTTAGAGCGATGACCGACGAGGATCGTCGCCGGATTCTCGCAGAGAACGCGGCGATGGCTCAGCGCGCGCTGCGTGTTCTCGCAGCGGCATCGCGGGATCTCGATCCTGGCTGCGACCCCTCGATCGCGGAAGCCGTCGAGCGCGATCTGGTCTTCCTGGGCCTTGCGGGCATGTACGACCCGCCGCGTTCGGAAGCCAAGAGCGCCGTCGCGCTGTCGCGCACCGCCGGAATCCGCGTGGTGATGATCACGGGCGACCATCCCCACACGGCGCTCGCGGTTGCGCGCGAGCTCGGAATCGCCGGCGAGGAGGACCTGGCTCTCTCAGGCCTCGAAGTGGACCGCCTCGACGACGGAGCCCTGGAGGAGAAGGTGGAGCGAGTGGCCGTGTACGCGCGGGTCACGGCTGCGCACAAGCTGCGGATCGTGCGCGCGTGGAAGGCCCGCGGCGGGGTGGTCGCGATGACCGGCGACGGTGTAAACGACGCACCTGCGATCAAGGGCGCCGACATCGGGATCGCGATGGGACGCAGCGGGACGGAGGTCACCAAGGAAGCCTCCGACATGGTGATCACGGACGACAACTTCGCCTCGATCGTGGCGGCGGTCGAGGAGGGGCGCGGCATCTACGACAACATCAAGAAGACGATGCAGTACCTGCTCGCCGGAAACGTGGGCGAGCTCCTCTTGATGACGGCCTGCGTCGTGATCGGACTTCCGATGCCATTGCTGCCCATCCAGCTCTTGTGGATCAATCTCGTGACCGACGGCTTGCCGGCCCTTTGTCTCGCCACGGACCCCATCGATCCGACAGTGATGAAGCGCAAGCCGCGCCGGCGCGAGGAGAAGCTCACCGACCGCGGGTTCGTCGGCCTCATGATCGCGACGGGGCTGCTCACCTCGGGCGTCGCCTTGGCCGTCTACATGTACTCTCTTGGCCGCGTTTCCGAGGAGATGGCCCGCGATCATGCTTTCACTGCACTCGTCTATGCGGAGCTCCTGCGGTCGTTCGGTGCGCGCAGCGAGACGCGCTCGGTATGGCGGGTCGGGTTCCTCTCCAACCTCAAGTTGGCCCTGGTGGTGCTGGCCTCCATGGGGCTGACTTTCTGGGCGCCGCACAACGCTTGGCTGGGTTCGTTCCTGAAGGTCGAGCCCATGCCCATCTACCACTGCCTACTCCTCTTGGCCGTGGGATCCATTCCGTTGCTCGTCCTGGAAGCGTGGAAGTTTGCGAGGCAGACGAAGGAGAACGCGACGTGAGCCGCGTCCGCGCCAAGGCGTATGGCGGACAGCCGAGCTTGCAAGACATGGATACGATCGTCGCGGACATCAGCGTTGGCGGGTACTCCGACGTGGAGTTCTCGTCCTTCATCATGGAGCGCGCGAAGGAAGTCGTCGACCTCGAAGATGGTCTGCGACTCACGTTCGAGTCGTCGCCCGGACTGCTACAAGAACTGGCCCGCGTCGTCGATCAGGAACGAACGTGCTGTAGCTTCCTGCGCTTCAAGTTGTCCGCCGAGCCGGGCACGGGGCCGAT
>JAEUHY010000016.1 GCA_016795325.1 Planctomycetota bacterium
GTACCGCATGGAGCTCAACACGGCCAAGGCGGTGCTGGGCGCGGACACGCTGGTGTCGGATCTGACCTACGACGCGATCGCCGCCTTCAACACCTGCGACCGCGTGATGAAGAAGAAGAGCGGCAAGCCCAAGGCCGAGCCCAGCTTTCTCAAGACGCGACGCACGCTGCGGCTGTGCTTGGCGTTCGCCGAGCAGAGCAGGCTGATCGGGTGCTCGCCCGTGCCCGCGAGTAAGGACGCGCTGCCGGGTGAGAGTGGTAAGCAGACATCCGCGGACGCGACGAGCCCCACGCCCGAGAAGCCCAAGAAGGGCAAGCGCCGCGGCGCGCTCGTGCTCGAGGTCTCGCAGCCCGATGCCGAAGCAGCCGCCGACGTCGCCGAGGCGATGATCGCTGCGACCGCGCCCGAGACCGCCGCGTAGGTCCAACTCGCCACCGTCGACGCTCGGCGTCGTCGCAGACCGGTTCGTTCGCGCCTCGCGAGCGGGTCGGTCTTCTCCACTCAAGTGGAGGCGACGATGGATCTTCGACAAGCGCTGCAGGTCTACCTGCTGCAACTGCGTGCCGACGGCCGCAGCCCGCACACGATCAAGAGCTACGAGCGGCACCTCGGGTCGCTGCTCGACTGGCTCGCCAAGCACGGCCGGAGCGCTGCGTTGGACGAGATCACCCCGCAGGTGCTGGCGGAGTTCTTGGTGTCCGACGACGTGCGCGCGAGCGGCCGTGGGGGGCTGCGATCGACGTCGACGGTCAACGCCGTGCGGACCTCGCTGCGCGTCGTCTTCGGTTGGTTGCACGACGCAGGCCACACGCGCATCAACCCCGCGCGTCTGATCCGCCGCGCCATCTGCTCGCCGCCGCCGCCCAAGGGACTGAGCGACGATCAGCTCGACCGACTGCGAAGCGTGCTCGCGAATGCGACCGGCGTCGCCGCTGCGCGCGACCGGGCCATGGTCGCCTTGATGCTGGGCAGCGGCCTGCGCATCGGATCCACCGTGGCCCTCGACGCCGGGGACGTGGACCTCGCGAACGGCGTGCTCACCGCCCGCTGCGTGAAGCGCGACCGCGTCCAGCGCGTCTACTTCGGCGCCGAAGCGCGGGCCGAGCTGCAGCGTCTGATCGCAGGCCTGCCCGGCCCCGGCCCGCTGTTCCGCGCGCCCAACGGCGAGCGCCTGACCGTCCGCCAAGCCTGTCGCCGCATCACCGCCTGGCTCGACCGCGCCGGCATCCACGACGCATCGCCTCACTCCCTGCGCCACACGTTCGCCACCCGCCTCCTGGCGCGCACCGGGGACGTGTTCCTGGTCCAGAAGGCGCTGGGGCACCGCTCGATCGCGTCGACCGCTGTCTACCTGCAAGTCGACGAGGAGCGGCTGCGGAAGGTCTTGGCGGTGTGATCAGGCGTTCCCAGACCAGTGTCAGCCGGTCGACGTGCTGACACGGCCTAGGAAGGAGCTTTGACGCTTGGCTGCGTCGATCGCCTCCCCTTGGGATGCGAAACGCCCTTTGGAGTGCTCCGGGGGATGCTCCGGGATGGCCCGGATAACGACCCACCGTGCCGCCGCCCGATCCGCAGAACTCCGCGCGCCTTCCTTACCGGCCGTGGCCTTACCGCTGCGTTCGTTGTCCGGCTTCATGACCTACTTCTTCGTCTCGGCGGAGGTACTTTCTCCACCCCCTTGCCTGGTAGCCGCGTCGGCTCGAGCACCGAACAGAATGTAGCACCCTAGGGCCACTCCAGCGAGTAGGCCGGCCAACAGTAGCCAGAGCTGTCCTCGATCGATCTTGCTCTTGCGTCCTAGGTTGCGGTTCAGGAGCGAGTTCGCGGCCTTCGTGGTGAGCTTGTAAGAGATGGCGAGGGCTTCTGCTGCGCTCTCGAGTTCGGTGGGGTGGACCTCGGTTTGGGGTGGCCAACCCAGGTGGCCGCTGGCAAAGACCTGCCGGGCATCGCCGCTGCTGTTGGGTGCCACGTCCGGCTTGGCGACGACCAACTTGCCATCCTGGTTCTCGCGGCTTCTGATCACGATCAGGACCGTTGCTAAGCCTACAGCCATCGCCAGCATGCTCATGAGCAGCAGGATGCGCACGAGCCACGAGAGCCAAGTCGGCTCGATGCCGCTGACCTCCCCGAGCTTGAACAGCCCGAGGCCCAGCACCGCCGCCACCAAAGTCAGGATTCCGTTCTCACGATGCGCGAGTCTCGCGGCGTTCTCCGTCTCCGCCTCCCAGCGACCTTGCGCATGCTCCAGCGCGACCCGCAGAGCGCCTTCGTCTGGAATGTTGAGCGCCTCATCCGGCTGTTTCGCGCTGCCCATGATCGCTCGAAGTCTAGTTCCGCGAGGACAGCAGTGTCGACTAGTCGCTCGACGACGTTGTCGGGTCAGGACGACTGAGTCTCTCCTGGCTGCCGCCCGCGTTGGCCGTCCGATCCGCCTTCTGCTGCAACGCCGCGCTGCCCGATCGCGCCTCCTCCCACGGCGCCATGCACCACACCTGCGCTACTCCTTGGGGGTGCGCATCTTGGCCTGCACCGCCGCCTGTTCCTGGTCCAGCGCGCGCTCCGGCACCGCTTGATTGCCAGTACGGCCGTCTACTTGTCCGTGTCCGACCAGCGGCCTCCGTGAGGCGCCGTCGGCATTGCTGACGAGACGCCTGGGATGGATGCCGATGCTCGCGCTGCGTGCTAGCACATCCCCCCGCGAACATCGGCTTGGCATCGTTCTAGTCCGCGAGCGCATCGAAGCACCCCGTGTCGTGCTGCTGCCCCGCCGCTCGGCGCGTTGCGCGACGGCAGCGCGTGGCCGTAGGGTGGGAAATAGACCGTGAAGCGCCGAGCGCGATCGACCAAGGCCAAGCGAGCCACGGAGACCGTTTCCAAAGAACGCGGGACCGCGCGCTCTCGATCTCCGAAAATCACATCGGACTCACTGCCGGACGTCCAGTCGTCTCGCACGCCCGTCCTTGCTGTCGAAAGGCGGCTGCAGGCGTTCGGTGCAGCGGCTGAGGCGTGGCGCGAATGGGCCAGGCGACAGAAGAACTTGTCGAGCACTGGCGAGTGGATTGACCAACTGAACGACTCGTTGAACGCGATCAGCCGGGGATGCCCGCCTTCGATCCTCGCGCCCCACATGTCCTGGCGCTTGATCGACGCTATCGGTGACTTCTTGCGGCACGCGAGATTCGCCGCGCAGTTGCGAGGGATCAGCACGACGAAGCGCGAAGTTGCGGCGCTGAGCTCCCGGCTTCGCAAGTTGGCTGCGGCGCATCCGACTGCTCCGACAGAAGACGGCCCCGCTCCAGCGCTCAACGAAGAAGGTCGACCACTGGCGACCCGCGAGTTGCTGGCGCTCTGCGAGGAGGCCAACGCTCAGGTCAGCGAGCCCACGAGGGCCGCCACCTCCAATCTCGCAGCACTCGAACGCAAGCTGGTCAGTTCAGGTCTCGCTCAGCGCCTCGGATTCCGCGGGGGGCCGCTCAAACTCGAGATCGACCATCCGTCGCCAGCATGCGAGACGCATACATACGTCTGCTTCGATCCAGATGGCGCGGGCGCGACGCTGCCGTTCATGCGATTCGAGGGGCGCGCTGTCCGCGTCAACAAGACGCCCTCCGACGTGCAGCAGAGAGCGTACGAGCACATCGGCGCAGTGATGCGCAGATGGATTCGGGTGCTGCGGCGGGAGCTAGGTGAGCGCGAGGTTCCGGCCGAACACGTGCGCGGCGCGATCGCTCGTCCAACGTTGACCGAGAACGCGAAGCGAATTGCGCGTGCGTTGTTGGACCTCCCCGAGGGCGTCGGCCTCGCCCGCAAGGAAATCCCGACCAAGACCGGCGTGCCCCTTGGTTCGGTAAATCGCGCAATGAGAGAGCTCCGGTCGTGGGGCGTTCGGCGTGGTCCGAGGGGAACCGGGTACTCGATCGCTGACGCGGAGAGTCACGCTGCGCTGAAGCGCGCGACTGGCATGTGATCGCGCGGCGATCGCTTCGTGATCGCTTCGTGATCGGTATGTGATCGCGACTTGTCGATCTCGCGATGGATCCGTCCGGCGATCCTTCGGGCATGCAGATCGCTGCAAATTTCCTATCGCTGTCGAGCGCTGCCGCCCGATCGGCACTGAGTCCCTCCGACCTCTTCGCCGCCATAGCGCAGGGCTCCACCGGGCAGATCGCCGAGGTCCTCGGCATTCCCAGCCACTGCATCGGCCACCTTGTTCGCGATCGAAAGATCAGCCCCGCCAAGGGGCCGGCCGGGGCCATCCAGTGGACCCGCGGCGGGGTGTTTCGCACGGCGTCGCCCCTGCATCTATCGGTGACGGAGGTCTCTGAGCGGCTCGCCCAAAGTCAGGGAGGCCGTCCGTGAGCGCGCTTCCCGACGGACTCGCGCGCGTCGGCTCGCGCCAACCCTGTCCCATCTGCTCGAAGCCCGACTGGTGCCTTGTCGCCGAAGACGGCTCGCGCGCCATCTGCCAGCGGGTCGAATCTGGTCGCCGTGCGGGCGAAGCCGGATGGCTGCACGTGCTTCGAGCCGACGCCCTGCGCCAAACCAAGCGACGCAACGTCACGGTCGACCTGCGTTCGCCTGACTTCACCGACGCCGCGGCCGCCGCTGAGCTGTTTCACGCTCCCCAGGGGCCGACCGGAGTCGGAGATCTGGCTCTGTCGCTCGGCGTGACCACGCACTCGCTCAAGCGACTCCACGCCGGCTGGAACGGCTGGGCTTGGACGTTCCCGATGAAGGACGCGCACGGCGCAACGATCGGCATTCGGTTGCGCCGGCCCAACGGCGACAAGCTCGCGGTCAAGGGCTCGCGCCAAGGGCTATTCATCCCTGACTGGATCGATCCACGGGAGCGCCTGCTCGTCGTGGAGGGGCCGAGCGATACGGCTGCTGCGCTCGACCTCGGTTTCGCCGCCATCGGACGGCCGAGTTGCTCCGGCGGCGTCGAGCTTGTCCGCCGCTACGTCATGAGGGCGCAGGCCAAGGAGGTTGCCATCTTCGCTGACGCGGATGGTCCCGGTCGCGCGGGCGCCGCCGATCTTGCCAAGCGACTCGCGCCGTTCGCTCGCGTCCGTGTGGCGGAGCCTCCGGGCTCGCTCAAGGACGTGCGCGAGTGGCTCCGCTCCGGGGCATGCACAGCAGATGTCGAGCGCGCAGTCGAAGCGGCGCCACAAGTCCACGTGAGCGTGAGGGCGCAATCATGAATCCGCCGGAAGCGAACATCGAACTGCGCGTTCAGGGCCGCGGGCAGCGCGTCGTGGTGGTGGCTGTGCTCGATGACGACGTCGAGAAGCCCCTGGGACGCGGAGACATCGCCGACCCCAAGCACCGCGCGAAGCTCGCCAAGGCCCTGTGCGACGAGTTTCCAGCCGTCCAGGCCGAGTCCGCACGAAACGCGATCGACGAGATGGCCAGCAGGCACCTCAATTCGGCGCAACCCGCGCGCCCGCGTTCTCCTGCGTCGACCGACGACGATCAGGATGACCGTCCTGCATCGACGCTGACCGACACTTGCAACGCGGAGCGACTCGTACGTGCGCACGGCGAAAAACTGCGCTACTGCCACCTGTGGAAGAAGTGGCTCGTCTGGGACGGTAGGCGCTGGCGCGAGGATGACCGAGGCCGCGTCATGGGTCTCTCCAAGCAAGTCGTCCGCGCGTTTCAGAAGAACGCTCTCGCGATCGAGGACCCGGACAAGCGGCGGAGGACGCTTGAGTGGGGGATCAAGTCCGAGACATCTGAGCGCCGCAAGGCGATGGTCGACCTCGCGCGAAGCGAGTCGGGCATCCCGGTTTCGCCGGACGAACTCAACCGCGATCCGTGGCTCCTCAATTGCCAGAACGCCACGATCGACCTGCGCACGGGTGAGCTTTGCGCGCACAAGCAATCCGACCTGATCACCAAGGTCTGCTCAACCAACCTGGATCTCGCTGCTTCATGTCCGCGATGGCTCGCGTGTCTGCAGCGCGTGCTGCCCGACGATCGCGTCCGCAGCTACTTCCAGCGCTTCTGCGGCTACTGCCTGACCGGCGAAGTGAGCGAGCAGATGATCCTCATCGCCACTGGAGATGGAGCGAACGGCAAGAGCACCGTGTTCCGCGTGCTCCAAGAGGTGCTTTCGAACTGCTACGCCATCCAGATATGTGCGGACTTGCTGACGTCCAAGTCACAGCGTGGTCACCCAACCGAAGTAGCTGACCTGTTCGGTATTCGGCTGGCCGTGGGAATAGAAACGTCGCAGCACCAAGAACTCGACGTACCCCTCATCAAGCAGCTCACCGGTGGCGATCGATTGCGCGCGCGCCGCATGCGCGAGGACTTCTGGGAGTTCGAGCCCACCCACAAGATTGTCCTCGTCACGAACCACCTGCCACGCGTCCCGGTGGACGACTACGCGATGTTGCGACGCCTCCATCGCCTTCCGTTCGAGGTGACGATCCCCGTCGAGGAGCGCGACAAGAACCTGCTCTCTGATCTCCTGCGCGAGCGCGACGGCGTGCTGGCGTGGATGGTGGAAGGCTGCCGGGCGTGGCGTGAGCGAGGACTTGACCCGCCCGAGGAGGTGCGGTTTCCCACGCCTACTGTCGCGCCACACCCCGTCGACGAGTTCATCGCGCAGCGCGTCGTTCGCCGGCCTGGCGCCCGGACCAAGGCGGCGGTGCTGTACAGGGTCTTCCAGGCCTGGTGCATCACGCGTGAGTGCGCGGTCGTGACGCAAACGGATTTCGGAACTCGCATGGGGCGAGCCGGCATCGGCCGCCACAAAAGCGGTGGCGTCGTTGTGTATCTCGACACTGAGTTGAAGGAGGAACTCGATCGAGCCCAGGGAGGGTTGGGGACGGTTGGGGACCATTTTCAGGTTCAACCGCCTACTGCGTCTCGCGAGAGCACTAACACGAAACTGGTCCCCGACGATCCCCAACTGTCCCCAGACCCTTTCGGAGCGCCAGAATTCGCCGGCGAATCCGCGAAGGTTAATGCGCCTCTGGGTGCAGAGCTTGAGGCCGACGACGATGGCCTGATCGGAGGCTGGAGATGACCTCCCGAGTTACCGTCCTCGCCTTTACTCCGGCCCGGCCGGTCGACGTGGCCGGCGGACTGCTCGGCTGGGTCGACCTGCGCGTGGGTGAGTTGCTAGTCGTCAACCGCGTTGCTGTTCGCCGCACGCGCGACGGCGCCCCCGCTTTGGCGTGGCCAGCCAGGAACGATCGACGAGGCATACGTCGATTCGTAGTACGGCCGGAATGCCACGCAGCGCGGGTGGGCATCGAGGCTGTCGTGTTCGCGGAACTGGCGCGGCAAGGGTTGGTGCTGGCATGAGCGCGTTTCACTCCTCAGGCGACGCTGTTAAGCGCCTCATCGCCAGCGTCGACGGTCTGCGCGAGGATTTGCGAAAAGCCCTGGAGCTGATCGTGCAGTCGAGCAACTGTCCCAGCGACGTGACGCCGCGACCCGCCGACCCGCAGCAGCTCCTGACCGCCGACGAGGTGGCCAAGCTGCTGCGCGTGGACCAACGGACGTTGCGCACGATGCGGCACGAGCGGAAGTTCCCGCGTCCGATCAGCGTCGGACGGTCGCTGCGCTGGCGGCGGAGCGCGGTCGAGCGCTGGATCGACGGGAGCGCGCGATGATCCTGCCTCGACTCGGACGCGCCTTCGGCCCGGGCAAGCTCGACAAGGTCCAGCGCGGCAACGGGCCGGGCCAGTGGGTGCTCACGTACACCGACGGGCGCGGCAAGCGGCGGCGCATCGCGTTGAGCACCGACAAGCAGGTGGCCGAACGGCGGCGCGCGGAGCTGATTCGCCAGCGCGACCTCGAGCTGGCGGGCCTCGGCTCGGTCGAGGGGCAGTCGACGCCGCTCGCGGACCTGCGCGATCAGTACCTGGCCGACCTAGCGTTGCGCGTGGGGGCCAAGCAGCTTCGATCGCGCACGGACTCGCTCGCCCGCGTGCTGGCGGCGCTCGAAGCGACGCGCGTGCGGGACCTGCGCGTGGTCGACGTGCAGCGCTACCAACGCGAGCGGCTGACCCAGGGCGTGGCGCACCGCACGGTCAACGTCGACACCGGCGCGTTGGCGTCGATGCTCAGCTGGGCGGTGGGGGCGCAGCTCATCGCCGAGAACCCCGTGCGCAGCTTGAAGCCGCTGCCCACGAGCGAGCGCCACCAGCGACGAGTCCGGCGCGCTCTGTCCGAGGACGAGGTCGAGCGCTTCCTCGCCGCCGCCGCCGAGGACGACTCCGAGTGCGCCGCGCGCCTGTCCGCATCGCGCACGATCGAGCTGCACGGGCGCGGGATGGGGTACGCCACGAAGCCCCGCCCCGCGCGCGTCCCGCAGGCCCCGCTTTGGCGCGCGCTGCTCACGACCGCGGCGCGCTGGGGCGAGCTTACGCGCGTGACGTGGCTCGACCTCGATGCCGACCAACGCGCGCTGACGCTGCGGGCCGCGACGACCAAGTCGGGGCGGGCGCGGGTCATCCCGCTGCCGCAGTCACTGGTCGAAGAGCTACTGGCCCTGCGCGCAGTCCACCAGCGCGTGCGCATGCGGCTCGCGCAGCCTGCGGATCGGGTGTTCTTGAGCCCCGACGGCGCGGACTGGGCGGAGTACACGACGAACGGCAGAAGGCTGCTGCGCCGCGTGCTCGATCGCGCCGGGATCGCGCGCCGCGACGCGCTGGGGCGGGTGGTCGACATCCACGCGCTGAGGCACACGGCCGCGACCGGCATGGCCCGCCGCGGAGTGCCGCTGGTCGTCGCGCAGCGGGTGCTCGGGCATGCTTCGCCGGAGATGACGGCGCGGGTCTACACGCACCTGGGGCTCGAAGACCTGCGAGGGGCGGTCGAGGGAGTGAGCGAGCTGCGGCGGGGGCGTGAGGTGGTGGGGTAGCGCACGGCGTACCCGCCGCCCGGCAACTGGTGCCCGAGGTCGACGCCGTGGTGAGGGGGCAGGGTGGTCAACCACACTTAGTGCAACGTGCACCTTCTGGTCGTACACTTTGAGCAGATGCACCAGTCGGCCTCTCAACCATAACACTCCATGAAGTCGTGTCCGCATTGCGGTGGACGTGGATCGATTCGGGTCACGGTCCACGAGTGGTTCGGGTTGGGAGATGCTGTCACCAGCGACAGACCCTGCCAAATTTGTAATGGCGCTGGGCAAGTGCGGGATTGCATTCAACTCCACTCAAGCATGATGGACACCTATGTCCACAGTTCAGCTCGCTGCGTTCGTTGCAGCCGAGGCAGCAATTCAAACGCGTACCGCTGCGAGCACTGCGGTGCCGAACTTGGATCGTAGATTGAGCGCGCGCTCACGGTAACCGTCACGCCAAAGGCATCTGATCGCGGTCGGGCTGGTGACGGATGACCGCTCTCGCGAAGGGACGCGGCTCACGTCTCGTCAGCTGGTGTAGGTACTCGTGATCTGGACGAGGCGGCATTGGGGTGGCGCACATGATCAGGCGCGGCGTGAGGCCGTCAATGTTGAGGGTGCGTGAGGCTCCCGTCCCTCGATCAATCGGGCCTCGTTGGACGTGGCGCTGCCGCATCAAGCACAACCCAAGCAAGCCACGCCTTCCCTTCCCGCGCCGAACGAGCCCTGATGCCCCCGTCGCCGCACGAACCCGCGGCGCACGGAGCCAAGGACATGACGACGATCGGGGCAGGGCCGTACACGGCCGACATCGGAGACGGGCAAGAGACCTTCGAGACGCTCGCGGACGTGCAGCACGCGATGCGGGCCAGGGTCAGCGGTCTCCGCTCCAGCTCGGAGTGGTACCGGCAGATGCGCAGCAGGCACGGTGCCAAGGTTCGCAGCGCCGCGGGGAAGCTCGTCGCGAACGTGTCGTACAACGGGCGGTTGTGGCGGCCGAGCGGCGCGCGCGAGGAGATCGCCGTGGAGTAGTGCAGGACCGTCGAGCGAGCGGGGCACTCCGCGGGAGCCAGTACTGCCGAGGTCGACGCTGGTGGCGAGATTTCTTGTTCGCCGCCCCCAGTCGGTGCAGCATGCACCGCTAGCTCGTTCGATAGGTTCCTTTCTTGCACGCCCTGCACCGGGTATTCGGCTGGCCCGAGCCGAGTCCATCGCCGCCTCTTGATCCGCAGCACTTCGCCCCGTTCGATTGGGTTCCACCCACAGTGCATCGCCGATCTCCGCAGTTGTCACAGACGACAACCGTAGGGGCGTACGTCTTGCAGTTTGGGCATTGAGGCATGGTGTACTCTGGGCTGGTTAGCCTGGGGGAGAGGACGGCCAAGCGGACGACCTTGGACGCGATGCTACCTGGGGTTCGGTTCGGTGGGGAGCTGCGGCGGGCGCGGAGCGTTCAGAGTCGGCCGGTGCGTGAGCGCGCGGCAGGCGGTGCTGGAACCGCAGGGGATCACGCCGCTGAAGACTTCGGCGCCCGAGCGCATTGAGAAGTGGCCGGCCGGGGAGCGGGGGCTCACCGGCCGGCCGTGTTTCTTTCCTAGGCCACAGCCAGGACGCGGAGCAGCACGCACAGCGCCATCGCTGTCAGTACGCCAACCGAGATGTGGACGTCGACAACCGGCGTCCTCACCCGGACGTGCAACAACGTCATGGGTTTTCCTTTCGAGCTTGAGAATGAAGCCCCCTGCTTGACGGAAAAGCCAAGAATGCGCCAGACTCTTGGCTGAGTTGCGGTTGTCTGGTCGGCGGCTTTTCTCCGATAGCCTCGGGGTTCGAAGCTGATCGTCCCGCTCCGAAGGCGGCCGGGGATTGCAGTCCTCGAGCCGCCTCGGCCCTTTCTGGGCGCGGTGGGCGGAGCTTACGTCCGATTCCGCGGTGCGCAAAACTGGGGGCCGTCGGGACCGCAACTAGCGGTCACGGCTCGACTTACGTGGCACTGATCGACGCTGAAACTTCTTGGCCTAGGCATCATTGTCGTCGGAATTCCGGCCCACGGAGTCTGCGCCTCCCTCCACGATCGGCTCTCGTGGCCCCAGTACGTGCGAGCGACTCTCATCGGGCCTGGCGTAGAGCAGGGTGCGGAACTCGACGCCGATGGCAGATCGGACGGCCAGGCGGATGACGTTGTGCGCGATGGTATCTGGGGTTCGGCTCGGTTGGGGGGGGGGCTGCGGCGGATGCAGGGCTCCCGAGCGCGCGCTCAGGCGGACTTCGCTGGATGGGAGTGCGGCGGTCGTCGGAGTGGCCCGAGCTGGTAGCGCGGGCTTGTGTCGACCGGCGCAGGCGTGGGGCGGCGCACAAGCCCAAGCACAACCCAAGCACACCGCGCCTTCCCTTCGCACGCCGAACGAGTCGGTCGTCACGTACATCGCCATGCGCCCCGTTCAGTCCGTCGAGCAGATCAAGAACTCGCTCGGCGTCGCCACGAAGGACTTCCAGATCCCGATCGTGCGCACGGTCTCGGCGAAGAAGATCAAGACGATCGGGGGGAAGCATGGGACGAAGTACTTCGCCAAGTAGGCGATCGTGGCTTGGAGCGCGCTGCTTGTCCCAACTGTGGGAGGCGGCCGGGTTCGTGGGAAACTTCTGTCGCGACTGACGGTGGACGATCGTTACAGACGTTCCGCTGGCATGTATGCCGTGCGCGCCCTCTGAACACCCACCGCCGGGCAACTGGTCCCCGACCCCGCCGGCGAAGCTTACGCCGTGGTGGGCGAGCGAAGCGGCCAACCACAGTTGGTGCGAGATGCACCCGGTGATCCATGAACTCACGCATCCTCGAACGCCGCGCACGTCTGCTCGTCCTCCTCGCCATCTCGCTTGCCGGTTTCGGAGCGCGAGCGAGCGCAGTAGGCAACGACGTGCGTTACGAGTGCCCTACTCCGCTCACCTCGGCCGCCGACGAACCAAGGTCGGACACGTTCGTCGCGGTATTCGAAGGTCACGTCCTCGACGACCGTGGTGAATCGATCGTTGGGGCCGTCGTTGTCACGAGCGCGGGCGGAAGCGCTGTGAGTCAGCGCGATGGCTCGTTCAGACTTGAGGTCGTGCGCTGTCCTCGCGACACACGCGTAAGCGTCTCCGCGGTCGCAACGCTGCGCGGCCGCACCGCTACGCGCACCGTTGAGCTCATTCCGAACGCGTGTGGCGTCACTCAAGTCGGCTCGATGCCGTTGCAGTCCTCAGCCGGCTGCACCCCGAGCTGGCTCCCGACGTTCGGCCCGCTGCCGGGCACCAACGCCACCGTGACTTGCCTCACCGTATTCAACGATGGCAGCGGTCCAGCGCTGTACGCCGGTGGACAATTCACGGAGGCCTTAGGCGTCGCGTCGAATCACATCGCGAGGTGGAACGGCTCAAGCTGGGCGCCGCTCGGCGGCGGGTTGAATGGCACGGTCGAGGCTCTCACGGCTTTCGACGACGGCAGCGGCTTGGCGCTGTACGCGGGGGGATCCTTCAACGTGGCGGGTGGTATCGCAGCGAATAACGTCGCGAAATGGGATGGTTCGAAATGGTGGCCGCTTGGCGGCGGGCTGAACGGCAAAGTTGAGACGCTCACATCCTTCGACGGCGGCAGCGGCTTGGCGCTGTACGCGGGGGGAGACTTCAGCAGCGCAGGTGGAGTCGCGGCAGACAACGTCGCGAGGTGGGACGGCTCAAACTGGTGGCCGCTAGGCAGCGGATTGGACGACACGGTCGAGGCGCTCACAAGCTTCGACGGCGGGAGCGGCCCCGAGCTTTACGCAGGTGGCTGGTTCACGACTGCAGGCGGAGTGGCAGCTAGCCGGATCGCGAGGTGGAACGGCTCAAGCTGGTCGGCTGTCGGCAGCGGGATGAACGCTGTCATCTATGCGCTTGCGGCCTTCGACGACGGCAGCGGCCCGGCCCTGTGCGCGGGAGGAGCCTTCACTGATGCCGGTGGCGTTGCGGCGAACTACATCGCAAAGTGGGATGGCTTGAGCTGGTCGGCGCTCGGTACCGGGACATGGCACTGGGTCCGAGCGCTCACCGACTTCGACGACGGCAGCGGGTCGGCGCTGTACGCGAGTGGCTTCGTCACATCGGACGGGCTCGGCGTCGCGCGGTGGAATGGCTCGAGCTGGTCGGCGCTCGGCGGCGGGATGGAGGCCGATGTCCATGCGCTTGCGGGCTTCGACGACGGTAGCGGGCCGGCCATGTATGTGGGGGGCGCATTCTTCAGTGCAGGCGGCGTCGTCGTTAACCACCTCGCCAAGTGGAACGGGTCGAGCTGGTCGGCACTCGGTAGCGGGATGAACGGCCCCGTATTTGCGTTCGAGCAATTCGACGACGGCGGCGGCGCGGCACTGTACGCGGGTGGAACCTTCACGACCGCTGGCGGCGTCGCGGCGAACCGCGTCGCGAAGTGGAACGGCTCGAGCTGGTCAGCGCTTGGAGGCGGAACTAGTCCGACGGTTCGTGCGCTTGCGGCCTTCGACGATGGCAGTGGGGCAGCATTGTACGCAGGCGGCCACTTCACGACCGCCGGTGGCGTGACGGCGAACTACATCGCGAAGTGGAACGGTTCAAGCTGGTCTGCTCTCGGGAGCGGGATGAATGGGACCGTTTCCGCGTTGGCGGTCTTTGACGACGGGAGCGGGCTTGCGCTGTACGCCGGTGGGAACTTTACGAGTGCTGGCGGCGTTGCAGCGAACCGCATCGCGAAGTGGAACGGGTCGAGCTGGTCAGCACCCGGGAGTGGGATGGACAGCACGGTTTTTGCGTTCGAGGTCTTCAACGACGGCACCGGCCAAGCGCTGTACGCAGGTGGGAGCTTTACCACTGCCGGTGGCGTTGCAGCGAACCGCATCGCGAAGTGGAACGGGTCGAGCTGGTCTGCACTCGGGAGCGGAATGGACAGCCAAGTCTACGCGCTCACGGCTTTTGGCGACGGCAGCACATCAGTGCTGTACGCCGGTGGAGCTTTCTCAACTGCCGGCGGCACTGCAGCGAGCCACGTGGCGAAGTGGAACGGATCGAGCTGGTCGACGCTCGGGAGCGGGATAGACGGCTGGGTTTATGGGCTCACAGTCTTCGACGTCGGCAGCGGACCGGTGCTTTGCGCGGGAGGCGAGTTCACGAGCGCGGGCGGCGTCGCAGCGAACTACATCGCGAAGTGGGATGGCTCGAACTGGTCGTCGTTCGGCAGTGGGATCAACAGCGTTGTCAACACGCTAACGGCCTTCGACGACGGCCACGGATTGGCGCTTTTCGCGGGTGGGTACTTCACGGATTCAGCGGCTGGTGACAGCTACTTAGCTAAGTGGGGCTGCCCGGTATCGTCGTCAGGCACACCGTACTGCACCGCAGGCACGACGACCAACGGTTGCGTCGCGGCGATGTACGGCTCGGGAAGCGCCAGCGCGAGCGTCGGATCGGGCTTCGAGATCGCGGTTGCCAACGTCGAGGGCCAGAAGTCGGGCCTCTTCTTTTACGGCATCAGCGGCGCCAAGTCCGCGTCGTGGGGTGTTGGCAGCACCAGCTACCTGTGCGTCAAGGCGCCGACTCAGCGCATGGGAATGCAGCAATCCGGCGGCGCTGTTGGCGCATGCGACGGACTGTTCAGCGAGGATTGGAACGCGTACGTCGCGACTCACCCTAGCGCGCTTGGACAGACGTTCGTTGGCGGCGAGACCGTTTGGGCCCAAGCCTGGTTCCGCGATCCGGCCTCGTCGAAGTCCACCAACCTGAGCAACGGGCTCGTGTTTCTGGTCGAGCCCTGATGTGAGTGCACATGCCACTGCCCGATCACGTCGAGGCATCTTGATGGCGCCGCGGGGGCCCTTTTCGCGTTGCCGCGATCCAAGCACAACCCAAGCACATCGCGCCTTCCCTTCGAGCGCCGAACGAGCCCTGATGCCCCCTTCGCCGCACCAACCCGCGGCGCACGGATTCAACGACATGACGACGATCGGGACGGGGCCGTACACGGCCGACATCGGTGACGGGCAAGAGACCTTCCAGACGCTCGCGGACGTTCAGCGCGCGATGCGGGCGCGGGTGAGCGGGGTCCGCTCCAGCTCGGATTGGTACCGGCGGATGCGCAGCTGGCAAGGGGCGCAGGTGCGCGATGCCGCGGGAATGGTTGTCGCGACGGTCTTGTACAACGCGAGGCTCTGAAGGCCGGGCGGGGCGCGCGACGAGATCGCGGTGGAGTAGTGTTGGGCGGCCTCGAGCGACCCGGCCAACGAGCGCCGCAAACTCGCCGTCCCGCAGCTGGCCTCCGACTCCGCCGCCCAGGTCGACGACTTGGTGCGGGGGCGAGATGGCCGACCACGGCTAGCGCAACATGCGCCGGCCATTGCTGAGGTCAGATCGTCTACGTCTTCTGCTGCGCGGCCGATATCTGATTCGCCGCCGTGGCAAGCGGCGCGGTCGTGTCTGCAAGGGCACTGAGAGGTGTGTCGTTGAGCGGGTGCTTCTCGTAGATGCGACCTGGCGGGTTAGTGATAATGCCAAGAACGCTGGCGCACAACTGCGTCAACGCGGAGTTCGGCGCCGCCTTGCCTTCCAGTTCGGCCATTTCGCGTCTGTAGCCTTCGAAAGACCGGGAAACGGTCTCCTTGAACGCATAGTCTTCCTCAACCCGCTGCGCGAGCGCGGCCTTCTGCGCCGAGTGGATCGCGAGCCAGATTATCGGCAGCGCGAACGGCAAACGGTGAAGCAGCGACAGCCCGAGTCTGTCCCACGTAAGGGCGCTGTCGAGCTCTGAGAACAAGCGGAATTCCAACCACGCAATCCCGAGTAGCGCCAGCACACTGACCACGAACAATGACTGCCAGGCGCGATGCGGCCACTTGAAGTGATCCCGTCGTTGCTTGAATGCCGACGCAAGTCCGGCGCTGGCTGCGCCCGGGAGCAGCGCTTCTATGGTCTTCAGTCGCTGTTGCGCCACCGCCTCCAAGACTTCTAGCCTCTTTTCGTATTCCGCGATGCGCTTGTCCGTCGACTCGGCCCGGTCGGACAGTGCCTTGGTCGTGACAGCATGCGCATTGCAACTTTCGAGGGCGCGCGCGACCGCCTCGGCGTTGCTGTCCATGTCAGCCTTGGCCTTCCTGGCCTCGACGTGCAGTGCGGACAAGTTGTCGGACGTCGTGCGAGCGGCCAAGTGCTGAGCTTCGGCGCTGCTTGCCGACTGCTGAGCCGCGGTGTGGATCCTGTCAATCTCCGCTCGCTTCTTGTCAACGTAGAGTCTACCCTCCTCGATGTGCTCCGATCGGGCTGCCGCCACTTGCGCTGACTGCTCGATCTGGGTCTTGACTGCCTCTATTCGCCCGGCGTTCTCGGTCGCGGCATTGACCAACACTCGCAGCGACTCGTGTGACGCACTGGCCTGTTTCACGGTGTCAGCTGACTGACTCGAAATCGCCTGAACGGAGGCGAGGAGTTCCTTTAGCTCTGTCGCAGTTGCCCTGGACGATTCGGCAGCCTGCTTGGCCGCCTCAACCGCCGTCTGCATGGCGGCGTCACGCTTGTCGATCCCATCTCGTGCGCTCGTGGCATCCGCCAGGATGTGCGAGATCTTCTCGCCGACTTCTGCAGCAGCTGACGAGCGCTCTTGGATCTCCGCAAGCAGCTTGTCAGCGCACTGTCGTGCCTCGGCGATCGCTTCACTCACCTTTCGGGCGTCCTCGGCATCAAAAAGGCGTGGCGGCGATTCCGATTGCGCCTCACTCACCTTGTGTTCTTCGTCGGTCACTGCAGTCTCCCACTCATTACACGCTCACTGCGAGCATTCCAACTCTAACTGCAATCACTGTGCCGGCAGCGGCGCGGGACGCTTGCATGCGCCAACGCCCCTTCAACGATGACGCTCCAACTTCGTCAATGCCTGCGCCACCCCGACGGGCTGCCGGCTGGGCAGTGCCGACCGAGGCGACTGCCAATGTGGCGTTTTGGGGCTGCTTCGAATTCGCCGTTCATGGACCATCCTCGTCGGTGCGGGATGGCCATCGTGCGACTCCGTTCTCAGGCCGTGCGAGCAACTGTGGCGACCGCGTCCAAGAGCGCCTTCGGGGCCTCGGCGGGGAGAGGTCCCGAACCCTGGACAACACCTCCAGCCTAGATCGGCTGAAGTCGGACGGCGTTCGGCGGTCACGGTGCGAACTGGCAGCCCCACTCAACTGGCTTGCTCGGTCGGCGGGGGCTAACGAGCGACTGAGCGCGTGCTCCCGACGACCCGTGCTGGCAGCGCCAACAGTCCAGCCAGATCGTTCGTTGGCTTCGGGTCGTCCCAGTGAAGATGCCGTCGCCTTGCTCCATGAACTTTGGGCGGAGGCAACGTATCGTCAGCGACATGGCACACGAACGCGAACTCACTGTCGGCGAGCTCATCAACCACCTAGCTGCGTTCCCTCGGGACGCGAAGGTGTTCTTCGGAGGGACCGAGAACGCGTTGACCTTCTACCGAACCAAGCTTCGAGGCGAGGGCCTGGTTCAGATCGAGTTCGAGCAGCAGGTCTACCGACTCCATACCGGCCAGCTCGTAGTCGAGGACTTCAACGAGAGTTCGCGTGGGAGTCGGGATTCTTCGGGATAGCTGTCGGATCGGTGCTGCGACGACATCCCGCCGCGAGGTTCGGCCGGTCCCACGCCAACGTAGTCTCGGGTTTGGCGTCCACTCAGAACTGATCGACTGGCTGACTCGAACCCATACCGTTGCCGCGCGACAAGGCACCTTGAGCACGGACCGTGCGACCGGGTGCCCGGTGCGCGCCGGGGGCGGCGATTTGCATACGTCCCAGTCAATGCCGGGGTGCACGAGCTCCCCTGCGAGCGGAGTTCGCGCGTCGCCCGGTGTGGCATCACTGACGCCCGACAAGCACGAGCAGCACGGCGAGCACCGAGATCATCACGGCCCCGTGGAGCTGGGGGCTACGCCGAGTCCTACCGCAGGCCTCCTCGACGAAGTGCTCGCAGTTGAACTCGACAGGGCGCCAGGCCGCGCCGAGCATCGACCGGGCGCGTCTCACCGTGGCGTGTCCCTGGGTGCCGCTCCTGGCCTCCTTGACGGTGACAGGCACGCCGCCGCTGAACTCCGCCCAACACTCCTCGAACGTGCCGCCGCGCCGTCGGGAATTCGAGATAACCATCGGCCGACCGTCGGCGCCGCGGCGGTCACTGACGATGCCTACGTGCCGGAACGGCCAGACCGGGACGGAAACAACTGATCCGGCTGCGACCCTGTGATTGCTTGTGGTAGTCATTTGGTGCAAAATGCCACGCCGTGAGTCTCATGTCAACGCCACTCCAGCCCACCGCGTCCTACGCAGCGATCGTCGGGGCCACGATCATCGCCTTCCGAGAACGCCGGGGCCTGCAACAGGGCTCGCTGGCACAGGCGATTGGAGTCAGCCAGTCCACGGTGTCGCGCATCGAGCGCGGAGCCATCTCGATCTCGATCGAACAACTCGCGGCAATCGCCGGAGAGCTCGGGACCACTCCGGGCGAGCTCCTGGTGACGGCCGACCGATCGGTCGAGCAGGCTCGCCAGCGAGGGATGCGCGTCGTGTACGGCCGACGGACCACAGCGCTCACCGAGGGTGAGGTCGTAGTGGGGGCCGCCGCGGTGTTGCTGCTCGTGGCTGCGGCTTTGGCCGGCCGGAAGTGACCTTCGTCTGGACCGCGCGCCGACGCTTCGCGCTTTAGCACTCGCCGGCCGAGCGAGCGCCGGGTTGGGCGTGCCCCGTGTCTCAGCCTCCCTTCGGCCTGAGTCTCTCAGTTCGGTGAATCCGCCCGCCGCGAAGCGCGGGCGGTCACTTGTCTCCGCGCCGGCCGCGCGACGCCAAGGCGTCAAGCGCCACTCCATAGGCGGCGGCGAAGTCCTCGGCCTCGACGAAGTCCACGCGGCGTTCGCCCAGCTCGCACTTCGAAACCCAGGTCTGGGGTCGGCCAAGGCGCTCCGCGGCCTCGACCTGGGTCAGGCCGGCGTCCAGTCGGGCCTTGCGCAAGCGATCGAGGAACGCGCGATACCGCTTGGTCTGCAGAGCCTTGGAGGAGCCCATTCTCGACCGAGCGTGAACCCCGCATCGGAGTACACCGCAGTGGGGTAAGCTCGCGAGCCGACCCCGCGCCCTGCGGGCATGCCCAACCGCGGCCTCATGTCCACCAAGCCACGATGAGCAAGCAGAAGTCGGACTCTGGACCGGCCTTCGTCGCGATGATGGGCCCGGTTCTGGACGCAGTGCGACACCTCGGCGGATCCGCCCGTCCCCAGGAGGTGTACGACCATCTTGACCGGGCGCTCGGGCTGACCAACGAGCAGCTCGCAGAGACGACCGTCGGAGGCGCCCCGCGCTACCACAACCAGATGGCGTGGGCGCGTCAGTACCTCGTGTCCGCTGGTCTCCTCGACGCCAGCAAGCGCGGCGTCTGGTCGCTCACCGAGAAGGGGCGATCGCACCCGAGCCTCACCCCAGAGCAGTCCGTGTCGCTCTACCGCGCCGCCCAGGGTCGGCGGGGCCCGGCACTCGACGACGATGGAGACCGCGGATCGTCCGACGCCGATGTTGTCGCGCCCGACGACGAAGTTCCGGCCGCAGCGTTCGGACACCGTCAGCGCGTCCTCGAGATCCTCCGGGACCTGACGTCTGCGGAGTTCGAGCGCTTCTGCCAGCTCCTGCTGCGTGAGGCCGGCTTCCAGAACGTCGAAGTGACCGGACGTGCAGGCGACGGCGGGATCGACGGCGTCGGCATGCTGCAGGTGAACACGCTGGTCAGCTTCAAGGTGCTGTTCCAGTGCAAGCGCTACCGAGACACGGTCGGGCCTGGGACTGTTCGCGACTTCCGCGGCGCCATGACCGGACGCGCCGACAAGGGCATCATCCTTACGACAGGCGCATTCACCGCCGAGGCCAAGCGCGAGGCGTTCCGCGACGGCGCGCCGCCAATCGAGCTGGTGGACGGTGAGAAGCTGGTGCGACTGATGGAGGAGCTGGAGATCGGCCTGCAGCCGGTCGCCGCCTTCCGAGTGGACGAGGAGTGGTTCGCGTCGTTCGAGCGCGAGGCGGGAGACAAGACTGGCTCGCGTGCTACGTAGGCGAGGTTCTGAACTCTGGACACGGTTCCGACCTGGAGTAGCTGTGGCGGATCCCCGAGGTTTTCATGCTGCGCCGCCTTTGCGCCTCGTGCTCATGTGCATGGTTGGCGGCGTAGGGTGGGGCCTGGGGTGCCGAAAGCTCGGCCCGACCTTCGGGCAAGGGAGTTACCGGGACCGTGACCGATGCTGCTACCCCGACTCCCCGACCTTGGCTCGGGGGCCGTTGAACCGGCCTGGTGCGACCTGTAGGGTTTGGAATAGTTTGGAAGGTTACTTGCTGAGGCCCGATCGATGGACAAGATCCGTGACTACCTCCGCATCTCGGAGGCCGCTGAGTACCTGGGCGTGAGCCCAGGCACGCTGCGGAACTGGGAGCATCAGGGCAAGATTCGCGCGCACCGCGTTCCTCAGAACGGCTACCGGCTCTTCCGCCTGTCTGACCTGAAGGCCGTGCTCCGCGACGTTGGCAAGAGTCCACTCAAGCGCGTGCGCGCAAAGCTAGTTCGTCGTGACCAGCGAAGGGCTTGACGTGCAGCCCAACCCGCCCACAACCCGTGCCAGAGTCCGCTGCGCCGCGCACGCAGCGATCCGTGACGAGCGCGCGTCCGTCGCGCGAACCGGGGAATCCCCAGCGGACGCCATGTTTGGCGTTGAGAGTTCCGTCCGTCTCGTGAACGTCATTGCCCGTTCCCCTTCCCCACAACAGAAGCAGAAAGCAACCCAACTCATAGCGAAGCGGTCAATCACGACGTACAAGCACGGCGACAGGAAGCGGTCCAACTACCTGCCGGTCGGGCTCGTCACGCCGGAGACCGACTCGCCGGTGTCGAACAAGACGAAGTACGCCTACGACCCGCACATCGATCCAGCCCTGCAGTTTGACCCACAGCGCTCGACGATCGAGCGCCTCCTGGATGGAGCTCTCTCGGCGAAGGACCTCGACCGCGCGCGGTCGGATCCTGCAGGAGCTGAAGCGGCGTCGCGAGCCGTACCTCGCGTGGGCGGGGAGGGGCCAGCGGACGAGCTTTCCCGTAAACACCGTGTCGCTGCACGTTCACGCGCGCATTGACCCGTTCACGACCTGCTGAATCGCCACACGACACCCGAATCAAATTCAGCGCCCGCTACGAAGAACGTGCAGGACCGCAGCTCGCCAAGGAGCCGACCCCATGCAAATCAACAACCGTCGCGACATCCTGCTCCTCCTTCTGTACTCGCCCGGAGCGCGCGAGGCACCGAACGAGCCGATCTCAGGACGCACGCGGCTCATCAAGGCGCTCTTCCTCTTCAAGGAAGAGGTGCTTCCCCATTTCCGGCGGGGGACAGACATCACGGCCGAGAACTTCTACGAGTTCTTCCCGTGGAATTTTGGCCCATTTTCTCGGCAGATTTACGACGACCTAAACTTCTTCCAACTTCACGGGTTCATCGAAGAGGAAGGCACGGAGGAGGAGACGTTACCGGAGTCCGCGGCGGAGTGGGAGGAGTGGCTGCGCTCGTCGGCTCCCGACTCGGCCGAGTCGGCGTTCACCGAGTACGAGGAGCAACAGTTCAAGCTGACAGAGAAAGGTGCGGCGTTCACGAAGTCAAAGCTCTACCAGTCGCTTAGCCCGGAGCAGAAACGCCTACTCCGCGAATTCAAGACGCGCGTCGGATCTGCCTCGTTGCGCTCGATTCTGCGCTACGTGTACGAGCGTTACCCGAAAGAGATCGTCAACTCAGAGATCCGGGATCAAGTTCTCGGATCGGGCGGGTAGGTGTTCGCATGGACGATGTGTGGGCAGCGGTCTCGGCGGCGGTGGGCACAATTATCGTGGGTGGAGTGACCCCGCACCTGAATCTGTACCTCGAACCGATCCGCGACTTTCGGACCCGCATGAGCGCGCAGAAGAACGACCTTCTCGGACGGCTCGCTGGCCGCCACGCCGAGGTTCTTCGTGATCTAGCACGCGCGACAGACGAACCGCTTCGGAGCTTCGTCGTCGCGCCGAAATCCGCCGAGCCGGACAAGATCGATGGCTACACATCCGAGTTGTTCCGCGTCGTTGGTGTCTTCGCACGGCTCCGCGAGTTCGATCGCAGAATCCGCGCAGGGCACACGATCCTGTTCGCCACGACATGCCTTGGCGTGGCTGGGGTGATTGCGAGTGCGCTGGCCCCGGGCGCTCGTCCATACGTTCTCATTGGCGGGCTCTGCATGTTGGCCCTCCAGTTCGCTTCCATCTGGACCGTCTTTCGTACAGCACGAACCCTCGATGACTATGAAGAAGTCACCTAGCGCGCGCATCGAGCGCGAGGAGGATCTGGTGCTGGTGCTCAGCCAATTCCTTAGCATTAACGGATACCGTGTTCGACACGAGGTGCCGAACATGGGCCAGAGCGCGGACCTCGTCGCGACTCGGGGCCGATGGGTCACCTTCGTCGAAGCGAAGATGAGGGACTGGCGGCGTGCCTTGGAACAGTGCCGCGCTCACGAGCAGGTAGCCGACTTCGTCTGCATTGGGCTACTAGGAGCGCAGCCTTCGGATGCCCTCGTTCAGGAAGTCAAGTCGAGCGGGTACGGGCTGGTGCTCGTGTCCCCGGTCGATGGGAAATGCCGTTGGGTCACAGCTCCAACCCGGAACCGATCCGTCTGGCAGCCACAACGCCGCATGTTGTCTGAATCTCTGAGGCTCATCCGCCATGTCCATTGAACACTGGATGTTCTTCGGGACGTTTGCCCAGAAGGACTTCTTCGAGTACCCACAGAAGGGTACCTACGACGGCGTGATCCTGAACGCGAACATGGTCGCGCACGCGCCGGCGGGACTCGCCGCGTTCCTTCAAGAGAAGCGCGCAGGTGGCAAGTACCTGATCGACCCTCTCACGCATGCGTTTCAGCATGACCCGAGTGTGATTGCCGACGGCGAGGGCGAAACTAAATCGTCGATCCGCTCGCTCGCAGAGCACTACGGAGATCCGATCCTCTCGCTTGCAGGGAAACGACCCCTTCGCCCCAAGGACCTCGCCGGTGAAGCCCTTGCCAACGTCGTGAACCGATGCGTCGCGTTTCAGCGGGAGTATTTGCCCGCAAACATGAAAAAGACCGACGCCGCCAAGTACCTCGAGGATCAGGCGACGCAGGAACCGTACGCTGTCGTAGCTCCGTACTTCTTCTTGACCGAGGCAACCATCGACCAGTGGCTTGCGGTGTGTGTTGAGTCCGTGCAGCTTACGCGGAAAGCAGTCGCGGCTGAAGGCCCGCGCGTGTTCGGATCTGTGGTTGTCAGCCAAGGCGTCGTTACCAACAAGGTGGCACGCGAAAAGGTAGCCGGAGCGTTTGCCTCCACGTCCGCCGACGGGTTCTTGCTGTGGGTCGACAACCTCGATGAACAAAGTGCCGGCGGGTCCGAGCTTGCGGGCCTCATCTCGCTCGCGAGAGCCCTCCGTGACGGCACACGCGAAGTCATTAACATCCACGGCGGCTACTTCTCTGTGCTCGTCGCCGGTGCCGCGGGAGCAAACGCAATGTCGGGCGTGGCGCACGGCCCTGAGTTCGGTGAATTCAGAAGCGTGGTGCCTGTCGGCGGCGGCATCCCCATCGCTCGCTACTACGTCCCTAAGCTGCATGCGCGGGTCCGCTATCGCGACGCTCTGCGAATGTTCCGCGAGCAGGGTTGGCTTGACAAGGCGACAGTGTTCCACGAGGCGGTGTGCAACTGTGCCGAGTGTCAGGCAACGCTGAGCGGCGATCCCGGCAGGTTCACGCTGTTTGGGGAAGGCAACGCGAAGAGCGTGCGCCGCCGTCAGGGGATCGTCCGAATTGAGTTTCCAACGCGGGAGGCGTCGCAGCGTTGCCTCAAGCACTACCTTCACCAGAAACGTCGGGAGTACCTCCAAGCCGCAAGTGCTCCGAAGGCTCTGCTGCTCCGAGAGCTCGCGGAAGGGGCGGAACTGTTCGAGGAGGTTGCGGGACTCGACGGCGTTGCGCACCTCCGTCTGTGGGAGACGGTCCTGCGCGGGTAGCGGTGGGGTGGCTGCTGGGTGCCAAGACGTTCGAAGGGACCCCGGTGGAATTGGCACTCCGCTGCTTGCTGAGGCGGATCCCCGATTGCGACTGCCGCGAGTGTCACGGTGGCGACACAGTCAACGCTGAGATCTCCACGCGCGTGGCCCCAATGGTCGACCCCCTCTGAGGCCTCGCGAGTTGGCTCCGTCGAGCGGCACCCGTCTGCGGCTCGCGCGAGGGTCGTTCGCTCGGAGCGTATCCATGCGGTGCTTTCCCGCTCGATGGATCGTCTGCCACCAACCGTCACAAATCGCGGGCGACTGCCCGCGCGAGCGAAAAATCGCGGAAGGGTGCGGAAACGCCGACGCGGCGCCGAGATGCCGCCACATTGTTGCCACTTAGCGACGCCGTCGGAATTCAGAGGCCTAGTGACAGCCGGGATTCCCAAGGGATTTTGTTTCGCCCGTGCAGATTCGAACCGCAGGCCTTCGGTGTTGCAGAATCTGGGTGGTGCGCCTAGTTCGGCGGCCGTATGAATCACGGGCGACATCTCGTTCCAAACCGCCCCGGCGAACGGCTACGCGCGTGTCCGAGCCCCGACCGGAGTTCATGGCGTAGGTGCTCCGCTGCGAACGGACCCTCTGAACCGTGGTTGTCGTGTAGCCGGAAGGGACCGGCCAGTGCCGTCCCGCACGGAAGGGGGCGCCGCGGGTGGAGTCGGCGACGCGCACGCGCGTCCCCTCGATACCATCCTCGACCAACGCGACTCTCCGGCCGCCGCTCGTCTACCCGCGCCGTCCCCGGGGCGCCGCCGTGAACGATGGCTCGCTCGTCGGAGCGGGCACGCTCGGCATCTGCACCTCCCGTAGGTGGTTGGATCGTCGGCGACATCTGCCATGCTTCCGGGCCTGAGCATGACCCCCACGCCCGAACAACTCGCCCGCCAGGCGATCGACGCCGCGCTTGCGGCTGCCGGCTGGCTCGTCCAGGACCGAGCGGATGCGAACCTCCACGCCGGCCGGGGCGTCGCTGTGCGGGAGTTCAAGCTGGAGCGGGGCCACGGTTTCGCGGATTACCTGCTGTTCGTGGACGGGCGGGCCGTCGGAGTCCTCGAAGCCAAGAAGGGTGGGGAGCCACTTCGCGCCCACGAGCGTCAGGCCGAGCGCTACTCGGACGGACTCCGCGCGACACTCGACGCGCCTGTGAAGCCGCTGCCGTTCCTGTACCTCAGCAACGGCGCAGAGACCCTGTTCGCGAACCTGCTCGACCCGGACACCCGCACGCGCGAGGTGTTCGCCGTCCACCAGCCGGAAACACTGGCGGAGTGGCTGCAGGCCGAGACCCTGCATCAGTGGGTGCAGTCGACCGGCGCGTACACCGCAGCCGACGACACGAAGCCGTCGACGCTGCGCGCGCGACTACGGGCGCTGCCCGAGCTGCAACGAGGTCGCCTCTACCCGAACCAGATCCAGGCGATCACCAACCTCGAACGCTCGTTCCGCGACAACCGCCCGCGAGCGCTGGTTCAGATGGCCACCGGGTCAGGCAAGACCATCACCGCAGTGTCGGCGATCTACCGGCTGATCAAGTTCGGCGGTGCACGGCGCGTGCTGTTCCTCGTCGACCGGACCAACCTCGGCGAGCAGGCCGAGAAGGAGTTCCAAGCCTTCCGGTCGCCGGACGACAACCGCAAGTTCACCGAGCTGTACAACGTCCAGCGGCTGACCACGCAGACCATCGGCGCATCGACCAAGGTCGTCATCACGACGATCCAGCGCCTCTACTCGATGCTCCGCGGCGAGCAGGACTTCGATGAAGCGAACGAGGATGGTTCGCCGTTCGCGGGCACGCCGGCTCCGGCCGAGGCCCTACCCGTCGCCTACAACCGCGCCATCCCGCCCGAGTTCTTCGACGTGATCTTCGTCGACGAGTGCCATCGATCGATCTACTCGCTCTGGCGGCAGGCGTTGGAGTACTTCGACGCCTTCCTCGTGGGGCTCACCGCGACGCCGGCCGCGCACACGTACGGGTTCTTCCGCCAGAACCTCGTGATGGAGTACGGGCACGATGAAGCTGTCGCCGACGGCGTCAACGTCGACTTCGAGGTCTACCGCATCCGCACCAAGATCACTGAGCAAGGCGGCAAGATCGAGGCGACCGGCGAACCAGTTCTGGGCGTGCGCGACCGCCGCACGCGCAAGACCCGTTGGCAGGCGCCCGACGAGCCGGTCACCTACGCGGCGACCGACCTCGACCGCGCCGTGGTCGCTCGTGACCAGCTCCGCACCGTCGTGCGCGCCTTCCGCGATCGGCTCTTCACCGAGATCTTCCCGGGCCGGACCGAAGTCCCGAAGACGCTGGTCTTCTGCAAGGACGACAACCACGCCGAGGATGTCGTCGACGTGCTCCGGGAGGAGTTCGCCAAGGGCAACGAGTTCTGCCAGAAGATCACGTACAAGGTCCAGGGGAAGAAGCCGGCGGACCTGATCCAGGAGTTCCGAAACAGCTACTACCCGCGCATCGCGGTCACCGTGGACCTCGTCGCAACCGGAACCGACATCAAGCCGATCGAGGTCGTCGTCTTCCTGCGCACGGTGAAGAGCCGCGTCCTGTTCGAGCAGATGAAGGGGCGCGGCGTTCGCGTCATCGACCCCAACGACCTGCGCGCAGTCACGCCGGACGCCAAGGCGAAGACGCACTTCGTGATCGTCGACTGCGTCGGCGTGACCGAACAGGAAGACCTCGCGGACACTCAGCCGCTCGAACGCTGCAAAACGGTTCCGCTGCAGTCCCTCCTCGAACAGGTGGCGTTCGGGAGCGTCGACACTGGCGTGATGTCGTCCGTCGCCAGTCGCTTGGCGCGACTTGACCGTCAGTTCGACGAGATCCAACGAGACCGGCTGCTGAAGAAGTCCGGCGGCGTGCCGTTGTCCGCGATCAGCCACGGGATCGTGGAGGCGCTCGACCCGGACGTACAGGAGGCCGAGGCGCGCCAGCGCCATGGCGTACCGGCGGACGCGACGCCGACGGACGATCAACTTCGTGAAGCCCTAGAGCGGCTGCTGCGCAGTGCCGCGGAACCGATCGCGAAGAACCCTGACCTCCGCCGTGCGCTAGTCGATGCGCGCCGCGAGCTCGAGCAGATGATCGACGAGGTCAGCAAAGACGAACTGCTCGGCGCGGGCATGTCGGCGGACGCGCAGGCCAAGGCCAAGGCGCTGGTGCGCACGTTCGAGCAGTTCCTCGCCGAGAAGCGCGACGAGATCGCAGCGCTTCAGGTCTTCTACTCAGTCCCGCACAAGCGGCGGCTGCGCTACGAGGACATCAAGGCGCTGGCCGACGCGATCAAGGCGCCGCCTCTGTCGTGCACGCCCGAGCGGCTGTGGCATGCCTACGAGGTGTTGGAGCGAAGCCGCGTGCGCGGCGCGTCAGGTCAGCGGTTGCTGACGGACCTCGTATCGCTCGTGCGGTACGCACTCCACAAGGAGAACGAGCTGGTGCCGTTCGCCGATGGGGTCAAGGAGCGGTTCGCGGCGTGGATCGGCCAGCAGAGTGGGCGCTTCACCGCGGAGCAGGTGCGGTGGCTCGAGATGATCCGCGAACAAGTCGCCACGAGCATCGAGATCACCATCGACGACTTCGACGAGGTGCCGTTCGCGCAGGAAGGTGGGCTCGGGCGGGCGCAGCAGGTGTTCGGCGGCAAGCTGGCTGACGTGCTGCGTGAGGTGAACGAGGTGCTGGCGGCATGAGAGGGATTCCGGAGTCCTGGCGGGAGATGACTCTCGGCGATGTTCGCGAGGGCCGTGGAACCACATTGGACCCTGCGAAGCATCCGGGAACGTCCTTCGAGCTTTACAGCATTCCGAGCTTCCCATCACGCAAACCGGAGTTTGTGGCAGGGCGCGAGGTTGGCTCAACCAAGCAAGTAGTTGCTCCCGGGACGGTTCTCGTCAGCAAGATCAACCCGCGAATCAACCGTGTCTGGGTTGTCGGCGCCGCATCCGGCGTTCCTCAGATCGCATCGACGGAGTGGATTCCGTTCCCACCGGTCGAAGGGATCGACCCCGATTTCCTAGCCTACTACCTCCAGCGCGACCACTTCCGAAACCACCTTGCCGCCAACGTCTCGGGTGTGGGTGGATCCTTAATGCGTGTCCGCCCAGCTGCACTCGATGCGTACCCCCTGGTCGTTGCACCAGTGAAGGAGCAGCGCGCGATCGTCGCCGCCATCGACTCCCACTTCTCCCGCCTCGACGCCGCGACCGCGACCCTGGAGCACGTGCAGCGCAACCTTGAGCGCTACCGTGCCTCCGTGCTCAAGGCCGCCGTCGAAGGCCGCCTCGTGCCGACCGAAGCCGAGCTCGCCAGGAAGGAAGGCCGCAGCTACGAGCCCGCCGCCGTCCTGCTGAAGCGCATCCTCGCCGAGCGCCGCCGCCGCTGGGAGGAAGCCGAACTCGCCAAGCTGAAGTCCAAGGGCAAGGCGCCGACCGACGACCGCTGGAAGGCGCGCTACGTCGAGCCCGCGGAACCCGATACCGCTGGGCTGCCCGTTCTGCCAGAGGGCTGGTGCTGGGCGACGTTGCCAATGCTCGGCGAGATCGATCGCGGTCGTTCGCGACATCGTCCCCGGAACGATCCTCGCCTTCTGGGTGGAACGTATCCCTTCATCCAAACGGGTGACGTGCGCTGCGCCGATGGCTTCATTCGCTCGTTCACCAGCACCTACTCCGAGTTCGGGTTGGCCCAAAGCAGGCTGTGGCCGGCCGGAACCCTCTGCATCACGATTGCCGCGAACATCGCCGAGACGGCCATCCTCGGATTCGAGGCATGCTTCCCGGACAGCATCGTCGGGTTCGTCAATGCAGAGAGGCCGGTTCTGGTGAGATTCACTGAGCTGTTCCTCCGAACCGCCAAGGCAGCTCTGGAACGTTTTGCTCCGGCGACTGCACAGAAGAACATCAACCTTCAGACTCTCACGGAAGTGGCTGTGCCATTGCCACCGGAGGCTGAGATCCGTCGGATCGTCGACGGCGTGGAGGCCGAGCTGGAACGCGCGCGCAGGGTGGCGCACGACTCGATGCGGCCCGCTCTCGGCATCGCCCGCCTCCGCCAGTCCATCCTCAAGTGGGCTTTCGAGGGCCGCTTGGTGAACGCTGAGTCGTGCGCTGTGCCGAGCATCGCCGTGTCGCAGTCATGAGCGAGCTTCGTGTGAGCGGCGGCGACCGAATCTGTCGGTACCTCGCGGTGCCGGCCTCCAACATCCACAAGCCGCAGTTTGTTGCGCATCTGGAGTCCCTCGGCATAAAGCTGCCAAGCACGCTTCCTCTCGAGGAAATCGTCGGTCGTGGCTGGATCAGACCCAGATACCGCATTCCGATTCCCTCGGAAGCGTTGCTTGCATGGATCAACTTCCCGGTCAACCCGCGCGAGGGAGCGGATCGTTGCCCCGAAGAACACTCGTGGGGGCTCGGGGTCTGGGGCGCAGCGACTTCGTTGTGGCCGGACCGAGATCGACCCGTCGAGAAACTCTGGCAGCACTGGCTCGACGACCCGGACAACGATCTCGGACAGGTTGCGCGTGCGAACGCGATCGATCCGAGTGTCGCTTCGGCGACGCCCCCAGTGCTTCGACACCCTCGACATCAGAAGGATGTCCGACCGTGGGTCGACTTCTTCGCAGACTGGCAGGTTTACCACTTGGCCGAACTGCTGGAGCGTGCGCGCTTCACCGCGTTTATCGGCACCGGGCACGGCGACCACTGCGCCGCGCAATGCCGTTGGCACGCCGATCACTTCGAGCAGTCCGCGCTCGACTTGAATCGGTGGTGGGAGGAACGCAGCTCGGTTCACGGTTGGATCTCCAGCTACAGAACGATTCTCGCGAACTGCATGGACCGAGAGTCTTTCCGACACGATGCGCGTCTTGGCGCTCGCGCATGGGCGCAGCAGCATGGGCTCGACGCCGAGAAGATCCGGCTCGGCCTTCGCGACACACTGCTCACCCTCTGGAGCAGATGGCACGATCGCCCGCCGCTGGGAAGCAGCCGGTTGCTGCTGCGTCTGCAAGAGGACATCCAGTTCGCGACGGAGATGCTGGAGGACCTGACGGACAAGCCAGTCGACCCTTTCGATGAGTTCTGGTTTTCGAACGATCGTGAGCGCCGTCAGTGGGCGCAACTCATCGATGCGCTGCCGTACGAAGAGTGGGTCGCACGTCGGGATTTCCCCTGCAGGACGGCGCACTACCAGAAGGAATTCCCTGAGACCCTCCGGCACGGCAAGGGCCAGCTAGCTCTGTTACTGGCCCAGCACTGGCCATCTTGCGCGCCGTTGCGCCGATTCTGCCTCGCATGGATGCGCCTTCATGGTGAGCTGAGCGGCCGCCATCGGGATCTGCCGGCGGCGGCCACTATCAAGACCAACGAACGCATCGAGCAGTTCAACTTGATCGCGCTTCACACGGAGCGAGTCCTGCGATTCGTCGACGACCACATGCATACCGGCCGTTCGAAGCAGCCGCGTTCCAACGACGTCGTCGTCGCAGCCATCCTTCGATCTGTTGCGGTGGTGGCCCCGAGTGCGGTCGTCAGCGAGCAGTGGGTGAAGGATGAAGTTCGCGAACGGACCGCATTACACGCCGTGCCACCAGCGAGTGACGCGATCTGCACCCCGAGCAGCGTGGGCACGGGCGACTCGAATGCCGACTCGGTCATCGCGGCGCACTTGAATGCCCTGATCGCGCGGAACTATGCCGCGCATCATGACTACCTCGACGACGCACTGATCTATCCCAACCGCGACGGGACCAAGCCGCACGCGGGAGCCCTGCTGCTCTCTAGTTGCCTGCTCGTTGTGATCGCCGCCCTGCTCTCCTTGCCTCCAGACGGCACCGCCAAACCATGACCGAAGCCAGCCACCGTCTCGTCCAGAAGCTCTGGAGCTACTGCCAAGTCCTCCGCGACGACGGCCTCAGCTACCAGGACTACCTGGAGCAGTTGACCTTCCTGCTGTTCCTCAAGATGGCCGACGAGCGCGAGAAGCTCACTGGCGAGAAGCAGCCGATCCCCAAGGGCCACCGATGGTCGGACCTCACCGGCGCGCAGATGGAGGGCAGCAAGCTCGAACAGCACTACCGTGAGACGCTGCGCGTGCTCGGTCAAGAACGCGGCATGCTCGGCCTGATCTTCCGCAAGGCGCAGAACAAGATCCAAGACCCAGCGAAGCTGCGGCAGCTCATCGTCGAGCTCATCGGCAAGGAGGAGTGGCTCAGCCTCACGTCGGACGTGAAGGGTGATGCCTACGAAGGCTTGCTTGAACGCAACGCCCAGGACGTGAAGGGTGGCGCTGGGCAGTACTTCACGCCGCGCCCGCTGATCGACGCCATGGTCGAGTGCGTCGTGCCCAAGCCCGGCGAGATCGTCGCCGACCCCGCCTGCGGCACCGGCGGGTTCCTGCTCGCCGCGCACAACTTCCTCGCGCGCACCTACAAGCTCGACCGAGACCAGAAGAAGCACCTCCGCTACAAGGCGCTGCGCGGCATCGAGCTGGTGGACGGCGTCTCGCGCCTGTGTGCGATGAACTTGCTGCTGCACGGAGTGGGGCCGACCGACGACGAGCACGAACCGCCGCTGGTCACCGAGGATGCATTGCGGACCGAGCCGAAGGATCACGCGGACGTGGTGCTCACCAACCCGCCGTTTGGCAAGAAGTCGAGCATCACGGTCGTCAACGAGGACGGCGACACCGACAAGGAGTCGCTCACCTACAACAGGCCGGACTTCTGGACGACGACCTCCAACAAGCAGCTCAACTTCGTCCAGCACGTGAAGTCGCTGCTGAAGATCCACGGGCGTGCCGCCGTGGTCGTGCCCGACAACGTGCTGTTCGAGGGCGGCGCCGGGGAGGTCGTGCGGAGGAAGCTCCTACACGAGTGCGACGTTCACACGCTCCTGCGCCTACCGACCGGCATCTTCTACGCGCAAGGCGTGAAGGCGAACGTGCTGTTCTTCGACCGCAAGCCCGGCAGCGAGAAGCCCTGGACGAAGACTCTGTGGGTCTACGACCTGCGCACGAACATGCACTTCACCCTGAAGACGAAGCGCATGGCGCGCGCCGACCTGGACGAGTTCGTCAGCTGCTACCAGCCCGCGAATCGAAACCAGCGCAGCGCCACTTGGTCGGAGCAATCGCCCGAGGGGCGCTGGCGCGCGTACACGATCGACGAGATGCTCGCTCGCGACAAGGTCAGCCTCGACCTCTTCTGGCTGCGCGACGAGAGCCTGGAGGACTCCGCGAACCTCCCTGACCCACACATCCTCGCTCAGGAGATCGCGGATGACTTGCGGTCAGCGCTGGCGCAGATCGAGGACGTGCTCGGGGATCTCGAACGCACCGCGGGCTCGTCCGACGCACCGCGATGACCGGACTTGCCAGCTACTGCTTGCTGGCGAGCCATGGCGACTCGAAGGCCCGCGCCGTCTCGATGTTCGGGCGGAGGACGTCTCCTGGTCGTGGCGCAAGCACTGGCAAATGCCTCGCTATTCGCTATGAGCTTCTGCCTGGCGGCCGTCTGGATCGCCGCTCGCGACCGGAAAATTGCGGATCCGAGCGGAATCTAGGGGCCTTCCGGGGCGCCACATTACCGCCAGTGGCAACCCCTCGCGGAATGCGCACTTCTACGATTGCGGCTGATTTCCGCGAGTTTTGGTACGCCCGGCGCGATTCGAACGCACGACCTTCTGCTCCGGAGGCAGACGCTCTATCCAGCTGAGCTACGGGCGCGGAAGGCCGGAGTATAGCGAGGCGGGAGGGGTGGGGCGCCGCGGAGTGGGGCGCGTGGAGGTCCGCGCGTGCCGTTGCGCCGGAGGCGGCGCGAACGGGCGGGCGCGAAAAGGAACCGAGGGGGGAGCGGCGGAGGAGAGACGGAGAAGCGGCGGGCCGCGACGGAGCGGCTCGCGGAGAGAGTGGCCCGTGCGAGGGCTCGTCGTGGGGCAGCTCGAGCTGCTGTGCCGCGAGGGTTGGTGGCGGCGCGAATGTCGAGAAGCTGCGGCGCCTGGGAGGGGTGGGTGGGTTCGCGAAGGCTGTGTGTCTGGCGGGCGTGGGGAATTCGGTTACCTTGCCGTTGGGCGAGGGGTAAGCCGGGTTAGGAGGGCCCGAGGGGGCCAGAGCATTCGAGTCCGCCTGAAACAACGCGAGCTGAAGAGCGCGAGCACATGAGCTTCGTCACGAGACAGTGCGGTGGATGGCGCGCGGCGCTGCGCGCGGGTGGCGCCGTCGCCGCGGTGCTCGGCGCCGTTGCCGGCGCAGCGGCCTGGTTGGGCGTGGCGAGGGCTCCGCTGCCTGTTGTGAGCGCCGGCGAACGGGCTGGCTTCGACTCCGACGGCGACGGTCTGCACGACGCGCTCGAGCTCGTACTGGGGCTGAATTCAGCGCGTTTCGACACGGACGGCGACGGCTTCGGCGACGGTGAAGAGGTCGCCCGCCGCACCAATCCCCACCGCAGCACACTGTTTCCCTCGAGCGCGGAAATCTCGGTGTCGATGGACGCCTATGCAGCGAACGGGCGCGTCCACGCCATGACCGCCGTTTATCTGCCCTCCGGCAGCGGCGTCAACCCGCGCGACATCCGCTTCGGCCTCGAGCTCGGCGGTCAGCTGCGCGTGATCCCGCGCAACCAGCTGCGCGGCGGCGAGCCGACGCGCCTGATTCCGCTCATGTGCGGCGCGAGTCTGGTCGTGTTCGATCCCGTGCTGCCCGAGGCCGTCGTGCAGGCGCGCGGCGGAATCTCGATGTTCGCGGTGGTGACCGTGAGCGGGACGGTCGTGGCCGCCGACGCGCTCAACGTCCGCGCCTCGGGCGGACAGCTGTTCGAACGGGTCGACCGCTTCAGTCCTGGCGGCGACGCGACGCCCGTGGGCAGCATCTACCGGCCGCTGACCTCCGGCGGACCGACCTCGGGGGTGACGCAGACTCCCGGCCAGATCTGCGCCCAGAAGACCGCCGTGCTGGCCGTCATCGGCGCCCTGGTGACCGAAGAGGTGATCGAAGCCGAATGCATCGACGGCTGGGACGCCTACTGTTCGCCCGGCTGCGCCGCGACGGTCGGCTCGACGCTCAAGAAGATCGACCCGGCGGCGCTGATCGGCGGCTAGAGGCGGCTGGTTTTTCCTCGTGCGCGGCCCGGAGCCGCGGTGAGAGTTCGCATTCGAGCTCCCGGCGGCCGCGAACAGGGAACCCAGCCCCAGCCCCGGCCGTCCCAATGAGCTCCGACCGGCCACGACGCTCGCGATGCACTCCGACCCCGACCACAAGCTGATCCTCGCTTGCCAGCAGTCGCTGCTGGAGGGGTTGGAAGGACCGTTCCGCGAGCTCTACGAGCTCTACAAGGACCGCGTCTACAACGTCTGCTACCGGATCACAGGCAACCCCACGGACGCCCTGGACGCCTCCCAGGAGACGTTCGGAATCGTGTTCCGCAAGATCCGCGAGTTCCGCTTCGAGTCGAAGTTCTCGAGCTGGGTGTACCGCGTCGCCGTGAACGCCAGCATCGACCTCAAGCGCCGCTCGCGCGGGCGGGAGGTCGCCTCCATCGAGGCGCTCGACGAAGGACGCGCCGAGTCGCAGCGCGCGCGCCACACGATCGCGGACGAGCGCACCGAAGCGCCGATCCGCGCCGCGTCGCGCCACGAACTCGAGCACGAGATCCAGCGCGCCATCTCGCGCCTCTCGCCGAAGCTGCGCGGGATCACCGTGCTGCGCTACATCGAAAGCCTCTCCTACGAGCAGATCGCCGACGTACTCCAGATTTCGATCGGCACCGTGAAGTCGCGCCTGGCGCGCGCACACGAGGTGCTCGACCGCGAGCTCACACCGGTGCTCGACCGGTACTACCTGGGCTAGCGCCATGCAGCACCCCGCACCCTGCGAACGGTTTCAACTGGCCCTGGTCGAGGCCCTCCCTGCGACGCTACACCCCACGGGCGAGCTGCGCGAACATGCGCAGTCCTGCGCCGCGTGCGCGCGCGCGCTCCGCGCCTGGCCCGCTGCGTCGCGGGCGCTCTCCGAGCTGCCGCGCCAAGCCGCTCCGAGCGAGTTGGACAGCGCCGTGGTCGCCGCGTTCCACGGCGGCGCGCGCACCGAACGGGCGCTGCGCGCGTTGAGCGAGCTGGCGCGCCTGTCGCCGCCGGCCGAACTCACCCAAGCCATCGAAGGCCTCGCTCGCGACAGCGCTGCGCCCGCGCCGCATCTGGGGCGCGCGCCCGCGCCGCGGGTGCTCGACCGCCTCGTCGACGAGGAGCTGCAGGACCCGTCCAAGGCGCTCGTGCGGCGTCACGTCGGCGGCCTCGCGCGGCTGGAGGCGCCGGCCTCGCTGGCCGAGCGCGTCGCACGGGACCTCGCGAACGCGCAGCAGGACTCCCGCGCCCGCCTCGCGCTGCGCCGAGTGTTCCGCCGTCGGCTGGAACTGGCGCTCGGCGCCGCGGCCGTGTTCGCGGTGTTCGTCGGGGTTTGGGCGCTTCAGCGTGAACCCGTGTCGCCGCCGCGGCCATTCCGCGTGGAACACGCGTCGAACTTCGGCGCTCTCTCTCCTCTCTCTCGCGGCCTGCTCGACTCCGCCTCCAGCGGCATGTTCGGCAGCCAGCGTTCGTGAAATCCAAGTCCGCCCGGTTCCTGACCTCAGCTTGAAGGCCCCGCTCCGCAACCTGCTCGCGCTCTGCCTGGCGTCCCTGGCCGGGTGTGGGGGCGGTCTGGATGCGCAGCCCGCGGCGTCCGCAGCCGCGGCCACGACCGTGGGCGGCGGGGCGAGCGCGCCGGCCCATCCCAGCGGCGTCGCCAACGCGCAGTTCCTGCGCCGGCTCCAGAGCGCGCGCGTGACCGTCGCGCACCGCGGCGTGCGGCGGGTCGAACAGCACTGGAGGATCGGCGACGAGGCGCAGGAGCTGAGCTACCGCGAGCAGGTCGCGAGCGACGGCGCCGGACGGTTCGCGATCGAAGCGCTCGAGCAGTTGACGCCGGGGGCGGACCAAGCGTCGGAGTCTGCGGCGGACGGCGCGTTCATGTTGCTGCACCAGGCGCGCGCGGGCTTCACGTGGCGCTACCGCGACTTCGCGGTGCGCGACGTCGATGCGTTCCTGATGAACTACGACCTTGTGCCGCTGAGTTCGCTCGCGGTCGTGCTGGGACGCCCCTGCGACGAGTACTTCGTGCAGCGCTCGGTTGGCCACGCGGTGCGCTACTCGATCGCGGTCGATCGCGAGACCGGGCTCGTGCTGCGCACGCGCCACGAAACCGCCGCGGGCGACCTGCTGGGGCTCGTCGAATACGAGAGCCTCGAGCTCGCGCCCGACTTGTCGGCCGTCGCCTGGCACACGCCGGTCACGCACGAGGAACCGCTCGAGCGCGATCCGAACGCCGCGGCGCAGCAGCTCGGTTTCCGTCCGCGGCTTCCGCGCACCGACGGCGGTGTGTTCCGGCTGCTCGAAGCCCAGCTGATCACCGCGCCCGATCCGCAGGGCGGCGAACAGCGCTGGGCCAAGCACACGTTGACCGATGGGGTCGAAGTGCTGTTCTTCCTGCACGGTGGGAGCGCTCCGGCGGCGCGCGAGGACGTGGTGCGTGTCGCTCCGCCCGTCGGCCCGTGGAACACCGCCGAGGGCTCGCTGCGCGGCGAGCAGTTCACCTGCCTCGGCCGTGTGTCCGTCGACGAGCTGCTCGACGTGATCGCGTCGACGCTCTGAACAGCGTGCGCGTGCGCGGCGCGCCGTCCGCGGTCGCTGCGAAGCGCTGCATGTCGCGACGCACCGCGCCGGACAGGGGCCGGGAACTTGTTTCCACAGCTCGTTTCACGCGCCGCGGATTTTCCTCCCGCACGCTCAAGTCGGGGTAGTTTTGCGGTGTCCGGGACACGGCGCGACTGCGCGGCCCGGGCAGAACGAACCACAGCCGCCTCACGGCGAGAGCCCAACGGCCCGCACCGACGAGTCCACTCCATGCAAGATCAGCCGCAGCCCTCCTCCGACAACAACCTGGATTCCGCCGAGTACCGCGAACGGCTGCGACGCAAGCTCAATTGCTTGATCGCGGTGCTCGAAGTCGCCACTGCGAAGGTGAAGCAGTCGCTGGCCGGCCCGGCGCCGGACGTCGAGCGGCTCTCGCGCATCCAGAAGAATCTGCAGGACACGATGGACGTGTGCCTGCGCGCCCGCAACGCGCTCGACAAGCGCGGAGCGCTGCCCGCCGGACTGTCGGACGACCTGGCGCGCGCGGTCAATCCCAGCGTGATCGCCAGCGAGCCTCTGCACGCGCCCGCCAAGCAGCGCAGCGAGCTCAACCTGCTCGAGAAGACCAAGTTCGCCGAGCTGCCCAAGATCGAGCCGCGAATGATCGCCTCGTGCGACTTCGACGAACTCGCGCGCCAGCTCCAAGGCTGATTCCGGCGCACGCCCTCCGACCCGACCAAGGCAGGGAGCGACCCCAAGTTCGGGGCGCTCCCTGCCGCTGTTTGCGGCGCGCCCGACGACGGCCTGCGCAGAGCGCGTAGCATCTGCGCGTGGGCATGAGGACGAGCGGGAGAGGGGGCGTGCTCGAGCTGCGCGGCGCGTGCGTCGCGTTGAGCGCGCCGAGCGCCGGCGACGAGCGCGAGTTCGTCGAACTGCGCCGCGCCAGCCGCGCGTTCCTCGCGCCGTGGGAGGCGAGCGGCGGCGACCACGATCCGTTCGGCCCGGAGCGCTTCCAGCGCTTTCTCGCGCGGCGAGGTTCCAGCCAGCGCTTCGTCCTGCGCCGCTGCCAGGACGGCGCGCTCGTCGGCGCACTTTCGCTGACGCGCATCGAGCCCGTGGCGCGCAGCGCACAGCTGGGCTTCTGGTTGGGCGAGGCGCACACGCGCCGCGGCTACATGAGCGAAGCGCTGGCGCTCGTCGAGCGCTGGGCCGCGGCCGAGCGCGGTCTCGCCGTGCTCGAGGCGCAGGTCTTGCCCGAGAACAGCGCCTCACGCGCGCTGCTCGGAAAGCTCGGCTATCGCCGCGAGGCGACGACGACGCCGTTGGTGCGAGCGGTCGCCGGCCGCGAGCGCGAGCACGAGCTGTGGCTGCGGTACTTGCCCCAGCACTACTTGCCCCACTCGCGCGGGTAGCTGCGCTATTTGCCCCACTCGCGCGGTTAGCTGCGCTACTTGCCCCACTCGCGCAGGTCGCTGCGCTATTTGCCCCAGTCGCGCAGGTCGCTGCGCTATTTGCCCCAGTCGCGCAGGTAGCGGAAATCCTGATTGATCGTCCGCAGCGAGAGCTTGGCGATCAGCGGCATGACGCGCTTGAACTGCGTCGCCGCGATCCGCGCGGCGATGCGGCGCACGAAAGCGAGCTCGAAACCGCGCGCGACGAGCTCCTCCTCGGTCAGGCGCTCGTCGACCATCCAGTACAAGAGTCGGTCAGCGTCGGCGTAGGTGAAGCCGAGTTCGCCTTCGTCGGTCTGGCCTTCGAACAGGTCCGCGCTCGGCGCCTTGTCGAGGATCGGCGCCGGAACGCCCAGGTGGCGCGAGAGCTGGTAGATCTGGTGCTTGTACAGATCGCCGATCGGGTTGAGCGCGCTGGCCGAGTCGCCCCACTGCGTCGAATAACCCAGCAGAATCTCGGTCTTGTTGCTCGTGCCGGCGACCAGGCCTTGGAAGGCGACCGACTGGTCGTAGAGCACGATCATGCGGCAGCGCGCCATCACGTTGCCGCGCCGCATGCGGTCTTCGACCTTGTGCGCGGCGAGGTAGCCGTCGGCCATCGCGCTGATGTCGACCTTCGCGGTCTGGATGCCCAGTTCGCGCGCGAGCAGCCGCGCGTGACCTTCGCTGTCGGGGTTCGACGTGCGGTAGGGCATCATCACGCCGAGCACGTTCTGCGGACCGAGCGCGCGCGCGCACAACGCGGCGACGAGCGCGGAATCGACGCCGCCGGAAATGCCGAGCACCGCGCGCGAGAAGCCCGCGCTGGCCAATTCTTCGCGCAGGAAACGCGTCAGCAGCGCTTCGACCAGCGGCGGATGGATGTCGAGTTCCTTCACGGGCGCTGCTCCTGCGCGGCGATGCGCTCGAGTCCGCGCGCGAGCACCCAGGGCTTGGAATCGCGCAGCAGCGGCGTCGCGACGCGTGCGCGGCGCAGGGTCGGCGCGTCGATGTGCGCCTGGAGCGTCGCGGTGTCGAAGCCTTCGATCCGCGCGACCAGGCGACCGAACGGATCGATGACGCGCGAGCCGCCCCAGAAGAACGCGCCGTCTTCCCAGCCGACGCGGTTGGCGTACACGACCCAGGTCTGGAACAGCAGCGCGTGCGCGTCGAGCAGCGTGCGCCAGCTCGTTTCGCTCGACAGTTCGGTCGAACCGCCGCTCACGCCGCGGCCCGGGCTGCAGCTGGGCGCGAGCATCGCGTCGACGCCGGCGAGGAAGTGCTGCAGTCCGCTCGTGACGTGCCAAGCGTCTTCGCAGATCAGCACGCCGAAGCGGCCGAGCTTCGAATCGAAGGCGCGGAACTCGTCGCCCGCGGCGAACTCGCGTTCTTCGTCGAACATGCCGTAGGTGACGAGGTGGACCTTGCGGTGCACGTGCAGCACGCGGCCGTCCTCGAGGAACGCGGCCGAGTTGTAGATGCGGCCGTCGCTGGCGCGCTCGACGAAGCCGACCAGGATCGAAATGCGGCGCGACAGCTCGCACAGGCGCTGCAATTCGGGGCTGTCGAGGCCGCGCGCGAGCTCGGCGGTCTGGTCCTTGAGGAAGTACCCCGTGAGCGACAACTCGGGGAACACGATGAGCTGCGAGCCGGCGGCGCAGGCCGCTTCGATCGCTGCGACGTGCTCGTCGAGATTCTTCGCCAGGTTGCCGAGCGCGGGGTTGGTCTGCGCAACGGTCAGGCGGCAATCGGTGAGCGGCATGCTCGGAATGGTGTAGCGGATCGCGGCCGCTAGCGCCACGAAACGCGGCTGCGCGCGTGCTCGAAGGCGGCTTGTGCGAGCGCGTCGGTCGAAATTCCTGCGGCCTCGCCTTCGTAGCCCAAGATCAGCCGGTGGCGCAGGGCCGGCGCGAGCGCGGCCTCGAGGTCCTCGAGCGCGACGTGCAGGCGGCCGCGCACGAGCGCGCGTGCTTTCGCGGTCCACAGCAACGCCTGGCCGCCGCGTGGGCTCGCGCCATGGCGCACGTAGCGCTTGATCTCCGCGGGCGCGTCGCCGGCCGGCTGCGTTGCGAGCACGACCCGCGCGGCGAGCTCGATCATCTCGCTCGAAGCCGGCACTTCGCGCGTCAACTGCCGCAGGCGCTCGACTTGTTCGCGCGACAAGACGGGCCGCACGACGCTCTCGATCGGCGGCGGACGCTCCGCGGTCGCGGCGAGCACGGCGACGGTCTCCTCGAGCGTCGGAAGGCCGAGCACGACCTTGTAGAGGAAACGATCGAGCTGCGCTTCGGGCAGCGGGTAGGTGCCCTCCATCTCGATCGGGTTCTCCGTGGCGACGAGGAAGAACGGCGACTCGAGCGGCTGGCTCTCGCCGAACAGCGTCACGCGGCCCTCGGCCATCGCTTCGAGCAGCGCGGATTGCGTGCGCGGACTGGCGCGGTTGATCTCGTCGGCGAGCACGACATTCGCGAACACCGGCCCGCGTTGGAAGGTGAAGTGCTTGCGGCCGGCGGCGTCCTCTTCGAGCAGGCGCAGGCCGAGGATGTCGCCTGGCATCAGGTCGGGCGTGAATTGGATGCGCCGGAACGAGAGCGCCAGCGACGCGGAGAGCGCGCGCACGAGCGTGGTCTTGCCCAGGCCCGGAACGCCTTCGAGCAGCACGTGGCCGCCGGCGTACAAGCAGGTGAGCAGTTGCTCGACCACGTCGTCGTGGCCGCGGAAGACCTTGGCGATTTCCGCCGTGAGCCGCCGGTGGCCCTCGAGCAGTCCAGCGAGCTCGCCTTCGAGCGCGTTCACGTCGTTGCTTGCGCGCGGATCCATGCGGGCAGTTCGTTCAGCTCGTTCACGGTGTGGTCGGCCTGGGGCGCGGCCCGCGTTCGTTCGCGGTCGACGTGAACGGCCAAGATGCCAAGCGCCTGCGCGCCGCGCACGTCCCGCACGGGACAGTCTCCAACGTGCGCCGTCTCTTCCGGGTTCGCACCGGCGCGTTGCAAAGCGAGCTGAAAAATCGCCGGCTCGGGCTTTTCGCAGCGTTCGAGCGCGGAAACGACGAGGAAATCGAGCTCGCGGGCGAGGCCCAGGCCCTCCAAGAGCGCGGGGAGCGTCTCGCTCCAGTTCGAAACCACGCCGACGCGCAGTCCCAGCGCGCGGATGGAGCGCACGAGTTCGTGCGCGCCAGGAAAGAGCTCGAAACTCGCCGCGGAGGCGAAGCGCTCGAACAGCTCGCGCTGCAGGGGCGCGAGAAGGCGGCCGTCGAGGCCCAGGCGCGCGACGAACACCTCGGTGATGAAGGCCTCGAACCAGCCCTGCGTGTAGCGGTAGTGCGGGCCAAGTTCGAGCGGCAGCGCGTCGTGGGCCGCGATCATCGCGCGCCGCATCGCCGGCTCGTCGACGTCCAGGCCGTGCGCCTGCGCCGTCTGTGCGTAGATGGCGAAGCGCGAAGGGACCTCGTGCAGGAGCGTCCCGCCCGCGTCGAGGAACACCGCCCGCAATCTCGCTCGTCGCCGCATCGCGCGCCGAGAGTACGTTGGGACGTCGAGGCCGCAAGCCGCGCGCTGCGACCCGAGTCGGGCGCGCGCCGCGCTTCGAGCTACCATCCCAGGCCACGATGAACCTCCGCCCGCGAATTCGCTCGGCCTGTGCGCTCGGTCTGGTTGTACTGGCCTTCAGCGCGGCGTGCGGCGGACCCAGCCGCAGCTTGCGCCGCCATCCCGAGCCGCAGCGCGTGACGGTCGAACGCGCGCGCGCCGCATCGGACAGCCAGCAATGGTCGCTCGCCGCGAGCTCGTGGTACGAGCTGTACCTGCGGCGCGGCGAGGATGCGCCGCTGGCGTGCGTCGAGGCCGCGCGCGCGCTGGCGAAGCTCGAGGACATCGCGAGCGCGCGCAACCTGCTCGACCAGGGCTTCCAGCGCTATCCCGAGCGGCTCGAGCTGCTCGAAGCGCAGGCCGAAATCCTCGAGCAAGCGGGCTTTTCGCGCGCGGCCGAGCCGTACCTCGAGCGCGTGCTCGAACGCGATCCGGACCGCCTCTCGACGTTGCTGGCGTTGGCGCGCGTGCGCGTCGAGCTGTCGCTCGAAGACAAGGCGCTGCCGCTGCTCGAACGCCGCGTCGCGTTGGGCGGCGCAGATGCGCTGACCTGGCGGCTGATCGCGCGCGCGCAGCACAAGGCGGCGCGTGTGCGCGAAGCTCTCGACGCGTACGCCAAGGCGTTTGCGTTCGGCGAGAACGATCCCGACCGGCTGGTGTACGCCGCCGGGCTGTATGTGGAGTCGAAGGACGACCAGCGCGGAGATTTCGATCCGGCGCTCGTGCGTTCGTGGCTGCGCCGCGCGCTCGAGCTCGATCCGCAGCTGGGCGTGGGACATGAGTATCTCGGTCGGCTGCTCGAGGCGGCGGGGGAGTCGCTGGAGGCGACTTCGAGTTATGAGCGCGCGCTGGAGCTGGCGCCGGAGCGCCACGAGCTGGCGCTGCGTTTGGGCCGCGTCTACCGCGGGCTGGGCAACAACGAGCGCGCGGCCGCGCTTGCCCAACATGCGCTGAAGGTCGACAAGGACCCCGAGCGCTGCGCGGAGTTCGAGCGTTGGCTCGTTCCGCCGACGCCGCCAGGCGACGGGAACTGACGGAGCGCGATCGTACGGTGCCAGAGCAATTTGTCTCACGCCTCCGGCGCGCCCCGCGCGCCGGAGGCGTGAGACAAATTGCTCTGGCACCGTACGATCGCGCCAGACCCCGGAACCGCTGCCCGCGGGGAGGGTTTCACTTCGCGCTGACGGGACGGATCCAACACTCGCCCAGGGGCGCTTCGGCGCCGTACCGCCTAGCGCGGGTGATGGATGGCCGATCTGTCGACGACGTATCCAACAAGCGGGTGATCCACTCATGAACACGAAACTCCTTCTCGGTTTGGGCAGCGCGGTTCTCGTCGGAATGTTCGCGGTGAGCGGTCTGGCGTACGCCAGCTCCGCCGCGCAAGAGGGCGCGCCGCGCGGCGCGCGCGTGGAGCGGCAGGAACGCGACGGTCGCGGCCTGCGCCAACGCGTCGTCAAGCGCATGCGCCAGCGGCGCGATTTCCTGCGCTCGCTGGAGATCACCGAGGTGCAACGCGAGAGCGCTCGCGCCGCGGCCCGCGAGCTTGCGCCGCTCGCCGAAACGCTGCGGCCGCAGGTGAAGGCGCTGCTCGAGCGCGCGCGCGCCCTGCGCCGCGCTTGCGACCGCGAAGGTGCTCGCAAGGTGCTCGAGAACGAGCTCAAGCCGCTGCTCGCCAGTGCGAAGCCGCAGACGCAGCGGGCCGTCGCGCCGCTCGTGGGCTCGCTCACGCCGGAGCAACGCGCGAAGCTCGAGGCCGCCGCGCAACGCCGCGGCCGTTCCTTCGACGAGCAACGCTTCGCGCACCGGCTCGGGCTGGCGCTTTCGTCGCGCCGCGGGCAGGAGCGCGCTCGCGACGAACGTCGGCCGCGCTGACGGTGTGGATCCGGCGCTTGGCGCCGTACCACCAAACGCTACTGCTTGCGCGCCTTGGCGTACTTCGCCGGGTCCGCCAGGAACTTCTCCTGGCAATGGTCGCAGCAGAACCAGAAGCGCACGCCCTCGTGTTCGGCCGAGGGCGAGTCGTCGAAGACCGTGATCTCCATCTCGCACACCGGGTCGAAGGTGAGCGTCGGGTTTGCGCCTTCCACCGCACTGGGCTCGAGGCTCTTCAAGTGATCGATCACGCGGCCGAGCTGTTCGTCGCTCAGCAACTGCGCGTAGCTCGGCATCGTGCCGCGGTAGCCGTCGACGATCCGCGCCCACGGATCGACGATCGACTCGCGCAGATAGGCCTCGTCGGCGCGCACTTCGCCGCCGTCGGCGAGCTTCACGGCGCGACCGAGCACACCTTCGAGCGGCGGGCCCAGGCGCGGGTTGTTGTGGCAACCTGCGCAGCCCATGGCGAGGAACAACTGCTCGCCTGACAAGTCGGCGCGCGGGCCGACGGAATTCGCGAATTCCTGCGCGAGCAGGCGATTGGTGTCGCTGACCAAGCGTTCCATGGCTTCGTCGTCGTCGCTGATGTACGCGCCGCGGATCAGGCCGCGTGGGTCGACCAGGAAGAAGCGGTTGGAGTGCAGGATCGGGTCCGCGGGATCGTCGGTGGGCTGCACCGTCACGCCGAAACCCTTCGCGACTCGCAGCAGATTCTCACCGTCCGTCGAAAGCAGCCACCAGCGCGTCTCGGCCGGGCTCCACTCGCGCGCGTAGCTCGCGAGCACCGCCGGCGTGTCGTTCTGCGGGTCGACCGAGAACGACACGAAGCGCAACTGCGGCGCGTTGAGGCTGCGCTGCAACTGCACCATCTTCGCCGTCATCGTCGGGCAGATCGACGTGCACTGCGTGAAGATGAAGTTCGCGATCCACACCTGTCCACGCAGCTCGTCGTGGCGCAGCGCACGGCCCGCTTGGCTCGCGAACTCGAACTGCGGCGCGTCCCAGAGCTTTGCCAGTTCCTCGCTCGCGGCGTCGGCGGAGGGCCCCGCGCGTTCGCGGCGCGGCGCGAAGAGCACGACGAGCGCCGCGGCGACGGCCGAGATCAGCGCGATCCACACGAAACTGCGGTTCATGGCGCGCGTCGTTCGCTCAGGCGTAGTTGGCGGGGAACAGCGCGCGTTCGACCGCTTCGATCGTGATGTGCAGGATCTTGATGTGCACTTCCTGGATGCGGTCCGAGGTCGTCGCAAGCGGCACGACGATCGGAATGTCGACGAGCGGCAGCATCTTGCCGCCGCCCTTGCCGAGCAGGGCGACGGTCGTCACGCCCTTGCGTTTGGCGGCTTCGATCGCGCGCAGGCAGTTGGGCGAATTGCCGCTGGTCGACATCAGCACGAGCAGATCGCCGGGTTTGCCGAGCGCCTCGACCTGCCGCGCGAACACTTCGTCGAAGCCGAAGTCGTTGGCGATGCACGTCAGCTGGCTGGGGTCGGAAAAGGCGACAGCGGCGAGCGCTGAACGATCCTTGCGGAAGCGGCCGGTCCACTCTTCGGCGAAGTGCATCGCGTCGCACATGCTTCCGCCGTTGCCCGCGGCCATCAGCAGGCCGCCGCGGTCGAGCGTGGCCTTGGCGGCGTCGGCGAAGCGCCGCACGCCGGCGAGCGACTTGGGATCGGCCAAAAACGCCTGAAGCGTGGCCAGGGACTCATCGAAGGCGGCGCGGATCGGGTCGGGTGCGTGGCTCATGGCGTCAGCGCGGCATTTTCGTACATCCGAGCGCGCCGGGCCAGTGCGCAGCGCCCCTAGCCCGACCTATTCGTGAACTGCGGAGCGAAAACGTCGGAGCGCCTGTCCTGCAAGGTTCTGCGGCGCGAGCGCTCGAGGGATTCCGCGCTGGGTCGCGCAGCGAACGTCGACGAGCATCCCGTCGGATGCTCGTCAGCGCGAGCGACCTGTAGGGACGCTGAGAAGTTCTCGCGCCGTGAGAAAACGCAGCAGGGCGCGGTGATCGGTCGTTTGCCGTTGCCGCCTCATGAATAGGTCGGGCTAGCGCTGAAAAGCCGGGCTCAGCGCTTAGTCTGTGGGCCCATGAAGCCCGGACTCGTGCTGCTGCTGGCCGCCGCGCTCGGCGGCGTGACCTACGTCGCTCTGCGCACCAAGGCGCCGACCTACACACCCCCGACGATCGTTGCGCCCGACGCGCTGCCGACAGCGCTGCTCGAAGAGCCGCAGGCGGGCGAGGTCGTGCGCGTGTTCGACGTCGAAGGTATGTGCTGCGGGGGCTGCGCGCCCAAGATCTACAAGGCCCTAGCGGCGGCGCCCGGCGTGCGCGCGGCGGCGGTCGACTTCGACAGCGCCACGGCGCGTGCAATCGTGAAGGCGGATGTCGACGTCGCCAGCCTCGAGCGCTCGATGACCTTCGACGACTACGTCGCCAAGTCACGTCCGTAGCGCGGAGAACGACGCGTGCTCGAGTTCGTGCTCGTCGCACTGCTGTTCGCGCTCGCCGGCGCGAGCGTTTGGATCGCGCGCCTCTCCGCGCAGCGCGCGCGACTCGAGGCGTTGCTCGAGAGCGAGCGCGAGCGCATCGCACGGCTCGCCGAAGATGAGCAGCGCCTGAGGGACAGCTTCCAATCGCTCGCCAGCGACACGTTGCGCCGCGAGAGCGCGAACTTCCTGCAGCTCGCCGAGCAGAAGTTCGCTGCGCGCGAGGCGAAGGCTGCGGCGGAACTCGACAAGCGCCGCGCGGCGGTCGACCAACTCGTGCAGCCGATCGGCGAGGCGCTCAAGCGCACGCAGGAGGAGCTGCGCACGCTCGAGAAGGAACGCCAAGGCGCGTACGCCGGGCTGCGCGAGCAAGTGCAGGCGATGCAGCGCGCCAACGCGGAGCTCAGTGGCCAGACGCAGCGGCTCGCGGTCGCGCTGTCGAAACCCAACGTGCGCGGACGCTACGGCGAGATCCAACTGCAGCGCGTCGCGGAGCTCGCCGGGATGCAGAACTACTGCGATTTCGCGCTGCAGGAGAGCGTGCGCGACGCACAGGGGCGGCTGCTCAAGCCCGACATGGTCGTGCGGCTCCCCAACGAGCGCGTCGTCGCGGTCGACGCCAAGACCAACATCGACGCCTACATGAGCGCGCTCGAGGCGACCAAGCCCGAAGAGGCCGAGCCTCACCTCCAGCGCTTCGCGCGGCACGTCGCGGAGCAGGTGCAGGCGCTGGGCAAGAAGGGCTACTGGGCGCAGTTCGACGCGCCCGAGTTCACGGTGATGTTCGTGCCCGGCGACAACTTCCTCGACGCTGCGCTCGAGCGTCGGCCGGACCTGATCGAGCTCGCCGCGCGCTCGAACGTCGTGCTCGCCAGTCCCTCGACGTTGATCGGACTGTTGCGCGCCGTGCACCTGGGTTGGCGCGAAAAGCGCTTCAGCGAGGACGCGCACAAGCTCCAGGAGCTCGGTCAACAGCTGCTCGAGCGTTTTGGCGTCGCGCTCGGCCACGCCGACAAACTCGGTCGTTCGCTGCGCAGCGCGGTCGAGGACTACAACGGCTTCGTCGGGTCCGTCGACGCGCGCGTGATGCCCACGCTGCGCAAGTTCGAAGAATCGAGCGCGCGCGCCAAGGAGCCGGTGAAGGAGCTCAAGCCGGTCGAGGGCGTGATTCGCGCGCGCAGCAGCGCCGCGGAGTTGCCCGCAGCGGCCGAGGACGTGTCGTGAGCGAACCCACGAATGCCTCGCGCAACGCGGCGCCGGCCGCGTTGACGCCCGAGCAGTCGCGGCGCGAAGAGCAACGCGCCAAGCTCGGGCTCGCGCTCATCGTCGCGGGCCTGCTCGGGATTCTGTGGGGCGTGTTCCACGTGCTGAACGGGCTTCCCACCGCGGAAAAACTGGACTTCGCGCACCGCATGACCGACTACCAGGCGCGCAAGTCCGTGCACGAGAACTTCCCCGGCGGTTTGTTGCGCGCGCTGTGCGGGCTCGGCGTCGCGTTGTGGGGCGGGCGCGTGCGCGGCGCCGCGCTGCGGGCACTGGGGCGCGCCGACGACTGAGCGCGTCCCAGTTCGGGATGCGCGAGCTCGCGTGAACCCGGCGCGTGTTGGGCGCCGTTGCGCAGCGTCGACACGTAAGCCTCGCGTCGCGCGTCCCGCTCGTCGGTCAACCGCTGCGACGGTGCGGGTAGCAGCCGGCGGAGCGATTCGACAGGCGCTCGAGCACACTCGAAAGGGGCGGCGAACATGCATGGATCGGGAGCCAGTTGGGCGGCGTTGGTGTTGGTCCTGCTCGCTTCCGCGGCGCAGGCCGAGGTCGGCGTGCTCGCGAGCGGGCGGCGCGTGCACGTCGACCAGCCGGCGAAGGACTCCAAGGGCGTGTGGATGGGCGCGCTCGACGGCCGGAGGCAGAGACTGGCGGCCGCGGATGTGGTCGTGCTCGTGGCTGACGACGGTGCGGAGACGCTGCTCGCGCCGACGCTGAGCGAAGTCGAGTTGACGCCGCCGGAAGTGGCGGCGCTCGCGGAGCTGGCGGATCCGAAGGTCGAGTCGGGGCCGGCGCAGGGGGAAGTGCTGGCGCTCGAGCCCAAGCGTGCAGCGCACAAGATCCTGCTCGAACTCGCCGCCGACAAGCGCAAGGAGCTGCGCTCTCGCGCGGTGGCTGCGTTGTTGCGGCTGCGCACTCTCGAGAGTTGTTCCGCCGCGGCGAAGCTCGTGCTGGACGAGAAGGACCTCAAGGTGCGGCGCGCGATGGCGGCGGCGCTGTTCTCCGCGCGAGCGCTGCTGCAACGCTGCGACCTCGGCGAGGCGTTCGACACTGGCCTGGCCGATCCCGATGCGCTGGTGCGCGTCGAATTCGCGCTGTGTGCGCCGCTCGAGAACGCCAAGGCGATCGGCGTGCTCGTCAAGGACGGGCTGCGGCACGCCGATCACCACGTGCGCGAATCAGCCGCGCTCGACTTGGGCCGCCGCGGCGACAAGTCCGGGATCGACGTGCTGCTCGCGATCCTCGCGCGAAGCAAGCCACGCGACCTGGACACCGATCCCGAGACCGAGTTGCGCCTGCACATCGCCGAGCAGGTCGAAGTGTGCGAAGTGCTCGGCAAGCTCGGCGGCGACGCAGCCAAGGCAGCGCTCGAGAAGGCCAAGTCGAACTCACCGCACGAAGCGGTGCGAAAAGCGGCGGAGGCCGCGCTCCGCTGAGCGGGCGCTCACACGGCGTTCGCCGTGGTTCATGAATGCGCGAACGCGCCGCTCAGGCGGGTTGCGCGGCGCTGCGTTGGCGCCGGCGCGCGAAGAGCACCAGCCCGGTGGCGCACAGCGCAATCCCGCCGCCGATTGCGGCGAGCATCGGGCCCGAGTACTGCTCGTCGCTCGAGACGACGGCGAGTTCGATCGCGCCGTTCTCGATGCGCACCAGCTTCAAACGCGTTTCCACGCGCTCGATCGGCGAGGTGAGCGCGACACTCTCCGTTTCGCTCACGGGGATGTCCCCTGACGCGACCGCGAGCGACGCGACCTTCGCTCCCGCATCCGGCTGCGCGTCGCGCGGCAACGCGAAGATGCGCGTGCTGTACTTCGACGAGAAGTCGAACGGCTCGCCGGGCCGAATCTCCTGAAACCCCGAGAACCCGCGCACCGGCTCGGCGAAGAAGCGGTGCTGCTCGAAATGCGCCGAGGCCTCCAGCACGAGCTTGTGCTGCACGGGCTTGTGGCCGGGAGCGATGAGGTCGAGCGCGAGTACGAGGGCGAAGTTCAGCATCCCAGTTCCATGGCTAGGGCCGGCGAGAGCGCCGACCAGACGACCGAACCGGCGCCATCTTCCCGCAAGTTGCGGCGCCCGCCTTCGACGCACGGAACACTCCCTTCGCGCGCAAGCACGTCCCTCTGCAACCTTCCTCCGCCCTAAGCCTGCGATGTGGATCACCGCTTGCCCACACCGCACGCGGTGGGTAGCGCAGCGAGTCCACAGCCGCCGGGCCGGTCGGCTACTTGCCCGCCGCGATCAACTGATCGAGCTCGCGCTTGAGGGCGGCGAGGATGTCGTCGTAGCTGAAGGCGCCGAGTTCGGACTCGCCACGCTTGAGGTTCACAAAGTTGGGGCCGCACCACAGGCCCAGGTCGGCGTCGTCGGTTTCGCCGGGGCCGTTCACGCGGCAGCCCATGATCGCGATGGTGAGGTCGTGGCTCTTGGCGTAGGCCGTCATCTCCTTGACCTGCGCGGCGAGCTCGATGAAGCGCACGTTCTCGACGCGCGAGCAGGAGGGGCAGGCGATGATGTTCAGGCCGTCGAAGAAGTTCGGCGGGACCGAGCGGAAGCGGCCGGCTTGGATGTCGGCGATCAGTTCGCGGCCGACGCGGATCTCCATCCCCTTGTCGTCGAAGGGCACGGTGAGCGAGACGCGCAGCGTGTCTCCGATGCCGCGCGAGAGCAGTTGTTCGAAGGCGATGCGTGTCTTGATCACGCCCTCGGGCGGCATGCCGGCTTCGGTGACGCCCAGGTGCAGCGGCACGTCGGGACGTTGCTCGGCGAAGCGGATGTTGGCGTCGATCACCAGGCGCGGATCGGAGTCCTTGATCGAGACCACGTAGTCGTGGAAGCCGAGCTCGTCGACGATGCGGCAGTGGTCGACAGCGCAGGCGACGATCGCCGAGACGTGGTCAGCGGGAAAGCGCGCGTCGTACTCGGGCGCGATCGATCCGGCGTTGATGCCGATGCGCAGCGCGAGGTTGTGCTGGCGCGCGACGCCGACGAGGTACGCGACCTTCTCCTCGACCGGCTTGGACTTCTCGTGGTGGTGGAGGTGGCCGGGGTTGTAGCGCAGCTTGTCGACGAAGGGCGCGACCTTCTCCGCCAGCCGGTAGTTCTCCTGCAGGTCGACGGACAGCAGGCTCCTCGTCTGCGCGCGCACCTGCGCGAGCGCTTCGACGTCCGCGGCGTTGTCGACCGCGATGCGCACGAGGTCCGCGCCGGCGTCTTCGAGGATCTTCACCTGTCGCACGGTGGCCGGAATGTCGCGCGTCTGCGTCGCGGCCATGCTCTGCACCACGATCGGCGCGTCGCCGCCGACGGCCAGGTGCTTGATGAAGATCTTGCGGCTCTTGCGGGCGGGGATCATGGAGGGGCGAGATCTTAGGCGCGCGCGGCGGGGCCCGCCAATTCGCCGCGCAAACGCTGTTCGCTCCGCCTTTGGGACCGTGCGCTCCAAGATCAGCCCAAGTCGGTCGAACGCCGCGCCGATGAGGCACACTCTCGAAAGAACTGCATGCAGGAGCTGGTCCAATCGAGCGCGACGAGGCGTCCGTCCCGCTGGCGCCGCGCTTTCGCGTGGTCGCTCGCCCTGGCGATCGCCGGGCTCAGCGCGACGCTTTTCTCCGCGCGGCTGTGGTGGCTCGGCGAACTCGCCGTGAATTTCGAGTTCCACGTCGGCGTGTTCGCAGCGGCGGTCGCACTCTCGCTCCTCCTGCTGCGCGCACGTTGGCTCGCCGCTGCAACCGCGTTGCTCGCCGTCGTGCACTTGACGCCGGACGCGTGGCTCCTGGCGCCGGCGTCACACGCCGGCGAAGTTCGCACGGGTTCGACGGTGCGCGTGCTCAGCGCCAACCTGCTCCAGCCCAACACGCACTACGACGAGATCGCCGCGGCGCTGCGCGCGAGCGACGCCGACGTGATCGGAGTGCTTGAGCTCTCCGGTCCCATGCGTGAGGTGCTCGAACGCGAGCTCGTTGAGTGGCCGCACCGGGTGGGGGCCACACCGTCGGAGAGCTCGCTCAAGCGCTCCGTTTGGACGACCGCACTGTTTTCGAAGTTCCCGCTGAGCGACGTGCGTTTCGTGCAACTGTTCGACTGCTACGCGCCGCTCATCGAAGCACGCGTGGCGAGCGGGGCAGATTCGCTCCTGGTGCGCCTTGTGCACTTGCCGCGGCCGGGGTCGGGCGAGCGCGTGGATGCGCGCAATGCGGCGCTCCAACAGCTCGCCCAGCAGTTCGAGTGGGGGCCGCACACGCTGCTCATCGGCGACCTCAACACCACTTCGAGTTCGCCCCACTTCGCGGCGCTCTTGCAGCGCACCGGCTTGTCGGATTCGCGCCAGGGTTTCGGGCGGCAGCCGAGCTGGTGGCTGCGGCCCAAGCCGATCGTTCGGCGCGCCGGGGCGCCCGACTGGCTCGCGAGCCTGGTCAACGTGCGCCTGGGGATCGCGATCGACCACGCGCTGACCGGGCCGGGGCTTCGAACGGCCGCCCGGGAGGTGATCGAGCTCCCCTTTTCCGACCACGGCGGCGTGCTCGCCGATTTCTCATTCCTGGGTCCGGCGCGCTGAGCCCCAAGCCACGGGGGCCGAAGCGCGCGAGGTCCCCAACCGGTTGGGGTGCTCGGCGATCCGCAAGAAGCTCTCGAAAATCCTGCCCCGCTTTGCCCCCCGGCAGCGGACTTGGGGCCGGAGAAGACCTCGAAAGTTCCAGGGCCTGCGGACCCGGGTGGTCCAACCCCTCGCGACTCCCGTGCGGTCCCACTACCCCTCGGCTCTGGACTCTTCACCTAGGCGGCCCCGTCCTGACGGGGCCGCCTTTTTTCTTGCCGCGGTGGCGTTGGCGGTACGGCGCCAGGACCAGATCCGCCACCTGCGCGCGGAACCGGCCGTAGCGCCGTACAGATCGGCGCGCCGATGCCGGATCTGATCGTGGCGCCGTACCACCAACGCGCGCAGATCGAGCGTTAGCGTTTGTGCATGCGAGCGCACACCCTGGTGATCGGCGGCGGCGTGATGGGCCTGTCCATCGCAGCGGAACTCGCGGCGCGACTCGACCCGCTCGAAGCGCCGGTCGTGCTGTTCGAGCGGCGCGAGTTCGGCGCCGGATCCTCCGGTCGCTCGGGAGCGATCCTGCGCGCCTTCTACAGCGACCGCGAGTTGATCGGCATGGCGCGCGACAGCTTGCGCGCGTACGCGAGCTTCGCGACACGCACCGGCCGCACGATCGGCTTCACGCGCTGCGGCGTGCTTTCGATCGGCGCACCGGGAGCGCAGGCGGTGCTAATCGAACGCAACGTCGCGGCGATGCGCGAATGCGGCGTCGAGGTCGAACGCATCGACGCCGCGCGGCTGCGCGAACTGGTCCCGGGCATCGACGTGGCGCCGGACACGATCGCGGCCTTCGAGCCGGGCGGCGGCTTCGTCGACCCGCAGCGCACGTGCCAGGCGTTCGCGGCCCTCGCACGCAGCCGCGGCGCGACGTTGCGCGAAGGCGCTCGGGTCGTGCGCTGGTTCGTCGAGCACGGCCGCGCGGTCGCCGTCGAAGTGGAATGCGCCGGCGCGTTGCAACGCGTGGAGTTCCAGCGTGCGGTGGTCGCCGCTGGCCCGTGGACACGCGCGTTGCTCGAGCTGCTCGGCGTGCGCCTGCCGCTGCGCGCCGTGCGCCCCGAACAACACTTCGTCGCCATGCCAGCTCCGCCGAGCGGCGCGGCGTCGTTCGAGCGCGAGTCGCCCGAAGAGTGGCTCGACGCGCGTTTCGCTCCGCCGCGCGAGCCGCGCGCCGCACATCCCGTGTTGCTCGATCTCGAGCGCGGCTTCTACACACGTTGCGAGCCGGTCCGCGGCCGCACGCGCATCGGGGCGCTCGACTACGAGCGCGACGTCGAACTCGCAGATCCTGATGCGCTCGATGAACGTGTGAGTGCGGACTTTTCCGCATGGGCGCGCGAGCGCTTGTGTTCGCGCCTGCCGGCCTATAGCGAAACTTCGGATGTGGACGCGCAAGCCGCGTGGTACACGCTCACTCCGGATTCGCAGGCCTTGATCGGGCCGTGTCCGGGCGCGCACAACGTGTTTGTAGCGAGCGGCTTTTCGGGGCACGGCTTCAAGCTCGCGCCTTCGATCGGAGAAGGCGTGGCGCAACTCATGCTGGGCGAGGCTGTGGGGGCCTTCGATCCGCACTTCTTCGCACCCGAGCGTTTCGAGCAGCGTCGCGCACGCTCGGGCGGCGCGTTCGGGCTTTGACGGGTCGCGGCGCCTTCGGCGAGCGACTCATGGCGTCGAGCCGCGCCGTGCTGCAACATTGCGCACTTCGCTCGCTTCCGCGTTCTGGCAGCAGGAGTTCCCCATGCCGCACACGCAGTCTCTCTCGCCGTTGCTCGCCGTTTCGCCAGGGCCGCTCGCTAGCGCCGACTCGCGCTTCGAGTCCCTCGTGGAATCCATCGATGGCGTGTTCTTCGAGTTCGACGCCGAGTCCAACTGCTTCACCTACGTCAGTCGCCGGGCGCAGGCGCTGCTGGGATATTCGCTGAAGGACTGGCTGAAGCCCAACTTTTGGATCGAGCGTCTCCATCCGGACGATGCGCAACGCACCATCACTACCTGCAAAGCGCTGACCGACGCGGCGGTGGATCACGTTCTCGACTACCGGCTCGTCGGTGCGGACGGTCGTGTGGTCTGGGTGCACGACATCGTCAGCGTGCAGCCGCGCGTGGGCCGCTGTCCGCTCTTGAGCGGCGTGATGTTCGATGTGACGCGCGAACGCGAGCAGGAGCGCCTGATCGAGCAGCTCTCGCAGTCCGCACTGCAGCGCACGGGCGACGACTTCTTCCTCGCGCTCACGCGGCAACTGGCTCAACTGCTCGGTGCTGAGCTTGTGTTGGTCGGCGAGGTGGTCAACAACGGCGCGCACATCCGCACGCTCGCCGCGCACCGCGCCGGGGCGCACATCCCGCCGCTGGTTTACGAGGTGGACGGAAGTGCGTGCGCCGAAGCGATCGAGAAGGGCTGGCTGGTCGCGGACGGAGATCTGCAGGCGCGCTTTGGCCAGCACCCCGTGGTGGCTCAATTGGCGCTCGACAGTCTGGTGAGCACGGCGATCTGTTCGCCGCGTGGCGAACGCACTGGAGTGCTCGCCGTTGGTTTTCCTGGTCGGGTGAGCAATCCCGAGCGTTTTCTGAGGCCGCTGCACATCTTCGCCGCGCGCGCGGGCGCAGAGCTCGAACGTGTGCGCGCCGAACGTGAGGCGCGCGCCAGTGAGCAACGTGTTCGCGAGTTGATCGATGCGTTGCCAGACAAGGTGTTCCTGTTCGACCGCGAAGGGCGTTTCCTCCTGGCGCACGTGCCTTCGAACCTCGCACCGCTGGTCCCCGTCGACTCCTTGATCGGACGCCGCCTGGACCAGGTCCTCCCGCCTGCGGTTGCGGCCGAGTTCATGCGCGAACTCGGCCAGGTTTTCGGAACTGGCGCGACGCGTCAGTTCGAGCGCGAGCTCGACTTCGGCGCCGAACGTCGCGTCTACGAATTTCGCTTTGTCCCGTTCGGACCCGAGCGCGCGATCCAGCTGTGTCGCGACATCACCGACCAGCGCCGGCTGGAGCAGCAACTGCTGCAGTCGCAAAAGCTCGAGAGCTTGGGTCGACTCGCTGGAGGCGTAGCGCACGACTTCAACAATCTGCTGACGGGCATCTTGAGTTATGCGGAGCTCGCCCTGCACCATTCGGGGGACGAAGCGCACGTGCGCAGCGCCTTGGCGAACATCGGCAAGGCCGGCGACGCCGCCGCGCAGCTGACCCAGCAGCTGCTCACCTTCGCGCGCCGGCAGTCCAACGCGCCGCGCGTGCTCGCTGCGAGCGATTTCGTGCGCGAGCAAGAGGCTTTTTTGCGGCGTGTGCTCGGCGAACACGTGCGTCTGGCGGTCACCGTCGACGGCCGCCACGGCCGGGTCCGCATCGATCCTGTGCAACTGCAGCAGGTGCTGCTCAACCTTTCGATCAATGCGCGCGACGCGCTGCACGACAATGGGGGGATCTGGATCGAGGTCGCGAACGCCCGGCTCGACGTGGGGCTCGAAGAAGGATGCGCACCCGGCGAGTACGTGCGCATCTCGGTGATCGACGACGGCGAGGGGATGAGCGACGCGACGCGCGAGCACCTCTTCGAGCCGTTCTTCACGACGAAGGATCTCGGGCGCGGGACCGGGATGGGGCTGGCCACGTGCTATGGAATCGTGCGCCAGTGCGGCGGCATGATCCGGGTCGAGTCCGAATTGGGCCGCGGTAGCCGCGTCGACGTGTTCCTGCCGGCTGTGGATGTGCCTGCGACGTACGATCCGATCGCGCCGCAGGCGTCGCTGTGCGGGTCGGAGGAAGTGCTGCTCGTCGAAGACCGCGAGCTGGTGCGCGACGCGTTGAGGGACAGCCTGGGCGAGCTGGGTTACCGCGTCACGGCGGTCGCGGACGCCGAGCATGCGCTGCAGCTTTTCGAGGGCGCATCCAAGCGCTTCAGCGCCTTGGTGAGCGATGTCGTGCTTCCGCGCATGCGCGGCGATGCCTTGGCCGAGCGGCTGTGCGGGCTCGAGCCGCAACTGGGCGTCGTGCTGATGACGGGCTATTCCGAAGCCACTCCCGACGGACAGCCGTGGTCCGCGCGCGTGCGGACGCTGCGCAAACCGGTGACCGCCACGGTGGTCGCCGCGGCGGTGCGGGAAGTGCTCGCGGTCAGGCTGTGACGATGCTCGTGATGCGCACGCCGTAGCGCTCGTCGATCGTGACGACCTCGGCGCGCGCCACGATCTTGCCGTTGACCAGCACGTCGGCGGGCTCGTGTGCTTCGCGGTCGAGGGTGACCAGCGAACCCGGACCGAGCTTGACCAGCTCGCCGAGCGTGAGTTGCGTGCGGCCGACCTCGATCGTGACCTCGACGGGCACGTCGACCAGGTTGGCGAGCCCCACGGCGTCGCCGCTGGCCTTGCCGGCGCTCAGTTCGTCGAGTTTGCTCTGCTGAACGAGCACGGCTTGGGTGGCGGCGTCGATGGCGGCCTCGGCGGAGTTCTTGTCGCTCATGTTGAGTGTCTCTCGTGCGGCGGCGCCTCACGCGCCGGGCAGTGGGCGTTGGATGGACTCGATGCGCACGGCGAGGTTGCCGCGCGACTGGCCGAGCTGGGCGCGCATGCAGGCGCGTTGTTCGACGCTGACGATCAGGCTGTCGCCGAGCTCGCAGTCGAGCGGGATGACGTCCCCGGGCTCGAGGGCCAGCAGTTGCGCGAGCGGGACTTGCGCGCTGCCGAGCACCACGCGCAGTTCGACGGGAATCGCGCCCAGATGCTGCGGCAACGGCGCCTGCGGAGCGAGCTTCGCCGGCGTGCGCGCAGTCGGAGTGATTCCGGGAAGGTAGAGTTGCCACTGGCTCTCGCTGCCGAGTGTTTGGACGCCGATGACCACGCGAACGCGCTGCGCTTCCGCGCGCTCGCCGCCTTGGCGCCACGAACCGAAGCTCTCGACGTCCTGGGCGACGTTCAGCGTGGAAGCCTCGAGCGCGACCGACGCCGCGAGTTTCTTCGTCGCGCCGCCGAGCAGCCGCAGCAGCGTCGATTGTTCGACGGGCGAGAGACGTCGCGGTTGGTTCTCGCCCGGCGCTGCGGCGCCGAGCGCCACTTCGAGCGCGTCGATCGGCGCCTTGCCGGTCCAAGTGAGCCAGCCTGGTTGTTTGGCGACTTCGAAACGCAGCGCAGCGAACGGGAGCTGTTGTGCGGAGGCAAGTCCCTCGGCGCTCACCTCCGATGCGTCCACGAGTTCGAGCTTCACAGACGAACGCAGCGGCGCTGCAAGGTCACGCTCGACGTCCTTGAGCGCCTTGCGCAGTCGATCACGCACGCTCTCGAGGTCGCCCGCCGAGAGGCGCAGTGGCTGGTCGAATTGACGCGGGGCGACGCTGGCGGACTTCGCCGCCGCGTTCGCTCCAGGCAGCGCAGCCGCAAGGGCCGCTGCTTCTTCCGCGCTCAGGTTGCTGCTCACGATGAGTTCGCTCAGGCACGAATCACTGAGTCAGGAGTTCCGCCAGCAGGATGCGTTTGACGCGGCCCTTCACGCCGACCTGCACTTCACCCTTGAACTCGGGAACCAAGCCCGTGACGTTCAGATAGACGATGCCAGCCGAGCTGGAGACCGCGAGGTCGCGCTCCTCGCCCGTGAAGGCGACCGGTTCGCCATCGTCGAGCGCGATCTTCTTCTCGACGTTGTCGACCGTGAGCTTGTGGTCTTCGAAGAGCCCACGGAACGTAGGCGTCGTCTCGCCAGGTCCGACGCCGGACGGAACGTCGTGGTCGCTCGGTCCGGCGGCCGTACCAAAGTGCACGGGGAACAGGAGCGGTTCGACCGCCTGCCGAACCTCCTCGAGGTACACAGGCTTGAGCACCTTGTCGTTGATGTCCTGGCGCGACTTCGCCGACGAAATGGCCACGAGTTGGTCCTTCAACTCGGCATTGCACACAGGGTCGGCCGTGCGCGTCGGGACGTAGTCGGGCGCGTAGGCCTCGTACTTCACGTTGAGCGAAAGCACCAAGTAGCCGCGGCCGTCGCTGAGGTTCACTTGCAGCTTGCTCGGCGTCAGTGGGGCCACGTAGGGGCCCATCAACTGGGGCTTCACGACTTCCTTCGGCACAGCCATCGTGGCGGCGACGAAAGCCAGCGCGAGCACTCCCACGGCGCCGCCCGCAATGAGCAGCTTGAGCTTCTTCGCCGCGGCCGCGGGGTCCGGCGCGGCCTTGTCGTCCTTCTTGTCGTCTTTTTTGGCGTCGGCCATGGGTGTGTTCCTTGGGTTCCTTGGCGCCTCACGAGTCCTTGCGAGCCGGTGTGACGAGCCGCGCGTCCACGCAGCGCGTGCCGTCGCCCTCGGGCTCGATCTCGACCAGCCACGCGCGCGCCTCGACGCGCGCACTGGGAAACTCGTGTTCGTTGACGAAGTACTCGCGCACGACGTCGGCGCGCGCCTGCGCCAGCGCGTGGTTGCTGGTGCGCGCGCTCGAACCGTCGAGCGCGTGGCCTTCGATGATGAGCACCTGCATCTTGGCCGGGCGGAGCGTGTCGGCGAGCTTGTCGAGGTAGGCCTTCGACTCTGGAGCGAGCGTCGACGATCCGGGTGCGAAGACGGCCACGTTGGGTTGGAGCAACTCGTCGTGCGGCGCGAGCGCCTTGGCCGCGGCGGCGCGGATCAATTCGAGTTCGCTCGCGTCGGTGTGCGCCTCGCGCCGCGACGGATCCGGCTCGGGAGGCAGGTTGAAGCGCTGACGGAACTCATTGAAAATCTCGGCCTTCTCGGATTCGCTCATCAGGCCGGGCATGCCGTGGGACTTGAGCGCCACGACGAACGACCCCAGCCCGGCTGCGATCAGCCCGTAGTCGCGCTGATGCGCCATCGAAACCATCAAGATGAAGAACGTCAGAGCGTTGGTCATCATGTCGCCGAACGACACGAGCCAGAGCGGGACGCCCGGCTTGGGATCTTCCTTGAACTCGGCCGCCACGACGGTGTCGAAGCGCTCAGCGCTTCGCCTCCTCGGCTTTGCGTTCGGCGTGCTCGGCCTGCAGCACGCGCGCACGCGCCTTGCTCAACGCCAGGATCTTCACCACGACACGGCGGTTCTTGCTGCGGCCAGCGGCAGTGTCGTTCGGCGCAAGCGGCGCGCGCGAACCCGCGCCGGAGATCTGCAGAAGGTCGCGGCCCATGTCGGCGGAGGCGAGCATGATCTGCGCCGCGTTCGCCGCCCGTGCGAGCGAGAGTTGCTCCTTCGTCGGATACGTCGGCGTCGGTGAGAAAGCGTCGTCGGTGTGCCCTTCGACAACCACCAAGTGGGGGTAGTGCGTGATCACCCGCGCGAGTTCGACCAAGGATTGTCGCAGCACCGGGTTCACTTCGGCGGAGCCCGGCGCGAACCCGGCGCGCTCGTCGAAGCGGATCTCGAGCCCGTCCGAGGATGCCGCGAACTCCATCGGGATGTGCTCGTCGGTGAGCTTCTGGCCCATCTCCTCGAGATTCTCAGGCAATTCTTCGGGAGGTCGCGTGTGCGCGCGGTCGGCGCCGCGCAACGGGTGCGTTGCGGTCAACTGATCGCGCGGCGGCGCCTTCACCGCGCTCGTGGCGCGATTGCTCTCGACGATGCCGCCCATGTTCTCGCCGAACGCGCACTGGATCACGGCCTTGTTGGCCGGCTCCATCGTCGAGAAGCTCATCAGCATGATGAAGAACGTCACCAACAAGGAAATCATGTCCGTGAAGGTGACGATCCACTCCGGCGCGCTCTGCGGCGGATCTTCGGCGACGTCGTGCTTGCCCATGGAGCTGCCTGCAGTCTCAAGCTGCGACGCTCTCGCGCACCGAGGGAGGCAGGAAGCCCTTCAGCTTCTCCTTGATCAGCTGAGGCTTCTCGCCGGACTGGATCGCGACGATGCCCTCGACCATCAAGTTGCGCAGGAGAGCTTCCTCCTTGGAGCGCAGGTCGAGCTTGTTGGACAGCGGCGTCATCACGACGTTGGAGATGACCGCGCCGTAGAACGTGGTCAGCAACGCGACCGCCATACCCGCGCCGATCGCGGAGGGGTCCGACATGTTGGCGAGCATCTGCACCAGACCCACCAGCGTTCCGATCATTCCGAACGCCGGCGCCATCGTGCTGATGGTGTCGAGCATCTTCTTGCCCTGCGAGTGCCGCTGCTGCTGGAAGCTGTGCTCCAGGTCCATGATGTCGCGCACCGTGTCGGCAGAAAAGCCGTCGATGACGAGCTGGATGCCCTTGGCGAAGAACTTGTCGTCGACCTCCTGAAGCTTGGCTTCGAGGGCGAGCAGCCCCTCCTTACGAGCCAGGTTGGCGTACGTGATGATGCGTTCGATCTCTTGCTGCGGCGTCGGCAGCTTGAAGAGCAACGTGCGCATCATGATCTTGGTCAGACCTTTGAGGTCGGCCGGGCGGTAGCTGACGATCGTGACCGCGATCGAGCCGCCGATGACCATGATCACGGAGGGCGTATCCCAAAAGAGCGATACGTCACCTCCCATGGCGAGGGACCAGTACAGGAGCCCCATGGCCATGGCCATGCCTACGACCGTTGTGATGTCCATATGCGTGCGCTTGCCTGGTGCGGATCTCCCCGCGGGTATCGGACGGAACTCCTGAATGCTTGACGGCCCCCGCGGCCGTCCGCGCCGGGATGGCGCGGGGGCGCGAAGGCCGTCCCATTCGTGCGACCGCTTGGGGTCAGTTGCCGCCGTCGCCCGCCATGCGGTACGCGTCGGCGAACTCCTTCCACTTGTCGGCGCCGACGTTGTCGAGCAACTCCTTGGCGCGCGCCGGCTTCATGGTCACGAGGATGCGCGCCGCCTGCTCCGGCGTGTAGTTCGCGAGCTTCTTGCCCTGGTCGGCGGGATCGCCCTCGGCGAACAGCTTGCCGAGCTTCGCCCAGCTTTCCGCTTCGCGTTCCGCACGCGCCTTCTCGTTGCGTTGCACTTCCGCCTGGCGCTGTTCGAGCTCGTTCTCCCACTCCTCGAGTCCGGTGCGCAGCCGCTGCAGCTGCGCGTACTGCTCGTCGAGGAACTCCGAACGCTCGGCCGCGCGCCGCTCGCGCTCGCCGAGCTCGAGCATGCGCTGGTCGAACTCCTTGCTCTTGCGCTTGAGGTCGGCGACGAGCGTCTCGAGTTCCTTGGCCGAGTACGGCGACTCGACCTGGAACACGTCGAGCAGGCCGACGCTGGCGGTCTGTACGGCGGGCTTGGGCTCGCTGGGCTCGCTGGTCCCAGCGGGCGCTGTCGGCGTCTTCTCCTTCTCCGGTTCGGCAGGCGCCGGGAAAGCCTTGCCGACGAGCGGAATCTCGTGCGGCTGCACGCCGAGCACGAGCGCGAAGGTCACATAGGCGAACGAGAACGCGAGCAGTCCGCCGCCCGCGATGAGTCCGATCTTGAGTCCCTTTTTCATGCTTGCGTCTCCGAGCTTGACGGCGTGCGCGCAGCGAGGGCGGCGCGCCGTTCGATGGTCTCCTGCAGAGCGCGGTCCTCGCGCTCTCGTTCTTGCACGGCGAACACTTCGCGCGCGCGGTCTTCGAGCTTCTCGAGGGCGCGCACATCGGTGCGGCGCGCTTGCCAGTCGTTGCGAGCTGCGGTCGCGGCGGCCTCGGCGCTGGTCACGCGTTGGCGGCGCAGCGCGATGCGTTGGAGCAGCGCTGGGAGCGTCTTCTCGGCCGCGAGCGCTGCGAGCGCGCCATCGCGCGTGCGCAGTTCGATCAACTCGCGCTCGGCGCGCAGCAGATCCGCGCGCGCGCCGTCGAGTCCCTCGCGCGCCCGCTGCGCAGCGAGCTCGGCGCTGCCGAGCTCCGCGCGCGCCAGCTCCTCGCTGACTTCGCGGACCCGCAGGAGCCGGTCCAGCTTGAACTTGAAGCGCGCCATGGACGTGCCCTACTACTTCTTGCTCTCCGTCGCCGCCGCCGCAGGCGCATTCGCCGACTGCGCGATGCGTGCGATGAACTGCCGCGTGTCGGCGAGCGAAGTCGCGTCGCGCACGCCCTGCTTCAAGAACAGATCGAGAGCGGGCTTGAGCCGCACCGCGGCGTCGAGCCGCGGGTTGCTGCCCGCCTTGTAGGCGCCGATCTCGATCAAGTCGCGGCCTTCGCGCCACGAAGCGAGCAACTCGCGCAGCACGCTGGCGTTCGCCATGTCGGCGGGCGCCGCGAGCGACGGCATCAGACGCGACAAGCTCGCGAGCACGTCGATCGCCGGATAGTGGCCGCGTTGGGCGAGGTCGCGCGAGAGCACGATGTGTCCGTCGAGCAAGCCGCGCAGCGTGTCCGCCACGGGGTCGTTCACGTCATCGCCGTCGAGCAGGATCGTGAGCAGGCCGGTGATCGAGCCCTTGTGCGTGCGGCCCATGCGTTCGACGAGCTTGGGCACGGTCGCGAAGAAGCTCGGCGGGAAGCCGCGCACGGTCGGCGGTTCGCCCGCCGCGAGGCCGATTTCACGCGAGGCGGCCGCGAAACGTGTCACCGAGTCCATCACGAGCAACACCTCGCGACCGAGGTCGCGGAAATACTCCGCGATCGTCACGGCCACAAAAGGGGCCATGAAGCGCTCGATCGGCGGCCGATCCGAGGTGGAGACGACGACGACGGACTTGCGCCGGCCCTCTTCGCCGAGCACTTCGTCGAGGAACGCGCGCACTTCGCGGCCGCGTTCACCGACCAGGCACACGACGATCACCTGGGCGTCGCTGCCGCGCGTGACCTGGCCGAGGAGCGTCGACTTGCCGACGCCCGACCCCGCGAACACGCCCACGCGCTGACCGCGGCCCAGCGTGATCATTCCGTCGATGGCGCGCACCCCGGTCTGCAGCGCGCGGTCGATCGGCGCGCGGTCGAGTGGGTCGGGCGAGTTCGAGCGCGCGGGGCGCAGTTCGTTCTGGCTCGGAGCGGGGAGTCCGTCGAGCGGGTGGGCGAAGCCGTCGAGCACGCGGCCGAGCAGATGCTCGCCCACGGGAACGCTGAACGGGCGCTTGAGTGCGATCACGCGCTGCATCGGCGCGATGCCGGCGATGTCGCCATGCGGCATCAGCAGCGTGTTGGGGCCGCGGAAGCCGACGACTTCGGCGTTCACGCTCGAGTCGCCGCGCTGGATGCGGCACAGCTCGCCGATCGCGGCGGGGACGCCGACCGCTTCGACCAGCACGCCGGAGACGATCTCGACGCGACCGCGGTAGTGCGGGGCCGCGGCGTCGCGAATCGTGGCGCGCGCGCGTTCGAGGTCGATCATGGGGCCAGCTCCGCGAGCAAGCGCTCGCGCACGGAGCGCAGCGCATCGTGGACTTCGCGCACCAGCAGGCCCTGGGGCGTGGAGACATGCACGTCGCCGCGCTGCACGGCGTCATCCGACTCGATCTGCGTGCCTGCGCGGAACTTCACGTCCGCCAGCGCCGCGGCGTCGTTCGGATTGAGGTGGACCACGCAGGCGGCGCGGCCGACGCCCGAAGCGTGCAGCGCCTCGCGGACCATCTGCTCGAGGCCCATGCGGCCACTGTCGATCTCCGAGCGCACGATCGTGCGCGCGATCTCGACCGCCAATTCGACGGCGGTTTTGGCCAGCTGTGCGGCGGCGGTCTCACGCGCCTTGTCCAGGCGCTCACACGCGGCGTCGAGGGCTCGCGCGGCGCGGTCGCGGTCCTGGGCGCGTCCGATGGCGACGCCGGACTGCAGCGCAGCTTGGAGGCGCCGGTTGAGCGCGGCGTCGAGGTCGCCCTCGACGATCCGCGCTTGGCTCGGCGCCGCGTGCAGCGTTGCGTTGAGCAAGCTAGTGGTGCGCTCAGGTGACAAGTTCTTCTCCCGCGCGCGCCGGGCGGAACTCGCCCGACTCCATCAGCGTGCGCACCGCCTTCATGATCTCGTTGCGCGACGTCAACACGTCGGCCATCGACATCGGACCCGCGGTCTCGCGCTCGTCCTTGATCATGTCGCGGACGCGCGAACTTAGGTTGTTCATGATGTTCTCCTCGACGGGCGCCGCGCTGCCCTTGAGCGAGATGGCCAGCGTCTTGGTGTCGATCGACGCCAGCACCTTCTGCATCGCGCGCTTGTCGAGGTCGGCGAGGTTGTCCCAGGTGAACATGAACTCGCGAATCTCGGTCGCCATCTTCGCGTCGTCCTTGGCGAGTCCCTCGAGCACGCCCTTCTCGACGGGCGGTTGAGAGAAGTTCAGCACCTCGGCGATGGTGCGCAGCCGCGCGGAGGGATTGGGCGGCACCGGGCCGTTCGCGATCTCGCGCACGCGTGCGTCGAGGTCCTGCGCGATCGCGACCAGCGTCTCGAAGCTCGGCGGGATCAGGCTGGCCATGCGCTTGACCACCGCCAGCGACCGCTCGGCCTCCATTTGGCCGAGGATTTCGGCGGACAGCGAGGGGTCGAGGTGGGCGATCACGAGCGCGACCACCGGTTCGGATTCCGCGTTCAGCGCCTTGGCGATGAACTCCGCCGGCTGGTTCTCGATCGCCAGGAACGGCCGCTCGTGGAGCAGCCGCTGTTGGATCTTGTCGAACAACACCGAGGCCTGCTGCTTGCCGAGCGTTTGTTCGAGCATCGCGTGCAGCTCGGCGTCCGAGCGCACGCGCGCCGACTTGGGCTTGCGCAGGGTCTTGATCAGGTCCTTCTCGACCTTCTTGATCGACTCGGCGTCGGTCATCTCGGGCTCGAGTCGGCCCATGGCCTCGACGAGCTCGACGATCACGCGCTCGTCGATGCTCTTGAGCACGTTCGCAGCGGCCTCCTTGTCGAGGCTCATCAGGAAGGCAGCCGCCCGCTGGGCGCCGCTCATTTCGCGCTTGCCTGCCATGGATCAGACCTTGGCCGTCGACTTTTCGTCGATCCAGCGAGAGAGGATTTCGCCCACGCGCCGCGGATCGGTGCGCACGAGCTCTTCGATCTGTGCGCGCGCCAGGACTTCCGGGTCCACGGACGCATCGCCTGCTTCGCCGCCGGCGCCGCCGGCGCTGCGCGCGCCGCCGCCGCCCGAGGCGCCGGCCGCCGCCGCTGAGCCGGACGCTGCGTTCGCGGCGCCGCCCTTCTTCGAGCCCTTGAGGCTCGTGATCAGCAGGAAGAGGAACACGAGCGCAGAGGCGATCTCAACGCCGCGCTCCAGCAGCATCTCGAGCATGCGGCTGGGGCCTTCGTCCGTGCTTGCGACGCCCTCGGCTGCTTCGCCCTCTTCGCCGACCGTCTCTTCAGGCTTCTCGGTGACAAAGGCCGTCGTCGTGACGCCGATGACGTCCTGGCGCTGCTTGTCGAAGCCGACCGCGGCCTCGACGATGCGTTGGATCTCTTGCTGTTTGGCGCCGAGGCTCTCGTCGAGCACGAGCGAGACGGACAGACGCTCCAGCTTGGGCGTCGAACGCACCGTTTGGGTGCGCTGCCGCGACGCCTGGAACACCTTGCGCTCGTCCTTGGTCGTCGCCGCGTTGGACGCGGCGCCCGAAGGCGTGCTTCCCGTCGCTGCGTTTTCGTTGCCGAAGCCCGCGACGCTGCTCGCCACGCCCGCCGCACCGCCCACGCCGCTGTTCGAGCCGCTGGGCGAGTTCGTGCTGCGCAACTCGGTTTCGACGGCGACTGCCTCGGGGTCGAGCTTGTCGTCGATGGTCGTGCTCTGGTCGTAGTTCCACTGCGACGTGACCGTCACGACGGCTTTGCCAGGTCCGTAGGATTTCTCGAGCGCCTGCAGCGCCTTGGTCTCGAGCGCGGTGTCGTAGTTCGAGCTGTGCTCGAACAGGGTGCGCACGTCGCGGCTCGAGTCCTCGAGCGAGGCCGGGTCGTACAGCGTGCGACCGGCGGCGTCGGTGATCATCACGTTCTCGGCGGGAACGCCGAAGCGGTACATCACGAGCTTGGCCACGTTGCGCGCCTGCTCGGGCTCGAGGCCCAGCGCGCCCTTGAGCTCGAGCGCCACCGAAACCATCACGGGCTTCTTGGCGCGTAGCGGCGAGCTCTCCGGCATCGACGTCGTGACCGTCGAATCGGCGACGAAGTCGAGGTGCTCGAGCAGGCGTTCGGCTTCCTGCCACTCGCGCTTCTGCATGCTCTGCGCCCGCTCGCCAGCGCTCATGAAGATCGTGGCGGCGCCGCCGGTGCTCGCGTCGATGCCCGAGGCGGGCTGCTTGAGCGCCTCGGCGAGCGCGACGGCGATCTGCGCCTGGTCGTACTGCTTGTCGTCGACGTAGATGGCGTAAGGGCCGGGGAACGGGCTCACGCGGAAGCTGACGCCCGCGCCGGCGAGCGCCTTCTCCACCGCCACGCGTTCGTGGTCGGAGAGCTCGGAGTACAGCGTGGTGTAGTGCGGCTGTCCGGACAGATAGCCGCCGACCGCGAGCGCGGCGACGATCGCCAGCACGCTCAAGGCGAGCGACAGCTTGGCGCGGCCCGGGGCCTTCGCCAGTTGATCCAACAGTCCGCGGAAGTCGAGGTTCATGCGTTAGCTCAGACCGTCATCCGCATCGTTTCGCGGTAGGCCTCGATGAGCTTGTTGCGCACCTCGAGGCTGAACTTGAACATCAATTCGGACTGCTTGAGCGTGGCGGCGACTTCATGGAAGTCGCCCACCTTGCCCGCGAGCATGTCCAGGGGCAGCACTTCGCTCGTGCGCGCGGCCTGATCGGCTTGGCGCACGCCGGCCTGGAGCACTTCCGTGAACGCGGGCGAACCCGAAGGCTGCGCGTCGAGCGCCGCAATCTCTGCGGACGCGCCCTCGATGCGTTGCGCGTTCGCCTGCAGCGAGCGCAACGCGGCTTCGAGAGCCGCATTCGTCAGTGCGTTGCCTTGTCCAGCGCCGCGGATCATGGAAGTCGGAGTGGGTTACTCGTGGTCGGGTTCAGGAATCACTGCGCGAGCCGCAGGGCGCGATCGGCCATGCGCACGAAGTTCTCTTGCACGTCGATGTTGGCCTCGTACGCACGCACTGCCGTGATGAGGTCCGCCATCTCGCGCGTGGCGTTCACGTTCGGGTACGTGACCCAACCGTTCTTGTCCGCGTCGGGATGACCGGGGTCGTGGATGCGCTCGAAGCTCGAGATCTCGTCGTTCGTCACGCCGCGCACGCGCACGCCCGCGTTGACGTCGCGCCCGTCGGCCTGGCGCAGCAGAATCGGCTCGAACTCCACGACCTGTCGCTTGTACGGGCCGCCTTCGGCCGTCCGCGTGACCGTCGAGTTCGCGATGTTGCGCGCGACCGTGTCGATGCGGATGCGCTCGGCCGACATGCCGGTCGCCGCGATCCGCATCCCCGAGAAGAGCTTGGATACGCCTTCCATGGATCACCGTCCGCTTTCGATGCTCGTGCGGAGCATCTCGAAGTGGCTTTGAAGGATCGACGCGTAGGTGTCGTACAGCAGGCGGTTCTGCCGGCCGGCGTTGAGCTCGAGCTCGAGGTTGACGTTGTTGCCGTTCTTGCCGGCAGGAGTCAGCGTGTCCTCTACGAGTTGGGGTTGCACTTGCGCGAGGTCGCGTTGTCCGGAGTCGAGCGCCGTGCGCAGCTGCTCCTCGAAGCTCAACACCTGGCGCTTGTAGCCGGGCGTGGACTCGTTCGCGACGTTGTTCGCGATGACCTTGCCGCGCTCGGTGGCCGCGCTCATCAAGCGCACCAGCAGCCCGACGTTGTTGGCGTCCACGTTCATGGGCGCCTCACGCAACCAGCCCGAGCTGGCGCCAGAGCTTCATCTTGTTCGACAGCGTGCGCGCCGAGACGCCCATGCGGCGCGCGGCTTCCGTCTTGTTGCCGCCGGTCGAAGCGAGCGTCTCGAGGATCGCTTCGCGTTCGATGTCGGCGAGCGGACGGTTGGCGAGCGAGGCGGCGCTGACCGGCGCGTTCTGCGGTCCGCCGGGCAACACGCCGACCGGGCCGCTCGCGGCGCCGAACTGCAGGTCCGCAGGCTCGAGCGTGGCGCCGTGGCGCAGCACGACGGCGCGCTGGATCACGTTTTCGAGCTCGCGCACGTTGCCGGGCCACGACCACTGCATGAGCCGCTGTTCGGCGGCCGTGGAGAGCGTCACGTTGTCGGCGCCGTTCTGGCGGCCGTACGTCGAGGCGAAGAAGCGCGCCAGAGGCAGGATGTCCTTCGAACGCTCGCGCAGCGTCGCGACGTGGATCGGCAGGACGTGCAGGCGATAGTAGAGGTCCTCGCGGAAGCGGCCGGCCTTGACCTCGGCCGCCAAGTCGCGGTTGGTCGTGGCGACGACGCGCACGTCGACCTTGATCGTGTTCGTGCCGCCGACGCGCTCGAACTCCTCTTCCTCGAGCACGCGCAGCAGCTTGGCCTGCAGGTTGGGGCTGATCTCGCCGATCTCGTCGAGCAGCAGGGTGCCGCCGTCGGCGAGTTCGAAGCGGCCTTCGCGTTGTTTGTGCGCGCCGGTGAACGCGCCGCGTTCGTGGCCGAACAGCTCGCTCTCGAGCAGGGTCTCGGACAGCGCCGCGCAGTTCACGCGGATGAACGGACCCGCGGCGCGCGTCGACTCGGCGTGGATCACCTGCGCGACCCGCTCCTTGCCGACGCCGCTCTCGCCGGTGATCAGCACCGTGCCCTTGGACTTGGCGATGCGCCGCGCGGAGCGCAGCGTCTCCTGCATCTGCGCGCTCTCGGCGATGACGTTGTTCGCGTCGCCGATCACTTCGCTGCGCAGGTACTGATTCTCGCGCTCCAGCCGGCGCGCGCGCTGCACGCGCTGGAACACCAGCGAGAGCGTGTCCGCGGTGCAGGGCTTCATCAGGAAGTCCGCCGCGCCGCTCTTCATCGCGCGCACGGCGTTCTCCACCGTTCCGTGCGCCGTGATCACGACGCAGGGCAGGCCGGGGATTTCCGTGGCGATGCGTTCGACGAGCTGTTGCCCGTCGGCGCCCGGCATGCGCAGGTCGGTGAGCACCAGGTCGGGCGCTTCGCGGCGCGCTTGTTCGAAGCCCTCGGCGCCATCGCGAGCGATGCACACTTGGTAGCCCAGGCTCTTGACGGCCTCGACGAGGAACTGGCGGGACAGGTTGTCGTCGTCGACGACGAGGATCTTGTGGATCGACATGAGTGGATTCAGGACAGGTTGGGGCGAGTGGGGATCACCAGGGCGATGGAGGCGCCGCCGAGCGGGCCTTGGTCGGGTTCGATGCGCACGCGGCCGCCGTGGAGCGCCGCGATGCGATCCACGAGCGCCAGGCCCAGGCCAGTGCCTTCGGCGCGCGTGGTGAAGAACGGTTCGAGCACGCGCTGGCTCAGCGCGCGGGGGATTCCGGGTCCGGCGTCGTGCACGCGGATCTCGAGCGCGCCCTCGACTTGCAGCGCTTCGACGCGCACCGCGCCGCCGTGCGGCTGAGCTTGGAGGGCGTTGGCGATCAGGTTGCGCAGCGCTTGGCGCAGCTTGATGCGGTCGCCGCCGAACGCCGGCGCGGCGACGGAGCTCGAAATCGTCCAGCGGTGATCCTCCGCAGCGATGTGCGCATCGCGGCGCGCCATGGCGACGGCGTCGTTCACCAGCTCGGTGGGTTCGATCGTCTCGAGCACCAGCTTCTCGGGGCTGGCGAGCGACATCATGCTGGTCAGGATCGCGTTGGCTTCGTCGACGCCCTGCACGATCAGCTCCGCCCACAGGCGCGCCGCATCGTCGTGCGCCAGCTTGTTCACCAGCAGGTCGGCGAAGCCCTTGGCCGCGCTCATCGGGTTGCGCAGCTCGTGCGCGATCCCGCCCGCCATGTCGCCCAGCGCAGCGAGCTTGTCGAGCGCGTGCATGCGCTCGGACAGCTCGACCAGCTGCGTGCGATCGTCGAGGATTTCGACCGACTGAGCCCGAGCGGAGGCGTGCGCTCCGCCGCGGATGCTCGAGCAGCGCCGCGCCACGATGGAACGGACGCCGTCGTCGCGCAGCCATTCGTGTTGGCGCCAGCCGTCGCTCGCGGGAGCGGCGCCCAGCAGCGGTTGAGCGCTGCCGAGCAACTGCTCGCGCTGCGCGCCCAGCACTCCGAGTGCGGCGTCGTTGACGCGCACGATCCGACCGCGCGCATCGCGCACGACCACGCCGGTCGGAAGCGCGTCGAGCACGGCCTCGAGTTCGGCGGTGACCGCGTCGAGCTGTTCGACCTTGCGGCCGAGCTCGCGGTTCGCGGCGGCCAGCTCGCTCTCGACGCGTTGGGCGCGCTCTTCGAGCGAGTGGTAGCTGCGCGCCAGGCTCGCGCCGAGCGTCGTCAGCTCGCGCACGGCGTGGTCGAGCTCCGATTCGGTGCGCGCCGCAGTCGGCGCGCGTTGGGCGGCGGCGCGGCTCACGGCTTGCTCGCTCCTGCGCCTGCCGAACCGTTCGTGTTCTGCGCGCGCGTCTTCTGGAAGGCGATGCGCCACTCGAGGAACTCGAGGTCTTCCTTCGCGCGCTGCGAGGAGTAGCCGCCGTCCGGCAGCGCGATCACCGCGTTGTACGCCTTGATCGCGTCGGCTTCGCGGCCGAGCTTCTCGAGGCAACGCGCCTTCCAGTACAGCGACTCGGCGTCCTGGCCGCTCTCGAGCGCCGCGAGGGCCTTGTCGTACTCGCCCTGACGGTAGTGCGCGCGGCCCAGGCGCAGCGCGTCGGCCGCGTAGCTCTCGCTCTCGAAGGCGGTCTTGGCGTTGGACGAGAGTTGTTCGGTGCTGGTCGAGACGCTGCGCGCTGTGTCGACCATGAGCGGACGCGGCCGCTCGCCCAGGCGGCGGCGCAACGTGTCGTCGAGGCCGACGGTCAGCTCGGCCTTCGTCGGCTGCAGGCTCTCCGGCGCGACGTCCAGCGTCGGGATGCGCGCCACTTGCGTGAGTTGATGCGGCGTGGCTCTGTTCTCGAGCTCGTCGAGTTCGCCCTGCAGCTTGGACACGACGCCGCGCAGGTCGCTGAGCGCCGCGTCGCGCGCCGAGCCGTCGCCGTTGCTCGTGGCGAGCGCGGGCTCTGTCGCGTTGACCGCGTCGGCGATCGCCGAAGGATCGCGCTCACGCAGCCGACGCTCGATGCGACCGAGCTCCTCCAGCGACGCGACCGTGCGCTTGAGCGTCGCCTCGAGGCTGTCGTTGTGCTGCACGCCGAGCGTGAGCGCGGGCGTCACGAGCAACGTTCCCAGGGCGGCGTTGATGGCAAAGTTGAAGCGCAGCATCAGATCTTTCCTCGGTAGGCTTCGATGGCGTCGGCGACACGGCCGGCCTGTTCGAGCAGGTCCGCCGCGAGCAGGTACAGCTCTTTGCGCGCCTGCGGGTCTTGCACGGTGGGCAGCGCAGTGCGCAGGAACGAGATGGCCGCGTCGACGTCGAGTTCGGCGGCGAGCGTCTGCGCGTACACGCGCTGGAAGCGCAGTTGGTCTTCGGGGCTGAGCGCCGGCGTGAGCGGTTCGATCGCTTGGAGCGCCTTGAGCGCTTCGCCGCGCAATCCCGAGCTGTACAGCCGTTCGGCGCGCGCCAGGCGTTGCACCGTCGTGGCCGACGCGAGGTCGGCTTCGTCCAGCGCCAGACGTTGGCGGGCCTCGCGCGTCAACTCGGGCAGCTCGAGGCCTTCGCGCTTGGCGAGCTGGGCCACGAACAGGGCGGCGAGTTCGTCGCCGCTGTCGAGTGCGAGCCGCGCGGCGCGCGAGTACGCCTTGGCGCGCTCGGCGCCGTCCGCGAGACGGCCGTACGAGAGCCAGGCGCGTGCGGCTTCGTCGCGCAGGCCGGCGGATTCGGACGCCGAAGCGCGCAGCGCGAGCGACTCGCGCTTGGTGGTCGCGAAACCCAGTCGACGGTCGACCTCGTCGAGCAGGGCGAGCGCCTCGCGGCCCTGGCCCAGGCCGGCGAGCGCCTTGATGCGCACGTGGGCTCGGCGGCGTTCGTCGTCGACGTCGACGGCTTCTTCGATGCTCTCGAGCGCGTCGACCATGTACAGCGCGCGCTCGAAGTTGCCGAGCTCGGCGACGCAGAACGCGAGCTCGAGGCGCGCGCGCGGTTCGAACTCGTGCTCGCGCTCGAGCCGCAGCAGGTCGGACAGGCGCTGCGCGGCGTCTTGCCACGCGCCTTCGCGCATCAGCAGCGTGCCGCTCTTGAACATCGACTGGGGGACCAGCTCGGAGCTCGGGTAACGCTCGATCAGCGACTCGTAGTTGGCGCGCGCCGCGGCGTAGCGCTCGCGCTGCTCTTCGATCAGCGCCTGGCTGTGCACCGCGTCGTCGGCGAGCGGGTGCTCGGGGAAGTCGCGCAGCACGCGCAGGTAGCTCGCCATCGCGGCTTCGCGCAGCGAGTCGACGCTCTCGGCGAGCTCCATCGATTCGCGCAGGTGCAGCGCACCTTGGCGCACCTCGCCGCGCAAGCCGACGCTCCCGAGCAAGAAGGCGAGCACTTGACGCAGCGGGCGGCGACGCAAGTCGGCGCTCACGAGCGTGCGCCTCCAGCTCGCATCGGCGCCGTCGATCGACAGCTCCGCCTGGGCCGCGATCTCGCGCAGCACATCCAGCAGCGGATCCTGATCGGCACGCACCGTGACGAACGCTTCGCCGTCCTCGCGCTCGACCTTGACGGACCAGCGGGTCACGGCGCTCGCGGGCGCGCCGTCGGCGGGCGACGAGTCCTGGTTGGCGCCCACGCCCAGCGCGAGCACGGCGGCGAGCAGCAGCTTCATCGCACGCCTCCGCCGACGATCGGGCTCGCCTGGGCTTCGATGCGGTAGCTGTCGGCGATCAGGAAACCAGCCTGCGCCTCGACTTCGCTGCGCGCCGGTTGTTCGATGCGGTCGATCACCGACAGCAACCCGAACAGCATGCGGCGGGCGCGCTCGTGTTCGCCGCGCTCCATGCGTTGTTTGGCGACTTCGAGCGTGCGGAAGCCCTCGGGCAGCGCGCCGAACACCGGCTCGGTCTCGAAGGCCGTGCGTTCGTTGCGGCGCGTCGACTCCGCGCGCAGCTCGCTGGTGGTGTCCACCATGTCGTGCGTCACGTCGAGCACGAGTTGTTTGACCGATTGCACCGAGGTCCACGCGACCACGATCAGCGTCACGTTGACGAGCACGATCCCGGCCAGCAGCGCGGCCGCCAGGGGCGACATGCTGAGCTTCTGATGGATGATCGTCGGCGTCGGAGCGCCCGTGCCGCCGTCGGCGGGCGCAACTGCGGCGGCTTTCGGCGCAGGCTTCGCCGCCGGCGTGGGCGCTGCAGGGGACGGCGTCGTGGCTGCGGGTGCGGCCTTCGCTGTCGACTTGGCGGCCTCTGCGGACGCCGCCGGTTGTTCGGCCGCTTTCGCGGTCGCGCGCGGCACTTCGCTCGCGACGTTGCCCTTCGCTGCGTCGACCGCCTCGAGCACGGCGTCGAGCTCGTCGTTGAGCGCTTCCTTCTGCTTCTTCGCGCCGAGCAACTCGTCGAAGTTGAACAGGTCCTCGTCCGTCTCCACCGGGGGCGGAGGCGTCGCCTTGGGCCGCGGGGCGGCCGGCTCACCGTTCGAGGATGCGAACTGGTCGAAGCTCATGATGACTCGGGCGCGCGCGGGTCACGCGGCGGCGTTGTCCTCGTCGACGCGGATCGACAAGCAGGTCGTGTCCTGCGCGCAGATGCGCACGTCGAGCACGGCGTTCATGCGCACCGCATCGCGGCGCGCGAGCGTGAGTCCGAGCTCGAGGGCGGCGCGGCGGCTGGGCGGAAGTTCGCCCTCGAGACCCGCGGTCGTGCTCTGTTGCGCGACGATCGAGAACGTCGCCGAGTGCGCTTCGCAGCGCGTCGAGAGCAGGACCGTCTCGTTCGTCGTGGCGAGCACGTACTCGAGCAGGCGCGCCAGGCAATCGGCGAGCAGCGGCCCGTCGACGCGCAGGGTGTTCGGTCCGCTCGGACGCGCGAGGCGCACACGCGAGCGCTGTTCGTAGCGCTGGCGGCGCAGCGCGGCCTCGACGATCTCCTCGAGCGAGCAGGTCAGCGGGGCCAGCGGGCGCGGGGTGGCGAGCTGCATCAACGCTTCGACGTCGTGCGACATCGAGAGCACCTGGTCGAGCGCGCCGCTGAGCTTGAGGGCGCGCGGGTCGTCGGCGTGGAACTCGCTCGCGAGCGTTTCCATCGAAGTGCGCAGCGCGCTGAGCGGACTGCGCAGGATCTGGGTCATCGTCAGGCCGATGTCCGGCGCGACCGAGGGCTGGGTGGAGGGCGTCATGTGCGGTGGGGGGGGGCCGGCTGGAACAGCTGGCGAACCTGAGCCCACTTCGGCGACGGCGCCTTTTTCCTTGAACCCCCCGTGCGCGCCAGCGCAGCTTTTTCCCATCTGGGAAAATCGCGCGTGGCAGGCCGGTTTTTCCGGGGTGGCCGCGCGGGGCCGCAAGACGGCCGCTGGGCGGGCTCAGTCCAGCCGCAGCGCGCGCAGCTTGTCGTGCAGCGTCGAGCGGTGGATGCCGAGCACGGCCGCGCAGCGGCTGACGTTTCCACCGCACTCGGCGAGCACGCGTTGGATCAGCGCGGCTTCCACGGCCGCCAAACTGCGGTCGCCCAGCGGCAGCACGTCATCGCGGCCGCCGCCCTGACCCCGCTCGAGGCTCGGCGGCTCGACGTGCTCGCGTTCGAGCGGGCCGTCGCCGGCGAGCAGCAGCGCGCGCTCGAGCCACAGCGCGAGCTCGCGTTCGCCGCCGTTCCAGGGCAGTCGCTCCAGCACTTCGAGCGCGCTGGCCGTCAGACGCGTGTGGTCGTGGCCGCGCGCTTCGAGCAGGCCGCGCACACGCGTGGAAATGTCTTCGCGTCGCTCCGCGAGCGAAGGCACACGCAGAGAGTGCCCGTCGAGCGCTTCGTACAGCTCGGGCGCGAGCAGGTCGCCTTCGCGCAAGTCGCGCGGCGGCGCTTCGAAGATCAGCACGGCGTGCGGGGCGCCGCTGGGCTGCGAGCGCCAGGCCCGCAAGCGCGCAGCCAAACGCGCCTGCGCCGCAGGGCTCGCACGCTCCGCGGCGAGCACCGCCAGCGTGCCGTGCCGAGCCGCTTCGAACGCTTGCCGCGCAGTTTCTTCCAGGTCGAGCTGAGCACCATTCAATACGACAAGCGCGGCATTCGAGCGCGCGGATTGAACGTGCAGCTCGCGGGCGATGCGCTCGAGATCCGCGCCGCGCCCCGCATGCACGCTCAGCACGCGTTGCGTCGCGCGCGCCGCGTGGCGCACGTCGTCCGCGCCGGAAGCGCGCAGGAACAAGAGGTCGAGGTCGGGCATCCAGGCCGCTTCATCGAACGCCCCGGCCGCGAACTGTCGGCGCGGCGTGCGAGCTGCGCCGCGCCGTTGCGATTTTCGCACGAGGAACAGCTTCAGCGATTCCCAGGTCCTCCGAGAACCTCCACGTGCCGCCGGCGGCGAACCCGCGGACGGCGCAACAGCGACTCCCCTCCAAACCACCCCTTTCACGGACTTTCGACCATGGGACTTCGGGTCAACACCAACCTCGCCTCGCTGAACGCGCAGCGCTCCTTGAGCGCCGTCAGCACGCGGCTGCAGGGCAACTTCAAGCGCCTCTCGAGCGGCCTGCGCATCGCGACCGCCGCTGACGACGCGGCCGGCCTGGGCATCTCCGAGCGCATGCGCTCGCAGATCCGCAGCTACGGCGCGGCTGCGCGCAACGCGCAGGACGGCATCTCGCTCGTGCAGACGGCGGAAGGCGCCCTCAACGAAGTGAACGGCATCTTGAACCGCATGCGCGAGCTGTCGATCCAGGCGGCCAACGGCACGCTGACGACGACCGATCGCCAGACGCTCGACACGGAATACCAGGAGCTGATCGCGGAAATCGCGCGCATCGCGAGCACCGCCACGTTCAACGGCGTCGAACTGCTCGACGGTTCGACCACCGCGCTCGACATCCAAGCCGGCATCAACCAGACCGAGACGATCACCGTCTCGCTGCAGGAGTCGAGCACGACCGCGCTCGCGCTCGGCACGCTCGACATCACGACGGTCGCGAACGCGACGTCCGCGCTGGCGGCGATCGACACTGCCGTCGACGCGGTGACCACGGCGCGCGGTGCGCTCGGTTCCGCGCAGAACCGCCTGCAGTCGGCCATCTCGAGCATCACGAACGCGCAGGAAAACTTGGCTGCCGCCGAGAGCCGCATCCGCGACGTCGACGTGGCGACCGAGACCGCGGACTTGACGCGCAACTCGATCATGCAGCAGGCCGCCGTCTCGGTGCTTGCGCAAGCCAACGTCCAGCCGCAGCTCGCCCTGAGCTTGCTGCAGCAGTGATCCAAGCGTCGCCCGCGCGCTCGGGATAGCGCGCGGGCGACGCGAGCTCTGACGAGCTCTTCAAAAGAAAAACGGCCTGGAGGCCGTCGCTGTGGGGGGGCGCCGCGAGGCGCTCCCCCGATCCAGCACGCCGCGTCGCGGCGCTCCTCCACGACTCGCGTTCTTTCGCAAACCCTCGATCGCTCACTCGCACGCCGCCTCATGCGCAGCTTCCGCTGCGCGCGGCGAGCGAGCTCCGCGACCTCGATCCGTCTTCGCCGCTCTCCCCCAGAGCTTCGGCCCGCGCGTGCAATCGCGAGCCGACGCTGGAGAGCGCCAGGCCTGCGCGCTCGTGCCACAGCTGCGCGGCCTCTGCGGTCGGACTCGAGCGTCGCGGACCCCTTCCATCCGGCGTTCCCTCGCCGGGCGGCCGCGCGCTGGGAGGCGCGCGGTGTCTTCGGGCTCCGCCTCTGGCGCTCTGCGCTTGAGAACGAGCTCGTCCCTCAACACCTCAGCTACCAAGGACGACAGCAATGGGACTTCGTGTAAATACCAATATCGCGGCGCTTTCGGCGCAGCGAAACCTCGCCAGCGTGTCCGGTCGATTGTCGGGAAACTTCTCCCGACTGTCTTCGGGTCTGCGCATCGCCACTGCGGCTGACGACGCCGCAGGTCTGGGCATTTCCGAGCGCATGCGCGGCCAGATCCGCTCGCTCGCCGTCGCGAGCCGCAACGCGCAGGACGGCGTGTCGCTGGCGCAGACTGCGGAAGGCGCGCTCCAAGAGGTCAACAACAACCTCAACCGCATGCGCGAACTGGCGGTGCAAGCCGCCAACGGCACGCTGACCACGCAGGACCGCACGACCCTGGACACGGAATTCCAGGCGCTGATCACGGAGATCGGCCGCGTGTCGGGTCAGGCCACGTTCAACGGCGTCGCGCTGCTCGACGGAAGCACGACCTCGCTCGACATCCAAGTCGGCACGAACGCCAACGAGACCATTCAGGTCGCGCTCAACGACATGACGTCGACGGCGCTCAACATCCTCGGCGAGGACATCACCACGGCGGCCAACGCCGGCAACGTGATGACGGTGATCGACAACGCCATCGACCTGGTCACCGAGGCGCGCGGCGAACTGGGCGCGGCCCAGAATCGCCTGACGAGCTCGATCGCCTCGATCCTGAACACACGCGAGAACCTGTCCGCGGCAGAAAGCCGCATCCGCGACGTGGACGTCGCCATCGAGACCGCCGACCTGACGCGGAACTCGATCCTGCAGCAGGCCGCCGTGTCGATCCTGGCGCAGGCCAACACGCAGCCGCAGCTCGCGCTGTCGCTGCTGCAAGGCTGACGAGCGGCTCGCGCCGTCGCGCGCCTGGGCCGCAGGTCCGCCGCGCATCGTCGCCCGCTCGCGCGCCCGCGCGCGCCGCAGGTCCAGAGCCTCGAGCGCTCTGCCGTGCCGCCCGCGCCACAAGTTCATCCGAGCATCCAGCCTTCGCCGGTTCCGAATCACGTGCGGACTGTCCGCAACGGTCGGGATGAAGCCGCGGCGCGAGGCATGAAGCGGAAGCTTTGGATCTGCATCGCAACGGCTTCAGTCTGACACCAAGGAAACTCTCAACATGGGACTTCGAGTCAATACCAACGTTGCCGCGCTGACGAGTCAGCGCAACTTGGGCGCCGTCACCGGACGGCTCCAAGGCAACTTCGCGCGCCTGTCTTCGGGCTTGCGAATCGCGACGGCGGCGGATGACGCTGCAGGCCTCGGCATCTCCGAGCGCATGCGCGGCCAGATCCGCTCGTACACGGTCGCGAGCCGCAATGCTCAGGACGGCGTGTCGCTCGCGCAGACCGCGGAAGGCGCTCTCCAAGAGGTGAGCAACAACCTGACGCGTATGCGCGAACTGGCGGTGCAGGCTTCGAACGGCACGCTGACCACGGCGGACCGCGCGACGCTCGACACCGAGTTTCAGGCGCTGATCACCGAGATCGAGCGCGTCGCCGGCGAGACGTCGTTCAACGGCGTGGCGCTGCTCGACGGCGCGAACACGACGGGCCTGGACATCCAGGTCGGCGTGGATTCGGGCGACGTCATCAACGTCGGCCTGGCCGACGCGACGTCGAGCGGCCTGGGCGTCGACACCTCGTCGGTCGACACCGTCGCCAACGCCGGCACCGCGCTGGCTGCGATCGACAGCGCGATCGACGACATCTCGACGGCTCGCGGCAACCTGGGCGCGTCCCAGAACCGCTTGACCAGCGCGATCGCGTCGATCTTCAACACGCGCGAAAACCTCTCGGCCGCCGAGAGCCGTATTCGCGACGTCGACGTGGCGATCGAAACCGCGGACCTCACGCGTAACTCGATCCTCCAGCAGGCTGCGGTGAGCGTTCTCTCCCAAGCGAACGTTCAGCCCCAGCTCGCCTTGTCGCTGCTCGGCTAATCCCCGCGCAGCCACGCAACGGCCGGGTCCCGTTTCCCCGTCCCCTCCCACGGGGCCCGGCCAAGCCATTCTCCTTCCTCGGCCCGACGGCTGAGGGGGCCAAAAGAAGGGATAGGCACAAGAGCCCTGTTCAGCCGCGCGCTGGACGGGGCTCTTTGCTTTTTCGCGCCACAGTGCAGGCGGCGCGCCGCGTGGTCGGACGCCGGGTTGGCGCGACGCGAAGCGCTCGAGAGCAGGTGCGCTGGATCGGCCGCCGCCGCGGCCTCGCGCGCCGAGTTCGCCAAGCCTGACGCGCCGCCGAGTTCGTGCGCGAAGTCGCTGCTCGCGAGCGCAGCCGTGGAGCTACTCCGGCGCGTGGCTTCCGCGTCCCGGCCGCGATCGCGCGAGCGCGAGCGAACTCGCGCCAGGTGCGCACTTCGCCGCGCCGGTGGGAAGTTTCTTCGCGAAGCGCTCGCGCCAGGGCCTTCCCAACGCGCCGGAGGGCAGCCGCGCGCGCTTGCGTGCCGTGCAGAACACCACCGCGCGCGCCCCGCATTCGCGTCGCCATCTAGGAAGTTGGATTTCGTCAAGAAGGCCCGCGGACGCTCTCGATGTAGAGCGCGCCGCAAGGCGTGGGGGGGCAGGGTGAGCGGGGACCGGACGGGCTCCGCGCGCACGAGCCATCTCACTGTTCTCTGTGACTTTTTGGCGCCGGTTCCACTCGCCACGAGCTCGAGTCTCGAGCAAGCGCGTGATCCGGTGCGAGCCCGGCGGATCCCCAGAGCTGACGCCGTGGGCTCGACCCCAACCCCGAGCAGCGCGTGCCTTTCGCCGCCCGGACGTGAACGTCGCGCCCCACGTGCAGCCGTCCGCCTGGTTCCCTGGCCCTACGGAACCAACCAAGGAAAGAAGAAGATGGGACTTCGCGTCAACACCAACGTCGCTGCGCTGACCAGTCAGCGCAACCTGGGCGCCGTAACCGGCCGCCTCCAGGGCAACTTCGCTCGACTCTCGTCGGGTCTTCGCATCGCCACCGCGGCCGACGACGCCGCAGGTCTGGGGATCTCCGAGCGCATGCGCGGTCAGATCCGCTCCTTCACGGTCGCCAGCCGCAACGCGCAGGACGGCGTATCGCTCGCGCAGACCGCGGAAGGCGCGCTCCAGGAAGTGAGCAACAACCTCACGCGCATGCGCGAGCTCGCCGTGCAGGCCTCGAACGGAACGCTCACGACGGCGGACCGCACGACGCTCGACACCGAATTCCAGGCGCTGGTCACCGAGATCGAGCGCGTCGCCAGCGAAACGTCGTTCAACGGCGTCAATTTGCTCGACGGCGCGAGCACGACAGGCCTCGACATCCAGGTCGGCATCGCCTCGGGCGACACGATCAACGTCAGCCTCGCCAACGCGACCTCGTCGAACCTGGGCATCGACACTTCCTCGATCGACACGGCCGCGAACGCGGGGACGGCCCTGGGCGCGATCGACACGGCGATCGACACGGTCACCACGGCGCGCGGTGAGTTGGGCGCGGCGCAGAATCGCCTGACGAGCGCGATCTCGTCGATCCTCAACACGCGCGACAACCTGGCGGCCGCCGAGAGCCGCATCCGCGACGTGGACATCGCCACCGAAACGAGCGACTTGACGCGCAACTCGATCCTGCAGCAGGCCGCGGTGAGCGTGCTGTCGCAGGCCAACGTTCAGCCCTCGCTCGCGCTGAGCCTGCTGGGTTGATCGGCTAGAGCACGACCACCTCCGGGTCGGTCGGAAGAAGAGCGGCTGGCGGCGTGTGGTAGCGCCCGCCGGTCGAAAGCAAGCGCAGGCCCCGCGCAGGTGGGGCCTGCGTTTTTTTTCGCCGCACCGCAGCTGCGCAGCGCCGGGCTGCACGTGGTCGGCGTTCGAATTCGACGAGGCGGTTCTGATTGCTCGACTGCGCCGGCGCAACGTACGGTGCGCGCGCAGAACATGGGCGCCGCAAGCAACGAGCTCCATCGACCCAGCACCGGCTCACGCGCTTTCGCGGCCTTGGTGTGTCTGGCGGCGTGGGTTGTGTTCGCGCTGCTGCTCGTCGAACTCGCGCGCCGCCCGTTCCCTTGGCAGTTCTCGCGCGCTTGGGCCCCGTCGCTGGGGCTCGAGTTCGCCCTGCGTGTCGACGGTCTGTCGGCGCTGATGCTGCTGCTCATCACGGGCGTTGGCGCCTGCGTGTTCACGTACGCCGCTGGCTATCTGGCCCACGACCCGCGACGTACCCGCATCCTCGCGCAGCTCTCCCTGTTCCTGGTCGCGATGGTGGGCTGCGTCAGCGCGGACAACGTGCTGCTGCTGTTCCTGTGCTGGGAGGCGACGAGCCTGCTGTCGTTCCTGCTGGTCGGCACGAACTATCAGGACGAGGACGCACGCAAGTCCGCCCAGCAGGCGCTGTTCATCACCGGCGTGGGCGGACTGTTCCTCTTGGCCGGATTGCTGCTGCTTGCACAACTCGGCGGCAGCCACTCGCTCGCCGTGTTGCTCGCCCGAGGCCCCGAACTCGTCAGCGAACCTCTCTTTCCCTACGCCTTCGCCGCGCTGGTCATCGGCTGCATGACCAAATCCGCGCAGTTTCCGTTCCATTTCTGGCTGCCCAACGCGATGGCCGCGCCGACGCCCGTGTCGGCGTACCTGCACTCGGCCACGATGGTGAAGCTGGGCGTGTACCTGCTCGCGCGCCTGCACGTCGGCTTCGGAGCGTGGCCCGGGTGGGCGCTGACGCTCGTGCCCATCGGCGCGCTGACGGCGACCTGGGCGATGGTGCTGGCGCTGCGCGAGCGCGATCTCAAGCGCATCCTCGCGCGCTCGACCGTCGGAGCGCTGGGCACGCTCTTCATGTTGATCGGGCTGCCCGGAGAGGGTGCAGCGCTCGCCACAGTCGCCTTCCTGCTCGCGCACGCGCTCTACAAGGCGCCTCTGTTCTTCGTCGCGGGCAACGTCGACCACGCCGTGGGAACGCGCATCATCGACCGGCTCGGCGGCTTGCGGCACGCGCTGCCGTTCTCGGCGGCTGCGGCGCTGCTCGCCGGCGTCTCGATGGCGGGCGTTCCGCTGTCGTTCGGTTACCTCGCCAAGGACGCGATCAAGGCGGCCAAGTCGGGCAGCGACACGCTCCCCTGGCTGTTGACCGTGGCGCAGTCCAACCGTGTCGTCGCGGCGCTCTCCGTCGCGGTGGCGGCGGTCGCGGCCGTGCGTGTGTTCTGGAAGCACCCTGGCGTGAACGAGCACTGCGACGCGCGCGAGGGCGGCGCGGCCATGGTGTTGCCGCCGCTTGCGCTCGCCTGCGCGGGCATCGTGTTCGGGCTGTTCCCGGGCCTGATCGAACCGCTGCTCGTGCAGGCGGCCGGCGCCATGTTGCCCGGCGGCGCGGGCGCGCAACTCACGCTCGGCCAGGGCGGTTCCGAAGTGCTCGCCGCGGCGACCCTCGCGCTCGCTCTGGGCGCGTTGGCGTACTTCGCGTGGGACCCTCTGCACCGCCTGCTCGAGCGGCGCCTGTTCGACGATCGTTTCGCCCTCGCCGGCCTGTACCGCGCCGGGCTGGACGGACTTCCCAGGCTTGCGGCGTTCTGCACGCGCGCTGTGCAGCACGGTCGGCTGCCCGAGTACGTCGCGCTCATCCTGGCGCTCGCGATCGCACCGATCGCTGCGGCGGTGTGGTGCGCCGACGGCGTAGATCTCGGTCCGCTGCCCGCGCCCGAACTCGCGCACGCCGGAGCCGCGGCGCTGATCGCCGCCGGTGCGTTGTCGGCCTGCTTCGTGACGAGCCGCCTCTTGTTGCTGCTCGCCAGCGGCCTCGTCGGCTACGGGAGCGCGGTGCTGTTCCTCTTCAGCGGCGCCCCCGATCTCGCGTTCACGCAGTTCGTGGTCGAGTCCGTGTTCGTGGTCGTCGTGGCCTCGTCGCTGCTCGCCATGCGGCGCGTCACGCACTTGCGCAGCGTCGTCGAGCCCCGCGTTCGGCCCCTCGCCGCCGTGCTCTCGCTCGCGTTCGGCGCAGCGATCGCCGCGCTCGTGCTGTGGGTCGCCGCGCAGCCCTTCGACGCAGCGACGAGCGAGTACTTCAAGAGCGCGGCTCTTCCGCAGGCGCACGGCCGCAACGTCGTCAACGTCGTGATCGTCGACTTCCGCGGGCTCGACACGCTCGGCGAGAGCGCGGTCGTGCTGTTCTCGTTCCTCGCTGCGCTGCCGCTGCTCCAGGCACTGCGCGGCGCGCGCGGGAGGAACGCTGCGTGAAGTTCGCGGGCGATGTGCTGCTGCGCAACGTGTGCAGCCGCGTGTACGTGCTGGCGCTGATCGTGTCGGTATGGATCCTGCTGCGCGGCCACAACGAGCCGGGCGGCGGGTTCATCGGCGGACTGGTCGCCGCCGCGGCCTCGATCGCGCTCGCGATGGCTTTTGGCGCCGAGCTCGCTGCGCGCCGTTTCCCCTTCCGTGCGCCGGTGCGCTGCGGCGTGCTCGGCGTGCTGATCACGGTCGCCAGCGGCGTGCCGGCGCTCTGGCGCGGCGAAGCGTACCTCACGCATCCCTGGTCGAAGCTCGAGCTGGGTGTGTTCTCGCTCGACCTGTCCAGCGTGCTGCTCTTCGATCTCGGGGTTTATCTGTGCGTCTGGGGCGCACTCGGCGGGCTCGCCCTCGAGTTGCTCGAGCTCGACGCGTCGGAGGATCAGGCGTGATGCTCGCGCTCGCGCTCGCGCTGGCCGTCACGTGCGCGGCGGGCGCGTACCTTGCGACGTCGCGCGACGTGCTGCGTGCGGTGATCGGATTGTCGCTGCTGGGCAGCGCCGTCAACCTCGTCTTGCTCGCGGCCGGTCGCCTCGGACCGAGCGCGCCGCCGATCCTCGAGGAAGGTCGGAGCGCGTTCGGTGCGGTCGCCAACCCGTTGCCGCAAGCGCTGGTGCTGACCGCGATCGTGATCGGCTTCGCACTGACCTGCTTCGCGCTGGTGCTCGTGTTGCGTCTGATGCAGGCGGCGCGCGTGGACGACACGGCGCAGCTGCGCTTCGCCGAGCCGCCCGCGGTCGACACCGTCAAGCCGCCCGAAGAGTCCGACGAACTCGCCGAGCGGACGGACGGCGCTGCAGCGCTCCGCCGGAGAGATGAGCCGTGCTAGCGCTCGCGCCGCTGCTCGTGCCGCTCGTGACGGCGCTTGTCACCGCGCTCGCGGCCTCTCGCCCGCGCACGCAGCGCGTGCTGAGCTTCGCGGGCTCGCTGGCCTTCCTCGCGGCGGCGGCGCTGTTGCTCGAGCGCGTCAACACTGGCGAGACGCTGCGCATCGCGTTCGGCGCCTGGCCGATCGAACACGGCATCGGCTTCGCCATCGACCGCCTCGGCGGGCTGATGGTGTTCGTGACGGCTTTGATGGGTTTCGCCACGCTGCTGTACGCCGAGAGCGACGTCGACGCGCCGCGGCGAGCGCCCTACCTCGCGCCCCTGGTGCACGGCCTGCTCGCCGGAGTCGCGGCCTCGTTCGCCACGGCCGACCTGTTCAATCTGTACGTCTGGTTCGAGTTGATGCTGGTCTGCGCCGCCGGCTTGCTCGTGCTCGGAGGGCGTCTGCGCCAGCTGGATGGTGCGCTCAAGTACCTCGCGCTCAACTTGCTCGGCACGCTGCTCCTGCTGGTCGGCGTCGCCATGGTGTACGGGCTCACCGGGCGCCTCGCTTTCGACGAGCTGCGCTCCGCCAGCGAGCACGTCGCCGCCGCGCCTCTGAGCGCGGTGCTCGGCCTGCTCGTGCTCGCGCTGCTGCTCAAGTCCGGCGCGTTTCCGCTGTTCTCCTGGTTGCCCGCGGCCTATCCGACGTTGCCCGCGCCGTTGTTGGCCTTGTTCGCGGGCCTGCTCACGAAGGTCGGCGCCTACGCGATCCTGCGCCTCGTCGCCGATGTGGTCCCGCGCGCGCCGACGCTCTACGACGGCGCGTTCGCCACGGCGCTGGGTTGGATCGCCGCAGCGACGATGCTCGCTGGCGTGCTCGGCGCCGCCTACCACTGGGACCTGCGCCGCATCCTGGCGTTCCACATCGTGAGCCAGATCGGCTACATCCTGCTCGCGATCGCGCTGGGTTCCACGGCGGGCGCGTCGGCCGCGATCTTCTACACAGTCCACCACATCGTCGTGAAGGCGAACCTGTTCCTGGTCGCGGGCCTGGTCGCGAGCGCGACGGGCAGCTACGACCTGCGCCGCTCGGGCGGCGTGCTCGCGGCGCGGCCGTGGCTCGCAGCCCTGTTCGCCGTCCCCGCGCTATCGCTGGTCGGCATTCCGCCGTTCTCGGGCTTCTGGGCGAAGTGGCTCGTGCTGCGCGAGAGCTTGGCGCTCGGGCGCTACGCATGGGCCGCCGTGGCCCTGTTGGTGAGCGCGCTCACGCTCTACTCGGTGGCCAAGATCTGGCTCGAAGCGTTCTGGAAGCCGCTCCCCGCGCACGTGGAGGCGAACTCGGCTGCGACTCCGACCGAGCAACGTCCGGCGCTTGCAGCCTGTGCGTTGTTGGGCCTGGTGACGCTCTCGATCAGCTTCGCTCCGCAGGCCTTGGTCGAGTTCGCGGACGCGGCAGCGTTGGCGCTGCGTGGAGGAGGCCAGCAGTGAAAGCGAACTGGTTCCTGCGGGCGCGCGCTCTCGTCGTGTTGTCCGTGCGTTTCGCTGTCGCCGTGCTCGTCTCTGGGCTGACGACGCTGCGCATCATTCTCTCGGCGCGGCCCGGCGCGCGCGCGTGCTTCGTGCGGTTCCAGTTCGCGCCGCTCTCGGAGACTGGCGTCTCGCTGCTCGGCGCGCTCGTCACGTTGACGCCGGGCGCGACCGCGATCGACATCGACATGCAGCGCCACGAACTGACCTTGCACTTGCTCGACGGCTCGGACCCGCAGGCCGTCGCCGAGCAGATCCGCCGCGACTTCGAGCCGCACCTCGTCACCTTGTTCGGGAGGTCCGCCCCGTGATCGCACCCTGGCTGCTCGCGGCGCTGCTCGCGACGATCTTCGCCGCTGTGGCCCTCGCTTTTGCGCGGGTGCTGCGCGGGCCGACCCAGTCCGATCGCGTGGTCGCGTTGGATGTCGTTTTCGCCGGCGGGATCGCGCTGTGCGTGGTCGCTGCACTCGCCTCGGCGCGCACGGTCTACCTCGACGTCGCGCTCGGCCTGGCCCTGGTCGGCTTCGTCGGAACACTCGGCTGGGCGCGGCTGGTCCAGCGTTCGCCGCGCGACACGGGAGAACGGCAATGAGCCCCGCCTCACTGCTCGCGGCGGCGCTGCTGCTCGCCGCTGTGTTCGTGTTGTTCGTGGCTTCCGTCGGGCTGTGGAAGCTGCCCGACGCGCTCGCGCGCCAGCACGCCGGCACCAAGGCGGCGACGCTCGCTCTCGCAGCGCTCGTGGTCGGCGCCGCGATCGCGGCGTGGGACAGTGCTTGGACCGTGCGGTTGCTGGCGCTGCTCGCGCTGCTCGTCGCGACGTTGCCGGCTGCGTCGCACGCTCTCGCGCGGGCGGCCGTGCGCGAGAACGTGGCGCCGGAGGAGCTGGAGCGCGCCGAGCGAGTCTGAGCGCTGACGGCGAGCCCACGGGGCGGCGGGAAATCTTTTCCGCCCGGCCCGCGGTGCGTGCGCGGTGGAAGCACGCGAGTTCGGGCTAACCCCACGCTGGGGATGCGCCGATAACCCGCGTGCAGCTCTCTGGCGAGAGCGCCTTCACGAGTCGCACCATGGCGTCACAGATCAGCATCGGAGGACTGGGCAGCGGCCTGGACACCAACGCCATCATCAGCGCGTTGCTGCAGGTCGAGCGCATTCCCATCGAGCAGCTCGAGAGCCGCAAGAGCGGCGAGCAGAAGAAGATCGACTTGATCGGCACGTTCCGCGGGCTGGTCGACGGGCTGCGCAACAAGGCGAACAGCCTGGGCACGTTGAGCGGCCTGCTCTCGTACAAGGTGACGGCGAGCGAGCAAGGCATCGCCAACTTCAGCGCCAGCGGCTCCGCGGTTGCGGGCACGCACACGCTCGAGGTGCAGTCGCTCGCCACGACCGACCGTTGGGCCTTCAACGGCGTGAACGACCCGACCACGGACCTCGGGACGGTCGACGGGCAGACGGTGAGCTTCACCTACGACGGCCAGAACTACAGCGTGGCTTTCGACGCGGCGGATTCCTCGCTGAACGAGATCGCGTCGGCCATCAACACGGCGGCGGATGACAAGGTGCGCGCGAGCGTGGTCAACACGGGAACCACCGCGGCGCCGAGCTGGCAATTGGTGTTGACGGCCGAAGACACCGGCGCCGACTTCCGCATCAGCAACCTCAGCAGCACCGTCGCGGGCCTGACGATCAACGGAGCGGGGCCGAACGGGCAGGGCGTCGCGCAGAGCGTCAACAACCTGACCGTCGGGACGAACGCGGTGGCCGTGATCGACGGCCTGACCGTGCAGCGCACGACCAACGACTTCAGCGACGTGATCGCCGGCGTGTCGATCTCGCTGCTCGACGCCCAGCCGGGCACGAACGTGCAGTTCACCGTCGAGAGCGACAAGACGGCCGTGAAGGGCAAGATCAAGGAGTTCGTCGACGCCTACAACGAGGTCGTCAAGTTCATCTCCAAGCAGAACCAATACGACGAGGAGAAGGGCGCCGGCGGCCCGCTGTTCGGCGACAACGCGTTGAGCACGATCCAGCGCACATTGCGCACGCAGTTGTTCGGGCAGAGCGCGGCGCAAGTGGCCGCCGATACGTCGGGCTACGGCAGCTTGCGCTTGCTCGGCGTCGAGCAGCAGGCCGACGGCACGCTCAAGATCAACGACACCAAGATGAACGAGAAGATGGACGCGGACCTCGACGCGTTCGCGGATTTCTTCGTCGATCGCGACGGCTTCGACAACAACGGCGCAGCGATCGGCACGGACCGCTACTACTTCGACACCACCGCGGACACCGGCTTCGGCGATGACCTGGCGCGTGCGATCGACGCCGTCGTGCGCAGCTACGGCAACACGTCGGGCCAGTTCACCAAGGGCCTGTTCGACGGCCGCGTCGACTCGCTCAAGGCCAACATCAAGACCTACGACTCGCGCATCGAGCAGCGCGAATCACGTCTGGAAAAGATGGAAGCGCAGCTCGTGGCGCGCTTCGCCTCGCTCGAATCGCTCATGGCGCGTCTCCAGAGCCAGAGCTCCTACCTCAACCGTTGAACGCCACCCCGAGCCCGACCACCCGATGAATCCGCGCGACGCCGCTTCGGCTTACCGAGAGTCTTCGATCGAGAACGCCCCGCCGATCAAGGTGGTGCGCATGCTCTACCAAGGCGCGCTGCGCTTCCTCGAGCGCGCGGAGGCGGAGAGCGTCGACCCGTCGAGCGCGCAGTACCTCTACCTGCTCGCGCGCAGCGAGGCGATCGTCGCCGAGTTGCGGCTCGCGCTCGATCCCAAGCACGCTCCGGCCATCGCCGAGAATCTCGAGCAGCTCTACCTGTACTGCGAAGAGCGCCTGCGTGATGCGGGAATCCAGAAGTCCAAGGCCGCGCTGCCCGAAGTGCGCAAGGTGCTGAGCGGCTTGCTCGACGCCTGGCAGCGCGTCGAAGTGAGCACGCGCTGACGGCCATGCACGCCGCCGACCGTTGCGAGCGCCAGCTCGCGGCCCTGCTCGACGAACTGGCGCGACCCTCGCTCGATGGTTCGGCGCTCCAGGCGCGTACGCAGTCCTGCGCCGACGCCTTCGAGGCGCTGCAGGCCGCGGGAGTGCTCGGAGAGGCGGAGCTTGCGCGTCTGCGCGCGTTGCTCGTCCAAGCGCTCGCACTCGCGCAGGGCGAGTTGGTTGCGACGGGCCTCAAGCTGCGCGCGGCGCGTTCGGCGCTGCGCACGGCGCGTTTGGCGACGCCACAGACGAATCCTGTCGGCGATTGGTGCGACGTCGCCGGCTGAGAGCCGTGGGGCGGGGACGGGCGTAGTCCCGCGGCGTCGAACGCTGAGCGCGCGCCCCCGAAGCCCGCAGCGCGCCGCAAACAGAAAGGCGCCGGCAAACCTCAGGATGGTCGCCGGCGCCCGAGCAACAGGAGATTGGAGTCCGTCCGCCGCGCCGGGGTGCAGCCAGCGCAGCGAGCAGCCTCTACGACTGTTGTCGCATCAACGGCCAGCGGCGCCACGAGCCCGGGCAGAAAATCGCATCTGCGGATGACGCCGCCGTCAGAATCGCGGCCCGCACGCTCTTCGGACGCTCCTAGGGCTCTCCGCTCGCGGGCTGCACCGGCGCCGAGAACGCTGTCGCGACCCGCTCGCCGGCCGTGATTTCGGGCGGTTCGGGCGGGGGAGCCGTGGGCGAGCTGGGCGGACTGGGCCTCGCTCGGCGTGCGCTGCGCAGGCGCGGGCGGGCTCTGCGGAGCTCGCCGCCCGACTCGCTCGCTCCACGGGTGTTCGCGTCAGGCCGCCTGCGTCACGCGGTTGCGGCCGGCGTGCTTCGAGGCGTACAGCGCCGCATCCGCACGGGCGATCAACGCGAGCGCGGTCTCCGGCGCAGTCCACTGCGCGGCGCCCATCGAGATCGACACGGGCAAGCCCTTGTACATCTCGCGCTGGCTGACGCCGTAGTCGAACACACGTTCGCGCAGAGCTTCGGCCACGCCGAGCGCATCCTTCATCGCGCAGTTGGGCAGCAGCACGACGAACTCCTCGCCGCCGTAGCGCGCCACGAGGTCGCCCTTGCGCACGTGCGCGGTGAGCACCTTCACGAGGTCTTGCAGCAGCCGGTCCCCGACCTGGTGGCCCATCGTGTCGTTGAACTTCTTGAAGTGGTCCAAGTCCATGATGAGCAGGGAGAACGGCATGCGCGTCCGGGCGGACTGCGTGATGACGTACTCCAGCCGATCCATCAGCCGGCGCCGGGTCGCCGCGCCGGTCAGCGGATCGAGCGTCGCCATGCGTTCCTTTTCCTTGGTGAGCTCTTCGTGCCGCAGGAGCAACGTGAGCTGTTCGGCGATGATGCCCAGGCAACGTTCCTCGCCCGCCAGCGGCGCGCGTCCCACGCGTCCTCGGTCGCCGACGAGCAGCAAGCGCTTGCCCGGAGTGAGCTCGCGCAGCGGCGCCACCACGGCGCTCGAAACCCCCGTGAGTTCCAGCACGAACTGGTGCGCGCGCTCCGCGTCGTTGCGCGTGACGATCATCGGCTCGCTCAGGTAGGCGCGGTCGGTGGGGAACGGCAGCCACACGCCTTCGCTCAGCTTCGCCTGGCCGCTCGCCGCGACGGAGTAGCGCACCTCGAGCTTCGCCGCCGCGCTGTCGATCTCCATCGCGCACATGCGGGAGAAATCCATGCTCGTCATAGCCTGGAACATCACGCCCGGAATCGGATCGCCGTCGCCGAGTCGGTTCAGGCCGTAGTTGAGCACGTGGTTGACGGCGACTTCCGCGCGCAGGCGGTGCTCGGCGACGAACAGGCGCTCGCGCAGTTCGTCCTGCGTGCGGCGCATGCTCTCGAAGCCCTGCTTCGAGGTGCGCGCGAGCGGGCGCGAGATCTCGGACGCTGCTCCGACGGCGGTGCGCGCGCGCGCCACCAGTGCGTCGCGCTCGACCTGCGCGAGCAGCGCCGCAACATCGGCGGGCGGCTCGCCCAGGCGCAGGCCGCCGAACAGCGGGAAGCCGGAGTAATGCGCGACGAACAGGCTGGCCCGCGCGAGAGAGGCGAGTTCGGTGTCCGAGCCGGCGTCGCGCAGGCCTTCGAGTTGTTCCGCGGTCCGGTACGTCGCCGTGACGACGTCGCACAGTTGTGCCGGCAAGCTCCAGCTCTCGGCGATCACGATGGCCAGCGTCTCGTGGTCGACGCCGAGCGCTTGGCGCTCGACCTCGACCGCGCGCGAGAGGTCTTGACCAGCGAGCCGCCCACGCAGCTCTGGCAGGTGGTCATCGAACAGATCCCACAACGCGAGCGAGCCCATCGAGGACAAGAGTCCGGCGGCGTACGCCACTTCGGGCTCTTCGTAACCGGTTGCGATCGCCAACGCCTGCGCGGCTGCGGCGGCGGCGACGGAGTGTTTGCGCGACGACAGCGAACAAACCGCACCCTCGTCCGCTTCGAAGATGTGCACGGCGCCGTGGAGTTCGGTGCGCAGGGCGAGCTCGCGCAGGCCCTCGATGCCCAGCGCGTGCACGGCGTTGGGGATGTGCAGTGCGTTGCGGCGCTTGAGTTGCTCGGGCTGCAGCCGGCGCAGCACTTCCACGGCCAGGCCAGGGTCGGTGCGGACCAGGTCCACGATCTCGTGCAGCGCCGGACGCTCGGACAACGTGATTTCGAGCAGGCGGACAACGGTGTCGGGCGGCGAGGAGAGAGCGCGCAGGCGCTGTAGCGCGATCTGGGCTCGGTGGACGCTGTGCAAGGCAGGCTCCGTCAAGGTGGGGGGCAGCAGGTGCATGGACGGTCAGCGCCGAACGTGCCTGAGGCAGGTTCGTGCGCTGCGAGCTGGGCCGTAGGGAAGGACGGCGACGCCCCACTTCGGCCAACACGGTTGCGCGACGTGAGGACGGCGGGCCCGGGATCGGGAAAGCGAGCGGGTGTCGCCTTTGCCGACACAAGCTCCGTGTCGCTTTCTCCGACAGGGACGGCGGGCCACCCCGGTCCACACGCCCATGCCGATCCCCATCCTCGCGAGCGCCGTGCTCCAAATCGCCGCTGGCGCCCCCGAAGGCGCCGCGCGCGCCGTCACAGCAGGGACGCAAGGTCCCGACATGACCCGCTACGTGCTGGTCTGCGCCGGCCTGCTCCTCGCCATCGTCGGCGTCGCAGCCCTGATCCGGCGCATGCTCGGCAGCGCGCTCTCCAAACGCGCCGCCGCGCGGAACCTGCAGGTGATGGACGTGCTGCCGCTCGGCGGCAAACAACGTCTGGCGGTCGTGCGCTGCTACGACCGGACGTTCCTGCTCGGCCTGGGCGAGAAGGAACTGACCTCGATCAGTGAACTCGATGCGGTCATCGCGCCGCAGCGCGAGGCCGCGCCGTCGCGCGCCGACCTCAAGGCCTTCTCGAGCGTGCTCGAGCGCCTCGCGCCGAGCGCGACCAAAGCGCCGACGCTTCGCAAAGAAGGGATCCTGGGATGAGCACGCTGCGCGATCTGTTGCGACCGTGGCTGGCGTTGCTGGCCGTGGCGTTGTTCGCGTTGGGCGCGAGCGCGCAAGCGCCGATCCCGGCGACTGCGCCCGTCACCACCGCTGTCTACGGGCCGCCGGCGCCGCCGCTTCCGCTGGTCGGCGAGCTCTCGGACGAGCTCACGCGCGTGGGCGAGGACACGATCGATGAAGCGCGCATGTCGACCGCGGTCGAGATCGCCGTGCTGCTCACGGTGCTCTCGCTGCTGCCGGCGATCCTGATCACCATCACGAGCTTCACGCGCATCGTGATCGTGATGAGCTTCGTGCGCCGCGCGCTCTCGACCAACGAACTGCCGCCCAACCCGGTGATCATCGGGCTCGCGCTGTTCCTGACGACGTTCATCATGGCCCCGGTCGCCGAACGCGCCTACGAACGCGCCTGGGTCCCGTACCAAGCAGGCGAGATCGGCATGAAGCCCGCCGGCGAAGCCGCCTGGGCTGAGCTCCGCGGCTTCCTGGTCGTCAACACGCGCCAGAGCGAACTCGAGCTCTTCGCGGACCTCGCCAAGCTGCCCGACGCCGAGCGCGACATCGCTGCGCTGCCGCTGCGCGTCGTGGTTCCGGCCTTCGTGACCAGCGAACTCAAGACGGCCTTCCAGATGGGCTTCCTGCTGTTCCTGCCCTTCCTCGTGATCGACCTCGTCATCGCCAGCGTGCTGCTCTCGATGGGCATGTTCATGTTGCCGCCGGTGATGATCTCGACGCCGTTCAAGATCCTGATCTTCGTGCTAGTCGACGGCTGGCACCTGCTGTGCGAGTCGCTCGTGAGCTCGTTCATCGTCAACTGAGCACGCCGTGAACGACCTCGATCTCCAAGTCGCCGAGTTCGCGCGCGAAATGCTCGTGACCTCGCTCGTGCTCGCCGGACCGGTGCTGCTCGTGGGCCTGATCGTCGGCGTCGGCGTGAGCGTGTTCCAGGCGCTCACCAGCGTCCAGGAGCAAACCCTCTCGCTGGTGCCGAAGATGCTGGCGGTCCTCGGCGTCGCGTTGCTGTTGCTCGTCCCCGCGCTCGGAATCCTGCGCGACTACACGCTGCGCGTGTTCGCGCAACTGGTCTCCTTCGGACTGTCCTGACGCGCCATGCTCGCCGACGGAACCCTCGCCGCGTTCGGCCTGTTCCTGGTGCGCACGAGCGCGCTGGTGCTGGCCACGCCGTTCATCGGCGCGGATTCGGTGTTCGGCGGCGTCAAGGTCGCGTTGATCGCTTCGCTCGCGCTCATCAGCTACACGACCTGGGGCGCGCCGCTGCCGCAGGCGCAGGCCCCGCTGGCGTTCGCGATGCTCGCGCTGCGCGAAGTGCTCGTCGGACTCTCGCTCGCGCTCGTCTTGCAGTCCGCGCTGCTCGCGATCCGCGTCTCGGGCGAAATGATCGGACAAGAGATGGCGTTCAACATGGCGAACGTCGTCGATCCGGCCTCGGGCCTGAGCACGCCGCTCGTCACGCAGCTCTACGAAGCGATGTTCATGCTCGGCCTGCTGGCCGTCGACGGACACCATCTCGTCCTGCAGGCGCTCGCTTCATCCTTCGAGCGCGCTCCGGTCGGCGCCCTGGTGATCGAGGCGGACTTGCCGACGCTCGTCGTCGCGCAACTCACGCAGATGTTCGCCGCGGGCGTGACCTTCGCGGCGCCCGTGCTGGTGCTGCTCATGCTCTCGTCGCTCGTGATGGGCCTGCTCGCGCGCATGGTTCCGCAGATGAACGTGCTCGAAGTCGGCTTCACCCTGCGCATCGTCGTCGGCCTGGTCGCGATGACGCTCTTCTCGCCTCTGATCGCGCCGGCGCTCGAGGTGCTGTTCAAGGGCGTCGACGAAGGCCTCGAAACCATGCTCCTCAACCTCGGAGGCTGAGCCGTGGCCGACCAAGACGACGACGCCGACGACAAAACCGAGGATGCGACTCCACGCAGGCAGGAGGAGGCGCGCGAGAAGGGCCAGGTGGCCTACTCGGGCGAGCTCCTTTCGGCCGTGGTGCTGATCGGTTGGACCGGCGCGATGCTGTTCGCCGGCGGCAAGCTCATCGGCGCGCTCGCAGGCGTGGTGCAGTCGGTCGTTCAAGACGCCGGCGCGCGCGGCCTCACCGATCTGTCGCCGCAGGACGTCTCCGCGCTGCTGACCGGACTCGCCAGCGAGGCCTTCGGGCCGGCTCTGGTGTTGATGCTGCTCTCGCTCGCGCTGGCCGCGCTGATCGGCTACGGCCAGGTCGGCTTCGTGATCGCGACCAAGGCGCTCGAGATGGAGCTCTCCAAGCTCGACCCCGCGAGTGGGATGAAGAAGCTGTTCAGCATGCGCGCGGTGATGCGCACTGCGATGTCGCTGGTCAAGACGCTCGTGATCGCGGGCGTGACCGCTTGGATGGCGTGGCTGCAACTGGACGACATCGTGTCGCTCGTCGCGCTCGAGATCGGCCCCGCGCTCGCAGGCGTGGGCAAGATCGTCCTCAAGTGCGTGAGCGCCACGCTCGCAGCGATCCTCGCCATCGGCGCCATCGACTACTTCTTCCAACGGCGCCAGTTCGAGAAGGAACTGCGCATGTCGAAGAAGGAGATCAAGGAAGAGTCGCGCCAGTCGGAAGGTGATCCGCACGTGAAGGGCCGCATTCGGCGCATGCAGCGCGAGATGGCGCAGAGCCGCATGATGGCCGACGTGCCCAAGGCGACGGTGGTCATCACCAACCCGACGCACTACGCGATTGCGCTGCGCTACGACCGGGACGCTGCGGCGGACCAACGCGGCGCGCCGAAGGTCGTCGCGAAGGGCGTGGACCACGTCGCGCAACGCATCAAGGAACTCGCGCGCGAGTCCGGCGTGATCGTGTACGAGAACGCGCCGCTGGCGCGCACGCTGCACGCGCGCTGCGAGATCGGCGACGACGTTCCCGTCGAGCTGTACCAGGCCGTGGCCGAAGTGCTCGCGTACGTGTTCGAGGTTCAAAAGGGCGCAAAGGCGCGCGCGCTCCCGGGCCGCAACGCCGCGGCGCTCGCGTAGAGGTGACGCATGGCTGAGAACAACGCACAACCGATCGCGCACGTGGGCCAACTCATGCGCCGCTACGCCGACTGGATCGTCGGCGTCGGCGTGCTCGGGCTGATCGTCACGCTGGTTTCGCCGCTCCCGCCGCTGCTGCTCGACGCGCTGCTCGCGCTCAACCTCGCGTCGTCGCTCCTGCTGCTGCTGCTCTCGATGAACTCGACGCGCGCCGCCGAGTTGTCGGTGTTCCCGACGCTGCTCTTGTTCTCGACCTTGTTCCGGCTGGGCCTCAACGTCGCGAGTACGCGCCTGATCCTCTCGGGCGAAGACGCCGGCGACATCATCGAAGCCTTCGGCGAGTACGTGTGCGGCTCGAACCTGACGGTCGGGATCATCGTCTTCCTGATCCTGGTGGTGATCCAGTTCGTGGTGATCACCAAGGGCTCGACGCGCATCAGCGAAGTGGCCGCGCGCTTCGTGCTCGATGCGATGCCCGGCAAGCAGATGGCGATCGACGCCGACCTCAACAGCGGGCTGATCGACGCCGACGAGGCGCGCCGCCGCCGCGCGCAGGTCGCGACCGAAGCCGAGTTCTACGGGGCCATGGACGGCGCCTCGAAGTTCGTGCGCGGCGACGCCGTCGCAGGCTTGATCATCACGGCGCTCAACCTGCTCGGCGGCGTCACGATCGCGATGTTCAACGGCGCCACGCTGGCCGAAGCCGGCGTGCGCTACTCGATGCTGTCGATCGGCGACGGCCTCGTGAGCCAGATCCCTGCGCTGCTCGTTTCGACGGCCTCGGGTGTGCTCGTGACCAAAGCCTCGAGCGAGGCGAGTCTCGGCATGCAGATGATGGCGCAGCTCGGCGGTCGGCCGCGTGCGACGCTGATCTCGTCGGGCATGCTCTTCGCCATCGGGTTGCTGCCCGGTCTGCCGAAGATTCCGTTCTTCCTGCTCGCGACGATGTTGCTGATCGCCTGGCGTGCGACGCGCAACGTGCGTTCGTCCGACGAGCTGCTCGCCGAGCCCAAGCCGGTCGCCGCAGCCGCGTCCGCGGCGCCGACGGCGCCCAGCGCCGAACAGGAGAGCGAGGCCGCGCTCGAGTTGCTCAAAGTCGACCGCATCGCGCTCGAGATCGGTTACCGGCTCATCCCGCTCGTCCAGGATCCGCGCGGCCAAGGCATCCTCGAGCACATCTCGCAGCTGCGCCGCCGCTTTGCATCGCGCGAGGGCGTCGTGCTCCCGCCGGTGCGCATCAAGGACAACATCAAGCTCGCGCCCAACTCGTACCGCGTGCTGCTCGGCGGGCAGGAGATCGCGCGCGGCGAGATCGAACCGGGCCAGATGCTCGCGATGGACTCCGGCGCGACGAACGGCAAGGTGCGCGGCAAGCCGACCACCGACCCCGCGTTCGGTCTGCCGGCGCTTTGGATCGCCGACAGCGCGCGCGACGAGGCCGAGCTGCTCGGCTACACGGTCGTGGATCCGGTCAGCGTGCTCGTCACGCACTTGACCGAGGTGCTGCGCGGCGCGCTGGGCGACGTGCTCACGCGCGACGACGTGAAGGAACTCGTCGAGAACGCCAAAAAGATCTCGCCGGCCGTGGTCGAGGAGCTGATCCCCGCGCGCATCGGCTTCGGCGAGGTGCAAGCGGTCGTGCGCAACCTGCTGCGCGAGGGCGTGTCGGTGCGCAACATGCCCGCGATCCTCGAGGTCATCGCCGACCACGTCGGACGCACGAAGGATCCCGACGCGTTGACCGAGCTCGTGCGCCAGCGGCTGGGCCGCGCGCTGTGCGAATCGCACGCCGACGCCGGAGGCGTGGTGCACGTCGTCACGCTCGACCCGCGCATCGAAGCGCGCCTGGCGAGCGCCGTCGGCGGCGCCAGCGATCCCGAGAGCCAACCGGTGAGCCCCGCGTACCTGCAGCGCCTGGTCGAACGCATCGCCGAGCAGCTCGCCCAGGGCGCGAAGACCGGCGCCGACGTCGTGCTGCTGGCGCGCTCGAGCGTGCGCCGCTTCCTGGGCGAACTCGTGCGTGCGTCGCTGCCCAAGGTCAGCGTGCTTTCGTACCAGGAAGTCACGCCCGCCAAAGCGCTCAACACCGTCGCCACCGTCCGTTTGGAGGACTGATCCAGCATGCAGATCCACCGCGTGAGAGGTCGTGACCTGCGGGACGCACTGCGTCGCGCTGGCGAACAGTTCGGGGCCGCGGCGCTGCTGCTGTCGCACGAAGTGCTGCCCGACGGCGACGTGATGGTCGCGGTCGCCGATCCCGTGCGCACGATTGCGACGCGCGGCGAGCTCGCCAAACCGGCGCGTTCGGCGGGGCTCGACGACGTCGAACGCGCGCTCGTGCGCAGCGGCTGCTCACGCGAGTGGATCGACGCGGCGCTCGCGCACGTCGAGCAGAGCGGCGCGCGCGGCGCCTACGCTCTCGACGCCGCAGCAGCGTGGATCGGCGCGCGTGTGGCCGTTGCGCCGGGTCCGCGGCTGCCCTCGCGCGATGCCGCGACGAACAACCAACCGTGCGTGCTGGCGTTCGTCGGCCCGACGGGCGTGGGCAAGACCACCACGCTGGCGAAGATCGCCTCGCGCATGGCGCGTGTCGGCCGCCGCGTCGCGCTGGTGAGCATGGACACGCAGCGTCCCGGCGCCGTCGAACAACTGGCGGCCCACGCACAGGCCATGCAAGCGCCGCTGCAAGTGGCAGCGAACGGCGCCGAGCTCGCTCGTCTGCTCGCGCTGAGCGGCGGGCGCGACTGCGTGCTGATCGACACCACGGGCCGGTCGCCGCGTGATGCGCAGGCGCTCGCCGAACTGACGAGCTCGCTCGCGCAGACGCGCGCGAGCCTCTCGACGTACCTCGTGCTCTCCGCGGGCGCGAGCGCGGCTGCGCTGGCCGAAGCGCAACGCGGTTTCGCGTCGACCAAACCCGACGCATGGATCGTCACCAAGCTCGACGAGACGCGCGCACCGGCGCCGGTGCTCGAGGCTGCGGCGCGCGCCAAGGCGCCGCTCGCATTCCTGTGCGATGGCGCCGACATCGATGCGCACCTCGAGCGCGCGAGCGCCGAGCGCTTCGCGGATCTGTTCCTGCGCGGGAGGCTCGCGTGAGCGCGCCGTTGCTCCTCATCGCCAGCGGCAAGGGCGGCGTCGGCAAGACCACGCTCGCCACCAACCTCGCCGCGAAGCTCGCGGCCGACGGCCTGCGGGTGCTGCTCGTCGATCTCGATCTGGGCCTCGCGAACGTCGACGTGATGCTGCGCCTCGCGCCGCGCGCGACCAGCGAGGACGCGCTGAGCGCGCACACGCCGCTGCGCGAGTGCGTGACCCGCGCGACCGGCTTCGACGTGCTCGCGGCGGCCAGCGGCGTCGCCGAGCTGGCCGATCTGGAGCGCCCGCGGCTCGAGAGTTTCGTCGATCAGCTCGCCGAACTGGCCGAGGACTACGACGTGGTGCTCGGCGATGGTGCGGCCGGCCTCGGACGCGACGTGTTGACCTTCGGAGCGCGTGCGAGCCTGGTGTGGATCGTCACGACGCCCGACCCGGCTGCGCTCAGCGACGCATACGGCCTGCTCAAGGCGCTCGACCACGACGCCCGCCGGCGCGAGAGCGAACTCGCCACGCCCGAGCTGGTGCTCAACTGCGTGAGCGGCGTCGACGAGGCGCGCGAGCTGGCGAACAAACTCGCCACGGTGGCCGAACGCTTCCTCGCGCGCGCGCCGCGGTTGGCCGGTTGGCTGCCGCGCAGCGCGCGTGTTCAGCAGGCCTGCCGCCGCCAGACGCTCTTCGCTTCCGGGCCCGAACGCGGCCTCGAAGCGCACTGTTTGAGCGAGCTCGCGCGGCGAGTCGCAAGGTTGGTCGCACTCGAGGGCGCCGGGGCCGCGCTGGCTCAAGCTTGAGTTCGACATGACCGACAAGCCCATCACGGTGCATCCGCTTTCCGCTGTCTGGCTCGCCCTCGGAGGGCGCGCCGCCGCAGCCGGAGGAGCGTTCTGCGCCCTGCTCTCGCTGTTCTTCGACGCTCCCGTGTGGGTCGCGTCGCTGCGCGGCGCCGCCGTGTGGTTCGTGCTGCGCTGGCTCGTGCGCCTCTCGGCGCGGGCCGCGGAGGCGACGCTCGACGAAGAACCGCCGCCGGTCACGACGGCGGAATCCAAGACCGCCCGATGAAACTCCCCGCTGAGAAACCAAGCCGATGAGCGAAGCCGCGGGCCATCCCTATGCCGTCAGCTTCGACCGCGAGAAGCTGATCCTCGACCACGTGCCGCTGCTCAAGCACTTGGTCGGGCGCATGTCGTTCGATCTGCCGGCCTCGGTGGACCGCGACGATCTGTTCGGCTACGGCATGCTCGGGCTGATCCAGGCCGCCGACTCGTGGGAGCCGGGGCGCGGCTTGAAGTTCTCGACCTACGCCTTCCCCAAGATCCGCGGCGCCATCCTCGACGAACTGCGCCGCGCCGATTTCCTGCCGCGCGGCCGCCGCGAGAAGGTGCGCGATCTCGACCGCGCGGTGGCCGAGCTCGAACAGCGCAACGGCGTCGCGCCGACGCCCGAAGAGCTCGCGGCGCACCTGGGGGTGCCGCTCGAGGAAGTCGACGAGATCCTGCTCAGCGCCCGCAGCGCCGGCTGCACCTCGCTCGACGAAGACGTCAGCGAAGCGCTGTTCGCCCGCCTCAGTGATCCGCAGTCGAACGACCCGCAGGACTCGGTGGAGTTCGCTGAGCTCAAGGGGCTGCTGGTCGAAGCGATCAAGGCGCTGCCCGAGCAGGAGCGCACGGTCGTGACTCTGTACTACGGCGAAGAACTTCTGCTGCGCGAGATCGCCGAGGTCCTCGACCTCACCGAGTCGCGCATCAGCCAGATCCACACCCGTGCGCTGTACCGCCTCAATCGCGAGCTGACGCACGGAACACGCGGCGCCAAGGCCTGAGGAAACGATGCAAGCGATCGTCAAGAAGCAGTTCGTCCAGGTCGACGCGCAGGAGCACACGGCCGCGGTGCGCGGTTCGAGCGCGCCGCGCAGCTGCAAGAAGAGCGTGCGCCTGCTGCGCATCGAAGGGGCCGTGCAAGCGCTCGAAGTGACCTGCTCGTGCGGCGAACTCACCGTCGTCGAGCTCGACTACCAGGCATCGAAGGAGGGGGCATGAACACGCAACGTTGGCTGCTCATGGGCGCCGTAGCGGCGCTGGTTTCCGGCTGCATGACCACGCCGATCGAGACGGGCGCGCAGGGCGCGGCCGCCGGCACGGCGAGCACGGACGGCTGGAACGGATCGCGGCTATACGCCCGCGACGGCAGCGTCATCGGGCAAGCCCCGGCGCCCGGTGCGGAACATCGCACTGCGGCCGCGCGCGAGCTCGAGAGCGCCGACGGCGGCCGCATGTACATCCTCGAGCTGTACCAGAAGGCGATCGACGAGCGCGATGCGCTGCACGGCGAGCTCGCGGCGCTGCGCACGGAGTTGCGTTCGGTGCAGGAAGCGTTGATTGCGTCCGAGGCCGACCTCGACGCCGTCGACGTGCAACTCGAGCAGCTGCGCGCCGAGAACACGCGCCTGGTCAACGAGAACGTCGACCTCGCCGCGCGCCTGACGACCGCTCAGATCCGGCGCCTGCAGGTCGAGAAGATCCTGCTCGAGATGCGCGTCGAGGAGCTCAAGCTGCTGCAAGCGGCCGCCGCCGGCGGCGCCGTCGCTGGGCCCGCCGCCGACGCGGGAGAGCGCAAGCAGTGAAGTTCACCTCGGCGTGCCTGTTCGTCGCCGCAGCGCTCTCGTCCGCCTGCACGATCGTGCACCGCGAGCCGCCGCCGCAGCTCGCGATCACCCGCCGCGTCGCGGACTACTCGACCTACAACCTGCGCCGCGTCGGCTTGCTGCCGCTCGGCGGCCGAGCGCTCGACGCGCGCCGCCAACAGGAGTTCCGCCAAGCCTTCCTGTTCGAGTTCGCGCGCGCCGCGCCTTACGAGGTGGTCGCGCTCGACCCGACGCAGATTGCCGAGGTCGATCCCACACGTCCGCACGAGCGCGGCGTGTACTCCTCGCGCACGGTGCTCGAACTCGCCCGGCGCTTCCGCCTCGACGGCCTCATCGTGGGCGAGGTGACGCAGCTCGAGGTGTACTCGCCGCAGATGCTCGCCGTGCAGCTCGAGATGATCAGCGCCGAGACCGGCTTGGTGATTTGGTCGTCGTCCGTGCACATCGACGCCGGCGACGTGGGGCTCGAACCCAACTTCGAGCACTTCCGCCGCCAGCAGAGCGAAGAAGGGCCGGCCTCGGCCGACTTGCAGCTCACGCTGCTCTCGCCGGCCAGGTTGGCGCGCTTCGCGGCTTACGAAGTGGCGCGCACCTTCTGAGCCGCGGGCTCAGAACGTGAACAGCGACTGCACGTACACGTAGGACGTGTCGCCGTTGCCGCTGGCGTTCGGCGCGGCGTCGAGGAACTCGCCGGCGGCGAGGTACGCGGCGCCGAACTCGAGCATCCAGTTGCCGGGCGCGACGTGCCAGCGCAGCCGGCACTCCGAGAAGTCGCCGATGTGCTCCCCTGAGCCGCCGCTCTGGTCGCGCACGCCGCCCGGCACGTAGGTGTCGGTGTCGGACGCGAGGTACACCGGGCGGTAGACCAGCATGACCTCGACGTCGCTGCGCGGCTGGAGGAACACGCGGAGTCCGGGAGTGAGCACGTTGGAGCGCGCGATCGCGCCCAGAATGCCGGTCGGCCCGAACTCCCACCGCCGCGCGCCGAACAGCGTGTCGAAGCGGTTGTTCTCGCCGTCGGTCGGCGAGTCGTCGCCGCTGGCGTAGTCGAACTGCAGCACGCCGCGCGGCTTCCAGTCGTGATCGAAGGTGTAGCCCGCTTCGAGGTGGACGTGCTCGGCCTTGTGGTCGAGGTCCGTGTTCGAAGTCGTGCTCGAGCGCGAGTCGCCGAACTGGTACGTCGCCTCGATTTCGTAGTCGAGCAGCTCCTTGGCAGGCCGCTTCACGACGCGCGCGCCCACCGTGCTGAACGCGCGGTTCGCCGTCGCGAGTCCCGGCGCATCCTGTTCGTCGAGCCCCAAGTAGTAGAGCTCGAGATTCGCCTTGTCGAACAGCTCCGCGAGCGTGCCGTACACGCCCCAGAACTTGACGTGGCGGTTCTCGTCGTCGAGCTCGACCTCGTTGTCGAGCACGCTGTCGAAGTCGCTCGGCAGTCGTCGCGTGGGCAAGGTGAAGAAGGCCTGCAGCACGTTCTTCGACTTGGATTCCCAGCGGGCGTTGATCCCCAGGAACGTGTTGGTCGTGTTGCGGAAGTCGTTGCGCGCCACGAGGCGTCGGTTGCCCAGGTCCATCGTGTGGCGCCCGAAGATCACGCTCGCCTTGTCGCCCGCTGCGAACACGTCCTTGTCTTCGTAACCGGCGAAGAGCTGCACCATCTCGGCGCTGTTCACGATCGTGGTGTCGACGACCGAGCCGCGGTCGGACTCGAATTGCCGCGCGTCCCACATTTCCGCGGTGGCGATGAAGCGCTCGAGCGCGACGTCCGCGCGCAAGGTCGTGCGCACGGCCCACTGATGATCGCTTCCGTCGAGCGTGTTCGCGGCGCGGAACTGCCCGTCGAGCGATTCGAAGCGTGTGCGCTGCATGCCGCTCAACTTCAACCAGCTCGGAAGCGCAGCCGCTTTCGTCAGGCGCCACGGCTCGGGCTTCTTCTCGCCGTCCTTCGCCGCGGTCCCGCTGGCCGGGTTGCTCGCTGCGGAGTGGCCTGTCGCCTGCGGGTTCGCGGTCGAGGTCTGCGCCAGGAAGAGCGCGGCCAGCGCCGCGAGCGTGGAGAGTTGTTGCACGAGAGCGAATGCTTGGGTGGGAGCGCGGCCGTGGTGGACCACGGACAATCGAGCGCCGAGTCTGGCGCGTGGGCGGCGCGCAAAGCAACCCGTGTGCCGACTTCGACCGAACCGTCGCTGGCCACCGATCGAGTTGATCCTACGCAAACTCGCGGCATGGCGTGCGACGACGCCGGAACGTGAGCGTTACGGCGGGGTGACGCCAGGGCGCTCGCTCACCCGTCGAACCGCGCGCTCAGCGCGACCAACTCGAGCCCAGGGTCGTCGCTGAACGTCCAAGCGGGGATGTACGGCCGCTCGAGCTGGTTCGCTTCGGCCACGGCGCGAAGCTGCTCCAGTGGGGCGCGGGTTCGGGCGAGGAACGCCGCGATTTCCGGTCTCCACACCCGGGTGTGGATCTCCGCCAGGATGGGGTCCTTCAGCGCGAACGACGGCTTGAGGTACTGGCGGCGCAGCAGCTTGGGAACAAGCACTCCGGTCACGCCGCCCAGGCCGACAGCCAGCCACCAACCGAGCGTGCTGATCGTGTCCTTCACCGCGGTGATCACCACGCTGAACGTCAACGCAAACACCGCCCAGACGCAACCGATCGCACACCCGCGCAGGCGCCCGTGGACAGACCTGCCGGCGCGACGCGAGAGCAGTCGGAACAACTCGGCCAACTCCTCGAGGCTGCTCTCACGCGTGTTCGTCTCGAGGCCGCGGCGCGCGCGCCATTCGCCGCACGACCAGGCGAGGATCGAGAGCGCCACCGCGTCCGCCTCCGCCTTGGGCCCGCCGTGGCGGAAGGCGTCGAGGACGGCCGGCGCCTGCTCGCGACACTCCAGCAGCACCTCGAACAGCGCGCGGTCCCCGCGCTCTTCGTCGCCACGGACGATCGCCTCCAACGCGGCGTCGAGCTTGGCGCGCAACGCGTGCCCCTGCGCGAACGTCTCGCGCGCGGCGCGGTAGCGCGTGAGCCACGCCACCAGGTCGTACTCCTCTGCGGCCCACGGCGGGAGGTGGCGCAGCTCGTCGAGCAGTTCGGCGTCGAGTTTCGCGAGCAGTTCGTCCGGCGCGGAGAGCGCCCACTTGCGCCGCAGGCGCAGCTTGAACAGCAGTTCACCGCTCCGCGCCATCGGTCCGATCGTCTTCGAAGCGCGTTCGAGCAGGGAGACCAGCCTGGCCGGTTCCGAGTTGGCGACCAAGTCCTCCCACGCGCGGTGCGTGAGCATCCAGTACAGCTGCGGCGGATAGCCCGCACCCTCTTCCGAGCGATCCGCGAGCTGCGCAAGTCTCAGGAGCAAGTCCTCGCCCTGCGGCGAGCGCACGGCGTCGCGCAGCAAACCGGCGAGCAGGTTGGCGACCTCGGATGCGCCGCGTGTCGCGTGCAAACCCTCGACGAGGACCAGCGGGGCTCGCTCGGGATCGCCGCCCAGTTCTTCCTCGAGCAACGCGAGCGCGCACCACTCCCGCGGCGTGCGCGTGTGCGCCGCGCGCAAGTGCGCCAGCGCGCCCTGCGGTCCCAGGCGCTCGAGCAGCTCCGCGGGACTCTCTTTGGCGACACGCAGCGGTTCGACCTCGACGCGCGGCGCTGGCGCGCTGCTCGTTCGGCCGTAGCGAAGCTCGGCTTCGAGCTGCTCGTACGCGGCGCGGATCTTCTGGAATTCTGCGGGAAAACGCTCGGGCTTGAAGCGTCGGACGAGCGACATGTACGCGCGCTTGAGCGCCGTCGCGTCGAACTCCGGGGGCAAGCCGAAGAACTCGCGCGCGTCGTCGGGTAGCAGCGACCAGTCGGGGTCGGAGTCGGTCATGGGCGCAGGCTTACGAGTTCAGCCACTGCAGGAAATCGCGCAGCAGGCTGATGAGCATCAAGACGCCGAGCGCGATGGCGATGAAGCGGACGCTCCACTTCCGCGAGTCGCGTGCGACACCGCTGGCTTGCTTGAGTTGCTGGAGCCACTCCTTCTCCAGTTCCGCGAGTTCGGGGTAGCTCTTGCTCAACGTCTCGGCGAAGCGTCGCGACGCCTTCGCCTGTTTGGGCTGGCGTGCCGCTAGAAGCGCCTGGCTCCGCAGCGACGCGGCTTCCGTGGGCTCCGCGACGAGCAGTTGCTGCAGCTTTCGAACCAGGAACGCGTCCGCGCTCGCGTCGGCCGCAAGTTGATCGAGCTTGTTGCGCAGCGCGTTCACCCGGACCAGGCGCGCGGCCGCGTACTCGAGATCGGCGAAGCGCGCGAGCGGCAGTGCTGCGAGTTCGGCGGCGACCACGTCCGGCGGACGTTCGAAGAACGACTCGCGCACGTTCGCGAGCTCCGCGGAGAGTTGCTGGTGCGACGGACCCCGGTAGTGCGCGGAGCCTGTGCTCGGCGCCGCCGGCGCTTGCTTGGACGCACGCCGCAGCTCCCGCGCGGCCAGGATGCTCTCGGTCCGCGACGCGGGATCGAGAGCCAGCACGCTGCGCAAGTACTCGACTTGCTGCGCGTCGCTCACTGCGGCTCCTCGCGGTAGCTGAGCCCGAAGGACTCCAGCACTTCGATCAGCGCGCCGCGCGCGTAGGCGAAGGCGGCGGCGTCGTTCTGGTTCAGCCAGTGCTCGTAGAGGTCGAGCGTTCGTTCGAGTTCTGCGCGGCGTTCCGCGTCGAGTTCGCGCAGCGCTGCTGTCGCGAACGCGAGCAGCCGTTGGTTCTCGAGCTTCTCGCGCGGGTAGAGCTTCAGCGCCTGCATCTTCGCCAGCGCCGCCTGCAGTTGTTCCTTCGTCGGCTGGGCGCCGGACTGCTTGATCACCGTCGCATAGCGCTGCCCCGTCTTGGGCACGATCGCTTCGACCTCGAGCAGCCCGTTGAGGTCGTAGGTGAAGCGCAAGATGATCTCGAGGCCGCGCGGCAGCGGCGGCAAGCCGTCCACGATGAGCTTGCCCAGGGCCAGGTTCTCGCTCACGAGGCGCGACTCGCCTTGGAACACGTGCACGCTGACGGTGGTCTGCCCGTCGTGCCGCGTGAACACCGATTCCTCGCGCGACACGGGAATCGTCGTGTTGCGGTGGATCACCGGCATGAAGTAGCCCTCGACGTGCCGCGAGCCGAACTCCTTGGTGATCTCGACGCCCAGCGTGTGCGGGCACACGTCGGTCATCACCATGTCGCTCACGGCCTGGTCATCGGCGACCAGCGCCGCTTGGATCGCCGCGCCGAGCGCCACGGCCTCGTCGGGATGGACTTCGTGGCGTGGCGCGCGCGAGAACAGCTGCGCAGCCAGCGCTTGAACGATCGGCATGCGCGTGGCGCCGCCGACGAGGATCACTTCGTCGATCTGCGCGGGCGCCAGGCGCGCGTCCGCGAGCGCGCGCAGCGACGGCCGCCGCAGTCGTTCCAGCAGCGGCTGCGCCAGCGCTTCGAAGCGCGCCGCGTCGAACTCGAGCGTGGGGGAATCGGGGCCCACACGACCCTGCGCATCGGGAATCCGCACGCTGGACGTGCGCGCCTCGCTCAAGGCCCGTTTGGCGAGCTCGGCCTCCGCGCGCAGGCGCGCGACGAGCAACGGCTCGCGCAGTTCGGCAAGCTCGAGCGTGCGTCCCGTGCGCGCCAGCGCGTCGGAGACCAGCGTCTCGGTGAAGTCCTCACCGCCGAGTCGGCTCTCGCCCGCCGCGCCCTTGATCTCGAGCACGCCCTCGAAGATCTCGAGCACCGTCACGTCGAAGGTGCCGCCGCCCAGGTCGAACACCACCAGGCGCTGGTTCTGCTCGCGTCGGTGGAATCCGTAGGTCAGTGCGGCGGCCGTCGGCTCGTTGATGATGCGTTCGACCGTCAGTCCCGCGAGTTCGCCCGCGCGCACGGTCGCGGCGCGCTGCAACTGGTTGAAGTACGCCGGGACGGTGACGACGGCTTTCGTGACGCTGCGGCCCAGGTCCGCTTCGGCGTCGCGCTTGAGCGAGGCGAGCACGAGGCTGGACAGTTCGATGGCGCTGAACGAGCGCCCCGCGAGCTGGACCGACCGATCGGTTCCCATCCAACGCTTGAAGGCGGCGCACACGCGCTCGGGGGCCGTCAGCGCGAGGTGCCGCGCGGGCTCGCCGACGAGCACCTCGCCGCTCTCGAGCAGGCCCACGACGGAGGGCGTGAGCACCGCCCGATGCGCGTTGCGGATCAAACGCGGCGCGCCGTGCTCGAAGACGGCCACGAGCGAGTTGGTGGTCCCCAGGTCGATGCCCAGGTGCGGTTGCTGGCTCATCGCCGAAGGGGAGCGCGAGTGGGGGGCGCCCCCCGCGCGGGGACGAGCGCGCGAGTCTGGGGGAGCCGACCTCGACCGTCATACTCGCCGGTGCGCGGATCGCGCAAGTGCGCGGGGCGCGAGCGCCTGGAACACGACCGGCCTGCGACGCCGAAGCGTTGCGGGCCGGTGAACTGGGGGTTGCCGATCGAGCGCGAGGGACGCTCGCGCTCGCTCACTCGCCGCCGAGCATGCGGTGCGCGGCGCGCGCGATCAGCTCGTCGGTCGACAGGCGGCCCTGCTCGAAGCGGGCCTTGATCTCGCTGAGGCGTTCGGCGCGCGAGCTGTCCGCCTCGCCGGCGATCGACAGCGCGCGATCGACAAGCTGCTTGGCGTCGCCGGAGATGTCGAGGCTGTCGGAGGTCGGGGCGCCCGTAGCGTTCTGCGCACGCTCCTTGAGGTCGGCGCGGTACGTCTCGCGTCGCTCGAACACCTGCTGCGCGCGGCGCGGGGCCGTGCGCTCGGTGTACTCGGCTCGCGCGTTGGCGATGCGGACCTGACGTTGATCGCGGTAGGCGTCGCGCGCTTCGCGCACCTGCTTGGCGAGCGTCTCCGGATCGAGGTTGGGATTCGCATCCGTCTTCACCGGCTGATCGAGGGGTTGGCGCTCCTTGATCGATTCGCGGTTGGGTCGGGTCAGGTCGTAGCGCAGCGGGTTGGGCTGGCTCGAGTCGTTGCGGCGAATGTCCATGTTCAGGCCTCTCTTGGGCGGCCCACTTCGGGCGCCTCGGATCAGTTATCGGCGCCCGGAGGGTGGGCTGTAGCAGTTTTTCTGGTCGTGCCCGTTTCCGGGCTGGCGGGCGAGCGCTGCCCCCGGCGGGGCGGCGCCCCCAGAGGGTCGGCAACGGGGTTGTCGGCGCCTTCGCGAGCTCCATAAGGCGCTCCTCGTGGAATCCGTGGATGTGGCGCAACACTTTGGAAGAGCGTGGGTTAGGTGAACAACGCGCTTGCCGCCGCCGCGCTGGCGACGCATCATGCGGGCATGCATCCCGGTCTCGCCGCCTGGGCCGCGCGGGTTGGATGGCGCTCGCCAGCGGCGGCGCCTCTGAAGGCGTGTCTGCTGGCGTGCCTGCTGCCGTGCCTGTTGCCGTGTCTGGCGGGCAGTCTGGTCGCCATCGCCGCGCCTCCCGCCGCTGCGGCGCCGATCCAGGCCCCGGTCGGCCGCCACAACCGCGTCGACTACACGATCGAGGCCCGCGTCGACACCGACACGATGCGCCTGGTCGGGCGCGAAAAGGTGCGCTTCGAGAACCGCACCGACCGCGCCACGGCGGAGTTGTGGTTCCACCTGTACTGGAATGCGTTTTCCAGCAACCAGTCGACCTTTCTGCGCGAGTCCGGCGGACAGGCGCGCGGGGTGACGCTGGAGAGCGGCTGGGGCTGGCAGCGGCTCCAGAGCGTGCGGGTGGGCGGCGAGGAACTGCTCGCGCGGGTCAGCTACGAGCACCCCGACGACGACAACGCCGACGACCGGACCGTGTTCCGCGTGCCGCTCGAGCGCGAGGTCGCGCCGGGCGAGTCGCTCGAGATCGAACTCGACTGGGAAGCCCAGATTCCGCGCGTGCGGCGCCGCACCGGCTACAAGGGCGACTTCCTGTTCATCGCTCAGTGGTTTCCCAAGCTCGGCGTGTTCGAGGGCGAGCGCGGCTGGAATTGCCACCAGTTCCACGAGTCGACCGAGTTCTATTCGAACTTCGGCGCCTACGACGTCTCGATCGACCTGCCCGAACGCTACGAGGGCCGCATCGGGGCGAGCGGCGTGCGCGTCGACTCGCCGCGCAAGCTCGGCGATCGCGTGGTGACGCGCTTCAAGGCGCCGGGCGCGGCGGACCTCGAAGCGCTCGACGGCGCCGGGCGCGCGCCGCTGGTCCATGACTTCGCTTGGACCGCGGACTCGAACTTCAAGCGCTTCACCGGCACGTTCCACTTCGACCCCTGGCGCGAGCGCTTCGACACGGAAGTGGCGGCGGTGACGCGCGCGCTCGGCCCCGAGAAGAACCTGCGCATGCGCAACGTCGAGGTCGTGGTGCTGATCCACCCCGAACGCGAGCGCCAGTGGAAGCGCCACTACGAAGCGACCTGTGCGGCGCTCTTCTTCTACGGCCTGTGGTTCGGCGAATACCCCTTCAGCCAGATCACGTGCGTCGATCCGGCCTGGGGCGCCGGCGCCGCGAGCGGCATGGAGTATCCGACGCTGTTCACGGCCGGTTCGCGCATGTGGACCGATCCGCAGATGCACTCGCCCGAAGGCGTGGTGGTGCACGAGGCGGGCCACCAGTTCTTCCAGGGGCTGGTCGCGAACAACGAGTTCGAAGCGGCCTGGCTCGACGAGGGCTTCAACTCGTTCGCCGACGCCGAGGTCATGTTCCGCGTGTGGGGCCGCGAGCGCGCGACGACGGAATACTCCGGGGTGCCGAGCTTCGGCGCGCCCACGGTGTCCCTGCCGGGCGAGGGCTTCGCCGACGGGTTGCTCAGCGCGCGTCGCGTCGTGCTGCCGTTTCTCGATTGGAGCCTGACGCCGCTGCACAACTCCGGCTACGTCGATTGGTGGCGCGACCAACCGCGCCTCTCGTTCGTCGAGCAGTGGACCGACCCGCGTTGGCACGATCGCGTGCGCTACCTCAGCGATCCCGACCGCGACCCGATCGACACCGCGGCCTTTCGCTACGTCGACCGCGATTCGTACCGCACGAACAGCTATCCGCGGCCGGCGGTTGCGCTGCGTTCGCTGATGGGCGTCGTCGGACGCGATGCGTTCCTGCGCGGGATGCGCGCCTACACCGAGCGCTGGCGCTACCGCCATCCGTACCCGCAGGATTTCGTCGAGGCCTTTTCCGCCGGCGCCGGCGTCGACGTGCGCTGGTACTTCGACGAGCTGTTCCGCAGCCGCGCGACGGTCGATTGGAGCGTGGCCGTCAAGCAGCGTCGCCGTGCGCCGCTCAAGGGTTGGACGCAAGTCGATGCGGCGGCCGAGTTCGTCGAGGCGCCGGCCGCGAGCGCGGAGGCGAGCAAAGACGCGCCGTGGGAGAGCGAGGTCACGCTCGTGCGCCGCGGCGAGTTGCGGCTGCCGCTGGTGGTCGAGCTGCGCTTCGAAGGCGGCGCGAGCGAGCGCGTCACCTGGTCGCGCGAACAGCAGGCCGACTCCGCTTGGCTCAAGCTCGCGCGCAGCGGCCCCAACAAGCTCGTGGCGGCGATCGTCGACCCCGAGCGCCACTATTTCCTCGACCTCAACATGTCGAACAACCAGTGGTTCGACGCGCGCGACGAGGTCGCGCCGTGGCGCTGGACCGAGCGTGCGTTCCAGCGCTTCGCGAGCTTCCTGCACTGGCAGGCGGGGATCGGCGGATGAGCGGCTGGCAGGACCCGCGCGATCCGCAGCCGACGGAGCCCGAGCTCCCGCGCTGGATCTTCCTGCACGCGCTGCGGGTCACGCTCGGCCGCGCTTCGGTGTGGCTGACGCACTTCGGACTGTTCGCGGCGCTCGCGGCGGCGGCGGCCGCGCCGTGGTTCGGCTTCTACGACACGGCCTTCGCGCACCGCTACGAGCCGGGCGCGAACGTGCTCGAACTGAACGAGACCGTGCGCGTCGATCTGAACCACGCCCGCGCCGCGTTCGAAGCGGGCTCACGCGTGTGGGTCGGCGTGCTCAGCTTCGTCGCCATGCTCGTCGGCGCCTTCACCGCGGGCGGCTGGCTGCAGCTGTTCCTCGAGCACTCCAAGGGCGAGTCGGTGCGGCGCTTCTTCTACGGCGGCGCGCGCTTCTTCTTTCGCTTCGTGCGCGTGATCTTGATGACGCTCTTCGTGCTGCAGCTGCTGGCTTGGCTGGTGTACGGCAAGCCGTGGGATTGGCTTGTGCTCGACAAGATCCTCGAACTGCCCAAGCCCGAACTCGCGGAACTCACCAGCGAGGCCGTCGCGCGTCGCACCGTGTTCTGGCAAGACGGCGTGTACTTGCTGCTGTTCGCGCTCGTGCTGTCCTGGGCCGACTTGACGCGCACGCGCATCGCCGTGCAGGGCCACAAGTCGGTCGTGTGGGCCGGGCTGTGCTGCGTGGCGACGATTGTCCTGCACCCGATCCAGGTCTTGCGCCCGCTGCTCCTGCTCCTCATCGCCGAAGGGCTGGTGCTCGCCGGCGCATGGCTGGCCACCGATGCGCTGCAGGCTTCACTCGGGCCGGACTCCGGCAAGGGCACGGTCCTCGCGCTGTACGCAGTCGGACTGGTGGTCCTCGCCTGGCGCACGGTGATCCGCGGCGCGCGCTACTGCGCCTGCGTGCTCGTGACGCGCGACGTCGTGCGGCCCTTGTCGCGCCCCGATCCGTGGCGGCGCTCGATCGGCGGCCCCGGCGGCCCGCGTTATCCGATCGACGGGGACGAGTACGGCGTCGCGCTGTGAAGGCGCTCGTCGCGGCGTACGGAACGTTGCTCTCTCGCGAGTCGCTCGCGCTGACGCTGTCGCACGAGTCGACGCGCGAGAAGCGCTTCGTCCCCGTGTGGATCGCGGGTTTTCAGCGCGTTTTCAATGTGCGGCCGCCGTACTACCGCGGCGCGCGAGCGTCGCACGAGGAGTCCGCGCTCAACCTCGAGCGGCTCGCGGACGCGCGCTGCAACGCGGCGGTGTTCCTGGCGTCGCTCGACGAGCTGGCGCGGCTCGACGCGCGCGAACGCGGCTACGAGCGCGTCGTCGTGCCGCTACTGTCCTTCGAAACCTTGCAGCCCTTCGGCCAGGCCTTCGCGTACGTGGCGCCGACGTCGTCTCCGTGGATCGAGCGAGACCCGCGTGCGCTCGCGCCGCTCCCACGCGACCTCGAGTGGGCCCGCGCCGGCGCGCGCGAGCTCGGCCCCGACTTCGCGCGCGAATTCGAACGCACGACGTTCCTCGCCGACGGCCGGACTCCGCTCGGCTGAGGCGCGCGCCGAGCACGCCTACAGTTCGACGGGCAACCGCCGCGCGATGCGCAGCTCGCTGGGTTGAACGTCGACCGCGTACGCGAGCACTTCGACGCCGGCCTTCGCCACGCGCCGCAGCGCTTTGGCGTACTCGTCGTCGATCTCGTCGGCGGGCCGGAAGCGCGCGACGTCGTTGCGGCTCACGAAGTAGAACTGCACCGCGCGGTTGCCCGCGCCCACCTCGCGTGCGAGCTCGTCGAGGTGCTTGAGTCCACGTTCCGTCGGCGCGTCGGGGAACGCGGCGCAGTCGCCGATCGCGTAGGTCGTGTTCTTGACCTCCACGAAGCAGCGCTCGCCGTTCTCGCGCGTCAGCAGCACGTCGATGCGGCTGTTCGAGCCGTATTTGACCTCGCGTTTGGACTGCGCATAACCGGCGAGCTCGGGGATCTCGCCGCCTTCGATGGCTTCGTGCACGACGGCGTTGGGCGCGCTCGTGTCGACGTTCACCCAGGTCTCTCCCACGCGCAGCGCCTGGAGCGTGTGGCGCAGCTTGCGTTCGGGATCCTGAGAATCGCGCAACACCGCGCGGTTGCCGGGCTCGAGGCAGCCCAGCAGGCTGCCGGTGTTCGCGCAGTGCGCGACGACCACGCTGCCGTCGTCGAGTTCGACGTCGACGAAGAAGCGCTTGTAGCGCCGCAGGAAGCGGCCTTCGATCGTGGGCTGGGTAATGCGCATGGCGGGTCAGCCGTACACTACCGCCATGACGCCTGCACCTCTCGTTTTGTTCGCGGCTCTGCTGTTCGCCGGCCCCGCGCGGTTCGTCGACGCCGCCAAGCCGCAGGAGCCCAAGTCGCTCGAACTTGTCGGCGACGGCAAGCCGGTGTGCGGCCTGGGCGCCACGTTCCATTCGGGACGGCGTGCAGCGCTGCGCAAGGCGCTCGGCGAGGGCGTCGTGGTCGTGCGCGGACTCCCCGAATCGCGCGACTACGTGAAGTTCTCGCAGGACAAGACGTTCTGGTACCTGACCGGCATCGAAAGCCCCGGCGCGACGCTGGTCATGGACTGCAAGAGCGGGCGCGAGGTGTTGCTGCTGCCCGACCCCAACAAGATGAGCGAGCGTTGGGAAGGTGAGATGTGGGACGCCGCCGACGCGTGGGTGAAGGAGCTCACCGGCCTGGGCGAGGTGTTGCCGACGCGCGATCTCGAGAAGTTGCTCGCGGAGCTGTTCGCGGCCACGCCCAAGGGCTGGGTCTCGCTCCATCCGTTCATCGGACTGTCGGGTTGCTACGACCGCGCCGAACCGTTCGATCAACGCGCTGCCCTGGACCCGCTCGACGGCCGCATCAGCCGCGAGCAGGCGCTCAAGCAGGCGCTCGAGACCAAGTTCAAGGTCGAGGTGAAGGACATGCGCGCGCAGCTCAGCGAACTGCGCCGCGTGAAAACGCCCGAAGAAATCGCAGCCTGCGAGCGTGCGTCGCGTGCCGGCGCCGTGGCGATGGTCGAAGCGATGCGTTCGACGCGCCCTGGCCTGGGCGAGTGGGAGATCGACTCGCTGATGAGCTGGCTGCACCGTGTCGAGGGCGCCTCGGGCGCGTCGTACCAACCGATCTGCGGCTCGGGCGCCAACTCGCTCGTGCTGCACTACAGCGCCTCGAACCGGCGCATGCTCGACGGCGACATCCTGCTCGTCGACTACGGACCCGAAGTCGATCACTACATCTGCGACATCACGCGCACCTGGCCGGTGAACGGCAAGTTCAGCGCGCGCCAGGCCGAGCTGTACGACGCCGTGCTCGCGGCGCAGAGGGCCGGCATCGCGGCGACCAAGCCCGGCGTGCGGATGCGGGATGTGAATGCGGCCTGCGACAAGGTGCTCAAGGACCTTGGGCTGGGCGGCTTCATCCGCCACGGCACGTGCCACTACGTCGGCATGGAGGTCCACGACGTGGGCGCGAACAACAAACCGCTCGAGCCCGGCGTGGTGTTCACGATCGAGCCGGGGCTCTACGAAGAGGAGACCGGCATCGGCATCCGCATCGAGGACGTCGTGGTCGTCACGTCCGACGGCTGCCGCGTCCTCACGGCGGGCGCCCCGCGCGAGCGCGCCGAAATCGAGGCGCTGATCGCCTCCGAAGGCGTGCTGGATCGTTTGCTCCAGCGCTGAGTCGGGCGATCTGGCCCAGGCGCACGGACCTCGCTATTCTCTTCGCCCCCATGGCTTCCACGAAGGACTACCGCGACCGCGCCCAGAGCTTCTTGCGTCACCTCGAGCAGCTCAAGGTGAGTCTTTGACTACGCCAAACAGTTCAAACGTCTAGGCGAAATCGAAGCGCTTGAGAGCCAGCCCGGCTTCTGGGACAACCAGGAGAAGAGCCAGCGCATCATCGGCGAGAAGAAGCTCGCCCGCGGCGTGGTCGATCCCGTCGGGCGAGTCAACGAGTGGCTCGAGGAGATCGAGATCAACGCGCAGATGGGCGACGAGATGGGCGTCGCCGGCGTGCAGGACGACCTCGAGCGGCTGTGCGGCCAGATCGAAGACGAGCTCAAGAAGCTCGACTTCCGCGTGATGGTCGGCGGCCCGCAGGACCACCTCAACGCCTTCATCCAGATCACGCCCGGCGCCGGCGGCGTCGACAGTTGCGACTGGGCTGGCATGCTGCTGCGCATGTACTCGCGCTGGGCCGAGGACAAGGGCTACAAGCTCGAGGAAGTCGAACTCATCGAGGAGCCCGAGGGCGGCATCCGCGGCGCGACGATCCGCGTCATCGGCGAGTACGCCTTCGGCTACCTCAAGGCCGAGCGCGGCGTGCACCGCCTGGTGCGCATCAGCCCATTCGACGCGGCCTCTCGGCGCCAGACGAGCTTCGCGGGCATAGACGTGACGCCGGAGCTGACCGAAGACGTCGACATCGAGGTCAAGGAGTCCGATCTCGAGATCGACACGATGCGTTCGGGCGGCGCCGGCGGTCAGAACGTGAACAAGGTCGAGTCGGCGGTGCGCATGCGGCACATTCCCTCCGGCATCGTGGTGCGTTGCCAAGTGCAGCGCAGCCAGCTCAAGAACCGCGAGATGGCGCTGCAGATGATCAAGGCCAAGCTGCTGCAGAAGCGCGAGGCCGAGCGCGACGCGGAACTCGCCAAGCTCTACGGCGACAAGGGCGAGATCAGCTTCGGCAGCCAGATCCGCAGCTACGTGCTGCACCCCTACCAGATCGTCAAGGACCACCGCACCGACGTCGAGACGGGCAACACCGCCGCGGTGCTCGACGGCAAGATCGACCGCTTCATCGAGGAATACCTGCGCCGCAAGGGCGGCGCGGCGGCGGCCAAGTAGCGCTCGGGTCAGCTCGCAGTTTCGGGCCTCGCGCGAATGCGTTCGCGCAGCTCGGGGATCTCCGGGCACAGCTCGCACAGCGACTTCCACTGCTTGGCGATCGCGCCCATGGCGGATTTGCGGCCATTTCCAGGCCCGCCGTCGCCCAGGCGTGCGAGCAGCGGTTCTGCGAAGGTCTCCTTCGGGTGACACTCGCTGCGCACCTGGGCCCAGCTCAGCTTGTGGCGCTCCTCGACGTCACGGCGGTGGAGCGCCAGGAGCCACGTCTCAACTTCTTCGACGCCCATCGCCGCCAGCAGCTTGCCTGGGTGGCGCTGCTCGAGCGCGTCGAGTCGCGCACGCCGGTCCTTGGCGCAGTCGCGGTCGACGACGAGCAAGAACACGTCGACCATGCGGTTCTTGGTGACGATCGCATCGATCGTCTCGTGGTCGAGCGCGTCTTCGACGCCGCGCATGCGCGGATTCTGCAGCACTTCGATGCGCGCCTTCTTCGAGAGATCATCGAAGACCCTCTCGATCACCGGCTTGAGGATGTACTGGTCGAGATGCGGATCCTCGGGGATCACCAGCACCTTCACAGAGCGCGCTCCAGCCAACCCGTGGCGATCAGGTGATCACGATCGGGCGCGTCGAGGATGATGTCCTTGTGCTCCATGTCGCCGACGCGACTGCACACGGTCCAGCCGGTGTCGCGGTCGCGGTCGAAGGCGACGACGTTCGCGAACGCCTCGCGCGATAGGTTCGCGAGCAAGGTGGGGGAGTGCGTCGTCGCGATGACCTGGATCTTGCGTTTGGCGGTGATCGACTCGAGCAGTTCGGCGAGCAGGTGGATGCGCGTGGGGTGCAGACCGGCGTCGGGCTCTTCGAGCACGACGATCGAGCCCTCGGGCACGGTCATCAGCGCGGTGAGGATGCCGAGGAAGCGCAGCGTGCCGTCGGAGAGGCTGCGGGCGCTGATGCGGCGTTCGGCGTTCCCGTGTTGCTCGACGACGAGGAAGTAGACGTCGCCGACGGACTTGACCTCTTCGAACTCAAGTCGCCGGACCTGCGGAGCGGCCAACTCCGAAAGCCAGGCGACCAACGCTTGTTGGTCTGCATCACTGAGGCCACGCAGCATCGCTGCAAGATTCTCGCCGCTCTCGCCGATGTGCGGCGCCTTGATCGGAGCTGGTGATCGAGCAGCCGAGGGTGCGACATCCAGAAACAACGCGTCACGCAGCAGCTGTCCGAGGCGTTGCCAAGCGGTTGCACTCGCCGGCTCCATGTGGCTATGCGCCGCTCCGAGCGACTGCGAGTGCATCTCCGCCAAGAGGCTCTGAGTCCGTGGGTGCTCCGTTAGCAAGTCAGCGCCCCGCGGATTCGTAAGCGCATGGCTCACGCCGCCGTACTCGATTCGCTCCTCGGCAGCGTGTAGTTCGGCGCCGCGATCCAGGTGCAAAGAGAAGCCGATAGGTGTCTCGACCGCGACGAAGGTCGCGTCGATCTTCAGTCCGTGCGCGCCGAGTCGAACCGCTTCGTTCTCGGCCCCGCGAATTCCCGGCCAAGTCTGCCGACCGCCCTCTTGGCGACCCCGCAGCGCGTCGAAGACCGGCAAGCCGATGGCGAGTCCCTTCAGGAAACGAATCGCATCCAACGCATTGCTCTTCCCCGACCCATTCGGCCCCACGAACACCGTCAGCGGGCCGAACTTGACCTCGTTGCGGGCGGCCTCGCCTACGCCGAAGCTCTTCCAGTTGGTCAACTTGAGGGACCGGAGCATGCTGGGAGCGTAGCCCTGCCGTCGGTGCGCGGCGAGACTCAGCCGACTTGGCCGCCCCTGCATCCGCCGGGGGCAGGGCCGCGTACACCTTCCCCGTGAGGACAAACAACCAAACGCGGCGCTGGCGCTGGCTTACCTGGCTCGCGGGCGGGGTGGGGCTGGCGACACTCGCGGCCGTGACGAGCTGTGCTGGCATGAAAAGGAGCGAGATCGAGACGCGGCTCGTGGGGCTTCCCAAGAACGCCGGCATGGCGGCGCTGGGGCTGCAGCGGCGCACGGTGAACGTGAAGCTCGAGGGCCGCGAACGCGAGGTCGAGTACGTCTGGACGCACGCGCCGGCCGCGCCCGGTCGCAAGCTCAGCGACGCGCCGATCGTGTTCGTGCACGGCACGCCGGCGTGCCTGTTCAACTGGTCGCTCCTGTGCTTCGACGGCGCGCAACCCTCCGAGCTCGTCGGCGCCGTGGACATCTACGCATTCGACGTCGTCGGGCACGGAGTGGGGACGAAGAGCGCTCCGCCGTACACGTTCCAGGCCTGCGCCGATTCCGTGCGCGGCTTCCTCGAACTGCACGACCTGCGCAACGTCACGCTCGTCGGCCAGTCCTACGGCGGCGAGTTCGCCTGGCGCGCCGCGCTCGACGCGCCGGAGCGTGTGTCGAAGCTCGTCCTGATGGATTCGTCGGGCTACAAGCGCGCCGACGGCGAGTGGCTCCCCGAAGAAGAGAAGCTGCGCAACTGGCCCGGAGCGGGCTTTGGTTACCTGCTCAGCTCGCGCGACCGCATCCGCCCCGCGCTGCAGCTGCACTTCGCCTCGCCGATCCGCGATGACCAGCTCGAGGAGATGTTCCTCATGTGCGAGAACGCCGACAACTGGAAGGCGATGACGCAGCTGTGCCGCGACGAGAACGGTACGCGCGAGGGCGAGATCAAGTCGATCCGTCAGCCGACGCTGCTCCTGTGGGGCGAGAAGGACATCGCGTACACCGTCGAGAAGGTCGCCAAGCGCTTCCAGCGCGACATTCCTCAATCGCGTTTGGTGCTCGCGCCCGCGGGCCACTATCCGCACGAAGAGGCCGTGCCCTTCGTGCGCCGCGAGCTGCTCAACTTCCACCTCGGCCGCTGAGGCGCTCCCATGCTCGCTATCGCACTGGCGCTACTCGCAAACGACGGCGCGGATACGACGGCGAAGCCCGTCAAGCTCGAACCGCGCGCCGCGAGTTGGAGCGATCTGCAGCAGGTTTTCCCGCAGGAATGGATGCTGCCAGAAGCGCTGTGGGCGCCGACGGACCCTGCCGCGCGGGACGCGACGTTGCCTTTCGCGCTCGAGCGTCTCGCCGCGGCGCGTTTCGACGCGAGTGAAGCGGCCCCGGCGTGGACACGTTCCCTGGGCGACATCGTTCAAGAGGCGCGCAAACGCGGCACGAGCAAGGACAAGCTCGATCCGCTGCTCGCTGAGCTGAAGAGCGCGAACCCGGTCGCTCACGCGGAGTGCGCGAAGCTCGTGCGCGAACTCCTGTACGACAGCGGTCTCACCACGAAGAAGTGGAACGGCGAGAAAGACCAGTCCGACGACGGCCTGTACTTCGGCGCCGTGCTGCAACTCAACAAGGCGCAGTCCAAGCCCTGGTCCGACTACAAGAACCTCGACACGGTCCACCAAGCGGCCGCGCTCGTGAACGCGGATCTCGAGGCCATCAAGGCGGCGCTCAACGACTATCCGTCGATGCTCACCGACCCCGGCACGAGCTACGAGAAGATCGGGCCGACCGCTGGGACCTTCGTCGTGGGCCGCGACGACGCGCGCGGTCCCTTCGCCGGCCTGCGCATCGCCTTCCGCTCCGACTTGCCGTTCCCGTTCGGACACTACGACTGCGACCTAGGCATCCTCGACACGCTCGACGCGAAAGGTCGCATGACGACCTACGTCTTCACGCCGAGCAAGGACTTCTACTGGTTCGCGGGTCAGGACTGGCACCACCCGATTCGTTCGAGCGACGGCGCATTCCAGGGCTTGCTCCTCGTGCGCGTCGCGGGCTTCGACTTGAAGAGCGTCCCCGACGGCGACAGCGACCGCATCGCGGGCACACGCGTCGCGCTGGGCAATTTGAAGCGGCGCTCGGAGGCCGCGTTCCGCGCCTACGGCGGTCCGCCGCGCACGTTGAGCGGGGCCGTGCCGAGCTTCGACGTGCTCGCGCGGTCGAAGTGACCTAGCCCAGCGCGCCTACGCCAACGGGCGGCGTCGGCGTACGCACATTGCGGTCGTTCGTGGCCATTGCACACATGCGCGCAAGCGCATATGAGGTGTGCATGGCGATTTCGACGGCGGCTGCGAAGGTTGGCGTGGAGCGAGTGCTGCCGGCGCTCGCCGAGCCCACGCGCGTGCGTTTGATCGCGTTGCTGGGCGAGGGCGAGACCTGCGTGTGCCACCTCGTTGCAGCGCTCGCGCTGCCCCAGCCGGTGGTCTCGCGGCACCTGGGCGTGCTGCGCCGCGCCGGGCTCGTCGCCGCGCGCCGCGATGGGCGCTGGATGTGGTACCGGCTGGTTCCGGGCGCGACGCGGCTCTCGCGCGCGCTCGTCGACGCCGTGCTCGAGTGCCGCGACGAACTTCCCGGCTACGCGCGGGCGGCGCAACGTTGCGCCCGCTCGCAGGCGCGGCCGGATTGCTGCAAGTAGGAAAGACAGGCCATGACAACGCAGAACGTTGGAACCGGTGCGCTCGGCGGCGAGCACGACGTGCGAGCCAAGGTGAAGGAGGGCTACGCGGCGATCGCCGCGGCTTCTTCGACGAGCTGCTGCGGGCCCAAGGGCGGCTGCGGCGTGCGCGACGACTCGAGCGAGCTCGCGCGGCGCATCGGCTACTCGGACGACGAACTCGCCGCGCTGCCGGAGGGCGCGAACCTGGGCCTTTCCTGCGGGAATCCCGGCGCTCTCGCGGCCCTGCGGCCCGGTGAAGTCGTGCTCGACCTCGGCAGCGGCGCCGGGTTCGACTGCTTCATCATCGCGCCCAAGGTCGGGCCCAACGGTCGTGCGATCGGCGTCGACATGACGGGCGAGATGCTCTCTAAGGCGCGCGCCAACGCCGCGGCGTACCGCGCGCGCACGGGGCTCGCCAACGTCGAGTTCCGCTTGGGCGAGATCGAGCACTTGCCGGTCGCCGACGCCTCCGTCGACGTCGTGATCTCCAACTGCGTGATCAACCTTTCGCCCAACAAGGCTCAGGTCTGGCGCGAGATCGCGCGCGTGCTGCGGCCGGGCGGCCGTGTCGCCGTCAGCGACATCGCGTTGCTCAAGCCGCTTCCCGAAGCCGCGCGCGGCATGGTCGAGGCGCTCGTGGGATGCGTCGCCGGCGCTGCGCTCGTCGATGAGTCGCTCGCTTGGATGCGCGCCGCCGGCCTCGTCGACGTCGGCGTGCGACTCAAGAGCGACTACCTCGACGCGATGGAGAGCTCGACCGATCCGCTCTACCAACGCCTCGTCGACGTGCTCCCGGCCGGCTCGCGCGCGTCGGACTACGTCGCCAGCGCCGAATTCACGGCCGTCCGCGCCAAGGCGCGCGCGAGCTGCTGCTGACCGGCGGCCGCGCGACGCCGCGTTCGAGCTCGCTTTTCCGTAGATCGCGTCACCCGCCCGAGCTTCGGCGCGGTATGGAACGGCGTGGCCATGGAGCGCCGTTCCGACCCCGACCCCCAGTCGCTGCTCGAGCATTCCGCCCGCGTGCGGGCGCTCGCGCGGGCGTTGGTGCTCGATCCGAACGAAGCGCTCGACATCGAGCAAACGACCTGGCGGCGCGTGTTGGAGTCCGGGCGCTCCACGTTTTCCGCCGCCTGGATCGCGGCCGTGGTCCGCAACGTCGCGCGCTCCCGCTGGCGTGAAGGCGCGCGGCGGAGCGAGCGCGAGCAGCGCGTCGCGACGGAGCATCTGCCCGGCGCTTCGCCCGCTGAGATTCTCGAGCGCGAGGAGCAACGTCGGCGGCTGGTCGAGCACGTTCTTGCGCTCGGAGAACCGTGGCGCACGACGCTGGTGCTCCACTACCTCGAAGAGCGCCCGCTGCGCGAGGTCGCGGACTTGATGGATGCGCCGTTCGAGACGGTGCGTGCGCGCGTCAAGCGCGGGCTCGAGCTGCTGCGCGAACGACTGAGGCGCGAGTCGGGCCCCGACTGGGCGATGGCGTTGCTCAACGGACTTCGACTCGAAACCGAATCGGCCGGCGCCAGCTTGGCGGCCGGAGGAGTGCTTGCGATGGGAACGGCAGCAAAACTCGCCGTTGCTGCGGCGTTGGGCGTCCTCGCTCTCGTGCTGCTCTTGCGCTCGCGTGCAAGCGAGCCGGCGCACCCCGAGCAGCTCGAGGTCGAGTCGGCGCACAGCGCGCGCACGGTCCTCGAGGATGAGTCCCGCTCGTCCGCAGCACTTCCAGCGGAACGCTTCGCTGCTCCCGACGTGCAGGGCGTTGCGCCCTCGCTCGCGCCCGATGTCACCCCCGCGGCGACGGGCGTTCAGCTGCGCGTGCTCTGGGAGCGTGATCGCTCCCCGGCGGCAGAAATCTGGGTCGAATTGCGCACGAGCGGCGATCCGGCCCCGGACCTCCAGCGTCGCAGGGCTCTCACGGACGCGCTTGGGCAAGTGCGCTTCGACGCGGTTGCGCCTGGTCGCGTTCGCGCGAAAACAGACCGCGGCGCGCAGTTCGTCGGCGAGCTTCGTCCCGGTGAGTCGCTCGAGGGCGAACTCTTGCTCCGCGACGGATTCAGCGTGCGCGGCGAGGTGGTCGACGAGCACGAGCGCGCAGTGGCCGGCGCGGAGATCTGGCTCGAAACCGACACGTTGGTCGGCGATGGCTTCGCCGTTGCGCACACGGATTCCCGCGGTCGCTTCGAACTCAGCGCGTTGTCTCCCGATCAATCGAGCCTGATCGGAGCGCGGGCGCCGGGGCGCGCGCCCTCCGCGCAGCACATCCTGTTCGGCGGCGATGCGCGTGTCGTGGACTTGCGTCTCGTGCTGCGCGCACCAGGGGACGCGCTCAGCGTGAACGTCGTCGACACGTTCGGAGCTCCCGTCGCAGGCGCGGTCGCGTGCCTGGGTGAGCCGTCGTGGCGCGGCTCGTTGTCGAAGTTGGACGACTCGCGCCAGATGCCGCCGCCCGCGTTGACCGCGCGCGCCGACGCGGCGGGCCGCATCGAATTCCAGGGCGTCGGATTCGGGGAGCAGCCGCTGTGCGTTCGCGCGCCCGATCTCGCGCCGTGGCAGCGCACGGTCACGATCGGCCGCGAGACGTCCGTGCGTGTCGTGCTCGAGCCCGCCGTCTCGCTTCGCGGCGAAGTGCTCGACGCGGACGGGGCCCCGGTCGCGGGCGCGCGCGTCGCGGTCGGTCCGCTCGGCGAGTTCATGGAAGTCGCGACGCTGTCGGCGCGCGATGGAAGCTTCACGCTGCGCGGGTTGGCTGGCGGTTCGTTCCGAGCCAACCTGCGAGCGGAAGGCGTCGGCTCGGCCCAGGCGCAGTTTTACGCGGCGCCTGGAGAACAATTGGAATGGCGCGTCCAACTTCCGCGCGGTGGAGTGATCCGGGGGCGTGTCGTCGCGCCCGGCCTCGCGCTCGACGAGCTCGCGGTCGTCAAGACGACGCTGCGAGGCATCACCTTCGAGCAAGTGAGCGCGAAGCTCGACGCCGAAGGGCGCTTTCGCTTCGAAGGCTGCGAAGATGTGGACGTGGAGCTCACGGTCGAGCGCAGCGGCGGGCTCACTCCCCTGTTGCGACAAAGAGCTGTGCGGCCGTCCGACGAAGAGCTCGTGCTCGCCCTCGATCCCGCGACGCTTCCCAGTGCACGTCTGCGCGGCCGCGTGGTGGACGAGCGCGGCGAGCCGCTGCTCGACGTCGAGGTCAGCCCGTATTCACCGTTGATTCCCCACTCGCCGATCGAAGAAGTCGATCCGCAGAGCGGACGTTTCGATCTGGGGCCGTTCGCGCCCGGCCAGTGGGGGCTCGTCGTCTCCGCGCGCGGCAGGCCAGCGCTGCGAATTCCGTTGCGCACGTTGGCGGCCGGCGAGCTCGTCGAGCTCGGCGACGTCGTCGTGACCGCGGGCGGCACTCTTGCGGTCGCACTGCGCGGTCTGCTGGACACCAGCGGTGCGCCCGTGCGGGTCGAGCTCGATCCGCTGGACGGGCAATTCGCCAGCAATTTCGAGGGCCCGGGGCCGCTGGTGCGCTCGCCGCAACTCGCGCCGGGTCGCTACGAAGCGCGCGCGTCGACACCGAACGCCGCGAGCACGACGCAGACGGTGGAAATCGTAGGCGGCTCCGAAAGCGTGCTCGAGCTGGAGCTGACGCCCGCGGCGCCGTGGAGCGCGACGCTCGTCGACGCAAACTCGAAAGCGCTCGACGGTTGGGTTTCGTGGACGGCCGTCAACCGCGAGCGTGCCGTGCTCGCACGCGGGTTCGAGAGCGTTCGCGGCGGATTGCTGCGCTCGGCGAGCGCGTTGCCGGCCGGGGAGATCGAAATCGCGCTGCAGATGCAGGCTCTGGGTCTTGTCGGCGTCGCGCGGCTGCCCGCGGACCTCGGCGCGCGCGCGGCGGCCGTGCCCGTGACGATGCGCTGACGGCGTGCTGCTCGATCCTCAAGCGGCGATTGCCCGGCTCGCGCGCGGTCTCTAACCTCTGCGCCGCTCGTTCCCCCGTTCTCTCGTTCCCTTCATGCCCGGGTGGGCAGAGGAAGTCATGCAGCACAAGATTCAGCGCGCCCTGGTCAGCGTTTCGGACAAGACTGGCCTGGAAGGTTTTGCGCGGCAGCTCACGCAGCTGGGCGTCGAGTTGCTCTCGACCGGCGGCACGTACAAGGCCCTGCGCGATGCGGGCGTTCCGGTGCGCGAGGTCAGCGACTACACCGGATTCCCGGAGATGATGCACGGGCGCGTGAAGACGCTGCATCCCAAGGTGCACGGCGGAATCCTCGCGCTGCGCGAAGACGCGACGCACCTCGCGGCGATGAAGGAGCACGGCATCGCCGGCATCGATCTGGTGGTGATCAACCTCTATCCGTTCGAGGCGACGGTGGCGAAGGAGGGCGTGACGCGCGCCGAAGCGATCGAGCAGATCGACATCGGCGGACCGTCGATGGTGCGTTCGGCCGCGAAGAACCACCGCTACGTCGGCATCGTGACCGACCCGGCGGACTACGGGCGTGTGCTCGACGAGCTGCAGAAGCACGGCGGCGCGCTGAGCGCGGAGTTCAAGCGCACGCTCGCGCTCAAGGCCTTCCAGACGACGGCGCGCTACGACGCCGCGATCGCCGACTGGCTCTTCGGGCAGGAACGCGCCGACGGTCTGGTGGGGGACGCCTATCCGGAAGTCGCGGCCTTCACCGGCAAGCGCGTGATGACCCTGCGCTACGGCGAAAACCCGCACCAAACCGCCGCGTTCTACGCGCAGTCGAACGTGCGCGAGCCCAGCGTCGCCACGGCCGAGCTGCTCGGCGGCAAGACGCTCTCGTTCAACAATCTGGTCGATCTCGACGCAGCGCTCGCGCTGGCCAAGGAGTTCGACGAGCCGTTCGCGTGCGTCATCAAGCACAACAATCCGTGCGGCGCGGCGTCCGGCGAAACGCTGTCGCAAGCGCTCGAAAAGGCCTGGGCCGGCGATCCGATCTCGGCGTTCGGCTCGGTGCTCGCGTTCACGCGCCCGCTCGACCTCGCCTGCGCCGAGTTCCTGGTGAGCGGCAACCGCTTCGTCGAAGCGATCATCGCGCCCGGCTTCGGCGACGAAGCGCTCGCGCTGCTCACGCAAAAGCCCAAGTGGGGTAAGAGCGTGCGCCTGCTCGCCGCCGGACCGATCGGCCCCGCGACGCGCAACGCACGTGAGCTCGAGCTCAAGAAGCTCATCGGCGGCTTCCTCCTGCAGGACCGCGACCTGCGCGCCGAGACTGAGTCCGACCTCAAGGTCGTGACCAAGGCCGCGCCGACCAAAGCGCAGATCCGTTCGCTCCTCTTCGCCGCGCGCGTGTGCAAACACGTCAAATCGAACTCGATCGTCGTCGCCAGCGGAACCGAGGTCCTCGGCGTCGGCGCCGGCCAGATGAGCCGCGTCGACAGCGTGCGCCTCGCGATCCACAAGGCCGGCCTGCGCGCGCGCGACTCGGTGCTCGCCTCCGACGCCTTCTTCCCTTTCCCCGACGGTGTCGAAGCCGCGATCGACGGCGGCGTGCAAGCCTTCCTGCAACCGGGCGGCTCGGTGCGCGACGAAGAGATCATCGCCGCGTGCGACAAGCGCCACGTCGCGATGGTCTTCACGGGCCTGCGGCACTTCAGGCACTAAATCCGGAGCTGCGGAGCGCGACGCACCATGTGGATCACTCCCTTCTTGGCTGCGTCGCCTCTGCAAGCGGACGGCCCGCTCGCCCCCGAGGCGGAGCGAGCGACGTTCAAGCTTGCGCCGGGATTCGTGTCGGAGCTCGTGATCGCCGAGCCGGCGGCGAAGAAGATCGTCGACGTCGCGTTCGACGACGCGGGCCGCATGTGGGCCGTGACGGCGAGTGAGTATCCGCTCGACGGCAACGAAGATTCGCGCGCGGCTGAGTTGTACGCACGCGGCGGAAGAGACCAGGTCCTCGTCGTCGAGCGGCCGTGGGAGGGCGAGGCGAAGACGCCGCGGGTGTTCGCGGACGGGCTCGCCATGCCGATGAGCGTGCTGCCGCTCGAGCACGCGGCGATCGTGCAGCACGGCAGCGAAATCCTGCGCCTGGACGACACGGACCGCGACGGGCGCGCCGACAAGCGCGAGGTCTTGCTGCGCGGCTTTGGCATCGAGGATTCGCACCTCTTGCCGCACCGTTTTCTGCGCGCGCCGGACGGTTGGGTCTACATGGCGCAAGGCGCGTTCAATCGCTCGAACGTCGTCGACCGCAGCGGACGCACGACACGCTTCGACTACTGCAAGCTCGCGCGCTTCACGCTCGACGGCGAGCGCTTCGAAGTGCTTGGAGTGGGCCTCAACAACATCTGGGGCATCGTCTTCGACGCGCGCGGAGAGTTCCTGATCCAAGAAGCCAACGACATGGGCTTCGGCGTGATCCCGTTCGTGTTCGGCGCGACCTATCCGGGCATCGGGCAGGATCGTCTGCGCCCGTACGCGCCCGTGCAACCGACCGCGACGGAGCTGCGCTTCGGCGGCACAGGCTTGTCGGGGCTCGCGCTCACGACCAGCGCTGGCGTGCTGCCCGCGCCGTTCGAGGGCGCGGTGTTCGTCGCCAATCCGATCGACCGCAAGGTGCAAGCCGTGCGGCGTGTTGGATCCGGCGTCGAGACGCGCTTCGAGATGTTGCCGGAGCTGCTCACGAGCTCCGACACGCGCTTTCGGCCCGTGGCCGTCCACTTCGGGCCCGACGACAGCCTGTACGTCGTCGACTGGTACAACCCGATCATCTCGCACAACGAAGTGCCGCGCACGCACCCCGACCGCGATCGCGAGCGCACGCGTGTGTGGCGCATTCGCGCGAGCAACGCGCCGCGTTTCGAAGCGCTGGACGTGACGAAGTTCGACGCACGCGCGCTCGTCGCGGGCCTCGAGTCGCCGCGCATGTTTGTGCAGCGCGCGTGTTGGAGGCAAATCGTCGACCGCAAGTTGGTCGAGCTCGCTCCGCAGTTGAAACAGCTCGCTCTCGACGCCTCCAAGCCCGTCGGGACTCGCGCGCTCGCGCTGTGGAGTCTCGAGGGTCTGCGCAGCGTCGACGCGCAGCTCGCGAGCGCGCTGCTTCGCGATCCGGATGCGGCCCTGCGGCAGGCGGCGGTGCGCGGATACGCGTCGAGCGGCGCAACGCTCGAACAGTGGCTCGCGCTCGAGCCCGACCCGCTGCGCGACGGCGCGCTCGAGGTGCGCTGCGAGGCCTTGCGTGCAATCGCCGCGTTCGACGGCGACGACGAACGCGTCGTCGAGTTGCTTCTGCGCGGAACGCCCGCCCCCGACGAAAGTGAAGCTGTGATCTGCGAGCAGGACCGTACACGCGCACTGCGCGGAGCATCCCTCGCGGCGATGCGCGAGCGCATGTGGCGGCGGATCGGGCTCGAGTCACGCGTTGACGCGCTCGCGAAGTGGCTCGCCGGCGATGCGTCCGCGGCGGGCGCGTCGCGGGCACAAAACGAGCCTGAAGCGCGTGCGCTCGCGGGGCTGGTGCTCGGCGACGAACGCGGCGCCGTGGCCGTCGCGCGCACGCTGCGCGCGAGCGGGCGCAAAGCGCTGCCCGAAGAACTCGCGCTCTGCGCACGCCACGCGGCCGCGCCCGGCGTGCAGGAGTTCTTGTCCGTGCAGTTGCTCAATGCGGCGCGCACGGAGGCGTTGCTGGACGCGTTCCTGGCTGCGGCGCCGATCGAGCTGACCGAACAATTCCGGGTCGACCTCGTCGATGCCGTCTCGACGATCGAAGATCCCAACCGCCTCGTGCAGGTCGTAGCCGCGCTCGAGTTGACGGAGCTCAGCTACAAGCTCGACGACATCGCGAGTTCCGCGAGTGACGGCGGCTCGGATGCGACGCGGGCGATGGCGCTGCGCGCGCTCGTCAAGTTCGGCGCGGCCAGCGATCCGCTGTGCGTTGAGCTGTACGACCGCGCGCTCCCGGGAAATGAGCTGGGAACCGAAGCTCTCTACGCGCTGTGCGTCTCGCGCGAGAGCGCGGGAGTGCAAAGCGCGCTCGAGCGCATCGCCAGCGCGCAGCCGTCGATCGCGCGCGTCGCGCTGCAACGTGTGACGAACTCCAATCTCGGCGCATCGGTGTTGCTCGACGCGGCGCTTGCGGGGGATGTCGAGCTGAAGCTCCTCGAGCCGCGCGTGCTCGAAGCGTTGCGCAGCGTGTTGCCCGAGCGCGCGGCGGACGTCGAGGCTCTCGAGTCGCGGCTGGGCAACGTCGGCCGCGACACGCTCGTGCTCGCCGGCGGTGCGCAGGACTACTTCGACGCCGATCTTTCGCTCGCGCCGCCCTTCACCGTCGAAGCGTGGGTCAACTGCGTCGAACCCATCGAGAACCACGAGGGTCTGCTGGCTGCGCCCGGCGAGTGGGACTTCAACTTCTCCGGCGCGCGGCCGCGGCTGTGGCTAGGACCCGGCCGCGGAGACGTGTTGATCGCGCGGCGCGCGCTTGAAGCGGGCCGCTGGACGCACGTCGCGCTCAGCGCGAGCGCGGAGGGGCAATTGCGCCTGTACCTCGACGGCGAGCTCGACAGCGACGTGCTCGTCAAAGACCTCCCGCGCGCGAGCGACCTCGATGTGGCGCGCACGACGCCGGGATTTCCCGAGCTGCGCATCACCGAGTGGCGACTGTGGTCGCGCGAGCGTTCGCCGCGCGAAATCGCACTCGAACTGCGACGCACGTTCGACGGCGAACGGCCCAAGGACCTGCTGCTGCGTTTGCCAGGTGACGTTGCGAAGCCCTCCGGCGGAGCGCGAGTCGAGCGCTCCCGCGACGTGCCGGCGTTGCTCGACGATGAGCAGCACCGTGCGCGCTCGGAGCGCTACGAGCGTTTCGCCGCTCTCGCCGCCGCGGGCGATGCGTCGCGTGGCGCGCCGCTCTTCGAGCGCACGTGCATGGTCTGCCACGCGCTCGGCGGCCGCGGCGAGAGTGTTGGCCCGCCGCTCGACGGCGCCGGTGCGCGCGGTATCGACAGCCTGCTCGCGGCCGTGCTCGAACCCAGCAGCGCGGTCGAAGCGGGCTACCGCGAACTGCGCGTCGACCTCGTCGACGAAACGAGCGTCGTCGGCCGCCTGCTCTCCGAGAGCGACGACTCGCTCACGATCCAGCCCACGAGCAGCGCAGGCGCCGGCGAGCCGCGCGTGATCGACCGCGCCGAGATCACGCGTGTGCGCTGGTCGAAGCTCTCGATCATGCCCGAGGGACTGCTCGAGTCGCTCGCCCCGGCCGACGCTGGCGACTTGCTCGCGTACCTGCTCTCGGTTCGTTGAACGCGCCGGAGAGTCCGCCGTGCGCCCGGCGGACTCTGCGCCGGCTCCGTGGACGGATCGCGGGCGGGCTTGGGTGTGGCGTGGTGATGCGGGGCGGCGCTGCAGCGTGGCGGAGGAGCTGGCGCTGAAGGAGGAGTTCGAGCGCTCGGGTGAGGGTGCATCTAGCGGGCGCACGACGGACGTTGCCCGAGAGGTCAGGGGGGCCGAGCACGCAGCGCGATACGATCACCGACACAAAAGGCTGAAACACGCGCCAATACGGCGGGGCGAGAGCAGCCATACGAATGGCCGAAGTCATCGGAACTCTGCTCGAAGTCGCCTGCTTGCGCATGCCCTGGTACACCGACCTGCGGGTCGTCTTTGACGTGTTGGGTGGCCGGGAATGGGACTTCGACTGGCTCGTGACCGACCTCGAGTGCAACCGCCTGCCTCCCGAACTTCGGCCGCCAAGCGACGCGTGGTTCTTCCGTGGCGATGCGTTGAGTGACCTGGTCCGACGCGAAGCGGATCCAGTTCAGTTCGTATGGGGTGTTCTGACATGCCTTCACCGCGGCACGGTCATCGACGTCGAGGACCTTCGTGTCGTTCCCTACGCCGACGGAAATCCCGACTTCTGGCGTGGCTCGCCGCGCATCCAGCACCCCCAGGCCTGCGTGGAGATCGTGTGCTGGGACGGCACCGCAGTCTTGCTCATCACGACACAGTCGGACCTGACGGCCAGCTTTCGAGCTGGTTTCCCGGAAGCTGTGGACCTTGCGGCGTTCAACAGTCGCCAGCGCTGACGCATGCTGGCAACGCCGCTGCAGCCGGCGACTTCTGTTCTGCTCGCCACCAACGACGTGAAGCTGGTCGCGTGATGACTCCGTTCCTGCTGGTCGAAGCGCCGGCTTCGTTTGCCCGCCACATCACGAACTGGTGTCAGCTCTTGGGGCAGGCGGCGAGTCCGCAGTGCCGTGTCGTTGAAGCTGCGACGGCTTGGGCGCAAAATCCTGCGCAGCTCGTCGCAGGAGCCGCAATCGCAGAGGGTGGTGCGCGCGGCAGCGGCGGATCGTTGAGGCAACATGAGCGATGTCCGGGCCGAGGTTGTGCACGAGGTTCGTCAGCGATTCTCCGCGGACGCCCAGCCGCACGTCTTGCGAGCGCTCTCGTCGATGTCCGAGCCGCCGGCGACGTCGCCGGACCGGTCGCGCGAGCGCGCCCGGGTTCAGCTAGCCATCATCAAGCTCGCCGGTGGTGATCTCGGTCGTCTGCTCGCGCATGTGAAGGCCTCGCAGATCGACTGGCGCGACACGCTGTGCGCGGCTGGCCTCGAGACGGCGGGTTGGAGGCAGGTGTTGCGGGACGCAGGTTTCCGTGCACCCGAATGATGGCTCAGGTCCGAAGTCCGGACATCGGCTAGCGCTCGCAGTTGTGGCGCTGGCTCGCTCAGCAACACAACCTCTGGGTAAGCCAAGTGCGTAAAGTCGCGAGAGTCCGGGCCGTTGACGGCGCCGTTCGGTGGATCATCGTCCACGAGGCTAAAGACGGCGTGTTCGTTTTTCCCTGCGCGAAAGACGACGACGGTTCAGCCACGGGCGACGCCTGGTTCTCCTCGCTCTCCGACGCCGACGCGCACTGCGCAAGCGCGTACCGTGTCGAAGCCGCCGACTGGCAGTTGATCCGTGATCCGCTGCCCGGTTGCCAGCAAGACTGGGTTGCACCAGTTCGAGTACGCGAGCGTGCTGGACTTGGCTCGCAGCGCCGTCGCTTCGAGTGCTTGGTCGATGGAGTCTGGCTTCCTGTCGACGCCATGAACCCGCCGCTTTCGATCGAAAGGGCCATGCAGCAAACGAGAGCGGTGGGCGGCGCACTTGGGAGCGCGGATCGATCGAGCGATACCGCCGCCGCGCCCTTGGACGAAGCCGGATTCTGGGAAGCACTCGAGTATCGCGTCTCCCACGCGCTCGCTGGCGTTGAGGAGTGCGCGCGGCTCGGCATGTGGTGCGACGGGTTCATCGCGCACGCGTTCGAGCTCGAAGCCTCGCCGAAACGGATTTTCGGACAAGCTTGGGTCTGTTTCGGGAGTCGGCAGGAGCGCTGGACCTTCGAGTTGCTGCTTCCGGACGACGTGGAACGACCAGACGCGATCGTTTGGTCCACGCTGCTGCCGGCGGCGACCGCTACGTGCTGGCTGACCATCGACCGAGAGGGCAAGCATCTCGTCGTCGCGCCAGCGGATGCGGTGCACCTCTCTGCGTGACTCGCCGCAGATGTCCAAGGAGCACACGCACTTGCCGAACTACGAGAATCCAGCGGCGGACGAGTCGTGGTGCGCCGACCGGCGCGTCGACGTCGCTCGCTACCTTGCCGCGGAGGGGGTCGAGCACGGGCGGATTGGCGAGCGGCCGGCGTGGCACGTCGCGCCCTACGTCTCCGTGTGGGCGATCGAGAGCAAGCTCCGACCCGGCTGGATTGGCTGGTGGGTCATCTGCGGTGATCTGCCAACTGACTACGTCTCGGCCGGGGACATCCGACATCCACGCGCGGCGCTCCAGGCCATCGCCGACCGCTGGCTTCGCTACAGTCAGTCCGTTCGAGCCGGCGCTGCGCCTGCAGAGTTCTCGATCGCGAGCGTCGAAAGGGCGCCGCTCGAACTCGTTCCCCTGTTGGAGGCGCGTGCGGAGATGCTGGCCGACTGGGCGCAGGACGACTCGCTTTGGGCGGGCGAGTAGGCACGACCTTGTTCGGCTCGGTTCTCGGTTCTTCGCACCGAGGCCGACACGCGGCCGAACTCGCCGCCGAGCACCTCTGGATGGGAACTGCTCGTCCGAACGCTTTCGCGCCGCCGCGGCCGAGTAAGCCTTGCTGGCAAGCCGACTCAGCCGCGGGCGAAAAGCGGCCGCGCGTGAGGCTTGGAATCGTCCAAGCGCGCGTGAGTCGTCCCTCGTGGGCGCGGGGCCTCGAAATCGGCCGCAGCGGTGAATCCAAACGCTCGCGCGGGACGAGTAAGCTGCGCGGACTGTGACGACCATCCTCGAACGTGTGGCAGCGGGGGACCGGGCGGCGGTGCAGGAATGCATCGACCGCTACGGGAGCCTTGTCCATACCCTGGCGCGGCGCATGTGCCCGGCAGGGGCCGAGGTCGACGACGCGGTCCAGGAGGCGTTCATCGACTTGTGGCGCAAAGCGGACCGCTTTGACCCTCGCATTGCCGAGGAGGCCACCTTCGTCGCGATGGTGGCGCGAAGGCGCTTGATCGACATGCGCCGAAGGCTGCAGCGCCACAGCGGCGCGTCGGAGGTCGACGAGTCGGTGGCGGCCGAAGGCGCCGAGGTCGAGAGCGTGGCGGAGATCGCCGACGAGGCGGACCGCGCCAAACGCGCCTTCCTCGAGCTCAAGCCCGAACAACAACGTGTGCTCAAGCTTGCGGTGTGGGGGGGCCATTCCCACCAAGCCATCGCGAACCTCACCGGCTTGCCGCTCGGCACCGTGAAAACCCACGCCCGCCGCGGCCTCAACAAGCTGCGCGAGATGCTCGCGCCCGATGGGGTCGCTCAGACCGGAGGGTTGTCGTCGTGAGCAACTCCCGCAATCTGCCGCTGTCCGAGCGCATGGACGAGCTGCTGCTCGAGCGCGCGCTGTTCGGCCTGTCCGACGCGGAGGAAAACGAGCTCGGCGAGCAGCGCGAATCGAACACCGCCCGCGACTACGAGCTGGCCGCGGCCTCGGTCGCGCTGGCGCTCGCCGCCGAACGTCCGCAGCCGCTGAACGATGCGTTGCGCGCCAAGCTTGAGGCCGGCGCGAAGGCCTACTACGCCGCGGCCGCGACCGCGTCGGCCGCCGCGCCTCGCGCCGCGCCGAAGCTCAAGCTCGTGCCGCCCGAGCCCGCACCGCGTCCGAGCGCGTTCTCCTACGCCGGCTGGGTTGCTGCGGCCGCAGCCGCAGCGCTCGCCGTCATCGCCTGGTGGCCCGAGTCGCAACCGCTCGCGCCGACGGTCGGCCAAGCGCGCGCTGAATTGCTCGCTCGCGCCAACGTCACCAAAGTCGAAGCCAAGGGACAGGAGCAGTTCGCGCCTGGGACCAGCGGCGACATCGTGTGGTCGAACAGCGAGCAGACGGGCTTCATCCGCCTGGTCGGCGCGCCGGTGAACGATCCCAAGGTCCAGCAGTACCAGCTGTGGATCTTCGACGAGGCGCAGGAGCACCCGGTCGACGGCGGCGTGTTCGACGTGAATTCCGCGGGCGAAGTGCTGATTCCGATCGACGCCAAGTTGCGCGTGACCAAACCGACGCTGTTCGCGATCACGCTGGAGAAGCCCGGCGGCGTGGTGGTCAGCGACCGCCAGCGCATCGCCATCGTCGCGCCGATCTCCTGAACTCGGCGGTCAGCTGACGCGCGTTGGCGCACGCGGCCCGTTGATCGGGCGCGCGGCATTCCTTGCACAGGATTTCGGCCGCGTCCGCTCCGTGCGGAGTCGGTGCGCGCCGTCCCTCGCCATAATCGAGGGATGCCGCGCCACCTCAAGTCGACCGTTTTTGCTCGGACCTCCGTTGCTCTCGTCGCCCTCCACACGAGCGTCGCCATCGCGCAGTCTGCCGAGCGCGCCGCGCCGGTGTTCGTGAACGGCGAGGCGCAGGTCGTCGAAGCCTTCAAAGGCTCGAAGAACTGGATCCAGCACGATCTGTGGGTCGAGACCTCGTTCGACTCCGACGGCGACGGCGAGCTCGACCGCGTGCACGTCGACGTCACGCGGCCCGCGCAAACCGAGTCGGAGGGTTTGAAGGTTCCGGTGGTCTACGAGTCGAGCCCGTACTTTTCCGGCATCGGCTCCGACGACCGCCAGTACTTCTGGAGTCCCAACCAGGAACTCGGCGGAGCTCCGCCCAAGCGCACGCCGATGCCGCCGGTCGAAGCGGACAACAAGCGGCCGTTGATGTCGCGCAGCCACGTGAGTTGGTGGGTGCCGCGCGGCTTCGCCGTGGTGCACTCCGCTTCGCCGGGCACGGGGCTTTCCGAAGGTTGTCCGACGATCGGCGGCGAGAACGAATCGCTCGCGCCCAAGGCGGTGATCGATTGGCTCAACGGCCGCGCGAAGGGCTTCACGGCGCCGGATGGCGGCGAGGAGGTTGTCGCCAAGTGGTCGACGGGCAAGGTTGCGATGCTCGGCACGTCCTACAACGGCACGCTCGCGCTCGCGGCCGCGACGACGGGCGTCGAGGGACTCGAGGTCGTCGTCCCGGATGCGCCCAACACCTCGTACTACCACTACTACCGCTCCAACGGCCTGATCCGGCATCCGGGCGGCTACATGGGCGAGGACATCGACGTGCTGTACGACGCGATCAACAGCGGGGACCCGGAGCGGCGTGCGTGGTGCAACGAGAACGTGCGCGACAAGCTGCTGCTCGCGAGCCACGACCGCGTGAGCGGCGACTACAACGCGTTCTGGAAGAGCCGCGATTACGTCCACGCGCTCAGCGGAGTGAAGTGTGCGGTGTTCCTGTCGCACGGACTCGCCGACTGGAACGTGATGCCGAGCCACTCGATCCGCATCTACCGCGCGCTCGAGACGCTCGGCGCGAAGCCGGCGCTCTACTTGCACCAGGGCGGGCACGGCGGAATGCCGCCGCTCGACATGCTGAACCGCTGGTTCTCGCACTACCTGTACGGCCAGGACAACGGCGTCGAGAAGACGCCGCGCTCGTGGATCGTGCGCGAGGAGAACCCGCGCGCGGGGCCGGTTTCGTACCCCGCGTACCCGCATCCCGAAGCCGCGTCCGTGCGTTTGCATCTGGGCAAGGGCGGCGAGGCGTGTGGTTCGCTGGAGGTCGCCGCGACGAAGGGCCAAGGCGTGGAGACGCTCGTCGATGACGTCGCGCTGTCCGGCGCGAAACTGGCCGCGGCGGAGAGCTCGAAGCATCGTCTGCTGTACGCGACGGCGGAGCTGAAGGCGCCGCTCCACCTCTCGGGCGCGCCGCGCGTCCGCGTTCGGGTCAGCTCCGATCGCCCCGCGGCGAATCTCTCGGTGTGGCTCGTTGCGCTGCCGTGGGCCGATGGGAAGGGCGGCCGCTCCAGCGTGATCACGCGCGGCTGGGCTGATCCGCAGAACGCGACCTCGCTGAGCGAAAGCCGCGCGCTCGAGCCGGGCAAGTTCTACGAGCTCGAGTTCGAGCTCGAACCCGACGACCAGATCCTGCCGGCCGGCCAGCGACTAGCGCTGATGGTCTTTTCGAGCGACCGCGACTTCACGTTGTGGCCCGCTGCGGGAACCAAGCTCGGGATCGATCTCGACGGAACCTCGCTCGAGTTGCCGGTGGTCGGCGGCGAGAAAGCGCTCGCGGCGGCGCTTGGCCTAGCCAAGTAGACGTCAGCGGCCAGCGGGCCGACCGCCTTTGCGCGGATCGCTCGCCGCTTCCCAGCCGGCGCCGGAGCGCGCGCGACGGATGAGCTGCACGACGCCGACGTCGGCGACGGGCTGCAACACGTGACCACGCGAGCGCGCGGCGTCGAGCGCGCGCGCATCCATCGCACGTTCGTGACGCAAGACATCCGGCGCCCACTGGTGGTGCCAACGTGCTCGCGCGACGGCTTCGCTCGCGGGCAAATCGAACACGAGCACGTTGATCAGCGCCTGCAACGTGCCCGAGATGATGCGCGGGCCGCCGGAAGCTCCAGCGACGGCGAGCACCGCGCCGCGCGCGTCCACCGCGATGGTCGGCGTCATCGACGAGAGCGGGCGTTTGCCGGGCGCCGGCAGATTCGCGTCGCTCTGCCGCAGTCCGAACGCATTCGGCGCGCCGCGGCGCGTCGTGAAGTCATCCATCTCGTCGTTGAGCAGGAAGCCGAAACCCGGGACCTCGAGCCACGAACCGAAGGCGAGGTTGATCGTTTCGGTGCAGGCGACGGCGCCGCCGCGCGCGTCGACGACCGAGACGTGGCTCGTTCCACCGTCGTCGGGCAGTTGCGGCGTCCAGCCGTAGTGCTCGGGCGCGTGCGTGCGTGCGAGGTCGATCGAGCGCGCGCGAGAGAGAAGCCCGGCGCAGTCGAGCAGTTGCGCGAGCGGCACGTCGGCGAAGGCCGGATCTGCCAAGTGGCGCGCGCGGTCGGCGAAACTGTGCTTGCTCGATTCAACGTAGAGCTGCGTGAAGTTCGCGCTCCACGGCGTGCTGAGGTCGACGCGGTCGCCCGCCGCATCGAGCACGGCGAAGGTCTGCGCCAGCACGACTCCGCCGCTGGAGGGCGGCGGCATCGTGTAGAGCGTGCGGCCGTCGTACTCGACCTCGAGCGGCTCGAGCGTCGCAACGCGGTAGCTCGCGAGATCCGCTGGGGAGAGCACGCCGCCGTCGCCTTGCACAGCGCGCACCAGCGCCTGCGCGAGCTCGCCGTCGTAGAAACCCGCGCGTCCGTGCAACGCGATCAACTCGAGCGCGCGCGCCTGAGCGGGATTGGTGATGCGCTCGCCGAGCGTGAGACGGCCTTCGCGCACCAAGTGCTTCCACAGGAACGGAAAGCGCGCGGCGAGCGCCGGTTCGCGTTGGAATTCCTCCGCGATCTCCCGCGCGGTCTCCAGGTACGCGGCGTCGACCTCGAAGCCCTCCCGGGCCGCGCGAATCGCCGGCTCGAGCACGATGGCGCGGGCGAGTGTGCCGTAGCGCTCGAGCGCCTCGAGCAGACCGGCGACCGTGCCTGGAATCGCGACGGCGGCGCCGCCGATGCGGCTGTCGCGTTCGTCGCGCTTCTCGTAGAAGTCCGGGCCGATCGCCGCGGGGCAGGTCTCGCGGTAGTTCAGCGCCGTCGTCACGGCGCCCGCGCGCGGGTGGTCGGGCAATCGGATGACCATGAACCCTCCGCCGCCGATGCCGCACGACTGCGGACGCACGACCGACAAACAAAAGGATGCGGCCACAGCGGCGTCGACGGCGTTCCCGCCGCGCGCGAGCATCTGCGCGCCGGCTTCGCTCGCAAGCGGGTGGTCGGCGGCGACGGCCTCACGGGCGAAGGAGGCCGCGAATTCGGGCGCGATGCGCGGAGGAGTCTCGCGTGTCGCGGACGGCGCGCATGCGACAGCGCAGGTCAACACGCTCGCCAGCACCGCGCGCGTCGCGCCTCTCACTTCAACTTCTCCGCGAAGGCCTTGGGATCGGCCCAGAACTCCTTGGGGCAGTTGGGGCAGCAGAAACCGACGACCTTGCCCTCGAACACGACGGCGTACTTGGGGTTCACGGGAGCATCGGAAACCGGGCAGCGTGCGTTGAGCGGCGTGAGCGCGGCGGGCGCGGCCTCGGCGCCGGGCAGCGGCGCGTCGCTGGTGAACTTCACCTCGCTCTCGGCTTCGAGCACCGCGGCGTTGGGCAACGCGCCGGACTCGATCACAAGTGCGGGGCGCGCTGCCTGCAGCGCAGCGATTCCCGCTTCGGTTGCAGCGCTGTTCCACAGCACCAAGCGCTCGAGCGCGCCGGATTTCGCGAGCTCAGCTAGCGTTGCGTCGCCGAGGCTGGTTTGCGCCGCGATCAACTCACGCAGTCGCGGCGCCGCAGCGAGCCAGCGCGCGCCGGCGTCGGTGACGAGTGTGGCGCGCAGGTCGAGCTTGCGCAGCTGCGGCATGCGCGCAAGCAGTTCGAGCGTCGCGTCGCCGATTCTGGTGCGTGCGAGAGAGAGCTCGGCGACGTGTTCGACGAGCGGCTCGAGCAGTGCGCGAACGCGCGCGTCGTCCATCTCGGCCGCGGGCGCGGCGAAGTCGATCCACAAGAGCGGGTCGGTTTGTGAGACCGGCTGCACGTGCGCGAGCTCGCGGCGCAGCGCTTCGAGTGCGGCGGGTGGGGGAGCGATCGGCGCCGCGGGCGGCGCGGACTGCACGGTCGTCGTCGCAGGCTTTTGCGCGATCGGCGTCGTGCTTGCAGCGGGCACGGCGAACGACTCGACGCGCAACTCGACTTGGCCCTCGAACGGCGCGCCCGCCGCGATCCAGGCCTTGAGCAGGGCCACGTCGTGTGCGCTCGGCTGCGGCTTGTCCGCCGGCGGCATGTGCTCCTCGTCATCGAGCGGTAGCTCGAGCCGTTGCACGAGCAAGCTCGCGGCGACATCGCCCGCTACGAAAGCTGGTCCGCTGCTGCCTCCGCGCTCAAGCCCTTCGCGCGTGTGCATCGCGAGGCGGCCCTTGCGCTTGTCTTCGCCGTGGCAGTTCGTGCAGCTCGCCGCGAAGAGCGGAGCGATGCGCTCTTCGAAGGTCGAGCGGACCGCGCTCGCGGGCACTTGCTCGACGACGTTCGTCGCAACTGCCGTCGGCGCTTCCGCCACTTCACGCGGCTGCGCCGGCGGCTCTACAGCCGGCTTCGGCGGCGCGTGTTCTTCGAGCGGTTCGAACAGGAAGTTGCCGCCGTGCGTGATGCTTCCGCCCAGGTGCCCCGCAACGCCGACCAGCACGAGCGCGAGTCCCAGCGACACGCGGAACGCAGTGCGCCGCGCTTCGCTGCGCACGAAACGCCCCATGGCGAGCGAGACGACGAAGAACGCGAGCGCGACGTTGCGATGTTGATCGGCGAGCGCCTCGGGATAGCCGCCTTCTTGTTCGAGCAACAGCCCGGTCGTGATCGCGGCCGCGGCGGCGAGCTGCGTCAAGCGCGTGAGCGTTGCCATGACCGCGAGCGGCGGCGGCGCGCGGCGCAGCGCGCCGAGCGTTTCGAGCGCCGCGAGCCCGGCGACGAACCCGATCGGCAGGTGGAGCAGCAGCGGATGGAGACGACCGGCGACGGCGAGGAGTTCGTTCACAGCTCCCTACTATGCCAAGCGCGCGCCGCTACTTGAGGCGCTCGAGCTTGCCCTTGCGCTTGACCAGGTTCTTGTAGTCCCACTGCACGTCGCGCGCCTGGGCGAGCCAGCGCTCGAGCAGCTTGGTGTCGACTTGGTCGACCGCGGTGAAGCGCGCTTCGGCAGCCTTGAAACTGCCCTCTTTCGCGAGTCCCGGCGCGTCGAAGGACTGGCCGCTCCAGAACAAGAGCCGCACGCAGCTCTTGAGCTTGCTGTAGCCGACCACCGGGTTTTCCTCGAGAAACCACACCGGATGCGCGTGCCAGACCTTGTTGTGCGCCTCGGGCAGGCCGCGCTCGATCTGCGCAGCGAGCAACTCGCAGATCGCACGCTCCGTCGGCGCCAGAGCTTGGTTGTACTTCTTCGTGTCGGCGTGCATGGGTGCTTGGAGCGCCCACTCTACTCGCGCCGGCGAATCTTGCGCGGATCAGCGCGGGCGCAGCCACGTCGAGCTGCGTTCCAGTTTGATGCGACGGCCGCTGTCCGTGTCGACCAGCGTGGCGTGCACGTTTTGGTCATAGACCCTCACGTTGAGCACAGCGGCTCTCATCGCAGTTCCAGGAAGGAACGCCGGGTCGAGCTCGACTGGCGAAGTTGGCGCTCGACCGGTGGCCGGTCCGCAGACGAGTTCGACGAGGTTGTAGCCAAGTCGGGCCCAGGTCTTGTGCTCGACGAAGCCCGAGCTGTGCTCGTCGACGCCCACCAGAACCAACCCGGTCACCCGCAAGTCAGCGATGCGGTTTACGAGCGCGCGCCAGGCTCGCAGCTCGTCCTCGCTTGCGCGCGAGTCGAGCCACCGCCCGGACTTCACAACCAGCTTGAAGACTGCGCTCGAGTACGCGAGCTGATGGAGTGTGGCTTCGAGCGAGTTCGGGGCGAGCAACTGCGCCGGGTCGACGAGGAACAGCGCGAACTCGCGGCGGCGTTGCGCAAGGTACTCGGTGAGCCATGGCGAATCGTTCGGCTCGAGCGGGTGGATTTCGGCGTAAGCGCGTCGCAACGTCGCGACTGCGTCCGGCGTCGGCGCCAGACCGTCGAAGTGCGGAAGGTTGAAGAGCTGCGCTGTGCCGAACGTATGAGTGAGATCGGCGTCGCGGTACAGCTCGCGGTAGTGCTGACGCGCTGCGTCCAAGTCGCGAGGCGCGACCGCGGCCAAGTCATCCACTGCCAGCACCACCTCTGGCCTCTCTGCGCGGACGGCGCGCCAACCGGCGGCGGCGTTGCACTTGTCGATCGACGCTATGACCACGCCGACGGACCTAGACGGTTGAGGCGGGGCCAAGCAGCTGGTTCCGCCGTCGGACTCGGCCCACGCGGGGTCCGGGAGGTCGGACGTGCGGTCGATCCAGACCGGAACGCCGGACTCATCGAGCACGCGCAGTTCGACTCCGAAGGGCACAAAATCAGGTATGGCGACGCGCCACTGCAGGCTCAAGCCCCCAACGGTCGTGGCCTCCGCGACGGCGCGCAGCGCGATAGGCGTCGCAGAATGCGAGACGCGACCGCGGAACTCGATCGTCTGGGCTTCAAACGTGTACTTCCCCGGCGTCGGCGCTACGGCGCGTGCGACGAGCTCACCGGACCGGGTCACCGCGAAAAACGGTCCGATGAGCGGCGTGTGCGAGTCCTGCGCGAAAGCGCCAGTCGCACAGGTGAACAGGCAAGGGATCAATCCGCTCAGCATCGACGCCGCTAGCGCGATGCCGTGTGCGCGTCACCGCGCCGCGCGCGCCACGATCCAGTGAAAGCCGCGCGGCGCGAGTTCGAGGTCGAGTGTGCAGTCGCCGCGTGCGTCGACGGTGGCTTCGAAATCGCGTGTGTCGTCGATCGAGAGCTGAACGCGGCCGTTCAGGCCTGCGAGGCCGAGCGGGAGGCGAATGGTGCGGCGCAGCGGCTCGTTGAGCGGGTTGTAGAGCGCGGCGAGCGCGCGTTCGTCGGCGTCGGGTGAAGGGTCGACGTGCAGCCAGCCGTCCCAATCGCGGCCGTCGGCGCGCCGCAGCGGCAGAAGGTCGCTCTCGAGGATGCGGCGGTGCGCCTTGAACCAGCTGACCCAGCGTTGGACGGCCGCTTTCGTGCGTTCGGTGTCGTAGAGCCGGGGCCCGCGCCAACACGCTTGGACGCCGGCGCCGAGCAGGTTCTTGAGGCGTTGCTCGTAGTGCTCGAGATGCTCGTCGAGCGGTTCGATCGTCGCTTCGGCCCCGCCTCCGTGGTATTCGGTCAGCGGCACGAACATCCAGCCCATCGTCGGCGACTTGAAGCGCACGCCGTCGTGGATGTTCTGGCGTTCGATCAGTTCCTGCTGCGCGCGCGGAAGCGACCAGTTGGTCTCGCGGTAGCCCATCGCACACTTCGACGAGCCGCTCAGGAACCACCAGTCGGGCACGTTGAGGTACACGCCGCGCGCGCGGCACCAGCGGTAGAAGTCGGCGACGCGCTCGCGTTGCCGCCAATACGAATCGCCGTAGCCGCGGTGGCCGGGATGCGACGTCGATGCGCACGCGTCGCCGGGGTACGAGCCGTCGTGCTCGAGCACATCGCAGCCCGTGGCTTCGAAGAAGGCGTAGAGCTTCTCGAAGTAGCGTTGTCCCCAGGCGCTCTCGATGCACGGGCTGTTGCCGAAGGTCGCAAAACCGCCAGGAGCTCCGGTCGCGGGATTCACGACGTCGTTCGCAGCGTCGATCGAACGGCTCGCGAGCAGCGAGTAGCCGCCGAGCGCGACGCCCTTGGAGTGCGCGTAGTCGGCGAGCGCCTTGATGCGCGCGAGGTAGGCCGGGTCCTCGCTCTCGATGTCGAAGCCGCTGCCGAAGGTCATGATCACGAGCTCGAACCCGACCTCGGCGGCCTGGTCGATCGCAGCGCGCACGGACGCGTCGTCGGCGGAGCGCACGTGGAAAATCAGCGGGTTTTCCTGCGTCCACGGCGCGACGGTCCGGTACATGCGCGCCAGGGTGAGCGCCTTGCGGTCGGGATCGTGCGAGTCGAAGGCGAGCTCGAAGGTGCGCAAGCTCTCGAAGGTCGCGCCCGGCGCGAGCACGACGTCGGGGCCGAGCGGCGGCGCGCATTCGAGCAGGCACAGCGTCTCCAGCGGATAGCTTACCTGCGTGGTGAAGCTCGGGTCGCGTTGCCAGCGCACGGTCTTGCGCTGCGCCGTATCGCCGTTCGAACCGACCAACGTGCAATCGGTTTCGACGTGCAAGTTGGGTCGCTGCGGCCAGGGTGAGTTCTCGACCAGGCTCTCGGGCTCGACCAAGGCGAGCACTTCGCTGGTGAACGCGTCGAGTTCGACCGCGCGCGCCGAGCCGTTGGTGAGGGTGAACCACTTCGCTATCAGCGGCAGCCCGTCGTACAGCTCGTAGTGCACGTCGATGCGCACGTTCTGCGGCCCATCGGCGCCCGCGCGGAACCTCAACGTCACGTGGACTCCCTTGGGAGGCCAAACCACGTTGCGTGAGAGCCACTCGCTGCGCGGCTTCCACTCCAGGCGCGCGCTCAACGGCGCAATCGAGTGACTCTCGTACTGGAAGGCGCGCGGCTCGTTTTCGAGCTCGCTGAGCCACTCTTCGAGCACGTAGTTCTGCACAAGCTGTCCGCGCAGGCCGCCGACGTCGTACTCGACTCCATCGAGCGTCACGCGCGCTTCGGGGCGAATCGCGCGGAGCAACGCGGCGCCGGTGGTGAGTTGGTCGAAGGCCACGCAGGCGGCGTTCGGCGCAAGGCGGAACTCACGCCGCACGAGCCCGTTGTCGAGTGTCAACGTGTCGCCGTCGACGACCGCGCGCGACGGTGCGCTGATGGGCGCGCTGAGCCAGTCGGCCGACGGCTCGTGCCTGGGCTGGGACACGCAAGCTGCGGCCGCGAGGGCGACACCGAAAGTGACAACGAGGGCGAGGGACGCGCGCATCCGGCGAGCGTAGCGCTGCGGCCGCGGCTCGCCCGGCGGCCGGGATTTTTCCGGGAATTGCGGTGGTTCGATGCGCCGCTCTGCGCGTGCCTGAGAAACCACGCCTCGTTCAGGCCCATCTCCATGAAACACACTCTCACGTCCAACACCGCCCGAATCCGCGCCGCCACCGCCCTAGTCGCCTCCGCACTCCTCGCCGGTTGCGGCGGCGGGGGAGGCAGCGACGGTGATCCGTTGCCCCAGGGCACGCCGACGGTCGCGAACCTCGTTTTCGACGGCGGCGTCGAGTTCGATCTTCTGGGCGCGCGCGTGTACGTCGACGACGTGTTCGTCGGCTTCACCGGCGCCGGCGGTGAACTTCCGATCCAAGTGCCGAACGACGGTTTCGTGCGCGTGCTCGCCGGCACTTCGTTTCAAGGCGAAGTGGAGATGGACGGCGCGGTGCCGGGAGCGCTCGTGATCCCGATGCGCGGCGACGTCGAGCGCTTCGCGCGCGTGGCAATCGCTCAAGCGAATGACGGTGTGTTGAACGCCGACGCCTCCGCGCTGACGCTGCGCATCCTCGGGCGCAAGGACCGTGCTGTAGCGCTCGCTCCGGCGCCGCAGGTGGTGTTGCGCGACAAACTCAACGGCGACCAGGTCGACGTCTCGACGTTCTTCGCGATCGCCTCGGGCGGCCGATTGAACTGCACGGCGCCCGCCTTCGTGCTCAGCGACGCCGCCTTCCTCACCAACGACGTCGAGTTCGTGGTGCGCGGCGCCGACGTCGACGGCGCCACGTTCGAATCGGTGCAGAGCGTGCTGATCGGGCAGCACGATGTTCGCCTGGAATTGGAGTCGCCGCCCTCGTTCCCCGGCCTGCCCGTGAACGGCGTTCAGGTCGCGTTGACGCGCATCGGCAGCGATCTGACCCGCACGGGGACGTCGAATGGCGCCGGAGTCCTCGTCTTCGACAACCTTCCGAACGGAACCTACGAGATCTCCGGCGCGACCTCGGCTGCCGGCGACACGTTCACTGCGTCGGGCGCGCTGTTCGTGAATCGCGACCTCGAAGTGCAAGTGAACTTGCTCGGCATCGACGATGTTGCGGCGGGCGTCCCAGCTTTCGAGTTGCAGACGACGCCGATCCAAGTCGCGAGCAGCATCGAGGACCAGCGCCAGCTGCTCGACCAGCAGCGCAGCGCCCAAGGCGCGCCGATCGGACCCGCCGGCAACGGCACGATCTCCGTGCTCGCGGCGGCCGAAGACCAGATCGTCAGCGCGAGCGCGCAGGCCACGATTCCTCAAGGGACGGCCAAGGCGCAGCTCGAGTACGAGGTCGACACCGCCGAGTTCCCGGACTTCGTGCAGGAGCAGAGCGAGTTCAACGACAACTGGACCGTCAAGGTCCTCGCGCCCAGCGGTGCGGCGCTGTTCTCGATCGCGCGCAACGTCAACCAGCAGCTGTTCATCGAGCCGTTGTGGAACGAGACCGGGACCACCGGACTGATCGTGCGCGACATCGATGTGTCCGCGCTGACGGCGACGGGCGATGCGGTCCTCACGCTCTCGATTTCGGCCACGAACATCGGCGACTCGGCGCTGCCGACTTTCGTATCCGCGCGCATCGCGCCCTCCACGCTGCGCATCGCGAACATCGAGCGCGACACGGTCGACCGCATCGTCAACTGCGGCAACCACGCCAAGCCGCAGAACAACCAGGACGGCTTCAGCATCCCGTTCGCGGGCGACGTGAACGTGCGCCAGCGCGAGCTGTCGGCGGAGCTCGTCGGACGCGCGGCCGATGCGGATGTCACGAATGTGCGCGTCGAAGTGCTCAGCGTCGACACGGGCGCGCCGCTCGCGACGCTGTTCGACGGCGCGCCCGATGACGACTTCGTGACCCACGTCACGACGGGCGGCGACGACAAGGTCGTGGTGCGCGTAACGAACACCTCAGAACGGCCGTCGCAGGTCGCCGGCAGCTCGCCGCCGGCCTCGCAGGAGGTGCGCTACCGCATCACGGTGGAGGCCGTCGCTCCCGGCAGCAGTCCGCAGAGCGCAACACGCGAATCGGCTGATTTCCTCGCCTTGTGGCGCATGCCCGACCTCTTCACGCGCACTGGGTGCCGCGACGAAGGCCAGGACGACTGGTGCTCGCGTGCGGCCAGCATCTGGCTCGAGGACAACGGCGCGCTGCTCTCGGCGATCAACGACATCTCGGGCGAGCACGCGCGCAACACCGGACACGCCACGCACGGCGAGGGCACGGACATCGACATGCGTCAGTACGCGTCGGGCACGTTTCCGACGGGTTCCGGCGGCCAGATCTATGCCCACCTCGCGGGCAAGGTGCGCGATGCGATGAACGGTGACGCGGCGGCGACGGCGGAGGTCGATGCCTGGGTGCTCGCGCAGCGCAGCGGCATCGAGCCGCTCATCGCGCTCGCCACGGTCGAGGAGGTGCTGATCGGAATCGGCGGCACGCTGCCCGGCCATCCGATGCCCGACGGTTGGTTGAAGGACCTGCTGCGCGACGGCGAGTTCGACCATGCGGGCGGCACGTTCAGCATCCCAGCCGGCGCATGGACGCACGCGAACGTCAGCAAGGTGATCCCCACCGGCGGTCACAACGACCACCACCATGTGACGCTCGATCTCGACTGAGAGCGGCGTTGTTCAGCGCGCCGCCGATCGTGCGGCGCGCGCTTCGACCAAGAGCGGCTTGAGCTCGTGGGGCCGCTCGAACGCGGCGCGCCCCGCGAGCTCGTTCAGCACTTCGTCCGCCCGCGCCGGTTCGCCGTCCAGCGCCAGCGCGAGTGCGTGCAGCGCGGCGGCGCGCTCGTCGCGTGCGGCGAGAACAGCGAGCAAGGCGCGTGCTTGCGACGCCTCGCGCAACCGCAGCAAAGCCGCAGCTTCCGCCAGTTGCGGCAGCAACTCGTCGGGCGCATGCGCGCGCGCGAGGCGCGCGGCTTCCAGCGCTCGAGTGAGCTCCTTGGGCGAGCGTCCGCTCTCGCGTGCGACGATCCAGGCTTCGCGCGCGAGATCGAGGGGAGCGTCGGGCAGTTGCAGCGCCAGTTCGAGCGCGCGGCCACGGCCCGCAACGTCCAGTTCCGCGCTGCTTTCCAGCGTCGCTCGCACGAGGCGACCCAGGCGCAGCTCGTTGCTGAGCTCAGCCACGGCCCGCTCCGCCGCATCGCCGGCGCCGTACCAACGCAGCGCGCTGTCCGAGCTGCCGGAGGCGAGCCACGCGCCGTCCGGGCTGAAGGCCACGGCGTTCACGAAGTGCGAGTGGTCCGTCCACGCCGCAACTTCGGCGCGCGCCTCGAGATCCCACACTCGCACGGTGCGATCGTTGCCAGCGGAAGCGAGTCGGCGACCGTCGGGTGCGAACGCGACGCCGAACACAGCCGCCTCGTGGCCCACCAAATCGTGCGACCAGCGGCGCTCGACGGCGTTCCACAAGCGGATTCGGCCGTCGGCGAAGCCGACCGCGGCGAGCACTCCGTCGCGGCGCCACGCGAGCCGGTTGGCCTGGGTGCGAGTGGGTTCGCCGACGTGCAGCGTGCGCCCGCTGGCGAGCTCGTGCGTGCGCAACTCGCCGAGGGCGCCGACCGACACCAACTCGTCGCTACCGGGCCGCAGACCGAGCGCCAGGATCGGGCTCGCGGAGCGTTCGAACTCGTGGAGCAACTTGCCATCCGCGCTGAAGGCGCGCAGCTCGCCGACGTTGTTTGCGACGACACGAACGGCGCCATTCTCCGAAAGCGCAAGCGTCCTGGCGCTCGAGCCGGTGGAATGCAGCGCGATGAGCGCGCCCGTGTCCGCGTCGAACTCCGCGAGCTCGCCACGTGTTCCGCCGAGCACGACACGTTCTCCGTCGGCGGTCAGCGCGCCATCGTTCCACTGCGCCGCGCCCGAAACATACTCCGCCGTCTTGCGTTCGCTCGCCGTGTCCCAACGGTCGGCGACGCCGCCGTGTACGGCGAGCACGCTGGCGCTGTCTGCGAAGTAGCTGAGCGACCAACCCCACTTGCCGCGCACGCGTGTCGCCGTCGCCGCGCGAGGTTCGAGCCGCCACAGCTTGAGGCGCAAGCCCTCGTCGGTCGTCGCGAGGTGTTTGCCGTCCGGCGCAAAGGCCACGGACTGCGCGCTCGCGACGTGGCCGCTCAGCACGTCGAGTTGCTCACCGTCGCGCGCATTCCATATTCGTACCGTGCGGTCCCAGCTCGCCGAGGCGAGGCGCTCGCCGCTCGTGTCGGCGTCGAGGGTCCACACGATGTCGCCGTGGCCGCGCAGCACCTGCGTGCACGCGCCGGAGTTCAGGTCCCACAGACGAATGTCGTGGTCGTGGGACGCGCTGGCGAGCACGTTGCCGCCGAGCAGGAAAGCGAGGCTGGAGATGTAGCCGCGGTGGCCTTCGAAGCGTTGCGTCAGCCGGCCCGTCGCGAGCTCCCACACGAGCACTTGGTGGGCGAGCGCGGTCCCAGCGGCGAGGAAGCGTTCGTCCGCGCTCCACTTCAAGGGACGGGGAGCGACTCCAGCGTTTTCGAGCTCGGCCACGAGCTCGCCGGTGTTCGCGCTCCACACTTGCAGCTCGCCCTGCGAGCCGCTCAGCGCGAGAAACGCTCCGCTGGGCGAGTACGCGAGCCACACGGGACGCAGCGACTGCGTGGGCCACGTGCACAGCTCGGCCAGCGGCGCCACGCTGTGCTCGCGCACACGACCGTCGCTGTAGATCGCGGCGAAGCGCTCGCCCGAGGGGTGCAGGCTCCAAGTGAACATGCGCTCCGCACGCTCCCCGCTGCGAGCCAGACGAGCTCCGTTGCGCGCGGCGATCAGCTCGAACGCGCCCGAGTGGTTGGCGACGAGCAGGCGCTCGCCGTCCGGCAGCCACGCGAGCGGCGCGACGTCGACGCCCTCGAGCGTCCGCGTCCATACGGAGCCATCCATCTCGCGCCACAGCCGCCACCACTCGAAGCCGCGCAGCTCCGGCGGCGCTGCTTCGAGCCGCTGCCGCGCGGACAGAGAGTCGTGCGCTCGCAACGCGCCGTGCGCCGCAGCGAGGTTCGCCGTGTACTCGAGGAAGCGCGCGCGGTCGCGCTCGGCGACGGCGGCCTGTTCGGACTCGCGTGCTTCGCTCTCCGCGCGACCGGCTTCGAAGGCATAGCGCAGACTCACGGCCGTAGCGCCGGCCAGGATCGCGAGCACGGCGCTGGCCGCGCCGACGAGCACGAAGTGGCGGCGTGCGAAGTGCGCCAGCTGCTCGCCCACGCTCGGCGAGCGCGCTTCGATCGGCTCGCCGCGCAGGAAGCGTTCGATGTCGCGGCCCAGCGCCTCTGCGCTCGGATAGCGGCGGTCGCGCTGCTTGGCGAGCGCCATGAGAGTGATCGCATCGAGGTCGCGCGCGACATCGGCGCGCAGCGCGCTCGGGCGCGCCGGTTCGTGCTCGGCGAGAGTTCGCGCCGCTTCGGCGAGCGATGCCGTGGCGAGGTCGTGCGGCCGCTGGCCCGTGAGCAGCTCGTACAAGATCGCGCCGAGCGCGTACACGTCGCTGCGTGTGTCCGCTTCCGCGCTCGCGTCGAGCAGGTGCTCCGGCGCCATGTACTGCAACGTGCCGATCAAACGGCCCGCTTCGGTGTGCAGGCTGGTCAGCCCGGGCGTCGGAGTCGCCAGGCGTGCGACGCCGAAGTCGATGACCTTGAGCGCACCGGTTTCGTCGACCAGCACGTTCGACGGTTTGAGGTCGCGATGGATCACGCCGCGCTCGTGTCCGTGCTGCACCGCGCGGCACAGCGTGGCGAACAGCTCCAGCCGCGCGGGCAACGTGAGCGCCCGCTCGTCGGCGAACTGCGTGATCCAGCGCGCGCCCGGCACGAACTCGAGCGCGCACCACGGCACGCTCTCGCCGCCGAGCACTTCGACGCCCGACGCGAGGATCTGCGCGATGTTCGGGTGGCGCAGGCGCGCGAGGATCTCGGCTTCGTAGCGGAATCTGCGCACGCTCTCGCGGGTCGCGCCGCCGAAACGCAGCGTCTTGAGCGCCACGCGGCGCCGCGGCGCGAGTTGCTCGGCTTCCCACACGGTTCCCATGCCGCCGGACGCGATGCGCTGCACGATGCGGAAACCACCGAGCGTGAAGCCTGCGCTGGGTTCGAGCGCCGGCCGCGGTGCGAGGCTTTCGACGCGCGGCAGGTGCGCGGGTCGCGCGAGCAGATCCGGTCCATCCAACGCGGCGTTGAGAATGCTCTCCACTTCGCAGCGCAGCGCGTCGTCGCCCGCGCATTCGCGCTCGAGCCACGCAGCTCGCTCCTGAGGCGAGAGCGCGTGCGCGCCCTCGACCAAGCGACGCACGCGCGCGAAGTCCAGCGCCGTCATGGGCCGCCCTGTCGCTCCAGCTCGCGCCGCAGCCAGCCGCGCGCCGTCACCCACGCGCCTTCGACCTGCCGTTCGCTCAGGGCGAGCACGCGCCCGGTCTCTTCGTTCGTGAGGCCGCCGAAGAAGCGCAACTCGACCACGCGCGCCAACTCGGCGTCGCGCGCCGCGAGTCGGTCGAGCGCTTCGTCGAGCGCGAGCATGTCGAGCGAGAGTCCCTCGCAGGTCAGCAGATCGTCGGCGAGCTCGGCACGCTGCGCTGCGCCGCCGCGTTTCTCGGCGTTGCGGCGCCGTGCGTAGTCGACGAGCACACGGCGCATCGCACGCGAGGCGAGCGCCAGGAAGTGCGAGCGGTCGGACCAGGGCGTGCCGCTATCGGCGTCGACCAGGCGCAGCCAAGCCTCGTGCACGAGCGCGGTGGGCTGGAGCGTGTGGCCGCCGCGTTCGGAGCGCATTTCGAGTTGCGCGAGCTGGCGCAACTCGCGGTACAGCAGCTCGAGCAATTCCTCGCGCGCGCGCGCGTCGCCGCCCTCGGCTCGGCGGAGCAGCTCGGTCGACAGCGGGTCGGGGTCGGAATCACTCACTGGATTCGAGCGTGGGGCGGGGCGTCTCGAGCAGCCGCTGCGAGCCTGCGACTGCCCACAAGTCTACGTCGTTCAGCGCAGCGCGGCCGGCTCGCGCTGTATGCGAAGCTCTTTCCCAGTCGTCGGCCGATTTGCCCTTGACCCCTCGCTCGGGCAAGCCCAGTTCTTCGCCGCTTTCTCGACACGCAACCCGGCGTGCTCAGGCTGGGTTGCTCCACCCTGTTCCAGCCCCGCGCTGGTGAGTTCCACAAGCCATGCCCAAGCATCAACCGATCGAGAACACCCGCAAGCAGCCCCTGGGAGTCGACGCGGAGAGCATTCCGCGCGAAAAGCGCGGCCGCACGACGGCGCCTCAGACTCCCGTGGACCTGCACGCGCACAAGGTCGAACTGCCTGCGCCCCTGGTCGAGTACGTGCACACCAAGCTCGGGGCGAAACTGGGAGCGTTCGCGCTGCAGATCGACCGCGTGAGCGTGCGCTTCGACGACGTGAACGGCCCGCGCGGCGGCGCCGACTGCGAGTGTCGGCTCCAGGCTGTGCTGCCGGGCCGGCCATCGGTCGTCGCGGTGGAGCGCGCGACGTCGCCGCGAGCGGCGTTCGACGCGGCCACGGCGAGCCTGACGCGCGCCGTGAAGCGCTCGCTGGACCGCGCGGGCATGTCGCAGGGATTGAGCGCCGCCAAGCGCAAGTCGGCGCGCCGTGCTCCGGCCGCGGCGCCTGCAGAGGTCGAGGCCGAAGTGGTCGCGGAGTCCGCACCGCCGCCCAAGACCCCGCGCAAGCAACGCAACTACGTGCCTTCCGCGCAGAAGCTCGGCCAGCGTGCGCGCGCCGAGACGACCTCGGGCAAGTCGCGTGCGACGGCGGCCAAGGCGCGTCGCTGAGCTCCGCGCCGCGGGCAGGTCCGCGCGTCAGCGCTCGCGGCGCCCGGCGAGCGCGGCCTCGAGCGCGCGACGCGAGTCGTCGTTGAACGCGCACAACAGCACGGTGCGCGGCCACTCGTGCTGCTCGAGCCAAGCCTGAATCGTGCGCACGGCGATCTCCGCCGCCGGCCCGTGCGGATAGCCGTACACGCCGGTCGAGATGCACGGGAACGCGATCGTTTGCAGCTGATGTTGCTCGGCGAGCCGCAAGCTCGCCGAGTAGCAACTCGCCAAGAGCTGCGGCTCGTTGTTGAAGCCTCCGCGCCACACGGGGCCGACCGTGTGGATCACGAACTTGGCGCGCAGCCGGTAACCGCCGGTGATGCGCGCTTCGCCCGTGGGGCAGCCGCCCAGCGTGCGGCACTCGGCGAGCAGTTCCGGTCCGGCCGCGGCGTGGATCGCACCGTCGACGCCGCCGCCGCCGAGCAGCGATTCCTTCGCAGCGTTGACGACGGCGTCGACGTCGAGCTCGGTGAGGTCGCCTTGGACCAGCCTCAGCCGTGCGTTGGTCATTTGACGCCTCGTGCGTGTGCGCGCGCGAGGCGCTGCTCGAGCAACGCTGATCCTCCCGCGCCAAGCGCCGTGTCGAAGCGTCGCGCCATCAGTACAGCCCGACGATCTGTCCCTGCTCGTCGAGGTCGATCGACGCGCCCGCGGGCAACGAGGGCAGTCCGGGCATCAGCGTCATGTCGCCCGCGATCACCGTCACGAACCCAGCGCCCGCCAGCAGGCGCACGTCCTTGACCGGCAGCACGAAGCCGCTCGGGCGGCCCTTGCGCTTGGCGTCGTGGCTGATCGAGTACTGGGTCTTCGCCATGCACACGGCGAGTGCGCCGAAACCGGCGCGCTCGAACTCGTTCAGCTTGGCGCTCGCTTCGGACGTGAAGTCCACGCCGTCCGCGCCGTAGATGCGCGTGGCGATCGACTCGATCTTCGAGCGCAGCGGGGCGTTGTTCTCGTACAGGAGCCGCGCCTGCGTGTCGCCGCGGTCGACCACGCGCTTGACGACGCGCGCGAGCTCCTCGGCGCCGGCGCCGCCGCGGGCGAAGTGCGACGAAGGCACGGCGTCTTCGGCGCCGGCCGCGAGCGCGACCTCGCGCACGGCCGCGTACTCCGCCGGCGTGTCGGTGGGGAAGGCGTTGATCGCGACGACGACCGGCACACCGAAGGCGCGCGCGTTCTCGATCTGCTTGGCGAGGTTCTCGCCGCCCTTGCGCACGGCTTCGACGTTCTCCGCGAGGAGCGCCGGATCGAGCGGCTTGCCGGCGACGATCTTGCCCACGCCGCCGTGCATCTTGAGCGCGCGCACCGTCGCGACGATCACCGCGGCGGCCGGCCGCAGACCGCTCTGGCGGCACTTGATGTCGAAGAACTTCTCGCCGCCCATGTCCATGCCGAAACCCGCTTCGGTGCACACGTAGTCGGCGAGCGCGAGCGCGGCGCGGTCGGCGACGACCGAGCTGCAGCCGTGCGCGATGTTCGCGAAGGGCCCGGCGTGGATGAACGCGGGGCAGCCTTCGACGGTCTGCATGAGGTTGGGCTCGAGCGCCTGCGCCAGCAGCGCCGTCATCGCGCCGGCGACCTTGAGGTCCTCGAGCGTGACCACGCCGCCGCCCTTCTTGTTCGCGACGACGATGCGGCCCAGGCGCGCGCGCAGATCACGCACGCTTTCGGCCAGCGCGAGGATCGCCATCACCTCCGAGGCGGTCGTGATCCACCACTCCTCCTCGCGCGCCGGCAGGTTCGCCTTGCCGCCCAGGCCGATCACGCTCTTGCGCAGCGCACGGTCGTTCATGTCGACCACGCGCGGCCAGCTCACCGTTCCGACGTCGATACCCAGCGCGTTGCCGTGGTGCAGGTGGTTGTCGAGGAACGCCGAGGCGAGGTTGTGCGCCGCGCCGACCGCGTGCAGGTCGCCGGTCAGGTGCAGGTTGAGCAGCTCCATCGGCACGACCTGCGAGTAACCGCCGCCCGCGCCGCCGCCCTTGATGCCGAACACCGGGCCGAGCGACGGCTGGCGCAGCGTGCACGCGGCCTTCGCGCCGATGCGCGCGAGGCCCTGCGTGAGGCCCACGGTCGTGGTCGTCTTGCCTTCGCCCAGCGGCGTGGGCGTGATCGCGCTCACCAGGATCAACTTGCCCTGCGCGTTCGAGCGGCGCCGCTCGACGCCCTCGAGCGAGAGCTTGGCGGCGTGCCGCCCGTACGGAACCCAGTCGTCCTGGCCGAGCCCCAAGTGTTGTGCGATCTGCCCGATGGGTTTGGGCTGGACGGTGCGCGCGATCTCGAGATTGGTGGTCATGGCAGGGAAAGTAACCGGCGGCGCGCGTCGAACGAACGGGGGAGTCGTGACACGTGGAGTGTCGCGATGGGCTCGGCGGATATGCTCGCTGCGTGCAGGTGATGGTCGAAGTGTTCGTGCGCCGCCGAGTTCGCTGCACACAGCTCGCGCTCGGCGCGCTGCTCTTGCTGTTGCTGAACGCATCCTGCTTGGTGGCGCCGCGGCCCTTCGCAGTGCGCATTCCGGCGCCGACAACGGACGCACCCGACGCACTGGAGCTCGCCGAGTCGGTCAGCGGGACGCTCACCGCCGTGCACCGGAGCGGCGTCATGACCCTGCTCGACCTGCCGACGCGGCGCAAACTGGAGTTCGGCACTGGACAGTGCGTGTTGTTGATTGCGGGCCCCGACGAAGCCGGGCGCATCGTGTTCGAAGCAGCCGGTCCGCGCTCGTGGGAGTTCTTCCCACTGACGCTGTTCACGAACTCTCTCGACCGCCGCGCGTTGATGGTGTGCTCGCTGCGACGTGGAACAACCAAGCAGCTGTTCGGTTACCACCAAGCCTCCTACACAGAGAACGAAGTCTTGCTTTCGCGGCGCGGCGGGCGCGTGGCGTACATCTACGACAAGAATCTGCGAGTCTTCGACCTGGAAGGACGCGAACTCCTGCGGCGGAGTTGGAGTTACGGACTCGACCAGAACCTGCGCATCAGCGAAGAGGGCGATCTGTTGTGCTTCGAGACCCGTTACGTCTTCAAGGAACTGCCGCCGGCGCCGGCGCCTGCGTATTCGCCATGGCGCACCGTCTGCATCGATATCGCCAGCGGCGAGGAAGTGTTCGCGCCTCCGAGCAAGTTCCGCCGGCCCAGCGGCGAACTGCTGTTTCGTAGCGAGCGTCAGCAACGTGTCCCGCTCGGTCCATTGACCGGCGATCTGGACGAGGATGTGTACGAGCTCGCGAGTGGGTTGACGTTCTACGAAGGACTCGCGAGTCCGCAGGACGGTGCGCGAGGCTACCGAAGCTTCGGCTATTCCGAGCGCTCGATCCGCCTTGGCGAGCGATCCACAGGCAAGACGCTGAGCCTCGTGCGTTGCTTCGAGCCCGGGGCCTGGTGCTTCAGCGACGTGCGGGTGGATCCCAAGCTGTTGCGCGATCCGGCGTCGCCGCGGCGTTGAGCGCGCTGCGGCGGCCAGCCGGACGACGTCGCGCCGTCAGGCGAACTCGCGCTCCAACTTGCGGTCGATGTCGTCCTTCCAAGCCTCCAGGCGCTCGACCGCGAGGCGCGCCTTCTCGGGGAACGTCGCGTCCACGCGGCTCGAAGTGTCCACGCGCTTGCCGACGTACTTCTCCAACCGCTCGCGCGTCTTGAGGAACGTCCCGACATAGCCCGAATGCGCGATGCGTTGATCGTTCGCGACCTTGAGCGCGGCGGCGACCGTGGTTTGGATCGACGTGACCTTGGCGCGCAGGTCAGCAGGCAGCGGGCGCTTCTCGGTCTTGGCGCGCAGCGCTTCCGCCACGAGGCTCATCAGCCCCACCTGCGCGCGCTCCGCCGACGTGTACGCGTTGGAGATCGCGGCCGCGGCGTCCTTCACGCGGCTGGCCGCTGAGGCCTCCAGGCCGTTCACGGAGCTGATCACTTCGCCGACCATGGTGCGCAGGTCGATCTTGGCGCGTTGCAACGTTTCGCGCAGCTCGCTGAACGGCCGCGCCAGCGGGTCCTCCGACTTGAGGCTGCGAGCGATCGTCTCGCAGGCGCGCTCGGCGGCCGTCAGCTTGGTTTCCGCCTCGGCAGAGCTGTAGCGCGTCGGCTCGCGCGTCAGCCACTGGTCCATCTCACGCTCGGTCTCCTTGACGTACTCGAGCGCCTCCTTGGCGGCCTTGACCGCAGCTTTGGCGTCGGACTTGTTGCTGACGAGTCTCTCGAGAGTGTTGAAGTCGGGCATGGGGTGAGCGGGGATCAGGGTGGCGGGGGCTGGGGGCGACGCGCATCCGAAACGGATGTTCCGACGGCGCCGAGAATTGGCCGCTCTGGGCCGCGAACGTTCCCGCGCCGAACGCCGAACGTGGAATTTCCCTGACCTACTTCGCAAGGAGGCGGCGAAGCGGCGCGCGCCCACCACGCGTGACGGGGCCCCCTAGTCAGTCATCGACCCAACCGAACGTAGGGCGTCCCTCCAATGCTGCCGGATCCACTTGGGCAGGTTGCGGCGGAGCTCCTCCTTGCGGGCGTAGTCCAGCGGAAGCTCCCTGCGGTCGCAGCGTGGCAGAAGCACGAGCAACTCGCAGGCGCGGCCGTGATGGTTGTGCGTCTGGAGTTCGTTCAGCGCGGCGTGCGCGATTCCCAGCTCGTGGCGCCTCCAAAGCGTCGGTGGAATGAGCAGGACGCTCGCCGCAGTGACTGCGCCCGCGGTCTGCAACAGCCAGTTGCGCGGCTTGTGGTCTCTGAGCAGTTGAACGGCCGCAACGGAGAACGCGATGAACGTGCCCCACGGCACGAGTCCCAGCAGTCCGATCAGAACGAACGTTCCGGCCAGCGCCATCGGCGCAAGCAACACTGCCGTCACCAACGCGAATAGCGCACCCAGCGAAAACGCTGCGAGCAGCGCGCCGCGCTCGAACTCCGAGGCACGTGCGCTCCACGCGTAGCGCGCGAACAGCCCCAGCTCGATCGCTACGAACCAATACACGCACGAGTACCACCCGCCATACACGTGGACCATGCGCGAGTCGATCGCAAAGCACACGATCGGCAGCCACAGCCCAAACCCGAGCCACAGCTTGCGTCGGAATCCCGTCATCGCAGCTACGCGAGCAACTCGCGCACGACGCGGCCCTCGACGTCCGTCAGGCGGTAATCGCGGCCCTGAGCGAAGTAGGTGAGGCGTTCGTGGTCGAAGCCCAAGAGGTGTAGCAACGTCGCGTGCAGGTCGTGCACGGAGACCGGGTTCTCGGCGATGTTGTAGCTGTAGTCGTCGGTCTTGCCGTACGTGACGCCCGGGTTCACGCCGCCGCCCGCCATCCACACGCTGAAGCAGCGCGGATGGTGGTCGCGGCCGTAGTTGGTCTCGGTCAACTCGCCCTGGCTGTACACCGTGCGGCCGAACTCGCCGCCCCACAGCACGAGCGTGTCGTCGAGCAGTCCGCGGCGCTTCATATCCTTGAGCAGCGCGGCCTGCGGCTGGTCGACGGCGCCGCACTGCGCGCGGATTTCGGTCGGCAGGTTGCCGTGCGCGTCCCAGCCGCGCATGTAGAGCTGGATGAAGCGCACGCCGCGCTCGGCGAGGCGCCGCGCGAGCAGGCAGTTGGCCGCGAACGAGCCGGGTTTTTGCACGTCGGGCCCGTACAGCGCGAGCGTCTCAGCGCTCTCGTTCGAGAAGTCGGTCAGCTCGGGCGCCGACATCTGCATGCGGAAGGCCATCTCGTGCTGCGCGATGCGCGTGCGGATCTCGGGGTCGAGCGACTCTTCGAACTCGCGCTCGTTGAGCTGCGCGACGAGGTCGAGCATGCGGCGCCGATCCGCACGCGCCACGCCCGGAGGATCCTTGAGGAACAGCACCGGATCGCCGCTCGAGCGCAGCTTGCAGCCCTGGTGTTCGCTGGGCAGAAAACCGCTGCCCCAAAAGCGCGCCGAGAGCGCCTGCATGTTGCCCAGGCCCTGCGTGATCATCACCACGAAGGTCGGCAGGTTGGCGTTCGCGCTGCCCAGGCCGTAGCTCATCCACGAGCCGAACGAAGGCCGGCCCGGTTGCTGCGTGCCGGTCTGGAAGAACGTGATGCCGGGCTCGTGGTTGATCGCCTCGGTGTGCATCGAGTTCACGAAGCACAGCTCGCGCGCCAGGCTCGCGGTGTGCGGCACCAGTTCGCTGAGCCACACGCCGTTCTGGCGGTTCTCGAAGCGGCTGAACTTGAACATCGACGGCGCGACCGGAAAACGCGCCTGGCCGCTGGTCATCGTCGTCAGGCGCTGGCCCTGGCGGATCGAGTCGGGCAAATCCTGGTTGAAGCGCTGGCGCAACTGCGGTTTGTAGTCCCACAGGTCGATCTGGCTCGGCGCGCCCTCCATGTGCAGGTAGATCACGCGCTTGGCCTTCGGTGCGAAGTGCGGGCCCAGCGGCGTATTGCTCGTCGTTCCACTCGCGGCGCCGTGCGCGCGCGCGCCGTGGCCCGTGAGCGAGCCGAGCGCGAGCGCGCCCAGCCCGGCGCCGACGCCCGCTGCGCCCAGCCCGAAGAATCGGCGGCGCGTGAGGAGCAGCTCTCGTTCGCGGATCGGATTCACGTGCGTTCAGCTCCGGCTGATGGTGGCGTCGAGGTTGAGAAGGGCGTTGGCGAGCAGCGTCCAGGCCGCCAGCTCGCGCGCATCGAAACGCGGGTCGGTCGGCGCTTCGCCGACTTCGATCAGCTGTTTCGCGCTCATTTCGTCGTTCGCGTAGCGCGCGCGGAAGTCCGCCAGCGCCTGCGCGAGCGCCGCCAGCTCGCGCGCTTCGGGCGCCTGCGACGTGCAGCGGCGGAACATCGCCGCGAGCTTGTGCTCATCCGTCGCGGCCGCGGCGTCCGCGAGCGTGCGTTGCGCGAGCACACGCGCGGCCTCGACGAACTGTTCGTCGTTCCACAGCACGAAAGCCTGGAGCGGCGTGTTCGTCGCCGCGCGTTTGATCGTGCAGAACTCGCGCGTCGGCGCGTCGAGCATGAGCAGCGACGGCGGGGGACAGGCGCGCTTCCAGTACGTGTACAGGCTGCGCCGCCACAACGCGTCGCCGCTGCCGCGTTCGTAGGTGCGCGTGTTCGACTGCAGCATCGCCACTTCCTGCCACAGTCCCTCGGGCTGGTAGGGCTTCACGCTCGGGCCGCCGAAGTTCTCGACGAGCAGGCCCGCGACGTAGAGGGCGCCGTCGCGGATCTCCTCGGCGCCGAGCCGCCGCCGCGGCGCGCACGCGAGCCAGCGGTTCTGCGGGTCGCGGTCGCGCAGTTCGGGGCGCGCGCGCGAGCTCTGGCGGTAGGTGTTGCTGGTCACGATCAGCTTGAGGACGTGCTGCACGTTCCAACCGCTCTCGCGGAACTCGACCGCGAGCCAGTCGAGCAACTCCGGATGGCTCGGCCACTCGCTGCGCAGGCCGAAGTCGTCGCTCGTGCTGACGAGCCCGACGCCGAACACCTGTTCCCACAGACGGTTGACGGCCACGCGCGCGACGAGCGGATTGTTCGGCGAGGTCATCCACTGCGCGAGGCCGAGTCGGTTGGCGGGCGCGCCTTCGGGCAACGCGCCGAGCGCGGCCGGCACGCCGCGCGGCGTGGGCCGCGCCTTGTCGGGCTTGTCGTACTGGCCGCGCATCAGCACGTACGTCTCGCGCGGCGAGGCCATCTCGCGCATCACCATCGTGCGCGGCGTGCGTGTGTCGATCTCGGCGAGCTTCTTCTCGAGCTCCGCGACGCGCTCGAGCTTCGTGCGGTAGTCGGGCGAGGCGTTCAGCCGCCAGGCGCGCTTCACGAGCGCGTCGAGCTCGCTCCAGCGCGCGGAGGCCGGCGCCAACGCCGCGCACAGTTCGCCCGCGAGTTCGTCCGCCGCGCGCTGCAGCTCGAAGAAGAACCCGCCCTGGCCGCCGGTGTTCACGATCTTGAACACCACCTCGTTCACGCCCGCGCGCAGTTCGATGCGCGCCTTGTCCTGGTTGGGCGCGACCGCGCGATCGGTCTTGTTGCTCGCGGCCTCGACGCTGTTCACGAACAGACGGAAGCCGTCGTCGCTGCCGATGCCGACGTCGAGCGCGCGCGCGCTGGGGCTGAAGATGCGCTTGGCGACGTAGGTCGCGCCGACGCCGTCGGGGGTCGCGTTGGTTGCGCCGTCCTTGAACTTGATCTCGGCGCGCCACGCCAACTCGCCGAAGCGACGCGCGAAGTCGAGCGGCGCTTCTTCAGGGCCGAAGCGCTTGTCGAACACCGACTCGCGCACGTCGGCGAAGGGCCCGGCGATGTTCCACGCCGTGGCGGCCAGCGGGAGTCGCTCGAGCAACGCCGGCTCGATCGCGCCGAGGTCGACGCGCGTTCGGCCGAAAGCGTGCCGTGCATAGATCGAGCGGTACTGCAGCGTGACTGTGACTTCCGTGCCGCCTTCGAAGCCAAAGGGCTTGTCGGCGAGGAACAGCGCCATGCGCGGGCCGGGGCGGTTGTGCGCGTCGACGGCCCAGCCGAGTTCGTCGGGATCGAGCGCGTTGACGACGCCGAAGTCGCCGTTCTGTTGTTCGAAATCGGCCCAGGCCCACACGAGTTGAACGCGCTCTTCGCGCGCCGGCTCGCGCACCGAACGCGCCAGCACCTCGATGCCGCTGAGCACCGCGTTGCCGTTGTCGGCGCGACCGACGCGGCCTTCGGCGTGGCTCGGGTCGGTGAGCGCGTCGAGCCGCAGCACACGCAGCCCGGTCGCGTCGGTGCGCAGCACCAGCGTGTGGTCTTCGCGATCGGGGCGTTCGCCCGAGGCGAGCACCGAGCCGTCGGGTTGCGGCGTCAGCACGAAGTTCGCGTTGGCGCGCGCGCCCACGACCTTGGGGCTGGCCCACTTCACGCCGTGCGCGCCGCTCAGGTTCGCTGCGAACTCCGCGAAGCGTGCGCTGTCCTCCGGCGCCTCCTGTTCGAGCTCCGCACGCGACGCACCGAGGTCGGCCGTGAGCTTCGCAGTTTCGGCGAGCAACTCCGGCGTCGGCGCCTTGATGAACGGCTCGAAGGCGCGGTTCGCGTCGGGCAACTGCGAGTACAGGCCCGGCTCTTCGTTCGAGTTGAAGTACGCGTAGAAGCGGTAGAACTCGTCCTGGCTGACGGGGTCGTACTTGTGCTCGTGGCAGCGCGCGCAACCCATCGTGAGGCCCAGGAACACCTGGCCCGTCGTGGCCGCGCGGTCGACGGCGTATTCGACGCGGTACTCCTCGTCGATCGCGCCGCCTTCGTCGGTGATGACGTGGTTGCGGTTGAAACCGCTCGCCACGAGTTGTTCGACGGTCGCGTCCGGCAACAGGTCGCCCGCGATCTGCTCGGTGAGGAAGCGATCGAAGCGCATGTTCCAGCGGTACGCGTTGAGCACCCAGTCGCGCCACAGCCAGATCTGGCGCCCGGCGTCCATGTGGATGCCGTTCGTGTCGGCGTAGCGTGCCGCGTCGAGCCACGGCGTCGCCATGCGCTCGGCGTAGCGCGAGACGTAGGGCTCTTCGCTCAAGAGCTTGTCGATCCAGCGCTCGTACGCGTCGGGTCGTAGGTCGGCGAGGAAGGCGTCGAGCTCTTCGGGCGTCGGCGGCAGGCCGGTGAGGTCGAGGAACGCGCGGCGCAGCTGCTGCGCGGCGTCGGCCGGCGCGCTCGGCGCGACACGTTCGCTCTCCAGGCGCGCGAGCACGAAGCTGTCGATGGCGTTGCGCGGCCAAGTTGTGTCGGCCACGCTCGGCACTTCGGGCCGCCGCGGCGTCACGAACGCCCAGTGCGGCTCGTATTCGGCGCCTTCGTCGATCCAACGTTCGAGCAGCGCGACCTCGTCCGCCGTGAGCGCCTTCTTGTGGCTCGAGGGCGGCGGCATCAGGTCGTCCGCGTCGGTCGCGGTGACGCGTGCGAGCAGTTCGCTGGCGCGCGCATCGCCCGGAACGATGGCGCCGCTCGCGAGCGCGCTCTCACGCTCGTCGAGGCGCAACTTGGCTTCGCGCGTCGCTTCGTCCGGCCCGTGGCAACGCAGACACTTGTCGGACAGCAGCGGGCGGATGTCGCGGCTGTAGCGGACCGGCGCGCGCGCGTCGAGCGCGGCGCGTGCGCTGTCCGAGCCGTTCGCGAAAAGCGCGCTCGCGAAGAGCGCCGAACCAACGGTGAAAGCCGCGAGGTTGCGTGAGAGAGGCGATCCCATGGTGCTCTGCTGGAGGCGTGCGGGCGGCTCGAACGCGGGGACTTCGGCGGGGGCGGTGCGCGCAGCCCATCGTAGCCTCGTGGGCGCCTCGCGGGCGGCAGTGCTGGGCGGTTAGTCCGCAGCCGGAACGATCGCGAACTTGCCGCGCACGCGGCCGGCTTCGAGTTCGGCGAGGGCGCGCGGTGTGTCCTCCAACGCGAAGACGCGCTCGACGTGCGGCGCGAGTTCGCCGGATTCGACCCGCGCGGCGAGCTGCGCCATGTCCGCGCCGTCCTCGTTCGCGAGCAGAGGAACGAAGCGCTGGGCGCCCAAGCGCGAGAGCAGGGCGCCGGCCAGTTGGCGCTCGAGGCCGAAGGTCCACTCGCCGCCGTTTTCACCGCCGACGAAAGTGAGCCGTCCGTGCGGCGCCAGCGCGCGGCGCAGGCGCGCGAGCGGGGCGTTGCCGGCGATGTCGACGATCACGTCGAAGCGCTCCGGCGCGGCGGCGAAGTCGTCGCGGCGATAGTCGAGCGCCTCGTGCGCGCCCAGGCTGCGCACGAACGCGAGCTTCTCGCCGCTGCACACGCCGGTGACGTGCGCGCCGAGCGCGCGGGCGAGTTGCACGGCGAAATGGCCGACGCCGCCCGCGGCGCCGAGCACGAGCACACGCTCGCCGGCTTTCGCGGCCGTCGCGTCGCGCAGCGCCTGCAGCGCAGTGAGCCCGGAGATCGCCAGCACGCCGCAGCGTTCCAGCGGGAGGTTCTTCGGCGCGCGGGCGAGTTTGCCCTCGTGCGCGCAAGCGAACTGCGCGTACGTGCCGCGCCCGATCCCGAACACCACGTCGCCCACCGCCCAGCGCTCGACCTGCGGCCCCACGGCGACCACGACGCCGGCAAGGTCGAGTCCCGGAACGCGCTGCTTGGGGCGCGACAACCCGAACACGGCGCGCAGCGGATACGGACGGCCGACCATCAGGTGCCACACGCCGCGGTCGACGCCTGCTGCAGCGACGCGCACGAGCACTTCGCCGGCTGCGGGCGTCGGCAGCGGGAGTTGCTCCATGCGCAACACGGAGCTGGGCCCGTAGCGGTCCTGCACGATCGCACGCATGGTCGCCGGAAGGGCCGGGGCAGCCTTCGGAGGGACGTGAAGTTGCCGGCGTTCGATCTGCGCGTCCATGACACTTACAGTGTAAGGTAGAGCCATGGCGAAAGCGAAGACGACCACCGGAGGGGCCCGACGCACGCGCAAGACGCCGGTCACGCGCGAGGCGGCGCTGAAGGCGGCGGTGCGTATCGCGGATGCGCACGGCCTCGAGGAACTCAGCATGCGCAGGCTCGCGCGCGAGCTGGGCTGTGAAGCGATGTCGCTCTACCACCACTTCGCGCACAAGGACGCAATCCTCGACGGCATGGTCGAGCACGTGTTCGAGCAGTTCGACGCGCCACGCAGCGGCGCGCCGTGGCGCAGCGCCTTGAGCAAGCGGATGCACTCGATGCGGCGCGCGCTGCTGCGCCACCCTTGGGCGGTGCGGCTGCTCGACTCGCGCACGGCGCCCTCGATGGTGACGCTCGCGCACCACGACGCGGTGCTCGGCGTGCTCCGCGCCGAGGGCTTCAGCGTGCAGCTCTCCGCCGTCGCGTACGCCTTGCTCGACAGCTTCGTCTACGGCTTCGTCGTGACGGAGCTGAGCCTTCCTTTCCGCACCAGCGCCGAGGCGCGTCGCTTGGCGAAGTCGATGCTCGCGCAGGCCGCCTCCGACCAGTTCCCGCACCTGCGCGAGTTCACGCAGGCGCACGTGCTGCGGCCTGGCTACAGCTTTGCCGCGGAGTTCGACCGCGCGCTCGAGCTGGTGCTCGACGCTCTGGAGCTGCGGCGCGCGCGAGAGAGCAAGTGAACGAAGCGGGCCTCCGGCAAGCTTCGAACTTGCCGGAGGCCCGAGGCAGGCTCGCGTGAACTGCTACTCGTAGGTGATGCGCGACAGTGCGCGCGAACTGCCGCCGTCGGACGCCGCGCCCTTCTGGTCGAACAGCAGGTAACCCGTCTTCGACGTCGCGAAGCTCAGTCCTCCCGGCGTGAAGCTCGACTGCGATCGGATGAGCGTCCAGATGCCGCTGGTGAGCGAGCAACTCGCCAGTGCGCCCTTCTCTCCGCAGACGTAAACACTCAACTCGCTAGGTGTGGGCCCGGCGATCGCGACCTCGTAGAGCGCCTCGATGTCATGTGGACGGTAGTCCAGCAAGTCGAACTCGCCCGTGGCGTCGTTCCAAAGGTGCACGCCGCCGTCGTTGTCGACCGCGGCGACAAACCCGTACGCCGCTTCGATGTCGACGATCTCGCCGTTGGCTGTGGTCGCGACGCGCGACCAACTCGGCGCCGGCGCCGAGCCGTCGCTCGTGTGGAACACGACCGCCTCGCCCGCGCCGTAGTCGAAGCCCGAGATCCAGCCCTCGTCCTGCGAGGCGAACGCGAGCGCCGACCAGATCGTGGTGGCGGACACAGGATCCGCGCAGCCCGGGCTGCCGCTCTCGCACGGGCCCATGAAGCTCCACGTCGCGCCGCCGTCGACGCTGCGCAGCACGGAGTTGGCTTCACCGGCGCACCAGAAGTGCGGCTGTCCGGACGTGGCTGCGGGCGCATGCTCCACCACTCGAAGGCCCGCGGCCGGGCGGTTCGACGGATCGATGACGGTTGCGTCGAGCCAGCCGCACGCTGAGCCGCTCGGAGCCGTTCCGCCGCTGGTCGTGTAGAGGATGGTCCAAGCGTCGCCCGTACTGGCGGGCCACGGCAGGCCTACACACACGCCACGGTCGTCGCTCAGCACGTTGTTTCCGTCGTCGCGCACGGCGATCGAGAGCAAGTCCTGGAAACGCTCGGGCCCGATGCTCCGTCCGCGCTGCGTGCTGAACGTGAGCCCGCTGTCGAGCGAAAAGGCGATGCGTCCGAACTGGCCACAGGTCCACAGCGCCTCACCCGCGGGGCCGCTGCCGCTGACCGCTGCGATTTCGTGCATGCGCCACTTGCCTTCGGTTGCAAGGTTCGTCCATGTCTTGCCGCGGTCGATGCTCGAGCGGATCTGCCCCGGCGCGCCCGTGGCGATGGTCAGCAAACCGTCGGGGCTCGCATGCACGCCCCACATCGGCGTGGTCGTGAACTCGCACGAGTTGGTGTAGTCGTCCCAGCGGCGGAGCGTCGGCTCGGTTGGGTTGCGGCGCAGCGACTGGCCTCCATACGCCACGGTCACCGCGGTTCCGTCGGCGTACGCGAACACGCTGTACTGCTCCAGGCTCTTGCCGTAGCCCCGCGGCTCCTGGCTCGCGCCCGTCTCACACGGCGCGAGGTCCACGCTGCACGTGTCGTAGAGCGGCTCGCAGTTCTCCGGCGCGATGCCGCGGCATTGGTGGTGCTCCTCATGCCAGTTCAAGCCGCCATCGGTGGAGACCATCAGGTAGCCGCGGTCGGTGTTGGAGCCGCCGACGGCGATCGCCGTGTGAGTGCCGGGTACGAACGAGACCTTCCAGAAGCGCATCGCATCCGGCGGAGTCGTGTTGTTGTTGGGCGTCAGGAAGAACATGTTCGCCTGCGACCAAGTCTGCCCGTCGTAACTGTGGTAGATGCCGCCTTGCACCACGTTGTTGGGGCACGAACCACCGCCGTTCGTCGATGCGCTAAGCAGATCACCCACGGCCACGCCGTGCTGCATGTCCGACGAGAACTCGATGCCCGTGAGGTCGCCGATCGGAAGCGGATCGGGCGCGCAGGGCGGCTGGACGAACGAGCAGCCGTCCAGGGTCACATGCAGCGCCACCGCGCTGTCCGTCCTCGCGAGGAGACCGTTGGCGCCCACTACCCAGACCTTCTCTGGCTCGGATGGGCTCTGGAACACGTGCCACAACTGGTTCTTGGCCGAGAATCCCGGCGGCATCGTCACCGTCGACGATCTCCAAACGCCACCGCCGCCGCCCCCGCCGTTCACCGAGTCGCTCGCCCAGAACCATGAGCCCGCATCGCCCACTGCGATCCCGGTCAGGCCAGCTGCGTCCACAGAAACGCTGCGGAGGATCTCATTGCGTGGTTGCTCGATGCGTGGATAGATCCACCCGTTGACCGGCGTCGCGCCGGAGCTCGAGTCGAAGCGCGCGAAGCGCATGCGGCCGCCGTCTTCGACCGTCCACACTGCGTACTGGCCCGGGTTGGCCGGGTCCTGCCACACCCACGGCCAGGTGACGATTCCACCTTCGAGAAAGGTCGCACTCTGCGCCTGGGCGAGTGACGCCAAACACACCGCACTGCACGTGATGAGCCACCTTGACTTGATCAGCATCGGAGCCTCTTGGTTGGGTTGAGGGACTGCAGTTCCAGCGAGCAGCCACACGCTAAACCGAGCGCGCGTCAGCGCGCGCGCGCTCGGTGTTTCCCAACTTTGGGCAACGTCGCGCCTCAGGGCGCGAGGCGCCGCTCGCGCAGCGCGAGGCCCGTTGCGACGAGCAGCGCGAGCGCTGCGATGCACCACGCGCCCAACGCTTCCGCAAGGTCGCTCAAGCGTTCGCCGAGAAGCCCCTCGCCGGTGAAGCCGGTGAGCAGCACCGCGGCCCCGAGCAGTGCGAACGAGCGCTTTTTGCCGGAAGGGGCCGTCGCGGGATCGACGGCGTGCAGCAGCACGAACGCGACCGGGAGGATGAGCGTGACGTAGTGCTGCTTCCAGCTGCGTTCCGAGAGGAGCAGCATCGCCAAGCTCACCAGCGCGAAGTCGCCCAGCGCGTTGCGCGGCGAGCGCGGCCCGCGTGTGCAGTAGGCGACGAACGCCAAAACGCTCGCCGCCGCGACGTAGAACACGATGCGGAACTGGTCGTGCGTGAGCGCGAACCCATTCAGACGCACTTCGTCGGGCCAGTGCGGCGGCCGCGCCACGATCGCGACGCTGTCCGTCAGGATTCGGCCGAGCACGCCGGTGAGCGACTGGTTGGTCTGCTCGGTCTGCATGCGCGTCAGTGCGGCGCCGCTCGCGTACGGCGCGACCATCTGCTGCTGCCATTCGCTGAGCAGCTCGCCCTGGCGTGCGTAGCCCAGAACTGCTCCAGGCAGCACGTACGCGAACAAGACCACGCCGAGCACCATCCAGAACACCGCGCGCGGGCTACGTCTCCACGCGAAGTACACCAGCAGCAACGCCGGCGTGAGTTTGAGCGTTGCTCCGAGCGCTGCCCACAGTCCTGCTGCGCGTTCGTCGCCGCGCGCCCAACTTCGCGCCGACGCCACCACGCAGGCCGCGACAGGCAGGTTGATGTTGCCGTGTGCGATGTCGGACAGCACGACGCGCGCGACGATCGCGACCAGCGCCACCAGCGCCCACGGCGGATAGTCGCGCAGGCGCCCCGCGGCGAGCTTCGCGCACTCGACGATCATCCACCAGGCGAGCGCGAGTTTGAACAGCGCCCAACACACGCCGGCGGCGGCGTCGTCGAGCGCGAGGAACGGCCGCAACGCCAGCGCGGTCGTCGGCGGCGTGGGGAAGCCCTCGCGCAAGCTCTGCTCGTCGCGCCCGTAGATCGTCTCGCCACGCTCGAGCGCTTCGAGCGCGGGGCGCCACTTGAGGATCGCGCACTGGCCCTTGCGCGCTTTGTGCAGCGCCTGCACGAGAGCGAACACGCTCAGCAGCAGCGCCAGCGCCCACAGGGCTCGGCGCGCCGTCGTCGTCTGCGGCGGAAGATCGCTGGCGTGGGTCTCGATGCGTCCGAGGCTACGCGCTCGGGCCGCTTTGCGACACTCGCGGCGCTATTGCTTGGCGCTGGCCGCTTCGGGGCGCGCCTGGTCATCGCGGATCAAACGCGCGCAACCGGCGCGCTCCATCCAGTCGTAGACCACCGGCAGCGGCGTGGCCAAACCCATGTGCGGCACGATCGTCGAGCGCGCCGCACCGTGCGTGTAGATCTTCGAGAAGATCCCGACGAGTTCGTGCGTGCGCGCGTCGAAGATGCCGCCGCCGGAGTTGCCGATGTACGTGGGCGCGCTGAGCATCCAGTAGCGCACGCCGTCGACGACGTGCGTGGTCGATGCGATCTCGCCGGGCGTCGGAATCGGGTCGTTGCCCAGCGGGCAGCCGACCGCGTAGATCGCGTCGAACACGCGCACGCTCTCGAGCCGCGAGCGCGGCGCGAGGCGCGCGCCGAACGCGAGGCGCTCGTCGTTCTGGAGCTCGAGCACGGCGATATCGAGCTGCACGTCGTACGCGACCATCAGCGCGCGTTCGCGCCGCGTCGAGCCGTTGCGCTCGAACAGCGTGACGGGCACGGGATCCTGCGTGCGCTGCGGCGCGCCGTAGATGTCGCGCACGACATGCCACGAGGTGAGCAGGTGAGTGGTCCAACCTTCGCCGTCGTCGTCGGGGACGGATTCGAGCAGCACTCCGCTGCCCACCGTCGCATCGCCGGCGAGCTGGACGACCGGGGCCACGAGCTCGCGCCACATGCGGTCGACATCGCGCTCGACCAGCGGCGCGACGCGCGAATCGAGCGACGCGATGCGCGCCTGCGTCTGCGCCTCGACGCGCTGGGCGCGCTCGTCCAGATCGGCGATGCGCGAGTCCTTCGCGCGCACGAGCTCGCGCAGCTGCGACAGGCTGCCGTCGATGCGTTGCGGCGCGTAGCCGCGCCACAGACTCTCCCAACTCTCCAGCCGCGCGTCCTGTTCGGCAATCTCGCAGTCCGAGCGTTCCACGCGGCCGGCGATCACCGCCAGGCGCTCCTCGAGCTGCTGCGCTCGTTCGTCGTCCTCGAGACGGCGCCGAGCCTCGCCGAGTTGCGCGCGCAGCTCGCTCACTTCGCGCTCGAGCCGCGCGACGTGCGCCGGCGGGACGTTGGGCGCGCGGCCTAGCTCGTCGACCCGCTCCTGCATGCGCAGGAACTGGTCAGCGGCGAGCAACGTCGCCGCGGCGAGCCCCGAGGAAATCACGATGCGGTTCATGGGGACGCGCCCACGCGGAGATCGCCGCCTCCGTCGGGGGAGCGTCGGAATTCATCGGCCTCCGGCCCAGCGGGTTAGAAGCCAATCGCAGACTTTCTTGCGAGGCGCGTCCTGAATCGGTCGCGCGGGCCTCGCGGGGTGGAACGGCTTACGGGCAGCGCGTGAACGCGAGGGCGTTCGAGAGGCCTGTCGTGCTGGGGCTGAGCGGGTCGCGGAACCAGGCCTGGAGCCAGAACTGCGCGCCGGGTGGGGCGCTGCTGACCAGCGCGTTCAGCGAGTACGCGAAAGTCCCGTCGCACGCGCCGCTGCTCCCGCCTGAGACCTGCGGCGGCATGCGCACGAGCGGCGTGTTGACGCACAAGAAGCCGCCTTGGAAGGGCGCGGCGACCGCTCCGCTCGAGCCGTGGAACACGAGGCCCGAGCGCTGGCCCTCGACCTGGCTCACCTGGACTGCGAAGCCGCCGCCCGGGGTCGGGGCGCCGCTGGAACTCACGCTCGCCAGGCAACCGCTCGAGGAGAGCTTCGCCGTGCAATAGCTCTGCGGCGCGGCGCAGCCTTGTGTGACGCGCAGGCCGACCGGCGAGGCCACGAACACGGCGCCGTCGCCGCGCCGCGACCATCCCGCGGGGCCGCTTGTGCCGATGTTCGCGGCGCCGTGGTACACGCCGGGCTGGTTGCTGCGCAGGCGCAGCCAGTGCCGTCCCGCCGGCAGCGTGACGTCGAACCTGCGACGCACCCACACGGTGTTCTCCGTGTCGAAGTAGAACTGGTAGTCGCGCGAGGCGATCGGGGCCGTCTCGTCAGGGAAATTCGCGCCGTTGTCGGGGAACAGCGTCGCCGAGAAGCCGGCGCCCGAGCCGTAGTTGGCGGTGAAGCCGTCGAGGTGGATCTCACCGACGTTCCATCCGCCCGGGGGCACATCCAACGGTGCGAACACCTCGGACTGCCAGATCGGGGTCGGCAACGGGCCGCCGACCGTGAGGCTGGGCACGAGCGGGTTCGAGCCGCGGTCGACGAGGAACGTGAAGTTCGGGCACGGGTCGAGTTCGCACTCGTCGGGCACGCCGTTGAGGTTGCAGTCGGACGAGCCGCCGCCGGCGATGTCGAGCGCATCGGGCGCGCCGTTGGCGTTGCAGTCGGCGACCGCCTGCGGCGGAGGCGCGACGTCGAAACACAACGCCGAGGGGCTCGGCCCGCTGGCGATCGAGTAGATCGTCGAACGCGAGCCGCCGTTCGTATCCGCGCGTTCGACGCGGTCGAACAGGTCGTCGGCGAAGTACAGCTTGCCGCCGACGCGATCGACGAGCAGCGCGATCAATCCGCCGCTCTGCACGACGTTCGGCGAGTTGTCGACGAGCACGGTGAAGTCCGTCCCATCGAGGCGCGCGCGGCAGACGCAGTCGCTGATCGTGTCGGCGTCGAGCCAGTACACGTAGCCGGCGGCGACGTCGACTTCGACGTCGCGTATCGAGCTCGCGCCGCGCACGAGCGTGACGACGTTCGAGCCGTCGAGGTTCATGCGGCGAATCTGCCGGTCGGCGCCGAAGTACACGTGTCCGTTCGTTCCGTCGACCGCGACGGCGCTCATCGGCCAGCTCTGCGCGGCCGTGAAGAGCAGCTGCTGGCCCGAGCCGTCGAGGTTCGCGCGAAAGACCTGGTTTCCGGCCGAGTAGTACATGCGGCCCGCGCCGTCGAAGCGCGGCGCGCGCGGACTGCCCGAGACGTTCAGCAGGTTGGTGTAGCCCGATCCGTTCGGCGCCACGCGCGCGAGGTTGTCGGGCGCCGCCATGTCGGCGACGTACAGCTGCTGACTCACAGGTTCGAAGCTCAGCCCGACCGGCAGCCACTCGCTGGTGGGCAGCGCGAACAGCGTCTGCGGGTTCGAACCGTCGAGCCCCATCGAACGCACGCGCGCGTTGTTGAACTCGTACTCGGAGAAGTAGATGCGACTCTGCGCGGAGGCGCTGGAGGCGGCGGCGAGCGCCGCGAGCAAGGTCGCGGCAGAGCGATGGAGGTGCGTCATGGAGAGAGCCCGCCGTGCGCCGCACTTCGCGGAGCACGCCGGGCTCTCCAGGCTAGTTCACGGACGCCTCCGCGGCGCGGCTACTCGAGAACTTCGATGCGCAGCTTGGCGCGGTCGACCTCATCGAGCTTCTTGCAGAACGCCGCCCACTCGCCGAACTGCTCGGGCGGCAGCAGGAACGGCTCGATGCGGATCGCCCGTTCCACCACGAAGGCGTGCTCGCCGTCGGGGCGGACGGTCTGCACGAAACTCGCGCTCGCGCAGCGCAGGTCGAGCGCTTCGACGCCCTGGGAGAGCTTGAGTTTGGGGTCGAGTTCGATGCGCGCGGTCCAGCGCCGCACCGCGCTCTGAGCGAAGAAGTACGGCTGCTTGCGCTCGCCTTCACCGCCCGCGGCCCCGCCCATCTGCAGCAGCGGGAAAGGCAGGCGGCAGGTCAGCTCGCCCTTCTGCTGGTCGAGGTAGCGCTTGTGCTTGCCCTTCACCTGCAGCGCGGTCGGCGCCTCGTCGGCGAGTCCGCGCCACTCGTGTGTCTCGACCTCGAGGCCGCGCACCAGCGTGGTCGCGATGCGCGTGGCGAGCTGCTTGAGCGCCGCCGACGGCGCCTCGCGCAGTCCGTCCTTCCACGAGTAGCCCATGTTGCCGGTGAGCTCGAACGTCAAGTCGATCTGCGCCGAGCGGTCGGGCGCGAGCACGAGCGCCAAGCGGCTGAACTCGCCCGCGCGCTCGTCGATCGGAACGTCGGGCGTGTCCAGGAAATCGCCCGTCAGTGCGTTCAGCGCCTCGGCGCGCGGCGCATCGTTGAGGCACGCGCCGTACGGCATGGTCTCGACGCTCAGGTTGCACCAAGCCTCCTCCCCGTCGTCAGGTCGCACGACCACGAGCATCCGGCCGAGCCAGCGGCTGAGGTCGAGGAAGGCCGGTTGAGGCTCGGGATCGGCGCGCGGGTCGACGCCGCGCGACCACACGAGGTCGTGGTCGATGCCAGCGATGCGCAGCAGCGCGGCGTACAGGATCGCCGGGTTGCCCTCGCGCTGCAGCAGCGCCGCAGTCGCTGATGACAGGCTGTCGTTGCGCTTGTCGAGCGCTTGCGACACGAAGCGGTGCAGCGCCTGCGCCTGGCTCGTTTGCCCCTCGAGGCCTTCGAGCGCCTTGGCTGCGGCTTCTTCGAGCCGCGGCGTCGCGCGCAGCGAGGCGATCAGCTCGGAGCGCGCCTGTTCGGCCATGCTCGCACGCGAGCGCTGCGTGCCGAACTGCACCCACGGCAGCGTCCAATTGGCCGGCGGCGCGCCCAATTCGGGCACGACGCGGTCGACCTCGCGCAGCTCGAACACGTGCGTCACGCGCTCGCCTTCGTCGAGCACTTCGTGGCGGCCGTTGAAGTTGCGCTGCACGAGTTCGAGCCCCAGGTGCTTGGGCGCGGAGATGACATAGCGCGAGAGGAAGAACGGCTCGGTCTGCGACGCGAACATCCACGACCCGAGCACGATGCGCCCTTCGCGATCGTGCCCGCCGGTGTTGCGCCACACCGCTTCCACCGTGTCGCCGGGCTCGAGCACCGGCATCACGTACTCGCCGTTGACGAGCGCCGGTTCGAACACCTCGCCGTTCGCGCCCTTGAGCGTGAAGATGCGCAGCATCTCTTCCTGCTCGGACTGGCTGCCGAGCGCCTCACAGCCCTCGAGGTCGCGCGCCACCGAGCGCGAGTGGTTGACCTGCTCCCACGCGCCGTCGTCGAACACGTACACCGCGGCGGCGTCGATCGCGCGCACGACGTGATCGTTCCAACGCGCGGGATCGAAGTTCGCGAGCTCGGTCTGCGGATCGATGCTCCAACGCTTGAAGAACGCCGCGGCGGGATCGCTCCAGCCCAGGTCGGTGAGTCGAGCGCGCAGGTCCCGGTCGGCTGGGGCCAACTGGAGCGCCGCGAGCAGGTGCTCTCGCTCGGCCGCGCGGTCTCCGCGCTGGAGCGCGATGTCCGCCAGCGCGGTGCGGTAGTACATGTTGCGCGGCTCGCGTTCGGCGAGCTCGCGCGCCACGGCCTCGGCCGCATCGAACTGCTCGAGCTGGAGCAGGTGCTGGAGGAGCGCGCTCTTCGCATCCGCGTCGCCGAGCGACGCCGCGCGCGTGTGGCGCGCCAGCGCCGCCTCCGCGTCGCCCAGCTCAGCCGAAGCCTCAGCCAGCGAGGTCAGTTCGCCGGGTGACACTCCGTTCGTGTCGAGCGCCGCTTCGCGCGTCTGGAGCGCGCGCCGCTCGAAGCCCCAGCGCGACCAGTGCTGCGCAAGGGAATTCACGACTTGCGGGCTCGCGCCGGCGCGTTCCGCTGCTTCGAGTCGAGCGCGTTCGGCGGGGACGTCGAGTTCCAGCCGCGTGTAGAGGTACGCGCGCTGCAGCGGCTCGGTGGGGGACTGCGGCGCAGCGTCGGCGGCCGCGGCGAGCATCTTGAGCGCGTCCTCCTCGCGATCTTCCGCGCCGAGCGTCTCGAGCAGCGAGCCCGCTGCGCGCAGGTTCTGCGGGTCTTCCGCGAGCAACTCGTCGAACAGCGCGCGCGCCTTGCCGCGCGCCCAGCTCTGCGGCGCATACGTCTCGCCGTTGAAGTACTCGGCGGTCCACAGCCGCGCGCCCACGGACTTGGGGTCGAGGGCGACGGCGCGCTCGAGCAAGCTGGAGCCGCGCACGCTCTCTCCGAGCCACAGGTGCGCGGCGCCGAGCAGCGCGAGGCTCGAGGCGGCGCCGGTGTTGTGCATTTCGAGCCACGCGAGCGCGTCCTGGGGGAAGCTCGACGGCGGCTCGGCCGCGACCGGCGCGCCCGGCGTCGGCAGCGTGCGCAACGGCTTGAGGCCTGCGAGCGGCCGCCCGTCGGTCCCGAGCACGCGCACGGAGAAGCGCAGGCGCGCCCCGAAGTTGGCGACGACGAGCACTTCGTTGCCGCCGGCCAGCAGCACCACCGGCAGCCGCACGCAGCGCGTGCGTTCGAGCTCGAGGAAGTCCAGGCCCTGCGGCGCGCCGTCGTTGAGCTTGATGCGCAGCGACGGATCGTCGATCTGCGCGAGTGCGCCGCCGGGTTGCGCGCCGCGCGTGGTGGGCATGCGCGGACCGGCGTCGCCGGTGAGGTCGAGTTCGAGCCAAGCCGGACCGCCGTGCGGCGCTTCGAAGCCGAAGGCGAGCGCGCCCCAGCCGTACTCGGCGCCGGCGAGTTCGTCCGGATCGACGAACACTTCGAGTGCGGCCGGCGAACACGTGCGCCAGCGCTCGTTTTGCCCCGGATAGCCGCGATGGTTCGCGCTGTAGCCAGGATCGTTGAGCAGGGCCGCGCGGCGTGCAGCGTCGTAGACGTCGGGCAGCGGCCCGAGCACGAACGCAGGCTGCAGGTAGTGCGTCGACGGCGTCGGCGCGGGACCTCCGGAGCTCGCGCGCAGCACTTCGTAGCGCAAGCGCAGCAGTTCGAGCTCAGACGCCGCCGCCGGCGTGAGGCGCGCCGAGTCGAGCTTCGCGCAGCGAGCGAACAGCTCCATGCGGCCGGCGCTCGCCGATTCGCGCACCATGCGCAGGCCCAGTTCCACGAGCGGATGCGACGGATCGCGCTCGATCAGCTCGACGAGCTCGAAGTTGCGGGCGCTGCGGTCGTCCGTAACGAAGTGCTCCGATTCGAGCACCGCGCTGGTCCAGGCGCGCGAGAGGTTCGCGTCCTGCGCGTGCGCCGCGAGGTTCCAGGACGAGGCGCCGACGAGCAGCGCGATGCGGATGGCGAGCTTCATCACTTGTTCTCCTTGACCGAAGCCTCGATGGCGGCGGTGCGCAGCACGATCGTGCGGGTTTCCGCGTTCTGGATCTCACGCAGCGCGTCTTGGAAGTCCGCGTAGCGCGCCTTGGGGATGCGCCTCTCGTGCAGCGTGAAGGTGCGCTCGACCTCGACGCCCTGGTCGGTGCGCCGCGTCGTGAGCGAGTAGGTGACCAGGCCGTCCGCTTCAATGCGCTCGTTGGCCGGCAGCGCGCCGAGCTCGACGCCCTCGGGCAGGCGGTACGTGACGCGTGTGCGCAGCTCGAACGGGCGGTCGAAGACCATCTCCCACTCGCGTTCGCCCGCCGGCTCGCGCGCGGCCTCGAGGAGCCCGATGTTGTCGAACGACAGGCGCAGGTGAGCGCCCGCGGCGTCGCGGGTCCACACATCGGTCGCCTTGAAGCGCGCATCGAGTTGCGCCGGCGCGCCGATGTCCTCGAGCGTCGAGGTGCGTGCGTCGAGCACGTCGACCTTGCCGAACGCCTGCCCCAGCGCATCCGCGACGCGTTTGGCGAGGTCGCCCTTCTCGCCGCCGAAGCGGTAGCGCAGTTGCACGCCAGGATCGCCGATGCTTTCGTCGCGCAGGCGCACTTCAGCGCCGCCCGCGGAGTCGAGCGTCACGTCGTAGCTGCGCACCAACGCGTTGTCGAGCGCGGGCGTGTAGTCGATGCGTTCGATCGAGCTCGCATCCGCGTCCACGTGCAGCACCTTCGCGCCCTGGTCGTCTGCGCGCAGGTACTCGATCGGGTTGCGGTCCGCCGTCGCATCGAGATAGAAGCCCGGTCGTTTGTCGGTCGCCGGGACGTAGGCGATGCAGTGGTTGAAGTGCCCGACCATGGCGATGTCGAGCTTTTCCTCGGGTCGGCGGTACTCGGCGTTGATCAGCACCGGGTGCGCCTTGACGCCGATCTCGGCGAGCAGCTGCCGCAGCAGGATCGACTTGTCTTTGCAGTCGCCGAAACGCCGCTCGAAGATCGTCGCCGCGCTGAACGGCTCGTAGCCGTGCGTGCCGAAGCTCCACGCGTTGTAGCGAATCTCCTGGCCGACAAAACGTGCGATGGCGCGCACTTTGTCCATCTCGTCGCTCAGGCCCGCGGTGAGCTCGGCCACCTTCTCCTTCATCGCCGGCGTCGTGACGAACTCCTTCTCGATGAAGCTCCACCACCAGCTCGCGAAGGCCTCCCAGCTCGGATAGGTGCTGACGTCGACCGTCGGCGCGAACTCGATGGCGTCGGGCATCGCCGACTGCGGCGTGGGGCGCTCGAGGTCGCGCGCCACCCAGCGGTGCACGGACCCGCCGTCGGGCAGCGGCGTCACGCTGTGCTCGAGCGCCTCGCCGTTGTGCGCCTTGGCGTAGATCGGCAGTTGCTGCGGCGCGAGCACGACGAGTTCCGCGCGTTGCACCGGAGCGAGTCCGCCCACGCTCGCTTCGTAGAAGTTGTGGCGCACGCCGAAGTACTGGCCGAACACGTCGGGACCGCGTTCGTCGAGGCGGTACTCGACGTCGACCAGATCGCCGACCTGCAGCGTCGGCAGGTCATAGAAGCGGCCGCCACCGCTGTTGCCGCCGCGCGGCGCGGGCGCGCGTTCGAACGTGCCGTCGGGCCGAACGACGCGCACGTTGTACACCTGCAAGGTCGTGCCGCCGGGGCGCTGGATCCAGTACTTGTCGAGCGATTTGACCCCGCCCGAGCTGTTCACGCGCAGCAGCACGTGCTCGTACATGTGCTCGCTTCCGTCGGCGTTGACGCGCCAGACCGTCGTGCGGTCGACGACGTGCAGCGGCTCGCTCGCGTCGCTCGGCGGCAACGCTGCGCTGCGCCGTTCGAGCGCGTCCCAGCGGTACGGCGCGTCGAACGGATCCTGCGTGGACTCGAGCAACACCTGGCGCTGACGCCGGGCCTTGTCGTAGCCCGGATCGAGCCGGATCACTTCCGCGAGCCAGCGATCGGCCGCCGCGAGGTCGTTCTCACGTTGCGCGATGCGCGAGTACTGGAACGCGATGCGCGCGTCCTCCGGGCAGATCGTGTAGGCGCGGTCGAGCAGCTCGCGCGCCGCGCTGAGCTCGCCGCCGACTTCCAACGTGCCCGCTGCGTTCAGCATCGCATTGACGTCGCACGGCGCGCGCTCGAGCCACGCGGTCAGCAGGCGTTGGTACGTAGCGAGATCGCCTTCGCGACGGCAGCGGGCGAACAGCGCCTCACGCACCCGCACCTCGTGCACGCCGCTCTTGATCCCGCGTTCGAGCAGCGCGAGCTCGCGCGCGTCGTCGCCGCGCTCCAAGGCGCGCTCCGCCGCGGCGGCCACCTCGTCGTCGCGCAGCTGGCCTTCCCGCGTCGTCCAGATGTGCTCCACCAGTCGCCACGCTTCGACCGAGCGTCCACCTTCGCCCAGGACTCCGGCGCGGGCGCGCAGCGCGCGTGTGTTGTCGGGCGCCGCCGTGTGGGCGCGGCGCGTGTACTCGTCCACGCGCTCCGGGATCGGGTTGGTCTCGTCGTAGAAATCGGCGAGGTCGAGCAAGGCGCCCACGTGCTGGGGATCGCGCTCGAGCACGCGCTTGAGCGGCGTCAGGCGCTCGTTGTGGCGGATTTCCTCGATGGATTCGCCCGCGCCGGGTTCATTGGCGCGCGCGACGAGGTAGAGCGTTTGCACGTCGTCCGGCTCGAGCGCCAGCGCGGCTTCGGCGTGCTTCTTCGCGCTGTGCGCGGCGATGTCGTCGAGCGAGCGGCACATGTGCAGCACCGCGAGCAGCCGGTGCGCCTCGGCGTGCTGCGCGCTGGCCGATGCGTCGGCGAGGGTGCGCTCGAGCGTCGCGCGCGCGTGCGGCAGTTCGGTTGTCTGCGCAGCGACGAACTCGCGCGGCGCGGCGGGCGCCTGCGACGCGTCCTGCGACCAACCGCTGAGCGGCCGCCCGTCGAGTTCGGTCAGCCGCGCCGTGAGGCTCCAGCCCGTGCCTTCTTCGACGCACGACTTGATCAGGATCGGGTTCCAACCTTCGCGCAGCGCGAGCACGACGCGGGTCTGGTCCGCTTCGGGCAGGCGCTGCACCTTGCTCGAGTGCGCGAGCGTGGCGCCGTGCCACACCTTCAGCGCGCCGCTCGAGCCCAGCGCGAGCACCACTTCGCGCGGCTGTTCGACGCGCACCGCGGTGGCGAGGTAGGCGACGGCCTGCGTGTTCGGGCGCAGCATCTCCTGCAGGAACACGAACGGCATCGGCTGTTCGGGCGCGGGGTTCGCACGCCAGCGCACCTCGCGTTCCTTGCCGCGTTGCACCGCATCGAAGTCGAGCGCGTTCTCGGGCGGCTGCGGCAAGTCGAAACCGGCGCCGCGTTCGTTCGGGAACGGCCCGATGAAGCGCCAGTCGACGAGCGCACCGTTGGCGCGCATCAGCCGACGCGCCTCTTCGACGCGGCCCGTGCGGGTGAGGCCGCGCGCGAGCGTGACGTCCAAGGCGGCGGCGAGTTCGGGCGGAGTGTTCGCCGGGAAAGGCTTGGCGGCCTCGAGCCGTTCGGCGGCGAGCCGCCACGCGTTCGTCTTGTCGAGTTCGTGCTCGAGCAAGTACGCGGCGACGACCGAGTCAGCCACGAGCAGCGCGTCCGCCCACGGCGCCGAGCGCAGCCGTTCCGGCAGCTCTTCGAGCAGCAACTCGATCGACTCGAGCGGCCGGCCGCGACTGGTCAAGTCGAAGGCGCGGCGGGCGAGCTGCGGGATCGGCGCCCGCGGCGGCGCCGGGGTCGCCAACTCCGCGCTCACCTCGGTCGAGGCGGACTCGGCGCCGCTCTCGCTGGAGCGGCAGGACAACGCGGCAAGCAGGAACAGCACCCAGGCGCGGTTGTGGAGTTTCATTGTGTCTCTCGAGCGCATGAGGGTAGCGCCGAGCACGCCGCGCAGTTCCGTGTGGGCCGCGGGGCCCATGCGGGGGCCGCGAAATCCATCCGGCGCGATCCGACGCGTAGCCTGGGCCCGTCCATGACCGAGACCCCGCAAACCTCCGCCCTCGTGCTGTTCGACGGCGTCTGCAACCTGTGCAACCGCGCGGTGCAGAGTGGCTGCTGGCTCGCGACCGCCGCGAGCGCTTGAGCTTCGCATCGCTCCAGTCGCAGGCGGCGCGCCAGGCGCTCGACGCCGCCGGCTTGGCGGACGTGCTGCTCGACAGCATCGTGCTGGTCGAGAACGGCCGCGTGTGGACGCGCTCCGACGCGGTGCTGCGCAGCTGGGGCTTCCGTGGTCGCTCGCCGGCGTCGCGCGCGTCCTTCCGCGGCCGCTGCGCGACGCGCTCTACGCCTGGATCGCGCGCCACCGCTACGCCTGGTTCGGCAAGCGCGACGCGTGCCTCGTTCCGTCGCCCGCGCTCCGCCGCCGTTTCGTCGACGCGGACGAGCCGCCGCCGAGCGCGCTGCCAGTGTCGAATGCGTCGACGAAGCGCGCGCTAGCGAGTCGGCGCCGCGTGGGATCTCAGCGCGTGGCGCGGCCTCGGCGCGCTGCTGCAGCAGGCAGACGTTGGCGCTGCATCGAGGACGAGCCGCAGTTCGGACCCGCTTTGAAGTCGAGCGTCGAGCCGAGTGCGCAATGCGCAAAGCGAATCCCACGACATCCGACGTTCGGGATCGTGTGGTTGCGCAGCGCTGGAAGCGGGGCGCGCAGCTCGCGTGTGGTTCGCGGGCGCACCGCGCAAGCGTTCACTCGCTGATCACGACGTCGAGGATCGTGTCGCCGACCTCGAGCTGGTCGAGCACGTCGAAGCCTTCGCGCAATTCGCCGAAGATCGTGTAGCGCCCGTCGAGGTGCGGTGTCGCGCGGTGCGCGACGAACAACTGGCTGCCGCCGGAGTTGACGTAGTCCCAGCGCGGCATGCCGAGCGAGCCGCGCACGTACTTGCGCGGCGAGATCTCGTGCGGGAGCTCGTCCTCGCGGCCGCGCCAAGTTCCGCCGCCGTTGCCGTCGCCGCGGAAACAGCCTCCTTGCACGACGAAATCGGGCACGACGCGGTGGAACGTGAGCCCGTCGTAGTGGTCGCGGCGTGCGAGTTCGACGAGGTTGGCGACGTGCTCGGGCGCTTCGTCGTGGAAGAGCTCGAATACGAGCTCGCCACGCGACGTGACGAGCTTCATGCGCGGCCGGCGCTCGAAACGCAGCGGCGCAGGCGGGCGCTGCGGCGGCGGAGCAACTTGCGCGGCGAGCGCGTCGAGTTCGGCCGCGGACATGCCCAGTTGTTCGAGCTCCGCGCGCGCGGTGCGACGCACGAACGGATGTTCATCGCGCGCGGCAAGCGTGAGCAGCGGCGTCGCGCGCGCGCCGAACTTGGGGAGCAGCTTCACGATGTTGAAGCGCACCTCCGGGCCGCCTTCGCCGCGGCTCGTCTCGAAGCAGCGTGCGAGAGCGTCGAGGTCCGTGTCTTCGAGCATCTCGGTGAGCGACAGCACTGCGGCCATGCGGATACCGAGGTCCGCGTCGCCGAGCTGCTTGATCAGGAACGCGCGCGTGAGTTCGCTCTTGTGCTTGGCCAGCGCCTCGAGCGCTGCGCCGCGCAAAGCGAGGCCTGGGCGTTGCGCGAGTGCGAAGAGCATGTCGACGCAATTCGGATCGTTCGAGGCCGCGAGCCCGTGCGCTAAACCGATCCACTCCACGTCGTTGCGGATGGATGGCTCGAACGCGGCGATGGAAAGCGGGAAGTGCGCGAAAGAAGCGTCGCCGGTGCGGTCAAGGTTCAGCCGTCCCCACACAGGGAGCATGCACGTCAGCAGCGCCGCGCGAACGCTACTCGAGGGGTCGGATCGGAGAGGGCTGGAGGAATGATCCCACAGCGCTCGCACCAGGTGCATGTCGAGTGCTTCGAACTTGCCGCCTCGTTCTATGGTCTTGACCGACGTGGCGAGCGCCTCGAACGCCCCGCGCCGCACGTGCGGATTCGCCTGCGAACGCGCCTCGAGCAGAGCCACCGCCGCTTCCGCAGCGCGGCTCGCGCTCAAACTCTGCGTCGCTTCGTACGCCACGCGCCAATCGGCGTCACCGAGCGCCCGCACGGCCGCGTCGCGCGCCGCCGGTGCTTCGATCGAGGCGCGCAAGCCGCGCACCGCGAAGATGCGCTGCTCAGCATCCGACGACGACGCGAAACGCACGAACGCGTCGAGCGCTTCCTCGCTCTTGCGGCGCTCCAACGCGTACAGCACGTAGGTCTGCACACTCACGTCCTTCTCCGTCGCAAGAGCGCGGATCAGGCGCTGGTTGACCACTCCCGGCTGCGCCGGCCAGCGGCCCGCGCCCTGCGCCGCTTCGAGCCGCACGCGCGGGTCGGCGTCGTCGAGCGCTTCCAGCACGCGCTCGTGCAGGTCGGGGCGATCGAGCTTGGAGAGCGCCTCGATCGCGCGCGCCCGAACGAGCGCGTCGCGGTCGGCCTCGTGATGGTCGAGCGCGAGGTAGACCAGCTTGTCTCCGGCGCTCGGATCGCCGCGCACCCCAAGTGCGAACGCCGCTTCGGCGCGCACGCTCGCGTCCGGCGCGAAGAGCTGCGTGAGCAACGCACGCGTCACTTCCGCGCCTTCTTCAGGCCACGCGCGACGTCCGAGCGCGCGGACTTCGTCGAGCTCTTTCGTCGCGACCGCGTTGCGCGGGCTCGCGCACGCGGCGAGCGTCGCCGTAAACACCACCAACCAGCGGGCCCACTGCATGGGCCGATGGTAGCGCTTCAGCTCGTTTCGACGGCCGACTGCATCTTGTCGGCCCAGGCCAGCGCCGCGACGTAGGCGCCGCCGAGCTCGTCGACATCGACTCCGTCGAGCAGCGCGCGGTTCCACTCGGCGCGCTCGCAGGCGATGGTCGCGCCGAGCGCTTCGCCGAGTTCGCCGCGCCGCTCGAGCAACGCGGCCGTGATCTCGGCGTCCAGCGGCAGTTTGGCGATGACGTTGCCCATCGACTCGTCGAGGAACGCGTCGAGCACGGAAAACAGCCCGGCGACGAAGTGCTTCTGCGGATCGCCGCTGCGCATCGAACCGAGCAGTTGGCAGTAACGCGCGCGGATCAGTGCGATGCGCGCGAGCTCCGGCGGTTTGGTGGACAGCGAGCCGAGGATCATCAGCGTCGCGACCGCACGCACACGATCCAGACCGAGCATCGTGATCGCGTCGCGCACGTGCTCGAAGACGCGCGAGCGGCCGATTCCCGCCGAATTCGCGTAGCGCAACAGCCGGTACGACAGCGACACGTCGAGCTGCACGATTTCAGCCACGCGCTGGATCGTGACCTCGGCGCTGTTGAGCTCGCCGATCACCTGCAGGAGCCGCAGGCGATCGCTGCGGACTTCGGCGCCCTTCACCGACTCCGGGCGCGTGAGGAAGTAGCCCTGGAAGAGCTCCGCGCCGCCGCTGGCGCAGGCGTCCACCATCTCGCGTGACTCAACCTTCTCGGCGAGGAGTACGCGGCCGCTCTTGGAGAGCCCCAGGAAGCGCGAGCGCGCCTCCTCCGCCGAGCGGCCCAGGCAGTCGAGCTTGATGAAGTCGCTCAACTCCACCAGCGCGGCCGTGTCGGGCTGCACTTCGAAGTCGTCCAGCGCGATCGCGAAGCCGCCGGCGCGCGCTTCGTGGAGCGCAGCGAGGACCTCGGGTTCGTCGCGCACCGACTCGAGCACCTCGAGCACCACGCGCTCCGCGGGCAGCGCTTCGAACGCTCGCCGCACGAGGAAGTCACGCCCGACGTTGATCCACGCTTTGTGCTCGCTCACCAGGGCGTCGAAGCCCACGTCGAGCATGGCGCGTGTGATCACATCGGCCGTGGCGGCTGTGGCGTCGGCGAACTGCGCGCTGTCGGCCTGGGGCGCGCGGAACAGCAGTTCGTAACCACAGACCCGTAGGTCGCGGCCGTGGATCGGCTGGCGAGCGAACAGTGTCGGGTGAGGAGGCATCGGCGGGGCCCGGGTGCGTGCGAGCTGGGAGGCTCCACGTGCGGCCGACCCGTATCGGTCGGCGCGCGCCTTGTGTTTCACCACTTTTCACCGATTCGTCCGGAGTTCTTCAGGATTCGCCGCGACCGTCGTGCGGAAGAACTTTCGTGGTTCGCGCGCTGCGCGCCGCGACCGGCTCGGCGCCGAAAGCAGCGAGGGGCGCTTCGGTGTGACCGAAGCGCCCCCCGCGCGAAGCTCGCGACTCTCGGGTCGCAGGCGTTACGGCTTGATCGTGAACGTCAAGCCGTTCGTGAAGCCGATGCTGTTCGGCGACGGGAAACCCGGGTCGCGGAACCACCACTGGGCCCAGACCTGCTGGTTGGCGACCAGCGCCGGGTTCGAGCCCGAGGCGATGAACTCATTGAAGTCGATCACGTAGCCGCCGCTGCAGTCGATGGCCGGCCGGGGCGTGCCGCCCGAGCCCTGCAGGCCCGCGCGCCGCACGTTGCCCGCGACGCAGATGAAGCCGCCGCCGAACGGGATCGCAGCGCCGCCGACCGTCGAGTAGCGCAGCAGGCCCGTGCGGTTGTTGATCACGTTTTCCGCGGTGATGTAGAAGTCGCGGTCCGCGCTCGCGCTCGGCACGCCGCTCGATCCGATCTGCGGCGTGCAGCCGTTGCTCGTGACCTTCGCCGTGCAGTAGGTCGACGGCGCGTCGGCGCCCCAGCGGGCTTGGGTCATGACGACCGGCGTCGCCATCCCAGTGTTCTGCCAGGCCTCGAGGATGTCGTCGCCGCGGCCCGCCGTGAACGGGTTCTGCCCGTTGTTGGCGAGGTCGAGGAACTGGATGTATTCCCAGCTGGTCGGCTGGTACATGAGCCGGATCTCGGCGCGCACCGCGCCGGCGGGCGGGTTGAGCGCGACGTCGTCGTAGTGCAGGTACGTGCCGCCCGCGCTCGGGTTGCCGTACTGGTTGAACGGCACGGGGCGGATGTTGCGCTCCACCGCGTCGTCGAAGCGCATGCCGTACGGCGGAATGCGGTTGTCTTCCTTGACGGTGTTGTTGAGCACCAAGTGGAAGGTCTTCTCGCTGGTGCCGGGCGCCTGCGCGGCGAGCTGCCCCAGCGTCTTCGTCACGGCGCCGGTCGTGCGGTCGTAGGTGATCGGCAACGTCGGGCTCGCGCCCAGCGTGATCAGCTCCGCGGCCCAGTCCTGCGTGATCCCCATCTTCGCCTCGTACACGCGCGTGTTCGGGTCGTTGATGTCGAGGATCGTCTTCACCTGCGCAGGCTGGCCGTTGATGACCGTGTTCAAGTCGCCGTACTCGCCGTCCTCGCGGATCAGCGCATCGGCGTTGTTGAACCACTTCACGTTGAGCCACATGCGGCGGCCCTCGGCGTAGCCCGAGATCAGCTTGTGGCCCGTGAGGTTGGTGACGCGCAAGGTGTTGCCCGTCACGCTCATCGCGGCCGAATGCTCGAGATTCTCGACGGCGCGCAGCTTGCCGGCCTGCATGCCCGCGATCTGCGTCAGCGTGAGGCCGTTGCCGCCGACCAGGCGGTTCTGCGCTTCGAGATAGAGGATCGCGTCGGGCGTCCAGTAGTTGCCGCCGGTCAGGTCGTGCGTCGGGACGTCCGTGCGGTACGGCGTGCCGAGGAGGCCGCAACCAAAGCCCTGCACCGGCGCCATGTGGCAGGTCTGGCAGGTGAAGTTGCGGATCGTGCCGTCCTCGTAGTTGCCGTCGGGCATCGAGGCGAGCGCGAGGTTGTAGGCGCGCGCCAGCGAGCCCTTGCGCAGCGTCGCGGGCAGTTCGAGGAAGCTCGACACCTGCAGGAACTCGAACGGCGATGCAGCGTGCTCGCTGTAGGTGCGCTGGTCGACGCCGAACTTGTGCGGCGCGTTGAGGAAGCCGGCCTTGGTCGTGAGCGGGGCGCCGGGCACGCCGCTGAACTGACCGGGAGCGAGCGGCGTCTGCGCGCCGTTGTTGTTCGCGAGGTCGCCGACCAGCGGGTTCGACAGGTCGTGGCAGCTGCCGCACAGCGCGGACTGGCGGTGGAAGCTCGACTGCAGCCAGCCGTGGAACGCGAACGGATCGCTGTACGGGCCGAGGCGCTCGAAGCCGCCCCACAGGGACAGCTCCGACGTGCCGATCCAGGCCTCCGGATTGGGACCGCCGCTGTTGGCGATGAACGGCGCGTTCATCACCCCGACGTGCTCGCTGTTGTCGGGGTTGGTCATCTTGTGGCACAGCTCACACGTCACTCCGTCGAAGTCGTCGCCGACGAGCGAGGAGCCATCGGTGGGCGTCGAGCGGCCGTCGTACCAACCCGTCGGCGCGTGGCAGCGCAGGCACAGGTCGCCCGAGCCATCGAAGTCGCTTTCCGCGACCGCCTGGGCCGCCCAGAACAGCGGGTCGCGCCCGGCGTGGGCCATCATGCTGCCCGACCATTGTTCGTACGGTTCGGTGGCCGGGTCGTACTGGCCGTGGCACAGCTCGCAGTTCGAAGAAGGCACCAGAGGCGCCACTTCCAGCGGTTGCGTTCCGGGAAGTTGCAATTCGTTCGGGACGACGACGGCCAGGCGCGAGGACGCCAGGGCCGCGGCGCCGACGGCCAGCAGCGGGACGACCGCGAACGCGGTTCGGGTTCGCCAGGGAGAGTTGTTGCTCATGAGCGCGGATGTTGTTCCAGGTGCGAGCGCTTGGGCAGGAGAAGACCAGCCTCGAAGTCTACCTTGCGCAGGGCAAACGCGGGGAGGCGTCGCGGAGCCCTGGGGTGCGGCGCCGGACGCGGCCGAGGTGCGAAAAAAAGCGCACCACCGGCCGCTGCGCCGCAACCGTGGTACGACGGGGGCCGGCAGGTTTCGGTTCCCCGTCCCAGGTGGCCTCACGATGCTCTCCGCGCGCACTTTCTTGCTCGTCGCGACCCTGCTCCCCGCCGCCAAGGCGCAGAGCTGGACCACACTCGTCAGTCGCGGGCCGCTCCACGGCGGCAGCGCCGCGTCGCGCTACGCCGACCTGTCGCACGACGGCCGCTGGTGCGGCTTCGCCAGCGCGGCGGTCGACCTCGTCGCGGGCGACACGAACAACGCCGACGACGTGTTCGTGCGCGATGCTCTGCTCGGCACGACGGAGCGCGTCAGCGTCGCCACCGGCGGCGCGCAGGCCAGCGGCGCGAGCCTGTTCCCGGCGCTCTCCGCGGACGGGCGCTTCGTCGCCTTCCAGAGCTACGCCACCGACCTCGTGCCCGGCGACACCAACGGCCGCGTCGACTGTTTCGTGCGCGACCGCCTGCTCGGAGTGACCGAGCGTGTGAGCGTGAGTTCGAGCGGCGCGCAGGGCGCGCACCCCGCGACCTTCCTTCAGCCCTTCGAGCGTCTGCAGGCGATCTCGGCCGACGGGCGCTTCGTCGCGTTCTCCTCGCTCCACAACAACCTCGTGCCGGGCGACACGAACGCGACCTACGACATCTTCGTGCGCGACCGCGCGAACGGCACGACCGAGCGCGTGAGCCTCGGCGCCGGCGGCGTGCAGTCCAGCGGCACCTGCTGGCAACCGGCGATTTCCGCCGACGGGCGTTTCGTCGCGTTCGGCGGCGGCGGAGCGACGCTCGTCGCCAACGACTTCAACAACGCCTCGGACGTGTACGTCGTCGACCGTTCGAGCGGCGCGTTGGAGCTCGTGAGCGTGGGGTTGAGCGGCGTGGCGGGCGCGCTCGGCGCCGGTCGGCCGGCGCTCTCCGCGGACGGACGCTTCGTGGCGTTCGTCGGCCTCGCACCCGACTACGTGACGGGCGACACGAACGGCGTCGACGACGCGTTCGTGCGCGACCGCTTGCTCGGCGTGACCGAGCGCGTGAGCGTCGAGAGCTCCGGCGCCGAATCGTTCGCTCCGACGTCGCAAGTGGCGCTGAGCGCTGACGCACGCTTCGTCGCGTTCACGTGCTTGGGCGACAACCTCGTGTTCGGCGACTCGGACCAGCGCTACGACGTGTTCGTGCGCGACCGGCTCGCGCTGCGCACGACGCTCGCGAGCTTCACCGACGGCGAGCAGAACATTCCCAGCCACGTGCAGAACGGCGCGCTCTCGGGCGACGGGCGCTGGATCGCGTTCCACTCGCTCGATGCGTACACGGCCGGCGACGTGAACTTCGACTACGACGTGTTCCTGCGCGACCGTTTCGAGCAGGGTCCGGCGTCGTACTGCGCCGCACGCGCCAGCAGCGCGGGTTGTGTGGCGCGCGCGGAGCTCGTCGGCGACGCGCAACTCTCCACGCCCACGCCGCTGTGGATCGATCTCGTCACGGCGCAGAACCAGCGCTCCGCCGCGTTCTTCTACGGCTTCGCACCGGTCAGCGCGCCGTACCTGGGCGGCGTGTTGTGCGTGGCGCCGCCGCTCACGCGCACGCCGCTCGCCGCGACGGGCGGTTCGCCGTTGCCCACGGTCGACTGCAGCGGCGCCGCACGCTTCGACCTCGGGGCGCGCATCGCCGCCGGCGTCGATCCGTTGCTGGTGACCGGCGCGGAGCTCTACGCGCAGTGGTTTGTGCGCAATCCGGCCGGTCCGTCCGGCACGGCGAGCTTCAGCGACGCGCTGTTCGTGCGCCTTCTGCCCTGAGCGGTGGCGCGTCCGCTGGCCGGCGCGCTACTTTGGCGCGTTGCGAAGGAGCCCGCGCGAATGCCGATCAGCCCGATCCCCGAAATCCTCGACGATCTCAAGCGTGGCCGCATGGTCATCCTCGTGGATGACCCGGGCCGCGAGAACGAGGGCGACCTCGCGATGCTCGCCGAGCACGTCACGCCCGAGGCGATCAACTTCATGGCCAAGGAGGCGCGCGGGCTGATCTGTCTGCCGCTGTCCGCGGAGTTGTGCGAGAGGCTCGAGCTCGAGCCGCAGAGTCCCAAGAACACCAGCCGCATGGGCACGGGCTTCACCGTGTCGATCGAAGCGGCGAGCGGCGTGACGACCGGCATCAGCGCCGCGGACCGCGCGCACACGATCCGCACCGCGGTTGCGCCCGACGCCAAAGCCGCGGATCTCGTGCGGCCCGGCCACATCTTCCCGCTGCGCGCGAAGGACGGCGGCGTGCTCGTGCGCGGCGGTCAGACCGAGGGCATGGTCGATCTCGCCGAGCTGTGCGGCGCGCGGCCGGCGGGCGTGATCTGCGAGATCATGAACGACGACGGGACGATGGCGCGCATGCCCGAGCTCGAGGTGTTCGCGCACAAGCACGGGCTCAAGATCTGCACCATCGCCGACTTGATCGCGTACCGCCGCAAGCACGAGCGCTTGGTCGAGCCGATCCAGATGGACACGCCGCTGCCGACGAAGTTCGGCGAGTTCTCGGCGCACCTGTTCCGCTCGAAGATCGACGGCAAGGAGCACATGGCGCTGACGAAGGGCATGCCCGGGCCCGGCCTCGACGGCCCGCGCGCGCCGGTCGACGCCGTCGTCACTGTGCGCGTGCACTCCGAGTGCCTGACCGGCGATGTGTTCCACTCGCTGCGCTGCGACTGCGGTCCGCAGCTCGACAAAGCGCTCGAACTGCTCGGCAACGAACCGCACGGCGTGCTCGTCTACATGCGCCAGGAAGGGCGCGGCATCGGGCTCGAGGCCAAGCTCAAGGCCTACCGTCTTCAGGACCAGGGCCTCGACACCGTCGAAGCCAACGCAGCGCTCGGTTTTCCCGCCGATTTGCGCGAGTACGGCCTAGGCGCGCAGATCCTGCGCTACCTCGGCGTGCGCAAGATGCGCCTCTTGACCAACAACCCCAAGAAGATCGCGGGCCTGGGCGGCTACGGCCTCGAGCTCGTCGATCAGATCCCGCTCTTCACGCCGCCCAACCCGGTCAACACCAAGTACCTGCGCACCAAGCGCGACAAGATGGGGCACGTGCTGCCGCCGCTCGAGGCGGAGTAGGGGCGCGGTTGTACGGTGCCAGAGCAATTTGCACCGCGCCGCTGCTGCGTTCGGCCTGCCCGTTGCGTTGCGCGGCGCGGTGCAAATTGCTCTGGCACCGTACAACCGCGCGCTGCGGCCGGCAGCGCCGCAGCGCTCACGGCGCGACGACAAACACGCGTGCGTTGCTGAGGTTGGTGCTCTGCGGCGCGGGCGGGTCGCGGAACCACGCCTGTGCGTAGACCAACTCGCCGCCGAGGAACGGCTGTCCGCTCGCCCCTGGGTGAGTCGCGCGGAACGCGTTCCAGTCTTCGCTGAGCGCACCGTTGCAGGCGCCGGCGTTGCCGCCTGAGTTGCCGACGCCCAAGCGTTGTGTGGGGGACTTCACGCACAAAAGGCTCGAGCTAGTCGGGCTCCACGGCGACGAGTTCGGTCCCGCGACGCTGTAGAACAAGAGACCCGCGCGCTGCCCCTCGACGTTGTTCGCGCTGAGCACGAAGCCGTTCGCTGCGCTCGCACTCGGAACGCCGAGCGCTGTGAGCGTCGCGGCGCAGCCCGCGGTCGTCGTGCCCGCCGTGCAGTAGTTCACGCCGTCGACGGGAATCGACTCGGCGCGCAGCTCGACCGCGTCGAAGTTGACTTCGATGCCGGGCGCGGCGTTGAGGTTGAGCAGCCGCACGCCGAGCGCTTGTCCCACGAGCGGGTGCGAGCCGCCGATGTCGAGCTCGACCACGGACAACTCGAACTCGCCTTCGTTCGGCGTGAGCGAGTTGTTGTCGGCGGCGAGCACCTGGCCGCCCGCGAGCAGCTCGACGCGATAGCTGGGAAAGCCTCCGAACTGGAACTGCGAGTGCGGAAAACCCGGCGCAGAGGCGAGGTTGCCGACCTGGACGCTCAGCCGGTAGCGCGTCGACGTCTGCAGGTTCGCGCTCAGCGTCTGCACGAGTCCCGCGGGTTGGCTGGCGAAGAACGACTGGTTGCCGAAGTTGTCGAGCAGGAACACGACGCCGCAGTTCTGACCCTCGGGCACGCCGAGCGGATAGAGCCCCGACGCGCCCGGGTTCAACACGCCGATCGTGCGCGCGCCGAAGTCGAGCGGCCCGACACCGCTCCAGCCCGGCGGCGGCGCCGTGGTCGCGAATGAGTCGGCCGGAATCGCGGGGGCCTCGAAGCCGGCGTTGACGATCCCAATCGAAACACCTTGGCCCGACGCGAGCGCCGACGTTGCCAAGAACGCAGTTACTTGAAGGCTCTTCATCGAGACGCGGCTGTACGCCGACGGATTCCGCGCGGGAGAAGCGCCTGTACTCGGTCCCTTGGAGTTCTCGGGGCTCGCGCCGGCGCTCAAGGCGGTCGCCCGCCCAGTTACAACGACTGCGCTGGGCAAACGTGACGCGGCGCGTGGAAGAACTCTCGAGCCTGGCGGGGCGTCTGTGTTTCCGTGCGGTGCTCACGGTCGTTGACAGGCTGCCTGGAAGGCGTCGACGCTCGCTGGTTCGGCTGTGGCGCGGCGTGTTGCCCGGGCGGCATGGGAAGCGGGCGAGCCCCGAGCGGCGCGCTGCACCGCGCTCACTTCGGCGACGGGCGCGGCGGGCTGCGTGGGCGTCGACGTCAAGCCGCTGGCCTGCGCCCGAATTCGCCGTGACAATCCGCGCCCGCCGCCGTCTTTCGACTTCCCGCCTTCTTCAACGCGGCCGGAGATCACCATGCCCGACGACTTGCTCGCCCAGTCTTTCGACGGTCTGCCTGACCCGCGCCACTCGCTCGACCTGCTCGCGCGCGCGCGGGACGGCGATCGAGAGGCGCTCGCCGAATTGTGCGAGCGCTACCAGGAGCGTTTGCGGCGCATCGTGCGCATCCAACTCGGCGCGTCACCGCTGCGCCGCGACCACGACTCGATGGACATCGTGCAGAGCACCTTTCGCGCTGCTCTGCCGAAGATTCGCGATCTGCGGCCGCGCAGCGCTGCCGGGCTGCTGCAGTGGCTGGCGCTGATTGCGACCAACCAGATCCGCGACGCGCACGCGGCGCAGCATGCGCTCAAGCGCGACATCGGCCGCGAGGTCGCCTTCGATCCGACGGCTAGCGTCGACGGCGTCGCAGCCAGTTTGAGCGCGCCGGACGCGGGCCCCGAGCAGCGTGCGCTGCTGGCGGAGATTCGCGAGCTGCTCGACGACGAGGTCTCGCGCCTGCCCGACGACCAGCGCCGCGTCGTGGTGTTGCGCGACTACTGCGGCGAGGACTGGGATCGCATCGCCGTCGAGCTCGAGCGCGGCAACGGCGCGGCGCGCGAGCTGCACCAGCGCGCGTGGATCAAGTTGCGCCAGGCGCTGCGGCCCAAGCTCATGGGGCGCGAGTAGCACATCCGTCGTCGAGAGGAGGACCCGCCATGAGTGCTGAAGGCGACCAACCGCGTCAATTGCAGGCCGAAACTCTGTTCGCCGCCTGGGCCTCGCGCGTGGAGGCGGGCGAGGAACTCGATTTCGAGGATCTCGTGCGCGCCAACAACGAGCTCGAGCTCGAGCTCCGTGCGCTGCACGACGACTGGAAACACTTCGCGCCGATCCTGGGCAACGTCGTGCCGGGCCTGATCGCGAGCGGCGACGGCCTCGTACTACCGTCGCTCACGCGCGGGCCCGACGTCGACGAAGAGCCGCCCTCCGACGAGCTGCTCGAGAAGCTCGGCCTGCACGCGCCCGACACCAAGCGCTATCGCTTCCGTGGCCGCATCGGAACGGGCGGGCAGGGCGTGGTGCTCAAAGTGTGGGACGCCAAACTCAGCCGGCCGCTGGCGATGAAGATCGTCCTGGGCAGCGCCCAGGACCAGCCCACGGGCGAGACGCCGCGCGTCGACGGCCGCCGCCTCACTCGCTTCGTCGACGAAGCGCGCATCGCGAGCCAGCTCAACCACCCCGGCATCGTGCCCGTGCACGAACTCGGCGCCGACGAGTCCGGCCGCGCGTTCTTTACGATGAAGCTCGTCAAGGGCGACGACCTTTCGCGCATCTTCGAGAAAGTGAAGCGCGGCGAAGACGGCATCGGCCTCCCGCGCGCCGTCTCCTACCTCCTGCGCGTGTGCGAGGCCATGGCCTACGCGCACGACCGCGGCGTGATCCACCGCGACCTCAAGCCCGCGAACGTGATGGTCGGGGCCTACGGCGAAGTCCACGTGATGGACTGGGGCCTCGCGCGGGTGATCGGCGATGCCGCGAGCGATGTGTCTGCGCCGCGCGCGCGTGCGACCGAGCCGATCAGTCAGGTGGATTCGGTGCGGCGGGCGGAGCGCTCCGTCTCGCCCGACTCGCCACTGTTCACCGAGCACGGCTTGGGTGTCGGCACGCCCTGCTACATGTCGCCCGAACAAGCGCGCGGCGATCACGCCGCCGTCGGCCCCGCGTCGGACATCTATGCGGTGGGGGCAATGCTGTACCAGTTGCTGACGGGCACGCCGCCCTACTTGCGTCCGGGGGAGCGCCGCACTCCTGAGTTCATCGCAATCGCGACGGTGGAGCGCCCGCCGCCGCCGGTCGAGTCGCTCGCCCCGCGCGCGATCCCCGAACTCGTAGCTATCTGCGAACCCGCGATGGCCCGCGCCCCGGCGGCTCGCTACGCCTCGATGCGCGCCCTCGCCTCAGACCTGCAGGCCTTCCTCGACGGTCACGTCGTCAGTGCCTACGAGACCGGTGCCTGGGCCGAGACTCGCAAGTGGGTTAAGCGGAATAGGGCGCTGGCGGGCGCGTTGACCGCGGCATTTGTCGGCACCGCAACTGGCGGCGCTCTCGCTTGGCGCTACGGGGCGAGAGTGTCTGCGTTGCGGCACGAGGCCCAGATGCGAAGCGACGCGGAGTGGTCCATGCAGCGTCTCATTGAGTTTCGTGCGCAGAGTCGGGATGCGAGCTTCGCGGATCGAATCGGGGAGCCCGCCACGGACTGGTGGCTACGAACCGCGGGCGAGCTTGTGCGTGGATCTCCAAATGGTGCGCGCACTGGGAACGGCCGTAGGCCTGGGATCGAGGATCACAGGAAGTCGCTCGATGCCATTAGGCGGCTTGGTACGCCAGCCAGTTGCCTTGGGTTTGCGGATGGTCGCAATGATGCTGCTCCAGTGTTCGGTGATGCGGAACTACGATGGCGATTCGGACAGCTATCGAATTTGGTGAAAAATCTGAGCGACCTGAGTCAGCGACGCCAAGTCGCAGAATCGAGTGTTCGCGGCACGGCGGCGGAGACTCTATGGAACCACGCCATCGAGAGTCTGGCCAAGCATGATGCGTATGCAGGGGTTTTTTGTGACGCCCCAGATTGAGTTAATCCCTGTGGGGCCAGACCCACGATCGGGACTGTGGGAGTTCGCGCACTTGCCATCGGGCTCTGTTCCAGAACGTGATGCGAACGGTGAACTCCTCATTACGCATGAGTCAGGCATCGTGTTCGTCTTGCTCCCAGGAGGACGGGTCAACACGAGTATTGGTATCGATGGTTGGCGGAGTGATACGGGTGTTGCGCCGTTCTTTATCTCCAAGTTCGAGCTGACAGTTGATCACTGGGTGAGGCTGGGACTGCGCCAGATCGACTGGCGCGATGCGGAAGACAGAATGCTGCCAGCGCACAGCTTTAGCTGGCTTGAAGCCTCCGACGCGGCTCACGCGATCGGCCCTTGGATTAGGCTACCGCCAACATCGGAGTGGGTGTACGCATCTGCCGGATGGAGACTACATCCCAGTCGTTCGGACTATTGGGATGAATCACTTGCAGGCGCGGCTAATCCGCGTGGTGATGGTCGCGGCGTTCAACCAATCGGAACTCGCTGCGCGAACCCTTTCGGCATTCACGACATGTCGGGCAAGGTTGCTGAGTGGCTGGCTGACGACGGGCGAGGCTTGGCGCGTGCACTGGGAGACGGAGACGACGATGGGGGCCGGCTTCTGTCGGCGTCGGCGTACGATTGGCGGTACTCTCATGCCGACGGACACGGTGAGTATCGGATCGAGTACGGACTGCGGCCAGCTCGGCCGTTAATGCCATAAGCTCTCGCGGCGGGGCCAGGGGCAGTGTTATCGCCTGACACCGAGTTCGGGAGCTGCTGGCGCAAGCAGCGGGCCTGCCTCAGCGAATATCCAGTTCGATCCCCAGTGCGCGCAGCTGCTTCTCAGCCTGCGGGGCCCAGCCGCGGTTGGCGACCGGGCTGGCCGGCGAGGGGTGCAGGATCGTGCCGATGCGCGGGCCGGAGGGGCCGAGCGCGGTGCGCGCGCGATCCTCGGCGAACTTGCCGACGCCGATGACGAGTTGAGGCTCGAGCAGCGCGACGAAGCGGCGCAGGGCTTCGTCGCAGACGGCGTAGAGCGCGTCGCAATCGGCCTTGGGCAGCTTGTCGGGCGTGCGGTTCTTGGCGGAGGCCTCCATGAACACGAGCGGGCAGTAGTTCCACACGAAGAGCTGCTCGAAGAACGCGCCCGGTGTGGGGCAGCGTTCGCGGGCGAGGCCCCACAGGCGCTGGCCGCTGACTTCGCTGCGGGTGCAGGCGAAGCCCTCGATCGGGCGCTTGGGGTGCTCGTTCGCGGGGCGCGCGACGGGCGCTTCGAGGCCGAGCCAGTCGCGCACAATCGCGACTTCGCCGAACGGAACGCCGGTCTGCGCCATGCCGTACGGGCCCGGGTTCATGCCGAGCAGCAAGCCCTTCACGCCGCGGCGCGCGTAGCGCTTGAGGTACAGCTCGAGCGGCGCGCGGGCGTAGTCGAGCGGGTTGTAGACGTGCGTGGTCGGCGGCGCGAACTCGAGCGCGTCGACGGCGCGCGAGAGTTCGTTGACGGAGCGCAGCAGCGCGGCGGTGAAGTGGGTCATCGGTTGTACGGTGCCAGAGCAATTTGTCTCACGCCTCCGGTGCGCAACGCGCACCGGAGGCGTGAGACAAATTGCTCTGGCACCGTACAACCAACGCGCGCGCCGCCCTATAGCCAGTTTCGTCAGCCGCCGCGCGGCGGGCGTTGGCCGCGGCCCGGTACGTTGCGCTCCGAGGTCGGCAGCTCGAGCAGCTTGGGATCGAGCTTGGCGAGCGCGTCCTTCAGCCGCGCGAGCAGATCCTCGCGCTTGGCGTCGGTGAGGCGCGCCTCGAGCATGCGCGCGGTGTCGGCCGGCGTCAGGTTCAACCCGTCCGGCGTCGCAGCGGAGTCTGCACGCCGCGCGAAGCTCGCCAGCAGCTCGTTCGTCGCGCGCTCGAGGTCGCCTTGTTCGAGCGCCATGCGCGCGCGGCCGGCCAGCGCCAACGCGATGAAGTGCTGGCACAGGTCCGCGCCGTCGGGCAGCGCCTTGATGTTGGTCTCGTAGTGCGCGATGCCCGCGTCGTACGCCGCACGCGCCGGCTCGAACTCACCACGCCGTCGGTGGTGCTCCGCGGCGACGAGCGCGGCGTAGCCGGCGTACCACGAGAGCTGCAGCGTGGCCTCGGGGCGCGCGAGCATCTCGGAGTAGGCGCTCAGCAGCCCGCTCGGGCCCTTGTCCCACAGGATGCGCGAGCGCAGGCGCTCGTGGAGCAACGCCGAGTCCGGGAAGCGCTTGAGCGCGCTGTCGAGCACGCCGTTCGCGCGCGGGCTCGCGCCGAGCCAACGCAGGAAGTCGTAGTACGACACCAAGTTCTCGTCGGTGACGAGCGGGTGCTCGCTGAGCGTCGCGTACGCCGCGTTGACGTCGGCCATCCACTCCGGCGGCCACTGCGTGCGCTCGCGGTAGGCCTTGCGGATCGCGAGCTGGCGCGAGAGCGCGAACATCGCGAGCACCTGCACCTTGACGTCTTCGGTGGCGGCGAGGCCGGCGTCGTCGAGCTTGAGCATGCCGCCTTCGACGGCCGCGACGGCGCGCGGCAGCGCGGCCGCCTGATTTCCGAGGCGATTCGCCGTGACGGCGAGCAGCGCGTCGAGGCGCCAGCCCTTGGCGCCGAGCTTTTCCGCTTCTTCGGCGCGCAGCCGCGCGTCTTCGAGCAACGTCTGCGCGAAACGCCGCTCCACACCGGGTTGCGACGAGCGCGCGAGCAGGGCTTCGGCGAGTTCGAGCTTGGCGTCGGCGTCCGCCGGCCGCGTCGAGGCCGAATTCGCGCGATCTTCGACGCCGGCCGCGACGGTGAGCACGCGCGAATTCGCTTCGTACTGCGCCGATGCCGAACGCGCCTTGGTCGCGTCGATGTGCTTGGATTCGATCGCGAGGCCCTTGTGCAGCGTCGCGAGCGTCTTGGCGCGCGGGAACTTCTCGCCGAGCCGTTCTGCGGCGGCGATGAGCATGTCGCGCTCATCCTTCTCCATCGGCGCCTTGAGCGCTTCGGCGATCAGATCCACCGCGCCTTCGGTCTGGTTCTGCGCGAGCGATTGGCGCGCGAGTTTGGCGAGCTCGACATCGAGCCCGAACACCGCCAGGCGCAGCAGTTCGTTGTGATCGACCTCGCGGTGCTGTGCGGTCGCCTTGAGCAACGTGCGCCGCAGCACGACGTCGCCTGTCTTGTAGGCCTGCTCGAGAGCTTGGCGATCGACGATGTCGGCGCTCGCGACGCGTTCGGGCAGCGGCTGGCCGTCGCGCACCGGCTCCTGGTACGGCGGGAAGTCCTTCGCGCCTTCGACGTACGCCGTGAGCACCGTCTTGGTGTCCCACGAGTAGTAGACGTCGTAGAGCTCCTTGCCCGACAGGTCGAGCGCGATGTGGCGCGGCGAAACGCGCAGGCCCTCGAAGTACTTGTCGTACAGCTCGGTCTCGGCCGCGATGTGCTCGCCGCAGGTCACCGTTCCAAAGCGCGGGCATTCGACGCGTTGGCCGTTCTCGTCGTAGTCGCGCGGCGTGTGGCGGTACACCGAAGCGACCACGCACACGTACGGCGCGAGCAACTCGCCGACGGCAGGGTCGCGGTACTTCACGCCAGCGAAGTGCTCGCTCGCGATCTCGCCGTCCATGTTCACGCACACCAGCACGGGCCGGTTGCGCGCACGCGCGACCTTCAGCGCGTCGTCGAACGAACGTTGCCACTTGATCACGACCGGCTTGGCCCAACCTTCCGCCGTTGCAGCGGGCCAGATCTGCGGTTCGGTCATCCCTTCGGGCAGGGCTGGCGGAGAACCGAAGCGGAACGAATCGTCGCTCGGCGCCGCGCCGCCCTGAGATCGGGCCTGCGGACGGGCTTGCGGAGCGGCTTGCGGCGCCGGCGGCGCGACGTCGGGCGCTTGGCCGTTCTGTGCGAGAAGCGGACAGCAGAGGAACAACGCAGCGAGAGCAATCGTGGGGGCGCGCATGGCCCACCTAGGCTCGCTCGCGCGCGACGTAACGTCCACAGCCTCGCTTCGATTGCGGCGCGGGCTGTTGCGGCGCGCTGAAGGCTAGGATCCGCGTTCCGATGGGAACTTCGCGGACATTCGAGCGCTCTAGCCGCCGGCGACACGCTGCGGCGGGGGTCTGGTCGCCCGGGCGCATGCGGGCGGATCGAGCGGCTCGGTCCGTTCTGGGAGCCCAGATCGATGCGCCCGGCTGCGGAGGTGCGAGCACCGCGGCGAGGTTCTTCGCGTGAGCTCGCAGCGTCTCCTGGAGACCTTGCGCGAGAGCTTCGGCCACGCCGAGCTGCGCGGGCCGCAGCGCGAGGTCATCGAGGCCGTGCTCGCCGGGCGCGACGTGCTGCTCACGATGCCGACCGGCGGCGGCAAATCGCTGTGCTACCAGCTGCCCGCGCTGTTGCTCGACGGACTCACGCTCGTCGTCAGCCCGCTGATCGCGTTGATGCAGGACCAGGTCGACGCCCTGCGCGCCAAGAACATCCCCGCGGCGTTCGTGAACTCGTCGCTGAGCGCTGGTGAGCGCCGTGAGCGGCTCGAAGCTGCTGCGCGCGGACGTCTCAAGCTGCTGTACGTGACGCCCGAGCGCTTCCGCAGCGCCGACTTCCAAGCTGCGTTGCCCGAGCTGCGCATCGTGCGACTCGCGGTCGACGAAGCGCATTGCGTGAGCCAGTGGGGTCACGATTTTCGGCCGGATTATTCGCGCTTGGGCGAGTACCGCGCACGCATCGGCCAACCGCCGACGATCGCACTCACCGCGACCGCGACGCCGCGCGTCGCGGAAGACATCGTCGCCTCGCTCGCACTGCGCGAGCCGCTCGTCGTGCGCCTGGGAATCGAACGCCCCGAGCTGTTCCTCGCCGCGACACGCGTCGAGCTCGCCGAAGAAAAGCTGCCGTTGCTCGCCGAACGTGTGCGTCAGCTCGACGGCGCGGGGATCGTGTACTCCACGCTGATCCGCGATCTCGAAGAGCTCCACGTCGAGCTCAAACGGCGCGGCATTCACAGCCTCGTGTACCACGGCAAACTCTCGCCGCAGGAGCGCCGCGCGATGCAGGCGCGCTTCCTCGCGAGCCGCGACGAGGTCGTGCTCGCCACCAACGCGTTCGGCATGGGCGTCGACAAGCCCGACATCCGTTTCGTGCTGCACGCGCAAGTGCCGCGCACGCTGGAGCAATGGACGCAGGAGGTCGGACGCGCGGGTCGCGACGGCCAGGGTTCGTGGTGCGAGGTGCTGTACTTCGAGGAGGACCTCGCCATCCAGCAGAACTTCGTCGAGTGGGCCAATCCCTCGCGCGAATACCTGCTGCACGTGTACGAGACGCTGCGCGGCTGGGGCGAGCGCGTGCAGACCAAGGAACTCAGCGACCTGCGCGACGAACTGCTGATCAAGAACCGCGCGGACAACCGCGTGTCGATCTGCCTCAAGTGGCTCGAGGTGCTCGGCGTCACCGAAGGTTCGTTCGAGAGCCACGACCTGCGCGTGGTGCGCGAACTCGCGCCGGGCGAGCTGCCGTACTCGGTCGGGAGCCCGGAGAAACGCCGCGCGGATCTCGAAGGTCTGCTCGCGATGGCGCGTTTCGCCGGTCTCGCGCAGGAGTGCCGCCGGGTGTTGATTGCGCGGCACTTCGGGCTCGCGGATCCGCCGACGCCCTGCGGCGCGTGCGATGTGTGTACGGACGGCGCGGCGTGGCGCGCGAGCCGCATTCCGGCGCGCGCTGTTGCGCCGAGCGACGCTCCGCGCGAGCGCGGCTGGCGGCGCGGCGACTGGGTGCGCGTCGACGGACGTCACCTGGGCCAAGTCGTGAAGGTCGAAGGCGAGGGCGCGCGCCAGCGTCTGACCGTGGAATCGACGAGCGACCTGCAGCGTCGCACGGTGGATCCGCGCCGCCAGCGCGTGGAGCGCGTCGAGCGCTGACGGCGCGGCGCACGAGAATCCCCGAACTCGCTCGCGCGTGCCGCCACGAGCAGGCCGAGCTCGCTACGATCGTCCGTCTACCCGCGTTGCGGTCGGTTCGTGCTGGCACGAACGGCCGGCCCTTTTTGGAGCGCCCAGCATGAACCTTCGCAGTCTGTCCATCACTTGCGCCGCGGTGGTCTTCGCCGCGAGCACCCAGGCTCAGTCCACGTTCGTCGTCACCGGGCCGGGTGGGACCTTTCCCACCTCGACCGCGGGCGTGAACGGCCAGTACCCGCACTTGAACCAGACCAACGTGCCGTCGCTCCCGCCGAACGTGTTCACGACCACGGTCACGGTCCCCGCCGGTGCGACGCGCATCACATCGCTCGTGGTTCGCGGCCTGCGCCACCCTTGGTCCGGCGACGCGCACTTCGTGCTCAAGGACCCGGCCGGACAACGCTTCAACATCGCCTGCCCGGTCAACGCGTGGAACTCGACGATCTTCGGCAGCGGCTGCGACTACGGTCTGGCGAGCGGTGGACTGGACTATTCGTTCGTCGATCCCAGCGTCGCCGCGCTCAGCTTTCCCGCGACGGACGTGCAGTCGTGCAACGGCCCCTCGGGCGCGTACCACCTCGCCGGCGCCTACAAGCAGTACTTCAACAACGGCAACGGCACGTGGCCCAGCTCACTGCCGAGCAACCTTGGGATCTTGAACACGCCGCTGCACTCGATCGCGGTGACGCCGGGCGTGTGGACGCTGGAGTGCTACGACTGGTACCTGCTCGCTGACAACGGCTCCTTCACGAGCTGGGAATTGCAGGGAGATCTCGGCGCAACGCCGACCGCGTACTGCACCGGCGGCACGACCAGCAGCAGCTGCGTGGCGGCGATTTCGAGCGCGAACCAACCGAGCGCGAGCTTCTCGACGCCCTGCACGATCTCGGTCGTCAACGTCGAGGGGCAACGCTCAGGACTGGTCTTCTACGGCCTCGACAACACGGGCTTCACGCCTCTGCCGTGGGCCCCGGGAAGCAGCAGCTTCTTGTGCGTGAAGCCTCCGACGCAGCGCAGCCCGGGCCAGAATTCGGGCGGCGCCGTGGGCGCCTGCAACGGCCAGTTGCAGCTGGATTGGAACGCCTTTCACGCGGCGTTCCCCGGCTTGCTCGGAACGCCGTTCAGCGCTGGCGATGCGATCTACGCGCAAGGCTGGTTCCGCGACCCGCCGGCGCCCAAGACGACAAACCTGTCGAACGCACTGCAGTTGACCTGCCAACCCTGATACGGGGCGCCTGTCGACCGCCGCTGACATCGAGCGTGCGTGATGCGCGGGGCCAGTCGCTGCGAGCGGCTGGCCTCGAGCGTTGTTGCGCGTCTCGACTCGCACGCTTCTCCTGCGACGGATTCGTGCGTCGACATTCGCGAAACGAACGTGCGACGCTCCGGTTGCGGCGTGGGTGCACACCGGCTCAGCTCGAAACGTCGCAGCCTGAACTGCGCAGCGTCGCTGCCGCGTTTCGGGCGTGCGTTGGAGAGGGCTGATTCAACTCGAGAGCGAGCTGCGTCCGCCTCGCGCTCGCGTGCTGAGCGACGGCCCACACAAAGCCGCACAGCTCGCGCGCGGGCGCGGCTGGCGGCGTGGCGAACTTCCGCGCGCCTCAGCGCTTCATGGCGTACTCGGCGTCGTCGACGATCTTGTCGAGCTTCTGCATCTTCACCTCCTCGTTGAAGAGCAGCACTTCGACGCGCTTGTGCAGCGCCTCCATGTCCTTGCGCTTGAAGGCGATCTCGGCCGTCGGGCGGCCCTTGGGCTCGTTGTCGAGCTGTCCCTGTCGGACGGCCCACTCGCGGTGGATGCCCTGCAGGCCGGGCTTCATCACATAGAAGCAGTCGCTGGCTTCACGCCACAGCTTGGCGAAGTTGCCCATGCCGTCGGAGCGCTGCACGGTCTTGCCCTTCAGCGAATTCAGCCGCGTCGCAATTTCGACGAAACGCCGCAGTTCAGCGCCGGCGCGGCGCTGGATGCTCTCGAGGTCTGAGTTCTTGGCGCCGTCGGCCATCGACAGGCCCATCTGCGGGTCTTCGATCCACTTCTTGAGCTCGGCGTCGCGCGGGAACTGCAGGCTCGCCAGCGTCTGGAACCACTCGGCGCCGACGAGATCGTCGACCAGCACCACCGAGAGCTTCTCCTTGGCCTTGGCGAACTGCGGCGCGGGCGTCCCGAGCGTCTTGAGCTGCGCCATGAACTGCATCGCAGCCATCCCGAGCTTGAGCACGTGCTCGGTCGAGCTCGCCGCGATCAGCTTGTTCGACTTGAACTTGGTCGCCGTGGTGTTGGCCAGATCGTGGACTTTGGCGAGTTCAGCGCGCAGCGGCTCGACCTTGCCGCGGAACTCGTTCGCCAGCTCGGTCAACGCGCGATCGATGTCGCTGGGCGCCCGCGCGCCCTGGCACGCAAGTTCGGGGTCGAAGCGCTTCCAGTCGACGGCGTCGAAGGCGCGCTTGACGTTCTTGAGCGCGGCGCCGATGCCGGTTTCCCCGGCGATCTTGGCGATCGTTCCCTTGTTTCGGCTCCAGTCGGACTCCGTGAGGATGGTCGGCAGTTGCGGGGCGGGCATGGCTCGAGGGACGCAGGGCGTCGAGAGATGGGGACGGCAGGCGCGGACGGCGCTGCACAGTTGCAGCGGCCCGTGAGAGGCGCGCCAGCCGCGGCCATGCGCGCGGCGAACGCGGCTTCTGGAGAGTTCGCGCGGCGGGCGTACGGGGCCGGAGTTCGCCGCTACGCTTCCGACCGGTGTCCAAGCTCGTTCGCTGGTCCGCGCTCGTGATCGTCGCGCTGCTCTTCGGCGTGGTGTTCTGGCGCACTCGAGCCCCGGGCGATGGGGCCGCCGCACCGCAGCCGGCCGAGCGCCGCACAACCGGCGAAGCGGAGGCCGCTGGCCCGGAGCTCTCGGTCGCGTCATCGCGCGCATCCGTCGAACACGCGACGTCCGCGCCCGACGCTGCGGACGCCGCGCCGCAGGCGCTCGAGCTCCACGGCGTGCTCCTCGACCGAGCGACGAACGAGCCGCTCTTCGCTTATGAGTTGCGCCTCGGGCGGATGCGTGGGCACGGCGGAGACTTTGCGCCGGCGCTTCAGACCGACGCCGACGGACGATTCGCGTGGCGCGCGCTCGATCCGTCGTGCGAAGGCAACACGCGCCTCAAGCTCGTCGACCACGCGGCGAGCGAGTCGCGCCGCAACGCGGCCGAGAGCGTTGCGATCGAGAGCTTGAGCGGCGCAGCGCAGCCGATGCGCATCGCCATCGACGTCGGGCCGACGGCCGCGTTCGATGTGGCGTTCCCAGCGGGCTACGCGACGGGCGACTTCGAAGCGTTCATCTCGTGGAGCCGCCCGAGCGGAAGTCGCGCGAATTCCGAGAGCACTCGCACGCCGCTGCGCGAGCCGCTCACGTTCGGCCCGCATCCAGGCAGACCGTGGCTGCGCCTGATCGAGCCGCGTTCGGAGCAGGACGCGCTGTGGGTCGAGTTGCGCTCGAAGGATCGGCGTTGGCGCGGCGGAGCGTGGCTCAAACAACTCGTGGGCGTCGTGCGCGAGCCGCTGAGCGTGCGCCTCGAGCCCTCGACGCGCCTGCGCGGCCGTTTCGTGTGGCCGACGGAATGCGAAGAGCGTTGGATCCAACTCGAGTTGGCGCCGCTGGCGCACGAGTCCACGCGTCGCCGGCCCGCATCGGGCGGCGCCGGCGAGAACGGCGAGTTCGAGTTCGTGTTCCTCGAGCCCGGCCCGCACCGCCTGTGGTCGACGAGTCCGCACTTCGCGCCGCTCGAGCTCGAAGTCGACGTGCGCCCGGGCGACAACGATCTGGGCGTGATCGCGCTCGCGCCGCGGCGCGTTGCGGGAGCGATCCGCGGCCTGGTCCGCAGCCGCAGCGGTCGTTTCGAGGGCGCGTGCCACGTCAGCCTCTCTCGGCGCGCTTTCGAGCACGGCGCGTACTTCGACCACTCGCTCGACTTCGAGCCGCTCGACCCGAGCGATCCGTCGAGCGAACTTGTCGCGAGCATCGAGTTCGACGACGTGACCGAGGGCGAGTGGTACGTGTACGTGCACTGCCACGACGGTTTCGAGTTTCCCGCGGCGCTCGCGACCGTGCAGGCGCCGAACGAGGAGCTCGAGATCGTGCTCGACGATCCGACGCTCGATGTGCGCGTGAGCATCGTCGAAGCCGAAAGCGGGCGGCCGTGCGCCGAAGCGAGCGTGAGTTGGGACTGCGGCGACGCGCACGACCGCGAAAACGGCGCTGAGTTCACACTCCAGCGCCTTCCGCTTGCGCCCGAACGTTTCGAGTGGATCGCCTCGGCGCCTGGTCGTGCGAGCGTGCGGGGGACCGGACTCGACTTCGAGCGTTCGCAGCGGCCGGACGGCAAGGTCGAGCTGGTGGGTCGCATCGCGCTGCCGCTGGGCTTTGGCCGTTTCGTGCGCGCTTACTCGCGCAGCGACGGAGCGCCGCTCGAGGGCGTCGAAGTTTTCGGCGACGGCGAGCTGCTCGGCCGCACGGGAGTGAACGGCGTGCTCGCGCTGCGCCGCGATGCTCCGCCGCAGCGCCTGGAGTTTCGCAAGCCCGGCTGGTTCGTGTGCCGGAGCCGCGACTTCGATCCGCGCACGGGACGCTACTCCGACGACGGCGAGTTGTTCGCCGCGTTCGAGCCCGAGCAGCCCTGAGCGGCCCCGCAGCGACTTTTGCCCGATTTCTTGAGAGTCCCAGGCCCGGCGCGACAACAGCCTCCGCGATGACCCTCCAACCGCTGCGCCGGCCGGAAGCCGCCGACCTCGAGCGCTGGATCGAGTCCTTCCGCGGCCCGTTGATCGGCTTGCTCGCCTCGTGGGGGCGCGACTGGCGCGCGGCTGAGGAACTCGCCCAGGACTGCTTCGCGCAGGCCTGGCTCAGTCGAGAGCGTTTCGTCGGCAATCCCGCCGAACTCGAAGCCGCGGGCGCGTGGCTGCGCGGCATCGCGTTTCGCCTGAACGCGGCAGACCGCAGACGCTCCGCGGCGCGGCCCGCTGAAACACTCGCTAGCGAGCCGCTCGCGCCGGCCGCGGATGAAGAGCAACGCGAGCGGCGCGAACAACTCATCCGCGGCTTCGCCCGTCTCTCCACCGAACACCAACTGGTGCTGCGCATGCACTACCTCGAAGAGACCACTGCGGCGCGCGTCGCGGCGCTCTTGGGCCTCACGCCCAAGGCCGTCGAGAGTCGGCTGTACCAGGCGCGCCGCGCGCTGCGCCAGATCCTCGAACGCGAGAGCGCCCGTGCGGCGCGGGAGGTGCGCCGATGAACGCACGCAAACGAGCGAACGAACTCGACGAACAACTCGAGCGTGAACTGGGCGCGTGGATCGGCGCGCAGCGCAGCGAGCCGGCCGCGTTCCGCGCCGGCGTCGAGCGGCGCATCGCGGAAGCGGAGCGTGCGCGTGCGGCGCGTGGCGACGGCGGGGAGCAGAACGCGCGCGCGGGGGCCGCGGCGGAGGCTCGCGGCGTGAGGCGCGAGTCCGGAGCGCGTGCAACGCTGCGTTCCGGCGCCGCACTCGAGGATGTCGCGGCGTCGGACGCCGGCGATCCGCCGAGTTGGGTGCGCAAGGCGGCCGCGTGGTTGCCGCCCGATTCCAGCGCCCTGCTGCTCTCCAGCGGCAAGGGGTGGAGCGCGGCCTTGCTGCTGCCGCTGCTCGTGTTCGGCGCGGCGTTCAGCGTGTTCTTCGCTGGGCTGCGTTCGATCGATCGGTCGGTGCGCGAGGCCGCGCCGACGCCGGCGAAGCGCCCGGGGGACCTCCCGAACATCGCGGCGCAATCGGGCCCTGGTCGCTTCGTGGCCTGGGCGCAGTTGGTGGTCCCGTTGTCCGGTGTGGCGATCGTGTTCGCGCCCCTCTTCGGCGCCGGCCGGTGGGTCGTCGACGTGCTCATCGCCGTGATCAGCGTTGCGATGCTGTCGCTCGCGGTCCAAGTGCGCGGATTGGCGCGCGCGGGCCTCTTGGAACGACGCTTCGTCGCGCAGGTTTGCGTCGGCGCGCTGATGCACTTGCTATGCGGTTGCTTCCTGTGGATCCAGAGCCTGCGAATCGAGGCGCCGTACTCGATCACCGCAACGATCACGGGGCTCGTCGGTGTTCTCGGCGCGATGCTTCTGATCGTCTGGCAGCGCCGTTCGATTCCGCTGTACGGGCTCGTGTTGGCGACCCTCGTGCTGCCTGTATTCCTCTCGACGCCGCTCGCGACGGACGCGGACGAGCGGCTGCGTGAGTTCGTGCGCGAAACCAAGCTGCACGCGAACGAGTTGAGACACTGGGGTGCGTTCGATGCGGCCGTGGCGACGCTGCGCGCGTGCAACGAGCCTGCGCCCGACTTCGAGAAGTTGCGCGCAGAAGTTCAGGACGCGATCGAGCGCGAGGTCGATGCGCACCCCGCGGTTTGGACTGCGGCGGCTCGCCTTGGGCTGGTCACGGACGAACAGTGGCGACAGCTATCGACCCGGAAGCTCGAGTCGTTTCGGCTCGCGCAGCTGCTCAGTCGCACCGAACCGCTGCACCTGCACGACTACGACGAGTACCAGGTGCACATGCTGCTCGCGACTCGCGCGCTCTCGGCCGAGGAGCGCTTGCACCTCGTTGAACGCGTGGACCGCAGTTGGCCGGCGCCGGAGGCGCAGCTCACGCTCGAGCCGACCCTCGCCTGTGTGCGCTGGCTCGACCTGCTCGGCCACGGCGAGCGCGTCGACGCGCGCCGCGAGCAGTTGCAGGCGTTGTTGCTGCGCCACTGGGTCGATCCCGAGCACGTAAGCTATTTCGGCGGTGGTTTCGCAGATCTGCCCGAGACCAACCCCAATTCCTCCGCGTCGCCGACCTACGCGGCCGTGCAGCTGATGGTGCGCGTCGGAGTTCCTCGGGGGCTCGACGTCGGGTTGCTCCACGATTATCTGCGCCGCGAGACCCGCCGCACGCTGCTGGTCTCGCCGCGTTGGGTCGCGCTCCGTGCGCTCGACCATGCGGCGCTCCTGCGCGTCGAACGCCAGGTCGGACTCCCCGAACTCTCGTGGTTCCAGCGCCTGATCGCCGAGCGCGCGTTGCTCGCCGTCGCGCTGATCCTTGCGCTGTGCGTCTACGCCATTCGCTCGGCGCCCGAACGCGATCCGTTCGCGCTCGCGGCGGGCGCGCCGCGCTGAAGGAGCTCGGGAACGGACGTGCGGATGCGCACGGTCCGCGTGCGCGCAACGCATTCTTGTCGCGAGCACCGCTGGCGCCGAGTTCGCGCCGCTTTTCGCTCCTCGGAGGACGCGAGCCTCCGCGCAGCGCCGTAAACTTGCGCCGGGCGGTCTCTTTCATCTGGAGTCTTTCATGACTTGTTCGCGTGTGAGTGTTGCTGTCGTCTGTGCAGCACTCGTTCTCCCGGCCGCCGGCCAGACGGCGCTGTACACCATCCTCGGTTCAGCGCAGAACGATTCGCTCGGCTTCAGCGTCGCCAACTGCGGTGATGTCGACCTCGACGGCGTGGCGGACCTCGCCGTGGGGACGCCGGGGGAGTTCGCTGGCGCGGTGCGTGTGTACTCCGGCGCAACCGGCGCGCTGCTGCACCTCTTTCAGCATCCCGGCGCCACCGAAGTGCTGTACGGATCCTCCGTCGGCGCGGCCGGCGACGTCGACGGTGATGGGCGCGCGGACGTCCTCGTTGGCGCGCAGGGAAACATCGGCGGACTCGCTTTGCCCAGTTTCGTCGAGGTGCGTTCGGGAGCGAACGGCGCCGTGCTGCGCACTCTCAACGGACCGCTCGGCAGCCGCTTCGGCGCGTCGCTCGAACCGCTGGGCGACTGGAACGGCGACGGCCGCCAGGAGTTCATCGTCGGAGCGCAGAACGCCGCCTCCAACGGACAGGACAGCGGCCGCGCGTACGTGTTCGACGGTGATCCGTCCGTGGCGACGCCGCTCTACACCTACGACGGTTCGGCGCCGAACGAGTACTACGCCTCGGACGTCGGGGCAGCCGGTGACATCGACGGCGACGGTGTCGGTGACTTCGCGATCGGAAACCCGATCCACCCGGTCGCGGCGCAGTTCCGCTTCGGGCGCGTGCGACTGTTCTCGGGCGCGACCGGCGCGTTGCTTCGCGATCTCTTGGGGCCCAATTCGGTCAACGGGCCGTCCGGGTTTGGGACCTCGCTCGCCAACGTGGGCGACATCAATGGCGACGGCCGTTCCGACATGCTGGTCGGCGCGCCGTACTGCCGCAACGCTCCGTTGCCCACCACGAGCCTGGGGCTCGCGCGAGTTCACTCGGGGCTCGACGGCGCAGTGCTGTACGAAGTTGTCGGCGAGGAGAACGACGACCAACTCGGCAACTTCGTGGGGGCGGTCGGCGACATCGACGGCGACGCGGCGCCCGACTTCCAGATCGCCGTCCATGGCGCTGCGTACACGTCGATCGTGTCGGGCCGCACGCTCGACGCGGTGTTCGCGATTTCTGGCGGAACGTTCAGCTACATCGGCTACGCGGCCTGCGCGCTGGGCGACGTCAACGGGGACGGGCTGGGGGACTTCGCGATCTCGTCGCCGGGCTTCTCCAACGCCCGCGGCCGCGTCGTGGTCTACGCAGGCAACGGGTCGAGCGTGCTCGCCTACTGCACGCCCGGCGTCACGAGCAACGGCTGCGTTCCGGCGCTCTCCCCGAACGGGGTTCCGAGCGCTTCCGCTGCTTCGCCCTTCACCGTCTCGGCGTCGGGGCTCGAGGGCGGCAAGCCGGGCCTCTTCTTCTACGGCGTGAACGGCGCGAACGCTTCTCCGTGGGGCTCGAGCTCGAGCCTGCTGTGCGTGAAGGCACCCCTGCAGCGCACCAAGTTCTCGTTCCCGAGCGGCACGAGCGGTCAGTGTGACGGCGTGCTGGGCTTCGACTGGAACCAGTACGTCGCCGGCAATCCGGACGCGCTCGGGGCGCCGTTCCAGACGGGGGATCGCGTGTGGCTGCAGGGCTGGTTCCGCGATCCTGGCAGCACGAAAGTCACGTCGCTCACCGGCGCGCTGACGTTCGAACTCGCGCCGTAGTTGCGCCTGGTCCTCGTCGTGCGCGCGCCACGCGGCGCAAGCAGCTTCCGGGCGCGCGCTCGACGATCTGCAGCGCTTCGGCGCGACGGTCGGCCGGCACGAACACGCACGCCGCCCCGCCGCCTATTCCGTTGAGCTCGGGATTTGGCGTGTAGAACTGCGGCTCGGTGACGAAGGCCGGCACGCCGCGGCCCTCGAGTTCGGCGTGCACGATGTGCGCGCGCCAGACGTCGCCTTCGAAGACCTTGCACAGCCCGCTCGGCGCGCCGGCGCCGTCGGGCGAAGGGCTGCGCGGCTGGTCGGGCATGGCGGCTAGAAGTGCGTCGTGCGGAACACGTCGCGTCCGAACAGGCAGATCGGACCGCAGCCCGAGCCCGGTACGCCGCCGTTGAAGTCGTTCGGCACGAGCGTGTCGCCTTCGCTCATGAACACGGCGAAACGGCCGTCGAGGCTCAAGGCGCCGTTGCCGCCGCTGCGCGCGTTGGTCTGCACGCCGGCGCTGCTCGCGCTGATCATGCGCGTGCACACCGCGCCGGACTCGTCGTAGATGTGGTCGCCGTCGGCGTCGCGGTCGTACAGGAAGCACTTGAGGAAGCCTCCTGTCGTGCCCGCGGTGAGGTTGAGCGCGTTGCTCGTGTACATCACGAAGCGCCCGTCGCCGGAGATCGCCGCGTAGCCGCTGCCGTTGTCGGCCTCGGCGCCGTTGAGTCCGATGCTCGCGCGCACGATGCCCCACGTCCGCAGGTCGCGCACGTAGATGTCGTACTTGCCGTTGGTGTCCTCGCCCGGCGGGAGCAGGTCATCGGCGATCGACTCGAAGGCCGCGAAGCGCCCGTCCGCGGAGAACGACGGCCGGCGCGAGGCGCCGTTGCAAGTGACGCTCGGCTGGAGGTGCGCCGACGTGATCAGCGAGAGCACGTTGTTGCGCCGGTTGCGCACGAACAGGTCGGCGACCGGACCGTTCGTGTCGTTGAACCCCAGATTCGTTGCGGTGCTGCTGAACAGTACGAGGCGCCCCGACGCGTCGAGCCGCACTTCGAGCGCGTCGCCGTCGGGCGCGACGTTGCCCACTCCCAGGCTGACGATTTCGAACGACGGCCGGCCGATGAACTTGATCAGCGCCTGCGTCGTGCCCACCGTCGACGGCGCGGGTTGGCGCTGCGGCGCGAAGAGCGGCGCCACGTTCGTCGCGGAGGTGAGGAACGCCACCCAGCGACCGTCTTGCGACGGGAAGGGCGCGGCGCAGTCCTCGTCGAACTCGCCGCCGCCGGGCAGCTCGTTCACGCGCCGCATGGCGAAGGGCAGCAGCGTGGCCTGGAAGATGTCGGCGCGTGCGTTGGTGTCACCGGGGACCAGGTTCGTGGCCGCGCTGGCGAAGACCACCGTGCGGCCGTCGCCCGAGATGCTGGGGAAGTCGCAGGCCGAGTTCGCGATCGTGCCGGGGGTCAGGCCGGGCGAGAGCAGAATGGGCTGCGCCCAGCTGAGGATGCGAGCGTAGATCTGCGGGGAGTTGCCGGGGTTGGGCGCGGTCGGGAGCACGCCGTCGGCGTCGCTCGACCAAGTGATCACGCGCCCGTCGTAGCTCATCGTCGGGTGCGAGTTGTTCTTGCAGCCCCCGCAGGTCTGGGTCTGGGCCCCGGTCCAGTCCAGGCTGATTAACTCGACGTCGGTCGGGGCGGGCGGGTTGCAGGTGAGCGCGATCTGCTGGGCGGGCAGGGCCGCGCTGATGCCGCAGACCGCCGCCGTGAATCCGCCCACGCGCGTGACGCGGCCGATTTTTCCCAGGCCCAACCCCATGTGCCCAAGTCTAAGCCCCAGTCCGGCCGCCGGGGGCAGCACTTCGGCAGGAATAGGAGCGGGCGGCGGGCGTCGATACGCTCATCGTGCCGCCCGTAGCCGCGTACTCGCCCGCCATGCAAGCCGCCCCGCAGGAGGACCTGAGCCTCGTCGCCGAGACCCTGGCCGGCAACCAACTCTCGTTCCAGCTGCTGGTCGAGCGCTACCAGGCCCGGATGTTCGCCCTCGTGCGCCACTACACGCGCAACCCGGTCGAGGTCGAGGACATCGTCCAGGACACGTTCCTCAAGGCCTACACCCGCCTGCCGGGGTTCCAGCAGCAGTCCAGCTTCTACACCTGGCTGTGCCGGATCGCCATCAACACCTCGCTCGACTTCCTCAAGCGCTGTGGGCGCAACCCGGTGCGCGGCGCGGAGGACCCCGAACTGGGCCTGGGCGGCGAGAGCGGCGAAGGCCAGCTCCGCACCAGCCCGACCCCGGCCCCGGACGCCCGTTTGGAGCGCGCCGAGGTCGCCCGCATCACCCAACAGGTCCTGGACGAACTGCCCGAGATCTTCCGCAGCGTGCTCGTGCTGCGCGAATTCGAGGGGCTCGCCTACCAGGACATCGCCGACGTGCTCGGGATCTCGATCGGAACGGTGGAATCGCGCCTGTTCCGCGCCCGCGCCAAGTTCAAGGACAAGCTCCTCGCCCTCCACCCGGAGTTCGAGGAGGGATGGAGTTAGCGCCATGGAAATGACCTGCCCCGACGCCCGCGTGCTCGTGCCTGCCTACCTCGACGGGGAACTGTCGGAGGCCCGCTCCAGCCTGCTGCGCAAGCACCTGCTGGACTGCCACTCCTGCCGCACGGGCGCGCAGGACGGCAAGAACCTCAAGCGCTGGTTCAGCGCCGCCCGGGAGCACGCGGAAGCGGCCCCGCTGGCCACGCCGAGCGGCTTCGCCGCACGGGTCGCGCGGCGCGCCTTCGCTGGCGACCGTGGTCAGCTCGCGCCGCTCGCCGCAACCTCGCTGGAAATCGAGGCGGTGGAACGCGAGCGTGCTTCGGACTCCACTCGGAAGGAAGGAAAGCTCCTTCGCTTCGTGCTTGCCGCCACCGCCGTCGCGGCCGCGGTGGCGCTGCTGCTCGCGCTCGCCGGCGGGCTCAAGGGTCGCGACGTGGGCAGCTCGATGTCCGCGGACGATCGCGCCCTGCCGCCGGCCAAGCAGGTCATCGAAGAGCTCGAGCGCCTCAACGCGCAGGGCGCCGGCGCGCAGCAACCGACCGGCGGCCAAGCGGCCGGCGGTCAGTAGCCCGCCGACCGTGGGGTGCTCGCGATGCTGAACAGTGTCCGTGTGTGGGTGCTGCTGCTGGCGCTGACGAGCTTCGCCGCCGGCGTCGGAGCGGGCCTGTACCTCGGCCGCCCGCCCGCGCCCGAACCGGCGACGGCCGAGGCCTTCGCCGCGTACCGCAGCGCGTTCGCGCGCGAATTCCAGCTCGACGCCGAGCGCTCGCGCCTGTTCGGCGAGTTGCTGCGCAACTACCAGCGCGACCTCGACGCCGCGCGGGAACGCGTGCTGGCGGCCAGCCGTTCCGAGCTCGAACCCGAACTCGCGCAGCTGGGGCAGCGCTACCGCCAGTGGATCCGCGATCACGTGCTGCCTCCCGAGCAGCGCGCGACCTTCGACGCCCGCGTCCGCGAATGGGCCCCGATCCAGTAGGCTGCGCGCCCTTTTCCGTTTCTCGAACCGCTCACCGCCGACCGCTCTCCGAACCCACTCCCAAGCAGCATGGTCAAGACCTGCGGAATCCGCGTCGGCCCCAGACGCTTCGAGATCGTCGTGCTGGACGGCACGCCCAAGAAGCACCGCATCACCGCCTTCCGGACCGGTGAGTTTCCTCCGGGCGGCGAGAACCCGATGGAGGACGCGGTGAAGGTGCTCGAGCAGGCCGTCAAGGAGCTCGACGTGCCGACGGACTCGGTCGGCGTGGCGATCGACTCGGGCCTCGCCGCCTACCGCACGCTCAAGCTGCCGGTCCTCGAGGACTCGAAGATCGAGGAGATCCTCAAGTTCGAGGTCGAGAGCCAGCTCCCGCAGTGGTCGATCGACGACGTGGTGGTCGACTTCCTCACGCTCGACAAGACCGAGACCGAATCGAACCTGCTCGTCACTGCGGTGCCCAAGGCGGCCCTGCAGCGCGAGATCGACCTGTGCGCGCGCGCCGGCGCCGAGCCGCAGGAGGCCGAACTCGAGGCGACCGCGATGGTCAACGCCGCCGTCGCGGCGGACATCTGCCACGTCGACGACGCCCAGCTGCTCGTGCACATCGGCGAGGTTTCGACCGCCGTGGTCGTGATGGATGGCGGCAAGGTGCGCTCCATGCGCGCTATTCGCATCGGGGCGTTGGCGCACGACGCGGGCGCGGCTGCGAGCGCCGGGGCGGAAGCTGGCGCCGAATCTGGCGGCGAAGGCGGCGAGCGGCCGGCGGCGCCGGTGCTTTCCCCCGACGAGCTGCAGCGCCGGCTTGAATTGTCGGTCGCGCGCATCCGCCGCGAGCTCGGCCGCACGCTGTCGGCGGCGCGCTCCGCGAACCCGATCACGGCGATCTACGTCTGCGGCTGGGAGCTGCCGAACCTCGTCGGTCAGCAGATCCAGGACGTGCCGGTGTACGAACTCGACGTCTTCGAAGAGGACTCGGGTCAACCCGCTCAAGGCGCCGCGCCGCTCGTGGTCGCGTACGGAGTCGCCCTGCGCCAGCTCGGCGGCGGCCCGCTGCGCGCTTCGCTGCGCCGCGAAGAGCTGCGCTTCAGCGGAACGATGGAGCGGCTCGAGATGCCGATGGCCATCGCCGTGCTGCTGATGGTCACGTGGCTCGCCATCGTCAACATCTTCGAGCGCGAGCGGCTGCGGCGCGCGGAGACGGACGTGCACACCTGGCTCAAGAGCGCCAGGAACTTCCTGATCGCCAATCCCAAGGAAGGCCTGGTGGGCAACCTCACCAAGCCCTGGCCCGAGCTGCAGAGCTACGTGGAACGCGCCTCGGATCTGCAGGTGCAGGAGACGCCGGCCGATGCGCTGCGCGAGATCGAGAGCCGCCTCAAGACCCGCATCGCCGACCTCAACAGCAAGTTGGGTCTGTCCGGTGAAGTCACCCAGCCGCAATCTGCGCTCGAAGCGCTCACGCGCGTCACTTGCCTGATGCACGATATGTCCGACCGCATCGGCCGAGTCGCGATCCGCAAGGTGATGGCGGACATGCAACCCGGGCGCGGAAGCGAGGGGGAAACCGTGCGCGTGACGTTGGACCTGTCCTTCTACAACGACAGCAGCACGGCGGCGACGCTGGCCTACGAGACGTTCAAGGCCGAGCTCGAGGCCCAGCCTTGGGTGCGCAGCGTGACCCCCGAGGCCACCAAGGAGTTCCCCGCCGACCAAGGCGCGGGCATCTACACGGACGGATTCGCAATCGTCTGCGACCTCGCGAAGGTGCAGCGCAAGACGGAGGGTTCCTGACCATGGCGCTGCGCGAGTTTTTCGGTTCCATGAACTCGGCCCGCTGGATCATCGTGGTCGGCGTGCTCGGCTCGGTCGGGCTGGCCATCAACGGCTGGCGGCTCTACGACCAGCGCTCGGCGCTGCAGGCGCAGCTCGTCAAGGAGGTCCCGGAGCGCGCCCAGAACATCCAGTTCCTCGGCCGGCTGTTCTCCAAGCTGCAGGCCGACGCCGAGCGCGAGGGCTTCGTCACCCAGGACAAGCCGGACCTCTACTTCCGTGGAATTGCCACGCATGAGACGGTCAAGTTGGGTCAGATCGACGTCGACCCGGCGCAGCCGCGCAGCTACTACAAGGACACCCAGGACCTGACCTACACGCTGCGTCCGCAGGTCTCCAAGGCCGACGAGGGCTTCCCGCGCGACCGCCTGGCGAACTTCATGTTCAAGATCGAGCAGGAGAGCGGCCGCGTGAGGGTCACGCGCATCCGCCTCGACCCGGCCCAGCGCCTCAAGCCCTGGGAGACCTCCGACGACCGCTGGAAGTGGGAGATCGCGGCGACCTCCCGCGCCAAGGCGACGTCGGCCGGCGCGGCGAAGTAGTGAGCGGGTAGGGGCCCCGAGCGACGCGCTGCGCGCCGAGTCGGGGATCCGCGCGCGAATGAGAGGGTCGTAATCGCCGCGGGCGCGTTCGATGTTCCAAACTCGGACGCCGTCCGTTTTGCGCCTCTTTCGCCGCCCGTAGTCGAAACTGGTCCCAGGCGGCATACTCAACTGCACGATCGGCGCGTTCAGCCGCGCCCCGCCCATGTTGCACTTCACTTCTGTGGCCCTCGCGCTGACGGCGCTGGGGTTGAGCGCTCCCACCGACGGCCAGAGTTCGGCGTCGTTGCATGGAAGCGTGACGCCCGCCGCGACAGCACCGCTCGGGGAGCGGGCCGCGCTCGAGGACCTCAACGCGCGTTTCGGCTCGATCGAAAAGACGTTCCGCGGTCGGCGCAGCGCTTTGGACTACGCCGGTCATCCGCTGACGATCGAGCTGGAGCCGGCGTGGCTGCGCGCCGAGTTCCGCCCCGCGATGGAGTCGCTCGCTGAACTGGGTTGCGGTCGCGCGAGCGCTTGGTTGCTCCGGCACTTCCACAGTGATGTGGGCGAGAGCACCGCGGCGATCGTCGCGCGCAAGGTCGCGCTGTATCGCGAGGTGCTCGCGCGCAACGCGGGCGCGGAGTGGATCGACTCGAACGAGATCGACGTCGTGCGGGCGCTGATGCTCGATGGACCCGAGCTCGGCGTGCGTTTCGTGCGCGAGTTCGGCGACGCCCTGCTCGACGCCAATCCCCATCGACCCGAGCGCCGCGCCGCGATCTTGCGCGCGATGGCACGGACCGTGGTGGCCGCGGGCGAATACACGGATGCTGCCTACCAGCAGGCCGCGCACCTGTGGCGCAGCGCTGGCGTCGGCGGCGGTCCGGAGTCCGGCACCTACTTGGCGAACGAGGTGTGGCAGCTCGAACACCTGCGCGTCGGGCGCGTCGCGCCGAACTTCTGCGCCACCGACGTCGACGGCAACCAGATCGAGCTTGAAGGCTTCCGCAACCGCGTCGTCGTGGTGGCGTTCTTCAAGCTGAGCTCCCGCGCCGACACGGCGTGGGCTGAGCGTGTGCGCCAGTTGTACGCCACGCACGAAGAACAGCCCTTCGCCGTCATCGGCGTGGAGATGGGCACGAACGAAGCCGTGTTCCGCCGCTTGGTGGAAGAGCAGGGCTTGCGCTTCCCTTGTGTGTTCGAAGGCGCCCAGGCAGGCCGCGTGGCCTCGACTTGGCGCTTGAATGAGGCGCCGCGGAGCTTCGTTTTCGACACGTCTGGCCGCTTACGTTTCGTCGACCTCGACGGTGCAGCGCTCGAGTCGGCGGTGGAGACCCTACTGCAAGAGCCCCCGGCGCGAGCCGCGGGCGTTCATGGACGACAACCCACGAGGCGCTGAACAGGCGACGCGATCATGGTCCTGCGCAGGACGGGACTGGATGACTTGCCGCTGCTGATGGTGCTCGGTCTATCGGCCGGCCTGCTCGTTTGGGCAGGCTTGGGCGCGGACCGCCGCCACAGCGTGCAGGCAAGCTCACGCGAAGCTCGTGCTGAGCACGAGTTGAGCGGCGCTCCAGCCATCGATCGTCTCGCGGGCGGCTCGGAACGGGCCCAGGCGCTGGTGGACGACGTGCGCTCCGCGCTCCTGCGCCTCGCGCCGACCGTGGCCCCCTCCGAACTCGAGACTGCGCCGCCGCAGCCGGCGGTGGAAGAGCCCAACCTCGAGGGCGCGCGCCGTTCGGGCCGCATCGGCTCTGCGCTCTCCGCCGAGGACCTGCGCCTGGAAGGCGAGCTGGTGGACGGCGTGCCCCGCGGTCGCTGGTCGGTCACCGACGCGCGCGGTCGGCGCCTCTTCACCGGCGCCTTCGGCCCCAATGGCGAGCCGATCGGCGTGTGGACCTGGAACTACCCGGACGGAGCCCCGCTCGCGGAGGGCTCGTTCGTCGACGGGATGCCCGACGGGCTCTGGAACGAGTGGCATTCCAATGGCCAACTGGCCAGCGCGACCAACTTCGAGCAAGGCCAGCTGGATGGTTCGGCCCTCGAGTGGTTCGAGACCGGCGCCGCCAAGCAGCAGGGCGGCTTCGGCGGTGACGAGCGCGTGGGGCTGTGGAGCAGCTTCTACGAGAACGGAAAGATGCGAGCGCGGGGTGCTTACGACCGCGGTCTCCGCACCGGGTTGTGGGAGGAATGGCATCCCAACGGTCGCCCGATGCTCACCGCCACCTACGACCGCGGCCGCGCCGAAGGCGAGTGGCACTCGTGGTATTCGAACGGGCAGACGAAGGAGCGCGGACTGTTCGTCCAAGGCCGTCGTGAAGGTCTGTGGCGCTTCTTCATGTTCGACGGGTCGATCGACCTGCGCTCGGGCTACTACGTGGCCGGGCAACTCGTGCACGACTGAGCGGTCGCCGGGCCCTTTCGCTGGCCCCATTCGCGCACCATTGCTCTGGTCGCTCGCGCTGGGGGCCTTCCTTGCGCCACGTCACACGCCGCGTTGCTCGCGCCAACACCCGCCGTTGCTCTGCGCACGACGGCCATTCGCGCCCTGTGAGTCGGCGCTGTGTGTCGGCACTCTGTGTCGGCACTCTGTGTCGGCACTCAGTGTCGGCGCGGTGGTAGGGGCCGCGGTGGTAGCGGGCGCGATGCGCGGAGCTGGGAGCTGAGCTGATTCCCGCTCGCTCGCCCATGCAACGCCGCTCGTGAAACGCCGGCGCCGCGATGCGAGTTACCTGTCTCGGCGCTTCGGCAGACGCGGCGTCCAGTTGCGCCGCTCAGGCGCCTTCGGCGAGTGCGCCGGACGTCGCCAGGGCCGCCAGCACGCGCGCGCGCAGGTGCGGCCGGCACACCACGAACTCGTGGTTCTTAGGGTCGGGCTGGTTGTAGCGGTGCGGACTTCCGCCGAGCTTGCACACCGACCATCCGAGCGCGCGCGCCACACTCTCCGGCGCGCACGTGTCCCACTCCTTCAGGCCCTTCTTGTGGACGTACACGTCGGCCTCGCCGAGCAGCAGCTTGGCGGTCTTGTAGCCGGCCCCGCCCCACGGAGCGGGCGGCGCCGCACCCAATTCGGCGCAGAACTGCGCCACCCAGCCCGGAGTGTGGCTGCGCGAGACGACGACGCGCGGCGCGCCCACCGGCGCTGCGCCGCCGCCGGCGAGAGCTCCGGCGCCGACAAGGCCCGCGCGTTCGCGACCGGGCAGAGCCACTCCCCACAGCAACTGACCGCGGGTGGGGAGCGCGACGACGCCCAGCGCGCACTGGCCGCCGATCGTCAGCGCCACGTGCACGCCCCAGTCCTCGCGTCCCTCGCTGAACTCGCGAGTGCCGTCGAGCGGGTCGACGATCCAGCAACGCGTCTGGCTCAAGCGACTGGGCGCGTCTGCGGTCTCCTCGCTGAGCAGGCCGTCCTGTGGGTAGCGCCCGCGAATCAGTCCTTGCAGCAGGCCGTCGGCGGCCTGGTCGCCGATGTCGGCCAGGATGGTTCCCTGCCAGCGACCGCTCGCACGCAGGCCGGCCACCCGCTCGCCAGCGAGTCGGGCCGCCTCGATGGCGAAGGCGAGGTCGGTTTCGAGCTCCAGGTCGGTCGGCGTGTGCGGCGCGGTGTTCATCTCCCGTGCAGTCATCCTCTCCACGCGGGGCTGCGTCAAGCGGCGGATCGACCGAGCCGCGTATTCGTGTGCGTGAACCTGCTAGCGCGCCAGCAGTCGCAGGCGAGTGCGGGTGGCAGCTTCGATCGCGCCCTCGCTCCAGCGCACGGCTCGCAGCTCACCGGCGAGGTACGCCGGCGTCTGGTCGGCGTAGTGCGGGTCGAAGGGATGTCCGGACTGGCCGCCGGGAAGCACTGCGAGCGAAGCGTCGGGCGCGCCGCAGTCCGCGACGAAGCGCAGGCTCGCGCCGTGTTCGACCGCGACGCGCGGCGCGCCATCCTCCGAGCGTTGGCGCGGACCGCTGAACACGCACGGGCTCGTGCCGCTCCCCGGGACCGGATGCTCGCCAGCCTCGAAGGCGCGCCCGAGCAACGGGATGCTCGCGAGCGGGTGCTCCGGCCGCCAGACGTGCCGGGCGCCGTAGCTCCACTGCGACAACTCTGGGCCGAACAACTGGACGCCCTCGCGCCACGCGCGCGCGAGCGCCTCGAGCACCTGCGTGCGGCGCAGTCCGAGGGCCTGCGCGCTCTGTTCGCGCGAGGCCAGGAACGGTTCGTCGAGCCGGCCGAGCAGCGCCTCGAGCCGCACCCGGTCGCGCTCGGGGAACGCGAGCGCCGCGCGCGTCGCCTCGCCGATCCATGTGTCGAGTTGCGCTTCGAACAGGAAGTAGAGCGCCGACGGCCCGCGTAGGGACATCTCGCCATCCCACGCGCGCAGGCCCGCGAGCGCGCGCTCCGCGTCGTCGGGGAGGGGCGGGCCCGGAACGCTGGCGAGCTCGACGACGGCGGCGACGAGCTCCAGCGCGTACAGCGACACGCTGTCGACCTGCAGCGCGCCAAGCGCGGGCGCGTCCCACCGTTCCTGCTCCGCCAGCCGTTCCGCGATGCGGCGTGCGCGGTGTTCGCTCGCCGCGTCCTGCGGGAACGGATAGTCGGCCAACGCCGGACGCAGGTCGTTGTTTGCGGTGACCAGTTGCCCGTCCGCCGGTCGGATCGAGCTGGGCGCGTGCTCGTACGGGCGCAGTCCGCGCCAGTGGTGCGCAGTGTTCTCGGCCAGGAGCGGCACACGGCCGCTGCCGGCGCCGCGCTCGACGTTGCGGCCGAGCAGCACGTAGGCGATCGCTCCCGACGCGTCGCCGCACACCAGGTTCTGCGGCGGTCCCAGGAAATCGCGGGCCAGCGCCGGCACGGCGTCGACGTCGCTCGCACGCGCCAGGCCGAGGAACGTGCGCAGCGGATCGAAGGCTTGGTGTCCGGTCCACGCGACGCTGTAGCGCAGACCGTTGGCGGTCGTGAGCAGCGGACCGATCTCGGTGCTCAAGGCGTCGAATTCGAGGTCCGCCTCGCCGCGCACGACGACGCGTTCAGGTTGGACGCGCACCGCGCTCCACGCGCCGTCGCGTCGCACCGAGCGACCGTCCTCGCTCAGCGTCTCGAGGAAGGCGTCGCACACGTCGAGCTCGGTGTTGGTGAAGCCCCACGCGACCCGCGGCCCCTGGCCGATCACGACCACGGGCAGTCCGGGAATGGTGAAGCCGGCCGCCTCGTAGTCGGGCGAGCGAATCTGCGCCTGGAACCACAGCGACGGCAGGCCGAGCGAGAGGTGCGGATCGTTGGCGACCAGCGCGTGCCCGCTCGCACTGCGCGCGCCGGCGACCGCCCAGTTGTTGCTGCCGTTGCTCGTCTGCTTCGCGGCCTCGGCCCGCTGCGCCTCGCTCGCGGCGCCCCAGCGCTGCGCGAGCTCCGCGAGCGTCGCGGAGGGAACGTCGTCGAGCCGCGCGCCGATCAGGATCTGCGCCGAGCGCTCGCCGTGCTCGTGCAGCCAGCGCGTGCGCGTGAACTCGCGTCCGACGCTGTACGAGAGCATCTGCGACATGCGCATCTGCACGCACAGGCTGTCGCGCGGCGTCCACGGCGCCGGGCGCACACGCAGGAGCAACACGTCGGGCGGCAGATCGCCGCCGCGCTGTTCGAGCCAGGCGTTGACGCCTTGCGCGTAGGCCGCGAGCACTGCGCGGCTCTCCTCGCCGAGCGCGGCTTCGAGCGCCTCGACGGTCTGCGGATAACGCAGCTCGCGGACGTTGCGGTCCGAGCGCGCCGCCGCGGGACCCACGATTTCGGCCAGGCGGCCCTGCGCGTAGCGGCGCAGCAACTCCATCTGGCCCATGCGGTCGTTGGCGTGCAACCAACCGAGCGCGCGCGCGGCGTCCTCGACGCTGGCGGCGCGCACGTGCGGCACGCCCGCCTCGTCGAAGCGCACGTCGACGTCCGCACCGAGCCCCGCGAGCCGCGCTTCGCCCTCGCGCTGCGGGCGGCCGCTCGAACGCCACCACACGAACGCCGCGGCCGAGGCCACGGCCGCGATCGCGACGGCCCACGCCGTCCCGCGGACGAGTTTGCGCGCGTTCATGGCGCGCAAGCCTAGTGGGCTGATTCAAAATTTCGCCGCATATCTCAGGCGCCTCGCCGCCCCCCGCTGCGTTGCTCCGGTTCGGCGACCTATTCAGGTCGCCTGGAATCCTCGCGCCTTGCGGGGAGCGCCGAATCACCTGACATCTGCGG
>JAEUHY010000049.1 GCA_016795325.1 Planctomycetota bacterium
GTACGGTGCCAGAGCAATTTGTCTCACGCCTCCGGCGCGCGTGGCGCGCCGGAGGCGTGAGACAAATTGCTCTGGCACCGTACAACGGACCCGCCAATTGCGTCGCCGTCGACTCCACGTTGGCGGTGCGGAGCCAGGCACGAATCCACCAGCTGCGCGCCGTCGGTTGCGCGTTGCTGTTGGTTGCGCGCGCAGTCGGTGGATTCGAGCCAGGCACCGCACCGCCAACGCGCGCAGGTGGTAGATCGGCGCCCCAGCGCCATCGCGCACAAACAACGGCGCCGTACAACCAGCGAAACGCAGCCGACTCCGCCGCATCCAACGCCCGCCCATGCCCCCCACCCAATCTGTCCTGCTCAGCGGCGGTTCCGGCGCGCTCGGCGCGAGCGTCCTGCGGCGCCTGCAACGTGCTGAGTTCGCCGTTCATGCACCCGCGTCGTCCCCCAAGTCCATCGCCGAACTCATGCAAGCCGGAGCGAGGGCGACCCAGGTCGACCTCACCGATGAAGCAGCGGTCAAGGCCTACGTGAACAGCCTGCCGGCGAACGGCGATCTGCGCGCTGCTGTCCTGCTCGCCGGCGGCTTCGCGATGGGCTCGCTCGCGGAGACGAGCAGCACCGACCTGCGGAAGATGCTCGCCATCAACTTCGAGACCGCGTTCCATCTCGTGCGCGAGCTGCTGCCCATCCTCGAACGCCGCGGCGGCGGCCAGTTCGTGCTCGTCGGCGCGCGGCCGGCACTCAACGCCGACGCGGGCGCGCACATGGCGGCCTACGCGCTCTCGAAAGGGCTCGTGCACCAGCTCGCCGAGCTCATCAACGCCCACGGCCGCGGCAAACACATCGACGCGACCGTGATCGTGCCCAGCGTGATCGACACGCCCGCCAACCGCGCGGCGATGCCCGACGCCGACCCGGGCAAGTGGGTCAGCCCCGACGCGATCGCCGAGACGATCGCCTTCGTGCTGTCCGACGCGGGCCGGCAGATGCGCGGCAGCGTGCTCAAGCTCTACGGCGAGAGCTGATAGCTTGCCGGCCATGGGCGCGCTCGATGCGGCACTGTGGATCGTCGGCGCGTACCTCGCCGTCGGAGCGCTGTTCGCGCCGCTCTTCGTCACGCGGCTCGTCGGTCGCATCGACCCCGATGCCGAGCACGGCTCGTGGGGCTTTCGGCTCGCCATCGCGCCCGGAGTGGTGGCGCTGTGGCCTTGGATGCTCGCGCGTCTGCAACGCGGCGGCGAACCGCGCGAGCGCGGGCCGCACCTCGACGCGGCGGAGACGCGATGAACACGCCGCTGCGCCGACGGCACGCCGCGTGGATCACGGCGCTCGCGCTCGTGTTGCCGATTGCCTTCGCAGCCGCGATCGCAACGCGACAAGCTCCGGCGGTCGCGCGCGAGCTCGCGTTCGAGCCGCGCGCTGCGCACGCGCCTGAGCCGCTGCCTGCGGGACAAGGTGAGCTGGCGCTTCTCCAACGCGCAGACGGACCGCGCTGGCAAGCGCGTCACGACGCGACGCGCATCACGATCGCGCAGCTCGACGGCGAAGAGACGCCGGACTTGCTCGCGTATTGGACGCCGCACGACGCAGGCGGCGACAAGCTCTCGCCCGACGCCGTGCTGCTCGGCCCGCTCCACGGCCGCGAACGCACCTTTGCGCGACCCGCTGCAGACGGCGCGCTCGTGCTGTTCAGCCTCGCGCACGGCGAAGTCGTCGCGCGAGCAACGCTGGAGGCGCGCTGATGGGCCACGCCTACCGCGCGGTCGGCTGGAACCGCCAGAAGCGCATCTACGACACGACGCTCGCGCTCGGCATCGGCCTGTGCGTAGCGCTGTTCATGGCGCTCACGTTCGCCGCGAACCCGCTCGTGACGGCCGAAACGCTGCTGATCCGCGCCTTCGCCGCGAGCGCCTTCGTGCTGCTGCACGTGATCCTCTCGATCGGTCCGCTGTGCCGACTCGACGCGCGCTTCCTGCCGCTGCTCTACAACCGCCGACACCTGGGCGTCGCGATGTTCGTGCTCGCGCTCGCCCACGGAGTGCTCGCCTTCGTGCAATTCCACGCGCTGGGCGTGATCTCGCCGCTCGAGAGCCTGCTCACGAGCGACGGCGGGCCCGGGACGATTCCGTTCCAGCCGCTAGGGGCCGCGGCGCTCGCCGTGCTGTTCCTGATGGCTGCGACGAGCCACGACTTCTGGCTGCGCAACCTCACGCCGCCGACGTGGAAGGCGCTGCACATGGCGGTGTACGTCGCGTACGCACTGATCGTGCTGCACGTCGCGTTCGGCTTCCTGCAGGCCAACACGAGTCCGTATCTGCTCGCCGCGACGGCCGCGGGAGCGCTGGGGTTGTTCGGCCTGCACCTCGTCGCAGCGCAGCGCGAGCGCACCACGGATCGCGCCGAGCAGCTCGCGCGCGGTGCGTGGATCGACGTCGGCGACGTCGCTTCCATTCCCGACGGTCGCGCGAAGACTGTGAGCATCGCCGGCGAGCGCGTTGCGATCTTTCGTTACGGCGAGAAGCTCTCGGCGCTTTCGAGCGTGTGCCGCCACCAGAATGGTCCGCTGGGCGAAGGACGCGTCGTCGACGGCTGCGTGGTGTGCCCCTGGCACGGCTACCAGTACCGGCCGCACGACGGGCGCTCGCCCGAGCCCTTCACCGAGCGCGTGCCGACCTTCCGCGTGCGCGTCGAGGGAGCCCGCGTCCTCGTCGATCCGCGACCGCTGCCGCCGGGAACCGCGGTCGAACCTGCGCACGTCGCCACGCAGACGCAGCACGACGAGCGCGAGCTGTACGTCGGCTACCTGCCGCAATCGCCGCCGCGCCAAGCGCGCTTCACACGCGGCGTAGTGCTCGCGCTGTTCGCCGCGTGCCTCGCCGTCGTGTCGCTCGCCGCGCTCGCACAAACGCCGTTGCGCGCGGGGCAGTTCGAATTCGGCGTGGTGCGCGAGTTCCGCGGCGTGCTCGCGAGCGCTCCGCATCCGCAGCTGCGCGTCCAACGTCCGGGCGGCGGAGTTTCGTCGTACTTGCTCGTCGCGCCGGGCAAACATGGCGCCGATGCGTTCGTTCGCGAGTTCGACGGCCGCGGAGTGACGCTGCGCGGATCACTGGTGCACTCCGGCGGCCGCACGCTGGTCGAGCTCGAGCCCGGTTCGATCGCGCTCGCCGACGTATCGATCGACGCGTCGCGCACGCACGACCTCGGCCGCGTGACGCTGCGCGGCGAAATCGTCGACAGCAAGTGCCACCTGGGCGTCATGACGCCGGGCGAGCGTCGCACGCACCGCGCCTGCGCTCAGTTGTGCATCCGCGGCGGAATTCCGCCGCTGTTCTGGGTGGAGGACGAGCGCGGCGACGTGCAACGCTTGCTGCTCGTGGGCGCCAACGGCGAGGCCGTCAACGAACGTGTGCTCGAACTCGTCGGCCTCCCGCTGGAGATCGAAGGCGTCGTGTCGCAGCTGGACGATTGGCTCGTGTTGAGTGCAGACCCCGCCGCCTACCGGCGCATCGAGAAGGGTGAGCGTTGATGGAAACCGGTTCGGATTGGATCGACGTCGGCGCGCTCGAAGAGCTTCGAAAGCGCGAGCTGCAGCAGGTGCTGGTCGGGCGCACCAAAGTTGCGCTGTCCTTCAAGGAGGGCGTCTTCGGCGTGATCCACGGCGCGTGCAACCACGTCGGGGGTCCCCTGGGCGAAGGCACGCTCGCCGGCGACTACGTGGTGTGCCCGTGGCACAACTGGAAGTTCCACCGCATCACCGGCGAGGGCGAGCCCGGCTACGAGGCCGACCGCGTGCCGCGGTTCGAGTGCCGCGCCGAGGGCGGGCGTCTGCTGGTGCGCGCGACGGCGCTGAACGAGCGCAACAAGTTGCCGCACGACAAACATCCGCTCGATCGTCCGCTCGGGCGCGTCGAAGGCCCGTTGCGAGTCGCGGGCATCTCCACGACGGCGATGAACGCACAGTTCCCGCGCTACTCGACCTCCGAGGCGCTGCTGGAGACGGCGCTCACGCACGTGCGCGAGAAGCACGGCCTCGAGACGCGCTTGATCAAGCTGCGCGAGCTGAACTTCCGCGCCTGCGAGGGCTACTACTCGAAGTCGTCGAAGGCCTGCACGTGGCCGTGCTCGATCTCACAGATGGATCCGAGCGACGGCATGCACGACGTGTACGACGCGCTCGTGTACTGGGCCGATGTCGTGCTCATCGCGACGCCGATCCGCTGGGGCGCGGCGAGTTCGCTGTACTTCAAGATGGCCGAGCGGCTCAACACCGTCCAGAACCAGATCACGCTGCGCAACCGAGTGCTGCTGAAGGACAAGGTCGCAGGTTTCGTGATCACCGGCGGTCAGGACAACATCCAGGCCGTCGCGGGCCAGATGATGCTGTTCTTCGGCGAGTTGGGCCTGCAGTTTCCGCCCTTCCCGTTCATCGCGCACAGCCGCGGGTGGAGCGCGGAGGACATGGAGCACAACGTCGACTACGTGAAACGCAGCGCCGAGCTGAGCGAAGGAGCGCGCGCGCTCGCCGAGCGTTGCCTCGAACTCGCGGCGCGCCTGCAGGCGAGTGCGAGCGGTTCGTTCTCGCGCGGCGGCCGCAAGGCCAGCGGCGCGCACTGACGCGCTCAGCGCCGCGCGGCGAGCAAGTCCCCCACCGAGCCGAACTTCAGCCCCAGGTGCTCGCAGACGCGCACCTGCCGGTCGAAGCGGTTCTTCGTGCGCGCCAGCTCGCGCAGCGCGGAGAAGCTCACGCGGCCCCAGCAGGCGCAGTGGAACACCGACAACGGATAGTCGGTGCCGAACAGGAGCCGCTGTTGGATCTGCGGGTGCTTGCGCAGCCTCCAGAGCATCGACATGCGGTTGGGCAGCGTGGTGGCGGAAACGTCCGAGTAGAAGTGCGGATAGCGTTCGACGAGCTCCGCCATCGCGGGCAGGTACTTTTCGTACACGAGGAACCCGAAGCTGCAGGCGTGCGCGGCGATCACGGTCACGCCTTCGTCGAGCGGCACGCGCAAGCGTTGCGGTTCGCCGACCGATTGATCGACGCCGATCAGGGCCATCTCGAAGCCCACGTGACTGAGCAGCGGCAACTTGCGTTCGACCAGTGCGCGGTAGAACGGCACATAGCGCCTGTCGCCCGGATTGAAGCGTTGCGAGTTCGGCAGGACCTTCACCAGCACCGCGCCCGCGTCGGCGCAGCGGTGCACCTCGTCGACAGCGTCGCGGCGCTGCGGGTTGATCGACACGCCTGCGATCAGCTCGGGGTGCGCGCGCGCGGTCGCGAGCACGTAGTCGTTCGCGACCAGGAAGTGGGTGTCCGCGTCGTCGCGCCGGCCGCCCGAGTCGTACACGGCGTCCATGCCGAGCAAGACCGCCTTCGCCACGTGCTGGGACGCGCGCAGCTCGGCCACGAGGTCCGCGACGTACTTGGCGTTCGTGCGCACGGGGTCGCGCACGTCGAAACCGTGCTTCCAGAACAGGAACTTGAGCAGCGGGCTGCGCAGCAGTTTGCGCGACACGAAACAGCCGTTGGCGCCGTCGTCCAAGGCTGCGAGGTGCACGTGGCAATCGACAAGTTGCTTCACGCCGCAAGACTACCGGCCTCGGCCGGTCTCGATGCGGCGCCCGGCGAGAGCGCGTCGATTCGCCGGAGTTGTCGACGTGTGGCCACGCTTCATGCGCCCGGGCGGCGCCGCGACGCCCGCCAGCCTGCGCCGACTTCCAGGGATTTCGCGGTGCTCGAACTCGTTGGCGGTTGCACGCGGCGAGCGCGCGCTCCACAGTGGCCGCATGGAGCGCGAACCACCGACGCATGGGCACGACGCCGCAGACTCTGCTGTCCGACGCGCTGCTCACGCTTCTGAGGGCGGGGCCGCCGGCCGATGAGCGCGAGGCGCGCGAACGCCTCGCTCAGATCGTCGACCACATCCGGCCGAGGGGGCGCGCGGAGCGAGCGCGCGGCGGACCGCGCTTGCGCGAGGTGCTGCGCCAGCTCGCCGAAGACGCACTCGTCAAGGCGGGTTTCCGCGCGCTGATCCAGACGCTGCTGAGCTCCACCAGCCACAGGATGCTCTACGCCACGGCGGGCATCACGCACGGAGAGGGCCTCCTGGGCGGGCTCGGTCGGCGCTTGGTCGGACGTCTGCTGCCCCCGGCAGTCGACGAGGGCGTGCTCGGCGACGTGCTCATGCACGTGTTCGACGAGGCGGGCGACCATGAGTGGCTGGAGCAGCTCGACGAAGCCGACTGGAGGCTCTTGTTCGACGCCGCTGGCGTCGACGAGGCCGAGTTCGAACCGATCGAGCGCCACGTGCGCAACGAACTGCTCGAGTCGCTGCGGCTGATCAGCGTTCAGCTCGCCGCGCTCGGCGCCGACGCCACGCTGGTCCGTTACCTGCCCGCGCTCGCGCGCCGTGAATCGCCGTTCCTCGCGCAGTCCGAGGAAGTCCGCGTGTTCCTGAGCAACGCGCCGACGCTGGCGGTCGCAGACAGCGCCGCCGCGGTTCTGGATGCCCGCCAGATCCAAGTGCTGCTGAGCCAGTGCAGCGAGTACGCGGCGCAAGTGCGCCGTCGTTCTCACGAAGCCGGCGTGAGCGTCGACCTGGTGTACCTGCTCGCGCGCATCGAGGACTCGATCGAACGTATGCAGCTCCTGTTGGGGCTGGCCTGCTCGCCGAGTGCTCCCGCACCTGCCGAGCGCCGCCAAGCGATCGCACGCTTCATCGTGCTGCTCGTGCGCGCCGAAGGCCGACGCTACAGCCTGCGCGACCAGTTCGTCGGTGCGCTGCAACTCGTCGCGCGCCGCGTGACCGAACATGCGAGCCGCTCCGGCGAGCACTACGTCAGCGCGAACCGGGCGCAGTTCCTGCACATGTTCCGCGCGGCCTCCGGGGCCGGGCTGATCATCGCGGCCATGGCGCTCAACAAGATCCTGCTGACCGGGCTGGAGCTGCCGCTCGCCTGGGCCGCGCTCGCCTACAGCCTCAACTACGGCCTGGGCTTCGTGCTGGTCCACCTGTGCGGCTTCACGATCGCCACCAAACAACCCGCGGTGACGGCGGCGACGCTCGCCAGCGCCGTCGATCCCAACGAGAGCCGCGAAGAACGCATCGATGCGCTGACGAGCCTCGCCGCGGAGGTCAGCCGCACGCAGTGGATCTCGATCGTCGGCAACGTCGTGGTGGGTTTCACGACGGCGCTCGCCATCGCGTTGGGCCTCCATGCGCTCGACGTGAATCCGGTGAGCGCCGACAAGGGCGACCGTCTGCTGCACGAACTCGATCCCGTCCGCAGTCTCGCCTTGCTCCACGCCGCGATCGCCGGCGTGTACCTGTTCTTCAGCGGCCTGATCTCGGGCTACTTCGACAACCTGTGCATCTACCACCGCGTGCCCGACCGCGTGCGTCGGCTGCGACGGCTCGCACGCGTCATCGGCGCAGCGCGCGTCGACTCCCTGGCGCGCTACGTCGAGCACAACCTTGGCGCCCTCGTCGGCAACTTCCTGTTCGGCTGCTTGCTCGGCAGCACCGGCGTCGTCGGCAAGCTGCTCGGCCTGCCGCTCGACATCCGCCACGTCGCATTCGCTTCGGCCAACCTCGCCTACGGCCTCGAGGCGCAGGAGTTCGGCGTGGTCTGGCAGGTCGCGGTGAACAGCGCGTTCGGCGTGGTCTGCATCGGCGCGGTCAACCTCGCCGTGAGCTTCGCCCTCGCACTGCGCACCGCGCTGTACTCGCGCGAGGTGGATCCGGTCCAGACCTCGGGCCTGATCGGCAGTATTTTCCGACGCTTCCTCGTGGGACCGCGCGACTTCTTCCTGCCGCCGCGCGACGGCAAGCCCGGCGCGCGCCAGGGCTGAGTCGTTCGCCTCGGGGCGCGACGAACTTTCGCGCCCCTCTCGCACCGAGCGCCTCCGCCGGAGCGGGCGCCGTCAAGCCGCGCGTCCACACACGCCGATGAGCGTCGCGCGCGCGTGCGCGGCCGGGAGTCGTCCCCCGACTGGAACGACGCCCCACGATGCAAGCTCTGCGAGCCATTCCGCGTCACTCACGCCGACGAGCCGGCGTTTCGATGCTCGAAGCGCTGATCGCGCTCGTGCTGTTCACCGTCGCCGCCGCGGCGTACGCGGGCGCGCTAGCCGCGACCGCCGAATCGAGCGCCGATCGACGCGCCACGAGCCTGGCCTCGTCGGCGGCGCGCGACATCGTCGAGCGCATGCGAGCACTGCCGGCGCACGAGCGCTTCGCGAGCTACAACGCCAATCCCGCGGACGACCCGGGCGGTGCGGGCACTGCGCCGGGCGCGCTGTTCGCCGTCGCTGGCCTCGCGCTGCTCGAAGGCGATGCCGATGGGTTCGTCGGCGCGGTCGAGTTCCCGACCACCCAAGGCGTGTTGCGCGAGGACTCGAGCGACGCACGTCTGGGGATGCCGCGCGATCTCAACGGCGACACGCTCATCGACGACCAGCCGCACGACAACGACTACGTGATCCTGCCTGTGCGTGTGCGCATCGAACACCAGGTGCGCGGCGCGCGGCGTGTGTTCGAGCTGCACACCGAGATGGTCGACTGGAACGGGAGCACGCCCTGATGAAGGGCGCGCCGCACCGAACTCGCGGCGGCTTCAGCCTGCTGGAGCTGATCATCGCCCTGGGTGTGGCGGTGTTGATCTTCGCCAACATCGGCTTGGTGCTGCGCTCGGGCTCCGAGCAGCGCGAAGCCCAGTCGATCCGCGGCGATCTCGACGTGCTCATCGAACGCACGCTCGACCGCATTTCGCTCGCCTTGATGAGCGCCGACGTCGGCTCGCTCGATCCGACCGCGCCGTCGCCGTCGTTCCAGAGCACTCTCGAGTACGTGCAGAACCTCGGCGTGCAGAACGGCCAGGTGGTGCTCGGCGACGCCGAGTCCATCGAGCTCGTGGTGCAGGGCGGGCAGGTGCTGTGGCGCCAACGTCCCGACGAACTCGACGAACGCATGGTCGTGTGGACCCGCTGGGTGGCCGAGTACCTCGACGGCGAACTGCCCAACGGCGTCGACGACAACGGCAACGGCTTGACCGACGAGACCGGGCTGGCCTTCGTGGTCAACGGCTCGCAGGTCGAGATCTTCCTGTGCCTCGAGCGGCGCGGCGAAGACGGTCAGGTCGTGCGCCACCAGCGGTCGGCAGTCGTCACTTGCCGCAACTGAACTCAACGGAGATGCGCTGATGAAACAAGCCTGGAGGAGTTCGAGAACGAGCCGACGCGGCGGCGTCTTGGTCGCTTGCCTGGCGGTCGTGATGACCATGGCCACGATGAGCGCGATGCTGCTGCAGTTCGAGGCCTCGCGCGCGCGCTCGCAGATGTTCGGCGCCGACCAGCGGCGCGCGCTCAACCTCGCCGAAGCCGGGCTGTCCGAGGCCTACTACGGGCTCACGATCGGACTCAAGGGCGGCGTGGGCTCGCTCGAGTCGCCCGCCGTGCTCGGCGACGGCTTGTTCTGGGTCGAGGCGGAACACCTGGAAAACGGCCTGATTTCGCTGAAGAGCACGGGCATGTGCGGGTCGGGACGCGCGACGCTCGGATTGGTCGTGCGCCGGGAGCCGATCTCCGTCGCCTCGCTGGGAATCATGGGCGGAGACCGCGTCACCGTCGGCAACCGCGTGAAGATCGACAGCTACGACTCACGTGTGAGCCTCGCGCCGACGGCCGACGCCCCCGACTCGAGCGCCTTCCGCCTGCAGAGCAACGGCGACATCACGCTCGGCAACGCCACGCGGGTGGAGGGCGACGCGACGCCCGGCCCGAACGGGTCCGTGCTGCTCGGCAGCGGCGCGACGGTGACCGGGGCCACCACGCCGAGCAGCGCGCCGGTGGTGCTGCCGACGCTCGAGATCCCGGAGTTGACGCCGGAGGTGTTCGGTTCGCCGCTCCTTCCGACGGCGCTGGAGATCTCAGGCAAAGAGGCTTCGTACGCGAGCATCCGCATCGGTCCGGGATCGAAGCTCACGATCCGTGGTCCCTCGACGCTCGCGATCGACGAGTTCTCCATCCAGGACCTCGGCTCGCTCGTGCTCGACACGAGCACCGGGCCGATCACGCTCTACGTCCGCAACTGGCTCGACCTCGCGCCGCTTGCGAACGTGACCTTCACCAAGCGCGACCCCAAGCTGCTTTCGTTGCTCGTTTCCGCGTCGCAGACCGCAGACCGCAATGGCGACCTGCTCCCCGACGCACCGGTGCGGTTTGGCTACTCGGGTATGTTCGTCGGAGCCCTCTACGCACCGTACGGACGCGTCGCGCTCGCGAACGGCTTCGAGCTGTTCGGCACCGTCGCGGCCAAGGAACTGACGCTCGGTGCGAACTCGAAGGTGCACTTCGACGCAGCCCTCGAGAGCGAGAGCAACGGCGACGCGAGCTCCGTGTCGAAGCTCTCCTGGCGCGTGATCGACGTTCCGACGGAGGTGGCGCGCACGCTCGCCCCCGACCCGTTCCGCGCGCTCAACGTCGACGCCGCCGCACTCGACAAACCCGCGCAAGCGCACGAACCCGCGCCGTACCGACTGCTGATCAAGTACCTCGATCTGTCGCTCACCGAACGCACCTACCGCGGTCCGGAGTCCGGGTTCGACTGGGGCCAGGTCCGACAGGTGCTCCGCATCCTCCGCGAGGAGATGTAGCGCGATGCTGGGCCTGCTTCTGCTGCTTCCGGCGTGGTTCGCGCCGCCGCAGTCGTTCGACGACGCGCTCGTGCGACGTTTCGACGCACACATCGCATCCAGCGAGACCCTCGGCGCGGACGCCACGGCGCGCGCGCTGCAGAACGAAGGCGCAGCTGCGCTCGAGTGGCTCGTCGCGTTGCGGCTCGGGCGCGCCCAGTCGCGCGCACTGTGGAACGCGGAGGCCCACGCCGCGGCCGCGCAGGCGCTCCGGGCGAGGGACGACGCGGCGCGCGACGTGCTGCTGCGCCAACTCGAGACGAGCGTCGAGCCCAAACCGCTGGCGGCTGCGATGGGCGTGCTGGCGGATCTGGGCGACGAGCGCGACCTGGAGCAACTCCTCCGTTGGGCGGCGCTGCTCGCGCCGCAGGCGCTCGACGACGACCTCGAACACGCCGGGGCCGCGCCGCTGCGCGCGAGCGTCGCGAAACTCGCTTCGCTCGCGTGCCGCTACGAGCCGCTGTGGATCGCGCAGATCGAACAGGCGCCTCAGCCGCTGCGCGAAGCGATTCTGCGCGGCCTCGCCGACAGCGGCGCGCCCGACGCGCTCGAACGCTTGGCGAAAATGCTCGGCCGGGAGTTGGTGAGCGACTCGTTCACGCTCGTCGAGCTCGCGCGCGCGACGCGCGGCAGCGACCGGCGTCATGCAGAGAACCTGCGCCAACGCGTGCGACCGTTGCTCGCGGCGACGGATCTCGACGTGCGTCGCGACGCCGCCCTGTGCCTCGGCGCCCTGGGGGACGAGGCCAGCGCAGAGACGCTCGTCGCGCTGCTGACGCATGAACACGCCGGGGTGCGCGCCAACGCGCAATGGGCCCTGGCGCGCCTCACGGGCCGCAGCGCGAACCTCTCCGCCGACGCCTGGGGCCGCTGGATCCGCTCGGAGCTCGATTGGTGGCGCGAGGATGCGCCGCTGCTGCTCGACCGGCTCGTGTGCACCGACCCGAAGCTGCGCGTGCAGGCCGCACACGCGCTCGCGCAGCATCGTTTCCCACGCCATTCGCTGGCGGTCGCACTCGCGGAGCGTTTGCCCGTGAACGACGCCGCGGCCTCCGCGGCGGTGCTCGCCGCGCTGGTTCAGCTGCGCTCCCAGACGGGCGCCGACGCGCTCGAGCAGCGTGCGCCCGAAGCCCGCGGCCAAGCCTGCGCGGAGCGCCTTGCGGCTTCGCTGGCCGCGCTTCGTTCCCAGGAGCGAGGCCCGGCAACCCCGGGTGTTTCTCACTGAAGCGGCCTGCGGGCCGCGACCCTCAAGCGCCGCGTCCATTCAGCCGATGCCGCGGGGAGAAAGGCCCCCAGCATGGCTCACCACCGTCGCCGCTTCCGTCTCATCCTGCCCAAGGTGCAGTGGCGCCTGATCGGCGCGATGTCCGCCGTCGCGGCGCTGGCCCTCCTGGTTCAGTACACGCTCTTCGTCCGTTGCGTGCTCGAGATCGCAAGCGAGCTCCCGCACGACGGCGACGTGCTGATCGCCCAGTCGGCGAGCACGCTCGGCTGGGTGCTCGTGGTGTCGCTCGCGATCCTGTTCCCGATCCTGTTCTTCGTCGCCGTGGCGGTGTCGCACCGCTTCTGCGGCCCGCTCTACCGCTTCGAGAAGTACCTCGGGGCCGTGGTCGAAGGAACCGAACGCGGCGAGTGTCGTCTGCGCAACGGCGATGACCTGCAGGAACTGTGCGGTTTGATCAACCGCGCGACCGCCGCCGCACGCAGCTCGACGCCGGCCAGCGGCGCGACGCCCGCAGCCACCCGCGACGCGGCGTGAGCCGCTCCGGCGCGTCATGTTGCTCCGCACTCGCATCGCACTGATCCTCGCGGCGGTCGTCGTCGGCTACGCGCTGCTCGATCAACTGCTGCAGCACTCGTTCGTGCTCCCGCGTTTCGAGCAGCTCGAACTCGACAGCGCCAAGGCCGAGATCGAACGGGCGCGCAACGCGCTGCTCGATGAAGTCGAGCGCGTCGACGAGCACGCGCGCCGCCTCTCCGCGTCGGATGACCTGTGCAGCTTCGTCGCCAGCGACGAACAGAACGTCCCGGCGTCGTTCGCCGCCTCCAACCTCGGGCTCGGCTCGCACCGAGCTTCGGGCCTGAACCTGATCTACGTCGTCGACCGCAACGGCGCCGTGCGTTCCGGCGGCCTGTACGACCTCGCCACGGGCGAACGCCTGCGTTGGCGCGACATCGAGATGGAGCGCTTCGCCTCGTCGCATCCCTTGCTCGTGGAGCCGCGCAAAGGCGTCGACGGAGCGGAGCTGACGCCCCTGAACGTGCGCGGACTGGTGCTCACCGACGTCGGTCCGATGGCGACCAGCTCGCGCCCGATCCTGAACAGCCAGGGCGGCGGCCCGTGGCGCGGAACCCTGGTTGTCGGACGGCTCTTGTCGAACGACGTCGTCGAGCGCATCGCGCGCCAGACCAAGACCCGCATCGCGCTGTGGCCGCTCGAAGGCGCCGAACTGCCCGAGGCGGAGCGCGCGCAGGTGGATTCGGTGACCAGCTCGAGCGAACCGGTGGTCGTCGAGCGCGACGACGACTGGCTGGCGGCCTACGCCACGCTCGACGATGCGCGCAACATTCCGGCGCTGCTGGTGCGCGTCGACATTTCGCGGCACATCTCACGCAGCGGCGGCGAGGCCGCGCGCTACGCGTTCATCTCCACGGCGACCTCGGGCTTCCTGCTGCTGCTCGTGCTGCTGTTCGTGCTGCGCCGTTCGGTGATCGATCCGCTCTCCAGACTCACGCAGCACGCCGTCGAGATCGGCGCGAGCGACGACTACTCGCGGCGTCTCAACGTGCAACGCGCCGACGAGATCGGCGCCTTGGCGCGCGAGTTCGACGGCATGCTCGGCAAGCTCGAGCGTTCCCACGAAGCGATGGTGCGCGCCGCGCGCGACGCCGGCATGTCGGAGATCGCCACCGGGATCCTGCACAACATCGGCAACGTGCTGAACAGCGTGAACGTCTCGGCGAACCTGCTGACGACGCGTCTGCGCGAGTCGAAGCTCGCCAAACTCGAGAAGTTGCGCGAGCTCGTCGAGTCCAAGGGCGAGCGCCTGGGCGAGTTCATCGCGACCGATCCCAAGGGCAAACACGTGGGGCCGTTCTTGTGCGAAGTCGCCCGCTCGCTGCGCAGCGAGCAGGAGTCGCAGTCCGCGGAGCTCGCCTCGCTCTCCGAAGGCATCGAACACATGCGTTCGCTGGTGGCCGCGCAGCAGGAGCTCGCCGGCGCAAGCGAAGTGCGTGAAGCGGTCGATCTCCGCGCGCAGCTGGCGCTCGCCGCCGACATCGCCTCGCGCGCCGTCGGCCCGAACGCCGCGCCGGTGCAACTCGAAGTGGGCGACGTCGGCCGGCCGCGGCTCGACCGCCACAAGCTCGTGCAGATCCTCGTCAACCTGGTCAAGAACGCCGCGGAATCGACTGCGGAACGCAACCAGGGCGGCGCGATCCGCGTGCGTGCGGCGCTCGAGAACGACGCGCTGCGCATCGAAGTCAGCGATGAAGGCGTGGGCATCGCCGCGGAGAACCTAACGCGCGTCTTCCACCACGGCTTCACCACCAAACGCGGCGGGCACGGCTTCGGACTGCACTCGTCGGCCAACGCGGCCGTCGAGATGGGCGGGCGTTTGTCGGCGCGCAGCGACGGACCCGGCCTGGGAGCGACGTTCGTCCTGGAACTTCCCCTCGAGAAGCGCGCGGCGGCCGCGTGAGCATCCCCATGAGCAACTTCGACAACCGACGCATCCTCATCGTCGACGACAACGCGGCGATCCACGCGGACTTCAAGAAGATCCTCGCCGCCAAGGCGGAGGACGACGGCGCGCTGGCCGCCAGTGAAGACGCGCTGTTCGGATCGGACGAGCCGGCGGCGGGCAAAGCCGCCGTGGAGGGACCGAACTACGAGCTCGCCTTCGCACTGCAGGGCCAGGAGGCGCTCGCCTCGGTCGAAGCGGCGCGCAAGGCCGGACTGCCGTTTGCGCTCGCGTTCGTCGACATGCGCATGCCGCCGGGCTGGGACGGCGTGGAGACGATCCAACGCCTGTGGCAAGCCGAACCGGACCTGCAGGTCGTGGTCTGCACGGCGTTCTCCGACTACACCTGGCCCGAGATGGTCGACAAGCTCGGCCGTTCGGACCGACTGTTGATCCTCAAGAAGCCCTTCGACGCCGTCGAGGTCGCGCAGCTCGCGTCCGCGTTGACCGAGAAGTGGAACGTGACCATGACCGAGCGGGCGCACCTCGAGCGCGTGCAGAAGGCGGAGATGCAGGCGCGCGCCTACGCATCGTCGCTCGAGACGGTCAACCGTGCGCTCGAGACGTCGTGGGCCAAAGCCGACGCCGAGATCAAGGGACACCGCCGCATGCTGCTGCGCGCCGCGGACGAACTGCTCACGCCGGCTCTGTCGGTCGTGGCTGACTCGCTCGCCAGCGCCGACGTGCGCGCCGACGTCGAGGCGTTCGAGCTCGCGAGCCAGAGCGCGCGCAACCTCGCGCACGCGCTCGAGCAGTTCATCGCGCTCTCGCGCATCAACGGCGCGAGCACGCCGCCGAGCGTCAAGCCGCTCGACGCGCCAGCCTTGTTGGCGCAAGTCGTCGCCGGCCTCGACCCGTTGCGCCGCGCGCGGTTGCGCGTCGACACCAGCCACGCGCCGGCGGTCGATGCGCTCAACTCGAACCCCGAACAACTCGCCACGGCCTTGCGCGAGCTCGTCGACAACGCGCTGCGCTGCTCGGGCCAGCGCGAGGTGCTGCTGCGCGTCGAAGCCTCGCCCAGCGACGCGCGCAACGACGCCTGCGTCGCATTCGTGGTCGAAGATTCCGGCCCGGGACTGCCGCGCGATGCGCTCAAGCGCCTCTTCGAACCGTTCAGCCACGCGCCCGTCGAAGGCGCCCCCGACGCGGGCGCGGGCCTGGGCCTCGCACTCGCCAAACGCATCGCCGAATCCCTCGGCGGCGGCCTGAGCTACGAGCCCTCCGACTCGGGCGGTTCGCGCTTCAAGCTGCGGCTGCCGACGGGCTGAACGAACGACGCTCGATCGCGCGATCGACCGTATCCTGAGCCTCCATGGCTCGCTGCTCGCTCGCTGTGCTGTGTGTCGCCGCGACGCTGGCCTGCCACGCGTCCAGGAGCGAGACCGTGCGCCCCAAAGTCGTCGCCCCATGCACTTTCGACAAGGTCACGGCGACTGCGCAGCGCGCGCCTCACCCCGACCTCGTGAGCGGGCTGCGGCGTGCGTGGGGCATTCGCGGCTCCGAATCCTCTCTCCCGACCTCGGAGACGTTTCGTCTCTGGGTTGACGACTCCCGGCCTGGTGCGTTCGACCTGCAGTCTTCAGCGATCGGCCCGGTCACGCTCGTCGGCCGGGCTGTGAACGAAAGCGGCGCACCACTGCGCGACTTCGCGATCGTCGCCGAGTACGACCTGTTCGACGAGCGCCTCGGTCCAGGTCCGCTCGCGACGCAGAACTTCTTCGGGCCTCCACCGGACCGGACGGATGGCGCGGGTGCGTTCTGCCTTTCGATGGGCAAGCTGTCGGCGCATTCGCTGAGCAGCATCGAACTCGTCGCGAGCCGCATCGGCCGCCTCGATCACAGCAGCGCTACGTCGATCCACCTTGCGGGGCACGTGGCCAGCATCGGCGGCCCGCTCATCGATCTGGGCGACGTGCCGCTGAGTGCGCCGCCGGTCGCGCTCCGCTGCCGAGTCCTGACTCCGAGAGGCGAGCCGGTCCAGCATGCGCGCGTCGCCATCTCCTGCCTCCGCCCGGACGGCGCCGTCGTCAAACTCCAGCACGCCTTCACCGACGAAGCCGGGCGCGCAGACTTCGCGGCCCCGACGCTCAGCGGCACGTACAGCCTGACCGCACAACGCACGTCGCTCTCGCCGCTCGAGGTGTCGTGGCGCTTCAACTACGACCTGCTCGGCCCCGAATCCGCGCCGGCCCCGGTCGCCCCCGACGGCGCCGAGACCGTCGTGATCCTCGAGCCCTGAGCGGCGCGCGCCCTAGTCGAACTCCGCGTCGGGATAGCGCTCGCGGATCAAGCGGCGCACCTTGGCGGGCTCGTCGAGCGGGTACTGGCGACGATGGACGCGCCGTTCGACACCGTCGAGCACCTCGAGCCAATCCTCGAGCAGCGGAGTCTCGAGGACGTTCCAGCCCCAAGTGCGCCCCGGCCGCCAGTAGAAATCCCAGCGCTCCCGGATCTGGTGCGCCTTGATCTCGATCTTCTCGCCCTCAGCGTTCTTGCGCACCCACTCGATGTTGTCGCGAGCCATTCGGCCGCAGATGGTAGCGACGCTTACGCCGCGATGTCGGCCGAGAAGTCGCGCCGCAGGATCTCGCCGGCTTGCGCGGCCGGCACGGGCGGGCTGAACAAGTAGCCCTGCGCCTCCTCGCAGTTGAGCACGCGCAAGAAGGCGAGCTGCGCGTTCGTCTCGACGCCTTCGGCGATGGTCGACATCTTCAGGCTGCGCGCCATCAGGATGATGCTGGTCACGATCGCGGCGTCGTCGGGACTCGAGGTCGACTCGCGGATGAACGACTGGTCGATCTTCAGCGCCTGGATCGGGAAGCGCTTCAAGTACGCGAGCGACGAGTAGCCGGTGCCGAAGTCGTCGATCGACAAGTGCACGCCGGCGCTGCGCAGGCGCTTGAGCGTCTCGATCGCGCCGTGCGAGTTCTGCATCAACAGGCTCTCGGTCAGCTCGAGCTCGAGCCAGGGTGCGTCGAGCCCCGTCTCGTCGAGCACGCGGCGGATCACGCCCGCGAGCTGCGGCTGTTGGAACTGGATCGAGGACAGGTTCACGGCCATGCGCACGGGCGCGAGCCCTTGGCGCTGCCACTCCTTGTTCTGGCGGCACGCCTGGCGCAGCACGTGCTCGCCGAGCGGCACGATCAGGCCCGTCTCCTCGGCGAGCGGAATGAACTGCGCCGGCGAGACCATGCCCAGGTCAGGGTGCTTCCAACGCACGAGCGCTTCGAAGCCGGTGACGCGCCCGGTGCGGATCTCGACCTTGGGTTGGTAGTAGACGACGAACTCATCGCGCTCGAGGCCGCGGCGCATCGAGCCTTCGAGCGTCAGACGCTCGAAGGCGCGCGCGTCGAGTTGCGACGAGTAGAACTTGAACAGCCCGTGGCCGTCCTGGCGCGCGCAGTAGGCGGCGGTTTCGGCGCGCTCGAGCAGTTGGCGCGGCTCGCTGCCCTCGGCGGGATAGGTGGCGATGCCGATGATCGACGGCACGCACATCTCGCAGCCGTCGACGTCGAACGGGCGCGCGAGTTGTTCGACCAAGCGCGAGGCGACACGGGCGGCGTCCTGCGGAGTGCGCAGTCCGTCGAGCACCAGCGCGAGTTGTTCGCCGGAGACGCGCGCGATGGACGGACCGCGCGGGCCGCGTTCGACGCGCACGACGGCGTCGCTGTCGCGCAGCCCTTCGCGCAGACGCGCGACGATGGCCGCGATGAGCGAGTCGCCCGCGTCGCGCGAGAGGTTGCTCGAGGCGAGGCGGCGCACGCGGCGCGTGTCGAGCGCGAGCACGGCGACGAGTTGATCGGCGCGCGCCGCCGCTTCGATCGCGCTCGCGATCTGCTCCAGGAACTCGCTCTCGCTGAGCAGTCCGGCCAGGGGGCCGCTGTCGCGCCCGGCGATGCTGTCGCTCACGCCGAGCAGCGCCTGCGCCTCGGCGAGGATCGCCGCAGTCCCCCAGCGCGAGTCGGCCACCGCGCGGCACCCGGCGCGGAGCGCGGCGACGACCCCTAGGTCGCCCGAGACGACGGCCAGCACGCGGGCGCCGGCGACGATCCAGGCCTCCACCTCCGGGCGCGGCGGCCAGGCGGCGATCACCAGATCGGGTACGCCGCCCGCAGGGGCTGCGCCGTCCCACGCGCGTTCACTCGCTGCGCGCAAAAGCTCGCCGGCGACGGGGAGCGAGGGGTCTATCCAGACGTGCGTCATGGTGCGGGCCTTCGGTGGAGCAACGGGCTATCGACAGCCCCGGGTTGCAGCCTTGAACCGGCGCCCGCCCCCGCCCGGTTGCCGGGAATCGGCCCTCAGGGGCTTCCCGGAGACGTCCGATCAACTAATCTGCATACCATGATTGGAATCAACAGCACCTCGCGGCTGCTCAAGGCCCTGGCGGACGAAACCCGCATCCGGATCCTGCACCTGCTGTCGCAGGAGGACCTGGCCGGGGCGGATCTGATGGAGATCCTCAACGTCGGCCAGAGCCGCGTCTCGACCCACCTGAACCTGCTCAAGGAAGTCGGGGTCGTGCTCGACCGCCGCGAGGGCCGGCGCACGGTGTATTCGATCGCGCCCGGCCCGGCCGCGGCCCTGCTCGGCCAGGTGCTGCGCGACAACCACGGCAGCGCCGAATTCGCCGCCGACCTGACCGGCCTCGAGACCCTGCGCGATGCGCGGCGTGCGGCCAAGCGCGCCTACTTCGACCGCGTCGCGGCGAGCTTCGGCGAACAACTGCTCCCCGGCCGCACCTGGGAAGGCCTCGCGCGCGGACTGCTGCGCCTCGCGCCGCGCGGACGCTACGCGGACCTCGGCATCGGCGACGGCTTGCTCACGTTGATGCTCGCGGAGGTCGCCGACGTCGTGACGGCGGTCGACGTGTCGCAGGAGATGCTCAAACAACTCGCGGCGCGCGCCAAGCAGAAGGGCTTCACGAACATCGAAACGGTCGAAGGCGACATCGAGGACCTGCCGCTTCCCGACGCGTCGCACGACGTGGTCGTGCTCAGCCAGGCGCTGCACCACGCGCACGAGCCGGCGAAGGCGCTGCGCGAGGCGCACCGGGTGCTCGTGCCCGGCGGCGCGCTGCTCGTGATCGACCTGCTCGCCCACGCCGAGGAGTGGGTGCGCGAGAAGCTCGAGCACGTCCACCTGGGCTTCACCGAGCCGGAGTTGGAGCGCCAGCTCACCGACGCCGGGTTCACCAACGTGTACGTCACGCGCGCGGCGCGCGACCCGCAGCCGCCGCACTTCATGACGCTCGTCGCGAGCGCTCGCAGCACGCGCTGAAAGCGCACCACCGCACAGCCATGACCAAGAGCTTCCGCGAAGCGCTGAAGGAGCGCGTGCTGTTCCTCGACGGCGCGATGGGCACGCAGATCCACGCTGCGAACCTCGACCTCGAGCGCGATTTCCTGGGCCTCGAGAACTGCAGCGAGGCGATCAACCTCACGCGCCCCGACGTGATCGGCGGCATCCACGAGCGCTACTTCGCCGCGGGCTGCGACGTGGTCGAGACCAACACCTTCGGCGGCATGGCGCATGTGCTGGCCGAGTTCGGCCTCGAGGCGCGCACGCGCGAGATCAACGCCATCGCGGCGCGCACGGCGCGCGCGGCGGCGGACAAGTACTCGACCGACGAGCGTCCGCGGTACGTGCTGGGCTCGATGGGGCCGGGCACCAAGCTCGCGACGCTCGGGCACACCGACTACGACACGCTCAAGCGCTCGTACCACGAACAGGCGCTGGGCCTGATCGACGGCGGCGTCGACGGATTCCTGATCGAAACCTGCCAGGATCCGCTGCAGATCAAGGCTGCGCTGGCTGCAGTGGAGAAGGCGCAGAAGGAGCTCGGAGTCGAGCTCGCGATCGTGGTCAGCGTGACGATGGAGGTCACCGGCACGATGCTCGTCGGCGCCGAGATGGCGGCGGCGATCGCGCTGCTCGATCCGTATCGCATCGACATGCTCGGCATCAACTGCGCCACCGGGCCGCGCGAGATGGGCGAGCACGTGCGGTTGCTCGGCCAGACCTGCCGCAAGCCGATCTGCGTGTACCCCAACGCGGGCCTGCCGCTGCTGGTCGACGGGCGCCCCCACTATCCGCTCGGCCCCGCCGAGCTCGCCGACTGGCTCGCGCGCTTCGTCGACGAAGACGGCGTCGGCATGGTCGGCGGCTGCTGCGGCACGACGCCCGAGCACCTCGCCGCGGTCGTGCGGCGCATCGGACTACGCAAGCCTGCGCCGCGCAAACCGTCGTTTTCTCCGGCGATTTCGAGCATCTACAGCGCGGTGCCGCTGGTGCAGGAGAACTCCGTCCTGTACGTCGGCGAACGTTCGAACGCCAACGGCTCGAAGGCCTTCCGCGAACACCTGCTCGCGGGCAACGTCGACGCGCAGGTCGAGATGGGCCGCGAGCAAGTGCGCGACGGCAGCCACGTGCTCGACTTGTGCTGCGCCTACGTCGGCCGCAACGAGGTCGAAGACATGACCAAGGCCGTGCGCCGCTACCGCACGGAAGTGCCGGCGCCGCTGGTGATCGACTCGACCGAGCCGCCGGTGCTCGAAGCGGCGCTCAAGCTGTGCGGTGGACGTTCGATCATCAACTCGATCAACCTCGAAGAGGGTCCGGCGCGCGCCGAGGAGGTGCTGCGCATCGCCAAGGAGCACGGCGCGGCGGTGATCGCGCTCACGATCGACGAAAAGGGCATGGCGAAGACCGCGGAGGACAAGATCCGCATCGCGCGCCGCCTGCACCGCATGTGCGTCGAGGATTTCGGCATGCGGCCGGAGGACCTCTTGTTCGACGTGCTGACCTTCACGATCGCCACGGGCAACGACGACGACCGCCGACTGGGCCTCGAGACGCTCGAGGGCATCCGCCGCGTGCGCGACGAATTGCCCGGCGTCGGCACGTTGCTGGGCGTGTCGAACATCTCGTTCGGCCTGAACGCTGCGGCGCGCCACGTGCTCAACAGCGTGTTCCTGCACCACGCGCAGGAAGCCGGCCTCACGGCGGCGATCGCGCACTCGGCGCGCATCATGCCGCTGCACCGCATCGACAAGCGCGCGCGCGAAGTCGCCGAAGACCTGATCTTCGATCGCCGCCGCGAAGGCTACGACCCGCTGCAGGAGTTCTTGAAACTCTTCGAAGGCGCGCAAGTCGCCGCGAAGAAGGAGCGCGCGGTTCCGCAGGATCTGTGGGAGCGTCTGCGCTGGCGCATCGTCGAAGGTGAACGCAAGGGCCTCGACGAGGACCTCGCGCTCGCGATGGCGGCCAAGAAGCCGCTGGAGATCATCAACGTCGACTTGCTCGCGGGGATGGCGACCGTCGGCGACCTGTTCGGCCGCGGCGAGATGCAGCTCCCGTTCGTGCTGCAGTCGGCCGAGACGATGAAGGCCGCTGTGCGCTTCCTCGAGCCGCACATGCAACGCGTCGAAGGCCAGACGCGCGGCAAGCTCGTGCTCGCCACCGTGCGCGGCGACGTGCACGACATCGGCAAGAACCTGGTCGACATCATCCTGTCGAACAACGGCTACACCGTGTTCAACATCGGCATCAAGCAGCCGATCCAGCACATCCTCGACGTCACCTTCGAACACAAGCCCGACGCGATCGGCATGAGCGGCCTGCTCGTGAAGAGCACCGTCGTGATGAAGGAAAACCTCGAGGAAATGAACCGCCGCGGCATTGCGACGCCGGTGATCCTCGGCGGCGCCGCGCTGACGCGACGCTACGTCGAGCACGACCTGCGCAAGGTCTACGAGGGGCCGCTGTACTACGCCAAGGACGCCTTCGAAGGCCTCGAGGTGATGGAGCGCGTGGTCTCCGGCGAGCCCAAGCCGGCGGTGCGCGAGTACCGCGACGACACGGAAGTCGCGAACGCCGAACAGAAGGCCCCCAAACGCGCGGTGGCGTGCGCCGTCGGCGCGCCGACCGGTGCGGTGGCCGCATCTGCGGCGAGCGCGGTCGCGAGCGCGGCGCCGGCGGTCTTCGGCGATCGCCCCACACCGCTCGACGAGGGCGAAGAGTTCGATCACGACGCACTGCGCGCGGCCGCGTTCGAGTATCCCGTCGCGCCATTCCTCGGCGCGCGACTGGTCGAGTCGCTCCCGCTGCAGTCGGTGTTCCCGTACATCAACGAGATCACGCTGTTCCAGTTCCAGTGGGGCTACCGCCGCAAGGGCAAGCCGCAAAAGGAGTACGCGAAGTTCATCGACGAGCACGTGCGGCCGATCTTCTTCGAGCTCGGCAAGCAGTGCGCGAAGGAGAAGATCCTCGAGCCCAAGGCGGCTTACGGCTACTGGAAGTGCTTCCCCGAAGGCGACTCGCTCGTGCTGCTGCATCCCGACGACGAGTCGCGTGAAGTCGCGCGCTTCGCGTTCCCGCGCCAGCAGGGCAAAAAGAACCTGTGCATCGCGGACTTCTTCCGCCGCGACGGCCAACTCGACGTCGTCGCGCTCCAAGTGGTGACCATCGGCCAGCGCGCGAGCGACGTCGCGCGCGAGTGGTTCGCCGCCGATCGCTACCAGGACTACTTGCACCTCCACGGAATCTCGGTCGAAGCCGCCGAAGGCCTGTCCGAGTACATCCACAAGCAGATCCGCGCCGAGCTCGGCATCGCGAACGAGGACGCGCGCGACATGCGCGAACTCTTCAAGCAGGGCTACCGCGGCTCGCGCTTCTCGTTCGGGTATCCGGCCTGTCCCAACCTCGCGGACCAGGAGCGGCTGCTCGACCTGCTCGGCGCGCACAAGCTGGGCATCACGATGAGCGACGAACACCAGCTGCACCCGGAGCAGTCGACGAGCGCGCTCGTGTGCCACCACCCGGCGGCGAAGTACTTCACGATCTGACCCGCTGGTTGTACGGTGCCAGAGCAATTTGTACCGCGCCACCGGTGCGCGAGGCGCACCGGTGGCGCGGTACAAATTGCTCTGGCACCGTACAACCGCGATGAGACGACGATCACCTAGCATGCTTGGACTCGCGCTTGCGCTGAGCTTGGCCGCTCTCGCGGCGCTCGCCGACAGCGCCGCGACGCTCGCCTTCGGCTGGGTCACGCCGACTTGGATGTTTCTCGCGGTCGCCGCGAGCATCACAGCGCTCGCTGCATGGAGCCTTGCGCCGCTGGGACGCGAGTTCGCGGCCTTCGCAGCGCTCATCGGCTGCGCGACGTTCGCCGGTCTGTACGTCTGGCCGCTGACTCCGCGCAAGTTGTTCTTCCGCGACATGCAGCGCATCGAAGTCGGCATGAGCCGAAGCGAGGTGCAACGCATTGCGAGCGACTGGCGACGCATGCCGCCAGGCGAAAGCATGTCCGGCTTGTCTGCCGACGCGGGCGACGAGTGCTGGTTCCACGGGCAAGGAGGGCGCTTGCTCCGCCACGACCACTGCGTGATTCGCTACGCCGATGAGCGCGTGGCTTCGCTCCGCTTCGTCTACGACTGATCGTACGGTGCCAGAGCAATTTGTTTCACGCCGCCGGCGCGCTCCGCGCGCCGGCGGCGTGAAACAAATTGCTCTGGCACCGTACGATCGCGCGGGATGAGCACCGAATCCGAGTCTCCGAGTTCGAACGCGCTGGCCGCTGCGCGCGAGCTGTGGATCAAGCGCCTGATCGATCCGTCGCGCGCCAACACGCTCCTGTTCTTCCGCGACCTCAAGGTTGGTTCCCTCGACCTGACGGACCGGCCGGAAGCGGTGGAGCGCCTGCTCGAAGGGCGCGAGGCGCCGCGCGAGGAGCTTGAACCGACGAACGGCGAGCGCGGCCAGTCCAAGGTGCGCGCCGCACTTGCGACTCTGCGCCAAAAAGCGCTCTCGAACCTCGAGGAAAAGGGCGTCGACACGCTGCACCTCGCGCTCGGCATGGCGAGTTGGCCCGCGCTCGACGGCGGCAAGCCCTACCAGTCGCCGGTGCTGCTCCTCCCGGTTCAGATCACGCCGCGCGGTCCAGGCGGACTCGATCTGGCGCTGAAGCCCGCGGGCGAGCCGAAGATCAACCCGGTGCTGCTGCACGTGCTCGCCGAGGACTTTCGATTGGCGCTCGATGACGCGCAGTTGCTGCGCGAATGCAGCGCGGAAGACGAGGACGGCGCGTGGCGCCTGCAGCCCACGCAGTTGTTCGAAGCGCTGCGAGCCGCCGCCGACGGCAAGGTGCGCGAGTTCAGCGTCGCGCCGCGCACGGTGCTCGCGAACTTCCACTTCGCGCGCATGGCGATGGTCGAGGACCTGCGCCGCAACGCCGCAGCGCTCGCGCAGAGCCGCAGCGCCGCCGCACTCGCCGGAGACAGCGCTGTGCGCGCGGACTTCGCGCAGCGCGGCGCCGCGTGTCCCGCCCCGCGGCTCGACGCGCGACCGGCCGTCGAGGAGCACTACGTGCTCGACGCCGACCCGACCCAGCAGGCGGTGATCGAAGCGGTCGAACTCGGCCAGGACCTGGTCGTGCAGGGCCCGCCGGGCACCGGCAAGAGCCAGACCATCGCCAACCTGATCGCGCAGAGCGTCGCAGCGGGCAAGCGCGTGCTGTTCGTCGCGGAGAAGCGCGCCGCGCTCGACGCCGTACTCAAACGCCTCTCCGACCCGCGTGTCGGACTGGGCCACCTCGTGCTCGACCTGCACGGCGCCGCGGTTTCGCGGCGCGCGGTGATGGCGAAGCTGCGCGACACGCTCGACACGCTGCGCCTCGCGCAGCGGCCCGACAACGTCGACGCGCTGCACCAAGAGTTCGAACAGCGTCGCTCTGCGCTCAGCGCCCACGCGCAACGCGTGAACCAGCCGCGCGCGCCGCTGGGCCTGTCGGTCGTGCAGATCCTCGGGCGCCTGCTCGCGCTGCCGCCACAGGCGCGCACCAAGGCGCGGCTCGTCGGCAACGGATTCGCGCAGCTCGACGCGGAGGCCCTCGAGAGCTTGCGCGAAGCGCAGCGCGGACTCGCGTCACAACCCGAACTGCACCTCGGCGCCGACACGCGCCCCTGGTCGCGCTCGCAACTCCAAGACGGCGCGCAGGCTCGAGCAGCACTCGCACTCGCGCGCGAGGCCGCGCATGAGCGCTTCCCGCAACTGCGCGAGCCGCTCGAACGCGTTGCGAGCGAGTGCGGCTGCCGCGCGCCGACGACGCTGGCGGAAATCGAACATCTCCTCGCGGTGCTGCGCGACGCACGCGAGTTCGAGCAGCGCTTCGGCGCAGGGCTGTTCGACCACGACCTCGAGCAACTCACAGAAGCGCTCGAGCCGGCCGCGACCGGCGCCTTCGGCCGCGCGACGGCGTGGCTGTTCAACAAGCGCTACCGCGCAGCGCGCGCCACACTGCTCGCGGCGCGTCGTGCGCCGGCGCCGGCCGAGGTGTTGCACCGCGAGGCGATCGAGGCGCTCAAACTGCAGCGCCGCTGGCGCGAGCATGCGGCAGATCCGAAGTTTCCGCGCGCGGCGCCCTCGGCGAACGCGCTGGAGAACGCGGCCAAGGAGCTGCACCGCGTGTGCGACGAACTGCGCCGCTTCGTTCCGGCGCTCCCCGGCGACGACAAGCCGTTGCAAACGCTCGGTGAGCAGCTTGCCGCGCTCGAAGCCGACGGACTGACCGCGTTCGAGATGCCGCGTGCGCTCGCGGCGCGGGCTGCGCTCGAACGCGCGGGCTTTGGACGCGTGCTCGACGAGTTGCGCCGCACGCCGCTCGAGTCGCAGTTCGTCGTCGCGCGCTGCGAACACGCCATGCTCGCCACGGCGCTCGAGCAGGCCTTCGCCGACGATCCGCAGCTCGCGGTGTTCCGCGGCCGCGAGCAAGAACACCTCGTCGAGGAGTTCCGGCGCCTGGACCTCCAACGTTTGAAGCTCGCGGCGCAGCGTGTGCGTTGGGCCCACGCCAACGCCGCGATCGAGGCGATGAACGCGCACCCCGAGCAGGCCGATTTCGTGCGACGCGAAGCGCAGAAGAAGGCGCGTCACCGGCCGCTGCGCGAGCTGTTCAGCGAAGCGCCCGACGTGCTCACGCGCCTCGCGCCGTGCTGGGTCGCGAGCCCTTTGTCGGTGAGCCAGCTGCTCGCGCCCGCGCCGGGCCATTTCGACCTCGTCGTGTTCGACGAAGCGAGCCAGGTGCTGCCCGAGGAAGCCGTTCCGGCGCTCTACCGCGCGCGGCAATTCGTCGCCGCCGGCGATCAGCACCAGCTTCCGCCGACGACGTTCTTCGCGAGCGCGATCGATGAAGAGGATGTCGAGGAGGCGCAGGCTGCGCAGGCCGTCGCGCACGATGCGACGAGCGGCTTCGAGAGCCTGCTCGACACGCTGGCGAGCTTTGCGCCGAGCCGGATGCTCGAGTGGCACTACCGCAGCCAGGACGAGCGCCTGATCACGTTCAGCAACGTCGAGATCTACGACCAACGGCTCGTGACCTTTCCCAGTGCGCGCGCCGCGGATGCGGTCACGCACGTGCTCACGCCGAGCGACGCCGCGCTCGGCGCCCAGCCGCACAGCCCTTCGCCCGAGGTGGCGCGCGTCGTCGAGCTCGTGCTCGAACACGCGCGCACGCGCCCGCACGAGTCGCTGGGCGTGATCACGCTCGGCTTGCCGCACGCGCGCCGCATCGAAGCCGCGCTCGACCGCGCGCGGCTGGAAATGCCGCAGGAAATGGCCGCTTTCTTCGCGCTCGAGCGCGAGGAGCGTTTCTTCGTCAAGAACCTCGAGACGGTGCAAGGTGACGAACGCGACGCGATCGTGCTCTCGCTGGGCTGCGGCCGCGCGGCCGGAGGTCAGCTCGACCTGCGCGCGTTCGGGCCGCTCAACGGTGCGGCCGGATACCGCCGCCTCAACGTCGCCGTCACGCGCGCGCGCCGCCGCATGTGCGTGGTGAGTTCGTTCCGCGCCGAGGAGCTCGACCTGGGCCGCAGCGAAGCGCGCGGCGTCGCGCTGCTCAAGGCGTACCTCGCCTACGCGGCGAACGGCGGCCAGCGTCTCGTCGCGAGCGAGCGCGCCGAGGAGTTCGCGTCGAACTCGTTCGAGTCCGACGTGCGCGCGGCGCTCGAGGCGCGCGGCGTGAAGCTGCGCGCGCAGTTCGGGGCGGGCCGCTTCCGCATCGACCTCGTCGCCATGCACCCCGAACGCGCCGGAGAACCCGTGCTCGCCATCGAGTGCGACGGCGCGCGTTACCACTCGGGTGCGACGGCGCGCGACCGCGACCGGCTGCGCCAGTCGCAGCTCGAGCGTTTGGGCTGGCGCTTCCACCGCGTGTGGTCGACCGACTGGTTCCGCGAGCGGGAGCTCGAACTCGAGCGCGCGCTCGCCGCGTACCGAGCTGCGCTCGAGGGCGCTCCGAGCTCGCCGCCCGCGCCCGTGGCCGCCCCGACTCCAGCGGCGCCGCTCGAACCCGCGCCCGCGGCCGACGCCGGACCGCGCCGCCCGCCGCGCCCGAAGTTCCCGGCCTACAAGACGATCGACCGCTACACCGACGCCGAGCTCGAGGAGATCGTGCGCTGGATCGCCGCGGACGGAGTGCTGCGCACGGACGACGAGTGGATTCGCCTGGCGGCCGCCGAATTGCCCTTCGAGCGCCTGGGCTCGAAGATCCGCGAGCGGCTGGCGAGCATCGTGCGCCGCGTGCGCTGATCGCTTGTACGGCGCCAGAGCAAGTGTCCAGCGCTTCCGGAGTGCGTCGTGGTTGTACTGTGCCAGAGCAATTTGT
>JAEUHY010000024.1 GCA_016795325.1 Planctomycetota bacterium
CGCCGACTACGTCCTCGCCAACCCGCCCTTCAACGACTCCGACTGGTTCCGCAAGGACGACGACGTGCGCTGGCAGTTCGGCGTCCCGCCCAAGGGCAACGCCAACTTCGCCTGGGTGCAGCACTTCATCCACCACCTCGCGCCCTCGGGACTCGCCGGCTTCGTGCTCGCCAACGGCAGCATGTCCTCCAACCAGTCCGGCGAAGGCGACATCCGCCGCGCCATCATCGAGGCCGACCTCGTGGACTGCATGGTCGCCCTGCCCGGCCAGCTCTTCTACAGCACGCAGATTCCGGTCTGCCTCTGGTTCCTCGCGAAGAACAAGAACGCCGACGCCAAGCGCGGCTTCCGCGACCGCCGCAAACAGACCCTGTTCATCGACGCTCGCAAACTCGGCGTGCTCATCGATCGCGTCCACCGCGAACTCACCGACGCCGACCTCCAGAAAATCACCAGCACGTATCACAACTGGCGTGAGGCCAAACGCGCGGGCCAGTACGCGGACATCCCCGGCTTCTGCAAGTCCGCCGCCACCGCCGAAATTGCCGCACACGGCTACGTCCTCACGCCCGGCCGCTACGTCGGCGCGGAAGAAGTCGAAGACGACGGCGAACCCTTCGAGGAAAAGATGCCGCGACTGGTCGCCGAGCTGAACGCCCAGTTCGCGGAATCGGCCAGACTCGAAGCCGCCATTCGCGCCAACCTGAAGGGCCTGGGCTATGCCCCCTAAGAAGAAGCGCGCGACGCGGAAGCTCGCGCCCGAACGCGGTTCGCGCGGCAGGACGCGTGAAGGCGCACTCTTCACCGCTGCCCCATCGAAGTCCGGCTTGCCCGCGGGCTACGCGCGCACGCTGCAGGACATCAAGGCGCACCTGCGCAGCGCCCGCGTCCGGGCCGTGCTCGCGGCCAATCCCATCGTCATCGAAGCCTACTGGCACACGGGCAAGCTCATCCTCCAGCGCCAGCGCGACGCCGCGTGGGGCGCGAAGGTGATTGACCGGCTGGCGGCGGACTTGCGGGAGGAGTTCCCGGACATGGGCGGGCTATCCGCGCGGAACCTGCTGGCGATGAAAATCTTCGCCCGTGAGTTTCCTGAAGGCCCAATTGCGCAACAACCTGTTGCGCAATTGCCGTGGGGGCACGTTCTCCAGATCATGCAACGGCTCAAAGCGCCCGCTGCCCGCGAGTTCTACATCCGCGAAGCCATCGCCCACGGCTGGAGCCGCAGCAGCCTGGAGACCCAGATCCAAGGCCAACTCCACCTCCGCGCGGGAAAAGCCGTGAACAACTTCGCCCTCACCATGACGCCGGCGGAAAGCGACATGGCCGCGCAGCTTTTCAAAGACCCTTACCTGTTCGACTTCCTCGGCACCGCCGACCCACGCCGCGAGGCCGAGGTGGAGCAGGCGCTCGTGGATCACGTCCAGCGCTTCCTGCTGGAGCTGGGCTCAGGCTTTGCCTTCGTCGGCCGGCGCGTGCATCTCGAGGTCGGGGGCGATGACTTCTACCTCGACCTCCTCTTCTACCACCTGCGCCTGCGCCGCTACGTCGTCATCGAGCTCAAGGCCCGCGCCTTCGAGCCGGGCGATGTGGGCCAGCTCAATCTCTACCGCGCCGCCGTGGATGACCTCCTGCGTCACGCCGACGACCAGCCCACCATCGGCCTCCTGCTCTGCCGGGGGAAAAACAAACTCGTCGTCGAGTACGCCCTCAGCGGCCTGGACAAATCCATCGCGGTCGCCGATTGGAAGAAACAAATCACCGAGACCCTGCCCGCCGAGTTCCAGGGCAGCCTGCCGACCATCGCGGAGATCGAGGCGGAGCTGGCGGGAAAGCTCGACGCAGCCGCGAAGAAAGGAAAACCGTGACGCGCCGCGAGGAAACGACGCCGCGCCTCGTCGCCGGCTTGCACACCCAGTTCGCCGAGTCCGCGCAGCTGGGGCAGGCCATCCAAGCCAACCTGAGGGGGCTGGGTTATGGCGGGTGAATGGAAGAAAGTGCGACTCGGCGACGTAGTCACGCTCCAGCGTGGTTTCGACTTGCCGTCGCAAAACAGAAGACCGGGCAAAGTGCCTATCGTGTCGTCGTCCGGCATCAGCGACTACCACTCGGAAGTTGGAGTCAAAGGTCCCGGAGTCGTGACCGGGCGATACGGCACCATCGGACACGTATTCCTCATCGAGGAGGACTTTTGGCCACTAAACACAACCCTATGGGTCAAAGACTTCCACGGCAATGACCCGCAGTTCGCATCCTATCTTCTGCGAACAGTCGATTTTCAATCATGTAGCGACAAGAGTAGCGTGCCCGGCGTAAACCGGAATGACCTGCATCGGATTGCGGTCCGGCTCCCACCCCTCGTCGAGCAAAAGGCCATCGCGGCGGTGCTTGGAGCGCTGGACGACAAGATCGAGTTGAACCGGCGGATGAACGCGACGCTGGAGGCGATGGCGCGGGCGCTGTTCCAGAGCTGGTTCGTGGACTTCGACCCCGTCCGCGCCAAACTCGACGGCCGCCCCCCCGCCGCCCTCGACCCCGCCACCGCCGCCCTCTTCCCCGAGCACTTTGCTCACGGCGAGCGCGACATGCTTCCCGTCGGATGGCGCCTCGCCGCCATCGAAGAAGTGTGCGCCATCAACGCATGGACGCTCGGCAAGAACGATGACTTGGAGACGCTCGAATACGTCGAGATCTCCGAAGTGAGTCGCGGCAACATTGCAAACATCGCCACCTACCCGCGCGGCGAAGAACCCAGCCGAGCCCGCCGCCGCCTGCGCCACGGCGACACGGTTCTCTCAACCGTGCGGCCCGACCGAGGTTCCTACTTCCTAGCACTGCATCCGCCCGAGAACCGAGTCGCCTCCACCGGCTTCGCCGTGCTCACGCCGACGAAAGTCCCGTGGACATTCATCCACGCCGCGCTGACACAGCCCGAAGTTTCCGACCACCTCGGTCAAATGGCGGACGGCGGGGCCTACCCCGCCGTGCGTCCCGAAGTTATCGGAGCCATGCAAGTCGCGCTGCCCGACGAACCCAAAATTCTCGAAGCCTTCCACCGCACCTGCGCCCCGCTCTTTCAACAAGCCGAAGCCCACCGCACCCAATCCCGCACCCTCGCCACCCTGCGCGACACGCTGCTGCCGAAGCTTCTGAGCGGTGACATCGCGGCCGGCATCCCAGAGCCCACTCTATCCCTATGAGCACACACGATCCGCGCGAACATATCCGTGGCATCCACCAGATCTTGATCTCCGACAAGAAGCGCATCGGCTTTCTGTTCGGCGCAGGATCGTCCTTGGCAACCGGGCTTAAGAACGTCTCTGTTCCAGCAATCGAAAGGATGACGACGAGCATCGTCGAAGCGGTGAAGGCGCACTCGCGAGAGTTCTCTGATGCAATACAAGAGATTCAAAACGAGACAGAGCTAATGAGAGTCTCCTTCAACGTCGAAACTCTGCTATCAAGTATCGAAGCCAAGCGAGCCGCCATCGGTGCAGGAAAGCTAAACGGGCTTGATTCAGAGGCGTTCGCCACGCTGGCAGCAGTCGTAAAGACGAACGTCGTTAAACTAGTATCGATCCACGAGACCCTGCTGGCCAACGACCGTAAGGAGTGGGCGCATGCCCGTCTCGCTAATTGGGTTCAGAAAGCAAGACGACGGTTCCCCGCTGAAATCTTCACGACGAACTACGATTACTTGTTCGAGATTGCCCTTGAGAACTCTGGAATCCCCTATTTCGACGGATTCTCCGGGAGCTATGAACCGTTTTTTTGCCCCGAGGCTGTAGAAGACGTAGACGCATACCCTCACCTTGTGAAAGTCTGGAAAATGCATGGATCACTTGGTTGGACTTATCGCGGCAATGCCGTCATTCGGAAACCATCCGCCTCAGCGGACTCTATCCTGATCTATCCGTCTCACCTAAAATACAACGCCTCGAAGAAGCAGCCGTATGTCGGCCTTATCGACCGCCTTTGCGCGTTCCTCCAGCAGGACGACGCCGTCTTGTTCACCTGCGGGTATTCGTTCGGTGACGATCACATCAACGAACGGCTCGTGACATCCCTGAGACGAGGAGCGAACTCACACGTTATTGCGATGTATTACGACGAAACGAAGACCAACGACAACAAGGTGGTGTTTGCTCTTACAGACGAGGCGAACAAGGTTCGCCACCTCGCAACCCACGAGACCGGTGGCAAAATGTCGATTTATGGCGTGCGACATGCAATCATCGGTGGAAAATTCGGTGAATGGCGGTTGAGGGATGAGCCGAAGACAACAGAGGCTATCCGGGTCAGCCAGTACTTTGACGAAGACGCGGCCACTCCTTCTACGGAGGCCGGCGAGCGAAAGGGTGATGAACGCTGGGAAGGGACCGGACGCTTTCTTCTCCCTGACTTTCGGAAGCTCACCGACTTCTTGAACGAGTTGTCCTCATCTGAAGGCCCCGCTATCGCGATTTGACCGCATGAAACATGATCCCACACACATCGGTGAGGTTGAAAGCGTCAGCGGAAACTCCGTCACGATCAAGATGGCGCGGAACTACCCGTCCAATATGCCAATCGTTGACGGTACGGTTTACAGGATCGGGCAGATTGGCTCGTTCCTCAAGATTCCGTTGGGGTACGCGAATCTCTACGGTCTAATCACGCAGGCTGGGGTTCTGGCGATGCCAGAGTCGCTGCTGTTGGCTTACAAAGAGAATCCGTCCATCGCGGACGGCCACCGCTGGTTGAGGCTGATTCTGGTTGGTGAGCAGATCGGTTCCTCCTTCGAGAGAGGAGTCCTTCAGTCGCCAACTTCGGGTGACCAAGTTCATCTCGTGACAAACGAAGACCTCCGAATTGTCTACGGCGGTTACAACGCCCAGTCGTCGATTGTCATTGGGAATCAAAGTGCGTCGGAAGGGCTCGCCGCACAATTGGACATGGACAAGCTCATCTCTCGGCATTGCGCGATTCTTGGCGCCACAGGTAGCGGCAAGTCGAATGCGGTTAGCATCGTTGTAAAGGCAATTGCCAAGAAGCCCTTCCCGAGCGCGCGCGTCCTCATGATTGACCCGCACGGTGAGTACGCGAGTTCGTTGGCTGGGCAGTGCCGGGTGTTTCGAGTGGGCGCAGCAGCAGGCGAAGATGAACTTTGCGTCCCCTTCTGGGCACTTCCGTTCAAAGAACTGATGGCGATATTCCCCGGGCGGCTATCCGATCAGAATGAAGACTACATTCGTGGAAAAGTCCTGGACCTCAAACGTGTGTCAGCCGCAGCGCTCGGGGGGCTTCGGGCCGAGGCAATCACTGCCGACAGCCCTATTCCCTTTTCGATAAACCAACTCTGGTTCGATTTGGATAACTTTGAGAGGATCACCTTTAAAGCAGACCGCACAACGCCGGAGGCTTTGAGCGCTGCTGGTGACCCGGCGACACTGAAATCTAATCAGTATCCGACGGCGGGTCTTGGAAGCAGCGCCCCGTTCTTGAACACGAAAGCGAAGGGCATTCTTGGCTTCTTGGATGGAATGAGGTCGCGGCTTCTCGACCAAAGCTACAATTTCCTTTTTCGTCCGACGGGCTATTCGCCAGCGCTCAACGGCGCGGCACAAAATGACCTTCCGCGGCTATTTAGGACGTGGTTTGGGCACGGTTTTCCGGTCGCGATTCTGGACCTTTCGGCGGTCCCTTCGGAGATCATGCAGACGATCTCCGGTTGCATCTTGAAGATCAACTATGACGCTCTTTACTGGGGTCAAAACACGCTCGTTGGGGGGAAAAAGCAGCCTCTGCTCATAGTCCTCGATGAAGCTCACGCCTACCTCAAAGCAGGTGCAGACTCGATTTCGTCGCGAACCGTGCAGGTGATCGCGAAAGAGGGGCGGAAGTACGGTGTTGGGATGCTGCTGGTCACGCAGCGGCCATCAGAATTGGACGAGACCGTTCTGAGTCAGTGCGGCTCGATCATCGCTCTAAGGATGACGAATACTCGCGACAAGGGACACGTGTCGTCGGCCATGCAGGATGAACTCCGCGAAATGGCGGACGTGCTGTCAAGCCTGCGAACGGGCGAAGCGATTGTCAGTGGTGAGGCAGTCCGTATCCCTTCCCGCGTAAAATTCTTCCAAGCTGACAATGCAGTAAAGAGCTCCGACCCAATAGCCTCGAAGCTGTGGGCAAATCCCCAGCCCGATGTTGCTGTATACGAGACTAGCGTCCGCAACTGGAGAAACCAGTCATTCAACTAAGGAGATCGTATGTCAATGCCTGATATGAAACCCGTCAATTCATCAAACATCGCAGCAGTCGGCTATGACGCAGCGAATCAAGCTGTCTACGTTCAATTTCTGAACGGTTCGACATACGCGTACAAGGGCGTTCCGGAGCACGAATTCGAGAACCTGCGAACGGCGTCGTCTGTGGGTTCCTACCTCAACCGGAACTTCAAGAACGTTTACCCCTACGAGCGAGCTTAACGCCGAGTCGGAACAGTATCTTGAGCCTCAACGAGTCCATCGTCGAAGACGCCGCCCTCGAGTGGTTCGGGGAGCTGGGCTATGCGGTCGGACACGGGCCGCAGCTCGCGCCCGGTGAAGCGGCGGCGGAGCGGGATTCGTTCGGTGAGGTCGTGCTGGTCGGGCGCTTGCGCGAGGCCCTCTGGCGACTGAACCCCGCCATTCCCGAGGACGCGCGGGAGGAGGCGTTGCGCAAGGTGCTGCGGGTGGGGACGCCATCGCTCACGCAGACGAACCGCGCTTTTCACCGGATGCTGCGCGACGGGGCGCCGGTGGAGTATCCCCGGCCCGATGGCAGCATCGCGGGCGATCATGTGCGGCTGGTCGCGTTCGGTGAGGTCGACGCGAACGACTGGCTGGTCGTCAACCAGTTCACGGTCATCGAGGGGCAGCACAACCGGCGGCCGGACCTCGTGGTGTTCGTCAACGGGCTGCCGCTGGGACTGATCGAGCTGAAGAACGCGGCGGATGAGGAGGCGACGATCTGGAGCGCTTACGCGCAGCTGCAAACCTACAAGGCGGAGATCGCCTCGCTGCTGCACTACAACGCGGCGCTGGTGGTGAGCGATGGCTTGCAGGCGCGCATGGGTTCGGTGACGGCGAACCAGGAGTGGTTCAAGGTCTGGCGCACGATCGATGGCGAGGGCGATGCGCCGAAGTCGGCGCTCGAGCTGGAAGTGCTCGTGCGCGGGGTGTTCGAGCGGCGGCGGTTCCTCGACCTGCTACACCACTTCATCGTCTTCGAGGAAGACCCGGACTCCGGTGCGCTGCACAAGATCATCGCGGGCTACCACCAGTTCCACGCGGTGAATGCTGCGGTGGAGGAAACGGTGCGCGCCAGCGGCATGACCGAGCCCGGCAGCGTCGTGCGCGAGGAGGCGGGCACGTACTGGTCCGGGCGTCAACGCGGCGGCAAGCCGGGCGACCGTCGCGCGGGCGTGGTGTGGCACACGCAGGGCAGCGGCAAGAGCTTCTCGATGCTCTTCTACGCGGCGCGCGTGGTGCGGCATCCGGCGATGCAGAACCCGACGTTGGTGGTGCTGACCGATCGCAACGATCTCGACGACCAACTCTTCGGCCAGTTCCAACGCTGTGCGGACATCCTCGGCCAGACGCCGGTGCAGGCGCGCGGGCGCGAGCATTTGCGCGAGCTGCTGAACCGGGCGAGCGGCGGCGTGGTGTTCACCACCATCCACAAGTTCGTGCCGCCGAAAGGTGAAGGCGGGGGCGAGGCGATGCCCTGCTTGAGCGCGAGGCAGAACATCGTGGTCATCGCGGATGAAGCGCACCGCAGCCAGTACGGATTCGGCGGCAAGGTGAATGAAAAGACCGGCGAGATGTCCTACGGCTTCGCCAGCAACCTGCGCGACGCCTTGCCCAACGCGTCGTTCATCGGCTTCACCGGCACGCCGATCGAGAAGACAGACGCGAACACGCGGGCGGTCTTCGGTGAGTACATCAGCATCTACGACATCCAGCGAGCCGTCGCCGACAAGGCCACGGTGCCGATTTACTACGAGAGCCGGATCTCCAAACTGAGCCTGAACGCCGCCGAGTTGCCCAAGCTCGACGCGGAGTTCGAGGAGATCACCGAAGGCGAGGAGCTGACGAAGAAGGAGAAGCTCAAGACGAAGTGGGCAGCGCTGGAGGCGTTGGTGGGCGATCCCAAACGCATCGCGCTCGTGGCCGCCGACTTGGTGGCGCACTTCGAGAAGCGCGTGGAGGCGATGGACGGCAAGGCGATGATCGTCTGCATGAGCCGCCGCATCTGCGTGGAGCTCTACAACGCGCTCATCGCGCTGCGGCCCGCATGGGCGGAGGAAACGCTGAAGGTGGTGATGACCGGCAGCGCGGAAGACGGTCCCGAGTGGCAGAAGCACATCGGCAACAAGGAAGCGCGGCGCAAGCTGGCGAACCTCTTCAAGGACGCCAAGGACCCGTTCAAGATCGTGATCGTGCGCGACATGTGGCTGACCGGCTTCGACGCGCCCTGCCTGCACACGATGTACGCGGACAAGCCGATGCAGGGCCACGGTCTGATGCAGGCCATCGCCCGCGTGAACCGCGTCTTCCGCGACAAGCCCGGCGGGCTGGTGGTGGATTACCTCGGCCTCGCCGACCAGCTCAAGCATGCACTTGCCGACTACACCGAGAGCGGCGGCAAGGGGAACCCGACCTTCGACACCGCCCAGGCCGTCGCCGTGATGCTGGAGAAGCACGGCGTCGCGTGCGACTTGATGCACGGCTTCAAGTGGGACAAGTGGACCAGCGGCAAACCAGCCGAGCGCCTCGCGCTCATCCCCGCCGGCCAGGAGCACATCCTCGAACAGGAAGACGGCAAGCAGCGTTGGGTGCAGGTGGTTACGGAACTCTCCCGGGCCTTCGCCCTGTGCGCCGCGAGCGATGAAGCCACGGCGATCCGCGACGACGTGAGCTTCTTCCAAGCCCTGCAAGCCGCGCTGAGCAAGCAGAGCGGCACGAGCCGCAAGACGCCCGAGCAGATCGACGCCGCCATCCGTCAGCTCGTGAGCAAGGCCATCACCACCGAAGGTCAGGTGATCGACGTGTTCACCGCCGCCGGGCTATCCAAACCGGACATCAGCATCCTGAGCGACCAGTTCCTCGCCGAAGTGCGCGGCCTCAAGCACAAGAACGTCGCCGCGGAGTTGCTGGAGAAGCTGCTCAAGGACGAACTCAAGGTCCGCTCCAAGCGCAACGTCGTGCAGGCCCAAGTCTTCAGCGAGAAGCTCAAGAAGACGCTCAACGCATACCACAACCGCGCCATCAGCACGATGCAGGTCATCGAGGAGCTGATCCAACTCGCCAAGGAGCTCGACGCCGCAACCAAGGCCGGTCAGGAGATGGGCCTGACGGACGACGAGAAGGCCTTCTACGACGCCCTCGCCGCGAACGACTCCGCCGTGACCGCGATGGGCGACGCGAAGCTCAGGGTCATCGCCGCGGAGCTCATCACCCAGGTGAAGAAGAGCGTGAGCATCGACTGGACCGTGCGCGAGAGCGCACGGGCGAAGATCAAGGTCATGGTCAAGCGGATCTTGAACAAGCACGGCTATCCGCCGGACCTCCAGGAAGACGCGGTGAAGACGGTGCTCGCCCAGGCGGAGCTCCTGTGCGCGGAGTGGGTGTGAGTCGTCGCGGGGCAACCGTTCGGTAGGCCCACCCCGCGAGGCGCTTGCCGTGGACGGCTTCTGCCAGCCCACGCAGAGCGAACCAGGGCCGACCTCGCCGACCCGATGGTCGTGAGCCAAGTCCCCCGCTCACTTCGGACCCCCGACCGCGCGTGCGCGCGCCGCTCCGCAACAACTTTCGGGGTGCGCTCGCGAACAGCTCGGGCCGCGCCGGAGCCGCTGCCGGTCGCGCCGCCGAGCACGCTGCTCGCCCGAGAGCCGAACCTGCGTTAGCGGCGCGCTCGTGGTCGTCCGCTCGGCTCACCGGTCCCCCATCGCCGCCGCGGGTTGAGTCGCCCGCGCTACGGGCGCTCGATCGGAAAGCGCTTGAACAGCGCGTCGACCTTGGCCGGGATCTGCCAGGCGCGCTCTTCGCCGGTCAGCGCGTAGCGGCGCAGCTTGACGCCGTAGCCCAGCGCCACGTCACGCAAGCGCGTGCTCGCGCCGCCGCACCACACGCGCTGGCCCGACTTCGCGTCGTAGAGATCGATGCCGACGCCGCCGCGCTCGAAGCGCGCGACGTTCGAGGCGGAGAACAGCGGGTCGTGCCACTCCTCGTGCACCTCGACCCACACGCGCGGCACCGCGATGTAGCGCGCCTCCTGGATGGGGACGGCGAGCGTGAAGTCGCGCGCCGTGAATTGTTCGTCGGCGAGCAGCCGCACCTCTTCGAGCAAGCCAGGATCGTCGATCTGCATCTGTCCCGGCGCAGGCGCGAGCGTGTCGGCGTGGCTCGGCGCTGCGCTCAGCCAGGTGTACTTGGCCGGCGCTTCGACGGCGCCGAACTGCGTGCAGTCTTGCTCGATGCGGGGTGCAGCGCAGCCGACGACGAACAGTACGGACACGAGTGCGAGGGTGGAGCGCATGCAGGGGACTCGAATGGCGGGCCAAACGGCGGATTTCGCGCCAGGGTTAACCCCCATCGATCTTTATCTCAAGTGCTCGCGGCGGCCGCGCGGCGCAAGCGATCGTTGATCGCACGTCCGAGCCCGCGCTCGGGCGCGAGTTCAGCCACGATGCGCGTGGCGCCGGCGCGGTCGAGGCGGCGCAGCGCAGCGAACAAGCGGCTGGCGGCTTCGCGCAGATCGCCCGTGGCGGACAACACTTCGCAGGCATGCGCGGGACGAGCGTGGCGGAAGGCGAGCAGCGCCTCGCCCGCAGCGAGCGGATGAGCCGCGTTCGCTTCGATCACGAGCGGAGTGCGCGGCGCGTAGTGCGCGGCGAGCATGCCCGGCGCGGCGGCGGCCACGCGTGGCGCGTGCTCCGAGTGCTGCGACGCGACACGCACGGGACCGATCAAAGGCTCGAGCAACTCGAGCGGCGTTCCGCCGGGTCGGTAGAGCACGCAACGCCCCTCTTCCCAGCCGAGGATCGTGCTCTCGACGCCGACTTCGCACGGCCCGCCGTCGAGCACGTACTCGAGCTCGTCACCGAGCTGTTCGACGACATCCTCGGCGCGCGTCGGGCTCATGCGGCCGAACAAGTTGGCGCTCGGCGCGGCCAGCGGAAACTCGAGCCGCGCGAGCAACTGCGCCGTGAGCGGATGCGCGGGCGCGCGCACGGCGACGGTGTCGAGGCCGCTGGTGACGATGTCGGGCACGAGCTCGCGCTTGGGCAGCACGAGCGTCAGCGGCCCGGGCCAGAACGCGCGCATCAGGCGCTCGGCGTCGGCGGGCAACTCGCGCACGAACTCGCGGGCGTGCTCGGCGGAACGCACGTGCACGATCAGCGGGTCGAAGGCGGGGCGCCGTTTGGCCTCGAAGATGCGCAGGCAGGCGCGCTCGTCGAGCGCGTTGGCCGCCAGTCCGTAGACCGTCTCCGTCGGGATCGCGACCAACTCGCCGGCGCGCAGCCGACGCACGGCCTCGTCGAGTTCGGTTCCGATGCGCGCGGTCATGGCAGCCGAAGGTTCTACCCGCTGCGCCCGTCGGCGAGAACTTAGACTCAACGCCGTTCGACCTCCGCGCGGGCGGCGGCGAGCGCGGCTTGGAGTTCGACGGGCTCGGTGCGCAAGTCGCGCAGCAGTTCCTCGAGCACCTGCAACGACGCCTCGACCTCCTGCGCCGCGACGTGCGTGGCGCCGGCCGCGAGCAGGCGCTCGCGTTCGACCAAGTCATGCGCGCGGGCGTAGATGGGCGTGTTCGGCGCGAGGCTGCGCACGGCGCGGATGGCGCGGTGCGCGGCCTGTGGATCGTTCAACATCACGGCTACGCGCGAGGAGCGCGCCACGCCGACGTGCTCGAGGATCTCCGCGCTCGTCGCGTCGCCGTAGCCGATCGACTCGCCCGCCGCGCGTCCGGAACGCACGCGCTCGAGGTCGAGGTCGACGATCACGGATTCGATCTGCGCGGCGCGCAGCGCGCGGGCGAGCAGCGCACCGCCCACTCCGTAGCCGAGCACGACCACGTGGCCGCCGCGGCTCGTCGGCGCGTGCAGCACGTCGTCGTCGCGCACACCGAGCAGCCGGTCGACGCGCTGGAGCGCCGCGGCGCCAGCCGCAAGGTGCGGCCCCAAGCGCAAGAGGCCCGGCGTGACGAGCATCGTCAGCACGCTCGCACCGAGGAACAACGCGCGCTCCGCCTCGCTCAGCAGTCCCAGGTCGCCGCCCAGGTCGGCGAGCACGAAACTGAACTCGCCGACCTGCGCGAGCGCGGCGCCGGAGAGCAGCGCCACACGCAAGGGCAAGCGCATGAGCACCGCAGCGAGCGCTGCGAGGGCGAACTTGCCGAGCAGGAGCAGCGCCGCGAGTCCGAACACCAGCAGCGGCTCGCGCGCGAGCAACTCGAGGTCGAGCAGCGTCCCGACCGAGACGAAGAACAAGCTCGTAAACAGGTCGCGCAGCGGCAGCACGTCCGAAAGCGCCTGGTGGCTGAACTCGCTGTCGGCGAGCACCACTCCGGCGAGGAACGCGCCGAGCGCGAGCGAGAGACCGACCTGCGCCGTCGCCCAGGCGATCGACGCACACACCAGCACGACGGCGAGAAGGAACACGTCGCGCCGCTGGGTGCGCGCCACCGCGCGGAACACCGGCGGAACGACGAAGCGCGCGAGGACGATCGTGCCCGCCATCACGGCCAGCGCCTTGCCGAGCGCGAGCGCCACGGCGCCGAGTTTGGCCTCGCCCGCGGCGAGCATCGGCGTGACGAGCATCATCGGCACCACGCACAGGTCCTGGAAGAGCAGCACGCCGACGATCAGCCGCCCGTGCGGAGCTTCCACTTCGCGGCGTTCCGCGAGGCCGCGCAGCACGATCGCGGTGCTCGACAGGGCCGCGAGAAAGCCGAAGAACAGCGCGTGTTCGTGCGAGCGTCCGAAGGCGAGCGCGACGGCGTAGGTCGCCGCCAGCGTGAAGCTCACTTGCAGCGCGCCGCCGACGGCGACCATGCGTGCGATGCGGCGCAAGCTCGCGAGCGAGAACTCCAGTCCGATCGAGAACAGCAGCAGCACGACGCCGACCTCGGCCAGCTCGGCCACGGCGCGCGTCTGTTCGATCCAGCCCAGACCGCTCGGTCCGATCGCGGCGCCGGCGACGAGCAAGCCCGCGATCGTCGGCAGTCGCAGGCGGTGGAGCGCGAGGACGACGACGATCGAGGCGCTCAACACGAGCAGCAAGTCGCGCAGCAGATCGTGGTTCTCCATCCGCCGCCGAGGATGCCGGACGCGCGACGCTGGGCCAAGCACACGATGCTCGCGCAGCGCGGCGCGGGCGGCTCGCTTCGTCGGCGAACGCGAGTCCGTCGCGGCAGCTCTTCCGCCCATCGTCCTTGCGCCACGGGCGGAATGCGCCGCGCGCGCGCAGGCCCGAGCTCCCGGGTTCGATGCGGAAGTGCGCTGTCGAGCGCATTGCGCTGGACAGCGCGTGGTCTCATCCTGGCGCGATGATCACACGCACGCGCACCAGTTCGCACTCTCTGCCGCTCTCCTTCGGCCTGATGCTCGCGGCGCTGTGCAGCCTGCCCGCCGGTTGCGCGACGGAGCGCGCCGCCAGCGCGCCGGCGCGCGGCGAAAGCGTCAAGCCCGGCATCAACAAGGACTTCCTCGATCCGGCGCTGAACGTCGAGCGTTACGTCGAACGCTTCGAGACCGAGAGCCGCGAGATCTACTCCGAACGGGCGGCGATCCTCGAGCGGGTTGCGTTGAAGCCCGGCCAGGCGGTCGCCGACATCGGAGCAGGCACGGGCCTCTACACGTATCTCTTCGCTGACGCCGTCGGCGCCAAGGGCAAGGTCTACGCGGTCGACATCGCGGCGCCGTTCGTCGAACGCATCCAGACCACGGCCGCCGAGCGCGGCTTGGCGCACGTGGTGGGCGTGCAGTGCGCCGAAGACGATGTGCGCCTCCCGCCGCAGTCGATCGATGTCGCCTTCGTCTGCGACACCTACCACCACTTCGAGTTCCCCACCGCGACGCTCGCTTCGCTGCACCGCGCGCTGCGGCCGGGCGGGACGCTGATCGTGATCGACTTCCACCGCATCGAAGGCGTCACGCGCGAATGGACGCTCAACCACGTGCGCGCCGGACAAGACGTGTTCAGCGCGGAGATTCAAGCCGCCGGCTTCACGCTCGAAGCCGTCGACACGCCGCCGGGACTCAAGGAGAACTACCTGCTGCGCTTCCGCCGCCGCTGAATGCGGTTCGCGGCCGACGCTCAGCGCCCGCCGCCGAGCGTCGCGCGGAGCGCGTCGAAGCGCGGATCGGAGCGCAGCGCCGCGAAGATCGGATCGTCGAGTTCGCGTCGCGCGGCGGCGTCGACGGCGCCGGAGCGCGCGAGTTGCTCGAGCAACACGAACGCGCGCTCGCGCCAGCGCGACGCATCCGCTTCGCTCGCGTTCGACGCGGCCGAACACTGCGCCAGCCACGACGCCGCCCACACTTGGTCGATGTGCCGCGCGCTCAGCGCCGCGAGCCGCTCGGCCGCCTCCGCGCACAACTCGTTCTGTCCCGCGGCCAGGCGCACACCCGCAAGGCGCGATGCGGCCCAGGCGAGCGCGATCCGCAACGTGCCGTCGCGATCGTGCTCGAACAGCGACTCGCCCAGAGCGAGCGCTCGTTCGAACGCACCGGCCGACGGCTCGCCAGCGGCGAGCGCATCACCGATCTGCGCCAGCACCAGCACGCGGGTGCGCGCCTGACGCGGCGTGAGCGGAGCGCGCTCCGACAACGCCTGCAATACGGCTTCGGCGCGCTCGAGGAGCGTGAGCCGCCGCTCGCCATCGTTGCGCATCGCGGCCAGCAGGCTGCAGTTGTAGAGCGCGCCCGAAAGCGCGTCGTAGTAGCCGACTTGAGCGGGGAATTCACTGCGCAGACGCTCGAACTCGACGATCGCCGCCTCATAGTCGCGCTGGGCCGCGTCGAACTCGCGCAGTTGCGTGCGACGCGTCGCCATCTCGACGCGCACCTCCGCTGCACGCCGCGCGGCGCTCGACGCCTCGGGGCGCTCGCGCGCGAGTTCCTCGAAACGCTCCAACGCAAGTTCGAGCCAGCGCAGGTCTTCCCTGGGGTCGCGCACCTTCGACTCGAGCCCCACCAGCGTGTGCGGAGACGAACCGAGTTCCTGCTGCGTGCGAGCGAGGTCGTAGCGCACCTTCCAGGGCGCGTCCGGCAGCGCGGCGAGCACATCGAGATCGCGCGCGGCGCTGGTGAGCAGCTCGGTGCGCCCAGCCGCCACGCGTTTCGCGGCGAGGCACGTGGCGAGCTCCAGGCGCGCTGCTGCGCACACGGGCCGCACATAGTTCTCGTCGCGCGCGAGCGGGCGCAGCCGCTCGGCCTCGTCGATCGCGGACTGCGCCAGCGAACGTGCCGTGTCGAGGTCGCCCGTGAGCCTGCGCGCTTCCGCAGTGCGGATCGCGACGTTCAAGCGCCGCAGCTCGAGCTCGAGGTCGGGCCCCGCGGCGATCTGTTCGTCGAGGATCCGGGCTTGGCGCTCGAGCAGCTCGAGCGCCGCCGCAAACTCGCCGAGCTCGGCGCGGATCCCCGCGCTGCGGCCGAGCGTCGCCGCGTGCGCCAAGTGCTGCTCGCGCGTCGCTGCGGGCTCCGCGAGCAAGCGCTCTTCGAGCTCGAGCGCATCGCGCAGCAACTCGCGCCGCACGCCGGCCGTCCGCGGCGTGTCGACGAGCACTTCGCCGCCCACGCGCGACAGCAGGCGTTCGATCGCTTCGCTCGCGAAGGCGAGGTTGCGCTGCGCACGCCCGAGCGCCTCGTTCTTCGCATCGCGCTCGTTGGTCACGCCTGCAAGCGCCGCTGCGAGCTCGCGTGCGCCGGCCTCGATCTCGACGTTTTTGGCTGCGATCGCGTCGCGTGCGCGCCACTCGCGCCAAGCGACGAAGCTCGGGGCGCTGAGTGCGAGCACGGCGGCGATCGACGCCGCCGGATGGCGCCGCACCCAGAGCGCGAACGTGCGCCAGGCGCTGACGCGCCGCGCTTCCACGGGCCGGCCCTCGAGCACGTTCGACAGGTCGCGCGCGAAGTCCGCGGCGCTGGCGTAGCGCTCCTCGCGCGCGGGCGCGGCGGCGGCCTGCACGACGCTCTCGAGTTCGCGCGCGATGCGCGGGTCGTTGCGCCGCAGGTCATGCGGCAACGGCGTCGGCGCGCCGGCGATGCGCTGGGCCTGCGAGGGCGCGTCGAACGGCAAGCGGCCGGAGAGCAGCTCGTAGAGCGTGACGCCCAGCGAGTACACGTCGCTGCGCGCGTCGAGCCCGCGCTCTCCGCGCAGCTGCTCCGGAGACATGTACACCGCAGTCCCCACGCGCAACCCGGTGCGGGTGAGCCGCTCGCCCGCGGGTGCGACGCGGCTGTCGACGTCGCTCGCCAGGCCAAAGTCGACGAGCAGCACGCGGCCGCCGCGCGTCACCATCAGGTTCGAAGGTTTGACGTCGCGGTGCAGCACGCCGCGACGGTGAGCGTGCTCGAGCGCTTCCGCCGCTTCGCGCACGATGCGGGCGCAGACCGTGGGCCAGGGACCGTCGAACAGCGCGGAGGCCGGCTCGCTCGCATCGGCGCCGAGCGCATCGAGCGCGTCGAGCAGGTGGGCGCCGCTGCGCTCGGCCACCGGCGTCGCCGCGAGTCGATCGAGCACCTGACCGAGCGTCGCGCCGCGCACACGCTCCATCGCGAAGTAGGGCGCGCCGTTCTGCTCGCCGACCGCGTACACCGGCACGATGCCGGGGTGCGAGAGGCTCGCGACCACCGCCACTTCGCGGCGGAAGCGCTCGCGTTGACCTGGGAACAACAACTGTTCGGGCCGCACGACCTTGAGCGCGACTTCGCGGTCGAGTGATCGCTGGCGTGCGCGGTAGACCACGCCCATGCCGCCCTGTCCGAGCGGTTCGAACAAGTCGAAGTCGCCCAGGCGTGCGGGAGGCGACGCAGCCTCGACGCCCGACTGCGCGAAGCCCAGTTCGACGAGCCACTTCAGGCGCTTGCGCAACTTCTCGGCGTGCGCAGCATGCTCCTCCAGGAACGCCTCGAGCGCCTGCGGCCCTTCGCGCTCGATGCGTGCGAGCGCCTCGGACACGAGTTCTTCGAGCGGACTGGGCGCCGTATCGTCCGTAGGGCTCACGTGGAACTCCGAACGTCTACACTTCTTGCGCAGCGCAGGGCGGCACCATGGATCAACCTGACGACCACACCAGCGAGAATAGCTCGGAGCTCGCCCAGCGTGCTGCGGCCGGCGATCGAGCGGCCGTCGACGCGCTGATCGAGCGGCACCTGCCCGAGTTGCGGGCCTTCGTGCGCCTGCGCGCCGGCGACGCGCTGCGGCGCCGCGAGTCGACCTCCGATCTCGTGCAGTCGACTTGCCGCGAGGTGCTCACCCACCTCGAGCGTTTCCAGTTCCCCGACGAGAGCGCCTTCCGGCGATGGCTGTTCGTGACGGCGCAGCGCAAGATCGCCGACCGCGCCGATCACTACGCCGCGCAGAAGCGCGCCGCGGCGCGCGAGGAACGTCTGGCGAGCGAGGCGGGCGTGCAGGACGAGCAGCTGGCGAACTGCTATCGCCGCTTCTCGAGCCCGAGCCGGCGCGCGCTGTTGCGCGACGAGGTCGAACAACTCGAGCGGGCCTTCGACGCGCTCACCGAGGAGCAACGCGAGATCGTGACGCTGGCGCATGTGGTCGGGCTTTCGCGGGCGCAGATCGCCGAGCAGGTCGGCAAGAGCGAGAACGCGGTGCGCATCGTGCTGCACCGCGCCCTCGCTCGCCTGGCCGAGATCGTCAACGCGGACGAATGAACGCGTTCACGGTCCGACGAAGTACTCCAGCGCGTCGCTGAGGAAGGTCGTGGCGATCGCGCCCTGGGGATCGCGGCCCCAGTACTGCACGTTCACGCGCTGCCCGATCTGCGTGAGCTCCAGGGGAGCGCTGACGCCGAGCAGGCCCTTGGAGTAGGCGTTCAGATCGAGGCTGAACTGGCCGGAACAGTCGCTCACGGTCGGCGGATTGCCGCCAGAGTTGGCGACCGGCGTGCGCACCACGGGCGTCGCCACGCAGAACGTGCCGGCGCCGAACGGCACGGAGAGGCGGCCGCCGAGGCTGAAGAACAGGAGACCGGCCTTGTTGTTCGGCGCGTCGTCGCAGGTCACGACGAAGCCCGAGTTCTGGCTCACGCGCGGCCAGCCCAAGCCGCTGAGCGTCGGCGTGCAACCGGCGCTCGTGGTCGACGAGGTGCAGTAGACGACGGGGTTGGGCTGCATCACGCGCAGGAACACGTCGCTCTCGCTGTTGATGTCGCCGGGGACGAGGTTGGTCGCCGCGGAGTCAAAGGCCACGAGTCCGCCGCTCTGCGCCAGCGCCGGACGGCTCGACCAGCTGTTCGGCTGACCGCTCGTGCCGGTGGCGCGCGAGACCAGGTGCGAAGTGTTGCGATCGAGGTTGCGCACGTAGACAGCCGTGAACGCCGCGCCGTCGGGCGTGATGTCGCCTTCCGAGTTCACGAACGCGACGCTGCGGCCGTCACCGGAGATCGCCACGTTCGTCGACGCCCCGTCGCTCGGATCGCCGTCGGCGGCGCGGCTGACGAGCAGCGTCGTGTCGCTCTGGCGGTCGTGCACGAACGCGTCGGTCGTCCCGTTGCCGTCGGCGACGAAGTTCGAAGCTTCGCTGAGGAATGCGACGTAGCGGCCGTCCGCGGAGATCGACGGCGCATAGGAGTCGTCGTTGCCTGCAGAGCCGCCCGTGCTGACGCTGACCCGGCTGATTCCGCCGCCGAACAGGCTGCGCACGACCACGTCCTGCGCTCCGTTGAAATCCCCGAGCGTCTGGTTGCTCGCGGCGGTCTGGAACGCGAGCCACGCACCGTCGTCGGAGATCGAAGCCACCGACGAATGGCCGTTCGCGGCGCCGCCGAGCAGGCTGCGCGAGGCGCACGACACGACGCCGGTCTGCATGTCGCGCACGAACACGTCGACGAAGGCGTTCACGACGAGCGGGTCGAGATCGTCCGCACTGCTCTGGAACGCGACGTAGCGGCCGTCGAACGAGACGGACGCGCCCGAAGACGCGCCGTTCGCCGCGGCAACGCCGCCGGTCGGAGTGCTCACGCGCAGGAGCAATCCTGTGTTCAGGTTCTTGACGAGCACATCCGTGTTCGCGTTCCCGTCGAGCCCGACGAGGTTGGTGGCATGCGTCGTGAACGCCACATGGCGACCGTCGCCGCTGATGTGGGCGTCGAAGCTGTCATCGTTGCCGTTGAGGCCGCCGCTCGTGCGGCTCGCCAAGGTCAACGTGTTCGTCTGACGGTCGAGGACGTAGATGTCCTTGTGACCGTTGAGGTCGATCGGGAGCAACGCGGCGTCGGACTCGAAGGCGATATAGCGGCCGTCGCGCGACAACGAAGGACGCAGCGAGCTCTCGGTGGGAAAGAACCCGAAGCTGTCGCGGCTGATCAGCCCGGTTTCGCCGTTGGAGCCGGCGGCGCTTTGCGCGAGTGCGGAATTCGACAATGCGAACACAGCGAGGGACAGACAGGGAAGGATCACAAGGGCAGGCTTCATGATGGAGTGCGAAGGTTGAAGTCGGGGAGGCAGGGAGCGCGCCAGTCGACGACTGGCCGCGTGCCCCACTCAGCGGAACTTCGGCGGCGCCATTTCGCGGGCTTCGCAAAACCGTGCGCGCCGCGCCACGGACGAAGAACGAAAGCGGCCCCGCGCGAGTCGTCGCGCGGGGCCGCTTGAAGGCCGAAGTATCGCCGTCACGGTGTTCCGCAACGTTCAGGGACCGACGACGAACTCCAGCGCATCGCTGAGGAACGTCGTCGCGACCACGCCCTGCGGATCGCGGCCCCAGCACTGCACGTCGACGCGCTGTCCGACGATGTTCAGGGCCGGATGCGGCGCCACGCCGAGCAGGCCCTTGGAGTACGCGTTGAAGTCGAGCGCGTAGTGCCCCGAGCAGTCACTCACGCTCACCGGATTGCCGCCCGAGTTCATCACCGGCGTGCGCACCACCGGCGTCAGCATGCAGAACGTGCCGCCGCCGAAGGGAACAGCTTGGCGTCCGCCGAAACCATAGAAAAACAGGCCGAATTTGTTGTTGGGCACGTCGTCGCACGTCACGACGAATCCAACGTTCTGGCTCACGCGCGGCAGGCCGACGGAGCTCATGCTCGGCTCGCAGCCGCCGCTGGTCAGCGAGGAGCTGCAGTACGTGAGCGGGTCGGCGTACAGCGTGCGCAGGAACACGTCCGTGCGATCGTTGGTGTCGCCCGGCACGAGGTTCGCCGCCGAGGAATGGAACGCGACGAGCGAGCCATCCGCGTTGAGGCACGGCCGCAGCGAGGCCCCGTCGCCGCCGACCGCCGGCCCGCTGGCGCTCGAGACGTAGTAGGTCTCGCCACGCGTCATGTCGCGCACGTAGCTCGACTGGAACGTGCTGCCGACCGAAGCGAGGTTCGGGGCCGAACTCGTGAAGGCGACGAAGCGGCCATCGCCGGAGACACTCGGCTCGAACGAGTGGCCGAAGCCGCTGAAGCCGCCGCCGTGCGCGCCGCTCACGTGCCGTAGCACGTTCAAGCTCCGGTCGACGAGGTACACCTCGGAGGAGCCGTTGGTGTCACCGAACACGAAGTTCGTCGCGCGCGTGGTGAAGGCCACGTAGCGGCCGCTCGCAGAGATCGAAGGCTGCCAGGACTCGTCGTTGCCGAGCGCTCCCAGCGGCACGCGGCTGACGAGCATCGTGCCCAGCCCGCCCCACATGTCGCGCACGAACACGTCGCACTCTCCGTTGGTGTCGCCCGCGACAAGGTTGGTGGCCGTGCTCTGGAACGCGATGAAGCGGCCGTCGTCGGAAATGCTCGCACTGCTGGCCGAGCTGTCGGCCGCCGCCCCCGCCAGACCGCGCGAAACCAATTGGAACGAGCCGTTCTGGAAGTCGCGCACGTACACGTCGAGCGTCGCGTTGGTGTCCTGCGGCGAGTACTGGTTGCTCGTGGTGTGGAAGGCCACGTAGCGCCCGTCGTACGACACCGCCGGCTTGCGCGACTCGCCCGATCCCGCGAACGCGCTGCCCGGACTGGAGCTCACGCGCGTCAGCGCACCCGTGAGCAGGTCCTTGAGCATCACGTCCGATTCGCCGTTGAGATCGAACCCGACAAAGTTCGTCGCGTGCGTGGCGAACGCCACCCAACGACCGTCCCCGGAGATCGCGGCGTCAAAGGACGTCCCGTTGCCCAGCGAGCCGGCCGCCGACGTGCTGGCGAGGAGGAGTTGATCGAGGCTTCGATCGTAGACGTAGATGTCGGTGTGGCCGTTGGTGTCCGTCGGCAGCAGAGCCGCCGAGGTCTGGAACGCGATCCGCTGGCCGTCGCGCGAGATCGAAGGCTCGTAGGCGCCCTGGAGGACCTGCTGACCGGCGGAGTCGAGGCTGATGCGCTCGGTTACGCCATTGGTTCCGCCCGCGGCCGAGACGAGGCCGGCGACGAGCGCGCAGGTGCAGGTGGTGGCAAGCACGGTTCGGAGCATGGAGTGCGACATGGAGATGGAACCCTTGGAGTGAATGGGGACTGAGCAGGTCACGGGCGTGAGCGGCAGATACGCCGCGCCCACGCTTCCATCGGGACTGACCCGTTCGTGTTTCGCGCTCGCGCCGGCGAAGGACTGGGAATCGCACTGCGCGAGGTGCGGGCCCGAAACGGCGCGCGGGCGCGATGCAGCAACGCCGCACCGCGCCCGCGCAGGCTCAGAACGCCGGTCGCCGCGTCAGGGGCCCACGACGAACTCCAGCGCATCGCTGAGGAACGTCGTGGCCACCGCGCCCTGCGGATCGCGGCCCCAGCACTGCACCGCAACACGCTGGCCGACGATGTTCAGCGCCGGATGCGGCGCGACGCCGAGCAAGCCCTTGGCGTAGGCGTTGAAGTCGATCGCGTACTGCCCGGAGCAGTCGTTCACGCTGACCGGATTGCCGCCCGAGTTGGTCACCGGGGTGCGCACCACCGGCGTCAGCATGCAGAACGTTCCGCCGCCGAAGGGCACGGCTTGACGACCGCCGAAGCCGTAGAAGAACAGGCCGAACTTGTTGTTGGGCACGTCGCTGCAGCCCACGAGGAACCCGGCGTTCTGGCTCACACGCGGCAGGCCCACGGAGCTCATGCTCGGCTCGCAACCGCCGCTGGTCAGCGAGGAGGTGCAGTACGTGAGCGGATCGGCGTAGAGCGTGCGCACGAACACGTCGCCTTGCAGGTTGACGTCCCCCGCGACGAGGTTGGTCGCAACGGAGTCGAAGGCGACCACGGAGCCATCGCCGTTGAGGCTCGGCCGGTAGCTCGCGCCGTTGGGCAACGCGGCGATGCCGCTCGCGCGCGACGCCAAGCGCGTGACGCCCGAGTTCAGTTCACGCACGTACACCGCGAGGAATGCCGGACCGCCGCCGATCAGCTCGGGCGCGGAACTCACGAAAGCGATCGACTGGCCGTCCGCGGAGAGCGACGCATCGCCGCCGCCCGAGCTTGCGAACGCGCCGTTGGGCGTTGCACTGACGTGATTCAGCACGTTCAGGGTGCGATCGAACACGAAAGCGTCTTCCGCGCCGTTCGCGTCGCCGGCCTTGAAGTTCGTCGCGAAGGTGTTGAACGCGACGTAGCGCCCGTCGGCGGAGAGCGTCGGCGCGTACGAAGCGTCGTTGCCGATCGCGCCGCCGGGAACGCGGCTGACGAGGGTGAGCGCGCCGGTCTGCAAGTCGCGCACGAACACGTCCGACTCCGCGTTGGTGTCGCCGAAGGCGAAGTTGCTCGCGTCGCTGTGGAACACGACGTAACGGCCGTTATCGGAGATCTGCGCGTGCGTGGAGCTGCCGTTGCCCTGCGCGAAGAAGCCCACGGAGACGAGCGTGAACGTGTCGAGCTGCATGTCGCGCACGTAGACGTCGAAAACGCTGTTGGCGTCGAGCGCCGAGTAGTCCTCGGAGTAGGTGTCGAACACCACGTAGCGACCGTCGAACGACACGTGCGGGCGACGCCCGCCTTCGTCCGCGGCGGCGAATTCGCTGGGCAACTGGGTGACCCGCTCGAGCGCGCCGGTCTGCAGGTCGCGCAGCATCACATCCCAATCGCCGTTGAAGTCCAAACCGCTGACGTTGCTCGCCAGCGTCTCGTACGCGACCCAACGTCCGTCGCCGGAGATCGACACGTGGCGCGACGGTCCGTTGGCAGAGAAGCCAAGCGACGTGTAGCTGACGAACGTCAACGTCCCGCTGCTGCGGTCGAACACGTAGATGTCCGTGTGGCCGTTGGTGTCCGCAGGTACGAGGGCTGCGTCGCTTTCGAAGGCGATGCGCTGCCCGTCGCGCGAAATCGAAGCGCCCCTGGAGGCCGCAAAAACCTGCTGGCCGAGGTTCGTGAGGCTCACGCGCTGGGTCGTGCCGTTGGCGCCGCCGCCGGCGAAAGCGCTCGACGCGCACAGGATGGAGGCGCCCAGGGCGCGGAAAAAGCTGCAGGAAGTGAGGTGCGACATGGATGGCGAAGCTCGATGGAAGTGCGAAAATCGGCCGTGCGGCCGGCTACACCACCCATCGGGACTCGCCGCCCGACATTTCAGGGCCGTCGCGGTTCGACCCCGTAGAGCTTGCGCACGAAGAAGTCCTGCGTCCGCCGCCAACCGTACGGCGTTCCACCCGCGCCGTGCCCGACGCCCGGCATGACGAGCAGCTCGAAGTCCTTGTCGGCGCGGATCAGCGCGTCGACGACCTGCAGCGTCGAACTGGGATCGACGTTGTCGTCGAGCTCCCCCACGATCAGGAGCAGCTCTCCGCGCAGCCGCGCCGCGTGCGCGACGTTGCTCGAAGCCTCGTAGTGCGCCTCGACGGGCCAGCTCATCCACAGCTCGTTCCACCACACCTTGTCCATGCGGTTGTCGTGGCAACCGCAGTCGGCGACGGCCGCGCGGTACACGTCGCCGTGGTCGAGCAGCGCGCGCAGCGCGTTCTGCCCGCCCGCCGATCCGCCGTAGATCCCCACGCGCGCCAGATCCACTTCGGGGTGCGCCGCCGCGAGCGCACGCAACCATGCGACCCGGTCGGGAAAGCCCGCGTCGGCGAGGTTCTTCCAGGCGACATCGTGGAACGCCTTCGAGCGCCAGTTCGTGCCCTGACCATCGAGTTGCACGACGAGGAAACCCAGCTCCGCGAGTTCCTGCGCGTGCCCGTGGCGCACAGCGAACTCGACCGGCGCGTGGGCGTCGTGCGGCCCGGCGTAGATTTCCTCCACCAGCGCGTACTTGCGCGCCGGATCGAAATTCATCGGCCGGAACACCACACCCCAGATGTCCGTTGCGCCGTCGCGGCCCTTGGCGACGAAACGTTGCGGCGCGCGCCAGCCTCGCTCACGCAAGCGCGACGTGTCCGCGCGCGCGAGCTCGCACACGAGCCCCCCGTCGCTCGACCTGCGCAGTTCCCACACCGGCGGCGCGTCGACGCGCGAGTAGCGATCGACGTAGAAGCGACCGTCGGGCGAAAACGTCACGGCGTGCGAACCATCGCCCTGCGTGAGCTCGACGGGCGCGCCGCCGTCGTAGCTCACGCGCACGAAATGATCGTGGTACGGGCTCTCGCCCGCGCGCCGGCCGCGCACGCGCAGCAGCAGCGTGCGCTGCGCATCGTCGACGGACTCGACGCTGCGCACGACCCACTCGCCGCTCGTCACGGCGCCGAGCACCGCTCCGCTCGCCGCGTCGATGCGGTAGATGTGGTTCCAACCGCTGCGCTCGCTCATCCACAGCAGCTCGCGCCCTCCGTCCACGCGGTGCGCGAAGGTCTTGTGCGCGTAGTCGAAGAACGTCGCGCAGGTTTCGTCGACCAGCGCGCGCACGGACCCATCCTGCGCCTCGACACGCAGCCAGCGCATCACGCGATGGCCGCGCTGGTTGTAGAGGAACGAAAAACTGCGCGAGTCGTCCGCCCAGGCGAGCTCGTCGATCGACCAGGGATTGTCGAAAAGCTCGCGCGAAAGCGGCTTCTCTGCGCCGCTTGCCGCGTCGAAAAGATGCGGAAACGCCTGGGGAAGCGGATCGCCCGGCTTGAGGTAGGGATAACTGCGCGACTTGGGCTGCAGCTGATCGCGCGGCGAACTCTCGACAAGTTGCACCTGCCGGTCGCCGCCCGCTTTGCGCTTCCAAGCGACGAAGTGCGACGCATCCGGCGCCCACTGGATCGGTCCGCTCCAGCGCTCCGATTCGCGCCCGTTGTGCGTGAGCCGCCGCGGCTCGCCGCCGTCGCGCACGAGCTCGAGGTTGTGCTCGCGCACGCGCACGAGCGCGGTTCCATCCGGTGAACGACCCGGCTGCGGAGCGCGCGAACGCTCCTCGCGCGGCGGCAACGGCGCGCCGTCGCCGATGCGAATGCGCGGAGTTCCGACGCGTGCACGCGCTGCGCCGAGCTCGCGGCCTTCCAGATCCAGGAACAGCCAGTTGTGTCCGTCGTAGGTGCTCTGCGCGCGCGTCGCGCCCGCTTCGAGCCGGCCGTACGAGCGCCGCGCTCCGCCGCCGTCGATCCACACCAGCTCCACCGCCGCGCCGCGTTCGTTGACGAACTCCACCGCGCAGGGCTCGCCGTTTTCGCTCGGGCCCAGATCGTCGCTCAGCTCGCTGGTGCGCTGCGCCGTCCGGGAGAGTTCGAGCACTCCGCTGAGCGGACGCCACACGACGTCGCGCTCGCCCAGTCGCGCGCCGAACTCGTCGCGCCCGTAGGCGACCACGCGCGAGAGCTCTCCGCTCCAGCCTTGCTCCCGCGCCGCGGCGGCGAAGCGCTCGTCGAACAAGCTGCGCACGACGCCGCGCTCGGCGTCGACCAGCCGCCAGTGCTCGTGTCCTTCGCGACGTTCGTCGCGAAACCAGGCCAGCGGCGCGCCGTCGATCCAGTGCACGTCGACACGCGCGTTGATGAGCCCGCCGCGCCAGCGCTCGCCCAGCGACGCGGCGCGCTCGTAGTCGGCGCGCGAACCCTGCGCCGCGAGCGGCGCCGTCGGAACGAACAGAGCGAGGACGAAGAGCAGGACGCGCTGGAACATGCAGCTGCCCAGCTTATGCGGCCGCGCTACGCTCTAGCGCCGTGCTGCTGCTCGTCGACAACTACGACTCGTTCACCTGGAATCTGCACCAGGCGCTCGTGAGCCTTGACGTGGAGGTTCGCGTCGTGCGCAACGACGCGCTCAGCGCTCGCGCGGCGCTCGAGTCGGGCGCGTGTGGCGTGATCTTGAGCCCTGGCCCGGGACGGCCCGAAGATTCGGGCATCTGCCCGGAGCTGCTCCGCAGCGCGCCCGACACGTTGCCAATCCTCGGCGTGTGCCTGGGCCACCAGGCGCTCGTGCTCGAATGCGGCGGCGTGGTCGAACGCGATGCGAGCCCCGTCCACGGCCGCGCGACGCGCAGCGAGCACGACAGCTCGGAGCTCTTCGAAGGAGTGCCCTCACCGTTCGACGTCGGTCGGTACCACTCGCTCCACGCGTTGCGCAGCAGCTTGCCGCGCGAGCTCGTCGCCAGCGCCTGGACCCTCGACGGCCGTGTGATGGCAGTGCGCCATGTCGCACTGCCGCGCTGGGGCGTCCAGTTCCATCCCGAGTCGATCCTCACGCCGCATGGACCGCGGTTGCTCGCGAACTTCGCGCGGCGGTGCGGCGAGCGACTCCACGGCGAGGCGCCCTCGATCCTGCGCTGACGCGGCGCCGCGTCAGGCGGCGCAAACGAACGAGGCCGGGCGCCCGACGAAGGCGACCGGCCTCGAGTGTTCGTGCTCGCACGCGCATGCATCACGCGCCTGCGAGCGACGCGGCGATCACGGCACGTAGGTCATCTCGACCGCGTCCGAGAGGTTGGTGGTCTTCGGGGCCGGCGGGTCACGAAACCAAGCCTGCGCATAAACCTTCTCGCCGAGCGACCAGGGTTGGCCGATCAAGCCGGTGTTCGCGGCTTGGAAGGCGTGCCAGTCGAGAGAGAACGCGCCGTTGCACTGCGCGGTCGTTCCGCCGGAGGCCTGGGCGCCGCTGCGCTGCGTGGGCGACTTGACGCACAGGAAGCTCGAGCTGCCCGGCGACCAAGGCAGCGGCGAGAAGCCGCTGTTGTCGATTCCGTAGAAGATCAGGCCCTGCTTCTGCCCCTCGATGTTCGCGGCGTTGAGGATGCAGCTCGTGGCGGCGCTCAAGCTCGGGTTGTCGCTCGCGGTGAGCGCGGGGACACACGCGTTCGTCGTCGTTCCCGCCGTGCAGTAGTTCGCCGGCGGCGGCGCGGCGGGCTTGATCTGCAGGCCGTTGAACGACGCGAAGGAGAAGGTGAGGAACTCGTGGCTGAGGTCGATCACCAGGTTCTGCCCGGCGGCTACCGCAACGCGGTGCTTGGCGAACGTCTCGTTCTGGATGAACGTGCCGGCCCAATCGAGCGCGCCGACCGTTTGCAGAGGATCGATCGAGCCTGTGACGTCGACCAGCGTGTTCCACGGCACTCCGCCGTTGCCGGGCAAGTAGTTGTCCGGCGCGAAGCAGTACGTGTAGACCTCGTAGAAACCGGCGGCGAGCCCGCTCACGGTCACCCTCACGCCGCTGTTCACGGCCGGCGACGCGAACGTCCCGCCGACGTCGAGGATGTCATCGAGCAAACGCTCGTCGCCGCCGATCGTGTTGGGGTTGTTCCAGTTGTAGCTGATCAGTCCGTTGTAGCCGTTCGGACCGGGCGTCACTTGCATCGTGACGCCGCTCGCAGCGCCGGCGAGCGAGGTGAGCGGCACAACCGCGGACGGCACGGCCGGCACGAAATGGTTCCAGGTTCCAGGCTGGCTCGCGGCCGCGCCGTACACCGCGGCGGGCACGCTGGCGGCGGACACTCCGACCTCGATGTTGAAACCTTGAGCGGCGGCGCTCGAGGCGCTGAGGGCGAGCAGCGAGAGCGACGCGCCGAGGTGCGCGGAGAAGTTGCGGTTCATGGAATTCCTGAGTGAGCGGTGAGCGGTGGAAGGGCGCGCCTCGACACAGGTCGCAGCCGTGCGCCACGCTATGCGCAACGCGCGAGAGGCGCTAGCTGGAGCGGGCCAAGGTCGGGTCGCGGCGCCGACGAGCCGCACAGAGCGCGCACCGGGAGCGTGTGGTGCGCGTTCCCTCGCGAGTGAGGGCTGGGTGAAACTCGACACCACGTGCCCCCGCCGGCCGCGCCGCAATTCGCCAGCGCCCGTAGTCTCTCTCCGACTTTTCCGTCCCTCACCGCGCTTCCCGCGCAAGAAAGCCCACGTCATGAGCACCTCCAACTGGAACCACCGCTTCGTTTGGCACGACCTGATGAGCACCGACGCCGCCAAGTCGGCCGCGTTCTATGCGGCGCTGATGGGTTGGCGCATCGAAGGCGTGCCGATGGGCGGCTTCACCTACCACATGCTGTTCACCGAGGCGGGCCCGATCGGCGGGATCGTCGAGGAGAAGGCCATCCCGATGTCGCACTGGATGCCGTACTGCGCCGTCGACAGCGTCGATGCCTCCGCGGCGCGCGTGAAGGAACTCGGCGGATCGCTGTGCGTGCCGCCGACCGACATCCCGAACACAGGTCGTTTCGCGGTGGTCGGCGATCCGCAGGGCGCGTACTTCACACTCTACAAGGGTCTGCCGGAGTCCGCGGGCGCCGACCCCGACCTCGCGGCGCACGGCCGCGTGTGTTGGAACGAGCTGATGACCACGGACCTCGACGGAGCGCAACGCTTCTACAGCGCGCTGCTGGGCTGGCGGCCCGAGTTCATGGACATGGGTCCGATGGGCAAGTACCACGTCCAGATGGTCGGCGCGACGCACGCCGGCGGGATCATGAAGAACCCCGTGCCCGGCGCACCCGCGTGGTGGTGTGTGTACTTCACGGTGAACGATCTTTCGAAGTCGACCGAGCACGCGCGCGCGCTCGGGGCCGAAGTGCTGATGAACAACGAGGAAATCCCGAACATCGGGCGCTTCTCCATGCTCAAGGATCCGCTCGGCGCACTGCTCGCGCTGTTCCAGAACCGCGGTTGAGCGCGCAGCTGCGCCGTCAGTAGAGTGCGGGCGTCGATGGCCCGCCCCCTTCGCTGGATCACTGTTGCGGCCGCGGCGTTGCTCGCCGCGGCTTGGTTTTGGCCTGTGGACACGACGCCCACGCACTCCCACGACCCGAGCGCGCACGCGGGCGGCCCGCTCGAGCGCGTCTCGGTGGCGTGGATCGGCCACAGCCTGATCAACGCGCGCGCGCCGAAGATCGAGGGCGCGCGCAACGCGATCGAGCTCGTCGGCGAGTTCGCACGCGCCCAGGGCCTCGCCTACGAAGCGTTCGACCACACGTTGTGGGGCACGAGTCTGTCGGTGCTCTGGCGCGGCGGAGCGCACGCGCGCGAGCGCTCGGCGCCGGAAATGCGGGCGCAGCGCGAGGCGCTGTTCGCGCGAAGCTCCCCGCCCGACGTGCTGGTGCTGACCGAAGGCGTGCCACTCGCAGGCTCGCTGCGTTTCGAGCATTCCGCGTACTACCTGCAGCAGTTCGCGCTCGCCGCGCTCGAGCGCAACCCCGACGCCCGCATCTACCTCTACGAGTGCTGGGCGAACTTCCAGGCGCTCGAGCGCAACAACTTCATCGGGCCGCCGAGCGTGTACGACTGGCGCGCGCAGCTCGCCGCCGACCGCCGCCTGTGGGACGAACTCGCCGATACCGCGGCCACGGTCCCGCTTCCGCCGCCCGGCTGGCGCTGGCGCTTCGAGCGCTGGTTCGGATCGGCCGCTCCGCTGCGCACACCGAGCGCGCCGATCTTCCTCGTGCCGATCGGTTCGGTGTTCCGGCGCCTGGCGCTGACGCCGCCGGCGCGGCGCATTCAGTTCCGCGGCCGCCCGCTCGAACTCAGCGACCTGTTCACCAATCCCTACCTCGCGTGGCCGAGCGAATGGCCGCTCGCCGCGCCGCTCTCGCGCGCCGAAGAGGACAAGCGCCTCGCCACGTTGCCGCGCCGCGAAGCCGCCGACGCGCCCGACGACATCCACCCCAGCGACCTGGGCGTGTACATCGCGAGCCTGACGAGCTTCGCCACGCTCTACCGGCGCTCGCCGGTCGGCCTGCCGAGCCACGTCGACGGCCTCGCCGAAGCGGATGCGCGCGCGCTGCAGGAGTTGGTGTGGGAACTCGTGCGCAGCGATCCGCGCAGCGGCGTGCGCGCAGACTGACGGCGCGCCGCGGCGTTCAGTCGGACTGGCTCGGGTTGCCGAGCGCTTCGATCAAGGCGCGCAGCTCGTCCTCGAGGTCGCGTTCCTCGCCCACCGTCTCGGCGATCTCCTCGCGCAGGCAGTCGCGGAACGAGTTGCGCATGCGGTGAAGCGCGACCTTCACGGCGCCTTCGGTCATGCCCAGCTGCGCGCCCATCGTGCGGCGCGAGGTGTCGTCCTCGGGCGACACGAGCGCCGGCTTGAGCACCTCGTACAAGCGCGCTTTGCCGCGCCCCGCGTAGATCGCCTCGACGCGCTTGAGCGCGCGCTCGAGCACCGCAAGCGCCCAGTTGCGCTCGTACTCCATCTCGGGCGTGAGGCGGCTCACCGGCTCGCGCTTGAAGCGTTCGTCGGCGAACTCGAAGTCCAGCGACAAGACCGCACGTCCACCGCCGCGCTTCTGAGCCGTGACGCGGTCCCACTCGTTGGCGAGGAAGTTCTTCAGCGAGCCGAGCAGGAAAGCGCGGAAGCGGCCGCGCTGCGGATCGGCGACGCCGACCACGTTCTTCTCGAGCAAGCGCGTGAAGAAGGCCTGCGTCAGGTCCTGCGCGTCGTCGGCCGAGTGTCCGCGGCGGCGCACGTACGCGTACAGCGGGTACCAGTACGTGCTGATCAGCTCGGAGAGCGCCGCCTTGGTCTTCTCGCCCTCGTTGCGCCCGGCCTGGAGCACGACGCTCCAGCGCGTCGTCAGGAACGGAGTTTCACCGGCGGCCATGCGACGGGCCATCGTAGGCGGCGCGCACGCGCTTTGCCAAAACACCGGCGCCGCCCGCGCGTCGGCCACAGGGCTCGTCACGCGGGCGGCGCTCGACGCGAACCAGCCGTTCAGCCCTGCGCGGGCCGCTTCTCCGGCGCCTTCTCAGCAGGCTTCTCCGCGGGTTTCGCCCCCGGCTTCTGCTTCGCTTCTTCGATGAGCTTGAGCACCGCCTCCTCCATCGCGTGGTCGCGCAGGTCGCGGAAACGGATGCGGCCCTCGGCGTCGAGGATGTAGATCGTCGGCCAACCACTGACGTTCCACTTCGTCGGCCACGGGCCGGAGGTGTCCAGCTCGATGGCGTTGCGCCAAGTGATGCCTTGCTCCTTGAAGAGCTTCTTGCAGTACTCGCTCGTCCGCTTGCGCCGCTCCTCGGGAGAGAGGTTTTCGGGCAAGTCACTCGGGCTATCGCTGTTGATGCCGAGCAGGGCGAAGGGTTCGTTCTTCAGGCGCTCCACGAGCTCCTTTTCGTGCGGCAACATCGCACGGCAAGGACCTCACCAGTAGCCCCAGAAGTCGACCACCGTGACCTTGCCCCGGAAGTCGGAGAGCTTGAACTTCACGCCGTCGACGTCGATGCCCTCCATGTCGGGCGCGATCATCCCGATCTGCAGGTGGTCGAGTTCGAACAGCATGCCTTCCGCCATCTGCGCGTAGCTGCGGTCGCCGCGCGAGCCCTTCACGTCGGCGAACTTCTCGTTCAGCTCGACGAACAGCGTGCGGGCGCGCTTCTTGGCGGCCTCGTCAACGCCTTCCATCAACTTGGCGCCGAGCGCAAACGTGGCCGCAGCCTTCACGCCGCGGTGCGGAGACTTCGCACGCAAGGCTTCGAGCAGCGCGAGGACCTTGTCGTCTGGAACGCCCCACGCGTAGCGCAGGTTCGCAGCGATCTCCTGCATGGCCGGCGACTCGACGTATTCGACGAGCGCTTCGAGCGCACGCCGCGCCGGTTCCTGATCCTCGGTCATCGGAACGACTTCGAGCACCATCGCCCACGCCTCGACGGCGGCGTCACTGCCCTTGGCCTTGACGGCGAAGGCCTCGAAGCGCGGCAGGAACTTCGGGCCGCACTGGCCGTCCATCCAGAAGCGCCGGTACTCCTCCTGCTGTTCGGGCGTGGCCTTGTCGAAGTCGAACTTTGCGTAGCGTTCGCGGAAGGTCTCGAGGAACTGCTCCTGGGCAGCTTCGTACTCCTCCCTGAGCGCGCGCCACTGCGCGGCGAAGTCGGCGGCCTGGGCGGAAAGCGGTGGCGCTGAGGTGGGCGGTGCGCCCGGCGCGCCGAGCGCCAGGAGCAACGACGCCGCAAACGGTTGGAACAGCGGCATGGCGATGTGGTTGGGGTAAGGTGACCGCCGGTCGCTGCGGCGCACGGGGACGTCCCGCGGCGTGGCGACCGGCCTGCGACGAGTCTCGACTCGCCCGGCGCCGGACGCCAGACGCGCGCCAACACTTCGCGGCTGGCGCCGTACCGCGCGCGCGAAAGCGGGCGTACGTCTCGTTCCCGCACCGTCCCACTGGCTGAGCGCCGCCGAGTCCCCCCGCGGGTGGCCCGGCGCGCTTGTCCGGTCTGCGCGGCGCGAGTACAAGATTCGCCCCTTTTTCGTGCGCGGACCCGCGCTCGCCGGACGGTGCTCCCAACCCGTCCGAGCGCTCGCCGACCCGAGCTCCGGCGCGCGAACGGCCCGTTCCTCCTGGTGTGCGACCGGGAACGCGGCCCGCTTCGTCTGCGCACACTACGTTGGACAGTTCGCTTCCCCCTCCGGCCCGCGCCGGATCCCACCGCACCACCAGCACCCCGTCGAGAACCCATCCATGGGCGCGATGATCGAGATTCAGAATCTGGAGAAGCGCTTCGGCGACATCACGGCCGTCGCCGGCGTGAACTTCAGCGTCGAGCGCGGCGAAGTGCTCGGCTTCCTGGGCCCCAACGGCGCCGGCAAGTCGACCACGATGAAGATGCTCACCGGCTTCCTGACGCCGACGTCGGGAACCGCGCGCATCGGCGGCCACGACATCACGGCCGATCCGATCGCGGCCAAGCGGCTGCTGGGCTACCTGCCGGAAGGCGCGCCGCTGTATCCGGACATGACGCCGGAGAGCTTCCTCCTGTTCATCGCCGGCATCCGCGGTTTCTCGGGTGAAGAGGCGCGCCGCCGCGTCGCCGACGTGGTCGCCAAGGTCTCGCTGCAAGGCGTGCTGCGCCAGCCGATCGACACGCTGTCGAAGGGCTTCAAGCGCCGCGTCGGCCTCGCGCAGGCGATCCTGCACGACCCGCAGGTGCTGGTGCTCGACGAGCCCACCGATGGCCTCGACCCCAACCAGAAGCACGAGGTGCGCGCGCTGATCCGCTCGATGCAGAAGGACAAGGTGATCATCCTCTCGACGCACATCCTCGAGGAGGTCGAGGCGCTGTGCTCGCGCGTGATCATCATCGCCAAGGGCCGCGTGGTGATCGACTGCAAGCCGGCGCAGCTCGCGGCCAAGTCGAAGTGGCACAACGCCGTGCGCGTGAACGTCGAACGCGACGACGCGCAGCGCGTGCGCGCCAGCCTCGGCCAACTCGGCTCGAGCACGATCGAAGAACTCGAGAGCGCCAACGGTTGCGCCTCGTATCTGGTCTCGACCGCCGACCGCCGCCCGCTGATCGCCGAGATCAGCCAGCGCGCGCAGAGCGAGAAGTGGAAGCTCGACGGACTGCACGTCGAACACGGCCGCCTCGACGAAGTGTTCCGCGAACTGACCACCGCCAAGAACTGACGCCTCGCTGCCCACCAAGAAGCCATGCGCAACACGATCGTCCTCTTCAAGCGCGAGCTGGCGGCGTACTTCACGACGCCCGTCGCCTACGTCTTCATCTGCATCTTCCTGCTCCTGTGCGGGATCATGACCTTCGCCCTGGGCGGCTTCTACGAGCGCGGCGAAGCCTCGCTGGGCACCTCGTTCTTCGAGTACCACTCGATCCTCTACATCCTGCTCATCCCGGCCATCGCCATGCGCCTGTGGGCCGAGGAGCGCAAGCAGGGCACGATCGAGCTGCTCATGACGCTGCCGGTCACGCTGCCGCAGCTCGTCATCGCGAAGTTCGTCGCCTCGTGGGTGTTTGCGGGCATCGCGCTCGCGCTGACCTTCCCGCTGTGGATCACGGTCAACTTCCTCGGCGAGCCCGACAACGGCGTGATCCTGGCCAGCTACGTGGGCAGCTGGCTGATGGCCGGCGGCTACCTCGCCATGGGCGCGTGCATCTCGGCGACCACGAAGAACCAGGTCGTCGCGTTCGTGCTGAGCGTGATCGTGTGCCTGTCCTTCCTGATCACTGGCGTGCCGCAGGTCGGCGACGCCCTCGCGAGCGTGATCCCCTCCGACACGGTGGTCGACGCGCTGCGCTCGTTCAGCTTCATGTCGCACTTCAGCTCGCTGGCGCGCGGCGTCATCGACCTGCGCGACCTGGTGTTCTTCTTCTCCCTGATCGGCGTGTTCTTGTTCCTCAACGCGGTCGCCATCGAACTCAAGAAGGCTGACTGAAGCCCCGCCATCCGAGCCACAACGACATGAAGAACAAATTCCTGCTCTCGGTGGGCGGCGTGCTGATCGCGCTCGCCCTGCTCGTCGCGATCAACGTGCTCGCCGGCGTTTCGCTGGCCGGGTTCCGCATCGACCTGACCAAGAACAAGCTCTACACGCTCTCCGACGGCTCGAAGAACGTGCTCGCCAAGCTCGACGAGCCGATCACGCTGAAGTTCTTCCGCTCGAAGGAGCTGAGCGACAAGTACGTCGCCGCCTACGCCAAGCGCGTCGAAGAGCTGTTGGTCGAGTACAAGACCCTCGCGGGCGGCAAGCTCACCCTCGAGGTGCTCGACCCCGAGCCGTTCTCGGAGACCGAGGACCAGTGCGTGAAGTACGGCATCCAGGCCGTGCCCGTGCCCGAAGGCGCGCTGTACTTCGGCCTCGCCGGATCGAACTCGCTCGGCGACGACAAGTCGATCGCGTTCCTCGACCCGAGCAAGGAAGAGTTCCTCGAGTACGACGTGTCCAAGCTCGTGTACGGACTCTCGAACGCGGCCAAGCCCGTGCTCGGCGTGCTGAGCTCGCTGCCGATCGAAGGCGCCGGCGCGAACCCGTTCATGAAGAACGCGCCGCAGCCCTGGTACATCATGGACGCGATCCGCGAGCTCAACTACGAGACGCGCTCGATCCAACCCAACGTCGCGGAGATTCCCAGCGACGTCACGCTGCTGCTCGTCGTGCACCCCAAGGGCGTGTCCGACGCCACGCAGTACGCCATCGACCAGTTCGTGCTGCGCGGCGGCAAGGCGATCGTGTTCGTCGATCCGTGGTGCGAAGCCGACGAGCCGCCGCAGGATCCGAACAATCCGCTGCAGGCGATGATGGCCCCGCGCTCGTCCGAGCTGAAGCGCCTGTTCGACGCCTGGGGCATCCAGTCGCCCACCGACAAGTTCGTCGGCGACCGCAAGAACGCGACGACGGTCACGTACAGCAACAACGGCCGACCCGATCAGGCGTCCTACATCGCCTGGGTGCGCATTCCGCCCGAGTCGCTCGCCAAGGGCGAAGTGACGACGGCCGACATGGGCATGCCGCTGTTCTTCAAGCAGCCCGGTTTCGTCGAGCACAAGCAGGACGCGACCACGACCTTCGCGCCGCTGATCCAGACCTCCGACGACTCGATGGAGGTCGAGAACAGCAAGATCCAGTTCCAGGCCAATCCCGGCGAGTTGCTCAAGAACTTCTTCCCCAGCGGCAAGCCGTACACGATCGCTGCGCGCCTGGGCGGCAAGGTCAAGTCGGCCTTCCCCGAGGGCAAGCCGGCGAGCCCCGACGGCGCGCCCGCGGAGGGCGGCGCGGCGCACCTCGCCGAATCGAGCGGCGAGATCAGCGTGGTGGTCGTGGCGGACGTCGACATGCTCACCGACGCCACGTGGGTGCAGGTGCAGAACCTCGGCGGCTTCCGCATTCCGCGCAAGCTGTCGGAGAACGGCACGTTCGTGATGAACACCCTGGACTACATGCAGGGTTCGACGGACTTGATCAGCCTGCGCGCGCGCGGCGGCTCGTCGTATCCGTTCCTCGTGGTCGAAGAGCTCAAGCGCGAGGCCGAACAGCGCTTCCGCGACGAAGAAGGCCGCCTGCTCGACGAGCGCCAACGCGTCGAGCGCGAGCTCAACGACCTGATCAGCAAGAAGGGCGACGCCAGCGAAGAAGTGCTGATGAGCGCCGAGGTGCAAGCCAAGGTCGAGGACCTGCGCGCGACGCTGATCGACACGCAGAAGCGTCTGCGCGACGTGCGCTACAACCTCAACAAGGATGTGGAAGCCCTGGGTACGAAGCTCAAGTGGCTCAACATCGCGCTGATTCCGCTGCTCACGCTGGGCATGGCGTTGTTCGTCACCGTGTACCGCACCAACCGGCGCAAGAGCGCCTGACGCGCTCCTCGCGCTCGAATCCGACCTCTACACAGCCATGAACGCCAAGACGTTGATCGGTTTGGGAGTTGCGACCGCCGCCCTGTTCGCCGCGGCCGTCGTCGTGAACAACCAGAAGGAAGGCGCGCACTCGCCGACGCGCGAAGCCGGGAAGAAGCTCTTCCCGGAGCTGGCGAAGAACGTGAACGCAGTGGCCGCGCTCGAAGTGACGAGCAAGGACGGCGTGGTCAAGCTCGCCAAGAGCGGCGAGCGTTGGGGCGTCGCCGACAAGGGCGGCTATCCGGTCGACTTCGACAAGGTGAAGCAGATCGTGGTGGCCGTGTCGGAGTTCGAGATCCTCACGGAACTCTCGAAGAATCCGGCCAACTACAAGAAGCTCGGCGTGCTGGCGCCGGACGCGGAGGGCTCGGAGTCCAAGCGCCTCACGCTCAAGGACGCGAGCGGCGCGGTGCTCGCCGACGTGATCATCGGCAACAACAAGAGTTCGCAGGGCTTCGGCGGCAAGCCGTCGCTGTTCGTGCGTTCGGCGAGCAGCGAGCAACCCTACGAAGTCAGCGGCACGGTCAACCTGTTCGGCGACGCGTCGACCTGGATGAAGCGCGAGATCGCCAAGCTCGAAGCCAACCGCGTGAAGAGCGTCGTGATCTCGCACCCCGACGGCGCGCGGCTGGCGATCGCCAAGGCGAGCGCCGAGGAAACCAACTACACCGTCGAGGACCTGCCCGCGGGCGAGGAGTTGATGTGGGACGGCGCCGCCAACGGGATCGCGGGCGCGCTGCAGTACCTCTCGCTCGAGGACGTGAAGCCCGCGGCCGAGATGACGCTCGAGAACCCGACCGTGGCCGAGTTCACGACCTTCGACGGAATGCGCGTGAGCGTGCGCACCACGGAAGCCGACGGCAAGACGTGGATGAGCGTGGCCGCTGCGTTCGACGAGTCGCTGCGCGTGGAGCCCGCGGGCCCGGCCCCGGCGCCCGAGGGAGCCGAGGGTGAAGCGCCGCCGACGCCGGCGAGCACGCTCAAGTCCGTCGAAGACGTGCGCAAGGAAGTCGACGAGCTCAACGCGCAGCTCTCGAAGTGGGTCTACGCGGTGCCGGGCTACAACGGCTCGAACTTCCGCAAGCGCATGCCCGACTTGCTGAAGAAGAAGGAGACCGCGGGCGCAGACGGAGCGGTGCTGGATGGCGCTGCTCTCGACGGGGCAGCAACGCCGCAAACGCCCGTCGTTCCGCCCGCGACCGAGCCGACGCAGCCGAGCACGCCGCCGGCGGATGGCGGCGGCGCCGGAGATGGCCAAGCGCAGGGAGGCGATTCCGCACCGGCCACCCCCGCGACCACCCCGCCGACCGGCGGCGGGCGCTGACCGCGCTCGTCAGCGAGCGCTGGACGAAGGAGACGCGCCGCGCGGGGCGCGCTCCTTCTTGAAGATCAGCAGGTGGTTGAAGCCGCGCAGGAAGAAGTTCTCCTCGGCCGCGGCCTTGTGGAAGTTGGGCTTCTCGAGCGTGCGGTTGCCGCGCACCACGCACACGTGGTCGATCGGCTTGAAGCGCCGCTCGAGCGAGGCGAATAAACGCGCGCCGATGCCGACGAAGCCCTTGCGCTTGTCGTAGGTGTCGCTGACGTACACGGCGAGGTAACGGCGATCCTTGAGCACGCGCTCGACTTCGCCGAACACGCGCTCGAGCGCCTCGAAGTAGGCCGGCTCGTGCGCGTCGAGCTTGCCGATGCACTCGGGCGCGTCGGAGTAGTCGACGTGGGTCGAGTACGGCGGATCCATGAACACGAAGTCCGCCGAGCCGTCCTCGAGCGGCAGCTTGCGCGCATCGGCGCGGAAGATGTCGGGCCGCCGCGGCGCGACGTCGTAGCCCAGCGCGCGGCGCTTGAGCTCGCGCGCCACGTCGATCGTCGTGCCGCCGCCGCAGAACGGATCGACGACCAGATCATCCTCGCGCGTGTAGCGCTCGAGCAGATTCCAGATGACGTAGCTGGGCGTCGCCCCGACGAAGCGCGGATCGCCCTTGGGCTCTCCGTCGTACTGCTGCGAGGGGTAGTACCAGAGCGTGGTGGTCTGCAGCTTGAGCGCGGGCTTGCGTTGCATGTTGAGCGCGCGCGAGCATAGCGGCGTGCGCGCCGCGCCCATGCGCTCGTCCCCCACACAATGACCACGGAGTTCACGATCCCGCGCACGCGCGCCGACGCGCCGCCGCTCGCCGCGCGCCTGGACGAGCCGACCGGCGCCACCCGCGAGAGCGCGGTGCTGTTCGCCCACGGGTCCGGCATCGACGTCGACCACCCCTGGATGCAGGCCGCGGCGGCGAGCCTGGTCTCGCGCGGCTTCGCAGTGCTGCGCTTCCGCTACCCCTACATGCAGCTCGCCGTAGACGCCGGGAAGCCGCGCCCGCCGGACCGCGCCGCGGTGCTCGAAGAGGCGCACGTCGACGCGCTCGAAGAGCTGCGCCGTCGCTTCCCGCGCCGGCGCTGGATCCTGGCGGGCAAATCGCTCGGCGCGCGGATGGCGACGCACATCGCCGCCCAGGGCGCGCACGCGCACGCGTTGGTGCTGTACGGCTACCCGCTGCACCCGCCGCGCAAGCCGGAGGCCACGCGCAGCGAGCACTTCGCGACGCTCGTGCAGCCGGCGCTGTTCCTGCACGGCACACGCGACGAGTTCGGTTCGGTCGAGGCGCTCGAGCAGGCGCTGAGGCGCTACTCAGGCCAGGCCGAGCTCTCGGTGGTCGAGGGCGCCGACCACGCGTTCGACTTGCCTGCGGCGGCGCGCCGGACGCGCGACGACGTGCTCGACGAGTTGGCCAGCCGTGTGGCCGAGTGGGAAGCGCGCGTGTTCCCGAGTTGAGCGCCCCGGTGCGCGAGCGAAGGGGCGGCGCTGCAACGAAGCGAGCGGGACTACGAAGCGGGCGCGGCGACGAAGCCGAAGCCGAACTTCAGCTGCGGCGCGAGTCGCGGCAGGAGCAGTCCTGCGGCAGCGCGAGGCCGCGGCGCGCGAAGGCCTCGGCGCGCGCGCGGTCGAGCGCACTGGTCGCGCCGTGCATCAGCTCCGGGGAGGCGATCGGCGGCCGGCGTTCGTCCTGCTCGGCGCGCCGGGCTGCGGCGTCCCCCGCGACGTACCAAGCGACGCTGGCGACAACCCCGACGATCAGGGCCAAGGCGGCTAGCACGAGGTTGCGGTTGGACATGGGCGGCCCCGGGGGAGGCGACGGCGAAGCGAACGTACTACGCCGGGTTCTACCTGCGGGTTACGAAGAAGACGCCCAGGGGTTGGGTTCTGCTGCCGAAAAGTTTGAAATTCGTGAACTTCACAGGCGCCGGCGCGGCGGAAGTTTCATTCCTGGGAAGATCCGGGGCCGTCGGCCGGGCCGCTCGGCCGCCCAGCCGTCCACTCAGGCGTTGAGCCAGCGCTCGAAGGCTTCGGTGGCGTAGTCGCGCCCCAGGTAGTCGCGCACCAGTTCGGCGGCGTCCTTGGCGCCGCCCTGGGCGAGGATCGAGGCGCGGTAGCGGCGCGCCTCGCCCTGGTCCATCAGACCGCCCTCGAAGCGCCCGAGGATGTCCTTGGCGATCACGAGCGACCACATGTACGTGTAGTAGATCGCCGAGTAGCCGTTGAGGTGGCCGAACGAGGCGAGGAAGTGCGTTCCCGGCTCGTGCGGGAAGGGCAGCATCGCGGTCTTGAGCGCGATCATGTGCGCGGTCGGGTCGAAGCCCGCCGGGTCGCGGTCGTACAGCTCGAGCGAGAAGCGCGCGAAGAACATCTGCTGCGCGACGTGCAGGCCCTTGCCGTACTCGTCGGCGGCGCGCATGCGCGCGACCAACTCGTCGGGGATGGGCTCGCCGCTGTGGTGGTGGCGCGCGAAGCGCCGCAGCACGCCGGTGTCCCAGGCCCACTCTTCGTAGAGCTGGCTGGGCGTCTCGACGAAGTCCCACTCGGTCGCAATGCCGGCGAACGCGAGGTAGCGCTGGCGGCCGGCGAACAGGTGGTGCAAGAGGTGCCCGAACTCGTGGAAGAAGGTCTCCACGTCGCGGTGCAGGAGCAGCGCCGGATCGCTCGCGCTCGGCTCGGGGAAGTTGCACACCAAACAGGCCTGCGGCGGATCGCCCGCGAGGCCGGTGGTCAGATCGAACATCGCGGCGTGCTTGTACTTGTTCGGCCGCGGGTGCATGTCGAGGAACACGCGCGCGCTCACGGCGCCGCCGTCGACCAGTTCGTAGCACTCGACCGAAGGGTGCCAGCGCGGCGCGGTGTCGTTGCGGCGGAACTCCACGCCGAACAGCGCGGCGCTGGTCGCGAGCACCCCGTCGCGCACTGCGCGATAGCCGAAGTACGGGCGCACCGACTGCGAATCGAAGCGCAGCCGACGCGTCTTGAGCTGTTCGATCCAGTAGGCGCGCTCCCACTCGTGGATCACGCTCGCCTGGGGCTCGCGCTCGCGCTTGCACTCGAGCAGTTCGGCGACCTCGGCCTGCATGCGCGCGCGCGCGGCCTGCGCCACGCGCTCGATGAACTCCCGCGCGCGCGCCGGCGTGCGGATCATCTTGTCCTCGGTGACGTACTCGGCCCACGTCGCATAGCCCAGGAGGCGCGCGAACTCGTGGCGCCCCGCGAGCAGCCGCTGCAACACGGCGAGGTTCGCCGGCGCGGCGCGGTTGAAGTACTCGAACTGCAGCTTGCGGCGCAGCTCGGCGCTGTGCGCGTAGGTCATCACCGGCACGTAGTCGGTGGAGTCGGTGCTAACGCGCACTTCGCCGTTCGCGTCGGGCGCGTGCGCGTCGATGAAGTCCTGCGGCAGGCCGGCGAGGCCCGCGCGGCCGCCGGGCACGACGACGCTGCGCGTGTCGCTGGCGATGTTGAGATCGAACTCCTGGCCGATGCGCACGAGTTCGTCGGAGAGCTTGGAGATGCGCTCGCGCGTGGCTTCGTCGCGGTCGACGCCGCTGCGCCGGTAGTCGCGCAGCGCATTCGCCGCGAGGCGTCGCTCGAGCGGGCCGGGCGCCTGCGCGAGGTCGAGCGCCGCGAGCCGCTCGTAGACGCCGCGGTGCAGCGAAAGTTCGGTGCCGAAGGCGGCCAGTTCCTGAACGACGACTTGTGAGACCTGCCGGATGGCTTCGCTCGGATGCGTCTGGCTCGCCAGCCCCGCGGCGCCGCGCACGCCGTCGAGCGGACGGCCGATGGCGTCGAAGGCTTCGACCACGTCCGCGGAACTCGCGCTGGGTGCGAGCGCCAGGAAGCGCGCGAGTGCTGCGCGAGATTGTTCGAGCCGCGCGCGGGCCTGGGCGAGAAAGTCCTGGGGGTCGAGTTCGGCGGTGAGCATCGGCGTAGCGTACGACCGTCGAACGTCGACGCTACGGCGCGAGGATCAAATCCAAAACCGGCGCGACATCGGCTACCCGTTGCGCGTGGCGCTACGGCGCCGCGCCAAAACCCCAATCGACGGCGCGCCGGTGACGGAGTCAGGTCCCGGCGCCGTCCCGTCAACGCCGCGCGTGCTTCTCCGCGTACTCGACCAAGCGCTGGAACTGCGCGTGGAAGTCGTGCGTGCCGCCGCCGATCGGGGCCTTGAAGAAGCTGGCGGTGTGCTGCATCTCGCCGGCTTCGCCGCGTTGGCGCGCGAAGTCCGCGAGCAGCGCGAGGTCGATCACCAGCGGCGCCGCCAGCGCCGAATCGCTGCCCGCCCAGGTGAACTGCAGCGACATCTGCGCGCCGAGGAAACCCTCGAAGTGGATGAAGTCCCAGGCCGTCTTCCAGTCGCGCAGCGAGGGCACGAAGTCGATGCCGACCTTGGTGTGCACCTGCGGGTCGCCGAGCAACTGGCGCAGCGCTTCGTCCTTGCTCTTGAGCTTGGCGTCGCGGTGCAGCGGATCGCTCAAGCATTCGCCGTCGCGGTTGCCGAGCATGTTGTAACCCTGCCACGCGAGCACACGCAGCCGGCGCGCGACGAACAGCGGCGCGAGCACGGTCTTGACCAGCGTTTCGCCGGTCTTGCCGTCGTTGCCGCAGTGCGGCGCGCCGTGCTTGCGCGCAAGTTCGCGCAGGGCCGGCGTGCTCGCTCCCAAGCTGGGCGTGAAGTTCACGAACGGCCGGCCGCTCGACAGCGCCGCGTAGGCGTACACGAGCGAAGCGGGCTCGGCGGATTTCGCGTCGAGCGCGGCGTCGAGCGCCTCCAGGCTGCGCCAGTGCGGCCGCGGATCGCGGCGCGCTTCGGTGCTGGCGACGTTGATCACCACCACCTCGTCGAGTTCGTTGTCGCGCGCGAACTGCTCGAAATCGGCGCGCAGGATCGCGATCTGTTCGCGCGGCGCGAGCGAACCCAGCCGCGCGGCCTCGGGGTGGAGGTCGGCGACGCCGACGTCGTCGGGATCGAGGATGCCCGGCCGGATGCGCGACTCGAAGGCCGCGGCTTCGGCGGCGACGGAGGTCACCAACTCGGCGCTGAGGATGCGATTGCGCACGAGCTCGCCCGCCGATTGCGTCAGGCCGCGCGTGCAGATGTCGTGGCCGCCGACGACGAGCGAGTCGAGCGAGGCGAGATCGAGGCGCGTGAAGGGCTCGGTCTGCGTGACCATGCCCAGCGGCTCGACGAGACCGGCGCGCAGGCCCGCGAGGCCGTAGGCGACGCAGGTGGAGATCGAACCGCGTGCCCCGACCAGCCAAACTCCGACGCGGCGCGCGGCCGCAGTACGCGCGGCGCTCATCGAAGCCCTCCGCCCGTGCGCGGCGCGTCAGCGCGGTTCGTCAGCGCGGCGCCACGCGTCGACCACGGCGTCGTGGTGCGCCGGCCACCAGGGGCCCGCGAGCACCGCGGACTCGGGAGCATCGACCGACGGAACCAGGGGTTGGGGAGAGAGTTCGCCGGGCGTGGCGCGCTCCAGAGCAGGGTGTCGGCGGGTGTGTCCATCGTCTGTCGAGCCCGCCATTGTGCGCTGCTGAGCGCCGCTTTGCAGCGCCGAGGCGTTTCCCCCACCGTTTCCGGGCCCGTTCGCGCCCTCGCGGAGCCGTCGCGCCGCGGCGGCGAGGCGCTGGTCGAGGGCCTGGAGCTCGAGTTCGAGCCCGGCGGAGGCGGCGGCGTCCGCGTCCAGCGCGCGCAGGGCCTCCACGGCGCGCTCGAGCGCCCGCACGAGCGGCGCCGGATCCGCGGCCGCCGCGCCAGCGGCGCGCGCGAGCTGTTCGGCGCTCTCGCGCGCTTGCTCGCCCTGCGCGCCCGGCACGCCGGCCACGCTCTCCCGGAGGCGCTCGGCCAGCGCAGCCAGCTCAGGCGCCGCCGCGGGCCGCACGACGTCGGCGGCGAGCCAGACGCTGGCGGCGACGACCGGCGCCGCGAGCCAGGCGAAGGCCGGCGGCGGGAGCGCACGGCGCAGCTCGCGCACGCCCAGCGAGCGCGCCGCGCGCGCCGCGAGCGCACGAGCCAGCGAGGAGGAGGCGCGCTGCTCTGCTTCGTGCGCGGTCGCGAAGGCGCCGCGCAGCTCGAGTCGGCGGTCGACGAGGCGCGCGACCTCGTGCGGCGCCAGGCTCTGCTCGCGCCACCACACGGCAGCGACCAGAACGCCGCACGACGCTGCGACGCCGAAGGCCGCAGCTCCCGCGAAGTCGCCGCCGTCGAGCTCGACCGCCGCAGCGACGACGAACGCCGCGCACACCGCGAGCGAGAGCGACTGCGCCGCGCGCGTCCAGGCCAGCCGGCGCGCGGCGGCCCCGACGATGGCGCCGACGGACGCACCCGCCGACACACCGGCGGTCGAGGGCAACGTTGCGTCGGGCTCGCGCTGCACCGCGGCTAGCGTCCTGCTTGCGAGGTTCGTTGAACAGCTCGCTGGAATCGCCATCCCTGGCAAGACGCGAGCATTCCGGGCCACCTGGCCAAGTCGCCGAACCGCAGCGACGCAGCCAGGGGCGGCGAGGCCAGCGCGATCCTCGACGACACTCGGGAACGGAACACTAGCGTCGCTCTACGGCGCCGCTGACCTGCGGGAGTTTCGCGCGCACGTGTTCGGCCTCGCCCGACAGCCGCTCGCGCGAGAGGAACATCGTGAGCTGCGTGCCGCGCTCGGGCACCAGCCAGGCGTTGAGCATCCAGATGCTCTGTTCCACGCACTCGGGCAGCGCACCCGTGATCAACGTGTAGCCCTCGCGGAAGTACGCCACGTTGATGATGTTGCGGTACACCTCGGCCGCGAAGACCGTGTCGTCCGGCCCGCTCTTGGGGGTGCGCGGCAGTTGCTGCGAACCGAGGTAGACCCACGGCGCGCGGGTCATCGCCTGGCCGCTCGCGAGGTTCCGCAGCAAGTCCTCGACGCGGTAGAAGAACGTCTCCTCGCCGCTGCGCCAGCCGACATAGATGAAGAAGCCGTCGCCGCTGGGCAGCTCGACGTCGTACGGAAGCGCACCCGCGCGCAGCTCCTCTTCGCTCGGCTGCGGATCCTTGGCGCGCCAGCTCGCGTTGCGGCCCGGCGCCACGCCGAGCGCCAGCAGCGCGACGTTGAGCACGCTGGGAGAGACCGGCGTCGAGAAGGCGGACTCGTGCGAGGCGCCGGCGGGGCCGACCAGCAAGTATTCGAGCAGGTCCTCGCGCACCATCACTTCGACGGGAATTGCGCAGTAGCGTCGCTCGAGGTCGAGTTCGATCGATTGTTCGGCGAGGCGCGCCTGGAGCTCCTTCTCGGCCTGCGTCGGGACGCGGGCCGCGGGCTCTTGGCGCGCACTCGGCGCCCCCGCGCCGGGCAGGATCAAGGCGAGAAGCAGCAGCAGCGAGTTCTTGGACATCGATGGTTCGCTCGGAAGGGTCTTGTGCGGCGGGTGCGGCCGCAGAAAAGGCCCGCAACGCGCCGCGCGGGCCGCGGTTCACGCGCTGTGCAGACTCTCGCGTGTGACCCCCACCCGCGCGAGGTCGGCTTCGACCAAGCGGAACACCGCGTCGGCGTAGCGCCGGATCTCGAACTGCGCGTCGGCCTCCAGGCGTTGCTGGAGGAAGTGGATCACGCCCTGCAGCGACACGGTCCAGTACGCCTGGCTGTAGAGATTCTGCGGCAGCAGCATGCGCGCGATCTCCTTGGCGACGCCGCGCTGGATGCGCTCCTGGTAGAGCTCGAACGTGCGTTCGCACTCGGACTGCATCGAGCCGCGCTCGCCGGCGTGATCGAAGTCCGGCGGCAAGTCGACCGACGCCTGCTTGTTGCCGTGCGGCGGATTGGCGCGCATCACCTGCGGCACGTAGAACTCCGGCGCCCACTGCACGTAGCGGCCCGAGATCTCGTTCCACGAGCAGCCCTTGTCGGTGTCGAAGAAGGTGTCGAACACTTCCAGGCTGACCGACTCGCCGTTCACTTCGTACTCGCGCCAGCCGCTGCCGATCTGGTACTTGAACGCCTGGCGGAAGACGAACAGCGGCGCCTTCCAGTGGAAGGTGTAGTACGAGTGGCGGTACGGCGAGGTGTGCCCGTGCGCCCACAGGAAACTCGCGAGCTTGCGGTCGTTCTCGTCGAGTTTGCTCTTCTGTTTGTCGTAGCTGATGCGCGCGGCGTTGACGACCTTGAGCGCAGGGTCCTGCTGCATGCGGTCGACGAGCGCGACGAAGCCGAGCTTGTCGTCGAGCGTCTCGACGGCCCCGTCCGGCATGGAGAGTTTGGTGGCTGCCATTGCGGGCAGTCTACACCGCGCGGGCCGCACGTCCGCGCGGTGCAGGCGAGCGATTCGAGCTGCTCTTCGCGCGCTGCGCGAGCCTGGTTTTTCGCCGCGTTCTGCGCTGCCCCGCTCGCCGCAGCGACACGCCCCGCGCGCAGCTCAGCGCTCGCGCGGCGCGCGCGACTCGGACTCGCGGTCGAAGCTCGCGAGCGCGGCCTCGGCGACGGCCGAACGCGCCGCGAACGTCGCCGCGGCGTCGCGCGCGGCGCTCGCGGCCTCGAACGAACCCGCCGCGAGGGCAACCCGCGCGCGAGCCAGGTGCAAGGCTGCGCCCAGCCGCGCCACGCCGTCGACGCGCTCACGCGGCTCGAGCCCGCCGAACAGGCGCTCGAAGGTGCGCTCGCCGACGTTGCGCGTGCGGACCGCGTCGAACAGCTCGGCGGCGAAGTGCTCGCACGCGGCCCAGTCGGCCCGCTGTTCGGCGAGCGCGAGTTGGCGAAAGCGCAGCGCGAACAAGCGGTTCTCTCGCAACGTCCCGCGCGGTTCGCCGAGCAGGGCGACGTGCGCCGCTTCGAGCAGCGTCTGCGCTGAAGCGTCATCGCCTTCCTCGGCCGCGGCTGCGCCGAGCGCTTCGAGCGCGCTCGCGTCCCACGTGCGCCAGTGTTCGTCGCGCGTCAGCGCAGCGAGCAGACGACGTTCGCGCGCGAGCCTGCGACCGTAAGCCAGCTCCGGTCCGTAGCTGAACTCGACCCGCGGCTCGCTCTGCGCGTCGAAACGTTCGCGCAGATCCGCCGCCGCCTGGGTGTCCAGGCGCGCGCGCCACGCGGCCACGAGTCCGTCGTCGAACAGCGCCGCCTCCGCCGCGCGCCGGAACAGCTCCCCGAGCTCCGCCGCGCGCAGCTCGCTGTCGCCATCCGGCGGCGCAGCGCGCAGCGCCTCGATCCGCGCGCGCAACGCGGCGCGCGCTTCGTCGCCGCCGGCGGCGAGGTACGGCTTCCAGGCGCCGAGCGCGAGTTCGTGTTGCCTGTCGCGCGTGGCCTCGGCGAGCGTCTCGAGCAGCGGCGGTTCGAGGCGCGCCGCGACTTCGAGCGCGCGCAGACGCAGTTGCTGCTCGGCGCGTGGATCGAGCGCGAGCGCCGCGAGGAACGCGCGCGAAGGCTCGTCGCCGAGCACGCCCAACGCGTCGACGGTGCGCCCCTTGAGCTGCAGATCGCTGGTCGCGAAGTCGCGCCGCAACCACTCTCCGGCCGCGGATTGTCCGGCGGCGGCGAGCGCCAGCGCAGCTTCGATCCGCAGCCGCGAGGGAACTTCCGCGGCGAGCCAACTTTCGAGTCGAGCTCGAGCCGACGAACGGCGGCCGAGGAGGGCCAGCGCGACCTTGCCGACTTCGTCGCTGCGGCCCGCGGCCCACTGCGTCAGCTGCTCGAGCAAGCCTTCGCCGCCGTCGGGCGCGAGCTTCGCGTAGGTGCGCGCCAAGCCCGCCAAACGCAGTTCCGCGGCGCGGTCGACCGGCTCGGAGCTCCACTCGGAGCGCGCGCGTTCGATCCACTCCGCGAGCGACGTCGCGAGCTCCGCGTCAGGACCGAACGGCGCCGCGAGTTCGAGCGCCGTGCGCTGCGCGTCGCCGCCGAGCGCTCCCAAGCGCAACACGTCGCCGCGGAACGCCGCGAGCGGGCGCGAACGCGGCAAACGCGCGGCCAATTCGAGCTGTAGGTCTTCGTCGAAGCGCCGCCACGCGACGTGCAGTTCGTTGTCCCAGCGTGCAGCGTCGTCGACATCGCACAGCCCGATGAACGCGACCCAGGCGACGTCGAGCGAGGGATCCTGCAGCGCAACGCACAGCGCGTTTTCGAGCACGGGACTGCGGCGTGCGACAGCGGCCGCTCCGATCCAGTCGGTCACGGCGCGGCGCGTTTCGAGTTCGCGCGCGCTCGGGTCGAGCCAGGGTGCAAGTTGCGCCGGCGTCCAGTCGATCGCTCGGCCGCGCAAGCGTTCCCACAACTGCGCGCGGCGCGCTTCGTCGAAGCGTGGCGCGCGCAACGCGAGCGCGGCGAGTTCGCGCGGATCGAGCGCCTCGAGCGCAATCTCGAACAGCTCGTCGAAGCGCTCCTCCGACGGTGCGCCGGCGAGCCGTTCGCCCACCAGCGCCGCCAGGGGACCGCCGCGCGCCAGATCCTCTCGCGCGGCGCGCAAGAACATGCCGCGCAGCGCACGTGCGTCGTCGGAACCGTCGAGCCAAGCCGCGAGCAGGCACGCGTCGTCACCCGCAGCGCCGGCGCGGATGCGCAGCGCCTCCAACGCGCCCCCGACCAACGTGCCTTCGGAACCCGAGTCCTCCTCGCGCACGGTTTGCGCTAGCGCGTCGAGCGCCGTATGCGGCAAACGCGCAGCTTCGAACACGAGCAGTGCTTCGAGCTGCGTAGAGCGCCCACCGGGTGCGGAGAGCGTGCGCCACAAATCCACGAGCGTGTGCGGCGGCGCCGCGCCGTCGGCGATCCGCAGCGCCAGAGCCGCGACTGCCGCAGCGCGCACGCGCGGATCGCTGTCGGCAGAGAGCTCCAGCAGCCAGTGCTCCGCCTCGTTCGCCCCGGAAAAGCGCAGCGCCCGCGCGCTCGCTTCGCGCAGCCGCGGCGAAGCGTGAGCGCTCGCCAAGGCGTTGGAATCCACCGCGGCCGCGGACGTCTCCGCCGGCCAACAGTCGGTGAGGCGCACTCCGGTGCGCGTGCTGCACAGCGCTTCCATCTGCGCCAAGCGCACGTCCGCTCGCACGCTCGAATCCGACTGCCCGAGCAGGTAGGCGACCGCAACCTCCGCCGTCGATCGACGGAGCGCGGGCGACGACGAAGCGACGCGCGCCAACACCTCGAGCACGAAACGCTGGAGCTGCGGATCCTCGCTCTCGCGCGCTGCGAACAACGCTCCGGCGCGTGCTTCGAAGTCGGCCGCGTACTCGCGCACGCTCCACTCCCACTCCACCGGATCGGAGAACACCTCGGCGCGCAAGTGCGGCGGCGTTTCGCGCTCCTCGAGCGCGCGCTCCGCGCTTTCGGCGCTCGGCCGCGCGCGAGCAGAATCGCGCGCGTCCTCCTGCGCGCTCGGCGTCGCGCCCGAGACCGCGCCCGAGACCGCGCCCGATGCTGTGCCCGACGACTCGCTCGCTGTCGCGCTCGGTGACGGGCTCGATGACTCGCTCGACGCCGTGCTCGACGCCGCGCCCTGCTGGACACGCTCCGGCGCCTGCGCGCCGGAGTCGGCGCTCTGCAACGCCTGCTCGTCCGCAACCGTCACACCGGTCACCGGACAACGCGGAACCGCCGGCGGCGCAAGATTCGGAACGGGACTCGTGCAGCCCACGAAGCCGCACACCAGGCTCGCCGCGCAGCACGCGCGCGCGAGGCTCAGGCCCAGACTCAAGCTTCGAGCCGTCGTTGCGCCTGCGGCAGCCATTGGATGAGGTCGGAAGCGACGAGCGCGCGTTTGCCCAGGTGCGCTGCGGCGAAATCACCCGCGAGTCCGTGCACGCGCACCGCCGCGCAGGCCGCGTCGAGCGCTGTCCACGCTTCGTGCTCGCCCGTCGCCGTCAGCGCCAAGTACGCGGCGAGGATTCCGGCGAGCACGTCGCCCGCTCCGGCGGTCGCCATGCCGCTGTTGCCGGTGTCGTTCACGTAGACACGTGAACCGTCGGTCACGACCGTGCGCGCGCCCTTGAGGCACACGATCGCGCGGCTGCGCTGTGCGAGTTCGCGCGCCGCGGCCTCGCGCTCAGCGGCGCTGCGTCCGATCGCGCGTCCGAGCAAACGCGCAGCTTCTCCCGGGTGCGGAGTGAGCACCGTCGGCGAGCGGCGTGCGGCGACGCGCTCCGGCGCTGCAGCGAGCGCGTTGAGCGCACCGGCGTCGAGCACGAGCCCAAACGCGAGCGGTGCGTTGAGCAGCGCCTGCAGCAGCGCTTCGGCGCGTTCCGCTGGCGCGAGCCCGCAGCCGACGACGGCCGCGTGCAGTTCGAGCGCGGCGAGCTTGAACGACACGTCGTGCGCGTGCTCGAGTTCGAACAGCACGGCCTCTGGCGCAGACAGCGGCACGAGGTGCTCGAGGCGATCCGCGCTCGAGCAGGCGACGTGCACGAGGCCGGCGCCGGCACGCTGCGCGGCGCGCGCGACGAGCAACGCAGCGCCGGGCATCCAGCGGCTTCCGCAGACGACGCCGACGCGCCCGGCCTGGCCCTTGTGCGCGTCCTCCGCCAGCTGGGGCGGAACGAGCGCACGTTGCTCCTCGCGCGGCGTCATGCGCGCACCACTTCGAGCCGGCCGACCTCGAGCCCGGCCCAGTTCTTCACCGGCCCCGCGCGCCAATCGCCGAGCGCGTCCGACTCGGCGCGCGACAGATGGCCCGTGCGCTCGAGCACGTCGATCACCAGCGCGTTCATCGCGCGGTAAGCGCCGTCGTCGATCTTCACCGCTAGCCCGAGTCCGGCGCCGCGGATCCCGACCACGTACACCGCCTCGGTGCCGAGCTTGGGGAACAACCGGCCGCCGGTGACGCGCGCGAGGTCGCTGCACAGACTCTGCGTCGACGCGCCGATCAGGTCGGGGAAGCGCTCGACCGCGCGCGCGAGGCGCAGGCAGGCGAGTCTGCGCGGCTGCTCGAGGCCCTCGGGGTTGGCGACGCGGGCGAGCGCCGTCGCGAGGCGCACGAGCGGCAGGTGGAACGTCGGCGCGCTGCAGCCGTCCAGCCCCAAGTGCAGTTCGTGTTCGCGCACGCCGCTCATCTGGGCCACCGCCGCACGCACGAGCAGCTGACCGGGCGAATGCGGGTCGAGGTAGCGCTCGACATCGGCGCCAAGGTGCCGGGCGAGGGCCAGGAACCCCGTGTGTTTGCCGGAGCAGTTGTTGTGCGCCGCGGTCGGCCGCTCTCCGGCGAGCAGCAGCTCCCGCCGCGCCTTGGAGTTCATCGGCGCCTGCGAGCCGCACTGCAAGTTGTCCACGCGCAAGCCGTGCCGCTCGAGCAGCGCCAGTACGCGTTGCACGTGCATCGGTTCGGCGTGGTGCGAGGCGAGCGCGAGCGCCAATTCGTCGTCGCTCCAGCCGAATCGCTCCGCCGCACCGCTCTCGAGCAGCGGCAACGCTTGCAACGATTTGGTCGCGCTGCGCGGGAAGACCGCCTGGTTCCAATCGCCCTCGCCGTCGACCACCGCCCCGGAGGTATCGGCCAGAACCCACGCGCCCCGGTGCTGGGACTCGATGTAGTTCGCACGCCAAAGTCGCGCGACGACGGGCTGTTCGGCCCAGTGCTGCTCGCTCGGAGCGGACGGGCGGGCGGCGTGCGGAGCAGGGTCGGCGGTGTGCATCGTGGCGCTGAGGAGTTCCACGCATTCTACGCGTGGGCCGCGCGCGGGTTGTCCCCGAGCGCGCGCGCCAGGACTACAATCCGCGCGTGATTCCCTTCGAGCAGGACCCCAGCGATCCGCGCCGCTCCTTGGGCGGCTCGAAGCGTGCGGCGCGCTTGGCGCGCGGCGGGGCCGACGACGCGCTGCTGCGCGAGCTCGAACAACGCAAGCAATCCGCGGGGTCCGTCACGCGCCGACGCTGGGTCGAGAACCTCGCCGGCTGGCTGATCGGTCCGCTGCTGCTCAGCGTCACGCTCGCCGCCGTGCTGTTCATCCTGCGCGGCCCCGACGAGTTGTTCGGCTGGGCCTTCGGCGGCGTGCTCGCGCTGGGCCTCGCCTGGATCCTGATTTCGTCGCTCTTCCCGGGCAAAGCCGACCGGCGCTGCCCGCGCTGCGGCGTCGAAGCGCTCGAGCGCCTCGACCCGAAGACGACACGCGGCCTGCGCTGCAGCGCCTGCGGCCTCGTCGACGCGCACTCCAGTTCGTTCCTGCTGGCGGAAGACGAAGGCGCGGTCATCGAGGACATCGCGCTGCGCGACCGCTCGCGCCGCCGCTTCTGAGGGTGGCCGGAGGCGCCGCGCGGCGTCGGCGCACTTGAAGCCCGCGCGCGGATCGTCGACGCTCCACAGCCATGGGGATGGAGAGTACGCCCGACGTGAAGCTGGTCGAGGTCGTCGTCGCACGCATCGTGCTGCGCGATTCGGCCCGGGGCCAACACGTCTACCTGCGCGAGCGCGACGGCACGCGCGGCTTCACGCTCGTGATCGGCACGTGGGAAGCGGAAGAGATCCGGCGCGTGCTGGCGCGTGAAGAGGCGCCGCGCCCGATGACGCACCAACTCGCGCTCGCGCTCGTGCGCGCGCTCGGCGGACGTGTGGTGCGCTGCGACATCGTCGACTTCCGCGAGCACACCTTCTTCGCCCAGCTCGCCGTCGAGTCGCTCGACCGCAAGACGCTGGCGTTGATCGACTCGCGTCCCTCCGATGGCATCGCGATCGCACTGCGCGCCGGCGCTCCGGTGCGCGTCGCGGAGTTCGTGCTCGAACAAGTGCGCTCGGACACCACGGGTCCCGACCCGTTGCCCGGGCCGCCGCCGGCCGGGCCTGACGCGCCGCCCCAGTCGCCCACCGACGAGCCGCCCGACGAGCGCGGTGGCGGCAAGAAGTAGTGGCGTGAAGTAGCGGCGCGAACGCGGACGGCGCGTGTCAGCCGCCCGCGGCGCCAGCGCTCACCGGCGCCGGCGTCGCGGACGAACAGCCGGGCTCTTCGCAGGGTTGAGCGGCGCTCGGCGCGGCTTTCGCATCCGACGCGGCCTTCGCATCGGCGTCCTTCGTGCTCTTGGTCTTGGCCGCCTTCGACGGCGTGCTCGCGATCGGCATGTACGGGTCGTAGGCGAGCGCGCCGAGCGCCACGTCGAACGGCCCCACGCCCACCCCGAAACCCGCGAGCCCGAGCTCGAGCCGCGCGATGCGCCAGAGCACGAACTCGAACACGGCGCCGCTGCTCGTCCCGTCGAACAGATCGAGCCGCACGACCTGCTTCTCGTCGCGCCAGCCGACGACCGCGTGTCCGTCCACGAGCCCATCCGCGCGCAGCCCGACCGGCGTCTCCTGCGACTGCACGCTCACCACCGTGCACGAACTCGCGCCCAAGCCGGCCGCCAACAACACACCACCCAACCACCGCAGCGCCTGCACATTCATCGTGATCCAAACTCCTTCGCGACTCTCCGTCCCGCGCGTCGAGGGAACACGCGCGGCTCCTGGAGGATCCACGAAGCTACAGCAGCCCGCGCCGTTCGTTGCGCCGGCCTCTGCAAGTCCGCCGTCGCCTCCGCGCTCGCTTGTTACCATGCGCCCCACGGAGGCGTGGCAGAGCGGCCGATTGCAGCGGTTTTGAAAACCGCCAGGGGGCAACTCCTCGAGGGTTCGAATCCTTCCGCCTCCGCCACACGGCAGGAAGTGGGCCCGTAAGTGAGGCCTGAAGTGGGCCAGGGCAGCGGCGAGCGAGAGAGGTGGCGCGCGCGGCGGGCTAGCATGCGGCGATGAAGCGTGCGGTAGCAGCGGCGTGGGTTGGTTTCGTCCTGGCGGCGTGCGGGGCGGCGTGGAGCGAGGGCGCGCCCGCGGAGGGCGAGGCGACATTGGCAGCCGGCCCGGAGAGCGGAGCGGCGGCGGACGCACCGGCGCAGAAGAAGGAGCCGCAGACGGGTGACGGAAAGGCCGCCGACAAGGCTGACGAGACGTCAGTCGAGGGCGACGTGGACGCGAAGAAGGCGGCGGCGAAGTTGAAGGCGCCCGAGCGGGTGTTCTTCATCGGGCACAGCCTGATCTCGGACGTGCCCGACATGGTCGGGTCGCTGTGCGCTGTGGCGCCGGTGGCGAAGTACTCGTTCAAGGAACAGTTCATTCCGGGCGCGCCGCTGCGTTGGCAGTGGGAGCAGGAACAGCGCGCCAAGGCGCCGGGTTATGTGTCGGACTTCGAGCCGCGCTTTCGCGGCGGGTACGACGTCGAACTCGCCAAGGGCGGCTGGGACGCGCTCGTGCTCGTCGAAGGCGTGCCGATCGGCGCGCGCGAGAACGAGGCGCTGACGATCGACTACTTGGAGCGCTTTGCGAACTTCGCGCGCAAGCACAACCCCGGCATCCGCGTCGTGTTCTACGAGCCGTGGCCGTGCATCCACAGCGGCACGCCGAAGGGTTGCTCGTACGACGAGAAGAGCCCGACGCGCGAGCTTGCGTGGCGCGAACGGCTCGAGGCCGACGGCGCGATGTGGAAGCGCATCGTCGACGGCGCCAGCGACAAGCTCGAGGGCGGCGGCGCGCGCATCGAGCTCGTGCCGGTGGCGCGCGCGCTCGGCCAGCTCGCCGACGCCGTCAAGGGCGGCGAACTCGAGGGGTTCACCAAGCTCGAGCAGTTCTTCGAGGACGAAGTCCACTTGAGCGCGTACGGCAAGTACTACGCGGCGCTCGTGGTCTGGTCGCACCTCTACCAGCGCTCGCCGATCGGTCGGCCGGTCGCCGTGAGCGACCGCTGGAGCAACCCGTACTGGGACAACGCCAAGTTCAATCGCCTGGTTCCGGCGCCGAAGGTCGCCGTGGCCAAACGCATGCAGGAAATCGCCGCCAAGGCGCTCGGTTACTGACGCGCCAGCGCGCTCACTCGAAGCCGCGGTGCTCGCCGCCCGTGACGGCCGAGATCTTCTCGAGCTGTTCGCGGTACCAGGCGCTGTCGGAGTACACGATCGTGTGCACCACGACCTTGTGGAAGCGATTGAGTTCGGCGAGGTGCCAGGTCACGCGGTTCCAGTGCACGTAAGTGCCGATGTCGGGCTCGCCTGACGAGAGCAGGAACGCCGTGTCGAGGTCGGGATTGCTGACCACCTGTTCGAGCAGCTTCCAGATGTCCTTGCGCTGGCCGCGGCGCGCCTTCTCGACGAATTCGAGCGCGCGCTTGCGCGTCTTGGCGGTCAGATCGGCCGGCGTGTGCGGCTCGAACGACTCGACCTCTTCGGCGTAGGTGAACACGTTGAACTTGAGCTGCCCCTCGAGGCGCTCGAGCACCGCCGCGAGCTCCTTGTACGCCGCTTGCGCCTTGGTCCCATCCCCGCTCTTCAAGCGGCCCTGCATGGCCGCCGAAGCGTCGATCATGAACGCCGCGTGGTCGCTCGCGATCTGCACGCCGTGGTAGGCGACCGAACGCGGCTCGTCGCCGCCGCCCGCGCCGGCGGCGCCTTCGGGGAACACGAAGCTCTCGCGGTTGTCGCGCCACCACGCCTCCCACGCGGCGCGCTGGCGGTGCTTTTGGTGCGTCAACTCCTGCAGCCGCTTGACCGCGCGCGCAGCCACCGCCGGACGCGCGTCGGCGAGCGCGCGGATCAGCGCGTCGACCGCAGTCTTCGTGCGCACTCCGCCGAGGTTGTCGACCGCCTGCATGCGCGGGCGCCAATCGGTATCGCTCAACGCCGCACTACTCCACGCTTCGTGCGCCGCCGGATAACACTCGGCCGCCGCCGCGAGCAACGCACAGCGCACGCCGCCGTCCTTGTCCTTCAGGCCCTTGAGCAACGCGGCCTGGTGCGCGGGCGCATCGATGCGGCACAGCGCCTCGAGCGCGTTGGCGCGCAGGATCTCGTCCTTGTCGCCGAGCATCGCGGTCAGCAGCTTCACCGCGTCGGGGACCTTGATCTTCCCCGCGGCGCGTGCAGCGGCGCGGCGCGTGCCGAGGTCCTTGTCGCGCAGCGCGCTGAGCACGTGCTCGCCGAACGCAGCGTCGCGGTACTCGCCGAGCACCTCGACGCACCACTGCCGCACCCAGGCGAGCTTGGCCTCGTCGACCTCCACCGCCACGCGGCGGCGCGCGTACGGATCGGTGATGCGCCGCAGCCCGTCCCACACGACGTCGCGGTAGTGCGCCTGCGGCAAGTAGCCGCCGCCGCGGTCCTCCCACATGCGCAGCACCTCGAGCATCAGCTCGACCGCCGCGAGGTTGTTGAGCCGCACGCAGATCTCGGCGCCTTCGCGGCACTCCTGCTCCTCGGTGCGCCCGAACTTGGAGCGCGCCTCTTCGAGCTCCGGTGACGGCGCGGCTTTTTGGGCCTGAGCCAGACCGACGAACAGCAGGAACACCAGCAGAAAATGGGACATGGCGGAACGCGCCGGGGTGGGCGCGGCGACGGGGGATCGCCGCATTACGCCAGCTGCGCGCGCAACGCGCCACCCTCACGCCCACGAGCACGCCGCACAGCGCCGCTCACCAACCCGTGGGAGCGGCGGACGCGCTCCCTCAGGACTGCATCAGGCCTTCGCGGATCGCCAGGCGCGCGAGCTCCGCCGTCGAGTGGCAGTCGAGCTTGCGCTGCAGGTTTTCGCGGTGTTTCTTGGCGGTTCCCAGGCTGATCGACAGCTCGCGCGCGACGTCCTTGTTGCTCTTGCCCAGCGCCAGCAGTTGGAACACCTCGCGCTCGCGCGCGGTGAGCGATTCGACGCGGCTGGCCGAGCTCGGCTGCATCGGCTCGCCGCGACGCATCTTCGCCACCAAGCCTCCCGCGACCTTGGGCGAGAGGTACGGGCGGCCCTCGAACACCGCTTCGATGCCCAGCAACAACTCGCTCGGCTCGGAGTCCTTCGAGAGGTAACCGTCGGCGCCGGCGCGCATCGCCTGGTCGACGAACGACTCGCCCTCGTGGTGCGTGAGCATCACGATGCGCAGCTTGGGGTGCGCGGCGCGCAGCGGCGCGATGGCGTCCAGTCCCGAGAGGCCGGCCATCGAGATGTCGAGCAGGACGACGTCGGGCTTGATCAGCGCGATGCGGTCGATCGCTGCGCGCGCGTCGCCGCTGTCCCCCACCACTTCGATCTGCTCGGACTGCGCGAGCAGGCTTTTGAACGCGGCGCGCAGAATGCTCTGGTCGTCGACCAGGTAGACACGAATCTTCGGCTTGGAAGTGGTGTTCGAGGAAGTGGCCATGGATCGGAGTCGGAGCGGAGGAGTCGGGTGGAGACGGAGGAGCGCGAAGCGGGTCAGCGCTGGCGCGGCAAGCGCAGCTCGAAGCGTGCGCCGCCCAGTTCGGGGGAGCGGGTGACCGCGAGTTCGCCGCCGTGTTCGTCGGCGATCTTCTTGCAGAAGGCGAGCCCCAAGCCTGTGCCGGTCGCCTTGGTGGTCGTGAAGGGTTTGAACAAGGTCGTGCGCACGCTCTCGGCGACGCCCGGACCGTCGTCCTCCACGCTGAGCAGCACCAAACCGCGCGTTTCGCCGTGCGCTTCGAGTTGGACGCGCACCGCGCCGCTGGAGGCCTCGAGCGCGTTCTTGAGCAGGTTGGTGAGCAGTTCCTCGAGCAACTGCCGGTCGGCGTCGAAGCACAGGTCCGCGGGCTCGACCAGCGTGCGCACGTCCGCGCCGCGGCGCACGATGTCAGGACGCAGGCTGCGCACGGTCGCGTCGAGCAGTTCGGAGGCCTTCACGGTGCGGATCTGGAGCTGCAACGGCCGCGTGAACGACAACGTGCGGCGCATGAGGGCTTCGAGCTTTTGCATGCGCGTCACGAGGTCTTCCAGCACCGCGCGATCGTCTTCGCCCAGCTGCTTGGCGACCGCGCGCAAAGCGACATTCACCGCGGTGATCGGGTTCTTGATCTCGTGCGCGAGCACGGCGGCGGACTCGCCGATGGTCGCCAGCGCGCGCAACATCGACGTCTCCGTGCGCTGCGCGCGCTTGAGTTCGTTGATGTTGCGTCCTTCGGGGATGATCAGCCGCACCACGCCCGCTTCATCGCGCACGGGCGTGAGCGAGAAGTCGATGCAGATCGGCTCGCCTTCGCGGGTGCGGTAGTACGTCTCGAAGCGCACGAACTCGCCCGTCGCAGCGCGTTCGAGCGCCTCGCGCACGCGTTGCCGCTCGCCTTCGTCGGGCCACCAGGGCGTGTCCCAGAACGGGCGGCCGAGCACGTCTTCGCGCGCGACATGCGCCGAGTCGAGCGCGGTGCGGTTGACCTCGAGCACGCAACCCTCGGCGTCGAGCAGGCCCATCGACTGGAACGAGCTGTCGAAGATCGCGCGGAAGCGGCGCTCGCTCTCGGCCAGCGCGCGCTCCACCTCGAGCCGCGCGGTCACATCGCGGAACGAGCCGACGAACAGCGGCGGAAGGCCGCCGGGCATCTCGGCGCGCGCCACCGAGAGCTCGCAGCGCGCGCGCGAGCCGTCCTTGCGCAGCACCTCGAACTCGCGCGTGCGGCCGAGGATGTGCGTCACGCCCGTACGCCTGTAGTTGGCGAGGTATCCGTCGTGCTGCGATTGATGCGGCTCGGGCATCAAGAGCTTGATGTTGCGCCCCCGCAGTTCCTCCGGCGTCCAGCCGAACACGTGCTCGACCGAAGCGCTGGCCGTCACGATCACGCCGAACTCATCGATGGCCAGCGTCGGGTCGAGCACCGAACCGAGCAGCGCTTCGTACAGCACATCGCCGACGCCGAGCGGGTGCGCAGACGCGTGGCGCTCGGCGGGCGAGCCCTGCGCCGGCCGGGTCGAAGCGCTAGAGGTCTCCGGGCGCGGCTGGAAGGTGTTCGACATGCGTGGCGCCTGCGCCGAGTGCTGGCGCGTCTAGAGGGGGGTGACGATCGGCTGAGCCGGATGCGACTCGAACATGGAAGGCGCGGCGAACATAACCGGAGCGAGCAACGCTCGACGCGGCAATGCTAGGTCAGTTGGAAACGCCCCCCGTGCGGCGAAGTGCGTACCGGCCGAAGGTGTTGGGCGTAGCGCTCGGCCACGTGCTGCGAGGCGGGCGCGAACTTCGGGCGCTACGCAGTCGGCAATCGGCCGCTACGGAGTTCGTCCCGCCGGGGCAGCGCGGCGGCTGCGGCTAGTGTCCCGGTCCGCGCGCCCGCGCGGGTGGCCACGCAGCGAGCGCTGCGCGAGTCGCAGTCGTGCGCGGCGCGAGCACCGCCGCACTGGCCCGCGCGCGCCCGCGCCGAACGGCGAGAACGTCGGATCCGCGCCTCGAAGATCCCCGCGCTCTGGTTAGGTTGCAGCCGCACGTAGCGCGCCGGGCAGCCCCCCGTCGCCCCTCTCGAACCCAAGCTTCGACGCCCATGAACATCCTCTGCGGTACGGACTTCTCTGAACCTTCCGAGACGGCGGCCCGCGCCGCGGCGCGCCTGAGCGCTGCGTTCCGCTCCCGTTTGCACCTCGTGCACATCGCGCAACTGCCGGGAATCCGCGCGGAAGGCGACGGCGCCGTGCAGGCTTCGAGCCACGAAGAGTTCGAGCGGCGACGCAAGCTGCTCGCCGACCTCGCCGGCCGCCTGCGCGCGCTGGGCGCGAATGTGCAGGAGCACCTCGCGGAAGGCGTTCCCGATGAACGGCTGCTCGCCCTGGCGCGCGAACTGAGCGTCGACTGCATCGTGATCGCGCCTATCGGCGACCGCGTGCCCACCTTGTGGAGCCTGGGCGGCGTCGCGATGCGCGTGGTGAAGGGCTCGCACGTGCCCACGCTCGTGGTGCGCGAGGAGTCGAGCATCGAGGCGTGGCTGCGCGGCGCGCGCGAGCTGCGTGTGATGCTGGGCGTCGACGCCCGCACGCCGATCGAAGGCCCCGCGGCCGCGCTCGAGCGCTTTGCGCGCGCGGGCAAGCTCGAAGTCATCGCCGGCCTGGTCTACGCGCGCGGCGAGCGCCGCGACGCTCCGCGCGAGCGCTACGAAGCCGAGCTGCTGCACGGCCTGGGCCAGCGCGTCGGCGCCATCGCCGGCAAGCAGCCGCAGCTGCGCGTGCTCGCGGGCTGGGGCCGCGTCGCGGAACACGTGCTCGAACTCGCCGCGCTCGAGGCCGCGGACCTGGTCGTGGTCGGCACGCACCGCCGAACCGGAATGGACCGCCTCGTGCACGGCTCGGTGTCGCTCGATCTGATCGGCGCGTCGGCGCGCAACGTGCTCACCTGCCCGCTCGAGTACGCCCAGACCCGTCCGAACGCGGTGCGGCGCGAGTACCGGCGCGTGCTCGTTCCGGTCGACCTGTCCGAGTTCTCCGCACGCGCGGTGGAGCACGCTGCGAGCTTGCTGCCCAAGGGCGGCGTGTTGCAGCTCGTGCACGTCGCGGCGCCCTACATGCCGCCGCCGCTCGACTACGGCGCGCTGGTGAGCGTTCCTCCGCCTGCGCCTGAAGAGACGGCGCGCGTCGACGCGGAAGTGCGCCGCAAGCTGCTCGCGCTGGCCCCGCCCGACGCCGCGGCGCGCCACATCGAGACGCACGTCGAGATCGTGCGCGCGTTCAACGCCGTCGAGCAGATCTGCGCCGCCGGGCAACGCTTGGAGTCGGATGTGATCTGCCTCTCGACGCACGGCCGTTCGGGCCTCTCGAAGCTGGTGCTCGGCTCCGTCGCCGAAGGCGTCATCCGCCACGCCCACACGCCGGTGCTCGTCATTCCGCCCCGCGTCCACTAATCCGAGGATCCGTGCCGCCATGTCCGCGCCGTTCCAACGCATCGTCGTCGGCCTCGACCTCGCGCCCGCGGACTGCAGCCCGACCAGCGGCAGCCTCGCTGCATACCGGACGGCGCTGTGGCTCGCGGGCGGCGGCGGCGCCCAGGTCGTGCTGCTGCACTCGCTGGCGCAGCAGGAGTACTTCGATCCGTTGACGAACGAGCTCGTCGCGCTGTGCGGCAGCGTGTCACCCGAAGGGCGCGCGCGGCTCAGCACCCTGCTCGAAGAGCTGCGCGCACGCGGCGCGACTCCGAGCACGGTCGACAGCCGCGAGCCAGCGCCGGTCGCGCTCGCGCGCGAGGTCGCGCAGCGCAACGCGGACCTGGTGCTGCTGGGCAAACACGACGGACGCGAGGTCGATGCGTCGCGCATCGGCCCGATCGCGCTGCGCGTGCTGCGCGAAGCGACGACAGCGGTGTGGGCCGTGACGCCCGGCCGGCCGATCGAGCCGCGCACGATCGTCGCCGCGACGGACCTCACGCAGACTTCGAGCGAAGCCGTGGCCTGCGCCGACCGGATCGCGGCGCTCGCGGGCGCCGAGCTGCACGTGGTGCACGTGCAACCGCCCGCGCTTCACACCCGCCCTGGCTCGACGTCGGAGCGCGAGCAGCGCACGCGCGAAGCGATGACGGCGAGCCTGCCCGCCGAGCGGCGTGCGGCCGCCAAGCTCCACCTGCGCGTGAATTCGCCGGCGCAGGGCGTGCTCGAGCTGTGCGAAGAACTCGAGCCGGACCTCGTGGTGTTCGGCGCCTTGGCCCACCGGCGCGACAAGCCCGGCGTCATCGGCTCGACCGCCGAGCGGCTCATCGGCAGGCTCGAGACGTCGCTCCTCGTGCTGCGTCCCACGTAGCTGCGCCCCGCGTAACCACAGGCGCGCAGCCAGCGCGGGCGCCGCGCGCCCGTGTTGCGCTCCTCAGCGCGCCTCGGCCACGGCGCGCACCACGTCGAGCGTGGTCACGATGCCGACGAGTTTGCCCTCGTCCACCACGATCACGCGGTGGATGCCTTCGCGCACCATCAACGCGCACACCGAACGCAGCGACGCGCTCGGCGCCACGGTGATCGGATCGGGACTCATCAACTGTTCGACGGTCTCCGAATCGCCCAGGCGCGGTCCGTAGTCCTCCATCGAGAACAGGCTGTCGTCGTCGGACTCGTCTTCGCCGAGGGCGGCGTCGGGGAAGAGCGAGCGATCGTCGCGCGCGCCGCGGCCTTGGCGCAGGTGTTCGGGCTGCGCGACGTCGCGCACGGAGAGCACTCCGACGAGCCGTCCCTGCCGATCGACGACCGGCGCACCGCTGATCCGCATGTCGGTCAAGGTGCGCACCGCTTCGTCCAAGGAACTGTGCGGATCGAGCCGCAGAACCTTGGACTTCATGATGTCGCGCGCAGTCAGTTTGGAGAGCGAGGAGAAGGTCATGGCTGCCTCTTTTCGAGGAGGTTGCGGCGAAGTCCGGCTGCACCGATGCGCGCCGCCTGGGTTCCGCCCTGCGCTAGAGGCTAGGGGCGCCGCGCGGAGGTGTGGGTCAGCACCAAATCGCAGGCGGCGACGGCGCTGGGCGTAGACGGGGCGACCCTACAATCGCGCCCATGCCCCTCCGCAGCCTGCTCGTGTATTTGGCGTGCGTCGCCGCGCTCCCTGCGCCGGCGTCGGCGATCGCCCGCGCGCCCCAAGCGCAAGCCCCCAAACCGCGTGTCGACACCCGCGCCCAGGCCGACGCCCTGCTCGCGGCGCGCCGTTTCGCCGAAGCCGAGGCCGCTTACGTCGAGCACCTGCGGCGCGCGCCCAACGACGGCGAAGCGTGGAACCAACTCGGCGTGTGCCAGTTCTCGCGCCGCAGTTACCTCGCCGCCGCCGAGTCCTTCGCCAAGGCGGACGGCCTGGGGCTGAAGTCCGCCGATCTGCTCAACAACCTCGGCGCCGCGCAGTTCTTGAGCGAACGCACGGCGCAGGCGCGCACGACCTTCGAGCGCAGCCTTGCCGCGGCGCCGGGCAACTCGCGCGCGCACCTGTTCCTCGCGCGCATCGCCGTGCGCGACAACGACGCGGCGCGCGCGGAGAGCCAGTTCAAGCTCGCGGTGGCCGGCGACGCACCCGACCCGGCTGCGCTGTACCACTTCGGCGCGTTCCTGCTGCAGGAGCGGCGCCTCGAAGAAGCCAAGGCGCAGCTGGAGCGCGCCGTGGGTTCCGACGCGACCTACGCATCGGCGCACCACTCGCTGGGCCTGGTGCTGCGGCGCATGGGCGACAGCGCGGGCGCAGCGCGGCACCTCGCGCGCTTTCGCGAGCTGACCGAACTCGAGGTCGGCACCGAGCGCCAGATGATGCGCGTCTCCGCGTCGCTGAAGGCCTGCTACAAGGAAATCGAGAACGGCAATCTCGAGGCGGCGCTCACGCTCGCGCTCGAAGCCGCCGACGAGGGCCCGCAGTTTCCGGTCGTGCACCAGACCGTGGCCGATGTGTACCGACGCATGGGCCGCACGGCGGAAGCCGAGGTCGCCGCGCGCAAGGCGAAGGAACTCACGCAGTCGCAGGGAGGCGCGAAGTGAAGCGCTCGAGCTTGAACCTGTTGCTGCTGAGCGTGGGCGTCGCCGCGGCGGCGTGCAGCGACGCGCCCAAGAAGCCCGCTGACCCCGCGCAGAGTTCGGCGCCGTCGAACGCAAGTCCGAGCCCGAGCGCTGCGACGCCGGCCGCGAGCGAAGCGAGCAAACCCGTTGCTCCCTTCGTCACCTTGCGCGAGCGCAGCGCCGCCGCGGGCGTGAACTTCCAGCACCGCAGCGGCGCGCGCGGCAAACGCGTGATGATCGAGCAACTCGGCGGCGGCGTTGCCGTGTTCGACTACGACGGCGACGGCCGCCAGGACCTGTACTTCATCGACAGCGGCGAGGTGCCGGCCAAGACGAGCGAGCAGGCGCCGGGCGGCAACAAGCTGCTGCGCAACCTCGGCGGCTGGCGCTTCGAAGACGTCACCGAGAAGGCCGGCGCCGCGGGCCGCGGCTACATGATGGGCGCGGTCGTCGGCGACTACGACAACGACGGCGACAGCGACGTCTACATCACGGCGTACGGCTCGAACACGCTGCTGCAGAACCAAGGGGACGGAACCTTCCGCGACGTCACGGCGCAGGCCGGTTGCGACGACCAGCGCTGGTCGAGCGGCGCGGCCTTCGTGGACTTCGACCGCGACGGCAAGCTCGACCTGTTCGTGCAGAACTACGTGGATTTTCGCGTGGAGAACCACCGTCCGCACCAGACCAGCGGCTTCGACTCGTACGCGCCGCCCGACCTGTTCGACCCCGTGAGCTGCTCGCTGTTCCGCAACAAGGGCGACGGCACGTTCGAGAACGCCTCGGCGCGCACGGGCATCGCGCAGCACCGCGCCAAGGGCCTGGGGGTGCTCACCGGCGACTTCGACGACGACGGCTCGAGCGAGATCTACTGCGCCAACGACTCCACGCCCAACTTCCTGTTCCACCTCGTCGACGGACAACGTTTCGACGAGCTCGGTCTGCAGTCAGGCGCGGGCTACGGCAGCGACGGGCTGGAGGAAGCCGGCATGGGCGTCGACGCGGGCGACCTCGACGGCAACGGGAAGCTCGACATCATCGTCACCAACTTCCACAAGGAGCCCAACTCGATCTACCGCAACGAGGGCGGGCTCGACTTCACCGAGATCAGCGAGCGCACCGGAACCGCGAGCGCCGCGCGGCGCATGCTCGGCTTCGGCGTGCGGCTGGTCGACCTCGACCACGACGGCCTGCTCGACATGGTCGTCAACAACGGCCACGTGTACGACAACGCGCCGCAGATCGACGCCCCGGCGACCTGGGCGCAGCCGGCGCTGCTGTTCCGCGGCCTGGGCGGCGCGCGCTTCGAAGATGTCTTCGCCGGACAAACGGCCGAGTTCCGCCGGCCGCGCGTGGGCCGCGGCCTCGCCGCGGGCGACCTCGACGACGACGGCGACCAGGACCTGGTGTTCATGACGCTCGGCGGGCGCGCTGAAGTGTTCGAGAACGAGGGCGGAGAGAAGCGCGCCTGGCTGACGGTGCGTTGCGTGGGAACCCAACGCGACTCGACCGCGATCGGCGCGCGCGTGGAAGTGCTCGCCGGCGGCGTCAAGCGCCTCAACGACGTGCGCAGCGGCGGCAGCTACCTGTCGCAGTCCGACCTGCGCGTGCACTTCGGCCTGGGCGAGCTCGAGCGCGTCGAGCGCGTGAGCGTGCGCTGGCCCGACGGCGTCGTGGAGGAGGCGCTCGACGTGCCCACCCGCCAGCACCTGGTGTTCGTCGAAGGCGCCGGCCTCAAGCGCGACTGATTCGCGAAATTCCCGTGGGATCGGCCGCGCCGAGGTGTCATGGCGCCCGTGGACGACCACGAGTCGACGTTGCGGCTGTTCCGCGAGACGCTGCCGGAGCTCTACGCCTTCGTGGCGCGGCGCTGCGGCGGCGACCGCAGCCTCGCCGAGGACGTCACGCAGGAAGCGTGGCTGCGGGCGATCGAAGCGTGGCGCCGGAACGGGCCGCCGCGCGAACCCGTGGCGTGGCTCAAGACGACGGCGGCGAACCTGCTGCGCAACGAGCTGCGCGCGAGCGCGAGGCGTGAACGATCGAGCGCCGAGGCGCCGGACGCGCTCGCCGCGCCCGCGGAAGTTGAACGCGACGACGAGGTCCTGCGTCAGGGACTCGAGCGTCTGCCGCACGACGACGCGCGGCTGATCGAGCAGTTCCACGTCCACGGGGCGAGCACGCGCGACCTGGCGCGCGAACGCGGCGCGAGCGAGCGCGCCATCGAAGGCCGTCTGCGCCGCGCGCGGCGGAAGCTGAGGGAATTCTTGGAGAGGAGACTGCGATGACTGCACGAGCGTTGCCGCACGACGAACAGCCCGACCCGCGTTTCGCCGCGCAGCTGGAGTGGGAGCTCGAGCGCGCGCTGCGGCGCGAGGCGCGCTTTGCACGTCCCGCGCGGGAAGCCGGAGCGCGACGACCCAGCCCCGCGCTGCTCGCGCTGGGCTTCGTGGCTGCGCTCGCGCTGGGCGGCGGCGGAGCGTGGGCGGCGCAGAACGTGCTGCGTTCGCGCGGAGCGCAAGCGCTCGTGGCGCAGCAGAGCGTGCGCGTCGAACTCGCCGCGCGGCACGAACGCCGCGCGCGAAGCGAGCTGGAGCGCGCGCAGGTCGAACACGCCGCCGGCCGCGCTCCCGCGACGAAGGTGCTCGCGTCGCGCGCCGAACTGGCGCTGGCGAGCGAACAACTCGAGCTGGGCCGCATCGACCGGTTTGAAGTCGAGGCCACCTCGCGCCCGGCGCAGCACGCGCTCAGCGCTGCGCTGGTCACGACGCCGGCGGGCGCGCGCGATCTGGTGCGCGAGCGCTTGGAGGTCGAGGGCGTCTCGCTCACCGAGCAACTGGCGGTCGCGCGCGAGCTCGCGGAACGCGCCAACGTCCAAGCGAGTGCAGGCGTCGCGACGCAGGCCGACGCGCGCCGATGGCAGCTCGGCGTGGACAGGCTCACGCTGCGCGCCGAACTCGCGCGCCGCCGGCGCGAGTTGCGCGCGGACTTCGTCGCCGCACGCACGAGCGCCGCCCGCTGCGAACTGCTCGACCTGCAAGCGCAGGCGCAGACGCGGCGCGACCTGGCGCAGCTCGAGCTCCAGGGCGCGCGAGAAGCGCACGAGCGGCTCCAGCTGCTCGTGCAGAACGGGCTCGTGAGCGCGCGCGAGTTCGAACAGGCGGAACTGGCGCTCGCGACGCACGCGGCGGAGCTGGAGAGCGCGAACTCGGAGCTCGAGTGGCTCGCCGAGGAGCTCGTCCGCGCTCGCTAACTTTCGCCGGGAGTTTCCGCTGAGGCCGCCGCTCGAGCGCGCGGCGTGACTACAGCGGCCTGACTACAGCGGCGTCGAACCCGTCGGCGGCGGCGCGTCCGAGCGCCAGAAGAACAGCAGCGGATAACTGCCGGGAATCTCGATGCGCATCGGCGTCCAGTCGCTCTGGAAGCGCGGATGTTCGACTAGCGTGCGCTCCCAGTGGCTCGCCCGCAGTTCGTTCGCGTGCAGCCAGCCGTTGCCGATGATGATCATCTCGGGCCGCTGCGCGAGCACCCACTCCGCGTCGTAGCGCTGGTGGCCCTTGAGCTTCACGCCCAGATCCGGCGGGGCCTCGAGAATCGCCGTGTTGGTCAGGCCGAGCATGTCGACCAGCGGCAGACGCGAAACCCAGCCGAAAGCGCCGATCGGCGCGAGCGCAACCTTGGTGTGCGGCGGCACGGCGCGTACGACCGTCTCCCCCATCAGCTTCCAGCGCGGCTCCGAATCGCTGTGGTCGGCGTAGAACTCCGCGCGCCGCGTCTGTTGCAACTGGAGCAGTCCCGCGCCCGCCGCGAAGCCCAGCACGCCGAGTACGGTGCGCGAGCCGATCAGCGAGCGCGCCCCTTCGAACGCGAGCCACGCGCCGAGCGGCAACGCGGGCACGAAGAAGCGCGCGAAGGGCAGGAAGTCGCCGCCGACGTAGACCACGTACGCGACGTGCGCGAGGAAGCCGAGCGCGACGGCGCGCACCTGTCCGAGGCGTCCCTCGGCGGAGGCGGCGACGGCGGCGAGCACGATCAACACGCCGATGCCGCATTCGCTGTTCGATTGCGCGAGGTACTCGAGCCCCAGACGCAGGTCGTCGGCGAAGGCGAGCTTCTTGACCGAGTACGTGACCGGCGTCCAGCGTCCGAAGTACGCGAGGCGGAAGATCTGCCACGCCGCGAGCGGCACGAGGCTCGTCAGCGCGGTCGGAAGGAACCCGCGGCGGCGCTCGAAGACCAGGAACGGCAACGCGAAGAGCACCGCTTCGTTGCGCACGAAGGCGGCGAGGCCCAACACGAGCGCAGCGGCGAACGCGGGTTTCTCGCGGGCGATGGCGCGCTCCCACAGCAGCGCCCACAGCGCGAGCAAGGCCGCGAGGACGACGGTTCCAAGGCCGATGATCGCGTGCCAGCCGATCGCCGGCGTCGCGGCGACGAGCCAGGCGGGACCGGCGCTCCACGACTGCGGATGGCGTCGGCGCCAGAGCTCGCCCACGCACCACGCGGCCAGGCCGCTGGCGAGGATCGACACGACGACGCTGAAGCGTTCGGGGTCGAGCCCGCAGCGCAGCGCAGCGGCGACGAGCAACATCCAACCCGGCGCGGAGAAGCCCTCGACGCGCTCGCCGAGGTTGAACACCAGGCCCGCGCCTTCGATCAGGTTGCGCGCGTAGCGGTAGGTGATGAAGTCGTCGTCGCACGGACCGTGGCCGACAAAGCTCGCAGCGTGCGCCGCCGCGGCTAGTGCGGCGAGCCACGGAACGGCGCTGCGGAACTTGGGTGACATGCGCGAGCTATGCGTAGCCTGGAAGTCGAGCGTGCGCCACGGCGAACGGGGCAATTCGGGCCATGGCGCAGGCGTCGCGCGCGACGCCGCACGGCGTCGAACAGGCGCGCGACGAGAAAGCGAAGGGCGACATGCCTAGCGCAGCAACCCGCGCTCGCTCACGAGTGCGTTGAAGGCTCGCGCGACGGCCGCACGCCCGGCCTCGGTGAAGTGGATCCCGTCCTCGAGGAACAGCGTGGCGCGCTCGGGCAGCGCAGCGAAGTCGCGCTCGAGGTCGAGCAGCGGCGCTTCCTGCCGCTGAGCCACCTCGCGCAGCGCAGCGTTGTAACGCGCGTGCTCCGCGACGACGGCTTGCGCGTCGCGCTGGAAGTGGTGCTTGAGCAGGTACTCGGGCACGCGCACGTCGTGCAGCGAAGGAGCGCTGACGAGCACGACTTTCGCGCCGCACTCGCGCGCCAGAGTGACGAGCGCCACGAGGTTTGCTTCGTACTCCTCGAGCGGCACGCGGTTGGTGTCCGACAGCAAGCGCGCCTCGCCGTCGAGCAGGCCCGCGCCGACCGCGAGCTTGCGCACGCCCTGCAACAACGCGCTCGCGCGGTACAGGCGTTCGAAGACGAGCGCCGGGCCTTTCTGGGCGTCCGGCGCGCCGCGTGCGAGCCAGTGGTCGTTCCAGCCGTAGTACAACGCGACCAGGTCGGGCTCGAGCTCGCGCAACCAGCGCTGTGCGACGCGCCGACCCTGCAACGTCGTGTAGCCCGACATGGCGAGGTTCACGCACTCGACCGGCGCGCGGAGCTGCGTCGAGAGCTCCCGCGCGGCGAGCTCGGGCCAGGCGAAGGGATGGTGCTGCTGCGAGCACGAGTCGCCGAGCATCACGAAGCGACGCACTCCCGCGGGTTTGGGACGCGCCGGTTCCGGGCCGAAGAAGCCCATGCTATTGGCCATGGGCTCGGAGCTCGGCAGCTTCCAGAACAGCTCGTCGTCGAGCTCGAGCCGCCAGAAATCCTCCGGATGCGGGTAGCCGAACTGGATGCCAGAGATGTGCACGAAGCCGGCGCTGCGCAGCCCGAGCTCGGGCGCGACCAGCAGCGCGTGCAAGGTCGCCAGGGCGAGCAGCGGACCGTTGGTGAGCTGCGCTCGCTCGCGCGCCGCGGCCCAGGCTGCGCCGCCGATCGCGCACAGCGCAAAAAGCGCCGCGAGCACCCAGCCGGTCGTCGCGGACTCGAGCGCCTGCGGCGCCAGCACGGCGCACAACGCGAACACGAAACCCACGTACGCCGCAGCGGGTCGCGCGCCGCCGCGCTGCGGGTCGGGCCCGTGCACGCGCTCGCCTGGAGTTGCTTGCGACATCGCCGCCGGCCCGCGCGCTGCGCTCTAGCGGCGCTCGAGCGCGTCGCCGCTGCGGAGCACGTCCAGACGCACGTTGCGCGCCGAAAAAACAGGCCCGCTCTCGGGAGGCTCACGGCGCGCGGCGCGCGCGTCGAACACCACGACGGCGCCTTCGCCGACCACTTCGTAGCGCTGCGGCGTGACGATCAGCGCCGTGCGCTCGTCGATGCCAAAACCCACGTGATCGGGGTGCGTGAGCACCGCGCTCAGCAGCCGGTTGTTGCGGCGCCGCACGACGAAGTGCTGATCGACGATCGCGCCGGGAAACAGGCCCAGCCCGCTGACGATCTCGACGCTGCCCGGCGCGAGCTTCTCCGGAGCGTTCTCCGGATTGCCCGTGAGCATGTGCGGGCTCATCACCGCCGCGCCCGCGCTGGTGCCGCCGAACACCACGCCGCTGCGGTGCCGCTCGCGCAGGAAATCGAGCAGGCCCGCGTCGCCCGCTTCCTTCATGAACTGGCTCTGATCGCCGCCGCCGATCCACACCAGGTCCGCCGCAGCGATGGCCGCACGCGCCGCGGCGACGTCGCCGAACTCGACCACGCTCGACTTCGCGGCGCCCGAGTCGCGCCACATCTGGGCCGCTTCCTCGCCGCGCTTCTCCACCGAGGAGGCCTGCGGGAGCACGACCACCACCGTGGCCGGCCCCTTGGCGAGCTGCAGCGCGCGCTCGCGGATCGGCTCCACGGTTCCGCCGCCGCCGACGATCACCAGCGCGCCCGGTTGCGCGTGCTTCGCGCTCGCCGCGCAGCCCGCCAAGCCCATCGCCAAACTCGCCGTCACGCACAACGCGAGCACGTTCTTGATCCACTTCATCGTGTTCTCCGATCGCCGACAGTCTGCGCGTTCACGCCCTCGCGGTAAGGGTTGCCAAGCCCCTCGGGCCGGTTGCGAAAGCGCTTGTAGCTCCAAAGGTACTGCGTCGGGGCGCTGCGGATCAGCGCCTCGAGTTCGAGGTTGAGCGCGAGCGTGCCCTGCACGGCGTCCTCGAGTCCGATCGTGCGCTCGGGGGCGCGCACGTGGACGCGAAAGCCGCGCGCCTGCGGCAAGCGCTCGCACCACACGAGCAACACCGGCGCGCCGCTTTTCGCCGCGAGTTTTGCGACCAACGTCGTGGTGTTGGCGGGCACGCCGAACCACGGCGCGAACACGCCCGAGCCGCGGCCGGGGTCTTGGTCGGGAAGGATGCCGATCACCTCGCGGTTGCGCAGCGCCCGCATCACCATCGTCACGCCGCCGGCGTCGTTGGGCGCGAGCTTCGCGCCCAGGCGTCCGCGCGCGGCGTTGTAGAACGACTCGATCTCGACCACCGGCGGCCGCTTGTACATCGCCGTCAGCGGCGCGAGCGAACTGAAGTACAGGCCCGCAAGTTCCCAGGCGCCGAGGTGAGGCGTGAGCAGGATCACGCCGCGGCGCTCCGCTAGCGCGCGCTCGAACAGTTCGAGTCCGCGGGTCTCGACCACGAGCGAGAGCACGCGCGGGCCCGGCCAGCACCACAGCGCGCCGAACTCCGCGAAGGTGCGCCCGGTCTCGATCAGGCTCTCGCGCGCGAGCTGGTCGCGTTGCTCGGCGGTCCACTCCGGCAGACAGGCTTCCAAGTTGGTGCCCGTCGCGCGGCGCTCGCCGCTTCCGCAGCGGTACAGCGCGCGGCCCGCCGCTCCGCCGAGCCGGTAGAGCGTCGGATAGTCGAGCTTCGCGCCGAGCCCGAGCGCGGTGCGGCCTAGCCAGGCGCGGAACGGGCGCGACCGCCCGCTGCGCTTGGGCGCGCGCGCCTTGCGGTGCTGAACCTCGAGGGACTGGGGCTCGAGCGGGCCTTCGGCGTCGGATTCCACGGGGCTGGGCGGTGACGGTAAGCGCGCACGCCGCGGCCGACAATGCGAAGTTCGCCGCGCGCTCGCGCTGCCGCACGCGGCTCGTGCACGGCCCGTGCGCACAAAACTTGCCGCACAACGCACTCGCCGCTACCATCCCTCGCCGCGCAGGAGAGGTGGCTGAGTGGCCGATAGCGCCGGCTTGCTAAGCCGGTGTACGGGTTTACCCGTACCGCGGGTTCGAATCCCGCCCTCTCCGCCATTCAGCGCGGCAAGCCGCAAGGGCCATTCAGCGCGGCAAGCCGCGAGGGGCCAATTTCCGCGGCAACTCGCGAAGGGCCAACCAACGCGGCAACGCGCGAAGGCCCAGCACCGCGGCAGATTGCGAAGGACGCCAACAACGTCGCGTCCGTGATGAGCGCGGGCGCAACAGTGTTGAGCTTGCGAGACAGCGTTGGAGCGGCGCTGTCGCCGTCGAGCGGAGACCCGCGCGCGGCAGCGGATCCGAATCGGCGGCGCCGAGTTCCGCGACCGCTGCGCAGCGCACGGCGCAGACAGCGCACGTGCGAACCCGTCGGCGCACCGAACCGGCCGGGCGCGAAGCCGGTCCCTGTGGCCGGACACGCGTGCCGGACCAGCTCCGACACGCGGCGTGGACTTGCAATCGGATAGGTCGGTGCGGTGCAGTTGCGCCTCGCGCGCGACCGCCGACGTCGATCGCCGCGCCACACGAACCCGCGGCGCTGCACGCCTGCGCCGCAACCTCGACGACCTGAACACCGCCATGGCCACCGCCGACAAGCTCGACAGCGCGCCGAATCCCGCCCGAGCGCGGCGCGACGCGCTCGTCATCGCCTGCGGCGCACTGCTGCTCGGCGCCTGTCGCGCACAACGCACGCTCACGATCACTTCGGAGCCCACCGGCAGCGAAGTGCGCCTCGACGGCGAGCGCGTCGGCGTCACGCCGCTCGAACTCGAGTTCGAGCACTACGGCCAGCGGCGCGTGGCGATCTACGCCGAGGGTTTCCGCACCTACTCGCGCATCGTCGATCTCGCGCCGCCCTGGTACGCGCAGTTTCCGTTCGACGTGTTCACCGAAGTGCTCGTGCCCGTCGGCTGGCGCGACGCGCACCGCGTGCACGCGCGCCTGCAGCCGGGAGTCGCGGTGCTGCTCGAACCGGATCTCTCGGACATCCTCGCGCGGGCGCAGCACCTGCGGCGCTCGGGCCCCGAGGGGCCGCGCGCGGACGCACAGGCGACGCCGAAGGACGACAAATGAGCGTGAGCAACTCCGCGAGCGCGCGCGAGAGCCTGCGCGGCAAGCGGGCGACCGTGATGGGTCTGGGCCTGCAGGGCGGCGGAGTCGAGACGGTGCGTTACCTCGCAGCGGCGGGCGCGCGCGTCACGGTGACCGACCTGCGACAGGCGGAAAAACTCGGCGAGTCGCTGCGCGCGATCGCCGGGCTCGACGTGCAGTGCGTGCTCGGCGAGCACCGCGTCGCGGACTTCACCGAGGCGCAGCTCGTCGTCGCCAATCCGGCGGTCGCGCCCGACAACGAGTTCCTGCGCGCGGCGCGCGCGGCCGGCGTGCACGTCACGAGCGAGATGGAGCTGTTCCTCGCGGCCTGCCCCGCGCAGCTGGTGCTCATCACCGGCACACAGGGCAAGAGCTCGACCACCAACGCCACCGCGCAGCTGCTCGCGGCCTGCGGCAAGCGCGTGCACGTCGGCGGCAACATCGGGCGCGCGCTGATCAACGAGCTCGACGCGATGCGGCCGGACGACATCGCGGTCGTCGAGATCTCCTCCTACCAACTCGAGGCGCTCTCGCCCGGCTTCGGGCCGCTCGAGCGCGTGCGCGCCGTGTGCTGCGTCAACGTGCTCGCCGACCACCTCGAGCGCCACGGAACGCTCGACGCGTACGAAGGCGCCAAGCGCCGCGTGCTCGACCTCGCCGGTCCGCAGGCGCTCGCCGTGCTCTCCGCCGACGATCCGCGCGTCGGGCGCTGGAGCTTCGCGCGCGGCCGCGAGCTGCGCTTCAGCACGCGGCCCGGCGTCACAACCGGATTGAACGTCGCGGACGGCTCGTTCCGCCTGGGTGCGCTCGTGCTCGGCGCGCTCGCCGACCTGCGCCTGCCGGGGGAGTTCCAACGCACCAACATGCTCGCCGCGCTCGGGCTCGCGCACGCGCTCGGCGCTCGTCCGAATGAACTCGCGGCGGCGATCAGCTCGGTGCGCGGGCTCGAACACCGGCTCGAGGACCTCGGCCTCCGCGCCGGCCATCGCGTGTGGGACAACGGCGTCTCGACCACACCCGACTCGACCATCGCCGCGCTCGACAGCCTCGCGCGCCCGCTCACGCTCGCGTGCGGCGGCCAAGCCAAACGGCTCGAGCTCGACGAGCTCGCCCGCTGCGCGCGCCGTTGGAACGTGCGCGTCGTGGCCTTCGGCGCCTCGGGTCCGCAACTCGCCGCGGCCTTCCGCGCCGCCGACGTGCCGACCCACGTCGTCGCCTCCGTCGCCGAGGCGGTGGAGGCGGCCTTCGAACTCACTCCCGCGGGCGAGGACGTGCTGTTCTCGCCGGCCTGCGCGAGCTTCGACGCGTTCCGCAATTTCCGCGACCGCGCGCTGGCCTTCCGCGCCGCGCTCCCGCCGCGCGACGCGTGAGCTTCGTGCGCCGGCGGACGCCGTTGCTCCGCTCGAGTGGCGACCGGCGATGCCGCTGCGCACCCGCCGCGAGACTCCATGCGCGCCGGCCCCGCGCCGAGCGCCCGAACTGGTCGACGCGCTCGCGGCTGCGCGCGCTCGTCTTGACCCGCCGAGCGCGCTGGCGCGGACGACTCGCTCGCCCGGCGTTCCGCCGGCGCTCCAGGGGTGCATTCGGCCGCGGCGGAACTAATCTGGCGCGCATGATCGACGTCGCACGCCCGCGGGTCCGCGAACTGCTCGAGCGGCTCTCGCCCTACGCGCGCCGCAGCCTCGAACGCGCCGCAGCATTCGCGCTCTCGATCCACGCCGACGAGCTCGGCCCCGAGCACGTGCTGTGCGCGCTGATGGACGACGAGGACAGCGCCGCGCACCGCGTCGCGGCGCACGCCTTCGCCGATCCGGCGACGATCTCCGAGGAAACGCGCGCGCTCGCCGCCGGGATCATGATCAGCGGCTCGAGCGCTTCGCTGCCGTTCTCTGCGCTGGGCGTGAAGGCGCTGCGGCGCGCGCGCGCGGACGCCGCACGTCGCCGCTCGCGCGCGGTCGAGCCGTCGCACCTGGTGCTGGCGAGCTTCGACGAGCTGGCGCCGGAGCTGCGGGAACCGCTCGAGGACTCGGGTTGGTCGCGCGCGAACCTCGAGGCGCTCGCGGTGCAAGCCGGCCCGGGCGCACAGGCTGTGGAAGACGTCGGCGCGCTGTTCCGCAGCTTCAGCGACGAAGCCAAGCGGCTCCTGTCGGGCGCGGGCAAACTCGCGCGCCAAGGCGGCCACCGCTCGATCTCGCACGGCCATCTGCTGCTCGCGAGCCTGTCGAGCGACATGGCGCTCGAACGCGCCGCCGGCCTGCCGCCCTCGCGCGTGCGCATCGCGCTGCGCGGCCGCCTGGAGGACCTCACGCCGGTCGAAGGCGGGCCGCTCGATCTCGACGACGCCGCGGAGGCCTATCTCGAGCGCCTGCCCCCCGGCGCCGGCACGTTGGAGCTCCTGCGCGCATTCCACGCCGGCGGAACGGCCGAGCTGGCGCAGATCCTCACCCGCCACAAGGTGAGTGTGGCGCTGCTCGATCGCGCTGCCGAGGCCTTCCTCGACCCCTGAATCGCCGCGCCGCGCCGCATTCGGGGGGTCGACGAACGCCCCCCGGCGATTTATACGAGTAGTCTGACCGCGCGACCGGAGTCCCCTCCGCCCTCCATGCTCTGCCAAGCCTGCCAGCAACAAGACGCCACCGTGCGCGTGATCGAAGTCGTGCACCCCAGTTCGGCCGCGCCGGCGCTGCAGCCGGGCGCCGAGCCGGCGAGCAAGCCGGTCGCCAAGCCAACCGGCGGCCCGGCGCAGGCGAGCGGCGTGAGTCAGTCGAGCGACCCGTTCCCGAGCCTCGAGGCGGCCGGCCAAAAGCCCGCCGGCGACAAACCGCACGATCTCGACGCGCTCTCCGCTGAGCTCGAGGCCGCCGGCCAGAAGCCCGCCAGCGACAACCTCGCCAACGCGACCACCAGCGAGCAGTGGCTGTGCGAGACCTGCGCGCAGTCGCACCACGGCGTGCACGGCCAAGCCAATCTGGCCGAGGTGTGGAAGCTCCTCCAGGCGCAGCGCCCCGGCGCGCGCAAGCCCGCGCCGGGCGCGGCCTGTCCTGACTGCGGCATGACCCTGCGCGACTTCCGTCAGCGCGGCCGCCTGGGTTGCCCCAAGGACTACGAGATCTTCGGCGCGCAGCTGCGCGACCTGCTCGAACGCATCCACGGCGCCGCGCGGCACGTGGGCCGCAGCCCGAACTCGGACGAAGCGGCGATCCTGCGCCGCAAGCGGCTCGACGAGCTGCAGCAGGAGCTCGCTTCCGCAATCCGCGACGAAGCCTACGAGCAAGCGGCGAAGCTGCGCGACGAGATCAAGTCGCTCGAGCGCGCGTAGCGGGCGGCGCGCGTCAGCGCGGATGCTGTCGCGGCGCCTCGGCGGCCTGATCGCGCGACCATGCCGTTTCGAGGCGCGGACGGGGACAGGAACTTGGTCCCGCACGCGTCAGATCGCGCACCGGCGTTCACGCTGCCGCACCCTTCTTCTCGAGTGCATCCCGCGCCAACTTCGGAGCGGGCCTGCGAATACTCGCGTTGCGGCGCCACGATTCTTCAGGGCCACGATTGCCGCCGGGCGCCGCGAGCGGGGCTTGGCACAACTCACGGACGACGCCGTGTCGCAGGCAGCAGCGCGGACGCCCCACTCCAGAACGCGCTGGTCGTTGCGGCCGGCGCGCCGTGGTTGCCCGAAGCGGAGCGGCGTCACACGCCACGCCAGGATTGTGGCCAGTTCCGCGTGGCCGCCGAAGGCGGCAGTTACGGCGCAGCTCCGCTCGCGCCTCCGCGCCGCTGCCTCAGTCCGCGCTCCGCGAGTTCACGGGACGAGAATTGGGGCAAGCACGACCCGGAACCCGAACGTGAGGGAAGCGGAATTGGGGTAGGTGGTGCTACGTTCCGCGGAGCGACAGCCGTTCGATGAAACGTCATAGTTGCCTCCGCGCAGGATCCGGGTGGGGCCGCCGGTGACGAACGGGTCCGTGACAGCGCTGGCTTGGTAAGGCGCGTACGAATCAAGGCAAAACTCGGACACGTTGCCGTGCATGTCGTACAGGCCCCATGCGTTTGGCGCGTAGCTCGCCACGGGGCCGGTGCTGGGGGTGATGCAGTCCGAGAGCGAGCTGTTTGAGTACTTAATCCTCGCCTGGTTGCAGAACAGCGCATCGCCCACGTTGAACGCGGTCGTCGTGCCAGCGCGGCAGGCGTACTCCCACTCTGCTTCCGTCGGCAGGCGGTACTGAAAGCCCGGCGGCACGTTGCCCAGCGCCGCTTGCTGCGCCGTCAGCGCCGCGCAGAAGTCCATCGCGTCGAACCAAGTTGCCATCTCGACAGGGTAGTTGGCGCCCGGGTAGCCCGACGGGTTCGTTCCCATCATCGCGGAGTATTGCTCCTGGGTCACTTCCGTTGCGCCCATCCAGAAGGAGTAGCTGATCGTCACCTGATGAATAAGCTCACCAGACGAGTTCGATCCCATCTGAAACGTGCCCGCGGGAATCAGAACGAAGCACACCTGGCTCGGTGCGCACGGAAGCGGCATCGGCACGTCGATCGTCAACTCGAGCGCGTTCGAGAGGTTCGACGTTTTCGCGGCGAGCGGATCGCGGTACCACGACTGGACAAACACCTTGTCGCCCAAGGCCCACGGGTTGCCGAGCGCCGTCGGATTGGCGGCTTGGAAGGCGTCCCAGTCGACCACGAACGTGCCGTTGCACAGACCTGCCGTGCCGCCGCTGTTCAACGACGCCCCCAGCCGCTTCGTCGGCGCTTTGACGCACAAGTAGCTGCTGGCCGAGGAGCCGCCCCAAACAGACGGCGTGAATCCGCTATTGTCGATTCCGTAGAAGACTTGCCCCTGTCGATTCCCGGGCAGGCCGCTGGTCGTGATGACGCAGCCGGCGCTGTTGGCGACGTTGGGCTGCGTGTTGGCGCTGATCTGCGCGATGCAGAAGTTCGTTGAGACGCCGGCCGTGCAGTACGTCGTCGGCCCTTGGGCCAGCGAGAGCGGGGCGAGCAGAGCCAGGAACGTCGTCGACACAGTTAGCTGCTTCAAGCAAGACCTCCACAACACTCAATTCCGCGCCACCCACGAAACTAACAGATCGACGTAGCGCCGCAACTCGGACCAGTCCGCTTCCGTAGCCAGGACCGGCGCGAGAGCACGAGGCCGGCGGAGCTCGCAAGCGCCTGGCGCGAGTTGCTTCGAAGTCGACCGAACAGCATCACAGAGGACAGCGCTCGCTCCGAGCGCGCCGCGTGGACCGAGTTTGCGCCGTCGCCCTGTGTCCGGTTCCGCGAAAGGTGACGAGCGTCTGGACCGGTGCGGCCTCGCTCTCCGCCAGCTGCGGGAGCATCGGATGCAACCGACCCAGAAGACATCCGCGGTCGAGCGGATGTAGCGGCAGTCGATTCTGGGCCTTCGCGGCGCCCTCGATGCGCCGAAAGCGGAGTGCCGATCAACGACAGCGCGGCAGGCAATGAACGCATAACCGACGGATCTTTGCGCCCGTGTGCGACGACGGGCGCCTCTTCGAGACGCAGCTGCTTGTGCGTCCGCGCGAACACGCCGAGCTGCGCCGCCGCCTCGGCGTCGCACTCCATCGAGATCGAACACTGGACCGCAGCGAGCGAATCGTTCTGATCGGCTCGCCGTCCGCTGCGCGCGGCCGCCGGCGGCGGGAGCTTCGGCGTAGCTCCGCGTCCGCCTCCGCGCCGCCGCCTCAGGCCGCGCTCCACTCAGTCACGGCGTCACAACTGGGGCGAGCACAACCCGGAACCCGATGGACGCGCTGGGAAAGGTGGGCGTGGTGAAGGCTCGATTTCCCGAGCGGCAGTCGTGCGAAGGCTCGCCCCAACCGCCCCCACGAACGATCGCCGCCGTGCCGGCCGGCACGAACGGGTCCGTAACCGGGGCGGCCGAGTACGGCGCCGGGAAGTCGATGCACCATTCCGCCACGTTGCCGTGCATGTCGTACAAGCCCCACGGGTTGGGAGCGTAGCTGCGAACCGCAGACGGGCCCGGCGTGAAATTGAGTCCGGGACCGCTCCAACAGTAAGTGTCCGAGTGGACTGAGTAGCGGAACATCGCTTGGTTGCAGAACAGCGCATCGCCCACGTTGAATTCCGTCGGAGTGCCGGCGCGGCAGGCGTACTCCCACTCAGCCTCCGTCGGCAGGCGGTATTGGTAGCCCGGAGGCACGTTGCCAAGCGCCGATTGCTGAGTAGTGAGCGCCGCGCAGTAGGCCTGCGCGTCGAACCAACTGACCGTTTCCACCGGCTGGTTCGCACCCGGGTAGTACGACGGGTTGGCGCCCATCAGCGCCGAGTACTGCGCCTGGGTCACCTCGGTCTCGCCCATCCAGAAGCAGTAGCTCAGCGTCACCTGGTGAACGGGCCCATCCAACGTTGGATCGCCGAAGTACGGCGGACCGCCCGCCGCGCCGGAGCCCATCTGGAACGTCCCGGCGGGGATCAACACGAGACCGGGCACGCTGGTCGCGCACGGAATCACGGAAGAATCCATCGTCAACTCGAGCGCGTTCGACAGGTTCGACGTTTTCGCGGCGAGCGGATCGCGGTACCAGGACTGCACGAACACCTTGTCGCCGAAGGCCCACGGGTTGCCGAGCGCCGTCGGATTGGCGGCTTGGAACGCGTCCCAGTCGACCACGAACGTGCCGTTGCACAGACCTGCCGTGCCGCCGCTGTTCAACGACGCCCCCAGCCGCTTCGTCGGCGCCTTGACGCACAAGAAACTGCTGGCAAAGGAGCCGCCCCAAGCAGTCGGCGTGAATCCGCTGTTGTCGATTCCGTAGAAGACTTGCCCCTGTCGATTCCCGGGCAGGCCGCTGGTCGTGATGACGCAGCCGGCGACGTTAGCGGGGTTGGGTTGTGTGTTGGCGCTGATCTGCGCGAAACAGAAGTTCGTTGAGGCGCCGGCCGTGCAGTACGTCGTCGGCCCTTGGGCCAGCGAGAGCGGGGCGAGCAAGACCAGGCAAGTCGACGCGGAAGCGATCTTCATGTAGCGAGTCCTCCAGGAAGCGGGCGCGGGCGAGCAGTGCACTCGCCATGGGCGGCGTGGTGCTAGGCGATCCTCGGGGACCGTCTGAGTCCGATTCTATTGAACCGGCGGCGCTTGGGGAGTGGAGGCGAATCGACGACGCTGATCGGCAGTCGCGCCCCCTCTCCAACTTGGAAACGAAGCTGCCAACGACATGCGCACGAGGCAATCCGCGAAACCAGCACAGCCATGCTTGGCGCGCGAGCGGAGCGCCGCACTCGCCAGTTCCACCGTACGCCGCGCTGGCCCGGCAACTCGGCCTCAACCCAGTTGTGCGGCACGGCCTGTGGAAACGGAGCGGACGGGCGCGGCCGAAGGGCGTGATGCGAGCTCCGCGATGGGCGCGAGAAGAACAGTAGCGCCAGCCCTCGATCGTGCCCTGAGGCATCGACCACGCGGTTCATGTTCCGCGCGCTTGCCGGCGGAGTCCTGCGCCAAGACGCTACTTGGCGTCAGCGCCGGAATCGGACCACTGCGACGTCACTGCGCCGACACTCTCGAAGCGGCTTGCGCCAACGCCGCCGGCGAGCTCGAGCACGACGTGGAACGGCCGCGCGGGGCGATCGAAGCGGCCGTTGTCCGTGATCGGCGCCGACCACCAGCGCGCCACGTCGTTCATCACGGCCACGAACCAGCGCAGCTCGTCCGGCGCGTCGCGCAGCAGCTCGTCGGCGCGTTCGACCACGACGACATAACCCTCTCCGGGAAGCCACTCGTCGAGGTAGCTCATGCACTCCTGGAGCGCGTGCCAGTTCTCGCCGAACCCGTCGAAGAACTGGAACGCAGCCCCGAACTCACTCATCAAGCTCGGCACGTCGCGGCACTTCCAGCCGCGCACTTTGATCACGACGTTTCCGAGGCGACCGTAGCGTGCCGGCGCGACAGACTCGTGCCCGGTCATGCTCACAAGGAACGTCGTTTCAGCGCGCTCAGCTCCGGTTGTCATCGTGCTTCATCCCGCGCCGAGCGGAGCGCAGCCGACGCAGTTGTGTCCTTTGCCATCGCTGACGGCCGCACAAGGTCGGTGAGCTAACGCGGCTCGCCGGCGCTGGCCTTGGGCGCCCAAACGTACTTCCACGCGCCGGAATCCGGCAGTTCGCGCAGGGCGGGAACGCGCGCGCGCGCCGACTCGAGCGATTCGCGCTGCACGGTGTAGACGATCTGCGAGAGCTGGTCCGAGCCGTCGCTGAACTCGAGGGAGAGTTCGCTCGGCGACGTGCACGCGCGGTAGAGGTAGCCCTGCTGGCCGCGGGTGTCGCCGGCGCCGACGACCGTCCACGTGCCGCTGGGCATCGCGGGCGACGGGCGTTCGGGCACGTAGACGATCGACTCGGTGTGAGGCGCGCCCTCGGTCGACACGAACACTTCGCGCGTCGAACGACGGCGGTAGCCGACGACGTCGATCTCGTACTCGCAGCGCACGACCATCAACTCGCCCGCGGGCGGCGCGTCCGAGAGCGCCCACGACTTCACGGCCAGCGCTTCGGGCGACGCGACGACCATCACTTTTTCGTCGCGCGCGGCGCCCGCGCCGGCGGAGGACTGGCACGCGACGGCGAAGCACGATGCAACGAGCAGCGGGACGAAGCGCAGGGACATGCGGAGCCTCTCGAGGGATAACAGTGGAGAGCGGACAGCGGCGGAACCGAGCGACGAGGTTCGCCGCATGCGCGCGAGGCGTCAACTCGCGCCGCTCACGGAACTGCGCGAAATTCGGCGGTTGGCGCGACGACGTGACCACGGCTCGAGTGCGACGCAGCACGTCGAGCCAGCAGCGTGCGAAAGCGCTCGCGCGTGGCGTGCGGTCGACTCGATTCGAGCCGGCGCGCTTGGATCCGTCGACGCGCCCGAAACGGGCGTGGCCCCTACTTCTGCGGTTCGTCTTCGGACTCGAGGAATCCGGAGTACCCCCACGGCGCCTCATCCGAGATTTCGCGCAGCGTGGGATAGCGCGCACGCACAGCTTCAACAGGCTCACGTCGAAGTCGATAGCGAAAGGTGCACGTAACGCCGTCGCCGACGTCGAACTCCAGGTCCAAGTCGTCACGTCCGGAGCGCGATCGGCGCAGGTGGCCTCTCATCCCCGTCGATGCGCCGCAGCCCTTGAGTTGCCAGAGCGGGTTGGGGTCCGCCGCGGACGGGCGACCGGGCACGTGAACGATCGAGACCTCGTAGGGAGCGCCGCGTGTGTGAGAAATGAACTCGTGAACGGAGCGCTCCCGACCGTCGGGCGAGTCGACGACGCACTCCCAGTGCACGACCATCACCTCACCGACCGGCGGAGCGTCCGAGAACACCCACTTGTCCATCCCGAGGTCCTCGGGCGCGAGCGTCGTAGCGACGCGCAGGCCGCGCTCAACCGACTCGACGGGCTCGGCCGACTCGACGCGCTTGCGGTCGGAGGACTGACAAGCGAGGGCGAGACACGCGACAACGAACAGCGGACCGAAACGCGGGAGCATGCGAAACCTCGGGAAGCGAGAGGTCGGAGCGGGAGCGCAGAGGTTCGCCCCACGCGCGCAAGGCGTCAACTCGCGCCGCGCGTTCGACTTGCCGCGCGCTGACCTCGTACGCGCTCGATCCGCCGCGCGACGCCCGTCGGCCACGCTCGATGGGCGTCCGATGGACACGCGCTCAGCCGTACGCGGGCGAGGTCGAGCCGTGCGCGTCGCGGCCAAGAGGACCCCAGCTGCCGGGAAGTAAGGCGACTCGCGCGCCAGCGCGCGCGTGCGAAAACGCTCTCGGCCGGCGCCGGCGCGAAGCTCGCCTCGCATCACAAGCCCGGCGTGCACCGGCTCGTCGACGAAAGCCCCGTCGCGCGCTCGCGCTGGTTCCGCCCGTGCGCCTTGGGCATGATGATCGACGCCGCGGGCTCCCGCCTGGAGTTCGTTCCGAAGAAAGCGGCCCGGTGTCGGTAAACCTGGGCTTGCTTGAAGGTCGACAAGCTGGGGCTAAGGCTCGTACTCGGCGAGCGTCGGTGTCGTCTCGGACGACTCCAGCGCCGCGCCGGCTGCGCGCCCTCCAACGCGCAGGCTTTCCAACAGAGCCGGGCCCCCGCGCCCGACCGACTGTCGACACCAGGCCGCCCCACGGCGGCGAGAAGGATTCTCCCCATGTTCGACCGCTTCACAGACCGCGCCAAGAAGGTCATGAACCTGGCCCGCCAGGAGGCTCAGCGTTTCAACCACGAGTACCTGGGCACCGAGCACATCCTGCTCGGGCTTGTCCAAGAAGGCAGCGGCGTGGCGGCCAACGTGCTCAAGAACATGGGCATCGATCTGACCAAGATCCGCGCCGAGGTCGAGAAGATCGTCAAGACCGGCCCGTCGATGGTGACCATGGGCCAGCTGCCCTTCACGCCGCGCGCCAAGAAGGTGCTCGAGCTCTCCATGGAGGAGGCCTCGAACCTGGGGCACAACTACATCGGGACCGAGCACCTGCTGCTGGGCCTGATCAAGGAGAACGAGGGCATCGCCGCGCAGGTGCTGCTCAACCTCAACGTCAAGCTCGAGGACGTGCGCGAAGAGGTGCTCGAGTTCCTCGGCGCCGACTCGCAGGAAGAGGAAGAGGAAGAGTCCTCGGGCGGCGGCGGCGAGTCGAGCGGCGGCTCGGGCGGCGGTGGTGGCGGCGGCGGCGCTGGCGGCGGCCAGGGCCAGTCGAAGAGCAAGACCCCCGCGCTCGACGCCTTCGGCCGCGATCTGACCGAGCTCGCGCGCCAGGGCAAGCTCGACGCGGTGATCGGCCGCGCCAACGAGATCGAGCGCGTCGTGCAGATCCTCTCGCGACGCACGAAGAACAACCCCGTGCTGCTGGGCGAGCCGGGCGTGGGCAAGACCGCGATCGTCGAAGGCCTCGCGCAGCGCATCATCGACAACGAGGTGCCCGAGCTGCTGCGCGGCAAGCGCATGGTCGTGCTCGACCTCGCGCTGATGGTCGCCGGCACCAAGTACCGCGGTCAGTTCGAAGAGCGCATCAAGGCGGTCATGACCGAAGTGCGCCGCGTCAAGGACGTGGTGCTGTTCATCGACGAGTTGCACACGCTGGTCGGCGCGGGCGGCGCGGAAGGCGCCATCGACGCGTCCAACGTGCTCAAGCCGGCGCTCTCGCGCGGCGAGATCCAGTGCATCGGCGCGACCACGCTGGATGAATACCGCAAGCACATCGAAAAGGACGGCGCGCTCGAGCGCCGCTTCCAGGCTGTCGTCGTCGAGCCGCCGAGCCCGACCGAAGCCGTCGCGATCCTGAAGGGTCTGCGCGACCGCTACGAAGCGCACCACCGCGTCAAGTTCACCGACGAGGCCCTGGAGTCGGCGGTCGAGCTGAGCGTGCGCTACATCAACAACCGCTTCCTCCCGGACAAGGCCATCGACGTGATGGACGAAGCCGGCGCGCGCGTGCGCATCAAGTCGATGGTGCCGCCGCCGGACCTCAAGGAGATCACCGTCGACATCGAGCGCCTCGACCGCGCCAAGGATGAGGCGGTCAGCGCGCAGGACTTCGAGAAGGCCGCGCAGCTGCGCGACCAGGCCTACCAGCTCCGCAAGAAGAAGGAGGAGCTGCACAAGGCCTGGAAGGAGCAGCAGGCCTCAAAGGAAGAGACCGGCGAAGTCACGGCCGACGTGATCCGCGAGACCGTGTCGAAGATGACCGGCATCCCGCTGACGCGCCTGGAGAAGGCCGAGGCCGAACGTCTGCTCGCGATGGAGGGCGAACTCTCCAAGGCGGTCATCCACCAGGACGACGCGATCAAGGCCATCGCGCGCGCCGTGCGGCGTTCGCGCTCCGGGCTCAAGGACCCGCGCCGTCCGATGGGCTCGTTCGTCTTCCTCGGCCCCTCGGGCGTGGGCAAGACCTACCTGTGCAAGCAGCTCGCCAAGTTCATGTTCGGCTCGGAAGACGCCGTGATCACCATGGACATGAGCGAGTACATGGAGAAGCACAACGCTTCGCGTCTGGTCGGCGCGCCCCCGGGCTACGTCGGCTACGAAGAGGGCGGTCAGCTCACCGAGAAGGTGCGCCGCCGTCCGTACTCGGTGGTGCTGCTCGACGAGATCGAGAAGGCGCACCCGGACGTGTTCAACATGCTCCTCCAGATCATGGAAGAAGGGCGGCTGACCGACTCGTTCGGGCGGCACGTCGACTTCAAGAACGTGATCCTGATCATGACCAGCAACTTGGGCTCGGCTCAGATGAAGTCCGGCGCGTCGCTGGGCTTCGGCAAGGGCGACACCAAGCAGTCGGGCGAGGACCGCTCCAAGAAGATGCGCGCGGACGTGATGTTCGAAGTCGAGCGCCACTTCCGTCCGGAGTTCCTCAACCGCGTCGATGAACTGATCATCTTCAACCCGCTGAGCCAGGAAGACCTGCGTCGCATCGTCAACCTGCAGCTCACCGAGGTTCACAAGCGCCTCGAGTCGCGCGGGATCAAGATCACGCTCGACGACGCCGCGGCGGATTTCCTCATCAAGCAGGGCTACTCGGAGGACTACGGCGCACGTCCGCTGCGCCGCGCCATCGAGAAGCACATCGAGGACTCGCTGGCCGAGCAGCTCCTGCGCCTGGAGGGCGCGGGCAACATGCTCATCCACTGCACCGTGAACGAGAAGGCCGACGGTCTCGACTTCAAGATCGAGAACATCAACCCGGTCGAGGTCGCCGCTCAAACGCACTGAGCGCGCGAGCGGCTCGCTTCGAGCAAACCATGCGCGGCCCGCGTCCGATCCGATCGGACGCGGGCCGCGCTGTTCCAGGCGACCGGCCCCGCGCCGCCCGTTGCCGACAACGAGGCGGTGCACGTACGCTCCCGACGTGCTCAGCGTCACCCGCACCTGGAGCTTCGCCCACGTGACGTTCGCGCGGCTACCCGCGCACGCGCCCGAGCTGTTCGAGAGCGTTTCTGCGCCGTGCTCGATCGGAGTTTCGCTCACCGGCCACGCGCGCGCCGAGTGGGAGTTCGACGGCCGCCCAAAACACGGCGCGTTGGCGCCTGGCGCCGTGCAAGTCGTCGCCGACGCGCCGGTGCGTTGGCGGCGCGTCGCCGAACGCTCGGCCTGCGTCGAAGTCGCGCCCGCGCCGGAACTCCTCGCGGCCTGGGAGGGAACGCGCGCGCTCGCAGCGCTCGCGGAGCAGTCGCCGCGGCGCGACATGGTCGCCCTGGCGCTGGCGCTGCGCCTCGAACAGGCGCTGAGCGGCGCGCGCAAACTCGACGACGTCGAACTGCAGACGCTGGTCGTGGCGCTCGTCGAGCGGGTGCTCGGCGTCTCCCGAGCCAGCGGCCGCGCGCTCCGGCTCGACGCCGTGCTCGAGCAGATCGAAGCGCAACTGCACGCGCCGCACCCGGCCGCGAGTTCGCTGTCCCTGGCGCAGCTCGCGCAAGTCGCCGGCGTCAGCCTGCACCACTTCGCGCGGCGCTTCCGCGCGCAGACCGGCTTCTCGCCGCACGCCTACATCCAGTCGCGCCGCATGGCGCGCGCCTGGGAGATGCTCACGCGCACATCGGCCAGCGTGGCCGAGATCGCGCTCGCCTGCGGCTACGAGAGCACGAGCCATTTCCACGCGCAGTTCCGCCGCGTCCACGGGCGCTCGCCGGCGCGCGCGCGCGACTAGTCTCGTGTTTCCGAAGTCCGTCGAAGATGTCGCTGGAATCGGCGTTCCTGGCAAGGCGCGAGGATCCCAGGCGACCTGACTTTTGTCGCCGAACCGGAGCAACGCCGCCAGGGGCGGCGAGGCCAGCGAGATCTTCGACGCAATTCGAGAACAGGACACTAGAGCAAGTTCGGGCGTTGCCGCGCGCCGCTGCGAACGTTGCGATGCGGCGCATGACGACGAGCTACTTCACCTTGGGGCGCAGCGGCCTGCGCGTGAGCCGCCTGTGCCTGGGCACGATGACCTTCGGAACCGAATGGGGCTGGGGCGCGGACGAAGCGACGGCGCGGGCGCTGTTCGAACGCTACGTGGCCTGGGGCGGGAACTTCTTCGACACCGCTGACCTCTACACGAACGGCACGAGCGAGCTGTGGCTGGGCAAGTTCGTGCGCGAAGCCCGCCTGCGCGACAAGGCCGTGATCGCGACGAAGTTCAGCTACAGCGCGGCGCAAGGCGACCCGAACGCCGGCGGCAATGGACGCAAGAACATCGTGCGCGCGCTCGAGGGTTCGCTGCGGCGCCTGGACACCGAGTACGTCGATCTCTACTTGCTGCACACCTGGGACACGCTCACGCCCGCGGAGGAGGTGGCGCGCGCGTTCGACGACTTGGTGCGCGCCGGCAAAGTGCGCTATGTCGGACTCTCGGACACGCCGGCGTGGTACGCGGCGCGACTGGCGACCCTGTGCGAAACGCGCGGCTGGACGCCGCCGATCACACTGCAGCTGGAGTACTCGCTGGTCGAGCGCGGGATCGAGGACGAGTTCGTGGCCTTGGGCCGCGAGCTGGGCTTGGGTCTCGTCGCCTGGAGCCCGCTCGCGAGCGGACTGCTGTCCGGCAAGTACCGCGACGGCGGGGACGGCCGACTCAAGCTCCTCGCGGCGAGCGGGAACCCGGCATTCGCGAAGTTCACCGAGCGCAACATCGCGATCGTGGCCGAGCTCGAGCGCGTGTCCGCCGAGCTCGGCCGCTCGATGGCGCAAGTCGCGCTCGCGTGGGTGCTCGGACGAGCCGGCGTCGCCAGCGTGATCGTCGGCGCCACGCGCCTGGCGCAGCTCGACGACAACCTCGCTGCAGCCGAGCTCGAGCTTCCGCGCGAGTTCGTCGAACGACTCGATGCGGCGAGCGCGCGCGCTCCGTCGTTCCCCTACACCTTCTTCAGCTCAGCGATGCAGGCCATGCAAACCGGCGGCGTGACCGTGGGCGACCGTCCGCCGAGTTACTGGCGTCCGACGCTGCACGCGGCGCCGGCCGCACGCGTGCAGTAGCGCGCGAGCCGGCCCACGCAGGTGAGCGGCGTGGCGCACAGCTGCGCGGCGTTCGAGCGCCTCAGGGCGCGAGTTCGCGCGCGTACAACCCGACGCCGAAGCCGCCGCTCACGGGCAGCACCGCGCCCGTGATGTACGACGCGCGCGGCGAGCACAAGAACGCGATGGCGTGCGCGACTTCCTCGGGCGAGCCGGCGCGTTCGGCGGCGGTGCAGGCGAGGATCCGCCGCCGCCACGTGTCGTCGATGCGCTCGGCGACGCGCTCGGTCGCGATCAAGCCCGGCTCGATGAGGTTGCACGTCACGCCGCGTGTCGCGCTCTCGGCCGCGATCGAGCGCGTGAGCCCGAGCAGCCCGGCCTTCGACGCGGCGTAGGCCGCCTGACCTTCGGCGCCGACCGCCGCGGCGATCGTGCTCACGCTCACGATGCGCCCGAAACCGCGGCTCTTCATCCCCGGCAACACGTGCGCGCACAGCAGTGCGGCGGCGCGCAGGTTCACAGCCAAGAGTTCGTCGAGCGCACGCGTCGCCAGCCCTTCGAGCGGCCCGTACGCCGCGAATGCGGCCGCGTTGTTCACCAGCACATCGAGCGCTGGCGCCGCCGCGGCCAGGCGCGCGAGGAACGTGTCGTCGCGGACGTCGCCGACGAGCGTGAGCGCTTCGCCGCCCAGCTCGCGCACCTGCCGCGCGGTGTCCTCGAGCGCCGGCGCACTGCGGCTGGTCAGCACGAGCGCGGCGCCTTGGCGCGCCAGCTCGAACGCCGTCGCGCGTCCGATGCCGCGCGAAGCGCCCGTGATGAGCGCCGTGCGTCCGGCGAGTTCCCGCGCGGCGCCGCTGCCGGCCGACGTGGCGTTCATTTGTACATGTCAGGCCGCACTTCGACGCGCGAGCCGCGCAGCAGCACGTTGCGGTACGCCGCGAGATCCCCCTGCGGAATGCGCTCGGTGAGCAACTCACGCCGCAGCTCCTCCTTGACGCTTTCGAACTCGACCGCGCGCGACTCGAGCACCTCGAACAGGCCGAAGCCGCGTCCGGTGTCGAGCGGCGCCGAGATCTGCCCGACTTCGAGCTTCATCACCGCGTCGGCGACTTCCGCCGGCCACTGATCGGGGCGGAAGCGCCCGGGCAGCCGCCCGCCCTGGAGCTTGCTCGCGTCGTCGCTGCTCATGCTGCGCGCCAGCGACGCGAAGTCCTCGCCGTCGCGCAGGCGCTGCTCGACGCGGCGCGCATCGGCGAAGGCCGCGTTGCGCGCCTCGAGGATGCGCTGGTCGAGCAACTCGCGCGTCATCTTCTCGTCCATCAGCGGCGGCGGAATGGCGATCAGCACCAAACGCGCCTCGATCCAGCGGCCCTGCTCGCCGTAGAGCTTCTGCCAATAGCGCCGCACGGTTTCGTCGTCGACGCGCCGCTCGCTGATCAGGATCTTCTCCGCGAGCAGATCGATGCGCTTGCGGCGGCGCCACTCGCGCTCCCAGCCGCTCTCGTCGCGGCCCTGGCGCTCGAGCGCGAACTTCCAGGCTTCACGACTGCCCTTGAAGCCGCGGTCGATCAGCCACTGCTGGTGCTCGGCGAGCGCGACGTCGAGCTCCGACGCCGTGACGCTCAAACCGCGCTCGGCGGCCTTCTTCTCGACCAAGTAGTGCTCGGCGAAGTCGCCGGCGTAGTGCTCGCCGCGCGAGTGCAGCAGCCACAACGCGAATTCGGCGCGTGTGACCGGCTGACCGTTGATCAGCATCCCCACCACGGGCTTGTGGTCTTCGGGCGAGGTCGACGGCGCCTCGAACATGGCCGGGAGGAACTCGACCTTCATGTCCTTGGTGATCGAATTGATCGTCGCCCCGACTTCGAACGACTCGGGGCCCAGCTCGATCAGGCGCTGCGTGATTTCTGCGCGCACGCTCTCGAGCGGCGTCACGACCACGTTCTCGACCTTCATGATCCAGTAGCCGCCCTTGGCGTAGATCGGCTCGGAGAATGCGCCGACCGGCACGGTCGCAAGCGTCTTGACGAACAGCTCGTGCCAGCCCGGAGGGCGGAACTGGCCGCTGAAGCGGCCGCCCTGGTCGCGCGTGAGCAAGTCGTCGCTGGCCTCGCGCGCGACGGCCGCGAAATCCGCGCCGTCCAGCAGCCGCTCGCGCAGCTCGACCGCGCGCGCCAAGCGCTCGGAGAACACCTTGGTCCGCGCGGCTTCGTACTCCTCGCGCGTGGACTTGTCGCTGGGCATGGTCACCTCGACGGCGACCTTGATGCCCGACAGCGTGTATTCGCGGCCATCGGGCCCATAGAACAGCTGCCAGTCGCGCACGACGAGCTCTTCGGGAACCACCCGTCCGCGCCGCGTCATCTCGGTGGCGAGCAACTCGGGCTCGAGCTCGAGGCCGCGCCGCCGGCGGTAGCCGCCCTCGCTGGTTTCGGTGCGCTCCAGCTCGGCCAGCCAGTCCTCGCGCCGGCCGAGGAACGCGCCGCGGATGCGCTCGGCGATCTCGGCGTCCATGCGCTCCTCCGTGGCGTTGGGCGGCAGTTCGACGCCCTGCTGCTTCGCGGCGCGGCGCACGAGCCACTGCTCGCCGAAGCGCGTCGCCATGCGCGAGCCGAACAGGTCGAGCATCCAGCGGCCGTACTCGTCGCCGCTGATCGGAACGCCGTCGATGACCATGACGTCGCCGGGCTGCGCCGGACGCGCGCTCTGCGCCACGGGCGCCGGAAGCGGGCCGCTGGGTGTCGGCGCCTGAGCAGGCGACGCCGCGAGAAACACTGTGAGGACGAGGCCGAACATCGGGTGGATCCTACCGCTTCGACGTGCGGCGCCGACTTGGCGGGCGCGCGGGCTTACGATGGGGACGGAGGAACCGCGGTGCACGCCCTATTCATGCTCGGACTGTTCGCCTTGGGCCCGCAGACGCGCGAGCCGACGCCCGTGACTCCCGAACGCGTGGCCCAGGCCGTGGCGGAACTCAAGAGCGGGTTGGCGGCGAGCAAGCCCGAGGAACGGCGCGCGGCGATCGTCACGAACTCCGAAGTGGTCGATCCGGCCGTAGTCGAGTTGATCGCCAAGGGGCTGCGCGACGCCGACACGACCGTCCGCGAGGCCGCGGCCGAGGCGCTGCGCTTCGCGCGCCACCCCGCGGCGCTCACGGCGCTGAGCGACGCGCTCAAGCGCGAGCGCAAGTCGGACAAGGATCCGGCCTGGCACGCGAAGCTGCTCAAGTGCGTCGGTCAGCACCAGAGCGAAAGCGCGGTCGCGCTGCTCGCCGAGAAGCCGCTGCAACACGCCGACGCGAGCATCGACGAGGCGCAGATCCTCGCGCTCGGCAACACGCGCTCGCGCGCCGGCGTCGAAGCGCTGTTCGGAATGATGCGCAGCGCCTCGCGCGAGGAGATCCAGAAGTCGATGCCGAACCTGCGCCTCGCGTTGATGGTTGCGACCGGGGTCGACCACGGGCTGTCGCAGGACGCCTGGACGGCGTGGTGGAACACGAACAAGGCGAAGTTCGCGCCGCCGCGCGAGATGCCGGCGCTGCCGCTCGAGATGCTGAACCGCTGGAACGGCTACTGGGGCCTGGAGTACGTGCGTCCGCGCGAGAAGAAGCGCGACGAACGCGGCAACGACCCCGAGCGCGGGAAGTGAACGACGACGCGCACATCGGCGCCGCCCTGGCGCGCGCGGCGGAGCTGTTCAACCGCGCCGAGTACCACGCCGCGCACGAGGTGCTCGACGAGCTGTGGGACAGCGCGGCGCAGCGCGACTCGGACTTCTTCAAGGGCCTGATCCAGGCCTGCATCGCGCTGCACCACTACCAGCTCGGCAACCCGGACGGCGCGCGCAAGCTCTACAGCGGCCACCGCCAGTATCTGGGCCCGTTCCTGCCCGCGCACCGCGGCGTCGACGTCGCGCGTTTCCTGGCCGACATGCAGGCGAGCTTCACGCCGCTCCTGCGCGCGCGGCCGGGCGCGGAGCCGCCGTACGAAGCGCTGGTGCGGCCGCGGCTCGAAGTCGGCGCGTGACGCGCGCCGCGCAGGAAAAATCGCAACTCGCCGCGACCGCGGGGCGCCGCTGTGCGTCCGTAGCGGCGTGGAACGGCCCAAGCTGCACCTGACGGCGGCGAGCGCACGCTGGCCGGCGGCGCTGCGCGGCATCGAGAGCCCGCCCGAACAGTTGTGGCTGCGCGGCGCGGCGGACATCTTGGCGCGCGAACCCAAGGTGGCGATCGTCGGCGCCCGCGCGCCGACGCCCTACGGCGAGGCGCAGGCACGGCGCTTCGCGAGCGCGCTCGCCTGCGCGGGCGTCGTCGTCGTGAGCGGCATGGCGCGCGGCGTGGACCAGTGCGCCCACGACGCCGCGCTCGACGCCGGCGGCGCGACGATCGGCGTGCTCGGCTGCGGCGTCGACCGCCCCTGGCCCGCGGGACCGTGCGCCGAGCGCCTGCTGCGCGAGGGACTGCTGCTCAGCGAGTTCGAACCCGGCGCACCTCCGCTGCGGCGCAACTTCCCGCTGCGCAACCGCGTGATCTCCGGACTGTGCGCGGCCGTGGTCGTGATCGAAGCGGCCGAGGCCTCCGGCTCGCTCATCACGGCGCGCTGGGCCGCGGACCAGGGCCGCGCGGTGTTCGCCCTGCCGGGCCGCGTCGACCATCCGATGGCGCGCGGTTGCCACCGCCTGATCCGCGAGGGCGCGAGCCTGGTGCAGGATCCCGACGACGTGCTCGAGGAACTCGGTCTCGCTGCGCCGCGCAAAAGGTCGGACGCGGGGCGCGCGGAGGGCGACGGCGCCTCAGCCGACCTCGCCAGCGCCAGCGTGCTCGCACGCCGCGCTTTCGAAGCGTTGCTGGGCGAGACGCTCAGCGCCGACGAACTCGCCGAGCGCCTGGCGGCCGATGTGGCCGAGGTCTTGACCGAGCTGGTCGAACTCGAATTGCGCGGCGCGGTCGTGCGCGGCGCGGGAGGGCTCTATCGAAGGAGCTGACGCGCGAATGCGGCTCGCTCGGACGACGCGGCGCCGCGGGTCACTCGAGCGCCGCGAAGGTGTGCTCGCAGGCGAGCAACACCACGACCAGCAACGCGAGCCCGAGCAGGTACTTGGCCATCTGCTTGGGCCACAGCGCTCGCGCGGCCCGGTCGTCGGCTTCGCCGTAGAACGCGCCGAGCGTGACGATCGCCGTCGAAATGAGCAGCAGCAGCGCGAGGTGAACTCCCAGGTCCTTCAAGTTGCGTGCGCTCCGCTCAGGTGCTGATCTCGCCCAGCCGGGGAAGCGCCGAGCCCGCGTCCTGCGGCTTGCGATCCGCCGCACCGCCACCCGCGGCGTCGTCGGAACCGGCCTGCTTGTCGCTCCGCGGGTCGGAGTGGCTGCGCTGCGGCCAGCCGAACAACTTGGCCTCGCCGTAGCCGTACACATCGATCATGGCCAGGATGTTGAGCATCCCGGCCACACAACCGAACACCAGCCCCGCTTCGACGTAGGGGATGTCGCGCGTGACCTGACCGGCGCCGAGCAGCGCTTCCGCCGCGAGCGCCGGACCGCCGAGCAGGAACTGGCCGGCCCAGTAGTAGAAGTGGCGTTCGCGCGAGAGGTTCGAGCCCTCCGACAGGAACGTGCCGAGCGCGAACATGCCGACCAGCAGCACGAACACGATGGCTCCGCGCGCGGTGCGACCTTGGTGCAGGTGCCCAAGGCCTGGGCAGACCCAGCCGAGCAGCGTCGAAACGACCGGCCGCGTGGCGTCGGCGGGCTTGCTCGCGCGCGCGAGCGTGTGCGCGTGGACCATGGCGAACGCGTTCAGCACGCCGCTCGCCGCGCTCAGCGCGCTGCCGAGCACGATGTGCTCCGGCCAGGGCCGCAGGTGACCGGCGCCGAAGCCGTAGGTCTTCATCTGCCACAGGATCCCGCCGAGGTTGCCGGCCTCGGGCGAGAGCAGCGGCGCGACGACCGTGCGCAGCTCGGCGTCGAGGAACTCGAAGCTCATGCCGCCGGCCAGCTCCAACCCGAGGAAGTACAGGCCTTCGATCAGCGCGAACAGCGCGAGACCGTAGCCGACGCGTCCGAGGTAGAGATGGCCCGCGCCGGGGACCAGCCAGGTCAGGATCGCCGCCACGCTGGGTTGGCCGCGGTGCGTGGTGGCGAGGTTGTGGGCAGCTTCGGGCACGGCGGCATGGTACGGCGCTCCGCGGCGGGCGCCAGCCAGCGGCGCGGCGCGAGCGAGCTGCGGCGCGCGCGTGCCGGGCGCCGCGCGTGGCGCGTTCGGCCCCGGCTCTCTGCGGAGCGCGCAGCGATCGGCGCCGAGTCGTGTGCTCGGCGCGGTCCTTCGACCGGAGCTGCCGCGAGTTCGCGCCGGCACGCGCCGCGGACGCCGACGCCCTGTCCCTCGGACGTTCGTCGGTGGGAGCGACCTGCGCACTCGCCGACGACGCTGCAAGTCGGACAACAGGCGGCCGTGCGCACGGATCCCGCTGTTGCCGTAGCGAGCCCGCGAATCGGTCGGGTTAGCTTGGTGCGCGATGGCCAAGGCGCACACACACAACAACAGCGGCGAGGCGGATCAGGCCTGGAGCGAGCACCGCTTGCAGGTGCGCTATGGCGAGACCGACCAGATGGGCGTCGTGTACCACGCCAACTACCTCGTCTACTTCGAGGAGGGGCGCACCCGGCTGATGGAGGCGTTGGGGCTGCCGTACGCGGAGCTCGAGCGCCGCGGATTCGGGCTCGTCGTGCGCAAGGCGGGGCTGCGGTACCGCGCTCCGGCGCGCTACGCCGACCACCTGCTGGTCCGCACGCGCGTCGCTCGCACCGGTGCAGCCTCCGTCGAGTTCGAGTACCAGGTGCTGCGCGCCGCCGACGGCGTCCGTCTGGCGGATGGTTCGACCGAACTCGCCTGTGTCGACCTGCGCCAGGAGCAGCGCCCGGTGTGCATGCTGCCCGACGAGTTGCGCCGCCTGGTCGCCGGCTGACGCAGCGCCGGCCTGATCCGGCGCAGGCGGCCGCGAGCTCAGGCCGGCCGGTCGTACTCGGGCGGGCCGTACTCGCTGGTCTCCGCCTCGAGCTCGTCTTCACTCTCCTCGTCGCCCGCCTCCTCGAGCTTGGCCGACCCGGGCAGAGCCGGCGGGAGGGACATCAGGAGGCGGTCGGCGCAGGCGGGGCACACGCGCCCGTCTTCGAGGCGGTTCAGGCGCGGAGGGTGGCCCGCGGACAGGCCGCAATGGATGCACAGGGTCGGGGCGCTCATGTTCCTGCATCGGCGCGACACCCGGTGGCCTTGAGAATGGCGCTCGGGCGCTCCGCTGCCCGAAACCTTCCGTCCGCGGAAGATTTTCGGTCGAGGCGCTGGTCGGCCCGCGCCGATGGTCCTATCCTTCAGGCTGGATCGTCGACTCGGGGCCGCTGCGCGCGGCCTTTTGTTGGCCTCCAAATAGCACCAAAATGGTGCGCTTAGACCCGCGCCCGCCATGCTCCAGCTCACCAAACGCACCGAATACGGGCTGATCGCCCTGGTCCACATCGCCGAACGCGGCGCTGCGGGGTGCGAGTTCGTGAGCGCGCGTGAGATCTGCGACCGCTATCCGATTCCGCGCCGCCTGGTGGCCGAGGTGCTCAAGGCGCTGCAGCGCTGCGAGATCGTCGAGTCCCAGCGCGGTCCGACCGGCGGCTACGCGCTGGCGCGCTCGCCCGAATCGATCACGCTGGGCCAGATCGTGACGGCGCTCGAAGGCGCCCCGCCCCTGACCAGCTGCGAGTCCCCCATCCTGCTCAAGAGCGGCGGCTGCGAGGTGCACTCGGTGTGCCCGATCCGCTCGCCCGTGCACCGCGTGCGCGAGCAGCTGTGGGGCCTGCTCGAACACACCAGCCTGCGCTCGCTGCTTCCGCCGGCGACCCAGGCGCACTACGCCCCGCGCGCGGCGCACGCGCGCTGACCGCACAGCCGCCCGAGCCCGACCCGCCACGACGATCCAGCGACGAACGAACCTGCGACGCACGACCATGAAGCTCCCGATCTACCTCGACCACCAGGCCACCACGCCCTGCGACCCGCGCGTCGTGGAGGCGATGCTCCCCTACTTCACCGAGCACTACGGCAACGCCGCGAGCCGCAACCACAAGTACGGCTGGGCCGCCGAAGAGGCCGTCGAGCGCTCGCGCGAGCAGATCGCGGCGCTGCTCGGCGCCAATGCCAAGGAGATCGTGTTCACCTCCGGGTCGACGGAGAGCATCAACCTCGCGCTCAAGGGTGCGGCGGAGATGTACGCCGACAAGGGCAAGCACATCATCACCTGCCAGGCCGAGCACAAGGCCGTGCTCGACGTGTGCAAGCACCTCGAGCAGCAGGGCTTCGAGGTCACCTACCTGCAGCCGGACAAGAGCGGTCGCGTCAGCCTCGAGCAGGTCGCCGCCGCGCTTCGCCCCGACACGATCGTGGTCGCGCTGATGTGGGCCAACAACGAGGTCGGCACGCTCAACCCGATCCGCGAGATCGGCGCGCTGTGCCACGAGAAGGGCGTCCTGCTGTTCACGGACGCCACGCAGGCGGCCGGCAAGATTCCGGTCGACGTCGAGGCCGACCACGTCGACATGCTGTGCCTGTCCGGCCACAAGATCTACGGCCCCAAGGGTGTCGGCGTGCTCTACGTGCGCCGCAAGAACCCGCGCGTGCGCCTGGTGGCGCAGATGGACGGCGGCGGTCACGAGCGCGGCATGCGCTCGGGCACGCTCAACGTGCCGGGCATCGTCGGGCTGGGCAAGGCCTGTGAGCTGGCGCGCACGGAGCTCGAGAGCGAGGCCAAGCGCTCCGCCGAGCTGCGCGACCACCTCGAGAAGCGCATCTTCAGCGAGCTCGACTTCGTGCACTTGAACGGCAACCGCGAGCACCGCCTGCCGAACAACCTCAACATCAGCTTCGCCTTCGTCGAAGGTGAGTCGCTCCTGATGGGCATCAGCGACATCGCTGTGTCGTCGGGCTCGGCCTGCACCTCGGCCAGCCTCGAGCCCAGCCACGTGCTGCGCTCGATGGACGTCGGCGAAGACCTCGCCCACAGCTCGATCCGCTTCGGCGTCGGCCGCTTCACCACCCGGGAGGAAGTCGACTTCGCCGCGGACAAGGTGATCGCGGCCGTCAAGCGCCTGCGCGAGCTCTCGCCGCTCTACGAGATGGCGCAGGAGGGCATCGACCTCAAGACCGTCAAGTGGCAGGCCGCCTCGCACTGAACCGCAGGCCCCGCCCGCAACCGCACGACCACTACGCACACCTCTCCCTCACTGCCATGGCCTACAGCAACAAAGTCCTCGACCACTACAACAACCCGCGCAACGTGGGCTCCCTCGACAAGGGTTCGACGCAGGTCGGCACCGGCGTCGTCGGCGCACCCGAGTGCGGCGACGTGATGAAGCTCCAGATCCAGGTCGAAGGCGATCGCATCGTCGACGCCAAGTTCAAGACCTTCGGCTGCGGCTCGGCGATCGCTTCGAGCTCGCTCGCCACCGAGTGGATCAAGGGCAAGACACTCGACGAGGCCCTCGCGATCCAGAACACGCAGATCGTCGAAGAGCTCTCGCTGCCGCCGGTGAAGATCCACTGCAGCGTGCTCGCCGAGGACGCCATCAAGGCGGCGATCCACGATTACAAGTCCAAGAACTCCGCGGAATCGGCCACGAACGAGGCCGCCCACTAGCCATGATCGAGATCACCGAACGCGCCGTCAGCGAAGTCAAGCGCATCGTCTCCGAACAGAAACTGCCCGACGCCACCGCACTGCGTGTGGGCGTCAAGGGCGGCGGTTGCTCGGGCTTTTCGTACACCCTGGGCTTCGACGACCAGGTGTCGGAGACCGACCAGATCTACGAGATCGAGGGCGTGCGCGTGGTCTGCGACCCCAAGAGCTTCCTGTACTTGAACGGCACGCAGATCGACTTCGAGGACAACCTGATGGGCCGCGGCTTCAAGTTCGGCAACCCCAACGCCGCCAAGACCTGCGGCTGCGGCGAGAGCTTCTCCGTGTGAGCGCGTTCGCGGCCAAGTGCTCCAAGTGCGGGGCCGAGCTCGAGTCGCCGCTGGGATGCACCGCCTGCGGAACGCTCGCCGCGCCCGAGCGCGAGCCCACGCCTTTCGAGGTGTTCGGGCTCGCGCCGTCGTTTGCGCTCGACGCTGCGCAACTGCGCCGCAAGCTGCTGCGGCTGGGCCGCGTGCTGCACCCGGACTACTTCGGCGCCGCCGATGAGGCCACGCGCGCGCTCGCCGAGCGCAACAGCGCGCGCCTGCACCGCGCCCACGACGTGCTCGCGGACGACGCCGCGCGCGCCGACTGGCTCGTGCGCCACCTCGGCGGCCCGAGCGAGAACGAACAGCGCGAGATGCCCAAGGCGTTCCTGCTCGAAGTGCTCGAGTGGAACGAGCAGCTCGAGGCCGCGCGTGAGAGCGCGCCGGGCTCGCGCGAACGCGCTGCCTTGGCCGACCTGGAAGCGGAGTTGAAGCAACAACGCGAACGCGCGCTGTCGGCCGTGGCGCGCCTGCTCGAACCCCTGCCGCCGAGCGCGGCCCCGACGCTGCGCGAGGCGCGCTCGCAACTCAACGCGCTGCGTTACCTCGACAACACCCTGGCTCAGATCGAAGCGCTCGCGCTGGGCGCGCCATCGTCCCACTAGCACCCCCATGGGCTTCATCGAACTCAACGTCCTCAACAACGCCGCGCAGAACGTCGCGCTGGGCATCGACCTGGGCACCACGAACTCGCTCGGCGCGATGTGGAAGGACGGCCGGCCGATCGTGCTGCACCCCGAGGGCGACTCGGGCTACGTGCCGAGCGCGATCCACTTCCCCGAGAAGGGCATGCCCGCGGTCGGCCGCCGCGCGCGCGAGCTCGCGCTGGTCGATCCGGCGCACACGCTGTTCTCGATCAAGCGCTTCATGGGTCGCGGCCTCGCCGAGACGCGCGAGGACGCCGCAAGCGTGCCTTGCCCGCTGAGCGAGAACGAAAACGGCGTCGTGCAGTTCGAGATGCGCGGACGCAAGTTCACGCCGCAGGAGCTCTCGGCGCTGATCCTGATGAAGGTGCACGACCAGGCCTGCAAGGCGCTGGGCGGCATCGAGGTGACGAAGGTCGTGATCACCGTGCCGGCGTACTTCGACGAGGCGCAGCGCCAGGCCACGCGCGACGCGGCGCGCATCGCCGGGCTCGACGTGCTGCGCATCATCAACGAGCCGACCGCGGCGAGCCTCGCCTACGGCCTCGACAAGCGCAAACAGGGCAACGTCGCCGTGTACGACCTGGGCGGCGGCACCTTCGACGTGTCGGTCCTGCGCATCGAAGAAGGCGTGTTCCAAGTGCTCGCAACCCACGGCGACACGCACCTGGGCGGCGACGATTTCGACCGCGCGCTGGTCGAGGTCGCGCGCAAGGAGCTGAGCGCGCTGCTCGCGCCGAACGTGCTCGAGGACCGCGCCTTCCTGCAGTCGCTGCGCCTGGCGGCCGAGAAGTGCAAGATCGAGCTGTCGAACGCGCCCGAGGCGTACATGCACCTCGCGATGCCCGAATCCGGCGTTCAGTGGCGGCGCAACTTCACGCGCGGCGAGGCCGAGGCGCTGTGGGCGCCGCTGATCGAACGCACACTGCACTCCTGCCAGCGCGCGCTGGCCGACGCGAAGCTGAAGGTCGCGCAGATCGACGAAGTCGTGCTGGTCGGCGGCTCGACGCGCATTCCCGCCGTGCGCGAGCGCGTGGAGCGCTTCTTCAACCGCAAGCCGCACGTCGAGCTCAACCCCGACGAAGTGGTCGCGCTCGGCGCGGCGGTGCAGGCGCACGTGCTGATGGGCGGCACGCGCGAAGTGCTGCTGATGGACGTCACGCCGCTCTCGCTCGGCCTGGAGACCATGGGCGGCGCGGTGGCGAAGATCATCAACCGCAACTCGACCATCCCCTGTCAGGCGACCGAGGGATTCACGACCTACGCCGACAACCAGACCGGCATCGAGTTCCACATCGTCCAAGGCGAGCGCGAACTCGCCAAGGACTGCCGCACGCTCGGCCGCTTCAAGTTGAGCGGCATCCCTCCGATGCCCGCGGGCATGCCCAAGGTCGCGGTGCGCTTCCACATCGACGCCAACGGCATGCTCACGGTCACCGCCAAGGAAGAGTCGACGGGCAAGAGCGCGCGCATCGAGGTGCAGCCCATGAACGGCCTCACCGACGCGCAGGTCGAGAGCATGCTCAACGCCGCGTACCGGCACGCGCGCGACGACTTCGACGCGCGCCGCGCCGCGGACCTGCGCACCGAGATCGGCGTGATGGTGCGCGCCACCGAACGCGGCCTGGGCCACGCAGCGGGGCAACTCGACCGCGAGACCATGCTCGACATCCAGGACGCGCTGGTCGCCGGCCGCGCGGCCCTGGAGGGCGCGCTGCCCGACGCGACAACGCTGCAGCGCGTGCGCGACCAGCTCGAGCGCGCCACGCTGCCGCTGGCCGCCGCGCTGATGGATTCGGTGGCCAAGGCCGCTCTTTCGGGCAAGAAGCTTTCCGAGGTCTGACATGGCGCGCCCGCTGCACTGGAGCGACGTCCACGCCCTCGCCCAGGCCCTGGAAGAGGCCCACCCGGAGGCCGACGTGCTGCACGTGCGCTTCACGGATCTCCACCGCTGGGTCAGCGAACTGGACGGATTCGTGGACGATCCGAAAAAGTCGAACGAGAAGATCCTCGAAGCGATTCAAATGGCGTGGCTGGATGAGCGAGACTAGGACGCTCTCCACGCCACCCGAGGATTCATGGCCAAAGCCCCGCAGATTCGTTGGATCACCGCCGCTGACCGCAAGTGGGACACAAACGCCGTTTGGAAGGCCTTCGTCGCCCTGATGGACGGCGCTGACCCCGACGAGCTCACCTCGATCCAGCGCATCGCTTGGCTCGCGCACCGCTACGACAACGAGGCGCGCTCGAAGGGCCACGCACGTTTCTTCGCCGACCGCGACAAGAAGACGATCAACGCCACGGTGCGCGCGCTCGAGTCGATCGGCGCACTGCCGCACGCGCAGGTGCTGCGCGATGCGCACGCCGCGAAGGTGGCCTCGCAGCACGACCGCAGCCTGCTCGCGCTCGAACGCATCGAGAAGCACCTGCGGCGCTACCTCGAGACCTTCGAAGCGCACTTCGTGCGCGACTCGCCCGAGAGCTGCGGTCGCTGAACGGACGCGCTGGCACGAGCCGGCGAGCACGAGCCGGCCCATACGAACCAGCGCAGTCGAGCCCACGGGCGAACCAGAGTCAGCCCAAGCGCATTGGGGCCGCGCGTGGCGGCCGGGCGTCGCCCCTCGACGACGCCCGCGCCGGAAAGCGCCTCGCCGCTACTTGGCTTTGCCCTGCGAAGCGACCGCGTGCGTCGCCGCCGCAATCTCCGCTTCGCTCGCCAAGTAGTAGTTCTTGATCGGCCGCAACTGCGCGTCGAGCTCGTACACGAGCGGAATGCCGGTCGGGATGTTGAGCGCGACGATCTTGTCGTCGGCGATGCCGTCCAGGTGCTTGACCAGCGCTCGCAGCGAATTGCCGTGGGCCGCGATCACCAAGCGCTCGCCGGCGCGCACGCGCGGCGCGAGCGTGGAGTTCCAGTAAGGCACGACGCGCGCCACCGTGTCCTTGAGAGACTCGGTGTTCGGCCGCTCCGCAGGCTCGAGGCTCGCGTAGCGCCGGTCGTTCGCCGGATTCGCGGCGTCGCCCGCGGCGTACGCCGGCGGCGGGATGTCGTAGCTGCGGCGCCACACGAGCACCTGCTGCTCGCCGTGCCGCGCCGCCGTCTCCGCCTTGTCGAGCCCGGTCAGTGCGCCGTAGTGCCGCTCGTTGAGGCGCCAGTCCTTCTCGACCGGGATCCAGTGCAGGTCGAGTTCGTCGAGCGCGAGGAACAAGGTCGTGATCGCGCGCCGCAGGTACGAGGTGTAGGCCACGTCGAACACGTAGCCGGCCTCGCGCAGGCGCTTGCCCGCCTCGCGCGCCTCGCCGACGCCCTTGTCGGACAGCGGCACGTCCTTCCAGCCGGTGAAGCGGTTCTCACGGTTCCACTGGCTCTCGCCGTGGCGCAACAGGACCAACTTGTGCATGGCAACGTTCTCGCTTGGGGAGTGCGGGCGGTTCGTCAGGCCGGAAGCTTGGCCGCGAGGGCCGCGCGAGCTCGTTCCGCGGCCGCGAGCGCGCTCGCGCGCAGTTCCGCGGCCTGGGCGCGGCGCGCGGCGACGTACTCGGCGTCCTTGATCGACGCGGCGTTGATCGCGACGTTCGCCTGCGCGGCTTCGAGGCCGGCCAGGCAGCAGGCCACGCCGCTGCCGCAGTCGCTCGCGAGGTTGGGATTGATGTCCGCAGCGCAGGCCGCCGCGTGCGCCAGCACCGCCGCAGCAGCGCGCATGGTCTCGAGCGGAACCTCGAGCGCGCCCTTCATGGCGGCCTGGATCCCGGCGCTGCGCGCGGCCTTCTCGGCGTCGTTCGACTTGGGTGCGCCGAAGGCCGCCGTCACGCGGTCGTAGGCGTCGGTGTCGGCTTGCACGAACCCCAGCGCGGTGGCGCGCAGTTGGTCGAGCTCCGCTGCGCGGCGTGCCATGGCGTCCTGCACGGCGGCGTATTTTTCGCCGCTCGTGAAGCGACAGGCCATACTCACCGTAGCCGCGCCGCAGGCGACGACGTAAGCCGCAAGGCTCCCGCCGCCCGGCGTGGGTGTCTTTTCGGCCAGGGCGGCCGCGAAGGCGGTCAGCGAAAGGTCGGTCAGTTGCGAGGTCGAGGGCATGAGCAGATCGAACGTAGGCGTGGCTGGGGCGGCAAGCGCGGGATTGTATCGCCGCTGGAGCGCCCTTTTCGTGGCGCTGGCGGTGCTGCTCGCCGGCCTCGCACCGAGTTGCCAGTCGGTGGCCGTGACCGGTCGGCGGCAGTTCAACATGTTCTCGCTCGAGCAGGACAAGCAGCTCGGCGCCGACGCGTACCAGCAGGCGATGGGCGAGTCGAAGCTGATCAAGAGCGGCCCGCAGTACGCGCAGGTCAAGCGCGTGGTCGAACGCCTGATCCCGGTCGTCGACGACCCCGGCTTCGAGTGGGAGTTCAACGTCATCGACGATCCCAAGACGGTCAACGCGTGGTGCATGCCGGGTGGGAAGATCGCCGTGTACACCGGCATCCTGCCCATCGCCCAGGACGACGCCGGGCTGGCCGTCGTGATCGGCCACGAGATCGCGCACGCCGTGGCGCGCCACGGAACGGAGCGCATGACGACCCAGGGACTGGGCAACCTGGGACTGGCGATCGCCGCCAGCCAGTTCGAATCGGCCGCCAAGTACCAACAGGCGCTGGTGCTCGCGACGGACCTGCTCGTCTACAAGCCCTGGGGACGCGACAACGAGCTGGAGGCCGACGAGATCGGACTCATGTACATGGCCGAGGCCGGCTACGACCCGCGCAGCGCGCCCGCGTTCTGGCAGCGCATGGCAGCGGCGTCGGGCGGCGCTGGTGGTGGTGGCCGCCTCGCGGGCTACCTCTCCACGCACCCCTCGAACGCCGAACGCATCGCCCGGCTGGAGCAGTTGCTCCCGCGTGCGATCGAATTGCACGAGCGCAGCACCCTGCGCCCCTAGCCGGCAAGGGCAAACGCACCCTCCAGGGCGGCACGGAAAGACCGTCGCGGCCCCCCGCGGGCGGCTGGGACGGCCTCTCCGGACGCAAATCTTGCCGTCCGTAAACCTTTACAGAGAAAGCGTTTGAGACTCCCGTCCTGGCTGCGGGTTCGACCCGGCACGCTCGTTTCCTAGTTTGCAGTCTCAATGCGCAGGCGGGTTTCTCGCCCCGCGCATCGCGGCGTACCGGCCCCGCATCGACCCGGCCCGCCGTGCAGGTGTCGATCGTGGACTGCAGAGCTCGGGCGCGAGCCAAACCGTCGGCAGGCAGGAATGAGCCAACACAGCTGCGAAGAGCGTGAGGAAGGCAGACGAAGCGCGAGCCTCGTCGGAGTCCTGCGCCGCATCGGCTCCGCGCGGGCCAGCGCGCGCGCCGCGCTCGTTGTGCGCTCACTCGCAGCGAGGAGTGCGGCATGAAGATCGCGTTCGTCACGCCCGAACTCGATCCGCTCGTGCGCCGCACGCCGCTGGCGGAGATCGCCGCCGCGCTGCCCAAGGCGCTGCGCACCGCCGGGGCCGACGCGCGCGTGTTCATCCCGTTCACGCAACCGATCCACTCGGTCAGCCTGCCCGACCTGCACCCCGTCGGCGTCGTCGACGTCAAGGACATCGACACCAAGACGCGCTTCGAGATCCACAAGGCCGTGGTCGGCGACGTTCCCGTCTACCTGTTCGACCACCCTCGCTTCTTCGGTTCGCGGCAGCCCTACGGCGGCGACGACGGCCCGTACCCGGACAACTGGCGGCGCTACGTGCTGTTCGCGCGCGCCGTGCTCGAGAGCCTGGGCGTGCTCGACTTCGAGCCCGACGTCATCCACGGCTTCGACTGGACCTGCGGACTGCTGCCGCTCTTGCAGGAGCTCGAGTACGCGCAGAAGCGGCCCGATCACCCGGCGTCGAAGGCCGGCACCTTCCTGCAGATCCACAACCTGGCCATCCAGGGCGCCTTCGAGCGCGAGATCCTGCCGCAGCTGGGCATCCCCTACCGCGTGTTCCAGTCGACGGCGGGGATCGAGCTCAACGGCAAGGTCAACTTCCTCAAGGCCGGCGCCGAGTTCGCGACCATCCTGGGCACGCACTCGCCCGGCCACGCCGAGCGCATCCAGAAGCTCGACCGCGGCTACGGACTCGAGGAGGTCTTCCGGCGCCGCTCCAAGGAACTGGTCGGCATCACCAGCGGGATCGACTACAGCGCCTGGGACCCGGCGAACGACCCGCTGATCGCCAAGGGCTTTTCGCACAAGGACAAGGCTCTGCTCGGCAAGCAGAAGTGCAAGGCCGTGCTGCAGCAGACGCTCAAGCTCGAGAGCGGCGCGCGCACTCCGCTCGCGGCCATGATCGGCCGCTTCGACGCCGACTCGGGCGCGGAGATCCTCGCCGAGGTGCTCACCACGGTGCTCGAGCTGGGGGTCGAGGTCGTGATGATGGGCACGGGCCGCCCCGACATCCACGAGCGCCTCAAGACCATCCAGACGACCTTCTTCGGTCGCTGCCGCATCATCGAGGGCTACCAGCTCAGCCTCGCCCACCAGGTGATCGCCGGCTCCGACATGCTGCTGCTGCCGGCGCACTACCACCCGGGCAACGCGCTGTGCGCGATCGGCATGCGCTACGGCTTGACGCCGATCGTGTACGCCAGCGGCGGCCTCGAGGACTACGTCACCGACCTCGAGCGCAACGCGCGCACGGGCACGGGCTTCACCTTCGCGAACTACTCCGGTGAAGGCCTGCTGGGCGCGATCGACGCGGCGCGCAAGCAGTACAAGAACCCCACGCTCTGGAAGAGCATCGTGACGCGCTGCATGCGCCAGGACTTCTCGTGGAACGCCACCGCCGAGGAGTACCTCAAGGCCTACCGACGCGTGACGCGGCGCACCAAGCCGCGCTCGCAGTCGGCCTGATACGCGCGGGCTTACCGCTGCGCGCCGTCATTCGATGCGAGCGAGCGCGTACTCGCCCGCCGCGTCGCGTGCGAAGGCCAGCGTGAGCGTCCGCGAGAGGCTGCGAGCGACGAGGCGCACTTCGTCGGGCTTGGCGAGCCCCAGTTGCAGGCCGGCGTTGTCGAAGGTCAGTGCGACACGCTCGTTCTCGAGCACGTGGCGCACCGAGCCGCGGTCCTCGACCTCGTCGAAGCGCTGCTCGCCGAACTCGAGCCGGAACAAGGGGCCGAGCGCGAGGAACTCGCGTGGCAACTCGACGCGCACGTCCTGGCCGAGCAGGCCCGCCGTGCGCAGGCTCGCGAGCTGCGGTTCGGCGCGCAGGCGCACGAGCGCCTGCTCGACGCGCTCGGGCAGCGTCACCGGCGGTGCGCCAGCCTGCGTCGCGTAGCGCTGCACGCGCTCGTTCTTGTAGCGGATCGTCTCGACGCGGAAGACCGCTTCATCCGTCAGCAGGATCGCGCGCACGGGCTCGATCAATTGGTCGACGGACTTGGTCACGCCGCCCCATTCGAGCTTCACGTCGAAGCCGTCGTACTGCGTGATGGTGCGCGCGGGCAGCACCGGCTGCGTGGGTTTCACCGCCAGAGTCACGTAGTCGTCAGGGTGCATGTCGACGAAGCGCAAGCACAGCACGAGTGCGGCGTTGCGCAGCGTGACGTCGCTGCGGTTGGACACCGACACAGCGACGTCGCTTCCGAACATCGGCCGCGAGATCTCGAGGTCGAGGTAGTTGACCTCGGGGAACAGCGCGGCGAACTCCGACCCGAGCAGGCCCTCGCAGAAGTCGAGGTCGTACAGCACGAGGTTCCACTGGCCGTCGGCGCGCCGGCGGTGGAAATGCTCGCGGACCAGGCGCTTGCCGGCTTCGCGGTCGCCGGCGCCGAAGCGCTCGCGCGCGAGCTGCAGCTCGGGGCTGAACCAGGCCGCGCCGAGCATGCTCGCTTCGTACAGGCCGGTGATGCCGCGGCCCGCGCTGGTCTGGCGCAGATAGGAACGTGATGCGTAGGGATCAAAGCCTGCGCGCAAGCGCTCGGACTGCTGCGGGTAGCGCGTCGCCGCGAGTTCGAGGTCCTCGCGCGCGAGCGCGCTTTCGCCGCGGCGCGCGCGCCACACGCCGCGCACCACCAGCGCCGGCGCCGCGCGATCGGGCTCGCGTGCGATGAGCTCGTCGACGAAACGCGCGAGGTCGCCGCGCTCGGGCGGCAGTTCGACACCGCCCTCGACGTGCGCGAGCGCGAGCAGCAGGTGCGCCTCCGACTCGAGCGGCGCACGCGCGATCGCAGCGCGCGCGTGGCGGGCACACGCTTCCCAGTCGAGCCGCGCTGCCGCCAGGTACGCCGAGTCGCGCACGAGGCACAGTTGCTCCCACTCGCTCAAGAGTGAGCGGAAAACAGGCGTGGTTTCACTCACCAAACGCACGAGATCGGCTTCGATCGGCCGCACGCGCGCGAGCAGATCCTCACGCTGCGCGAGCGCTTTTTGCAGCTCCGCAGTCGCCGCGTTGCGCTGTTCGATGCTCGGTGACGTGCTGAGCACGCCCGGGACGCCGATCATCACGGAATTGGCGGCCTTGAGCGCCTCGAGCACCGTGCGGTACGTCGACCAAGTCTTGTCGTGGTCGTCGAGCGCGTCGAGCTCTCCGGCGAGCCGCATCAGCAGCTCGAGCATGCGCTGGCGCACTTCGAGCGCGTGCGGCGCGACGTGCGCATAGTCTTGGCGAGCGAGCCGCTCGACGTAGTCGCGCACCGAACGTGCGTCGCTCGCCGCGGCGTCGAGCTCGCGCAACACCGCGAGCGTTCGATCGATGTCGTACACCGGCGCCGCGGGCGACGCGGCGGCGACCGCGCGTTCGAGCGCCTGGGCCGCGGGCGCGAGTTCGGCCTGCGCCTGCGCCGCGCGCTCCGCCTGGCCGGCGCTGTGCATCGCGCGCCAAGCGGTGAAGCCGACGACGACGGCGAACATCAGCGCGAGCGCGATCCCAAAGGCCCAGGCCACGAACCGGCTCTTGTCGGCGGGCGGCGAAGCGGGAAGGTTGTTCAAGTCGGGCATGGTAGCGCTGGCTCGCGCCAGCCCGGCGTGGTCGTGGCGCGCACCCGGCGCCGTACGATGCGCGGCATGGGCTCAATTCCCGCAGGCGCGGCCGCACGGCGGCAAGTCGGCATCGATCTGGGTGGAACGTCGATCAAGGCCGGCGTCGTAACGGACTCCGGCGCGATCGTAACGGAGGACAACTTCGACCCTGGCTTCGCGCGCGGCCCGCAGGCCGTGCTCGACACGCTCGCCGACATCTTCAAGCGACTGGGCGGCGGCGAGCAGCTGGGCATCGGCGTTCCCGGCCTGCTCGATCGCGCGCGCGGCCACTTGATCGCGAGCCCGAACCTGCCCGGTTTCGTCGACCTGGGCGTGAAGCACGAGCTCGCGCGCCGCGTCGGCCTCGCGCCCGAGCGCGTGCACGTCGAGAACGATGCGAACGCGGCCGCGGTCGGCGAACTGTGGCTCGGTGCGGGACGCGGGACGCGCGACGCGCTGCTGGTGACGCTCGGAACCGGCATCGGCGGCGGATTGATCCTGAACGGCGAGCTCTACGCCGGCAGCGGCATGGCGGGCGAGGTCGGGCACGTGGTCGTCGACCCGCACGGCCCGCCGTGCGGCTGCGGCAAACGCGGCTGTGTCGAAACGCTCGCCTCGGCCACCGCGGCGCGGCGGCGCGCCCTCGCCGCCCAGCTTCCGCCGGACAAACCGGGCGATCTGCCGACGCTCACGGCGCGCGCGCGCTCGGGCTCGCTCGCCGAACTCGCGTTGCTGCGCGAAATCGGCCGCGATCTGGGCCGCGGTCTGGGCCCGGTCGTGTGCCTGCTCGACCTGAGCACGTTCGTGTTCGGCGGCGGCTTCTCGGCCGCGCTCGACCTGCTCGAACCGGGCATCCGCGAGGGCCTCGACGAGCGCAGCTACTCCGGCCGTGGGCCGCACGTGCGCCTGCTGCAGGCGACGCTCGGCCCCTCCGCCGGCTGGATCGGCGCCGCGCGCGTCGCGCTGCTCGCGCATCCCTAGCGCCTCGCTAACCTCTGCGCCCCCATGGATCGCTCCACGCCCGCTGTGTCCGTTCGCGGCCTGTCCAAGGTCTACGGCCGCGGCCTGTTCGGTGGCGGCGGCTTTCGCGCCGTCGACGAACTCACGCTCGAGGTCGGCCGCGGCCAGGTGTTCGGACTGCTCGGGCCCAACGGCGCCGGCAAGACGACGCTGGTGAAGATGCTGCTCGGCCTCGCGCGGCCGACGAGCGGCGAAGCGCGGCTGCTCGGCGCGCCGGTCGGCGACGCGCTGGTGCGACGCAAGGTCGGCTACCTGCCCGAGGGCCACCGCTTCCCGCCGTACTTGACCGGCGTGCAGATGCTCCGGCTGTTCGGCGAGATGTGCGGCTGCGAGCGCGACAAACTCGAGCGGCGCGTGCCCGAGGTGCTCGAGCTCGTCGGCATGCGCGACGCGGCCAAGCGCAAGCTGCGCGAATTCTCCAAGGGCATGACGCAGCGCATGGGCCTGGCGCAGGCGCTGATCCACGAGCCCGAGCTGATCATCCTCGACGAGCCCACCGACGGCGTCGACCCGGTCGGCCGCGCAGCCGTACGGCAGATCGTGCAGAGCCTCAAGGAGCGCGGCGTCACGGTGTTCATCAACTCGCACCTCCTGCAGGAGGTCGAGCTGATCTGCGACCGCGTCGTGGTCATGGTCAAGGGCAAGCTGGTGCGCGAAGGCGCGATCGAAGAACTCACGCCGCGCAACGGGCGCTATCGCTTCGAGCTCGCCAGCGTCCCGCCGAACCTGCGCGTGCTGCTCGGCGACCTGGGCGCCGGGTTCGAAGCGCACGAGCGCGGTTTCGAAGTGCAGCTCAGCGACGCCGAGCTCGACCAGTGCGTCGACCTGCTGCGCGCCGCGGGCGTCTCGATCCGCGGCATCCTCGCGCGACGACTCAACCTCGAGCAGGCCTTCATCCAGCTCGTGAAGGCCCAGCAACAGGGAGGCGCGAAGTGAACGCTGCGATCGTGCGAGCGCTGCTGCGCGACGCGTACTACCAGGTCGTCGACAACCTCGGCTTCCGCATCCTGCTGGTGCTGTTCCTGCTGCCGGGGCTCTTCTTCCTGCTCGTCAGCTTCCGCACCGATGGAATCTGGGTCGTCGGAACCTGGCAGCTCTACCCCGATTGGCTCACGAACGGCCGCACGACTCCGCCGAATACGGCAGCGCTCGAGCAGCTGCTGGAGATGCAGCTGGACAACATCGTCGACAACGTGCTCGGCGTGTTCGACCTGTTCGCGAGCGTGTTCGCCATCGCGGCCGTGTCGTTCTTCGTGCCGCAGATGCTCGAACGCGGCGGCGCGGACGTCGTGTTCAGCAAACCCGTGTCGCGCTGGGCGCTGTACCTCTCGCGCTACGTCGCGGGCCTGGCCTTCGTCAGCTTGCTCGCCGTGGTGTTGATCGGCGGCGTGGTCTCCGGCCTGTGGCTCGCGTCGGGTTACTTCCAACCGCGACTGCTTTGGGTGGTCCCCGCGCTGGTGTACGGCTTCGCCAGCCTGCACGCGATCTCGTGCCTGTTCGGCGTGCTCACACGCAGCTCGATCGCCGCGATCCTGCTCACCGTCGTGTTCATGCCGATCAACTACGGGCTGCACAAAGCGTTCGAGAAAAACGCCGTCGAGCAGCACGTGGCCGAGGCGAGCGACAAGCCGGCGGAGCCCACCACCGCGGCGAGCGCCGTGTTCGCCGTGGTGCTCGACGTGTACCACCTCATCGGGCCGAAGAACGGCGACGGCGCACGCATCGCGAAGGCGCTGCGCGAGCGGCTGGATTACGTCGAACCCGAGTTCGTCGACGACGAGCTCGGCCTCACGATCGACGCCTCGCCGGAAGGATTCCAACGCGAACCGCGCTCGGCGCTGCGCCAAGAAGGCCTGACGTGGCTCGCGCCGCACCCCGCGGGCGGCGGCGAAGCGACTTGGCGCATCAAGGCTGAAAGCGTCGAACGCGCAGGCGAGCTGAGCGCGGTGTCCAAGGCGCTGCGCAAGGAGCTCGGCGTCGATTCCAAGCCGACGATCATCGGGGAGATCACTGGGCGGCGCTTCGAGTGGACGGAACAGCGCGGCCAAGAGTCGCGCCTGCGTCGGCGCTGGCTGGTGCAGGTCAACGACGAGTTGCTCACCGTCGACTACGACGCGGAGGCGGCGTGGGCTGCGCGCGAAGACAGCGAACGCATGGCGCGGGCCTTCACGGGCGCCTGGCGGCTCGAAGGCGACGCCAAACGGCGCGCGCGAACGGCCTCCTACGACGACCTGTTCGCCTGGGACGCGTCCTGGCGCTTCAACGCGGTGCTCTCGATCCTGACGACGCTGCTGTTCATCGCGCTGATGCTCGCGCTCGGCTGGTGGAAGCTGTCGAGGATCGATTTCTAGGCGTGGAGGCCGCCGTTCTCGAACAGCTGCGCGCCGTGCTCGGCGACGCAGGCTTGATCAGCGATCCGACGCGCCTGTCCGCGTACGAGTGCGACGGGCTCGCGCTGTTGCAGCAACGCCCCGCGGTGGTCGTGCTGCCGCGCACGACCGAGCAGTGCGCGCGAGCGATGGCGGTGCTGCACAAGGCCGGCGTTCCCGTCGTCGGCCGCGGCGCGGGCACCGGCCTGTCGGGCGGCGCGACGCCGGTGCAAGGCGGCGCGATCGTGGGCCTGGCGCGCATGCGCGACATCGTCGGGATCGACGTGGAGAACCGCACGGCTCGCGTGCAGGCCGGTTTGGTGAACGTCGACTTGAGTTTCGCGGCCGAGAAGCACGGCCTGTTCTACGCGCCCGATCCGTCGAGCCAGCACGCCTGCACGATCGGCGGCAACATCGGAGAGAACTCCGGCGGGCCGCACTGCTTCAAGTACGGCTCGACCAACCGCCACGTGCTCGGGCTGGTGATCGTGCGCCACGACGGCAGCGTGCTCGACCTGTCGCAGCCGCGCGTCGATCCGCTGGGTTACGACCTCGTCGGACTGTTCGTCGGCAGCGAAGGCATGTTCGGCATCGCCACCGAGATCGTCGTGCGCTTGATGCCGATCCAACCCGTGGTCGAGACGGTGCTCGCCGTGTTCAAGGACCTCGACGGCGCCTGCGACTCGGTGAGCGAAGTGATCGCCGCCGGACACGAGCCCGTCGCGCTCGAGATCCTCGATCGGCTCACGATCGAAGCCGTCGAGGCGAGCATCTTCGCCGCGGGGTATCCCAAGGACGCGGAGGCGGTGCTCTTGATCGAGTGCGAAGGCAGCGAGAGCGAAGTCAGCGCGAGCCTCGACGAGATCCTCGCCGTCGTGCGCCGACGCGGTGCGATGGAGGTGCGGCGTGCGCGCAGCGCGTACGAGCGCAAGAAACTGTGGGCCGGGCGCAAGGGCGCGTTCGGCGCCATGGGCCGCATCGCGCCGGATTTGTACGTGGCCGACGTGGTCGTGCCGCGCACGAAACTGCGCGAGTTGGTGCTCGGAACCACGCGCATCGCGCACGAGCACGGCCTCAAACTCTCCAACGTGTTCCACGCCGGCGACGGCAACCTGCACCCCAACATCAGCTATGACCGACGCGACCCCGATCAGGTGCGGCGCGTGCTCGCCGCCGGCGACGAGATCATGGAGCTGGTCGTGAAGGCCGGCGGTTCGCTGACCGGCGAGCACGGCGTGGGCCTCGAGAAACAAGCGGCGATGACGCAAGTGTTCGACGAGGCGAGCCTGCGCACGATGTGCGCGGTGCGCGAAGCCTGGGATCCCGAGCAGCGGCTCAATCCCGGCAAATTGATCCCCGTGCACGCATGCCGCGAGATGCGCGGCGCCCAGAGGCCGCACGCGTGAGCACGACGCAGATCGAAAGCGCGCTGGCGCAGATCGTCGGCCGCGCCAACGTGCTGTCGCGGCGGCCGCGTTTCGATCTCGCAGCGTTGCCGTGCGCGGCGCCGGGCGACGTCGACGAAGTGAGCGCGTTGCTCAAGCTCGCCACACGCGACAAGTTGCGCGTCCTGCCGCTCGGCCTGGGCTCGAAGCTCGGTTGGTGCAACGCGCCCGAGCGCGTCGATTTCCTGCTCACCACCCAGCGCCTCGTCGGCGCGGTCTCGCACGAACCCGCCGACGGAACGATCGCGGTGCGCGCCGGCGAAACCATCGCCGACCTCGCGGCGCGCGTCGAACGCGGCGGTCACCGCCTCACGCCCGACGTTCCCGCCCCGGCGCACTGCACCATCGGCGGCGTCGTGGCCGCGGGGCAATCGGGCTTCGATCGCTTGCGCTTCGGACCGGTGCAGCACCACGTGCTGGGCGTCGAAGCCGTGCTCGGCGATGGAACGGTCACACGCAGCGGCGGCCGGCTGGTGAAGAACGTCACCGGCTTCGACCTGCACCGGCTCTACGCGGGCTCGCACGGAACGTTGTGCGTGCTCACCGAGATCGCGCTGCGCCTGTTCCCCGCGCCGGAGCACGAGGTGATGTTCATCGCGCACGGCGTCGATCTGGCGCGCGCCCTCGACCGCGCGCGCACGGCCTTCGCGCTGCCGGCGCGGTACGTCTCCATCGTGCTCGCCAGCCACGAATCGCCGCCCGCGGGAGAGAGCTGGGCCGTCTTCGCGCGCCTGTTCGGCAAACGCGCCGCCGTGGCGGCCGAACAAGCGGCGCTGGCCCAGTGCTGGAAGCCTTCGACGCTCAAGGAAGGGCGCACGGCCGCAGAGTTCGCGGCGAAGTTCCGCGACACGACGAGCTTCGTCGGCACGGAGCGAGCGTCGCTCTCGGTCACAGCAGAGCCTTCGCGCGCGCCGGCGCTCGTCGTCGAGCTCTTGCGTGCGCTGGACGAACGTTCGCTCGAACGCCGCCTCATGTTCCAACCCTTCGAGGCGCGCCTGGACATCGGGCTGCCGAGCGCCATGGATCCAGCGCAGCTCGCCGAATTCGCGCGCCTCGCGCGCGGCATCGCGACGCGCCACGGCGGCGCGCTGCACGTGCGCAACGCTCCTCTCGCGGCGCTCTCCGGCCTCGATCCGTTCGGCGGCGACGTCGCGGGCCTGGAGTTGATGCGCGAGCTGCGCACCAAGCTCGACCCCGGCGGCGTGTTCGCGCGCGGCCGTTTCGTCGGAGGCCTGTGATGGAATCCAACGCGCTGGTCGACTACGTCAAGAGCCTGGACTGCATCCACTGTGGTCTGTGCCTGCGCACCTGCCCGACGTACCAACTCACCGGCGTCGAGTCCTCCAGCCCGCGCGGCCGCATCTACCTGATGCGCGCCGTCGCCGAGGGCGCGCTCGACGCGCGCGACGCGCAGTACCGCGAGGAGCTCGACTTCTGCCTCGTGTGCCGCCACTGCGAGAGCGTGTGCCCGGCCGGCGTGCGCTTCGGCGAGATGATGGAGACCGCGCGCGCCGGCGCCGAGTCCGTCGCGCCGCGCGGCGGGCTCGAGCGCTTCGCACGCTGGATCGGCTTCAGCGTCGTGCTGCCCAGTCGCTTCTGGTTGTCCCTCTCGATCGGCGCGTTGCGCTTCGCACAGCGCACCGGGCTCCTGAAGCTCGTCGCGAACTTCGCGGGCGCGCGCAAGGCCGGCCTCTCGAGCCTCGCCGAAGCTCCGCCCGCGAGCGAACGCCGCCTGCTGCCCGAGCGCACGCCGGCGCGCGGCGCCGAACGCGGCGAAGTCGGCGTGCTTGAAGGCTGCGTGATGCCCGAGCTGTACGGCCGCGTGAACCGCGCCACGGTCGCGGTGCTCGCGGACCTCGGCTTCGCGAGCCGCACGGCGCGAGGCCACGTGTGCTGCGGAGCGCTGCACGCACACAACGGCGAGCTCGAAGGCGCGCGCGAGCTCGCGCGCGGCACGATCGAACGCTTCGAGGCGCTCGGCGACGCGCCGATCGTCGTGAACAGCGCGGGCTGCGGCGCGCACATGAAGGCTTACGGCCACTTGCTCGAACACGACGCGGCTTGGAAGGAGCGCGCGCAGCGCTTCTCCAAGCGCGTGGTCGACTTCAGTGAGTTCGTGGCTGCGAACGCGCCCGCGGACTGGGCGCCGGACGCCAGCGGCTCTGGGATGGGCAAGCTCGCCTACGACGATCCGTGCCACCTGTGCCACGGTCAGCAGATCCGCGCGCAGCCGCGCAGCCTGCTCGAGCGCGTGCGCGGCGCCCAGCGCGTCGAGATGAACAACGCCGAGTCGTGCTGCGGCTCGGCGGGCATCTACTCCGTGCTGCGGCCGGCCGACAGCCAGGCCGTGTTCGACGCCAAGGCGCGCGATTTCGCCGCCTGCGGCGCGGACACGCTCGTCACGGCCAATCCCGGGTGCCAGATGCAGTGGGACGCCGGTCTGCGGCGCGCGGGCTCGAAGGCGCGCGTCGTGCACCTCGCCGAGGTGCTCGCCGCGCGCGTGAGCCAGAAGTCTTAGAGCCTCTAACGGAATGAGTCGTGGATGCTCCGTCGCGATGGCGCCGCCCAAGCGGATGACAGCGCGTCCGGGCGCCGCGAGGCGCTTGGTTCGAGGCGCGCTAGAGCACGACAGCCGTGCCGCTCGCGCTGACCATCAACATGCCGTTGTTCGCGCCGAGCACCTCGAAGTCGAGGTCGACGCCGACCACGGCGTTCGCGCCGAGTTCGCTCGCGCGCAGGCGCAGCTCCTCGAGCGCGATCTCGCGCGCGCGGGCCAGCTCGCGCTCGTAGGTGCCCGAACGGCCGCCGACGATGTCACGGATCCCGGCGAACATGTCCTTGAAGACGTTGGCGCCGAGGATCGCTTCACCGGTGACGATGCCGCGGTACTCGCGGATCGGACGGCCTTCGACGCTGGGAGTCGTGGTGAGCAGGATGTGGTTCATGGCGCCGCTTGTTGCGGCGCCGCCGCTCACTTGGTTACGAGCGCGGCGAGCAATTGTTCGACCGGCGCGATCGAGCCGGCCACGCCGCGACCAAAGCGCGCGATGAGCACGCGCGGCTCGGCCGCGCTGCTGAGGTTCACACGCACGACGTCGCGGAACGTGCCGCCGGACTCGAACTGGCGTTCGTGAGCCCAGGCGCAGTCGAGCTGCCCCCAGGCGACGAGCCCGCGCTGCACGATGCGTTTGCCGCCGGACGAATCGATCGCGGCCCAGTCGCCGCGCAGCTCCTCGCCGCCCTTGAACAGCCGTTCGAGCTCATCGCGCGCGACATCGAGCTCCAGGCGCACGATCGCGACCTCGCGCGGCGGCGCGCCGGGCGTTCCGTAGTCGACCTTGCCCCAGTCAAAACGAGGTTTGTCCTTCGAACCTTCGTCGGACTCGGAACTCGACTCCGCACGCGGCGGCTCCGGCGCGAGGTCCGCGCGCTCCAGGCGCAGCACCATGTCGCCGCGCACGAGTTCCTGCGCTTCGACGGGCCGCAGTCCGAACGGCAGTTCGCGCGGCTCGAACCAGGCTTCGAAGGCGGCCTGCGGCTCGCTCGTACGCGGCGCTTCACGCAGGGTCCAGAGGACCGCGCCGGCGAGCACGGCGACCCCCAGCGCGCCCAGCAGCACGCCGCGGGTCGTCTCGTGCGCCGCCAGCGTTGCGTTCACCGCTTCGGTCCCACGTGGAACGGCTTGAGCAACTCTGCGACTTCCGCAGGTTCGACCGGTCCGCCATCGCCGACCGCCGTGTACTGCAGGATCAACGCGCCTGCCGCACCGTCGCGCGTGAGGTCGAGGAATAGGATGCGTTGACGGCTCGCGAGCTCGATCGCGTCGCCGAACGACGGCTCCGCTTTCTCCGCCTGCTCGGTGTCGGCGCCGGCTTCTTTCGCTGCGGAGGGCTCAAAAGTCTGGAAGCGCATCCAGGGCAAAGTGCGGCCCTGGATCTCGATTTCGCCGTGCTCGAGCCCGTGCAAACCAATCGGCCCGAACTGCTGTTTCGCGTCCGGCCCGAGTTCGCCCGTGCGAATCGCCTCGCGGCGCACCAGCGACGCTTCGGGCTCGAGCAACTGGAACTGCGCCTGCACGGTTCCGTCCGTGCGCTGGAGCATCCACGCGTTGTCGATGCCCGGCAGCATGCCCGCGAAGGCCCCGATGCCGATGAAGGTGTAGTCCTCCGGCAGCGCGTCGAACGGCAACTCCTCGGCGAGCGAGGCCGACTGCTTGTCGACGTCCATCGCCTCCTGCGCCTTCTTGAAGATCAGGAACGCCAGCACGCCGCCCAGGATCAACGCGAGCAGGCACCCGCCGCCGCAGAACCAAGCCCACTTGGGCACGCGGCTCTTGGGCTTGGGTGCTTCGTTCGCTTCAGTGCCCCAATCGACTTCGGACATGATCGTTCTCCTCCGAGCGCGCCTTGGCGCGCTCTCAAGCCTTCCAGTCGTAGAAGCCCTTACCCGACTTCTTGCCGAGCTCCCCGCGCGCCACTTTGTCGCGCAGGATTTGGGGCGGTGCGAAACGCGGACCGATCTCGCGCGCGAGGTGCTCCGCGATCGCGAGGCGCACGTCGAGACCGACGAGATCGGTGAGCTTGAGCGGCCCCATCGGGAAGCCGTAGCCCAGCGTCATGGCCTTGTCGATGTCCTCGGCGCTCGCCACGCCGGACTCGCACATGCGCATCGCCTCGAGCCCGATCACCAGGCCCAAGCGGCTCGAAGCGAAACCGGGCGAATCCTTGACGTCGATGCCGTCCTTGCCGATGCGCGTGCTCAGCGCGAGCGCCAGGCGCGCGGCTTCTTCGCTGGTCTGCTCGGCGCGCACGACTTCGACGAGCTTCATGATGTGCACGGGATTGAAGAAGTGCATGCCCACCACGCGCGCCGGCCGCGTGCAGACGGCGGCGATCTTCGTGATCGGCAGCGACGAGGTGTTCGTCGCGAGCAGCGTCTCGGCCGCGCACACGGCGTCGAGCGTGGTGAAGATGCGCTGCTTGAGCTCGAGCTTCTCGGGCACGGCTTCGATCACCACGTCGGCGGCGCGGGCGGCGCCTTCGAGATCGCCGGAGCCGCTGAGCTTCGCCAGCGCCGCGTCGCGCGCCTGCGCAGTGACTTTTTGCTTCTCGACGCCCGCGTCGAGGTTCTTCTTCACGGCGGCCAGGCCCTTTTCGAGCGCCGCCGCGTCGAGGTCGACGAGCGTGGTCGCGATGCCGGCGAGCGCCAAGGCGTGCGCGATGCCGTGGCCCATGGTTCCCGCGCCGACGACGGCGGCGGTGGAGATCTGTTCAGCGGTCTTCATCGATGGAGGAGCACAGGAGTGTGGAGAAGCGAACGCGCGGCGAAGTTTCGCGCGGCGTTCGGGAGAGCGCCTTCAGGGCGTGAGCACGATCTTGCCGGCGACCTGGCGCGACTCGAGCAGTTCGTGGGCTTCGCGCGCCTGCGCGAGCGGCAGAACGCGGTCGAGCACCGGACGGTAGCGGCCCGCGGCGACGTGCTCGAAGATCGTCGGCAGCGCGCTGCGCGGCCCCATCGTCGAGCCCAGGATCGAGAGGTTCTTGATGAACACGTGCGGCAGCAGCAAGCCGACCTTCGGGCCGGTCGTGCCGCCGCAGGTCACGAGGCGTCCCAGGCGCGCGAGGCAGCGCATCGACGCGTCCCACGTGGCCGGGCCGACGTGTTCGAACACGACCTCGCAGCCGCGGCCCGAGGTGAGCTTCTTGACCTCTTTGTCCCAGCCTTCGCGCGAGTGGTCGAGCGCCGCGTCGGCGCCGAGCGAGCGCACTAGCTCGAGCTTGCGTTCGCTCCCGGCGGTCGCGATCACGCGCGCGCCGAGCGACTTGGCGATCTGGATGCCCGCCGAGCCGACGCCGCTGGCGCCGCCGAGCACGAGCACCGTCTCGCCGGCCTGCAACTTCGCGCGGCTGACGAGCATCCCCCACGCGGTGAGGAACACCAGCGGGACAGCTGCCGCTTGCACCGGGTCGACGCCCGCGGGCAAGGGAAACACGTACTTGGCCGGCAGCGCGAAGTACTCGGCGTGGAAACCGTCGCTGTGTTCGCCGCGGATCGAGTAGTCGGGCGCAAGATGGTCGTCGCCGCGGAGGTCTTCGGGGCTGCGGCCGGAGCTGTAGCCGGGCTCGAGCACCACGCGCTCTCCGACGCGCAAGCCGCTCACGCCGGCGCCGAGCTCCGCGATCTCGCCGACGCCGTCGCAGCCCAGCGTGCGCGGAAAAGCCACCGGAAAACCGGGCATTCCGCGCCGCACCCACAGGTCGAGGTGGTTGATCGACGCGGCGAGCACCTTGACGAGCACTTCGCCCGCAGCGGGACTCGGGCGCGCCACCTCGTCGATGGACAGCACCTCGGGACCGCCGTGGGCGTGGATGCGCAGCGCCTTCATCGCCTCACGCGCCCTCGAAGCTCGGCAGGCGCTTCTCGACATACGCGGCGATGCCTTCGCGTGCATCGGCCGAAGCGAACAACTTCGCTTGCAATTCGCGCTCGAGCGCCAGGCCCGCGTCCAGCGGCAGATCGACGCCGCCGTGCACGGCGGCCTTGATGTGGCCGACGCTCAGCGCGGCCTTGCCCGGCGTCGTGAAGCTCGCAGCGAACTCGCCGAGCGCGGTCATGAAACTCGCGTCGTCGCTCTCGCCGCGCACGTGGGTCACGACGCCGAGCTTCTCGGCTTCGTCGTAGTCGAAGGTGCGGCCGCTGACCATCAGTTCGATCGCGCGCGCGCGGCCGACGAGGCGCGCGAGGCGCTGCGTTCCGCCCGTGCCGGGCAACACGCCGAGGTTCACTTCCGGCAGTCCGCACTTGCCCGAGCCGCGGCGCGCCACGCGCAGGTCGCAGGCCAGCGCGATCTCGAGCCCGCCGCCGACGCAGTGGCCCGAAAGCGCCGCGATGACCAGCTTGGGCGTGCGCTCGAGGCGCTGCAGCGTCTCGTTGGCGTGCAGGCAGAAGTAGTACTTCTTCGACGGCGTGAGGCTGCCGAGGTAGTTGATGTCCGCGCCCGCGCAGAAGAACTTCTCACCGGCGCCGGCGATCACGATGACCTGCACGGCGTCGTCGAAGCGCGCGCGAACGATCGCTGCGTCGAGGTCGCTCATCATCTCGAACGAATAGCCGTTGGCCGGCGGGTTCGTGAGCGTGATCAGCGCCAGGCCATGGCCTGCGGCGTAGCGGACCTTGCCGTTGGGGAGCGCTTCCGAGGAACGCGACAGTTCGAGCAGTTGGGCCGTCATGGGGGCGACAATTGTTGCGGCGCGCGGACGCTTTTGCACGCCGCGCGTCGCCCGCCGCCGCTACTTGAGCGCGATCTCGACCGTCGAACCGCCGCTGCGCTCCGCCATGCGCCGCCAGTGCTCACGCAGGGCCTTGGGAGCGTCTGCGAGCACCGCGTCGAGCACCAGGCCGCGCAAGCGCGTGCGCTCCTCGAACAGACTGGCGATCAATTCCATATTCCAGCGTTGCCCGCCGCTCGGCGCGCCGTCGCTGAGCACGATGAGCGTGTCGAGCTCCGGATCGGCGAGCGCAAATTCGAGCGCGCCCCAGAAATCGCCCGTGCCGCGGTCGACGCGTTTGGTGAAGAACTCGAGCGCCTCGGCGACGGCCTTGGGCGCGGCGGGCGTCAGGCGTTCTTTCCAAGCCACGGGCCGCGCGGTGTAGACGATCACGTTGAAGCGCGTTTGCGGCGAGAGCGAACGCAGCGCGCGCGCGAGTTCCTCGTCAACCAATTCCTTGCGGGTGCGGCCGTCGGCGCGCTTCTCCCACATCGAGCCCGAGAGGTCGATCAGGAACGCCACACGTTCGGAGCGGATCGGCAAGCCAGCGAACGCACTCGTCGAGCCGGCGTCGTCTCCCGAGCCATCGGCGCGCTCGGGCGCCGCGATGGGACCGTCGGCGAGCGAGTCGACCCACTGCTTCCACGGCCGCGGATCGACGCGGTGCGCAAGACCCGAGAGCTTGCGCAGCTGAGCGGCGAGCAGCCACTTGCCGCGCAGCGACTCCTCGCGTTCGAGCGCTGCGACGAGTTGCGCCGCGGCGGCCTTCGTGGCGTGCGCAGAAAGGCTGCGGAACGCGTTGGCGCGCACGCCGAAGTTGGCGTCCGCTGCGAGCGCGGCGAGCAGGTCGAGCGAATCCGACGCCGCGGGCGCGCCGAGCGCGATGGCCGCGGCCGCGCGCGCCGGCGCCGACTTCGATGCCTTCCAGGTTTCGATGTCCTTGCGGCGTGGCGCGCCGAGCAGCGCCTGCTGCGCCACGATCAACGTCGCCTGCGTCTCGAGGTCCTTCTCACGGCCGATCTGCGCCGCCAGCGCCGCCTCGAGCGCGCTCGCTTCGATCATGTCCGTCTTCCACGCGTCGACGTACTTCTGCGCGCGCACGAGCCGCTCGACGGACCAGCCCGCGGCGCGCCGCACGCTCGCCTCGCGATCGACGAGCGCCTGCGCGAACACGTCGGCGGGCGGCGCGCTCGAAGCGCGACCAAACGACTCGACGACACGCTCGCGCACCAGGGCGTTTTTCGAGCTCAGGCCGTCCTTGCCCAGCACGAGCTTGCGCGCTTCGGGCGTGGCGACGGAGACCAGCTGCAGCTGCGCTTCGTCGGCGACCTGCCCGTCGGGATCCGCGAGCGCCGCGAGCACGCTCTTCCAGGCCTCGAGCGTGCCGATGCGCGCCAACTGCCCCACCGCCGCGCGCCGTTCGCGCGCATCGCTCGAACCCAGCCGTCCGCGCGCGTCCGAAAGCTCGTCGAAGCCCGCCGCCGCGAGCGGTGCGACGAACGCGAACAGCGCGAACACCAGACAGGCCGCGCGCTTCACGGAGCACTCTCCTGCGCGACGATGCGTGCGTCCGTCGGCGCGGCGATCGGCGCGCCGCGCTTGAACTCGAGCTCGGTCAAGTCGCGGATCAGGATCGGATCCTCGCTGCGCGGAGTCGAGCGCGCCAGCAGGTCGAAGCCGTCGCCGCCGGCCGCCAAGTACGAGTTGGTGGCGATGCGGTAGCGCTTCTCGCGCTCGAGCGGCTTGCCGCCGATCTCCAAGCTCACGAAGTTGAGCTGCACGGCCGAGTGTTCGCGCGACTCGCGCACGCGCACCACGCAGCCGGAGTAGTCGAGCCCCGAATGCGCCGTGCCTTCGGTGGCCGCGCGCACGATCTGCTCGAGCTCGGCGCCCGTCAGCTCGAGCAGCGCGATGTTGTTGTCGAAGGGCGACATCTCGAACACCTCGCGGCGCGTGACCGGCCCCACGTCGATCTCCGCGCGCACGCCGCCGCGGTTGTGGAAGGCGACGTCGACGCCGGTGCGCGCGCGCATCAGATCGCAGATCCACGAGCCGGCGCTCGTCGAGTACGGCTTGCCCCAGGTCGTGAGCGGCGCGCTGAGCTCGCCGACGACTTCGCCCATCGCGCTCTCGGCGCGCGCGGCGAGTTGGGCGCACAAGCTCTCGACGCGTTCGTTGCGCTGCGCCTCGTTCGGCGCCTCGAGCAACTCCACGAGTTGCGCCTTGGCGTTCGTGACCTTTGCGCTCGGGCCATCGAGCGTCAGCTCCACGCGCCCCACCACGCTCGCCTTCGCGCCCGCCTGCACGATCAACGTGCCGCCCTCGCGCCGTCCTTCGCGCAGGAACGTGTGCGAGTGCCCGGTGACGATCAGCGGCAACTCGGGGTGGGCGCGCGCCAGCGCGAGCGCTTCGTCGACGCCGATGTGGCCCAGCGGAAGGATCCAGTCGGCGCGCGATCCCAGCTCGCGCTTGACCTGCGTCAGTTCCTGCGCCGGATCCGTGAAGTCGAACGTGCGCGCATCGGGATGCGTGATCGACGGCGTCTCGGGCGTGACGAACCCCACGAGCGCGACACGCAGTCCGCCGACCTCGACGATGCGCCACGGCTCGACCCACGCCACGCGTTCGCCGCTCGCGCGCTCGCGCAGGTTCGCGCACACGACCGGCGGACGCACGTCGGCGAGCAGAGCGCGCATGCTGTCGACGCCGTGGTCGAACTCGTGGTTGCCCAGCGCCATCGCGTCGAAGCCGACGGCCGCGAGCGCGCGCACGAACTCGCGCCCCTGGTCGAGCAGCCCCTCGGGCGTGCCCTGGTGCCAGTCGCCGCCGTCGAGCACGAGCACGTCGCGGCCGGCGCGCTGCTCTTCCTCGCGCACACGCTTCACGTACGCCGCCACGCGCGGAAGTCCGCCAGCGAGCGGCGGATTGTTGCGATCGACCCACGTCGCGCGCCGCGGATGCACTTGGCCGTGCATGTCGTTCACGTGCAGGACGACGAGCTCCACCGGTCCGGCCGGGCGCGGCGGCGTGCCGGCGCAGGCAGCGAGGAGCAGCGCCGGAAACGCGAGGAGCAGACGGCGCGTCAGGGGCGCGCGAACGGTCGCAGACGATGTGAAGAGGTCCATGGCGCCGCTCAGGTTACTTCAGCGCGACGACGGAGCATCGCTCGACAGCCTGACGATGCCGACAGGACGGTGTGGCGCACATGCGCACGCGGCAGGAGCTCGAGCACTTCGCGCACTCGTCGACTCGCGCCCACTCTCCCCGCACTCGCGCCGCATCACCTTCCGCGCGGCCCGACAGACGCGCGACGTATACTGCGCCGATGCACCACCGTTCTGCTCTCACCGGCCTTGGCCTCGCCCTCGTCGCGCTGCTCACTCCCGGCTGTTTCCTCTCGCGCAACTCGGTCAACGTGCCGCTGCACGCCGAAAAGCTTGCGCAACTCACGCCCGGCGTCTCCACGCAAGCCGAAGTGCTGGCCTCGCTCGGCGCCCCGATCGATGTCGTGCAGTTGGGCTTCCGCACGGCGTGGCGCTACGACTACACGGTCGAGAAGCGCGCCGGCCTGACGCTGTTCGTGATCACGCTGATCAACACCGACGTGCAGCAGGACCGCCTGTGGCTGTTCTTCGACGAGAAGGGCGTGCTCGCCGCTGCGGGTTCGACGATCGATGCCGACAAGGCCGTGTACGAGCTGCCCTGGACCAACGAGCACGCGCAAAAGTGAAGCCGCGTCTCGTGCCGGCGGTCGCCCTCGCGGCCGCGCTGTTCACGGCGCCCGCCTGCGTGCGGCTGCGCTTCGAGCAGACCAACCTGCAGCGGCCGTTGCCGCGCGCCACGCAAGAGCTCGTGGCGCCGGGCATGTCGCTCGCCGAGTGCCTCGAGCTGCTCGGTGCGCCGAACGTCGTGTGGGAACAGCCCGACGGCAGGCTCGCGCTCGCCTACGCGTGGTCGCACTCGTTCGGCTGGGGCTTCGCCGCCAGCGTGGACGTGACACGCAACGCCAACGCTTCGTTCGATTTCGACGACTTGAGCGAAGACGTGTACGGCCTCGCGCTGTTCTTCGACCGCGACTGGACGCTGGTCGAGAGCCAGCGCGGCCGCTTGCGCGAGCTCACCGCCCTGCGCGCACGGCGTCGACCCAACATCTTCTTTCCGGGCGCGAGCCCGACGCCCCCACCGCAGTGAGCCACGAACAGGACTACGCGCAGCTCGACGAGGCCTGGGCCGCGCTCGACGCCGGTGAACCCGAACGCGCGCTCGAGCTCTCCGCAGGCGTCGACGAGGCGCTGGGCGAAACCTGGATCCTGCGCGCAACGGCGGCGCTCGATCTCGACGACGTCGCGGCCGCGCAGACGGCGGCGGAGCGGGCAGCCGAACTCGAGGACGAGGACCAGGACGCCGAGTTGCTCGCCGTGCGCGCGGAAGTGGCGCTGCGCCAGTGGCGCATCGATGAAGCGCGCGAAAAGCTCGAACGCGCGCGCACGCTCGCGCCCAACGCAGCGCTGCTGCTCAAGCTCGCGCTCGTCGCGGACCTGGACGGCGACCTGGGCAAGGCCGATCGCCTCACGCGCGAAGCGCAGCGCCTCGATCCCGGCAACGTTCCGCCGCCGCCGCGGCTGTCGGAGAGCGAATTCGACGGCGCACTGCACGCCGCGATCGCCAAGTTGCCCGAGGAGTTCCGCGCCGCGCTCGAACACGTGGCCGTGATCGTGGATCCGATGCCGACGCTGGAGATCGTGGGCGACGACCCGATCCAGACGCCGCCCGACCTGCTCGGGCTGTTCACCGGCGCCTCGCGGCTCGAGGCGCACGAGGAGGCGGGCGCCGAGTTGCCGCCGACGATCCACCTGTTCCAGCGCAACCTCGAGCGCTCCTGCGTGGACCGCGCGGAGCTCGTCGAGCAGATCGAAGTCACGCTGCTGCACGAGCTGGGCCACTACCTGGGCTTCGACGAGGACGGAGTCGACGAGTTGGGCCTGGGCTGAAGTTCGAAGCGAGGCGCTTGGACAGTTCGCTCTCCGCCGGCGTGGGCTAGAATTCGCATTCTGGACCGTGCGCTGCATCTGCGCGCGGCGCATCACCCCAGCTCGCCGCCCCACCCATCGTGATCGCCATCCTCAGCCGTTTCGCCGCGCTCCGCAGCGCCCTCGTCCTCGTCCCGGCGCTCGCTGGAGTCGCCGCGCCCCGCGCGCAAGCCGACGTGCTCGTCACCACCACGAGCAAGGACGCGACGCTCTTCAACGACACCGTCGGCAACCGCGCCAACGGCGGCAATTTCTCGTTCTACGCCGGGCGCGCCGGCACGAACACCGGCTGGCCGGTGCGCCGCGGCTTGGTGGCCTTCGACCTCACCTCGATCCCGGCCGGTTCGACGGTCACCAACGTGCAGCTGCGGCTCTACATGTCGCAGACCACGTCCGGCGCGAAGACCTTCGAGCTCAAGCGCGTCACCACGGGCTGGAACGAAGGCACGACCGTCGGCTTCAGCGGCAACGGCGGCGTCGCGGTCAGCGGGGACGTGACCTGGCGGCACACGTTCTGGAACACCCAACTCTGGACCACGCCCGGCGGCGACTTCGTCTCCACGGCGAGCGCCAGCGCGAGCGTCAACGCGGTCGGCTTCTACACCTGGGGTTCGACGGCGACGATGGTCGCCGACGTGCAAGGTTGGGTGAACAACCCCTCGACCTCGCACGGTTGGATCCTGATCGGCCCCGAGAGCGCCGGCGGCGGCAAGTCGGCCAAGCAGTTCGAGGCGCGCGAGAGCGTTGCGCAGTTCCGGCCGCAGCTCACGGTGACGTACACGCCGCCGCCGCCCCCGCCGGTGACGATCTACTGCACGGCCAAGTTGAACAGCCTGGGTTGCACGCCCTCGATCGGGTTCAGCGGCCTGCCCGACTCGAACGCTGGCTCGGGCTTCCTGATCACGGCGACGAACGTGCTGAACAACAAGGCCGGCCTCCTGTACTACGGCACAGGCGGCGCGGCGGCTCTCACGTTCCAGGGCGGCTTCCTGTGCGTGAAGGCGCCGACGCTCCGCACGCCGTCGCAAGGCTCGGGCGGCACGCCGAGCCCCGCGAACGACTGCTCGGGCGCCTATTCGATCGACTTCAACACGCGCATCGCCTCGGGCGTCGATCCGGCGCTCGTCAGCGGCGCGTCGTTCTGGGCGCAGTACTGGTCGCGCGACCCCAACGGCACGTTCACGACCAACCTCACCAACGCCGTGACGGGCACGATCCAGCCCTGAGTTCAGCCGCGCGCGAAGCCGCGCCCCAAGTAGCACCCAGGGACGTGGTCGTGAATCGAGCCGCGCGGCGCTGCCGCCGTGCGGCTCAACGCACCAGCGAGGGATAGTTCGCGTCGAGCCACGCGCCGAGCTGCGTGTAGGCGAGCAACGCGCTTGGCGCGAGGCCCGCCGTTCCGCCGGCGAGCAGGTTGTTGAGCTCGAACCAGTCCGGAGTGGGCGTCGGCGGCGTGCTGTTCGAGTTGAGCGGTCCGCCTTGCGAGAGGTCGTAGAACTCCTCGTACAAGGTCACCGCGCCCGTCGCGCCGACGCGATCCCACACGCGCAGCAGCTTGAAGCGCCCGTCGCTCACCGCTTGGTTGTGGAAGCTGCAGTAGTAGTTCTGCGGCGGGCCCGAGCTCCGAGCGCGCGGTGTGAAGTTCGGGAAGAAGCCCTCGGTGTAGACACGCGTGCGCGGCGCGGGATGCGCCGTGCCGGACACGTACGGCACGAGCGACACGGATTCAGGCGTGGTTACCGCGCTGCCTCCGAGTTGCGCCAGCGTGGCGAACAAGTCCGTGCTCGCCACCAGCGCCGGGTGGAACGTTCCGCGCAGCGCCGGCGGCGTGAGCGGCGAGCGCACGATCAGCGGAACCTGGACACCGCCCTGGTACAGACTGCCCTTGCCGCGCGCCGGGTCGAAGGGCGGCGCGATCGCGTTGCCGTCGGTGCCGTTGTCCGCGGTGAGGATCACCGTGGTCGCAGCGGGATCGATGGCGCACAACAGGCGCGCGAACTGCTCGTCGACGACGCTCAGCATGCAGCGCGCCAATTCCGGGCTGCTCTGCGGCGGGTTCGCCACGCACGGCGACGGCCCCGTCGGCGGCGGCAGACAATCCGGGCTCGAGAGCTGCGTCGGCGTGACGTGATAGGGAAAGTGCGGCGAGTTGTACGCGACGTAGAGGAACCACGGCTCGGGCAAGGTCTGGATCAGCGTGAGCGCGTCCTCCGTGGTGTCCGCGGTCGCGTAGTGCTGCATCGGCGGCGTGAGCCGATCCACTTCGCAGGGCAGCGCGCCAGGGCCGCAGGGCGACGAACCCGGGCCGATCGCCGTCGCGTAGATCTTGCGCCACGCGTAGTACGAGTTGGTCCCCGGCGGCGCCGAGAGCGCGCGCTCCAGGTTGAACGGCGAACCCGCGAAGTAGTCGAACCAGTTTCCCGCCGGCGCGCCGAGCGCGTGCGCGGCGCTGGCGGCCAGTTGCAGGTGGTCGACGAGGTGCCACTTGCCGACCGCTGCGGTGACGTACGGCGTCGGCGCGCGTCCGAGCACTTCGGGGAGCAGCAACTCCTTGTGCGACAACCCGGGGTTGGGGATTCCACCCAGCGGCGTGCGGCGCAACACCGCGCCCATGCCCGTCCGCGAACCGTGGCGACCGGTCATGATCTGCGCGCGCGACGGCGTGCAGGTCGGGCAGGTCCACGCATTGGCGAAGTTGAGCGACTCGCCGCTGAGCGCGTCGATCGTCGGCGTGCTCGCCGGCGTGCCGGGCGCGCGGCCGAGCGTGCGGTAGTAGTTCTCGTACGAGCCGAGCAGGTCGACGCCGACGTCGTCGAGCACGACCATCAGGACGTTGTGCGGCGGCGGGTTGGTCGGCGCCTGCGCGGCGGCGCGCAGCGGCGCGCACAACGCAGCGGCTGCCGCACCAGCGACAAGCGAGGCGTGCGCGCTCGCGGAGAGGTTCGAGACGGGGCCCATGCGATCAGCGCACCAGCGACGGATAACGCTCCGTCAAGCTGCGGCTCAGGCGCTCGTATGCACGTTGCGCGACCTCGCTGAGCGGTTTGCCGCTCGCGAGCAGGTCGTTGCGCTCGAACCAATCGGGCTGCGGGCGCGGCGGAGTGACGCTCGTATCCGGCGCACCGCCTTCGAGCAGGTCGTAGAACTCTTCACTGCGCGTGAGTCGGTCGAGCTCGCGCTGGCTGCGCCCGACGCGCCGGATGAGCTTGAAGCGCTCGTCGCGCAGCGTTTGGTTGTGGAACGAGCACACGTAGCCCTCGGGCGGCGCTCCGCTCGCGGTGGGCTGGAAATTCGGAAAGAACCCGTCGGCGTAGGACTCGCTGCGCAACGTCGGACCGTCTCCGCGCAACAGGTACGGTACGAGCGAAACGCCGTCGAGCGCGCTCGCGAGCTGCGGCGCACGCGCCAGTTCGAGCACCGTGGCGTGCAGGTCGACCGAGTTGACGAGCCGCGACTCAACCGCTCCGCGGCGCTGCTTGGCGAGCAGCGGAGAACGGATGAACAGCGGCACACGCGCGCCGCCTTCGTACATCGTGCCCTTGCCGCGATCGGGCGTGAACGGCGGGAGCGTCGCATCCGGCGGAGTGCCGTTGTCGCCGACGACGATCACCGTCGTGTCCGCGGCGTCGTGCGCGCACAGGAGCCGCCCGAGCTGCTGATCCAACGCCGCCATCGTGCAGCGCACGCGGTACGGGTTCGCGTTGCGGTCCGCAGGCAACTCACACGGCCCGGGCGCGAGTTCAGGCGCGAGGCACGGCGCGGCGGGAAGCTCCGTCGGCGGCACGTGGAACGGCGCGTGAACCGCGTTGTACGCGACGTACAAGAACCACGGCTCGGGCAGCGTCGCCATCAGCGCGAGCGCGTCCTCGGTCGTGTCCACCGTCGCGTAGTGCGCCGTCGGCGGCACGCGCCACTCGAGTTGACAAGGCGTCCCGTCCGGACACGGCGTCGCGCGTCCGGTCGAGCTCGCATACGTCTTGCGCCACTGGAAGTAGCCCGCGGGCGCACCTTCCCCGCGCGCGAGCGGCTCGAGGTTGAGCGCCGAGCCCGCGAACTCGTCGAACCACTTCCCCGCGGGCAGTCCCAGCGCGTGTCCGGGGTGCGCCGTGAGTTGGTCGATCGCGGCGAGGTGCCACTTGCCCACGGCCGCGGAGCTGTAGGGCGTGGGCGCCGCTGCGAGTTGCTGCGGAAGCAGCACGGTCTCGAAGCTGAGCCCCGGATTGGCGGCCGACTCGATCGGCTCGGAACGCACGACCGAACCGATGCCGTTGCGCAGCGAGAACTTGCCTGTGAGCAGCTGCGCGCGCGTCGGCGAACACTTCGGCGAGACCCAGGCGTTGGTGAAGGTCAGTCCCTGGTCCGCGAGCAGCTGCTGGATCGCGGGCGTCGGCGCGGGCTCTCCCGCAGGTCGGCCGCGCGCGACGTCGAGCCGTTCGTAGGTCTCGAGCAGATCGACCCCGACGTCGTCGAGCACGACCATCAGCACGTTGTGCGGCTTGGGCGCGGACTCGGTCGCCGCTGGCGCCTGGGCAGCGAGGGCGGCGGTGATCCAGGTGGCGTGCAGGGCCGGCATTCCCCATGAGGATACGGCCTCGCCCGGTATCGCGCGCGCCGACCCGTCGCTGTCCGAGGCCGCTGCGGCGTGTCCGCTGAGGTCGCGCGTCAAACGGAACAACGCGCCCCGCGCAGGCGGTCACTCCCACCGACGCCGTCAGGCCCTACGCTGACCGGAATGTTGCTCCTGCTCTCCCTGTGCCTGCTGCAAGCGCGCGATCGCGCGGACGCGCCGACCGCAGAACTTTCCACCGCGCTCAGCGCTCCGGCCGGCGTGCGCGTGAGCGTCTGGTCGCCGCCGGGCGCGCTGACCGCACCGCGCTCGCTCGACGCCGACCTCGCGGGCCGGTTGTGGGTCCTCGAGCACTCCCGCGGCTCGCGGCTGGTCGTGTTCGAGGACGGCGATGCGGACGGCACGGCCGAAAAACAGCGCGTCGCGCTCGCGCTGCCCGACACGCGCAGCGCGGGAACCATCGCGGTGCTGGGCGAGCGTGTGCACGCGACGCTCGACGGACAACTCGTCGAATTCCGCGACGCGGACGGCGACGGCATGTTCGAAGGCGCGCAGGCGATCTGGGAGCACCAGGACAGTCGCGACGTGTCGGGCGCGCTCGCGAGCGCACCGAACGCGCGACTGTGGCTCGCGCGCGCTGCGCCCGCGCACGGACTGATCGTCGGCGCCTACGACTCCGCGCCGCAACTTGGCCTGCAACTGCCCTGGGGAGCACCGCGCGAACTCGCCTTCGACTCCTTCGGCAACCTGTTCGCGAGTTTCGAGCGTGAGCTGCACGTGCTCGTTCCCGGCGCGGACGGAAGCGCGGCGAGCGCCGGCGCGTGGACGCTCGGAGGCGCGGATCTGCGTGGACTGATCGTGTACGAGGGCACGCTCGTACCCGGAATCGAGGGCTGTGTGCTCGTCGCCGACGCGAGCGGCCGCGTGTTGCGCCTCGCGCCACGTTCGAGCGGCGCGGGGATCACCTTCGAGGTCAGCACGTGGCTCGCCGCGCCCGCCGAAGGTCCTGGCGCCGACTTCCGCCCCGTCGACATCGCGGTCGGCAGCGACGGCGCCGTGTTCGTGCTCGACGCGGCCGCGAGCGGCGCGCGCGTGCTGCGCGTGTCCGCCGCAGGCGGCCGCATCGCGCTGCCGCGCATGAGCTTGACGGTGACGAACGGCCAGATCGCAGCGCTGCTCAACCCGTCGCCCAACCTGCGGGCGCGCGCGTTCGAGCTGCTCGCGCCGCAGTGCGACGCCTTGCTCAAGCAACTCCAAGGCATGCTGACGCCGCGTTATCCGCGCTGGCAAGCACGGGTGACTTGGCTGCTTGCACGCGGCGGCGCGGGCGCGCGCGCGAAGTTGCGTGAACAGCTTTCGAGCGAGCACGAGAACGCACGCCTCGTCACGCTGCGTGCGCTCGCGAGCGTCGACGAGCCCGCGGCGGAGCTCGCGCGACGCTTCGTCGGCGATCCAGCGCTCGCGCTGCGCGCCGAGGCGCTGCGGTGCCTGGCGAAGACGCCCTGGGAAGCAAAAGGCGAGCTCGTGTTGCGCCTCAGCGCACCTTGGCCCGCGGACGACGCTGTGTTCCTCGATGCGCTCGCCTGCGCGTGCGGCGCGGACGCGTCGGCGCTGCTCGCGGCGCTCGACGTCGAACTCGCGAAACCGGGTGCGTCGCTGAACGCAGCAGCGCGTGCGCAGATCGCTGCGCGGCTGGCGCGTGGGACGACCTCGAAGTAGCGCGCCGAACGCGTATCCTGGCGCTCCCATGAGCAACAAGAAGAAGAAGAACGCGAAACATTCGGACAAGCACCACGGCAAGCACGAGAAGTCGGCCGAGGCGCCGGAGAAGCTCTCCAAGCACGACAAGCACGAGAAGCGCGCCAAGGACAAGCACAAGGAGAAGAAGGACAAACACGCTGCGCCGCTCAAGGAGCGCGCCGACCACCACGACGCTGAGCTGGTGCTCAAGCTCTACGACCTGCGGCGCGAAGCGGTCATGCGCCAGTCGCGCGACGCGCTGTTCAAGTTCCTGCCGAGCAGCTACGAGGAGTTCGTGGCGATCACGCAGCCCTCGCACCCCGACAACGCGGCCTTCCGCCAGGTGTCGAGCTACTTCGAGATGGCCTACGGCTTCGCGCGCCACGGGATCGTGCACGCCGACCTGCTCGCCGAATCCACGGCGGAAGGCCTGATCCTGTTCGCCAAGGTCAAGCCCCACCTCGAACGTTTCCGCGCCGAAGCTTCGCCGACGGCGTTCCGCAACGCGGAGTGGCTCGTCGAGCACAGCGCCGTCGCGCGCCAACGCTTCGAGCTGTTCGAGAAGCGCTTCGCCAAGCAGCGCGGCTCGTAGTTCGCCGGCCCAGGAGCTGGCAGGCGCGGACGGGCGCGGCGCGTGCGCACTCGTCCGCGTGAGGAACGACGTTTCGAACGCAACTCGTTCGCTCCAAGTGGGCGCCCGCCTCGCGCGGGCGCCTTAGCATCCGGACCAACGGTTCCCACGCCCGTCCCCCACCGCTGTCCACGATGAACCAACCCCGCGCCGCCGCGGCCCGCGCCCTCGCGCTGGCCGCGCTGTGTGTTCCGCTCTTCGCGCAGGCCGCTGCGCAATCCGACGAACAAGCGCCGCCCGCGAGCGCGTCCAAACCCGTGAGCAGCGCGCCGCACGCGGAGCTGCTCGCCCGCGCCAAGGCGCTCGGCGGCGTCGCCACCTGGACCCCCTACGGCCGCTCGCGCCAAGGCCGCGAGCTGTTCGCGCTGCGCATCGCGGGCGCCGCGCAGAAACCCGAGGAATTGCCGGCGATTCTGGTCGTCGCCAACGTCGACGGCACGCAGCCGTGGACCAGCGCCCTCGCGCTGCAGCACGCCGAACAACTCGTCGCGCGCGCCGCGGAGCCGACGGTTTCCGCGCTGCTCGCCTCGACCTGCATCTACGTCGTGCCGTGCGCCAATCCCGACGCGCACGAGCGGCGCTTCGCGGCCGTGCAGCACGAGCGCGAGGCCACCGGGCCGGGCGTCGACAACGACCGCGATGGCCGCAGCGGCGAGGATCCGGCCAGCGACTTGAACGGCGACGGACGCATCACGCAACTGCGTGTGCGCGATCCGCGCGGCGAGTGGATCGCCGATCCGCTCGACGAGCGCGCGCTCGTCAAGGCCGACAAGACCAAGGGCGAACGCGGCGTGTGGCGCGTGTGGACCGAGGGCCGCGACCTCGACCGCGACGAACGTGTGGCCGAAGACGAGCCGCTCGACGCCTGCGTCAACCGCAACTTCGCAGCGGAGTGGAAGGAGCTCGCCCCCGAGTCGGGCGCATTCCCGACCGACGAGCCCGAGACGCTCGCGCTGTGCGAATTCGTGCTGCAGCGGCCGCAAATTGCGCTCGTCGTGACCTACGGCGCCTTCGACAACCTCGTCGAGAAGCCCAAGAGCGTGGCGGCCGATGCGCTGCAGAAGCGCGTGCCGCAGGCGGGCGTCGTCGAAGCCGACGCCGTGCTGCTCGCCGAGTACGGCAAGCGCTACGCCGAGCTCACGGGCGTCAAGCACAAGGGCCGCGGCGGCGACGCGGGTTCGTGGCAGACCTGGGCCTACGCGCACCGCGGGCTGTGGTCGCTCGCGATCAATCCCTGGGACCTCCCGCTCGACGCGCCCGAGAAGAGCGCGGAAGCGAAGTCGGAAGCCAAGGCCGAGGATGGCGCCGCGGCGCCCGCCAAACCTGAGAAGGACCCGAAGGAAAAGAAGGACAAGCGCGAGCCGAGTGAGGACGCCAAGCGCCTGCGCTGGATCGACGCGAACGCCGACGAAAGCTGGCGCTTCGTGCCGTGGCAAGCGTTCGAGCACCCGGAGCTCGGCGCGTGCGAGATCGGCGGCTTCGCTCCGTTCGCGCGCAACGAGCCGCCCGCGGCGCGCAGCGCCGAACTCGCCGCGGCGCAGTTCGAATTCCTGCTGACGCTCGGCGCGGACCTGCCGCGCGTGCGCATCGAAGAGTTCACGGCGAAAGCGCTCGGCGGCGATTTGCACGAGTTGCGCGCGCGGATCGTCAATCCCTCGCGCCTGCCGCTGCAGAACGCTTCGGCGCTGCGCACCGAAGCTGTGCGGCCCGCGCGACTCGATCTCGAACTCGGCGCCGGCGCGTCGCTCGTCGCCGGCGAACGCCTGCACCTGATCCGCGCGCTCGACGGAAGCGGCGGACGCTTCGAAGCCCGCTGGTTGGTGCGCGCGGCGTCGCTCGCCGACGTGCGCTTGAAGCTCTCGACCCAACACGCCGGAAGCGACGCACGCGTCGCCGAACTCGCACGCTGAGGCGCCCGCCATGAACACACTGCTGCTCTCGCTCGCCCTCCTCGGCGCCCAGGCCGCTCCCGCGACTCCTGCGCCGGACAAGAGCTTCTCGGGCCTCGCCGCCGGCGCAGCGCCGCGCGTCGAAATCGCCTGGAATCGCCTGTACGACTACGACGAGATCCACGCGCACCTGGATCGGCTCGTCGCGTTGTACCCGCAGTTCCTCTCGATGCAGGTGATCGGCCACTCGGTCGAGAACCGCGAGATGCGCGTCTACACGTTGACCAACCCGGCGACGGGCGCGCACGACACCAAGCCGGCGATGTGGGTCGACGGCAACATCCACGGCAACGAAGTGCAGGGCGGCGAGGCCGTCGTGTACGTCGCCTGGTACCTGCTCGAGAACTACGGCGCGGTTCCGCGCGTCACCGAGCTCGTCGACGGCGCGACGTTCTATCTCTGCCCGATGCTCAACCCCGACGGGCGCGCCTCGTGGTTCCGCGACGCGCACAACGCGAGCAGCTCGCGCTCGGGCCGCCAACCGTTCGACGACGACGGCGATGGCTTGTACGACGAAGACGGAAGCGATGACCTCGACGGCGATGGCTCGATCACGCAGATGCGCAAGTACACGCCGGGCGTCGGCAACCTGCGGCTCAACCCCGACGATCCGCGCCTGATGGATCCGGTTCCGCCGAACGAACGCGGCGTCCGCGGCGACTGGACGATGCTCGGCTCGGAGGGCTTCGACAACGACGGCGACGGGCGCAACAACGAAGACGCGGTCGGCGGCTACGACATGAACCGCGCCTGGCCCTCGGGCTGGCAACCGGAGTGGATCCAAGGCGGCGCCGGCCCCTATCCGCTGTACTGGCCCGAGACGCGCTGCGTGGCGCGCTTTTGGATCGCGCACCCCAACATCGCGGGCGTGCAGAGCTACCACAACGCCGGCGGCATGATCCTGCGCGGTCCTGGCTATGAAGCCTTCGGCGAGTACCCGCGCGACGACGTCGCCGTGTACGACGAGCTCGGCCGCGACGGCGAGGCGATGCTGCCGTACTACCGCTACATGATCATCTGGAAGGATCTGTACTCGGTCTTCGGCGGCTCGGTGACCTACGCGTACGAGTCGCTCGGCGTGATCTCGTTCACCAACGAGTTGTGGAACACCGACCAGATGTTCGGCGACCGCGCCGAGCAGAACAGCGGGCGCGGCGCGAACCACAAGTTCGACGACCGGCTGCTGATGGGCGCGGGGTTCACGCCCTGGCGCAAGTTCAACCACCCGCTGTACGGCGAGGTCGAGATCGGCGGCTTCAAGAAGGACGTCGGCCGCGTGCCGCCCTCGTTCCTGATCGAGGAGATGACCCACCGCAACGCGTTGTTCGCGATCCGCCACGCCGAGGCGATGCCGAAGGTCTCGATCGTGTCCACCGTGGTGAGTGATCTGGGCGGCGGGCTGAGCGCGATCGACGTCGAGTTCCGCAACGAACGCATCATCCCGACGCGCACCGCGCGCGCGGCGCAGAAGGGCATCGGCAAGCCGGACCTGTTCACGCTCGAGGGCGCGGGCATCGAGGTGCTGGCCGGCGGCTTCCGCACCGACCGCTTCCGCCCCGAGCGCCTGGACTTCGCCGAACGCGAACCGGCGGCGCTGCGCTCCGAGCGCGGCATCCCCGGCCGGGGCGAGGTTCGCGTGCGCTGGATCGTCCGCGGCCGCGGCGATGCGACGGTCCGCTGGCAGGGCGAGAAGGCGCGGGCCGTCTCCGCGCCGGTCAAGCTGCCCTGATTCGGGCCTCCGGCTTGTCTGGGTTGCAACGCGGCGGGCCCCGCCCGGGCCCGTCCGCCGTCTTTGCCGGATCTTTCTGGCGCGACCCGTAGCGGGCCTCGGAAGGGGTCGGATAGTTTTGCTCGGTCGCGGGGTTCGATTGCACCGCTCAGGAGTCGGTGCGCCCAACTCCCCCGACCTCTCCCCACGCGCGTCCGCTCCCCCCTGGGGCGGCCCGCGCAAAAGGCATCCGAAAGCGAACTATGAAGCACTCACTCGTCCGCAGTGTCCTCGGCGGTATCTCCGCCGTCGCCCTCTCCGCCGTCAGCCAGGCCCAGATCAAGCTCAACGAGATCTACGCCTCGCACTCCGGCACCGACCTCCAAGAATTCATCGAGCTCAAGGGACCGGCCGGAGCTTCGCTCGACAACTACGTGGTCTGTATCGTCGAAGGTGAAGGTCAACTCGGGAACCAGGGTCAGCTGGACCGCGCCTGGGACCTGACCGGGTTCAGCATCCCCACGGACGGCTACTTCGTCCTCGGCGTCTCGGGCGTCGCGGCACGCGACTTCACGATCGTCGGTTCGGGCAGCAGCGGCGCTGCCGACGCGATCGAGAACGGCACTGAGACCTTCTACCTGATCGACGCCGGCAGCAACGCCAACGTGCTCGCCATCCAGGCGCTCATCGGCACGGACGTGGACTCGGACAACGATGGGATCACGACCCTGCCGACGCTCGGCACGATCGTGGACATCGTCGGCCTCGCCGACGGCGGCATCACCTCCGCCACGCCGCCCGAGACGATCTTCGACGGCGCGACCGTCACGGGTCCGGACTCGAGCTTCCTGCCCGCCGGCATCTATCGCGGCCTCGACGCGCCGAACCCCTGGTGCCCCCAGTTCCTCGACTTCAACGAGGCGGTCAACACCACGCAGCCCCGCACGCCGGGCGCCGTGAACAGCGTCTGCCCGAGCGCGGCCACGATCATCAACTACTGCACCGCTGGCACGACGACCAACAACTGCAACGCGACGATGTCGTCGACCGGCACCCCGAGCGTCGCGGCGCCCAGCGGCTTCTCGGTCGGCGCGACGAGCGTCGAAGGCCAGAAGCAAGGCCTGATCTTCTACAGCGTCACCGGCCAGAACAGCCTCGCTTGGGGCACGGGCTCGAGCTTCCTGTGCATCAAGTCGCCCACGCAGCGCACGCCGGCCCTCAACTCGGGCGGCACGACCAACCTGTGCGACGGCGCGATCTCCGTTGACTTCCTGGCCTTCCTCGCCGCCAACCCGACCGCGATCGGCGGCGCCGCCAACGGCCCGCTCTCGGCCGGCAACCAGGTTCAGTTCCAGTGCTGGTTCCGCGACCCGCCGGCTTCGAAGTCGACCAGCCTCTCGGACGGTCTCGAAGTCACGATGGTCCCCTGATCCCGCACGAGCGGGCCGCGTAACTCTGCGAGCGCGCTGAGGCGCGCTCGGGATTCGCTTCCGGGCTGCCCAAGGGCAGCCCGGATTCGTTGGCGCCGAGCCGCCAACGACACGCGACTTACCTCCGCGACCCGCCGGCTTCGAAGTCGACCAGCCTCTCGGACGGTCTCGAAGTCACGATGGTCCCCTGATCCCGCACGAGCGGGACGCGTAACTCTGCGAGCGCGCTGAGGCGCGCTCGGGATCTTCTCTCGGGCTGCCGACGGGCAGCCCGAGTTCGTTTGCAGTCGCAACCGAGACGATGATCCTTGCTTCCGGGCTGCCCAAGGGCAGCCCGGATTCGTTGGCGCCGAGCCGCCAACGGAACGAGGAACATTTGTCCCGGACTGCCGACCTGCAGCCCGAGTTTGTGTGCGGGGCGCTGCGGAAAACTGTTCCGTTTCAACCCCGCACGCGCGTGCGCCGCGGCGATACAGGCCTCCGGGCTTGTCGGTCGATGAATTGGCCGCGCCTTCGGGCGCCCCCCCGCTTGCCGACCGCAGCGCAAAGGCCCCACCCCTTTGCGGCTCCCCCGCCCACGACCGGGAGCCGCGCACAGCCTCCGTTGGCGGGGCGCACGTGGTTCGCTCGGATCGCGCCTGTGTTGCTGCTTGTGTGCGCTTGGCTCGGGCTCGGCGCGCAGCCGACGCGCAGTCAGGTCACGGAGCACCAGACCAAGGCGGCGATGCTGCTGAAGTTCCTGCCCTACGTGAAGTGGCCGGAGCGCGCCTTTGCGACGCCGACCAGTCCGCTGCGCATCGCCGTGGTCGGAACCGACCCGTTCGGCAAAGCGCTCGACGAGACGTTCAAGGACAAGAAGTTCGGCGAGCGCCCGATCGAGGTCGTGCGCTTCAAGGGCGTCGCCGAAGTCGAGGCCTGCCACGTCCTGTTCGCGCCTGAGAGCGAAGCGCCGCGGCTCGACAAGTTGCTCGAGAAGCTCACCGGCAAACCCGTGCTGCTCATCGGCGAGTCGAAGGGCTTCGCCGCGAACGGCGGCGTGATCAATTTCGTGCTGAAGGACAAGCGCGTCACCTTCGAGATCAATCAGGACGCGGCCAAGCGAGCCGAGATCGAGTTGAGTTCGCAGTTGCTCCAACTCGCGACGAAGGTCAAGGACGCAAAGCAGGCGGAGGGCAAATGAACGCCGTGCACGCCGCTTCGACCATCCGCCGCAAGCTCACGCGGATCCTGATGCTGACCAGCGCCGTCGGCCTGCTGCTCGCGGGCGCGTCGCTGGCCGTGTACGACGTGACGCGCTTCAAGTCGCAGCAGGTGCGCGACCTGGAGGTGCTGGCCGAACTGCTCGCCATCAACGCCAGCGCGCCGATCGACTTCGACGACGCGGAGGTCGCCGACCAGGTGCTCGCAGCGCTGCACACCAAGGAGCACATCCGCGCCGCGCGAGTGTTCGCAGACGGCAAGCCGCTCGCCAGCTACCGGCGCAGCTCGGACGAGAACGCGCCCGAGGCACCGGGCGCCGATGGCCACACGTTCCAGCCTGACGGACTGGAGCTGGCGCACTCGTTCCAAACCGGCGGGGGCCGCCGCGGCGACGTGTGGCTGCTGGCGAGCATGGACGAGATCGACGAGCGCGTCGCGTCCTACGCGTTGGTGCTGCTCGCGGTGCTGGCGGCGTGCCTGGCGGTCACGTACGCGCTCGCGGCGCGCCTGCAGCGCGTGGTCTCCTCGCCGATCGAGGAGCTCACGCGTGTGGCGCAGGCCGTTTCGCAAGGCCAAGACTTCTCCGTGCGCGCCACGAGCCGCTCCGACGACGAGATCGGGATCTTGGTGGCGAGCTTCAACGGCATGCTCGACCAGGTGCAGGAGCGCGACCGCGAACTGGCCGAGCACCGCGACACGCTCGAGGTCGAAGTCGCCGAGCGTACGGCGCAACTGGTGGACACCAACCGCCAACTGACCGAGGAGTCCGCCAAGGCCATGGCCGCGACCGTGGCCAAGAGCCAGTTCCTGGCCAACATGAGCCACGAGATCCGCACGCCGATGAACGGCGTGATCGGCATGACGAGCCTGCTGCTCGACACGAAGCTCGACAAGGAGCAACGCGAACTCGCGCAGACCGTGATGCACTCGGCCGAAGGCCTGCTCACGATCATCAACGACATCCTCGACTTCTCCAAGATCGAAGCCGGGCGGCTCGAGCTCGAAGTGCTCGACTTCGACCTGCGTTGCGTGGTCGAGGAGACGATGGACCTGCTCGCGCACCGCGCGGAGCAGAAGCAGCTCGAGCTCGCCAGCCTGATCCACTCGAACGTGCCCTCGCTCGTGCGCGGCGACCCGGTGCGCCTGCGTCAGGTGCTGCTCAACCTGCTCTCGAACGCGCTGAAGTTCACGGAGAAGGGCGAGGTCGTGCTGACCGTCTCGCTCGAGCGCGAAACGCCGGACGGCGCCGTGGTGCGCATGGCGGTGACGGACACCGGCATCGGCATCCCGCGCGACCGCATCGATCGACTGTTCAAGTCCTTCAGCCAGGTCGACTCCTCGACGACGCGCAAGTTCGGCGGCACGGGCCTGGGTCTGGCGATCAGCAAACAACTGGTCGAGCTCATGGGCGGCGCGATCAGCGTCGAGAGCGAACTCGGCCGCGGCTCGACGTTCCAGTTCACGATTGCGCTCGAGCGCCAACGCGCCGCGCCCCAGCCGACCTTCCCCGCCGCCGAGCACTTCCGCAACCTGCGCGTGCTGGTGGTCGACGACAACGCCACCAATCGCAAGCTGCTGCGGCTTGCGCTCACCGGCTGGGGTTGCCAGATCGTGGAGTGCGACAGCGGCCCCGCCGCGCTCGCGGAACTGCTCGCGGCGCGCCAACTGGGCAAGCCCTTCTCGCTTGCGCTCGTCGACTACCAGATGCCGGAGATGGACGGCGAAGAGCTCGCACGCCGCATCAAGGCCGATCTGCAGATCGCCGCGACGCCGCTGGTGATGCTCACTTCGATCACCGGACTCAACGAAGTCACACGCATGGAGCGCGCGGGCTACGCGGCCTACCTCGCCAAGCCGATCAAGCAGTCGCAGGTGTTCGACTGCATCAGCGCGATCGTGAGCCAGTCGTCGCACGCCGACACGCTCACCAAGACGCGCATCATCACCACGCATTCGCTCGAACAGATGCGGGAGCGCGCGCGCATCCACGTGCTCGTCGCCGAGGACAATCCGGTCAACCAGAAGGTCGCGGTGCGCACGCTCGAGAAGCTGGGCTACCGCGCGCAGGTCGCCTCGAACGGCCGCGAGGCGCTCGAAGCGCTCGAGGGCGGCGAATTCGATCTGGTGCTGATGGACTGCCAGATGCCGGAGGTCGATGGTTTCGAAGCCACGCGCACCATCCGCGCGCGAGAAGCGAGCTCCGGCGCGCCGCGGCGCCCGATCGTGGCGATGACCGCGAACGCGATGAGCGGCGACCGCGAGCAGTGCCTGGCCGCCGGCATGGACGACTACATCGCCAAGCCGTTCAATCCGCAGGACCTGCTCAAGATCATCGAACGCTGGGTAGGCGAGTCGAAGGACGAGCGGTCGCCGGCGCCGTCGAGCGAACGCTCGATCGACGCGGACAAGCTGGCCCGCCTACGCGAGCGCGCGGCGGGCGAAGCGCGCGGAGCGTTGCTCCAGGAGCTCGGCGACTGGGCGCAGGCCACGCCGGCGTTGATCGAACGGGTCGCCCGCGCCGCACGCAGCGCCGACCTGGTGGAACTCGAAGCGGCCTCCGCGGAGCTGGCCATGCGCTGCCGACAGATCGGCGCGCACGCGCTGCTCGAATGCGTCGAAGCACTGCGGACGAAGGGAAGCGCGAACGTCGACGGCTCCGTCGGCCGGCTGTCCGGCGAGTTCGCGCGCGCGAGAGAGACGCTCGCGCGCGAGTTCCAGATCTAGCCAGACGCGCCGAGCGGCCGGACGCTCAGCGGTTCTGTCCCGGTTTCCACAGCACGTCGAGCCGCCCGTTGTCGTTGGCGGCGCGAGCGAGCACGAACAGCAGGTCGGAGAGCCGGTTGAGGTACACGATCACCTCGGCGTTGACGCGGCCTCGCTCTTCTTCGCGGGCGGCCAGTTCGGTGGTGAGCCGCTCGGCGCGCCGACAGACTGTCCGCGCGACGTGCAGCCAAGCCGCGACCGGCTTGCCCCCGGGAAGGACGAACGACTGCAGCGGCGCGATGGGCTCGTTGGTCTCGTCGAGCAGCTTCTCCAGGCGCGTCGCATAGCTGGGCGTGATGCGCAGCTTGTCGCCGGCCTCACCGGGCACGCACAGGTCCGCGCCGACGTCGAACAGGTCGTTCTGGATCGATCGCAGAGCGGCGTTGAGGCGCTCGTCCGTGCTGTGCGCGAGTGCGAGCCCCAGGAAGCTCGAGAGTTCGTCCACCGTTCCGTACGCAGCGATGCGCGTGTGGTGCTTGGGAAGTCGAGTCCCGTCGCCGAGCCCCGTGTCGCCGCCGTCGCCGGTCTTGGTGTAGATGCGGTTGAGTCGAACCATGTTGGCCCCTTCGAAGCCCCCATGATGGAGCGACGGGCCGCCCCGCGCCATGCAAGACTCCTGCGGAATGCGGCGGCCGTGCGGGCCGCCCGGCGCCGGAACGGCCTGTCCACGCTAGCCTGCGCGCCCCCAGGCCAACTCCGTCCAACACACGCCATGCGCCGATCGCCCCAACCGTCCGCCACGCTCCTCCCGCTCGCCCTCTCGACGCTGCTCGGCGCCTGCACGAGCTCCGGCGCGAAGGACACTGCCGCGCCGGCGAAGCTCGAGGCGCCCGCGCAAACGAGCGTCGCTCCGCGCTCGGCGACGCCGGGCGGAGATTCGTGCGGCGACCCGCTGATCCCTGCGAGCGGCAACACCGGTTACGACGTGCAGAGCTACGCGCTCGACCTGCGCTACACGGCCGCCGACCAGCCGATCGAAGCGACCGCGCGCATCCGCGCCAAGGCGACGCAGGACCTCTCGCGCTTCAACCTCGACTTCTCGGGACTCGAAGTGCGCTCCGCGCGCGTCGACGGCGCGACGGCGCTGTTCGAGCGCCAAGGGCAGGAGCTCGTGATCTGGCCGGCGCAGCCGCTCGCGCTCGAGCGTGAGTTCGAGATCGAGATCGCGTACGGCGGCGTGCCCGTGGGCGTCGAGGACTCGACGCTGCCGGTGCCGGGCGTCGTGATCGGCTGGCAGACCGCCGAGGACGAGGTCTACGTGTTCAGCCAGCCCAACGGCGCGATGAACTTCCTGCCCTGCAACGACCATCCCAGCGACAAGGCGCTGTACAGCGCGCGCCTGACCGTGCCCAAGCCGCTCATGGCTGTGTCGAACGGCGTGCTGCGCGAGACGCTCGATTCGGGCGACGCGCGCACATTCGTGTGGAGCGCGCGCGATCCGATGGCGACCTACTTGATCACGATCGCCATCGGCGAATTCGAGGTCGAAGAGCTCGTGGCAACCGATGGCCGCAAGTACCTCAACTACTACTCGCCCAAACTGCGCGCCAACCAGCGCAAGTCGTTCGCGAAGACTCCGCAGATCGTCGAAACGCTCGAGTCGATCACCGGCGCCTACCCGTTCGAGTCGTGCGGCAACATCGCCTCGAGCCTGCGCCTACCCGCGGCGCTCGAGACGCAGACCATCCCGGTCTACGGCCTGGGTTCGGGCGTCGAGTCGGTGATCGCGCACGAGCACGCGCACCAGTGGTTCGGCGACCTCGTCAGCGTGCGCGATTGGAGCGACATCTGGCTCAACGAAGGTTTCGCCGAGTACCTCGCCTGGATGTACACCGAACGCTCCAAGGGCGCGGAGGCCTTCGACAAGATCGTGTACGGCGCGTACCGCAGCATGCGCAACGCCAAGGGCAACACGCCCGGCAAGGTGACGGCGCGCAGCATGTTCGGCTCGAGCGTGTACGTCCGCGGGCCGCTCGCGGTGCACGCGCTGCGCAAGGACGTCGGCGACGAAGTGTTCCTGCGCACCTTGCGCACCTGGTGCGAGAAGTTCGCCAACCGCAACGCCTCGATCCCCGAGTTCCTCGACCACGCGAGCGAGATCGCCGGCCGCGACGTCCGACCGCTGCTCAATCCGTGGCTCTACGACGAACAGATTCCGCGCTGGGCGGACTACGAAGAGCGCGTCGCCGCGGAGCAGCGCGAGCGCGACGAACGACGCGCCAAGCGCGACGCCGAGAAGGCCGCCAAGGACGCCGAGCGCGCGGCGAAGGAAGCCGCGGAACGCGCGGCGGGCGCCACCGAGAACAAGCCTGCCGACGACAAACCGGCCGCAGACAAACCTGCCGCAGACAAGCCGGCCACAGACAAGCCGGCCGAGTCGAAGCCCACCGAAGACAAGCCGACCGACAACAAGCCCAGCGACACCACAGGCGGCTGAGTCGGCACAGCGGAAACGTCGCGCGCCGCGCTCACTCCTCGAGCAGCGCGCGCAGCTTGTCGGGCAACTCGCGGTAGGAAGGGAAACGCTGCTCGAGCGCTTTGGAGAAGACTAGGCGCTCCGCCGCGCGGACGTCGAACACGCCCTTGTCCCCGCGCACCAATTCGAACTGAAGCCCGCGCCCGGGCAGTGCGGCTTCCAGTTCGGCGACCAGACCGGTCGCCTGCGGCGAGTAGTTTCAGCGCCCGCAGTATTCGATTCGGATCTTCATCAGCTGTGTGGGTTGGGCCCCGTCGCCACAGGCGGAACGGAGCGTTGGAGCCTCAGTCGCGCCGCTTCTTGGGGTTGTCGTGCGGCGGCCCGCCGATGCCGAAATCGCGCGGCTTCATGCTCGAGCCGAGCGCGCGCATCATCATGTGCCAGGCGCGCGCGTCGCGCATCTCGATCGGAACGCGCGTGAACACCCGCTCGATCGAGCCTTCGATGTCCTTGCGCGCCGACGGTGAGAGCGCGACCTTGCCGCCCATCACTTCCTTGAGGTGCGCGCGCAGGAAGGCCAGCTGCCGCTCGCTCGCCAGGCGCGGGCCGCGCTCACGTCGGTGCACCGCATCGCCGCTGTAGAGCGTGTACAGCACGATCGTGACCGCGGCGGCGAGGTTGAGCGACTGATGCTCGGCCGCCGTCGGCAAGTAGGCCGCGATCTTGCAGCTCTCCAGTTCCGCCGTGTCGAGTCCGTCGGCTTCTGAGCCGAATACGAGCGCCACACGCTCGCGCGGATCGTCGCACAGCGGGTGGATCTGCGGCGCGAGCTCGCGCCAATCGCTGCGCTGGCGCCCGTCGCGCGGACGCCCGGTGAAGGCGATCGAATGCGTGCAGTCCTTGAGCGCTTCGGCCATGCTCGCGACCACGCGGATCTTCTCGCGCACGTTCTCGACGCCGTGCGCCATCATCGTGAAGTCGGGGTGCACGAGGATCGACGGCCGCTGCGGCGCGACGAGCACGTACTCGACCGGACCGAAGTTGGCCGCAGCGCGCATCACCGAGCCGGCGTTGCGCGGCCCGTTCGTGCGCACGAGGACGATGCGCTTCATGCGCGCAGCCGAGCGAGTTGGTCGGGGTCGGGGTTGCCGCCGCTGACCACGGCGACCACGCGCACGGGATTGGAGATCGAACGGCCGCGCAGCGCGAGCTGCGGCAGTTTTCCCTGCAGCACCACGGCGACCGAGCACGCGCCCGCGGGTTCGACGGTCCAGCCGCCGCGCAGCACGAGCTCGGCCTGCGCGGCGTAGATCTGCGGATCGCTCATCAGCACGACGCTGTCGACCGTGCGGCCGCAGATCTCCGTGTTCAACTTGCCCGAGTGCGGCGGGCACAGTCCCTGCACCTTGGTGGTGATGCGTTCGAGCGCGACAGCGTGCCCGCGCTCGAGGCTGAGCTTCATCGACGGCGCGCCCTCGGGCTCGCAGCCCACGATCAAGAGCCGCGAACCGAGCGTCTGGCGCAACGCGAGCGACGTTCCCGCGAGCAGTCCCCCGCCGCCCACGGGCACGACGACCACGTCGACTTCGGGCCAGGCCTCGGCGATCTCCAGGCCGACCGTTCCGGCGCCTTCGATCGTGCGCGCCGCGTCGTACGGGTGGACCAACGTCGCGCCCGCGGCCACGCGCTCGGCGCACAAGACCTCGCACTGTGCGCGCGTTTCGCCCAGCACCACCTCGGCGCCGAACTCGCGACAGGCTTCGATCTTGTTGCGGTACGCATCCGCCGGCATCACGACCGTGCAACGCACGCCCGCGCGCTGCGCCGCCCAACTCAGGGCTTTGCCGTGGTTGCCGGAGCTGACCGTGACGACGCCAGCGGCGCGCTCGGCGGCGCTCAGCTGGCTGATCTGGTTCCACGCGCCGCGCGCCTTGAACGCGCCGGTCTCCTGCAGGCACTCGAGCTTGAGCCGCAGCTCGATGCGCTCGTCTCCGACGTCGAACGGAACCAGCGGCGTGCGCCGCACAACACCGCGCAGGCGCTCGGCCGCCGCCGCGAACGAGATGGAGTCGATGGGATGGGTCACGCGAAGTCGAAAGATAGCGCTCGCGACGCGCCAGGGCGCGGGGTGTGTTGCGGGCTGTGCTTTCGGCACAATGCCCGGTCGATCTCCAACCCACGCGAGCCCGTGAAGACCCTCGACATCGTCACCTCCAACGGCGCCCTGGCTGTCGTCCTGTTCCCCGGCAAGGGCCGCGGCGTCGTCGCGCTGCGCCCCTTCGCCGCCGGCGAGCTCGTCGAACGCGCGCCGGTCATCACGGTCCCCGCGAGCGACGTTCCGGCGCTGACCTCGACCGCGCTGGGCCGCTACTACTTCGAGTGGGGCCCGGAGGACGACCAAGCGGCGGTCGCCCTGGGCTACGGGTCGCTCTACAACCACTCGTACGAGCCGAACGCGGCATTCGAGTTCCGCGAGGACGAACACGTGATCGAGTTCCTCGCCCTGCGCGCCATTGCCGCGGGCGAGGAACTGACCGTCAACTACAACAACCTCGGCGAACTCGCCGCGAATCCGCTGGGCTTCGACGTGCGCTGAGCGCCGCGCCGCGCGCTCACGGCAGCACCGTGAACTCCAGCGCGTTGGACAGGTTGGTGGCCTTCGGCGCGGGCGGGTCACGGTACCAGGCCTGCGCCTGCACGAGCTGGCCAGGAGTCGCTGGCGCCGCGAGCGCGCCGTTCGAGCTCGCGAGGTACGCGAGCCAATCCGTGGCGAAGGTCCCGCCGCACGTCCCGAAGGCGCCGGCAGTGTTCGAGAGCGTCATGCGCTGCGTCGGCGGCTTCACGCACAGCGTGCTCGAGCTGCCGCTCGCCCAAGGCAGCGCCGTGCGGCCGCTCACGCCGTAGAAGATCAGGCCCTGGCGCTGCGCTTCCGCGCCGACCAGGCGCAGGTTGAAGCCCGAGTTCGCGCTCGCGCTCGGCGCGCCTTCTTCGACGAGCGTCGCAACGCAGCCCGCGCTCGAGGTCGCGCTCGTGCAGTAGCCCGTCACGCCCTCGAACAGCCGCACGAGGAAGGCCTGGCTGCAACCCTGCGGATTGAGCGCGCTGCCGACGATCGTCCGGCCGTCGGCGGACACGTCGATCGCCACCTCGAGCTTCCAGCCCGCCAGTTGCTGCGCGAGCCCGTAGTTGCCCTCGAGCTCGTCCTGCAGGTCGAAGAAGCCCAGGCCCTGGCGCCACACGAACGCGCGTGTGCCCGGCGTGCCGAAGTCGAGGTAGTCCCCCACGATCACATCGCCGTCGGCGTCGACCGCGCGCGCGTAGGCGCTGTTGCTGCCGACGACGTTGTCGATGAACACCGTGCCCGTCGAAGCCTCCCAGCGGAAAGCGCGCGATTGGAAGCCGTTTTCCTGCGTGAAGCCCACCGCCACGCGGCCGTCGAAGGACAGATCGCTCACGCCTTCCTGCGAGGTTTCCTGCGTGAGCAACTGCACGCCGCTCGCGTCGATCCGCGCCGCCGCGGAAAGTTGGAACACGCCGCCGGGGCGCAGCGTCGAGCCGCCGACGACGCTGCCGTCGCCGCTGATCGAGTTGAAGTAGAAGTAGCCCTGCGGAACGCCCGCGGCGCGCGGCAGGAGTTGCGGGACGCCGCTGTTCAGGTTCCAGCGAAACAGATCGATCTCCGCCGCCACTCCGTAGATGCCCTGCGCGCCCGTGATCGTCTGACCGTCGTCGCTGCAGCCGAAGATCGTGCGCTCAGGTCCCAGCAGCGGCCGCAGGTCCTCGTAGCCGCCCGCCGCGGTCCAACGCCACGACTCGCCGTAGATCGTGCGGCCGTCGGCCGAGATGCCGGTGCACGGATACAGGCCCTGCAGCACCGGCGTGAGCACCACCGTGCCCGAGGTCTCGGTCCAGCGCGCCGCGCGCAGCGGCACGGCGCCGTTCGCGAAGCCGGGGTCGTAGACCACGGTCGCCACCGTGCTGCCGTCGGCGCTGACGCGCACCGCCGAATAGCCGGTGTTGCCGCTCAGGCCGCAGAAGTTCGAGTTGGTCCCAGGCTGGCTCGCGACGCCTGGAATCGGAACGAATTGCGCCGATTGCGCGAAGCCGGAGTTGGAGAGGAAGGCGGCAGCGAGCGCCGCTGCGGAAAGGGAAAGCGTGAAGTTCGACATGGGGCCCGCGTTGGGGAGAAGTGCTCGGTCGGAGGCGCGGGCGGCCCGCGCGGGGCAGCACTGCGGCCGGTGGCGAGGCGCCACGGCGAGAGTCCAAGCAAGCGCAGCGCGCGGCGGGCGCAGCGAAATCCCGAGAATCCGCGCTGGCTCGCGGATCTCGACGGGCGCGCGGCGACGCCAGGCCGGCCCGTCAGGGGCCACTGAGCCGAGGACCTCGTGCTTCCGACGCAGACGCCGCTGGCCAGTGGATCCAGCGTGCGCAGGATCCGGCGTGCGATCTGGTCGGGCTACGGCAGCAGCGAGAGCAGGTGGCGCACGTCGGAGAGGCGCGGGTCGTCGGGCCGGAACTGCGCTTCCCACAGCTCCAGACAGGCTCGGTAGTTCGTGCGCGCCTCGTCGTACTCGCCCATCTCGTGCAGCAGCACGGCGAGGTTGCGCCGGTACAGGCCGCGCTGCCAATGCTGCTCGGGCAAGGCCAACTCCGCGCTCGCGAGCAAGCTGCGCAACTCGACCAGCGCCTCGGGAAAACGGCCCAGCGCCTGGAGCTGCGACGCGTAGTTGTTGCGGCTGAGCAGCGTGCGCGGATGCAGCGGGCCGAGCACCTCGGCCCGTCCGCGCGCGGCGCGCGCCTGCAGCTCGAGCGCCTCCTCCAGACGACCTTGCCGCCGCCGCAAGGACGCGAGGTTGTGCACGGTCTGCAGCGTGTCGGGATGGCGCTCGCCGAGCACCTTCGTGCGGCCTTCCAGCGCCGCGTCGAGCAAGGCTTCGGCGGGCGCGAAGTCCTCGGCCTGACTCCAGGCGCTGCCGAGGTTGTTGAGCAAGCCGAGCGTGACATCGTGCCGCTCGCCCAGTTGCGCGCGCGCCGCCGCGAGCGCGGGCGTCATGCCCTCGATCGCCTGCTGGAAACGCCCTTCCTCCGTGAGCAGCCGGCCCTCGATGCTTGCCAGCGCCAAACTCAACGGACCGGGCGCGTAGCCGTGCTGCGCGCGGATCTGCGCCGCGAGCGCGCGAACTTCCTCGGTGCGCCCGCGTTCGAGCAGCGCCGTGGCGCGCGCGACCGCGCAGCGCAGGCGCGTGGGCGCGGAGATCGACGCGTGGAGGTCCGCGAGACGTTGCGCTTCGTCGATGCGCGCCAGCGACGCGAGCTGGTCTCCGCGCAGCGATTGCGCAGCAGCGATGTCGAGCAGCAGGATCGCGCGCCGCTCCAGTTGCTCCTCACGTTCGCCGCCGGCGAGCGCGAGCGCACGCTCGAGCTGTTCGACGGTGAGTTCGTAGCGCCCGAAGTCGGCCAGCGCGACGCCGAGCGAATGGTGCAGCGCGAGTTGCACCTCTTCCGCGCCCTCGACGGCGGGCGGCAGCGCGCTCGCCGCGTCGACCAGCGCCGCCTCGACCTTCTCGGCGCCGTCGCGCGAGCGATCGGAGAAGCGGCGGAACAGCTCTCCGAGAATCTGCGCGCCCTGCACGGCGCGCTCGCGCGCCGCCTGAGCCTGCTCGAGCCGCACTTCGGCAAGTTCGCGTTGCTCACGTTCCGCGTCGCGCGCCTCCCGTGCGCGTTGCAACGCCCAGCTCGTGCCCGCCACGCCGGCGAGCAAGGCGAGCAACGTCGCCGCGAAACCGCCCACCAGCACTCGGTTGGCGCGCGCGAACTCCGCCAGGCGACGAGCGGCGCTCGGACGCGGCGAAAGCACCGCCACGCCCGCGAGATAGCGCTCGAGTTCGTCGGCGAAGAAGGCCGCGCTCGGGCAACGCCGCGCCGGATCGTGTTCGAGCGCGTGGCGCACGACGCGCTCGAGCTCGCCCCGCAGCTCCAGCGTCACCGCGGCGCTCGGCCGAGCTTCGCCCAGCATGCGTTCGTCGTCCGGCGTCTTCGCGGTGAGCAACTCCCAGGCAATCGCACCGAGCGAGTACACGTCGCTCGCCACCGCATCGAACGGCGCATCCCCGCTCCGCCGCTCCGGGCTGGAGTAACGCGGCGTGCCGCCGGGCGGACGCGCCGCGTCGCCGCTCGAGCGCAGCGAACGCGCGGCGCCGAAGTCGATCACCTTCGGACGGCCTTCGCCGTCGACCAGGATGTTGTCGGGCTTGAGGTCGTTGTGCGCGCAACCGCGCTCGTGCGCGTGGTGCACGGCGCGGGCGACGGCCGCCAGCAACTCGAGCCTGTGGCGCGTCGAAGCCTCGCTCGAGCGCACGTACACGCTCAACGTCGTTCCGCGGACGAGCTCGAGCGCGAGGTAGGCGCTCGCGGCGCCGTGCAGCTGCGCGCGCCCGGCGTCGAGACAACGTGCGATGGCGGGATGCTCGAGCCGGCGCAGCAGTTCGGCCTCCGCGAGCAAGTCCTCGATTGCCTGCGCGCTCAGTGCGCCGGGGCGCAGCAGTTTGAGCGCGACCTCGACGCCGCTGCGCGTGTCGCGCGCGCGGTACACGAGCGACGACGCGCCGTCGCCGATCAGCGCCAGCGCGAGGTACGGCCCGACGCGCAGTTCGTCGCTGCGTGCGAGCGCTTCCGAGACGCGGAACTGCGAGCCCAGCGCTCCCCCGTCGAGGAAACACTCCTCGGCCTGGTGGCTCTCGACCAAGCTCTCGACCTCGGCGCGCAGCTCTTCGTCGCCGCCGCACGCGCGACGCAGCAACTCCTCGCGCGCCGCCGCCGGCGCCGCGAGCGCTTCGAGGAACAGCGCGCGGATCTGGCTGTGCCGGCTCACCGCGGATCCTTCGCGCCGTCGATGCGCCGCCGCAGCCACGCGCGCGCGAGAGCCCAGTCGGCGTCGACGGTGCGCGCGCTGACGCCTTGGATCCGCGCGATGTCTTCGTGCGAGAGTCCGCCGAAGAAGCGCAGCTCCACGAGCTGCGCCTGACGCGCATCGACGCGCTCGAGCTCCTCCAACGCCTCGTTGAGCGCCACGAGTTCGAGCGGGTCGGCGCCGCTCGGCGCGCTGAGTTCGTCGGACAGCTGCTCGTCCAGCTCTTCTCGGCGCGCGCCGTCTCCGCGCCGGCGCGCGAGCCGCGCAGTGGCATGGTTGACGAGGATGCGGCGGATCGCGCGCGAGGCGAGCGCCACCACGTGCGTTCGCTCGAGCGCGCCCGCTTCGCGCAGACGCGAGAGCGCGAGGAACGCCTCATGCGCGAGCGCGGTGGGCTGCAGTGTGTGCGAACGCCGCTCGCCGGCCATGCTGCGGCGCGCGATCGCTCGAATCTCCTCGTAGATCTGCGCGTAGAGCTCGCTGTGTTCGTTCGGCGGCGTGGGCGAGGACATCGATGCGTCTTCAAAGTACCCGCTGCTCGAGCCGTCGGGCCACGCGCGAACACAAAGCGAGCGCGACGCCGCGCCGCGAGCCGCGCTCGCAGCGCGGGATCGCCCGAATCGGCCGGCGATGGCGCGGCGCCGCGCGCGAACTCACGCCGTCGGCCCGCGCGGCCGCGGCGAGCTCAGCGCACGCGCAACTGCGCGGTTGAACCGGCCGCGAGCTCGAACTCGAAGCGTCCATCGCCGACGTACTCGAGCGCAACCGCGCGCTCCTGCTCGCGCGCTTCGAAGGCGCTCGCGACGCGCAGCCGTACGCGACGCGCGGAGTCGGTCGTGTTGCGCACGTTCGCCGCGACGAAACGCCCGCCGCGCCAATTCAAGTCGTCGACCGCCAGGCCGCCGCGCGCGCGCAGGCCGCGCACGTCCCCGTCCGGCCAAGCGCTGGGCAACGCCGGCAGCAGATGCAACGTGTACGGCTCACCCTCGCGCTCGCGGTGGCTCTGCACGAGCATCTCTGCGATCGCGGCCGCACCGCCGAAGTTGCCGTCGATCTGGAACGGCGGATGTGCGCAGAACAGGTTCGCGTACGTGCCTCCGTGGCCGCCTTCGAAACCGCTCACTCCGACGGGCCGCAGCAACTTCACGAGCAGCTTGTACGCGCGCTCGCCATCGCCCAGTCGCGCCCACAGATTCGCCTTGTACGCCAGCGACCAACCCGTGCCGTCGTCGCCGCGGCGCTCGAGCGTGACGCGCGCCGCGCGCGCCAGCTCAGGAGTTCCCGACGGCGTGATCTGATCTCCCGGATACAGCGCGTACAGGTGCGAGATGTGACGGTGGTGCGGCTCGGGCTCGTCGTAGTCCTCGAGCCACTCCTGCAACTGACCGTGGCGGCCGATCTGGTGCGGCGCGAGTCGTTCCCGCGCCCGCGAGAGCTCCGCAGCGAAGTCGAGATCGCGCTCGAGCGTGTGCGCAGCTTCGATGACGTGGCCGAACAACTCGCGCACGATCTGCTGGTCGATGCTCGGCCCCATGCACACGCTCGCGACTTCGCCGCGCGCCGTGCGGAAGGTGTTTTCGGGCGAGTTCGACACGGGCGTGACCAGCCAACCGTGGCGCGACTCGGGGGTGAGGATGTGCAAGTAGAAGCGCGCCGCTTCGCGCAGGGTCGGGTAGACGCGCGCGAGGAACGCGCGGTCCTGCGTGAAGGCGTAGTGCTCGAACAGCGCGCGCACGAGCCAGCCGCTGCACGTGTTCGACGAGCCCCAGCTCGCCTGCTCGCCCGGTGAGGTGAAGCCCCACACGTTGGTGATCGTGTGCGCGACCCAACCCGGCGCGTCGTAGTAGAGCTTCGCCGTGCGCGCGCCGTTCGCCTCGAGCGACTGTGCGAGGTCGACCAGCGGCAAGTGCTCGTCGATCAGCCCCGCGGGCAGCGCGGGCCAGTAGTTCATCTGCGCGTTGACGTTGAGGTGGTAATCGCCGTTCCACGGCGTCTGGTGCTCGGGCGCCCACAGACCTTGCAGATTGGCGGGCAATGACCCCGCGCGCGACGAGCCGCGCAGCAGCTCGAGCGAATGGCGGAAGTACAGCGCGAACAAGTCGGGGTCGGACGCGCCGCGCGCCAGCGCAACGAGGCGTTCGACCGTCGGAAGCGCGCGCCGCTCGGCGCCGCCCAGCGACAACTCCGCGAGAGCGCTGCGCTGGCGGGGCGGCGCGCTCGCCGCGTGGCGAGAGTCGAGCTGCGCCTCGAGGTCGCGCGTGCGCGCGAGCGGACGGCCCAGGCCGTCGAAGTCCGTGGCGGCAGCGAACGCGAGCTCCACACGCGTCGCGCCGCGCACGAGCAGCGCGTCGCCCTCGGCTTGAAGCGTTCCATCGGTGTCGAGCACGCGCACGCGCCCCGAGAAGCGCACTGCGTTGCCGCCGCGGCCGTCTTCGAGGGCGCCGCGCAGGCGCAGCTCGGCGCCGCGCGCTTCAACGTGCGCGCGCTCGGCGCGCCACAGGCGGATGCGCACGTCGTCAGCCGGGCCGTCGACTTCGCAGTCGAGCACGAGGCGATCGCGCTCGAGGCGCAGGCTGCGCACGTGGCGGCGTCCGCGCGCGTCGACGAAGCTCACGCGCTCGCGCGGACTCGCGCCGTCGTACACGAGTTCGCGCTCGTACTCGCGCGTCGCTCCAGCGAGGCCGCTCCACTCGAGCTGCAACTCACCGAAGGTCTGGTAGCAGCCGAACTCCACGGACTTCCCCGCGCCGAACCCCGAGCCCGCGCCGCGGCAGGTGAAGTGCGCGTTGACGAGCTGCTCGGCCTCGACGTTGCGCCCCGCCTCGAGCAACTCGCGGATGCGCGGCAAATGCGCCGCCGCGTCCGGCCGATCGGCGTCTTGCGGCCGGCCCGACCACATCGAGATCTCGTTCAGCACCAGCACGTCGCGTGCTACGCCGCCGAACCAGCTCGCTCCCAGCACACCGTCGCCGAGCGGGAAGCTCTCGACGAAACTGCGCGCAGGTTCGCGGCTCCACAGCCGCACGGGCTCGGCCGGCGCCCCACGCGGCTCGCTCGTCCGCACCTCGCCCGCCGCGCGCACGTGGACCGCCTCACGCGGCGCAGCGCCGCATCCCAGCGCTACAGCAACCGCTGCCGCACCTCCCCACTGCCGTGCTCGCCGCATAGACCGCCGAGTATGCCGCGTCTCACGCGCGCGGCAGCGGGCGAGCGCCACGGCTAGCGCGTCGCGAGCGGCTCGAACTCGAGCAGCGTGTAGCCGGCGTGCACCAGGCGCAGGTGGTCAAGGTCGAGCTCGAGCACCTGCGCGCCGCGCGAGGCGGCGAGTTCGGCCACCTGGCGGCGTTCGGAAGGCCGCAGCAACGCGTCGCGCGAGCCCAGGGCGAGGAACAACGGCGCGGACGTGCGTGAGAGCGCCGCGAGGAGGTCAACGCGCATCGGGCGCGCGAAGAACGGCGAGGCAAACCAGGCCGCGACAGCGCCGTAACGATCGCGCACCCAGTTCGAAGCAGCGCTCTCCGCGCGCACGGGCGCGACGAACACGGCGCGGGCCGGCGCGGCGCCGCGCTCGAGCAGGCTGGCGAGCGCCAACGTCCCCAGCGACATGCCGCGCAACGTGATGCGACTTGAGTCGCCGTCGACGCGCCGCAGCGCTTCGTTCCACATCGCGAGCGCGTCCTCGGGCACCTGGCGTGGATCGCGCTCGCCGTCGGAGGCCCCCACGCCGCGATAGTCGAACGCGAGCGAGGCAAAACCTCGCTCGCGCAGCGCGCCGAACAGGTCGTCGACGTCGAAGGACAGGCCCTGCGCGCTCTGCGGGATCGTCACCGAGCCCGACGAGCCGAGGAAATGCAGCACGAGCGGCGCATCGGGGCCCGCAGGCACCCACACGCCGCGCAGGTGCTCACCGCTTGCGAGGCGCACGTCCGCGGGCGACGCGCCCCAGGCGAGGCGCCGCGGACCGAGCTCGAGGCAACCGGCGCCGCCCGACATGACCAGCGGCGGCGTCACGCAGCCCAGCGGGCAGAACGCGAGCAGCGCGACAACGACGAGCGAGACGAGCAGCGCGCGCATGGGACGGCAGAGCGTACGGCGGCGACTCGGCGGCGGATGCACCGGCGTGGCGCTCGGGAGGGCGGCGAGTGGCCTCGCGCGGGCCTGATTCGACGCGCGGCCCGCGCTCGCGAGACCGCAGCTGTCCGCCGTCGAGTTAGTGCGTGTCGGATGCACGCGCCCACCGGGCCGAGCTTCGGCGAACTCGCGCGGCAGGGTCCCATCCGAAGCGTGGATCGATTGCGTAGGACCGGGCAAACGCTCCGTCGCGCGCAATCGGCGGCGTCGGTCACAGCGTTGGTCGCCGTGGGCTGTCAGCTGACCGAGGACGGCCGAGGGCGCGGGCCAGGGCGGAATCGGCCGCTGCGTGCGCCGCGTGCGACCTTCCACGCGCAAAGCGCTGCGGGCGCGCCGAGCTGCACAGCCCGGCGCGCCCGCGGTTGGAAAGCGTACGCGTGGAGTCGCGCAGACGCGCCTACTCGACGCCGACCAGCTCCTGCCACTCGTCCATGTTGAGCAGGATGTCGCGGCGCTGGCCGCCGAGGTACGGACCGATCAGGCCGACGCGCTGGAGCTGGTCGAGCACGCTGGTCGCGGCGTCGAAATCCAGGCCGAACTCGCGCTGCAGCATCGAGACCGCAACGCGCTGGCGTTCGACGAACAAGCAGCCGGCCTTGAACACGATCTCGTCGACCGTGACGCGCGAACGCGAGCGCGGCCGCGCCGGCGTGAGCTCGACCTGCGGCTCGGACTGTGTGTCGGCGTCGACCTCCGTCGCCGCGGGCTCGGCGGCCTGCGCGACCAGTTGCAACTCGCCGTCGCGCGTCGGCGCCGACTCGAGGGGCTCTGCGACGACCTGCGCCTCGGGAGCGCTCTCCGCGGCGGCGCCAGACAACGCGTCCACGTGCTGCGGCGCGCTGTTCGCGTCCGAGGCCTGCTCGCGCGCAGCCTCGCCCTTGGCCTTTTTGCGCTTGGGCTTGCGCGCGGGCTCGAGCACGACGTCGTCCGATCCGCTCACGTCGGCATGCAGCGCGTCAGGATTCGCCGCGTTGGCCACGGAATCCGCTGGCGCGGCCTGCGGCGCAGCGTCGGGCGCGTCCTCGCCGAACAGCGAGTGGATCACGACCGCCGGCTTGGCGGCCGCAACTCGAGCTTCCTCGGCGATTCGAGCTTGCTCAATCGCGCGCAGTTCCTCGGCCGCGCGAGCTTCCTCACGGGCGCGGGCCTCGGCGGCAACGCGCTGCTCCTCCGCTGCGCGGGCTTCCGCGGCGGCAAGCGCCTCGGCCGCAACTCGAGCTTCCTCGGCGATTCGAGCTTCCTCACGTGCGCGCAGCTCCTCGGCCGCGCGAGCTTCCTCACGGGCGAGGGCCTCGGCGGCAACGCGCTGCTCCTCCGCTGCGCGGGCTTCCGCTGCAGCAAGCGCCTCGGCGGCGACTCGAGCTTCCTCGGCGATTCGAGCTTCCTCACGAGCGCGCAGCTCCTCGGCTGCGCGAGCTTCCTCACGGGCGCGGGTCTCGGCGGCGACGCGCTGCTCCTCCGCAGCGCGGGCTTCCGCGGCGGCAAGCGCCTCGGCCGCAACTCGAGCTTCCTCGGCGACTCGAGCTTCCTCACGTGCGCGCAGTTCCTCGGCCGCGCGAGCTTCCTCACGGGCGCGGGCCTCGGCGGCAACGCGCTGCTCCTCCGCAGCGCGGGCTTCCGCCGCGGCAAGCGCCTCGGCGGTGCGAGCGTCGGCCGCGGCTCGAGCCGCTTCCGCTTCGTTCGGCTCACCGCGCTCCCGCAGGTCGACGAACCCGCGGAGCGCCTCACGCAGCGAGTCACGTTCCGGCTGTCCGCCGACAGTCAGCGGCGCGGGAGCGTCGAGTGTCGGCGGGGCGTCCGTGCGCGACGCGGCAAAGGCGTGTTCGCGCGCCGCCGCACCTTCGTCGACCGCCGGAGAAACCTCAGCAGCGCGCGCCGCAGACTCCTGTGAGGCAGGCGCGGCCGCGGGAGGCGGCGTGGCGAGCGGGCGCAGACTGCCTTCGATGACTTCGTCGCCGAGGTCCTCGTCCGCGCTCCACGGCAGCGGCGCTTCGTCCGCCTTCTCCGCGTCCGGCGCCTCGCGCAGCTTTTCGACGAGCGCGAGCGGCGTGCCGTACGCGTCGACGGGCTCCTCGAACAGTTCGGGCTGCTCCCAGCTCGGACGCGGCGGCGTGCGCTCCAGCGGCTGCGCCAGCGACGGCTCCGACGCGCGAGCGCGCGCCAGGCTGTCCGCGTACGTCTCCGGCTCTTCGACGGCCTCGCGCTCGAGGCCCGAGCTCAGCTCGGATCGCGCAGGCTCAACACGCGCGGCGCTCCCGCGCACTCCGGCAGGCTCGCCCCCGGAGCCACGCTGGCGACGCTCTTCATCAGCCACAGGCTGCTGAACTCCAGGTCGCAGGTCGGCTGCGCCGGCGCCGGCCTCGGCAGCGCCGAGCGTTCCGGCGCGCAGGGCTGAAGCGTGACGCGGATCTTTTGCGGGGACGGGCTCATGCTGGGGCGCGGGGGCTGGCGCGGCTGCGGCGTGCGGGGGCACGGCCCGCGGCGGCGGGGTGGATTCGACCTGAGGAACCGGCACGGGGTTCGGGCCGGCGCCGAGCGGACGCGCGCCATCCGGCACGCGGCCCTCGCGCCTCACATCGGGCGGATAGGGGCTGGGAGCGACAACTTTTGGCGGGGAAAGCCGCTGGCCGTCGCCGGGCAGGTCGCGCCGCGCAGTCCTTTCCAGGTTGCCCGCTGCGGGTTCCGCGCCCTTCGCGGGGGACGAAGGGGCGGGTTCCGCGGCGGCCGAGGCCTTGGTCTGGGGCCGGGCCTTGGGGAGCAACCCCTCGGCTTCGGCGAGCGTGACGCTGCTCGAATCCGTAGCGCGCGGCGCGGACGGGGCCAAAGAACGGGCCGAAGTAGGCGGAAGTTCGCCGACCGCCAGCGCCGCCGGGCGCAGCCACAGGAACCACGCGGGCAGGAGCACCGCGATCAGGCCGAACACGACGCCGACGAAGACCGTCAGGCGCTGCGTGACCATCGCGCCCACCGCTCCGACGCTCCCGCCGAGGTCGGGCGAGAGCGCGCCGATCAGCATCGGCAGCGTGAGGGTGGTGAGCAGGACGCCGAACAGGTCGCGCCCGAGCTTGCCGTCGACGCCCTGGATGAACAGGCGGAAGCCGATCCACGCCAGACCGGCGGCGAGGAAGAACGCCGACGCGCCGAGGAAGTCGACGAGCATCATCACGGCGCCCGTCATGCCTGAGGCCTGCGCCTTGGGGTCGAGGTACGCCATCGCGACCGCGACGCCGAGGAAACTCGCGACCACGATCAACGCGACGCCGAGCAGATCTCGCCCTGCGCGCCGCGGAGTGCCTGCGCCCTGGTCCATCGCCGAAGAGTCCTTCCGTTCACTAGTCATCGTCACCTGCTCCCGAACCCGACGAGGGCCCGCCCAACGGCGAGGGCCCGTGCATGTCTTCCCATTGCTCCAGGGTCATCAAGACTTCGCGCGCCTTGCTGCCCTTGTGATCGCTGACGATGCCGGCCTCGCCCATCATGTCGAGGAGGCGCGACGCGCGCGTGTAGCCGACGCCGAGCGCGCGCTGCAGCAGGCTCGCCGAACCGCGCTTGCTCTTGAGGATCACGCGCACCGCTTCGTCCCACATCGGGTCCGACAGCGCGTCCTCGAAGCCCGTCGCTTCGCCGCCTTCGCCCGGCGGCTTGGTGCCGGTCGCGACCTGCACGAGCTCCTGGTTGAAGCTCTGCGCGGAGTCCTTGCAGACGAAGTCGACGACGGCCTGCAGCTCGTGGTCTTCGACCAGCGCGCCCTGCACGCGCTTGATGCGCGAGCTCGAGGGCGGGTTGTAGAGCATGTCGCCGCCGCCCAGCAGCTTCTCCGCGCCCTGCGCATCGAGGATGACGCGCGAGTCGACCTTGCTCGCCACTTGGAACGCGATGCGCGTCGGCAAGTTGCCCTTGATGACGCCCGTGATGACGTCGGTCGACGGGCGCTGCGTGGCGAGGATCACGTGGATGCCGACGGCGCGCGACTTCTGCGCCAGGCGCGTGATGGCCTGCTCGGCTTCCTTCTTGGACTGCATCATCAAGTCCGCGAATTCGTCGATCACCAGCACGATGTACGGAACGTGGCGCGGCGTGCGCTCTTCGCTCCAGTTGTCGCCCATGCGCGTGCGCAGCTCTTCCTCGGTGAGCGCGTTGTAGCCCTTGATGTTGCGCACGCCGGCGTGTTGGAAGAGCTCGTAGCGCCCCTCCATCTTCTCGACCGCCCAGTTGATCACCGCCGTCGCCTGCCGCATGTCGGTCACGGTCGGCAGCATCAAGTGCGGGATGCGCGAGAAGATCTGCAGTTCGACCATCTTGGGGTCGACCAGGATCATCTGCACGTCGTGCGGCGAGCGCGTCATCAGGAAGCTCGCGAGGATCGTGTTGATGCACACCGACTTGCCCGAGCCCGTCGTGCCGGCGATGAGCAGGTGCGGCATCTTCGCGAGGTCTTCGACGATGGGCTGGCCTTCCGCATCGACGCCGAGGAACAAGGGCAGCGCGTAGGCCTTCTTGTCGTAGGCCTTCTGCGACACGAGCTCGCTAATGCGCACCTTGCGGCGGTGCAGGTTGGGCACCTCGATGCCGATGGTCGCCTTGCCCGGGATCGGCGCGATGATGCGCACCGACTGCGCGCGCAGCGCAGCCGCGATCTCCTGGCTGAGCTGCGTGACCTTGTTCATGCGCGTGCCCGAGCTGACCTCGAGCTCGAACAGGATCACGGTCGGCCCGACCTGCGCGCCGACGACCGACGCTTCGACGCGGAAGCTGGCGAGCGCTTGCTCGAGCTTCTTGGCTTGGTTCTCGATGTCGGACTTGTCGAGGCCGCTCGTCGCCTCGGGAGGTTCGAGCAACTCGACCGGCGGCAACTTCCAATCGCCCAGCGGCGGCACGACCGGCTCGAAGGCCAGCGGCTGCGTCTCCGAGCGGATCGAGGTGCGCTCGAGGTACTTCTTCTGCTTCTCGGCCGTGGCCGGATCGAGCGCGATCGGCCCGCCCTCATCCAGGTCGGCGTCCGCGTCGAGCTCCGCATCGTCGTCGGCGTTCTCGTCCGCGTCGTCGTCCGCATCCCGCAAGCCGCCGATCGAAATCGGCGCCGCGCGCACGTCGTCCTCGCTCTCGTCGTCGTCGCCGACCGCTTCCGATGCACCGCGGTGCGCCGCGTCGTACGCCTCTTCAGCGACGTCCTTGTCGAAACCGCCCGGCTTGGGCGCGCGCTTGAGCGCCGCAGCCGCCAGCGCCGCCGCGACCTCGGGCGACGGCACGTCCTCGTCCTCGTCGATCGTGTTGTCTTCGTCGATCGGATGCTGGCGCTTGCCGCGCGAAGGTTTGCTCGGCACGAGCACCGTGCGGTCCGCGGCCGCGCCTTCCTCGAGCTCGAAACGCTTCGCGGTCGAGCCGATCTCGGCGCCGCGCACGAAGTCCCACAGGCCGAGCACCAGCCGCCCCGACCAACGCGCGACCGCGCGGCCAGCGCTCTCGCCGCGTTGTTCACGCCGCTCGTCGAGCCATTTCCCGAGCGCGACCAGCGCCGGATAGAAGGCCATCTCGGTGGCGAGCATGAACGACACGACGCCCAGGAGCGGCATCAGCACCCACAGCCCGACGTAGCCGAACTTCTCGATCAGACGCGGCGTCGATTGCAGAGCGAGCCAACCGGCCGGGCCGTAGGGCCAGCGCGACGATGCGCCGGAGTCGACGCCCACGCCAAGTTGAATCAGGAACGAGATCGCGAGCACGAAGCACAGGCCGGCGAGCAGGCGCAGCGCGGGCAGCTTCACTTCCTTGCGCGCGACGAGCACCAGACCCCAGGCCACGCCGAGCACGCTGAACAGGTAACCCGCGACGCCGGTCGCCATGAAGGCGAGGTTCGCGAAGTAGAAGCCGACGAGGCCGCCCCAGTTGCTTCCCGCGGCGCCCGGATCGTCGATCGGCCGGTAGTAGCTCGCCATCGCGATCGCGAGCCACACCGAGCCGCCGATGAGCAGCAGACCCTTGATCTCTTGGATGTGCGGCCGCGCGGCGCGCGACTGCGCGTCCTCGTCGGCGTCGCCGGCGCGCGCGAACAAATCGCCCTCGTCCTCGGAACCGAAGTCGTCGCGCACGGAGCGGCGCGAGCGACCGGCGGCCTTGGCGCTGGTCGCCGTCGGCGCCGCAGACGTCACGGGCGCACCGGCGACCCGCGCGCCGAGCCAATGGCGAGCGCGCGTCAAAATTCCCACAGACTCTGTGTTGGTGCTCTGGCGCCGCGTCACGCGGGCAACCCTCGGGGTCGTCGGGCGACCGGTCGACGCGAAATCCGTCTTCCTGCTGCAGCGGCCTGCGAAGTGCAGAACCGCGCTGGCGCTACCGCGCCGCCCTCACGCTCCGGATCGTCCCGCTCCGGCGGGCGCGATTCAAGAAGCTTGTTGCGCGCGCTGTGCGACGAGCGCGATCAGCGCGCCCGCAATCTCGCGTTTGGGTTTGCGCGAGAGCGCGCGCCGCGAGCCGTCGCGGCCGAGGATCGTGACGCTGGAGCGCTCGGCGTTGAGCGCGCTCGCGTCGTTGAGCACGACGAAGTCCGCGTTCTTGCGCGCCATCTTGCGCCGCGCGCGGCGCTCGCCGTCGCCGGTCTCGAGCGCGAAGGCCACCACCACGCGCCGCCCCTTGTTGCGCGCGACCGTCGCCAGCACGTCGGGGTTCTTCACGAGCTCGAGCACCGCCGTGTCCGTGCCGTCATCCTTCTTGCGCCACTTGCCGGCCAACCGGCGCGCCGGGCGCCAGTCGGCGACCGCGGCCGCCATGACCAGCGCGTCCGCGCCGCGGAACGCCTTGCGCACCGCCGCGAGCATCTCGCGGGCGCTCTCGACGTCGACACGCTCGACTCCAACCGGCGTCTCGAGCCGCACCGGACCGGCCACCAGAGTGACCTCGCACCCCCGCCGGGCCGCTTCGGCGGCGATCTCGAAGCCCATCTTCCCGCTCGAGACATTGGAGAGGTAGCGCACCGGGTCGACGTACTCGCGGGTCGGACCGGCGGTGACGACGACGTGCAGCGCAGTGGAGCGTTTTTGGGGCAAGCGAAACCTCGCGCGGAGGATAACGAGCGCCGGGCGTCGCTCCAGCGTGGCCCACGCGCTCAGCGGCCGGGGCCGCGGTAGGCGCGCAGCTCGCGGCCTGTCGCCAGGAGGACATCCGGCGCGCCGTCGCCGCTGATGTCGGGCAGCGCGAGCAGGGCGCGGCCCAGGCCGACTCCCGAATCGGCCGGCGCCCAGACGCCGAAGATCGGGCGTTGTGTGCGGCCCGAATAGACGATGGCGCAGCCGGTCTCGGTGCTCATGCTCCGCGGGTGCGTGTCCGCCTGAACAAGCAGACTCAAGGATGCCGTGGCAAACCGAGCCGTTTGCCCCGGCATGCCACTTCGGAAGAGGCTTACGCGGCCGAAGTTCGGGTCCCCGAGCCCGATGTCGGCATGACCGTCGCCGTCGAGGTCGCCGAGGCCGACCGTGAGTCCCTCGTAGGCGGGCGCGCCGGCGAAGCTCAGGTCGAACAACCTCGCCCGGGTGCGGCCGCTGATGACGGACGCAGGCGTATGCCGCCAGCCGTCGACGTCGCGATCGGTGTCGAGCACGAGGTCCGGCACACCGTCGCCGTCGACGTCGCCGGCGGCGCGAATCGGCCCGAGCCGCGAGGGCAGGAGAACGCCGCCGCTCGTGAGCCCAGCTCGCAACTGCGCCGTGGCCTGTTCGGCACTGCGGAACTGCACGACCCACAACGGCGCGCCGTGCTGGTCGACTCCTGCCAAGTCGACGACGTCGATCCACGACAGTCCGGGAGGCGCGTCGACGCGCAGCAACTCCGCTCGCGTCGCGCCGGAGAGCACGCTGACGTGGCTCGCGACATCCGCGCCAAGCGCCAACTCCGCGCCTTCGTCCCGATCCAACGCGCCGCCCCGCCGCCGCGCTCCGAGCGCGAGTTCGTCGACGCCGTCGCCGTCGAGATCGGGAATGCACGCCAACGCGCAGCCGACCGATGTGGCGCCCGGTGACGCAGCGATGCGCTCGAGCGGCGCGCCCGTGCTCGCGCACACCACCTCGACACGGCTGGGCGCGCCCTTGGTCCCGACCGTGAACGCGACGAGAGTGGGCTCGCATGCACTCCGGCTGCGGAGCGCGACGAACCGTTCGACCCGCTCGTCGGGCCCGCTCGCTCTCCACAACGTGCGCAGAGCGCGGCCATCGAGACTGGAAAGCACTTCGAGCCGCTGCACGGAGGCCGCGCCGTCGTCGCGCACGGCGATCAAGTCCGCTAGGCCATCGCCGTCGGCGTCCGAAACACTCGCTACAGGTCCCCAGCGCGCGTCGACGCGCCACAGCACGTCGTCGTACGCCGTCGCCAGCGCGAACGGCGCGAGCCGGAGGACGTGCACGGAGAACCAGCATGTCGCGGCGGCGAGCACGCACACGCCGAACACGCCCCAGCGGCGAACGAAGTGCGGCTTGTCCATCGTTTCTCCCCTCTCGTGGAGGCTACTCCACGCGCACGAACTCCGCCGCACTGCGGATAACTTCTGGCGGTGGCGCAAAGCGCACGCGCAGGATGGACTCGAAGACTCCGAACCCGAACCGACTGCAGCTTTCGGCCGAGTCGCGCCTGCAGCTCATCGCCTGGGCGCGCGCCGCAGCACCAGACGAAGCCTGCGGCTTGCTGCTCGGGCGCCGCCGCGGCGAGCGTGTTGAAGTCGAGCACGTGCGGTTAGCTCGCAACGTCGCTGCGGACGCGCACCGAGCCTTCGAAGTGCACCCCGAGGATCACCTCGCGTTCTCGCTCGAGGTCGAGCGTCAGGGGCTCGACGTCGTCGGCGCCTGGCACTCGCACCCGCGCGGCCCCGCGACGCTCTCCGCCGCCGACCTGGCCGCAGCAGCGCCCGGCTGGGCGCAGGTGGTCGTCGCCTTGGCCGCGTCCGACACGCCCGAACTTCGCGCCTGGCTCGTGGAGCACCGCTGCGGCTCGCACGAACTCGAACTCACCGAACGGCCGACTCCGTCGTCGCGCTACGGCTCGTAGTCGCCCGACGCCACGAAGTTCATCGCCAGCGTCGTCACGAAGGTCGTGATCGCCATCTCGGCCTCGGAGCGGCGCGTGGGCGGATAGCTCAGGCCCAGCTCTTCGCAGCGCACGGCGAGGCGGCGCACGAGCAGGCGCGTGCGCTCGGGGAAGTGCCCGGTCCAGCGGAAGACGCAAGCGACCAGCGGGCGCTCGAGTTCGCGCATCAGCTGCGTCGCCGGCCGCCAGTCCGCGCGCTCGGGCGGCTCGTCGGCCGCGAGTTCGTCGAAGATCGCGCGCAAGGCGCCGTCGAGCCCGCGCGGAACTTCCGCAGGTTGCAGCGCGCCCTTGTAGAGCTCGTCGACCGAGAAGGTCAGCGACTCGACGGGCTCTTCGGTCTCGACGGTCGTGACCAGCGGCTCGCGTTCGCGCAACGCGGCGAGCGTGCGTTCGCAGTACTCGAGTTTGGCGAGCGCGGTGGGCAGCTCGGCGTACTCGGCGCGCCAGTCGAGCCCGGGCGTCATCCACACCGCGAAGGTTTCGGCCCAGTCCTCGTCGGGGTGTTTCTGCGCGTACCAACCCGGCAGGTGACGCACGAAACGGCGCGAGAACGGCGCGGGGTGGTACTCCTCAAGGTACGGCTTGGTAATCGGCCCGAAGAGCCGCACCCACTCGCCCTCGTCGTAGAGCTTGTAGGCGTAGTTGACGACGTGCCCGAACTCGTGGCGCAGGTAACCGAGCAACGCGCGCCGCCCGTCGCCTTCGATCAAGCCCACGTGCTGCGCGTGCAACTCGCTGAGCTCGGGCCGCGCCAGGTAGAACGGGATCGCGATCGCGACCGTGTCGGTCACGACGCCCCAGTCCGTCGAGAGGTAGTAGCGCGGGTTGACGCGCAGCCCCAAACGCTCGCGCTCGGTTTCGAACTCTGCGAGCACCGGCTCGAGCCGCGTGCCCTCGATCTTCAGGCCCAGGTCGCGGATCGGCGCCGCCGACCAGTTGCTCTCCCGGAACGGATCGAGTTCGGGCATGGGGTGGTTCTACGACATCGCCGCGCGCGCTTCGACCCTTGAAGGACAGCGCCGGGCGAAAACAGGCGCTTTGCCCGGCAAAAAGCCGCGCTCCGCGCGGGTCGAAGACCCTTGCGGAGCGCGTTGGGCGCCGCCTGCGGACGGGCGGCCTCAGGGCAAGACGAAGTACTCGACCGCGTCGGAGAGCTGCGCGTTGCAGGGCGGCGCGCCGGCGTCGCGGCCCCAGAACTGGCAGTTCACCTGCGTGCCGGGCACGAGCAGCGCCGGCGCGGGAACTGCGGGCCCGCAGCCTCCGCTCGCGAAGCAGTTCATGTCCAGGCTCCACACGCCCGAGCAGTCGTTCGGCCCCACGTTGCCGCCCGAGGACTGGATCGAGGTGCGCTGCACCGGCGTGGCGACGCACAGGGTGCCGCACAGGAACGGCGCCGCGCTGCGTACGCCCGGAGCGCGATAGAAGAGCAATCCGAACTTGTTGTTCCCGACGGCGTTGCACTGCACGACGAAGCCGCTCGTCGCCGAAGCGCTCGGCAAGCCGCTCGTCGAGATCGTCGGAACGCAGCCCGCGGAGTTGAGCTTGCCCGTGCAGTACGTCACCGGGTCGACGGCGATGCCGAACGTGTTGTTGAGTTCGTCGCACTCGTCGATCGAACCGACGAGCAGACCGGCGTCGTCCGCGACGACCCACACGTTGCTCGGCGCGTAACCGAGCAGCAGCGCGACGTCTTCGTAGGTGCGCGGCGCTAGCGGAGCGCTCGTCGCCACCGTGCCGAGCAACGTTCCGCCGGCGTTGGGATCACCGTCGTAGAACGACACCGACACGCCGGCGGGGACGAAGAACGACCCGCCGTTGCCGATGCGCGCGACGAGCGTGTCGGGCGCGCCGACGGGCGTGAGCCGCAGGAAACTCGCCGTCAGATCGGGAGCAGCCGCGAGCTGCGTCGTGCTCAGTTGATTCTGGCGGTAGCTGTTGAACGGCGCGCCGGCGGGGAAGAGCCAGCTGGGGTTCTCGAACGTAGGGACAGCGCCGGACTCGTCGATGTTGGTGATGTGGTAGCTGTACTGGTTCCACACGCGGCGCGTCGGCACCCAGTCGTCGTTCAGATCGCTGAACACGTACACGCCGCGCTGCGTGCCGAAGCCGCAGTTGTCGTTGGCGACCGCGACGATCTCGGCGTTGCCGTCCGCGTCGACGTCGGCGACGAGCACGTACTCGTGCCAGGTGCACGAGCTCATCGGCGTCTCGAACAGCACGGCGCCGCTCGAGCCGTCGTAGATGCGCAGCTTGAGTTCATCGCGGTAGATCGCCTCGGCGGCGCCGTCGCCGTTGAAGTCGAACACCGACGAGCCCGTGCGGTAGCTGGTGCTGTCCTGCGTCACGGACTGCCAGCGCAACGTGCCGTCGTGCTCGTACACCTCGAAGGCCGCGGCGCCCGCGACGCCGATCTCCGGCAGGCCGTCGCCGTCGTAGTCCGCCACCGTCGGTGCGCCTCCGCCCCCGCCGACGAGCAGCACCGGGCCCCAGACGATCGACAGCTGCGTCGGCGTGAGCGCGTCGCGCTCGAGCAACCACAACGCGCCGTTGCTGACGAGCACGAGCTCGGGCTCGGAGTCGCCGTCGAAGTTCGCGACCGCGTTGTAGCCGTCGGGCAAGAGCGGCGCGTCGCACAGGACGGCGCCGTTCGCGCTGTAGACCGTGTTCCCGGCCACGACGTCCTGCACGCCGTCGAGGTCGAAGTCGCACACCATCGAGAGCGCGCCCGAGCCGATCGTTCCGGCGCCGCCGAGCCCGGTCCACAGCAAGTTGCCCGCGCTGTCGAGCACCTGGCGACCGGTCACGATCTCAACTTGACCGTCGCCGTCGAGATCCGCGATCGCCGCCGAGCCCCAGTCTTGCGCCTCGAGCACGGCGCTGCGCCACTTGAAGCTGCCGTCGTTCTCGAAGCACACCAGCTGCGTGTTGCTCGCGTCGGCGGCGACGATCTCGGGCAGCCCGTCGCCGTCGATGTCCGCGGCCGCGATGTTGAAGGCCACGTTGAGCAAGAGCGACGGATCGGTCACGGTCCACAGCTCCGCGCCGGTCGCGCCGTCGAGCGCGCGCAGGATCCCGACCTCGACGAGGCCGCCGCCGGTCGAGTCCGTGGAGCCGAACACGATGTCGGGGACAGCGTCCGCGTTCATGTCCATCACGACCGGAGTCATCATCACGCTGAGCGACGCGGGTTCGACCGCGCTCGAGGTCCACGACCACTGCAGCATCGGAGTGATGGCGCCGGGCGGCGCGCTGCTGGCGCAGTCGAGACCGGAGTCGCTGACGTTGTCGGACTCGTCGTCTTCGAGCACGGCGTCGGAACTGTCGACGAGCACGTGGATCACGTCGTCGCGGAACCGGACGTTGCCGCCCAGGGGGATGCTGACGCCCAGCTGCGCGCCCGCGCCCAATCCGGCGACGCTCGCAACGCCCAGAACGCTGTCGATCCCGGCGCTGTACAGACCGTCAAAATCCACGTCGTCGAAGGCGAGCACGTCGAAGCTCTGCGCGGCGGGCTGGAGCCCTGAGTTCTCGACGTCGACTTGGAGCGCGCCGCCGATGGACAGCGCCTGCCAGTTGCCGACGACGCCGCTGGTGTCGAGCGACACCGCGCGCAGGTTGGGGTTTTGGGACCAAGCGGCCGGCGCGAGGAGGCAGGCGGCGAGCGCAAGGCGCGCGCGGGGCGCGCAACAATTCGAAAGCAGGTGGTGCATGGGGCGTGCGGATCCGGGCGAGCGGACATCGCTCGCGTCGGCCCGTCTCACGAGGCGCCCCGCGCCCGTGTGCACACCGCAAAACCAACTTTCTTGCCGCCGCGCGCTCGGGCCGAGGCGGTGGTACGTCCGCACGCCAAACCGCGAGCGAGACGAACCCGCGCGCGACGCGACACCCCCACTCGCTCGCCGCCGCACGCCTGGCCGCTCGAGGCGCCTCGACCGACCCGACCGCGCTGCGCCAGACCTTCGCCGCGCTACGCCAGACTCTTGAGCCGCGCGACGACGTCGCGCGCCGCGCCCGAGTCGAGCGCTTCCACCGCGAGCGACACGCATTCGGCGAGCGTGTGCGCCTTGCCGCCGGCCTTGAGGATCAAGCCGGCGCCGAGCAGCGCCGCGTTGCGCGCGGGCCCGTGCTCGCCCGAGAGCACCGAGAGCGTCAGGTCGCCGCTCGCCTTGGTCAGCGCGGGGTTGTCGCCCGAGCCGTAGCCCTCGTCGGGTGGCCCGAACATCGGCAGGTCCGGTTCGAGCGGCGCGCTCATCCCGACGTCGGAAGGCTCGACGGTGAGCGGCGTCTGGAAACCGCCGGAGAGCTCGATGCCGCGCGAGCGGCGCGACACGGCGGGAATCACTCCGCCTTCGAGCCCTTGGATCGCGATGCCGCGCGGATGGCCGAGCGCCTGCAACACCTCGACGGCCATGCCGAGCACCGGCCCGGCCTGCGCGCCGATCACGATCGCGGCGTTGCGCGGCGCGATGAGCTTCTCGACGGTCGCGATCGGCGTGCGCACGCCGATCTCGCTGCGCACGCGCCGCAGTCCCATGAGCGCGGGCAAGATCCCCGAGGACGACGCGACCGCGAAGCGCGCCTTGGCGACCCAGTCCTCGGCCTCGGCCGGATCCCAGGTCATGTCGAGCCCGAGGCGCTCGAGCGCGCTGGCCGCCGTCAGGCCGCGTTTGGGCGGCACACAGCGGTCCGTGATGACGAGCACGCGCAAGCCCGCGGCGGCCGCAATCAATCCGGCGGCGACCTCCAGCGGTGCGTGGGACTCCAGTCCATCCTGCGGCGGGCAGACGCAGACCAGATCCTGCATGCCGCGGCAGGGGATCGTCGCGTGCGCGCGCGCCGCTTCGGCGAAGGCGGTCAGTTCCTCGACCGTGACGCCCTTCCAGCGCAGCGCGATGAGGAATGCGCCGACTTGGATGTCGCTGCGCGACTCGGCCAGGATCAGCTCGAAGGCCCGGTAGGCCTCGTCGTGCGTGAGGTTGCGCCCGTCGCGCTTCGCCGATCCGAGCAGCCGCAGGAGATCACGCAGGATCATCGGGGGAGCGAACAGCATACGCAGCGACACCCCCACTGTCCCCAGCCGCCGCAGCCAAACTGCAACAGCTGCGCCCCGTCGCACGCCCGGAGCGGGCGCCTCGTTCGAAACGGAGAGCGGCGCTTCCAACACAGCGGCGCGGCCGGGATTCGCTCCCGGCCGCGCCGCATGGATCCGCGCGCATCGCGCCGCCGCTCGACCCGCTCAGCCCTCGTCGACGGCTTCGTCGGCCGCGCCGTCCTTGGGCTTGTCCTCGGGAGTTTCCGCGGGCTTGCCCTCCGGCTTCTCGTCGCCGCCTTCGGTCGGCGTGTCGTCGTCGGCCGGCTTCTCTTCGCCCTTGTCGCGCCGCGCCTCCGGCGCGTCCGTCGGTTGCGCCGCGGGGCGCGGACGGATGTGCGCGTAGTACAGCTCCTTGTCCTTCTCGTAGACGAGCTTGCCGTCGACGACCGTGTACTGGACGAGCGCCTGGTAGTGCAGCAGATCGCCGTCGAGCAGGATCAAGTCGCAGTCCTTGCCGACTTCGATCGAGCCGATGCGGTGCTCGACGCCCAGGATGCGGGCCGGAACGATCGTGATGCCTTCGATCGCCGCCTGCTCGGGCAAGCCGCCGCGCACGGCGAAGCCCGCTTCGATCGGCAAGTGCAGCACGTCGCGGCCGGCGATGCCGCCGAGGTCGATGAACGTGCTCGTCGCCTGGATCGCGACCTGCACACCCGAGCGGTGCAGGATGGCTGCGTTCTCGATGCTCGAGCCGCCGTCGCGCAGCAGTTCTTCGCTCTTGTCGCGCCGCGCGCGCGGCACGACCACGGCGTAGGCGCCGGCGCGGCCCAACTCGTCCGCGACCGTCCAGCCTTCGAGCGCGCCCTCGATGATCGGGCGGAACTTGTACTTCTGCGCGAGGCGCGCGATGCCAAGCAGGTCCGAGCGGTTGGCGGCGTTGAAGCGCGCCATGCTGCGGTTCTCGAGGATCGAGCGGATCGTCGGATCGACTCCGCGGGCGGCCGGCTCCTTGAGATCCTTGTTGGTCTTCTTCTGCTCCTCCCAGTCGCGGTAGTCGCGCAGGTAGCGCGCCGCCGCCTCGAACTTGGCGTCGAGCTCGCTCTTGCCGCGCGGCGCGGCCGAGCTGTAGCTCAGCGTGCTCTGGTAGCGCTCGCGCACCACCACGCCCTTGACCTCGCGGCGCTTGAGCTTGACCGCCACGCCCGAGTCGGAAACCGTCGTGATGCCCGCGGCGAGCGCGAGCACGAGGTTCTGGCTGTAGGGATCGAAGGTGTCGGCGAACTCACCGCCGCCGAAGCGGCTGGCGATGCCGCGCGCGTTCAGCGCGACCAGGCCGGGGTAGATGCGCAGTCCCTGCGCGTCGAGCACCTTGGCGTCGGCGGGAATCTCGAGGTCGTGTCCGATCTTGCGGATCACGCCGCCGCGCGCGAGCACCGTGGCGCCGCGCAGCACGGCGCCGGTCCCGCTGTAGACGTCGCCGTTGACGACGGCGAACCACTCGCCCTCGTCCTTCTTGGTTGCGTCAGCGCCGGCGGCGCCGCCCGCTTGGCCTTCGCCACCGGCGGGATCCTGAGCGAAAACCGGAACGGCGAGCGCCGCCACGGCCAGGGTGCGCGCCGAGCGCGCGAGCATCGTGGAGAACTTCATTGGCGCACCTCGCCGTGAACGAACGCGCCGTCGAGCATGACAGCGACCACCTTGGTTCCAGGTTCGAGCGGATCGCCGTTCAAGAACAAGAGGTTCGCCACCTTGCCCTTCTCGAGCGTGCCGTAGTCCTTGTCGAGGCCCATCAGCGCGGCCGCGTGGACCGTCATCGACTTGAGCGCGTCTTCGCGCTTCATGCCGTTCTTCACCATCTCGCCGACGTCGGCGCGCCAGGTTTCGTGCGAGGCGAGGTCCTCGCCGCGCGGGATCAGCACGACCTTGTTGCCGGCGTTGGCGAACTCGGCGGGCAGGTTGCGCTGGCGCATCGTGGCGGTCGTGTAGCTGAGCTCGGGCTCCATCACGAGCATGCACTTGCGCTTGACGATCTCGTCGTGGACCTCGTAGAGGTCGAGTTCGCGCTGCATCACCACGCGCAGGGCGAAGTCGAACTTGCGCTCGCCGATGGCGTCGAGCCAGTGCGCCCAGTCAGCGGCCGACGAGATCGACACGAGCGGAAGCATCTTGCCGTCGCGCACGCGCAGGAACGGCTTGACCTTGGGATCGGCGGCCGGCGGCACGAACTCCTTGGCCTTGGAGTCAGCGCCCTTCGCATCGGCGGCCTTCTCGTCCTTCTTCTCGTCGGGCTTGGCTTCGTCCTTCTTCTCCTCGGTCTTCGCGCCCTTGCCCTTCTGATCCTTGGTCCACTTCTCCTTCGCCTTGGCGACCTTCTCGTCGTGCTCGTCGACCTTGGCCCAGGCGTCCTTGACCGTCTTCTTCGAGCGCGCGTCGGCGCGGAAGTACACCTTGAGGTATGCGCCTTCCTTGATGCGCATCTCTTCGAGCGTCTCGCCCTTGGGGCGGATCGCGACGGCCTGGCCGGGCACGCCGTTGCCCGGGGGATACAGCCCGAGCGTCGTGATGCCGTAGCTCAGCACCTCCTCGTACTCCTCGGCGCGCGGCAGGATCTCCGGCGACGGGCTGACCTCGGGCGTGAAGTCGGCGCCCGCGCGTCCGTCGAGGCCCAGCCGCGAGTACGGCAGCACGAGCCCGGGCATCACGGTCCACTCGGGCCGGTCGACGACGGGGATGCCGCGTTCGATCGGCAGGTCGGGGCCGACCGCGACGATGCGGCCGTCCTCGACGAGCACGACCGCGTGCTCGATGACGCCGTGGCTCACGGTCTCGGCGCGCCCGACGCGGATCGCCTGCAGGTCGAAGGCGAAGGCGCTGGACGCGAGCGCGGCCGGCACAAGGGAGAGCAAGAGGGAATTGAGTCTCATGATGGTTGTCGCTGCGCGTGCATGGACGGTCAGAAGCGCTGGCCGTCGCGCTCGCGGTCGTATTCGAGGCGGCCTTCGATCCACACGAAGTCGACGCGCGCCCGCGGATCGAGCGGAGCGCCGCGCCACAGGACGATGTCGGCGTGTTTGCCGGGAGCGAGGCTCCCCAGGCGGTCGTCGAGCCCGAACGAGCGCGCCGGATTCAGCGTGCACGCCTTGAGCATCGTGTACGAGTTCGCGCCCAGGCGCGCGCCCATGGCGCCTTGCAGGAACAACTCCTCCTGCGGCATCACGGGCGCGTCGGTGTTGACCGAGATGAGCGCGGCGCCGGCGGCTTCGTAGCGCTGCGGCGTGCCGATGATCTGGCCCTCCATCGACGAGCGCCAGTCGAAGGTGCGCGGCCCGAGGTTGACGGGCATGCCGACGCGCGCGGCGTAGGGCGCGACGCGCCAGCCGTCGAAGCAGCCGTGGCTCAGCACGGCGCGCACGGGGTAGCGCTCGCCCCACATCGAGATCGTCGTGTGGCAGGCGTCGCTTCCCGCGGTGTGGATCAAGAGCGGCAATTCGCGCGCGAGCACCTTCTGCAGGTTGCGCAGCGCGAACACGTCGCGGCCGTCGCGGTTGGCGGCGAGCGCGAGCTTGTTGGCGCGCTCGAGGTTCCAGGCCATGCCGGCGCGCGTGGCGCCGAGGTCGGCGCCGCGCTCGGGGTTGTAGGCCTGCGCGACCTTCATGCCGCCCGGGTCGGCGAACACGCAGTCCTCGTAGTTCGCATCCCAGCGCGTCTTGTAGAGCACGCCGAAACCGCCGTTGTTCGTGCCGCTGCCTGGGATGCCGAACAGCGTGGTCACTCCGCCCGCGCAGGCGCGGCGCACGCTCGGATTGCCCGGCACGACGGTCGGCGAGCTGCGGTACTCGGGGTTGAGCGCGATGACCATGTCGTTGAGGTCGCCGAAGCCGCTCGACTGCACGTGCGAGTGCAAGTCGATCATGCCCGGCGCCGCGAAGCACAACGGCGCGTCGAAGCGCTCGTAGCCCGCAGGGAGATCGATCACCGGACCGACGTAGTCGATCGTCGCGCCGCGCACGACGAGCATGCCGGGCTCGAAGACGTCGTCGTTGTCATTGACCGTCAGCAGCTTGCCGACGACGAGCGCGAAGCCCTGCTCGCCTTCGGCCAGCTCGCGCACCACGCCGGTCCCAGCCTGGGAGCGCTCGGCGCCGCCGACGTCGCTCGCGCGCGTGCCGGCGCAACTGCCCGCGCCGAGCGCGAACAACGCGGCGAGCACGTACGCGGCGTGCGCTTGGGTCCACGCGGCGAAGCTCACCACGGCCGGCCTCCGACGCCCTTGGAGTAGACCTCGCGGCCTTCGATGTAGACGCGCTCGATCACGCTGCGCGGGTCGACCGGATCGCCGCTGATCACGACGAAATCCGCGTGCTTCCCGGGCTCGAGGCTGCCGACCTTGTCGTCGATGCCGGCGACGACGGCGGGAACGATCGTCAGGCCGCGCACGGCTTGCATCGCCGCGGTCTCGAAGCCCAGACGCGCCGAGGAAGCGGCCTGGTTCGCCAGTTCTTCCGCGGGCACGACGGGCGCGTCGGTGTTGAAGCCGATGCGGCTCAGGCCGCGGCGCTGGTACTCGCCGGCGCAGGAGAGCACGCGGCCGTCGGGGTCGCCGTTGCGGCCGCCCGGCCAGTCGACTTCGCGCGGTCCGACGATCGCTGCGACCCCAGCGCGCTCGGCGAGTTCGGCCGCGAGGAAACCGCGCCACTCGCCGTGGTCGATGTACACATCGAGCCCGAACTCGCCCTTGAGCATCGTGATCGTGTTGAGCACGAGCTGGTACATCTGCGTGTGCGTCGAGATCTGCGTCTCGTGCTTGGCGAGCGCGCGGAACACCTCGAACTGCGGGTCGTAGGGCCGCGCGAGCGGATCGGCCTCGTTCTGGCGCACGTAGGAAAGCCCGCGCCGCACCGTGCCGCGGATGTGGTAGTTCATCATCGAACGACCCATTCCGTAGCCCCAGCGCGTCGGGTTGTCGCCCTGCGCGACCTTCATCGAACCCGGATCGCGGATGACCGTCTCCTCGAAGTTGTCGAGACCGGTTTTGATCAGCGCGCCCTGCCCACCGATGTTGGTGCCCGAGCCGGGGATGTAGAGCACGCTCGTGACGCCCGCGGCGAGACAGCGCAGCAGGTTTTCGTTGCGCGGCACGACGGTCGGCGCGACGCGCAGCCCCTCGTTGGTCTGGAAGACCATGTCGTTGATGTCGCCGCTCGAGCCGCCGATGTGGCTGTGCAGGTCGATCATCCCGGGCATGACCCAGCGCGAGCCGACGTCGAACACGACGTAGCCGGCGGGCACTGCAGCGCCCTCGCGCGCGACACAGGCTTCGATGCGGCCGTCGCGCACCGTGAGGAGCGCGTGGTCGATCACCTGCGGCCCGGTGTCGGAGGCAATGAGCGCCTTGGCGGCGAGCACGGCGAGCCCAGGGCCGCCGACCTCGCCAGGCTTGGGAGCGGAGAGCGTCGTCGCCGCGGCGCTGGACTGCGCCGGCGCGGCGGCGCCCGCTCGCGCGAGCGAGCTTCCAGCTTGCGCGAACGACGTGGCGCACAGCAACGAGGCGGCGAGCGCGGACCAGCCGCTGCTCACCACCGCCCCGTGACTCGCGCCCGCCGGTCGCATCAGAAGCGCCGCACGTCCCGCGCGGTGTCGTACACCTTGCGCCCTTCGATGAAGACCATCTCGACCGACGTGCGCGGATCGCTCGGGTCGCCGCTGAGGATCACGATGTCCGCGTCCTTGCCGGGCTCGAGGCTGCCGACGCGCTTGTCGATCCCGGCTGTCTTGGCCGGCACGATCGTGTGGCCACGCACGGCCTGCGCGTCGTCGTTCTTGAAGCCGTAGCGCACGTTGACCGCCGACTGGAGGAACAGCTCTTCCTGCGGAATCACGGGCGAGTCGGTGTTGAAGCCGACCATCTCCATGCCGCGCGCTTGGTACTCGCCCGCGATGGCGGTCATCTTCTCGGGGTTGGCGCCGCCCCACGGCCCGGGGCCGGTGCGCGCGACGTCGACGTTGCGCGGGCCGATGATTCCCGGCACGCCGAGTTCCTTGGCGAGCTCCGCGTAGAGGTAGCCGCCCCACTCGCCGTGGTCGATGTACACGTCGATCCCGAACTCCTTGCGGATCATCAGGATCGTCATCATCACGACCTGCGCGACCTGGGTGTGCGTCGAGACCTGCGTGCGGTGCGAGAACAGCTCGCGGAACACGTCCAGGCGCGGATCGTGCTCGGGCTTGGGGCCCTTGCCGTCCTCGAAGGCCTTCCACTTCGCGGCGTAGGCGCGGCCCTGCTGGAACATGTCGCGCAGGTGGAAGTTCTCCCACGTCTTGCCGACCCCGAAGCCCCAGCGCTCCGGGTTGCCCCACTGCGCCACCTTCAGCGAACCCGGATCGCGGATGACCGACTCTTCGTAGTTGGGCAGGCCCGTCTTGAGCAGCACGCCCTGACCGCCCGAGTTCGTGCCGGAGCCGGGGATGTACAGCACGCTCGTCACGCCCGAGGCGATCGCGCGCTGGAAGTTGGGATTGTCGGGAATCACCGAGGCTTGCACGCGCAGCTCGGGATTGGTGACGTACACCATGTCGTTGATGTCCATCGACCCGCCGACGTGGCAGTGCAGGTCGATCATGCCCGGCATGGCCCACAGCGCGCCGCAGTCGCGCACGACATAGCCGGCGGGCACGCCCGCGTCGCCGCGCGGAGCAACGAGTTCGATGCGACCGTCGCGCACGAGGATCAGCGCGTTGTCGACGACTTGCGTCCCGTTCCAGATCACGGTGAGCGCCTTGCTCACCATCAGCGCCAGCCCAGGCCCGCCGACTGCGCCCGGAGCGGGCGGAGCATCGTCGACCAGGTACGCAGAGCGCGCCGGATCCGGCGGCGTCAGCGTGCGCGGCGCGAGCGCGTTCTGCGCGTGAGCGGCCAAGGTGAGCGCGCCGAGCGTGAGGGCGGCGCGCAACGTGCGGTCGATCTGCATCACCAACGTCTCCTGTCGTTCGACGTGTCGTAGAGCTTGCGGCCTTCGACGTAGACGGCCTCGACCGCGCAGCGCGGGTCCGCGGGCGACCCGTGCAGGACGACGAGGTCGGCGTCCTTGCCCGGTTCGAGGCTGCCGATCCGATGGTCGAGTCCGGCGGTCTTCGCGGGGACGATCGTCAGTCCGCGAACGGTCGACATCTCGGAGTCATCGAAGCCGTAGTACACAGCGAGCGCCGCCTGCGTGGGGAGGTCCTCGAGGGACGGCGTGAAGCCCGGGAAGGGCAGCGAGTCGGTGTTGAAGCCGATCATCGAGTGACCGAGCTCCTGGTAGCCGGCGGCGATGCCCTGGAAGCGCTCGGGGGCCTCGCCGGTGAAGTTGATCATGCCGCGGTTCATCGTCTCGACGTTGCGCGGGCCGAGGATCGCGGGCACGCCCATCTGCTCGGCGAGCGCGGCCATGCGGTGGCCGCCGAACTCACCGTGGTCGATGTACACGTCGAGTCCGAACTCGCCGCGGATCATCAGCAGGGTCATCATCACGACCTGCGTGACCTGCGTGTGCGTCGAGACCTGCGTGCGCTTGGCGAACAGGTCGCGGAACACGTCGAGTTCGAGCCGGCGCTGCGGCTGCGGAGCACTGCCCGACTCGTGCGCCTTCCACGCCGCGGCATAGGCGCGCCCTTCGCGGAACATGTGGCGCAGGTGGTAGTTCTCCCAGCTCTTGCCCACGCCGAACGCGAAGTCCTCGGGGTTGCCCCACTGCGCGACCTTCAGCGAACCGGGGTCGCGCAGCAGCGCGTCCTCGTAGTTCTCGGGGCCGGTCTTGAGCAGCACGCCCGTCCCGCCGCAGTTCGAGCCCGAGCCGGGGATGAACAGGACCGCCGTGACGCCGGCGGCGAGGCCGCGCTGGAACGCAGGGTTGGCCGGCAGCACCGCCGTGCGCGCCGACAACTCCGGTTGCGTGACGTACACCAGATCGTTGATGTCGAGCGTTCCGCCCGCGTGGCTGTGCAGGTCGATCATGCCCGGCATCACCCACAGCTGGCCGAGGTCGCGCACCACGTAGCCAGCGGGGACGGCGAGTTCGTCGCGCGCGCCCAGCGCCTCGATCCGTCCGTCGCGGACGAGCAGCGTCGCGTTGTCGATCACCTGCGGCCCGCGCCACGCCGCGGTCAGCGCCTTCGCCGTGAAGAGCGCCAAACCCGGACCGCCGCGCTCCCCAGCCTGGGGAGCGCGCGATTCCTGCGGCGCGAGAGCCGCCGCGAGCGTGAGCACCGCCGCGAGCGTCATCGGCGTCAGCGCACCTCTTCGCCGTCGACGAAGGCCTTGAGCACCGAGGTCGCCGGTTCGAGCGGCGCGCCGTCGAGCAGCAGCACATCGGCGTCGAGCCCCGGCGCGAGCCGGCCCACGCGTGCGTGGATGCCCATCATCGTGGCCACGTCGCTGGTCAGCGCGCGCAACGCAACGTCGGGGCTGAACCCGAGCGACACGGCGTAGGCCGCGATCATCGGCAACTCGGCCGCACCTTCTTCGGCGAGGCTGTGGAAAGCCAGCGGGATGCCGTGCGCGGCGAGGTCCGCGTAGCGGTTGCGCAGGTCGTTCCAGCCCTTGCCCGACTCCACCGCGAGCACGGTGTGCGAGAGCAGCACGCCGGCGACGCGCCCGCGCAACTTGTCCGCGCAACGCCAAGCTTCGTCGGCGCCCTGGAGCACGGGCTTGATCCCGACCTGCTCGAACGCCGCGACACAGGCGAGGATGTCGACCTCGCGCTCGACCGCGACAACGATCGCCGCCTCGCCGCGCATCGCGCGGCGGAAGGGCTCGAGCTTGCCGTCGATCCCAGGCGAACGCGGCTTGCCCTTGGGCTCCTTGGGCTCTTTCGATTCGTCCGACTTCGGCTTGCGAACCTCGCTGCGGCCGGCGACCGGCAGGTCCTTGCTCTCGCGGTCCGCGCTGAACTTGTAGGTGGTCTCGCCGAGCTTGAGCGTGCCCTCGAACTTGCCCGCCTTGGCGCTGCCTTCGAGCGCCAGCGCGCCGCGCGAGCCCCAGCCGACGGCGGTGAGCTTCTTTTCCCACCACGAGCCCGTGATCACGACCAACGTGTCCGACAGCGCGTCGCAGCGCACGGCGCCGGTCACGACGTCTTCCTTGAGCTCCAGCCGCAGCCGCAGGGCGCGGTCTTCGAGACCTTCGGACTCTTCGAGCAGACCCGCCCACTGACCCGTCAGCGGATCGGCCTCTTCTTCTTCCTTGCCCTTCTTCTTCGAGTCCTTCTTGTCGGCGTCCTTCTTGTCGCCGTCCTTGGCCTCGTCCTTCTTCTCGGCGTCCTTCTTGTCGCCTTCCTTGGCTTCGTCCTTCTTCTCGCCGGCCTCGGCGGGCGCATCCGGCTCGGCCGCCTCTTCCTGCGCCGGAGGAGTCCACTTCTTCAGCGCCTCCTCGTACTCGCGCCACTTCTTGTCGTAGTCCGCGGCGCGCTTGAGCAGCGCCACCACCTTTTCACCCGACTTCAAGCGGTTGGGATCGGCCCACGCGAGGCGCAGCGCCGCGGGGTCGGCGACCACCTGCCGCTTGTCGCTCTCACTCGCGGGCTTGTAGGCCATCATCGGCGTGCCCGTCTCCCGTGCGCCGCGCGGCGTCATGAGCACGGTCGTCACGCCCGCGCGCGCCACGCGCCGGTCGACGTGGTCGGCGCCGTCGAGGATGCTCGCGAGCGGGAAGTCCGTCGCAGGCGTCTGCTGCGAACCGTCGAGCCCGAGGAAACCGAGCGCGTCGATCATGCCCGGCATCGCGGCGAAGCCGCGCACGACGCGCGCGCCGACCGGACGCGCCACGCGCACGCCGACTTCGGCGATCACACCATCGCGGAGCAGGACCTGTCCGGGCCGCAGCACGTGGCCGTCGCCCAGGTGCACTTCTTGCGCCTCGATCACGACCGCGCTGGCGCCGGCGGACTTCCAGGCTAGTTCGCCGTTGACCCACGTGGCGACCACTCCGCTGGTCACGGCCATCGGAGCACCGCTGAGCACGCAGACGTCGGCGTCCTTGCCCACGGCGAGGCTGCCGACCTGTCGCTCGAGCCCGAGCGCCTCGGCGGCGCCCAGGGTGATCGCGCGCAGCGCCACGTCCGCGCTCAGTCCGCCGCGCGAGGCCACTTGCGCCGCGAAGCGCAGGTCGCGTGCGCGGAGCGTGCCGCCGGGAGCGATCGCGAACTTCACGCCCGCGGCGGCGAGGCGCGCCGCGTTGTCGTAGCGCGGAGTGCGCGCGTCCTTGCTCTTGCCCTGGTCGCGTCCGCCGCTCTGCGCGGCGACGTCGACCTTGAGCACCACGCCGACGTTGGCGCCGGCGAGTTCCGCGGCCAATCCGCCGGACTCTCCGCCGCCCTCGACGAACAGGGGCAACTTCTCGCGCCGAGCGAGGTCGACCAGCGCGCGGATCTCCGCGTCGCTGTCGGCGCCGATGCGCCACAAGCGCCGCGCGTCGATCAACTCGCGCAGCTTGGCTGCGGTGTCGGGGCCCCAGGCGCCGTTGTCGGGCTGACGGCCGCGGGCGATCGACACGAGCTCTTCCAGCGCCATGACCGCGCCCATCGCGGATCCGGGCAGCTGCTGCTGCACCACGCCCAGGCCGTTTTCGATCGTCGCCGGGATCGGCGGATCCCAGTAGCCCGGCACGCGCCGGGCTTCCTCGGTGATCGAGCCGTGCAGCGCGTTGGCGTCGTCGAGCAGCGCGCCTTCACCGCTGCCGAGCTTCACGACCGCGGCTTGGCCGGCGATCAAGCGGAAGCGCGCCGGCGCCACGTAGACGCTCGTCACCCCGCCCATCAGGTCGGGGATGTAGTTGCGCGAATAGGGATCGAAGTGATCCGCCGCGCGCACGAACGGGTCCGCGCTGCGAGCGGAAGCCGCGAACGTCGCGCCGTAGCTGGAGCTGGCGGCGACGAGGCCGGGCACGATCACTGCGTCCGGACCGTAGTCGACGACCTCGGCGCCCGGAGGCGCGACGAGCCCGACGCCGACGGCGGCGATCTTGCCGTCCTTCAGGAGCACGGCGCCGTCGCGCAGCACGCCCGCTGCGTCGACGGTGTGGACCGTGCCGGCCTTGAGCAACACCGTGCGACCGGCTTTGGCCGGCGCTTCGGAGTGCGATTCACTCGCGCTGGCGAGTGCGGCGAGCGACAGCGCGCCCGCCAGGAACCAGCCGACCTGCTTCACTGACGCGCTCCTTCGCGGTGCTCCCCGGCGCCGTCGTGGTTGTGGCCGTCGTGCGAGTCGTCCTTCTTCTCGCCGTCTTTCTTGTCGCCGTCCTTCTTATCGGCCGGCTTGGCGTCTTCGCCCTCGCCCTTGTCCTTCGCGCGGCGCTGCTCCTCGAGGTGCTTGGCGTGCGCCTTCTCATCCGAGCCGTCGCAGCAGACCTTGCTCGGATCGAGCATCTCGCCGTTCATCGCGGCCGTGTTGGCCGGCTGCTTGCCGCCGAGCAGGTGCTGCACGCGCACGTCCTTCGAGCGGTCGTACACGTCCTTGCCTTCGATCACCACGCGCTCGACCCAGGTCGTGACGCTGAGCGGATCGCCCGAGAGCAGGAGCACGTTGCCGTCCTTGCCGACTTCGAGGCTGCCGACGCGCTTGTCCAGGCCGAGGATCTTGGCCGGCGCGCTCGTCACGGCTTCGAGGGCGGCGGCGCGCGGTAGTCCGTGGCCGACGCACAGCGCGGCCTGGTACCACAGCGATTGGTTGCTCGAGTTGGCCGAGCTCAGCGCGAAGGGGATCTTCTTGTCGTGCAGGACCTTCGGCACGAAGGTCTCGATCTCCTTGCCGGTCAGCGGGTCGGGCTCCAGGTGCAACACGCTGCCCTGCAGCACGACCGGCACCTTGGCGGCGGCGATCGCGTCCGCGGCCTTCCAGCACGAGGCGTCGATCACGAGCGTCGTCTTGGCGAGGAATCCGTTGTCGCGCGCCACTTCGATCGCGACGTGCACGTCCGCCGGGCGGGCGCACCACACGAAGGCGGGCATCTTGCCTTCGACCAGCGCGAGCAGCGGTTCCTGCTTCTCGTCGACCTCGCCGCGCGGGATCAGCTCGAGCCCCTTGACCGTCCACGCGGCGCCTTCCATCGCGCGGCCCTTGGCCTTGTCGCCCTCGAGGTCGCGTCCCTGGTAGAGCGCTTCGCGGCGCGAACGGTCGCTGCCGTCCTTCTTGTCCTGGACGAGTTGATCGAGGTAGCGCCGGAGATCGCTGAAGACGCGGCGCAGGGCTTGGGCCTGCGTCGGCGCCGAGGCGCCGCGGCGGGCGGCCGCCGACATCTTGATCCCCGACGGGATCTTCACGGCCATCTCGTCGATCGTGAGCCCGACGGGCCGCACGACCATGCCCTGCGCGGCCACGATGCAATCGTTGCCCTGCTGGACGTTGATCGTGGTGATCCCCGAGCGCAGGCAATCCTCGAAGTAGAAGTTCACCGGGTCGATCGAATCGCGCACGGTGAGGAACGGGATGATGATGTCCGGGCTCTCGTTCGGGCGGTCCATGCCGCGCGCGCTGTGCGCTTCGACGTAGCCGGGGAAGGCCGTCGCCTTGGGCGCGTCGATGACCGGCGCGTCCCAGGGGATCTTCACGTCCTTCTCCTTGCCGACGGCCGTGATGCGGCCGTTCTCGATCACGATCACGCCCTTCTCGATCACGGGCGCGTTGGGAGCAGTGACGATCTTGCCGGCCTTGATCGCGAGCTTGCCGTCGGCGAGCGCGGCGTCAGAGCACAGGAAGAGGGCCGCGGCGGCGACGCTGGTGCGCAGGGCGGCGACTCGAACGTAGGTCGTTTGGGTGGGCTTCATCTTGGTCGGTGCGCTGGGTGGGGCGGGCGCTGTATGGGGCGGGCGCAGTTGGGCGGCTTGTTCGAGGGCTACTTGTTCGAGTTCGAAGCGTCAGGCGACGCGTCGAGTGACGCGCCTGGGCGCGGATCGACGATCAGGCGACCGTCGACGAGCACGCCAATGACCTTGGAAGTGGGCTGGAACGGTTCGCCGCTCCACAGCACGAGGTCGGCGTCCTTGCCGGCCTTGATCGATCCGACGCGCGCGTCGACTCCGACGAGCCGCGCGGGAGTCGTGGTGACGGCGGCGAGCGCCGCGTCGAAGCTCAGGCCGCCACGCATGGCGTAGCCCGGCTGGTAGCACAGACGCGACTCGAGGTCGGTCGCGTTGTGACCCGAGAGCGCCAGCGGCACTTCGAGCGCAGCGAGCTTCGCCGCGGTGTCGAGCGCGAAGAACGCGCCGTCGCGCGTGCGACCCTCGGGCGAGAAGGGCGGGAGCACGACCGCGGCCTTCGAGCGCACGAGCAACTGCGGCTCGCGCCAGGCTTCCGCGGCGGCGTCGACGATCAGCGTCGGGTTGCCCCAACCTTCGCGGCGCGCTTCTTCGATCAGGAACACCGCGGTGCGGATGTCCTGCGAGGCCCAGGCCTCGATCATGAGCGGCAGCTTGCCGTCGAGCGCGGCATGCAACTGCTCGTGGCCGGGCGCGGAGCGCTTGGGATCCTGGCGCGAAACCGCGGCGTCGAACAACGACTTGCGCCACTCCCACTCGACGCCCATGCGCGTCGTCGGGCGACGTGAGTAGAAGTCGTCAGGTCGGCCGAAGGCCGGGTGGTTCGAAGCGGACGGAGCGGAGCCGATCGCGCCGTAGAGCACGGCGTCCGGCCGCACGACGCGCTCGGCGGCGCGCACCGCACCCGCGGTCTTCAGCACGACCGACAGACCGCCGATCACGTTGCGATCGGGCACGCTCACCATCGCGGTGGTCACTCCGCCGCGGGCCGCGCGTCGCCAGGCCTCGTCGTACACATCGAGCGAATCGAGCGCGCGCACGTGCGGCGTGATCTCGTTCGACTGCTCGACCGAGCGGAAGCCCTGGTCGATGCGGATCGACAGATCGACCAGGCCCGGCGTCACCGCGTACGCCTTCAGGTCGCCGCCGCCGCCCTTGCCGACCGCGCGGATCTTGCCGTCCTGCACCACGATCTCGCCGTCTTCGATCGCGTCACCGGCCGCCGTGTACACGCGCTCGGCGGTGATCGTCCACGAACGGCGCTCGTTCTTCGCGGACTTGTCGTCTTGGACCGGAACCAGCGCGAGCAGGGCCGCGCACGTGACAACGCTCAGGGTCATTGCTGGCCTCCCCACACGTGGACTCCACCGACGAACACGCCCTTGACGCGGCTGGTCAACTCCAGCGGCGGACCGCTCCACAGCACGAGGTCGGCGTCGCATCCGGCGCGGAGCGTGCCGACGCGCTTCTCCAACCCGAGGATCGCCGCCGCGTGCGAGGTGAGCGCGTTCCACGCGTGGTCATTCGCGAGCCCGCGGCGGGCGCACATCACGGCCGACCAGCGCAGTTCTTCGGGCGCCGAGCCGAACTCGAGGCCGAACGCGACCGGCACACTCTCCTTGGCGAGGGCGAGCACCGAGTCGAGCGGCCGCGGCGCGGTCCCGGGTCCGAACGGGCCCACGATCGCCGACAAGCCGGACTTCTTGACGTCGGCGGCGAGCTCGCCGGCGAGCGACGCATGGCTGAGCGCGCCCTTGAGCTTGTGTTTGGCCGCGAAATCGAGCGCGCGCGCCAACTCGTCGCGGCCCTCGACCTCGAGCAGCACCGGCAGTTTGCCGGCGGCGACGTCCGCGACTGCGCCGCTCGGGCGCTCGAACTCGCGCTCGAGCATGGCCATCGCCCCGGGGTAGCTGGTCGGCTCGCGGTTGAGCCGCAGCGCGCTCGCCGCTGGAGCGAGCACGAGGTGCGCATCCGCGTCCAGCACCGTGCGACCGTGCGTCTTGATGATCGCGCTCTGGCCGGCGATCAAGTTCGAGTTCGAGGGCGCGACCACCACCGTCGTGATGCCGGCGCGCAACGCGGCCTGCAACTCGGGGTGGCCGAAGTCGACCACGTCCAGGATTCGCGCCTGCGGGTTGAGCGCGCGCTTGGGCTCCTCGACCTCGCCGCGCGTCGCCAGGTGCGAGCGCGCCGCGATCATGCCGGCGCTGATCCAACCGTCATGCGCCACGACCGGCAGGCCGTCCGCCTTGGACTTCTGCTTGGCGTCGAGCACTTCGCGCACCTTGCCGTTCTCGACGACCACGAGCGCGTCGTGAACCACGGTCTTGCCGTCGACGAGCACGTGCGGCGCCGACACGGCGTACGCGGCTTCGCCCTGCTGCGGCGCGAAAGGTTGAGTCGGCTGCGCAGCGGACGGTTGAGCCGCGCCCAGCGCCGGAGCAGCCGCGCAGGCGAACGTCACGAGGGACAACTTGGCGAGAGACAACATGGCGCTCACTCCTCGACCACCAGGTCGCCGCCACAGATCACGGATTTGACCTTCGTGGCGGCCGCGAAGGGCTCGCCATCGAACAACACCAGGTCGGCCTCGCGGCCGATCTCGACGCTGCCGACCTTGTCGGCGATGTCGAACACACGCGCCGGGCGCGTCGTGAGAGCGGCGAGCGCAGCCTTGGGGCTCAGCCCGTGCCCGACCGCCAGGCTCGCGAGGAGCGGCAAGTCGCGCGACGCGAGGCCGTCCGCGCCGCCGCTGCCCAGCAGCACCTCGACGCCGGCTTCCTCGAGTTCCGCGGCCAGGCCGAGCCCACCGCTGGAGATCGCGCCCTCCACGTAGAAGCCCATCGGCTGCGGCGCGAGGAGCACGGGGATGCGCAGTTCGGCCAGTTCCTTCGCGAAGCGGCGCGCCTCGGCGCCGCCGGCGAGCACCAGCCGCGCGCGCTTGAACTTGCGCGCCGACTCGAGCAGCGCGCGGATCTGCACCGCGCTGTGCGCCTCGACCACCACCGGAAGCTCCCCGTTGGCGGCGCGCGCGAGCACCTCGCGGTCCTCGTCGTAGCGCGGCGCCTTGGGCTTCTTGTCTTCCTTGTATTCCTTCTCCTTGAACTCCGTGCCCTTGTCCTTGGCGTCCGCCTGGGCCTTCTCGCGGTCCTTCTTGGCCTTCTTGAAGCCGTCGTCGAGTTCCTTCTGCTTGTCCGCGATGGCCTTCTCCCAGGCCGCGAGTTCGTGCTTGTACTCGTTCTTCTCCTGCAGATAGGCCCAGCCGTCTGCGATCGCGCCGAGCACGCGTTCGGTGTCCGCGGCGCGCTCGAACACGTCGTCGCCGCCGCGCGCCGAACTCAGGGTCAGCGCCAGCGAACAGTCGCTCGAGAGCGCCGACTCGTGGGCGAGCTTGCCCGGATGGAAGCGCAGCACCGCGCCCAGGCCGCCGATGCGGGTGCGCGGCGCGGTCTGGACGCGGTAGGCCGTGACGCCGCCGCGCAGGACCTCGCGCTCCCAGCGCGCGTCGACGTACGGGTCGACCGCGTCGAGGGCTGTCGAGGACGGCGAGATGCGCTCATCCCCGAACGCCGCGGGATCGAGCGCGAAGGACGACCAGCCGTCGATGAAGCCCGCGGTGACGACCTTGGCCTGCAGGGTGCGCACGCCTTCGGGCGCCTTCACGTCGGTCCCCACCGCCGCGATGCGCCCGTCCTCGATGAGCACCGTCACGCCTTCCAGAACACGGTCCGGTCGGACGTAGAGCTTGTCCGCGCGCACCGCCAGCGGCGGCCCCTTGGGCTTGGGCGGCGTCGGCTTCGGCTTGGGCTTGTCCTCCTTCTCGTCCTTCTCGTCGTCCTTGGACTTGCCGTTCTTGTCCTTGTCGGCGGCGTCCTTGGCCTTGGGCTTGTCGCCCTCCTTGGCCTTGGGCTCGTCTCCGGCGGGCTTGTCGCCCTTCTCGACCGGGTCCTGCCCGGCGCTCGAACCGACGATCGGACCGGCGCTTGGGCCGCCGAAGGACCCGTCGCCATCGAAGGCGGGGACCTCGGCGCTGCAAGCGGGAGCAAAAGCGGGAGCGTTGAGGAACGCTGCGGCTGCGCCGATCGCGGGGGAAACGGGAACAGACGCGGGCTCGGCGGCGAACCCGCACACGAGGAGGCTGGCGATCGCTAGCAAGTTGGGGCGACTCCTGCGACCAGGGCTCCGCGCGAGCGGAGGTCCTGCGTGGGTTGCGCGCGTTGACGGGCCCCTGGGGCAGGGACGCGCGCTGTAGGGACGAAAGGGCGCGGGACCCCGTCGGGGCGTCCCGCGCGCGTGAGGGGCGCATGATAGTGACGGCCGCGCCTCGCTGAACAGGCCCGTCACGTTTCGAGAGCCCGGAAAGTGCTTCCGGTTACCACCGACTTACGGCGCCGCCGGATCGTCGCGCAGAAATCCCGCACGCAGCGCGTTCGGTTCCGCAGCCGCTCTCGGCTAGCCGGTCGACTCATGACGGCACCTCGCAAACGCGCTCCGTCGCCGTTGCTGCTCGATCCGTCCTATTGGCGGTCACGCCTCGAGCAGCTGCAGCGCGTCCGAGCTTGCCTCGCGCTCTTCCCGCGCCCCGACCTCTCGAATCCGACGATGGAGGTCGTCGAGTGGCGGTTGCGCGCGCACGACGGCGCCAAGTTGTGGGGCCTGCGCGCGTGGTCGACGTTCCATCCCGAACCGCGCGGCGCCTGCATTCGCGAGGTTTCCGCCGCGGAGTTGCCGCGCGTGGATGTCGACTGTGTCGCGGCCGGCAAGGTGGACTTCGTGCTCCAGACCCCCGCGGGCCGCCGCCTCGAAGACCGCGTGCTCGATCTGGTGCGCGTGTACCAGTGCGCGCTGCAGTCGGGCATCCCGGCGCTGGAGATCCGGCTCTCAGAGAGCCGGGACGACTGCCCCGACGAGATCCTGATCGCCGCGAGTCTGTTCGAAAGCGGCATCTGCTGACGGGATCTGCTGACGGCGGCTGCTGCCGAGCGCGCAGCGCGGCGTCCGCACCAGTGCAATCCTCGCTAGCGCGGATTCCAGAGGTAGATCTCGAGCGGCGGACCGAAGGCGTGTGCGCCGGAGAGGCGCGAGCGCAGGCCGACGATATCTCCGTACTCGAACAACTCGTCGCGCGGCGGGTCCTCGCCGTCGGGTTCGAACAAGGCGACGCGTTTGGCCTGCGCGCGGACGACCCGCTCGAACGCCTCGTGCCAAGGCAGCGAGCGCTGGCGCCGCGAGGGCTCCAGCACGACGTAGGTCGGCGCGAGAGCTTCGAGCCGCGCCCGCAACTGCTCCTCGTCGCCGTCGCGCCCCTCGCGAGCCGGCGTGAAGAGCGTGAAGTCGAACAGCGCGGTCGCCGCCGGCGCACCCTCGAGTTCGAGTTGGTAGGTCAGCCAGGCGGATTGATCTGCGATGCGCCGCGGCGCGTCGTCGAGCGCGGCGCGCCGCCAGGCGAGCGGCAAGACCACGTAGGGGCTGGTGACGATGCGCGCCTGGTCTGCGTTCGGCTGCCGCTCCAGCCACGCAGCCGCGAGTTGCAACGTGTCGGGCCGCCGCGCCACGAACACGTACCGCAACCCGTGGAGCACGGGCGCCGCGAGCGCCGCGAGGACCAGCCCCGCCCCGAGCAGTTCCGAGCGACGTTCCGCGCGTCGGGCCGCGGACTCCACGCAGACCGCCGCCGCGATGGCGAGGCACGGAAGGAGCGGGATGAGGTAGCGGTCGCGCGTGGACTCGTTGAGCAGCGCGAAGGCGACGTACGGGACCGCATACGCTGCGCCCACGAGCCAGGTGCGCGGCGCGCCGCTCGGCGGCCGGGCCGTGACGATGGCGAGCGCGACGCCGAACAGAGCGAGCACCAAGAGCACCGGATCGTTCCCCCACAGCGCGCTCCAGGTGGCGAACACGCCGCGACCGTTGAGTTCGCTGAGGTCGACGGCGTGCCCGTCGTTCGACATCGAGATCCCCTCGCTCGAGAACTCGATTCCGCCGGCGTGGAACGGCTGGGCGAGCCCGTACGCCGCGCCCAGCACCACGAGCGCCGCCAGTTTCCCGCGCCATGAGGTGCGGGCCACGAGCAGCGCGACGCAAAAGGCCGGCGCGAGGAACAACCCCGTCTGCAGGCTGGCGAAACCGGCCCACAACGCGACGCCCGCCGCCACCAAGCGCAGGACGCTCGGTTTGGCTGCGTAACCCGCGGCGGCCGCCAAGGCCAAGGCCGCGAAGGTCATGTGGGGCGCGTGCGGGCGCGCTTGGTGCGAGTAGGTCAGGTGCAGCAGGCTGAAACTCACCAGCGAAGCCGCCACGAGCGCCGCGCGCGGCGCGAGCCACTGGCGCGCGAGCAGGTAGGTTGCGAGCACGCCGGCGGCGCAGATCCAAGCGCACCACGCGCGCACGGTGACCAGCGGGCGCGCGGCCGCCTCGAGATGTGCGTCGAGCGGAGCGTCGAGCGGAGCGCGGGCGTACGCGGCCGGGCCGGTGAGCGCGGCCAGCGGGCGCACCAGAAAGTCCGGGTAGGCGCCGTACAGGCGCTCGGCCTTCTCGCGCGCGACCTTGCCGCTCGGCACGTTGTGCGTGAGCACGTCGAGTTGGAGCGCGAGGTACGCGTCCGGCTCGGGTCGCTGCGGCGCCATGCGGCCGGCGAGCCCGACGCGCGACCAAGCCGCGAGCGCCAGCAGCAGGACGAGCAGCAGGTAGTGCGCCGCCGGCGGTCGCGAATCTCGTGCAGCGCTCGTCGCGTCGCCGAGCGCACGCGGGTCAAGGGGCGTCGGCTCCATGCGGGCCGCGGAGAATAGCGTTCGCACGCGTCGATGTCGGGCGACACCGCCGCGGGCGCGGCGCTCGCTTCAACGCACGGACTGGGGCGCCGTCGCGCTCGACGCTCGCGCAACGGCGAGTTGCGCCGCGAGTTTGTCGGCGCGCGCGTTTCCTGCGGGCGACGGTGCGAGCTAACCTCGCGCGCACTCACCATGGCTGGTCAAGGATCGACTGGAAACGTGCTGGCTGCGATCTGCAGCTTCTTCATCCCTGGCCTGGGCCAACTCGTGCAGGGACGACTGCTGAAGGCAGCGCTCATGTTCGTGCTCGGCGCGGTGATGTGGTTCTTCTTCCTGGGTTGGATCGTCCACATCTGGTCGATCTTCGACGCAGCCACCTGGAAGCCGCGCTGAGCAGCGCCCGTCGCGCACTGCGCTCGAGCACGCCGCGCGCGAGCTCTTGAGCAGCGCGGAAACGCAGAGGCGCGCGCGCCGCAGCAGCGGCGCACGCGCCTCGAGAAGCGCAGTGCGTTGCGAGCAGTCGCTCCGACTGCAGCGTTAGAAGTGGTTCCAGAGGTACTGGTTGGTGACCTCGTGGTGGAACTGCACCTCGGACGCCTTGACCATCGTGCCCAGCGACTTGGGGCAGCGCTCGGCGCTCGCCAGCTTGAGCTCGGCGAACTTCGACGCGACGTTCTCGCCGAACAACGTCTTGTTCCACTCGCTCTGCTTGAACAGCCGGATCGCGTCCTGAATGTTGTCGGGCAGGAAGCGCGTCCGCGTGCGCTTGGCCTCGTCCTTGGGATCGCTGGTCGGGCCCTCGAAACCGGTGCGCAGCAGCGTGTAGAGCGTCTGGTAGATGTTCGCGTCCGGGCCAACCGAACGCACTTCGATGCGCGCGCTCTTCTCGTTGCCCAGCGGAATGCGGATCATCGAGCCGCGGTCGATGGCCGAGACCTTGATCTGGTTGGGCGCCTCGAAGTGCGGGTCGAGCCGGCGGTACGCGTTGACGCTGGGGTTGAGCACCAGGCAGATGTCGCTCGCGCTGGTGAGGATGCGGTCGACGAAATCCCAGGCGAGCTTCGACACGCCGTCCTGGCCCTTCGCGTCGTAGAACAGGTTGGTCTTGCCCTTGCCCACCGAGATGTTGGTGTGCGCGCCCGAGCCGTTGATGCCGACCACCGGCTTGGGCAGGAACGACGCGGTCATGTCCATCGTCGCCGCGACCTGACGGCAGAGCAGCTTGTAGAGCTGGTACTGGTCCGAGGCGATCAGCGCCTCGGAGTAGCTGAAGTTCATCTCGAACTGGCTCGGGGCCACTTCGGGATGGTCCTTCTCGTTGACGAAGCCCATCGCACGCTGCGCTTCAGCGGCGGCGTCGATGAACTTGCGCAGCGGATCGCTGGGAAGCGAGTGGTAGTAGCCGCCCGTCGAGCAGTACTCGAAGCGGCCGGTCTCCGGGAAGCGGCGCTCGGCGTCGCGACCCTTGAACAGGAAGCCCTCGATCTCGTTCGCAGCGAAGCAGGTCAGGCCCTTCTTGGCGTGCAGGTCGCGCAGGAAACCCTTGAGGCGGCCGCGCATGTCGCCTTCGTAGATCGAACCGTCGCGCGCGAAGACCTCGCCGAACACGAGCACCTTGCCGGATCCGAAGATGTCGGCGGGCAGCCAGTAGAAGGCCGGCCAGTCGACGCCCAGACGCAGGTCGCTCTCGGCCTGCTGCGAGAAGCCGCGGATCGAAGAGCCGTCGAAGGTCAGGTTGTCGTAGCTGCGCAGCAGGAACTTCTTGTCGTAATCGAGCATGTGCAGCCGACCTTCGAGGTCGGTGAAGCACACGGTCACGGCCTTGATGCGCTTCTCGTCGCGCAGGTACTTGATCCGTTCCTCTTTGACCTTGTCGGCGGCGACGCGCTCCATGCGCTGCGTCTTCGCTCCCAAGTTCAGTTCTTCGAGCTTGTCGTACGGGATCTCGAGGAAGTCGCGCAGCCCTGCGTCCATGGCGGTCCTTTCGATTCGGTCGCGTAAACGGGGTCGTGGAGCTCGCCCTCGGCCGGGCGGTCGTCCCGATCGGAGAGGTTCTAACGTCGAACGCCTAGTTCCGCAAGTTTAGGACTAAATGACACAGTTTTTAGTTTT
>JAEUHY010000018.1 GCA_016795325.1 Planctomycetota bacterium
GTTGTACGGTGCCAGAGCAATTTGTCTCACGCCTCCGGCGCGCCTCGCGCGCCGGAGGCGTGAGACAAATTGCTCTGGCACCGTACAACCGCGTATCGTCGTCCAAGAATTCGCGCGCCTAGTGCAAGACCGACGCACACGGCGAGTCCCGCGAACTCTCCGCGCCCGCCGGCGCCGTCTCGATGCAGGTCGACGCTCCCTGACGTCTCGAACAACCGCTCGAGCTCCAGCTCGCGCCCGGCGACCAGCGCGTGCTGCGCCTCGTGCTCGTCAAGCGCTGAACGCACACGGCGCGGCGTTGCGCACCAGTTTGTTGTACGGCGCTAGTTGTACGGTGCCAGAGCAATTTGTCTCACGCCTCCGGCGCGCCTCGCGCGCCGGAGGCGTGAGACAAATTGCTCTGGCACCGTACAACCGTCAGGAGCGCGTCGAGCTCGACTGCGTGGCTTGTGGGTCCGCCGACACGGGCCGGAGCCCCTCGACGTCGCGCCTACAGCGTCGGGTTTGCGTGCGTGGCTGGGCAGTCACGACGAGTGCTGCGCCTTCGCCTAGACTGTGCGGACTCGAGTGCCTCGCATCGCTCGCACAACCTGGCTGGGCTGGACACGCTCGCGAAGGGGAGTGTTCGCGCTCGGCTTCGCGCTTGCCGTGCTCGTGAGCGCGGGATGGTTCGTCGCCGCCGAGCTGCGCTCAACGCCAAGCGACGAGGTCCGGCCCGTGTCGAAAGAAGACGCCGGCGCCTCCAGCGAGGTCGCGCAAGAGCCGACGATGGTCGCAGCGATCGAGTCCGTCGCACCTGACTCCGCGGGCGAGCTCGAAGCAACGCGCGCGCCGGTTGAGGAAGGCGATCCCCGCGCGACGCGTCGGCGTGGAGAGTTGAAGTGGTTCGAAGGTCTCGTCGTGCTGCCCGATGGCGCGCCCAGCGACGAAGCGCTCACGGTCGTCGTCGGCTACCAGGAGAGCGCCGCGACCGATGAATCCGAGTTCGGTATCGGTTCCTTCGAGATCGAGCGAGTGTCTGTGGACAACGAGGGCAAGTTTCGCTTTTCGTGCCCAGTGGACTCTGAGGAGTGCGCTGTGATCGTCGCAGGGCGCTGGTTGCGCTTGGCGAGTCCGGAGAGTGTCGACCTTGACGCAGGCGACGCCGTGGTCGTGCTGCGCCCCGAAATCGGTGCGCGCCTTCGACTGACGGTTCGTGCTCCATACGGTGCACCGGACGTTTCCCTCTCCCCGCTGAGCGGCGAGTTATCGTTCGGCGAGTATGAATGGATGGACGCGGACGAGCTCGATGGCGCTGCGGACTTCATCGTCGGACAGCCGCTCGAGTTGGGGCCGCTCAGTGTCGCGGCCAAGGCGGTCCGGCTGAACGTCGATGGCATCGAGAACTTCGAGCACGCCTTGCCGACGCTCGTAGCCGGAGTCGTGAATGAGGTCGAGGTTTCGCTCCCGCCGCGAGCGTGGGTGAGCGGTCGTGTCCGCGACCTGAACGGTAGCCCCGTCGCCGACGCGAAAGTCGTGCTGCACCCGGAGGATTGGGACGCCGCCGCCTGGCTCACGACGCGGAGTGCAGCCGACGGCAGCTTCCGCTTCTACGGCGCACCGACGGACGTGGAGCTCGAGCTGGAGGCTACGTCGGACGATCACTACCGCGCGGAGAGCGTGAAGCTCGGAGTGCTGGGTTCTGGCCAGCGCCTCGAGCATGTCCAGTTCGTGCTCGATGAGGGTGGCGTGCTAGCCGGCGTTGTCGTCACACCTTCGGGAGAGCCAGCTTCCTTCGCCTGTGTCGCGGCCGTACCGCTCGGAGGAGCCGGTCCCGGCCAACGAAATCAGACGGACTGCGACGAGAAGGGGCGCTTCCGTCTCAGCGCACTGCGTCGCATGGAGCATCGAGTGTCCATCAAATACACGGGCCGTGAGTCGGAAGAACTGTTGTACAAGGCCATCTACGAGCACGTCGAGTTGCGCGAGGACGTGCTCTTCCGGCTCGAACCGACGTCTTCCGTGAAGGGACGCGTCGTGGACTCGCGCGGCGCCCCGGTGAACACCTTTGAAGCGCGCGCGAGTCTCATGCGGCGCGCTGGTTCACGAGTCGCGCCGGGGCGAGAGGATTTCACGCTCGTAACAGCTGGCCGTGTCGGCGACGGCGCACTCGAGTTGAATGGCCTGCTCTCCGGCGAGTGGAAGATCGAGGTGGGCGCCGTGGGCTACGACAGCGCTCAGCCTCGTTACGTGACGCTTCCCAGCGAAGTCGGATCGCTCGACTTCCAACTCGTCCAGTGCGCGCGGATCAGCGGCGTCACGGTGGACGCCGCAGGTGTTCCGGTCGGGCGGATTCCGATCCGCGCGCGTGCCGCGGGCGCGGAGTCTCGCCGCGTCGGGGTGAGCGGCCGCGACGGCGAATTCGCGAACTTGTACGTCTCGGCCGGCGCGGTGGAACTGCTCGTCCGCAGCGGCGGCTACGAGCTCGTGTCTCCGCTCGAGCTGCAGCTCGAGCCAGGCGAGGTGCGCGAAGTGCGCCTCGTGGTCGTGAAGCGCTGAGCGCACACGGCGCGGCGTTGCGCACTAATCTGTTGTACGGCGCCAGAGCAATTTGTCTCACGCCTCCGGCGCGCAACGCGCGCCGGAGGCGTGAGACAAATTGCTCTGGCACCGTACAACTCGCACCTCTTGCTGCATTAGGAACTGAACATGGCTCGCGCCCGTTCTCTCGCCACGACTGTTCTCGCTGTTCTCGCGCTGTCGGCCGTCGCCGTGGTGGGTTGGCTCGCGCTGCGCAGCGACGTGACGCCCGACAGCTCTCAAGAAGCGGCTACGCCGAGTTCGACGGCGCAGGCGTCGCCGGCGGTCGAGGTTCCGCCGCCGGCCGTGGAAGTTCCGCGCGACGAACAGCCGACGCCGCCCAGCGAGCCGACGTCGGAGCTCGCGTCGCAGCGTGCGGAGGTCAGCGCCGCCGCGGAGGGCGAGCTGGCGGAAGCGTTGTGGGTCGAAGGCGCCGTGCAGTTGCCCGCCGGCGTGCCGCTCGACGAGGAGCTCGAAGTCGTCGCCGACGGCAAGAAGTTCGAACACCTCGAGACGCCGGGCGCGTTGCACCGCGCGAAGGTCGGCGCGGATGGCCGCTTCCGCGTCGCGTTCTCCAAGAACACCAAGAACGGCACGCTGCGGCTCGACGCGCGCTACTGCTACCTCGACGCTCCGCTCAAGCTCAAGCCCGCGAGTCCGCCGGCGAGCGTCGTCCTCGAAGCGCGTTTGGGCGGCCGCATCGTCGGCCAGCTCACGCCGCCGGCGGGGGCGAGCGACGTGGCCGCGGTACTCGGGAAGGCCTCGTTCCATGCCACAAGCCAATCCAGCACCGGAATGCCGCATGCGGTGAAGGCCGAGCTGGACGAACACTCGCGCTACGAGCTGCGAGGACTCGTGTCCGAGCTCGAGCACCAAGTGAGCTTTCGTTCCGACACGTGGGCGCCGTTCACCGCGCGCAAGTTGACGGTCAAGCCCGGCGAAACGCGCCAACTCGACATCGCGCTCGTGCTCGGTGCGATCGTCAGCGGCCGTGTGCTCGATGAGCAAGGCGCGCCGGTGCGCGGCGCGCGCGTCGAGTTCCGCTCGCTGCAGGTCGATGAAACGAGCTGGTTCCACAGCCGCAACGACACGACGGACGCTCAAGGCGCGTACCGCGTGACGGGGATCCTGCCCGGCGAGTGGCAGGTTGCGATCGAGTGCGCGGGCTACCGTTCGCTCGAGCGCGAGTTCGGCGCGCTCAAGGACGCTGAGCGGCGCGAGGCCGTCGAATTCACGCTCTCCAGCGGCAACTTCGTGAGCGGCGTCGTGCGCTGGGAAGGCGGCGAGCCCGCGGACCGCGCGACGGTTTTGCTGGCGCTCGCCGCCGGCGCGCCGACGAGCGACGAACGACTCGACGAGAAGCCCAGGCGCGTCGAAGCCGACGGACGTTTTCGAATCTCGGGGCTCCCCGCTGGACCCTACGACGTGACCGCGTCGGCGCCGGAGGGCTCGCGCCCGCAGCCCGCGGGTGCGGAAAAGCGCTCGAAGCTCGGCGGACCGAAGTGGATCGCCGAAGCGAAGTCCGTGAATGCGGGAAGCGAGCTCGAACTCGTGCTTCGCCCCGGACTCGCGCTGCGCGGCCGCGTTGTCGACGAACGCGACCAACCGGTGACGCGCTTCACGGTGCGCGCCGATTCGCGCCGCGACGGCGGGATGGTCTGGAGCAGCGACTGGGAGCTCACGCAGAAGTTCGAGAGCGAGGACGGCAGCTTCGCGCTCGAGGGCGTGCGCGAGGGCGACTGGGCTCTGACGGTGAACTCCAAGGGCTTCGCGACGCCCGACGAGCAACGCGTCAAGGCGCCGCAGAGCGACGTGGAAGCGCTCGTCGTGCGGCTCTCGCGCTTTGCGCGCGTTCGCGGCGTCGTCGTCGACTCCGCGGGGAAGCCCGTGGCGGGCGCGACGCTCGAGGTGGAATCGCTGTCTTCCGGGAAGCACGTGGTGTTCCAGCGTGGCGAGCAGGATGCGACCGACGACGAGGGGCGTTTCGAGCTCGACGACGTGACGCCGGGGGCCGCGAAGTTGATGGCCAAGCACGCGCAGTTTGCTCCGAGCGAGCCGTACCAGCTGCGGCTCACGCCGGGCGAAGAGCTCGCCGACGTGCGCCTCGTGCTTCCCGTCGGCGGTCGCGTCGCGGGGCGGATCCACCAAAGTCATCTGGCGCCCGACGTGGTGTGGGCGGTCAGCCTCAGTTCGAGCCAAGATTCGTGGCAGAACGTGGAGGCGCAAGCCGACGGCAGCTTCGTGGCCGAGCGACTCACGCCGGGCAGCTACACGCTGACGGCCTACACCCGGCCGAAGACCCCGCGCAACGTGTCCGTCGAAGAGCAGACGCGCGATATGCGTCACCTGCGTGGCTCGGTCGAAGTCCGCGCCGGTGAGACGAGCGACATCACGCTCGGCGCGCCGAGCGGCGCGGCCATCCCGCTCAGTGGGCGCGTCACGCTCGGCGGGCGACCGGTTGTCGGCGCCAACGTCTTCACGTCACGGGGCGAGTTCACGAGCCAGGCAGTTTCGGACGCGAACGGCAACTACAAGTGCGATCTCGACGGACCCGGCAAGTACCTCGCCTACGCCTCCCTCGAGAGCGGCGTGTCGCTTTCTGTGCGCTTCGAGGTGACGAGCGAGGCCGCGCTCACGCAGAACTTCGTCTTCGAGGGCACGCTGCTCGCTGGCGTCGTGCAATTCGACGACGGCAAGCCGGTGGCGAACGCGTACGTGAGCGCCGAGCTCGCGCGCCCCACTGGGGAAGGCAAGGGCGGCTCGGCACGCGCGGCAACACAGGTGAAGGCCGACGGGCGCTTCGCGTTCGAGGGGCTCTCGCCCGGCGTGTACTCGCTCGTGGTGCGCGATGTCGGGCGCATCAACAACGCCGCGGCGCGCTTTGGAGACACGCGGATCAGCGAGGTCGACTTGCCCGCCGGCGCCCGGCGCGACGACCTGGTGCTCCGTGTGGCGCCAGAAGCCGTGCTCGAGTGCCGCGTGAGCTCTGCCAACGGGGCCCCGGCGCCGGGCGTCGTGCTCGAGCTGTTCGACGCCTCCGGCGCCGACTACGGCTCGTGGACGCAGGCGGCAACGGACGGAGTCGGCGTCGCGCGCGTCGGCGGCCTCGCGGCCGGAGATGTGCGTGTCGTGGCGCGCAGCGTCGGAGAAGCCGGCCTGTCCGCGGTGACCACGGTCCGCGCCGGCGCGACTGTGCAGGTGTCGGTCCAACTGCGGCCCAGCGGTGGCATCGCCATCACACGCGTCGACGAGCAGGGCAAGCCCGCCGGCGGCTCGACGGCGATCGTCGACGACAGCGGCTTCGACTGGGGTCGCGGCGCGTGCGAGTGGAAGGTCGAAGGCGACGTTTGGACGGCCACCTGGCTGCCCGCCGGCCGCTACCGCGTCAGCGGCAGCAACAAGACCTCGGCAAGCGGCGAGAGCGTGGTGAGCGTGGCGGCCGGCGAGACCGCGTCGGTCACGCTGGAGTTCAAGACCCGTTGATCCGTTCTACGCACGCTCAGCACTGGCCACGGGGCGCAACGCTGGGCACACTTTCGCGCCCCCCCGCGCGCTGTCCGCATTCCCACCTCTGCGGACGCGCCGCCCATGAATTTCCATCCCACGACTCTCGTCTCGGCGCCGTTCCTCGCGGCGTACGCGTACCTCGCGTGCGTCTCCTACGTGCACTTCCGCGGCAAGGTGCGGCTGCGCTTCATGCGCCAGCTCACCGAGCATTCGGGCCTGTTTTCGCCCTACAACTGCCTGATGTACCTGTTCTCCGCGGCCTCGCGGAAGCCGGTTCTCGACGTGAAGGACTTCCCGGACCTCGCGCCGCTCAGGGAGAACTGGAAGACCATCCGCGACGAAGCGCTCGCGCTCTATCACGCAGGTGAGATCGAGTACCAAGCGACGCACAACGACCTCGCCTTCGTGGCCTTCAAGAAGCGCGGCTGGAAGCGCTTCTACTTGAAGTGGTACCACGACTTCCTGCCCTCGGCGAACGAGCTGTGCCCCAAGACCGTCGCGCTGGTGAGTTCGATTCCCTCGATCAACGCCGCGGCCTTCACGATGCTTCCGCCGGGCAAACAGCTCGGCAAACACCGCGATCCGTTCGCGAGTTCGCTGCGTTACCACCTGGGCCTAGTCACGCCCAACTCCGACAAGTGCGCGATCTGGATCGACGGCCAGATGTACTCGTGGCGCGACGGTGAGGACGTCGTGTTCGACGAGACCTACGTGCACTGGGCCACGAACGACACCGACCAGACGCGCATCATCTTCTTCGCCGACTTCACGCGCCCGCTGCACACGCCGGTGATGCGCGGTTTCGTCGCGTTCATGAACCGCTTCGCCTTCCGCATCACGCGCAGCCACAACCGCGAGGAAGAAGCGCGCGGCGCGCTCAACCACCTCACGCCGGTGGTGTTCGCGATCAAGTACTTCTTCATCGGGCTGAAGTCGAAGCGTCCGCGCGCCTACGCCGCCGGCAAGTACGTGGTCGGCGCCGCCGCGGTGTACCTGGTGTTCATCCGGCCGCTGATCGCCTGAGCTCGGCGCTCGCGCGCGCGATCTCGTCGGGCGTGCCGGTCAACGCCACGAGGTCGCCGGCTGCGAGCGCCTCGTCGGCGAGCGCCGCGTTCCAGCCGCGCCCGCCGCGCGCGACGCACACCACGCTCGCTCCGGTGCGTGCGTGCAGGTCGAGCTGGGCCAGCGTGCGTCCCACCGCGGAGCTGGCGGGCTCGACGCGCACCGCCGTCAGCTCGCCCAGGCCCGGGAGAAGCTCGTTCACTTGTTCGAGCGCGTGCGGCCCGCTCGGCGCCGCGCCCGAACTGCTCTCGCGGACCAGCGCCTCGAGCACGACTTGCGTGCCCGCGCGGAAGTGTCCGTCGAGGTCGGCGACGCGGCGGCGGAGCGCGAGCAGCAACACGCACGCGGCGGCGAGCGCCAGGCCGATCGCTCCGAGCGACGGAACGAACGGCGCGGACAGGGCGAGGATCGGGACGCCGACGGCGAGCAACGTCGCGCCTTGCACCACGCTGGCCAGTGCGCGGCGCGGCGTGGCCGCTAGGTCGGGTTGCGTCGGAGTTGTGGCCGGCAGCGCCGCCTCGGCGACCAGCAGCGCAAGGCGCCGCGCCGCGCGCACGATGCCGAGCCCGAGCGGAGCGCAGGCGACGCTCAGCAGTGCGATCAACGCGATGTCGGCCGCCGTGCGCCCCCAATGCGTGACGTGCTCGAGCTCGTCGACGAGCTCCTTGCGCCACAGCGACGCGGTGATGACCAGCCCGAGCAACGCCGCCGCATCGGCGGCGATCCACAATCCCAGCCTCGACATCGGCCGGCGCTGCGAGCTGCTCCTGCGCTGCTTCAGGGCCTCGATCCACGCGCTGTAGAGCGTTTCGAGCAGCACCAGCCGCCGCGGCATGCGGTGCTCGACGGCGATCGCGATCGACTCGGAACGGTTGACGAGCAGCGGCGCGGCCAGCACGGTGGCGAGGCACACCGCGGCCGCGATGGCGTGCAGCTCTCCGCCGCGCACGCCCGACTGGCGCGCGAGCTCGGCGATGAGGAACTGGTATTCGCCGACGGGCACGAGCCACAACGCGCCGCGGAAGCTGGCGCCGAAGCCTGCGCCCGAGAGCAGGCCGCCGACGGAGACTCCGAGCAGCTTTCCGCCGATGATCACGGCCGCGAGCAGGCCAGCCAGCGGCAGATGTTCGACGACCAGCAGCGGGTCGATCATCATCCCGACCGCGACGAAGAAGATCGCGGCGAACATGTCGCGCACCGGTCGCACGAGCGGTTCGAGGATGCGGCCGTGGCCCGCTTCGGCGACGACGCAACCCGCGAGGAAGGCGCCGAGCGCGATCGAATAACCTGCGCGTTTGGCGAGCAGCGCGAACGCGAAGCACACGCCGAGCGCCGCCAGCAGGATCACCTCGCGGCTGCCGCTGGCCATCACCCAGCGCAGCAGGCGCGGGACCACCAGCAGGCCGCCGGCGGCGAGTGCGGCGAGAAAACCCGCCAGCTGCAGGCTCGAGAGCGCGAACTGGGACGCGCTCAGTCCCGAGCCCGCGAGCAGGGCGGTCAGGAGCGCGAGCAGCAGCATCGAGATCAAGTCCTCGACGACCAGCACGCCGAGCACGAAGTTCGCCAGGCGCGGCTCGGGCGCGCGTTCGCCGAGCATCTTGGCGACGACCATCGTGCTCGCGATGGCGGCCATCGCGCCCAGGCACGCGCTCTCCGACGCAGACCAGCCGAAGGCCGCGCCGACCAGGAACCCCAGCCAAAACAGCAGCGCCACCTCGATCGCGGCGACGAGCAGCGACGAACGGCCGATGTCGAGCAGCTTGCGGACGCTGAACTCCAGGCCGATCGAGAACATCAGCAGCGTGATGCCGAGTTCGGCCAGCGCGCGCGTCGACTCGATGTCGGCGAACAGCGGAAGCGGGACGTGCGGTCCGACGAGCAGGCCTGCGATCAGGTAGCCGAGCACCGTCGGCAGGCGCAGGCGCTGGAACACCACGGCCACCACGGCCGCGGTGATCAACACCAGCGCGAGATCTTTGAGGAATCCGTCGAAGTCGGGCATGTGCGGCGCAGCTCGCGCCGCAGGGTAGCAGCTCAGCGGCGCGCGCTCCCCCTCGGCCGCCTCACCTCGAGCTCGTCGTGCTCGGGGCCGCGCGGCGCAGCGGACGCGCAGGTCGCAGGCCCATGCTCACGCCGCTGTTCTCGAACGGATTCACGTCGCGGTACGCCGAGCGCGCGTTGCTGGCCCGGTCGTTGTAAGCCCCTCCGCGCACGATGCGGTGGCTCGCGCTCTCCCACGGCGCGCACGGATCGGGAGTCGACGGACGCGAATAGAAGTACGTGTCGTAGCCGTCGCGACACCACTCCCAGACGTTGCCGGCGACGTTGTGCAGCCCGAATCCGTTCGGCGCGAGTGACCCGACGGTGCAGTGCAGGCCGCTGCCGTCTTCGAACTCGGGCCAGTCTTCGATCGCAGGCCACGGCGCGCCCAAGCGCTTCGCCGTCTGGTCCGCGAGGTTGGCGGCGCCGCGCAGGCTGTCGCGCTCTTCGCCGGTCCACCAGGCTGTACGTGTGCCGCCGCGCGCAGCGTGCTCCCACTGGGCCTCGCTCGGCAGCACCAGGTCCGCGCGTTCGAGCAGCTCGACGCACTGCGACCAGCTCACGCTCTCCACCGGATGCTCGAGCGTGATCCCGAAGCCGATCGCGGGCTTGTAGTAACTCGGGTTGACGCCCGCGAGGCGTTGCCACTGCGCCTGGCTCATCTCGTACTTCGAGATGAAGTACGGCGAGAGCTCGACGAGGTGCACCGGCCCCTCGCCCTTCTCGGCCCGCGGATCGTAGTTGCGCGCGCTCGGATCCTGCGCCTGCGCGCCCATCCAGAACTCGCCGCCGGGGATCAGCACGAGCACGATGCCGGTCGATTCGCTGAGCTCGAGAACGCCGTCGGCGCCGCGCTGCGGGACCTCGCCCGTGGCGAGGTGCGCGAACTCCCACAGTCCCGTGCGCGGATCGGGTCCGAGCGGCACGAGCCCGAGTTGCGGCTCGAGCGTGAGCCCGCCGTAGAGTGCGGCGCTGCGGATGGCGTCCGTCGCTTCGCGCCACGCCGCGCCCACGTCGGGGCCCGTGACGCTGCGTGCTTCGATCGTGCGCGCGAACTCGAGCCGCCGCCGGACGCCCCAGCCGAAGGGCGCGGCGAGCGCGTCACTGGCGAGGCCGTGGTGCGGATCACCGAACGTCTCCAACGCGCCGATGAGCTGCGACAACTGACGGTCCCACCACGCGGATTCGGAATCGTCGAACTCGAAGGTGCGGCGTCGTCCCACCGCCTGTTCGAGCGTGAGCACCGCCGTGGCGATTTGTTCGCGCTGCGCGCGCCGCGTCGCGTTGTGCTGGTCGCGCGAGTTCGCCACGAAGCGTTCGAGGTCCTCCGCGCCCTTGCGCAGCTGCTCCCCGCCGGGCTCGGCCAGCGACAGTCGCATCTGCTCCAGCGCTTCGTCGAGCTGGCCGCTGCGCGCGCAGGCCCAGGCGAGCGTGTCCCGCACGGCGGCGCGCAGCGTGTCGTCCGCAGCAGCGAGCGCACGGCGCGCCAGCACGCGGGCGCGCACTTCGTCGCCAAAACGCGGCGCCGGCGGATTGAGCATGTCCCAGGCGATGCGGTTGAGTTGCTGCGCGTCGCCGGGCAGCGTTTCACGCGCCAGTTCGGCCTCGATCTGCGCCTCGTCGGGCCAAGGTTCGAGCCCGAGCATGCGCGAGCGCCACAACAGCTCCGCACGCGCTCGCTCCAACTCGGCGAACTGCGGGTGGCTCTCGCGGTCGGCCCGCGCCTGTTCCTCGGTGAGCGGGCGCGCACCGCGCCGCAGCTCGGCGAGCGTCGCCTTGTGCTCCGCGAGGCTCGGTCTGCGCTTGAGTCCGAGCGACACGTTCGCCGGACGGCCGTTCAATAGCTCGTCCGCGCGCTGCAGCCAAGCTTCGTACTCGCCGGCCTTGTCCGGCGTCGCAGGCCACAGCCGCGCCGCCGCGTTCACCAGGTCATCGAGATCCTTCTGCGTCGAGAGCGCGAGCACATCGCTCGCCTTGCGGGTCGCCTCCGCGGCGTTGCGCTCGGCGAGCGCCGCACTTTCCTGGGCGGCCTTCTCACCACGCGCCGCACGCGCAGTTTGCGCCTCGAGATCGACGTTGCTGCGCTCGAGCGCGTGGGCGGTGCGCGCCTGCTCGAACAGCAGCGCGCTGACGACGATCAGCGCCGCCGCGCCGATGCCGGCGCTCGAACTCGCGGCCGGATGGCGGCGGGTCCACTTCACGGCGCGCTGCAGCGCGCTCGCGGGCCGCGCGTGGATCGGCTCGTGCGCGAGGAAGCGCCGCAGGTCGGCTGCGGCCTCCGACATCGAGGCGTAGCGGCGCGCCGGCTCCTTCTCGAGCATCTTGAGGCAGATGAGCGCAAGCTCGCGCGGGCACAGCGAGCGGTGCTGGCGCGGATCGACGGGATCGTCCGCGAGGATCTTGGTGAGCACCTGCGTGACGGTGTCGCCGTCGAAGGGCTTCACGAGTGCGAGCGTCTCGTACAGCGTCGCGCCGAGCGAGAACACG
>JAEUHY010000043.1 GCA_016795325.1 Planctomycetota bacterium
CTGCTCGGGTGCATTCCACTACGACCTCAACGCGCGCATCCAGAGCGGCGTCGACCCGCAGCTCGCTGTGGGCGAAGAAGTCTTCGCGCAGTACTGGTCACGCGACCCGGCCGACGCGAGCACGACCAACCTGTCGAACGCGCTCGCGTTCAACATCCGTCCGTGACGCGCGTCGCCGCGCCCTCGCGCGGAGGGCGCGGTGTGAACTCAGAGTCCGATGGCGATGCGCAGCGCGTCGCTCGAGTTGAACGCACCCGCCGCGTTGCCGGAGTCGCGCGTGTGCCACTGCGCGTGAACCACGGCGCCCGCCACGAGCGCCGGATCGACGCCGCTGGCGATGCGCGAGTTGAAGTCGAGCACGAACGAACCCGAGCAGTCGACGCCAACCGCGTTGCCGCCCGTGTTGAGCACGGCCGTGCGAGTCAGCGGCGGCGCGACGCAGACCACACCGCCGAAGAACGGAGTGCTCGCCGGCCCGTTGAAGCCGTACGCGAGAACGCCCGCCTTGCGGTTCAACGCCTGCGTCAGCGTCACGCTGAAGCCGCCGCCCGCCGTCGCGCTCGGGAGGCCGCTCGAGCCAATCGCGGGCGTGCAGCCGGCGCTGTTCACTTGCGCCGTGCAGTACACGGTCACGGCCGGCGTGTAGTCGATCACCAGCTGCGGGCGCTCGCTCGCCGCGACAGCCTCGCGCGAACCAAAGACCTTGGTGCTGTTCGAAACCGTCTCCACGTCGAGCTTGAGCAACCAGCCCGCGCTGCTCGCGGGTTGATCGAGCCAGCCCTGCACGTCCTGCACGACGCGCGGCGTCGAGGGCCAGGTGTACGTGGCGAATTGATCGACGCTGAGCTGCGCGCTCACCGTCGCGTCGAAGTCGCCGCCGGGCTGCTGCCAGAACACGCTCGGGAACGAGCGGTGGAGCCAAGTCGCGTCCCCGGTCTGCGCCTGGGCGCCTTGCCCGCTGGTGGTGTCCGAACCGCCTTCGTTCCACGTCGCGAGCACGCGGTGCAATTCGACAGTGCGTGCGCCGGTGTTGCCGGCGGTGTTGGCGAGCACCAAGTTCGCCGAATTGATCGTGGCGCCCGCGGGCACCAAGGCCGCGACGTCGAAGCGCACGACGATGCGCCGGATCGGCGCCGAAGCCGAGGCGCCGGCGCGACCGACGATGAGGATCGGCCCCGAACCGTTGGCGGTGTTGCCGGTCAGGTCATTGAACAGGGTCCCGTCGAGTTCGGCGGGCACGGACACGACGTCGGCGTGGGCAACGGGAACGGCGAGGAGCAACGAGGCGAGAGCGAACGTGCGATGCATGAAGGGCCTGAGGAGAAAACGCCGAGGTGATGGGAACAGGAGCAACTCCACGTTCTACCACCCCAGCGCGAATCGTGCCGGTCCTGCGTCAGCCCCGCAGTCGATGCAGCGCTTCGAGCCGCTGCGCAAATTCTTCGCGTTCAAGACGGCTGCGCGCGCCGTCTGCGGCTCGATGTGAAGCTCCTACTTGCGCTCGTGCGCCTGCGCCGCGGAATCCACTCGCCCGATCGTGCTCGGTGGAACAGCCGGGGCCGCAACGAAGTGCTTCGGGTACTCCCAGCGACCGACGTTGCGCTGCAACCAATCGAAATAGAAGCGCACTCCGCGATCCGACTCGCCAGTTCCCCACCCGCCCATCTCCAGGTTGGGGCCGGTGCCCTGCTTGCCGCGCACGTCTTCCAGGTAGGGAGAGCGGAACAGCATCGCTGTGCGCGGCGAACCCAAGTAGCGCTGCCAGGTCGCTTCCATGCGGAGGCGGTTGTGCCGCGTCATCACGCCTTCGTTGCCGGGCAGATCCGGATCCGGCGTCTCCGTATTGAGTGCGAATCCGTTCGCGGGAATCGGCATGTCCTCGTGGAACATCTGAACGTCAGCGCCCGGGTAATCGACCTTCGACCCCGTCTGGTGGTTGGGCGTGACGCCCACCTCGATGTCGGGCGCGACGGCCTTGAACCAGCTCGTCATGAGCGCTTTCTTGCGCTCGCCTTCCGGCTCGCGCAGCACTTCGTGGTCGATGCGCGTGCCGTGATTGAACTCCTGGAAGAGATTCACCATCACGTTGCGCAGTTGCCGCGCTTGCAGGAACTGGCCGCTCTCGACGATCGCGCGCTGCACCGCCGCCTCGTCCTGCAGGAACTCATCCTTGCGCGGCATCATGAGCGTGACGCACACGACCATTCCGCGCCGGTCGGCCTCGCGGATCACCGTCTCGAGCCGGCGCGCGAAACTCGCAATCAACTTCCCGTCCGAGGTGAACGCGTTCGGACCGGCGTCGACGTCCGGAAACCCGCCGTTGGTTCCTTGCAGCGAGACGGCGAGCAGATTGATGCCGTGCGCGGCGTAGTTGTCGAGGTTGTTGACGAGCCGCTCGGTCACGGCGGGGCTCATCAGCGCGTTGTTGACGCGCAGCCCCCACAGCTTGACCGGCTCGCCCCCGAGCCAACTGTGCGAGTCTCGAATCTCGAATTCGCGCGTCGCAGGCGGCGGCGGCACAGCTGGCGTCTGCGCGCGCACCGAGCCGCAGTGGGCGGCGATCAGCGACGCGAGCAGGAAAGAGCGTGCAGGGAAGATCACGGAGAAGAGACGCTCAGCGGACATGGTTGGGGAACTCCCAGCGACCGATGTTGTTTCGGACCCATTCGAAGTAGAAGCGCACGCCACGGTCACTGGGTGAAGTGCCATGGCCGCCCATTTCCGGGTGCGGCGCGGTGCCGCTGAAGTTGCCGATGCCTTGGATGTAGGCCGCGTGGAACATCAGGACTGCGTTGGGAGCGGCTCTGTAGCGTTCGCAGTCCTCGATCACGAAGTCGACGTGGCCCTCGTTGAAGAAGCCGTCGGCCTCGTACGAATCCTGCTTCTGCGTCTCCACGTTCACGACGAAGCCACGCGAGGGAATCGCCATCGATTTTTGGATGATGCGCACGTCCATGCCCGGGAACTCGTCGCGCGTGCTCGACTTCTCGTAGGGACACACGCCGACCTCGATCTGCGGGGCGCGAGCCTTGAACCAGCCCGCGAGCCGGGCCTTCTTCGTCGCACCGTCCGGTTCCCGGAAGATCTCGAGGTCCATCCGCTCCGTGTGGTCGTACTCGTGCGCGATGTCGACGAACACGTTGCGCAGGCCGCGCTGCACAAGAAAATCCGCTGTCTGCTCGAGCGCTCGTTTCACAGCGCCCTCGCCGCCCAACTGCTGGTCCTTGCGCGGTGAGAACACTCCCACCATCACGACCATCCCCCGCGCGTCGGCTTCGCGGATCAGCCACTCCAACCGATCCGCGACGGCCGGCTTGAGATCGCCCGAGCGCTCGAATCCGTTGAGCCCGGCGTCCGGATCCGGCCAACCGCCGTTGCTGCCTTGGATGTAGACGCCGATCAGATTGACGCCGTGGCGCACCATGTTGTCGAGCGCGCGGACATGCCGTTCGGTGACGTTGACGCTGTAGAGCGCATTTCCGCAGCGGATGCCCCACAAGTCGACCTCGTGCCCATCGATGTAGGCCCGCTCGCCGCGGATCGAGAACTCGCGCGTCGGCTTGACGTCGGCGGCGACCGATTGGGGCGAGGCGCTCGCGTCGCCGACGGGCTGGGCGGGGCGGTCGCTCGAGGCTGCACAACCAGCGAGCACGCCGAGTCCCAGGACCAGCGGAACCAGATTGAGAACACGGTGCATGGAACTGTTCATCTCAGAAGCTGAAGTTGAGGCCGAACTGGCCGCCGACACTGAAGGGCGCGCCCGGGAAGATGCCGCGGCCGCCCGGGCGGATGTCGAAGTACTTCTCGTCGAACAGATTGCGCAGCGCGACTTCGCAGCGCAGCTCGATCGACTTGGAGAGCTTGCGCCGCAAGCCGACGCGCGTGTTCCAGACCGTGTAGTCCGGGCGCTCGCCTTGGTTCGCGGCAGCGTTGATGGGAACCGTGTTGGCGCGATCCGTGAAGGCGTCGTCGACGTAGAAGCCGTCGAGCCCGGCCCACAGGCCGCTGTAGGCGTGCGTGTAGCGCAAACCCCAGGACGCGAGCCAGGGCATCGCCGCGATGACCTGATTGCCCGCGAACTGACCGCTGCGGTACTCCGAATCGTTGTAGGCGATGCTCGCCCACGCGCCGAAACCTTCGAACGTGATCTGCGACAGATCTGCGTCGAGTGCGAGTTCGACGCCGCGATGGCGAGCGCGACCGGCATTCACGAACACGTCGAATTGCGCCGGATCGCGCTCCAGAAGGTCCTGGTATTCGATCTGGTACAGCGTCAAGTCCCAGGCCAGGTGCTTGTCGTACATCTGCGCGCGTGTGCCGACTTCATACACCCAGGCGTATTGCGCGCTGATGTCCTGCGGGTTCGTCGAGAGCTCGATCTGTGACGCCTCCGGCGGCTTGAACGACGCTTGCGCGTTTCCGTACACGCTCCAGTCGTCGGTGATGAAGTAGGCGGCGCTGAGCGCGGGGAGAACTTCGCTGAAATCCTGCTCCACCGGCGCGGCCCCGCCGATTCGATTCAGCGCATCGATGTCGATCTGCTCGACGCGCACGCCCGGCGTGATGGCCCAGCGCTCCGACTGGAACTTGGACTCCACGAAGGCCGAAGCAGCCCGATACTCGAACTCCGTGTCGCCCGTGACGGTCTGCGTTCCGTTGGGGAAGAAGCGCTCCGTGCGCCGCACGATGTCCTCCTCCGTGTAGCGCACGCCGCCGATCAGGTCGGCGACCCACTCCCCGAATTCGAAGCGCTTGACGACCTGCGGCTGGATGGCCCACACGTCCATGGGCCGCGGCGTCGCTTGCACGAACGTGGCCACCGCGCCGTAGAAGTTCGGGCTGCCGAGGAAGAACGTGCGCTCGCTGTCATAGCGGTACGTGATGACCTCGGCGCGGAGCGAATCCGAGATGTCCCACTCGAGCTTGGCGCTCACCCGGTCCTGCTCGCCCGTGAAACGATTCTGCAGCGACGTCGACTGGTCCGGGTTGGCCTGGTACTGCGCGAGATTGAGGCCGTCCGAAAGCCGCGAGTCGTCGGCGTAGCTCTCCATCTGGAGCAGCACACGCAGGTCGTCGCGGATGCGGTACGCAGTCTTCAGGGCGAAGTTCTCGATCGCGTAGTCGCCGTTTTGCCGGAACGTGTCGCCGGACTTGTAGACCTGCTCGAACAGGATCCCGAAGTCACCGTACGTACCACCGAGGGCGTTGTAGATCGAGCTGTTGTCGAAGCTGTCGTAGCGTCCGCCGAACTCGTACATCGTCCCGTCGGGAATCGGCCGCGTCAGGAAGTTGACCACCCCCGCGACGTTGTTCGGGCCGTAGCGCACGCTGCTGCCGCCGCGTTGGATGTCGATCGCGTGGAGCCGTTCAAGCGTGAACGGAAAGAGCGCGGTTCCCGGTTGGCCGTAGGGCGCCGGCGAAATCGGAATGCCGTCGACGAGCAACGCGACGTTGGTGCTGCGCGACACGCCTTCGGCGCTCGTGACTCCGCGCAGACCGATGTTCGCGAGCGAGTCCGAGCCCGACTCGTCGGAGACGAAAGCGCCCGGCGTGCGGCGCATGACCTCCTGCACACTGATGACACCCGACTCGGCGATCTCCCGCGGCCCGATCACGTCGCGTCCCCCACCGTGATCCAGCGGAGTGCGTTCGAGCCGCTTGCCGTCGAGGTCCTCACTCGCCGTCACAACGACCTCGGGGATCTGCTGCGGCCCTTGCTCGTCGTTCGAACGAGCTGAGTCGGCGCGGTCCTGCGTTGGCGCGGTGGACTGCGCCGAAGCCGGCGTCCAAAGAAGCGAGGCGCTGGTCGTGAAGGCGAGCGCGAGAGTCCCAGCACCGGCGCTGGATCGCAGTCCCCATCGAGGCGCGATTCGCAAGGCGACGTGAACAACGGCGGTGGAACCGTGACCTGTCATGGGATGACGGCGATCGTGACGGGGGATTTCTCGCGGAGCAGTTCCGCAAAGAGGCCACGGCTAGCGTCGGCCCACGTCGAAGGTCACGGCAGGAGCCGCGGGGAAATTTCGATGTAGAGAAAGTCGCTGTCCTGCGGTCGGCCGAGGTTCTCGGTGAACTCACCTGGCCAGAAGTGCGCGTACCCGATCGTGAGGTCGATGCGATCGAGGACTGCAACGCGTGCGCGCACATCGAACTCGTGCCCCATGAAGTCGCCGCTCTGGCCGGTTGGATCCTGCAGCCGCACCGCGTTCCAACGATCGGTCTCGCTCGCGAGCCAGTACCAGTTCCAACCCAGATCGACGCGCACGCGTTGGTGCGGCTGGAACTCCAGACGCACCTTGGGCGCGACGACGTTCTCGAACTGGATGTAGTCGTCGTTGGACCACGGGCGCGCGAACCCGAAGAGGCGTTCGAAGCGTCCGCTCTTGCCGTCTCCGGGGCGGTCGTCTCCGCTGGCGTAGCCCATGAACGCTGCGGCGCGAGGCTTCCAGGCGTGGTCGAAGCTGTAGCCCAGCTCCGCCGTTGCGGCGAACGCGCTGTGCTCTTCGGTCCCGCTGTCGCCGAACTGCACGATGCCTTGCGCGTCGTAGTCGAGCCCGGTCGTGCCGCGCGCGCCGTAGCCGCGCAGCCCGACGGTGTGGATGTCACGGTCCACCGCCGCTCCGTCGCGCTGTTGCTTCAGCAGCAGGTAGTACGGCTGCAACGTGACGACCTCGGACCAGCGGCGCCACTCGCCGAGTACGCCGTAGAACCACTGGTTCGCGACGCTTTCGTCCAACTGCGTGAGCAGTCGCTGCACGGGCTTCAACGCGAGCACGTCGACCTGCCAGTCGTTCGAAGGCTGCCCCAGGATCGCGCGAAAGCCCTGGAAGTTGTTGGTCGTGTTGCGCCACTCGTTGCGCGCGATGAGCCGACGGTCGACGTACTCGAACGCGAAGCGCCCGGCCTGCAAGCGCACCGGACGATCCCTCTCGAGCGCGTCCGCGAGGTAGAGCTCGGCCACGGCCTGAATCAGCTCGTGGCGATTGAAGTCGCGGTCGTCCTCGGGAAATTGACTCTCGACCCGGCGCGCATCCTCGTACTCGATGTAGCCGCGAAACGGGTCGAAGCGCTGGCGCACTCCCAGGTAGCCGCGCGTGCGCAGCAGGAACGGCTGGTCCAGCGTCGCGACGGGACGGCGCAGGTCGTCGTCGCGGTACTCGTAACGCAGGCGGTAGTCGAGGCCGACGTCGAGCCAGTCGAGCCCGTCACCGCGGAACCAATCGGTCTTCTCCAGGTTGCGCACATAGCGCGGCGGTTCGGATTCCCGGCGCGTTCCCGTCGAACGCGATTCGACGTTGAAGCTGCGCTTGGCCGGAGTCGGAGCGCCGGCGGCGCCCTGGGATGCGGGCTTCGACGCTGGAGGTTGAACGACGGGCGTCGCCTGCGGCGCGGCGCAGGACGCGGCGAGAGTGACCGCCAGAAGAGCCGCGCAGCGCGGCGCGAAACGAAGCACGTTGAAGGATGTGTGGAGCATGTGGGACATGAGTTCGTTCACCGGTCAGCGCGCACGATTCCGTTCGCAACGGCCGACCTCCGACATGCGTGCGCAATTGGCGCGCCGTCGCGCGGACCTCGGCGCAACGCCCGGCGCAGCCACCTGAGCGCATCCAGGCCGTGAAGCCCCACGGCCACACCGTGAACTCCCGCGCTCCCGCACGGAACGTCCGTGACGAGTACTCCACACGAGCCGTCAACGGCGACAGGCAGCCCATTGGCGTCGCCGCGCCACGGACAGTCCAGGAAATTTCGTCCGTCGCCGTGCTCCGCGACGAACGCCCGCGATCAGGACCGCACTTCGGCGCCGGGCCGGAAGCGTCCCCACTCGATGCCCAGCTTGCGCATGCGCGAGCGCAGCGTGTGCGGGTTGATCGCGAGCAACTTCGCGGCGCCGTACGGACCTTCGATGCGCCCGTGGCATTTTTGGAGCGCCGCGACGATGTGGTCCGCCATCGCGCTCTCGAGAGTCATCGCCGATGGCGGCGTGAAGCTCGGGGGCGGCACGGCCAGTTTCTGCGGCGTGGCGACTGCGCCCGTCGGCGCCGGCAGCGACGCGAGCCGGTCCACGCCGAGTGCGGTGGCGATGTCCAGGCGTTTGCCCTCGCCGAGGATCGCGGCTCGCTCGATCACCGACGCGAGTTCGCGCACGTTCCCAGGCCAGTTGTAGGCCCGCATCAACTCGTAGTCGGAGTCCGCCGGGACCAAGTCGACGCCGAACAGTCTTCGGCCGGCGCGCTGCGCGAAGTGCGCGGCGAGCGGCGCGATGTCCTCGACTCGCTCGCGCAGCGGCGGGAGTCGAATCGGGAACACGTTGACCCGATACCAGAGGTCCTGACGGAAACGGCCGTCGGCCACCAGGGTGTCCATGTCGCGGTGCGTCGCGGCGACGATGCGCACGTCGACGTGGAGCGAGCGCTGTCCACCGACGCGCTCGAAGGAGCCATCCTGAAGCACGCGCAGCAACCGGACTTGCGCAGCCGCCGGCAACTCTCCCAACTCGTCGAGGAACAGCGTGCCGCCATCGGCGCGCTCGAACCAACCCTGCCTGGTGTTGACGGCGCCGGTGAAGCTGCCCTTCTCGTGGCCGAACAATTCCGAGTCCACGAGCTCCGAGGGAATTGCGCCGCAGTTGACGCGCAGGAACGGACCGTCAGCGCGCTGCGAGCGCGTGTGGATCGCGCGCGCGACCACTTCCTTGCCCGAGCCGGTCTCGCCGAGAATCAAGACCGGCGCGTCGGTTCGCGCCACCTGTTCGACGCGCTCCATCACCTGACGCAGGCCGGTGCGCTCGCCGACGACGCTGTCGCTGATGTCCTCGCGTTGGAGGCGCGTGCGCAGCGCCTGGTTCTCGGCTTCCACCGCTTCCTTGAGCCGCGCGATCTCGTGCAAGCGTAGGTCGTTGCTCAGGGCCACCGCCAACGGCTCGATCAACGCGGCGATGAGCGCCGTGCGCTGCAACAGCGCGTTGTCGAGGCTGTGGAAGAGCACCACGCCGAGCGCTTCGCCGCGTTCGAGCAACGGCCCCGCCACGAGCGCTTCGTCGGCGCCCGGCGGCTCCACAAGCTCTCGCAACGGATCGCGTTCACCCTGGCGCCAGCCACGCGCCGCGCCCCGTCGCAGCCAGTCGGCCACGCGCAGCCCGTCGGCTTCCGAGAACTGCGTTCGGCCTCCGCGCAAGTCCGCCGCGCCGCCGAGCAGTGCGCTGGCGACGGTGTCGAGGCGGCGGGTCTTGGCGTCGAAACGCCGCACGACGAGCCGGCTCACGTCCAGCGCGGAGCGCAGCCGTATCGCGATGCGCTCGAGCGAATCGGCCAGCGCGTCGTGCTGCCCCACTTCTTTCCAGACCTCGAGGAGAAGCCGCGTGGGAAAATCTGCTCGATCCATTGCCTAGACATCCTCTCCAAGACCACGCTTCGCACGAAGCGAGTTCTCGACGCGCCCGAACACGAGTGCATCGACGAGCAGGCCGATCGCCAACACGACGATCATCCAAGCCAGCAGTCCTTCGGCATCGGAGAGCTCGCGCGCGAAGTGCAGACGGGCGCCGATGGAAGGCCGGTCCGCCATGAAGACCATCAGCTCGCCGGCCATCAAGCTGCGCCAGGAGAACGCCCAGCCCTGCTTGAGCCCGGCGAGGTAGCCGGGCAGAGCGGCGGGGAAGATCACGCGTCGAAACAGCGTGAAGCCCCGAGCGCCCATGGTGCGGCCCACGCGCAGCAGCAGCGGTGGGACATGGTCGACGGCGCTGACCAAACCCACCGCGATCGATGGCGCCGCGCCGAGCACGATCACGAATTGGATCGACGACTCGCCCAGCTGGAACAGCAGGATGGCCAGCGGAAACCACGCGACCGAGGGCATCGTCTGGAGTCCGGCGATCAGGCCGGCCAGCGCTTCGCGCAGCAGGCGCACGCGCGACATCGCCACGCCCCACGCGGTGCCGATCAGGACGGCGAGCGCGAAGCCGGCCGAGGCGCGACCGAGCGTGATGCGCGCGGCCGCGAGCACTTCGCCTGAGCTGAATTCTTGCGCGAGCCGGCGCAGCACGGGCGCCGGCCCGGGCAGCACCCACTGCGGCTTCCAACCCGAGCGCACGACGAGCTCCCAGATCAGAAGCGCCACGAGCACCGCCAGGAGCGGTCCCTGCGCGCGCCGCCAAGCCGCTGCGGCGCCCGTACGCGCTTGTGCGAGCGCTTCGGGCGCTGCGCGCCGATCAGACTTCATCGTTCTCGTCGCGAGCGCCGCCACGGATGATCTCCTTGAGCTTGCGGGTCAGATGTCCGGCGAGCAGCGCCACGTCGGGGGAATCCATCCGACGCGGGCGCGGCAGCTCGACCTCGAGTTGATCGGCGACACGGCCGGGCCGCGACGAGAGCAGGACCACGCGATCGGCCAGTCGAGCGGCCTCGCGCGGATTGTGGGTCACGAACAGGATCGTGATGCCCGTGGCGCGCCACACGCGCTCGAGCTCGTCGTGCAGACGGTCGCGCAGGAGCGCGTCGAGCGCTCCGAACGGTTCGTCCATGAGCAGCACACGCGCGTCCTGGGCGAGCGCCCGAGCAAGCGCCGCGCGCTGGCGCATTCCGCCGGAGAGTTGGTGCGGGCGGTGCTGAGCGAAACCATCGAGGTGCACGAGCTCGAGCAACTCGGCGACGCGCTGCGCTCGCTGCGCACGCGCCATGCCTCGCATTTCCAGCGGAAACGCCACGTTTTCGGACACGGTGAGCCAGGGAAACAGCGCCGCATCCTGGAACATCACGGCCGGCTGACCGCCCTCGACCGTGATCTCCCCATGGGTCGGTTGGTCGAGGCCGGCGACGAGATGCAGCAAGGTGCTCTTGCCGCAGCCCGAGGCGCCGAGCAGGCACACGAACTCGCCCTGGCGGACGTCCAGTTCGATGTTCTCGAGCGCGAGCACTTGCTGCACGCCGCGGCCGTGGACCCTCGACAGCGCGCGAACGCGGACGGCCACGGGACGCTCGGCGCTCGACACTTCGAGGCTCGCCGCAGGACCGCTCACTTGCGAGCCTCTACGGCGACCGGCGCCAGCGAACGATTCACAAGTCGCTCGTTCAGGATCGCCAAGTCATAGATCCCGAGCACATCCACGCCATCCAACTTGAGCAGCCCCACCTGCACGGCCGCACGGGCCGACTCCACCAGGCTCGCGGGCAACGGATCGTGCGTGAAGGTCATCCCGGACCAGGCGCGCCGGATCGTCTCCGCCGCGATGCGCTTGCCGGTGATGCGTGCGATGCCGCCGTTGACGGCATCCTGCGCCGCGCTCGGCTGAGCGAGAATTTGCTCCTGCGCGTCCAGATGGCCGTCGATCAGCGCGCGGATCACTTGCGGGTGCTCGCGCAGGTACTCGGCGCGCACGATCAGGTGCGTCGTCACGAAGCGCCCTTCCGGCCACAGATCGCGCTCGTCGACCAGCACTTTCCCGCCGCCCTCGAGCACCAGGCGCGTGGCCCAGGGTTCGGGAACCCAGGCGCCGTGGATGTGCCGCTCGCGGAACTGCTCGAGCGTTTGGGCGTTCTCCTGCGGAACCACCTGCACGTCACTGGCCCCGGTCAACTCGACCTTGAAGCCCTTGGACTTCAGCCAGGCGCGAAGCGCGACATCCTGCGTGCCGCCCAGCTGCGGAGTCGCCAAGCGCTTGCCGCGCAGTTGCTCTGCGTTCTCGATCTCCGGCACGACCACCAACGACGCTCCGCCCGACGTCGCGCCGCACACGACGCGCAAAGCCTCGCCACGCGACTTGACGTACCCGTTGATGGCGGGATTGGGTCCGATGTACGTCGCGTCGAGCGCACCGGACAGCAGCGCCTCGATCGCCGAGGGGCCGGCGTTGAAGGTCAGCGTCTCGAGTTGAGCGTGCCCCTCGAGCGCCTTGGCGAACACCCCCTTCTCGACGCCGTAGATGGCGGTCGCGTGAGTGACGTTCGCAAAGAAGCCCAGGCGAAGTTTCGGCGGCGCGTCGGAGGCCGAAGCCGCAGAGGACTGCGAAACCAGAGCCAGCGCCAAACCGACCGAGAACGTGAACAGCAAGCCGAGCAAGAACTTCATGATGCCTCTCTCTTTCGCCATGGGTGCGGAAGGAGAAAGCAATGGCCGCGCCAAGCGCGAAGCGCTGTTCCCTGGGCGGAAACGGGCTTTGGCGACGCGCCCGCCTAGGAACGACCACGGATAGCCACGGTTAACCGTGATCCATCACGGGCAAGGCCGTGGCGTTCCCTGGGCCGAGCTCAATAGTTCCACTGCAGCTGGAAGCCGAGGCGGTCGACGTTCTCGGCGCTGTCGTAGGGCGCGGTCGACGTGTCGGTGCGCTCGAAGGTGTGCGTGTACATCAGCGCCACTTCGATCTCGGGCCAGGGCGACCACTCGAGTCCCACGTCGACTTCGTTGATCTCGTTCCAGGGCGCGTTGCGCGCGAACTTGCGCGCGCCGTCGAAGTAGTTCCAGCGCGCGAACGGGAACAGGTTCACGTCGCCCGCCTTGAGGGCGTAGTTGAACTGGAGGTACCCGCCCTGCAGCGAGCGGTCGTCGATCGACAGCAAATCGCGCGCGAGTTCGGGGCCGCGACCCCAGTTCCATTCGAACTCGAAGCCGAACGGCTGCGGGTACATGACAGCCGAGATGCCCACGCGCTGGTCGTCGATTCCGTCGGGCTTGACGGTCGGAGTCACCCCGCCGATCGCCTGCGTGCCCACGACGAAGTCGCCCGTGTAGGCCTGGACGCCGAACTCGAACACCTGGCCGCTGTCGAGCTGGAACGGGTAGGCGACGCGCGCGATGTAGTGCGCCTCGCCGTTGAGGTCGAGGCGATTGGGCCCCTGCCCGGCGTAGGCGCCGACGCCGATGACGCCGTAGTCGCCGGACCCCTTGAGTCCATCCTTGACGAGCTTGCGGAACAGCTCGCGGACCGGCTTGGGAGCCCAGTAGTAGTACAGGCCGATGTCGCGCTCGCCTTCTGCGGACGAGTTGATCGCGTCCGCGCGCTCCATCGCGGCGCGATTCTGGCTGGACTGCAGGTTGACGAAGCCGAAGGGAACCTTCGAGAGACCGAAGCGGAAGCGGTGCTCCTTGTTCTGGTCGAGCGCGACGTCGGCGTAGAGGTCGCGCGCCTGCATGCCGCGATCACCTGAGCCGCCGACCGTCGCGAAGTACTCAGCTTGAGCGTAGAGGTACAGGTGCTCGCTGATGTCGCCGGACAAGGTCAGACGACCGCGGCGGATTTGGAACGTCTCGGCTTCGCTCACGGTTCCGTCGGCCGGCACGATCAGGTTCGGCGTCAGGTCGCGGTTGAACAGCGTCGTGTAGCGGAACTGCGTGTAGCCGCGAAGGCTGATGCGTTCGTACCACTTGCCGGTCAGGGACTTCTTGAAGTCCAGATCCGACGAGGTGTTGTCCGTGATGCGCTTTTCGATGTCTTGATCCTTGCGGCGCAGCTCTTCCTCGTCGTTCGCAACCCGCCGCTCGAGTTCGCTGAGCCGTGCTTCGAAACGCGCCTGCAGTTCGCGCAGCTTCGCTTCGTACTCAGCCTGCGACGTCGGCGTCGGCTGCGCCGCCTGCGTGGGCTCGTTCGTCTGAGCGGCGCAGAGTGAAGGCCAGGACAAGAAGGCGGCGACGAGCGTCGCGCCAGAAGCAGTGTGGGACATGCGGGGGGCTCCGGGACCCGCTCCGACCAGCTGCGAACGCGCACCTGCGTCTTTACGGGGGCCGGGATGATCCGCGCTCTTTACAAAGAAGTCTTAAAGGGCGGCCGTGGACTCGAAGCGCCCCGATGCGCCCCCCCCCCCCGAACGTCGGATCAGTCGCCGATGCTCGCGCGCGGCGTCTCGAGCAGCTCGCGCGCCTTGTCGTTGCCATCGACCTGCAGGACGAGCGGCTTCAACAGACCGTCGTGGATGTCGTAGACGAGGCCGTGCAGCAGCGGACGACGGCCGCGCGACCAGGCGCCCTGCACGACGGGCGTGCGCGAGAGGTTGTAGACCTGCCGCAGCACGTTGAGCTCGACCACGCGCTTGAAGCGCTCTTCGCTCGAGGCGATGCGCTGCAACTCGAAGTCGTGGCGGCGCACGGTGTCGCGGATGCCCGCGAGCCAGTAGTCGACGAGCCCGTAACTCTGGTCCCCCATCGCGGCCTTCACGCCGCCGCACTGGTAGTGCCCGCACACCATCACGTGCTTCACGTCGAGCACCTCGACGGCGTACTGGAGCACGGACAACACGTTGATGTCCGCGCTCAGCGCCTGGTTGGCGATGTTGCGGTGCACGAACATCTCGCCGGGCGCGACGCCGGTGAGCGTTTCGATCGGCACGCGGCTGTCGGCGCAGCCGATCAAGAGGAAGTGCGGCTCCTGCTTGCCGGCCCGGCGCGCGAAGTACTCCGGATCGGCCTGGGTGACCTCGGCGACGATGCTGCGGTTGTTCTCGAACAGACGTTTGAGGTTTTCCAAGGCTCGAGCTCGTTCAGTGCGCGGAAGCGCTGGGAGGCAGGTCGAGTCCGACCAGGCGCAGATCGATCTTGCGCAGCAGGGCCGTCTCGCGGAAGTCGGCGATCAGTTCGCGCACGTCGTGGTGCACGTGTTTGGCGCGGGTCGCGTCGATCTCGAGCCGACTGCCGTTCGCGAGCGTTCCGAGGAAACGCGCCAAGGTCGGCTTGGCGAGGAACGAGACGTGCTCGTGCAGCCGGATGCGGCACAGCACCGCTCCGGGCGGGCTGACCACTTCGAAGCACGGTTGGCGCGAGTGCTCGAACAGGATGAAGAGCAGGCCGGCGGTCAGACCGATCGCGATTCCCACGAGCAGGTCGGTGAACAGGATCGCGCCGATCGTGATGAGGAACGGCAACAGCTGCGTCGCACCCTGGCGGCCAAGCTGCAGCACATGGCGCGGATGGGCCAGCTTGAAACCCGTGTAGATCAGGATCGCGGCGAGCGACGCGAGCGGGATCTGTGCGAGGAGACCGGGAATCGCGACCACGGCGAGGGCGAGCAGCACCCCGTGAAGGATCGCCGACAGCTTCGTGCGCGCGCCGCCGTCGACGTTGGCCGCGCTGCGCACGATCACACCCGTCACCGGCAACCCGCCCAGAAGGCCGGCGACGATGTTGCCCACGCCCTGCGCCGCGAGTTCGCGGTTGGGCGGCGCGAGACGCTTGTACGGATCGAGCCGGTCGGTCGCTTCGAGGCTGAGCAGCGTTTCGAGGCTCGCCACGACCCCGAGCGTGAGCGCGACCCGCCACGTCTCGAATTGCTTCAACGCCGCGAAATCGGGGTGAACCAGCACGGCGGTCGCATCGGCCCACGAGTTCAGCTGCGGCAACTCGACCAGATGCTTGCCACCCAGCGTCCAGTTCGGCGCGAAGCCGCGCAGAGCGGCGTTCAGCGCCACTCCGAGCAGCACGACCAACAGCGGCACCGGAATCAGGCGCAGCTTCTTGAGCGGCGACGCGTCCCAGGCGAAGTACAACGCGAGTCCGAGAACGCTGACCACCACCGCGCCGGGCTCGATGTGCTCGAAGGCGGCCACGAGCGAGCTGAAGGTCGTCTCCGAGTTGGACTGCAGGAACGACTCGTCGCCTTCGAAGTCCTCGTCGTACCCCAGCGCGTGCGGGATCTGCTTGAGGATCAGGATCAGTCCGATCGCTGCGAGCATCCCCTTGATGACCGACGACGGGAAGTACGCGCCGAGGCCGCCGGCGCGCAGCGCGCCGAGCGCCAACTGAACCACGCCGCCGAGCACCACAGCGGCCAGGAAGGCTTCGTAGGAACCCAAGCTCGCGAGCGCGGTGACGACGATCGCAGTGAGTCCCGCGGCCGGCCCGCTGACCATCAGTTGCGACCCGCTCAGAGCACCGACGACCACGCCGCCGACCATGCCGGAGATCACGCCCGCGAACAGCGGCGCGCCGCACGCCAGCGCGATGCCCAGACACAGCGGAAGCGCGACGAGGAACACCACCACCGACGCGGGCAGGTCGTGGCGCCAACTCGAGGCGAGCTCCGGCGCCGCGCGCACCGTGGCTCGCAGCGAACGTTCGACGCCCTTGGGCGCTTCGATCAAGCGCCTCACGACGCCTTCCGTCCAGCTCACACGCGCCACGGATCCCCCACACTTGCTCTGCACTTGACCCGGGAATTCATGACTTGCATGTCGCGAGCCATGCTCGCAGCCCGGGCGCGGGCGAACAAGGGGCGGCGCGCCGCGGACCGGTCAAGGACACAGAACGAACTTGAGCGCGTCGGAGAGCCCGGCGCCGAAGCTGGCCGCGCCGTCGCGCTGCCAGAACTGCGCGTGCACGAGGCGCCCGCTCAGCAGGCTGGAATCCGGCCCGTTCTGCCGCCAAGCGTTGAAATCGAAGCTGAGCGCGCCGTCGCACGCCGGCGTCGGAGAACCGCCGGTGTCGCGCGGCGGCGTGCGCCGCGCCGGCGTGCCGACACAGCGAAAACCGCCGAGAAACGGCGCGTTGGCCGAGGAGAACGAGTACATCAGCAGCCCCGTGCGCTGCGCGACGAGGTTGTCGCAGCGGATCTCGAACGGCGCTCCGGAGAGCACGCTCGGAACGCCGCTGAAGCTGAGCGCTGGCGTGCAGCCCAGCGAGTTCACCTTGGCCGTGCAGTAGATCTGCGGCGCAGGACCGCCCTGGCAACAGTCGGGCTCGAGGCGTGATACGGCGCGCGTCGCGAGGCCGGCGGCGTCGGTCACGGTGAGCTCGATCTCGTAGGCGTACGACTCGCCGTCGCAACCCAGCGGCGTGATCACCGTCGAGCTCACGCAGGCGGGGTCGAGCGGCTCGGGGTGAGTGTGGTCGTCGTGCACCAACGTCGTGCGCCAGGCGCACGCGAGTTCGCTCGGTCCGTGCTCGGCGTCCACGACCTGCGCCGTGAGCGGCACGTTCTGCGTCGAGGGAACCATCGCGTAGGTCCCGCCGTCCAGCGGGCTCGTGATCAACACTTGCGGCGGCGTGTTGTCCGTCGACACGCGCACGCTGGTCTGGTCCGAATTGCCGAACGGATCCACGACACGCAGCGTGACTTCGAAGCCCAGCGGGGCGCCGGGCGCGAGCGGCGCGGCAAACACACGCAACTCGCCGACGCTGATGAAGCCGGACGAACCGCCGGGAGTTCCAGCGATGCGAATCTGCGTGCCCGTGCGCGGCGCGAAGTCGAGGACGAAGGTCTCGAACGACAGTGCGTTGCCCCCCGGATACGCCGGCGTGAGCACGAGACCATCGACGGCGGTCCACTGCGCGCCGTCGAAGACCTGCACCTCGAGCGTGTCGAACCAACCGCCATCGGCGAACTGGCGGCCCTCTTGGAACTGCACGCGCCGGAACGTGCGCGGCGTCGCGAACGAGTAGCCGAGGAAATCGAACGCGCCCTGATCGCCGCTGTGCGCGGTGTCGAACTGCCGCGCCACGTCCTGGCTGCCGACCGCGGGGCGTTCGCCGTCGCGGATCACCTCCGGATCGGGATTGCCTGCACCCAGCGGCACGGGCGGCGTCAGCTCGAACACTCGCGCCACGATCGCGCCCTGCGCCGAGATGTCCTCGAGCGACTCGAACACATGCAGCGGATCGGGCTCGTCGCTGAACGTGCCGTCCCCGAACTCCCAGTGGAACTCGAGCGCTTGTTGCTCGGGATCGATGGAAGCGGACCCGACGAACTGCACCGCGAGCGGCGCGGGCCCGAAACTCTGCGCGGGCGCGGCCACGGCGAGCGGCGCGGCGCTCGCCACCCACTCGAGTCGACGCACGCTCGCGGGACCGCCGACGCCGTAGTCGATGAAGTGGATCTCGCCGGTCAGCGGATGAGCGGCGAGCGCTACGACACGACCCGCGCGCGCCGGGGCGCCGAAGTCGCGCACCACACGCGGCGCGAAGTTGACGTCGAGTTCGATGCTCTTGAGCCAACCCGAGACGAAATCGGCGACGAACAGCGTGTCGCGCCACGGAGTGGGATAGGTCGGACTCGAACACCAGGCGACGCCGGCCGGGCTCGCGCCGTCGAACTGCGCGCCGGTCAGCTCGGCGCCAGGCGCATCGATCGCGATGCGCTCTGCGCTTCCCGCGTTGAACGTGCCCGTGCTCGCCAATCCGCCGTGGCCGTACTCGAGGAACGGCCGCGTGTGTTCGAACAGCCGCAACGACTGCGGCAACGGCTGCTGCGCGTCGCACGGATTGGGCCACGAGGGCGCCAGCGTCGTCTCCTGCACGAGCAAGTCGGAGAAGCTCAAGAAATCCGCGCACGTTCCGCCCGCGAGTGGATTGGGCGCGTCGAGGTTCGCGGCCGGCGCGGCCGCGTAGGCGGATTGCACGTCGAGGCCTTCGAACAGCGGCCAGCCGAAGTTCTCGCCGGCGAAGCGGCAGAGCGAAAGCTCCTCGTGCGTGTTCCAGCCGACGTCACCGACGACGATCCAACCCGGATGGCGCTGCGGCCCCGTTGCCGCGCCGGTCCCCGGGATCAGCGCGAAACGGAACGGATTGCGCAGGCCGAGCGCCCACACGCGCGAGCGCGGCGCGCGTGGCTCGGCAGGGTCGAAGAACGGGTTGTCGAACACGCCGTCGCCGCTCTGCGGATCCAAACGCAGCAACTTGCCGCACAGCGAGTCCACGAGTTGCGCGCGCCACGCGCCCACCGCCTCCTTGGGCTGCAGGATGCCGTCGGCGAGCGCGGTGTTGGTGCTGCCGGAGACCGGCGCGCCGATGTCGAGTTCGCTGTAGCTGGCCGAATCGCCGGTGCTCACCAGCAACGTCCCGTCGACGCCGAACGCCAGCGCGCCGACGCCGTGCGACTGATGGCAGATGGGCAGCGCGTGCGCGAGATCCTCGCCGATGAGCACGCTGCGCGACCCGTAGTCGATCGAACGAAAACCGTCGCCGGCGTTCGCCTCGAAGCGCGTGACGCGCCCGATCGTGTCGTGGAAGTACTCGTCGGCGCCGGCGGAATACTGCGGCGTGCCGAAGTGCAACGCGTGGTGCCAGTCGACGACGTAGGACGCGTACACGCGCCCGTTGGCGAGGAACTGCGGATCGAGCGCAAAACCGAGCAGCCCGTGGTCGCGCCAGTCGCCGACCTCCTCCGACAGATCGAGGAACGGCTGCGCGGCCTTCACGCCGTTCTCGACGAGCCACACACGCCCACCCTTCTCCCACACGAACATGCGGCCGTCCGCGGCGAAGGTCAGTCCGACCGGGCGGACCCAGCCCGAGGCGACCGTCGTGTCCGTGAAGTTCGGCGGCCACTGCGCCGCCGCGGGCGCCGCCAAAACCGCGAGTGCGAAGAGCTGTCGCATGCGTGCAGGTTCGTGTTTCGGCGCCGCGCAGGCGCCAGCGCAAGTTCGTCCCAGTCGGCGCGAGCATAGTTGGGCCAACGGGGACGCTACAGCGCGCAGTTTTCGGAGTTCGTGCGACAGGAATCGCGGCGCACGGAGAGCTGCTCAAGCAGCGCTCAGGCGACAATTCGCGACGCGCGGCCCGACCCAGCCATGCACTCCGACCTCGAAGCCACCGAACGCGCCCTCAGCGAGCACGCTGGCGCGCTGCAACGCCTCGCGCGGGCGCTCGTCGGCCGCGACGACGCCGACGACGCCGTGCAGGAGACCTGGCTGGTCTACTTGCGCAGCAAACCAGCCGAACGCGACGGTTTGCGCGGCTGGCTGTCGACCGTGTTGCGCCGCCGCGCCGCGAGCGAGAAGCGCGACGACGTGCGGAGGCGCGAGCGCGAACAGGGCGCTGCGCGTGCGGAAGCCGTCGACGCGGGCGAACAACGCGAACGCGAAGAGTTGCTGCGCTCGGTCACCGCCGCCGTGCTCGAACTCGACGCTCCACAGCGGCGCGTGGTGATGATGCGCTACTTCGACGGCCTCGCGCCACGCGAGATCGCACTCGCGCTGCGCGTCGAGCCGAACGTGGTCTCGACGCGCTTGACACGCGCGCACCACAAGCTGCGCGAACGCCTCGAGCGCCAGTTCGGCCGCCAGCGCGCCTGGTCCTTGCTCGCCTGGGCGGCGCGCGAACCGCAGCTCGACCTGGGCTGGTTCGCGCTGCACTACCGTGCACTGCAGGCGTTCGGACTCGCGGGAGTTCTCGCTGGCGGCGTGTGGTGGAGCTGGAACGTTGCGCCCGACGCACCGGCGGAGCCCAGCGAGCTCGAAACGCCGAGCGCGATTGTCGAACTCGACACGCGCATCGAGTTGCCGCTCGACGAAGCACCGCCGCGCACGGAACCGTCAGAGAGCGAGGCTCCTGAGCAACCCGCGACCGCGCCGCAAACGCCCGTACTACTCCCGCTTCCGGCGCCCGCCGCAATCGCCTACTCGCTCGTGCTGGACGTGCGCGACGCGTTCGAGCGGCCGGCGAGCTCCGAAGTGCTCGCGGCGCTGCCGGGCTGCTCGCTCAACCACGTCGCGAGCACCGACGAGCGCGGCCGCGCAGTCTTCAGCTGGCGCGGCACGGAGCCGCAGATGGAACTCGTGCTCGCGCTCGCCGACGACGGATTGCTGCGCCGTGTGCGGGTGCGCGCGGGCGCCCAGCAGCTTCAGCTGCGCACGTTCGCAGTTGAAGTGGGCGATGAGTCCGACAAGGAGCAACGGGAGCTCAACGAGTCGCTCATCCGCATGGCGAACCTTCCCAATTCGCAGCTCAAAGTCGCCCTGCCGGGCTTCGCACCGGATCCGCCAGAACTGAGCTGCGTCGATATCCGCACCCCGGGATCGGCGCTGATCGAGTTCGCCGATCCACGCTTCCTCGGCGCGCCCGGCGACTTCGAGAGCCACACGCTGGACGCTCGATTCGCCGCGCGAGCAGCCTCGCTCGAGGCCCAGCTCAAGTCTGTCAGGCCCGAATTCGTGTTCGGCACGGTGCGAGGCGCCGACGGTGCGCCGGCTGCGTTCGCCCTGGTTGGACTGCGACCGCAACACGCGCCACTTTGGTGCGTGATTCGGACCGACGAAGCAGGCGAGTTCTTCAGTGTTCTCTTCGATGCGCCGGTGATCGAACTGCATGTCGGCGGAGGTCCGCACGCCGACGCACCACCGCTGCTCCTGCGCGAGAGCGACTTGAAGCCAGGTCGCCTGGGACTGATGTCGCACACGGTCGAACTGCAGCTTCCGCAAACTAGGCCCAAGCTGCGCGGTCGCTTGATCGACAAGAACGGCAAAGCGCTCAGTGCGTGGCGAGTGTACGTCGAGACCGCAGAACGCGAGTTCGCAGGCGCCGCGCTCACCGACGCGGAAGGGCGCTTCTCACTACTCCGCGCGCCGCTCGGGCTGCTGCAACTGCACGCTGCGCCCGCTGCGGGCGAACGCGAAGCCGTGCCGCTGCTCGTGGAGCGTGGCCTGCGTGCAACCTCCTCCGAGCAGACCTTCGGCCTGCGAATCGAAGCGCACGCGGCGCTGGGTCGCGCGCAGATCGAGATCCTCTCGCCTGGCGGACAACAGCTCGAGTTTTCGTGGGCGCGCGCGTGGCGCACGGACAGCGACTACGGCGTGTACGGAACGGTGCTTCCGTCCGCTCCCGGCGCGGGACAAGCCGCACGCGTGGAGTTCGACGCCTTGCCGCCCGGCGAGTACCGCGTCGAGATCGCGTGCACGGCGCGCGCGCCGATCGTGATCGACTCGCTGCGCGTGCTCGCCGGCGCCACGGCGAACCTCGCGGTCGCGGCGCCGCCGTCACCCGGGCGCGTGCGCTTCGAAAGCGCAGCACGCAACTCGTTCTTCGCCGACTTCGTGCGCCGCGACGGCGGCGGCGAGGTGTTCGCCACAACACGCGTCAAGGTCGGCGAAGTGCTCGAGCTGCGCGAAGGCGAGTACGTGGTGCGGCGCCACGTCGACGGGCGCGTCGAAGAGCAGTTCGTGCTCGTGCAGTCCGGCGAAGAGACGCTCGTGCGCTTCTGAGCGCTCGAACGCAGACGCGCGCGCGCCAAGTGCGTACGCGGCGCGCGGGATGTTCGCACGCGGGCCTTTCGCTCTTCACGGCGCACCGCGAGCGGCGCAATCTCCGTGCTCGAACCGCGCGCACAACCCGCATCGCGCGACGAGGAACCACGAGGAGCCCGAACATGATCCGCGAAGTGACTGGCGACATCCTGCTCTCCCAAGCCCACTTGATCGCCCACGGCGTCGCGCCGCACGACGACTTCAAGAACGGGCTCGCGCTCGCGCTGCGCGAGCGTTTTCCCGGCCTCTACAAGGACTTTCGGCACTGGTGCAAGACCACGTCGCCCAAGGCTGGCGAGGCCTGGATCTGGAGCGGTGTCGGCCCCGGCGGCAACCCGGTGCACATCGCGTGCTTGCTGACCCAGGAGCCGCCCGCGCACGAAGGCGGTCACCCCGGCCGCGCCAAGACCGCGTTCGTGAACAAGGCGCTGCACGCGCTCCACAAGTTGATCGAGAAGGACGGCTACACCAGCGTCGCCTTGCCGCGCCTGGCGACGGGCGTGGGCGCGCTCGACTGGAACGAAGTGCGTCCGCTGATCGACGCCGCGCTCGGCGGCATGCCGATTCCGGTGTTCGTCTACACGACCTACCAACGCGACGTCAGCGCGGCCGAGGCGCTGCCCGCGGTCAAGCGCTGAGCGGATGCGCCGCGGCGGTGACGCACGCGGCGCGCGAAACGATCCGCGAAAAAACGGGAAAGTCGCTGTCCAGCGCGACGGCGCGGAGGCACTTGGTCGGCGTACCCCGAACCCGCCAAGCACTTCCCATGCGCTCCTTCACCATCGCCGCAATCCTGTGCCTGACCGCGCCGCTGGGCGAGTGGATCCCGTACGGCGTCGCCGCCGCTGCGGCGCGGGCCAGCGCGGCGGAGTACGACTGCAACGGCAACGGAGTCGAGGACGCCGTCGACATCGCCGGGGGCTACTCCGGGGACGAGAACGGCAACGGCATCCCCGACGAGTGCGAGGACGCGCCCAAGCCCTGAGCTTGGTGCGTCCAGCGGAGCTGAGCCGAACGAGATCGCGGGCGGAGCGACGCTGACCGCAGGTCGGCGCCGCTCGCGCACCTGCGTGGACCGGGGCAGCCGCCCCGAGCCAGGGGGCCCCGGACGCTCGCCGGCGGCGCCGCAGATTGCGTGTTCTCCGCGAAAGTTGTCCGGCGCGGCCGTCGGCGGGCATTTGCTTGGCGTGGCGTGGTCGGCGCTTCGCGCCCCGATTTTCCACCTGGGGTAAGCTCGGCGAGACGATTCGACGGGCCCTGTGAGGAACCCGCGCGCCTCCGCCCTCGTCAGGAATTCCCATCTGCGGCACGCCCGCTCCACACGCGTCACCTCCGGCGCCCACGAATCCCCCACCGCCATGACACCGCGTCGAACTGCCCTGCTCACGGCCCTCGCAGCCACTTCGCTGGCGCCCTTGGCTTCCGCTCAGTTGTCGTTCTCGGTGGACTGGCGCAGCCGCTCCCTCGCCCAACCCGCGAGCAACGCGGCCGGCGCGCCGATCACCGAGGGCGACATCCTCGCTCCGGCGCCGGGCGCGCCGGCCCTCGGCCCCTTGGGCAACGCATCGATCCGGCGCTTCGGCGGCGAGTTGCTGCTCCAGAACTTCGCGACGTGCCAAGGGCACCAACCGCTGACGCCGTGCGGCATCGAGGTCGACGCGCTGTCGTCGGGCCAAGACGACGTGGCCGTGCCGGGCGTGCCGGCGAGCGACGCGGATCGGCGTCGCTATTGGTTCTCGGTGGACGAGTGGGCCACGGGCCGCCCGCCCGTCGCAACGCCGCTGCGTCCGCAGGTGATCACCGAAGGCAACAACCCGGCGCAGGTGTGGGATGCGTGCGCCGACGTGTTTTGCGATGTCAACGTGCCCGCTGGCCCGCTGCCGCCGCTCGCCGTGCAGCCGAACAACGTCGGAACGATCGACGGCAACGGCTTGGCGAGCGCTGCGAACTTCGCGTACTTCGGCATCGGCCTGCGCGAGCCCAACAATCCGTCGCTGCACAACGGCGACAATCTCGACGCGCTCGAGATCGGGCCCGAGATCCTGAGCGCTACCGCGTCGATCTACTTCTCGCTCGACGCCGCGTTTCCCGACCTGCTGAACTCGACGCCCAACTCCGGCAGCGCCGCGCTCAACGGCTTCCGTGGCGCGGACGTGGTGCGCGTGCGGCTGAACACCGGCTTGCCGCTGTCGCTCTACGCGTCGGCGACGTCGTTGGGCCTGGACCTCGCCGGCGTCCCCGGCAGCGATGACCTCGACGCGCTGTGCCTGCGCGACAACGGCGACGGCGTGTTCCAGCCGTCCCAAACTCCCTACGACTGGATCGGCGGAACGCGCGACATGCTGCTGTTCTCGGTGCGCCGCGGCTCCGCGGTGATCAACCAGCCCGACAGCATTTTCGGCGTGCCGATCCAACCCGGCGACATCCTCACGACGCCGCTGCCGACGGCGCTCGGCGGACTCTCGCCGTTCCCCGGCATCTTCATGGCCGCGGAGAACCTCGGCCTGCGCACGGCGCGCGGTTCGACGACGGTCTCGGGCGACGATCTGGACGCGCTCGACATCACCAAGAAGCCTTGCTTCGACTGCAACGAGAACGGCGTCGAGGACGCGGTCGACATCGCGACCGGCGCGAGCTCGGACAACAACCACAACGGCATTCCCGACGAGTGCGAGGACAAGGTCGTCGAGGTCTGCAAGTGCAACGCGGACGCGCCCGCGCCGTGCGGCAACAGCTACGCCCCGGGCGGTTGCGCGAACTCGACGGGCGTCGGCGCGATTCTGGAGACCAACATCGCCGGCGGCGGTTCGGTCGGCGTCGCGGCCGACAACCTGACGTTCACGACGACGCAGATGCGTCCGAACATCAGCGCGGTGATGTACATGGGCCCGGCGAACAAGCCGGCCGCGCCCTTCGACGACGGCGTGCGCTGCATCGCGAACTCGCCGACCTACCGCTACGCGATCAAGAACTCGCGCGCGAGCGGCACGGTCGTGTACGGCCCGGGCGTGGTCGCGACGTCCGCGGTGCGCTTCGGGCCGGCGGGGACGATCACCGCGGGCTCGACTTGGTACTTCCAGACCTGGTACCGCGATCCGGGTGGTCCCTGCGGGCAGAACGCGAACCTCTCGAACGTCGTGCGCGTGACGTACGAACCCTGAGCGCGCGAGAGTTCGACGAGCGACGAACGAGGCCCGCGACCGACAACTCGGTCGCGGGCCTCGCAGGTTTAAGGCGGCGCGCGGCGCGAGATCGCGCCACGATTTCAGGGCGCGATCTCAGTACGCGTTCTCAGGGCGCGTTCTCAGGGCGCGTTCTCAGGGCGCGTTCTCAGGGCGCGATCAGGAACGAGATCGCGTTCGACAGTCCGGCGTTCGTCCCGTCGGTGATCGCCGGGTCGCGGTACCAGTACTGGCCTTGGACCTGGCTGCCGACGGCGAGGAGGTTCGCGGTCATGTACGCGTGCGTGAAGTGGAAGTCGTACGTACCCGAGCAGTTGTCCGGCGGCGGAGTTCCGCCCGAGCCCTGCACCGGCGTGCGCTTGACCGGCGCCTTCACGCAGTTGAAGCCGCCGAGGAACGGGGCGGGCGTGGCGAGAGGGGCGCCGCCCCAGAACAACACGCCGGACTTGTTGTTGATGACGTTCGAGCAGGTGATGTGCAGATCGTCGGCGCTCGTGAAGGCCGCGACGCCGGTCGAGGAGATCGAAGGCGTGCAGCCCTGACTGTTCACCTTGCCCGTGCAGTAGCTCGACGGGTTTGTGCAGCCGGGGACGATCTGCCCGCGGATCTCGCCGCCCGGGAAGGCCGACGAGTGGACGTTGATGTACGAGAACCCGCCGATGTAGGCCACTTCGTCAGGCGCCAGATACGCGAGCGTGCCGGCCTTGTGCGCGCCGAAAGGCAGGTTGATCTTGACCCCCGCATTGGCGCCCGGCGCCGCGAAGCCGTGAATGTGGGCGACGGTTTCGGCGGTCGCGAAATTCGTGCGCGTGAACGAGTAGTCGATCGTGTTCGCGAAGGTGTTGATGCGGAACCAACCCAACCCGAGCGCGGGGCTCGGATTCGCCGGAACCTCTTGGGCGCCGCTGGCCAGCGCGATGTAGGTGTAGGGCGAGTCGCTGCGGACGAGCTGCCCGCGGATCTCGCCGGCCGGGAAGCCAACGGAGTGGACGTTGAAGTAGGCGAGATTCGCGAGGTAGCTCGCCTCGTCGGCTTCGGGATAGCTCAGGACCGCCGTCTTGAACGGACCGGCGGGCAGGTTGAACTTGATGGCGGAATTGGCGCCCGCCGGCGCGAAGCCGTGGATGTGCGCCGCGGTTTCGGCGCCAGTCAAGCCGGTGTAGCACAGCGTGACCGTGAGCGTGTTCGCGCCACGGTCCATGACGACCACGCCGGTGCCGCGCGCCGCCGTCGCGACGGCCGGCACTTCCTGCGCGCCGTCGAGCGTCGCGACGAAGCACTCACGCTGAGCGTAGACGCCAGATGAGAGCAGCGCGGCAGCGACGAAGCTGCGCGCGACCCGCGCTGAGCGAACGTGATGTGTCGACATGGAGTCTCCTGATCGTGATTCGGGTGTGAGCGTCGTTGCTCGCAACGCGAGCAACACGACCGGCGCCATCCAAGCGTCGGCGTCGCTGAAGGGAGTCGAAAGAAAACGTTTCCGACGCGCCGCACGGGCGACCTCGTGAGGTCTGCCGCCCGGTCGCATCGGACCGCCGCGGCCGAGCGCCGCGATCACGCGGAGTCCGAGTCTAGGCGTGGCGCGGCGAGCCCGGGGCGACTGGTGTGGAAAGCTTTGCGCGACGCATCAACGCCCGCAGTGGTTGCTTCGCACTATGCTTGGGGTACTCCCCGCACCCAACGCTTCGAACGCCAAGCGGAATTCCACCGAACCCGCGACGCGCCACAGAGCGTCTCAAGCACCCTGCTCGACACCCCAGCCCCGAGGCCCTCTCCGTGCGACGTTTCCGTTGCGCCCATGCGGCGCTTGTTTGTTTTTCTCTCGCTCCCGCTGCGTTCGCGCAGCAGTTCCAGCACCAAGTGGGCCTGCTCCCCGGTGCGGCGCGCTGGTCGGAAGGCGTCGAACTGGCCGACGTCGACAAGGACGGCGACCTCGACGTGCTCTTCGCGGACGGTGACGGCTTCAACGCCGCCGGCACGAAGCGTCAGAACATCCTGCTCATCAACCAGTTCGTGCCCACGGGCACGTTGAGCTTCACCGACGAAAGCGTCGCGCGCCTGGGCGTGCGCGTGTCCAACGCGAAGATGGTGATCACGGGCGACGTCAACGGCGACGGTTGGGTCGACCTCCTGTACGCCAACGCCTTCGACACGGACACGCCGTTCCTCTACATCAACCAGGGCGCGTCGAATCCCGGCGTGTTCACGATGGAGAGCGCCACGCGCGGCCTCACCACAGCGCTCTCGTCGGGCGGCGCGATGTTCGGCGACGTCGACAACGACGGCGACCTCGACCTGTTGATCAACAACGGCTACCTGGGCCAATCGCGCAAGCCCAAGCTGTACCTCAACAACGGCTCGGGCTTCTTCACCGACTCGCTGGCGAACATCTCGGCCGCGGCGAACAAGTCCGCGCAGATGGACGTGCAGCTGGTCGACATCGACGCCGACTGGGACCTGGACTTCGTCGGCCTCAACCGCGCGTCCAACGGCGGCGTGGCGCACTACCTGATGCTCAACGACGGAGCGGGCGTGTTCACCAACGCCGCCGTCACGATCCCGTCGAACACGAGCAGCACCTACGAGGGCGAAGTCGGCGACCTCGACGGCGACACCGACATCGACATGTTCCTGGTGAGCTCGAACGGCTTCGCGGAGGGCGCGATCCGCAGCAACTTCGCACCGTCGGGTCCGCTGGGCTTCACGCAGCTGGCGACCCTGGCGGACGGCAACGACGACAACGAGATCGCGCTGTTCGACTGGGATGTCGACGGCGACTTCGACGTGCTCGTCGGCTCGCTGTCCGCCGGATCCGAGACGTTCTGGCGCAACAACGGCGGGCTGAGCTTCACCAACATCAGCGCGACGACGATCACGCAACTGGCGGACTCCACGCTCGACCTCGCCGTCGGCGACCTCAACAACGACGGCCGCTACGACATCGTCACGGCCCAGGGCGAGTCCGGCTCGTTCGTGAACAAGGTCTACGTCAACAACGGGGCCATCGACGTGCTGCGCCCGATCGTCACGGCGCACATCGCGCAGACGCCGCCCTCGACGAGCGCGCCGACGATCGTGCGCGCCAAGGTGCGCGACCAAGTCCAAGACGACTCCGTCACGTACGTGAACGGCGAGGCGCACTACTCGATCCGCACGCCGTCGACCCCCGCGGCGGCCGGCATCTCGATCGGCGTCGGCGGACTGAGCCAGCCGAACGTCGCGGTCAACACTGCGCAGGGGCTGCTGTGGTTCAACGCCACCGCAGCGACCCAGACGATCACCCTCGCGAGCGCGCCGCACGACTACGTCATCGCTGCGCTCGCCGCCGGCCAATCGGTCGAGCACGTGTTGCCGCGGCCCGGCGTCTACAACTACACGGTCACGCCGCTCGGCGCGGCGGGAACGATCACGGTCAGCGGCACGCCCGCCGTGGTCTCGATGTTGCGCGTCGGCGTCGGACAACACCGCGTCGCGCTCCCCGACACGGCGAGCGGCGCAGGCCTCACGCTGTTCTACGAGCTCGACTTCCGCGACGCGGCGAACAATCGCACGGTCACGTCCACGCAGCCGGTGTCGCTGCTCAACTGCAGCGTGAGCGTGTACTGCACGCCGAAGATCAATTCGCAGACCTGCGTGCCGGCGATCGCCGCGAGCGGCGTCGCCAGCCTCGCGAGCGCGACCCCGTTCGTGATCAGCGCGACGAACGTGCTCAACCAGAAGCAGGGCTTGCTGTTCTACGGCTACGGACCGAACTCGGCGCCGTTCCAAGGCGGCGTCCTGTGCGTGGCCACGCCGCTCAAGCGCACTGCCGCGCAAAGCTCCGGCGGCAGCCCCGCCGGCAACGACTGCACCGGCGTCTACACGGTCGACTTCAAGGCGCGCATGCTCTCGGGCGTCGATCCGCAGCTGCAGATCGTCGGCCAGCAGGTCAACGGACAGTTCTGGAGCCGCGACCCCGCCGACCCGTTCACCACGGGCCTGACGAACGCGGTGAGCTTCAAGATCTGCCCGTAACGATCTACGGAGCCTGGCACGAATCCACCGCGTTCGCTCCGAATGCAGCGCGTTGCCGAGCGCAGCGCGCGAACGTGGTGGATTCGAGCCAGGCCGAACGCAACCGCCGCCGCTTGCGCGCCACCAGCCGGGCGCGCAAGCGGCGGAGTCGTTGTTGGAGGCGGATCAGACGAGCGTCAACCAGCCGTGCCGGTCGGCGACCTCGCCACGCACGATGGCGAGGTAGGCCTGCTGCAGCCGCTCGGTGAGCGGGCCGCGCGCGCCGGCGCCGATCGGCTTGCGATCGATCGAACGCACCGGCGTCACCTCGGCCGCCGTGCCGGTGACGAACACCTCGTCGGCGACGTACAGCATCTCGCGCGGGATGCGTGTTTCGAGGACTTCGAGTCCGAACTCGCGCGCCAGCGTCAGGACGCAGCCGCGCGTGACGCCTTCGAGGATCGACGAGCCGAGCGAGGGCGTGAACAGCTTCCCGCGCGCGACGACGAACAAGTTCGCGCCGCTGCCCTCGGAGAGGTACCCCTCGTGGTCGAGCGCGATCCCATCGTCGAAGCCGTTGCCGCGCGCCTCGAGCAGGATGTGCATCGAGTTGAGGTAGTTGGCGGCCGCTTTCGCCATCGTCGGCAAGGTGTCGGGCGCCATGCGGCGCCAACTCGACACGCACATCGCGATGCCGCGCGCGTACGCCTCCGGACCGAAGTGCGCGCCGTGTTCGATCACGATCACGCTCATCTCGACCGGACTGTTGGAAGGGTCGACGCCGAGCGCGCCGCAGCCGCGGAAGACCAGCGGGCGGATGTAGCAGGACTTGAAGCCGTTCGCGCGCACGGTCGCGAGCACGGCCTCGCGCACCTGCGCGAAGTCCCAGCGCAAGGGCAGCTCGCTGATGCGGCACGAGTCGAGCAAGCGCTTGACGTGCGCGTCGAGCTGCACGATCGCCGTTCCGCGTCCAGTAGTACCGCCGTGGGCCGTCGCGTAGCCGCGCAGCCCCTCGAAGACGCTGGTGGCGTAGTGCAGCGCGTGAGTCGCGACGTGCACCTGCGCATCGCGCCACTCCACGAGTTCGCCGTTGTGCCAGACCTTGGCTTGCGTGGGCAGCTTCATCGCGCGTCGGTGTTCCTCAAACGTGGCGCGCCGCGGCGGCCGGGGCGCGGATGATACGCTCGTGCCATGAACATCCAAGACGCACCCCACGGCATCAACGTGGTCGTCGAGACGCAGGCCGGGCGGGTCTACATCGGCCGCTTCGACAGCACGAGCGGCTTCGAGGCCCTGATGCACGACTGCGACATCCGCGACTTCAAACCGGGCGAAGACCGCGAGCCCTTCATCCGCGAGACCGCGACCTACGGCATCGACGTAAAGGAGCGCGACTGCACCGTCGACTGCCTGCAAGTGACGCGCGTTCGACTTCTGCGCGACATCCAAAAGCTCTGAACTCCGCGCGCGGCCTGACTCACCGTGGCACGTTCGCGCACGCCGATCCTGCTCGCGCTGGCGGTCCTGACGATCTGGACCTTGCTGGTTCGCCTGTGGGGCTACGACTTCGGCGTACCGCTCATGAAGGAGGCCGACACCTTCATCGTCGAGCACGTGCGCATGCTGAACGAGGGCGAGGTCAAGCTCGACCGCGCGCAGTCCGCGCTGCAGTACCCCTCGCTGCTGGCCGAACTCGTCGCGCTGTTCTCCGAGCGCAAGCTCGAGCCGACAGGCGCCGAACGCACGCTCGGTGATCACCTCGCCAGCGCCGCGGCCCTGTGGCTTCACGTGCGGCTCGCCGTCGTGCTCGCGAGCGTGCTGCTCGTGCCGGCGACCTTCGCGCTCGCGCGGCGTTTCGTCACCGACGGCTGGGCGCTGTTCGCGGCGGCGCTGACGAGCTTCAGCCTGTTGCACGTGTGCTTCGCGCAGCAGGCGCGCTGCCACGCGCTCGTCGCCTCGCTCGCCGCTTGGTCGGTCGTCGCGATCCTGTGGATGCGGCGCAGCCCGTCGTGGCGCTCGTACGGCGCGTGCAGCGTGCTCGTGGCGCTGTCCGCGGGCGCCTTCCACTCCGGCCTCGCCGTGCTCGCGCCGCTCGCCGCCGCGCAGCTCCTGCGCCGCGACAAGCGCTGGACCGACACCCGCATCCTGCTGCCGCTCGCGCTCACCGCGGCCTCCGTGCGCGTCTTCTACTGGTACTACTTCGACGCCGCAGCGCGCGCCGCCAAGGGCGAGAACGACGGGCTGCTCGAAGCGCTGATCAACGGCATGTTCGACGGCTCAGGCTTCGCGCGCCTGGGGCGAACGCTCTGGTACTACGAGCCGGTGCTCACGCTGTTCGTCGCGCTCGCGTTCGCGACGACGCTGGCCACGCGCGGCAAGAGGCCGCTGGGAGCGAAGCCGGTCGACCGCGCCGATGCGCTGGTGGTCGCAAGCTATGTCGCGCCGTACGTGCTGCTCGCGGGATTTTTCAGCGAGACCTTCGAGCGCTTCCTGCTGCCGCTCGTGCCGTACTTCGCCGTGTTCGCAGCCTGGGGACTGTGTCGCCTGCAGCTCTCGCTCGCGCGCGCACGCGGCGCCTTCGCGCTCGCGTGCGCGGGGCTGCTCGCCCTTCCCCTCGCCGCTTCGACGAAGCTGAGCTGGCTGCGCGGGGGGGACTCGACGGTGGACGAAGCCACCGCATGGATCGAGCGCAACGTCACGTCGCCGGCGACGCAGCCAATCTACGCGCTGCCGCCCCTGGATTTCGGCGTGCTGCGCACTCGCGAGAGCCTGCGCCCGCCGTACTTCACGCCCTGGACGCTGTACCAGAACCGACTCCCCGACGAGGCGCGTGCGGAACCGCTGTACCGCATCTACTGGCTGGCGGCGAAGGAAGGCCACGGAAAGCTCGACACGCAAGACGCGATCGAGGCGTACCTGCGCTCCCACGGGCCGGGTGTGTTCGCGGTCGAACGCATCCACGCCAACCAAAGCGCGTCCCGCGCGGCGATCGTCGACACGCTGGTCGCGCGCGGCCGTCTGCTCGCGCGCATCTCGCCGGACAGCGATCCGCACTACAGCGAGCACAAGCTCTGGGAGCAGGACGTCGAGGCGCCGGGCTGGCGCCACGTGACGCTGCGCGTGCTGCGTGCGCGCGCGGTAGGCCCGGTGATCGAGTTCTACGAGTTGCCGTGAGGCCACGGCGCGCGGGAAACGCGCGCGGGCGCCGACTCACACTTCAGGCGGCGAGGCGCGCAGGACGGAGTGCTGGCCGCGCGCAGCTCAGCCGACGCGCCGACGGAACGGCTCGAGGAACTCGCGCGCGACTTGTTTGGCGCGCCCGAACAGCCCGCTCGCCTCGCACTCGAGCGTGAGCGTGGCCGAGGGAATCCCGTCGGGGCCCTCGACGCGGATGCGCACGCTCGCTGCGCCGCCCAGCAACCCACCCGAGCGCTCACAGTGCAGCTCGAGCCGTTCGGCGTCCTCGCGCACGAGCTTCCACGCCGCGAGGTCCGCGACCATGTCCTTGGCCTCGGCGAAGACATCTTCGCGGCGCACGGCGACCCGCATCGGCCGCAGGACGGCGTCGGACTCGTCGTCCGTGGTGCGAAAGCTCGCCATGTTCGCAGCTCGAGTCCGACGGGCGGCTCGCGTGGCCTACTTGGCCGCGGCGAGCTTGTTCAGCGCCTTCTGCAGACGGCTCTTGCGGCGCGCTGCGGTGTTCTTGTGGATCACGCCGTGCTTGGCGGCCTTGTCGGTGCGCTTGACCGCAGTGCGTGCGGCGGCGTCGCGCTTGGCGGGCTCGGCGGTCAGCGCGGCCTTGACCGCGGACTTGAGCGCAGTGCGCTCGGCGCGGTTCTTCAGACGGGCCTGTTCGTTGGTGCGGACGCGCTTGGCAGCTTGCTTGGAGTGGGTCATTGTGCTGGTTCGGAGGTCGAAATCGGGGGTCTGGCTAGCGAGGGGCTCGCTGCCGGTTGGTTCTCGGGCTCAGGGCGGACCACCGCGCGCGGCGCGCTAGCGGAACTGCTCCATCTTGGCGGCTACGTCGCGGTAGCCGATGTCCACTTCGTAGATGCGCGCATAGTAAGCGCGCGCATCGCCGGCGGCGCCTTCGGACTCGGCGATGAGCGCGAGGTTGTAGAGCACCTCCTTGGCGCGCTCGTCGACGTCGGCGACGCCCTCGAGCACACGCAGGTACTCCTTCTTGGCGAGGTCGGCGTAGCCCTTGTGCTGGAAGCACTGCGCCATCGCGAGGCGCGAATCGCGCTGCACACGCGGGTCGGCGTTGGCCTTCTGGAACTCCGCCAGGGCGGCGTCGAACTCCTTGCGCTTCATCAGCCGCTTGCCGAGTTGGAAGCGCAACTGGGCGTCGGCCGGATGCACGTCGACGCGGCGGCGGTAGTCGTCGACCTCCGCGTCGAGCAACTCGCCCTCGAGCCGGCTCGCGAGCGCGGCGTCGCCTTCCTTGTCGGCCTTGGCGATGCGCTTCTTCAGCGCCTTGGAGCGCAGGTCGCCGACGCGACCGGCGAGTTCGAAGCTGTCCTTGCGGTACTGGAGCGCACGTTCGGCGACCTCGAGCGCCGCCTCGTAGTCCTTGAGGCGCTCGTGCACGTCGGCGAGCTGCAGCATCAGCTCGGGGTCCTTGGGCGACTCGGCGTAGGCCGCCTCGAGCCGATCGCGCTGCGCCTGCAGGTCCTCCTGCGACACTTGGAAGCGCTTCGTGCGCTCCAGGTCCGCAGCGTGGTCCTTGTTCTTAATCTGCTCGCGGCTGTGCTGGACCTGGTCGAAGCGCCCCGCTTGCAGCGCGCGCTCCGCAGCGAGGTTCTTGCGCGCCTTGAGCGCTTCCTGGTCGCGCGGGTCGGCCTGCAGCGCACGCTCGTAGTACTCGAGCGCCTTGGCGTGATCTCCCAGGCGGTACGACAGCGCGCCCGCGCGCTTCAGACCCTCGGGATTCTTCGGCGCGATCTCCGCCACGAACTCGTACACCGCGCGCGCGGACTTGGCCCAACCGGCGCCTTCGCAGCTGATCCCGAGCAGCAGGTTTGCTTCCTCGTCGAGCGGGTTGCCGGCGAGGTAACCCTCGAGGCTCTTGGCCGCCGCAGCGTGCTTGCCCGCCTTGGCCAGCGTCTTCGCCATGGCGAGCGGCCCGGCGCCGGCCAGCGCCTTGAACAGCCTGCCGCCCGAGTTCTGCTCGGCGCGCTTCTTCAGCGCCTGGCGCAGACCGGCGCGCGCTTCGGCGAGGTCGGGATCGAGCTCCAAAAGCTGCTGGAACACCTCGACCGCAAAGTCGTAGTTGCGCCGCCGCAGGGCCTCGTCGGCCTTCTGGAGATGTTTCGAATAGTCCAAGGGAAACGTCGCGTGCCTCGCTTCCGAATCCGCTTCCGCGACTGCGACCCGCACAGGCGGCGACGCAGCGGGCGTCGGCGCTGCGCGTTCCGCCGACGCGGAGAGGCGCGCCACCGGCGCGGGCTAGGCCGAAAACGAGGGGCGGAGAGATTACCGGCGCGGCGAAAACCCGTCAACGCGAGGCTACAGTTGGGGGGGGAATACCTCCAGCCCGTCCGTGCCGCCATGACCGCTCCGCTCGACTTCCGCCTCACGCTCTATCCCGATCCGGTGCTGCGCAAGGTGGCGGCCCCCGTGCCCGCCTTCGACGACGAGCTGCGCGCCACGGTCGCGGCCATGTTCGAGCTGATGTACCGCAGCAACGGCGTCGGCCTAGCCGCGCCGCAGGTGGGCCTCAACCAGCGCATTCTGGTGCTCAACCCCTCCGGGGAGCGCGCCCAGGCCGACCAGGAGCTGGCGCTGGTCAACGTGACGATCCTCGACCGCTCCGGCGCGCCGACGAACTACGAGGAAGGCTGCCTGTCGTTCCCCGAGATCTACGCCGAGGTCAAGCGCCCTGAGCGCTGCAAGGTGAAGGCCTTCAGCCCCGACGGGACGCCGATCGAGCGCGAGTTCGACGGCTTCACCAGCCGCGTGATCCAGCACGAGTACGACCACCTCGAGGGCGTGCTGCTCGTCGACCGGATGTCGCTCGCCGACAAACAGCGCCACAAGGTCGCGCTCGAGAAGCTTGTCGAGCGCTACAAGCGCGCTCGTGCATCGGGTGCGGCGCGTCCGTGAACGTACGGCGTGACTGGCGCGGTCCGGCGCCGGCCGCGGGCGCTGTCGTATCGATCGGCGTGTTCGACGGCGTGCACCTCGGCCACCAGGCGATTCTGGCCGCGAATCTGGCCCGTGCGCGCCAGCTGGGCGCGACGCCGACGGTCGTCACCTTCGACGGCCACCCCAAACAACTGCTGCTGGGGCGGGCGCCACGCACCCTGACGAGCCTGGGCCACCGCTTGGAGCTGTTCGCCGCGGCCGGTATCGAGCAGACGGTCGTGCTCGAATTCGACGCCGCGCTGCGCGAGCTGTCCGCCGAGCGCTTCGCCCGCGAGGTGCTCGTCGCAGGCCTGGGTGCGCGGGCCTTCGTGCTCGGCTTCGACAGCAAGTTCGGCCGCGACCGGCGCGGCACGCCCGAGTTGCTCCGCGCGCTCGGGCTGGAGGTCGAGGTCGTCGGCCAGGTGCTCGTCGGCCAACACGCCGTTTCGAGCACGGCGATCCGCGAAGCCGTCGAACTGGGCGACCTCGAGCGCGCGCGCGCCATGCTCGGCCGCCCCGTGAGCGTGCTGGGCGAGGTGGTGCGCGGCGCGGCCCTGGGGCGCGAACTGGGCTTCCCGACGGCCAACATCGACCCGCACCACGAGCTCGAACCGCCCTCCGGCGTCTACTACGGCCACCTGCGCATCGTCGCGGGCCCGGGCGGCGAGCGCCGAGCCGACGCCGAGCGCCTGTGGCCGGCTGTGGCCAACATCGGCACGCGCCCGACGGTCAGCCCGGGCCTGCCCGAGCGCCAGCGCCTGGAGGCGCACCTGCTCGGCTTCCAAGGCGACCTGTACGGCTCGACCGTCGAGTTGCAGTTCCTCGGAAGGCTGCGCGACGAACAGCGTTTCCCCTCGGTCGGCGCGCTCAAGGCCCAGATCGCGGCCGACGTGGCGCGCGCGCGCGAACTGTTGGGCGCGTAGCAGGTTGACCGCCGCGCCGCGGCTCCCCATAATCCTCGCCCCTCTCGCGCGCTCCGCCCGCCCCCAACGGCGCTGGCGACGGTACGCGAGGGCGGTGCAGCGCACGCGGCGCACCAGGTGGGCAGGTAGCTCAGTCGGTAGAGCACTTGACTGAAAATCAAGGGGTCACCAGTTCAAGTCTGGTTCTGCCCACCACCTTCTTCTCTTCGCGCGGCGCTCCGCGCCTTCGCCGTGGTCCGCCCCGCCGCTGGGGTCCGCCCCGCCGCTGGGGTCCGCTGCGGCGCTGGGGGCCTCCCCTGCGCGCGTAAGCGCTCGCTCCGAGCTTCGCCGGGCGCTCGAGCGACCTGGAACGAGCCCACCGACTCCGCCAACAGGCCGCCCCCCTGCGCCATGAACCCGTTCCAACCCCTCGTCATCCGTCGCAGCGACCCGGCCAAGCTCGAACTCGAGTGGGCCGACGGCCACAAGACCGTCTACACCGCCGCCCAGCTCCGCGGCGTGTGCCCCTGCGCCGGTTGCGTCAACGAGGTGACGGGCAAACGCATGCACGACCCCGCCAGCGTGCCCGCGGACCTCACCCAGGCCGATGTGCGCATGGTGGGGAACTACGCGATCGCGCTGCGCTTCAGCGACGGGCACGACACCGGGATCTTCCCCTACCGCTTCCTGCGCGACCGCGATCCGCAGCTGGCTTGAGGGACTCCGCGCGTGGAGCACGAGCAGCCGGACGCTGACGACGACATCGAAGTGGCGCCCGGCGTGCGGATCCGCCGCAGCGAGCTGAAGTTCACGCCGCTGCGCGCCGGCGGCCCCGGCGGTCAGAACGTGAACAAGGTCTCGAACGGGGTCGAACTGCGCTGGAACCTCGCGACGAGCCCTGCGCTGCGGCCCGACCAGCGCGAGTTGCTGCGCGAGAAGCTCGGCAAGCGCGTCAACGGCGAGGGTGAGTTCATCCTGCGCGCGGTGGAGTTCCGCGAGCGGCTGGCCAACCTCGAGTCGGCGCAGCAGCGCTTCGTGGACTTGGTCTCCGCAGCCTTGAAACAGCAGGCTCGCCGCCGCGCCACCCGCCCCACGCGCGGCTCGGATCGGCGCCGGCGCGAGGCCAAGTCGCACCGCTCCGCCGTGAAGCGCGAACGGCGCTCCGCGGCGGACGAATGACCGCGGAAGCCCCCGAAAAGCCTGAACGAGTGGTTAGAAACACCCGTTTTTCGTGCGCGTCGGAACGCCCCTGGAACCCGCGAAGCGGGCCGCGGACGCGCCTGGCGCCGCGGCGCAACAGCAGCCGCAACCACTTGCGGATAATCGGTTTAGGTCATCCTGCCTGGCCCCAGGCGGAGTTCGCGCGCCAGGAAGTCGCTCTCACTACCGATGGGCCCCGAACGGCCCAAAGGCCATCCGAACCCGCTCGGGGTCTTGCTCCGAGCACCGTCGCGCGGCAACTTCTGCGCGCACTAGACCCCATCCCTTCTCTCTGGTGTCTCTCTCTCTCTCTCTTGGAGTGAATCCTCATGAATAAGTTTGTTCTCGGCGCGCTCGCCCTCACGGCGGCTAGCACGCCCAGCCTCGCTGGTGAGGCGGACTGGCTGACCCACGACCGGGACATCGAGAGCCTGGCGAGCAGCCTGACGCAAAACAGCGGTGGCAGCACGGTTGCCGTCTCGGGCTTCCTGCGCAGCAGCTACGCGTTCTCCGGCGACGTCGCCGTTGCCCCCACGGGCAATGACCTCGGCGGCTTCTCGATCGACGACGCGCGTCTGATCGTCACGGGCAGCATCGGCAAGTACGGCGTCGTCCTCGAGATGGACGGCTCCACCGACCCTGACTTCGTCACGACCCCCGGCGGCCTGGGCACGTTCACGGGCGCGTACGGCGCCACCGGTGGCGTCGGCGCCGTCGGCGTCCTTGACGCCTACGCGACGTTCGCCATCACCGACCAGATCAAGGGTCAGATCGGCAACTTCCGTCCGGCGTTCCTCGCCAGCTCGCTGCGCCAGGAAGACGGCCTGCTGTTCCAGGACCGCACGTTCCTCGGCCAAGCGTTCGCCTTCCGTGACCAGGGCATCCAGTTCAGCGGCTCGTTCGAGATGCTGAACTTCGCCCTCGCGGTGCAGAACGGCACCGACGGCGCCGGCGATGAGCTCGCGATCTCCGGTCGCGCCAGCTTCACCGTCATGGGCGCTGCGCCCGGCAAGACCGAAGGCGCGCTCGGCCAAGGCGACGACACCTCGTTCACGGTCGGCGTCGGCTACTACAACGACGGCCAGCTGGACGACGGCACCGCGATCGCGGTCGACGGCCAGTTCGGCATGGGCCAGCTCAGCGCTGCGTTCGAGTTCGTCGACCTCGACGTCGACTTCGGTGACGCCACCCCGTTCAACGCCCAGGTCGGCTTCATGGTCGTCCCGGACGAGTGGGAAGTCGCCGCCCGCTACGAGGACTTCGACTCGGCCACCGACACGACCGCCATCACCGTCGGCGTCAACTGGTACCACAACGGCCACGCCGCCAAGTGGCACGCCAACTACATCACCGTCACCGACGACGTGAGCGCCAACGAGCGCGACGTCGTGCAGGTCGGCGTGACCGCCGCGTTCTGAACCGAACGCGCCCGGCGGCGCGCAGCTGAACGTGGTCGACGCGCGCGTCGCGTCGCCTGACGAGCAGCTCAGCGCCACGAAATCGAGAAGCCCCGCGCGCGTCGCGGGGCTTCTTCTTTTTCCGGAGCCTCGGCGCGGATCCAGAGCTGTGCGCGCGAGGAAGGATCGACTAGGACAACACTCTGCTCCATGCGCCGCGTCCGCCTCGCCCTGCTGCTCGCACTCGCCAGTTGCCAGCCGGCGGCGCGCGTGAGCGCTCCAACAGCCCCTGCTTCGCCAGCCCTCGCCCCCATGTCGAACTCCGTCGCCGACCAGCGCCCCACCAACCGCCTCGCCCACGAGAGCAGCCCGTACCTGCTGCAGCACGCGCGCAACCCGGTCGACTGGTACCCCTGGGGCCCCGAGGCGCTCGAGCGCGCGCGGCGCGAGAACAAGCCGATCTTCCTCTCGATCGGCTACTCGGCCTGCCACTGGTGCCACGTGATGGAGCACGAGAGCTTCGAGAATCCCGCCATCGCCGCGTTGATGAACGAGCACTTCATCAACATCAAGGTCGACCGCGAGGAGCGCCCGGACCTCGACGACATCTACATGAAGGCCGTGCAGGCGATCAGCGGCTCGGGCGGCTGGCCGATGAGCGTGTTCCTCACGCCCGAGCTCGAGCCGTTCTTCGGCGGCACGTACTTCCCGCCGGTGCGCCGCTACAACCGCCCCAGCTTCCCCGAGGTCGTGGTCTCGCTCGGCAACGCGTGGGTCAAGGACCGCGAGAGCATCGTCAAGCGCGGCAAGGCGCTCGCGGACATGATCCGCGCCGACGGTGGAGCGAAGGCGGTCGCCGAGCTCAACGCCAACGCGCTCGACGCGTCGCTCGCGATGCTCGGCCAGAACTACGACCCGCAGTGGGGCGGCTTCGGCGACGCGCCGAAATTCCCGCACGCGATGGACCTGCGCATCGTGCTGCGCCACGCGTTGCGCACGAACAGCGACGGCGCGCGCGCGATGGTCACGCACACGCTCGACAAGATGGCCGCGGGCGGCATGTACGACCAGCTCGGCGGCGGCTTCCACCGCTACAGCACCGACGAGAAGTGGCTGATCCCCCACTTCGAGAAGATGCTCTACGACAACGCGCTGCTCGTGCCGGCGTACCTCGAGGGTTACCTCGCCACGGGCAACAGCGAGTACGCGCGCATCGCGCGCGAGTGCTGCGAATGGGTGCTGCGCGAGATGGTCACGGCCGAGGGCGCGTTCGCGAGCACGCAGGACGCCGACTCGGAGGGCGAGGAGGGCAAGTTCTTCGCCTGGACACCCGCCGAGCTCACGGCGGTGCTCGGCGCGCGCGACGGCGCCTGGGCCGCGGCATGGTGGGGCGTGACCGACGAGGGCAACTTCGAGCACGGCAAGAGCGCGCTGTGGCGCCCCGAGCCGGCGGCGGACGTAGCGAAGGCGCTGCGCGTCGACGAAAGCACGCTGCGCGCGGCGATGGAGGCGGCGCGCGGCAAGCTTTGGACAGCGCGCGAGCAACGTGTGCACCCGGGCAAGGACGACAAGGTGCTCGCGAGCTGGAACGGACTGATGATCTCTGGCTTGGCGCAGAGCTACCAGGTGCTCGGCGACGAGCGCTACCTCGCGGCGGCGCGCGGCGCTGCGAACTACGTGCTCGAGGGCATGCGCCAGAGCGACGGCGCGCTGCTCGCGACCGCGCGCCACGGCAAGGCCAAGCTCAACGCATACCTCGACGACTACGCCTTCGTGATCCAGGGCCTGATCGACCTGTACGAGTCGGACTTCGACCCGCGCTGGATCCACGAGGCGCTGGCGCTGAACCGCGTGCTCGACGAACGCTTCTGGGACAGCGAGAACGGCGGCTGGTTCACGACGGGCTCGAACCACGAGCAGCTCATCGCACGCCTCAAGTCGCCGCACGACGGAGCGTTGCCCGCCGGCGGAAGCGTGCAGGCGCTCAACCTGCTGCGCCTCGCCGAGCTGACCGGCCGAGGTTCGCTCGCCCAACGCGCCGAAGCCGCGATCAAGTCGGTCGGCGCGCTCGCCAACCGCTACCCCGCGGCCTTCAGCCAGCTGTTCATCGCTGTCGACTTCCTCGCCGCTTCGCCGCGCGAGCTCGTCGTCGCCGGTGAGCTCTCCGACGCGCGCACGCAGGACTTCCTCCGCACGATCCGCGGCCGCTTCGCCCCGCAGCGCGTGGTGGCGCTCGCCGACGCCCGCGCCGACCGCGAAACGATGCCCGTGCTCGACGGAAAATCGGCCGGCGCGGCCGGGCCGCGTGTGTACGTGTGCCGCAACTACGCCTGCCAGCGCCCGGCCGAGTCGCTCGCCGAACTCGCCGAGCACTTGGACGACTGAACGCCGCGCGGGAGGCGCTCCGAGCCTTGGGTGCGTGCGTTAACGTGCTCGGATGACGATTCCGCTCCTCGCCCCCGCCCTGCTCGCTCTCGCGCCCGCCCAGGGCAACGCCGACGCCGCCGCCGCCAAGAGCTGGACGCAACCGTACGCCAACGCGCTCGGCAACTCGTTCGTCGACGTCGCGCCGCTGCGCGCAGCGCCCGGTGACACGCAGCCGCTCGACGTCGGCAAGCTGATCGGCGAACCGGTCAGCTGGGACGGCGTGGTCTTCGTGCTGTGCAACTCCGGGTCACTGCAGTTGCGCGCGTTCGACGCCGCGACACGCCGCCTGATCCGCCACAACCCTGTGCGCGGCGACGACTGGAATTCGATCGTCGTGTGGAACTGGCGCGCCGGCGTCGTCGGCGACAGCGGCGTCGCGTTCTTCGATCTTCTGCGCGAGACGAAAACCTGGACGCCGGGCCCGCGGCTCGAACTCCCCAAGCTCGAGACGCCGCGCCTGCACGGCGGACTCGCGCTGTGCGCCGAAACGAACAAGGTCAGCGTGTTCTCGATCGACAAGGCCGTGGCGCGCGTGAGCTTCGACACGCCGCGCGGGCCCAACGCCTTCCGTCCGCTCAGCGCGTTCGCGCCCGCGGCGCGCGCGACGCTCGTCGCCAGCGGCGGCAAGTGGGCGCTGCGCGTGACCGAGTTCGATCGCCTCGACTCGCCCAAGCCCACCGTGCAGGGGCAGAGCGATGTCGACCTCGGCGAAGGCCCGGCCGACATGAGCGGCGCGATGGTCGTGCGCCTGGAGCCCGTCGGCGCCTCGGGCGCCTGGCTGGTGGCGCGCGCGGACAAATCGCAGCTCGTGGTCGAAGGCGCGCAGCTCAAGGTGCTCGACGCGCCGTTCGTCGGCCCCGTCGCAGCGGCCGCAGGCGCCGCCTACGGCTTCGACGCCAAGGGCGCGTTCGTGCGCATGGAGGCGAGCGGCAGCACGGCGGTGGTCGGCGCGGCTTCCGACGCGCCGCGCGGGCCGATCACGATCGCGCGCGACGTCGCCTACACCGGCGGCCGCGCGCTCGACCTCGCCAGCGGCAAGGAGCTGTGGAAAGCCGCGAAGTTCGAGCCGAGCGCGCGCGCGATCCCGATCGCCGACCAGCGCGTGTTGATCATCACCGGCAAGGGTTCGCTCGTGTTCCTCGGGCCCAAACCGGCGAGCAAGGCAGCGAGCGGCGCCAGCGGCGCGGCCATCGCACGGCCGGGTTCGGGCCCGGGCATCATCCGCAAGGATGGGACGTTGATCGCAGGCAATCCCGTGCGCGGCGAGAACACCTGGCGCATCGAAAATGACGAGGGCGGCCTGGTCGCCGAGCTCAACGCGGCCGAAGTCGCGCTGGTCGACGACGGCAGCTCGGTCGAGCTCGTCGGCGCGCAGTCGGCGGTCCACCGCGCGTGGCGCAACGCCGTCGACGTGGAGCACGCCGTGCGCCTGGCCGACAACGCCGCGCTGTTCCTGCGCTCGCGCTTGGTTGACGACGCCAAGCGTTTGCTCGCCGAAGCGAAGAGCTGCGGGCTCGACAAGACCAAGCTCGCCGAGCTCGAAGCGACGATCGCCAAGACCAAGCCCAACGACAGCAACAGCAAGGAGCAGTCGCGCCGTGCGCCGCTCGCGAAGGAAGCGGAGGGACGCAAGCTGACGCGCGCCGCGCTCGCCGAGGGCGCGACCTGGTGCCGCGACAACGAGATGTTGCTCGCCGCGTCGATGCTGCACATCGACGGCGAAAAACTCGCGCCCGACGCGGGGCCGGCCGACGCAGCGTTGAAGGAGCTGATGCCCGAGAGCTTCCCGTGGCGCGACGCGCCGGACGCGGTCGCGCGCTGGAAGCAGTGGGCGCCGAAGCTGATCACGACGGGCGGAGCGTTCGTCGAGAAGAGCGAGCCGATCTGGAAGAGCCTGCGCGGCTGGCCGTGGGATCAGGGTGTGGTCGTGCTGCAGACGCGCCACGTGTTGCTCTGCTCACGCGACGAAACGCCCGAGGTGGTCGGCGGTTGCCTCGACGCCGCGGAGCAGGCGATGGAGCTGCTGCACGCGCTCGTTCCGCCCGAAGAGGGCGCGCCGAACAACCCGCTCATCGTGCGTCTGTACCCGAACAAGGAGGAGTACATGAAGCAGGGCGCGCCCGACTTCACGCTCGGCTACTACTCGCCGGGCGACAAGATCTCGCGCTTCTACGTGCCCGACTCCGAGCGCAAGGACCTGCTCGGCCGCGGGCTGTACTCGACCGTCGCGCACGAGCTCACGCACCACTACCTCGACGCGGCCTGGCTCGGTCCGGCGACGGAACGCAAGCCGCAGACGAGCGCGATGCCCGGCTACTGGATCGTAGAAGGTTTCGCGACCTTCGTGCAGGACGACGTGATCGCCAAGATGCGCGCGCGCGACGGCGAACGGCCGCGTGATCCCGCCTGTGCGTACGTCGCGCAGGGCGCGCGCGGCAACAGCGCGCTACTGCCGTTCCGCCGCTTGCTCGAGCTGACGCAGGGCCAGTTCCAAGGGCTCAGCAAGGAACCGCTCTTCGACCTCACGCCGATCACCGGCGACAGCGGCATGGTGCTGCGCCCCGCCGAAGTGAACGTGTTCTACGAACAGTCCGCGGCGCTGGTGTGGTTCCTCAACTACAAGGCCGGCCCGGAGCGGCGCGCCAAACTCGCCGAGTACGTGCGCGCGCAGTACATCGGCGCGCTCGGCGCCGAGGGCTGGAAGGCGATCGGCTACGACACGCCAGAGACGCTCGACCAAGCCTTCACGAAGTTCCTGCAGAGCACGAACTAGCCAGCCCTCGCCGCCCCACCACGACGATCGCCATGACAGTCTGGAAGACGTTCCTCACGGTGACCGCCACCGCGCTCGTCGGCCTGCTCATGGGCGGCGCGTTCGGTTTCGCTGCAGGCAAGCTGACGCCCGAGTTCTTCCGGCGCTTCACGCCCTGGAACGAGCTCGAGCCCGTCGGCTTCGCCACCGCTGGCGGCGCCGTCGTTGGTGTCTTGCTCGGCGGCGGCTTGGGATGTTTCGGCGTGCTGATGCAGTTGCTCTCGGAGTGGCGCAAGAAGCCTTGAGGCTCGAGCGCGCGCGGCCGCGCACGGACGAGCATCACTCAGCGCGCGGTCAACGCGGCGACGCTTGGGCGGAAGAACCACGCGGCGCCGCGCTGCCCAGCTGCGCGCGCGACGACGCCCGAGCCGTGCCACTCGTCCGCCACCGCGAGAACAACGTGCTCCGCGCCACGAGCGTCTCGTGCGGTGCACACGGCGAGTTCGCGGCCGAAGGAACTCGCGGCGTCACGCGGTGAAACGCTCGCGAGCCGGCGACCGCTTGCGAGCTCGAGCCAGTGGACGCTCCCCGCACGTTCGGGATCGCGCGTGGGCGCGCCGATGACGAGCCAGGGCGTCGATCCGTCTTCGAGCTCGACGAGCGCGAGCGCGCGGCCAAAGTCGGGCTCGTCAGGTTCCTCCGCAAACACCGTCGGAGTCCAAGTGCGGCAGTCGTACGCGAGAACACGGCCGCTGCCGTAGTCCGAACGAGCGCGCGGCGCTCCGACGAGCAGGAGCGGCTCGCCGTCGACGCCGCGCGCGCCCACGACGTCGGCGCCGAAACCCGACGGTGCGTCGAACGGCGCGGCGAGGCGCGCGAGAAGGGCGCCGTTCGCTCCGGAGAGCACGAGCAGTTCGGGCGCACGGGCGCCTGGCTCTCGCGCGGTGACGACGGACTCGTTGGCGCCGTCGCCGTCGAGGTCGTAGCGCGCAAAAACGCCGAGAATTTCGGCGTGTGGCTCGAGCGGCAAGGGAACCGCGCCAACGAAATCCCATGTCGCCGTTGAGAGCCAGCTCAGCGAGAGCTCCGGCCGCGGCTCGGCTCCGGTGAGTCGGAGGACCACTACGAGATCGCGCTGCCCGTCGCCGTCGCGATCGGATCCGAGATCGAACGACGGCGCGATGGAACGACCGGAGCCAGAGTCGAGTGCTCGGCGCCACTGCCCGCGCCACGTCGGAGCTTCGAACACGTCGATGCCGACGCAACCCACAGGAGCCCTGGCCAACGAATCGGCATCGAAGGGTGCGCCGACCGCGAGGCGTACGGGCGACGTTGGCCGTGCGCGCGGCAGCACCGCGAACGGTGGAACAACGTCCACCACGCTTGCGGGCCACGTATCGGTGATGGACACGGCGACGGACGACTCGGGCGGACCCGCCAACGACCAGTCCACGCGAAGCACCTGCGCGCTGTCGGACGTGAACAGCGTGTTCTCGTCGCCGAAGGCCAGGCGCGAACACGCTGTCAGCTCGCGCGAGGCGCCGACTTCTACGGCGGACTGGAACGCACGCGCGCTGAGCTCGCAGTTCAACGAGGTCGGCGAAGGCGCTCCACGCGGCCCCCCGCACGCTGCGAGCAGCGCGCACAGCGCGAACGGCAAAGCACGCGACACTGCGAGACGTTGCGCTTCCATGCGCGAAGTGTCGCGCCGCGCACTCCATCGAACTATGCCGTTGCGTCGACCGCAACGTCACTCGCGCCGGCGACCGTTCGCAATGCGCGAACGCACCGGCGCGTCGAAGCTCAGTGCTCGGGCTCCGGTGCGCCCGCCGTGCCGCCCGGCCGCATCGGCTTACCCATCACGGCGCGCTCGCCGAATTTGAGCCGCTCGTCGATCTCGCGGTCGAAGCGCGGATGGCGCGGCTCGCGCGCGAAGCCGCGGTGCGCGGCGTGACACACGTAGCACATGACCATGTTCGGCGCGAAGGCGTACAGCGCAGCGTCGATGCCGGCGGCCACGAACAGGCTCACGTAGTAGGTGAACGGCGCGAGCACGGCCGCGATGACCACGACCGTGATGCCCAGCGCGCGTGGAAAATCCTTGAGCGTGTAGAGCTCGATGTGGCCGCAGCTCACGCAGCCCGCGAGCCCGCCCTTGTCGGTGATGCTCTCGCGTTGGAGCGCGTGCTCGTCGCCGCAGTGCAGGCAGCGCTGCGCGGCCGCGAACTCGCGCGGCGTCGCGGCGTACACCCGCGTGAAACCCTCGGCATCGCGCGGGCAGGCGAGTTCGACGCTCGCGCTCACAGCGGCGCTCCGTACGAATCCTGGAGGAAGATCGACACGGCCGTGCCGATCAGCACCAGCACCGTCGAGGCGTACAGGATCCCCGTCGCCGAGCGCGTGTTCTTGTAGCGCAGCGACTCGGAGGTCATCCACGCGAACAGGAGCGGAAGCGCGACGCCGAGCGCGACGCGCGTGCCGATGTAGAACAGCGACCACGGCCCGAGCAGGTCGATTTCTTTGGCGCGCAAGGGCTCCGCGAAGGTGATGCAGGTCGCCACGAGCGCGGCCGCCGAAAGCCCCATCCAGACCATCGTCAGCCGGTTGAGCTTCACCAGCCAGGCCACTTCGAGCGTGGGCACGGTCAGGTACCAGTGGCCGAAGACCATCGCGAGTCCGACGCTTCCGCCGACGAGGCCTGTCGCGAAGGCCGAGAGGCTCGCCACGGCCCAACTCGCCGCACCGTCGACGGCCGGCGCGCTGCGTACGGCGAGCGCCAGGGCGACCGCGCAGCTCAGCGCCGCGAGCACGAGCCCGACCTCGCGCGTGCGGGCCTTCACCGGGCCGGAGTACACGAAGTACAGCGCCGCGGAGAGCGCGGCCCACAGCCAGTCGAACTCGCCCCAGCCCGCGTCGCCAGTGACGCGCGGCAGCGCGACGGCGGTCATCAGCGGAACGAGCGCGGTCGCGCCCATGAGGCGGAAAAAAAATACGCCCAGCGGCGCGCGCGCGACGAACACGAGCGTCACGAGCACGCCGAAGGCGAGTTCGAGGCAGAACTGAGCGCCGAGACTGCTCCAGGGCATCCCGCGCATCGTACGATCTCACGATGACTGCCCCCAAAGTCCTCGTCACCGGCGGCGGCCGCGGAATCGGCCGCGCCATCGCCCTGCGGTTCGCGCGCGAAGGCGCGCGTGTGGTCGTCGCGGCCCGCACCTCCACCGAACTCGACAACGTCGTGGCCGAAGTCGAACGCGCCGGCGGCGCGGCGATCGCGGCGCAGATGGACGTGCGTGACTTTGGCTCGGTCGAGGCGGCCGTGTGGCGCGCGGTTCAGTTCCTGGGCGACTCGATCGACGTGCTGGTCAACAACGCCGGCGTGTTCGACGTGCAGCCGATCGACAAGCTCGACCTCGCCAAGTGGCGCTGGATGCAGGAGGTCAACGTCGACGGCCCGCTGTACGTGATCAAGGAGTCGCTCGACGCGCTGCTCGAGTCCGAGCGCGCGCACGTGTTCAACATCGCCTCGGCGGCCGCCAAGCGCGGCTTCCCGGGCAACATCGCCTACTGCGCCTCGAAGTACGCGCTGCGCGGCCTCAGCGATGCGCTGCGCGAGGACCTGCGCCCCAAGGGCGTGCGCGTCTCGACCGTGTACCCGGGCGCGACCGACACCACGATCTTCGATCGCGTGCCGGGCGCGTGGGACCGCACCAAGATGAACCGCCCCGAGGACGTCGCCGAGGTGATCTGGCGCGCCTGGAACGCGCCGGCGAGCGAGAACGTCGACGACCTCGACGTGCCGCCGCGGGCGCCCTGACCCCCGCCCGACCCCCGCGCAAAGGCCCGCGGACGGGGCGCCCACACAGAAACCTGGGTTTGTGCTGCGCGCTGGCGGCGCGTTTCACCTAGGCTTCATGGGCTGCGAGGTCTCCGGCGAGTGCCGGAAAGGCGCGTCCACGGGGACGCGCATGCCACGACCTCTCAGTTTTCGTCTGCTGCCTGCTCCGCTTCCACTCTTCGAGTCGACCGGTCGCTCGCACGCCTAACCAAGAAAGACCGTTTCGACATGTCGCGACTTTACGTCGGCAATCTCTCGTTCACGACCACCCAAGACTCGCTGCGCGCCGCCATGGCCGGCGACGGCCGTCAGGTCAAGGAAGTCAGCATCGTGATGGACCGCGAAACCGGCCGCCCGCGCGGCTTCGCGTTCGTCGAGATGCAGTCCAAGGCTGACGCCGACAAGGCGATCAAGGCCCTCGACGGCACCTCGCTCGACGGCCGTCAGATCAAGGTGAACGAAGCCCAAGAGCGTCAGCCCCGCACCGGCGGCGGCGGCGGTGGTGGCGGCGGACGCCGCGAGGGCGGCGGCGGCGGCGGCCGCTGGTAAGCCTGACAGCTTGACGTCACGCGGGCGCGAGCTTGCGTGATGCAGCTTCGACTTCGTGCGGCGGCCTCATCTGGGGCCGCCGCCGGCTTTTGCGCCCTTTGCTCCGCGCGAACGCCGACGCTGGACCGGTCGCGAGCAAAGGAGCCGCGATGGAGTCCTTCAGCAAACGCGAACGGGAGCGGCGCAAACGCACCAAGTCTCAAGAGAAGACCGACCGCAAGGCGCAGCGCGACGCCGACCGCGCGCGGGATCCGAATGCGGCCGAGCACAACTCGGACATCTCCAGTGCGCCGACGGCGGAGCCTGCGCCGCAGGCCTCGGACGACGACCACAAGAAGCGCCGCTGAGGCGCGCGCGTTCAGCGGCTGATGCTGCGCACCAGGCTCAAGAACTCGTTGCGAGTCTTCGAGTCGCTCTGGAAGCAGCCGAGCAGGCACGAGGTCATCGCGGAGGAGTTCTGCTTCTGCACGCCACGCATCATCATGCACAGGTGCTGCGCGTCGGCGACCACGCCCACGCCCTTGGGCGCGAGCGCCTCCTGCAGCGCGTTGGCGATCTGCGTGGTCATGCGCTCCTGGACCTGGAGGCGGCGCGCGAAGACGTCGACCAGGCGCGGAATCTTCGACAGGCCGATGATCTTGCCGTCGGGGATGTAGCCCACGTGGACGCGCCCGTAGAAGGGCAGCATGTGGTGCTCGCACAGGCTGTAGAACTCGATGTCCTTCACCAGGACCATCTCGGAGCAGTCCTCGTGGAACACGCCCTCGCCGATCACCTCGGCGACGGTCTGCCGGGCGCCGCCGACAAGCTCGCGGTAGGCGCGCTCGACGCGGTCGGGCGTTCTCTGCAGTCCTTCGCGCTCGGGGTCCTCCCCCAGCTCGACCAGGAGTTGGCGAATCAGCGGCGAAATCACGGCAGCACCGGTCCGTAGTAGTCGACGTAGTTCATGCGGCTCTCGCGCAGCCGCACGCGGTGCAGCCGACATCCGGGATAGGCGGAGATCGACGCGGCGAGTTCGCCCCAGATCGCCACGGCCACGTTCTCGGCGGTGGTGATCGTGCCGGCGAGGAACGGCACGTCGTGGTTGAGGTGGCGATGGTCGACGCGCGCGATCACGCGCTCGACGATCAAGCGGCTCAGCCGGTTGAGGTCCATGACCATGCCGGTGCGAGCTTCGACCGAGCCGCGCACGCTGACCTCGAGCACGTAGTTGTGGCCGTGGTCGGTGAAGCACGGGCCGTAGAGCTCGCGGTTCTCGGCCTCGCTGAGGTGCGGGCTGATCAGTCGGTGCGCGGCCGAGAACTCCTGGACGTGGGAGATCTCGACTTCCGGCGTTTGCGTGGAGCTGCTCATCGAGCAGCGGACTCTACTCGATCGCGCGCCGAGGCCGCGTCGCGGCCGCGCCGGGCCAACGCCCAAGCCCGAGACACTCGCCGCTCGAGGCTGCAGCCCCCCGCCCAAGTCGGCCGAAGAAGCTTCCCCATGGCGCTCGACCTGCGCACCCACACCGTGACCATCGACGCGGGCTGCATCTCCTGCGGGATGTGCGAGTCGCTCGTCCCGGAAGTTTTTTCCGTGCCGGCCGGGTCCACGTCGCAGGTCCGCCGCGACTGGCTCGACTGGGCGCAGACGACGCCGGAGAGCGAGGAACGCCTGCGCGGCGCGCGCGACTCGTGCCCCGTGGACGTCATCCGGCTCGAGTCCTGAGGAACCGGCCGCGTTCGGGCGAGAAATCGGGTGCTTTCGGGCTCGTTTCGGGGAACGCGTCGGCTAAGGATTTCGGAGCCCAGCGATCGCGCCTCAAGCGGCGCCAGCCGCGGACGGTCGCAGGCGCCAAGACCGACAGGAGGTCCTTATGAAGCGCCATCTGAACGAACGTCGCGAAGCCGAGCGGCTGGTCCCGCTCATCCGTTCCATCGGGAACGAGATCCGCGAGCGCAGCGGTCGGGTCGATGTGCTCGAAGATCGCCTCGGCAGCCTCTCGAGCGCAAATGACGAGCACCGTATGGCGATCCGGCAACTCGAGTCCGAGCTGAGCATCCACCGCCGCGAGCTGCGGCGCGCGGAGAAGGAGCTCAAGGAACTCGGCTGCCAACTCGACGCCGACCATCCGCTCCGCGTGCTGATCCCGGGCAAGTCGGGCACGTACGCTTACGAGCGCCTCGACAAGACCTCCTTCTACCGGGCCGCTGAGCAGCTGAACCACTGACGCAAGCGCAGAAGGACGGCGCGAAGGCGCCCGAATCAACACAGCAGGCCGCGCACCCTTCCTGGGATGCGCGGCCTGCTGTCGTTCCTTCCGACCATCCGTGGCTTCAAGCCAGTCGACGAGCAGCGCACCGTTGGATGGCTCGCTTCGCGCGCGCTCACGCGCGAGACGTGAGAAGCGCCACGCGTCGCGCCGCGCCGTGCCGCGAGGCGCCCGGCGCGACGTAGCGCGCGCGTTACGGTCTCTGCGGCTTCGCAGGCTGCGGCTTGGCGCCGTCGGCGCCGCGACCGCTCGCGGGAGCGGCCGGTGCGGCCGCAGGTCGGGCGCCCGGTGCACCCGCCGCCGGCGGCGCCGCACGGCCGTTCCCAGCGCCGCCGCGAGCCGGATTCGCCGCGGGCCGCTGCGGTTGCGTTGCACCAGGCGCCGGCGGTTTCGGCTGCGCGCCCGCCCCACTCGGAGGCGCGCCCGTCGGGCTCGCCGCGTTCCCTTCGGCGCGCGCCTTGGCCTTCGGCCCCTTGGCGCCGCTAGCCTGCCGCGCGATGCGCTTCTCGAGCTTCGCACGCTCAGCCGCTGCTTCCTCGGGGCTCGCGTTGCGCGCCTTGAGCAGCACTTCCAAGCGGTTGCGCAAGACGGCGGGATCTTGCTCGGGGCCCTCGTCTTCGTCCGCGGCAGGCGCGGGATCGGCGGGCGCCGCCGCCGGCTTGGGCGCTGCCGCGGGCGCCGCGGTCGGCGCAGTCGCGGGAGCCACGGCCGGCGTCGCCGCCGGGCCGCCCTGCTGCGCGCGCTGACGCAGCTGCTCCTTGGCGGCTTCGATCTCCTCAGCCGAAGCGCCGTCCTTCTTCATGCGCCGCTCGGTCGCATCGAGCGCGCGCTGCAACTTGGCCGCCATCTCCGGGTCGACGGGCGCCGCCGCCGGCTTCGACTCGGACGCCGGGGCCGCGGGCGGAGTCGCGGGAGCTGCGGCCGGCGTCGCAGCCGGATTCGCGGCGGTCCCCGCCCCGTTGCTCAGCGCTTGAGCACGCTGACGGAGTTGCTCTTGGGCGGCCTCGATTTCCTGGGCCGAGGCGCCGTCCTTCTTCATGCGCCGCTCGGTCGCGTCGAGCGCGCGCTGGAGCTTCGCGGCGGCCTCCGGGTCGACGGGCGCCGTCGTCGGAGCGTTCGGTGCGCCGGCAGCGCGTGCAGCAGGCTGCCCAGCGTTGGCGCTCGGAGCTGCGGCAGCCGCGCCGGCGGCGCCCGTGGGAGCGTTTCCGGTGGCGCCTGCGGTCGGACCACCCGTCGGAGCCGAGGCGGGCTTCGCCGGCGCGGCCGCACCCGCGGCACGCGGCGCCGACGGCGCAGAGGGCTCGGCCGGCGCTGTGGCGGCGCCAGCGTTGTCGATGCGCTGCTGCAGCGCCTGACGTTCGGCCGCCGCCGTCTCCGGCGTCACGCCGCTCGTGCGCAGCCGTCGGTTCAACGCGTCTTGGGCTTCTTTCGAAAGCCCGGACAGATCGCCCTGCGCGGCAGGTTCCGTTTCCACGCCGCGCGGCCGCGCCGCGCCGCCCGCAGCGCCCGCGTCCTGTTCCTGCGCCTTGCGGAGAGCTTCGTCGATCTTGCGGTTGATCTCGTCGGCAGGATTCGGCGCCGGGGCCGCCGCGCGCGGCGCAACGGGTTTCGCTGCCGGCGCTGTGTTGGCAGGCGTCGCGGGAGTCGCAGGCGCGGCGGGCTTCACCGCGGCGCGCAACTTCGCCACCTCCGCTTCGAGATCGGCCTCGATCGTCCGCCCGCTCGCGCTCAACCAGCCGTGGAAGCCGACGAGGAACTCACTCTCGCTCAGGCGCCCGTTCTTGTCCGCGTCGGCGGCGGTCACGTCGCGCGGCCCCAGCCCACTGGCCGGCGATTCGCTCGGGCTCAGTGCGCCGTCCGCATCCTTGTCGACGCGCTTGAACAGCGCCTTCGCGCCGGCGAGCGAGAATCCGACCGGCGCCTGGCTCTCTCCCGCCGCCTTGCGCGCCTGGGCCCACGCCGGTGCGGCGCTCAAGCTGCTGAGCACCAAGGCTGCGAGCCAAACCCGCGCGCCAGCCTGCGACTGCAATGCGATGCCGTTGTACATGTTCAAACTCCTGGACTCGCCAAACTACGCGCGCGGCGGACGGTTGGCGGGTCGGGGCGAGAAAAAGTTCCGCGCAGCGCGCCGACGGCCGGTGACCCGTCGCGGCCGGCGAACCCGCCCGCGCGCGCCCGAGTTCGACGCTGCGTCGACGAACTTTCGACCATCCGGCGCGCGAGGTAGCCCGAAGCGCAGGGCATGCAGACCCAACTCCTTCTCGTCGCGTTCCTCACCCTCCCCCTGGCCGCCTGCACCTCGAACGCGCCGCGCGGCGCCTCGGGCTTCTACGCACGCGCCAACCTCGGCTACGGCCAGACGCTCGACGGCGCCTTCGATCCCAGCGGCGCGAGCGCGGAGGGCGAGTACTCGCCCGGGCTCGTCAGCGGCGCCGCCGTCGGCTACGACCTCGACGAGCACTGGAGCGTCGAAGCCGATTGGACCTACCGCAGCGGCGACATCGACACGATCGGTGCGAATGGCTCGCTCGCGAACGGCGGCGACTACGCCTCGGTCGCCGTGACGACCAACGTGATCTACAGCTTCGCGGCGAGCGGCCCGTGGCGACCCTACGTCGGCGCCGGCCTGGGTTTCCTGCAGGAAATCGACGCCGACCTGGAACCGTCGGGAGGCGAGGTCAGCGACCGCGGCGGGCTGGCGTACCAGTTCCTCGCAGGCGTTGGCTACCGCGCGACCGACGCGCTCGAGCTCACGCTCGAAGGGCGCTACCTCGGGGCGAGCGGGGTCGAGCTCGAAGGCGGAGGACAGTCGTTCGACGCCGACTACGAGCACCTCGGCGTGCTGCTCGGCGTGCGCTGGCTGTTCTGAGCCCGCGAGTCGTTCACGCGGCGGCGCCCGCGAGGCGCGGCGCGAAGTCGAGCACGACCGTGAACACGCCGTCGTGCTCGCGCGTTTCCAAGCGCCAGCCGAAGCGTGAGCACAGGTCGCGCGCGATCTGGAGTCCAAAGCCGAAACCCTCGGCCGACGAACGTGATTCGTCAGCGCGAGCCGCGTTGCGCACGACCAGGCGAGCTCCGTCGACTTCGAGCTCGACGGCGCCGCCGCCGTGGCTCAGCGCGTTGCCGAGCACGTTGCCGAGCACGATGCGCGCGAGGCGCTCGCTGCCGTCGACGAGCGCGTCGGCGCCGCGCGTGAGTTCGAGCTTCGCACCTGCGCCGGCGACGGTGCGCCGTTCGCTCACCAGCGCCGCCACGAGCGCGCCGAGCGTGAAGCACTCGCGATCCAGGCCCGCTGGAGTCGTGGCCGGTTCGCGTGCAAGCCACAGGAAGGCGTGGACCAAGTCCCCCATCTCGACCAGCGCGGCCTCGACGCGCCGCAGCAGCTCGAGGCGTCGCGCGTCCGTGGCTTGCGGCTCGTCCCGCAACAGTTCGAGCGCGCCGCGCGCCGCGGCGATCGGCGTGCGCAGCTCGTGGCTGGCGTCACGCGTGAAGCGCTGCTCACGCTCGAGCGCCGCGCGCAGCCGTGTGTCGGCGTCGCGCCACAGCCGCGCGATGCGGCCGATCTCGTCGTCGCGTTGTTCGGCGGCGGAAGCCGGCGCCAGCGGCGCAGCTCCGGCGACGAGCCGCTCCAGGTCGTCGAGCGCGCCGAACAAACGCCGCGCAGCCATCAGCCCGACGATCGTCGCGAGCACGGCCAGCGCGAATCCGCCGCCGACGGCGCCGACGTAGTTCCAACTCCACGGTCCCTCGAGCGCCTCGAGCCCGGTCAGGTCGTAGAGCAACCAACGCTCCGGCCTGCCCGCAGCGTCGCTCTCGACAGCCACGATCAGCTCGGTCGCGTCGAGGCCGGGCAACGGCTCGTCGTTGAACTCGTGCACACCGGGCGGCAGGGAGCGCAGGAACTCGGCCAGTTCGGGCCGCTCGCGCGAAAGATCGCGCACGACACGCGCGCCAGGCGCCGCGAGCGCGCCGTCGAGGTCGCCGGGACGCGCCGCTTGCTCGCGCAGTCGCTCGAGCTGGCGCGCGAAGATCTTGTCCTCGGTGTCGAGCACCAGGCGCGGAACGACCCACGCATAGGTCAGTGCGAGCGCCGCGCCGAAAGCGGCGATCAAAACGGTCAAACCACGACGCAGGCGCGGCGGAGAACTCACGCGCCCTCCTCGCGCGCGACGCGATAACCGATGCCGCGCACCGTGTGCACGAGCGGCGCGAGCCCGTCGACGTCGATCGCCTTGCGCAGGGCGTAGATGTGCGAGCGCAGCACGCTGCTCTCGGGCGAGAAGCCATCCCACAGCACACGCTCGAGGTGCTCGCGAGTCACGACGCGCGGCGACGCGCTCATCAGCTCGCGTAGGATGCGCAAGCCGACGCGGTTGAGCTCCAGCGCGCGGCCAGCGCGCTCCACGCGCAGCTGTCCGAGGTCGTAACGCAGGTCATCGACAATGAGGACCTCCGACTCTGCGCGCGTGGAACGCCTCGCCAACGCCTGCAGACGCACCAGCAGCTCGGCGCCTTCGAACGGCTTGACCACGTAATCGTCGGCGCCTGCCGCGAAGCCCTCGAGCTTGTCCTCGAGCGTGTCGCGCGCGGTGAGCATGAGCACCAGCGGTCCGCTGCCGCGCTGCTCACGCAACTTGCGACACAACTCCAGACCATCGAGGTGCGGCAAGCCCAGATCGAGCACGACGACCTCGTGGTTGCCCGCCAGCGCGAGCAAGAGCCCGCTGCGGCCGTCGATGGCAACGTCGACTTCGTGACCAGCTCGTTCGAGCTGTTCGGTCAGGTTCGCGCGCACCGCGTTGTTGTCTTCGATGAAGAGGATTCGCACCGCTTCAAAGTACGGCGCCGAACAGCGCGGCGGAGCACCGCGGACCGCTCGAGCAGCTGATTCGACTTCGAATCGACGCGGAATCGACACCACGCCGCAACGCGTCGTGCGCACACTCGCACGCCCCATGAAGAGCCTCACCACATGTGCTGTTTTCCTCGCGATTTGCGCCAGTTCCTGTGCAGCCGGCGCCGGCGCCTTGCGTTCCTCGAGCACGTCGCCACGCTCTCGACCTGGACCTGCTCAAGAGCAGGGCGCAGCTGTCGATACCCAAGCGGCCGCGCTCGTCCCCTCGCCCTCCGTGCTCGACTTCACGCGCGGCGGCGGCTGGGGCGTCGCGCTCGGCGTGGGTGTCGAGTACGAGGCCGCGTACGACGGCTCCGACGAGTACGAAGTCGAGCTCGACCCCGCGGGCGCGATCCAGTGGCGCAGCGGACAGCACCTGCTGTTCTTCGAAGGCGCTGAACTCGGCTGGCGCGGCGTGTTCGACGAGCGCTGGTTGGTGCAAGCGGGTGCGCGCTACGAAGACGGGCTCGATCCGAGCGACTCCGAGGATGGCGTGCTGGACGGACTGCCCAAGCGCGATTCCCACTTGACCGGCTTCTTCGAGGTGCGGCGCGCGCTCGACGCGCAGTGGCGCAACTGGATCGCCGGTCGCGTGCTCGCCGGCGAGAGCGACTTCGGCGCGCTCGGAGTGCTCGCCGCCGGACACCGCTTCGGCGACAGCATCGAGGGACTTGGGACCGAAGTGTTCGTGTTCTCGACCTTCGGCGATCGCGCGTTCGTCGAGAAGGACTTCGGCGTGACCGCCGCTGATTCCGCAGCTTCGGGGTTGGCGCAGACGGACATCGACGGCGGCTATCGCTCCAGCGGCCTGCAGCTCGTGCACCGCGAGCGCCTCACCGACAACCTGCAGGTCATCGCGCAGGCGGGCGTCGAGTTCTACAACTCGCAGATCGGCGGCAGTCCCATCGCGCGCGACGACTTCGAGGGTGAGGTGTCGCTCGCGCTGGTCTGGGCGTTCTGAGCCGCATCCGTAGCGCGGCGCGGGGCTCGAAGCAGCCTCTTTTCCGCCGCGAACTGCGCACTTTGGCTGGCGCGAGCGCCTGCAGCACGGGGTGGAGTGCAGCAACTCGCTTTGCTCTCGCGGAGGACCTCGTGAAGAAGATCGTCATCATCGGCGCGTTCGCGCTGGGACTGGTCGCCAGCGCCGTCGCCGCCGCGCATTGGACCGCCCCCGGACGCAAGGCGCAGTTCGTCTTCGGCGGCGCGCTCGTCGACGTCGGATACGGCCTGCAGGACGGCGTCGAGAGCTACGACTTCGCGCACGAGCACGAGCTCAAACCGGCGCAGGTGTGGGCCGAGATGCTCAAACACAATCGGCTTTCGTCCGGCATGCGCCACGCGTTTCCGCGCACGGCGCACCACCCGCTGGTGGCGCTCGTGGTGTGCATGGACGCGCGCATCGACACCAACGAGCTCGTCGGCGACACACGCCGCTTCTACTACGTGATCCGCACCGCGGGCTCCGTCATGGGCGAGCGCGAGCACGAGATGCTCGAGCTGGCGGTGGCGAACGGCGTGAAGCTCGTCGTGCTCACCACGCACAGCGACTGCGCCGCCGAGCGCGCGGCCGCCACGCCGGAGCTGCGCGAGAAGTTCCCGGCGCTCTCGCGCGCGGTCGATGAGCGCGAGGCGTCCGTCGCGGCCTTCTTGGAGCGCCCCACCATCGCGGCCGCGCTCGCCGCCGAGCGGCTCCGCGTGGAGCGCGTCGCCATCGAAACCCTGACCGACCAGCTGGAAACGGACGGCGAGCGCTGAGCCCGTACGCGGGCTCTCCATGCCCGCTCTCACGGTTTCTCGGCCTCGAAATCGAGCCGCAGCTGGGTGTTGCCCTCGGCGCCGAGTTCGAGCTCGACGGGCGTAGCGCGCGTCTTGCAGTCGAGTGCGACGCGGTAGCGCCCCGGTTTGAGCCCCACGACTTCGAAGCGTGCGCGCCCCTCGGCGTCGACGCGCGCTGCAATGCTCCGCACTCTGCCGACCGTTTCGTCGACTCCTCGCACGTGCAGGTTCACGACGCGATCTTCCGCAGGAACGCCGACGAGCAGTTCGTCGGGAACGCCGACCGTTCCAGCGCAGACGACGCCTCGATCCAGTCGCAACTCACACGTGACGAGTGATGCGCCCTTAGACACGACGCATTCGCCTGCGCAGTAGCCGTGCGTCGCATGTTCCGCCGACGCGCTGAAGGCGCCAGCCTGGTACACCGCGACCGTGACACGTCCCTCCGAGTCGGTCTCAAGCGTTCCGAAGCCCACTTGGCGCTGCTCGCTGTCGCGCAACTCGCACGGCACATTCGCAACGGGCTTGCCCGCGACGTCGAGCACACGCACCTCGATCACGCAGCGCTGGAGGGCTATCTCGAGTCTGCGCGCCTCGCCCGCAGCGAGCTCGATGCGGCGAATCCAGGGCGTGAAGTTGGAGTCCTCGTCCCTCAACCTGAGGAAGCGCAGCTGTGCGCTGTACGAACCCGGCTCGATCCAGCCGAAGTCGAACCCGCCCTCGGCGTCGAGGCGGACTTCGCGGAAGCGTTGCGCACTTGCTCCACGGCCAGCTAGGCTCAGCGCGAGCCCTTCGTGTGCTCCGGCGGCGAGCGTGACGCGGCCGTGCAAGCGCGCACGTCCGCTGTTGGCGGGAGGAAACGAAGGATCGACTTCGATGGTCAGTTCCGTGCGCTCGCCGGGATCGATCCCAACGCTCACCATGCGCTGAGGAGTCGCATCGCCTTCCACGGACGCGAGCCAGGTTTCGATGCCGGCATCGCTCGCCAACGGCTCGTGCAGGTCGAGCAACCAGCGTCCCGCGGCGAGCCGATCGATCGTCGCTACGCCGTCGGCCTTCGTGCGCGCGGAGAGGCTCCACACGCCGAGATCGCCGACTGCGACGTTGGCGATCCACGGACGTTTCGCGGGCGCACCGCGTTCGAGCACCTGCACACGCACGGAACCGCCCTCATCGAGCGTGAACTCCTGGGAACGAGCGCCGTACTCGACCGGCACGTTGTAGAGCGGCGCGAACTCGTGATGCCAGACGTCGCAGCGCAGGTCGTGAGCCGCAAGGCCCGCTGGCAATGCGAGCTGCGCGACTCCGTCGGCGCCGGAAAGCGCGCGGGCCACGACCCTTCTGGAGTCGGAGCGCAGCGTGACTCGGGCGCCGGCGATCGGGCGAGCGTCGGCGGCCTGCACGATGCGCACGTCGTATTCGACGGCGGCGTCGAGCGAAATCGCGAACTCGGCGGACTCGTCTCGAACCTCGACCGGTGCACGCACCGACGCGAAACCTCGCCGCCGCGCAGTCGCGAGGTAGCTTCCGGGCGCCAAAGCGTCGAACACAATCGGCGAGTTGCCGCGGCGCGTCTGCAGCGCCTGTTCCGCGAGAGCGCTCAGCGCAGCGCCGTTTTGCGTCGTGGCGTTCAGCTCCACTTCGACATCGTCGAGCGGCTCGCCAGTGGACGAGCGCACGACGACGCGCAATTCGCGTTCGCGCGGCAAACGCAGCTCAAGCGCCTGAAGCGTGGCGAATTCGGCGCACGTCCAAGCCATCTTCGCCGAGCGGCGCGCCGCAACGACGACGACGCCAGCGGTGGCGAGTCCGTCGCACTTGAAAGTGCCGTCGAGCGAGCTGAGTCCAGCGCTGCGGAGCTGCGCGAAGCTCGCAGCGGGCGCGCAGACTCCGACGCACACCTCTACACCGGAAATCGGCGCTCCATCGGCGTCCACGACGCGGCCGACGAGCGATCGGCCACGTGCGAGCACGACATCGCCGAGTTCGCGCGTCGCTCCGACAGCGGCTTGCTCGCGAAGGTCGCGGGGCGCGAAGCCGTGCGCCGTGAACTGCAGCTGCACCTCCCCCTTCGGCGCCGCGATCCGGAACGCCCCCGACTCGTCGCTAAGTACCGTGGGAGTTGGAAGTTCCTCGAGCGACGTCCTGAGCCACGGCGCAGGCGCGACAACCGACCAGCGGTCCTCCAAGCGACTCGCAACGGCGGCTTCGACAAGCGAGACGGCGCCGAGCCTGCCCGGCAGTGCAACGCGCACGCGCACACTGGCGAGCGGCGCGCCGGCGTCGTCGACGACTCGCCCGACCAACTCCGCGCGCTTCGCGAGCGGCACGTCGCCCAGGTCGAGTTCCCCGTCGGACGCTGGCGAGCCTTCGACCCCACGTGCGTGGCCACGCGGTCCTCCGCTGTCGATCGCGAGGAGCAGCAGTTCACCGCGCCGCCCACCCGGCAGCACGAAGCGACCATCCGGACCGGTCGTGTCGCGCGAACGTTCGACGTTCGGCGGCGCGTCGCGCTCGTCGGGGAGCTTGGGCGCGGACAGGTCGAGATCGAACGCGAGCAGCCGCACGTCGAGCTTCGCGAGCGGCGCACCCTGCGCGTCGACGAGCCGACCGCGCACCCCGCGAAGCGCTTCGACGCCGGCGTCCCCGCCCGAACTGACGGCTTCGGCGCGCGCAGTCGCCAGCGCCGCGGTTGCAGCGTAGTTCACTTCGGCGAGAGGCTCCGACATCTCGAGTGTGGCCGGCGCGGTCGCGGTGTCGGTTACGGACGAGCTCGCCGACTCGACAGCGATCCACGCGGCGCCGGCGAGAAGCGCTGCGAACGCAGCGACGAGCGCAATCGGCCCCGCCATGAGAGGCGCGGCCGGCGTCGGCAGGCCGCGCGCTCGGCACGCCCGCGCCAAGGTGTCCGCGCGCAACCTGCGCAGCCGCAGCGGCTCGATGGTCCACGCAAACAAACCACCGCCGAGCGCGCGGCGCAGGCGTTGCAGCCCGCGGTGAATTTGCATGCGCACCGTGCCCGGTGCGCGTCCTGTGAGCAGCGCGATGCGCTCTGCCCCGAACTCACCGTGGAGGTAGGGTGCGAGCACCTGGGAATAGTGCGGCGGGAGCTCGCGCACTGCCGCGGCGACACGCTCCAACAACTCCGCACGCTCGGCGGCGGCGTCCGGCGAGTCGCCGTCGACGAGGGTCGGCAGCTCACTCGTCCTGCCGCGCTTGCGCCGCAAGTTGCGAGCGTGCAGGACAAGGATGCCGACCATCCACGGCAGCGGGCTGCGTCCGCGTTCGTGCGTTGCGGTCTTTTCGATCGCTGTCAGAAAACTCGCCTGCACGAGGTCTTCGGCGTCCTCGCGCGAGTTGCCCAGGCGCCGCGCGACCCGCAACAACTCGGGAGCGCAGGCGTCGAACGCTCGCCCCAGCGCGTCGGTGTCCCCGCGAGATCGAAAGCGCTCGAACAGTGCTGCGAGATCGTGTTGCTGCATGCCTGTAGTCGTCGCCGGACACGCAGAGTGCAACACGAAACGCAGCGATTTGCGCTCGCGGGGCGTTCGGTACGGCGCAGCATCTTCGCGAGCGCCGCTAGACTCTCGTGGTGTTCCGCTGGATTGGCCTTTTGGCACTGCTGGCCGCGCTCGTGTGGATCTTCACGCGTTCGGACGACCGCGGCGCCGCCACGGCGCACGCGGACTCGCCTTCGACTCCGATCCCGCGCCCAGCGCAGGTCGCGGAGCTCGTCGAGTCGGAGAGCGAGCAACGCAGAGCCGTCGACGTCACGCAGACGCCCGACACAGCAACGTCCGCTGCCGACGACCGTGAGATTCCAATTGAACTCGCAACGCTCACTGTGCGCGTTCTCATGCCGGATGGAACACCGTGGACCGACGCCCGGGTCCAAGTGACGGCGGGCCCGCTGTCGCTGTCCGGCGTGCGCTTCGACCTGGGGCCACGCAGCGACGGGCGTTGGCGCTACAACCGAGTGCTCTCGGACGCGCTGGTCAGCTACGCGATCGTCGATGTGGACGAGCACGGTTGCGCGCGTCTGCAGCGCGTCACGCCTGGCGTGGCGTTGGAGGTGCGCGCGCGCGATGTGCTCGAGACCGTCGGCGCGCGAGCCGAGCGAGTGGTGCTCGAAACGGGCGAGCAGCGCACGCTCGAGCTCAAACTCGATTCGTTTCCACGCGAGCTGCACGGCCGCTGCAGCGATGAGCGCGGCGTCGGCGTCGCTGGCGCTGAAGTGAGCATCGGCGTCGCACTCGAGTTCACGGACGAGTTGGCCACGGCGCTGCGAGCGCGTTCCGACGACGCCGGCGAGTTCACGACGCCGTCCCTGCTGGCAGCTCGGCTGGCCTTGCACGCCACGCACGCCGGGCGCAGCGCGAACACGATCTTCGACACCTCATCGCGCGTGGGAGGCGTCAAGTTGCTCCTCGAGACCCCGCGGAGCCTGCGCGTCGAGTTGCAGGGCAGCAATGGCGATCCGCAGCGCGACGTGCGCGTGAGTGTGCACGAAACGACGGGCGAGGAGCTGTTCGACACGCCCCGGACACCTGGCGAGTACGGGATCCTGTTCACCGATCTGCCGCGGCGACCGCTCGAGTTGCGCTGGGGCTCGCGCTGCGCTCCGCAGTCGCAAGTGGTCGCGGAGCACGTCGACCGAGTCCTCGTGATCGCGCCGCGCAACGGAGAATTGCAGCTTTCCGTCGGCGCGCTGCCGGGCGACGAGCGCACGCGGTACGCCGTGCAGATCCACTGCGCCGACGCGGATCGCGCGGCCGCGCCGCCTTGTTCCTTTTTCAACGACGGCCGCTTCGAAGGCTCCTGGACGCTCGCTCCGGGCCACTACGCACTCAAGCTCGTGCGCTTGCCGAGCGCCGCCGCGGAGCAGGTGCTTGTGTGGGGCGAGCCGCTGCGCGTGGAACTTCGCGCTGGCGAAACAACCCGCGCGCGGCTCGGGCAGTAACGCCGCGAGCGAATCCGCGGCCCAATCTCGCGAAAAACGCAACAGCCGTGCGGCGCTCTGCGGTTAGCCTGCAGGCCATGGAACGAACGCTCAACGCACGGCGGCGTCGGCCCTGATGGCCGCCGGGTGTGAGTACCGTCGGCGCAGGTTGGCGCTCGCGCGCACCTACGGCGCGAGCAGCAACGCGATTGGACTGCTCCAGTCGGCGACCACCCTTGTGCCGCTCGCCGCGTTGTGGGCCGCGGCGGTCTGGGGACTCACGCACAACGTGTACGTCATCCTCGCGGCGGCGCTCGGCATCACGCTGATCCTGGTGCGTGTGTTCGCGATGATGCACGAGTGCGGGCACAACGCGCTCTTCGCCAGTCGCACTCTCAATCGCGCCTTCGGCTTCGTGTACGGCGTGCTCTCCGGAATGCCGCAGTACGTGTGGTCGGTGCACCACGAGTTCCACCACCGCAACAACGGCAACTGGGAGCGCTACCGCGGTCCGCTCTCGACGCTCTCGACCCACGAATACGCCGCGCTCAGCGAAACGCAGCGCGCGACTTATCGCCGCATGAGGCACATCGCCGCGGCGCCTCTGGGCGGGTTCCTCTATTTGATCTTCAACCCGCGAGTCAACTGGCTCAAGGGCAGTGCGGCGCTGCTCGGGCATCTGCTTCGGGGCCGCGACCTCGCAAGTTTCCAGACGCGATATTGGAAGTGCTGGCGCGAGTATCGGCACATGAGCGCGAACAACATCGTGCTGATCAGTGGGTGGGTGGCCGCCAGCTACTACCTCGGAGCGGGCCCCTTCTTCGCGCTGTACTTGCCGACACTTTCGCTCGCTGGCGCAGGGGGAATCATCCTCTTCACGGTCCAGCACAATTTCGAGCACTCCTACGCCGCGCCGACAGCCACTTGGGATTACGACAAGGGCGCGGTCTTCGGAACGAGCTTCCTCGTTCTGCCGGGATGGTTGAACTGGGTCACGGCCAACATTGGCTACCACCATGTGCACCACCTCTCGTCGGCGATCCCCAACTACGCCCTGGTGAAGTGCCACGAAGAGAACGTCGAGCTGTTCGCCGACGTTCCGCGCCTGCGCTTGAGCCAAGTGCCAGCGTCTTTGCGCTGCATCCTGTGGGACCCCGAAGCGGAGCGCATCATCTCGTTCGACGAGTACGAGAGCAGCGTGGCTTCGCGGCAGCCGCAGACCGCCTGAGAACGTGTGGGCGCGCGTCGCAGCTGCGAGCTGTGACTGCGTCCGAAGTTTCGACTAGCCGGGCGCCTCGAGCGCCAGCTCGAGCTTCACGATGCGCGTTCAAGCCGTTCTCGCCGTTTCGATCTGTGCAGCGCTGCTCGTTTGGCTGGCTCTGTCGCGTTTTGAGCACGAGCAGTACGCCAGGCCCGCGTCTGTCGCTTCGATGCGGGCGAACGCGACGAGCTCGGCCGTCGGCGACGCTGCTGACGAGCTGCAGTCAAGCACGCCGCAGCGCACGGCCGCCCCCGCAGCCGTCGAAGCGTCGTCGATCGAGGACGAACTCGAGCCGGCCTTCACCCGCACCGTGCGCGTCGAAGTTGTCGACCGCCATGGACGCCCTGCGTCCAACGTCGTGGTGTCACTCTTCGAACCGGATCGCGGAGAGTGGAGCGACCACGACTCAACAACCAGCGACGCCACGGGCGTCGCGACGTTGACGATCGAATCCGACGAGCCGTTCGAGACGGACGGACTGTGGCGCATTGCGACGCCCGTCGTCGGATGCGAGCCAGAGTTCCTCGAGCTGTCGCTCGCAAGTCCCTCGCACCCCGCACTGCGGCTGACCATCGCCGAGAGTGCAACGCTCGAAGTTCAAACGAGAACGCTGGCCGGCGCTGCGATCGAACTGCCGAGCGACATCGCCCTCCAACTCGTCTCCAAGCGTGGTCAACCGTTCGGCATCGCGCACGGGTGGTGGCTGGTCGGACGAGCGCGCCGCGGATTCGCTCGCTTCGAGCACATCGGCTTGGGGCTCGAGTTCAGAGTCACCGCACGTTCTGACTTCGCAGACTTCACCGCGTGCACTGTCGAGAGCCCGCGAACGCCAGAAACCAAGCTTGCGGTCGCGCTCCAGGCCGAGCGGCTGTTCACTCGCGTTCGCGCCCGGCTGCAGACAGCCTCGGACAGGCCGCTCGCAGATCAGTACGTCCACGTGCGCGCGTCCTGCGCCGACTGGCGTGAACACTCGGCGGCGCGGGGGCTCACCAACCGGGCGGTCGTCAAGAGCGACGGCGAGCTCGAGTTCTTCGTGGAACACAGCCTCTTGGGGATGGGCCCGTGGATCGAGTTCGTGGTGAACACGAACCGATGTGCGCGCCTAGCGGGGCGGACTGCACTGGGGCCACCGGCCCTCGAAGACGGCCCGCTCGAACGCAACGTCTTCGATGTCGGCGACGTCGTCCTGTACGAAGCCCCCTACTTCGCGTGTGGCCGGGTGATCGACGACGACGGCCGTAGTATCGCGCACGCAGCGGTCCTGCTGATCGATCTCGACGCGCAAGGACTCGAGCGCGTGTGCGCACGCACAACGGCCGGCGAAGAGGGCGCATTCGAGCTTGACCCCTCGTGCGAGGCCGACGAGCACGAGATCCGCGCGAGCCACGGCGATGGCGAGCCAAGCACATCGCAGAAGGTGCGACGTGGCGCCGCCGCCCTCGTACTGATCCTGCCGGCAAGGCCTCAGTACGGCTACCTGCGGGGCGAGCTGCTCGTTGCAGAAGGCGTGAACTGCGAGTTCCTGGAGCTGACGAGCGAACTGCTCCCATCTGAGTCGGCGCCTTCCGAGGGAATTTGGCTGGAGCCCACCGGGAAGTTCGAGACGAGCCTCCGCGCTCCCGGCGACTACACCCTCTCGGTGAGCTTCCTTGGAACGACGCTAGTGCGAGGCGCGCCGTTCACGGTCGTGCAGGGCGCAACCACCGAGCTCGAGCCGATCGACTTGCGCGATCAACTCCACGCCTTTGCCGTGACGATCACGAACGCCGCTGGCGAAGCGCTGCCCGATGCGTTGGTTCAGATCGTCGAGCCCGACGGCAGCGGCGGCCAAGAAGCCGAGTCCGACGCGAAAGGCCTGGCGATCCTGACCACCGTTCAGCGCCGCCACGATCTCGTCGTGCTGGCAGCGGGCTACCGCACGCAACTCGTGAGGGACACCGTCTCTGGCGCGCGGATCGCGCTCGTCGACGGCCTCTCCGCTCGCCTGCGTCCTCCCGAACTCGGACCCGACGCGACCGGCTTCGCGCTGAGCGTCACGCTCTGGCGCGACACGCGCGAGGACGAGTTGCGGGAGGCCCCCGTCCGTCTCACCAGCGTAGACGCTTCGCCGATCGACGTCCGCTTCTCCGCGGCGGGGCACTACCGCGTGGCCAAGGCGAGCTGGCGCGAAGTCTCCACGGGCATCGAAACGCCGATCGAATGGCCGCCGGAGCTGATTCTCGACGTGCCTGAACACGGCGGCGAGCTCGCGTTCGTGTGGCCGGTGGACACGTTGCGACAAGCTCTGCCGCGTGCCAGACCGAAGTGAACCGGCGGGCGCGCGCGACTGCACTGCGCGCGCAGCGCGGCGTTATCTTGGCCCGCGCAAGCATGGGCGAGGCGAAGCGAGCGAGCGTGCGATGAGCGACGAGCTCGAACGTAGGGTGGAAGCAGCGTCGCGCGGCGAGGTCGGCGCGCTCGAGCAGTTGCTCGAGGCGTTCTTGCCGGACCTGCGCAAGTACCTCGCGCGCCACGCCGGTCCGCTGGTCAGCGCGAAGGAATCGAGCTCGGATCTCGCGCAATCGGTCTGCCGCGAGGTCCTCGAACGCTTGGGCAGCGAGCGGCTGCAGTACCGCGGCGAGGCCGAGTTCAAGCAGTGGCTCTACAACGCCGCGCTGTTCAAGATCCGCGCGCGCCAGCGCTTCTACCTCGCGGCGATGCGCGACGCCGGCCGCGACGAACGCGGGGCCGCGAGCCAGGACAGTCGCGGCAGCGTTGCGCCCGACTGGAGCGATCCCGCGAGTGCGACGCCAAGCCGCGCGGCAGAGCAACACGAGGACATCGAGCGCATGCGCGCCGCGCTCGCCAAGCTGCCGCCCAAACACCGTGAGGTGATCGTGCTGGCCTACGTCGACGGCCTCTCGCACAAGCAGATCGCTGAACGGCTCGAACTGAGCGAAGCCAATTCGCGCGTGCTGCTTTCGCGCGCGCTCGCGCGGCTCGCAACGCTCGGCGTGAAGAGCGAGTGAGGCCTCAGCGCTCGGTGTCGGGCGCGTGGCGCGCCAGAAAGTCGGTCAGTCGCTTGCGCACGCCGGCGACGTTCTTCGCCTGACTGGGCGCCGACTCGACGACCTGGAGCGCGCGTTCGAGCTGCTCGCGCGCGAGTGGAAGCTGCTCCAGCCCCTCGTACGCATCCGCGAGCCACAACAGCGACTGACCGACGTCGAACTCCGCGCGCGGGATCGAGGTGAGGATCTCGAGCGCGTGGTCGAGCGCGGCGCGCGCGGCCTCGTACTGGCGCAGCTTGAGGTGGCAGTGGCCCGTGCGCATCAGGATGCCGCCGAAGTTCCAGCGCGCCTCGAGTTCCTCGCGCCCCTCGAACAGCCGCGCGGCCTCGCTCAGCGCCTCGAGCGCCTCGGCGAAGCGACCCGCGGACACGAGCGCGCGGCCGCGGCCGTAAGCCGCGATGCGGCCCACGTGCCCCACGGCGCCGCTGCTTTCGCGGTCGACCTCCTGCGCGCGCGCGAGCAGGCCGAGCGCGCGGTCGAAGTCGCGCTGTTCGACAAGCAACATGGCCCAGTTGTGCAGCAAGTTTGCGTACGCGCTGCCGCGGTCCAGGCGTAGTTCGCGCGCCAGACAGTCGGCCTCTTCGTAGAGCACGCTCGCCTCCGCCGGCCGTTGTTCGAGTTTGGCGAGCAGCGCGGCGACGCCGACCGTGTCGAACAGATCGGGGTGAACTGACGGCAACAACTGACGCTGCAGCGCAAGTGCGCGCTCGAGGCAGGCGCGCGCTTCGGGCCGCTCCTGACGCTGCATGTGCAGCTGGGCGAGCAGGGTCAGCGTGCTCGCGATGCGCCGCTCGCGCTCGGGCACATTCGCGCGCTCGAGCAACGCGAGCACCTCGCGCGTTGTCGCGATGGCGAGCTCCCACTCGGAGAGCGTTCCCTGCAGCGTGGCCTGCAACGAAAGCGCGTCGACCAGCGCGTCGTCCGACTCGCTCGCGCGGGCCTGCGCGATGGCGCGTTCCACGACGGGCCGCGCGAGCTCGAACTCGCCCAATTGCACGTAGCTCAGGCCCAGAACCTCGTCGAGCTCGCACACGACTTCGGACGGCGGTCCTTCGAGCCCGGCATAGTGCGCGCGAGCGCGCTCGAGCAGCGGTCGTGCTTCGCGGTGCCGCCCGAGCTTTCCGAGCACGCGACCGATGCCCGCTTCGATGCGAGCGCGCGCCGCGGGGTCCAAGTCCGCGTCGCTCTCGACGCGCCGCGCGCCCTGCTCGAGCAACGCGAGCGCAGTCGTGTCCGTTCCCAGCGTGAACTCGGGCGAGGTCGACGTGAACAGCTCGAACACGAAGTCGAGGGCGCCGCTCGCGGTCGCGGCGGCCGTCTCCGCATTCGCGCGTTCCCGCGTGGCGGAGAGTTCCGCCGCGGCAGCAACCGCGCGCTCGCGCTCCGCTTCGCCGCGCGCCGCGCGTTCCTTCTCGAGCGCATCGCTGAGCTCGCTCGCATGGGCCTGCTCGCGCAGCAAGAAGGCCGTCGGAGTCGCGACCGCGACAAGCAAGCCCGCAGCGAGCGCCGCGACAAGTCCCGGGCGCCGCTCGGCGAAGCGCAGGGTGCGCACGAAAGGCCCCGCAGCGCGCACTCGGATCGGCTGCCGTGCGAGCAGGCGGTCGAGATCGTCGCGCAGCAACGCGGCGCTCGCGTAACGCCGCGCGACGTCGCGCTCGAGGGCGACGAGGCAAACCGTCTCGAGTTCGGCGCCGACGCGCCGGTTGCGCGCGCGGACTGGCGGCGGCCGACCCTCGAGGATCGCGGCCTGCAGCTGCACGGCGTCTGCGCCGCGGAACGGGAGCTGGAGGGCGAGCAGCTCGTACAACGTGACGCCCAGGCCGTACACGTCGACGCGCCCGTCGAGCACACGCTCGCCGCGCACTTGCTCGGGCGCCATGTACGGCAACGTGCCTAGCTGCGCGCCGGTGCGCGTCTGCGCACTGTCGCCTTCGAGCAAGGTGAGCCCGAAGTCGATCAGGCGCGCGCGGCCGTCGAGCGTGAGCATCACGTTCGAGGGCTTGATGTCGCGGTGGAGCACGCCGCGCTCGTGGCTGTGCTCGAGCGCATCCGCGACATCGCGCGCGATGCGCACGCAGGCTTCGGTCCACGACACTTCGAACAGCGACTCCGGCGGCGGAGCGAAGTCTTCGCCCATCTCGCGGCGCAGCGCGGCCAACAGATCGGCGCCGTGCAGCGTGTCGGGCGCGCGCGTGGCCAGCGCTTCGAGGAGCTTCGCGAGCGTGGCGCCGGCCACGTGCTCCATCGCGTAGAACGGAACGCCGCGCTCCTCGCCGACCTGGTAGATCGGCACGACGCCCGGGTGCGCCAAGCGCGCGACGGCCTCCGCTTCGCGGCGAAAGCGCTCGCGGACACGCGGGAAGTAGAGCTGGTCGGCGCGGATGAGTTTGAGCGCGACCTCGCGGTTCAAGGAGCGCTGGCGTGCGAGGAACACCACCCCCATGCCGCCGCCGCCGAGCCGACGCTGCAGCGCGAAATCGCCTAGTTCCGCCGGGAACTCCTCGCCCTCCGCAGGTGCGTCTTCGACCAGCCCCATGCTCGCCAGCAAGCTCCAGCGCCGGCGCAGCTCCCCCGAATGCGTCGGGTGCCGCGAACACAGCTCGTCCAGGCGCGCGGAACGTTCCTGGGGGGCACGCTCGAGGCACTGCGCGAGGAGCAGCTCCACTTCGTCGCTGCCGTCGTCGGCTTCGAAGGCTTGCTCGGATACGAAGCTCATGGCGAGATCGGAACAAAGTCGCGCGGGCCCGCGACGTGACAGACAAACGGAGGATTCCTCCGCGCGAGTCGCATTGTAGAGCCGTCAGGCTCCGCCGACGGCGTCGCCGCACTCCAGCGCGCCCGTTTCGTCGGAGTTTTCCTGCAACGAAACCACGCGGCGCAACTTTGGGTGTTCTGCCCCACCAACCCAACCACGCCATGCATACCCGCGCACTTCTTCGCGTCGCCTTCGCGACTGCCTCACTCACCCTCAGCGCAGCGGCCCAGCTCAACGGGCCCTTCGTCGGCGCGGAGCAGGCGCGCTTGGTCGGAGCAGGCATGGTGTTCACCGACGCGCTCGGGGCCACGCTCGACGTCGATGGCGACACCGCCGTGATGGGCAATCCATCCAGCGTGGGCGCCGGGCTGAGCCAAGCGGGCGCGGCGCTGGTCTTCAGCCGCAGCGGCGGCGCCTGGTCGCAGCAGGCCACGCTCGTCTCGCTCGACCTCGAGTCGGGCGACCGCTTCGCCGGCGCCGTGGCCGTCGACGGCGACACGCTGGTAGCCGGTGCGGTCGGCAAGGTGCTCACCGGCGTCGGCCGCGCAGGCGCCGCCTACGTGTTCGTTCGCAGCGGTTCGACTTGGACGCAGCAGCAAAAGCTCGTCGCGAGCGACGCCGCGTTGTTCGACAACTTCGGGTACTCGGTCGCGCTCTCGGGCGACACGCTGCTCGTGTCCGCGAACGCCGACGACGTGAACAACACCATCAACGCTGGCTCGGCCTACGTGTTCGTGCGCTCGGGCGGCGTGTGGACGCAGCAGGCCAAACTCAGCGCGAGCGACGCGGGCTTCGGCGAACAATTCGGGCAGTTCGTGGCCCTGGACGGCGACACCGCGCTCATCGGCGCGCCCTTCGACAACCAGCCGCCGTTCCTCTCGGGCGCCGGCTCGGCGTACGTCTTCGTGCGCTCGAACGGCGCGTGGACCCAGCAGCAGAAGTTGCTCGCTTTCGACGCCGCGCCCTTCGACACGTTCGGTCACACCGTCGCGCTCTCCGGCGACACCGCGCTCGTCAGCGCTCCCGCCGATGACCACTCTGGGTTCAGCGATGCGGGGTCCGCGTACGTGTACACGCGCAGCGCTTCAACCTGGACGCTGCAGCACAAGCTCACCTCGTTCGCGCCCGGCACGGACCAGAACTTTGGCAACGCCGTGGCCTTGTCAGGTTCGATCGCGCTCGTCGCGCAGTCGTCCGTCGACAACATCGACCCGAGCGATCCGGGCGCCGTGTACGCCTACTCGCGCAGCGGCGCGACGTGGAGCTACGAGACCACGCTGTGGCCCGGCGACGCGGCGAACGGCGACGAGTTCGGCGCGGCGGTCGCACTCGACGGCACGACAGCGCTCGTCGGTTCGCTCGAAACGCTTCCCGTGGGCGCCGGCTACGTGTTCGAGCTGCAAACCTCGCCCGCGCTGTACTGCACGGCGAAAACGAACAGCCAGGGCTGCGCTGCGACGCTCAGCACGAGCGGCGCGCCCAGCGCCACGAGTCCCGCGGCGTTCCAGATCAACGCGAGCTCCGTGCTCAACCAGAAGGTCGGCCTCTTGTTCTACGGCTTCGAGCCCGCCAACGCGCCGTTCCAGGACGGCTGGATCTGCATCCAACCGCCGACCACACGCACGGCGCCGCAGAGCTCAGGCGGAAGCGCGCTTCCCGACAACTGCACGGGCAGCTACTCGTTCGACTTCAACGCGCGGATCCGCAGCGGCGCCGATCCGCTGCTGGTCGTCGGGCGCGACGTGTTCGCGCAGTACTGGAGCCGCGATCCGGCGTACAGCGGCGTGAAGACCGGCCTGACGAGCGCCGTGCACTTTGCGATCCAACCCTGAGCGGCCCGCTCGAGCGAGGTTCAGCTCGAGCGCACCAAACCAGCCGCGCAACGCACGCGCGTCGAGCGCTCTTCCTCGGCCACGCGCTGTTGGATCGCGTCCGAGTTGGGCCGCTCGAGGTGGTGCAGGTGGTAGACGATCGCGCGGTTGACGAGCGCGACGAAACGCGCGCCGCTGCGCTCCAGGCGCAAATCGAGGTCGCGGTCGCCGCGACGACCCGGCCAGTCCTCGTCGTAGCCGTTCACGGCTTCGAAGGCGCGGCGCGAGAGCGAGAAGTTCACGCCCATCAGCTTGCGCGGCCGCGGATGCAGCGCGCGCGCGAGCGGGTCGGGCAGGCGCAGCCCGAGCGCGACGCGTTCGCTGTCGCCGAACAGTCCGTCCCACAACAACGGACCGAAGGTCTGCTCGAGTGCGCCGCTCTCGACGAGCGCGCGGTCGACGCGCGCCGTGAAGCGCGGGCCGAGCTTGACGCGACGGCCGCACAACACGTCGCCGCGGCTGCTCCAGGAGAGGTGGTCCTCGACCCACTGGCGGTGCGGAATCGAATCGCCGTCGAGGAACAGGAGCCACTCGCCGCGCGAGCGCCGCACGGCTTCGTTCGACACGGCCCACTTGCGAAAACCGCGGTCTTCGTGCCACACGCGCTCGAAGCGCACACCCGCGGGCGGGCGGAAGGCCTCGATCACGCGCGTGGTCGCCTCGCCCGAACCGTCGTCCGCCACGAACAACTCGTCGGGCAGACACGTCTGGCGCGTGAACGCCTGGAGAACGAGGGCGAGCCGGTCGGGCTCGTTGTAGGTCGTGACGACGACGCTGGAACGCATGGGCGGAACTTCGGCGCGGGATCCTAGCAGCCGAGGATCGGCCGCTGCGCGGCACGCCGCACTTGCTCCGCCGCCGCGCCGTCCGCAGCATGGCCGCGCGCCTTGAAGCCCGTCGTCCTGCACTCGGTCAATCCCTACCTGTTCCGCACGGGCAGCTGGGTCTACGGCCAAGTCTCGAAGCTGCGGCGCTGGAAGCCCGTGGTCGTCGCGACCAAACGCGAGAACATGGACGAGTTCCCGCTCGACGACGTTCACGCCTGGGTCGATCTGCCCGCGCCGCAACGTTGGTTCGAGCGCACGCTCAAGTCGCTCAACGGCGGCTACTTTCCGTTCATGGTGCGTGTCGCGCGTTCGAGCGGCGCGAAACTGCTGCACTCGCATTTCGCGGGAAAAGGTTGGAAGGATCTGCCGCTGGCGCGCGCGAGCGGCCTCCCGCACGTGAGCTCGTTCTACGGCGCCGACATCTGGGTCAACGCGCGCTCGGAGAAATGGCGCGCGCGCTTCGCGCAGCTGTTCGAGCGCGGCGATCTGTTCCTGGTCGAGGGCGGCGCGATGAAGGCCAAGGTCGTGTCGCTCGGCTGTCCGCCGGAGAAAGTGCTCGTCCAGCACTTGGGCGTGGACCTCGGCGCCGTCGCCTTTCGCGAACGTCGCGCGCCCGAGGACGGACTGGTGCGTGTGCTGATCTGCGGCCGCGCGACGGCGAAAAAAGGCCATGAATTAGGCATTCGTGCGTTCGCGCGCGCGCGCCGCGACAACAGCAAGCTGCGTCTGTCCGCCATGCTGCTCGCCGTCGACGACGAACAGCGGAGCGAAGTGGCGCGCCTGCAGCAGCTCGTGCGCGAGTTGGGCCTCGAAGACTGCGTCGATTTCCCGCCGCCGCTCCCGTACAGCGCGTGGCGCAAGTCGCTCGAGCGCTACCACATCTTCCTCGCGCCCAGCCTGCACGCACCCGACGGCGACGCGGAGGGCGGCGCGCCGGTCGCGCTGATCGACATGTCCGCGCAGGGCATTCCGATCGCCGCCTCGAGCCACTGCGACCTGCCCGAAGTTGTGCCGCACGACGTCGGAGGACTCGTGTTCCCCGAGGGCGACGAAGCCGCTGCAGCGGCGACGTTGCTCGAAATGGCCGGCCGGCCGCAGGACTGGCCGCGCTGGGGCCGCGACGGCCGCGCGCACGTCGAAGCGCAGTACGACGCCGATCGCCAGGCCGCCGCGCTCGAGCGCATCTACGACCGTTTCGCGTGAAGTGCGTCGATCCACGCGGTCGAGCTAGAGTCTGGGGCGTGCATTTCGCTCGCACTTTGCTCCTCGCCAGCGCCTGCGTCGCGGCGGCATGTTCGCCGGAAGGCCCGTCGACGACGAAGGCGACTTCGCCCGAGCCGGACGCACGCGCCGAACTCGCGGCGCTGCTCGCGCGCGAGGGTTTCGCGGCGCTGCGCATGAGCGAAGAGGAGCTCGCGAGCCTGACCGAGGCCGCGAAGGCGTCGGGTTGGAAGGAACTGCGAGCCGACGTTTTCCCCGAGCGGATCCGGCGTTTCGACGGCGTGTCGGTACGCATCGAAGGCTGGATGATCCCCGGACGTGTCGAAGGCCGCAAAGTGCTCGACTTCATGCTCGTGCGCGACAACGCGGCGTGTTGCTTCGGCGCCAGTCCCAAGGACGACGAGTGGATTCAGGTGGTGATGGCCGGCGGCGCGCACGCGAGCTACGCGCGCTACGCGAAGATCGCGGTCGAGGGCGTGCTGTCGATCGGCGGACCCGTGCTGGTCGAAGGTCTGGCGCCACCCGCGCTGCGCATGAGCGCGACACGCTGCGACGTGATCGAAGCGCCGCGCTGAGCGGCCGGCTGCTTTCTCCAAAGCCCCGCCCGATCGGCTTGCGCACGGCCGCGAAGGCGCTATTCTGGCTGAGACCCGGTCTCAATCTCTACATAACCGGCCAGCGCAACGGCACCGCCATGCAACCGACCAACTTCACCGTCCGAACCCGCTCCCTGCTCCCCCTCCTCGGCGCCTGCGCGATGTTGTCGAGCGCGCCCGCGCTCGCCCAAACGCCCTTCGTGCCGCGCGCTGACCTGTGGGTCACGGACTCGAGCAACGACCGCATCACGCGTGTGCGCGACCTCAACTTCGACGGCGACTACAACGACGCGGGCGAGAGCGTGGTGTTCTACAGCGACCTGCTCGGCGCCTTCCCGCTCAGCAACAACGTCAACATCGAATCGACGCGCGACGGCGCGCTGTGGGTCAGCGAGACGAACACCGACCAGATCCTCGTGCTGCGCGACCTCGACAACGACGGGACCGCGCACGGCTCGAACGAGGCGCTGGTCTTCTTCCAGGCCGGCGTCAACGCCGCCGGGCTCGCGTTGCCCACGCCGCAGGGCCTGCATTGGGACGGGTCGGTGCTGTGGGTCGCCAACGCCCAGGGCGGTTCGAGCGGCAAGGACACGATCGTGCGGCTCGAAGACCTGAACAACGACGGCGACGCGTTGGATGCAGGCGAAGCGCTCGAGTTCTACGTCAGCGACGATTTGAGCCAAGGCGGCAGCACCAACGACTCGAGTCCGCAAGACGTGCAGGTGGGCCCCGACGGAGCGTTGTACTACCTCGACATCGCCTCGAGCGGCGCGCTGGCCAAGGGCCTCTACCGCCTCGAAGACCTCGACGGCAGCGGTGGAATCGACGCACCGAACGAGGTGACCGCCTTCTTCATCCCGCCGCCGCAGGCCGCCAACGCGTTCTTCTGGAACGTGAGCCTCGACGCGCAGGGCTACTGGTACCTCGCCGACACAGGCAACGATGTGCTCTGGCGCGCGCGCGACGACAACGGCAACGGAGTGATCGACGTCGCAACGGAGGCGAAGAAGTACTGGACTTCGCCGGCCTCGAGCCTGATCTGGGACGTGCGCGTGGCCGCCGACGGCGCGCTGTACGCGGGCGAATCGCAGAACAACGAGCGCTTCTTCGTGATGCGCGATCTCGACGGCAACGGTGAGATCGATCCCGTCGCCGAGGTCGAAGCGGTGTTCGACGAACTGCTCGCTCAAGGCGACGCGATCGGGCAACTGCGCGGCTGGTGCTTCGACGCCAAGCAGCAAACCCCGGCTGCGAGCTACTGCACGGCGCAGGTCAACACGTTGGGTTGCTCGGCGAGCTACTCCTTCGCGGGCTGGCCGAGCGCGAGCCAAGCGAACGGATTCCTGCTGACGGTTTCGAACCTGCGCAACCAGAAGACAGGAGTGCCGTTCTACGGGTTGTCCGGTCCTGCGAGCGCGCCGTTCAACGGTGGAACGCTGTGTGTGCAGCCGCCGATCCAGCGCATCGTCGTGCTCGCTTCGGGCGGCTCGGCGAGCGGTGACGACTGCAGCGGCAGCGTGACCTACGACTTCAACGCCCGCATCGCACTCGGCGTCGACCCCGGGCTCGTGCTCGGGGCGGTGGTCCACACGCAGCACTGGTCGCGCGACCCCGGCGCGGCGCCGAGCAACACCAACCTCTCGAACGCGCTCGAATTCTGCATCTTGCGCTGAGCGCGCCGAAGCGCACAGGCGAGCCGTTCGACGCCGCCCGGCAGGTCTCGGGCGGCGCCGGGCGGCCCGCGGCCTGTTCAGCGACCGAGCAGGATGCGCGCGGCCGCCGGCAATTCCTCCGGCGCGACAGCGCCGTCGCCGTCGAGGTCCCAACGCTCGATGAAGCGGTCGGGCGAGGCGTCGATGCCGACGCCGGTCACGCCAGCGATGCGCTGGGCGAGTTCGGCCTCGCTGACGACGCCGTCCGCGTTGAGGTCGAGGTCCGTGAACAGGTCCAGGCGCTTGCGCAGGTCCCGCTGCGAGAGCTTCCCGTCCTTGTCGACGTCGAAGCGCGCGAGCACGGACTCCGCCGTCGCTGTCGGCGGCAGCGGCGAATACAGCACGCGGCGCGTGGGCCACTCGCTCTGTGGTCCCAAGATCCCGCGCTGTTCGAGGTAACGATTGCGCGGCGCATCGAGTTGCACGTAGCCGTCGCGATCGACATCGAGCGCCTCGAAGTCACCCGGTTGCACGGAGAACTCGCGCGCTTGCACGGCGCCATTGCGGTTGGTGTCGACCTCGCGGAACTTCTTCGCCGCCCATTCGCCGCCGTAGCGCAGCTGGCGCCAATCGCCCGGGTGGCGCGACATCTCCGAGGGCGACAGCGCGCCGTCGCCATCCAAGTCCAGCGCGGCGAAGAACGCCTTCGAAGTCTCCCCGCGATCGAGGCGCCCATCCTTGTTCGCGTCGAACGTGTACGGCCACAGCCCGTCGAGCAGGCGCGAGAGGTCGCCGTCGCGGTCCACGCGCGTCGCCAGCACTCCACGCGGCGTGGGCTGTGAGGCTTCGGTCGTCGGCGGTCCGTGCAGGCCCGCCACTCCCGCGAGTTCGGCGAGCAAGATGCGGCCGTCGCCGTTCGCGTCGAAGCTCGCCCCAGCGGCCTTGAGTTCCTCGCCGTCGAGCACGCCCGATCGATCGACGTCCAGGCGCGCGAAGTGCAGCCGCGCGGTGTGCGCCGGCAATTCATCGTCGCGGCGCAGGTTGGTGACCGTGCCGAGCAACTCGCCCGGCACGCGCAGGATGCGATCGATCTCGCCCAGCTTCAGCCAGCGAGAGCCCACGTGGCTCACGTCCTTCAGCGGACGATCCGCCTCGTCGAGCATCTGATCGAGCGGGAACTTCTCCAGCGCGACGACGTAGGCCGAACGCAGCGCCGGCAGCGCGCCGGCCTGCTTGGGCGCAGCCGAAACCGTCGCGTCGACGAGCGTGACTCCGAGTTCGCCGGGAACGAGCGCCACGGTCTGCAGGAACGGCGTGTTGTAGAACGAGCCGAGGGCGAACATCTCGGTCGAGAAGCCGGCCTCGGTCTGGCCCACGCTGCGTGCGCGGCGCGGCTCCGTGACGTCGAACACATGCAGCCGCGAGCGCACGTTGCCCCCGCCGTCGTCGACCTCGCCGAGCAAGTACACGTAGTCCCCTTCGCGCGTGCGCGAGCCGCCCTGCGGCTCCGCGAGATCGACGTGGCTGGCGATGTGCAGCCCATGCCAGGTGAGCGGGATCCTCCGCGCCCGGCTGCGCCCGTCGGGATCGGGAAACAGGCGGCTGGTGCGGCGCGGCTCCGTGGCGTCGAACAGGAACAGCCCTTCGCTCGCGTCGAGCGCCGCCACGAGCAGTCGCGCCGGCGTCCGTTTGGTGTCGTCGAGTTCGCCGTCCTTCACGCGCGGACGCGAATACTGGAACAGCGCCGCGACCTGCACGACGTCGTCTTGCTTCTCGGGGTTGTCGTTGGCGCGGAAGCCGCCCGCCAGGACCGGCGCGGCCGGGTTGCGCACATCGACGATCAGCACGCCGCCCGGTCCGTCGGCGACGTACACGTAGGGCCACTGCACGAACAGATCGTGCGCGTCGAAGGTCGGCAGCACGCTCGCGAGTGCGAGCTTGCGATCTGCTCCGTAGGCGAAGATCCGCAGACCGCCGACGCCGTCGGCCACGAACAGATGCTCGCCGGCGAGCTCGAGCGCCTTGGGCTGGATCGCGGTGACGAACTGCGTGCGCCGCAGCTCGGTGTTGTCGCTCGCGTCGAGCACGTGGATGCCGCGCTGGCCCTCCGCGGCGAACAACGTGCGCGCTCGCCCCTGGAGCGGGTCGCAGTCCAGTTCGAGCGCCACGATGTCGGGCAGCACGAACTTCGAGATCGGAGTGGAGGCCGCGAGGTTGGAGCGCTCGAGCGCGACGATCTCCAGGCCGCGGCGATCGGCGACGAAGGCGCGTTGGCGGGTGAGTTCGAAGTTGGCCGAGCCCAGCCCCCAGGTCGCCGACGAACGATGGCACTCGACACACCCGCGCGCCGTCGCGCGCACGGTGTGCATCTGGTGGTGGATCATCGTCATGCCCGACAGGCCCGCGGCCGTGACCGGCAGCCCCTGGTCGACCAGCACCTCGCCGTCCGCGTCGCGCGCCGTACCCATGGTCGAAAACCCCGTCAAATACGGGGCGAAACGGCCCGCTTCGTTGAGTCCGGCGTAGAAGCTCTTCCAGGTCGCGAAGACCTTCTCCTGCGTCGTCACGCGCCCCTTGGTCTTGGCGCCGGAGAGCAGGTCGAGCTGCGTGAGCGACTCGTTGCGGTCGAAGTGGAAGCCCAGGAAGTTGGGGTTCCAATTCGAGTGGCAGACGTAGCACTCGAGCTTGCCGTGCGCCTTGGTCATCGCCGCCGCGGCGTCCGGGTTGTACTGCGGACGCTTGGGGTCGACCACGTACGCGACCTGCGTCACTTCGTGCTCGCGGCCGTCGACCTTGCTCTTCAGCACGACCTTGTCGCCCACGCGCTTCAAGTGCGTCAGCGGCGTCCCGCGCCCGGTGCGCAACGTCGCGGGCTTCTCGAACGTTCCGTGGCAATCCGTGCACGCGATCTCGACCGCATGCTCCATCGCGCCGTACAGCTTCCCGTCCCCCATCACATCGTTCTGCGTGTGGCAGTCGATGCAGTGCATGCCCTTCTCGTGGTGGATGTCCGGCGGGCACAGCGCGGGGTCGTCGAGATAGAACTGCCGGTTGAGCAGCGCATCGGTCGTGCCTGGGATCTCCGGGCCGCCGGGTGCGCCGGGCGGAAGCTGCGAAAAACCGCGGAAATTGAGGCCGATCGTCGCATCGCCGTAGTGGCACGACGTGCAAGTGTCCGTGGTCGGCGCACGCGTCATGGCGTGGACGCGCGGATGACCGGGCTCGCTGCGACGGGCGCTGCGGTCGGCGCTTTCGGACAGCCCGTCGCGCGCGTACGCGACGTGACACGCCGCGCAGCCTTCGCCGCGGTAATCGCCGTCGAAGCCCACGCGCCCGCGCACGGCGCGCCCCTCCGACCACAGGTGGCACTGCATGCACTCCTTGCGCGCGAGGTCAGAGAAGTGCGAGGAGATCTGGTTGCGCGGGCCGCCGTCGCGGTGTGCGGGAACCTGCGTAAGCGCCTTGACGTCGCCCGGCTCGGCGAGGTGCGGCGGCACGTTGAAGACCGAGAAGGTCGAACCCTTCTTGGGGGCCAAACCCATCTCGTAGTAGCCGTCCGAGAGGTGGCCCGCCGTCGTTCCGTGCAGGCTCGTGTGCACGTCGCGCACTTCGCTTTCGTGGCACGGAGAGCAGGTGAGCTTTGCGACCCGCAGGTCCATCGGATTGCGAAAGCGCCGCCACGGCAGATCGTCTTCCTGGCCCGCGACGCGCTCGTCCTTCCCGGAACCCGGCGGAGGCGGGACGTGCGCCTCGAGCTTGTTGCGCGCGGCGCCGTTGCCGCCGTGGCAGTCCACGCACGAGAGCTCCGCCTGCGGATGCATGCTCTCGATCCCATCGTGGCACGCGACGCAGCCCGCGTCCGCGCCCGAGCGCGCGCCCTGTTGCGAGGGCGCGCCCTGCACCGAACCTTGCGGCGCGAGCAGCGCAGCGACCGCCAGTGCGAAGACAGCGAGCACACTCGCCGCACCGCGCGCGTAGCGCAACACTGCCAACTTCGCTTTCACGCGCTCAAGCGTACAAGCGCGGGAGCGCCTTGGCTTTTGCGCGCGGCGCCGTTGTTCCGAGCAGTTGGCACACCGTCGGGCACAGGTCGACGGCGCGAACGTCGTCCTCGATGACCCGATCTCGGGCGAATTCCGGCCCCCAAGCGACCGCGGAGACGAACTCCAGGTCCTCGGACCCGTCGCCGTGGTCGAGCCCGCGGCGCGAGTTCAGGTCGCGGTCGCGCCCGAACTCCGGACAGGCGATCACGGCCGTCGAGTCGCGCAGGGCCGGATCCGCCCGAATGGCCTTCATCAGGTCCCCGATGGCGGCGTCGTTCTGGCGCACCACGTCCGCGTAGCCGTTGAAGTTGCCGTGCGCGATGTCTGCGCTCTGGAGCACGATCGCGACCAGCCGCGGCTTGAACAGCACGAGCAGGTTGCGCGCGACGCGGATCGCCTTGGCGTCGGCCGCGTTCGGGCCGCGCAGGCTCGCCGTGCCGCCCGTCAGCTCATCGAGGATGAAACGCTCGACCTGCGCCGCCGACTCGGCGTTGTTCAGCGCCGCCTTGGGGTCCGCGCCGCCGATCGACGCACGCATCTTCGCGAGCAACTCCGCCTCGCGCTCGTCGAGCTTCTTCGGCCGCCCGAGCGTCTCGAGGATCGACTTGAACTCGGCGTTGAACAGCCCGTCGCCGTCGACCGTGTTCGCGCCGTAGCGCTCGCCGTAGTCCGCGTGCGTGCTGTAGCTGTAGTTCGTCTGCTGCGCACCGCCCGAGGTTGCAATCCACACGTCCTTCGCCGCGAGACCCAGCCCCTTGCGCGCGTACTCGAACAGCGTGGGCTCCTCTCCGCGGCCGTTCTCGCGAATTCCACGCGGCTCGGCCACCCCGGTGAACAGCGAGAGCGCCGCGCCGTAGTGCCCGAGGTTCGAGCTCTTCACGCGCTTGTAGAGCACGCCTTCCTTGGCGAGCGACACGAGGTTCGGCACGTTCGACGGCGAACCGAAGGTCTCGCGCGTGCGCACGCCGCCGGCGAAGCCGATCAGCACGACGTGCTTGGTCTTGCGCTCGGCGCTCTGCGCGCCGAGTCCGGCGCTCAGCGCGAGCGTTGCAGCCGTGGCGCCGAGGAAGGTGCGGCGATTCAGCGCTTCGAACGACATGCGATTCTCCTCGTTGACTTCAGTAGAGCTGGTATTCGGCGTGCGTGACGAGCGCGTAGAGCACGGTGGCGGGGCGACAGGCTTCGTCGGCGAAGGCGGCGGCGAAGGCCTCGAGCTCTTGGGCGGAAGGCGCGCGGCCGAGCAGCGCCTCGAAACGTTGGGCGATCCACGCGCGCGGATCGCGGATCGACTTCTTGTCGGGGAGCGCGACCATTCCGGAGTCGATCAGCACGCGCGCGAACACCGAGCGCAGCGGACCGGCGTCGCTCATGCCGTCGAGCGCCGTGCGCAGGCGCCGCGCCTCGGCTTCGTCGGGCGCGCGATCGAGCAGGTCGACGTACAGCGCGCGCGCGAACAGTCGGTTGGACACCGGCCGCTTGCGCGCCGCGCGGCGATCCCAGGCTTCCGAGAGCAGCCACTCGCGCACGATGGCGCCGTACTCCCGCGGAGTTTGGTGGAAGCGCCGCGCCCATTCGGCGCGCTCCTTCGCCGGCGCGCTCTCGCCGAGCAGACGTTCGTACTCGCGCGCGACGAACGTCTCCGCGAAGGCCTTGTGGTGCAGCGCAATGTCGACGATGTCCGCCTGGCGCTTGCCGACCTTGCCCAGGAACGTGCCGCCGGCGCCGTCGTAGATCGCCTTGCCGACCTCGAGCTCGCGCACGTTCTTCTGCACCGTGATGCCGGTGAACTGCTCGAGCACGACGGTGACGAACGTGTCCGCGCCGGGATTGCGTTGGTCGAAGCTGGGCGAGAGCGCGATGCGGTGCGTCGCCTCGCGCGGGTCGAGCTTGCCCGCCGCGAGGTCGGCGGGGATGGCGAGCACGCGCTCGCTCTCGGGGCGGAAGTTGTCGATCAGGAAGAAGTAGTACAGCTGCTCTTCCAGCCACTGCGACCAGAACGGCTCCGAGCCGAGCAGCGCGTCGAGCAGCGTGTGGCGCGCCTGACCCAGCCAGCGCTCGCGTTCGGCCGCGAAGGGCGGCCGTCCGAGCAGGTCGCAGAACACCGAGCGCAGCGTGGCGGCATCGAGCGCCCGGGCCGGCGAGGCCTGCGTGCGGCCGTCGTCGAGCGGCGCCTGTCCGGCCTGCGTCGCGCTTGAGGTCCAGGAACTCGACGGTGCCATGACAGGCAGTCTATCCCCCCCGTGGAACCGCACTACACGCGGTCTACAGCCCCTGGCGAATGGTTCGATAAGCAGGAGAACGAGGCGCCGCGCCCCAGCCGTCTCGATACTTCCCCCGTGAAGAACTCCACACGCCACGGCCTCTACGGCCTGCTGACCGCGCAGTCGCTCGCGAGTTTCGTCGATTACGCCTGGAAGTTCGCGGTGACGCTGCTGCTCCAGCGCGGGATCGAGAACGACGGCGCGCGCCTGCAGAGCGTGATCACGCTCGTGACGGTCGTGTTCGGCCTGCCGCTCGCGCTCGGCGCGTTGCCGGCGCTCGCCGTGGTCGACCGCTTCAGCAAGCGCAGCGTGGTGATCGCCACGCGCGTCGCCGAGTGCGCGCTGCTCGCCACGGGCGCGCTGCTGCTCGCACGTCGGCCGGAGGGCGGCCCGGAATTGCTGTGGATCGTCGGCGCGCTCGGCGTGTGCGCCGCGCTGCTCTCGCCGGCGAAGTACGGCCTGCTCCCGCAACTCGTGCCGCACTCCGAGCTCTCGCGTGCGAACGCGTTGCTCGAACTCTCGACGCTCGTCGCGATCGTCGCGGGCACGGCCGGCGGCGGCTGGCTGCTCGAGCAGACGGGCGCTTCGACCTGGATCGTGCCCGCGTGCCTCGCGGCGCTCTCGGCGTTCGGACTTGCAACCGCGCTGCGCATTCCGCCCGTTGCGCCGAGCGACGCGAACTCGCGCTGGAGCGATGCCGCGCGCAGTGCGGTCGCAGCGATCCGCGGCGACCGCGTGCTCGCACTCGCCGTCGCCGGCTCCGCGCTGTTCTGGAGCGTCGCGAGCCTGCTCGGCCAGAACATCCTCGCCTACGGCAAGCTCGAGCTCGCACTGAGCGAACAACTCGTCGGCGCGCCGCTGGCCGTGATGTCGATCGGCGTGGGCCTGGGATGTTTGCTCGCCGCGCGCATGTCGCGCTCGAAGGTCGAAATCGGCCTGCTTCCGCTCGGCAGCGCGTTGCTCGCGACGCTCGTCGCAGCCTTCGCGGCGACGAAGCCCGGCTTGGGCGGTTCGATCGCGTGGATGACCGCGATCGGCATCGCCGGCGGCCTGCTCGTCGTTCCGCTCAACGCGCTGATCCAGTGGCGCGCGCCCGAAGAGCGCCGCGGCGCCGTGATCGCCGCCTCCAACGTGGTCGTGTTCGCCGGCGCGCTCATCGGCTCGCTCGCCTGCGGCTGGCTCGCGGAACTGGGCCTCTCGACGCCCGCGATCTTCGCCGCGAGCGCCGCGCTCGTCGCCCTGTGCGCCGCGTGGGCCCTGTGGCTCGCGCCGCTCGCACTCGTGCGTCTGGCGATCGTCGCGCTCACGCAGAGCGTCTACCGACTGCGCGTGCGCGGCCTCGAGCACGTGCCGCACAAGGGCGGAGCGCTGCTCGTGCCCAACCACGTCTCCTTCGCCGACGGCTTGTTCCTGCTCGGCAGCATCGACCGCCCGATCCGCTTCCTTGTCGACGCGCCGTTCTTCGACAAACCCGGCATCGGGCACGTGCTGCGCTGGCTCAACGCCATCCCGATCTCGTCGACCGGCGGTCCGCGCGTGATCCTGCGCGCGCTGCGCGCCGCGGGCGAGCACCTCGACGCGGGCCACGTCGTGTGCATTTTCGCCGAGGGCCAGATCACGCGCACCGGCATGTTGCTGCCCTTCCGCCGCGGGCTCGAACGCATCGTCAAGGGCCGCAACGCGCCGATTCTCCCCGTGTACCTCGAAGGCGTGTGGGGCTCGATCTTCAGCTTCCACGGCGGGCGTTTCGGCTGGAAACTGCCCGCGCGCATTCCGTATCCGGTGAGCGTGTCGTTCGGCGCGCCGATCGCGCCCGGAACGCCGCTGCACCGCGTGCGCCGCGCCGTTCAAGCACTCGGCCAAGAAGCGTGGCAAGAGCGTTTCGCGAAGGCGCAGCCGCTGCACCGCAGCTTCGTGCGTCGCGTGCGTGCGGCGCCGCTGCGAATGCTGTTCGCCGATGCGAACAAGCCGCGCGTTTCGCGCCTGCAGGCGCTCGCCGGTTCGATCGCGCTCGCTCGCAAGTTGAGCGAACGCTGGCGCGCTCAAGAGCACGTCGGGCTGCTCTTGCCTCCGTCCGTGGGCGGCGCGCTCGCGAACCTCGCGGCGTCCTTCGCGGGCCGCACGACAGTCAATCTCAACTACACCGCCGGCGTGGCGGGCATGGGCTCGGCGGCGAAACAAGCTGGACTGCGCACGGTCGTCACGACCCGCCTGTTCCTCGAGAAAGCGAAGCTCACGCTGCCCGAAGGCCTCGAGCCGATCTGGCTCGACGAAGTCGCGGCGCAGGTGAGCACAATCGATCGACTGACGGCGCTTGCGCTGGCGCTGTTCGCTCCGACGCGCTGGATCGAAGCGGCTTGCGGCGCCGAACGCGCTCCGAGCGCCGACGACGTCGTCACCGTGATCTTCTCCAGCGGTTCGACCGGCGAGCCCAAGGGCGTGATGCTCAGCCACGCCAACATCGCCTCGAACTGCGCCGCGCTCGATCAGATCTTCCACGTCGGCCCGCGCGAGAAGGTGCTCGGCATCCTGCCCTTCTTCCACTCGTTCGGCTTCACCGCGACGATCTGGTTCCCCGCGACCAGCGGCTTGGGCGCGGTCTTCCACCCCAGCCCGATCGACGCGCCCGCGATCGGCGAGCTCGTCGAGCGCCACCAGATCTCGTTCCTGCTCGCGACGCCGACGTTGCTGTCGATCTACATGCGGCGCATCGCGCCGGCGCAGTTCGGATCGTTACGGCTCGTGCTCGCGGGCGCGGAGAAGCTCTCCGAGCGGCTCGCCAACGCCTTCGAGGACCAATTCGGCATTCGCCCGCTCGAAGGTTACGGCGCGACCGAATGTGCGCCGGTGATCGCTGCGAGCCAGCTCGACTTCCGCGCCGCCGGCTTCTACCAACCCGGTTGGCGCCGCGGTTTCGTCGGCCAACCGCTGCCCGGCGTCGTGTGCCGCGTCGTCGACCCCGACACGTTTGAAGATCTGCCGCCCAACACGCCGGGCATGCTGCTCGTGCGCGGCCCCAACGTGATGAAGGGTTATCTCGGGCGGCCCGATCTGACCGAGAAGGCGCTGCGGGACGGCTGGTACGTCACCGGCGACATCGCGCTGCTCGACGACGACAGCTTCCTCAAGATCACCGACCGTTTGTCGCGCTTCTCGAAGATCGGCGGAGAGATGGTGCCGCACGGGCGCGTCGAAGAAGAACTGCACAAGGCGGCGGGCGTTTCCGTTCCGACGTTCCTCGTCACCGCGCTGCCTGACGAGAAGAAGGGCGAGCGCCTCGCCGTGCTCACGACGATGGCGCTCGACGCGGTGCCGTCGCTCGTCGACAAACTCTCGAGCTCAGGCCTGCCGAACCTGTTCCTGCCGCGCGCCGACGCCTTCGTGAAGGTCGACGCGCTGCCGGTGCTCGGGACGGGCAAGTCGGACCTGCGCGCCGCCAAACAGATCGCGAGCGACAAGCTGGCGGCGCGCTGAACGGTCCGATGGCGCGCGTTCAGTCGCGCTTGGGCTCGTTCGGCGCCGGCGCCGCGGGCTTGGGCGCGGTGAGCGCGTCGATCGCCGCCTGCGCGGCCTTGCGCACGTCGCCGTTCGAGTCCTTGAGCATCCGCACCAGCGCGGGCAAGTGCTCGACGGCCTCGAGCGCGCCGAGCGAACGCGCCGCCTGCGCGCGGATCGTCGCGTCCTTGTCGGCGAGCATCGGCACAAGCTCCGCGATCGCGGCCTCGCGCGCCGCGCGCGAAGTCTTGCGCGTGGCCCAGCGTTCGCGTTCGTCCTCGTAGCGCCGGATCGATTCGAGCGCGGCGAAGCAGGCGTCGCGCACCTCTTTGTTCGTCGTCGCGGCGAGTCCCTTGAGCAGGATCGCGGCCGCGCGGTCGTCGAGGTACGAGGCGAGCGCATTCGCAGCCGCGATGCGGTTCTCGGCTGTGTCCGGACCGCCGCCCGGCGGATTGCCGAGCATCACACGCTCGAGGAACGGCAAGTGCGCGTCGAGATGGGCTCGCGCGATGCGGGTCAAGATTGGCGATCCCAGGTTGTACGGGTAGACACGCTCGAACAAATCCGTGAACGGCCGCGCTTCGGTGGGCTTGAGACGCAACAACGCCATGGCGCCCGCGCCGATCCACTCCAGACTGCCCGTGGCTGCGATGTGCTCGAGAACGGCGATGGCGAGGGGTTCCGACATGTCGTGCTTCGCCGACAGATTCCCGAAGAAGCGCGCCGTGACTTTGTCGTCGACCCCCGGCACATCGAGCAGTTGAAGCAGCAGGGCATCGCGCTCTTCGACGGGCAGTTGAGTGCGGAAACTCAGGCCGCCGACAGCGTCCGCGCCATCGGGGCCTGCGAACAACTCGAGCACAGCCGCACGCCACTGCGCATCCGCCGTGCTCGCCGACGCGCCGGCGCAAAATCCGCGCAGATCGTTGGGCGCGGAACGATCGAGCAGAATGCCGCGCAGCGCCGGCTGGTACGTACTCGGCAACTCGTAGGCGAGTCTGGGAACGCCGTCCTTGTACACGCGCGCGCCGATTCCTCCGCGAAGCAGCGCTTCGGCATCCTCGAGCGAAAGCGCGCTCCACGCCGTGCGCTCGGGGTTGTACGCCAGTCCGCTCGCCACCCGCGCTTGCGCGGCCGCGCTGCTTTCGAGCGCTGCGCGCACAAGGGCGGTGACCCCCTCCGGCTTTCGGCAGGCCACAGCGATGATCTCCGGATTCACGTTGAGGCCATCGCCTGCTGGATTGGAGATCCAAGCGACAAGCGCCGGTACATACTCGTCGCTCCAGCGCCAGGAGACCTTGCCGGCCAAGAGATCCGCTTCGACCACAGGCCGACCATCGGGACCACGAATCAAGTCGGAGAGCCGGCTCGACACGTTGTCGAGCACTCTGACATCCGTCTCTCTAGCCAGGACCTCCAATACGGGCGCGGGAATCGGCTCCAGACGTTGCTGCCAAGAATTGACAAGTCGCCGCCGCGAATCGACGCTCGGGTCCCGCGCGATCGCCACGAGCCGAGCGACATCGACGACCACGGCCGGGCTCCGCGAGAAGGCAATGAGCGCTGCGGCTCGCACGTGCTCCTCAGCGTCACCCAGCAACGCGTCGACCAGGGCGCTGTCGCCTGCCTCAAGCGGCGGCCGTTCTGCATCGGGGCCTTCCGTAAGCCACGCGGGCAAAACACTTGAACTCGCGTTCGGCCGGTAGATCGGGACTTGTGTGTTGCCAAGCAGCGAGTGCGCGATGGCCGCGCGGACAGCCGTTGTCGGGCTTGCGAACTCCCGCAGCAGCGCCGCGCTGCGCGGGAAGTAGGCGAGTTCTTGAGCCGCGACGACCTGCAGCTCCTGTTCCCTGCGGTTCACAACACGCTCGAGCACCGGACGAAGGCTCTCGCGGCCGCGGCCCGCTTCGAACAGCTTGCTCGCCGCGCGCCACGCCGCGGGTCCGCCGCGTTCGATCTTCGCGATCAAGCCCATCTGCAGCGGCGCGTCGAGCGCGTCGTAGGTCGCGAGATTGGCGATCTCCTCGAAGCTGTCGAGGCCGACGTCCTCGTCCTTGACGGCGCGGCCGAGCAGCTCGCGCCAGCCCGTGTCGACGAGCGTCGGAGGCGTGCGTGTGTGGATCTGGTTCACCGGCAGCTCGAGCAGCCACGTGCCAGGATTCGTGAGCACCGCGGCTTCACCCATCGCCCGCAGCACGCGCTTGCGCCACAGAAGCCGCCCGCGATTCCAGTGTTCGAGCGCGAAGGCGGCGCCGCGCGCCTCGTCGACGCGGAAGAGCAGCACGAGCGGATCGAGCGACGCCCTGGACGGCAGCGCGTCGAAGTCGGCGCGCACCAACGCTTCGAGCGCCGGCGCCGCACGCGCGCCGAGGTCGACGACGAGCGAGGGCTGCTCTTCGGCGAGCGCGCGGTCCACGGCCTCCTCGAGCGAACGCACGACCTGCGTCGATCCTCGACCTCCGGCTGTCGCGCCGCGCAACTGCGCGTCAAGCCGGTTGCGCAGCGCGACGAGTTCCGGCGTCGCAGCGGCGGTTGCGGCGCGCACCAGCTCATCGGGGGCCGCTTTCAGCTCGAAACCGAGCTTCTCCGCAGCGAGTTCGTCACGCACAGCACTGCTGAGCAGCAACTCGTCGGCCGCGCGCCGCGCGAGCGCCAGCTCGCCGCGCCGCTCGAACTCGGCCGCGCGCGCCGCCGCGATCTTGGCGAGCATGTCCCAGCGCCGCGGGTACTCGTTCGCCAAAGCTGCGCGCACCCACAAGTCGCGCAAGCCGCCGCGCAGGTCGACCGCCGGGCCGTCGACTTCACGCGCGACCTGCAGCTTCGCCAGGTCGCGCTCGAGCTGCGCCGCGTAGCCGGCGAGTTCGCCCGGCTTCACACGCTGCACGCCGTCGCGCACGCCGGTCCACACGTACTGCGTCGCCGGCGCCGTCGCCTCGTTCTGCGCGTGTGCGCGCGCGAACTCGCTCCACAAGATGCCGAGCAGCGCCAGCAGCAGCACTCGCAGCATCACCGTTGCATCTTGACTTGTGTTCATCGCTCTTCCTGTTCGTGTTGAGCTGGCTTGAGGGCCGCCAGCGACATCGACCATTCGACGCGGCAGCTCGCGTGCGTTGGCCAACGCGCGGTTCCCGCGCCGTCAACGAGCTGTCAACTCGGCCCGGGCCCCTCGCCGCCGCGGCTGAAGCGGTAGCCCACGCCGTGCACAGTGAGGATGTGCCGCGGCCGGTCCGGTTCGCGCTCGAGCTTGCGGCGCAGTTTGAGCACGTGCATGTCGACCGTGCGCGGCGTCGACTCGTTGCCACGTCCCCACACCGCGTCCTGGATGCGCATGCGATCGAGAACTTGGCCCTCGTGCTCGAGCAAGTAGCGGAGCAGCTCGAGCTCCTTGCGCGACAGCCCCGCGCGCGCGCCGTCGCGTTCGATCGTGTAGGCCGCGAAGTCGATCTGCGCGCCGCCGATCGAGACCTTGCCCACGTCGGCCGGCAAGCCCGGAGCGCGACCTTCGAGTCGCTGCAGCACCGCGCGCATGCGGCCGAACAACTCGCGCGTCGAAAACGGCTTGACCACGTAGTCGTCGGCGCCGAACTCGAAGCCCTGGATGCGGTCCCACTCCTCGCCACGCGCCGAGAGCACGATCACCGCCGACTGCAGGCGGTCCTCGCGGATCGCGCGCAACACGCTGAAGCCGTCGCGGCGCGGCAGCATGAGGTCGAGCAGCACCAGCTCGGGAGCTTCGCGTAGCGCGAGCTGCAGCCCGCTTTCGCCGTCGGCCGCCTCGAGCACCTCGTAACCCTCCGAACGCAGCGCGTCGACGAGCGCGAGCCGCAGCGCCTCTTCGTCCTCGACCACCAACACACGTGCTTTGGTCATGCGCCGCTTTCCGTAGGCTGCTCCAGGGGAAGCTCGATCGAGAGCCGCGCGCCCACGCCATCCAGCGGCTCGAGCGCGCGCGCCTCGCCGCCGTGCTCGCGCGCGATCTCGCGCACGATCGCAAGCCCCAAACCGGCGCCGCCGGCGCCGTTCGTGCTCTCGAGGCGCTCGAAAGGCTCGAACACCTTCGCGCGCTGCTCGACCGGAATGCCGCGGCCACGGTCGCGCACTTCGAGGTGCAACGCGCCGCTCTGCGTGCTCGCGCTCAGCGCGATCTGGTTCGATCCCGAATGCTTGCGCGCATTGTCGAGCAAGTTCTCGAGCGCGCGGCGCAGCGCCTCCGCGTCGACGTTGACGCTCGTCGACGTCGCGCTGTCGGCGGCGAGCTCGAGCGACAGTTCGACGCCGTGTCTGTGCGCCCACTCGCGCGCTGCGTAGCTCAACTCGGCGAGCAGCGCGTCGAGCGCGCGGCTTTCGCGCCTCAGCTCGAGCTGGCGGCCGCGTTCGAGGCGCGAGAAGTCGAGCACGTCGGCGACCAGGCGCCGCAGTCGTTCGGCCTCGCGCCGGATCAGGCTCGCGTAGCGCTCGCGCGCCGCCGGTTCGCTGACGCGGTTTTCTTCGAGGTTTTCGGCGAGCATCAGGATCGACGCGACGGGCGTGCGCAGTTCGTGGCTCACGCTGGCTACGAACGAACTCTTCAGCTCGGCCAAGCGCCGCCCGCGGCGCAGCGCGCGAAAGGTCGCGAAGCTCGCACCCGCCGAAAGCGCCGCCGTGAGGAACAGAGCGCCGCGCAGCAACGCGACGCGTTGGCCGGCCTGCGCGATGGCCGCGTTCGGATCCTCGTGGAACAACTCGAATCCCAGATCTGCGGCGTCGAGTTCGCGCCGCTCGCGCACGCGCTCGCCCGGGACGGCGCCGCCGGGCAATCCGAAGTCGAGCGCGAATCCGTCGGGCACGAGTTTGCGCTGCGCGAGGCGCGCGACGAAGTTGGCGAGCAGATCGGCGCGCGTGACGAAGCCCGCGAGCACGCGCTCGGCGCCGTCGGCGCGCCAAGCGAGCAGCGCATGGCGCGCGGGATGCGGTTCGAAGCGCCAGGCGCCGTCGTTCGGGCGTTCGGGCAGGCGACCGGAAGGCCGCGCGCGGGCGAGGAGTTCGAGTTGGCGCACGCGTTGGTGCTCGCGCAGTTGCGCACCTGCGGAGTCGCCGGGCGTGAGGCTGCCGATGCGTTCGAGCCACGCCTGTCGAGCCGCGCCTTCGCTGAGCTCGAGCGCGCCGCTCGTCACGCCCGCGACGAGACGCGCTTGCAGCGCGGCGCGCGCGTCGTCCGACAGGGCCGGCGCGACCGCGAGGGCGCACGCCGCGAGCAGCGGGACGTCCGCGTCGACTTCTGCGCCGGTCAACTCGCCTTCAACGGCGCTCCACGCTTCGCGCGCGGCGTCGGCGTCACCCAGACCACGCGCGCAGCGGATGACGACGAGCGTCGCGCGAGCACGACCCGCTGGGTGCTGGGCCTGCGCTTTCGCGTCGAGAGCTGCGGAGCGTGCTTCGGCCAGCTGCCCCAGCGCCTCGAGCCGCTGCGCCTCGCTCACGAGCAGTTCGAACACGACCGACTCGCTCGTCGCGGCGCGGCTTTTCGCGTTGGGCGGATCGGCCGGCGCCACGCGCGCCAACGCCGCGAGTTCGCCGTCACGCCAACTGTGCGGCTCGCCCAGCTCGAACGCGTCGGGTTCGGCGCGCAGGCGCTCCCATTCGGTGACCACCGCGTCCTCCGCGCTGCGGGCCGCTTGCGCGAAGCTCGCGCGGCCCGCAAGCTCTGGGTCGTTCGCCGGCGCCAGCGCGACGGCGAGGAGCAACGCCGACGAGAGCCCTCCGAGCAGCGCGACGGCGAACTCCCAGCGCTGCCCTCGCACTCGTCGGACGGCGGCCATGCGTTCGGCATCGTAGTTGGGCTGGCGCGCGAGTTGTCACCAGCTTGTCAAGCGAGTTGGCGGTACGTTGCCAGGATCGAATCCGGCCTCCGCGCGCGTAACCATCGGCGCGCAGATGACGGAGTCGAACCTGGCGCCGTACCGCCGACTCCACATCGCCATGCAAACGCATCGACCCCACTCCGTGGTGTTCACACTCGGCGCAGGCCTGCTGCTCAATGCTTGCAGCACCGACAGCACGCCGCCCAGCCCGCCGCCCGAGAAGCTCGAGGCAGCGCGGACGCAAGCCGCCGCGGTTGCGGACGAGCTGGGTCAACAACTCGTCGCCGCGCTGGGCGAAGCGATCCAGCGCTCCGGGCCGGTTGGCGCGATCGAAGTCTGCCAGCTGCGCGCACCGCAGATCGCGGCAGAGCTCGGGAAGCAACGCGACATCGAGGTCGGCCGCACGGCGCTGCGCCTGCGCAATCCGGCCAACGCACCGGGCGAGTTCGAGCGAGGCATGCTCGAGCACTTCCGCGGCGAGCTCGAGCGCGGCGTGGCGGCGAGTTCGCTTCACGCGAGTCGCTGCGTACCTGACGAGAACGGCTGGCGCTACGAGTGGATCCGCCCGATCGCACTGCAGCCGATGTGCGTTGTGTGCCACGGCGAGCAGCTCGCGCCCGAGCTCCGCGACGAGCTCGCGCGGCGCTATCCCGCGGATCAAGCGACAGGCTTCAAGCCCGGCGAATTGCGCGGCGCGTTCACGGTGAGCTTGTCGATCCCGCGCGAGTAGCGGCCGCGCCGCGCGCCTGCGCGAGTTCGCCGCGGCACGCGTCGCATAGCTCGAGCGGCACGCCATTCAACACGCCGGAGAGCAACGAGCGCCAGTCGAGCGCAGGGTAGAGCACGCACTCCGGTCGCGTGCAGTGCGCGCCGCGGTGCGGCCCGCGCCACGTGCGCTGCGGTTCGACGGGCACACCGAGCGCGTGCGCGAACTCGTGCATCAGCACGTGCTCTTCAAGTTGTCGGCGCGACACGAACCAGTTCGAGCGCGCCGCGAGCGCGTCGGCTTGGATCACGATCAAGCTGCCGGAGTCGCGCACGGCGCCTTCCTCCAAACGCATCAGGCGTTCGTGCAAGCCGAGGAGTTCTGGGCTCGCAGGATCGCGTGGCACGATGGCGACCAGCACGCGCTGCGGCTCGACCACCGGTTTGCGCACGAACGTGCCCTCCTGCGTCGCGCTTTCGAGCGCGATGACCTCCGCGCCGCGCGCGTACTCGAACCATGTGCCGGGCACGATCTCGCGCCGCACGACCGAGCCGAGGAGGAGTTCCTCGGCGCCGTGCGTTGGCCATTCGAACGGCGCGGCGAGCGCGCCGTCGCCGCGCGCGGGCAGTTCGAGGGGCGCTGCGTCGTCGAGCACGATTTCGCCCGTGATTTCGCGCTCCACACGCGCGAGCACACGCTCCCAGCTTCGCTGCGAGAGCTCGCGGCCGTTCACGCTCAGCCGCGTGATGCGCAGCTGCGGCGCCGCCACGAGTTCCGACCGAACACCGCGCGACCCACCCAAGCCCAACGGGTCGACGGACTCGGGACTGTGCGGCGCCACGCGGCACGCAACGCACGCGAGTGCGGCGCACAGCGCGCTCCACCACCCGCGGCGCACGGCGCTACTTCTCCTTGAGCTCGAGCCCTTCGACGAACGCGCGCCACTCGGCCTGCAGCGCATTGAGGTCGATGTCCTTGAACGCCTGGTCGAGCGCGAAACGCCGCGCATCCGCGCCGGCCGCCTCCTTCTGGTCGGCGCGCTCCGCGAGACCCTGCTTGGCCAGACCCTCGAGGCGCCGGCCGTACTCGGCCTTCAAGGCCTGGAAGTAGTTGTCGACGATCTTCGACCACTGCGGGTGCTTGCGCACCACCGGCGAGCTGCGCAGGAAGTACACCATCGACCAAGCCTGTGCGTAGCACTGACCGATGCGCGCGGGGTCGTAGAACTGCTGGCGCTCGAAACCGATGATGTCCTTCCAGGGGATGATCTGGCCGCGTTCAACCAGGCCCTTGATGTAGCCCGCGCGCCAGGGGTTCACGCCGATCGAGCGCACCTTGCCGCCCGAGATGTTGGCGCCGGAGAAGTAGTCGCCGTGGCCCTCGTTGAACCAGTAGTGCGGCGGCACGGCGCCCGCCGAGTAGTGGATGTATTGGTGCAGCGCCTCGTGGTACAGCACGATGAACGTGTCCGCGTCGCCGCTGGAGCGCTTGCCCTTCTCCTTGACGCGCGCGTCGTAGAACACGAGCTCTTCGCTCTGCGGATTCCAGTAGCCCGCGCTGCCCGGCGGCCCGCCGTAGGCCATGTACTCGCCGCGGTCCTTGCAGATGCGCACGACGGACACCGCGTCGATCGGGCGGTCCGGCGGAAAGAGCTTCAAGTACTCCTTGCGGATGGCCTCGATGTCGGCGCCGATCGCGCGCACGAGCGGCTGGTCGGCGGTGTGGAACACGAGGATGAAGTTCTCGGTGTCCTCGGCCTTCCAGCCGCGCACGAGCTGCGATCGCGCCTTGATGCGGAAGTCCACGCCGCGCAGGGCTGAGCTGCGGTAGCGCGCGCCGATCTTCTCGAGGTCCTCGCCGCGCGGCTCGAAGAACTCGGCGTGTTCGGCGATGTGGCGCCAGATCTTCGACTGCTCCTCGAAGTTCGCTTCGGCGCACTCGCCCACGAACGCGATCGTGCGCTTGCCGGGTTGCTCGAACACGTAGGCCCAGCCAACTCCGACTTGTTCGGCGGCGAGATTGCCGCGCGGCTCGAGCTTCATCACGCGCCCTGGATAGCCCGAACGTGTCTTGCCCGTCGTGCTGGCCCCCGAAGTCCAGATCGTGCGCCGCGTCAGGAAATCCTGGATGGTCTTGATCGGCGGAGGCGGCGGCGGAGCATCGCTCCCCATCGGCTTGGCCTTGCTGCGGCCTTCTTCTTCGGGCGGCGGCGGAGCATCGGGCGGCGGCGCATCCGCGGGCGGCGGCGGCGGATCCGCCGGCACGTCGATCCACACCACGCTGAGCTCGGAGCGTTTGCCCACGCGCAGCTTGGGATCCTTGGACGCCTTCTCGACGTAGTACAGGATCACCTGCTCCTCGTCGGGCTGCGTCGGAACTTGTTCGTAGTCGCGCGCCCGCGGCAGTTCGATGCCGAGCTCGGGGTGCTTTTCCTCGACGTAGCCGCCTTGGACGGCGACCGGCGCGACGAGCGTGAGGAACGCGAGAAGGGCTGCAAGTTGCATCGGCGCATCACTCTGCGCGACCACGCGCAACCTGCCAAGCTCCTGGGCGGCGCATCGCATGATGCCGGCGTCATGGCGTCGCGCCCTGACGCGAAAACGACGCCGTGTTCGAGCGTCATCGCACGCAACTGCGGATAGAGTCGAAGCGCTCTCCGCACCCGATGCGCCCGGGCGCCGCAGCTTGCTCCCTACACCTGATTCCGTCCTCGGACCGGCGGACCAGCGCCCACACGCGCGCCCGCGTCGCAGCACGTTGCGCCTGCTCCTCACCGAGCTGGGCGTGCGCTTTTCGCTGCTCTTCCCGGGCTCGCCTTGGCGCGATCCGAACCTGTACGCCCACCAGCTCGTGGGCGACGATTTCTGGATCCTGGCCGGGCGCTGGGACAGCTACACGCGCAAGGTCGACCCCGCGCGCATTCACCCGCGCCTGGGATGGACGCAGGGACCGCTGACGACGGACAACCCCCTCGGACTGGTGCGCTGGACGTGCCAGCGCCTGCGCCGCGACGGTCGCCGCAAGATCCTGTTCCTGGGTGACTCCTACGTCGCCGGACAGGCCCGAGAGGACCACTGGCTGCCGCAGTTGCTCGAAGAGCGGCTGCGCAAGTCGGACGTCGATGTCGACGTGCTGCACTTGGGCGTCGGCGGCTACGGCGCCGACCAGATGCACCTGTTGTTGCGCGAGACGATGCCTCTCGTCGATCGGCCCGAGTTGGTGCTGATGGGCGTGATGACCTTCAGCTTCGATCGCGCGGCGCAGCGCGTGCGCTCGTACCAGAAGCCCGTGCTGGCGTTCGGAGCCGACGGGTCGATGCGCGTGACGAACGTCCCGATCTGGCGCTCGCCCAAGCTGTACTTCGCGCTGCAGCGACCGAGCTTCGCCAGCTACGTGGCGCGCGCGCGGCGCCACGATCCGCACGCGCTCGAGGCGTCCCACTACGAATTCGCCGCGAAAACAGGCCTCAACCGAGCCATCATCGCCGCCAACCGACAGTTCGCCGCGAAGCACGGAGTGCCGTTGGTGTACGTGCTGTTCCGCGACCACGTCCAGCTGCACCGTCCCGACCGCCGCGATCGTTTCTGGGTCGAGGAGTTGGCGGCGCAGGGCGTGACGGCCTTCGATACGGCGGCGCCGCTGCTCGAGTACGCACGCGAGCACGGAACGGACGGCAGCGAGCTGTACGCGAACGGGCATCTGAACGAGCGCGGGAACGCGGTCGTCACCGCGGCCCTCACGATCGAACTCGAACGCCTCGGTTTGGCGCGCACCCACCGCGCGAAGGTGTTGCGGTGAACCGCTCCGCAGCCGAACACGCTACGGCCGTCGGCGCCTCGAGCGTCTGGCGCGATGTGTGGTTTCCCATCGCCTTCGCGCGTGATCTCGAAGCGGGCCGCGTGGAGCGCGTGGAACTGCTGGGACGCGCGCTCGCGCTGTTCCTCGACGAGCGCGGCCAGCCCGCGGCGCTCATCGACCGCTGCCCGCACCGCAGCGCCCGCCTGTCCGACGGCCGCGTGCGCGACGGCTCGCTCGAGTGCCTGTACCACGGCTGGCGCTTCGACGCGCAGGGCCGCTGCCTCGAAGCGCCGCAGCAGCCCGCTGACACGCCGCTGCCGTCCCGCGGTTGCGCGCAGGCCGTACCGCTGCGCGTGGAGCAAGGGCTGGTGTGGGCATGGGCCGGCGCCGCCGGACGCGAGAGCGAGCACATCCCCCACACGATTCCAGCGCTCGACCGCGCGGGCGTGCGCTCCGTGGACTTCGCGATGGACCTGCCCTACGGCCAGGACTACTTCATCGAGAACGTGCTCGACGTCGCGCACATCCACGTCGCGCACGCCGGAACACGCGGCGGCGGCGATCGACGCTTGGCGGGCCCGCTCGAGTTCAGTCTCGAACACGAAGGCCCCGAGGGTTTCGCTGCGACGTTCCGCACGCTCGGTCTGACGCACGCGCCGCGCACGCCGGGGCTGCGGCGCGCGTACGTCGAGTTCCGCGCGCCGAACCTCGTGCACTACGTCTCGGAGTTCGAGGATCCGAGCAAGGTCTCGGGGCTCGCGCTGTACTCGATGCCCAGCGCAGCCGGCGCCTGCCGCATGCTGTACCGCGCGTACGGAACGCTGTGGAGCGACGACGACCTGCGCCGGCCGCGCTGGCGCGAACACCTCGGCCAGTGCTTCCTGCTCGAAGAGGACATGGCGGTGGTGCGCGGACAGGCCGAGGAGATCGACTCTTCGCCCGAACCGCTGGCGCAGCTGTGGCACCCGTTGCGCACGAGCGATCCGCTCGTGCTGCGCTACCGCGAGTGGGTCGAACGCCACGCGGCGCAGCGGCCTGGCGCGGTCGGCCTGCGCAACGTCGGCGAACGCGGCGTGCTCGCCCAACAGGCTCGACTCGACCGTTGGACGCTCCACACGCGCCATTGCGCCGATTGCCGCGCGGCGCACGCAGGCTTCAAGCGCCGGGCGAAGCACAGCGACGCGCTGTCCTTCGCCGCGCTGGCCGGCGGAGTCGCGCTCGGAGCACCGTGGGCCTGGGGCGCTGCCGCCCTCGCCGCCGGCCTGCACTTCATCGCCCGTCGCGCGCAGCGCACGGCGCGCGAGTTCGAGTACGAGCGCGATCTGCGCGGCGCATCCCAACCCGAGAGCTGACTCCTTGAGTTCCGCAACGTCCAACTCCCCCACGCCCGCACGACGCGGGATCGTCGCGCGCTTCTTCGCCTGGCTGCGTTCGATGCTGCGCAAGCGCGACAACAACGGCGGAACGCCGCCCAACATCTACCCGCTCTACTGACCGCGCGCGCCATGCCTTCCGAAGCACAACCGACGCGTGCGAGCGTCGCCGGCGCCGTGCGCAGCTTCTACGAGCAGCTGCCGTTCAACTACCACGAGAGTGTGGAGAGCTCGGGCGAAGCCGTGCGCGCCAATCCGGTCGCGGCGACTTACCCCGATCTGCACGCGGAGCTGTCGAGCGGCCGTGTGAAGCACGTGCTCGAGCTCGGCTGCGGCGCTGGCTGGCTCACGAACACGCTCGCGAGCCACTACGGCGTGCACGTGACGGCCGTGGATTTCACCGCGCGCGCGCTGGCGCGGGCGCGCGAGATCGCCACGCGCTTGGGCGTCGCTGCGCGCACGCGCTTTGTCGAGAGCGATCTGTTCGAGTTCGCCGACGACACGCGCTTCGAACTGGTCGTGAGCATCGGCGTGTTGCACCACACCGGCGACACGCCGGGCGGCGTGCGCCATGCGGCGAGCTTCGTCGCGCCCGGCGGCGGTCTCTATCTGGGGCTGTACCACGCGCCCGGACGCCGCGTGTTCCTCGACGCGCTGCAGGGCCTCGCCGCGCGCGAAGGCGAAGAGGCTGCGTTCGCGCTGTACCGCACGCTCGACCGCGTGCACCAGGGCGATCCGACGCTGCTGCGTTCGTGGTTCCGCGACCAGGTGCTGCACCCGCACGAGACGCAGCACACGCTGCGCGAGGTCGTGGCGTGGTTCGAAGGCGCCGGGCTGAAGCTTGCAAGTACAAGCATCAACCGTTTCGCCGCCTTGCCGCCGCAGGCCGAGCTGCTCGCGCTCGAGCAGACCTACGCAGAGCGCTCGCGCCGCGCGCTCGAGGTCGAACGGCGCTACTTCCCCGGCTTTTTCACCGCCTTCGGGCGTCGCGCGCGCTGAGGCTCGGCGCGGAACGCACCCCGCGCTGGAACAGCTGCGCTAACTTGGACTCGATGCGCTCGCACGTGGATCCGGAGCCTTCGGACGCCACCCGCCTGTTGCTCGCGGCGGCCGACGGCGACAAACAGGCCGCCGACCAGTTGCTGCCGCTGGTCTACGAGCAGCTGCGCAAGGCGGCCCAGCTGGACCTCGCTGGCGAGGCCCACGCGCAGACGCTTTCGGCGACGGCGCTGGTCCACGAGGCCTACCTCAAGCTCGTGGGCCCGCGCGACGTGCCCTGGGCGAACCGCCGGCACTTCTACTCCGCGGCCGCCGAAGCGATGCGCCGCATCCTGGTCGACCACGCGCGCAAACGTGGGCGGCGCGGCGGCCCGACGCTCGCTCTGTCGGAGGTGCGCGACGTCGCCACGCTGGCCTCGGCGGATTCCGAGAGAATTCTGGCAGTCGACGAGGCGCTCGGACGCTTGGAGCAGGAAGACCCGCAGGCCGCCGCGTTGGTGCGCCTGCGGTTCTATGCCGGTCTGGGTGTGGACGAGGCTGCGCAGGCCCTCGGGATGTCCCCGAGGACTGCGGCGCGCCTGTGGACCTACGCCCGGGCCGTGCTCTTCCGCGACTTGAGCGATCGAAGCTGAGCCCCCAAGACCGCCATGACCCGCAGCGCCGCCGACATCTTCCATGGAGCCCGCGAACTGCCGGCCGACCAGCGCGAGGCGTACCTGACCGGCGCGTGCGGCAAGGACGTCGCGCTGCGCTCCAAGGTCGAAGCGTTGCTGAAGGCCGACGCGGAAGCGGGCAGCTTCCTCGGGTCGCCGGCGGCGGACGAGGGCGCGCACTCGCAGGAGCAGGCCGGCGCTCAGATCGGCCGCTACAAGCTGCTCGAGCAGATCGGCGAGGGCGGCATGGGCACGATCTGGATGGCCGAGCAGCGCGAGCCGGTCAAGCGCCGCGTCGCGCTCAAGATCATCAAGCTCGGCATGGACACCAAGCAGGTGATCGCGCGCTTCGAAGCCGAGCGCCAAGCGCTGGCGATGATGGACCACCCGCACATCGCCAAGGTGCTCGACGCTGGCGCAACCGAGACCGGCCGCCCGTACTTCGTGATGGAGTACATCAAAGGCATCCCGATCCTCGAGTTCTGCGACCAGCAGAAGATCGACACGCGCGCGCGGCTCGAGCTGTTCACGAAGGTGTGCCACGCGATCCAGCACGCGCACCAAAAGGGCATCATCCACCGCGACATCAAGCCCTCGAACGTGCTCGTCACGCTGCACGACGGCGTGCCGGTGCCCAAGGTGATCGACTTTGGCATCGCGAAGGCGACCAGCAGCGAGCTGACGAGCAAGACGCTGTTCACCGAGCACCGCCAGATGGTCGGCACGCCGGCGTACATGAGTCCGGAGCAAGCCGAGATGAGCGGCCTCGACATCGACACCCGCAGCGACATTTATTCGCTGGGCGTGCTGCTGTACGAGCTGCTGACCGGCACCACGCCCTTCGACATCAAGGCGCTGCTCGAGAGCGGTTTCAGCGAGATGTTGCGCGCGATCCGCGAGGACGAGCCGCACAAGCCCAGCACGCGCATCTCGTCGCTGGGCGACACGGGCACACGCACGGCGCTGCAGCGCAGCGTCGATGCGAAGAAGCTCAGCACCCTGCTGCGCGGCGACGTCGACTGGATCGTGATGAAGTGCCTCGAGAAGGACCGCTCGCGCCGCTACGAAACAGCGAACGGACTCGCGGCGGACATCCTGCGGCACCTCAACGACGAGCCGGTCTTGGCGGGCGCGCCGAGTGCGGGCTACAAGCTGCGCAAGTTCGTGCGGCGCAACCGCGGCCAAGTGCTCGCGGGCAGCGCGGTCGTGACGGCGCTCTTGGTGGGCGTTGTGGCGTTCGCGTGGATGGCCAAGGTCGCTGGTGAACAGCGCGACCGAGCCGAGTCGGCGCGCGCGGCGGAGTTCGCGCAACGTCAGCTCGCCGAAGCGGCGCGCGGCGAAGCCGAGCAGCAGCGTGCGCTCGCGCTCGAACAAGCGGCCGAAGCCGCGAGGCAAGAGACGCAAGCGCGCAAGCACGAACGCGAGGCCCAGAACCAGGCCGCGATCGCCGAAGCCGTGGCGAAGTTCCAAACCGACATGCTCGCCGCGGTCGATCCCGACCAGTTGCCCCGCGACCCGCTGACCGGCGAGCCGCTGAAGGACCGCGTCACCGTGGTCCACGCGTTGGAGTCGGCGGTCAAGCTGCTCGACGCGGGCTCGCTCGCCGAGCAACCGCTCGTGGAGGCGAAGGTGCGCGCCACGATCGGCGCCACGTTCCAGGCGCTCGCGCGCTTCGACGAGGCGGAGCACAACCTGCGCAAGACGCTCGAGATCCGCCGCGCGGCGTCGCCCGTCGACGAGCGGCTCGTCGCCGACGCGATGGACTCGCTGGCGATGCTGCTGTGGCAGCGCGGCGAAAACGACGAGTCGGAAGCGCTGATGAGCGCGGCGCTGGAGATCTACCGACGCGTTCTTCCGGCCGGGCAGATCGACATCGCCAACGCGATGGACAACATGGCCAAGCCGCTCGTCGGCAAGAACAAGCTCACGTTGGCCGAACCGCTGCTGCGCGAGAGCCTGGCGCTGCGCCGAGCGATCTTGCCGGCCAGCGACACGCGCCTCGCCCACGGCCTCAACGGCCTGGGACATCTGCTCTCGCTGCAGGAGCGGCCCGCGGACGCCGAACCGCTGTACCGCGAAGCCCTCGCCATCAACCGCACGGCGCGCCCCGCCGGGCATCCCGAGCTCGCCAACAGCATCAACAACCTCGCCGCGTGCCTGAAGGCGCAGCGCAAGTTCGAAGAAGCGGACCTGCTGTTCCGCGAGGCGCTCGCGATCAAGCGTGCGACGCTGACCGGCGACCACCCGCGCCTCGCGCTGGGCCTCAACAACCTCGCTTCGTCGCTGCAGGAGCAGGGCCGGATCGCCGAAGCCGAGCCGCTGTTCCGCGACGCGCTGGCGGTCTGGCGCGCCGCGCTGCCCGGCGGACATCAGCACATGGCCATGTGCATGATGAACCTCGCGCAGGGGCTCGCGGCGCGCGGGGAACTGGACCAAGCTTCCGCGCTGTACGACGAGGCTCTGGAGATGTGCCGCAGGATTCTCCCGTCTGGCCACCCGGTCACGGTTCAGATTCTCGGCGAGTACGGGTCGCTGCAGCAGACGCGCGGCGAGTTCGTCGACGCGCACGCGCTTCAGCGCGAGCTCGTGGAACTGCACCGAGCGCGAGCGGACGTCGCCTCGCCCGAATACACGAACAACCTGAACAATCTGGGGTTGATCGAGCTCGAACTGGGGCGGACCGAAGAGGCCGCGGCGCTGTTCCGCGAAGCGCTCCAGATCCAGCGCGACACTCTGCGTGCTGACCACAACGACACGCACGCCGTGCTTGTGAACCTAGTGCACGCGCTGCGGGCGCTGGGACGCAAGGAAGAATGTGTATCGGTGCTGCAGGATGCGCTCGCCAACCGCCGATCCGCTCTGCCGGCGGAGCACGCGCAACTTGCCGAGACCATCGCCACACTCGCCTTCGTCTTGGTGGAGTTCGGCCGTCTCGACGAGGCGGAGCCGCTGCTGCACGAAGCGCTCACGCTCGAGCGCTCGAATGGGTCCACGGGAAGCACGGCCCGTGACGTCCTCGCGCATCTCGCGCTGGTCGCGAGGGCGCGTGGTCGATTGGACGAAGCCGAGTCCCTGTTCGGCGAATGGGCGCAGCTCCAGCGCGCCGCCTCGCAGCACGCACGCTTCAGCGACGCGCGCTTCTACAACGAGTTCGCTCTGCTCCAGTGGGAGCGCGGCCAGCTCGCCCAGGCCGAAGCACTGCTGCGTGCTGCGTTGGCCGTTCAACGAGCCACGTTGCCGGCCCCGGACACCAACCTCGCCAATGTGCTGGGCAATCTCGGCGCCGTGGTCCTCGAACAGGGTCGTCTCGCCGACGCCGAGCCGCTCGTGGTCGAAGCGCTCGCGCTCAAGCGCACGCTGCTCGCCCGCTTCGATCCGAGCCTGCTGAACTCGGTCGAGAACCTGATCTCGATCTACGCGAACCAGGGCAAGTCCGCGCAGGCGGCGAGCCTGGTGATGGAATTGGTCGCGGCGACGCGTGCTGCGAGTCCGGAGCCAAGCGTCGAACGAGCGGCGCAACTCGCCGCGTTGGGCACGGCGCTGATCGAGATGAAGGCTTGGGCCGACGCCGAAGGTGTGTTGCGGGAGGTGCTCGCCACGCGCGAAGCGCTGCAACCCGACGTGTGGACCACGTTCAACTCGCGCTCGCAACTGGGCGGGATCCTGATGGCCCAGGGCAAGCTCGACGAAGCCCACAGCCCGCTGCTCGACGGTTACCGCGGCATGAAGGCCCGCGAGGCGAGCATTCCGACGCAAGGCGCGACGCGGATTCCCGAGGCGTTGGAGAGGTTGGTCGCGTTCTACGAGGCGAACGGCGCGCCCGAGGAAGCGGCGCGCTGGCGCGGCGAGTTGGAAGCGGCGCGTGCTCGCGGCGCGAAGTCGGACGACGAGAAGCAACGCTGAACGCGCTCGACGGCGCACGACGATCCGCGCATCGGCGGCGACCGCCGCCTGCGCGCTGCGAAGCCTCGAAGTTGCCGGAGAATTCCGAGGTTGTTGCGTTGAATCGACGCCGCCGCGCGACCGCGCGAATTGTCTTGGGCCGACGCGCGAGCGACGCAACACAGAATTGGCTTGCAGGCCCCGCGCGAGCGTTCGATCGTGTTCGCGCGCGACTCGAGCTTGCAGCGGCCGCAGAACTCACGCGGTCGGCGCGCGGCGGGAACGAGCGGCGCCCATCCCGGAACCGACGGTTCGCGCTTCGTCGCGCCGAGCGCGCGCGAGCGTTGCGCCATTCGGATCGTTCCTCCACCCCCGCCCGCGACGACCATGAAACTCGCCACGACTCTGCTGACTCTGCTCTCGCTGCTCGCCCCCACCACACTCCACGCCCAGACGCAAACTTCGACGCCGGGCGCAACGCTCGAACAGCCGCTGCCGCGCCGCGGCGCGTTGGGCCTGGGCTTCTCCGCGCTGCCGCGCAAACAGGCCGAGAAAGCCGGGCTCGCGCGCGGCGAAGGCTTGATCGCCAACGCGCCGACGCCCGGACTCACGGCGGAGAAGATCGGTTTCGAGGCTGGCGACATCGTGCTGCGCTTCAACGGCGCCGCGGTCAGCACAGGAACGATCGGCGCCGCGATCCGCGCTACGCCCGCGGGGGCGCAAGTCGAATTCGAGATCCTGCGCAAGGAGACGCCGATGAAGCTGCGCGGCGAACTGCTCGAGAAGCCGCGCGATCCGGGCAACGAGAACTACGAGGTCCTCTACAGCCACGTGACGAACAACGGCCAGCGCATGCGCACCATCCTCACGCGGCCGCGCAAGCCCGGCCCGCACCCGGGCTTCATGTTCATCCAGGGCTTTTCGCCGGTTTCGTACGACTTCGTGCTCGCGACGGCCAAGGGTGATGTCGCCACGATCGACGGGCCGCTGCTGCACAGGATCGCCGACTCGGGGTACGTCACCATCCGCGTCGAGAAGCCCGGCGTCGGCGACAGCGAGGGTGGCCCGTTCGCCGAGCTCGACTACCAGGACGAGATCGGCATCTACCGCGAAGCGCTCGCCCAGCTGAAGGCGACTGCGGGCGTCGACGTGAACAACGTGTTCCTCTTCGGCCACAGCATGGGCGCCGCATTCGGCCCGATGATCGCGGCGGACAATCCGGTCAAGGGCATCGCGGTCTACGGCGGCGCGGCGCGCACCTGGTTCGAGTACCTGCTCGACACGCTGCGCTACCAAGGCCTCGTTGCCGGCGCGAGCTTCGAGTCGGCGGACGAGCAGGTGCGCCACGGCGCGCGGATCATGGCGCGCGTGATGCTCGAAGGTGAGTCGCCCGAGACGGTGAAGACCGACTTGCCCGAACTCGCGGCGCTGGTCGACGGCTTCTTCCCCGGCGGGCGCTTCAACGACAAGTCGCTCGACTTCTGGCGCCAGCTCAACGAGATCAACTTCGCCGAGTACTGGAACAAGCTCGATTGCCACGTGCTGGCTGTGAAGGGCGCAAGCGACTTCGTGGTCTACGAAGCCGACCACAAGCTGATCGCCGACATCGTGAACCGCCGCACCCCCGGCAGGGCCAAGTTCGTGATCGCGCCCAACAGCGACCACCTGCTGCACGCGTTCGCGACGGAGCCCGAGAGCCTGCGCAACTTCCAACGCGGCGAGTACAGCGATTCGTTCGAGAAGCTGCTCGTGGAGTGGATGGCCGAGGTGAGGAGCAAGAACTAGCGCCCCGCTTGCGCATTCCGTCGAAGATCTCGCGGGCCTCGCCGCCTCTGGCGGCGTCGCTCCGTTTTGACGACCGATTCAGGCGGCTTGGCATCCTCGCGCCTTGTTCAGGAACGCCGCCACCAGCGACATCTTCGACGGACTGCGGGAGCGGGACACTAGCCGCGCGGACAACCGAATCTTGATTGGTCGCCACGGCGGACGGCAGGGCACACTACGGGGACCTATGCACCACGCCGCGCTCTTCACTCCCGTGTCCCTGGGCGACCTCCGCCTCTCGAACCGCATCCTGATGGCGCCGCTCACGCGCTGTCGCGCCGACGTCGACCACGTTCCGACGGCGATCATGGCCGAGTACTACGCGCAGCGCGCGAGCGCTGGCTTGATCGTCGCCGAGGCGACCATGGTCATGGCGGGCAACTCCGCCTTCGGCGCGCGCGAGCCCGGCGTCTACTCGCAGGCGCAGGTCGCGGCCTGGAAGCACGTCACGGACGCGGTCCACGCGAAGAACGGTCGGATCGTGCTGCAGCTGTGGCACGGCGGTCGGGCCTGCCACTCGCTGCTGAACGGCGGCGCGCAGCCGGTGGCGCCCAGCCCGCTGCGCATCACCAACGACGAGACGCACACGCCGCAGGGCAAGAAGCCCTACGAAACGCCGCGCGAACTGCGCGACGACGAGCTTCCGGGGATCATCGCCGGTTTTCGTCTCGCGGCCCAGAATGCGAAGGCCGCCGGTTTCGACGGCGTCGAGATCCACGGTGCGAACGGTTACCTGCTCGATCAGTTCCTGCGCGACGGCAGCAACCAACGCAGCGGCCCGTACGGCGGACCGCTCGAGCATCGCGCGCGCCTGCTGCTCGAGGTGGTCGACGCCGCGATCGGTGTGTGGGGCGCCGGTCGCGTCGGCGTGCGCCTGTCGCCGCTCAACAGCTACAACGACATGCGCGACAGCGATCCGGTCAAGCTGACGAGCTACGTCGCCGCGCAGCTCTCCTCGCGCCGCATCGCGTACCTGCACCTGATGCGCGGCGATTTCTTCGGCGTGCAGAAGGGCGACGTGGCGAGCGCGGCGCGCAGCGCCTTCAAGGGCGCGCTGGTCGGCAACATGGGTTACTCGCCGACGGAAGCCGCGCAGGCGATCACCGACGGCGCGCTCGAAGCGATCGCCTTCGGACACCACTACGTGAGCAACCCCGACCTCGTCGCACGCGTGCGCAGCGGCATCGCGCTCGTCGAACCCGATCCGCGCACCTTCTACACCAACGACGCGCGCGGCTACACCGACTACCCGACGTTGCAGCCCGCGTAGCGTTCGATCGTTGCGGCGCGCGCGTCCCGCACGGGCCGCGCGCTCACTGCAACCCGGCGAACTTGCGGATCGCAGCGTCGCGCGAGGCGAGCTCTTTCTGCAGCGCCGTCGCCGCGGCGCGGATCGCCTCGACTTCGCCGGCCTTCAACGCGCTGCGGAACGCTTCGTGTGCGGCGGCGAGCTTGGCGTCGCCGGGCGCGCCGTCGAGCAGGAAGGCGACCACGAGACCGGCTTCGTGGTACAGGCGCGAGGAGCTCTCCGCCTTGGTGAGGTCGAGCCCGAACGCGAACAGCTCGTCGAGCTTGCGCAGACCGCCCGAGCGCAGCTGCCCGAAGGCGAACTCGCGCAGGGCCCACGGGCTGGCGCCTTCCGCGGCTTCGGGGTCCTTCATGTAGCGCTCGACGTAGCTCGCCGCGCCGTAACGCAACCAGCGCGGAATGCGCTTTTCGGCCCAGAAATTGGCCGGATTCGGACGCTGACCGCTCGGGCCCGCCGCGACCACCTCGCCGACGAAGTTCCACGACGGATCGAGCGCCTCGACGAAGCTCTGCGCCGCGGCCCAGCGCACCCAGTACGGCCCCCAGCCGCGCAACTTCTCGTCGCTGCGGTTCCAGAAGCTCACCCCGCAGCCCACGTACTGCGGCGGCTGCTGCGAGAAGTCGAAGGCCATGTCGGCGAAGTACGCGCCGTGCAACGACGAGAAGCCCTCGGCGTCCGGCAGCACTTGCGCAGCGCCGCCGGCGACGGCGTTGTACTGCTCGAGGCTGCTCAACACGACGAAGTCGATGCGCTCCTGCGGCGCGACGCCGAAGATGCGCACGAGCTCGGGGTAGCTCTTCTCGGCGTACCAGCGCGCCGCGTCGCCGGCGCTCCACTCGCAGGTGGTGTAGACGAGGAAGTGTTCGCTGCGCAGTTCCCAGGCCGTCTCGAGCTTGGAGTGGTGCTGGTTGGCCGCAGCGAGCTCGACCCACGCGTCGCCGCACTTCCAGCGCAGCGCCGTCCAGTGCGGCATGTCCTCCGGCGCGACCCAGCTGTTGTCGTCCGCGCGGTACTGATGGCCAGCCGCCTTGCGCTGCGCGTCGTCCTTGTCGCGCGCCACCTTGACCGGGTTCACCCACTTGCCGGACGAGTTCCGCGCCCAACCCATGTTGCGGTACGGCAGCTCGGCCTCCGGCACCCACTCTTCCTTGAAGCGCACCAAGCCCTTGGCCTTCATGCGCGCCGCTTCGTCGCGCTTGTACTTGGTCAGCTCGGCGAGGCTCTCGAACCACTTGCCGTCGTAGAAGCGGTGCCCGAGCGCCTTGCGCGCGTCCTCGTGGTCCGGCGCGAGTTCGACGATGCGCCGCTGCACCTTGCGCGCGTCGGCCTCGGCGCCGGCCGCCGTGCAGGCCGCCGCCAGTTCGACGAGCTTCGCCACGTCGTTGCCCGCGGCGCGGATTTTCGCGTCGATGGCAGCGTCTTGCCGCGTCGCGTGGGCGGCCTCGGCGAGCGGCGGAGCGTCGGGCGCGAACGCCGCGACGAGCAAAACAAAGGACGCGATCGGCATGGCGAGGGGGGCTTGGGTGGCTTGAGCGCGACGCGCCGCGCGAGCGGGGACGGAGACGGAGTCTAGCAGTGGCGGCAGACGGCGCCGGGAGCTCGGAGAGCCGCGGTCCGCGGAGATTTGGGGGCCACGGAACGCACCAGATCGGGTCTAGTGGCGCAGCCTTCCGTTCCGCGCCGCGCGAGCCGCCCCAGTGAACAAACCGAACCCGCCCGAGCCCGAATCTCCGCCCTCGGTCCTGCAGATGATCACGCAGCGCACCGGCCTCGCGCCCAAGGTGCTGCTGTCCGACAGCGGTTCGGAGCACGGCGCGTCACCGGTGATCGCACCCGGCGGCGGCGCCTTGCGGACGCCGAAGGGCCGCGGGAACTACCAGATGCTCGGCGAGATCGCGCGCGGCGGGATGGGCGTGATCCTCAAGGGTCACGACACGGACCTGGGTCGCGACGTCGCGGTGAAGGTGCTCGACCCCGAGCTCGCCAAACGTCCCGAAGTCGTGCAGCGCTTCATCGAAGAAGCGCAGATCGGCGGACAGCTCCAGCATCCGGGCATCGTGCCGGTGTACGAGCTGGGCCTGATGGCCGACGAGAGCCCGTACTTCACGATGAAGCTCGTGAAGGGCCGCACGCTCTCGGCGCTCTTCCAGCAGCGCAAGACGATCCTCGACGAACGCGGCCGTTTGCTCGCGATCTTCGAGTCGGTGTGCCAGACGGTCGCCTACGCGCACTCCAAGGGCGTGCTGCACCGCGACCTCAAGCCCGCGAACATCATGGTCGGCGCGTTCGGCGAGGTGCAGGTGGTCGACTGGGGCCTGGCGAAGGTGCTGAGCCGCGGCGGCGTCGCCGACGAGAAGCGCGCGCAGGGCAGCTTGTTCACGGTCATCGAAACCGTGCGCAGCGGGCCGGGGTCGTCGGGCTCCGACTCGCTCGCCGGTTCGGTCATGGGCACGCCCGCGTACATGGCGCCGGAGCAGGCGCAGGGCGAAGTCGAGAAGCTCGACGAGCGCGCCGACGTGTTTTCGCTGGGCGCGATCCTGTGCGAGTTGCTCACCGGCAAGCCGCCCTACGAGGCGCGCGAGGGCGAACCCGTGCTGACCCAGGCGGCCAAAGCGCAGCTCGATCCGGCGCGTGCGCGCCTAGAAGGGTGCGGCGCCGACCCCGCGCTCATCAAGCTGTGCGTGGAGTGCCTCACGCCTTCGAAGGCGGCGCGTCCGGCGAACGCCGACGCCGTGGCGCGCGCCGTGCACGAGTACCTCACCAGCGTCGAAGAGCGCGCAAAAAAGGCCGAAGTCGACGCCGCGGAGGCGCGCGTGCGGGCGGCGGAGGATCGACGCGCCCGGCGGCTCACCGTCGCACTCGCAAGTTCGATCGCAGTGGCGGTCGTGCTCGCGAGCGCGGGGCTGTGGTGGGTCAACCGCGAGCGCTCGGCGCGCTCCGCGCAACTTCGCGCAGCGGTCGAAGCTGCGCAGGGCGAGTCGCTGAGCCTGGCGCAGTCAGGTCAGTACACACCAGCGCTCGAGGCCGCCAAACGCGCGCTCGTGCTCGCACAGACGGGCGAAGGGGACGAGGCCACACTGCAACGCGCGCACGAGTTCGTCGCCTCGGCGGACGCGGCGGCTGCCGCGGCGCAGCGCGAGCAGCGGCTGGTCGAGCAGGACCGCGAGCTCGAGGAAACGTTGCTGCAGCTGCGCATCGAGCAAGTCGGAACGCTGGGCAATGGCCCCGCGGCTGTCGCGCTCGATGAGAAGTTCACGCGTGCGTTCCAGGCCTACGGCGTCGATCTCGAGGGCTCCGACCTCGTGCCGGCGCTCGAGCGCATCCGCGAGCGCGACATCGCGCGCCAAGTTGCGCTCGCGCTCGACGACTGGGGCCGCGTGCGGCGGCAGGTGCACGGCCCCAAATCCGAGAAGAGCGAGAACCTGTACGTGCTCGCGATGGACCTCGATCCCGACCCAGAGCGTTCGCGCCTGCGCACGGCGATCGCGGAGCAAGACGCGCCGACGCTCCTGGAGTTCGCGTCGCACGAAAAGCTCGCCACGCTCGACCCCGGCTCGATCTTCGTGTTGAGCACGGCGCTGTGGGCCTTCGGTCCGGAACACCGACCGGAGGTGTTCCGCATCTTCGATCTCGCCGTGCAGCTCTACCCGGGCGATTTCGTGCTGCAGTCGGTCGGAGGCAACCTCTACTCCGATGTCGGGCGCTTCGAGGCCGCGCTGGCCTGTCGAACAGCGGCGCTCAGCTTGCGCCCGAACGACCCGCGGGCGCGCCTGCGCAGCTCGGACGCGTTGTACTTCATGGGGCGGACGACCGAAGCCGAGGGCGGCTACCGCGCGCTGATCGCGCAGTGGCCGCAGAACGCCGAAGCCCACTACGTCTTGGGGCTGTGCCGCTCCCAGATGGGCGACTTCGCGGAGGCGCTGAGCCTGCTCGAACGCGCGCTCGCGCTGCAGGACAACCCGGACTGGCGCCCCGACATCGTCGCCGCGAAGTACTACGCAGGCCACATCGGCCGCGACGAGTTGGTGCGGGAGATCGAGCAGGAGACACGCCCCGACTTCGTCGCCACGTTGCTCTATCCGCTGCTCGACCATCCGCAGACCGCCCGGCGCGACACGGCCTATGCGGTCGAGGCGCTCGCCAGGAACGCGGCGTCGCTCGACACCCAGGACTGGGCGTACTTGCCTCGCACCGTCGCGAACATCCGCGTCGGCGACTGGGCCGGCGCGGCTGCGCAACTCGAGGGGCGTTACGCGGCGCCGACGTTCTTGATCATCAATCCCACCGCCATGGACTTCGTCCGCGCGCTCGTTCAAGCCAAGCTCGGACACATGGATCGAGCGCGCGAGAGCTACGCGCGCGGCGCGGCGCGCGTCGAAGAAGTCGTGGGCGGCAACCCGAGCGCCTGGGCGAACTCCGATGTGGCGCGATGGCGCCGCGAGAGCGAGGACGCGCTGGGCCTGTGAGCGCAGGCGCGGTGCGAGCACGCGCTCACGTTCCGTCGAACGCGCCGAGCGACGACAGACACAGGTAACCGTTCAGCACGAGCAACGCCGCGGCGGGGATCCACAGCGACAGCGCATCCCCCACTCGCAGACGAGCGGCGAGCGCGAAGCCCATCAGCAGCGCGAGCCCGCCGGACGACAGCTGCAGCGCCAGGGGCCAGCGCAGTCCGGCGACCAAGCCCACTCCAGCCAGGATCTCGAGCAGCCCGGTGAGCACACGCAGGTGCGCCAGCCGGTAGCGCGCGAACTCGAGCTGCATCGACGGCGCGACCAGGCAGTGCACGCCGTAACCGAGGAAGGCGAGGCTCGATCCGAGCACCAGCGCAGTTCTGAGTTCCGATCCGACGTCCCAGCCCGAACGTGCGGCGGCGTCGAAGAGCGAAGGCGTGAGCAGCGCGAAGGAGGGCGCGTAGGAGCGCGGCGCGTGGCGCGCCCTGAAGTGCGAGGGCTGGGCGCCGAGCGTGAGCGCGGCCCTCGCCCGGGCAGAGCCCAACGTGAACTCGGCCCGCGACAGCGCGACGATCGGCAGCGTCGAGAGGGCGACCTTCGCGGCGCCGGTCAGAGTCACAAACATGTCGGCGTAGTCGTACTCGCGGAACTTCTTGACGATGTTCTCGAAGCGGAACACCCGCACGAACAGCACGCTCCCCGCGATGAGTGGTCGAGCGGCGCTGACGAGCATCTGCATGTGCGCTCCGGCGCCCAGGGCGCGTTGAGATTGCGATGAGGCCGAACCGAGCGAAAGGCGGGGCTCGCGGTCAAAAAAAAACACCCCCCGCCCGCCGTGTTGCGGCGGACGGGGGATTTGCTGGAAGCAGCGTCGAAGCCTCAGTTCAGGAACGGATCGACGGCCTTGCGCAGGCCCGGCGTGCGGAGCTTGCCGAGCGCGCGCACCTGGATCTGGCGCACGCGTTCGAGGCTGACGCCCAGTTCGGCGGCGACCTCGGCCAGCGTGTGCTCGCGTCCGCTGTGGATGCCGAAGCGCCGTTCGATGACCAGACGTTCGCGCTCGGAGAGCTGCGCCAGCGCATCGTGGATGCTCTGGTCGAGCTTCACGTCTTCGAGGTCGGTCGAGTACGGCCCCTCGTCGTCGTGCGCCTTGAGCAGGTCCTTGAGGCGGCCGCCCTCTTCGTCGTCGTAGCCGGCGTCGAGCGAGCGCGCGCTGCGCACCGAGTGCATGGCCGCGCCCACGAGGTTTTCGCTCATGTTGGTCGCCGCTGCGATCGCTTCCGGCGCCGCGTTGACGTCGCCGAGCTTCTGCTTGGCGTCGTTGACGTGCTTGAGCGCCTTCTGCAGGTACACCGGCACGCGCACGGTGTTCGAGAAGTTGTAGAGGTAGCTGCGGAACGCTTGGTTGAGCCAGTGGACCGCGTAGGTGCGGAACAGCAGGCCGCGCCGCCAGTCGAAGCCGTCGACGGCGCGGAACAGCGACGCCGAGCCTTCTTGGATCAGGTCGGACTGGCTCGCCGAAGTGTGCGAGTAGCGCTCGACGTTGATCGGCACGAGGTACAGGTTGCGCTCGACGAGCTCGGTGCGCAGGGCGTGGAGCTCGAACCAGCGGCGGCACACGCGCGGGGGCAACGTGCACCCGCTCGAGCTCGCGCCCTGGACGCCGAGGCTGACCTGCCCGATCGACTTCGGCACGCGGTCGGGAGAGATGCCCGTGTCAGCGAGCACCTTCTCGAAGCGAATGCGTGCGAACTCGATCCGCCGCGCCAGGCGCGCCTCGGATTCGCGGTCCATGATCGTGATCGAGTCCACGTCGGCGCGGAACTGCTGCGCGAGCGTCACGCGCTGCGCGCTCGCTGCGCCCTCGACCGGGCGCCGCCACGACAAAGGGTCGGAAATCTCGAGCGCGACGTTGTCCCGATCGAGCTCGGCGGCGAGCTCGCGGCACAGGTCGGCGAAGCGCTCCGGCTCGGCCGCAAAGCGGTCGAGGCGCTCGTCGAGTTGTTGGTGCGTGAGAAGCTTGACCATGTCGTTCACCTTTCCTGCCAGGGGGTGGACGCGCCGCCCGGCGCGCCGCTACGAACTAGCCGCATCGATACCGCGCGGGTTCATGACAACCCGCGCACCTCAGGGGTCGGATCTCCGAGGACCTGCATGAGGCGACCTACAGCTGCCGCCGCCTGTCCGTTGGTCGCGCCCGATAGCGCGCTGCGGCGTCTCCATACGTCGCTTCGCGCCATCAGGTGCTGCCCTCAGGTCTTCGGACCTCGCATCCCGTTGGATGCTGACGCGTACGGCAGATTCCGCGCCGTTCGGAGCGACGCGCAGGTGCAGGGCGCGTTCCAGCCACAAAGTGTTTCGACGTCGTCAGTTACGCATGTCAGGACGACGTACAACCGGAGCCGAGGCCGCGGGCGAGCTCGGTGCGGCCCGGCTCGTGCGCGCAGAGCCGCCAAAACGGCAGCGGCCCGCCCCCAGGGAGGGCGAGCCGCCGTCAGTTTGGCATCGCGGACGCTGCGCACGCGCGCCGCAGGGCGGCGCGACCGTGCGTCGCGCCGTACGTACAAGTCAGGTCAGCTGGGCTTGGCCGCGGCGCCAGCCTCGCTGCGGTAGCTCTGCTGCGTCTCGGTCGGGATGTACGACTCGAGGTGCGCCAGCTCGTTCGCTTCCTTGATCAGGTTGCGGGCGATGACGAGGCGCTGGATCTGGTTGGTGCCCTCGTAGATCTGGAGGATCTTCGCGTCGCGGAAGCACTTGGCGATCGGATAGTCCTCCATGAAGCCGTAGCCGCCGAAGATCTGCACCGCGTCGGTGGCGACCTCCATGGCGGTGTCGGTGGCGAAGCACTTGGCCATCGCGGCGTACTTGGTGACGCCCTCGGTGCGGCCGGCGTCGATCTGCGCCGCCGAAGCGTAGACCAGCCAGCGCGCCGCCTCGGTCTTCATCGCCATGTCGGCGAGCATCTTCTGCACCATCTGGAAGCTCGCGATCGGCGCGTCGAACTGCCGCCGGCGGTTGGCGTAGACCAGCGCGAGGTCGAGCGCGCCCTGGGCCGCGCCAACGGCCTGCGCCGCAACGCCCGGCCGCGCGCAGTCGAGCGTCATCATCGCGTGCTTGAAGCCCATGCCCGCCCGCCCGCCGATGAGGTTCGCCTTCGGCACGCGGACGTTGTCGAAGTGCGTCTCGACGACCGGCACCGTGCGGATGCCCATCTTGTTCTCGACCTTCTTGACCGAGAATCCCGGCGTGCCCTTCTCGACGACCAGCGCGCTGATGCGGCGCGACTTCGAGGTCGGGTCGGTGACGCAGAACACCGAGTAGATGTCCGCCACGCCGCCGTTGGTGGTCCACTTCTTCTCGCCGCAGATGACGTAGTCGTCGCCATCCTCGACGGCGGTGACCGAAAGTCCGCTGGCGTCCGAGCCGGCGAACTTCTCGCTCAGGCAGAAGGCCACCATCTTCTCGCCGCGCGCGATCTGCGGCAGCCAGCGCTTCTTCTGCTCCTCGGTGCCGCCGAGGATGATCGGGAACGAGCCCAGCGCGTTGACCGCGAAGGCCACGCCGAAGCCCGAGTCGGCCTTGGCGAGTTCTTCGGTCACCATGGCCAGCGCGAGGACGCCCGCGCCGTGCCCGCCGTATTCCTTCGGGATGAAGGTCTTGAACAGCCCCGCCGAGGCGACAGCTCGCGCCGCGTCCCAGTTGTACTCCTGGAGCTGGTCGAACTTGGCGCACGAGGGGCGCACATGCTTGTCGGCGATCTCGCGCGCCGTGGCCGCCAGTTGTCTGGCTTGTTCGCTGAAGACGATGTTGTCGCGCATGGGATGGTTCGGCTCCGCCGGGGGGGTCTGGCCGTCGCGTCGGGACGGGAAAAAGGGCGAGGAGTATAGCTCCGCGAGGACCGCGCGAGCGCACGCCCGGGGCCCCCGCCGCCGGCGCTATCCTCGCGCCCATGGCCGACTCGCTCGAGTTGCTCGTGGCGCGCGTCGCGCGCGCTGAAGCGGATGCCGCGGACGAACTCGCAGCGCGCCTGCGCAGCGCCGACGAGCGCGAACTACGCCCCTTGGCTAAGCACCGCAGCGTGCTCGTGCGCGCCGTCGTGGCGCGCGTGACGCCCGGGCACACCGCCAGCTGCGCGCTGGCGCTCGCGCGCGAACTGGCGCGCGACGCCGAACCGCTGGTGCGGACCTCGCTCGCGACGGCGCTCGCGGACGATCCCGGTTTCGGCGACGACGCGCTGTACGCCAAGTTGCTCGAGGACGCGAGCGAGAACGTGCGTGCGCTGATCCTTCCGCCGGCGAGCACGCGCCCGGAGCTCGTCGACGCGTTGTGCGTCGCGCTGCGCGAGGACGAAAGTCCGACGCTGCGCGCGCGGCTGTGCGCCCTGCTCGGCGAGAAGCACCCGGAGTTGACCTTACCGCTGCTGATCGAAGCCGCGGGTCGCGAGAGCGACGAGGACGTGGGGCGCGCAGCTTCCGTCGCGTTGCTCGAGATCGTGCGCCGCTACGACGGACTGCCGCCGGTCGTCGCGCTTCCCAGCGCCGAGCTGCTCGACGAAGCGATCGAGGCCGTACGCAAGCGCGGGCCGCGCCGCTACGCGAAGGTCGTGGCCGCGCTCGAACGCCGCAGAGCGACGCTGCCCGCCACGCCCGTGACGGCGCCGGAGCCACAGGTCGAGGAACACGTCGAACGCGGCTTCGAACTCGAACGTCAGGTCGAACAGGTGCTCGCGGTGCTGCGCAAACCGCGCGGCCGGGCCGTCATGTTGGTCGGGCCTTCGGGCGCAGGCAAAACGACGCTGGCGCGGGAGCTCGCACGCTTCGAACTCAGCCCGGGCGTCAAGCCGCGCCTGGTGCGCATGCAGCCCGACGAGTTCCTGGCGGGCACGAAGTACCTGGGCGAATGGCAGACCAAGCTCGAAGAGCTGGTGCAGTCGCTCGGGAACGACAAACGCGCCGTGCTGTGCGTGCCGAACGCACACCTGTTGATGACCACGGGCGTGACCGACGACAGCGCGAACAACGTCGGCGCTGCCTTGGCGCAGTACGTCGAACGCGGCTCGCTCGCCGTGGTCGGCGAGACGACGCCCGAGGGCTTCGCCGGCATGTTCGCGCGCGACTCGGCCGCGCGCCGCGTGTGGAGCGAAGTGCGGCTCGAGCCGGCCGACGAAGCGCGTACGCGCCGCATCCTGCGCGCGATCTGCGACGAGTCCGGCGCCTCGGCGAGCGACGCGCTGCTCGAGCGCATCATCGACTACTCGGAGATGTTCGTGGCCGGCGCCGTACAGCCTGGCCGCAGCGCCGGTCTCCTGCGCAGCGTGCTCGAGCGCCACCGCGACGCGCCGCTCACGCTGCGCGACGTGCTCGACGAACTCTCGCGCTTGAGCGGCGTTCCGCGCGATCTGGTCGACGACGACACGCCGCTCGACGTGCCGCGCCTGCGCGAGTTCTTCGAAGCGCGCGTGATCGGCCAGAGCGAAGCGGTCGAGAGCGTTGTCGACCTCGTCACGCTGTTCAAAGCCGGCCTGAACGATCCGCACAAGCCGCTCGCCGTGCTGCTGTTCGTCGGGCCGACGGGCGTCGGCAAGACCGAGCTCGCACGTGCGCTCGCCGAGCGTTTGTTCGGCGATCCGGCGCGGCTCCTGCGCTTCGACATGAGCGAGTACGCGACCTACGAAGCATTCGAGCGCCTGCACGGCTCGGCCCAGCGCGCCGGCGCGCTCACCAGCGCGGTGCGCGAGCGCCCGCTGTCGGTCGTGCTGCTCGACGAAATCGAGAAGGCGCACCACAACGTCTTCGATCTGTGCCTGCAGATCTTCGACGCGGGACGGCTGACCGACGGCGCGGGTCGCACCGTCGATTTCCGCCGCACGATCGTGATCATGACCAGCAACCTGGGCTCGGCCGTGCGCGTCGATCCGCGGCTGGGCTTCGGCGGTTCGGGGTCCGACTCGCCGGCGAACGACGACGTGCAGCGCGAGCTGCGCAGCTTCTTCCGGCCCGAGTTCCTCGCGCGCATCGACCGCATCGTGCACTTCGCCCCGCTCTCGCTCGAAACCGCCGAGCAGATCGCGCGCAAGGAGCTCGCGCGCATGCTGCAGCGCCGCGGCATCGAACGCCGCGGGCTGTCGATCGATGTCGATCCGGCGCTGGTGTCGCTGCTGCTGCGCGAGGGCTACACGCAGGCCTTCGGCGCGCGGCCGCTCAAGCGCACGATCGAGCGCCGCGTTCTGCTGCCGGTCGCGCGCACGATCGCCAGCGGCCCGATCGAACCGGGCGCCGTGCTGCGGCTGCGCGTCGACAACGCCGGCGCCGTGCTCGTCGACCTGGTCCGGCCCGCGCAGGACAGCTTGACGCCGCACGCACCGGCGGCGCCGGCCGGCTCGGAGAGCGTGCGCGAACGTGCGCAAGGACTGCTGGCGCTCGCGCGCGAGGTCGCCGAGTGCGCCAAGCGCTGGGAACAGCGGCGCAGCGAGCTCGTCGAGACCTCGAACGCTCCGGGCTTCTGGAGCGACGTCGAGCGCGCCACGCGCGCCATGGACGAGCTCCACCGCGTCGACCAGCTGCTGCAACGCATCGCCAAACTCGCCGCCGGCGCCGAGGCGTTCGCGGAGCGCTTGCTGCGGCCGCGCGCGTCCAAGCTTTCGGCGCAAGACTTCGAGAAGCTCGCGCAGAGCTCTGCGCAGCTCGAACTGCTCGCGCGCGTCGCACGCGTCAGCGACGCGGCGCGCCTGGGCGATGCGCTGCTCGAGATCACCTCCGTGCGCCGCTCGCAGGCCGGCCTCGACGGCGTGCTGCTGCTCTCGCGCATGTACCGCGCATGGGCCAAGCGCCACGGCTACGAGTGCGAGACGCTCTCGGACCGCTGCGGCGGCGAGCCGCACGAGGATTCGCTGGTGCTGGTCGTGCGCGGCGCCGGCGCGCACGAGCTGCTGCGCGGCGAAAGCGGTCTGCACACGTTCCAACAGTCCGCGGGCGATTCACGCGGCGCCAAGACCGCCCGCACACAACGCGAAGCCGTGCGCGTCGACGTGCACGCCGCCGCCGACCAGCACGACGACGCGGAGCGCGACGGACTCACGAACTCGACGCGCAAGCTCAGCGGCGTGCGCGGACGCGACATCAGCCGCCCCACGCTCGAAGCCAAGGTCTTCGACGCGCGGCGCGCGCGCTCCGCTGTCGTGTGGTGCGCGCAGCAACCCGAACAAGCCCTCGCGCACGCGCGCCTGCTGCTCGACTCCCGCGACGGCGCCGCCGCGCCGGGCAACGAACACGTCGTGCGCCGCTACCAACTCGGCTCGTCGCCGCTGGTGCGCGACATGCGCTCGAAAACGCAGTCGGGCAAGCTGCACCGAGTGCTGGACGGCGAGCTCGACGAGTACTTGGCCTGAGGGTGCTCGACCTCCGACGACCGACCTGGTCGTTGCGTTGCGGGATCTGTCCTCTGCGCATAGGCTCCACGACTGCGTCACAGGGGCCTCATCCCCGAGGCCCGGCGCGCCCCTTCCCGCTCACGCTCGCCGGAGTTCGCTTATGCACTCTCGTTTCGTCCGCGCCTTGGCTGCTGTGCTCTTGATTTCAGCGTCCGCTCAGTCGCAGTGCCTGGACTTCGCGTCTGGATTCGGACCGGGCGCCAACGGCCTCAGCGGCTCCGCAAAAGCGCTCTGCGCGTTCGACGACGGCGGCGGCACGCGGCTCTACGCCGGGGGCACGTTCTCTGATCTCGGCAACGCTGCCGTGGCTCGCTGGAACGGCGCAAGCTGGACGCCCGTCGCTTCGGGGATCAATACGGATCAAGTTCGCGATCTGATCGTCTGGAACGATGGCGGCGGGCAGAAGCTGTACGCCGGCGGGGCGTTCATGTCGATCAACGGGATCGCGGCCAAGCGCCTTGCTGCTTGGGACGGCTCTGTTTGGGCGGAGGTCGGCGGTGGCCTGAACGGGATCGTGAACAGCATGACCGTGCACGACTTCGGCTCAGGGCCCAAGCTAGTGGTGGCTGGCGAGTTCACGCTCGCGGGCGCAACCACATGCAAGCGCGCCGCGATGTGGGACGGGGCGCAGTGGACAGCGCTGGGCTCGAATCTGAACGGCGCGATCTACGGCGCCTTGTCCTACAACGTCAGCGCAGGACCGCAGCTCTTCGTCACCGGCGCCATCCCTGGCGTGGTCAACGCATGGAACGGCTCGAGTTGGACTGTGGTTGGGTCGGGGCTCTCTGCCACGAACAGCGCCATGGGCCTGACGGGCATCGCGCTCGTGGGCGCAGACCTTGGCCAAGGTCCGCGGTTGTTCGCCGGTGGATCCATGTCGCTGAATGGGAACTACGGCCACGTGGTCAGTTGGAACGGCTCCACGTGGTCCGGCGTCGGCCTGCCTTCCGACGTAAACGCACCGTACAACGTCAAGTCACTCGCCGTGCATGACTTCGGAACTGGGCCGCGATTGTTCGCCGGCGGCTACTTTCCCTATCAGGCCCCGTTTGAGGTCGCCGCCAACATCGCGTTCTTCAACGCTTCGACGTGGACTCGGCTCGCCAAGGGCCTAGTGTTGACTGATACGACGCAAGCGGTGAAGGACCTGCTGTCCTTCGACGACGGTACGGGATCCAAGCTGTTCATTGCAGGCTACTTCTCGTCCGCTGGGGAGTATCCGAGCGTGAACGTGGCGCGCTGGGGTGACCCGTGCCAACCGCCGACGATCACCGCTCAGCCCCAGAGCGCCTCTACGAAGATGACTCCAACCTTCGTAGTCAACTTCACCACTTCCGCGGTGGGCGCCGCGCCCATCACCTACCAGTGGCGCAAGGACGGCGTGCCGCTCGCGGAGCAGGCGCCGCGTGTCACTGGAACAACCACCAACCAGTTGACGATCCTCGCGTGGAACCTGGGCGACGCGGGATACTACGACTGCGTCGCGTCCAACGCGTTGGGATCGGCGACCAGCAATACGGCGGAACTGGTGATCCCGTTGCCGCCTACGGGCCTACCGATCCAGCTAACGGCGGCGGCGGTCAACGGAACCCAGGTTGCGAATCTTCCGCCTGGCAACACGTTCGTTCTCGCCCGCGCGCCGAACGTCGTTGGAGACGACGAATTCGTGTTCTTCGCCGATTTGTCAGGCAGTCCGTCCGAAGCCCGGGCGCTCTGCCACTATCAGAATTCGCAAGCCACATTGATCCATCGATCGCAGCAACAAGCGCCGGGTTGCGAGCCGCAGGCCGTCTTCGGCGGGCTTTCGGCATTCACGCAGTTCGTTGCGGGCTCCGGCGGGCGCACCGCGTTCAAAGACCAACTCATCGGTGGAACGGTGCCCAATGGCGACTTCGGCATCTGGTTTCACGACGGTTCCGTGACAAGTCTCGTGGCGCGCGAGGGGCTCCCGGCCGCGGGTTGCAACCCCGGCGAGACGTGGCGCTTCTTCAGCGCCCCAGTCCTCGGCCCGGGCGACGCAGTCGCGTTCACGGGCGTCATTCGATTCAACAACGTGTCGACCGGCGTTGGCCTGTGGCTGTGGGACGCGACGAACGGGCCACAGCTCGTCGCCAGAAGTGGAGCCACGGCGCCCGGCACGAGCGACGTGTTCAAGGGTTTCAGCCTCGGACAACCCGTGCAGTTCGACGCGCAGGGGAATCTCCTCATGCACGGTCATCGCGAACTGCCGGGACAGCCTCAGGCGACCACGCTCTGGTTCGGCCCGCCGCTGGCGATGCAGCCGTTCGTCCAGTTCGGTGATCCTGCGCCGGGTTTCGGCCCTGGTGCGACGCTAGACGTGATCCACGGTGCGCGCCGGACGTCGGACGGCTCCGTGTGGTTCGTCGCTTGGGTTCGCGAGGCGAACGGAAACCAGTCGGCGGCCGTCTACCGGTGGAAGCAAGGCATTCTCGAGTTGGGCGCGCGGCGCGGGGACCCTGGCGTCGAGTGGGACGCGACATCGTCGTTCTGGAGCTTCACGCTCCTGAACGCGAATGCCGCCGGCGACGCGCTCGTTCAGATCGGACTTGCCACGGCGTGCGCGCCGCCGTGCACGACGACAGCCGTCTATCGCCTCAGAATTGGTGCGCCTCCGACGCTGATCCTGGCCAACGGTCAGGATCCACTCGTCGGCGCTCCGGCGGGCAGCACGCTCTCCCAGATCAACCACGCCGCATTCAGTGACCTTGGCGAGATCGCGATCTCTTGCCAACTGACCTACACCGGAACAGGTTCATCCTTTGTCGGACAAGCGGCCTACGGCTGGACCGCTCAGCGCGGCCTGTTCCCCATCGCGATCCCCGGCGCCTCGCTGGAGACGTCGCCCGGCGCGTACCGCACGGTTAGCGATTGCCATATGTCACCGGTGCATGGAGGAGCTGGACTCGCGATAGGAAGCGCCTTCACGAACACCGGGCGTGTTGCGCTTCAGTTGAACCTGACCAGCGCCCCCAACGGCGACATCGGCATCTACATCGCCGACTTCAACTACCTGCAGGCCCTGCAACTCGGAGCAGGCGTCAACGTCTGCTCGGGCGATGGCTCAGGAATTCCCTGCCCGTGCGCGAACGAGGGCGACGCCGGCGAGGGATGCGACAACTCCACGGGCCTGGGTGGCCAGCTGTCCGTGCGCGGAACCAACCGTGTGAGCGCAGGCGATCTCGAGTTCGACGCCATCCAAATGCCGGCCGACAAGAGCGCGCTGCTGTTCCAAGGTTCGAGCCTCGCCGGAACCGGTGCGGGCGTTCCGTTCCGCGACGGTGTGCGCTGCGTGGGCACGATCAGCAAACGCTTCACCGTCCAACAGACACGCGGCAGCGGCACGGCGAGTTGGGGGCCAGGGCTGTCCACCGCCGGCGGCTGGCTCAGTGGGACCACGCACTACTTCCAGGTCTGGTACCGCGACGGCGCCGGCAGCCCGTGCGCGACATTCAGCAACCTGACCAACGCTCTCGCGGTGCAGTTCTCGCCCTGAAACGCGGCGAGCGCGCGTCAAGCTCGCCGCAGGCGCACGAGCATGCGCGGCGAGCTGTCCGTGTGCGGCGAAGAGTCGAAGCCGCCGCACACGTCGAGCAGGTCGAGGCGCACGTCGCGGGCCAGGGTGCGGAACTCGGCCAGTTCGTAGAGGCGCACGTCTTCGCGCCAGCGCCGCACTTCGCCGTCGGCGCGCAGTTCGACGTCCTTGACGACGCGCCGGCCGCCGTCGAGCAGCGCGCGGCTCTCGCGCAGCAGGAATTCGTCGCCTTCGCGCACGCTCTCGGCGCGCAGGCCGGCGCGCACGAAGGCCGGGTTCATCAGGTCGAGCACCGCGAGGCCGCCGGGCTCGAGCACGCGCGCGATCTCGCGCAGCACGCGCGCGTCGCCCAGCTCGCCGAAGTAGCCGAACGACGAGAACAGGTTGACGACCGAGCGGAAGGCGCCGCTGGCGAAGGGCACCTCGCGCGCGTCGGAGCGCACCAGGCGTCCGCCGAGGAAGCGCTCGGCTTCGGGCAGGCCGCGCGATTGCAGCAGGAGATCGCGCGAGAGATCGAGGCCGAACACGTTCACGCCGGAGGCGGCGAGTAGCAGCGTGTGGCGTCCGAAGCCGCAGCACAGATCGAGCGTGCGGCCCGCGACGCCGTGCTCGAGCAGCCAACGCACTTCGGGGCGCGCGGCGTCGAGATCGCGGTGCGGGTACACGCGCCGGTAGTCGGCGCGGAACGCATCCTCGTACCAGCGCGCTTCGCTCGCGCCCGCGGCCGAATTCGAGCTAGTCACTTCTGCGCCGGCTTCTCGAGCACGAGCGACAGCCCGGTGTCGCCCCTCGCAGCGTCGACCACCGCGAACACCGCATCTTCGCGCGTGTCCACGCTGCCGTCCGCGTCGTAACGCAGCTCGACCTCGAGCTCGACGTTCTTCGGCAGCGGCGAGGGCAGGATCGTCGTGTCCTTGTTGAGCACGAACACGAACTCGCGCGTGTCGCCGCTCGCCGCGAGCAGGCCCTTCTTCTCCACCTCGGGATCGTCGAGATCGACCACGTAGGCCCACAGCGGCATCTTCGCGCCGGTCTGCCCCTTCTGGCGCAGCGTCACCATCAAGCGGCCGACGTTCGTCGTCGCGAGCTCGCCCTTGAGCAACGCCGAGCCCGCGAACTGGCTCGGGTCGGTGAGCTCGGGACGTTGCGCGCCGCTCGCGAGCTGCGGATGGCCGTCGGGCAGCTGCTCCCCCACCGGCGGATGGCCGTCGGGCAGCGGACCGGGCGTCACCGGACCGGGTTTGGTGGCGGAAGCAGCGGCGGGCGTCGAAGCAGCCGCCGGTCGCGGAGCGTCTCCGCAGGCGAGAGCGGTGAAGGCGGCGAGGCTGGCGACGAGGAGAGTCTGCGTGGAGCTCATGCGGGCGGAGATTGGAACAGTCCGGGCCGTGCGGCGCGAGTCCCGCCGCTTCGGCGTGCGCTCGGGCAGCTTAGGATCCCCAGCACATGGACCAAGTCCCGCAGTTGTTCGACCGCCTCGCCAAACAAGAGCGGGAAGCCCGCGCGCTGGCGCCCTGGGCGCTGAAGGCGTCGGGTTCGCGCGGCCGCAAGCACCCCGAGGCGCAGGACGAGCTGCGGACCGAGTTCGAGCGCGACCGCGACCGCATCGTGCACTGCACAGGCTTTCGGCGGCTCATGTACAAGACGCAGGTGTTCGTCAACTGGGAGGGCGACCACTTCCGCACGCGCCTCTCGCACTCGCTCGAGGTCGCCCAGGTCGCCCGCTCGATCGGCAGCGCGCTCGCGCTCAACGAGAGTTTCTGCGAGGCGCTGGCCCTGGCGCACGACATCGGCCACCCGCCGTTTGGCCACCGCGGCGAGTGGGCGCTCGACGGGCTGATGCACGAGCACGGCGGCTTTCGCCACAACTTCCAAGTGCTGCGCGTGGTCGACCTGCTCGAGCGCCGCAGCCCGGCCTACCCCGGGCTCAACCTGACGCGCGAGCTGCGCGAATCGCTGCTCAAGCACGAGAAGGACGAGGACTGGCCCGACGAGTTCCGGCCCAAGCCGCACCGGCCGTACCTCGAGGCGCAGGTGGTCGACCTCGCCGACTCGACGGCCTACGACATGCACGACGTCGAGGACGGCCTGGCGGCCGGCATGTTCGAGCTGAGCGAGCTCGAGCGCGCGAGCGAGCTGTGGCGCGACGCACAGGCGGCGGTCGACCGGCGCCACCCGAGCTTTCGCGACGAGACTGACGACGCGAAGTTGAGCGTCAAGCGCGTCGCGAACGAGATGCTCAAGCTGTGCATCACCGACCTGATCCGCGCGAGCGCCGAACGCGTCGCCGCGGCGGGCGTGACGAGCCCCGAAGACGTGCGCGCGCACGGCGTGATGCTCGTCGGCCACTCCGCGCCGATGAAGGCTAAGGTGGCCGAGCTCGAGATCTTCCTCGACCGGCGCTTCTACAAGCACGCACACCTCGCCGAGCTCACCAAACACGCCGCCGCCACGCTGCGCGCGCTGTTCGAGGCCTACGTCGCGCGCCCCAGCGAGATGGCGCCGTGGTACGCGCGCTGGGCCGAGCAGGTCGGCCTCGAACGCGCCGTGTGCGACTACATCGCCGGCATGACCGACCGCTTCGCGCAGCAGGAGTTCGAGCGGCTCGCCTAGAGCGCGCCGCGCCGTCACGGCGCTGTCACGGGGCCCAGGTGAACGCGATCGCGTTCGAGAGGTTGCGGTTGCCGGGATTCGAGCCGCTCGGATCGCGGCTCCAGTACTGCGCGTAGACGGTGCTGCCGGGTCCCAGGCCGTTTGCCGCGGCGTACTGCGACGAGAACAGGAACGAGTAGCCGCCCGTGCAGTCGTTCGCCGAGCTCGCGCCGAGCGACGCCTGCACCGGCGTGCGCCGGAGCGGCCAGCCGACGCACAAGAAACCGCCCTGGAACGGCGTCGTTTGCTGTGCGGTGCTCCAGATCAGTTGCCCGATCTGGTGGCTGCGCTGGCGCGCCGAGCGTTAGCCCTCGATCAGGCCAGGGCGCTCTTGCGCGGTGCAACGACGACGACTCCCAAGACCCGAAAACCGGCGCGGAGCATTGCCCGCGAAGTCGGGCCCAACTCGGCCCGAGTCGTCGCGTCGGACAGAACTGCTGGCACGTTCCATCGGCACGACGGCGCCCGGAATTCGGCGGGGTTGGGGACGCGATGGCCTTGGGGTCGAAGGCTGCGCCAACGCGGAAACACTGCGTTGAGCGCCACACTGCGACGACGCGACGGTTGCTGCGTGGTTGAACGAGGCCGGAGAGATCTGCGACAGCGAGGTCCTCTTCGACTCGATGGCTGCATGGACCAAGGCCACGGGGCGTTGCTCGGCCCCTTCGCGACGCGAGTCAGCGGCTGGCGCACTCCGCACTGGAACTGCCGATGCTCCGCGCGGAAGCTGAGCCCCAAGAGACGTTGGGTGCACGAGCATGCGTGACGAACTGAAGTCAGCTGGGATCCCGCGGGTGGAGCGCCCCGCAGAAGTCACTCGGCAACACTTGTCGGCCTTCCTCGACGCGTTCATCGTGGAAGGTTCTCGTGTCCGAGTTCGCAACCTGCTTCGACGCAACGGTTGGCGTGCTGCGACGTCCGGCCAAGTCGAGGCGCGCCTGGATCCACGAGTGTGCACGTGGGACACCCGCCAGAGTCGACCGGCGGTGTGGGATCCTCGATTCCAGGGCGCTGGCGTCTACATCACCGACACCGAGGTCGGGCTGGCGATGAGCCTGGAACAGGCCTCCGCCGCGTCCATCGCCACGCGCAGCGATGCGATCTTTTCGTTGACGCCCGGCGTTCTCGCCGTGTTCCTGAATCACGAGTGGGGCATCTGCTACTGCTCGGCGCCGAACGTGCCCTAGGAGATGACTGGCCGCCGAGTCGGCCGGCGCCTCAGCGGCAAGTACATTGGGTCCACGAGCAATCCTCGTCGGCACTCATGTTGGATTCCCCGGACACCTTGGTCGGTCGGCTGCAACGGGGTCGCGGCGACGCCGTGCGCGAGCTCCTGCGCATGCCCGTCGAGCCCGCGCAAGAGACGCTCGTGCAGTGCCTCTGCACCGAGGGCGACCTAGTGCAGCACCACGAGGGCTTTTTCGAACTCGTGGTCGCGTTGTCGCCGGACCTGACGCCTTGGTTTCGGTGGATCGAGAAGCTTGGTCCGGACGCCGCCGAGGAGACACGGCTGCACGCCTTCAACTTGCTCGGCACGTTGAGCGCTCGCGGACACCGAGGCGCCCGAGCCTTCCTGGATGGCTACGTGCTCGAGGGACGTCACTGGCGAGATGCACTCGATCAGTACCTCGTCGACGAGCTGGACCTCGCTCCGACCGCATGGTCGGCGCTGCTCGCGCGCGTCGACGACGCGACTCTCGCGAGGCACGTCTCGGGGAAGCTCGACGCACCCGTGTGGGACGCACTCGCGGTCGATCACGAGCGCGTCGCGACAGTCCTCCGCGTCGAGCGTGAGCAGCGAGCACGGCGAAAGGATGCAGTTGCGTGGAGCCCGACCAACTACGCCAGCGCCGAGCTTTCACAGCACCGTTGGCGGGTGCTCGAGTCTCTGTGCAAGCAAGATCCGCAAGGCGCCGTTCCCTACCTGATCGACGGGCTCTGGGACGCCTGCCAGTCCTACCGCGACAGATGCATCAGCATGTGTGACCTTGGTTGGCCCGGCGTGCGAGAACGACTCGTCGAGCTCGCGCGCGCCGCCGGATCGAGGTCCGCCGCAGCAGCTCGTCGCCGACTCGAGGGTTCGCTCGGTCACGCGCCGGACGGCGGCGAGCATCGAGTTTCCACGAGCTCTGGGAGTTAGGGGCGCGGTGCGCCGCAGCCCCGAGGGCTACTCTCCCGCCGCGATGAACATCCCCGGCTCCGAGCTGCTCACGAGCGTTTTCGGCTACTGGCCGACCTTCCACGATGCGGAGGTCGTCCGACTCGAACTCGTGCGCGTCGAACCGTACGGCGCCGGACCGGACCTCCTCGCCGACGTCCACGCATTCGAGATCACCAACGAGGTCGACGCGAAGGGCCACTTCGTACTGCGCCACGACGTGCTCGTGTCCTTCCGCTTCCGCGGCGTGGACCAACTGCGCCTGGAGGACTGGAACAATCAGAACGCCATCTTCGGGCTCGGAATCGAAGACATCCGCAGTCGGCAGCTCGACGTGCTGAAGTTCGAGGTCCGCTTCGACGGTTCCTTCGGCGTCCAGGCCCGGTTCCTGTGCCGCAGCGTGGAGATCGAGTCGGTGAAGCCCTTTGGGCCGCAGGACCAGCGCGCAGCGCCCTGACTCCGAGCGCACCAGGCGGCAGGCCCTGGGCGACGATCGCGGCCGCGGAGAAGGCGCGAGGCCGCGCTGCAGCGGTGCGTGCGCCCGCACGGATAGGACCGGCACAGCGAAGGACCACGGGCGCGACGCGACCGCCGGTTCGGCTCGTCGGCTCGCAGTCGCGAAGCTGCTGCGGGATCGTCGACAGCGAGCCGGGAGTCGAGTGCGGCTGCAGAGCGCAGAGGCTGATCGGCGCCCGCGGGACGGCAAGTCGAACTGCTCACGCGAAGCAGCCCGCCGTCGCATCACGTCGCCGCGACGTCAGGGCAGAATCGTGAACTCGATGCCGTGCGAGAGGTTCGTGCCGCCCTGCGCGAGAGGGTCGCGGCTCCAGTATTGGCCGTAGATGCGCACGCCTGCGGTGAGGCTGGGGTGCAGGCCGCTGCGCATGCGCGCGCCGAAGTCGAAGCTGTAGGCGCCCGAGCAGTCATCGGGCGACGGGTTGCCGGCGGAATCGACGCGGCCGGTGCGCACGAGCGGCCCGGCGAGCCACAAGAGTCCCCCGCCGATCGGCTTGCGCTTGCGGCCGAAGGCGTAGAGGAACACGCCGTCCTTGTTGTTGAGCGTGTTCGCGGCGTGAACCGTGAACGGCGCGCTCGAGGCGAGGCTCGGCGCGCCTGTGGCCGTGACCACAGGCTGGCAACCTTGGCTGTTGGTCTGCGACCAGCCGAAGCCCACCGGCGCGCCCGCGTCGACCGGCAGGTAGAGCGCGGAGAGAACGCCCGGCGAGTGTTCGACGTCCACGTTGAACGGCGCGACGGTCGGCGCGTAGCGCAGCAGCTCGCCCACCGGCGGCTCGTGCACGTGCATGTTCTCCAGGCGCAGCAGCACGCGGTGGCCCGCGGGGAACGCGTAGACGTTGGGCTCGAGCGCGATCGAAGCTTCGAGCGTGCCGCCGGCGTGCGCGGACGCGAAGTACGAACCGCTCGAGACGTAGCGCTCGTTGCCGAGCTCGTCGACGTCCCACAGGCTCGCGGCGATCTGCCAGTTCGGTGCGAAGCTCGTGAGGAAGAGCCGCGCGCGCGGAGCGCCCGCGAACTCGAGCGCGCTGGGCAGCGGCTGCGACTCGAAGGTCAGCGCGGCGCGCGGAATGCCCGCCTCGATGTTGACGAGGCGCAGTTCGGAGTTGAGCAGCGCCGCGCCGTCGAAGCCCGGCAGCACCTTTTGCGACAGGCGATCGGCGAGTTCGGCGAACTTCGGCGCCGTGGGCTCGAGCGCGCCGTTCTGCGCGAGGAACAGCGGGTATTCGTGGCGATCCGGCAACGGCCACTGATCGGTGGCCGCGTGCGTCCACAGGCTGTTCACGTCGAGGTAGGTCGCGGCGTCGGCCGGCGTCGCCGCGTAGGTGAACCACGGCCCTTCGTCGATGCCGTTGAGCTCGCCCTTGAGGTGCCGGTCGAGCCACTGCCGGCGCCACAACGCGCGGCGGTTGCGCTGCTCGACATTGGCCGGCGAGCTGTGCCCCACCGCGCCGACGTAGAGCTTCTTGGGCGTGCTCGCAGGAATCTGGCTCATCCGCGCGATCAGCTCGGAGGTCGGGAACCAGAAGTCATCCCAGCAGCCCATCGCGAAGACCGCGGTCGTGATCCCGGAGGCGCGCGGACCGATCTCGCGCGTCGGATCGTTCGCGAGCGCGGCCCACGGGGCGAAATCTCCGCTGAGCACCGAGGTCGTCAGCGCCGCGGTCACGCTCGGCGCGTAGCGCACTTCGCCCATCGTGAGCAGCGAAGCGCCGATGTTGGTGTGCACGCCGACGCCGCCGGGCGCGAACACCGGCGCGAAGCCGGGCGTGAGGTTCTCGACGGCGATGGCGTCGATCTGCGGATAGAAGCCCGTGCGCCAGGGATTGGTCTCGAAGGCTTCGCCACTGAAGGCCGCGAGCGAAAGCGAGATCACCGCGCCTTGCGAAATGGCGCTCAACCCGACGCGCTGCGGATCGACCAGCGCCGGGAAACTCGCCTGCGCCCACTCGATCACCTCCGCGAGGTCGAAGCGCTCGCGCTGACCCCAGAACGTGTGCAGCCCGGTGGCCGTGTCGTGCCCGCGCACGTCGTAGGCGACCGTGAAGTAGCCCAGCTCGGTGTACTCACGCGCCGCGTTGACCACCGAGGTCCGCGAGCCGTTCAGACCGTGCGTGAAGACCAGCAGCGGCCAGCCGCAGGGACCGGACGGGTCGCGCGGCCAGCGCGCGACGGCCGTGGTCGTCTCGCCGTCCGAAAAAGTCACCGTGAGGTCGACCGACTCCTCGATCGGAAAGCCGGCGGATGGCACGGCCGGGTCGGGGCACTGCGTCGGGAGCGCAGCTAGGAAAACAGCCGTCAGGAGCATGGTGAACGTCGGCGGGGCGAAACGGCGGGGACGGAGCAGAGTCTAAGCGAGCCGCCGCGAAGCTGCTGCAGACGCTCCTGGGCCGTCCGCGAGGCCGCAGCCAGCGGGATGACGAGCGGCGCGCGGGTTAGGTTCCGACGCAGAGTTCGGGCTAGCCTCATGGCCGCTTCCCACCGCTGACGCGGCGCCCGTGGCGACCCTCCGCTCCGGAAAAGTTTTCACGGTTCCTGTCCGACAACTCCTGGAACCGGTGCGCTCCGCCCGGTCCGATGCCTCCCATGCAGACCCCTTCCATGACCACCGCTGACTCGTCGAAGTCCCAGGCCGCCAATCCGCTCGCCCAGCTCTACGGCTTCGGCCAATCGATCTGGTTCGACTACATCCAGCGCTCGCTGCTCGAGCGCGGCGAGCTCACGCGCATGGTCGAGCACGACCGGCTGATGGGCGTCACGAGCAACCCCGCGATCTTCGAGAAGGCCATCGCGACGGGCAACGACTACAAGAGCTCGATCGAGAGCCTGCGCGAGCTGTGCGTGAGCGATCCGAAGGCCGCCTACGAGCGCCTGGCGATCGCCGACATCCAGCGCGCGTGCGACCAGCTCGCGGGCGTCTACCAACGCACCGACAAGCGCGACGGCTACGTGAGCCTCGAGGTCAGCCCCAAGCTCGCGCGCGACACCGCCGGCACGCTGGCCGAAGCGCGCCGCCTGTGGAAGGCCGTGGCGCGGCCCAACCTGATGATCAAGGTGCCGGCGACGAAGGAAGGCGTGCCGGCCATCGAAACGCTCATCTCCGAGGGCATGAACGTCAACGTGACGCTGCTCTTCGCGGTCGAAGCGTACGTGTCGGTCGCCGAGGCGTACCTGCGCGGCCTGGAGAAGTTCGTGGCGGGCGGCGGCGATCCGCGCGGCGTCGCGAGCGTGGCGAGCTTCTTCGTCAGCCGCGTCGACACGCTGGTCGACTCCAAACTCGATGAGCTCGCCAAGGACGCGGGCAAGCGCGAAGCGGCGCAGCGCCTGCGCGGCAAGGTCGCGATCGCGAACGCCAAGCTCGCCTACACGCGCTACCAGGAGTTCGTCGCGAGCGCGCGCTGGCAGGCGCTGGCGAAGAAGGGCGCGCAGACGCAGCGGCTCCTGTGGGCCAGCACCGGCGTCAAGGACCCCGCGTACCGCGACGTGATGTACGTCGAGGAGCTCGTCGGCGCCGACACGGTCAACACCGTCCCGCCGCAGACGCTCGACGCCTTCCGCGACCACGGCAAGCCGCGCGCGAGCCTGACGGAAAACACCGCGACGTGGCTCGCGTACCTGCGCGACGTCGAGGCGCTGGGCGTCAAGCTCGCGCCGGTGTGCGACAAGCTGCTCGACGACGGCGTGAAGCTGTTCGACACGGCCTTCGACAAGCTGCTCGCCGCGGTGACGGCGCAGGGCAAGGCCGCGAGCGCGAACAAGCGCACGATGAAGCTCGCGATGATCGGCCTGGGCCGCATGGGCGGCAACATGGCGCGGCGTCTGATGCGCGACGGCCACAGCATCGTGGCGTTCGACGTGTCGCCGGACAGCGTGAAGGCGCTCGAGAAGGACGGCGCGAAGGGTGCGAGCAGCTACCGCGAACTCGCTGCGAAGCTCGAGAAGCCGCGCGTGTGCTGGGTGATGGTCCCGGCCGGCGAAGCGACGGACAAGGCGGTCGACGCGCTCGCCGAAGTGCTCGAGGCCGGCGACGTGATCATCGACGGCGGCAACAGCTACTTCAAAGACGACGTGCGCCGCGCGCAGAAGCTCGCCGCGAAGGGCATTGAGTACGTCGACGTCGGCACCTCCGGCGGCGTGTGGGGCATCGACCGCGGCTACTGCCTGATGGTCGGCGCCTCGAAGCCGACCTTCGAGCTGCTCACGCCGATCTTCCGCACGCTCGCGCCCGGCGTGGGCACGATCGACAAGACCCCGGGCCGCGAAGGCAAGGTCAGCACCGCCGAAGAGGGCTTCCTGCACTGCGGGCCCGTCGGCGCCGGCCACTTCGTGAAGATGATCCACAACGGCATCGAGTACGGAATGATGCAGGCCTACGCCGAGGGCCTCGACATCTTGAAGGGCGCGCAGTCCGACAAGTTGCCCGCGGCGCAGCGCTACGACTTCGACCTCGCCGAGATCACCGAGCTGTGGCGGCGCGGCAGCGTGGTCACGTCGTGGCTGCTCGACCTGACCTCGATGGCGCTCGCCGAGTCGCCCAAGCTCGAGAAGTACAGCGGCGTGGTCGCCGACTCCGGCGAAGGCCGTTGGACCGTGATCGCGGCCGTGGAAGAGGCCGTCCCCGCGCCGGTGCTCACCGAAGCGCTCTACACGCGCTTCCGTTCGCGCCAGGACCACACCTTCGCGGAGAAGGTGCTCTCGGCGATGCGCGAGAAGTTCGGCGGCCACGTCGAAATCAAGAAGCCGGAAAGCAAGTGACCATGAGCGACGCGCACGGTGTGGTGAGTGGCGCCGGCCCGCTGCCCAAGAAGGCGGGCCTCGAGGAGACGAGTTTCCACATGGAGAACGCCGTACCGATCAGCGGTCGCCAAGCGCCGCCGTGCACCGCCGTGATCTTCGGCGCCGCCGGTGACCTCACCGCGCGCAAGCTCATCCCCGCCTTCTACAACCTCGCGAAACAGCGGCTCTTGCCGTCGAATTTCGCCGTCGTCGGCTTCGCGCGGCGTGAATACAACGACGCGAGCTTCCGCGAATACCTCGAGAGCGAGCTCAAGGGCCACGCGCCCGGCGGCTTCGATGCGAACGTGTGGAAGTGGCTCAGCGAGCGCATCCACTACGTGTCGGGCAACTTCGACGACACCGAAGCGTATGTGCGCCTGGGCGCGACGCTCGCGGCAGTCGAGAAGCAGCACGGCACACGCGGCAACGTCCTCTACTACCTGGCGACTTCGCCGGAGTTCTTCTCGATCTGCGCACGCCAACTGGCGGCCAACAAGCTCGCAACCGAGGAAGGCGGCGCGTGGCGGCGTGTGATCGTCGAGAAGCCCTTCGGGCGCGACCTCAAGACCGCGCGCGAGCTCGACAAACAACTGCACTCGGTGCTGAGCGAGTCGCAGATCTATCGCATCGACCACTACCTGGGGAAGGAGACCGTGCAGAACATCATGGTCTTCCGCTTCTCCAACGGGATCTTCGAGCCGATCTGGAACCGGCGCTACATCGACCACGTACAGATCACGGTGGCCGAGACGCTGGGCGTCGAAAAGCGCGGCGGTTATTACGACAAGTCGGGCGCGATGCGCGACATGGTGCCCAACCACATCTTCCAGCTGATTTCGCTGGTCGCGATGGAGCCGCCCGTGTCGTTCCAGGCCGACGCCGTGCGAGACGAGCAGGCCAAGGTGGTGCGCGCGATCCAACCGATGAGCCCCGAGGACGTGCTCTCGCGCACCGTGCGCGGCCAGTACGCCGCCGGACAGGTCGGCGGACGCATGCTGCCCGACTACCGCAGCGAGCCCAACGTCGCGCCGGAATCGGCGACGGAGACGTACGTGGCGATGAAGCTCGGCATCGACAACTGGCGCTGGACCGACGTGCCGTTCTACCTGCGCGTCGGCAAAGCCCTGAGCGCGCGTTCGACCGAGATCGCGATCCAGTTCAAGCGTCCGCCTTTCGTGCTGTTCCGCAACACGGCGGTCGACAAGCTCGCGCCGAACACGCTCGTTCTGCGCATCCAGCCCGACGAAGGCATCTCGCTCAAATTCGGCGCGAAAGTGCCGGGCGCCACGCTGCGCCTGGGCTCGGTCGACATGGACTTCGACTACAGCGAACACTTCGGCGCACAGCCCGCGACGGGCTACGAGCGCCTGCTCTACGACGGCATGCTCGGCGACCAGACGCTGTTCCAGCGCACCGACATGCTCGAAGCGAGCTGGGCCGTCGTGAACCCCGTGCTCGACGTGTGGAGCGCGCTCCCGCCGCGCAACTTCCCGAACTACCACGCCGGCACCGCAGGCCCGCGCGACGCCGATCAACTGCTCGAACGCGACGGCCGCGCCTGGCGGCCGATCAAGTAGTCGGCCCAGCAGATCAGCGCACGGAGGCCGCGTCGACGGTGAGCGTCGCCGTTGCTCCGTGCGCGACGTCGAACGGCAGCCGCGCGATCCGTTCGTCGCCGTCGAGCCGACGCAACTCGAGCCTGTAGCTCCCGCCGCGCGGAAGCCGCCTTCAACCGGCGCGTGAATGGAGGCCGCCCTCTTCGTCGCGCGCGCTCAGCCCCCGCCGGGCGCTCTCTCCCACGGAATCGCGGGCAGGAACGGCATCGCGAGTCGAGGCGGCCAGACGCGCAGCGCGAAGGTGAGTTGCAGCAAGTGCAACTCGACGCCTTCGCAAAGGGCAAGCGCGACGCCGACGGGCCAGGTGTTGAGCTCCAAACCTGTGCGCGAGGCCGTAGGTCCGACCCGAGCCCAGGTGAAGTCCTTCCCGAGCGCGTTGTGATCGAAGACAAAGGCCAAGTCGGGCAACTCGAAGGTCAGCTCGCGCACGAAGGTGTTGCTGTTGGGACCAGGCCAGGCGACGTAACCGCCGTCGTAGCGCGGGGCGACGCGCGCGGTCGCAGCCTCGAGCGACTGGGCGATGCGCTGCGCGCGCTCACCGACGATCACGGCGTGCACGCGCACGGCTTCGTCGCCCCAGCGCCAATCGTCCCGCGCCTGCGCCGCCGAGATCGGCCCGCACACGGCGCCGGAGCTGCGGCTGCGCACTTCAGCTCTCAGCCAACGTTGCTCGTCGCCGAGTTTCGCGTCGACCCACGTGTGCTCGGCGAAGTGCGAGTACCACGGCATGGACTTGGGGATGCCCGCGCTCTTGACCGCGACGATCCACGGCTCCGAGCTGGGCAGCGTCGACGGGCGCGCGACGCTGCAGGCCGCACACAGCCAGAGGAAGAGCGGTGCCAACCATCGGCGCATCGCGCTGCATCATTCGCGGCGCAACCCTTCGGTTCCAGCCCTGATTGGCAAGACGTCGCGAGCGCTCGCGGCGCGGCTCTCGAACGGACGCGAGCCGGGTCGCGAAGAAGGGATCGAGGTTGGCGCGCGCGCCCGACGCGCCGCGTCCACCCTCCCTCGAACAAAAACCTCGCGGGCCGGTTGGCGCCGGCCCGCAGGTGTCGTCGCCGAGTGCTCCGCAGCGTCAGTTGATGAGCCCGGCGCGCTGCGCGGAACCGTTCAGCCAGCCCAGCGCCGACAGCCCGGTCACCGGCAGGCGCAGCACCCAGCCGCGGAATTCGCCCTGGTAGACGCCTTGTCCGCACCAGGTGCGACCGTCGGTCGAGATCCCGGTCGTCACCTCGAGTTGCCAGCCGGTGAGGTCGACGCCGAGCGCGGGCAGCAACTCGTTGAGATCTTGGAGGCCCAGGCGCGTGGTCCAAATCGTGGCCGCGAGTTCGCCCAGCGCAGTGTCACCGAAGCCGCCGACGATCTGGCCCGAGCCGCTGATGGCGAACGCCGACGAGATGGAGCCGCCCTCGAGAGTCCCGAGCTCCGTGGGCTGGCCGCCGGCATTCCAGCGCACCGCGGTGAGGCCGCTGTAGCCGGCGACAAACGCACCGGTGGCGCTGACGGCGTAGCCCGCCGAGAAGTCGAGCGGGTTGAGCAGTTGCAGCGGCTGCATGCCGTGTTGCGCCGTCCAGCGGAACCCGATCTCGCCGATGCTCGAGTCGCCAAAGCCCACGACGACGTTGCCGTTCGCGCTGAGGGCATAGCCCTGCGAGTACGTGCCACCCGGCAACAAGCCGAGGTCCTGCAGGCCGCCCGCAGCGCTCCAACGAACGGCATGCACGCTCCCGGCGTCATCGCTCGAGCCCGACACGACGGAACCGTCGTGGCTCACCGAGTACGCGATGGCGCCGATCGTCGAGGTGGGCAGCGGAGCCAGCTCCTGCAGGCCGCCGCTCGCAGTCCACATCACCGCGTGGTCGCCGACCGAGTCGAAAACGTTGCCGACGATGATCTGGCCATCGCCGCTGACTGCGTACGCCGTGGCGAACCCGTTCCCGTTGAGGAGGCCCATCGCGTCGCGCAGGCCCGAGCTCGTCTGGCGGAAGCCCATGCTCGTGCTGAAGGAGGAGCTGTTGCAGGCCAGCGAAGAGCCATCCGCGCTGACGCCCACACACTGAGCCGTCGCATCGCCCGGGAGCGGATCGACAACCGAAAGGACCTGCGCGTGAGCAAGCGTCGAAGCAGCGCAGAGCGCGGCGGCGGGGAGCAGGAGGGAGCGGGAAACGCGGAAGGCAGTGATCATGGAACGAACTCTGAGGATCGGGGTGATGAGCCGGCGAACGCGCCCTGCGCTCGCCGGCGCCCCTCCATGCGCACACTCGCGGCGCGCAGCCTCACTCGAACCGCGCGATTTTTCGAAATGCATCGCCGCCGCCCGCCGCCGCGCTCCCCGAGGGTTGGAGCGGCGCCGGCTCAGCAGCGCTCACGCGCCCGGCGAACGGCGCTCCGACGCGCCCCGTCGCACCCGCGCATCGCCCTGCAACCAGGCGTGCAGCCACGCGCGCGCGAAGGCCCAGTGGCGGTCGGCATGGGCCGCAGAGATCTCGAGCACACGCGCCGCCTTCTCGAGCGACAACCCCGCGAAGTAGCGTTGTTCGACCAGCCGGACCTTGCGCTCGGCCTCGCGCGCGGATGCGGTGAGCGCATCGTTGAATTCGGGGCTCTTCGCTGGACGCGCCGGACGGCAGGCCCGCTTCGGCGAGCGCCACCGGCCTCTCGCCGTCGCAGCGCTTGACGGCGTTCTGTGCACGAACGCGATCGGCCAGGATGCGCCAGATCACTTCGGCCGCGGCGCCGTAGAAGTGCGCCCGCGCTCTCCCACGTCCCAGCGGCCCCCGCGAGCCGCAGGTACGCCTCGTGCACCAACGCCGTCGCTTGCAGCGTGCAGCCGCGACGCTCCGGCGCCAATCTCCGAGCAGTAAGCGAGCGCAGCGCGCCTGACGCGCTCGCGTGGCGCCGATCGAGGGCGCGCAGGAGCTTGGGGAGTTCGTCCGAAACGGCGATCTACCGCAGTCGGTCCGAGCCAAGCGCGGTGCGCGGAGTTGCACGAACCTTCGCCAACTCAGGGCGCGCGAGCACCGGCGCGGCGCCGGAGGCGATCGCCAAGCTCTGCGCCGTCACTTGGCGCGGCGCTCGGTGGGAAGTATTGTCTTTCGCCCTTTTCCCCGCGAATCACGACCAAAAAACACCATGGGACTGCTCTCCAAGCTCACCGGATTCTCGACCCCCAAGAAGGCCACCGACGACACGCTGCTGTGCGTCGCGATGCTGCTCATGACCGGCGCCGACGGCTCGATCGACGCCGGCGAGATGGCGTCGGTCGGCGCGTTCGCCAGCACGCTGCCCGAGTTCAAGGAGCGCGACTTCCGCAAGACCGCCGACGACGCGGTGAAGACGATCAAGCGCTACAAGTCGGTGCAGGAAGCCGTCGCAGTGCTCGCCGAACTCTCGAGCCCGGCGCTCAAGAAGAAGTGCTACGTGCTGTGCGCGGACATCGCGCTTGCCTCGGGCGACGTCGACGAGGCGGAAGACAAGCTGCTCGAGTCGATGCAGAAGGTGCTCGGCGTCGACGACGCGCTCGCGGCGAAGATCGTCGAGGTCTTGTCGCTGAAGTACGCGCGCTGAGCGGTTCTACCGCGCGGCGCCCAGCGGCCGCGCGGTTCGTTGATCGTACGGTGCCAGAGCAATTTGTCTCACGCCTCCGGCGCGCCGCGCGCGCCGGAGGCGTGAGACAAATTGCTCTGGCACCGTACGATCAACCGCACGCTCCACGCGCGCGGTCGATGGCTCCGCGGCGGCTGTCGCGGATGCGTGATCCGATGTAGCGTCGCGCGCATGCAGCGCATCGCGACGTTCGCCGTGTTGTTAGCGCTTGCGGCGTGCCGGGCGCCGCACGCGGTTGTCGGCGAGCCCGTCGTCGAGAAGCCGGCCGAAACGGAGCCGGTTGCGGACGCGGCGACGGTGGAACAGCGGACCGAGGTGCGGCTGCTGTGGGAACGCGAGGTTTCGCCCAAACTCGAAGAAGCGCTCCCGAATTACCTGCGTGTGCAGCCTGTCTCGGACCTAAATCGGGATGGTGCGCGCGATCTCCTCGTGACTGTCGAGTGGGTCTTCGCGAGCGCTCTCGTACTGGCGCTCTCGGGTGCGGACGGTTCGACGCTCTGGCAGTTCGAGTGTCCTGAGCATCGCGACAGTGGCGACGCGTGCTGGCTTGCCCACGACGCATGCGCGCTGAACGACATCGACGGCGATGGCGTCGTCGACCTCGCGCTCGCCGATCCGGGCCCCCATTACGTCGACGGCTGGGAGCCGCCCACATCCATTCACGTCGTCAGCGGCGCAAGCGGAAAGGTGTTGGCACGAACGGTGGCAGGCGGCCGGAACTCAGACCAGCACTGCCGGTTCGGGCTCTCCCTGGCCAACGTCGACGATGTCGACGGCGATGGGTTGGCGGACATCGCAGCGTTCGGCACTCAAGGCGGAGACGACGAGCCGTTTATCGAGCTCCTCGCCGCTGCCGATTGCGCACGAGTGTGGCGAGTGCCGGCGTGCTTCGACGGGTGGAGCGTCGAACTGTTCGCCATCGCCGACTGTGACGGCGACGGCCTGCGGGATATCGCCGAGGTGCGGGTCGTCAGCGCCGAGCGCGACACGCTCCGCGCAGCTTGCGCGCACTCATCTCGCGATGGAACGTTGCTCAACCGCACGAACAAGGAAACGTCGGCGGTGCTAGCGCGTCTCCTCGCCGAGCTTGACGTGCGCGATGTTCAGAGAGCGCTCGAACCTTCGCTCGAAGACCTCGTCGCGCTCGACACCAAGATGCGCGCTTCACATGCCGCCCCCTTCAAGCCGAAGCCGCGAAGCGCCCCCCTCGACACGGCCGGGTTCGTGGGCGATCTCGACGGCGACGGCAGCGTCGAGTTCTGGACTCGCTGGAGTCGCTCCAACGCGCTGTATCTGGGCTCCGTTCGTTGATCGTACGGCGCCAGAGCAATTTGTCTCACGCCTCCGGCGCGCCGCGCGCGCCGGAGGCGTGAGACAAATTGCTCTGGCGCCGTACAACCACGCGAGCCGTCCGTCGCGCCGCCGCGGGAGCCGCGTTAGGCTGCGCGGGAATGTCGCCCCACAGGGTCGAGTTGGTTGCGCTCGCCGACGCCGCCGCGCTTGCGGACCGCGCGCGCGAGGAGGTGCTGCGCTGCGCCGCCCAAGCGGTCGCCGAGCGCGGCGTGTTCCGCATTGCGCTCTCCGGCGGCTCGACGCCCAAGGCCCTGTACGAGCGGCTGGCCGCGAGCGCCGAGCGGGCCGACTTCGCGCGCTGGCACGTTTTCTTCGGTGATGAGCGCTGCGTGCCGCCCGAACACGCCGAGAGCAACTTCGGCATGGCGCGCGCGGCGTGGCTCGGCAAGGCGAGCTGCGGCGCCGTGTACCGCGTGCGCGGCGAGCTGCGCGACCCGCACGAAGCGGCGCGCGAGTACGAGAAAGACCTCGAGCGCGAGTTCGCGCCGCAGGCGCCGCGCTTCGATCTGGTGCTGTTGGGGCTGGGCGCCGACGGGCACACGGCCTCGCTGTTCCCCGGTTCCAGCGCGGTGCGCGAGAACGCCAAGCTCGTCGTCGCCACGCACGTCGCGAAGTTCAACGCCCACCGCATCACGTTCACCGCGCCGCTGATCAACGCGGCGCGCTGCGTCATGTTCCTGGTCGCCGGCGGCGACAAATCGCCGGCGCTGCGCGCGGTGATGCAAGGCCGCGACAACTTGCCGGCGGGCATGGTCTTGCCGCTCAACGGGAAGCTGTTGTGGCTGGTCGACCGCGCGGCGGCGGCCGGGCTCGTCGAGGACGAGTAGTGCGGCGAGAGCGCTTCCGGCGGTGCGGCGGCGAGCTCAGCTCCGCCAGCCGCACGCCGTCGGTCACGCGCTGCTTTTGGCGGCGCGCGCCGATGGTGGACTTGGACCTGGCGCCGTATCGCCAACCGTAGCTCGCAACCAACCGCGCGCAGCGGATGGTTCGAGCCTTGCGCCGCGCCGCCAAGCGGCGAAGAACGCTACGCGAGCGCCCAGACGCGCGCCGCGACGATCAACGCGCACAGCGCGACGAAGCACCACAACCCCCACGCGCGCTCTCCACGCGCCGGAGCATGGGCGGAAAGTCCGCCGAACAGCGGTTCCACCAGCTTGTCGAGCTCGCGCGGTTTGTAGTCGCTCATCCGGACGCGAAGTCTACCTACACTCTGCGTCGTGCAGCTGCTGGGCCACACCTTCACCGATCTCGACCTGCTCGATCTCGCGCTGACCCACGCCAGCGCCGGTGATGCGCGCAACAACGAACGCCTGGAGTTCCTGGGCGACGCGGCGCTCGATCTGGCGGTCGCCGCCGAGCTGTACGCCGTGCGGCCGAGCTTGAGCGAAGGCGAGATGACCGTGATCAAGTCGCTGGTCGTGTCGCGCGAGACGCTCGGACGTGTCGCGCGCGAGTTGGGCCTCGATCAGCAGGCGCGCTTCGGTCCGGGGCTCGCTGGACGCTCGTTGCCCGCGTCGGTATTCGCGAACCTCTTCGAGGCTGTGCTCGGCGCCGTGCTGCTCGACGCGGGCTTCGAGGCTGCCCGCAGCGCCGCGCTCGCGACGCTGCGTATCCCGATCGAACGCGCGATCGCCGAGCACAGCTCGATGAATCCCAAGCAGCGCCTGCAGCACGTGGCGCAAGCGCGCTGGGCGACGTTGCCGGCGTACGAGCTCGTGGAGTCCCACGGCAGCGCGCACGCCAAGGCCTTCTTGATGCGCGCGCGCATCGGCGAGAGCGCCTTTCCGACGGCCTGGGGCCGCACGCGCAAGGAAGCGGAGCGCTGGGCGGCCTTCGAGGCGCTGCTCGTGCTCGAAGCGGCCGCGGAAAGCGAACGCGACAAGAGCGCGTGAAGCCGGTGCGCAGCCGCGATCAAGTCCGCGGGTTGCGCAGCGCTGGCGACCAGCACGGTTGACGGCACGACCTCCGGATCGAGTCCATCTCCCAGCGCACGCAGGAGGCGGTGCGGCGCCAGGATCGAATCCACCACGGGGTCGCCGTCGGTTGAGTGCAGCCTTGGGCTACACGCGCTCGTGTTGGATTCGATCCTTGCGCCGCACCGCCACCTGCGCGAATCGAGCCGACCACGTAGCATGCGCGGTGACTCGAGTCCCCCGCAGCAAGCCGATATCGCACCGCCATGAAGATCACCGTCGCCGCGTTGCTCGCCTTCCTCGTCCCCAGCGCCGCACTCGCGCAGTCCATCGCGCCGACCTGCGGCCTTCAAACCACCAGCGCCAGCTTCAGCGGAACCGGCGGCCCGATCCTCAACGGCTCGTCGGCCAGCTACACCTGCACCGTCGCCGGCCTGCCGAACGCGCTGTGGGATGTGAACCTCACCACCGCGATCACGCACGCGGCGAACTTCGATCTCGACATCACGCTGACGTCGCCGGCGGGCACGACCGTCACCATCACGACCGACAACGGCGGCTTCAACGCCAACGGGTTCAACGGAACGTTGTGGGATGACAACGTGAACGCGCCGGTGACGGACGCCGTGTTCACGAACGGCGTCGCGGCGAGCGCGCTGAGCCCCGAAGGCCGCTTGAGCGCGTTCCGCGGCGAGAACCCCAACGGCGTGTGGACGCTGCGCATCGTCGACGACACGGCGCCGAACGTCGGCACGCTCAACTCCTGGTCGCTCTCGCTCTCGGCGGTGAGCTCACTGCCGACCTCGATCAACAACACCTTCGTTCGCACGCCGAACCTCGCGCTCCCCGACAACGCGACGACGAACGACACCGTCAACGTCAGCGGCGTGGGCACGTTCATCTCGCGCATCGAGCTCTACACCGAGTTCCAGCACCCTGTTCCGGCGGATCTCGACGTCCGGCTCATCTCGCCCGCGGGCACGGTGGTCACCGTCACGACCGACGGCGGCGGTTCGTTCGCGAACGTGTTCAACGGGACGTTCTGGACGCCGAGTTCGACGCTCGCCGTCACCGATCTGCTGTTCAGCGCGAACGTCGTCGTCCCGATCACCGGACCCGAGGGCTCGTTCGACAACTTCGTCGGACAGAACCCCAACGGCGTGTGGACGCTGCAGGTCACCGACGATGCAGCGAACAACCTCGGCGTGCTCGCGCGCTGGGAACTGCGGCTGTCGACGAGCTCGAACCCGAATGCTCCGGCGCCGAGCTCGTTCGCCGGCACGAGCGGCGTGATTCCCGAGGCGGGCGCAGCGCAGCCGACGGTGTTCACGACGGTCGCGAGCGGCCTGAGCGGCGTGCTGTGGGACGTCGACCTGACGACCGCGATCGTGCACGGGCTCAACGCCGACATCGACATGACGCTCACCTCGCCGGCGGGCACCGTGGTGACGATCACGACCGACAACGGCTTCACCAGCAACGTGTTCAACGGCACGACCTGGGACGACAACGTCAACGACCCGGTGACGGATCGATTCTTCACCAGCGGCGTCGCGGCCACGCCGCTGTCTCCCGAGGGTCGCCTCTCGCGCCTGCGCGGAGAAAACCCCAACGGCCTGTGGACGCTGACGATCCAGGATGATCTGCAGGCGATCTCTGGTTCGCTCACGAGCTGGTCGATCACGCTGACCACCGTGCCGGTGCTGCAGGGCACGACGACCACCACGCTCGCCAGCGCGCCGAACGTGCCGATCCCCGAGGGCGGGACGTTTGTCGACCCGATCGTGGTGAGCGGGACCAGCGGCCCGATCGAAGCGGTGCGCGTGTACGTCGAGCTCCAGCACACGGTGACGCAGGACATCGACGTCACGCTGCGTTCACCGGCCGGGACCGTGGTCGTGCTCACCACCGACAACGGCGCGTTCTTCGACAACGTGCTCGACGGAACGTTGTTCGACGCGCGCGCGGCGACGCCGATCAGCGACTTCCCGTTCGTCGACCTCGTGCCCGCCGCGCTCGCCGCGCCCGAAGGCTCGTTCGACAACTTCGTCGGGCAGAACGCCAACGGCACTTGGGAGCTGTCGGTAGGCGACGACTTCGTCGGCTCGGTCGGGCAGTTCGTGCGCTGGGAGCTGACGGTCGAGACCTGCGGCGCCGTCCCGCCGCTTCCGTACTGCACGCCGAGCGTCAGCGGCACCACCAACGGCTGCCAGGCGACGATCAGCGCCTCGAGCAACCCGAGCGTCTCGCAGTTCTTCCCCTGCACGATTTCCGTCGCGAGCGTCGAAGGCGCGAAGACCGGCATCCTGTTCTACGGCGTGAGCGGCGCGACGGTGTTGCCGTGGTGCTCGGGCGGGAGCTCGTTCTTCTGCGTGAAGTCGCCGACGCAGCGCACCGGCACGCAGGACTCGGGCGGCGTGGCGGGACAGTGCAACGGCGCCTTCAGCCTCAACTGGGACGCGTTCCAGAGCGCCAACCCGACGGCGATCGGACAGCCCTGGGCCTCGGGCGACAAGCTGCAGGTGCAGGGCTGGTTCCGCGATCCGCCGGCCTGCAAGACGACGTTCCTGTCGCAGGCGCTCGAGCTGACGTACGTGCCCTGACCTGCGAACCTCGAGCGCGCGCGCAGCGCCGGGCGTGCAGGTCGGACTGCGCGCCTCGCTACACTCGCGCGGATGACCAGCGAAAGCGCAGCTGTCGCCGAACGCTCGTGCGTGCTGGACGCGGCCACCGCGCAGATCGCGGAACTCGCGAGCATCGAGCGGCGCATGGGCGCGCAGGCGCTCGTGGCGCTCGGCGGGCTGTGGGGATCCGCGCAAGCGTTGCTCGTCGCAGCGCTCGCGCAACGCTCGAAGGCGCCTTGGATCGTCGTCGCGTCGACCGAGGCCGAAGCCGAAGCGCTGGCCGACGATCTGGCTAGCTTCGGCGCGACGCCCACGCTGCTCCCGGCGCGCGAAAGCGCGGGAAAACGGCTCGACGGCGCCGATGCACGTGCGGTGCGCGAGCGTTTGAGCGTCGCGCAACGCCTCGCCGGCCCGCAGCAAGCGCGGCCCAAGCTGCTCGTCGCCTCCGTGCTCGCGCTGCTGCAGCCGCTGCCCAAGCCGGGCGATCTGGAAGCGAGCGCGCTCGAACTCGCCAAGGGCCAGAAGATTCCGCCCGAGCATTTGCTCAAGCGGCTCGTCGAAGCGGGCTACGAACGCCAGCCGCTGTGCGAACGGCCCGGCGAGGTCTCGCTGCGCGGCGAGATCCTCGATCTGTTCCCGTTTGCGAGCGAGCTCCCGCTGCGCGTCGAGTTCTTCGAGGACGAGGTCGAGTCGCTGCGCACCTTCGATCCGGCGCAGCAGACCAGCGTCGAGAAGCTCGAGCGCGTCGAGGTGTGCCTGGCGCGCGACGTGGGCGGCGTCGAGGACTCGACGGGCGTTCAGCCGGCGCTGCTCTTGCCGCACCAGGCCGTGTGCGTCGAGGTCGAGCCGCTGCGCATCGAGGACCGCGCCAACGGGCTCTCGATCCAGTCGGCCTCGCACCAACAAGCGCTGACGCAACTGCGCCAAGCGCTCGACTCACGTCGCCGCCTGCAGGTGCAGAGCCTGCCGGCGCGCGATCAGAACTTCGACACGCGCTCCGTGCAGGCGCTTTCGGGAGGCATCCGCCAGGCGCCCGAGCTGCTGCGCGAGGCCGTCAAGGATGGCGCGCGCGTGATCGTGCTGTGCCGCAACGACGGCGAGCGCGAGCGTTTCCAGTCCGTGCTCGACGAAGCCGGCGGCGTGGAGCGCGTCGAGCTGCGCGTGGGCTCGGTCGCCAAGGGCTTTCGTTACCCCGCGCTCGGGCTGATCGTCGTCGACCACCACGAGCTCGTCGGCCTCGTCGGCGCACGCCGCGTCAGTGCGGCTCGCACAGCGCACAAAACGCGCGCGCTGCAATCGTTCTTCGACTTGAAGACCGGCGACTACGTCGTGCACGCCGTGCACGGCCTCGCGCTCTACAAAGGGCTCGTGCGCATGGCGCGCGGCGCCGGCGAAGAGGAGCACCTGCACCTCCTGTTCGCCGACGAAGTTTCGCTGTACGTACCCGCGACGCGCATCGACCTCGTCCAGCGCTACATCGGCGGCGGCGCGGCGCCTTCGCTCGACAAGATCGGCGGCCAATCGTTCCGCAAGCGGCGCGAGAAAGTCGAACGCGCGCTGTTCGACCTCGCCAGCGATCTGCTCGAGGTGCAGGCCAAACGCGAGCTCAAGCGCCGCACGCCGTGGCCGTTCGACCCCGAACTCGTGCGCACGATGATCGCCGAGTTTCCGTACGTCGATACGCCCGACCAGGCCAACGCGGACGGCGAAATCGGCGAGGACCTCGCCTCGGAGCGGCCGATGGATCGCCTGCTGTGCGGCGACGTCGGCTTCGGCAAGACCGAGATCGCAATCCGCGCGGCGTTCCGCGTCGCCGCCGCCGGCGCGCAGGTCGCGGTGCTCGTGCCGACGACCGTGCTCGCGCACCAGCACTACCTCAACTTCCGCTCGCGCCTGGCGGACTTCCCCGTCGAGGTCGCCGCGCTCTCACGCACGGTCAGCGGCAAGGAAGAGAAGGCCGTCCTCAAGGCCATCTCCGAAGGCGAGATCGACATCGCGATCGGCACGCACCGTTTGCTCTCGAAAGACGTCAAGTTCAAGTCGCTGGGCCTGGTGATCATCGACGAGGAGCAGCGCTTCGGCGTGACGCACAAGGAGCACTTCAAGCGCATGCGCGAGATGATCGACGTGCTCGCGCTCTCAGCGACGCCGATCCCGCGCACGCTGCACATGTCGCTCGCCGGCGTGCGCGACATCAGCTCGCTCACCACGCCGCCGCCGGGCCGCCAGGAGATCGAGACGAAGATCGTCGACCGCAACAACCCCGACCTCGTGCGCGAGGTGCTGCTGCGCGAGAAGAACCGCGGCGGCCAGGCTTTCGTGCTGCACAACCGCGTGAGCACGATCCACGCCTTCGCGCGCTCGCTCCAAGAGCGCGTGCCCGAGTGCAGCTACGGCGTCGGCCACGGGCAGATGAACGCCAAGGAGCTCGACGAGGTGATGGACTCGTTCGCGCGCGGCGACGTCGACGTGCTCGTGTCGACGACGATCGTCGAGAATGGCCTCGACATTCCGGCCGCAGGCACGATCCTGATCGACGAAGCGGATCACTACGGACTGAGCGAGCTGCACCAGTTGCGCGGCCGCGTCGGCCGCGGCGGGCACAAGTCGTACTGCTACCTGCTCGTCGATCCGCTCAAGCCCATGCAGCAGATCGCGCGCGATCGGTTGAAGGCGCTCGAGGAGATGCACCACCTCGGCGCGGGCTTCGCGATCAGCATGAAGGACCTCGAGCTGCGCGGCGCCGGCAACATCCTCGGCCCGCAGCAATCGGGGCACATCGCCGCGATCGGCTACGACCTGTACTGCCGCCTGCTCAAGCAGACGGTCGAGCGCGTGCGCCAGGGCCTGGGCCCCGACCGCGAGGCGACCGAGGCCGAACTTTCGGCCGGCGTCGAGCTCGAACTCGGCCTCAAGGCGTTCCTGCCCGAGACGTGGATCCCCACGCAACAAGCGCGGCTCGAAGTGCTGCGCCAACTCGAGACGATCCACTCCGACGAGAGCGCCGCCGAGGTCGAGTCGCTGCTGCGCGACCGCTTCGGCCGCCCGCCGCCGGAGGCCCGCGCGTTGCTCGAGAGCTTCCGCCTGCGCGCGCTCGCCACCAACCTCGGCCTCACGCGCATCTGCCACCGAGGCGACGTGTACGTGCTCGAGTTCAAGGACCGCGTCGCGCTCGAGCACGCGCTCGCCGGCAGCAAGGTCGACTTCCGCCCGATCCGCACCGGCGTCGCGCACCTCGTCATTCCGCCGCGCCACCGCGAGCCGCTGGCCTCGGCGCGCTGGCTCGACCAGCTGCTCGCCGGACCGCGCACGGGCGCGGCGCGCTGAGGCGCAGCGCGAAGCTCAGAGCGAACGTTTCAGCGCGCGCACGTGTTCGTGCAACGCGGCCTCGAGGAGCTTCACGTCGACGGTGGCGAAGATCTTCTTCACCGCGGCGTCCGCGCTTGCGCCGCCCGCAAGTTCCTCGATCAGCGCGTCGAACAGCGCGCGGTTCTCGCGCGTTGAGCCGAGCAGGAAGTGCACGAACGCCCACGCGCGCGCGTAGTTCAGCGGCGGATCTTCGTAGAACGCCGCGGGAGTCGTGCGCAGCAGCGCCGCGAGGTCCAGCGCGGCGGGACCGCGGGCCACGAGCAGCTCCAGGTACTGCGCGCGGGGCCGGATTTCGCTCGCCGCACCGCGCTGGAACTGCGCGTTTTCGTAGTACTCCGCGAGTCCTTCGTTCAGCCACACCGGCGGATCGTCGAGCCAGGAATCGAGAAACTGATGCAGACCTTCGTGGCGCACGGTGTCGAACAGCTCGCCGCGCTTGGGCGCGTTCCACACGATCAGTTGGCGCAGTCCGGGGTGGTACACGCCGGCGGTGTTCTCGTTGTCTCCGCCGAGCGCACCGGCAAGGTAGCGCTCGTACCCCAGGCGTCCGGAGAACACGAACACCCGCGCGCGCTCGGCGGCGCGCGGAAGGTTCGGGCGCAGCCGCGCTTGAAAGCGAGCGACGGAGTTCTCGAGCAGCGCGGAGAGCTCGCGCGCCGTCCGCAGGTCGAGATCGGTCGTGACGACGAAGTTCGCCGACTCCACGCGCGCCGGCGACTCCCACAACGGCCCGTGGCGCGCGCGGTGGAGCGTCGAGTTGATCTGGTCCAGTTCCTGCGTGAAGCGCCCCATCTGCGCGCGCTAGTCGAGCAGGCGATCCAGTTCCGCGTACTCGCCGAGCACGTGCAGGTAGAGCGCGACGCGCGCGGCGGCCTTGTCGTTCTCCGCGTTGACCGCCAGCGCCTTACGCTGCGCCTCGAAGGCCTTCAGGACATCGCGGCTGGATCGCAAGGTCTGGTCGAGCCGTGCGCCGCACGACTTGGGAGTCAGGCGTTCGGGCAAGCGCGCGGACTCCGGCAGCTTGCGCGTGAACTCGCTCCAGGCCGTCTGCGCATGCGCGTCGAGCAACCCCTGGATCCACGAGGCCTCGAACTTGCCTTCGATGGTGAGCTCCTCGAAGCCGCCAAAGCCCAGGATCGCGAGCCGGCCGAAACTGCGCGCCGGCCGCTGCACGCTGAAGAACTGCTTGCCGTTGTAGCTGACCGTGATGGACGACTCGGCGACGACAGCGCGCATGCGGTACGGATTGCCCTTGACGCACGGCGATGTGTCGCGCGCCGTCAGAGTTCTCCAGCTCGCGTCCAGACCGGAATACTCGGCAATGGGTCCGATGCCGGGCGCGGGCGCGGTCTTCTCAGTGTCCGGCCGTTCCGCTGTGCCGCACAAGATGCGCGTCCAGTTGCCGTCGCCGTCCTCGATGCTGAAGGCCGGCACGATGAACTCGAGCGACTTCTCCCCCGGTTCGCACGCATACGATTCGCCGCGCACATCGACCGTGTAGCCGCCTGCGAAGGCCCCCGCGTGGACCAGCGGACCGTAGGGAGTGTCGGACGGATCGTCGGACGGATCGTCGGACGGATCGCGGAAGTCCGCCAATTGCTCTGGCGAGTAGCGCACCCGCGCGTTGCCGCCCGAGTCGCTGTAGAACAGCAAGTCGCCGCTGACGACATCCTTCGGCGCAGGCGCGCGGTACGAACTCGAGAAGGCGCTCCACTCGAGCGCGTCACGCAAGGCGGGCAGATTGCGCCAAATGTACGGCTGCGCTTGATGCTGCTCGATCAACAGGCGCGCTTGCGCCTGCGCGGGCGCCCAACGCCCCGCGCTGAGGTGGGCGCGCAATTCCGCGAGTCCGGCGGCGAGCGCGGCTTCGTCCGGAGCCTGAACCTGAGCGAAGCTGAGTGCGAGAAGCAGCGTCTTGGCGAGCATGCGGCGGGCGGGAAGAGCGCCGTGGCTTCGCACCGCTGGCGGAGCGTTCCGGCTCCACCTCGGGAAGGCGGCGAGCCACCGGGCAGCACAAGTGTCGCCGTATCGGCCGCGCTCGGAAAGTGCTGGCGCTCCGCGTTCGCTGGAGCTCGACGCCTTGACCGCGCGACGCGCCCGCGCCGACAATCGCGCCCCATGTCGCACCTCGCCCTGCTGCTGGCCGCCTTCCAAGCCGTCCAGGCGCCCCCCGCTCCGCAGCAAGGCGAAGGCACGGCCGCTCCGGCGACGCCCGCCCAGGACGCCCCGGCAACGCCGGCCCAGGACGCCCCGACGCCGGCCCGACCGCCGCGCAGCGACGCGCCGACTCCGCAGTCGATCAACGGCGTGCAGTTCGTCGTGAACGACCAGGTGGTCACGCTGCGCGACTTCATCGACGACCTGCGCCGCGACAACCGGCCCTACACCACGCAGCAGGAGCGCGAGCGCGCGTTCCGCGAAACGTTCGCGAGCCGCGTGCGCCAGTTGCTGATGGAGCAGGGCGGACGCGAACTGGGGTACGAGGAGGCGCTGATCAAGCGCTACGTCGACGACGAGATCCAAAGCAACATCAAGGCCTCGGGAGGCATCGTCGACCTCGGCGAGCAACTCCGGCGCAGCAACCTCGACCCGACCGGCCTGCGCGAGATGACCCAGCGCGGCGTCTACGCCCAGCTCTGGGGCATGGCGGTCGAGGGCCAGCAACCCAAGTCGACCGGCCGTCTGACGGTCGATCGCTACATGCGGCCGGGGCGGATCCTGTTCGAGTTCGAGCGTGCGCCGCTGACCGAGCTCGCGCCGGGCACCGTCGATTTCCAGAACCTGTTCATCTCCGCCGACGGTTCCGGGGGCGTGGCCGCGGCCAAGGCCAAGGCGGACGACGCGGTCGCGGCGGCGCGCGCCGGCCGGTCGTTCACGGAACTGGTGCGCGAGCGCTCGCAGTCGCTGACTAAGGCCAAGGACGGCTGGGAACGCGGGCTCGCGCTCAAGCAGATCGAGACCGCGTTGCCCGAGGTGTACGAATTCCTCGCCACCGCGGCCCCCGGCGACGTCAGCGCCCCGATCGGACAGCGGCGCGACGGCGAGTTGATCGGCTTCGTCGTCCTGGCCAACGTCAAGCGCGCCGAGCCGATGCTCGACTTCAACACGCCACGGACGCAAGAGCAGATCCGCCGACGTTTGCTGGCGAACCAAGGGCAGTACCGGCGCGACCGCGAGCTCTCGAAGATGCTCGAGGGCGCCTACGTCTGGCCGCCGGAGCTGTTCGGCCAGACCGCGGAGCGCTGAGGCCCGCTCGCTCAGGTTCGCCCGCCCGGAAGCGTCGACCAGCGCGGCGACGTGGATATACTCTGAACCCCCCTGAAAGCCCTGCGTTAGCCCCCGGTCGGCCGACGCTCTGCTTGCCCCGTCCGGGCAGGTTCGAGCCCAGCCGACACTGACCCACCCCCTCTTGCAGCCTTCCGCCCCGCCTGGGGACGTCCGCCGCGGCCCTTTCGGGCCCTGGCGAGCCCTCCCGGCGCGCATCGGAGCGAATCGATGGCCAACGAGCAGTCCGACCTAGCCAACCTCAACCTGGAGACCTCGCTTCCCAAGCCCTGGGAACGTGAGCAGACGTTCAACGACGTCCTCTACGACTGGATGGGCCGGGCGCCGTGGTTGGCGATCTCGGCGGCAGCGCACGTGATCATCGTGCTGATCTGCATGGCCATCCCGTGGGACAAGTTCTCCAAGGCCCCCACGACCGAGATCAAGGCAACGCTCGACCAGGCGCCCGAAGAGGTCTTCGAGGACCCGCCGGAAGAGGAGCCCGAAGAGCTCGAAGAAGAGCCGACGGAAGAGCCGGTCCTCAAGGACGCGGAAGTGTCGGACCACAACGAGGAAGACACCAACGAAGACGCCGAGTCGGTGGTCGGTGACCCCGACTTCAGCGCGGACTCGCCCTTCGACAGCAAGGCCTTCAACGATGTGATCGGCATCGGTGGCGGCGCCGGCGGCAAGTTCGGCGGACGCTTCGGCGGTCGCAAGAACCTCAAGGCGCGCGGCGGCGCGGGCGTCGAGCAGGCGCTCAAGGACGGCCTGGAGTGGCTCAAGTGGCACCAGTCGGCCGAAGGCACCTGGAAGGCCAAGGACTACGTCGAGAACTGCGGCAAGATCGGACCGACGACCTGCTCGGACGTCGGCGAAGAGTCGAACAACGTCGGCATGACGGGTTTGGCGCTGCTCGCGTTCATGGGTGACGGCAACACCACCCGCGAAGGTCCGTACAAGGAGAACGTCGCGCGCGGCATCAAGTGGCTCAAGGACGAGCAGGACATCGACAACGGCCTGTTCGGCGGTCGTATCGGCCACGCCTTCATCTACAACCACGCGATCGCCTCGCTGGCGATGTGCGAGGCGTACTACTTCTCGCAATCGCCCGCGCTGAAGGGCTCGGCCCAGAAGGGCGTCGAGTTCATCATGAGCGCGCGCAATCCGTACGGCGCGTGGCGCTACTCGCAGCCGCCGACCGGCGAGAACGACACCTCGGTCACGGGCTGGATGGTGTTCGCGCTCAAGAGCGCGGAAGAGGCCAAGCTCAAGATCGACAAGGAGTCGTTCGCGGGCGCGCTGACCTGGATCGACGAAGCGACGGACACGAGCACGGGCCGCGTGGGTTACGACGCGGTCGGTACGCCCAGCTCGCGCGTGACGCGCATCAACGACCACTTCAACGAGCAGCGCGGCGAGTCGATGACGGCCGTCGGTTTGCTCTGCCGCGTGTTCATGGGCCAAGACCCCAAGACCACGCCGATGATGGAGAAGCACGCCGAACTGATGGCCAAGGCGCTGCCCAAGTGGGACGCGGACCCCAAGGCCAAGGAAGGCACGGACTTCTACTACTGGTACTACGGCTCGTACGCGATGTACCAGATGGGCGACCCGCACTGGTCGAAGTGGAAGTCGGCCATGGAGCAGGCGGTCGTGAAGTCGCAGCGCAAGGAAGGCGACGAGAAGGGCTCGTGGGACGCGAAGGTCGACCCGTGGGGCTACGCCGGCGGACGCGTGTACACCACCGCGCTCGGCGTGCTGTGCCTCGAGGTCTACTTCCGCTACGCCCGCGTGCTCGGCGCTCGCTGAGCCAACGCTGACTCCAGTTGTTCTGCGCGAGGCCCGCGGCGAACCATCGCCGCGGGCCTCGCGCATTTTTTGGGCGCTTGCGCCCCGGCAAGGTGCGCCGCGCCGCAACCTCCGCGGAAATCTACCGTAGCTTGGTGGCATGAGTTCCTCGGAGCCCAGCGAAGCCTTCGGCGCGCGCTTCCTCCGCGCCCTGCGGGAGCACGCGGGCGGAACGCCGTTCGACTACGCCACGGCGAGGCGCATCAAGGGACTCGAGCGGGCGGCGCTGATGGAGCAACTGCGCAAGCTCACCGTCGCGGACTTCGGCACGCTCAAACGGCTCGCGACGCTGGAGGATCCCGAAGAGCTCGCCCGGGAGCTCGCGCGCTCGTGGCGCCGCACGCAGGCGAACTGGGCGCAGTGGAACCAAGCGGACAGCGCGCCGCCGCCTCAGACCGCCAAGCGCGAACGGCCGCCGAAGGCGAAGAGCAAGGCGAATCCGAACGTCGACACGTACGGCGCCAAGTTCGTGCGGGCGCTGCGCAAGGAGTGGGGCGGCACGCCGTTCGACTACGCGCTCACGCAGACGCTCAAGCAACTCGACCAACCCGAACTCGGCGAAGCGCTGGTCACGCACGCATGCGTGGACGAAGCTTCGCGCGCCGTAGCGCGCGGATGCAGCGACCCCACGGAGCTCGCCGTCAAGGTCGCCGACGCGTGGCGAGCCCGACACAACGAGGGAATCCTCGCCGGCCCCGTGCGTTTGACGGCCGATGCGTGGTCAGCCGTCGCGTCCGGAGCGGAGCAGCTCGCGGCGGCGCCCGTCGAAGGCCCCTTCGGAACGCGCTTCCTGCACGCGCTGCGGCATCACTGGGGCGAAGCAAAGTTCGACTACGCGACAACCAAGCGCATCAAGGCCATGGAGCGCGCCGAAGTGCTCGCGGCGCTGAAGGCCAGCGGCAAGCTCGACCAACAGACGCTCGATGCAGCGGAGTTCTTCCAGAGCCCTGAGCAGCTCGCGCGGCTGGTGGCCGTTGCGTGGACGGCAGCGCGCGCGAATTCCCTCGGCGCCCTCGCGCTCGAAGCCATGTTCCGTCTGCCAAGCGTGTTCTAGGCGCCGCGCGCGCGGCTCACTCGAGCACGCGCAACTCGAAGCGGCGGAAGCGGATCTCGGTCGCTCCACCCGAGTGCAACTGCAACGCCACGACGCCGCGGCGCGCGCCCTGCGGATCGTCGAGGTCGACGCACGGTTGGTCGTTGATCCAGGTGCGCACGCGCGAGCCACGCGCTTCGATGCGGTAGCGGTTCCAACCGTCGCGCACGACTGCGCCCTCGTGATCCTTGGCCCACAGCACGGCGCGGCCGTGCTCCTCGTAGAGCTTGCCCCACCAACCCGGGCCGATGTCGGCCTGGTAACCCGCGACTTCGCCGCCGTCGACGACGCGGCTGCGGAACTGCACGCCGGAGTTGCCCGCGTCCGCGACGAGCCGCACTTCGAATCGCAAGTCGAAGTCGCCGAGCTCGAGGCTCGACTTGAGGAACTCGTTGTGCGCGAGACCCGAGGTCTTGCCCACGATTTCGCCATCTTCCACGCGCCAGCAGTCGGCGCCGGTCCAGTTGGCGAGCGTGCGGCCGTCAAAGAACTGATGCGCCGTCGCGGGGCTCGCGCGCAGCAGGGTTTGAGTCGGGCTCTGCAGGTACGCAACGAGGTCGCGGATCTCGCTGTCGTTCAACGTCTCGAGCAAACCCTCGGGCATGGTCGAGAGTTCGCTGACGCGCAGCTGCTCGATCTCGCTGCGCGCGACGTGCACGGTCTCGTTCTCCGTGACGAGTACGACCGTCGAGTCGTTGCTGCCGCGCTCGACGCCGCTCACCAGCCGTCCCTCGTGCGTCCACACGAGCGTCGCACGGTACTCGGCGCCGATCACCGCGTTGGGGTCGAGCACGTTGGAGAGCAGGTACTCGAGGTCGGCGCGGTTGGCGCCGGTCAGGTCGGGGCCGACCGCGCCGCCGACGCCGAAGAGCGTGTGGCACTGCTGGCAGGTGCGCGCGAAGACCTCGCGACCGCGCGCGAGATCCGCCGCGTGCAGCTCGGCGCCGAGCCTCGACTTCAGCGCCTCGATGCGCGTGCGCCGCTCCGCGCCGCTCGAGCGCACGACGCCCCACACCTCGCCCAGGCGCCGCGTGAGCTCTTCGTCGCCGAGTTGTTCGAGCTTGCGCGCGAGGAACGCGCCGACATCAGCGCGCGGAATGGCGCCGGATGCGATGGCTTCGACCAACGCGCGCGCGAACGCAGCCCGTGACGACAGCGTGGCGAGCACGTCGCGCCGTTGCGGCGCCGTGGCCTTCGGATAGATGGCAAGCAGCGCGGCCGCGTCGGAGTCAGCGCCGAAGTCCGCGAGCGCGCGGATCGCCGCTCCACGCAGCTCCTCGTCGTCCAACAAACCGCGCAGGAGCTTGGGCAACTCGCGATCGTCCAGACGCGCGAGCAACTCGAGCGCGCTCTCGCGCTGCGCTGCGTCGAGCGCACGGTCGAGCGCGTACGCACGCAGCGCGGGCGCCTGAGCCGGATCGCCGAAATGAAGCGCCACGCGCGCGCTCAGCTCGCGCACACGCGCGGCGGGGTGCGCCGCAAGCTGACTCCAGGCGCTCGCCCACGACGACGGAGCGCGCAGTCCGCGCTGCTTGTCGAGCTCGGCGGCTGTCACCTCGAGCATGCGTTCGAGCTGGGCTGCATCGGTCTCGCGGGCGAGCGCGTCGACGAGACCGCCGTGCAGGCGAGCTTCCGCCGCCGCACGCCGCACGATGAACTTCGCAAGCAGCGGAATCTGCGCCTCGCGCGCCAGCTTCAACGCGCGTGTGAGGTCCGTCGCGACCAGCGGCTCGACGCCGTACCAAAGCAGCAGCGGGATGTTGTGGTCGTCGGCGTCGTCGGCCCGGCGCGCGAGCCGTTCGGCGACACCCCAACGCGAGTCGAGCGGCAGGCGCTGCAACGCGGAGGCGAGGTACAGACGCACGACGGGAGACGGATCGTTTTCGGCCAGACGCTCGAACTCGGCGAGCGTCTGCGGCGAAGCTTGTTTGTCCTCGAGCTCGAGCTGGATGCTCCAAGCTCGCACGTACTCGTGCGGACTCGCCATGAAGCTGCGCGCGGTCCGTTCGTCGAAGCGGCCGGCGGCGTGCAAGGACCACAACGCACGGAGCACCTGCTGTGCGTTGGACTGGTCCAGTTGGCGCAGCGGCACGTCGAGCAGACTGGCGGCGCCGCGTTCCTGAATCTGCCGGCGCACGCATCGAACGAAGGCTTCATCGCCGCTGAACATGCGCGCCGCGTTGTTGCTCGCCGGATCGGCCGAGGCGCTCGAGAGACGCCAGTCGACGGCACGCGCACGCTCACCGTAGCGGAGGCGGTAGATGCGGCCGTTGGTGCGATCCCAGCGCTCGTTCTCGGTCCAGTGGCAGGCCTGCTTGTCGTACCAATCGATGAAGTAGAGCGCGCCGTCCGGTCCCTGTTTGAAATTGATGGCGCGGAACCAACGGTCGTTCGCGACGAGCAGGTCGTCCGCATGCTTGCCGACGAAGCCCGAGCCTTTGCGCTCGACGCGGTCGTGGTTGATGCGGTTGCCGTGCACGTTGCCGAAGAAAAGCCCGCCGCGGTATTCCGCTGGCCAGCTCTCGCCGCTGTAGATCGCCAATCCGCAGTGCGCGTGACCGCCACCCGCCGAGTCGGAGCGCAGATTGCCGCCGTGAGGATCGCCGCCGACGTAGTGACGATGGTCGGCGATGGTCTTCAGGTCGCTGAAGACGTACTTGTCGAAGTGCTCGCCCGCCTGGCGCTCGTAGCGGCCGCCTTGGATCACGTGAAAGAGGTGCGGAATCACACACGCGGTGATGAACGCTTGTCCGTTCGCGTCGAAATCGATGCCCCAAGGGTTCGACGTGCCCCACGCGAAGACTTCGAACTCATGGCGCTGCGGGTGATAGCGCCAAACACCCGCGTTGAGCTTGACGCGCTCGGCCTCCGGCGCGCCGGGCTTGCCGACGTTCGAGTACGTGAACACGCCGTGGCAGCCGTAGAGCCAACCGTCGGGCCCCCACGTGAACGCGTTGAGGGTCTCGTGCGTGTCTTCGTAGCCCCAACCGTCGAGCAGCACCTTCGGCGCTCCGTCGGGGACCAAATCTCCATCGGCATCGGGGATGAAAAGCAGGTAGGGCGCCGCGCCGACCCACACACCGCCGAAGCCGACCTCGAGACCGCTGACGAGATTCAGTCCGCTAGCGAACACCGTGCGCTTTTCGAATGCGCCATCGCCGTCTGTGTCCTCGAACACGACGATGTCGTCAGGCCCTTTGTCGCCCGCGACGCGATTGGGGTAGGCGAAAGCCTCGGCGACCCACAGTCGACCGTGATCATCGAAAGTGAACGCGATCGGTTGATGAACGTCGGGCTCGGCGGCTACGAGATCGACGTGGAATCCAGGCGGCGCGCTCATCGCTGCGCGAGCTTCGTCGGGCCGCAGTCCGGCGTGTTCGACGCGATCGGGCGGGAAGATCTGCGGGATCTTCGGGTCGCGCGCGAAATCGGGCTTCGTGCGATGGAACTGGAAGTCGTCGAAGTTGATGTGGCCCCAGTGGCCGGCCTGCTTGTCGACGATGCGGATGCGAATTCGGGCGCCGACTTCGGTGCGTAGATCCGCGACGACGCGCTGCATGCTCTCGAAGTTTGCGCCTGACGTGGTGAACAACTTGCGGCCGTCGCTCGCGGACAGGATCTCCACGCAGGTCGTGTCGTGGCCGCCGCCGCCGACCAGGAAGCTCGCGAACGGCGCGGTGACCTCGAAGGGGTCTGAGGTCAGCGTGCCCTTCGCATCGTCGCCGAGCTTCTCGTAGCCGCCGATCCAGTATGCGCCCGCGTGGCGGCTCGGCTCGCGCCCGCGCACCGCAACCGTGTCGCCGCGCACCGGCTGGCCCACGAACGCGTCGCCCTCGAGCATCCAGCCGCGCAGATCGCCCGACTCGAAGTCGAAGGTCGGCGGACCGCTCGCGCCGATGCGCGGCTTCACGCCTTGCACGAGCGCGAACACGCCGCGCTTGTTGCCCACCACGATGTCGGGCTTGCCGTCGCCGCTGATGTCGCCCGCGACCACTTGCACGCCGACGCCGCAATCTTCGCTCGCCAAGTGCGGAATGAACTCCGCGCCCTCTGCGCTGCGGCGCAGCTCGAACCAGTACGTGACCGAATTCGAGCCCGGCTGTGGATCGCCCTGCGGTCCGTGCGACCACCAGCGTTTGCCCGTCACGATGTCGCGCAGCCCATCGCCGTTGATGTCGACGAGGTCCAGCGCGTGCAGCTCGCAGAAGCAGACACCGTGCGCGTTGCCCGCGGGCTCTTCGTCCATGATGCGGTGTTCGCGGAACGTGATTGCGCCGCTGTCGCGCACGTGCTCGAACCACGACAAGCCGAAGTGATGCGCCGCGAGCGCAGTGATCACGTCGTTGTCTCCGTCGCCGTCGACGTCGTAGGCGAACATCTGCGCGCCGCCCTCGCGCTCGGAGAACTTGAACTCGTGGAAGCGCCAGGGCGCGTCGCTCAGTTGCGCGGGCTGCTCGAACCAACCTTCGCGCCACAGCACGTCGGCGCGCCCGTCGCCGCTTACGTCGCCGACGCCCAGGCCGTGCGTGAACGCGCCGATGCGGAACGGAGTCGAGAGCGCGTTGAACTTCCACGGCGCGCGCGGATCGGCAAGCGGCGAAGCCCAGCCGAACTGACCTGCGGCGTGGAAGACGAGCTCGCGCTTTCCGTCGCCGGTGAGGTCGACGAAGGCCGGCGACTCGTTGTCGACGCTCGGATGAACGGGAAAGCGCTCCCAGTGCGAGGCGCCGCGCGTCGCATCGCTCAGCGGGTTGCGCAGCCAGAAGGCTTCCTTGCCCGGGAAGCCCACGACCAGCACATCGAGCCATCCGTCGGCGTCGAAGTCTTCGCACCAAGCGAAGAAGTTGTCCGAATACGCGAGCGGGTCGAAGGACTTGGGCTCGTAGAGCTCGTGACGCGTCTTCCAATCCGGGCCGGCGTACCAGTACGGACCAGCGACGATGTCTGCCGCACCATCGCGATTGAGGTCGCCGAAGTTGGCGCCCTCGCACGTGAAGTCGCTCGAGAGCTGACTGCGCTCGAACTCGAGCTGTTCTTGGGCATGCGCCGCGTTCGCCAGCAACACGGCCAGCGACAGGTGTCGCGCGAGGTCGTTTCGTGCCGTGGTCATCGTCTGACTCCTGCGCGCGCGGCGCGCGGTTCAACTCTCGAAATCGAACGCCACGACGCCGTCGAGTCCGCCGTCCAAACACCCGAGCACCGCGGCCTTCACCTTTTCGTGCTCGGGGTGCCACAGGTACGTGTCGCGCGACGCCGCGTTGTCGAACGTCATCGTGAAGCCGTGCGTGAACCCCTTGTTGAGGCCCTCGGGCGACGAGTACGGCCCGTGGTGGTAGCTCTTCAGCCCCGGGATGTGCGCCTTCATGCTCCCGATCTGGGCGAAGACTTCCTTGACGCGTTCGGTCGTGATGTCGCGGCGGAGTTTGAGCAGGACGACGTGGTGAATCATGGTCGGATGGTTGTACGGTGCCAGAGCAATTTGCACCACGCCTCCGGTGCGCGAGGCGCACCGGAGGCGTGGTGCAAATTGCTCTGGCACCGTACAACCATCACCGCGGCCAAACGAGGCAGTGCTCGGCCGCGACGGTCGGACGCACGCGTTGGTGGACCGCCACGTCAACACTCGATGGAACGGCAGCGTGCACGGTGGCCCCGCCCCAGCGCAGCACGACGACCTGCTGCGGACCGAGGTGCTCGACGAGCTCGACCACCGCATCGCTCGATCCGCCTTCGAGTCGAACGTGCTCCGGACGGAAACCGAGCAGCGCTTCGCGCGGTGCGTCGCCCGCAGCGGAGCAACACGGCTCGCCGCTGGGCAAGCGCCAGCCCGCCTCGTCGCGTCGCACCTCGATCAAGTTAATCGGCGGCGAACCGAGCTGACGCGCCACGAGCGGGGAAACAGGCCGCAGGTACACCGTGCGCGGCGTGTCGAGCTGCAGGATGCGGCCGTGCGAGAGCACGGCGACTCGGTCGGCCATCGAGAGCGCCTCGGCCGCGTCGTGCGTGACCCACAGCACGGGCGTCTCCAGGCGTCGCGCCAGCTCGCGCAGTTCGACCCGCAGCTCTTCGCGCAGCTTCGCGTCGAGGTTGGTGAGCGGCTCGTCCATCAGGAACAGCCGCGGCCGCCGCACGATCGCGCGACCGATCGCGACGCGTTGCATCTCGCCGCCGGAAAGCTGGCGCGCCGGGCGCTCGAGCAGGCGCTCGATGCGCAGCAACTGGGCGGCCCAGCGCACACGTTCGTCGACCTCCGCCGCAGCGAGCCGCCGCCCCGGCGCGAGCAGCGGAAAAGCGAGGTTCTCGCGCACGGTCTTGCTCGGATAGAGCGAGAAGTTCTGGAACACGAGCGCGACGTCGCGTTCGGCCGGAGCGCGCTGCGCAACATCGACGCCGCCCAGCCGCAGCACGCCGCTGTCCGGCGTTTCGAGGCCAGCGACGGTGCGCAGCAAGGTCGTCTTGCCGGCGCCGGTGGGTCCGAGGACGACGAGGAATTCGTGCGCGCCAAGTTCGAACGAGACGTCGCTCAGCGCCTGCACGGCGCCCAGACGTTTGCTCACGCCGCGGAGTTCGAGTGCGCTCATGCGATCCGACTCCCGCTCGCGGGATCGAACAGTCGCACGCCGCGAAGGTCGAACTCGAGGCCAACCTGCTCGCCCTGCGCGGACGGCGCATCGATGGACGCCAGCGCGACCACTCGTCCGGCCGGAGTCTCCACATGCACGTAGCGGTGCGACCCCATAAAGGCGTCGAGCGCCACACGACCGGTCAGCACGCCGCTCGCCGCGAGCCGCACGTACTCCGGACGCAAGCCTAGGACGACGTTGCCCGGCGCCACTTCGCGCGCGAAATGCAGAGCAGCGCGAGCACCAGCGAGCTCGAGTGCTCGCCCGGTCGAGCGCGCCTCGAGCAAGTTCATGCCCGGGCTGCCGACGAACCGCGCGACGAACAGCCCCGCGGGCTCGTCGTAAACCTCGTGCGGCGGCCCGACCTGAAGGATCTCGCCCGCCGACATGACGACGATCCGATCGGCCAACCGCATCGCCTCGTCTTGGTCGTGCGTGACGTAGACCGTCGCGACGCCGTGCTCGAGCTGTTGCGCGCGCAGAAAGTCGCACATCTCGGCGCGGCGCGCAGAATCGAGCGTGCCCAGCGGTTCGTCCATCAGCCACACGGCCGGCTTGCGCGCCATCGCACGCGCCAGCGCCACGCGTTGTTGATCGCCGCCTGACAACGCACGCGGCCGGCGCTCCAACAAAGCTGTGAGCTCGAGCCGTTCGGCGAGCGCGCGCGCGAGCGCCAGTCGCTCCGCGCGCGGCACACCAGCGCACTCGAGCGGGAAGGCGATGTTCTCCGCAACCGTGAGATGCGGATAGAGCGCGTAGAACTGGAACACCATGCCGATGTCGCGCTCTGAGGCCGGAAGTCGCGTGATGTCGCGCCCGTCGAGCCGAATCGTCCCGCCGCTCGGCAGTTCGAGGCCCGCGACCATGCGCAGCGTGGTGGTCTTGCCGCAGCCCGACGGCCCCAGCAACACGACGAACTCGCCGCGCGCAACGGCGAGCTCGACGCCGTTCACGGCGACCGCGCCGCCCGGCCAGACCTTCCTCAACTTCTCGAGCTGGAGGAAGCTCACGCGCGCTTCTCCGGCAAGTGTGCGACGACGATGTGCAGCACGGTGAAGAGCGCGGTCGCGAAGAAGCCGACGCGCAGTCCGCCCTCCCACCACGGCTGCAACATCACGGCGACGCCGCACGCCATGCCCAGCAGCACGTACTTCTCGCGCGCGCTCACTGCTTGATGGTCCCGAAGGTCATGCCGCGCAGCAGACTCTTGCGTACGAGCACCGTGAAGACCGTGATCGGCGCCACGAACACCAACGCTCCGGCCGCGATCTGCGGCCAAGGCATGCCCTCGATGTTGCCTTGAAGGCCGGCGAAGTACGCCGGAACCGTCACTGCGCCGGAGCTGTTGAGCGTCATGGCGAAGCCGTACTCGTTCCAGGCCGAGATCAGGCAGAACACCGCGGTCACCGCCATGCCGGTGCGCGCTTCCGGCAACACGACGCGCAAGAACGCCTGGCCGCGCGAGTAGCCGTCGACGAGCGCCGCCTCCTCGAAGGCGCGCGGGATTTCGTCGAGGAAACCCTTCATCAACCACACCGCGAGCGACAGGTTGAAGACCGTGTAGAGCACGATCAGGCCCAGGTGCGTGCCCTGCAAGTCGAGCGCGCGGTACATGATGAGCACGGGCACCACGACCGCGAGCGGAGGCAGGAAGCGCGTGGAGAGCACGAAGAACAGCCAGTCTTTTGCACCCGGGACGCGGAAACGGCTGAAGCCGTACGCGCAGCAAGTTCCAAGCGCGACGGACGCGACGGTCGAGAGCAAGCCGATCACGACGGAACTTCCCAAGTGACCGAGGAAGCTCTCCTGCGCGCCGGCGTGAACGGCGCCGAGATCGCGGTAAGCCGCAAGCGTCGCCTCGAACCACGGCGAAGCGGAGTCGTCGACGGCTGAGGAGGCCGGGAGGAACTTCGCGTGCGGCGCAATCGTGTCGTCGCGGCGCTTGAGCGAGGAAAGCGCCATCCACGCGAGCGGCGCAGCCGCGAGCGCGAGGTACGCCAGGAGCACGAACCAGCGCACGAGCTTCACGCGTTCACGTCCTTCGACTGCACACGGTCGATGTAGCGCGTGAACACGGTCGCGAGCGCGATCACCAGCACCAGGATGACGCACGAGAACGCGGCGCCGAGCCCGACGCTGCCGTCGCGGAACACGACTTGGTACAGCAGCGTCGAGAGCGTCTGCGTCGCAGCGTCGTTGGGACCGGTCACCGCCATCACGAGGTCGAACTGCTTCAGCGCGTCGGTCGCGCGAAACAACACCGCGAGTCCGAGCACCGGCGCGCACATCGGGAGCGTGATGCGCGTGAAGACCTTCCACGGGCTGGCGCGATCGATCTGCGCAGCCTCGTAGATCGATGTGGGAATCGAATTCAGCCCGGCGAGCGCGATCAACATCATGAACGGCGTCCACATCCACACGTCGATCAGCAGGATCGACCAGAATTTGTAGTCGCGGTCCGTGAGCCATTGCGGCGGGTCGAAACCGAGCGCGGAGAGCGCTTGATTGACCACGCCGTAGTTGCCGTTGAGCACCAGGTTCCAGTACAGCCCCATCACGGCGGGCGAGAGCATCATCGGAATCAGCAAGGTCGTGAGCACGACCTGCTTGCCCTTGAAGTCGCGCTGCAGCGTGAGAGCCAGGACGAAGCCCAGCGCGAGCTCGACGGACACCGCGCACACCACGAAAAGCGCCGTTCGGCGCAGCGCGCCAGCGAAGAGCTCGTCCTCGAACACGCGTGCGTAGTTCGCGCCGCCGACCGAGCGCCACGCGCCGCCGATCAGTTCCGCATTCGTGAAGCTCGAGACGATGTTGTAGACGAGCGGAAAGATGTTGAAGGCGACCAGCAGCGCCAGCGTCGGCCCGACGAGCGCCCACGCCAGTCCGCGGCCGGTCTGCGCGCTGCTGTTCATCTCGCCGTGTTCGCTGACTGCGTCAACGTTGAGCAGCGCCGCCTACAGCAGGCCCTCTTCCTTGAGAATCCGTTCCTTCTCGAGCGCGAGCTTCTTCAGGGCCTCGGCAGTCGGCATTTCGCCGTCGACGGCCATGCCCACGTAGCGCTGCGTGACGGCCAGCAGCTTGTTGAAGGCGGGCACGTTCCAAAAGTCGCGCATGGCGTCGACGGAGTCGGCGAACGGTGCGTTGTACGGAGTCTTCGCGCGGAACTCGGGGCTGGCGAGAATTTCCGAGTTGGCGGTGAAACCAGCGGGTTTGGTGATCCAGCGCTCCTGGACGCGGCGCTGCAAGAACCAGGCGATGAAGCGTTTGGCGTGCTCCTGTTGTTCGCGCGGGATCTTGGCCGACACCGAGAGCCCCTGACCGCCCAACGAAGCGACGCGGCGACCTTCGTGCGACGGAACGACCGCGAATCCGACCTTGTCGCCGAACTGCGCCTGGATCCCTGGGAAAAAGGCGAAGTAGTTGAGGATCATCGCCGTCGAGCCATTGGTGAAGCTCTCGAGCACCTGGCCGTAGTCGAGGCGCTCACAACCCTTGGGCCCGAGCTTCATCAGCGTCTTGTAGAACTCGATGGCGTCGATCGTGCCCTGCGTGTCGAGATGGCCGACGACCTTGTTCGACGCCTCGTCCTTCCACCTGCCGCCAAAGGCCCACAGCAAGTTCTGCACGCCCATGGTCAAACCGTCGTAGTTGCGGTCGCTCGGCATGGCGCAGCCGTAGCGCTTCGCATCCGGCCGCTGGAAGAACTCCGCGACTTGGCGGAACTCTTCGTAGGTCGCCGGCACGCTCAGCTCGCGGCCGAAGCGCGCTTGGAACGCGCTGCGCTCCGCGGGGTCTTCGAACCAATCCTTGCGGTACGCCAAACCGACGGCGTCCGTTTCGCACGGCGCCGCGTACCAGCGCCCGCTGCCCTCGGGGTATTCACACAGATACTTCGCGGCGCGCGGATGGATCGTCGCGAGGTCGACCACCGTCGGCAGCCAGTCCGTCAGCTCGACATACAAACCGCTGCTCGCGCCGCGGCCGATCCACTGGCTGTCGCCGATGACGATGTCGAAGTTCGTGCGCGAGCCGCCGAACTCGAGGAACACCTTCTCCTGGTACGAAGCGAGCGGGATCTGCTGCACCTCAACCGCGATCCCCGTTTCGCTCTCGAATTCACGGCCCAACTCCTGCAGCCCCGTGGCCGGGTCCCACTGGAACCACCAGATCTTGATCGAGGGCTTGGACGCGCTCGCGGTCGTTGCGCCGCTCGGGGTCGGACTCGAGGTGTCCCCGCTGCACGCGGACAGTCCCAGAGCCAACAACGCACACACGGACCAAAGAGTGGATTTCATGGGGGCTAGTGTCTGGCAGTTGGGTGTACGGGAGCGCGCGCCATCAGCTCGAGCAGCCGTCGAGCCGCGCTGATCGCGAAGGTTGGGTCGTTGATGTGCGCGTCGACTTTGACGAGCTCCGTGCCGCCGCGGGTTTCCTCGAGGCCGGCGAGCAGTTCCACGCGCGCCGCAGGATCGTCGAAGGGCTGGCCTTCGCGGTCGATCGCGGACACGCCGCGCAACGGGAAGAGCAGCGCAGAATGCGCGCTGGCGCCGCTCAGCTTGCGGCCGATTTCGCGCCCGAGTTGACGGCACTCCTCGGGCGTCGTGCGCATCAACGTGACGTGCGCGTTGTGCCGGTAGAACGTGCGCTGCGCGAACTTGCTCGGCACGGTTTCCGGGCCGTGGAAGTTGACCATGTCGAGCGCGCCGACGGACACAACCTGCGGAACGCCAGCGCGCGCCGCGGCCGTCAGCCGCTCGGGGCCAGCGCTGAGGACTCCGCCGACGAGCTCGTCCGCCAACTCCGTCGTGGTGATGTCGAGCACGCCGGCGATGAGCCCGCTTTCGACGAGCGACTCGAGCGTGCGTCCCCCACTGCCGGTCGCGTGGAACACGAGCACTTCGTAGCCCGCGGCCTCGAGTTCGGCGCGAGCGCGTTCGACGCACGGCGTGGTCACGCCGAACATGCTCGCCGCAATCAGCGGTCGATCGCCCTTCGATTGCGCCACCGGCCCCGCCTGCGCCATGGCGGACATCGCCTGCGCGGCTCGAGCCAGAACGACGCGGCTGATGCGATTGAGGCCGGCGATGTCGACCACCGCGTTCAGCATCATCACGTCTTTGGATCCGACGTAGTGGGCGACTTGGCCCGAGGCCAGCGTGCTGACCATCAACTTCGGCACGCCGAGCGGCAGCGCGCGCATCGCCGCGGTTCCGATCGCCGTGCCGGCGCCGCCACCGATGCCAAGAACACCGCTCAATCTTCCTTCGTCGAAAGCGCGCCGCGCCACACGTTCGGCGCCGCGCGACGCAAGAGTCACGGCCTCTCCGCGATCGGCCTTCTCGCGCACGCTCGCGAGGTCGGCGCCCGCGGCCGCGAACAACTCCTCGCGCGTCACGTCGGCTCGGACGCGGGCCTCGCCCAAACAGCCGGTATCGACGAGAGCGCACGCAATTCCCAGGCGAGCGAGCTCTGCGCGCACGAACTGCGCTTCGTCGCCTTTGGTGTCGAGCGTCGCGAAGAGGTGGACGGCCATGCGTTCGTCGGGGGCGCGGATTCTAGCCGTGTCCTCGCGTTGGGCGCCGCCGCAAAACGCCCCTAGACTTGCCGCATGAGGCACTGGATCGCTGCGCTGTTCGTCGTCCTCCTGGCTTGCTCACCGTCCTTCGCGCAGTCGCAGCCGCTGCGCATCTTCCTGCGCGGCGGCCCCAAGACCCACGGCCCTGGACAGCACGACCATCCGCGCTTCGTCCAAGATTGGAAGCCGCTGCTCGAACAGCGAGGCGCCGTGGTCGACAGCGCACTCGAGTTCCCCGGCGCCGCGCAGCTCGAGCGCACCGACGTACTCGTGATGTACGCGGCCGATGCGGGCTCGATCCACGGCGAACAACGTGCGCTGCTCGAGCGCTACCTCGCACGCGGCGGCGGACTCGTCGCGCTGCACGACGCCGTGTGCGGCGACGATCCGCACTGGTTCAAGGGTGTGATCGGCGGCGCGTGGGAGCACGGCCACTCACGCTGGCAAGAAGGCGTGATCGATCTGTACCTGAGCGAGAAGCGCCACCCCATCACCGACGGCGCAGCGAACTTCCGCTTCGACGACGAGGTGTATTGGAAGCTGCACATGGATCCGGCGGCCAATGTGCTGATGACCGGCTTCCACTCGGTGTTCGACATCACGCCGCAGATGTGGACTTTCGAGAAGGACTCGTACCGCGCGTTCGTTTCGATCCAGGGGCACAACCACGTCTCGTTCTCGAATGCGGCCTGGCGAACGCTGTTGCTGCGGGGCATCGCCTGGGCCGGCAAACGCGACGCCGACGCGCTGCTCGCGCCCGGTGAAGCCGCGGCGCTGCGTTATCCGCCTGGCGGTCCGACGCGGCCGGAGGACGCGCACAAGTCGATCGAAGTTCACCCGGAGTTCGAACTCTCGCTCGCCGCGGCCGAACCGCTCGTCGTAAAGCCCATTTCGATCGATTGGGATGCGCGCGGCCGCATGTGGGTCGCGATGACGCCGGGCTACCCGCACAAGCAGCAGTTCAGCGGCATCGCAGCGCACGACGAGCTCGCGATCCTCTCCGACCGCGACGGCGACGGCCGCATGGACGAGCGCAAGACGTTCCACAAGGGCCTGGACCTCGTCACGGCCTTCGTGCTCCACCGCGACGGCGCGATCGTCGGCGCCGCGCCCGACATCCTGTGGCTGCGCGACACGAACGGCGACGATGTGTGCGACAAGGTCGAGAGCGTCTTCACGGGCTTCGGTTTCGGCGACACACACGCGACGATCTCGAACTTCCGCTGGGGCCCGGACGGTTGGATCTACGCCACGCAGGGCTACAGCGGCGGCGCCTCCAACCACATCACCAACGCTGCGGGTCGCGACTTCGGCAGGATCGGCAACGGACTATTCCGCTTCCGCCCCGACGGTAGCGCGATCGAAGTGGTTTCGAGCTACGGCTCGAACACGTGGGGCTGCTCGTTCAACGAAGAAGGCGAGTTGTTCTTCACCATGGCGAACGGCGCGCACCTGCGGCACGTCGTCGTCCCCGAGAAATTCCTCGCAGGCAATCGCGTCAGCAACGTCGCGAGCTGGACGGACATCCCAGACCACGATCGGGTGTTCCCCGCAGTCGTGCGCACCGAAGCGCCGTACGCGCAGATCGACTTCGTCGGCGGCTTCACGGCTGCAGCGGGCTCGACCTTCTACGACGGCGGCGCGTGGCCTGACGAGTGGCGCAACTCGCACTTTGTGTGCGAACCGACCGTCAGCCTCGTGCACCACGACATCGTCGAAGCCGACGGCGTGAGCTTCCGCGCGCGCAAGACGCGCGAGGCGGAATTCATCGCGAGCACAGACCTGTGGTTCCGCCCGGTCGACGTGCGCGTCGGCCCGGACGGCGCGTTGTACGTGCTCGACTTCTACAACCAGGCCGCGGTCCACAACGACACCCGCGGGCCCGAGCATGGACCGACGAACGCGGCGGTGCGCCCGGACCGCGACCACGTGCACGGGCGCATCTGGCGCGTGCAGCACAAACAAGCCAAGCGCAACGCTGTCGCCGTGCCGCTGCCGACGAAGGCCGAGCAAGCCGTGGCGCTGCTCGAGCATCCGAACGCGTGGGTGCGCTCGAGTGCGGCGCGCCTCGCGGCGGAGAGCGGCGATGCGCGTGTCGGCGCGCTCGCCGGCGAAGTCGCGAAGAAGACCTCGGCGCATGCTGCGGCGCGGATCGCCGCGATGTGGCTCGCCGAGCGTGTGCGCGACGACTCGCCGGAAGCTGCGGCGCGCCTCGCCGCGTGGCTGTTCGAGGGCCAAGGCGCTCCGTGGATGGGGCGCACGGCGGCGCGCATCGTCGCAGAGCGACCGCGCGAACTGCGCAGCCGTTCGGATGGGAGCTTCACGCGCAATCTCAGCGGCGAGGATCAGCGACTGCGGCTGCTCACGCTGGCTGCGTTCGCAGCGAGCTCGAAGACGAGCGACGCACGGGGCGCGGCGCCGCTCCCGTTCGTCGTGCGCGACGCGGGCGACGACTGGACGCGCTCGTTGTGCGTGCGCCTCGCGGCGCTCGACATCGCGGGCTACGTCGCAGCTGTGGTGGACACGCCGGAGCGCAAGGATCCCTACGTCGTCGACGCCGTGCTCGCGGCGATGGCGCGCGATCCCGATGCCGGCGCGCGAGCGGTGCTCGACGGGCTCACGAAGCGCTTCAGCGTCGCCGCGAGCGAACAGCGGGCTGCGGTGCTCGAGGCGTTGTCGCGCGCCTCGAAGAGCCCGGGCAAGTCCGTGGGCAAGGAGTTGCTGCCGAGCTTGCGCACGCTGCTTGCGGCCGACGACGAACTGCTCTCGACGCGCGCGTTGGTGCTCGCGGCCAAATGGGGTTTCGTCGAGGAGCTGCGCGGCGACATCACCGCCGCCGCCACGCGGCTCGAGCAACGCCTGCGGAACGCCGACGAGCCGCTCGAGCGCCGCATCGGCGCCTTCGACGCTTTGCTCACGATCCCCGACCGCCGCGCGGAGACGATCAAGCTCGCGGACGCTCTGTTCGAGGTCGCCCGCGCGCCGCAGGAGCAGAAGCTCGTGCTCACCTCGCTTGGCCGCACCGGCGACCCGGCAGCCGCACGTGCGCTGACCGCACGTTTTCCCGCGCTCGCGCTCGAGGCGCGCGAGGGCGCCTTCGAACTGCTCGCCGCGCGCGCGACTTGGGCGAGCGAGCTTCTCGCTGGAATCGAAAGCAAGTCGATCGCGATGGCGGACCTCGGGCCTCAAAAGGTGCACCGCCTGCGCAACCATCCGGACGCGGCGGTTGCGCAGCGTGCAACGAAACTCTTCGAAGCGCTCGCGGGCGCGTCGAACGCGCAGATCAACGCGCTCATCGCGAGCCTACTGCCCGAGGTCGACAAGTCCGGCGGCGACCGCGCGCGCGGCAAGCTCGTGTTCGAACAGAACTGCGCAAGCTGCCACGCCGCTTTCGGCGCCGGCGGCAACGTCGGACCCGAACTGAGCGGCATCGGCGCCCACGGCGCGCACGACCTGCTGCCGATCATTCTCGACCCGAACCGCACCGTGGAAGCGGCCTACGCGGAGTGGATCGCGATCACGACGGACGAGCGCACCGTCGCCGGAGTGTTGGTACGCGAGGGCGCCGACAGCATCGTGCTGCGCTCGAGCGCGGGCGACGCCGTGGTGCCGCGCGACGAACTCGAGTCGCTGCGCAACACGGGACGCTCGCCGATGCCGGCTGGCTTCGAATCGCTCGGCGCACCCGCACTGCGTGACTTGATCGCCTACCTCGCCGGCGAGTTCGCGCACTGGCGCGTGCTCGACCTCAAGCCCGTCGTGAGCTCGAACTCGCTGCGCGGCATGTACGACCCCAAACGCGACGGAAATCCGCTGCTTCCCGTGCGTTTCGGCGTCGTGCCCTTCGACGGCGTGCCGTTCGAGTTCCTCGACCCCAAGCGCACGGATTCGGCGAACAACGTGCTCGTGCTCAAGGGCGGGCTCGTGCCCGACTGGGAGTCGAAGACCTCCAAGCCGCAGCGCGTCGAAATCAAGGTCAACACGACCGTGCAGCGCGTGCACGTGCTCGGCGGCATCGCGGGTTGGGGCTATCCGTACATCAAGGAGCCCAAGCCGATCGTTAAGTGGACCTGGGTGTTCGCGGGCGGCGCCACGCAGGAGCACGTGCTGCACAACGGCGTCGAGTTCGCCGACTGGATCGGACACTTCGACGTGCCGGGCTCCGAGCACGTCGATGGCGCGCTCGGCGAAGGCAGTTGGGGCCAAGTGCGGCGCTTCGCCGTCGAACTGGCGAGCCCCAAGTTGGTCGAGCGCATCGTGCTCGAAAGCTACGACAACGAGCTCGCGCCCACGTTCCTTGCGCTGACGGCGGAACTGCCCGGAGCGCCGCAACGCACGCGCGCAGCGATCGAGCCCGTGGACGTGCTCGTATTCGGCGGCGGCTCGAGCCACGACTTTGCGCAGTGGTTCGAGCGCGCCGACCTCGCACTGCTGCGGGCCAACGGACTTTCGAGCGCGCGCTACACGGGCTCGCTCAACGAGACGGTGCAACAGTTCGAGCGCCTGAAGACGCTGGTGCTCTGCACGAACCAGGACGTTTCCGATCCGCGCCTGCGCGACGGCCTGTTCGCGCACGTCGAACGCGGCGAGGGCCTCGTGGTGCTGCACCCCGGCGCGTGGTTCAACTGGGCCGACTGGCCCGAGTACAACGCGCGCCTTGTCGGCGGCGGAGCGCGAAGCCACGAGAACCTGCAGGAATTCGAGGTGCGGATCGTCGACGCGGCGCACCCGGTCACGCAGGGCGCACCGGCGACCTTCCGCATCGTCGACGAGCTGTACCGCGCCGAACGCAAGGACAGCGACGCGCGCATCCACGTGCTCGCGATCGGGCGTTCCCTCGAAACCGGCGCCGAGTACCCTGTGCTGTGGACGGTCGAACGCGCCAAGGGGCGCACGGTCGTCCTGACGCTCGGCCACGACGGCCGCGCCCACGAACACCCGGCCTTCAAGCAGCTGTACGCCAACTCCGTGCGCTGGACTCTCGATCGATGAGCAAGAAGAACGACAACTCGCGCCTTGGGATCCTCAAGCGTTTCCGCGCGCAGATCGCCCGCGGCGAGCCGATCATCGGCGGCGGCGCCGGCACGGGCATTTCCGCCAAGAGCGAGGAAGCCGGCGGCATCGACTTGCTGATCGTCTACAACTCGGGCCGCTATCGCATGGCCGGTCGCGGCTCGACCGCGGGCTTGATGCCCTACGGCAACGCCAACCAGATCGTGAAGGAGATGGCCTTCGAGATCATCCCGGTCGTCAAGCACACGCCCGTGCTCGCCGGTGTGTGCGGCACCGATCCGTTCATGATGCCCAAGCTGTTCCTGCGCGAGTTGCGCGAGCTGGGCTACGCGGGAATCCAGAACTTCCCCACGGTGGGCCTGATCGAAGGCGAACTGCGCGCCACGCTCGAAGAGACGGGCATGGGTTACGGACTCGAGGTCGACTGCGTGCGCCTGGCGCGCGAGATGGACCTGCTCACGACGCCCTACGCCTTCAACCCCGACGAGGCGACGGCGATGACCAAAGCCGGCGCCGACATCGTCGTCGCGCACATGGGCTGCACGAGCGGCGGCACGATCGGCGCGAAGTCGGTCAAGACGCTCGAGAAGTGCGTCAAGCTCATCCAGGACATCGTCGACGCCGCCAAGCGCGTGCGCAAAGACGTGATCTGCCTGTGCCACGGCGGTCCGATCGCCATGCCCGACGACGCGCAGTTCATCATCGACCGCGTCGATGGGATGGACGGCTTCTACGGCGCGAGCTCGACCGAGCGCCTGCCCACCGAGATCGCGATCAAGAAGCAGATCGAGCACTTCAAGTCGATCCGCCTGCCGGCGCACAAGGCGGGAAAAGCCGCCAAAAAGCGCTGAAACCGCCATGGAGTGCGAACACTGCCTGCGCTTCGTCACCTCGAAGGAGGCGAAGGTCGAGGTGCTGCCCTGGGGGCCGCACGAGTGGCTCTCGCGCTCGGATCTCACCGGCGCGGAGCAGATTCAGGTCGTGCGCGTGACGATGCCGCCGGGCAAGAGCCACGCCTTCCACCGCCATCCGTGCATGGAGGAAGTGCTCTACTACGTGTCCGGACGTGCTGAACAGTGGGTTGGGCGCGAGAAGCGCGTGATGAGCGCCGGCGAAGTCGCCTTCGTTCCGCGCGACGAAGTGCACGGCACGTACAACGTGTTCGACGAACCCGTGGTGTTCCTCGCGATCCTCTCCCCCGCCAAGTTCGACGGCACAGCGCTGGTCGACGTGAGCCAGGACGAACCCTGGCGCTCGATCCGCGCGCCCGCGCACTGACCTCCCTCCCCAAACGACAGCGGACCTGCACATGATTCGCATCGAGTTCCTCCTCGCGGTGTTTCTGTGCTGGTTCTCTGCGGCGCCGGGCCAAGACGGCGCGAAGCCCGAACAGGAGGCGCCGCTCGTCCGCTGCGGCCCGTGCAAGAACGAAGGGCGTGTGCCTTGCGCCGCGCACCCCAAACACGAGATGCACCTCGAGGACGACGTGGAGTTGTGCTCCGTTGTCGCCGACTGCACCACGTGCACGGGCACGGGCTGGCTGGACTGTGCGGCCTGCGAGAACCCGCGCTGGACGGACGTTCTCGAGCTCAAGCGCTCGCGGCAGAAGAGCCTGCAAACCTTCGCGGCGCGCTTCGACGCCGAGATGAAGCGGCCGCTGCGCAAGGTGGTCACGCCGCACGTGATGCTGGTCTGGGAAGTCGACGAGTTGAAGGTCGACAAGCGCACGATCAAGCACCACGAGCTCATGCATTTGTACGCCGCACGGCTCGAGAAGCTGTTTGCCGACTACACGAGCGTGCTCAAGGTCGGACCGCGCGAGTTCAAGGAGCGCATGGAAGTGTTCGTGTGGGCCACACAGCGCGACCAGGAGGATGGCTCGACGCGCTTTGCCGGCCAGCACAGCGTCGCCGGCGTGAAGCTGCTGGGGAACAAGGCGGTGTTCTCGCTGTACTTCAACCGCGCGACGTTCCGCGACGACGATGCGCTGCACCGCGGCATCGTGCACAACGTCACGCACCTGCTGCTCTCGCACCAGGAGCCGTCGCAGTGGCTCGGCAACGTGAAGTCGGGTTGGCTCGACGAGGGCCTCGCGCACTGGTTCGAGGAGCGCTACTGGGGCTTGTGCGACAACTACTGCTACGAAGAGCAGAACACGCTCGTCAGCTTCAAGGGCGGCAAGTGGAAGCCGATCGTGCGCAAGATGGTCGAGACGGGCGATCTGCCGTCGATGGCCGAGGTCATGCAGCAGAACACCGACGGGCTGAGCCTGCCGATGCACGCGCTCGCCTTCAGCTACGTCGACTTTCTGATCGCGACCGACGCGCCGAAGTTGAACGAACTGGCGCGCCAACTCCGCAGGCGCGCCGAGACACGCGACGCGCTGCAGCGGGTCTACAAGCTCTCGGTGCTCGAGCTCGAGCAGCAGTGGAAAGCCTGGGTCGTGGCGAACTACCCGCTGCGCTGAGCGCCGCGCGACGGGCGCATGCGGAAGGAAGCGACGGTCCCCCTCTGTCCGCCGCGGCGAGCGGAAACTTCTTTGCAGGCGCCGCGAGACAGACGCCGATCTACGGCCTAGGATTTGGCAATCGGCTGGTGAACACCCCGCGCCCCGCGGCGCGGATTCGCCGGCGAGACCCGAACCCAACGGCTCCGCCCCTGGTTTTGGACAGCCCCGAGGTCCTGGACATGCTGCCGCACCGTCCTGCTGTTCCCCCGGCTCACCCACACTCGGCCGCGCATCGCACGGCTGCGGGCCGTCTGTCGTCGCGCTCCGCGTTCGGACACCAACCCGGCGAGCGCCACTCTCCGGGACAGCATGCTCCGGACAAGGACCACGGGGCGCACACGCTGAAGGTGTGGCGCGGAACCGTGGTCGGCGTGTACGGCGACGACGTCTTCGTCGAGCTCGGCCCGCGCATGCAGGGCGTGATTTCGCGCCGGCAATTCGAGCTCGAGCCGCGCGTGGGCGACGTCTACGACTTCACGCTGCGCGGTCGCGAAGAAGGCCTGTGGGCCTTGGCGCTCGGCGCGCAGAGCCTCTCGACCTGGGAGGAGATGGAGCCCGGCAGTCTCGTGCAAGCGCGCGCCACCGGCGCGAACGCCGACGGTGTCGAGCTCAAGATCGGGCCGCTCCACGCCTTCATGCCCAAGTCGCACACCGGACTTCCGCGCGAGCAGAAGCCCTCGCTGCTCGTCGGCAAGACCTTCACTTGCGAAGTGATCGAGGTGGACAGCGAACGGCAGCGTGTGGTGGTGTCGCGCAAGCTCGTGCTCCAGCGCGAACGCGACGACGAGCGCCAGCGCGACGTCGGCGCCTTGCGCGTCGGCCAGCTCGTGCACGGCCGCGTTTCGCGCATCGAAGACTTCGGCGTGTTCATGACCTTCGGCCACGGCGTCGAAGGCATGATCCATGTCTCGAACCTCGCCTACGAACGCCCGCGCCATCCGAGCGACGTCGTGCACATCGGCGAGGCGCTCTCCGCGAAGGTGCTGGCCGTACGCGACAGCGGCAAGCGCGTGTCGCTGGGCCTCAAACAACTTCAACCCAGCCCGTGGAGCGCCGTCGCCGCACGCCTGACCGCCGGCCGCATCATCGAAGGCACCGTCAAGCGCATCGTGCCCTTCGGCGCCTTCATCGCCGTCTTGCCGGGCATCGAAGGGCTCGTGCACAACAGCGAAGCCGACTTGCGCGGCCAGCGCGATCTGGCGGCGCAACTCGAGCCGGGCGCGAAGATCTCCGTGCGCGTCATGACGCTCGACGCGGGCGCCGAACGCCTGTCGCTCTCGCTCCTACATCCCGACGGCCGCCTGATCGGCCGCGAGGAAGCGCAAGCGCTCGACACGTTCCAGCAACTCGCCGAACGCAACCAGGGCGGACTCTCGCGCTCGCTGGGGAGCGTGCTGCGCCGAGCGATCGGCGATTGACCGAGTTGCGGACGTGATCCAGCGCGGCGAGACGCGCTTCGAGCGCTACATCGGCGTCGACTATTCAGGCGCGATGTCGCCTCGCACGCGACTGCCGGGACTGCGTGTGTACGCTGCGACACGGCGCGGCGAGGCGCTCGAGGTGCGCCCACGCGACGACCGGCGCGTGCACTGGACACGCTTCGAGCTCGCCGAGTGGCTCGCCAACGCGCTTGGCGACGGGCCACCGACGCTGGTCGCGATCGACCACGGCCTGTCGTTTCCGCTGGCCTACTTTCAGCGTCACCAACTGCCGCTGGAATGGGACAGCTTCCTCGACGACTTCGCGCGGCACTGGCCCACCGATGAGGATTGGAACTGCGTCGACTTCGTGCGCGAGGGCCTGACCGGCGCCGGCGCGGCGCGCGCTGGCGACGCGAAGTGGCGCCGCCTGTGCGAGACGCGCACGCGCCGCGCGAAGTCCGTGTTCCACTTCGACGTGCCCGGCTCCGTCGCCAAGTCCACGCACGCGGGCCTGCCGTGGATCCGTCGGTTGCGCGGGGCGCTCGGCAGGCGCGCGTTCTTCTGGCCCTTCGACGGCTGGCAACCACGTTTCGGCGCCCACCTCGTCGCCGAGGGTTATCCCTCGCTGTGGAGCCGCGAGTTCGAGCGCGGCACGCGCACGCAGGATCAACACGACGCTTGGACCCTGGCGACCGTGCTGCGCAGCGCGGAAGAGCGCGGCCTGCTCACGCGTTGGCTCGAACCCGAGTTGAGCGCGCGCGAGCGCCAACTCGCGCGCGTCGAGGGCTGGATCCTCGGCGTGGACTGAGGGCGTCGCGCGCTCGACGAAAAACGTCCTCGCCCGCGACGGCGCGCGAGCGAGGACGAACTCGAGGCGAGGCGCCGCGCGAGCCGACGCCGCCGCACCTACTTCACGGTCCAGGTTTCGCCGGAATAGATCAGCTTCTCGAGCGAGCCGGGCCCCTTGGCGGCGCGGGCCCGCTGGATCTGCTCGTGGATCTGCGTGTCGAACACAGGGCCCTGCACGTCGCGGAAGATCCCGATCGGCCGCGGCAACTGCGGGTTCGAATCCATCTGGCTCATCACGAACGCCGGCCCCGGCGAGTGCGTGTCGGAACGCCAGGTCTGCGCCTCGGCCGCGGGGCAAATCACCGGCTCCCAGCCGTCGATCTTGATGCCCATGTCGTGGTTCTTGCCGAACACCATGGGTTGCCCAGGCCGCAGATCGATGGTCTTGTCGTCGCGCACGGACTTCTCCGTGAACGCGTCGAAGGCTCCGTCGTTGAAGATCACGCAGTTCTGGTAGATCTCGACGAACGCCGCACCCTTGTGGTTCGCGGCCGCAAGGAGCACCTGCTCCATGTGCTTTTGGTGCGTGTCGATCGTGCGCGCGACGAACGTGGCGCCGCAGCCCAGCGCGAAGCTCACCGGATCCATCGGACGGTCGACCGAGCCCATCGGCGAGGTCTTGGTCTTGAGGCCCTGCGGCGAAGTCGGCGAGTACTGGCCTTTCGTCAGACCGTAGATCTCGTTGTTGAACAAGAGGATCTTCACGTCGACGTTGCGGCGCAGGATGTGCGCCATGTGGTTGCCGCCGATCGACAGGCCGTCGCCGTCGCCGGTCACCATCCACACCGACAGTGCGGGATTGGCGGTCTTGATGCCGGTCGCAAACGCCGGCGCGCGTCCGTGGATCGAGTGGAACCCGAAGGTGTTCATGTAATACGGGAAGCGGCTCGAACAGCCGATGCCCGACACGAAGCAGATCTGGTGCTTGGGCACGCCGATGGCGGCCATGATCCCCTGCACACAATTGAGGATGGCGTAGTCCCCGCAGCCGGGGCACCACCGCACGTCCTGGTCCGACTTGAAGTCTTTCTTCGTCAGCGCATGTGCTTCGGCCATGGTCATTTCTCCAGCAGGGATTCGATCTTCTTGACGAGTTCGTTCGTGCGGAACGGCTGCCCCTGGACTTTGGGGTAGCTGATGATGTTCTGCTGCGGATACTCCGAGCGCAGCACACGCGCCATCTGGCCCAGGTTCATCTCCGGCACGAGCACGGAGCGGAAACAGGCCATGATCTTGTCGAGATCCTTGGGCAGCGGCCAAACGTGCCGCAGGTGCAAACTGCCGACTTTGCGGCCCTTTTTGCGCAGTTCCTCGATCGCGCTGGTGATGGCGCCGTGCGTCGAGCCCCAGCCGACCACGAGCACGTCGCCCGTCGAGTCGCCGAACACGTTCGGCGTCGGGATCGAATCTCGGATGCCCATCACCTTGTTCTGGCGCATGCGCACCATGAACTCATGGTTGTCGGGGTCGTAGCTGATGTTGCCCGTCAGGTGCGCCTTCTCGAGACCGCCGACGCGGTGCTCGAGCCCGGGCGTGCCCGGCTTGGCCCACGGACGCGCGAGCTTCGCATCGCGCGCGTAGGGCAGGAATCCGCCCTCGGGGTTGGGCTCGACGAACTTCACCGGGAAAGGCTTCAAGTCTTCGATCCGCGGCAGCATCCAAGGCTCGGCGCCGTTCGCGATGTACCCGTCGCTGAGCAGGATCACGGGCGTCATGTACTGCACGGCGATGCGGCAGGCCTCGACCGCGGTCTCGAACGCATCCGCCGGCGTCGAAGCGGCGATGACCGGAATCGGCGCCTCGCCGTTGCGGCCGAAGATCGCCTGCAACAAGTCGGCTTGCTCGGTCTTCGTCGGCAAGCCCGTCGACGGACCGCCGCGTTGCACGTTGACGATCACCAGCGGCAACTCGACCGACACCGCCAAACCCATCGCCTCGGTCTTGAGCGCGATGCCGGGGCCAGAGGTCGTGGTGAAGCCCAGACAGCCCGCGTAGGCGGCGCCGAGGGCCGAACAAATGGCCGCGATCTCGTCCTCGGCTTGGAACGTGATCACGCCGAAGTTCTTGTAGCTCGCGAGCGCTTCGAGGATGCCGGACGCCGGAGTGATCGGATACGAGCCGAGGAACGGCTGCAATCCGGCGAGGTGCGCACCCGCGACGAGCCCCATGGCGAGCGCGTCGTTGCCCATGATGTTGCGGTACGTGCCCGGCGGCATCGACGTGCACGGCAACACCTCGTAGCGGCCCTGGAACAACTCGTGGATGTCGCCGGCGTTGTAGCCCGCTTGCATCGCGAGCTTGTTCGCCTCCGCGAGTTCAGGCCGCTTGGCGAACTTCTCTTCGAGCCACTTGATCGTCGTCTCGAGCGGCCGGTGGTACAGCCAGTACATCAACCCGAGCGTGTAGAAGTTCTTGCAGCGCTGCACTTCCTTCGACGACAGCGTCGTGCCCTTGAGCGCCTCGGTGACGCGCTTGTTGATGTCGATCTCGATCACGCGGAAGCCCGAGAGCGTTCCATCGGCGAGCGGGTTCGACGTCAGGCTCGCCTTCTTCAGATCGGAGTCGGCGAACTGACCTGTGTTCACCACCACGATGCCGCCTGGCTTGAGGTCGCGAATGTTCACGACCAGCGCCGCAGGATTCATCGCGACGAGCACGTCGGGCTGATCGCCGGGCGTGTGGATGTCCGACGAACTGAAACGCACCTGGAAGCCCGACACGCCTGGACGCGTTCCAGCGGGCGCGCGGATCTCGGCCGGGTAATCCGGGAACGTCGCGAGGTCGTTCCCGATCACGGCCGAGGTGTGCGTGAACTGGTTGCCGGTGATCTGCATGCCATCGCCGGAGTCGCCGGCGAAGCGGATCACGACGCTCTCGAAATGCTGCAGCGGCATTTCTGCGTCGCGCGCGCTCGACTGGGTCATGTTGCCCTTCTTCGAAAAGACGCCTCGAAAGTGGCGTGAGGCCGCTGCGCGCTTCGACGCGCGATGCAGCGCGGACGCCGGGAACAATGCGCGCCGATCGTAGCCGTTTTCGGCGGGACGGCTGGCTCGGCCGAACTGCGTATGCGTCCTCGTCGGAGGCGCCCGTGCATGGCAACATGGCGTCCTCGACCGCTCGCCTGGCGCCTGCACCGATGACCAACCTCCCCCGCTTCGCGTCCGCACTGTCCGTCGACCCCAAGGCCGAGAGGGCGGAGGCGCAGGTCCTGGGCCAGATCGCTGAACAGCTCGGAGGCGAACGCCCCGACCTGTGCGCCGTGTTCGTCTCGCACCACTACGGCGGCGCGATCGAAGAGCTCGGCCAGCGCTTGGCGCGCGCCACGCGCGCTCAGGTTGTCGTGGGTTGCACGGGCGAGAGCATCATCGGCGGCGACCGCGAGGTCGAGGACGAGCCGGCGCTCTCGCTGTGGTGCGCGAGCTTGCCGGGCACGCGCCTGCGCGCGTTCGAAGCGACGGCGCAGCTCGTCGACGAGCGCCAGATCGAGTTCAGCGCTCTGCCCGACATCCGCGACCCCGGCCAGGCTTCGATGCTCGTGCTCGCCGACCCGTTCTCGTTCCCGATGGACGAGTACTTGAAGCGCCTCAACGAGAAGTTCCCGGGCGTCCCCGCCGTCGGCGGCATGGCGAGCGGCGGCATGGGCCCTGGACAGAATCTGCTGATCACGCAGCGCGGCCTGTACTCGGGCGGCGCCGTGGGCGTGGTGCTCGAGGGCGGCATCGAAGTGCGCTCGGTTGTGAGCCAAGGCTGCCGCCCCATCGGCCGTCCCTTCGTCGTCACCGCCTGCGACGAGCACTTCATCCACAAACTCGGCGGCAAACCGGCGCTCGAAGTGCTGATGGACACGGTCCGCGCGCTCGAGCCGCGCGACCGCGCGCTGTTCCAGCGCCAACCGTTCATCGGCGTCGCGATCGACGTCACCAAGAGCGAGTTCGGCCGCGGCGACTTCCTGGTGCGCAACATCCGCGGCGTGTCCGAAGAGCACAAGGCCTTCGCGATCACCGACGTGCTGCGCCGCGGCCAAACCGTGCAGTTCCTCGTGCGCGACGCGTCCTCGGCCACCGAGGACCTCACGCAGCTCATGACCAGCCAAGGCGGAGGCAAGCTCGCGAGCTCGAGCGCGATCCACTCGGCCGGCGCGCTGCTGTTTTCGTGCAACGGCCGCGGCACGCGCATGTTCTCGAGCCCCAACCACGACATCGGCTGCGTGCGCTCTGGGTTGGACAAGTCGATCCCCGTCGCGGGCTTCTTCGCCATGGGCGAAGTGGGCCCGGTCGGCGGCCGCAACTTCCTGCACGGCTACACGGCGAGCGTGGCGGTGTTCCGGCCGCGCTGAACGGCGTCGAGGCTGAAAACGAGCGCGCCCGGCGCCGAACATTTGTCGCGGTCGGCGCCGGGCGCGTTTTGCAGTGCACGAGTCAGTGCACGAATCCGTGCGCGATTTGTGGGAGCGAATCAGGGCGCGAGCACGACGCGGTAGCCGTTGCTCAGGTTCGAGCCGCGGCCGCAGGGGCCGGCGGGATCGCGATACCAGGTCTGGAGGTAGCGCGTCTGACCCGCGAGCCAACCGCCTTGCGCGTTGAGGCCCGGACCCCACGTCGCGAAGCCTTGCGCGTCGGAGGTGCGCAGACCCAAACGACGCGTCGTGCCGCCCGCGCAACGCAGGCCGTCGTCGAACAGCGCGCCAGCGCCGCCGTTCGGCGCGTCCGTGCCGACGAACAGGATGCACGACTTGGCCGGCGGCATGCCGTGCGTGCGCAAGCTCAAGTCGTTCTGCGCGATGCTCGCCGAGCCGTCGCCGCGCAGC
>JAEUHY010000044.1 GCA_016795325.1 Planctomycetota bacterium
CTGCTCGGGTGCATTCCACTACGACCTCAACGCGCGCATCCAGAGCGGCGTCGACCCGCAGCTCGCTGTGGGCGAAGAAGTCTTCGCGCAGTACTGGTCACGCGACCCGGCCGACGCGAGCACGACCAACCTGTCGAACGCACTCGCCTTCTACGTCGCTCCTTGAAGCTGGCGGAGACTTCGATGAAGACGGTTCACCGACTTGCGCTCGTTCTCGTGTTCGCGTCGCCCTCGTTCGCACAGATCGAAGTGGAGCGGATTCACGGCGCCGTCGCGGGCGAACACTTGGGTTGGAACGTCGAGTTCGTCGGCGACGTCGACAACGACGGCTGGTCGGACCTCGGCGTCGCGACCTACCCGTACTCGAGCGCGACACCCGCGCCGCTCTACGTGCGCTCGGGACGCACGGGACAGTGGATCCGAACCTGGAACGGGCCCGCAGCGCCGGAGAGGTTCGGGTATTCCCTCGCGGCGGTCGGCGACCTCGACAACGACGGGCACGCTGACGTGTTGGTCGGCGCCTCCAACCACCCGATGCAGATGGAGGGACTGGCGATTCCGCCGCCGGTGGTTGCTGGGTATGCGCAACTGATCTCGGGCGCGAGCGGAGCGGTGCTGCACACGTTCCCAGCGCCGCCGGGCGCACAGCGTTTCGGTCACTCCGTGGCCGCCTTCGACGACCTCGACGGCGACGGCGTGGAGGACCTGCTCATCGGCGCGTCCGGTGCGTCAGGTGCGCCTGGGTACGTCTACATCTTCAGCGGAGCATCCTTCGCACAACTGCGCCGCGATGGTCTGACGCTGTCGACCAATTGTGGAGCAGCCGTCGAACGCATCGCGGATGTCACCGGCGACGGCGTCGACGAATACGCGGTGGGAGCGCCCGCATTCGAGCCGTACAACTGGACCACGGGCCACTACTACGCCGCCGCGGGCGGCAGAGTCGCGCTCATCGACGGCGCCTCTGGAGTCGAGCTCTGGTCAGATTTTCTGGGCGCGCAGGACTGGGGCTCTCAGTTGGGTTGGAGCCTCGCACTCCTGGGCGACGTCGACCTCGACGGCGTCGCCGATCTGGCGGTAGGCATGCGCGACGAAGGCGACCCGGCCACGATCGCTTGCCACTCCAACGGAGAGGTGCGCGTGTACTCGGGTGCAACGGGAACCTTGATTCGCACCCATCCTCGGCTCTCGATCTGCGGCACGTACGGCGCGAGCGTGACTTCCATGGGTGATCTCAATGGAGACGGCGCCCAGGACTACGTGGGCGGTGAGCCGGGATGGTGGCTGGGACTGGACGGCGCCGCGCACCTGCGCGTGTTCAACGGACGCACCGGCCAACTGATGGCGTGGGTCCTGACGGGCCCGCAGGTGCTCACCGGCAACGGCTTCGGCGCCGCACTCACCGCGGGGGACGCGAACGGCGATGGATTGATCGACCTGGTCGTGGGTATCCCCTTCGACGACACGCTGGCTGCAAACGCGGGCGCGTTCGCAGCGGTTTCCATCGTTCGCGCGCCGACGACGTATTGCCAGAGCGAAGTGAATAGCCTCGGCTGCACGCCGGCGATCGCCTGGAGCGGCCTGTGCAGCGCGAGTTCGACGTCGGTGTTCGACGTGAGCGCCTCAAGCGTGCTCAACAACAAGCCGGGCCTGCTGTTCTACGGCTTCAAACCGCGCCAGACGCCGTTCCAAGGCGGGCACATGTGCATCGTCGCGCCTACGCAGCGCACGGCGGTGCAGAACTCCGGCGGTGCGGCGGCGCCGACGAACGACTGCTCGGGTGCATTCCACTACGACCTCAACGCGCGCATCCAGAGCGGCGTCGACCCGCAGCTCGCTGTGGGCGAAGAAGTCTTCGCGCAGTACTGGTCACGCGACCCGGCCGACGCGAGCACG
>JAEUHY010000004.1 GCA_016795325.1 Planctomycetota bacterium
GCCAGCTCTTTGAACTGCAGCCCATCGCGCACGCCCAAGGCAATCCACTCCCGCATCCGCTCGCGACGTGAATGTTTGTCCATCGCCGTGATCCTCCGCGCCCAGCGCACCGTCGCCAGATGGGGTTCGCCGGACGGTTACCGAGAGGTGGGGGTTTTCCGGCCGCAATTGACCGAACTCCGCCGCCGCTGCCGCGCCGTGCCGCGGTAGCCTGATCCGCACGCATGGGCGCCCCGCTGGTTTTGTTCGACGCCGTCATCTTCGACCTCGACGGCACGCTCGTCGCGACCGAGCGCTTCTGGGTCGCGGCGGCGCTGCGCGGCGCCGAGCGCGCCTTCGCCGAGCTCGGGCTCTCGCGCGCACTGCCCAGTCCCGAAGAGTGGCTTTCGATGGTCGGTTTGCCGCTCGAGCTGGGCTTCGCGCGCGTGTTCGCCGATCTGCCGCCGGCGCAGCGAGCGCTCGTGCAGGCCCGCTGCGTCGAAGAGGAGCACGCCGCGCTCGACGCCGGCGGGGCAGCGCCGATGCCGGGCGCTTTCGAGTTGCTCGGCGAGCTCCGCACGCGCGGCGTGCGCATCGGCATCGCGAGCAACTGTTCGCAGGCCTACCTCGATTCGATGCTCACGCGCCTGGGCGCGCGCGAAGGCGGGGAGGCGCTCGGCGCCTTCGTCGACGAGGCGCGTTGCCTCGATTCGAGCCGCGTGCGCAACAAGGCCGACATGGTGCGCGACCTCGTGCAGCGTTTCGGCTCGCGCGCGGCGGTGATGGTGGGGGATCGAGCGACGGACGCCGAGGCGGCGCATGCGAACGCGCTGCCGCACGTGCACCTCGCGAGCGGGCTCGCGCCGCGCGGCGAGAGCGTGACTTGCGAGGCCACGGTGCACGCGTTGAACGAGGTGCTCGACTTGCTCGGCGGGCGCGCTCGCTGGATCGCGGACGTGCTCACGCGGGCGCCGGGCCGCACCGTGGGTGTGACCGGGCGGCCCGCCGTGGGCAAGTCGATCTTCGCCCGCGACGCGGCGCGGGTCGCGAGCGCCGCCGGTCGCACGACGCGTGTCGTGGCTCTCGACGGATTCTTGCGCACAGCCCCGAACAACAACGCGGCGCCCGATGACCACCTCGAGCGCGCGTTCGATCTCGAGCAGTTCGAAACGGCCGTGCTGGGGCCGCGTCGGCGCGGCGAAACGACGGGCGGCGGTCCGTGGGGCCCCGCGGTGGCCGCAAACGAGTCCCTGGTCGTCCAGGGGCTGTTCCTCGCCGACCCGCGTTTGCGTCCGAACTTCGAGCGCCTGATCCACCTCAGCGCCCCGGATGAACTGCTGCTGCGGCGTTCGGCGGCCCGCGACTCCAGCGGCGCCGAATTGGTGCGTTTGCGCCGGGATTTCCTGCCGGCCCACGCGGCCTTCGAGCTGCGTCACCCGCCCGAACGCTGCGCCGACCTCGTGCTCGACGTCGAGAACTCGCTCGGCCCGCCCGCCTGGCGCCAGCCTTGACCGTCGCGCGCAGGCCGCGTTACACTCCGCGGCTCGCCCGACCAATCTCGGAACGGGGCAAGCGCGCCCGGGGCGCGTCCGCCCGCCGTTTGTTGGGGCTGAACCTTTTGGGGCTGAACTTTCAGGGACGACCCTCTCGACCGATGGAACTGACCCTCCCGCAGCGTTTGCAGAAGTCCGTCTCGGGCTCCTTCCACAAGACCGCGCTGCTCCAAAAGCGCGTGCGCGAACTGATCCGCGGCGCCTCGCCGCTGTTCGAGACCCGCGAGCGCAACCCGATCAAGATCGCCTTCCAGGAGATGGAGCGCGGCCTGATCGAACTGATCCCCGACGAAGAGCCGCAGTCGGCGCCGCCCCCGCCGCAGGCCTGAGCGAGCGCGTCGAGCGCGTGATGCGCCGGCCGCGCTGGCGCTGCGCGCCGCGGATGTGGCGACGCTGCGATCCCGGCGACGTCTTGGTCCCGGCGACGTTGCGGTGCGACAGCGCGATTGCCGCGCCCGACGGACCCGCGATGCGGCGCGGCACGTTTGCTCTCGATGCGAGAAATCGACTCGGCGGAGCGCTGCGTCGCGCCGCCCGACGGCCGATCGGGTGTGCGGTCGAAGTCTCTGCGCCGTACTTTCAGCGCCATGGCGGCCCACGCTTCTGACCCGCGCACGGTCCACTCCGACACGCCTTCGCGTGGGAGTGGCGGCGCCGGACGTGCGCCGAGAATCGAGGAGCGGCTCGAGCGCGGTGGCTTGGCCATCGAACTGCTGCGCGCCCCGGCCTGGTTGTTCGGTTGCGCCGCGGCCGTGCGTGGAACGCTCTACGACCGCGGCGTGCTCGCCGCGACGCGTGTCGCCGCGCCCGTGGTTTCGATCGGCAACCTCACGGCCGGCGGCTCGGGCAAGACGCCCATGGCGGTTTGGCTCGCGCGGCGCCTGGAAGCTCGCGGTCGACGCGTCGGCCTGCTCTCGCGCGGCTACGGCGCCGCGCCGGGCGAACTCAACGACGAGGGCCGGCTGCTGGCGGAGTTGGCGCCGCAGGCGCTCGCCGTACAGGACCGCGACCGTGTGCGCGGCGCGCTGGAGCTGATCGCGCGCGGCGCGGACGTGATCGTGCTCGACGACGGCTTCCAGCACCGCCGACTCGCGCGCGATCTCGATCTGGTGCTCGTCGACGCCACGCGCCCGTGGGGATTCGCCGGCCGCCGCGCGCACGAGGCGGCGCTCCTGCCGCGCGGGTTGCTCCGCGAGCGTCCGAACGCGCTGCGCCGTGCCAGCGCGATCGTGATCACCCGCGTCGATCAGGTCGGCAGCGCGGCGTTGGTGGAACTGCGCGCGGAACTCGAACACTACGCGCCGCACGCGCCGATCGCCTGCGCGGTGCACCGGCCGATGCGCTTGCGCACGCTGTCGGGCGAGCTGCGGGATCTCGCGACGCTGCGCGGCGCGCAGATCGACTGCGTGAGCGCCCTGGGTTCGCCGCAGGCCTTCGAACGCACGCTCGAAAGTCTGGGCGCACGCTTGGGCGAGCGCCGGCGACTTCCCGACCACCATCGTTATGTCGCCGCCGACCTCGCGGGTCTCGGCGCGGCGGGGCGAGCGGTGCTGACGAGCGCCAAGGACGCGACCAAGTTGGGCGCCTTGAAGCTCGACCTCGAGCTGCTCGTGCTCGAAGTCGAGCTCGAGTTGGTGGACGGCGGCGCGCCGCTCGAGGCGCAACTCGAGACGTTGCCCCTCTCGCAGGCTGAACGCGAGCGCGCCGCGCTGCACGAGGGCTTGCATGGCTGAGCCGGGTTCGCAGCAAGCGGCCGGCAGGCAGTGGCCGGTCGAGCACCAGGTCGTGGAGGGCGACCGCAACGGCCCGAGCGCGTGGTTCCAGTACGGGCTGTTCCGCGCGGCTGTCGCGCTGTTCGCGCGCCTGCCGGCCGGCGGGCGCCGCGCGCTCTCGCGGATCATCGGAGAACTCGCGCTGCGGCTGGACCGCAAGCGCACGCGCTACGCGGCGGAGTTCATCGCGCAGGCGCTGCCGCAGGCCAGTGAGGCCGAGCGCGCGCGGCTGGTGCTCGCCGCGTGGCGCCACTTGATCGAGATCAGTCTGGAGGACGTGCGCTTCAACGCGCAGGTCCTCGGTCCGCGGCTGAATGAACATTTCGAACTCGAGTTGTGCGACGACGCGCGGCGGCTGCTCGCCGAGGGCGGCGGTTCGCTCGGAATCACGCCGCACGTCGGCGCGTGGGAGATGCTGCCGACCATCTGGTCGCGCCTGAACCGCGGTCCGGTGTACGTCGTCGCGCGCCCGCCGCGCAACCGGCCGTTGTCGCGCTTCATCCAGGCTGCGCGCGAAGCGCGCGGCTTCCGCGTGTTGCACCGCCACGGTGCGGTCGAGAGTCTCACGCGGGTCGTGCAGGGCGGGGGAGTGGTCGGCCTGCTGCTGGATCAGCGCGCGCGCGGGAAGACCATGCTCGCGCCGTTCTTCGGCCGCCTGGCGCACTGCGAACGCTCGATCCCGCTGCTCGCCAAACGCCTGCGGCGGCCGATCGTGTTCGTCGCCTGCTACCGCACGGAGCGCCCGTTCCACTACCGCCTGCGCGCCTCCAAGGTGCTGTGGCCCGAGGACCTCGCGCGGCTCTCGCCGGAGGAGCTCTTGGGCGAGATCAACCGCGAGATGGAACGTATGATCCTCGCCACTCCCGAGCAGTACTTCTGGCTGCACGAGCGCTACCGCAACGCACCCACCCGCGCGGAGCCGTAGCCGACGGGCGGCGAGCGCCGTCCACGCGTCCACTCCCCCTCACTCGACCTGACCGCATGTACCTCGTCACCGGCGGCGCCGGCTTCATCGGCTCCAACCTCGTGCGCGGCCTGAACGCGCGGGGCATCGACGACATCCTGATCGTCGACGACCTGGAGCACGGCGACAAACACCGCTCGCTCAACAGCCTCGAGTTCCGCGACCTGGTCGACTACCGCGTGTTCGGCGAGGCGCCGGAGCGTTTCCTGCACGCGCGCACGGAGGCCATCTTCCATCAGGGCGCCTGCTCGGACACGACTGAGAAGAACGGGCGCTTCATGCTGAGCGTCAACTACGAGTACTCCAAGCGCCTGCTCGACGTGGCGCTGGTGCGCGGTTGCCCGTTCATCTACGCGTCCTCCGCGGCGGTGTACGGAGATGGCGACGACGGCTTCGTCGAGACGCCGCGCTGCGAGTGGCCGCTCAACGTGTACGGCTTCTCGAAACAACTCTTCGACCGCCACGTGCGCCGCGTGCTGCCGAGCGCGGAGTCGCAGGTCGTCGGCCTGCGCTACTTCAACGTCTACGGGCCGCAGGAGAACCACAAGGGCCGCATGGCCTCGGTGGTGCTCAAGTTCCACGAGCAGGCGACGAGCAAGGGCGAGCTGCGCATCTTCGAGGGCAGCGAGAAGTTCCTGCGCGACTTCGTGTTCGTCGACGACGTGGTCGCGGTGAACCTGCACTTCTTCGATTCGCCCGAGCGCAGCGGCATCTTCAACTGCGGTTCCGGCGTGGCGGAGAGCTTCCGCAAGTTGGCGGAGGAGACCGCGCGGCACTACGCCGGCGCGAAGATCGCGGAGATCCCGTTCCCCGACGACTTGAAGGGCAAGTACCAGGCCTACACGTGCGCGGATCTCTCGCGCCTGCGCGCGAGCGGCTTCACGCGCCCGATGACGAGCCTCGCGGACGGCGTCGGGGCGTACGTCAAGGTTCTCAAGGAAGGCGGCGGCTACTATCGCCGCCCCGCCACCCCCAGCGCATGAACGCCTCCGACCTGCAAGACGTCCTCGAGCGCCTCGCCCGACCGCGGGTGCTCGTGATCGGTGACTTGATCCTCGACCGCTACGTCTCGGGGGAAGTCGAGCGCATCTCGCCCGAGGCGCCGATCCCCGTGCTCAACGCCAAGAGCGCGCAGGACAAGCTCGGCGGCGCGGGCAACGTGGCGGCGAACCTGCGTGCGATGGAAGCGCAGTGCGAGATCGTGGGCGTGGTCGGCGACGACAGTCGCGGTCGGCGCCTGATCGGCATGCTGCAGGACCTGGGCGTCGAGACCGGCGGCGTGCTGGTCGACCCCGCGCGGCCGACGACCGAGAAGACGCGCATGGTCAGCGGCGTCCAGCAGGTGCTGCGCGTCGACTGGGAAGTCTCGCGGCCGATTCCCGACGAATTGGGGCGCAAGATCGTCGAGGGGCTCGCCGAGCGGATCGCGCGCGCCGATGCGGTGATCCTGTCGGACTACGGCAAGGGCGTGTTGACGCGCCTGGTCGTCGCCGGCGCCGTCGAGAGCGCGCGCAGGCGCGGCGCCAGCGTGCTCGTCGACCCCAAGGGCCGCGACTACGCGCGCTACCGCGGCGCGACGCTCATCACGCCCAATCGACGCGAAGCGGAAGAGGCGCTGGGGCGCAAGCTCCCCGACATCAAGGACATGCCCGCGGCGGCGCGCGAGTTGATCGGCGTCAGCGAACTCGACGCGGCGGTGATCACGCTCGGCGCGCAGGGCATCTTCATGCTCACGCGCACGGGCGAGTCGATCCACGTGCCGACCGTCGCGCGCGAGGTGTTCGACGTGACCGGCGCCGGCGACACGGTGATCTCGAACCTCGCGCTGGGGCTGGGCGCCGGGCTGTCGCTCGAGACGGCCGTGCACCTCGCCAACCACGCGGCCGGCATCGTCGTCGGCAAGCCGGGTGCGGCGAGCGTCACGCGCGCCGAGTTGTTCGAGCGCCTCGACCAGCACGACCGCGGCGTGCGTTCGACGGCCAAGGTCGTCGACGGCGCGCGGCTGGAGGCGCTGCTCGAGATGTGGCGCACGCAAGGCAAGCGCGTGGTGTTCACCAACGGCTGCTTCGACATCCTGCACCTGGGCCATGTCGACTACCTGCGCTTCGCGCGGGCGCAGGGCGACGTGCTGATCGTCGGCGTCAACGACGACGCGAGCGTGCAGCGCCTGAAGGGGCCGACGCGGCCCGTGAACACGCTCGCCGATCGCATGGGCGTGCTCGCGGCGCTCGAGATGGTGGACGCGGTGACGAGCTTCGGCGAGGACACGCCCAAGGAGATCATCGAGCGCATCACCCCCGGCGTGCTCGTCAAGGGACGTGACTGGGAGCACAAGGGCGTGGTGGGGCGCGAGTGGGTCGAGAGCCACGGCGGCCGCGTCGTGCTCGCGGACCTGACTCCCGGTCGTTCGACCACGCGCGTCATCGAACGCGCGCGCGGCGGCGGGTGCTGAGTCGTTCGAGGAAATCAAGGCGCACGAGGAACAAGCGATGGATCGATACGAACACGTGGTGCGGCTCTTGGACTACGACGACTGGGCCAATCGCGAGTTTCTCGGCGCGCTCCAGGCGCACCCCACGCCGGAAGCCGTGCGGCTCTTCGCGCACGTCGTCGCGGCGCAGGTGCTGTGGCTCGACCGCATGGCGCATCGGCCGATGACCTGTCCGGTGTGGCCGGATTGGAGCGTCGATGAGTGCGCCGTGCGCCTCGATGTGCTGCGTGCGAACTGGCGCAGCTTCCTGCGCGGTCTCGACGCGCGTGCGCTCTCGACCTCGATCAGCTACGTCAACACCAGCGGCAAGCACTTCAAGAACCAGATCGGCGACGTGATCAGCCACGTGCTGTTCCACGCCGCGTACCACCGCGGGCAGTTGGCGACGACGCTGCGCGCCGCCGGCCACGAGGCGCCGTACACCGACTTCATCCACGCCGTGCGCGAAGGGAAGTTCGACGCCGGCGGCGACTAGCCGGGGCCCGTCTGCAGTGGACGCCTTCGAACTCGTCCAGGCCAACCTGCTCTCGCCCGTCGTGCTGGCCTTCGTGCTGGGCTTGGCGGCGACGCGCCTGCGCAGCGATCTGGAGTTCCCGCGCGACTTGTACAGCGCGCTGGCGATCTACTTGCTTCTCGCCGTGGGGCTCAAGGGCGGCGTGTCGCTGTCGGTGACGCCGCTGAGCGAGCTGTGGAAACCAGCGCTCGCCACGCTCGCGTTGGGAGCGGCGACGCCGGTGTGGTGCATCGCGATCTTGCAGCAGCTGGGCCGTTTCTCGCGCGTGGACGCGGCCGCGATCGCCGCGCACTACGGCTCGGTTTCGGCGGTCACCTTTCTGGCGGCGTCGAGCTACCTCGATGCCGCGAAGGTCGGTTACGAGGGCTTCATGCCCGCGCTCGTCGCGCTGCTCGAAGTGCCGGCCATCGTCGTGGCCTTGCTGCTCGCGCGCCGGGGCGAGGCAGCCTCGGGCTCTGCGCGCGCCGCGTTGCGCGAAGTGCTGACCGGCAAGAGCATCGTGCTGCTGGTCGGCGGCACGCTGATCGGCTTGGTCAGCGGCAAGTCAGGCGTCGCGCCCGTCGCTCCGCTGTTCGAGGGTCTGTTTCGCGGGGCGCTGGTGCTGTTCCTGCTCGAGATGGGCCTGGTGACCGGGCGGCGCTTGGGCGACCTCAAGCGCGTCGGGCCGTTCCTGATCGCGTTCGGAGTCGTGATGCCGCTCGTGCACGCCGTGCTGGGCATCGGGGTCGCGTGGCTCGCCGGCATGAGCGAGGGCGGCGCCGCTTTGCTCGGCGTCCTGGCGGCGAGCGCTTCGTACATCGCCGCGCCCGCGGCCGTGCGCATCGCGCTCCCCAGCGCCAATCCCACTTTCTCGCTGACGGCCTCGCTCGCCGTGACGTTCCCGTTCAACCTCGTGGTCGGCATTCCGCTCTACCACGAGTTGGCGCAACGCATCTACGCTTGACCAACGCCATGCAGACCGTCCCCCTCAAGCGCGTGACGATCGTCGCCGAAGCCGTGCTCGAGCGGCATTTGACGGCGGATCTCGAACGCCTGGGTGCGCGCGGCTGGACCGTGCTCGAGGCGCGTGGTTCTGGCTCGCGCGGCGTGCGCGCCGATCAAGTGGCGGGCGCCAACGTGCAGATCGAAACGCTCGTGCAGCCGGCGACGGCGGAGCGCATCGTCGAACACGTGGCGCGCCAGTACTTCGACAACTACGCGGTGATCGTCTACGTCGACACGGTCGAGGTCGTGCGTGGCGACAAGTACGCCTGAGCCGCGCTCAGCCGTGGAAATCGAGCCACTCGCGCGACCACAGCTCGTACAGCCCCCACAGGATCGCGAGGTTGGCGAGCGTGACGAGCAGCGCGAAGGCGAGGAATCCGGGCTTGTTCGTCTTGTGGTGGAACACGCGCATGCCCAGCCACATGCCCGGCGCTGCGAGCGGCACGCCGAGCCACAGGAGGCGCTTCTCGGAGATGCGCCGCGACCCGTTGCGCGCGAGGCGTTTGTCGATGCCTTGCGCCAGAAACGCGACGAGGTTCAGCGTGAGGAGCAGAGCGGTGACGAACCAGATTTCGAGGGTCATGGCGGAGTTGCGCAGCTTACGGCGTGCGCGGCGCCAGCGCGCGAGCCGCGCTGCAGAGCGGCGCTGATGCGGACCTTGTTCGCGGCTCTCGTGCTCTCGGGCTGCGCGGCCTCGACGCCGCCGCGCACGCCGGCGCCCGCAGCGGTTCGCGCGCCCAACGTCGTGCTGATCGTCGCCGACGACCTGGGCTGGGGCGACCTGGGCTGCTACGGACAGCGCAAGTGGCGTACGCCGCACCTCGACGCGCTCGCGGCGCAGGGAGTGCGTTTCACGGACTTCTACGTTGCGCAGCCCGTGTGCTCGGCGTCGCGCGCCGCGCTCCTCACCGGCTGCTATCCCAACCGCGTCGGCATCCAAGGTGCGCTCGTACCCAGCTCGACGCACGGACTCGCCGCGCGCGAGACGACGCTCGCGGAACTCGCGCGCACGGTCGGCCACGCGACGGCGTGTTTCGGCAAGTGGCACCTGGGCTGGCAGCCGCAGTTCCTGCCGACGCGCCAGGGCTTCGATGAGTACTTCGGCATTCCGTACTCGAACGACATGTGGCCCGGGCATCCCGAGAATCCCAAGGACTGGCCGGCGCTGCCGCTGTTCGAGGGCGAGCGCGCGGTTGAGTTCATCGAGGATCAATCCGAGTTCACAGCGCGCTACACCGCGCGCGCGGTGGAGTTCATCGAACGCTCCGTGGCCGCGGGACGTGGCTTCTTCGTGTACCTCGCGCATCCCATGCCTCACGCGCCGCTGTTCGCGGGCGCGCAGTTCCGCGGCCGCAGCGGCGCCGGTCTGTACGGCGACGTGATCGAAGAGCTCGACGCCTCCGTGGGGGAACTCTGCGCCGCGCTCGAGCGCTGCGGCGTCGCGCAGGACACGCTCGTGATGTTCACCAGCGACAACGGACCGTGGCTCAGCTACGGCGAACACGCGGGCGAGACGGGCGGACTGCGCGAAGGCAAGGGCACGACCTTCGAGGGCGGCGTGCGCGTGCCGTTCGTCGCGCGCTGGCCGCGGCGCATCCCGGCCGGCGCGCTCGTGCGCGAGCCCGCGATGACGATCGATCTGGCGCCGACGCTGGCGAGCATGCTCGGCGCGCGCGGCGCGGAGCACGAGATCGACGGTTGCGACATCAGCGCACTGCTGGAGGCGCGGTCCGGCGCGTCGTCCCCGCATGAAGCGCTGTTCTTCCACTACAACGCCGGCGCGCTCGAGGCGCTGCGCTCTGGGACGTGGAAGCTGCACCTGCCGCACACCTTTCGCACGTTGCGCGGCGCGGAGCGGGCGCGCGGCGGCGTTCCCGTCGAGTACGACTACGGCGCGCGGATCGAGTTGTCGCTGTTCGATCTCGAGAACGATCCCGGCGAGTCGCACGATGTCGCGGCGCAGCATCCGGACGTGGTTGCGCGTTTGCTCGCGCTTGCCGAGCGCGCTGTGCAAGAGCTCGGGGACGGGGCGCGTGGCGTGCGCGGCGCCGGAGTGCGCGGCGCGGATGTCGTCGACTGACGTTCAGCGGCTCGCGCCGACGTTTTCGTAGAGCGGGTTGGCGAACGTCTCGTTGTTCGACCAGTTGTTGCCGTCGACGCACGTGCGGCAGGGCGTGAGGTCCTTGAGGCAGCCGGTGCGCCTGCGCAAGTCGTTCGCCACGGGGCCGTGGTAGAGCGCATCGATCGAGTCCTGCAGAACGTTGCCCAGCGCGAGATCCATGTTCGTGTCGAGGTTGCACGGGCTGACGACGCCGCGCCAGTCGATCATCAGGTAGCGCACGTCCCACACGTTGCAGCGGTGCGCGAGCACGAGCGGATCGGCGGTCTTGCCGCCGTAGGTGAGCACGCGCTTCATCAGGATGCGGTCGTCGGGCCCCAGGCACGGCGTCCAGTGCGCCAGGAAGCGCTCGCGCTCGTCGCCCTGGTTGTGCGAGCTCTTCACGTACACCAGGCGCGTGGGGCGGTGCTCGGGCAGCGCCAACCAGTAGCGCACCTTGTCGTTGACGGCCTTCATGCGCTCGCCGTCGGCGACGATGCGGCCGGCGAGGTCCTTGACCTTGCCCGGGCGCGCGCGGTTGAACACCTCGGGCGTCACGGCGTCGAGGCTGAAGCGCAGCAAATCGACGCGCGCGTCGATCCAGGCCTGCATCATCTCGCGCGTGACGTAGCTGACGTTGGTCGAGATCTCGAGCCGGAAGCGCCGCTCGCGCAGCGAGCGCACCAACTCGATGTAGTCGCGGTGCAGCGTCTGCTCGCCGAAGAAGCCCAACTCCACGGTCTCGGCGACGCGGTTGCACTCCGCGATGGCGCGCTCGAACGTGGCGCGCGCCATCAGACCTTGGCGACGGTTGTAGGGGGCGCCCAGCGGCGTCGACTCGGCGTGCTTGAAGGCCTGCGGGCAGAACGGGCAGGTGAAGTTGCAGATGTTCGTCAACTCGACCGACACACGCAGCTGGCGCTCGGGGGCGTACTCGGGCGACACGGGCAGCGCGGGCAGGGGCCCGGCGGGGTGCGGGTCGGCGGCGTGGCTGGAGTTCATGCTGCTCGTGCATCGACCGCGCGCCGCGCGAGCTTGGGGCCGGGCAGACGACCGATTGGGCTGTTTTCCCAGGCCTGAGCGACCCCGGCGGCGCGGGGCGCGGTGAACTGCCGATCGAGCGCGTACCGGCGCAGCGCCTCGGGCACTATCCTCCTCAGGCCCCGCTCCACGCCCCACCATGCGCGTCCTGTTCATCTACCCCAACCTCTACACGCAGATGGGGTTCAACCACGGCCTCGCCACGCTCTCGGCCGTGCTCAAGCGCGCCGGGCACGAGACGAGCCTGGTGAACCTCAACGAGAATCTGCCTCCCGTGCCGACGAACGAGGACGTGCTCGCACGCATCCTCGAGTGGGGGCCCGGCGTGGTCGCGTTCTCGTGCCTCACGCAGCAGTACCGCGCCGCGTGTGACCTGACGCGCTGGCTGCGTGAGCAGGCCGACGCGCGCGGGCTCGAGTTGCCGCCGATCGTCGTCGGCGGAATCCACCCGACGATGGTGCCCAGCGAAGTGATGGCCGACGGACTGTGGGACCACGTCGGCGTGGGCGAGTGCGAGAACGCCTTGCTCGAGCTCGTGACGCGCCTGGAGCGCGGTGAGCGCCCCGACGATGTGCGCAATTTTCTCTCGTGGAAGGGCGGCGTGCGGCCGGCCGCGGCGCGCTTTGCGCCCGTTGAGTCCGCGCACTGGGTGCACAACCCGGTGGGCGAGTTCCCCGACCTGCGCACCTTGCCGATGCCCGACTACGAGCTGTTCGACTCGCAGCGCATCACCGACCAGAAGCACGGCTGGTTCGGATTGCTGTCCTCGCGCGGTTGCCCGTACCGCTGCACGTACTGCCTCAACCACAAGATCGTCGACCGTTACCGCGACGAACTCGGACGTTCGACGAACCAGATCGGCTTCTTCCGCTTCCGGCCGCCGCAGCTGCTGGTCGAAGAGATCCAGTGGGTGCTCGCGCGCTACAAGAACATCGGCACGTTCATCTTCGACGACGACCTGTTCACGCAGAACGTCGAGCACGCGATCGCGACCTGTGACGCGCTCGTGGCCGCGGGCATCAAGGTTCCGTTCGTGGTCAACAGTCACGTCAAGCAACTCGATCCGCGCGTGGCCGAGGCGCTGGCGCGCGCCGGCTGCCGCATCCTCAAGCTCGGCATCGAGTCGGGCTCGCCGCGCGTGCGCAAGGAAGTGCTGCAGCGCTTCATGTCGAACGCCGACGTGTTCAACACGATCGAAGCGGCGGAGATGTACGGACTGCACACCTCGGGCTTCCTGATGGTCGGGCTGCCGTACGAAACGCACGACGAGCGCTGGGAAACCGTCGACCTGCTCGCGAAGTCGGGCATCGGCCGTTTCCGCACCTCGCTCTTCTTTCCGTTCCCGGGGACCGAGAGCTACGCACTGGCGCTCAAGGGCGGTTACATCGACGCGGACAAGGAGGTGAAGCTCACCGACTTCACCGAGTCGAGTTGCATGGACTTCGGCGCGCAGGAGAACCTGTTCATCGACAAGCTCGCGACTTGCATGCCCTGGTTCGTGAATGCGCGCCTCGACCGCTACCGCCCGGCGCCGGCGAGCGAACGCTATCGGCCGCTGGTCGAGCGCGTGCTCGCCATGGACGCCGCGGAGTGGGAGCGCTTCAAGCCGCACGTGCGCAAACTCGACGCCGAGCTCTCCGCCGCGGCCGTCGCGGCGAACGAGCTGCACTACGCGATCAAGTACAACGCCTTCATGGGCGTGCGCAGCGACTACTACCTGGCCGAGGAGGCCGGGATCGAGTGGCACACCGCCGCCGCCAAACCGGTGCCGGAGCGCCTCGCGGAGCTGGCGCTGGCCGCCGCGGCGAGCGAGATGTGCTGAGCCGCTCGTCGGCGCCTTGCAGGTCCGCTCTAGGCGCCCGGTCCGGCCGGTGATGCGCTCGGGGCGTTGCTCGCGGCCTGGAACGGGTCGGATCGGCCTCCGTGGCGCGTGCGGGACGGCCGCGCGCTGGGGAGGCGCGCTCGCACCGCGAGGAACCACGCACGCCGCCGCGCGTGTTCGCCGAGGAGTCGCCGCGAGTTTGTGTTCCGCGTCCGCAGGCGCGAAAATGCCCGCGTGAATCCCCAACTTCCCGACTTCGCGCCGCTGCGCGTTTCCGTGATCGGCGACATCATCGCCGACCACTACCTCGTCACCCAGCCGCGCTCGCTGTCGCGCGAGGCGCCGGTGATGGTGCTGCGCTACAAGAGCGAGGACTTCCAGGCGGGCGGCGCGGCGAACGTCGCGCGGAACGTGCGCGCGCTCGGCGCCGCGACGCGCTTGCACGGTTGCGTGGGACGCGACCTGCGCGGCCGCGAGTTGATCGAACTGCTCGAGGGCTTCCGCATCGACACGATGGGCGTCGAGACGATCCCGGAGTGGACCACGCCCACCAAGACGCGCATCGTGGCCGCCGAGCCGCGCCGCAGCTTGCAGCAGGTGCTGCGCGTCGACCGCGAGCCCGCGCGGCCGGCCGCCGCGGAGATCCGCGCCAAGATCCGCGAGCGCGTCGTCTCGCTCGCACAGTCGATCGACGTGCTGCTCGTTTCGGACTACGACTACGGCATGGTCGACGCCGACTTGGGGCGCTTGGCCGCCGAGCTCGCCGCACGCGGCGTGGTCGTGGTGCTCGACCCGCGTTCGCACATCACCGGCTTCGAAGGCGTGACGGCGATGACGCCCAACGTCGGAGAACTCGCGCGCTTCACGGGTCGCGAACTCGATGACCTCGCGGACCTCAAGGACATCGCGCAGGCCGCGGGCGAGTTGCTCGCACGTTGCCCGATGCGCTGGCTGCTCGTCACGCGCGGGAACAAGGGCATGGCGCTGTTCGGCGAAGGTTGCCCCGAGCGCGGGATCGCAGTCGACGCGTCCGGCTCGGGCGACGTCACCGACGTCACCGGCGCCGGCGACACTGCGGCGGCGGTGTTCGGGCTGGCTCTCGCGGCCAAGCTCGACGCGCCGACGGCGATGCAGGTCGCCAACGCCGCGTCGGGCGTGGTCGTGATGGAGCACGGCGCCTCGGTCTGTTCGCCGGAGCAATTGCGCGACGCGCTTCTCGTCACACCCGCACCGGTGCGCATCGCATGAGCGAGTCGAAGCGTGTGCTGGCGCGTGAGGCGCTGGCGCGCGAACTGGATGCGGTGCGCACGCGGTCGCCGGGCCTGCGGGTGGTGCTCGCCAACGGTTGTTTCGATCTGCTGCACGTGGGGCATGTGCGTTACCTCGAAGCGGCGCGCGCGCGTGGCGATCTGCTCGTGGTGGCGCTCAACACCGACGATTCCGTGCGCGCGCTCAAGGGGCCGACGCGTCCGTTGACGCCGCTCGAGGAGCGCGCGGAACTCGTCTCCGCGCTGCGCTGCGTGGATTTCGTGACCTGGTTCGCCGAGCGCGACCTCGAGGCGACTCTGCGCGCGCTGCGTCCGGCCGTCCACGCCAAGGGCACGGACTACACGGCGCAGAACGTGCCGGAGGCCGCCGTCGACCGGGAGCTGGGCATCGAGATCGCGATCTGCGGCGACGCCAAGGAACGTTCGTCGAGCGCGTTGCTCGAGCGGCTGCTCTCGCAGGCGGCGCGCGCGTGAGCGAAGCACGAGCGCAGCAGGAGTCGGCGTCGCCGGTGGTTCTCACGGCGGTTTGGGGGCCGCTCGCGTTCCTGAGCGCTTTGTGCGGGATCGGCGGCGGACTGTTCGCGGTGCCGCTGCTGCACTACGTCGGCGCGACGCCGCTCAAGCGCGCCGTCGCGACCTCGACGGTGATCGTGTTCATCCTGAGCGTCGTCGGAACGTTGACCGAAGCGCTCCAGGCGCGTCCCAACTTCATCTGGCCGGCGATCGCCGCGCTGGCCGTCGGCGGCTGGGCCGGCGCCTTCAGCGGCTTCTGGGTCTCCAAGCGCGTCGACACGCGCTTCATCAAGCGCGCCTTCGTGTTCGTGCTGCTGTTCTCCGCATACCGCGTGCTCGCGGTCAGCGGCGGCGCCACGGAAGAGCTCGGACCGGACGCGCGGCACCTCGGGCCGCTGTACGTCGTGCTCGTGGCCCTGATCGGTTTCGTCGGCGGCTTCATCGCGCCGATCCTGGGCGTCGGCGGCGGCCTGTTCGTCGTGCCGGCGCTGTACCTGAGCTTCCCTTCGATCTCGATTCTCGAGGCGCGCGCCTGCAGCGTCGCGATGACGATCCTGACCTCCGGCCAGTCGGCGTGGTTGCACGCGCGCGCCGGCTCGGTCGATGCGGGGCCGCTCAAGTGGCTCGGACCCGCCACGGTCGTGGGCGCCGCACTCGGCGTCGTCGCAGTCCACCAACCCGGTTGGGCCGCCGTGGCGCGCGTCGGACTGGGTGTGATCCTGCTCGCCGTCGCCGCACGTTTCGCGTGGGACGAGTTACGCCCTAGCGCGAACGAACGCCGCAACTGAAGCGACGTTCGCTCGCCGGAGCGCGCGCTTCAGGCGTACAAGCCGCGCAGCCGGTCGGCGTTGGCCACGCGCGAGACCGCGACGATGTGCGCGGCGCTGCGCAGCGTCACGCCGCGCTCGTGGTGCACCTTGACCACGTCGACCCAGGCCTCCTCGAGGAAGCGCCGCATGCGCTGGAGGATGTCGCCCGACTGCCAGGCGTAGCCCATGCGGTTCTGCACCCACTCGAAGTAGCCCGAGAGCGTGTCGCCGCCGCGCGCGAGGATGTCGGGCACGACCTTGATGCCGCGGTCGCGGATCGTGTGGTACGCGGGCGCCGACACCGCGCCGTGGTGGCCTTCGAGGATCAGCTTGGTCTGCAGCACGCCGCAATTGTTCAGCGTGATCGTGTTGCTCTTGGCGCAGGCCGCGTAGACGTCGCACGGGCGCGCCATGAGTTGCTCGTGGGTCAGGCGCTCGAAGTCGCCGCGCGCGTTCGCGAGGCTCCCGTCCGCGGTGCGCTGTCCGAGCAACTTGGCGATGTCGAGGCCGGCGGGGTTGTACAGGCCGCCGTGTTTGTCGCTGAGTCCCACCACGCGGCAGTCATCGCGCTGCAGCAGCTGGGCGAGGTTGCCGCCGACGAATCCGGCGCCCTCGACGATGACGCTCGGTCCCGTGCGCTCCGTGCCCAGGCCGAAGTGCTTGACCGCGAGCTCGAACACGATGCGCAGGCCCTGGGCCGCCGCGTCCTGGTGGTGACGGGTGCCGCCCATGACTTCGGGCTTGCCGGCCACGATCGCGTTGGTCGTCGAGCGACGGTGCATCGAGACGGTGTCCATCACCCAGCCCATCACGTGCTCGTCGCGCGCCTTGTCCGGCGAGAACACGTCGCGCTCCGGGCCGATCGTGTCCATCAGGTTGGCGATGTAGCGGCGCACCGCGCGCTCGAGCTCAGCCTTGGAGAACTGCTCGCGGTCGAGACGGATGCCGCCCGCCGCGCCGCCGAACGGAATGCCGAGCAAGGCGCACTTCCAGGTCATCCACGCCGCCGTGGCGCGCAGGTCCTCGATGCTGACGTCGGCGTCGATGCGCAGCGGGCCGCTGTAGGGTCCCAGCCCGGCGTTGTGCTGCACGCGCCAGCCGTCGAGCACCGCCACCGAGCCGTCGTCGCGCAGGACCGGGACCGAGACGAGGATCTCGCGGTCCGAACGGCGCAGGATCTCGAACTCGCCGGGGTCGATCGAGGCCAGCCGCGCGGCCTCATCGAAGTGGGCCATCATCGTGGCGAACGGGGATTCGTCTTGGTTGCGCGCTGAATTCACGGCGGTGGGATGGGTTCGGAGCCTGCTGGAGAATGCGAAAAACACCGCAGGCCCGCCGAGACAGCGGGCCCGCGTGCGCTGCCGGACCGACAGCCTGCAATCAGGCGTAGGTGCCGCGCAACTGGTAGACGTTGGCCACGCGGCCGACGGCGAGGATGTACGCGCCGATGCGCATCGACGTGTTGTGCTTCTTCGCCTCGGCTTCCACGGCGGCGAACGAGCTGGTCATGACCTGCTCGAGGCGCGAGTTGACCACTTCCTCGGTCCAGAAGTAGCCCGCGCGGTCCTGCACCCACTCGAAGTACGACACGGTGACGCCGCCGGCGTTGGCCAGGATGTCGGGGATCACCATCACGCCGCGGCGGTCGAGGATCTCGTCGGCGAGCACGGTCGTCGGGCCGTTGGCGCCTTCGACGATCAGCTTGGCCTTGATGCGCTCGGCGTTCTTCGAGGTGATCTGGTTCTCGGTCGCGGCCGGAACGAGAACGTCGCAGTCGAGCTCGAGCTGCGCGCTGTTCGGCAGGTGCTCGGCCTTGGCGTATCCGGCGAGCTTCTTGTTCGCCTTGAGGTACGCGAGCACGTCGGGCACGTCGAGGCCGGCGGGGTTGTGGATCGCGCCGTACATGTCGCTCATCGACACGACCTTCATGCCTTCGCGCGCGAGCAGCATCGCGCCGATGCCGCCGACGTTGCCCGAGCCCTGGACGACCACGCGCACGTTCTCGGGGCGCAGGCCGAGCTTCTTGAGCGCTTCACGCGTGACGATCATCACGCCGCGGCCGGTCGCTTCCGTGCGGCCCTTCGAGCCGCCCAGCGCCAGCGGCTTGCCGGTGACGATCGCCGTCTCGGTGCGGCGCACGTGCATCGAGTACGTGTCCATCAACCACGCCATCGTCTGCTCGTTCGTGTTGACGTCCGGCGCCGGCACGTCGCGGTCCGGTCCGAGGATGTCCATGATCCCCGTCGTGTAGCGGCGCGTGATGCGCTCGAGCTCGGTCTTGGAGAGCTCGCGCGGATCGCAGATCACGCCGCCCTTGCCGCCGCCGAAGGGCACGTCGACGACCGAGCACTTCCAGGTCATCCAGGCCGCCAGGGCGCGCACCTCGTCGAGGTGCACGTCGGGCGCGTAGCGGATGCCGCCCTTGCACGGACCGCGCGAGAAGTTGTGCTGCACGCGGTAGCCGGTGAAGACGCGCAGCTTGCCGTTGTCCATCTGGACGGGGATTGCAACGGTCAGCTCCTTGTCCGGGGTGCGCAGGACTTCGCGCAGGCCGTCGTCGAGGCCGAGGCGGTCGGCGGCCACGTCGAAGCGGCGCGCCATGGCCAAGAAGGGGTTGAACTCGTCGAACGGGGCGTTGGCCTTGGTGGCGCTGGCGGTAGACATGGGGGGAGCGGGGGCGAAGGGAAGCCGCGCTGGGGGCTCCCACGCCCGCGGTGGGGACGGGTGTTGGGGTAGGTGGCAGCGCGCCGCACACGGCGCGTTGCAGGCCGAAGATTGGACCCCGCCCCAGGGCGCTTGGGAAGAGGCGGGGCGCTGGGGAGTCCCGACGTTGCGTGCGGACCGGCAAAGGGTTCCGATGGGGCCGTGGCAGCTTCTTCCCAGGGCACGACGGGCGTCGCGGTGCGCCAAACGCGCGCGGCGCCCGGTCTGTGGCTCGCCCAGCCCCTCGGCGGCGTGCCGGCGGACCCGTCGCAGGCGCTCGCCGCCGCGTTCGCGGCCTCCGCCGCGGGTGCACTGCGCGCCGTGCATCACCGCGCGACGCTGCTCTGGCCCGGCCAGCGAGGGGTGGTGCTCAAGCGCTACGAGCGGGGCGTGTGGGGCGACGCTTGGCGCGAGCGTTCGACGCGCGGCGCGGTGCGTTCGACGGCGCGTCGCGAGGCGGAGAACCTCGCCGAGCTCGCCGCGCTCGGCGTCCCCACGCCGCGCGCGCTGGGGTGGTGCGGTCGCGACGGTTGGCGCGGCGTGCGACAGCCGAGCGCGCTGTGGATGGAGGCCGTCGAACACACCGCGAGTCTGCGCGACGAGTTGGCGCGCGATGGCGACGCGCACCGGCGCTGGCGCGACGAACTCGCGCGGTTGGTGGCGCGCCTCCACGCGGCCGGCTGGCGCCACCGCGACCTGTACCTGCAGCACTGGCTCGTCGGCGCCCGCGGGCTCGTGCTCATCGACGTCGGCCGCTGCGAGCGCGAGCCCGGCATGCGCGAGCGCTGGTTCGTGAAGGATCTCGCCGCGCTCGTGCTCTCCTGTCCGGCGAACGTTCCGGCGCGTTCGCGGCTGCGCTTTGCGGCGCGCTACTTCGAGCAGCGCGGCTTGAACGAGCGGCGCGGCAAGCGGCGCATGCTCGCGGCGGCGTTCGCCAAGGCGCGGCGCATGGCCGCGCACCAGCCGCGTTACGTCGACCCGCGCGAGGCGCACGTCGCGCCCAGGCTGAGCCTGTGATCACGCGGCTGGAGCACCTCGCGATCGCAGCGCCGAACTGGGTCGGCGATCTGGTCATGGCGACGCCCATGCTCGAGGCCGCGGCGCGCGCCGCGCACATCGGCCGCGTCAGCGTGCTCGTGCGCGCACACCTCGCGCCGCTGCTCTCCGGAGGACCACTCGAGCCGCTGGTGCAGACCTACAAGAGTTCGCGCGACGAACTCGAGCTGCTGGCGCGCCTGCGCCCCGACGCGCTCGCGTTGCTCTCGAATTCCTTCGGCGCCGCGTGGCGCGCCGCCAAGGCGCGCGTTCCGATCCGCATGGGCGTGTCGCTTTCGGCGCGCGGCTGGTTGCTCACGCACTCCTTCGTGCCGCCGGCGGTCGACGGCCGGCGCCATCCGATTCCGACGGCGCATCTGCACCGCGACGTGCTCGGGCTCGCCGGCGTGAACGTCGAGAGCTTGCACCCGCGCCTGTACGTCAGCGCTGAAGCGCGAGCGGCGCAGCGCGAGCAACTGCGCGCTCTGGGTCTGAGCGAGCCGTACGTGCTGTGCTGCCCCGGCGCCGCATTCGGCGCTGCGAAGTTGTGGCCGCCCGAACGTTTCGCGCGCGCGCTCGACATGCTCCACGAAGAGCGCGGCTGGCGCGCCGTGGTCAGCGGCGGACCGGGCGAGGAGCCGTTGATCGAGGCCGTGGCGCGCGCCTCGCGCACGGGAGCGCTGTCGCTCGCTGCGCAACCGCGCAGCCTCGAGCTGCTCAAGGCGCTCGTGCAGGACGCGCAGGTCCTGCTCGTCGGCGACTCGGGCCCGCGCTGGGTCGCGGCGGCGTTCGACACGCCCTGCGTGTGCGTGATGGGCCCGAACCTGCCGGCCTTGACGGCCACTTCGCTCGAGCTGTGCGAGGTCGTGCGCGTCGACTTGGAGTGTTCGCCGTGCGGCGAACGCACCTGTCCGCTCGCGCACCACCGCTGCATGAGCGAGATCGGCCACGAGCGCGTCGCGGCTGCCGCTCTGCGGGTCATCGCGCGCAAAGCCGGCGCGGGAGCGGCCGCATGAGCGCGCTCGGCCGCGGCGTGAAGCTCGCCGTCCGCACGCCGGATTGGCTCGGCGATCTGGTGATGGCCGAACCCGTGTTGCGCGCGCTGCACGTCCGTGTGCGCGAACTCGGCGGCGCGCTGACGCTCGTCGGCGACGTGCGCTTGCTCGAGGTCTTCGACGGCGCGTTCGAGGGCGTCGACCGCGCCAGCGCCGCCGATCCACGCTCGTGGCGCGGCCACGACGTCGCGCTGCTGCTGGTCAATTCGTTTCGCAGCGCCTGGGCCGCCGCGCGCGCCGGCGTGCGCGAGCGCATCGGCTACGCACGCGACGTCCGCGGCTGGTTGCTCACGACGTCGATCGCGCCGGCGCGCGAGGTCGGCGCGGCGCCGCTGAACATCGGCACGGTCGGGCGCGGCGAGCGCTACCTGCCGCGGCCCTACGGCGCGGTGTGCGCGGAGCTCGCTGCGTCGCTGGGCGTGTTCGTCGCGGACCCGCGGCCGCGGCTCGCGCCGAGCGCACGCGGTCGCGAGGAACTCGCGCGGCGCTTCCGACGCTTCGAGCTCGAGCCTGGCAAGCCGTACACGCTGCTCAACGTCGGCGGCCGCGCCGGATCCGCGAAGGCCTACCCGGCGCAGCAGTGGGGAGCGGTCGCCGCCGCCCTCGCGCCGTGGCGCGACGAACCGCTCGTCATGGTGTGCGGTCCGGGCGAGGAGGCCGCGTTGCACGAGGCGCGCGCCGCGGCCGGGCAGGCGCGCACCTTCGCGTGCCTCGAACCCGTGGCGTCGCTGGCGGAACTCAGTGCGCTGTGCGCGGGCGCGAGCGTCGTGCTCACCGCCGACTCCGGGCCGCGGCACATCGCGAACGCCGTCGGTGCGCGCGTCGTGAGCCTGTGCGGGCCGAGCGATCCGCGCCACACGGCGGACCACCTCGAGCGCACGCAGCTCTTGCGTGTTCCGCTCGAGTGCGGGCCGTGCCACCGCGAGCGTTGTCCGCTGGAAGGCGAGGCGCAGCACGCCTGCATGCGGCGCATCGAGCCGGAGAGCGTCGCGCGCGCCGCGCTCGGTTCGCGCTGAGGCGTGGGGGCCCACGCGGGCGCTACCATCCCGCGCCCCACGAACTCTCTCCAGCCTTTTCGACGCGCCCATGAGCTATTCGCCCGACCAGTTTCCCGCCGATATCCCCGACAGTCCCGAGCTCGTCACGTGCGAGCGCGAGGGCGACATCGTCACGCTCACGATCCAGCGGCCGGACGTGATGAACTGCCTCTCGTTCCCGACGCTCAAGCGCCTGCGCAAGCTGTGCCACGAGCTCAAGGGCGATCTCTCGGTGCGCGCCGTGCTCATCACGGGCGCGGGTGAGAAGGCCTTCTGCGCCGGCGCGGACTTGAAGGAGCGCAAGACCATGGCGCCCGAGCGCGTGCCGCTCTTCGTGCGCAACATCCGCGCGACGATGGACGACGTCGAAGCGCTGCCGCAGCCGACGATCGGCTTGATCAACGGCTTCGCCTTCGGCGGCGGGACCGAGTTGCTGCTCGCCTGCGACCTGCGCATCGCCGCGCCGCACGCGCAGCTCGGACTCACGGAAACTTCGCTCGCGATCATTCCCGGCGCCGGCGGCACGCAGCGCCTGCCGCGCCTGATCGGCCGCGCGCGCGCCAAGGAACTGATCCTCACCGCGCGCAAGATCGACGCGAACGAAGCCGAGCGCATCGGGCTCGTCAACCGCATCGCACCCGCCGGTCAGTTGCGCGAGGTCGGGCTCGAGGTTGCGCGCGCCATCGCGGCGAACGGACCCGTCGCCGTGCGCGCCGCCAAGCGGGCGATCGACGTCGGCTGCGACAAGCCGATGGCCGAAGGGCTCGAAGTCGAAGCGCGCTGCTACGAACTCGTCCTGCCCACCAAGGACCGGCTCGAAGCGCTTGCCGCGTTCGCCGAAAAGCGCGCGCCGCGCTACGTCGGCGGTTGACGGCGGCGCGAACGCGGGGCGCCCGCGCGTCGCGCCAAAGACGCCGGGCCGCGCGATCCTGCGATCGCGCGGCCCGGCGTGACGCATCAGCGGACGCTCAGGGCACGAACGTCAGCTCGAGTCCGTTCGAGAGGTTGGTCGTCTTCGGCGCCGGCGGATCGCGGTACCAAGCCTGTGCGAAGAGCTTGTCGCCGGGCGCGAAGGGCGCGCCGAGCGCGGTGGGGAAGGCGAGCAGGAAGGCGTTCCAGTCGACGTTGAAGGCCCCGTCGCAGGCGCCGTTCGTTCCGCCCGAGGACTGCGGCAACGTGCGCTGCGTCGGCGACTTCACGCAGAAGAAGCTCGTGCTCGTCGCGCTCCAGGGCAGCGGCGAGAAGCCCGTGTTGTCGAGTCCGTAGAACACCAGGCCCTGCTTCTGGCCCTCGAGCGCGGCGACCGAGAGCACGCAGGCGCTCGCGCCCGACGCGCTCGGATTGGCGGCCGCGCTCAGGGCGGGCACGCAGCCGTTGGTCGAGGTCCCCGCGGTGCAGTACGCGCTGGGCGGAGCGACGAACCCGTTGCGCGGCGAGATGTAGTTGGCGTCGATCGACGCGACGATCGTTGACCACGTGCCCGCAGCGCGGTTGTACAGCCACAGTCCGTTGCCGGCGCCGACGACGAAGTTGCCGTTGAGCAGCTCGTGCACGCCCTGCGGCGTCGTGGGGCCGCCGCTGGTGGGCGCGGCGAAGTAGTTGAGCTCGACGCCCGCGGGGCTGTACTCGAAGATCCCGACCGGGGCGACGAGTCCCACGGTGACCAGGTTGCCAGCCTGGGTCTTGTTCAGCTGCCCGGGGAAGTCGACGCCGCTGACCCCATCGGAGTCGTGCAGGACGCCGAGCTCGAGCCCGGTCGTCGGATTCACGCGCACCAGGCGGTCGTTCGTGATGTCCGTGACGATCAACTCGCCGTTCAAGCTGGCGATTCCGAACGGACTGCCCGAGTACGGATGGCCGGCGATCAGGTTGAACGCGAGGTCGTACTCCTTCACGGCGTTGCCGAAACTGCCGCCCGCCGTGCCCGCGTTGCACACCCACAGCCGACCGAAGTCGACGTGGATGCCGCGGATGTTGTCGCGCGTGGTTCCGAACTGTCCCAGGTAGGTGCTGCCGTCGGCGCTCCAGCGGAAGATCACGTCCGCGGTCTGGTCGCTGACCCAGATTTCGCCCGCGCCGTTCGAGATCGCTTGGATCGGCAGACCCGGCGGCGTGCCGCCTCCCGACGCGAGGTTGATGAAGCTCGCGTTGAGCACCGAGCCGTCGACGGCGCTCAGCAGCATGATCCGATCGTTGGTGGCGTCGACGGCGAGCAGTTCCTGAGCGGAAGCGCTCGCGCAGATCAGCAGGGTCGCCGCGCAGGCGAGCCGAGGTTGGAAGCGGTGCATGAAAGCCCTTTCGTTGTCGCGGTGGAGGTGGAGGCGGGGCCAGGGTAAGCGCCTTGCGCGGACCTGTGTTCTCGCGCTTCCCGGTGAGATTTGCGCGCTCTCGCGTCTCGCGCCGCCGTGCGCGACCATTCGCGCCGATCGAACTCGACATATGTGTCGGAGGCCGCGTTGCAGCGTCGGGCAGCGACCTTGGCGAACGAGCGCTCGCTAACGCCGGCGCGCCTCGGGAGTGCCATCCCAGATGCGGTCCGGATCTCGTCCGCACCAGAACTCGAACTCGCGCCACGATTCCACACGCCAGCCGTGCTTGCCGAACAGCGGGTTGCTCCACGCGAGGTCGCCCGCGAAGCGCGGATTCGCAAAGTGCGCCCGGGGCAGGAACTCGAGCAGGGCGCGCACGTCGACTCGCTCCCAGTGCAGGCGGATGCTGTCGTTGCCGCACCAGTGGTGGATGCGGACCAGACCGATCGCGCGTCCATCGGGCGTCAGCTCGACGCCCTGCGCCACGGCGGCTTGCAGCGCGCGCGACTGTGCGGCGTTCGGAACTTCGAATCCCCACGCGACGCGCCGACCGTCGCGCAACACCAAGCCGCTGTCGTCGATGCCTTCGACCGGCGTCGGTCGCTCGAGCGCCGGCTGCACGCGCTGGCGTCCGAAACCGAGTGCGACGAGCAGCGTGAGGATCGCGAGGCGCTTCACGCCGCTCTGGGACGCCGCGCGCGGAGCGTTCCTCCCGCTCCGCTCGGCAGTCTGCGCGCGCGCAGCTCAGCTCACGCTTCGAACCAACGCTCGGTCTCGTCGGCGGTGCGCTCGATCTCTTCGCGCGGGTGCAGCGCGCCCTCGCCGATGCCGGGGCAGACCTCCTTCACCGGCCCCTCCCAGGTCTCGCGCACGAGGTTTTCCTTCCAGAACGGCCAGGTGCGGCACTGCTTGGGCCGCACGGGGTAGATCTGGCAGCGGTTGTCGGCCGCGAGGAATGGGCAGGCCGGCTCGTCCATCCGCAGGCTGGGGTGGAAGCCGGGCCGCTTGGTGCAGTAGCGGCGCAGGAATTCGGCGCGCGTGAGCCCGAGGAACTCGGGGATCTCGCGCAGCTCGACCTCGGTCAGGTTGACGTAGGTGTAGCCGCCGTGGTTGCGGCAGCACTCGCCGCATTGCGTGCAGCTGAAGCGTAAGCCGTTTTCGTACCAGGGTTTAGATTCCATGTGCGGGGTCGCACGCCGCCTTGGGCGGGGGATTGTGCGGTTACATTCCACCCGTTGGGCGGCTAGAGCGCATCGGCGTGCGCTTTCACTCTTCCTCGAGGCTGCGGGCGGGCAGTCTCGGCGCCGCGCCCCATCCCCAACCAAGCTACGCATGAAGGTCATCGTCGTCGAGGAGGGCGTGCGCTCCGAGTTGGAGTTCGACCGACCGGTGGTGTCGATCGGCCGGGCCATCGACAACGACATCCGCATCGCGAGCGCTGCCGTCTCGCGGCGCCACTGCCGGATCGAGACCGGTCCCGAGGGCGTGTGGATCATCGACCTCGAGTCCTCCAACGGGACTTTGCTCAACGGTCAGCGCGTGAAACGGGGCCTGCTCAAGCCCGGCGACAGCCTGCGGGTGGGCAAAGCGGTGCTGCAGATCGAGCCGGAGGGCGTGCCGAAGGCAGGCGACACGCAGCGCATCGATCAACTCGGCGACGAACTCGACAGCGGCCCCGATGTGGGCGTCCAGACGCTCTCGGGCGAGGCCCAGCGCGAGCGCGAGAACCTGCGCGTGTTCGCACGCCTGACGCGCGAGCTGCTGCGCGAAACCGACCTCAACAAGCTGCTGCGCTCGATCGTCGACAGTGCGATCGCGCTCGCCGGCGCCGAGCGCGGGTTCCTGCTCCTCGACGACTCGCACGCGCTGCCGGCGCCGCGTTCTGGCGGCGGCGAAGAAGGCGAGAGCGCTGCGCCGCTGCGCGTGCGCGTCGCGCGCAGCTTCGACCACGAGGACATCCCGGTGCCCTCGTCGCGCCTTTCGAGCGGCATAGCGCAGCGGGTGATCGACTCGCGCCAGGCCGTGATCAGCGTCGACGCCGGGCGCGACTCGCGCTTCTCCGGGATGGCGAGCGTCGAGGATCTGCGCCTGCGCTCGGTGATCTGCGTGCCGCTCTCCGCGGCCCCCGAACGCGCGGGCAAGTTGGACGGCGTGCTGTACGTCGACAACCGCCTGCAGGAGTCGGCCTTCGCCGCCGACGACCTCGAGCTGATGAAGCTGCTCGCCGACCAGGCCGCGATCGCGATCCGCAACGCGCGCCTGATGGCCGAGCTGCGCGAGCGCAACGAGCGCGTGGTGCAATCGGCGCGCAAGATCGAGCTGCTCAACGAGCAGCTGGGCCGCAAGGTGCGCGACCGCGACAGCGAACTCGCCGTGGTGCGCGCGGAACTCGGCCGCGAACGCGGGCGCTACGACTACACCGCGATCGTCGGCGCGAGCGAAGGCATGCGCCGCGTGTTCCAGCAGCTCGACCGCTTCATCGAGAGCGACTTGCCGGTGATGATCCACGGCGAGAGCGGCACGGGCAAAGAGCTGATCGCGCGCGCGGTCCACTTCAACGGGCACCGCAAGGCCAAGGCCTTCGTCAGTGAGAACTGCGCGGCGCTGCCCGACACGCTGCTCGAGAGTGAACTCTTCGGCCACACGCGCGGCGCGTTCACCGGCGCGCACAAGGCGAAGAAGGGCCTGCTCGAACAAGCCGACGGCGGGACGCTGTTCCTCGACGAGATCGGCGACATGTCGACCGAGATGCAGAAGAAGCTCCTGCGCGTGCTGCAGGAGGGCGAGTTCCGCGCGATCGGCTCCGAGGAGCGCGTGAAGGTCGACGTGCGCATCATCGCCGCCAGCCACCAGAAGCTCGAACAACTGGTCAAGGACGGCCGCTTCCGCGAGGACCTGTACTACCGCGTCAACGTGCTCAAGGTCGAGCTGCCGCCGCTGCGCGAGCGCCGTGAGGACGTGCCGCTGCTCGCCGAGGCGCTGCTCGCACGCGCTGCGCGCGAGGCCGGCCGCCCGACGCCGCACCTGCCGCGCGAAGTGGTGGCCGCGCTCGCGGCGCACGAGTGGCCGGGCAACGTGCGCGAGCTCGAGAACGAGATGCGCCGCCTGGTCGTGCTCGCCTCCGACGACGTGCGCCTGGAGCACCTCTCGCAGACCGTGATCGAACGCCGCGCCCCGCTGCTGAGCGGCGGCGGCGGAGCGCGCGGCGACTCGAACGGCTCGATCCGCGACGCCGTGGCGGACCTCGAGAAGCGCTCGATCGAAGCCGCGCTGGCCTCCTGCGGCGGCAACAAGAGCCGGGCGGCCAAGGTGCTGGGGATCTCACGCTTCGCCCTGCAGCGCAAGCTCGACAAATACGGGCTGGCCGGCGGCGAGGACGTCGCCAGCGAAGAAGAAGTCGACACGCAGGCCTGAGGGACGCGCGCTATCTTGCGCCGCCCATGGAGGCTTCGACTGCTCAGCGTCGGCGCGCGGCGCCGCCCACCGCCGTGCTCGGCATCGTGGGCGGCGGGCAGCTCGCCAAGATGACCGCGCAGGCCGCGACGCGGCTGGGACTCGAGGTCGCGGTGCTCGAACGGGCGCGCGAGTTCCCGGCCCAGGCGCTCGACACGCGTTCGAGCTTCGGCGATTGGAACGACGCGGCGACCTTGATCGAGTTCGCGCGCGGCGTCGACGTGGTGACGCTCGAGAACGAGTTCGTCGACGCGCGCGCGCTGCACGCGCTCGAGGCCGCGGGCCACGCGCTCTATCCGACGGCGGCGATGATCGAACTGGTGCAGGACAAGCTGCGCCAGAAGGAAGTGCTGCGCGCGGCGGGACTGCCGGTGGCGGACTTCCGCCGCGTGGAAAGTCCCGCAGAAGTCGCAGCGTGCGCGCAAGACGGCTTCGGCTGGCCGATGGTGCTCAAGAAGCGCCGCAACGCCTACGACGGCAAGGGCAACGCGACCGTGCGCACGCCGGCCGACGTCGAGCGCGCTTGGAAGGAGCCGGGCGGCGGCCCGGGCGTGTTCTACGTCGAGCGTTTCGTGCCGTTCGAACGCGAACTGGCCGTCATGGTCGCCCGCGGCCGCGACGGCGCGAGCGTGAGCTACCCCACGGTCGAGACGATCAACCGCGAGCACGTGTGCCGCGTCGTGCTCGCGCCGGCGCCGGTCGACTCGCGCGCCGCCGACGAGGCGCAGCAACTCGCGCGCGCCGCCGCACAGTCCGTCGGCGCCGTCGGCTCGTTCGGCGTCGAGCTGTTCCACCTGCGCGACGGTTCGCTCGCGATCAACGAACTCGCGCCGCGCGTGCACAACACCGGCCACTACACGATCGAAGCCTGCGACTCGTCGCAGTTCGACAACCACGTGCGCGCCGTGATGGGCTGGCCGCTCGGCTCGCCGCGCATGCAGGTTCCCGCGGCCTGCATGGTGAACCTGCTCGGGGCCGGCGCCGGCTCGGGCGAGCCGCTCGGGCTCGTCAACGCGCTCGCCGTGCCGGGCGCGCACGTCCACGTCTACGGCAAGCTCAGCTCCAGCCGCGGCCGCAAGATGGGCCACGTCACCGCGCTGGGCGCGAGCCTCGAGAGCGCGCGCGCCACCGCCGAGCGCGCCGCCGACCTGATCCGCTTCGGCGAGGATTCCCCCTCATGAGCGATAGAAGCGCGAGCGCGCCGCTGGTCGGCGTGATCATGGGCAGCGACTCCGACGCCGCGACGATGAAGGCTGCCTGCGCGGCGCTCGCCGAGTTCGGCGTCCCGTTCGAAGCGCGTGTCGTCAGCGCGCACCGCACGCCGCTCGACATGGTCGAGTACGGCTCGAGTGCGGCTGCGCGCGGCCTCAAGGTCATCATCGCCGGCGCCGGCGGCGCGGCGCATCTTCCGGGCATGGTCGCCAGCCTCACGGCGTTGCCGGTGATCGGCGTGCCGGTCGAGTCGCACGCGCTGCGCGGCGTCGACTCGCTGCACTCGATCGTGCAGATGCCCGCCGGCGTTCCCGTGGCGACGGTCGGCATCGGCAACGCGCGCAACGCCGGCCTGCTCGCCGTGCGCATCCTCGCCGCCCACGACTCGAAGCTGCGTGAGCGCGTCGAGGCCTGGCAGCGTTCGATGGCCGAAGAGTCGCGCGCCAAGAACGCGACCTTGGGCGAGAAGCTGCGCTGACCTCCGCGCGGCTCGCGCCGTCCCGGCGCTCCACGCTGCGGTTCGAGCCGCTAGGATCGCCGGGCATGTCACTCGTTCTGCGCGTTGTCGTGGTGTCGGTGCTGCTGGCCGCTGCGGCCCTGGCCGACACGTTCGTGATGAAGGACGGTCGGCGCATCGAGGGCAAGCTCGTGCGCGAGAACGCTGACACGCTCGTCGTCGACACGTCGGTGGGACAGCTCGAGCTCAAGAAGAGCGAGCTCAAGGAGCGCATCGTCGGGCGCGCGCCGCGCGAGGAGTACGAGGTGCGCGAGAAGGCGGCCAAGAGCGCCGAGGACTTCTTTCAACTCGGCGAGTACGCCGCGGCGAACAAGCTCAAGACGCTCGCGACCAAGGCCTACACCAAGGCCATCGAGCTCGAGAGTCAGCACGCGGGCGCGCGCAAGGCGCTGGGGCACGTCGAGTACAAGGGCGTGTGGATGACGCCGGCCGAGCGCGATGCGCGTCAGGCCGCCGACGAAGAAGCGGACATGCTGGCGCAGGGTTTCGTGCGCTGGAACGGGCGTTGGGTGACGCCGGAGGAGAAGTCCAAGCTCGAGCAAGGGCTCGAGCAGCGCGGCGGCAAGTGGATGAGCGCCGACGAGGCCAAACGCTTCGACGGACTCGAGAAGGCCGGCGACGCGTGGTATCCGCGCGCGGAATCGATCGCGCGTCAGGGCGCGCTCGCGGTGCAGCGTCTGCTCGGCAAGCCGCTCAACATCGTCGCCTGCGATCAGGCCGTGCTCGCCGGTGACTGGGACCCCAAGGTGCTCGAGGCGACGGGCGCGCAACTCTCCGCGGCCCGCCAGTGGTTCGACGCGCTGTACGGCGCGGCGCCCGGTCCGAAGCTGTTCGGCGATCGGCTGGCCGAGTTCTACCTGTGGAACCGCGACAGTGCGCCGTACAAGGCAACCGTCGAGCACTTTGCTGCGTTGACGCACACCGTCACGCCCGAGTGGGCGCCGGTCGTGAAGGAGCGCCACGGTTTCGTGTGGATCGATCCGTATCCGTGCTCGTCGGCGCGGGTGTGGAACCGGCCGGACGAGGATCTCGTCGGCCACTGCGTGCACCACTTCGGCCACGTGCTGGTGGGCCGCTTCGGCTACGACGGCCGCCTGCTGCCTGCCTGGTACGACGAGGGCTTTGCGAGCCTGACCGAGTTCAAGCGCTTCGAGCGCAACGCCGTGTTCTGCCGCGCGGCCGCGACGATCGTCGGATCGACCGGCACGAGCGCGAAGAAGTCGGCGGCGAGCTTCAACTTCGATCCCGCGCTGTTCCGCGAAGGCGAATGGCCGCAGACCCTGCGCAAGGCGCTCGAGGCCAAGGCGGTGCCGTCGTTCGACCGTTTGGCGCAGCTCGACATCGCGGATCTGGAGCTGCTCGACATCGCCTGCGGGATGGCGATCGTCAGCTGGCTCGAGGCGCAGGGGCCCGGCGCGCTGGCGAAATTCCACGCGGAAGTGCGCAAGACCCAGCCCAAGGCGCCCGATCGCGTGATCCAGGATGCGCGCGCTCGTCAGGCGCAGTACGACGCGGCGTTCACGGCGGCGGCGGGGCTGAATTGGCGCGACGCCGACGCCGCGTGGCGGGCCTGGTTCATCGCCTCTGGCGGCGGCGCAGCCAAGTAGGGCCGCAGCGGTAGGCCGCGCGCCGGTGCTGCGGTAGTGTGGCCCGCAGATCGCCATGACGACGCCCGGCCAAGCTCCCGCGCGCCCAGCGCCGCTGCCCGAGATCCCGGGCTACCGCCTCGAGGCGGTGATCGGGCGTGGTTCGACGGGCACGGTGTACCGCGCCGTGCAACTCGCTGTGCAGCGCAAGGTCGCGCTCAAGGTGCTGCATCCCGAGCTGGCTGCACGCGGTCGTTCGATCCGGCGCCTGCAACGCGAGGCGCGCACCACCGCGAAGCTCGCGCACCCGGGCATCGTGTCGGCGATCGACATGGGCCACATCGGCAGCCTGTGGTGGTACGCGATGGAGCTCGTCGAGGGCCCGTCGCTCGCCGCGCACCTGCGCAAGGATGGACCGCTGAGCGAGCGCGACGCGGTGCGCCTGTTCATCCCGCTGTGCGAAGCGCTCGAACACGCCTTCGAGCACGGCGTCGTGCACCGCGACCTCAAGCCCGGCAACATCCTGCTCGACACGACCGGCCGCGCGCGCATCGTCGACTTGGGGCTCGCCTTCGCCGAGGACGACCCTTCGCTCACGTCGAGCGGCGCGACGCTCGGCACGCCGCACTACATCTCGCCCGAGCAGGCGCGCGATCCGGGAAGCGCCGACGTGCGCAGCGACATCTGGTCGCTCGGCGCGACTCTGTACCACTGCCTGTGCGGTCGGCCGCCGTTCGCGGGCGAGAGCGTCGGCGAGATCCTCTCCGGCGTGCTGTACTCGCCGATTCCCGACCCGAGCCAGTTCGCGCCGGAGCTCTCCAAGGGCATGCAGCTGGTGCTGCGCAAGTGTCTGGCGCGCGACCGGGACAAGCGCTACGCGTCGCCGCGCGAAGTGCGCGAGGATCTCGAGGCCCTGCGCGAGCGGCGCGCCGTCAGCGTCCGGCGCCAGAGTCTCGAGCCGCTGCTCGGCGAGCGCGAGCGTCGCCGTCGACACTGGATCGCCGGCTCGGCTGCTGCAGCGCTGGCGGTTGCGGGAGGCGTCACGTGGTTCGTGGTGGAGCGATTGGGCGCGGAGGGCGAGACGCCTGCCGCGGCGCGTGCGAGCGCAGCGTTCCCAGCGCTCGAAGAGCTCGAGTCGCGCGCTGCACGCGGCGGCCGCGACCTCGCGGGCGCGCTGGCGGCGCTCGAGATCGTGCGGCGCAGTCTGCCCGCCGAGGTGCACCCGCGCGTCGCTGCGCTCGAGACCAAGCTCGAGCAGGAATTGGCCGCGCAGGTGCGCGCGCGTCACGTCGCGTTCCAACGCGAGCTCGACCGTGTGCGCAACGAAGAACGCGACCTGATCGCCGCCGTCGAGCTGGTAGAGAGGCGCTTCCCCGAGCGGCTGCGTGAGGAGCTGGGGCTCGACGCGACCCAGCTGGCCGAAAGCTGCGCGGCGCTCGGGCTCGACGGCCTGCGTGCGGAACTCGAGCGCGAGATCGAACAACGGGTCGCCGAACTCGTCGAGCGTGTGCGCCGCATGTACTTCGAGGAGCACGCGGCGCGGGCCGTGGAGTTCGAGTCGCGCGGCGAGTGGCGCAACGCACGCGACGCGCGGCGCGTCGACGCGCGTGCGTTGCTCGAGCGTGGCGCGGTCAGTTCGCGCGGTCTACCCGCGCACGTGGTCGACGCTGGGCTCGACGCGCTGCAGCAGGACACGTTCGATCGCGCGCGCGCGGAAGTCGAGGCGCGCTGGACGGCCGGCGACATCGAGCGCGAGTCCGAACTGATCAGCTTGGAGCGTCAACTGTGGGCCGAGCTTAGGCTGCGCAAGGTCAGCGGCGCCGCCGGCAAGCTGCACGAGCGCTGGCGCGAACTCCTGGCGCGTGATCTGCTCGACGAAAGCCAGTTTCTCAGCGACGTGAGCGATCGGGCGCGCACGACGCTCGAGCGCGCCTCGCGCGAACTCGCCGCCGAAGAGCTCGCCAACGACCGCGCCGACGCGGAGCTCGCGCTCGCGGACTTTCTGCCCGAGTGTGAGCGCGCGTTCGCGGCGCGTGAGTTCGCTCGCGCGCTCGAGGCCATCGAAGCGCAGTCCGCGCGGCGCACCATGGCCCCGGTCGTCGCGCGCCTCGAAACGCTGCGGCAAGAGGCCGTGATCCTCGAGGCGCTCGTGCAGCGCGCAGCCGCCAGCATCGAACGGCTCGGCGAGTCGCGCGCGCCGACGCGTTTCTGGTTGGCCGGTTTGGAGCGCACGGGCGTCGTCGGCGAAGCTCGCCTGCCGCTCAAGGACGGCTTCCGCTTCGTGACCACCGAGGGCGGGGTCGGGCGATTGCTCGCGCTGCGCCCGCTCGACGGCAAGCGCTTCGAACTGGTCGGCCGCATCGATTTGGAGCGCCTCGCTGGATTGACCGATGCGCTCGCGGAGGGCGACGCGCGTTTCCAGGCCGCGTTGTTGCGCGCGCGCACCGGCGAGGTCGCCGCCGCGGTCGAGCTGCTCCCGCTGCCGGCGCCCGAGAATCCGGACTGGCGCGCGCTCGCGGCCGACCTCAACACGCGCCTGGAGCATGCCCGCGCCCGCCAGTCGCGTGAGCTCGAGGCGCGTCGCCGCGAAGCCGCCAATCTGCTGTTCCTGGTCCGCAGGGCCGCGCAGCAGAACGAGACCATCACCTCGCGCAGCCAGATCGAACAGATCGAACGCCTGCTGCGCGAGTTCGCCGACGTCGATGACGTCAAGAGCGAGGCCGCTTGGTTGCGGCAGCGCCGCGACGAACTCCAACGTGGCCCGGGGGTCATCGACGCCGACAGTTTCCGCGCCGCCTTCGGGCCCAACTCCGTCGAGCTCGGCGACGGCCGCCGCGTGGCGCTGCGCTTCGTGCTCAACTCCGACTACCAGGGCCAGTTCCAGCGCAACCAGTGGGACGCCGATGTCCGCGGTTGGATCGCGCCGCGGCCCTTCGTGGTCGACGATCTCGCCACCAGTTCGATCTGGCCGACGCTGGCTTTGCGCGCGCCGCTCGAGACTACGGGCGCGCTCGAGGTCGATGTGACGTTCGAGCAGCCCGCAGATTCAGGTCCTCCGCGTCTGTTCGCGCTGAGCCTGGCGGGCGTGCACGTGCTGCTCGTCGGCGCCGCAGACGAAAGCGGCGCCTCGCGTTTTGCACTGGTCACCGGGGACGATCAGGCGCTGGCGCGTGCGGGCCAAGCATTGCTGGGACGCGTGCGCGGCGTCGGCGTCGAGTTCAAGGGACTGCAGAAGGGCGCGCGTCACCAATTGCGGCTCATGCTGCGCGCGGGACGCAGCAAGGCCGAAGTGTTCCTCGACGGCGAGCGCCTCGAGAGCCGGGCGCTGCAACGCTCCGAGTCGGACGAGAGCAATTCGAGCGAGCGCCTGCTCGTGCTGCGCTCGCTCGAACGCGTGCGCGTGCTCGAGGTCGGCTTGCGCGGCGGTTACTGAGCGCGGCGGCTACGGCGCGAGTCGGCCCGGTTCGCGCGCAGCGAGCCGCTCGGCTACGCGCAGCGCTTCGTCGCACGCCGCGGCGCCGATCAGGTCACGCGCCGCGCCGAGCGCTTCCTCGATGTCGGCCAGCTCGGCGCCGCAGCGCAACGCGCCGCGCAAGTGGCTCGCCAGCTGCCGCTCCTGGCGCAGCGCGGCAAGTCCGCACACGGCCAGCAGTTCGCGCTCCGCAGCGGCGAGCCCGGGTCGCGAGAGCACGCGACCGTACGCGTGTCCCTCGATCCAGTCCGCGAAGTCCGCGTGCCCGCGCACGAGGAACTCGCGCACGCGCTCGGAGTGGTCGGCGTAGATGCGCTCGAACAACGCGCGGCCGCGTTCCGGCTGCTCGGCTTCGCCCAGGCGCTCGTCGGCGCCTGCCTCGCCCCAGCCGCCCAAGTCGTCGAGCACGCTCAGCGCCTCGACGACGCGCGGAAAACCCGCGAAAACGTGGGTCTGGAGCAACGTCTCGCGCCACGCGCGGTCGGGTTCGCCGGCAGGGGCGGCGCGGCGAACTTCGCGCACGCTGTCCCAGCGGCCGAGCACGAGCGCCGTGAACAGCCGCGCCAACCGCGCGCGCTTGGAGCGCGCTTCGCCTGCGCTCGCGCTCATGCTTCGCGCACCGCGAACGATTGGCCCATGCGCACCGGCGCTCCGAGCGCGAGCTGCGCTCGCCACGCCGGCGTGCTGCGCGGCAGCACGAGCACGACCGTCGAGCCCATCTCGAAACGCGCCAGCTCGTCCCCGCGCGCGAAGTTGCGCGGCGCCGCGAGCGGGCCTTGGTGCTCGGGTTCGACGCCGACGACGCGGATGCGTCCGACGTTGAGCGCTCCGACCATGACCAGGAACCACGGACCGTCCGCGCTCTCCAGGCGCAGCACGGCGCGTTCGTTGATCGAGAACACCTTCGGGCGCGAGAGCAGCACCTTGGGCGCTACGGAGTGGCGTGCGCCCGGCAGCGTGCGCACCTCGACGAGGCGCGCGTCCAGCGGGCAGTGCACGCGGTGGTAGTCGCGCGGAGAGAGGTACACGGTCCACGCTTGTCCGCCTTCGAGCTCGACGTCCTCGCCGACTCCGCCGAGCAACTCGCGCACCGCATAGGGCCTGCCCTTGGCCTGCAGGATCGTGCCGCGTTCGATTCCGTCGAGCGCTTGCACCGTGCCGTCGCAGGGCGCCGGGAACACTTCGGGCCGCGGGTCGAAGGCGCGTGCTCCGTCGCGCAGGCGGCGAATGAAGAAGGCCGTGAAGCTGGGGTGTTCGGCGAGTTCGAGCCGCACCTCGTCGAGGTTCACGCCGTACGCCCGCGAGTACGTGCGGTAGAGCGGCGCGCGCAGCGGCCGTGGCAGACGACGGTCGGCGAGCCAGCCGACGCCGAGCGACAGCGCGCGCTTGAAGGGCGTGGTTTGCGGAGCGGGTGACGGCGGTAGGGTGGGGGAACTCACAGCCGCGCCATGCTCGGGCCCAGGGGGGCCGCGTTGCAACCTTCCGACGTGGAAGTTGGCGCGCGCGGCTCGACGCCAGCGACGCGCTCGAGCCCTCGCGGCGCAAACGAAGCGGGCCGCGCGGTGAAACCCACGCGGCCCGCTGGACCCAAGCGCTCCGCGGAATCCGAGCGAAACGTCGGAGCGCTGCGTCGTAGCGCGTGGACGCCGCACCTGGCGCGTCCACGTGCTCGGAGGCTGGTTACTGACCGCCGCCGGGGGGAGTCTGCGCTGCTGCGCCGCCGCCGCCGCCGCGCCGCGTGCGTCCGCCACCGCCGCCGGGGCCTTCGAACCCGCCCATGCCGAACGAGTCGCGTTGCTGGCGTTGGTACTCGAGGATCTGCGCGCCGACGCCGTCGCCGAAGGCGCCCTTCACCTCGGTCTCGGCCCACACGCGGAAGTCCTCGAAGCCCTTGCGCATCGCATCGCGGTCGAAGCCCGCTCCGTCGCGCATCGGGCTGAACATCTCTTCGCGCTTGCTCGCCGCGGCGAGGTAGAAGTCGGCCAGCCGCCGTTCGTCTCCGGCGCCCAGACCCAACTCCTTGGCCGCGCGCGCCGCCGCGTCGTCCGCCGCTTTGCGCTGGCGCTCCTTGCGTTCGGCTTCGCGCTTGTCGGCCTCGGCCTTGCGCTGGTCCTCGAGCACTTGGACGATCGCCTCGCGCTGGATGGCGGCGACGGCGTCGGGCGTCACGAGCTCCGCGGCCTTGTCGCTCACGCTCGCAACCGCCGTGCGGCTGCGCTCGTCGCGCAGCGCGGCGAGTTCGCCCTCGAGCAGATCGATGCGGCGGTTGAGCTCGGCGACGCTCGCGGCGTCGGTGTCGGCGCGCATCGCGGCGGCCGCCTGCAGCTTGCGCAACTCCGCGTCGACTTGCCCCTCGTTCGCATTCGCCGCCGCCTTGGGGCTCGCTGCCGCCGCACTGCTCGCGGTGTTCGAGTTCGAGTTGAGCGCGACGACGGCGAGGGCCGCGCCGACGAAGCCGGATACGACGCCTGCAACCGTGGCTGCTACGAGGGGAGACTTCATAGGAACTTTCTTGGGGCTGGGCAGCCCAAGTTGTCAGGCTGCGTTCGGACGGGGAGTGTTTGAGACTCCAACCCGGCACATCTCGGTCGGTTCCTGCGTGCGATGCGCTGGAATTCGGATCCAAAAGTGCGGATCGGGAAACGACGATACTCCCCAGCGCCGACCTTCAGTGGAACTTGCGACATGAACACTGCCCAGAGCGAAGAACTCGACCTCGTCCGCGACCTTGCGCGGGACTTTACCGACAACGAAATTCGCCCGCGCGCGGCCGAAATCGAGCGCACGCACCACGTGCCGCGCGAGCTGCTCGACAAGCTCGCCGAAGTGGGCTTGATGGGCGTCGCGATCCCCGAGGAGTACGGCGGATCGGGGCTGGGCGAGACGGGTTTGTGCGTCGTGATGGAGGAGCTGACGCGCGGCGATTTCGCCGTCGCGGTCACGTACGGCGCACATGCTTCGATCGGTTCGATGAGCGTGCTCGTCGGCGGAACCGAGGAGCAGAAGGCGCGCTGGCTGCCCGACATGGCGCAGGGGCGCATCCTCGGCGCGTACGCGTTGTCGGAGGCGAATGCCGGCTCCGATCCTGCGGCGATGACGACCACCGCCGTGCGCGACGGCAACGAGTGGGTCATCAACGGCGAGAAGGTCTGGATCACCAGCGGCGACATCGCCGATCTCGTGACGGTGTACGCGATCACCGATCGCGCGAAGAAGGCGCGCGGCGGCATCACCGCCTTCCTCGTGCCCTCGGGCGCGAAGGGCTTCGTCGTCGGCAAGCGCGAAGAGAAGATGGGGCAGCGCGGCTCGAGCACCGTGACGCTCGCCTTCGACAACCTGCGCCTGTCGGACGAGTTCCGTTTGGGCGAAGTCGGCGACGGCTTCCGCATCGCGATGGCGACGCTCGACCGCGGTCGACTCGCGCTTTCCGCCAACTGCCTGGGCTGCGCGAAAGAGGCGCACGCGCTGTCGGTGAGCTACGCGAATCAGCGCGAGACCTTCGGCAAGAAGCTCGGCGAGCACCAAGCGATCGGTTTCATGCTGGCGGACAACGCGACGGACATCTACGCGATGGAGTCGCTCGTGTACCGCACGGCGAAGATGTGCGATGCGCACGAACCCTTCAGCCGCGAGAGCGCGATCTCGAAGCTGTTCTGCAGCGAAGCGCTCGACCGCGTGGTCGACCGCGCGGTGCAGATCCACGGCGGCATGGGTTACTCGTCGGAGTACGTGATCGAGAAGCTCTACCGCGACGCGCGCGTGACGCGCATCTACGAGGGCACGAGCGAGATCCAGCGCATGGTGATCGCGCGCGACGTGCTCAAACGCGGGTCGTGAGCGCGCGCCGCGCGCGGCGGGTGAAACCCGATTCCACTCGTCACTGAGTGGCGGGGGCGGCGCGGCGCCCGAACTCGATGGAATGCGGTAACGTGGTGGCCGGGGGACACAACCGGACGCTTCAGGACGCAATTGAAACTCCACACATCCGCCGCGCTCGCACTCACTTCGTTCGCCGCCCTCGCGCGGGGACAAGCTCCACAGCCGTACTGCACGGCCGGAACATCGACGAACGGCTGCACGCCGTCGATTGACGCGAATGTGCAGCCGAATACCGCGAACAACGCGGGCTGCGTGATCACGACGAGCGGCGTCGAGGGGCAGAAGCAGGGGATCGTCTTCTACGGCATCGACAACACGGGCTTCACGCCGACGCCGTGGGGCGTCGGCAGCACGAGCTTCCGCTGCGTGAAGCCGCCGACAAAGCGCATCGGCTCGCCGCTCGACAGCGGCGGCGCCGCGGGCCAATGCAACGGCTCCTACGCGATCAACTGGGACGCATTCCAAGCCGCGAACCCGACTGCGCTCGGCAACCCGTGGGTCGCTGGCGACAAGGTGTTCGTCCAGTCGTGGTACCGCGATCCGCTCGCGGTGAAGACCTCGAACCTCTCGAACGCGCTCGAACTCACGCTCCGCAATCCGCCGCCGCTGCCCTGCGTGACGCCGGTTCCGGGGATGGTCGTGATTCCAGCGGGGACGTTCATCATGGGCTCGAACGCCGCGAGCGGAGCGCCGTACTCCAACTCGACGAATCAGCAGCCCGCCCACCAAGTCACCATCAGCTACTGCTTCTGGATGGGTGAGACCGAGGTGACGCAGGCGCAGTATTCGTCGCTGATGGGCACGAACCCGTCGTTCTTCGTCGGGGCGAGCCGCCCGGTCGAGCGCGTGTCGTGGTTCAACGCGCAGTCGTACTGTGCGGCGCTGACGGCCCAACAGTCCGCCTTGGGCAACGTGCCCGCGGGCTATCAGTACCGCCTGCCGACGGAGGCTGAGTGGGAGTACGCCTGCCGCGCGGGGACGACCACGGAGTTCAACGTGGGGGCGAGCCTGTTCTGCTATCAGGCGAAGTTCGCGTACTCGTATCACTCCGGCTCGAGTTGCGGCTCCAGCAGCCATGTCCCGGTGGCGAGCTACGCTCCGAACGCCTGGGGCCTGTACGACATGCACGGCAACGTGTGGGAGTGGTGCCTCGACTCGTACGCGGGCTACTCGGCCGGAGGGGTCACGGATCCATTCGTCACGGGCGGCCCCAGCCGGGTCCTCCGCGGCGGCTCCTGGGGCAGCTACTCGAGCCTCTGCCGCTCGGCGAACCGGAGCTACGTCAGCGCTCCCGGCCTCACGGGCAGCGGCCTCGGGTTCCGGGTCGTGCTCGCCCCGATTCTCGTCCCGTGAGAGCACGGAGCGCCGCCGTGTGCGGCGGCGCTCTAGATGTGGCTAGGAGCCCAGCGGCCAGCTAGAACGCTGAGGTGGGCGGAACCCGTTGCCAATCTTGGAGCACGATGAAACAGACAATGTCGATCGCGGTCACAGTCGCCACGCTCAGTTCGTTCGCGAGCGCACAGAATCCGCAGCCTTACTGCACGGCCGGCACGTCGACGAACGGCTGCGCGCCTTCGATCAACGCCAATGTGCAGCCCAACACAGCGAATAGCGCGGGCTGCGTGATCACGACGAGCGGCGTCGAAGGGCAGAAGCAGGGCATCGTTTTCTACGGCGTCGACAACACGGGGTTCACTCCTGCGCCGTGGGGCGCGGGCAGCACGAGCTTGCGTTGCGTGAAGCCGCCGACGACGCGCGTTGGATCGCCGCTGACCAGCGGGGGAACGGCGGGGCTCTGCGATGGCTCGTACGTGATCGACTGGGATGCATTCCAAAGTGCAAACCCGGCGGCGCTCGGCAATCCGTGGGTCGCGGGCGACAAGGTCTTCGTGCAGTCGTGGTACCGCGATCCGTCGGCGCCCAAGACCTCGAACCTGTCGAATGCGCTCGAACTCACGCTCCGCAATCCGCCGCCGCTGCCGTGCGTGACGCCGGTTCCGGGGATGGTCGTGATTCCCGACGGTACGTTCGTGATGGGTTCGGACGCCGCGACCGGAGCACCGTACTACAACGGCCCGAAACAGAAGCCCGCTCACCCTGTCACGCTCAGCTCCTGCTTCTGGATGGGCGCGACGGAGGTGACGCAGGCTCAGTACGCGTCACTGATGGGGACGAACCCGTCCTTCTTCCCGGGTGCGAACAACCCCGTCGAGCGAGTGACGTGGTTCGACGCCCAGGCGTACTGCGCGGCGCTGACCGCGCAGCAAGCGGCGCTCGGAAACGTGCCCGCCGGCTATCAGTACCGCTTGCCGACGGAAGCCGAGTGGGAGTACGCCTGCCGCGCGGGGACGACCACGGAATACCACTACGGGACGAGCCTGCCGTGCAATGCAGCGCTGTTCGCGTACTCGTTCGACTTGACGCCGCCCGCGAGCTGCCAGAATCCGAGCAGCACTGTCCCGGTCGGCAGCTACGCGCCGAACGCCTGGGGTCTCTATGACATGCACGGCAACGTGTTGGAGTGGTGCCTCGACACGTACGCGACCTACTCGGCTGGAGCGGTGACGGACCCGTTCGTGACCGGCGGCGTTTACCGTGTCGCCCGCGGTGGCGCTTGGTTCTACGAATCGAACCTGTGTCGCTCGGCGGTCCGCAGCAGCTTCAGCGTTCCCAACAACTCGAGCAACGGCCTCGGGTTCCGGGTCGTGCTCGCACCAGTTCTCGTCCCGTGAGCGTGCGGAGCGCGGACTAAAGGCGGCAGCGCTCTCGACGTGGCTTGGCGCCCGCCGGTCAGCGAGTACGCTGGGTCCGGCGGACTCCATTCCCAGGCATCGGAGCACCATGAAGAACGTCACGTCGACAGCGCTCGCAGTCGCCGCGCTCACCTCGCTCGCAAACGCGCAAAACCCGCAGCCGTACTGCACGGCTGGCACGTCGACGAACGGCTGCACGCCTTCGATCCATGCCAACGTTCAGCCCAACGTTGCGAACAACGCGGGCTGCGTGATCACGACGAGCGGCGTCGAGGGGCAGAAGCAAGGCATCTTGTTCTACGGCGTGGACAACACCGGTTTCGCGCCGACTCCGTGGGGCTTTGGCAGCACGAGCTTCTTGTGCGTCAAGCCTCCGAGCACACGCTTGGGTGGACCCGTGAGCAGCGGCGGCTCGACTGGACAGTGCGACGGTTCGTATGTGCTCGACTGGGACGCGTTCCAGATTGCGAATCCGTCCGCGCTGGGCAGTCCGTGGCTCACAGGCGACAAGGCGTTCGTGCAGGCCTGGTACCGCGATCCTTCGGCGCCCAGGACGTCGAACTTCTCGAACGCGCTCGAGCTCACTCACGCGGGGCCGGCGCCGGTTCCGTGCGTGACGGCGCTTCCCGGGATGGTCGTGATTCCCGCCGGGACCTTCATGATGGGCTCGAACGCGGCGAACGGATCGCCCTACAACAACCATCCGATCTCGCAGCCGGTCCACCAAGTCACGCTCAGCTACTGCTTCTGGATGGGCGCCAAGGAAGTGACGCAGGCTCAGTACACGGCGCTCATGGGCGTCAACCCGTCGTTCTTCATTCATCCCGCCAATCCCGTCGAGCGCGTCACTTGGACTGACGCGCGGGCGTACTGCGCCGCGCTCACGGCCCAGCAGGCGGCTTTGGGCCAGGTGCCTCCCGGGTACGAGTTCCGCCTCCCGACGGAGGCCGAGTGGGAGTACGCCTGCCGCGCCGGGACGACGACGGAGTTCAACGTGGGGGCAGGTCTGTACTGCAACCAAGCCACCATGAACGCCTCGTACCACTCCAACACGTACTGCCCGGTCGGGCAGCCCTCGCCTGTGGGCAGTCACGCGCCGAACGCGTGGGGGCTGCACGACATGCACGGCAACGTGTGGGAGTGGTGTCTCGATTCGGTCGCTGCCTATTCCGCAGCGGCCGTCACGGATCCTTTCGTCACCGGCGGGGCCGAGCGCATCGTTCGCGGCGGCAGTTTCGCGCAAGGGTCCGACCGATGCCGTTCTGCGCACCGGATTTCCGGCGTCGCGCCAGGCTTTCAGTACGACACGATCGGTGTGCGGGTTGTCCTCGCCCCGATCCTCGTCCCTTGACCAAGCGCGTCGCCGCGGCGCCGAGCCGAACCCGACTCGAATCCCAACCGATTCGCTTTGGGACGAACTCGGTGGCCGCGCGACACGCTGAAGTGCAACGACGCCGGGACGCGGTAGCTTCGTTGCCCACGGCCGCTCCCGACGCTGAATCTAGGTCTAGTGGGTTGATTCAAAATTGCGCCGCATATCTCAGGCGTCTCGCCGCCCCCCGCAGCGTTGCTCCGGTTCGGCGACCTCACTAAGTCGCCGAACCGGAGCAACGCCGCCCGGGGCGGCGAGGCCCGCGAGGTATTAGACGCAACGCGGAAACAGGGCATAGCGGCGCGTGCGACCGCCGCGGCTTGGTTCGGA
>JAEUHY010000005.1 GCA_016795325.1 Planctomycetota bacterium
CGAGAGAACCTTGGAGACCTGATTCGAACCGTTGACCGACGAGCGCATCCCAAGCCTTCCCGGCATGGCCGGAGTTGAAGCCTCTCCGGCGGCTTGGAATGGCAAGGGCGAACGCCCGCTTGGACTTGAGTCAACGCCGGACTGCTGCGCTGTGTAGGGCGTCCCCGCCCTGCGCGTCAAGCACCAAGAAGCGCGACCATCACGATCGACGGCGCCAGTGAGGGCGCGGCTGCTGGCGCGCGGGTGCCGGGAGCGCCCGGGTGTTCGGGGCGTTCAATCGTCCGGCGTGTTCGTGTGTCCGGCAGGGGCTCCGAACACGCGATCGCGGGGCGCGGCGGAGCGCGATGCGGGCCAGCAGTCAGCCGTCGGCGAGAGCGGCTGTCGGGTGCGTCAGGCCCCCCGAAAATTCAAACTTCCACCAGAAGTTCAAACTTCCATCGTGGCGGTTTGCGCAACTATTTGCACTGTCGCCACTTACGGAATCAGACGGCCCATCGCGGGCGTCCCCCAAAGGCCGATACCGGCACAGTTTCAGCACAGTTTCGGCGCACTTTGGAGCGGCGTTCACAGGTCAATTTGCGATCCCGGCACGCGCGTTGCGCAACGCCGGAAAAGCGTCCCGGCGGCACAGTTTCGGATCAACGGTCAGGTGCTGACAGTCCGATGATTGCCGCAAACGACGCATGAAGCGACCCAGCCTCTGTTCCGAACCTTGCAATCGGAAGAGGATTTCGTGACTCGACATGCGCGACCGACACGAGAGCGTCAAAGCTGAAGAACACTACTTATCTATAGCGTAAGAAATTCGCACAATACTACAGGCAGTTATCTCATCACAGATAAGGGCAATACACCCACAACTACAAACACAGACCACGTCCGCTAGTTGCACCTCGGGCGACCTACCGTCCTCAGGACGACCAAGACGGCTGCTACTTGGAAAACGCAACTTAGCTAGCCTGTCGAGAAAGGTCTCTGTTGTCGTATTGACGACTCTAATGACCACGCGCGAGCTGTGTGGATGACTGCATGAGAAGCCAGAAGCAGTCGCTGACGACTCGAAACCAGATTGATTCCGTGTCGAGCCCGCACTCTTGGACGTCGTTTGACATCCCACGGTAGGCACGGCTACTGCGCACATCAGGACGAGTGAACACAACCGACGGGTTGACAAGAGTCTACGGCAGGGGTCCGCAGCCAGGACACGCCGCTCGCCCCGGGCAGCAACTATCTCATGGTATCTCATTGTTGCAGTATGCCTCCGACTGTCACTTCTTCGGCCATTGTACGCGGTTCCCCGTCGCAGCCCTCAGACTTCGAGCAGTCAGAGCAGCACACCTCTACCGTGACGGCACCCAGCCCACCGAGCCCGAGGGCGCCAACCGACACAACGTAGATCACCGGGTCCCCGTTAGTCCACTTGCCGTAAGGGTCGAATCGCTCGGGATAGACATTTACTGGATTCGTTGGCTGACCCCGCCTATTGACTCCTGTAACCCCGAATCCAGAAGCCATGATTTTCGCTTTCGCATCCGCCAACTCGCCTGCATCTGCAGTCACCGACGACTTTTCGCAGCACTGCCCCTCGCTGCAGTTTTCGCCACTGCACCCGCTCATCGCATCCGCGCGCGCTTCCGCGCTTGACTTCATCGCGGAGACACAGTTATCAACCGCCTCCTCAAGCGTGGAGCCGTTGGCCCATGAGCAGCCCGCCGATGTCCAGATCTCGACACAGTCACCGCAGTTGATGAGTGTGAATACCGAGGGCCACGCTTCAAGGCCCAACGGGTCGAGGTAAGCACCCGGCGCGCCAACGCAATACTCGAAAATGGCGATAGGCCGATCGAGCTGAACCAGCGGATCCCTCCGCAACCACCTCCCCAGCACCGAGTCGAGCACGCGGTGTCGCACATGCCACTTCGCGCTGAGCTTGGAGTCGCCCTCGTACCCGGCGTAGCCCTTGCGGTTGCCGACGGCGGTCGAGGTGAGCACGCCGCGGCCGAGCGACTGGTGCGCGCCCGCCACGAGTGACTCGTCAGTCGCGTCGACATCGCCATCGAGATCGAGGTCGCCGCGAATGTCATAGGCCGGCGCGTTCTTCCAGGTAGTGACCTGCGTGTCGTCGGTCGAGTCGCAGTCGCCATCGGAGTCGGTGTCGCCCGCGGGCAGAGCGAACGGCACGCCGTACGCCGAGTACTTGATCCACTCGACCATCGTCGCGCCGCCGTCACCGTCGGGCTCAACGATCGCCACCACGTCCGCGCGCCAGTTCTGCAGGAGGTAGATGCGCTCTTCCAGCGTGCCGTCCGCCGCGCCGGTCCAGCCGTTTGTCATGTCGCGGTCGCGCAGCAACACCGAGTCGATGTAGGAGCTGCCGCCCCAGCCGCCGTTGCCCGCGCAGTGATAGACGAACTGCTCCTTGGGGTTCGCGTCGCTGCCGCGGAAGGTAGCGACCTGCCGCCAGCGCTCGTCGAACGCCGTGTGGAACTTCACGTCGCTGCCGGGCGACGCGCTGCAGCGGCGCGTGTGTGCGTTACGGGCGGAGGGTAAGCGCGAGGGAGCGAGCATCGCGGTCTCTACGCTACCCCCGACCGCCAGGGTCGCAACCTCGGCGGCCTACACCTTCCGCGTAGGAGCAGCTCGCTTCGGCTCGGTGGCGGCTCCAGACCCGCCCGCAGCGAAGTACTTCGTCCCCCGCTTCTGCCCGGTCGTCTTGAGCTTCTTCGCCGCGATCATGCGCACGATCGGGAGCTGTAGGTCCTTCTTCTCGACGCCGAGCGCCTTCTTGATCTGCTCCACGGACTGGCCGGGGTTCTTCGCGACGTAGGCGACGACGGCATCCCCCATCTTCGCCACGTCTTCGGGGGTGCGCTTGGCTCGCTTGCCGCGGCGCTTGGGCGCGACGATCGGCGAGGGAGTGCCCGACTTCACGGGGCGACCTGGGCCGCGCTTGGCGGGCGCTGTGGGCGCTCCGAGCGCGCTGGTCACCGCTTCGAGCGCAGCGGCGCGCACGAGGTTCGCGAGGTCAGCCGTGAAGGACTCGATGCGCGCGCGCAGGGCGGCGTCGGTGGTGCTGTTCGGCATGTGCGTATGGGAGCGTCGCGGTGAGCGCGATGCAGCTTTGGCGCGCCTACGGGACGAGGATCGGGGCGAGGACAACCCGGAACCCGAGGCGTTCGCTCGGGCCGCCGGGGCTGCCGCCGCCCCGGTACGCGGAGCGACAGCGGCCCGAGTTGACGCCCCAGCTGCCGCCGCGGAAGACCCGGAAGGGGCCGCCCGTGAAAAACGGGTCCGTGACTGCCCCGGACGAGTAGCTCGCGTACGAGTCGAGGCACCACTCCCACACGTTGCCGTGCATGTCGTACAGGCCCCAGGCGTTCGGAGCGTAGCTGCCCACGGGGCCGGTCCCATACAGACTGTTGTTGCATGCCGCGTTGGAGTGGTCCGAGTACCAGAACGTCGCCTGATTGCAGAACAAGCTCGCCCCCACGTTGAACTCCGCCGTCGTACCTGCGCGACAGGCGTACTCCCACTCCGCCTCCGTCGGCAGGCGGTACTGATAACCGGGCGGCACGTTGCCGTGCGCGGACTGCTGGGCGGTGAGCGCGGCGCAGTAAGCCAGTGCATCGAACCAGCTCACGCTTTCGACAGGGTTGTTCGCTCCCGGGAATGACGACGGGTTCGTGCCCATCAGCGCCGAGTACTGCGCTTGCGTCACCTCCGTCACGCCCGTCCAGTAGCAGTAGCTGATCGTGACCTGGTGGACGGGCTGCGTGGTCGAACTGCCGAAGTACGGCGCGCCGCTGGCCGCGTTCGAGCCCATCGAGAACGTACCCGCGGGGATCACGACCGTCCCCGGAATCGTCGTCACGCACGGAACCGGCGCGGGCGCGCGCAGCGTGAGTTCGAGCGCGTTCGACAGGTTCGAGGTCTTCACCGCCGCCGGATCGCGGTACCACGACTGCACGAACACCTTGTCGCCCAGCACCCATGGGTTGCCGAGCGCGGTCGGGTTAGCGGCTTGAAACGCGTCCCAGCTGATCACGTAGGAGCCGTCGCACTGGCCAAACGTCCCACCGCTGTTCGTGGGCGCTCCCAGGCGTGTAGTCGGCGGCTTCACGCAGAGGAAGCTCGTGCCGCCAGCGCCCCAGGGCGTGGGCGTGAAGCCCGCGTTGTCGACGCCGTAGAAGGTCAACCCCTGCTTCTGCCCCTCGACGCCGCTCGTGGTGATCACGCAGCCAGCCGTGTTCGCCGTGTTCGGCTGCACATTGGCGTTGATCGATGGCGTGCAGCCGTTCGTGGAGGTGCCCGCCGTGCAGTACGGCGTGGGGTTCTGAGCGGCGGCGACCGGGGCGAGAACGGCAACCGCGAGCGAGCGGGCGAGCGTCATGGAAGCTCCTGCGACGGGAACGAGCCGCGCCGGGAGTGACGCGGGCGCGACGAAGGTAGCGCCGGTCCACCACGCCGCAACGGGCCGAAGGCCCCGGCGCCGCGTCCCTCCCCGCCGCGCGGTCCCACGGTGTTCCCGCCGCGCCCCTGTCCGCTTTCACCGGACACGAGTTGCGCTTTGCGAGCACCTCGTTGTAACCGTCCGGCGAACCCCATCTGGCGACGGTGCGCTGGGCGCGGAGGATCACGGCGATGGACAAACATTCACGTCGCGAGCGGATGCGGGAGTGGATTGCCTTGGGCGTGCGCGATGGGCTGCAGTTCAAAGAGCTGGC
>JAEUHY010000007.1 GCA_016795325.1 Planctomycetota bacterium
TGGAGGCGACGATGGATCTTCGACAAGCGCTGCAGGTCTACCTGCTGCAACTGCGGGCCGATGGCCGCAGCCCGCACACGATCAAGAGCTACGAGCGGCACCTCGGGTCGCTGCTCGACTGGCTCGCCAAGCACGGCCGGAACGCTGCGTTGGACGAGATCACCCCGCAGGTGCTGGCGGAGTTCTTGGTGTCCGACCACGTGCGCGCGAGCGGGCGTGGGGGACTGCGATCGACTTCGACGGTCAACGCGGTGCGGACCTCGCTGCGCGTGGTCTTCGGTTGGTTGCACGACGCAGGCCACACGCGCATCAACCCTGCACGCCTGATCCGCCGCGCCATCTGCTCGCCAGCGCCGCCCAAGGCGCTCAACGAGGCGCAGGTCGAGCGGCTCCATGGCCTGATGGCCGCCGCAACCGGAGTCGCCGCCGGGCGCGACCGGGCCATGGTCGCCTTGATGCTGGGCAGCGGCCTGCGCGTCGGGTCCGCCGTGGCCCTCGACGCCGCGGACGTGGACCTCGCGAACGGGGTGCTGACCGCCCGCTGTGTGAAGCGCGACCGCGTCCAGCGCGTCTTCTTCGGCGCCGAAGCGCGGGCCGAGCTGCAGCGCCTGATCGCAGGCCTGCCCGGCCCCGGCCCGCTGTTCCGCGCACCGAACGGCGAGCGCCTGACCGTCCGCCAATCCTGTCGCCGCATCACCGCCTGGCTCGACCGCGCCGGCGTCCACGACGCCTCCCCGCACTCCCTGCGGCACACCTTTGCCACGCGGCTCTTGGCCCGCACCGGCGATGTGTTCCTCGTCCAGCGCGCCCTGGGGCACCGCTCGATCGCGTCCACGGCGGTGTACCTGGAGGTGTCGGACGACCGACTCCGGCAAGCCGTCGCCGTCGGGGTAGCTGGCGGGCCGGCTGGGATCGATGCCCATGCTCACGCCGGCTGCCAGGACTTGCGAACCGCGAGCACTGGTTGAGCATCGGTAGCTCTCCCAAGCGCACCGAACTTGTCCGCACTGGGCCGTTGCCTCGTGGGAGGCGCGTTGCGCGACGGCAGCGCGTGGCCGTAGGTTGGGTGATAGACCGTGAAGCGCCGAGCGCGATCGACCAAGGCCAAGCGAGCCACCGAGACCGTTCCCAAGGAGCGCGGGACCACGCGCTCTCGATCCCCGAAATTCGCATCGGACTCACTGCCGGACGTCCAGTCGTCTCGTACGCCTGTTCTGGTCGTCGCAAGTCGGCTGGAGGCGTTCGGTGCAGCGGCTGAGGCGTGGCGGGAATGGGCCAGGCGACAGAAGAACCTGTCGAGCACCGGCGCGTGGATTGACGAACTGAACGACTCGTTGAACGCGATCAGCCGTGGATGCTCGCCTTCGATCCTCGCGCCCCACATGTCCTGGCGCTTGATCGACGCTATCGGTGACTTCTTGCGGCACGCGAGATTCGCCGCGCAGTTGCGAGGGATCAGCACCACGAAGCGCGAAGTTGCGGCGCTGAGCTCCCGGCTTCGCAAGTTGGCTGCGGCGCATCCGACTGCTCCGACAGAAGACGGCCCTGCTCAAGCGCTCAACGAAGAAGGTCGACCACAGGCGATTCGCGAGTTGCTGGCGCTCTGCGAGGAGGCCAACGCCCAGGTCAGCGAGCCCACGAGCGCCGCCACTTCCAACCTCGCAGCACTCGAACGCAAGCTGGTCGGTTCAGGTCTCGCTCAGCGCCTCGGATTCCGCGAGGGGCCGCTCAAACTCGAGATCGACCATCCTTCGCCAACGTGCGAGACGCATACGTACGTCTGCTTCGATCCAGATGGCGGGAGCGCGACGCTGCCGTTCATGCGATTCGAGGGGCGCGCTGTCCGCGTCAACAAGACGCCCTCTGACGTGCAGCAGAGAGCGTACGAGCACATCGGCGCCGTGATGCGCAGATGGATTCGGATGCTGCGGCGGAAGCTAGGTGAGCGCGAGGTTCCTGCCGAACCCGTGCGCGGCGCGGTCGCTCGGAGCCCCTTGACGGAAAACGCCAAGCGTATTGCTCGGTGTCTGGTGAAGCTGCGCGAAGGGGTCGGCCTTCCACGCAAGGAGCTGTCTCGCAAGTCAGGGGTGCCCCCCGGTTCCGTTGGTCGTGCGCTGACGGAGCTCAAGTCGTGGAGCGTGCGGCGTGGTCCCAAGGGCGCCGGATACTCGATCGCCGACTCAGAGATCCGCGTCCTGCTGGAGCACGCGATCGCCACGTGATCACTTGGTGATCTTTTTGCGATCGGAATGCGATCGCAACTCGACGGGCTTTCCGTTGGTCGGGTCGGTGATCCTGCGTGCATGGATCTGGACGAACTCGATGGGCGTCTCCTACCGCTAGCCATTGCTGCCGCCCGACTGGGCGTGAAGACCTCCGATCTCGCGGCCGCTGTGAACGCAGGCGACGTGCCCTGTGTGCGCGTCGGCCCGACCGGCGTCCTCGTTGATCTCGACGCGGTCCGCAGAAAACTGCTCGAACGCGCGAGCCAAACGGAGAACCCCGATGCCGGCTAGCAGCTCCCAGCCGCCGCGGTCTCCGGCGGACGCTTCGACGCTGGATCGAGCGCTCGACTACCTCCGTGCTGGCATCTCGGTGATCCCGATCAAGTGCGACGGATCCAAGTCCCCCGCGCTCAGGTCGTGGAAGTCGTTCCAGTCGCGGTGCGCCACTGAAGACCAGGTGCGCGTGTGGTTCTCTGTGGCGGTCGAGCGAGGCGTTGCGATCGTGTGTGGTGCGATCAGTCAGCTCGAGGTTCTCGACTTCGACCAGCCCGAGTACTTCGACCAATGGCGAGATCTGATCGTGGCCGCGGATCCGACGGCGCTGAAGCACGTAGCCATCATCGAGACGCCTCGCGGGACGTTCTCCCGCCATTGCTACATCCGCCGAGTCAAGCCGGCGCCGAGTCAGAAGCTCGCCCAGCGATGGACACTTCACGCAGAGGGCCTTGAGGCGCAACGCGGGCGCGCCGCGCCCGCTCGCGAGACGTGTATCGAGACGCGTGGTGAAGGGGGGTATGTCGTGGCCCCCGGCAGCCCGCCGGCCTCTCACAGTTCTGGCAGAACCTACCGACACGTTGCCGGCCCCACGATCGAGCAGGTTCGGGCCGAGCCACCGCTGAGCGACGCGCACTACGAGTTGTGCCTGAACACCGCACGCGCTCTGAGCCCGATTGTCGATCCGCCCCGCGACCGGAGCCGGCGATCGAGAACGACTCTCGGCGCGAGACGGCCCGGCGACGAGTTCAACCGGCGCGCCACTTGGTCGGACATCCTCAGCACCCACGGATGGACGCTCGCTCACGGTGACGGAGTCGCTTACTCGACGTGGACACGACCGGGCAAGGCAGGCCGCGGTACGTCGGCCACCACGGGTCGCTGCTCAAGCGAGCAGTCGGGCGATCTCTTGTACGTGTTCAGCACGAACGCCGCACCATTTGAGGCGGGATGTGCGTACTCGAAGTTCACGGCATTCGCGCTGCTCGAACACGGCGGTGACTTCAAGGCTGCGGCGCGCGCTCTGCGTTCAATCGGGTACGGCGAGCGGGTGTGCGATTCGGCACAGCCCCACCTGGCGGCGGGCGACGCTCCGCGTCCCGGAGCCAATAGCGCAGACGGTCCCGCCAACGACGACAAGCGCCCCGTGGTACCCATCTGCGCCGGTGAGATGCCGAGCGTGGCTGAGAAGGCCGAAGAACTGCTCAGGGCCGCATCGTCATCGGTGCCAGTGATCTACCAGCGACTTGGAGGCCTTGTGCGCGTCGTGCGCATCGAGCAGTCGGTGAAAGGCAGGGTCAGCTTCGAAGCAGGCGCGAATGTGATCCGAGCCGTCGACGAGCACTACTTGATGGACCAACTTGCGCGAGTTGCCCGATTCGTCAGGTTCGCCGCAGACGGTGCCCCGATCGCATGTCACCCGCCAAGAGAACTGGCGTACGCCATTCAATCACACGCTGGCGCGTGGAAATTTCCACTGCTATCGGGAATCGTCGAAGCTCCGCAGCTGTTCGACGATGGTCGTGTCCTGGCCACGCCTGGCTACGACTCGACCAGTGGGTTGCTGCTTGACATGCGCGGCGTCGAGTTCGTGCCAATTCCACATAGGCCGTCCAAGGACGACGCCCATCGAGCTCTTGAACTCTTGGAGAGAGAGCTCTTAGGCGGGTTCCCCTTCCTCAACGTGCACGATCGATCCGCAGCAGCTGCGATGTTGCTGACCGCGGTGGGGCGTTCCGCATTCGGGCAGGGACCTGCGTTCGGCGTCGACGCCCCGAACAGATCGTGCGGCAAGAGCACACTTCTCGCCATCCCGTCCGTGCTCGCAACGGGACGGCGGCCGACTCTCATCGATCCCGGTACATCCGCCGAGGAGGCTGACAAGCGGATTCTCACAGTCCTCATCGAAGGGCACCGGCATGTCTGCTTCGACAATCTGAACTCGGCCGCCGTGCTTGACGTGCCCGCGATCGCCAAGGCGCTAACCGAGCCGACCTTCACGGGGCGTGTTCTCGGCAAGTCGGAGACGATGACCATCCCGACTACGGGTGTCACGTGGTCTTACGGCGGTATCAATCTCGATCCGCGTGGCGACACGGTCTCCCGTTCAGTTCTCATACGGCTCGACCTCCAAGTGGAGCAGCCTTGGAGGCATGCCTGGCGAACTCCCGACCCGGTCGCGGTCGCACTGGAGAGGCGTGGAGAACTCCTGCCCGCCGCGTTGACCGTCTTGAAGGCGTTCATGATCGCCGACCGTCCACGCCAGGCGGTGAAGCCGTTTCGGTTCGGCGAGTGGAGTGGTCTGGTGCAGCACGCCTTGGTCTGGCTCGATCGGCCAGACCCGCTGTCCCGGTTGGAGGAGCTGGAGTCGAACGATCCCGAAATCCAGCCGCTGATCGCGATCATGGATCTGTGGTGGGAGGCCATAGGCGCAAGAGCCGTCACGGTCGCCGATGTCTTGCTCAGAGCTCGACTATCCCCGGAGCTGACTTCTGCGCTCCACGACGTGGCGGCTGGCCCCGACGGCCAACCCGACGCACGACGACTAGGCAAGTACCTGTCGCGATTCGCTCGCCGAATCGTGGGCGGCAAACTGTTCGTGCGCGCGGGGAACAGCGGGACCAGAGCCCGATGGGTGCTCCAACCCGCAGTTTCCGCAGGTTCCGCAGTTGGTCTACTCCCCTCGCAGGGAATCACTCTCGAGGGCGTCGATGCAGATGGAGAGTTCGACCTCCGGAAAGCTGACTGCGAAAACTGCTCAAACTGCGGTCCGCTCGTTCGGGAGTGTGGCGATGGCGGCACGCACACGGCTCACGAGCCGGCGGTCACTCTCGCGTCACCCGGTCGAGCGATCGCCGCGGCACAGCTCGAACCCCGTGAGCATGACGGAGGTGCGGCATGACGCCTCGCATCACGGCTGTCGTGTTTACGCCGTCGTCGACGCGCCGCGCCGCGGATGGGCTGGTGGGCTGGCTGCGCATCCAAGTGGACGGTTGGTTGGAGATCGACAGCGTGACGCTCCGTCGCACGAGTCGGGGCGAGTTGCAGCTGTCCTTCCCGTCGAAGGTGGATGGGGTCGGCTACCGACGCTACGTCGTCCGGCCGATCGATCCTCAGGTCCGGTCCTCGATTCATGCGCAGGTGGTCGAGTGGCTCCGCCGCGAGCGTGGGGTGGCGTCATGAGCGCCGTTCACTCCTCAGGCGACGCCGTCGAGCGCCTCATCGCCAGCGTCGACGGTCTGCGCGACGATTTGCGAAAAGCCCTGGAGCTGATCGCGACGCAGAGCAAGTGTCGCGACGACGTGACGCCGCGACCCGCCGACCCGCAACAGCTCCTGACCGCCGAGGAGGTGGCCAAGCTGCTGCGCGTGGACCAACGGACGTTGCGCACGATGCGGCACGAGCGCAGCTTCCCGCGCCCGACCCGCGTCGGGCGATCGTTGCGCTGGAGGCGGAGCGCGGTCGAGCGCTGGATCGACGGGGGTGCACGGTGATCCTCTCGCGACTCGGACGCGCCTACGGCCCTGGCAAGCTCGACAAGGTCCAGCGCGGCAACGGGCCGGGCCAGTGGGTGCTGACCTACACCGACGGGCGGGGCAAGCGGCGGCGCATCGCGCTGAGCACCGACAAGCAGGTGGCCGAACGGCGCCGCGCCGAGCTGATTCGCCAGCGCGACCTCGAGCTCGCGGGCCTCGGCTCGGTCGAGGGCCAGTCGACGCCGCTCGCGGACCTGCGCGACCAGTACCTCGCCGACCTCGCACTGCGCGTGGGGGCCAAGCAGCTTCGATCGCGCACGGACTCGCTCGCACGCGTGCTGGCGGCGCTCGAAGCGACGCGCGTGCGTGACCTGCGCGTGGTCGACGTGCAGCGCTACCAGCGCGAGCGGCTGGCCCAGGGCGTTGCGCACCGCACGGTCAACGTCGACACGGGCGCGTTGGCCGCCATGTTGAATTGGGCGGCGGGCGCGCAGCTCATCGCCGAGAACCCCGTGCGCACCTTGAAGCCGCTGCCCACGACCGAGCGCCATCAGAGGCGGGTGCGGCGCGCATTGAGCGAGGACGAGGTCGAGCGCTTTCTCGCCGCCGCCGCCGAGGACGACGCGGAGTGCGCCGCGCGCCTCTCCGCATCGCGCACGATCGAGCTGCACGGCCGCGGGATCGGGTACGCCACGAGGCCCCGCTCCGAGCGCGTCCCGCAGGTCCCGCTGTGGCGCGCGCTGCTCACGACCGCGGCGCGCTGGGGCGAGCTGACGAGCGTGACCTGGCTCGACCTGGACGCCGATCGGCTGTCGCTCACCTTGCGCGCCGCGACGACGAAGGCGGGCCGCACGCGCGTGATCCCGCTGCCGTCCGAGCTGGTCGACGAACTGCTTGCCCTGCGTGCCGTGCACCAGCGCGTGCGTTTGCGCGTCGTGCAGCCCAGCGACCGGGTGTTCCTGTCACCCGACGGCGCGGACTGGGCGAGCTACACCACGAACGCCCGCCGCCTGCTGCGCCGCGTGCTCGACCGTGCCGGCATCGCGCGCCGCGACGCGCTCGGGCGGGTCGTCGACATTCACGCGCTGCGCCACACCGCCGCTACCGGCATGGCTCGGCGTGGCGTGCCGCTGGTCGTCGCGCAGCGGGTGCTCGGGCATGCGTCGCCGGAGATGACGGCGAAGGTCTACACGCACCTGGGGCTCGAAGACCTGCGCGGGGCGGTGCAGGGCGGCCCTGCGGGGGCTCCGAGCGGCGCAGTTCGATCGATGTTCGATACCTCAACGCCGCCGCGCTCGCTGACGTTGACCCCCGCTCAAGCATCCGCAGGAAGCACCGCACCGTGATCAGCGCCGGCCGATGCTCGCCCGTGATGGGCGCGCTGGGCTGCAGCGCAGGGCGAACTCAGCAGGCACCCAACCCCAAGACCACCCACCGAACTCCCGAATCCCGCATCGCCGCGCTCGACGCCCAGATCGAGCGCGGCAAGGTTCGCGCCGAACGCGCCAAGGTGCGCAAGGACTTCCCGCTGCGCCACATGAGGGCTGCCGTGCGCCAGTTCGTCAAGGCCGCGGGCCCGTGCGCCGATCGCGTCGTGCGCCGGGGGCTGCTCGAGGCGCGGACACCGATCGCTGCCTGTCTGGCGCTAGGGCCGGGGCTGGAGGAAGTGCCGCCAGAGGGCGAAAGACGTCGAGCGAGACGCGCATCCTCAGGGGACTTGGCCGCGTCGGTGGCGCTGCCCACCTTCGTCGCCGCCAGCCCGGGAAGCGACCAAGGCGGTAGCCGCAGCGCTGGGAACCGACTTCGACGGGCTGCTCGCGCTAACGCGGCCGCTGATCGCCTTGGTGCGGATGCGGGCGATGAGGGTGGCGCGGGTGACGAGGTACTGGGTGGTGCCCTCGACGTGTCCATCAGGGCTCTGGTCCGGAGGAAAATCACGAGAAGACGGTTGCGCTCCCGGAGTTCAAGGGGGAGAATCTGGGAGAAGTTACTTTAGAAGTGAACCCCAAGCAGACGATCCAACACTGGCGTGCGACCGAGCGCTTGAAGGCGCTCGCCGACCAAGGCTGGAACGTTGTGTTCGCGAGGACTGCCGAAGGAACGATGCCCGCGCTCGACTACCTAGATGGAACAGATGAGGCAAGCGACCCCCAGTACGGTGTCGCCGAGGGGCAACATCGGCGGCTGCAAGCCCAACTGCATCAGGTGGGCTGGGTCGGTCCGCGTGGCCTCAACGTCAATCAGCTGACAATCTTCAAGGGCGACGACGCCGAAGACGGGATGTGCGAGCTGCGCATCGTTGCGTTTCAAGGCCACCGCATCCTCGGATTCCTTCGCCCCAACAAGACGCTGGTCCTGACGAACGGTTTTCGGAAGCAGTCTGGGGAGACGCCGCCTGAGCAGAAACGTCGGGCGAGAGAAGTGCTCAGGAGCCACGAAGGTCGGATCGCTCGACTGCAAGTCATCACCTCCCCCAACTCTCGGAAATCAAAGAAATGAACAGGCACAAGAAGAACTCCAGTGGCACCGAAGGTGGCCCGCTGTTGAGTCGAATGGACGCGCAGCTCGAAGCCCAGCGGCTCGAGCTGATCGCCGCGAACTCGATCGAGAAGGCGATGGAGGCTGCTCGCATGAGTCGCGCCGACGTGGCGCGGGCTGTGGGCGTGGAGAAGTCTCGCGTCACTAAGGTTCTCGACGGCGAGACGAACATGACGCTGAAGACGTTGGCTGCGTTCGGCCTTGCCTGTGACGTTCGTTGGGAACTGCTCGGGATTCATGCGAGCCGGCCCTCGACCGTCGTCGTGTGGCCGGACTACCTGCCGATCGTCTTTGTGCCGAACACCCTGGAGGATCTGGCTACGACTCCCAGCGTTGAAGCCGAAGCGTGCGTGGTCACGAAGCTGTTGCGGGAGCAGCTCGCCATGCTTGAGTCCACCGCCACCCCGGGTGGCGACCGAGGAGAGGAGCCCATCGGGCCCCTCTTATGTGTTCCTGCGAACCCATGGGTCCCCTAGCCCGACTTCGACGCTCGCCCCTCGCCCCGAGAACGTTCCACTACTCCAACAACCAGGCTGAGCTGCCGTGATCCGACTCCACAACCAGCAAGACCTCCAGCGCACGTCCGCGGTCGCTCGTACTTACGGGCTCCGCAGCGCTGAGTTCTTGGAGTACTCCGTCAAGCGTGAGCTCCCGTTCCGGGAGGCGAGCCGCAAGAGTCCCCTCGTGTTCGTTCGCGACGACGCCGTCGGCAAGCTGTCTACAGACGGCGCTACGGTCGAGGTTGTGGTCAAGTTCCACGTTTCGCTCAAGGAGTCCAACGCCGAGGACGCGCTTGGCATGCTCGTCGTCCAAGGTGCGATCGAGCTCGCGTACGCTCGTACCGCGGACGGTCCTTCGCCGACGCAGGAAGACGTCGACTGCTTCGCCCGGATCAACGGTGTGTACAACGCGTGGCCCTACATTCGGGAAGCGACTTCGGTCGGCTTCGCCAGGGTTGGGTACCTTCCGTACACGCTCGACTCGCTCGTCATTGGGGCAAAGCCCGAGGGGGCCGAAGTCGCTGCCAACACGCCCGCGCAAGAGTAGCGGCTTGCTGCCGAGCGTCGGACGATGCGGTGCGGCGCGATCGCGGCAGCCGTTTGTTTTTCGGAGAACGTCCGTGGCGGAGCAGGAATCAACGGATCAAGTTCGACTCACGTTGTCCAAAGACGAGATGAATGCAACCAAGCTCGACGCATTGCAGGGACGCCCGTTCGCCGAACGGGTGAGCCTGCCGCTCGCGTTGCACCTTCAACACCTGTACGAGAACCGTGGCGACTACTACGCGGTTCTCGACGAGCTGGACTTCTTGGAGCGCTACGGCGAAGAGTCGGGCAATCCCCGCGTTTCGCGGACAAAGTCTGCCACCAAGTTCAAGAAGCCGCCGCTCGATCGTTTCTGGCACAAGCACTTCTTCGCCCCGCGCCACTTGATCCACAACATCGGCGACGCATGGGGGCTCAACCGACGCGGTTCGGGCAATCAGAAGCTCGATGCGATGATTCAGGACGTGGCCCGGAACGTAGGCGACGATCCCGACTTGTGGCCGACGCACCTCGCGCACCAGCTCATTGATACGGGCTTAGCCTCCCGCGCGGAACGCAAGCCTCAGCAACGCGAGGCAGCGTTGACCGGAGACTGGATCATCTTCGGCGAACACCGCGGCGAGAACTACTACCTCGCGCTCGCGAGCCACGACGAGGGCAAGGATCCGAAGCGGCTCTACGCGTTGCTTGTCCAGAACTGCTGGACCGAGTTCCCGTTCTTGTTCAGGTCGCAGGAAGTGCCGTAGGCGATCACGCCCACGCCTCGCGCCGGAGTTCGGCCGGCTCGAGCACCGTCGCGGTGGCCTGCCACTGCTTGTCTGGCCAGTAGCCGCAACTGCGCAGGATGCGATTGACGAGCACGCGCAACTTCGCGCGAACGCTCTGTTTGGCCGTCCAGTCGCTGGTCGCGTTCGAGCGCAACGCAGCGGCCCGCCTGGCCCGGCGCGGCGTAAGCATGGCGGTCAGGCAGCTGCTACTCGGGCACCAAACGATCGAGATGACCGCGCGACACTACACGCGGCTGGAGGTGGAGGACCTGCGGGCGGCGATAGAGGTGCGCGCAGGTCAGGGCTCGGGGCGCGAGGCGTTGGGGTAGGCGCGCACGGCAAGCTCCCCTACGATCTAGATCCGAGCCGGCCAATCGCGAAACACCGGCGCCGGGCGACCGGCCCGAGACAGTGCAGCACAGTTCGACGCCACAACATGCGGGCCACGTGAACGACCATAGTGATTGCAACGTGCGTCAGCGCTTCGCGCGGCTTCCCTGAGTTTTCATGACCGACGAACAGCCTTCCACCGATATGCCGCTGGGGCGAGTCGCCAACCCAGCGCCCGTACAACTTCGAGTTCCACCAGAGGTGTTGACTGCCTTGGAAGAGCTGGAAGCGCGTCCGACTGCGATCGATGCCCACGAGATCCATGCGGCAATTCGTCGAGCGGTCCCCGAACGCCAGGATCTTGATCCGACGCTTCAACGCGGAGCGTGGGCAGAACAGGTTGCGTTTGCCTTCAGCGCCCATGGCGCGCCTGGCGGCGGTCCGTGGGGGACGCACTTCAAGCCTATGTTCTCCGTAACCGTTCGCCCAACCACCCCCGAGCCGTGGCTTGACGCGGTCCCTGGTGCCGCTCACGCGCCGAGCTTGGTCGCCATCCGTTCGAGGATGCTGGCTCGGTGGGCTTCGACCACCGGCGCCCACTTGGCCTTCCAGC
>JAEUHY010000029.1 GCA_016795325.1 Planctomycetota bacterium
CGCCGCATATCTCAGGCGCCTCGCCGCCCCCCGCTGCGTTGCTCCGGTTCGGCGACCTATTCAGGTCGCCTGGAATCCTCGCGCCTTGCGGGGAGCGCCGAATCACCTGACATCTGCGGCGGACTTTCGAATCAACCCACTAGCTGCGCACGCGGCGGTAGACGAGCGCAGCGAGCGGCAGCGCCACCGCCCAGAGCACTCCGACGCCGATCAATGCACTCGTGCGCGGCGCGAGGACCTCGAGCGAGCCCAGGCGTTCGCCGCCGAGGTACGAGACGGGCGCGCCGAAGAGAGCGAAGGCGACGTTGAGCCAGGGCCGGCTCGTGACCCAGGCGAGCGAGGACTCGAAGGTGCTCGCGAACACGACCCACAGCGCGAGGATCCAGGCCGGAGCCAGGCCCGGCGCGATGGGTGCGCCGCGGAAGGAGAGCCAGCCCAGCCCCAGTTCCGCGACTCCGACGAGCGCGCCGAGCACGCCCACGGCGAGCAGTGCGAGCGCCTCGCGCTTGGGTTTGGGCGCCACGCGCACGGCGTAGATGCTCCACAGCGCGACGCTGAGAGGGCCGAGCCACTCCAATTCGTGCGCGGCGCCGAGCACGCACGCGAACCAGCAGACCTGGAAGCCGACGAAGTTGACCAGCTTGTTCATCGGCGCCTGTGGACGCGGCGTGCGGGCTCTAGAACGCGCCGATCACGGACGCACGGCGCGCCAGCGGCTTTTGGAGCAGCAGCTGCGACACGCCGATCGAACGCTCCGCGAAGCCGCCTTCGCAATAGCACAGGTAGAACTCCCACAGCCGGATGAACTCGTCCGAGAAGCCCTGGGCCTTGACCTGCTCGAGGTTGGCGAAGAAGCGCCGCCGCCACTCGGCGAGCGTGCGCACGTAGTGCGGGCCGATGTCCTCGAGGTGGAACAGCGTCATGTCGGTCACGCGCGCGACGCGCTCGAGCATGCTGGCCGTCGAGGGAATGCACGAGCCGGGGAACACGTAGCGTTGGATGAAGTCCACGCCCTCGAGCGCCTGCGCGTAGAACTGGTCGCGGATCGTGATCGCCTGCAGCAGCATCAAACCGTGCGGCGCGAGCAGGCGGCTGCACTTGCTGAAGTAGGCGTCGAACCAGCGCTCGCCCACCGCTTCGATCATCTCGATCGAAACGAGTTTGTCGAACTGGCCTTGAAGGTCGCGGTAGTCCTGCATCACGACCTCGACGCGGCCCTCGAGGCCCGCCGCGCGCACGCGCTCGACGGCGAGGTCGCGCTGCTCCTTGGAGATCGTGGTCGTCGTCACGCGGCAGCCGTACTCGCGCGCCGCGTAGACCGCCATCGCGCCCCAGCCCGTGCCGATCTCGAGCAAGTGGTCCGTGCGCTGCAGGTCGAGCTTGCGGCAGATGCGCTCGAGCCGGGCGCGCTGCGCGTCCTCGAGCGATTGTTCGGGCGCTTCGAAGATCGCGCACGAGTACATCATCGATTCGTCGAGGAACAGCTTGTAGAAGTCGTTGCCCAGGTCGTAGTGCGCCGCGATGTTCGCGCGCGAGCCGTCGCGCGTGTTGTCACGCCGCGCGTGCCACCAGCGCAGAGCTGCGCCGCCCAGGCGTGCGATGCCGCTCTCCATCGCGTTGAGCACCTCGCGGTTGCGCACGAGGATGCGCACCAGCCCGACGAGATCGTCGCAGGCCCACGCGCCGTCGATGTACGCGCCGCCGGCGCCGACGCTGCCCTTGGCGGCGACGTCGAGGTACAGGCGCGGATCGTGGACGACGAGCTCCACCGCGGGTTCACCGGCGCGGCGCGCGCCGAAGCTCGCGACGCCCAGCGAGTCGCGCAGCGTGAGCGCGCCCCAGCTCAAGTTGCGCAGCCGCTCGACCAGGCCCTTGCGAGCGGCGCGTTCGAGCGCGGAGAAGCTGCGCGCGGGCGCTGCGGCGCGGCGCGACGCCTCGAGGCCGTCGAGGATCAGCTGCGGGCGCGGGCGAACGGTGTCCGAGTTCATGCAGAAACTCCAGTCGAGACAGAGCGGTGCTTGGGGTGTTCGAAGAAGGGCGCGCCGGCGAGCTTGAGGCGCAGCGCCTGCCAGTAGATGGCTGCGACGGTGCGCAGCGAGAAGCCGGGGAACGCCGCGAGGGCCTTCGCGAGGCTGCGGCCGTCGAGCGGACGCCGCTCGAGCTGCATGCGCGCCTCGAACATCTTCGCCCCGCGCTCGTAGGTCTCCATGCGCACGCGCGTTTGGCCTTCGTCGTCGGCGAAGCCCCACACGTAGCTCTGCTCCATGTCCATGAAGGGCGAGATGTGGAAGCGTTTGTCGAAGCGCGCCACGACTTCGCCGCGCTCGCGCTCGCGCGCGTCGAGCACGTAGCTGTGGCGTTCGTTCCAGGGCGTGTTCGTGATCTCGGCGACGATCGCGTCGAGCTCGTCCGCCTCGTCGTAGACGAAGTAGAAGCTGACCGGATTGAGCACGTAGCCGAGCAAACGCGGCTGCGTCACGAGTTCGACGCGGCCGGTGCAACGCCGGCCGAGTTCGTTCGACGCGCGCTCGCGCACCGCCTGGGCGAGCGGCGTGTGCGCTTCTCCCAGGTAGTCGCTGCGGCGGAAGCTCGCGAGGTTCGCGCGCTCGAGCGACCACAGCCAGCGCCCGGCGAACACGCGCTCGAGCTCGTCGAGGTCCAGGCGCAGCGCGAAGTGCCGGTACGTGAACTCGTGCACGATCGGCAGCTCGCGCCGATGCGTGACGCGCCCGAAGTACACGGCGCTGCGCAGCTGCTTCGCGGCGCTCATCGCGCGAGCGCCTCCAGCGGCGCCTTGGCGATGCGCTCGGCCACGACCGCGCCGCTCTTCGCGCCGTCCTCGTGGAAGCCGTAGGTCCAGTACGCGCCGCAGTACCACGTGCGCCGCACGCCGCTGATCTCGTCGCGCCGCGCCTGGGCGGCGATCGACTCGCGCGTGTACTGCGGGTGGTGGTAGGTGATGCGCTTGATCAGCTTGCTCGGATCGACGGCGTGCGTGCGGTTGAGCGTGACGCAGAGCTGCTCGGGGCAATCGAGCGACTGCAGCTTGTTCATCCAGTACGTCACCGCCACGGGTCCGGGCTGCAGCGGCTCTTCGGGCTTCACCAAGTGGTAGTTCCAGGCCGCCCAGCACTTGCGCAGGCGCGGCAGGAGGCGCGCATCGGTGTGCAGCGCCGCCTCGTTTTCCTGGTAGCGGATCGCGCCGAGGATCTCGCGCTCGGGCGTCGAAGGATCGGCGAGCAGGCGCAGGGCCTGATCGGAGTGCGTCGCGATCACGACCTGGTCGAAGGCGCGCACTTCACCGCCCGGCAGCGTGAGCTCGACGCGGTCGTCGAAGCGTCGCACGCGCTGCACCGGGGTGCGCGTGTGGATGCGCTCCTCGAGCGGCTTGATGAGCGCCTCGACGTAACTCTTCGAGCCGCCCTTCACGGTCAGCCACTGCGGCCGTCCGTCGACCTGCAGCATCCCGTGGTTGTGGAAGAAGTCGACGAAGAAGCGCGCCGGGAAGGCGTGCATGTCGCCTTCGCCCGCCGACCAGATCGCCGCGCCCATCGGCACGGCGTAGTTCTGGATGAAGCTCTTGGAGTAGCGCTTGTGCGCCAGCCACTCGCCGAGCGACCAACGCCCTTCGCGGTCGGCGAGCAGCTCGAGCGCTTCCTTGTTGAAGCGCAGGATGTCGCGCACCATCGCGAGGAAGCTCGGGCGCAGCAGGTTCGAGCGCTGCGCGAAGAGCGTGTCGAGGTTGCGGCCGTTCCACTCCAGCCCCGTGCGTTCGCAGCGCACGCTGAAGCCCATGTCGCTGTCCTGCGCCTCGACGCCGAGTTCCTCGAGCAGGCGGCAGAACGTCGGGTAGGTCTTGCGGTTGAAGACGATGAAGCCCGTGTCGACGTTGTAGGCGCGGCCCGCGACCTCGACCGCGTGCGTGTGCACGTGTCCGCCGACGTGGGCCCCCGCTTCGAACAGCGTGAGCTCGTGCTCGCGGCGCAACTGGTGCGCGGCGACCAGGCCGGCCACGCCGGTCCCGATGACGGCGATGCGCATGGCTCAGCGTCCTTCGCCGCTCGCAGCGCGCTCGAGCACGTGCGTGGGAACGGGCCGCAGATCCCACACGACCCCGAGCTTCTCGAGCACCTTCAGCGCGTAGTAGCTCGGGTCGATCTGCCAACGCGTGAAGCCCTGGCGCGCCGCGCCGGGGAAGTAGTGGTGGTTGTTGTGCCAACCTTCGCCGAGCGTCAGCAGCGCGAGCCACAGGTTGTTGCGGCTGGTGTCGCTGGTCGGGTACACGCGCTTGCCCCACACGTGCGCCAGCGAGTTGATCGTGAAGGTCGCGTGGAACAGCACCACCGTGGAGATCACGCCGCCCCACACGACCAGCTGCCAGCCGTTCGTGCCGAGGCCGGGTGCGTAGCTCTCGAGCAACGCGCCCACGCCGTAGAGCGCCGCGAAGAACGCCAAGGGCGTGAGGATGTCGAACCGATCGAGGAAACGCAGCTCGGGGAACTTCGCCAGGTCCTTCACGTGCTCCAGCCGCGTGGCGAAGTTCTCGCGCGCGGTGATCCAACCGACGTGGCTCCACCAGAAGCCGCGCGTCAGCGGCGAGTGCGGATCCTCGGCGGTGTCCGACGTGCGGTGGTGCTCGCGGTGGTGCGCGGCCCACCACAGCGGCCCGCGCTGCACGCTCGTGGCGCCGAGCAGGCCGAAGAAGAACTGCGCAACGCGGCTGGTTTTGAAGGCGCGGTGCGAGAAGTAGCGGTGATAGAACGCGGTGATCGCGAACATCCGCACTACGTACAGCGCGAACGCGAAGCCCAGCGCGGTCCAACTCCAGCCGACCCACACCACGGCCACGGCGGACAGATGCAGGGCGAGGAACGGTGCGACGCGCAGCCAGTCGACGCGCTGCTCGGAGACGGGCGTGCGCAGCGCGCGCAGCTCGTCCATGCCGGCCCACGAGTCGATCCAACGCGTGAGCGTAGTGACAAGGCGCGTCGGCGCGGCGTTGGTCGACGCGGCCTTCACGCCTTCACCGCAGGGCCGTGCGCGAAGCGGTAGTGCGACACGATCCACTCCGTACCGCCGCGGTAGTTCCACAGCTCGGCGCAGGCCATGAAGAACACGCGCCAGTTTTCGAGCCAGGCCTTCTCGCGCCCGGCGCCGTAGGTCTGCGCCAGGATCTCCAGCGCGCGCTCGCGGTTGCGGTCGAGGTTCTCGAGCCAGTGTTCGGCCGTCTGGCCGTAGTGCTCGCCGCTCACGCGCCAGTCCTGCTCGAGCGCGAGGTCGCGGAAGCAGCGCGGCATGAGATCGTGGCTGGGCATCATGCCGCCGGTGAAGAAGTTGCGGCCCAGCCAGTTGTCCTCGCCTTCGACTTCGAACGGATAGGCGTGCTTGACGTGCGTGAACACGTGCACGAACAGCTTGCCCTGCGGCGCGAGCCAGCGCGCCAGGCGCCGGCCGAGCTCTTCCCAGTTGCGCAGGTGTTCGAACATCTCGACCGACACGATCCGATCGAAGCGCTCGTTCAGCTCGAGCTGGTTGGCGTCGCAGGTGCGGATCTCGAGGTTCGAGAGGCCCCGTTCGCGGCACTGCGCCTCGATCCACTCGCGCTGCGTGCGCGAGTTGGAGACGCCGAGGAAACGCGAGCGCGGAAAGCGCTCGGCCATCCACAGGCTCAAACTGCCCCAGCCGCAACCCAGCTCGAGCACGCGCTGGCCGTCGGCCAGTTGTGCGCGCTCGGCGTACAGCGCGAGCATCGCCTCCTCGGCCTGATCGAGCGTGCGCACGCCGTCGGGGTAGTACGCCGACGAGTACTTGAGGCGCTTGCCCAGGCACAGTCGGTAGAACTCGGTAGGCACTTCGTAGTGCTGCTCATTCGCCTCGCGCGTGTGCACGGCGAGCGGACTGGTGCGCATCGACTCGACGAAGCCTTCGTGATCGCCCTTGGCGGCCTCCTCGCGCAAGCGCTGCGCGAGCAGGCGGCGGATGCCGAGACGAATGGCGAAGTCGGGCGCCAGCCCCGACTCGATGACAGTTTGCAGCCCCATCAGACGGTCCTTTGTGAGTCGAGCGGGAACCAGGGAACGAAGGCGCTCGTCGTGCGCTGGTACTCGCGGTAGTCATCCCCGCGGGAGCGCAAGGCCTGCGCTTCCGTGGGCGGAATGCCGGTGACGAACAGGATCAGCCCCAGCATGAGCAGCGGCGCCGCGAAACCGAGCGCGCCGAAGGGCGCACTCAGTCCCAGGAGCGCGTAGGCGATCCACAGACACCACTGGAAGAAGTAGTTGGGATGGCGCGAGTAGCGCCACAGACCGACGCGGCAGGTTTTGCCGCGGCTGGTCGGCAGCTTCTTGAACGCGGCGAGCTGTCGATCCGCGAGCGCTTCGCCGACGAGGCCGATGATCCACAGCGCGGCGCCCGCGCCGTCGAGCCAGCCCAGCGGCGCGTCGCTGAGGCACGCTAGCGCAAAGGGCAGCGAAAGCAGCACGTCGAGCGCCGCTTGCGCCTGGAAAAACAGGAAGAAGTTCCGTTGCGCGCTCGCGCCCCACTGCTTGCGCAGCGTCGCGTAGCGGCCGTCTTCGACGCCGCCGCGCGCGCGGTCGACGTACAGGTGCAACGCGAGGCGCCAGGTCGCCGAGGCGACCATCACGGCGATGAGCGCACGGCGCGCGACTTCGCCGTCGGCGAGAACTGCGTAGAGCACCGCGAGCACGCCGAGCAGCGCCGACCAGGCGATGTCGACGCTGGTCGCATCCGCGGTGCGCGTCTGGCGCAGCCACAAAAGGCCCATCACGCCCGCAGCGACCGGCCAACCCACTCCGAGCAGCGCGCCGAGCTCCGACCAGTTCACCGCGCACCTGCGCTGGGTTCGAGGGCGAGGGTGGGCTGGACGACAAGGGCGAACATGGCGGCTCAGACGTGGTTACGCAGCATCAGCTCCTTTGGATGCGGGTCCAGGTAGACCTGACCGGCGAGGTACACAACACCGAGGCGCCGCACATGGTGGCGCAGCAGTGTGAGCGGGACAACGAGCGGCACGTGGCCGGCGCGGTAGTCGGCCAGCGTCTGGTGCAGTTCGGCGCGGCTCGCGTCGTCGAGTTGCTCGCGGAAGTAGCCCGCCATGTGCTGGAGCACGTTCATGTGCCGCCCACGCGTCGCCGGTCGCGCCATGGCCTCGGCGAAGCCGCGCCCGTATTGCTCGCGCAGTTGCGCGCGCCCGAGCTTCTTCCCCGTCGCCACCAGTCGCCCCAGGGACGCGTAGTGCTCGGGGCTGTGCGCGAGCAGCAGGTACTTGTGCGCGGAGTGAAACTCGACCAAACGGCCCAGCGACCAGGGCTGAGCCTCGAAGTCACGCCAGCGGCGGTGCGCGAACACGCGCTCGACGAAGGTCTCGCGCAGTTTGGCGTCGTTGAGCCGCCCCTCCTCTTCGACGGGCAGCAGTGGAAGGCGCTCGATCAGCACCTGCGCGAACAGGCCGCGCCCCTTGCGCACGCTCATCCCGCCCTTGCCGTAGACCTTGACGCGCTCCATGCCGCAGGACGGGCTGTCGCTCTTGAGCACGTAGCCGCACAGGTCGAGCTCGGCGAGCGCCTCGACGCGCTTGCGCGCCCAGGCCAGCATGGTGGGCGTGTAGTCCGCGCCGCTCTCGCCGAACACCAAGCTCGGCGCCTCGGGAGTTCCCACCAACCGCAGCGTCGGGCGCGGAACTGTCAGGCCGCTCTCGACCTCCGGACACACGCGCACGAACTCGACAAAGCGACCGAGTTCGTCGTCGACGAAGCGGTCGCGTTTGTGCCCGCCGTCCCAGCGCACCGCGTCGCCGAGCAGACAGGCGCTCACGCCGATGCGGATCGGCGCGGCGCCGGCGGGCGCGGGGCGCTCCGTGCTCGAAGCGTCAGTGCTGGAGTCGGGCGATGAGTTCGTGGAACTCGCGGAAGTCGCGGACACGGCTGAAGGGCGGCAGGTGTGCTGCGGGCTCGGGCCACAGGCCGCGACCGCCGAGCACGAGGTGCACGTCGTGCGCCTGGCACGCGCTGGCGAGGGTGAAGGCCTGGTTGCGCAGCTTCTCGGCGTCCGAGGACGCCTCCGCCGCCGACAGCGCGAGCATATCGCAGCCGCCGGACTCGATGCGCGCGATCAGCTCCTGGGTGGGCGTCATGCGACCGGCCCACTGGCTGTTCCAACCGTGCTCGCGCAGCGAGAGTTCTGCGAGCAGCAGACCGAGCGTGTGCTCGTCGCCTTCGGCCGTCGCGAGCAGACAGCGCGGCGCGTTCGGCGACACCGCGAGCGATTCCACGCAGCGCGCGAGTCCGCGCGAGAGCCGCTCGGACGCGGCGTGTTCCTGGAGCACGCTCACCTCGCCGCGACGCCAGCGCGCGCCCATCTCGCTCAGCGCAGCCGCGATCAGTTCCGCGACCTGCCACCACGAGCCCAGACGCGAGCGGTCGAAGAGCAGCGCGCTGTGAACTTCGTAGGGCCCGCACTCGTCGTGCAGGAGGCGCAGCCAGGCGTCGATCTGGGCCGGGTCGGGTGCGTGCACCTCGCGTTGGCGCAGGCGGAAGCGTTCGACCTCTTCGCGCGCGAAACGGCGGTGCTTCCCGGGGGTCCGCAGGCAGGGGAGCAAACCGGAGTCGGCCCAGCGCTTGACGCTGGTGGGCCCCACTCCGAGCAACTTGGCGACATCGGCACTGGTCAGGAATTCGTCCATGGGCGCTCCTCTTCGGCCACATCGATGGTCGATTCTAGCCGTAAATCCGGCTATGTCGGTTGCACCAGTCACAACCAGGGCCAAGATTCGTCCATGAACCACGCCAGTACCGTCCGTCCGCTCCAGCGGGTCCTGATCACCGGCGCGACCGGGTTCGTCGGCCGCCAGTTGTGCCTGCGCCTCGCCCGCGAGGGCGTCCACGTGCTGGCCTGGGTGCGCGACCTCGAGCGCGCGCGCGCGGCGCTGGGCGACGGCCCCGAGCTGCTCGCGACGGGCGCGCCCGACGCGGAGCTCGACGCCGCACTGGAACGCTGCGACGCGGTGATCCACCTCGCGGGCGCCGGGTTGTTCGACCGACGCTGGAGCGCCGCCCGCAAGCGCGAGCTCCGCGCGAGCCGCGTCGACACCACGCGCCGCCTGGTCGAGGCGCTCGGCCGCACCAAGCGCCGGCCCGCACTGGTCAGCGCGAGCGCGATCGGCTGGTACGGCCCCCGCGGCGACGAAGAGCTCGACGAGCGCTCGGCCTCCGGCGCCGGCTACCTCGGCGAGTTGTGCAAGGCCTGGGAGCAGGCCGCGCTGGACGCGCGCGCGTTCGGAGTGCGCGTGGCGCTGGTGCGCATCGGCATCGTGCTCGGCCTGGGCGGCGGCGCGCTCGAGAAGATGCTCCCGCCGTTCCGCCTGGGCTTGGGCGGGCGCCTGGGCAGCGGGCGGCAGTGGATGAGCTGGATCCACGCCGAGGACCTCGTCGAACTGCTCGTCACGGCGGCGCGCGACGCGCGCTACGACGGCGTGTTCAACGGCACGGCGCCCGAACCGGTCACGAACGCGGCCTTCACGCGTGAGCTGGGGCAAGCCCTCGGCCGCCCGGCGTTCCTCCCGGCCCCGGGTTTCGCGCTGCGCCTGGCGCTGGGCGAAGCGTCGGTCGTGCTGCTCACCGGTCAGCGGGTCCTGCCGCGCCGCGCGCTCGAACTGGGCTTCTCGTTCCGCTTCCCCACGCTCGCTGCGGCGCTCGAACGCCTCGTGGGCGACGGCGCCGTCAGCGTGGTCCGCGCCCCCGCCGGGCCCGACACGGCGTACCTGCGGCGCGCGCGACCGCGTTACCTGCTCGAGGCGCGCACCGTGGTTCCCGCGCCGCTCGAAGAGGTGTTCGACTTCTTCTCGCGCGCCGAAAACCTTGGCGCGATCACGCCGCCGTCGATGGAGTTCCGCATGGTCACGCCGCGCGGCCAAGCGATGCACGAAGGACGCGAGATCGACTACCGCGTCAAGGTCGGGCCGCTGGCGCTCAAGTGGCGCTCGCGCATCGAAGTCTGGCGCCCCGGCGAGCAGTTCGTCGACAGCCAGATGCGCGGACCGTACGCGTGCTGGTGGCACGAGCACCGCTTCGAGCGCGGCCCGGGCAACACGACCGTCATGCGCGACCGCGTGTGGTACGCGCCGCCGCTGGGCGTGGTCGGAGCTCTCGCGCAGCCGCTGATCGTGCGGCCGCAGTTGATCGCGGTGTTCAACTACCGCGAGCACGCCATCGCGCTGCGCTTCGGGCGCGCGACGACGGGCCACGTAGCGACGCGTGAAGCGGTTCAGGGGCCGGCCAAGCCAGCCGCGTGAAACAAGAATGGCTCACGGTCGCCTGCGCGTCCGTGAGCCTGGTTCCGCGGCTCGCTGCACATTTCGCGATCAACCGGTGGAGAGCACGGTGCAGAGAGCGCCTGCCGCGCGAGCGCTGAACCACTAGCTTCATCGCGCCGAACACGCGTTGTTGCCAGTCACAATCCCGACATCTTCGCCGTTCCCAAGAGCAGGAATCGAGCATGCCCCCGAACGCCGTGATCCCCGAGGCGCCGCCGCTGCGCGTGCGCGCCGCCAACGCTCGCCCCTGGCGCTCCAAGGGTGAGCACGTCGTCTATTGGATGACGTCCGCGCGGCGCGGCGCGTTCAACTTCGGGCTGCAGCACGCCGCCGCGCGCGCCCAACACTTCGGCGTGCCGCTGATCGTGCTCGAGGCGTTGCGCTGCGACTACCGCTGGGCGAGTGCGCGCTTGCACCGTTTCGTGCTCGACGGAATGCGCGACAACGCGCGCTGGTTCGCCGAGCGCGGCGTCGCGTACCACGCGTACGTCGAACCGACGCGCGGCGCCGGTCGCGGCCTGCTCGCCGCGCTCGCCGAACGCGCCTGCGGCGTGGTCAGCGACGAATTCCCGTGCTTCTTCCTGCCGCACATGATCGCCGCGGCCGCCGAGCGTTGCCCCACGCGTTTGGAGGTCGTCGACAGCAACGGATTGTTGCCGCTGCAGGCCGCAGCGAGCGACTTCCCCACCGCCTACGCCTTCCGTCGCTTCCTCCAGAAGGAGCTGCCGGCGCACTTCGGTGACGCGCCGCTCGCCGATGCGCTCGCGCGCGCGAAACTCCCGCAGGGCGCAGTGCCTGACGCGGTCGCAACGCGTTGGCCGGCCGCGAGCCCAGCGCTGCTCGCAGGCGAAGCGGAAACGCTGGCGCAGCTTCCCATCGACGCGAGTGTCGGGCCTACGACGCTGCGCGGCGGTGCCGTCGCGGCGCGCGCGGCGCTCAGGCTGTTCCTCGAGCGCAAGCTGCTCGACTATGGCGAGAAGCGCAACCAGCCCGAGCCCGAGATGACCAGCCGCTTGTCGCCGTACCTGCACTTTGGGCACGTGAGCGTGCACGAGGTGCTCGGCGAACTCGCGCGGCGCGAAGAGTGGACTCCGGCGCGCGTGGCGAACAAGGCGAACGGCAAACGCGAAGGCTGGTGGAACATGAGTCAGCCTGCCGAGAGCTTCCTCGACGAGCTCATCACCTGGCGCGAACTGGGCTACGTGTTCTGCGCGCGCCGTCCGGACTACGAGAGCTTCGACTCGCTGCCGAAGTTCGCGCTCGAAACGCTCGACAAGCACGCCGCCGATCCGCGGCCGCACGTCTACACGCTCGAACAACTCGAGCGCGCGCAGACGCACGACCGCGTGTGGAACGCCGCGCAACGCCAGCTCGTCCGCGAGGGCTACATCCACAACTACCTGCGCATGCTGTGGGGCAAGAAGATCCTCGAGTGGTCGGCGACGCCGCGCGCCGCGCTGGCGGCGTTGATCGAGCTCAACAATCGATATGCACTCGACGGGCGCAATCCCAACTCCTACAGCGGCATCTTCTGGACGCTGGGCCGCTTCGACCGGCCCTGGCCCGAGCGCAAGGTCTACGGCACGGTGCGCTGCATGACGAGCGACTCGACCGAGAAGAAGCTCGACCTCGAGCCGTACCTCGCCAAGTACGGCGAAGCGCAGCTGTTCGCGGGCTAGCGCTGCTCCCAGACGCTCACGTCGAGGTCGAAGCCGAAACTCTCCTGCTGCACGCGCACGAAGCGCGCTTCGAGCAGCTGCGCGAGATGCTGGCCCGGCGGCAGCGACTTGCGCACGACGATCACGCGTTGCACGCCGTCGAGCACACGCGGATCGGACAGCGTGAAGTGCTCGAGCGGCAAGCGCGGCGGCGGTGCGTCCACGAGGCGCGGCGCGTAGTAGTCGTAGGGCTGGCCCTGCGGGAACAACGCCGGCTGCCACTCGACGCTGATGAGCGCGTCGCCGGGCCGGTGCAGCTCGAGCGCGCGCGCCACGGCGCCGCGAAAATCCTCGGTGCCCCGCGTGACGAGGTTGAGGCCCGTGAGCAGCGCCGCGAGCGCGAACGCGCCGCCGAACAAGTAGCCCATCAGCCCGCGCGCCCCCGCGGCGGCGAGCAGCGCCATCGGCAACGCGGAGGGCAACACGTAGTGCCAATTGAATCCTGCACGCGGCAGCGCGAGCGCGAGAAGCCACGCGAACAGCGGCGCGCCGAAGGCGCCTGCGGCGCACAGCGCGCCCGCGCAGCGCTGGGCGGGGTCGCGCAGCAGGCGCCAAGCGCCGCGCGCGGCGCTGAGCAGCAACACGCCGCCGCCCGCGATGAACGCTTCGCGCCAACCGTCGCCGCCCAGGCGCACGTTGAGGAAGAACAGGTGCACGAACGCCTCGCCGAGTTCGACCAGCGAGTGGCGGTCGCCGCCGGGCGGCAGCGCGTGTCCGAGTTGCTCCGCAAAGCCCGTGAGCGCCCAGGGCGCGCACAGCAGCGCCGCGACGCCCACCGGCGCGATCATTCGCGCGAGCCGCGGACGTCGGCTCGCATCGAACGCCGCCACCAGGCCCAGCGCGAGCGCGTAGACGATGACGTATTGACCGCCGAAGTAGTGCGTGTGGAACGCCGTGGCGAGCGAGAGTGCGAGCGCAACCTGCGCCGCTCGCGAAGGCGGCGCCTCCAGCAAACGCACGAGCGCGAACAGCGTGCAGCTCGCTGCGAGGCTGTGCAGCGCGTACATGCGCGCCTGCGAGCTGAAGTCGACGTGCAAACTCGAGATCGCGAGCAGCGCGGTCGCGGCCAGCGCGACGCGCGGACCGCTCAACCGACGTGCGAGCACGAACAGCAGCGCAAGTTCGACCAGGCCGAAGAGCAGCGCCGGCGTGCGCAGCGCAAGTTCGCTCGCGCCGAACAGAGCGCGCGCGACGGCCACCACGGCGAAACCCAGCGGCGGGTGGTTGTCGAGCTCGAGCGTCTCGAAAAAGGCCTGCACGCTCGGCCGCGTCGCATGGAACCAGGTGTGGAACTCGTCGAGCACCAGGCTCTTGCGCAGCGCCCCTGCCACACGCAGCGCCAGAGCCAACACGAGCAGTGCGAACAGAGCGAGGCGCGCGCCACGCAGCTCGGTGTGTTGCGCTTGCGTCGACATGGTTCGCGATCAGCTCGCCGCACTCCGCGCCCCGCGCGTGGACCCGACGCCCGCGGCTGCGCGCGAGGCCGGCGGCAAATGCAGCGTGTTCGTGTCCGCGGGCGACATCACACGCGAGTCGGCGCCCAGGCGCGTACGTCGAGTTGTTCGGCGTAGTGCAGCAGCGGCGCACCGCTCAGCGGCCCGAAGCCCGCGGCGTCCGAAAGCGTCTGCTCCGCGAACACGGCGCGCGCAGGCTGCAGCGGCCAGGGCGCGTGGTCGATGTCGCCGCGCAGTACGTGTCCGCCGTTGTCGCGTGCGTAGAGGCAGTAGCGCTCGGTCAGGAAGTGGGCGAGCGATCCCGGCGCCGCGCGGAACACTGGGCCGCAGGCGGCGTAGCTCACGTGCACGCGGGCCGCGGGCGCGCCCGGCTGCGTGCGCTCGCTCGCGTAGTCCCACATGCCGTCGTGATGACGCGCGCTCATGCGCGCCGTGAAGTACGGCAAGTGGAACAGCGCGCGGGCGCCGGCCACGGCCAGCGCGCTCTGCGCGTCGAGGCTGAAGAACCACACGCCCGGCCGGTCGCCGGCGCGCACGTAGGTGCGCAGGTTGAGTTCGAGGAAATTCTCGGCAAAGCCCAGCGCGGGCAGTCCGCGGAACTTCGTGGCCTCCATGCGGAAGGGCACGACGCCGAGCCAGGCGCGGCCCTCGAACAGGTCGAGTTCGAACTCGGTCGGAACGAGCGCGCGCAGCGCGGCGACGTCCACGGGCCAGTGCGCGAAGAGCAATTCGCGCCAACGCATCTGGAGTGCGTGCGGCGCGGCGGGCGCGGGCCAGGGACGGTGCGCTTCCATCGGGAAGAGGCTCGCCTCTGGGAGCGTCCTATTCCAGAGCCGCGCGCGGAACGCCTCGACTTGTTCCGCGAATCCCTCGGCGCCCGGGCGACGAAGGGCGGTGCGCGGCGGGCCGTTGCGCTCGCTACCCTAGGCGGCTTCCAACGCGGCCGCGACGCCGCCCGACGACCGTGACGGAACCTGACCTTCAATCGCTCAAGATCGACCGCTCCACCACCGAACGCCGCGGCGGACGCCGCAGTCGAGGCTGGGGCCTCTGGATCTTCCTCGCGCTGCTCCTCGGCGGCCTGTGGCTGTTCCGCGCGCCCATCCAGCGCCTCGTCGAAAGCGTCAGCCTGCGCGAAGTGCGGGTGACGACCGCGATCAAACAGAGCGCGGGCGCGGCGACCATGGTCAGCGGCGCGGCCGCGAACGGTTACATCGTCGCCAGCCGGCGCGCGGCGCTGTCCGCCGATGCGCCCGGGCGCGTCGTCGAAATGAACGTCACCGAAGGTTCGGTGGTCAAGAAGGGCGACGTCGTCGCGCGCCTGTTCGCCGACGAGTTCCGCGCCGCGCTCAAGGCCGTCGACGCCGAGATTCAGGCTCAGACAGCGTCGATCGCGCGGGCGCGCGCGCAGGTGGACGCGTCGCAGGCCCAGCTTCCGCGGCTCGACGCCGACGTGCGCCGCGCCGAGGCGAGCGCCGCCGAGCAGACCGATCAACTCGCCGTCGCACAGACGCGCGTGCGCCGCGCGCAGGCGCTGCTCACGGAGGGCATCGGCACGCAGCAGCAGCTCGACGACGCGCGCTCGGAGCTGATCCGCGTCGAGGGCGCGCTGGCTGTCGCGCGCGCGGGCGTTGACTCCGCCAAGAGCGCGCTCACGCAGCAAGCCGCAGACCTCGAAGCCTTGCGTGCGGGCATGCGCGAGGCTGAAGCGCGGATGCCGGTGCTGCAGGCCAACCGCGAGGCCGCGCAGGCGACGCTCGACAAGACCGAAGTGCGCGCGCCCTTCGACGGCATCGTGGTGCTCAAGGACGCCGAGGTCGGTGAAGTCGTGACGCCCAACGGCGTCGGCGGCAACGCACGCGGCTCGGTGGCGACGATGGTCGACTTCGCGACGCTCGAGGTGCAGGTCGAACTGCCCGAGACCAACCTCGCGGCCGCCGTGGTCGGCGAGAGCGCGACGATCTTCCTCGACGCCTACGCCGACCGGCCGTACGCCGGGCGCGTCGAACGCATCTGGCCGACGGCGAACCGCCAGAAGGCCACGGTCGAAGTGCGCGTGCGCTTCGAGCAGCCCGACCAGTTCCTGCGCCCCGAGATGGGCGCGCGCATCGTGTTCGGCGCCAAACCCGCCGAGCAATCCGCCGACGCGCCCAAGTCCGAGCCGGTCGTGCTCGTGCCGCTCAGCGCGGTGGTTGCGATCAACGGCCAGCCGCACGTGTTCGTGCTCGAGCGCGATGCGGTGCGCGCCGTGGCGGTGCGCCTGGGCGACGAGAAGAGCGGCCGCGCGGTCGTGCGCGAAGGCCTCGTCGGCGGCGAACGCCTCGTCGACTCGCCGCCGCCCTCGCTCGCCGATGGCGAGCGCGTGCGCATACCGAACAAGTAGTCACCCCGCGCCGCGGCGCGCAAGCGCGGCCTTTTCGAGAGCGATCCACCATGCCCGAACCCATGATCCGCGTCCGCGATCTCACCAAGCGTTATCAGCGCGGCGGCGAGACGCTCACGGTGCTCAACAATCTCAAGCTCGAGATGGAGGAAGGGCGCTTCTACGCGCTCATGGGACCCTCCGGCTCGGGCAAGACCACGCTGCTCAACCTCGTCGGCGGGCTTGACTCGCCCGACTCGGGTGAACTGATCGTCGCCGGCGAGAACCTCGCGGAGCTCGACAACAACGACCTCGCGCGCTGGCGCGCCGCGAACGTCGGCTTCGTGTTCCAGGGCTTCAACTTGATCGGCGTGCTGACGGCGCGCGAGAACGTCGAGCTGCCGCTCAAGCTCACGCCGCTGTCCGCCGCGCAGCGCCGCAAGCAGGCCGAAACCGCGCTGCAACTCGTCGGCCTGGGCGACCGCATGGACCACCGGCCGCGCCAGCTCTCCGGCGGTCAGGAGCAGCGCGTCGCGATCGCGCGCGCCATCGCCACCGACCCCAAGGTGATCCTCGCCGACGAACCGACCGGCGACCTCGACCGCAAGAGCGCCGAACAGGTGCTCGACTTGCTCGTGCGGCTCAACCGCGAGTTCAAGAAGACCATTTTGATGGTCACGCACGACCCGGCCGCCGCCGAACGCGCGCAGTCGATCGTGCACCTCGACAAGGGCCAGCTGGGCCGCATCGAGCACAACCAACCCGCGGTCGCAGCCAAGTAGCGCGCTACGGAGCTCCACGTGTTCAAGCTGGTCTTCAAGAACCTCATCAGCCACCCGATCCGCTCCGGCATCACCGCCGTGTCGGTCGGCGTGGCGCTGTTCCTGATCTGTCTGCTCACCTCGATCGTCACGACGTTGCAGTCGGGACTCGAGGCCGCCAGCGCGACGCGCCTGGTGGTGATGAGCTCGATCAGCCTGTTCGTCGACATCCCGCTCTCGTACCAGGAGCGCATTGCGAAGGTCGACGGCATCAAGAACATCGTCAAGTGGCAGTGGTTCGGCGGCTACTACCAGGACCAGAAGAACTTCTTCGCGCAGTTCGCCGTCGACCCCGACCGCATGTTCGAGGTCTACCCCGAGGTCAAAGTCGACGAGGCGACCAAGCAGAAGTTCCTGACGCAGCGCAACGCCTGCATCGTGGGTTCGCAGCTCGCGGCCGAGTTCCCCGAGTGGGTCGAGACCGGCAAGATCCCGATCACCGGCGCGCTCTTCCCCCACCCCAGCGGCGCAGCGTGGGACTTCGAACTCGCGGGCGTCTACCGCTCGGAAGCGGCCAACTTCGACAACCGCACGCTGTTCTTCCGCTGGGACCTGTTCGAAGAGACGCTCAAGGGCGAAGGCGAAGCGCCCGGCGTCGGCGTGTACGTGATGAACGTCGAACCCGGCGCCGACATCGAGCGCATGCGCGCGGAGATCGAGGGCATGTTCGAGAACGGCCCGGCGACGGTGCGCTGCGACACCGAGTCGGAGTTCACGCGCCAGTTCATCTCGATGCTGGGCGACATCCCGATGTTCCTGAGCTGGATCGGCGCGGGAGTGCTCGTCGCGATCTTGCTCGGCGCAATCAACGCGATGCTCATGGCGGGACGCGAACAAACGCACGACGTCGGCATCCTCAAGGCGCTCGGCTTCACGGATGGCGCCGCGTTCGGGCTGTTGATCACGCAGTCGCTGATCCTGTGCGTGTTCGGCGGCGTGCTCGGCATCGCCCTGGCGGCCGCGCTCGAAGCGCCCATCACGCTCGCGCTGGGCGCGCAATTCCCGGGCTTTTTCATCAAGGACAGCACCTACCTCGCCGCGGCCGCCGTCAGCCTGGTGGTCGGACTGGCCGCCGGCGCGGTCCCCGCCTGGACGGCGCTGCGCGTCAACTGCGTCGAAGCCCTGCGCGCGAAGGGCGCATAGAGGAACACGCCATGAGCATCCCGCTGTCCTACAACCTCCGCAGTCTGTTCGTGCGCAAGAGCGCGACGGCGCTCACGGTGCTCGGCATCGGCGCGACCGTCGCGATCTTCGCGGGCGTGCTCGCGCTGCAGCAGGGTTTCGTGACCATGCTCTCCGGCAAGGGCCGCGAGGATGTCGCCGTGTTCCTGCGGCCGGGCGCGACGGGCGAAACCGACAGCCAGTTCCGCCGCGACCTGGGGCTCAAGCTGATCAAGCAGACCCCCGAGATCGAGCAGGGCCCGGGCGGACCGCTGGCCTCGATGGAGTGTTACTTCGCCGCGCTCAAGCCGCGCATGGACGGCGGTTCGGTCAACGTGCCGATGCGCGGCGTGCAGCCGACGACCTTCGAGATCCGCGAGGGCGAGATCCGCATCGTCGAGGGCCGCAACTTCACTCCCGGCGCCGACGAAGTGATCGTCGGGCGCAAGCTCACCGACCGCATCCAGAACTGCCGCGTCGGCGACGTGCTGCAGCTCAACACGACGCCGTACAAGGTCGTGGGCGTGTTCGACCACGACGGCGGCTTCGCCAGCGAAGTCTGGGGCGATCTCGACCGTTTCCTCGCCACGCTCGACCGCTACGGGCCCAACCGCGTGATCGCCAAGCTCAGTCCGGGCACGGTGATCGGCGATCCGGAAGCCGAGGGCGGCGCGGCGCCGGGCAGCTTGTCGGCGCGGCTGGCGGACGACACCGAAGTGCCCGCCAAGGTCATGAGCGAGAAGCAGTTCCTGCTCTCGCAGACGCGCATGCTCGGCGGAGTGCTGAGCTTCCTCGGCTTGGCGCTCGCCTCGGTGATGGGCATCGGCGCAGTGCTGACGGCGATCAACACCATGCTGGCCGCGATCTCGGCGCGCACGAGCGAGATCGGCATCCTGCTGAGCATCGGCTACCGCCCGTTTCCGATCTTCATCGCCTTCTTCCTCGAGTCGATCGTGCTGTGCCTGCTCGGCGGAGTCGCCGGCTGCCTCATGGCGCTGCCCTTCAACGGCATCGAGACGGGCACGATGAACGGCAACACCTTCAGCGAAGTGGCCTTCGCATTCCGCGTCGACGCCCAAGTGCTGACCCAGGCTGTGATCTTCTCGCTGGTGCTCGGCGTGCTCGGCGGACTGTGGCCGGCGCTGCGTGCGTGCCGCATGACGCCGACGCAGGCGTTGCGCCGCGCCTGAAACGAACTCGCGCTCAGCCGAGCGCGCGCAGCACGAGCGCACTTCCGGGCGCGACGCCCAGGTCGATCAGCGTGTCGTCGACGAGCTCGCGCGCCTCACGCGGCGCGAAGTCCGGGTTCGGCGCTGGAGACACCTCCAGCGTCCAACCTTCCGCCGGCAACTCCAGCCGCGCGAGCAAGCTGCCCACGCTGAAGTCCGGCCGCTCGTGGAACAGACGCCGTTCGACCGCGCCGCTCGATTCCACGATTTCGGCCCAGAAGCGCAGCGTTTCGCTGGAGAGCAGCTCGATCAGATCGAGCCGACCGCTGGCGAGCTCCTGGTAGATCGCCGGCTTCCAAGTGTGCAGCTCGAGCTCGAAGCGCGAGGCAGGCTGCACGCGTCGCCAGTAGCCGAAGGCGCGCGCCACCTGCGCCAGCGCGAGCCGCTCGGGGAACTGAGAGCGTTTGCCGGCGTAGATCTGCTGCATGACCACGCGCTTGACGCCGAGGCGGTCGAGCTCGCCGAACAGCGCCTCGCACACCGAGAACACGTTGCGCAGATCGCGCGTGGCGCTCGCTTCGACCGCGACCGCGGCGAGCACCGGCGGCGCGCTCGAAACAAGCGTGAACGGCCGCTGCACGCTCGGCGGCTTGAGCGCAGCGGGCAGCCCCAGCTCGGCGAGCACCGCGGCCGCTTGAGGCCCGACGTGCAGCCGACCGTTGCGCTCGCCGGCGCTCACCACGAGCGCTTCGCCGTCGCGCGGCGCGCGCAATTGGCCGCGCACGACCGAGAAGTCCTCGCGCACGCCGACGCCGGTCGCCTCACGCGGCGCGTGCACGGCGAACGACCAACGCACCTGTCGACACGCGTCGTTCTCGACGGCGTCCGCCAGGCGCCCGAGCAACGCGGGAAGCTCCGCGTGGTCGTCGTACTCGCACACCTCGGTGTGGAAACGCGCGAGCATGAACTCGGGATCGACTTCGCCGCGGCGCATCAAGGCGAAGTTCGGCCGCGCGCTGGGCCCGTAGATCTCCAGCACCTCGCCGAACAAGTCGAGCAAGTACGACTCGCTCAGCCCCGAACCGACGAACAGCAGCGAGCGGCTGCGGAAGACCTCGGCGAACGCGCGCCGGAAGTGCAGCTCGCGGTTGGCGACCGCGCGGTACTCCTGGTGGCCGATGACGACTTCGGCGGCGCGTTCTTCGTCGACGCGCGCCAGGCGCGAGGTGTTCGGCGCGCGCAGGAAGCCCTGCAAGGCCCACAAAATCGCCGGTCCCGGACTCGTCAGCGAGGAGAGCACGTGTTGGCAATCGAGCGTGCTGCGGCCGAGCACACGCAGCGGCCGCTCGCCGCCCGGCGCGTCCTTGCCGTGTTGTCGGCGGTGCGCGAGCGCGAACAGGTTGTCGTAGTTGGTCGACAGCACCAGCGGCCAGCAGAGCCGCGCGAGCGCGAGCGTCTGGGGCGGCGGGTCGGCTTCGCGCGGTCCGAGCAGCTCGCGGACAGCGGCGTACAGGCGCTCCGGATCCGCGAGCCGCAACTTGCGTGTCGCGCTATTCGCGCGGCGCACGAGCGCCTCGGGCTTGTTCGCCGCGTCGCCGGTTGCGCTCGCGATTGCGGCCGCGTTTTCGAGACCGACGATGAGCTTGGTCCACGACGCCGCCACCGGCATGCTCATGCCGCTGCCGATGAACGGCGCGAGCCGCCCGCGTTCGTACGCGGCGACCAGACGCGGCAGCAGCTCGTCGAAGTGGGCGCTCATCGCTGCGGCGCCTCGCCACGCAACGACGGTTCGCGCAGCGCGGCCGCCGTGGCGCGCACGCGCTCGGCGAATTCGCGCTGGCCGAGCTCCTCGGCGCGTTTCGCGGTGCGCTCGAACACCTCCTGCGCCTCCTGCTCGCGGCCCGCGCTCATCAGCGTGGCGCCGAGCATGTCGAGCACGCGCAGATCCTCGCCGCGTGTGCTGCGCTCGAGCTGCAACGCGATCTCGACGGCTTCTGCCGGAGCGCGCAGCGAGCGGTCCTCGGCGCTCGAAAGCAGCCAGGCGAGCTGCAGACCGGCCGCGATCTCGCCGGTGTTGTAGCGCAACGCGTTGCGCGCCGTTTCGATCGCACGCATCCAGTCGCCGCGCGCGATGAACACGCCGACGAGCTGCTCCCAGGCCGCGAACTCGTTCGGCCGCAGCTGGATCGCCTGCTTCAACGTTTCGATCCCGGCGCGCTCGTCGCCGTTCGCCAGTTGCGCCGCCGCGAGGCGTCGCAGGAGCGCGGGATCGTCGCGGCGCAGCGCGAGAGCCTTCTGGGCGTGCGTGAGCGCCTCGCGCGGCTGGTTCGCGGCGAGCAATGCGGTGCTCAGGTTGGCGCGTGTGTCCGCATCGTCGGCGAGCTCGACCGAACGCCGTAGCGCATCGAGCGCCTGCGCGCCGCGGCCCGCGTCGATCAACGTGGCGCCGGCGTTCGAGAGCGACGTGGCGAACTGCGCGCGCCGATCGACGAGCGGCCAGTTGGAGAGCACAGCGACGAGCAACGCCGCTAGACAAGCGCGCACGAGCTTCGCGCGGTCACCCGCGAGCCACGCTTCGCGTCCGCGCACGACAGCAGCCGCTGCGAACAGCAGCGCGATCGGCGCCAGCGCGTAGCGGTAGCGAGCGTTCACGTAGAAGAGCGTCACACCGAGCAGAAGCAGCGCGCCCAGCGCGAGCAACACCGCGAACTCCCGCCGCTGCGGCCAGCACAGGTACAGCCCCGCGGCGGCGAGCGGGGCCACGACGCCCATGTGCAGCAGGTACGCGAGCCAGCGCAGCAGCCCGGAGTGCTCGGCGTAGTAGTCCTGGTCTTCGTAGTCGGGGATCTCGTACGCGTTGAGCGCGAGAGCGAACTTGCGCGCGAGCAGCGCGGCCCAATCCCCCGGATGCGCCGCGATCCACTCGAACGCGCGGCCGAACCAGTGGCCCGAGACTTCGCTCGGCGTCAAGGACCGCCCCTCGGCCTGCTGCGCCAGCTCGCGCGCGTCGACGCGCTCCGAGGCCGCATCGCCGCGCCCCGGCAGCAACGGCTCGTACCCACCGCGGGCGCCCTCGTGGTTGCCGATGTAGAAGTTCGCGCCAGTCTGCGCGCTCGTCAGCACGAACTCGCCGCCGACCTGCGCGTTGCGCGCCGCGATCGGAGCGAGCACGAGCGCAAGTCCGCCGAACGTCGCGGCGACGCAGCTCGGAGCATGCGCGCGGCCGCGCGAGAGCAGAAAGCTCGCCGCGAGCACGACGGGCACGAGCAGCATGGTCTGATCACGCGTCGCGATCAGGGCGCCGAGCGTCGCGCCGGCCGCAAGCCACAGCGTGCGAGACGGCGCGTGCCGCGCGCGGCCGAGCAGCGCGAGCAGAGCCGTGACGAGCACGCCGCCGAGCGACGCGCTCTGGACCAGCCCGTCGAAGAACAGCGCCGGCGGATAGCACGCGAGCGCGAGGCCCGCGATCCAGCCGATGCGCCGCGAGAAGAACCACGCGCCGGCGAGGAAGAGCAAGCCGCACGAGAGCGCGCCAAGCAGCGCCTGGACCGCGCGGATTGCGCCGAGCCCGTCGCCGAATACGAGCTCGATCAGCGCCAGGAAGTACGGATAGAGCGGCGCCTGGTAGAAGACTTCGCTGCCGAGCCAATCGCCGGCGGCGATGCGCGCAGCACAGTTCTTGTAGGCCGCGCCGTCCGCCCGGAGCATGTCGAACAGCGGCGCGTCGGAGGCCTGCGCCAGGTACAGGCCGCGCAGCACCAGCGCGACCCCCGCAACCACCGCGAACGGTCGGAGCAGCGCTCTCGGGGACAGCTCAGCAGGTGACGAACTCGAAGTTTGCGGGTCGGCTTTCACTGTGCGGCAGGTTAGCCGCTCTGTGGCGCGCAAGCTCTGCTCTAGCGGAGCCGCAAGGCCGTAGCGGGGCGCCCGTGTCGTTCTCGGCGTCGTTCTCGGCGTCGGCGTCCGCAGCTACGTCGTTCTCGGCTGCGTCGCCCTCGGCTGCTGCGGCGGCTGCGTCGTACTCTGCGTCGCCATCGCCATCGCCATCGCCATCGCCGGCGTCGGCGATGGAGATGGAGATGGCACCGGCTGGTGTCTGCGGCACCGGCGATAGCGGCGACAACGGTCCGCGCGAGTTCGCAGCGCTGTGCCTCGAGCGCGCAACGAGAGCGCCGCGCACACTTGAACTGCCGCCGTCGAGCGCAGTTCACGCTGCTGCGTCCGAAAACACTGGTGCACGCCCCCACGCGCCAACCCGACGCGCTACGCAGCGGAGCAACAGGCGGCGCGCGCCGTTGCGACGCCGCGGAGCTGGATGGCGCGCGAGCGGACAGCCGCTGACGCAGCGCGTGGAGATCCAGGGCCGCCGGACGTCGTTGGCGTGCCGCTGCGCGGTGAGTGGCTCCGGGCGCCGAAGCGGCCTCGGGGCCGCGCGTGCGCCCCGTCGGGCGAGCTCGGCTCGCGCTCGTGGCGGGCGTGACTACTCTGTGGGAGTCTTTCGAAGCGGACATGAAGCTCGCATTCGCACTTTCCGCTCTCTGCGCGACTGTTGTCGCACTGCTTTGGTTCGTCGCCAGCGAACGCACTGGGCGCGACGGCGTGGCCCAGCCGAGCAACGCCATCGAATCCGCGCCGGCACTGCTCGACGAGCCCTTCGACACCGCGCTCGCCGCCGAACGCTCGACGCCCGCGCGCCCGTCGCTCGAGAGCGCGCGCGTCGAGCTCGTGCGTCTCCAAGTCCACGTCGTGACGCGCGGCTCGCGCGCGCCCGTGAGCAACCACCGCGTCGCCGCGTTCCGCAGCGGCGCGCCGTTCGAGTGGAGCGAGCGACCGCTCAGCAACGCGGAAGCGCTGCCCGGTGAGATCGCGAGCACGGACGCCAATGGCGACGCGACGTTGTTCGTCGAACCTGGTCAGGCCCACGTGATCGCCTCCGTGGACGACTGGGCGCCTCGCTCGCGCGTCGAGATCGCTGCGCTCGCCGCGGGAGATTCGCGCACGCTCGAACTCGAAGTGCGCGAGCCGCCGGACCGCGTGGTGCACGGGCTTGTGCTCGAAGTCGGCACGGGAGCGCCTGTGCACGGCGCGAGCGTGAGCTTCACCGAGAACGGGCCAGAAATCGCGCGCAGCGATGAACGCGGCGCGTTTGTCGTCACGGGACGCAGCCGCGAGCGCAAGCAATTCGTCGTGAGCCGAGACGATTGGCTCGCCACCTACGCGCCGCTCGAAGCGGGGCACGAGCGCGCCGACCTGCGGCTGGTGGTCTTGATGGCTCGACGCACGCACGTCGATGTGCGAGTGGTCGACAAGAGCGGCGTCGCAATCGAGGCCGCGGTGAGAGCCAACTTCGACCGCGAAAAGTTGACGCGCGGCGCGCCATTCCTGAGCGACGACGTGTGGTACGGCGTTGCGCGCTCCGGAGCGCCCGTGCGGCTGAGCAACATCCCCGCGCAGGTCGAGCTCACGATCAGCGCAGTGGGGTCGCTCGGCGCGCAGGCGAGCCAGAGTGTGGTTCTTCCAGCGACCAGCCACGCCACGGAGTTGACCCTCGTGCTCGAGGATGGCGACACGATCGTCGGTACGGTTTTTGGCTTGCGTCGTCGCAGCGGCGTCGAGGTGCATCTCTGGCGGCCGAGCGAGTTCGCGCGCGCCGGCGCGCGAGTGTTCGGAGGATCCGATCCGCTCGACGTCACCGTTCTCACCGACGCCAACGGCAGCTTCCGCTTCGCTGGACTCGGCGCGGGGCTGGCTAGGGTGAGCTGCGCGGACTCGACAACGGGCTTGGTAGCGTCGGCGCTCGAGCTTCAACTCGTCGGCGACGGCCGCACGTACGAAGTTGCGCTTGTCGCGGCGCCCGCAGCGCGGATCCGCGGACGGATCAGGGACGCGGATGGCGCCCCACGCGCGGGACACGTCAGCGCACGCCGAACGGGCGAGCTAGAAGCCGCGTTCACCGACGCCGACAACACCGGGAACTTCGAGTTCGACATGCTTGCGCCCGGCGACTACGAAGTCTCTGTCCTCGAACGCGCAAGCTCCGCCTTCACCACCGTGCACGCGCTCCCAGGTGACAACTCCGTGGAGCTGCGCCTCGCGCCCAGCAAGTACCTGAAGCTGCGACTCGTCGACAAGACTGGTGCGGCCGTGCGCGGACGCGCTCAAGTCGTGAGCGAGGTCGGACTCACGTTGACGAGCTACGAGAGCGATCGGACCGGCGTCGTGATGCTGCTGTGCCCTGCGACGGTGCGACCGGTGCGCGTGAGCGCGCACTCGGTGGATGGAAAATTGGCCGGCGAGCGCGAGTTCGTGCCCCGCGACGCGTCGGAGCTGGACCTTTTTCTCGAGCCCTTCGAACTCTCGCCAGCGCTGGACGGTGAGGCGGCGGACGGCGAAGAACGGCGCAAGTGACCGGCACGCGGGCGCGGAAACCAACGCTGCGGACGAGGCTAGTACGATTCCCAGCGCGCCGCTCCCGCGCCCGTCGTGAACAAACTCGCCTTCACACTGCTCGCAGCACTCGTCACCGCGTCGGCGTGGTGGTGGTTCGCAGCGGGTCACGAGACGGCCGTTCGTTCTGCGATACCGACGAGCGCCGCTGCGCAGGACAGCAACTCGAGCACGAAAGGCGCGCGCCCGTCCGAAGACGCGCCTGACGCAGGGAGCGAGTCGCGCGCCGAAGTCGGTCCGCGCAGCACGGATCTCGCGCGCATCGACGTGCGCGTGGTCACACCCGACTCGACGGCCGTCGCCGGCCAGACGGTCGTCGCCGTCGAACCGGGCGCCGAACATGGCTGGCGCGGTGAACATGCGTACGGTTCGATCGCTCAGCCTGGCGAGTGCGCGCAAACCGACGAACGCGGCCTGGCGACGCTGTACGTCGAGCCGCTCAAGCCGCTGGCCATCGTTTCGCTCGACGCGGGGCAGGCGGATTCCGGTGTGACTCTCCCTGCGCTCGCAGTTGCCGAACGGCGGCAAGTGACGCTCACTGTGAAACCCGCGCCCGCCCAGCACGTGCAAGGGCTAGTTCTCGACGTGGTGACTCGAACGCCGCTCGCAGGCGCGGAGGTGCGCGTGACGCCACGTGGTCCCGTACTCGCGCACAGCGACGAACAGGGCCGGTTCGTCATCGCTGGCCTGCACTGGCTGCAGCATCACGAGCTGTGCGTGACCCGCCCCGGCTACCTGCCGACCAAGTCCAACCCGGATTTGGTGCGTGGAGACAACGATGCTCCGCTCGTGATGTTAATGGCGCGCGCGGCAGCCGCTGACGTGCGGGTCGTCGACGCTTCCGGCGAGCCGGTTGCCGCACTCGTGCGTGCGAGCGTGGATCGTGCGTCCATCGCTGGAGACGCGGCCTTCTTGTCCCAGAGCGAATGGGACGCCGAACTCAAGGCCGACGAAGTCGCGCAATGGACGCAACTGCCTGCCGACGTCGAGATCGAGCTGACGGCGTGCAGTCGCCTGGAGTTGGGTGTGACCGTCCGCGTGCACATGCCAGCCCGCGAAACTGCTTACCCCATCACGCTGCGGTTGCCGCCTGCGGGAACCATCCTGGGACAAGTGACCGGCTTGCCGTCCGCTGCGGATCTGGAGATCGAGTTGCAACACGCGGACAAGCAGGCGGCGTGGTTCGGACCAAAGGCCAGCTGGATCGCGAATCCGTTCGTCTCCACGCGAACGGACTCGCTAGGCCGCTTTCGGTTCGCGAACGTGCCCGCCGGAGAGTGGAAGCTCTCCGTCGAGCAACCCGCAGGCGCGCTTGCTCTCGCGGCGGCGCTTGTGAACGTCGCACAGGGCGGCGGCGAGTACGAGGTCGTACTGCCGGCTGAGGCTGGCGCGTGGTTGCGCGGAGTCGTGCGCGCGTGCGAGGGCGCCGACCAACGCGCGCCCGTGGAGGCCGAGCGAATCGACGGCCTAGGCCGAGGCTTCATCTGGTCCGACGCGGACGGCGCCTTCGAACTGGGGCCAGTTCCGCCGGGCGAGTATGTGGTCCGCGCCGGCGGATGGGTCGACGTCGACGATGGGCACATCCGACTGTCCACGGGGAAGCTGTTCAGGCTCGAACCCGGCGCGCGGGTGATCGCTCGACTGCAGCCGGGCGTGCAAGAGTTGGAGCTCGAACTCGAACCCGTTCGCGGCGTCGCCGTGGAACTCGTCGACACGCAGGACCTGCCCGTGCTCGGAACCGTGGTGTTCGCGACCGGCGGCGACGCCGTCGCGGTCTCAACGGGCACGAGCAACATCGCACGCTTCGCGATGCGCGCCGCGGATCGTGTGCTCACCGTGCACGCTTGGTCCTACGACCGTCGCCTCACCGCCGAGCGCACGTTCCACATCGACGGCGAACAGACCGACGCGCCGCTGCGGCTGGTGCTCGCGCCGCAACCGCTGCCGCCCGCCTCGAAAGCGCCGCCACGCCTGACGAAGTGAGCCGCGGGCGATGCGAAGCCCGAGGCTGAAGACTCGAGCGGAACCGCGCCGCGGCAGACTGGAAGTACGATCGACACGCGCTCTCCCGCGCCCGCCACGATGAAACTCGCACTCGCCTTCACCGCTGCGCTCCTTACCGCGCTCGTGTTCTGGTGGTTCGCGTCGAACGATGCGAGCACGCCAGTCGCAGCTGCGCCGACGCAGACGCTCACGGACGCTGACGGCCGTGGCGCCGTGGACTTGCAACAGCCGCTCGAGAACGAGGCTGCGCCGACAGACGCGGCCGAGACCGCTGCGCTTGAGTCCGCGCGAGCAGAGATCACCGAGTCCGCGGCGCCCGAGCCGGCGCTTGCGGAGCATCCGGATTTCGCGCGTTTTGATCTGCGCGTCGTCTCGCGCGACACCGGAAAGCCCGTACCCAACCATCGCGTGACGCTTTTCCCGGACGGCGCGACGGTGTGGAACGGACAGCCCGGCCGCGGCAACGTCGCGTTGCCCGGCGAATCGGCGCGCACCAACGCACGCGGCGAAGCGACGCTCTTCGCGACTCCCAACCCCGAGCCTCTCCCGGACTTCGCGGGCGACGCTGAATCCCTGCAAGGCGGGAGCTCCGGCTCTGTTCAGCTCGAGTCAAGCGCAGGTGGCCGCCCAAGTCGGATTGTGACCTTCTTCGGGGACCAGCAGAACTCTCCGCAGGCGCCGCTCGGCCAGACGATCGTCTCCCTCGACGCGTTCCACGCGGACCATCGAGTAACGCTCGAGCCGTTCGGCGCGGGCGAGCGCCGCAGCGTCACACTGGAGGTGCGAGTCGAGCCCGATCGCCTCGTGCACGGACTCGTGCTCGACGCGTGGACGCGCGAGCCGCTCGCGGGCGCCGCCGTTTGGCTCGACAGCGAGAAGGCGGCGCTCAGCGACGAGAACGGCGCATTCTTCGTGGCCGCGTGCAGTTGGGAGCACAAGCAGTTCCGCGTGGATCACAACGACTACTTGTCCGCGAGAACGCCGCTCGAAGTCGGGTTCGAGGACCCGAGTCGACCGCGCGCCGTACTGATGCTCAAGCGCGCGGAGCTGGAAGTCAGCGTCGTCGACGCGCTCGGCCAGCCCGTCGAGGCGCGCGTCGAAGCGCGCCTGCCCGAGGGACTGCTCGTGCCCGGCCTCGAACACCTGAACGCGAAGTCCTGGAGCATGAACGCTGGTCCAAAGCGCAGCGCCGACTTGTTGGATCTTCCCGCCGGCATCGCCTTGCAGCTCACCGCATCCACTCCGCTCGGGGCCACGGTCCAACAGACCGTGCGCGCCGCCGCAGGCGGTGCGCCTACGCAAGTGACGCTGCGTCTGCCTCCGGCCGCAAGCATCGCAGGCGTGCTTCGCGGCGTCGCGCCGCTCGCGCGCCAACGCGTCGTCATGCGACGCGTCTCGCCGACGCCGTCGGAGTCCGACCTCGGCGACTTCGACGGCGTGGTCATCACAGAGTTCAGCGGACTCACGGACGTCAGGCTCTCGACGCGAACCGACTCCGCCGGCCGCTTCTCCTTCGAGCAGGTGGCCGAAGGATCCTGGCAGCTGAGCTGCACACACGATAAGGACCGGAGGTTGCTCGCACGCGCCACCGTCGTGGTCACGGCGCCCGAGCACTACGAGGTCGTTCTCGACCCTCGCGCCATGGCCTCGCTCCGCGGCGTGGTGCTCGACTCCAACGGTCGCGGCGTTCCCGCCAACGTCACGGCCACGAACGCGGCGGGGCAATTCTTCGAAGCGGGCGACACCGACGAACTGGGGCGTTTCGAGATCACGGGCCTGGAGCCCGGCGAGTACGACGTCTTCGCGGCCTACGGCGGGAGCGCCGAGGAACTCAAGGCGCGACCTGACGAGGACTCCGAGTGGTACTTCCCGCCTATCTGGACCGCCGAGTCCAAGATCAACGTGAGTGCGGGCGAGAACGTCGTCGAGCTTCGACTTCGAGAAGCGCGCTCGCTCGCGTTCGTGCTGCACGATCCGTCCGGCGCACCGATCGAGGGTTCGCTCGAGTGCACCCGGCCTGATGGACAACGCGCCGAGGTTGATCCCGAAGACGGAGTGTTCGCCTTTGTCGCGCAGCTCGGGCGCGGCCCGGTCAAAGTGCTCGCGCGCTCGCGCGACGGCAAGTTCGCCGGCGAGCGCACGATCGATCCGGACACGTGGACGTGGTCGACGCCTCAGGCTTGGCGCCTGGAGCCCGTTACACCGCCCGACAAACGCTGATTCAACGCCGCAGTTCGGCGCTGCCGAACCACGGATAGAGCTTGTGCGCGCCGAGCGCGCCGCGCATCGGCGCGAGCAGCAGGTCGGCGTCGGAAAGCGTGCGCACGTCGAGCATGAACAGCGCCTGGCCTTCGCGCGCGCCGCCGAACTGGCCCTCGAACACGATGCGGCGCTCGGGCCGCAGCGGTTCGAGCGCCTTGGATGCACGCGCGCCCTCGTCGGCGACGAGCAACGCATAGGTGCTCATCCCTTCCATCATCGGAATCGACGGGTCAGCCTTGCGCCGCTCTTCGAAAGCCAACGCGCGCTCGAGCTGATCGCGCAGGTCCTGCTGCGTGCGCAGCGGCACGACTTCCGCCGCGAGCACGCCGGCGGCGATCGACGGATCGCTCGCGCACAGCGCCTGCGCCTGGCTCACCTCGGCGGTGGCGAACACGAACACTCCGCGCAGCTCCGGCTCGGGATTGCCCTGCCCCATCGGCCCCGCGACCAGCAGCGCTCGCTCGCCGGCGAGCTTGCCGATGTTCGCCATGTGGCCCTTCATCAACTCCTGCAGCGGCTCGCCGGTGATCTCGCCGCGCTTGGGGCCGATGCGCAGGAAGGCGAAGGTGTGCTCGTGCGCGCGCGGCGCGTCGCTCGAGGTCGAAGCGCAGCTGACGGTGAGAGCGAGAACCAGAACAGTTAGGAGTCGTCGCATAGTGAGTTCCGTCGTGAGTCGTGGGAGTAGCCGCATCACAGGATCCACTCGCCAATGCTGTACTGACCGTCGTACACGGAGAGCAGCAGTCCCGCGACCCACGTCACGAGCCAGCCGATGAACCACACAAGCGCTCGAGCGCCGAGGAGCCGCTTCGCAGCAAAGTGAAGCGGCGGAAATGCGATCAGTGAGATCCAGGTCGCGGTGAAGAGCGCGAGCGCAGCGAAATGGTGAGCGCCGAAGGACTCGGCGGGGATGTTGGAGGGCGTGACGTGAAGGAACTCGACTTGAGCGGGCCGCGGCCACTCGCCGACCTCCGCGTAGGCGCGCGCGAGCAGGGTCGCCGCAGCGAGGATCCACAGCACGGGCGCGAGCGCAAACCCGTGATGCAGCCAGCGCACCGCGTCCTGGAACGCGCCGCCAGACGCGCTCGCCCGGCGACGCAGCCAGTGACCGACACCGAGCGTGATCACGGTCAACGCGCTCGCCGGCACGAAGAGCAGCGAGAAGCCCACGAGCAGATCGGTCGCGACGTCTGTGGATACCACTGCCATCGAGCCCCGATCCTAGTGGCGCTGCGGGAAATCAGCTACTCGGCCTGCTTCTTGGGCTTGAGCAGCGAAAGCGCGATCGAGCCGGCGATCAGGGCCGCGACCACGCCCAGCGAGACGGCGATCGGGATCTTGTAGACGTCCATGATCAGCATCTTCGTGCCCACGAACAGCAGGACGAAGGCCAGGCCCTGCTTGAGGTAGTGGAACTTGTCGATCACGCCCGCGAGCAAGAAGTACATCGAGCGCAGGCCGAGGATCGCGAAGATGTTCGAGGTGAACACGATGAACGGATCGGTGGTCACCGCGAAGATCGCCGGGATCGAGTCGACGGCGAAGATCAGGTCGGAGACTTCGATCACGGTGAGCACGACGAGCAGCGGCGTGGCGAAGCGCTTGCCCTCCTTCACGATGGTGAAGCGCGCGCCGTGGAATTCACTGGTCACCGGCACGAAGCGGCGGAAGACGCGCAGCACCGGGTTGCGCTCGGGGTGCACTTCTTCTTCGCTGCCGAACATCATCTTCAGCGCGGTGATCACGAGCAGGCCGCCGAAGACGTACAGGATCCAGTGGAACTTCGCGATCAGCACCGAGCCGATGCCGATGAAGCCGCCGCGCATCAGCAGCGCGCCAAGGATGCCCCAGAACAGCACGCGGTGCTGCAGCGTGCTCGGCACGGCGAAGTACCCGAACACGGCGACGAACACGAAGATGTTGTCGACCGCCAGCGCTTTCTCGAGCAGGTAGCCGGTGGTGAACTCCAGCGCGCGGTCGGGCCCGAACTGGTAGTAGACAAAGCCGTTGAAGGCCAGCGAGACCGCGACCCACACGACGGACCAGATCGCGGCTTCCTTGATGGTGACCGCGTGGGCGGAGCGATGGAACACACCGAGGTCGAGCGCCAGCAGGGCCAGCACCAACCCCAGGAACGCGGCCCACAGGCCGGGCGTTCCGATTGATTCGACGGGCATGGGGCGAAGAGGCTACGCGCGTGGGGCGCCCGCGCGCAACCGACGCAAACACTCAGGAACGCTTGGGACGGCCCGCGACGACGAGTTGGAACGAAACGATGCGCAGGAAGCGCGTCGCGCAGATCCAACGGTCGAGTTTGATCATCTGCCGCACGATCCAGGCCGCGCCCGGGACGTAGCGCAGCACGCCGATGTGGTCGGGGAAGCCAGCGAACAGGTAGGCGAGCACTCCGTAGCGCCCGGCGTAGGTGATCTCGAAGCCGGCGCGTTCCATCAGCTCGACCAGCTCTTCCTTGCGGAAGCCGCGATCGTCGGGGTGGAAGTGCGGACTGACGCGGTACATGAGCGCGCGCGCCCAGCGGATCGCGAAGTTGTCGTTGCAGGGCTCGGAGAGCACCAGCACGCCCTGCGGGCCGAGCGCGCGCTGGCAGTTGGCGAGGAAGCGCACGTGGTCGCGCGTGTGGTGCAGGCAGCCCTTGCAGAAGATCGTGTCGAACGACGCGCTCTTGAAGGGCAGCTTCTCGGCGTCGGCGGTCACGACGCGCGCGCGCGGCACGTACTGCTCGCTGACGCGCAGCATGGCGTGGCTGATGTCGAGGCCGACGGCGCCGGGGCGGCGCTCGTCGAGCTCCGCGAGGAAAAATCCGGTGCCGCAGCCCAGGTCGAGCACGCGCCGCGCCCCCGCGGGCATGTGGCGCATCATCTCGGCGTGCCAGTCCTGCTGGAACAGGCGCGAGAACTCGAAGCCGTAGCGGAACGCGTAGCGGGGCGCGAGCGCCTTGTGGAGCTCGATCTGTTCTGAGGCGTTGCTCGCGGACACGGGGAACGAGAAAGAGTACCCCAGGCGGACGCTACTTGCGCCGCACCAACGCCATCACGAGGTGCCCCAGCGCACCAAACAGCAGCGTGTCGAAGATCTGCACCAGGTGCGCGCCGACGCCCGTGGCGAAGGCGTCGTCCGCGCTGACGCCCACCAGGCCGAAGCCGAACACCCAGCCGGCCTCCTGGGTGCCGAGCCCGGCGAAGGAGTTGATCGGAAGCAAGTTCATGGCGACGGCGAGGCTGGCGCCGAAGCTCGCCTCGAGCGCGCTGACGTTGGCGGCGAGTCCGAAACCGCGGGCGAGCGCGACGTAAAAGGCGAAGATCAAGATCCAGACCAGGAACGACAGCGCGGCGGCCTCAAGGCGGCGGCTGGCGCCGGCGCTGACGAGCGCCACGCGCAGTTCGCCCGCGCGTTCGAGCAATCGCGCGCCCAGGCGCGTGCGCTCGAGGCCCAGCGTGCGCGCGGTGAGTTCGCACAAGCCCACGATGCGCCCCGGACGCATGGCGAGCGCGAAACAGGCCAGCGACGCCAGCGCGAGGCCGGCCGACGCGGCGGCGGCTGCCCACAGCGGACCGGACCAGGCGCCGCGCGCCAGCAGCACGGCGAGCGCGAGCGCGACGAGCGCGGACAGGCTCGCGAGATCGAGCACGCGCGAGACGATCAGCGAAGCGAGCGCCACCGCGGGCCGCGTGCCGCTGACGGCGCTCAAGTACACGGGGAGCGTCGCTTCGCCGGTCTTCGCCGGGAGCGCGTACACCGCGAGGTTGTGCGCGCTCGTCACGGCCAGCAGCGCGCCGCGCCCCGGCCGCTCGTCGGGCGGCATGAGCACGCGGAAGCGCTCCGCGCGCGCGAGGTAGATCCCCGCGTGCAGCGCGAGCGCGCTGAGGAACGAAAGCGGCGGGATGCTCGCGAGCGTCGTGAGCATCTCGCGCCAGTCGACCTCGCCCAGGCCGTACAGCAGGGCGAGCACGACGAGCGCGAGCAGGATCGAGAGCACAAACCGCGCGCGGCGCGGCTGGGCGACGTTCACGGTTCGCAGCGCCAGCGACGGGCTCGACTTGCGTCGCTCACTGGATCTTCTTGTGCGTGCCGCCCGAGTCGGCGGCGAGCCACTCGAGCACCTGGAACGAACCGCCGACCGCGATGGTGTGGATCACGATGCGGCGCGTCTTGTTCCACTGATGCACGCGGTCGCGGATCAGGTTCGGATCGGTGATCTCCCCCGCCGTCGGCTCGCCGTCGGAGAGCACGAAGATCGTGTCGACGTCCGGATCGGAGAAGGCCTGCTTGAGCGAGTCGTACAGGTTCGTCGCGCCGCCCGCGCCGAGCGCGCCGACGAACTTCTTCGCCTCATCCTTGGTCGTCTTGCTGAACGACGCGACGCCGCCGTCGAGCCAGTGACTCACGTCGCTGGAGAACACGATGATGTTGAACAGCGACTGCGGCTCGAGCGAATCGATGCAGGTCGCCAGCTCCTGCTTGGCGACGTCGATGCGCGGCTTGCCGGTCTTGCCGACGTACTCGCTGCGCAGCGTCTCGGACATCGAGCCCGACACGTCGAGGATGAAGATCACGCGGTGCGAGAGGATGCGCACGCCGAAGAAGGTCGGCGTCTTGGTGATCTGCTTGAGGCGCCGCACTTCCTCCTCCGCTTGCAGCTTGGAGAGGTCCGCGGCCGAGATCGGCTGGAAGCCCTTGCCTTCCTTCTCCCACCAGTTCTTCCAGGCCGGGACGGAGTTGCGGAACGGCTTGCCGCTCAGACGGAACAACGCGTCGGTGAAACGCGCGAGCATCAGGCCGGTCTCCTGGTCCAGGCGCGCGACGAGCGCTCCGACCGCTTCCGGCGTGCGGCTCGCTTCGAGACCGTCGAGCGCCGCGTAGCGCGTCGACCAATCCGCGTGGTTCAACGCGCTCGCCAGCAGCGCCACGTACTTCTTGTCGCCGGACTTGCCCAGCGCGAGCAACGCGCCGTTGCGGATTTCCGAGCGCTTGTCGGCGGCCAGCGCCTCCAGGCGCGTGCGCCAATCCGCTCCCATGTCCGTCAACTGACCGAGCGCTTGAATCACGCCGGCCATGATCAACGCGTCCACGCTCTTCTTGGGATCCTGCGCGACGTCGATCATCGCGAGCAACGCCGCCTGAGCGGTCTTGTCCTTGGATTCGCCCAGCACCTCGAGCGTGTCGAGCACGAGGTCGCGCTGCTCGTTGTACTCGAGGTTGTTCTTCTCGGGCGGCCCCTTCTTCGTCGCGCCTTCGACGTACTTGATGAGGCGCTCGACCAGCTTCGGGTCGCGGTAGCCGCGCAGCGCGCGCAAGGCAAAACGCTGCTCGTGGAGCTTGCCCTTGCCGACCATGCCGACGAGCTTCTTGTCGGTGGCCTCGTCGCGCATGCGCGCCAGCGCGTCCGCGATCGCGCGACTCATCGCAGCCGGCGTCACATCGGGATTGCCGCGGCCGTCCTCGAGCAACTTGGCGGCGATCTTCGCGCCGTCGGCTTCCGCCAGGATGCGGGCCGCTTCGCCGCGCGTCACGCCGCGCTCGGTGTTGTCGGCGTAGATCGTCTTGGCGAGGTCGTAGAGCCCCTTGTCCTTGCGCGACTCGATCTCGAGCAACGCCAACCGCCGCACGCTCCAACCTTCGACGTCGTTGGGGTCCTTCTCGCGCGCGAATTCGTACAGCTTCTCGAGCGCCATGCCGCGCGCCACCTGCGCGAACGCCAGTTCACGGATCGAGCGCAAGGACACGATGCGCTTCTCCGGCTCGGCGGTCTTGTCCTTCTTGGGCGCCTTCTTGTCCTTGTCCTTCTCCTTGTCCTTGGCCGCATCGCTCTTGAACTGGCGCTCGAAGAACTCCTGGTCCTCCGCGCCGGCCATCCCGACGACCATCTGCATGGCGCGCTCGCGGATGTCGTCGTCGGCGTTCGACTCGACGATCAGCTTGAGGAAGTGCTTGCCGAGGTTGCGGCACGTGCCGATCGTCTCGATCGCCATCGTGCGCAGCTCGAACTCCTGCGCTCCGGTCGCGACGTCGGTCAGCTTCTGCAGCGCGGGCTGCTCGGCGTCGGCCACGCCGTCGAAGTTGCCCAGCGCCTTGACCACCTCGCGCCGCATGTAGATCGAACCGAAGACCGAGTCGTACAGCTCGATCAGCGCGCTCATCGCATCGCGCGTGCGCAGGTTGCCCAGCTGCTGCACGAGCTGCGGATCGGCGTCGTCGCGCGTCTTCTTGATCTCCGCGACAAGCGTGGCGACGTCCTGCGGCGCCGCCGGGCGAGCTCCGCTCAACAGGCCTGGCGCCAAGGCGAAAACGCACAGCGAAAGGACGGCGACAAACGCGCGAAGGTTCATGGAGTCCTCGGGATGGCGAGCGGAGGCGGTCGGGCGCGGAAACGGTACCGGTACGTGCGCTTGCGGCGCAACGCCGACGCGCGGCGCAGCGTGGGCTAGCCGCTGAGGGCGGCCTGGAAACGCACGCGCTTGGTTCGAGAAACGTGCGAGCGAAGGTGAGCCGAGCTCACAGGCGCGATTTCTTCTCGATCAGGTCCGCGAGCAGCCCGACGGTCAGCACCTGCACGAAGGCCACGAACATCAGCACGGTCTTGTCGCCGAGGTTCTGTTCGACGAACAGGTCGTAGTACAGGAGGCCGCACAGGCACAGGAACAGCGCGATCGCCGCCGGGTAGAAGACCTTGAGCGGGTTGAAGTACAGGACCGTGCGGATGATCAGCGCCGTGAAACCCAGCGTGTCGCGGATCGGGCGGATCTTCGACGAGCCCGAGCGTTTGGCGTAGTTCACCGAGACGTAGTCGACGCGGTGCCCGTTGGTGAGCGAGGCGAGCGTGATCGTCGTGGTGAAGCTGAAGCCCTGGGGCAGGATCGGCCGGTACTTCAGCACGAGCTCGCGCTGGAAGGCGCGCAGGCCCGAATTGAGGTCGGGAATGTCCGTGCCGGCGAGGAAACTCGCCAGTTGCTTGAGGAACCACTTGGCCGGCTTGCGCACCAAGGGAATGTTCACATCGGCGCCCGTGCGCGCGCCCACCGCCATCTCGGCCCCGTCGTCGATGCACGCCACGAGCTCGCGCACCTTCTCCTCGGGGTACGTGCCGTCCGCGTCCGTGATCACCACGACTTCGGTCTTGGCGTGGGCGAAACCGGTCTTCAGCGCCGCGCCGTAGCCCTGGTTCACGCGGTGCGTGACGACGCGCAGGTTCGGGATCGTCTGCGCGCACTGCTCGAGCGCCCGGGCCGTGCCGTCCTTCGAGCCGTCGTTCACCGCCACCAGGTGCACGGGCGCGCCGAGGTCGAGCTTCGACAGCCGCTCGAGGACGCCGGCCACGCCGCGTTCTTCGTTGTAGACGGGCACGACGACCGTGACGCCGCCCGAGCTGAGGCGCTCGCCGGGGGCGTGGACCTCCCACGGAGAGGGGGCGCGCGGCGCAACGGGGGTCCGGGTCTCGGGGGGCGTCAAGGGCGGCGGGCGCGCGAACGGGCGGCGATCGGCAGAGCGTATCGGCGCGCTAGGGGCGAGTCACCCATTCGCCGCGCCGCCGCTCCCAGCGCGGGGGCTCGAATCCGGATTCCTTCTCCGCGGCTCAAGTTCCGCAGCCCGCGCGCCGACGAGTACCTCAAGCCGGCCGCCGTGCCCGCGCCCCCCCTTCCACACAGTTTTAGGAGATCGCTCCTGTGACGACGTCCCCCCGCCGTGCCCACTCCGCTCGCGCCGGCTTCTCGCTCCTCGAAATCGTGATCGCACTCGCGGTCATCGCCATGATCGTCGGCGTGGTCGCGATCCGCTCCGGCGGCGTGATCAACAAGGGCAAGACCTCGAAGGTCATGCAACTGGTCGACACGCTCAAGCAGGCTTCCGCGCAGTACCACGCGGACACCAACGAGATGCCGTGGGAGTACTCGGCGCACACGGCGGTCAACCGTCGGCTGTCGGGCACGCAAACGGTCGCCGGCTGGCAAGGCCCCTACATCGAGGCTCCGTTGTCGTCGGGCATGCACCCCTCCAACGGCACGATCCACATGTACAACACGTCGGTTGTGAACGGCAACGACGGATTCGATCTCGACGGCGACGGCACGAACGACGTGACCAGCAACGCCTGCACGCTGTACCTCAGCGGGATCACGCAAGCCGACGCTCAAGCGATCGACAACGCCTTCGACAAGGGCATCCCGGGAACCTGGTCGTCGACCGGCCGCGTGCGCTGGAACTCGACCAACTCCAACTTGTTCGTGCTGGTCTACTTCTGAGCTTCGCGCACGGCTCGCAACGCCTTGCGGGCCATGCCGGACAGCGCGAATTCGCCGAGCCGCTCGCGTGGAACCCACGCCAGCGGCTCGAGCTGTTTCTCGCGCGGCGCGCGCGCGGCGCGCAACGTCAGCACGATGCGGTGGTGCGTGATGGCGTGGCGCAGGCTGGCCAGCGGCTCGCCGTGCGCTGCGAGGGAAGCCAGCGCGTAGCGCGGCGGGAACAGGTCGGCGAGCTCGGGCTCAGGTGAAACCTGGCGCGTCGGCAACTGCCACAGTCCGGCCATGCGACCGCTGGGCGGTCGGCGCTCGAGCAGCAGCTCGCCGCCGCGTTCGACGAGCAGCACTTCGAGCTCCACATCGAGCGGCGCGCGGCGCGGTTTGGGCCGCGGAAGCTCGGCTTGGCGAGCACTGCAGCGGGCTATGCAGCGTTCGCGGAGCGGACAGCTGTCGCAGCGCGGCTCGCGCGGCGTGCAGACGGTCGCACCCAGTTCCATGAGCGCCTGGTTCCATTCGCCCGCACCGTGCTCCGGCACGAGTTCCTGCGCGCGCTCCCAGGCCCAGCGCGTCGCCGCGGCGTGCTCGAGCTCACAGCCGAGCCATCGCGCGAAGACCCGAACGACGTTGCCGTCGACGAGCGCCGCAGGACGGTCGTAGGCGATCGAAAGCACGGCGCCGGCGGTGTACGGCCCGACGCCCGGAAGGGCGCGCGCGGCCTCGAGTTCGTCGGGAAAACGCCCGGCGTGGCGCTCGACGATCGCCTGCGCCGCAGCGCGCAAGGCCCGCGCGCGCCGGTAGTAGCCCAGGCCGCTCCAGGCTGCGAGCACCTCGTCCTCGCCGGCCGCCGCGAGGGCGCGCACGTCGGGAAAACGCGCCAGAAAACGCGTCCAGTAGTCGACCACGGCCTCGACGCGCGTCTGCTGGAGCATCGCCTCGCTGATCCAGATCGCGTAAGCGTCGCGCGTGCGCCGCCAAGGCAGGTCGCGCGCCGCGGCGCGGTACCAGGCGAGCAGCCGCTCGCGATCCGCGCGCAGTTTCATCGCAGACATGAGCGCTCCGTCGTACAACTGCGGCCCTGCATGGACAAGCCCGCGCCCGCACCGCTTTCGCCCGGCCTCAAATTCGCACTCGAGCTCGGCCCGCTCCTCGTGCTCGTCGCCGTCACCCTCAAGGCCGGCCTCGTCACCGCCGCCGCGCCCTTCGCCGTGGCCTCGGTGATCGCGACGGCTGTGCTCTACCGCTTGCAGCGCAAGGTGAACTGGTTGCTCATCGCTTCGACCCTCGCGGTCGTGACCTTCGCCGCGCTCACCTGGTGGTTCGACGACGCAACCTTCCTCAAGCTCAAGGTCACCTTCGCGAGCGCTGCGATCGGCCTCGCGCTGCTGATCGGACAAGCGTTGGGCAAACAGCCGCTGCGCAGCCTGTTCGACTCCGCGCTGCAGCTCGACGACGAGGGCTGGCGCAAGTTCACGCGCCGCTTCGGCGTGTTCTTCCTGTTCATGGCCGCGACCAACGAGGTCGTGCGACGCATGGTGAGCGACGAGGGCTACGCCGTCGCGAAGCTGGCCGTGTTCTTCCCGCTGCCGCTCGTGTTCATGCTCACACAGTTGCCGCTGCTCAAGCGGCACGCGCTCGAGCCGCGGGACGGCGCCGGCTCCTGAGCGTTTGGCGGTACGGCGCGCGGGTTAGGGATTTGCTCCTCGCGCGGGACCGTCGCGCAGCGTCACCACGAGGTGCAGGTCCGGACGTCGGCGTTCGAGCTCCACCACGTGGGCGGCTTCGCGCGTGCGGCCGTCGTCGCCGCGCAGTTGCGCGCGCAACTGACCGGAACGCGCCGCGAGGCGCAGTTCGGCGAGCTCGTGCGGCTCTAGCGTGAGCACGCCCGCCGGCTCGAGCGTGAGTTCTTGCTCCATGCCGGGCGCGCTCAAGCGCAGCTGGCCGGTTTGCACGGCGAGGTCTTCGCCGCGCAGCGCGACAGCGCGCAGCTGACCGCTTCCCAGGGCGTGCTCGGCCGCCGAGAGCGTGCGACCACCGCCTTCGGTCGCCAGCGCCGCGAGTCCGACGGAGAGACTGAAGAGCACGACCACAGGCGCGGCAGGAAACGAGCGAAGACGATCAAGGTGCATGGCTGGCCGCTGGCGCCGCGAAGCGCCGGAGAGAGTCGGTCGAGCCGCCGTCGGCGGTCGTGCTCAGTACGTTTCAGTGGGACATGGGAAGCTCAACACCCGTCCGTGAAGACGCGTTGCAGCTCCGGCAAATGCCGCTTGCGCGGCGAGTCTCACTCGTGAACCGAACGCACCGGGCGGAAGCCGAGCGTGTCGAGCGGTTCGTCCATGCGGAACGCGCGGCGCTCGGCGCTGCGCGCGTGCAGCGCCGGCCCGAAGAAGCTGCCGCCGCGCGCGACCGCACTCTCGCGATCGGCGCCGGGCCAGGCCCCGCCGTGCGCGGGCGCGTTGACGTACGACGTGTGCCACGAGTCCGCGCACCACTCCCAGACCGAACCGTGGCAGTCGTGCAGCCCGAAACGATTGGGCGCGAGCAGTCCGACGTCCTGCAGTTCGCCGTGCGAGTTGCCCGCGAACCAACCGACGCGTGCGAGGTCTTCCTCGCGCTCGCCGCTCGAGTAGCGCGTCGTGCTGCGCGCGCGGCAGGCGTACTCCCACTGCGCTTCGCTCGGCAGTTCCAGTCCGACGCGCGCGCACCAGGTCGCGGCCTCGCGCCAAGTCATCTCGCTCGCCGGCAAACGCGCTCCGCGGCGACGGGCTCGGCTCCAACCCATCACGCACGCGAATTGAAGCTGCGTGATCGGCGTCTTGGCGACGAAGAACGGATGCAGCGCGACGCGGTGGCGCGGGTGCTCGGCGGCGCGGCTGATGCGCGCGTCGAGCTCGGCGTCCGAGGCCCCCATCCAGAATTCGCCGCTGGGCGCGAGCACCAGCACCACGGCGCTGTCCTCGCGCCAGTGCAGTCGGCCGTGCGCTCCGCGCACGAGCGGCGCGCCGGTGCCGTGCACGGCGAACTCTTCGAGCTGCGAGACGGGATCGGGACCGAGCGGCGTGAGTCCCGTTTGCGCCCGCAGCGCCATCCCGGCGTACTCCGGATGCGCGGCGACGCGCTCGGCCGCGCGTTGCCACAGGCGATCGGCGTTGGGCTCCTGCTTGACGCGCAGCAGGCCGCGGAACTGGCGCACGAGCTCCTCACGCTCGGCGTTGGACGCGTCGAGCAGATCCGGCGGCAGCACGATGTATTGGTGCGGACGCAGCGGCGGAGGAACTTGCTCGGGCGCGAGCTGCCCCACGAGCGCGGGAACGATCGGGAACTCGGGCTCGCGGTCGTTGCGCGCGACAGCGGCCGTCAGCTCGGCCAGCGCCGCGGGTGTCGCGCCGCGGTCGCCGCACAGCGCGATGAACACGTCGCAGCCCTGGATGGTGCGCTCGAGTTCGTCCCACAGGCGCGGACCGCCCAACGCGTTGTCGTCGAGCGAACTGCACACCACCGGCAACTCGGCGGCGCGCAAGAGCGCCGCGAGGTTGTGGGCGTGGACGCGCTCCGCGCCCGCGCAGCTCAGGAAGATCGAGCGTTGCATGGGGACGGCGCTGCGGCGCGTGGGGAACGACGCCGAGGCCGAGGGACAGCGGTGAGTGTCGACCGCCGCCGCGCCGCTCCTTGAAAGGCAAGGCGCGCGTTGCGGCGCTGCAACCCGCGCTGGAAGAGAGTTCCGATTCTCCAACCCGAGGGCGAGGGGCCGCGCCACGTGGGAGTTCGGCGCGAAGTCCGAAACGGGCGCGCTCGAGCGGACCTGGCCGGCGCCCGGCCTGGACGCCGCGGGCGAAAAAAACCCGCCGCAGCCCCGAGGTGGGGCCGCGGCGGGCTGCGACGCAGCGGGCGGACGGTGAGCTACGGCGCAGTTCGAAGTGGCGAAGGCGGGCGAGGCGAGAACGTGGAGAGCGTGGCGTCGGAGCGCGGCGCCTTCGCCGTCACCGCGGGCGCGCCGAGCGGGCGAGGGTCGGGGCGAGCGGCGCCTGCACGCGCCGCTCGCTCCGTTCTCCTCTCGGGGCCGAAGGCCTGCGCCCTCCGACACCCGCCCACCGCGTCAGCCGCGGAGACGTGGCTTGCGCCACACCTCTCTGAATGCCGCGGGGCGCCGACTTGGTTGCGCGAAGTCAAAAAAAATGCGCGAGCGGAGTCGGTGTGGTTGGGGCGGGAGGACCGGCGCACGTTGGGCTAGCAACGCGCCCCGCGGCTGGTCACGCGCAGCTCGAGCGAGATTGGGGAGTGCAACTGTGAAACGGCCGCGCCGGGTCGGCGCCCTCTCAGCGCCAGGCGACTGCGCCGCGCTCGCGGCCGCTCGGCCGCGTTCCACCCATGTCGGCCGCGGCGAGTTGCGCTCAGCGCGCGAGCAGTCGGTCCATGCGCGCGACGACGACGCGCAGGTGCTGCTCGTCGCCGGCCGCAACCTCGGCCGAAGCCCAGCCGCTGAAGCCGACCTCGTCGAGCGCGGTCACAACCGCCTTCCAGTCGACGTCGCCTTCGCCGAGCGCGACGTCGAAGCCCTTCCACAGCCCCTCGGCGTCGCGGCGTTTGCGCGAGTAGTCCTTCACGTGCAGCTTGACCAAGCGCTTGCCGAGGATGCGCACCCACTGCTCGGCGTGGCCGTAGGTCACGACGTTGCCGCAGTCCAGGTGCCAGCCGACCCACGGGCTCTCGAGCTCGTCGACGTAGCGCGCGGCCTCGAGCGGCGAGAGCAGGAAGTCGTTCCACACGTTCTCGATGCCGATCTTCACGCGCAGCTCGGCCGCCAGCGGCAGCACCTTGCGCAGCTCGGCCTGCGAGCGGTGGTAGGCCTGCTCGTAGCTCACGCGCGTGTTCACGATCGCCGGCACGAGCAGCACGCTCTCACCGCCGAAGGCATGGCAGTCGCGCAGCGCCGTCTCGAGCGCCGCCACGGCCTGCGCGCGCACCTTTTCGTCGGCGTCGGCGAGCGACTGGCGCCAGTGCACGGAGTCGACGACGCCGCACACCGCGAGGCCCGTGGCGTCGCGTGCGGCGAGGATCTCCTCGCGCGGGATCGGCGTCGGACTGTCGAGCTCCACGCCCTCGAAGCCCGCGCGCTTCAAGATCTCGAACTTCTCGCGCAGCGTCTTGCCGTCCGCACACATGTAGAGCATGCAGGCCTTGCGAAGTTTGGGCCTGTCCGCCGTCGCCTGCAGCGCGCCGCCCAACGCACCCGGCGCCAGCGCGCCGCCCAAGGCTGCGAACGCGAACGCTCCGCCTCCGCGCAGCAACGCGCGACGGTCGAACGCGGCCGAGAGCTCGAGCGCGCTCACAGCCGCTTGCGCCCGACGAATTCGGCGTTCGGAGTGCGGTCGTTGGGACAGGCGCGCAAGCCCGGGGCGACGAGCAGGTCGCACTTGGGACAGTGGAATTCGAGCGTCGCTTCGCTCGCGATCCAGCGCTCCAGGCGCGCAACGCGTCGCACGTCGAACCCGCGCGCCGCCGAGGACTCTTCGATCGCGAGCACCGCGAAGCGGTACGCCTCGAGTTCATCGCGGTTGCGCACGTGCTCGAACAGCGCCAAGTAGAGCCACGCGCGCTGGCGCGCGAGTTCGGGCCGCGCGAAACGCTCGGCCGCCGACTTGGCGTTGGCGAGACCCGGTGCGCGCTGCAGGAACGCGTTGCAGCTCGCTCCCAGGCCCAGCTGCGAGTGGAACGCCAGCTCGGCGTAGTTGGCGAGTTCGAGTTCAGCTGCGACGGCGTTCGCCCCTCCGCGCTGCGCTGCGCTGGCGCAGCGCCGTGCGAGCTCGAAACAGCGCGCGGCCGCCATCGAGTGCGCCACGGCCGACGGACCCGGCACGCCCGAGGCGCGCGGCTCGCGCAGGAACGGCGTCTCGCTCGCCGCGCGCAGGTGCACGCGGGCGGCGAGCATCGCGGCTTCGAAGCGCAACGCCGCGCTGTCCGTATCCGCCGCACGAGTGTTCGACAGGACGCCCGAGGCGAGCTCCAACGCGCGCTGCGCGTCGTCGCGCTGCTGCGCCTCGCGCGCCTGCGCCAGCTCGCCGGCGAGGATCTCGCGCGTCGGCACGGGGCGCCCTGCCGCACATCCCACAGCTCCCGCAGCAGCGCTGAAGAGCGCCAAGTAAACAAGCAAGGTGCGCATGGCGTTCAGTTCCCCCTCGGCGCGCCGTTGCCGACCTCGAGTCCGACGAACAGCGTGCGGACCTGGCCGTCGAGCTCGAGCTCGAAGGCGATCAAAGCGTCGGCGAGTGCGAAGCTCCGCGCGTCCTCGCCGGCGCCGAGCGTCAGCTCGCCGCGGCGCACGAACACCTCGCCCGCTTCGCCGAGCACGAAGTACACGAACGACTCACCCGCGGCGCTCCAGGGCGGAAGCACACGCGACTGCAGCGCGTTGGCGGCTACGAGGTCATTGACGCTCTTGAACTCGGTCCACACCGCAGCCTGGAACTTGCTCGCCAGCACCGTCCCATCGGGCAGGTACAGGCGCGCGCCGGCCTGGTCGGGATCGATGCGCGCCGAACCCGCGGCGCCCGGGGCGAGTCCGAGCTTGAGCGCGACCGGCAACACGCGCGCCTCGCGCGGCAGCTCGGCGCCGAAGGTGCGCTTGTGGTCGAGGTAGTAACGCGCCTCGACCAGCACCGGTCCGTCGGCGACCTGGGCGGCGAGGCGCGGAAACGGGCGCGTGTCGAGGGCCTGCGACGCGTTGGTCGCGGCGGTTGCGCTGCAGGCCGCGAGCGGCGCGGCGCACAACACGAGCAAGGCAAGGCGACTGTGGTTCATCGAGGCGAAGGTGGAGTGCTGCGTGGGTGCGTGGCTGGCGGAGTGGAAAGCGAAGCTTCGGTCCGGCGCGGAAAGCGTGCGGCGCGTCCGTCGAGGAGTCGCCGAGCCGCAGGCCGGGTTCGACGGCCTTTTGGCGTGTCGGCTCGCCCCACCAAGGTACTGCGGCGCCTCTCCGCGCTCGACCGACGCCTGGCGCGCGAACTCCGCGGCCGCGCGCCAGCGACCGGCACGAGAGTGCTCGGCGAAGTGCTCGGCGGAGTGCGCAGGCGCGAGGAGCACGGCCGCTCTCGGTGCGGGTTGCGCGGAGGCGGCCGCGCCGCGCACGCGGACGCTCACGGTTCGAGCGCCACGAGTTCGGTCACGGCGACGCCGCTGGGCGTGCGCGTTTCCTCGCGCACCAGGCCCAGCGTGGCCGAGAACCAGCGGCGCACGTCGCCCTGTTCGTAGATCAGGCAGGTCTCCGTGCGCAGCGCACTTTCGAGCTTGCGGGCCGCGGCCTCGTACTGCGCCAGCGCGGCGGGCAAGGTCAGCGCTCCCGCGAGCGGCGCCGCGCCGGCCTGCACCTGCGGCCCGTGCGCACGCAGGTCCAGCCAGGGCGCGCGCGCGCCGACCAGTCCCCAGGTGTCGTCCTTGCGTTCGATGCGCAGCACGCCCTCGCCGAGCGCCGTGCCGCCCTGTTCGTCGAAACGCGCGCGCCGCAGGCGCCACTGGCCGTCGACGACGCCGTCGAGCGACTCGCGCCACCACTCCACGCGTCCGTTGGGGTCGACGCTGCGGCGCAGCGCGCGCTGCCCACGGCGCAGCGGAAAGGCCGCGTCGGGCAGAGCGAGTCGCGCCTGCAGCACGAGCTGCGCGCGCCACGCGTGCGCGGCGGCGGCGACCGGCGCGAACTCGGCGCGGGCGATCTCCGCGGCCGCGTCGTTGCTCGCGTCGGCGTCGTACCAGCGCTGCGCGTGTGCGAGCAACCGCACATCGTTCGCGAGTTCGGGGACGAGGCTCGCCCCGCCGCCCGCCCCGGCGCTCGCGATGCGCTCCGACCACGCGCCGAGCTGGCGGAAACTCGCCAGGCGCGCGACGTCGAGTTGGCCGTCGACCACCACGCGGGCGCGCAGCTCCGTCGCGAACCGCTGGGCCAGCGAAGCGAGCTTCTCGGGCCGTTCGAAACGAGCGACGTGCTCGAACGCCCGCGCGGGGTCCTGAGTTCCAGGCGCAGCCATGATCTCGCGCCACTCGCGCTGCTCGATTTCGTTGCGCTGGGTCTCGGCGGTCGCCAATCGCGCGCTCAACGTGTCGAGTGCGGCGGAAATGCGCTGAATCCGCGTGCGCGGCTCGTCACTCGAGAACTCGAGCGGCAGCCAGGTCGCGCTCTCGCGCTCGAACTCCGCGCGCTCGGCAAGCGCCCGCTCGAGCGCACGGCGCGCGGCGCCGACCAGCGCGACCGCCGCCACGTCGGCCTCACTGCGCTGCTCGAAACCGAGGACCTGCGAGTAGGCCTCGGCCAGCGAGCTCAGGAAGTTCGCGCGCCCGCCGATCAAGCCCTCGGATTCGAGCAGACGCGCGCGTTGCAGGGCCTCGTCGCCGCGGCCCTGCTCCAACAAGCCGAGCGTCGCGTCGAAGCCGCGCGCGGCGCGCACGTTCGCGTCCGACGATTCGGCGGCGACGCGCAACTGCGCCTGAGCTTGCGCGAGGCGCTCGCGTTCGTTCGCGAGCAGTGCGCGCGTCTCGTCGAGCTCGCGCGCCGCGCGCTCGCGCTCGGCGCTGAGCGCGCGCTCCGCGGCCTCGCGTTCGGCGGCGGCGCTGCGTTGGGCGCTGCCAAGCTGCTCGTCGCGCGCACGCAACTCACCGCGCGCGCCCTCCAGCTCTCCGGCGAGCTTCGCACGCTCCTGCGTGGCGCTCGCCAGTTGTTCGGCCAGCCGCGCGCGCTCGTTGCCGGCGTCCTTCTCCGCCGCCTGCAACTCGCTTCCGAGCTTCCAGCCGAGCAGCGCGAGCATTCCGCAAGCGGCGAGCGCGGCGATCAGCCCGTAGCGCACGAGCGGCGGGGTCGAAGCAGTGCGTGCGGGGGCCACGTCGCGCGCGGCGACTTTCGGCGCGGCCAAATCGGCGCCGCGGCGCGTCGCAGGCTGCGCAGCGAGCTGTTCTGCGACCGCGTGCAGCAGCGACGCAACGCTCGCGCCCGGAGCGCGCGCGCTCGCGGCCAGTTCGAGGGAGCTTTTCGCGGCGGGCGACGTCGACGCGTCGCCGAGCAAACGTTCGAGCAAGTGGCCGACCGCGTGCAGGTCGAGTTCGGGGCCCTGCGAAGCCGAGTGCGGCGCCACGCCGACGTCGAGCAGGCGCACATCGATGCCGTGCGGGTTCGCAGCGCTCTTGGGCGCCCGCGCGACGAGCCACACGCTGCTCGCGTCGAGCGCTCCGTGGAGCAGACCGGCGGCGTGCACGGCGCCGAGCGCCTCGAGCAATTGGCGCGTGAGCTCCAGCGCCGCGGCCGGATGCAGCGAGCCTTCGCGCGCGAGCCGCGCCTCGAGCGTCTCGCCCTCGGCGTGCGGCCGCAACACGAAGCCGCGCCCGTCGCCGAGTCGCCCGATTTCGAGGCACTGGGCCACGCGTGCGTGTTCGATCCGTCCGGTCGCGCGCAGCGCTTCCTCGCGCGCCGCGCGCTGCGCTGCGTCGCCCTCGCGCGATCCGCCGAACAGCTCGAAGCGCACGGATTGGCGTTCGCGAGCCGCGTCGCGCACGACGAACACCGGGCCGGTGCGGCCGTCGCCCAGGTCGCGCGCCAGTTCGAAGCGCTCGGGCAGGTCCCAGGCGCCGTCGCCGCCGCCCTCGGACGCCGTCCAGACCATCTCGAACGAGTGCGCACGAACGCTCGACGCGGAGTCGAACTCCGCACCGGACGCGGGCGCGGCGCCGGCGCGGGAAGTCCGGGCTGCGTGGGGGTCGAAGTCGCTGGACATCGTGATGGTGGTTCGCCCACGGAGGTGCGGGCGACCCGGCTCAGCGCGGATCGGCTCCCCCTCGGACTGATCGCCAACTCTAGCAGCCGGCTCGCGAAGTTCCGTGTGCCCCAGCGTGGCGGAGCCGTTCATGGCGCTGGCTGCCCGCCCCTACCTACTTCTTCTGCCTCCCCTTCCTCCGTGGCTCCTGTGCTTCTTCTGCTTGCGAGGACAAAGGGACACAGGAGCCACGGAGAAAGGGGAGACAGACGAGAGACCGACTGCGACAACTAGAGCGGGCGCTCAGCGGTTCAGCGACCGGACGCACCGACGCGCACTTGCGCGAGCAACGCGCGGCACGCCTCGAGGGCCGCGTCGACGCTGATGTCCTCCATGCGGCCGGCGCCGGGCTCGCCGTGCGCGACCACGCGGCGGCGCGCGTGGAACGGTCCGTACGTGCGCGGATCCTTGGGGCCGAACAGCGCGACGCTCGGCGTGGAAACCGCGCTGGCGAGGTGCATCGGCCCGGTGTCGCCGCCGACGAACAGCCGCGCGCGCTCGAGCAACGCGGCCAGGTCGAGCACGCTGCCGGTCGCCGGCGCGAGCCGCGCACAGCCGCCGCTCGCGGCGACGACGCTCTCGGCCAACTCGCGCTCACCCGGTCCCCACGTGACGAGCGAAGCGAGCCCGCACTCGCGCTCGAGGCGTTCGGCGAGGGCCCCGAAGCGTTCCGGCGGCCAGCGCTTGAGCGCGCCCTTGCCGCTCGCGCCCGGATGCAGCGCGGCGTAGTCGCCGACGCGCGCGTCGCCGAGCGCGCGCCCCATGCGCTCGCGCGCGGCCGCGAGGTCCGGCAGGCGAAAGCGCGGCTCGCTCGCGCTCGCGCCCAGGTGCTCCGCCTGCGCGAGGAACTTGAGCACGCGGTGGAGCTTCTCCGTCGCGCCGGGCGGCGTGACGTGTTCGTTCGAGGCGAGGAAGTTGAGCTCCTTGCAGAAGCCGCGCGCGAAGCCGATGCGCCGCGGCGCGCCGCAGGCGAGCGCGTGCAACGCGCCCTTGAAGTTGCCCTGCAGGTCGAGCACCGCGTCGTAGCGCTCCGCGCGAAGTTCGCCGACGAATCGCGCCACCTCGCGCCGCAGCTCGAACCATTGACTCGGACTCGACAGGAGCGTGCGCCAGCGTTTGCGCTCGAGCACGTGCACGCGGTCGAGCGCGGGGTGCCCGACGATCACGTCGCGGTTGCGCTCCTCGACCGCGTAGCCCAGGTGCGCGGCCGGGAACGCGCGCCGCAAGGCCTCGAGCGTGGGCAACGTGTTGATCACGTCGCCCAGGGCGCTGAGGCGCACGAGGAGGATGCGCGCGGGCGTGGGACAAATTGCTCTGGCACCGTACAACCGCTCCACGCGCTCTTGCGCGAAAAAAAAGCGCGCAGCGCGCGGCTCAGCTCACCCGCACGCGCATGTCGACGGCGCACACGCCGCCCGCGTACGCGAGCAGCGGATTGATCTCGAGCTCGGCGATGCGCGGGTGGTCCACAGCGAGCTGCGAGAGACGCTGGATCACGTCGATCAGCGCCGCTTCGTCGATGGCCGCCTGGCCGCGCACGCCGGCCAGGATCGGCCAGCCGCGGATCTCGCGCAGCAGCTCGTGCGCGCGCACGTCGCTCACCGGGCACAGCGCGAACGACACGTCCTTGAGCACCTCGACGTAGATCCCGCCCAGGCCGAACATGAGCAGCGGTCCGTAGGCGGGGTCCTGCGTGAAGCCGAGCACGACCTCGCGGCCGCGCTCGAGCATCTTCTGGATGTTGACGCCCTCGGCGTCGGGGCGCTGCAGCTTGGCGAAGGCCGCGCGCACAGCCGTTTCGTCCGCGAGGTCGAGCAGCACGCCGCCGACGTCCGACTTGTGCACCACCGAAGGCGCCGAGACCTTCGCGACCACCGGATATCCGACGCGCTCGGCGATTGCGACAGATTCACGCGCACTGCGCGCGAGCCCGCCGGGCACTGCCGGCAGTCCGTACGCCGCCGCGAGCGCACGTCGCTCGCGCACGCCGAGCCAGCCCGGCTTCAACGCCTTGCGCGCCGCCGCGAGGTCCACGTCGTAACGCGCGACCACGCCCTCGGGCCGCGCGAGCCAGCGCCGCCGCTCGTCGAGCGCCGCGAGCGCGCGCACGGCCGACTCGGGATACAGGTACACCGGCGTCCAGTCCTGCTCGGCCTGACGCGCGATGTCCGCGAGCACCTCGTCGCGCGACATGAAGCAGCTCACCACCGGCTTCGCGGAGCCGCGCGCGGCCTCGAACACCGCGCGCGCCACGACCACCGGATCGTGCGTGATCGGCGGCACGAAGATCACCAGCACGCTGTCGACGCCGCGGTCGGCGAGCAACACGCCCAACGCGCGCCGGTAGTTCTCGGCCGTCGCGCCCGCGACCATGTCGACGGGGTTGGCGATCGAAGCTTCCGGCACGAGCAATCCGCGCAGCGTCGCACGCGTCGACTCGGACAGCGCTGCGATCTCCAGTCCCCAACTCACGAGCGCGTCGGTGGCGAGGATCGCCGGCCCGCCCGCGTTGGTGAGCACCGCGACGCGCTTGCCCTTGGGCAGCGGCAGCTTCGAGAGCGCGAGCCCGACGTCGAACAGCTCCTCGACCGAGCCCACGCGCTGCACGCCGCACTCCTTGAGCAACGCGTCCGCCGCGACGTCGGCGCCGGCCAACGCGCCGGTGTGGCTCGTCGCCGCGCGCGCGCCCGCCGCCGAGCGTCCGGCCTTGACCGTCACGAGCGCCTTGTCGCGGCTCACGCGCCGCGCGATGGGCACGAAATTGCGCGGATTGCCGAAGGATTCGAGGTACAGCAGCACGCAGCGGATCGACGCGTCGCGTCCCCAGTACGCGATCAGATCGTTGGCGCTGACGTCGGCGCGGTTGCCCATCGAGACGAACATCGCCACGCCGAGGTTCAGGTGATCGGCCTGCGCCAGGATCGCCTCGCCCATCGCGCCGGATTGCGACACGAACGCCACCGGTCCGCTGCGCGGGAACGAGCGCGAGAACGAAGCGTTGAGGCGCACGCCGTCCTGCGCGTTCTGGATGCCCATGCAGTTGGGGCCGACCAGCCGCATGCCGTGCTTGCGAGCGTGGGCGACGAGCTGCGCCTCGACCGCGGCGCCCTCGGGGCCGGTCTCCTTGAAACCCGCGGTGATCACGACGACCGCGCCAACGCCCTTGCGCGCGCAGTCGGCGAGCGCGCGCGGCACGAGCGCCTTGGGCACGGTGATCAGCGCGAGATCGACCGCGTCAGGGATCGCCGAGACCGACTTGTGGCACTTGATCGAGTGCGCGACCTCGGCGTTGGGATTGACGGGGAAGACCTTGCCCTCGAAGCCGCCCGTCACGAGGTTGTGGAGCACCTGCCAACCGATCGAACCGGGCCGCCGCGACGCGCCGATCACCGCCACGGCGCGCGGACGGAAGAGGCGCTCGAGATCGTCGTCGGCGCGCCGTGGCGCGGGCCGCGTGTTGCGCTGCTTGGACTTGTTCATCGGCGCAGTATCCACGCCGCACCGGCCACGAAACACTGCGCCGATCGGCGTAGCCGCGCCGCGCTCGGCTCGCGCTCAGAAGCCCAGTTCGAGGCGCACGAACAGCGCCGCGACGGACTCGTTGGTGGCGCCGAAGAGGTTGGTCCCGAACTCGCGCTCGCCGTCGTGGAACAGGTTCTGGGCGCCGAACGAAAGTCGCCCGCCCTGCGCGAGGCGGCGCTGCAAGGAGAGGTCGAGGCGCCAGTAGGCCGGCACGTCGCCGTTGTCGAGCGCTTCGACGCGCCAGACGAGCAGGTCCGCGCCCCACAGCGCGTTGAGATCGTGCCGCACGCCCAGGCGCAGGTTCGAGCTCGGCGTGTTGCCTTCCTCGGACTCGTCGACCGGACTCGCCCCGCCCTGCGCGCGCAGCTCAAGCTCCTGCGCTGTCCAGGCCAGTTCGAGCCGCGTGTCGTCGCGCGCGAGCCACTCGAGCGCCAGCTCGAAGCCGTACGAATCGGCCTGTGCAACGTTGCGCGCGTTGAACGGCACGATGAAGTCCGCGCCCGAAGCGAACGGCGCGCCGGCCTGGAACTGGATCAGGTCCGAGTAGTGCTTGAAGTACGCCGTCGCATCCACGGTCACGCGCTCGCTGGGGCGCGCGCGGTAGCCCAGTTCGACGGCGTCGACCGTCTCGGGGTCGACGTCGCGCGAGCCGAAGTAGGTGGCGAACTGATCGGGCGGCCCCGGGATCGCGGCGACCACGAGCGCGATGTCCTGCTCCACTTGGCTGGGCGTGCGCACGGAGTGCGACAACGCCGCCCAGAACGTGTTGTGCTCGTCCGGCGTGTAGCGCAGGCGCACGCTCGGCTGCGCGTAGGCCCCGACCACGTCCTCCTGCTCGACGCGTGCGCCCAGGATCAACATCCAACGCTCCGGCGCGAGCTCGATCTCGTCCTGCGCGAACACGCTGGCCCGCGAGATCGTGCGCTCGGTGCTGGCGAGCGTGAACACGAAGCCGTTGCGCACGTCGGCGCTGGTCGAGCGCACCGAAGCGCCGACCGTCAGATCGTGGACGCCCAGGCGCCAGCGCCGTTGGGCTTCCACGAACACGTTGCTGCGCTGCTCGAGCGAGACATCGAACTCGCGCTCGGAGTAGTCGACGTAACCGCCGAGCATGAACTCGCCGCCGTCTTCGAAGGCGCGCGTCCAGCGCGACTGCAGGCTCGCGCCCGAGGCGTTCGAGCGCGAACGCCCGGCGGAAACGTACAGCGGCGGCGGAGCGGCCAGCGTCTGCCCCGAGTCGATCAGCCCCTGGTACGCGTGGCCGAGCACGAGCAGTTCGTCGCGCTCCGTCAGCTTGCGATCGACGCGGAAACCGGCGTGCCCCATGTTCCAGTCGTCGAGCCCTTCCGCGCCGCCCTGGACCTGCGTCGGGCCGCGATCGGCCCACTGGCCCCACGCGCGCCAGCCCCCGCGCTCATCCGCGACGCCGTAGCGCACGCGACCCAGCGCGCGGTCGAAGTCGCCGGCGCGCAGCTCGAGCGCACCGCCCGCCGTCTGCGCGCTCGACTTGGTGATGATGTTGATCACGCCGTTGACCGCGTTCGCGCCCCACAGCGGACCGCCGGGGCCGCGCACGACTTCGATGCGCTCGATGTCGGCGAGCGGGACATCGAGCGCATCCCACCACGTGCCGGAGAACAGCGGCGTGTACACGCTGCGGCCGTCGAGCAGCACCAGCAGCTTGTTGGCGAATTGATCGTTGAAGCCACGGATCGACACCGCCCAGCGGCTCGAGTCGATGCGCGCGACGTGCACGCCCGGCGCCAGGCGCAGGACCTCCGGGATCGAGGAGGCGCCCGAGCGCGCGATGTCGTCGGCGCCGATCACGTACACCGCGGCGGCCGTGCGCGAGAGCGGCTGCGCGTGGCGCGCCGCGCTGGTCACGACGACGTCGAGTTGCATCAACTGCTCGAGCGACAGCTCCGCGAGTTCCTCGCCGTCGCCGGCCTGGGCGAGCAGCGCGCCGTGCGAAAGCAGCAGCGCCATGGACGCGGCGGGAATGGGGAGCGTCGAGTTCATCGCGCCGACGGCGGAGCACGGGGAACTCGCCCGTCGGCGCAGGTGTGTCGGCGACGCCGATCGCCAACCTTGAAACCTCGGGCGGCGCGCACGCGCCGAACCCGCCCCCTGACCCGCAGGACGGCCGTACTCGCGCCGCAGGCCTGGAACATCGCAGGGATGGATCCGAAATCGTCCGCCGTGCGAATAGGCTGCTCGCCTGTCCTTCAGGCCGCGACCCTCCCCCAGCACCCCACTCCCCGCCCAGCCATGTCGATCCGCATCAAGGTCAGCTCCGCGCTCCTCCTCGCCCTGTGCTCGTGCAGCGGCTCGCCCTCCAGCTCGGAGGTCGCCGCCACCGACGCGCGGCCCGCCGACGCGAGCGCCGCGAGCGCCTCCGCGCAGACCACCCCCGCCGCCAGCACGCAGCCGGCGGCCACCGCAAATTCCACCGCGAACGCCAACCCCAGCACCCAGGTCCCCGTGAACACCGCCAACAACATCTACGCCCTGCGCACCGAAACCCTCGACGGCAAGCCCGCGGACCTCGCCAGCTACGCCGGCAAGGTCACGCTGATCGTCAACGTCGCCAGCGAGTGCGGCTACACGCCGCAGTACGCCGGACTGCAGAAGCTCCACGCCGAATTCGCAGGCAGCGGCTTCGCCGTGTTGGGCTTCCCCAGCAACGAGTTCGGCGGCCAGGAGCCCGGCGGACCGGAGCAGATCGCACAGTTCTGCTCCTCGAAGTACGGCGTGCAGTTCCCGATGTTCTCGAAGATCGAGACCAAGGCCGGCGCGAAGCAGAGCCCGGTCTACGCGGCGCTCAATGCAGCGACCGGCAAGCTGCCCAACTGGAACTTCTGCAAGTACCTGGTCGGCAAGGACGGCCAGCCGATCGCGTTCTACCCCTCGAAGGTCGCGCCCGACTCGCCCGAGTTGCGCGCAGCGATCGAGAGCGCGCTGAAGTAGGCTGCGGGCGCGACCCAAGCGCCCATGAAGAAAACCACCCGCCGCTCCCGTTCGAAACTCCCCGCACGCGTCGCCGCTCCGCTCGAGAGCGGCGACGCGTGGGTTTTGGTGCACGTCGAGTTCATGGGCTGCACCGCGCACCCGCGGCTCGATTCGCTCTTGAGCCATGTCGCCAGTTCCATGGAGGCCGCGCTCGCGCGAGCGCGGCGAGTGAGCTACGGTCCGATCGGTTGGTGGGAGCTGTACCGCTTCACACGCGACTCCGACGAACTGTCCGAGGACGACCAGTCGGGCCTCGCACCGGAGCTGTACCTCGACCACCGCGGCCGCGTGGTCGAACGGCCGGACGTCAAGAACGCGCGCAAGCGCTTCGATGCGGAACGGCTCAAGGACATCGCGGCCGGCGTGTTTCCCGAAGGCGAGCACCAGTGCGCGGTGTGCCACGCCGCGCAGCGAGCCGCGCCTCCCGCCGCCGCGAAGCGCACTCGCTCCAAGCGCTGAAACCTCGCGGCGCGCGCGCTTCACAGCAGCGCCCCGCGCGGTCATGCTCCAGCTCCTCCCGTCCGCCGCATGACCGCATCCGCTCCCCAGGCGCCCGTGATCTCCCTGCGGGGAGTCGTGAAGCAGTACGGCGCCGTGCGCGCGCTCGACGGAGTCGAGCTGAGTGTGGCCCCGGGCGCCACCGCGTTGCTCGGGCCCAACGGCGCGGGCAAGACGACGATGATCAAGCTGCTGCTCGGGCTCGTGAAGCCCGACGCGGGCGAGGCGCGCCTCTTGGGTTTCGATCCGCGCAAGCCCGCCGACGGCGTCGAGCTGCGCCGCAAGGTCGGCTACATGCCCGAGAGCGACTGCCTGCCGCCGCAGATGAACGCGGTGGAGCTCGTCTCGACGCTGGCGCGCATCACGGGCTTGAGCGAGAGCGACGCGATCACACGCGCGCACGAGTCGCTCGACTACGTCGGCCTCGATGAACAGCGCTACCGCGACATCGCGCAGTACTCGACCGGCATGAAGCAGCGCGTGAAGCTCGCGCAGGCTTTGGCGCACGATCCGCCGCTGCTCTTGCTCGACGAGCCGACCAACGGGCTCGATCCCAAGGGGCGGCGGCACATGCTCGAGCTCGTCGCCGACCTCGGCCACGCACACGGCAAGAGCGTGCTCTTGTGCTCGCACCTGCTGCCCGACGTCGAGCGCACCTGCGACCACGTGGTCGTGCTCGACCGCGGCCGCGTCGCCGCGAGCGGCGCGCTGCTCGAGCTCACGCGCAGCCAGTCGCGCTCGTCGCGCGTGCGTGTCGCCGGCGACGTCGACGCTTTCGCGGGCGAGCTCGCGGCGCGCGGCATCGCCTGCGACCGCGAGTCCGAGCGCGTGCTGCGCATCCACGCGCCGGGCGAAGACGCCGACGAGCTGTTCGGGCTGGCCGGCAGCGTCGGTGCGCACCTCGAAGCGGTCGAGGAGCAGCGCTCGAGCCTCGATCAGGTGTTCCTCGACGTGCTCAAGAACTCGCGGGAGGCGCGCGCGTGACGGCCGCAACGCACACCGAGATCTACCGCCCGTTCCGCGGCGCGCTCGCGCCCAGTCGCTGGGCTTTTTGGCCGCTGTACCGCGCGCAGATGGCGATCGCCACCAAGCGCAAGCTGCCGCTGTTCATCCTGTTCTTCGGCCCGGCGATGACCGGCATCGTCGTGTCGTTCCTCGCCTACTTGAGTTTCCAGATCGAGGAGAGCGGCAGCGGCGGTCCGCTGCTCAGCGGCGCCGGCCTCGCGGCGCAGTTCGCAGCGCAACTGCTCGAGGTGCACAAGCTGATCATCCAGGCGATGACCGCGGCGCGTTACTTCGCGGTGCTCGCCATGGCCTGGTACGGCGCCGGGCTGATCTGCGACGACCGGCGCGCGGGCGCGCACCTGCTGTACTTCTCGCGCCCGCTGACGCGCTTCGACTACATGTTGGCGCACTTCGCCACGGCCTTCACGTTCGGCTGCTTCGCGGTGCTCGGCCCCGGTCTGCTCATCTGCACCGTCGCCACCTTCAACTCGCCGAACTTCATCTTCCTGACCGAGAAGTGGCCGGTGATCGTCGGCACGATCGGCTACTCGCTCGCGTTCGTCACCGTCCTCTCGGCGCTGATCCTCGCCGTGTCGGCGCTCTCCAAGCGCAAGTCGTATGCGCTCGCCGCAGTGTTCGGGGTGTTCATGAGCACGCTGGCGCTCGGCGGTGCGATGGCCGCGCTGATGCGCGAGCGCCAGTGGCGCATGCTGAGCCTGGTGAGCCACTTCGAACGCGTGGCCGACTGGTGGATCGGTTCGTCGCGCTCGATCTTCCGCTGGGATCCGTGGTGGTCGGTGGCCGTGCTCGGCGGCCTGACGCTGGTGTCGTTCGCGATCGTGGCCTGGCGCGTGCGCCGCATGGAGGTGGTCGCGTGAGCGGCGCGCTGCTCGCCGCCGACCAGCTCGGCCGTTGGTACGGACAGGTCGTCGGCCTGTCGGACCTCACACTCTCGCTCGAACGCGGCGTCACCGGCTTGGTCGGCCCCAACGGCGCCGGCAAGAGCACGTTCCTCAAGCTCGTGGCGGGCGAGATCCGCCCCTCGCGCGGCACGCTCGAGGTGCTCGGCCTCAAGCCCTTCGCCAACTCCGAGTTGTTCCGCCGCGCCGGTTTCTGTCCGCAGCAAGAAGCGCTGTACGAGGACATGACCGGGCTCGAAGTCGTGCGCTTCCTGATGCGGCTGCACGGCTTCGGCGCGGCGGAGGCGACACGACGTGCGAATGAAGCGCTCGATCGCGTGGGGCTGGGCGATGCGCGCAAGCGGCGCGTCGGCGGATACTCCAAGGGCATGCGGCAGCGCGCCAAGATCGCGCAGGCGATCGCTCACGGTCCCGAGCTGGTCGTCGCCGACGAGCCGTTCAACGGACTCGATCCCGTGGGCCGCGCCGAGATGACGGCGCTCTTCGCCCAGGCCGGCCGCGAGGGCATGAGCGTGTTGGTCTCGACGCACGTGCTGCACGAGGTCGAGGCGCTCACGCACGAGATCGTGCTGTTCCACCGCGGGCGTCTGCTCGCGCAGGGACCGGTCGGCCAAGTGCGCCAATTGCTCTCGCGCCATCCGCGGCGCGTCGAATTGCGCGCACGCGAGCCGCGGCGCCTCGCGCGGGCGCTGGTCGAGCTCGACTTCGTGCTCTCGGTGCGCGTCGCGCAGGCGGACGGCCGCATCGACGTGGAGACCTTCGAGCTCGAGCGTTTCTTCGAAGCGCTCACGCGCATCGCCGCGGAGTTGCGCGTCGGCGTGACCAGCCTGGAGAGCCACGACGCAAATCTCGAGGCCGTGTTCGACTACCTGGTGGCGTGAGGCACGGCCGATGCTGAACTTCCTGCGCACGACTTGGCTGCTCTACCGGACCCACCTGGTGCGGACGCTGCGCGCTCGCCGCATGTGGCTGGTCGCCTTCGGCGTGGCGCTCGCCCCGCTGATCGCCTGGATCGTGGCGCAGTCGCCGCGCACCATCCGCGGCCTGGACGTGCTGACGGCGCTGGGTTTCCTGCTCACGATCAACGTGATGGCGCCGCTGGCGTCGGTCATCGTCGGCGCCGCGGTGCTCGGCGAGGAGCTGGAGGACCGCACGATCACCTACCTGCTCACGCGCCCGATCTCGCGCCCCGCGATCCTCGTCGGGCGCTGGATGGCGAGCGCCACGGTGCTGGTGGCCCTCTTCGCCCTGAGCGCCGCGCTGCTGGGTTCGATCGCCGGCCAGTTCCCGCCGCCGTCCGACGACAAGTATCTGATTCCCGCAGGACTCACGGGAGCGCTCGTCGGCGCCAGCGCGCTCGCTGTGTTCACGTACTCGGCGCTGTTTTCGACCCTGGGCGTGTTCTTCAAGCACCCGATGATCGTCGGGCTCGGCTACGCCTTCACGATCGAGGGCTTCCTCGCGAACCTGCCGGGCAAGAACCAGGCGCTGACGATCCAGTACTACGTGCGCTGTTTCCTCGCGAGCCAGCACCCCCAGGCCTGGGCGGGCGTGGAGGACGTCGTCCCGCGCGAGCCGCTCGACGCGGCGCAGTCCGTGCGCTGGTTGCTCGGCATCGCGCTCGTCGCGCTGGCGGTCGGTGCGCTGGCGCTGCGCCGCAAGCAATACGAGCTCACGGCCTGAGGTCGGGCTCAGGCGGCGCGACGCTCGCCGCGGGGAGCGACAGAAGCGCCAGGCGCCCGACAGAAACAGCGCCGACGCAGCCGCGAAGAATAAATAGGAGAGGCCGAGTCCGCCGGTCTCCCCCAGAGAACCTGCGAACCCGACCCCTGCTTTGCCAATCGGTGCTGCTTCAGTAGCTGTGGATCTTCACGGACTGAATCTGTCGGAGCGAAGACGCTCGGGCGCACTGCCAGCGCGCCCGGCGCCGTAGTCCGCGCGGGTTGCTCCGCGAGCAGCGCCGAGCGAGGGCTCTTCGCGCACGGCTGGCGGCCAGCACGCACGCATCCGGTACACCCGGACTCGCTCGGAGCAGCGCGCGGAACCCGCACGCCGTTGCGACGGAACAGGTCAGGATCTGTCCCGCCGGAATCGGCGTGTCGGCCCGCTCGAACCTGACACGGCGCTGTGCGGCGTCGCGTCGCAACCTCTATCCCGCGTCGGTCACCAGGATTCACTCCACAATCGTTTTTCTTACACGCGCGGGGCGAGCGTGGCGCGACGTTACGCTCGGACTAGCTGCCCACCCCGCCGGACCAACGCGGCGCAGAAGAGACGTCGGCTGCTGGGCGTCCGCACCCCACACGAGGACTGTTGTCGATGAATCGCACCGCCATCGCGCTCGCGTTGAACGTCGCCCTGGCCGCCAGCCTTTGCGCGCCGGCCGCAGCGCAGGCCGACCCCGTCGCGCGAACCTACGACCTGCGGGCGGTGACCCAGCCCAGCCACGTCGACGTGTTCAGCGCGCGCGCCGCGCCGCTGCTCCAACCCGACGACGAAGGCGGCGCGCTGGAACTGGAGTCCGACGACGGCGTCGGAACGCTGGCGCGCATCCTCAGCTTCGCCTTCGAGTCCGAGTTGGAGGCGCCGGGCAACGAACTGCGGCTCGACGACGAGGGCCGCGCGCGCATCGTGGCCCCAGACGCGACGCACCAGAGCATCGCGAAGATGCTCGAGAGCCTCGGGGGCGCGCTCAACGCGCCGCTCGCGGTGCGCATCGACGTGGTCGAGTTGCCCGCTGGCGCCGCGGCGCGCGGCGGCCTGCTGAGCCTGGCCGACGCCGACAAACTGCTCGCTGGCGGAGCGCGGCGCTCGTTCACGCTGCGCGCCCCGCGCGGCCGCGTCGCCATGCTCGATGCGAGCACGCTGCGCCAGATCGTCGGCGGGTACGGCGTGGAAGTGGCCGAACAGTCCGCGCAGTTCGACCCACTCACGCAGACCGTGAGCAGCGGCGTGCGCTGCGCGCTGCGTGCGACCGACAACGGGGCCGGCGCGCAGCTCGCGCTGTACGCGTCGATCAGCCAGTTGCAGCCGTTGCGCGTGCGCGAGCTGCACCTGGGCGGCGTGCACGGATCGGAAGGCGGCGCAAAAACCCACGTCGGAAAGGTCGAGATCGAACTGGCGACGCTGCTCGCGTTCAGCGGCGGCTTCAACGTGTTCATCCCCAAAGAGCGCGCCGCGGTCTTCACGAGCGCGGTGGCGCTCGAGTCCGGACAGCGGCACTTCGCGTGGGTGCTGCGCTGCGAGGGACACAGCGGCGTGAAAGTCACCCAACTCTTGCGGGGCGGTTCGCGGCTCCACCACGTGCACGTGTGGGACACCAGTTGGGTCGAACCTCCGCGCGCGCGGGTGAGCGGCGCGCTCATCGGCCGCGACATCGTCGCCGCGGCGCGCAATCTGGAGTGGTTGCAAGGAGACGAACGTGGCTTGCAGGTCGAGCTCGCCGCGCCGCCGCTCACCGAGCGCCTCGCGCGCTGGGGCGAACGCGCGAGCGACGTGTTCACGCTCGGCCCCTACGCCATCGCACTTTCACGCGAGGGGCAGCTTCCCGAACTGAGCAACGGCGAGCGAACGGATGGCGGCGATCCTTCCAGCGTGCTCTTGAACTGGAAGCTGGCGCGCTCAGGCGCGCTCGTGGCCAGCGGTTCGGCGCCGCTGCTCGTGGGCGAAGCGAGCGCGTGGATGCAAGGCGCCGAAGCACGGCGCATCCGAGAGGCCGACGTGGAGGTGGCATCCAAGGTCGGCGCGCTGTGCCCGATGGTCGCCAGCGCCCTCGACGGTTTGCTGATCCACGCGCGCCCGATGGCCACCGCGCAGGGCCTCGACGTCGAGTTATCGCTCGACGCCAGCATTCAATCCGGAGCGCTGAGCGAGCGTTCGGTCGGCGCGCCGCTCGCGCTGCCGGTAGATCAAGCCAGTTGGGACGTGCTCACGGTGCGTGAGACGCTGCGCGCGCGCCCGGCGCCGTACGTGTTCCAGGGCGGAGGCGGCCTCGAACTCGAGGTGACGATCCTGCCGGCGCTCTAGTGTCCTGCTTCCGAAGCTCGTCGAAGATGTCGCTGGAATCTGCGTTCCTGGCAAGGCGCGAGGATTCCAGGCGAGCTGAATGGGTCGCCGAACCGGAGCAACGCCGCCAGGCGCGGCGAGGCGCCTGAGATACGCGGCGAAATCTTGGCTCAACCCACTAGCTGTCCTTGGACTTCTTGTTCCAGCGCCAACCGCGGCCGAGCACCATCCACACCAGCGTGCGGCCGACGATGCCCATGTCCGTCGCGAACGACAGTTTCGCGAGGTACTCGCGGTTGAGCTCGAGCTTGCGGCGGTAGGCCTCGACGTCCTTGGGCGTGTAGCCCTGCGTGATCTGCGCCCAGCCGGTGATCCCCGGCTTGATCGCCATGCGCTCGAGGAAGCCCGGCACGTTCGTGCAGGCCCACTCCTCGACTTCGATCATCTCGGGGCGCGGCCCGATGAAGCTCATCTCGCCTCGCAGCACGTTGAACAGCTGCGGCAGTTCGTCGAGGTGCGTGCTGCGCAGGAACTTGCCCATGCGCGTGACGCGCGCCACGTCGCCGCCCGACCAGGCTTCGAACACCGAGCCCGTCGGCTCGCGCATCGTGCGGAACTTCACGAGCTGGAAGATGCGGCCGCGGTGGCCGACGCGCGGCTGCACGAAGAACGCCTTGCGCAGCCCGCCGAAGGCGACGGCGTTGGCGAGCGCGACGAGCGCGATCACCACCAGAGCCGGCGGCAGCGTCAGCGCCAGGAGCAACTCGTCGAACATGGGCCGGCCCCACTGAGCCCACAGACCGCGCGGAGCGAGGCGCTCCCAGTCGATGGGCTCTTCGAGCCGCTCGGGCAGCGCGTCGGAGTCGAGCGCGGGCGGGCGGTCAGGCTCGTCGAGTTCGAGGAAGGTGCTCGGGCGCGTACGGAGCGAAGCGGAGGGCATGGGCAGGATGGGAACGCGGGGATGCGGGGTGCGGGTGCGCGCTGGGGCAAGGTGCGCCGCCGGCCCGTATCGGGACGCGCGCTGGCGAAACTGACGCGAACCCGAACCGTTTTTGCGAAAGATCGGCGAGTTGCTCGCCTGCGGGAACGGGCCTCTCAAGGGCGGGGTAGGTCGCGCCGATGCGGCAGCGAGCGACCATGCCCCCTGACCCTCTTCAAGCCGCGCCGCGAAGCGCTGGCGCGAACGCCGCGTTCGCGCTGCTGGCGAACACGGCCCCGCCGGGTGAACTCGGCGAGGCGGCAGGTCAACGGGCGTCGAGCGCTGAGCCGTCCCAGGGCGGCCCGCCAGCGTGCGGCGAAGCATGCGCGAGCCACGGAGCTCCGGCCCACGCAGCGCGCGACCAGGGACTGGGCGCGACGGCCGCGACCATGGCCGCCAGCCAGGTCGTACTCGCCGCCGTGGGCCTGGTGTCGTTGCCGATCCTCACACGCCAGCTCGGGCCGCAGGCCTACGGACAGTTCTCGCTGTTCGTGACGCTGCTGGGCGTCGTGACGTACCAGGACGTCGCGCGCCAACTCCTCATCCGCGAGGAGACCGTGCGCGACTCCAGCGAGCGTGAGCTCGACGGCCTCGCCCGCCTGAGTCTGGCGTTCATCACCGTGCTCGCGCTCGGCGTCGGTTGGATCGCGCTCTCGCCCGCCGCTGCGCTCGTGCTAGCGCTGGGCAGCGCGCTCCACGGCCTCGCCTCACGCGACTTCTCTGCGCTCAGCGCCGCGGGGCGCGCCGGCTTCGCGAACGCCGCACGCAACCTCGCCTGGGCCGGCGCCTTCGCCGCCAGCGCCGCGCTGTGCTTCGTGCAAACGCAGGCCTGGGTGCTCGGATGCGCGTTCGCCGCCGCCAACGCGGCGTTGATCGTCACCTACCGCCGCGCCGCTCCACAGCGGCCGCGGCCAAGCTCGAGCGGCTGGTGGAGCGCGCTGCGCACCTCGCCGCGCCGCGCGCGCTACCGCGCCGCCGCCGTCGACCTGCTCGGCTTCGGACTCGCCTCGAGCGCCATCGCGTGCCTCGACCGCGTGATGCTCGACGAATGGGTCGGAGGCGAAGCGCTCGGCGTCTACAGCGGGGCCGCGGATGTCGCGCTGCGCCTGCACGTCGTCAGCTCCGCGCTCTCGGCCGCGCTCTTCCCGCTGCTCGCACGTGAACTCGTCGAGCGCGGCTACGACTCCGCTGCGCAACGTTTCGTCGGCATCGTCTCGCGCGCCGCGCCGCTCTACTTCATCGCACTCGCGGTGGGGATGTTCCTCGCCCCACAAGCGCTGCCGTGGCTGCTGGGCGAGTCGTTCCGCGCTTCGTCGCCGTTGCTCGTCGCGCTGCTCGCGCTGCTGTACGTGCACGCGTTCGGCTTCTTCATCACGCCCTGGCAGCGCGCACGCGGCGACTTCTGCACCCAGCGCCGCGCCTACGTGCTCGCCGTGTGCCTGATGGTGCTCGTCGGCGCCTTCGCGATCCCGCGCTGGGGCGCGTGGGGCGCCGTCGCGGCCTTCGCCGCCGCGCGGACAGCGGAGCTGCAACTGATCGCGATCGAAGCGGTGCGTCTGCCGCGCGCACTGCTGCCGCGCTGGAAGCTCGCCACGGCGGGCGCGCTGTTCCTCGTGCTCGCGGCCCTCGGCGCCTGGCGCCTGGCGGAGGCCTGACATGGCGCTCGAACGCTGGCTGATCGCTGCGCTGCTGTGGAGTCTGGTCGGCTTCGGCCTGGTGCTGTGCCGGCGCCGCTCGCCGCTCTATCTGCCGACGCTCGCGCTGCTCGGCACAGGATTGGTCGGCGCGTTCTATCCGCTCGCGACGACGCTCATCGATCCCTTGAGCTGGCGCAACATCTCGCACCTGAGCGACGAACTCCTGGCGCGCACGCAAATCGAGTACATCGCCTTCGCGCTCGGGCTGCTCGCCGCGTTGTGGATCGCGCTGCAGTCGCGTTGGCTGGAACCCGCCCAGGCCGTGCGCGCCGAGAGCAACGTCGCAGCGCGCGACTTCGTGATTGCGTCGACGCTCGTCGGCGTCGGTCTGTCGCTCTACGCGGTGTACGTGCAACGCGTAGGCCTCAGCGCGCTCAGCGACCGCGAGGACTACGCGCTGAAGTACCTCATGGGCCAAGGCCTGGGCCCGCTGCAATTCGGCCTGTGGATGGCAATCGCCGGTTGCCTGTGGGCCGAAGGTTCGGCGCTCTCGCGCAACCTCAAGAACCTCTTCGCGCCCTTCGCCTTGGCGATCGCGCTCTGGTCGATCGCCGTGATCTCCGTGCGCACCAACTTCGCGATCCTGCTGCTCGGATACCTCGCGATCCACGCGCGCCGCAACGGCTGGCGCCTTGGTCGCGTGCGCCCGTCGCTGATCGCGCTCGCCCTCGTCAGCTACTTCGCACTCGAGACGTTCGCGATGTTCCGCGGCGCGTACAAGGGCGACGTCGGCGAAGCGCTGTGGATGCTGCAGGGCCGCGGCATGGACACGATCGCGGCCGCCATCGGCGGCTCGGAGCTCTCGCACCCGTTCATCACCGCCGCCGAAATCCTGCACGACCGCGAGGCCGGAGAACTCGCCGGCCGCAGCCTCGTCGACGGGGTGCTCGCCTTCGTTCCGCGCGGCTTGTATCCCGATCGACCGCTGATGCTCTCCGAGCAGTTCGTGCGCTCGAACTACCTCGAGCTCGCTTCGCGCGGCGGCGGCGCAGCCTTCAGCTTGGTCGCCGAAGGTTGGCTCAACTTCGGCTCGCTGCTCGGACCGTTCGTGTTCGGCTGCGCGATGGGCCTGCTGCTCACCTGGGTCGAGTTCCGCTGGGACCTCGCGCCACACGGTTTGGTCGCGCGCATCGCGCCCTACTTCGCCTTCTACGTCGCGGTCGAGCACCGCAACGAGTTCGCCACGCTCGCCAAGCAGGTCTGCATCCTGAGCGCGTGCGTGGTCCCGATCTGGATCGCCGGCCGCGCCGCTGCGGCCGTGCTCACCGGGCGCACGCTGCTGCGCGTCGCCCCCGCAACGAGGAACTAGTGTCCTACTTCCGAATCTCGTCGCACATCTCACTGGCCTCGCCGCCCCTGGCGGCGTCGCTGTGGTTCGGCGACCTGTTCAGGTCGACTGGAATCCTCGCGCCTTGCCAGGAACGCCGATTCCAGCGACATCTTCAACGACCTTCCGAAGCAGGACACTAGCCATGTGCGGCATCAACGGATTCGCCCTGGCGGGCGAGGAACGCGTCGACGCGCGCATCGCGCAGGCGATGAACCACGCGCTCGTGCACCGCGGCCCCGACGAAGGCGGCGTCGCGGACTTGGGGTTTGCGGCGCTGGCCATGCGGCGTCTGTCGATCGTCGACATCGCCGACGGCCACCAGCCGATGCGCAGCGCCGACGGTCGCTGGACGCTGGTCTACAACGGCGAAATCTACGACTTCGAGAAACTGCGCGGGCCGCTCGAAGCGAACGGCGCACGCTTCGCGACGCGCTCGGACACCGAGGTCGTGCTGCACAGCTGGATCGCGCACGGCGCACGCTCGCTGAACTCGTTCAACGGCATGTTCGGCTTCGCCATCGCCGACGCGCACGAGCGCAGCGTCACGCTCGCGCGCGATCCGCTCGGCATCAAGCCGCTGTACTACACGCTGGGACCGCGCCGAGAGCTGATCTTTTCCTCCGAGCTCAAGAGCCTGCTCGCGCACCCAGCCGTGGCGCGCAAACTCGACCGCCGCTCGCTCGAGATGCTGCTCGTCGATCGCTACGTCGCCGATCCGTGGACGCTGATCGAGGGCGTCAAACGACTGCCGCCGGGGCATTGGCTGCGCTGGCGCGACGGCCTGATCGAGCTTCGCCGCTATCGCGACTTGCAGTTGCAGCCACAGGCGCAGGACGAACGCGCTGCGCTCGAGGAACTGCGCTCCACCCTCGACGAAGTCGTGCGCTCGCAACTGGTGGCGGACGTGCCGGTCGGCGTGTTCCTCTCGGGCGGCATCGATTCGAGCACGGTCGCTGCGTACGCGGCGCGCGCGGCGCGCGAGAGCGGCCGCAAGCTGCAGAGTTTCTCGATCGGCTTCGCGCGCCGCGACTACGACGAGAGCGAGCTGGCGCGCGCCGTCGCCAAGCACCTCGGCGCGGAGCACCACGAAGCGCGCATCGACGACGCGCAATTCTCGCTCGAAGCGCTCGACCAGATCCTCGACCACGTCGGCGAGCCGCTCGGCGACACCTCGTGCATCCCGACCTACGCGGTGTCCAAGCTCGCCGCGAGCCAGGTCAAGGTCGTGCTCTCGGGCGACGGCGGCGACGAGATGTTCGGCGGCTACGACCACATGTTCTGGGCCGCGCGTGTGAGACGGATCGCGGAGTCGACGCCCGCGCCGCTGCGCCGCGCAAGCGCCGCCGCGCTCGGTTTTGCGTCGCCGCTCACACGTGGCGCACTTGCCACGAAGGTGCGGCGTGCGCGCAAGGGACTCGAGCTCTCGCTGCACGCGCCCGCCGAACAGTTCCGACGCATGCGCGCGTTGTGGACGCCCGAAGAGGTCCGCGCACTGTGCGCCCACGACGTGCGGATCGACCAGTTGCGCTCCGATTGCGAGCTCAGCGCCGACGCACTGACCGCGCTCGAGCCGGAAGAGCTCGTGATGGACATCCTCGCGCGCAGCTACATGCCCGGCGCGATCCTGACCAAGGTCGACCGCATGAGCATGGCCGCGAGCCTCGAAGTGCGCGTGCCGCTCCTCGATCTGCGCGTGGTCGAGTTCGCGTCGCGCCTGCCGCTCGAGCACAAGGTGCGCGGCGGCGTCGGCAAGTACCTGCTGCGCGAGGCGGGACGGCCCCTGTTGCCGAGCGCGGTCTACGAACACAAGAAGCAGGGCTTCGCCATCCCGCTCTTCGACTGGCTGAACCCGCAGTTCTGGGCGCTTGCAGATGAGCTGTACGCACCGGGTGCGCCAGCTTCGGCGCTCTTCGACGCCGCAGGACTGCGCGGCGCGCTCGCTGAGGGCCGCAGCGCCGACCGCAACACGGGCGTGCTGAGCGAAACCGCCGCGGCGACGCGCGCGTGGCTGCTCGTGTCGCTCGCCCGCTGGATGCAACGCTTCGGAGTCAGCGCATGAACACACGCCAGCGTCCGCGCGTGTTGCTCATCGGGCCGCGACCGCGGCCGGGCGAGCCCATCGGCGGCACGCAGGTCTCATTCAGCGAGCTGTGCGAGAACTTCGAGCGCAGCGGGACGTTCGAACTCGACGTGGTCGACACCACGCGTCCGCACGCGTACACGCGCGGCTGGCGTCGCAAACTGTCCGATGCGTTCGGATTCGCTGCGACACTGGCCGCGCTGCTCCAGCGCGGCAAGCGCGCCGATGTCGTGATGTTCAACGCGTCTTCCGGTGGAATCGCGGCTGCGGGACCGTGGATTGCGCGCGTGTGCCGCCAACTCGATCGTCCGCTCGTGCTGCGCGTGTTCGGCGGCGCGCTCGACCTCGAACTCGAACGCGCGACGCCGTCGAAGCGTCGGCGGCTGCTCGACGCGCTCTCGAGCGCGAAGCTCGTTCTGCTGCAGACCGAACACCTGTGCGCGCACTTCCGCGGCGCCGCCAAACTCGAGAAGCTGCCGACGACGCGCCGCCTCGAGCGCGCGCCGCGTCCGCGCGGTCCGCGCTGCGAGCGCTTCCTGTTCCTCTCGCAATTGCGGCCCGAAAAGGGGCTCGACGACGCGTTGCGCGCCATCGAACTCTGCCCGCCGCAGTGCACGCTCGACGTGTACGGTCCGTCGCTGCCGACGACCGATCTGCTCGCCCTGCGCAACCATCCACGCGCCGTCTACCACGGCGCGCTGCCGCACGAGCACGTCGCCCGTGTGCTCGCCGAACACGACGCGCTGGTCTTCCCGAGCACGTACGAAGGCGAAGGCTTGCCTGGCATCGTCGTCGAGGCTCTGCAGGCCGGCCTGCCGGTGATCGCCACGCGCTGGCGCGCGCTACCGGAGCTCGTGAGCGACGAACAGTCGGGCCTGCTGGTCCCGCCGCGCTCGCCGATCGCCTTGGCCGCCGCGATGGCGCGCCTGTCGCTCGACGAAACGCTGTTCGCGGACCTGCGCGTCGGCGCAGCCGAACGCGGGCGCGAACTCGACGCCAGCAACTGGCAGCGTCGCCTCGAGGGCTGGCTCCTCAACGTGTGCGGCCGGACTGCGGACCGCGTCAACGCCGCTTCGAACTATCGCGAGGTCTCCCCATGAGCTCTTCCACTGTCGCGCCGCGCCGTCCGTCTCGACCGCTGGTCGCCTGGCTCGACCGCAAGCTGTATCCAGGCGTCGTGAGCCGCTGGGACGACGAGCGCCTGCGCGCCGCCGTGCTCACGCGCCTCGAGCCGCACCACCGCTTGCTCGACCTCGGCGCCGGCGCCGGGCTCGTGCCGCAGATGAACTTCCGCGGCCACGCCGCGCAGGTTTGCGGCGTCGACCCCGATCCGCGCGTCGCGACCAACCCGCACCTCGACGAGGCGCGCGTCGGCGTCGGCGAGTCGATCCCCTACCCCGACGCGCACTTCGACGTGGTCGTCGCCGACAACGTGCTCGAGCACCTCGACGCGCCCGAGCGCGTGTTCGCCGAGGTCGCGCGCGTGCTCAAACCCGGCGGCTCGTTCTTCGCGAAAACGCCCAACGCGTGGCACTACGTGCCGACGATCGCGCGCTGCACACCGCACGCGTTCCATCGCTTCATCTGCCAACTGCGGGGACGCGCCGGGGCCGACACCTTCCCCACGCGCTACCGCGCGAACACTCCGCAGGCGCTGGCTGCGATCGGTGGGCCGCTCGGGCTCGAGCTGGTCGCGAGTTCGACCCACGAGGAACGACCGGAGTATCTGCGCATCTGGGCCCCGACCTACGTCGTCGGCTGGATGTACGAGCGCGCAGTCAACACCCTGCCCGGCGGCGCGAAGTGGCGCAGCGTGCTCATCGCCGAGCTGCGCAAGCGCGCCGAAGCTCAACGGCTGGCCGCCTGAGCCGCTCCCCGCCATGCACATCCTCTTCCTGAGCGACAACTTCCCGCCCGAGACCAACGCGCCCGCGACGCGCGGCTTCGAACACGCCGTGCGTTGGGTCGAAGCGGGCCACCGCGTGACCGTCATCACCTGCGCGCCCAACTTCCCCGAGGGCAAGGTGTACGCGGGCTACGAGAACCGCTGGCGCTCGCGCGAGACGATGCACGGCATCGAAGTCGTGCGCGTGAAGACCTTCATCGCCGCGAACAAGGGCTTTGGCGCGCGCATCCTCGACTACCTGTCGTTCATGGCGAACGGCTCGCTCGCCGCACTCGGCGTCGAGCAGCCCGACGTCGTGCTCGCCACTTCGCCGCAGTTCTTCTGCGCGCTCGGCGGCTGGTTCGTCGCCGCCGCGCGCCGCAAGCCGTTCGTGTTCGAGCTGCGCGACCTGTGGCCGGACTCCATCAAGGCCGTCGGCGCCCTGCGCCAGAGCGCGCTGATCACGCTGCTCGAAAAGCTCGAGCTGTTCCTCTACCGCCGCGCGGACGCCGTCGTCGCCGTCACCGAAGCCTTCCGCGAGAACCTCGCCGCGCGCGGCATCGAGCGCGCCAAGGTGCACGTCGTGCGCAATGGCGTCGACCTCGGTCGCTACGCGCCGCGCGAGCGCGACGAGCAGCTTGCCGGCGAGCTCGGCGTGCAGGGCAAGTTCGTCGTCGGATATCTCGGTACGCACGGCATGGCCCACGCGCTGGGCCGCGTTCTCGAAGCCGCCCAGGAACTCCGCGAGCAGCCCCAGATCCACTTCCTCTTCGTCGGCGGCGGCGCCGAACGCGATGCGCTCGTCGAACGCGCGCGCGAGCTGAACCTGCGCAACGTCTCGTTCCACGCCGCTTTTCCCAAGGAAGCCATGCCGCGCCTGTGGAGCATCTGCGACCTCGGCCTCGTGCACCTCAAGGACCAAGAGGTGTTCCGCACCGTGATCCCCTCGAAGATCTTCGAGTGTTTTGGCATGGGCGTGCCCGTCCTCTACGCAGGCCCCGAAAGCGAAGGCGCCGCGATCGTGCGCGAAGCTCGCGCCGGCGTGACCCTCCCGGCCGAAGCGCCGCACGAACTCGCTCGAGCCGTGCTCGCGCTGGCCTCGGACCGCGCGCGTGTCACCCAGCTCGCCGCCAACGCCCGCGCCGCTGCGCCCAACTACGACCGCCAACGCAACGCGCTGGAGATGCTTGGCGTGCTTGAGCAACTTACGCCAAGCGCGAAGCAGCACGCTGCGCCGCAGGCGCCGGCTCGCGCGGCGTGATTGCCGCGTCTAGGGCTCACCCGCACGGGTTGGCCTTCGCGCGGCTGCACTGACGCCCCGAGCGCCGGGCCGCGCGTCCTGACGGCGCCACCGAACTGAGTTCGCACGGATGCTGTCCTGCGAGGTTGGGCCGCAAAATGCGCTGTGGGCACGGCGAAGACGGATCGGCCGCCAGTGAACACCGACAGTCGAACTCCGGCTGAGTTGCGCTGCCGTGGACGTCGAGCTTGATAGCCTTCGGGGAGTGACGCCTTACGACACCGCGCGCCCGCTGCTCCGCCTGTTGCGGCGAGCCCTGGAGCTTTTCACGGGACAGCACCGCGTTTCGGTGTGGCTCACATGCTTCGCAACGTTCAGGCTCGTCTATGGAATCGAACTGTTCGGGCGCATCGAGCTGATCCTCCTGGTCGCGGTGCTGCACCTCACGGTCGCCTGCGCCGCGCTCCTTGGAGCGGGTCGGTGGCTCTACGCACGGCTCAAGCGTGACGCGACGAGGAACGCGGCGACTGCGTCGCTCAGGTTTCTCGCGCCTCTCGTCCCACTCGGCGTGATTGCGCTCACTTACACTACGCAGCTTCAGTCCGTGCTGTTCCTTGCAAGACATAGGGTGCAGCTCAAGGCCGCCATTGAGCAGGGAAGCGGGCTCTACGTGAGCGGGTTGTTCGACGTCCAGTTCGAAGTCTTCGACACCGTCGACGGGATCACGTACATGCGAGCAGGGAACTTCGGATGGGACGACTCGCTCTGGCTGCTCCACTGCGCAGACGGTCCCCTGACGTTCGAGCGCTACTCGGCTGCTCTCGGTCACCCTTGGGGCTCCAAGGGGTTCTTTCGCGAGTTGACGCACGTGAATGGACCCTGGTACTCCGCGATCCACTAGTGGGTTGATTCGAAAGTCCGCCGCAGATGTCAGGTGATTCGGCGCTCCCCGCAAGGCGCGAGGATTCCAGGCGACCTGAATAGGTCGCCGAACCGGAGCAACGCAGCGGGGGGCGGCGAGGCGCCTGAGATATGCG
>JAEUHY010000030.1 GCA_016795325.1 Planctomycetota bacterium
GTCGTCGAACAGCGCGCCAGCGCCGCCGTTCGGCGCGTCCGTGCCGACGAACAGGATGCACGACTTGGCCGGCGGCATGCCGTGCGTGCGCAAGCTCAAGTCGTTCTGCGCGATGCTCGCCGAGCCGTCGCCGCGCAGCAGGGCCGCGCGACCACTCGAATTCACGCAGCCGCTCTGCTCTTGAACAGGACTCGCGTTGAGGCAGGCGCAGATCGTGTCGACGCCGCTGCCGAAGCAGTACGGCTCGCCCGGCGCCGCGCAGCGGTTCCACACACCCAGACCACCGGCGGAGGGCGTATCGCCGAGTTGCTGGAACCCGCCCGTCACGAGAACGTCCACGCCGTCACCGAGGTCGGCGACGACCACCGAATTCACGCCAGAGCCGTTCTGACTGATGCTGCTCTGGTCGAGGCCGCCCTCGTAGTGCGACCACGCCGAACCGTCCCAGCGCATCAGTCCGCCGCGTTCGCGGAAACCGTTCTGGCCCGGCAGCGTCGAGTACGTTCCGCCGGCGACCAGCGTCGAAGGCGTCGTGCCGTTGTCGACAGCGAGAGTCTTCACGTCGAAGCTCCAGCCGATGCCGAGCGGAGCGAAGTTGACGCCATCCCAGCTGGCGATGTTGACCGTGTTCGGAACGCCGCCCGCGCCGCCGAACGTGCCGCCGAAGTAGAGCTTCTCGCCCGTGCCATCGTCCCAGCGCGCGAGCGCCTGCACCGAGCCGGCCGGAACGCCAGTGAGTCCGGGTCCAACCGCCGTCCACGTCGCGCCGTCCCACTTCGCGAGCCCACTTGCGAAGGTGGAGGGGAAGAGCGCCGAGAAAAAGCCGCCGACGTAGAGCTTCACTCCGGCGCCGTCGTCGAACAGCTCGAGCGCGCGGCACGAACCGTCGGGCCCGCCGATCGCGGACCAGCTCACGCCGTCCCAGCAAATCACGAAGCCGGGGATCGTGGGATTTCCGCTCGGGCCGCCCGGCGATCCGGCCGCGTAGAGCCGCGGACCGGCGCCAGCGTCGAACCACTCGAGGTCGAGCACGGCGAAGTCGGGCATCGCGCCTACCGGCGACCACGTGCTTCCGTCGTAGACCTGCACGTCGTTCGCAGGAGCGCCGGCCAACGTCGTGAGCGCGCCGCCGACGAACAAGCGCTCGCCGTTGCCGTCGTCAAACGTCAGCAGCTTGTGCGCGAGACCGTACGGCGAACCGGGAACAGGCGACCACTGCATCTGCTCGTGCTTCCACACCACGGGCGCTCCGGGCACCGCGACGCCGAACGGAGGGTTGCTGATCGAGAACGGAGCAGAGCCCGAGCCGTCGTCGAACTCGACGATCGAGCGCGGATTGTGCGCGGGCGCCGAAGCCAGCGAGCGCCACGCGCCCTTGTGCAGGTAGCGCAGGCCGAAGCCGCCGCCGGCGACGAGCACACGCTGGACGCCGATCGTGAACTCGCGCAGCGTCTGCACGCGTGTCGGGAAGCCGACGATCGGAATCCCGCCGCTCAGCCCCGTCCACTGCGCGCCGTCCCACTCGGCGACCGCACGGTCCGCGCCGAGAACGAACTCCCCGCCCGCCTGCAGGCGCACGCCTGCGCCGGTGTTGTAGGCAGAGAAAGTGAACACGCGCGCGGGCAGGCCGGCGCCGTAGCTCGTCCAGCTCGAACCATCCCAACTCGCAACGCGCGCGGCGCTCTGGCTGCCGACCGCGGTGAAGTCGCCGCCCACGAACAGGCGGTCGCCGGCGCCGAGGTCGAGCGCCGCAAGCGCGTGCACCGGGGCGTTGGGCGCGTCGTTGACGGCGCTCCAACTCGCGCCGTCCCACACCGAGAGGAAGCTGCTCGAGCCGACGTCGCGACCGGCGTACAGCTTCGCGCCGGCGCCGTCGTCGAACACCGCCAGCGAGAGCACGTCGCCGTTCAGGCCGCCGCCGACGCCGCTCCAACTCGCGCCGTTCCAGCGAGCGATGTTCGTCGCCGGAGATCCGCCTGCCGCTGTGAAGCGACCTGCGGCGTACAGCGCGGGGCCGCTGCCGTCATCAAAGACCGCCAGCGCGTTCACCGTCGCGCCCGGCCCGGTCACGCCGCCGAGCACGTTGCTCCAGTTCGAACCGTCCCAGCGTGCGATGTTCTGGAGCGCGACAGCGGGAGCAACGGAGGAACTCAGCGAGCCGCCGACGTACAGCGCGTTCCCGGCCCCGTCGTTGAAGGTCGCGAGCGCTCGTGAAGTTCCGACCAGCCCGCCCCCGAGCGAGTGGAAGTCGGAGCCGTCCCATGCGATCACCGAACCGGCGATGGGAGCGCCGAGAAATCCCGTGCCGAAGGCGAGCACCAGTCGGTCCGTGCCACCGACTTCCCAGTTCGTGCTGGCCACCACTGGGGTCACGAAGGACTCCTTGAACCCCTCCAGCCAGTCATCGCACTGGGCTGTCGACAAGGGCGCCACGAGGCCCGCCACCATTGCGATTGAGATCGCACGCTGCATTCGGTTCTCCGAGAGGAAACGCGCAGGCGAGCGTCCGCCCGGGCCCGCCGTGCGACGACACAGGCTCAGGGCCCCGAGTCTCGCCGCCAGCGTGTCCGCGCTGCCTGCAGGAACACATCAAGGATGCCAGCGGACGCGAGAACGGTCGAGGCGACCCGCAAAACTCGTCGGAAAGCGTCGAGGCGCAAGCCGGCGCGGATCGCCCGCAACGGCCTCGCCCCGGCTCGACGACAAGAGCGAGGCTGGTCCGCATCGGTCCGCCCGTAAGCTGCCCGGCTTGCGCAAAGCCGTTCTCCAAGCCCTGATCGTCACGCTGATCTGGGGCGTTTCGTTCCTCGCCATCCGCATCGCACTCGAGGCCGCGGCCCCGCTGGGCGTGGTGTGGATGCGCAACGCCCTCGGCGCCGCGGTGCTGTTCGCGATCCTGCGCGCGCGCGGCGGAGCGCTGCTCCCTGAGAAACAGGACCGCGGCCGCGTGCTCGTGCTCGGCGCCCTGATGGCGGCGCACATGCTGATCCAGACGCTCTCGATGCGCTTCACCACCACGATGCGCGCGGGCTGGATCGTGGCCTTCATCCCCGCGGTGATCGCTGTCGGCGCGCGGCTGTTCTTGAAGCAGCGCATGCGCGCGATCGGCTGGTTCGGCATCGCGGTCGCGACGGGCGGCGTGTTCGTGCTCACGGCGACGCGGCCCGAGCAGCTCGCCGACGTCGGGCTCGGCGACCAACTGATGTTGCTCTCGACGCTGACCTGGGCGTCGTACTCACTCGTGTCCACGAGCGCGGTCAAGCGCAACGGCGGCCTGCGCATCGCGTTCGCAGCGCTCGCACTCTCTGCTGTTCCGACGGCTGCGATCGCCACGGCGCTCGGACAAACTTGGCAGAGCGAACCGACCCTGCGCGCGCTGCTCGCACTGCTCTTCCTCGGCGTGTGCGCGAGCGCCGTGGCGATGTGGCTGTTCTCGAGCGCGCTGGCCGTGCTCGGCCCCGAACGCACCGCCTCTTTCCAGTACCTGCAGCCGTTCGTCACGCTCGCGGCGTCCTTCGCGTTTCTCGCCGAGCCGTTCACTCCGGCGCAGTTCCTCGGCGGCCCGCTCGTGCTCGCGGGTGTGTGGTTCGTACAGCGCGGCAAGCGCGAAGCGCAGTCCACGTCTACGCACGTCGCTGCAACGCCGGAGCCGCGCCGCTAGCACGCTGGCGTGCGGCCCGGCCCAACGTTGGGAATCTCTGCATTGCAGTGCAGGAGAGCACCCGGACGCGCGCCGCCCAACTAGCATGAGTTCATGCTCAGGCTCACGCTGGTGACGTTCGCGTTGAGCGGAACCCTTGTCGCGCAGACAACGCTTCCGGCGCTGCCGAGCGGTGGCCCGCATTCGGAGAGCTATCGAACTGCGCTCGTCGAGTTGAACGAGCAACTGCGCGCTGCAGCGCCGCCGGTGAGCGAGCGCGAGGAGCGCGAGTGCTTGAGCTGGATGCGCGCGGCCAATCCTCAGGCCGTGCGCACGCTCGTCGGGCATCGTGTGATCGTGTTGGCGACGGATGGTTTCGCAAAGAGCGCGGAAGCGAGCGAGTTCCTGCGCTACGCGGACCTGGGCTACTGCGTCCTCGCGCACCTGTGGGGAGTCGATCCCGTCGCGCGCGTCGGACGGCGCGTCGTGATCTGGCCCGACCCGGCGATGGAGCGTGGCCACCGCTGCGTCGGCGCGGAACTGCGCGTTCACGTCGGCCGCGCGGACTGGGACAACGCGCAGTGGTTCGAGCGCTACTTCCACGAGTTCACGCACGGCTTCCAAGTCGAACACCGCGCCGGCCATCTGATGCTAGGCGGTTTCTACGAGGGCTGGGCCGAGTTCATGCAAGCAGCCGTCGTCGAGCACCTCGCCCCGCTCAACAGCTCGTTCGAAGCGCGCAGCGAACACTACGCGTCGCATCTTCCCGCCGCGGCGCAGCGCGAATACCTCGACACGCGTCTGCCCATCGAAGAGATCGTCGCGTACGACCCGGCCGCTGGGCTCTTGATGGAGCTCGTGAACTCAACGGCGAAGTCGCCGCGCGGTCCGCGCGATTGGGGCGCGATCCGGGCGCTCCTGCAGTCCCCCGCGTCGGCCGACCGCGCGACGCCCTGGCGTCTGTGGCCCGCGCGCATGGCGAACGACTTGAGCGCGGCGTTCGGCGCGGAGCGCGCCCGGCCCATCCTGGCCAGGTACCGCTTCCCGCTCGACGACGCTTCGCTCGCAGCGGCGCGCGCGAGCACGTCGAGTGCGGAGACGACGCCTCGTCGGCCCGCGGCAGCGCGTTGGAGCGTGCTCGGACCATTCCCCAAGCGCGCGGACGACGGGCTGGAACTCGATCCGTTCAACGCAGCCGACTTGGCGTGGCGCTGGGCGCGCACGCCGGACGAGAGCGTTGCGCCCGCGCTCGACGTGGAACGCGCCGGGACTTGGCGCAGCGTCGCGCCCGACGGGAACGGGAACGTGCCGCTCGCGAGCGCGGAAGGCGAACCCGCGTACTTCTACCTCGCGGCCACACTCCCCGCGGAGCTGCGCACACGCCTCACCCTCTTCATCGCTTCGGACGACGACTGCGCGGTGTGGCTCGACGGCGAACTCGTGCACCACTTCCGCGGCGAGCGCGGCTGCACGCCGAGCCATCCGGACGTCGCCTACGCCGACGCAACGTCTTCGCGGGGACAGCTCGTCGCGCTCGTGGCCAATCGCAACGGAGCGAGCGCGTTCTCGCTGATGGCGGCCGTCGGCGGCCTGCTGTTCGAAGGCTTCGAGCAGCGCAGCACGGCCAAACTCGCGAGCGAGCGCACCGCCGCCGTCGCATACCTCGGCTCGCGACGCCATCAGCAACCCGTTCGCGCGTTGCTCGAGCGCGCCGCGCGCGATTCCGACTCTCCGCTGCGACGCGAGGCGCTGACTTGGAGCTCCGCGGCGAAGACGGGCGCGCTGCGCGAAGCCGAGGACGCGTACTTCTACGGCTCGGTCCGCGGCGGTTACTTCGGGAACAACCGCGGCGCGTCGGGCGGCCAGTGCGTGGCGCGCAACTGGGGCGGCGACGCCCGGAACTGGCTCGCGCTGCCGCTCGTCGTCGCAAAGCCTGGCGCACAACGCGTGAGCGTGCGTTACGCGACGCCGTACGACGGCTCGCTGCGCGTTCGCGTGCGCTCCGGCGACCGAGTGCTGTTCGTGAGCGGCGCGCTGCGGCTCGCGCCGAGCGGCGCGGACTGGAACTCTTGGAAGGAACTCGACGTGACGACCGGCGCGCTCGAACCGGGCGTGGTGTACGTGGAGTTGTTCGAGCCCGCCGGCGCGCCGGATATCGACTGGATCGCGCTCGAGGCGCGTTGACTCCGAGTTCCTGCGCCGCGCACAGCGCGAACGTGCGCGACCGCACTCGGAGGCTGCCCAACTCGTCGTGAGGTTCGATCGGGAGATCGATGCGTTGCATGGTCGGGACCGGCGGCTGCAGCCGAACCCAGCAGCAACCGTCCCGAGCTGCGGCGCGACCGGGCGAATGGCAGCAACGGACCTCGACCGTTCGGCGGCTCTTCCCGGTCGAACGAGTGGAAGTACCGATGGCGGCGTTCGCCGCGCCTGCTCTAGTGACCCGTGCACGGCACGCCGCCGGTGATTCGGCGAAGCCGCACGGATCGCCGCGCCGGCCGCGCACTTCGCGCCGCGCCTCAGGGCGAGCGCTCATGCACCCACCTCGGAGATCAGCTTGGGCACGGTCACAACACGCGACGGCACGCAGCTCTACTACAAGGACTGGGGCGCCGGCCCGCCGGTCGTGTTCAGCCACGGCTGGCCGCTCAACTCGGACAGTTGGGAAGCCCAGATGCTGCACCTGGCTTCGCATGGGTTCCGCTGCATCGCGCACGATCGGCGCGGTCACGGGCGCTCGGACCAAACCTGGCACGGCAACGACATGAACACGTTCGCCGATGACCTGGCGGCGCTGCTCGAGTCGCTGGACTTGCAGCGCGTGTTCCTGATCGGCTTCTCGATGGGCGGCGGAGAGGTCGCGCGCTACATCGGCCGGCATGGCTGCAACCGACTGTCCGCCGCGGCGCTGGTGTCGGCCGTGCCGCCGCTGATGCTGCAGACCGCGGAAAATCCCGACGGAACGCCGCTCAAGGTCTTCGACGAGCTGCGCGCGAACTCGCTGGCCGATCGCTCCGAACTGTACCGCTCGCTGGCTCGTGGGCCCTTCTTCGGCGCCAACCGCGCGTTCTCGAAGGTCACTCGCGGCGCGATCGACTCCTTCTGGCTCCAAGGCATGCAGGCTGGCCACAAGAGCGCCTTCGACTGCATTCGCGCCTTCTCGGAGACGGACTTCACGCACGATCTCGCCAGCTTCGACGTCCGCACGCTGATCGTTCACGGTGACGACGACCAAGTTGTTCCGATGGCGGCGGCGGGTCAGTCGGCGGCGCGGCTCGTCCACGGAGCCGAGTTCGTCGTCTACGGCGGAGCGCCGCACGGACTTGCGGTCACGCACCGGGACAGGCTGAACGAAGATCTCTTGCAGTTCGCCAGAGGGTGAAGAGCACCCAACACGAGCGCCCGGTCCGACTCCTGCGAGAGGCGCCGTGGTCGCCCACGTACAGGCCCCTGCCGGGCGACGCTCGAGACCTACTCACAAGGTGAACAACTGACCATGAAGCGATTCCACTCTCCGGCCGCGTTCGCATCCTCTCTCGACGGCGTCGCTCGCCGCGGCGCGATCAGCAAGGGCTGCTTGATCGGGCTCGCGGTGGCCGGCGCACTCGTGCTCGGCCTCGTGGTCCTGCTGTGGGGCGGCTACAACTCGCTGGTCGGCACGCAGGAGGACGCTCGGCAGAAGTGGGCGCAGGTCGAGAACCAGTACAAGCGCCGCTTCGAGCTCGTGCCCAACCTCGTAGAGACGGTGAAGGGCGCGGCGAACTTCGAGCAGGAGACGATCCAGAACGTAACCCAGGCGCGAGCATCGGTCGGGCGCGTGCAGTTGCCGGCGGGGTTGCCGACGGATCAAGCGCAGCTCGATGAGTTCGGCAAGGCGCAGGCGCAGCTCGGCGGGGCGCTGTCGCGACTGCTGGTCGTTTCCGAGCAATATCCGCAGCTTCGGGCCACCGAGAACTTCCGCACGCTGCAAGATCAGCTCGAAGGCACGGAGAACCGCATCGCTGTCGCGCGAGAGGACTACACCCGCGCGGTCGCGAGCTACAACAAGTCCGTTCGCACGTTCCCCAAGAACCTGCTCGCCAACGCGTTCAACTTCCCGCCGCTGCCGCAGTTCACTGCGCCCGCCGAAGAACAAGTCGTCCCGAAAGTTGATTTCGGGGCCAAGTGAGCGCGCTTTGAGTGCTCAGCTCGAGCGCTGGCTCGCCGGGTCAGGCGTCGCGAAGCGCCTGGCGCTCGTGTGCGTGCTGCTGGCTGCGCTTTCGGGCGCGTTGAGCGCCGCGCGGGTGGTCGCGCAGGAACTCGCGCTGCCGTCGAACGAAGGCTGGGTCACCGATCGTTCGGGCGTGCTGCAACCGGCGCAGGAACGCGCGCTCGAGAGCCAGATCGAAGCCGTGCACCAAGCCAGCGCCAACGAGATCGCGGTGCTCGTGCTCGCAGAGCTCGGCGGCCAGCCGATCGAACGTGTCGCGCTCGAAGCCGGGCGTCGCTGGAAAGTCGGGAGCAGCGCGAAGAACAACGGCGTCGTGATCGTCATCGCCGTCGCCGAGCGCAAAGTGCGAATCGAGGTCGGCTCCGGTCTCGAGGGCGAACTCACCGACGCGAAGTCCGGGCGCATCATTCGGGAGGTGCTCACCCCGCGCTTGCGTGACGGTGACTACTACGGCGGGTTGCGCGATGCGGTGACCGCCATCGAAGCGGTGCTCTCAGGCGACCCGCTTCCCGCGCGCACCGGCGGCGGCGCGCAGGGCGCCGCGGCGCTCGGGCTGACGCTGCTCTTCTTGGCGATCGTGATCTTCCTCGCCATCGTTGCGCGCCGCGGCGGACGCGGATCGTCCGCGCTCCCGTTGATCCTGGCGAGCCACATGCTCAGTCGCGGTGGCGGCGGTGGCGGCGGCGCGTTCGGCGGCTTCGGCGGCTTCGGCGGGGGCGGCGGGGGCGGCGGCTTCAGTGGCGGCGGCGCCTCGGGAGGTTGGTGATGCTGAGGAGCGTTGCACAAGCAAGCGAGTGGGTCGCCGCGCACCCGGACGAGAACGATTGGGCCGAACAGGCGACGCGCTGGGTTCCGTGGCTCGCGGCGTTCGCGGTGCTCGCGCTCGTCCTCCGCGCGCTCACGCAAGCCCAGCGCTATCGAGCGGTTGGGGTGCTGACCGAGGCGGACATCGAGGCCCTGCACGAGGAGGTGCGCCAAGCTGAGCGACGTACGGTGGGCGAGATCGTGCCCGTCGTGGTCGAGCGCTCGGACGACCATCCGCACGCCGGCCTCGCTGCAGCGCTGCTGTTCGCGCTTGGCGGCGCCGCGCTGCTCGCCGCCCACCTGCCGTGGCACGCGCCGGAACAGGTGCTGCTCGCGCAGTTCGGACTGGCGCTCGCCGGATGGACCCTCTGCCGCTGCGTACCGGGCTTCGCCCGCTTGTTCGTCGGCGAAGCGCGCGCGACGCACGTCGCCGCGGAGCAGGCGCTGCAGGAGTTCGCGCAGCTCGACCTGCGCAGCACGGCGGCCGAGAGCGGCGTGCTCATCTTCGTGTCGCTGTTCGAGCGCCGCGTGGTGGTGCTCGGCGACCGTGGCGTCGACGCGCGCGTCGGATCGGAGCATTGGAAGGCGATCGATGCCGCCGTGCGTGCAGGCGTCCGCCGAGGCTCGCTGCGCACGGGACTGATCGACGGAATCCGCTTGGCGGGCCTCGTGCTCGCAGAGCACTTCCCCAGCGCCGACGGCGAGCGCAACGAATTGCCCGATCGGGTCGTGGTGCGCGCGCGCTGAAGCTCGGTGGGCGCCGAGCGCGGGCCACGCTCGCGCCTTCGCCCGTCGACGCACACTCGACAGCGATCGCCCGAACGCGCCTCCGGCGCCCGCGCCGATTCGGGCTGGCGCGAGGGCGAGAGGCGACGCCGCGACCGCGTCATCTCGGTGCGCGCGAAGCGCATGGGGCGAAGGCCTTCTTCGGCGCGTGTGACAGGTCGCGTCCGGACGCCTGCGCCGCAAGCGCTTGCAGGCCCGCCGGCTCTTCCGCTCTCGCCACGGACTTGGTGAGAGCGACCGGCGAGTTGACGTCAAATCGGCTTGTGCGGCGCCAGCGACTTGCGCGCCGACGAGGCGCCCTTCGCCTTCGCTTTCGCAGCCTTCTTGCGGCCCTTGATGCTCACGGGCTTGGGCGGCGCCTGGCCGGCGGGAACCCAACCCTCGGGCGGCGGCGAGCCCTTGATCTCGAACAGGAAGCGCGACGGCATCGACGGCGTCGGCTTGCCGAACTTCACGCGCTGCTGCGTGTAGCACAAGGTCAAGTTGCGCTTGGCGCGCGTGATGCCCACATACATCAGGCGGCGTTCTTCCTCGACGGTGTCCTCGGCGATCGAGCGCGTGTGCGGCAGATAACCCTCCTCGAGTCCGATGAGGTAAACGCGCGAAAACTCGAGCCCCTTCGAGGAGTGCAGCGTCATGAGCGTGACGACGTCGCGCTCCGTGTCAGCGTCCGACTCCTGATCGTTTGCGTTGATCGTCAACTCTTGGAGGAACGTCGCGAGCGAAGCCTTCTTGTTCTTCGTTTGATGGCGATCGGCGAGCTGCACGATTTCGCTCACCGCATTCCAGCGCAGCAGACGCGTCGCCTCGTCGGGGTAGAGCCGCTCGACTTCCTGGCGGTAGTTGACCGCATCGAGGATGCGCTCGATGCGCTGCGGCAGCGCGAGGTGCTCGTGCCCGTGCGAAGCCGTCGCGAGCAGCTTGCGGAAGTCGTGCACGAGCGCCGCGACGCCGGCCGTGAGGCCGGGAATCTCCGCCGCGCGATCGAAGGCCTGGACGAGCGAAATGCCGTTCTGCGCCGCGAATTCGAGCGCCTTGTCGAGGCTCGCCTTGCCCACGCCGCGCGGCGGGCAGTTGATCACGCGCAGGAACGCCTGTTCGTCTTCGGGCGCCACGCACAGCTTCAAGTAGGACGTGACGTCGCGCACTTCCTTGCGGTCGAAGAAGCTCATGCCGCCGACGAGCACGTACGGCACGCTGCGCGCGCGAAACGCCTCTTCGAAGGCGCGCGCCAGCGCCGAAGCGCGGAACAGCACGGCGAAATCGCGCCACTTGGCCTGGCGTTTCTCGACCAGCGCCTTGATCTCGCGCGCGACGTGGTCGGCCTCCTCGAGGTCGTCGCGCATGCTGACCGCCATGATCGGATCGCCGTCGCCAAACGCGCTCTTGAGCGTCTTCTCGTGGCGCTTGGAGTTGTTCTTGATGACGCGGTTGGCGGCGCCGAGGATCTGGCTCGTCGAGCGGTAGTTCGTCTCGAGCCGCACGACCGCCGCGCCTTTGAAGTCCTTCTCGAACGAGAGGATCTTGGTGATGTCGGCGCCGCGCCAGCCGTAGATCGACTGGTCGTCGTCCCCCACCACGCACAGGTTGCGGTGGCCGCCGGCGATGGCCTTGACGATCTCGTACTGCGGACCGTTGGTGTCCTGGTACTCGTCGACCATCACGTAGCGGAAGCGCTCGCGGTAGTGCTCGCGCACCTCCTTCTTCGCCAGCATCCGCAGCGTGTAGAGCAGCAGATCGTCGAAGTCGAGCGTGCGCGTGCGGCGCAACTGCTCGTCGTAGCGCTGGTAGGCCTGCCCCACGAGTTCATCGGTCTCGTCCCCGGGCTTCTTCAGCACGTCGTCGGCCGAAATCAGCTTGTTTTTGTAGAGCGAAATGCGCGCCTGCAGCTGCGCGGGCTGGATCGAAGCGTCGGCCACGCGCAGCTCGCGCAGCACGCTGCGCACGGTCGAGACCTGGTCCGAGGCGTCGCAGATCGTGAAGCCGTTGCCCAGCCCGACGGCCTCTCCGTGCTCGCGCAGCGCGTGCATGCAGAAGCTGTGGAAGGTGCCGACGAACAGCGCTTCGGCGCGCTGCTTGCCGATCAGGCCGCCGACGCGCTCGCGCATCTCGCGCGCCGCCTTGTTGGTGAACGTGAGCGCGAGCACGTTCTCGGCGTGAACGCCCTTCGCCAGCAAGTGCGCGATGCGCACCGTGATGACCTTGGTCTTGCCCGAGCCGGCGCCGGCGAGCACGAGCACGGGGCCTTCGGTGGTCGTCACCGCGCGGGATTGTTCGGCGTTCAGTCCTTCGAGCAGTTTCGACATGTGCGTCCCGCGGAGGGCGCGCAGAGTAGAGCCGGATCGCCGCAGCGCAACGACAAACACAGCGCGCGATGCGCCGCTCGGCGCGCGCGCTCACTCCGCGTCGAAGAACGCCGCCCACTCCTCGGGGCCGAATCCCACCAGCACCGCGTCGCCCACCATCAGCGTCGGGGCGCGCAACCCGCCCGTCGGCCCGATGACGGCCTCGGCCAGCGCATCGAGATCAACTTCGCGCGCGAGGTCGAACTCCACACGCTTCTTGGCCTTGACGGCGATCACGCGGCGCGCGTCCTTGAACAGCTCGCGCAGGTCGTGCTTCTCGAAACGCTCCTTGCGAGCGTCGGCCGTCTCACGGACGGCGATGCGGCGCGCGGCGAGGAACTCGTCGGCGCGCACGCAGCTCGTTCACGACTTGCGGTGGTAGTACCAGCGAACGTCCATCGGCGCAGCTTAGCGTGGCCGGGCACGCTCCCACTCGTCGATCGTCTTGGGCCAGTCGCCCTTGAGCAGGCGCGAGAGGGCGCGGTCCGCGAGCAGCTTGCCGCCCGTCTGGCAGCGCGCGCAGTAGTTCATCTCGCGCTCGGCGTGCACGATGCGTTGCACGGGCGCGCTGCACACCGGACAGGGCTGGCGAAAGCGGCCGTGCACGCTCATTTCCGGCCGAAATGCGGTCACTTGCTCGGGAAAGCCGCCGGCGCGCTCGCTGCGCAGCCGTTCGATCCACAACGTCAGCGTGGCGCGTGTGGCCTCGAACAGCCGCCGGATCTCGTCGGGCTCGAGCCGCTGCGTCCAGGTCAGCGGCGAGAGCCGCGCCGCGTGCAGGATCTCGTCCGAGTAGGCGTTGCCGATTCCGCTGAAGCGCTGCGGATCGGTCAGCGCGCGTTTGAGCGTGTGGTTCTCGGCTGTCAGCGCGCGCTGGAACTCTTCGAGTGTCGCGGTGAGCGGCTCGAGTCCGCCCGGGTCCAGCTCGCTGAGCCGCTGTGCGCCGCGCACGAGGTGCAGCGAGGCGCGTCGCTTCGAGCCGGCCTCCGTCAAGATCAACGTCCCGCTCGAGAAGTCGAAGGCGGCGAGGCCGAGCTTGCCGGGCAACGCGGCCCCCGCCGGCTTCCAGCGCAGGCGTCCCGCGATCATCAGATGGAGCACCAGGAACAGCTCGCCTTGCAGCTCGATCACGATGCGTTTGCCCAGGCGGCGCAACGCGATCACCACGCGAGCTTCGAGCTCGCTCGGCGCGGGCTCGACCGAGCGCAGCAGGAACGGGCTCGCGATCCGCAGGCGCTCGAGTCTGGCGCCGAGAATGCGCTCGCCGAGCGCCTCGCTGTACGCGGTGATGTCGGGCAACTCGGGCACGCCAAGACGGTAACCTGCGCGGGATGAGCGAAAATCTGGACTGCGTTGTCGTCGAATCCCAAGGCCCTCACCGCGCCAGCGTGATCTGGCTGCACGGCCTGGGCGCCGACGGCCACGACTTCGAACCGATCGTCCCGCACCTCGGGCTGCCGCGCGAACTGGGCGTGCGCTTCGTGTTCCCCAACGCGCCGCGCATCCCGGTCTCGATCAACGGCGGCATGGTCATGCCCGCCTGGTACGACATCCGCGACCTCGACCCGCGCTCGCGCCACGACCCCGAAGGCATCGCGCGCACGCAACGCTCCATCGAGCGCCTCATCGCCGACGAAACTCGCCGAGGAATTCCGGCTGAACGCATCGTCCTCGCCGGGTTCAGCCAAGGCGGAGCGATGGCCGTGCACATCGGCCTGCGGCACGCCGAGCGCCTCGCGGGGATCGTCGCGCTGTCGTGTTATCTCGTGCAACGCGACGCGCTGGAACAGGAAGCCTCGGCGGCCAACCGCGACGCGCCGATCCTGTGGGTGCACGGCAGCCACGATCCGATGGTGACCTACGACCGCGGCGTGGCCTCGGTGCGCGCGCTCGAAGCGGCGGGCTGGAAGGTCGACTTCAAGACCTACCCGATGATGCACGAGGTGTGCATGGAAGAGCTCGAGGACATCTCCGCGTTCCTCGCTGCTCGCCTCGCCTGACGCGTCGGCGTTTGCGTGAAAAAGGCCGAGCGCTCGCCGAGCACCTGGCCCGGCGAGCGCTCGGCGCGTTCCAGCGTGCGAACCGCGCTACTGCAGCGGCAGCACCGTGATGTTGCGGAAGTGGATCTCGGCGCCTTCGGATTGCAGGCAGATCTTGCCGGCCGTCTCGAGCACCTCGGTCGCCGCGTTCACGACCACTCCGTTGATTTCGAGCGTCACGCTGCCCCCGTCCACGCGGATGCGGTAGTGGTTCCACTCACCCAGCGGCCGCTCGACGTCCTCGGGCGCGAGGCGCTTGCAGTTGCGGCCGCTCGTCCGCTTCTCGTCGGTCTTGCAGGGAAACCCGTCGATGATCCAGAAGTCGCCCGCCGAGCCGCTCTGCAGCTGCGCCTCGAGGCTCTTCGGCCAGACTTTGTCCTCGCCGATCATGCGCAGCAGCACGCCGCTGTTGCGGTTTCCCTCCGCCTTGGGATTCCAACGCCAGTCGAACTCGAGCTCGTAGTTCGTGTAGTCGTTCACGGTGCGGATGTAGCCGGCGGGCTTCCCGGTGCAGACCAGGTGGCCTTCGCTGCTGACCGACCAGGTCTGCGCGGGATCACCGCCCCCTGCAAGATGGAACGTCCAGCCGCTGAGGTCCTTGCCGTTGAACAGCGGGGTCGGCTTGGGGAGCGGGCGGATGCGGATGTTGCGGTACGCGACCTCGTCGCCGTGATCCTGCAGCACGATGTGGCCGCGGCGCGACTTCATGAAGTTCGGCATCTCCGCGAACTTGCTGGCCTTCAGCGCCGCCTTGCCGGCTTCCGACGCGAGGTCGCACTGCGCGATGAGCTTGCCGTTTAGGAAGTGCGCGATACGGTCGCCCTGCGCAACGATGCGGCCGAGGTTGAACTCACCGACCTTGCGCGCCGCGACCGCCGGGTCGGCCGGGCAGATGTCGTAGATCGCGCCCGCAGCGTGCTTGTAGTCGATTTGCTGGCTGAAGTACGCGTTGTCGAGCACCTGGTACTCGGCGCCGGTGTTCCACGAGGGCTGCTTGCCCTCCACCACGCGGTACATCACGCCGCTGTTCGCCTTGTCCGCGACGCGCCACTCGAATTCGAGTTCGAAGTCCTCGAACTGATCCACGCTGCACAGGTCGCCGCCGCGCCCGTTGACGAGCAAGCCGTCCTCGGCGGTCCAGCCGTTGGTGCTGTAACCGCGGCCCGCGTAGGCGCGCCAACGCTCGAGCGACTTGCCGTCGAAGAGCGAGATCCAACCTTCGGCCGCAGGCTTCTCGGCCGCGACCTTGTCCTGCGCAGCCCGCGCCGGCGCCTGCGTGTCGGCCACCGCTCCCGTCGCCGCCCATTCGACGCCGCGCGCGACCAGCCGCTGGAACTGCGGATCCTCGTGGCTGACGCGCGATTCCGGCGAGCCGGGCCAGACGTGGCCGAGCGGCGTGTGGAACACCCGCCCCTTGCCGTAGTTCGCGACGAGGATCATCGGCTCATCGCGTCCGGTGCCGCCCGATTGCGTCGTCGACAACGCCGTGGCGAGCGTGACGTGTGCGGCGCCGGGCGTGCGCACGAGCTTGTGGTACAGCTCGTCGGGATGCCCGAGGACGTCCCCCAAACCGACCGTGATCGGGTGCGTGCGGTCGACGATCTTCAGGTCGAACTTGTGGAACGCGCCGTGGCCCGTTCCGTCGCGCCAGCAGTCGCCGACGAGTCGCTCGTACTCCGTCCAGCCTTCGAACGCGTTGTTCGCAGCGTGGATCACGGCCACGCCCAATCCGGAGCGCACCGCGCCGAGGAAGTTGGACTCCGCGGGCTCGCCCCAACGCGGACCGTTGTAGTCGAGGACCACCGCCCGATAGCCGGCCAACGTCGCCGCGTCAGCCAGGGTCTTGGCGGGCTCGTAGGTGATCGTGGCCTCGAATCGACCGGTATTTTCGAGCATGCGCTCGAGCGACGGCGAGGTCCACTGCCAGTCGTGGTTGTTGGCGCCGCTGACGATCAGCACCGGAATCGTGGTCTGGGCGTGCGCCGCGGCCGCGGAGGCACCGATCAGGAACGCGACAAGTTTGCTGTGGAACATGGGTTTCCTCGTGGCGCGGCATGCTAGCCGCTCCATTCACAACCAGTATGCGAACAGGTGCGCGAACCACTCGGCGAAGCGCGTGGTCCAGGGTCTTCGGGACCATTCCTCGCTGCGCAGCTCGCTGCACTGCGCGAGGGTCTCTTCGAACTCGCGCTCCAGGCTGCCGGCGAACTCCCGATCGAGCACGACCACGCCCGCTTCGAGGTTGTGGAACATGGAGCGGCGGTCGAGGTTGAAGCTCCCGATGGTGGCCCACTGGCCGTCGACCACGCCGGCCTTGGCGTGCAGCATCTCGCCCTGGTACTCGAAGATCCGCACCCCGGCGCGCAGCAGGCGGCCGTACAAGTAGCGCCCGGCGAGCCACGCGAGCTTTACGTCGGAGCGCGCCGGCACGACCACGCGCACGCTGACGCCCTTCCTCGCCGCGGCGCCGAGCGCCCAGCGCAGCAGCTGATCGGGAATGAAGTAGGCGTTCATGATGCTCACGCGCTGCTGGGACCGTCGAATCGCGTGGCGATAGGCAGCGTGCATGCGCGAGCGCTGGACCAGCCCCAAGTTGTCGCAGGTGTGCGCCAACATCGGACGGAACGCGTGGTCGTGGAGCGGCGGAAGCGGCTGCGGAAACAGCTCCCCGCCCGCTTCGCTCCACGAGCGGTGGAAGATGCGCGCGAGCCCGCGGGCCACGGGCCCTTCGACGCGCACGTGCAGGTCGTACCAGTCCCCGCCCTCGGGCGGCGGTGCGTACTCGTCGCCGATGTTCATCCCGCCGGTGAAGGCCACTTCGTCGTCCACCACCAGGATCTTGTGGTGGTTGCGGCGGTTGAAGCCCCAGTGCCCCGGCTCGTACAGCACGCGGCGCGCCCGGGGCGCGCGCCCGATGCGCGCCAGCGCCGCTGCGCGCAACGTCTGAAGCCGCTCGACCAACGTGCGCCGCCACGGCGTGAGCGGTCGGTACTCGACGATCTCGACCCCGGCAGCGGCCAGTTCGGCGAGGAACTCATCGTCGACGAGCTGGTAGGAGCCGACCGAGTCGTACATCAGGCGCACGGCGATTCCGCACCGCGCGCAATCGATGAGCGCCGCCTGAAAGCGCCGACCCGTCGCATCGGAGCGCAGGATGTAGGTCTCCATGTGCACGCTCCGTCGCGCGTTCGCGATGGCGGCGAGCATGGCCGGATAGGCCTCGGCCCCGCGCCGCAGCAGTTGCGCGCGGTTGTTGCCGTGCAGCGCACTCGGATCACGTACGTAACGTTCGGGCCCCGCGGGCGCCGACTTGCGCAGCTCGGGCTTGAGCAGACTGAGTGACTTGATCAGTCGAAGGGCCATCGACACACAGCGCGCGCGCGAACGCGTGCGGACAGCCAACATCGCCTCCGCGAGCGCCAACAACAACGGCCGTGTGCGAACGCGACAACGCGCCGCCGCATCGGTAGAGTGCTCGCCCACATCGGCGCGCCCCAGGGGCGGCGCACGGCATGCGCATCACGATCCTCATCGACGAGTACGCGAGCGACCCGGTCGCCTACGACACGGTCGCCGACCAAGTGCTCGAAGCGCTGCTCGAAGGCGGCCACGAAGCGACGATCACGACCGTTCGTCCGGATCTGAAGCGCCTCGTCGACGACCTGCACAACGCGCGGCCGGACCTGGTCTTCAACCTGTGCGAGAGCTTCGGTCCGGTGCTGTACGGCGCCGTGGGCGTGGTCGCCGTGCTCGACCTGCTCGGCCTGCGCTACACCGGCGGCGGCCCGGGCGAGTTCTACCTGCAGCAGGACAAGGCGATCACCAAGAAGCTGCTGGCCTTCGACAACATCCGCTTCCCGGACTTCGGCGTGTTCTCGCAGGACAGCGAGATGGAGACCGGCGGCAACCTGCGCATGCCGCTGTTCGTCAAGCCGCTGCGCCAGGACGCGTCGATCGGCATCGAGGCCAACGCGCTGGTCAGCAACATCCGCGACATGATGAAGCGGATCCTCGCCATCCACGACAAGATCAACGACGCCGCGCTGGTCGAAGAGTACGTCGACGGCCGCGAGTTGTACGTGGGCGTGGTCGGCAACGCGCAACCGCAGGTCCTGCCGCCGATCGAGGTCGACTTCTCGGGCCTGCCCGAAGGCGCGCCGCGGATCATGACCGGCAAGGCGAAGTGGAAGACACGCAGCGCGGAATACAAGGGCACGAAGACGGTGCTCGCGGATCTGCCGGACGAGTTGCGCGCCAAGGTGCAGCGCGTGGCGCTCGGCGCCTACCGCGCACTGCGCGTGCGCGACTACGGGCGTGTCGACATGCGCGTCACCGACACGGGCGAGATTTACGTGCTCGAGGTGAACGCCTCGTGCTACCTCGAAAAGGACAGCGAACTCGCCATGGCGGCGCGCGCCGCCGGAATGAGCCACGTGCAGCTCGTCAACGAGATCGTCGACCTCGCGGTCGAGCGCCTGGGCATCCGCTGAGCGGGGCCGATTGCGCGCTCGAGCGCGTTGGTTGAGACTCGAGTGCATGACGAGCGCTCGCACCGCGTATGCGTCCACGGCCGCTGAGACCTGGTCGGAGCGGACTCGGCGACGCAATCGAGAAGAGTTGCGCTCGCACGTGCGGTTGTTCGCAAGCTTGGTCGGCGGATTTGCGTGCCTTGTCGGAGCGTGGTGGGCGTACACCTGGACCGAGCTGCCGCGTTCGCGGTCCGAGGGGCAACTGTTCCTCGCCCGCACCGACGGGTTGGATGGCCACGGCAGGAGTCCGCTCGTGCTGTTCGAGCCCTTCGACGCTGACGGCGACGGCGCGAACGAGGTCGTGGTGGCGATCGAGGACAGTGCGTTCGGCAGAGTCGAACGCTTCGAAGCGTTCCGATCGGACGGAGAGTCTGTCGCGACCTGGAGTCGCGAGTTGCACTTCGGGTCCTTTCTCGACCAACGCCCGTGGGTCGTGAGCGCGGGCGACACGGACGACGATGGGCGCGGGGAGTTGCTCGTGCTGAGTTCGCCGAGGCGCCTTGTCACGATCGCGACGCCGGCCGTGCGAGAACTCGCTGAGGCGGGAACGACGCTCATCGGGCGTGGGGCGGGAGATCTCGACGGCGACGGGCGCGCGGACCTCGTGCTTGTGGTCGATTACGGCCGCGGCGCGGTGCGTGCGCGCGCCGAACGCGGCGTCGACGGCGTCGCGCTGTGGTCGACGCAGCTCGCGGAAGCGCTCGCCCCCGACACGGCGGACGACGTGCGCTTGGCGCGCTTGGGCGACCAGCACTCCGATGGAGCGGCCGAGTTCGTGTGCCTCGCAACTCCGCGGGACGGAACGCCACAACTGGCGCTGCTGAGCGGGCGCAACGGCGCGGTGCTCCGCACGAACGCGACGGCGGCGTGGGGCGACGTCGAGTCCGCGGGAGATGTCGACGGCGATGGCCTCGACGACGTGCTCGCGCGCACGGGCGAGTTCGCCGTCGTGCTCACGCGCGGCGCAAACAACGAACACCTGCGCCTGACGCTGCCCGCGGGCCACATGACGCGCGCCATGGGAGTCGGCGACCTCGACGGCGACGGCCGGTCCGAACTGCTGCTGCTCGCATCGGAGTCCACGAACACGGCGACGATCGGCCGACTCCACCGCGGCTCGGACGGCGGCTTGATCCGCGAGCTGCGCTGGGCGGGTGAGACGTTGTGGGCGGGCGCAAGCGTGGCGCGCGCGGGTGATCTCGACGGCGACGGCCTCGGCGATCTGCTGCTCGGCGCCGCGCGTCGCTACGACGCGGACTTCCACCTTCACGGCGCGCGCCGCCCACGTCGGAGCTGGGTGATGGCGTACTCAGGCGCATTCCTGTGCGCTTCGAGCGAGCCGCTCGTGATCCGCTGAGTTTCGTTTCAGCTCAGCGCGGCATGCGGCCGTCGACGGTCGTCGTGTGCGTGCGGAAGAAGCGCCACTCGCCGTCGCGCTTGCGCAACTGCGCGTCGACCTTGGCCTTCCAAATCGAGTTGTCCTCCGCGCCCTTGCGCCGGAAGAACTCGACTTCGAGCTCCATGCGCGCCGTCGGTTCCTCCCCGCTCGTGTCGACCGTCGGGCCAGCGGCGCTGCGCCACTCCACGCGGTACGGGAAGCCCTGTCCGTCCTCGCGCCGCTCGAAGAACAGCGACGCCAAACCGGCCTTCACCAGCTCGCGGTCGGCGCCGAGCGCGTCGTCGAACCAATCGGTCGCCAAACCGGCCGTGACCGGATTCATGCGCGTCGCCGCGAAGCCTTCGCACATGTCGTCGAGCACCCAGCGGATCCGCGTCTCGTCGGAGACGAGCGCGCGGTAGAGCGCCTTGCCGCCGAACCAAGCGACGAGCACAACGACGAGTGCGACGAGGACGCGCTTCATGAGACTCCGCCCGTCGACCGAGCGGCGGACGGGACTGTAGCGCGCGGAGAACTCGCTACCAGGGCGCCTTGAGGCCCGCGCGGATCTCGCGCACGCGCTTCATCAGCTCCTCACCGGGTTCGAGCCCGCTCTGGGCGAGCGCGCAGCAGGTCGCGGTGAGGTCCTCGGCGCGCGGCCGTCCGTTGGGGTTCTCGGCGCCGTCGTCGAAGGCGCGGCGGAACGTGGCGAGCGCAGCGGCCGAATCGCCGATCGCGGCCTGGGCCAGGGCGATCGGGCGCAGAACCGCGGCGCGTTCGAAGTTCCAGATCGACTCACGCTCGGCGGCGAACTTGTCCTCGGCGCGTCGGAGCGATGCACGCGCGGCGTCCGCCTGGCCCAGCGTCTTTTGGCAGCGCGCCGTGGCCCCCATCACTTCCGCGAACTGTTGCGCCGTCCAGTTCGCGCCGTCGATGAGCTTCGTCGCGCGCTCGAGCAGCGCGACGCCGTTGTCCTTGTCGGCGTTGTCCGCCGCGGTCTGGGCGAACGAAAGCAGCGTCTCGGCGCGCAGTGCGATCGGCGACTTCACCCACAGTACTTCGAGCTTGCGCTCCAGGATCGCGCGGCGCTCGGCGCTCGAATAGAAGCGGCGGTACATCTCTCGCACCGCCGACATGGCGTAGAGCGTCATGTCGAAGTTGCCGGCGGCGACGCCGTGTTCGAGCACGCTCAAGAAGCCGTCGAAACGCTCGTCGGGCATCAGACCGGCCTCGAACGCCGCGAGTTTGCCGGCCTCGGCGTCTTCGAGCCCGGCCTTGAAGATCGCTGCGGTTTCGACTTCGCCGCGCAGCATCAGTGCTTGCGCGATCTTCGAGCGAATGCGGTCGCGCCGCCAATCCTGGCCGAGCTCCTCCGCCGGCGCTTCCGCTTCCGCGTAGGCGAGGTCGATCAGCCGGTCGGTCACCGCGGCCTCGCCGCCGCTGCGCACGCAGTGCAGCGCGAGCTCGGCGAAGGCCGCGCCGCGGCGCCAGTTCTCGATGCGCTCGCTGAATGCGAAGGCGGTCTTGGCCTGATTCAACTCAACACAGGTGGTGACCGCGAGTTCTTGAGACTTCGAGCGCGATTTGATGTGCGGGTTGACCGGCATCGCGCTGGCTGCTTCGAACGCCAGGCGCAGGAGTTCCGCGCGCGGCGCCGCGAGCGGCGCATCCGCAAGCTTGGCGGCGGGATCGGCTTGAACCGTGACAGCGCCGGCCGGAGTCGACGGTGATTGAGGCTTCACGGCCGCGAAGCAGAAAACAGGCGAGAGGGCGAGCGCGGCGAATACGAGGCAGGAGTTCATGGCGTGAAGATTAAGGCAGACGAGCGTGCGGTGGAGCAGGAGCGAACTCAGGAGTTGCGACTCCGATGAAGCGGCCCCGCGCCCGTCTCTACGACGGACGCGGGGCCAGAGTGAGAAGCGAATCTCAGCTGTGCGCCGAGGTCACGGAGCGACGTAGAACTCGAGAGCGTTCGAGAGGTTCGTGCTCTTGCCGGCCGGCGGGTCGCGGAACCAAGCCTGGGCTTGGACCGTCTCGCAACCGATGAACGGCTGACCCTGCGCGAGGGGCGCGTTGGAGATGTAGAGGTTCCAGTCAGCCGTGAACGAACCGTTGCACAGATTCGCAGTGCCGCCCGAGACCTGGTTGCCGAAGCGCTGCGTCGGGGCCTTGATGCACAGGAAGCTGTTGCCGTTCCACAGCGCGACCGTGCGGCCGGAGACGCTGTAGAAGAAGAGGCCCTGCTTGGCGCCTTCGACGTTGGCGACGTTCAGCGAGAAGCCCGAGCCAGCGCTCGCGCTCGGCGTGCCCGTGCCCGAGATCGACGGGATGCAGCCGTTCGTCGTGGTGCCGGCGGTGCAGTACGCGACCGGCGCCGGGACCTTGACGTAGCCGAACGCGTAGGCGGCGGTCCAACCGACGGTCCACGGGATTTCGTTCGGAGCGAAGGCGCCGCGGTACTGAGCGACGGTGAAGAAGCCGTCGTTCGGGGCGGCGCCGACGCTCGTGACAGCGTCATTCGCCGGACGGGCGTCGAGGCCGATGACCGGGGTCATGTTGAGGCCGGCGATGCTGACGAGCGGGCCGCGCGTGATCGAGGTGATCGGCGAGAGCGAGGCGACCTTGTTGTCGTTGACGACCGACACGCCAGGGGCGCTCGAGGTCACGACGCCACGGGCGATCGCTTCGGTGTAGGCCGCGGCGTTGTTGTTGTTGAAGAACACCGAGTCCTTGATCTCGTTGAGCTTGCCGCTCGTCTGAGCCGAGTAGAAGCCGGGGATCGGCGCGACCGGGTCGCTGAAGGGGTAGGCCGGAACGGCGTTGTAGTCCGTCGTCCAGGTGTTGGCCCACGAGAGGGTGCCGTTGCAGCCGTAGCCCAGGCCGCCGTCGCCGTCGATGTTGTCGAACGCGACCAAGCGCTCGCCGAGATCCATGAAGATCGCGTTGCGGTACTGGATACGCGCGTTGTCACGCCACGCGGTGCCGTGGTCCGCCGACGCCGATCCGTTCGGCTGGCCGATGGCGGTGACGTTGTAGATCACGCCGGTCGTGACCGGTTGGTAGTCGCACTGCTCGGCGCCGTCCGTCTCGAAGATGTTGTCGCCAACGCCCGAGCCCGAACCGGCGACCGTGCTGTAGCCCTGGACGATGTTCAGGAACTGCGCCTTGCCGCGCCAACCCTGGTCGATGTCGATGGAGTCATCGCCCATGTTCCAGACGTTGATGTACTTGAAGTTCGCCGTGCCGCCCCAGATTTCGAAGCCGTCGTCGACGTTGTTCATCAAGTCGATGTAGCTGATGTCGGTCTCGCGGCCGAGGCCGCCGAGCGAGATGCCGTTGAGCTCGTTGCCGAGGCCGACGACCTTGCCCGTGTAGCGGATCGAGACGTACTTGAGCGAACCGCTGTCGTCGTCGTCGTTGCCGCCGCCGTACTGGTCGAACGCGGGGCCCGTGGTGAGGCCTTCCATGTTCGCGCGGTTCAACGCGTTCGGAGTCGGGGTGTTGGCGGGCAGGGCGTTCTCGGAGACGTAAGCGTTGCCCATCACGGTGAGGTTGCCCCACTCGTTGGCGACAGCGCGCCACGTTCCCGTCTTGGGATCGCCGCCGACCCAAGTCGCGACGTCGTTGGTCGACGTGAAGATGATCGGCTCTTCCTTCGTGCCGATCGCGATGATCTTCGAACCGCGCGTGACCGCGAGGCTGCCGCCGGCGTTGGCCGTCGAGGCGATGACCGTGCCCGGCTCGATCGTCAGCGTCGCGCCGCCCGCGACGTAGATCTGTCCGACCAGGTTGTAGACGTTGCTCTTGTAGAGCGTGACAGAGGTGGTGATGTTGGCGTTGATGTTGCAGTTGCCGGTGTTCGGCGCGCACTCGACCCATTGGGCCGAGGCAGCGCCGGAGATGGCGGCGGCCGCCATCGCGATGGCGAGAACGTTGTTGAAGCTACGCACGGATGTCTGCTCCTGAGCGGGACGAAACGGAGTCGAGGCAGAGGGTCCGTGGAGCCCGTCCCCACGGCTGTTCTGCTTTGACGGCGAGCAAGGTAGGCGCGCTTCTTAGGGCTCTCGTGAAGCGAGGGTGAATGCTCTGCTGCGGCGCCGGCGCCGCGCCAGAGCGCCGCAACGCGCCTCCGTGGAAGCTGCCCCGCAGGAAATTGGATTGCAGGGGCGTGCCGCGGCTCCAGCGCCGCACGCGACGTTGTCCGCATCTTCATAAAGACAGCGCCGCCCCAGGGCGCCGTACGCGTCCTGGGGCGGCGAGGTTCGCTGCAGAAGAGGGCCTTATTGGCCCTTGGACTGCGACACGCGCTCCACCTCTTCGAGGAACTTCTGGATGTTCTCGCGCGGCTTGAGCGTCTGCGCGCGGCGCAGGAGCGGCAGCGCCTCCGCGTAACGTTGCTTCTGAACCAGGAGCTGCGCGTGCCCGACCTTGGCGTCGGCCTCGAACGCCTCGATGCCGGCGCCTCGTTCGAAGTACAGGATCGCGCGTTCGACGTCGCCCTGCGCGCCGTAGTACTTGCCGAGGTCGATCAGCGCACGCCCGTCGAGCGGATCGAGTTGGACGATCTCCTCGAGGATAAGCGCTTCTTCTGCGCCGCCGCCCGAAGCCACCGCCAGTCGCGCACGCAGCCGGAGCAGTTCTTTGCGCGGCTCGACCTCGAGTTGCGGAAAGGCGGCTTCGATGGCGGCGATCAACTCGCCGGCCTCGCGTGAAGCCCCGCGTCCGACGAGCGAGCGTGCCGCACGAATTGGGCGCGCCGAACCCACCGAAACGTCCGCGGCGATCGCACGCGAATAAGCGCCGACGCCGAGGTCGAACAGCTCTTCGTTGATGTAGATGTCGCCGAGGTTGAGCAAGCTGGCCGCGTCGAGCTTGCCGAGCCGCTCGAGGAACTCGTAGTTCTCGGCGGCGCGCATCGGCTGGCCGAGCCCAGCGTAGGCGCTCGCCTGCATTTGCCAGAGGTCGGCGCGTTCGGGCTTCGCTGCGAGCAACTCGCCCGTCAAGGCCACCACGTCTGCGTAGCGGCGTTGCTTGAAGAAGCAGCGCACGAGGCCGAGCTTCCAGTCCTCGGTCTTGGGGTCGAGCAGCAGCGCCATGCGGTACGCAGACTCGGCCGACAGGCTGTTTTCGACCGTCAGGTAGCAGTAACCGAGGAAGCCGAAATTCAGGCCGTTCACGGCGCCGGTTTCGATGGCGCGCGTCAGGGCCGGAATCGCTTCGGCGTACTTGCCGAGCCGGAAGTACGCGGCGCCGAGATTGCTCCAAGCGCGCCGGAACTTCGGGTGTTTGGCGACGGCGGCCTCGTAGCAGGCAATCGCCTCGGGCAACTCGTTGCGGGTGAAGCGAATCACCCCCAGATTCGCGTCGAGCGCCGCGCTGGCCGCCGGCCCACGGTTCTGTTCGATGAGCGCGATGGCTTCGTCGACCTTCTCGTTGCTCATCAGATCCAGCACCTGCTGGATCAGGTCGGCTTCGATCGGGTTGTACTTGGGCTCGATGTCCGTCTCGCTGATGAAGCTCTCGTTGAAACGCCGCCGCACATCGGGGTCGCTCCAGAACGCGGCATCCGAGTCGTTGTCGTCGAACAGCGCGGGCTGCGCCGCGGATTCGACCTTGAGTTGCGCCGCGAAACGGCGCGCCAGGTCTTCGTTGGTCAAGTCGTTCGCCCCGGGCGGCAGCGGCGACGGTCGCGGCGCGTTCGGATCGCGAGGCTCGCTCGGCAGATCGATGTCCGGCACGAGCCGAACCGGGCGGTCCTTCTTCTTCGCGGCGTCGTTGGTCGCGCAGGCGACGAGCACAGACGCACACAGGCTGATAGCGGCGATTTTCTTCATGGCACCAGAATTCACTTGAGCGAGCTCACAGTTCGGGGAACGTGATCGGGACGCGCATGCGGAAACGCACGGCCTTGCCCCTGCGCTTGCCGGACTCGAACTTCCACTGCTTCACCGCGGCGAGCGCCGGCCGCTCGAGCGCAGGGTCTGTGCTGGACTGCACTTTCGGGTCGACGACACGTCCGTTGGGATCGACTTCGAAGATGATCAGCACCTTGCCCGGCGTGTGCTTACGCAGCTTCGCATCGAGGACAGGGCTGGGCTGATAGATGACCCGCGGCTTCTGATCGAGGTCGTCAGCCGAGAACATCTCCTCGAATTGCACCGGACCCTGCGTCGCTCCGGGCAACTGGAAGCTGATCGCGCCCGCGCCGCCCCAACCGTCGCCGCCGATCGTCGCGTTCAACGCGCTCTCGATCGACGAGAGATCCTGGGGCTGCGGCTCGTCGGCGAGCTTCGGCGGTTCTTGCTCCTGCTCCGGTTCTTCCTCGGGCTCTTCGGTCTCCTCCATCTCGGGAGGTTTTTCCGGCTCGGCCGTGTCCGCCGCGCGAACCAGCGTGTCGGCGCCTGCGGGCTGCGTGATGGCTTGAATGAGCGGCAGCAGCATGAAGAACAACGCCGTCAGCACCGCGCCGCCGAGAGTGACAGCGGCGGAGTGCGCCAAACGACCGAGAAGCGTGCTGCGTCCGTCCATGTTCAGTGCTGCGCGGAAGCGTTCATCCGCGCGCCGCGGAAGTGGCGATGCTGACCTTCTGTGCGCCGCCGAGCTTGGCCTCGTCGATCACGCGCACGAGCTGGCCCGATTGAGCCTGCGCGTCGGCTTGGATGATGACGGGGACCGCAGGGTCCTTCGCCAGCGTGCGGCGCACGAGCGACTGAACGCCGCCCAGACCGATGTCCTGACCGCCGTAGACCACCTGTCCACCCGCGGTGAGGGCGATGAGGATGCTGGTCTTCTCCAGGTTGACGGCGGAGGCCGCCTGCGGCTTGTCGACTTCGACACCGGTCTCCTCGACGAAGGTCGTGGTGACGATGAAGAAGATGAGCAGGATGAAGATGCAGTCCATCATCGGGGACATGTCGATCCCCGGCTCGCCTTCTTCGTCCGATCCCGAATCGCGAAAACGTCCCATGCTTGTGGTCCTCTAAGCGGCGACTTGGCCACCGGAGCGGCGATAGAGCTCGAGACTGCAGACCGTCTCGAGGTGAGCCAGATACGCCTTGTAGCGCTCGAATTGACGGCTCAGGAAGTACTGGAAGAACAGGCCAGGCAGCGCGATCACCAGGCCGGTTTCGGTCGTGATCAACGCTTCGGAGATGCCCGCGGCGATCATCCCCATGGTCTTTTCGCCGCCGGAGCCGTTGGCCAACGCGTCGAACGTGGCGAGCATGCCCGTGACAGTCCCGAGCAACCCGACGAGGGGCGCGGCGCTCACGCAGATCTTCATGACACGCAGGTCGCGCTCGAACGCGCCCGTCTGCGCGCCGCGAACCTCATCAAAGGCTTGCGCGGCGTCTTCGAGGCTGTGAGACGACAGTGCGGACTTGATCAGACGGCCAACCGGGCCGCGCCCTTGATCTGGTGCGTTGAGCCAAGTGCGCCAACGCGACTCGGGCGCCTGCATGAAGCCGGCGTAGCGCAGATTCAGCCAGATGTGCGCGCCCATGCCGAACATCGCAAAGGCGATGATCGCGATGGGCGGCATGGCCCAGCCGCCGGCGGACCAGATCGGAAGCGCCTGGTCCCAAAGCGAGCTGACGTAGTCGACGACGGATTGCATGGCGTACGCGATGGCGGTTCCGAGGCTCAGACCTTGGCCGGCGTCGGCTTCCGCTCAGGCGCCTTGTGGGCCGCCGGCTTTTCGAGCTTCGAGCGGCTCAGTTCGTTCACGAACGCGACCGCGGCGGACTCCATCTGGCCGATGATTCCGCGCGCTTTGCGGGTGAGGAAGGCGTGCAGCAACAGAGCGGGGATGGCGACGATCAGTCCCCACTCCGTCGTGATGAGCGCCTCGGAGATGCCGCCGGACAGCGACTTGACGTCACCCGATCCGAAAACCGTGATGCGGGTGAAGGTGTTGATGATGCCCGTCACCGTGCCGAGCAGTCCCAGGAGCGGCGCCGAGGAAGCCGAGATCGCCACGAAGGGCAACATGCCAAGCAGCTTCTGCTTCGACGTCAGCACAGACTCGTACATCGCCTCTTCGATCAGTTCGCGAGGCTCGCGGATGTGCTCGGCGCCGATGGCCAGCATCTGCCCCACCGGCCCGCGCAGGTTCGCCACCTTCTCGCGCACCGCATTGATGTCGCCCTGCCCGACCGCCGCCAGCACCTCATCGAGTTGAGCCTTCGACGGCGTGCGTTGCATTGCGAGGTAAGCCCACTTGTAGAGAACCACGATCAGCGCCGCGGCCGCCAAACCGAGGATCGGCCACATAACGGGACCACCCTTGATGATGTGCTCCCAGAGCGTCTCCTCCGTCTGGGCCATCTTGTGCGCGTTGCCCATCGTCGGGTCGAGCGTGAAGCGCCCCTGACCGTTGACGCACAACGCGGATGCGTCGGCCAAGTCCTCGGCATCGAAGAACGGAAAGACCGTCGGCTCCTGAGAGCCCAGGCGCTCGTCGACCGTGCCGACTGTGGATCCGTCGGCGGAACGGAACAGCACCACGGGGCCGACCTGCACGAACGCGCCCTGGCGCACGACGCCGAGCCCGTCGACGGCGGAGCCTTCGTAGCGAGCGCCGCCCAGCGCCTCCTCGAGCCGGCCCAGCGACGCGGTCACGAGGCCGACCTGAGTGCGGAAGATCGCCTGAGAGTCGAGGTTCTTGTTCTCGGGCGCGAGCTGCGCAGCGCTGATCACCTCGGCGTAGCGCTTGAGCTCGGCGATGTGCAGCGCCGAGTCGAACTTGCGCACGTAGTCGGAGAGCAACCCCGAGAGGTAGCGCTCCTGCTCCTGCAGCTTGGTGAGCTCGCTCTTGGCGTTGGTCATCGCCAAGGTGCCGGCGTTGAGACTGCGCGACACTTGCTGGCTCTCGGTGCGGGCGCGGCCGAGTTCGGCCTCGACTTCGCTCAAGCGCCGATTGAGCGGCAGCCGCTCGGCGGTGATCTCTTCGCGCAGGCGATTGATCTCTTGAATCGACTCGTCGAGTTGGCGTCGCACCGTTCCGCGAGCGTCGTCGAACGAGGGCGTCGCGCCTTCGGTCTTGGCGGGTTCGGCGCCCTGCGCAAAGACCGGCGCGGCGAACAGCGTGAGCGCGGCGAACCGAGCGAGGATGGTTTGGGTGAGCTTCATGGCGATCCTCCTCGGAGTCACTGCAGACGGATGGGAAGGTTGGTGAAGCGGGCGTCGGCGCCCTTGGTGAGGATCTCGATCGCGCCGACGATTTCGGCCGCCTGGTCATTCGCGGGGATCCAGGTCCAGCTGTCCTCGCTCGGAACGCCGTAACCGGCGGTCTTGCCGTCGCCGCTGGCGTAGTAGGCTTGCCCCAGGCCGATGTAGAGCGTCGTGACCTCGATCTTCGAGCCGTTGTCGAACTCGCGGATCTCGCTCTCGGCCCGGATCTCGCGGTTGAACTTGTTGACCTCGTTGAGGATCGCGACCACCGTGAGGTAGCGCTCGCTCAGCTTGTTGGGATCTGCGCTGGCCGCGTCCTTCGGGAGACTCTGGCTGATCGGCGCGAGTTTCTCACGCACCGACACCGGCAGGCGTCGAACCAGAGCCCGAGTGCGCTCCTCCAAACCGACGAGCGCGCTGGCGAGTTCCGCGCTGGTCGCCGCGAAGCGCACCTTGTCGGCCTCGATCTCTGCGCGGCTCTTGTCGGTCTTGGCGATGTCGGCCTGGATCTCCGCCGTGCGATTGCGCACCGCGCCGATCTCGCCCTCGATCAACGCGATTCGGCTCTCGAGCAGGTCCTTGGCCAGAGCCCAGTCGCTCCGTTCCTTCGAGATCTGCCGCCGCGTCTCGACCCACTCCTGGAGCAGCGCGCGGGCGTCGCCCACGAGTTCGCCCTCCTGAGCAGGCGGAATGGCCGCGGGCGCGAGCAGGCACGCCGCGCCGAGGGCGAGCGCCGCCGCGCGCGCTGCGCGGCTGTCGAGGAGTTTGGTACGTGACTTCATGACGTGGGATTCCTGGTCGAGGGGTCCGGTCGGAGCGGCTAGAAACTGAAGCGCGCGCCGAGCGTGAGAGACATGTCGATGCCGCGTGTGAACAGGCGGCGCGTGACGTCGCTCGAGATGTACTCCGAGCGGAAGACTTCTTCGATGTCGGGGTTGGTCAGGTTGCGCGCCTGGAATTGGAGCGTGAAGTACTTCCCGAGCTTCTGCGACAGACTGAAATTGAGCGTGCTGACGCTCTTGGCGTAGATGCTGGGGATGAAGTTGCCCAGCGACTGAGTGGCGCCGGCGACGAGCGTGTCGCCCTGGCGCGTGAAGAACAGGCCGGCCTGCGTGCCGGTGACAGGGAGGTCGTACAGCAGGTACAGGTTGAGCAGGCTCTCCGGCGCGTTCGTCATGTCGCGCGAGGAGATCGGCGCCTGGATGTTCGGAAGATCGAACGCGGCAGCCTCGGCCGCGGGCAATGTCACCTCCGAGTCGATCAGCGTTGCATTGGCGCCCACCGACCAACCGGCCGCGGCGTCGAAGAAGTGGCCGATATCCTGGCGCGCCTCGAGCTCGAAGCCACTCAAGCGCCCGTCGGGGTAATTGACGGCCGTCGTGAAGTTGTAGCCGATGAATTGCTGGACGTACTCGATCGGATCTTCGATGTCCTTGTAGAACCAGGACGCCGAGAGGAAGCCGCCGTCGTAGGGCGTGTAGTCGACGCGCAGGTCGTAGTTGGTGACGTCGCTCATCTGCAGGCCCGGGTTGCCGATGAAGATCGGCGCGCCGAGGTACTCCTGCTGGATGATCGGAGTGAGTTCCTTGAACGTCTGACGCGCGACCGTCTGCGAGAAAGCCGCGCGCAGGATCAAACGCTCCATCGGCTCGTAATTCAGGCCGATCGCGGGAAGCACGTTGTCTTGCTCGAAGACCACGTCGGCGGCGCCGGGAACCAGCGTGATCGGCGCGGTCGCGCCAGGGGGGAACCACAGTGCGAAGCTCTCGGGGTCGTTGACGATCCCGATCTTGGTGGACTCGAAGCGTGCACCCGCCACCAACGAGACCTGCTCGTTGAACGGCAGATCGAACATGCCGTAGGCCGCGCGCAGGTCGATCGATCCGCGGTAGTCGACGTCTTCCTGCGAATCGGTGATCGGCTGCCCGAGGCCCGGGAACGCCGAACTCCACGAGTCGTCGAAATCTCCGACGAAGCCCGAGTTCTGACCGAAGTTGCTGAACGTGTTCTGGTCGAACGTGCGCTCGACGCTGTCAGCGAACGCTCCGACCTTCACGTAGCCCGTGTTGTCGCTCCACTGTTCGAACGGCAGCTTCAAATTGAGCGAGCCCTGCCTGGACTCCTCGTCAATGGCTTTGAAGATGCGCTGGAGGTTGCCGATCGTGAAGTTCGCCGCAGGCTTGTACGGCTGCCAACCGGCTGGCGTCGGAGGAATGCCCGGGATGCCTTCGTCGAACTCCGGCCGCCACACGCCGCCGAACACGCGTTTGTCGGGCTGGCGCATGGTCGCTTCGCTCGCTGACAGCGTCCAATCGAGTTCCGGCTTGCTGAAACGCAACGCGCCAACGGCGAAATCCGACGTCGGCAGTTTGTGGACGCCGTTGAGCAACAAGCTGCTCGCCGTGCGCTCGGTGTACTCCAAAGTCTCGAGGCGCAGGTAAGGCGCCTGGTCCAGCTCGGTGTGCCCAGGCGTGGTCGGATCGTTGGGGTCGTAGCCGGGGAAGAAATACTGCTTGGCGCGCGTGTCCGTGGCGAGGGTCGCGACGTCTTCTGCTGTGCGCGTGTGGAGGAATGCGAGTGAGAGTTTGTGGTTCTCGCTCTCCAAACCCAGCAGGCCCATTCCGCCCCACTGCACCGACTGCGACGCTTGATCGACGTCGAAGAGCTGTGTGCGGAAGTCGCTGAGCGCGGGAGCGCCCTGGTTCGTTTCCGGCGACATCGGAGCGCCGGGCGAGGTCACCCACCACGAGTCCTGACGGCCGTTCTTGAAGAAGGAGCTGTCGCGCTCGTAGAAGAACGTGCCGAACACGCCGAGCTTCCAGCCGTCCGACAGTTCGCGGCTGCCGCCCGCCGCCAGGTTCCACTTGTTGTCGATCGGCGCGTCGGTCTCCGACACTCCGACGGCGCCGCTCCAGGGCGCGCCGATGGCCTGCAGGCGGCGGTCGCCGTCGTCGCGGCCCCAGAAATTGAGCCCGCCGCCCTTATACGAAAGGAAGTCGCTCTTGCCGAAAGCCTGCGAGTTGTAGCCCAGCTGCGAACTCATCTGCACCACGGCTTCGGTGGGCACTCCGCGCAGCCGGATGTCGACAGCGCCGCCGGACGCGTCGCCCTGCTGGTCAGGCGTGAAGGTCTTCGAGACGCGGATGCTCTCGATCACCGCGGAGGGGAACTGGTCGAGCTCGACTGCGCGTTTGTCCTCGTCGGCGGTCGGCAGGCGCACGCCGTTGAGTTGCGAGCTCACATAACGGTCCGGCAGCCCGCGAATCACCGCGTATTTGCCGTCTTGAACGGTCGCGCCGGCCACCAAACGCAGCGCGCTGGCGGCGTCGCCCGCGCCTGCGCGGCTCATCAGCTCAGCGCCCACCGAGTCGAGCAACGCCGGACTCTCGAGCTTGAGGTCGAGCAGCGCGACTTCGCTGCCCGTGTCCATCTTGAGCAGATCCTCGACGACGAACTCCTCCATGTCGGTGAATTCACCGGCGAGTTGGACGTCGAGGTCGGTCAGTTGGCCGCCGATCACCACCACGTCGGTGCGCACCTGGCGGACGTAGCCGTCCTTGGAGATGACCAGGGTGTACTTGCCCGGGCGAAGCTCTTGCACGGAGTACGCGCCCTGCTCGTCGCTGAGGGACTTGGCGCCGGTCTCCACGATCAACACCTGCGCACCCGAAAGCGGCGCGTTGAAATCCGCGTCGAAGATCACGCCGCGGATGGCGCCGACTTCCTGGGCGACCGCGGTGGACGCTACGGAGCAAATCGCCAACGGCGCGAGCAGAACGAGGGCGGGCGCGTTCACAGGGCGGGGGCGGCCAGACCGACTGGCCCCGAGTTGTGCGGGGTAGACACGGGACGTTTCGGGGCCTTGATGAAGGTGGCGCACGGTGACGCGTCTTTATGAGGACAGCGTGAAGCGAGGATGAGGCCCGGCCTTAGGCTGATGCGCCGGCGTCACCCCACCGACACCCGGCTTGCAGCAGTGCTGCCGCGACCATCCGCAACCCGCGGCCGCCGCGCCGCGGCCCAGCGGCTGGGGGAGTCGCAGCCGCACGCCCCGTACGCTCCCCCACATGTCCCACGAATCCACCCCGGTCAGCGCGGCGCACTTCGACTACATCCGGGCGCACTGCGAAGCTGAGGACGCGCTCCTGCGCGAGCTCAAGGACGCGGCTCGCGCGGCCGGGATTCCGGCGATCTGGATCGCCCCGGAACAGGCGCGCCTGCTGCAGATCCTGCTGCGCGCCGCCCGCGCGCGCGAAGTCGTCGAAGTGGGCACGCTCGCCGGCTATTCGGCGCTCGTCATGGCGCGCGCGCTCGGCCCCGGCGGGCGCGTGCGAACGATCGAGGTCTCGGCGCACCACGCCGCCTTCGCCCGCGAGTGGATCGCCCGCGCGGCGCCGCAGGCGACCGTCGAGGTGTTGCTCGGCCCCGGCGCCGCCGTGCTGCCCACGTTCGCGGACCACTCGGCCGACGCGCTGTTCGTCGACGCCGACAAGGCCGGTTACCCCCTCTACCTAGAGCAGGCCCTGCGCATCGTCCGCCCGGGGGGGTTGCTCCTGGTCGACAATGCCTTCGCCTTCGGGCAGTTGCTCGACGCGCATCCGACCGATCCGGACGTGCCCCACGTACGCGCCTTCAACGAGCTCATGGCGCGCTGCGATCGGCTCGAAAAGGTGATCGTTCCGGTGGGCGACGGGCTATGGGTGGCGATAGTGCGTTGATCCGCGCCGCCTCTGCGCCAGACTGCCCGACCCAAAACATGAGCGCGGACTCCCCTTTCGCCCGACTGCCCGAGCTGCTGGCCGGCTCGTTCGACGTTTCCTCGCGCGTGCGAGGCGACGACGACTTCCACGCCAGCCGCGTGCAGATCGAGTCCGTGGGACCGACCTTCGTGCGCGCCAGCGTGCGCGAGAAGTCGGGCGCCCAGGCCACCGCGCTCGAAGCGGACGCACGCCTGAACTGGACCTCGAGTTGCTCGTGCTCGATCGCCGCTTCCGGCGGCCGCTGCCAACACCTGTGGGCCGTGCTGCTGATGGTCGACCGCGCCGGCTGGCGCGTGGAAGGCGCCAAACGCGAGTCGCTCAGCGGCGGTCGGCTCGTGCGCCTGGGCGAGTGGCGCGCGCGACTGGCGGAGATTCGCGTCAAGGGCGCCGCGCCCGAGCCGCCGGCGGTCGGCGTGCGCGTCAACTGGTTCCTGCGCCTGGACCGCAAGCTCGACGAAGGCGTCGCGGTGATCGAGCCGCGCCGCAGTACGCCGCGCAAGAGCGGCACGTGGTCGCGCTTCCTGCCGTTCGCGCCCTTCGCGGAGCCGCTCGACGCCCGGCTGCGCGCCGAGGATCGACGCGCGCTCGAGCTGCTGCGGTCCGCGCAACCCTACGAGAGCGACGACGACACGCTCGAAACCTCGCGTCAGTTCCTGCTCTCGCCCGAGCTGTGCGACGTGTTGTTCCCGCGCCTGGCGCAGGCCGGCGTGCTGAATTGGACGCGCCTGGGCCGCGAATCCGCGGGCGCGTTGCGCTTGGACCTCGAGCCGGCGTGGAACGTCGAGCGCGTGATCCACGAAGCGCCCGATGCAAGCGAGCTGGTCGTCAGCGCGCACCTGCGGCGCGGCGACGAGCGCGAACCGCTCGGCGCGCTGATCGGCGTGGTCGGCGGCGGCTGGGTCGTGTTCGAAGAGCGCCTGGGCAAGCTCGAGCGCATCGAAGATCTCGCCTGGGTGCGCTCCGTGCTCGAACAAGGCCCGCTGCGCGTGCCCGCCAGCGACCGCAGCGAGTTGCTGCGCGAGATCTCGCGCGGCGAAGAGCGCTTCGTGATCGAAGGGCCGTTCGAGTCGGCGCGCCACGACGTCCCGCCGCGGCCGCGCCTCACGCTCGACGCACCCGACCTCGCGCGCGAGGGCGGCGTCGAGCTCACCGGCGAGGTGATGTTCGAATACGAAGGCGCGCAGGTCGCCGCCGACGATCCGCGCCCGTTCGTCGAACGTCGCGAAGGCTGGATCGCACGCCAGACATCTGCGGAAGCGGGGTTGCTCGATCGACCGTTTGCGTTCGGCGCGCGCCGGCTCTCCGAGCGCCCGGGCGCCGTGCTCGTGCCGCTCGGCGCCGTCCCCGAACTGGCGCGCGCGCTCACGCTCGAAGGCTGGATCGTCGAAGGCGACGGCGCGCGCTACCGCTCGGTCAGCGGCGCGCGTTGGAGCGTGCGCAGCGGCATCGACTGGTTCGACTTGGACGGCCAGATCGCGTTCGGCGGCTCGAACGCGGCCATTCCGCGCCTGGTCGCGGCGCTGCGCAAACGCGAGCGCACCGTGGTGCTCGACGACGGCGCGCTCGGCGTGCTCCCCGAGGAATGGCTCGCGCGCTTCGAGACGCTCTCGACCTTGGGCGAGGCGCAGGGCGACGCGCTGCGTTTCCGCTCGAGCCAAGCCTGGTTGGTCGAAGCGCTGCTGGCGGAGACGACCGACCTCGGCGCCGACGAGCAGTTCCGCGAACAACTCTCGCGCCTCGCACATTTCCGCTCGATCGACGCCGCCCAGGAACCGCCGGACTTCGTCGGAGAATTGCGCCCGTACCAACGCGAAGGCTTGGGCTGGCTGCAGTTCCTCGAGCGCCAGCACTTCGGCGGCTGCCTCGCCGATGACATGGGACTGGGCAAGACGATCCAGTTGCTCGCCTGGGTGCTCGACCGTCGCTCGCGGCTCACGCAGCCGGCGCCGACGCTCGTCGTGGCGCCCAAGTCGCTCACGCACAACTGGATCGCTGAGACACGCCGCTTCGCGCCCGGGCTGAGCGTGCTCGACTACACCGGCGCCACGCGGCGCAACTTGGCCGAACAGATTGGGCGCCACGATCTCGTGGTGACGACCTACGGCACGCTGCGCAACGACATCGATCTGCTCGCGCAGCCCCGCTTCGACTGCGTCGTGCTCGACGAAGCGCAGGCGATCAAGAACGCCGACACGTTGACGGCGAAGGCCGCGCGACTGCTCAAGGCCGAACATCGGCTCGCACTGAGCGGCACGCCGATCGAGAACCACCTCGGCGAGTTGTGGTCGCTGTTCGAGTTCTTGAACCCAGGCATGCTCGGCCGCTCGAGTTTGTTCGCGCGCCTCACCGAAGCGCAGCGCGACTCCGAAGCGGAGCGCCAGTCGCGTCAGTTGCTCGCCCGCGCGGTCAAGCCGTTCGTGTTGCGGCGCACCAAGGAGCAAGTGCTGCGCGACCTGCCCGCGAAAACCGAGCAGACGATCCTGTGCGAGCTCGATCCGGCCGCGCGGCGCGAGTACGACGAGCTGCGCGATCACTACCGCCGCGCCCTGCTCCACGAGCCGGGCGGCGCCAAGCCCGACAGCTTCATCGTGCTCGAGGCCTTGCTGCGCCTGCGTCAAGCGGCGTGTCATCCCGGACTCATCGACGCGTCGCGCGTGGACGAGTCGTCGCCCAAGCTCGAAGCGTTGTTCGAGAGCGTCGACGAGATCGTCGACGCCGGCCACAAGGCGCTGATCTTCTCGCAATTCACGAGTTTCCTCGGGATCGTCCGCGAGCGCGTGCGCCAGCGCGGGCTGAGCTTCGCGTACCTCGACGGCGCCACGAGCGCCAAGGCGCGCGTCGAGGAGATCAAGCGCTTCCAGGAAGATCCCAAGTGCTCGCTGTTCCTGCTCAGCCTCAAGGCGGGCGGCGTCGGCCTCAACTTGACGGCCGCGGACTACGTGTTCCTGCTCGATCCGTGGTGGAACCCGGCGGTTGAAGCGCAGGCCATCGGACGTTCGCACCGCATCGGCCAGACGCGCAGCGTGTTCGCCTACAAGCTCGTGTGCGCCGATACGGTCGAGGAGCGTGTGCTCGAACTGCAAGCGCGCAAGCGCGAGCTCGCCGCCGTGTTGCTCGACGGCGAAGCGACGACGTTGCGCGATCTGACGCGCGACGACATCGAGCGCCTGCTCGCCTGAGCCTTCGAGCCCGCTCGTGGGGTGCTTCGAAAATCCGCTGCAGGAGTCGCATGCAGCGGCGCGCGAGGATTCACGGCGACTGGAGTCAGCTCGCCGAACGGGAGCGACGCGGCGGGAAGCGGCGCGGCGCGGGCGACGCGCATCGAAGTCGCCCGTCGGGTGACTAGTGGGTTGATTCGAAAGTCCGCCGCAGATGTCAGGTGATTCGGCGCTCCCCGCAAGGCGCGAGGATTCCAGGCGACCTGAATAGGTCGCCGAACCGGAGCAACGCAGCGGGGGGCGGCGAGGCGCCTGAGATATGCG
>JAEUHY010000051.1 GCA_016795325.1 Planctomycetota bacterium
CTCCGTGTAGACGGTCGAGGGCCCCGCCGGGTGGTTTTCCTGTGCCAGCGCAATGTGTCCCACGGCGCGGGGGCGCGCGGCGCCCCGGCGCCGTGAGACAAATTGCTCTGGCACAGTACAACCACGAACTCGCAGTTCGACTACGATCGATCGCTGCGCCGGAATATCTGTTCGGCCTGCGCCGCGAGCCGCCGGTCCTGTGCGCCGTCGTAGGTTTGGTTCCCTGGAGTCTGACTCGATGTTTCACGTACCTGCAGTGGAACTGTGCGCCTGTCTGGCGTTGGTCCTCACCACGACGGCGGCGACGGGCCAAACGGCTTCAGCGCCCGACAACGCTGCGCGCGCGACGCATTCGGCGCCGTCCGTTCCCGACGGGCTCGCGGCCGGCGACTGGGCGAGCATTCGCGCGGCGTACGAGGCCCGCCGCCACGCCGTCTTCGCGCTCGACGGCCTTCACCGCGCGCGCAATCCCGGCCAGCAGTGGACGACGCACTTCGACGGTCGCGCGTTCACAACCTGTCCCGACAGCGGCGGATGGAGTTGGGGCCTGCAACTCGAAGCGTACGGCTGGGGCGCGGCCGAGCCTTTGGCTGCTGCATCGGCGGTCGTAAGCACGACCGGCCAGCGCGTTGCGTATGCCTGGGACGAGCGGCTCACCGAGTGGTACGTCAACGACCAGCGCGGACTCGAGCACGGCTTCACACTGGATTCGCGACCCTCAGGCGCGCTCGGCGAACTCGCACTCGAGTTGTCGATCCGCGGCGACTTGCGTCCCATCGTTTCACACAACGGCCGCGATGTGCGCTTCGTCGATGCGAGCGGCGGCGCCGTGTTGACGTACGCCGGACTCACGGTCTTCGACGCCGAACGCACGCCTCTCACCGCCGGCTGGTCGCTTGTCGGAGAGCGCTTGCTGCTGCGCGTCGCGGATCAGAATGCGTGCTATCCGCTGACGATCGATCCGGTCGTGCAGCAGGCCTATCTCAAGGCTTCGAACACGGACGCGGAAGACCGCTTCGGCTGGTCAGTCGCAATCTCCGGGGACACCGTGGTTGTCGGGGCCGACGGCGAAGCAAGCGCCGCGACGGGTGTGAACGGCGATCAAAGCAGCGACGCGGCAACTGCTTCGGGGGCGGTGTACGTCTTCCAGCGCAGCGGTACTAGCTGGACTCAGCAGGCCTACCTCAAGGCCTCGAACACGGAAGCGTTCGACCAGTTCGGCCTTTCGCTCGCGATCTCCGGCGACACGGTGGTGGTCGGGGCGCGGATGGAGGACGGCGGCGCCGTGGGTGTGAACGGCGACGGGACCAGCAACGCCGCCGATGGTTCCGGCGCTGCCTACGTCTTCGTCCGCAGTGGGACGACTTGGTCCCAGCAGGCGTACCTCAAGGCGTCGAACACGGGCGCGAGTGACGGGTTCGGCGCTGCGGTCGCGATCGCCGGCGACACAGTGGTTGTCGGCGCGTTGAGCGAGGACAGCGCGGCCACCGGCGTGAACGGCGACCAGAGCAGCAACGCCGCCGGCTTTGCCGGCGCCGCCTATGTCTTTGTCCGCAGCGGGACGACGTGGACGCAGCAGGCCTACCTCAAGGCCTCGAACACGGATCTGGGCGACCTGTTCGGCCGCTCGGTCGCCGTCTGGGGCGACACGCTGGTTGTCGGAGCGGACAGTGAGGACAGCGCGGCCACGGGTGTGAACGGCGATTCGAGCAGCAATGCCGCCTCCAACGCGGGAGCGGCTTACATCTTCGTTCGCAGCGGGACAAACTGGACCCAGCAGGCCTACGTCAAGGCCTCCAACGCGGAGGCGTTCGACCGCTTCGGCAGTTCGGTTGCGATCTCCGGCGAGACGGTGGTTGTCGGAGCGCGGAACGAGGACAGCGCGGCGGCGGGCGTCGACGGCGATCAGAGCAGCAACGCCCTGAGCGCCGCGGGCGCGGCCTATGTCTTCGTGCGCGGCGGCATAACCTGGACCCAACAGGCCTATCTCAAGGCGTCGAACACCGGGGACTTCGACAGCTTCGCCGAGTCGGTCGCGGTCTGGGGCGACACCGTGGTGGTCGGGGCGCAAGGCGAGGACAGCGCGGCCACGGGCGTGGGTGGAGATCCGAACAGCAACGCAGCGAGCCAAGCTGGCGCGGCGTATGTGTTTGCGCGCAGCGGATCGACCTGGACCCACGCGGCCTACCTCAAGGCTTCGAACACGGAAGCGTCCGACAATTTCGGCCTCTCGGTCGCGGTCTGGGGCGGCACGGTGGTCATCGGGGCGTGCCGCGAGGACAGCGCGGCCACGGGCGTGAACGGCGATCCGAGCAGCAACGCCGCCTCCTCCAGCGGCGCGGTCTACATCTTCACGTTGCCCAACTCGGTCGCCTACTGCATGTCGGGAACCTCGACCAACGGCTGCGTGCCGTCGATCGGCTCGACGGGTTCGCCAAGCATCGCTGCGACATCGGGCTTCTCGATCAACGTCGCCGACGTCGAAGGCCAGAAGCAGGGCCTGCTCTTCTACGGACTGTCGGGGCGTGCAGCGATTGTGTGGGGCTCAGGCGGAACCAGCTTCCAGTGCGTGAAAGCGCCGACGCAGCGCATGAGCGTGCAGAACAGCGGCGGCACGAGCGGTCCATGCAACGGAGTGCTGAGCGAAGACTGGCTCGCGTTCCTCGCCACTCACCCCAGCGCGCTCGGACAGCCGATCAGCGCTGGAACCACGGTCAACGCGCAGGCCTGGTACCGCGACCCGCCGGCCGTGAAGTCCACGAACCTGAGCAACGCGCTCGAGTTCGTGACGCTGCCGTAGTTGCGCCACAAGCAGGCCGCGAACCGCAGCGAGGAGCGCGCCCTCGATGACATCGCGACGTACGGCTGTCACGTGCTCCACGTTCTCGAGGAGAACAAGTTGCCGCCCTTTTCGTACTCGCTCGGCATCCAACGAGTGTCGCGGGCGCCGGAGGTCCTTGTCGTCGGCCTGAAGCAGCCCTTGGCCCACTGGTTGGTGAACGAATGCAACCGGCGCGTGCGTGCGGGCGAGTCGTTTCGGCAGGGCGAGTTCTACGCCGGATTCCTCGAGGGTTTCGAGGTGCGCTTCGAGGTGGTGGAGCGCCAGCACTACCGCGAGCACCTCGGCTGGGCCCGCTGGCTGTACGGCGGCGACGAGTTCGACGCTCTGTAGCTGATCTGGCCCAGCAGCACTTCCGGCCTGTGGCCGTGGGACGGCGGCGAACGTACGGTGCCAGAGCAATTTGTCTCACGTCCTCGGTGCGCGCAGCGCACCGAGGACGTGAGACAAATTGCTCTGGCACCGTACGTTCGAAGCGGCGCTTGCGGCAGGTCGACTGCTAGTTCCCGGATTCCTCCATGCGGAGGACCTGGCTGCGGATCTCCAGCGCCGCAGCGTTGTCGGGATCGAGTTCGAGCACGCGGCTCGACTCCGCGGCGGCGCCGAAGCGGTCGCCGAGGTCGAGCAACAGCCGCGCGAACTCCAGGCGCAACTCGACGCTCGCTGACGTGCGGCACAGTTTCGAATAGATGCGCGATGCGTCGAAGAGCTTGCCGTTGCGCGCGTGCGCGCGTGCGAGCTCGAGTTGGTCGGTGACCGTCGGCGACGGCGAACCGAAGCCCGCGCGGGAGAAAAGTCGTTGGAACCAGTCGGAAGGTGAATCCATGGTGAACAGGCGCACAGGCGGAGCACGGGCGCTGGGCGCAGTGGCTCCGCGGGAGAGGGAAGAATCGAAGGCGATGGCGCGGTGCGCGCAGCGTGAGCGTGGAGCTTGCGCTGCTGCGATCCGCGGATATCGGGCCGTGTCGCTCACTCCGGAGCTCAACAGCCAGCGAATCGCGGTTTCGATCTCGTCTCGTCAGGCGCGCGAGCCCGCGGCGTCCGCGGACCCGTTCACACGCAAATGCGCGAGCGCCAACTGCGCTCGTTCGCGCGCGCGGCGCTGCTGCCGCGCACCCGCGCCGATCGTCGGAAACGTCGGCCGTTCGAGGGCGATTTGCGGTTCGGCGCCGTCGGCTTGATCCGGCGTCGGCGTTCCGCGGCAGCCGCCCTCGAAGCTCGAGTTCGCCTGCGTCTCGCCCTGTGGTCCGTGCGCGAGGGCGATGCGTTCGAGCGCGGCGCTCCTGCACTGAATCGCGCCACCTTCCGCGCGCAGCGTCGGCGGCTGTGCGCTCGCCGGGACGAGCAGCCCGAACGCTGCGAACAGGTGCAGGATGCGGAGCAGTGCGTGCACGGCGTGAGTGTACGGCGCCAGAGCAATTTGTCCCACGGCTGCGGTGCGCACCGCGGCCGTGGGACAAATTGCTCTGGCGCCGTACGACCGCTACCGCGCGTAAGCCCGCCGCGCGAAGAGCAGCGTCAGGAACGGCAGCATGTTCGCCTTGTTCGGAATCAGGCTGAAGATCCGCCACAGGCGCTTGGGGTTGAAGTAGAAGCGCCGGTAGGCGTCCTTGCGCAGCTTGGTGATCTTCGACTCGGGCACCGTCGAGAGGTTGATCTCGGTCTGGTACGGCTCGTAGGCCGACCAGTCGGTGGGAAGGTTGAAACCCGCGTGCTCGACCTGGGTGAAGAGCTCGGTGCCCTTGAAGGGGATCACGCGGAAGAAGGCCGCGGTGTGGAAGCTCGAGCGCGCGGCCCAACGAATCGTCGACTGCATCTCCTCTTCGGTCTCGCTCGGGAAACCGAGCATGAATGCGCCGTGCACCATCACGCCCTGCTTGGCGATGAAGTCGACGATCTTCTCGACCTTGTCGATCTTGAGGTGCTTCTTCATCACCTTCTGGATGCGCGGGCTCGCCGACTCGACCGCGACCATGCAGCGGTACATGCCGGCCTGCTTGAGCAACACCACGAGCTCCTCGTCGAGGATGTCGCCGCGGAAGCCGTTGGGGAACGTGAGCGCCAGCTTGTAGCCGCGTTCGATGATGCCGCGCGCGATCGTCTTCGCGCGCTCCGCCTTGAAGTTGAAGATGTCGTCCATGAAGACGAGCTCTTTGACGCCGTACTTCGTGACGAGCAGATCGATCTCGGCGAGCACGTGTTCGGCGGAGCGCTCGCGGAACGTCTTGCCGTAGCTGTTGTGGCAGTACGTGCAGCGCCAAGGGCACGCGCGCGAGCTGAACATCGTCGCGAATTCCTTGTGCGCGTAGATCACGCCGCCGCGCGGCACCGTGTGGTACTTGGCGTGGTCGATGAGGTCCCAGGCGGGGAAGGGCATCTCGTCGAGCTTCTGCGGCGGCGAGCGGTCGGGTTCGTTCACGACCGCGCCGTTCTTGCGCCACGACAGGCCCAGGCAATCGCTCCAGTCCGTGCGGCCGTCGCGGACGCCGGCGAGCACGTCCGCGAAGATGAACTCGCCTTCGCCGCGCACGACGAGGTCGACGTTCGGATCCTTCATCACGTCGTCCGCTGCGACGCTGGGGTGGGGGCCGCCGCACACGATCACGGCCTTGGGCAGGCGCGCCTTGGCGAGCTTCGCCACCTCGTGCATGCAGCCGGCCTCATAAGTCATCGCCGAGAGGCCGATGACGTCGGGCGCGAGCTTCACCAGCTCTTCGACGCAGCGCTCGGGATCCCAGTCCTCGACCTTCATGTCGAGGATGTGCACGTCCTCGAAGCCCGCCACGCGCGCCTGCGCGGCGATCATCATGATCCCCAGCGGGTGGACGTGCGTGAACTGGGTGTAGCGGTGGTACGTCTGGACGAGGACGGTGCGGACCATGGAGTGAAACGCGCGGCGGGAGCGGGGCGAGCGATCTTACCGCGGCGCCTTACGTGAGCGGCCGTTTTGCAGCGCGCGGTGTCCGTCGACGCATGGGCGCCAAAAAAAGTTCGGATCGCGCGCCACTTCGAGGGGCCCAAGGCGGTCTGTGGCCTGCGCGGTTGGAACGCCCTCACCGGCCGCGCCAGGCAACCGAGGGCGGCCGCCGCGTTCGGGTCCGCGCGCGCGAGCTGGGACTGGCAGGCGGACCCGCACAGAGAAGAAGGACGAAGGCAGATCCATGCAGGAAATCGGCAATCAGGGTGGCGTTCAGGTGGGAGTGGTCTCGGCGCGCGCGCGCGTGGCACGCACGCGACTCATGGCCGCGGCGGCGCTGCTGGCCGGCGTCAGCTCGGGCAGCGCGTCGGCACATGCGACGGTGGTCGCACAGGGCGAGGCGCTGGGCGCGGCGCCCGCGCTGCTCGAGCCGCTCGCGTTCGAACTCGAGGGCTTCGCCCCCGGCGCGCACGAAGCGTCCGAATCGGGCGAGTTCGACGCCGCTCTCGGCGACGGTTTCGGCGACGGTGGCGCGCCGCAGCTGCGGCTGGACCTCGGGCGCAGCCTGACGCGCGCCGGCTTCGCGCTCGAGCTTTCGGGCGGCCGGCCGCACAGCTGGGCGCAGGTGGAACTGCGCGGCGAGCGAGGCGAGCGCGCGAGCCAACTCGTGCGCCTCGACGAGCGCGGCGCCGCGCGCGTGCTCCAACTCGGCCACACGGCCTCGGCGCCGCTCGAGGCCTGGGCGCTGGTCGCCCCGCCGTTCGAGCGGCCCGGCGGCCCGGGGCCGTCGCCGTCGCGCAATTGGATGCGCACGCCCAGCGTGCAGATCCCCAGCGCCGCGGGAGCGCTCGCGCAGTCGTGGGCCGCGAGCGGCGGCGGCGCGCCGAGCTCGCCGTTCGCGGCCTCGTCGAGCGGCGCCTCGGGTTTGGTCATCACCGAAGTGATGAAGGATCCCACCCAAGTCTCCGACAACGCGGGCGAGTGGTTCGAGGTGCGCAACCTCGGGTCGGTCTCGATCGACGTGAGCGGTTGGACGATCCGCGACGCCGGCTCGAACGTGCACGTGATCCCGGCGGCGACTCCGCTGCTGATCCCCGCGCGCTCGTACTTCGTGTTCGGCATCAACGCGGACCCCGCGCTCAACGGCGGCGTGACCGTCGGCTACAAGTACTCGAGCTTCACGCTCAGCAACGGCGCCGACGCGATCCAGCTGCTCGATACGTCGGGCGCGCTGGTGGACGCGGTGGCCTACGACGACGGAATCTTCTGGCCCGACGCGGCCGGCAAGTCGCTCAGCCTCAACCGCGCCCTCGTCGACGTGGGCCTCAACGACGACGGCGCGAACTGGTGCGACGCGCTCTCCTCCATGTCGGCGTCGAGCTCGGACTTCGGCACGCCGCGCCTGGCCAACAACGTCTGTCCGTGAGCGCGCAGGGCCGGACTCGCGAGCGTCGCGCCGACGCCGCGAGTCCGGCCCGGTTCGAGCTCAAGGCACGAGCGTGAACTCGAGCGCGTTGGAGAGCTGCGTGCCGTTCGAACTCGGCGGGTCGCGGTACCACACCTGCGAGTTCACGACGTCGCCGACCTGGAACGGCGCGCCGAGCGCACCGGGCGTGGCGCCGAGGAACAGGAGCCAGTCGAACTGCACCGCGCCGTTGCACTGGCCGAGGACACCGCCGGAATTCAGCAGCACCGTGCGCTGCACCGGAGGCTTCACGCACAGAAAGCTGCCTGTCGAACCCCACGGCAACCCAGTGCGTCCGCTGACGCCGTAGAAGAACAGCGACTGACGTTGGCCCTCCACCTGCGTCGCGGCGATCGTGAAGCCGCTGGTCGCGCTCGCGCTGGCCACGCCGCTGGCGAGCATGCTCGCGCTGCAGCCGTTGCTCGACACGCCCGGCGTGCAGTACGTGGACACGACGCTCGAACTCACGCTGAACAGCGTTGCGACGCCGCAGGAAGCGAACCACTCGCTGCAGGCCGAACCGAAGCCGACTTCCGAGCGCCCGTCGCCGTTCAAGTCGCCGACCAGATCGACGCTCACGCCTCCGGATCCAACGAAGGGCGCGTCCACCGTCGCCAGGCTGGCGCCGCTCACGCCGTCGAACACGAGCGCCTGGCGCGCGCAGTTGGCGGTCGAGAGGCCGCAGGCCGAGGCGATGACGAGATCCGGCCGCGTGTCCCCGTTCACGTCGGCGCCGCCCGCCACGACGAAGCCCAAGTGCGCGTTGGGACTCGCGCCGACGAAGTGGTGCAGCAGCGCGCCGGTCGCGGAGTAGGCCTGGGCGAAGCCGAAGCCGGCCCCGAATCCCAGGTCCACCTGCGGCGCTCCGACGACGATGTCCACGCGGCCGTCCGCGTCGAGGTCGCCCGCGGCGCGCACGTCCCAGCCAAACGACGGCTCGGGAACCGCGGGAGCGATCGCGAGCAGGAGCGCGCCGCTCGCACCGGAGCGGATCTGGACCACGCCGCTTTCCTGCGCGCTCGAACTCGTGAATCCCACCAAAAAGTCGTCGCGACCATCCTGGTCCCAGTCGCTGTAGCGCGCGACCACGCTCTGGGACGGCGACTGCAGCGGCGAGGTCAGTGCGAACAACTCTGCGCCGCTCGCACTCGAGTACAAGCGCACGCTGTTCCAGTCCGTGGCGGCGACGTCGGCGCGGCCGTCGCCGTCGAAGTCGTCGAGGCCCGCCACGCTGTGGCCCACGAAAGAAAACGGCGCAGGGCCGAAGATCGTCAGCAGCTCGGCGCCGTCCGCTCCGGAGTAGAGCTTCATGCCGCCGATCGGGTTGAACAGGCCTCCGAGGTAGGGCACGCCGACAACCAACTCGCGAACGCCGTCGCCGTCGATGTCGTCGAGCGTGTCGAGCGCAGCGCCAGCGTCCGCATTGAGCGGAGGCGTGATCGTGTAGAGCACGTCGCCGCTCGCGCCCGAGAGCACTGCGATGCGGGAGCTCGCGGGCAGGCAGCCCGCGAAGCCGCAACTGACGTTGTAGCTGGCGACCGCGACTTCGCGCTCGCCGTCGCCGTTGAGATCACCCACGCCGCGCACGCTGGCGCCCACGCCGGGATGGGCGTTGTCGACGTAGCGGTAGACCGTCGAAGGAGACTGGGCGGCGGCCTGCGCCGAGAGCGCGGCCACGAGCGAAGGAACCAACTTGCGAACGAGCATCGAACGACCTCCTGCCAGGAGAAAGGGAGCGTTAGAGCGCCTGCGTGCGCGACGCACTCGGCGGCGCGCGAGTGCGGAGCGGAGGAACTCTCTGCCGTACGTTCGCTCCGACCCTCGGCTCGCTCGTCCGCCGATTCGAGGGCGTACGCCTGCGCTTACGGACTCGATGCTAGGCAGGCGCCGCGGACGCTGAGCGCGACCCGCGCAAGGCTGCCGCAAGTGCGCCGTAATCGGCTCCGTCACGCTCGCGTACGTCGCCCGACGCGTGGTTCACGTGGCGGGCGACCTGCCCGCAACGTTGCCCAGCGTTTCGGATCGCGCGCACGCGCCCAGCGCGTCGCGCTGCGGGCCGAGGGGCGCTCGGCGGCGCTCAGCGCAGCCCTAGTTCGAGCACCAACTCGTCGACGAGCGCCGGCACGGCGAGCGCCGCGCGCCCGGGGCGGAAGCGGTCGCTGGGATCGAGGTTCTCCGGCGCGTCGAGGCTCTGCACCCAGGTGCGTGCACCCAGTTGCCGTGCCGCGTGCAGGTAGCCGGCGGCCGGCCAGACCACGCCGCTGGTGCCGACCGCGATGAAGTCGGTGCAGCTGCTCACCGCGAGCTCGATGCTCTCGAGGTGGTAGGGCATTTCGCCAAACCAGACGATGTCGGGCCGCAGCGCGTCGTGCCCACAGGCGTCGCAGCGGACGAATCGGTCGGGATCGACCTGCTCGAGGTCGTGCAGGCGCCGTTCGCAGCGCTCGCAGCGCAACCACGCCAACTCACCGTGCATGTGGATCGGCCGCGAGCCCGCGCGCTCGTGCAAGTCGTCGACGTTCTGGGTCACGAGCGTGAACTCGCCGCCCGCGGCGCGCACTCGCTGCTCGAGCGCGACGAGCGCCGCGTGCCCGGGGTTCGGCGAAACCGCGCCAAGTTGCGCACGTCGTTGTTGGTAGAAGCGCCACACCAACTTGCGCTCGCGGCGCCAGGCCTGCGGCGTGGCGACGTCCTCGGGCCGGTGGCCTTCCCACAGGCCGCCGTGGTCGCGGAAGGTGCGCACGCCGGAGTCGGCGGAGATGCCGGCCCCGGTCATCACGACGACACGCGGGCCACTCGACGAGAGCTCGGACGATTCGAAGTGTTGCATGGACGGGGGGACTGCGGCCACGCGCGAGCGGCCTTCAACTCGAGCGACCGAACTCGAGCCGCTGCGCCGCGCTCTTCCATCCTCACGGCGCGTATGCTGGGAGGCCGACTACGGTAGACCGCTTGCGCACCGCCGCAAGCCGGCGCCGCCGACCGCGCGTTACCACCCTCCCGACGATCCACCATGGCCCGAGTCGCGTTCGTTCTGACCACCTGCCACGAGTTCGAGGGCGTCAAGGTGCTCTCGAGCCTGCTCAAGAAGCACGGCCACGCCTGCGACGCCTTCATCACGAGCGAGGAGAAGGACTTCTACCGCGCCGTCCTGGACTTCAAGCCGGACGTGATCGGGATCTACGCGACCACCGGGCAGCACGAGTGGCCGTACCCGTACATCCGCAAGTGGAAGAAGGAGCTCAAGCACCTCAAGGTCGTGATGGGCGGGCCGCACCCCAGCCACGATCTCGAGCCGCTCTCGCACACGGACGTCGTGGACGCGACGACCAAGGGCGAGGCCGAGTACGCGATGCTCGAGCTGATCGAAGCCTGGGAAGCGAGCCGGCCCATCGACTTCATCCCCAACGTCGCGTTCCTCGGCTCCGACGGCACGCCGATCCAGAACCCGATCCGGCCGGTGATCCAGGACCTCGACACGCTGCCGTTCCCGGACGTCGACATCTTCTACAAGTACCCGTTCCTGCGCTCCAAGCGCGTGATGCAGGTCCACGCCAGCCGCGGCTGCCAGAACTCGTGCACGTACTGCTCGGTCGGCACGATGAAGAAGGACTGGGTCAGCGGCAAGAAGGGCGAGAAGTTCAACCGCACCAAGTCGGTCGACTACCTGTGCGAGGAGATGAACGACATCCTCGCGCGCTACCCCGGCTTCCGCATGGTCAACTTCGGCGACGCCGCGTTGAACATGTACTCGGGCTGGCTGCAGGAGTTCGCGGAGAAGTGGCCCAAGCGCGTGGGTCTGCCCTTCGCCTGCAACATCAACATCAACTACCTCGACGAGGACGACATCATCGCGCTCAAGCGCGCCGGCTGCGTGAGCGTGCAGTTCGGGCTCGAGTCGGGCTCCGAGGACGTGCGGCTCAAGATCTACAAGAAGGGCTACACGGACGATGTCGTGTTCGGCATCCCGCCGCTCTTGCGCAAGCACAAGCTGACCTTCCGCACCAACAACATCATGGGTTCGCCGGCGGAGACGCTCGACGACATGTTCGAGACGGTGCGCGTCAACAAGAAGATCAAGCCCGAGGGCTGCACGGTGCTGATCTACCGCTCGTTCCGCTCCACCGCGCTCGGCCAGCAGGACTTCGAGCTCGGCCGCCTCGACGAAGGCAAGGACATCGGACCTTCGATCCAGCACGACTCGAACATCATCCGCGACGACGTGTACGAGGTCGTCAACCTCCAGAAGCTCTTCAACGTCGCCGTCTACGTGCCCGGCGGCATTCCGCTCGTGCGCCAGCTCATCAAGCTGCCCCGCAACCGCCTGTTCGAGGTCACGCAGCTCTCCTTCCTGTGGTACCAGCACGCCGTCGTGTCGGGCTACGGCATGCTCGACGACTTCCTCCTGGGCCTCAAGAACGTCAAGCAGATCCTTCAGCCCACGCGCCGCCGCCAACTGCCCGAGCGCGTGACCCTGGCCGATCACATGGACACTTCGCGCGAGCTGACGGTCTAGTTCCGTCATGAGCGATCCGACGCACGCTTCCGGCGCCCACGACGACTCGGACGAGGCCCGCGCTCAACGCGCAGCCGAGCGCGCCCAGCGCATGACGTTGCGCAAGTTCAACTCGTTCGAGGAGGCGGAAGCCGCCGACGAGGAGTTCTGGGCCGCGATGACGCCGGCGGAGCGATTCGCAGCAACTTGTGAGATGGGGCCTGAATGGGAGGCGTGGCGTGGTCGAGTGCCGAACGAACCCCGACTTTCTCGAGCTGTTGAGAGCGTTCGCCGTTCATGAGGTCCGATATCTGGTTGTCGGGGGCGTGGCCTACTCGACGCACGTCAAGCCGAGGTTCGCAGACAGCCTTGAAGTGTGGGTCGACGCCAACCCGCTGAACGGCGAGCGAGTGTGGCGCGGGCTGGCGCAGTTCGGTGCGCCCCTGCGCGGCGTGACACCGACGGACTTCTCCCGTCCGGGCGTTGTCTATCAGGTCGGAGTGCCTCCGCGACGAGTCGACGTGCTCACGCGCATCGAAGGCGTCGAGTTCGTCCACGCGTGGCGAGAACGGCTGGAACTCCAGTACGCCGGCGTCCCAGTGCATGTGATCGGCGCAGCGGAGCTTCTCGTCAACAAGCGCGCGGTTGGCCGTCCCAGGGACTTGCTCGACGCCAAGGATCTCGAACGAGTGATCGCTCGCCGGCGACATGCGTGATGTGCGGAGCGGAGTCGCTCCTCAGACGCGCCAAAAGCCCGTGACCATCAGGCCGGGACGGTGTTCGCCGCCGAGGAAGGCGTCGATCTCGGCGGCACGGCGTTCGCCGTCCTCTTCGCCGAGTTCGATCACGCTGCGGATGTACTCGGGCTCGTGGCCCCGCTCCAAGAGTGGGAATCCATCTCTGGTTCGGGACGTTCGCGTCGCACTTTGCGAGGTCGAGAACTCCGAGGCTTGACGCATTGCGGGGCTGCCCCGAGTGTTCGTGAGGCGCTGCACCGCGTCGCCGATGCTCGATTCTTCCGACACCCTGATGAGAGGTCGCTGTCCATGAAGTTCGCAGTCCAGAGTCTGGTTGGCGTCCTACTCCTTTCCGTTCCGGCTGTTGCGCAGTGCGCGGGCACGGTGCAGTCGACGTACACAGGAACTTGGCCGTTCGGTACTCGCACGGTTTCGTGGGCAAAGTGTCTTGGCGCATGCACGCCGGCGCCGACCAGCTGCGCCATCCAGACCGACGCCAGCGGTTCACACCAGTGGTGCGGCTGTCCGGGCCAGGCCGAACACGCGTGTTGCCACATGACGATCGATGGCTACCTCGCTCCGGGCACGGGCAGGTTCGTGCCAACGACACACAACTTCGAAGGCGATTGCCCGAACTGCGCTACGACTGGCGATTGTTTGTTCGATGGGGTTCCGATGTTCGGATTCAGCGGCACGATCTCTGTGGTTTGCGGCTGGTGATGTCGACGGCGGCGCGATCGCGAAGCGGGGTTCGGCGCTCGCCGCGCACGGCGGCGGCGCTGGTCGCACTTGCGGCGACCGCCGCCATCGCTGTGTGGTTGTTGTGGCTGCGGCCGCGCGGGGCGGCCGAGGCGCAGCAGGTCGCGAGCGTGACCTCAGGCGACGGGCGCACAACCCACCTCCAGGGCGACGAGAGCGCGTCTTCGCGCGACGCCGCCGCGGAGTCGTCGTCTGCGCTTCCGACAGCGCCCCAGCTTGCTGCGCAGCATGGGCTCGGCGGCACGCTGGTGCGCGTACTGACGTGGGACCGCCGACCGGCTGTCGACGCACATCTTCACGCGGCCGCGACCGACGGCGACTTTCGCCCGCTGGGCGCGACGGACGCCAACGGATCGCGGCAAGTCCAGCTTTCGGCGGACGACCACCGACTGGCGGTGCGCCACGCGGGATCGGCCATGTTCGTGACATCGCTGCCGACGCCGACGCCGCCTGAGTTCGAGGTGCGCCTGCAGCGTGGCGACGAGATCCGCGGCGTCGTGCGCCGCGCCGGCGCCGCCGTGCCGGAGGCGAAGATCGTCGTTTGGCCGAACTCGTTCGACGAGCGCCGGCTCACGTACAACCGCGCTCGAGGCGCTGCGCTGGGCTCGCCCGACGTGCTGCGTGCGGTCAGCGACGCACGCGGCGAGTTCGTTGTCGCCGGAGTCCGTCCAGGCACGCGCTACTTCGTGTACGCATCGGCGCGAGGGGCGATCGCCACGGACTGCCCAGAGGTCGCGTCGAACGCGAGCGGCGTGGTCCTCGAACTGAGCTCGCTCTTCGCCGCGCGCCTCGATTTCGGTCTAAACACGACCTGCCGCGCCGCGGTCTACGCAGCTTCCGCCGACGATGTGTTCGAGGTTCTCGACGTGGATGCCGTGCGCCAGCCGTACGACATCCTCGGACTCCTGGGCGTGGGGGAAGCGCGCCACGCGGACTACGACCCGGCGGAACCCGTGTTCGTGTTTCGCTCGAACAACCCCAACGCGACCCGCGTGGGGCCGCTGCGCCTGCGCGTCGCACGCGCCGGATTCGAGCAGCGCAGCATCGAGTTCTGGTGCGAACCGGTGCTCGACGAGCTGCCGCGTGTCGACGCGCGACTGTCTCCGCTCGCGACGTGCTTTGGCGTCGTGGCTTGGAAGCCCTTGCAGGCCCCCGATGGCGTGCGACTGGGCCTGAAGGGCGAGCTTGGTCTGGTGGTCGGCGCTGCTCGATATCGCTTGGACTTGGCGCAGCTCTCTCGTGCCGGAGAGTGCTGCCTGCCCTGTGGCAACTACGAGGTTTGGCACGAGCACGGTCTCGGCCGGCCCGAGCTCCTGCCCTTCTCACTCGTGCTAACGAACGGCGACCGCGTTGAACTGGATCTGAGCCAAGCCGCGCTCGGTGGCCTCGCGATCCAGGTTTTGACGGACGGCGCCCAGTCATTCTCCGCGCACCTGCCCGTGACGCTGTGGCGCATCCAACCCGGCGAGGCGCGACCGAGACACTCGGTGCACTTCGACCTGTGGAGGCCTAGTGTGCGCGACGAATACTCGATCGGAGCGCTGCCGACAGGGGCCTATCTGATGGAACTCAACGGCCCGTTCGTTCCCGAACAGGGCGCTTCGTTCGGCGGCGATGGAAGGCTTGGGCCGCTCGAGCTACGGCCGGGCGAAGTCACGCGAGTTGTCGTGCGCCGCGTCGAGTAGCCAGCAGCACTACACGCGCCAAAAGCCCGTCACCATCAGGCCGGGACGCTGCTCGCCGACCAGGAAGGCGTCGATCTCGGCGGCGCGGCGTTCGCCGTCCTCTTCGCCGAGTTCGATCACGCTGCGGATGTACTCGGGCTCGAACATCACCATCGAGAGCGACTCGGGGCTCTTGGTTTCCTTGGTGCCCGTGCCGCGCATGAGGAACTTGAACGGCTGCGGCAGCTTGGGTTCGTAGGCGCCGGCGAGGGCGGAGAGGTTCCGCGAAGGCCGAAGGAGCAAGAGGCGCACCGGGCGCAGGCCCATGCGCTGCTCGGGCGCGAGGCCCTCGATCAGGCGGTTGATGCGGTCGAGGTTCATCGCGTCCTGGTCGAGCAGGTCGAGGAACACCGCGTTGAACATCAGGCCGACGACTTGCGCGGGCGGCGGGTAGCGCTGCTCTTCGGCGGGGGGCGCGACATCGATCGTCGTGCGCTCGTAGCGCGTCGAGATGGCGAGGAGCCGCTCGGCGCCAAGGTGCAGAGCGGGGGACAGCGGAGCGGTGAGTCCGACGCCGCCGTCGCCGTGCCACGTGCCGCCGACGCGCACGGCCGGGAAGAACAGCGGCAGCGCCGCGGAGGCCATCACGTGGTCGATCGTCAGCGGCGCCTCGATGCTCACGCGGTGCGGACGCATCCACATCGGCGCGCCGCTCGACTGCACGTGCGTGATCGAACGACCGGTGGCGTAGTCGGTCGTCGTGACCGCCGCGGCGTGCAACGAGCCGCGCCGCAGGTTTTCGGCGATTCCCGGCAGGGCGCCGTTCGCGCAGTTCAGCGTCTGGCTCAGGAACTCGCGCAGCGGCGTCGTGTCGACCATGCCGCGCGGTTGTTTCGCGATGCGGCGGCCGCCGCTCACCAACTTGACGCCCCAGCGACTGGCGATGCGCAGCAGCGAGAGCGAGTCCGCGCGGAACACACGTTCGGTGGTCAGCTCCAGCCAGTGCTGGCGCATGCGCTCGATCTTTTCCGCGAACTCGCCGGCGTCGTTCGCCAGATAAGCGGTGTTGATCGCGCCCGCGGAGACGCCGGTAAGGATCGGCGTCGCGAGCTTGGGATGGCGGCGAGCGATGCTGCGCAGCACGCCGACCTGATACGCGGAGCGCGCGCCCCCTCCGCCCATGACCAAGGCCAGCCGTTCGTTCGACGCACTCACGCACAAGGAATGTCGCCATCCGCGCGGCCGGAGTAAAGCCGCCGCGCCGTCCGCCTCGGGGGTGCGCGCCTTTTCGCTCGTCGCTGCGGCTCGAACTGCCCGGGCGGCGCCCTACGCTCTGCGCTCCCATGGATCCCACTTCGAAACCGGGCTTGTTCGTCCTCGTGGTGTTGCTCGCGCCGGCGTTGCTCGCGGGCCTGGTGCTGCTCGGCGGCGACCTCGTGCGCCGCGGCCAGCCGCTGGGCTGGATCGGCGCGCTCGGCGCCGGACTCGCCTACCTGGGCGGACATTTCTTCGCACTCCCGGCGCCGCCCGTGTTTCCGCCGCCGAGCTCGGACGCGGCCGTTTATTGGACTGGCGCCATCGCGCTCGCCGCCGGAATCGCGCTCGGAGCACGCGCTCGCGCCGCCTGGGCCTCGACGGCGATGGTCGCCATCGCCGCGACGGGCGCAGCGGCGTTCGTGCTGAGGAACTTCCTCGGCCGGATGGAGACGCCCGAAGTCGCGCTCGTCGTCGGAATCTTGCTGCTCGCTTCCGCGGCGAGTTTCGCCGGCGTCGAGCGCACCGCTCGCGCGGCGCGCGGCTTCGTCACGCCGCTCGTGCTGTGGATCGCGACGAGCTCTGCGGCGGCCTGTCAGGCGCTCACCGGCTCCGCGAAATTCGCGATCTACGCCGCGCTGCTCTCCGCCGTGCTCGGCGCCGCGATCACCGTCGGGTTCCTGCGCAAACAACTCGACCTCGCGCGCGGATTCGCGGCCGTAATCGTGGTCCAGCACGTCGCGTTGCTCGCCGCCGGCGCGTACAGCGGCGATTTGCCCAAACACGCCGCGCTGCTGCTCGCGCTCGCGCCCGCAGCTTCGGCGCTGGTCAGCGAAGCTCGCGCCACGGCGCTCGGGCCGCGCAAGACCCTGCTCGCGCGCGCCGGCCTGGTGGCCGTTGTCGCAGGGGCCGCGCTCGCCTCGTCGGCGTACGCGTACTTCGCGAACAAGAGCTCGAGTCCGTACGGCTACTGAGTCGGACCACAGTTCAAGTTCGGGATCGCGGGATTCCGAGACGGGGCAGCTTCCGCTGCGAACTGCGCGAACTTTCTGCGCGCAGCTCGCCGTCGAGAAGTTCCCCCTTGTCCCTCACTGGAACCCGCATGTCCCTATTCGAACGCAGCGGCCTCGCCGCATCGTTGTTCACGTTGGCCGCCTGCAGCGGCGGCTCGAGCGACTCCGGCGGCCCGATCGAAGGCCTTCAGGCGCCGCAGCAGATCGAGATCGTCACTGTCGAAGGCGCTCAGTCGACGCCTCAAGGGCTGACGCCGCCGACCGCGCAGACGCCCAACTTCGCCGCCGGTTCGGACTACATGACCGACGTCGCGAGCAACCATGTGTACGACCCGTCGATGGAGCAGATCGCGACGGTCAACCACATCCTGTGCTTCCTCGATCAGACCGGCGCCACCCAGATGGTGAACGCGGGTCCCTACAACGCGCAGATCAACGAAGAGCGTTGTGAGCAGGGCGGCGACCCTTCGGCGTCGAGCACCGGTCAGTCCGCCGGCGTCGCGCTCGTGCTGAGCACCTGGGTCGTCAACTCCGTGCGGCAATCGCGCACCTCGCCGCAGACGGTGAGTTTCTGGGTGCCGGAGAACGACGACAACGGCCAGTCGATGGGTTCGATCTACGCACGCGCGACGATCTCCGACTCGCCCAGCGCGGAGAATCCGTTCGGCCGCTTCGCGCTCAACTTCGCGATGGTGCCCGACCAGGCCGAGGTCGCCGACGCGCTCGGCCACGGGACGCTCGAGACGGTCGACGCGGGCGGCAACACGCTCGGCTTCGGCTTCTTCGAGACCTCGGGCGATCTGAGCCAGGTCACCACGTCGCCGGGCGACTACGCGCAGGTCGTCGCGGTGCTCGTTTCGATGAACGCGGACGAGACCGACGGCCGCGCCCGCCTCACGCGCTCGACGCGCTACTACGACGAGTTCTTGAACCAGGACTCCGGCATCCAGACCGAGGAGTACCTGCTCGACTTCAGCGCGACCGAAGTGTTGCGCGAGCTCGTCGGCGGCGGCTCGGAGTGCTTGTCGCGCACGAACTTCCACTACAACACGTGGCGCTACAACCTGTACGACGCGGTGACGGGCGACCGCGTCGAGCTCAACTCGGGCTTCCCGATCCGCACCGCGGGCGGCGGCTACGGTTGGCTCGGATACCACGGCCTGTGGGTTCCGCCCGGTGAAAACGTTGCGAGCGGCGACGTCGTGCAGCGCGTGCAGTTCGGCTCGGACACGACGAGCGACTACACGATCCTCAAGGCGCCCGGCAAGTTGATCCGTCACCAGCGCGACACGCTGCTGCTCGCCGACGCGGACGGGATCGACTTCGAGTGGTTCGATTTCCAGGCGCAACCGCCCGCGCGCGTGCGCCTCAACGTGGTGCAGGGACAGTGGTTCAAGACCGCGCAGTGGGATGATCCGGGCCAAACCTGGGCGCCGCTCGAGTCGCCCGAGTTGCTCGACACGCAGGTGCTGGGCTTCGTGAGCATGTACTCGCAGTCGCTGGGCGGTCCGTGTTCGTACCGCGACGGCGATCCGCTGATCACGTACTTCCGCACCAACATCGTCGACGGCGCAGCGGATCTGTGGAACCAAGCCGTCAACGGCGCGGTGCAGCTGTACGGGTACGTGCAGTGCCTCGACTCCGGCATCACGGGCGCAGAGGCTGAGCAGGGCGACGTCTATCTCGCGGACTCGTTCGACGTGAACACGCCCTACGAGTTCGAGTTCCGAGCCGCCGACATGACGCTGTACCGCGACAACGGTCAGCAGCCGGCGACGCGCGTTGGTCTGGCCGACAACGAAGCGCCGCAGGGCGGGCCGTTCTCGTGGGGCCTGCGCTCGGGACCGCTCGTCACCGACACCGCGGGTCTTTCGAGCGTGTGGGACGTGTGGAGCGTCGACGAGTTCTTCGTGTACGAGACGGGCCACAATCCGTGGAACTGCCTCATCACGGCGCTCGATGCGACGAACCAGCCGGTGAGCTTCGATCCGCCGCTGCAGTTCACCTACACGCACTCGACGGTGAACGACAAGAACGGCTCGTCCACGCACAACGGCGCGGTGTGCGTGCTGAACTACAACGGCCCGGGCGATCTGCACGGCATCCCGCACCAGGGCGTCGACTTCAACAACGACGGCTCGCCGGATCGCTTCTACCCGTCGTTCTCGATCGCTGATGGCGTGCTGTGTGGCCCGACAGGAGACGAGTACGTGATCCGCGCGGTGGGCTCCGAGATCCGCTTGCAGTCGGCGCCGGGCGGCTGCGTCGGGCTCGACACGGCGAACGCCGCGAGCCTGACCCTGCCGAACGGCTCGAGCTACGTGGCGCCGGACATCGGTCCGCGCCCGACGGTGACGGACCCGCCGGCGGTGATCGAAGGCGTCGTCCAGTGAGGCTCTGCGCGCCCGAGTTCGCCGGGCGCAGCAGTTGTTCGTGACCACGGCCCGCGGCGCAGCAGCGTCGCGGGCCGCGTTCGTTCAGCGCGGTGCGACGCTCGCGCTGAAGCCGAGTGCGCCGTCGTTGCGCAGCGCGGCGCGCGCGAGCACGCCCAGGTTGCGCCACGCGAGCCCGCGGAACACTTCGGTTCCGTTGAGCTTGACCACCGACTCGCGGTCAAGCTCGAACTCCTCGCTGCCCGAATCCGTCCAGCCGCGCTCGGTCTTCTCGAGCGCTTCGGGGAACAGCGCGACGAGGCCGAGGCTGCGCGCGGCGTCGTCGAGTGCGCCGTGCGCCGTCCATGGGCCATCCATGCGGCGCCCGAACCCGCGCCGCCGCGGTGCATGCCGATCAGCAGGCCCTTGGAGCCGCGAACGAACGGCCTCGCGGCGCCCGGACGCGCTGTCATCCGCTTGTGCGGCGCCGCCGCGGCGCCAAGAGCTGCTAGGCGAACCCGAGTCGCCGCGTCGACGCCACCCAAACGGCGCCATCGCGCCCGAGCATCCACGTCTCATGCCGTAAGAGGCTCCTCGGCCTCTTCGTCGCGCCTCCGACGATCTACAGCCCGCGGCTACTGGCCGCCTGCTTTCCGCGCGCGGCCTTTTCCGCGGGCCGAAACCAGCGCTGGCCCGAGTCCGTCTCCAGCTGCGGACCGGCCCTGGCCGCGAGCTTGGCGCGCCACGCCTTCTCCTGCGTGGCGTCGAGTGCGACGGCGCCGAGCTCCGCGATGGGCGCGCTCGACGCGGCAAATCCGTCCGCGGAGCGCGTGTCGAGCGCGAGCACATGTTCGAGCGTGGCCTCGAGCTCCTCGGGGTTCGGAGTCGGCGCCTGGACGAGCACGGCGAGGCAAGCGAAGAGCGAGACGATCATGGCGCTACCTCTCGTGCGGCGCTCGTTCGTACGCTAGCCGCTGTGAGTCAGATCAGCACCAAGCCGCCCAGCGGCATGCGGGACTTCCTCGCCCCCGACCTCCTGCGCCGCCGCCACGTGGTGGGCGTCGTGCAGCGTGTCTACGAGTCGTTCGGCTTCACGCCGCTCGAGACGCCGACGATCGAGAACCTCTCGACGCTGCTTGGCAAGTACGGTCCGGAGGGCGACCAACTGCTCTACCGCTTGCTGCACCGGCGCGAGCGCCTGGTGCGTGCGCTCGAGAAGCCGAGCCCGGGCGAACTCGACCTCGCCGACGAAGGCCTGCGCTACGACTTGACCGTGCCGCTCGCGCGTGTGGTTGCGAACTACCGCGACTTGCCAGCGTTCTACAAGCGCTACCAGATCCAGCCCGTGTGGCGCGCCGACCGCCCGGCCAAGGGCCGTTTCCGCGAGTTCTACCAGTGCGACGTGGACATCACGGGCACGCGCTCGCCGGTCGCGGATGCGGAGGTGTGCGGCGCCGTCGCCAAGGTGCTCGTCGAGCTGGGCTTTGCGGACTTCACGATCCACCTGAACCACCGCGAGCTGCTGCGCGCGCTGGTGCTCGAGGCCGGCATCGCGCCCGAGGCGGAAGCGACGGCGCTGATCGCGCTCGACAAGCTCGACAAGATCGGCGTCGACGGCGTGCGCAACGAACTGGTGCAGCGCGGGCTCAGCGAAAGCTCGATCCAAGCGCTGCTCGCGGGGCTCGAAGCGGCGCGCGGCGCTACGTACCTCACCGAGCGCGCCGCGCGCGAGGGCGCGGAGGGGCCCGCGCCTGCGCGCGCCCTGCTCGAGTTGCTCGAGCTCACCTCCGCCGGTCCGGCCGCCGACCACATCAAGTTCGATCCGAGCCTGGCGCGCGGGCTCTCGTACTACACCGGCCCGATCTTCGAGATCACCGTCGCGGACCTCGCCGGTTCGCTGGGCGGCGGCGGGCGCTACGACAACCTGATCGGGATGTTCCTGAACAAGCCCGTGCCCGCGGTGGGGTTTTCGCTCGGGCTCGAGCGCATCCTGCTCGTGATGGAGGAGCGCGGCATGTTCCCCGCGCTGCACGCCGGGCCGGAGGTGCTCTTGTGCCGCTTCCCCGATGTGTCGGCGCGCGAGGCGCTGCGTGTCGCGAGCGAGCTGCGCGCCAGCGGCCTGCGCGTCGAGGTGTTCGCGGACACGCCGGCCCTCGGCAAGCAGCTGCAGTACGCGGCCAACATCGGCGCCGGCTTCGCGGCGATCCTCGGCGCCAAGGAACTCGCGGAGGGGGTGGTCGCGCTCAAGGACTTGACCAGCGGCGAGCAGCGCTCGACGCCGATCGGTCAGGTCGCTGGGGCGGTTCGAGCTGCTCCAGCGCGCTGAGCGCGTCTCCGTTGGCGCCGCACCGCCAACGGCAACGAACTCCTCCGGCGCACTTTTTCTGATTTGCTCCTTCCGTCCCACGACGGCCGCCTCTCCTGCCAGCGGCTCGCCGTTCCGCCCGCTTCCTGGGCTGATCGGTTGCCTCCGGCGAACGAACCATCGTTCGCCGATGGGTCGTGCGATCGCACGTGCGACGGACCGGGGGATGGCTGGTGTGTGGACCGGCGATCCCCTGGTCTCTTTTTTTGTCCCCCGGTCGGGTGTTGCCCCGGTGTCGTTTCGAACGGGGACCGCACTCGGGCGCGTCCCGCGTGGATGGGGCGCGGCGCAGGTACGAATCGGCGCGCAGTTTCACGTTTCGGCCTTGGAATGAGCCGTTGAAGCTCGCGGGCACACTCGACGCCTCCCGAGCGATCGAGCGAAGTAGACTCTTCGCCCCCCGAACGCCCGGTGACCGCGGAGTTACCGCCCTGCGGCAGCGTTCGACGCACGAATCGCTATCGCGTTCGTTGCACGCTTTCCCCCCCAGATCCTGTTCACCGCCGCCGGTGGTGGACGTCCCACATTGTCAGCGCAGCAAGCATGAGCACGAAGTCCAACCATCCTTGGCAATTCTCCCGCATCGGCGGTTTCGATCAGGCCCGGCTCGAGTCGGCGGACGACATCCGCTGCATCGGCGAGCTCGACCAGAAACTCTGGGCGGCGCTCGCTTGCCCCGTGAAGGGACTGGAGTTCGATGAGCGCACCTTGGCGCTGATCGACGGCGACGGCGACGGCCGCGTGCGCGCCCCGGAGGTCGTGGCGGCGGTCAAGTGGACCGACGCGCGCCTAAAGGACCTCGGTGCGTTGAAGGCCGGCTCGGCGACGCTGCCGATCGCCTCGATCAAGGACTCGCCCGAGGGCAAGAGCCTGGTCGCCTCGGCCAAGCAGATCCTCGCCGGCCTGAACAAGGCCGACGCCAAGGAGCTCTCGCTCGCCGACGTGACCAACACCGCGGCGATCTTCGCGCAGACCAAGTTCAACGGCGACGGCATCGTGATTCCCGACTCGGCCGACGACGCGGTCACGCGCCAGGTGATCGAGGACGCCATCGCCTGCGTCGGTTCGGTGGTGGACCGCAGCGGCAAGCCCGGCATCGACGGCGCCAAGCTCGACGAGTTCTACGCGGCCTGCGCTGCGTACGCGGAGTGGGCGAACAAGCCGAAGGCCGACGCCGCGATCCTTCCGCTGGCCGGCGCGACGGCGGGCGCGCATGCTGCGTTGAGCGCTGTGCGGGCCAAGGTCGACGACTACTTCGCGCGCTGCCGGCTCGCCGCCTTCGACAAGCGCGCCGTGGCCGCGGTGCAACGCAACGAAGCGGAGTACCTGAGCATCGCCGCCAAGGACATGACCATCTCCGCGCAGGAGCTCGCCGGTTTCCCGCTGGCTTCCGCCGAAGCGGGCAAGCCGCTGCCGCTCGTGGACGGCGTGAACCCGGCCTGGGCCGACGCCGTGGCGGCGTTCCGCTCGGCCGTCGTCGAGCCGCTGCTCGGCAAGGGCAAGACCACGCTCTCGATCGAGGAGTGGAGCACGGTGTGCGCCAAGCTCGCGCCCTACGGCGCATGGTCGGGCGCGAAGGCCGGCGCGGCGGTCGAGAAGCTCGGGCTCGAGCGCGTGCAGGCGGTGCTCAGCGGCGGCGGCAAGGCCGCTGTGGGCGCGCTGCTCGCCAAGGACAAGGCGCTCGAGGGCGAAGTCGCGGCGATCACCGACGTCGAGCGCCTCGTGCGCTTCCACCGCGACCTGTACCGCCTGCTCGAGAACTTCGTCAACTTCGAGGACTTCTACAACCCGCAGCGCCTGGCCACGTTCCAGGCCGGCACGCTGTACCTCGACGCTCGCGCGGCTGATCTGTGCGTGCGCGTCGACGACGCAGGCAAGCACGCAGCCCTCGCCGGCATGGCGAAGACCTACCTCGCCTACTGCGACTGCACGCGCCCCGGCGAGAAGCTCACGATCGCGGCGGCCTTCACCGACGGCGACTCGGACTTCCTGATGACCGGCCGCAACGGCGTGTTCTACGACCGCAAGGGCCGCGACTGGGACGCGACGGTCACCAAGGTGATCGAGAACCCGATCAGCATCCGGCAAGCCTTCTGGTCGCCGTACAAGAAGCTCGTTCGTTTGATCGAGGAGATGGTCGCCAAGCGCGCGGCCGAGAAGGAAGCGGCCTCGGACGCGAAGATCGGCGCGGCGGCCACGGCCACGGCGCACGTCGACCAGGCCAAGCCCGCCGACGCGCCGAAGAAGATCGACGTCGGGACCGTCGCCGCGATCAGCGTCGCCATCGCCGGCATCGGCGCGATGCTGACCACGATCATCGGCTACGTCGCGGGCCTGTTCACGCTGCCCTTCTGGATGCTGTGCCTCGCGCTCCTGGGCATCATGCTCGTGATCTCCGGCCCCGCGATGCTGATCGCGTGGCTCAAGCTGCGCCAACGCAACCTGGGTCCGATCCTCGATGCGAACGGCTGGGCCGTGAACGGCCGCGTGCGCATGAACGTGTCCTTCGGCAAGTCGCTCACGCACGTCGCCAAGCTGCCCGAAGGCTCGACGCCCGCCGCCGACCCCTTCGGCGACAAGCCCAGCCCCTGGCCGGGCCTGGTCAAGTTCGTGGTGATCGTGTGCTTCATCTACAGCTTCGTGAACTACCAGGGCTGGGTCTACGCGCTCACCAAGCCGGGCAGCGCGTTCCACGACGCCGCGGGCTTCAGCTTGGGCGAGTCGAAGGAGCAGCGCGTGGAGCGCGAAGCGGCGGGCGACGCCAAGCCGGCCGACGCCAAGCCTGCGGAGCCGGCGAAGTAGTTCGAGCCCGAACTCGCTCCAACGTGCGCGCGCCGGCGCCGCGGGCCCAAGAGGTCCGCGGCGCCGGCGCGCTGTTGTTGGTTCGCTCGAGCGTTGGCCTAGGCGCTCGAAACGACGCTTTTCTCCGAGGAATTCTGGGCGCGAGCGTGAGCTCCAAACCGTTCGAGAGGTTGGTGGTCTTCACCGCCGGCGGATCGCGGCGCCAGGCCTGCGCGTTCACGATCGGGCCGGCGGAGTACGGCGCACCGAGCGCGCTGGGGTTGGACGCGACGTAAGCGAGCCAGTGCTGGCGGAAGGCGCCGTCGCGAAGGTGGGACCGATGCGTGTTGGCGCGCGGGCACGCCGCGGGTCGTCGCCACGCCACGGTCCTCGAGCGATCGCGGTCCAGTCGCGTCGATGGGAATCCGCCGTGGTTGCGGAGCCGCAACGCAGTTTCGTCCGATCCGGTGCAACGATCGCGCCGAGATCGGGGCTCACGGAACAGGATCCCGGGGCGGCGTGCGCGGACGCGATAAGTCGACCGGCGCGCAGCCGGCGCCACACGGCCACAGGCCAGTTGCTTCACTAGGCGCCACTCTCGGCTGCGCCCCCCCGATGGCCCGGCACTAGGTCGGCGTCGTCTCGGGATCCGCCTCGTGGTTGTACTGTGCCAGAGCAATTTGTCTCACGCATCCGGCGCGCGAGGCGCGCCGGATGCGTGAGACAAATTGCTCTGGCACAGTACAACCACGA
>JAEUHY010000054.1 GCA_016795325.1 Planctomycetota bacterium
CGTGCTCGCGTCGGCCGGGTCGCGTGACCAGTACTGCGCGAAGACTTCTTCGCCCACAGCGAGCTGCGGGTCGACGCCGCTCTGGATGCGCGCGTTGAGGTCGTAGTGGAATGCACCCGAGCAGTCGTTCGTCGGCGCCGCTGTGCCGCCGGAGTTCTGCACCGCCGTGCGCTGCGTGGGCGCGACGACGCACATATGCCCGCCTTGGAACGGCGTCTGGCGCGGCTTGAAGCCGTAGAACAGCAGGCCCGGCTTGTTGTTGAGCACGCTCGAGGCGCCCACGTCGAACACGGCCGGCGAACTCGCGCTGCACAGGCCGCTCCAGGCGATCGCCGGCGTGCAGCCGAGCGAGTTCGTCTCGCTCTGGCAGAACGTCTTCGGCGCGCGGACCACGCTGTAGACGTGCACGGCGCCGGAGTAGGCGCCGTTCGGCGCCGCGAACGGCGCGCCGATGACGACGTCGGCCAGTCCATCTCCGCTGACGTCGCCGAAGGAAAGCGAGTCACCCCAGGCGATGCCCGCTGCCGGCGGCGGAACGCTGGCGAGGATGGAGCGATCGGAACCGCGGCGCACCTGGACCGCGCCGTCGGGGTTGGGCCAGTAGTGGGCGACCACAAAGTCCTGCTGGCCGTCGCCGTCGAGATCGTCGGCGGCCGCCAGCGTCGCGCCCAGTTGGTCATCGAAGTCGGCGCCGTTCACGGTGTCGACCACTGCGCCGTTCGTTCCATCGAACACGCGGAAGTAGCCGCGCGCGTCGACGCCGAAGCTCCCGTTGTCGCCCGCGCCGACGACGAGTTCGGGCCTGCCGTCCCCGGTCAGGTCTGCGATCCCGGTCATGGACACGCCGAGCTGCTCGCCCAACGCGCCGAACGCAACCCAAAGCTGCGCGCCCGTCCCGCCGGAGTACACGAGCACGCCGCCGTAGCTCTCGGGCGATCCGACCGCGTACTCGGCGCGGCCGTCGGCGTCGACGTCGCCCACGTACGCCAGCGCGTAACCGAAGTCGAAGAACTTCACGTGTTGGCGCACGAGCGCGCCGCTCGCGCCGTTGAACACCCACACGTTCCCGATGTTCGCATTGCCCACGAGCACGTCGCTCACGCCGTCGCCCGTCACGTCGCCGTTCGCGGCCAACGCTGCGCCGAAACCCGGCGCGCCGGACCAACTGCGCAGCACGGCGCCGCTCGCGCCGGAGCGCACGACCACGGAACCGTTCGGTCCACCCGACCTGCCCGTCCCTGCGACGACGACGTCCGCGTGTCCGTCGGCGTTCAGGTCGCCGCACGCCGCCAGCGACGTTCCGAAGAACTGTGACGCAGCGCTCCCCGACCACGTGCGGATGGTCTGGCGTGTTCTGCCCGAGATCACGAGCACCTGCCCGGCGTTGGGCGCGAAGGCGTCGCTGCCCGGTGCGCCGATGGCGAGGTCTCCGTAGCCGTCCGCATCGACGTCGCCGACGGCGCACACGCTCGCGCCCAAGCGATCGACGGTGGCGGCGCCGTTCACGACGTACAGCTCGACTTGAGCGAAGACGGGTGCGGAGACGAGTAGGACTGCGAATTGGCAGTTGCGCATGACATCGAGCTCGATGGGTTGGAGACGCGCCGAAGCGCCTGGGGCACGTTCGGATGCGCGTCGCGCGTTGCTGGGGACGGAAGGAGATGGTCGCACGGATTCGCGAGCTGCGCCGCAGTGCGGGCGCAACGCACGCAGAGCAACTTGCGCCGCTCACGTGCGCTCTCGACGGATCAAATTGCGAATTCAGGCCGGCGAAGACCGCGCGCCGCGGCTCGGTCCAGCTGTCTGGCTGCGTGCATCGATGCCGCTCAGGCCAAAAGCGGTTCAACACAAGCGCGAAGGCCGTGTCGCCTGCGTCGACTGGCCACGAGCGATTCGAGCGGACGCTTCTGCGCAGCGCCCTCGGTCTCCCAAGCGCGGACCACGCGCTCAGCCGATGTTCGTATCTGATCCCACAGCCTGACTCGCGCTACCCTCGCACCTCGATGTTGCGCGCCCTTGGACTCGTGTTGCTGCTCGTCGTCGCGCCGCAGGCTGAACGTCGCCATGGCCCCGACTCGCCGGACCGTGGCTTGCCGCGCGAGCTCGTCGCGCTCGCGCCGTACCACGCGGACCCCGAGCACGTGCTCAACCGCATCTTTCGCTCGGCCTGGCTCGCCCGTCTCGCGCCTGCCGAAGTCGCGGCGGTGCTGCCGCGTGAGGGCGCGATCGAGTGGAGCGAAGGCTGGGTGCACCGCAAGCGCGCTGGAACAGCTTCGGACGAGCGCTGGTTCGGCGGCGATGGACGCCAGTTGCCGCGCGAGCAGTTCGACGCGGCCGGTGAAGCGCAATTGCTCGCGGATCTCGGGGCGCTCGATGCGCAGGTGCTTGCGCCGCTGCGCGAGCGCGCCGATCTCGCGGTGCTCTTCCAACACGATCTGCTGCGTGTGGCGCTGCGCCTCGAGGACAGCGGCGCGAATCCGGCGCTGATCGCGGCCTTGCTTCGCGTGGCGCAGGCGGTCGCGCTGCCGGCGGCGGAGCTCGACAAGCTCAGCTCGACACTCGCGGGCGTCGACCTCGGCATCGAAGTTTCCGCGGCGCTAGCGCCTGCCGAGTCTTCGCCGTACCGCGAGATCTTGCGCCGCTCGACGCGCCTGTTCGACGCTGAGCACACGCTGCTGTGGTCGCGTGTGTGGTTGGCGCATCCCGGCGGCGTCGAAGAACTCGCCAAGTTGCTTCCTGCAGCGCGCGGTGAGCTCGGAGCGCCGCACGTGCCGCTGGGCACACGCGCCGTGCTGCTCCAAGGCATCGTCGCGCTCGACGCGAGCGGGCGCGCGCGAGCCACGCCGCTGGTCGTCGACGTGCGCACGCAGACGCTCGTCAATCGCGCGCCGCTCGCCGCGGACAATCCGACCTTCACGCGCGACGGGATCGATTTCGAGGTGCGGCTGCTCGAGCGCGAAGGTGTGCGCTCGGGCGCGCCCACGCAGCGCTTCCGCCGTGTCGACGCCGACGACCAGGAGTTGTTCCGCGACTACGGCACGCTCAAGCACACGACCTACCGCGCGCAGTGCGCGTTGTGCCACCGCAACACCGACACGCCCGAGCCCGAACTCGGCGGCTTTCCGATCCTTCGTCCGCACGCGCGCGCCGAGTTCGCGCTCAGCGGCGACGAGCGGCTGCGGCTGGCCGAAGCGCAGGCCCAGCGCTTCTTCGATGCGCTCGTCGAGCGTCGCTGACGAGCTTTGCCCTCACGCTGCGGGCGCCCGCTGGAACAGGATCCAGCCCGTGAGGATGTACTTGTCGCCCGAACGCGGCGTGAGACCGCGGTGCGTGTGCGTGAAGTACGCCGGCCAGATGAGCAGCGTGCCGCGCACCGGCTTCACTCGCAGCTCCTGGTAGTAGAACTCGGTCTCGCCGCCATCCTCGACGTCGTTCAGGTAGGCCATGAACGGCAGCACGCGGTGCAGCTTCTCGCCGCTGGGGTCGCTGGGGGAGACCTCGGTGTGCCACGCGAAGTAGCCGCCCTCGCCGCGCACGTACTTTTGCAGGTTGATCTCGCCGCAGCGGAAGAAGCTGCGCGCGAGCTCGCGCACTTGTCCGTCCGGCAACTCGCCGAAGCTGTCGACGTCGAGCCGCTCGCTGGCGCCGGTCTGCGGGTCGTGGAGCGTCAGGGCGGTGCTCGCCAGCAGCACGTTGGGGTGCGAGCGCAGGTATTCGAGCAGGCCGTCGAAGATCAACTCGCCGATCTGCGGCAGCAAGTCGGCGAACTCGGGATGCTGCGTGATGGTTAGGTCGACGCTGTGCTTCACGCTCGTGTCGACCGTTTCGCCGGCGCGGCCCGGAGCGGCGGCCGGATGGCGCTCAAAGCGTGCGATGAGCTCTTGGCACAGCTGCGGGTCGAAGGCTTGTTCGTAGCTCTCGATGAAGTTGGTCATGTCGCGTCGAGCCTCGGAGGGCGGCTCAGCATCCGTTCGGCTTGTGCAGTTCCGATCAAGAGCTCCGCGCAGGTGCGCAGCGCTTTGCCGGGCGCTTCATCGACGCCTTGCGGAACCGCCGCAGCCTCGCGCCGCATGAAGCCTTCCACGCATGTCTCCAACCTCATCGTCCTCGCGGCGCTGGCCCTCGCGCCGGCCGCTCGCGCCCAGTCCTTCACCGTGATCGGCCTGCCCGACACGCAGAACTACAGCGAGTTCTTCCCGGCCATCTTCGCGCAGCAGACCCAGTGGGTCGTCGACCAACGCGCTGCGCTCGACATCCGCTATGTCGCGCATTACGGCGACGTCGTGAACCACGGGGACCGCATCGACGAGTGGACCAACGCCGACGTCGCGATGAGCACGCTGGACCTCGCGAACCTGCCCTACGGCGTCACCGCGGGCAACCACGACATCACGCCGTCAGGAAGCGCTGGAACTAGCTACATCCCGCAATTTTTCAGCAGCTATTTCGGACCGCAGCGGTTCGTCGGCCGCGATTGGTACCGCGGCGCTTCGCCCAGCGGCATGAGCAGCTGGCAGACCTTCGAAGCCGGCGGCGTGACCTTCATCGGCATGCACATCGAGTGCGACGGCGCGCTGCGCGAGCTCGAGTGGGCGCAGGGCGTGCTCGACGCCAACCGCGACAAACCGGTGCTGCTCACGACGCACCGCTACCTGCAGGACGCCGAGGACTACACCGGCGGCGTGCCGCTCGTCGCCTCGGGCCGTTACCCCGACATCTGGTACTCCTTCGAGGGCGTCTACGCACCGGATGGCGTTCGCAGCGACGAGTACTTCGACTGGTTCATTCGCCGCAATCCCAACATCTTCATGGTCATGTGCGGGCACTTCCACGAGGAGTACCGCCAGACGAGCCAGAACGTGCGCGGCAAGACCGTGCACGAGGTGCTCGCCGACTACCAGGATGATCCCAACGGCGGAGACGGCTGGCTGCGCATCTACCGCTTCGATCTGGGCGCGAACCGCATCGAGGTCGACTCCTACTCGCCGTATCTGCAGCAGTTCCGTACGGCCGCGGAGAGCGACTTCGCGCTGAACGTGCAGTTCTCCGATTACCTCGAGACTCGCCCGACGCTCGTGCTGCAGCAGGGCGTCAACGGCTACGCCGGAACGCAGGACACGTGGATCAACCAGGCTTCGCCGAACACGAGCTACGGTCAGGATGGCATGCGCGTGTCGGACGACGACACGCTGAACTCGTTCTTCTCCGACAGTCGCGGTCAGGCGCTGATCCGCTTCGACAACTTGGTCGGCAACGCGTGCAGTGGACAGATTCCCTCGGGCGCGACGGTGGTGAGCGCGACGCTTTCGATCCAGATCGCCGATGACATCGACACGCCGCTGTTCAATCCCGACTACTTCGTGCACCGCGTGCTCGTCCCCTGGAGCGAGAATTCCACTTGGAATTCGCTCGGATCCGGCCTGTCGGGCGGTGAACTCAGCCCGCTGCTGGCGACGTTCTCCGGCGACAACAGCCCCGACGCCGACGGACTGCGGCGCATCGACGTCACCGCTGCGGTGCAGGCCTGGGCGAGCGGCGCGCCGAACTACGGCTTCGCGATCCTGCCCGAGCTCATCTCGGGCAACGACGACGGCATCGAGATCCTGACCAGCGAGTCGGGCAACGTGCTGCTGCGCCCGCGGCTGGAGGTCGTCTACCAGAGTTCCACCTTCACGTACTGCACGGCGGGCACGACCACGAGCGGCTGCGTGCCGAACATCGCGGCGCAGGGCGTTCCGAGCGTCGCCGCGTCGAGCGGCTTCACGATCCGCGCCGAGCAGCTCGAGGGCCAGCGTGCGGGCCTGATCTTCTACGGACTCAGCGGCGCCAACGCGCAGGCCTGGCAGCCGGGCAGTTCGAGCTTCCTGTGCGTGAAGGGACCGCTGCAGCGCACCATCGCGACGAACTCCGGCGGAGCTTCGGGCGCCTGCGACGGCGCCATCGAACTCGACTGGCTCGCCTACTTGGCCGCGGCGCCGCTCGCGCTCGGCGAGCCCTTCAGCGCGAACACGGTGGTCAATGCGCAGTGCTGGTTCCGCGACCCCAGCGCGCCCGGCACGACCAACCTCTCGAACGCGCTGCAGTTCACGACCTGCCCCTGAGCGAGTTGCATTCCGAGCGCGTGCGGTGCTCCGTCGCGCGCGCTCGGCGCGAGTCCGCGTCAGACTGGGGCGCATGCCGCGCTGTGACCACGTCGTGTTTCGCGTCGCCGACCTCGAGCGCTCCGTGCCCTTCTACGAACGGCTGCTCCCGGCTCGGCTCGTGAGCCGCGTGCAACGCGCGGATCGCTGGCGCAGCGAGATCGCGACGCTCGAGCCGCTCGGCCAGAGCGACTTTCGCATCGTGCTGATCCAGCCGCATCGCGTGAGCTGGTTGCTGCGCCTGTTCCACGCGCTCGTACCGCGCCAGACTCGCAGCCACGAGCACACCGGGTTCGCCTGCGCTTCCCGCGAGGAACTTGGGCTGCGCATCGAGCTCGCGCGCGAGCTCGGCGCGGTGGTGACCAACCCGCCGACGCAGGTCGAGGGGCGCGACGCGTGGGTGTGCGAGGTGCTCGACCCCGACCGCAACGCGCTCGAATGGACCTTCGGACGCCTGCACGACTGAAATTTGAGGCCGCTGCCCGGTGGCGTCGACTGCGCGCCCGCGCGAACATGGGGCGATGAACGCGGCGTCGGTGCGCATCCTGGTCACGGGCGGAACCTTCGACAAGAACTACGACGAGCTCGAGGGGCAGCTGCGCTTCCGCTCGACGCACGTGCCCGAAATGCTCGAGCTGGGGCGCAGCCGCATCGCGGTCGAGGTCGAGACGCTGATGCTGATCGACAGCCTCGAGATGACCGACGCGCACCGCGCGCGGGTCGTCGAGCGCTGCCGTGCGGCGCCCGAGGCGCGCATCGTCGTCACGCACGGCACCGACACCATGGAGCTCACGGCGCGCGCCCTGCACGCCGCCGCGTTGCCCAAGACGATCGTGCTCACCGGCGCGATGGTGCCGTACACCTTCGGCAGCTCGGATGGACTGTTCAACCTCGGCAGCGCGCTGGCCTTCGCGCAGTCCTTGCCCGCCGGCGTGTTCGTCGCGATGAACGGCCGCTGCCTGAGCGGCGCGCGCGTGCGCAAGGACCGCTCGAACGGCGTGTTCATCGAGTGCGATTGAAGCCGGCGCAGCGCAAATTCCTCGACGACGGCTCCTCTGGCGCGCTCAACACGCGCGGCTACGGTCCCACCCATGCGCGACGCTGAATCCGCGGCGGATCCCGAACACGAACTCGCGAGCTACTTCGCGAAGTACAAGCCCGCGCTGGCCGAGCTCGGAAGGGAGCTGCGCGCCAAGTTGCGCAAACGCTTGCCCGGCCTGAACGAGATCGTCTACGTCTACGAGAACCAAGGTTCGCTTGTGATCTCGTACTCGCCGACGGACAAGGGCTACGAAGCCTTGTGTTCGCTCGCGCTGGCGCCGAGCGGCGCGAAGCTGTGCTTTGCGCAGGGCCCGGCGCTGGCGAAGCTCGATCCGCACAAGTTGCTGAAGGGGAGCGGCAAGCTCGTGCGGCACGTCGAGCTGCAGGCGGCGGCCGATTTCGATTCCGCCGAGCTCCAAGCTCTGTTCGCCGCCGCGCTGAAGCTCGCGAACGTGCGCCTCGCTTCCGAGGCGAAGGGCGCACTGATCCTCAAGGCCGAGTCGCAGCGCCGGCGCGCGAAGGCGGCGAAGCGTCCGGTCGCCGCCAAGCCGACTCCGAAGAAGCCTCGACGCTGACGTTCGGCTCACGCTGGCAGCGCGCTAGCGCGCTCGAAGCCTTCTCCCGAACGGCGCGGGCCGTCCAGGTTGGTGCGGAAGACGGGAGTCGAACCCGTACGCCTTGCGGCGCAAGATCCTAAGTCTTGTGCGTCTGCCAATTCCGCCACTTCCGCAGTGGGGGCGGCGAGGATACCGCAAGGCGACGCGGCGCCGACGCGCTGGTTCAGGCGAGCACTTCGACAGCGGCCGCGCGCCGTTCCGCGTCGGCTTGGGCGTTGATCGCCGCGAGGCCGTTCTCGTACTCGGCGAGCTGCTCAGCGCTGAACGCGCGACGGTCGAAGCCGTGCGCCTTCCGAAAGGCCTTGAGGAAGTGGTTGCGTTCGCGGTCGAGCGCGTCCTGGCGCTCGATCCAGGCCGCCATCACGCGGCGCAGCGTCGCGACGCGGCCGCCATCGAGGCCGCCGGGCCAGAGCTGCTGCGCGAGCTCGAGCGCACGCGGCGTGAGGTCGAGCTCGATCGCCGCCTCGGCGCCCAGGCCGCACTGGCGTTGTTTGTCGTTCGCCAGTTGCGCCAGGGCCGTGCCCGCCGCCTGCACAGCGCGCGAGCGGAACACGGCCTCCTGCAGGAAAGCCTCGGCCAATTCCAGCGAGTCGTTCATGACGCAAACGCGTCGGGGCGCGCGAACGGCGTGCGTTAGCAGTGCTGCTCGAAGGCCTTGGTGAGCATCTGCGCAATCGCGGCGGGCTGTTGGCCCTCGATGTCGTGACGCTGGATCATCGTCACGAGCTTGCCGTCCTTCATCAGCGCGATCTGCGGCGAGCTCGGCCGGTACGGCGCGAAGTAGCCGCGCGCCTTCTGCGTCGCCTCGGCTTCCATGCCGGCGAACACCGTGTACATCGCCGTGGGCTTCTTGGTCGCGTGCTGGAGCGCGAGGCGCAGGCCCGGGCGCGCGCCGCCGGCGGCGCAGCCGCACACCGAGTTCACGAACACCAGCGCGGTGCCGGGCTGCTTCAGCGCGCCGTCGACCTCCGCGGGCGTGCGCAGCTCCTTGATGCCCAAGCGGGTGACTTCATCGCGCATCGGTTGGACGAGTTCGGGGTCGTACATGGCGTCGGTGGATGGTGGCTGAGGGTGTTGAGCGACGAAAAGGACGGGGCTCGGGCGAACCTCTTCGGCCGCCCGAGCCCCGGATTCTACCGTTCGCGGAAGAGTTCGTCGCTCCGCGCTCGCCGCCCGCCCGCACCCGCAGCTCAGTCGCGGTACTTGGTGTGGCAGTCCTTGCAGGACTGGCCGACCTTCTTGAACAGCGCGGAGAGCTCTTCGGCGCCCTGGCCCGCCTTGACCGCGTCGTCGAGCGCCTTGGCCGCGTCCGCGGACGCGAGCAGCAAGCGGCGGAACTCCTCGTCCTTGGCCTTCGTCTCGCCGTCGTCGACCATCGCCCGCAGTGCGCGCTCCAGGCCCGCTGAAGCCTTGGCCGGGAACATGTCGGGGTGGTCCTCCGCGGTCTTCCAACCGGCTTTCTCGATGCCCTTGACGTGGTCGTTCTCGACGTCGATGGCGACCATTCCGTCGACCATGCCGCTGGTCTTGTAGACGCTCGGGAACTCGTTCGAAGCCTTCGCGAGCTCCGCGGCCGACAGGCGCGGCGTTTCGGTCGCGCAGGCCCACATGCCCTTGTAGTTCGCCGCCGTGCCCGAGAGCTTCATGCGCTCAACCAGCGTTGCGCTGTCGGTCAGGCCCAGCGCCATCGCCACGGCCGCGCCGGCGCCCGCGCTGCGGTGCTTGCCGTGGTGGCAGTGCATGTACACCGGTCCGGGGAGCTCCTGGACCGCGCGCGCCAATTCCGCCTTGCGCTCCGGCGAGATCCCGTCGTAGCCGATCGGCAGGTGCACGTAGCGCAGCCCGTGCTTCGCCGCGAGTTCGACCGCCGGTTTGGCCCCGTCGACCGAGATGATCGTCTTCACTCCGAGCCCGGCGAGCGTCTCGAAGGCTACTTCGCCTTCGGGCTGCGCGCCCGTCAACAAGTTGTCGGCGTAGCGCACCACGTTGTGCAGTCCGGGCAGGTCCGCGGGCCGCGTCTCCGCCATCGTCGGCATCGGGATCGTCGGACGGGCCGCCTCGGAGTGAGAGTCGGTGCGGACCGTGCCGCAGGCGGCTGCGACGGCGAGCAGCGCGGCGATGGCGAGGCTTGTGAGTTGGCGCATGGCGACGGTGGGCGAGGTTGGAGGAGGATAACCGCCGCCCTAGCCCACCTGCCGAAACTCGGTCACACGGCCGGAAGTTCCAGGGCCGCGTCACGGCGAGCTGCGCCGCTCGGGCCTTCGTTGCGGTGGCCGCGGCGGCGTCGCCACAAGGCCAGCACCGCAAGCGACAGAGCGCATTCGAGCGGCCAGTTCGCCAGCAGCATCAGGAGCGCCGCGGCGAGCCGCGCCGGCCCCAGCAGCCACGGCTCGGCCCGCAGCCACTCGACCGCGCGCGGTCCGAAGCGCTCGTAGTACCAGCGCGTGAACGCCCGCCCGAGTTCGCTGCGCGACAGCACGCCGTCGCGGAACCCGCGCAGGCCATCGAGTCCCGGCGCGAGCGGCGTGCCATCGCAGACTCCGGCGAGCGGACATTTCTTGTCGTCGTCGTCGTCGTCGTTCGTTCCGCTCGGGTTGAAGCTCAGGTCCCAGCTCATCACGTCGCGACCGGGCTCGAGCTGCGCGTCGCCCTGGAGATCGCTCAGCACGAACGCGCCGCCGGTCGTGCCCGAGGGCAGGAACCCGGGGTCGAAGAAGGCGCGGACGAGTTGGCGGCCGTCCGAGAAGATCTGCTGCCCCGAGGGGATCGGCGAGGTCGCGCCCTCGAGCGTGACGTCGAACGTCGCCACGACGGTCGAGTCCGTCGGTCCCGTGCGGAAGATCCACACGTCGAACGCGTCGCCGGAAACTTCGCAGGTCGCCGCGGCGAAGCCGATGCGGCTGGGACCGCCGCTCGCCTGCAGATCGATGCGCGCGACGAACGCGTCCTGTTCGCCGGAGTTGGTTTCGCCGAAGCGCCGTGCGAAGAACGGCACGCCGATGCCGAGTGCGGGCGTCCGCGACGCCCCGGCGATGAACAGCGGACCGTTGACGGTCGGCGCTGCGACCAGCGCACGCGGGCGGTAGGTGTCGGGGAGCGGCAGGTACGCGCCGGTCTGCACGCTCGGCGGCGAAATGCCGAAGTCGACGTCGACCAGGTAGGTGTGCGGTGTGTTGAACGGCAACTGCGCGTCCGTCATCGCGCCGAACTGCGCGATCCCGCTCGAGCGCGTCTCGAGCACCGCGTACACGTGACCGTCGCGCGTGACCACGTCGGCGATCAGGTCGTCAAAGCTGCCTCCTACGTACGTCGCGAAACTGACGTTGGTCAGCGTGGCATCGAGCGCGATGAGGAACCCGTCGCTCGCTCCGCCGCCGAACTGGCCGCCGCCGGGAATCGGATCGACGGTGGTCAGCGTCGCCGCGGTCGCCTGGCCGCCGAACACGACCTCGCCGCTGCTGAGCACCGCCACCGCGGTCGCCGTCGCCAACGTGCCGACGCCGGCCGTTGCGCTCGCTTGGGGCGCGCCGTTGCTGTCGAAACGCTGCACCAGCGCACCGCTCGACGTGCTGCGTCCCGCGGTGAGCAACGAGCCGTCGGGCTCGATCACGACTGCGCGCAGTTCCTGGTTCGCGCCGTCGCCGTAGAACGTCGAGAACTCGAGCGCGGCGCCGTCGGCCTGCAGGCGCGCGATGAAGCCATCGACGCCGCCGCCGTGCGTCGGCTGGCTTGCGCTCGCCGTCGGGAACGCGCCGCCGGCCGTGCTGCCGACGAGCACGAGCGTGTCGTCGACATCGACCGCCACGTCGAAGGCGGTGTCGAACTCCGTCGCGCCGAGGTAGGTGGAGAATTGCAGCGCGCCGCTGTTCGAGAGCGCGAGCACGAAGGCGTCGCTGAAGCCGCCGAGCGCGCTCTGCAGAGCCGGCCCGCTGTTGGCGCCCTGTGTCGGAAAGTTGCTCGAGGTCGTGTCGCCGCACACGATCGCGCGGCCCTGCGAGTCGATCGCCAGGCCCAGCGCGCGGTCTGAGCCGTCGCCGCCGATGTAGGCGCTGAACAGCACGTTCGATCCGCTGGGATCGAGCTTGGACACGAACACGTCCGGGCCGCTGCGGTCCGCACTCGCCGCGCCGGCGCCTTCGCGCGGGAAGTTCGCGCCCGCGGTGCTCCCGGCGATCCACACGTTGCCTTCCGCGTCGAGCGCGATGGCCTCGGCGCTGTCGTCGCCGTCCGAGCCGAGGAACGAGAGCCAACTCAACGTCGGATCGATGAGCAACTCGCGCGTGCGGTCGTACTCGGCGACTTCGAAGCCGATCTCGCCGTTCGCGCGTTGCACGTAGCCGCCTTGGATGATGCGCTCGTCTTGCAGGATCACCGGCGCAGGTTGCGTGAGCACGCCCGCCGCAGTTTCGATGCGCAGCGAGCCATCAGCTTCGATCGACACACTGCGCGTGTTCGCGAATCGCAGCGCGATCGCCTGCACGTCCGCGTGGGGCGCGAGCACGAAGTCGTAGCGCAGCTCGCCATCGACGCCCAGGTACACCACATCGATGCCGGGCCACACCTCGTCGTAGCGCACGCGACCGAACGACGGCACGTCCCAGGCCCAGCGCGAGCGCGGCCCGCACAGGTGCGCGAAGCTCGTCGCACGCGCGTCGTCGAGTTCCGCGCGCTCTCCCGCGCTCGCGCCGACCAGTTCCATGCGCGCCTGGAGCGCGTCGCAGCCCAGGCCGAACTCGAGCTCGACGTGGCTGCGCGCCAGCGCGAGCCGGTAGCGCCGCGCGCGCGCGAAGGCGTCGTACTGCGAGCTGACGAGGCCCGAATTGGGCTGGAAGAGCAGCGTGGACGCGCCGAGCGGATCGGCGGCCTGGGCGCACAGCGCCGCGGCGAGGAACATGTTCAGCATGGTGAGGGGCGGCGGGCCGGCCGTGGCCAACCTTGGCCACGCGCCGAGCGCGAGCCGTCTACAACGGCGGCGTCGTGCGCCCGTGACCGCCGCGGCGCAGAAAACGCCGGAGAAACCCACTCGGCGCGTCTGCGCGCGTCCCTCAACAGCGCCGCAGAGCGCGCCTCACGGCGCTTCACCCTCCGGCCATAGCCGCTCGCGCTCGTGCTCCATCTCGCTGAGCACGCGCCGCAAGGTCGCATGTTCGCCGAGGAGGAAGATCGAGTCGAAGTTGAGCTGGCAGACCGCGCACACCGGGCGGTGGCCGCGGTAGCTCATCACGTCGAGCTTGGGCTCGAGCACCACGTCTTCGATTCCGTACGTGGCGGCGTCCAGCGGCGTGCCATCCTCGGCGAAGCCGAAGAAGCGTTTGACCTCCGCGGCCGTGCGCCGGCACACGTAGCAGCGGTCCTGGTTGCCGGCGCGGTCGAGCGCCTCGAAGTACTCCTGGAAACGTTGCTCGATCGCCATCAGACGAGCTCTCCGTCGGGGACACGTTCGACTTCGACCGGCCGCTCGGGGCGGTCGGTCAGACCGTAGTTGAGCTTGATGAGCTTGGCGCCGAAGGCAGCTTCGAGCGTCTCGAGCTCGCGCGCGAGCACGCCCATCGCGGGTTTGCCATCGGGCAGCACGATCGCGGCGACCGGCGCGCCGCGCGAAGTGCGTGCGATGACGCGCACGTACTTGCCGGCGTGGCGCGCGACCTCGGTGACCTCGTCGCCCAGCGCCTCGGCGCCGTCGCGGCGCAGGTGGTCGAGCACGAACTCCACGCGCGCTTCGTCGTACAGGCGCTCGAAGTCGGGCTCGACGAACTGCTCGAACACGCGCTCGCCGCGACCGGCGTGGATCAGCGAGACGTTGGGCTGCACGTGGCGGAAGTGGAAGGCGAGGAAGCGGTCGGCGATGCGGTACACGCCGCGTCGCGAGCGCAGCGGATCGGGATCGGTGAGCGGCGTCTCGCGCTCGACCAGGCGCAGCTCGCGCAACGTGTGCAGGTACTTGTTCGCCGTGGTCGAGTCGACACCGACCTCGAGCGCGATGTCGTTGAGCTTCTGCGCGCCGCGCGCGACGGCGGCGAGCAGCGAGTTGTAGGTCGCGGGTGTGGTGAGTTCCGAACGCAGCAGGAAGTGCGCTTCGTCGAACAGGAAGCCCTCGGGCCGCAAGACCTCGCGCAGCAGGTTCTCGCGGATCGTGCGCGCGTCGTCGAAGCGCTGCAGGTACGCCGGCATGCCGCCGAGGATCGAGTAGGCGAGGATGCGTTCGCGCATCGACCACTTGGGGAAGAAGGCCAGCGCGTCGGTGGGCGAGATGGGCTCGAGGCGGCGCTGCGCCGTGCGGCGTCCGAACAGCGGCGACTTCTCGGCGAGCACTTCCTTCTCCATGAACGAGACCTGGCTGCCGCACAGCACGAGCATCAGTGAGCTGTGCTTGCCGCGTGTGTCCCAAAAGCGTTGGAGCTGCGAGGGCACGCTCGCGTTGGCTTCGCACAGGTAGGGGAATTCGTCGAGCACGACGGCGATGCGCTCGTCGCCCGCACGTTCGGCGAGGAAGCCCAGGGCCGCGCTCCAGTCGGGGAAGTCGACTTCGCTGGCGAGCTTGTCGCCCAGCTCGCCGGCGATCGACTGGCGCAGCGCGCGCAGGTTGTCGCGGTCGCGCACCTGCGCAGCGAGGAAGTAGACCGACTTGCGGCCGGCGCAGAAGCGCTGGAGCAACTCGGTCTTGCCGACGCGGCGACGGCCGTAGAGCACGAACAGTTCCGGCCGGCCCGAGTCCCATAGCTCGGTCAGGACGTCGAGTTCGCGGTCGCGGCCGACGAAGCGGGTGCGGGCGGCGGAGGGGCGTGTGGGGGAGGCACTCATGGCCTCCTTCTATCCTTCGTTTATTATACCAGCAAGTATAATACTCGGCGGATTGGCGGCCTTCCTAGGGCCGCGCGTGGCCCTTTCCACACGTGGAAGTCACGCCGGGACCACGCGAGCGCGCCGCCGGGCGCAGTGCGCAGGCGCTCGGAGCGCGATTTCCCTCGGCGGCGAATTCGACTCCCGGCGCAGCGCTCGCATGGGGCGCTTCAGCGCTTGCGGAACCGCCGGAGCGCCGAGGCCATTGCGTCTGTGCGCCCTCCAGAAGCGTGTTTCGCCCGCCTAGAGGGATGCGCCAGCGAACGGCCGCCGGCAAGCGCGCCGCTCCGCCCGCCGCACGCGCACCCTGGTCCGAAGCGCGAGGACGCGCGACGCGGCGACGGCCCGGCGGCATGCGCCTTGCGCTCGCGGCGCGCCCTCTCGGTCCCAGGAGAACGTCATGCAGCTCACCAGTGTGCTCTTCGCAGCAACTTTGCTCCTCGCTCAGGCGCCGCAGCCCGCGTCGGACGCGCTCGCCGACCAGCGCGCCCAGGCGCGCGAACGCTACGTGAAGGTCGAGAACGAACTCGGCCGCGCCAGCCTGGAGAGCCTCTCGCCCGAGCAGCGCGAGGCGCGCGCTCGTCTGCTCGAGGTGCTCGACGCCTACGTGCAGCGCGCCGACTTCGGCGTGCAGTCGATCGATCCGCTCGCGCGCTTGCCGCAGTTCGTCGACCGCGACGGCCGGCGCTGCGCGATCGCGGAGTTGCTCCACGCGACGGGCGAAGACGCACTCGTTGCGAGCGTAGCCGCTCAGCACAACACGGCCTGGATCGCCGACCTGTCGGGCGATCCGCGTTTCCTCGGCTGGCTCGACGCGCACGGACTTGCGCTGGACGAAGCGGCGCGCATCCAGGGGCCGCCGATGGTCTCGCCGCCGGCCCCGGTGACGCAAGGTGGCGGCCTGCTCGGCGACGTGGTTCCGCCTCCCGGTAGCGGCGGCGGCCCGCTCAGCCCCGGCGGCGGTCCGAGCGCGCGTCCGGGACCGTCGAGCCCGCGCGGTCCGCTCACCGGCCCCGGCGCGGGGCCGGGCGCTCCCGGCGGCATGGGGCCGCGCTCGCCCGGCGGCGAGGAGTTCATCGCCTACGCCCTGACCCAGGGCGACACCGGTTGGCGCGTGTGGTGGGAGTACAACAAGCTCGAATTCCTGCGCCCCAACCGCTTCGAACTCGACACGGGGCGCGACGACGCGCCCGGCCGCACCTTCACCTCGCAACTCGACTTCACGCGGCGTGTGAGCTCGCCGCCGCTGGTCGAAGCGCTGCGCCATCGCGACGCGCGCATCCGCGCCGCGGCCGCGTCCGCACTCGGCCGCTTCGGCGGCCCCGACGTGGTCGAACTGCTCCAGCCGTTGCTCTCCGACACCACCCTGGCGGTGCGCGACGCCGCGCTGCTCGGTCTGGGCGCGAGTGGCCGCAGCGGCGCCGGTGAGTTGCTGCTCGACCTCGCCACCGACGGCGAAGCGCGCGGTGTCCAGGACCTCGGCCAGCGCGGTCGCGCACTCGCGATCGTCGCGCTCGGTCTGTGCCGCAAGGCCGGACTCGACGCGTCCTACGACGCCAAGCTCGCGGACCTGGTGCGCGCGGGCTCGGGCAAACTCAGCGAAGAGGTCGGCGTCGCCGCCATGACCTACGCGCAGTTCAGCCCCGCGCCCGAATTGCTCGTGCTCGCGCGGGAGCTCGCCTTCGACGGCGCGCAGAGCTGGCCCGTGCGCTCGCGTGCGATCGAGGCGCTCCAGCACGCGCGCGATGCGACGACGCTGGGCATGCTCCAGCACCTGCTCTCGGGTTCGCAGATGGAGCTGCGGCGCAGCGCCGCGCTCGCGCTGGGCGAATACGACCACGACCTCGTCGTCGCGGGTCTGCTCACCGCGCACGACCTCGAGAAGGAGTCGATGACGCGTTCCTACGCGCTCGTTTCGCTCGGCCGCCAGGGCGGCGTCAAGGCGCGCGAGCGTCTCGTCGACGCGCTCGACAGCTCCGACGGCGCCGAGCGCGCCTGGGCCGCGATCGGCCTTGGAATCCTGGCGCGCGAAGCCGGCGATCCTTCGCTCGCGAGCGAACTCGCTCCCGCGCTCAAGCGCGTGAAGCTCGTCGGTGAACGGCCGGCGTACTGGCTGGCGCTGGGCCTCGCGCGCGCCGAAGGCGCGTTCGAAGTGCTCTCGCGCGAGCTCGTGGACGCAAACGATCCGCAGGCGCGCATGTACGCGGCGCAGGCGCTTGCGCTGCTCGGCGGCGAGCGTGCGCACAGCATCTTGCGCGAGCGCCTCGCGGTGGAGCGATCCGACCTTGCGCGCTCGCAGATCGCACTCGCTCTGGGCGTGCTCGGCCGGCGCGAGGACGTGGAGGCCATCACGAAATCGCTCGCGGGCTTGGGCGATCCGATGCTCCAGCGCCAGGTCGCGTCGGCGCTGGCGTTCCACGGCACGAGCGACGCGCTCGTGCGCCTGGGCGCGATGCTCGCCGACGAAAAGCTCGACACTGCGGTGCGCGCCGCGGCGATCGACGGCCTGGGCATGATGCTCGGCAGGACGCCGCCGCTCGCGCTCGCGGCCACGGCGCGCTCGTCGAACCCGACTCTGCAGCCGCCGTGGCTGCGCGAGATCTACGGCACGACCTTCTGAGGTCCGCTCTAACCGTTCTGGCGGGGCGTTCGCGCGCGTGCGCGGACGCCCCGCTGCGTTGGGCGGCCGCGGTGAGGCGCTTGCGCGCGCACGCTCAATAGAACGACACCGCCACGGCGTCCGACAAGTTGGTGTTCTGCGCGCACGTGTTCACGGCGTCGCGGAACCAGACTTGGAAGCGCCAGGTCTCACCCATGTCGAAGGCGCCGTTGAGCGCGCCGAAACTCGCCTGCGATTGAGCGATCAGGCCCGGACCAAAGCGCACGACGCCCGTCGCGTCGCTCCAGCCCGACGTGAAGCGCAGCAGCGGAGCTGAGCTGCCAGCGGCGACACAGCGCAGCCCGGCGGCGAGCGGAACCAGCGTGCTGCCCTGTCCGGCGAAAAGCAGCGTGGGCCGCGTTGGAGGCAGGTCGACGCACTGCAGCACGAGGTCGTCGCGGCTGGTGCGCGAGCTGCCTTCGACGAGCAGTCGAGCGCCGAAACCGAGCGAGTGTCGGCAGCCGCTCTCCGCGCTCGAGTTCGAGCACGGCGCTGAACTCGCGCAGCTGCAGACGGCGCTGGTCACGGCGCTGTTCTGCTCGAGCAGCTGCGGTCGGCCGTCGAGCGCCAGCGCGCCGCCGCTCCAGGCGCTCAACGTTCCGTCGAGCCGGCGCAGCCAGGCTGCGCCCCAGACCGGCGGCACGTTGAACGACGCCGGCGCCGCGGCGCTCGCGCCAGGATGCCAGACGATCCACGCACGATCGCCGCTCGCGCGCAGCAGTTCGACGCTCCACGCGCCGTTCGAGCCCGCGTCGATCGAAAGCATGCGCGCGCCGCGCATCCAGCGTGCGAGTTCGCCGTATGCCGAGCCGGCGACGCTGCGGTCCGTGTACGTCGGCGGTTGGGCGAGTTCGACGCCGGAGGGCGCGTACGGATCCCACGAGTACCAGAAGAAGCGTTGCGCGCCGGCCGCGCGCGCGAGCAGGTTGCTGCGTGCGGCGAAACCGACCTGTTTTTCCGCGCTGAACGGGCTGAGCAGCGCCCAGCCGGCTTCGGTGTTCCACAGCGGCTTGTTCGCGGCGCCTTGGCGTTGCAGCGCGAGCCGCACGTTCGGGATGTAGCTCGTGTACGAGTACTCCGGCGTCAGTTCGCCCAGATAGAAGTGGTAGCCGATGACGTCGGCGAACGCCCCGCCGCCCAGTTCGAGGTAGCGCTCGAGGTAGCCGACGTCGTAGGGGCTCGGACTCACCACGACGTTGCTCGGGTCGATCGACTTGAGCAGCGCGTGCGCCTCCTGCGCCAGCGTGACGAGCGTCTGCGGCGTGCCCGTGTAGAAGTTCGCGTCGTTGGGCTCGTTCCAGATCTCCCAGTGCCGGATCACTCCGCGGTAGCGCGTCGCGACGGCGCCGACCCAATCGCGCCAGTGCTGGATGTTCGCCGGCTCTGCGGCTTGGCCCGGTCCGTACGGCGTCGCTTCGTTCGGGCGCGCCGAAGCCCACTGCGGCGTTCGACCGAGCGTGTAGAGAATGTCGGCGCCGCGCGCGCTGGCGCGGGCTACGTGAGCGTCGAGCACGCTCCAGTCGAACTGCCCCGGCGCGAAGTTCACGTCCGCCCACTGCGCGCCGCCCGGCGCACCAACCGGCGCGCCCGAGTCCCAGATGCGCACGCCGCGTATGCCGAGCACCGCATCGGGCCAGTCGGCGTCGCTGGTGTGGATGTGCATGCCGAAGTACTCGGGCGCGACGATCGAGGTGTCGAGCGTCGCCGCGCCTGGCGCCGAACTCCACGAGGCGCTGTCGACGAACAACGTCGCCGGTTCGTCGCAGCGGATCATGAGCAGCGCGTCGGCGCTCTCCGCAAAGCCCTGCAGCTCGAAGCGTTGCCAGTTGGGCGTGAGCGCGCAGATGCGGCTGAGGTACGGCGTGTAGGGCGGGTCGTCGCGGCGCAGCAGGAACTCCACGTCCACCGCTGCGTTGGCGCGCATCCAGATCGCGGCCTGGTGAAGTTGGCCCGCGGAGAGGCTCACGCCCTGCGCGAACTGCAGCAGGCCGCCGCCGCCGACGTCGATGCGTTGGCAGGCGAGCCCGCTGTGCGGCGCCGCGCTCGAGAGCGAGTACGCAACCTGCGAAGCCGTGTTGCCGCTCCAGCACGAGTTGTCGAACCAACCTGGCGCGACCTCTCCGCCGATGGCGTTGCAGGTCGGCGCGGCGCTGAAGCTTGCGTACGCGCCTTCGAAGTCGGGATTGGACAGGTTCTGCGCGCTGGACTGCGCCGCGATCAGAACCGCTGCCAGGACACGTGCGAGGTGCATGCAGGTCGCTCCTTGGTCGACGCCTTCAGTGTCCACGAGGCGGGCTGCAGCGGGGCGCTGCGCACAGCGAAGGAGCTACCGAATTTGTCACGAGCGCGACGGGGAGAGTGGGAATTCGACCAAGTCGGATCACCGCAGCGCGGCGCGCCTGCACCACGCCGCCCCGGCGGTTCGTCGCCAGCGACCGACGTTCCCTGTGCGCTCCCTCCGTGCTCACGCCTTGCTCACGCGGCTCGCACACCCGATGCTCCGCCCGCATCGTTCCGCCTCCGACGTGTCCACCTCGCGCCGCAACTCGTTGAAGCTCTCGACCGAGCGCTCGGTCGCCACGGGCCCTGGCTTGAGCGGCGCGTTCGCGCACGGGCTGCGGGAGGTCGCGCGATGACGGTCGTGAGCTCACGCGCGGCGCGCGTCGGCGCGGTCGCGATCGGTCGCAACGAAGGCGAGCGTTTGGTGCGCTGCCTCGAGTCGTTGCTGCGCGAGGGGCTGCTTGTCGTGTACGTCGATTCGGGCTCCAGCGACGGGAGTCTCGCGGCGGCGCGCTCGCGAGGGGTCGAGGTCGTCGAGCTCGACCTCACGCGGCCGTTCACCGCGGCGCGCGCGCGCAACGCCGGATTCGCGCGCCTTGTCGAGCTCGCTCCCCAGCTCGAGTTCGTGCAGTTCGTCGACGGCGATTGCGAGCTTGTCGAAGGTTGGATCGCGCGAGGATTGGCGGCGCTTGAAGCGGAGCGCGACGTCGTCGTCGTCGCTGGACAACGCAGCGAACGCTTCCCCCAAGCCTCTGCGTACAACCGTTTGTGCGACATGGAGTGGAACACGCCGGTGGGCGAGGCCGAAGCCGTCGGCGGTGACGCGCTCTACCGGCGCGTTGCGCTCGAAGCCGTCGGAGGTTTCGACGAGCGCTTGATCGCCGGCGAAGAACCCGAGCTGTGCTTCCGTTTGCGGCGCGCGGGCGGACGCGTGCTGCGGCTGCCGGGCGCGATCACGCTCCACGACGCCGCCATGACGCGCTTCTCGCAGTGGTGGACGCGCACGAAGCGCTCGGGGCACGCCGCGGCCGAAGCTTGGGCGCTGCACGGCGCTGCGGGCGAGACGCAGATGGTCAAGATCGCGCGCAGCGCGGTTTTCTACGGCGTTTTGGCCCCGTTCGGCAGCGCGCTGGCGGCGCTTGGGCTGACGCTCGTCGCGCCGCCAATCTGGGCAGCGGCGCCGTTCGCGCTGCTCGCGCTCGTCTACCTGCGCCTGTTCGCGAAGGTTCGTGCGCACCGCCTGGAGCGCGGCGACAGCGCGGCGGACGCGGCGCTCTACGCGCGCTTCACGCTGCTCGGCAAGTTCGCCGAGAGCGCGGGCGTGTTCGCGTTCCTCGCTCACCGCTTGCGCGGCAAGCGCGCGCGCCTCATCGAATACAAGTGAGGCGCGCAGGCGGCGGACCGTTCTGGTCCGCCGCCCGAACGCGCTTCGATGGCCCCGGCGCCTGACTCAGCGCCGGTAAGCGAGCGCCAAGCTGTCGACCGCGGTCGTCGCGCCCGTTGCGGCGTTGGCGAGGAACGACAGCCGCACTTGCACGAAGCGCGCGCCGTCTAGGCCGCTCAGGTTGGCCCGCCAGCTCGCGTCGCTCGTGTTCGGGAAGAACTGCGGCGCGAAGGGTGTGGTCCCAGGCAAGTTCAAGGCGGCAATCTGAGCCGCGCTGTACGAATCGCCGTACGCGTCGTAGTACGCGGCGTTCCGCCACGTCGTCGCGAGCGCATTCGACAGCGAACTCGCGCCGCGGAAAGCCAGCACGGCGGAGGCGCCGGGCGCGGGGCTTCCTGCGAGCGTGAGCAACGGCGTTGCGAACACGGTTTGCGAGGACTGCGTGTCCAGCCAACGTGTGTGGCAGCGCGAGATGCGCACGACGAAGTCTGCTTGGCCGTAGTAGAAGACGTTGTCCGTGCCGAGCGTGGGCGCGCCGTTGTTCGGGTTTATGCCGCCGGTCGCGAAGGCGGTCTGATCGGGGTCGACCACGGTCACCTTTCCCACGATCGGATGCACGCCGCCGCTCGAAAACGCACGGAAGTACGGACGCGCCGAGCTGTTCAGGGCGATCGCCACGGAGAACGAGTTGACGCCGGTCGCTTGCACGTCCGGGTAGGTGCGGATTTCCGTCAGCAGCGGCAATCCGATGGTGGGCACCTTGTTGACGGGATAGAACGACACTTTGGTGACGCCGGGTGGAGTCACAGCCTGGAGCCGCCGCGGATCGGCCCCCGCGCCGTTGGGGCCGCCGACGTCGAGCTTGGCTGTGTCGCGCCAGGTCCAGTAGCTGAAGTCGCTCAGCGCGAGGCCGCGGTTCAACGGATAGGGGGCGATCACGGCGCCGCTGGGCGTCGTCACCGCCTGCGTCGGCGCGATCGGGTACCCGCGATTCTTGGCGTGCACCACCGTGAGCGGGTCGGTGCTCGGGGAGAGCTGATTCGCGTTGAAGGTGACGCCCAGCCCGCTGAGTGGAAAATCCGGGAGCAAGCCCGCATTGAGGTTTTCGTCGGGGAAGAACTTGCTGTGTGCCAGCGCCATCTGGAACTGCGCGAAGTTGTCCGTCGTGAGCACACCGCCCGCCGGTTGCCACCACAGTCCTTCGACATCGAGGTTGTGGGTCGCTTCGTCGAGCAGCCCCAGATTGAGATCGCAGTAGCGCCACACATTCATCGAGCGCGCGCCGAGCGGATTGAGCGGGTCGCGCACACCCACGGGCAGAGGAGTCATCGCGCTGACGATCGGCACGCTGCCGTCGGCGGAAGCGGAGAAGCGCGTGACCGCGCGCGGACGCAGCACTCCGAGCGTCAAGTCGTAGAGCACTTGGCCGCGTACGTCGGAGAGCCCGTCACCGTCTTCGTCGACGCTGTTGAAGCGCAGCACGATGCCTGCGTTGGCTTGGCTCGGCTGGGACGGAGCGAGCGAGAAGGTGAGGTCGGGCAAGTCGTCGGCGAGCGTGTTGCCGGCGAGGTCGGTGATGCGCGCGCCGTCCAACTCGACCACGTAGCTCTCCGCGACGCCCTGCGTGTGCGCGAGCGGCAAACGGGGCTGGAACGTGAAGCTCGTGAGCGTCGCGTCGGCGTTGATCTCGCCGACCACGAACGTGTCCAAGGTCGACAACGCCGCGGGCCGACGCACGCGCAAGGCCTCGAACGGGCGCACGCTCGCCGGGTCGATCGGCTCGCTGAAGCGCAGCCGGAAGGTGGCGTTCGCGCTCACGTCGCTCAGCGGAGTCACGCCGGCGGCGGGCGCGAAGCGCAGTGCGCAACCAACCGGTTGCACAGCGTTGGGCGTGTACGGTGTCACGTAGCGCGCTGGCCCGACGCCGAACGTGGCAGGCGTGCCTTGGATCACCTGCACTCGAGCGTGTGTGGCCGCGACGCTCACGACCTGCGCGACGTGCGTCGCGCTCTCGAGCAGGTCGCCCACGCGTCGTCGCACTTGGCAGTTCGCGTCGGCAAAACGCAGCACGACGTCGAACTGATCGGCCGGAATTCCCGCGGGATGGCGCACGCCGGTGAGGTTCGCGTCGAGCTCGAGCAGGACGCGCGGCGGCGTCGTGTCGGCGAGCATGCCGGCGAAATGGTCGCCCGTCGTCGCGGCCGAACCGCCCGAGCGGAAGATGCGCACGATGTCGCGCGTCTTGGATTGCGCATCGACGTCGCGCTCGCCCGTGAGCTGCGCGCCGCGCAGGTTGCGCAGGACTCCGTGCGTCGCATCGCGCTCCGCGGCGCGTGTGCGCAGCCGCAGCGCGAGGTTGGCGCGCGCCACGCTCTGCGCCGCCGGAAGGCCGACGGCATCGCGCTCGACGCGTGCATCCACCAGCACGCGCGTGGGGTGAAGCGCGCCGTCGCGCACTCCGCCGTGGCTCGGCGCCGCCCAGACCCGCGTGCGCAGCGGCTCGTCGAAGCGTTCGCCCGTGAACAGGCCGAGCGCTTCGGAGTCGATCGAGGCCGCGTCGAGCAAGTCGTCGAAGTCCAGCGCGACGACCGCGTTGCGCGGCACGCGACTGAAGGGCGGCAGTGCGTCGCGCTCGAGGCCGCGCTCTTCGATCACGCCGCAAGCGGCCTGTGCTCGCTCGAGCGCCGTGTCGAACGCCGCCGAGCCGTGGGGGTGCAGGATCGTGAGCGCCGCCGTGCGTCCGTCGAGGCCGAACTCGAGCTCGAACTCGCCGCCCGATGCGTTGCCCGATGCGTTGCCCGGCGCGCCGATCGATTCGCCGACCAGCACGTCGCGCAGCACGAGCACGCGCTCATCGGCGGCGCTGCTGCGCGAGTACACGTCCACGAGCCGTCCCCAGCTCACGCGCCGCAGCTTGAGCTCGCGCGCTTCGCCGCCCTGGTGGGGCAGCGCGACGAACGGCCCCGCGGCGACGGACGCGGGGGCCGCCGCGCCCGAACGCTCTGCGTCGCCGCAGGACGTCGCGAAGAAAACGAGGCTTGCTGCCGCAAGCGAACCACAACGCCGTCCGACTGCCGTCGACATGCATCGAGCTCCGAAGTTGGTTGCCCGTCGTCGCGCAAGGCGGCCGTGGGACCGTCGACCGCGGGCGGGTGAGTGCAACACGACGAAGTCCGCCAACTCCCGCGTTGCTGACGCGAATTCTAGTCGCGTTTCGCGGCTTGGCTACGGACGCGGCAGTTCGCCGACGACCAGCTCGCATTCGAGCCCGCCGTTGAGCAGCGGGAGCGCGCGCGTTCCGGGCAGGGCCAGGTTGCGCTCGGTCTCGCCGCGCAGTCCGAGCAGGCCGACGTGGTAGCCGCCGCACTGCGCCCGCAGACGTTCCCCGAGCGTGCGCTGGAGCTTGTGCGCCGCCGGTTGGTCGGCGACGCGTTCGCCGTAGGGCAGATTCGAGACGACCCAGGCGTTCCAGCCGCGCTTGAACTCGAAGTCCGTGCCCGCGCCGACCTGGAGCTCGACGTGGGCTTCGAGGCCCGCGCTGCGCAGGTTCTCGAGCGCGCCCGCGATCGAAGCCGGGTCCCAGTCGCGGCCGCGCAGCATCAGTTTGGGCGTCGCACGCTCTTGCTTGCGCGCGGCTTCGCGGGCTTTGCTCCAGCCGGCGGCGTCGTGTTCGAGCCAACGCTCGAAGCCGAAGCTCGAACGGAACAGGCCCGGCGCGACGTTGCGCGCGAGCAGGCCGGCTTCGACGAGCAGCGTCGCGGAACCGCAGAACGGGTCGACCAGCGGCGCGCGTTGGTCCCACTCGCTGAGCAGCACAACCGCGGCGGCGAGCGTCTCCGACAGCGGCGCGCGACCTTGGTACTTGCGCCAGCCGCGCTTGTGCAGCGAGTCGCCCGACGTGTCGGCGAGCACCGTCACGCGGTTGCGGAACACGTGCACGTAGACGCCCAGGTCGGGCTCTTCCTTGTCGACCGCCGGCCGCACGCCGCCGCTGGTGCGCAGCACGTCGACGATCGCGTCCTTCGCGCGCTGCGCGAGGAACAACGTGTGGTCGAGCTCCGACTCGCTCGAGTGCGCGTCGACCGCCAGCGATCCGCTCGGCCGCAGGAAGCGCGCCCACTCGATACGTTTGACGCCCTCGTAGAACTCGTCCGAGGTCGTCGCCTCGAAACGCGCCAGGCGCATCAGCACGCGCACCGCGGTGCGCAGCCACAGATTCGCGCGCCACGCGTCGCGCAGCCCGCCCTCGAAGTACACGCCGCCGACCTGGCGTTCGATCTTGGACAGCTCGAGCGCCTTCATCTCGGCGTGCAGCACCGACTCGAGGCCCGGCGCGCAGGTGACGAAGAAACGCTCGCGGCGCGTTTGCGCGGGCTCCTTCACGGATGCGCCTGCAATTCCGTGTGTTGGACGAGCCACTCGTAGAACTTCTCGCGCCGGATCGGCTCGCTCATCCACGAGACGTCGGGCTGCGGGCGGTGGAGCAAGTCGCGCACGCGTTCGAGCTTGGGCATCGGCTCGGAGCTGACGCCGCCCTTCTTCGTGCGCCAACGCACCTCGCCGAGTTCGCTGATGCGCGCGGCCACGCGTTCGGTGATTTGGCAATCACCGGCGACGTACTCGAGCACGCGCGCGTGGTTGCCCGCGGCCCATTCCTTGGGCGCATCCGAGCCGTGCATCAGCTTCTTCTGTTCGATCCCCAAACCATCGGCCACGGCGGCGAGCCCGATGGGAAAGCCGCGCTGCACGACGAACTGGAACATCGGGTCGTACAGGTCGAGCGCGACCTGCGCGGCGAGGCGCATGTCGCGCGCCGCCCAACCGAGCCAGCGCACGTCGAACGACAAACCGTTCCACGCGAACACTTGAACGCCCGCAAGCTGCGCGTTGCGCAGGTAGCCGAGCAAGTCGCTCGCGCCCTCCGCGTCCAGGCAGCGCAGCGGTTTGCCCGCAGCGTCCTGCTTGAACCAGTGGCGCACTTCGCCGCGGTCGGTGGCGATCGCGGCGCAGGAGATGTCGAACGGTCCGTGGCGCTCGAGGTCCTCGCCTGGGGCGAGCTCGAACACGTTGGCGATCTCGATGTCGAACGCGAGACGTTTGGCGACGGGGGCCTTGGATTTGACTTCAGCTTCCGGGAAGAGGCTCGGCGTGTGGGCGCGGCTCATGCACGCATCATGCCGAGCGCCGGGCCGCAAACCAGCGCGATTCGCGCTTGTCAGTTGTGGATCACGAAGTCGAGCGCTTCGGTGAGGTTGACGTTGTTCGGCGGCGCGAAGCCGGGATCGCGGCTGTAGAACTGCGCCCAGACCTCCACGCCGCCGATGAGCGCCGGGTCGGCGCCGCTGGCGATCCAAGCGTTGAAATCGCGCGTCATGACGCCGGTGCAGTCGTTTCCCCCAGGAGTCCCGCCGGTGAGCGTCACCGGGGTTCTCAGCAATGGGGCCTGCACGCACAGGAAACCGCCGCTGAACGGCAGGTTGTTGGCGCCGCCCAGGCTGTAGAACATCGTCCCGTACTTGTTGTTCAGCAGGTTCGTGACGCTCAGCACGAAGCCCGACGGAAGCGAAGCGCTCGGCGTGCCCGAGTGGTTGAGCAGCGGCGTGCAACCCAGGCTGTTCACCTTCGGCACGCAGTAGACGATCGGCGCCGACGGCGCGCCGCGGTCGCGCGCGATGACGTCGTAGTACCCCGGCGCCAGGTCGGGTAGGACGATGTTGGTCGCCGCGCTGATGAACGCCGCGCGCCGGCCGTTGCCGGAGACGCACGGCTCGCCGCACACGGAGTTGGCGTCGGCGCCGGTCGGTGAGGTGCTCAGGCGTTGCGTGGTCGCGGTCGGCAGGTCGCGCACGAAAACCTCGAGCGAATTGGTGTTCTTGAGCGGGTCGAGCAGCGTCGAATCGCTCAGGAACACGACGTGCCGGCCGTCGGCCGAAATGCGCGGCGCCCAACCCGTTCCCGCGACGTTCGACGGCGTGGCGGTGATCAGCGTCAGTGCACCGGTGAGCATGTCCTTCACGTACACGTCGGTCTGGAAGTTCAGGTCGCTCGGCAGCAGCGGCGCAAGCGTGTCGAACGCGACGTAACGTCCGTCGGCCGAGATGTCGGGCGAAGCGTTGTTGGTCAGCGGCGTGGCCGCGCCCGAGGGCAACGACGAGGCGAGCACGAGTGCGCCGGTCGCCACCTCGTAGCGGAAGACATCGAGTCCGATGTTGGTGTCGGACGCCAGCAGGTTGTTCGCGCCGCTGGTGAACACGACGTAGCGACCGTCGGCGCTGATGCGCGGTTGCCCGTAGCAGAACCAGGTTCCGGCCACGCCGTTCGCGTCCTTGCTGAGCAGCGTCGTCGCGCCGCTTTGGGCGTCGAACAGATAGATCTGGTCGTAGCCGGCGTTCGCGGCGGGCGAGATGTTCGTCGCGCCGCTGCGGTAGACGACGCGTCGCCCGTCGTCCGAAATGTCAGGCCAGCCGCACAGGCCGTTGGGATCCGCGCCGCCGAGCGCGAAGCTCGCGCGCGACACGCTGTCGTTGACGAGGTCGTGCACGTAGATGTCGTGCGCGCCGTTGGCGTCCGGCGAGCCGAGGTTCGAGGCGTTCGTGCCGAAGGCGACGAAGCGTCCGCCGCCGGAGAGAGACACCCACTGCGTGTCGCCGCCGGGCGCGACGCCGCCCACGTCTCCGACCAGCCGCGTCGTCTGCGCGCTCAGATCGCGCACGTAACCGTTGTAGGTTCCGTTGACGTCGCTCGCCGTGAGCGACGCGGTCGTGACGAAGGCCACGTGCCGGCCGGTCACGCTCATGTCCGTCGAGTTGGCGAGGTGGCCGCCCACCTGCAGGTTCGCGCCGTCCTTGTTGGCGTACTCAGCCCAAGGCGCGCTTTGCGCGTGGGCGACGGCGGGGGCGACGAGCAGCAGGGAGAGTGCGGGAACGCGGTGCTTCATGGTGGAGGAGCGGGGGGCCTTGCGAATTGCGATATTCTAAGTGCCGCCCGGGAAAAGCGCCTCGCGCGCTCTGGTCGTGGCCCTTCAGCACCGCGCAACAGTTGCGCGCCTCGTTCGCTCGGGCGGACAATCGTTCCCGTGCAAACCACCAAACCCACGCGCGAGAGCGAAGCTCGCATCCTGCTCATCGAAGACGACGAGAAGCTCGGTGGCCAGGTCGCCGAGCACCTGCAGCAGTCCGGCTTCACGCCGACCTGGCTCAAGAGCGGCGAGGAGGCGCTGGTCGCCACTCCGCGTGAGTACGCGCTGGTCGTGCTCGACCTGATGCTGCCGGGAGTCGGCGGCCTCGAGATCCTCAAGCACCTGCGCTCGATCTCGGACGTGCCGGTGCTCGTGCTCTCGGCGAAGACCGACGCCGAGGTCAAGGTCAAGGCGCTCGAACTCGGCGCCGACGACTACGTCACCAAGCCCTTTTGGCCCGAGGAATTGATCGCGCGCGTCCACGCGCGGCTGCGCCGACCGGGACTCGAGCGCGCCGAGCACTACGCCGACGACGGTCTGGAGATCGATGGCGCCGGCCGCACCGTGCGTGTCGACGGCGCCGCGGTGGAGATGACCAAGGTCGAGTTCGAACTGCTCTGGTCGCTCGCGCGGCGGCCGGGACAGGCGTTGTCGCGCGCATGGCTCGTGAGCAACGTGCTCGACCCCGAGCGCGAAGGCGGTGAGCGCACGCTCGACGTGCACGTGTCGCGCATCCGCAAGAAGCTCGGCCGCACGGGTGAGCGGCTCGTGACCGTTTGGGGCGTCGGCTACCGGCTCGATCGGAGCGACGCGAAGTGAAGCTGCGCACGCGCCTGGCAGTCACCGTGCTCGGCACGATGGCCGTGTTGCTCGCGGGACTGCTGTTCGTGCGCGAGGCGATGGACCGCGCCGGAACCGAGCGCGCGCTGCTCGAGTACGTGACCGAGCGCATGCGCTCCGGCGGGCGCGAGTGGTGCGATGCGGAGCCGGCGAGCTTCGTACTGGGCTCGGGGCGTTGGCGACCGGAGTCGGGCGCGTTCAAGGGACCTGCGCCGGGCGCGGACGGCGAGCGCCGCACGAATCCGCCGCCGCTCGACGACGGCAATCTCGCCCAGCGTCCGCCGACGCCGCCGCGCCCGCACACGCACCCGCACTCCGATCGCTGGCCGCGCATCGAGATCTGGGCGTACCGCGCCGACTTCACCTCGGCCAACCCTGAGGCGCCCGCGTTTCCCGAACGCCTGCGGCGCGAGTTGGAAGAGGGCGAACGTTCCGCCACCGAGGAATGGGACGCGGGCGAGCGCGAAGGTCTGCAGGCGGCGGTGCGCATGGACTGGGACGACGGCCCGAGTGCGATCGTGCTCGCGCGCCGCTCGGCCGCGCCGCGCTCGCTGTTCTCGACGAACATGCTGATCGTGTTCGCGGCGCAGTGTCTGCTGCTCGTCGTCGCGGTCGTGCTCGCCGCCGGCCCGCTGGTCAAGCGCGTGCGCAAGCTCGAGACGCAGATGCGCGAGAGCGCGGCTTCGCGCTACGCCAAGCCGGTCGAGATCGACGGCGCCGACGAGGTCAGCGAGCTCGCGCAGACGTTCAACTCCGCCGCGGGTGAAGTGCGCGCCAATCTCGAGTCGCTCGAGTCGCGCGAGCGGGCGTTGCGTGCGTTCGTCGAGAACACGACGCACGACGTGATGATCCCGCTCACTGTGTTGCAGGGTCACTTGACCGCGCTGCGCCGCGCCAGCGAGAGCGGCGCCGGCGTCGAGCGCACGGTCGTGCTCGACTCCTTGCAGGAGGCGCACTACATGGCCTCGCTGATCCAGAACCTCGCCGCGGCCTCCAAGCTCGAGAGCGGAAGTCTCGAACTGGTCGCGCACCCGCTCGATCTGAATGCACTCGTCGAACGCGCGGTCGGCCGCCATCGACCGATCGCCAAGGCGCGCGGCATCGCGCTCGAGCACGCCGTGCCGCCGACGCCGCTGTTCACGCGCGGCGACGTGACCTTGGTCGAGCAGGCCGTCAGCAATTTGATCCACAACGCGGTGCGTTACGTGCAGCCCGGCGGTCACGTCGCGGTGGTGCTCGAAGAGCGCGGCGCGCGCTTCTCATTGCGCGTGCTCGACGACGGGCCGGGCGTTCCGGCGGAACTGCGCGCGAAGGTCTTCGAACGTTCCTTCCGCGCCGACGACGCGCGCTCGCGCCAGCCCGACGGGCTCGGCCTGGGGCTCTCGATCGCGCTCGACGTCGCCAAGCGTCACGGCTTCACGCTCGAACTGCGTGCGCCCGCCGAGGGCGGCGCCGAACTCGAACTGGCCGGAGCGACTGCGCCGGCGGCTTGAGCGTTGCGAGGCGCGCGCGGGGTAAGCTCCACGCGCTTGGGAGCGCTCGAGACCACCGCCGTGTTGCCCGCTGCGTTCGCGGAACTGCACAAGCAGATCGGCGTCGAGCTCGCGCTCGACGCGCACCACGGCGCGTTGCGGCGCGCCGCGCAGGCCGCCGCACGTTCGGCCGCCGGCGGCGCGGTGCTCGTGACCTGTTCCGACGAGCTGCAGGGCGAACTGCGCGGAGCGTTCGAGCGCGACGTGGCGCGCCCGATCTGCAGCGGCTCGATCGTCGGCCCGCGCAGCATCCTCGCGCTTTCGAACATGGCTGGCCGGCTCGAGACCGGCGCCCTCGAACTTGCGCAGACGCACTTCAACGCACGCAGCGCCAGCGGCGAGCGGGTGCTGGTGGTCGAGCTCATGGCGCACTGCGGCGCGCTGAACGCACAGGGCGCGACGCGCTACGGCCGCGTGGAACGCGGCGGCGTCCAGTTCGACTGCTGCGGAGTTCTCGCGCGCGTGCTGGAAGACGGCGAGGAGTTCGACGCCGTGCGTCATCCGTGGCGCGAACAGCTGCGAGTCTATTTGGGGCCCGAGCGGCTCGCGGCGCTGCGCAGCTTCGACCCGGCGACGCGCCTGCTGGCGACCGCGGTCATCCACGCGCTGCTGCAGGGCGAGTCGGGCGTTGCCGAGGTGCTCCGCACGCGCAGCTCCGGCTCGACGCACGTGCTCATCGCCTCCGGCGTGGTGCTCAACCGCGCGAGCGGCGACACCGTGCTGCCGGTTGCGATCCACCACCTGCACGCACGCGCGGGCGAGGTCGAACTCGTGCACGGCGCGAGCCTGCGCTCCACGCCGGCGGCGCTGCGTTTCGAGCACGTCGGCGGGCGGCTGCAGGTGCGTTCGGACGAAGGCGTCGAGTCGGTGAGCGCGCAACGTGTGCAGGCGGCGCACGGCGAGTTGTTCACGAGCCATGCACGCGCGTTGCACTCGGCCACCGACGAACTCGCCCGGGCGCGAGCCAAGCTCGCCAAGGAGCATCTGGCCAGCGCGCGGCGCCAGGTCGAACGCCTCAAGCAGCGCCCCCAGGCGTGGCGCGCGTACGCGCGGCCGGTTCTGCGCGGTCTGATGCAGTCCCTGGGGGTCGTGGCGCCCGAGTTCGGTCTCGTGGCCATGCTCGTGCAGACCGGCCACGACGCGGCGCGCGCCCAGCGTCTGCGCAAGCTGCTCGAGCGCGGGCCGACGCGCGCCGAAGCGCGCGACGCGCTGCAGCAGATCGAGGCCGAGCTCCAGCAACTGGGGCACCGCGACGCGCAGGAAGTGCTCGACTTGTTGCTGCACGAGCGCAGCCCGCTGCTGGGCTGAGCCACGCGCGAAAGAAGGCATCCGGCTCCTCTGATCTGTGTGGCTCCGTGGCGCCTGTGTTCTCTGCGGCTGGGCCGACGGCCGATCGCAAGCCAAGCCAGAGGAACCATAGGAGTCACGGAGGCACCGAGTTCCGACCCGAGCAGACGCACGAAGAAAACAGCGCACTTGCCGTAACCGGAGGGCCGGGGCCGGCGTTAAGGCGGCATGGACCGCGAGGCCACAGCGAGGCAATGCACCAACGCGCCGAAGCCGAGTTGCTCGCCCGTTGGCGCGCTGGGGACGATGCAGCAGGGCGCGAGGTCTGTGAGCAGCATGCGGCTGTGGTGCGACGCGTCGCCGCCGCGCACCGACCGCGCGAGTGCGGCGTCGACGATCTCGTGCAGGAGGTCTTCTTGACCATGTTCGCCCGCAGCGAGCGCTACCGCGAACAGGACGGCGTGCCGTTCGAGCACTGGCTCTCGCGCCTGGCGCTGAACGTCTGCCGCGACCGCCTGCGCGGCGAGGCGCGCGGCCCGCGGCGCGTCGACCTGTCGGCGGAGGGCGAGCGGGCGCTGGAGTGGCTCGCCGGGGCGCGCGACGACGCGCAGCTCGACGCCCGCGCCGCGCGCGAGGCCGTGGATGCGTTGCTCGCACGACTGTCGAGCGACGACCGCGTCGTACTCACGTGGCTCGATCTCGAAGGCCGCTCCACGGCCGAGATCGCTCAACTCACCGGCTGGTCGCGCACGCTGGTGAAGGTGCGCGCCTTCCGCGCGCGGCGGCGCCTGCGAGCCTTGGCGCGCGAGCTCGGAGGCGGCGCGTGACCCGCGCACAGAATTTCGACGAGCGTTGGCGTGAGCTCAGCGCACAGGCGCGCCGCGTCGCGCCCGCGGACGTGCAGCTGCCGGACCTCGCGCGCCTCGCGCGCACGCGCGCTCCTGAGGCTTTGCCGCTCGTTTCGCCACGTGTGGCCCGCGCGCTCGCGATAGCAGCGGCAGCTTGGACCTGTTTGCTCGCCCCGCACGTGCACCGCGCTCTGGACAGCGAGTCCGCTCGCGCGCTCGCCGACTCGACGCGCCTGGGCGCGCCGCCGCACTTGCCTCCGCCGCACTTTCCATCTCCGCCGGCCCTCGAAGCGCCCGCCTTCTACGTCGCTCGCGCCGAACGCGCGCTGCGCGAACTCACGCCATGATCCTCGCCGACATCCTGCAGTGGTTCCTGTTGATCCTCGGTGCGTTCCTGACGCTCAACGCGCATTGGCTCGGCGCCCACGCGCTCGCACCCGAGCTCGTGAGCCGCGCGCACCAGCGCTACGTCGCGTCGCCGGTCAAGGTCACGCTCGTCGGACTCGCGATCGCAACTCCGGTGCTCGCGCTCGCGATCGGAGTCGGCAGCGCGGCGCCGCATCCAGTCGTCAAGGCGCTGTGCGCGGGCTTGGGTCTGCTCACGGGGCTGCTCGCGCTGATCGGCTCGGCGGGTCTCGCCGAACGCATCGGTCTGGGACTGCCCGGTGAGCGCGATGCGCAGCAGCCCTGGCGGCGCGTGATGCGCGGCGGAGCGTTGCTCGGCCTCTCGTTCCTGATGCCGTTCCTCGGCTGGTTCGTTCTGCTTCCGTGGACGTTGATCAGCGGCCTGGGCGCCTGGGCGCTCGCCGGTCGCGCACCCGCGCCCGTGCGACCGTCCGTGGATGCTGCGCCGAGCGTCGCCAACGCGAGTGCGACGGCGTGAACGCATCGCGGCGCGAACTGCTGGTCTCGCTCGCGGGCGCGTGGCTCTTCGCGGGGCTGGCGTTGACGCCGGTGGTCAAGTTCTGGTCCACCGGCGAGCGCACGTCCGATCCGCTGCCGAGCGAGCCCGTCAGCCCTGAGCTCGAGCTGCTGCTCGCACGCTGCGGCTTCGGCGCGCGGCCGCAGGAACGCGGCGCCGCCGCAAGCGCGAGCGAGTGGCTCGAACGTCAACTCGCGCACGAATCCATCGACGACGCACACTTCGAATCCGCGCTGCGGCGCTTCGAAACCTGGAACGCGCCGGTAGGGGAGCTCTACGAGTTTCAGGCCTCGCTCGTGCGCCGCGAACTGCAGTCGGTGGTGCTGCTCGGCGCGGTGCACAGCGAGCGCCGCTTGCGCGAAGCGCTGCTCGACCTGTGGCGCGACCACTTCTCCCTGAGCCTGGGCAAGGGCGAGTGCGCCTGGCTCGCGACGGGTTTCGAGCGCGACGCGCTGCGGCCGCACGCGTTGGGTCACTTCCGCGATCTGCTGCGCGCAGTGCTGCTGCATCCGGCGATGCTCTGGTACCTCGACGGCCGGCTCAACCGTGCGGACAGCGGCGCGCCGAACGAGAACTACGCGCGCGAGTTGCTCGAGCTGCACACGCTGGGACTGGGCGGCGGCTACACGCAGCGCGACGTGCAGGAAGTTGCGCGCGCCCTCAGCGGCTGGACGTCGCGCGCGCTTGGCGAATCGCGCAAGGCGCGTGTCGAGTTCGATGCGACGCGCCACGACGCCGGCGCCAAGCACGCGTTGGGCGTGGCGCTCGACGCCGGCTTGGGTGAGGACGAGGTCGAATGCGTGCTGGACCTGGTGTGCGCGCATCCGTCGACCGCGCGCTATGTCGCGCGCAAGCTGTGCGTTCGATTCGTGGCCGACGTTCCGCCGGAGGCGTTGGTCGAGCGTGTCGCCGCGAGCTTGCGCGACAGCGGCGGCGAGTTGCGGCCAGGCGTGCGAACGTTGCTCGAGAGCGAGGAATTTCGCGCCTCGCGCGGCGCCAAGCTCAAGCGCCCGCTGCACTTCGTGGCCTCGGCGCTGCGTGCCTGCGATGCGCCGTGCACTCCCGATGCAACGCTGCTCGAGCGATTGGAGCGCCTCGGGCACGCGCCGTACTCCTGGCCGACGCCCGACGGTTATCCCGACGCGGCGGAGCACTGGCGCGCGGGTTTGTTGCAACGTTGGCGGTTCGCCGACGAACTCGCCCACGGCGAACTCGCCGCGGCGCCCGTCGACGCAGCGCAACTGATCGTGCGCACCGGCGGCCGCGAGCCGCTCGCGCGCGCGCTGCTCGGCCGCGCGCCCACGGCGGAGGAACTGGCGCTCGTGACGGGCGGCGACGACGCGCGCGCTCTCTCGGCGTTGCTCGCCTGCCCCGCGTTCCAACGTTGCTAGCGCGCCCATGACCAACGACACGCTCATCACGGTGTTCCTGCGCGGCGGCGCCGACGGGCTCGCGCTCGCGCCGCCAGTGGGTGACCCGCACTATCCGCGCGTGCGGCCCGCGAGCTTCGTGCGCGCCGCGGACGCGCTCAACTTGGACGGCTTCTTCGCGCTTGCGCCGGAGCTCGCTGCGCTGGCGTCGCTGTGGAACAAGGGCCAGCTCGCGCTGGTGCACGACGTCGGGACGAGCGACACGACGCGCTCGCACTTCTACGCGCAGCCGTTGCTCGAACGCGGCGCGCCCGACGCGGCCGGCGGTTGGCTGGCGCGCTTCGCGAAAGCGCGCTCGAGTGCGTTGCCTGCGCTTGCGTTCGGCGACGCGTTGCCCGAGAGCTTGCGCGGCGGCGCCGCGGCCACGGCGTTGCGCGCGCTCGCCGACCTCGACCCCGGCGCGCGCGTCGAGCGGCTCTCCGCGGAGTTGGCGGCGCTCTACGACTCCGATCCGTTGCTCGCGCAATCAGCGGCCAACACGCGGACTGCGCTCGCGCAGCTGCGCACGCTCGACGGCGCGCCGTACCGACCGGCCGCTGGCGTCGAGTGGGGCAGCGACGAGTTCTCCCAGCAACTGGCGCAGACCGCGCGCTTGCTCAAGCACGGCGCACGGCCGCCTGTCGTGTGCCTCGACCTGCACGGCTGGGACTCGCACGTCGCGCAGGCGCAGTTGCTCGCGCCGCTGCTGCGTCAACTCGGCGCCGGCCTCGCCAACTTCGCCGCTGATCTGGGCGAGCTCTTCGAGCGCACGAGCGTGGTGGTCTACACCGAGTTCGGCCGACGCGTGGCGGAGAACTCAGGACTGGGCACCGATCACGGCCACGGCTTCGCGCTGCTCGTGCTCGGCGGCGGAGTGCGTGGCGGCGTACACGCGCGCTGGCGCGGGCTCGAGGCCGACGCGCTCGTCGGGCCCGGCGATCTGCCGGGCGCGATCGACTACCGCGCAGCGCTCGCACCCGTCGTCGAGCGCCATGGCGTCGACGCGCACGCGGTGTTCGGCGCGCTCGCGGAACCAGCGCTGCCGCTGTGATTCAGCGATTGCGCAGACCGATGCTCGTGATCTGCGCGCCGATGGCGAGGTCGCTGACCGGCGCAGCCAGCACGCCCGGCGCCGTGATCGGCAGCGAGCGCAGACGGTTGGTGCCGGACAGAACCCACAGCACGTGCTCGTCCTCGGCGTCGAAGCGCAGCAGCGCGATGCCGGCCTGCACGCCCGAGCCCGCGAGCGAGAGCGAGCCGTCGGCTGCGACGTTCGAAGGATCTTGGTCGACGCTGTAGTAGGCCCATTCGCCGAGCGCGGTGTCGGCGATCAGCAACGCCGCGCCGCCGGTGGACATGGTCATCGCCAGCGGCGTGATCGTGGTGGCGAACGGCGAGCCGGCGAGCGGCGTCAGGGTTCCGCTCGCTAGGTCGACGCTGAAGCCCGAGAGCGAGTCGGAGCCGATGTGCGCGCAGAACACGAATCGTCCCGTGGGATCGAACACGGCGCGGAAGGGATCGACGCCGCCGGTGCTCACGGAGTTCGAGTACGTGGCGACCGATGTTTGTGGGTCGATTTCGAACACGTCGAGTTGGTCCGCGCCCGAGTCCGGCACGACGACGAGCGAGCCCGAGGGGTGCACCGCCGGTGGCCAGGGAGTCGAGGTGAAGGTGCTCGTGCCCAGCGAGGTGAGCGCGAACGTGCTCGTGTCGAAGGCGTAGCTCACGAGGCGGGTGCTCGCCCCCGTGCCTTGCACGAGGTAGCCGTGGGCGCCGGAGCGATCGAGTTCGAAGCCGACGTTGGAGTTCGTCTCGCCGGCGCCGACGCCGCTCGCGAGCGCGCCTTGGCTGGTGATGCGATGCGCGGTCAACGCTCCGGAAGCGCCCGCGGATTGGTGCGCCACGATCGCGCGTTCCGCGAAGGGATGGATGCTGACGGTCTGCGGGTTGATGCCGGTCGCCGCGGGCGTGCCCGCCACCGAGGCGAGCGCGCCGCTCGTGCTGTCGAAGGTGAACTCCCACACGCCGTCCGAAGCGAGGCTGGTGGCGTACAGCGACTGCGTGCTCGAGCGCCACTCGCCGTGGCCGAGCACGAGCGCGAGGTCGGAGGTGTCGCCGGCGGCCTTCGTGACGCCGACGCTCGACGCGCTCAGGGCGCCGTTGCCGGCGACGCTCCAGGTGTGGAGCACTCCGTCGTCGTGCGTCGAGTACAGGTGCGCGCCGCGCGGATCGACGGCGAACGCGCGCGTGTTCTCGCTGGCCGTGACGTTGGCGAAGGCCGCGGCGGTCGGTGCGCCGGTTCCCGGATCGAGCGTGAAGGCGCGGATCAGGCCTGTGTTCTCGGCGCCGACGTACAGCGTGGCGTCGTCGGTCGCGAGCGCCAGGGCGCTGATCTGGGTGCTCGTCACATTGGCCGTGCCCCAGCCCAACGCGCTGAGCGCGCCGTTGCCGAGGTTGAGCGCGTAGCCGTGCAAGGTGCTCGAATTCGCCCCGGCCGCGTACAGACGCGCGCCGTCGCTCGTGAGTGCGAGCGCTCGCACGCCGTCGCTGCTGGCGCTGGTCCCGACGAGCGCGAGATCGCCGTCGACGGCGTCGATCGAGTAGACGCCGACGGTGTCGTCGCCCGAGTTGGCGACGATGAGCCAGTCGTCGTTCGGATCGATCACGAGCTGAGCGGGCGACGTGCCGGAGTTCGCTGTCGGAGTGGGCGTCGGGGTGAGTGCGCCGGTCGTGGCGTCGATCGAGAACGAGTGGATCACGCCGAGCACGCTGCAGGCGTACAGCCGCAGTCCGTCGTGCGTGCACACCAGGTCGGTGATCGCGCTCGCGCCGATGCTCGTGTTCGACGTGCTCGCGCCGATCTCGAGAGTGCGCGTGTCGAGCACGAAGGTGCGGATCACGCCGCCGGCCGCGGTGAACGCGAACTGACTGGTCGGATGGAGAGCGACGACGCTGCTAGCGCTGGCGCTGAAGGTCCGGCCGTGGTGCAGCAGCGCGCCGCTGGCGGGCGAGCGCACGAAGCTGCGCAACAGTCCGCTGCTCGAATCCACGACGAGCGCGCCGCGCGTGTAGGGCGGCACGACGTCGGCTGCGAGGTTGGTGAAGGTCGTCGCCGTGGCGCAGTCTTCCACGGTGATCGAGAAGGTCGCGTTCTGCGCGACCGTGGGCACGCCCGAGATCACTCCCGATGAAGGATCGAGCGTGAGGCCGCTGGGCAACGCGCCCGCGCTCACGGTCCAGTTCGAGCCGTAGCCCGCGGAGAGTTCGGGCGTCGCGCGCAGGAACACGCCGCGGCCCAACTCGCCGTCGAGTTCCGGGTAGTCCAGTCCCGCAGGCACTTCGTGCGCGACCTCGAGCGTGATCGTGGCGAGGGCCTGGCCCTTCGAATTGCTCGCGGTGATCGTGTATTGCGCAGAAGCCGCGACAGCGGTGGGCGAGCCGGAGATCACGCCCGTCGTGGTGTCGAAGGACAGGCCCGCCGGCAACGGCGGAGCGATCGCGTAGCTCGTCACGGCGCCGCCCGCGCTGCTGGGCGTGTTCGGCGTGATGGCGCCGCACAGGTCGTAGGTCGGCGCCGCCTGCGAGTAGAGAAGGTTGCTGGGCGGACGCGAGCCGCCTCCGCCGCCTCCGCCGCAGCCGACGAGGACCGAGGCGGTGAACAGGGCGGAGAGCAGCGTGGCGGGGGAGGTGGGCGTGTTCATCGAGTGGATCTCCGGCGCGGGCGAGGCTGCGCCAGATCTCGCTCTTCGGAGCGCCTCTCGCGCGGCTTGCGACTTGGCGCGTGCGGCCGTCTCAGGTCCGCGACAGCGCGTGCCTCCGCGGCTAGGGTGCGCAAGTTCTTCCGACCGTCGCCCAGGAGCCGCCCTTGTCGTCCCCGAGCCGTTTCCCTCACTCGTTGGTGCTGATTTTCGCGATGATCGTCATCGCTCAGCTCGCCACGTACGTGTTGCCCGCCGGCGAGTTCCAACGTGTTGCGGACGCGAGCGGCAAGCTGCTCGTCACGCCCGGCAGCTACGCGCAAGTCGCTGCGACGCCGCTCCCCTGGCACTCATTCCTCACCTTGATCCCGCGCGGACTCGCCAAGGGCGCGGACGTGATCTTCTTCGTGTTCGTCGTCGGCGGAGTGATCGCCGTCGTGCGTGCGACCGGCGCGATCGACGCGTTGATCGGCGCCGCGATCCGCAAGCTCGGCGATCGCCCGCTGGTGCTCGTGAGCGTGACCATGGCGCTGCTCGCCGTCGGCGCGTCGACGGTCGGCATGACCGAGGAGTACATGCCCTTCGTGCCGGTGCTCGTGACGCTGTGCATCGCGCTCAAGATGGACGCGGTCGTCGCGCTGGGAATCATCTACGGCGCAGGCGCGATCGGGTACGGGTGCGCGGCGCTGAACCCGTTCACGGTGATCATCGCCAAGGGCATCGCGGGCGTCGATCTCGCCTCGAATCAAGATCTGCGCTGGGGGTTGCTCGCCGTGTGCTTGGCGATCGGCGTGCACCACGTGATGCGCTACGGACGCCGCGTGCAGCGCGACCCGTCGGCGAGTCTGGTCGCGGACATCGACTACTCGCGCGGCTTCGAGATGCCGGCCGACATGCGCATGAGCGCAGCGCGCGTCGCGGTCCTCGCCGTGTTCGCGGGAGCGATCGCGCTCTTCGTGTGGGGCATCAAGGTCCACGACTGGTACTTCACCGAGCTGATGGCCGTGTTCCTCGCCATCGCGCTCGCGTCGGCAGTGCTCGGCCGCCTCTCGCCCAACCGCGTGGCCAGCGAGTTCTGCTCGGGCGCCGCTGAGATGACCAGCACCGCGTTGTTGATCGGCTTCGCCTACACGATCCAGGTGGTGCTGAACGATGGCCGTGTGATCGACACGGTGATCCAAGCGATGGCCGAGCCGCTGCAGCGCGCGACGCCGGAGATTGCGGCCATCGGCATGTTGGCGTTCCAGTCGGTCACCAACTTCTTCATCCCGTCGGGTTCGGGACAGGCCTACGTCGTCATGCCGATCATGGCGCCGCTCTCGGACCTCGTCGGCGTCTCGCGCGAGGTCGCCGTGCTCGCCTACCAATTCGGCGACGGCTTCACGAACATCATCGTGCCGACCAACGCGCTTCTGATGGGGATGCTGACCCTCGCGCGCATTCCCTACGTGCGCTGGGCGCGCTTCATTCTGCCGCTGCTCGCGAAGATCTACGTGGTGCTGGTCGTGTTTCTGATCTGGGCGGTCCAGGCGGGCATCTAGGGGCCTGGTTCCGAGTTTCGTCGACGAGCTCGCCGGCCTCGCCACCCCCGGCGACTCTGCGTCGGTTGGGCGACGCATTCAGGTCGTCTGGGATCCTGCCGCGTTGCCACGAACGCCGCTTCCAGCGACAGCGACGACGGACCTCGGAAGCCGGACACGAACCGCTGGCCACGCCCTCGTCGGATGCCGCTTGGTGGGGGCACGAACCCGCTCCGCTTAGGCGGCGCCGCGTTCCCGCCCAGCTTCTCGCCGCCCGCGGCGGGCGGGACGCCCGGGTTCTTTTTCCCAGGCCTCACGGCGCAACAGCTTGAGGATTTGCGAATCCGCAGCCGGGCCGTGCGGCGCGCCTCGGCACACGCGCGTATCATCCATTGTCGACGGCGCGGGGTCGCGCCGACACCGGACCTGACGCAGCTCGGCGCCGGGCTCGGTGGGGGCGAGCAACGCCCCACATCCCTGTTCATCCTCCAATCCGAGCGGAGCTCTTCTCCATGAGACTTGTTTCGAACTCCCTGCGTGCGGCCGGCCTGGTCGCCGCATTCGCTGCCGCCGCTCAGGCGCAGACGATCGGCTGCGAAGTCGGAGCCGCCAACGGCGGCGTGCACCCCACGACCGGCACTGGCGGCGGTACGGGCACCCTTTACCCCACCGCGTTGCCGTTGACGCCGCCGACCGTGTTCCCCCTCAGCGTTGCGGCCCTTCCGGTCGGCGCCACGGTCGTCACCGAAGTCAAGCTGATCGGCCTCACGCACACCTTCGTGGGCGATTGCCAGTTCGTGCTGGAGGACCCCGCGGGCGGCCTGCACAACCTCTTCGTTCGCGGCAGCACGCCGACGGGCACGAGCTATTCGTGTGACTTCAACGGCAACTACACGATCGTTACGCCCTGCACCTCGGCCGTCACCGCGCTGCCCGCGACCTGCACGGGCACGGCGGTCCTTGCCCCGGGTACGTACGACCAGCAGTTCGGACGCGGCACGCTCGCCTGGCCGAACGGCACGAACGGCATCAACAACACGCCGCTGAGCTCGATCCCCGCAGCGACCGGAACGTGGAACCTGCGCATTTACGACTGGGCCGTCGGCGACACCGGTAACCTCGCGAGCTGGGACATCTGCTTCGGCACGCCTCCGGCGCCTTCCGCTCCCGGCAGCGCGCCGACCCTCACCGCGCCGCTGAATGCCGCCACCGTCACGAATCCGGTCACGTTGACCTGGTCGGCGGTGAGCTGCGCGACGAGCTACGACGTCGACCTCGACGGTGTGGTCACCAACGTGGTCGGCACCTCGTTCGCCGCGCCCGTCCTCGCTGCTGGCATCCACACCTGGACAGTCCGCGCGGTCAACGTCACCGGCTCGACCGCCTTCGCCACGCCGTTCACCTTCGACGTTCCGCCGCCGCCCCCGGCGTCGGTCTGCGTCGCCAACGGCGCCGCTGCTGGCCCGGTCCCCGCGGCGGGTACCGGCGGTGGCACCGGCACGCTGTGGCCGACTGTGTTCCCGCTGACGCCGTACGTCAATTCGTACAGCGTCACGGTTCCCCCGGGAGCGACGCAGATCGTCAAGGTCGACTTCAGCTTCTCGACCCAACAGACCTGGATCGGCGACCTGCAGATGGTGCTGACCGACCCCACGGGCGGTAACCACAACATCCTGCACCGCGTCGGCTTCACGACCGCGGGCGCCGGTTTCGCTTGCGACCTCAACGGCGCGTACTCGATCTACGAAACCGCCGGCCTCTCGTGGCCGACGACCTGCCCGACCTCGACCGACATTCCGGTCGGCGACTACGACCAGAACTTTGGCTCGTGGACCTCGGGCACCAACGGTGTGTTCAACACGCCGCTGAGCGCGATTCCGGTTTCGAGCGGCACCTGGACGCTGACGATCTACGACTGGGTCGGCGGCGACTCCGGCGTGCTCGCGGACTGGAAGCTGTGCTTCAACGTCCCGACCGGTCCGACCAGCTACTGCACCCCCGGCACGACGACCAACGGTTGCAACGCCGTGATCAGCGGCACCGCCAACCCGAACGCCGCCAACACGACGCAGGTCACCATCAACGTCGCGAACGTCGAAGGTCAGAAGCAAGGCATCTACTTCTACGGCGTCAACAACACCGGCTTCACGCCGTCGCCGTGGAGCCCGGGCAGCACGAGCTTCCTGTGCGTCAAGGGCCCCACGCAGCGTGCGGGTTCGCAGGGCGCGGGCGGCACGACCAACGCGTGCGACGGCGCCTTCTCGCTCGACTGGGACCTCTTCGTCACGAACAACCCGACCGCGGTCGGCGTGCCGTTCGCGGCGGGCGACAAGGTCTTCGTGCAGGCGTGGTTCCGCGACCCGCCGGCTCCGAAGACGACCAACCTCACGAACGCGATCGAGATGACGGTCCAGCCTTGATCGCGGCCGAGCAGGTCGCGTAACTCTGCGAGCGCGCTACGGCGCGCTCGGGATCCTCTCTCGGGCTGCCAAAGGGCAGCCCGAGTTCGTTTGCGGCTGTCGCCGCAAACGAAACGAGGCTTACCTCCGCGACCCGCCGGCTCCGAAGACGACCAACCTCACGAACGCTATCGAGATGACGGTCCAGCCTTGATCGGCTGAGCACGTGAACGCACGCGCCACAAGCGCGTGCGCGAGCACTCTCGGGCTGCCACACGGCAGCCCGAGTTCGTTTACGGCTGTCGCCGCAAACGAAACGAGGCTTACCTCCGCGACCCGCCGGCCCCGAAGACGACCAACCTCACGAACGCGGTTCGGATGACGGTCCAGCCTTGATCGGCTGAGCACGTGAACGCACGCGCCGCAAGCGCGTGCGCGAGCACTCTCGGGCTGCCACACGGCAGCCCGAGTTCGTTTGCGGCTGTCGCCGCAAACGAAACGACGCTTACCTCCGCGACTCGCCGGCACCGAAGCCGACCAACCGCTCGCACTCGAGTTCGCAGCACGGTTCCGATGCGGTCGAGACCGAGCGAGCCGTGCGACCTCTCGAACCCTCTCGCTCTCCAGGGCTGCGCGCTTCGGCTCTACTTCAGCTCCTTCGACGGAACCCACGCGGAGCGCTTCGCGTCGCGCCGGACGCCGAGTACCCACAGCAAGGTACTTGGCTGGAAATCGCAAATTCTCCGCGAAGAGGGCGCGCGCGTTTTCGCCTCTCGGGGTACTGTCACCCTATGTCGGCGTGTGCTGCGCCGAGTCCGAGGTGCGCCGAAACTCGGCGGCGGTCTCGGATGGGAGCCCGGTCTCCTCAGGTCGTTCCTCCTCCTCCGAGTGGAGCTCTTCTCCATGAGTCTCGTTTCGAACCTCTCCCGCGTTTCGGGCGCCATCGCCCTCGCGGCCGCCATGCTCGTCCCTCAGACGGCATCGGCGCAGTGCCAAGGCCCCTTCACGGGCGGCGCGATTCCCGCCACCGGCACCGGTGGCGGCGGCGTGTTCCCCGGCACCCTTCCGCCGAACCCCGGCGTGTTCACCGGCGCCGTCGTTGCGCCGACCGGCATCCTCAAGAGCGTCAAGCTCAACGGCTTGAGCCACACTTGGGGCGGCGACGTCACCATGTTCCTCGAGAGCCCGGCCAACCCCGGCACCCTGCACACGCTGTTCAGCGGCGGCGCGGCTGACCCCAACATCGACTGGATCAACAACAGCTACGAGATCGTCGCGGCCTCGCAGACCTGCTTGAACCCGCTGCCGCTCGTCGCCGGAGCCGGCGCCGCCAACGGCACGTACACGCAGAACTTCAACGGCTTCGCCGGTCCCGCCAACACCGCGAACACCGACCTCGAGTCGATCCCGGTCGGCGCCGGCAACTGGACCCTCTACGCCTACGACTTCGTCGGTGGCGACCAGGGCACCCTGACGACGTGGGAACTGTGCTTCGGCACCGCCGGCGCTCTGCCGCCGAGCGCCCCGACCCTCGCTTCGCCCGCCAACGCGGCCGTCGTCTCCAACCCGCCGACGCTGACCTGGAACGCGATCGGTTGCGCCACCAGCTACGACGTCGACGTTGACGGCGTGGTGACGAACGTTGTCGGCACCTCGTTCGTGACGCCGGTCCTCACCCCCGGAACGCACACCTGGAGCGTCCGCGTCGCTACCCCGGCCACGTCCGCCTACGCGGCGAGCCGTACGTTCGACGTTCCGGCGCCGCCGCCGGCTTCGACCTGCGTCTCCAACGGCGCTGGCAGCGGCCTCGTCCCGGCGACGGGTACGGGCGGCACCGGCGCGGTTTGGCCGACGGCCCTCCCCGCTTCGCCGTACGCCAACACGTACGCCGTCGCGGTGCCTCCGGGCGCGACCCAGATCGTCAAGGTCGAACTGAACTTCTCGGTCGAGCACACCTGGATCGGCGACCTGTTCGTCGTCCTCACCGACCCCACCGGTGGTCAGCACAACATCCTGCACCGCGTCGGCTCGACCGGCACTGGCGTCGGACTCAACTGCGACCTCAACGGCACGTACTCGATCTACGAGACCGCCGGCCAGGCTTGGCCGACGACCTGCCCCGCTTCGTCGGACGTCGTCCCCGGTGACTACGACCAGAACGTCGGCGCCTGGAACTCTGGCGACCTTGGCATCTTCAACACGCCGCTGGGCGCGATTCCGGTCTCGAGCGGCAACTGGACGCTGACGATCTACGACTGGGCCGGTGGCGACTCCGGCACGCTCGGTGATTGGAAGCTGTGCTTCAACGCCCCGACCGGCCCGGTTGCTTACTGCACCCCCGGCACGACGACCAACGGTTGCAACGCCGTGATCAGCGGCACCGCCAACCCGAACGCCGCCAACACCACGCAGGTCGCGATCAACGTCGCGAACGTCGAAGGCCAGAAGCAAGGCATCTACTTCTACGGCATCGACAACACCGGCTTCTCGCCGGTTCCGTGGAGCCCGGGCAGCACGAGCTTCCTGTGCGTCAAGGGCCCCACGCAG
>JAEUHY010000033.1 GCA_016795325.1 Planctomycetota bacterium
TGGAGGCGACGATGGATCTTCGACAAGCGCTGCAGGTCTACCTGCTGCAACTGCGGGCCGATGGCCGCAGCCCGCACACGATCAAGAGCTACGAGCGGCACCTCGGGTCGCTGCTCGACTGGCTCGCCAAGCACGGCCGGAGCGCTGCGTTGGACGAAATCACCCCGCAGGTGCTGGCGGAGTTCTTGGTGTCCGACCACGTGCGCGCGAGCGGGCGTGGGGGACTGCGATCGACTTCGACGGTCAACGCGGTGCGGACGAGCCTGCGTGTCGTGTTCGGCTGGCTCCACGATGCCGGCCACACGCGCGTCAACCCCGCACGCCTGATCCGCCGCGCCATCTGCTCGCCGCCGCCGCCCAAGGGACTGAGCGAAGATCAGCTCGACCGACTGCGAAGCGTGCTCGCGAATGCGACCGGCGTCGCCGCCGCGCGCGACCGGGCCATGGTCGCCTTGATGCTGGGCAGCGGCCTGCGCATCGGATCCACCGTGGCCCTCGACGCCGGGGACGTGGACCTCGCGAACGGCGTGCTCACCGCCCGCTGTGTGAAGCGCGACCGCGTCCAGCGCGTCTTCTTCGGCGCCGAAGCGCGGGCCGAGCTGCAGCGCCTGATCGCAGGCCTTCCCGGCCCCGGCCCGCTGTTCCGCGCGCCCAACGGCGAGCGCCTGACCGTCCGCCAAGCCTGTCGCCGCATCACCGCCTGGCTCGACCGCGCCGGCATCCACGACGCGTCGCCGCACTCCCTGCGCCACACGTTCGCCACCCGCCTCCTGGCGCGGACCGGGGACGTGTTTCTCGTCCAGAAGGCCCTGGGGCACCGCTCGATCGCCAGCACGGCGGTCTACCTGGAGGTGTCGGACGAGCGACTGCGGGACGCCCTCGCCGTCCAAACCTACGCCTCGGTCCGATGAGCGCAGGGGCCGGCTCTTGCGCCGGGGGGCGGGCACGCGCTACTGAACTGAGGCCTCGGCGCGACCGCGCGGAGGTTGCAGGCGACACGCGTCACTGCATCGAGTGGACACTTCGAGAAGAGGACTTGAGAAATGTCGCACGGCGACGCGCGCAATCGTCGGCGTACTCCGGAACACGCCGCCCACAAGCCACCGCGTGGGATAAGCGACGTGCCGAGTGCAAATGCAGCTCGTGAGGATCACAAGCTGGCGCCGGCAGACTTGCGCGACCGTCGTGGTCCTCGACCGTACGCGAGCCCGTTCGACCTCATCGGCCCACGGCATCTCGCCTGCGCCACGTCGCTTGCCAGCCGCCTGCGATCCGAGTTCCAACACGTCCTGCAACCCGCGGACGTTGTCGGCATCGTGATGATTGCGCTGCTCCCGAGCTTCCGTCGAGCCCGAATGGAGCGTGGCCGCCCGCTTTCTGGCGATATGGACGTCGAGGCCGCCAGGCTCTCGCTGCTCGCCGCATTGATGGCGAGCGGCCCCAGCGGCTACGAAGCGGGCATATTCTCTCGCGTTGCTCTGCCTTACGACGTTGTCCTGCAGCGCATCGACGAGTTTCTTGCCACCTGGTTGGAGAGTCTCACGGCGCACCGGATTCATCTCGAAACCAAGCCTTCCGAGCCGCTGCACCCGCGTGGTCGGGCGATCGTAATGCTGTGCGACTACTTCGATGCTCGCGGCATGCAGGACGGAGAGGTTCTGCTCGGCGACATCCGGGCTGGATTGGAGCTGGCGCTCGGACGGCCGTTGCGTGGCGATGAACGAGATCCCGCGGAACTCGCCGGCTGCTTGCGCGAACTTGCCGGCACTCCCGACGGGCTCTTCGACATGGCGTTCCTCGACAACTCGGGACGCGTCCGCCTCGGCCAGCGTCAGGTGAAGGACCGTGCAAAGACTCGGGCCAGGCGCGAGCGCTTCGAGTCCAAGCGCATCGCGCATTTCGCCGCACCGACCGACGCGCGCCACGGGGAAGCCAACGCTCAGACTCTCGACGCGATAGCAAGCACCGAGGCGACGCCGCCCGAAGCGCTCGAAGCTCGGGAACGGGAGCAACTGCTGCAAGCCGTTCGTGAGTGCGTCGAATCCGAAGGGCAGCAGCTGCGCCAGTCGAAGCGTCGTGGCGAGCGAGTGCTCGGAACTCACATCTGGGAGCTGCTCTCCGGGAGCATCTCTGTGGAGAGTCTCTGTCGTCCGGCGCGATTGAAGCGCACGCAACTGTACGAGCGCTTGCGCTCAATTCGCGAGCGCATAACTAGTGCCATGTCAATGATTTAGGCGAAATCGGCGCCGCCGCCTCCGGACGATTTTGGGGAGCTGTCCATCGGGACGGCATGCGCACCACCCACCATCGTCCTGCGTTTCTCGACCGACTCATCACAGGATCGGTCGCCCGTGGCCACACCACGTCTCGCGCGGCGGCCTCCGCCGTTGGCGCGTCGGGCGGATCGTCTCGTCCCCGCTCCGCCTCGCCGAGCAGGCTCGCCGCCGTCGGGGGACGCGCGTGGATCGTTCAGGTCGGCTCGTACCGTCGCCGCGACTCACTGAGCGAAGCCGAGCCTATTGGCGACTGCCACAGCCGAGGATCTGAGCGCGTCGCGAGGCTTCCCGCCATCACGACTGCACCTGGCGCCGGCCAGGCCAAACGACGGCGCGTTGGCCTGCTCGTCGCGCGAGTGCAGACGACTGCGGGACCGAACGCCGCCGACGATTGTCAGCTCGCCGAACACGTCGGCGTTCCAACGCGCGATCGTGACGCGCGACGGCTCGATGACGGGGAGGTGCGGCCGTGAAAGGCGAGCGGCGCACCCCGCAAGGCACGCCGTCGCTGGTTGCCGACCGGGGAGAGGTGGCGGGCGCCAAGATCCTAGACGCAGCCAGCAGGGGCGTCAGCGTTGAAGCGCGAAAGCGCGCGATCTCTGACGGCTTGTCCCGTATCTGGTCCGACGATGCGTTCGCTCACGGTGAACTCGAACTGTTCAACCGTGGGTCGAAACGGGCCCGGCGCGCTTCGAGCGTGATCGAGGCAGCCGCTTCTTTGGCGGGCGGCAACCTCACGTACTCCAGCTGCGCGCTCTTCCGGGCCGGCAGCGACGGCCGAACTGCGCGCAACGCGGTCGCGATTCCCGGTGTCTGGCTCGACCTCGACACCAAGGGCGGCGCGCACAAGAAGCGGAATCTGCCGACGCACGAGCAGGCGCTGGAGTTCGTGGCATCGCTGCCGCTCCGGCCGACGTTCATCCTTGCCTCAGGCGGCGGTCTGTACTGCTGGTGGAGCTTCGCCGAACTGTGGGTGTTCGAGTCCGACTCGGAAAGAACGCGCGCTGCACGAGTCGTTGCCGGCTGGCAGGCGTTCGTTCGCGACCTTGCGGCCAGCCACGGCTGGCACGTCGACAACACCAGCTCGCTGGCCCAGGTCCTTCGGCCGGAGGGCAGCCTCAACTGCAAATACTCACCGGCACGTGAGGTTTCGTGCATCCTCGACGGTGGCCCACTCTGGAACCCCAGCGACTTCGAGCAGTGGATCGAACTCGCTGGCGAACCGAAGGGGGTTGCATCGAAGGCGCCGCAGTGCGCGTCGGGTCAGCTGCCCGCGGACGAACTGCGCACGGCGCTGACTCACATCAAGTGCCCTGACGTGAGCTACGAGCAGTGGCTCAACGTCGGCTTCGGCTTGCACCACTACAGCAGCGGCAGCGAATCCGGGCTCGCCCTGTGGGACGAGTGGTCGAGCGGGGATCTACCTCGCTACGAGGGAACGGCCGCGCTTCGCAGGCTCTGGGCTGGCTTTGGCCGGGAGGGCGATGCTCGTCGGCCGGTGACCATCCGCTCCGTTGTGGCACTGGCGCGACAGCACGGTTGGCGGGGACAGCTACCCGATCCATCGCTCGTGCATTCGTTGCCCAGTGCCGCGCCAACACGCCCTGTCGTCCACGACATCCGCGAATCGACGTTCCTGACTCGCCAGATCGCGCAGGAGTACGTGCCAGGGCAAGAGTCTCTGCACATGCAAGCCGCGGCCGGCGCTGGCAAGACCAGTAACTTCGGCCAGATCGCCATGGAGCGCATCTCCTCACGCTCCGACGGGTACGGCGCTGGGGCCGTGCTGGCGCTGCCTTCCCGCGCGCTGGTGCACGAGAAGGCTCGCAGCTTGCGATCAGCTTCGCAGGGTATGCATGCACCCGTTCCGGTACGCGAACTGCTGGGCCGATCGGGTGACCCGCAGAGCGGCTGGTGGTGTGAGCGATTCGAGAAGGCGAACCTCAACGCCGATCTAGGCCGGCCCGCGTGCTCACGGTGCCCGCTCAGGGGATCGTACGAGCTTGCGCCTGGGCAAAGACGGCGTCACTGGGTCGATGGCCCCTGCGCTTCCCAGTCCGGACGATACCTCCACGCCCGCAAGGCTGCGCTCGTCGCCGGAGGATTGCTCGTGACGACCCACGACGCGCTCGCGCACTCCTTCAGCGAGATCGACAAGGAACGTGTCCTGATCATCGACGACGCCGGGCCGATGCTCGGACTCGACAACCCAGTCGGGCAGCGCGCGATCGACATCGACAGCGCGCTCAGCCGCGTCGAGCAGTGGCGCGAACAGACGCAGACCCCTCCTCTCGTCGTTGGCGCCGAACTGCCGCAGGTGTACGTCGCGGACGTGGTCCGCGCGGTGCTCCAAGCCCTCGCCACACGAGGGCGGCAACGCACCGAGCGGGTAGAGGCGGCGGTTCGATTGCTTCCCGAAGGCGTCCGCTCAGCGATCCTCTCCAACGCGATCGAGCCGCCTCGCGATGAGGCGTCCGGTGCTGAAGTCTGGCCTTGGGAACTGGACGCGCCGTTCCAGGGCGCTGACGGTGCGCCGGCGTTCACTCGGCTCTGTATCGCGATCGCATTCGAGGTTCTGGAGCATGGCCACGCGCCGGTCGTGGAGCGAGTCGACCGCCGGACCGTGATGGCTGGCGGGCACGACCTGCTGATCCACATGCCAAACCGCGAACTGATCTGCCGCTCGAAGGCGGGGCGCGTGGTTTGGCTCTCGGTTGCGCCCGTGCCGAGCCAGGTTGCGCGCGCCCTGCGGATCCGGTGCGAGGTGCTCCACGCCAATCCGACCAGCTTGGAGTTGGTGGTCGGCGAACTGGCGGTCACGCGCGGCGACCGTGGTGCGACGCGAGTCATCGCGTTCGGGCCCGGATCACGCACCGACGACGTTCCGTCAGTGGAGGACACGATCTCGCGCGACGTAGCCAGGGCGATGGCGAAGCTCCCGAACTTCGGGGCCGTGCTCCACAAGGCCGATCGCGAAGCGCTCGGCAATCCCGAATGGTGCCGCAGCTATGGGGCGGGCCACGCCGGCACAGACGAGCTGGCCGACCGAGAGTTTCTGCTCGTGCGGCGGTTCATTCCGCCCTACTCGGCGCTTGCGCTCTCCGCCTGCGTGTTGCGACGCGCTCTGGGTCTCGAAGGTGATATCCGCCTGCCCGTGCCCCGGCGTGTCGCGACCGTTCGTGAAGCTCGGCGCTGGAGGCCCGAGCTCGGCGTCGTTCTAACGACCGTCCCCGCCGACCCGCTCGCGCGCGAACTGCTTCGAGCCGAGGAGTGTCACAACATCCTCAACGCCATCGGGCGCAGTCGAGCTCTCTCGGCGAACGGTCCAAGATTCGTGCTTGTGCTCAACGGGCGCCCTTTCGACGCGCTCGGCGCGACCCTCAAGGTTGAGCCTCTGAAGGACGTGCTCGAACGGCTCGGCGTTCTTGGAGACGTGCGGCTACCGGAATGCGACGCACGAGACGCCGCCTTGGCGGACGTTCGATCGAAGAAGGCTGAGACGGCGACCAAGCGGCGTGCGCGGCTCCAGCACATGATCGGCGCCAACCCAGGGGCTTCGATTCGTGAACTCGCGCGCCGCCTGAAGTGCAGCGAGCGCACCGTAGGAAACGACCTCGCTGCCATTCGCGGTCCGGTTGAGGACCAGCTTCAGGATGAGTTCCTGCAGCTCAGACGCGCACTGGACAACGCGGCAAGTTCGGCAACGCGATGCATAGAGATCTCTCTATGGGACGAGCTGCAACATCTCGCCGCATCCGACGTGGCTGCGGATCTGCGGCAACAGCGTGAGCCGCAGATCGCGATGCGCACCATTCGCAGCCACTTGAGCGATCTGCGCCGCGCGCTGCGCAACGGCGCGGAGTGTCTGCTGCCTCGACGATCCGACGCACGATTGGGGTTGCAGCTGGTGATCCGCGCAGTCGCCCGACTGCTGGCCCAGCGCCGCGTAGCGGTCGAGACGCCGCGATTGCGCCAGGCGACGTGGACGCAGGCAGGAGGTGCGGCGTGAAGCCTCGCATCACCGCGGTGAAGTTCACGCCTTCGCAAGCCATCGACGAGGCCGATGGCCTGGTCGGCTGGTTGCGTGTCCAAGTGGACGAGTGGCTGGAGATCGACGGGCTGGCGCTGCGACGCAATGGCATCGGCGAGCTGACGCTCTCCTTTCCGTCGCGAGTGGATGGCGCTGGGTACCGCAGGTACTTCGCGCGTCCCCTGAACGAAGCGGCTCGGGCAGCCATCTGTTGCCAGGTCCTCGAGCACCTGCGAAACACGCGGAGGATCTGCTCGTGAGCGACACCAAGCGAGTCGAGAGCGAACGGGTCGAATCGCTCCTGGAGCAGTTGGTTGCGGAGGTCGAAGGTCTCCGCACGGATCTGCGAAAAGCCCTGGAGCTGATCGCGCAGTCGAGCAACTGTCCCAGCGACGTGACGCCGCGACCCGCCGACCCGCAGCAGCTCCTGACCGCCGCCGAGGTGGCCAAGCTGCTGCGCGTGGACGTGCGGACCCTGCGCCTGATGCGCCACGAGCGCAGCTTCCCGCGACCCACCCGCGTGGGGCGGTCGTTGCGATGGCGGCGGGGCGCAATTGAGCGCTGGATCGACGGGGGTGCACGGTGATCCTCTCGCGACTCGGACGCGCCTACGGCCCTGGCAAGCTCGACAAGGTTCGCCGAGGCAACGGGCCGGGCCAGTGGGTCTTGGACTTCACCGACGCGCGTGGCAGGCGGCGGCGCGTCGCCCTGAGCACCGACAAGCAGGTGGCCGAACGGCGCCGCGCCGAGCTGATTCGCCAGCGCGACCTCGAGCTGGCCGGCCTCGGCTCGGTCGAGGGCCAGTCGACGCCGCTCGCGGACCTGCGCGACCAGTACCTCGCCGACCTGGCGCTGCGCGTTGGGCATAAGCAGCTCCGATCGCGCACGGACTCGCTCGCCCGGGTGTTGGCGGCGCTTGAGGCGACCCGCGTGCGCGACCTGCGCGTGGTCGACGTGCAGCGCTACCAACGCGAGCGGCTGGCCCAGGGCGTTGCGCACCGCACGGTCAACGTCGACACCGGCGCGCTCGCGTCGATGCTCAACTGGGCGGTGGGGGCGCAGCTCATCGCCGAGAACCCGGTGCGCAGCTTGAAGCCGCTGCCCACGAGCGAGCGCCACCAACGGCGAGTGCGGCGCGCATTGAGCGAGGACGAGGTCGAGCGCTTCCTCGCCGCCGCAGTCGAGGACGACGCCGAGTGCGCAGCGCGCCTGTCCGCATCGCGCACGATCGAGCTGCACGGCCGCGGGATCGGGTACGCCACGAGGCCCCGCCCCGAGCGCGTCCCGCAGGCCCCGCTGTGGCGCGCGCTGCTCACGACCGCGGCGCGCTGGGGCGAGCTGACGCGCGTGACGTGGCTCGACCTCGACGCGGACCGGCGCGCGCTGACCTTGCGGGCCGCGACGACCAAGTCGGGGCGGGCGCGGGTCATTCCGCTGCCGCAGTCGCTGGTCGACGAGCTACTGGCCCTTCGCGCCGTGCACCAGCGCGTGCGCATGCGGCTCGCGCAGCCTGCGGACCGGGTGTTCCTCTCGCCCGACGGCGCGGATTGGGCCGAGTACACGACGAACGGACGACGGCTGCTGCGCCGCGTGCTCGACCGGGCTGGGATAGCGCGCCGGGATGCGCTGGGGCGGGTGATCGACATCCACGCGCTGCGCCACACCGCGGCAACCGGCATGGCCCGCCGCGGCGTGCCGCTGGTCGTCGCGCAGCGGGTGCTCGGCCATGCGTCGCCGGAGATGACGGCGCGGGTCTACACGCACTTGCACCTGGACGATCTCCGGTCCGCGGTCGAGGGCGTGAGCGAGCCGCGGCGCGCGCGTGAGGTGGGTGACTGAATCCGTCGTTCGCTGGTAGCGTGGTCGACCTACTCAAGGAGTGCTCGCCATGCAGATCAAAGTCACCGCCTCGCTTTTGCTCGCGTTGGGCTTCGTTTCCGCCGTCGCGTGGTTGTTCGCGTCCCGTGCCGACGCGCGACTTGCCCCGCTGCCCCAGGTGAGTTCGTCAGGGCTGCCCGCACCTCGCAGCATGGTCGTGTTCGACTCGCTCAATGACGCGCCCGCAGGGTTCAACGGGCAGATTGACTTTGCGGTGAATGCTTCCTTCACGGTCGTGACTGTGCCGGCAAACCGATGGCTGGTCATCACGGACTTCGACATTGTCACGAGTGGCAGTATCGACCTCGTCGAGGACTTGGCGGGCGTCCTAACGGTGAAGCGCCAAGCGCTGGCCTTTGTTTCAGGCGGCGGTAGTGACAGCTTCCACTCGTCGGTTGGCTTGAGCTTCGCGCCGGGCAGCCAGGTCGTGCTTCGGAGCCGGACCACCAACAGCACGAGCGCGCGCTACCACTTCGCCGGCTATTGGGTCGCGCCGTAGCTGCAGCATCAGCCATCTGACGGCGCTTTCGGCCGGAGCTCTGGACCGATCGAGTCACTTTCCAAGGTGCCGCGCCCAAGCACAACCCCAGCACGCCGCGCCTTCCCTTCGCGCCCGAAACGAGCCCTGATGCGCCGGTCGCCGCACCAACCCGCGGCGCACGGAGCCAGCAAGATGAAGACGATCGGGACGGCGCCCTACACGGCCGACATCGGGGACGGGATCGAGACCTTCGAGACGCTCGCGGACTTGCAACGCGCGATGCGGCAGCGGGTAAGCGGGATCCGCTCCAGCTCGGAGTGGTACCGGCAGATGCGCAGCCGGCACGGGGCGAAGGTGCGGGACGGGGCGGGGGAAGTCGTCGCGAACGTGTCGTACAACGGGAGGTTGTGGCGGGCGGGTGGGGCGCGGGATGAGCTCGTGCCTGGGTAGCGCGGCACAGTTCGGCGCGCGGGTGCTCAGCGGGAGCCGGCACTGCCGAGGTAGACGCCGCGGTGACTGCGCCGCTCGGTCGACCACAGTTAGTGCAAAAGGCACCGAGCCCGAGTGCGTCCGACACGGCGACGCAAGCGCCACTGACAAGCTCCTCGGGCGACGTCAGTTTGCCCTCGGCGTGCCCTACTCGACGCCGCGGGCTATCTCGGTGAGGGCGATCCGCACGGGGTCCGTTTCACGCGTCTCGACCTTGGGTTGGCCGCCAGCCAAAAGCTCGCGAACGCGTTCCCGGATGCGCTCGACCAGTGCCGACTGCTCAACAGGAACATCGTGCCCGACGGTCTCGTGCGCGCCGATGCTCCGAAGTGTCAGGCGCATGCCAGCCAACGCTTCGGAGCCAGAATTCTGACCAACCATGTGGGTAGCAGTCATCGGCTAGATCCTGTGGGATTTTAGAGGGGAACCGACCGCTCGCAGCGTGAGGGGCCCGCCCGTGGCCTAGCTTGGACGTCCAGCGAGGACATTTCGTCCCCCCGAAGCCAAATTCTAGAGGCGCTCCGAATGCGGTCCGCATGTTTCACTGGTGCAACCTAGGTCGCCGCGTTGGTGGGGTCCCCTCGCGGTGCCGTCGCTGGCGTGACGCCGGCACCGGATCGCAGCAAGCCCGCCGCGCTTAGCTTCGTCGCTGAATCTTCCTCGGCAGGAACAGGCCACCACGTGCGCGTCGCGACGATCGCAGCGACGAGCGCTGACGCGGCGTGCAAATACGGTAGGGCTTCCCACATGGTCAGGCAGAACACACCAGCGCAGACCAACGAGCTCACGGTAAAGAAAAAGCTCCAATACGCCCGCGTCAGATACGCCTGGCGTCGGTTGTTCTGCCTGAAGTTGGCTGTGGCCATCTGGGCCTGCGCCGGACGAAGTTGGTCGACAAACCCAGATTCGTCAAAGTGTGTGACGCCACTCTCGGATCGAGATACCCGCACCGTAGATACGTACACGAGCAATAGGTCGTCGGCGCTAGGAAGGAACAGATACTTCGCGCGCGCGAGCGCAAGCATGATCCACCCACACTGGACCGCGATCGAGAAGCCCGCAAGCGTCAACGGCGCTATGTGCATCACGTCAGCGAAAATAACGCTGCTGGCACCGGTCCCGTTGGAACTAATGATTCGCTCCAGCGGCTCTCGGAACGTCAACCTGCTCGCCATCCACGACAATCCCGCAAGAGCTGTCAAGACTAAGCCGGATTGAAAATGGATCTCTCGTTGGATGTGCTCCTGACGCTTCCATTCGAAAGCGAGGATTGCCTCCAACAGTCGACCGAGAGACCTCTCCAATCGACTACTCCTGCGTGCAGGCCAATAGGGCGGGGGCAAACCACATGGCGACGTGGTTCGGAACCATACCGAAACACCTCCGAGTTCGACAGCATCCGTCGTGAGAATCGGACTTCTACTGCTCCGGCCTCCAGCTCGGGATGTCGAGCGCGCGCGGCTTGGTGCCCGGGGACTCGCTCTGCCCGGCACCTCGGCCGTTGCGTGCCTCGTCACTGTGGACTGGGCAACGCCGATGACTCGGCCGATTTTGCGGTCGGTCATGGCGCCGAACAAGCAGCGAACCATCGGATCCACGCGGAAGTGTGGGGCTGTGACCGGTGACCAAATGTCACCGCCCACTGACAGTGCGGTGGCGGCGCACTAGCCGCGCGCCGCCGAATGGCACGGGAGGCTGCATACCGCGCCCGAAGGGCGACCGGAGCGATCCCGCGCCGCCGCCGAAGGTTGCCCCTGGAGGTCACTCCTTCGACAGCGACTGCAATGCTCCGCGCGACTTGAGACCGTCGCGGGGGCACCCCCGGTGATATCCATGTCCACGTTTCTCGCGATCCGCGCCTCCACGGCGAAGTGCCCGAAGGGGAGGGGGCGCTGGGGGCGTTTGCCCAGCGCCGCGGCGTGGACTAGCCTATCGTCGCCAGTCAGTCTGAGTTTGCACAGCGACCCGCGAGATCGGGCTGTTGCCGATGGGGCCCACCCGCGTGTCGTGCGGGCCGACGAGCGAGTAGTGACCGTCTGACCTGAGCACTCCAAGTCTGCGCAGCTCTGCCAAGAGAGCTTCGGTCTTCTGGAGTTGCCTTAGCGTGGTGGACACGCCGAGCGTGGGCAAGGAGAACCCTGCGCGGCGGCCCCGCTTGGTGGTATCGGCCTTCCCGGTTCGAGCTCTTTTCATGGCTAGAAGAACATTCGGCTGTGAACAAAGCTGTTCTGGGGCGGGACGACCTGGCGCATCAGGCCGATGTACGTGCGCACGAGTTCGGGCAGTCCGGGGATCTGAGAGTAGTCGTCGATGACTAGGTTGAGGTCGTTCGTGAGGACCTCCATCGTAATGCCTCGGCTGTGGGACCCCCATCGCTTGAGGCTCTGAAGGTCCTTCGCAATCTGCGCCGCCCTGTTGGAACGCATCAGCTTGGTGACCTTCTTCCTCGTGGTCCTGGTGGTGGACCAGTTCTTGAACTTGTATCGCGAGAGCCAGTCCTTGATGAGCTCGATCGAACGGTCCCGCTCCAGTTCGAACCGCCGCAGTTCCGCAAGGTCTAGTTTCGACAGCAGGATGGCGTCGGCCTGGGTCATCCTCCCCTTCGCGGCTGCGGCCTGGAGCCGTTCGTACTGGTCGAGGTAGCCCAGCGCTGGCACGAACCGCGACCCATCGTCGGCTCGTCTCTCGACCTGAGGGTCGATCGGCCCCAAGCACGAGTAGTAGTCCATCCAGATCTCGTCCCCAGACATGGCGAGAATCGTGCCGGCCGACATTGCACGGTCGGGAACAAGAAACGCTACATGATCCGGGTAGAAGTGCCTCGTGACCTGCACGATGCGTTCGGCCGTATCGATCGATCCTCCCGGGGTGTCGAGGATGATGATGAGGCGCTTCCGTCGACTCGGAGGGCCATCAAGCATCTCCAAAGCCTGGCGCACCCGGTTCTCGACCGATGCATAGAGTGGACCGAAGATCGCCAAGACGTCCGCATCGCGGTGCTTCTCGATGTTCTTCAGCGCTTCCGTTAGCGCTGTTCGGGTGATGGCGTCGATGGAACTCGGCGGTGCTTCAGCCATGAGCGTCAGGAAAAGGATCGGGAAGTAGATGGTCCGGACGAGTGATCGCGGACGCGTGTAGCCGAACCCGTCCCACCTTTCGCAGTTTGGCCGGCGTTCGGCGGCCGGGCAAGGGCAGCGGCGCGACGAACCGATATCGCACGCGCTGGCGCGTGCTCCGTGGGGGCGACTGCCGCAGCGCGGATAGGGTGTGTCGGAACCCGCGCACGGCGTTCGGTGACGCAGACGGAGCCTGGGTCGCACCTCGTGCATATGGACGGATCCCGGCACACCGTCGACGACCTCGCACTCTCGGGCGCGTGGAACGAGGGGCTTTACATCCCGCTGCGACTTGCCACTGTCGATCGTTGGACGTTCCCGCTGCTTGGCGCTCCACCGCTTTCGGCGCTCATGATCAACCGGGCGCTGCTGCAGCTCGAACTCCTCGGCGTAGGCATGACCCCGTCCGGCATGCGGGATGCCGCCCACCTCGTGGGCCGGCTCTGGCCGCGCATGCTGGAGCTGCGCGACGCGCGACCTCGGATCGGCAACACCGACGGCGAAACCCTCGAGCCGCAGACGGCGACCTTCAAGGTGGGGGACGTCGAGGGGCTGCGCCGCGCGATCGCCAAACGGGCGGACATCGAGTTCGACGACGCCGAGGGCCTGTGGGTTTGGCTGCGCCAGAACGACCCCAAGAAGGGCCTGGGCGATGTGACCCTGCTCGGACGACTCAGCTTGGTCGACGATCAGCTGGTCGTGGAGGTGAACTCGGCCGAACGCCTGCGACGCATCCGTGCCTGGCTCGACGGCCTTCCGGGGGTGCGATTCCAGTCCTCGACCTCGCGGGCGTGGGACAGCGAGGACCGGCCGCTCGACGACCGATTGAAGGGCAAGCCTGCGCCGCCACCGACTCCCGAGATGCGAAAGGTCATGGAGGAGTCGATCCTCAAGAGCAACATGGCTTGGCTGGACCAGCCGATACCGCTGCTCAACGGTCTGACGCCGCGGCAGGCCTGCGCAACCGAGGGCGGGCGGCACCGGGTCGCGCGCCTGATCCGAACGATGCCGGCGGTGCTCGCGTCCGGCGGCAACATCGAGCCGCCTCGGCAGTGTCTGATGCGGGAACTCGGGCTCGCGGAGTAGCGGTCCCAGGGAACGGCGCCGCGTTCGGCCTCTCGGCGCGCGGGGTTGGCAGCACGCGGCGCTACCGACCGCCCGTCTTCCCGGCGCCCTCGACGAGCGACTCCATGGGCTTGCCGTACAGCTTCGCCATGTCGGCGAACTCGATGGCGTCGACCCGACGTTCGCCGCTCTCGCACTTCGAGACGAAGGACTGGGGCTTGCGAAGCCGCCGGGCCACTTCGACCTGGGTGAGACCCGATTCCACGCGCGCGGCTCGCAGGCGCTGTAGGAACTGCTGGTAGCGAGCGGAGTGGACGGAGGTCATCGGCCCGACGGCTGACCCAGGGCTGGCACGCTTGGTCAGCGATCCGGCGGCGGACGCTAGATCCCATGTTCGGATATCCCAGCCGGGGATATGCTCCCGCGGCAGCCGGCCCGCGTCGCCTTCTCGCGAACCCGCCGCTGTCGCTCACGCCACCGATGCCCCGCCGTCGCGCTTCGCTCGTTTCTCACCACGCAGAAGACGTGTCTCGCGCGCTGCTGGAGCAGCACCAGGCGCTGATTCGGGACCAGGTTCAGGGACGGCACGGCGTGTACGCGCTCTACCGCGGGCGCGAGCTGTACTACGTCGGCCTCGCCTCGGACCTGCGCTCGCGACTGACGCAGCACCTCCGCGACACCCACGCGGATGGCTGGGATCGCTTCAGCCTGTACCTCACCATCGAGAACGGGCACATGCGCGAGCTGGAGGCGCTGGTGATGCGCATCTCACGGCCGCGCGGGAACAAGCAACGGGGCAAGTTCGCTAAGTCGGAGGACCTGCGGCACGCGCTCGAGCGGCGCTACCGCGACAAGCAGGAAGCGGAGCGGAGCGAGCTGTTCGGTGCCCGCGACGCGCGAGCGGTACGGCGGGGCGCGAGGCCCTCGGCTCCGCGGGCGTCCACTGGTGCGCCGCCGTTGGCGCCGTTCGCATCGCGGGTGCGCGTGATCCGTGCGCGCTACAAGGGGCGCGAGATCAGGGCCACGGTTGAGCCGGATGGCAGGATCCGCCTTGGTCGCCAGCTTCACCACAGCCCGTCCGGCGCCGCGGAGTCCGTCGTGAACCGCCCGTGCAGCGGGTGGACGTTCTGGAAGTGGAGGGGGAGCGAGGGTGAGTGGGTGCCATTGGAAGCGTTGCGGAGCCGACAGTAGCCCGTCGAGCCTGTAGCCATTCACGGACAGCCCAAGTCGGACTCAAGACGATAGCTCGCGGCGCCGTGGCGATGGCCGGCCGATTGAATCTGAGCGAGGCTGCTGGCTCGAAACGCGCGGCGCTCGTTAGCGTCCGTGGCTATCCGTGTAGCTCTCGCAAACGGTTCGGGCGACGTTGTCCAGCGTCGGCATTAGGAAAGCGTACGACACTCGATGCGCCGCCAGCGCCCGACGGAGGCTAGAGCGCTCTGTGTGTGGCAGTGTGAACTTTCGCAGGAGTGTCTGGTCTTTGGAAACGTGCGCGCTGCCTTCGATGGACTCTCGCACATCTGGCCATCGACCGTTGCCCATGAAATGCGAGTGAGCGCGGCAGTCATAAACAAGTACACCATGCTGCGCGTGTAAATACGCCACACGATTGGCTGGTGACCACACACGCTTTAGCCGATAGCCCGGATCATTGGATTGCGTCCGAGTACCAACACATCGAGTAGACATTGCCCACACAGCTAATCTTGCCGGAGTCGGATGTTTGTGGCCGGTGTCGGCCGATGCGAAGAACGCCGCGTGCAGCGGGTGGGTGGTCCAATCCAGAGCCCGAGTTGGAATGCCGTGGTTCTGCGCCAACGCCCCGACAAGCCCCGGTCTGCAGAACTGTTCATCCATGACGTTTCCACGGTCGTCTTTGAGCCACTCACGTCCATCATATGTCCACTGATCGCCCACGTTGTGGCCGACGGAATCGGCCAACTCCCGGAATCTCTCAACAAGTTCCATTTCCGCGGAGGCGACCGTCAAAACTTGGCGCAGCCTAGCGCGGTCGGGATCGCCAAGTTCGTCCTGCTTTTGCACAGCCGCATTCACGCACGGCGCGAGTGTCTCGGCGACGGCCCTTATCGCGGGGTCGATCGGCACGCGAAAGAGCCGGGGTACGAGCTGCCAGTCAGCATCCCACTGTCCGCGAAACAGCCAAGGCGAAACCCCAGTTTGCTCACTCAACCAAAGTGAGTTGCTCGGCTGCAAGGCGCTCATGAAGTCCTGAGCCGTATCGAAGTTCTTCTCCTCAAACCAAGTCCGCTCGGCTGAACTCGAAAAAGTTGCTCCATTCATGCAGATAGTACAAGGTAGGAGAGCGGAAGCCGCAAGTGCGGCTGGAACGGAAACCGCACGCGTGACTGATTCATCGACGATTCCCGTCAGCACTGCCGCGCGCCGGAGATGGGTGACTTAGCCGCCCATCCACAGATTCTTCACACGCCGAGCGCGACCGAGCGCTTCGAGCGTCGCGAGGATCTGAGGCAGCCGGGTCTTCCACGCGCCGCGGCCGGTGAAATGGGAGGCCAGCGTAGACTCGTCGAGCGCGGCGCCTGACGCGGCGAGCGCGTCGGCCACTGCACGCATCTGCTTGGGCAACGTGGAGGGCCAGTTGAGCTTCTCGGCGGCCTTGGGCTTGGACGCGGTCGCGGCGCCCTTGCGCCTCGTAGGCTTGGTGGAGATCGGCTCGTCGTCGAGGACCAGTTCGGTCTGGCGACTCTTCGCGGCCGCGGCGCCGCGCTGGGCCGGGTCCTGGAACTCCGGTCGCAGCCAGCGGATCTTGCCGCCCGGCTCGCCGCGCTCGAACGCGGCTTCTTCCGCTGCGCGTTTCGCGTTCAGCGCAACGAGTCGTTCGAGCACGTTCTCCGTCCACGCGGAGCGCGCCGACTCATCCGACCAGGGGACGGGGCCGAGATCGCCCCAGCCATAAGCGGCGAGGACCGCCTCGTCCAGCTCGTCGTGGATCGCGCGGAGCACGCTCACGAGTCCGTGCTCATGGATGCGCTTCTCTTTAGTGCTGAGCGTCTCGCCCGCGCGGAGCTTCTCGAGCACGTTGTACATGCCTGTCAACGTGAGGTCGGCGTGCTTGGCTTGCTGGGTCTTGCGGTGCTTGTCGAGTTGTTCGGCGAGCGCGCGGATCTTGGCGCGCAGTCTCGGCGACAGGCCGGTGTCCTCGTCGGGGAACGCAAACGGCTGAAAGGTCGTCGTGTTCGTCCACGTCGGATCGTTGCCGACGCCGAGACGACCGCCGGACCTAAAAGCCCAAGCTGCATGCACGGTGGACGAGAGCGCACCGAGCAGAAATGCATCCGTGCTGCAGATCGCGTACAGCTTGTGATCCGGGCAAAACGGAAGCTCTCGGAAGACGAAGATCCGGTGCTTGGAGGTCTCGGGCGTCAGGATGATGCGGTCCAGGCCCAACCAGGCATGCCGGAGCTTTCCCACCGGTTCGCCGAAGATCCACCAGTTCTTCCGCCTGGATGCGCGCGCGTTGTGATCCCGCTCCGGCTTCACGCGGTCGAACAGCCACTGATAGAGCGCCGGGTGTTTCGCAAGCGCCTGACTCTCGGTGAAGCCGAAGAGATCGATCACGAAACACTCGTCGCCGCCCTGGACCAGATCGCGCGCATTGCAGTGCGGTTGGATCACCTCGGGGAGCTTCGCCGGGTCGTACCTTAGCGATCGAACGTCCTCCGCGGTGAGCCGGAACCCCTTGCCGACCAGGTTCATGCCCTGGAAGCAGATCCCGGAGTTCGCGACGAGCGCGGTGGCGCCTCCGACGCGCGCTCCCACGTTCAGGTCAGCCTGGATCGCTCCGAGCGTTTCGGAGAACGCCACCTCGACGTCGCCTTCCGCGCCGGCGGTTTCGTCGGTCACGGACAGCAGACGTCCGACTCCCGCCCCTCGCGACGCGACGGTCATGGAGATGCGAACGGCCGCGCCGTCGACGTTGTCGACCCATGGATGGTCGGGGATTGCGAACCGCAGGGACAACGCGGGCGTCGCGTTGAATTGCTGCTCCAACACCTGCCTGTTGAACGACTGGCGAAGGCTGTTGGTCGTGATGAGACCGAACTGCTCGACCTCCCCCGCGAGCACCAGCGTCGCCGCGTGGTGCCACCAGTACATGACGAAGTCGGCGCTCTCCGGCACGTCCGGCCACGCGTCGCGCAGCGTGTCGACGTATCCGAACGGCAGCGCGTCTCGCATCCGCTTGTTCCCGATGAACGGCGGATTCCCGACGACGAAGTTCGCGCGCGGCCACTGGGCCTTGCGCGGGTTGATGTAGCGCATCTGCACGACCTGCGCGGTCGCGTCGGGCACGTCCTCGCCGGTGACCGGGTGCTTCTTGAAGGTCCGCCCGTCCCAGCGCGTCCGCACCTTTCCTGTCGCCAGGTCGACGTCCGGCTCCTCGCGGTCGTAGGCGAGCACCGCGTCGCGGCACTCGATGTTGCCGTAGTCGTGGATCACGGGCTCGGACACCGCGTCGTTGCCGCGCGTGCGGATCTGCCACTGGAGGTAGCCGATCCACAGCACCAACTCTGCCAGCGCGGCGGCGCGCTCGTTCACCTCGATGCCGCGCAGTTGCTGCAGCGTCACCGTCTCGCCCTCGTAGCCGAGCTTGCTCTGCAGACCCTGCCCCGGCGCGCCCAGCGCTTCGAGCTGGTTGAGCACCTCGCCCTCCAGGCGCTTGAGGTGTTCGAGCGTCACGTACAGGAAGTTGCCGCTGCCGCACGCGGGGTCGAGCACGCGCACGGTGCACAGGCGGTGGTGGAAGCGTTCGATCTCTGCGCGCGCCTCCTTCAACGTGGCGTCCCGCGGCTTGCCTTGGAGTTCCTCGGCTTCGCGCGCGAGCAGGACGGCGGCGGCCTGTGCGTTGCGCCATTCCTCACGCAGTGGCTCGACCACCGTCGGCATCACCAGGCGCTCGACGTACGCGCGTGGGGTGTAGTGGGCACCGAGCGCGTGACGCTCGTGCGGATCCAGCGCGCGCTCCAGCAAGGTGCCGAAGATCGCCGGCTCGACCTCGCGCCAGTTGGCCTTCGCGGCGCCGAGCAGGCTGTCGATCTGGTCGCGACTGAGCGGCAGCGCGTAGGCGTCGCCTTCGGCGTTCTTGAAGAGCTTGCCGTTGAAGCGCAGCACCTTGGAAGCGAGGGCCGCGCTGAAGCCGCCCTTGTCCATGTCGGTCCACAGGATCCGAAGCATGTTGCGCAGCGTGTCCGGCAGGTCGCGGTACTGCTGAAGCAGGGCAAGGAACGCGCCCTTGGGGAGCAGGCCCACGTCCTCCGCGAACATGCTGAACAGGCAGCGAGTCAGGAACGCCGCGACGTGCTCAGGCGCGTGGCCCGCCGCCTCGAGAGATTTCGCGACCGCGGCGAGGTGCCCAGCGACCTCACGCGTGACCGCCGCTGAGGCGCGGGTCGGATCGAGCTCCATCGGCGCGAGCCACACGCGCCGCAGTCGCTCCCGCACGGCGGGGTCCGCGAGATCCCCGAGCTTGATGCGGTGCGAGCGCGGGTCGGGGAATGGCGTGTACGTGCCGCCCGAGCGTGAGAACTCGGAGTACAGCTCGATCACGTTGCCGACATCGACGACCACCAGGAATGGCGGCCGGCCCTCAGCCGCAGGCAGGGCGCGCGCGTAGTTCTCGGCCTGCGTGCGCGCGCGCAGCAGCGCGTCATCGAATCCCTTGGTCTGCGGCCCCAGGCGGACTTTCTTCGCCTCCAGCACGAAGGATCCACGGCGGTAGCAGTCGATGAACCCCGAGCTGGATCCGCCGTTGCCGTGGGCGAACGTGACCCGACGCTCGAACACGTAGGTGTTGTCGCGCGTATCGTCGCTCGACGGGTCGGGGACCGGCACCTCCAGGATGGCGCATAGGTCCGCGACGAAGAGCTGGTAGTTCGAGCGCTCGGTGCCGGAAGGGTTCTTCCAGCGAGTCAGGAAGGCGGCGACGGAGGGTGCGGGCACGGTGGGAGGATACGGAGGGGGCGCGCGCTGGCGAACCCAGGTGTGGTCACCGACGGCGGCGTGGCGCCCGTGAGCCCGTGCTCCACGCGGCGCGGTCTTCTACCTCGATCAGCCGCCGTACTTGCCTGCCGATCGGACCCTCGATCACGCTGTCGACGAGCACCGGCACGGCGCGGCCGGAGTCGACAAGCAGTGGGAGGATGAACTCTGGTGCACGTCGGGAGTCCACCTTGATCACCGCGCTGTGGCGTGCCACGTGCAGAATGTAGGCGCGAACTCCACCGCGGAAGCGGATGCGGTGCGGGTTGAGATCGGTGCGCCCAAGCCGTCATCGCACCAAATCACCATCGTGCCGAAGTCGTCTACGGCGTCGATCGAGCGGTCGTCAGCACGACCAGCAGGAGTTCCTTCTGACGTGACCTGTACCGCGGTCATCGGCGTCCGCGTGGCTAATTGCAACGCGGTGTGGTTCCGAAGGGTCATCGGCTGAGCCGCGCTCTCGGAGGTGAAATGGCCACGGGCCACCACTCGCCCGGCCATTCGTCGAGGTCGCCAGTCGATTCAGCCCCGCCAGGGCCGTGCTCGCGGATCGTCGCTTCGTCGCGCGCATATCCGTCCTCGTCGACAATACACGTCACGTCGGCGATGGTGAACGGCTGCCAAGTCGGGTGCTCGCTGGACCGGTAAAAGTAAAGCCCACTCTTGGTCGGAGGAGTGTTCGTCCATCGATCCTCAAGTCCAGGCAGGATCGGATCCGTCCACCAGTACACACCGGGCGGCAGATCTTGGTAGTCGCCCACCCAATCATCGACCTCGACGTTGATGGCGGCGTCGACATCGCAGGTCACCACATGCTCGATACGAGCGGGGCGGACGCGGGTGCCCAACAGCTCTCGGCATCGGATCCAGTACCAGCCGTCCGTCGCGGGAGTCTGCAGAGACCACGAAGCGTCCTTGGAACGTGAGGCGTCTTGCATCTACGTAGTCTTCCTTCGTGTGAGCTGGTATGCGAGAGCGGCATGGTTGCGGACGCTCTCGTGCCGCACGCCGATCGAGAACACCGAGTCGATTACGCACAGCGGCAGGCTCGCGTAGCTGTACTCGTCCGCGACCTCGATGGGGCCAGAGCTGGCGAGGACGGCGCGGCAGGCGGCGACGAGGGCGGGGAGATCGGCGGGATTGGCGGGCGGCATGGGAGCGTAGAGACTCGGGTTGTCGCGCGGCATGCGTTGTTGCAGGTCCCCGGCGACGGACGCTACATCACCCCAACGGCCGCCCGGCAACTGGTCCCCGACCCCTCCGCCGAGGTCGACGCCGTGGTGAACGGGCGGGGTGGCCAACCACAGTTAGTGCAACATGCACCGCGCGAGATTCGGCAACACACCCTTCTCACAGAGCATCTTCAATGAACGCCGGTGTCTGAGCCAAAATCTTCAGAATCTCACTTGCTGTTGACTGACTGGCCGGATGGCAGTGCACCAGGTGGCCTTCCGCCCCACAACGCATCACAACTCCACAGAGGCCGGACAGTTGCCATCGGTGCCGCAGTTGCTTCCAGGCACTTATCAGATCCTCTCGGCTAGCTAGTGTAAGTGGCGCAAGCACGAGAAGCGTTGGCCGGTCCGATACTCGCTTAGCTTGTCGCGACGCACGCTTCAGAACATCCGAGAGTTTATTCTGAGACCAATTCCGGAAGTCCGGCCAGTATGCGCTGGAGTGGAAGGCCTCGCCGAGCTTGAGCGGTGGGAGTCCGATATCCCTATCCATCAGGGTCTTCACCTCGACGCAAAAAGGCTCTCCGGCAAGGTTTAGCTCAAAGTCGGGACCGCTACCACCTCTCAGGCGGACGACAACACCAGCCGCGTGCGCGCGGGCGAGAAACTCAAGCTCCAACACGACTCCCATGTTGTCCCCTCCGCGGTCGACAAGCGTTGAAGTCGTTTCGCGGTGCCGAGCCGGCGCGTCTCGTTTCATGTCGGACAGGAGCTGATTGAGCAACTGCAGGCATCGAACCTCGCATCTACGATCAATGGCTCTGAGATAAATCGCAAAGAATGGCGGATGTGTCGGACTGTCGTCCTTGTAGTTCAGGCGGCGCAGGATTGCGATATGTTCGCGAAATCGTGGATGGTCGACGAGCGCCCCCACGTGAGGAAGCTCAGCGGCTAGGGCTTCAAGGTCGCGCGCCCGGCACAGCCACTGTGCGATCGTTTCCTGTGCCCACTTGCGCTCGTCCATCTGGTTCACCTGCCTCATTCACCATAGCAGATCGCTGCAACGCTGCAGCGTCGACTGAACTACCTCATCGGGGCCATGACTACCCCTCTTCGTGGGAGTGCCCAACCCGCCGCAGAGGCGGGATACGTGCCTCGTGTACCACAGCCTTCTTCGCTCCACTCTTGGCCCGCTCGATGCACTTGGTCTCTAGGCACCCCATGAACGTGGAATCCGGCCGCCCCGATCGAGGCAACTAACTACTCGAATGTGCACTTCTTCAATTGCTGTCAGCACCATAGGCACATCGAACCGGTCGCCGAGAATCTCGAACTCTCCGACGTCGGTGTAGTACGCGCGGAATGCAATAGTGGGGACCTCCGATTCAGGAGGCTTTGGACCGACGTAGCTGGGTAGTACTACTCCAGCACGGTGCTCTTTGCAGAACGCATCTAGTCGTTCGTCAAAGTGCTCCCACCGGTTTCTTAGTTCCCGGCTGCGAAGCGGGCTCCTTTCTCCGATTCCCAGTCCTTCTCGAAGACGTTGAGCTCTTGCGCGGCTCGTAGGGGCTTTGCTCGAAGGCCAGAAATAGCGAGAGAGTGCGGCTGCCTGAATCGTAATCGTTTGCACTCCGTTCATGATGGCGAAAGCGCAACGCTGCCATTCAGGGGTGGTGGCGGTGTGTCGACTGCCAGTTTTTAGGGCACTTTGTACGTCACGTCCAGCGCGGAGTGCAGCTGTAGTGCAATAAAGCAAGGCCTCCAGATAGAAGACCTCATGTGGAAACCAGATGCTCGGATCAGTATGAGATGCCACTGCGTGTGTCCACCTGACGGACTAGTTGCACAACGCGAACCTCAACCCATCGCTCAAGTTCGTTTGTTTGGGTGCGCCGGGATCGCGGAACCAACCCTGCGCGTAGATCACCTGCCCGGCGACGTAGGGGGTGCCGAGCGCGCCTGGGTTGGCGGCGCGCCATGCGTTGAAGTCGAGGCGCAGTTCGCCGTTGCACTGTCCAGCGGTGCCGCCCGACTGCCGGTCGCCCGTGCGTTGGATCGGGAACGCGATGCACTTGTAGCTGCCGCTGCCCGGGGCCCAGGGCGTTACCAACTGGTAGAACCCGTAGAAGATGGTTCCGAACCGCTGGCCGGGGACGTTGCTGACGACGATGTCGAAGCCGCTCGCGGCGTGGGCGCTCGGCGTGCCGGCACCCAAGATGGAGGGGACGCAACCGTGGACCGTTGTACCGGCGGTGCAGTAGGTGACGATCGGAGTTTCGCAGTCGTCGGGGATACCGTTGGCGTCGCAATCTGTGCTGACGCCGGTTGCGATGTCGCAGACGTCGAGAACGCCGTTGGCGTTGCAGTCATTGCCCCCGGGCGCGATCTCCACGGCGTCAGGCACCCCGTTGCCGTTGCAATCTAGGATCGGGATGTCTGTGGCGGTGACGAACGAGGCATTGCCGACGAGCGCACCGTCGTGCGCACCCGTGGAGTCGGCAGCGGATCCGCTGAAGTTCCAGCACGCGACCAGCCCCGGATGCGCGCTGGCACTTGCTGCGTCGATGGAGATGTTGGCCGCTTGCACGATCTCTTGACCTGAGCGCGCGGTACTCCAGATTCGCACTTCATCGATGGCGCCGCGAAAGAATGCTTGGCCACCGTTCGCCGAGTCGTACCAACCGATTCGGAGTAGCCCCGTTGGGCTGCTGCTCGGCTGTGGCAAACCGCAAGACTTGACGAGAGTGCCGTTCCGATAGAGGCGGACCTGCGACCCGTCGAAGCTCGCCGCCACATGTGTCCAGATCGCGGCCGGAGTCTGACCCGAAGCGTGCGAGCACCACGATCCGCCCTGTCCGCCGTGTACCCAATTCACGCCGAGTTCCTGCGCTGAGTTGGCCCCGTTTAGCTGATACGAGAACGAACCAAAATCGCCGTGGCGAAGGACGCAGGGGTCGCCGCTCTCGAATCTGACCCACGCCTCGAACGTGTACGCGGACGTGACATCGAGGGCCGACGCAGCCGGAACCTCGACGCCGTCGCCGTTGCCGTCGAGGTAGAGAGTGAGGTTCTGCCCGGTCGACGTCGACACCAGGGCTGTGATCGCGGCGTACGTTTTCAGGCGCGCAAGCATGCAAGTACTCCAGGGAAGGGTGCGCGCCAGTGAACCCGCCCCCGCCGATTCTGTCCACCCGCCCCGGGTGCGAATCCTCGGCGCTCAGGCACGCGCATAGCGGCTGGCGCGCGTGCCTGTGCGACTCGGTGGTCCACCGACACACGGTCGTCACTACTCGTCTCCGGCGCGATCTTCGTTCCAGGTGAGGACGGGCGCTGCGCCCGGAACCGCGAGAGATGAGTCGAACGGATCCGACGTGATGTCCCACACATGGCCCGCAGCTGCGGTCCAGCCGTACCGGGACTCATACCCCACGACGGCCTCGCCTACGCGGAGCGTCAATCGACTCGGGCGCAGCCAACTCGAGCTGCGAAGGATCACCGCACCGCCGGGCTTGACCGGCTCCTGGCGCGCGCCGTACAGGCAAAGCCGTCCGGCGTCAGCTTCGCGCCAGCCGCGATTCGGTATGCGCACCTCGGTGATTCCGAGAACCAGGCCGTCCGAAAGCAGCGTGCACTGGAGTTCTTTGTCGGTGTGGTTGTGCAGCTCGAACACGTCGACGTAGTGAGCCGGCTGGCTAAGCGCCGCGCGGTTCTCGGTCCGCAGATAGTTGAGGGTGACCTCAGGCTGAACCTGGACAGCATGCGGTCGCGCGACTTCCGCCTCGTGGGGGTGAGGCCTGTCGCGGGCCGGCTCGGCTCGGCATCCAGCCAGCGCGATCAGGAACAGGTACGTGGCGTCGATGCGG
>JAEUHY010000034.1 GCA_016795325.1 Planctomycetota bacterium
CCGCATCGACGCCACGTACCTGTTCCTGATCGCGCTGGCTGGATGCCGAGCCGAGCCGGCCCGCGACAGGCCTCACCCCCACGAGGCGGAAGTCGCGCGACCGCATGCTGTCCAGGTTCAGCCTGAGGTCACCCTCAACTACCTGCGGACCGAGAACCGCGCGGCGCTTAGCCAGCCGGCTCTCTACGTCGACGTGTTCGAGCTGCACAACCACACCGACAAAGAACTCCAATGCACGCTGCTTTCGGACGGCCTGGTTCTCGGAATCACCGAGGTGCTCGTACCGAATCGCGGCTGGCGCGAAGCTGACGCCGGACGGCTTTGCCTGTACGGCGCGCGCCAGGAGCCGGTCAAGCCCGGCGGTGCGGTGGTCCTTCGCAGCTCGAGTTGGCTGCGCCAGAGTCGATTGAGGCTCCGCGTCGGCGAGGTCGTCGTGGGGTATGAGTCCCGGTACGGGTGGACATCAGCGGCCGGCCAGGTGTGGGACATCACGTCGGATCCGTTCGACTCATCGCTCGGGGTTCCGGGCGCAGCGCCGGTCCTGACTTGGCAGGAAGAGCGCGCCGGAGACGAGTAGCGGCAGCCGCGTGCCAGTGGAGCACTAAGTCGCATGTCCACGCCCACCTCGTAACGGTGCGGGAAGTACTGACCTGCCCCCAGTAGCGATGCCAGCTCCTATGTTAGTCGGAGCGCCGTTTCGGCTGCCAGCAGGGGCTGCCGAAGCGTAGCGGAGGCGGCCCCTGCTGGCAGCACGGCCAGCGGTGCAGGGGGTCGGTAGTTCAGCGAGCTGTGCGGCCGCACGTGGTTGTACTCACGCCGCCACGCTTCGATCACGGCGCGCGCCTCGCCCAGCGTGAAGAAGATCTCGCCGTTCAAGAGCTCGTCGCGCAGCTTGCCGTTGAAGCTCTCGATGTAGCCGTTCTCCCACGGCGAGCCCGGCTCGATGTAGAGCGTCTTTACGCCCACTCGACCCAGCCAGTCCCGCACGGCCTGCGCCGTGAATTCCGGTCCGTTGTCCGAGCGGATGTGCTCGGGCACGCCGCGCTCGATGAAGAGCGTCGCCAGGCGGCACAGCACGCTCTCCGAGTCCAGTCGACGCGCCACGTCGATCGACAGGCATTCGCGCGTGTACTCGTCCATCAAGGTCAAGAGCTTCAGCGGCCGCCGGTCGTGCGCATGCGCGTACACGAAGTCGTAGCTCCACACGTGGTCGCGGCGCTCCGGTCGCAGCCGAATGCACGAGCCGTCGTTGAGCCACAAACGCGCACGTTTGGGCTGTCTTGCAGGCACTTTCAGGCCCTTCCGTCTCCAGATCCGCTCCACTCGCTTGTGGTTCACCGGCCATCCTTCATCTCGCATCAGCCCGGACACACGGCGGTAGCCGTAGCGTCCGTACTGGCTCGCCAGCTCGATCACGCGCAGATCCACCAAAGCCTCGAAGTCCGTTGCCCGCAGCTCCCGGCGCTGTGTCGAGCGAGCCTGCCCGAGCACCATGCACGCGCGTCGCTCCGACACGCCCTCCAGGTGCTCGAGCACGTGCTCGACCGCGCGCCTACGGCGCTGCGGGCTCAGAAGTTTCCCGACGCCGCCTCGCGCAAGATCGAGATGTCGAGCGCCTGCTCCGACACGATCTTCTTCAGACGACCGTTCTCGCGCTCCAAGTCCCGCAGGCGCTTGGCCTGGTCCACCTGCAGACCGCCGAACTCTTTGCGCCAGCGGTAGTACGTCTGCTCGGTCACCTCGAACTGCCGGCACACGTCCTTCACCGTGCGCCCCTGCGCGAGCCCCACCTCGGCCTCACGCAGCTTGTGGATGATCTGATCGTCGCTGTGTTTGCGTTTGCGTCCCATGCCCTTGTCCTCGGTGTTGAGGCCCGGTTCCTAACATTCGAACCGGACCGTTCTGAGGGGGGCAGGTCAATACCGCTGGCCCAGTTCTTGTATTTCGAACTAACGGCCTACGGCACCGAACTAAACTCGCTTCTCTAGAGCGTCAACCCATGTCAGCAGACGCCGCATGGTCACATATCTCGCGCCAGTACCTCGATATAGTCGACACAGTGTACGCCACTCCGTTCGAACGCGTCGCGCCCATCGTTCGGCATGCGCTTTCGAACTGAAGCTCAGCGCCAACACACAGTCCGACAATTGCACTCGCCGAGCGAACCGAACGGCTTGCAGTTGCTCCCGACGGGGCACTCCGATTCTGGGAAGCAGGACGACGTCACCGATGACGCCGCCGCGCTTGATGGGTCGAACCAGATCCAGCCCATCAAGAGACTCGCCCCGCGCCAAAGCCAATAAGTCGGTTGAATGCACGAACGGGCGACCCCCGGCCAGCAACTCTGCTTCGTGCACAGGAAGGCCACCGCGCACCAATCGTGGATTCGCGCGCACCGTGGGTAGCTCTCCAGGAGAGTTCGCCGCCACCGTTGCCCGTCGCTGTTGACGCCCGAATCGAACGATGACGGCATTCGCCCGCGCCCCCGCGAATGTTGTGCTTCGCAAACCACCATGGATCGACATTGAGTAGAAGAACTCCAGCGAACTTCGAGCGTTGGCGTCCAGCTCAGAATGCAACAGTGACTCCGGAACGATCGCCACACAAGTCTCTGGACAGACCCGAAACAACGTCGCGAGTATGTGCGCCATCGCCACACTGCATCGGCCAGTGTAGGAGGCCGATTTAACTTCAACCCCCTTCCACCGGCCCATACTGAATGGGGGGTTGATCACGGCAAGTTCACATGAACCACCGAGACGCCCGGCTCGAGTTCTCGACCAAGTTCGCTGCTGTAGCGCATCACCGCGAGACAGCACCCACTCGGGGTTCGACCTGCGAAGTCGTTTGATTGCGGCTGAGTCTTGATCCAACCCAAAGCATGCTATACCACCAACCACTTTTTGTACGGCAGTCAAGAGATTCCCGTCCCCACAAGCACTGTCGAAACACGCCGTCGCGCTGGCAGAGTCTGCAACTTCCGCCATGATCTTCGCAACTCCGGGAGGCGTATAGTATCGATCGCGGTCAAGGTGCGACATATGACGGCTTTAGCGTATAGATGTGCGACGGTCCGATTCCGTGCGTGCGTCCGGGCTTGCGCCGCGGATGATCGTAGAGCAGCTCGGTGTGCTCTGGGTTCTTGAGTGCGTAGCAGATCGCGCCGAGGGAGTGTGGCTTGGTTCCGATCGGAGCGACGAACATGTAGGGGCGTCGAGCATCACGCCAAATCGCGTCCAGAGCATCGAACAGCTCGAACGGACAACTCGCAGCCGCGTATCTGATGTTCTCGTGCGCGCGAGCTTCAAGCAGAAAATCCTCGTTGCTGGCATGCGCGATCTGCGCGTAGTCGACCTGAAAGCCCGGGACACCAATCAGGGCGTAAACTGGGGGCAGCGGGTCGAGCGAGGCGGCGATCAGGCTCGCACGCCTACCCTCGAAACCCAGGAGAGCCACCAACACGGCCTGTCCGCCGTCCTCTGGACCAATGAGTCGGGCGAAACCGGGGAGTGGGGCCACGCCTCGCAGTCCATCGCTTAAGTCGAACTCCGTCCTGGAAGTTGGACTCGGATGCTTGCGGTACACCTCCGGTTCTACGTAGACCGCGCGCACGGTCTCTAGTTTGGCGAACGTCGCCCGAAGGATCGGCCCCCAGACATGATGTGGCAGGCCCGAGATGTCCAAGTAGACAGAGGAGAATCCATTGAACAGCGCGCCCAGCGAGAGATCGTCGCTCAGCAAAATGCGCGCGGTCTCCGCGCGATCAGTTCCGATTACGACGTATGCGTCGTCGCAGGATCGAATCTCGCGACAGTTAGGCGCTCTTGTGGAAAGGCATGCCTCCCAAACAGGATGCCGACCACGGGCCTCCGAACCGAGTCCACTGAATACGTATGCCGACGTGGGATCAAGTGCATCGAGACCTAGGCGCTGAACACGCACGGTTTTCCCTGCCGCGAACGGATTACGGATCATTTCCGACGCTCCCGTTGTCAAAGAACTCGGTAAACAACGCTAGCTGCCGGGGCAGCTCGTCAACCGAGACCTGCGGCCTCTGAAGGAGCCTATTAATCGCCTGAGCTGGGCTCGTCTGAACTTCCCGCAACAAATCAGCAGAGAACGTCGTTCGCCGCTTCTTTCGGTGTGAGTATTCGAAGAACGGCGCGAAGATCGGGTGTAGTCGGAACTCGTCATCGCGTATCTCACTCTGGGTCGTGGCCTTGGTTCGAGGTTCGACTTCGAATGCCAACTGAGACACTCCTTCGTGCAGCAGGCTCAGCACTTCATCGCGGGCCGCCGCTGATCCGCTAAGCACGAATGAGTTGACCTCAGGCGATTTTCCGATCGGGTCTCTCGCGAGTTCAAAGAAGACTTTGCCGACAGCCAGTGCGAGCCGCTTGATCTCCGTTCCGCGCTCACTGAGGCCTTCGACCTGGTCGAGCCGGCGCTTACCGACTACTCGCGCCGCCTCCGACTGAAACTTCGCCTCAACCACACCAGTCCAACGCGACGACCCCTCTGGCGATGCGAGAACGCAGTTGAGAGACTCATCGATAAGCTCTATGAAGTATCGAATATTGCCTGAGGCAAGCATCAAGTGAGTGCGCGCCCCTGCGTAGTATTTGCGAATTCGCGATCCCTTTCGTCCCTTGGATAGCCAGAAGAGGCTCGCGTATGAGTAGTTGCCAAAGCGTGTCAACCAGGCGTCGGGACGGACCATCCAGTCGCGAGCGAGCTCGACGATCGAGGTCCCTTCGCTCTCCGCCCAGTACTTAACGAAGTACAGCTGGCTCGCAGGCACACCCCTCGCCCATTCGATGAGTTCGCTGGTCCCGCTGGACTCAACCGCGGCGAGCACCTCGCGTGCGGGCTTGTCGCAGCCCAGCAGATCGGCCTCAATGCTCATTGGCAGTTCCGGCATGAACTCGTCCAGTGACTGCGCGAGAGTCAGGCCCTGTTGTACTCCAAGACTGAGTCGGTGCTCAGCGACTCGTGCGGCGAAACCCTCGAATCCCTCGACGCTGATGTCGATCTCGGCGTAGTCTGCAGGCGTCGACAGAGGGTCGCCCGCATCCACTGTGTCGCGCGATCGAAGCCCGTTTCGCTTCACGCCCACTTTGTACGAGAGCGGCAAGCCCGCGTGCTTGATGTAGCCGTTTATTATCGCCTGCTGTGAGTCCAGCAGATTCTCGTACTCATCGATGCAACAGAAGATTAGCTTCCCCTCAAATCCTGGAGAACCGCACAGCGCTCGCACGAACTCGGCAATCGGAGCCTCAGGCATTGAGAAGAGCGGCGCCTGAGCACGAGTGGGGTTGTTGACATACAGCTCGAGGCCGACCAGCGCCGTCCTGACAGACTTCTCTAGTGAGTCCGCGCTCGCTGTCGCTTCGATCCCCAGAGATCTGCCGACCTCCTGCAGGTTCGGGCTCACCGGTTCGCGCTCGCGTCCGAGCCAGCGAACCAGACTGCAGAGTTCCGAGACGCAGAGAAGATTGAAGTAGTGCGCAAACGCCCGGTTCCATTGATCGACCGATAGCCCCGCGCCCTGAAACGCACGGACGCGATTCTTGTTCATCCGCACGTATATGCCCCAGTAGTTGATGTCGCGGGGGCTTACGCCTTCGGATTTTCGCCGTGCCTCTGAGGCGTCGAACCGCAGGGACCTTAGCGATGTCGTCTTGCCTGTACCGCGACCTCCAATCAGGATGCACGGCCGTGGTACCTCGAGCTTCTTGAAGTACGGTGGCACGATGAACAGATTGCTGAATAAATCTGCCGACCATTCGGCTCGGTAGTCGGAGAAGAGCGCTCTGAGATGTTCAAGATTTCCGTTGCTCACGTGTGACTAACGAGCCTTTCCCATCCATCCCGGCCGCTTGCCCACAGCACAGGAAGCGTGCTATCGGGGGTGTGATGTTGGAAGCCAATCAGGAGCCCCAATTCACGAAAACCCAGTTGGGGATTTTTGCTCTTGGCCAAGAATTCGGGGAGATTGAGTCGGCTAGTATGGCATCGCAGGAATCTGTCTAGTTGCGTTGCGTATTCATCCAACGGAGGAGACAAGATTGGTGCTCCGATTCCCGTAAGCGAGCGCTCTCGCTCAAGAACATGCGTGCAGCGCATGTGAATGGCTGGAAAATTGGTCTGAACGCGTTCGATCGCGGTGGCGGTACAGATTAGCGCGAGACAGATCGCTGGAAACGCACGTCGATTGAAGACGTCCTCGAACGACTCCCCAAACTGTGGGTGCTTTCGAGTCCAGGTACTGATGAGCTGATTGCCACTACCCACGAAGTCGTCGACGAAGACCACGGTGTCGCCGTTCGCGGCGTTCCGGAGAGCGCCGTCCCAGGCGACGAACCGATCGTCACCGACACCGACAATGTTCCTTAGCTTGCGGCACAATGCGTTGCCCGAGTCAGTCGGGCGCGGTTGCTCCCCCTCGACCGGCGTGAACCAGAGCGATGAGGTTGTCGGGTGCAGGCCTCCAGCGAATGAAAGTGATCCTGTGAGTAACTCGTCCTCGAGCCTGTAGTATGCGTTCGCAAGAAGGTGGTTTGTGGCCCTGTCGGAGAAGAACACGAAGTTGTCAAGCAGCGTCGCCGCCACAAGCTGATCGTCGTGGCTCTGGAAGTTGTCCATCCAGGCTCCTGGACGCACGCTGGGCTCTGCGGGCCATATTCCGCCCCGCCTGAACGCAGCGCACTTGGCCAGAACCGCATCTGCATATAGGTCCGCCTGCATTGGTTTCGTCTAGGTTAGCACCAAGCTTGACCGGGTGCACCTCGCACCAACTGTGGCGGCCCTCCCACCCGCACGCACATGGATCGTCTGGGCGCTGTGGAGTCGACGAGGCTATTGCCGGGCGGGCATGGTCACTGGGTTCGTGCAACGGCTCCTCACCCGCACGGACCGCGCACCGCCACTACCCAACCACCTCACGCCCGCGCCTCGGCTCGCCCACGCCCTCCACCGCCCCGCGCAGATCCTCGAGCCCCAAGTGCGTGTAGACCTTCGCGGTCATCTCCGGCGACGCATGCCCGAGCACCCGCTGCGCAACGACCAGCGGCACGCCACGTCGGGCCATGCCGGTTGCGGCGGTGTGCCGCAGCGCGTGAATGTCGACGACCCGCCCCAGTGCGTCGCGGCGCGCGATCCCGGCCCGATCGAGCACGCGTCGCAGCAGCCGGCGTCCGTTCGTCGTGTACTCCGCCCAGTCCGCGCCGTCCGGTGACAGGAACACCCGGTCGCTCGACTGCGCGAGCCGCATGCGCACGCGCTGGTGAACGGCACGCAGGGCCAGTAGCTCTTCGACGAGCGACTGCGGCAGCGGGATCACGCGCGCCCGCCCCGACTTGGTCGTCGCGGCCCGGAGCGTCAGTGCGCGTTGATCAGCGTCCAGGTCGAGCCACGTCACGCGCGTCAGCTCGCCCCAGCGAGCCGCGGTCGTGAGCAGCGCGCGCCACAGCGGGGCCTGCGGGACGCGATCCGGGCGGGGCCTCGTGGCGTACCCGATCCCGCGGCCGTGCAGCTCGATCGTGCGCGATGCGGACAGGCGCGAGGCGCACTCGGCGTCGTCCTCAGCGGCGGCGGCGAGGAAGCGCTCGACCTCGTCCTCGCTCAATGCGCGCCTCACTCTGCGCTGGTGGCGCTCGCTCGTGGGCAGCGGCTTCAAGCTGCGCACCGGGTTCTCGGCGATGAGCTGCGCCCCCACCGCCCAGTTCAACATCGACGCCAGCGCGCCCGTGTCCACGTTGACCGTGCGGTGCGCGACGCCCTGGGCCAGTCGCTCGCGTTGGTAGCGCTGCACGTCGACCACACGCAGGTCTCGCACGCGGGTCGCTTCGAGCGCCGCAAGCACGCGGGTGAGCGAGTCCGTGCGCGATCGAAGCTGCTTGGCCCCCACGCGCAGGGCCAGGTCGGCGAGGTACTGTTCGCGCAGGTCCGCGAGCGGCGTCGACTGGCCCTCGACCGAACCGAGCCCCGCGAGCTCCAGGTCGCGCTGGCGAATCAATTCGGCGCGGCGCCTTTCGGCCACCTGCTTGTCGGTGCTCAGCGCGATCCGCCGCCGCTTGCCGCGCCCGTCGGTGTACGTGAGCACCCATTGGCCCGGACCGTTGCCGCGCTGGACCTTGTCGAGCTTGCCCGCGCCGGGCGCGCGTCCCAAACGCTGGGCGATCATCCTGCACCGTCCATGGCCGCGCGCAGCCGCTCGTCGCTCACGTCGAGGTACACCGCCGTGGATGCGATCGAGCGGTGCAGGAGCGCGCGCTTCACCAGGAACAAGTCCCCCGTGGCGCGCAAGAGGCGCGTGGCGAACGTGTGCCGCAGCGAATGCACCGTGGCGTCGTGCGCGCCGATGCGGTCGAGCAGGTCGCAGATGCGCCGGCGCGCGTGGCGGTCGACGAGGCGCTCGCCCTGAGGCCCGCGGAACAGCGGACCGCGCGTGAGGCGCTGGCGGCTCAGCTCCTCGCGGATCTCGCGGCCGAGGAAGACGCGCTCGACGCGGTCGCGCTTGACGCGCCGCAGGGTGACCGCGCCCGTTGCGAGGTCGAGGTCTTCG
>JAEUHY010000039.1 GCA_016795325.1 Planctomycetota bacterium
CGCCTGGCAGATGCAGAAGCAGCGGCCGTCGAAGTCGCTGTCGAGGAACCACGCGGCGACCTTCTCGGCCTTGGTCGAGCGCACGGTGTTCTCGACGGGGTCGTAGATGTCGACACCCTCCAGCTTCACCTGCCACTCGCCGTCCCTGGACTTCGCGACGTCCACCGCTGGCATGCCGAACACTGTGAAAAGCTGGCTGTTCGGCGTGTCTTTGAGCAAGCCGCGCATCCCCGGGTTCATGTCCGGCCGAATGTGGGCCATGTGGATTTTCAGCTTCGGGTGCTGACTCTGCTCGATGATCGCTGTGGCCTCGGGGTCGAAGCTGAATCCGGCGATGACGAGATGTGCGTAGCGCTTGGTGGCGCGAATCAACTCTTCGACCTGATACGCGGTGACCGGGCCGTACTGCGGGCCGAAGCAGATGGCGACGTTGGCTTCGTCCTCGCCCTCCCACGCTCCCTCGGCGTGGATGCCGGCGAGCGTGTGGCTCTCGTAGAGCGGCTCTACGCGGCCGAACATGCGCCTCTGGTTGTTGGGGAAGAGCACGCCGTCGCGCTTCATCGCGTCGGTCATCTCCTTGAGATAGGCGGAGCGGTTCTGCGCGTCGGGATCGGGGCCGCTGTCGTCGTCGGGGTCATTCGGCGTGAGGTCGACGACGCCGTCTTCGGTGAGCGCGAGTTCTTCGGGCATCACACCTTCAACGGTGAAGGGACCACTGACGCGCGTGACGCCGCGCACGATCTCGGGCTGGTCGACGAGTTCCTCCTGCTCCGCGTTGTCCGCGATGCACTTGCTGACCTCGTCCATCTTCGCGCGCCACGCTTTGCGGTAGGCGATGACGGCGTCCTGCAACGGCTTCGGCCAGTCGGGGTCGGTGTCGAAGGGGACTTCCCACTCGTACCAGCCGGCGAAGTCGACGGGCACGGTGAGCTTCTGGGCGCGGTCGCGGTTCTCGGGCGGGAGGATCCAGCGGCGTCGATCGGCGTCGGTGATCGACTTCTTGCCTTCGGTGCGTTGCTTGTCTTCGAGCTTGCGCTTGAGCTTCGCGCACAGATCGGCGGGCGCGAACTTGAGCGCCACGTTTGCCGCGTCGAGCGCGACTTTGAGCAGTGGCTCATGCTTCGCGAAGATCGGATCCAAGTTCGTACTCTGCGCGATGGATCCGAGCGTAACGTGAGGGACACTCTTGTACTTGAATCCTGACTTCGGATTCTCGGCGCCGCCATGCGCACTTACCGCGGACTTGGTGCGGTAGTGGTCGAACTTGGTGGTGAGGAGCCGTTGCCTAGCTACCGAGAGAGCGACGCGAGACGTGTCGATGGTGATCCATCGCCGGCCCCATTGCTCAGCGACGCACGCCGTGGTCCCAGATCCGCACGTTGGATCCAGAACGAGATCGCCGGGAGCGGTCGTCATGAGCAGGCAACGTGCGACGATCTTTGTATTGGTCTGAACGACGTACCACTTCTCCTCCACAAAGCCTCCAGCGCCAGTATCGGCCCAGAGGTTATTCAGCGGTTTGACGGGGAAGTCTTCTAAGAGGCGCTTGTAGTAGAGACCTTCCCCTGCCTGCAATCGCTCTGCGCTCCGAAGCCGCTGCAATCCGCGCTCAGTCGTCTTCCATTGAGCAGACAGAGGAGGTCGGAACGTTCGACCGCTGACATGCGCGTCGTACAAGCATGACTGCACACCCTGATTGGGGCTCGTCAGGTTGTCGATCCTGAACACCTGACCTAGTTCGTCTGTTTGCCGATACGGACCGCCGCCGTCTTCTCCAGACTCCTTGATCCGGAACATCGGATGGGTTGTACAGAAGCGCCTGTCGCGCGCGTACCAAAGCAGGAAGTCTGTCGCCGCTGGAATCAGTTCAGAGCCCAGCCCGGCGGTCTTCGCGACAGTGATGATGCGAAGGTTGTTGTGCGCACCAAACACTTCGTCAAGTATCCCCCTGACACGATGAAGGTTGTCGTCGCTGATCTGCACGAACACGCTACCAGTCGGTGCCAGTAGTTCGCGCGCGGCAACCAGTCGATCGTGAAGATACGAGAGATAAGAACTGGTTCCCAAGTGCCAAGTATCACGATATGCCCGGATCATTTCGGGCTCTCGCGTCAGATCGTTGTCTCTTTCTTTCACATCTCGGCGGCCGACCTCCGACTGAAAGTTGCTCGCGAACTTGATCCCGTACGGCGGATCCATGTAGATCATCTGCACGTTGCCCGCGAGATTCTCGCGGTGCGCAAGGCTCGACATGACCTGCAAGCTGTCGCCGAGAATCATGCGATTCGCCCAGTCGACATCGTGCTTGTAGAACTGCACCGCCTCGGCGTAGGTCTGCTCGGGATCGGCGAACAACGACCGCTGTGCATCCTGCCTCAGCGCATTCGCCAGAATGGCCCGCGAGCTGATGCGCTCGTGGATATGCAGCGCGATCGGATCGACCTCGAAGTGCCCGCGCGCCTGCTCCTCCTGCTTCCCCGCCCACTCCAGCCACGGCTGCGACCAGTGCTCGCCGACGCCGCGCAAGATCTCCTGCTCCTCCGCCGTCAGCGTCTTCCCCGCGCAGGCCTTCTCGACGATCGCCTTGACCTTGTCGGCGCGTCCCGTCGGATCGAACCGCAGGATCGGATCGAGGTGCGGGCTGTAGGCGTACTTCACCCGCTTGGTCATCGGAACCTGCCCCTCTGACGCCATCTGCGCCGGCGGGATGTTCTTGCGCTTCTCGGCGTGGCGGTAGTCGGTCGTTTGGGGCGTGCCGGCGTCTGCTGTGGCGGGGCTGCGAGTTCTTTTGGCCACTCGGGCGGTCTCCTGGCTCGTCGCGGGGGAAACTGACCGGCGTCTGGAGCGCCGGCCGCGGGATCGGGGAAGGTAGCGGGTCCGCCGTCAGTCTTCATCCCAGGGACTGGTGGGCGCGTGTCGGCAGAGCCGCCGGTACTCGCACGGATCGCAGCGCTTCTTCTCGGGCTTGGGGATGAACCGAGCATCGCGCAGATCGCGCACGAGGCCCTCGACCTTCGCGACCGCCTGGACCGTGTCCTTTGGCGCAACCGGCACCTCGGTGCGCGCGCTCTCCTCGAGGTGGTGGAGGTAGGCCGCCTGAACGTCGAGTCCCTCGGCCCGGCCGGCCGCGGCGTACACCGCGAGCTGGAAGGCGAAGATCGCGTCCTGGTCGTGGCCCTTGGTGGTCTTGTAGTCGACGATCGCCAGTGCGTCGGGCTGGCCGGCGTGGCGGTCGAGGATCACGTCGGCGCGGCCCGAGAGCGTGCCGTCGGCGAGGTGCATCTCGAAGGAACGCTCGGTCGCCCAGATCCGTTGCAGGTCCGAGGCGTAAGCGGTCACGTATTTGCGCACCAACTTCAACGCCATCTGGCGCAGGTTGGGAAAGTTCACCCGGTTCGCGAAGGGGATGTAGAACTCGGCGTCGAGCAGCGCCTCGACTTCGGCCGGCGTCGGGACGTGGCCAGTGGCGCGGGCCGTGTCGGCGACGTGGCGCAGCACGTGGTGGATCGCGCGGCCGTAACCGAGTTCGGAGACTAGCTGGGTTTCGAAGCCGAAGGAGTTGGAGAGCCGGAAGCGGAACCCGCATTCGTCGAAGTCGGACAGGTCAGAGAAGGAGATCGCGATCTTGGGCTTCTCTGCGACTTTCTCCGCGGCCGGGGACGGCGGAAGCGGAAGGTCGTCGCAATCGGGCAACGCGGTCGAGTTGAAGAGGTCTACTAGGAAGCGTGAGGCTCGGGCGCGGTTGGTCTGCCTGCGGAAGTGCGAGAGGTAAAGCGCGTCGCGAGCGCGGGTCAACGCGACGTAGAAGATGCGCCGCTCGTCGTCCTCACCGCCCTCGTACCGCTGGCGGGCGCGAGGTGAGAAGGCTGTTTCGGAGAGGATCCACTCGCGAGGGCGGCCGGCATTCCGCGAGGGGAAGCGCTGGTCGGTGAGCGACGGCAGGAACACCACGGGCCACTCGAGGCCCTTCGATTGGTGGACCGTGAGGATGTCAACCGCGTCGAGGTCGGGCGTGGCCTCGCCTTCGAAGTCTTCGTAGGAGTCGCGGGCGTAATGGAGGATGTAGTTGGCCAGGCGCTCGAAGTACATCGCCCCGCGGTCGGTGCCGCCGGTGAACTCCGTCGTGCCGCCTTCCTTGGCGACCCAGCGGCCGCGGCGAGTGACGTTCTCAAAGTCGGCGAGGATGTTCGAGAAGCGCGCAAGGGCGCCGAGGCGTGAGTTCGCCAGCGCGTCGTCGGGCGCGAGCTCGTGCACCTTGAGGAAGTGCAGGAAGTCGTAGTAGTCGCGGATC
>JAEUHY010000040.1 GCA_016795325.1 Planctomycetota bacterium
CGCCTGGCAGATGCAGAAGCAGCGGCCGTCGAAGTCGCTGTCGAGGAACCACGCGGCGACCTTCTCGGCCTTGGTCGAGCGCACGGTGTTCTCGACGGGGTCGTAGATGTCGACACCCTCCAGCTTCACCTGCCACTCGCCATCCTTGGTCTTCGCGACGTCGACCGCCGGCATACCGAACACCGTGAAGAGCTGGCTGTTCGGGGTGTCCTTGAGCAGGCCGCGCATCCCCGGGTTCATGTCCGGGCGGATGTGCGCCATGTGGATCTTCAGCCTCGGGTGCTGGCTCTGCTCGATGATCGCGGTGGCCTCGGGGTCGAAGCTGAAGCCAGCGATGACGAGGTGCGCGTAGCGCTTGGTCGAGCGGATCAACTCTTCGACTTGGTATGCGGTGACCGGGCCGTATTGCGGGCCGAAGCAGATCGCGACGTCGGCTTCGTCCTCGCCATCCCACGCGCCTTCGGCGTGGACTCCGGCGAGCGTGTGGCTCTCGTAGAGCGGCTCGACGCGGCTGAACATGCGCTTCTGGTTGTTGGGGAAGAGCACGCCGTCGCGCTTGATCGCGTCGGTCATCTCTTTGAGGTAGGCGGAGCGGTTCTGCGCATCGGGGTCGGGGCCGCTCTCGTCGTCGGGGTCGTTTGGCGTGAGGTCGACGATGCCGTCCTCGGTGAGCGCGAGCTCTTCGGGCATCACACCTTCGACCGTGAACGGGCCGCTGACGCGCGTGACGCCGCGCACGATCTCCGGTTGGTCGACGAGTTCCTCTTGCTCCGCGTTGTCCGCGATGCATTTGTTGACCTCGTCCATCTTCGCGCGCCACGCCTTGCGGTAGTGGGTGACTGCGTCTTGGAGCGCCTTCGGCCAGTCCGGGTCCGTATCGAAGGGAACCTCCCACTCGTACCAGCCCGCGAAGTCGACGGGGACGATGAGCTTCTCGGTTCGGTCGCGGTTGTCAGGCGGGAGGATCCAGCGGCGTCGGTCCGCGTCAGTGATCGACCTCTTGCCGTCGGCGCGGATCTTCTCTTCGAGCTTGCGCCTGAGCTTCGCCCGCAGGTCGGCGGAGGCGGTCTTCAGCGCGGCGTTCGCCGTATCGAGCATTGCACTGAGAATCGGCTTGTGTCTCGCGAAGATCGGGTCGAGGTTCGAATTCTGGGCGATGGAGCCGAGCGTGATGTGCGAGGCGCTCTTGTACTTGAAGCCTGTTGACGGATTTTCAGCACCCAGGTTGGCGCTCGCTCCGCCTTTCGTACGGTAGTGTTCAAAGCTTGCGGTAAGCACACGTTGCCGCGCAATCGACAGAGCGACACGCGAAGTGTCGGTTGTGATCCAGCGCCTGCCCCATTGTTCAGCTAGATATGCAGTGGTCCCTGATCCACAGGTCGGATCGAGAACTATGTCGCCTGGGTCGGTGGTCATGAGCATGCAGCGCTCGATCACCCCTTGCGAAGTCTGGACAACGTATCGCAGGTCCGTGGCGGCGACGGAATCAGCCCACAGGTTTGTGAGAACCGAAACCGGGTAATCGTCGTGAAATAAAACATAGCGGAGTGTGTTGCCGCTGGGATGTACACGTTCGGCCTGAACCAAGCGATCCATCCTGTCTGTCTTCCAGCAACTGTCCTTCGGCGGCCTGCAACGCTTGCCAGCGAAGTCTACGTCGTAGTCTTGATTCGGGCGATATTGCGCTGGAAGAAGTGAGATTGGCTGGAACACCCTTCCCGTGCGTGTGGCTTCAGTCGATGCGCCCGAAACTTCGCTTTGCGACAGACGTCGACGCAGGCCGTTAGGCATGTCGGCCCATCCCCAAGCACCGTCTCCGCTCGTCGGCTTGTCGACGAAGAGCGGATAGCTCTTGGCCTGGTCTCTGTCCTTCGCATACCAAAGCAGGTAGTCAGACACTGCCTCGGTGAAGTCACTGCCGAGTGGCATTGTCTTCTTACGAAACGTGATTAGCGAGCAGAAGTTCTCTGCGCCAAACGTCTCATCGAGAATCGATCGGACGCGATGTATATTCTCCTCTGAAATCTGAATGAACATGCTGCCGCTGACTCTCAGCAGTTCGTGCCCGACGTGGATGCGTTGGCGTAAGTACTCGAAGTATGAGTGGATTCCCAAATGCCAGGTGTCGCGAAATGCGCGCACCGTTTCCGGCTCACGAGTGAGGTCTTCATCGCGTCCATCGCGAACGTCTCGCTTTCTGACCTCCGGCTGAAAATTGCTTGCGAATCGAATCCCGTACGGTGGATCGATGTAGATCATCTGCACCTTGCCCGCGAGATTCTCGCGGTACGCAAGGCTCGACATGACCTGCAAGCTGTCGCCGAGGATCATGCGATTCGCCCAGTCGACATCGTGCTTGTAGAACTGCACCGCCTCCGCGTAGCTCTGCTCGGGATCGGCGAATAGCGACCGCTGCGCATCCTGCCTCAACGCATTTGCCAGGATCGCGCGCGAGCTGATCCGCTCGTGGATGTGGAGCGCAATCGGATCGACCTCGAAGTGCCCGCGCGCCTGCTCCTCCTGCTTCCCCGCCCACTCCAGCCACGGCTGCGACCAGTGCTCGCCGACGCCGCGCAGGATCTCCTGTTCATCCGCCGTCAGCGACTTCCCCGCGCAGGCCTTCTCGACGATTGCCTTGACCTTGTCCGCGCGCGCCGTCGGATCGAAGCGAAGGATCGGATCGAGATGCGGGCTGTAGGCGTACTTCACCCGCTTGGCCTTCGGAACCTGCCCTTCGGACGCCATCTGGGCCGGCGGGATGTTCTTGCGCTTCTCGGAGTGGCGGTAGTCGGTCGTCGGGGGCGTGCCGTCGTCTGCTGTGGCGGGGCTGCGAGTTCTCTTGGCCACTCGGGCGGTCTCCTGGCTCGTCGCGGGGGAAACTGACCGGCGTATCGAACGCCGGCCGCGGGTTCGGGGAGGGTAGCGGGTTCGCCGTCAGTCTTCATCCCAAGGACTCGTGGGCGCGTGTCGGCAAAGGCGCCGGTACTCGCACGGATCGCAGCGCTTTTTCTCCGGCTTGGGAATGAAGCGGGCATCGCGAAGGTCGCGCACGAGGCCCTCGACCTTCGTGACCGCCTGGACTGTGTCCTTGGGCGCAACGGGAACCTCGGTGCGCGCGCTCTCCTCGAGGTGGTGGAGGTAGGCCGCCTGCACATCGAGTCCCTCGGCCCGGCCGGCTGCGGCGTACACCGCGAGCTGGAAGGCGAAGATCGCGTCCTGATCGTGTCCCTTGGTCGTTTTGTAGTCGACGATCGCCAGGGCGTCGGGTTGGCCGGCGTGGCGGTCGAGGATCACGTCGGCGCGCCCCGAGAGCGTGCCGTCGGCGAGGTGCATCTCGAACGAGCGCTCGGTCGCCCAGATCCGCTGCAAGTCCGAGGCGTAGGCGGTCACGTACTTGCGCACCAACTTCAACGCCATCTGGCGCATGTTGGGGAAGTTCACCCGGTTCGCGAAGGGGATGTAGAACTCGGCATCGAGGAGCGCCTCGACTTCGGCCGGCGTCGGGACGTGGCCGGTGGCGCGAGCCGTGTCGGCAACGTGGCGCAACACGTGGTGGATCGCGCGGCCATAGCCAAGTTCGGAGACGAGTTGGGTTTCGAAGCCGAAGGAGTTGGAGAGCCGGAAGCGGAAGCCGCACTCGTCGAAGTCGGAGAGATCGGAGAACGAGATCGCGATCTTGGGCTTCTCGGCGACCTTCTCGGCGGCCGGGGGCGGCGGAAGCGGAAGGTCGTCGCGATCGGGCAACGCGGTCGAGCTGAAGAGGTCGACGAGGAAGCGTGAGGCGCGGGCGCGGTTGGTCTGCTTGCGAAAGTGCGAGAGGTAGAGCGCGTCGCGGGCGCGGGTCAGCGCGACGTAGAAGATGCGCCGCTCGTCGTCCTCGCCGCCTTCGTAGCGCTGGCGGGCGCGAGGTGAGAATGCTGTTTCGGAGAGGAGCCACTCGCGAGGGCGGCCGGCATTCCGCGAGGGAAAGCGCTGGTCGGTGAGCGACGGCAGGAACACCACGGGCCACTCGAGGCCCTTCGATTGGTGGACCGTGAGGATGTCAACCGCGTCGAGGTCGGGCGTGGCCTCGCCTTCGAAGTCTTCGTACGAGTCGCGGGCGTAATGGAGGATGTAGTTGGCCAGGCGCTCGAAGTACATCGCCCCGCGGTCGGTGCCGCCGGTGAACTCCGTCGTGCCGCCTTCCTTGGCGACCCAGCGACCGCGGCGAGTGACGTTCTCAAAGTCGGCGAGGATGTTCGAGAAGCGCGCAAGGGCGCCGAGGCGTGAGTTCGCCAGCGCGTCGTCGGGCGCGAGCTCGTGCACCTTGAGGAAGTGCAGGAAGTCGTAGTAGTCGCGGATC
>JAEUHY010000056.1 GCA_016795325.1 Planctomycetota bacterium
GTCGTCGAACAGCGCGCCAGCGCCGCCGTTCGGCGCGTCCGTGCCGACGAACAGGATGCACGACTTGGCCGGCGGCATGCCGTGCGTGCGCAAGCTCAAGTCGTTCTGCGCGATGCTCGCCGAGCCGTCGCCGCGCAGCAGCGCCGCGCGACCGCTCGAGTTCACACAGCCGCTCTGCTCTTCAACGGGACTCGCGTTGAGGCACGCGCAGATCGTGTCCACACCGCTGCCGAAGCAGTACGGCTCGCCCGGCGCCGCGCAGCGGTTCCACACGCCCACCCCCCCGGCGGAGAACGTATCGCCCAGCTGCTGGAAACCGCCGGTCACGAGAATGTCTACGCCGTCACCGAGGTCGGCGACGACCACCGACCGGACACTCGAGCCGTTCTGACTGAAGCTGCTCTGGTCGAGGCCGCCCTCGTAGTGCGACCACGATGAACCGTCCCAGCGCATCAGACCGCCGCGTTCGCGAAGACCATTGAGACTCGGCAACGTCGAGTACGTCCCACCAGCAACGAGGGTCGACGGCGCCGTGCCGGTGTCGACCGCGAGAGTCTTCACGTCGTAGCTCCAGCCAATACCGAGCGGTGCGAAGTTGGTCCCGTTCCAACTCGCGATGTTGACCGTGTTCGGAACGCCGCCCGCGCCGCTGAAGGCGCCGCCGATGTAGAGCTTCTCGCCAGTGCCGTCGTCCCAGCGCGCGAGCGCCTGCACCGTGAGGTCCGAACTGCCTTGCAACCCAGTCGCGACTCTCGCCCACGTCGTGCCGTCCCACGTCGCGAGGCCCGGCGAGCCAGTAGCTGGAAACAGCAACCCGAAGGAACCGCCCACGTAGAGCTTCGTTCCTGCGCCGTTGCCGAACCGCTCGAGAGCAAGGCACGGAGCTGTCGGCCCGCCGATCGCTGACCAGCTCACGCCGTCCCAGCAGATCACGAACCCGGGAATCGTGGGATTTCCACTCGGGCCGCCCGGCGATCCGGCCGCGTAAAGCCGCGGACCGGCGCCCGCGTCGAACCACTCGAGGTCGCGGACGGCGAAGTCCGGCAGCGCGCCGACCGGCGACCACGTGCTTCCGTCATAGACCTGCACATCATTCGCAAGAGCGCCGGTCAAGGTCGTGAGAGAGCCGCCCACGAACAGACGCTCGCCGTTGCCGTCGTCGAACTTCAAAAGCTTGTAAGCGAGCCCATAGGGCGAACCGGGCACACGCGACCACTGCATCTGCTCGTACTTCCACACCACGGGTACTCCGGGCACGGCGGCGGCGAACGGCGGATTGCTGATCGAAAACGGCGCCGCGCCCGCTCCGTCGTCGAAGTCGACGATCGACTGCGGATTGTGCGTGGGCACTGGAGCAATCGAGCGCCACAAGCCTTGGTGCAGATAGCGCAGCCCGGAGCGGCCGCCTGCGACAAGCACGCGTTGCAGGCCGAGCGTGAACTCGCGAAGGGTCTGCACGTGGGGCGGGGCGGCGATCGGATCCCCGCCATCCAACCCCGTCCACTGCGCGCTGTCCCACTCGGCGACCGCTGCGCCAGCGCCGAGAACGAACTCTCCGCCAGCCTGCAGGCGCAAACCTGAGCCAGTGTTGTAGGCGGAGAACGCCAACACGCGCGCGGGCAACCCGGCGCCGTAGCTCGTCCAACTCGAGCCGTCCCAACTCGCGACGCGCGCGGCGCTCTGGCTGCCGACCGCCGTGAAGTCGCCGCCCACGAACAAGCGCTCGCCGGCGCCGAGATCGAGCGCCGCCAGCGCGTGGACCGGGGCGTCGGGCGCATCAGTGACGGCGCTCCAACTCGCGCCGTCCCACACCGAGAGAAACTTGGTCGAGCCGGGGCCGCGACCGGCGTACAGCTTCGCGCCGGCGCCGTCGTCGAACACCGCCAGTGAGAGCACGCTGCCGTTCAAGCCGTTGCCGACGCTGCTCCAACTCGAGCCGTTCCAACGGGCGATGTTGTTCACCGGGACTCCGGGAATTCCGCCTGCCGCCGTGAAGCGACCCGCGACGTAAAGCGCTGGGCCGCTGCCGTCATCGAAGACCGCGAGCGCGTTCACCGTCTTGTTCGGGCCGGTCACACCGCCGAGCACGTTGCTCCAGTTCGAGCCGTCCCAGCGGGCAATGTTCCGTAGCCACACGCCGCCGACGACCGTGGAGGTCAGGACGCCTCCGACGTAGAGCGCAGTCCCGCCGCCATCGTCAAACGTCGCCAGCGCGCGTGATTCTCCGATCAGCCCGCCGCCGAGCGTGTCGAAGTCGGAGCCGTCCCACGCGATCACCGAACCAGGTACGGGAAGCCCGAGATGGTCCGTCCCGTAGGCGAGCACCAGTCGGTCCGTTCCGCCGGTCGACCACTTCGTGCTGGCTGCGACTGGGCCGACGACCGGGCGCGTGAACCCTTCCAGCCAGTCATCGCACTGAGCCGTCGACACAGGCGCCAACAGGCCTGCCACCAACGCGATCGAGATTTCACGCTGCATCGAAGCTCTCCGGGACGACGGTGCAAGCATGCGCCAGCCCAGACCGTGGTCGCGACGAGACAGGCTCAGGGCCCGAGCGTCGCTGCCGGCAAGTCCGCGCTGCCCGCAGGAACACCTCAAGAATGCCAGCCAGCGCGAAATCGGGCGAGGTGAGTCACGAAAACCTCACGGAACGCGTTGATGCGCCCGCGCTGAGTGCGGGGCGCCGTTGCGACGCCAACACGTCCTCAGGGTCGAATTCGATGCCGTCGAGGACGAGTTCGGCGACGGCACGCGCATGCTCTCAAGCCACAACCACGACATCAGCTGCGTGTGCTTGGGCTTCGACAAGTCGATCCCCGTCGCGGGCTTCTTCGCCATGGGCGAAGTGGGCCCGGTCGGCGGCCGCAACTTCCTGCACGGCTACACGGCCAGCGTGGCGGTGTTCCGGCCGCGCTGAACGGCCTCGAGATATCAGAACGAGCGCGCCCGGCGCCGAACCTTTGTCGCGGTCGGCGCCGGGCGCGTTTTGCAGTGCACGAATCCGTGCGCGATTTGAGGGAGCGAAGCGGGGCGCAAATCAGGGCGCGAGCACGACGCGGTAGCCGTTGCTCAGGTTGGAGCCGCGGCCGCAGGGACCGGCGGGATCGCGATACCAGGTCTGGAGGTAGCGCGTCTGACCCGCGAGCCAACCGCCTTGCGTGTTGAGGCCCGGGCCCCACGTCGCGAAGCCTTGCGCGTCGGAGGTGCGCAGACCCAAACGACGCGTCGTGCCGCCCGCGCAGCGCAGACCGTCGTCGAACAGCGCGCCAGCGCCGCCGTTCGGCGCGTCCGTGCCGACGAACAGGATGCACGACTTGGCCGGCGGCATGCCGTGCGTGCGCAAGCTCAAGTCGTTCTGCGCGATGCTCGCCGAGCCGTCGCCGCGCAGC
>JAEUHY010000058.1 GCA_016795325.1 Planctomycetota bacterium
CAGACCTTCACTCCCGCGCTCAGCGCCTCGATCAAGGACTCGCCGCGCGACGGACTCGGCGACAGCTTCAACGTCGCGCCCTTTCTAGGGCTGCTGCGCCAGACCGCGAGCGTCGAGGAGCGCGCGATCCAGGAGTTCAACGTCTCCTCGCTCTAAGGCGTCGAAGTAGCCAAGAGGGACAAACGAGAGAACGACCAATGGTCTCGCAAAGTCTCGCGGTCAGCTTGGCCATGGCCTGCGCTCTATGCGCGACCAGTGCAACCTCGGAGTGGCCGGAGCGGTCTGTGTTGCTCCCGGCGGTTGTCGCAAGCGCGGAGACCGAGCCCGGGCGTGATGGCGAGCGCGAGCAGCGTGCCGTTCTATCTGTTGTATCGGGCGATTCGAACGAGAGAGATGCCGGACACGGAGTACTGGTCGCCGGGCTACCTGAAAGCAGAGACATCCTACGGGACGCCCTACTCCAACGCCGAGATCGCCTGCTTGCCGGACTGAGGGATGCTCCAGGCTGGGCGGGAATCGTTTCGCTCGCGACGCTGAAGCAACGCGTTCGTGAGTCGCAGGCGCAGCTGCGCGCTCTGGTCGCTGAATTGAAGGCCGAGTGGAGGTCCAACGAGACGAAAGACAGTCGAGCATGGCAACGTCGCTGGTCATCCGCAGCTCGCAAGCTGAACCAGTTGCATTCCACCACGCGTCAAGTCGACCTGACCTCGACGGAACAAGTTAAGATTGCGGACCTGGCCTGGACAGCCACGAAGGCGCACGAATTGGACGCACGCCACAATGGTCCTGGCCCGGCCGGATGGCCGGCGTGGTTGCTTGTAAACGACTGGGGGCGAAGTCAATTCAATCTCACCGATTTTGTTCTGGACGACTTGGAACGCGAGGCGTCGGATCTTCTGCGCACCGTCCGATCCGACTATACGTGGCGGCTGTCTTCTGGCCCGACGCTCCGCGTATTAATAAGCGAATATCGAACCCACGTGGACATTGGTGAGGCGTGCTTCTACTTGGGTCTATGTCCCCCGAGGTGGGGAGGTGAAATGTACGACGCGGTTCAGCGGCTCGCGGATTTTCGGATTAGCGCCGTGCCGTCGGTGGTCGGTAGATTGCGAGCTCGCGAAGCCGACGCTGAGCGGCACATTTGGAAGCTAGTTGATGATGCGAAGCGTTTGCCGGCAACGGAGGTGATGTCTGTTCGGCCTGTGCTCCACTGGTTCAGGATTGACAGCGAAATCAATGTGGACTCTGGGTCGCCCGGAAGTTGGATCGTCGAACATCCTCACGTTGCGCGGCAGCTTATCCAGGGTGATTTCACGACATGTGCTGCGTTCGGTTCCCTGTCCCCAGGATTCGATGTCGTCCTGTTTCGGGAGCCGTAGGCGTTCAGGCTCGCTGGTCGTTTCTCGTCCTGGTGTTCCGGCGTTGCTGAGTACGCGTCCGGCCAGGCCATCGGTTCGCGCGGCGTGGAGCTCGGCGCGCACGGGCGAATGAACACGATCATCGGACTGGCAGCACCTGTGCAGTTGCCCGCGGGTTGCCCGAATCAGGCGCGCCGGGCAACCTGAGATGCTGACGCTCGCTCGCTCGAGAACTCGAGGGCTGAAGCGCTCTCGCACGCCTGCGCCGGTAGAGCGGTGTTTGTCCGCTGGTTGCCCGATTGCGGGTCTTCTGGGCGGATAACTGTCCACTCTCCGTCGCCGCACACGTCGCACCAGCGCGATCCGCGCTTAGAGCGTAGGCTGGCCGTGCCATGAACACGCTCTGCTCCGCTCTCGTTGCTCTCGCTCTCGCCGCCCCGTCGGTCGCGCAGACCTTCACTCCCGCGCTCAGCGCCTCGATCAAGGACTCGCCGCGCGACGGACTCGGCGACAGCTTCAACGTCGCGCCCTTTCTAGGGCTGCTGCGCCAGACCGCGAGCGTCGAGGAG
>JAEUHY010000027.1 GCA_016795325.1 Planctomycetota bacterium
GAGGGCGCACTCTCGATTCGCGAGGCGGTTCGACGCGCCGTGACCTCCGACCCCGGTCTGCAGGCTGCGCTCGCTCGCGTGCGCGTCGCGCTGGCGCAAGCGGATCAAGCTCGGCTGCTCCCCAACCCCGTCTTGGGCGTCGTTTTCCGGGGCGGCGTACGCAGCCAGCAGTTCGAGGCGTCGTTCGTGCAGGAGTTCGTCCAGGCGCTCCAGCGCCCGACTCGTGCGAGCGCCGCCGACAACCGCCTCCGCGCCGTCGCCGCGGAGGCAGTGGCTGCGGCGTTGGACGTGATCAGCGAAGTTCAGGAGCGCTACGTGGATGCGCAGACCTCGGCCGCGCTCCTGCCTCTGCTCGAAGAGCGACTCGGCCTGGTCGAGCGGCTCGTCGCCACGTCGCAGGCTCGACTCGACGCCGGCGAGGGGACGCGCAGCGATCTCGTCACGCTGCAAGCGCAGCGCGTCGAGTTGCAAGTCTCCATCGACCGTGCGCGGCTCGATGAGCGAACGAGCCGCTTGCGGCTGGCGCGGCTGATCGGCGAACCGTCTGCCGCCGCGACTTGGGCGCTCGACCCCTGGACGGCGCCGGAGCTGCGCGGCCGATCCGAGCGTGACTGGACCGACGCGGCGCTCCTCGCCCGTCCCGAGATTCAAGCGCTCGCGTGGCAGCTCCGGGCGCTCGGCGACGACGCTGCGCTGGTTCGCTTCCTGCCGTGGGAGGGCGCGAACGTCGGGCTCGAAGCGCAGAGCGGCCAAGGTTGGCAAGTCGGGCCATCGCTGGCAGCGCCGCTGCCCATCTTCGACTCGGGCCAGGCCCGCCGAGCGGAGCTCACCGCCGAGCAACTCCAAGCCCGTCACGAGCTGACGCTCGCGAAACGACGCGTGGTCGAGGACGTGCGGGTGGCCTACGAAGGACTGGCGGCGAGCACCGCGAACCTCAGCCGGATCGAACGCGAATTGATCCCGCTGCAACGACAGCGGCGACAACTCGCCGAGGACGCGTATCGAGCGGGGCAGACGGACGTGACCCCGCTGTTCCTCGCCGAGCAGGACCTGCGCGTCGCGCAAACGCAAGCGATCGAAGTCGAGGCGCAAGCGGCGCGCGCCCTCGTTCGCTTGCAACGCGCCGTGGGCGGTCCCGGGGTCGCTGAACGACTCGCCGACGCGGGAGCGCGAGCCGCTCCTTCCGTGCAGCTCGCGGCCGATCGCGTCATCCCTCTTCCGAACAAGCGCTGAGCCGATTCGCCATGAAACATAGGACTCTTGACCTCACGACGATGACCCGCGCCTGCGCGCGACAAGACCGTCACGGCGCGCGCCGCGCCGCTTCGGCGTTGATCCTGTCGCTCGTGCTGCTCTCCGCGTGCGATGACCACAGCGATCACTCGCACAACGCCTTGCCTGGGCCCGACGAGACGGCGCCAGCGGGTCACTCCGACGCGGACGGCCATGCGCACGCCGCAGAGAGCGAAGCCGAGCACCTCGACGAGGTGACGCTCACGAGCGACGCAATTGCTCGCTACGGAGTCAAGACACAGGCAGCGCAGCTCTGGGTGCTGCGGCCCACGATCACGGCCCCCGCGCGGGTGGGCTTCAACACCGAAGCGATGGCTCACGTCGGCTCTCCGATGCGCGGACGCATCGCCGAGGTGAACGTGCGCGTCGGAGATCCAGTGAAGGCCGGACAGGAGCTGGCCGTGATCGAGAGTCCCGAACTGGGCGAAGCGCAGGCCGACTACCTGCAACGCGGGGTCGCTGTCCAGACCGCCGGCCCGGCCGTGGAGCTCTCCAAGGTCGCATGGGAACGCGCGCAGGGCCTCTACGACAAGTCGCAGGGCATCTCGCTCACCGAGGTCCAGCGGCGCGAGGCGGAGCACAAAGTCTCGCTCGCGGCGCTCAGGGCGGCCCAGTCCGCACGCACGGCCGCGGCGAATCGGTTGCAGATGCTGGGGATGGACCGCGCCGCGATCGAAGCTCTCGCGACGACGAGTGAAGTCGTCCCGCGCTACGCGATTCGCGCCGCGATCGACGGCGTCGTCGTGCAACGCGAGGTGACGCTGGGCGAGTTGGTCGGACCCGATCGCGAGTACCTCATGGTCCTGGCGGACGCCACGAAGCTGTGGGTGCTCGCCGACGTTCCCGAAGCCAAGCTCCTGAGCATTCACGTGGGCGCGAAGGCGTGGATCACCGTCGGCTCGTTCGGCGAGGTTGGCAGCAAGCGCTTCGAGGGCTCGGTCGCGTTCAACTCGCCGTTCGTCGACTCCACGACTCGCACGGCGCAGGTGCGCATCGAAGTCCCGGTGGCCGAGCTTGGCTTGCGACCTGGGATGTTCGCGCAGGCTGAGATCGTCGAGATGGACCCCCGCGAGCCGTCCCCGGCGCCGGTTATCGCCGTGCCGGAAGACGCGATCCAGACCGTCGAGGACGGACCGGCGCTGTTCGTGCCGGTCGAAGGCGAGCCCAACACCTACGCGAAGCGCGCAGTCACGATCGGGCGCGCCGTGGGAGGACTCGTGCCCGTGTTCACCGGCCTCGTCGAGGGCGAGCTGTTCGTCAGCGAAGGCACGTTCATCCTCAAGGCCGATCTGGGCAAGGGCGCCGCGGCGCACGAGCACTGAGAGTCAACGGAGACCATCCCATGCTCGAATCCCTGCTCCACTTCTCGCTCAAGAACCGCTGGCTGATCGTCGTGCTCACGGCGGTCGTCGCTGCTGTCGGCTTGTTCCAACTGCAGCGCCTGCCGATCGACGCCGTCCCGGACATCACCAACAACCAAGTCCAGGTCAACGCAGTGGCCCCGTCGCTCTCGCCCTTCGAGGTCGAGAAGCAGGTTACGTTCCCGATGGAGAACGCGCTCGCTGGCATACCGGGACTCGAATACACGCGCTCGCTCTCACGCAACGGCTTCGCGCAGGTCACTGCCGTCTTCGAGGACGGCGTTGACATCTACTTCGCTCGGCAACAAGTCGGCGAACGATTGCGCGAAGCGAGCGGCAGCCTGCCGCCCGGCGTCGAGACGACTATGGGGCCGATCGCGACCGGACTCGGCGAGGTGTACATGTACACCGTCGAGTACGAGCACCCGCGCGGGGAGGGCGCCGTGGTTCGCGACGGTCAACCGGGGTGGCATTCGGACGGCGCCTACCTCACGCCGGAAGGCATGCGCCTGACGACGGACCTGGAGCTGGCCGCCTACTTGCGCGAGGTGCAGGACTGGATCATCCGACCGCAGCTCAAGAGCGTGAAGGACGTCGCGGGCGTGGATGCCATCGGCGGCTACGTGAAGCAGTACCACGTGCAGCCGGACCCGATGAAGCTCGTCTCGTACGGGCTGACCTTCGCGGACGTGGTCGAGGCGCTGGAGAAGAACAACGTTTCCACCGGTGCGGGGTACGTGGAGCACAAAGGCGAGTCGTACCTCGTTCGCGCGACCGGCCGCATCGAGTCGATCGACGAGATCGAGACCATCGTGATCGGCACGCGCAACGGCGTGCCCATCTACATACGAGATGTCGTCGGTCCCGACGGCGTCGGTGTTGGCCGCGAGCTGCGCACGGGTTCAGCGAGCGAGAACGGCGAGGACGTGGTCGTCGGCACGGCGGTGATGCTGATCGGCGCGAACAGCCGCACGGTCGCGGCGGCCGTGGACGCGAAGGTGAAGGAGATCCAGCGTTCGCTGCCCGAGGGCATCCGAGCGAAGACGGTGCTCAACCGCACCAAGCTCGTCGACGCCACGATCGCTACGGTTCAGAAGAACCTCATCGAAGGCGCGATCCTCGTCATCGTCGTGCTGCTCGTCATGTTGGGCAACTGGCGCGCGGCGCTGATCTGCGCGCTCGCCATCCCGCTGTCGATGCTCATGACGGCTACGGGCATGGTGCAGGGTCGAGTGAGCGGCAACCTCATGTCGCTCGGTGCGATCGATTTCGGCCTGATCGTCGATGGCGCCGTGATCATCGTGGAGAACTGCCTTCGCAGGCTCGCGGAAGAGCAGCACCAAAAGGGACGCTTACTGACGCTCCAGGAGCGACTGCACGTCGTGTTCGATGCGTCGAAGGAAGTGCGCAAGGCGACTGCCTTCGGCGAGGCGATCATCATCACCGTCTACTTTCCGATCCTCGCGCTCTCGGGAGTCGAGGGGAAGATGTTCCACCCGATGGCCTTGACGGTCATCTTCGCGCTGATCGCGGCCTTCATCCTGTCGCTTACGTTCGTGCCCGCGATGGTCGCGCTCTGCATTCGCGGGCGTGTCACCGAGAAGGACATGTTCCTCGTCCGCTGGGCCAAGGCTCTGTACGCGCCCGTGGTTCGCACAGCGGTGAGGATGCGCTACGCCGTCGTCGGCGCCGCCATCGCCGCGTTCGCCGGTGCGCTCGTGCTGTTCGGCCGCCTCGGCCAGGAGTTTGTGCCGACGCTCGACGAGAAGGACATCGCGATGCACGCGATGCGCATCGCATCGACGGGCATCACGCAGTCGCAGTGGATGCAGTACGACGTGGAGCGCACCGTCTCCGCGTTCCCCGAAGTCGCCTTCGTCTACTCGAAGACCGGCACGGCGGAGCTGGCCTCGGACCCGATGCCGCCCAACGTGTCGGACACGTTCATCATCCTGAAGCCGCGCGATGCGTGGCGCAGCGAGGCGGAGTTGGAACAAGCCATCGCCAACTTGGACGCCGCGCGGTCGAGCGCCGACGCGCACGCGGATGAGGCCCCCGCGAACGACGAGCACGGCCACGCGGAAGCCTCAGGCGGCGCGTCAGCGGCGCAGGGATACAAGGCCAAGCTGATCAAGCTGCTCGAGCTGACGCTGCAGTCGGCGCCGGGCAACAACTACGAGTTCACGCAACCGATTCAGATGCGCTTCAACGAGCTCATCTCCGGCGTACGCGGCGACGTGGCCGTGAAGGTGTACGGGGACGACTTCACTTCGATGCAGGCGACCGCGGACCAGGTGCTAGCGACGCTGCAGGGCATCAACGGTGTCGCCGACGCCAAGGTCGAGCAAACCGAGGGCCTGCCAGTGATGACGGTCGATCCCGATCGCGCCGTGCTCGCGCGCTATGGCTTGAACCTCTCCGACGTGCAGGACGTCGTCGCCGTCGCGATGGGCGGCCGCGAGGCCGGAGTCGTGTTCGAGGGCGACCGTCGCTTCGATCTGGTGGTGCGCCTGCCCGACGCTTTGCGGGGCAAGGTGGATGTGCTCGACCGGCTTCCCATTCCGTTGCCGCGCGGCGAGCCGGAGCCGCAGGAACCGGGCCTGCCGGAGCTCTCGGACGACGGCGGCGCCGGGCTCTCTCGCGCGCCGCTCGAACGAGGCTTCGTTCCGCTGGGGACCGTGGCCCGCATCGATGTCGCCGAGGGCGTCAACCAAATCAGCCGCGAGAACGGCAAACGACGCATCGTCGTGCAGTGCAACGTCCGCGGGCGCGACTTGGGCTCGTTCGTGACCGAAGCGCAGGACAGAATCGGTGCTCTCAGGCTGCCTGCGGGAGAGTGGCTAGTGTGGGGCGGTCAGTTCGAGAACTTGGTCGCAGCGAAGCAACGACTCTCCGTTGTCGTGCCGGTGTGTTTCGCGCTGATCCTCTTGCTGCTCTTCGCGACCTTCAAGAGCTTCAAGTATTCGCTGCTCGTGTTCGCCGCCGTTCCGCTCGGCCTAACTGGCGGAGTCGTCGCACTTTGGCTGCGCGACATGCCGTTCTCGATCTCAGCCGCTGTCGGCTTCGTCGCGCTGTCCGGCGTCGCCGTGCTCAACGGCTTGGTGATGATCATCTTCATCAACCAACTGCGCGAGAAGGGCGAGGCGGTCGAAGCCGCGATCATCCACGGCTCGATCACGCGCTTGCGCCCCGTCTTGTTGACGGCGCTCGTGGCCTCGCTTGGATTCGTGCCGATGGCGATCGCTACGGGTACGGGGGCCGAAGTGCAACGTCCGCTCGCGACGGTCGTCATCGGCGGCCTGATTTCCAGCACCTTGCTGACCCTCGTCGTGCTGCCGGCGCTCTACCGCATCTTCACCGGAACACGCGCCGACGGACTCCCTCGCCCGAGGACGGACGTCTGGGACGCGGGCGTCGGAGCGGGCATTGACGGCGCGGCTCATGCGAGCACGCCCGGGACGAACGCGCCCGGCGGCAACACCGGGCATTCCGCTCCGATGCCAGAGCCGGACGAAGGAGCGCCGCCTCACGGGTCGTTCCGCACCGCAGCGAGCTGACAGCCGCCGCGATCACACGCACAGGCGTTCGACCTCCGGCGCGTAGCCGGCTTCAAGGCGCGACGTCCAGATCCTCGACACCATCAATCACGGAGAATCTCAATGACTCTGTCCAAATCGATCCTCGGCGGGCTCGCGCTCGCCTCGACGGCTGCGCTCGTCACCACGCAAGGCGCGTCGGAGCCGGTGAAGTCCGCGCCCGAGTATTTCGTCACCGCCGAAGGCGAGAACGCCCACCTGTGGGTGCGCGAAGGCAATGGCCTGCGGGTGGTCGGACACGGCATGTGCAAGGACTGTCCGCTCGACGCTGAAGGCGAACACAAGGAAGGCGACGGCCACGACCACGGCAAGCCGGGCGCGAAGAAGTAACTGTCATGCGACAACATGTATCGCAGCGGATGTTCTTCGCGTTGCTCTTCGCAGTCGCAGCGCTTTCAACTGGTTGCGCGTCACGCGGCACAACTACCCACTCTCCGCTCGGACTGTCGGTGGCCGTCGAGCGCTGCGCCGATCTAGAGATCAGCGCTCGCCTACTTGACCTCGACGGCGACCTGCACGTGCATGGCCATGTGCGCGCGAGGCGGTTGGGCACCGAAGTCCAGGGTCACGTTGACGTGGTCGTGCGGACGGCCGACGGCACTGAGTGGGCGAGCGGGCGGGCCAGTTACCGCAGCGCACGTCTAACCTCGGTTCGTGGCGGGCCATCACAATCAGTATTCGACGTAGCTTTTAGTGGACGTCCTCCCGCCGGATCGAGCGTCACGCTTCGCCATCACGGCGAGCTGCACGGCGAGCGTTCTCGGGGGAACGACTAGATGGACCGGCGCAGCACCACCAGCGAACGCAGCCCTCCAGTCACCCGACGGGCAAGATCATGACGACCTCTCAAGAAACCTTCCCAAGTCTTAAGCCACGCACCCACGAGGCCGTTGGCGGCCTGCGACGGGATCGCAAGTTCATCGCCCTTGTGGCGGCGGTCGTCGCGGTCGTCTGCTTGGAGGTGCTGTCGCTGGCGGGCTGGAGCATCCCGTCACCGTGGGCGGCGATCACGTTCAGTGCCTTCATTCTCGGCGTAGGCTGGCGTGTGCTGCGCAAAGGGGTCGACGCGCTGACTCGTCTGCGTTTCAGCAGCATCAACCTACTGATGCTCGTCGCCACGGTGGCGGCCTTCTACCTCGGCCAGTACGCGGAGGCTGCCGTCGTCATCGTCCTGTACACGCTCGGCGAGCGACTTGAGGACATCGGAATCCAGCAAAGCAGGAGCGCGCTCGACGCTCTCGTTCGCAAGAACCCGACGGTCGCCCGCGTGAAGGGATCTGACGTCGAGCAACCGATCGAGACCATCCCGGTCGGGACGATTCTGGTCGTCAAGCCCGGTGAGGCGATTCCCCTCGACGGTATGATTGCAGCGGGGACAACCTCGGTCGATGAATCCGCGATCACGGGCGAGCCCCTGCCGAAGGACAAGCACGTTGGGGAGTCGGTCTTCGCCGGTACGCTCAACAAGGAGGGCGTCGTCGAGGTGCGGACCGCGAAACTGCATCGAGACACGACCCTCAGCAAGATCGTGCAGATCACGTTCAAGGCACAGCAGTCGAAGGCCGACGCGCAGAAGTTCATCGAGAAGTTCTCTCGCGTCTATACGCCGAGCGTGTTCGCCATCGCCACGCTCGTCGTCGCGGTGCCCGTTCTCTTCCTCGACGGCTCGTTCGACGTGTGGCTACTTCAGGGCATCACGTTGCTCGTCATCGCTTGCCCGTGCGCACTTGTCATCAGCACACCTGTTGCCATCTACGCGGCCATCGGCAACGCATCCAGCCGAGGCGTCATCGTCAAGGGTGGACGATACGTGGAGCTGCTCGCCCGGATCGAGGTGGTCGCCCTCGACAAGACGCGAACCATCACTCGGGGCGAACCCGAGATCAGCGACGTCATTCCACTAGGCACTACCACGCGGGAGGAGCTGCTGGCCTGTTCTGCTGGTGCGGAGGTGTTCAGTGAGCACCCTTTGGCAAAGGCCGTGGTGGATCTCGCACGGCGCGAAGGCATCCGTCCGCACAACGTGGACCGCGTGAGGAGCGTGATCGGCAAGGGACTCACTGCCAGATGCCTCGTGTGCGAGCACAAGGATGTGTTGATCGGCAAGGTCGCCTACATCCGCGAGCTGATGCCCGTGACCGACGAAGCGGCAGCTCACGTCGAGCGTCTGCAGAAGCAGGGTCAGACGGCAGTCGTCGTGAGCTTCGGGGCCGGCGTCGCGGGGATCTTTGGCGTTGCCGACGCGATCAAAGCCGAGAGCGCGCAGACGGTTAAGCAGTTGCAGCACCTTGGCATCGCAGTCGTGATGCTCACTGGGGACAACACGAAGAATGCTTCCGTCATAGCGAACGCCGTGGGTATTCACACGGTGTACGGCGACCTGCTTCCCGAGGACAAGGCGGTACGGTTGCAGGAGCTGATGTCCGCTCACAACGACAACGTGGCTATGGTCGGGGACGGGTTGAACGACGCCCCGGCGCTGGCACTTGCGAGCGTCGGCATCGCAATGGGCGCTGCTGGGAGCGACACCGCGATCGAAACCGCCCCTGTCGCGCTCATGAACGACAAGCTGATTCTGATTCCCTTTCTGATCCGCCTCGGCCGCCGCACGCTGACGACGATCCGCGTCAACACGGCTCTGGCGATCACGGTCAAGGTCGCATTCGTGGCGTTGGCAGTTTTGGGGCTTGCCAACCTCGCGTTGGCAATCGCTGCAGATGTCGGTGTTACATTGCTCGTAATCGTCACAAGCCTGCGGATTATGGGATTCGCGCCTAGCCCCGGCGACAATGCAGCATGCTAAGGCAAAAGCAATCGCACGCGGCCAGCGGGCGCTCGATGGCATCCGTGTCAGGTGTAACGACTCTTTTCGCTTTGGAGGTCGAGACACATTTTGGCCGCCTCATGACGTGATTGCCGCAATCATCGGACTGTCAGCACCT
>JAEUHY010000041.1 GCA_016795325.1 Planctomycetota bacterium
CAGGGCCGCGTTCGCCGCCGTCAGGTTCAGGTCGCCAAGCACCTGCACGCCCACCAAGCGGTTGCTTGAGCTCGACTGCACCGACAGCGCCGCGCCGCCCTGCTGATCTAGGGTGCCGCCGCTGATCGTTCCGCCGTTCAGGCGAAGTGAGCCGGTGTTCGCGTTGAGCGCGACCGTGCGACCGGTGTTCAAGAGCGTGCCCGCAAGGTCCACCAGACCAACCCGACCGTCGAGCTTGCCGAGGCCCCCGGGAAGAATCGTCCCTTCGAGACGAAGTATGGACGTGGGAGACGTCGACTCGATCCGGCCTTCGTTGGTCCAGCCGGCGCCGCGAATGGCGAGAGTGCCGCTCGCGACGTTGGCGCTGATGACGCCTCGGTTCAGGAACGTCGAGCTGGTGGAGAAGTCGGCCCAGAGAGTTCCGCGGCCGGCGACGGCGACATCGCGGCCGATGGTCAACGTGGTGTTCGTGTTGCGAGAACGGATGGCGTTGTTCGTGCCGGTGAGCAGCACCTTGCCGGAGCCGTCGATCGTCTGGGTGCCCTCGAAGTAGACGTACGAGTTGGCGCCGCTGACGGTCAGGTTGCCGGACTGTAGGACCAGACCACCTCGCAGGTGCACGAAGACGTTTTGCGCCGTCATGTCGATGTCGGTCGCGAGGCGCACGGTATCGAGGTAGCCGCCGCCGCCCACGATCTGCAGGGTCTGGCCGCCTGTGCCACGGACGATCCGCGCAGACTTGAGCGCGCCGGCGGTCATCTCGAAGGGTGCGCTGACCTTGATGTCGCCGACAACTTCGAGTGTTCCGGCCTGGAGGCGGAGGCCCTCGAGAGAGTTGACGGATGCGACTTTGTGCGTGCCGCTGCTGACGGTCACGGTGATCGCGCCCGGCTTGTCGGGAATCGTGACCGCGTCGTTCTCGAGCGGGAGCTGACTGCGGCTCCAGTTGGTCGCGTCCTGCCAATTGCCGCTGAGCGGGAAGAGCCACTGGCCCTTGGGCAGGATGGCGTGGCGGTCGAACCAGATCTGGTAGGCGCCGGCCGTGCCGCTGGGGCCGGACTCGACTTCGAGGCGGTAGGTGTCCGTGCGCGGCAACAGGATGTCGCCGAGCTTGAGCGTCGCAGCGTTGCTCGCGGAGGCGATCAGGGCGCCGTCGGAGTCACGCAGCTTGAGCGAGCGTGCGGTCGGGCCGCCGAGGTAGGCGATGTAGGCGTACTCGCCCTGGACGCCGTTGAAGGTGTAGCAGACGCGCTCGGAAGCGCCGGCGAAGGCGCCGTTCGCGAAGGCGTCGTCCACGAGCAGCGTCGAGCCGGAGCACTCACTCTTGACCAGCGCGTAGGCGCTCAGGTCGATGCGCGAGCTGGTGGCCGAGACGATGATCGGGAACTCGACCGTGCTCGAGCTCGAGGGCGCGGTGTAGAGGCCGGTGCTCGAGATCGTGCCGACGGTGGCGTTGCCGCCCGCGATGTCGTTGACGCGCCAGGTGACGTTCTGCGTCGCGCCGCCGGTCACTTGGGCGCTGAACTGCACCTGCTCGGAGTACGTGACCTCGACATCGGTCGGCGTGACCGCGATGCCTTCGAACAAGATGTCACCGACGATGATCGGCGTGCCGCCGCCGATGGTAACGGCGACTTGGCCTCCGCCCGCAACGCTCGGCATCGTGAAGGTGATGACGTTGGGCGCGACGCTCTGGAGCGTGGCGGCCTGGCCGGCCACGGTCACTGCAACCGTGCCGGGGGCCGCGAAGGGGAAGTTGCGGCCGAGGATGTTGACCGTGTCTCCGGTCAGCGCGCGGCGCGGTTGGATGCTGAAGGCATCCGCGGCGGTGAAGCGAACTTGGTTCGTTGCCGCCGTGCGGTTGCCCAGGGCGTCGTAGGTGTAGTCGCGTTGATTGGATTGGCCGTTCGCATGATCCAATGTACAGGCGGCGACAATCCCAAGCGCGACTACGCATTTGGTGGCGACACCCAGTAAGCGGCAAACACCCTGGACGACGAATGGAGGTGCGAGCGTCATGCGTCACTCCTGGCAGGAACCGCCGTTGCCTTCGTCGTCGAACGGATCGCTGTCGCTTGGTGGCGCCGGATCGAAGCACTCCGGCACGAGATGGCTCGCGACGTAGAACACTCCGCCGCCGCCGACGCAGCCAATGACGAAGCCGCCCAACGTACCCAGACCAGGGATCGAAGACCCTGCTGCAGCGCCGACGAGTCCGAACGTGACGCAACCGGCAAATGCAGACGTCTTTAGCCCCCCCCCGATCAAGGACCCGATGGGGAGCAAGCACTTGGTTCCATATGGATCGATGAAGTCCGTCGGTCGATTTCCAACGTAGGCGTACAGATTCAACCCACCATAAAGCCCCAGACTGTCTTGTCTCACGAATCGACCAACGTGAGAAAGGTAGCTACGGCTTCGGAAGTACATCAACCCCGACTCCACGTCCTGCTCTCGCCCCGTAAAGCCGTATGTTTGGCCGGCAAAACTGATCGGGCGCAGGTGCGCATCGCCGAACTCGCCAAAGTGCGTCTGGTGCAGCGGCTGGCCGGCGGCGTTGCTCAGCGCAGCCAGACTGCCGAGGCGATCGGCGCGTGCAAACAGATCGACGCCAGTCAGCACATCACGCACCGCAAGCGGCTCATCGATCCCCGGCCCATGCACGAACGACGCGTCGAGGCGACCGAAGCCGTCGTACTTCGCGAGCACATCTTCGCGATCGTAGAGGAACTGCTCTGCGACTCCGTTCACGACCTTCTGGCGGCGGCGGCCGAGGGGGTCGTAGCTGTAGTCGGCAGTCATCACGACCTGCGGGCCGCTGACAGTGTTGTGCACCTGCGTGAGTTGTCGCAGCTGGCCCAACGCGTCGTAGAGGAAGTGCTCGGTGAGCAGCCCCGACGTTGTCGTCCGCGAGACCATCCGGCCTTCGTCGTCGTACGTGTAGGTGTACTCACGATCCGACAGTAGGCGGTTGGCGGCGTCGACGGTGTAGTTGCGATTGACCTGGGCGTTCCCGAAGGTCACCGAAGCATTGGCGCGCGTCAGTTGGCCGACGTCGTCGTACGTGTACGCCGACTGGATCGTCTGGCCGGCGAGTTGGGCGACCGACGCCGTGAGACGCCCTGCGGCGTCGTATTGCGGGTAGAGGAACGCGATGGTCGGCGTGGTGCCGTGGATGACCGAGGTCAACTGCCCGGCGAAGTCGTAGGTGTAGTTCGTGGCGCCAGCGCTGCCCGCAGGGGTCAGCGACGTGCGCCGACCGGAGTCGTCATAGCCGAAGGTCCACGCGAGCGCGGCTTGGCTCGGAACGTTGATCGTCGCGGGGCGGCCTTGATTGTCGTAGGTGTAGTTCTGGCGCAACGCGCCGGTGTCGTCCTGGTACGACAGTCGGTTGCCGTTGCGGTCGTAGGTGTACGTCAAGACGTGGTCATCGGGGATCGTCTGGCCCCCGGGAAGCAGGAGGTCCGTGATGGACGTCGCGCTCGTCATGCGGCCAAGGAAGTCGTAGGCGAACGAGAGCTGGCCATCCGGCCAGGTCGTCGTCAGCAGGTCCCCCACCGAGTTGTAGGCAAAGGTGGTGACCTCGCCCGGCGGGATCGTTCGTCGCAGGAGCTGGCCGGCGAGGTCGTACTCGATCTCGACCGTGTCACCGTTTCGGTCGGTAAACTCGACCAAGCGCCCTTCGGCGTCGTATTCGTAGGTTGTGAACTTGCCGAGTTGGTCCGTGCGCCTCGTGCGGCGGCCGAGGCCGTCGTAGTCGAACGTCATCGTCGATGCGTTGGCGAACGTGACCTTGGTCAGGTCTGGCGTGGAGCACCCGCACGCTGCGTCGTTGTAGTCGTAGAGCGTCGTCGCGAGTAGCGGATCGGTGACCGAAATCGCGCGGTCCCAGGTGTCGAAGAGCACCTGCACGGACTTGCCGAGCGCGTTGGTGATGGCGCTAGCGTTGCCGCGGTTGTCGCGCGTCCAGCTCGTCGTGCGGCCGGCCGGCTGGCCGAGCGGATCAGGGAAGTCCGTGAACGTCGCTGCGTTGCCGTGCGCGTCGTAGGTGAAGCGCGCGATGTCGCCGGTGGGCAACTCGACTTCGGTGAGGAGTTGCGGGTGCGGCAGCGACGCGTAGTCGAATTCGGTGCGATGGCCGTCGTTGTCTTCGACCGCCGTGAGATTGCCCAGCCCGTCGTAGAAGAAGCGAGTGGCTTTGCCCTCGGCGTCGACGACCTGCGAGATCTGCTTGAAGATCGGCTCGTACTGGTACGTGACTGTCGAATATGCCGCCGCGCCGGCGCTCGCCTTCTCACGCACGACGGCGAGTTGGCCGTCCGCGGTCCAGTCGTATTCGGTAACGCGGCCGTTGGGCCAGATCTTCGACGCCAGCGTCAGCACCGGGTCGGGGTCGTAGGTGAATTGCGTGACGCGACCCAGCGGGTCGGTGAGCTTGAGCGGTTGCTCGAAGCAGTTGGTCTCTTGCAGCGTGGTCGCGCCCTCGCCGTCCACGTAGGAGTTCACGCGGCTCGTCACCGGCGGAATCGGATTGACAATCGTGCCGCGCCCCTGCGCGAGTTCGTCCCCGATCTCGCCGCGCGAGAAGCCGGGCGAGAATTGGCGGCGGCGCAGCAGCGGACCGTTGCTCACGTCGTAGGAGCGCGTCTCGCTGATGCGGCCGTTCTTGTAGAGGTATTCGGTGCGCTCGCCGCGGGCGCCGACCTGACCCGACAAGCGGTGTTCGGAGTCATAGGAGAACGTGCGAGTCGCTCCGGTGACGTCCGTGATGGCGATGAGGTCGCCGACTCCGTTCACCGTGAATTGAGTCTGTCGGCCTGCCGAGTCCGTGATCGATGCGATCTTTCCACCCTGGTAGCCGAACGCGTAGGAGTAGCCCGTCGGCGACGTCATCGTCGAGAGCAAACCACCGGCATGCGTGAAGGTCGTCGTGGCGCCGTAACGATCGGTCTTGGTCTGAATGCGCCCCGTTGCATCGAATGCATGTACAGAGCCGTCGTCAAACTCGCGCCGGAAGGTGCCGGTCGCAGGGTTGAAGCGCAGCGTCGAGTAGTCGCCCATCGGCGAGGTGTAGACGTTGCTCTGGGCCCCCTGAGGTGCGTAGCGCTTCCAGTCCGAGTTGCCCTGCGTGAGCACGATGCAGCCATCGGGATCGAAAGTAAGGCGGTCTTCGTCCGTGACCACCCAGCCGGCGCCGAAGGGCGAGTTGCGTTGGTTGACGATGATGACCGCGCCGGTCTGCTCGGGCGTGCGCAGCGGCACGAGGCCGGGGTAGTTGCCCCCGGGTTGGAAAAACACGGCGTTCTCGCCGAAGATGGTCGGAATGGCGACTGGAGTGTTCGCGTTCAGGCTGGTTGCAACAGCCACGTACGGGTACGAGCCTGTCGGCAACAGCTGCCCCAGGACGTCCTTGCCGTTCCAGAACCAGGTTCCGATGGGCTTCTGGTTGTTCGACGTGAGTCCGTAATTCGCCGCCGCGCGGACACCGGCGACCTCGAACTCAAACAACGTTCGCTCAACCGGACGCGTGCTGTTGTAGTTGACCTGCAGGAACAACGTCGCGGTCGGAGCGGCCGCGTAGCTCGCGTATCCAAGCGACAGGCGCCATTCACCGCCGCGTTCGCGGAAGCCGGGCAGGTCCACGCGTTCCCAGAGGAATCCGTCGCGCAGACTCACTTCGGAAGCGCCACCGACCGAGTTTGCCCCTCCGCAGTTGCCTCCAGTGCCACCTGCTTGGCCGCCTCCGCCTCCGCCGCCTCCTCCGCCTCCGCCGTGGCTGGGCGGCAAATTGGGCCCTGGACCGTGCGGCGGGCGCGGAAAATCGTCAGGATTCGGCGGCGGGTAGGGCAGGCAGTATCCCGTGCAGATCGAGCAGAAGTGAGTGAAGTCGACTTCGATCCACTGACCGCCTGGAATCACGGTCCCCAGGAAACGATCCGGGATCGGCGGCGGTCCGTCGTACAGATCCCGCAGGTCGACCCATTCGAGCGTGTTGTGGTCAACCTTGCCGAATGGGACGCGCGTCCCCACGGGGAGATTCAGGTGGTTCGGAACACGGAACGTGACCGGGACGTTGACCTCCTCGCCAAACACTCCGTTCACATCCGTGAACGTGCCGACGGCTGTCGGCTGACCAGTTGTCGGATCAACCGAATCGCCCGCGACTACGGGGGGAAGCGGCTGCCGAAGCAGTTCCGCCGCCGCAAGCACCGTCATCCCGACGTTCGAGTCCTGCTGCAGGGATCCCGGCGGGAAGTCGAGCGAAGTCTGTCCCGTCGGGTCGGCGATGTTGGCGCCGGCGCTCGCTTGGATCGGGATCTGCGGACTCAGCGGTTGGACGATTGAGTCCGGAACACTGATGCAGCCGTTGGCCCAGCAAACGGGCGCGTGCAGCACTTGCGAGTAGGGCCCCGCCATTCCGCCGACGTCGATCAGAATCTGGCGCGTGCCGGTGATCGGAACCGTCGTGTACTGGAAGCGGCCTTGGGCGTCCGTGAACACGGTCGGGGCCGGCAACGGCGGCTCGCCCTCGACACGCGGGAAGCGGAATCCGTCGACCGGCACGCCTTGGACCGGCTGTCCGTTGACGTTGCGCACATAGCCAACCACCAACGCGGTTCCCGTTGGCAGCGGCGGCTTGGCGCCCTGACCCGTTGCGAACTTTAGATGGCGGCGACCGCCCGGTGTTCCGTCGCCGTCGGCATCGATCTGATTGCCGAGCGTGTCGCGGAGGATGCCTCCGTCGACGAGAATGGACACCTCAGTTTCCGCGGGGAGGAAACCAGCGAACTCGACGACGACGGTCCGCTGGTCCAGCGATAACTGCAGGTTGGAAACGAACGACGCTATCGGCGGGTCGAAGTTGATCCGAAACGCCGTCGGCACGAGGCTCGTAGGATCGAGCGGCGCGGAAAACAGGAACGATACCGTCTGGTCGAGCGCCACGCTCTGAGCCTCGTGGAGCGGCGTAGTCGAGACGAGTTGCGTGTTGAACGCGCTGCTCGCTGGGTTCGGCTCGGCCCGTGCGGCGGCCGGTCGCGACCAAATCGAGCCCAAGAAGATCGCGACAACAACGGTCAACAAGCGATGGATGTTCATGGGAACCTCGAGCGAAGAGGCGTTGAGGCACGCGCGATAGCGCGGAAGCTGCGTCGAAGGAACCGCGCGAAGCCGAGGAGCGTCGCGCTATACGATGGAACTGCGGCTCGGCTCGCTCACGGGCAGAGCGAGAACTCGAGTGCGTCGGAGAGGTTGGTCGTCTTCGGGGCCGCGGGGTCGCGGAACCAAAGCTGCGCGTTGTAGCGCTGGCCCGGCGTCAACGGATTGCCGAGCGCCAGCGGATTGAAGTTCAGCGCGTAGTCGAAGAAGTCTTCCGTGCACACGCCGGAGCACGTGTTGGACTGGCCGCCAGAATTGACCTGGCGCATGCGCTGAGTGGGCGTCTTCACGCAGAACGTGCTCGTAGAGCCCGGCCACCAAGGCAGCGCCTGCCCGCCGTTCAACCCGTAGAAGAAGATGCCGAACTTCTGGCCTTCAACCTGGTCACAGCGAATCACGAAGGACCCCGGACCAGCCGAAATCGACGCCCGAGTTGAAGAAGCCGATACGAGCGGCGCGCAGCCACTGCTCGTCGTGGACGGCGTGCAGTACGCGAGCACGTTGCTGTTGCACGGCGTGCAGGTCGTGAGAATCAGTTCCCAACCGTTAAGGAATCCGACATCGCCGAAGGAGTCGTCGGTCAATTGCAACTGCCATGTCCCGTTGGGGTCGATGCCGTAGAGCGAACTGAACGGCCCCTCGGGACTCAGTGGAGTCGCGACGATGGAGTTTTGGTAGGCGCGGTCCGACACGGTCTGCACGTGCGTGGGCACGAAGGTCGTGCCGGCGAAGACGTCGTCGAATGGTCCGCCGTTGTCGGTAGTCAGGACGACGACCGCGCCGGCGGGGCCAAGCAACCGAATGTCCAGATCCGCTGGATAGCTGTGCGTAACGTCGATGCGAACCTCGAGGCGCTGGAGAACGCCGGCGACGCCCGCAACGGTGAGGTTGTCAAGGCGCGTGCCGTTGTCGAACAGCGGAACGTTCGCGACGCGAACCGCGTTGATCGTCGAGGTCGCAGGAAGGGCAGGGACCGCGGCGACATCCAGTCGGAAGGAGCGCAGGAACCCCAGGTCCCCCGCGGCGTCGTCCGTGACCGTGAGGGTCCACACACCGTTGGGATTCAGGCCGCGAAAAGCCTCGAAGCGTCCCTCGGGCGCGAGAACCGAAATCGGCAGCGGCTGCGTCAGGTATGCGAAATCGGTCACTCCCGTCGCCGCGGACTCCGAGAAGAGCGTGCCGGCGTACGCGTTCACCGCACCACCGCCGTTGTCCGTGGTGAGCGTCACGACGACCCCGGAGGGCGAACTCAGGGTAATGTCGAGGTCCGCGCTGTACGTGTGGTCAACGTCGAGAAAGGTCTCGATGTCCCAGACAACACCGGAGACTCCCGAGACGCTGCAGGTGAACTGCTGTGTGGAGATGTCGTTGATCGGCCCGACGGAGCCGACGTGTTGCGAGGTAGCGGACGCCGCCGTGCAGCCCGTGGACGCTTGGAGAGCCGAGACGGCGCCGAGCGGAGACGATGAAGCGCCGAGGAAAACTGACGTGAAAAGAGGAGGCCCCGAAGCCGTCAACGCAACGATCGCGGAGGTGGCGGCCGGGTCATCTCCCCCCAGCGCTTCCGAGTGCGTGCGATACGCCGAATCGAGGCGCTCTGCGGCGTCGGACGCGCCCGCCTCACGCGCGACATCGCGCCGCGCCGCGATGTCAAGCATCCGCGCGACGCGAGCGCTTTTGGAAACCTGGGGGCCGCCGAGTTGAACCGCGGCGAAGAGCAGCAACTGGGGGCACGCTACCAGCGCGAGCATCGGAGTACCTCGGGCAAGCGAGGCCGGGGGGGCAGAGGCTAGGAAGGCGAGCCTAGAGGGGACGCGCCGCTCGTCAAGGCCGCATACGACAGCGCGCGAGCTTTCTTTTGTTCAACGCGAGCGCGCCGCTGACACGCGATCCCGTCAGTGGTTGCAACCCGGAAACGGCGGCCACGACTTCGGTTCGCCGTGTTCGTTCACGATGAGGTGCTTGGCGCCTTCGGGCAGCACCTGCAGCGTCTTGAGGAACTCGATGATCGAGGCGCGTCCATAGTTGTCGAGTTGATTCCACGCCGCGCGCGAGGCCGACGCTTCGCCAGCGTGGGCTTCAATGGCCTGACGCAAGGTCGTGAACTGGCCGTGGTGGAAGTAGGGCGGTTCGTTCGCAGCGCCCCAGAGCTTCTTGGTGAGGAAGTGAGAGTTGCCGGCGAAGAACGCCTGGCTGCCCGGGGCCGCGTGCATGTTGAGGGCCTCGCGATTGGGATCGTTCGGACCTGAGGTGATGTCGTGCAGCCGGAAGTCGGTGAAGGCGTGCACGTGCACGACGCCGTCGCGCGGCCGCAGTCGCGGCATCGGCAGCACGGGCGATGCAAGATCGACCGAGAACGTGCCGAACTGCTGCACGTAGGCGTCGGAGGGCCGCAAGTTGCCCGCGGGGTTGTACGGATTGGGCTCGCTGAACACCCAACCCTGCTCCACGAGCGACAAACACGGAGTGTGGCACTGCACGCAGCCGATCGAGGCGAACAGTTCCTCGCCAAGGCGAACGGCTTGCTCGACTGCGGGATCGTCGGGAATGACTCGGCCCGGCGCGGCGACGACGGCCTGGAACACAGTCACGGCGGTGACGTCCCCCACCGACAACTCACTCGCATACCCGTCGCCGTCGACATCGCTCGCACCGAAGCGCTCCACGGTTTGAAGACCGTGGTGATGATTCATCGCGTTGTTCGAGAACTGGCGCAACGAAATGACAGCGCCAGCTTGGTGGAACGGACGCACGGTCAGGTCCGGTGCCTGCGTACCGCCCGCAGTGGCGACGCTCGGGGGCGGCAGTCCGACGACTTGCGAGACGTCCCAGAAGCCCGCCGCGTTTCGGCTCAGCACGCCGAACGAAATGCCCTTCGAAACGAGGTTGACCGAGCCGCCAGCGGGCGGAATCGAATCGCGCCGAGCGCGCAAGTCGGAGGTGATCTGGCGCGCCAGCATCTCGATGTACCCCGCGCCCGACATGCCGAGCGTCGCGCGCGAGTTGCCGATGTTCTGCAGCGTCGCGGGCGCTCCGAGTTCGTCCACACAACCGCGCGTGGGCGTCAGATCGGAGTTGTCGAAGGTTGCGAAGTCGAAGCGCTGACCGAGCACAAAGACGTTCGCGACGATGTCGCCGCCGCCGCCCACTAGTCCGTCCGGCGCGTTGTGGCAGCCGTAGCACGAATTCGCGTCAGGGCCCGACACACGATTGAACGCGCGCATGCCGACGAGCGGTGAGCCTTGGTCGACGAGCTGCGCGCCCGTGCCGTCGGTGAGCGGTCGACCGCCGCCTTCCTGCACGGTCCAGTTGGCCTTGAAGATCTCGCGTCCGCGGCGCACAAGCGCGCGCAGCGGAAGTTGGTGCTCTTCACCCGGCGCGAGATGCGTGGGGACGCTGACTTCCTCGCCGAGCGCTTGTGGCGCGGCAAGTGATGAAAGGCTCAAGGAACTCAGTGCGAGAAGGAACAAGAAGGAACGCGACGCCGACTGGGGGAGTTGGTTGTGCATGACCGACGAGCGGCAAGGGGCCCACGGAGCAAGACGTGGCTTGGGAAGTCGAGACTAGCGAGTGCTTGAAAATCCGCCAGTGGGCGTCGATCCGCTGGGCCGCTCCGCGAAAGCGCGGTTCGTTGACAGGACTCCGCCCGAACACGCGGTTCCACGCGGTCCGCTCGCTGACGCGGACCCGCTCCGACTCTGCTCGCTCGCCGCGGTATGCGCCGGTCTACGAGATCCGGACTGCCGCTCTTCAGTCTTTCTTCTTCTTTTTGCCGCCGAGCAAGTCCTGCAGGCCGCCCTGCAGCGCGTCGCCGGCAGCTTTTTCAGCCGCGTCCTTGAGCACCTTCTTGGTGAAGTCGTCCGAGAGGCGCAACTTGGGGCTCTTCCACGTGCCCTTGAGCTGCAAGGGCACGAGCATCTTGGGGTCGAGGTACTTGCGGACGGCGTCGAGCTCGGTGTTGAACTTCGTGGCGAGCGCGTCGAGCGGCAGGTTCGTCGCGAGGTCGAACTCTTGGGTGGCGAGGTTGAAGGCGCCCTTGAAGATCAGGTCTTGGCCGCCGATCGAGAGCGGCAGACTGTCGTAGCCGACGACGCCATTGACGATCGGCAGCGAGAGCTTGCCGAGTTTCGCGGTGCGTTTGCCGGCGCCTTGGAGACCAAGCGGCGCGAGCGTGCTCGAGAGGCCCGGCAGTAGGTCGTAGGCGATGTCGCCGAGCTCGAGCTCGACGAGGGCGTTGAGTTTGGAGAGATCGCCGTCGAGCGGCAGCTCGAACTTGCGCACGTTCAGTCCGACCGGCGCGGCGCCCTGCGGCTTGGTCGCGTTCAGGCACAGCGGCACGAGCTTGCCGACGATGCGTTCGCTGAACAGCGGCGAGAGCGGCAGTTGCGCCTCGATGCCGCCGGACTCCGGCGCCTTGAGCACCAGCCCGTCCAGGCCCGCTTCGAGCTTGAGGCTCGCGGTTTGCGACGTCATCTCGGCGCGCAACGGATCGCCGGCCGCGCTGGGCCATGAACCGGCGAGCTTGAAGTTCATCTCGGGCCCGAGCACGTCGACGAGCAGTCCGTTCTGCCCGGCGAGCGCGTCCACGAGCGCAGTCGGAAGCTTGGCGACGTCGCCCGAAAGCACGAGCGCGGCGCCGGCGGGAACTCCGCCCGACGTGCTGAACCCATCGACGAACGCGCCGAGGTCGGCGCTGGTCGCGCGCAGCGAAAGCACGCTCGGGTTGGCGCCGCCGAGCGCGCCGGAGAACTCGAACTGCGCGGGCTTCGATGCGGCGAGCGACGCATCGAGCTTCAAGCTCTGCAGAGCGATCGGCACCGCGGCGCCGCCGCCGACCGCGGGCTGCGTGAAGGTCAGCGCGGGCAACTCGACGTGCAGCAGCGCGTCCGTGCGCCGCAACGTCGCGCCCAGCGGAACCGGCGCCTGCGCCGCGTCCCCCATCCACGCGTCGAGCGGCAACGCGAGCCGATCGAGGCGCACGGCGATGGCCGGCGATGCGTCGGCGAACACGAGCGTGGCGCCTGCGGGCAGGTTGGCGCCGACGTAACGGTCGACAAGCGCTTGCGTGAGGCGCAGGTCGAGCGCGAGCGGCGCGCCGCTACCGCCCGACAGCGCGCCGCCCTCGAGCTTCATCGAACTCGCGAGCTCGATGCGTTCCGCGCGGACCTGCGCCTGGAGCGCGACGTTGTCGAGCCCCTTCGAGCCCGCCGCTGGCGCGAAGTCGATGTCGGCGGTGAGCTTCTCGCCGAGCATTTCGAGCATAGTGTCGGCGTGCGCCTCCGGCAGCAGCGCGCGCAGCTGGCGCACCCCGTTCAACGCCAGGCGGAGCTTGGCCGGCGGCAACGCGCCTTCCGCACGCGGCTTGGCGAGACCGAACGCGTCCTCGACCTGCGCGTCGAGCGCAACTTCGAGCTGCTGCGCGCCCGAACCGAGCGACACACGCGTGTCGAGCTTGCCCGGAGCGCCGCGCGGGAACTCCAGCGTGCACGCGAGCTTCAGCGGGCCGGCCGGCAACTTCGCAACCTGCGCTCCTGCGCCAGGTGAAAGCGCCTCGAGCAAGCTCGCCGGAAGGCGGTCGAGCTCCAGGGCGAGGGCGGTCGGCGCCAACTCGCCACTGCGCGCCAGCGCCGCGGCCTGCGCGAGGTCGGGGCACGTCAGCGTGAACGTCGCCTGCGCCGCGTCCGCCGGCGAACCGGCTGCGGCGAGCGCGGTGCGAGCGTTCAAACTGAGTGGAGTGCGGCCCTGTTCGGGGGCGAGTTGCGCCTCGAGTTTCAGCGCGCCCACATCGAGGCCCGCGCCCTGCGCAAAAGGCCCTGCAACACGCCAAGCATTCGTTTCGAGCGTCAAATTCGCGCGCGCCGCGCCGATCGCGACCGCCACGACGTCGCCTTGCGAGTTGAGCGCGTCGAGGATGCGCTGCAGCTCGATGCGCAGGTCGCTCACGCGCACCTGCACGCTCGGTGCAGTGCTCGCTGCGAGCGTCACGCCTTCGGGCAACTTCGCGCGCAGCACGCGCTCGAGCGCCGCCGACTGCGGCGCCAGACGCACTTCGAGCGCGTGGGCGCCGCTGCCGGTGAGCACACCCTGCGCGAGCGCGCCGCGCACGTCGATGCGTCCGTCGGCGCCGACGATCGCCAGTTCGAGCGCGCCATCGCGGAGCGTCCCCTGGCCCTTGGCGCTCACCGTAAAGTTCGGGCCGAGCGCGAGCGCGACAAGTCCGTCTTGGCGCGCGAGCGTGTCGATCAGCGCGCTCGGCAGTGCGTCGAGCTGCGCGTCGAGTTCGAAGCGTGCCTCGGGATTGAGTTCGCTGCCGCGGAACAGCTCGGCGACCGACGCCTTGAGCTGCACCACGCCGCTCGAGAGACCGGAGAGCGCGCCATTCGCGTCGGCGCGCAACGGTTGGCCGGGCTCGGCCGTCACGAGCAGCTTGAGGTTGTTGAGCGCGAAGGGTTGGCCCGCGGCCCGCGTGGTCGCATCGCTCCAGCTCAGCCGCTCGACCTGCACGTCGAGTTCGAGTTGCAGGCGACGGAGCAGATCGCCCAGGTCCGTCGAGGACTCGCCTCCGTCGTCGCTCGGCTTGGATTTCTTGGCCTCCGGGCGTTCCGCCAAGGCGCGGTCGAGGTTCGTCACACCGGCGTCGTCCGCGACGAGGTCGGCGCTGGCGCGCACCACGATACGACCGAGCTGCGCGCCGCCGCTGCGCGCGAGATCGAGCAGCGGCGGCAGATCGACGCTCACCCGCGCGATCTCGGCGCCTTGGCTGTCGAGCAAGCGCGCGTCACGCACGCTCTGGCGCCCCGTCCAGCCCAGGTCCAACGCACCGATCTCGAGGCGCCCCTGGCGGGTCTCGTTGAAGTCGGCGGCGACCATGCTCGCGAGCGGTCCACTGGCCAGGCCCGGCGCGAGCGCGAGCGCGATGAACAGCGCGAGCAATACGCCGAGCAGGACGAAGGGCCAGCGGCGACGCCGGGGCGCGGAAGCGTTCGGAAGTTCAGGCTGTGACATGGAGTGGAGACGAGAACGAGTTCGAAGTCAGTCGGTGCAGCGTGTTCGCGCGCGGCGTGCGGCGCACTCGGCATGCGCCCAGCCGCCCAGTGTGCGGTCTGCGACGCCAAACACGCAGCGCGAGGAATTTCCGCGCCGCAGCGCTGCGGTCGGCGGAGCGACGCGCCGGCGCCTTCGCGCACGCGCCGAGTCAGTTCATGTACGGATCGGGCGGTTCATCCGCGAGCGGACGGAAACGCGGACCCAAACCACGCACGACGTCGCGCCACACGGCCTGCGGACGCGGCGAGAAGATGCTGGACAGCGCGCCGGGCGCCGGGAGCCACGAAAACGCCGACAGCTCGAACTCGAGCTGGCCCGGCCCCCACCCCGAGTACCCCATGAAGAGCCGCACGTTGCGTTCAGCTTCCTCGGGCGCCTCGTTGAGGTAGCGCGCGAGCGCGTCCAGATCGCCCCCGACGAACAGCCCGTCCACCAGTTCTTCGCCGCCATCGATGCGCTCGGGCACGCGGTGCAGCACCTGGAGCGACTCGAGCGCGACCGGCCCGCCGACGAACATGCGCGCTCGGCTCCGCGCGAGCTCCGCGTGCGCTTGGAGCACGTCGCAGGCGCGGACGTCGCTCGGACGGTTGATCACGAGCCCGTACGCGCCCTCTTCGTCGTGGCGGCACATCAGCACCACGGAGTGCGCGAAGTTGGGGTCTGTGAGGTCCGGACCAGCAGCCAGAAAGCTGCCCGGAGCGACTTGCCATTCGACGGCCATGCGGCCGCAAAATCTAGCGCTGGAAGCCTGCGCACTCCATGCGCGGCTGCGACGGATAACGCGGGAAGCGTTGGTCGTCCTTCGAGCGTTCGCACAACAGAAAGCGCGAACCTTTAGCGGTTTCGATAATGCGCACGAAGCGGCAGCTCGCGCACAGTCCCTCGCGTGTCGCCGCACGCGGCGGCGGGAACGTGAGCGGCGGCTTCTCGCGCTCGTTCACGGGAGGCGCTCCAGCGTGAGCACGCACTCGATGTGCGGAGTGTGCGGGAAAAGGTCCACCGGACGTACGCGCACCACGCGCCAACCGCCGGCTGCCAACACGGAGCAGTCGTGCGCAGCGGACTTGGGGTTGCACGACACGTACACCAAGCGTCGCGCACGCGCCTGCGCGAGGACTGCGAGCGCGTCCTTGTGGACTCCGGCCCGCGGCGGATCGACCAGGAGCGCATCGAACGCGGCGCAACGCTCCGCTCCGAGCCACTGGGCCGCGTCGCCGCAGACGAAGCTCGCGTTCGTGACGCCGTTGAGCTCTGCGTTGCGGCGCGCGTTCACGACCGCGTGTTCGACAAGCTCCACGCCGAGCACCTCGCGCGAGCGCCGCGCGAGCGGCAGCGAAAACGCGCCGGCCCCGCAGTACAGGTCCAGGACTCGTTCGTGCTCCATGGGAGCGAGCTCTTCGAGCGCGAACTCGACCAAGCGCTCGGCCTGCGCCGTGTTGGTCTGGAAGAAGGCTCCGGCCGAGATCTCGAACCACAAACCGGCGAGCCGCTCGCGGATGGTCCCCACGCCGCGCCACACGATCTCCTGCTCGCCGCCCGCGACGGCCGCAAGGCGCGTGCTGACGGCCTGCACGAACGTGCTGATCTCGGGGTGAGCCGCGAGCAGCGCGTTCACGAACGGAGCGAGTTCGTCGCGAGCCACCGCCGAGGTCGTGAGCTGCACCAGGATCTCGCCGGAGGCGCGGCTGGTGCGCAGCACGAGATGGCGGAGCAGACCTTCGTGGCTGCGCACGTCCCACGCGCTCAGTCCGTGCGCGCGCGCGAGCTCGCGTGCACTGCGCAAGATGCCGTCGCCGGCCGCGAACTGGATTTCGCAGGCCTCGATCGAGAGCACCTTGGAGTGCTGCTCGCGCGGGTGCAGGCCGAGCGCGAATCCGGCCTCGGCCTCGGGCGGTTCGTCGCGCGCGACCCAGCGCCGCGCGCCGAACGTGAAGTCCATCTTGTTGCGGTAGCGCCACGGTTCGACGCACGGGGCGACCTCGTCGAGCTGTTCGATGCGCACGTCCGCGCGCTCGAACAGCTCGGCGACCCAGGCGCGTTTGGCGCGCAGCTGCGCGGCGTACGCGAGGTCTTGGAAGCGACAGCCGCCGCACACGCCGAAATGAGCGCAGCGCGCCGGCACGCGCTCCGGGCTGGGCTCGAGCAGTTCGACCGTGCGCACGTCGAGTTGCGCGCGCCGCCGACGGATCACGCTGGTGCGCACGAGTTCGCCCGGCAGAGCGCGTTCGACGAACACCTTGTAGGCGCCGGAGTCCAGTTCGACGCGGCCGACCGCCACTCCGTCGGAGTTCAAGCGCTCCACTCGCACGTCGAGCGGATCACCGTAACGAGGCTTCTTGATCTGCAACGGGGGTTCAGCGGACGAGTGCGGCGCGATCGAGCAACTCGCGCACTCTGCGCGTCAGATCGGACGGCGCAAAGGGCTTTCTGAGCACATCTCCGCCGCCCGGCGCGTCCTGGCCGGCCGGCGCGTAGCCCGTGATGAACAGCACCGGCAGCCGCGGGCGGAGTTGGCGCAGTTGCGCGGCGAGTGCGTCGCCGCCCAGCCCCGGCATGACCACGTCGGTGACGAGCGCATCGAGCTCGTCGAGCTGCTGCGCGGCGACCTTCAAGGCGCTCGCGCCATCCTCCGCGGTGAGAACCTGATAGCCCTGCGCCGACAGCGCCTCGCGCGCGACGTCGCGCACCCACGTGTCGTCTTCGACGAGCAGAATGCGCTCGCCGCGCGAACCCAGCTGCGGCGCCGTCACACCGGGCGTGGACGCGGCGTCCAGGCAGCGCGGAAGCAGCACGCGCACGCAGGTGCCGCGCCCGACCTCGCTGGCGAGCGAAATCGCGCCGCCGTTTTGGTGCACGATGCCGTAGCACATAGCCAAGCCCATGCCGGCGCCGCCTTCTTTGGACTTGGTGGTGAAGAACGGCTCGAACACCCGGGCGCGCGTGTGCTCGTCCATCCCGGCGCCGTCGTCCAGCACCGTGAGTTCGACGTACTCGCCCGGGACGACGCCCGAGTCGTGCGACGCGGCGCCCACGTTGGCGAGCGCGATCTGGATGCGCCCGCCCGCCGGCAGCGCGTCGCGAGCATTGACCGCCAGATTCGTGAGCAGCGAATAGAACTGCGTGGGATCGATACGTGTCCGCCACACGACGGGATCGAGCGAGGTTTCGATCACGACGTGTTCGCCCAGGACTCGGCGCAGGAACGGCGTCATCTCCGCGACGAGTTCGCTCGGCGCGACGACGCGCGGCTCGACCGGTTGCTCGCGTGCGAACGCGAGCAGTTGGCGGGTGAGTCCCGCCGCGCGCTCGCCGGCGAGTTGGATGCGGCGAAAACGCTCGGACAAGGGTGACGCGCCCGCCTCGCGCTCACCGAGCTCCGCGTAGCTCAAGATCCCCGTCAGGAGGTTGTTGAAGTCGTGCGCCACGCCGCCGGCGAACCGACCGATGCTCTCGAGCTTTTGGTCCTGGAAGCGGCGCTCTTCGAGCCGGCGCTGTTCGGTCACGTCGCGCGCGATCACCAACGCGCGCTCCGCGTCGAGCGGGGCGACGCGGTACTCGAAACTGCGCGACTCGCCGCGTTCGATGTTCAGGACTTCGCGCACCGGCGCATGCGAGGCGAAGGCTTCATCGACCAGCGCCTGGAAACGCCGGCCGAGTTCTCCGGGTACGACGTCGAGAATGCGGCGGCCCAGGAACGCCGCTGCGGGCACGGGCAGCAGGTGCGGGTCCGGCGCGTGGTGGTCGACGAACACGCCACGCGGATCGACGACGAAAATGATGTCGGGCAGGGCCTCGATCAGTGCGCGGTAGCGCGCTTCGCTCGCGCGCAGCGCCTGCTCCGCCCGCTGGCGCTCGAGTTCCGCGCCAGCGCGGTCGGCGAACACGCGCAGCAGACCGAGCGTGGCGTCCGGCTGTGGAATGCGGCCGGAGAAGAGCACGGCCACCGTGCCGCGAACGTCGCTGGAGTTGGAGCGCAACGAGACGCCGACGTAACTCTGCGCGCCCATCTCGCTCACGAGGAAGTGGCCCGGAAAGCGCGTGGCGAGCACTCCGTCGCACAAATACTCGCCCGCGTCGCGGGCCAGGGCGGACGGACCGCCCTGCGCCTCGCAGCGTCGGTTCTCCCGCCAGTCCCCGTCACTCCAGATCGAGAGCGTGACCATGGAGCTCGCGTCCGTTCCCGTGCACTCGGTGACGAACGCGGAGCGAGCGCCGAGGGCTCGCGCGAGTTCGCGCACGAGGACTCGGAAGAACTCCGCGCCGGAGAGCGAGGCGGTCGCAGCGCTCACGTCGCGCAGCGCCAGGTCGGCGCGACGTCGACCGGTCGCGTCGACGAACTGCCACAGATGCCCCGCTGCTTCACCGTGAAGTTCGAAGGGCGTGTAGCTGAACTCCAGAATGCGCCCGTCCCGCAGCCGCAGATCGACGCCGGCGATCGGCTGACGAGCCGCGATCCACTCCTCGACGTGACGCTCGACGAACTCCGGATCGAGGAAGGCGCCCTTGAGCTGCGCGAGCACGGTCGGGCCGTCGCGGCCGATGAGCTCGGAAGGCGACTCGACTCGAAACGTGTGGCACAGCGCGCGGTTGGCGTACACCACGCGTCGCTGGTCGTCTTCGAACAGCAGGCCCGAACCGAACTGGTCGAGCAGTCCGGCGAAACGCTCGTGGGTGCGCGCGAGGCGCGCCTCCTGCGCCCGCCGTTCCGTCACATCGAGCATCACGCCTCGGAGCGCGCTCGGCCGACCGGCGCGCCGCACCAGCGAAACGTGATCGTGAATCCAGACCACACGACCGTCCTTGGCGATCATGCGGTACTCGAACTGGTGGTCGCGCTGCGCGGCGATGGACTCCAGGCAGAACCCGTGCGCACGAGCGAGATCCTCGGCGTGCACGTGCGCCGGCCAAAAACCGGGAGTGCACCACTCCTCCGGCGAGTACCCCAGCAGCGCGTCGCCGCGACCGCGCACCAGAATGAAGCGGTCCGACTCGAGGTCGTACTCGAAGACCACGCCATCGATCGAATCGAGCAGCGCGCGCAGCGCGCGTTCGTTGTGAAGCGCGTCGTCAGGCAGCTCGGCGTCCATGGGTTCCGGCGAGCATAGCCGCAGGCGACCGCAGCCGCCTGTTTCGACGCCGGCCGCCCGGCTCGTCTGCTAGCGCCCCTTGAGCGGGGCGCTGTAGATCTCGAGCCACTCGCGCGTGGCGTAATCGCTCACCGTGAAGGCCAGCAGAATCGCGAGGAACACAAAACCGATCGCAGCCGCCATCCAGACCACGCGGGACGACCAACGCACGTGCATGAAGTACAGCAGCACCAGTGCGGCTTTCGTGCAGGCGATCGCAAGCGCGATCGGCGTGTTCCAGACCCCGAAGTCGTGGCCCGCGACCCACACCGTCAGCCACGTGCCCACCAGGAGCGCCGCGAACACAGCGAAGTACAGCTTGAGGCCGGCGCCGCCGTGGTCAGCGTGGGCAGCGTCGTGAGAGGCGCTCATTGGTGTCTCCCGAGCAGGTAGAGCAACGGAAACAGGAAGATCCACACGAGGTCGACGAAGTGCCAGTACAGCCCCGCCATCTCCACCGCGTTGCGGCCCGGCTCGTCGAAGCGGCCCTTGAGCGCGAGCACGCTGAGCCAGATCAGGATCCCAGCGCCGATCACCATGTGAAACGCATGCAGCCCGGTCATGGAGAAGTAGAGCGCGAAGAACAATTGCTCCGAACCGCCAGGCTGCCCCTCGAACAGGAAGTTCGGGCCGGGAATCAGGTGGTGCTCCCACTTGTGGTGGTACTCGACGTACTTCACGCCGAGGAACGCCGTGCCGAGCACGATCGTGGTCCACAGCCAGCCGAAGATCGCCCACTTGCGCCGCTGCTGAGCGGCATGAACCGCGAGCACCATGGTGAAGCTCGAGCCGATCAACACGGCCGTGTTGATGCCCCCGAGCACTGGGTCGAGTTGATTGCTGGCGTTGGCGAAGGCTTCGGGGTACGCCGAGCGGTAGACGACGTAGGCCGCAAAGAGTCCGCCGAAAAACAGGATCTCGGTGACGAGGAAGGCCCACATGCCGAGCGTGTGGGCCTCGCGCTGCTGCTCGAGATCCTCGAAATGGTGCGCCAGCGCACCGTGGCCGCCATGGGAATCCGACATCGGGGGTCCTTTAGACGAGACGAGCCTGGGTGCGCGACTCTTCGGGAGGCAGATCGTCGGCGTACGCGTACGCCTCCTGCGTCACGATCGGCGTGGCGTCGAAGTTGAACGTGGGCGGAGGCGTCGGCGCCTTCTCCCATTCAAGGCCCTTGGCGCCCCAAGGATTCTGCTCGGCTTCCGGTCCGTAGCGCAGCGACCAAAGCAGGTACGCCATGGGCAACAGATAGCCGATGCCGAGGATCGATGCGCCCGCGGAGGAGAGCACGTTGAGCACCCCGAATTCCTCGGGATACGCGTGGTAGCGGCGCGGCATGCCCAGATATCCGAGCAAGAACTGCGGGAAGAAGGTCAGGTTGAAGCCGATGAACACCACCACCGCGGAGAACTTGCCGAGCGCCTCGGGGTACATCTTCCCGAACATCTTCGGCCACCAGTAGTGGAGGCCGCCGAGGAACGCCATCACGGCGCCTCCCACCATGATGTAGTGGAAGTGCGCGACCACGAAGTACGTGTCGTGGACGTGGACGTCCAATCCCAGGCAGGCGAGGAACAGGCCGGTGAGTCCGCCGATCGTGAAGAGCCCCAGGAAGCCGATCACGTACATCATCGGCGTCGACAGTTGGACCGAGCCCTTGTAGAGGGTGGCCGACCAATTGAAGACCTTCACAGCGCTGGGGATCGCCACCAGGAAGCTCAATACGCTGAACACCACGCCCGCGTAGACGGACTGTCCGCTGAGGAACATGTGGTGTCCCCACACAAGGAATCCCAGGACGGCGATGGCCAGCGAACTGAAGGCCACGAACGAGTAACCGAAGATGCGCTTGCGGGAGAACGCGGCCACCAACTCGCTGATCACCCCCATCGCCGGCAGGATCATGATGTAGACCGCCGGGTGGCTGTAGAACCAGAACAGGTGCTGGAACAGCACCGGATCGCCGCCGAGCTTGGGGTCGAAGATCCCGATGTGGAACAGGCGCTCGAGCGCCAGCAGCAGGATCGTGATCGCCAGCACGGGCGTGCCGAGGATCATGATCACGCTCGTTGCGTAGTGAGCCCACACGAACAGGGGCATGCGGAACCAGGTCATGCCCGGCGCACGCATCTTGTGCACCGTGACGATGATGTTGAGCCCGGTCAGGATCGACGAGAAGCCGGTGATGAAGACGCCGACCGCCGTGAGCGCAACGTTGGAGTTCGCGTAGGTGCTCGAGTACGGCGCATAGAAGGTCCAGCCCGTGTCGACGCCCCCGGTGATGATGGCCAGGAAGCTCACCAAGCCGCCGATCATGTACACGTACCACGACAGCAAGTTCAGCCGTGGGAAGGCCATGTCCTTCGCGCCGATCATGATCGGAACGAAGAAGTTCCCGAGCACGCCTGGGATCGACGGAACCAGGAAGAAGAAGATCATCACCAGGCCGTGCATGGTGAAGAGCTTGTTGTAGGTCTCCGCCTGCACGAGGTCGCCCTGCGGCGTCGCGAGTTCGAGCCGCAGCAGAACGGCGAACAGGCCGCCCAGGAAGAAGAACCCCGTCACCGACAGCAGGTACAGGATTCCGATGCGTTTGTGGTCGACCGTGAGCAACCACGAGCGCCAGGAGTAGTCGGCGGTCAGATAATTGTCGCGCGGAGCGAACGAGGGCGCTGCGGAAGCGCTGGGCGCAGTCATGGCCTGTCCTTCGCGCCCTGGGGCGCTGAGAGCGACTCGAGGTGGGCGATCAACGCGAGCAGTTGCTCCTCGCTGACTTGGCCCGAGTAGCTGGGCATCAGGGGCTCGTAGCCCTTCACGATTTTGGCGGCGGGATTGAGGATCGATTCACGTACGTAGTCGGCGTCGAAGCGGACCGTGCCGCCGCTGCGCAACGCGACTTCCGAACCCCACAGACCCGCGAGATCGGGCCCGCGGGCGCCGGACTGGGTGTTGTGGCACGTGTCGCAGCGCAAGCTGGCGAAGAGTTTCTCGCCCGCCTGCTTGGGCGTCTCGCCGGCGACAGTTCCCGACAGCCAGCGCTGGTAATCGACCGGATCGAGCGCGTAGACGCGCCCGATCATCTGCGAGTGTTTCGTGCCGCAGTACTCGGCGCAGAACAGGTGGTACTCGCCGGGCTCCGTCGCCTCGAACCACGCAGTGGAGTAGCGCCCCGGAACCACGTCGCGCTTGATGCGAAACGCCGGGATGAAGTACGAGTGGATCACGTCCTCGCTGATCATGCGCAGCTTGATCGGTACGCCGACCGGGACGTGGAGGTCGTTGATCTCACGCTGGCCAGTGGGATGTTGAACCTTCCACATCCACTGCTTGCCGGTGACTTCGATCTGCATCGCGTTCGAGGGGACCTTCACCGTGCGGAAGTAGACCTTCGCACCCCAGATGAAGATCACCATCGCGATCCCGAGCGGAACGATCGTCCACAGCAACTCGAGCGGAAGCGAGCCCTCGATCGGCGTGGCGTGCACGCCAGGGCGACGGCGGAAGCGCACGCTGAATCCGATCACGAGCGCACAGATCAGCGCCGAGAAGAACACCGACACGCCGATCAGGAACCAGTACAGCGCGTCGACCTCCCCTGAGATCGTGGACGCGCTCGGCGGAAAGAGCGGCGCCGTTCCGGATCCGGGGTAGGTCTGGACTGCCAAGGCGAAGATACCGGAGAGCGGGTTCATGCTGCGGCTCCGGCAGTGGCCTTCCGGCGACGGTCGTTGCGCAAGTTGCGCACGACGAACACCGCGATCGCACCGACCGTGAGCAGCGCGGCGCCGCGCAACACCGTGAGGATGGCGAAGCCGTAGCGCCCCTCCCACGGGTCGTAGTGGAAGCAGCGCAACACGATCTGGTCGACGAGCGAGCCGACTTGACCGCGCCCGGCGTCCACCAGCGCGAGCTTCAAATCACGAGGGTCGTAACCGATCCCGTAGAGATAGTGCGTCACGACGCCCTCGGCGCTCGCCACCATCACGCCCGCGGCGTGCGCGTACTCGTCACGTTCGGCGTCGTAGGCGTAGCGAAAGCCGAGCGCGTCCGAGAGCGCCTTCACGTTCTCTTCGTCGCCCGTCAGGAAGCGCCAGCCCTTGAAGCGCTCGGCCGCCGCCGCATCGGCGAAACGGGCGCCGTCGAGTTCGCCCAGGTAGCGGCGCTTCTTCGTCGCGGCCAGCTCCGGACCTTCCGCGGGGTCGATGCTGACCGTCACGATCGAGTAGTCCTCGCCCAACTCGAGCTGAACTCCGCGCATCGCGCTGACCAGGTCGTTCAGCACCAGAGTGCACAGCATCGGGCACTCGTAGTACACGAGCGCGATCACGACGGGGCGGTCCTCGAAGGCGTCGCCCAACTCGAAGCGACCGCCGTGCTCGTCGCGAAACACCAGCCCGAGCGGCAGCTTGGCGCCTAGCTTCTGGTCGATGCCCACATCCTCGGCGCCCTCGAAACGCTGGTAAGCGTCGAGGCGTTGCGCGGGCGCGCTCGAGGCGAGCGCGCCCAGGGCCGCCAGCCCCAAACCCAAGAGAGTTCTCATCACTTCCTCGTTTCGCGCGTCGGCAGCCCGCGCTCCAACGTCAGTTCGATCGCGCGCTCCACCGGGATTCGCACCACGCCTGTGCTGCGATCAACCCACTCGTAGCGGGTCGTCAGTTGGAGTTCGCGCTCCTGGTGCGCGATCAGATCCGCCGAGGTCTCGCGCTGCAGGCGCGGCGCCGGAGGCTCGACGGGTTGCGCCATCGGATGCGGCGCCGTGTCGGCCGCGCGCTCGCGCTCCTCCAACACCGTGAACAGCCAACGCATGGCCCCGAAAGACGCCGCGACGAGCAACGCCAACACGAGCGTGAAAACCACGATGGGCTTCAGCAGCGCGTCGCTGCGCTCGTAGCCGCCCTGGGAATGCTTGCCGTGTTCCATCTTTAGTGGTGCGCCGCCGCCATCGCGTGCGGGTCGGGTTCGGGTAGCGAGGTCAAGGGGCGGTTCTTGAGCTGCGTCGCGAACACGCCGAACCAGATCCCGCCGATGCCGACGAAGGACGTCGCCAGGCTCCAGTGCACGTGCATCGGGGCATGCGTGCCGTGCCCGAACGCCGGACCGATGTACCAGACGAGGTCGACCAGGCGCATGAGCAGCATGAACGCAGCGATGCCGCCGAGCAGCTTCGTGTTGCGCTTCACCGTCTTGGAGAGCAGCACCAGGAACGGCAACGCGAAGTGCAGCGCGATCAGCGTGATCGCGACCGCGCCCCAGGCGCCGTGCATGCGCTTGAGGTACCAGGGGGTTTCCTCCGCCAAGTTCGCCGACCAGATGATCACGAACTGGGAGTAATTGACGTACGCCCACAGCAACACGAAGGCGAACATCAGCTTGCCGAGATCGTGCACGTGAACCGGCAACAAGCGACCCTTGAGCGGCGCGCTGTCGGCGGCCTGCGACGAGAGCAGGATCGTGAAGGCCAGCGTGGCCAGTCCTTGCCCGATGATGAACACCACGCCGTAGATGGTCGAGAACCAGTGCGGCTCGATCGACATCGCCCAGTCGATCGCCGCGAACGTCATGGCGAGGAAGTACAGGACCAGCCCGGGGCCTGAAATCGTGCGTAAGCGAACGAGCGCACCCTCGCCACCGCCGGCGTCGAACCGCTTGGCGCCAGCGCCCAGCAACGCAGCGAGACCGATCCACACGGCGAAGAACACGCCGGCGCGGACCAGGAAGCCGGTCGAGTTGAGGTACGGCGCCTTGAACTGCAGCAACTCGTCCTTGGCGACGACGTCCGCGTGCGTCCACTCGTAGAGCTCGTGCATGCCCAGCGCGATCGGCACGAAGAACAGCGCCAGCAGCGGGAGCGTGCGCATGGCGGCCTGCATCCAGCGCTGGATCGCCAGCCCCCAGCCGCCGCCCGTGAGGTAGTGCAGCATCGAGAGCGCGAGACTGCCGAGCGGGATCGCGAGCCAGTAGAGGAACGCGATCAGCCACATGCGCGTGAACTCGGTTCGATCCGAGAACCACGCGTAACCGCTGGCCGCGAGCCCGAGCGCACCGACCACAAAGGCCACGTTGCGCCAACGCTCGAGACGCTGACCGAAGTCAATTGCGACGGGCGTGTTCATTGGGCCTCCAGGCGCGCGCGTTCTTGCGCCGGCGCGTCCGCGAGCGTCGCGTTCTGCGACAGCTGCAGCGCGCGGATGTAGGCCACGATCTTCCAGCGATCCTCGGGGCGAATGCGGTCGGAGTAGTCGTACATCGCCCCATAGCCGTTGGTGATCACGTCGAACAAATAGCCGGCGGGCGCCTGTCGCAAGCGATCGATGTGCAACGAGGGCGGACGCTTCATCCCACGCTGGACGATCATTCCTTCGCCGAGTCCGGCTGCGTCGTGGCACGGCGCGCAGAAGATCCCGTAGCGCTCTCGGCCGCGCGTGAGCGCCGCGGCGTCGATCGCGAACGGGAACGTATCGACGAGTTGTCCGCCGACCTTGCCGGTGTGCAGGTGCGGATCGAGGTCGAGTTCGCCGCGCGCGACGACGCCATCTAGCAGCGGACGCGCCACACGTCCGTCGGCGAAGAACACACTGGCCTCCATGGGCTCGCCCTTGGGCTGATCGTGCATGTCCTGTCGACACGCCGACGCGCCGCACAGCGCGAGCGCCATGGCCACGCTTCGGATTGAGAGTGTTGCGCGCATCAGTGCGGGACCTCCTTGACCGACAGACCACCCAGACCGTCCATGAAACTCTTGGTGCCCGCCATGTCGAACTGCGGGTCGCGCGAGAGGATCATCAGGAAGAAGCGATTGCGGCTCGCGAGCTCGAAGGCCGGCACGTTGAACACCGGGTGGTACGGCTGCGGCAGTCCGTTGAGCCACAACATGCCCAGCACGGCCGACGCGGCCGCGAAGAGGATCGTCATCTCGAACGTGACGACGATGAACGACGGCCAGGAGTTCATCGGCCGACCGCCGATGTTCATCGGGTAGTCGATCACGCTCGTCCAGTACTGCAGGCCGAAGCCAACACACGCGCCGAGCACGCCTCCGGCGAGCACGATCCACGGGAGGGAGGTGCGGAAGCCGAGCGTGTGGGCGACTTCCTCCATGGGCACGGGCGTGTACGCCTCCATCACCGTGTAGCCGGCTGCACGCGAACTCTTCGCGGCTGCGAGCAACTCGGCGCCGTCGTGGAACTCGGCCAGATAACCGTAGATCGGAAACTTGGGTTTCACGGCCGACGCGCCTCCCCAGACGGCCCCGCGCTTGCGGCGATGTGCAGTCCCTTCTTCGGCGGCTCCTCACCCGTCGCGGGGACGAGCGTGCGCATCTCGAAGATCGAGATCATCGGCAAGAAGCGGATGAACAAGAACAGCAGGAAGAAGAACAACCCGATCGTCCCGATGTACAGCGCCCAGTCCCACACCGTCGGGTAGTACATGCCCCACGACGAGGGCAGGTAGTCGCGGTGCAAGCTCGTGACGACGATGACGAAGCGCTCCAGCCACATGCCGACGTTGACGACGATCGCGATGGCGAACAGCGCGGCGATGTTCCGGCGCACAGCCGAACTCCAGAGCAATTGCGGAACGAGCAAATTGCATGTGATCAGCGCCCAGTACGACCATCCGTAGGGCCCGAGCATGCGGTTCACGATCATGTACCGCTCGTACGGCGAGCCCGAGTACCAGGCGAAGAACGCCTCCATCGCGTAGCCGTAGCAGACGATCATGCCCGTCGCGAGGATGACCTTGGCCATGTTGTCGAGGTGCTTCATGGTGATGAAGTCCTCGAGGCCGAAGATGCGGCGGATCGGGATGGCGAGCGTCAGCACCATCGCGAAGCCCGAGAAGATCGCGCCCGCAACGAAGTAGGGCGGCATGATCGTCGCGTGCCAGCCGGGAATCACGGACACCGCGAAGTCGAAGCTGACCACCGTGTGCACGCTGACCACCAGCGGGGTCGCGAGACCGGCGAGCAAGCCGTACGCCGTTTCGTAGCGCTCCCAGTGACGCGCAGCGCCGCGCCACCCGAGCGCCAACGCGCCGTAGATGCGCTTCCAAACCAAACTCTTGGCGCGGTCGCGAAGCGTCGCGAGGTCGGGAATCAGGCCGACGTACCAGAACAGCGCGCTGACGGTCGCGTAGGTCGAGACCGCGAACACGTCCCACAAGAGCGGGCTGCGGAACTGCGGCCACATCCCCATGGTGTTGGGATACGGAAGCAGCCAGTACGCGAGCCAGGGGCGACCGACGTGCAGGAGCGGGAACACTCCCGCGCACATCACCGCGAACAACGTCATCGCTTCAGCGAAACGATTGATCGACGTGCGCCACTCCTGCTTGAGGAGCAACAGGATCGCCGAGATCAACGTGCCGGCGTGACCGATGCCGATCCACCAGACGAAGTTGATGATCGCGAAGCCCCAGCCGACGGGCTGGTTGATGCCCCACACGCCCAGGCCCCACCACAGGAGCCAGCCGATGGCCGTGATGAGCACCCCGACACCGAGCATCGCGACGCCCAGCCCGATGAACCAGCCGGTCGGGGTCTGGCGCGAAAGTACGATCTTGCTGATCTGATCGGTGACCGACGCCAGCGAGTGGCCCGGACCGATGACCGGCGCGCCGGAGGCGGCGCCTGTGGGCTTGGCCGAGCTCATCGTGCCTCCCCCGTGCCAGCCACGAGTTGCGGATTGGGGGCGGAAGCCTTGGCCAAGTACGTCGTGCGCGGCTTGGTGTTCAGCTCCTCGAGCAGGCCGTAGTGGTGCGGCTCGGTGCGCAACTTGGCCACGGCGCTCTGAGGATTGTTGATGTCGCCGAATGTGATCGCCTGCGCCGGGCAGACCTGCTGGCACGCGGTGACGATTTCGTCGCCGCCCACCTCACGCCCCTCGCGCCGCGCTCCGATGCGCTTCTCCTGGATGCGCTGCACGCAGTACGTGCACTTCTCCATGACCCCGCGCGTGCGCACGGTCACGTCGGGGTTGCGCTGCAGCTTGAGGCTCTCCGTCTCCAGGTCCGCGTAGGCGAGGAAGTTGAAGCGCCGCACCTTGTACGGGCAGTTGTTCGAGCAGTAGCGCGTGCCGACGCAGCGGTTGTAGGTCATCTCGTTGAGACCTTCCGGGCTGTGGGTCGTCGCGCCGACCGGGCACACCACCTCGCACGGCGCCGCCTCGCAGTGCATGCAGGGCACCGGCTGGAGCAGCACACGCGGATCGGATGGATCACCTTCGTAGTAGCGGTCGATGCGCAGCCAGTGCATCTCGCGCCCGTTGATCACCTCTTCCTTGCCCACGACCGGGATCGAGTTCTCGGACTGACACGCGATCACACACGCGTTGCAGCCGATGCACGAGTTGAGGTCGATGACCATGCCGAACGCCACGCCGTTGTAGGCGTGCGGCGGATACAACGACGTCTCGCCGTGCGCAAGCGCGGGATGGACCTTGGCGGAGTCGAGCGCGCCGAGCGGAAGCGTGCGGACCAGGTCGCGGCGCTCCATGTCGTGGTGCTCCTGCGCGGGAGCGAACTCGTGCTTGCGCTCGAGCCGCTCGAGTTTGGCGCCGGCGCCGCTCCAAGCGCCGCTCCGGCGCGTGAACACGTACGCGTCGAAACCCACTCCCGTCCCGATCGGGCCAGCGCTCGTGCGCCCGTATCCGAGCGGCAACGTGATGCACTCCTCGGCGTGCCCCGGGGTGACCCACACCGGCGCCTCCAAGCGCGCGCCGTCGATCGTGAGCGCGACGACATCGCCGCTCGCGAGGCCGGCGCGTTCTGCGCTGGCGACGCCGATCAGCACAGCGTTGTCCCACGTGAGCTTGGTCAGCGGCCGCGGGCATTCCTGCAGCCACGCGTTCGCCGCGAAGCGTCCGTCGTAAGCCGAGTCGTCGGTGCGCAGCACCCACTCCAGCCCATCGCCGGTCGCCACCGCAAGTTTGGTCGCAGCGTTCGCCAGCGCGACGCTTCGCGCGGAGAAGCGCTTGCCCGCGAGCAGTCCATCGTGCAACGCGCGCTTCCAGGCGCTCTCGAAGTCGTCGTCCTCGTGCTGCGACTGCCAGTGCGCACGCACCAGGTCGTAAGCCTTCGCGGTCGCAGCGCCCGCCATCACCGCCACCAACTCGTGGCTGCTCTTGCCGCCGTACAAAGGAGCGATGAGAGGCTGGACGATGGAAATCGTGCCGTCGAACGCGCGCGCGTCGCTCCAGGACTCGAGGAAGTGCGTCGCCGGCACGTGCCAGTTCGAGAGCTGGGTGGTCTCGTTGTCGAACAACGACAGAGCGACGCGGACGCGCGCTTTTGCGAAGGCGTCGCGCAGCCCGAGGTCCGCCGGCGCGTCGTACACCGGGTTGCCCTCGAGCACGACGAGCAGTTCGACTCGTCCTGCCTGCAGGTCACCCACCAGCGCGCGCAACTCCGCACCCTGGTCGACCGAGGCGCACTCCACGGGCTCGGTGTAGCGCAGGGTTTGGCCCACGGCGCCGAGCGCGTGGTTCACAGCGTGCGCGAGTGCGTGCAGTCCGGGCGCCTGCTCGAGTCCGACGAGCACAACGCACTCGCCGCGGTGCGCAAGCAGGTCGGCCGCAACCGCGTCAGCCCAGCGCTCGTGTTCGGGCGCGAGCGGCAGTGCCGCGGTCGCGACGCCGACCTTTGTGGCGATCCGCGCGGCCACCGCAGCGAGCACGCTGGGGCGCGCAGGCAGGCGGTGATCCGCGGCCGCGCCGGTGATCGAAACGCTCGACTCGACGCAGTACAGCCGCAGCATCGACTGCGTGTCGCGGCGCGCGCGCCGCGCGGCCGCGAAGGCGCGAGCGTTGCGCACGCCTCCGGGGCCCGCGAGGAAATCGTCGTCGAGCGAGAGCACGACCTTGGCGCGCGAGAGATCCGGGTGGGCAGCCACATCGACGCCCAGCGCGGCGAGCGCGCCGGCGCGTGCGCGGTCGCGATTGTGCGCGGACCACTGCGTCCACACGGCGCTGGGAAACGTCTTGAGCAACGCGACGAGTTGCGCGTGGAGCGTCGGCGAAACCACCGTCGGCGTCAGGATGCGCAGGCCTACGCCGCCGCTCGCGCGCTGCGCTTCGAGCAACGCGCTGAATTCGTCGAGGAACGCCGACCAAGTCGAAATCGCTCCGTTGCGCCGCACCAACTGCGCACGGGTGGGGTCGTACAACTCGAGCACCGAGGCCTGCGCGAACGCGTCCGTGGCGCCGAGGCTGGCCGGATGGTCGGGATTGCCTTCGACCTTCGTCGGACGTCCCATGTGGCTCTCGACGAGCAGCCCCAGGGCGCCGCTCGCCCAAGGCATCGCGGTGGCGAAGTAGAGCGGCTTGCCGGGGATCAGAGCCTCTGGGCTCGCACCGTAGGCGTGGATCCGCTCGTCGGGTTGGCGCGTGCAGGCGGCGGCGCCAGCCGCGGCGAGCGAGCCGCCCATGACACGCAGGAAATCTCGGCGCGCGACTTCGACGCTGGAGAGCAACGCGTTCGAAGGACGCGGCGCGGCGTGATCGTGATCCTGATCGTGCTCGTGCGAGTGCTCGTGCGAGTGCTCGGGCTCGCTGCCGCCGACACGTGCGGCGCGCTCCTCGAGACTGCGCCAGGGTCCGGTGCGCGGCGCGTCGTTCGCCGCCGTAGGAGTGGTGTGGCTCATCGGTGGCAGGCCGAGCAGTTGGTGCGGCCTTGGATGTGGAGTTGGCGCACGAGTTCCGGCCCCAGTTCGCTCTGGGGACGCTCCGGCACGTAGTTCATGTTGAACACCTCGCTCGGCGGCCGGACGTGCTTCTCAGGCTCGCGATGGCACGACAGACACCACTCCATGTTGAGCGAGTGCTCGCGCCAGGCGAGCGGCATCTGGTCCACTTGCCCGTGGCACGACTGGCAGCCGATGCCCTTGGCGAGGTGGATCGAGTGGTCGAAGTACGCGAAGTCCGGCAAGTCGTGGACGCGCGTCCAGGGGATCGACGCATCCTCGCGGAACGCCGCGCGCACGGGCTCGAGCATCGGCGCCTCGGTCCAGATCTGCGAGTGGCAGGTCATGCACGTCTTGGTCGACGGGATGCCGGCGAAGGCAGCTTCTTCGACGCTGGTGTGGCAGTAGCGGCAGTCGATGCCCAGTCCTGCGACGTGGTGCTTGTGACCGAACGCCACAGGCTGCGCTCGCACCACACCCGCCTGCGTGACGTAGGACGAGCGATTGATCTCGGAGGCCAGCCACAACGCCCCGAACACGAAGAACACGCCGCCGAAGATCGACACCTTCGAGAGCGTGTTCGTGCTCGGATGGAATATTTGGGCCATGGTGGATCTCTCTTGGTTACGTTCCGCCCGCGTCGGAATCAAGAGAGCGCTCCTGTAGCCCCGACCGCGCGCGCACACGCTGTCGCAAAAACACTTGCTGGGCGCAACGCTCCGAACGCGCGCGCACGCTCAACTCGGCGGCGAACTGCGCCGTGCACGGGAGAGTGGCCAGATGTCCTCGTTGGCGAGCGGATGGGCTTCGTAGCTCCCGTCGTTGTCGGGCAAGGGCACGCCGGCGCGGACCATCGCGGTATAAACGCCCAGACAAGCCACGTTGGCGAGATTGAGCCCTCGCACGCCGCGCGCGACCGGCACGTAGACGCGCCGGGTCGCGTGCGCTGCGAGCAACTCGCTCGGCAGACCGTCCGCTTCGCAGCCGAACACGAGCACGTCGTCGGGTTCGAACGGCACGTCGAAGAGCTTCTGACCGCCCAATCCGGTGAACAGCCTCAGGCGCGAGCTGATCGGACGAGGGCTGCGCTGCGCCAATTCGGCGCAGGCTTGCTCCCAGTCGGCGTGCACGACCAGTTCGACCTGCGGCCAGTAGTCCAATCCGGCCCGCTTGAGGTACCGATCCGCCAAACTGAACCCCAAGGGCTCCACCAAGTGCAGAGCGTTGCCGGTAGCCGCGCACAGTCGGGCGATGCAGCCGGTGTTGTGCGGGATCTGCGGGTGAACGACGACGATGTCCATGGCGACCTCAGGCGGAGTTGCGCGCACCGGCCAAGGTCCGCCCCAGCGCTGCGGCCGCGAGCAAGAACAGCAACGCGATCCACGGCGCCCGCCACCCCAGTCGAGCGAGTGCGCGTCCTCGCAGGCCTTCGTGCGTGAGGTCGCCCCAGGCGCGGAACACGAGGTCGCGATCGGGAAGCAAGTTCGAAGCGACGGTCGCGCCGGCGAGTTGCCCGTCGAGCGCTTCGCCGGCGTGGAAGGAAATCAGCGACGGCCCAGCGGCGTCGCCGATCACACGCGCGTCGGGCGGAAGTTGGAGCCGCACGGTCCACGGCCGCCAACGCGCCCCCGACCAGGGCGACGCGAACGTGAAAAACGCCCACGCAGACGCCTGCGGAGAACGCTGCAGCACTTCCGCGCGCGCGACGAGTTCGCCGCTGCGGGGATCGAAGAGCTCGGCGCTCGCCGGCGCAGCGGCCGCATCCAACCCGTCGACGGCGAGTGCGAGCGCGCGCAGATCACCGTGCGGGAGCAGCGCGAGTTCGAACTCACGCGCCGTGTCGCCGAGCACTTGCGTTCCCCACGGCCGCACGATGTGCGACACCGCGCGGTAGCGCACCCACGGCGAATGGGACGAAGGCTGCGAACTGGCGAGGGAGAAGTGATACTGCCCGCTGGCGTGCTCCACCGGCTCGAAGGAAATCGCGACCCACGCATCTGCACTGGGCAGATCGCGCGGGCTGAGCCTGGCGCTGCGCAACACTTCGCCGTCGGGACCGTCGGCGCGCAGCGTGAACTCGAGCGGCGTCGGCTCGCCGCCGAGCGGGACGAATGCGACATCGATGCGCCGAATCGGTCCCGCGCAGCGGAACACCTGCCCGGCGGCAAAGCCCGGAAAGATGCGGCCGAACTGAGTTTGGTGCGGGATGGCGCGCACCTCGAGTTCCGGCGCCGGTTCACCGGCGCGCAACAACGCGAGCGCCGCCGTGAGCAACGCGACGGCGAGGAGAACGAGCGTGGTGCGGCTCATGCGCCCCACACTCCGTACTCGCTCGGAATCAATCCCGCGCACAAAAACCAAGCGTCGTAGACGACCAGAGCGCAGGCCAGCGCAAGCGCCGCGCGCGGCCGCGAGCGCTCGGGTACCCAGGCCACGGCGCCGGCCGCGAGCAGCGCGGAAATCGCCAGCAAGGCGGGCATGAGATAGCGCCCGTGGCCGACGCCGCGCAGCACCAGGAGCGTGAACTGCACGACGACACCGAGGGCGCACAAGAAGAGCGTCGCGCGCGAAACGCCGGCTGCGCCGCGCGCGAGAACCACGAGTCCGCCAAGCATCAGCGCCGCCATCGTGCCGCCGATCGACGCATACGCCAGGCTGGAAAGCGGGCGCGAGTACCAGTTGAAGGCCCCGATCCAGCTCGTCGCAAGCTCATGCATCGCACTCGACGAAACCCCGCGTCCAACGCGCAAGAGGAACGCAGCGACGCTGCGAGGCAGCACAGGACTGTGCTGGAAGTGCCAGTACGTGATCACGGCGGCGAGCACGAGCACAGCGCCGACGGCGAACAGCAACATGCGTCGCGCATCGCGCACACGCCGCGTGTCGAGCACGAGCGTGAGGAACAAGACCCCGAGACCCGTCGCGGCTGTCTTCTTGACGAACAGAGCGAGCAGGGCGACGACGATGGCGAGTGCGAACTCGCGCGAACCGGCGACACCTGCCAAGCGCCTCGCACACACCATCCAGACGAACGCCGACAGCGTGCGCACGAGCACGTCATTGTTGACGAGCGCAGCCTGGCGCGCGTGCATCGGCAACCACGCGATGACGAACGCCACGGCCAGAGCCAAGCTGCGATCGGTGAACGCCGCGCGCGCGAACTCGAGCCCGGCCCAGCAGGTCAGTACGTACAGAAGCAGTGACAGCGCGCGCGCCCAATACAGCTGTCCGTCGATGTCCTCGCCGGGCCACAGCGCGAGCCATGCACCGAGCAATAGGTAGTAGCCCGGATCCTGTATGGTCGCCGTGAACACCGGCTGGACCTGATCGAAGTCGCGTCGGCCGCCGAAGCCGCCGGTCCAGTCGACGCGCTCATAGAAGCTGTGGCGCTCCATCGATTCGAGGATCTGCGCCTGTCGCGCGGCGATCGCTTCGTCGCTGAGCGACGCGAACCGTCGGCGCACCTGCAGTTGCGAGGAGGGATGGTCCCAGCGCTCGTCGTAGGGCGCGTCTGGACCGGTCTGAAGCGCCGTGTTCGAGAACTCGACGCGTCCGCTGCCCCAGGGAGCGTGGCCGTCGGCGACGTGGCTGGCGTACTCGAAGTGCCAGGGCTCGTCCTCCCCCATCCAGGGCGCGAGGCACAACCAATAGACGAGCCCGTGGAGCAGCACGGCCGCCAGAAACCAAACGCTCTCGCGCCGACGAGCCGCTCGCTCCGGAGCGTTGCGTTCGCGCTCGCGGGCCTGCGCGAACGGGTCGCCGGGGTCGTGAAGGCAGCCCATGGTTTCGAGGCGATCGTACGGCCTGCCGCCTCCGGAAGCCCACCGCCGCCTTGCGGCTCCTGGAGAGCGATGGTAGCCTGATGTTATGGCCAGCGCCGAGGATTTTTGGCTTCCGTTTGCCGCTGCGACCGAGGCAGCACGCGCACAGGCGGGTGACGCTTTGGGCCCGGCAGTGCTTGGCCCGGCAGTGCTTGGCCCGGCAGTGCTTGGCCCGGCAGTGCTTGGCCCCGCAGCGCAGGCCGCAACAACCGGGTCGAGACCCGTTGATTCGCACTCCATTGGGTCGAACTCGACTTGCACGGGCAGTTCGGCGCCTCCCCAGAGCTCGAAACAGGCTCCGACGCAGGCTTCGACGCAGGCTTCGACACAGGCTTCGACACAGGCACCGACTAGGGCGCGCCCCTCGCGCAAGGACCGCACAGCGGCAGGCCGCAGTGGCGGCGTGTTTTTTGGGTTCGCGGGCGAGGCCGAGCCTGAAAGCGATGCTGGGCTCGAAGGCGATAGCGGGCTCGAGGGCGGCGCGGGCGGCGCGCAGATGGAATGGAAACGCGCGCCTATCGACGTGCCCGAGATCAACGCCCTCGCGTTCGACGCAAAGCCTGGCAACGTAAGCTCCCGCGGCGAGCGCACTGGCGTCCCTGGCGCAAACCTCCCTGGCGCTGGAGGAAGCCGGCAGAAGTCCGTGTGGCCCGCTTCCATGGGGCTGCTGCGCAACTCGGCGCTGGAAACAGGACGCGCGAGCAGCGCTCCGAGTTGGGGCTGGCGTGAAGCGGCCGGTCGGCTGTGCGAGCTGGCCGGAGGTCCGGCGAGCGCGACCCTGTCTTGCGCGGCAAGCCTGGCGCTCGACGCACAGCTGCGTGGCGAGAACGTGGCTTGGATCCAGACTCGGGATTCGAGCTTCCTGCCCCAGGACCTGAACGCCTGCGGCATCGACCTCGACGCATTGGTGGTGGTCCGTTTACCGCGCTCGACAGACCTGGGGCTGGCAGCCGAGTGGATCGCACGCAGCGGAGCCTTCGGCCTCGTTGTGCTCGACCTCACAAGCGTGGTCCACACGCCCATGGCGATGCAAGCGCGCTTGCTCGCCTTGGCCAAGAAGCACGACCTCGCTCTGGTGTGCTTGACGGCGAAAAACCCGCAGCAAGCCTCGTTGAGCTCCCTGGTCAGCCTGCGTGTCGACACCACGGTGCGCAGGCCAGCGCGCGCGCGCTCGACACAACAACTTGGCCAGGCTGCACGCCACGAGACCAGCGGCGAAGTCGCGCCGACGTCTGCCCAAGAGCGAGTTGCGACACCGGAGCTTGCAGCCGATGCGTTCGCGACGAACGACGTCGAGCGGCCTCAGCACGTCGCGCCCAGCATGCGCAGCAACGATCCTTGCGAGCGCGGCGAGCGTGCGTTCGGCCACGAACTCCGCGAACAACGCACAGGCGAGTCCGAGAGCGCCCGCACGAGCGCCGCCAACGACGCCTGGGCTGTTCGGCCCACAGCGCCACAAGCGAACGGCCGCGCCGTTGAAGACTCCGCTCGCGCGGCGAGCGGCAACCTGCACAGCCTGGCGACCTTCGAGTGCGAGTGGTTCGTAGCCAAGGACAAACGCCGCTCACGGCCCTGGCGCCACATTGAGGCCCGTCGTGGACCGCCTGGCCTGCGTTGATGCACCGGCGTTCGCGCTCCAGTTGCTGCTCCGACAACGTCCGCAATGGCGGGCTCAACCGGCGGCCGTGGTTGAGCGCGACGCCCCGCACGGGGCGATCGTTGCGGTCAACGAAGCGGCGCGCTCGTGCGGCGTGTTGCCGGGCATGCGCTACGCAGCGGCGCTGGCGTTGTGTCCGCAACTGTGCGCGACCGAAGTCGCCGCAGAGCAGATCGCCGATGGCGTGGAACAGACCTGCAAACTTCTGCGCCGACGCTCTCCGCATGTTGAGCCGAGTGCGGAAGAGCCGGGCGTTTTCTGGCTCGATGCACGCGGACTGGAGGCCTGGATCGAGAGCGACGAAGCCGTGCTGGCCGAGCGCACGACCTCCGTCCGAGGACCCGCGGGGCAAGTGACCACGAACCGTGCGGCGGCACACCGCACGCGGCAGACCGCGGAGTCACCGCTGACACGTTGGGCGCGCTCGACGCGCACGCTCTTGGCGGCGGCCGGCTTGGAGTGCGCGCTGGTGGTCGGCTTCACGCACTTTGGGGTGTACGCGGTGGCCAAGGCCCTGCGCGGCGCCCGCGTGCTGGTGTTCGAGCGCGAGGACGACGAGCACGACTTCGCCCGGCGCGTTCCACTGCGACGGCTTGCACTCGAGCCGCGCACGCGCGCGGAGCTCGAACAACTGGGCGTGTTGACCATCGACGACTTCCTGCGCTTGCCGGAGGCCGGACTGCGCCTGCGTTACGGCGAGGCCCTCGCACAACTCCATGCCTTGGCTTCGCGAGCGCGACGGCGTGAGCTCGCTCCGCGGCCACCCGGCGAGTGGCCCAGCGCAGCCGTGGATCTGGACTTCCCAACCAACTCGCTCGAGGCGTTGATCGCGCTGTGCGGTGAGTTGCTCGGCCCTCTGCTCACACACTTGGCGCGGCGCGACGAGCGCGCCGCAGCGCTGGCGTTACGCCTGCGCCTCGAAGACGGATCCGTCGTCGAAGAGCGCCTCGAGCCGGCTCAGCCCACGCTCGCCGGCGCCGACTTTGAGCGTCTGCTGCGGCTGCGGCTCGCGCGCCAGAAGTTCGCCCGCAGCGTAGAGCACCTGAGCGTGAGCGTGCGGCCGACTCCCGCGCTGGCGCCGACGAGCGAGTTGTTCGCCCTCGCCCGAGGCCGCGAGCCCGCTGCAGCGCAACGCGCCTTCGCCGTGCTGCGCGCCGCCTTCGGTGAAGGGTGCGTCGTGCGCGCACAACTCTTGTCCGCTCACCTGCCCGAAGCAGGTTTCTGCTGGGTCCCGATGGACGCTGTGCAGCCGCCGCAGCCGCGGCCAGAACCCCCTCCCGTGCTCGTGCGTCGCCTGCTCGCTCACCCACTGCCGCTCCCGTCGCGTTCGCGGCACGAAGAGGACGGCTGGCTGTTGCGTGGAGTTTCTCACGGACCGGTGCTGCGCCTGCACGGCCCGTATCCGCTGCAAGGCGGCTGGTGGCGGGCGGAAGTCGCACGCGACTACCACTACGCGGAGATGCACAACGGCGCCCTGCTGTGGATCTACTTCGATCGCGTGCGTCGGCGTTGGTTCCTGCAGGGCAGCGTGTCGTGAGCTACGCAGCGCTGTGGACCAAGAGCAACTTCTCTTTTCTCGAAGGCGCAAGCCGTCCCGAGGAGTTGGTCGAGGAGTCGCAACGCCTGGGGCTCTGCGCCTTGGCGTTGACAGATCGTGACGGCCTGTACGGCGCGGTGCGCGCACATGTGAAGGCCCGCGAACTCGGGGCCGAGTTGATCCATGGCGCGCAACTCACGCTCGAAGACCGCGCGCGTGCGGTGCTGCTCGCGATGGACCGCACCGGATACGCGCAGTTGTGCGGGGTGATCACCGCCGGGCGGCTGCGCTCGCCCAAAGGTTCGTGCGTCGTGCGCTGGAGCGAGTTGCTCGCAGACACGGACCGCACGATCCTGCTCTGGGATCTCGCGCGAGAGCCACGAGGCGCGCAACAGGACGAAGCCGCCCTAGAGAAGCGCATCGGTGATCTGCGCGATGCGTTCACAGACCGGTTCTACGCCTTGTGCGCACGCCATCAGCGCCTGGACGAGCCGGAAAGCGAGGCGTTGCTGCGTGCGCGAGCGCGGCGAGTAGGAGCGCAGCTGGCTGCGGCCAACGAGGTGCTGTACCACCGCAGCGACCGGCGACGCCTGCAAGATGTGCTGACAGCGATCCGCTACGGCGTGGAGCTGTCCAAGGCGGGGCAACGACTGAAGGCCAACGCTGAACACGGAATCAAGAGCCCGCACGCCTTCGCGGAGTTGTTCGCCGACGACCGGCCGGCGTTGGAGGCCACGCGCGAGATCGCGGCGCGTTGCCGCTTCTCGTTGGGCGAAATCCGCTATCGCTATCCGTGCGAGCGGCTCTCAGACGGGCGCAGCCAGTCCCAATGGCTACGCGAGTTGGTGCTCGAAGGCGCGCGCCAGCGCTACGGCGGGCGCGCGCCGCAAGATGCGCTAGCGCAGCTCGAGCGCGAGCTGGCCTTGATCGAAGAACTCGATTACGGCGGCTACTTCCTGACCATGCACGAAATCGTGCAGTTCTGCCGCGACAAGTCGATCCTGTGCCAGGGGCGTGGATCAGCGGCAAATTCGGCGGTGTGCTACTGCCTGGGAATCACCGCCGTCGACCCGGTGCGCATGGGACTGCTCTTCGAGCGCTTCCTTTCGCGCGAGCGCGCTGAGCCGCCGGACATCGACCTCGACATCGAGCACGAACGTCGTGAGGAGGTCATCCAACACGTCTATGCCCGCTACGGCCGGACTCACGCCGCGATGGTCGCCAACGTGATCCGCTATCGCGTGCGGTCGGCCGTGCGCGATGTCGGCAAGGCGCTCTCGTTCCCAGCTTCGCTGCTCGAACGCCTGACGCGCGCGCTCAACTACGGCGAAGGACTGACGCGCCAAGGATTGGCCGCTGTCGGCGTCGATCCAGATGCGCCGACGGCGCAGAGCTTGTGTGAACTGTGCGAGCAGATCGAGGACTTCCCCCGGCATCTGTCCATCCATCCAGGAGGCTTTTTGCTCGGCCATGAGCCGATCGCAACCCTCACTCCGATCGAGAACGCAACGATGGAGGGCCGTACGGTCATCCAGTGGGACAAGGATGACGTGGAAGCCCTCGGGCTCTTCAAGGTGGACCTCCTCGGACTCGGGGCGTTGCACCACCTCCACCGCTGCTTCGATCTGCTGCGCGAGCACTACGGCGTCGAACTCTCGATGGCGAGCATCCCGGCTGAAGACCCGGACACCTTCGATGCGATCTGCGCGGGCGACACCGTCGGTGTCTTTCAGATCGAGAGCCGCGCCCAAATGACGATGCTCCCACGGCTACGACCGCGCAACTACTACGACTTGGTCATCGAGGTCAGCATCGTCCGCCCGGGTCCGATCACCGGCGGGATGGTGCATCCCTACCTGCGACGTCGACGGGGTGAAGAACCGGTGGACTATCCCCACGAGTCCCTACGACCGGTGCTCGAGAAGACGTTGGGGATCCCCCTCTTCCAAGAACAAGTGATGAAACTCGCCATGGTCGCGGCGGACTACACCCCCGGCGAGGCCGATCAGCTACGGCGAGACATGGCCGCATGGCGCAAGAGCGGCCGTATGGGGCAGCATCGCGACAAACTCGTCACCCGCATGACCCGCAAGGGCATCCCGGCCGAGTTCGCCGAGCGAGTGTTCCAGCAGATCTGCGGCTTCGGAGAGTACGGCTTCCCAGAAAGCCATGCCGCGAGTTTTGCGCTGATCAGCTACGCCGGAGCGTGGATCAAGCGCCACTACCCCACGCTGTTCGTGTGCGGGCTGCTGAATGCTCAGCCGATGGGGTTCTACACGGTCGCGACTCTGCTGGAGGATGCACAGCGCCATGGTGTCGCGGTTCTGGGCGTCGCTGCACTACGCAGCGAATGGGACTCCACGCTAGAGCTACGGGAGGAAATCTCGGCAGCCGAACCCGCGCAGCGTTATGCGCTGAGACTTGGCTTGCGCACCGTCAAAGGACTGACGGAGACGGACGCGCAGCGGATTTCGCAGGCAAGATCCCAGATGACAGACCGCACCCTGGACCAATTCGCCGGGCTATCAGGCCTGGATCGAGGCGCCCTCCAGGCCCTCGCCCGGGCTGGCGCGCTCGCCGAACTGGAAGACCACCGTCGAGTCTCACTCTGGAAGATCCGGAGTCCTGAAGCACTACGCCCGCCGCAGCTCTTTACAACCGATTCGGAGCAGCCAGGTCTTCGTCCGCTGACGCGCTTGGAGGAAATCGACTGGGACTTCCAGGCGAAAGGGCACAGCGACCTTGGTCACCCACTGGGCCCGCTCCGAGAAGAACTACGCCAGCATGGGTTGCTAAGTGCAATCGAACTCCGCCAGTGCAAACATGGACAGCGGATCAACATCGCTGGGCTCGCCATCTGCCGCCAACGCCCCGGCACGGCTTCAGGCGTCCTGTTCATGACCCTTGAAGACGAAACCGGGCTAATCAATTTGGTCGTGTGGCCCCAAGTTTTCGAACGTCAACGCACGATCGTGAGCACAAACAACTTCCTAGCCGTCACCGGCAAACTTCAGGTGCAGGACGAAGTTGTGGTCCACGTCATCGTACAGCGCTTTTGGCTACCGCAACTTGCAGCCGCGCCAACCACAGTCAGTTCGCGGGACTTCCGGTAGCGGCAAGCGAAGCGGCCAGAGTCGAACAACAAGACCCCGTCTGCCACTCTGATACGAATCAGGCGCGAATCCAAACGAAACACGCAAAAATCAAGGAGCGACTCTCGTTGGAAGAGCGCAAAGCACGCGCCCCAGTGTCGTGAGAATGTCTAGGAATGTTCGCTACGATCTGCCACAGAGCGCGAAAGTACCGGCTAAAGGCAACGTGCAAAGCAGTACGAAGCGACCGCGCAGGGGACAATCCCGGCGTCAGATCGGCGCGCCGTGGAGCCTCCGCAAGCGTAGCGCTACAGGGCTGGCGCAGGTCGACAAAGCGAGCTCAGGAATGGCGCGCGCTGAACGCGGAATTCCCCGTAAGCGAGTGAGCAGGTCGACACCCGCCACTTCGATTCAGCGTTGCGCCCCCCCGCGGATCGCGCATCTGCCTTCGCTCGAGCGCAAGGAAGGGAAAGGCGACCCGCGAGTACGGCAAAGATGCGCCGCCAAGCGCAAGTCCACTCCGAAGCCACGCGAGGCAGACGAAACGCACTAGCACCAAGTCCGGGATAAAGAAAAAACCCCCGAACACGCAGAAGCGCATTCGGGGGTTAGAAGGCCCCGGCAACAACCTACTTTCTCGCTAAGGCAATATCATCGGCGGATCCTGCTTGACGACCGTGTTCGGGATGGGAACGGGTATGGCCAGGAACCTATGATCACCGGGATTACGAACCGCTCGACGGAGTGAAAGAGCTCACTCGCGGTCGGCGATTAAAAGAAAAGGTGAATCGGGTTGTATGTGCGCACACGGAATACACTTTGACCGTTCTCAGTCGTTATGCAGGCAACCGAGGTCGCATGCATCCGCTTCTGAGAAGGGATGGCTAAGCCGATCGTCCGATTAGTACCGGTAAGCTGAGCATGTTACCATGCTTGCACCGCCGGCCTATCAACCTGGTAGTCTTCCAGGGGACTGGTTGGGATGACTCGTCTAGGAGAAGGCTTCGCGCTTAGATGCATTCAGCGCTTATCCGTTCCGGTCATAGCTACCCAGCTGTGCCACTAGCGTGACAACTGGAGCACCAGAGGACCGTCCTCCCCAATCCTCTCGTACTAGGGGAAAACCTCCTCAATCATCCTACACCCACGCCAGATAGGGACCGACCTGTCTCACGACGGTCTAAACCCAGCTCGCGTACCGCTTTAATTGGCGAACAGCCAAACCCTTGGGACCTCCTTCAGCCCCAGGATGCGATGAGCCGACATCGAGGTGCCAAACCACCCCGTCGATATGAACTCTTGGGGGTGATCAGCCTGTTATCCCCGGAGTACCTTTTATCTGATGAGCGACGGCCCTTCCACTCGGAATCCGCCGGATCACTAGGACCTACTTTCGTACCTGCTCGAGCTATCTCTCTTGCAGTCAGGCGCACTTCTACCCTTACGCTCGTCGTGTGATTGCCGACCACACTGAGTGCACCATCGTGCTCCTCCGTTACTTTTTTGGAGGAGACCGCCCCAGCCAAACTACCCACCTGGAACTGTCCCCGACCCGGATTCACGGTGTCGGGTTAGGAACCTATCATGACGAGAGTGGTATTTCACTGATGACTCCCTCGGACCCAAGAGCCCGAGCTCAACGTCTCCCACCTATGCTACGCACGTCAGGACAAGCCTCAATACCAGGCTATAGTAAAGGTTCACGGGGTCTTTCCGTCTAGGCGCGGGAACGTGGCATCTTCACCACGGCTACAGGTTCGCCGAGTCTGCTGTCGAGACAGAGCCCAACTCGTTACGCGATTCATGCGGGTCGGAACTTACCCGACAAGGAACTTCGCTACCTTAGGACCGTCATAGTTACGGCCGCCATTCACTGGGGCTTCAATTCAGAGCTTCGCTTTCGCTAACCCCTCCTCTTAACCTTCCAGCATTGGGCACGCGTCAGTCCGTATACATCGTCTTTATGACTTTGCACAGACCTGTGTTTTTAGTAAACAGTCGGTTGGGCCAATTCTCTGCGGCCCTCCGGGGCTTTGACACCTCAGAGGGCTCCCCTTATCCCGAAGTTACGGGGTTAATTTGCCGAGTTCCTTGACAACAGTTCTCTCGAGCGCCTTAGGATATTCACCTCACCCACCTGTGTCAGTTTAGGTACGGACGGCTTTTTGACTCCCTAGGAGATTTTCTTGGCGGTCGGTCCAATCACATCGCACATCTGTCAGTGCTGTGACCTTTCTCCCCGCGTCCCTCCATCGGTGATAACGTCTCAAGCCGGTGCAGGAATATTAACCTGCCATCCATCGACTACGCCTTTCGGCCTCGCCTTAGGGTCCGACTAACCCTGGGCGGATTTACCGTGCCCAGGAATCCTTGGGTTTGCGGCGAGCAGGATTCTCACCTGCTTTGTCGCTACTTGTTCCGGCATAATCACTTCCAGGACGTCCAGGCGTCGTTACCGTCACCCTTCACTCGTCCGGAACGCTCCCCTACCACTCCGTAGACCCAACAGGTCTACGAAATCCGCAGCTTCGGTTGCGCACTTGAGCCCCGTTCATTTTCGGCGCAGAACCTCTCGATCAGTGAGCTATTACGCACTCTTTAAATGATGGCTGCTTCTAAGCCAACATCCTGACTGTCTTAGAGATTCCACTTCCTTCACTGCACTTAGCACGCATTGGGGACCTTAGCTGGCGGTCTGGGTTGTTTCCCTCTCGTCCACGAACCTTATCGCTCGTAGACTGATTCCCTGGATACGGTCCGCGGTATTCGGAGTTTGATTAGGTAGGGTATCCCGGAGGACCCCTATCCCATTCAGTAGCTCTACCCCCGCAGACTATTACCAAAGACTAGCCCAAAAGCTATTTCGGGGAGAACCAGCTATTTTCAAGCTTGATTAGCCTTTCACCCCTAACCACAGGTCCTCAGAGCGGTTTTCAACCCACACCTGTTCGGTCCTCCACGGACTGTTACATCCGCTTCAACCTGCCCATGGTTAGATCGCTTGGCTTCGGGTCTACTCCATCTGACTGGATGTCGCGCTATTCACACTCGGTTTCCCTTCGGCTACGGGCCTGAGACCCTTAACCTCGCCAGATAAAGTAACTCGCCGGATCATTATGCAAAAGGCACGCCGTCAGCCATTACCCCGAAGGGTCATAGGCCTTCGACAGCTCGTAAGTGTACGGTTTCAGGTACTATTTCACTCCCCTTGTCGGGGTACTTTTCACCTTTCGCTCGCGCTACTATTGCACTATCGGTCGTCCATGAGTACTTAGCCTTGGAGGGTGGTCCCCCCGGATTCACACCAGGTTCCACGTGTCTGGTGATACTTGGGAATTCTACCGAAGGCGGTTCGTTTTTGGCTAAGGGGCTTTCACCCTCTGCGGCTGGCCTTCCCATGCCATTCGCCTAACGACACGCTTTGTAACTTCGTTGGTCTATTACGGTTGACCTGTAGCTCCCACAACCCCGAATCAGCAACGCCCGTAAGCTTGACACTGACTCGGTTTGGGCTGATCCCCGTTCGCTCGCCGCTACTGGGGGAGTCGCGTTTGCTTTACTTTCCTGCAGGTACTTAGATGTTTCAGTTCCCTGCGTTCCCACCGCTTGCGCGGCGCCGAGACATGACTCTCGGCCGGTTTCCCGGTCTCGGAAATCTCCGGATCATTGCCTGCTAGCGGCTACCCGGAGCTTATCGCAGCTTAGCCACGTCCTTCAACGGCTTTGGACGCCAAGGCATCCACCGTACACTCTTAGTAGCTTAACCACTTTGTACTGTAGACCACATCGCATCGCGACACTCGGTCGCGAGGATGTGGCGAACTCGTGGCTGCCACACACATTCCCGATTCACCTTGTTTTCAAAGAGCGGCGAGCCTTGCGGCTTCGCCTGTTCAACATTCTCTCGTCGTGCCTGAACGTCGGCACGGACACCAAGCGCACCAGTTGGGCGGCAACTTGGGTCAGACACAACCGGTTCAGCAACCGTCTGGTGGAGGCGAGGGGATTCGAACCCACGACCCCCTGGTTGCAAACCAGGTGCTCTACCAACTGAGCTACGCCCCCGTTTCACCCGCACCAGTTGGCGCGGAGTACGACATCGGAGCAGGTGCTCTGGGCAGACACACTGTCGGCGGCAGACGTCGTTTTGTGACGTCAGCCCTAGAAGTGGTGGGCCTGACTGGACTCGAACCAGTGACCTCCCGCTTATCAGGCGGGTGCTCTAACCAACTGAGCTACAGGCCCTCCAGCGCCCGGAAGGCCGAAGCACTTCGGGCGAGGTGTGCGTCGCGTTGCGGCGACATAGCCTCGCGCTTGCGTGGCGAGCCCGGTCTACAGGTCCGGTTCGTGTCAAGTAGATGCGAAGCCCCTAAGTGGAGCCCGCATCGACCCGCCGATCCGACGAGAGATGAGAGAGAGGGTGACCCTTGTCTTTGTGCAAACAACCTACGCTTCGCCATCCAGTGCTCAGCGCGGAGCGAACTCCTGCGAGCACCGAACGTCTAACATGATCCGTTAGAAAGGAGGTGATCCAGCCGCAGGTTCCCCTACGGCTACCTTGTTACGACTTAGTCCCAATCACGAAGCTTGCTTTCGGCGCCGCCCCCCCGAAGGTTGAGCAAAGCGACTTCGAGCACTCCCCGCTTTCGTGGCTTGACGGGCAGTGTGTACAAGGCTCAGGAACATATTCACCGCGCCATGGCTGATGCGCGATTACTAGCGATTCCAGCTTCATGCAGGCGAATTGCAGCCTGCAATCCGAATTGAGGCCTGCTTTGAGGATTGCCTCCACCTTGCGGTCTCGGTCCCCTCTGTACAGGCCATTGTAGCACGTGTGTAGCCCTGGCCATAAGGGCCATGATGACTTGACGTCGTCCCCACCTTCCTCCGTTTTGACAACGGCAGTCTCACTAGAGTCCCCGGCTTTACCCGCTGGCAACTAGTAATAAGGGTTTCGCTCGTTACGGGACTTAACCCAACATCTCACGACACGAGCTGACGACAGCCATGCAACACCTGTTCATGTTCCGACTCCGAAGAGCTGTCATTCCGCTTTCACGGAACTAATCCATGTATGTCAAGGCCAGGTAAGGTTCTTCGCGTTGCTTCGAATTAAACCACATGCTCCACCGCTTGTGTGAGCCCCCGTCAATTCCTTTGAGTTTTACCCTTGCGAGCATACTCCCCAGGCGGGGTACTTAACACATTTGCTACGGCAAAGAGGCACATAGGTGGCCCCCTTGCCTAGTACCCATAGTTTACGGCTAGGACTACCGGGGTATCTAATCCCGTTTGCTACCCTAGCTTTCGCACCTCAGCGTCAGATTTGGCCCAGTGGATCGCTTTCGCCTCCGGTGTTCCTCCAGATATCTACGCATTTCACCGCTCCACCTGGAGTTCC
>JAEUHY010000046.1 GCA_016795325.1 Planctomycetota bacterium
ACCAACCTCAGCAACGGAGTCGAATTCGTCACCGCGCCGTGATCACCCCCGAACGTACGGTGCCAGAGCAATTTGTCTCACGGCTTCGGTGCGCGCAGCGCACCGAAGCCGTGAGACAAATTGCTCTGGCACCGTACGTTCAGCGCTGTAAAGCGCCTTGATCCGACGCGCCGCGCGTCGGTTGCTGTCCGCGGTCGTTGTGGGCTCCGGACAACGGGGGTAAGCTCCCTTCGCCCCCGCGGTCTACCCCGACCGTTCCCTTCGGCGCAGAAGCGGCTCTGGATGGCCCAGAGCGTGTCTGCGTCGGACCGCGGCGCCTCCCCCCGGAGATCGGCGCATGTCCCATCGCTCCCTTTCGCTGGCCGGCCTGTTGGCGGCCGGTCTTGGTTTTTCTGCCTACGCCATCGCGGCATTGGCGCCCACTTCGGACGTCGCCGCGGTCGTGAGCCGCGCCGAGCGCGCGCCCGACGCCGCGGCGCCCGCGGCCCAGCCCGGCGATTCCGCGCAGCCCGAAGTCGATCCGCACGTCGCCGTGCTCAACGACTTCTACGCGCAGGACGACTCCGGCGGCCGGCAGAACCAGTTCCCGTCGGCGCGGCTGTGCGGCACGTGCCACGTCGCGATCTACGAGGAGTGGAGCACCTCGCAGCACGCCTACGCCTCGATCTCGCCGATGTTCCACAAGTTCGAGCAGGCGCTGAACACGCTGGCCTCGGGCACGGTCGGCGCGTTCTGCCTGCGCTGCCACGCGACGGTCGGCACGCAGATGGGCGAGGAGCGCCACGTGCCGGTGTACGAGCGCGAGCCGGTGTCGCTCGAAGGCGTCACGTGCATCACCTGCCACCGCGTCAACCAGAACTTCATGAAGGTCAACGGCGAGCGTAACCTCGTCGAAGGGCCGATCACCGAGCGCGTCTTCGGGCCCACGCAGCCGGTGAAGGACGAAAACGGAAAGACCAGCTACGACCGCATCACCGAGGAGTACGGCCTCGAAGCGAGCATGGACACCAAGGGCTCGGTGGTCCACGCGCAGCCTGAGCAACACTCGCAGATCTCCACCTCGGAGTTCTGCATGAGCTGCCACCAGGTCGCGGTGCACCCGGGCATCAAGCTCGAAGTGGTGTGGGACCAGTACAAGGATTCCCCCGCGTTGGCCGAAGGAATCACCTGCCAGGACTGCCACATGGGCAAGGTGCTCGGCGCCAAGGCGGACGGCGGCGACAACTGGATGCGCGCCCCCGGCTTCGTCGTCAAGGGCGTCGAGGGCGAGCCCAAGAAGCACACCGACCACTCCTTCGTCGGTCCGGGCTACTCGATCGCGCACCCCGGCATCTTCCCGCACAACAACATGGTCGAAAACCGCTTCTCGGTCCCCGAGTGGCTGGCCTTCGACTGGCGTGAGTGGACCAAGCCGGACTTCGAACAGCGCGTCGCCGACGGCAAGGTCGCGCCGGAGACGTTCAAGTCCACGTTCACCTTCACGGACGGGCGCACGAAGGAGATCGACTGGAGCTCGCGCGAGGACCGCGCGGACGCGCGCCGTGTGATCGAAGTCAACCAGCAGCGCATGGCGTCGCGCAACGAGAAGCGCCGCGTGCTGATGGAGTCGGGCTCGCACATCGACGGACCGTTCTTCGACGGGCCGCGCGAAGCGGGCAGTTCGCTCGACTTCCACTACGTGGTGAAGAACATCTCCAAGGGCCACAACTTCCCGTCGGGTTCGCTCGGCGCGCAGCCGGAGATCTGGCTCAACGTCGCGTTGCTCGCCGACGACGGCGCGGGCGGTTGGAAGCGCGTCTGGGAGTCGGGCTACGTCGACAAGAACGGCGACATGGCCGACAACCACTCCGACGAAGTCCACGCCGGCACGATCGAACCCGACTACCAGCTGTTCAACCTGCAGTCGAAGTTCCTCACGACCAACCTCAAGGGCACGGACCGTGAGATGTACCTGCCGGTGCCGTTCGACACCGACCAGCTGCCCTTCATCCGCCCCGCGGGCACGCCCAACTCGGTGCTCAACCACCCGCCGCTGATCCGCATGGAGCAGCGCAGCATCCCGCCGCTTTCCGAGCGCAAGGCCGAGTACACCGTGCCCGGCAAGTTGCTCGAGAAGGCCGGTCGCTACCGCCTCGCCGTGCGTCTGCGCAGTCGCTCCGAGCCGATGTACTTCATGAAGGTCGTCGGCGCGACGGAGGAGATGATGCGTTTGATGAACGAGCAGATGATCGACATCCATCCGTACACGGTGGAATTCGAGGTTCGCTGAGGAGCTCCCATGTCCCACACCAACTCCTCCGCACGTATCGCTCTCGCCGCGGCGCTGCTCGCCGCGCCGTCCTTCGCCCAATCGGTCGAGCAGTCGGTTGCTCCGCATCCGATCCTGCCGCCCTCGGAGCCGCCGCACTTCGACGAGCAGGCGAAGCTCGTCGAGGTCGGCGACTTCCGCGGCCAGTTCACGCCCGACCGCGCGCCGCAGGGCGGCTTCAGCCTCGCGGACCAACTCGCGACCTACAACAAGTACGCGATCGACGCGCCGCAGCCCTGGTACCTGTGGGGGCGCGAGCTCTACGCCTCGGGTCCGCTCAAGGACTACCCCAACGTCCTGGGCGACATGAATCCGAGCCAGCCGCACCTCATGGTGTACGGCGACTGGCGCACCGCGGTCGGCGCGAGCGACAACGGCGCCGATGAGCGCACGCGCCTAGCGACGCTGCTCAACCTCGACATCGACCTCAAGCTGACGGGCACGGAGCGCATCCACGCCTTCATGCGTCCGCTCAACAAGGGTCGCGAGATCACCAGCATCGATCTGGGCGGCAACGACGGCGACGACGAGGAGTTCTCGCTCGACGGCAACCTCGACACGCTGTTCTTCGAAGGCGACGTCGGCCCGATGTGGCAAGGCCTCACCGGCCAGCGCAACGATCTGGACCTGCCGTTCACCTTCGGCTTGATCCCGATGTTCCTGCAGAACGGCGTGTGGCTCGAAGACGCCTTCGTCGGCGTCGCCACCACGATCCAGGCGAAGAACTCGCCCGGCTGGGACGTCTCCAACGCCGACTTCACGTTCTTCGCGGGCTTCGACGACGTCAGCAGCCGCGCGGTGCTCGACGCGGGCCGGCGCGAGGAGGGCGGCACGAAGATCCTCGGCATGGCGGGCTTCGTCGAAACGCGCGAGGGTTACCTCGAGTTCGGCGCGGCGCTGACCTTCGCCGACGATGTGCTCGGCGACGAGAGCGCCGACTACCTCAACCTGACGGCGGCCTGGTCGAAGCGCTACTTCCACTGGCTCTCGAACTCGGTGCGCCTGATCCTCAACGTCGGCCAGGACCTGCCGGGTCCCGAGTCGGCCGACGGCGCGCTGCTCCTGGTCGAGAACTCGTTCGGCACGCCGCAGCCCTACACGCTGGTGCCGTACTTCAACTTCTTCGTCGGCTCGGGCACGCCCCAGTCGCTCGCGCGCGACGCCGCCGCGGGCGGCGTGCTGCGCAACACGGGCATCAACTTCGAAACCGACGGCCTCACCAACCATCCCAAGCTCGACGACAGCGGCCACGACGCGGTCGGCGCGGCGCTGGGCGTCGAGTACCTGCCGAGCCTGTTCACGGCCAAGCACCGCCAACAGATCGTGCTCGAACTCGCGGGGCAGCACCCCTTCGGCGACGACGCCCGAGCGCGCGGCGACGAGTTCGCGCTCGGCGCGCGCTACCAGTTCGTGATCAACAACGCCTGGATCTTCCGCGCGGACGCCATGGTCGGCGTGCGTGAGGACGACGACGACCTGGCTGGCCTGCGCGTCGAGATCCGCAGGAAGTTCTGACGGTGGCAGGCGCGCGGGCGTGGGTGTTTGCGGCGCTGATCGCCGCGTTGGCCTTCGCGGCCTTCGCGGCGCCGGCGCGCCGCCAAGACGCCGCCAAGCGCGCCTGGTTCCGCCACGAGGACCACGTCTTCGCCGAGTGGGGCCCGCAGAACGAGCAGCCGCGCGATTGCCGCGGCTGCCACCAGTACGACGCCGGCGCGGACGCCGCGGACATCCCGCGGCCCGCCGATCTGTGCGTCAACTGCCACCTGCCGGAAGACGCGGAGGCGTCGAAGAAGTTCGACGTCTCTCGCGCGCGCGTGCAGCCTCGCGAAGAACGCGGCGATCGCTTCAACCACGGCACGCACCTCGCCGCAGGCAAGCTCGTCTGCGCGGACTGCCACTACGCCAAGGGACCGGACGGTTCGTGGGTGATCCCGTCGCCGAGCGCCGGCGCGCGCTCGATCGCCCTGTGCGTGGAGTGCCACGAGTCGGAGCACCGCGAGCCGTTCAACGACGGGATCAGCGACATGGCCGAGCGGCGCCGGACCGAGCAGGAGCCGTTCCCGCTCTTCCGTCACTCGTCGCACCTCACAGCCGCGGACATGTCCGATGGCAAGGGCTGCGAGCGTTGCCACAGCGCGATCGAACGCGCGAGCGCGCAGACGCTCGGCGAAGTGCAGTTCGACACCAAGAGCTGCGCTCAGTGCCACGTCGGCATGAAGTTCTCGGCTTCGCTCGCGGGCCCGGACGGCGCGCCGGTGAGCGAACCCAGCGAAGTGGCCGCGGTGTTCGACCACGCGCAGCACTTCGCCGGCCGCCGCGTCGATCCGGGCAACAACGTCGCGACCCCGCAGGCCTACGAAGCGCTCGAGCGCGACGGTTGCCTCGCCTGCCACGCCTGGGACGCGTCGGCCGGTCCCGGCGGCAACTTCAAACTCGGGCAGCGTTTCGCGGCGCGCGACGCGCACGACGCCTGCGCGACGTGCCATGTCTCGTGGAAGTCCGCGCAGCACGGCGAGACCGACCACTGCGCGAAGTGCCACAAGATCGAGCCGGGCGAGCTGATGAGCGCCGCCAAGCAAGCTTCGAATCGGCCGACGCAGGACATCGTGCGCTTCGATCCGCAGAGCTTCGGATTCCAGACGCAGAGCCACGTGATGATCCACGGCGCCGGCGGCGCCGAACAATCCTGCGCGCAGTGCCACCGCGCCAAGCTCGACAAGCAGCCTTCGCGTATCGGCGTGCAGCCCTTCCGCCACGCCTCGCACGTGCCCGCGGGCGCGGCCACGACCGCTGTGTGCCGCACCTGCCACTTCGTCGACGCGGTTCCGACCTCGCTCGAGGATTCGAGCGCGCCCAAGGACGCGCCGCGCGGCGGCGAGCTCGTGTCGGTGAGCTACGACGCGCGCTCGTGTGCGGCTTGCCACGGCGCCGACGCCGCGCAGCCGTCGTTCGCTCCCGCCCCGCGCACGAGCACGCTCGCCTTCGACCACCGCGCGCACCTGGGCCGCAAACGGCCCTGGGCCCCGAGCGAAGAGCTCGAGTGCGCTGATTGCCACGTCGCGTCGCAGCCCGGCGCGGAGCTCGAGATCACGCGCCACGACAAGGTGCTCGACTGCACGTTGTGCCACGGCCACGATCCGGCGCCGAACAAGTGCGCGCCGATCGGCACGCGCGAGCAGGTCGAAGGTTGCATCAAGTGCCACGACATCGGCGTGCCCTCCAAGGGGCAGGCCGTGCCGGTGGTGCGCGCCGTGGTCGCGCTCGACACGGACAGTTGGCAGAAGCACTCCGGCGACCAGGCCTGCGCGACCTGCCACCGCGTCAACGGCGTCGAACCGCTCGCGCCTGCCGCTGCGCGCGAACCCTTCGAGCGTGTGCTGGCGCTGGGGGCGAGCAAGACCGAGCGCAATCCGCACCAGTGGCGCATCGCCGCCAACCGCGGCCGCGAGCGCGACGAGCAGAGCTACGTGAACTTCTTCCAGGAGGCCTCGTGCTTCGATTGCCACTGGCATCGCATCTCGAGCGCCAACCGGGACCAGATGAGCGTCCAGCAGGCGGCCGAGGTCAACAAGGCCGGCCCCGAGCACCTGCTGCGGATGGCCAAGGCGTTGCGCGGCAGCAACTACCGCAGCGAGTTCGGCGCCTGGATCGGCGCCAAGTACCCCGGCACGTTCCCGGGCATCCCGCCGAAGAAGCGCTGAGCCCCGGCGGCACGCGTAGGCGCCCGGCGCGCGCTCCGCGTTGCAAGGCGCCGCACAGCGTCAGTCCTCGACGTTCTGCGTTCCGCTGCGGCGCCACAGCGCTGACGCCGCGACTTCGCAAGGGGCAGCCGCCGCGATGCGTTGCGCCGCCGCGATGCGACACGCCACGAACCCTCGACGCGCTCCTACGCAACGACACGCCGAAGGAGCGCCTCATTAGCGCGGCCTGACGATCAGCTCACCGCGCTTGCGTGCGGCACGCGCCTTGGCGCGAGCCGCACAAGCTCGTTCACTTGGGCCGCGGCAACTGCCAGTGGAACCAGCCGCCCTGCAGCGCGTGGCACTCGACGCAGCGCAGCATGCGGCCGTCGGGGATCTTCACTTCGCTCACGGTCTGCGCGCCGCGCAGGTTCGTCTCGTCGTGGCAGGTGAAGCACTGCGACGCGCCGTTCGAGTCGGCCATGAGCGCGCGGTGGCCGCCCGTGCGGCCGGTCGGGTCGCCCGAGAAGTGCGAGAAGTTCAGGCCCGCGGGCCAGTCCTCGCGCAGGTAACGCTCGCCGCGGAACTGCTCGGCGTCGGCGGATTCGCCGGGCACCGGGCTCGCCGCGTGGCAGTACGAGCACGAGCCGCCTTGGATCGCGGCGTGCGAGCTGTGGCACGCGGTGCAGTCCTCGACGCCCTGGCGCAGGCGCGGCGTCGCGCGCGGATCCTCGGGGTCGGCGTTGGCGCCGTCGAAGCCGAACTCGTGGCACGCGAAGCAGCTGCCGTCCACGCGCGCGTGCGCCTGGTGCGAGAAGAGCGTCGTTTCACGCTTGGTGCGAGCGCTCTCGCGCGCCGTCGGAGCATTGCCCGCGCCGTGGCACTGCTGGCAAGCGGACTCGAGCGCCACGGACGTCGACTGAGCCGTGCTCGTCGAATCCCACTGGCCGGCGTGGCACTCGACGCAGTGCGACGCGCTCTCCGCTGTTTCCGCGGCGTTCTTTGGGAACAGCGTCGCCACGTGCGCGCCGTGCAGGAACGGCCGCGCGAGCGTTTCGCCGCCGGCGAGCGTCTGGGCGTCCGCGTGGCACTTGGCGCAGTCCTGGCGCGGGTGGCCGGCGAGCGCGCGCGCCTGGTCGCTGTGGCTGCGCGAGCGCAGCTCGAAGCTGTGCGCCACGCTCTCGCGCTCGACGCGCGCGAGCGGCTTCTCGTTGGTCTTGGCGTGGCACTGCGTGCACTTGCCGCTGTCGGAGCCGTGCCAGCTCAGCGCCACGATTCCGCCGCCGCGCGCGGCGAGCGCCGAGCGTGAAGCGCGCACCATCTCGGCGCGTTCGGGCACGTTGCGCGCGAGCTCGGGGCTCTCGACGTGGCACGACGCGCAGTGTTCGAAGCTCACGCTCGCGAACTCGGCGCCGTCTCCGCCGTCTTGCTCCAGCGGCTGGTGGCACACCGCGCAGTCCATGCTCGGCTTGGCGCCCAAGTGCTTCGCGTGCGAGAAACGCTCGAACCCGTAGGCGTGCGACGTGAACGCCTCGCCGACCGTCGCCAGGCGCGGATCGGCGGCGAGTTCGAGCACGCGCGCGAGCGTGGCGTCGGATTGCGACGAGGGCGGCTGCGTGTGGCACGTGGCGCACAACGCGTCGTTCGCGTCGGCGCTGAGCTCGGCCATGCGCGCACGCGCCAGCTCACGCGCGGGAGCTCCGAACGCCGCGCGCAGCGCCGCTTCGTCGGCGTTCGCGGCGAGCTCGAGCGGCTGCGTTTGGTGGTGCGTGGGGTGGCACATCAAACACGCGTTGTCGGGCGCGGCGATGCCGCGCTCGGCGAGGGCGAGCTCGCGCTCGCCGTCCATGAACGGGTGGCTGCGCGGGAACAGGTTCGCGTGGCACATGACGCACGTCGCTACCGCGCCCGGGCGGCCGTGCTCGTGGCACTGCGCGCAGTCCTGGATCACGCGGCCGTGGTTGCCCGCGAGCGGCGCCGGCTGCAGCCAACGTTGTCCGGCGTCCGTGGCGAACAGTGCGACGGCGCCGATCAGCCCCAGCAGCGCGCCGGCCCAGGCCGCGCGACGCACGGCCGGAATGCGCCCGAAGCGCACTTCGCTCTGCACCCAGCGGTCGGCGTCGCTGACGACCCACGACTCGCGCGGCCCCTTGTAGTTGTCCGGGCCGGCGCGCCGGTAGTGGAAGCTCGCCTCTTCGACGCGCAGCTCCAGGAGCGGGCCGTCGGCGCCCGCTTCGATCTGCACGCTCAGGCGCGAGACGCCGAGCACGATGCCGTCGCCGCTCGCCAGTTCGCGGCGGCCGGAGAGCTCGGCGCCGTTGACCCACGTGCCGGTCACCGAGCCTAGGTCTTCGACCCAGAAGCGGCCGTTCTCGCGGTGCAGCGCGCAGTGCCGTTCGGCGACGACGGGGTCGTTGAGCACCAGCGCGCAGCTCGAGCGCGCGCCGACTTCGATGGACTCGCTGCTCCACTCGCCGCGCGGCTTGCGCCCCGGCATGGCGAGCGCGCGGAACACGACTGCCGTGCGCGCCTCAGCCACGTCCGCCTCCGGGGTTGCGATCGGCGTGCACGACCTCAGCGATCGAGCCGGTCACGGCGCGCTCGCCGGCGAAGAGCTGCTCGGGATTGCGGCGCGTGATGGCCGTGGTGGGGCAGTTGTAGACGCAACCTTCGAAGGGCAGGCCGGCGCACAGGTCGCACTTGATCGACTTGCCGTTGACCTTCTCGCCGCGTGCGCTGAGCACCGGGCCGCCCGCTGCGGGCGCCGCGGCCGGCTCCGCGCGCTTGAACAGCTTGGCGAGCCAGGGGATCGCGTCGAGGAACGAATCGAGCGGCGCGACGGGGCCGGCGCCCGGAGGCGGCGTGTAGCGAATCACGCCGTACGGACAGGCCGAAACGCAGCTCGCGCAACCGACGCAGTTGTCGTACACGAAGCGGATCACGCCTTCGACGTCGCGGCGGATCGCTCCGTAGCCGCAGGACATCATGCACTCGGGAATTTCGCAGTTGTAGCAGCTTGTCGCGAGGTTGAGCTCCGCCGAGATGCGGTGGCCCTTCTTCGAGAGGCGCGGCACGCGGTCCTCGTGCACGGCGACGCATGTCTCGACGCACATGTTGCAGCGCACGCAGCGCTCGAGGTCGATCACCAGCGCTTCGCCGCCCTTCACCGACTGGCGGCGCACCATCAGCTCGAGGCGCTCTTCTTCGCGCTGGTCGGCCGCGCCTTCGCCGACGGCTTTCGCCTGCGCCTGGTCGGCGCGCGCCAGCTCCTCGGCCGCGCGTTGCAGCGCAACGAACGTGCCGCTGCCTTGTCCGTACACCGAGGCGAAGGCCGAACGATCGATCACCAGCACGTCGGTCGGGGCGAGCGTGGTGTACGTGCCGCTCCACGTCGCGCGCTCGTCGCTCAGCGTGCGCTCGCCGAACGAAGAGTTGTTCATGAAGTAGCCGGTGATGCGCTGGCGGCCGCCGGACTCGGTCCGCGTGCAGCTCACCGCGCCGCTGCGCACCATGTAGATGCGGCCGGCGGGCGCGTCCTGCTTCTCGATCACCTTGCCCTTGGCGAAGCTCTCGAAGCGCACGTGCGGCCGCACGCGGGCGAGTTCGGCTTCGGGCAGGGCGCGGAAGATCGGGATCGTGCGCAGGTGCGTCGAGAGCGAACGCTCGCGGTAGCGCTGGTCGATTTGCTCGCGGAACTTCGCCGCCGTCGCGTCCTTGTAGAGGATGCGGAAGGTGCTGCCGTCGAGCGTCAGCAGCGTGCACGGCACGTCGGCCTTGAGCGTCGCGAGCGAAGGCTGGTTCGAAAGCGCGCTGACTTCGCCGAACCACGAGTGCGGCGCGAGCACGTCGAGCAGCTCGGTGCGGCCGTCGTCGTCGGTGCGGTACGCGCTGACCGATCCCGACAGCACGTAGTGGAAATCCTCGGTGTATTCGCCCTGGCGCACGAAGACCGTGCCCGCCACGCCCGGCGTGTAGCGCCGAAAGCGCGCGACGATGTCGCGCAGGCGCTTGGGCAGGTCCTTGAGCAACTCGAGCCCGAACAGCAGTTCGAGCTCTTCGGGCGGGAGCGATTGGGGAGCGGATTCGGTCACAGGGGCGCCTCGACGCGTCGAACGCGGTCAGTAGATCCAGATCGTGACCAGGTGGGCCGTCACGGCGAACAGCAGCAGCACCGCAGCGGGAATGTGCGCGGCGCGCCAAGCCATGAAGCTCAGGCGAATGCGCCACAGGGCGCGGAACTCGACGTCGACGCGCCGCGCCTGACCGGCGAGCACGCAAGCGTCCTGGAACAGCTTCCGGCGCTCGTCGGGAAAGCGCGCCGCGGCCTGCAGCGCGGCTGCGCTGGCCTGCGGACCGCGCGCGACGACTTCATCGAGCAATGTGACGAGTTCGCCGTCGCTGGCGAGCTGCGTGCGCAGCTGCGCGAGCTTGCTGCGAAAGCCCTCGTGCAGCACGAACGACTCCTCGATCGAGAGGTCGCGCTCGCGCCGCGAGAGCCAGCGCGGACCGAAGGTCCACAGCGCGATGCCGACCAGCCCCGTGACGACCACCCACAGGCTGAGCGCGATGAGCACGCCGCCGAGGTCGGCGCCGAATTGGCTGCCGGCGTGCTGCAGCACGAACAGCGCGAAGGCGAGGCTCACGTAGACGTGCAGGTGCAGCCACTTCGCGGTGCGGCCGAACATGAAGGCCTTGTTGAGCTCGAGCACGAACGGCGGGCCGCCGGCCGGTCCGGGCTTCACATCGATCTTCAGCACGCGCTCGACGCGTTCTTCCGCGAGCGCGCGATCCACCGCGCGGCGCAGGTCGGCCGCGTTCGCGAAGCGCTTGGCGAGCACCTGTCCACGCAACTCGTTGAGCCGACGCTCGGCGCGCTCGAGGCTGGCGATCGGAACGCGCAGCTTGAACTCCGGCGAGTAGCCGTACTTGTGCATGTACTTGCGCACGACGTAGGCGAGCGCGAGCGCCATGCACCCGAGCGCCGCCAAGCCGCTCGCCAAACGCAGCCAACGGTGATCGTCGACCGAGCCCAGCGCGCTTCCTGCTAGGACGGCCGCGAGGGCGAGCAGCGCGAGCGCGGCGTACCAGGAGCGGAAGAGCGTGAGGTTCATGCGAACTCGGCGCGCGAGGAGCGGGGCTCAGCTCACCAGGTCCTTGAGGAACCACGCCGCCGCTGCGGCCGCGACGGCGACGCCCACCACGATCCACACGAGCTTGGATTTGGGCGCGGCTGCGGAGGCGGGTGCGGCGCGCAGCGATGCGCCTTGTTCGAACGCACGCGTCCACACGCGCGCGCTGATCGCGCCCGACAACATCAAGGCCTCGCCGACATGCTGTTCTCCGCTCGCGGCTTGCTGCTTGGCGCTCTGCGCTTGTTCGGGAGTGATGGCCTTTTCTTGCAGCAGCCACTCGAGCGCCGAGGCGTAGCGCTGCGCCGAGATCGGCTCGTTGTTCGAGTCGCGCGAGACGACGAAGACCGCCTCGATCGGTCCGAAGCGGATCAAGGACTCCGGCTGGAGCAACTGCGGCACGCGCGGGTTGAGCGCGAGCGCGCCGAGCAGCGTTTGGTTGCGGCTCTCGAGGTCCTCGATCTGGAACGACAGCGACTGCGCCACGAAGCTGATGCGCGCGTGCGGCGCCGACACGCCCGGGTGGGCGAGCTTGATCTCGGCGCTCTCGCGACTGATCGTCACCTGCGCGTCGCGGATCGGCACGGCGCGGCGGTCGGCGTCGTTCACCACGACCAGGCGCGGCTTCAAGTTCGACAGCACGCCGACCAGCGCGAGTTTGTCGCTTGCGACCGGCGCGAAGGCCATCGTTCCGCCGCCGACGTCGAGCTCCGCGTCGGCGCTCTCCTCAGCCGGCTTCGCCGCGGGCCGCAGCGGCGCCGGCTCGTTGCGCACCGGCGCAGGAGGCGGGGGAGCAGGCGGCGGCGGGCTCATCGGCTTGGGCGCCGCGACCGGCGGAGGCGCGACGGGCTGCGGCGCCGGCTGCGGCGCCGGCTGCGGCGCCGGCGACGTGCTCACGCGCTGCGTCTGCACGGGTTCTTCGCCGTAGGTCGTGATCTCGTCGTTGCGCTTGCGCGTCGGCGGCTCGACTTCGATCGCCTTCACCGTGGCGAGCGGCACGTCGGCTTGGACTGCGCGCACGGTGTGAGACGCACCGCTGTCGGGCGTCATCAGCGTGCCGTCGCTGTCGAGAATGGCGGCGTTCGTCGTCGAAGCGTCGGCGTGCTGCGCGGCGGGCCGCGCCGGCGCACCGGCCGGCGCCACCACCTGCAGGCGGGAGCGCCCGATTTCGAACACCAGGCCGCCCGTGAGCGGGATGCGCTGGCCCGAGGTCAGCGGGCCGCGCCCGCTGACGATCGTGGGGTTCTTGCTGCCCAGGTCTTCGAGCTGGGGCGCGCCGTCGACGATCACGATGCGGGCCGCAAGCCGACCCGCGTTGGCGTCGCGCAACACGCATGCGTCCGGCGGGGCCGCGCGACCGATCTTCAGGTCGTCGCGCACGTCGATCTCGAAGGGCGGTTCCGCGCCGCCGTCCCATACGCGCAGTTTCCACATCGGAATCAGGCCTCGACCGTGAGGTTCGAGCACGGCTTGGCGCAGCACGCGAGCACCCAGCCTTGGCGCTCGTCATCGGGATCGAGCGTGTGGTCGCTGCCCATGTCGACCTTGCCGCCGGGCTTGCACTTGGTGCGGCACGTTCCGCACGAGCCGCTGCGGCAGCTGTACTCGATGTCGACCCCGTTCTGCTCGGCGAGGTCGAGCAGCGGGACGGCGCCGTCGGTCTGGATCGTCTTGCCGGACTTGGCGAACACGATCTGGAAGCCCGTCGGCGCGGGCGGCGCGACCGGCGCCGGCGGAGCCGCCGGGGCGGCGCGCGGCGCAGGGGCCGCGGCCGGCGGCGGCGGCGCGCTGACGGCCGGCTTCACGGCTGCGGCCTTCACGACGGCGGCGGCAGGTGCGGCGGGAGGGCTCGCCGGTGCGGGAGCAGGCGCCGGCGCCTTCGCTGCGGCGACCGGCGTGCCAGCGGCCACGCGCCCGGCGCCGAAGCTCTCGGTGTGCAGCTGGTCCATGGGGAAGTTCATGGACTTGAGCACGTCCTTGACCGTGTCCATGAACGGCTGCGGGCCGCACATGAACACGTGGCGCTCCTCGAGGTCCGGCGCCGCCAAGCGCAGCATGCGGTCGTCGATGCGGCCCGACAGCGAGAGCCAGGGTTCGAGCCCGCCCGCGCCGCCGCTCACCGTGACGAGCACGCGGAAGCCCGGGTGGCGCGTCGCGAGGTACTCGAGCTCGCGGCGGAAGATGATGTCGCGCGGCGTGCGCGCCGAGTAGATCATCGAGAAGTCGACGTCGGCGGCCGTGTCGCACACCCAGCGCGCCATGGACATGATCGGCGTCACGCCGCTGCCGCCCGCGATGCCCAGCATCTTCAGGCACGGGTGGTTGATGCAGCTGAACTTGCCCGCCGGCCCGCGCACCTTGATCGTGTCGCCGAGCTTGAGGTTGTCGTTGAGCCAGTTCGAGACCTGGCCGCCCGGCACGCGCTTGACCGTGATCTCGATCACGTTGGGGCGCGAAGGGCTCGACGAGATCGTGTACGAGCGCTTGACCTCTTTGCCGTCGATCGGGAGCGAGAGCGTGAGGAACTGCCCGGGCTTGTAGGAGAACAGCAGCGGCTTCGTCGGGTCGCTCGAAACGAAGCGGAAGGTCTTGGCGTCGTGCGTTTCTTCCACGATGCCGGCGACCGCCAGCACGCCTTCGCCCGACGTCCAGTAGGGCCGCTGTTCCTGCGGCCGCGTCGGCGCCGGCGGCGGCTCGGCGATCGGCGTCACGGCCGGCGCCTGGAGCTTGGAGAGGTCCGGCCGCGGGATCGGCTTGGTGTCGCCGCTGGCCTCTTCGACGTGCAGCTTCAGCCGCAGCTCGAAGCACGCGCAACGCACCACCGACTCTGCGTCGAGCGCGATCGGAGCATCCGGCGCGATGCGCTTGCCGTTGACGAGCGTTCCGTTCGTGCTGCGGTTGTCGACGGCGAAGTAGCGGCCCTGCTGGCGCAGGATGCGCAGGTGCACGCGCGACATCTGATGGTCCTCGAGTTGGACCGTGGTCGTCGGGTGGCGCCCGATCGTGACCTCGTCGCTCAGCGGAACGGATTTGACCTCCTGGCCATTTTTGGTGACGACCAGTGTGTCCGGCTCGATCGGCATGCTCTCTCCTGGCAGCGCGGGGGCGCGGGTGGGACGGAAAAAGAGATCCACGATTGTAGTGGCGGCGCCCGCGCGAGCGAGGGCTGAGCGCGGCGGCTCGCCTACTTCGCGCGTGCGTCGGGAAACGGACAACGCAGGGGAAGTGGCTCGAGCGAAAACGCCTCAAATGAAGCCGCGCCATAGGCGGCCGCCCCAAATGAAACCGCGCCAAATGAAACCGCCTCGACGCGGGGGCGCCGAGGCGGTGCGCAGGCGGGGCGCGTGGCGCCCGCTCAGAACGAGTAACCGACCGAGAGGCCGAACTGGCCGTAGTCGGTGTCGGTCGACACGCCGAAGAAGTCGAGGTCGGTGCCCACCACGAGGCGGTACTCGAGGCCGACGTTCACGTTCTCCATGAAGACCGCGTTGACGCCGACGCGGCCGTAGGCGCCGATCGAGGAGTCGTCGTCGGCCGCTTGGTTCACGCCCTGCGTGAGCGCGGCGCGCGCCTGGATCCAGGTCAGGCCCAGCGAAACGTACGGGTGCAGGAAGAAGTCGTCGAAGTCGAAGGTCTTGCGGACGCCCGCGTAGATTTCGTCGAAGTCCGTCTTGAACGACACGCCGCCGCCGGCGTCTTCGTCGCCGTCCGCGAGCAACGTGCCGATTTCGAAGCCGACGAATGCATCGCGCGTGCGGTGGTCGACTTCGATGCCGATCGCGTCGGACTCGTCGGTCGGCGCCCAGTCGTCATCGGAGTTCTGCTTGCGCAGTCCGTACTGCACGCGGACGGTCGTGAGGTCGACGTCGCCGCCGGGGGGCAGCGGGGCGTAGCCGGGGGTGGGGAGGGCCGAGCAGCTTGCGGCTGCCAGCGCGGCGAGGGCGGAGAGTTGGAGTTTCATGGGACGGGTGGCAACGGGTGGGTGGCAAGGCCGCGGCGATCGCCGCCGGTCGTGGGTAGGCGCGGGACTCGCACAAGCGATCCGCACGTGCAGCGTGAGCGTACTCGGGACGCGGCGGCGCCGCGAGGGTTTGGATGCGCGCAGCAGGCCGCGCCGTCGCTCCGATTTCAGGGGTCGCGCGCGATGCGCACGCCCAGCAGGCTCTTGGGCGAAACGGGCTTGGTCGGGTCGTCGTAGTCGCGCCGCGTCGCCGTGCAGTCCTTGGCCGGCGAAACGAACCCGCCGCCGCGCACGACGCGGCCTTCCTTGCTCGAGCTGGGGCCCGTCGGGTCGCTGACCGGCGCATCGCCGCCCGCGCGCTTCGACCAGTCCTCGTACCAGTCGCCGCACCACTCCCACATGTTGCCCAGCGTGTCGAACACGCCGAAGCTGTTCGGCTTGCGCTTGCCGCCGACGTCATCGGGGGTGCCGCTCGCCTCGTTGCGGCCGTAGATCGCGATCTGATCGATGTCGCCGTAGCGCAGTCCGCTCGTCCCCGCGCGGCAGGCGTACTCCCACTCGGCTTCGGTCAGGAAGCGCAGGCCGGAATCCGCGCTCGAACCGTTGGCCTTGGCGAAGAACTGCTCGCACAGCGCATAGCTCAGGCCGGACTTGGGGCGCGTCGGTCGACCGCTGCCGCCCATGACCTTGGCCCACTCGGCTTCGGTGAGTTCGTACACGCCGCAGTAGAAGGCGCGCGTGATGCGCACCGTGCGCTTGCGCTTGCCGTCGTCCTGCACGAACTCGCCCGGCGGGATGAGGACCATGAGCGCGCCGGTGGCGCGGTCGACCACGCGCCAGGGCAGGCCGGTGGCTTCGATCGCGCCGCGCAACGCGGTGTCGGTGACGATGCGCGGATCGGGTTTCTCGGTCTCGACCGCGGCGGCCCAGGCGACGTTCGCGCGCGGCGCCGGCGGAGGCGCCGGTTTGGGATCGGGCTTCGGATCGGGTTTGACCGGCGTCGGAGTCGGCGCGACGACCGCCGCCTCGCTGCGCGCATAACGCAGCACTTCGACGCCGGAGTTGCCGAGCGTGTCCTCGAACTCCAGGCGCACTTCGAACTCGCCGGTTCCGGCGGGCACGCTGAGCTCGAGCTCGCCGCGCGCCGCCGCGAGCCTGGCCGTCGTGCGGTTGGCTTGCAGCGCGCCCAGCGGCTCGTCGAACACCAGCTCGAGCTTCAGCTTCTCGCCGGCCTTGACGGAGGAACCGGGCGCGGGCTTGCAGCTAGCGGGCGAGAGTTGCGGCGCCTTCGTGTCGCGGCGCAGCTCGAATTCCAACGGTTTTGCGTCGTTGCCCGCGAGGTCGCGCGCCGCGAGCGTGAAGCGCTGCGTCCCGTCCGCGTTCAGCTCGACGTCGCCGCTCCACACGTCGCCGGCGCCCTGCAGCGCGCGGCCGGCGAGCTGCACGCTCTGCGGATCGAGGTTGCGGTCGGTGATCTTGAACTCGACGCGCTGCCGGGATTCGCGCGTCGCGGCGCCGGACTTGGGGTTCACGAGTTCGAGTTTGGGCGCCGTCGCGTCGTGCACGAACTCGAGGCTCAACTCCTCGGCTTCGCCGTGGCGCAGCTTGACCTCGGTGTTCGCCTCGCGCGCGAGGTCGACGTTCGTCGAGAAGCGGCCCGAGCGCAGCGCAACCTTGCGCGACTTGCTGCTCACGACGAGCTCGACGTGGTCGACCAGCGCGTTGTGGACCTCGCCGGCGAGCTCGAAACTCGGCACGTTCGTGAAGCGCCGCGCGCCCGAGGCGAGCCCGCCGTCGAGCTCGATCCATGCCTTGCCGGGCGCGTTGTTCACCCGCACGCTCGCGCTGTGGTTCGCTCGGTTGCCGAGCGCGTCGAGGACTTCGATCTCGAACTCGAGCTGCGCCACGCCTTCGGGAGGCGTCAGCTCGAGCACCACGGACTTGCCCTTGACGGTGAGCGTGTCGCGCGAGGGCCACCAGGGCTGGCGCTCGCCGATCAATTTGGCGCTCGTCGGCGCCTCGTCGAAGGGCACTTCGAACGACGCCTTGCGGCCGGCCGTGAGTGGCGCGAGCCCGCTGCTTGCCAGCGCGAGCTGCGGCCCGCTGCCGTCGCGCTCGACCGTGAACTTCAGCTTCGTGCTGAGGTCGACCTCGTCAAAAGCCGTGATTTCCAGCGTGTTCGCGCCGTTGCTGGCGAGCGGCACGCCCTTGGCGATCCAGGTCGAGCCCTGGCGCTCGGCCTTCACGCCCTCCACGTTGGCGCGCGCGGGATGCGCGTCCTCGATCTCGAACTCGACGTCGAGCGCAGCGCCGCCGACGCGCGCCTTGTCGTCGGGTTTGCGCAGCTTGATGCGCGGCTGCGTGTCGTCGTGCGCGATGCGGAAGCGGATCGGATCCGCGTCGCCGTAGCGCAGCACGACGTCGTTCTGCGCGTTGGCGCGCAAGGTGAGTTCATGGTCGAACTGCCCGCTCGCGACCGGAGACTCCTGGCGTTCGCCGTTGAGTTCGATCTCGAGATCGCGGCCCGCGACGGGGTTGGCGACGCGGCCCGCGAGGCGGAGTTGGCGCTTGAAGACGGGGCGCACGCCGCCGGCGATCGACGGCGTCTGCAGCGTGATCAGCGCTTGACCAGGTGCTCCGCCGCCTCCGCCGCTCGTCAGCTTCCAGGCGGCGAAGCCCAGCGCGAGCGCGCCCAGCGCAGCGCCCGCGATCAGCGGAGTGCGCGATTTCGTCGCGCTTGCCGGCGCCGGCGCTGCGGGCGCCTTCGCGCCGCTTGCGGGCGCTGCGTGCGCGGCAGGTTGCGCGGCGACCGTCGCGGCCGGCGGAGGCGTGTTCGCGATGGTCTCCAGCGCCGCTTCGCTGCGGCTGGGGACCTTGGTGTTCACCTCGACGCGGATCTGCGCGAGCGTTTGCGCGGGCGGCGGTGAGACCAGTGTCGCGGCCTGGATTCCCGAGCCCGTCTCGGAGTCGGCGAGATCGACAGCGGTGGCGCCGACGATGAACTCGAGTTGCCGTGCGACTTCCGCCGCGTCCTTGGGGCGCTGCGCCGGATCGCGCGCCGTCATGCTCTGCAGCAGCGCGAGCAGCGCGGGGTCGATGTTGCGGTGCGCGCGGACGTCGGGGAACGGCTCGCCGCAGATCTTGAGCGCGCACTCGCCCTGCGTGTTGGCGCGGATCGCGTTTTCGCCGACGAGCAGGAAGTAGAACGTCGCGCCCAGCGACCACACGTCGGCGCGCGCGTCGATCTTCGACGCGTCCATCCACTGCTCGGGCGCCATGTACTGCGGCGTGCCGATGGCGCCGACGGTGAGCGTCGGGAACTCCTCGTTGTCGACGGCGCGCGCGATGCCGAGGTCGGCGAGCTTCACCACGCCGTCCGACGAGATCAGGATGTTGTCGGGTTTGACGTCGCGGTGGATGATGCGCTTGCGGTGAGCAGCGGCGAGTCCGCGCGCTGCGCCGAGCAGGATCGTGCCGGCCTCTTGTTCGCTCAGCGTGCCCTTGCGCTTGACGCGCTGGCGCGCCGTCTCGCCCGCGATGAAGTCCATCACGAGGTAGTGCACGCCCGCTTCGCTCGCGACGTCGTACACCTGGATCAGGTTCTCGTGGCGGATGCTCGCGGCGAGTTTGGCCTCGCGCTGGAAGCGCACGATGAACTGCTCGTCGTTGTCCGCCAGGCCGGGCTTCAGGCACTTGACGGCCACGTCGACCTCGAGGTTGAGGTGCCGACCGCGGTACACCGCGCCCATGCCGCCCTGGCCGATCTTCGCGTACAGCACCGCCGGCCGAAGGACCTTGTAGCCCTTGAGCTCGGGCACGTTCTTCAGCAGGGGGTCGTTGCGCAGGTCCGAAAGCATCGCGTCGGGGAGCGGGAAACTCGCCCCTCAACATAACGGATTGCACATGCGAGGCGGTTGAGCAGCGCCCGCGCAATTCGCGCCGGGCGCCGCGCCGCAGCCGGAGGGCCGGTCGAAGCGGTCGCGTGCGGAATAAATTGCTCTGGCGCCGTACGACCCGGCGCCCGCAGGTCTCGCTCAGGCGTGCTGCCGGGCCACCCACGCGAAGGCGATGGCTGCTCCGGCCCCCGCAACCGCGAGCGCTGCGTCCAAGATCCACCCACCATGTCCTTCGGAGTCCGCGAGGCCCGGGACGAACAGCACGAACGGCGGCGTCGTGCTCGCGCTCGGCGTCGTGCCCGGCGTCGCGCGCCACTCGATGCGTTCGACGTTCGTCGGGTCGAAGCCGACGTCCGAGACCGAGCGCGACAGCTGTTTGCACGCGACCCATCCGTCGGCAGTGGCTCTCGCGGCGGAGGCCGGCTCGAGCGCGCTGCGCGGCGTGATGCGGACTTCGAAGCGCAGCGAGTCCGACCAGTTCAGGTACGTGCCGTCGACGTTTCGCAGCGTGAGGCGCCTACTACGATCTTCGTGGCTGCCACTCTCTCCCCAGCGATGCTCCCACACTCCCTGCGGAGCGGCGACGAGATCGATCGTCGGGCTACTCGCGTCGCGCCACGATCCGTGACGAATCCACTGCACGCAGCGGAACAGGCTGAGCAGTGAGACGACGATCGCGAGCACGCTGAGCGAGCGGAAGACGACTCCGAGTAGACGGTCGAGGGTCACGCCGCGTGGTTGTACTGTGCCAGAGCAATTTGTCTCACGTCGCCGGGGCGCGCGGCGCACCGGCGACGGGAGACCCAGTGCGC
>JAEUHY010000017.1 GCA_016795325.1 Planctomycetota bacterium
GGTGGGGGGTGGCGCCCCGGCGGCGGCGGTTGCCCGGGGTCCGCTCAGCTCCCTCCCCCCGTCGGGCGCGGGCGCCCCCCCCCCGTCCGCGGCCCCCGCCCCCCCCCCGCGACGAGCTAAACCAGCTGGCTACTGGCACACGGTGAAGCGCACCGCGTTCGACAGGCCCGTGGTCGACGGGCTCTGCGGATCGCGCATCCACCACTGCGCGAAGACCGTCTCACCGGGCACGATGCCATTCGCGTTCATGTAGGCGGTCGTGAACGTGAAGCTGTAGAAGCCCGAGCACGAGTTGCCGCTCGAGGCTCCGCCACTGTTGATCGACGACGTGCGGATCGTCGGCGCGGCGACGCACAAGGTGCCGCCCTGGAACGGAGCGGCGGTCTGCGCGTTGCCCCAGAACAGCAGGCCGAACTTCTGGTTGAGCACGTTGGTGGAGCTCACGATGAAGTTGCCCGCGCTGCGCGAGGGCTGCACTCCGTTCGTGAAGATCCCCGGCACGCAGCCGAGCGAGTTGGTCTTGCCGGTGCAGTACGTGACCACCGAGGCCGCGTTCGCGAACACCGGCCCGTAGTGCGCCGTTCCGCTCAAGTTGCCGGCGTTGTCGACGCAGCGCAGGTGGAAGTAGCGCGCCGCGGTCGACGAGCCGATGTTCTGCGTGAAGCTCGTCGCGCTCGCCGCGATGTTCGCCGCGCCCGTCGGAACGGTCGTCGGCGAGCTGTCCCACACGCCGAGGTAGCCCGCTCGGCCCGAGTGCGCATCAAAGGACGGAACCCAGGTCACCGTCACGTTCGTGCTGCACTGCTGCACGTTCGCGGGGTGCGTGGCCGAAGCCAGACCCGGCGGCGTCGCCGGCGCCACCGCATCGATGAGCAGCGGTGCGGCCCACGCAAAGCCGTTGGAGCCGTTCCCAGAGTTGTCGAACGGCCGCAGGTTCAAGTAGATCGCCGTCGCACTGCTGTTCACCGGAATCGTGGCGGAGTTGATCGCGCCCCACACGATGGTCGAGCCCGGATCGCCGGGGAAACCGTTCGAGGTCACGAGCGCCGAGTAGCCCTGCACACCCGACAGGTTGTCCGCCGGCTGCGTCCAGGTGTAGTCGATGGTCGTGTCGTTCGACCACACGCCCTGGGTGTGCGAGGTCGAGACGATGCTGGGGAGCTGCGGCGGAGTGCCGTCGACGACGAAGTTGACCGCGTCGAACAGGTACGGATCGTTGTCGACGTCGAGGTACGCGCTCGCGCTCTTGAAGCCCTCCGTAGGCCAGCTCAGGCGCCAGCGCACCTGCCGCGACGCGCCCGGGCCGAGATCACCGAGAGCGACATCCTGGCCGTCGCTCTGGTTGTCGGTGTGCGTGGCGAGCAGACCGTCGCCCAGCGTGCTCTCCGACTGCACGACGACGCCGTCCGCGGCGTAACCGTCGAACGACGCGCCGCTGGCGAGTCCGGCGCTGTTCGAGGCGAAGCCGTACACGTCGACTTGTTGGTTGGGCTTCAAGTAGTAGCCGAACGAGTAGACGTCCAGGCTCGGCGCGCAAGCGGCCTCGTTGAGCTCGTACGTGACCACCACGCTCATCTTCACGGTGCTGAACCAAGCCACGTTCGTCGGCCAGACCTTGAAGCGCCAGGTTCCGGCCACGGGCAGGTCGAGCGTCCGCACTTCGTTGTTGTCGATCGCGCTCTGGTGGACGGTGAACTCACCGGTGTTGCCCGCGGGATCGATTCCGCCGATGGGGCTGTCGAGGTACATGTCCCAGTTGTTCACCAGCGCCTGCGAGGCGCCAGCCGAAGCCTCGGGCTCGATGTAGCTCATCGCGACCGTGACGCGCTTGCAGTTGGCGGGGACGTTGAAGTCGGCGAATGTCCAACCGTTCCACCAGGTCGCATCGAACGTCCAGTAGTTGATGAAGTAGTCCGAGCTCCCGAGCAACGACTTGTGCGCAGAGACCTTGCCTGCGCCGAAGCGGTCCATGTGGGCGTCGCTCGGAAACTCGAGCAGCTGGCCGCCCTTGGTCTCCGCGCTCGACATGAGGAGCGCCGCGATGCCCGCGGGCTTGTAACGCAGGCCCGGATAACCGTCCGAGATCTGCGCGGCAAGGCCGGCCACCTGCGGCGTCGCCATGCTGGTGCCTTCGAGGAACTTGTAGCCGTTGGTCGAGCCCGCATCGATCGAGTTGACCTCGCGACCGGACGCGACGACGTTCGGTTTCCAGCGGCCGTCGCCGCACGGACCCAGGCTCGAATCGAAGGCCCACGAGTTGGGGAACCCCTCGGGCGAGTAGAAGTTGACCACGCTGCCGACGGTGAGCGCGTTCTTCGCTGTCGCTTGCAAGCGGATCGACTGGGTGCTCGTCTCGCCTTCGTTGCCCGCCGCGAACAGGTAGGTCTGGTCGTAGTTCCAAACCTCCGCGTCGATGGTGCGCGCGTCGGCTTCCGTGCCGACCCAACCCGTGCCGAACGAACCCCACGAGTTGTTCGAGAGCACCGGCTTGGTCGTGTTGCCAAATCCGTCGAAGAAGCCGAAGCGGTTCACGCTGATCAGCGTGGCCGTCGCCGTTCCCGAGGAGAAGCAGTTGGCGTCGAACATGCGCGTGATGTAGGCGCGCGATTCGCTGCCGCCGCGCGCCAAACCGGGCGCCACGCCCTTCAAGCTGTTCGAAGGACTGCCGTTGCCGTTGCCCAGCAGCGTGCCGAGCACGTGCGAGCCGTGCTCGCAGCCGTCCGTGAACGGATTGTTCGCGCCGGTGAAGTCCCAGCCCCAGGCCGCGATCTGGAAGCCCTGGTGCGCGCCGTCGATTCCCGAGTCGAGCTGCGCGACCGACACCACGCCGCTGCTGTTGCCGGGGAAACTCAGACGCGACGTGTCGGCCCCGATCATCGGCGCCGACTCATCGTGCGCGAGCGTCGGCGGCGCGTCCGGCTCGATGAACTGCACGAAGTCGAGCTCGGCGAGTTGCTCGATGTGCTGAGGCAGAGCCCACACGCGGAAGGCGCGGATCTCTTCGACCCACTCACGCACCTCGAGGCCGAGCTCCTCGAGCGCGCGCTGCGCCGGGCCGTTGCTCGACCAGGTGCGCGGCTGCAGCGGGTCGTTCTCGACGCGCTGCATCACGGCCCCGTCGAGGCGCCACGCCGAAGCCGCGGGCTTCCACGTGGACGCCGCGTTGAGGTCGCTCTCGTACACGTCGACGTACAGCGGCAGACGTCCCTGCGGATCCGGCGCCAGCGTCGCGAGGTTGGGGTGCAGCTTCTGGTTGGCGCGCGGCGCGCCGACCCAGCGCACGAACTCGAGCGACGCGACGGCGTCGAGTTGCTCGACGGGCACCGAAACCTTGATGCAGTAGTACGGGTGGAAGCCGAGCAGCTTTACGCCCAGCGCTTCGAGCTCTGCGCCGCGCTCGGGCGTCATGCGGCGGCCGAACATGACGAAGCCGTGCGTGTGCGTGCGGCCTTCGAGCTGCGCGCGCGCGGCCTGCGCCACGAGCAGCGGGTCGAGCCGTTCGTCGGCCGGCGGGAAGTACTTGGCGCCGGCGAAGCCCAGGTAGAAGGGATCTTCTTCGACGCTGTCGACGAGTGTGTCGCCGGCGGACGAGGCGCGCTGTTCGCGGCGGGTCGGGCGCGGCACAGAGTCGTCGAGTTGCGCCGGCATCCGGCCGGGAGCGCCCATGTCGATGTTGCGCTCGGGCGCGATCGCCTCGGGAGTCGCGAGCTTCGCCGCATAGTCGGCGCGCGGAAGGTTGCCCGCGGGCGAGCCCTGGGGCTGCACCGACGCGGCCTCGGCAACCGTCTGCCTCTGCTGGGCGGCGGCGGCGCCGACGAGAAGCGTCGCGGCGGCAAGGACTAGGGCGGAGGGGCGGAGCTGCGTGCGTGAGTCGTTGAGGTGCATGGCGTGAGAAGAGGGAACGGGTCCCTCGGATCACGCAGAGCGCTCCCGGCGGAGATCACGGCAGATGAAAAAAGTTCGCGTTGCCGTTGGCGATCCGCCGCCACGATCAAATCCACCACCCGCGCGCCGAAGGTTCGACGCTGCCGTTGGTCGCGCGCGCCGTTGGAGCTCCGACGCGCTTCAGGCGCTCTCGAGTTCGCGCCGCAGCCACATGCGGGCCACGCGCCAACCGCGCACCACCGTCGGCTCGCTCACGCGCAAGGCGGCGGCGGTGTCTTCCACCGAGCAGCCGCCGAAGAAGCGCAGTTCGACGATGCGCGCCAGCTGTTCATCGACCTTGCCGAGCTTCTCGAGCGCCACGTCCAAACCGATCAAATCCGTGGACGACTCTTCGAACAGCTCGACCACGTCCTCGAGCGCCAAGCGTTCGCGCTCGCCGCCGCGCTTGAGCGCTGCGCGCCGCCGCGCGTGGTCCACGAGCACGCTGCGCATCGCTTTGGCGGCGACATTCAGAAAATGCGCGCGGCTGGAGAAATCGCGTTGTACGCCGTCGCCCTGCAGGCGCAACCAGGCTTCGTGCACGAGCGCCGTCGGTTGCAGCGTCTGGGCGCGCTCCTCCCCCATGGCCGACTGCGCCAAGCCGCGCAACTCGCCGTAAACCAGCGGCAGCAGCTCCGAAGCGGCGCTCTCGTCGCCCGAGGCCATGCGCGCGAGGAGCGCGCTGGTCATGGTCTGCTGCGACTTGTCCATGGAGAGCTCGCCAACGAGCGCGGTCATGAAAGTTACCCCTCTCCTCCAGTAGCAGCAAACCGCCGGGCTTGGAACGCGCTTTTCGCGGCAGCCCGCCGCGCTGGCGGCCGCAGACGCACCAGTACGATGGCTGACCGCATGGAGCGCGAGCGTTGGAGCGCAATCCGCGAGCTGGTCGAGGACGCCCTCGAGCAGCCCGGCGGGCGAGCGGCCCAGGAGGCCTTCCTGGTCGAGCGGGCGGGCGGCGATCTCGAGTTGCTGCGCGAGGCGCGCTCGCTGCTCGCGCTCGACGACGATTCGGCGTTCACACCGCCCAGTCCGTCGCAGGTGGCCGCGGCCGCGCGCGAAGGCGCGGTGCGTGACGCGCAAGCGTTGTGCGGCGCGCTGGTCGGGCCCTACCGGCTCGAACGAGTGCTCGGCAGCGGCGGCATGGGCGTCGTGTACCAAGCGCGCCGCGTCAGCGCCGACTTCGAGCAAGTCGTCGCGATCAAGCTCGTCAAGCGCGGCATGGACACCGACGAAGTCGTCCGGCGCTTCCAGCGCGAGCGCGCGCTGCTCGCGACGCTGCAACATCCAGGGATCGCGCGCCTGTACGACGGCGGATCGACCGACGACGGCCGGCCGTGGCTGGCGATGGAGTTGGTCGACGGACGACCGCTCGACGCGTGGTGCGACGAGCGACGCGCGAGCACCGACCAGCGGCTCGCGTTGTTCGTCAAGGCCTGCCAAGCCGTGGCCTTCGCGCACCGCAACATGGTCGTGCACCGCGACCTCAAGCCCTCGAACATCCTCGTCGACGCGAGCGGCGCGCCCAAGCTGCTCGACTTCGGCCTCGCCAAGCTGCTCCACGGCGACGCGCTCGAAATGGGCGAACTGACCCAACAGGGTGAGCGCGCGATGACGCCTGCGTACGCGAGTCCCGAGCAGCTGCGCGGCGAAGCGCTCAACACCGCAACCGATGTCTACTCGCTCGGATTGGTGCTGTACGAATTGCTGTGCGGCGCGCGCGCCTTCGAAAATCCGGGCAGCGCGCTCGAGCGCCCCGCGCCGCGTCGACTCAGCTCGCGCGTCACGGCCAACGCCGCGGAGCGCCGCGGCAGCGACGAGCGTCGTCTGCGCCGCCAACTCGTCGGCGACCTCGAGACCATCTGCGCGACGGCGCTCGCGGAGGCGCCGAGCGCGCGCTATCCCACCGTCGACGCGCTGGCCGCCGACGTCGAGCGCTACCGCCGCGGTCAGCCGATCGAGGCGCGGCCCGCCAGCGCGCTGTACCGGCTCCAAAAATTCGCGGGGCGCCACCGCTTCGGCGTCGCGGCCGCGGGCCTCGCGCTGCTCTCACTCGTCACGGGCCTCGCCGTGAGCGTGAGCGCCTACCGGAGCGCGGAAGTCGCTCGCGCAGCGGAGCAATCCGAGCGGCAGCGCGCCGAACGGCGTGAACGCGAGGCGGAGCAGGAAGCCGAACGCGCGAACGCGGCGCTGGGGATCGTGCGCGAGATCTTCGAAACGGCGGGCAGTCCGAACGAGGCCAACGCCGACGTCACGCTGCGTGAGTTGCTCGATGAGTTCGACCGGCGCTGGAGCGAGCGCGAGTCGTTGCCGCCGGCGGTCGAAGCCGCCGTGCGCTCGACGCTGGGCAACGCCTACGTCGCGGCTGGTATGGACTCGAAGGGCAAGCCGCACCTCGAACGCGTGGTCGAGCTCAGCGCCCAGAGCGACAACCCGCTGCTCGAACTGCGCGCCAAGACCGGCTTGGTGCGCGTGCTGCTGACGGAAGCGGACTACGCCAAGGCTCTCGCGCTGGCGGACGAGGTGGAGCGCGAGCTCGAAAGCGGCGCAACGCTCGAGCGCGCGGCGCTCACCGAGCTGCGCTTCAACCTCGCGTTGCGCCGCGCGCAGATCCACGCGCAGCGTGGCGAGTTCGAGCCCGCGCTGCGCTCTTGCGAGGCTGCGCTCGCGGCGGCGCGAGGCACGCAGCCGCCCGACATCGACGCACAAGTCGCCGCGCTGGCGGCTCTCGGACAGATCGCAGTGAAAGCAGCGCAGACGGCGCGAGCGGAGAGCGTCCTGCGCGAGGCGCTGGCGCTGCACGCGAGCACACAACGGCCGGACACGTCGAGCGTCGCAGCGATTCGCCACGAGCTGGGGGGCGTGCTGCTCACGCTCGGGCGCGACGAGGAGGCGCAGGGCGAGCTCGAAGCGGCGCTCGAGCTGCGTCGGCGCCTGTACGGCCCGCGCCACATGGCGACCGGCGAGTCGCTCGGGCAGCTCGGCCGCGTTCACAGCGAGCGTCGCCAGTACACGCTGGCGTTGCCGATGCTCGAAGACGCGCTGGCCATCGCGCTCGAGCAGTCGCCGCGCACTCACCCCAACGTCGCGACCGCCATGTCGCGCCTGGCGGACTGCAAACGCGCGAGTCGCGACCGCGAAGGCGCGCTGCCGCTCTACCGTGAAGCGCTGGAGATCCGTCGCGCCATCTACGGCGACGTCCATCCGGTCGTCGCACGCTCGCACGGCAACCTCGGGCTGTGCCTGCAGGAGTTGAAGCAGTACGAAGAAGCCGAGCAGCAACTGCGCACGGCGATCGAACAGCGGCGCAGCATGGCTGGCGAAGAAGCGGCGCTGGCGACGAATCTGCAGACGCTCGGACTGGTGCGCGAAGCGCGCGGATTCCCGGCCGAGCGACTGGAGCTCGATCGCGAAGCGCTGGCTTTGCTGCGTGCAGCCTTGCCCGCCAGCGCGGACACGCTGGCCTGGGCGCTCTCGCGACAGGCCGCCGCTCTCCAGGAGCGCGGCCGTCCTGCGGAGTCGATCCCGCTGACCGAGGAGGCGCTGCGAGTCCGCGAGCAACTGCACGGCCCCGACCACCCGCGCACCGGGCGCGCTCTCTCGGACCTCGGCTCGGCGTTCGTGTTCAACCGTGAGTTCAAGCGCGGAGTCGAGTTGCTCACGCTCGCGGTCGAGCGGCTGCGCCGCTGCGAGCCGCGCGAGGACAGCGACCTGGGGCTGACCCTCGAACGCCTCGCGAGCGCGCTCCACCAGGACGGTCGCAGCGCGGAGTCGCTCCCGTTTTGGAAAGAAGCGCTCGAAACCACGCAGACCGCGCTGGGCGCGACCAACTCACGCACGCAGCGCGTGCGCACGCGCTACGCCGAAGTTCTGCGTAGCTGCGGCCACACCGCGGAGGCCGAAGCACTCGAGGCGACGCGCAAGTAGCCTCGTGGAGCGCGCTCGGCAGCGCTCGCTCAGGACGCGCTCGGTTCCACAGTCTCGCTCCGCGCCCCCAGCGCACCTCGAACGGCTCACAAGGCCACTCCCGAAGAGCAGCACTGGCGGTCGAAGTCATGCTTTGCGCGCGGTCTCGACACGACGAGTCGCATCGAGCTCCGGAACCTCTCATCACGTCCCACACGGTGCAGAGTCGCCGCGTTCGGGCGCAGGAATGCGCCGACTGACTGCTGCAGCAAGCTGCTCGAACGTCGCGTCGAAACCCAAAGACGTCCCCAAGCTCCTGGTCGACGAGCTCTCGCAGTCGCGACCGCTCACCGGCGCCGCGTGACAGGCAGCGTTGCGATGTTGAAGAGCGCGCCTCAGGCGATGCCCTGACTTGCGCGGAACGCTCCCCTCGAAGAGTCTTTGGAAGTGATTCCCAGCCAACTTCCCGTACTCGGCCGTGGCCACGTCGACACCTGCGTGCCAGCGGGGCGCGAGGCCGCGCTCTGGGGGTACTTCCAAACCCTCGGTGACAGCGAGGTGCTCGGGTTCGACGTTTCCCTCGCCGGGCGTGACGTGCCGCTGCACAGCGCCGCCCTCGGCCAGCCGAGCCCCGACATCGCCGCCCTCTCCCACTGCACAGTCCTTCCTGCGGCGGACCGCTGTCGCTTCCACCTGAACCTCGCCGTGCCGTTTGAATCGCTGCCCGAGCACAGTGTGCTCACAGTCCGGCCGCGGACGAGTTCGGGCGCGGCGTTGGGCCTGCGCTACTTGCATCGCCTCACGACGCCGCGGCCCGACGACGCTGCAATCCGCTCCGTGGGCGGCGGCTACGAGGCCGTGGCTCAGGAATACCTCGCGTACATGATCGAACTCGCCGGCCTGCCCGCGAAGGCGCGAGTGCTCGAGGTCGGGTGCGGGATCGGGCGCATGGCCTTGGGTTTGTCCGCATTCCTCGGCGAAGCGAGCTCGTACGTCGGCCTCGACGTCATGCCGGACGCGTTGGCGGTTGCGCGAGCGACTCTGGCTGCGCGCGCTGCGGGCGCGCGCTTCAGCTTCCAACATCTCGACGTCTACAACGGGTGGTACAACCCGAGCGGTGTGTTGCGCGCCCGAGAGGTGCAGCTCGCGTCGTATGCCGCGGACAAAGTCGACTTCATCCTGATGACGTCGCTCCTCACCCACCTCTTCCCCGAGGACATGGCGCACTACCTCGCGCAGTGCCGCGCGGTGCTCGCCCCCGACGGCGCCATGCTCGTGACGTCCTGGATCATGGATGAGCGCACGAAGGCAGCCACCCGCGCCGGCCGCTCCGCAATCGCGTTCCACGAGCTCGACGGCTACTGGGTCGAGAGCGAGTCGAACCCCGAAGGCGCGCTTGCGCACGAAGAGGCCACGCTGCTCACCGCGATCGACGCGGCCGGACTGCGCATCGTCCACCGGATCCCAGGGTTCTGGAGTGGGTCCGTCGGGCTCTCGTTCCAGGACCTCCTCGTCTTGGCGCCGTCGGCGTGAGCCGAACCTCGCGTGCGTCCCACGTGCGCTGCCCACGCCGCCCGCCCGCGGCCGAGCAACGATAGGAGCCTGCTCGGAAGTCGCGCGCGGAACACCGGTGCAATCCCGACACACGGCGCTCGAGCTCGTCGAGCTGGACGTCCGCCCCAACTGCAGTCGAGCGTGAAGTCGAGCGCGCGCGCGTCGCGCGAACGCGAACGGTCGACGTGCCCATCGACGAACGGAAGCTCGCCCGCGCCGAAACGCGGCGCCGGAGGCATGAGCAGCTCGGCGCCCGCAGCAGCTTTGCGGCTCTCGACAACGCGCTGGGCGCGAGCGACTCACGCACCGATCGCGTGCGCACGCGCTACGCCGAAGTCTTGCGCCGCTGCGGCCACGCTGCGGAGGCTGAAGCGCTCGAGGCGACGCGCAAGTAGCCTGAGGCGATGAGCTCACTCGCACTCGCTCTGCTCCTCGCGTTCGGATGGCCTACTCCGGCGCCCGCCGGCAACGATGCCGCCGCGCTCCTCGAAGGCGTTCAGCAGGTCGCGCGCCCTGGAATTCCAGGCCCGATCGCGGTGTTCGGCGCCAAGTCGTTCGCGGTGATCGAAGGCGCGCTCGGCGGCGAGCGGCGCGCGAGTGCGATCGCGGCCGGCGCGTTCGGCGGCGGACGTGTGGTCGCCTTCGGCCACACGGGCTACATGGGCGCGGACGCGGCCGGCGTCGGCGACACCGAGCGACTCGCGCGCAACCTCGCGGCCTGGGCGGCGCGTTCCAACAACAAGCGCCTTCGCGCGGGCGCGTACGGCGGCGCGTTCGGCGACTTGTTCGCGCGCCTGGGCTTCGAAGTCGTGCAGGTCGCGCGCGACGCCAAGCCCGCGGGCCTCGACCAACTGGCGCTGGTCGGTTGCACGCCGCTGGGTTTGAGCGAGCTCGAGGCGCAGGCGCTCGAGGCGTACGTCGCGTCCGGCGGCGCGCTGTTCTGCGCGGAAACGCCGTGGGGTTGGCAACAGTTGAACCCTGCGCAGTCGCTGCGCGATCGCCCCGGTCAGAAGTTGCTCGCGCGCGCCGGGCTCGCGTTCGCGGGCGGCTACCTCGACGCCACGGCGCCGCAGGAGCGCTTCGCCGCGCGTGCGCCGGGCGAACTCCTCAACGCCTGGAAAGCGCTCGACCTGCTGCTCGCGCAGGACAAGAACAAGTCAGCCGCCGATCCCGCGCGCGCGGACCAGGCTTCGGCGACGCTGCAACTCGCGTTGCCCGCGATGCCCGACGGCGACTGGGAGTTGCGCGAGCGTTTGGCCGATCTGGTGCGCGCGCGCGAAGCGCAGCTGCGCCCGAGCGCGGAGCAGCCCCTGCGGCGAGACGCTGCGCTCGCACGTGCGCTCGTCGCCGTACAGCACACGCTGATCGAGGCCACACCGCCCGCCAAACGCCGCGCCCACGTCAGCGCCGCGGACTTCCCGGGCGCGGTCGACGCGACAACGACGGTGCAGTACGTCGAAGTCGACACGTCGCAGCCGCATTGGCGCAGCACGGGGCTGTACGCGCCGCCGGGCGGCCGCCTCGAAGTGGTGCTTCCGACCGACGCGGTGGGCCAGGGCCTGTGGCTGCAGGTCGGCGCGCACACCGACGAGCTGTGGGAGCTCGACGAGTGGCGCAGACACCCGCAGATCACGACGCGCGTCGAGTTGCGCGAACGGCAGACGCTCGTCGTGAGCGCGTTCGGCGGTCCGCTGTACCTCGACGTGCCGCGCGGCTTTCACTTGCAGCGCGTCAAGCTGCAGATCCGCGGAGGCGTGCCGGCGCCGCGTTTCGTGCTGGGACACACGACGCTCGAGGAGTGGCGCGGCGAACTGCGCGCGCGACCCGCGCCGTGGGCCGAGCTCGAGTCGCGCAAGTTCGCGCTCACGCTGCCCTCGAGCGTGGTGCGCGAGCTCGACGACCCGCGGGCGCTGCTGCAGTTCTGGGATCGTGTGCTCGACGCCATGGCGGACGTGTGCGGGCTGCCGCACGAGCGCGAACGTCCCGAACGTTTCGTGTGCGATCGCCAGATCAGCGCGGGCTACATGCACTCGGGCTACCCGATCATGGCGCACCTCGACGTCGCAGCGCTGGCGGTCGACCTCGCTCGCCTGGAGCGCGGCGAGGAGCTGTGGGGCTTCGTGCACGAGCTCGGCCACAACCACCAGCGCGAGGAGTGGACCTTCGACGGCACGACCGAGGTCACCTGCAACGTGCTGGGCATGTACGTGATCGACAAGGTCTGCAAGTTGCCCGAGGGCAAGCGCGGACACGAGGCCGTCGACAACCCGCCGTCGTTCGAGGCCTACCGCGCGCGCGGCGCGAAGTTCGACGAGTGGAAGTCCGATCCGTTCCTCGCGCTGCAGATGTACGTGCAGCTGCGCGATCGCTACGGCTGGACGCCGTTCGAGAAGACCTTCGCCGAGTACCTGCGCCTGGGCGAATTCGAACGCCCCAAGAACGACGACGAGAAGCGCGATCAGTGGCTCACGCGCCTGAGCCGCAACATCGGCCGCAACCTCGGGCCGTACTTCGAGAGCTGGGGCGTTCCGACCAGCGCCAAGGCGCGCGCGTCGATCGCGAGCCTGCCGGCGCACGAGTGAGCGGCGCGCTCAGTCGACGTGGAAGACTTCTTCCATGTTCGCCCACCACTCGCCGGGCGCGCGGTCGTCGAGCGGCGCCTGGCAGGGCTCGGTGAGCTTCCACCAGCGCTGCGTGGCCTCGTCGGCGGCCAGCGCGGCGCAGTCGCGTTCCCAGTCGTCGCCGACGTACTCGAAGTACGCGAACAGGTGCGGCTCGCCCGCGATCTCGCGCAGAAAAATCGAGTAGTTGCGCAGGTGCGAGCGTGCGATGCGCGCCAGCACCGGCGGCCACACGGCGGCGTGGAGCGTGCGGTACTCGGCAACCTTTTCGCGCCTCAGGCGAATCACCTGCCCGAAGCGGCGCGTGCGCGTGTTCGACATGGGGCGCGGAGGATAACGGACTCGTGGGGAGGTCCACGGAGCGCGCCCTACGGATACCGTTAGGTGCATGGAGTCCGCCCCCCAGAGCGACAGCGGAGCGCTCGACGAGCTGGTCGCGCAGGCGCTCGAGGCGCTGGAGGCCGACGGCGAGTCCGGCCTCGAGCGTCTGTTGACCAAACACCCGCAGCTCGCGGCCAAGCTGCGCGCGCGGATCAACGCGCTGCGCGCGGCGGGCTTGCTCGACGCGCCCGGCGATGCGCCGCCCGAACGCTTGGGACCGTTCAAGCTCGTGCGTCCGCTCGGCCAAGGCGGCATGGGCATCGTGTACTTGGCGCGCGAGGAAACGCTCGGCCGCGACGTGGCGCTCAAGGTCATCCGGCCCGAACAGCTCTACTTTCCCGGCGCGCGCAAACGCTTCCGCCGCGAAGTGGAAATCGTCGCGAGCCTGCAGCATCCCGGCATCGTGCCGATCCACACCGTCGGCGAAGCGGACGGCGTGCCCTACTTCGCGATGGACTTGCTCGCGGGAGCGTCGCTCGCCGAAACGCTCGCGCGCTTGGAGGCACGCGAGGTCGCCACGTTGTCGGGCCGCGACCTCGCGCCGCCCGGCGCCGAAGCGAGCTACCTGTTCGAAGGCTCGTGGGAGGAGGCCTGCGTGCGCGTGGTGAGCCAGGTCGCGCTCGCTCTCGACTACGCGCACCAACGCGGCGTCGTGCACCGCGACGTGAAGCCCTCGAACGTGCTCATCACCGCGCAGGCGCCGTGTCGCGCCGTGCTGCTCGACTTCGGGCTCGCGGCTTCGAAGAGCGCTGCGGAACTCACGCGCACCGGGACGCTGATGGGCTCGCTCAAGTACATGGCGCCGGAACAGGCGCGCGGCGAGAGCGACGCGATCGGGCCACGCTCCGACGTGTACTCGCTCGGCGCGACGCTGTACGAGCTGCTCACGTTGCGCAGCGCGGTCGAAGGCGAGAGCGAGACCGAGTTGCTCGTCGCGCTGCAGAGCGGGGAACGCACTCCGCTGCGCGCCGCCAATCCGCGCGTGTCGTGGGAGCTCGAAACCGTGTGCTTGACCGCGCTCGAGCACGATCCGGAGCGCCGCTACGCGACCGCCGCGGACTTCGCGCGCGATCTGAACGCGGTGCTCGACAAGCTGCCGATCCAGGCGCGGCGCGCGAGCTGGGCGCGCCGCACAGCGCTGTTCGTGCGCCGCAATCCGACGCGCGCCGCCGCGCTCGCGCTCGGCTTCGTGCTCGTGGTCGGCGGACCGGCGCTGTTCGCTTGGCAGGAACGTCGAGCGGCCGGCGTCGTCGCCGCGCAGCGCGACCGTGCGGTGCGCAACGCCGCGCGTGCGCGGAACGCCGTCGACAGCATGCTGACGCGTGTCGCCGAGCTCGACCTGCGTTTCGTGCCGCAGGCCGAATCCGTGCGGCGCGGAATCCTCGAAGACGCCGTGCGGCTGCTCGAGGAGTCGGTCGCAGAGCCCGGCGCCGACGCCTCCACGCGACTGGAGGCCGCGCGAGCTCGAGCGCGCCTCGGCTACCTGCTCAACGAGCTCGGCCGCGCGAGCGAAAGCGCCGCGGAGTACGGGCGCGCTCACGAGGCCCTGCGCCTTTTGCGCGACGATCCGACCACGCACGCCGCGTTGGGCGAGGCGGACTCGCGCGCGCTCGAAGCGGAGCTCGCACAAGCGCAGATCTCGCAGGCGGACATGCTGCTCAACGCGGGCCAGGGCGAAGCAGCGCTCGCGCGCCTGGACGATGTGCACAAGCAGTGGAGCGGTCCCGACGCCAGCGTGGAGCAAAGCGCGTGGGCCTTGCGCGCGGAGATGGTGCGAGCGCGAGCGCTCGTCACCACCGGCAAGCCCGAACCCGCGCTGGCCGCGATGGAGGACAACGCGCGTGCGGCCGAGGCGCTGCTCGCGCGCGAGGGCGTGGGTCGCCAGGCGCGTGTGTACGCGTTCGGCGCGTTCAACGAGCTCGGCATCTCGCTGCTCAAGTGGCGCGTGGACACGCGCAAACCCGGGGAGGCAGACGAAGATCTCGCGCGCGCCGAACAGGTGATCGCCCGCGCGATCGAGCTGGGCGAGGAGCTCGTGCGCGAGCGTCCGGACGATCCCGCCACCAAGCAGCAACTGGCCGCCTCGCGCAACAACTTTGCCGGCGCGCTGCGGCGGCGGGGCGACTACCAGAACGCCAACGCGGTTTACGAGCTCGCGCGCGAGGAGGTCGCCGCGTTGGTCCGCGAGCACCCCGCGAGCCTCAAGTACCAGCTCGAACTGGCGACGATCGAGAACCAGATCGGGCTCAGCCACGACTACCAGTCGCAGTACGAACAGTCCGAGCCGCACTACCAGCGGGCGGTCGAGCTGCTGGAGAACTTGACGCGCTCCGCCCCGCACGACGCGCAGCTGTGGCACTTCCTGGGGCTTTCGCGCGAAAACCTCGGCGCGCCGGCGCTCCAGCGCGGCGACGTGGAGCGCGCGGTCAGCCTGCTGCGCCAGGGCGTGACGGCGATCGAACGCGCGCTCGAGCTGGCCCCGGAGAACGCCGAGTACCTCTCCGCACTGCACACGCGCTGCATGCGGCTGATGATGACGCAGCTCGATGCGGGCGATCTGCGCGGCGCCGTCGATTCGGCCCAGCTCGCGCCGCGCATCGCACCACGCGCTTGGCGCAGCCACACGAACGCCGCGGTCGTGCTCGGCCGCGTGCTCGCCAAGGCGCGCGAAAGCGCCGAACTCTCGGACGAGGAGCGAGAGTGGTTCGTGGACGAGTGCCCCAAACGCGCCGTCGCACTGATGCGCCTGGCGCTCGACGCCGGCCTCCCGGGAACGCGCGACCTGCGCAAGCTGAAGGACCTCGCGCCGCTGTTTGGAACTCGCCCCTTCGAGACTTTCGCCGATGAGTTGCTCGGCCAGCCATCGACGGACGGCTGAGTGCGACCGTAACGTGAGCGCCCCCCGCCGCCACGGCCCCCAGCTTTCGACGCCAACTCATGACCACGTCCCACCCCGCGCCGGGCGCGATCAGCGCGCGCCTGTCCGTGATGATGTTCCTGCAGTTCTTCGTCTGGGGCGCGTGGTACGTGTCCATGACGGGCTGGATGAACGAAGTGGGAATCGGTGGTCCCGACGGACTGATCGGCTGGGCCTACACGGTCGGCCCGATCGCCGCCTGCATCTCGCCGTTCTTCCTCGGCATGGTCGCCGACCGCTACTTCGCCACGCAGCGCGTGCTCGCGCTGATGCACGTGATCGGCGGCGCGATTCTGCTGGGCGTGCCCGCGATCGCCACGGGCGCCGCGGCCGACGCGCCGAAGGTGTTCACGCACCCGTACATCCTCGCGCTCTTCGCGCACATGCTCTTCTACATGCCGACGGTGGGCCTCACGACGACGCTGAGCCTCGCCAACATGTCGGCGCCCGAGAAGCAGTTCCCCATCGTGCGCGTGTGGGGCACGATCGGCTGGATCGTCGCGGGGATCGTGGTGAGCAATCTGCCGGGCGGCGCCAAGAGCCCGGGACAATTCTGGCTCGCCGGCGGCGCGTCGATCCTGCTCGCGCTGTACTCGCTGTCGCTGCCGCACACGCCGCCGCCGGGAAAGGGCAAGGACGTGTCGGTGCGCGAACTGCTCGGCCTGGATTCGCTCGCGCTGATGAAGTCCGCGCCCTACGCGGTGTTCATCGTCTGCTCGTTCCTGATCTGCATCCCGCTCGCCGGCTACTACAACCAGGCGCGCGGTTTCGTCGAGGCGATCGGCGACACGAACTCGACCTTCACGATGACCTACGGACAGATGTCCGAGATCGCGTTCATGGTCGCGATGCCGTGGTTCTTCCGCGCGCTGGGCGTCAAGTGGATGCTCGCCGTCGGCATGTTCGCGTGGGTGCTGCGCTACGGCCTGTTCAGCTTCGCCGCCGACGGCAACGTGATGTGGATGGCGCTGGTCGCGATCCTGCTCCATGGCATCTGCTACGACTTCTTCTTCGTCACCGGGTTCCTGTACGTCGACCGCGTTGCGCCGCGTGAACTGCGCGGCCAGGCCCAAGGGTTCTTGGTGCTCGTGACCCAGGGGCTCGGACTGGGCGCGGGCGCACAGGTCGTGGACGCGCTTGTCGCCCAGAACACCGACGCCGCGAAGGTGATGAACTGGCAGAGCTTCTGGAGCACGCTCGCGATCGCCGCGCTGGTCGTGCTGGTCGCCTTCGTCGTGCTGTTCCGCGAGCGCTCCAAGCCCCAGACAGCCTGATCGGCGCCGCGCTTCCCGCGCGCTTGGCGGGAACTTGATGCACGCGCACCAAGCTTGTGTCGCAGGCCTTCAACCAGGGCCTGCGCACCCATGGCGGATTCACGGCGTCGACGCGTTCGTTTCCTGCACCCCATCGAACACACGCTCCTGCGCGAGTGGCTCTCGCGCTTCGAGCTGCGCGCCAACGAGGACGTCGAGCCGCCTCCCGCGGAGCGCGGCGTGGTCGACTGGCGCGCGGCGCTGGAGTTCGACGAAGACGAGTGGGACGAGGCGCGCCTGGGCGTGCGGCCCAAGTACTCCGCCGCGCTCGACGCACGCCACGCGCTCGACAACGCCGTCGCGCGCCTGTGCCTGGAGGACGTGCGCGAGGAGCTGCCGAGCCTGATGTACTCGCGTCGAGCTGTGCCGGCGCGCCGCAGTGTGCTGCGCGCAGCACCCATGCGCTCGCGCCACCTGCTGTCGATCGACTGGTGCGATGCCGCGACTCACGAGCACCACTTCATCGCCTACTACTCGACGTACTCGCCCTACTACGAGTGCCGCATCGTGAGCGCCTCGAGCTACCTCGTCGATCCCCAGCTCGGCTACCACGACGTGGCGCTGTTCGCGCACGGCCCCGAGCTCGACCTGCTCGCCGGCGCACGTGAAACCCTGATCGCCGAATGGCGCCGCTTCGCCCCGCGCGTCGCGCGCTTCGTCGACTTCGGCGTCGTCGACGGGCCGCTCGCCACGGCCTGGGCGGAGCGGGCGCGGTCCTGACGGCTCGAAGCAGAGCGCCGCTCGAGCGAGGCTTGAAGGCCACTAGTTAGCATGCTAACTAGTGGGCCGCCCATGAAAGCGCGCACCACGAACGACGCTCGCTCCACGAACGCGGCCCTGCGCGCGGGCCTGACCGAACTGCCGTGTTTCCTGCTGTATGTCGGCTGGCGGCGCGCACAGGAGGTCTACAAGCCGCTGCTGGGCGGACAGTCGCCGCAGCGCATGTACCTGCTTCACCTACTGCAGCAGCATGGCGAGCTGGGCGTCACGGAGCTCGCGCGAGCGCTCGACCTCGAGCTCGGCAGCGTCTCCGGCCTCTTGAGCCGCATGGAGTCGGAGGGGTGGATCGCGCGGCGACGCAACGAACGCAACCGGCTCGAGGTGCGCGTCAGCATCACGCCGCAGGGCAGCGCTCTGCAGCGTCGGCTCGCGGGCGCGATCGAGCGCTTCGACCGCAAGCTGCTGCGTTCGTTGAGCGAGGCGGATCGCCAGGGACTGGCGCGCGTCGTAGCACGCCTGGAGGAGTTGAGCGATGCAACCTGAAGCTGTGGTGCGCGAGCTCTACACGGCCTTCCGCGCCAAGGACAAAGCGCGTCTGCGCGAGTTGATCGCCAAGGACGTGGAGTGGAACCAGTGCGAGGGCTTTCCGGGCGGCCGCTCGCGGCGCGGCGTCGACGACGTGCTCGCTGGCATCCTCGGAACGAACCACTCGCTGTGGAGCGAATTCCGCGCCGAGACGACCGAGTTCCTCGCCGCGGACTCGACCGTGGTTGTGCTCGGCGCCTACAGCGGGCGCCACGCCACAACGGGCAAGTCCATGCGCGCCGTGTTCACGCACGTGTACCGCGTCCACGGCGGCTGCATCACGCGCTTCGACCAAGTGACCGACACGGCGCCGATGGTGGCGGCGATGAGCTGACGGGAGGCTCGCGCGCGCCAGGGCGGGTCCGCGAGCCGCCAGCTGCACGCAAGCAAGCTCGAGGCGCGCCCACGCGCGGCCCCCGGCGCAGTCGCGACGTTTTTGTGGATCGGAGGTCCAACCCGGGCGTGCTCGCGCCACTTCGCCGTGGTCGACGGCGCTGCGCGGGGCCCCCGCGCGGCGGCGGAGCGACCGCCCCCCAAGTCCCCGATCGCCCCGGAAACTCCATGCGCACGCGTAAGCACCGCAACGTCGCCGCCACCGCACTCGCCGCCGCCAGCCTCGCGGCGCTCTCCAGCGCACAGAACCACATCCCCCACTTCTCCGTGACTTGGCAAGGGCCGACGGTCGGCGTCCCCGACTCGTTACTCGGCGCGCCGATCACCGAGGGCGACGTGCTCGTGGCGCCGGCCCCGGCGTTCACGCCCGGCTTCGGCCCGCTCGCCGCGCCGGCGGTGCGCTACAAGGCCGGCCCCGGCGCGCCCGCGCCGCACTTGGGCCTCGCGTTCCATCCGTTCTGCATGGGGCATCCCGGCGGCACGCCCTGCCGTGTCGAAGTCGACGCGCTGTGCGACGGACAGAGCTTGCTGCTGCAACAGAACGTGCCGGTGCGCACGATCTTCTTCTCGACGGACAAGTACGCGGTGGGCGGCGGACCGCTGGTGCCGCCGAACGTTCCGAGCGAAGCGCCGCTCGGTGAGTCCGCCGCCGATGTGATGGTGAACCTCGGCACGCCCGCGGGCCCCGCAGCCCCGTTTGCGTCGCCGCTTCCCGGACACAGCGCGGTGCTCGACGGCGATGGACAGCAGGGCGCGAGCGCGTTCCTCTACCGCGGCGTCGGATTGCAGGAACCGTCGATCCTCGCACCGGTGCTGCCCGACAGCGGCGACGACCTCGACGCACTGATGCTGCGCGACAACGCGGCGACGACGACGCCCTGGCCCGTGTTCGGCGTGTTCTTCTCGCTCGACGCGGCCTTCGCCGATCCGCTCACGGGCCTCCCGAACAGCGGCTCGGCCGCGGCGCACGGCTTTCAGCCCGCGGACATCCTCAACACACCCGTTCCCGGCGGCGCGCCGGTCGTGTGGGCGCCGGCGCCGCTGCTCGGCCTCGACGTGTTCGGCGCGGGCACCGATGACCTCGACGCGCTGGTGATCTGCGAGAACTCCATCGGCGGATACCAGCCGGCGGGCTTCCCGTACGGCTGGAATCAGGCGCGCGACATGGTGCTGTTCTCCGTGCGCCGCGGCTCGGCGGTGATCGGCATGCCCGACAGCATCTTCGGCCTGCCGATCAGCGAAGGTGACATCCTCATTCCGCCGCCGCTGGGAAGCCTCAACCCGTTCCCGGGAATCTTCTTCGCCGCCGAGAACCTCGGCCTGGTCACCGCGCGCAATCTGCCCGGCGCGCGCAACGACGAGCTCGACGCGTGCGACATCGCGAGTGGGCCGCTGTACGACTGCAACGGCAACGGACGCGAGGACGCGCTCGACATCCGCTTCGGAACCTCGAGCGACGCCAACAACAACGGAATCCCCGACGAGTGCGAGCCGACGACGCTGATCACGCCGTTCTGCTTCTGCCCGGCGCCGCTGGGCCCGTGCGGCAACAACGACGCGAGCGCTGGCTGCCGGAACTCGACCGGCCAGGGAGCGCTGATGGGCGCGGCGGGTTCGACGAGCGTGGGCCTGGACAACCTCGTGCTCACCACGACGCAGATGCCGACCTTCAAGCAGTGCATCACGATCATGAGCGCGACGCCGATCGCACCGCTGGTGTTCGGCGACGGACGGCGTTGCGTCGGCGGCACGCTGTCGCGCTTCGGCGTGCAGAACACCGGTCCGCTCGGCACGACGGCGATCGGCCCGGGGCTCTCCGCGTACTCGATCGCGAATTTCCCGGCGGTGAACTGGATCGTCGCGGGCTCGACCTTCGGCTTCCAAACCTGGTACCGCGACCCGACAGGGCCGTGCGGCGGACTTACCAACATTTCCAGCGCGATTCGCGCGACCTTCGTACCCTGACGCACTGACGAAACAGCCGGGCGGAACGGCGGGCGCGGGGCGGTCTGTAGTGGGCCGCCTCGCGCTATTTCTGCGCCAGAGGCTTCAGATCGTGCAGGTGCGCCCGCCGATGAACGCCGCCCCCATGAGGCTGATTCTGCGATCCGCGGTGCGTGAGCATCCGGGCGACCTCGTCGTGCACGAGGCGCGTTGGCTCGGCACGGTGATCTGGGCGTTGTTCAGCGCGCTGTCGCTCGCGTGGTGCGCCGCGCCGCTGGTGTGGGGCTGGAAGGCCGCCTTCGGGCTCGCGATCGGCCTGCCGTGCGCGGCCGTCGCCGCGTTGATGCAGCGCGGAGTCGCGCGGGCCTGGACGAGCCAGTGGTGGATCATGCGCGCGCACCGCAGCGGTCTCGTGATCAGCCTGCGCAGCGCGCTCAACCGCGACTTGCCGGTCGAGTGGGGCAACGTCGTGCAGCTCGAGCGGCACGACGTGCGCCGTGTGGTGGCGGAACGCATCGACGAGCGCGAACGCGTGGTGCAGCTCTCGTTCGAACTCGCGACGCCGGTTCCACCGGAAGTGCAGCGCTCGCTCGAGCGCGAACTCGATCCGCGCATGGGCGCGCGAACCCACTTCAACGTGCGGCTGGTGCGCGTCGAGCAGCCCGATGTGTTGAGCATCGTGTGGAGCGCGAGCTCAGCGCGGCTGGCGCCGGGTCTGCAGGCCACGCTGCGCGAGCTCGAGCGCCTGGGCTATCCCGTCGAGCGCGAAGTGCGCCGCGTTCCATCCAGGGGGACGCAGCTTGCGTCCGGCGAGCGCGACGTGCAGCTCGCGGAACTAGCCCGGAGCGGCGACAAGATCGAAGCGATCCGGCTGTGGCGCGAAACCCACGGCGGCAGCTTGCTCGAAGCCAAGCAGGCGATCGAACGGCTGGCGTCGCGCGACGCGGCCTGAGCGCGGTTGTACGGCGCGGCTCCACGCTCCGTAAACTGCGCGCGATGAGCGCTTCCGAGCGAGAACCGCGCGATTTCCAGCCGACGCGCTGGAGTTTGGTGCGACGTGCAGGCGCCGTGGACAGCGATGCGGCGCGCGAGGCGCTCGAGGAGCTGTGCCGCACGTGTTGGTTCCCGCTGTACGCCTTCGCGCGGCGCCGCGGCCTCGACGCCCACGCCGCCGAAGATTCCGTGCAGGGCTTCTTCGCCGAGTTGCTCGAGCGCCGCGACTTCGCCGAGCTCAGCCCCGAACGCGGCCGCTTCCGCTCCTTCCTGCTCGCGGCCCTTACCCATCACCTCTCGCGCCGCCGCGACCACGAGCGTGCTCTCAAACGCGGCGGCGGCCTGCGCGCGCTGTCGATCGACGTCGCCGAGGCCGACCAGCGCCTCGAACTCGTTGCGCGCGCGGAGGACAGCCCCGAACGAGCCTTCGAACGAGCCTGGGCGCGCGAGCTGCTGCAGCGCTGCATCGCCGAGCTGTCGCACGAGTACGCCGCCAGCGGCCGGCGCGCGGTGTTCGAAGCGCTCAAACGCACGCTCGAAGGCGAAACCTACGAACCGGACGTCGTCGCCGCCGAACTCGGCCTCACGCCCGGCGCCGTCAAAGTCGCGGCGCACCGCCTCCGTCAACGCTTCGGCGAAGCGCTGCGCGCGCAGATCGCGCACACCGTCGCGGATCCAGCCGAGATCGAAGACGAGTTGCGCGAGCTCGTGCGCGCGCTGCGCTGAGCGCCCAATCGTTCAGCCCGTGCGGCGCATCGCTCGCGACACCCCTCCGAGCTCACGGAGTCGTTCGAATGGCCGCGCTGCACCTCTCCGGGCGGCCTACTTCTTGTCGCCCGCCTTCGTTCGAGTCGCGAGCTCCCACAGCTTGACCGACTTGTCGACGCTGCCCGAAGCGAGCCAGTTCCCGTCCGGGCTGAACGCCACGCCCCGAACCGGGCTCGCGTGCCCTGTCAACGTGCGCAACTCTGCTCCGCTCGCGGCGTCCCACACCTTCACCGTGTTGTCGAAGCACGCCGACGCCAACCTTTTTCCATCTGGGCTGAAGGAGAGGCAATTGATCTCGCTGGCGTGCCCGCTCAGCGTGAGCAAGTCCGCCCCGCTGGCGGCATCCCACAACTTCACGACCTTGTCGCCGCCCGCTGACGCCACACGCTTTCCGTCCGGGCTGAACGCGACGCACATGACGTAACTCGCGTGCCCCTTCAGCGTGTGCACGACCGCGCCGCTCGCGGCGTCCCACACTCTCACGGTCTGATCGAGGCACGCGGACGCGATCTGCTTCCCGTCCGGGCTGAACGCGACGCTCCACACTTCCCCGACGTGCCCGGTCAGCGTGAGCAGTTCCGCGCCAGTCGTGGCATCCCACAGCTTCAGCGTTTGGTCGGAGCTGGCCGAGACCAGTCGCTTCCCGTCCGGGCTGAAGTCCGCGCAATACACCCCCATGGTGTGGCCTTGCAGCGTGAGCGACTCCGCTCCGGTCGTGGCGTCCCAGAGCTTGATGGTCTTGTCAAAGCTCGTCGACGCGACCTGCTTCCCGTCCGGGCTGAACGTCACGCACGCGACAACGTGGGCGTGTCCCTTCAACGTGAGCGACTCCACTCCACTGGCTGTGTCCCAGAGCTTGACGGTCTTGTCTGAGCTCGAGGACGCCAGTCGCTTTCCGTCCGGACTGAAAGCGACGCTGTACACGCGGTTGGCGTGCCCGTTCAACGTGCGCGGCTCGTCAGTAGCTGACTGCGCTACGGCGAGAGCCATGCACGCGACAACAACACACGACACGGCCGAAACCCTCGCGGTCCACGCTTCCGCGCAAGGCCGTCGTTCATCTGACCAAGTGCCTCTCATGTCGAGCCGTCCTTCAGTTCCGCAGTTCTGCGGTGCTTGCCAGGAAGTCACCGCGTGGAGCTTGTCAGCAGGCTCGACAGCTTAAACAGCAGAAGGCTTGACGCGTCCGAGCGTTCGCCGTCGGCCCGGTCGCGTTGCACTGCAGCGGTGCGCGCACACGCTCGGGAGCGGAATGGGTTGCGCGAGCAGATGCTCCGCACGCTGGCCAGGCGCACGCAAGTGAAGCCCCGGTCGCGACCATCGGCCCGTTGCCCCCCTCAACGCCAGTCCAAGTCGCGAACACGCTCCTCCGCGCCGACGACACATTCGGCGGGCGCGCCCGCGCGAACGCTCGTCTGCTTGCGGTAGATGCGCTCCACGTCGGCCCGGGACGGCGTCTCGGCGAACACTCGGATGGTCCACTCGTACTCCCCCGGCTCGACCCAGGGGAACTCGCAGCGGTTGTCCGCGTGCGCAACGACTTCGTCCGCAGCGGGCGAGGAAGGACGATAGTAGAGCGGCTCGAGCGCGCCCTCACGGTCGAGACGCCGGCCGCGAAACTCGACCCGCTCGCGGCGCGTGCCCGGCGGCGACGGCGGCCACTCGAACGCCAGTCGCCCGCACTTCACGTCGACTTGAACGCGCTCGTCGGAGTTCGGATAGATCTGCACCGCGCTGCGCAGCTTCGCGAGGGGCATGCCGCTGGGTGCGGTGATGCACACGTCGTGCATGCCAATGGCTCTCGCGCGTCCCCGCACCACGCCGTTCGCATCCGTCGCGCCCAGACGCTTCGCGCTGCGAAACAGATCCGTGGGTTGCACACTCACGATCACCCCGGCCGCGGGACGTCCGTCGAGAAGCACGTCGACGCGAACCGTCCCGGCGCCATCCTCGCTGAGGTCGACCTCGAGCTCGTACTCCTGACCGGGGGCGAGGTCGAAGTGCGTCGTCGGAACGTCCAGGCCGGCGCCACGGAGCGTGCGCCAGTCGACGGATAGGTGCGCGCGCCCTGCAGGTACGTCCTGCAACAAGAAGCGTCCCTCCGCATCGGCTGTGGCATGCCGCGTCACATCGAACACCGACACATCCACGCGGACCCCTTCTGCGCTCTCGCCGGCCGGCGCGACCAGCCGGCCGCGGACCGAGCCCGCGCGCCGCAGCTCGAGCGCGCCGAGATCGACGGGCAGGCCCTCGCGGACGGCGATGGGCTCCACGGAGAGTCTGTCGCCGCGCTCGGTGAGGATCTCCAACCGATGGTCGCCGTCGAAGAGCGAGTCGAACTCAAACGCGCCGCCCGAGTCCGAGCGCGACTTGCGCTCGGTCTCGTCGATCCAGAAGGGGTAGTAGATCCCGTACCCGTCGACCCAGTAGGCATCGGCCTCTTGCCCGAACTCGGCCAACGTAGTCTCACGCAGGATCACTTGAGCTCCGGCCACAGGCTGACCTTCGAGGGTCACGACTCCGCGCACGCGGCGTCCGGCGGTCATCCGCACGACGCAGCGCCGCGAGTCGGGCGGGTCGAACACGATCTCGCCGCGCGCTGTGATGTAGCCCGGCGCGGTCACGACGAAGGTGTGCCGCCGCGGGTCGGCTTCGCACTCGAATTCGCCGTTCGGCAGGCGCAACGAGTACAGGGGCATGGGACCGGATCTGTGCTGCTCGGGCACTGTCGCGCGGGCTTCGAGCCGCAACGAGAACTGCGGCAGCGCGAGCCCGCTCACTCGGTCCACGACCGCAAAGCTCACGCGCGGCCGCTGGAACACGAAGCGCACGTCCTCAGCGCCAGCTGCGTACCAGAGCTCGGAGTTCGCCGGCGCCGCGCCGTCGGAGGCGGGCACGTACCCATGGGCCTCGACTTCGAAGCGGTGCGGCACGGCGTGCTCGAGAGCCACGTCGAAACGACCGAGGACGTTGGTACGCGCGAGCACAGAACCCTCGCGGCCCTGCGGCCAAGCAGTGAGCAACGCGTCCGCGATGGCTTGTTCGCGTTCGTCGACCACCACGCCGGAGATCGTCGCGCGCCGAGCGAACGCCGATCCCTGCGCCGGCCCGTCTCTGCGCTCGAGCGCGGACTCGCCTGCGGGATCCGTGCGCCGACCTCCGACGCCCGAACTCGACGCCGTTGCGTCGACAGAGTCGGAGCGCGGCTGGCGCGATCGGCACGCAGCCGCGCCTGTGACGACCGCGAGCAGCAGCAGCCAAGCGCGCACAGCGCTCGAGGACGCGCGGCAGAGAATGGAGTGACGAGTTCGTTGGGGCGAACGTAGGCGTGCCATGGGGTGCGCGCCTGGGGGGATCGGTGCGACGCCCGCGCAGTGCGGAACTTCCCACTTTTTTCAGAGAACGCGCCTGCCATGCGGGTCGCGCGCCTGGAGAACTTGGGCGTTCGCGCATTCAAGCCCACGCGAAGAAGCGGCACGCGCAGTCGACTGGCGATCGACGAGTTCGAGTGGCCTCGAAGCTCTTGGTCGTCGCGCAGCGGCCTCACGACGCCGCGCGACGCAGCTGGACTAGTGGGCTGATTCAAAATTTCGCCGCGTATCTCAGGCGCCTCACCGCCCCCCGCTGCGTTGCTCCGGTTCGGCGACCTATTCAGGTCGCCTGGAATCCTCGCGCCTTGCAGGGAGCGCCGAATCACCTGACATCTGCGGCGGACTTTCGAATCAACCCACTAGAACGCGTCGTCGACGATCACGAGCGGACGGCACTCACCGGCGAAGGCGCCTCCGGTGGGCGAGCGCACGAGCGCCTGGACGAACCAGGTCTGCGACTCCACGCCCGGCGGCAACGTCGGCAGTTGCAAGCTGAGCGTCGTCGATCCCGAAGGCAGCGCGCCGAGGGGTGTGCGCACTTCGTAGGGCCCCTTCACGAGGATGGGGCCGTTGTAGGCGGCGTTCGAAGTGTGCGCTGCGTTTTGCGACGCGAACAGGAATCCCACGGCGCCCGGAGCGCTCGCGACCATGACGTTCACCGTCGTCGTCTCGCGGGCGACGCGCGGAAGCTCGAGTTGCGTGACCGGCCCCGCGAGTGTCGCAACGGGCCCCACCAGTGCGACGCCGTCGTCGCCTTCGACACACAGGATGCAGAAGCACGGGCCACCCGCCGCGCCGTTGCCCTTCGTGAACGTGGAGGCGATCGCGCGCGCGCTCAACGGCGCTTGAACGACCAACCCGTTGCCGCCGGCGCCGCCGAACATGCACGTACCAGACCCGACGCCGCCTTGCCCGCCGCGAAAAACCGACAGCGCGGCGTGGAAACGGCCGCCCGACAACGCAGCGGCATCGCCACCCGCTTGCCCGTCGGACACGGAGGCGGCATCGAGTCCGCTGGCGCCGCGCAGTTGACTCGCGTAGAGCGCGACCACACCGCCGCTCGACGTCAGACCAGAACCTGCTCGAAGCGTAGACAACGAGTTGGACCACGTGGCCGGGCTTCCGCCGCGGAAGACACACTCGGTGGCGACGAAGTCCGGGGCGCCCTGGAGCGTCGCTCCGTGACCGAGTTCACGCCCCAGGAAGATGCAACGATCGAGCCGGACGGCGCCTGCGGTGCTATCCACCGCGAGGGCGCGGCCCGTGTTCGGCCCGGTCCATGCTTCCCCCTGAACCTTCATGCCGGACAGCACGACGCGCTGGCCGGCGCCGACATTCGCGATGCGTACACCGCCGTCGAGCAGCGGCTCGCCCGGTCCGTCGGCCGCCAAGGTGAGGCCCTTGCCGTCGATCGTGGCGCCGCCCGGGTAAACGCCGGCTTGGATAAGCAACGTGTCGCCGCTCTGGGCGCCGTTCACGACGGCCTGCAGGTTCATTCCATTCACGACCACGTGCACGGCCCCGACTTGGGCAGGGGCGTTGAGCGCAAACACGGCCAAAGCGATCGACGAGAACAAGACGCTGCGACACAGCATGAAGGCCTCCTGGGTTACCCCTAGGGATGCCGAGGTCGCACAGCCCGGTTCAGCCGTTCGTTCGAAATCCGCGGAGGTCACGCGCTCGACCACGTCACGGGGAACTTCACCGCGACTCGCTCACGTGAAGAAGCGCCGCGTGAGGTGGAAGAACACCGGCGCTGCGAAGCACACCGAGTCGAGGCGGTCGAGCATGCCGCCGTGGCCTTCGATCATCTCGCCCCAGTCCTTGGCGCCGAGGCTGCGCTTGACCGCGGAGAGCGTGAGGCCGCCGACGAAGCCCATGAGGACGATCGCGGCGGACATTCCGAGGGACTCGACGAAGTCAAAGGGCGTGAAGCGGTGCAGCGCGCCGCCGATCAAGGTGGCGGAGAGTCCGCCGACGACGAGGCCCTCGACGGTCTTCGAAGGGCTCACTTGGGGCGCGAGCTTGGTGCGGCCGAAGAGCTTGCCGAACACGTATTGCAGCACGTCGCTGAGCTGCACGACGAGCAGCAGGTAGAGCACGAGCAACGCGTTCGGGCCTTCGTAGCCAGGGATCTCGAGCAGCAGCAGCGCGGGCGCGTGGCTCACGCAGTAAACGCAGATCATCACGGCCCACTGCAACTTCGCGGTGCGCGCGAGGAAGTCCTGGGTGTCTCCGGCGAAGGCTGCAAAGGCGGGCAGGAGCAGGAAGGCCCACACCGGAATCAGGATCGAGAACAGGCCGTAACGATCGATGCCGATGAGCGCGTACTGCGCCGGAATCGCGATGTAGAACGCGAGCAACAGCGGGCGGTAGTCGCCAGGCCGCGTGGGCGTGAGCGAGACGAATTCGCGCAGCGCGAAGAAGCTCGCCGCGGCGAAGAGCACGAGCGTGGTGGTCTCGCCGAGCGTGAACGCCGCGCCGAGCACGAGCACCATCACCCACCAAGCGCGTGTCCGTGCGTTGAGATTCTCGACCGTCGCGCGCGCAGCGGGCGTCGAGGCGCGCCGCGCGAGCACGGCGCCGATGAGCGAAGCCACGACGAGCAACGCAACGATGCCGCCGGCGAGCCAACGTACGTCTTCGCGCTCGCTCACGCGGCTCTCCCCGAGAGCGCGATGACCGCCGCACGCGCTCGTTCGAGAAACAGCGGCTTGGTTTCGCCCGCTTCGACGCGCAGCGGCGCGCCGAAGCTCACGGTGCAGGTGAACGGCACGGGCACGAGCGCGCCCTTGGGCAGGCAGCGCTGGAGGTTCTCGAGGTACACAGGCACGAGTTCGACCGCGGGAAAGCGCTGCGCGAGGTGGAACAGGCCGCTCTTGAATGCGCCTGGCAACGGCTCGAATCCGCGTGTGCCCTCGGGAAACAAGATGAGCGAGTCGCCGCGCTCGAGCGCTTCGCCGAGCGGCGCGAGCGGATCGGCGTCGCGGTCCTCGCGCTGGCGATCGATCAACACCGCGTTGAGCGTGGCCGTCGCGATGTAGCGCCGAGTTCCCGCTCCCCAGTAGTCGCGCGCGGCGACCGGCCGCGTGCGCGCACGCAGTTCGGCAGGCAATGCCGCCCACAACGCGATCGTGTCGAAGTGGCTCGAGTGGTTGGCGAAGTAGATGCGCTGGCGCGGGAGCGGTTCGGCGCCGCGCCAACGCGCGTAGGCGCCGACCAGCAGCTTGGCGAGACCGACACACGCCCAGCTCGAGGGCCTCACGCGCGGCCCCGTTCGACGAGCGCGCGTGCGATGGCGCGCGTGCGCAGCACGCAGGTGAGCACGCTCCCGACCGCGATCACCCACGCCGCCGCGAGCAGCGCGTACGACGAGCGGTTGAACTCGAGTTCGAACGCGCCGAGCACACACGCCGCGGTGAGCACCGCCATCCGGTGCGGCTTGGCCTGCGGGCCGCGAAAATCCTGCGCGAGACCGAAGCTCCCGCCGAGCACGCGGATGTACGCCGTGAGCGCCGCTGCGAGCGCGGCAAACCAGCCGAGCCACGGCGCTTGCACGGCGTAGCCGAGCGCCACCAGGAACAGCGAGTCCGCGACGCGATCGGGCACTTCGTTGTACAGCGCGCCGGTCGGCGTCTGGCGTCCGCCTTCGACCGCGACCATCCCATCGAGCAAGTTGCACAGGAGGCGCAACTGCACACACGCCGCGGTTGCGAGCAGCGTCGCCATGCTGGGCTGCGCAAGCAGCGCCAATGAGCCGAATGCTGCGAAGACCAAGCTCGCCACGGAAATTGCGTTGGGCGAGGCGCCCCCTCGCGCGAGGCTGGCGGCGAGCGCGCGCGCCCAAGCGGTCGAGCGGGTGGCGAGCGGTCGGCGAGCGCTGAGATCGGTCAAGCGCGCGCAGATTAAGTGCGCCAGGCGCGCGGGACAACCGCTCGGCCCGCGCTTGCCCGTGCGGCCCCAGGCTCGAATCCAGCAGCCCTCGGCGCGCACGCCATGGATTGACGTCTTGGCCTCGCGCGATCAAAGACTCGCCTGCACTCGAGCCGATAAGCGCCGGCCCAACGCTTCGAGCGAGGAAACGCGATGTCGACGTCCGATCTTGTGGTGTGCCTGGCGGTGCTCGGCGGAATCGCCGCGTTCACTCTCGTCCTGACCGTCGTCGCGGTGCGCGTGCGGCGCGCGGAAGAAGCGCAGACGCTGGCCCTGCGGGCCGAGGTCGTGCTCGCGCACTGCAAGAAGCTTCTCGTCGGCCAGGACTGGCTCTGGACGGTCTGGCAGAACACGACCAAGACCTCCGGGGTCACGCTGCTCGTGCGCGACGTGCACGACAAGGTCGTCAGCACGGTGACGAGCGTGCCGATGCCGCTCGGCGGCCCGATCAAGCACTTCGAGTTCGATGGCAAGCGCTACGAGCTCCACAAGTCCGCACCGATGTCGAAGCGCACGTTGCTGCGCGAAGCGGGCCAGGCCACGGTGCTGCTCAGCGCCGACCACTACGCGCTGAAGACCACCTACTTTCGTGGCGACGGCGCCGAGGAGCTGTTCACGCTCCACGCCGCATCGGCCTTTCACCGCTACGCGCCGATCCGCGTGGGGAAGGACGAAATCGGCAAGCTCATCATCGGGCTGAAGCACGACTCGCTGACCCGCGTGCTTACGCTGCCCGACGGGCGCTGCTCGCAGCTCGAGCAGTTGTTCGTGCTGGCCAACACCTGAGCCGGCCGTCGCATCGCGCGCCGTCGAGGGCGCGCGGCCCGCGCGGGGGCTCGAACGAGGCGCGCGCGGCGGCCTTCCGCAATCAGCACCACGTGGCCACACCCGCGGCGCGGCGGAACTCCGACTCCGTCGTTCCGACCGCAGCGCAGGCAGGACAACCTGGAACTCGCGCGCCAGAATTCGGAGCCGAGCAGTAACCGGCCCCCGCCGGTTCGTCTCTGGAGCGCGAGCCCCCACTCCGATGACTGACCAACGATATTGCACGCGCTGCGGCGCCGCGCTCGACCCGCACGGTCTGTGCCCCGCATGCATGCTCGCCGCCGCGAGCGTGGCGCCGGCGAGCACGCCGGCGAGCGAGACTCCGGCGCCTTCGCCCGCGGAACTCGCGGCCCACTTCCCTGCGCTGGAGGTCCTCGAGCTCGTCGGCCGCGGCGGCATGGGGTTCGTCTACCGCGCGCGGCACCGCACCCTCGAGCGCAACGTGGCTCTCAAACTGCTCGCGAGCGACGTCGCGCAGCGCCCCGGTTTCGCCGAGCGTTTCGCCCGCGAGGCGCGGGTGCTCGCCGCGCTCAACCATCCGCACATCGTCGCCGTACACGACCACGGCCGCGCCGGACCGTGGTGGTTCCTCTCGATGGAATTCGTCGAAGGCGCCAGCCTGCGCGAGCTGATGCGCGAACGCTCGGTCAAGCCGCTCCAGGCCCTCGCCATCGTCGCGCAGATCTGCGATGCACTGCAGTACGCACACGAGCGCAACGTCGTGCACCGCGACATCAAGCCCGAGAACATCCTCATCGACCGCGCGGGCCGCGTGCGCATCCTCGACTTCGGCCTGTCGAAGATCGGCGGCGGCCTCGAGCGCGACAACCTCACGCGCGCCGACCAGGTGATGGGCACGCCGCACTACATGGCGCCCGAGCAGTGGGAGCGGCCGGCCGAGGTCGACCACCGCGCCGACATCTACGCACTTGGCGTCGTGTTCTACGAACTGCTCACCGGCGAACTGCCGCTGGGCCGTTTCGCGCCGCCCTCGCAGTGCGTGCAAGTCGACGTGCGGCTCGACGAAGTCGTGCTCAAGTCGCTCGAGAAAGCGCCCGAGCGGCGCTACCAGCAGGCGAGCGAAGTGAAGTCGCGCGTCGACTTCGTCGCGGCCTCGCCGCTCGCGGCTGCCGCACTCGTCGGCGCGGCGGCGCAAGCGCCGACCCCAATCGCGAGCGGCGAACGTCGCGCAGAACACGAAGCGAGTCCTTCACCGTTCGCGCCGCCCGCGAGCGCGCTGCACAGCGGCGCGAGCGAGAACACCATGCATGCAACGACTTCGGGGACGGCGCGACGGCGCACGGACATCGTGGACTCGATTCTCGGTCCGCGCCGCGCGAACGATCCGACACGGCCGATGGCCCCGCGGTCCGACGAGCACGAACACCTCCCGCGCTGGTGGTGGTGGCTAGTTGCGGGCGCAGCCGTGATCACGCTCGCATGCGTCGCCCTGATGTTTCGCTTCCTCCACACCTACACCCCCCTCTGAATCATGATCCAGTTCCAACAAGGCGGACTCGATGGCGGCACAGCCGGCGTCGCGGGCCTGGCCATCTTCGCGGCCCTCTTCAGCTTCATCACGACGATCTTCTGGATGTCCATCGCCTGGCGCGCGATGCGCGCGCACGAGCGCATCGCCAAAGTGCTCGAAGAACGCGCGCACCAGGATTGAAGCGCCGCGGCGGTCCGCGCAGCCGCTCGAGCCACCGCGCGAGTCCGCGGAAGAACTCGAGCGCGGGGCGTTGGAACGGATGCGCCGCGCTTGCGCTGCGCCCCGTGCGCTGGGCGACCAGCGCCGCGCGGAGAAGTTCGAACTGCCGCAAGCCGATCACGCGACGGTGCTCGTTCGAGAGCTTGGCGAGGGTCGCCATCAAGCATCGGTGTTCGGCTTCGTCGGCCGCATGCGGCGGCCCGCCTGCGCCCGCGGTCGCGACCTGACTCTCGCTCAGACCTACATGCGACCAGTCGGCGCACTCGCGCCGCGGCGCGCGGGCTGCGAAATGCTCGCGCTCGGCAAACGAAAGTGACGGATTCGACATCGCTCGCGCCCAGCGTGAGGGCAGGTCGATGCGCTCGGACGCACCACGAAAGAAAGGGAGTGTCGCAGCGCGGATTGGACGCGGCGGGCGCCGTTGTCGGACACTGGCGAGGCTCCGCGCGGCTGAATTTCAGAACGGCGGCGCCTCCGGTCGAAAGTCTCGAACGGAGCCCAGTGTCACGGCCGCAGGGCCGAGAGAAGTCGAGGAGAAGAGAGCATGGAGTCGCGAGTCCGTCGGCGCGCGAGTTGGAGCGTCGCTGCAGTGGTCTGCAGCACGCTGCTGGGCGCTTGCAGTGGCGAAGAGGCGAAGGCTGAGTTGAGTCCGCCGCGCGAGAGCAATGCCGGTGCTGCGCAGGCGAATGCGTCGACCGGTGAACGTTTGGGCGTCGCGACGACGCCGCCTCCGGCTGCAAACGGCGGCGCTGCGACCGCGGGCGGCGCGGGCGCTCTGACTTGGCAGCTGCCGAGCGGTTGGTCGGAGCTTCCGCTGCGGCCGATGCGCGTCGCGAATTTCCGCGTCGCGGGCAATGAACAGAGCGAGTGCTACCTCACGCAGCTCGCGGGCGACGGCGGCGGACTGGCCCCGAACGTGAATCGTTGGCGCAGCCAGATGGGCCAGGCGGCGCTGAGCGAGGCGGAACTTGCCGCGCTGTCCAAGAAGCCGATCCTCGGTGGTGAAGGCACTTTCGTGGACATCGAGGGCTCGTTCGCCGGCATGGATGGCGTGCGCGTCGAAAAGGCCCGGCTGCTCGGGCTCTTGCTGTTCCGCCCCGATGGTGCGTGGTTCTTGAAGCTCACAGGTCCGAGCGACGTCGTCGCCGGACAGGTCGACAACTTCCTGGCGCTGGCCGCGTCCTTGCGCGGCTGAGCGAATGCCGAATGCGCCGAGCCTTTGATCTCGCCCTGCGCGGGCTGTCATCGCTCGGCCTCAGCTGCGTTCTGCTGATCCTGCTGGGCGTGCTCACTTGGCTGGGCACGCTCGAGCAGACGCGCACCGGACTGTACGAGGTGCAGCGCAAGTACTTCGAGTCGTTCGTGCTGTTCCACGACGCCGGGGGCGTTTCGATCCCGCTGCCCGGCGCCAACTTGGTGATGTGCGTGCTGTTCGTGAACCTCCTCGCAGGAGGCATCGTGCGCATGCGGCGCGACGCCTCCACCGCCGGAGTGCTGGTCGCGCACCTTGGAATCGTGGTGCTGCTCGCGTCGAGCTTCGTGAAGCTCAACCACTCGACCGAGGGCCACGTCACGCTCTACGAGGGCCAGCGCGCGGCGCACTACCAGAGCTACTACCGCTGGGAACTGGCGGTGCTCGAGTACGGCGCCGATGGCCGCGCGCTCGAGCGCGTGGTTCCGCACGCAGCTTTCGAGAAGGCGAGCCTCGACGCGCCGGTCGCCATCGACTGCGGCGAGTTGCCCTTCGAGGTGCGCGTGACGCACTTCTTCGCGAACTGCTCGCCGCTCCCTAAGGGCCCGATGTTCGAGGTCGACGTGCCCGTGGTCGACGGCGTGTTCCTGCGCGAGAAGCCGCGCGATCCAACCGCGGAGCGCAACATCGCCGGCGCGTACGTCGAGGTGCGCGAGCGCAGCGGCGCGACGCGCACGGGAGTTCTGTGGGGCGCGCAAGCCGCACCGTGGCGCCTCGAGCTCGGCGGCCGCAGCTTCGCGCTCGACCTGCGCAAGGAGCGCTACCCGCTCGGCTTCACGCTCGCGCTGGTCGATTTCCGCAAGGAGGACCACCCGCGCATGAACCTGCCGCGCTCCTTCGAGAGCGACGTCGAGGTGCGCGAGGGCGAGGCCGAGCGCGCGCTCACGATCTCGATGAACGAGCCGCTGCGCACAGCCGGATTGGTGCTGTACCAGGCCTCCTGGGGCCCGTCGAACGCGCGACCGGGACAGGCGTTGTTCTCTACGTTCGCCGTCGTGCGCAATCCAGCGGATCAGTGGCCGTTGGTCTCGTGCATCGTGATCTCGCTGGGCCTTGTGTGGCACTTCGGCCGCATGCTGGCCCGCCACGTGCGGCGCGAGGTGCAGCCCGCATGAACGCGCTGCTCCGCTGGATCGTGTGCGTCGTCGCGCTGCTCGCCCTGGCGACGCCCGGCCGTGCGCAGGCCGAGCGCTGGACTCCGCGCGCGCTCGAGCTCGCCGGCGCTCTGCCGGTTCAAGAGGGCGGCCGCGTCAAACCGCTCGACACGTTCGCGAGCTTCACGCTGCTGCGCCTCAACGGACAGCGCAGCGCGGTCGACGCCGACGGACGCAAGCTCACGCCGACCGCCTGGCTGCTCGACGTGCTGTTCGACCCCGAGCACGCCGCGCGCACGCGCTGTTTCCTCGTCGCGGACGCCGATGCTCTGACGGCCATCGGCGTGCACGTCGAAGAGCGCCGCAAGCGCGACCGCTACTCGTACCGCGAACTCGAGCCGGGGCTTTCGAAGCTGCTCGAGCTCGCGCACCAGTACGACGCGCTCGAAGCGGGCCGGCGCAGTTCGCTGCAAGCCCAGGTGGTCGCGCTGGCCGAGAACGTGATGCTCTTCGCGCGCCTTTCGCGGCACGAAGTCGCGGCGCTCATCCCGCCGCAGGAGCGCCGCTCCGAGGCGTGGAGCACGCCGTCCGAGCTGCGCCAGCGAGCGAGCGCGCTCAGCACGTCCGAGGCCGGCGCCCTCGAGGCGTTCGAAGCCGCCGCCTCCGCAGCGGAACGTCCACGCGAATTCGAGGCCGCGCTCGAACGTTTCCACCACCACGCTGTCGTCGGCGCGCGCCTGCGCGGCGAGTACGACAAGCTCGATTCCGAACGCGCCTACTACCGCGCGGACCTGCTCGGCTGGAGCCTCAAGGTGTTCCTGCTCGCCTTCGTGGCGACGGCGTTCCTGTGGCTCGCGCCGCGTCGCCGCGGTCTGTATGCCGCGAGCGTCGCGCTCGCCTCCATCGGCGCCACGCTGCTCGTCGCGGCGATCGTGTGGCGCTGCGTGCTGCGCGGGCGACCGCCGGTGACGACGCTGTACGAGACCAAGCTCTTCGTCACCGCGGTTGGCGTGCTCGTCGCATTGGCGATCGAAGCGATCGGCCGCCAGCGCCTCGCGCTCTCCGCTGCGGCGACGCTCGGCGCGCTCGGCGTGTTCGTCGCGAGCGGCTACGAAGTGCTCGACAAGCGCGACACGATGCCCGCGCTCGTCGCCGTGCTGGACACGAACTTCTGGCTCGCGACCCACGTCACGGCGATCTCGATCGGCTACGCCGCGGGCATGCTCGCCGCGCTGCTCGCCAGCGGCTACCTGCTCGCGAAGCTCTTCCGCGTGCGCCGCGGCGATCGTCCGTTCTACGCAGCGCTGTCGCGCATGGTCTACGGCGTGCTGTGCTTCGGGCTGATCTTCTCGCTCGTCGGAACGATGTTGGGCGGGATCTGGGCCAACGAGAGCTGGGGCCGCTTCTGGGGCTGGGATCCCAAGGAAAATGGCGCGCTGCTGATCGTGATCTCGCAGCTCGTGGTCCTGCACGCACGCCGCGGCGGCTACCTGCGTGAGCACGGCGTGTGCATGGCGGCGGCCTTCGGCGGAACCGTCGTCGCCTTCTCGTGGTGGGGCGTGAACCTGCTCGGCGTCGGCCTGCACAGCTACGGCTTCACCAGCGGCATCCACACCGCGCTGTGGAGCTACTACGGCGTGCAGTGGAGCATCTGCGGCCTGGGCGCGATCGCATGGCTGCTCGAGCGGCGTGCAGCGAAGCCGTCGCCCGTGGAAACGTCGCGCGAAGCCTCTCGGACCACGAGCCGCGCCGCCTGACGGCGCTCGCGCTGTGCGCTCAAGATTGGCTTTCGCAGCAGCCGAAAGCAGGCCACCGGCGAGCGGTGGGGATCCGAGCGCCGAGCACCCGACACCACTCAGAGGGGATTTCCGTGGATCGACGCCTGATCGTTCACTTCGCGTTCGTGGCCGCACTCGCCGTGGGCGCAAGCTCCTGCAGCAGCACTTCGTTCTCCTTCTCGCGCACCTCCGACAGCGGGCTGACCAACGTCGACGAGCTGCTGACGCGCATCGAGAAGGTTCAGGTCGAGTCGCTGGTCGCCAAGGAGCGCGCACGCGCGGCCTACGACACGTTGCTCGCCTCCGTGTCGCCCGAGTTCAGCGGCAGCGCCGTGACGCAGTACGCCGAACTCGAGAAGGCGATCGACGTCTCGCAACGCCAAGCCAAGTCGCTGGCCGAGACGATTCCCGCTCTCAAGGCCTCCGCCGCGAGCGTTTTCGAGCGCTGGACGCGTGACTTGGAGAGCTTTGGCAACACGCGGATGCGCCAACGCAGCCAGGAGCGCATGGAGGCGACGCGCGAGCACTACGAGTTGATCGTGCGGCAGGCGCTCGCCTCGCAGGTGTCGTTCGAGGCGCTCAACGCGGACCTCAAGGACCACGCGCTGTTCCTCGAGCACGACTTCAACGCGGAATCCGCGGCGATGATCTACGACGACGTGGCTGCGCTCGAGGCGCGCGTCGCCGAACTCGACGGCCGCCTCGACGCTGCGATCCAGTCGTCCAAGCGCTACATCGCGTCGCGCGCGCTGCGCGGCGAGGTCGAACTCGCCGAAGAGCAGCCCGCGCCGCCCAAACCCGGCAAGGGCCAGCGCCGCAAGGCGAAGCAGCCGCCCGCGGAACAGACTCCGCCGGCCGCACCGGTGAGCCCCAAGCTCGCCGCCGCCGACGACACCGACGGCACGGACTAGCGCTCACGCGCAGCCTAGAACGCCCGCGCCGCGATGACGTGGACGCTGCTCGCCGCTTTGGTGCTCGCGCTGGGCGTCGCCGCACTGGCGGCGTTCGCGCGGCGGCGCGAGCTCGCGCGCATGCAAGCGGGCGTCGTCGAACGCCAGCGCGCGGTGCGCAATGGAGCGCACCAAGCGCAGCTCAGTCAGCCCGTGATCGACCTCTCGCGCTGCCTGGGCTGCGGCGCGTGTGTCGCCGCCTGTCCCGAGGAGCGTGTGCTCGACTTGGTCCACGGCCAGGCCGTGGTGGTCAACGGCGGGCGCTGCGTCGGTCACGCGGCCTGCGAGCGCGAATGCCCGGTCGGCGCCATCACGGTCACGCTGGCGAACCTCGAGCAGCGCCGCGACGTGCCGGTGCTGACGCCCGCACTCGAAGCGCCGCACGCGCCCGGCCTGTTCCTGGCCGGTGAGGTCACGGCGCACGCGTTGATCAAGACGGCTATCGAGCACGGCGCGCGCGTGGCCCGCGAGGTCGCAACGCGCTGCGCCTCGCCGGCGCCCGCGCTGCCCAGCGGCGACGCACCGCTCGATCTGTGCATCGTCGGCGCGGGCCCTGCGGGCCTCGCGTGCGCACTCGAGGCGAAGAAGCACGGACTGCGCTTCGTCGTGATCGACCAGGCGAGCGAGCTCGGCGGCACGGTCGCGAAGTACCCGCGGCGCAAGCTCGTGATCACGCAGCCGGTCGAGCTTCCGCTCTACGGCGCGCTGAAGCAGACCTCGTACACGAAAGAGGAGCTCATCGCGCTGTGGCAGTCGATCGCGCGCCAACACGAACTGCCGATCCGCGGCGGTTGCACGCTCGAATCCGTGCAGCGCTACGACGACGGGTTCGTCCTCGCGACGACGAGCGGCGAGCTGCGCGCACGGCACGTGTGCATGGCGGTCGGGCGCCGCGGAGCTCCGAACCGGCTCGGCGTCGTCGGCGAAGAGCTGGAGAAGGTCTCGTACGGCTTGCTCGACGCGCACAGCTACGCGGGACGCCGTGTGCTGGTCGTCGGCGGCGGCGACAGCGCGGTGGAAGCGGCGGTGGCGCTCGCGGAGCAACCGGGCGCCGAAGTCACGCTCAGCTATCGCCGCGCCGAGTTCTTCCGCCTGCGCGGCCGCAACGAACAGCGACTGCGGGAAGCGCTCGACGCGGGTCGTCTGCAGGTCGTGCTCGACAGCGACGTCCGCGCGATCGGCGCGGAACACGTCGAGCTCGAAGTGCGCCGCGCCGACGGTCCGCAGCGGCGCCAGCTCGCCAATGACGAGGTTTTCGTGCTCGCCGGCGGCGCGCCGCCGTTTCCGCTGCTCGAGCGCGCCGGCGTTTCCTTCGATCCGACGCAGCGCCAAGCTGCGCCGCCCGCGCCGGAGCACGGCGCTGGCCTCGGACAGGCGCTCGCCGCGGGGTTCGGCTTCGCGCTGGCCACGCTCGCGTGGGTCGCCTGGCACTACGACTACTACGGTGCGCCCGCCGAGTTGCGCGCGCTCGACCCGCGCCACAGCGAGCTGCGTCCCGGCCGCGGACTCGGCCTGGCGCTGGGACTCATCGCAACCGCGTTGATCGCGGTCAACCTGCTCTACCTCGCACGCCGCGCGCAACGCTGGGGCGTGACCTTCGGCTCGCTGAAGACGTGGATGACCAGCCACGTCGCGACCGGCGTCTTGGCGCTGCTGTGCGCGCTGGTGCACGCCGGCATGACGACGCGCGACAGCGTGGGCGGGCACGCGTTGTGGGCGCTCGCGGCGCTGCTCGTGACCGGCGCCATCGGCCGCTACTTCTACGCTTGGCTCCCGCGCGCCGCGAACGGCCGCGAGCTCGAACTCGAGGAAGTGCACGAGCAGCTCGCGCACATGGGCGAGCAGTGGGACAAGTCGCAGCGCGGCTTCGTCGACGAAGTCCGACGCGAGCTCTCGGAGCTCGTGCGGGCGCGCCAGTGGAACAGCTCGTTCTTCGGGCGTGTGCTCGCGCTGCTCGGCGGCCAACGTGAGCTGCGGCGCAGGCTCGCCGCACTCGCCAACGCTGGTCGCGCGCAGGGCATCGAAGCGGCGCGTGTCGACGCCACGCTGGCCTTGGCGCGGCGCGCGTACTCGACGGCGCTCGCTGCCGCGCACCTCGAGGACTTGCGCGCGCTGCTCAGCTCGTGGCGCTACCTGCACCGCTGGGTCGCGGTGCTGATGCTCGTGTTGCTCGTCGCCCACGTCGCCTACGCCTTGATCTACGGCGAGCTCTTCGACGGGGGCGCACGGTGAGGCTCAAGCGCATCAGCTTCTGGATCGCGACCCTGTCGCTCGCGCTCGTGCTGCTGATCGGCATCGTCGACGTGCAACGCACGTCGCCGGGCCCGGTGAGCAGTGTGCATGCGCAGCTCGAGCAACTCGACGGCGGACAGAGTTGCTCGGCGTGCCACGGCGGTTGGTTCAGCTCGATGACCGAGTCGTGCCTGGAGTGCCACGCCGCGATCGGCGAACAGATCGAAGCGCGGCGCGGATTGCACGGCGCGCAGCTCGAGGCGATCACGCAACGCTGCGCCACGTGCCACAGCGAGCACCACGGCGAAGGCTTCAGCATCGTCAACGACCAGAGCTTCGCGCTCGCCGGTGCGAAGAGCCGCGCCGAGTTCGACCACCAGCTCATCGGCTGGGAAATGAGCGGCGCGCACGTGGAATTGGCTTGTTCGAAGTGCCACGAGAATGCGGACCTCGCCGTGCTGCCCGAGGGCGCCGTGCGCTTCCTCGGTGAGCGCCAGGACTGCGCGAGCTGCCACGAGGATCCGCACGAAGGCCGCATGCGCGTCTCTTGCGCCAGTTGCCACGGCCAAGAGACCTGGGAAGGGCTTCACTCGCTCGGCCACGAAGAGCGCTTGCCGCTGATCGGCGGCCACGGCGACGTGAGCTGCCGCACGTGCCACGAGAAGGACGCGCCACGTTCGCTCGAAGCGCTCGGCGAAGCGTTGGTGAAGCCGACGCCGCGCCTGTGCGCCGACTGCCACGAGTCGCCGCACGTCGCGAGCTTCACACGCGCCGCTGCGTTGGAAAGCGGCCGCGACGAACGAGCTGGCTGCGTCGTGTGCCATGCCGCGGAGCACGAGCTGTTCCGCGACGAACGGCTCGCGCTCTCGCCGCAGCAGCACGCGGCGTCGGGCTTCTCGCTGGGTCCGCCGCACGCCGAGCTCGAGTGCGCGTCGTGCCACGCTCCCGAACTCGCCAACTTCACGGAGCGTTATCCCGGCCGCGGACAGGAGGAGTGCAGCGCGTGCCACGCGGACCCGCACGAAGGCCAGTTCACCACCGGACCGTTCGCCGGCGGCGAGTGCATCGCGTGCCATTCGCGGCAGCACTTCGATCCCCACGAGTTCGACCTCGACAAACATGCTCGCGCCGCGTTGCGCTTGGAGGGCGCGCACGCCGCCGCGGAGTGTTCCGCGTGCCACGAGGACCCCGAGCCGGAGCACGCACGGCAGTTCCGCGGTACGCCGAGCCAGTGCGCGGAGTGCCACAGCGATTCGCACGCGGGCTTCTTCGTCGAGCAACTGACGCAGGCGCCGCCGCCGCCGCAGAACGGCGAGTGCGCGCGGTGCCACGACAGCGAACGCTTCGCGAACGCCGAGCGCGGCTTCGACCATGCGCGCTGGACCGGCTTTCCGGTGCTCGGCGCGCACGCGCAGGCCGCCTGCGAGGCGTGCCATCCGCGGGCCGAAGTCGCCGACGAACATGGGCGCACCTTCGGAACGGTCGCCGAGCATTTCGGCGAGTTCGAGAGCTGCGCGACGTGCCATGAAGACCCGCACCAAGGCGCCTTCGACAAGCCGCGCCATCCCAAGCGCTTCGCCGGCGAACAAAGTTGCGCACGTTGCCACGACAGCACCTCGTTCCGTGCGCTGGCGCGCGAGTTCGACCACGGACTGTGGACGCGTTTCGGGCTGGTCGGCGGCCACGAGGGCGTCGCGTGCGCTGCGTGCCACGAACCCCTGCGGCGCCCCGACGAACACGGTCGAACGACCGCCCTCGCCGCTGGAACCAGCTGCGCCGATTGCCACGAGGACCCGCACGCGGGCCAGTTCACGCTCGAGGGCGAGAACGACTGCGCGCGCTGCCACACGAGCCTGGCGGAGTCGATGCTGCACTTCGACCACGAGCGCGACGCGCGCTTCGCGCTCGGCGACGCGCACAAGAAGCTCGACTGCGCGGCGTGCCACCACGTCGAAGAGCGCGGTGAGCTCGAGTTCGTGCGCTACCGACCGATCGCCTTCCGCTGCGTCGACTGCCACGGCGTGGGCGAGGACGTGCTGCTGCGCCGCAAGCCGCGCGTGAAGTGAGCGCCCGAGCGCCGCGAAGCGCGGTGCGTTCCTGCGCTACGATCTCGCCATGCGACTCGCGCTCCTCACCGCAGACGTCCCCCCCATTCCCGCGAAGTCGAGTTCTCCCGTCGTGTGGATCGGACTCGTCGCGCTGCTCGTCAGCGGGCTCGTTGCGATCTGGATCCTTCGCCGCAGAACGCAGCGCGATGAGCGCGACGAGCGCAAGTGACGCTGCGGGTCCGCGCTCCGCTGCCGCAGCGGCGGTCCTGACGCCGAACGCGCTCGCGCTCGCGAGTTTCGGCTTGGCGGCGTTTCATCCGCTCGCGGCTCTGCTCGCCGGGCCGCTGCTCCTGGGAGTCCCCCACCTCCTCGGCGACCTGCGCGTGCTCGTGCTCGACGGCGCCTGGCGCGGCCGGCGAGCGGATCTCGCGCTCGTCGCAGCTGCCCTGGGCGGGATGTTGGTCGCACGCGTCGCTGGTCTGCTCTCCGGCGCCGTGCAACTCGAACTCGAACTCACGCTGGGAATCGCGGCCGTCGCGGCGGGACTCCACACCGCAGTCCGCGCAGGTTTTCCACGCGTCGCTGCGCTCGCGTTGTTCCTCGCACTCACCGCACCGTTCGCCGCCGCGCCGCAGCACAGCCTGCTCGTGCTCGGCCACCTGCACAACGTGGTCGCAGTGGTCTGGTGCTGCGCCGCACTGCGCGACACGCGCGCGCGTTGGACGCTCGGTGCGCTGTGGCTCGCGGCGCAAGCCGTGATCTTCGTTGGCGCCATCGAGCTTCCGCTCGACGCCTCGCTGCTCGGCCTGAGCGCGCGCGATCTCGCCGAGCGACTCGCGCCGTCACTCGGCGACGTGTGGGCCGCGCGCTGGCTCAGCTCGTTCGCGTTCGCGCAGTTGTTCCACTACGCGGCGTGGATCGTCGTGCTGCCGCGCCTCGCCGGGCGCCGGCTATTCGGTGAAGCTGACTCGCTGGGCTTTGCGCTGAGCGTCGGCGCGTGCCTCGCGCTTCCCGCGGCCGCGCTGTTCGACGCCGCGGCTGCGCGCGAGCTGTACATCGGCGCCGTCTCCTTCCACGCCTGGCTCGAACTCGCGGTGCTCGCCGCGCTCTTGGGGCGCCGCCGGCTGTGAGCATCCTCCTCGCCTGGCTCGCTGCGTTCGTCTGGACGCTGGCGCTCGAACTGCCGCTCTACGCCTGGCGCCTGAGCGCCGCGCTCGAACACTGGCCGCGCCTCGCGCGCGTCGTGCTCACTCTGAACCTCGCCACGCATCCGCTCGTCTTTGCGCTGGCGTGGTCATTTCCCGCTGATTTTCGCGTGCTGGCGCTCGCCGAGTTGGGCGCGGCGCTGACGGAGGGGCTGCTCGCCGCGCGCCTGCTCCGGGGCCGTGCGAGCACCACTTCGTGCCTGGTCGCCAGCGCGCTCGCCAACCTCGTGTCGTGCGGCGCAGGGCTCCTGTGGGGCGCCGCAGCGGGCGCGTAAAGCCTCAGACGGTCCATTTCTTCCGGGGACCTCGCGTGAGCCATGGCGACCGCCACGCGCCCGTGCAGTCGAACCGCTTCGGTAGTCGATACGCAGCGCCGAGGTGGAGGGGAGCGAACCGCGAGCGGAGACAGTCGGTGTCCGCCGCGCATCGAGCACCCGCCTGCGCGAGATGCTCAAGAGTCGGCTCGTCTTGCTGTTCGTCGCTGGCGCTTCGTGCGCCACGGCGTGGGGTGCGCCGCAAGGCGGCCCGCCCGCACAGACGCCGGCGGAAGAGGAAGGCAACGAACTGCTCGAGCTGCGCGTCACGCACGTGCGCGGCACGAGCGTGGTCGTCGACCGCGGCGCCAACGATCTTGTGCGCGTCGGCGACCGCGTGTTCTTCCGGCCGCGCGAAGGCGGGTTGCAGCCAGGTGTTGTGACTCAGGCCGACGAACGCACGGCCGTGGTCGAGCTGCAGACAACGGGTTTCGAAGCAGCGCCTGGACTGCGCGGCTTCGTGCGCATCCCCAACGCGCGCGTTCCGGCGGCGCCGGTGCGCGCTCGGCGCAAGCCGCGCGCGAACGCCGTCGGCGAAGCGCTCGCGGACTCGAAATGGAGCAACGCGGACGAGGACTACCGCCAGGGACAGCCGCTGCTCGCGCGCGTGCGACCGGTGCGGCCCGAGGAGCGACCGAGCGAGTACAGCGGACGCTGGTACACGACCGTGGATCAGATCCGCAGCACGGAAGATGACCGCACCGACGCGTTCTACCGTGTCGGAGGCGGACTCAAGATCGAGAACTTCTCCGGCCGCGGCGACCGCGTCCAGATCGACGGCGAGCTCAATTACCGCAATACGGACGTGCCCGACGACGACGACCAGCGCGCCACGCGCTTTCGGCTCGATCGTTTCTCGTATTCCTGGGGCGGAACGCGTTTCGATCCGACGCGCGTCGAACTCGGGCGTTTCCTGCACAACGGCATGCCGGAATTCGGCGTGCTCGACGGCGCGGAGTGGACCACACGCACCGGCGGCGGCGATCGCTTCGGAGTTGCGCTGGGCTTCTTGCCCGAGCCCGACCTCGATTACGAAACCGGCCGCGACTTTGCGCTCTCGGCGTTTTATCGCTGGGTGCAAGACGAGAGCGAGCGGCTCTCGGCTTCGGTCGGCTTCCAGAAGAGTTGGCACGACTCCAACGCCGACCGCGATCTGGCGGTCCTCAACCTCAGCTACTTGCCGGACGACGGCTGGAGCGTGATCAGTTCGGCCTGGATCGACATCTACACGGGAAGTGACGGACTCAAGGACCGTGGACCGGAGCTGACGCAGGCGCTCGTGAACGTGTCGCGCAGCTTGGGCACGGACACGCTGGTCGGACTGCGTGTGAGCCACGTCGCGTTGCCGCAGTTGCAGCGCCAGGAATTCGTCGTGCCGCAGCCGCTGGATTTCGTCGACGCGCACGTCGACCGCGCCTCGGTTTTCGCGCGCACGGATCTCTCGCCGCGCACTCGCGTTCGCGCGGAGGCAGGCATGTGGAGCGACGAAGAGGACTCCGGCGGCAACGCGGAGGCCGGGGTCGAGCTGTCCGAGTTGCTCTTCGAGGGCAGCTTGTTCGGCCTGGCCGCGTTCGGCGTCAACGGGCAGTTCAGCGACGCGATCGGCGGTCGCGGGTACCTGCGCGATTGGGGACCGAGCGGCGGCTGGTCCCTCGAGTACGAGCTCGCCAACAACGACCTGGTGGGCTTCACGAGTCAAAACGACGACTTGCCCCAGCACCGTATTCGAGTTCAGTGGGATCACGTGTCGATCGAAGGTTGGAGCGTGCGGCTGAGCCTCGACACCCAAGTGTGGGACTCGGAGTACTCAGTCCTGGGCAGTCTGCACGTGAACCGGAGTTTCTGAATGATCCCCCACCGCAAAGCCCACACCGTGAGCGTCCTAGCGCTGCTCTGCCTGGGCGTGGCTGCGTGCATCGCTGGGGGTCATGACCGCGCGCGCCAACGCATGTGGTGGTCCGGTCTGGGTCCGGTGCTGCCCCACGACACGTTTCCGGCGGATTGTTCGCTGTGCCACGTCGGAGAGTCGTGGACGGAGCTGGTCGACGATTTCGAGTTCGACCACGAAGCCGAAACAGGCGTGGCGCTGAACGGCGCTCACGCGGGCGCGACTTGCCTGCGTTGCCACAACGACCGCGGACCGGTCGCCGTGTTCGAGCGTCAAGGCTGCGGCGGATGCCACGAGGACGTGCACTTCGGCCGCCTGGGTTCGGGCTGCGCCACGTGCCATGTCGAGCACAACTGGTATCCGGTGGGACAGATCGAGCTGCACCGCAACACACGTTTCCCGCTGATCGGCGTGCACGCGTCGACGGCCTGTCGGCGCTGTCACCCCGGCGCCGAAGTCGGCCAGTTCGTGCCGACGGACACCGAGTGCGTGACCTGCCATCTCTCCGACCTGCAGCGCGCGACCAACCCCAACCACATCGGGCTCGGCTGGACGCAGAACTGCGACCAGTGCCACCAGCCGCGCACCTGGAACAACGCGGAAATCGACAATTAGCGCCGCGTGCTCAAGAGCGCGGTTCGGCGCTGTCGAAAAGGCACAACGAAGGGGTGGCGACGCGCGGAGGGGGCTGCGCGACGCAGACGACGAGGAGGAGCGAGGCGATGGGTCTAAAGTCGATCGTGCATTGGGCGCTGGCGGGTTCTCTCGCGGCGCTTGCGGGCTGCAGCGGTGAGACCGGTCAGCTCACGGCGCAAAACAGCGAGTCGTGCATGCTGTGCCACAACGGGTCTCCGGAGAACGATTACTCCGGGCCGGGCATCGAGAACCCACACCCGTTCACCGGCGCCGACAACCTCACCTGCACCGCATGCCACGGCGGCAATCCCGACGGCGAGGACATGCTCTCGAGCCACGTGCCGCCGCCGCCGCAGATCGGCGACGACCAGAAGCTGCTCACCGACCGCAAGGCGTACTTCAATCGCCTCACGCTGGCCGGCATCGACAAGTTTCCCGACTACACCGTCGACGGCCGCACGTACACCGCGCTCGAGTACCTGCAGTTCATCAATCCCGGTGATCTGCGTGTGGTGACCACCGGCCAGAGCTGCGGCGCGTGCCACCAGGGTCACGCCGATTGCGTGGACTCGAGCCTGCTCGCGACCAGTTCGGGCATCTACTCCGGCGCGATGTACCAGATCGGCGCGGACAACAAGATCGCCGAGAACCAAGGCTTGTACGACGACACGGCGGCGGATCTCGCCTTCCGCGCGGTGCTCGACGCGGCCTTCACGCCTTTCACGGCCGCGATCGGACAAGTCGGTCGCCTGATCGAAGCGCCGGTGTACTCCAAGCACAACGTCACGGCCCCGGACTCGATCTTCAACAACCCCGCGTACTTCCGCGCCCAACTGCTCGACGACATCCAGCTCGACGGCAAGGTCGTGAGCGGCTCGCCGCTCGAGCACCTCTACCAGGAGCAGGTCGCGTTCACCTGCGGTGACTGCCACCTGGGAAGCGCAGGCGCGAACAACCGCGCCGGCGACTTCCGTTCGTCGGGTTGCTCGGCCTGCCACATGCCCTACAGCCTCGGCGGCGTGAGCGGCAGCTCGGATCCCAACATCAACAAGCTCGAGCCGCTCGATCCGGACGACATCGATGAACCCGAGCGCCCGCACGCTCGCTCGCACCGCATCCACAGCGTCGCCAAGACTCTTCCAAGCGGCGTGCAAGTGCCGGGAATCGACGACCTCACCTGCGCCGGGTGCCACCAGGGCTCCAACCGCACGGTCATGCAGTACTGGGGTATTCGACTGGACCAGAACCAGGACGTTGTGCGCGGACAGCAGTACCCGGCCAACCCGGTGACGCGCCAGACCACGCACAACGACCAGCGCCTGTTCGATCCCGCGGTCGGCAACCACACCTTCAACGGCCGCAACGCCAATCAGTACCTCGCGAAAGAGGACTACGACGGCGATGGCCGCGACGACACGCCCGAGGACGTGCACCACGAAGCAGGCATGGGCTGCATCGACTGCCACGGAAGCTTCGACATCCACGGAGGAGATGCGCTTTCCGGTGAAGCAAACATCTCCAGCCGCATGAGCCAGCAGGTGGCGATCCGCTGCGAGAGCTGCCACGGCACGGTGGACGCGTACGCGCCGACGGTCTCCGGAACCGCATGGGACGGCGTGCAACGCGACATGCCCGTCGACGGCGCCGGCAATCCGCTCAAACACGTGCACCGCGATGCGTCGGGGCACTACTTCCTGCGCAGCCGTCTGACCGGCGCCACGCACTACATCCCGCAGACCAAGGACACCGTGGTCGAGAACGGACGCGTGAACCCGCTCACCAACCAGGCGATCTACAGCGCCAAGGCGAGCTACGCGATGGGCCGCGCCGACAGCGATCCCTCGAACGGAATCGGGCCGATGCAGACCGCGGGCGTGCCCAGCGGCTTCGCGCACACCGACCGCATGGACTGCGTGTCGTGCCACGCGTCGTGGACGAACACCTGCATGGGCTGCCACCTGAGCGGCGAGTACGACACGGGCAACAACTTCTCGAACGTCACCGGCGACCGCATCGTCTACAAGCAGCGCACGGCCGACTTCACCTACCAATCGCCGCTGTTCTTCACGCTCGGCGTGGGACCGCGCGGCAAGATCACGCAGTTCAGCTCGAACACCAAGGTCTTCTACCACTGGCAGGACAAGAACAACGAAGTCACGCCGGTGATGACCTTCAGCGACCGCCACGGTCAGGGCTCGAATCCGGCGGCGGTGTATCCCTCGCTCAGCCACAACGCCTTCATGGCGCACTCGATCCGAGGCCGCGTCACGCCGCAGCGCGAAGGACCGCGTTACTGCGCGACCTGCCACCTGACGGACGAGGGGCTGGCGACCTGGGGCAACGAGTACACGACCTTCCGCAACGCGATGAGCGCTCGCAACTACGCGGCGCTGGACTTCAACCTGCTCAAGCAGCACTTCGGCCGCAACACGGGCAACACGATGAACTCGCCGCTGTGGCCGCACATGGCCGCCGGCCTGGGCTCGGGTCTGTTCCTGTTCGACGAGAACGGCTGCCCGGTGAATCCGCTCGACAACGATCCCAACCGCCGCGGCTGCTACACGGATCTCGCCAACCTGCAGCGCACCTCGCCGCAGACCTTCTTCAGCCAGTTCGGCTTCTCGAGCGTGGCCTACGACCTCGACCGCATCGTCGAAGCGAGCGGCGTGACCAACGGCTCGAACAACCACCCCTGGCTCGACGCCAGCGGCGCGACGATGCGCGACGGCGCGCTCGACGCCAACCAGCCCGGCCCGCTCGGCGCCACGCTGATCCGCATGATGACCGACCCGGCCCAGGGCCGTGTGCTCGACTCGTGGATCGACTCCGACGGCCAGTTGAAGGGCGACGCTTCGAGCTTCATCAGCGGACCGTGATCTGCGCCTCCCGCGCGCCCGCTATTGGCGCGCGGCGTCGCTTGCTGCGACACTTGGGATCTCGATCCGCGGCCAGTCGCGTGCTACGAGACCCACTCATGAACTCGCAGTTCCACAAGCCGTGGCTGATCGCCGTGTGGCCCGGCATGGGCGGCGTCGCGCAGATCGCGGGCGGTTACTTGGTGCGCCAGCTCGGCGCGCAGCCCATCGCCGAGCTCGACCCCGGCCCGTACTTCGAGATCCAGTCGATCTCCATCAAGCACGGCGTGGTCCAGCCGAACACGCTGCCGCGCAGCACGTTCTATTACTGGCGCGATCCGGCCGAGCAGCGCGACATCATCGTGTTGCTGGGCGATCGCCAGCCGACGACCGACGGCTACCGCTACTGCCAGGCGCTGCTCGACGCGGCGGCCAAGTTCGACGTCGAGCGGGTCTTCACCTTTGCGGCGATGGCGACGCCGATCCTGCCCGCGCAGGCGCCGCGCGTATTTGGCGTGTGCACGCGCGAGGACATGCTCGACGAGCTGCGGCGCGACGGCGTGACGCTGCTCGACGAGGGCGAGATCGCCGGGCTCAACGGCGTGTTCATCGCCGCGGCCGCTGCCCGCGAGTTGCCCGGCGCGTGCCTGCTCGGCGAGTTCCCCTTCTTCGCCGCGACGGCCCCGAACCCCAAGGCTTCGGCGGCGGTGCTGCGCGTGTTCGCGGAGCTCTCGGGACTCACGCTGGACCTGACGGAGATCGACGCCGACGCGCGCAAGGTCGAACGCGGCTTGATCCAACACCTCGAAGGCCTGCAACGGGCCGCGCAGCTCGCGGCGCAGGCTTCGCGGCCGCCGAATGAAGAGCAGGAAACGCTCTTCCCCGCGCCTGCGGACGGGGACGCGGAGACTGAAGGCCAACGCGACACCAAACCGCGGCGCATCTCGCCCGAGGTGCGCGAGCGCATCGAACAACTCTTCGCCGCGACGCGCGAAGACCGCTCCAAGGCGCTCGAGCTCAAGGCCGAGCTCGACCGCTTCGAGTTGTTCAAGCAGTTCGAGGACCGCTTCCTCGATCTGTTCAAGCAGGCCGGCTGACCCCACGCATCCCTTGAAGCTCTCCCCTCTCGTGTGCGGCGCCGCGCTCGCGCTGCCGCTGGCCTTTTCCGCTGCTTCGGCACGGCCCGTGTCTTCCGCCCTGCTCGCCACAGCGCAGTCCGGCGAACTCTCCATCCGCGCGCCGAAAACCGGTGTCGAAGGCGAAACGCTCAACTTCGAAGCGCTGTGGACCGGGGCCGAGGGCGCGCGTTGGCGCTGGCGCCAAGTTCGCGGACCCAAGGCGATCTTCAAGGCCGACGCCGGCGGCGTGCTCGCGTTCGCGGCGCCGCAGGCCCTGGAGCCGTACGAGCTCGAGCTCGAGTGCACGCTCACGCTCGGAGAGATCTCGCGCGTCGCGCGCCACGTGGTCAAGGTCGACGCCGATGACGATCCGCCGCTCGCCCAGACCTTCGTCGAGAAGAGCAGCGAGTGCGGCGCGACGCTGCTGCTCACCGGTCAGGGGCAAAACCCCGAGATCCTCCAAGGCATCACCTACGAATGGCGCCAAGTCGGTGACGGCCCGCGCGTCGAGATCGAGTACGCCGATCGGCCGCAGGCTTGGTGTTTCCCGCCCGAACACGGCGAGGGCTACACGCTGAGCTTCGAGTTCGCCGTCAGCGACGGCGTCAACAAGCCCACGGTGCAGCGCATCGACGTCGCCATCGAATGTGATGCGCGCTTCGCGCCGCTCGCGGCGGGTCAGCGCATCGAACTGCCGCGCGCGAGCTTCATCGAGATGCCGCTGCCGCGCGGCTCTTGGGTGATCCGCGGCGTCGTGCGCCTGGAGCCGCTCGCCGACGACAAGCCCGCGGTGGCCCTGATGCGCCTCGCGACGGGCCCGCGCACGGCGGCCGGCGTGAACTACGAACGGCGCGACGGCGCCGGACTGGTGCGGCGCTACGGGATCGAGCGCGATGCACGCGGCGCGTGGAAGGAGCCGGAACTCAGCGGCAACGCGGACATCGGCGCGTGGGACCTCGCCAAACCGCTCGGGCTCGAACTCGGCTGGGACGGCAAGGCGCTCGCCGTGCGCATGGGCGAACCCGGCAAACGCGCCGAGTGGCAGGAACCGCCGTACCCGGTGGATCTCAACATCAATTCGCGCCCGCGAAGCCTCGTGATCGAACTCGACGGCGCGAAGCTCGTCATCGACGAGCTCGAACTGATCGGGCGCTGAGCGCTACTGCGCCGTCCGCGCCTCGCGCTCGGCGAACTCGAGGTAAGCCGCGGTGAGGCGGCGCGTCACGCCGCCGACGTGGCCCGAGCCAACGCGCTCGCCCGCGACATCCACGATCGGCACGACGCCGCGCGCCGAGCTCGAGAGGAAGGCCTCGTCGACCGAACGCAGCTCCGCCAGCGGCAACCGCTCGTCGAGCCAACGCAGTCCCAACTGCGAAGCGACGTGGCGCAGCACCAGCGCCGTGATGCCCTCGAGCACTCCGTCGCCGGCCGACACGATCGCCCCGGCGCGCACGAACGCGATGTTCGAGCTGGAGCACTCGAGGACACGCCCCTGCGCGTCGAGCATGATGTGCTCGTAGCGCTCCTTGGTCCCCAAGGGCAGCGGCTTGCGGCGGCGCACGAATTCCGTGGTCTTGATGCGCGGCGCCTCGCGGTGCAGATCGGACGCGATCTCGACGCGCACTCCTTCGCGCAGGAACTCCTCGGGCACGGCGACGAACGGCGAGAGCGCGAGGAACAACTCCGCGCGGACGCCCATGAAATCCACCGGCTCTTCGAGGACGTCGAAGCGCACGCGGGCATCGGCCAGCGGATAGTCGCTGACGACACGGTGCAGCGCCGAGCACAGCCGCGCGCGGTCGAGCGGACGCTTCCACCCCATGCCGAGCATGGAACGCTCGGTGCGCTCGAGATGCCTCTCGAGCCACAGGAAGCGGTTGTGGCCGAAGGTGCGCAGCGCGGAATACACGCCGCCGGGCAGACGTTCGAGGAGGTCGTGGACGGTGCCCTGCGCGCCCTCGAGCGCGAGCTCGACGGGACCCTCGGGAGCGACGGCGAAGAGTTGCAACGCGGACGACGTAGCCATAGGCGACAATCGTAGAACAGCGGGCGTGCGCAGTCCGACCTCGGCAAGCACGAGCTGACGTGCGGCTTGTATCTGGCACACCGACGCCACGTGTCGAGCGTTGCGCGCCACGCCCCGGCAATCCAAGCGCGCGGAACACGCGCGGGTGTGGCACGCGGGACGACGCGGCGCCCAGTGAGCACGCTAGTCTCGCGCGCATGGACCGCATTTGCGCCGCAGCACTCGCCGCCTCGTTCACCGCGCTCGCACTCGCCGCCTGCTCCGCGCCGCCGCGTGCGCAATCCGCTGATTTCGCAGCGCAAGCGCGGCGCATCCACGCCGATCTGCCTGTGTTCGACGGCCACAACGACCTGCCCGGCGCGATCCGCGAGCGCACCTTCGAGAACTTCGACACGTGCGACATCGGCGCCGCGCGCGCGGAGTTCCACACCGACCTGCCGCGCCTGATCGCCGGCGGCGTCGGCGCGCAGTTCTGGTCGGTGTACGTCCCCGCGAGCACCGAACGCACGGGCGACGCGCTCGAGCGCACGCTCGAGCAGTGCGACCTCGTGCACCGCATGGCCGCGCGCTATCCGCAGTTCCTCGAGCTGGCGGCGAACAGCGACGACGTCGAACGCATCCGCGCGAGCGGCAAGGTCGCTTCGCTGCTCGGCATCGAAGGCGGCTACTCGATCGAGAACTCGCTCGCCGCGCTGCGCATGTTCCACACGCTCGGCGTGCGCTACATGACGCTCACCCACAACGACACCACTGCCTGGGCCGACTCGGCCACGGACGAGCCCAAACACGGCGGGCTGAGCGAGTTCGGCGAGCGCGTGGTGCGCGAGATGAACCGCATCGGCATGCTCGTCGACATCAGCCACGTCTCGCACGCCTGCATGGACGACGTGCTGCGCATCTCGAGCGCTCCGGTGATCGCCTCGCACTCCTCGGCCTACGCCTTGGCGCCGCACCCGCGCAACGTGCCCGACGACATCCTGGTGCGCGTGGCGCACAACGGCGGCCTCGTGATGGTCAACTTCGCCTCGGGCTTCATCGTGCGCGAAAACGCCGAGAAAACCGCCAACTTGACGCAGGAGCGCCGGCGCATCGCGCAGCAGTATCCCGACCCCGCGGAGCGCGCCGAGCATCTGCGCGCGCTCCAGGATTCTCTGCAGCTGCGCCGCGGCGAGCTGCGCGACGTGGTCGACCACATCGAGCACATCGCGCGCATCGCCGGCGTCGACCACGTCGGCCTGGGCTCGGACTTCGACGGCGTCGGAATGCTGCCCGAGGGTCTCGACGACGTCGCGGACTACCCCGGCGTCACGGCGGAGCTGCTCGCGCGCGGCTGGAGCGAGCGCGACGTGCGCAAGGTGCTCGGCGAAAACGCGCTGCGCGTGTTGCGCGCCGCCGAACGCGAGGCGCAGCGCCTGCAGCAGGCGCGCTGAGCTGCACGTCAGGGCAGCGCGATCGGCACGGGCCCGGTCGGACCGGCCAGCGGCAGCGACACGAGCGGGTCGTCGTCGGCCGAGGCGTCCGCGCCCGCGGCCCCCACGAGCACCACGCCGCCCAGGTGGCGCAATTTCAGCCGCCCTTCGACGAGCGGGAAGAGCGGCGCCGTCGACACATCCTCGAACTGCGCGTCGGCGCGCGCGCCCGGCGGCGCGTGCGGACGGCCGTCGACGTCGCGCACACGAACCGGGCCCGCGTGTGGTGCGCCCTGCGGGTCGACGATCTCGAGCTCGTACTCGAAACCCGCTTGCAGGCGCAGGTCGAGCTCGCGCGCGGCGTCGAGCCCCACCAAGTCGAGCTCGAAGCTTTGGTGGTGCGGGTAGTCGGCGCGAGCGGGCCAAACCACGAGCGCCAGCGCCGCGCGCGGCGCGAACTCGAGTTCGGGCGCACGGACCTCGAAGCGACCCTGCGCGTCGGTGCGCACGAGTTCGGCGCCGGGCCGCGCGACGAAGATCGTGCGCCCGAGCGCCTCGGCCTCCGGACCGAGCGCGCCGAAGTCGGGCGCGAGCGTGCGTTGCTCCGCGAACGGCGCGCTCACTCCGACGACGGCCCCGGCGAGCGGCGCGCCGCTTTCGTCGCGCACGCGACCGCGCAGCAGCAGCCCGACACGTTCGACGAACACGTGCACGCAGCCGTCGGATTGCCGTAGGGCGTCGAGGCCCGCGCTCCGCGGATCGAGCAGCACAGAGAGCGGGAACGCGCCCGGCGCCTCGACGAACAGCAGCTGCTCGCTGGCCGGCAAGGCTGGCGTGGTAGCTCGGCCCTCGGCGTCGACGGCGCTCCACGCGAGCGGCGCGGCGGAGCTCCAGGCGCGTTGTTCGACGCTCGAGCTCGCGCCTTCGACGCACGCCAACCGCGCGCCGAGCGCAGGCTGGACGACGCCGTCGACGTTCGTCCACACGCGCACGCACAGCGGCGCGCCCGGCGCGAAACGGTGTTCGAGGTACGGCGCGCTGTCCGGCGCGAGGTCCACTTCGGTGAGCCAAGCCACACAACCCGTCGGCGCCTCGGCGCCGAGTTGCCAACGACCGGCTTCGACGAGGAACTCGAAGCTCCCGTCCGAGGCGCTGAGCGCGTCGTGCGGCGCGCTGCCGCCAGTGTGCTCGAACAGACGCACGGAAAGGCCGGCGGCCGGCGAGCCGTCCTGGAGCATGAGGCGACCGAGCAGCGCCGCGAGCGGCCGTTCGGTGTCGCGCTCCGCGCGCTCCTCGGGCGGCGTCAGCAGCGGCGTTGCGGCCGGCGTCTCGCTCGGCGGCGCAGCGGGCGCGACGACGGCCTCGGAAGCGCGCGCCGGCGTCGCCGGCGCGGCCTCGGGGACGCGGCGGTCCATGCGCAGCCAGAACAACAGGGCGACGCTCAGCGCGAGCAGCGCGAGCAACGTTGCGACGACTCTCATCGGCGTGTTTCGTGGCGCCGCTGCGCCCGGCGAGGCATTCTACTGGGCTGCATGTCGCTGCTGACTGTCGAGAACGTCACCAAGGGCTTCAACGAGCGCGTGCTCCTGCGCGGCGTCTCGCTCGCCATCGGCGAGGGCGAGCGCGTCGGCCTGCTCGGACCCAACGGCTGCGGCAAGACCACGCTGCTCAAGGTCCTCGCGGGTGTCGAGCCGTTCGACTCGGGGGTGCGCACGCTGCGGCGCGACGTGCGCTTGGGCTACCTCGAACAGGAGCCGGCGCTCGACGGCGCCAGCACGGCGCGCGAAATCGTGCGCGGCGGCATCGCGGGCCGCGAGCAGGTGCTCGAGCAGTTGGAACGCGTCCACCGCGAGCTCGAGAGCGCGCGCGAAGAAGCGCTCGAGCGTGCGCTGGCGCGCCAGTCGCGCCTGGAGACCGAACTCGAGCGGCTGGGCGGGCACGACGTCGAGCACCGCATCGAATCGACCCTGCAGTCGCTCGGTCTGGAGCAACCCGACGCGCTGTGCGGACCGATGTCGGGGGGCGAGCGGCGCCGCGTTGCGCTCGCGCGGCTCTTGGTGAGCGCCCCGGATCTGTTGCTGCTCGACGAACCGACCAACCACCTCGACGCGCTGGTCACCGAGTGGCTCGAGGACTGGTTCCTCGAGACGCGCACGCCGCTCTTGATGGTCACGCACGACCGTTACTTCCTCGACCGCGTGGTGGACCGCATCGTCGAGCTCGACCGCGGCGAGCTGTTCGAGTACATCGGCGGCTACGGCGACTACCTCGAGAAGCGCGCCGAGCGGCTGGACGCCGAACGCAGCCGCGAAAGCGCGCGGCAACTGCTCGTGCGGCGCGAGACGGTTTGGATGCGGCGCGGCGCGCCGGCGCGCACGACCAAGGCCAAGGCGCGCATCAAGCGCTACGAGAACCTCGTGGACTCCGAGCCGGTCGCGCTGCCCAGCGAACTGGAGCTCGAGATCCCGCCGGGGCCGCGCCTGGGCACGCGCGTGATCGAAGCGCACGGCCTCACCAAACGCTTCGGCGAACGCGTCGTGCTCGCGCCGATCGACCTCGAGATCGGTCCGCAGACGCGCCTTGGGATCGTCGGCCCCAACGGCGCGGGCAAGACCACACTGCTCAAGCTGATCCTCGGCGAGCTCGCGCCCGACGGCGGAACGCTCGAACTGGGCGAAACGGTGCGCTTCGCGCGCATCGATCAACAACGCGCCGAACTTTCGCCGGAGAACACCGTGATCGAAGAGGTCGCCGGCCGCAGCGATGTGGTCAAGGTCGGCGACCGCACGCTGCGCGTCGAGAGCTTCCTCGACCGCTTCCTGTTCCCCGGTCCGATGAAGTTCGCGCGCGTGAAGCAGCTCTCGGGCGGCGAGCGCAACCGCATTCTGCTCGCCAAGCTGCTGTGCGCGGGCGGCAACGTGCTCGTGCTCGACGAACCGACCAACGACCTCGACCTGCCCACCCTGCGCGCGCTCGAAGAAGCGCTGCTGGTGTTCCCCGGCGCAGTGCTCGTGGTCAGCCACGACCGCTGGTTCCTCGACCGCATCGCCACGCACATCCTGTACTTCGACGGACACGGCGGCGTGCGCCTGCACGTCGGCGATCTGACGAGCCTGTTCGAGCGGCTCGCGCAGGAGCGCGCCGCGCAGAGCGAGTCCGCGGCCAAGGCGCCGAAGGTGAGCGCACCGGCGCGCGCCGAAGCTGCGGACAAGCCGGCCGCCAAGGCGCGGCGCATCACGCCGTGGCAACGCAAGGAGCTCGACGAACTGCCCGAGAAGATCGCGGCGCTCGAGCGCGAACTGGGCGAGCTCGACGCGCGCCTTGCGGAGCCGAGCCTGTACAGCGGCCCCAAGTCCGAACTCGAGCGCGTGCGCGCCCGGCGCGCGGAAGCCGAGGCGCAGAACGCGGCGCTCTACGCACGTTGGGAAGAGCTCGAGGCGCTCGCGGGTTGAGCCGTCGGCTCAGCGCGCAAGTCCGGACCAGACCAGCGCGACCACGCGCTCGGGCCAGTCGGCGCCGATGCGCTCGCCGCTGAGGTAGCGCGCGTAGAACGAACCGATCAGCGCGTTGGTCGCGGCGTCCAGATCCGCGCCGCGCCGCAGCTCGCCGCGCGCGGCAGCATCTTCGAGCAGCGCGCGCACCTGAGCGCGCCGCGTCGCCACGATGCGCTCGCGGAACAGGGCGATCAGCTCGGGATTGGAGTGCTCCTCGGCGAGCAGCGTGCCGATCAAGGCGAGGCCGTTGGGCCGCAGGAGCAGGCGCCGGAAGCTGGCCAGCAAGGTCACTAGGTCGGCCCGCGGAGCTCCGCTGCGTTCGGGCGCGGATGCGGCTTGGAGCCGGGCGAGCGCCGCCGTCGCCAACTGCGCCTTGCTGCTCCAGCGGCGGTAGATCGCCGGCTTGGACACGCCCGCCTTCGCGGCGACGTCGTCGAGCGACATCGCCTGGTAGCCGGCCTCGGCGAGCAACGCGAGCGTCGCGTCCAGGATGCGTTCGTCGAAGGCGCCGTCGCGCGGCCTCCCCGGGCCAGGTGCGGGCGCTTGTTGTGAGGGCGGCTTGACGGTTGCGCGCATTTCGTTCCTAATGAGTATCGTAATTGACGCTCGACGTCCAGTTCCGTCTCCCCTCTCACAGAGTCCATCGATGAAGATCGCCATCCTCGGCGCCGGCAACGTCGGCGCAGCCCTCGCCACCGCCTGGAGCGCCGCCGGCCACACGGTCGTGTTCGGCGCCCGTGACCCCCAGTCGCCCAAAACCGCGGCGGCGATCGGCAAGCTCGGCCTGCGCGCGCTCCCGCCGGCGCAGGCCGCTCAAGCGAGCGAGATCGTCGTGCTGGCCACACCGTGGTCCGCGACGCGCGCAGCGCTCGAGAGCTGCGGCTCGCTCGCCGGCAAGACGCTGATCGACTGCACCAACCCGCTCAAGGCCGATCTCTCCGGCCTGGAGTTGGGCACCGAGACCTCCGGCGCCGAACACGTCGCGAGCTGGGCCAGCGGCGCGCACGTGTTCAAGTGCTTCAACCAGACCGGCGCCGAGAACATGGCCGGAAACCTGCGTTATGCGGCCAAACCCGTGATGTTCGTCGCCGGCGACCACGCCCCGGCCCGGCCGGCGGTGCTGCAGCTGGCGCGCGACGCGGGCTTCGAGGCCGTCGACGCCGGACCGCTCACGAGCGCGCGCTTGCTCGAGCCGCTGGCGATGCTGTGGATCCACCTCGCCTACCGCTGCGGACTGGGACGTGAGTACGCCTTCGCGCTCACGCGCCGCGCCTAGCGACTTCGACCGCCGCGAGCCGCGCGGCGCGCATCAGCCGCGCAGCTCGCGGTGCAACCAAGCCCGCGCCAGCGACCAGTCCGATTCGACGGCGCTGGCGCGCACGCCGAGCGTCGAGGCTGTCTCCTCGATCGTGAGCCCGCCGAAGAAACGCAGTTCGACGACGCGCGCCATGCGCGGGTCGAGCAAGGCGAGGCGCTCCAACGCGGAGTCGAGCGCGAGCACGTCGACGGGCTGTTCGCGCGCCAGCTGATCGGCGTGGAGCGTGACGCGGTTCATTCCGCCGCCGCGTTTGAGGCTCGCAACCTGGCGCGAGTGGTCGACCAGGATCGAACGGATCGCGGTCGCGGCGAGCGCGACCATCTCGGTGCGCGGCATGTCCGCCGACAGTCGCGTGCGCCGCAGCCGGATGTAGCACTCGTGCACCAGCTCGGTCGGGTCGAGCAGGCGCTCGGCTTTGCGCGACCCGAGCGTTTGCCGCGCGATGCCGTGCAAGGTCTCGTACAGCTCGGCGAGCTTGCGGTTGAGGTCGTCGTCGCCTTTGGATTGTGGAAGCGTTGAGGTTTCGTCGTCGCGAGCCATGGCCGTCTCCTGGGAGCTGGAAAGGGGCGCGGGGCACGATACCAGCGCTCGCGGCGGCGGGGCCGACCTGCAGGACCGGCTTGTGAGGCCGAGCGGGCGGTGCGACCATCGGTTGCGGCAGCATGGATCGAGCGAATTTCCAACGTGTGAAGGAGTTGTTCCGCAGCGCAGTCGCGCTGGAACCCGCCGCCCGTCGCGCCTTCCTCGAGCAAGCCTGCCCCGGCGACGACACGCTGCGCTTCGAGGTCGAAGAGCTCCTGCGCCACTCGGACACGAGCCAGGCGGACTTTCTGCTGCACGCCCCGGCCGCCTCTCCGCACCGGGCGGCGGCCCCGCTCAACATCCCCGGCTTCTTGCTGCACGAGCGCATCGCAGTCGGCGCGTCGAGCGTCGTGTACCGCGCGCGCCAGCTGCAGCCGCGGCGCGAGGTCGCGGTCAAGGTGCTGCGCGTCGATGCGCTCGGCCCCGCAGCCCTGGAGCGTTTCGGCCGCGAGGCTCAAATCCTGGCCACGCTGCAACACCCCGGGATCGCGCATGTCTACGGTGCGGGCGTCACGGACGGCGCCGGTGAAGCGACGCCGTGGATCGCGATGGAGCTGGTGCACGGCGCGACGCTCGAGCGCTACTGCGCCAGCGCGCAGCCTTCGCTCTCGGCGTTGCTGCGCCTGTTCGTGGAGTTGTGCCGCGCGCTCGAGCATGCGCACGAACGCGGCATCGTGCACCGCGATCTCAAACCGTCGAACGTGATGGTCGACGAGACGGGGCGCGTGCGCGTGCTGGACTTCGGCGTCGCGCGCCTCACCGACCCCGAGCGCGAGTCGCGCGAGCGAGCCACACGCGCCGGCGCCCTGCTCGGCACCCTGTCGTACATGGCGCCGGAGCAAGCGCGCGGCGAGCACGCCGACGTGACGCCGGCCGCCGACGTGTACGCGCTGGGCGCGCTGCTGTTCGAGCTGATCCGTGGCCGCCTGCCGCTCGAAGTCGGCAACCTCGAGTTGCTCGACGCGCTGCGCGCGGTGGTCGAGGTCGAGCCGGCGCGGCTGCGCGATGGGCGGCCCGACATCTCGAGCGAGCTCGACGCCGTGGTCGGCAAGTGCCTCGAGAAGGACCCCGGCCTGCGCTACGCGCACGCCGGCGAGCTCGCGGACGACCTGCAGCGCTACCTCGACAACCGACCGGTGCTCGCGCGCCGTCCCAGCCTCGTCACGCAGGCGCACAAGCTGATCCTGCGCCACGCGACGCTGGCGAGCGTAGCGGCGGCGATCGTTCTCGCGCTCGTCGCGGGCTTGCTGCTCTCTTTGCACTTCCTGCGCGCGCAGCGCCGACAGCAGGAGCGCACCAGCGAGACCCTGGCGTTCTTTGCGAACGAGGTCATCGATCTCGCGCCGCGGCTGGGCCTGGGCGGAGACCAACGCAGCCGCCTGGAGCAGGTCGAGCTGCGCCTGCGCGGCGAGCTCGAATTCGACTCCGACAACCGCGCCCTGCAGGCGGCGCTCGCACGCACGCTCTACGAGCTGGCGTGCATCGATCAGGACAGCGGCGAATACGCCAGCCAACGCAGCCACGCAGCGAATGCGCGAGCGTTGTGCGAAGGCTTGCTCGCAATCGACCCGCGCGACGTCGACGCGTGGACGCAGCTCTCGTGCGTGTGCGCCAAGCTCGGCGAAGCGGCGCGCGACATGGGTTCGACGCTCGAGCGCGACGAGTGGTTCGCGCGCGCGCTGGAGATCGACCGGCGCCTCGTCGCCGAGGGAGGACGCGACCCGGAGCTCGTCGAGGACCTGGGCTGGAGTCTCGAGCGAGTGGCCGACGCTGCGCTCCAGCGCGGTGATCTGCCGCTCGCCCAGCGGCTCGCGGCCGAGCGCATGAAGGACGCGCGCGAACTGTTCGAGAACAACCCACGCAGCTGGAAGTTCGCCTTCAACCTTTCGCACGCGCACTTCTTCCAGGCCCATCTCGACAGCGACGACAAGGCGGTCGACGCGCGGCTCGCGCACGTGCGCCGCGGCGTGCGACTGGCCGAGATGGCCTCCGAGCTCGACCCGCAGCGGCGCGACCTCGTGGCCTGGCTCACCGTCGCTCGTTGCCGCGCGGCCGAACGCCACCGCGAGAGCGGAAAAGCGCGCGAGGCCTGGCCGTACATCGACGGCGCACTGGGACTGGCGGAGCACCTCGCCGTCGCCGAGCCGGCGCGCGCGGAGCACCTGCGAGTCTTGGCCGAGACGACGCGCGAGTTCGTTCGCTGCGTGGACGAGCTCGACGAGCCCGAACGCCGCGGCCGCGCGAGCGAAGCGCTGCGCCACGTGGTCCCGCTGCTCAAGAGCATCGGCAGCCAGCGCGAGGCCGACGCGTTGCTCGCGCTGGCGGACCGGATAAGCGCCGCGCGCTGACCTGCGCTGCGCACGGGCGCCGCGCAGGACTCCGCGCCTACTTGGGAAGCTTCGCGCTCAAACGGTCGCGGCCAAGCTCGCGTCCGCTCGTCGGATCGACGGCGCCGAACTCCAGCACGCCCGTGGGGCACATCTGCACACACGCCGAACAACGCACGCACTCGGGATCGGCCATGGGCTGTCCCTTGTTCGCGAAGGCCATCACGTCGATGCCCTGGTGGCAGACGCTGGTGCACACGTTGCACGAGATGCACTTCTTCTTGTCGGCCAGGATGCGAAAGCGCGAGAAGCGCGCGTACACATGCATCAGCGCCGCGAGCGGACACGCGAAACGGCACCACACGCGGCCGCTGAACCAGAAGTAGAAGCCGACGCCGACGATGCCGGCCAGTCCCAGGTCGACGACGTAGTAGTAGCTCGCGGTGAGCGCGCCCGCCGCTGACGCCACGGCGCGGCCGAGCGCGCTCTCCGGCGCGGCCCACGAAACCGCGCGCAACACGAAGATCAGGAAGGTGAGCGCGAGCGCGACCTGCCCCACGAGGTTGAGGCGGTTCCAGGCCGGGCCGTGCGGCATCTTCGAGCGCTGCCTGTCGCCGAGCGTCTCCGCGAGAGCTCCGCAGGAACAGATCCAGCCGCAGTACGCGCCCTTGCCCCAGCGCCACACGATGAGCGGGATCACCACGAAGGTCTGCACCAGACTGATCGCGAGCCAGCCCCACAGCGGCTCGCTGGTGAACACGTTCCAGAAGAACAGCGGCCAGGCCAGGATGAAGCCGAACGAGCGCCAGTACTCGCGCCCGTGGCCGTAGTTCGCGGCGGGGAACAACTCGTCGGCGACCGAGCGCGCGAGCCCTTCGTCGAACAGCCCGTTGTGGCCCGCGAGCGGCAGCAGCACGTAGGGCAGCAGGAACAGCGGCACGACTTGCACCGCCATGAGCGTGAGCGTCTGCAAGCGCACGTACGGCGTCGGGCGCTTGACGATCCGTTCGAAGCCGAACAACGTCACGCACACGCAGTAAGCGAACGAGTAGTAGAAGCCCGGCTCGTTCAGCGTGATGGCGAGCGTGCCGAGCAGGCTCGCGGGGTCGTTCGCCGATTCGAAGGTGCGCCCCAGCGCGGCGCCGACGTTGTACGGGAAGCCCACGAAGGACTTGAACTTGTCAGCCTTCCACAGATACAGCGCGACGCAGAACGCCAGAAACGCCGCGAAGGACAGCTTCGTCGACGTACGCCACTCGCCGCGGATCGGCACGCCGCTCCTGCGGAAGAACTCGAGCGGCGCAGCGCGGCCGAGCATCGTGAACACGACCTGCGCCTCGACGCGCCGCAGTGCGCCCGAAGCTTCGCGCAGCTGCGCGGCGCCCACGTCGATGCGCTCGACGTTCGAGCCGAGCAGCACCTCGATGTCGCTGCGCGCACGCAGCGCGGCGACGTTCTCGGGTTTGGCGCGTGCGAACTCGGCGCCGCGGTAGGAGAGCGTCACGCGCGCGCCGGCCTGCGCGAGCGCGAGCGCCGTCTCGAGCGCCGTGTCGCCGCCGCCGACGACGAGCGCGCGCTGCCCGGCGTACTCGGCCGGATCGTGCAGGCGGTTGAAGACGTGCCCCAACTCTTCGCCCGGCGCACCGAGCTTGCGGAACTCGCCCGAGCGACCGATTGCGACGAGCACGGCGCGCGCGCGCACACGCTCGCCGTCCGCGAGCACCACCTCGAGCCCGCCCTCCACGCGCTCGACGCGTTCCGCACGGCCCGGACGCAGGTCGAGGCCGAGCGCCTGCTCGCGCAGTTCGTCGACCAGCGCTTCCTTCACGTCGGCGCTCAGGCGCAGCTCGCCCGCGGGCTCGAACTCCGTCGGATAGAGAAAGATCGGTTTGCGCGCCGGAAAGTTGACGATCGTCGAGAACGGCTCGCTCGATTCGACGAGCACGTAGCTCAGGCCCAGCTTGCGCGCTTCCAGCGCCGCTGAAACGCCGGCGACGCTCGCGCCGACGATCGCGAGATCGACTTGGCCCTCGCGCGCGCCGCTCGAACCGCGCAATGCGTGCACGCGCCGAGCGACGCGCGCTCCGCCATCCGCTGCGAGTTTGAGCAGCGGCACGCCGCTGAGGTCGCCCGCGACGTACAAACCCGGCACGGCCGTGCTTCCGTCGGGCTGTACCTCCGGCAGCGCTTCGACACGCCCGGCGGGCCAACGTGTGTGAAGCCAGTGGGCGTAGCGGGCGAGGAGTTGGCGCATGCGGGCGGTGCGGCTCGACCGTACCAGATGCGCCGCGCGCGGCGCAGTTTCGCTCCACCGAGGAGCTCGAGCGCCGCGCCGACAAGCGCGCGAGGGCCGGCGGCCTGAATCAGGCAGCCGGCCCTCGCGCTGGATTCGCTCACGCCCTTCGAGCGCGAGCCGAGTCGACGTGCGCGCCGCTCAGGGCGTGCAGGTCAGGGCGTGCAGGTCAGTTCGATCGCGTCCGAGAGGTTGGTCGTCTTCGACGCCGGCGGATCGCGGTACCAGCCCTGGGCGTAGACCTTCGCGCCCGCAGCGAACGGGTTGCCGATCGCGGTCGGATTGGCGAGCAGGAATGCGTTCCAGTCGACCGACAACGCGCCGTCACAGGCGTTGACCGTGCCGCCCGTGGCGCTCGCCGGGGTGCGCTGCGTGGGCGACTTGACGCACAGGAAGCTCGTGCCCGCGCCCCACTGCGTCGGCGTGAAACCGGTCTGGTCGAGGCCGTAGAAGATCAGGCCCTGCTTCTGCCCTTCGACGTTGGCGACGCTGATCGTGCAAGGCGTCGCGAGCGACGCGCTGGGTTGCGCCGAGGCGCTGATCGCCGGAACGCAGCCGTTGGTCGACGTGCCCGCGGTGCAGTAGACCGTCGGCGGCGCCGACAGCGACAGCTTGCCGAAGAACTGGCAGCCGCCCGAGGTGTACACGGTCGCGATCGCAAGCGTCGTGCGGTCGAGGATCTTCACCGCGCCGCTGTCGGAGAACATGATGTTCCCGTTGCCGAGTTCGCACACGCCGCGCAGGAAGGCCGTGTTGGCGAAGAAGTTGATCTGCGCGCCGGTCGAGTCGTACTCGTACACGCCGATCGGCGCGCCGAAGCCGCTCACCAGCACGGTGTTCGCGGCGGTGACCCAGAACTGCTCCGGCGAGTCGACGCCGGTCGTGCCGTTCGAAACGTGGAAGTCCGGCGCGAGGATGTTGCCGCTGTAGTCGTAGCGCGCGATGCGGTTCGAGGCGGTGAAGTGGCACACCAGCAACTCGCCGTTGTAGCCCACGACGTCGAACGGGCTCGTGCCCGAGTTCGCGACGGAGAACGCGCCCGTGCGCACTCCGGCCGTGTCGAACGTGACCACGGTGTCGGCGCTGGCGCCGTTGGCCGTGCCGTCGTTCGTGACGTACACGACGCCGTTGACGTATTCACCGCCGCGGCAGTTGTCGAGCGTGCCGGCCACGCCGTTCGTCGTGCCGATCCAGACTCCGTTCAGATCGAAGCGGAAGATCGAGTCCGCGGTCTGGTCGAGCACCCAGATCTCGTTCTCGACCTGGAACACGTCCTTGGGCGTGTTGAAGTCGTAGGTCAGCGCGCTGGCCGCGTCGAGGATGAAGTTGGCGTCGACCACGGCGCCGGTCTGGAAGTCGAACTTGACGATCTTGTCGGTCGTCGAGTCGGGCATGAGGATGAACTGCTGGGCCAGCGCCGAGCCGCTGAGCGCCAGCGCGGCGGCCAAGGTGGATGTGGTGCGGATCATGGGTGCGTGAGAATTCGAGGTGCGGGAATGGAGGATCGCGCGGCGTGAACGGACGGCGCGCGCGAGATTTCTCTGAGGGAGATGCATGGGCAAGCGCCGGCGCGGCGGCCGCGTTCCGAAAATCCGTGAATCGCTTACGCCCGCGCCCGCCGCAGGTGCAGCGACAGCCGCGCCAAGGCCTGGAACAGCCGCTTGCGTGACTGCGCTTCGTTGCAGCCCAGCCGCTGCGCGACCGCGGCGTGGCCCAGGTGCTCGAGGTGCACCCAGCGCACGATGTCCTGGTCGGCGTCGCTCAGCCGCGAGAGCGCGTTCGAGAGCGCCTCCAACTCCTCGTGCAGCGCGGCGTCCGCGCTCGGCGTTCCGACGCTCTCCGCCAGCCGCGACAGTTCGCTGCGACTCCAGGCCTGGCGCTCGCGGCCGCCCGGCTCTTCGGCCCGCTTCCCGGCGCGGTAGAAGCGCCGCCGGTCCATCAACTTGTGCAGGGCGACCTGGAACAGCCACTGCCGGAAGGCCGCGTCGCCCTGGTAGCGGTAGGCGCCGCGCGACTCGAGCACCTCGCGGCACACCGACTGCACGAGGTCCGCGCACGACTCGCGGCTCTCGAGCGCGGCGTCCATGTTGCGGCGCACGTAGACGCGCAGCGACGGCAGGTGCTCCTCGAGCAGGTGCTCGAGCGCAGGCTCGCGTTCCTCGCTGCGGCGCATGGATCGTTGCTTTGGCGCAAGGGCCGCCCCTCGCGGCCCCGCAGGCACAAGCATACGCCAGTCCCGCGATTCCGGCCGGCGACGGCCGGCCGCGGCGCACCGGCCCCGTCCGCCCGCCGCGCCGCGCCGCGGTAGCCTTGAGGACGATGGCCAGCGCCGCGCAGCCGACGCCTGCGGAGGGCGACGAAGACGACCTTGGACCTGCGATCGAGCAGTGCCTCGAACAGCTCTCCGAGGGCGACGCCACGGCCGTGGAGCGGCTGTGCAGCACCCACCCCGAGCGCACGCTCGAAATCCGCGAGCGCATCGGCCTGCTGCTCGAGATGAACCTCGTGCCGCGCTCCGACGGCGCGCCGGAGTTCCCCGAGCGCCTGGCCGAGTTCCGCCTGCTGCGGCGCCTGGGCGGCGGCGGCATGGGCGTGGTCTACGAGGCCGTGCAGGAGCCGCTCGGCCGCACGGTGGCGCTCAAACTGATCCGGCCCGAGCACCTGTACTTCCCGCGCGCCCGCGAGCGTTTTCGCCGCGAAACCGAGGCCGTCGCGCGCCTGGCGCACCCGGGCATCGTCGCGATCCACACCGTCGGCGAGTCGGCAGGCGTGCCCTACTTCGCGATGGAGCTGGTCGACGGCGCAACGCTCGACAGCGTGCTCAACGCGGTCGAGAAGCGCGCTCCCGAGCACCTGCACGGCGCCGATCTGCGCGCGGTGGTCGAGGCCGCGAGTTCGGAGCCGACGGCCGGCGCGGAGGCCGCGCAGCTGTTCGGGGCGAGCTGGGTCGAGGCCTGCAACCGCATCGCGCTCGCGCTCGCCGAAGCGCTCGCGCACGCCCACTCGCGCGGCGTGCTGCACCGCGACATCAAGCCCTCGAACGTCGCGCTCACCGCGCGCGGCCGCGTGGTGCTGCTCGACTTCGGCCTGGCGAGTTCGCAGGACGAGTTGCGTCTGACCGTCGCGGGTTCCGCACTCGGCTCCGTGCTCTACATGGCGCCGGAGCAAGTCGCCGGGCGCACCGCGGACATCGACGCGCGCACCGACGTGTACGCGCTCGGCGTGACGCTCTACGAGTTGCTCACGCTCCGTCCGCCGTTCCGCGCGGAGAACGGTGAGGCCACGCGCGCGGCGATCCTCGAGGGCCGGCCTGCGCCGCTGCGCGCGCGCAACCCCGAGGTTTCGCGCGACCTCGAAGTGGTGTGCCTCAAGGCGCTCGAGCGCGAGAGCTCGCGCCGCTACGCGAGCATGGCGGAGCTCGCCGAGGATCTGCGCGCGGTGCTCGAAGGCCGCGCGATCCGCGCGCGCCCGCCCAGCGCCGCAGCGAACGTCGCCCGCTGGGTGCGGCGCAAGCCGGCGCTCGCGGCGGCGCTCACGAGCGCGGCGTTGCTCGCGCTCGGGCTTCCGCTCGGGCTGTACCTGCAGCAGCGCGGGCACTCGCGCGAACTCGAGACGGCGCTGCGCGACGAGAGCCGTGCGCGCGAGCTCGCCGATCAGGCGCGCGAACGGGAACGCGCCGCACGCGAAGACGCCGAGCTCGAAGCGCGCGAGGCCGAGCAAGTCGCAGGATTCCTCGTCGAACTGTTCGGCGCCTCCGACCCCGGGCGCAGCGGCGGCGCCGAGCTGACCGCGCGCGAGCTCCTGCGCCGCGGCCGCGAGCGCGTCGAGCGTGCGCTCGTCGACCAACCCGAACTCGCGGCGCGCCTGCTCGAACGCATCGGCGAGAGCTACAGCGCGCTCAACTTGTTCCCCGAGGCGATCGCGACGCACACACGCGCGCTCGAGCTGCGCGAGAAGGCCCACGGCGCCGAGGACAAGCGCACGGCCTTCGCCAAACTCGCGCTGGGCAAGGCGCGGCGGCTCGCCGGGCACACCAACGCGCCCGAGCTGCTGCGGGACGCGTGCGAAACGCTCGAACGGCTCGGCGCGAGCAACTCGACGCTGGGCGTCAACGCACAACTCGAGTACGCCATGGCGCTCTCCGAGTTCGGCCGCGTCGACGAGTCGCTGCGCGCCCTGGAGCGCGCGCGCGAGTTGAGCGACGGGCTGCCGGGCGACACGCGCCGGCTGCGCGCCAACGTGCTCTCGGCGAGCAGCGCCGGCTGGTACACGGCGGGCGACTACGCGCGCGCGCTCGAGCTGTCCCGCGCGGCGCTCACGCTGCTCGAGGAGCTGCACCCGCGGCCGCATCCCGCGCGCGTCGGCGAGCTCAACACGCTGGCCTCGACGCTGACCGAGCTGAAGCGTTTCGACGAAGCGCAGACGGTTCACGAGCGACTGCTCAAGGAAGCGCGCACGGTGTACGGCGCGGAGAGCGCGGCGACCGTGCTGTTCGAGCACAACGGCGGCGCACTGCACGAGGCGCGCGGTGATCTCGCCGCGGCGGAAGCGGCCTACACGAGCGGCTTCGAGAACCTTCGCCGGCTGCTCGGATTGCCGCACCCCAACACGATCCGCGCGCTCGTCCACCTCGCCGGCGTGCTCGGCCGCCAGGGCCGCTACGCACAGGTCCGCGCGCTCTACGAACAGTGCGAGCAGGACCTCACCGATCGTTTCGGCCCGAACCACGCGCTCGTGCTGTTCGTGCGAACGCGCCGCGGACAGGCCTGTGAGGCGCAGGGCGATTTCGCCGAGGCCGTGCGGCTGTTGCGCTCCGCGCAGGCGAACGCGCCGCCGAGCGACTCGCAGCAACGCGGCGCCTTCGACCTCGCGCTGGCCGGCGTGTTGCGGCGCGGACTCGACCGCGAAGCCGCGCGCGCGCTGGCCGATGCGTGGAAGGACTCGGCCGACCTCGAGCTCGCCGTCGAGGCGCACTATCTGCTCGCTGCGCTCGACTTCGACGCCGGGCGTGCGAGCAGCGCGGCGGCGCATCTCGAGGCGCTCGCCTCGCGCGGCCGCGAACGCACGCCGGAGGGCTGGAGCTGGGGCGCGGCGCGGGTGCTCCGCGCGCGCCTCGAACTCGCCGAGGGCCGCACCGACGCCGCGGGCGCGGAGTTCGCCGCAGGTCTCGCCGCACTGCGCAAGAAGCTGGGCCCGGCGCACGTCGAAGTGCTCGCCGCCGAAACGCTCGCGCCGCAGTTCGCTGCCGCGCAGCGCTGAGCGCGCGACGGCCGGCGCCGCTGAGCGCGACGAGCGCAGAATGGTGGCACGTGGGCTCGATCTTCAGCTGACCAGCACGATCGCGCCAAGCAGCAGCGACGCGCACAGCGCCCACGCGAGAAGAGCGGCTGCCAGGGGCCTCCACCCCAGCGCGAGGATCGCCAGCGGCCGTGTGGCGAAGCCCACGCCTGCCAGCGCCATCAAGAACGCCCAGTTGGTGACGCGCGCGAGCGTCTCGCGTTCGTCCGCGGCGAAGGCGCCGCTGATCGCGAGCCACGCGACGACCCCGAGTCCCCAGACGAACGCTGGTACGCGTCGCACGGCAATCGATGCGGTGCGCGCCAGCGAGCTCGATGCGTCCGCGGGACGCGTCGGCGCAAAGCGGCGCGCGTGCTCCAGCACGGGAATCCACTGCAGCAAGTTGACGGCGAAGCGGAACGCACCCGTGCCGCGCAGCGCCACGGCCGAGTGCGAGCCGCCGACCAGGACGGCTTCGGCCGTCGTCGGCATCGCGATTCCGGCCCAGCGCGCGATCTCCGTCGCGTCCAACCCCAGCGCCGCCGCCGCGTGAGGCAGCACCAAGAATCCAGCCGCGCCCACGACCAACGTCGACGCCACGGCGAGCATGCGCGCGCGGTCGCTCGTCGCGGGGTCGCTTTCGCCGGCGGCGAGGATGGCGCTGATTCCGCAGCCGCTGAGTCCGACGCCGACGAGGCTCGCCGCGCGCGGTTCTTCGCCGGCGGCGCGCAACGCCGAGCGCATCACGAAGCCGACCACGTACCAGTGGGCCACCAAGAGCGCGATGCCGGCGACACCGACGATGGCGATGGCTCGAGCGTCGCACTGCGCTCCGAGCAGCACCATTCCCACGGCCAGCGGAACCTCGGGGGCCGGCGACCAACGTCGCAGTGCCGGCACGAGCGAGAACGCGCTGCCGAGCGAAACGCCGAGCACCAGCGCCGTCGATGGCAACGGCAACATCGGGACGCGCCGGTGCGTGAGCCACGCCGCGACCGCGATCCCGGCGAGCAACGCGAGATCGCGGAGCGTGTGCGTGCTCGCGCGCGCCGGCGTGGACCGCGTGAGCGTGCCGAAGCTGTTCCACGCGCTGCGCGTAGTGCGAAGCACGCTCACCACGGAATGCTCGGCAACACGCCCAGCTTCACGGCTGCGACGAGCGCTCCGGAAAGGGCGAAAGCGAAGAGCTGGCGGAACCACGCGGGAGTGGCCGAGGCTGTGGAGTTCGATTGCGTCATGGGATGTCGAGCGAGGAGTGGAGCCAGGGAACGAAACGTCGCGAAAACGCCGCGGAAACAAGGGCGAAAAACGAAGCAGGCCACCGCACGCGGTGGCCTGCTTCGAATCCTCGGAGCGCGATCTGGGTCGATTAGTTCGCGCAATCCATGGTCCGGCACGGGCCACCAGAACGGTGGTGCCAGCAGTGCGGACACATGAGATTGGCGAGGAAGCGCATCGGAGGGCGCGCCGTGGATCGTGGCGCGATGAGTTCGCGAAGAGAGTAGGCCCGAGCGATCGAGCGTCAAGTGCGCTGCACGCAGCCGCGGCAAAAAACGTCGATCAAAACGGGCGGTGGAGAGTGCGTGCGGAGCGAGTTCAGCCGGCGATGGTCGCTTTTCGAGCGCCGGTCCAAGGCTCGCCGTGCACGGCCACGGAGAATCGGATCGAGAGCAACAACCTGGTGCGACCGTCGCTGCGCAAGCGCTCGGGCGCCTGCGGCGATGAACAGGCCCGTGAGCGCGAGCCCAAGAACAAGCCGACGCCGAGCAGTGCGGCCGCGGCAGCGCGCAGGCCACACCTGGGCGCAGAACTTGCGCCACGCTGCGCGGCGAAGCCAAGCCGTCGTGCTCGGCGACACGACACACACGGGATGCTCCGGACGGACTTCGACACGTACTGCTCGAGCTCGCACCCCGAGCAGCTCTTCGGCAGCGCGCCAGTGTCGTGCTTGCTCCGTGCGTCGCTGAGTTCGCGGGAATCGGCGTACCTGCGCAGGCGCGAAGACTCCAGGCGACAAGAGGCGCGGGCCCACGAGCGCGGCGACGGAAGCGCGGTCAGCGAGCGGTCGCGACGAACGTCGCAGGCAGGGCGCTAGCGCGCCCGCGCGACGCGCAGGTGCGCCGAGAGCCGCGCCAGGGCGAGGAACAGACGGCCGCGCGACTGCGGGACGCTGCAACCGACGCGCTCGGCGACGTCGGCGTGCGTCAGGCCCTCGAGGTGGATCATGCGGATCATCGCCCGGTCGGCTTCGGCGAGCTTCTCGAGCGCCGCGGCGAGCACGGCGAGTTCCTCGCGCAGGCTGGCCTCCGAGCTCGGGGACGCGCCGAGGGTGCGCGCCAGCCGCGCGAGCTGGTCCACGTCGAAGGCGCTGCCGGCGGCGGGCTCGAGCGGCGCGCCTTCGCGCTTGCGGGCCCGGTAGAAGCGGCGCCGGTCGATCAGCTTGTGCAACGCCATCTGCAGCAGCCACTGCCGGAAGGCCGCCTCGCCGCGGAACTCGTACTGTCCCTTGGACTGCAGCGCCTCGCGGCAGATCGACTGCACCAGGTCGGCGCAGGACTCGCGCTGCGCCAGGGCGGCGTCCATGTTGCGCCGCACGTAGGCGCGCAGGTCCGGCAGGTGCCGCTCGAGCAGCGTTTCGATCTGCAGCGGGGGTTCCTGGTCGCCAAGCATGGGGCCGAGTGCGGCAAATCCCGATTGGCGGCCAACGCCGCCCCGCGATCCGCGCTAGAGGATCTTGCCAGGATACCCCCAGCGCGCGCGCCCGGCGGGATCCCCGGCCCGCGGCGACGCGCGGCCGCGAGAACCCGCGATCATGCCCCCCCACGACCCCGCATCCGCCGCCTCGTCGGAAGAGCTCGACCTGCTCCTGGTCGAGGCGCTCGAGCGCATCTCCGCGGGCGAAGGCGACGCACTCGAGGCGCTGTGCGCCGCCCACCCGCAGTGGGCCGACGAACTGCGCGCGCGGATCGAAGCGCTGCGCGACATGAACCTGGTGCCCAGCGACGCGGCCGCCATGGCGTTCCCCGAGCGACTGGGAGACTTCCGGCTCGTGCGCCGCCTCGGCGGAGGCGGCATGGGCGTGGTGTACGAGGCGCTCGACGAGCCGCGCGGCCGGACCGTCGCGCTCAAGCTCATCCGGCCCGAGCACCTGTACTTCCCGCGCGCCAAGGAACGTTTCCGGCGCGAGACGCAGGCCGTGTCGCGGCTCTCCCACCCGGGCATCGTCGCGCTCCACGCCGTGGGCGACGTCAACGGCTCGCCGTACCTGGCGATGGAGCTCGTCGAGGGCGCGACGCTGCAGCAGGCGCTCGAGCAGTTCCACGGCGTGACGCCCGAGAGCCTGACCGGTCGCGACCTGCGCGCCGCGGCCATGGCGCGCGCGCGGACGCCGATCGACGCGCACGGCGCGGCGCTTCCCGAGCTGTTCGCTGGAAGCTGGAGCGACGCCTGCGTGCGCATCGTGCTGCGCATGAGCGAGGCCGCGGGCCACGCACACGAACGCGGCATCCTGCACCGCGACATCAAGCCCTCGAACATCGCGCTGACGCCCGACGGACGCGCCGTGCTGCTCGACTTCGGCCTGGCCGGCCTGGAGGGCGAGGGCCGCATGACGATCACCGGCGCGACGCTTGGCTCGGTGCTCTACATGGCGCCCGAACAGGTCGCCGGCCGCGCGGACGAGATCGACGCGCGCAGCGACGTGTATTCGCTGGGAGTCACGCTGTACGAGTTGCTCGCGCTGCAGCCGCCGTTCAGCGGCGCCGACGCGGAACAGACGCGCGCGGCGATCCTCGACGGCCAGCCGATGTCGATCCGCGCGCGCAACCGCGAGGTCTCGCGCGACCTCGAGCTGGTGTGCTTCAAGGCGATCGAGCGCGAACGCGATCGGCGCTACGCGAGCATGGCGGAGTTCGGCGCGGACCTCGCCGCGGTGCTGGCCGGCCAGCCCGTGAGCGCGCGTCCGCCGAGCGCCGCCTACCGCGCCTGGCGCTGGGTGCGGCGCCACCCCACGCGCAGCACGGCTGGAGCGGCGGCGGTGGCGTTGGCGCTGGTGACGCCGCTGGCGCTGTACGTCGGGGAGCGACGTCAGAGCGAGGCGCTCGAGCGCGCGCTCGCGGCCGAATCCAGCGCGCGCGAACTCGGCGAACAGGAACGCCTGCGCGCCGACGCCAAGGCGCTCGAAGCCCAAGCGGTTTCGAACTACCTCGTAAAGCTGTTCGCGGCGGCCGACCCGTACCGCACCGGCTCGCGCGACGTCACGGCCGTCGACCTGCTGCGGGTCGGCGAGCAGCGGCTGCGCGAAGACCTGCTGGACCAACCGCAGCTGCGCGCCAGCCTGTTCGAACGCATCGGCGAGTCGTACACCAACCTCGAGCGCTTCGAGGAAGCGCTGGCGCCGCTCGAACGTGCGCTCGAGCTGCGCGGCGCAAGCAGCGAGCCGCTCGCCAAGGCCCGCACGCAGATGCTGCTCGCTTCGGCGCGCCGCCTGGCGAAGCGGGGCGAGTACGTGTCGCTCCTGCGCGAGGCGCTCGCGGTGTTCGAAGCGGCAGGCTCGAAGTCCGCCGACCCCGCACTGACCTGCGAGGCCTTGCTCGCGCTGAGCCTGATCGACAGCGGCGAGCGGGCCGAAGCGACGACGCGGCTCGAGCGGCTCGAGCAGCAGCTGCGCGACGCGCCCGAGTTGCCGCGCGCGACGCGCTGGGCCGTGCAAGCCATGCTCGCGCACGGCGCGAACCGGCTCGGCCGCCACGCAACCGCCGAACGCCTGGCGCGCGGCGCGCTCGAGCTCGACTCCGAGCCGGAAACCAGCGTGCGGCCCCACCCGCACCGCGCGGCCGCGCTCGAGACGTTGACCGAAGCGCTCGGTGCGCAGGGGCGCTTCGACGAGGCCGCCCAGGTCTGCGTGGAGCTTCTCGCACTCTCCCGCAAGCTCTACGAACCGGGCAATCCAATCCTCGCGTCGCAGACCATGGCCTACGCCCGCGCCCTGGGTGAGTCGGGCCGCATCGACGAGGCCGCCGCGCAGCTGCGGTCGGCGCTGGCGGAGTTCGAGCCGCGCGTCGGCATCCAGGACGCGAACGTGCTCCGCATGCACGTGCTGCTGTGCAACCTGCTGCTGCTGACGGGCAAGGTGAACGAGGTCGAGTCCGAGCTGAACCAGGCGCGTGAACGGCTCACCGACCGCGTGGGCCCTGCGCACGCGGGCCACGCGTGGCTCGCCATCGGCGTCGCGCGGACGCTGCTCGCCCGGGGCCGGCCGCAGGCGGCGCTGGAGGAGTTGGAAGGTGCTCGGGCGGTCGCCGACGCCACCACGCGCCACCAGCTGGTGGGGCTTGCGGCGTGCGCGGCCGCGTGGGCTGGCGCCTCGCCCGAGCGGGTCGAAGCCCTGGCCCGCGACGGCCTAGTCGACCAGACGCCGACGGTGCAGAGCGAGCTTCATCTGGCGCTCGCGTTGAGCGCCAAGGCGCGCGGCGACGGCGCGGCGGCGCGGGCCTTCGCCCGCCAAGCGTGCGCGGGTGAATCGACGTGGATCGGGCTCCACTGGAGCGTGGCCCGCGCGGAGCTCTTGCTGGCCGAGTTGGACGCGGAGGCCGGCGACGCGGCGGCCTGCGCGCGCGCGGCCGCGGCCCTCGAAAAGCTCGCCCGCCAGCTCCACCCGACGCACGCCGAGGTCCGCGAGCAAGCGGCGCGGTGGGGAGCGCGACGGGGAGAGTGCGCCGAGTTGGACGCCGCGCTGACGCGAGTTGGCGCAGCGCGCTAGCGCGCCGCGGGCGGGGGCGCGCTTAGAATCCCGGAGCCTAGGCAGTCCGGTGACGAAGTGCTTCGAGCGCGGAAGTCGTCCGGTTGCATCGGATCTAGAAGCGAGACCGGAGCTGAATCCGTGGATTCAGCGAGGATCTCGCGACGACGAGCTGGCGCAATCCGGGCGGGTTCCAGGCCGAATGACCTCGTCAACGGGCTGCTAGTCCCTCAGGTCCCCAACGCTTCGCACGCGAAGCCACTCTCGTCCCCCACCGATGGGCCTCCAACAGATCAGCGAAGGCGCCGACAAGTCCGAAATGCGGCTCTTCGTGAAGTCGCTTCTCGCCGACGTCCACGCGCTCGAGATCATGCTCGAGCAGGGCAAGATCGAATCCAACATCCGCCGCATCGGCGCCGAGCAGGAGATGTTCCTGGTCGACCGTGCGCTGCAGCCGGCCAAGCTCGCGCAGGTGATGCTCAATCGCCTGACGGGCGAGAACTTCACCACCGAACTGGGGTTGTTCAACCTCGAGGCGAACCTGAGCCCGCAGGTGCTCGGCGGCGACTGCTTCACGCGCATGGAGGTCGAGCTGCGGCGCATGCTCGAGCTCGCGCGCAACGCGGCGGCGGCCGAGAACGCGGCCATCGTGCTGTGCGGCATCCTGCCGACGCTCGAGAAGCAGCACCTGACGCTCGACTACATGACGCCGAGCCCGCGCTACCTGGCGATGAACCGCCTGCTGACCGAGATGCGCGGCGGCAAGTTCGAGTTCCTGATCAAGGGCGTCGACGAGTTCCACACGCACCACGAGAACGTGATGCTGGAAGCGTGCACCACGAGCTTCCAGGTGCACTACCAGGTCTCGGCGCCCGAGTTCGCGCGCGCCTACAACCTCGCGCAGGCGATCACCGCGCCGGCGCTGGCGGTGTCCGTGAACTCGCCGACGCTCTTGCAGCACCGGCTGTGGCACGAAACGCGCATCGCGTTGTTCCAGCAGTCGCTGGACACGCGCAGTGAGCTGATGACCGAACGCGGCCAGCGCCAGCGCGTGAACTTCGGCGAACGCTGGGTCGACGAGTCGATCCTCGAGATCTACCGCGAGGACGTGGCGCGCTTCCGCTCGCTGATCGCCATCGCGAGCGACGAAGATCCGCTGGCGGTGCTCGAGGCCGGCGGCGTGCCGCTGCTGCGCGCGCTGCGCCTGCACAACGGCACCGTGTACCGCTGGAACCGCCCGTGCTACGGCATCTCCGACGGCAAGCCGCACCTGCGCATCGAGAACCGCGTGATTCCCGCCGGCCCTTCGGTGGCCGACGAAATCGCCAACGCGGCCTTCTTCGTGGGCCTGATGAGCGCCGGCGAGCACATCGGCAACATCCCCGACCTGCTGAGCTTCGACGACGCCAAGGCGAACTTCGTCGCCGCGGCGCGCTACGGCCTGCACGCGCGTTTCCGCTGGTTCAAGGGCCGCGCGTGGAGCGCGGATGAGCTCATCACGCAGCAGATGCTGCCGCTGGCGCGTACGGGCTTGAAGCAGGCCGGCGTCGACTCGAGCGACATCGACAAGCACCTGGGGCTGATCGAGGAGCGCGTGCGGCGCGACCGCACCGGTTCGCAGTGGGCCTTCGATTCGCTGGCGAGCATCGGCGACCGCGGCCGGCCGGCCGAGCGCTACCGCGCGCTGACGGCGGCGATGATCGCGCGCCAAAAGGGCGACCAGCCCGTGCACGAATGGGAGCTGGCGACGCTCGAGGAGCGCGACAACGCACGCGAGAACTACCGCCTCGTGCAGCAGATCATGAACCGCGACATGTTCACCGTGCGGCCCGACGACGCGGCCGAACTCGCGGCGAACCTGATGGAGTGGCAGAAGATCCGCTACGTGCTCGTCGAGGACGAAGACGGCCGCCTGACCGGCATGGTGTCGCACCGCTCCGTGCTGCGCATGTTGCTGCGCCGCCGCGAACAGGGCGCTCCGTCGCTGGCCGTGCGCGACATCATGCGCAGCGATGTCGTGACCGTCGGTCCCGACACGCCGACGCAGCACGCGATCGACCTGATGCGCCGTAACAAGGTCGGCTGTCTGCCGGTCGTCAAGGACGGGCGGCTGGTCGGCGTGCTCACCGAGCACGATTTCCTCGAGCTCTCGAGCGTGCTGCTCGACCGCTGGCTCAAGGAAGGTTGAGCCTTCCGTTCGCGCCTGCGCACCCGCGCCTGGGTCTGCTGAGCCTGTTTCGGCTCCTGCACCTGGGCCGTAGTGCGCAGCGCGAAACGGCGTTCCCGCGGGTTACATCGAAGCCTCGTCAAGACCCGCACCGAACCCGGCCGATCCCGCCGGGGTAGAATTCTCGGCTCGCCGCCACGAGAAGACACGCGCGCAAGCGCCTCCCTCACGGGAACGGCACGCATCGGATGAACGCCCACCCTCAGCCCCAAGCCTGCCCGTCCGCCTTCGCGGCCGGGCGCGAGATCGGCCGCTACGGCTCGGCCGAAGCGGGGCCGACGCTGGTCGCGACCGGCGGCCTGCACGGCAACGAACCGGGCGGCGTGGTCGCGCTGGGCCGCGTGTTCCGCGAGCTCGCCGAGCGCAAGCCGGCGATGAAGGGCCAGCTGCTGGGCCTGGTCGGCAACTCCTGCGCCCTGGCGCGCAGCACGCGTTTCGTCGACGAGGACATGAACCGCGTGTGGACCAAGGCGGGCGTCGAAGCGCTGCGGCGCCAGGACCCGAGCCAGGACCACTCCGAACAACGCGAACAACGCGAACTGCTCGCGCTCCTCGACCCGCTGCTCGAGGCCGCCGCCGCGAATCCGCGCCGGCGCGCGATGCTGCTCGACCTGCACTCGACCTCCGGGGGCGGCCCGCCGTTCATCGTGATGGGCGACACGCTGCAGAACCGCGAGCTCGCCTTCGCGCTCAAGGCGCCGGTGCTGCTGGGCCTGGAAGAGAACATCGAAGGCACGCTGATCGAGTACTTCGCCGCGGGCGGCAACGTCGCCGTCGTGCTCGAAGGCGGCCAGAACGAAGACCCGCGCACGGCCGACAACCACGAGTCGGCGATCTGGATCGCGCTGGTCGCCTGCGGCCTGCTCGACGCCGCACAAGTTCCCGAACTCGAGCGCCATCGCGCGCGGCTGACCGCCGCTGCCTCGGGCGTGCCGGGCGTGATCGAAGTCGTGCACCGCCACGACATCGCGCCCGAGAACGAGCCCCACTTCCGCATGTTGCCCGGGCTCAAGGGCTTCATGCAGATCGAGAAGGGCCGCCTGCTCGCGCACGACGGGCCGCATGCGCAAGCGCAGGTCACCGCGCCCTTCAGCGGCGTGCTGTTGATGCCGCGCTACCAGCCCAAGGGCCTCGACGGCTTCTTCATGGGCAAGACCATCGAACCCTTCTGGCTGCGCATGTCCGCCGTGCTGCGCAAGCTGCGCATGGAGCGCGTGATCTCGCTGCTCCCCGGCGTGCAGCAGAACCACCACGGCCCCAACACGCTGGCCGTCGACCCCAAGATCGCGCGCTTCTTCACGCTCGAGTTCTTTCACTTGCTCGGCTACCGCAAGCACGTCGAGCACGAGCAGCGTTTGGTCTTCTCACGCCGCAACGACCGGCTGTAGCGGGCGGCGGGCGCGTGGCGTCGCAGATGGACCGCCTCGACGAAATCCTGCGCCGCAGCCGAGCTGCCGAATCTGACGCGGGCGCGTGGCATGCGCTGCTTGCGAAGTGCGCGCGGGACATGCAGGTCGCGACTCTCGGCAAGGACTTCTCGGCGTTGTACCGAAACGCCAAGCAGACGTTCATCCGAACACTGCACGGCTACAGCACGGCCGACGCCGAGTTGAAGGCCGCGAACGACGCTCGCGCAATTGCAGTGTTGCACGCCTCGCTCTCCGAACTCGCGGTGGATTCGAACTCCGCCGACACGGCCTTCGACAGCTGGCATGCACGAACCTGCGGCCGGCTTCGCGAAGCTTGGAACGGCCCGTGCGCACTCACGGTCGGACAAGCCCAGAAACTCGTCAACGTCCTGCTCAAATCGATCCTGACGCTCCCCGACTCCGAACACGGCCTGGCCGCAGCGCGCTGGACTCGCCATCTGCACGTGCCGATCGACAACCAGACACGAGCGTTGCTTGCGGAGCTCGATCGCAACACGACTCGCGCGCGGCGCCCGAGTGAGCACGCTCCCAACTGGTCGGCGACCTCTTGGAGTCGCATCTCGGACTACGACCGCGACTACCTGCCGCTTCAGCTCGCACTTCGCGACTGGGCGCGCGGCGAGCGCGTGTCGCCCATCAGCGTGGACCTGGTCGGCTGGCGTCCCGGCGAATGATGGCTCGCACAAAACGCTCTACGCGCCCCTGACCGACCGCGCTCGAGGCACGCGCTAGTATCCGCCCGTGCTCTCACCGTTCGCAGTCCAGCTCGGCGGCGTGATCGCGCTCGGAGAGGTGAGCGCTCACGTGCTGGCGCTCGGGGTGCGGGCCCACGTCGGCGACGACGACAGCGCCGACATGCTCTTGCTCAGCGGCCTATGTGAGCTCAGCGGACGCGCGATGCTCCGCTGGGAAGAGTGGGAAGCCTACGGCGATGCCAAGCCGCGGCCTGCGGTGGTCGGGAATGGCGAGGAGCTGATCGAAGCCTGGCGACGCGTGTTCGGCGACGCGGGGCCGCGTGGCGAGGATCCTGGCGAGCCCACGCTGTGCTTCGAGATCACCGACGCGGGCAAGGTGGAGCTCGCGAGCGAACGCTACGACGTTTACGTCGCGCGTTTGGAGCGTTGGTGGCGCGCTGCGGGCCGTTGACCGCAGCGGCCAGCGCGCACGACGAGCTCAGGGCACGCGTTCGAACGCGCCCAGATCGAGCGCCGGAGCAACGGCCGGGCCCGAGTCGGGAGTCAGCGGGTCGTCGATGCGGCGGGGCGCGCCGGCGAGGTCGCGCGGCAGAGCTTCGAGCAGGTAGCCGTCGTTGTCGCGGTCGGCGAGGTCGGCCCACAGCAAGCTTGCGTCGCCCGCGTCGACGCACGGCGAGAGCGGCGGCAAACGGTAGTCGTTGTCCGCGAAGGTCGCGGGATTGCCGTCGAGCCCCGCGGGCGCGAGGAACAGCGGATCGAGGTCGAAGTTGTCGGCGTTGTAGAACTGAAGGCCGCCCTGGAAAGCCGCGGCGCCGCCTTGGACACAGTTGCGGTTGACGTGGAGTTCGATCGGACCGAACGCCGGCGCTGCGCGATTGACCGCGCCCGAACCGCTCGAATTCCCGCGCTGGATGTTGTTCTCGAGCACGAAGAATCCGCGCCCGATGAAGTACACGCCGCCACCCTGCGCCGCGGCCACGTTGCCCACGAAGGTCGAGTTCTGAGCGCGCAGCGTGGACTGCGGCAACGAAGTCGAGCTGAAGTACAGAGCTCCGCCGTTGGTGGCGACGTTGCCCGCGAACACGCAGTTGAAGGCGTTCAGCTCGAGCGCTGCGTTGGACGCGCCCAGGAACATGACGGCGCCCCCGCTCTGCGCCGTGTTCTCGACGAAGCGACAACCGTCGAGCACGTTCGCCGTGGCCGCGACGCGCAGCGCGCCCCCGCTGGTCCCGGCCTGATTGCCGCGGAACTCGGTGTCGATCACCGCCAAGAGCGCCGCAGGAGCAAGGGGTCCGAAGCAATCGACCGCGCCGCCGCTGCTGCCAACGGGCACGCTGTTGCCGACGAAGGAACAGCGCTCGAGCCGGCCGGAACGCAGGGCGAGCGCTCCGCCGGACAGCGAGGTGTTGTTCTCGAACACACAGTCGCGCACGAAGAGCTGACCGCTGTCGGAGTAGATCGCGCCGCCGCTGCGGAAGATGAGCGGCTCGTTCGGCAACGCGAGCGCCGCGCCGTTGCGGAAGGTGACGCCTTCGACGACCACGTCGCCGCCGCCGAAAGCGCGCAGCGCTCGTCCGGCGCCGCCCGGGTCGACGATGCACGCCGCAGCGCCGCCGCTCGAGCGCAACGTGAACGACTTGCCGCGCGTGTCGACCTCGCGGTCGGCCGAGCTCGAGTACACGCCGTCGCGCACGAGCACCACGGCGCCGGGCAACACGGCCGCGATGGCGGGGCGCAACGCGCGGAACGGCGCGTGCACGCTTCCATCGCCGCCCGCGGGCGCGTTCACGTCGACGTAGATCGTCGTCGCTGTTTCGCACACATCGGGGACGAGATCGTTGTCGACGTCCGCGCTGAGCCCGCTGAGCACATCGGTCACATCGCTCTGCGCGTTGTTGTTGCAGTCGAGCGCGCACGCATCGGGCGCGAGATCGCCGTCGACGTCGGGCACGAGCCCTCGCACGACCTCGAGCGCATCGTTGCGGCCGTTCGCATCGCAGTCGGCGCCGCCAAAGCGCGAGAGCTCCACCCGCAGCAGCGGCGTCGACGGCCAGCTCTGTCCGGCGCTGTCGAGCACCAAGCCCTGCACGAAACGCTGGCGTGTCGAAGCGCTCGCGAGCAAACCGGGAATCCGCGCCTGCACGCTCAGCACGCCGCTCGCGGGAATCACGCCCAACTGCGCCAAGGCGCCCGGCGGCGGCGGAACGAGCGTGACTCCTAGCACCGGCTGCGCCGCCGTGAGCGTGGGCCGGTCGTTGTCGACGAGGAACACTCGATCGCCGGGCACGCCGCTGACCGAGACGTTCCACAGCTCGCGATCACCCGTGATGCGCTCGGCGGTGAACACGCGCGCGCTTCCCGCGTACGGAACCACGAGCCCCGTACCAGCCGTCGGCGAACCGTCGACGCCGTCGATGCTGCACACCGGGCACGAACCTGCGAGCCCGCCCTGCAAGAGTGAATCGACAATGCGCGTCTGCGAAGCGGCGTCGCCCTCGACACCGTGCCCGCCGTTCGCGCCGTCGTCGACGAGGAAGTCCAGCGTGGCGCCGCCCTTGCCGCCGCGCGCGGTGCAGGCGCCGAGGTACACGCCGCTCGCAACCAAGGAGAGCCCGTCGCCGCCGTCGCCGCCGCGCGTCCCGGCGCGCCCGCCGGCGCCGCCGAGCGCGGTGGTCGAGTACAGCGCCAAGGTCGAGTTCTGCGCGTCGATTCCCGCGCCGCCGCGACCGCCGAGACCGTCCTCGGGATTGGGCGACGGATGGTTCCCGCCGTCGCCGCCGACGAGCATGCAGCGCGCGAGCGCGACGCGCCCGCTGGAACGGACCTCGAGCGCGGCCGCGCCCGCGCCCAGCTGGCTCGGCGACGAGCCGACCGCACCGTCGCCGCCGTTCAGCGTGCAATTGAGCAGCCACACTCCGCCCGCGTTGCTCTCGAGCGCGAGCGCCGGCGATCCGGGCGTGAACGCCACGCCGGGAAAGCTCTCGCCGCGAAACTCGATGCCGGCCAGCACGACCGAGCGCTGCAGACCGACGTTCTCCACGCGCGATGTTCCCGTCACCACCGGCGTCGCGCCCGGCGCCGCTAGCAGCGCGAGCTTGCGCCCGTCGATGCGGATCGCGCTGTAGTCGCCCTCTCCGACGAGCAACGTTTCGCCGTCGAGCGCGACGTCGATCGCCTGCTGCAGCGAACCGAAGGCCGGCAGCCGCGGCCGCTCGAGAATGCGCACCGCGCCTTCTCCGGCCAGCGCCGAACTCGCCAAAACCAGCGCGCACAACCCGCCCAGCGCCGTCTTCGAGACCTGTTTCGCGTTCATGTGGACATTCCTCCGCTCCCCCCCATGCACCCACGCATGCCGACGTTGGCAGTGAACCTGGAAATCGCGCGGAAGAGCGCGGGCGAATGCTGAAACTCTCCGGCCACTCCGCGGTGATGGCAAGCGCGGTCGCGGTGCGGCCGCCCCCTCGATGGAACTGACGACCCACCACCTCCAACTGCCCGCCGCGCCAGCACCCCCGCGCCCGACACCCGCTCGGCCGCGCTGCATGCGCCTGGATAACCCGCTCGCGCGCCGCGAACATGCCGGCGTGAGCGAGCCGACGTCCGACACCGCGCTGGCGCGCGCCGCGCTCGCGCGCGAGCCGCGCGCACTCGACGAGCTGGCGCTGCGGCTGGAGATCCTACCGGGCTGCGTGCGGACGCAGAACCTGCGCTACGGGCGGCGGCTCACGCGCGAGGAGGAGGAGGACGTCGTCCAGAACGTGGTGGCGTCGCTGTGGCGCAAACTGGCCGACTTCGACGGCCGCACCAGTCTGGAGGGCTGGGCGTACGGTTTCGTGTGCGTCGAGGTGCTGCGCGCCTACGAACGCCGCGCACGGCGTCCGGAGCCGACCTCGCTCGACGAGGACCTGCACGACGCGCCGGCGCCCGAGGAGGCGCCCGCCGACAGCGCCGAGAGCGAGCGCCTCAACGCCGCCCTGGCGCGCCTGCCCGAGTCCAGCGGCGAAGTCGTGCGCCTCAAGCACTTCGAAGACCTGACGTTCGAGCAGATCGCCGAGCGCCAGCACGAGTCCGTCAACACGGTCAAGACGCGCTACTACCGCGCCTTGGAACGCCTCAAGCTCGCACTCTCCTTCCGACAGCAGCGTCCTTCATGAAGTCCGATTCCCAAGACTTCGAGCCCGACCATGAGCGCAGCGCGCAAATGCGCGCCGAGCTCGAGTCCTTGGCCGAGCACGCGGACGAGGCCGTGCGCGCAGCCCGCGCGGCCGCGTCGCCGGCGGACCGCGCCCTGGTTCGCCGCGCGCTGGACAGCGCCACGCTCGGAGTTCCCGCGTCGGCCGCCGCACCGCGGCGCGCGCCCCGCGCCTGGCTCGCCTGGGCCGCCGCCGCGGCCTTGCTTCTCGGCTTCTTCGCCGTCTGGCGCAGCAGCCAACCCAACGAGGCCCGCCGCTGGCTGAGCGGCCCCGCGTGGGTGCAACTCGTCGACGGCGACGCGCCGGCCCTGCGCTTCGAACGCGAGCTCCCCTCGAGCGCTCGCTACGCTGTGACCGTTTGGGCCGGCGATCCCCGCGAACAGGTGTGCAGCGAGACGACCCGCGGGCCGCTGTGGCAACTGCCGCCTGCAGCTTTGCAGGCCTTGGAGTCGCAGGGCCGTTTGGAGCTGCTCGTCGAGTTGCTCGACGACTCCGGCGCCTCGCCGAGCGCGCCGGCGCGCTTGGAGCTGCGCTCGCGCTGACGGCGCTGGCCGGCGCCAGCGTCCAGCAACCCGGCGACGGCGCGACGGCGAGCGCGCCGCGCGCCACGCTGCTCGAACGTTGGAGCGCGAATCCCGCGCGCCTCGACGACGACGCGGCGCTCGCGGAGCTCGCCGCCGAGCGTGCGCACGCACCGGCCCAGGCTGCGCTCGCGCTCGCACAGGCCTACGACGACGCCGAGCTCGTGTTCCAGCTCGTGCAGGCCGGTCGCAGGGCGAGCGCGGCCCGCGCGCTGCGCGAAGTGCTCGTCCCCAGCTACGCGCACTGGCCGCACGCCGTCGCACGCTGGCGGGTCGAGTTGGCGCAGATCGCGCGCCAGGAACGCGACTTCCAGGCCGCGGCGGCCGAGCTCGACGCGGCGCAGGCGCTGCTCGACCAACCCGACAGCGCAGACGCCGGCTGGAGCGCGCGGGCGCGTTTCTTCTGCGAAGGCGGCCGCGTGCTGCTCGCGATCCAGCTCGGTGCGCCCGACCTCGCCGGACCGCACCTCGAGCGCGCTCGGGCGGCGGCGGCCACGCTCGACGACGAACTGCTGCTGATCGACCACAACTACTTCGAACTGGCGGCCAGGAACGCGATGCTGCGGCCCGCACTCGCGTTGGAAGCCTGGAGCGCGTTCGAGCGCGAGCACGCCAGCCGCGCGTTCCCGCCCGACCGTTTGGCGCGCAACCGCCTGCGCGCCGCGCAATCGGCCGTGGACCTCGTCGCGAGCGGCGCCATGCGCGCCGAGGAAGCGCACGGTTGGCTCGAGCGCGTCGGCGACCCCGCGAATCTGCCCGCCGGCGAGGCTGGGCTGGCGCTGCAGCTGCGCGCGACGCTCGCGCTCGACGCGGAGCAACCCGCACAGGCGCTCGCGACGATCCAGCAGGCTCGCGCGGCGCTCGCGCGCTCGGGGTCGCCGCTGCGCGAGCGCGCGGAGCAGCTCGCGTCGCTCGAGGTGCGCGCGCTGCGCCTGCTCGGTGCAAACGCTGCAGAGCTGCGCGCGGCGCGCGACGAGCTGGCACAGGCGTTCGAAGCTGCGCTCGCGGTCTGGCGCGCGCTGCCGCCGCGCGCGGGCGGCGTCGGTCCGCTGCGCTACCGCGAACGGCGCGAGGTGCTGGGCGAACTCGCGCTGGCCGAGCTGGCGCTCGATTCCGAGCCGAGCGGAATGGAACGTGCGCTGGCGGCAGTGATGGCCGTGCAGTCGGTCGGCTCCGCTGCGCGCGAAGTCGGCGCGGCGCCGCCCACGCAACAGGAGTTGCAGAGCGAACTGCTCGGCGAGCGGCGCGGCGCGCTGTTCTACTTGCCGACGAGGCGCGAGCTGCACGTGTTCGCGCTCGACGGGCGCCGCGCGACGCACCACGAAGTGCGCTGCGCGAGCACGCGGCTCGACGAGTTGCGCGACGGGCTGCTGCGCCAGCTCGGGCGCGTGCGCAGCACCGGCGACGTACGCGAGGTCGAAGCGCTCGATCGACTGCGCCGCGAGTTGAGCGTGCTGCTCTTCCCTCCGGAGCTGGCGGGGCGCCTCGCGAGCTGGGACGCCGTGGCGATCGTCGGCCCGGAGACCCTGGGCTACTTGCCGTTCGAACTGCTCCCCAACTCCGCCGGCCGCGCGCTCGGCGCGACCCACGCCGTCGCGTACTGGCCCTCGTTCCCGCTCGCGCTGTGGTTGCAGCGCACGCGGTCGCGGCCACTGGTTGCCAAGCCCGATGCGCTCCGCGCGGCGCTCCTGGTGTGCAGCGATCCGGGCCCCGACGGCCCGCGCGAGCTCGAGCGGCTCGAGTTGAGCGCGCGGGAGGAGCGGCGCCTGCGCGGCGGCGTCGACGCGGCGCGGCTCGTGCTCGAGCGCGGTCCCGCAGTGACGGCGGCGAGCTTCGCGCGCCGCTGCGCGGAGTCGGACCTGGTGCACCTGATCGCACACGGGCGGCGCGACGGGCTCGCGGAGCAGCCGCTGCGCCTGGCGCTGTGGGGCGCGGGGGAGCTCAAGCTCTCGGACCTCGACGAGCTGCGCTTCCCGAGCCTGACCATCCTCACCGCCTGTGGCGCCCAGTCCGGCCAGATGCGCCGCGGCGACGACGGGCGGCACCGCTCGAGCGGGGCCCTGCTGCGTCGCGGCGCGCGCGCGGCCGTGCTCGCGGAGCTCGACGTGGACTTCGACTTCGCGCTCGAGTTCTTCGGGTTGGTGCACGCCCAACTGCTCACCGAAGGCGCGTCCGTCGAAAGCGCGCTGCGCCAGGCGCGCGCGGCCTGCGCGGAGCGAACCGACGTCCGCGCGCGCTACGAGCCGCACCTGTTCCACGTCTGGGGTCTGCCGGACTTCGTGTTGGTCGAGCCCACGGCGGAGCGAACGGTGGGCTTCTCGCGCTCGGCGTGGTTCGCACTCGGCGCACTCGCTGCCGCGCTCGTGCTGCTCGCCTGGAAACGCAGACGCCGCGACACGAAGCATGGTTCGAGTCGCGGCGCCGAGCGCTGAAACGCGTCAGCTCTAAGGATTGCGCGGCGTGGGCTGGCCGTCGCCGCCGCCGGTGTTCGGGCGTCCGCCCCCCACCGTGCCGTCGTTGCCGCTGCCGCCGATGATCGGGTCGCAGTTGCCCACCGAATGCGCCACCCAGGTGGGAATCTCGATGTGGGTAAGTGTGTACTGGTAGAAGTACGTCGCCGCGGGCCAGACGCGCTCGTAGGTGTCGCCGACCTTGCGCACGAAGCGCGCCGAGACGTAGAGGCCGGCGTCGGACTCGACCAGCGGGTTGCTGAGCCAGACCACCGGCACGTTCAACGTCTGGAGCTGAGTGCTAGGCGTGAGCGCAACGCTCGCGAGCACCGAGCCCTCGGCCTGGATTTCCGGCGGAGACACACTCGTGTCCGGCATGAACCAGCCCGTGATGTGCAAGTGCGTGGCGGGCGAGCTTCCGTCGAACACCGCCGGCGGCACGGTCGCTGTCAGCGTGAGCGAGGTCGACAGAACGCCGCCGGGAACCGGCGGTTGCACGACGACGCGCGAACCCGCCACACGGCCGATCTGCGGGACCACTTTGGTTTCGACGGCGCTGGAGAACAGCGCGCGCTGTCCGCTCTCTCCGTCGAGCGCCAGAACGTCCACGTCTTCATCGCGGTCGAAGTCGCCGGCGCTCACGAAAGCGAAGTCGCCGACGTCGCACGAGGGGCTGTCGAGCCCGAACACGTTGCCGGGCGTCGTCGCCAGGACCAGCCCCGCGGTCGCCGAACCGCTCACCAGGCGCCCGTCGTCGGACGTCGCATCCATCAGCACGAGGTCGTCGTATTGGTCGGCGTCGTAGTCAGCGACCGCGAGCGAGCTGCCGCGGTAGTCGGGCCCCATCAGGACCGTCGGCCAGGCGTTGCTCGCGTTGAAGGCGCCGACGAGGAACTGACTGAGCGCGGGCGACCAGACGTGGAACGCGAGCGCATCCGCTGCGCCCGGACGCTCGAGCGCGGCGAACATGCGCCGGCCCGGCGCCGGCGCGGTGTCGGCGCCGATCCACATCGGCGCGCCGAGCGCCGCCCCGTTCCACGAGCGCACCGAAAGCCAGCCGCCCATCACGAACACCAGCTCGTGCGCGGTCTGCGGCGCGTCGAACTGCAGGCCGACGACGTCGTCGACGGGCAACTCGGGGGTCACCGCAGAAGCCCACGCGAGCGACTGCGTCGCGACGGACCACGTGGCGCGCAGGAGCGTCGCCGAGGTCGGATGCCAAGCGAGCAATTCGCGGCCGCCGCTCGAGTTGGTCACGCACCACAGCTTGGTCGCGGTGCTCCAAGAGCTGTCCAGGATGTCCGCGGCGACGAAGCCGACGTCGGCGTCGTCCACGAGCAGCAGCGACAAGCCTTCGGGCCCGAGGATGGCCACTCCGTCGCGGCCGTTCGAGGCGGCGCCGGGCACCAGCACCATGTCGCGCGCCGCGACGCTGCTGACGGTGTAGTTGAAGCGCGCAGGTTCGACCAGCAGCGCCACCGCGCCGCCCAGCGCGGCGCCTTGCAGCACGGCGACATCGAGGATTGCGGCGTCGACGAACCGCCCCGAGACGACCTTTGCGGCTTGCGGCCCCGTCGTGTCCGGCCAGGGCGTGAACGTTCGAGCTTCCGATGGAATCGACTGCGCCGCGGCGCCGACCGAGAAGAGCGCGCCAGCCAAGGCGCAGCGCAGGTGAAGAGATGCGTGAGTGAGGTACGTCATGTGGGTGCTGTTGTGGAGCGCTCCGGCGTCGGGGGCCGGTAGCGCGGGATGCGTCCGCGAGCCACTTCGCATCACCGCGGCGCCGCGCAGAGTTTCAGAAATTCTCCGCAATCGCAGGGCGCTGGGCGCGCCTCGCCCCGCGGCGCGCCCGCGTCCGACTTGCGTTGTCGCCGCGACCGCCTAACCTGCCGGGCCCATGGAAGAGTGGAACGACAAGATCGTGGCTTGGCGCCGGGACCTCGAGACGTGGCAAGCGCGTTTCGAAAGTGAATACCAGCAACTGGCCCGCAAGCGCCGCGGCTGGTTCGGCAAGCTCGCGCAGGGCGAACTCGACGAGATCGCGGCGCTGGCGCGGCGCGCGGCCGGCGAACAGCAGGCCGTCGACTCGTTCCGGCTCGTCACCGAACTGTGCGACGCCTACCTCGGCGAAGCCCTGCCGCAGAACCGCGCCAAGGCGCGCGCCTGGGTCGGTGCGGAGGCGCTCACGACCAACGCGGTGTGGAGCTACGCGCTGCAGAGCATCGAGTTGCTCGCGCGGCAAGCGAACGAGAGCACGCTGCGCCGCGCGCTCGCTGCGATTTCGCTCGTCGACCTGCGCGTCGACTACAACGCGTTCCTCGACGCGCTCGGCCGGCTGTGGATCGCCGCGCGCAAGGCCGGCCTCGATCCCAAGCCGCACTTCGACGCCGTGGCCCAGCTCTCCAACCCCGGCATGGGCGGCGGCGGAGCGTGCGTCGGCAAGTTGCTCGCCGAGTTCAACTCGAGCGCTTACTTCCGCGACCGCGTGCGGCCGCTGCTGCCGCGCGCCGCCTGAGCGGCGCACGCCGAGCAATGCCGCGCCTCACTTCTGCTGGCTCGGCGGCGGCTGGACCGGGTGGCCGTCGAGCAGCGCTTCGACGGTCCAGTCGGTGAGCAGCGACGGATGGTCGGCGAAGCGCAGCCGGCCTTCCATGTCGATGAGCGCCACGAACGGCACGTTCGACGAACCGTAGGCGAGCGCGGTCGCCCCCGCGTCGATCATCACGCTGAAGCCGAACTGGTTGTCGGCGAGGTACTTGCCCACCACTTCGGGCGTCTGTCCGCGGGCGTTGTTCATCACTCCGACGAGCTTGAAGCCGCGCGGGCCGAAGCGGCGCTGGAGCTCGACGAGGTACGGCGTTTCCTTCGGGCAGTTCGAGCACCAGGTCGCGAAGAAGTACAGCGCCACGACCTGGCCGGCGCAGCTTTCGAGCGGCGCGGGTCCGTTGAGCCAGTGGAGCGCGCGGTACGGCGGCGCGGGCCGCTCGAGTTTCGGCGCGAGCGCGATCTGCGCCTGGACGGACTTGAGCGTGTCCTCCGGCGTGCCGAACTCCTTCATCCAGCGCTGCATGTCGACGAGCGCTTCGCGCGGACGCAGCATGTGGCGTTCGACGACCGCGCGGCGCTCGAGCGCCTTGCCGACGTAGCTGCGGTCCGCAGTGAACTTCTCGAGCACCGCGCTGTACTCCCGGTGCGCGGCCGCGAGGTCGCCCTGAAACAGGTGCACGGAGCCCTTCATGTACTGCGCACGCGAACCGAGCGGGTGCTGAGCGTGCTCCTTGGTGACGCTGTCGAAACGCGCCAGGCTCAACTCGAACGAGGCGCGCGCGCCGTCGGTCACGGCGTGGTTCACGCGTTTGGCGTTGCCGTCGGAGAACCAGCAGATCCCTGAGCGCACCTGAGCTTCGAGCGCGCGCGGCGAGTTCGGAAAGTCGACGCGAAAGCGCTCGAAAGCGGCCGCAGCAGCCGGGTAATCCGCGCGGGTCTGCAGCGCGGCGGCCGCGTCCCAGGCGGCGACTTCCGCACTCTGCTGCGCCGGGGCGGGCGCGGGAGTCGTCGGCACGGGGGTCTGCGGAAGGAGCGCGAGCGCAGTGAGCAGCAAGAACTTCATGGAGACCTTGGGTCCTCGGGCAAAAGCTGGGTGACGCGTGTTCAAAGTCTAGTGATTGGGCCGCGGGCCGCCTCGACATTCCCTCGCGCAGGCCTATACGCTCGCCCGCCATGCTCAGCGAAGCACTACCGGCCGGTGAAGCTGCGCGCACGCGCCACGGCCGCGTCGCCCGCGAGTACGCCCTCGTACTCGAAGCCGTCGGAGTTCCGTGCGAAATCGTGCAGATCGGCGGCGAGCACGTGATCGCCACCTCCGCGGCGGATGTGGGCCGCGCGCAACGTGAACTCGCCGAGTACGACGACGAGAACCGCGGCTGGCGGCGCACGGAGGAATTGCCGCTCGCGCTGGAAAACGGCTGGATCGCCTCGCTGGTGTGGATCTTCGGGCTGCTCGCGCTGCACGCGTCGACGCTCGCGCGCGGCGCCGCATCGGCTTTCGCCAAGGGCCGCGGAGACTCGGTGCGCATCTGGGAGGGCGAGCCGTGGCGCGCGTGGACGGCGCTGGGCCTGCACGCCGACGCAGGACATCTGCTCGGCAACGCGTTCCTCGGCGCGCTGCTCGTCGCGCTCGTCGCCGAACTGCTCGGCGTCGGCGTCGGCCTGTTCGCGGTGTTCGGCGCGGGAGCGCTGGCCAACTTGCTCAACGCCGCCGCGCAGGGCGAGCCGATGCGCTTCGTCGGCGCATCGACGGCCGTGTTCGCCGCGCTGGGCATCCTCGGCGGCCATCGCTGGCAGCGCCGCAAGAGCGTGCGACGCGGCGCGAACGGCGCCTGGATTCCGCTGCTCGCCAGCGCCTTCTTGCTCGGCTTCCTCGGCTCGGGCGGCAACGAACTCTCGCACGAGTTCTCAGGCGCGCGGCCGCAGCGCATCGACGTCGTCGGTCACGCGCTCGGCTTCGTCGTCGGGCTCGGCGTGGGCGCGCTGTTCGCACGCGCGATGGGCGTGCGCCGCGCGGCGCCGAAGGTGCAAGCCTGGAGCGGCTTCGCGCTCGCGCTCGCCTGGTGCGCGGCCTGGGCCTTGGCGCTCAACTTCGGATCGTGAACCTCGACGCCGCCGAACTCGCGGCGCGCATCGCCGAAGGCGAAGGGCGCTCGCTCGAATTCAAACGCGGCCTGCCGCGGCCCGAGAAACTCGCGCGCACGCTGGCGGCCTTTGCGAACACGCGCGGCGGACTGCTGCTGATCGGGATCGGCGACCGCGGCGAAGTGTTCGGCGCCCCGCGCCCACGCGCCACGCTCGCGAGCGTGCGCGAGATCGCCGAGCACGGCGTCGAGCCGCCGCTGAAGGTCGAACTCGCGCTGGTGGAACTCGAAGGCAAGTCGATCGTGTGCTGCTCGACGCCGCTGTCGCCGCTGCGCCCGCACGCCGCGATCGGCGTCGACGGCGAGCGCGAGGTGGTGACGCGCTCGGGTTCGTCGAACCGTGCGGCCGACGGCCCGACGCGGCGTGCGATCGTTGAGCAGCGCACGAACAAGCGCAGCCTCGATGCACTGGAGAAACGCGTGCTCGAGTGGGTCGACGAGCGCACACGGCACGGCGCGGCGACGACCAGCGACGCGACCGTGGGCGCGTTCTGCGCCGCGGCCAACATCGGCAAGCAGCGCGCGCGCCGCGCCTTCGTCGAGCTCGAACGCGCCGGCCTGCTCGTCGGCCACGGATTCGGCGCGCGGCGCGCCTTCAGTCGGCCGGGTTAGCGCCGGGCGAGAAGCGCCGCCGCGGGTTACGCTCGTCGAGCGTCTCGTCGGCATCCCAGCTAGCTCGCGCCAGCCCTCCATGACCACGCCCCACTCCGTCGCGCGCCTGATCCCGCTGTTTGTCCTCGCACCGCTCGCCGCGGCGCAATTCCAGGTCGACACGCGCGCTGCGGGCGACGTGCTGCGCTGGGAGTCGGGTGCGCAGGTGCGCGCCACCTCGGCGCGCATCCGCGAGCTGCGCACCGGCCGCGTCGGCGCCGCCGCGTTCGCCGCATGGGAAGAGCACGCGGACGGCGAACCGCCGCGTGCGTACTTCGCGCTGAGTCTCGACGGACAACGTGTGCACGCGCTGAAGGAGACCAGCTACGAACTCGGCCTGCGCCGACTCGCGTTCGACCCCGCAGGCGGCGAACCACGCTTTGCCGACTCGCCGCTCGCAGCCGGAGAGGGCGGCGTCTACCTCGTGCAGTACTTCACGCAGCCGCTGCTCGAGTACAGCGCGCAACTCGAGGCGTTGGATGCGGAGGTGTTCGACTTCATCGAGAACCACGCGCACTTGGTGCGCATGGACCAAGCCACGCGCGAGCGAGTTGCGGCGCTGCCGTTCGTGCGCGCCGTGGTCAGCTACCAACCGGAGTTCCGCGTGGATCCCGAACTGCTCGCGCTGCTGCGCGCGGGCGGCGTCGACGGCGCGCAGCGCTACAACGTGCAGGTGTTCCTGCGCGGCCTGGGCGAGCAACTCATCGTCGCCGAACGCATCGAAGCGCTCGGCGGCAGCGTCGACTTGCTCGTGCCCGAGGGCCTGCGCTTCGAGGCCACGCTCACGCCGCAGGCGCTGGCCGAGATCGCCGGACTCCCGCAGGTGCGCTTCATCGACGCCTGGGGCGCGCCGGAGGAGGACCTGAACCTGGTGCGCGAATTCGGCGGCGCGAACTACGTCGAGAGCGTCGCCGGACTCACGGGCCAGGGCGTGCGCGTCGAAGTGCTCGACAGCGGTTGCGATCTGACGCACCCCAACTTCAACGGCGCGCTGCCCCACGGAAACGTGCCGATCGGCACGCACGGAACCGCGACGGCGGGCATCGTCGCCGGCAGCGGACTGGCGAACGCGAGCGCCCGCGGTCTGCTGCCCTCGGCGCAGCTGTACGCCGGTTACTACGGCGCGCTCGTCGGCGGCAACCGCTACGCGCACACGGCCGAGCTCGTGAACCCCGCGCTGCCCTACCAGACCGTGCTGCAGTCGAATTCGTGGGGCTCGAGCCTCACGACGAGCTACACCACGATCTCGGCCGAGCTGGACGACATCGCGCTCGAGTACGGCCTGCTGATCCTGCAGTCGCAGTCGAACGCGGGCACGCAGAGCTCGCGCCCGCAGGCTTGGTCGAAGAACGTGGTCTCGATCGGCGGGATTCGGCACCAGAACACTGCGACGTACGCCGACGACTCGTGGAACGGCGGCGCGAGCATCGGTCCTGCGGCGGACGGCCGCATGAAGCCGGACCTCGCGTACTTCTACGACTCCGTGCAGTGCAACGACGTGCAAGGCACGGGCGGGTACTCGAGCGGCGACTACACCAGCTCCTTCGGCGGCACGAGCGCGGCGACGCCGATCTCCGCCGGGCACTTCGGGCTGTTCTTCCAGATGTGGAGCCTGGGCCTGTTCGGCAATCCCGCGGGCAACGGCACGGTGTTCGAGAACCGGCCGAGTTTCGCGCTCGCGAAGGCGGCGATGATCAACACCGCGATCTCGTGGAACTTCGCGAACCCCAGCGACGACCTCTCGCGCGCCAAGCAAGGCTTCGGGCATCCGAGCGTGCGCTCGCTGTACGACCGCCGCGCGAAGACGTTCTACGTCGACCAGAGCGACACGGTCGCGAACCTCGGCGTGAGGAGCTACGTCGTCAACGTGCCGGCGGGCGAGCCGGACCTGCGCGTGACGCTCGTGTACCGCGACAACCAGGGCGCGGTGAGCGCCTCGCAGCACCGCAAGAACGACCTGACGCTCGTAGTTCGCGCGCCCAGCGGCGCGACGTACCTGGGCAACAACGGCCTCGACTCCGGTCTGTGGTCGACGACGGGCGGCGCGCGCAACAACCGCGACACCGTCGAGAACGTGTTCGTCGCCAACCCGGCGCTGGGCGCCTGGACGGTCGAAGTGCACGGCGACAACGTGAACACCGACCCGCTGAGCGGCGCGCCTTCGAACACGTCGGACTTCGCGCTGTGGGTCACGGGCGTCACGGCGGCGCCGGTGTGCCCGCCGCCGCTCGCCTACTGCACGGCGAAGATCAACTCGTCCTTCGCGGTGCCTCGCATCGGGTCGAGCGGCTCGCCCAACGAAAGCACCGACAACTTCGTCGTGACGCTGTCCGACTCGCTCCCGAGCAAGAGCGCGCTGCTGTTCTATGGCACGCAGCCGAACTCCGCGCCGTTCCACGGCGGCCTGCTGTGCGCGCTGCCTCCGACCGTGCGCCTTCCGATCGTGACCACGGACGCGAGCGGCGCGGCGCAACTTGCAATCCCGATCACGCCCGCGATGACGGGCGCCACACGCTACTACCAGTGGTGGTACCGCGATCCGCTCGACGCCTTCGGCGACGGGCTCTCGAACGGACTCGCCGTCGAGTTCTGCCCCTGAGCGTTCAGCGCCCAAGAACAGACCCGAAACCAAGCCCGTAGCGCGCACTCGGCGCGCTACGGCGCCTCGCTACGCCGCGCCCACTACTGCACAGCGGCGAACATCTCGCGCGGCAGCTTCTGCTCGGCGACGCGCGCCATCAGACGCTGCCAGCGTTTGGCCACGGCTTCGCGGCCGATCTGCAAACGCTCGGCAACCTCGGCCTGCGACAGCCCTTCGAGGCCCAGGTGCACCAGCAGCATGCGGTCCTCTTGCTCGAGCGACTGCACCCAGCGTGCGAAGAGTTGGAGCGACTCTTCGCGAGCCACGCGGCGCGTGATCGCGGTCGCGCTGTCGGGCACGTCGACGAGCTCGACCGCGCGGCTGTGCCCGTTGTCGCGCGAGCGCGCCTTGAAGGCCGGGCTCTCGAGCTTGCGGAAGGCTTCCAGCAGCACGTTCTTCGCGACGCGGAAGACCCAGTAGCGGAAGGTGACGACCTGCGGATCGAAGGAGCCGAAGATCTTCCACGCGCGGCACCACACTTCCTGCACCACGTCGCCGGGGTCGATCCACTGGCGCAGGTCGGGGCGGATGCGGATCTCGGCCCAGGTGTACAGCGAAGGCGCGATGCGCTCGTAGAGCTCGCCGAAACGCGCCGAGTCACCCGCGTGCGCGCGTGCGGCGAGTTCCTGCGTTTCGAGGCGCTCGTCGTGCGCGTCGGGATCGGGCCGGGCCACTTCCATCGCGGTCGATCGTACCAAAGGCCTCAAAAGCGCCCGACGAAACGCGCCACGGCGCGTCCGCGGGTCCCAACCTGCGACGGCGCGCGGCCGGCGTGTGCAAGAAGGCGCCGTCAGCTCGCGCTCGACGGCGCGAGCTCGGCGGCCACTTCGGCCGGCGAGCGGTGATCGACCTTGCTCGAGTGCATGAAACCCGACCAGCCTTTGGCGAGGCAGCTCCCGCAGTGCGAGTTGGGCGCGCGCTTGAAGCTCTCGAGCACGCGCCGCGGCAAGGCGAGGAAGTCGATGCCCGTCTTGTGCGAGTCCATCAGCGCGCAGCAATGCAGCAGTCGGCCGTCCGAGTGGATGATCAGGTTCTCGGCCTGCGGACACGAGCCCTCGCCCACGTGCGCCGCGACGGCGCGCTCGACGTACTCGAGGAACACGCTGTTCTCGATGAAGCGCCGCTTGGACTGGGGCAACGTCCCGCGCTCGAAGTCCTCGTGCGCCTCGATGCCGCCGAGGTGACCGAAGTACGGCTTGAACTCGAAGCCCAGCTGCTCGGCCAGCTCACGCGCCGCGTCGAACTGCTGTTCGTTGTGCCGGTAGCGATGCCAGCGCAATCCGATCTTCAAGCGGCTCGCGCTCTCGCGCCGCGCCTTGGCGAGCGCGTGCATGTTGCCTTCGACGCGCTCCCAGTCGCCGTTGCGGTGACCGATGTTGTAGACCTCGGCGGTGACGCCGCTGATCGAGATGTCGAGGTAGTCGAGCGCGCTCTCCACGAGCGCCGCCGCGTCGATGCGCGCGGACAAGCTCGAGGTGAGGTAGAGCGAGCCGATGCCCACCTGCTTGAAGATCGCGAGCAGTTCGACGATCTGCGGATGCACCAACGGCTCGCCCCAGTTGCCGAAGGCCGCGTAACCGACGCCGAATTCGTGGCGCAGGCGCGAGGCGACGGCCCCGGCCACGGCGAGCGACATCAGGCGCGCCTTGGGCTGCTCGATGTCGCGCCGCGACACCGGACACGCCTCGCAGTTGACCGGGCAGGTGGAGACGGGCTCGATCGTGGCGACAAACGTGCTGCGGGACATGGACGACTCCTCGAGAGGGGCTGACCAGCGAACCATCGAGCCTGGGACCGCGCCGCTGGAGACGGAGGCCACGGCGCAGTCCCCGGTTCGGGAGAAGCACGCGGAGCGCGCCTCGCCGCCATCTAGACTTAAGGACATGGACTCGGTCGGAACTGGAGCGGGCGGCGACGACGCCGAGCTGTTCGACTTCCTCGACGAGTACACGCGCGACCTCGAGCGCGGCCGCGTGCGGCGCCTCGCCGAATACCTCGCGCGCTATCCCGGCCACGAAGAGGCGATCGCACGCGAGTTCGTGCGCCAACAAGGCGACGGCGCGGCGCAGGGCGCTGCGACGACCACGGGCGGTTCGAGCGCGGCGATCGAGAGCGGCGCGAGTGCGAACGCGTCCGACGAACGCCGCATCGGGCCGTACCGCCTCGTGCGCGAGCTCGGCGTCGGCGGACAGGGCGCGGTGTGGCTGTGCGAGGACACGCGCATCGCACGCGAGGTCGCGCTCAAGTTCATGCCCTCGAGCATCGCCTTGCTCTCCGCGGACCGCCGGCGCCGCATGCAGCGCGAAGCGGAAGTCGTCTCGCGTCTGCAGCACCCTTCGATCTGTCCGGTGTACGAAGCGCAGATCGAGCACGATCCGCCGTACATCGCCATGCGTTACGTCGAGGGCGAGACGCTGGCGAGCGCCATCGGCCGCGCGCGTGCGGGCGACCGCAGCGGGCCGCTGCCGCTGCCGCCGCGCAACGGAGTCGAGCTGCGGCGCGTGCTGCACTTCGTCGAGCGCGCTGCGCGTGCGCTGCACGCGGCGCACGAGGCGGGCGTGATCCACCGCGACATCAAACCCGGCAACATCATGGTGACCGCCGAGGGCGAGCCGGTGCTGCTCGACTTCGGACAGGCGCGCGACGAACACGCCGAGCTCGACCAGCGCACGCTCAGCGGCGAAGTGTTCGGCACGCCGATGTACATGTCGCCCGAGCAGGTCGCGGGCTCCTCGAGCGGCGTCGATCGCCGCACGGACGTGTGGTCGCTCGGCGCGTCGCTCTTCGAAGCGCTGACGCTCGCGCGGCCGTTCCTCGGCGAGAGCGTGACGGCGGTGCTGCTCGCGATCCAGAAGGAGGCGCTGCCGCCGGTGCGGCGCATGAACGCCGCGCTCGAGGACGACGCGGCGATCGTGGTCGAAACCGCGCTCGAGAAGGACCTCGCGCGCCGCTACGCGACGGCGCTGGAGTTCGCCGAGGACCTGCGGCGCGTGCGCGAGTACGAACCGATCCGCGCGCGAGCCGCGGGACCTGTGCTGCGTCTGCGGCGCTGGGCGCAACGCCAACCCGCGCTCGCCGCGAGCATCGCGATCGTGATCGGCTCGCTGCTCACGGGCCTGGTGTGGACGCTGCACTTGCTCGAGCGCGAACAGGACGCCAACCGCAAGACCAGCGCCGCGCAGGTCGAGACGCTCGAGGCGCTCGACCACGCGCTCGCGCGCCACGTCGCGGGACGCTCGCGCGAAGTGCTCGAGGACGATCCCGCGCTGGCGCTCGCGCTCGGCGTGTTCGCCGACGAGATCAAGCCCGGCCTGTACGCGACGCGCGCGGCGCTGCTTCCGGCCCTCGAAGCCTGCCGACTCGCGCGCCAACTCGACGGCGGCGTCAGCGCGCGGCTCGTGCTCGACGCGACCCTCGCGCGGGATTCGCAGCAGATCTTCGCCGGCCTCGACGACTGCAGCCTGCAGGCCTGGAACGCGCGCAACGGCGCCGACCTGTTCCACGTCATGCACCCCGACTGGCCCCTCGCCGCCGTGCGCGCGCATCCAAGCGGAACGTGGCTCGCGACGGCCGGCGAGGACGGCGCCGTGCGGCGCTTCGACGCGACCTACGGCGAGCTTCGCGACGTGTGGGCCGCTCTGGGCGAACGCGCGAGCGCGCTCGAGATCGACGCGAGCGGCGAACAACTCGCCGTGCTCGGCGTCGGCGGCGAACTCGCGCTGCTCGAGTCGACCAGCGGCGCCGTGCGCTGGCGCCTGCGGCTGGACTCCGGCGGGATCGGACGGCTGCGCTTCAGTCCGGACGGACGCTGGCTGATCGCGGCGCCCTCGAACCGCGGCGGCGCACCGACGGGCTCGCGCCTGCTGGTGTTCGACGCGCTCGACGGCCAGCAGCTCGCACTTGTCGAGGGCTCGCGTTCCGCGCCCGACTCCGACGCTCACCCGGCGGCGCGCGCCGCAGCGCTCAGCGATTTCGACGTGAGCGCGGACAGTCAGGCGCTCGCGCTGAGCGACCAACGCGGAGTGGTGCGGATCGTGGCGCTGCCGCGCGGCCTCGAACTCGAACCCGCGCTCGAACACAGCGCACCCACCAGCGCGGTGCGCTTCGCACGCGACGGGCGCTGCCTGATCGTGGGGCTCGACGAAGGCGAACGCGCGCGCCTCGTGCTGTGGAACTTGGAAGCGCGCACGTCGCGCGAACTCGCGACGCAGCACGGCGCGCGCATCGTGTCGCTCGACGTCAGCGAAGACGGCGCGCGCTTCGTCTCGACCTCGCGCGACACGCGCATCCAGACCTGGACGATCGCGGGCGAGCCGCTGGAGAGCTTCAACGCCTGGCTGCAGCCGGTGGAGACACGTTGGACGCCCGACGGCGAGCGGCTGGTCACGCTCGGCGCCGCGCACTACCTGCAGGTGTGGTGGGGCGAGAGTCCTCCGGACGTGTACCGCTTGGCGGGCCACGAAGCGGCGGTGACGAGCGTCCGTTTCGATCGCACCGGGCGCTTCGCCGCGAGTCTGGGCGAGGAGGGCGCGGCGCGGCTGTGGTCGACGCCGAGGACGACCGAGCGGCGCGGCGCGGCGGCGCCGGGAGTGCTGCTCTCGACGCTCCGCGAGCCCCAGACGCGCATCACGCACGCCGAGTTCACGCCCGGGAACACGCTCGTCACGCTGGCGGAGAACGGCGCGGTCAGCTGGTGGCTGACGATCCGCGACGGACACGCTCCCGAGTTCGAGCCGGAGTTCGAAGCCCAGGCGCGCCCGGTTGCGAGCGAACGCGTCGACGGACGACCGGTCGCGCTGGCGGCGGCGGGCGCACGCGAGCGGGGCGAGGTGAGCGTGACCGCCGTGCTCACGAGCAGCGGCAAGGTGCACGTTTTCTTCGGCAACGCCTGCGCGGGAATCGGGCCGGCCACCTTCGACGACGCCGCGACGTGCATCGCACTCGACGGCGCGGGCCGTTTCCTCGCGGTCGGCCGACGCGACGCGAGCGTGCGCGTCTACGACATCGAAAGCGGACGCGTGCTCCGCGAACACACTTGGCCCGCGCGCCGCGGCGGAGCGCCGCTGGCCCTCGATATCCGTCCCGATGGCGCGCAGCTCGTGGCCGCCTGCAACGACGCACGCGTGCGCTTCTTCGAACTCGCCGGCGAACGTCAGTCGCAGCTCGACTTCTCGGCCTTCCCGCTGCGCGACGTCGCCTACAACGCCGACGCAACTCGCCTGCTCGCCACGGGACCCAACGGGCGCGCTGCGATGCGCCTGATCGACCTCGCGCGCCAGCAGAGCGACAAGAGCGTGCGCCACGAGGTCTACCACGCGGGCAACATCACGAGTGGCTCGTTCGATCCGTCGGGGCGCTACGTGCTCACGACGTCCGAAGATGGCTCGGCGCTGGTGCGCGAAGCCGCGCAGGGCGAGCGCGTGGTGAAGTTCGAGAGCCATCGCGCGCCGGTGCTATGCGGCGCCTTCAGCCCCGGCGCGGGCGACTTACGCGTGATCAGCGGCGACGCGAGCGGCGTGCTGTACGTGTGGCCCGTCGATCCGGCGCCGGCCGCACGCGCGCGCAAGCCGCGCGACATCCGCGATTGGGAGCACGCGCGCGAAGAACGCCTCGCCGCACCGCTGCCGTACCGCAAGCAGCTCGAACGGCGCTGATCTCGCGCCGCACCGCCGCGCGGCGCACTCGGTCACGCAGCTCGTTGCATGCTCGCGAGCGACGACATCGCGTCCGCGGCGCGGCGACGTGGACGCGCGCTTCGCCGCGCGCGACGCCGACGAGTTGCGGCGAAGATACGCGGCGCGGCTCGCGGCGCCGAAGGAACCGTCGAAGCCGTACGCGGTTCACCTCCCGCGAGATGCGTCCGCGCAACGCGACGCCAAGTCGCCGCGCCCACGCACGGCCCACGCTCGTGAGTCAGCCAGGCCGCGTGGGAACGACGGCGCGCAGGAACAGCGCCTCGAGCTTTGCGCCTTCGGTCCCCGTTTCGTGCCGCTCGCGCACGGCCGCCTTGCCGCGCGCCGCGAACAAGGCGAGTTCGTCGGGCGTGGCCCGCAGGCAGCGCTCGAGCGCGTCGGCCATCAGATCGGCGCGTCCGGCGGTGACGAGCCAACCGTTCACGCCGTCTTCGACGAGTTCGGGCACGCCGGCGATGCGCGTCGCGACCACCGGGCGCCCGACGGCGAACGACTCCATCAGCACCATCGGCAAGCCTTCGGCGAAGCTCGCCAGCACGAGCGCGCGCGACGCGCGAATCCGCTCGCGCACTTGGTGCTCGTCGATCCAGCCGGTGATCTCGATCTGGCTCGCGACGCCTGCGGCGGCGGCGGCGCGCTCCAAGTCGCCGCGCAACTCGCCGTCGCCGGCGAACACCAGCCGCGGCGCGAGCCCGCGCTCGCGCAGGATGCGCAGCGCCTCGACAAGCACGAAGTGCCCCTTCTGCGCCGACAAACGGCCGACGCACACGAACCCTTCGCCCGGCGTGCTCGGCGCCTCGAGCGCCAGGAATGCGTCGCCGACGGTGCAACGCACGACGTGCAGCTTGCTCCAGTCCTCCAGGCGCGCCCAACGCTTGAGCTGCGCCGCGCCGAAATCGCTGATGGCGACGGCGAAGCTGGCCTCCGCGACCTTCGCGCTCAGCGCGAGCGGACCGGGCGCGTCGAACTCGTCAGGGCCGTGCACCGTGAGGCTGTAGCCGGGGCCGCCCATCGTGTGCACCAGCAGCGCCACGGCCGCCGGATTCGTACCGAAGTGCACGTGCACGTGCTGGACACGTTCGCGCGCGAAGTGGCGGAGCAGGAACAGCGCTTCGATCCAGTACGCCAAGTGCCGCAACCAGCCGCGGTCGCTGGCGCGCTGCAGCGCACGCGCCTGCGCCAGTCCGCGGAGCGCGGCCAGCGGCGCCGTGAGCAAGGTGCGGAACACGCTCGCCGCCAGCTGCACGCGCGGCAACTCGAGCACGTGCAACGTGAGTTGTTGCTCGCGCTGGTCGGCCGCGTCGACGAGCGCACCTGCTGCACTGCGGATGGCGACGCGCGCCACGTGGTGGCCGCGCCGCTCCAGTTCGAGGATCTCGCGCCGGATGAAGGTGTGGCTGACCGCCGGGTACCTGTTGGTGAGGTACGCCAGCCGCAACGGCGCGCGCGACGGGGCTGCGGGGGGCGGCATCGGGACTAGCGATAAAGTGTACGCATCAACCCCGCGCGAGAGCCCTCGCTCACGTCCGGACGCGCTGTTCCGGGCAAGTTCACGCACGTCGACCTGGAAGAACCTGCCGACTGCCGCGCGAGAGCGCGACTTGACGCGTGCGCCAGCGAGCGGATGATGCTGCGCTTCGCTCATGGCCGCTCGCCGCAATCCTTCCATGCCGTCCGGGCAGCCCGCGTGAGCGCGACCGCCTCCAAGCGCCCGCCGCAGCCGTGGCGCGAGAACATCGAAGCGCTCACCGTCGCCATCGTGATGGCGGTGATGCTGAAGTACTTCGCGGTCGAGGCGTACCAGATCCCGACCGGCTCGATGCAGCCCACGCTGATGGGCCAGGACTTCCGCCCCGACGGCGACTCGCCGGGCGGCGCGATCAAGGACCGCATCCTGGTCGACAAGTTCAGCTTCCACATGCGCGATCCCGAGCGCTGGGAAGTGGTGATCTTCAAGTACCCGCTCAACCGCGCGCAGAACTTCGTCAAGCGGCTGGTCGGGATGCCGGGTGAGCAGCTGAAGATCCAGTACGGCGACGTGTGGACGCGCCCGAACTCGAGCTCGGAGTGGAGCATCGTCCGCCGACCCGCCAACGTGCAGCGCGAGCACTGGAAGGCGGTCGACGTCGGAACGCCGGCGGGCGGCGCGAGTTGGCGCGCGCTCGAGGGCAAGGCGCAGTTCGGCGAGCGCAGCGCGGACCTCACCGGCCCGGCGCGCGTCGCATTTTCCGCGCACGGCAGCGGGTCGATCCTCGACACGTACACCCACGGCTATCCGCAGGGCGTGCGCGCTGCACTGGAGGCGCAGGGCGGCCACTACAACTCCAACCGCAACGCGGTCGGGGACCTGCGCGTGACCGGCAAGCTCACCTTGGGCGCTGGGGCGCGGGTCGCGGTGGTGCTCGGCGAAGGCAAACGCACCTACCGCTTCAACCTCGCCGGCCCCACGCCGGGCATCGAGGTCGGCTGGGCGCCGAACGAGCAGTTCGACACGCGCTCGGTGACGGCCTCCGGCGCGGCGAACTCGAGCGGCGAATTCGCCGTGGAGAACCTGGACGACCAGCTGCGGCTGGAGTTCGGCGGCTGGGAGCTGACGCTGCCCGTGCCGCCGGCCGCGGACCAAACCTCGAGCGTCACGCTCGAAGTTCTCGAAGGCAGCGCCAGCTTCAGCGACCTCCAGGTCTGGCGCGACGTGCACTACAGCGCGGGAAGCCACGCCACCGAGTGGGCCATCCCGGCCGAGCACTACTTCATGCTCGGCGACAACACGCAGGACTCGAGCGACAGCCGCGAGTGGCAGGCGATCTACATGAAGTGGCGCGACGCTCCCGGCGGCGCGGCCATCGCGGGCAACTACCGCGGCAGCCCCGGGACCGGCTACCGGCCGGATTCCAACCCGATCCGCGAGCGCGGGGCGAACGGGCTCACGACCTTCTTCCGCGACGTGTACGGCGAACTGCACGTGTTCGCCACCCAGGACGAGGTCACCCTCCCCCCTGGCGAAGCCCTGGTGCTGCAACCTTTCGTGCCCCGGCGCCTGATCACCGGGCGCGCGGTGGCCGTTTTCTGGCCGCTTTCGCTGCAGTACTCGGCGTACCGCGTGAAGTGGATCCGCTGAGTTCGCCGCGCGGCGGCAGCTGATCGGCAGCGCGCCGCGCCCCGCCGCGGCGGCACGTTGTCCACAGCGGCGGCCCCGCTCCCCAGCCCGGCTCGCCGCGCCGGCCGCAATCGACGCAAGCGTCCGACGGGCCCGCCAGCCCCCGGCCTGCGCCGCTCGCGCACGGCGTGCACGTTCCGCACGCCGGGACGTAAATCGCGCCCCGGGTTGGATTTACGTGCTGGTCGATCCTGCCCATCGGGAATTTGTGCGCTTTCGAGCGCCCCGCGCTCTTGACGTGGCCCTGATGTTCCCGCGGGGGCGCCTCCACTTCCTCCACAAGTTATCCACAGGCTCCCCGCGGGCACTTTCGGCTTGCCTTCCCGGGCCCCGGGGTTCCTACCGAGTCGCAATTTTGCACCCGCGCCACGGCTGGCTGCGGCGTCCTCCCCTACCGACACCGCCCGGCCCCCCCCCGCACAGCGCGACGTGCCGCCGGGCGCCGCCGGACACGCGGCTGCACCTCGTGGGAGTCTGCACCTCGTAGGAGTCCGCAATTGTAGGACATCGCAATAGACCTGCCGCCGAGCCCGCGCGCGCGGGCTCGGTTCGGTGCGGCGGGGCGCCTACACTGCGCCCGTGGAACTGCGCCCTGATCCGACGCCCGGTGAACTGCTCCTCGAGGTCAAGGACCTCGTCAAGTCCTTCAAGCAGCGGCGCGTGGTCGACGGCGTGTCGTTCCAGGTCCGGGCCGGCGAAATCGTGGGCCTGCTCGGGGCCAACGGCGCGGGAAAAACCACCAGTTTCCGCATGACCGTGGGCCTGACGCGGCCGGACGCCGGATCGGTCAGGTTGCGCGGCGCCGACTGCACCAAGCTGGCCATGTTCCAGCGCGCGCGTTTGGGAATGGGCTACCTGCCGCAGGACCGCAGCATCTTCCAGCGCCTGAGCGTGCTCGACAACTTGCTCGCTGTGCTCGAGACGATGCCCTACTCGCGCAGTGAACGCTTCGAACAAGCGCGGCGCCTGCTCGGCGAGTTGGAGATCTCGCACCTCGAGAAGAGCCAGGCCGACACGCTCTCGGGCGGCGAGCAACGCCGGCTCGAACTCGCGCGCGCGCTCGCCACGCGGCCGGTGATCTTGCTGCTCGACGAACCGTTCGCGGGCGTCGATCCGATCGCGGTGGCCGAGATCCAACAGCTCATCGCGCGCATGCGCGCCAAGAACCTCGGCATCCTGATCACCGACCACAACGTGCGCGAGACGCTGCAGTCCACCGACCGCGCGTACGTGATCCACAAGGGCCAGATCCTGCGCGAGGGCAAGCCGGCCGAAGTGATCGCGGACGCGCGCGTGCGCGAGGTCTACCTCGGGCACACCTTCGACGCGCAGGTCAGCTGAGCGCCGCGTGGAAGCGCGCGAAGACGACACGAGTGCGGTGCGCGCAGGCCGCATCGAAGTGCGGCGCAGCGCGCGTTGGTTCGAGCGCGGCGCCGCCGATGCTCCACAGTTGTGGATCGTGCTGCACGGCTACGGACAGCTCGCTTCGGCGTTCCTGCAAGCCTGCGCTCCGCTCGCTCGCGCTGGACGGCGGCTCGTGGCGCCCGAAGCGCTCTCGCGCTTCTACCTGCGCAGCGGCCGCGGTGCGATCGGCGCGTCGTGGATGACGAGCGAGGCGCGCGAGCACGAGATCGGAGACTACGTCGTTTATCTCGACGCGCTGGTCGAACACTGCGGCGCGCGAGCAGCGAGCGTGCGCGTGCTCGGTTTCTCGCAAGGCGTCGCGACGGCGTGGCGCTGGGCGTCGCGGGCGCGGCGCACGCCGCAGCGCCTGATCGCGTGCGGCGGCGGACTGCCGCCGGACCTCGACCTCGAGGCGCCCGCGCTGCGCGCGCTCGAGGTCGTGCTCAGCGCGGGCGAACGCGACGATGCGTACCCGCCGCACGCCGCGCAGCACGACGCCGCACGGCTCGCGGGTCGCGTCGCACGCTGCGAGGTGGCTCTGCACGCCGGCGGCCACGAGCTCGACCTCGACTTGCTCGCTCGGCTCTGAGCTGCGGCGCTTTCGCGCGCCTTGATCCCGCGCGCCTAACCTGCGGACGGCAATCGGCCCCAAGCCCCGAGACCACGATGAAGTTCGCAGCACTGTGCCTAGCTGTCTTGACCGGCGCGTGCGCCGCGGCGCACCGCACGGCGGTAGTGGCGCACCGCGGCGGCGCGGCGCTCGCGCCCGAGAACTCACTCGCCGCGGTGGAGCTTGCGCTGGAGCTCGAAGTCGAGCTGATCGAGCTCGACCTGCGCGCGAGTTCCGACGGAGTGGTCGTGGTGTTCCACGACGCAACGCTCGAGCGCACCAGCGACGGTGAGGGAGCGCTGGCGGCGCGGACTGCAGCCCAGCTTGCACAGCTCGACGTCGGCGCGTGGAAGGACGCCCGCTTCAGCGGCGAGCGCGTGCCGACCCTGGCGCAAGCGTTGGCCGCGTGCCGCGGGCGCGCCGAACTCATGCTCGATGTGAAGACGACCGGCCTCGCGCGCGCCGCGCGCGTCGAGCTCGAACGCAGCGGCTTCGATCCGGCGCGGCTGTGGATCGGGACCTGGGATGAAGAGCAGCGCGGGGAGTGGATGCGCGAGTTGCCGCACGTGCGCCACGCCTTCATCGGCGAAGCGCCTGAGAACGCGACGAACGAGGAGTTGGCGCGCTGGCTCGACATCGTCGTCGAGCGTGGCTACCGGGCGGTTTCGTTGCGCTGGTCGAAGCTGCCGCCCGCGTGCGCCGAGCTCGCTCGCGCGCGTGGGCTCGCCGTGTTCGTGTGGACGCTGAACGCTTCGACGGAGCTCGAAGCCGCGCTCGAACTGGGCGTGGACGGCGTGATCACCGATCGCCCCGAGCGCGCGCTCGCGCTGCGGCGCGGGCGCTAGTGGGTTGATTCGAAAGTCCGCCGCAGATGTCAGGTGGTTCGGCGCTCCCCGCAAGGCGCGAGGATTCCAGGCGACCTGAATAGGTCGCCGAACCGGAGCAACGCAGCGGGGGGCGGCGAGGCGCCTGAGATATGCGGCGAAATTTCGAATCAACCCACTAGCTCGCGGGCGGGACACGTTTGTCGCGCGACGAATCTTGATGCGGCGCGAGGCGCGGCGTTCACGCGCGCTCGCTGGGCTGTCGCGGCGTCGTTCCATCCACCGCGCCCCCACTCGGCCCTGCGCCCGCCCATGTCCACCCGCCGCATCCGCATCACCCTCGCCGCCGCAGCGCTCACCGCGCTCTCCGTCGCGCTCGCCACTCCTCCCACCGTCGACGGCTTCACGGTCGTGATGCTGCCCGACACGCAGTTCTACAGCCAAACCGCAGCGAATTTCCCCAACTTCCAAGCCCAGACCAACTGGGTCGTGCAGAACAAGGTGCTCGAGGACATCGCCTTCGTCACGCACGTGGGCGACATCGTGCAGAGCGGCGCTTCGTTCCCGATCGAGTGGCAACGTGCGAGCAGCGCCATGGGCGCGATCGACGGCTCGGGCGGCATTCCCTTCGACGGCCACGTGCCGTACGGCGCCGCGCTCGGCAACCACGACTTCGACGTCGTCAGCAACAAGACCAACTCGAGCCAGTACGTCGCGAACTTCGGACCGGCGCGCTACTCGAACCGCAGCTGGTACCTCGGCTCGACGCCCAACGGCCGCAACCATGCGCAGCGTTTCCTCGCCGACGGCCGCGAGTTCGTGCACTTGACGCTGGAGTGGCGCGCGGCCGACTACGCGCTCGAGTGGGCGCGCGGCATCCTCGCGCAGTGGCCGAACACACCGGCCATCGTGTCGACGCACGAGCACCTGAACACGGGCAATCCGGGCGCGCGGACCAGCGGCGGCGCGACGGCGGACAGCGCGGGCGACAACTCCGCTGAACAGGTGTACCGCAAGCTCGTCGAGCCCTTTCCGCAGGTTTTCCTCGTGCTCTGCGGTCACATCTTCGGCAACGGGCGGCGCAGTGACACGACGGTCTTCGGCGAGACGACCTTCGAGGTGCTGGCCGACTTCCAGAGCGACCCCAACGGCGGCAACGGTTGGCTCCAGAGACTTCTGTTCCGTCCCGCGCTCGCGGAGATCGAGTTCAAGACCTTCTCGCCGACGTACGTCGCAGGAGTCACCAGTGGCCCCAACCGCGCGATCGATCCGGCGAGCAACTTCACGTTGAGCTTCGACCTCGACGCGCACCGCGCGGCGCTGCTCGAGCACACGGTGCTGCGCTTCGGACAGGGCGCGGACTTCGGGTTCGGCCCGTACGCCGGCGCTGTCGACACGCACGTGGGCGATGGAGACGCGGGCTCGAGCTTGCCCTCGACGGCATACGGCGCGGCGTTGAACCTGCGCGTCGACGGCGACGAGGACAACGAACAGGGCCTGCTGCGCTTCGACGGGATCGTGGGGCTCGCGCCCGGGCAGATTCCTCCGGGCACGCCGATCGAGCGCGCGGTCCTGACGCTCACGGCCGAAGGCGCCAACGCGAACAGCGCGAGCGGCGCGGCGTTGCACCGCATGCTCACGCCCTGGAGCGAAACCTCGAGCTTCACATCGCTCGGCGCCGGCGTGCAACTGGGCGTCGAGGCGCTCGCCACTCCCGATGCGCTCACCGGCGCGATCTTCTCCTCGAAGGGCACTCGTTCGTTCGACGTGACACCCAGCGTGCAGGCCTGGGTGAACGGCGCCGCCAACCACGGTTGGGTGCTCGTCGCCTCCGGCACGGACCGCATCGAGTTTCGCTCGAGCAACTGGGGCCAGGGCGCCGAGCGGCCGCTGCTGACGGTGCGCTTTGCGAGCGAATGCCCGACTCCTGCGCGTTTTTGCCCCGTGACGAGCAACTCGTTCTCGCCGCTGGGCGCGCGGATCGGCTGGCAGGGCACGACGAGCGTGAGCGCGAACAACTTCACGTTGACGGCCGAGCGCGTCCCGCCGGGCAAATCCGCGCTGTTCTTCTACGGTGCGCAGCGCGCTCGCGCGCCTTTCGCCGACGGCTATCGCTGCGTGGCAGCGCCGCTGCTGCGCCTCGCGCCGCCGAGCAACGCCAACGCACAGGGCGCTGTCGCGCGTGTGCTCGACTTCGGCAGTGCGCCGCTCAACTCCGGCGCGGGCCAAGTCACGGCCGGCGCGGTGTTCTCGTTCCAGTGCTGGTACCGCGACCCGCAGGGCCCGGGCGGCGCGGGTTCGAACTTCAGCGACGCGCTCGAAGTGCGCTTCTGCCCTTGAGGCGCGCAGAGCACGGAGCGCTGCGAAACCAGCGCTCGCCGGAGCGACACGCGGGGCCCGCTGCTCGATGCAGCGGGCCCCGCTCGCTTGGGTGCGCGGAGCCGCGGCGACTGCGCAGCGACGAAAAAGCCCGGCCGTTCCACGCGGGATCGGCCGGGCTGTGGGCCGCAGCGCGCGATCCGCGCTGCGCTCCAGCGTCCATCACGGAATGAGCGTGAACTCGATCGCGTTCGAGAGGCTGGTCGACTTCGAAGCCGGCGGATCGCGGAACCAACCTTGCGCGTTCACGACTTGGCCGGGTGTGAAGGGCACGCCGACCGCGGTCGGGTTGGAGGCGACGAAGGCGCTCCAGTCGCTGACGAGCACGCCGTCGCACAGGCCCGTCGTGCCGCCGGAGTTGAGGCCGCCCATGCGCTGTGTCGGGCTCTTCACGCACAGGAAGCTCGAGCCGGTGCCCCACGGTTGCACCGCGGCGCCGCTCACGCCGTAGAAGAGGATGCCCTGCTTCTGGCCTTCGACGTTCGTGACCGTCAGCGGGTAGCCCGAGAGCGCGGCGATGCTCGGCGCGCCGGACGCGTTGATCGTCGCATTGCAGCCGTTGGTCGTCGTGCCCGCCGTGCAGTAGCTCTGCGGCGCCGGGGTGCAGCCGGCCAGGCCGCACACGTAGACCTCGTTCTGGCCGAGCGGGCGATCCCAGAAGATCCCCAACGCAACGTTCTGTGCCGGATCGACGACAAAGCCGCGGTTTTCCGAAGGATCGGGGCTGTCGATGTCCGGACCGGCCGGAGCGTCGAAGGCCGTGGCCCACGTGGCGCCGCCATCCTGCGAAAGCGTGTAGGAGATGCCGTTGGCGCCGTCGTTGCCGGTTTCGAATTGCACGAACACGGCGCAGTTCGTCACGGCGAGCGACGGACGGTTGCTGAAGCGCGAGGCGGAGTTCGAGTCGAGGTTGACGTCGACGGTCCAGGTCGCGCCGGCGTCGTGCGAGTAGGCGACGTACACGCGCGAGCCGAGTTGGCCGCCCGAGAGGCCGGCCGCGGTGTTGAGCGAGTCCTCGGCGTACACGACGTACATGTCGTCGCCGAGCACCGCGCAGTCCGACCAGATGGCCTGCGAGATCGGCGTGCTGACCTGATTCTCCGAGCGCTGCGAGATCGTGATCTCGCTCGACCACGTGGCGCCCAGGTCATTGGAGACCACGGCGTGGATCTGGTCGCCCGAGGTGAGGCTGGGGTTGTCGTCTTCCCAGACCACGATCACGTTCTGACCGTCGACGGCGATGTCGGCGGTGTCGGAGTCGCCTTGGTCGCTCGACTCGAGCACCGTGCGCGTCCAGTTGACGCCGCCGTCGATGGAGCGCAGCAACACCGTGTCGTCGGTCGTGGCGGACTCGGCCGAGAGCACGACCAGCACCGTCTGGCCGACTGCGACCATGCGCGGATCGTCGGCGTCGACCGTCCCGTTGCCTTCGATGACGATCGGCGTCGACCAGGTCGCGCCGGCGTCGTCGGACTTCGTGAACCACACTTCCTCATCGGCGCCGATCGAGGAGAGCGCGTCCTCTTCCCACGTCACGTACACCGACTCGCCGCTGGAGGTGATCCAGATGCGGTCGATGTCGCTCGTGACGTGCGAGCCGGACGTTCCCGTGTTCAGCGGGAGCGCCGAGGGCAGCCACGTCGCGCCGCCGTCGGTCGAACGGTTGAAGTAGATGTCTTCGTTCGACGATCCGAAGCCGAACGCACCCTTGGTCTCCTCCCACACCGCCACGATCGCGCCGCTCTGCGTGATGACGCACTTGGCCTCGTCGCCGTCGGTGAGGTTGGGCGCATCGCCCGTGTCGATGCGCACCATCGGACCCCAGGTGAGGCCCGAGTCGTTCGAGACGACGGCGAAGATGTCCTGCTTGGTGCTGCTCACGCCGAATTGATCGGCGAAAACAGCGACGAAGCGCGTGCCCTGCACGGCGAGGTGAACGCCGTCTTGTTGGTTGTTGCCCGAGGGATTGAAGCCCGCGGAGTTGATGCGTTGGATCGGTCGGAGGGTCTGGGCCGAGGCGAGCGAGCACAGCGCCGCCGCGGCGATCAGCACGGAGAGATTGCGGTTCATGAGACGTGGACCAGCTAGAGGGACAGGAGCGAACGAGCGCCAACGCGTGGAGGCGCTCACGTTCGCAGGAAGGCGCAATCACAGACGCGCCACAGCAAGCGCACGTCAGGCCCACAACAGGAATCGGGCAGCAGATGCGCGCGGCGCCGCGCGCCTTCGAACGAACTGCACCTGCGCTTCATGGCGCCCTGATGCAACGCGCGTCATCTTCTGCACCCATGCTCAAGCGCGTCGCATCGATCGTTCTCTTCGCCGCCCTCGTCGCGGCCGCCTACGACCCCAACCTCGACGAGCCGCGCTTCACGACCAACCGCAAGAGCGCCGTGACGCTCGCGCTGCCCGAGGAGCGCGACTCGTTCGTGTTCGCGGTGTTCGGCGATCGCACCGGCGGACCGCCCGAGGGATTGAGCGTGCTCGAGCAAGCGGTAGCGGACGTCAACCTGCTGCACCCAGACCTCGTGATGACGGTCGGCGACTTGATCCAGGGCTACAACGACACGCCGCAGTGGCTCGCGCAGAAGGACGACTACAAGCGCATCATGGCGCGCTTGAAGTCGCCCTGGTTCCCGGTGAGCGGCAACCACGACATCTACTGGCGCGGTGACGGCCCCAAACCCGCCGGCGAGCACGAGAGCAACTACGAGCAGCACTTCGGGCCGCTGTGGTACGCGTTCGAACACAAGGACGCGTGGTTCATCGCGTTGCACTCCGACGAGAGCAATCCGCAGACGGGCGAGAAGAACTTCAACAAGCCCGAGTGCCAGCGCATGAGCGACGAGCAGTACTCGTGGCTGGCCCAGACGCTGGAGACGGCGAAGCAGGCCAAACATGTGTTCCTGTTCCTGCACCACCCGCGCTGGCTCAAGAAGAACTACGGCGAAGACTGGGAGCGTGTGCACGAGCTGCTGAAGCGCGCGGGCAACGTCACGGCGGTGTTCGCGGGCCACATCCACCACATGCGTTGGGACGGAAAGCGCGACGGCATCGAGTACTTCACGCTCGCGACGGTCGGCGGCGACCAGAGCGGCTTGGTCCCCGCCGCCGGCTACCTGCACCAGTACTCGCTTGTCACGGTGCGCGACGGACGCATCGACGTCGCGGCGTATCCGGTCGGCGGCGCGATCGACCCGCGCGCGATCACCGGTGAAATCGTCGACCAGACCACGCAGCTGGCGCGCGAGTTCTCGCCGCAGCTCAAGGGCGCGCTCGCGTTCACGGCCGAGCGGGCCGTCGAAGGGCGCATCGAAGTCGAACTGCGCAACCCTTCGGCGCGTTCCATCGAAGTCCAGCTCGCGCCGGAGAGCGATGACTCGCGCTGGAACGTGACGCCCGACCATGCACACCTGACGCTCAAGCCCGGCGCAAGTGCGCGCGCCACGCTGCGCTGCACGCGGCCGCCGAGCGAGCTCGACGCGAGCTTCCGCATGCTCGAGTTGAGCGTGCACGTCGACTACCTCGCCGAAAACGCGCGCATCCCGCTGCCCCGGCGTCTGCTGGCGTTGCCGTTCGAGCTCCAGTCCGTTCCGGCGCCGGCCGCAACGCGCGAGGAACGCGTGCTGGCGCTCGACGGCGCCGACGACCACCTCGCGCTGCCCGACGCTCAACTCGCGTTGCCCGACGGTCCGTTCACGCTCGAAGGCTGGGTCCGCGCCGAGCGCTTCAAGGCGCGACAGGGCGTGATCTGCAAGACCGAGCAGAGTGAGTTCGGGATCTTCGCCAACCATGGCGAACCCGAGTTCACGCTCAACCTCGGCGGAAAGTACGTGACGGCGAGGAGCGACAAGAAGCTCGCCGCAAAGACTTGGACGCACCTCGCCGGCGTGTTCGACGGCGAAAACGTGCGGCTGTACGTGGACGGCGTCGAAGTGGCCTCGCGCAAGGGCAAGGGGTCGCGCAAGCGCAACGCGCTGCCGCTGGTGATCGGCGGCGACGTGGGGAGCGACGGCGCGGCGAACTCGCTGCTCGAAGGTGCGCTCGACGAAGTGCGCATCTCGAGCGTGGCCCGCTACGCCGCCGGCGAGAGCTTCAAGCCCGCGAAGCGCTTCGAGTCCGACGCGCAGACGCTCCTGCTGCTTCACATGGATGCGCCCAGCGGTCCGTGGTGCTTCGACCATTCTCCCAAGCACGCCCACGCTCTGGTTCGTGGAGGCGCCGCGGTTCGAGAGCCCTAGAGCGACGCAACACGACGCCACGCGGCGCGCCGCAACACGGCGCTGCGCGCGTCCGGCCGCGCGCTCACACGCGGCGGATGCAGACCACGCCCGGGCGCGGCGGCTGGCCGAGTTCGCGCGCGGGCCAGTTGCTGCCGAGCGGCACTTTGCGGATTTGGCGCACGAGCGTTCCGTTCGCGTCGGCGATGAGAAGCTCGCGCTCGACCTCGGCGGGCGCGTGGCGGCCGCGTGTTCCGTTCTGCTCGCCGGGATGTTGCACGGCGAGCAAGAGCGTGCGCCCGTCCGGACTGAACGTCACGCCGCACAGCTCGCACTCCGCCGGTCCGAGCGCGAAGCAGTGCGCTTGACCGGCGCGTGGCCCGCGCGTGGGGATCATGTAGAGCGCCGACGAGCCGAAAACACCGACGAATCCATCGGTTCCCGGCGCGCTCGCGCCCTCGCGGCTCACCGCGCCGTTCACCGACGCGCCGGGCATGTCGGTCAGCACCCACAAGTTGCCGTCGCGGTCGAAGGCGAGGTTGTCGGGGCACGCCAGGCCTGCGCCGCCTTCGTGCAGCTCGCCGCTCGCCGCGAACGGCGACCAGCGGAACGTGCGCGCGTCCGGTGCGCCGCCGAATTCTTCGAGACGCACGATCACACCGTAGCGGCGCGAATCGCGCGCGCGAGCGCCGGGGAACACTCGCACGTCCGGCGAGCCGTCCTTCGAAGTGCTCACGGCGTCGGAGAAGGCGATGAACACGCTTGCGTCGTGCGGATGCAGCTCGAGGTCCTCGGGACGCGCGCTGGGCGTCGCGCCGATCGCGTTGGCGAACGCGTACGCATCGAGGCGCAACACGCGCAACTCAAACTCTCGCCGCGCCTGCGGCGTGACCCACCCGGGCGCGAACACGAGATCGCCGAGAGTGCAGCGCTCGAACTCCTTGCCGCAAAAGCGTTGGATCGACTGCACCCACTCCTGCGCGGGCAGTTCGGCGTGGCGCGCGCCAGGTGCGCCGACAGCCACGTGTCCGCCGCGCGGCCGGCCGCTCTCGTCGAGCCGGCGATCGGGCAACCACAGGTGGCCGCCGCCGAGATGCTGCGGCTCGGGACGTGCGAGCGGCGTGCTGGGATCGAGCGCGAGCCACTCGCCGCGCCCGTCGCGGTGCAACCGCGCCGCGAACAGAACGCCCTCGTCGAACAGACGCGCGTTCGCCGGATCGTCGACGCGTTCGACAACGTTCGCGCTCACGAACTTCCACACGTGGCCGCCGCGCCGATCGTCGCCCATGTACGCCGCCAGCGGCCGGCCCGCTTCGCAGCGCAGCGCCACGTTTTCATGGCGAAAACGGCCGAGCGCGCGCAACTTGCGCAGCTCGCCGACGGCCGGGTCGATGCAGCACACCCAGCCGAAGTCGCGGCCGTCCTGCGGCGCTTCGAGGCACGCGCCGAGCCCCTCGAATTCGAGCGGCTCGTCGAACGACTCGCTGCGCCCGACTTCGGCGAACAACTTGCGCTCGCGCGCGAGCGGCTCGCCCGCGGCGTCGACGAACTCGCTCACGTAGTCCTGAACGTTCTCCTCGCACGAGAGCACGTGGCCCCAGGGAGTGACGCCGCCGCTGCAGTTGTTGTGCGTCGGCGTGCGCGGATCGACGCCGCTGATGCGCCGGTGCCGGCGCGACTCGCGCAGCACCTCGAAGCCGCCGTCCGCGCGCTGACGGCAGTGCAGGATCGTCACGCCCAGATCCGCGAGTGCGAGGCGCGCGAGCTCGCGCTGCGCCGCGGGATCGTTGCGCCACTCGAGCGGCAACTTGCGGCCCGTGACCGCTTCGTAGCCCTGCAGCCAGGGCCGCGCGGAGATGTACTCGTGGTTCACGACCACGAAGAACTCGTCGCGCGAGCCGGCGAGCGGCACGACGCCGATGAAGTCGGCGTTGTAGCCGAACTCCACGCGGCCATCCGGTCCGGCGAAGTCCTCGCCCCACAGCGCGAGTGGTTCGGCGACGAATCCCGCGGGCAGCAGCAGCTCGTCGCGCACCTCGAACGCAGCCGGCGCGCCGCGTTGGCCGCCAGTCGGCAGCGGGGTCGCAAGCGGCGTCCAACTCGGCGAACCGTCGGCGTCGACGAACGCCACGCGCCCGCCATTCGCGGCGCTGCGCCAAACGCAACTGGGCAACGTCCCGGCCGCGGCGCCCAGTCCCAGGAAGCGCAACAGTTCGCGCCGGTCGAACGGCGCCGGGTCGGACGGCGGATGCGGCGTCGGAGTCTTCGCGTTCATCGCGCGCGAGCATGGCCCACGCCGGCGGAGCAGTCCAAGAGCAACTCGCCGCTCGCGCCGCAGATCGGCGCCGCCGTTTGCGTCGAAAACAAAGGCGCGATCTCGGCCCCTCTCGCAACCTTCCTTGACCGTTCGAAAAAGCCGCCGCTATCTTCCTTCCCCTCACTTTTCGAGACAGCCCGCTCCGCGGGCGCGCCCAGCGCGCCGCGTGGCAGCCAGAACCCGAGCGAACGACATGAAGATCATCGCCTGCGTCAAGCGCGTCCCCACGACCGAGGTGCAAGCCAAGGTCGCGGCCGACGGCAAGAGCATCGACACCACCGGCTTCGAATACATGCTGAGCTTCTACGACGACCTGGCCGTCGAAGAGGCGCTCAAGGCCAAGGAGAAGCACGGCGGCGAAGTGACCGTGCTCACGCTCGGCCCCAGCGACGCGAGCAAGGAGTTGCGCGAGGCGCTTGCGAAGGGCGCCGACAAGGCGGTGATCCTGGTCGACCCGAGCTGGCACACGCGCGACGCACGCTCCACGGCCAAGGCCCTGGCGGCGAAGATCAAGGAGCTGGGCGCCGACGTGGTCTTCACGGGTCGTGTCGCCACCGACCGTGACCAATCGTCGGTCGGGCCGATGCTCGCCGCGTATCTGGGCATGAGCTGCGTCACCGACGTGGTCAAGCTCGAGCTCGCCGCGAACGGCGGCAACGCGCAACGCGAGAGCGAAGCCGGCGTCGAGACGCTGAGCTTCCCGCTGCCGGCGGTCATCACCTGCGACAAGGGCCTGAACGAGCCGCGCTACGCCGGGCTCAAGGGCATCATGGCCGCCAAGAAGAAGACGATCGAAGAAGTCCCCGCGCAGGACGTGCCGAACGCCTCGCAGGTGCTCGCCGTCGAACTGCCGCCCGCGCGCAAGGAAGGCCGCATCGTCGGCGAAGGCGCGGCTGCCGTGCCGGCGCTGATCGCCGCCCTCAAGAACGAAGCGAAGGTCCTCTAGAGCCCCAGCCCCCAGCACCAACCATGAGCACGATCCTCGTCTTCGTCGAACACAAGGCCGGCGCCGCACGCCGCGCCAGCCTCGAAACCCTCGGCGCCGCGCACGCGACCGGCCTCAAAGTGGTCGCCTTCGTCACCGGCGCCGGCGCGGCCGACGTCGCGCCCAAGCTCGGCGCAGCGGGCGCCGCCGAAGTGGTCGTCGTCACCGGCGCAGACTCGTACAGCCCGGATGGCTGCGCCGCCGACGCCGTGGCGCTCATCCAGAGCTCCGGCGCGAAGGCCTTCCTGTGCGCCAACACCTCGGCGGGCAAGGATCTGCTCGCGCGCGTCGCCGGCGCGCTCGACTGCGTGCCCTTCGCCGACTGCGTCGAGCTCAAGCTCCAGGGCGCGGCCTTCGTCGTGCGCCGTCCGGTGCTCGCCGGCAAGGCCACGATCACGGTTCAATCGAACAGCCCCGTGCTGTGCGCGACGCTCCGCCCCAACACCTTCGCCGCGGCGACCGCCGGCGGCTCGGCGGCGGTGAGCAGCGTGGCGACCAAGGGCGGCAAGGTGCTGGTCACCTCGGTGGCGGCCAAGGCCGACGCCAAGCTCGACGTGAAGGAAGCGCCGATCGTGGTCTCCGGCGGCCGCGGACTGCGCGAAGCGCCGCACTTCAAGCTCGTCGAAGACCTCGCCGCGGCCTTCGGCAACGCCGCCGTCGGCGCGTCGCGCGCGGTGGTCGACGCCGGCTGGCGCCCGCACTCCGAGCAGGTCGGGCAGACCGGCAAGACCGTTTCGCCGCAGCTGTACTTCGCGGTCGGCATCTCCGGCGCGATCCAGCACCTCGCTGGAATGCGCACTTCGAAGGTGATCGTCGCGATCAACAAGGACGCCGCGGCGCCGATCTTCAAGGTCGCGGACTTCGGCATCGTCGGCGACGCTTTCGAGGTCCTTCCGGTGCTGACCGAAGCGATCAAGAAGGCGCGCAGCTGAACGGCGCGTCCCGCGGGGCCGCACGGCGCTCGCGGGTGAGCAACACGTCACGCTGTTCGTCGCGCACGGTCACCTGACCCGCGCTGGGCCCACTGCGGAGCCCTCGCTCGCCCCTCGCGGGGCCAGCGGGGGCTCCGCGGCCGTTCCGCGCCGGCTCGCGGTCCCGAATCTGGCCCCGCAGGTGCGACCGTTCGCGCCTTTCCGGGCCCGCTCGGTTCCCTCGCGCTGGTGCGAACGCCATCCTCTACGCGCGTGTCCGCGTGCGGGCTCACGAGTCCTCGTTGCCCCGTTGTCGAGACTCGCCGCTCGCGCACCTTCACGGCGCGCCCCGCTCTCGTCGATCACTCGAACGCTTGAAGCTCCACCAACTCGCCTTGCTCCCTCGCACCGCCCTCGCGTTCCTCCCGCTCGCCCTCGCGGCGTCCTGCGCCTCGCCTGGCCCCGCGCTGGGCAAGGTCACGGCGCAGATCAACCAGACCTACTCGTGGGAGCAGACGCACCTCGCCCCCGGCGACCGACTGGCGGTCAGCATCGCGGACCACGTCGCCTACAACCACGAGTCGTACGTGCGCGACACCGGGATGGCGGCGTTCCTGGGCATCGGTGAGCTTCCCGCGGCCGGCCGCACCCAGGCGCAGCTCGAGCAGGACCTCGTCAAGCGCTACACCGAGACCTTCACCACCCCGCCGCGCATCCAGGTGCAGCTGCTCGAGCGAGCGGCGCGCCACGTGATCGTGATGGGCGAGGTCACCGAACCTGGGCGCGTCGAATTCGACGGCCGCATGAGCCTCGAGGAAGCCCTCGGCGCCGCCGGCGGTCCGCTCAAGGACACGGCCATGCTCGAGGAGCTGATGCTCGTGCGCTGGGTCGCCGCCGAACAGCGCCAGAGAGCTTGGAAGATCGACGCGCGCCAACGACATTGGGGGTCGCCTGACGCGCTTTACCTGCAGCCCGACGACGTGATCTTCATCCCCAACACCCCGATCGACGACGTCGACATCTGGGTCGAACAGTACATCCGGCGCCTGCTGCCGTTCCCGCTGCTGATTCCGATCGGCGGCTGAGCGCCATCGCGAACCATGAGTGCGGAGGATCCCTTCGACAGCGCCGAAGAAGCGGCGCCGACCAAGCGCATCGACTGGATGCAGCTAGCGCTGCTCCCGTTGTGGCGTGGCAGGTTGTGGATCATCAGCGGAGCGGTGCTCAGCGCCGGCCTGGGCGGCGTTCAGGCGCTGATGAAGCCCAACGAGTTCAGCTCGGTGGGCAAGCTGCTCGTCCGCACCGGCTCGCGCGAATCGAAGACGGCGGAAGGCCGCGTGATCGGCGACAGCAGCGGCGCGCAGGCCTCCTTGCGCGAGGCGATCCAGAACCAGATCCACCTGATCACCACGCCGGAGGTCTACCGGCGGCTGGTCGCGAACCTGGGCCCGTCGACGATCCTCGAGCCCTACGATCCGACCGCTCAGGACAACGAGAACACCGCGCTCCACACGCGTTGGATCCACAAGTTCCAGGGCCTGTGGTTCAGCCGCGCCGACGCCTGCCGCGCGGACCCCAGCCGCCCGATCGACAACTGCCCCCGCTGCGTGGACCTCGCCGAGGAGGTCGTGAGCAAGGGGCTGATCGTGTTCCCCGAGATGGGCTCGAGCATCCTCTCGGTGGCCTACACGGCGCAGTCGCCGGAGGTCGCCAGCAAGGTCGTCGACGGCTTCCTCGGCGCCGCGCGGGCGCACCACCGCGAGGTGTTCGACGTCGACCCGGCGCTGCAGTTCCTCGACCAGAAGGTCAAGGACGCGAAGGTGACCTGGGACATCGCCGAAGCGGCCCTGACGGAGTACCGCAACACCTGCTCCCTGCGCGACTACGAGGAGCAGAGCCAGGCCCACCTCAAGCGCATCGACGAGCTCGAAGCCGAGCTCCACGAGAACGAGGCACGGCTCGCCGACCTCAAGCGCCAGATCAAGTACTACCGCGAGGCGCTCGAAGCCGAGCCGGCGACGCTGGTGACGACCGCCGGTCAGCCGCCCAAGGACAATCCGGAGTACGAGGTGCTCGTGCGCATGCGCCAGAGCATGCAGATCGAGCTCGCCGCACCCGACCCGGCGCAGTACCCGACTCGCGAGAAGCTCGAAGCGCGCCAGCAGCAGCTCCGCACGCAGATCGCCGACATCGATGCGCGCCTCGCGACGACGCCGGCGCAGATCCCGATGGAGCCGCTGCGGAGTTCGGCGCTCAACCCCGCCTACGAGCTGATGCGCCAGAAGCTGCGCGAGGCCGAGTCCGAGCGCGAGGGCCTGATCGACGGTCAGGACATCCGCCGCAACACCATCGCGGCCCTGCAGAGCCAGCTCAAGGTGTTCGAGGAATGCAGACCGGTGCTGTCCGAGAAGGAGCGCGCCGCGGACGAGGCCCAGGCCTCCTACGACAGCTTCGTCCGCAGCCGCAACGAAGCGTCGCTGATGAACCAGCTCGACGCCACGCAGCTGACGAACCTGATCGTGGCGCAGCCCGCGACGTTCCCGCGCAACAAGTCAGGACCCGCGCGCAGCAAGGCGGTCATCCTCGCGGGTGCACTCGGCGGCGCGGTGAGCGTCGCACTGGTGCTGCTGCGCAGCCTGCTGAAGCAGCGCAAGGCGGCGGGCTTGGCGGACCAGGACGCCGCGCAGGTCCCCGCCGCCGGCCCGTTCAGCGGCCGCGCCGGGGTCGGACTGCGAAGCTGAGCGCGGGCCCGCGCCCGGCCTCGGTGATCGCTCCCAGCGGGTGCGTTTTCGCCGATCCACTTCGGCTCGAACGCACGTAGTCCCCAGCGCGCTCCACGGCCAAACTTCCCAGTTTCGAAACTCGCTTCAAAAAACGGTGACGCCGCCGTCATCCCTGCATCGGCCGGGATCGGCCCTGCGATGGCCGCAGGGGCCGTTTACAATAACGTTACGATTAGGCGGATTCGGGTGGAGACCCCGTTGCCGTTGTAATTCTCCACGTCGTCTTAGGACTTCGCATCTGCGCCGTCGCACTCCGCCCCTGTCCCGGGGGCGGGGTAGTTTTCGGGGGCCGGTCTCCGACCGCCCCCGACGACCGATCGCGAACCTCTCCTGACGCCAACGGAATGTCCAACTCAGCCTCGCAGTCAGCATCTAGTTCGCAAGGACCCAGCAACGTGTTTCAGACCCTAGCCCAGTGGCTCCGCAGGTGGACCTCTAGCCGTGGAGAGCGGCTCGTGGACCACTCGGACCTCGTCGTGAGCGCGGCGGAGTTCCGCCGGGTCGTGCTCCGCGAGCGCGCCCGCTCCGACCGCAACTCCAGTTCGCTCTCCCTCGTCCTGCTCGACGCCGGCGGCGACCGCCGCCTCGAGGACGCGCTCGACTCCTGGGCCTTGACCATCGCCCGCCGCGTGCGCTGCACGGACGCCGTCGGGTGGCACGATTCGCGGACGATCGGCATCGTCCTCACCGACACCGACCACGAGGGCGCCCTGATGGTGGTGCGCCACCTGCGCGCCGCCCTCCCCCAGGAAGCGACCCGCGCGCATTGGCGCGTCCTGGTGCACCCCGAGCACACGAACTCCGGGAACAACTCCGGGGGAAGCTCCGGCGGCGCCTCGGCCAGCCGGCCCCGCGGCGGCAACGGCGATGGCTCCGACCCCCTCGACCTGCTCCGCGCGCCGTCGCGCGGCCCCGCTGCGCGACGTGAGAGCGGCCGGCGTGAGGGCGGCGAGCACTCGCTCCGCGGCTCGGACAGCGGCGCGCGCCCCAACGGCGCCGTCGCCACCCGCCGCGCGGTCAGCTCCCGCTCCCAGACCCTCGCACAGCGCTCGTCGGTCGCCGCGGGCCTCGACAGCCAGCTGGAAGCCCAGCGCAACGAGACCGCTTCGGACCTGAGCGACGTCGAGTGCGGCGCCCTGCAGAACATGCTCCTGGTGCACTCCTCGCCCCTCAAGCGGGCGATCGACGTGGTCGGCGCCGCTACGGCGCTGGTCGTGCTCTCGCCGGTCATGCTCGGCGCAGCCCTGGCGGTCAAGCTCACCAGCCCCGGCCCGGTGTTCTTCCGCCAGCAGCGCGCCGGCCTCGGCGGCCGCCCGTTCGCGTTCTACAAGTTCCGCTCGATGTGCGTGGACGCCGAAGCGCGCAAGCAGGAGCTCCTCGCCAAGAACGAGCAGACCGGCCCGGTGTTCAAGATCGCGGCCGACCCCCGCATCACGCCGGTGGGCCGCTTCCTGCGCCGCACCAGCATCGACGAGTTGCCCCAGCTGTGGAACGTGCTGACGGGCGACATGTCGCTGGTCGGCCCGCGCCCGCCGATCGTCGCCGAAGTCGCGAACTACGAGCGCTGGCAGCGTCGGCGCCTCGAGATCAAGGGCGGCCTGACCTGCATCTGGCAGGTGAGCGGCCGCAGCTCGATCCTGTTCAACGACTGGGTGCGTCTGGACCTGCGCTACGTCGAGCAAGCCTCCCTCGGCGCCGACGTCTCCCTGCTGGCGCGCACGATCCCGGCCGTGCTCACCTGCCGCGGCGCCCACTGACCCTGCGAGGCTGGAGGCGCGCCTGCCGGGGCCGGACGCCGAACCGGCGCCGGCAATTGCGAGTTCCGTAACCAGCTCCTGGTGACGGAAATTTCATGAACCGGACGGCCCCGGGCGGCTCAAGTCCGCGCTACACACCGTACGATCCAGATCGCGAGGGGGTTCGGCGAGTGAGGGAACGGGTCGACGACCGGGAAATAGAGTCCGGACAGTCGAAACGTGCCGAAGCAGCAGGACTAGCCTCAACGTTCGCGGGTGCAGGGCTCGTGAGCGCGTTCTGACCCATCAGGAGTGGGCGGAGCGCAATGAGGGGAGGCGCAGGCCGGACGGGTGCACACGGGGCTTTCGTAGCTTCGTGAAGTCGTCGGGCGTGCGCAGACCCACACGGGAGCCCGCGAACGAGTCCACCACAGGAGTTCTGAGGGGTTCGTTCATGAAGGGTCACCAGGGGGGCTCGGCGTTCAGGAACGCCGGGGCGCGGACGTTCGCAATCGCGAACGCCGCGACGAGCGCGGGCACGCGCACGCAACGGACGCTTTGGGCGTGGTTGTTTGCGGCGCTGTTCGTGTTCGCGTTCGGCACACGGGCCAGCGCGCAGACAGCTGCGCCGGTCATTTCCATCACCGGGCCCCAGGGCGGCCCATTCCCGACGAGTCCGGCGACGGTCACGCTCGCCAACCCGCACTCGGCAAACATCCACTGGGCGGTGGTCGCGGGCGACGACCCGTGGGCCACGTTCAGTCGGCGCCGCGGAACGCTCGCGCCGGGCGGCTCGGGCCCGCTGACGGCCACCGTCGACGCGTCGCTCGCGACGCAACTGCCTGTAGGCCAGTACGAGAGCCGCGTCCAGTACCGACATCCCACGACACAGCAGCGCGTGACGATGGTCGTGTTCAAGCTCAACGTCGTCGCGCCGACCTACACGGTCAGCCTGACGCCCAACACGGCCTTCAGCGCGCAGGGACTCGTGGGCGGACCGTTCACTCCGGCGTCGCAGAGCTACACGCTGACCAACACGGGCAACGCCCCGTTCGACTGGAACGCGGGTTCGAGCGCGCCTTGGGCCGCGGTCCAGGCGCCGACGGGCGGCGTGCTGCAGCCCGGCGCGTCGACGAGCGTCGTCGTGCAACTGCAGTCGACGCTCACGGCGGCGCTGCCGGCGGGAACGCACAACGCCACGCTGAACGTGCGCCGCAGTTCGACCAACCAGGTCGTCCACACGCGCTCGATCACGCTCACGGCGCAGGCGCCGGCAACCGGCTGGACCGTGTTCACGCCCAGCGCGGACACCCGCACGGTCTACGTGAGCACCAGCGGCTCGGACTCGAACAACGGTTTGTCGCCGAACACGCCCAAGCGCACGATCGCGGCCGGCAAGGCGCTGATCCGCAACACCTACCCCGACTGGCTGCTGCTCAAGCGCGGCGATGTGTTCGACGAGGGCATCGGCCAGTGGCTGACCCGCGGTCGCTCCGCCAGTGAGCCGCAGCTGATCTCGTCCTACGGCACGAGCGCGCAACGGCCGCTGCTGCGCACCGGCAACCAGAACGGCATCTCGGCGATGGCCTCGTCGAACTCGACGCCGAACATGAACCACATCGCGATCGTCGGGCTGGAGATGTGGGCCCACACCTACAACGGCTCGGGTTCGCCCGCCGGCGTGACGTGGGTCATGGACGCCACGGGCCTCTTGATCGAGGACTGCTTGATCCGCGGCTACCAGGTCAACATCGCCATCCCCGGACTCGGCGGCCGCAAGCGCGACGTCGTGATCCGGCGCAACGTACTCGTCGATGCGTTCGCGACCAGCGGCAGCATCGGCCACGCGATCTACCTCGAGAACTGCGACAACCCGCGCATCGAGGAGAACGTCATCGACCACAACGGCTGGAACCCGGCCGTCCCGGGCGCCGTGCCGTCGATCTTCCGCCACGGCGTGTACATCCAGGCCGGCGCCGGCGCCTGCACGGGCGTCGTCGTGCGCGGCAACATCTTCTCCGACAACGCCTCGCACGGACTGCAGATGCGTCCGGGCGGTGTGTGCGAGAACAACCTGTTCCTGCGCAACTCGATCGCGCTCACGGTCGGCGGCGGGCACGACCCGAGCCCCGGCGGCGTGAACGCCATCGTCAAGGGCAACGTGATGCTCGAGGGCAAGAACATCGACAGCGCCAACCCGCGCGGTTGGGGCATGGAAGTGACGAACGTGGCCTCGGCGACGATCAGCTACAACATCATCGCCAACCAGACGATCGGCACCTTCCCGGTTCCGATCACGCTCACTCCGAGCCTGAACGGCTACGGCGTGCACAACACGCTGTTCGAGCGCAACATCATCTCGGGTTGGGGCGGCAGCCTGATCGTGTCGGGCAACGGCAGCCAGATCAGCGGCGTCGTGCTGCGCAACAACGACTTCAACATGAACGTGTCCTCGTCGGTGATCGTCGACCACCAGCAGTCGGTGACGACCAACGGCTTCGACTCGTTCAACAACCGCTTCCGCAGCATCGCGGCTTCGAACGCCTGGATGCGCCTGGGCGCGACCTCGACGTCGCTCTCGGCGTGGAGCTCGGCGGTCGGCGACAGCGGTTCGACGGTGCTGCCCGCCAACCCGTATCCCGATCCGAGTCGCACGATCTCCAGCTACCACCAGTCGCTGGGCGCCGTCGCGAGCCAGGACGCGTTCATCGCGCAGGCGCGGCTGCAGTCGCGCACCTACTGGCGGCCGGAGTACACGGCGGCGGCGGCGATCGCCTACGTGCGCCAAGGCTTCGGCTTGGTCGTTCCCTGAGCGGAACGACACGCCCAGCGCCGAGGTCGAAATCCTCGGCGCGAACTCGCGAGGTCCGCCCCGGCGGGCCTCGCGCTATTTTCGGGTACCCCAGCATGCGCACGCAGCCCACCCGGTGTCGTCTCTCCGCGCTGACCCTGGCGACGGCGTTGTTCGCCCTGCCGAGCAGCGCCGGCCCCCAGACAGCCGCCCTCGACGTCGCGCGCCCTGCTCAACCCAGCGCGCCGCTCTCGCCGCTGGTGTTCGAAAGCGTGTCGAACGAACCGGCCACGCCCGCGGTCCACAAGCTGCGCATCGCGAACCCCGGCGCTTCGAAATCCGGCTGGAAAGCGAGCGCGAGCGCGCCGTGGCTCAAGCTCACGCCAGCGGAGGGCGAACTCGAGGCCGGCGCGAGCGTCGAGCTCGAAGTCGCGCTCGTCGACGCCCAACTCGCCGCGCTGCATCCGGGCTGTTCGATCGCGAGCCTCGAGTGGCGCCTCGGGGCCGACGCGCCGCCGAGTTCCGTGCCGGTCGTGCTCACGCGCGGCCAGGACGGTTGGACGCACCTCGCGCCGGGCAAAGACTCGCGCGTGGTCTTCGTCAGCTCCTCGAGCGGCGACGACTTCTTCGACGGACGCTCGGAGCGCCTGCCCAAGCGCACCCTGGCGGCCGCAATCGCCGAATTGCGCCACGGCTATCCCGACTGGCTGCTGCTCAAGCGCGGCGACACGTGGAACGAATCGCTCGGCCACTGGAAACGCTCGGGCCGCTCCGCGCAGGAGCCGCTCGTCGTTGCTAGTTACGGGGCGAGCGACGGCGACGACGGCGCGCGGCCGCTGCTGCGCAGCAGCGAGCCCAACAGCGTGATCACGCTGCCCGCTGGCGACTCGCCCGCGCGCATCGACCACATCGCGCTCGTCGGCCTGCACTTCGCGCCGCAGTCCACCCAGCGCGAGTCGCGCTCGTCCGCGGTGACCCTGCTCGCGCCGATGCGCGACGTGTTGATCGAGGATTGCGAGTTCGAAGGCTACGAAGTCAACGTCACCGTCGCGGCCACGCCGGGGCGCAAGCAGAACATCCGCCTGCGGCGCAACCTGATCCGCAACGCGTACGCCACCGACGGCCCGGTCGGCCACGGGATCTACCTCGAGGCCGCCGACCAGGTGCTGATCGAAGAGAACCTGCTCGAGCGCAACGGTTGGAACCCGGCCGTCGAAGGCGCGACGCCGTCGGTGTTCCGCCACGGCATCTACGTGCAGAGCGGACCGGACGGCTGCACCGGCGTGCTGCTGCGCGGCAACATCATCGCCAGCAACTCCTCGCACGGTGCGCAGCTGCGCCCCGGCGGCGCGGCGCTCGACAATCTGTTCGTCGACAACCCGATCGGGCTGCTCGTGGGCGGCGGCGCGGAGCCGACCGAAGGCGGCGTGGTCGCCGTCGCGCGCCGCAACGTCGTGCTCGCCGGACGCGACCTCGACGCCGAGAATCCGCGCGGCTGGGGCCTCGCCGCCGAGAACCTGCGCTCCGGCGAGTTGCGCTCGAACTTGATCGCGTGGGGCCGCACCGAAGCGCTGGCCTTCGCGCTGCTGCTCGAAGGCAACACGCCCGGCGTCGGCCTGCGCCACGTGCTCGCCATCGACAACGTGATCCACGACTGGCGCGGTCCGCTGCGCATCGGCGGGACGCGGGAGCAGCTCGGCCCGCTCAGCCTCGAGCGCAACCGCATCACGAGCTCGTACGCCGCGCCGGCATTGGTGCTGGTGGCTGACGCGCGCGCGCTGGCGAGCGTGCGCTGGAGCGAAAACTCCTACGCGGGCGCGGCCGCTGGCGACGCGTGGTTCACGCTCGGCGAAGCGCGCCTCGATGCACAGGCGTGGAGCGTGGCGAGCGGCGAGGTGGTCGGCGTTCCGCCGGCGGCGCCCGAGGGCGGGCGGCCGACGCTCGAGAGCTACATGGCGAGCCTGGGCGAGCCGGCGACGCTCGAAGCGTTCCTGGCCGGCGCGCGCGCGCAGTCGAAGAGCAACTGGCAGCCGCGCTACACCGCTGCGGCGGTGAACGCGTACTTGCGCGCCGGCTTCGCGATGCGCTGAAGGGTTGCGCAGCGCCGACTCAAGCGCTGTAGCGGCCGCCGAGGAAGTTGAAACGCACGAAATCGCCGAGAAAACGCGGCGGATCCTCGTCCGGCTTGCCTTGGAGACGGCGGCGCACGCGCCAGGTCGCGAAGCCGAGCGCGAAGGCGAGATCGGCGGCAAAGGCGTACAGCCGCCCGTGGTTCTTCGCGAAGTAGCGGCGGCGCGACTCGAACCAGTACCGCGGCCGACGGCGCGCCGGCTCGCGCTGGTTGGTGAGGCCGGAACTGCGACCCACGAGGTGCACCACACGGCTGGCGGGCACGTACCAACACGGCCAACCCGCGCGCCGCGCGCGCAGACAGAAATCGACCTCCTCGTAGTAGAGGAAGTACTCCTCGTCGAGGTAGCCGATCGCTTCGAACACTTCGCGGCGCACGATCATGCTCGCGCCGGCGACCCAGTCGATCGGATGGTCGTGCAGCACCAGCGGCGGCGCCGCGCGGTAGTTCGCGAGCAAGCGCGAAACGGGACCCAAGCGGACGCCGTGTTCGAACTCGCCGAGGATCGATGGGAAGCGGAAGCGCGAGTCGTGCTGCTCGCCGTCTTCGTATTCGAGCCGACTGCCCGCGATGCCGACCTGCGGGTGCGCATCCATGAACGCCACGAGCGCCGCCAACGCGCCGGGACGCGCGATCGTGTCGGGATTGAGCAGCAGTACGTAGCGCGGCGGCTCGCGCCCGGGCGCCTCGAAGGCCGGACGGATGCCGGCGTTGTTGCCGTAGGCGAAGCCGCCGTTGCGTTCGAGCGGCTTGAATTCGACCCACTCCGACCAGCCGTGGCGGGCGATCGCAGCGCGCAGGTGTTCGACCGAGCCATCGCCGGACGCGCCGTCGGTGAGCACGACCCGCGCGCCGGGCACGTCCGCCATCTGCGGCGCGAGCGACGCCAGGCAGTCGACCGCGAGCGGGGCCGAGCGGTAGTTGACGATGACGATCAGCAGGCTCATGAGCTTGGGGAGCGACGCCGCTGGGCAGCCTACTCGAAGGGCATGCGGCGGTTCCGCTGGGCTCGCGGGCTACGATGGACCAATCGAGACACGGCTCATCGGCGCGGACGCCTCGCAACTTGTGTCCGCAGCTGCCCGAGCCGATCTGACTTCCCGGAGACCCGCGCCGTGCGCATCGACTTCGTCAACCACTCCTCGTTCGTCATCGACAGCGGCTCGATCCGCCTGATCAGCGACCCCTGGATGGGCGGGACGGCCTTCGACGACTCCTGGGCCCAGCTCGCGGCGACGACGATGCGCTACGAGGACTTCGAGCGCATCACGCACATCTGGTTCTCGCACGAGCACCCCGACCACTTCCACCCGCCGTCGCTGCGGCGCATCCCGCCCGAACTGCGCGCGCGCATCACGGTGCTCTACCAGGCCACGCTCGACCGCAAGGTGCTGGAGTACTGCGCCAGCCTGGGCTTCAAGGCGACCGTCGACCTGCCCCACGGCGAGTGGGTCAAGCTAGAGGACGGCTTCGAGGTCATGTGCGCGCCGCAGGCCGGCTTCGAGGATTCGTGGCTGGCCGTGCGAACGCCCGCGGGCGTGGTGCTGAACGTCAACGACTGCCCGCTGTTCGAGCGTGAACTGGTGCACGCCATCCGCGAGCGCGTCGGCGCGATCGACGTGCTGGCGACGCAGTTCTCGATCTCGGCCTGGGACGGCAACCGCGACGACATCGCGCGCCTGCGCCGCGGCGCGACGACCATGCTCGAACGCGCGGTGATGCACGCCGAGGAGTTCGCGCCGCGCTTCGTGATGCCGATCGCGAGCTTCATCTGGTTCTGCCACGAAGAAAACGCCTGGATGAACCAGGGCTTCTTGCCGCTCGGGCGCGTGGAGAGCGAGCTGCGCACGCGCACGAAAGCGACGCCCGTCCTGATGTACCCCGGCGACGCCTGGCGCGTCGGCGACACGTGGAGCAACGCGTCGGCGCTCGCGCGCTACGGCGCGGACCTCGACTCGCTGCCGCAGCGCCCGCTGGTCGCGCCCAAGCTGGTCGCGCCCGAGGAGCTGGTGCGCCACAGCCAGGAGTACTGCCGCATGCTCGCCGACGGCTCCGATCCGTGGCGGCTCAAACTGCGCTGGGCTGCCTCGAGCGCGCGGCGGAGGCGGCGCGGCAAGCTCGATTCGGTCCTGACGCTCGGCGCGCGCGCGCTGTCGCCGGAGGCGGCGTTGGTGCACGTGAGCGACCACTCGCAGTCGTACAGCTTCTCTCCCGTGCGCGGTCTGCGTCCCGTGGACGTCGCGCGCGAAGCGTGCGACATCGAGCTCTCCTCGGCGGCCCTGAGCTACTGCTTCCGCTTCCTGTGGGGCGGCGAGACGCTGCTCTTCAACGGCCGCTTCCACGAGTTCGGCGACAACCGCCGCGAGCGCCTGTTCGACTACTTCCACATGGCCGGCCACCGCAGCGCTGGGCGCACGGCGAAGTGGAGCAGCTTGCCGGCCGACCTCGCACGGCGCGCGAAGCGAGCCTTCGGCGGCGCGGCCTAGCCGCGCGCACGCCGCAGCCACGACCAGCGCCCAACGTGAACGCCGCCGCCGTGACGAGCGAAGCGAATCTGGAGACGCGCGCCGCCCGTGGCGCGGCGTGGACGATGCTCTCGTTCGGCGGAAGCCAGTTGTTGCGCCTGGCGAGCAACCTGGTGCTCTCGCGCCTGCTGCTCGAAGAGCACTTCGGCTTGATGGCGCTGGTGAACGTGCTGCTCGTCGGCCTGCAGCTGTTCAGCGACGTGGGCGTCGGTCCGAGCATCGTGCAGCACGAGCGCGGCGACGAGCGGCGCTTCCTCGACACCGCCTGGACCATGCAGGTCGGTCGCGGCGCGCTGCTCGCGCTCGTGGCGCTACTGTTCGCGCAGCCCTTCGCATTGCTCTACGACGATCCGCGCCTCGCGCAGATCGTTCCGCTCGCCGGCCTGACCGCGCTGATCGCGGGCTTCAACTCGACCAAGCTGTTCAGCGCCAGCCGGCACCTGCACGTCAAGCAACTCGTAGTCGTCGAGATCGGCGCGCAGCTCGCGTCGCTCGTGACGATGGTCGTGTGGGCCTGGAGCAGTCCCACGGTGTGGGCCCTGGTCGCCGGCGGCATCGTCGGGGCCGCGTCGCGCGCCGCACTGAGCCACGTCGCGCTGCCCGGCGCGAACAACCGCTTCGCGTGGGACACGGGCGCCGCGAGTTCAATGCTGCGCTTCGGACGCTGGATCTTCCTCAGCACGGTGCTGACGTTCTGCGTGCAACAGTCCGACCGCCTCGTGTTCGGCAAGCTGATTCCGCTCGAGATGCTCGGCGTCTACAGCAACGCCGTGATGCTCGCCACGATGCCGACCAGCGCGCTCGGCGGCCTCGCGAACGGCGTGCTGTTCCCCTACCTCAGCCGCGTGCAACGCGCGGGCCGCGAACTGAGCGAGGTGTTCGATCGCCGCCGCGAACCGCTGCTCGCCGCGATGGGCTGGGCGCTCTCGGGCCTCGCCGCCGGCGGCCCGGTGATCGTCGCGCTGCTCTACGACGCGCGCTGGAGCGAAGCGGGCTGGATCGTGCAGCTGCTCGCCCTCGCCGGCTGGTTCGCCGCGCTCGAGATCACCAACGGCTCCCTGCTGCTCGCCAGCGGCGAATCGCGCTTCGTCGCAGCCTCCGGCGCGGGCAAGCTGGTCGGCATGCTCGCGCTCATCCCCCTCGGCCATCACTTCGGCGGCTTCCCCGGCGCGGTCGCCGGCTACGCCGCCGCGGAACTCCTGCGCTACGCGGTTTCGTTCAGCGCCGTGCGCAGCCGCGGAGTCGCGCCGTTCGCGCTCGACGCGCGCCTGACGCTCAACGCCGCGCTCGCCATCGGCGCCGGCACGCTCGCGGTGCAGCTCACGGACACGCAGCCCGCGTGGCTGGCGGCCTGCGCAGTCTTCGTCGCGGTGAGCGCCGTCTGGGCGCCGCGCGCGTGGGCGTTGCGCGCACGCTGGCGCCTGGCCCAGGAGCAAGCCGCGTGACGCCCGGACAAACCAACGCGGGACAGCTCGGCGTGTCGGTCGTGATCCTCTCGTGGAACACGCTCGACCTCACGCGCGCGTGCCTGCTCTCGCTGCGCGCCGACACGACGCGCTACGCGCGCGAAGTGATCGTCGTCGACAACGGCAGCGCCGACGGCTCGGCGCAGGCCATCGCGGCGGAGTTCCCCGAGGTGCGCCTGATCGCCAACCCGGACAATCGCCTCTACTCAGAAGGCAACAACCAGGGTGCGCGCGCCGCGACGCTCTCGCACGTGTGCCTGCTCAACTCCGACACCGAGGTCAAGCCGGGCGCGCTCGACACGCTGCTCGAGTTCCTCGTCGCGCACGCCGACTACGGCGCCGTGGCGCCGCGCCTGCTCAACACCGACGGCACGATCCAGCCGGCCTGCAAGCGTTTCCCCGGCTTCCTCGAGCCGCTGTTCGAGTACACGCAGCTCGAGCGGCACTGGCCGTTCACGCGCTGGCCGGAGCGGCTCAACATGCACGACTTCGACCACCGCACCAGCCGCGACGTGCCGCAACCGCCGGGCGCATGCATGCTGATGGCGCGCGAGGAGTACCTCGCGCTCGGCGGTCTCGACCCCGAACTGAGCCTGTTCTTCAACGACGTGCGCATCTGCCGGCAGCTGTGGGCCGCCGGCCGCAAGATCCGCTTCCTCGTCGACGCCGAAGTGTTCCACCACGGCGGCGCGTCGACGCGCAAGAACTACGCGGGCAACACGCTGCACTTCCGCAACCGCCTGACCTACTACCGCAAGCAGCACGGCGCCATCGGAGGCGCGTGGATGCGCGCGATGTTGCTCGTCGGTTGCGCGCGCATCTGGCTGGGGATCTGGCTCGGCCCCAAGAACGCGGCGCAACGCAAGGTCGCGCTCGACGAACTGCGCCAGCATTGGCGGCGCTGCCTCGCGGCCTGAACGCGCGGCGCGCTTCAGCTCGACGGCGAATCGCTGGCGACTGCGGCGCTCGCGCGCTGCGGCAACGCGTGCGGCGCGGCCCGTTTGGGCTTGGCGAAACGCACGGCGCCCAGCCCGCCCGCGATCAGCACGAAGAACGGGTTGGGCATGTTGTTGACGAGGTTGTCGAGCATGTACATGCACAGACACATCGCGAGCGCGACGGCCGGCGCCACGCGTGGGTGGCGCCACAGGTTGCGCGGACAGGCGCGCGCAAACGCGATCACGGGGATCGTCAGCATGCCGACGATGCCAGCTAGCCCCAGCGCGCCCTGGCGGCCGAACACGAGGATCCACAGCGAGTCGGTGACCACGGGTTGCGCCGAGTCGGGCTCGCCGATGAACAGCCCGCTGCGTCCCCAGCCGCCCCAGCCCAAGAGCCAACGCTGACGCGCCTTTTCGGAGAGCAGGTTCTCGCAGTCGAAGCGGTAACCCAGCGAGAGCGCGCGATCCGGCAGGTACTGGTAGATCCACTGCACCAGCTCATCACCGGACCAGAGGTTGAGCGCGCGGATCGGAACGAACACGAAGGGCAACACGGCCAGGGCGACGAGCACCTTGGGAGTCGCGCGCGAGAACGTGAAGTAGAGGCCGGCCAGCGCCATGAACATGAGCAGCGTGGCGCCGCTGGACTTGCACAGCACCGTGACCGCGACCAGGCCCAACGCCGCCATCCACGGCGGGAACATCGCGATCGTCTTGTGGCGCGCGCGGCGCCAGAGCGTGACCGCGATCACGCTCGCCACCGCCATCCACAGCCCGAGCGCGAGGCCGTGGTAGAGGAACACCATCGGCCGATAGCCGCCGCCGCGCATGGTCTGATCGAAGGCGTGCTGCGCGATGCCGTAGACCTTGTAGTGCAGCTGCGGGCTCATGCGGATCTCCCACAGGCACAGCGGCACGTACACGAGCCCGCCGAGCGCCAGTCCGCGCGCAAGCTCCTCGAGTCCAGGTCCATCCGCGAAGTACGCGCGCCCGATCAGGTACGGCAGTCCCCAGGTGAGGAATTGCGCCTGACTGGTGGCGTAACCGTCGTACACGCCCAGGCCGTTGGAGAGCGACGAAAGCAGCGGGCCGAAACAAAACGCCGCGGCGCACAGGTCGAACCAGCGCCAACGCATGGCGCTCAAGCGGCTCGCGTCGAAGAGCACGACGCCGAGGACGACGCCGAGGTTGGTGGCCGTGCCCTTGCCGTAGTCGGGGAAGCCGGGGAGGTCGTACTTCGCGACGGGCAGCAGCAGCCACCCGATCAGGAATGCGGTGATCACCGCGCGCCGCGGCGGGAGCAGCGTGAAGATCACCACCACGAAGGGCAGCCAGCCGAACAGCACGAGCGGGACGAGCGCGCTCACGCGGCCCTCCCGCTCGTCGCCTGGAACAGCGCGGACAACTGACGCGCAGCTTCGTCGACGTCGTGGAGCTGGCGCACGCGTTCGGCGCCGCGCGCAGCGAGCGCCGCGAGTTCCTCGGGGCTGGCTGCGAGCGCCGCGCGCAACGCTGCGAGCAACGCTTCCGGCGAGCCGGGCGCGACCAGCCAACCGGTTTGCCCGGTCTCGACCAGTTCGCCGATGCCGCCGACCTCCGACGCGATCACCGGCCGGTGCAGCGCGAAGGCCTCCATGATCACGACGGGAAGTCCCTCGGCGAGGCTCGGCGTGACCAGGGCGCGGGCGGCGCGGATCTCGCGCTGCACGAGCGCGCTGTCGCCCCAGCCCACGAAGCGGATGCGCTGCGCCACGCCGCGTTGCTCGGCGAACGCCGCCAAGTCCGCCCGCAGCGGTCCGTCCCCCACCAACGCGAGCTCGAACTCGCCGCCCTCGGCGGCCAAGCGCGCGAGCGCCTCCACGAGCACGAACAGGCCCTTCTCGGGACTCAGCCGCGCGACACACGCCAAGCGCTTCTCGCTCGGCGGAAGGTCGACGGGCGCGAGGGAGTAGTCCGCCGCGAGCCCGCAGCGCACCACGTGCAGCTTGGGCCACTCGTTGCGCGGACACCAGCGCATCAACTGCGAGCGTCCGTACTCACTGACCGTCGCGACGAAGCGTGCGCGGTGGATCTTGAGCGGCAGCGAGATCGTCGGCGGCGCGTCGAAGCTCTCGGTTCCATGGGCGGTGAAGCTGTACGGCGGCCCGCCCAGCGCCTCGCACAGCATGGCCACGGCCGCCGAGTTCGTGCCGAAATGCGCGTGCACGCGCTCGATCCCGGCGCGCCGCACTTCGCGCAGCAGCACGCACGCGACGAGCCACCAACCCAGCGGCCGGAGCCGTCGGCCGCCGGATTTCGCCAGCATTTCCAAGGCCAGCCATCCTGCGGCCAGAAACCGCAGCGGCCGCAGGAGCGCCGCGCTGAACACGGCGAGCGCCAGCGTGGCGAGCGGCAGCTCGAGCAGCACCAGCGTGCGTTCGCGCTCCTCGCGATCGACCTGCTCGACGAGCGGCTCGCGCACGTTGCGGATCGAATAACGCTGCACGCTCCAGCCCAAGCGCTCGAGCGCGTGGATCTCGCGGCGCACGAAGCTGTGGCTCGTCTTGGGGTACTGGTTGACGAGGTAGGCGATGCGGCGCGAGGTCATCGCAGCACCTCGTGGAAGCCGGCGAGCTCCGCGCGCAAGGAGAGCGGATCGAAGCGCCCGTGCAGGTCGCAGATCCGTTCGCGTGTGATGTCGATGCGCGCCAAAGCCAAGGGTTCGAGCACGGACTCTGGCCCGGGCGGCTGCGTCGTGCAGGCCAGTTTGTAACCGGCGCGCCGCGCCGCCGCGACGACGCGTGCGTCGTGCGCTCCGTCGGGATAGCACAAACTCGTCACTCGCGCCGACGTCCACTCGCCCAAACGCGCGCGGCTCTCGACGAGCTCGCGCTCGAGCTGCGCGTCGTCGCACTGCGGCAGCATGGCGTGGCTCACCGAGTGCGCGCCGATTTCGTGGCCACGCGACGCGAGTTCGCGCACTTGCGCCGGGGTCATCGGCGCAAACTGCGCGCTGTCGACCGGGCTCGCCTCAGACTCCCAGCGCTCGATGCTGGCGCTGCGCTCGGCCGGCGCCAGGCCCTTGAGCGCTTGAACGGCCGCGCCGACGGCGGCGTGGGCCCCGAGTTTCAGCCGCGCGAGCTCCCGCTCGCGCACTTGCACCGCAAGCGCGCGCCACGCTTGCGCCGCGCGGTCGTACCAGAGCCGCTCGCGCTTGCCGACGAAGTCGGTGGCGACGAAGAACACGCCGCGCACGCCGTGGCGCTCGAGGATCGGCGCGGCGAGCTCGAAATTGTCGGCGTAGCCATCGTCGAAGGTCAGCACGCAACAGCGCCGCGCCGTCGGACGCGCGGCGCCGAACGCAGCCTCGAGCGTGAGCACCTCGAAGTTGGACGCCAGCCACGCGACCTCGGCTTCGAACAACTCCGCCTCGAGCACGAGCGACGGAAACGGATAGTCCGCGCACAGCGCGCGCGGCAGCACGCGGTGGTGCATGAGCACCAGCGGATGCGCTCCGCGGCGTCGCTCGAAAGCGGCGAGCACTCCCGCAACTCGGGCCGCGCCGTCCAGCGCGCCGCGCAGGCGCCGTTTCCAGCTCACGCCAGGCCTCCGCGGCGTGCGGCGCGCACGAACGCCGCGGCGCCGCGGCGCTTCACCGTGCGTTCGCTGCTGCGCGCGCTCCTCAGTTCGGCCTGCATGCTCGCTCGGGTTTGATCAGGCTCGCGCGCCCTGCGTGGAACGCGCACGCGACGCGGCGCGGTCGGCCTCGGAGAGACGCTCGCGCAAACGCTGCGCGAGCACGCGCACGTTCGGCTCCAGCACCATGCTGTCGTGGTTGCCGGGCGTCACGTGCACCTCGACGCCGGCCGTGCAATACGGTCCCCAGCCGTTGAGTTCTTCCACCCAGCTGCCCTTGGAGTTGACCACGTGGTCGGGGCCGAGCGTGAACACCTGCTCGAGCGGCGGTCGGAACAGCGCCACCGGCCCGCCGTAGGGGCGGATCGTGTACAGCGCGAGCGCGCGGTAGAACGCGGCCTCGATGTTCTCGGTGCGGAAGTCCTGCGGCCGCAACTTCGCCAACGGTCGGTTGAGCGCCTTGCGCCACTGCGCCGCCTTGCCCGACCACTTGCGCTTGATCGCCTCCGTGAAATAACCGACGCCCTGGCGCGCGATGCGTTGCCGCGCGAGCTCCAGTCGCTTCGCCGGCGTAAGTTCGGGTTCGCGCGTCGTCGGCGTGTCGAGGAACACGAGCAGTCCGACCTCTTCGCCAGCGGCAGCCAGCTGCTGCGCCATCTCGTAGGCCGTGATGCCGCCGCCGGAGTAACCGCCGATCAGGTACGGACCGTGCGGCTGAGCCGCGCGCACTTCGCGCAGGTAATCCGCGGCCATCGCCTCGAACGTGTCGTGCGGCGCGCTCTTCCCGTCGAGCCCGCGCGCTTGGATCCCGAACACTGCTCGATCGACGCCCAAGTGCCCGGCCAGATGGCGCAGGTTCATGATGTTCCCGTACATCCCCGCGACGAGGAAGAACGGCGTGGCCTCCGGCGGACGCCCGGCGTGCAGCGGGACGAGCAGCTCGTAGCGCGGCTTGCTCGGCTTGGCGGGAGTCGAAGTGGCCGTGTCGCCCGCGGGCGCGCTCTCGCCGAGCTCCGCGCGGATCCTCTCGGCGAGCGCTTCGACCGTCGGGGCTTCGAAGAGCACCGAGATCGGGTACTCGAGCTTGTAGGCCTTCTTCACGCGCGCGAACAGGCGCACCGCGACGAGCGAGTAGCCGCCGAGCTCGAAGAAGTTGTCCTGCGCGCCGACGCGCTCGACGCCCAAGAGCTCCTGCCAGATCGCGGCGAGCGTGCGCTCGACCTCGTCGCGCGGCGCGACGAAGTTCGGGGCCGCGTGCGTCGTCGCGCTCGGCGTGGCGGCGGGCCGTGCTGCGTTGCGTTCGATCTCCGTCGCCAGCACGTCGAGCGGAATCGACGACACGACCAGTCGCGTCGCCGAACTCGAGAGCGCGCGCGCCAGCGCCTGCGCGCCTTCTTCGGGAAGGATGCCGTGCGCGATCAGCCGCGCGAGCGGTCCGTCTTCGTCGGGCAGCGCCGCCGGTTGGCGCGTGTCGCCGCCGGCCAGCGCCGAGGTGTCGGCCATGCGCCGCAGCGCGAATTCCTCGACTTCGAGCAGCACGCGCCCGCCCTCGTCGCCCACCGTCACGTCGACGAGCGCGATGTCGGCGTTCGCCGGTTTGCGCGCGGACAGCTTGGCGCGCACGACCAGCCGCGCCGCGAGCGGTGCATGCACGGTGACGCGCTTGTACGAGAGCGGCGCGTAGAACTCGCCGCGCGCGCCGCGGCCTTCGATCAACGGCAAGCCCATGCCGGTCGCCATGTCGAGCAGCGCCGGATGCAGCACGTGGACGCCGAGATCGGCGGCGTAGGCCGCGGGCAGCGCGAGCGTCGCGAGCACGTGGTCGCGCGCCGGCACGACACGATCGACGTTCGCCCAACGCGGGCCGAAGCGCAGATGCGCGCCCTGCGAAGCCAGCGCTTCACTGCGGCCGCTGAAGGTCGCGCCTTCGATGCTGAGCGTCCCGGCCGCCGCGCTCGAACGCGCGAGATGGCCCTGAGCGTGCAGTTGCCAGGCGTCTTCGCCGTCGTCCGCGCCGCGGCTGGCGATCGACGCGTTCCAGCCGTCGCCGCTGCGCTCCAGGCGCACGCGCACTTCACGGAGCTCGTCGTCGCGCACGCGCAGCGGCGAGAGGAAGCTCACGTCGCGCAACTCGACCGCGCCGCTCCAGCCCAGGCCTTCGCGCGCAGCGCAGTACAAGAGCTGCAGATGCGCCACGCCCGGCGCGAGCGCGGCGCCGCCCGCGAGGCGGTGCTCGTCGAGCACCCAGTGCGTGCGGCACGAGTGCTCCGCCAGGAACACGATCTCGTCCGGTCCCCCATCGAAGCGCCGCCCGAGCAGCGCGTGCGCCTGACCGGAGGCCGCTGTGAGTTCGTGCGGAGCTTGCGCGCCGGCGGCGCCGCGGGCGGTCATGCCCACCTGGTTCCACACGCCCCAGGCGATCGACAGCGTGCGTCCGGCGCCGCGCGCGGTGCGCTGCTCCGCGAAGGCGTCGAGGAAGGCGTTCGCGGCCGCGTAGTCGACCTGACCCGCCGGGCCGAGCACGGCGCTGGTCGACGAACACACGGCGAAGAAGTCGAGCTTGCCGTGCGGCAACAGCTCGTCGAGCAGGATCGCGCCGTGGATCTTGGGCGTGAACACGTGGTCGACGCCGGCGGGCGTTTTGACCTGCAACGGTCCGTCGTCGAGCGCGCCCGCGGCGTGGAACACAGCGTGCAACGCGCCGAAACGCTGCTCGACTTCGGCCACCACGCGGCGCATGTCCTCGATGTTCGCGACGTCGCCGCGCGCGACGAGCACCTCGGCGCCCAGCGCCTCGAGCGCGAGCAGCTTGCGAATTTGACGCGCCGTCGCATCGCGCGCCGAGTGTTCGGCGAGCCAGCGCTCCCACTCGGCGCGGGCGGGGAATTTGCGCCGCGAGAGCAGCACCAAACGCGCCTTCGAGCGGCGGGCAAGCTCCTCGGCGGCGACCATCGCGACGCCGCCCAGGCCGCCGGTGATCAAGCACACGCCGCGCTCGCGCAGGGCCGGCAACGAACCGGCCGGCGGCAGCGGCGGCGCCGCGACACGTTCGTAGCCGAGTTCGTGCAACGCGCCGTCGCGCACCGCGAACACGCCGTTTCCAGCCACCTTGGCGATCTGATCGAGCAGTTGGAACGTGGCCGAGTCCGCGCCGCCCTTGCCGCGCCGCCGCGGCGCCTGCGGCAAGACGATGTCGATGCTCGCGCAGCTCACGCCGGGCATCTCGCGCGGCAGGACCCGGCACACGCCAAGCGCGGTCGACTTCGCGGGATTGCGCAGCGGCTCGTCGCCGACGCGCTGCATGCCGTTCGAAACGACGTCGAGGTGCACGGGCTGCTCGAGCGTGAGTGCGCCGAGCGCCTGGCCGAGGAACAGCAGGCTGTAGAAGCCGTGCTCGAGGCACCAGTGGAAGAAGGTCGTCGTGACCGCGGTGCTCTCGTCGCCCGTGACGAGCCAGGTGTGCGCGATGTGCGTCGGCAGGCGCTCCTCGCGCGCGAGTTCCTCGAGCAGCTGCGCGTAGTGCTCGCGCTCCTGCGGAACGATGCCGAAGTGGTCGGGCGCGAGGCGCTGGAACTGGTCGCTGGGATGCACGATCACCACGCTCGCGCCGCGTTCGGCCAAGCGGTGGGCGAGCAGATCGCCCACGCCCTCGACCTGCGCGAACACCAGCCAGCGCTCGCCGACCGCTTGCGACTCCGCCGCACCGGGTTCGTCGACGCGCTTCCAGCGCGGCTCGTAGAACCAGCGCTCGACGTCGGGCTCCTTCGTCAGGCTGTGCGCGGCGGCGGCGACCTGCACCGGCGTCGGCTCGATCCAGTGCCGCTGGCGCTCGAACGGATACGTGGGCAGCGACACACGCCGCCCGGCGGAACCGCCTGCAACGGCGCGCCAGTCGACGCTCAAACCGGCGCACCACAGCTTGCCGACGACGCCGAGCGCGAACTCGACATCCGAGACTTGCTCGTCGCGATGGCGCAGCGAAGACAGGACGTTCTTCGCGGCCGCCGGAGTGCACTGCATCCGCGCCAGCGAGCTGAGCGTGTTGCCCGGCCCGACCTCGAGCAACAGGCGCTCTCCGCCGGCGAGCACGGTCGCGACGCCCTTGGCGAACTGCACCGTGCCACGCAGGTGGCGCGCCCAGTACTCGGGGCTCGTCGCCTGTTCGTCGCTGAGCCAGTCGCCGGTGAGGTTCGAGACGATCGGGATCTTCGGCGGCGAGAGTTGGATGCGGCGCAGGTAGGCCGTGAACTCCGGCAGCACGCCGTCGACCAGCGCGGAGTGCGCGGCGATGTTGATGTGGATGCGGCGGAACTCGACGCCGCGGCGCTGCAGCTCCGCGCCGAGCGCCTCGAGCGCGTGCGTGGGCCCCGAGGCGACGCACAACTTCGGGGCGTTGACCACGCCGAGCGAGAGTTCGGGCCCGAGCAGCGGCTGCAGATCCTCGGGCGCGAGCTCGACCGAGAGCATTCCGCCCGCCGGCGCGCGCTCGAACAGTTCGCCGCGCAGCGCAACCAGCCCGAGCGCGTCGCGCGGGCTCATCACACCGGCGATGCACGCCGCGGTGTTCTCGCCCATGCTGTGCCCGAGCAGCGCCGTCGGCGTGAAGCCCCAGCTCATCCACAGCTTGGCGAGCGCGTACTCGGTGATGAACAGCGCCGGCAACTGCAGCGCAGGGCGCTCGAAGAGCTTGGCTGCCTCTTCCAGCTCGCCGGGCGCCGGGTCGAGCAGCTTGGCGATCGGCTCGCGCACCTTCGGATCGAGCCACGCGAGGCAACGTTCGACCTCTTCACGGTAGACACGCTCGTTGCGGCGCAGGTCGCGGCCCATCGCCGGGTACTGCGCGCCGCCTCCGGGCAACAGGAACACGAGCGACGGCGCCGTCGCAGCGGCGTTCGTCGACGTTCCAGGTTGCGCGAGCTTCTCGAGCGCGTCGGCGCGATCGCGCACCACGATGGCGCGGCGCTTCGCGAAGCCCTTGCGGCCGACCTGCAACGTCCAGGCCGCGTCCGCGAGTTGAAGTTCGGGCTCGGCCTCGAGGTGCGCCTTCAAGTTCAACGCTGCGCTCGCGAGCGCGGCGTCGGTGCGCGCCGAGAGCACGAGCAACTGCTGCGCGCGCTCCGTCTTGGTCGGCGTGGCCGGCGGCGGCTCCTCCAGGATCGCGAACGCGTTGGTCCCGCCCACGCCGAGCGAATTCACCGCGCCGCGGCGCGGTTCGTTCTGGCGCTGCCACTCGCGCAACGCGCCGGCCACGAAGAACGGCGAGCCTTCGAAATCGATGTTCGGGTTGGGCCGCTCGTAGTGCAGCGTCGCGGGAATCCTGCCGTTGCGGAGCGCCAGCGCGACCTTGATCAAGCTCGCGACGCCGGCCGCCGTGTCGAGGTGCCCGATGTTGCTCTTCACGGAACCCAGGCCGCAGAACTGGCGGGCGTCCGTGTTCGTGCGGAACGCGCGTGTCAGCGCCGCCACCTCGATCGGGTCGCCGACCGCGGTGCCGGTGCCGTGCGCTTCGACGTAGCCGATCGAACGCGCGTCGACGCCGCTGATGCGCAGCGCTTCCGCGATCGCAGCGGCTTGACCGTCCACGCTCGGGGCGAGGTAACCGACCTTGCGCGCGCCGTCGTTGTTGATCGCCGTGCCGCGGATCACCGCGTAGATGTGGTCGCCGTCTTCGAGCGCGTCGCTCATGCGGCGCAGCACGACCACGCCCGCGCCGCTGCCGAAGATCGTGCCCTTGGAGCGCGCTTCGAACGGCCGACAGTGTCCGTCGGGCGTGAGGATCTCGTTCTCGTGGTAGAGGTAGCCGATGCGGTGCGGCAACTGCATCGTCACGCCGCCGGCGAGCGCCATGTCGCACTCGCCGCTGAGCAAACTCTGACACGCAACGTGCGCGGCCACGAGCGACGTCGAGCAGGCCGTCTGGATGTTCACGCTCGGCCCGCGCAGGTCGAAGTTGTACGAGACGCGCGTGGTGAGGAAGTCCTTGTCGTTGCCGGTGTGCCGCAGCAGGAACAGCCCGACGCTCTCGACGAGCTCGCGGTTGGTGAGCACGTTGAAGGCCATGTAGGCGGCCATCCCCGAGCCGGCGAACACGCCGATCGGACCGCGGAACTGCTCGGGCGTGTGGCCGGCGTCTTCCAGCGCCTCCCAGCAGCACTCGAGGAAGTGGCGGTGTTGCGGATCGAGGATCGCGGCGTCCTTGGGCGAGAAGCCGAAGAAGCCGGCGTCGAATTGCTCGAGCGAGTCGAGCACCACTCCCGAACGCACGTAGTTCGCGCGCCGCAGGTGCGCCGGATCGACGCCGCGCGCGCGCAACTCGTCGTCGCTGAAGGTGCGCACGGACTCGACGCCTTCGCACAGGTTGCGCCAATAGGCGCGCGGACCGGAGGCGTCGGGAAGATGGCAGGCCATGCCGACGATGGCGATGTCGGTCGGCGAAGGCTCGTAGGGGGCGGAAGCGGTCATGACGGAGAGGCGGGTCGGCGCCGACGGAGGGCCGTGCGCGGAGGGGAGCGCAGCGGCCTTCATCGGCTGGCGGAACTCCCCGTGAGTAGCCCTTGCGCGACGACGCTGCGCGCGGGAAGGGGCGAGCGGACGCGCGGTCGCACGCGTGGCTGTGCGCACGATACCGGTGCGCACGGCCAGGCGACACGTCGCCGCTCGAGCGGCCGATCTGGACGCTCCGCGACGCGCTCGCGGGGCCGCACGGAAAGAACTTCTGACGTTTCGGTCATGCACGCTTGTGGCCGCGCGCAAAGCACTCTTCACACGCGCCTCTCGAACTGGGCGGCGGCGTGCGGTTGACTAGCGGGGCGCGGCACGCGTCGGCGCCGCCGGAACCGTGCGCGGTTTCCCAGCCGCCCGAGCCGAAACACTCCCCTCGATGCCCGCCCTCCCCTCAGCTTCCCCGCGCACGGCGCCACGCTCGACCGAGTCGGCGCCACCACCATGTGCGGCATCGCAGGAGCTCTCGGCCTGTTCGGCGCCGACGTCGTCGACGCGCTCGGTCGCGCCGCGCGCGCCATGGCGCACCGCGGCCCCGACGGCTTCGGCGCGTGGACCTCGAGCGCCGACGCGGGGCAGCCGCGCGCGCACTTCGAGCACCGGCGCCTCTCGATCATCGACCTGAGCAGCGCGGCTTCGCAGCCCATGCGCGACGCCGCCAGCGGCGTCGTCGTGTGCTTCAACGGCGAGATCTACAACTTCCGCGAGCTGCGCCGCGAGCTCGAAGGCGCGGGCGCGACGTTCCGCACGAGCTCCGACACGGAAGTGCTGCTCGAGAGCTACGTGCGCTGGGGCGAAGGCTGCCTCGAGCGCCTGCGCGGCATGTTCGCGCTGGCGCTCTTCGATCCCGCGCGCCGCTGCGTGCTGCTCGCGCGCGACCGACTCGGCGAGAAGCCGCTGTACTGGGTGCAGGTTCGCGGCCCCGCAGGCCACAACACGATCGTGTTCGCTTCGGAGGTGCGCGCGTTGCTCGCCAGCGGCCTGGTCGAGCGCAAGCTCGCGCCCGATGCGCTCGCCACGTACCTGTGGAACGGTTTCGTGTACGGCCCGCAGTCGATCGTCGCCGGCGTTCGCGAGCTTCCGGCGGGGAGTTTCGCGCGCGTCGAGCTCGCGACGCCCGCGATCGAGCCGAAGCGCTACTGGACGCCGCCGCGTTCGGGCGCGCGTGCGCTCGACCGCGCGGAACTCGCGGAAAAACTGCAGGAATCCGTGCGACTGCAGCTGGAGAGCGACGTGCCCCTGGGCGTGTTCCTCTCCGGCGGCGTCGACTCGAGCGCCGTCGCCAACCTCGCGGTGCGCGCCGGCCAGGGCCGCGTGCGGACCTTCAACATCGCCTTCGACGTGGCGCAGTTCGACGAGTCGCCGCACGCGCGCGCCGTCGCGCAGGCGCTCGGAACCGAGCACACCGAGTTGCGCGTCAGCGGCGAGCGCTTCCTCGGCTCGATCGAAGCCGCGCTGCGCGCGCTCGACCAGCCGACGTTCGACGGCGTGAACAGCTACGTGGTGAGCCGCGCCGTGCGCGACGCGGGTGTGGTCGTCGCGCTCGCCGGCACGGGCGGCGACGAGTTGTTCGGCGGCTACGCGAGCTTCCGCCAGGCCCCGCGCGGCCGGCGCATCGGGCGCAAGCTCGCCCACGTGCCGCGCGCCGTACGCAGCGGCGCCGTGAAGGCGCTGGAGGTCGTACGCGGCGGATCGCGCGACGGTTTCAAGCCGCAGACACGCTGGGGCAAGCTCGGCGACGCGCTCGACGCCGACGGCGACATCGTCGCGCTCTACCAGGTCGCTTACGCGCTGTTCTCGCGCGATTTCCAGCACGAATTGCGGCCCGCGCTCGACCCGCGCGTCGCCTGGGGGCTGCCGCAGGAGCGGCGCGCCGAACTCGCGCAGCTGTGCGCAGACGAGCGCGATCTCCACGCCGTGAGCCTGCTCGAGTTGAGCGGCTTCCTCGGCGAGCGCCTGCTGCGCGACACGGACGCGGCGGGCATGGCCGCCTCGATCGAGGTGCGCCTACCGCTGGTCGACTTCGAGCTCGTCGAACTGGTCGCGCAGTACGAAGCCCAGGCGCGCTTCGAGCCGCTGGGACGCAAACAGGCGCTGCGCGACGCCGGGCTCGCAGGCCTCGACCCGGCGTTGTTCGAGCGACCCAAGTCAGGCTTCGAGATGCCCTTCGAGCGTTGGTGCCGCAACGAACTGGCAGGTTCGATCGACAGCGTGCTCTCGGACGCGCAGGCGGTCGCAGCCGCCGGGCTGGCGCCGGCCGCGGTCCAAAAACTGTGGAAGGCCTTCCAAAGCGGCGCGCCGGGCCTCTACTGGTCGCGCGTGTGGTCGCTGTTCGCGCTGGTCTGGTGGTGCCGCGAGCACCGGGTGAGCGCATGAGCTCGACGCCCACGCTGCTGGTCGTCACGCCCTGCCGCGACGAAGCCGCCTACGCGCGCCGCACGCTCGACAGCATGGTTGCGCAGACCGTGCGCCCGACGCGCTGGGTGATCGTCGACGACGGCTCGAGCGACGCGACGCCGCAAATCCTCGCGGAATACGCGGCGAAACACCCGTGGATCGAGGTCGTGCGGCGCGAGGACCGCGGCCGGCGCAGCGTCGGCCCGGGCGTGATCGATGCGTTCTACGCGGGCTACGAACGCTCGCACCCCGAACGCTACGAGTTCATCTGCAAGCTCGACCTCGACCTCGATCTCCCGCCGCGCTACTTCGAGTTGCTCCTCGCGCGAATGCGCGCCGAGCCGCGCCTGGGCACGTGCAGCGGCAAGCCGTACTTCAGCGCGCGCGGAAAACTCGTGAGCGAAGGCTGCGGCGACGAGATGAGCGTCGGCATGACCAAGCTCTACCGCCGCGCGTGCTTCGAGGAGATCGGCGGCTTCCACCGCGAGGTGATGTGGGACGGCATCGACTGTCACCGCTGCCGTCAACTCGGCTGGCTGGCCTGCAGTTGGGACGAACCGGAACTGCGCTTCGAACACCTGCGTCCGATGGGCTCGAGCCACAAGGGCATCCTCACCGGGCGCATGCGCCACGGCGCCGGTCAGTACTTCATGGGCACCGGTCCGCTGTTCATGGGCGCGAGCGCGGCCTTCCGCATGCTGCACCGGCCGTTCGTGGTCGGCGGTCTGACGATGTTGTGGGGCTGGCTCGACGCTGCGCTGCGCGGCGCGCAACGCCTCGACGACGCGGCGCTCGTGAACTTCATCCGGCGCTTCCAGCTGCGCAGCTTGCTCGTCGGCAAGCGCCGCGCGACGCGCGAACTCGACGCGCAACAGGCGCAGGTCTGGGCGCTGCGGCACGCGGAGCGCGGCGAATGAACGCGACGGCGACGCCCGACGCGCCGCGCACGATCGAACTGTGCGGCGTGCCGATCCACGTGGTCACCGAGGCGCAGTGCGTCGAACAAGTGCTCCGTGCGCTCGAGCACGAACGCGGCGGCTGGGTGGTGACGCCCAACCTCGACCACCTGCGACGCCTCGCGCGCGAGGAAGAGTTCCGCGAGCTCTGCGCGCGCGCCGACCTGCGTGTCGCCGACGGCATGCCGCTGCTGTGGGCCGCACGCCTGCAGGGCACGCCGCTGCCCGAGCGTGTCGCGGGCTCGAACCTGATCTGGAGCGTATCGGCGGCCGCCGCAGCGCACGGACGCTCGCTCTACTTGCTGGGCGGCGACGAGGGCGCCGCGGAAGGCGCAGCGAAAGAACTGACGCGGCGCTACCCAACGTTGCGGATCGCAGGTCTGCACCGCCCACCGCTAGGGTTCGAAAAGAACGCCGAAGAGATGCAGCGCATCGTCGACGAGCTCGAGCGCACGCGTCCTGACATCGTGCTCGTCGCCCTCGGCTCGCCGAAACAAGAGCGCTTGATCGACGCTTTGCGCGGCCGTTTTCCGCACATCTGGTGGCTCGGCATCGGCATCAGCTTCAGCTTCGTGGCCGGCATGGTGAAGCGCGCGCCGCCCTGGTTGCAGCGCCTGGGCCTGGAGTGGGTGCACCGCCTCGCGCAGGAACCGCGCCGTCTTTTCCGGCGCTACCTCGTCGACGGCCTGCCGTTCGCGGCGCGCTTACTCGTTTCGAGCGCCTGGAAGGGCCTCGTGCGTCCTCGTGCGTAGAAATTCGCCGCGGGCGCTGGTTGTACGGTGCCAGAGCAATTTGTCCCACACCGCCGGAGCGCCCCGCGCTCCGGCGGTGTGGGACAAATTGCTCTGGCACCGTACAACCAGCGGTTGAAGCACGCCGTTCCGACGGCCCGATAGAAGGTACTCCCATGGAACTCCCCGCCGACGCGTCGACTGGCTACCCGCTCACTCCGCTGCAACAGGGGATGCTGTTCCACCAGCTCACCCACTCCTCGAGCGGCGTCGACGTCGAGCAGATCGTGTGCCGGTTGGAGCACGCGCTCGACGCGGCGCACTTCGCGCGCGCCTGGAAGAGCGTGCTCGCGCGCCACGAGGCGCTGCGCATCGCGTTCCAGTGGGAAGGTCTCGAGGCGCCGCTGCAGGTTCCGACGCACGAGGTCGAAGTCGCGCTGCTCGAGGTCGACTGCCGCGGCCTCGACGCCGAAACCGAACTGCGCAAGTGGCTCGCGGCCGACCGCGCCGAGCGCTTCGACCTCGCCCGCGCGCCGCTGATGCGTTGGCGCGTGCTGCGCACCAGCGACGCGAGCGCGATTGTCATCTGGACCTTCCACCACCTCGTGCTCGACGGCCGCTCGTTCCCGCAGGTGCTGAGTGAAGTGTTCCAGAGCTACGACGCGCTGCGCGACGGCCGCACGCTCGCGTTGCCGCCGGCGCAGCAGTTCCGCCAACACGTCGCGGCGCTGGCCGCGCGCGAGCGGCTCGCCGAAGAGCCGTTCTGGCGCACGTACCTCGAGGGCTTCAGCGGACCGGTGTCGCTGCCGCTCGCCAAACCGCCGCGCGCCGCGCTCGAAGGCCAGCCCACACGCGGCGAGAAGCGCAACAAGCTCAGCGAGCCGATCACCACGACGCTGCGCGCGCTCGCCGAACAGCACAAAGTCTCGCTCAACACGCTCGTGCAAGGCGCGTGGTCGCTCGTGCTCGCACGCTGCACGCAGGAGCGCGACATCGTGTTCGGCTGCGTGCGCGCCTGCCGCCGCTCGACGGTCGAAGGCGCCGAGGGAATCGTCGGCACGTTCATCAACACTCTGCCCTTCCGCGCGCGCGTCGACGAAGACCTGGGCCTGGCGGAGTGGCTCGGACAACTGCGCGCCTCGCAGCGCGCCATCGGCCCTAACGAACACGCTGCGCTCGCCGACATCCAACGCTGGAGCCGCGTCGCGGTCGGCGCGCAGATGTTCGACAGCATCCTGGTGTTCGACAACGCGCTGCTCGACACGCACGTCAAGTCGCTTCCCGGCGACTGGCGCGGCCGCTCCTTCGAGCTGTTCGAGCAGACGATCTATCCGCTGACGCTGTACGCGTACGCGGAGCCGGGTTTGGACTTCAAACTCGCCTACGAACGCGCGCTGATCAGCGACAGCGCCGCCGCGCGCCTGGTCGCGTGCCTCGCGACGCTGCTCGAAGAATTCGCCGCCAACCCGCAGCGCTCGCTGGCCCAGTTCCCGATGTTGCCGGCCGTCGAAGCGCGCGACGCGCTCGAAGGTTGGAAGCGCGCGCGCACGCCGTACGCCAAGGACGCGGTGATCGCCGATCTGTTCACTGCGCAGGTCGAACGCACGCCCGACGAGGTCGCGCTCGTGTTCGAGCAGCGCGAACTCACCTACCGCGAGCTCGACGCGCTCTCCAATCGCCTCGCGCACCGCCTGCGCAAGCTCGGCGTCGGCCCCGACGTGCTCGTCGGCGTGTACTGCAAACGCTCGCTCGAGATGGTCGTCGCGGTGCTCGGCGTGCTCAAGGCCGGCGGCGCGTACGTGCCGCTCGACCCGACGTATCCGGCCGACCGCGTCTCATACCAGATCGCTGACAGCAAGCTCGGCGTGCTCGTCACGATGCCCGGGCTCGCCGACGCGCTCGAGGCGCCGAACGTCGTCAAGCTCGAGCTCGACGCACGCTTCGCAACGCTCGCTTCCGAGCCGGCGCACGAACCCGAACGCACGAATGGCGCGGCCGATCTCGCCTACGTGATCTACACCTCGGGCTCCACCGGCAGGCCCAAGGGCGTGATGATCGAGCAGCGCAACGTGCTCAACTTCTTCGCCGGCATGGACGCGCGCGTCGGCGGCGAGGGCGGCGGCGTGTGGCTCGCCGTCACGAGCTTGTCGTTCGACATCTCCGTGCTCGAACTGCTCTGGACGCTCACGCGCGGCTTCAAGGTCGTCGTGCAGCCCGCGCCGCGCGCTGCGAACAGCGCGGCCGTCGCCGCCGCGAGCGCACGCAAGAGCGACGTGTCGTTCAGCCTGTTCTACTTCCCCGCGGAAGACGGCGGCGAACGCTCGTCCAAGTACGAGCTGCTCTTCGACGGCGCGCGCTTCGCGGACAAGAACGGCTTCGAGGCCGTTTGGACGCCCGAGCGGCACTTCCACGCCTTCGGCGGCATGTACCCCAATCCGTCGGTGACGAGCGCGGCGCTCTCGTCGATCACCGAGCACGTCGCGCTGCGCGCGGGCTCGATCGTTCTCCCACTGCACGATCCGATCCGCGTCGCCGAGGAGTGGTCGCTCGTCGACAACCTCTCGAAGGGCCGCGTCGGCGTCGCCATCGCCTCGGGTTGGCAGCCCAACGACTTCGTCCTCGCGCCGCAGAATCACGCGCGCCGCAAGGAAGTGATGTTCGAGAACATCGAGAAGGTGCGCGCGTTGTGGCGCGGCGAATCGATCACGGTTCCCGGCCCCGACGGCGCCGCGGTCGAGGTGCGCACCATGCCGCGCCCGATCCAAAAGGAGCTGCCGGTGTGGGTCACGACCGCCGGCAACGTCGACACGTTCAAGGGCGCGGCCGAGGGCGGCTTCAATGTGCTCACGCACTTGCTCGGCCAGTCGCTCGGCGACGTGAAGGCGAAGGTCGCGGCGTACCGCGAGACCTGGAAGCAGCGCGGGCACGCCGGCCGCGGCCGCGTCACGTTGATGCTGCACACCTTCGTCGGCCGCACGGACCGCGAGGTCTACGAGGCCGTGCGCGGGCCAATGATCGAGTACTTGCGCAGTTCGGCGGGCCTCGCGCGCAACTTCATCGCGTCGTTCCCGACCTTCAAGACGCAGGGCGCGGGCGAGGCCGAGCAGATGAGCAGCGACTTCAAGCAGCTCAGCGACGCCGACATGGACGCGATCCTGAGCCACTCCTTCGAGCGCTACTTCACGCAGAGCGGCCTGTTCGGCACGCTCGAAACCTGCGAGGCGTTCGTCGAGAAGCTGCGTGAGATCGGCGTCGATGAGATCGCTTGCCTGGTCGACTTCGGCGTGCCCGCGCAGACCGTGCGCGAGCACTTCCCGCTGCTCGCCGAGCTCAAGCGCCGCGTCGTGGCGCGCGAAGAGGCCGAGCGCGAAGCACGCGTTCCGACCGCGATCGAACGCCAGCGCGTCACGCACATGCAGTGCACGCCGTCGATGGCCTCGATGCTGCTCGCCGAAGACGGCGGCCCGGACGCGCTGCGTCGTCTGCGCAAGCTGCTCATCGGCGGCGAGGCCTTCCCGCCGGCGCTCGCACGCGAACTCAAGGCGCTCGTGCCGAACGTGATCAACATGTACGGCCCGACCGAGACCACGGTCTGGTCGTCGACGTACGCGCTCGAAGGCGGCGAAGAGCAGATCCCGATCGGCCGCGCGATCGCGAACACCGAGCTGCTCGTGCTCGACGCGCGCAACCGACCGATGCCGCGCGAGATTCCTGGCGAGCTGTACATCGGCGGCGACGGCGTCGCGCGCGGCTACCTCGGTCGCGCGGAGCTGACGGCCGAACGTTTCGTCGCGCATCCGCTGCGCGGCGCGGCCGGCGGACGCGTGTACCGCACCGGCGACCTCGCCCGCATCCGCGACGACGGCCAAGTCGAGTTCCTCGGCCGCAACGACGGCCAGGTGAAGCTGCGCGGCTACCGCATCGAGCTGGGCGAGATCGAGGCGCGCCTGGGCGAGCACGAAAACGTGCGCGAATGCGCTGTCGTCGTACGCGCCGACAACGGCGCCGAGCCGCGGCTGGTGGCGTACTTCGCGCCCCGCGAGGGCCGCGGCCTCGAGCGCAGCGAACTGCGCGCGTTCCTCTCGGAGCGCTTGCCGGAGTTCATGCTGCCGACCGCGTGGGTCGAGCTCGCGGTGCTGCCCAAGACGCCCAACGCGAAGATCGATCGCAAGGCGTTGCCCGCGCCCGAAGACGTCGCCGCGGCGCCCCGCCGCACCGCGCAGCCGCCCGAGAACGAGCTCGAGAAGCAGATCGCCTCGATCTGGCGCGACGTGCTCGCTTCACCTGAGATCGGCCGCGACGAGAACTTCTTCGACCTCGGCGGCCACTCGCTGCTCACGGTCCAAGTGCAGGGCCGCCTCAAGCGGCAGCTCAACCGCCAAGTCGCGCTCACGGACCTGTTCCGCTTCCCCACCGTCCGCACGTTGGCGCAGTTCCTCGCCATCGACGTCGGCGAGCAGGAGAAGACGCAGGCCGCCGCGCTCGACTCGCAGACCGACGCCCGCGCCAAGGCGCGCCAGGAAGGCGCCGACCGCCGCGCGCTGCTCATGAACCGCCGCCGGCCGCAGGGCTGAGCGCACCACTCGCGCGCGCTGCGGCGCGAGCTAGTCGACAGCCCACATGCCGCGCTCGGGCCGGTAGAACGGGCCGAAGCCTTCGAAGGGCCACGAGCGCGACACGAACGCCTGCGTCACCTGCTCGCCTTCGACCGACTGAGCGAAGCGCCACTCTTCGAGGAGCATCCACGCTTCACCGACTGCGCAGCCGGCGAGGCAGGCGAGCACGACGGAGCGCAGCTTCCTCCAGGGCGCGTCGAGGAATGGCGGGTCGGCGAAACGCGAGCAGAACGCGAAGCACGCCCAGACGAAGCCGATCGGAACAAGAGGAATCGGGTAGAGGAACGGCACGAACGAAACGAGCAGCGACGACAGAACCCGCTGCGCGGCGTCCGCTACGTCGAAGCCGACGCTGCAGCTCAGCGACTTCGCGACCGTGTTGACGCAGTAGCCCAGGAGGAACTGACCGAGCAAGACCGCCGCCCAGAGAGCGCGGCGAGCGATAACGAAGCTCGGTCGACGGTCCATGTCGAAGTCCTGCGAACGGTTCGAGCGCCAACTGCACGGCCGCGAATCGGTCCTCGAGACGCGCTGCGGCTGCGTGCGCGTACGGCTCGCGCGCGGAGTTTCAGGCTCAACGCGGCCCCCGCGACTGTCAAGGGCGGTGGCAGTCGGACGCGTCCGCGCGTCTGTCGCCGCCGGGCCGCTTCGCGGCTGCGGTCGATCGAGGCTCCGCGGCGGGTCAGGGGAACGGGAAAACGCCGCGCGCTTCCCAGCTCATGCCGTTCTCCGCGCAGCCGAGGTTCCGATGGAACGCGATCCGGGGCCGGGTGTGAACTGCACGGAGGAGACGTGCGAGACGCGCTTGGTCCTCGTGAGTTCGCAGTCCCGCTCCGCGACGGACTTGCCTGCCGCGGCTTCGACCACCGGACCATGTCCGAGTACCGCGCCGGAGGCCGAGGTCGCGAGGCCTACGCGGTAGGCGCAGCTTCTCGCGGCTAGGGTGCGTCGCCGCTCCGCTCGCACCGCGCACCGAGCCCTGACGCTTCGGCGGCTGTCAAAACGCTGCCTCGCGGGCGCGCCGAGGCGGGGTTGCTGGTGGGCCGCACTGGATTTGAACCAGTAACTTCCACGCTGTGAACATGGCACTCTGCCGATTGAGTTAGCGGCCCAGCGGGGCGGGGAAGATAGCGGGCGTCGGAGGGGCGCGCAAGGGCGTCCGGGGGCAGAAGCGGCCGCCGAGGTGGAGGGCTTGACGAGGCGCCGCTACACTCTTCCGCTCGATTTTGCGCGGGAAGAGCCCGCTGGACCCCTCTCCCGAGCACGAAAACCGTCATGGCCCGAGAAAAGCAGGCGATCAAAAACCTCGCCATCATCGCACACGTCGACCACGGCAAGACCACGCTGGTGGACGCGATGTTCAAGTTCGCAGGCACGTTCCGCGCCAACCAGAAGGTGGACGTGTGCGTGATGGACTCCGACGCGCAGGAGCGTGAGCGCGGCATCACGATCCTCGCCAAGAACACGTCGATCCAATACGGCGACACGCGCATCAACGTGGTCGACACGCCCGGGCACGCCGACTTCGGCGGGCAGGTCGAGCGCACGCTGAACATGGCGGACGCCGCGCTGCTGCTGGTCGACTCGCACGAAGGCCCGATGCCGCAGACGCGCTTCGTGCTGCGCAAGGCCTTCGAGCGCGGGCTCAAGGTGCTGGTGATGATCAACAAGATCGACCGGCCCGACCAGCGCGCGCACGAAGTGCTCAACGAGATCTTCGACCTGTTCATCGAACTGGGCGCGCACGACGAACAGCTCGAATTCCCGGCCGTTTACGGCTCGGGTCGCTCGGGCTTCGCGGTGCACAAGTTCGAGGACGCCGCAGCGGACGGTCCCAAGGACATGAAGCCGCTGTTCGACATGATCCTCGCGCACGTGCCGGGACCGCCGCAGGAAGACGACGCGCCGCTGCAGTTCCAGTGCGCGACGATCGACCACGACGACTACATGGGCCGCATCGGCATCGGCCGCGTGCGCCGCGGCACGATCCGCGCCGGCCAGCGCCTCGCGCTGTGCCACCCCGACCGCGAGGGTGCGACGCTCTGCGCGGTGAAGCAACTGCTGCGCTTCGAGGGCCTCACGCGCGTGCAGACCGACGCGGTCTACGCGGGCGACATCGCCATCGTGGGCGGCATCGAGGAGTTCACCATCGGCGACACGTTGTGCCCGCCCGACGCGCAGGAGCCGTTGCCGGCGATCAAGCTCGAAGAGCCCACGATCGCGATGACGTTCGGCGTCAACACCTCGCCTTTCGCGGGCCAGGAGGGCAAGTTCGTCACCAGCCGCCAGATCTGGGCGCGCCTGGAAGCCGCGGCGATGCGCGACGTCGCGCTGCAGATCGCCCCCACCGCTTCGGCCGACACGTTCGAGGTGAAGGGCCGCGGCGTGATGCACTTGGGCGTGCTCGCCGAGAACATGCGCCGCGAGGGCTACGAGTTCGCCGTCGGCAAGCCGCGCGTGATCTTGAAGGAGATCGACGGACAACGCTGCGAGCCGATGGAACGCACGGTGGTCGAAGTCCCGAGCGAATCGGCGGGCAAGATCATCGAGTACCTCGGCCGCCGCCGCGGCGAGATGCTGCACATGGAGCCCTTCGGCGCGTCGGTGCGCCTGGAGTTCCTGGTGCCCTCGCGCGGCCTGATCGGTGCGCGCACGGCGATGATGACGCTCTCGCGCGGCGAAGCGATCCTCAGCCACGTGTTCGAATCGTGGCGCCCCGACCAGGGCAACATCCCGCGCCGCACCAACGGCGTGTTGATCGCCGACCGCGCCGGAACCGGTGTTCCGTACGGCATGTTCAATCTGCTCGACCGCGGCGAGTTCTTCGTCGCGCCGGGCACTGCGGTCTACGAGGGCATGATCGTCGGGCAGAACAACAAGGACTCGGATCTCGAGCTGAACATCTGCCGCGAGAAGAAGCTCACGAACATCCGTTCCGCCGGCGCCGACGAGAACGTGTCGCTGCCGCCGCCGCGCGTGATGTCGCTCGAGGAATCCCTCGAGTACATCGAAGACGACGAGCTGTGCGAGATCACGCCCAAGAACCTGCGCCTGCGCAAGCGCATCCTGACCGAGGTCGAGCGCAAGCGCGCCGGCCGCTCCGCCAAGGCGGGCGTCTGACGCATGCGAGGCCGCGCGCGCGGGTGTTCCCCGTGCGCGCGGCCTCGGCAGTTTCGAACAGCACTCGAACGCTGCGGCGCCTGTGAACCGCCTTCGTTCGAATTGCGAACGCCCGTGAGCTCGGTAACGTCGGACCCACGATGATCGAGTCTCCTCGCTCCGCGTTGCTGTCCCTTTCCGTTCTGGTGCTCTTCGCCGCGTTCGCATGCCAGAGCGATCCGGCGCCCAAGCCGGCGACGGCCTCGATTTCGAGCGACGCCAACGCGCCGGCGACGTCGAGCCCTCCCGCTGCGAGCGGATCGGACAGCGCGCACGGTGCGCTCACGCCGTTCCTGACCTCGGACCGCTGCGCACTGTGCCACAGCACGGCTGCGACGGCCTTGGCGCTGCGCTCGGCGACCGGCGACGACGTTTCGCCCTTCGAGACCTGGAGCGCGACGCCGATGGCGAACGCGTTCCGCGATCCGTACTGGCGCGCGCAAATGGCGCACGAGGTCGAGCTCGCGCCGCAGCAGCAGGCGCAGATCGAGGGCGAGTGCCTGACCTGCCACGCGCCGATGCAGCACCACACCGCGCGCCTGAGCGGCGGCCCGGCGCCGACGCTCGCGGGCGCGCTCGCCGATCCGCTCGCGCGCGACGGCGTGTCGTGCACCGTGTGCCACCGCACGCAGCCCGACGGCCTGGGCGAGCCGACGAGCTTCAACGGCGCGTTGCCGATCGCCGGCGAGGGCGTGATCTTCGGTCCCTACAAGGAGCCCGCGACCGGCCCGATGCGCATGCACACGGGCTTCACGCCGACGCACGGCGCGCACGTGCAGAGCTCGGCGCTGTGCGGCTCGTGCCACACGCTCTACACGCACTCGCGCGGCGGCGCGCCGTTCCTCGAGCAGGGGCCGTACCTCGAGTGGCGCAACAGCGTGTACTCCGACGAACAGGGCGCGACCAGCCGCTCCAAGAGCTGCCAGGAGTGCCACATGCCCGACGTCGGCTCGATGAAGATCGCGCGCAACCCGCGCGGCATCGACATGAACATCGCGGTGCGGCCCGACGTGCGCGCGCACACCTTCGTGGGCGGCAACGTGCTGCTCATCGAAATGCTGCGCGACCACGCGCAGGAACTGGGCGTCAGTGCGTCGAAGTCGGCGCTCGAGCGCGTGCTCAGCGCGACGCGCACGCAGCTCGCGCACTCGACGGCGCGTGTCGCCGTGCGCAATGGCCGGCGCAGCGCCGGCGTGCTCGAGTTCGAACTCGCGCTCGAGAACCTCGTCGGCCACAAGTTTCCCAGCGGCTATCCGGCGCGGCGCGCGTGGCTGCGCGTCAACGTGCGCTCGGGCGGCGCGACGATCTTCGAGTCGGGCGGCTACGACAAACGCGGCCGGCTGACGGGCGTCGCCGACGAGCTCGCGCTGCCGCACTACGACTTGATCGAGCGCGCGGACCAAGTGCAGGTGTACGAAATGGTCGCGGCCGACGAGAACGGACGTGCGACCACGCAGCTCAGCGCGATGGAGCGCGCGCTCAAGGACAACCGGCTCCTTCCGCGCGGTTGGAAGCCTGACGGTCCGCACGCGAGCGAAACCGCGCCCGTCGGCGTCAGCGACGACGACTTCACGGGCGGCGCCGACACGGTCACCTACCGCGTGCCGTTGCCGGAGAATACTGGCGACGTGATCGTGACGGCGTGGCTGCTCTACCAGCCGATCCCGCCGCACTGGGTCGAGCCGCTGCGCAGCTCGAAGACTCCCGAAGCCGAGGCGTTCCTGCGGATGTACGACGCCGCGAACACCGAGCCCGAGTTGGCGGCGCTCACGATCGAAGTGTTCGAGCCCTGAAGACCAGACCTGAAACCAAGCTCGGCGCCGCGGCGACGTTGGAGCGCCCCCCACGCGCTTCGTAACGTGGGGGCGTGTCGACACAAAAGCGTCTGCGCGTCCTGCTCCTCGCCGAGGCGGCGAACCCCGAGTGGGTCAGCGTGCCCCTCGTCGGCTGGAGCCACGCGCACGCGCTCGCGCGCCTGGTCGACGCGCACCTGGTGACGCAGGTCCGCAACCGCGAAGCGATCCTCCGCGCCGGACTCGTCGAGGGCCGCGACTTCACGGCGATCGACTCGGAGTCGGTCTCGCGCCCGCTGTGGAAGGCCGCGAACCTGCTGCGCGGCGGTTCGGGCAAGGGTTGGACCATGGTCACCGCCGTCGAGACCATCTCGTACTACGCCTACGAGCGCCTCGCGTGGAAGCTCTTCGGCGAGCGCATCCGCGCGCACGAGTTCGATCTCGTGCACCGCATCACGCCGCTCAGCCCCACGACGCCGAGCCTCATCGCGCGCAAGTGCGCGCGCGCCGGCGTGCCGTTCGTGCTCGGACCGCTCAACGGCGGCGTGCCCTGGCCGCGCGCGTTCGACTCCGCGCGACGACAGGAGCGCGAGTGGCTCAGCTACGTGCGCGACGCCTACAAGCTGCTGCCCGGCTTCAGTTCGACGCGCGAACACGCCGCCGCGATCCTCGTCGGCTCGAAGGACACGCTGGAGCAGGTTCCCGCGCGTTTCCGCGCGAAATGCCGCTACGTGCCGGAGAACGCGATCGATCCGGCGCGCTTCCACGTGCGGCGCACGCGCCGCGCACAGCGGCCGCTGCGCTGCGTGTTCGTCGGACGCTTCGTGCCGTACAAGGGCGCGGACATGCTGCTCGAAGCCGCGGCGCCGCTGCTGCGCGACGGCGCATTGAAGCTCGAGTTGATCGGCGACGGCCCGCAGCGGCCGCTGCTGGAGAGCATCGTCGAGCGTGAGCAACTCGCCGGCAGCGTGACCTTCGCCGGCTGGGTCGAACACGCGCGTGTGCAGCACCACCTCGCCGACTCCGATCTGTTCGTGCTGCCCTCGATTCGCGAGTTCGGCGGCGGCGTCGTGCTCGAGGCGCTCGCCGTCGGTCTGCCGGCCGCGGTGGTCGCGTACGGCGGGCCGGCGGAACTCGTCACCGACGACACGGGCTTCTTGATCGAGCTCGGCCCGCGCGCGGAGATCGTCGCGCGACTGCGCGCTTTGCTCGAGCGTGTGAGCGCCGACCCGCAACTCATCGAAGCGCGCGTCGAGCCGGCGCTCGCACGCGTGGCCGAGCGCTTCACCTGGGACGCCAAGGCGCGCGAGGTCGTCGGAATCTACCGCGAGATCCTCGCGCGCTGACTAGTGGGGTGAGTCAAGAGTCCGCCGCAGATGTCAGGTGATTCGGCGCTTCCCGCAAGGCGCGAGGATTCCAGGCGACCTGAATGGGTCGCCGAACCGGAGCAACGCCGCGGGGGGCGGCGAGGCGCCTGAGATATGCGGCGAAATCTTGGCTCAACCCACTAGTGGGGTGAGTCAAGAGTCCGCCGCAGATGTCAGGTGATTCGGCGCTCCCCGCAAGGCGCGAGGATTTCAGGCGACCTGATTGGGTCGCCGAACCGGAGCAACGCCGCGAGGGGCGGCGAGGCCAGCGAGATCTTCAACGAAATTCGGAAACAGGGCACTAGACGCCCGCGGCGAAACCCTTGGCGGGTTCGAGCGGCGCTGCGCTGGCCGCGTCGAGCAGCTCGCGCAGCAACGCCTGCTTCTCGGGCGGCGCGTTGTGTCCGTCGAGCACCTCGGAGAGCACGGACAGATCGATCGGCGTGTGGATGCCGACCGACTCCAGGCGCGACTTCAGCGAGCGGATCACGAACACCCGCACGCGCCGGCGCAGCGCTTCGAGGCTGTCGATCTCGGGCGTCAGCTGCGCCGTCAGCGTCCAGTGGAAGTCGCTGCGGCCTTTCTCGGGCCCTTCGGTCGTGCACACGAAGCACCCCGACTTGAACAGCTGGAACAGCGAGCCGTTCACCTTGTGGTAGGCCATCTCGTAACCCGCGCGCTCGCAGATGTCCGAGCCGCCGTCGAGCAGCTTCTGGTGGTCCACATCGCGCCGCACGCCGTTCGCGTCGACCGCCATGTCGTAGATCGCGGCCGTGATCGTCTCCCACTCGTGCAGCGGGATGATGTGCAGGTTCGGGCGGCGGAAGCGCAGCAGCTTGTGATAGACGGCGACCGAGTGTTCGACCGCGGGCGTCAACTCCGGGCTGCGCGGCGCAGCGACAGGAACGCTGCTCGCGCTTGCGCTCGGGGGCTCGACGCCTGCAGCGGGCGCCGCACCGTTGGCGAGCGCCGCTACGTCGAGCTTCGCGCTCGCGTGGGCGCTGGCGTGCGCCTGCGCGAGCGCCGCGACCGTCGGACCGGCCTCGGTCCCCGGCAGACGCACTTCCCAGTCGTTGAGCCCTTCGCTGATCAGCACGCCCAGGCGCTCGGAGAACGTGCGCAGGAAATCGCCCGTGTTCTCGCAGTCGAAGCGCGTCGGATCGAACGGGCGGCGCAGTTGCCGGCTGATCAGCGGCTTGATGGCCGCGAACGGCAGGCGCTGCTTGCGCGCGAGGATCGCGTGCAGCGCGGCGCGCGCTTCCTCGAGCTGGCCCGCCATGTCGCCCTCGACTTCCGCGGCGACGAGCAGGTCCTCGAAGTACTCGAAGCGGTCGCAGTAGCGCAGCAGCACGGTCTTGGTGTGCGCGCGCACGCCGATCACGACCACTTCGATGCCGCGGCGCTTGAGGTCGAGGATCAGCGGGATGAAGTCCGCGTCGCCGGTGACCAGGATGCACTGCTCGATGCGGTGGTTTTCGGCCACCAAGACCGATGCGTCCATCGCCATGCGCATGTCCGCGGCGTTCTTGTTGCCGCCGCCGGGGAAGCGGAACACCTGCACCGGCTCGATGCCGCGCTCCATCAGCGCCTTGGGCGCCTTCTGGAGGAAGAAGTCCCAGCGGCCGAACTCGCTCGACTGGCGCGCGGTGTTGTAGTTGGCGTAGGCGCGCCGCACGGTGACGCGCCGCTCGCTCGAGACTTCGGTCACGAAGCGCGAAAGAGCCTCGAGATCGACGGAGAATTCCGTGGCGGCGTAGACGCCGATGTTCTGTTCGCGGGCGAGGTAGAAGTTCTCGAGGTCGATCAGCAGGATCGAGCTGCCGTGGCTGCCGTTCGAATATCCGGCGGCGTGCTGGTGCGAGTTGTTCACGAGGTGCGAGGTGAGGAAAGAACCGACAAAGGGCCCGTTCCCGCCGCCGATCGTTGCAGCAGCAAATGATGGAACGCGCGTTGGGCGATCCTAGCGCGAGTCCTTGGCCGTTGGGGCCTTGGATTCGCCTTCGGTGGGCGCCTTCTCGGCGTCGTCGTCCTCGCCGCGCTCGACGTAGCCGAGCTCGTCCAGCAGCTTCTGGTGCTCCTCGGAGCGCTCCGACTCGCTTGCACGCCCGATCGGCCGCAGCGACTTCATCACACCGCCCAGTTGCTTGAGCATGCGCTCGAGCACGCTCGCCTGCTCGGCCGCGACGTCGCGCGTTTCGTACGGATCGTCGACGATGTTGAAGAGCTGCGGCGCGGCGCCGAGCGGCTGAACGAGCTTCCACGGCCGGTCGACGATCGAGATCTGCCCGCGCTCGAAGCGCGCGAGGTCCGCGTCGGGGAAGTTCTTGCGCGCCCCCACGAGGGGATTGGGATAGCTCTTGGTGTACTGCGTGATGCGAGCGCGCTTTTCGGCCGGATCGAGCAGGCTGCGGCCGTGCTGCACGCCTTGCCGCGGTGCGCGCGCGCCGCTCAGTTCCACCAGCGTCGGAAACAGGTCCATACTCATCACAGGTCGCGCCTCGCGGCCCGGCGGGAAGAGCGTGGGGTGCTTGACGATCAGCGGCACGCGCACGAGCACCTGCGCAACCGAGTACTGATGGTCGAGCAGGTGGTGCTCGGTCAGGTGGTCGCCGTGGTCCGAGGTGAGCACGATCAACGTGTTGTCGAGCTCCCCCGCGGCTTCGAGCGCGCGCATCAGCTCGCCGAACAGGTGGTCGAGCTCGCGAATTCCCGCGTCGTAGCTGCGCGCGAGCAGGTGCAGATCCTGCGGCGCGACCTCGACCAGCCCGAAGCAGTATCCCCACGTGTCGCCCCACGACACGTCGGAGTTGTACGACGCGGCGACCTCTTCGGGGGTCATCACAGCCTCGCGGAACTCCGGCGGTGAAATCAGCGGACGGTGCGCCTCCATGTAGTTGAGGAAGGCGAAGTACGGCCGCTTGCGATCGCGCCCGCCGAGCCATTTCAGCAGACCCTCCTGGCCCAGCTCCCCCGCCGCCTTCAGCGCCCAGTTGATGTCCTTGCTGCGTTCGCCGCGCGAACGCAGCGGCGAGTCAGCAGGAAACAACGCACGCTTGGTGTCGAAGATCGCCCACGCCCGTTCGATGCTCGCCTCGTCCCAAGGATGCTGCTCGACCTCGAAGCCCTGCGTGGAGTTCTCGGCCGACGAAACGTGCGGATTCGCGGTCCAGCAGAAGGTCTGGTAGCCGCTGCCCTGCAGCAACTCCGCGATCGTGACCAGCTCGTCGTCGACCCGCTCCGAGCCCCACTCCGCGCCGTGCTCGGTGGGCAGCAACCCGGTGAACATCGAAGCGTGCGACGGCACGGTCCAACTGCCCGGCGAGATGCAGTCCTCGAACACCCGCGCACCCTTGGCCCAGGCGTCGAGGTTCGGCGTCGTCGGGCGCTCGTAGCCGTACACGCCGAGCCGGTCGGCGCGCACCGTGTCCCACACGATCCAAATCACGTTCGGGCGCGGCGCCGCGGGCTCACCGCCGCCGCAGGCCACGAAAACGCTGGCTGCGGCGAGCGCCAGGAAGCCCAAGCCCAGAGTCCGTCTCATGCTCTAACGCTACCCCCGACTCGCGCGCTGGCCCAGCGGCTTGACCACAGGCGAACGCACACTCGCGCCAACGTGGCCCCCGCGAGCAACATCAGAAACGGCATGACCGGCAGGCGAAAGCGCGTCATGCCGAAGGTGAGCGCGTGGATGGCCGTGTAGTAGTACACGAGCAGCAGCACCATGCCGCCCAGGGCCGTGCGGCGTTGGCGCCAGAGTTCTGGGATCGCAAGCACCACCACGAGCAGGTAGCTGAGCACGCAGGCCCAGCTCAACGTCACACGCACCCAGGCCGGTGTCGGGCCGTAGCCATCGCGCTCGAGGTGGCGCATCACGAACGAGGTCGGGTTCCAGGTGTCGACGACCTTGTACACCGTGCGCTCCGCCGTCCAGCGCAGGTCCTCGAGCGAGTACTCGAGCGCCTGGTGCGTCGCGGCCTGCATGCACTCGAGATCGCTCGGCGTGTCGGTGGCGAACAGCCTGCGCGCGACGTCCGTCAACGCGCCGCCGCCGACTTCCGCGACCGGCGAATGCACGTAAGCCGCAAACGGCGGCGCGAAACGTGTGTTCGCGTCGGCGTCGCGGCGCCGGCGCTGGTACGCGTTGGGCTGGTTGCCGCGCCACAGGTTGAACGGCCCGCTCGAGTCCATCAGCACGAACCCGCCGTGCACTTCGTAGTTGCGCACGGTCCACGGCGCGATGCATGCGCTCCATGCAAGCGCCGCGACGAGCGCGTGCTTGGCCGCAGCGCGCCAACTTGCGCGCTCGCGCCACAGCCGCCACACGACGAGCAGCGGCAGCAGGTAGAGCAGCGAGCTCTTCACGTACGCCGCAGCGGCGAACACGACTCCGGCGAGCGCAGCGGCGCCAAGCCCACGCGCACCGGGACGCATCCACAGCCACAGTCCCGCGACGAACAGGAACACGAACACGGTCTCGTTGAAGACCAGGTGCGTGAAGGCGACGAAGGTTGGATCGAGCGCGTAGAGCCAGCCCGCGGCGAGTCCTGCGCCGTGCGACAACGCGTCGCGCCCGATGGCGTACACGAACCACGTCGTCGCCGCGCCGAGCAGCACCTGCGCGAGCTTGGCCCAGAACACGTCGCGCCCGCACAGCTTCATCGCGCCCGCGAGGAACAGCGGATAACCCGGCGCTTGGTACGCGCCCAGGTAGCGCGGCAAGGTCTCCAGCTGGTGCTCGCCCTTGTGGCGCGCCCACGACTGGTACGAGCCGGTGTAGCCCTTGCCGTCGAGCAGGTCCTCGGCGCGCTGCAGGTACGTGACCTGGTCGTTCCACGCCACGGCGTCGCGCCCGAGCGCGAGCGCGCCCAGGCGCACTCCGAGCGCGGCGAGCAGCAGCACGAGCACGGCGAGCCACCGCCGCGGCGCGCGCGTCGAGGCCGCGGCCTGGTCGGGCACTCAGCGCTCCTCGCGCCCGCCCGCCCGCCGCGCGCCTTCGCGCGGTTTCTCGCCGCCGCCCTGTTCCGTCGGCGCCGTGCGCGGCTCGTCCTTGTTCTTGTCCTTGTCTTCGGCTTCGAACTGCGAACGCCCGTCGTCGCCGCCCAGATAACCCAGCGCCTTGAGATCCTCGATCTGCTGCGGATCCAGCGCACCGGCCGTGGCGTCGCCCGCCGCCGCGCCGCGAGCGATGTGGCCGCGCACCATCACGTCCTTGATCTTGCGCACGCTCTGCACGACCGGCTGCTGGCGCGCGGCGAGGTTCTCGAGCTCGTGCGGATCGCGCCGCCGATCGAAGAGCTGATCCTCGGCGCCATCCTGCTGGATGAACTTCCACTCGCGCGTCGTCACCGCGTACGTCTCGCCCGGATCCTCCGGCAGTTCGCGCCCGGTGCGCTGCCCCAGCAACGGCCGCTCGCGGAACGCCGCGGTCAACACGTCGGCGCCGGTCGCCTGCGCGAGGAAACGCCGGTACGACGGCGCCTCGAACGGTTCGATGCGCGCGAGCACCGTCGGCAGCATGTCGACGAGCGACACGAGCGTGTCGACGCGCTTGGGCGCGAGTCCCACGGCGCTCGGAAAGCGCATCAGCAGCGGCACGCGCAACTGCTCGTCCCACACCAGGCCGTGCGCGGTCCAGCCGTGCTGGTTCAAGCCTTCGCCGTGGTCGGACGTCAGCACGAGCACGCTGCGCTCGAGATCGCCGCTCGTGCGCAAACGCTCGAGCAAACGCCCGACCTGCGTGTCGGCGTAACGGATCTCGCCGCAGTACGCGTTGATCGCATCGCGCGTGCGCGTCGCTTCGGGCGCGCCGCCGCGCGTGGCCGCTTCGCCGATGCGGCGCTCGGCCAGCCACGCCTCGAGCTTGGGATCGGGCTCGTCGGTGTGGAACATCCGGTCGAACGGCGGCGGCGCCGTGTGCTTCCAGTGCGGGTCGTACAGGTGCACCCACAGGAAGTACGGCCCCGCCGGCTTCTTGGCGTGCCATTCGAGCGCGTGGTCGATCGTCTCCTCGGCCTTGCACTCCACCTTCTCCGGCTCCTCCCACGCGTCGAAGCCCGCGTGGATGCCCGAACTGGTCTTGAGCGGCGCAGCGCTGACAAACCCGGCCGTCGCGTAGCCCGCCTCCTTCGCCACCTGCGCGAACGAGAGCATGTCGGGCTTCCAGCCGAACGGATTGCCGCCGTGCATCGCGTTGGCGGTGATGCCGTGCTCGAGCGGATAACGCGAGGTCAGCATCGACGCGTGGCTGGGCAGCGTGGTCGCCATCACCGCGTAGGCCTGGTCGAACACCAGCGACTCCTTGGCGAGCGCGTCGATCACCGGGCTCGTGTCGCGGAAGTAGCCGTAACAGCCCAGGTGGTCCGCGCGCAGCGTGTCGATCGTGATGAGCACGATGTTCGGCCGCTCGAGCCGCGGCGGCTTGTCGTCGCCGCCGCACGCCGCCACGAGCAGGGCGCACAGCGCCGCGAGCACGCTGCGCGGTCCGAGGCCCCGCGGGCGGCGAGCCCTCACAGGCGTCAGTCGGGAAGAAATTGCGTGCATCCGGAGAGAGGCGCTGTCGAGCGGCGGTCGGGGTGTGCGCAGAGCTGGCGGGTCGTTCCGCGGGCCCGTCCGGACGGTTGGTGAGCGCCTGACGAGGTGCTGGGCGGAGGAAGCGGCGAAGTATACCCCTGGGTCCCCGCCGGCCCGGACGGCGGGCGCGAGTGGTCGCCGGGGCGGCGCGAACGCAATCCCGTGCGCGGCGCGCACGTTTTTCGGGGAAAGCTGATCACGCCCTGCGGCGCTTTGCGTTGCCGGAGGTTGCGGCGCCGGCGCCGCGCTCGCGGCAGCGGCTTCGACCGTCGCCGTACGCGCGTTTGCCCACTTCGGCGACTGGCGCTTTCGCGACATCGTGCGATGCTCGACTCCGTGGACGTGCGGTGCACACGCCCGCGGCGCGGGAACTCGCCCGTCGCTTTCGGATCGACCTCCCACTCTTGTCCAGGTACTCCCCCATGACGTCCACCACGCATCGACCGCTGCTGATCGCGCTCGGCGCGCTCGCCCTGAGCGTCGCTCCCGCCAGCGCCCAGAACTGTTCGCAGACCTACACGACCGACGCTGATTTCGCGCTCGGTGTCTCGCTCAACGTCAACAACGCGAGCCCGAACAGCGACCAGCTCCAGCTCAACATCGGCACCGCCTCGTTGCCCTTCGTCAACGTCGCCTGCTCGGCGCGCGGCACGATCGTGCGCATCGACGTCAACACCGGCGCGATCCTCGGCGAGTACTTCACCGCGCCCGACACCATGGGCCGCGATCCCTCGCGCACCACCGTCGACCAGCAGGGCAACGTGTGGGTGTCCAACCGCGCCGAAACGGGCTTCCTCAACGGCGAGCCGCGCGGTTCGGTGACGCGTGTGGGCCTGGTGATCGGCGGCACGCGCGGCGACAAGGACCCGACCAGCGGCGCCTTCACGCCCAACCCCAACGGCGAATACCTGCAGGGTCCGTTCCTGTACTCGACCTGCGCGGACCGCGACGGCGACGGTTTGATCCGCACCTCGCGCGGCCTGGGCAACATCCTCGCCTGGAGCAACACGGGCGGCGCGGACAGCGCCGGCGGCGTGAGCACGGCCGACGACGAGTGCATCATCAACTACACGCGCATCAACGGCTCGGCCGCGCGCACCGTCGCGATCGACGCGAACAACGACGTGTGGACCGGCGGCCTCAACGACCAGGACCACGAGAAGCTCGACGGCGTCACCGGTCAACCGATCCCCGGCACGCAGTTCAACCTCGCCGCGGGCGGCTACGGCGGCCTCGTCGACCAGAACGGAGTGCTGTGGTCGGCGCGCGGCGGCAGCGGCCTCTTGCGCTACGACCCGGCCACCGGCACGGGCACGGTGATCGGCAACGGCTGCGGCGACTACGGCCTGGGCGTCGACCCGAACACGGGCGAGATCTGGCACACGCAGCTGTTCGGCAACATCGGCAAGCTCAGCCCCGCGGGCGCGTGCCTCAACATCTTCCCGCACGGCGCCGGCACGGCGCAGGGCTGCGCGGTCGACGCCAACGGCAACGTGTGGGTCGCCCACGCGCTGTTCGGCGCGACGACGATCGGCCACTTGCGCACGGACGGAACGCTGGTCGGCAACGTCGCGCTGTCCTTGAACGGTGTGAACGGCAACAGCCCCACGGGCGTCGCGGTCGACGCCAACGGCAAGGTGTGGGTCGCCTGCTACGGCAGCAACCAGGCGATGCGCATCGACCCGAACGCCGGTCCGCTCGGCGGCGGCGGCTTCCCGACGGGCGCCGTCGACCTGATCGTCGATCTGGGGCCCGGCGCGGTGCCCTACAACTACTCCGACATGACCGGCTTCGTGAACGCGACCACGTCGCCCTCGGGCTCGTGGACCGTGATCAAGGACAGCGGCGCGATCGGCCAGGCCTGGGGCACGGTGTCGTGGAACTCGCAAGAGCCCGCGGGCACTTCCGTCAGCGTGGAGATCCGCGCCGCCGACAGCACCGTCAACCTTCCGCAGGCGAGCTTCGTGCCCGTCGCGAACGGCCAGTCCCTGTGTGGCGGCGCCCTCGCCGGCCGCTTCCTCGAAGTGCGCGCGACGCTCACGCGTTCGCCGAACTCGAGCGTCTCGCCGGTGCTGTTCGACCTCTCGGTCGACTGCTGCAGTGCGGCGACGCTGATCTGCGCGGCCGACTTCACCGAGATCTGGAACGGCGGCATCGCGGCCGGTCAGACGCTGCCTGCGAACACGGGCACGCCGACCTACACCACGAACTGCGGCCAAGGCGGCGAATCGCTGACCTACCAGGACGTGAGCGTCGTCACGAACACGCCGCAGAACCCGCACGCGCCCGAGGCGATCATCACGCGCGTGTGGATGCTGACGGACAACTGCGGCACGCACGAGATGTGCACGCAGATCATCACGCTGCTCTCGCCGACCGGTCAGACCGGCGCGATGACGCTCGACGTCAACCCCGGTCAGTGCCCGAACAACGTCGCCGTGAACGGTTCGGGCGCGACGAAGCTCACGCTCGTCGGCACTTGGCTGCACAGCTTGCCCGGCAACGTCGATCGCCCGTCGCTCGAGCTGCGCCGCGCCGACGGCGTCGGCCTCCCGCTGCGCCTGCACAACCTGCCGTTCCAGTCGCACGACGTGACGCGCCCCTACTACGGCCCGGCGGGCGGCTGCAACACGGCCGGCCCCGAGACGTACAGCGACGCGACCATCACGGTCCCCAACTGGATGCTCAAGCGCGCCTTCGATCTGGGTGGTCTGCCGAGCGGCACGCTCGTGCCGATCCGCCTGACCGGCCAGCTGCTCGACGGCACGCCGATCAACGTCTCCGACGTGATCCGCGTGCAGTGACGCACGCGCTCGGGAACTGACGCGCGCCGAGCGTCAGCTCACTCACAGCGGGCTCCCTTCGCTCGACGCGACGGGGGCCCGCTCGCGTTTTGCTCACGGTCGGTGGCGCCGCACCGCCACCGCCGCGAACTCTCCCGCACCCCACACCGCGGGCGCGAGAACCAAATTTGGGCGCTCCTGATCGTGCGCACTTCAGCGCACTCAATTCCAGCCCTGAAACGCCGATGAGTGCGGGCCACGCGAGCCCCTCGTCCAACTCGCTGCGCCCCACTCGCCATGCCCAGCACCGCACCCCAAGTCTCCGCCGGCGTCGCCGAGACCGTCGCAGCGCCGCGTCCGCTGCTCGCCCGCCCCACGCCGACCGGCCGCGAACGGCGCCTGGGCGAGAACGAGCTGATCGTCAGCAAGACCGACCTCGCCGGGCGCATCACCTACTGCAACCGCGTGTTCGTGCGTCTGGCTGGTTACAGCGAGGCCGAGCTGCTCGGCGCGCCGCACAGCATCGTGCGCCACCCGGACATGCCGCGCTGCGTGTTCCAGCTCTTGTGGGACACGCTCAAGTCCGGCCGCGAGATCTTCGCCTACGTCGTCAACCTCTCGCAGAACGGCGACCACTACTGGGTGCTCGCGCACGTCACGCCGAGCTTCGACGAGACGGGCGCGGTCGTGGGCTACCACTCCAACCGGCGCGCGCCCGAGCGCGCCGCCATCGACGCGGCCAGCGCCCTGTACCGCGAACTCCTCAGCGAGGAGCGCCAACATTCCAGCCCGCGCGAAGCCATCGCGGCGAGCACCAAGTTGCTGATGAGCACGTTGCAGCGCGCCGGACTGACGTACGACCAGTGGGTGTTCGCGCTCTCCGAGAAGCAGTCATGACCCAGTCCGCACTTCCCGCCACTTCCGTTTCGAACGCGAGCCGCAGCTCGTCCTCCAACTCGCTCGGCGCGGGGGAACTGCTCGGCTCGGAATCCGAGCTCGAGAGCCTGCGCGCCAAGGTTGCGCTGTACGAAACGTGGCTGGCGAACGTCGCGCAGGTGTGTGAAAGCGCTGCGCGCGGCGAGCTCGAAGCGCGTTTGTGCGGCATCGAGGCGCTCGGCGACGCGCGGCTCACGCGCACGCTCGGCTCGGTCAACGACGCGCTCGACATCATCGACGCCTACGTGCGCGAGTCGCGCGTCGCGCTCGAATGCGCGGGCAAGGGCGAATTCCACCGCAAATTCGTGCTGCGCGGCATGAGCGGCAGCTACCGCCACGCGGCGACGGCGATCAATGGGGCGAGCGAATCCATGCGCCGCCAGTCGCTCGCGCTCTCCGAAACGCACACGCGCCGCCAGCAGCTGGCCGGCGAGTTCGACCGCTTCCTCAAGGACGTCGTCGGCTCGGTCTCCGGCGCCGCGCGGTTGTGCAACGGTTCGGCGCAGAGCATCGAACGCGCCAACTCCGACGCGCTCGCGCAGGTCACGAGCGTGTCCGACTCGACGAAACAACTCGCGGCCGAGATCGAGTCCGTGGCCGCAGCTTCCGAGGAGCTCACCGCAACCGCCGCCGAGATCGGCCGCCGCAGTCGCGACGCGAGCGCGGTCGCGTCGACGGCCGCCCAGGAAGCGCAGCGCACCACGCAAGTGATCGGCGGACTCGCCGAGCTCTCGCGCACGATCGGCAGCGTGCTGCGCCTGATCCACCAGGTCGCCGAGCAGACCAACTTGCTCGCGCTCAACGCCACGATCGAGGCCGCGCGCGCGGGCGAGGCCGGCCGCGGTTTCGCCGTGGTCGCCGACGAGGTCAAGAACCTCGCCAAACAGACCGCACGTTCGACCGAGGAGATCGGCGGGCACATCCAGGCCATCCAGTCCTCGACCACCGAGGCCGTCCAAGCCATCGCGCGCATCTCGCAGACCATCGCCACGATCAACACCGGCGCCTCCGAGATTTCCTCGGCCGTCGAGCAGCAAGCCATCGCGACCAAGGAAATCTCGGCCTCCATGCAGCGCGCCGCCCAGCGCACCGACGCCGTCGCCTCGAACGTCGACCACGTCTCCCAAGCGGCCTCCCAAACCTCGGCCGCCATCGGCGAACTCACCCAGGCCTCCACCAACCTCGAGCGCCACTCCGGCGACCTGCAACAAGCCGCCGAGCATTTCCTCGCGCGCATTCGGGCGTGAGCCTGCGCGAGTGACTTGGCTCGCCTGACTCGGGGCTCTTGCGTTGGCGCGCGTGAATCGGCTCGCGTGCCTCGGTTGGCCTGCTTCGGCTCGCTTGCGTCGGCCCGAGCGCACTTTGGCTCGCGCGCATCGGTTCGCTTGCTTCAGCCCGCCTGCTTCAGCCCGCTTGCGTCGGCTCGCGCGCTTCGGTTGGCCTGCTTCGGTTGACCGGGCGCTGATCGCGTGATTTTCCGCGCGCGCGCGCTGCTGTGTGCGCGCCCTCAGCTTCGCCATCTCGCTCGGCGTGGAGACCGCTCCACGCACTCGGCGCCGCGAGTTGCGCGTCGCGTGTTTCGCAACTCGCTCGCTTCTCGCTCGCGATGTGCGCTCGCTCAGCGCTTGCGGCGCGCGCCCGCCTCTCGCAGGCGACCGCACTTCCCGGACGCCCAGTCCAGAATCTGGCCGTACCACACGCCGCCCGGCCCGCACACACGCGCCCGCGCCCCGGAACGCCCCTTGCGCTCACTCACCGCGCCGTCGCGGACCCGAGCTCAGCGGCGCATGCTGAGCTCACGCCACCCGCGGCGGCGCGCCCTTCCCCAACCGCCAGCCGCCGCGCTACCATCGCCCCTAACTCTGCGGGCGTAACTCAGTTGGTAGAGTGTCAGCTTCCCAAGCTGAAGGCCTACCAGCGGCCGCTCGCAGTTCCTTCCGAGAAAACTAGGCGTTCCTGCGCAAGCGTCCCGGCGGACGCGCGGCGAGTTGCGGTAATGTCGCACCCACGCGCGACCACCCGTGGCCCAGGCAGCAGGCGCACCTCACGTGCGGGCGTAGCTCAGCGGTAGAGCACAGCGTTCCCAACGCTGCTGTCGAGGGTTCGATCCCCTTCGCCCGCTCCATCCTGCGATGGAGCATCCCGCGCGGCGGCGAGCGCGTGCACCTCGACCTGCTGCACTGCACCGGCGTGGACGGCGAGCCGCGTTCGAAGCGCAGGCCGTCGCCGCGCCCCGGTTGCCCACACGGCCGCCCGCGGCGCGATCTGGCGCACGCCGCCCGCCCGCGCACTGCAGCGTCCACGGCTGCCCCCCGCGCGCCCGAGCGCCGCGTATTCGCACTGGGGCGGGTGGACAGGATCGGGGACTGCGGTTCCACTCGTCCTACCTGAAAGGTCGAACATGCTCGCTCGCATCCTGTCCCAATTCGCGCTCGTGGCGGCAACGTGTGTGCAGGTCCGCGTCGTTGCAGCGCAGTCAGTCGTCGGTTGGGGCAACAACACCTACGGGCAGGCCGCCGTGCCACCTCTACCGCTCGGGCGAACAGTGACCGCTCTGTCCGCCGGTAACTTGTTCAGCGTTGCGCTGCTGGACGACGGATCGCTCCTCGCCTGGGGGTACAACATCGACGGTCAGGCCAATGCGCCGGTGCTCCCGGCGGGCGTGCGGGCGAGCAGAATCGCCGCTGGCGGCGCGCACGCGCTCGCGTTGCTTGACGATGGCTCAATCATCGTCTGGGGTCAAAGCGCGCTGGGGCAGCACGCCGTGCCCGCCCTGCCGTCGGGCGTCGTCTACACGTCGATCGCCGCAGGCAATCTGCACTCGGTGGCAGTACGCAGCGACGGCGCGGCGGTCGCGTGGGGCCACAACGGATTCGGTCAGTGCAACGTGCCCGCCGTGGGACCTGGCGTGAGTTACGTGGCCGCCACGGCTGGAGCTCATTTCACTGCGCTACTGCGCAGCGACGGCAACGTAGTGGCGGTCGGCGAAAACAACCATGGACAAAGCACGCCGATACAGCCTCCAGCGGGTCGGCGCTACGTGCGCATCGAGGCGGGCCTCTACCACGCCATCGGGACGCTTGACGACGCGTCGACGATTGCCTGGGGATCGAACTCTGACGGCGAATGTTGCCTCGCCACACCGTCGTTCGGATCCCCGTACGTCGCGATTTCGGCAGGCGCGTACTTCACTGCCGGGCTTCGCGCTGACGGGGTGATCACGGCCATCGGGCGCAACACGGAACTCCAACTGAACGTCCCTGCTTCGCCGGACGGCCAGCCATACGTGCAGATGTCGGCTGGAACGCTCCACGCGCTCGCGCTCACGGGACCCGGCTGCGAGTTGATCGCGACCTACTGCACCGCAGGTTCCACGGTCCACGGCTGCGTCCCCGCCATCGGTAGCGTCGGCGCACCAAGTTCCCAATCGGCGAGCGGCTTCGACATCGTCGTAAGCAACGTCCCAGGCAAGCGCTTTGGCACCATCTTCTACGGCTTCTATCCGCTAGCGACACCGTGGGCTCCCGGCAGTAGCAGCTACAAGTGCGTGGCGTTCCCCATCCAGCGCACGGGCGATCGTCAGTCGGGCGGGACGGCCGGCCAGTGCAACGGTGAACTGCGCCTAGATTTCAACGCGTGGCGTGCCGCGAACTCAGGCGCTCTCGGCAGCCCGTACGTCGCGGGGCAGGTCATCTACGCACAGGGCTGGTTCCGCGATCCCGGCGCGCCCAAGCAGACGAACCTGAGCGATGGGCTGAGGTTCACGTTGTGCGACTGACCAGATCGGATCTCACGTCAGTGGTCAAGACTTCCGTCTCCCAACGGGTTCGTGCTCTCGCGCCCGTCGCGCTCGTGAGATCTATTTGTTCGGCTGAGTTCGAGGCTGCGCGACTTCGCCACGATCAGGCCACCGGCGCGTCCGCCAGCGCGAACTTCGACGGTGCCCCCGCAGCCGTCGGCGTGCCCGGCGATAGGACCGGAACTTACAGCGATGTCGAGTGCACGCTCAACGCGCACACGCCGCGCCGGGATCGAGGCGGCCTGACGCCAGACGAGCTTGAGAGAATCGCGCCCCACGCTGAGGATCACGTGCGTCGTGCTCGCTTCTACCGCGATACATGCGCCGCGCTCGCTGGAGCAGTGGCCGCCCCCCCGCACGGGCGTGCTCGCTGCATGGCGGAGCGCGACGCGATCTACAGCACACTCGGGCAGCACCGCCTGCTCACAAGAGCACGAGGCGGCCAGCCTCTGTCCCGACCTTCAAAGCGGAAGGGAATTTCGTGACACCACAGTGGAAGCGCGTTTCGTGACACCCGCAAGAACGTCCGGCCCGCTTCAGTTGCCGCGAAACTCGAACTCTCCGACGCTTGAGTTGGCCGTAGTCCGTGGCTCATGCTCCGCTGAACATCTAGAAACATGAAGCAGCTGCTGTTCACAGCCGTAATCCGCGGGGCCACTCCAACATCGATGCTCGTGCTGAGCTTCGCGTATCTTCCCAACGGAGCATTTAGGTCGTCGCTGATCATTGGCCTTGCAATCGCGACCGTTGTTAGTATTTGGAAGTTACAAGGGCAAGAGCGCAATGCTGGCTTAGCGGGCGCAGCAACCGCGCTTGGATTGTACTTCACGATTATGACCGGAGCCCTGGTCGCTGAGGGGCTGGCCCACGAGGGCCCGGGCACCATCGATGACGACTACGGATCACGCGACGTCACCGAGTCCGTGTATCGCCGGCATCTCTTGGGCAGCGCGGCGGGCGGCGGAATCCTCGCCTTTTTGGTGTGGTTATTCGCCTGGGAAGCATGGAAATTCGCAACGTGTGTTAAGGCGGATCACTCGGACTACGCCGAGCGGAAGTAGTTTTTTGTGCCGCCGCGACCGGGTGCCAGACGTGTCGATCGGCGAACGATTTCGTACGCCCTGCCGCGCGTCGTCGGTCTCCTGCTCGCCCCCATCGCTCGCGCGGTACATCCAGAAGCTCCACCCTTTCGTCGCGGGCAAGCTCCCGTCCGCCCGTGAGCCGATGACCGTGACGCGCGCGGCGGGTGAGCCGCTCCACTGACAAGTTGCGCAAGACTGCCCGAGCCCCCGTGGAAATGGCTGACGCTCCGAAGCCTAGCACTACATTACCATCGGGCGAAACAACACCGAATCCGTAACACTCCGTCTTTCGCTGGAGTCCGTTTCGGCGGATGCAACGACACTAGAACGGCATTTCGTCACCACGCGCCTGCTGTCGCCGAATTGGCTCCGACTTGAGGTTTAACACTCGTAGATTGGCGCGAATCCAAGACCAACCCGAGTCCGTGAGCTTGTAGCACCAGTACGGCCCATCGCTGTACTGATCGTCGATTTGCAAGAGCTGCACCAAGTCGTTATTCGCAAGCTGCTGCAACGCGACATTCGCGGCCAAGGCGTTGAAGCCTGCATTCTCAATGTCCCTTTTGACTTGACTTGCGGACACAGGCGAGTCTGGGATATCAGCGCTTGCCGCAATTGCTGCCAATGCGGTTATCTGCATTTGGTCCAGGCCCTCGATGGGAGCAAGTGTTGGCTGAATCGCCATCCGCTCATTGCTGCCCGCTTTGGCCACAAGAGCCTTCAAGCGCGTCACCAATGCATGCTTGAGCTGCTCCATATCGCTCGGGGATTCCGTCGAATACTGAATGATCTTCCTGTGTTGAATATCGAAGGGGAACCTAGATTCCCTCGACTTCGAGCAGATGAGAACGACCTCCTTGCCGGATGCGATCGCGAACCCTAACTCGAACCACACATTCGGGTTGTTGGTCGTCACGTCGGCAAGACAAAGCGCGGAGCCGCGAATGTTCTGCTCAATAGCGTCGATCAGCACCGCAGCGCCCGCATCTTCGTCGACGCGGTACGGAACTAGGCCGGCGGCAGAAACAGCAGGCTTGATGACCTCCGAACAGCGACGGTCGAACGCATCGTTGTCGAAGGGTTGAATCAAGAAACAGGTAGGCATGGGGCGGCGATGTGCAGGTGGGGAGCGTATCGGTTAAGAAGTCGGCGCAGGGAACAGCCGAACTCGCGCAGCACCGGCTCGATCATCGACGCCTTGGTGTTCTGCTCGTTGAGCTTGCCCTTCGTAGCCTTGCGGACGCGCTCAGCGACCTTGGCGACCTCATCGGCCAACGGCGTGGACTTCGGCATGCGGCGAGCTACCTGGGGGTGGGGCGTGATGGTACCGGCGCGCGCGCGATCGGGGGAGCCTTGTCGCGGGCAACGGCCCGTGCCCATCCGTGGCACCATTCGCGGTCGCCGGACTCGAGACGACCAGGATCCACTACGCGTCGTCACCGGCGTACAACGTGAACGTTCGACTCAGCCGGCCACGAACGAGCCTAGCGCCGACTTGTGGACGTTGGGGGGCAACTGTAGGCATCGCTACGACGTTCACCACGATCGAGACGAGCACCTCAGCCGTGCGGCGGCACGGTACACTTCCCATGTGAAACGCGATTGGAACTCGCTCGGCTGGTGCGCAGTGCTCTTGGCCTGGGCTGTGCTTATTCTTCATCAGCAAGTGGGAGAGCAGTTGCGTGAAGCAAGCGCCGCGACTGCCACGGCGGTGGGCCGTGTCACCGCGAATTCCCCAGGGTTCCGGAGCCGTGACGACGGTGAGCCGGCGACTGTCAAGTACAGCTTTATCACCGATGATGGCGCTGTCGTCAACGGAAGCGATGAAGCTTGGATCCCAGTGGGTGAGAGCGTGACTGTTCGTTACGATCCACAGGACCCACGCGTAAGCTTCCTGGGCGAAAGTAGTCAGTCGTGGTTCGAACGCCTGGCAGTTCCTCTGCTTCTCTTCTATGCTGGCGTGTACGGACTAGCCGTCAAGCTGCGCTCTCGAGTGGTAGATCGGCATGGCTATGCCGAAGTCAATGATGGCTCTCGCACATCGAGCCCGGCTCGCTTTTTCGTTCTATTGCTCGTGGGCGTTTCGGCATATTTCTTTCTCTGCGACGCGGGCATTGTGGGCCACGCAGCGCATTACCGAACGGCCGTGAGTTGGTTGTGCGGGCTGACGTTTGCCTTCATATCAATCGTAGCCTACCGATGGCAGATCCGGTGGGCCGCCGCGCTTACAGCTGCATTCGCATTGCTGGTCACTCCGCTACTACAGCAGATGGACCGCTGGCCCATTTTGGTCTTTGTTGGAATCGGAGTACACGCCGCCGCCGTTCGGTACGTTCACCCTCCGAGCGAGACAGAGGACAACGGGGACGTCGCAATCGAGTAGCCGACAGCGAATCGGGTCACGCGAAGTCAAGAACCGGGCGACCCACGCACCCGCTCCACCACGCCCCGCATCTCCTCCACGCCCAAGTGCACGTACACGCGCGCGGTGAGCTTCGGGTCGCTATGCCGCAGGATGCGCCCGCGACCTACCCCGCCACGCCCTCGACGGCCCCGCGCAGATCCTCGACCGCGAAGTGCGTGTACACCCGGCTCGTGAGCCGCACGTCCGAGTGCCCCAGCAGCGCCTGCGCGTGGACGATCGGGACGCCCCTGCGCGCCCACTGGGTCGCTGCGCTGTGGCGCAAGGCGTGCAGGTCGAGCTTCTCCCCCGCCTCGTTGAGCCGCGCGATGCCAGCGCGTTCGAGCGCGCGGCGCAGGACGCGCGCGACGTTGTTCGTGGGCGCACTCCAGTCCGCCGCCTCGGGGCTCAAGAACACGCGATCGGATGCGCCCGCGGCGCGCCCACGCGCGGCTCCGTGCAGCGGGCGTAGCGCGAGACGGCGCTAGGTCGAGCGCCGATCGCAGCTTGGCCCCGAAGCGACAACGGGCGACTACTCGTTGCTAGTCCGTACCGACCAAGGCGCTCAACACCCTTCCGTCTTCGCCGAACTGGACGACGAGCCACTCGCGGTCGACGCCAAGGTGATCCGGTCCGAGTTCATAGATCATCGAACCACTCAAACGAGGCTGCTCCTTCAGCAACCACGGATCTCGATCCGCCTCGCCGAGCAACTCGATCACGCGTTCCTTCGACGCGCCAGCCAGGACTCGACGATCGACCAGATCCTGCGCCATCTGCTGGCGGATGGGCGTGCAGCGGCAAGTCCAGCCGGCTCGCCATTCACCGGAGTCGAACGATCGAGCGTGACGACCGCCCATGAACACGAGGAAGAAGCAGACGATGGAGCGCACAATCACGAAGGCGACGACGGCCACAGCAATCAGAAGCGCTCTACGGATCGTGCGGCCGAGTGTCATGGGCATGAGAAGCTACCAGCGGGGTGGCAACATCGTGGGCAGTTGGGCCGGGTGACCGTCGCACACCGACGCGCCTACGCACCCGCCGTCTCCACCACCCCGCGCATCTCCGCCACGCCCCGGTGCACGGAACGGTAGGCGCGTGCACATTGGGTACGATGCGACTTCGTCAACGGGAGGCCCCGGGCGCGAGGCACGCATTGCCGCCAATGACCGGAACGGCAACGTGGTGCTCAAGACGGTGAACTAACTTGCTGCTGAAAGATCGGTTCCGCCCCATCACAGATACCGCTGGGCTGTTCCAGCGCAGTGCGTCGGACTGCGCGACCGACTACGTGAGTTGGATGCAGCCCGTCGTCAGCGGCAGTGGCTCGAGCCTGCAGGCCAACGTCCTGCCCGCAGGTGGGCTCGAGACTCACCTCGAGAGGCTTGAACCGCTCGCGCGAGCAGTGACAACCAAGGTGCTATTCGCGCCAGCGCCCGCAGGCTGGACCGCGTGCTTCACGAACGACTGGCGGGGGAGCGACATGTCGTCCATCGTTCCGATGCTCTCGCTCCGTCTTGGATGCAGTGCTCTCAGGGTCACCTGCACGCCAGATCTTGGGAAAGGTCAAAGCCGACGCTACGGAGCCCGGATTGTCCAAGCCCATCGCGCCAACCTGAGTCCATATCGCTCCATCGCCGTCGCCAACGATGGCGGTCGGTGGGTCGACGAGAGATTCGGGGAGCCGCTTCCAAGTGAAGATCCTTCGTGGTTCACCGCAGACCGCAAGCGCGACCGTTTCACTGCGGCGCAACTGCGTGAACTGGTCAGCCACTTCGTGCCCAGCTTCTGGGATGCGGATCTTTGGCCGACAGAGCCCGCGTTCCTTGTCGAGCGGGTCGGAGTACTTCCTCCGGCGTACTCCAGCGTCACGCGGCTCGACGTGCAGCGCGACCTGCCGACCGACTGCTAGCTGAAATCGCAGCTCGGGCACTTCGGCGGCGGCGGCGCGTTGCCAACCAGACTTGAGCACGCCCACGAGCGCTTCGACAGCGCGATGGTTGTGCAGGTGGGTGTCAGATCTTCTCGACTACCCCCCGCATCTCTTCCACGCCCAGGTGCACGTACACGCGCGCCGTGAGCTTGGGATCCGAGTGCCCCAGGATCCGCTGCGTGACGGCCAGCGGCGCGCCGTTGCGAGCCATCCTTGAGGCCGCCGTATGCCTGAGCGCGTGCAGGTCCAGCGAGCGGCCGTGGGCGTCGACGCGCTCGATGTCGGCGGCGGCGAGCAGGCGGTCGAGCACGCGCATGGCGTTGTTGGTGGGCGCGGAGAGCGGCTTGCCCTCGGGCGATACGAACACGGGCTCCACGGGCCGAGGGGCGCGCCCTGTTGCGCGCTCGCGTAGTTCGCGCAGCCGATCCATCTCCGCGGTCATCGCACGCGTGATCGGCAGCGAGCGCGCTCTACGCGCCTTGGTGGTCTCGGCGCGCAACGTGACCACGCGCGTCGCGAGGTCCACGTCGGCCCAGGTGAGCGCACGCGCCTCCCCGTAGCGGCACGCGGTCTCGATCAGAAAGCGCCACAGGGGAGCCTGCGGGATGCGCACGCCGCCGGAGCGCTGCGCTCGCGTGCGCCCGCGCTCGACGCTGACGGCGAGCTTGCGTTCGTTCTCGCGATCGTCGGCCTCCGCGGCGGCGAGGAAGCGCGCGATCTCGTCATCGCTCATGGCGCGGCGGCGCTTGACCTGATGGGCCTCGCCGTCGGGCAGGCGCTTGAGGCGCGCGAGCGGGTTCTCGGCGATCAGCCCGGCGTCGCACGCCCAGTTGAGCGCGGCGCGCAGGCGATCGACATGCACGTTCACGGTGCGCGGCGCGAGGCCGCCTTGGAGCAGCTTGGCGCGCACGCGAAGTACATCAGCGGGCCGCACGTCCATCACGCGGCGCACGCCCAGCTCGTCCATCATGCGCGCGAGCGCTTGGCGGCTGTTGGTGACGTGCGCGTCGCTGGCGCGCGTGCCGAGGTCGGCGAGGTAGCTCTCGACCAGCTCGCCCAGGTCCATCGCTTGGCCCGCGACCGCGCCGAGTCCGTGCAGCGCCATGTCGCGCGCGCGGATGATCTCGGTCGAGCGCATCTGCGCCACGCGCTTGTCGGTCGAGAGCGATTGCTGGCGGCGCACGCCGTTGGCGTCGGTCCACTTGAAGGTCCACATGGGCGCGCCAGCGCCGCGCTGCACGAGCTTCAATTGGCCCGGCCCGTACGCGCGTCCGAGTCGTTGGATCACGTGTTCACCTCCGTGAAGCGGCGCGGCCGCCGACCGCGCTGCTCGAGGGCGAGAACGACGTCCACGCGAGCGGCCGACGCCCGGCAAGTGGCGGGCATAGGACGGCGCCGCGAGGAAGCGAGGCCACGCGGGTGGCGCGGGTTCGCGCGCCGAAGCAGGTGCACGCGCCGAGCACGGCGCGGGCGCGGGCCTCGGCACGCACGCGCTACGACCTTTGCTCCGTTGCGCGCGGGCTCGCGGTTGTCGAGTCTCGCGCGGATGAGCCACCAATCCACTGTCGGCGCGACGCCGCCGAGCCTGCGCGGCGCCGAGCTGCTCCGCGCCCCGCGCTTCAACAAGGGCACCGCCTTCGACTCGAAGGAACGCGCGGAGCTGCGCTTGCGCGGCCTGTTGCCGCACCGAGTCTTCACGCTCGAGGAGCAGGCCGCGCGCGTGATGCGCAATCTCGAGCACAAGCCCGACCCGTTGGAGCGCTACCTGTACTTGGCCGAACTCGCGGACCGCAACGAGACCGTCTTCTACCGCGCCCTGGTCGACCACGTTGCGGAGCTGTTGCCCATCGTCTACACGCCGACCGTGGGCGAGGCGTGCAAGCGCTTCGCCCACATCTACACGCGACCGCGGGGCATGTACCTCACGCTGGACGACCGCGGTCGGATCGCGGCGGTCCTGCGCAACTGGAACGAGAGCGGAGTGCGCGTGATCGTGGTCACGGACGGCGGGCGCATCCTGGGCCTTGGCGACCTGGGCGCCAACGGCATCGGCATTCCGATTGGCAAGCTGGCGCTCTACACCGCGCTGGGCGGAGTCGCGCCGCACCTGTGCCTTCCGATCGTGCTCGACGTGGGCACGGACAATCGCGAGTTGCTCGACGATCCGCTCTACATCGGAGTGCGGCGGCCGCGCGCGCGCGGAGCGGAGTACAGCGACTTCGTCGACGAGTTCGTCGCAGCGGCCAACGAGGTCTTCCCCGGCCTGCTGATTCAATTCGAGGACTTCGCCACAGAGAACGCCTTCGGCCTGCTCGCGCGTCACCGCGACCGCGTGTGCTGCTTCAACGACGACATCCAAGGTACGGCCGCGGTCGTGCTCGCCGGGCTCGAGGCGTCGGCGCGCATCACGGGCCGCGCGCTGGCGGACCAGCGACTGCTCTTCCTGGGCGCAGGCGCCGCGGGCGTCGGCATCGCCACACTGATCGTGTCGGCCATGGTGCAGGCAGGCCTGAGCGAAGACCAAGCGCGCGCGCGTTGCTGGTTCGTCGACTCCAAGGGCCTGGTGTGCGCGGCGCGCACCGACCTCGCGCCGCACAAGCGCGCCTTCGCGCACGAGCACGCTCCCATCGCGGACTTGGTTGGCGCTGTGCGCGCGCTGCAGCCCACCGCACTGCTGGGGCTCTCGGCGCAGGCTGGCGCTTTCGACGAGGCTTCCGTGCGCGCGATGGCGGAGTTCAACGAGCGGCCGCTGGTGTTCGCGCTCTCCAACCCCACCTCCAAGGCTGAGTGCACCGCCGAACAGGCCTACCGCTGGACGTGCGGCCGGGCGGTGTTCGCCTCGGGGAGTCCGTGGGCGCCCGTCGAGTTCGACGGACGCACGCATGTTCCCGGCCAGGGCAACAACGCCTACATCTTTCCTGGCGTGGGCCTGGGCTTGGTCGCCAGCCGCGCGCGGCGCGTGACGGACGAGGTGTTCCTGGTGGCCGCGCGCCGACTCGCGCAACTCGTCCCGCAGGCATCGCTCGACCACGGCTCGCTCTATCCGCCGCTCGAAGCCGTGCGCGCCGTGTCGTTCGAGATCGGCTGCGCGGTCGCAGAGCTGGTCTGGAAGCGCGGCCTCGCGGAGGAACCCGAACCCGCCGACGTCCGCGCTTTCGTCCGCGCTCAGTTCTACGAGCCGCAGTACGTGCCGTACCTCGCGCCGTGATGAGGCCGCACGAGCCAGGGCGCGCGGGCCCTGCGCTCGCGCCTCTTCCGACGCAGCGCGCCGTCGCGCAGGCGCTCGAGGCGCACGAGCGGCCTCTGCGCGGTCAGGCCGGCGTCGTTGCTCCGGATGAGCGCGGCGCGGAACCGGTCGCGAGCATCCGGGCGCGCACGGCGAGCACGTCGGCGGGCCGCACGTCCATCACACGGCGCGCGCGCAGCTCGTCCTCCATGCGGGCCAGCGCCTGACGCGATTTCGTGACCCGCGCCTCGCACGCGCGCGTGGCGAGGTCGGCGTCGGATGCGTCGAGCAGCTCGCCCAAGTCCATCGCCTGCCCCGCGACCGCGCCGAGCCCGTGCAGCGCCATGTCGCGCGCGCGAATGATCTCGGTCGAGCGCATCTGGGCCACGCGGTTGTCGGTCGAGGGCGATTGCTGGCGGCGCACGCCGTTGGCGTCGGTCCAGCGCAACGTGTAAGTGGGCGCGCCCACCCCGCGCTGTACGAGTGTGGCTCGACCTTCACGTTGTACGGCGGGTCCATGTTCACGAGCTGGATCCGCGCGCCGACCAGCAAGCGCTGAACGTCTTCGCTCTTCGAGCTGTCGCCGCACAACAGCCTGTGGTCGCCCAAGACCCACAGGTCACCCGTGCGCGTTGTCGCCGCATCCGGCAACGCAGGCGCGCCGTCCTCCACGATCCCATCGAGCTACTCCCCCGCCGCGAACACCTCGTCCAGCATCGCGTTCAGCTCCTTCTCGTCGAAGCCGAGCGCGTGGAACACCTCCGTGCCCTTGAAGCTCTCCAGGATCGTCGTGAGCGCCGGCAGGTCCCACTCCGCCCGCTCGCCCGTGCGATTGAGCGCGATCCCCAGCGCCGTCGCCTGCGTGTCGTCGAGGTCCAGCCCGACCACGTCGCGCTCCGTCCAGCCCAGCGCCTTCATGGCGGTCATGCGGCCATTGCCGCCGATCACCTTCCCGCTTGAGCGCTGCACCACAAGCGGCTCGGCCTGCCCGAACTGCTTCAGGCTCGCGGCGATGGCGTCGAGGTTGCGCTCGTCGTGCGAGCGGGCGTTCGCTGGGTCGAGCGTCAGCGCCGGCAGCGGCACGCGCCGGACTTCGACCGAGCCGGCGAAGCGCCGCACGGACCTGGGGGACGGGGAATCAGACTGCGAGGACGTAGAAGGACTGTTTGAGCCGGTAGGCTTGCTGACCATTCGAGAGCTCCGCCGACGCGCAGTCGGCATGTGCACAGACACGGCGCGGAGCTGGAATTGGCGAGTCGCGAACGGAAATGGACTCGAATGGAGGTGTGCGCCGTCGGGGCGTATACACCATGTACGCGCCCAACGTGAACCACCGGGGAACACAGGCGACCGTGAGCGGCTACGTCGCCCGCGCCCCAGGCGAGAAGCAGCGACGCAGTCGCGGGGAAGCGCGAATGAAATTTCCCGGGCCTCGCCAAACTACTACGGCGGGAAGTTTGCAATTGTGGCGCAAGTTGCAATTCAGCACAGACTTACGGCATCAGGCCCTATTCGATGGCGTCCCCAAAAAGCATGAAATCGTAGAAGCAGCGGTGCAGTTTGCCTGGGTCTGTAAAGACGGCTGGCGCAGATGCTGACAGTCCGATGATTGCGGTAGTTACCGCACGAGGCGGCCAGCCTCTCTGCCGACCTTCAAACCGGAACAGAATTTCGTGACACCACACCGCGAGCGTTCGTCGTACGCGATGTGGAACTTCAGGTCATCTCGCGCCTTCGCGTTCAACCAGGCTCACGGTTTTAGGACCCGCCCTAATCTTGTTTGGCATTCCAACACCATCCACACTGATGCTCAACGACGGAGATCTAGGCCGTAAAACGAACGCAGAGCTTCGTCCGCGATCGACTGGAGCTCGAAGAGCGAATTGACTTTGCATACAGCGAGCAATTGCTCGATAACGGCAAGATGGGCATCAAGGTATAAGGACTCATCGCGAAGAGCATCACTTGTGGTACCAGGTTTCATCCTGAATCGGCCATCGAGGGTGCCCTTGATCTCGCTTTGGCGGTTCAGCAAGGCTGTGCGCGCAGCGGAAAGTGACGCGGCTTTTCCTTCAACAATCATCTCGCGTGTTTGTTCTGGATACTCCGGGATCTCGTTGACATCTAACTTCAAATAGATCTCCGCCCAATCGCTTACTTTGATGGTCGGAAGTTCGCTTCGCTTGAGCCATCGACTCGTTGCCAGCTTCTGCTCAAGCTCTTCGATTTGCCGCCTCAGTGCTGGCACCATGGCTTCATTGCCTTGGCGGAGGGCCTCCTCCAGCGAGAATTGTGTGTCTGAAAGATGCTTGGCGTGGCCTTCAACCGCCCTTCGAGCACTCGCGATGGCTCCCCAAAAGGCCAACCGAGCAGATGCCTGGTCTCGATTCCGAACCTTCATGGTCTTGCTCGCCTGTTGCTCAGCAGCCTTGGCTGCATCCTCAGCGCGGGCAAGCTCGATCTCGCACACGTTCCATTTTGCATCAAGAACATCGAGTGCCTTACGGTCAGACGTTTGGTTCGGTGAAACTGGTACCCCGACAGCTTCTCTACCACCTACGGGACCGCAAATGGATGCGCGCATTTGCGTCAGAATCGACTCGCAGGTTTCGATGTCGCCCTCGCGCAGCCCCTTAAGTAGTCGACGTGTCTCAGAGTCGAGCCACAAGGTCAACTCGCGAAGCCTTGCGCTATCCTCTGCTGGGACTCCGCGCCCAGAGGAACCAAAGAGCGACGGCAGCGTTACACCCGACTCCATTCCTGGGATCATTCGGTCTAGCTGAGTAACCGCAATTTCCAGGTTGGAGATTGCTGAAGCTCTATTCGCACCATACAGCGCCTCGTCAGTGGATGCGATTCTAACCCAGCTCCCAAGAACTAAGATGCACCCTTCGAGGCTCAGCGATGGGCAGTAGTAGGCGCTTGGCTTTGTTGCAGCCAAATCGTGCTCGCACTCCTCCAGCTTGCTCTGAGCTTCGAACAACATCCCTCTGCTCGCTATCGCATCGATTTCCTTTAGCTTGAGAGCTAACGTCACGAGTTCGCTATTCATGGCTTGTGATACATGAGTACCTTTCTGAGCAAAGGCCTTCCTTGTCCGTGACACCCATGCCTCCAGCGTTCCGAACATCGTGCGCCCGTCCAATACTGAGACCGCTCGCTGATCAAGCTCCCAGGCCTTTGCGAGACGCTCCTGCTCCAACGAAACCTGCTGGATCTGCTTGAGCTTCGCCCGAGCCGTTTCGATACGGCTCGAAAGCTCGGCACCTGATTCGGATGGTTGCCCTTCAAGACTCCTGAGCTTCTCGATGAGCTCGAAGGCCGCTCGTTTGTCAAGCCCTGCCCCCCCGGCTAGATATGTGCTCACCAATTCGCGGATCTTGTCTCCCGCGACTCCACCCGAGTAGGCGGAGATTAGCGCGTGCGTGAGATCTGGGTCAGACGTTGCGGCCTGCCAGTCAAGAACGCCTTGCTCGCTATATCCAAGTATCGTGGGTTGCGCCATCCGGCTATACGGTTCTGCTGCGTGCACCGTTTTCGGCAAACCGGTTGTCATCTGGTAATCAGGATTCGATACTCGGTATTTGTCGAATTCAGCTGGAGTGGAAAGACACAAAGCAAAGACCCGCAAATTGCTGTCGCGGCTTGCCGCAGTTGCAGCCGTTGCCCACGGCCCGACACATGGGTAACACACAGCTGGCGACCAAACGAAGATGACCGTTTGGCCTGAAGCCATCGGAGCCTGCGGCGCAGCACCCTGCCACTCCCACTCATTCAGATCTGGAAGTTTCTCCACTGGGGAGATGGAAGCGTTGGGCAAACCTCTCAGAAACTCATCTCGGCGCATTTCTGCCGCGTTCCGTTCCGCCGAACCACTCTTGATACGACGATCAAGGAGCAACTTTGTGATCTCGAGCCCCTCGCTGAGTTTCGATCGATCAAGGAAGTGAGCCGCAAGAACGGGCGCGATCAGTTCGGGTTGATACGCCCCGGCCATGGGCATGGTCCAGCTGATTGTCGCCCCATCGAAGGACCCAACGAGCGCTGCTTCGCCGGCTGAGAAGAGCGATATCCACTCAGCAGACTGCGTCAGCGCAAGATCCTCTGGAGCTTGCGGCATCCGCTTCCGCACTGCGGCGACTAACGGAGCCGGATCGACCCGTTGGCTGGGGTGAACCGCAGTCGGCAACAACAAGATCAATTGAAACCGTAGCCAGGGCTTTCGCTTTGCGGCGTCCATGATCGGCGAGAGCATCATGCTCAAGTAGTCAACATCTTTCCGTCCCGCGCCATGGAGCGGCATAAGCAGGTAAACGGTCGGATTGTTCGCCGTCGGCTGAAGGGGCCCCTTCTCAGGGATGGTGACCTGACTCAGATCGGGGAGCTTACGGCGCTCTTGCGCAGCCACAGCGCAACCGTGTGCCGGCGCTGAGGTCGCCCAGTTCGTGGCAAGGAAGGGAATGGCCTGCGTCGCGAGAAGGGCGAGTGCGCGGCCTGACGATAGAACGTTGCCAAACATCCGCCTGAGGACGCACATAAGGTTCTCTGTTGACTGACGGTGAGATGAGTGCGGGGAAGTCTAGATGCGAGAGACTGGGGAATCCAAGCGCTTGCCGGAGCAGGTAGCGGTCGCCCCCTCGCAACAACCGCGCCAAGTTCAAGACCGCCATCGTACTTGCCGGCGAAGGCCAAGTCTCAAGCGAAAATCCGAATGCATCTTCTGTAGTGTTCACACTGGTCCTCTGGTGCGGTCAGGATCGATGTGGTTGGCCACCCAGCTCTCTCACCACGGCGTCGATCTCGGCGGCGGGGTCCCGGACCAGTTGCCGGGACCGGCGGATGCTTCGTGGGGCGACGCAGTGGCGACGCTCACCGCCAGGGTCTAACGATGTTCCGCAATCGAGAGCGACAGAAGTTTCCGGGAGCATGATCGCGACCCACAGCTGGGACAGCCCGCGCTCTCCATGCCTCGGACAGCTTCCTACGAAGTACCGCCTCCAGCGCTTCTGCCCCGTGGTCTTGAGCTTCTTCGCCGCGACCATGCGCACGATCGAGAGCTGGAGCTCCATCATGGCGAGCCCGAGCGTGTCCAGTGAACGGCGCAGTGACCTCGGTGGCGGAACCGTCGACCGTCGAACGCTTCGCGCCGCAGATCGGCCGCCCCGGAACTGGGAACGCGATGACCATGACATCAGCGGCAGGTCACGTCCAGCGATCCGGCGTCGCGGGTCCTCCCCACACCGCGTATCCTGACCTCTGACCTCGCCGTTTTGGTCTCTTGCTTCTGCGAGCGGCTTGAGACCTTGGAAGTGCGGCGAGACTCTCCCGGGCCGGCGGTTCGCTTCGGCGGGTCATCGGCCCTCTTTGCTACGAGTGGGCGACCCGGAGCGAGGCCGAAGTTCGGGGCGCGGTGAGCGGTCGCTTGGACTTCGAGCGTGGACTTGGGGGGCCGGGTACGGCCGGGTGTTTGGCCGTGGAGTGTATTCTACTACAGGCGTAGAAGGACGTCGAGTAGGTGCTGGCGCTGGTCCCACCGCGCCGTGGAGCGGCGCGCGTTCCTCACTTGGCTCGATGCGCACGGCTGCTCTGTAGAGCAGTGGGCAGCCGTGCCCCCGACCGGCGTCACGGTGCGAGAATTCGAGCTCCGATGAAGATGATTAGGCAACTTAAAACCACGAACCACGCAAGAGCCCACGCCACGTGAAAGGTCCAGATGCGCGCGGCCACGAGCGTGTTGTCGGGCTTCTTGCTGAACCAGAGCACGAAGAACTGGAGTGCGATGGACCCCATCAACGCCAATGACAACAGATCGAGCATTTCGGTCGGCTGAGCAGGCCAACCGAGCTTGGCGGCGGCATCCCTGAACTCTTTCAAGTAGAGCACGACCAAGAAAATAGAGCTGATCTGGAGCAGACCCGCGCACTTAGCGTCAAGTGCGTTGAGCATTGCGTAGCGCTCGCTGTCCTCGTCTGTCAGGTAAGTCATGGCTGCTCACACCCCGCTGTCGGGAGTGATGTCTCGCCAATATCCTCCATCCAGAGATCGGGATGCTCGCTGATAAATGACTGCATCATGTCTAGACACTCTCGACTGCTCAGAACTTCGATGGCAACTCCGCGCGCCTTCAGTAGTTCCTCTTCGCCGAGGAATGTCGAATTCTCGCCAATGACTACTTTTGGAATGCGGTAAAGGAGCACGGCTCCTGCGCACATCGCGCATGGTGACAGGGTGGTGTAAAGTGTGGATTCTCGATACACTGCGGGGGAGAGTCGCCCGGCAGCCTCAAGCGCGTCCATTTCTCCGTGGAGGATTGCACTTCCGTGCTGCACCCTTCGGTTGTGGCCGCGACCAATCACTCGCCCTTGATGGACGAGAACCGAGCCGATTGGAATGCCGCCCTCCGCAGCGCCCTTGCGCGCTTCTGCGATTGCTTCTGCCATGAACTTGTTCATTGCCAGCCTACCTCACGAAGTACCGCGTCCCACGCCGCTCGCCGGTCGTCTTGAGCATCTTCGCCGCGACCATGCGCACGATCGGGAGCTGGAGGTCCTTGGTCTCGACGCCCAGCGCCTTCTTGATCTGCTCGACGGACACGCCAGGGTGCTTCGCGACGTAGGCGACGACGGCCTCGCCCATCTTGGCCACGTCTTCGGGCGTGCGCTTGGCGCGCTTGCCGTTGCGCGTGGGCGCGACGATCGGCGAAGGCGTGCCCGACTTCACGGGGCGACCAGGGCCGCGCTTGGCGGGCGCTGTGGGTGCGCCTAGCGCAGTGGTCACCGCTTCGAGCGCAGCGGCGCGCACGATGTTCGCGAGGTCAGCCGTGAAGGACTCAATGCGCGCGCGCAGGGCGGTGCCGGTGGGCATGGGCATATCTGAGCGTCGCGGCGTGCGCGGTGCAACTCGGGCGAGCTACGGGACGAGGATCGGCGCTAGGACGACGCGGAAGCCGAGGTCATCACTCGTGTCGGTAGGCAGAACGTCGTTGCTGCTCCGGGTCGCAGATCGGCACTGAAACGAAAGGTGTCCGTATGCGCCGCCGCGGTAGACCCGCTGAGGACCGCCATGCACGAACGGGTCGGTAGCGGCAGCCCCTGAGTAGACCGAGTACGAATCCAGACACCACTCGGCGACGTTGCCATGCATATCGTACAGGCCCCATGCATTGGGAGCGTAGCTGCGCACAGGAGCCGGGGCGGGCGAGTTGCAGGGCAAAGAACCGAACCTGGCCTGATAGCAAAACAGGTCCGCGCCCACGTTGAACTCCGTCGTCGTCCCTGCGCGGCAGGCATACTCCCACTCCGCCTCTGTCGGGAGACGGTACTGGTAACCCGGCGGCAGGTTGCCCAGCGCGCCCTGCTGAGCGGTCAGCGCCGCGCAGTACGCCTGAGCGTTGAACCAACTCACCCCTTCGACCGGGTTGCTCGCGCCCGGAAAGAACGACGGGTTAGCGCCCATCAGTGTCGCGTACTGCACCTGCGTCACCTCGGCCTCGCCCATCCAGAAACAGTAGCTGATCGACACGTCATGTACGGGCCGCTCCCACTGACTGGAGTAGTACGGAGGCCCGCCCGACGCATTCGACCCCATTTGGAACGTTCCGTTCGGGATCACGACCATGCCGGAGATCGGAGACAGGCACGGCGTCGGCGCAGAAACTCGAAGCGTGAGCTCGACGGCATTCGAGAGGTTGGAACTCTTCACCGCGGCCGGATCGCGATACCACGACTGCACCAACACCGGCGCGCCGATCGTCCACGGATTGCCAAGCGCCCCGGGGCTCGCCGCCTGGAACGCATCCCAGTCGATCACGTACACGCCGTCGCACTGCCCGAACGTTCCGCCGCTGTTTAGCGGCGAACCGATGCGCCTAGTCGGCGGCTTCACGCAAAGGAAGCTCGTGCCGCCAGCGCCCCAGAGCGTGGGCGTGAACCCAGAGTTGTCTACGCCGTAGAACGTCAACCCAAATTTCTGCCCCTCGACGCCGCTAGTGGTGATCACGCAACCGGCAGTGTTGGCCGTGTTGGGCTGTACGTTGGCGTTGATCGACGGCGTGCAACCGTTCGTCGACGTGCCCGCTGTGCAGTAGGCGGTGGGGTTCTGCGCAGATGCGAGAGAGACCAGAGCGGCGACAGCGAGCAAGCGGACAGGCGTCATGGAGGCTCCGGGGGCGTATGCAGCCGCGCCGGGAGTGACGCAGGCAGGTGGAAGGTACCGCGCGCCCACGGCACCGCAACGGGCCACACGCCGTTGGAGCGCGTGAACTCGGAGGTGAGTCCCACATCTGGGAGTTGCGCCTTCGCCGCAGCCTTCCGTCCCGCGCCTGGCCGCTGTGGGTGAGCGGCCGCTTGGACGTCGTGCGTGGACTTGAGGGCCCGGTAAGGCGGAGTGGCAGTGTGCGGTGGGAACAGTACGATACGGGTAGAAGGGCGTCGACGGATGGACGTTACTCATGCAGGCTGGGCTCGACATCCGCGCTACGCAGCTTTTGAATGGTCTCTTCTGCCTTGTGTCGGTCTCATGCCATTGAAGCCCTCCTGCGCGTTGGCCCCCAAGATTGAACGTAGATCCGCTTTTCGGGGCAAGGTCACTCGTGTGCGCTCGATCACGACTTGCGCCGCGCGCAGTGTGAAAAAAACTAGCAGTTCTGGAGATTGTCGCGCAGCGACCGCTTGGTGCGACACCGAGCTGCAAGAACCCGTTGGTGGACGATAGCGATCATCAGAGATCAACGAATCGCATCCCGAACTGTTTCGGCATGAGTACGACCTCACGAACTGTGGGGCGGTCCTCGACCAAGTGTGCTGCCTTGATCACTTTCTCCCGATGATCCGAACTCATCCGAGGCCCGAGCAATACCTCCGCGATTGAACCCGAAGGCAGGTTGAGGAGACCGGGTCCGCCGTCAATCGGAGTGCGTACAAATCGCCACTCCTCTTCATACGCCCATTCTGGGGCCTTTGTGTGAAGGACTGCGGGCCAACTCTCAACTCTCGGTCCAACGGCGGGCATAATCGGGCGTTGGGATTGATACGTCACGCGCGAAGCTGCGACTACAGGTAGGTGTCCCTTGATTTGTCCGCGATAACCCACGACGAATCCACGGAAGTTGCTCGCATAGTGGGCCCACATCACAGGATGCCTCGGATTCGCGCTAAAGGAGAGCACTCCGAAACCTGTAGAAATCTGCTCGTGCAGCTCGCGCTGTGCTCCGTCATCAACCACCTGTGTTAGGTCGGCGAAGAGACGCTTGAGTCGTTGTTCTTTTTTATCCTCTGGGAACAGGCGAGCCAGTAGTGCTCGGATTGGCCCCTTAGGATCGTCGGGCCGCGACGAATCAACGACGGGAAGACAGTCGTAGGGGTCGTTGAGCTCGTTCACGGCAGAGAGCCATAGCTGGCGACGCACGAGCATGCATTTCAGATCACGTTCGAAACTCCCGATCCCTCGGTATTTGTAGAGTATCTGCGGCAATTTCACGTGGTTGTCATGCATGGCCGCAGTGCATCTGGAGCGTGTTGCACCAACTATGGCAGGCCACGCTGCCCCGCCTCACCGCGGCGTCTACCTCGCTCTCGGTGGTGCGGCTGGTCATGTGCGCATGGGAGCGTCGCGGCGCGCGCGGGGCAACTTCGGCGCGCCTACGGAACGAGGATCGGGGCGAGGACGACGCGGAAGCCGAAGAGCGAACTTTGCGTGGGGGGCGGATAGGACGTACGAAACGCGGATGTTGCGAATTCGGCGACATAGCCCCATGCGCCCCCGCGCAGGATCCTGTCGTCACTGGTGCCGATGTTCACGAAGGGGTCAGTGGCCGGGGCAGACAAGGAGTAGTCCTTGTACTCGTCGAGGCACCACTCAAACACGTTGCCGTGCATGTCGTACAAACCCCACGCGTTCGGCGCGTAGGTGCCAACCGGTGCGGTCAACACATAGGCACAGCCGGGCGCGCAACACGAGTTCGACTGCAAGTGGCCGTCGATCTGCGCTTCACTGCAGAGCAAGTTCGCCCCGACGTTAAACTCGGTCGTCGTCGTGGATCGGCACGCGTACTCCCATTCCGCCTCGGTCGGCAAGCGGTAATGGTAACCGGCTGGAATATTGCCCAGCGCCGACTGCTGCACCGTGAGTAGGGCGCAATACGCTTGCGCATCGGCCCAGTCGACCTGTTCTACGGGTAGGTTTGCACCTTGGAACCATGAAGGGTTCGTGCCCATCAACGCGGAGTACTGCGCCTGAGTCACTTCCGTCTCCCCCATCCAGAAGCAGTAGCTGATCGTTACTTGGTGGACGGGCCCGAATGCGAAGTACGGCCCTCCTCCGGTTGAGCCCATGTGGAACGTACCGGCAGGAATCGCAACCATCCCTGGCAGCGTCGAAGCGCATGGCATGGGCGGCGGACTGCCAAGCACATACGAAAGCTCAACCGCGTTCGAGAGATTCGAGCCCTTTGCCGCTAGCGAGTCGCGATACCAAGACTGGACGAACACGCTGTCTCCCACCATCCACGGATTGCCTAGCGCAGTCGGGTTGGCGGCCTGGAACCCATCCCAGCTGACCCAGTAAGTGCCGTTGCATTGCCCCGGAATCCCGCCGCTGCCCATAGATCGGAGTCGCTTCGTCGGAGACGCGACACAGCGATAGCTGGTACTTCCCACCCCCCACGGAGGCGGGGTGAATCCCGAGTTGTCCGCGCCGTAGAACAGAACGCCCTGCCGCTGCCCTGGGACGCCGGTTGTGGTGATCAAGCAGCCCGAGCTATTCCAGGTGTTCGGCTGGACATTCGCCGTGATTGACGGCGTGCAACCGGTCGTCGACGTGCCCGCCGTGCAGTACGGCGTCGGGGCCTGGGCACTGGCGAGCGGGACGAGAACGACGACAGCAATCAAGCGGACAGGCGTCATTGGGGGCTCCTGCAGTGGGGACGGACCGCGCCGGGACTGACGCAGCCACTTGGACGGTAGCGCGAGTTCACCACGCCGCAACGGGCAGAAGGCGTGCAGGACTCCACGCACGGTCCCATTGGGCAGTTGTACCTTCGTCGCCACCCTCCCGCCCCGCTCCTGGCCGCTGTGGGCCGCTCTTGGCCGGTTCGCGAGCGCGATCGCGCGTGTTAGCCCGTCCGCGGGCTTCCCAAGCTGAATGTCGCGGGTTCGAACCCCGTCGCCCACTCCACCTAGCTCGCGTGTTCGTCGCGACTTACGTCGTCGCCCGCGCCGGCTGCCTCGCCGGAAGCGAACGCGAGTTGCGGTAATGTCGCACCCAGGGGCTCCCAAAGCGGCCGGCGCGCGCGCGAGATGCTCGATTTCCTCGGCGTTTTCGAGGGGTGAGCGCGCGGCGCGGCGGGCGAAGGCTGACACTCGAGCGTAGAGTCGTCACGCCACGTTCTGCGCTGATTGCGGCGTGGTGGGAGGACCCGAGTAGATGTCGCGCACACGCCGCACGCTTGCCAGGATCGCTCTGGCGTTCGCCGCGCTGACCGTAGCGGCCGCCGCGGTCGTGTTCGCCCCGTTTTCGTTCGGCTCGATCGACCCGATTCGGATCGAACTCGCGCGCTTTCGCGGCAAGGCCGTTCGCAACCGCATCCACGACGAGTTGGCGACGCCCACGCAGCCCAATTGGGCCGGGCGGTACCTCTGGAGCAACGGATTCGAACATCGGTACTTGGACATAAGCGGCACGAGCGTCTTCTACGAACACCGCAGCTGCACGGGCACCCGTGAACTCGTTTATGGAAGCGTGCGCCAGGACCCGGGCGAACGACTCCGACTCTCCCCCTCGTTTCGCGGCGACGCGCGCGAGGCGGAGGTGCACGCGGGCGACCGAACGGACTTCACTTTCTCGGTCAACATGTACTCCGTCGTATGGGGCACCGAACGCTTCCTGGTGCCGGCCGAGTCGATGCCGCAGTTCTGCGCACTCGCCTCCGCGAACGGCTGGAACGCGATGGAGTACGCAACCAACCCACGCTTGCTTCGGGCCGACGATCCAGGCTTCCTCGGCACGCCCGACGTGTCCGGCCTCCCCGTCGTGCCCGAGGAGTTCAGGCGCTTCTTGCCGGAGTAGCGCGGGCGCGCGCGCTCCAGGGCCGCCCACGGAGCGATCTCCGCCGCTCGGGTACGGCAGACGACGGTGCGCTGCCCCGCGCGGCCCTCATTCAACTGGCCAACCGCCTCGTGACCAGTTGATCTAGCAACATGTCGGCGTGATCGGCTCCGTGAGTTCGCCGGTTGGCGCGGTGAGATGGACACGCATGCGCCACTGCACCACGCATGAAGCGCGCTAACGCCAGCCGCCCTCACGGCGCAGCATCACGGTCGCCGAAACGCTGAGGAGGCACAGCGTGAGCGCAGCAATCGCCAGCGAAACCAACCGCAAGCGGGATTCCGGGCGCGCAGCGGCGGCAAGCAAGCTGACCATCGCAGGGCACAGGAAAGCGAGCACCACCACCACGTTCGACATGCGGGCTCGAATCGTCGTGCGCATAGTGAAGCCGACGCGAAACGCGGCCAGGATGATCAGGAGCGCTGCGAGCCTCGGTGAGAGCGGCATCACGGAGCCGGGTACTGGGTCCGGCTCCAGGAAGTGCGCCGCCGAGACGGTTCCGACCGACAGAAGGACGGCGCAAACGAGCAGTCCGCGACGCCAGCCCGGATTTCCAAGCGCCGCGCGCGCGAGCGACACGCCGGCTTGTATCGCGGGGGTCGAGGCATTCATCGTTCTCCCTCACTGAGTTCTCGTTGAGGCTCGGGAATCGCTGGGCCACCGAAACCAGTCGCACGGCCATCGATGGCGCAAAGGCGCCGTGTGGAAGTCCATCGCAGCCCGAAGACGGCGCGGCGCAGAACCGCATTCGATGTAGGAGCACGCGCTAACGGACACCGGTCGACCGAGTTACGTCCGCACCTGGGATCTTGTCGCGTGCTAGCCACGCGACGCCGCAGATCGCCCGATCCGGGTCGCGCGACACGAGTCTGCATCCGCGACGTGCCGCCGGAGTTCAGGCGCTTCTGGCCAGAGTAACCCGAGCGCGCGCGCTCACGCGTCGCCGCAGTCCGGCGGGCCGCCCTCGATGCCCGTCAGCATGCGAGGCGCTCTGGCCGACTAGCGGCGCTTTCGCCGGACTTCGCCGGCGATGCTCGACAGCAGGCCAGGATGTCGTCGCTGCGAGCGTTCGCGAGCACGCCCGCTCACCGCGGCGTCGACCTCGGCGGCGGTGTCCGCGACCAGTCGTCGGGCGGCGTTTCGATACACCGCATCCAAGCGTGTCCCCACGCGACCCAGCGCGCGCACGTTCGCCACGCCGCGATCGCAATCTGCACGGCGTCTCCCCTACGCGACTCCCGGCCGGACAGCGTGCCGTCGTGCCAGCCCGAGCGCGCAACACTGAGGCGTCGCCGCGTGGTGGCCGCGCGGTGGTCGCTGAGCTCGAGTTGCGGTGAAGGTTCGATGGTCATGACACCCTACCGAAGGCCCAAACCCCGAATGCGCAAGCTGCGAAAAGGCACAACGAGTAGTACTTCCAGGTGTGCCTGAATGCGCGCACACGCTCCACGGACTCCTGCGACCCCATAAGCCCGCAGTAGAACTCGGCCGCGTAAGTGAATGACGGACTGAACACAATCATCAGGAGCACCAGTTGCCGCAAACCGGCGAGGTCGGCTGTGAGATCGTAGCTGTCAACCACAAGTGGGCCTGCCGCAGTTTAGGTGCTTCGGTTCGTCGCGGCGTGCAGGCAGCGTTCGTGACGCACCGTCTGGAATGCACCCCGACGGCGCGGATCACGCTCGTCGTTACGCGTCGGACCTCGGGACTGCATGGGCGTTGCGAGCAACATGCGTCCCAACGTACCCGCGCCCTCCAGGCCCGCAACTCCCCGGGCGTCGCGAGTCTGCGTCCGCTGACGCGCGAAGAAGTGCAGCGTCTGGCGGACGTGTTGAGGGCGTGCGCGCAGGTTGCGAACAGGTGAACGGGACTCGGCTCGCCGCAGTGTGAAGCGGACCGGCTTGGACAAGACCTGTGACCTGGAGTGCCGCCACCGCTTGGCGCCGATCGTGCGTGCGCCGATCCCGTTGACTGCCCCCAGTGCCGCAGCGATGTTGAGCGCGTGAACCTGGCACGCGTTCTCGACGACGTGCAAGCAGCAGGCGTGTTGGCCCACCTTCGTCTGCTGGCCGTCGCGCTCGACGGCGCCTTGCCGCACAAGCAGCTGGACCGCAACGTGCAGCTCGCCACCCGGCGGCTGGAGTTGTTGGAGGCCGCGCGGCTCGACTGGGGCACTGGGGCGGCGAGTTCGCCGCGCTGCAACCGGTTCAGCGTGGCCGTGATGACCGAGATTGTTCGCCGTTTCGACAGGTGGAACTTCGTCGCCTGCGAGCGCACGCGACTCGAACGCGCCGTGAGGTTGTGGGAGTCGGGCGGCGTCGACGCCATTGCGAGCGAGAGCGTCGCGATGCCGCGCTCTCGGCGGCGGACGGGAGGCTGAGCCGTCAGCCGCTCGAGGCGTTCTCGTTCGCAACGACAACTGGTTCCGACTCGGACGGGTGCGCTGTGGCGAGCGGCTTCGTCGCGGGTCCGGCCAGCACGCAGCCCGCCGTGTCGAAGCGCGATCCGTGGCAAGGGCAATCCCAACTGCTCTCGGTGGAGTTCCAGTGGACGACGCAGCCCAAGTGTGTGCAGACGGCAGAACGCTCGTGCAGCGTTCCGTCTCCGTCGCGGTAAGCGGCCACCAAGTGCAGACCTCGTCGAACGATCGCGCCCGACTCGCGCGGGATGTCGTCGACGGAGGCGGCCTCACCCGGCTTCACGAGATCCGCGAACTGCGCCGCGACGTTGAGATTCTCGCGCAGGTAGTCGTTCGCCGCGCGCAGCGGCTTGCGATCGGCGGCGTACAGCTTCGCCCACTTGTGCTCGCGGCCGGCAAGCGCGTCGGGCAGCAACATCGCTGCGATCGCCGCGTGCGTGAAGCCCATGCCGGAGTCGCCGGTGATGAGGTAGACGTGCTTGGCGCCGGGCTGCAGCCCGATGTAGGCGAGGTGATCGAGCGTTTCGAGGAGCTGACCTGACCAGCGGCGGCGAATGGGGCCTGCCATCGGAAAGTGCTCGCGCATCCAGAGCTCGAGGCGCGCGTAGCGCTCGTCGGCGTCGTCGGCTTGGCCGGTCTTGTGGTCCTCGCCACCGACGAGCAACAGATCGCACTCGTCCTCCGCCCGCGCCGGATCGATGCGGACGTAGTGGTACGGATCGGCGGTATCCCAGATCAGCGCTTGCGGGACGCTGCCGCGCGGACAATCGGCCGCGACCACGAAAGTCCGGTACGCCGCTTGTTTGGTGTGCATCGCGACCAGGGTTGTGAACGGCGAGTGAGTCGCAATGACCACGGAGCGCGCAGTCACGACGCGTCCGCCTTCAACCTCGATGCGAACGGGTTCGCCGTCGTGGACGGCCCGTGCATGCGCGTTGTGGAAGATCCGGCCGCCCAGCCGCACGAAGGCCGCGCTCAAGCCGTCGAGGTAACGCAGCGGGTGCAACTGGGCTTGATCGGAGAAGTGCAGACAAGCCTCGAAACCAGGCGCGGGAAACGGCGGACGGTCCAGGGCGACCACCCGCGCGCCAGCGCGCGTCGCCGCGTCGAACTCGCGCGTCAGCTCTTCAGGAGGAGCGCCGGATGCGGCAAACAGGAAACCGTCGAGCCTCCTGAAGTCGCAGTCGATGTGGTCCTCGCGCACGATCTCATCGATCCACTCGATCGCGGCTGCGTGGCTTTGTTGCGCAAGCATCGCGCTAGCCTCGCCGTGCAGGTGCTCGAGGCGCGCGTATCCGCCGTCGATGGCGGTGGTGATGTGCGCGGTGCTGCGGGATGTCTCACCGCAGCCGACCGGACCGTCGTCCAGGATCACGACCGTGTGGCCCTCGCGCAGCAGCGCGCGCGCGACGCTGACGCCTGAGACGCCCGCGCCGATCACGCACACGTCGGTGGTCAAGTCCCCCGCGAGGTCTTGGCCGATGGTGGACCGCGTCGTATCCATCCACGTCGAACGACTTGCACCGGGTTCGCTCTGCATCGAAGGCGCTCTCTGGGGTGGTCGACGCTCCGCCGAGCCTTGCTCGGACGTGAATCGTCGGGTGACGCTCCGTGGCACGAAGGTCGAGCGAGCCATTCCGGCGACGCTGCGATGGTCTTCGGCGGACGGGACGGCTTCACGAGGGCTCGCGCGACGCCTCCGCCCAAGTGCGCCAAACTAGGTGGCCGTGTTGTGCACTCCCATCGGCGGAATCAGGGATGACCCGAAGTTGTGGAAAGGGTGCAACTTGCACCGCACGGACGCGCTCATTGCCCATTGCGCACGAGACGATCCGGGGAGAGGCATGCCAACCGGGCTCGGACGTTCCGAGGGCCACACGGGTGGAGCGACCGGGACTCGCGCATCGCGCAACTCCCCTACCTCACGAGGTAGTGGTCCCCCGCGTCTGCCCCGTCGCCGTGAGCTTCTTCGCCGCGACCACCCGGACGATCGGGAGCTGGAGATCCTTGGTGGCGCCGCCGAGTGCATCCGTGATTTGCTCGACGGAGGCGCCGGGGTTCCTCACGACGTAGACGACGTCAGGCTCGCCCATCTTGGCGACCTCGCTGGGCGTGCGCTTGGCGCGCCTGCCACTTCGCTTGGACGCGACGATCGGCGACGGCGTTGTCGACTTCACGGGACGGCCAAGGCCGCGCTTGGACGGAGCGGGCGACGGCGATTCGAGCGCGCTCGCCACAGCGTCGACAGCAGCTCGCCGGTCCAGCGTGGAGATGTCGGCGAGGAAGGCGTCGATTCGAGCGCGCAGCTGGGCGTCGGTGTTCACGGCATCCAATCCGCAAACCGGAGCGGGCCTGCGTTATCGGCGCCGCGAATCGCACCACCGGGCTCGACTCGGATTGCGGGCGCGCTATCGACTGTGCTCACCTTCGGATCGGTTCCATCCGTGCTCCCGCTCCCGCAATCTCGCCGTGGTTTTCAGCCGATGGTCGTGGCCCCGAAAGCTAAGCCAACTGGATATCAATGGCGTTGAGCGCCGCACTCACTTCCAGACGCGGGACGCCTTTCGGATTGAACTCGGCATGCACGGGTGATGGAGACTTCGCGTGGTTGTGCAAGGCCGCTTCGTCCAACTTGCCCAAGAGAAGAGTCAGGCCCCACCGGACAGCACCAGCCGAATCCCACCTGTCGGTCGCACGAGCGTTTCGGCCACCGGAGCGCCTCTTCGGCCAAACCCAATCACGACATCTTCCGCGAGAGGGATTTCGCTACAACCGCAACTCAGACAATCGTGAACGGGAAGTAGAGCGGGATCACGATCATGGAAACGATCCAGGTCAGCACGTTCAGCGGGGTACCGACCTTCACGTAGTCGGAAAAGCGGTAACCACCGGGCACGTAGATCATCGTGTTGGTCTGGTAGCCCATCGGCGTCATGAACGCGAACGAGGCCGCGAACATGATCGCGATGAGGAAGGGGCGCTCGCTCACTCCCATCGCCTTGGAGAGCTGCAGCGCGATCGGGGTCATCAGCGCGGCCGTCGCGTTGTTGCTCATCACGTTCGTGGCGAGGAACGTCGCGCCGAACACCGCCCCCAGCGCGATGCGTGGGTCGGAGTTCCCGATCATGCCCTGGAGCGCGTTGGCGACGAGCAGGTCGCCACCGGTCTTCTGCAGCGCGGTTCCCATCGAGAGCACGCCGGCCAGCAGGAAGATCACCTTCCATTCGATCGCGCGGTAGGCCTCGTCGGGCGTGATCACGCGCGTGAGCAGCAGCGCGATCACGCCGACCAGCGCGGTGATCACGATCGGCGCGAAGCCCGTGGCCGCCGCCGCGACGACGCCGACGAGAACCGTCAACGCCTTCGCCGCCTTGACGCCGTCGAACGGCGCGTCGCCGTACTCGTCGATGATCGTGAGCGCGTCCTCCTCGCTCAGGCGGAACATGTTGCTCTCGCTGGTCGCGATCAGGAGCATGTCACCTTCGGCGAAGCGAGTCGCGCCCGGGTCGGCGTCGAGGAAGCGCGGATCGCGACGAACGCCGATGAGGCTTTGTCCCACCTCATGGCGGAATACGCGGGAGTTCGAGCGCAAGCCAGCGAGCCACGAGCCACGCGGGACGACCACTTCGAAGAGCCGCGATGCGCTGGGCTCGCCCTGCTCGCGCTCGTCGGTCACGATCCGATAACCCGCGGCGCGGCGCAGTTCGCGCAGCCGCTCGAGCCCGAGCACGACCGTCAGTTCGTCGCCCGCCGCCAGCACCGTCGAATCCTCGGGTTCTCTCGTGCGCGAGCCGTCGCCGCGCCGCAGGAGCACCACCTGCGCCTCGAACTCGCGCCGTAGACCCGACGCGGCGATAGTCCGACCCACATCAGCTGCGCCGGCCTCGACCCGCACCCACGCGACGTAGGTCGACGAGCTCGCCGGCACGCTCGATCCGGTACGCCGAGATGGAAGCAGCACGAGCCCGATCGTGAGCATGTACACCACGCCCAACAGCGTGATCCAGACCGCCGCCTGGCTGAACTCGAACATGCCGAACGGCGCATACCCCTGCTTCTCGGCGATACCGGAAACCAGCACGTTCGTGCTCGTCCCGATCAGCGTGCACGCGCCGCCGAGCAACGCGGCGAACGAGAGCGGCATCAGCACCTTGCTCGGCGCGACACCGCTGCGCTCCGCCAGCCGCAGCGCCGCCGGCATCAGCAGCGCGACGACCGCCGTGTCGTTGATGAACGCGGAGCAGATCGTGGCGAAGAGGAGCAGAGCCACGAGCGCCGCCGGAAAATGCCAGCGTCCGAGGCGAATCAGCAGGCGGATCAGCGGGTCGAGCAAGCCGCTTTTGAACAGCGCGTAGCTCAGCACGAACATGCACCCGACCGTCGTCGTCGCCGGATTCGTGAACCCGGCGAAACCTTCCTCGGGCGCGAGCACACCCGTCACGATGAACGCCGTCATGATCACGAGCGCCGTGACGTCGACCGCAAAAGTCTCGCGCACGAACAGCAGGATCCCCAGCGCGATGATCACCACCGTCAGCAGCAACGGAAGCTGCGCCTGGAACTGCGCGACGGAAGCGAGAAGAGATTGCATGGTGCTCGGCAAGGGGACGGTAGCAGCGCGCACCCACAATGGGCGCGTTTCCCGGATACGGGCCGCGTTGCCCGTCGGGCGCCGTCCGCCCGCCAGCGGCGCGAGCTGAATTCACCTGCGTGCGGCGGCGCGGATCTCACGAGATCTGACGCGGCAGTTGTCTCAGCACTCGACGGCGGTGCGCGCCTGTGTCGAGGAGTAGTGTCGGACTGCGCTGAACCCGCTTGTCATCGATTGCGCTTCGTGATCGTGCGTTCGATGCGATCCGCCTCTGCACGCGCCCAATCAAGCTCGTCCTGGGTGGGCAAGCGGATGCGCTGGCCATTCTCATAAACGCCAGTTGCAATGAACACGCGGCCGTCGGGGTACGTGCGTTCGTACTCCACGGCTCCGTCGGGCGAGTAGTACACCCAGAGCCCCATCCGTTCCCGTCGTTGGTCGCTAGCGCCTCGAAGGACGGAGAGCGACCCGCCTGGCCAGGTCGAGTGCATCTCCAGGTGTCCGGGGCAGCCGAGCAACAGCGCCGCAGCGACGATGGCCAGCGTAGATGCTCGGGCGGCCGTGCGAGCGAGAACAACCATCGAGGGACTCCGGGGCGAACGAAAGCGGGCGACCGCGCCGGGAGTGACGCGGAGAGTCGAGGCTACCGTGGTCCCACCATGCCGCAACGGGCCGAAGGACCTCGCGCCGAGTCCTGCCCCACACGCCCGCAGCACGCCCCCCTCAGGCGTTGTCAGCTTGAAGCGGACGCCGCCTGGCTACGGAACGAGGATCGGGGCGAGCACGACGCGGAAACCGATGTCGGAATACGCGTAGCTCTCTACGTAGGATTCGGCCCGCGCCGCGGACCGGCAGAAGACCGCTGAGGACTCCACGCCGCCTCCGCGGAGCACTCGCAGCGAACCGCCGGTCACGAAAGGATCCGACACCGCGGCGGCGGAATACGCAGCCATCGAGTCGAGGCACCACTCCTTCACGTTCCCGTGCATGTCGTGGAGTCCCCACGCGTTCGGGGGGTAGCTGCCCACCGGCACAGGAGCGGCGAAAATGCCGCCGGCGTGGCAGTACTGGTTCGTGGCCGGATTGAAGTACATGCGCGCCTGGGAGCAGGACAGCACGTTACCGGTGTGGAACTCCGTGCTCGTTCCCGCGCGGCAGGCGTACTCCCACTCAGCCTCCGTCGGAAGTCGATACTCGTACCCAAGCGGCACCGCGCCGGCGGATGTCTGCATGGCGTTCAAGGCCGCGCAATAGGCGCGCGCGTCGGTCCAATCGACTCCGTCCACGGGTCCGGTGGGCTCGTTCAACCACCAGGCGTGGAACGACGGGTCGAAGCCCATGAGCGAAGAGAACTGCCCACGCGTCACCTCGTGCTTCGCCATCCAGAAGCTGTACGTGAGCGTCACTTGGTGGATCGGCTGCTGCTCCGGCGCTCCGTTGGCGCCCATTGCAAAAGAGCCCGCGGGGATGGGAACCATGCAGGGCAGCGACGGAACGCAAGGCGGCGGCAGGGCCGTCATCGTCAGCTCGAGCGCGTTCGACAGGTTCGATGACTTCACAGCCGCGGGGTCGCGATACCAGGCCTGCACAAACGCCTTCTCGCCCAGCACCCACGGGCTGCCAAGCGCGCCCGGATTCGCGGCCTGAACCGCGTCCCAGTTGATCACATAGGAGCCGTTGCACTGGCCCACAGCGCCGCCGCTGTTCAGGGGCGAGCTGATGCGCTTGGTCGGCGGCTTCACGCAAAAGAAGCTCGTGCTGCCCAAGCCCCACGGCGCCGGCGTGAAGCCGACGTTGTCGACGCCGTAGAAGACGACGCCCTGCTTCTGGCCTTCGACGCCGCTCACGGTGATCAAGCAGCCCGCAGTGTTCGCCGTATTCGGCTGCACATTGGCGTTGATCGACGGCGTGCAGCCGCTGGTCGACGTGCCTGCCGTGCAGTACGGGGTCGGGTTCTGAGCGGCGGCGAGCGGAGCGAGAGAGGCGAACGCGAGCGTGCGGGCGAGTGCCATGGAGGCTCCTGTGGAGAGGGCAGGCTAGGCGAGGAGTAGCGCAGCTGCTTGAACGGTAGCGCTGGTTCACGAGACCGCAACGGGACTACGGCCGTTGGAACGCGCGGATTCGAGTTCGGGGTTCACAGCCGCGAATCGCGCGCTTGGCGCCCCTACACACGTCGCCGAATTCGCCCGGTTCGAGCCCGCAAGCTTCGGCGTCGAGCACGAAGCACCGGCGAACACGCATGGCTCGGTCGTGAGCAGCAGCGCGTGCGGTGGAGAGGTGGGCCTGAGCGACCGGACCGGGCGGCGATAGCGAGCTTCACATCGTTCGCATATTGCGCGCGGCGTGTTGCAGCGAGAGAGCGCGTGCTGCCGTCGGCGGTGAGCGCCCGAGGTGGAACGCACGCATTCCGTGGGCTTTTGCGGGCAAAGTTCGCGCGAGGACACAGACGGAGAACGCCGCGACGAACATGACTGTGAGATCTCCTGCTACGCTTTGCGCAGGAGAGAACTCGCATGCGTCCTGAAGACACACTCGCTCAGATGCGGCGCGCGCAGCGCCGTTGGATGATCACCGGCGTGCTCGTGATGGCGGCCGCGCCGCTGGTGTGGGTTGGCACGGCGGTGCTCGGGATGTTCGCAGTGCACGAGACGATCGCGACCACGGCGAACCCGACGCCGGACGAGCTCAATGTCGGTTTTCGCATGTCGCTGGTTGCTCCCGTCGTGGGCGCCGCCGTCGCATTCGCCGGGTTGGCGCTGGTCGTCTGGTCGAGTCGACGCAAGCGTTGGCTCGACGAGGTCGAGCGAGAGCTGGCGAGCGACGCGTAGCGCTCGCGATAGGGCGGACTTGGGTCGCGTGCGTGGCGTGGACCGATGCCCGTCGAACAAACTGCACCACGCGCTGCTGACGATCTACGACGGGCGCTTCTTCGTCGAACGTTTGGGCGCGGCGGCGCGTGCGCTCGCGCCGGATTGGCTCGAAGCTCCGCCGCAGAGCGCGTGGCTTTCGGCGAGCCAACGGCGCACAACGCTGGCCGGCGGAAGAGCGTCGAGCGAGAGTTTGACCCAGCCGTTGGCGCCGACTTCGCACCCCTGACGCTTTGCCTCGGCGCTCGATGCGTCGAGCTTGAAGCGCGCGAGCTTGGCCGAGAGGAACAAGAAGTTCTTCTTGTTCACTCGGTAGGTGCGGCTCTCCAGCGCCGTTCCGGCGCAGGCGACTCCTTCGACGACATCCGCGAACTCCAGCGCGATCGAGCCGAGGTTGACCATGAATTGAGTTTAGTGCGGAGCGCCGTTGGACGAGGCTGGCACGGCGACGGCGCAGTGGAGGGAGCGCCATACGTGCTCACACAGCGCCGAGTCCGCGCGCTCGGCCACGTCTCGCGCAGGCAGACTCTGAGCCCGCGCCGCTCGAGCGGGCTCTGTGCCGGCGGTCCGAAAGCGCTGGGTCGCGCACGCGCAACAGGCCCCCACACGATGGTCACGACGCAAAGTCTGGCGCCGTGCAGGTCGGCGCCCGAGCACGCGGGAACGTCAACTCGCCACGCGACCTGCTGGCAGAGTCACCACGAACAAAGAGCCGACGCCGGGCTCGGAAACCACGCTGATTTCGCCGCGGAAGCTGCGCACGATGCCGTGCGAGATCGACAGCCCAAGGCCCGTGCCCTCGCCCAGCGGTTTGGTGGTGAAGAACGGATCGAAGATGTTGCGCACGACGTCCGGGCCCATCCCCACGCCCGTGTCCTTGATGCTGATGCGAGCCGAGCCATCGGGCGCGGTGTCGAGCCGCACGAGGAGTTGGTTGGTCTTGCGCTTTTCGACGGACATCGCCTGGACGGCGTTCGTGATCAGATTGATGAACACCTGGACCAGCCGCCGCGACGAGGCTTTGACGGGCGGCGCCGGCTCGAGCTCGAGCACGAGTTGCGCGCGCTGCCTCACCAGCGACGACGTGCGACGCACCGCGGTCTCGAGCGAAGCGCGCACATCCAGCAGCTCGAGCTCGTCGTCCTGCGGCGCCGAGAACAGGCGCAGGTCGGACACGATGCCGCCGAGCGAGCGGCTGGCCTCGTCCATGACGCCGTTGAGCTCGCGCAGACGCTCCAGCCTCGAACCGACCTGGGCCGGTGACGGCTCGGCGCCGAGCTGATCGAGTTCGGCGCGCATCAGGTCCGAGACGCCGAACAGCGCGCTCAGCGGGTTGCTCAGTTCGTGCGTTACGCCCGCCACCAACGTGCCCAACGCTGTGAGCCGGTAGTTCAGCGCCGTGCGCAGTTGCTCACGTCGCTTCTCGGTCACGTCGCGGAACACCATGACCGCGCCCAGCAGCTCGCCGCCGTCGTCGACGATCGGCGCGGAGGAGTCTTCGATGGGGAGTTCGCGTCCCGACCGTGCGAGCGCAACCCCATTCGGCAAGTCCGTCGCGCGCCGATCCTTCAGAGCGCGGCTCACCGGGTTGGGAATCGGCGCACGACTCTGCTCGTCGAACAGCTGCAGCACATCCTCGACGGCGCGGCCGGCGAGCTCGTCACTTTGGGCGCCGAGCAACTGCTCAGCCACAGGATTGGCGAAACTGACCGCGCCGTTGGGGTCGACCGCCAGCACCGCGTCGCCCACCGAGCGCAGCGTCGTCGCGAACCAGTGCTCGCGCTCGCGGAGCTTGCGCTCGAGCTCGTGGCGCACCAAGGCCATTTCGATCGTGCCGCGCAGCTCTGCGCTCTTGAACGGCTTCACGATGTAGCCCAGCGGCGCCGAGTGCTTGGCGCGCGAGAGCGTGTCGTCGTCCGCGTACGCCGTAAGGAAGATGACCGGGATTCCGAACCGCGAACGCAGCACATTGGCCGTCTCGATGCCGTCGACCTCGCCTTCGATTCGAACGTCCATGAGCACCAGCGAGGGTTGGTGCGCCGCGGCCAGCTCCAACGCGGCGTGAACATCGGCGGCCGCCCCGACCACCTGGTAGCCAAGGCATTCCAGCGCTTCGGCGAGGTCGCGCGCGACGATGCGCTCGTCTTCGACGATCAGGATCGAGGTCATTGAACGTGCTCCTTGTAGTCGTTGTCGGTTTCGAATGAGATCTCTACTCGCAGTCCGTTCTCGCGCACGATGTCGAGACGGCCCTGCAGTTGTTCGACGAAAGTGGAGACGAGCTCCATCCCAAGAGTGCGGGAAGAGCGCATGTCGACATCGCGCGGAACTCCGACGCCGTCGTCGGCGACGGTCAAACGCACGTGGGAGCCGTCGCGACGCAGCTCGACGCGCACGGTTCCACGCTCGCGGCCCTTGAAGCCGTGCTTGAGAGCGTTGGTGAGCAACTCGTTGGCGATCAAGCCGCAGGGAATGGCGCGGTCGACCCCGAGCGGAACGTCCGCAAGCTCGAGCTCCATGCGAACCTGCGTGCGCGAACCGCTGTGCTCGGCGACCGCGCGTTGCGCGAGCGCGCGCAGGTACTCGCCGAAGTTGACGCTGGCGAGATCGTGCGACTGGTAGAGCTTCTCGTGGAACAGCGCGATCGAGCCGACGCGATTCTGAGCGTCGGAGAGAATTGCACGCAATTCGGGCACGCCTGCGCGACGGCCCTGCAGGCTGAGGATGCTCATGATCACCTGCAGGTTGTTCTTCACGCGGTGGTGGATCTCCTTGAGGAGCACCTCCTTCTCGCGCAGGGAAGCCTTCAAACGTCGTTCAGCGTGCTTGCGTGCGCCGATATCGCGCGCCACGGTCGACGCGCCGAGGAGCCGTCCTGCACCGTCGCGCACCGGGGCGAGCGTCAACATCACTTCGATGCGCGCGCCACTTTCGTGCGCCAGACTGGTCTCGTGGTCGTCCACTCTTCGACCGCCGGCGACCAACTCGAGCAGCTCGGTCAACTCGTCGCCTCCCCCTGACCACAACTCGCGCAAGTTCATGCCGGTGGCAGCCTCGACGCTGTGGCCGAGGAGACGTTGCGCCGCGGGATTCCAGGTCTCGATCGCGCCCGTCGTGCTCAAACGGAAGATCGCGTCGTTCGAGGACTCGACGATGGCCGCCAAACGCGCTGCGCCCTCCGCGCGCCGCCGCTCCGTGATGTCGCGAATGGCGCTGGAGACGAACAGACCTTCGTCGGTGCGCAGCGGACTCAGGCTGATTTCGACGTCGAACTCGGCGCCGTCCTTGCGCCGTCCTTGCAGCTCGAGCCCAGAGCCCATGCCGCGCGCTTTGGGGTCGAGGAAGTAGCGCGAGCGACGCTCGGGATGTTGCTTGCGGTAGCGCTCGGGCACGAGCACCTCGACCCACTGGCCGATCAGTTCGGCGCGCGAGTAACCGAACAGACGTTCGGTCTGGGCGTTGACGAGCACGATGCGTCCGTCGGAGTCGACGATCACCATCGCGTCCGGGGCCGACTCGAGGAGCGAGCGGAATTTCTCTTCGGCGCGCCGCCGGTGCGTCACGTCGCGCACGGCGCAGCACACGAGCAAGTCGCCCTCGCTTTCGAGCGGACTGAGACTGACCTCGACGGGAAACTCCACGCCGTTCTTGCGCAGGCCCGAGAGCTCCACACCCGAACCCATCGCGCGCACTTTGGGGTGCGCGAAATAGTCGGCGCGAAAACGGGGGTGGCGGCCGCGGGAGCGATCGGGCACGAGGAGCTCGATCGGTTTGCCGATCAGCTCGCCACGTTCGTAGCCGAACAGTTGCTCCATTTGGGAGTTCACGAGCACGACGGCGCCGTAGCGGTCGACGAGCGCCATGGCGTCAGGCGCGGCCTCGAGCAGCAGCGGTATCGGGAGCTTCGACAAATCGCGCTTGGGCGACTCTCGCAGGGACACGACGCAGCGTCGCACTCCGTCGACGACGTGGCACGCCACGCGTGCGTCAGCCCGGAAGTCCGGGCCGTGGACCGGGCGGAGCTCGACGTCCCAGCGCGCGCGATGGTCGCGCTGGTCGTGGTCCGTCGGCAGGTCCGACAAGGAGTCGAACTGCGCGGCCCCCTCGCCGGGGGCGAGCAGTGCGCTCAACGTGCGACCGATCCAGTTGCGCGGCTCGCCCCCCAGCAAGCGCAGAGCGGGGGCGTTGAGCGCTTCGATGCGCGTGTGCGAATCCAAGAGAAGCACCGCGTCGGGAAGTGCATCGAGCCAATGTGCGGGGATCGTCATCGAAGTTGCTCGGTCGGTACTGGATGCGACGCAACCTCCGCTCCGCGGTACGGCGCCGACGGGACGCGTGGGAAGTCGAGCGCCGCAGCGGTGTGCGAGGCTAACTCCGACATCGGAACACGGGGCTCAAACTTGCCCAATAATCGCGGGGATTCTTGGCTGCCAGCCTGTGCGGCACGCCCAGCGCGTCCGAGCGGTGTAACGATGCTGTTCACCTGCTCGGGACCTCATTCCCAGTGTTGGGCGTGCCGTAATTCCGATGAGCGGCTCGCGAGAAGTTATGTGCGCACGGCGTGGGCGGGTTGACGCCCTCTCCCGATGACTCGGGAACGCTCCCGCACGGGCCAGCGCGGCGCAACTGCACACACTTCGCTCTGCGTCGGGCGCGTGCCAGCCGCCCGGCGCGAGCGCATTTCGGCGGCAGTTTTGGAGGTTCGTGGCGTCAGACGCCGACCCGCCGCCCCCCCCCTGGGGCGCCGAGCAAGTCGCAATCCGCAGTCCAACGCAGCTCCCAGGCCACCGCACTCGCGGGGCCCCGCTAAATTGCTCTCGAAGATGAAGCCGGAATCGTTCCGTCGCGTGGGCCGCATCTCGAGAGTGATGGCCGGTGCGCTTCTCGCCGCGCTGCTGCTGCCCGCTTGCAGCGGCGACGAGGCGGGGCCGAGTTCCGCGCCGGGCCTGGCGGAGCACGAGCGCTTGGAGGACGTGTGCATCGAGTTGGAGCGAAGCCCGTGCTTCGGCTCGTGCCCGAGCTACTCGGTGACCATCGAGGGCAACGGGCGCGTGACCTTCGTCGGACGCGACTACGTGAGCGAAGTGGGAAGGCGCGAAACGCAGATTTCCGAGGAGACCGTGCGCACTTTGCTCCGCGCCTTCGATGACGCGCGCTTCTTCGAGCTCGAAGACAGCTACCGGCAACGGGTCACATGCCTCAGCTTGGAGACCATCACGCTCTACGTCGGTGAGCGCTCCAAGCGCGTCCAGAACTACGGCCTGAGACGGCGCTTCGATGTGCAGGGGCGGGAGCTCAAGGACTGGCAGGTTCAAGAGTCTCTCTTCGCGCTGGCGGATGCGATCGACGCAGCCGCGCGGACCGAGCTCTGGATCAAGGCGCCGCACGAGATCGCGCTCGAAGCGTCGGCCGCTGAAGCACCGTCCGAGCGGCGGTAAGGGGTACGAGCGCCGGCGCGCTCCCTACGTCGCGAGTTTGTGGCGCAGCCGAGGCCTCGTGTGCACGACTTCGCGCCTCGCGCTTGCTGTGGCCGGACGCTGCCCACGGGCCGACGTTGCAGGCGCGGTTCGCGCTCGTGAACCGCCGCCAGAGCGTGTTGTCGTGACGTTTCCGCGCACGTGGAAAAGGGGCTGCGTCCGCGGCGCGCAACGAACTCGAAGCTACGGTAGGTTCAGACCCGTTTCCGTCGCCCCGCCGGGCACTCTCGGACGCAGCTCGCCATGCAACGCCCCACTCTTCGCAAGAACGTTCTTGTCGCGCTCGCCGCTGCGCTGAGCGCGCTGGTGTTCTCTGGTGCATGCGCGCAGGTCAAGCTCGCGCAGGTAGCGCTGGCGCGCGACGAATCCGAGGCGCGGCGCGACGCACTGCTCGCGGACTTGGCGGCGCGCGAGCAACCGGCGTGGGCCGGCGAGTACGTGCACACGACCGGCCGTGAGGTGGAGCACTTCGCCGTGAGCTCGAACGCGTTCTGGTTCGAGCATCGGACCTGCACCGGAATCGGAGAGTTGGCGTACGGCACGGTCGAGCGTGTCGACGGCGCACGTTTGGTGCTCGCGCCGCGTTTTCATCGCGATCTGCGCGAAGAGCCCGTTCGGCAGCCTGAACGCAGACGCGACTTCAAGTTCGAGCGCGAGCTGTACGTCGTGCCGTGGGGCGCTGAGACGTTCCTCGTCCCGGCGAGCATGATGGAGGAGTTCTGCGCGCTCGCGACTGCGTCGAGCTGGAACTCGATGCGCTACGCCGACTACCCGCGCAAGCGCCGCGGCGAAGAACTCGCGTTCTTTGGTGCGGAGAACCTCGTCGGTTTGCCCGACGTGCCCGAACAGTTTCGGCGCTACCTGCCGCGCTGAGCTTTCGTTGGCTCGCGCGCCGCTCAGCCCAGACAACGCAGGTTGACGACGAGCATCGCTCCATGCGGCTCGAGGGTGTGCTCCCCCACGCACGCCGGGAGCAGCCACACGTCGCCGCGCGCGAGCGTGTAGCTGCGTTCGCGCCAACGCAGCACGCCGCCGCCGTCGAGCACGGCGTAGATCTGGAACTGGTCGTCGGTGGCGCGCAGCGCTCGAGCGCGCACACGCAGCGCGTCCATGGCGAAGTGCGGGGAACGCGCGAGCTGCGCGCGTTCGAGACCGTCGTTCGCGGCCCAAGCCCCACGCAGCGGGCCCTGCGGGGCTGCGCCGAAACGCATCACCTTCAGCGCCTGCTCGACGTGCGTCTCACGGCCCGCGCGGCCCCAATCCCACAGGCGATAGGTCGTGTCGGAGTTCTGCTGCACCTCGAGGATCGTGACGCCCGCCGAGATCGCGTGGACCGTGCCGCCAGGCACGAGCAAACAATCGCCGGCGCGCACATCCCAGGCGAGCAACGTGTCGACCACGCCCGGGCCGGCGGCGACGCGTTCGAACTGTTCGCGCGTGACGTCCGGTCGCAGCCCCACGTACAACTTCGAGCCGGGCCGCGCGGCGACGATGTACCAAGCTTCCGTCTTCGCTTCCGCGCCCGGGAATCGGCCGTGCGCCTCGTCGCCGGGGTGCACCTGCACCGAGAGGTTCTCGGCCGGGTCGATGTACTTCACGAGCAGCGGAAAACGCCCGCCCTTGCCGGCGGGCGCGCGTCCGAGCAACTCGCGCGCATGGAGTTGCATGAGCTCTCCCAGCGTGCGCCCGGCCCACTCGCCGGCGGCCACGCGCGAGTTCTCCGCCGCGCGGTCGACGATCTCCCACGTCTCGCCGATCGTCCGGCCCGCGGGCAAAGCGATTCCGAGCGCGGTCTCGAGCGAGCGCCCTCCCCAGACCTTCTCGACGAAGTGCCGCTCGAATTTCAGGGGCTCGATCAACGTCATGGACAGGCTGTGTCGGACGCACAGCGGCGCTCACGTTAGCGCGCGGCATTGCGTGCGCCAGGGGAGTCGCCGCCTGGGACGTGCGCGCGTCGCGGTGCTCGCCAAGTCGCGACTTGGGCCGTCGCCCCCACTGGCTACGTGCGCAAGGCGGAGGCGCCGCGGCGCGAACGACGCCGAGCCCAGAACGCGAGGGCGAGCGCTGCGAGCAGTGCGCCGGTCGAGCGCGGATGGGCAGCACCGAGCACCAGCGGTGCAAGCGCCCAGCGTGTCGCCGTGCGCGCGTCCTCGCGCTCGCCGATCCAGGCGGCGAGCGGCGGCGAAACACGTTCGTAGGACGCGATGACCAGCCGCCCGAGCGCGTAGGGCCGCAACCACTCCTCGCGGAACGAGCGCAGCGTCTCGACGTGCGGGTCGAGCGCGGAGCCGTAGGCCGCGGTGGCGATGAAACATCCGCCTCCCCCACCGCCCCCGCTCGCGGCCGGACCCGTGAACTTGCGCGTCACGTTGCCGCTGGCGTCGTAGGTGAGCTGCTGGACGCGCCCGTCCTCGAATTCCACGCGCGTGAGTCGCTGCAAGCCGTCGTACGAATAGGTCTGCGCGCGAAGCGGTCCGCAGAGTGCGAGCGCGCCGACCAGTGTCAGGAGGTGCTTCATGGTGTGGCGGCTCACTCTTCGGATTCCAGATGCGCGGGCAGCAGGAGCTGCAGAGGTCGGTTCGCGGCGTGCCCGGCGAACAAACCGCGTAGGTACGGAATGCCCAGCAGCGCCGATGGCCCTCCGTTGCGCCGGAAGGCGAGTGATTGCGGGTCTTGGAGCGCGCCGCGAACCTCGGACGGCCCGCGCATGAGGAACAGCGCGTTGAACACGCCGAACGAGTCCGACAACCCCAGCGAGAGGGCCGTGCGCAGCGCGAGTTCGTCGACGACGAGCTGCCGGAAGCGTGCGCTCGCCGAGCGCGGTTCGAAGTAGCTGGCGAGAGCGCGCGCCGAGCGGAACTTGATCACCGTCTCGCGGTAGTTGGCTGCGTTTTCGGCCACCACGGGGCCGAGCGTTGCAAGCGCGAGGTCAGCGGCGACGAGCGTCGCATCACCGGGCCCGACCAACGCGGCTGCAGCGCTCGGCACGTCGACTCCAGCCGGCGCCGGCGTCGGAGCACCGGCGCTCGCTTCGTAGTCGTACTCGTAGCGCGCTTCGAGGCGGAACTTGGGGTCGAGCTTGGCTGAGAGACTTGCCTTCTCGCCCAGCCACAGATCGTCGACCAGACGTGTGGACTCACCGCCCAGGCCGCCGACGAGCGGCTCGCCGCTGAACCAACTCCCGCTCCACAACGCATACATCGCGAGCAACGTGGGCGAGCTGCGCACGAGCGAACGCAGCGTGCACGTGTCGAAGAAGTGCTTGTCCTCGTACTGCAGACGGCCGCTGCCGAGCGAGATCGTCCAGTCCCGACCGCGGTGGCGAAACGGGTTGTCGTCGCCGCCGACGCGGTCGAGCAACGCGCCGGTCGGGTCGTAGGCGAAGCGCTCGGAGATCGCGCCGGAAGCATCCGTGCTGAACAGCGTCGAACCACGCTCGTCGAAGTGGTGGAAGCTCACTTCTTGCGCGACGTGGTCGTAGGTCGAGAAGAGCGCGCCGTCGAAGTCGGCGATGTACGAGTAGCGCATCACTCCGTTGATCGAGAGTTGCGCGGGGGGCGCGCCTGCGAAGGCGTAGTTGCGCGTCAACTCGTACACGTCGCCCGCCACGGTCCAACCCGTGAGGTTGTCGAAGCCGTCGTAGCGCAGGTCGTACGACTCGCCGCCCTCGGTCAGCGTCGTCACACGCGAGCCGAGGTCGTAGTCGGCCGTGAAGTCGTGACCGTCGCCCAGCGTTCGGCCGAGCGCGTCGAAGTTCCAGCCCGCGACCTGCTGCGCCGCGTCGTGGCCGAACGACAGATCCGAATCGAGCGGCGTGGCCTCGAGCGGCATCATGCGCGTCGCCACTTCGATCAGGCCGAGCGAGTTGTAGCTCAACTGCGTGTCCGCCAGGCGCGTGGGAGTCGCGTCGCGCTCGAGAATGCGCGTCAGCTTGTCGTCGGGGCCGAAGCTGCGCGTCGTGTCGACGCCGCTCGGCCGCTCGATGAGCGTGCGGTTGCCGTTTGCATCGTGCGTGAACTGCGTCACGCCCGAGGACCAGTCCGTGAGCGAAACTCCCAAGCCGCGCGCGTCGTAGGCGTATTGCACGGTCATGCCCGGTCCGTACTGCACCGAGCTCACGCGGCCAGCTGCATCGCGACCGATGGCGAGGCCGTTGGAACTCGTCATGCGCCCCGCCGCGTCGTAACCGAACGTCACGCCTTCCGTGCTTGTGATGCGGCCGTGCGCGTCGTACGTGTAGTCGATGTCGAGCCCGTCGCTGTACAGACGGCGCGTCAAACGGCTCGCACCGTCGAACTCGTACGCAACGGATCCAAGTCCGCCGGGAAACGTCACCTGAGAGACACGTCCACGTGCGTCGTGGTCGAAGCTCGCGACGCGCCCCAGGGGATCCGTCGTGCTCTCGAGTCTCCCTGCGGTGTCGTAGGCGCTGGCCCACAACGCGCCGCCGGGCAGCGCCGCCGAGAGCGTTTGACCGAGCGCGTTGCGCGTGAAGCTCGCCGTCGCGCCGGAGAACGGTAGGGCGAACGACGCAACCCTGCCGAGCGGATCGTAGTTGAACGACGTGGTCCGTCCCTCCGCGTCGACGCTCGTCTTGAGCCGACCGAACAAGTCGAACGTCCGGCGCGAGACCGCACCGGTCGGCGACGTGGCTCGGGTGACGCGGCCGAGCACGTCCGTCACGTACGCCGTCGCGTCGCCGCGGGGCGTTGTACTCGAGCCCGGCGCGCCCTCGGCGTCATGCGCGTTGCTCCAAGCCGGGCCGCTCGAGAACGCCGCGGATTCCAGCCGTCCGCGCACGTCGTATCCGAGCGTGACGCCTTTGCCGGTAGCGTCGACGAGCCCAGCGACGCGTCCCACTTCGTCGTAGCTCGCGCTCGCCGTGTTCCCCAGCGGATCCTCGACGCTCGTCAGTCGATCGAGCGCATCGTACGAGAGCGTCCACGCCTGGTTCGACGGCGCGGTGATGCTCGTCACGTTGCCGTTGCCGTCGTAGCCGAACGTCGTGACAGCGCTCTCCTCGTCGGTCACGCTCGTGAGCCGGTCCAGCGCGTCGTAGCTGTACGCGCGCAGCGTCGTGTCGGCGAAGGTGATCTCGCTCACGCGCCGCAACGCGTCGTAGGAGAAAGTCGCGAGCCCCAGGGCAGGATCGTCGATCGAGGCCAAGGTTGCGTCGGCGTTGTAGGCGTACGCGCGCACGGCGGTGAGCGGGCTGGTCTCGGTCAACACTTGCCCACGCGCGTTGAAGGTGTAGGTCCACGTGTTGCCGCCGCGGTCGGTCCAACCCGTGCGGTTGCCGTTGGCGTCGTACGAGAAGCTCTCGTCGTTGCCGTCCGCGTAGGTGATAGCCGTCACGTCGTAGAACGTGAAGCCACCCGAGTTGCGCGGCGTGTAGGTGAAGGTGGTCTGACCTCCGTCGGCTTCGGTCTTGCGCGCGATCCGCCCGCTGGCCGCATGGATGGTCCAGGAGTTCGTGCGACCCAGCCGATCCGTGATCGCCGTGCGCCGACCTGTGGCGTCGTTCTGCAGCGTGGCGGCGGCGCCGCTCTCATCTTCCCAAGACACGAGATCGCCATCGGAGTCGTAGTCGTGGACCTGCACGCGTCCCAAGGCGTCGGTCAGCGTCGTCTCTCCCGAGGCGGTGTCGTAAGCGAAGCTCGTCACCTCGCTGAACGCGTCGGTTTGCGTGGCGACCCGCGAGTTCGCGTCGTAGGTCTGCACGTAGGGCGTGTTGCCCTCGGGCAGAGTGATCGATGCGAGCAGCGGCGACGACGGCGGGCTCGCCACATACGTGTAGGTCGTGGTTTCGCCGGCGGCGTCCGTGGAGCTCGTCAGGCGCGAATTGCCGTCGTATCCGAAGTTCACCGTGCGCGTTCCGTCACTCAGCCCCGTGAGCCGACCGCTGGTGTGCGTGAACGTGAGCGTGCGGCCGAGGCCGTCGCTGATGTTCGTGAGCAGCCCGCCCACGTACGTGAGCGTGTGCGCGTTTCCGCGTCCATCGCTGACGGACGTCAGGCGGCCGTTCGAGTCGAAGGTTCGGCGCAGACCGTCGAGCGGGTTTGCGAGCGTGAAGACCGAGACGTTCTCGATGAGCTGGTAGGGAATGTCGTCGACCACCGCGAGCGACCAGTCCGTGGCCTGGAACCCACGCTCGAAACGCAGCACACGTCCCGTGTCCGTCGCGACCTCGACGTTGTTCCCGGTGCTCTCGAGCTTCCAGGAGTAGTTGTGCAGCCAGCCGGGGCCGAGCGTGCTCGAGTTGTTGCCTTCGATGGCGACGCGGGACGAGTAGTAGCGGCGGAAGTCGAGCGGCTGCACGCCGCCAAGGTCGAAGTCGGCCTTGAGCGCCGCGACGAACTCGCCGCGGTTGGTTTCGATCGGATCTCCCGCGAGCGCCGCGGAGAGATTCGCTCCCGCATTCGCCGGCAGCGGCTCGACCGTCACCGGCACGAGATGCGGCACGAAGGGTGCGCAGTTGTTCTCGTTGCAGAATCCGCCCGGGAAGTCGGCGCCGATCCAGCACACCTGCAAGGTCGAAGCGGCTGGGATCGTCAAACCTGCGACAGCGCGCACGACGAACACCTGGTCCACGCGGTTGCTGACCGTGGCGGTCGTCCCGTTGCCGGAATTCACCGCGCCGCCCGTCATGTTGATCGAGAACACCTTCACCGCACTGGGGTTGGTGCTGGTGATCGTGATCGAGGCCGGGCACGTGCCTTGGTCGGCGACGTACACGAAGTCCTCCCCGCCGGGGCGGAGCGTGATGGCGGCCGGAAAGACGTCGTGGGCGTGGGCCGAGAACGCCGCGACGCACAGGGCGGCGGCGCGGAGCAGCAGTTGGCGCATGGAGAGGCCTCGTCGAAAACGGCCGCACGAGCGCGACCCGACACCTCAACTGCAACGCCGCGCGGTCCGGCCGCGAATTCGCGTCAAATCTTGGCCGCCGGGCTCAACCACGCTGTCCGAGCACGAGGCGAAACGTCTTGCGCAGACGTTCGAGCGCCCGTTTGCGGGCGCTTTCGACCAGCGCCGTGCTCGTGCCCATCCGCTCGGCTTGCTGGGCGGCCGTCAGGCCCTCGACCACACCTTCGATGAGTTCGCGGTCGCGCGGGAGGAGCAGCGCCAGAGCTTTGGCCGCGATCCCGACCTGCTCGCGGCGCGCCGCAAAAGTCGACGGACCGGTGACCGACGCCGTGAGTTCGTCCAAGCCGATCCGCAGCTCCTCGTTCCCACCCAAACGCAACGCCTGGGCGCCCGCGCGCTTGAGCGCCGACCAGTGCGCACGTCGGTCCTCGAGGTGATTGCGCGCCACCTCGAACAGCCACGCTCGAAAGCTCGCCTCGTCGCGCCACTCGAAACTGCCCGCGTGCCGCAGCGCTCGCGCGAGCACATCCTGCGCGAGGTCCTCGGGGCTCTCCATGCGGATCAGCGCGCCGCCGGCGCGGCGTTCCACGAAACGCAGCAGCTCCGCTCGCTGCTCGGCGATGCGGCGCTCGAGTTCCTCGCGCTCGCTCATCGTGCGCCTCCACTCACGCGCCGTGCGAGCAACCGCATGCCCGTCTCGCCGCTGGTCGCATCCGGCGGCGCTCCCAATCCTCCGGCGACCGTGAGCACGTGTCCCATCGACTGGCCCCAGCTTCCGCCGCCGAGCCGGCGCATGCCGCGACCGAAGTCGTACCACGCATCGAGCCACTCCATCGCCGAGCCGCAGAAGTCGTAGGCGCCGAGCGGCGACTCGTCGATCGGAAACTGCATCACAGGGCCGACGCCCGCACGCGGCCGCGCGAAGCACGAGCGGCTCCACTTGGGCCGGAAGTGCGTCCCCCACGTGTACGTGCGCCGCGTGCCGCACAGTCCGGCCGCCTGGTATTCGCCGTAGTCGGGGAGCTTGAACTCGAACACGCCGCCTCGCGCCTGCTCGCGCTCGGTGCGCCAACGCGCGAACGCCACCGCGTCGTGCCATGAGATTCCGACCACCGGCACGAGCGGCGCCCAACCGCGCGGCAGCGCGAAACGCCCGTCCGCGCCGCGCTCCCACATCGGCGCCGCACTTGCGCCGGCCCCTTGGCGCGGCACGCGAATCAGCTGCGGCGCCGCCGCGACCTCGCCGAGCGTCGCGTCGAGATTGAGGAACTCGAGGTACTCCGCGCTGGTGACTTCGTGCTCTTGGATCCAGAAGTCGCCGGGACCGTACGGCACATGCACAAAACCCGGCGGCGCTTCACCCGCGGTCCACATCCGGGCCTCCACGCGCAGGTCGCCGCCGCGCGCGGAGAACGGCCGCAGCGCGGGCTCGAAGCCCGGCAGCGTGAACACCGCGACGTAATCTCCGAGCGCGAGCTCCAGCGGCGCGAGCGGCGCGCGCCCGAGGTCAGCGGCGGGAGCGTGACAGAGCGGCGCCGCCGTGGCGCGCACGACGGCGCCGGGCGGCAACAACGTGTCGATCAGCGCGCCGTCGCGCGCCACGCGGCACGGCAGCGGCGGCCGGTCCACGAAGTCTCCCAACTCCTGCGACGTGAGGACGCGGGCGCCGAGCTCGTCCAGCGTCGTCGCGCGCAGCTCGAACGGCTCGCCCGCACGCTCGAACACGAAGGTGCGCTCACGCGCGGCGCCCCCGGGTTCGCGCGCGGCGTCGATCGCAACAAAATCGATGTCCCAGCCATCGGCGATCGGCGCGCCCTCCACCGATACGAGCCGGTCGAGCTGCTGCAGCCGGCCCTCGCGCGGCGCCTGCGCGACCCAGGCCGCTCCGGCGATTTCGCGGCCGAGGAGTTCGACGATCAGGTCTCCCTGGCGCAACTCGCCCGCCGCGCGTGCGACGCGCAGACACAGTGTTCCCGGCGTCGGAACCGCCGCATCGCCGCGGAACGGCGTGGGAACGATGCGCGGATCGCCGCCGGGGCGCAGCTTGGAAAGCTCGACGTAGCGGTGCAGCTGCACGCGCGCCCCGGGAGGCTCGGATGCGAACACCACGCGTGAACTGGCCCGCAGTTCGGCGCTCAACGCGCCGCTCTCGTCGTGCTGCTCCACCAAGCCGCGGTACAACTCGGCGTCGTCGTCATCGAGCTCGGCGAGCGCCTCCCGAAACTTCTCGCGGTACAGCTCGGCGCGCACACGCTCGGCGCCCACGACCGAAGGATCGATGCGCTCGGCGGTGCGCAGCTGCTCCAGCACCTCGTGGAACGTCGCGTCCCAACTGCGCCGCAACGCCGCGACCTCGCGCTCGCGTTCATCGAGCAGCCGGTACTGCTCCGGCGAGAGCCAGACGTAGTCGATATTGCTGCGGAGCTGCTCGACTTCGCGCGCGAGCGCCGCGAACCGCTCGCGGCTCTCGCGGTAGGTCTCCACCGATTCGCGCGCGGCGTTCACCGCCGCGACGGCGACCGAGTGGCGTCGCTCGCGCTCCGCACGCGCCGCGACGAACGACCACGCGCCGAACGCAAGCAACGCAGCGAGCCCCGACCCAGCGATCGCTGAGGCGACGCGGTTGCGCCGGACGCTGCGCACGGCTCGTTCGAGCAAGCTCAGCGGCCGGGCGCGGATCGGCCGCAGCTCGAGCAGCGCATCGAGATCGTCGGCGAACTGCCCAGCCGTCGCGTAACGTCGCGCCGGATCGCGCTCCATCGCCTTGAGCGTGACGATCTCGAGATCGCGCGGCAGCGTCGGGACCAGCCGGCGCGGAGGCGTCGGCTCGGCCGTGAGGATCTGGTGGAACACGCGCTCGACCGTCGCGCCGTCGAAGGGCGCCGCGCCCGTCAGGCAGCGGTACAGCGTGACGCCGAGCGAGTAGACGTCGCTGCGCGCGTCGATGCTCGCGCTCGAGGTGATCTGTTCGGGCGAGGCGTAAGCGGGACTGCCCGCGAAGGAGTCCGTCAGCGTCGCGGCGTCGCTGTCGAGCGAGCGCACCAGTCCGAAGTCGAGCAACATGGCCCGGTCGTGCGTCGTGATGCGCACGTTGGACGGCTTCACATCGCGATGGATGACGCCCTCGCGGTGCGCGTAGTCGAGCGCGCGGGCCAGGTCGCGGATCCAGCCGAGCTTGCGAGCGAGCGCGATCGGTCCGAGCGCCAGCTCTTCCTCCAGAGTGCGCCCCGGCACGTACTCCATGGCGAGGTAGCGCACGCCGCGCTCTTCGCCGAAGCCGTGCACCGCGACGATGCCGGGGTGCCGCAGCTTCGCTACGGCGCGCGCCTCGCGCTTGAGGCGCTCCGCGGCGTGGTTCGAACCGGCGAGTTCGGGCCGCAGGATCTTCAGCGCGACCTTGCGTTCGAGCGACGGTTGTTCGGCCAGGAACACCAGCCCCATTCCGCCGCGGCCGATGCGCTCGAGCAGGCGATATTCGCCAAGTTCGGTGAACGGCAGCCCGCCGTCGTCGGCGCGCGGTGCGCGTGCCCGCGTGCGCTGCAACTCGCTCAAGCGCTCGCGCAACTGCGGGCCGGCGCCGCCGCGGGCCGCCAGGAACTCGTCGACATCCGGCGCCTGCGCGGAGAGCGCGAGCTCGAGAAACTCGTCGAACAGACGCTCCTCGCGCTCCGAGTTGTCCAGCTCTCCGCGCGCCGACTCCATCGCGCCCGCGATGCTAGCAGCATCCGGCGCGTGCGCTCGTTCAGCGCCGCGAGCTCGAGCGCGGACCTCGCTGCGGGGTCACGGCTCGACCACGAACTCGAGCGCGTCGGAGAGCGCCGTCGTCTTGGGGCTCGGCGGGTCGCGGTACCAGGCCTGCGAGAACACGTGCTGTCCGGCTGTGAACGGCTGGCCGAGCACTCCCGGCGTCACGGCGAGCGTGTTCCAGTCGAGCGCGAGCGAGCCGTTGCACGCTCCGGCGGCGCCGCCGGACGCGACGGGCGTCGAGCGTTGGATCGGCGACTTGATGCACAGGAACGACGAGCTCGCGCCCCAGGGCAGCGGAGCGAAGCCGGTGTTGTCGAGGCCATAGAAGAGCAGGCCCTGTTTCTGGCCTTCGACCGAGTTCGCCGTGAGCGTGAAACCCGCGCCCGCTGTCGCGCTGGGCGTGCCGACGGCGCTCAACGCCGCGACGCAGCCGTTGCTGGAGGTTCCCGCCGTGCAATACGAGATGAAGTTGTCCGCGCCGCGGTCGTGAGCGAACGCGTCCCAGCGCCCATTCGTGTCGCCCGCAACCAGATTGGAGCTCAGGCTCCAATAGCCCACGAAGCGGCCGTCGCTCGACAGCGAGCCGGCGTAGCTGTCCTGGTTGCCGAAGGCGCCCGCAGAGGAGCGGGTCGCGCACGTGGTCGAGTTGGTGAGCAGGTCGCGCGCGAACACGTCGCGGCGACCGTTGGTGTCGCCGGCCACCACCGTCGTCGTGGAGGTGTCGAAACTGACGACACGCCCGTTGCGCGAAATGAAGGGCAGCGAGCAATTGGCGGCGGGAACTCCGGCGAGGTTGAGGCTCGCGCAGAGCGTCGTGCCGCTCACGAGGTCGCGCACGAACACATCGGTGAAGCCGCTGGCGCCAGGCCAGAGGTTGGGCGCGTTGCTCGAAAACGCCACGAAGCGTCCGTCCGCCGACATGCGCGCACCGTTCACGGCGGAGTTCGCCTGCACTCCCGCGTTGTTCACGCTCACACGCGTCGTGGTGAGCGTGGTGCGGTCGTGCACGAACGCATCCCACGTCCCGTTGGTGTCCCCGGCGACAAGCGTGCTGGCGAGCGAGCGGAACACGACGTAACGGCCGTCGTTCGAGAGCGCGCCCGGGCCGCCGAGCACCTCCGAGTCGTTGTTCCCCTGGCCGCCGCCGTTGGCCAAGCTCACCTTGAACGTCGTCCCGAGCTGACGGTCGCGCAGAAATACGTCGTTGCCCGCGGTGTCGCCTGCGACCAGCCCGTTGAAGTTGCTCTGGAACGTGACGAAGCGGCCATCGTCGCTCACGCTCGGCCGGGTGCAGTCCGTGCCGCTCTGGCCGCCGCCGGCGCCCAGACTCACGCGCTCGGTGGTTCCGAGCAGGCGATCGCGCAGAAAGATGTCTGTCCGCGCATTGGTGTCGCCGGGGACCAGGTTTTCGGCGTTGCTCTCGAACACCACGAAACGCCCGTCGGCCGAACAGGACAGCCCGACGGCCAGGGCTTCGATGAAGCCGGCGTTCCCGGTGTGGCCGCTCTGCTGATCGCCCTGAGCTCCGGCGCTCGAAACGCTGACGCGCTCGGTCGTGGCGAGCAGACGATCGTGCACGAACACGTCGCTCGCGGCGTTGGTGTCGCCGGGAACAAGGTTCGACGCGGGGCTCGTGAAGACCACGAACCGGCCGTCGCCGGAGATCACGGTCGGTCCCGTGTTGGCGTTGGCTTGCAGGCCGGCGCTGCTCACGCTGGCGCGCGTGGTGATCTGCGCGAAGGCGCTCGAAGGCACGAGCGGGAGAAGCAAGGCGGCGGCGAGGATGTGTCGAGTGTTCATGGCGGGGCTCCGCGTTCCTCAACGGAGCGCGCCGCGCCGCGTGACCTGAAAACGTGGCGTCCGCAGGCGCTTTTCGAGCTTTGCGGAGCTCGCAGGTCGGCGCGACTCGCGATTTTCCGCGGATCCGTGGGACACCGGCGCGCCCGCGGCATCCTGATGGATGGATGGCGACGAACTCGGAGCTCGAAGGGCTGCTCGCGCAGACGCGCTGGGTGCAGGCGTTGGCGCGGCGGCTCACCGGTGGCGCGGAGGCCGACGACCTGGCGCAGGATGCCTGGGTGCGCGCACTCGAACGCCCGCCGCGCGACGAGCGTGCGCGCGGGGCTTGGTTTCGCCGCGTGCTCGTGAACTTGAAGCGCGAGGGCGCTCGACGCGACGTGCGTCGCCGCGAACGCGAACAAGGCGCAGCTCGCGAGTTGCGGCACGAGGGCGACGACATCGTCGAGCGCGCGGAGCTTTCGCGACGGCTGGTGCAGCGCGTGCTCGAACTCGACGAACCCTATCGCGCCACGCTGCTCGCGCGCTATTTCGACGGCCTGGCGCCCGAGGAGATTGCGCGCCGCCGCGGCGAAAAGGCCTCGACGGTGCGCACCAGGATCGAACGCGGGCTCGCGCGGCTGAAGGAGCGGCTCGAGCGCGAGAACGGAAGCGAATGGCTGCGCGGCTTGGCGCTGCTCGCAAACGCGCAGGCGACGCCGGCCGCGGGCATCGGCGCAGCCGGAACAACCATCGGGAGCGGAATCATCGTGGCAAGCGCAGTGTGGAAAGCAGCCGCAGTAGCCGCAGTGCTCGCGGCGGCGTGGTGGTGGCGGCCGGTCGACGCCGAGCGCGAGCACGAAGTCGCTCCGCTGTCGGACAGTGCTCGCTCGGAGCGCGCAGAGGAACGGCCGCTCACGAGCGAGCGCGCGTCTGTGGCGCTGGACGAGAGCTCGTCGAACGGATCGTACTCGCCCGCGACCCCCAGCGTGAGCGACGGCGCGCTCAGTGATGCGGAACTCGACGCCGAATACGCGGCGCTGGGCGAGCCCGGCGCGCTCGAAGGGATCGTGCTGCGCGCTCGACGGCCCGTGGACGGCGGAACGGTGTACATCCGCCGCAGTGAGTGGGAGACGCTGCCCGACGATCCGCGGCCCCTGCTGGGCGCGTTGAGCGACGGCGCGGTCGAGGCGCGTCCGATCGGAAACGACGGGCGCTTCCGCATCGCGCCGCTGGACGAGGGCTGGCACGTGCTCGGCGTCGACGTCGGCGGCGGCGCCACGCTCCAAATCAAGGTGCGTGTGTTCCGCACCGAACCCAACTACCGCGTCGTGATCGAACTCGGGTCGGCGGGCATCGCTGGCCACGTGTGGGACGCCGAGGGCCGGCCCGTGGCAGGCGCTTCGATCCGCGTGTCGCGCAACCTGCGCGGCCGCGCCTTCTCGCATTACGCCACGAGCGACCGCGAGGGTTGGTACTCGGTTCCCGACCTGGAGCCGTGCGAGATTCACACCAGTGTCGATCGCCGCGGCGAGCGCGGCTTCGAAGCGCGGAGTGAAGACATGCAACGCGTCTGGGGCCTGCAATCGGGCGAGACGCGACGCGTCGATTTCGGCGCGCCGCAGCGCAGCACGCGCATCCGCGGCCGGTTGCTCACGATCTCTGGAGCGCCGCTCACGTTGCGTGGCAGCGTCAGCGCAACGTCCAGCGTCCGCGGTCCGCACAACGAAGTGCGCGTCGAAGCCGGCGAGTTCGAGCTGCGCGTGCCGCCCGGGCGCTGGGAGCTGCGCGCGAGGCTCCAGACGAACCGCTCGGGCCTCGATTCGCCATTGCTCGAGCTCGGCAGCTTTGATTTCGACGAACTCGATCAGAGTCGCGATTTCGTGATTCCGGGGACCACCGTGCATGGACGCGTGATCGCGCCCGACGCAGCGGCGCTGCCGAACGGCTTGAGGGCGATCCAAATGCACCCCGACGGACGCGCCGCGTTGGAAGTCGAAGTTGCGCCGAACGGCGAGTTCCTGCTGTTCGCGGTCGAACCGGGAAGTTGGAAGCTCGAGTTGTGGCCCGAGCTCGCACCGGCGGTCGAGACCTGGTTCGAAGTGCGCGAAGGCGAGCGCGAGTTGCGGCTCGACTTGCCCGCGCGACGACGTTGAGCGACGGCCGGAGCCGTCAGAGTCCGATCCAACGTCCGAGCGCGTAGGCCACCCAGATCGCGGAGAGGGCGAAGCCAACTTCACAAAGTCGGCACAGCGTGTGCGCGAAAAGGCGCGCCATGACAGTCCTCCTGCCTGGGCTGGACAGACAAACGCCGCAGGCTTGGGGTGTCCGGGTTGACGCCGGACAGCGGGTGAAAAAAGGTCCGAAAACGTGTGCGTAGACGCGGCTTTCGACTCGGGCGTCAGGCCGCGCGCGGGTCGCGCCCCGCCGCCTGCGCTATCTTCTCCAGCCCGAGGCGCCCCTCCGCCCTCAAGCCCCGCGACGACCGATGGCGTTCAACTCCACCGAGTTCGTCTTTTTCTTCCTGGCGGTGTTCTACGTGCACTGGGCGGTCGCACGCTGGACCAGCGTGCGCTACGCCTGGCTGTTGGCGGCGAGCTGCGTGTTCTACGCGAGCTGGAGCGCCAAGTTCCTCGGCCTGATCCTGGTTTCGAGCCTGCTCGACTACGCCTGCGGGATGCTGCTCGGCCGCACGAGCGCGCCCGGACGGCGCAAGTTGATCCTCGGCGTGTCCTTGGCCGGCAACCTCGGCCTGCTCGGCTTCTTCAAGTACGCGAACTTCTTTGCGGAGAACGCGCACGCCGCGTTCGCGCGGATGGGCCTGGGCGGCGTCAACGAGTTCGTCCCGTGGGACATCGTGTTGCCGGTCGGAATCTCGTTCTACACGTTCCAGACGCTGAGCTACACGATCGACGTCTACCGCCGCGAGCTCGAGCCCGTGCGCTCGCCGCTTCAATTCGCGCTGTACGTCACGTTCTTCCCGCAACTCGTCGCCGGGCCCATCGTGCGGGCGAGCGAGTTCCTGCCGCAACTGGCGCAACCCACGCGCTTCGACGATCGCGCCGCGCAGGCGGGCTTGTTCTTGATGCTGTGCGGACTGGCGAAGAAGGTGCTGCTCGCCGACACGATCGGGATCGAGCTCGTCGACCCGGTGTTCGCCAAACCCGATGAGTACGGACCGCTGGGCGTGGTGCTCGGCGTGTGGGGCGCACTGTTCCAGTTCTACCTGGATTTCTCGGCCTATTCCGACGTCGCGATCGGCGCAGCCGCGTGCCTGGGCTACACGCTGCCGCTCAACTTCGACCGGCCGTTCCTCTCGCAGTCGATCAGCGAGTTCTGGCGCCGCTGGCACATCTCGCTGTCGACTTGGTTCCGCGACTACGTGTTCGTGCCGCTCGGCGGGCGCGGCGCGAGCCGCGGCGCGTTCGCGCGCAACGTGATGATCGCCTTCCTGCTGACGGGGCTGTGGCACGGCGCGGGCTGGAACTACGTGCTGTGGGGCGGCATGCACGGGGTGTTCACGTTCGTCGGCGCGTTGCTGCCCCGCGCGAGCGCCGAACAACTGGCCGCGCGCCCTGTGTGGGAGCGCTTCGTGCGCCGCGCGTGGGTCTTCAACCTCGTCGCGCTCAGCATGCTGTTCTTCCGCAACGGCACCGTCGCGGAAGGCAACAAGGGCTTCGCGGGTTCGCTCGACATGCTCGCGGCGCTGGCGGGCGACTGGACGAGCTTCCCGACGCTGCGGACCGCCGGAGTCGTGGCGCTGGCCGTGGCCGCGCTGATCCACTGGACGCCGCGTGCGTGGATCCACGAGGAAGGCCGCGAGCGCTGGATCGCCGCGCCGTCGTTCGCGCAGGCTTTCGTGCTGATGCTCGCGACCGGCGTGCTCGCGGCGCTCTCCTACGCCAAGGCCCCGTTCATCTACTTCCAGTTCTGAGCATGGGCGCACTCACCTCGAAAACCGCTGCGACTGGGCTGCTCTACGCAGTTCTGTGCGGCGCCGCAACCTGGTGGGCCGAACGCGAGAAGCTCGGCCTGGCGACGGATGCGCGGCCCGCGGTGTTGCGCGAGCTCGTGCGCGAGAAGCGTCCCGCGGAAGTGCTGTTCTTCGGAAGCTCGCAGACGGCGCGCGGCATCCGGCCCGAGGCGTTCGAGGCACGCTGGCGCGAGTTGAAGGGCGAAGAGATCCGCGCGGTGAATCTGGCGACGCTCGGATCCGCTCGACAGATCAGCTTCCTCACGCTCGAGGACTGGCTCGAGCACAATCCCGCGCCGCACACGATCGTCGTCGAGTGCGGAATGCAGTCCGACCGGCCCGAGTGGTTCCACGAGCTCTCGACGCGCTTCATGGACCTGCGCGACGCGCGGCGCAACGTGCGCTACCGGCCGTACCTGTTCCGCCGTTCGCGCGACATGGCCAGCGCCAAGAAGCGCGCCGAGCAGTTCGATCCGGGCGGCGTGTTCCGCGCGCTCGACCGTTTCGCGATGCACTTGGAGTTCAGCTTGGAAGCTGCCGGCCGCGGTCCCGAGGACCTCGTGCGCTTCGCGTTCAACTACGTCGCGAGCGGCGGCAAGTCGGTGTACTGGATGCCGCACGAGCCGACGATGCTCCACGTGATCGAGCGCCACGTGCGCGAGTCCGGCTTCTACCGCATCGAACCGCTGTGGGACGAAGGCGTGCGCGGGCGCGAGCGCGTCACCGAACTCGCAGCCAAGCGCGACTACGAGAAGATGGTCAACTTCCGCTGGGAGGACTCAGGCCAGCCCGATCCGTTCGCGGACGAAGGCAAGTTCCTGCCCACGCGCTTGTACGGCGTGCTGCTGAGCGAGCTGTGCGCGCGGCGCGGCATCCGCCTCGTGTTCGCCGAGTTGCCCGAGTTCCGCACCGGGCCGCTCTACCCCAAGCAGATCGAGTTCCACCGCACGCTGGGCGAGCTGTTCCTCGCCGATCGCGCGGTGTTCTACCGCGAGGAGAACTTCCAGGATCCGGGGCACCTGAGCCTCGACGGCGCCGAGTTGTACTCGCGCGCGCTGGCGGAATTCCTCGCCGCGCCACGCTGAGAGGGCGCACACAAAGCGACGAGCCCTCGCCCGGCCGAAGCGGGGCGAGGGCTCGTGGTGCGGCGGCGTGCGAGCCGCGCGCCCTACCGAATCAGGGACAGATCGTGGCGCGCGCGGCGTTCGTCAAGCCGGTCGTGATCGGGCTCTGCGGATCGCGCGACCAGTACTGCATGAAGACCTCGCGGCCGGGGTAGAGCGCGGGGTCGATGAAGGACTGCACGTAGGCGCTCAGAGCGAGCGAGTACGTCCCGGTGCAGTCGCCGCCGCCCACGGTCCCGCCCGAACCTTGGATCGGCGTGCGCGTCGTCGGCGGCGTGATGCACAGGAAGCCGCCTTGGAACGGCGCGTTGCCCGCGGCGAAGCCGTAGAACAAGAGGCCCGAACGTTCGCTCAGCACGTTGCTCGCGGTGACGTTGCAAGCCGCCGGCGAGGAATAGCTCGGCGTGCCGCTGATGGCGATCGCTGGCGTGCAGCCGAGGCTGTTCACCTTGGCCGTGCAATACGTCGCCGGCGTCGGGCAGGTCCAATTGCCGCGCAGCGTGCCGGTGATCGTGATCGAGCCGGTCGCACCGGTGCCCGGGTCGACGAAGGCGAAGCTCGTGTTGACCGGCAGCACGAGGGACAGGTTGTTGAAGCTCTGCGTCAACGTGCCCGACTGCGACTGCGGCGTCGAAACCAGGCCGGCGAGCGGCGTGTTCGAAGGCGTGCCGCCCAGCGTGGTCACGACCAGCGTGCCCTGCAGCGCCGTGACCGTGACGCTGGCCGTGAACGGGCCGCTCACGCCGATCGGAAAGCTGGGCGAGCTGAACGCGAGGTGCAGGTTGTTGACCTGGATCGTCGCCAGGGGCGGCAGGAAGGGGAAGATGTTGTTGATCTTGCCGTTCAGGTTGGGCGTCACGAGCGCGTCGCCCGTGCCGGACAGCAGGCCGCTGGCGATCGGATCGCTCCCCGAAGGCGTGAGCACCATCCCGGTCGTCCCGGACATCTGGAACGCCGTGGACGGGTTGCCGACGATCGCGCCCAGGCTGCTCGTGCCCGACCAATTGAAGTTGGACTGGGCCTGGTCGATCGCGAAGGTGAACGCGCCCTGGGCGTGGGAAATGGCCGTGCAGGCGAGGAGGGCCGCTGCGGTGGTGAGTGTGCGGAGCATGGCGGATGGTGGTGAGTGTCCGGGGGGAGCGCGCACAAGGCGTGCGAAGAAAGCGAAACCGCTCGAAACCTGAGCATACTCCCTCGCGTCGAACGGAGACGTTGGCGTTCCTCCGTCGAACGGAGCACGTTCGCGTCCGTGCGTCGAACGGGGCCGTTCGCGCCCTCGCGCGGCCCGCAGGCCGGCGCGCGGAGCGGCGGCCAGGGCCGACGGGCCCGCCCCGCGGTCGCAGTTCCTGGCCAACCGACCTACGATGCTGCCCTTCCCGAAACTAGGCGTGCCTCGCCCCCACCATCGAATGCGTTTCGCCGTAAGCCTCCTCGCCGTCCTCTCCCTGTGCTCCAGCGCCGCCGCCGACATCATCGCGGTGCGCTTCACCAGCCCCAAGGTCGCCAACCGCTACAAGGACCACCTGGTCTCGCGCGGCGGCGAATTGGTGGTCATGGGCGAGCAGTTCGACGATCCCGGCGCCACCAGCGGCGCGCCGGGGCTGGGCGGCGGCGGCGGCCGCGCTCCCTACAGCCTGATCGTCGCCGACCAGAACGATCCGACGAACGTCTCGTACAAGATCGAGATCGACAAGGACGGCAAAGAGAAGATCATCCGCAACAAGAAGAAGGTCGTCGTCATCGCGGCCGAGGACACCGTCGGCGCGATGGTGATCGTGAAGGACGGCACGCTGGCGACGTTCGCCGCGGACTACGCCGAGCGCAAGCGCGAGGTCGACGTGCTGCTCGCCGATCGCGACAGCAAGCCCAAGGGCAGCCCCGAGTGGATGAGCGTGCACCAGCGCGCGCTCATGAACATGGAGCGGCTCGAGTCGTGGCTGCGCTCGACGTTGTATCCGGGCGCCGCGGACAAGCTCGCCAAGGAGATCGCCAAGCAGCGCAAGCTCGCCACGGCCGACGCGGTGCGGCAGCGCAAGGATGCCGCGCTGGCCTCGCTGAAGAGCGTGCCGACCCCGCCGGAACTGATCGAGGTCGCCAAGAACATCTCGGGCGGCGCCGACAACTTCAAAGTGCAGGAGAGCCTGCACGTGCGCATCATCTACCGCGACACGATCGCCGATGAGCGCGTGAAGAGCCTGCTCACGCTGTCGGAGGAAATCATCGACGCCTTCCGCGTCGAGTTCGTCGACCCCTACCTCGATCCGAGCTACGAGGACTACATCCCCGAGCACATGTTCGCGGAGTTCTTCTTCGGCTACGACGACGTCGTCAAGCAGGAGCGCTACTGGACGGAGTTCTACAAGAGCTCCTGGGGCGATCGGAAAGAGGAGCGGCTCAAGTCGCCCGGCACGGGCCTGCAGCGCACCGTCGCGCCGTACATCGTCCACTACTGGCGCACCGACGAAGGCACGAACTTCGAGGGCATCATCTCGCACAGCCTCGGCCACGACCTCGCGCAGTGCCACTTCGACAAGCGCCGCATGGGCATGTCGCAGGACTGGATCGGCGAGGGCCTCGCGCTGTTCGTCTCGCTCGAGTGGCTGGGCAGCAACACGGTGACCTGCGTCGCGTTCAAGGACCCGATCGCGGGCCGCTCGACGACCAAGCCCAAGGGCGGCAAGGAAGGCGACAAGACCGTGCAGCTCGGCATGCGCGACTACTTCAACGCGCTGGCGCTCGAGAAGGGCGTGAAGCTCGACAAGATGGCGCTCAAGACGACGGCGGACTTCGACGATCCCGACATCGCCAAGTCGTGGAGCATGATGGATTACTTCGCGAAGAAGACCAGCCGCGAGGGCCAGCTGTTCCTGCGCGCCGCGTGCGACAAGGCGCGCACGCCCGCGACCTTCATCAACGACTGGCGCGCCAAGGGCGAGGAGATCTTCGAGATCCAGGGCAAGGACGTGTTCGCGCACGTCGACGCCGCCTGGCGTGAGTACGCGGAGATGGGTCAGGAGACCGGCGACACGCGCCGCAAGTAACTCCTCCACCCACGCGCGCCGCGCAAGGCGGGCAGGACCGTGATTGCGGGCCGTTGGCGCTTGGCGCCAGCGGCCCGTTCGCTTTCGGGGGCGCAAGGCGACTTCGCGGCCCCCGCGCCTTCCCGCGGGTGGGTCGCGCGAATCCAGGCGCCTGAGGGTCTGGAGCGGGGCCGGCCGATTTCTCCGTCCGACCTGCCCCGACCGGAGAGCCTCCACTATGTCCGACCTTTCGCGCCGTATCACGATCCGCACCCGCCTGTTCTGCCTGGGCGGCCTGGGCCTGCTCGCGGCCCTGCTCGCGGCCACCACTGGCCTGTGGGGCGTCCGCGAGGTGTCCGTCGGTGCGCACGAGATCGAGCGCGCGGGCCAGGCTCTGCGCAACCACCTCGAGGGCGACATGATGCACGACGCGCTGCGCGGCGACGTGCTCGCGTCGCTGCTCGCGCAGACCCCGGCGGAGCGCGAGGCCGTGCTCGAAGACGTGGCCGAACACGCGGCGAAGTTCCGCGAGTTGCTCGCCGCCAACCACGAGTTGCAGCTCGAGTCGCCGCTGGCCGAAGCGCTCGACGCGGTCGGACCTTCGCTCGACGACTACATCGCTTCCGCCGAGTCGACCGTGGCCTTGGCCGTGAAGGACCGCGACGCCGCCCGCGCGGCGCTCGGCGGGTTCCACAAGGCCTTCGAAGAGCTCGAAGGCCGCATGGAAGTCGTCAGCGACAAGATCGAAGAGTTCGCCACGGCGACGGCGAGCGCTGCGCGCCAGTCGCAGTCGGAAGCTCAACGCGCGACGGCGCTGCTCGGAATCGTGGCCGTCGTCGCTCTGCTGTTCAGCGCCTGGGCCATCGGCCGCACGATCAGCGTGCCGCTGCGCCAGTTGATCCGCAGCGTGCACGAAATCGCGCAGGGCGACGGCGATCTGACGCGCCGCCTGGACGAGTCGGGCAGCGACGAGCTCGCCGAACTGTGCCGCGGCTTCAACGCCTTCGTCGGCAAGCTGGACCAGCTGCTCGGTGAAATCCGCGCCGCGGCGACGACGCTGCAGGCCCAGGTGAGCGAAGTGGCGGACGATGCGGAGACGATCGCCTCCGGCGTCGAGCGCCAGCGCAAGAGCCTGGAGCAGACCGCGGCGAGCCTGACGGAGATCACCAGCACGCTCGAAACCAGCGCCGACAACACCGCTCAGGCTGGAAAGCTCGTCGAGCAGACGCGCGAACTCGCCGAACGCGGCGACCGCATCGCGCTCGGCGCGGCGGACTCGATGCGCACGCTGGACCAGTCCTCCGCCAAGATCGCTTCGATCGTCGGGATCATCGACGACATCGCCTTCCAAACCAACCTGCTCGCGCTCAACGCCGCCGTCGAAGCGGCGCGCGCCGGCGAGCAGGGCCGCGGCTTCGCGGTGGTCGCCTCCGAGGTCCGCAACCTCGCGCAACGCTCCGCCGACTCGGCGCGTGAGATCAAGTCGCTCATCGAACGCTCCGTGTCGCAGGTCGGCTCGAGCACGTCGCAGGTGCAGGACTCCGGCGCTGCGCTCCGAGAGATCCAGCGCGCCGTGCAGGGCGTCGCCCGCACGATGGGCGAGATCGTGACCGCCTCGCGCGAGCAGTCGGCCGGCGTGCAGCAGATCAACGGCGCCATCGCGCAGATCGACGGCGTCGTGCAAGACACCGCGAGCCGCACGCAGGGCCTCACGCGGGCCGCGGAATCGATGTCTTCGGACGCCGCGCACCTGGGCGAACTGGTCGCGCGCTTCCGCTTGAGCTCAGGCCCGGCCCACAGCGACAACGAAGCGCCGCCCAGCGCTCTTCCGAGCGATTCCGACGACGAGGCGAGCAACTTCCAACGCCGCCCGCGCGCACTGGTCGGCGTCTGAGCCGCGCACGCGACGGCTAGGCGCCGAGCTCCCAGGCGCTCAGCCGGCCGGCGGTGCGACAGCGCGTTCGCGCAGCGCTTGTGCGGCGGCGAGGCCCGCTTTGCGCCCGCTGACCCAGGCCCACAGGAAGTTGAAGCCGCCGATGCGGCCGATCACGTCGAGCACTTCGCCGGCGAAGTACAGCCCGGGGATCGAACGCGCCTCGAGCGTCTTGGTCACGACCTCGTCGAGCGCGATGCCTCCGCCCGTGACTTCGGCGGTGCGGTAGCCCTCGTTGCCCGCCACCGCGAGCGGACAGGCCGCGAGCGCGCGCACCAGGCGCTTGCGCTCGTCGCGCGTGAGCTCGGCGAGCTTGCGTCCGCCTGGCGCCTGCGCGAGCGCGACGAGGCGCGCCACGAGCCGCCGCGGCAACACTTCGCGCAGCACACCTTCCACGCTGCGCGAGCCGCCCGCGAGCAGGCGCTTCTCCCACTCGGCCGCGTCGAACCCGAGCCAGGCGGCCACGAGTTGGACCTGCTCGGCGCCGGGCGCGGTGACGTGCCGCGACATGTCGAGCGCGACGGGGCCGCTGAAGCCGCGGTGCGTGAACAGGAAGTCGCCGGCGCTGCGGTCCAGCTCCTTGTCGCCGGCGTACGCGCGCACTTCGACGCGCAGCGAGACGCCGGCGAGCTCTCCCCAGGCGGGATCGGCGCTGATCAGCGGCGCCAACGCCGGATAGGTCGTGTGCACACGCAGCCCGAGCGCGCGCGCGGCCTCGAATCCGAAGCCGTCGCTGCCGGTCTTGGGCAGCGAGAGTCCGCCCGTGGCGAGCACCACCGACTGCGCGCGCAGCAGCGCGCCGCCTTCGAACTCGAGCTCGAAGCGCGGCTCGTCCGCACGCTCGGGCGACCCGATGCGCCGCAGGGCCACCACACGTTCGCCCGCGCGCAGCTCGACGCCCGCCGCCGCGCACGCATTGAGCAATCCGTCGACGATCTCGCGCGGATCGTCGCTGGCGGGGAACACCTTGCCGGTGTCCTCGACCTTGAGCGCCACGCCCAGGTCCTGTTCGAAGAACGCGCGCACCTCGGCGAGCGGCCAGGAGGCGAACACGTTGCGCAGCGCGTTGCGCGAACCGGCGGTGAAGAAGTCCTCCAGCTCCGCCTGCGAGGGCAGGACGTTGCAGCGTCCCCCGCCGCTCACGCGGATCTTGGCGCCCGGCTTGGGGCGCGTCTCGACCAGCACCACGCGCGCGCCCGCGCGACCGGCGAACAGCGCTGCGAGCAGTCCTGCCGCCCCGGCGCCGATCACGACCAACGGGATGACGACCAGTGGTTCGCTCGGCGCACTGCGCTGCGAGGCGGAAGGCTCGCTAGAAGAATCTGGTGTCACTGCCATCCGTCGTCGTCGTCACTGTACTTGCGCCAATCCTTGTGATCGCGCTCATAGCCGTCCATTTTCGGTTGGCGGCGTTCGGTGTTGCGCTCGCGCTTGGCCGGACCGGGGCCCGGCCCGGCGGGGCCAGCGCTGGGGCCGCCGACGCGCGGGGACGGCGAGTGGCCGGCCGGCCGCGGCGCCGACGGACCACGATCGACGGCGGGCCGCTCGAAGCTGCGCGGCGGACGGTCGCCGATCGGCGCACCGGCCGGACGATCTCCGCGCGGCGCGAAACCGCCCGGGCCACGCGGCGGTCCGCCGGGGCCGCGCTCGCGTTCGCGCGCTTCGGTGACCGTCAACGGCCGGCCGTTCACCGGAGAGCCGTTCAGTCCGCGGATCGCCGCCGCGAGCTGTTCGGCGGTCTCCAACTCGACGAAGCCGAAGCCGCGCGAGCGGCCCGTTTCGCGGTCGAGGATGATGTCCGTCGACTTCACGACGCCGAAGGACTGGAACATGTTCTCGAGATCCGACTTGGTGAACGAGAACGGGAGGTTGCCGACGTAGACCCGGTGGACCATGGCGCAGTCAAACCTTGCTTAGCCGGAGGCGGCTCGGACAGCGGCGCTCGCGCAAGTCGACGGCATCCAGCCGTCGGCGTGGTTGGAGTGCAAGCGCCGCGGAATCACTAGCGGACGAACGCCGTGCGTCGCGCGCGACGAACGGGCGTGGACGGTGTCGCGCAGGGTCGTGCTCGCGCGCCGCGGGCGGGCGCAGAACGGGGGCACAAGTGCGCGGTGGGACGCCATGGGCGGGAGCGAAAGCGAGGCGGGCGTGGAGCGCAGTGGGACGGTGTCGAGCGGCGCAACGCGCGGCGGCGTGCCGGGGGCCGACTCGATGGCGGGCGAGCGATGGGACTGCGTGGGCCTCGTGCGGTGCGGCGCACACACGCGCCGCAGCTTTGATGAGGCTACCCCCACCTTCGCAAAACGGTCAAGGCGCCCCGGCGGCGTGCGGGCGCAACCGCTTTCGAGGCGCGCAGAAAGCTGAAACGGCGAGCGCGCGGCGCGCATCAGAGGGGCGTCCGACACGGAACCGGCTGGTCGCTCGAAGTCCGAGTGGCGCCGCGAATTAGGACCGCACGGACCCTTCGACTCTCCGCCATGCAACGCCGCACCTCGCTCACCCTCGCCAGCCTCGAGCTCGCCCTCGCCCCCAGCACCGTGTTCGCCGCACAGGCTCTTCGCCAGGCGCAAGCCGACGTGGTCGCGCCGCTCGTGGCGCCCCAGGAGAAGGGCGAGCGCGACGTGAAGCACTTCAACCTCGACAAGAGCAAGCTCGCCATCGAGGGCTACGACCCGGTGGCGTACTTCCCCGAGGGCGGCGGCAAGCCGCTCAAGGGCTCCGACAAGATCACCGTCACGCACAAGGGCGTCGTGTACCGCTTCGCGACGGAAGAGAACAAGGCGCTGTTCCTCAAGACGCCCGACAAGTTCGAGCCGCAGTACGGCGGCTGGTGCGCCTACGCAATGGCGCAGGGCGAGAAGGTCGAGATCGACCCCAAGTCGTTCAAGATCACCGACGGCAAGCTGTTCCTGTTCTACAAGTCGTTCTTCAACGACACGCGCGAGAAGTGGGTCAAGGAAGAAGCGCCGCTGACCAAGAAGGCTGACGCGGGTTGGAAGACGATCCTCGAGAAGCCGGCGCCCAAGCAGTTCGAACTCGAGAGCGTGCGGTGAACGCCGTGAACCGCCCCCACCAACTCAGCGGCGGCGCCAACGCAGCGTCCTGGGCCGCACAACTCGTCGCCGCGGCGATCCTCGGCCAGACGCTGTTCTTCAAGTTCTCCGCCGCGCCCGAATCGGTGCACATCTTCACCACGCTCGGCGCGGAGCCCTGGGGCCGCATCGGCAGCGGCGTGGTCGAGCTGATCGCAGTGCTGCTGCTCCTGGCGCCGCGCACGGCCGCACTCGGCGGCGCGCTCGCCGCGGGTGTGATGGCCGGCGCGATCGGCTCGCACTTCACGCAGCTGGGCGTCGAGATCGTCGTCAACGGCGAGAGCGACGGAGGACTCTTGTTCGCGCTCGCCTGCATCACGCTCGTCGCCGGCGCGCTTGTGGTCTGGCTGCGCCGCGCGCAACTGCCGCTGGTCGGCGCGAGCCTGGCTAGGATCGGTGCGTGAAGCTGGATCGCGCGACGAGGCGCCCCCGCGGACGCAACGCACGCGGCCGGAGTCGGCGGAGAATCGAGCGCCGGGCACACGTGGCCTGCCGCCCGGCTTGACGCTGCGATCGCGCCGTCCGGTGGGATCTACGCGCCGACGAAGTCCCCACGGTGGCGGCGAAGGCGGCGATCGAAGCGCTGGTCGACTCGCGATCCACAACGGTCCACTCGCGTGGAGAGCTGATGGCGACGGCGCGCGTCGCCACGAGCTGCTCCGCGCCGTTTGGCGCCGCACCGCGAGCAGTCCGTCTGGCTTACGGCCGCTCTCGCCCCAGCGGTGCGCAGAGTTCGGCGCGCGATCAGCGCGGCAGGCGCATCACGGCGTCATCGTGAAGGCGAGTGCGTCGCTCAGGTTCGTGGTCTTCGGCGCGGGCGGATCGCGGTACCAGACCTGCGAGAACAGCGAGTCGCCGGCGACGAACGGGGTTCCGAGCGCGCTCGGATTCGCGGCGATCCAGGCGGCGAAATCGAGCGCGAGAACTCCGTTGCACGAGTTCGTCGTTCCGCCGCTCGACTGCGCGGACGTGCGCTGCGTGGGCGACTTGACGCACAAGTAGCTCGAGCTTGACGGCGCCCACGGCAAGGCAGTCGAGCCGCTCAGCCCATAGAAGAGCAAGCCGGTCTTCTGACCCTCGACGCTGGAGCAGGTGAGCAGGAAGCCCGAAGTCGCTGCGATCGAGGGCGAACCGCTGGCCGACAAGCTCGCCGCGCAGCCGTTCGTGCTCGTGCCCGCAGTGCAGTAACTGGTCACGTTGGCGGCGATCCCGACGTCGCGCACGAAGATGTCCGCGGTGGAGTTGGTGTCGCCCGTGACGAGGTTCGCCGCCGTGCTTTCGAAGACAACCTGCAGGCCTGCAGCGGAGATCGCGGCGATCGTGCAAGCGGAATTGGCTTGCGCGGCGGCCGGACCGACGCTGACTCGCAGCGTTTGACCTGTCAGCGTGTCGTGACGGAAGACATCGCTCACCGCATTGGTGTCAGCACTCACCAGATTCGTCGCGCTGCTCTGGAAAGCGAGGAAGCGACCGTTGTCGGAGATCGTCGCGTCCGAGCTGGCGGCGTTGGCCTGAACACCGGCGGAACTCACGCTGACCCGCGTGGTCACGGAGTTCCAAGTGTCGTGCACGAACACGTCGTTGGCGGCGTTGGTGTCGCCAGCCACCAGGTTCGAACCGAAGCTGTAGAACACGACGTAGCGACCATCTGCGGAGATGTCGGGCGTCAGCGAGAGACTGTTGCTCTGCGCGCCGGCCGAACTGACGCTGACCCTGCTCGTCGCCCCGCTCAGCAGGTCCTTGGTGAAAATGTCGGCCGTGCCGTTCGTGTCGTTCGGGACGAGCGCGTCCGCGAAGCTGTAGAAAGTGACGAACCGGCCGTTCCCCGAAATCCTCGGCCGAGCGCTGACTCCGGGCGACTCCACGCCGTTCGACGCCACGCTGACACGAGTGGTGACTCCCAGTTGCACGTCGCGCAGGAACACGTCACGCGCGAAGTTGGCGTCTCCGGCGACGAGGTTGTTCGCGGTGCTGTCGAAGACGACGTAGCGGCCATCGTCGGAAACGTCGGGAAGCTCGCACAGTGCGTTGGGCTCGCCCCCGCTCGAGGTCACGCTGGCGCGAATCGTCTGTCCGGTCTGGCGATCGTGACGGAAGATGTCCGTGGTCGCGTTCGTGTCGCCAGCGACGAGGTTGGTGGCCGCAGTCTCGAACACGACGAACCGGCCGTCCGCCGAGATCGACGAGCGATTGCAGCCGGCATTGCTCTGCGCGCCACTGGAGCTGACGCTGACGCGCGTGGTCACGCCGCTCGAGCGGTCGCGCACGAAGATGTCCGGAAGTCCGTTGGTGTCGCCCACGACGAGATTCGTCGCCGAGCTGCGGAACACGACCACTTGGCCGTCCGCAGATACGTTGGAGGCTGCGCTGCCAGAGTTGGCCTGGAGACCGCTGGAGTCGACGGAGGCGCGCGAGGTGACCTGAGCCGCAGCACGCGATCCGAGCGTGGCGCCGGCGAGCAGACTCGCCACGAGAAGGGTACGCGGGCTCTGCATGGTGGAGAGGACTCGGCGGAGTGAGCTGCGGTTCGGTTCGGGAGACTCGCGTTGACAAGCTTGTGATCCGCAGCCGCGGGCGGCCGTTACGGGAAAGCTCGCTCGAAAGCGGATCCACCACGCTCGGCGCCGGCGCGCTGGTGGTCGGCTGCGCCGCGCGCAACTGCCGCTGGTCGGCGTGAGCCTGGCTAGGATCGGAGCGTGAACTCGCCGCTCGCACTCCGCGTCGCAGCCGCCTGTGCGCTGGCGATGTGGAGTTGTGAGAGCGCGCCGCGCGAAGCTGCGGCGGAGCGCGCGCCGGCCCCCGCGATCGAGTTCGCGATGATCCGTGGAGTTGTGGTCGACACGCGCGGACGGCCCGTCCCCCAGGCCGACATCGTCGGGCCGAACAGTCACATCACGCAGACCGATGACCAGGGACACTTCGAATTCCGCTGGTTCCGACGGCCGATCGATCTCTACGCCGAGTGCGCGGGCTACCACCCGAGCGCGCGTGGAGTGGGCGAGCCCGACGGAGAGCCGGTTCGACTGGTGCTGAGCCCGAAGATGACTCTTCGGGTGAACTTCGCGAACGCGCCGCGAGCCGCGGAGGTCGAGCCGCTGGTGTTCGTTCAGGGCGTGAGCCAGGAGTTTCGCACCCTCTCGGCGTCGGCCCAGAACAACATCGCCGTCGTCGAAGGGCTGTGTGCGGGTCTGAACGTGATCCGCGTCGTGCTGGTCGAAGAACAGCAGTTCGTTGCGTACGACGCACTCTTCGAGTTCGAAGAGCGCGAGCTTGTCGACCTCCAATTCGCGCCGAGCCCGCGCGCGCCCGCGGCGCTGCAAGCGACCCTGCTGCGTGACGCGAGCGCCGTGCGGCGCGCGTTCTATCCGACGCTTCCCAACCTGCGTTGGATTGCGACGCACTCCCCGCCGAGGCCAACGGACGCGCAGACCGACGAGTTGCGCAGTGGTATGCGGCAACTGGCGCCCAGATTGGCGCACGAAGTGTTCGAACTCGGGTATCCGCCGCGAATCGGCGGCTTTTTGTCGCCGCCCGCGCCAGGGAGCTATCTGCTCCTCACTGCCAGGGGCATGCCGAGCTTCGGGGGCTACATCAGCCTCCACGTCGAACGCTTCGAAGCCGTGAGCCCGCCGCGCTGATTCCGTGCTGTTGCAAGCGCTCGCAAAGCACCTAGCGGAGCTGCGCCTGCGTGCATGACGCCGCACAAAGCGGCCCGTACGCACATCTTGCCGCACAATTCACGTTCCTCGCGACTTGCGCTCTGTCCCGATTCGGGGAAGATGCGGCCGTTCTCGCGGGCGGCGTACATCGCAACCGCCGCGGCCCTTCCCAGGCCCGGCCGCCGCGCGCGAGGAGCGTCCCACGCCTTGCCCACGTCGAGCTTTCCCGGCTCGAGCTCGCCATGTTTTCCAAGCTTGCCCCGCGCGCCCTGATTTCGTGTCGAGAGTCCTGTGCGACTCTGCGGTGCGCGTCTTCGCAACTTCGAAAGCGCTCGCCAGCTCTCGCTCGTGCGTCCCTATGCGCGTCGCTTTCGCGGCGCACGCACGAAACGCTCGTCGCGGCCCCGTTCTCGCCAGGCGTGGAGTCTTCCCACTCCCCTGAGCGCACGCGTCCGGTTGCGGTCGCCGTGCGCGCTCGACCGCGAAAGACCTGCAGCCATGTCTCGTTTCCGCTCGACCCTGCGCGCCTGCGCGCGCGCTTCGATCCTCGCATCTACGGCGACGCTCCTCGCCGCGAGCGCCGCCGCTCAATCCCCCGGTGACATCGCGCTCATCGGCTGGATCGACAACGGCTCCCCTGACACGTTCGCCTTCGCGACCCTCGCCCCGCTGCCCGCGGGCACGGTGATCTACTTCACCGACAACGGCTGGGATGGCGCGCAATTCCGCGGCGCCTCGGCCACCGACGGCGACGGCAACGAGAACCTGTGCCGCTGGACGGCGCTCAACGACGTGCCCGGCGGCGCGATCGTGCAGGCCTACGTGAACAGCGCGGACTGGAGCTGGACCACGGCCGGTCCGATCGCCGGCGCCGTGTCCGGCAGCTACCAACCGCTCGCCCTTTCGGCCTCGGGCGGCGAGCAGATCTACGCCTTCACCGCGGCGGCGAGCAATCCGCTCTTCAATCCGTCGGTGCACCTGTTCGTGCTCGACGACTCGAACGGCTTCGAGAACGCGACGAGCTCGAACAGCGGCGGGATTCCGCCGGGACTGTCGCTCGCGGGCAACACCGCGGTGACGTTCAACCACGGAGCTGCGGGTCAGAATTTCATGGGCTTCAGCGTCGGCGCCGTCGCTCCCGGCTCGCTGAAGTCCACTTGGCTCGCCGGCATCGCGAACGCCGCGAATTGGAGCTTCGCCGGAGCAGGCAGCTTGCCCTCGGGCACGCTCGATGTGTGCACGCCGCCTTCGCTCAGCTTGCAGCGCTCGAACGTGACCGCGTGTCCCGGCGACACCGTGCAGTTCAGCGTGAACGCGACCGGCAGCGGAACGCTGACGTACCAGTGGCGCCTGGGCGGTTCGCCGCTGCTGGACGGCGGCGACATCTCCGGCGCCACGAGCGCGCTCTTGAGCATCGCCAACGTCGACGCTGGCGACCTCGGCAACTACGACGTGCTCGTCTCGAACAGCTGCGGCTCGATTTCGAGCAACACGGCGTCGCTCGCGCTGTATCCGACCTTCTCCTTCTATCCCGACGCGGATGGCGACAGCTTCGGCGACGCGAGCGCTCCGGCGGTTGTGACCTGCTTCGCGCCGCTCGGCCACGTGCTCGACAACACCGACTGCGATGACACGCGTCCCGCGGTCAACCCGAGCGCCACGGAAATCTGCGGCGACGGGCTCGACAACGACTGCAACAACGCGATCGACGACGGATTCCCGACGCCGACCATCGTGTACGTCGACGACAACTTCGCGAGCCTCATGGGCGGCGACAATCCGGCGGGTCCGGCGAACGCGTACTTGTGCGACGCCTTCGCCACGATCCAACAAGGCATCGCAGCCGTGGCGGCGGGCGGTCAAGTGGTCGTCGCGCCGGGCACGTACCTCGAGGACGTGGCGGTGAACAAGAACGTCTCGCTGCTCGGCTCGGGCGCTGGCGTGTCGATCGTCTCCGGCCCGATCGGCGGCGGCGGCGCGACGTTCCAGGTGCTGGCGAGCAACGTGGAGATCGCGGGCTTCACGATCACGCGTCAAGGCAACAACCTCACCGACTGGAACAACCCCGGCCTCAACTCGGCCGGCGTCGCGATCCAGGGTCTGGCGCTCTCGAACGCGCTCGTGCGCGACAACTTG
>JAEUHY010000035.1 GCA_016795325.1 Planctomycetota bacterium
GAAGTGGCAACCGCGATGCGGGAGCGGTGGATCGCCTGCATCAGGTGGGGCCAGCCGTCGCCGCCGAGCGCGGCCACCTCCGATCGCTAGCTCGAGCCCGCGCTCGAACGGTCCGAAGACGCCCAGCGCCCGAACGGCGCGCACGTCGAGCGTTCGAGCCAGGACGTGCGCGCAACTTCGACCGCGGCGCCGTGCGGGCGCGAGCACGCCCCAGGGGGGTACCGAGCCAGGCTCCCCCGCCAACTCGTCGCGACAACACCGTATCCCTGGGCGGCGTGACGTACGGGGTACCGAGCCAGGCTCCCCCGCCAACTCGTCGCGACAACACCGTATCCCTGGGCGGCGTGACGTACGAGTCGGCGTCGAGGAGTTGGGGGAGGAGCCAGGCTCCGTAGCCGCGTAGCCGCCGCGCCCCGATGTCGGCGCCGGACGCCGGACGAGTTTGACAGGATCGAGCCTTACCCCGAGGATCGCGTCAGTCGTGCTCGCTTCTACCACGATGCCTGCGCCGCGCTCGCTCGAGCAGCGGCCGAACACCCGCACGGGCGTGCTCACCGCATGGCTGAGCGCGACGCGATCTTCAGCACACTCGAGCAGCACCGCCTGCTGACACGAACACGAGGCGGCCAGCCTCTGTCCCGACCTTCAAACCGGAAGGGAATCTCGTGACACCGCACATGACGGACGAGTTGGCGGCGAGGAGTTGGGGGAGGAGCCTGGCTCCGCATCCCGGGTTAGTTGGCGATTCATTTGTGCTGTACTCGCCTCACTTTTTGCCACTCTCGCCAGCTGCAGTTCGCTTCGCTCGGAGGTACAGGGGAGGGTGCGCTGCCATCTGACGCAAACGCACAGCTATGAAGTAAGGTTGCATCCTGAAGGAGGCATAGGATGCCTGACTGTGGAGTTGAAGAATAGTGGGCCAGGTCGCGCTCGGTACTCCGCCAATTTTCTCGATGGCAAAGAAATCGCATGCGGGGATGTCTCGTTGGACGGAACTGACTTTAGTTGCCGTCCTTCGAGGAGAGTCGTCGTGGTCAGACTGGAATCCGATAGCGTTGCCGAAGTGTGGCTGGTCTTGCACAAGGGGGTGTTGCTCGAAGACGTCTCCTGGCAGCGCATCCCGCTCGACCGAATCGTAGAGTGAGAGACGCGAACCATGGGACCGGACACGTTGTGCGCACCTGTGGTGTTCACGTCTGACTTTCCGAGATTGGGTGCGACCACGGCCTACCGCAACGGGGTACAGAGCTAGGCTCCCCCGCCAACTTGTTGCGGCAACACCGTATCCCTGGGCGGCGTGACGGACGAGTTGGCGGCGAGGAGTTGGGGGAGGAGCCTGGCTCCGTATCCCGCAGGACGCCTTCGGCTTCTACTTCTCGCTGGGCGTGTCGCGCAGCTACGGAGCGGTCGCGGAGAAGTACGGCGTCAGCAAACGCGCCGTGGCGCTGCTTGCTTCGCGCGAACAGTGGCAGCCGCGCATCGCCGAGCTGGAGCGCAAAGCTCGCCAGCGCACGGACGGGCTGGCGTTGGAGTCGCGGGAAAGAACGCGCGAAGCACGCCTTCTTGGGTCGCGGAAGGGCCCCGGGCGTGTCTAAGGCACGCGAAGGCTCCAGCGGTTCGCGGCGCGCGGCAGGCTTGGCCCGCCGCGCGCTCGCAGGCCCTAGCGCCGGAACGCGAGGCCCAGGGCGCCGAGTTCAGGCGAGAGTCCGCTCACCGGGTTGGAGAGGAACGTCAAGCGCAGTTGCACGTAGCGTGAGCCGTTGATCGCCGAGGCGGAGTTGCGCCACTGCGAGTCGAGGCTGCTCGGGAAGAACTGCGGCGTGGTCGCGAACACTCCGGCTTGGTTGAGCACGGCGTTCTGCGCGGAGGTGTAGAGGTTGCCGTAGGGGTCGAAGTTGCGCGCGTCGGCGAACGGGAACTGTCCCACGCCGGGCGCCGGGCTGAAGCCGGAGGCGCCGCGGTAGGCGAGGATCAACTGCGTGCCGCTCGGCTGCTCGCCCGCGTTGGGCTCGAGGTACGGCTCGGCGAACGTCGTCCCCGGCGCCAGCGTGTCGAACCAGATCGTGTGAACGCGGCTGATGCGCACGATGAAGTCGGCCTGGCCGTAGTAGAAGACGTTGTCGGTGCCCGGGGTGCTGGCGCCGGGCGGAATCGACGCGGGGTTGAAGCCGCCGCTCGCGGTCGTGCTCGTGTCCGGGTTGACTTCGTTCACGGTATTGGTCGAGTCGACGCCGCCGGTCGAGAAGACACGGAAGAACGGTTCCGCCGACGAATTGATCGCGATGGCGATGCGGAAACCGTTCTGCCCGATGGCGAGCGCGTCGGGATAGGTGCGGAACTCGGTCAGCATCGGCAGGCCGATCGTCGGCACCTTGTTCACGGGATAGAAACCCTGGTTGATCGTGCCCGCGGCGCTTGTGGCCAAGAGGCGCTGGATGTCGGCGCCGACGCCGAGCGGCGCACCGACGGCGGTTTTCGCCGTGTCGCGCCAAGTCCAGTACACGAACTCGCTCTGCGGAATGCCGCGGTTGATCGGGAACGGCGCGATCGGGTTCCCGGTCGAGGACGCAGCGAGGTCGGACGGGTTGACCTGATAACCGCGGCTGCGCGGGGCGAGGATCGTCATCGGATCGTTCGCCTTGTCGAGCAGGTTGGTGTCGAAGTTGGGCACGAGCCCGGAGAACCTGTGCGCCGGCAACAGTCCGGCGTTGAGGGCCTCGTCCGGCAGGAAGCGCGAGTGCGCGACCCCGATCGAGAACTCCGAGAAGTTGTCGACTTGGAGGGCGCCGCTGAAGGGCTGCCACCAGATGCCATCGATGTCGACGTTGTGCGTGGTCTCGTCGCGCAGGCTGAATCCCGAGATGTCGGAATAGCGCCACACGCGCATCATGCGGCTGCCGCGGTTGGAGAGCGGCGTTTGGATGTTGGTGAGCGGGAGGTCCTGCATGATCCCGACGATCGGCACGGTTCGATCGACGACCGAGGAGAAGCGCTGCACCGCCCGCGGCTTGATCGATTCGCGGACGGCGTCGTACAGGAATTGCCCACGAATCTCGGGGCCGGCGACGGAGTTCTCGTCGAAGCTCGCAGGGAAGCGCAGGCGGACTCCGGCGCTGTCGACCGCCGGGCTGGTCGACGAAAGCGTGAAGCGCGAGTCCGGCAGGTTCTCGACGAGATCATTGCCGGCGAGGTCGCGAACGCGCTGGGTGAACGGCGCCATGCGAACGCGGTAGCGGTCGACATTCGGCGCGGCGAGCGCTTTGCGCAGCGGCAGGCGCGGCTGGAAGGTGAACGTGCGTCGGTCGGCGGACGGAACCACGCTGCCGACCACGGAGCGGTAGAGCTCGTCGAGCACCGGCAGGTTGTTGTCGTGCTCGATCACGAACGTGTCGAACGGCAGCACGCTGGCCGGGTCGACCGGCTCGCTGAAGGTGATCGAGACCGTGGCGTTGGTCGACACGCCCGTGGCCGGCAGTGCATCCGGCGCCGGGAGGAAGGTGAGGAAACACGCCGGATAATCGGGGTTTGTGACACTGCCCGGCAGCGGACGGTACGGCGCGCGGATCAGGCCGACCGGCGGGTTGTTCGTGTTGACGGGGATGATCGGCGGTTCGCAGGTGTCGCACAGCGGCCGCACGCGGCACTGGACCTGGCCGCCGACGGGGAAGCCGGCCGCATCCGCAACCACGCGCAAGCGCGTCGAGTTGAACACGAGCTGGTCGCCGGCTTTGGGGCTGAAGGCGCAGGCCACGCTGCGGAAGCGCAGCACCGCATTCAGTTCCAGATCCGCGGTCAGCGTGAAGTTCAGCGTGTTGAGCAGTTCGATCGCCTGCTGGCCGATCACACGCGGCGGCGTGTTGTCGAGCAGAAAGCCGTTGCTCGCATCGCCCGTCACATCCTCCGCGCCGCCGGAACGAACTGCGCGCACGACGTCCAGCGTCGGTGCGAGCGGGTCCGTCGGACCGTTGCCATCGAACGCAAGAGCACGACCGCTCAGCGCGCGCAGCACGCGCGGCTGCTGCGCAGATTGGCTCTCTCGCGTCGGGATGCGGAGGAGGATGTTGGGTTGCGCGGTGGTTTGTGCGGCCGGCAAACCCAACGGATTGAGCGGAAGGCCTGTTGCGAGCGCGTCGAGCTCGGACACCGCGAAGTCGACGATCACACGGGTCGAATGGAACTGTCCGCCGGCGATGTTGCCGTGGCTGGGATCCGCGAAGATCCGCGCTTCGAACGGCTGCGTCGGCGGGTAGCCGGCGAGCAACTTCACCGTTTCGGCGTCGATCGTCGAGCTCGCGAGGAGATCGTTGAACTTGAGCAGCAGCGCGCCGTTGCGCGGAACTGCGGTGAAAGGCGGGATCTCGTTCACGATCGCGTTCTTCTTGAGCACGACCTGCAAGTCGGCTTCGAGCCCGGCGAGCGCAGCGCGGAACTGCGGCGTCACGTCGCCGTTCGCATCGCGGAACGGATGGAGGATGCGCAGCGTTTCGACGTCGGTCAGAGGATTGCGTTCGAGCAGGTAGTCGTCGCCGTCGCTGGTGAGCCTGTCGTCGATCACGAACTCGGGAAAGATCGGCGTCACGCCGTCGCGGTCGTACACCTGCACCAAGCGGCCCCAGTACACCTCGAGCAGCTGCAGGCGCGCCGCTTCACCGTCGCTCGGGTCCTCTGCGACGAAGTACGTCGGCGCGGCCGGGTTGGACTGCGGCGCCGCAACGATCAGGCCCTCGGCGAAGGCGTCGGTCGCAGCTCCGCCGCCGCCGCTGCAGCTGGCGAAGAAGAGTGCGAACGCGCCGAGCGATGCGAGGAGCGAATGCGAGGGAGCTTGGGAAGCGGCGTGCGAGCGCACGTGAGGGCGGTGGAACATGAGAATCACGCGGTTTTTGTGGTGTGTCGCGCTGCTGGTGCGCGCGGGCGCGCGACAGCGGCGAGTTCGAGAACCAGGGCGCGCGATGCGTGGACTCGGCGCCGACGCTTGGTTCCGCGGGTGGCTGCGCGTTGGGGCCAACGCGCGACCACGGGCGTTTCGCGATCGGCAGCGAGCGCCTGCGCAGCACGGGCCGTGAGGCGCGCCGTCCGCTCGCGCCACGTCGACCCACACTTGCACGCACACATGCCTGCGCGCAGCTCCGACGAGCAGTCCGTCGACGCGGCGCTTGGTTTCGAGGAAGAGGCTCGGTTGCGAAAAAGAGCGATCTGCCTTGCGCCTGTCTCAAACCACGTGCCGTCGTGTTCGACTTGCGTGACGACCGGCGCGCAACGCGTGGCGCAACACACTCTCTATCCCGCGGGCAACGTGCGACCTACACAACGTGCGAGCGCTTCCCGAGCCTGCGTGGCGCCGCGCGGCAGCGCACGTTTTGCGCTCGAAGTTGAGCGATGCCGCACGTGCGCGAAGCGCACACCTCGACCGAGCTGTCGTCGAGCCGCTTCCGGATCCAGTGGTTCGAGCCTGCAGCGCGCCCGTCCGGGGCTGCCGCTCACGCGATGGAGAACGCCGCTGGCGACATGGGCGTGATCGGGCGCAAGAACCGCCCGCAGCGGCAGTCGAATGGGCTCGGTCGCGCGTCGCACGGCCGCCCCGCCCGCTCCACGAAGATCCACCGAGTCCCTGCCGATGTCCCGCTCCGTACGTTGCTTCCGCGCCTGCCTTGTCTACGGCGTCGCCGCTGCGTTGCTGTGGCTCGCGTTCTCCGACGAAGGCCGGCGCATCGATCCGCGCGCCAACGTCGCCTCACGTGCAGCGCTCAGTCAACGCGCCGCCATGCCGTGACCTCCGCGCGTCGATTCGCCCGGCTAAGTGCGCGGATCTAGAGGAGTCTCGACACTCCAGCGCTTGGCAAGACGAAGCTGGAGCGCATGGACGCACTTCGACTCCCGGCCTTTCCAGGTTTCGTGTTCGGATCCTTGTTGAACTCGGCTTCACCGCAGCTCGACGCGGCGCACGTGTGGACCGCAGCCTGGTCGCTCGTGTTGCTCGGCTTCGCGAGCGGCGCCTTGCTCGGCCTGGGCTTCGCCCGCGAGCAGTTCCTCGGCGGCTATGCGACGTGGCGCCGACGTCTCCTGCGCCTGGGGCACATCGCGTGCATCGCGCTCGGGCTGCTGCAGATGCTGTACGAGCTCTCGCCCGCGGCCCACGCCGCCGGAGAGCTCGTGAGCGCGACCCGCGCAGCCTGGATCGTCGGCGCGTTCGCGATGCCGCTGGTCTGCTGGCTGGCGGCGTGGCGTCAGCCGTTGCGCCACTTGTTCATCCTGCCTGTCGCCGCACTTTCGACGGCCGCGACGCTTACCCTGCTCTGCGTGGGGACTGCGAACGGAGGTGCGGCATGAAGATCGGACTTCTCGCGCTCAGCGGCATTCGCGCACACGACCCCGAACTTTTGCGGCGCGGTCTGACCTTGCCCGGCTTCGTCGAACGCTCGAAGCAGGTGGCGATGCTGCCCAGTCTTGGACTGCTGCAACTCGCCGCGGCGACGCCGTCTGGGCATGAACTCGCCTACTACGAAGCGAGCGAAGACCGTGCCGAACCAGAGGCGCTGTACGACTGCGACTTGGTGGCGATCAGCACGTTTTCCGCGCAGATCTTCGAGGCGTACTCGATCGCGGATCGCCTGCGGGCCGCTGGCGTCAAGGTCGCGCTGGGCGGGTTGCATGTTTCTGCGCTGCCGGACGAGGCCGCGGCGCACGCGGACTACGTCGCAGTGGGCGAGGGCGAGCATGTGTGGCCGCAGATCGTCGAGGCGGCCGAGCGCAACGCCACGCCGCGCACCTTCGCCTCGCGGGACACGGCGCCGGTCGACGTGAGCCGCCTCCCGATTCCGCGCTACGACCTGTTGCACGATCGTCCGTACAACCGCTTCACCGTGCAGACATCGCGCGGCTGTCCGTGGCGCTGCGACTTCTGCGCCTCGACGGTGATGCTCTCGGAGCGTTACCGCAAGCGACCGGTCGAGGACGTGGTGCGCGACATCCTCGCCATCCGCCGACTGCGGCCCAACGCGTTCATCGAGTTCGCCGACGACAACACGTTCGTCGACAAGGCCTGGGGCAAGGAGCTGTGCCGCGCGCTCGCGCCGCTGGGCGTGAAGTGGTTCACCGAAACCGACCTTTCGGTCGCCGACGACGAAGAGTTGCTCGAACTCATCGCTGCGAGCGGCTGTCGCCAGTTGCTCATCGGCTTGGAGAGCCCGGACGCGTCGGCGCTGGACGGTCTCGAGCTGCGGACGAACTTCAAGGCGCGACGCGCTGGTCAAGCCGCCGAAGCTGTCGAGCGCATTCAAGCGGCCGGAGTCACCGTGAATGGTTGCTTCATCCTGGGGCTCGACCGGCACGACCGCGGCGTGTTCGAGCGCGTGCGCGAATTCGCCGAACGCACTCGATTGTTCGAAGTGCAGATCACGTACCTGACGGCGTTCCCGGGCACGCCGCTGTACGAGCGGCTCGCGAGCGAAGGCCGATTGCTCCAGCCGCGCCGCTGGGATCTGTGCACGCTGTTCGACGTGAACTTCCAGCCCACGCTCATGACTCCCGAGGAGTTGCGCGCTGGCTTTTATGCGCTGACCGAGCAGCTCTACTCCCGCGAAGCGCTCGAACGACGGCGCGCGCCGTTCTTTTCGCGCGCCGTGCGCCGTGCACGTCGCTCGGGCGAGAGCGATCGTGTGACCGTCTGACGGCCGCTCAGCGCAGCCGCAGCACCAATTCGCGGTCGCCGCCCGGCGCCAGCGTGTAGTTGAAGAACCGGGCCGCTCCGTCCGGGCCGCGCAGCGCGAAGCTGTAGGGACCGGGAGCGAGCGCGTCGAGTTCGAAGCGTCCGTTCGAGGTGCTGTGCGCCGCGAGGTCTTCGATGCCCCACGCGCTCAAGCTCCACTCGCCGCCTTCGTCGACGCCTTCGAGCACGACCGTGAGCGCGCGGCGCGGCGTCAGGCGGACCCGCAGCTCGCCCTCGCTCGGCGCCGAGCTCCAGCACGGTGCGAGGCCCGCTGCGCGCACTTGGACCAGCGCATCCGCAGGCGCCTGCGAGAAGGTGAAGCGCCCTTCGGAGTCGGTCGTCGTCGAGCTGAGCTTCGCCACGCCGAAACCAGCGTGCGCAGCCAGCGCGTCGACCTTCACACCGCCCAGCGCCGCGCCGGACGGGTCGAGCACCACGCCCCGCATGCTCACACCGGGCTTGGTCTCGAAGTGCGTCCGCGCATCGGCGGACGCGAGCGACTGCACCTCGCTCGTGCGACCCTCCGAGTCGAGCAACAGGACTTCCAACGGACCGCTCCACACGCCGTCGAGCGTGAACGCTCCGTCTGCGTCGAGTTCGAGCTCGAAACGCGCGGCCAGTCCCTGATTCCCAGCGGGCCATGCAACCAGACTCGCGGCGCCGCGCGCGTTGGTCGTTCCCTTGAGCACGCTGCCGCGCGGCAACGTCAGCGCGAGCGAACTGCCGCGGAACGTCTCCTGCGCGAGCGGTCCGAACATCGTCGGCGCTAGGCCAGCTCCACGCGCTTCGAGCACGACGCCGTCGCCGAGCTCTTGCGAGAACTCGACGCGGCCTTCGCCCACCGGCGCTCCCTGCGCCTCTCGCAGGAACTCACCGTCGCGCCAGCGAGCCACCACTTGCGGAGCATGCACGGGCCGGCCCTCCGCATCGCGCAACTCGAGCGCGAGCGTGGTCGTGGGCGGCGCGTCTTGCGGCTCTTCGCGCAGTTCCGTCGTCGGCGCCTCAACGTCCGCGTGCTCCTCCGGCTTCCGTTCGGTCTCGTCGTTCGCGTTGTTCCGCGTCTCGTGCGACTCCGTCGGAGTCGCGGGCGCCTCGTCCTCGGAGGTCGACACTCGCAGATCGACGATCTCGGGAGTGCTCACGCTTTGCGTCGACTGCGCCGTCTCGTTCGCACGCGCGGCCCGGGCCGCGCGCGAGCGCTCCGCCGCCGTCGGTCGCGGAGGCTCCGGCGGCAACTCGTGCTTGGTCAGCGTCGTTGCGCTGGATTTGCGCTGCGACTTGGGCAGTTCGAACCACACGACGCCAACGAGCCCGGTCATGACGACGATGGCTGCGATGGTGAGGGGACCGGTAGTCTTCATGGGAGCACGGAGGGAAGGGGGCGCGGGAACCGCGAGCTTCGGCAGCCCATCGCAGTGTTCTTGAGTGATTCGACACGCGCCGTCGCAACCGGTTTGACAAGTGCGCGCGGCGCTCCGCACTCTGGCTGGATGCACACTCATTCCTCCGTTGTCTTCAAGGCGCTCTCAGGCTTCGCCGCTCTCCTGGGTTTGGCGGGTTCCGCAGCGGCTCAAACGCGACTGCTGCGCTTTCCCGACATCCACGGCGAGCGCGTGGTGTTCTGCTATGCGGGCGATCTGTGGCTCGCGCCTGTTGCGGGCGGCTCGGCGACGCGCTTGACGTCGCATCCGGGGCTCGAACTGTTCCCGAAGTTCTCGCCCGACGGCCGCTGGGTTGCGTTCACGGGGCAATACGACGGCGATGAGCAGGTGTACGTCATGCCGATCGAGGGCGGCGCGCCGACGCAGCTGACCTTCTATCCCGCGCGTGGTCCGCTGCCTCCGCGCTGGGGCTACGACAACCAGGTCTACGGCTGGAGCGCGGACTCCAAGCGCATCCTGTTCCGTTCGATGCGCGAAGGTTGGGACCTCACCGACACACGGCTGTACACCGTCGCGCTCGAAGGCGGCTTGCCTGTGGCGTTGCCGATGCCTGTGGCCGGCGGCGGCGATCTGTCGCCCGACGGAACCAAGGTCGTGTACTCGCCGCTCACGCGCGATTTCCGCACCTGGAAGCGCTACCAGGGCGGCTGGGCGCAGGACCTGTTCATCTTCGACACGGCGACGAACGCGCTGACGCCGGTGGCCCACCACGTTCGCACGGAGCGCGATCCGATGTGGATCGGCGAGCAGATCTACTTCGCTTCCGATCGGACGGGCACGCTCAATCTGTTCAGCTTCGATCCGCGCAACGCAGAGTTGCAGCAGTTGACGAGCAGCACCAAGTGGGACGTGCGCTGGCCGTCGAAGGGGGAAGCGGGCGAGATCGTCTACGAGAACGACGGGTATTTGTGGGTGTTCGACACGCAGGCGCGCTCGAACCGCAAGCTCGAGATCACCGTCCCCGACGACGGCGTCGCCAGCCGTCCGTCGCGTGTGTCGGCTGCCGACGCGATCGAGGGCGTCGCGCTGAGCCCCAAGGGCGAGCGCGCGCTGTTCGTCGCACGCGGCGAAGTGTTCACGGCGCCGATCGAAAAGGGCGCCACGCGCAACCTCACGCGCACGGCCGGCGCGCACGAGCGCGGGGCCGCGTGGTCGCCGGACGGCGCGAACGTCGCGTACATCGGCGATGCGACGGGCGAAGACGAGCTGTGGATCGTCGCTCAAGACGGCGCGAGCGCGCCGCGCCAGCTGACGCGCGGCGGCGATCGGATGCTCACCGGGCTGCACTGGTCGCCCGACAGCAAGCGCATCGCCTTCCACGACAAGTCCGGGCGCCTACGTTCGGTCGATGTCGCGAGCGGCGCGATCACGGAGATCGCGCGCGACCGCGGCGGCCGCGTGGGCGATGCGATCTGGTCGCCCGACAGCGCGTGGCTCGCGTTCTCGCTCTCGAACGAGAACGGCATGCGCAGTGTGCACCTGTGGCGCGCCGCCGACGGCGTGCTGACGGCCGTCACGGATCCGCTGTGGAGCTCCTACGAGCCCGTGTGGGACCTCAAGGGTCAGTATCTGTACTTCCTCTCCGACCGCGATTTCGCGCCGCAGTTGTTCAGTTCGCTCGAGTGGAACTTCGCCGTGAACCGCACGACGGGTGTGTACGTGCTCGCGCTCGCGGCGGACGCGAAGCATCCGTTGCCTCCGCAGAGCGACGAGGTCACGCTCGCCGACGCGGACGCCAAAGTTGCGAAGAAGCCCGACGAAGACGAGAAGGCCGCGGCGGAAGACGAGAAGAAGGCCGTGACCGTGCGCGTCGACCTCGACGGGCTCGCGCGCCGCGTCGCGCGCCTGCCGATCGAGGCGGACAACTACTCGAACCTGTACGCGGGAGACGGGCTGTTGTTCGTGCAGCGCTCGGGCGCGTCCTACTACGGTCGCGAGAGCGAGCGTCCGACGGACCTGATGGTGTTCGACATGAAGGAGCGCAAGCTGAGCGAGTTTGTCGCCGACATCGGCGGCTACACGATCAGCGCCGACCGCAGCAAATTGCTCGTGGAGAAGGACGGCGAGCACCAACTGTTCGACGCGGCGGCGAAAGCTGGCGACGCCAAGAGCGTCTCGACCGCGGGGTTGAGCGTCGAGCGCGTACCGCGCGAGGAGTGGAACGAGGTTTTCCGCGAGGTTTGGCGGCGTTTCCGCGACTTCTTCTACGTCGAGAACATGCACGGGTACGACTGGAACGCGCTGCGCTCGCAGTACGAAGCGCTGCTGCCGCACGTCGCGCATCGTTCCGATCTCAATTACGTGTTGGGCGAGATGATCGCCGAGCTCAACGTCGGACACGCGTACGTGTCGGGCGGCGAATGGCACGCTCCCGAGCGGCCGAGCGTGGCCCTGCTCGGCGCGCGCTTCGAGCTCGACGTCGCGGCGAATCGCTACCGCATCTCACGCATCCTGCGCGGGCAGAACGAAGAGGCGCGCTACCGCTCGCCGCTCACCGAGATCGGCGTCGACGTGAAGGTCGGCGAGTACCTGCTCGCTGTCGACGGCGAGGAGCTGCTCGGCTCGATGAATCCGTACCAGTTGCTGCGCCATCGCGCGGGTCGTCCCGTCGAGCTGCTCGTGGGCGCGACTCCCGACAAGGCCGCCGCGCGCAAGGTCGTGGTGAACCCGATCCGCTCGGAGACGGAGCTCCACTATCTCGAGTTCGTGCTGCGCAACCGCGAGCGCGTCGAGCAGCTCTCCGGCGGCCGGCTCGCGTACGTGCACATCCCCGACATGGGCGAAGACGGCATCCGCGAGTTCATCAAGTGGTACTACGGGCAGGTCCGCAAGGAAGGGCTCGTGGTCGACGACCGCAACAACGGCGGCGGCAACGTGTCGCAGATGGTGATCGAGCGGCTGCGCCGCACGCTCCTCTCGACCGGCTTCGCCCGCAACTCGGAGTTCACCGAGACCTACCCCAGCGTGGTCTTCACCGGACCGATGGTGTGCCTGCTCAACGAGAACTCGGCCTCGGACGGCGACATCTTCCCGTGGATGTTCAAGACCTGCGGGCTGGGCCCTCTGATCGGCAAACGTTCGTGGGGCGGCGTGGTGGGCATCACCGACCACGGCCCGCTGCTCGACGGCGGTCGCTGCAACGTGCCGGAGTTCGGCAACAACGACGCGCGCGGAGACTGGGCCGTCGAGGGCCACGGTGTCGATCCCGACATCGTGGTCGAGAACGACGCGACCAGCGTGCTCGCGGGGCGCGATCCGCAGCTCGAGCGCGGCGTCGCGGAACTGATGAAGCTGCTCGCGGCCAAACCCGCGCGTCTGCCGGCGCGTCCGGCGCCGCCGGTCAAGACGAAGTGACGCACGCGCAGCGGGCCCGCTAGCCGGGCTGTGAACTAGGCGCGCGCCCGGCGAGTTCTTTCGCCGCGGCGCGCGCCTTCTTCGTTTCTCGCGCAGAACGAGCGTTCGATTCGCGCGCCGCCGCCCATGCTCTCTTGGAGAGAAGCTCATGTTGGCGCCGTCCTCGCGTGTGCCGGCGCCGTTCGAGGGGACGGCGATCGGCTTGACTGCCGGCGCGCGCGCCGCGCCCGTCGACGAGTCCCTCTCGCCGGCGGAGGCGTTGCTGATCGAGTTTCTGGGCCAGCATTCCCTCGACGATCTCGAAGCTTTCGAGCGCTATTGCGCGCCGCTCGGCGAGCACGTCGAGCAGCTGCGCGAGTTGCGCGAGCATTGGGCGCGCATCGACTCGGTGCTCGGCGCGCGGCCGCCGGCTGACGCGACGCCGACGGGAGCGGGGAGCAGTGCTCTCGCCCTCGCTTTTGCGCAGGCGGCCAGCGCCGCGCCGCGGGAGGTTCGTCCCGTCGAGCCGCTCACGACTGGCTTCGAAGCGCTCCACGAACGCTTGAGCGCGCGCGCGGCGCACTCGGCGCGCTACACGCTCCAACGCGAACTCGGTCGCGGCGGCATGGGCGTGGTCTACGCCGCGTGGGATGGCGACTTGCGGCGCACCGTGGCCATGAAGGTTCTGCGCGACGAAGGTCTGGGGCTCGGCCCAGCCGCGCACTTTGCGCGCGCCCGGCGCTTGGCGCGCTTCCTCGCCGAAGCGCAGATCACGGGCCAGCTCGATCACCCGGGCATCGTCCCGGTCTACGACGTCGGGCTCGACGGCCAGGGCCGCGTGTTCTTCACCATGCCGCTCGTGGTCGGACGCGAGCTGCGCGAAGTGCTTCAACTGGCCGCGAAAGGCAGCGGCGGCTGGAGCCGCGAACGCGCGCTCGGCGTGTTCGTGAAGGTCTGCGAAGCGCTCGCGTTCGCGCACGCCAAGGGCGTCGTGCACCGCGACCTCAAGCCCTCGAACGTGATGGTCGGGGCGTTCGGCGAGGCCTACGTGATGGACTGGGGCCTGGCGCGCCTCAGCGCGGCGCCGGAGCCGGAGGAGCGCGGGCCGAGCGAGTTCGTGCGAACCGATCTGGACGTGGGGAGCGCAAATGAACTCGCCACACGCGACGGCGCGGTGCTCGGAACGCCGGCGTACATGGCGCCGGAACAGGCGCGCGGTCGGACGAGCGCGGTGGGGCCGCACAGCGACATCTACTCGCTCGGCGCGATGCTCTACCACCTGCTCAGTGGCGCGATGCCGTACGTCGACAGCACCGAGCGACTGTCGGCGCAAGCGCTGATCGCAGCCCGACTCGCGGGGCCGCCGACGCCGCTCGAACGCCTGGCCGCCAAGACGCCTCCCGAGCTCATCGCCATCTGCGCCAAGGCGATGGCGGATGAGCCGACGCAGCGCTACGCGACTGCGCTCGAACTCGCGGCGGACCTCGAGGCGTACCTCGGACGGCGTCCCGTGCGCGCCTTCGACGCGACGCCCGCGTACCTGGTCGGCCTGGCGATTCGCCGCAACCGTGCTGTGGCGCTCGCGCTCGCCGCCGGAGCGCTTGTCGCGCTCGGTCTGGGAGTGCGCGACGTCGTGCGCTCGCGCGCCGCCGCGCACGAGCAGCTGGCCATCGCGCGCGATCTGGCGGGCGCGAACCAGCGTCTTCAGCGCGAAGCCGACGTGCTCCTCGCGCGCACGTTGTGCGAGCGCGAGCGCAGCCTGCGCATGTCGAGCGAAGAGGAGCTCGAGCGGACGCATGGCTGGCGGCGCGAGGCCCAGGCCTTGCTCGCGCGCGACAGCGCGGATTCGCCTGCGGAGCACGAGTTCCACGCCGCGCTGGGATTCGCGCTCGAACGCGTGAGCGAGCGTGTGTCGCGTTTCGAAGCGCAGTCGGCCGTTGACGACGCCGCTTGGCAACGCGCTCGCGCGAGCATCGCGGCGTCGCCGCTGTACGGCGGTCTGCAACTGGAGCGGCAGTGGGGGCTCGCGCCGCTGCAACTCAACCCGCAGAGCGGGCTGTGGGAGTTCTGGGTCGTCGAAAGCGGTGCGCAGCCGCGCGTGGCCGATCCGGCGACCGGCCGCCTCGCGCCCGATCCCGCGTCGGCCCTCGTGCTCGTGCTCGTGCCCGGCGGCGTCGCGCGCCTGGGCAGCGCGCGCAACGACCTCGGCCGCAATCTGCTCTTCCCGCCGCAGTCCGGGGGCCGCGGCCGCGTCGACAACGAAGATGAGCGCGAACTCGAGCTCGCGCCGTTCTTCCTCGGCAAGTGCGAGGTCACGCAGGCCGTGTGGCAGCGCGTGAACGGCGCAAACCCCGCGCAGTTCAGCGATGGGGAGGTGTGCAAGTACGAGCCGTGGACCGCGTTGCTGCCCGTCGAGTCCGTGTCCTGGCGCGACGCGCACGCATTCGCGGACAAGCTCGGGCTCGCGCTCCCCAGCGAAGCGCAGTGGGAGTACGCCGCGCGTTGCGGCGATCCGCGGCCGCTGGCGTTCGGATCGAGCGACGACCTGTCCGCGCTGGCGGGCAAGGAAAACCTCAACGATCGACTCGGCTGCGAGTCGAACCCGGCCCCCGCGGCGTTGCTCAGCAGTCCGTGGTGCGACGGATACTGGAGCGTGGCGCCGGTGATGAGCTTCGCGCCGAATGCGTGGGGGCTGCACGACGTGCTCGGCAACGTGAGTGAGGCCTGCTCCGACGTCTACGTCGAAGCGCCGCTCGGCGGCGTGGTGCTCGGTCTCGACGGTCGGGCGCCGCTCGACGAGGGGCGTTTCCGCAGCTTCCGCGGGGCGTCGTACGCGACCGCGCGCGCCGAAGCCGTGCGCGTGGCCTTCCGCCAGTGGGATCGCCCGCAAGGCACGAACCACATCCGCGGCGTGCGCGTGGCGCGGCCGGTGCGCTGAACCGCCGGCGCTGCGAGCGTGCGCAGCACACTCCACGTGTGCGGGCGCCGTGTCGCGCACGCGTGTTGCGGCGCGCACACGTGGTGTTTCAGGGCTTGCGCTTGGGCGCCTTGAAGATCGCGAGCTCGTCGCGCGCAGCGCTGTAGCGCACGTAGAACCACAGCGCGCAACCCAGCGCGAGCAGGAACAGCGCCGCCGCGCCGGCGGCGAGCATCAGCAGCAGCGGGACCGGATCGTCGGCGGGGGACACGACGACGCCGACCTGGTTGCCGACGTCGATCGAACTTCCGGCGGCCGTGCACTGCGCGACCACGCGCGAAGCCGGCGTGGCGGCGGCGGACGAGCGGTCTTCCGCTTTGCCGCACGAAGGCACGACCGTGAGGCTCAGGCAGGACGCGCCGGCCAGGGCGCGCGCTTCCCCGAGCGAGAGCCCCACGAAGTTCGGCGTCGCAACCGCGTTCGACACGACGAAGGCGTAGTCAGCCGCGGCATCGATGCGCGAGCCGTGTGCAGGGTGCTGCAGCCTCACGCAGCCGTGCGTGGGCGCGCCGTCGAGCGGCTGCAGGTCGGGCCCGAGGAAGCGCGCTCGCTGGCGCAGCTCTTCGGGGAGCTCGCTCACCGCGCGGCCGACGTAGCTCTCCATCGTCGCGTCCTGCGGGCCGCGGTACGGGCCGCCGCCGTGGGCGCCGCCAGCCGGCGCGAGCAGCGCTAGCGCTCCGAGCGTCAGGTGGCGAAGAGTCGAGGGGCTGAGCATGTGGACGGGCAGCGGGGAGGCCTGCGCTGGGAGCGGCGGAGCGTACGCCCTGCGCCTGGACTGTCAACGCGCGTCCCACGCTCCTTGGAGAGTGCAATCGCTCGGACGCTGCGGATAATCGCGGCCCCCCTGGACGCCTCGGGCGCTCGCGTCTTCCACGCCGCACGAGGTCGCCCCTGCCTTTCACGATGAGCAAACCCGTCGTCGCTGTTGCTGCGTTGCTGCTCGTGGCGGCGCTTGCGCTCCCGACGGAGTCGCTGACGCGCGCGCTCGCGGGGCCCGGCATTCCGCTCGGCAAGCTCGCCACGGGTGTGCTGATCCTCAAGGGTGCGCTCGCGCTGCTCGCGCTGCTCCTGCTGCTGGCGTCGCGCTGGGCGCCGCGCGGCGAGACGTGCGAGCCGCTGGTGAGCTCCGGGCTGCGGCCCGCCGGTCGGCTCGACGCCGCAACCCTCTGGGCGCTCGCCGGGGTGAGCTTGCTCGGTCTGTCGCTGCGTTGGAATGCGCTCGGCGTGGGCCTGAGCTTCGACGAGATCGACACGCTGGTGAACTACGCGCGCCGCCCGCTGCACGAGGTGATCGCGCTGTTCGACTCGCAGAACCAGCACCTCGCCTACTCGGTGCTCGCGCGCCTGTCGTTCGTTGCCTTTGGTGAGAGCGCGGTGGCCTTGCGTCTGCCCGCAGCGCTGCTGGGAGTCGCGAGCCTGCTCGCCACGTACGGTTTCGCGCGCCGCGTCGCGGACTGGCGCGAGTCGATCTTCGCCACCGTGCTGCTCACGGTCGCCTACCACCACATCTGGTTCTCGCAGAACGCGCGCGGCTACACCGGGCTGCTGCTCTTCACGCTGCTCGGTTCGTCGCAGTTCCTGCGCATGCTCGGCGAGACGCGTCCGGAGGGCCTGCGCGCGCCGCTGTGGTACGGCCTGTGGATGGCGCTCGCCACGTTGACCCACGCGACCGCCGTGCTGATCGTCGGCGCCCACGCACTCGTGTGGCTGGGGCTGCTGTGGGCTCGGCGCGGTCAAGCGCTCGGCGCCAATCGCTGGCAGCCGGCGCTGGGCGGGCTGTTCGCGGCGAGCTTCTCGCTCGTCGGCCACGCGCTGGTCCTGCCGCAGTTCGTCGACACATTGCTCGCGCCGACGCTGCCGGGGGTGCAGAGCGTCTGGAAGAGTCCGTGGTGGCTCGTCAGCGAGACCTTCCAAGGCGTCGCGCGCGGCGTCCCCGGCGGCGCGTTGACGCTGGCGCTCGCTCTGGGCGTGTTCGCGCTCGGCGTGCTCTCGTACGCGCGCCAGAGCCTGGCCGTCCTCGCCGTGTTCTTCGCTCCGGCGCTGGTCATGCTCGCGGCGCTGCTGGCGACCAAACACAATCTCTGGCCGCGCATGTTTTTCTTCGGGGCCGGCTTCTACGTGCTCGTGGCGCTGCGCGGCATCGTCGAGTGGACGCGCATTTTTTCCTTCGGGCAGCTCCCTGGGCTGCTGAATCGTCTGACGCTTGCCGCACTTTCCCTGGCCTGCCTCGTGAACGCCGCGAGCATGCCGATGGCCTGGCTTCCCAAGCAGAACTTCGAAGGGCCGCGCGAGTTCCTTGCGCAGGTCCGCCGCCCGGGCGACGCCGTGGTGACCGTGGGGATGACCACGCTGCCCTACGCCGCCTACTTCACTGAGCCTTGGCCGTCCGTCGATATTCCCGACGCGGCGCGTCCCGACTCCCAACGTAGTCTGGACGCGTTGCTCGCCATCGAAGCCGCGCATCCCCGCACCTGGATCGTGTTCACCACCCCGCCCCAACTCCTCGCGCGCCAGCCCCTGGTGTGGCAACGCATCGAGAGCGAGTACACCGCGCAGCGCGAGACGTTCTGGGGCACGCTCGGCGGCGGCGAGGTGGTCGTCGCGCGCCGCGACCGGCCGGAAGCGGGCGTGAACTCGCGATGAACAAGCGCGCGGTCAAGCTCGGGATCAAGCTCGGCGTGAGCGGCGTGTTGATCGCGCTCATCGCCGCCGTCGTGCCCTGGGAGAAGTTGTGGACGAGCGTGCGCAGCCTCGACGCGCGCACCTGGGGCCTCGTGTGGCTGGGCTTCATCGCGGGGCACGCGCTCGGCGTGCTCAAGTGGCGCTACAACGTCAACCTCGGCATCCGCAGCGCGCGCGCGCGTTTGTCGACCGTCGACGCAGCACAGTGCTACGCAGCGGGAATGTTCGCCAACCTGTGCCTGCCCAGCATCGTCGGCGGAGACGCACTCAAGGCGCTGCTCGCCGCGAAGGTCACCGGCCGCGCGGAGGCGGCCGTGGTCGGCGGACTCACCGAGCGACTGATCGACACGTTCGCACTGCTCGTGCTGATCCTCGTCGGCGCTTGGTGGTCGTCGGACGCGATGCCGGGTTGGGCGCAGAGCACCGTGCAGGTCGGCGCGCTGGTCGCGCTCGCCGGCGCGGCGCTGTTCACGCCGCTGGTGTTGCGCGTCAAGCTCGCGCGCTGGCCGCGCAAGCTGCGGCGCACGGTCGGGCGCGCGCTCGTCGCGCTGCGCCGGCTCACCGAACGTCCGCAGCGCGCGTTGCTGGTCTTCGCGCTTTCGCTCGTGATCCAGGCCTGGTTCGTGCTGCTCAACCGCGAACTCGGCCGCGGCATCGGCCTCGACGCGCCGCTCGCGGTGTGGTTCTTCGCCGTGCCGATGGCCAAGGCCATCACGCTGGCGCCGATCAGCTTCGGCGGCTTCGGGCTCCGCGAGGTCACGCTCGCCGGCTTCCTCGAAGCGCTTGCCAAGGCGCCGCGCGAGCTCGGCATCGCGGCGTCGGTTCTGTGGCAATCCGTGTTGGTCGCGACGGGACTTGCCGGCGGCGTGTTGTGGTTCGCGCTCGGCTTGCGGCGCGGCGCCAAGACCGGCGCGGGCCACGGCTCGCTGCTCGCGGAGCAGCGCAGGGCAACTTCGGGAGCGAGCGCGCGCCATGGCTGAGCGTTCCTCGCGCGAGACACGCGTCGTGATCCTCGGCGGCGGACCGGCCGGCGTCGGCGCCGCGCGCGAGTTGCGTCGTCAGCAACGCGCGAGCGTCGTGCTGCTCGAACAAGGCGCGCACTTCGGCGGCAACGCCGGTTCGTTCGAGTACGGCGGTCAGTGGCTCGACTACGGCAGCCACCGCCTGCATCCGGCGACCGAGCCGCGCATCTTGGCGGACATCCAGCAGCTCCTCGGCTCGGATCTGCGCGACCGTCCGCGCCACGGGCGCATCCGTTTGCTCGGCAAGTGGATCCACTTCCCGCTCAAGCCGCACGACTTGCTGCTGCGGCTCGACAAGAGCTTCGCGCTCGGTTCGTTGCGCGACATGCTCGCCAAACACTTGCCAGGGCGCGCGCCGGAAGGCGACACGTTTGCGTCGGTGTTGCGAGCCAACCTCGGCCCGACGATCTGCGACGAGTTCTACTTTCCCTACGCCGTCAAGTTGTGGGGCCGCGATCCGCGCGAACTCTCCGGCGTGCAGGCGCGCAAACGTGTAGCCGCGGGCTCGTTCGGCAAGCTCGTGCGCAAAGTGATGAACGCGGTGCCGGGCTTCAAGAAGCCCGGCTCCGGACGCTTCTTCTATCCCGTGCGCGGCTTCGGGCAGATCAGCGAGGCGTACGCGCACGAAGCCGCCAAGCTCGGCGCGGACTTGCGGCTCGGTTGGCGCATGAGCGGGCTCGAGCAACTCGAGTCCGGTTGGCGAGTGCACGCGCAGAGCGCGAGCGCCCAGGAGACGTTCGAAGCCGACTACGTGTGGTCGACGATTCCGATTCCGGTGCTCGCGCGCGCCGTGCAACCCAAGGCGCCCGCGGACGTGCTCGCCGCCTGCTCCGACGTGCTGTACCGCTCGATGATCCTCGTCTACGTGCAACTGCCCGTCGAGCAGTTCACCGAGTACGACGCGCACTACTTCCCCGGCGCGAAGACGCGCATCACGCGCCTCTCGGAGCCCAAGAACTACTCGGTGCTCGGCAAGCCCGCGGGGTCGACGATCCTGTGCGCCGAGCTGCCATGCGACATGGGCGACGCGGTCTGGAAGATGAGCGACGCCGACCTGGGGCGTCTCGTCGCCGAAGACCTCGCCGGCTGCGACATTCCGCTGCCCGCTGCGCCGACGGCGGTCTTCTCGCGCCGCTTGCCGCAGGCTTATCCGATCTACCTGCGCGGCTACGACAAACCGCTCAGCGTCGTCGAGACCTGGTCGAATTCGTTGCCGCGGTTGCTCTCCTACGGCCGCCAAGGACTGTTTCAACACGACAACACGCACCACGCGCTGTTCATGGCGTATTGCGCCGTAGAGTGCTTGAAGGACGGCGTGTTCGACGCCGCGCGCTGGAGCGAGTTCCGCAAAGTCTTCGCCACGCACGTCGTCGAGGACTAGAAGAAGTATCCATGTTGGCCGCACTGCTCTCGTTCGTGCTGCTCGCGCAGCAACCCGCGCTCACCACCGAGAACCGAGCGGAGTGGATGGCGGCCGTCGAGCCGGACGCGACGGAAACCGCGTACCGCGCGATCCCCTGGCGCAATCAGTTCTGGCCCGCGGTGCAGGAAGCGCGCGAACTCGGCCGCCCGATTCTGTTCTGGACCATGAACGGGCACCCGCTGGGTTGCACATGAAACAACGGCGTCCGCGGACGCCAGATGGTCTGGTCAGACCAACGCATCCAAAAACTCGCTGAGAACTTCGTCCCGGTCGCGGACGAGGTCTACATGCTCTACCCCGAGGATCCGTACAACCTCGAGCGCGTGAAGGACGAGCCAGCGCACCAACTCTTCAAGCGTTTTGGCGAGTCGATGCCCAAGGGCGATTGGAACCACCCGGGCACCAAGCAGGGCATCTACTTGATGGGGCCCGACGGGGAATACCTCGAAGGTCGTTTCGCGGCCGGTAGCGACCCGAAAGACATCGCGCAGCGCATCGAGCGCGCGCTCGAGCGCTGGGAGAAGTTGCGCAAGGACAAGAAGTACGCGAACAAGGCCGTGCCCGCGGTCGGCGAACAACTCCCGCCGGACGTCGCGGGCAAGCCGATGGTGCTGCGTGTTTCGCTGCGTGACTTGAAGTCGCTCGACAAGCCCTCCGCGACGCCGCGTTGGCGCGAGGGGGCTTTCGACGACGGAGCGTGGGCCGGGTTCATGCAGTGGGCCTGGAACCAGAACTGGATCGCCTTCGACGAGCCGCAGCGCTGGATTCCGCGCGGAGACGACGAACACAAGCTCCCCGACGAGCTCGTGCGCAAGCTGTGCCGCGAAGTGCTCGTCGACAATGTTCGTGGGCAAGCGCCGCCATGGGACGACGAGCAAGTCGAGCACGCCGAGCTGCGCGTGCGGCGCGTGGGCCGCGGAACGCCGTGGTTGCTCGCGTACAGCGGTGAAGCGCGCATGAAGCACGGAGAGCGCGGCTATGAGGCGAGCTTGCTTGGCGAAGCGGAGTGGGACCCCGCGCGCAAGGAGTTCGTGCGCTTCGAGCTCGTGGCGCTCGGCATGCGGCGCGGCGCTGCGCAGTTCAACCAGCGCGAGAACGACAAGGGGCCCAAGCCGATGGGCGTCGCGTTGAGGCTGTACCGGCCGGCGCCGAAGTCGCGCTGAGCCGTTTCAGACGAGCGCGAGCGCGAGAGCCGCGAGAGCGAGCCACAACGTTGCGCCGAGAACGGCGACGCGCAGGTTGAGCTGCCCGAGCGCCGTGCGGTCGAGCGACAGTCCGAGCGCGAACAGCGCGAGCGTCAGGCCTGTGCGACCGAACGAGGCTGTGCGTTCCCACAGCGCCTGCAATCCGTCGGTGCAACTCGCCAGCGCGGCTGCGGCGAGGAACGCGGCGACGAACACGAGCGGCCCTATCGCGCTGCTCCAGGCGCCGCGGCCGGGGTGCGCGTCGCGCGGTTGCGCGAACAGCGCCAGTCCCAGGCACACCGGCGCAATCCACAGCGAGCGCGCGAGCTTGGCGACGGTGGCGATTTCGAGCGCTTCGGGGCCGCGAGTGGCCGCCGCGCCGACGACCGAGCTCGTGTCGTGGATCGCCAGCGCGCACCAGTGTGCGAACGCGGTCGACGAGAGGTGCAGCGCGTCGCCCGCGAGCGGGAACAGCACCAGCGCAAGCGCGTTGAGGAGGAATACGACCGCCAGCGCCGCTCCGATCGCGGCGGGGCGCGCGCGCAGCGCGGGCGCCGCAGCGGCGATCGCTGCACCGCCGCAGATTGCAGTTCCGACCGTCACGAGCAGCGCGGTGTCGCGCTCGATGCCCAGGCGCCGCGCGAGCACGACGCCAAGCGCCAGTGCCGCGCCCAGCGTCAGCGCGGCCGCGCCCAGGCCCGCCGCTCCGACCTCGAACACGCGCCCGAACTCCACGCCGAAACCCAGCGCGACCACCGACAGCTTGAGCAGCACCGAGCCCACGCGTGAGGCGGAGTGCGGCGCGCCGACGCTGCAGGCGAGGAGCACTCCGACGGCGAGCGCCACGAAACCGGGGGCGTTCAGCACGGCGAGTCCGGCCGCAACAGCGAGCGCGAGGGCGAGCGTGAGCCGCGCCCGAAGCGTGGCGTGCGCCGTGGGCGGGGTGGTGGGGCAGCTGCGGGCGGCGAGTTCCATGGAGAGCAAGATCGCCGCGCCGCGACCGCAGCCATAGACGAAGTTGGCAATGGGCCATCAGTCAGACGGATAGACTGGTCGTGCGTGCGGCCCCAGCTCGACCCCGACCTGCTCAGCACGTTCCTCGCCGTCGTCCAGGGCGGCAGCATCAGCGCGGCCTCGCGCGCGGTGCACCTCTCGCAGCCGGCCGTCACGGCCCGCATCGCACGCCTGGAGGCTTCCGTCGGCGCGGCCCTGCTCGTGCGCTCGGTGCGCGGCGTCACGCCGACTCCGGCCGGGCTGCGGCTCGCCGAGCGCGCGCGGGCGCTCGAGCGCTTGCTCGCGGAAGCGCTCGACGAGGTCGGCGACGACGACAACGCCGTGGGCGCGCTGTCGCTGGCGGCGAGCACGACCATCGCCGAGCACGTGTTGCCTTCGCTCCTCGCGCGCTTTCGCCAGCGTCATCCGCAGGCGAGCATCGAGCTGCACGTCGGCAACACGCACGACATCGTCGAAGCGGTGCGCGCCGGCGCGCAGCCGCTCGGGCTGGTCGAAGGCACGGCGCGCGCCGCCGGCGTGCGCCTCGTTCCCTGGCTCGACGACGAACTCGTCGCCGTGGTCGGCGTCGACGCGCCGTTCAGCGTGAAGCGCGACAGCGACCTCGCGCAGGTTCCGATCCTGTGGCGCGAAGCAGGTTCGGGCACGCGCGCCGTCGTCGCGGCGGCGCTGCGGCGTGCTGGCGTGCGCACTCGTCCGCTGCCGCACGACCCCGTGCTCGGCGCCAGCACGGCGATCGCGAACGCCGCCGCCGCGGGCTTGGGCGTCGCCTTCCTCTCGCGCTGGGCGCTCGCGCCGCTGCTCGCATCGGGGCGTGTGCGCACGCTGTCCGGGCTCTCGTTCTCGATCCGACGCAAGTTCCAGTGGGCGCTGCCGGCCGGTTCACTGACCGGCGCGGCGGCGCGTTTCCACCGACTCGCGATCCAACAGCCGCCCGCGCCGATGTGAGCCGGCGCGGGCGAGCGTCCACTTAGCCGCCGATCGTGTCGATCGCGGCCTTGACCGCGGCCTGCAACTCCTTGTCCTCGCGCTCGAGCAGCTTCACGAGCGCCGGCAACGCCGGGCGCGCACGCAAGATCGCCAGCGCCTTGACCGCGCCGAGGACGACATCGCGGTTGCGGTTGTCGAGCAGCTTGGAGAGCTCGGCGATCGTCGTCTCCTCGACCGTGACTGCCTTGCGCCAGGCTTCGAACTCGGCCACGGCTTCGCGGTGCAGCCGGAACTTGTTCGCCACTTCCATCGCGGCGGCGCGCACCGCGCCGTCGGGACTGCGGATCTCGCGCTCGAGGATCGGCAGCGCCGCTTCGACGAGTCCCCAGCCGAACCGATTCAGTGCGGGGTTGCGCATGTCCGGAGCGAGCGCCTCGATCTGCGGGTAGAGCTCCACCAGTAGCGTGTCGCGCTCCGCAGGGAATTCGTTCTGGACCAGCACCGCGAGCAGCGTGCTGCGCGCGCCCGGCGCTGCGTCTTTCCAGATCTCGCGCCACAGCGCGACGGCGCTTGCCTGCGGCGTGACGGCGAACAGCCAGAAGAGCGCGTGTTCGTTGTCGTCGGAGAGCGACGGCTGCGCTGCGAGCGCGGCCAACCCACTTCGCAGGGCCTGGATCACAGCCTGGGGATTGCGCTTGCCAAGCTCCACGACGTTGCGCTCGATTTCAGAACCCCGCGTCTTTCGCGGCGCCGCCGCGAGGGTTCCGAGCAGGTCGTAGAGCTCGAAGCGCGCAATCACCTCACCCAGCGGATTCCTACTGCCGATCTGGATCGACTGTTGGAGGGCGAAGCGCAGCAGCGGCGCCACATCCGAGGGGAGCGTGAACTCAGCGCCACTGTCGAGCAGTTTGCGGAGCAGTTGCAGGAACGCGCGTGTGTATGCAACGCGGTGCGTGTCGGGGACGCGGGCCCAAAGCGCGGTCCAGGCGGAGACCTGCGCTGCGCTGCTCGCGAAGGCGAGGTGATCGAGCAGGTACTCCTCGAAGCGCGCGGTGCGACTGCTGGAATGCGCTGTGATGGAAGGCCAATTCGACGGCGCTGCGAGCGCCAACGCTGCCCAGCGTTCGAACTGCGCGGTGTCCACGCGTTCGCTGAGCAGACGCTCAGCGAAGTACACGAGGTCGTCGAGGTCTGTCGTGTTCCCCGACGAACGGCGGCGCTCGAACGCAGCCCTAAAGGCATCCTCCATGCGGCTCGACGCGTTGACTTGGAGTCTCCCGATGGCCCACGAGTCGAAGTCGAGGCTGTCGATGGCGAGCAACTCGCGCTCGAGTTCCGGCAGCAGCGCTTCCCGCTGTGCATCTTTCAGCTCGGGAGCGCCGTTTGCCGCTTTGCGAGCGGCTTCCGCGATCGCCTTCGAGGCGCCTGCGTTCAACCTGACCAGGCGCGCGAGTCGCGTCTGCAGCGGGGTGAGCTGCGCGCTGTTCGCGTTCTTGAACTGCACCAAGGCTTCCTCGCGCCACTCGCGTTTGAGGTCGGTGTCTTCGGCGAGCGCGAGGAGGCGTTCCGGCGCGTGCTTGGCGAGCCAGTTCATGCCAGTGTTCGATCCATCCCGTGCGAGCTTGGAGATGAACTCAGCGGCTCGCACGTCGCTCGAGTTCAGCAGCATCGCGGCCGCGTCGGCCCGGATGCTCGCTACGGGGTCGCTTGCAGCGCGCAAGTTGAGCTCGAGGAAACGCGGAGCCTTTGCGACGCCGACAACGGCCTTGCGCACGATCGGATCAGGCGAATCGAAAGCACGAATCAGGAGGCGATCCGTGTCTGCGGTCTCCATGCCGGCGAGTGCTGCGGCCGCGACGAAGGGCGATGCCTGGTCGCCCCTGATCTTCAGGGTGCCGTGCAGGGCCTCCTCGAGCACACCGGCGATCTCCGGTCCGAGGTCGACGAGCTGGCCAGCGTTGCCTCGTGCTGTCAGCCCGTCGTTCACACTTCTCAGGCCGAAGAGCACATCCATGGCGCGCTGCCGCAACTGCTCTTGCAGCGCCTGATCAGGCCTCGCGAGCCCCGGTGTGGCCGCGCCCTGGCGCGCGAGCACGCGTTCCTTCGCCGCGCTCGCTTCGGCGGCGGTCTTCGTGTCACCGGCCGCCTTCGCCGCGGCTTCCGCCTGTTCGTAGAGCTTCTGCGCGCCGGCGAAGTCGCGTTGTTGCTCTTCGGCGAGCGCGCCGCGTTCGAGCAACGCGCGCGGCGTCTGCGTCGCGGGCGCCGTCTGCGTCTGGGAGTGCGCGCCGAACGCGAGCAGGGCGAGGGCGAGCGAGGGGAGCAGTGAGTAGTTCATGGTCTGCGAAGCGTCCTTTGTTTCGTGCGCCGGAGGGGCGGAGCGCACATGGAGCAGTGGACGCCTTCTTCGACGGGAACTTGTCAGAGCCAGCCCGCGGAGTTGTCAAAAGTTGTCAGCGCTGATCGTACGGTGCCAGAGCAATTTGTCTCACGCCTCCGGTGCGCGAGGCGCACCGGCGGCGTGAGACAAATTGCTCTGGCACCGTACGATCAGCGCCAAACGCCGTCACGAGATAACGCGGCTCCACCGGGTCGCGTTCGACCTTCTGACGCAGCTTGACCATGTGCTGGTCGACGGTGCGCGTGGTGGGGAAACGTTCGTGGCCCAACACGACTTCGAGGAACCGCTCGCGCGAAACAGGCCGGCCGCGCTCACGCCACAACAGGCGCAGCATGTCGACCTCGCGCACGCGCCGTACAACTGCGGTCAGGCGTTCAGCCGATAGCCAACGCCAAACGCCGTCACCAGATAACGCGGCTCCGCGGGATCGCGTTCGACCTTCTGGCGCAGCTTGACCATGTGCTGGTCGACGGTGCGCGTGGTGGGGAAACGTTCGTGGCCCCACACGACCTCGAGGAAACGCTCGCGCGAAACAGGCCGGCCGCGCTCGCGCCACAGAAGGCGCAGCATGTCGACCTCGCGCACGCTCAGGTCCTCGACGCGGCCGTCGAGCTCGACCTTCATCGCGCGCAGATCGATCTTGGCCGCCCCGAGCTCGAGCTCGTTCGGACCTTCGTCGAGCGGCGTCGCGACGCGCAGCCGCGCGCGGATGCGTGCTTCGAGCTCGGCGAGGCTGAAGGGCTTCGTGACGTAATCGTCGGCGCCCAGATCGAACCCGCGCACCTTGTCGAGTTCCTGGTTCTTCGCCGTGAGCAGGATCACCGGCGTCTGACGGCCGTCGCGGCGCAGGCCGGCGAGCACGTCGAAGCCCGACTTGCGCGGCAACATCACGTCGAGCAGCACGAGGTCGTACGAAGCCTGCTTGAGCGCCGTGGCGGCGGCAGCTCCGTCGCGTGCGACCTCGACCTCGTAACCGCTCTTGCCCAGCGCGTACTCCAGGCCGGCGATCATCGCCTCTTCGTCTTCGACCACCAGAATGCGGGCGCGTTTGGTCACACCGTCTCCTTCACCGCGCGCGGCAACTCGATCTCGAAACGACTGCCGCCGCCTTCGCGTGCCACGCAGCGTGCATCGCCGCCGTGGCTCTGCGCAACCTTGCGCACGAGCGCGAGCCCGAGTCCAACGCCCGGCTGCTCGCGCGTGAGCTCGTCGCCCAGGCGCTGGAAAGGCTCGAAAATGCGCTCGAATTCCGCCTTCGGAACACCCGGACCGCGGTCGAGCACCGCAAGCACGACCCGCTCGCCGCGCGGCTCGATGGCGAGTTCGATGTCGCTGCGCCCGCCGTACTTCGACGCGTTGGTGAGCAGCTCGAACAGCGCGCTGCCGAGCGCGTCGCGGCTTGCCAGCACTTGCAGGCTCTCGTCGCACGGATGCAACTGCACGCGGATCTGCTTGTCGAGCGCCACGGGCTCGAACTGGCGCAGCGTCTCGAGCGCGAGTTGGCGCAGCAGCACTTCTTCACGTTCGCGCGGCGCTCCGCCGCCGTCGAGGCGCGCCATCTCGAGCACCGACGAGATCAAACGCGAGAGCCGGTCGGCTTCAGTGACCGTGCGCGCGCCGAACTCGCGCACCTTGGCCTCCGAAACGCCGCCTTGTTCGAGCAACTCCGCGAGCAATCGAATCGACGCGAGCGGCGCCTTCAGCTCGTGCGTGACGGCCGCGACGAACTGCTCGCGCTGGTGGGCGGCGCGCGCTTCGCGTTCGAGCGCGCGGATGCCGAGCCACGCGGCGAGCACGGCCGCGGCGAGCACCGCGAGCGCGAGTGCGACCGTCGTCCACAAACGCTGGCGCGCGGCGCTCCGCGCACTTTCGATGTCGAGGCTGCGCGAGCGCACGGTGTACGCGTCGAACGGCGCGGGAAGACGTTCGCTCACGGTGTCCGCGTCGAGTTCGAGTGGCGCTCCGGCCAACGTGCGGCCGGCGCCGTCGACGATGCAGGCACCGAAGCCCAGCTCCTGCCACGCGGCGATCTCAGCGCGCGCGAGTGCAGCTTGCGCCAGCGCCGCGCCGCGCAGTGCAACGACGTCGTAGCCTTCCGCGGTTGCGCTCGCGCGGAGCAGCGCATACTCGGTCTGGTGCGACGCGACGAGCGGGTCGGCGGCGAGTTCGAACCACGCGCGGCCGCGCGGCGCGCCGCTGGCGAGCCAATTCGAGATTCCCTGGCGCCAACTCGAGCGCAAGCGCCGGCTGAACTGTCGCTGCTGGTCGAGCTCCGTGAGCTCGGCGCAGCGTGCGGAGTCGCGCGCGCAGAGCGTGTCGAGCGCGAGTTGGGCGAGCACCGCGAGCGTCGCCGGCTCGAGCGACTCGCGCGCCTCCAGCAAGTCGCGCGTCACGGACTCGAGCGCTTCGAGCGGATGCCCATCGAGCTCGCTCAGCGACCAGCGCGCCGCGAGCGCGCGCGGAAGTCCGCGTTCGTCCGCGGCCAGCGGATGCTCTGCAATCAAGCGCGTGAGCGCCGCGCGCGCACGATCGCTGTCGCCGGCGCGGCGCTCGACGGCCGCTGTCGTCGCCAGCGCCCAGGCAACGATTCCAGGCGAATCGGATCGATCGGTCCATTCGCCGAGCTTGCGCCGCAACTCGCCGAGTTGCCCGTCGCGCTCCAGCGCGTCGACCTGGTCGCGCATGTACGGCGTGGGGCCGTCTTGAGACAGCCACGCCGTACGTTCGCTGGCCCACGAGCCGTCGCTCGACGCGCGCAGCGCCAGCCGCTCCACGCCGTCGGGTTGCAGCTCGCGCGCGCTCGCCTCGACGGCTTCCGCGACAGCGCGGGCGAGCGCCATCGACTGGCCGCGCAGGCGTTCTTCGACACGTTCGGCGTCGTTCGAGAGGCCGCGCACGCCGAGCAGGGCCAGTGACGCCGCGGCGACGATCAGGGCCGTGAACCAGGCGGTGACTCGAGGGCGGCGAGGCATGGGAGTGCGTGGAAAGACGGCCGGGGCGCGGCCGTCTTTCACGTTAGCTCATCCGCAGCGGCGGGTTCACGAGTAGTGTTCTTGCGCTCCAGACTTTCGTTTGTGGCTCGGACGCGACACACGCCCCGTCCTCGCCCGCAGCGGCTAACGTGGAGCGAGGGCCACCGCTCGGCCCGGAGTCGTTCATGCGCAAGCTCGTCTACCAAGTCGCCTGCAGTCTCGATGGTTACATCGCCGGCCCGAACGGTGAGTACGACTGGATCCCTGAGGACCCCGAGATCGACTTCACCAAGCTCGTGGCGCGCTTCGACACGTTGCTGATGGGCCGCACAACGTGGGAGACCGCGGTGACGCAGCCCGACGGGGCGCCGCCGTTCGGGCTCGACACATTCATCGTGTCGACGACGCTCGAACGCGCACCGCATCCCAAGGCGCAGTTGATCTCGAGCGACGTCGAAGCGCGCGTGGCGCAGCTGAAGGAGCGGCCGGGCAAGGACATTTGGCTCTTCGGCGGCAGCGAACTGTTCGGCCACATGTTGGCCGCCAACCTGGTCGACAGCGTCGAGCTCGCGATCGTGCCCCTGATCCTGGGCAGTGGCATCCCGTTCGCGCCGCCCAGCGAGCAGCGCACGCCGCTCGAGCTCGTCTCCTATCGCATGTACTCGCGCTCGGGGATCGCGCTGCTGCGCTACTCGGTCATCAAGGCCGCGAACCGTTGACCACGTGCGGAAGCGATGGCCTCGTTGCTCGCTGAACGCTGGCGCCGTCTCGTGGACGCGCCGGACAACGACGAGCGCGCGGACGACGTGCTCTGGGACTTGCATGACCAGGCGCATCGATGCTTCTACGCGCTCGGTGCTGCCGGTGACCGCCGCCGTGCGGTGAAGCTGTACCGCGCCGCGGCCACCGGCGGGCTCGGCGCGTCCGCCTTCAATCTCGCGGTGTGCCTCGAGTTCGGCCTCGGCGTGCGCCGCGATCTGCGCGCGGCGTTCGCGTGGTATGTGCGGGCGGCGGAATCTGGCGACGCGCGCGCCAAGATCGCGGTTGCGCAAGCTCTGGTGCAAGGCCGCGGAGTGTGGCGTGATGTTCGGACGGGCATGAGGTTGTTCGCGCGACTTGCTCGCACCAGCGTGCTCGCGCGCCGCGAATTGGCCGAGTTGTTGCTCGCCGGCGAGTGGGTGCGCCGCGATCGAGCGCGCGCGATGAAGCTTCTGCGGGGCGGCGTAGCCCTTGGGTCGGCGCGTTGCCGCACCTTGCTAGCGGCCGAGATCCACGATCACGCTCGCGGCGACGCCGAGCGGCGCGCCGCGGTCGCGTTGTGTCGAACGTCTGCGCGCGCGGGCGACGCGCTCGCCTGTTGGTATCTGTCCCTCGCCTACGAAACCGGCTCTGGCGTGCGGGAAAGCGAGCAGCGCTGCATCGCATGGCTCGAGCGTGGCGCCAAACTCGAGCAGCACTACCTTGAAGCCCACTACGACGCCGCGCTCGAACTCGCCGAGCGCTACGAACTCGGGCGGGGAGTTTCGCGGAGCTTGCGGCGTGCACGGCAAATCCTCCGCGCTGCCGCCGTCGACGGGTCCGAGGGCGCTCGTAGGGAGTTGGCGCGGCTAGGCGCCAAGTGAGCGGCCGCGCGCCGCGTATTCGCCAGGCGCGGCGCGACTCGCGTCGGTCGAACGGTGCACAGGGCAGCGGCCGGAGGCTGCTTCGCGTGAATCGGACGCCGTCGGTGGCGCGTCGCTGTGCCGAAACGGACCGCACGGCGTAGCTTGAATCGATGTCGCGCAAGGCGTGGCGGTGCGCCCGCGGCGCCGCGGTTGCTGAGCGGGAATTCGAGCTCGTGCTTCCAACACCCATGGCGCTTCGTCGGCTTCTCGCGTTCGTCTTCGCTCTCGCGTGTGCTGTGCCGCACGTTCGTGCGCAGGCGTCGCTGGCGGAGGAGCTCGAGCGCTTGGTCGATCTGCCGAGCGCCGCGGAGCGCAAACAGGCGGCGCGGGCGCTGGCGGAGCGCTGTGCGGCGCGCGTCGGCGAACTCGAGGCGGCGGCACGCACGTTCGGGCGTTTCGAGGCGCTCGCGAGCGGCGTCGAGCAGGTCGCGGTCGAACTGCGCGTCGGTGCGCAGAGCGAAACGACGGAGCTGTCGCTGTACGTGCCGGCGAGCTACACGCCCGAGCGCGCGGCGCCGCTGCTGCTCGCGTTCCACGGCACGGGCGGGCGCGGCCAGGACGTGCTCGGAATGTGGCGGCGCATCGCCGACGAGAGCGGAATGCTCGTGCTCGCGCCGACCGAGGCGGGCCCGAACGTCGGCTACCGCTTCTCGGAGCGCGAGCGGCTCGCGGCTCTCGCGGCGCTGCGCTGGGTGCGGCGGCGCGCGAACGTCGACGAGAACCGCGTCTTCGCGACGGGCGTCAGCCGCGGCGGCCATCTCGCGTGGGACCTCGCGCTGCGGTTTCCCGACGTGTTCGCCGGCATCGCGCCGATGATCGGCGGTCCGCGCATCACGCTGCAGGACGGGCAGAACAACTTGCGCTACTGCGAGAACGTGGTGGGGCTCGCGATTCGCGACCTGCAGGGCGCGAAGGACGACCCGGCGCTGGTGTGGAGCGTGCAGACGATCTTCGACAAGCTCGGGCGCCTGAACGCGCTCGATGCACAGCTCGTGTTGCACGAAAACCTGGGGCACTCCTTCGACATGAGCGCTGTCGAGTGGGGCGCGTTCCTCGGCGCAAAACGCCGCGCTCCTCGGCCGGAGCGCGTCGTGCGGGCGAGCGCGCGCGAGCACGAGGGCCGCGCCTTTTGGGTCGAAGTGCTCGAGCACGGCCCCAACGTGAAGGAGGACTTCACGCCGAAGGTTTCGGCGGCGGGCTGGGCGAGCAAGAGCGAGAACGAGAAGCGCCTCTACCTCATCGCCGAGGCCGAAAAACGCACGGCACGGCTGCAGGTGGAGCGCGGAGCGGGCGGGCGATACTCGGCGACGTCGACGAGCGTGAAGCGTTGGCGCATCCTGCTCGAGGCGCAGGATCTCGACGCCAAACAAGAGCTGGTCGTGACCTGGAACGGAGACTCGAACAAACAACGTCCGCGGCCGTCGGCGTTCGTGCTCCTGGAGGAGTTCGCCGAGCGCTTCGACCGCACGTTCGTGCCCGTCGCGGAGCTGCAGCTGCGCTGAGCTGAACCCGACGTCGGAGTGAACCGGCGGGGTGCGGTTGCGTTGCTCGGGCCATGCTGCTCGCACTCGCCGCCGCCACGCTCTGCGCGCTGAATCAGGGACCCACGCGCGAGGAGCTCGCCTCCGATCTGCAGGCCATGCGGCACGGGCGCCCTGGGCAGGCAGAGTTCGATGCGGCGGCGCCGAGCCTGGGCGCGCTGCTCGAGTCGCAGGACGAGGCGCTCGTGGCGGGCGCCGCGTACCTCGTCGGAGTGCACGATTTCGAGGGCTACGCGGAGCTGCTCGTCGAGGTTTTGCGCAGAGACGCCCAGCGCCCGGTGGAGGCGCCGAAACGCGCTCGGCTCCACGCGCTCGACGCGCTCGCGCAGCTGGGTCGATCGGCGCCGCCGGATGTGCTGCTCGGCTGCTGCACCAGCGAGTGCGCGTCCGCGGTCTACGCCATGCTGGCGCGCGAGCAAGACGCTGAGCGCAGAGCCGCTGGTTTGGCGCGCTTGGTGGCGCTCGGTTTACGCAGCGAGCCAGCGCACTGGGCGGCGCTCGTCGACCTCACGCTGCTCCGCGAGCCTCGAGCGCTCGGCGATCTGCTCCACGGCGAAGCGTGGGAGCTCGAACTCGACGTCGTCGATCCGGGCGCCCACCACGGCTCGAGTTCGCACACTTCGGGCTTCGGCTACGCGGCGGCGCGCTGGCCGCCGCACGTGAGCTACTCGATCCGACTTCCGGACCTGAACTCGCAGTTGCGGAGCGCGGAAATCCGCCGCGTAGAGGTCGCTGCGGGCTGCCGCAGCATGTCGACGACGAGCGTGCCGCGACTGGGCTGGCGCCTGCGGCTGTTGCGGGAGTTCGCGCCCTCAGCGCCTTTGAGCGCCGCCGAGTTCAAGGCGCGCGTCGAGTTCGACAATGCGGAGCAGGTGCTCGAAGCAGTTGAGGCGCACGTCGCGCGTGTGCGCGCCCGGATCGCGGCGCTCGTCAACGACCTGGCGGCCACGAAGCTCGTGGACCCGGCCGCCGTGAACGCGAAGCTGCGCTTCCAAGTCGCGGTGAAGGACTTGCGGGCTGCGGATCTTGCACCGCTGCCGCACCTCGCCAACCGCGGCGATGTGACGTTCCGCGTTCGCTGAGCTCACCTCGCGCACCGACCGGAGCTTGCGCCGGTCCGCAACACGCCACGGCTTGGGCGCCGAATCCGCGGCTCACGCCGCGACCAACGGCCAAACGAGCGGAACCACAGTGAGCGTGACCGCCATCGTCACCAGGTCGAGCGGAACGCCGAGCTTGAGGAAGTCAGTGAAGCGGTAGCCGCCGGGGCCGTAGACCATCAGGTTCGTCTGGTAGCCGAAGGGCGTCGCGAAGCCGCAGGAGGCGGCGATCATGATCGCGACCAGGAACGGGTGGTAGTCGAGTCCCAGGCTCTTCGCCGTGGCCATCGCGATCGGGTACATGAGCGCCGCGGTCGCGTTGTTGGACAAGAGCTCCGTGAGGAGCATCGTCGTGGCGTAGATCGTGGCGAGCACGAGCCAGGGATGATCGCTTCCGATGGCTTCGACCGCGCCGCTCGCGATGCTCGCAGCGAGCCCCGTGCTGCGCATCGTCTCGCCGATGCCCAGCGCGGCGGCGATCGTCACGAGCACTTCCCAGTCGATGCTGCGGCGCGCGTCGGTCGTGTTGCAGCAGCCGGTGAGCAGCATGGCGCCCGCTGCGATCAGTCCCGCGTGGACCATCGGCAGCCATTCGAAGCCCGCGACGACGACCAGCGCGAGCAGGAGCCCGATCGCAATCCAGGCCTTTTCGTGGCCCGGAGGGCTCGAGTCTTCGAGGCGCGACACGAGGAAGAAGTCCTTCGAGTTGCGCTGCTGGTCGTGGAAGCTCGGATGCGCCTCGAGCAGGAGCTGGTCGCCCGGCTCGAGCACGATGTCGCCGATCTTCTTGTGGATGCGCTGCCCCGAACGCGCCACGGCGATCACCGCGGCGTTGTAGACCGAGCGGAACTTGCCGTCGCGGATCGTCATGCCGATCAGCGGGCAGTGGTTCGACACGACCGCTTCGATCATGCAGCGCTCCGAGCGCGGCGCGTCGAGCTTGAACACCTGGTTGGTGGCCGGCCGCAACCCGCGCACTTTGCGCAGCTCGACGACCGAGTCGACGATGCCCACGAACACCAGCCGGTCGCCGGCCTGCAGCACTTCGGTCGAGGCGACGGCGGGCAGCACCTTCGCGCCGCGCTCGATCTCGGCCAAGTACACGCCCGGCAGCCCGCGCAGGCCGGCTTCTTCGATGCTCTTGCCGATCAGCGGACTGCCCGGCTCGAGCTCCATCTCGGTCGTGTATTCGCGCGGGTCGCTCGACGCGCTCAAGGTCGGTTTGCGATCCGGCAGCAGCCAGCGGCTCGTAACGAGGATGAACAGGATGCCGACCACGGTCGCCGGCACGGCGACCCACGAGAGGTCGAACATGCCGAGCGCGTCGCGATTGCCCGTCTCCGCGACGACGAGGCCGTACACGACCATGTTCGTGCTCGTGCCGATCAGCGTGCAGGTGCCGCCGAGGATCGTCGCGAACGAGAGCGGCATGAACAGCTTGCCCGGCGCGATGCCCGTGCGCTTGCACAGGTCGGACAGCACCGGCATGAACATCGCCACGATCGGCGTGTTGTTGAGGAACGCCGACAAGCCGGCGCAGGGGATCATCAGTCGCGCCTGCGCCGCGGCGGCGGACTTCGGGCGGCCCAGCAGCGGGCGCGTCAGCAGGCTCATCGCGCCCGTGCGCGAGAGGCCGACCACGACGACGTAGAGCACCGCGACGGTGATCACAGCTTCGTTGCCCAGTCCGGCGACGAGCTTGCCGGCGCTGGGGAACTTGTCCGAGAACAGCCCGGCGGTCATGAACACGCCGACCACCGCCAACATGACCATGTCGGTGGCGAGGTTGCGCGCCAGGGCGGCGACCATCAGGGCCAGCACGGCCAGCGTGAACCAGGATTCCCAAGTCATGGGGGCGGGCAATCTATCGGACCGCTGTGCGCGATGCTTGTGCGCGGCGCGGACCTGGGAGGCACGGTTTGGAACTGCCGTCCGCGCAACTCAAGCGCGCACGCGACGCAGCCGAAACAGCGCCTCGGTCAACTCCGCGCGGAAATCCGGGTGCGCGATCGAGATCAGTTCGCGTGCGCGCTCGACCAGGCTGCGGCCGTGCAGGTTCACGGCGCCGAACTCGGTGACGACCCACTGCACGTGTCCGCGCGTCGTGACCACTCCGGCCCCGGGGCGTGAGCTCGGGCACGATGCGCGAGAGCGAGCCGCGGGCCGCCGTCGACGGCAGCGCGAGGATCGCCTTGCCGTCCTTGGAAAGCGCGGCGCCACGCATGAAGTCGACTTGGCCGCCGATTCCCGAATAGATGCGGTGACCGATCGAGTCGGCGCAGACCTGCCCGCTGAGGTCGATCTGCAGCGCGGAGTTGATCGCGACCGTGCGTTCGTTGCGCCGGATCAGCGCGGTGTCGTTGGTGCGATCGCAGCCATGGAACTCGACCAGCGGGTTGTCGTCGACGAAGTCGTACACGCGCCGGCTGCCGACGACGAAGCTCGTGACGCAGCGCCCCGGATGCACGCTCTTGAAGCGGTTGGTGATCGCGCCGCTCTCGAACAGCTCGACCAAGCGGTCGGAGAACATCTCGGTGTGCACGCCCAGGTCGCGCTTGCCCTTCAAACGCGCGAGCACCGCGTCGGGGATCGCGCCGATTCCCATCTGCAGGCACGAGCGGTCTTCGACCAGCGCGGCGACCAGCTCGCCGATGTGCGCCTCGACCTCGGACTCGGGTTGTGGAGCGCCGCCGTACAGCGAGCGCGAGGTGTGCAGGAACGCGCGCACGCGCTCGAGAGGAACCACGCTGGCGCCGTGCGTGCGCGGCATGTGCGTGTTGATCTCGCACAGCAGCAACGGCGCGTGGTCGGCCGCGGCGCGCGCCGCGTCGACCGAGACCCCGAGCGAACACAGCCCGTGGCCGTCCGGCGGGGAGAGTTGGAGCAGCGCCGCGTCGAGTCGGATCGCACCGCTTGTGAAGAGCGCCGGAATGTCCGACAGAAAGACCGGCACGTAGTCGGCGCGACCGTCTTCGATCGCCTGGCGCACGTTGGCGCCGGTGAACAGCGACACGGAGCGGAACCGACCGGCGTGCTCCGGTGCGACGAAAGGCGCCGGCCCCTCGGTGTGCAGGTGGTAGAGCGTCACGCCTTCCAGGTCGGTGCGGCGCACCAACGCTTCGATCAGCGGCGTGGGGGTGGCGGCGCCGCCGTGCAGGAACACGTGCATGCCGCTGCGCAGAGGCGCGACAACTTCGTCCGCCGTGAGCGCACGGCTGGCCCAGTCGAGCGAGGTCGAGACGTTCATCGTGCGCGCAGTCTGGCGCCGCGTGGCGCCGTCGCGCTTCAAAGGCCGGTCAAGATCGCGCGCGCGGCGGCGTGCCCGCTGAGGAACGCGCCCTCGATGCGTCCTCCGACGCACGCGTCGCCAGCGAGCGCCAACCGACGTTCGACGTCGACCCAGGTGGCCTCGACGGGCCCGTCGATCGGGGCCGGTAACGCGTAGCGCCAGCGGTGCGCGTCGCGGTGCTCGAAGCGCTGCTCGCGCAATCCCGTGATGCGCCAGAACTCCGCGGTCAACAACTCGAGCACCGCTTCTCGCGACGCCTCGAGGTGCGCGCGCGTCCACTCCGGAGTCGCGTGCAGCACCCAGGCCTCGTGCGGCGGCCGGCCGGGTTTCGAGCTGTCGCGGGCGATCCAGGACAGTGCCGAATCCGCGCAGAAAGCGCCGTCGAAGTCGAGTTCGAGACGTTGCGCCGCGCCGAGCAGCACCGCCCAACACGGGTGGACGACGCTGCGGGTCGTGCGCGGCGCGAACGCGGCGTCGGCGCCGAACAGCTCGAGCGCCTGCGGGTGGGGGAGCGTTGCGACCAGACGATCGAACTCGCCGAGGCTTGCGCCGTCGTCGCCCGCCAAGCGCCAGCCTTGCGCGGAAAAGTCCGCTCGCGCGACGCGGGTGTTGCAGCGCACGTCGAGCTCCTTCGCCATGCGGGTGGCGAGCGCGTTCATGCCCGGAACACCGACGAAGCGCAGCGTCGCCTCCGCGAGCTCGCGCGCTCGAGCGTGTTCGAGCGTCACGATGCGGCCGTTCCAGGGCGCGGCGACGCCTTCGGCCCACCAGCTCTGCACCACCTGCGCGAAGTGCGCGTCGCGCACGGTGAAGTACTGCGCGCCGTGGTCGAACGCGAACGGAGGCGCTCGGCGCGTGGACGTGCGACCGCCCGGCCCGCGTCCCTTGTCGAACACGACCGGCTGGAGGCCCGCGCTCGCCAACTCGCGCGCCGCGGCCAAGCCTGCGATCCCAGCGCCGATGACCGCAATGCGTGTCACTCTCGTTCCTCTTCGTTCGGGACCACGTCGCTCCAGGCCGGACCACGCACGTAGCGCAGCGGCCCGCGCGCGCGCCGACCTTCGACCGTCCGTCCACGTTGCGTGATGCGCAGGACGCCGCGCGCCTCGAGCTCGAGCGCCGCAGTGCGCACCGCGGCGAGCCACTCGCGCCAGTGCTCCGCGGAGCACGCGCGGGCCGCCTCGCTCGGGCAAATGCTCGCCGAAGCGGCGCGCCGGCCGAGCGCCGTGAGGATGGCCAGGCTCGCCCTCAGCCGTGCCGCATCGTGCTCCAAGCCTTGCATGTCGAACACGCTTCGCAGCTCGAGACCGATCCGATTCACGTCAGGGATCCCTGCATGTGCTGGATCTCGAAGTGCAGCCGGACGCCGGCCGCGAGCAGCAGCCGCGCGGCGGGCTCGTCGCGCTCGAGCACGAGTTGGAGGTGCGGGCGGCCGCTGGGGACCCAGCTCAGCAAGGGGGCGAGGATGGCGCCAGCGCAGGTTGCGTCGAGCAAGCGGAACGGGAAGCAGCCTGGAAATGCCGGATCGAAGGGCGCCAATCCCACCGTCGCGCCCGCCCGATCGCAGACCAGCACTCGGGCGTCGGGCTTGGTGCGGTGGCGCGCGAGCAGGCCGGGCGGGACGGCGAAGCGCGCTTGCAGCTCGGCGTCGAATTCCGGCCCACATTCGCGGGTTGCAGCGTCGTGCGGGCTCACAGGGAGTGCGAGCGCGCTCCCGGTCGGAACGCGCAGCACCCAGGTGCGAAAGTCGCCGACCAGCCCCAGCGAGCGGTACAGCGCGAGCGCGGGCGCGTTGTCGACCTTCACGTTCAGCTGCCAGCGCACGCAGCCGCGCGCGACGAGGCGCCGCCGCAGTTCGAGCATCAACGCGCGCCCGACGCCGCGGCCGCGCTGCGCTGGGTCGGTGACGACGTTGCGCACGTAACCATCTTCGCCGAGAGCCTGCGCGTAGCCGTACCCGACGACCGCGTCGTCCTGCAGCGCGAACACTGTTTCCGGCGCGAGCCGCGCGAGCCAGTCAGCGAGCGTGGGCAGCGGATCGTCGACGCCCAACTCGGGAAACAGGCGCGCAAAGTCCGCGAAACGCTCGCGCGTCGCGGGCGCGAATTCGAGTCCGTTGGCGCTCATGCTGGTTGGCTGCGCTCGCGGAGCTCAACGGTTGCGGACCGCGGAGAACTCATCGGGCGCGCAGCAGGCTTCGAAGGACGACACGGTGGGGCACGCGCGGGCGGACTCGATGCGCAGCACGAGCGAGCGCACTTCGCGGGGCGCGAATTCGAGGATGCGCTTGCGGCCCAGCGTCGTGCCGCGCGCGAGTTCGAGTTCGACTCCGTCAGCGCCCACCCCGTGCACGGAGAAGGCGCGCACACGCTGTCCCAACTCGATCGCCTCGGCGACGACCACGCGGTCGACGCGCGTCGGCTGAGCAAACTCGAGCCGCAACTCGCCGCTCGTCGCGCCGTCGTCGAGCGCCCAGTACGTCCGGGGATCTGCGTCGATGGCGCGTGCTGGCCCGTAGTGCTCGTCGCCGCCGCGCTGCGCGCTCGCGGACGCGCGCGCCGTTCGCGCCACGTCCACGGCGTAGATCGCGTCCAACGCCGCGCGCAACTCGAACAGCCGCGCCGCGTCGTTCTCGTGCACGAGCCCACGGCGGTCCACCGGCAGGTTGAGCAGCAGATTGGCGTTGCGCCCGACGGACGCGCTCCACAGTCCGAGCAGATGCTCGAGCGACTTGACCTCGCCGTCTTGCGCCGCGTGGTAGTACCAACCGGGGCGGATCGAGACGTCGCACTCGCCGGGAATCCAGTGCGTTCCCTGCTCCAAGCCCTGGTTGAGGACCTCCTGCGGCGGCGCGCCGGCGCCGGGCTCGAAACCCTCGGGCGAGATCATCGACCAGCACGTTTCTCCGGCCACGCCACGTTCGTTCCCGATCCAGCGGATGTCGGGTCCGACGTCGCTGAAGATGACGGCTTGGGGTTGGAGACGACGCACGGTCGCGACGAAACGCGGCCAGTCGTACACCTGCCGCTTGCCGTTCGGCCCTTCGCCGCAGGCGCCGTCGAACCACACCTCGAACACCTCGCCGTAGTTCGAGAGCACCTCTTCGAGCTGGCCGACGAAGTCGTCGTTGTAGCGCGGCGAATCGCCGTACTTGGGGTTGTTGCGATCCCAGGGCGAGAGGTACACGCCGAACTCGAGCCCGAACTCGCGGCACGCGTCGCTCAGCTCCCGCAGCACGTCGCCGCGTCCGTCGCGCCACCCGCTGGACGCGACGTCGTGCGTCGTGAACTTCGACGGCCACAAACAAAAGCCGTCGTGGTGCTTGGCGGTCAGGATGATGCCCTTCATGCCCGCCTGCTTGGCGACGCGGGCCCACTGTCTGCAATCGAGCGCGCTCGGCGCGAACGTGTTCGGCGACTCGACGCCTTCACCCCACTCGAGGTCCGTGAAGGTGTTCATGCTGAAGTGCACGAACGCGTAGTACTCGAGCTCTTGCCAGGCCCTCTGCCGTGCGTGCGGAGTCGGCTCGAGCGGCGCGGGCGGGGCGACCGAGCGCGCGGGCGCCGCGCACCCCACGCCGAGCGCTCCCAGGAGCAGGCCCGCGAGGGCAGACGAGAGCGAACGGCGGAGCGGACGAGCGTGCATTCCCACAGCGTAACGGAGCCCTTGCTGCGAACTCACCGGCGCGCTCCTCCACGCCGAGCGGGCGCGAGTAGGATGAAGCCCCGTCGTGTTGCTTCCACTCCCCGCCCGAGAAAAGCCAACCACCATGAATCGCGTCCTTCGCCTCGTCGCGTCCCTGGCCTGCTCCGCGTTCTGCGCGGTCACTGCGCCGGCGCAAAACCAAGCTCTGAGCTGCAGCGCCAATCCGCAGACGGGCTACATCGACCTGCCCGCCACTTCGCTGCTCACGCCCGCGAGCTTCACGCTCGAAGCTTGGATCACCTACGACGACACGACCCTGCCGGCCGGCTGGGTGTATCCGACGATCGCGCGCAAGAACTTCACGCAAGGCGTGGCCGACTGGTTCCTGCGCGTCAACGCCAACAACAACCAGGCGCGCGTGCTGCGCTTTTGGGCCAACGGCGCCGGCGGCATCGTCAACGTCAACTGGACTTTCGCCCCGGGCGCATTGGCGACCTGGACCCATGTCGCCGTGACCTACGACGGCAGCTTCGCGACGATGTACGTCAACGGCTCGCAGGTCGCGCAGTCGATCTCAACCGGTCCGCTGGTCGACACCGGTGACATCGCACGCATCGGCGCGGGCGACGTCGCGCCCGGCAGCGCCAACGAGCGCTGGAACGGTTTGATCGAAGAGGTGCGCATCTGGAGCGTGGCGCGCACGGCGGCGGAGATCGCCACGTCGCGGTCGCTGCAGATCACCTCCGCTCCTGGCCTGGTCGCGTCGTACTTGCTCAACGGCAACGGCGACGACGCCTCGTCGAACAATCTCGACGGCACGGGGCAGGCCGCACCGAGCTACGTGACGATCCCGTCCTTGTCGGGACCGACGACCTACTGCACGGCCGGAACGACGACCAACGGGTGCAACGCATCGATCGCAGCCAGCGCGCAACCCAGCGCTTCGCAGGCCACGCCTTGCACGCTCAGCGTGACCGGAGTGGAAGGGCAGAAGCAGGGCCTGCTGTTCTACGGCCTCGACAACACCGGCTTCACGCCCTTGCCCTGGGCCGCAAACAGCTCCAGCTTCTTCTGCGTCAAGTCGCCGACGCAGCGCACCTTCCCGCAGAACTCCGGCGGTGTGACCAACCAGTGCAACGGTTCGTTCGCCGTGGACCTGAACAACTTCTTCGTCGTGTTCCCCAGCGCGATCGGTCTGCCGTTCAGCGCTGGCGACAAGCTGTACGTTCAATCCTGGTTCCGCGACCCGCCGGCCCCGCGCACGACCAACCTCTCGAACGCAATCGAGATGACGATGCAACCGTGATCGCGGCGGATGCGCGTTCGGCGTAGTGCAGCGCGCTCGTCAGGATCGCTCGTCAGGGGCGCTCGTCAGGGGCGCTCAGCGCGTTCCGAGCGCATGCCGAAAGTCACATCGGGCTGCCCAAGGGCAGCCCGATTTCGTTCCGCACGCCAGCGCTCTCGGTCCCTAAAAGTCCGCCGAGGTCAGTTTCCCGTCGCCGTCCCGATCCAGACGCTGGAACTCGCGCTGGAGCTTCGCCGGCGACTCATCGAGCGTGAGCACTCCGTCGCGGTTCGCATCGAAGCGCTGGAGCAGGTCGGCGAAGCTCGGCGCGCGCCTGGCCTTGTCGTCCGGCGCGCCCACGAGCGGCTTGGCCGGGTCTTCGCCGGGCAGGTAGTACTCGACGTAGCCGATCATCATCTCGTCGAAGGTCTGCTCGCCCCAACGCACGGTGCGGGTAGGGTCGGGATTGGCAGGGTTGGCGTTGCTGTTGTCGAACCACGCCGTGGCATGCACGAGCGCACCGCGCGGCGCGTCGATCGGATTCGCAAGGGCGTAGCGCAGCTGCCAATTGAAGTCGTAGCGCGGGATGTCGAGCAGCAGGGTCCGCGCGGCGTCGGGACCCGACTGCAACTCATAGCGAAACGCCGCCCCGCGCATGTGCATGTGCGGCATGAACGCGAGCAGGCGCGCGTCGTACGGCAGCGGAGTCTGCGCCTTCACCTCGTGGCGCGACGCCCCGGCGGGGATCGCGAAACGGGTGTTGGAGATTCCGTACGTGTGCACGGCGTGTCGGGGCGGCTGCTTGGCGAAGCGCAGCCCGAGCGCGAGCTGGTCGGTGGTCGCCTTGCCGTTCGGCGTGTAGTGGATCTGGAACATCAGCGCCGAGCGCGCCGGAAGTCGCTTGGCGAACTCCGGCGGGAACTCGCAGGCGTCGTTGCCGGGCACGTAGGCAGCGAAGAATCCGCTGGTTTCGTCGATAGCGGCGCGCCGCCGCAACTCGCGGTCTTCGATCGCGGCCTCGGGCAGCGTGAACACCAGCACGTGGTGCACGACTGAACGATCGGTGGGGAGGATCTGCGTCGCGCTGACCCACGTGTCCTGCTCGAGGCGCGTGGGAACCAGGACGATCTGGTAGCGCATCGTCCCCTCGGCCTTGATCGCGATCGGCTCCGGCAGGCGGTACACGGCGTCGGGCGCGCCGATGGTCCAGCCATCCGAGCCGCTCGTGCGCGGGAGCGGCAACTCGCTCTCGTCGCCGCGTGGCTTGCCGGCCTCGATCCACTCCAGCAGCAGGCGCTTGTCTTCGCTCGTAAGCGCGCGTTCGTTGCTCCACGGCCCGTCGAGACGCACGCCGTCGGAGCTGTGCACGGGCGCGGCGAACCACGGCGGCATCGAGCCGTCCTCGAGCACCGCTGCGATCGTGGTCGCGCGCTTGGCAACGGACTCGTAGCCTTCGAAGGCGAAGGGCGCGACACCTCCGGTGCGATGGCAGTCCTGGCAATGCGCTTGCACGATGCGCGAGACCTCGCGCGCGAAGGTCGGCGCCGAAGCCCGGGGCCGTGCGTCGGTGTCGCGCTCGATCGCGCAGCCCGGCGCGTGCGTGGCGCGCACATGCGGTTCGCGTCCGTCGAGCAACGCGTCGAGCGCATCGGCGAGATAGCGGTTGCGCGGCTCGTCGTGAGCGAATCCGGCGCCGTACTGATCGCTCACGGCGCCGCGGTAGCGCAGCGTGTTTCCGCCATCAACCACGAAAACCTCGGTGGTGGTGAGCGCGTCGAGTGCGTTCGCGATCGCGCCCGCATCGGCGAGGTACAGACCCGCGAGCTTGAGTTCGGCGCTTTGCTCGCTCATCGCCTCGGGCGAGTCGAGGCCGCTCACGTTGACGTGCACGAACTTCACCCCGCGAGACGCGTACTCAGCTTCGAGTCGGGCGATCGCCGGTCCGAACTTGCGGCTCAGCGGACATTCGACGCTCGTCAGCGCTAGCACGGTGAGGCGTTCGCCACGCGCACTGCGCCAGGCACGCTGTGCGCCGTCGAGTGCGACGCCCGACGCGTCGGGAACGAACTTTCCGACCCGTTCGTTCGGCGTCGCGAGCGGCGCGGGCGGCGCGAGCACGGGCTTGGCCTGGGCGGTCGGCGGAGGCGGCGGTACGGCGTCTTGCAGCGACGCGGCGAACAGGAGCAAGGATGCGATGGGCATGGCGGCGGATGCGGGAACAGCGACGGAGCGCGGGATCCAAGGTAGCGCTCGCTCGGCAAGGCTGTGTGAGACCGCGGCGCCACCGGGCCGGAGGTCCAGTCGGCCTCGCCGGAGGCGCCTGTTCCAGGAGCGCATGCGGCGAATTGCGGTCGCACGTCGCGCAGCGTCGAAACTCTCCGGCCCAACGCGTGGAGCTGACTGCGCGCGCGCGCAACGAGAACGAAGCGTTCGCACCTCGCGAGGGGCTCCGAGGACTTGCCGCGCGGCTCGTGCGCGATCCGTCGGACGTCGACGACCTCGTGCACAAAACCCAGGCACGACAACTAGATCGCCGCGCACTCTCGGCCGCAGACGCTCGCTGGCCCCGGTGGACTGCGAGTCTGGCTCGCAGCGGTCTTGCGCAACCTCGCGCGTCGTCAGGCGCGCTCCGAGCGGCGCCGCAACGAGCGCGAGCGAAGTGAGCGTTCACGTCGGGCGCTGCGCGTTCCACGCACCACACCAGAGTTGCAGTGAGTCGAACCGCTGCGCGCTCTCAAATGTCGGCGCAGGTTCCGCATGGCGTGGCGAAGATCGTCTGAAGCCCGCTTCCGGGAAGATTGGATGTGTTGGACCCAATATCGAGAAGCGCCGTCTTGGTGTTTGGAGAGTCACGTGTGAGCGCACTAGCGTCGCCGCGCGAGCCTCGAGCGCCACGTTCGAGCGCCTTCCGCACTTCTCCAACTCTGTTCGGAGTCCCCCCAAGATGCGCACGTTTGTGTCTCTCGCGCTCCTCGCTTCGGCGAGCGTCAGCGCGGTGTGTTTGTGGCGTATGTCTGCTGACCAGCCGCTCGCGGCTGTCCAGTCCCAAGCCGCGCCGCCTGCGGTCGTCGCTGACGCCAGCGTGGTTCAGCAGGCCTACGTGGAGTGGAAGACCGCGTTCGAGTCAGGAGCGCGGCAGATCTCGATCGGGCTCACGCAGCCTGCGTCGCACCTGCGTCGGCGCTCGGGCCCGTATGGGACCGCGACCTACGACCTCGATCAGCGCAGTCTGGTGATCGAGCTGCAGCAGGCGCAGGGCGAATACGACGCGTGGCTCGTCGCGAACATCGACGGGCCCGGCCGCAGTTACTTGCCCGAGCGCGGCGATGAATGTCGCTGGCTCGGCCGCATTCACGCGCAGGAAGCCTGCTCGCAACTCGCGCTCGCACTCGACGGAGCGCAGTGGAACGACATGACGCTCGACACGCTGGTGCTGACCCGCGTCGGCGTTCGGCCGGAGGAAGAGACCTTCCTGCTCGGCCAGCCGAACGTGTTCGAGCGCTTGTACGGCGCCGAGATGGCGGCCGCACGAACCGATGGCGCGACGACGCTCGGTTCGGGGCTGCCCCTCGCCTTCATCGCTCCGCAGATTGCGCTCGGCTCGTTCGACCCGGCGGGCCAGCTGCAGTCGCTGGTGGACCACGGCGAGAAACTGTTCTTCCTCGGCACGTTCGGCGGCAACGGGCGCACCTGCGGCACGTGCCACCCCGCGGAGAACAACTTCACGATCGACCGCGACTTCATCGCGACGTTGCCCGCGAGCGACCCGCTGTTCCTCGCCGAGTTCGACCCCAATCTCGACTCGAACCAGAACGGCGGCCTGATGTTCGAGCAGCCCGACCTGATGCGCTACTTCGGGCTGATCCTCGAGAACCTCGACGGCTTCGACGACCTCCAGAATCGCTTCGTGATGCGCGCCGTGAGCCACACCTTCGCGCAGAAGGCGCAACTGCGTCGGCCCGTCGTCGGGCAGGCGCCGCCCAAGCAGCGCCTGGGCTGGAGCGGCGACGGCTCTCCTGGCGTCGGCACGCTGCGTGAATTCGCGGTCGGCGCGGTCACGCAGCACTTCCCCAAGACGCTGAACCGCACGCCGGGCGTCGACTTCGTGTTGCCGAACAGCTCGGAACTCGACGCGCTCGAGGCCTTCCAACTCGCTTTGGGTCGGCAGAGCGATGTCGAGCTCAGCAACTCAGCTGATCCCAACTTCATCGCCTTCGAAGACATCGACGCGGAGAACGGCAAGCAGTCCTTCCAGGGGCTGCGCTGCACGACCTGCCACCACAACGCGGGCGCCAACTCGTTCTTCACGACGGACTTCACCGGCGTGCAGGTCGGCGATCCGCTCAACTTCACCTTGGCCAACGGCAACTTCGACACGGGCGTCGAAGCCTTCCTGATCAACAATCCCGATGGCACGGGTCTGCCGCGCCCGGTGGACGGCGGCTTCGGCACAGAGCCCACGGGCATGGCGCCTCCGGGCGGCCTGCCGATTCCCGGGCCGCTCGGCGAGTTCGGCGACAACACCTTCAGTTCGCTGAGCGTGGTCGAGTTCGCCGACACGGTCCCTGGATTCCACAACCACATCACCGCGCATGCGCCGCTCGATCCCGACCCGGTGCTCGCCGCTGTGTTGTTCTACCGGACCGGTGAATTCGCGAACTCGTCCGGCGGACTGTTCGAGCCGACTCCGCTCTCGATGAGCGGGCAGGACGCGCAGGACACCGCGCGCTTCCTGCGGGCGATCAACGCGGTCCAAAACGGGCGCAACGCACGTCGCTTCTTGCAACGCGCTTTGACCCTTGCGACCACGAACTTCGCTGTGTTCGAGCCGGTGATCATGCGCGGCGTCGGGCTGGCCGACTTCGAAGTCGAGGACGCCATCGGCGTGCTCTCGGGCTTCGGCTTCTCGCCCGATCCCGAGCCGAACTTCCTCAACGCGCGGGCCATGATCGTCGTCGCTCAGGATCCGCTGAACAGCTTCGCGACGCGCACCACCGCGATCAAAAAGGCGATCATCTACCTGAACAAGGCCGAAGACGACCTGCTCCAGTAACCGCGGACTACGCGTTTCTTGCCGGCGCCGGCCGCGGTCTTCAGGGCCGCGGCCGGCGCCGCTGTTTCGAGGCGCTGCGAGTGCAGCTCAGCGGATCAGGCCCAGCTCGACAATGCGCGCCGCCAAAGTGCGTCCGAGCAGGTCGCACCCCTCATCCGTGAGGTGCACTTCGCGCGTGAACACCTTGTCGGCGCCGTCCGCCGCGCGCTGACGCTCGGCCTCGCCCTCCAGCACAGGGCGCGGATTGCAGAAGGGCACGCTTCGTTCCGCCGCGACGCGCTCGACGATCGCGCTGATCTCTTCGAACGCAGCGCGCTGCTGCGCTCCGGAGGCGAACAAATCAAAGTCGCTCCCACGCATGCATTCGGGCGCGAGCAGCACCTCCGCGCCGTGCGCGTGAGCCACGCCGATGATCGACACGAGGTTGCGCTGGTAGTTCGCCATCCCGCGCGGAATGTCCGTGGGCTGGGCGTAGTTGTCCTTGTACTTGCCCATGTCGACGATCGCCCACGCGGCCAAGTTGCTGTTGTTCTCCCACCAGTCGGTGCCGTAGCGGCGCCAGGCGAGGAACGCGTAGCTCTTCTCCAACGTGTCGAGCACATAGTTGGGCCGTTCGATCGGCCACACGGCTCGCCAGTGCGTGTTGTCGCGCTGCACTCCGGGGTACAGCGCACAGCGCATGTCGTTGAAGGTCTGGTAGACCAGCACGAGGTCGGGCTGGAAATCCACGCCGCGGATCTTGAGGTTGATCAAGCTCTCGTGCGTCGACCAACCTTGACAGCCGCCGTTGATCACCTCGACACGCTTGGCGGGGTTCGCCGCGTTCAGGTGCGCCTCCAGCCGCGAGGTCCAGTTCGACTCGTCGCTCGTCGGTCCCAGTCCGTAGGTGCTCGAACCGCCCATGCAGAGCACGCGCCACACTCCTGCGGGCTTGGCCCAAGTCGTCTCGCGGCCGCGGAAACCAAAGCTGTTGTGGTGCGCCGACGTCGGGTTCTTCTCGGTCGCCTCACGCGCGTAGTTGGGCTTGTTGGCGTAGCCCAGATAGGGGTGCGGCTGCACGATCATCTGCTCGCGGGCGTGGGTCAGCGGGTCGAGCTCCTGCAAGCTCAAGCCCGGCAGATCCACGGCGCGGCACACGAGCTCGAACCCGAGCCACAGCGCCAGCGAACCGCCGGCCAGCGCGAGGGCGGCGCGGCGCAAGCGGCGGGAAAGGGGAGTCGGTTGCGTCGTCGACGTCATGGGATGGAACGACGAGCCTAGCACGCCTGCCGCGAGCGTCCGACGGGGCCAGCCGGCGCTGGCGCGAGCGGTTTGGCGCTCGTGCGAAAGCGCTTCGTCCCGCGGATCGCGCGCGATCCGGGCGGCGAGGCTAGCGCGCTATCGACCGCGTCCCACCAGCTCCAGCGCACGCTCGAGAGCTTGGGTCTCGAACTTCAAGGTCACGGTCTGCGCCAGCGACGTCGCGACCAGCGTTCCGCCGCCGACGATTTCCAGCGGAACTGCAGCACTCGTGTCGCCCTCGAGCCACAGCTCGAGGCGGACGCGCCCCAGGAATCCCACGTGCGCTTCGCTGCCGTGCGCCGCGGGACTCAGGCGCGTCATCAACCAGCCGCCGAGTTCGCTGGCGCGGTCGAGAGGCTGCACGTGGATCCACGAGTTCACTCCCTCGCGCGGCGGCTCGCAGCCGGCTACAAACTCCACGCGCAGCAGCGGAGCGCGTGTGAGGCGCAAGGTGTCGCCCACCGTCGCGGGGTCGAACTCGAGTGCCGCGAATCCATCGGCGACCACCCACAGCGGAGGACCTGTGCGGTCGACGAGCACGCGGCTGCTCGTGTGGTTCACGTGCTCGACTTCCGTCCCGTCCGGCGTCTGCTGCACGCGCAGGAGCGCAGCACCGCTCACCGGGCGATCGCGCGGGTCGACCAGGCGCACCTCGACCAGTTCGGGACGCTCGCGCAACACGAGCGGATTGAGCCGCGGATCCGGCGCACCACCGACGCGCACTTGGATGTTCTCGATCTTGGCGAGCGGTTCGTCGAAGCCCTGCCGATGGATTTCGAGCACGTAGCGCCCCTCCGGGAGCCCACGCAGCGCGAACTCTCCGCTGGTGTCGAGAAACGGCTGGAAGTGCGAAGGCCCCAACAACTGCGGCCGCAGGAACTCGACGCAATCGAGTTGGAGCGTGAAGTAGTCGAAGCGCGTGTCGGCGGCCGCCGAGACGCTGCCTGTGAGCGCACCGCCCTCCGTTACGACCAGCCGCAGTCCGCTGGCGCCGCCGCGGCACTCCAGCAGCTCGCTGTTCGTTGTGTCGGTGCTGGCGATGAGCGCGATGCGGCCGACCGGCGCGGGCGCGCGGAGTTCGAATGCGCCGTCTGCGCCGGTGCGGACGCCCGCGCCGTACCTCTGTTGCCACTCCACCCTGAGCGCGCCCGACTCGTCGCGCTCCTCGTACGCTTCGTAGCTTTGGACGTACGCCTCCGGCGCGGGGGCGCCGAGCGCGTCCACGACCACGCCCGAGGCGATGACCGTCCAGCGCTCCATCCGCACGTCGCCGAGGTCCAACTCCGAGCCGCGGCGCGCGATGTTCGTACGGCGCGCCGCGCCGACGATGTCGTGGTCCGCACTGCGCACGCTCAAATCGAGCTCGAACGCGAGCGCGTCGCGGTGCAGGAACTCGAAACGGAACTCTCCGCTCGCGTCCGTGCTCAAGCCCAGATCGGCGAGTTGAATTCGGTTCTCGTCGTCGGCGGCGCCCGTGCTGCACCTCGCGTACACGTGGTGCGCGCCGAGCACTGCGCCGTCCGGATCGAGGAGGCGACCACGAACTTGCACGAGACCTTCCGGAGGATTCAGGTGCGCGACGATCCGCTCTCCAGCGGCGCGCGGACCCCGCAGTTGCGAGCGGACGTGCGAGGTTTCCATGAACTCGCTGCTCGTGGCCGGGATGAGTTCGAGCTCGAGTCCGACGAACGGGAACACCACCACGTCCTTCGCGGGCGGGCGCCAACCGTCGGCGAAGCTCGGCCAGTCGATTTCGTCCGGCGCACCTGCGCTCAGCGCCTCCAAGCCGACCTTGCGAAACTTGCTGCCTGGCGGCAGTTTCAGTTCGACCGTCCCACACGGCGGCAGCACGAGTTCGACGCGGCCGCGCGGCGGTTGGGCGACCTCGAAGAAGTGGTTGACGGTGGGGCTGAGCGGTTCGGCGATCGAGAGCGCGTACTGCGCGGTGAAGTCCCAGTCGCCGGCGATCAGCGAGCGGTAGTGCGGCAAGTGCGCGACGCCGTCGGCGTCCGTCCGCGCGCGGCCATGGTCGTTGAAGTGCGCGCCGCTGTAGAACTGCCGCAGCGCGACGTGAACGCCCGCGACTGGCGTTCCCTTCGTATCGACGACGCGCACCTGCAGCGCGAGGTCGGGCTCGAGCGCCACGCGCAGAGGCTGCGTGCCCGCGCGCGAGACGTCGAGCATGCCGAACAGGCCCGGAGCGCACGCGACGATCGTTCCCGAGCGCGCCTCGGCCTCCAGGAAGAAGCGGCCCTCGCCATCGGGCGCGAGTTCGCGCGCCGGAGCCTTGAGGTGCGCTTCGAGGGCGCAGTCGCGCAGGCGATCGTAGATGCTGATGTGGCCCGCGGGCGGCGCGCCTTCCGGCTCGGCGCACCACCACAGCTGCGCGTCGCGCACGCGGCGTTCCGACGCGCCGGTGACAGGCACGACTTCGCGCACCAACTGAAGTGCAGGACTGTGTTGAGCTTGCTCGTTCGAGACGGCCTGGGCCGCGCTGCGCCCGGGCGCGGACTCGTCCATTTGCGAGTTCGTCGATTCGCCTGACTTCGTGGCCGTGCTGTGTTCGCGTGCGTGAACCGCTTGGTGCGCGGAGCGCGCTCCGTCGCCGGACGTGAACATCCACACCGCCAGCACGGTGAACAACGCCAGTGCGACGCAGAGTGGCAAGGTGAATCGACGCATGGAGCGAGCGGCGAGGAACTTCCGGCGTGGGGCCGGAGTACGCGAGTCGAGCAGCCGTGAGCGGCCGGCGCCGCGTTGCAGCGGAGCGCGTTGCGAGCGCTGCTCCAACCGCAGATCCGTGGGCCGGCCGATGTGTAGTCGTCGAACGGCGCTCGGTGTCACGCAGATCTGGGGAAAATGCTGGAACGCGCTGCTGCGTCGAGCGTTTGTGAGGGGCGGCACGGAACGCTCGTCGTCCGTCGGGGCCTGTTGCCGGGTGCGCAGCCCCTGGCGATCCTCTTCGACGTGAATCCCACGGACGTTGAGGAGGCGCTCGAAATCGCACGGCGCGCTCACCGTTGGCTCAGGTGGATGGAAGGCGAGGCCAACTCCCGGCGGCTCTCCGTGCCCCAGTTGCACCACGCACTCGATGAGACGGGGGCCCTCGAGCAGTTGGTCCGCGCCTTCTGGACGCGCACGCCCACACAGGCTCGTCCCCGCGAACACGAGATCGCGCGCTTCGTGCGGCACGTTGCGAGCTACCTGTCGTCGTCGCTGGACTTCGACGACGAACCTCGTTTCGTGGAGGCTCGCCGCGACCACTTCGATTGCATGGTGAGCGCTCAGTTCAAAGCGTTGCCGCACGCGCGCCCCAAACGCCTGCGAACCGTTGACAAGGAGCGGGCCGACGCGCTCGAACGCGCTGTGCTGGTTCGCCTGGTGAACGAGGCGGGCGCGCAAGCCGCGGATGAACGCGTACAACGCTTTCTCGATGCGCCGCAGCTGCGCGAGGCGCGCGCCGTGTGCGCCTACATCGAGTTGTTGCTCGCGCGGCAGCGGGGCGAAGCGGCTGGCCCTGAGGTGCTCGTGCTCTGGCGTCGTTTCGCGTGGACGACGACGGGTGCGCCGCGGCAGGACTTCGAACTCACGCTGCAGCTGTACGACGAGTCGCTGGAACGCCTGCGTGCGGCGCTGTCCCAGTAGCTACTTGAGCGCGCCTTCGAGGCTCGAGAGCGCGCCCGGCGGCAGTTCGAGCACGAATTCCTGCACTCCGGGCACGTCTCGCACTTCGATCATGATGGAATGTTGCTCCAGCACGTGCGCCGCCGTCGCGCCGCCGAAGCCGTCGCCTTCGAAGTGGCGCTCGAGCCGCCAGAGCACGCGGAACGAACCGGGAGCGCCGACGGCGAGCTCGAGCGTGTTGCGCGTCGGCGTGAAGTAGCGCGCTCCAGCCGGCGCGCTCACCGTGGATGCGCCGTCGTACAACTCGGCTTCGAAGTGCAGCGGCGGTTTGGGCAGCTCGTCGGACGTGCGCAACGCGAGGCGCACGCGCAGCGGCGGCTGCAGCACGTGCCGTGTGTTTGCGTCGAGGCGTTCGAACGTCGCGCGGCGGTAGCCGCGCACGCGCAGGTCGACGTCGATCGGCGCGACGGGCGAGACGATGCGCAGTGGCGAGCGATCGAAGTTGACTTGGTGCGGAGTTCCACCGTCGCTCAGACGCCACGTGGCGTCACCTTCGAGCTTCGCATCGGGCTCCGGCGCAACGAGCTCGATCTCAAGCACGCGCAGCTTGCCGCGCAGGTCGATCTGGCCCAGGTCGAGGTCGCCGGTCAGCTGCAAACCAGTCAAGCGAGCGAGTTCGAAGTCGTCGAGCAAGAGCACGAGGTCCAACGGACCGGGCGCGAGCGGGCGCAACCTGAAGACCTGCCAGTCCGACTCGCGGTTGCCCCAGGCGAACAGCTGGCGCTGCTCGCGATCGATCGGCGTCCGTGTCCCATCGCCATTGTCGCGCACGAAGTGCACCACGCTGGGGTCGACGCCCTTGTCGACCAGCAGCTGTCCGCTCAGCGTGCAAGTGTGCGTGAGCACCAGCTCCAGGTCGCGCGCCGGCGGCTGCACGTACTGCGGTTGCGACTCGCGTCCGTCGAGCGACGCGCGCAGTGTGAGCGCATCCTGCGGCCACACGCCGCGCTCTTCGAAGCGACCTTCTTCGTCGCACGTGATGGTGCGCGGCGCCGAGCCCCAGCCCATCGCCTCGCCGAGGGTCACCGTCGCCTGCGCGGCGGGGGATCCATCGCGCTCGAGCACGCGTCCCGAGCACAGCACCGGCTGGTCTTCGAGCACGATGTCTCCGCCGTCGATCCAGCCCGGGGTCGTTGCGGGGAGCCGCTTCGCACGGGCCGAAAAGTGCTCCTCGCCGTGGTAGCTGGTCCAGCTCAACGCGAAGCTGTCCGGCTCGAGGTCGCTTGCGCGGGCGTCGAGCGTGAAGCGTCCGTGTTCGTCCGTGACGACCTCGCTCCGCTCGACGTTGCCGAACAGGCCGATTTGCTCGCGGATCAATCGTCTTCCTGCGAACACCTCCAGGTCCGGCGTCAGCACGCGGTACGACACCACGGCGCTCTCGGCGCCGAGCACAAGCTCGATCTCGACGCGCTCACCGAGCGTGCTCGGGCGCGCAAAACGCGCAGTCGCCGCGCTCGAACCCTTCGGCCGCCACGCCAGCGCTTCCCACTCGCGACCGAGTTCCACCCAACCGAAGCGCACACGCCCGCCGCTGGTGCGCGCGTCGCGTTCGAGCGCGCTGGCCTCGAGAAGCTGTTCGGGATCCTTCGCGAGCCGCAGCTTCACCGGGCTGCCGTCGAGCGCGGGTGAACCGTCGAGTTCCCGCACCACGATCTCGAGTTCGCCGCCCGCGGGCAGTTCGAAGCGCACGACGTCGAGCGCGAGCGCAGCAGCGTCGAGCGCAAGCTCGCACGGGCGCTCACTCACGATGTCCGCGCGGAGTTTCCAGGGCCACTTGGCGCTCGCGATGTAGCGCCGCAGGTCGCCGTACTCGACCAGCCCATCGGCTTGGCTGATCTGAACCTGCCCCGGGAGTTCGTCGGGCATCATCGGCAGCGTCGATTCGGCCCACACCGCAATCCCCGGGCGTGGCGCGCCCAGCGGGTCGACGATTCGAACTCGCAGCGTGCCGTCGTCGGAAGTCGCGCTGCGGCGCGCGACGGATGCCGCGGAAGGCTGCGTGACCAGCGAAGCCTCACCGTCAGCAAGGGCTGGCGCGGACAGTTCCGGGTCGCTTCGCGTCTGGGTGTCTGTTCGCTGTGCGTCTTCCGCGGCGACCTCGCGCGCGCGCGACGCCGGCTCGCTCGGCGCGTCACGGCCTGCCGCGAGCCACCACGCCAGCAGCGCAGCCACGCTGGCGAGCAGGATCCACAAACGCGGATCGGGTTTGGTGTGCGACGCGGACAACTCGGACGCCTCCGACTCCACGATAGCCATCTCCGAGCGCTCGGAGCGCACGGACGAGGGTTGTCGACCGGCGTCGCGGTACGCAAACCACCGCAACCCCGCATTTGCGAGGGAAGGTGCGCGCGGCCCAGGCGTCTGGCGAGAGCGCTACCCTCGAGTCCCGCATGAAACGCCTCGCTGCGCTGCTCGCCGCTCTGTTGTGCGTCTCCGCTCTCGCACTGCCGTGCCTGTGGGACATGGACACGCTGCGCTACGAGGCGAACGGCCTCCCGGGCGTGGTCGAAGTCATCACCGGCCGTTTCGAGCGCGAGCCCGCCCGCTACTACGAAGTGCGTCTCGAGCGCGTGACGCGTGAACTCGCCGCGGACTCCACGAAGCTGGAGCTGTACGACGACGCTGGCGTCGCCTGCGATCGTCTGCACCGCGGCGACGAAGCGATTCATTGGATGGAGCGCAAGTTCGCTCAGCTCGACGCAGCGCCGGACTCGCCCGCCAAACGCGAGGCGCTCTACCGCTACCACGCGAACCTCGGCACGTTCCTGGCGCACCGCTGGTTGCGAGCGGGCGCGGACCGCGCGGCGCTCGACGACCTGCGCTCGGGGCGCGAGCACATCCAGCGCGCGATCGACATCAACCCCGACGCGCATTTCGGCCGCGAGCGCTACCAGTTGTTCGCGCTCGATTGGTTGATCGAGCTGCCTGCGCCTTCCAAACCCGGTTTCGAGTTCGATCAAGAGCCGTGGACGTTGCTCGACGCCTGTCCGCCCGAACTGCGGCTACTGCCGCGCAAGATCCACTTGGACAGTTTGAATGCTGCGGATCCGAACGCAGCGGCCGCCACGAAGGCGCTCTCGGGTCTCATCGTGATGGGCGACGCGTGGCAGAGCGTCGACGTGTTCAACGCGCTCGCCCGTTCACTCGAGTCGCAGGGCCATGCGTCGCTCGCGTACTTGGCCGCTCTGCGGGCACAGGAACTCGCCCGCGCGGGGCGGCGCTCGCTGCACCCCGAACTGGCGGCCGCGGACCCGGGATTCGCGGCGCGCGTGGCGAGCTTCGCGGCGTACTTCATCGACGCCGAGCCACTGCGCGAGGTTGAAGAGTTCTTCGCTTCCGCTCGGAGCGAGGCCGACGACTGGCACGCGCTCCGCATGGCTTTCATGCAGCGGCAATTCGAAGCAGGTCGTCACCCTGACACAGACTCGCAGTTCTGGACGACGTACTCGTCCTCGTCGCCTCCCGTGCCGCCCGGCTTCTTGCGCTCGGGCCGCGACCGTCGAGACCGCACGGTGGTGGCCGGTTTTATCGTGCTCGCAGCCGTTGGCGCGGTGTTCGTTGTCTCCGCGGTCCGACTCGCGCGACGCGTCTGGCGCGCGCGCGCAGCGTGAATAGCTGCTCCGCCGACGTACTCCGAAAACACGACGAGCCGCGCGAAGCGGCTCGTCGTCAACTTAACCAGCAGGCTTCAACGCGCTACATGCGCGCTTTGCCGAGGTCGAAGCGGTCGGCGTTCATGACCTTCGTCCACGCGGCGACGAAGTCGTTCACGAACTTCGCCTTCGCGTCGTCCGAGGCGTAAACCTCGGCAATCGCGCGCAGCTGCGAGTTCGAGCCGAACACCAGATCGACCGACGTGCCGGTCCACTTCACCTGACCGCTCTTGCGGTCGCGGCCTTCGTAGGCATCGGCGCCGGTCTTCTTCCACGTCGTCCCGTTGTCGAGCAGGTTGACGAAGAAGTCGGTGGTCAACGTCTCGGGCCGCGTGGTGAACACACCGTGCTTGGTGTCGCCGAAGTTGGCGTTGAGCACGCGCAACCCGCCGACGAGCACCGTCATCTCCGGCGCGCTCAGGCGCAGCTGCTGCGCGCGGTCGACGAGCAGCTCCGGCGCCGGGCGATCGACGCCCTTGCGCACGTAGTTGCGGAAACCGTCGGCCTGCGGCTCGAGCACCGCGAACGACGCAGCGTCGGTCATCTCCTGCGTCGCATCGACGCGGCCGGGCGCGAAGGGCACGTTCACGTCGAAGCCCGCGCGCTTGGCGGCTTCTTCGACGCCCGCGCAGCCGGCGAGCACGATCGTGTCGGCGAGCGAGACCTTCTTGCCGCCGTTCTGCGCGTCGTTGAACTCCTTGGCGACGCGCTCGAGCACGGCGAGCGCCTTGGAGAGCTGCGCCGGCTCGTTCACTTCCCAGTCCTTCTGCGGCGCCAGGCGCACGCGCGCGCCGTTCGCGCCGCCGCGCAGGTCCGCGCCGCGGAAGCTCGAGGCCGAGGCCCAAGCCGTCGACACGAGTTCCGAAACGCTCAGGCCCGAGGCGAGGAGCTTGCCCTTGAGGTACGTGACGTCCTGCTCGTTGATCAGCGCGTGGTCGAGCGCCGGCAGCGGATCCTGCCAGAGCTGCGGCGGCGCGACTTCCGCGCCGAGGAGGCGCGACTGCGGGCCCATGTCGCGGTGCGTGAGCTTGTACCAGGCGCGCGCGAAGGCCGCGTCGAACTCCGCGGGGTTCTTGTGGAAACGCTCGGAGATCTTGCGGTATTCGGGATCGCGCACGAGCGCGAGGTCGGTCGTGAGCATGATCGGCTGGTGCAGCTTGCCCTCGACGTGCGCGTCGGGAACGGTGCGGCCCGCGTCGCCCTTGGGCTTCCACTGCTGCGCGCCAGCCGGGCTGCGCGTGAGCTCCCACTCGTAGCGGAACAGGTTGCCGAAGTACTGCTGCGACCACTCGGTCGGCGTCGACGTCCACGCGCCTTCCAGGCCGCTGGTGATCGTGTCGGCGCCGCTGCCCTTGCCGTAGTTGTTCTTCCAGCCCAGGCCCTGCTCCTCGATGCTCGCGCCCTCCGGCTCGGGACCGACGTGCTTGCGCGGATCGGCGGCGCCGTGGACCTTGCCGAGCGTGTGCCCGCCCGCGATGAGCGCGACCGTCTCCTCATCGTTCATCGCCATGCGGCCGAAGGTCGTGCGGATGTCGCGCGCCGCCAGCAGCGGATCGGGATTGCCGTTGGGACCTTCCGGATTGACGTAGATCAGGCCCATCTGCGACGCAGCGAGCGGATTGGCGAGCTCGCGCTCGCCCGAGAAGCGCTTGTCACCGAGCCATTCGCTCTCCGTGCCCCAGAACACGTCTTCCTGCGGCGACCACACGTCCTCGCGGCCGCCCGCGAAGCCGAACGTCTTGAAGCCCGCGGTTTCGAGCGCGACGTTGCCGGTGAGCACCATGAGGTCGGCCCACGAGAGCTTGGCGCCGTACTTCTGCTTGATCGGCCACAGGAGACGGCGCGCCTTGTCGAGGTTCGCGTTGTCCGGCCAGCTGTTGAGCGGCGCGAAACGGATCGTGCCATCGGCCGAACCGCCGCGGCCGTCGGCGATGCGGTACGTGCCCGCGCTGTGCCAGGCGAGGCGGATCATCAGCGGACCGTAGTTGCCCCAGTCGGCCGGCCACCAATCCTGCGACGTGCTGAGCACCTTCGCGATGTCCTGCTTCACCGCGGCGAGGTCGAGCTTCTTGAACTCCTCGGCGTAGTTGAAGTCGGGCCCCAGCGGATTTTCCGCGGGCGGGTTCTGGTGGAGGATCTTCAAGTTGAGCTGGTTCGGCCACCAATCGCCGGTCGTCATCGCGCCCGCGGCGGTGTGGCGGTAGCTCGCGTCCGTCGCGCTCTTGGCGCCCATCACCGGGCAACCGGCGGCATCCGATGCGGGGTCGGCGACGACCATGGACTGGGCGCGCGGCGCGGCGCAGCTCGCGGCGCCGGCGACGAGCGTGAGCAGCCACGCGCCGTACGCAATGCGCGCGCGGCGCACGGAACTCAGGTTGTTTTCAGCCGATCGATTCATGGGGAGAGAACCTCCGTGTTTTTTTTGAAGGGTGGGGGATCAAAGGGAGCGGAAATGCGGGTCTTTCGACGCACGAAGAGCGCTCAGCGCGCAGTTCGGGGCGTCGACTGTTTGGGTGTGCGGCCAGGCGAGGAGCGAGCATTGCGCGGGCGACAGCGCGGGCACAGGCCCCAGTAGAGGAGTTCGCTGGCCTCGATCGCATAGCCACAGTCCGTAGTGGGCGAGAGGACGGGTGCTGCCCCGACGCTGGGCTCGATGTCGGCGACCGCGCCGCATTGGCGACAAATCGCGTGGTGGTGGCCGTCGCCGACGCGCGGGTCGAACAATGCCGGCCCGCCAGCGGGCTGCAGTCGCCGGATGAGACCGCCTTCGGCCAAAGTCGCGAGCGCGTCGTACACCGCCTGACGCGAGACGGCGCCCAACTCGGTGCGCACGAACTCCGCCACCCGCTCAGCCGGGGCGTGCGGGCAGCACTCGACGGCGCGCAGCACCGCCAGCCGTTGGGCGGTCACGTTCAGTCCGCGCTCGCGGAGTCGGTCGACGGGGTCTCGCATCCCGGTCCAGTCTAGGCAGATTTGGACTTAATCCAAGTCTGGAATTAGTCCGAAAAATGGCACGCCCGGAGAGCGGCGGGCGCGACGCGCTGCTCGCGCTCCGCTGCCGCGGGTCTTGGGGCCGTCGGTTGCCTGCGCAGCCACGCGCTTGGCCGACGAGACCGGGCGGCTCACCGCACAGCCCTCGTCTCAGCCCGGATCGGTGCGCTCGCGCGTCGAACCGCGCGGGGTTCACTCGACGTGCAGGGTGACGGGCTCGGCGCGCACCACGATCCAGCCGCGCGCGCTCTCGCTGAACGCGATCTCGGCGACGGGGCTGTAGAGGACCGTGACGGTGTATTCGCCGGGCGCGAGCGGCTCGAAGTCCCAGGCGATGCCAAGGTGAAGCGAATGGCCGAACGTCTGGATCGAGCCCTTGCCGGGCTGCAATGCCCCCTGCGTCGCTGGTCCTCCTCGGACGACGGAAGGAGGCGGCCTGCGGACTGCGGCGACGCCTTGGGCATCGACGATCTCGGCGCGCAAGCGAAGGAACGAATCCGTCGAGAACTCGAACGCCAGCTCGGGGTCGACGTTGCGAATCTCGAAGCGCAGGGGCGGCAGCGCGGAGGCGGGCCCGCGCAGTTGTGACGCCGAGCGAAGCACCAAGCGCGCCGGGTCGGGGCGCCGCTGAGCTCGACGCAAGCACGTCAGGAGCACGAGCTCGTCGTGGTCGTTGACGACGATCTCGTGCGCTGTGCGCCGGCGTTGCGTTTCGCGCAGTTCGTCTCCGAGGAGCTTGATCCAGCGTTCGCCGCCGCGCCTGGCCATCTCGCCCAGGCACACCTCGACACCACGCTCGTGAATGCCGTTGCGGCTACGCAGGTCGAGCCAGCGCCGGTACTCCAACTCCAGCGCGTCGTCGTCCATGCCGCGCACCAGCACGTCCGAGCCTGGTGCAGCGAGCGCGATCGTCCCCAGTTCGAGGATTCCCGGCTCGAATTCGCGCGAAAGAACGCGAATGGCCTCCAGTGGTTCCGCACTTGCACCGTCTGGAGTGCTGAACTTGATCTCGCGCACTTGCGCCGTCTTCTCGCGCGGAACCACGATTTCGAGGGTGGCGCGACCGAGACCATCCGTGCGCAGCTCGCCTCCGACGCTCGACGTGCTGCTCCCGTCGTGCACGGTCAGCGTGCGCCAGATCGTCTGCTGACCCAACGGCGCACGCTTCTCGTCGACCAGCGTCGCGTGGATCGCGAGAGTTCTCCGCTCCTCGCCAACGGAGTGCACGACGGTCTCGCCTGCCGTATGTGGCCCGTCGAACTGCTCGGTCAGCGGCGTGGCCAGCCCCTTCCAGTTGAGCTCCAACTCAAGCGCAACGCCCAGTCCGACGTGGGGGAACGACGCACGTCCGTCGACGAGCGCCATGCGCCATGGAGCATAGTTGCTCCACATGGCGCTCGGTCGACGCGCGTCGAGTGTCGCCGCTCGAAGTCGCGCATCGCCGTTGCGCGCGGGCTCGAGTGCGATTTCGATGCGCCCGCAGGGCGGCAGGACCAGCACCGGCGGCTCGTTCGGGAGGGCCGTCGCATCGAGCGCGATCTCGACGGGTTCGCGGAGTGGAATGCCGAGAGCGAGTGTGAGTGACATCGACGGATGCGACGCAGTCAAACGCTGCGCGTGGGGGAAGCTCGCGATGCCGGATTCGTCGCTCGTCGCGACGGCGCGCCAGTGGATGAAGCTCGCCGCGCGCGCACTCTCCACTGGCCGAGAGAGCAACGCCACCGGCACGCCAGCGACCGCGGCGCCGCGCTCGTTCACGACGCGGCCAGAGAATTGGAAGTCGCTCGCAAGCCGAACTTCGACTTCGCTCGTCTCAGGCTGGACAAGGAATGTCTCCCCCCACATTTCCGGCGCGTAGGCCGAGACGGCGAGCAAGCCCGCGGGCCGCGCAAGCACCACGTGGCCAGCCGCATCCGTTTTCGCGCGCAGTGTCGTGCGCTGCCGTGCCCGCTCCCAAAGGTCGACCTCGGTCACCGGCGTTGTGCGGCCCACCGTCCGTTCGACTTCAGCGTGCTCGACGAGCCGCACCTCCGCGCCCGCGACCGGTGCGGAGGTCGTATCGTCGACCACACGCACGGTGAGCTGCTGCTGTGGTACGAGCGCTGTGATGACGGCGAGAAGGGTCAGTGCGAGCTGCATGGTGTTGCGTATCCGTAGCATGTTCGTCGGTAACGAACTCGCGGAGCGGACGATTGCAAACCGTGCGGAGAAGCGCGCTCGCGGGCCGTTGCTAATCTTGGCGACATGCGCGGTCGGAGCCGTTTCACAGCCCTCGTGGCGCTCGTGTTGGCCACAGCTGTTGCGACGTACTGGTTCGCTGGCGAGCGGACGCACGACGCACCGGCGATCCCGACTGCGGACGCTGCGGCGGCGGCCGAACGCGCAGACGCTCCGGTTTCGCCGCTTCCCGCTGCGTGGGCGCTCGACGACGAAGCCGAGCGCGGCGAGGTCACGTCAACAGTGGCCGCGCCCGCCGTCGAACCTCTTGCGGCGGCGCAGTCGAAGGTGACGCTGCGTGGCCGCGTCGTCGTGACCCAGCGCGACGGGACGGAACGCGCGGATCTCGACGGGAAGTTCAGCTTGTATGCGCGGTCGGGCGTCAACACTCGTTGGGAGCCGATCCGGTTCCAACGCGGTGAGTGGACTGCGCTCACGACGTTGGATCAGGCCAGCGACGGCATCCGCGTGGACCGCATGTATGCGGATGGGATCGGCGCGTTCGTCGACGGAACTGCTGCGGTCGTCGACGATCCGGCGAAGTGGGTCCACGCGTCTTCATCTGGCGAACTGACGGTTCGCGCGCACGTGCCGCCCGCCGTCGTGTTGCGCGTCGTCGACGCAGCAACCGCCGCTGACATCCGCGGCGTTTCGCTGGTGCGATCTGAATGGCGATTGCGCGAAGACGCGCAGCACCCTGGGCTGGAGTTCGACAAGCGAATCATCGCCACGGGACTCACGTCGCCGATCGATGTGAGCACTTACTCCGTCGCGGCCGATTTGTGGAGCGCGAGCAGCGTGCTTGTGGGAGCGCCCGGCTATGCGTGGTCCATAGTGCGGGTCGATCTCGCTCGCGGCGGCGAGCACAGCGTTGCCCTCAAGCACGGCGCGGCGCTGACCGTGCTGGTGCGCGGCGTCGACCCGGGAGTCAGCGAGAAGCTGCGACTGCGGACGGGCGACGATCCCCATCCGATCCTCGAACTCCCGCTGACAGCCGACGGAGCGATCGAACTCGACGGGCTCGGCGTCGGCGAACTCCGCGTCGCCGCCGAAATCGGCGAGGTGTTCGAGAATCCGCTGGAGCTCGCGGAGACCTCGACTGCGCTGCGACCAGGCGAACGCGCCTCTGTCACGCTCGACCTTGCGCCTGCTCCGAAGTTCGAGACCGCGACGGCCTCCGGGCTCATCTTCGTAGCCAAGGCCTGGGCCCGAGAATCGCTAGACGTGGAGCTAGACTTGCTCGACACACTCCTGCGTGAAACCGCGTCGTGGGGGCGGCCGAGGGTGGAGCGCGTCACGTCCGATCGGGCTGGCTACGACGCGTTTCGTTGGACACGTGGAGACCTTCAGGTCGGTCGCTACGAACTCGAGGTTGACGAGCCGCGGTTCAAGGTCGGGATCGAGGTTCCGGCCGGCGGCCGCGACGACTTCGAGTTCGTGCTGGGCGCGCCAGTGGAGTTGCTCGTGCGTGTCGTCGACGCTGCGACGGGCGCGCCGGCGTCCATCGCCTGTGTCGCGTGGGCTCCGCGTAAAGCTCCTGGAAGTCGCGGGAACAGCTTGGAGTACGCGCCCTTCGACGCGACTCGCGGCGGTTACATCATCCGCAGTGTCCCCGAGGTTGTTTCGGTCTGGGTAGAGCCGATCGAGCACATGCCGCACGACGAAGATGTCGACTTGGCGCGTGGCACGCGGGAGCACGTTGTCGTGCTCCAGCGCGCGGCGCGGATCGAAGCGGCCGCGCGCAGCGGCGACACGCGCTTGGTGATCCCTGACGAATGGGATTGGGAAGAATCACCTTCGGAGATCGATGGAGGTGGTGAGACCTGTCTCCGCGTTTACCCCGACGACTCGAGCCGCATCTTCATCCTCTCGAAGCCCGGCGTGTACCAGCTGAATCCGCCGCGAATCCCCGGCTACCGAGAGCTCCCGCTGCAGCGCATCGAGGTCTTCGCCGGCCGCAAGACCGAACACGTGCTCGAGTACGAGCCCGAGCGGCCGTAACCCGAGCTAACTCTCGCTGGTGAAGTCGTCGGCGGCCGCGCGCGCCCTTCACGAGCCGAGAATGCTATTCGCAATCCCGACGTAGGCGTTGGTCCAGGCGTCTTCGCGAAAGAAGCTCGGAGGCAAGTCGGGTGCTCCGATGAAGGGCCGCAGCACCCAGGCGAGTTGGATCGTGACGAACCAATACAGCAGCAGCCAGAGCGCGCGCGGCGCACGGTGGCGCGGATTCGCGGCGATGAGCGGGCGGTAGTGGCGCGCCAGCGTGCGCTGTCCGGCCATCGAGGCCGCAAAGAAGAGCACGCCGCTCGCGGCGAGCGAACTGCGGTAGTTGAGTCCCGATGCGAACAGGAACAGGACGATGGGGGCGAAGCTCGCGAGCACGACTGCGACCACGGCTTGGGAGCACAAGATGCCGCGCAGCGCAGCGCTGAAGTCGCTGCGCAGCCCGAGGATCGTGTTGAGCACGAAGAAGCTCGGAATGCACAGCGCCGTCGAGACGGCGAGCAGCAGTGGAATCTTGAGCGCGGAGTACAGCGCTTGTTCGCCGCGCAGCGCGTAGCTTCCCAGCGCGAGTCCGTGCACTGCGCCGGCCAGCGCGACCGTCCACGCGAGTGCGACCAGCGGGCTGGCGCCCGCGCCCACGGCGAACTCGCGTTCGCTGCGCAGCAGTCGGTCGACGGCCGCGTTCATGCGCTGCCAAAGAAGCGCGCTATGGCGTCGATCACGCCTCGGAAGAAGCTCCCTTCGCGCGGTCGGAAGAGCGCGAACTCGAGGCCGTCGGCGCCGATGAACGGCCGCAGGATCCAAGCCATCTGGCTGCCGACGAGCGCGTAGATGACGAGCCACGCGCGGAACACGCGCCGGGACCCTGTATCGGAGGGCTTCTTCGCCGGCTGCTCCGAGCGGGGCGAGGCCACGGGAGCTGCGTTCGGCGGCGCGCTGGGTGCGACGCTGGATGCGACGCTGGGCGATGCTGCGGAGGCCGTGCTCTCGGCGGGCTGCTCGAACACTGCGCGCAGTGCGCGCGAGAGAACTCCGAGGCTGACCGCGCCACTCAGCGCGAAGAAGGCCGTGTTGAGGAGCACCATGAACGAATAGCTGGTGGTGCTGAGCGTGAAGAACGCCGTGACGGGCGCGAAGCTCGCCAAGAGCACGAGATTCACTGCGATCGCGACGAGCAGCAGTTTGAGCGTCTCCACGAAGTGCAGCTTCGAGCCGGAGAGCGCGCTGAAGGTGTACAGCGATGGGAACGCGACGATCAGCGTGAGCAGGAACAGCAGCGGAACCTTGGCCATGTTGGCCAGCATCTGCAGCGCAGTTGCGTGTTGAGGCCGCAGCGCCGCGAACATTCCCATCGCGACTCCGTACACCGCGCCGCCGACGGCGCCGATCGTGACCAGCGTGGCGCCGCGGACTTCGAGGCGACCGGCGCGGAGCTGCTCGGTCGACACGAGTCTTCCGCGAAGGAGTTCATCTGCTGCGCGCCACACATTCATCATCGTTGTCCCCGGCGTTTGGCTTCGACGTGGCGACGTTCACTCGCTGCGAGCTTTGGATGCGTCGCTATCCGCCCAAGTAGAGCTTACCGGCCCTGTTCGGCAAGCGTGCGAGCGCGACGCGGAGCCACCGGCGGCCGGCGCGGCGTCGACGACTGCCCTTTGGCCACAACGCGTCTGCGGGTGCGAGGCGCGCCGATCCGTGCGACGATGCTTCCACACGCGTCATGCGCCCGGAATCCTCGCTCGCCCTCATCGCGCTCGCCTGTGCCGTGCTAGCTCCGTGCACGTGCGGCGCGAGCGCAGCGCCAGGGGCCTTGCTCGCCGCAGTCGGAGCCTTCCTCGCGTGGCGAGCCGACCGCAGCATGTTCGCGCCGCTGTTCGCACTGCTCGTGAACGTGTGCGCGCTGGCTGTCGCATGGGTGCTGGCCGCAATCGCCGCCGTCGCGCTCTTCGCAGGCGCCGGGGCAGCGGCCTACGCCGGCGCGGAGGCGGCCGGCGCGGTGTTCGAGCATGCGCCCGACGCGGCCCGCTCGATGTGGAGTGCGCTGAGCCCAGCGGGCTTTTGGAGCGAGTACCGCCGCGATGAGCTCGTCGATCACGAGAGCGATCAGGGCCCTTTCGGCGGACGGCGCTGGCTCCGTTGGCGCGCCGACCGAGAGGGCGCGTTCGACGCGCGCGTCGTCGCGAGCTTCGCGGCCGAGCACGGCTGGACGCTGCACTCCAGCGAACGCGTGCCGGCGGAGAAGATCCGCGAGTGGATGGCCACGTGCCAACTGCCACCGGCCGTGTGCGACCCGTCCACGAACCACGTCCCGTTCGACCTCGCCGCCGACTACGTCGCGCTTCCGCCGCGGCTGTCGCGCTCCCGCGCGCACGAAGTCGAAGCGCTGAGTTTCGACACGGGTTGGGTGCTGTACCCCGACACCCTCGACCACGCCTGGACCGTCGTCGGCTACGCGTTCCTCTCCGCCGACGGACGCGAGCTCGTGGTCACGCACCACTGGGGCGAGTAGGTCGGCGCGTGAGCAGCGCTCCATTGTTCTGCGGCGGCAGCCGCGTCCAAGACCTTGCGCACTCAGTGCTTGCTGACGAAGACCCGCAACCGGCCGTCGGGTTCCGGTTCTCGCTGAACCAACATGTGTCGGTAGGGGATGCTGGTGAGTTGCAGCCAATAGGGTTCGTAGTCCTCGAGTGGGCGTGGCGCGTACCAAGGCCGGAACGGATCCTGCTTGCGTCCGGCCACGCTGTACGGACCCTCCGGCCAGTCCCGAGCCACGGGCACGAGGTGGAGTTCCTCGCGCAGTTCTTCGACCCACTTGCGTGGCGCTAGAAGCTCGATCTCCCAGTCATCCGTGGTCACGACTCCCAGACGCCACTCGTACGCGACGACCAACGAGTTGACGATCGAGACGTCTTCGGGCACGGGCTTGTCGAAGATGCGCTCGAAGTTCGCGGCGTGGTCCGACTCGAGGTATTCACGCGGCGTCTCCGCCGCGCGCTGGTCGCACCTGGACACGAAGACCACGAGGCCTACAACCATCGTGAGCCAGAGTCCGAAGCCCGCGATCGAGCCGCCGATCAACCACTTGCGACGCGAAGGATGCATCGCGGCCGGTCTGACGGTCCCCCGGCGGTTTCGCATCTCTCGCTCAGGTCGGAGTCTTCCGAGCAGGCGAGCTGAGGCTCGACAAACCACGACGCCGGCGCATCGCGCTGTCGACGGAGTGTCTCGGAGGGTTGCAACGGAGTCTGCTGGCCTGGAATTCTCGCTCCTTCGAGTCCCGGCGCGCAGCGCAACGCGCGTTCACACCCCGAGTCAAGAGTCCATCGCTGGATGGCAGCACGAGCAGGGGGCGATCGTCTCCGACGCGTTCGCGCGCAGGCCCGCGAGGCGCGCTGGTCTGGTGCCTTCGAACTCGACCGCAAGCTGCACCGGCCGGCGCCGAGGGTGCGCCGTGCGGCTGGCGCTGCCTGCGTTGCGCTGGCCACGCACCAGCGGCGGCTCACGAGGTCGCACCAGCAGATCGAGCAGTTTCGGACGACTGCGGCCCGTCAACCTTTGACCCGCGAGCGGCCGGCGCGACAATGGCGCGGTGACTCAAGCAGATCGAAGCAGCGGGGGAGACGCGGCGCCCGGAGCGCGCCGATCGCCGTCGACCACGGACATGTCGCGCGAGGCCATGGAAGTCCGCCAGGCGCGCTTGCGCGACGACGGCCATCGGATCGAAGCCATCGCCGATGTCGGACCCGGGTTCGATCCGCAGCAATTGGCGGGCAGCATCGAGGGCTTCGTCGGTTTCGCTCGCATTCCGCTCGGTGTGGCGGGGCCTGTGCGCATCAACGGCCAGAACGCGAACGGCGAGTTCATGATCCCGCTCGCCACGAGCGAGGGCACGTTGGTCGCGTCGTTCCAGCACTCGTTCAACGCGCTCAACCGCTGCGGCGGCATCACCACGCTCTGCAGCCACGAGCGCGTCGGGCGCGCGCCCTGCTTCGAATTCGCGAACCTCGTCGTGGCGGGACAGTTCGCCAAGTGGCTTCCCACGCAAATCCCCGCGCTCGAAGCGGCGGCGGCGAGCACCTCGCGCTTCTGCCGGCTCGTCGATCTGCACGTCTCGATCATCGGCAACACGGTGTATGTGATGCTCGAGTTCTCGACCGGCGACGCCGCGGGCCAGAACATGGTGACGCTCGCGTCGCAGGCGGTGTGTCGCCAGATCCTCGAGACGATGCCCGAGAAGCCGCGCAGCTGGCTCGTCGAGTCCGTGCTCTCGGGCGACAAGCGCGCGTCGACGCTCGCGTTCCGTTCCGCGCGCGGCCGCAATGCGAGCGCTGAGGTCGTGCTTCCCGCGCGTCAGATCGCTCGCTACTGGCGCGCGGAGCCTTCGGCCCTGGTGCGTTCGTGGGAGCAAGCCACGATGGGCGCGATGCAGACCGGCTCGGTGGGTTTGCAGGCGAATGTCGCGAACGCGATCGCTGCGCTGTTCATCGCTTGCGGTCAGGACGTCGCCTGCGTCGCCGAAGCGGTGACGGCTGCGACACGCGCCGAGCTCACGCGCGAGGGCGACGTCTACGTGTCGGTCACGATGCCCAACTTGATCGTCGGCACGGTCGGCGGCGGCACGTACCTGCCGACGGCGCAGGAGTCGCTCGGTCTGCTCGGCTGCATCGGCACCGGCAAGGCCAGCAAACTCGCGGAGATCTGCGTCGCGGTTGCGCTGGCGGGCGAGGTTTCGATCCTCGGCGCGATGGCGAGCGGAGTGTTCGCCAACGCGCACGCCGCGGGCGGACGCAAGGGCAAGCAGCAACAAGCGGAAACGCCGTGACGCGCGAAGCTCGCTCTGGCGACGGCGCCGCGGCGAAGAGCGCTGCGACGAACTCTGCTGCAACCAACCCCGGCGGTCCGCCGCCGCCGAGCCGGCGCAAGCCCGTGCGGCGTTTCATGTTCAAGCACGTGTTGCCGCCGGTCGTCATCGGCGGCTACCGACTGCTCGGCCGCTCGTGGCGCTACAAGACCCAGAACGAGGAGATCCTCGACACGCTGGTCCGCGAGCGCCGGCAGATCGTCGGCGCGTTCCTGCACGCGCGCACGTTTCCGCTGCTGTACTACTTCAGCCGGCCGGATCGCGGCCGCTGGATCCTCATGTGTTCGCAGAGCCGCGACGGCGAGCTCATGACGCGCCTCGAAGAGGGCCTGGGCTTCCGCGTGGCGCGCGGCTCGTCCGGACGCGGCGGCGCGCGCGCGCTCGTGGAGATGATCAAGGCGCAGCGCGAAGACCGCGAGCTCAACTCGTGCCTGGCGATCGACGGCTCGCGCGGTCCGCGCGGCATCGCGCAGATGGGCGTGATCACCATGGCGCAGAAGACGGGCGGCCTGATCCTGCCGGTCGCAGCCTCGACGCCCGATTCGTGGGTCTGGCAGAAGTCCTGGGACCGCACCGTGATTCCCAAGTCGCGCGCGACGATCCACATCCGCATCGGCGAACCGCTCGAGGCGCCGGCCAAGCTCGACAGCGCCGGACTCGAAGCGCTGCGCCTGCGCATGCAGGAGACGCTGGTCACGATGCACCGCGAACTCGACGAACAGTCGGGCTTTCGCGACAGCGAGCCGTTGCAGGTCGTGCGCGCTTAGCGGCGTGCGCTGCGCAGCCCGCGCGACGCAATTTCGGGTCGCTGCGACGCGAGCTTGGCCAGCGCGGCGGCTGGAGGCGAGCGCGTGGTCCAAGCCTCCCGTTCGTCTCGAGTTCCTTCGTCGCGCGGAGTGACACATGCGTGACGCGCGACTAGCCCGGCCATGCGTACAACCGAACATGCACGCGGCCGCTGCTGCACCAACTTCCCCAAACTCCAAGTGCGCCGCCCGACTTCGCTCGTGCTCTTGTGTGCTGTCCTGGCCGCCTGTCGTTCGGGGGAGCGCGATCCTTCGCCAGCTCCGGCGACCAGCGACGACGCGCTCGTCGAACAGGTGCAGCGCATCGCGCGCGACTATCCGACGTGGGGTGAACTGAACACAGCGCTGCGCGTGGCGCCGATGGACTGCCGCAGGCCGCGAGCGACGAGCCGAGGTTCGCTGACGATCAGCTTTGCCGACTCTGGCCCTCACTCGACGAAGCTCTATCGCTTGTACGCGCGCGATCCGGCGGCGTATCGAGGTGTTGAGAGCGGCGCGTCGCAGGCAGGCCAAGTGCTCGTGAAGGAGACCTTCGTCGCCGAGCCGTTCAGGATGTCAGGACCGGGCGAGGCGCCCGCAGACGTCGTGGAGACTCCCGAGGGGATGTTCCGCGCTGGCGCGCCCGCGGGGCTGTTCGTCATGCAACGTGACGCGAGCGCGGAGTCGAGCGAACGAGCGTGGACGTACGCGACGGTCGCGCCGTCGGGCGAGGTCACGGCGCTGGGGCGCATCGACAGTTGCATTCGCTGCCACCTGAAGGCGCCCTACGGCGGACTCTTCGGTCTCGAACGCTGAACGCAAGCGCTCTCGGTGTCGGAGCGTGCAAGACTGTCGCGCACGGCCGCGTCCACGCGTGGCCAAACTCGCGGGCGGATCGCCGCCGCTGGGAGAGAGTCCGGTCGACGCCCGCGCGCGGCACTCGGGCGCGGACGGCGCGGCGCCGGGCGTGCAGCCTGGCGTCGCTCGGTGAGGCCACGCGAATCGTTGGCGCGGAAGCGACCCGTTGGGCGGGCTCGACGCTGGCGAAACCGTAGCCGCGCGCGATTGAGGCGCGTTCGAGCTGCGGCATGCGATTGCTGCGACTCGGTCGCGCTCGCGAGAGGCCGCTATCCTCTTTGCCCTGCATGGCCGAAGCTCCCGACGCGAACTGGACTCCCGATCACGACGGCGCCCACGAGCTCGTCGAGCGAGCTTGGGAACTGCGCGAGGAGGCGCCCGAAGAAGCCCGGCGTCTGCTCGAGCGTGCTCTGGCCGCTGCGCCGAATTCGGCGGAGGTGCTCGCGAACGCGGCGCGTTTCCTGGCCCGTTCTGAGGCGGCGCAGGAGCGCGCGCTCGAGTTGTTCGCGCGTGCCATCGAACTCGACCCACAGGACGCGTTCGTGCTGTACGACGCGGCCCTGTGCGCCGAGAGGCAGCGCCGGTTCGAGCGCGCGGAGCGCTGGCTGCGCGCGTCGCTGCGGCACGAGCCGCACCGGGCGCGCGCGCGTGTCGACCTCGGGCGCATCGTCGACCGTGGTCGCGGAGCGCGGGCGGAGGCTCTCGAGCTGTACGTCCAGGCTCTCGCGGACGTCGGTGACGACGCGCAGACGGCCTTCTCGATCGCCTACTTTCTCGGCCGCGCGCACGCCGACCTCGCCGTCGGCCGCGACGCTTGGCGCATCGCGTTGGAGCTTGCGCCTCGAGATCCTGCGACGTACGCCGAGGCCGCGAGTTTTCAGCTCGAGCGATGCAAGGATCGCGATGCGTCCGCGCGTCTGTGGGCCGCCTCGCAGGAACTCGAGCAGCGCGTCAGCGACGTGCAGCTGCGTTTCGTGCGGTTCTTGCGCGAGGAACTCAACGATGAGGAGCGCGCCCTGCGCGTGCTTCGCGACGCTCTGGCCACGTGGCCGGACGCCGCCGGCCTGCTCCATGAGTACGGCCGCGTCTTGCGCGACGTGCGCGAGGACTACGACGGCGCCGAGGCCTACTTCTCGCGTGCGCTGGAGTTTGCGCCGGAACATCCGCGCCTGCTCGTCGACGCTGCGAACCTCGCGCGTTCGCACGGCCGTGACCTCGAGCGCGCTCAGTCGCTCTACCGTCGCGCGATGGCGGCGGCGCCAGCCTGGAGCGAGCCGGCGGTGTTGCTTGGGATCTTGCTGTCGGACGACAGGGACGACGTCGACGCGGGCGAGGCGCAGTTCCGCGCCGTGCTCGAACGCGAGCCCGAGAACGGTTGGGCGCTGGCCTGCCTCGCGTCGCTCTTTCGTGCGCACCGCGACGATCCCGACCAGACCGAACAGCTGTTCCGCCGCGCGCTCGCAGCCGGGTACCGGCTCACGTGGCTGCGCGCCGAGTTCGTGGCGTTCCTCGCCGAAACGCGCAAGGACGTCGAAGGAGCCGAGGAGCAGGTCCGCCTCGGGCTCGAGGAGGCGCCGGAGGATCCGCAGATGCTCTGGGCGCTCGCTCGCCTGCAGCGTCGCGCGCGCAAGGATCCGCTGGGCGCAATCGAGGTGTACGAACGCTTCGCTCGGGTGCTTCCCCAGAGCGCGCATGCCTGGCTGGCCATCGGCGAGGTGTACGAACTCGACTTGAAGCAGTTCGAGTTCGCCGAGCGCGCTTACCGCAAGGCGGTTGAGCTCGATCCGCGCAACGTGACCTCGCTCACGCGCCTGGGGCGGTTGCTCGATCGGAGCCTCGAGCAGCCCGACGAGGCCGAAACGGTGCTGCGCGCCGCGCTCGCCATCGATCCGCGCCGTGTGTGCCTGGTGTGCGACATGGCGCGGCTGTTGTTCGAGCGGCGCCGTGGTCCCGACGACGAGGTCGAGCGCCTGCGTCGTATCGCATGGGAAGTCGATCCAGAACCAGGCCACGGCACGAACCTCGCCGAATGCCTGCTGTCGATCGGCAAGCGCGCCGAGGGGCTCGCGTTGCTGGACGCGCTCGCCGTGCGCACCGACCTCCGCGAGCCCGTGCAGATGGAGATCTCCTGGTACCGCTTCCTGTTCGAGCCCGCCCGTCGCGCCGCGTCGCTCGCGGAACTGCGCGTGCAGTTGTCCGCCGGCACGCGCGACGAGGGTTCGTTGTACCCGCGCAGTCTCGAGGTCGCGCACGCGGACGGCCATCCATCCATAGAGTTGGCTCGTGCGATTGCGCGGGTCATCGGCGGGTTCGAACCGCTCGAGAGTCTCGACGTCTACGAGGAGTGGCGCAGCGCTCCGAAGCGCTGAGGCGGTTGACACACCGCCGAGTCCGGCGGTCCAGGTGCACGAGCAGCCTCGAGCCGCAGGACCTGCCCGAGGGTCACGATCCTTGCATGCGGCGTCGGAGCGCGCCCGCAGCCCGCGCTCTGGGGCGTCCGCGTCCTCAGCACTCTCGTGCGGCAGCCGGGGTGGTGAGCCATCGCAGGCTGTTCGACGCGCTTCAGCTGCCGTAGAGCGCGTGGCGCGCTGAGCCCAGCAGCCGCCGGCCCAGTCACTTCTTCCGCAGTGCGCGCTGTCGACCGGCCTCCAAAACTCTCCGGGCTTGCGCGGCGGTCTTTGGGTCCGAACTCGAAGCCAGCGGAGCGAACGGCGCCATGAGCGCGTCGAAAGGCAGGTCGTCGCGAAGCGACAGTCGGACGAGAGCGGTCGCAACGTCTCCGAAAGTTTCCGAGTCGGCGCTGAATCGCACCCCCTGTGCAGCCAGCCATTGCGCCACGTCCGCCCGGATCGGCGGACCGTAGTGTCCGCACATGGGCGCGTTGACCGACTGCTGTCGGGCTACCCGGGCGATCGCACGAACAGCCGCGTGTTGGCCCGTTTCGTTCAGCAGGCGGATTCGTTGTGAGAAAGCCGCGTCGACATCGCCGGTGAGCCGGAGGTACGCAAGGATCGCGCGATCGCGAACCCAGAGTTCAAGGTCGCCGATGGACTCGATGATCAGATCGGCGTCCGGGGACTCTCGGTGTCGTCGCCAGTACGCCTCGTGGACTCCGCTCGGATCGGCCATCAGGGCCTCTAGAACTTGCTTCGCCGCCGCGGTCGGCGTCGCCAATTCGCGCAGCGCATCGGCGTGGGTGAGCAGCAGCTGCGGCTCCGCGAGTTCGGGCTCGTGCGCAACAGCGCTGGCCACTGAGAACGCCACCGCGTTCGCGAGTCGTTCGCGAAAGTGCTTGGCGACCGCCGGCGCGCGCGCGGCGCAGACCTCGCGCACCGCGAAGCTCGGGTCGGAGAGCCCAAGTTCGAGCCGGTGCGCCACGCGTGCGTCGACGATCGCGAGACTGCCGTCGGGCTGCTTTTCCTCCACCGTCGCAAGCACGGAATGCGCAGCGGCGCGCGCGCTCTCCGATGCCTGCTCGGCGCACAGCGCTCCGCCCTCGGACAGCGCTTGCTCCATCAGCGGAACCAGCACCGCAGGCGGCAACAACATCAACGCCGCGCTCGCGCGCTGTTCGGTGGCGACCTGCTTGAGCTCCACGATCAGGTGCGCCGGATCCGACGCTGTCTGCGGCGCGCTCTGCGCGTCGCATGTTTCCAGCGCACCAATCAAGGCGACGGCGAGAACAACGTGGAGCAATTTGGCGAGCGAGAGCATCGAGCGGAGTCTCGACGCGCGCACGAAGCTTGTCAAACCGTGAGCGCAGTGGCGCAATCGAGCGCGCCTCTGCGTCGGAACTGATCGGCGTGGTCGCAGCGGCGATCCTCAGTCTCACGCGCCAGGCGGAACGGCACGACGGCGCAGGGCGATGAGTGCGGGGCGTGCAGGCCGTCGTCTGAGCAGCGTGACGACTCCGTCGGAGCCCAGGCTCACAACATGCGAGGAATTCGGTCTCGACGGCGCGATGTCGTGGGCCGCTCCGACGTCTTTACGCAGCTCCACAGCACACATGAGCGACGCATGACGCAGATGCGTTGGTCTCGCGGGTGCGGAACTGTGGCGGAGCGTGCTGCCCCTCGCCCGACGCGAGGTGTGCGCCAGCGTGTGTTCACCTGCCGTCACCAATTCCAGCGCCGCGTCGAGCACGATCAGCTGGAACCGCTCACGCGTTCGTCGCTCGACGCGCGGGCCCGAATCGAGCGTTGCACTCGAGGCGCACGTGTGCGACCACGTGCGGAGAATAGCGTGGGAGGCGTTGGGTCCGGCCGCGCGTACCACGCAGGCGCCGACCTTGCGGTGCGCTCGTAGCGACCGACGAGCACGATGCGGATCGATGCGTCGTTCTCCAGCGCGCTCTCGAGCCCAAGCGTTTTCGAGCGTTCGTGGTTCCGACGCTCGGCGAGTCCGAGCGGCTCGTGGTACCTGCTTTCGCCGAGCCAAGTGCGCACAAGCCTCGATGGTCTCCCATGGCTCGAGAGGGCCATGATGCGCGAGTCCCGCGGACCCGCGCCGCGCGGGGGCCGGCGTTCCGTCGATCTCACTCCAGACGACCCTCTACACCAGGCCGACGATCAGCGCCATTTGCGCGCGCCGTCCGTTGGCCGCTGACTGCAAGGATCCGCTCATGAGCAACCGTCGTTTTCTATCCTGCAAGACTCTCGCTGGCAACAAGGTCCGCAACAGCCGAAACGAAGACCTGGGCAAGGTCGAGGATTTCATGCTCGACCTCAATGAAGGCAAGATCGCCTATGCCGTGCTGTCCTTCGGCGGCTTCATTGGCATTGGCGAGAAGCTCTTCGCCGTGCCTTGGTCTGCGCTGCGCCTGGATCAGGACAAGCGCGACTTCGTCCTCGATGTGGAGAAGGACGCGCTCAAGTCCGCGCCCGGCTTCGAGAAGGACAAGTGGCCGGACTTCGCGGATGCGACCTTTGGCCGGCAGATCCACGAGCACTACAAGACGACTCCCTACTGGGATGTTCCTGTGCTGAAGCCCTGAGCTGGCGCTGGCGCCGCTGCGCGACGTCGCAGTGCGCGCTCTGACAGCCGCTGCGGCCAAACTCCGAGCGCGGTGTTTGGCCTGCCGAGACGATCCGCACCTTGATGCGGCGCTTCCGCCACCGGGAGCGCCGCCCGCGAAATTGCCCCGAGCCCGAGTTCGGGTTTCGAACATGCGCTCTGACATCGGTGCTCGTCGACTCCACTTGAAAGTCCTGCTCGCGACCGACGGCTCACCTCACGCGAATGCTGCGTTGAACGCAGTCTTGGGGCGTGCGTGGCCGCTTGGCACAGCGCTGCGGATCCTGTCCGTCAGCCATCCGCTACCGCTCATCCCCGATCCGGTGCTCTTCGGAGCGGCGATGCACCGACAGTCAGCCGAACGGGAGGCCAAACGGGCGGACGAGATCGTCGCGGTCGCTGCCAAGCAAGCGCGCGAGCGGGCGCCCGCGCTCCGAATCTCGACCATCACGCGCGAAGGCTCGCCCAGAAAGCTCATCGTCCTCGAGGCGAAACGCTGGAAGGCGGACTTGGTCGTCGTCGGCGCCGAAGGACACGGCGCGCTCCGGCAGTTCCTCTTGGGCTCGGTCGCGCACACGGTGGCCCTTCACGCGCCGTGCTCCGTCGAGATCGTGCGCGCGCCCAAGTCGGGGCTCCGCTCGAACGTTTGACCCGCGGCGCCGAGTGCTCGACGCTCGCCATGAGTCGGCGCTCCGCGCACGCAACTCGTCGCTCTGCTCGGCCTAGTGCGACGAGCGCTTGAATGCCCACGCGCCGGTCAATGCTCGTGCGCGAAATGTGGGTCCATGCCCAGCCAATTCAGTCGACGACTCGACCGTCAAGTCGAGCCTCGACCTGAGGCGCGATCTCGGGGGCCGTGCGTTGGAGGAGCCGTGCCAGCGCGATTCCGCGGCGTGCGCGGATGTAGCCCGTCGGGGTGGCGCTCACTTGGTGACCCGCGATCACGACACCGCGGCGAGGATGCCACACGCCAGGGACGTTGCCGGCGCGGATTGCCCACACGAGCGCGCCGCTCATCCCTTGCAGCGGGAGCGTTTCCAGCGGCTCGTTCGTTTCTAGATAACGGTTCGGACGCTCGAGCATCAGATCAACGTTCGGGTCGTATCCTTCGGTTAAGTTCACTTCGCCGTCGTAGCGCGAGACCAGCAAGTGTACGGGCGCGTTCGCGACCCAATCTGCGGCGCTGACGTTCAACTGCGCGGGGTAACCGCAGACCAGATAACCGATGCCTTCGATCTCAGATGAAGCCGCGTTTGGACCAATATTGTCGACGTCCAGAATCTCCCAGCCTCCAGCGAGCACGCGCTCGATCAGAACGCGGTCGCGAACCTCAATGACGACGGAGTCCATGTGATCCGTGTCCGGGCTGTGCTTGTCGTCGAACTCGGTGAATGTCGCGACTCCGATGTTCGAGAGAAGAAACGTGTCCGTCCCCAGTTCCGCACTCGGACGCGAAACCGGAACCCACAGCTCCCCGACAGTGCTCGCGTCGGCTCCGAAAACGACGTGTGCCGCCGTCAGGAGGAACAGACGTGAGGCGCCGTTGGGTTGCGGAACACGGAGCCACGCGGCGGTTCCGCGGGTGACCCAACGCAGCTGCCCTGGTGCGCCGCGCGCGAACAGAGGAACGGACGCGCGGCCCACGAAATCGGCGACCGCGCGCAGATGATTCTCAGCGAGGGCTTCCATCTCTCAGCCCGCCGCCGTCGGCTCCGGTTCGTTCTTCTTCGAGCTGAGCTGGAACGCCCCCGCGCGCCAGTCGATCGACGCACGCGAGCCCGATTCGAGCTTGCCCGAGAGGATCGCGTCGGCGAGCAGGTTCTGGATGCGCTTCTGGATCACGCGCTTGAGCGGTCGCGCGCCGTACTCGGGGTCGTAGCCTTCCTTGGCGAGGGCTTCCTTCGCGGCGCCGGTGAGCTCGAGTTCGATCTCCTGCTCGCGCAGGTGCTTCTGGAGCCGTGCGAGCTGCACGTCCACGATGCCGCGGATCTGGTCGGGCTGGAGCGCGTTGTAGGTGAGCACCTCGTCGAGGCGGTTGATGAACTCGGGGCGGAAGAACTCGTTCACAGAAGAGCCTTCGCGCAGGTTCGAAGTCATCAGCACGAGCGTCTGTTTGAAGTCGACCGTGCGACCTTGACCGTCGGTGAGGCGGCCGTCGTCGAGGATCTGCAGCAGCACGTTGAACACGTCGGGGTGCGCCTTCTCGACTTCGTCGAGCAGGATCACGCAGTGCGGCTTGCGGCGCACGGCTTCGGTGAGCGCACCGCCTTCGTCGTATCCGACGTAGCCCGGAGGCGCGCCGATCATGCGGCTGACCGAGTGCTTCTCCATGTACTCGGTCATGTCGAGGCGCACGACGGCGGCCTCGTCATCGAACAGGAACTCCGCGAGCGCCTTGGCGGTCTCGGTCTTGCCGACGCCGGTGGGGCCTAGCAGGAGGAACGAGCCCAAAGGCCGCGTGGTTTCCTGCAGACCGGCGCGCGCGCGGCGCACCGCTTCGCTGATCGCCTGCAGCGCGTGGTCTTGCCCGATGACTCGCTCGCGCAGCCGCTCTTCCATGTGCATGAGCTTCGCGCGCTCGGTTTCGAGCAGGCGCGACGCGGGAATGCCGGTCCAGCGTGAGACGACCTTGGCGATCATCTCGGCGTCGACTTCTTCGGGCAGCAGCGCGCCGTCGCGTTGGATCTCCGCCAGCTTGGCGGAGTTCTCCTTGAGCGCCTTCTCGGCCTGCGGAATGTCTCCGTAGCGGATCTGCGCGACGCGCTCGAAGTTGCCTTCACGCTCCTTGCGCTCGGCTTCGTTCTTCAAGCTCTCGATCAACGTCTTGCCGGCGCGCAGCGCGGTAATGACGTCCTTCTCGGCTTGCCAGCGACCGCGCAGCGCACGGCCGGACTCGTTGAGCTCGGCGAGTTCGCTCGCGATCTGCTCGATGCGCCGCGCTTCGCCGCGGGCGTCCTCCTTCACGAGCGCCGTGCGTTCGATCTCGAGCTGGCGCACCTTGCGCTCGATCGTGTCGAGCTCCGGCGGCAGCGAGTCGATCGCCAATCGCACCTGCGCCGCGGCTTCGTCCATCAAGTCGATGGCCTTGTCGGGCATGAAGCGCTCGGTGATGTGGCGATCGGCGAGCCGCGCCGCCGAAACGAGCGCTTCGTCGAGGATGCGCACGCCGTAGTGCACCTCGTAGCGCTCCTTCAAGCCGCGCAGGATCGCGATCGTGTCCTCGATCGACGGCTCGCCGACCTGCACCGGCATGAAGCGCCGTTCGAGCGCCTTGTCCTTCTCGACGTGCTTGCGGTACTCGTCCAGCGTCGTCGCGCCGATGCAGTGCAGCTCGCCGCGCGCGAGCGCCGGCTTGAGCATGTTCGCCGCGTCGACCGCGCCTTCCGCGCCGCCTGCCCCGACCAGCGTGTGCAACTCGTCGATGAACAGGATGATCTCGCCCTGCGCCGCCGAGACATCGGCGAGCACGGCCTTCAAGCGTTCCTCGAACTCGCCGCGGTACTTCGCGCCTGCGAGCATCGCGCCCAAGTCGAGCGCGAGGATCTTCTTGCCCTTGAGCGGCTCCGGCACGTCGCCGGCGACGATGCGGTTCGCCAGGCCCTCGGCGATGGCCGTCTTGCCCACGCCCGGATCGCCGATCAGCACGGGGTTGTTCTTGCGGCGGCGCGAGAGCACCTGCATCACACGCCGGATCTCGGTGTCGCGCCCGATCACCGGATCGAGCTTGCCGGCCTGTGCGTCGGCCGTCAGATCGCGCGCGTACTTCTTCAGCGCCTCGAAGGTGCTCTCGGGGTCCGGGCTCGTGACGCGCCGGTTGCCGCGCACTTCGCCGAGCGCGGCTTCGATGCGCTCGTAGCTCAGCTTGCGCGCCGCGAAGAGGCCCTTCACCTCCGGGCCGCCGGACTTCGCTAGCGCGAGTAGCAGGTGTTCGGTCGAGACGTACTCGTCCTTCAACTTCTTCGCGGCCGCGCTCGCTTCGCTCATCACCTCGCTGAAGGCGCGCGAACCCGCGAGCTGCCCGCCCTGCGTCTTGGGCAGCTTGTCGAGCTGCAAGACGAACTCACCGGCGAGCACGCGCGGGTCGACCTGCAGCTTGTTCAGCACCGCGACCGGGACGCCTTCGCCGTCGCGCAACAACGCCACCGCCAGGTGCGCGGGCGTCAACTCGGGATGACCCGAATCGCTCGCGAGCTTCTGCGCACTCTGCAGGACTTCCGCCGCCTTGTTCGTGTACTGCACTTGCATGGGTTCCTCCGCTCCAGGCGCGCGCCGGTTCGAGGCGCGCCAACCCGAGCGAGCGACCCGAAAGCAAGGGCCGTTCCAACGTCCCAAGGCTCCGCGGACCGCCTGGATGGCCTCGCCCGCGCCGCTTTTCTGCCTATTTGGCGGCGCGCCGCCAATCTGGCCGCGCCGCCCGCGAGCTGCTTCCGACGCTCACTCGCGCGCGTCGTCGGCTCGCAGCTCCGGAAGGAGATCGATCAGCGCCGTCGCGTGTTTGCCGGTGTGGATACGCCACGAGAACCGGAAGTTCGACTCGGCCTCTTCCGCGCCCTCCGTCTCGCGCTCATCGAGGGCGTCGCGTGCGTCCGAGTACAGGCTCTCCACGTCGTCGATGGCGTCGCCGACTCCCGTCCGGCTGTTGCTGCCCAGGTCGCGCCCGAGCAAGTCCCAGTACATGCCCAGCTGAGGAAAGCGCGCCCCGATTTGCCGGCGGTCCCAACGCTCGTCGCTCAGTTCGGGCGCGCTCTCGAAGGTCCACTCGCGCGAGCGCGTCGGCGCCGTTGCGCACACCGCGAGTCGCAGCGTGAGCAACTGCAAATCGCGCAGATCGGACCGGCTTCCGTCCGCGCCCGGGCTCGGCTCGCGCTCGACGAACGCAGCGAATTCCCGGCAGAGATGGAGCAACTCGCTCACGCCGCCAGCGTAGTGCGGCAATGACCGACGCGCTCGAGTTCATGCTGGGGCTGTGAGCGCGGCGCCCTGGGCGCGACAACTCAGAGGGACACAACGCTGAGCTTCTCGACGTCGGGCGTGAACTCGATCCGTGCGAGTTCACGCTCACCGTCGAGCAGCACCAACGTGCGCGCCGTCTCGGGGACGCGCAGCAGCCCGCTCGCTGGGCCTTCGATCCGCACACGCTCGACAAGCTGCGCGTACGGGCCGCTCGGGCGGACCACTTGGAGCGTTGCGCCGCGTTGATCGAGGACCTTCGCGTGCGTGGGCTTCAGCGCACAGTTGCGCAGATCCACGTTCACGTCGCACAAAAGCGCGACTTCCAGGCGCAGGTCGTCGAGATCGAGCCCCTCGAGCGCGATCGGCGCGAGCAGGATGGCGGGGTGCAACAGCTCGAGCTGCGCGCCGTCGGCGACGAGCGAATCGAACTCGAAGCGGCCGTCCGCGTCGGTTGTGCGGTGTGATGGCAGGTGCGGCACGGGCGGCGGCCGCGTACGGGAGGCAGGCCGGCGCGAGCGCACTTCGACGCCTGCGAGCGGCTCGCCGTTGAAGCGCACGACGCGGCCCGCGACGCGACGCTCGCCAGCTTCGGCGTGCAGCACAAGCTCGACCTCGCTCGCGCCGGCGCGCACGTTCCATGGCCCGCCCAGACGAGTTGTCGCGGGTTGGTGCGCACGCAGTTCGTACTCGCGCTCGAACAAGCCTCCGAGCTCGAAAGCGCCGTCCGCGCCGCTGACGGCGTAACGCGCGCCGCCGAGCTCTTCCTCGACGAAAACCACCTTCCACATCCCACCTTCGTCGCCGAGTTCTCCTCCGCGGCCGCCGAGCGGCGTCGGATCGCCCAGGTACACGACGACGTTGGCGAGCGCTTCGCCCGCGGGTCCGCGCACGTGGCCTCGAATGCGCTGCGTCGACGCGCCCAGCCGCAGCACGAGCTCCTTGTCGCGTTCGGGCGGGCCGAGTTCGGCGACCGCAGCCGCGAACGGCGCCTTGAGCGCGATCACGCGCGCACTGGGTCGGTGCTCCAGCGCTACGAACGGAAGTTCGAAGCGGCCCGCCGCGTCGCTCGCGACGATCGTCTCGCCCCAGGAGACTTCAGCGTCGGCAACGGGTTCGCCGAGGGGCGAGAGCACGACGCCCGCGAGCACGCGCTCTTCGCTGCGCGGCTCGAGCACCACGACGCGCGACCCGCGCACGAATTCGTTCAGCTCCAGCTCGCGCGCGTGGAAACCGGGCGCGTCGACGTGCAGGAACAGACCCGCGCCGCTCGGCGCAGTCAACTCGAAGCCGCCACGCGAGTCGCTCGTGGTTCGCCAGCGCGCTTCGAGGCCGTCCCACGCGGGTCGGACGAGCGCGAGCCGGCGGAACAGCGCTTCGCGCAGGCGCACGCCGACCTCGGCGCCGACGATCGGTGCGGAGTGCGGATCGAGCACGCGGCCGTCGAACTGCTGGCGGAGCTCGACGACCACAGTCGGCGCGCTGCGCGTGCCGGGGACGACGGTCGCGTACAGCTCGTCGGCGCATTCCAAGCGCGCGTTCGCGGCCGTTTCCGGCGCGCATTCGAGCTCGAACGCTCCGTCGGCGGCGCTGCGCGCGCTCGTCGACTCGCCTTCGAACCGCACCGCGATGTCCGCGAGCGCGCGTCCGTCGGTCTCGATCACGCGTCCGCGGATCGAAGTCAACTCGAGCGGCGCCGGCGCTGCCGCCGCGGGCTGCTCGGCCTCCGTCGCCAAACGCTCGACCGCGGACGCGGTCTGTGGCGCTTGTTCGTGTGTCGCAAGCGCAGGTTCGCCCACGCTCGCGGAGAGCAGAGCTGCGTTCGGCCCCGCGTCGAGCCCGCGCTCGGAGTTCCACAGCCACCAACCGCCGACGCCCAGCACCACCGCAGCCGCCGCGGCCATTTTGCTCGCACTCGCCATCGCCAACTTGCCCCAGGTTGCGGCGCCGTGCGGCGCCAGTTCGAGTTCACTCGCCAAGCCGATCCAGGCCGCGCGTTGTCCGCCGTAGTCGCGGTCGAGCCGGGTTCGCAGTCGCTCGAGACCGCGCGCCACACGCGCTTGCACCGTCGAGAGCGCCACGCCGTCCGCGCGCGCAATCTGCGACAAGCTCTCCCCGCGGTGGAAGTGGCGCACCAACGTGCTGCGCTGCGGTTCCTCGAGCTCGGCGAGCGCGCGGTTGAGCCGCGCGTGCAGCTCGAGTTCGGCCGTGAGGTCCGCGGCGTCGCGCTCCTCGCGCGTCGGAGCGGTCTGCGCCACGCGCACTTCGCGCGCTTGGCGTCGGATCGTCGCGCGCACGGCATTCGCCGCGCTGCGGCGCAAAACACGTGCGAGCCACGGCCGCAACTCGCGCGGTTGCGCCGACGCCCGCAGCCACGCGAGCCACGCATCCTGGGCCAAGTCCTCGGAGTCGACGGCGCGCCCCGCGACGCGCCGCGCCAGCGCGCGCACCCAGCGTTCGTCGATCAGCAGTTGCTCCAGCTCCAGTGTCCTGTTCTCGAACTTCATCGAACACCTCGCTCGCCTCGCCGCCCCGGCGGCGGTGCTGCGGTTCGGCGACAACGGTCAGGTCGCCTGGAAGGCTCGCGCCTTGCCACGAACGCCGATCCCAGCGACATCTTCGACGGATTTCGAGAACAGGACAGTAGCGGCGTCATGTCGGTGTGCGCGTCGAAGCACTCGCTCGGCCCGTGCGTTCCCACGCAGGGAGCTCCGAACGTGCTTGCGAAAAGTCGCTTGCACGAGCCAGCCTGTCACCGCCGAGCAGGCAACCACCGACGCGAACTCCGAATTTCCGGTTCGTGCGATCCCTGAAGCTTGAGAGTCCCGTGCGCAACTCCACTTCGCTGCACGCAGCCGTCGCGGACGGGTGGTTCGTCCACGCGGCGCGGCGCGCTTCAGCTGCTCGTCGAGCGCGTCGGGCTCAACCGCGCGTGACTTGCACTACGTACTGCGCACCAACTTGCCGCTCGACTGCGTCGGTACGCCGGCGCTCGGTGTCGAACGCTGCGACGCGCGCTCACGAGCGCTCGGACGCTCCCAATTCGACTTCACGCGCCAGGGGCCGTTCGGCTTCCGAACGCCCGGCCGGCCGCCCGAGACGCTCGGGCTCGAGCGCGTGACCTTCGCGGCGCCGCGAGCTGTCGCAAGTGGGGCGCGACGTCGGGCCCGTCTCCGCTCGCACACACGCTGCTCGAATTCGGCCTGCAGGGCGGCGACGGCCCTCGCGCTGAGCAGCTGTGCGCTCGGGCTACGCCGGGCGCCCGTCGATTGCTGGCCTCAACGTCTTTCTGCGAACCAGCCTCAGCGAATTCGAACCCGCCTCGCGCGGGTTCAGGTGCGCCGGCGGTTGCGGTCTCAGAGGACGCCGCCCCCGGCCATGCAGCGGACGGCGCCGATCAACGCGGCGACCATGCCGACGATGACCGCGGCCAGGTGAAGCTTGCTGTCGTTCACCTTCCCGTCGGGCGTCTTGTCGATCGCGAGGCCGACCACACCGACGACAGCGGTCGCGAGCGAGACGGGGACCGCGACCAAGTTCACGCAGCCCATGCAGCACGGCAGGCCCGCGGCGGTCGAAATCACGCTCAGGAGGATCATCACGAACGAGGCGGTCGACATGGCTAGTTCCGAGCGAAGTTGTGCGCCAGCGCGGCGCGGCGGGCGAAGTGAACAAGCGCGAACAGGCCCGCGCCTACGACCAACCAAGCGGCGGGGTAGGCGAGGACCACGAGCGGGTTGAACTCGAGCGCGCGCCCGAATTGGCCGTGGCTGACGGCGGTGAAGGCGCGCGACATGCCGCACAGCACGCAGCCCGGGCAGGGCTGGGGCGTGAGTCCGAGCAGCCGCACCGGCGCGCCGGCGCCGATCGCCTCGACGCTCCACAGGCGGCTGGCGGCGAGGGCCGCGAGCGCCAAGGGCGCGAGCGCGAGTGCGACGATGCGCAGCGCGGTGTTGCGTTGTTCGAGCGTCATGGGAGCGGCCGTTGACCGGCGACGTGCGACTACAGCTCGAACCGCGCTCCCGTTACGAGCGGGCGGCCTCCTCCGCACGGCCCGGGAGCGACGCTCGCATTCGCGGACTCCGACCGTGGTCGCCATGCGGCCGTTCGGGCTGCGCCGCAGAGCGAAGAACTTGCGCGCCGAGCGAAGTGGGGCAGCCGCGCGAACAAGTTGTTGCGTGCGAGGGCCAAGAGTTCTGCAGGTCGGTGCGTTGCTTCCCGCTGTCGCCCGCTCCACACTCGCCAAACCAGCGCTGATTTCATGTCCACGCACTCCGACCCGCAGCCCGTGCTCCGCATCCAAACGCCCTGCCCCAAGCGCTGGGACGACCTCGCCGGCAGCGGCGCGCGGCGTTTCTGCGGCCAGTGCTCGCTGCACGTGCACGACGCGGCCCAGCTGACCCGCGCCGAAGCGACGGCCCTCGTGGCCGACGCATCCGAACGCGTCTGCATGCGCGTCACCTACGCACCCGACGGCCGCGCGCTGTTCCGCGACGAACCGAACGCGAAGCCGCTCGCCGCACCTCGTCCATGGCGTCGCGCCGCGGGGTGGATTGCGACCGCGGTGGCAGGGGCGCTGGCCGCTTGCACCCGCAACGCGAACCAGCCCGTCGCGCCGCCGCACAACGCGCCGCCGCCGCCGGTCACGACGCAGGTGCTGGGCGAAATGACGGCGGAGGAACTGGGCGACGTCGTCGTCGAGAAGCTGGGCGAGGTCGCGCGCCCGCAGCAGCCGCCCGCTCCGCCTGCGGTGGAGCGCTGAGTCGCCGCGAGGCAGCGGGTCCAGCGGGTGGTGGCCCGCGAGGGCAGCGTCCGCGGCACTTCGCCGAGCGCCGTCGGCGCGCGCTCGCAGGTTCGCTGGCCGGCACGCGAATCCGGAACTTCCGGCAGCTTGTGGCGGGGCGGCTGCGGGACTCGCGCGGCGGCGCAGCGCGGAACCGACGACCTCGAGACCACGAACTCACTCTGGGCGAGCGGGATCCGACGCACGCGTCGCGTGTCGCCGCCCCATGCGCCGAGCCGTGTCCCGCAACAGCTCGGGGCGATTGCCAAGTGGTCTGCAGGCAGCCGGCCGAGTCGCTCGGCGTTCGCGCTGGAGTGAACGTGTTGGCGCCGGCTGGAGCGACGGGCTCGTGCGAAACCGTTCCGTTGCTGAGGCGCGGCCGCCGTCAGACTCGCGCAAGCGGGGTGCGCGGTCGCTCGCGACCGAGCTACCGTGGTGCGCGGCGTCCCGCTCGGGGGCGCTGTCCATCCAAGGAGATCCAGCCATGTTGCTCGAGTGCGTTTTGGCGGCGTTTTTCGCGGCGAGTGCAGTGCAAGAGGGCGCGCCGGCGGCGCCGGTGCAGGAAGCCCAGCTCGTCGTGCCGCGCTTCGAACATCGCTCCAGCGACAGCGAGCGCGCGTTCGCGCGCGCGGCGAAGGAGAACCGGCGTGTGCTCGTCGTGCTCAAGGGACCCGACGCGTCCCACGAAGCGCACACGCTGCTCGATGTCGCACTGGCCACTGCGAAGGTGCGCACCAAGCTCACGTACGAGTACGACGTGCTGACGGTCGACGCCGCGGCGTACACGCGGCAGGAGTCCGAGCGGCGCAAGAGCGGACAGAGCGACGGCTTCGTGCTCGATCCCCAGGCAGCCCTGCCGCGGCTGGTGATCGTCGACGCGGCCCACAATCTGCTGGCCGAAACCGGCGTCGAATCGTGGTGGACGACCGACGCGAGCGGCGCGCGCCGGCTCGACGAAACCAAGTTGCTCGCGCACCTCACGCAGCATCAGGCGCCGTACCTCGAGGCCGCGAAGGTGCGCGACGCTGCGCTCGCGCGCGCCCAGGCGGAAGGCAAGCTCGTGTTCCTGCACTTCGGCGCGCCCTGGTGCGGCTGGTGCCACAAGCTCGAGGGCTGGATGGAGCGCGAGAAGGTCGCGCCGCTGCTCGCGCGCGAGTTCGTGGACCTCAAGATCGACACCGACCGCATGACGGGCGGCGCCGAGCTGCTCAAGTCCTTGCGCACCGCGGCGGGCTTGAAGGAGCAGGGCGGAATCCCTTGGTTCGTGTTCCTCGACGCGGACGGCCGCGTGCTCACGACCAGCGAAGGTCCGCAGGGCAACACGGGCTTCCCGTACGCCGACGAAGAAGTCGCGCACTTCGTGACGATGCTGCAGACCACCTGCAAGAAGCTTGGCGCGCCGGAGATCGAGCAGCTGCGCGCCGAACTCGCGGCCGTGCGCCGCGAGGACGAAGCCAAGAAGGCGGCGAAGTAGCGCGCGGTTGCGACGCGCGGGCGCCGCGTGCGCCAGTTCAGGGTCCGACGCGCTCGCCCTCTTCGTAGAGGCCCGAGAACTCGCTGTGGGGTGAGCCGTCGGCGAAGCGGAACGTCCAGCGTCCGCTCCGCAGACCCGCGACGTACGGACCTTCGCCGATGACGACGCCGCTGGGATGCCAGAAGGTCCACACGCCGACGCGCTCGCCGTCCTCGAAGGCGCCGCGCGCCATCTCCGCGCCGTTCGCGTACCACCAGAGCCACTCGCCGTGCTCGCGGTCGCCGCGGTAGCCGCCGAGTTCTTCGAGCGTCCCGTTCGGGTACCAGGCGCGCCAGGGGCCTTCGAGAACCCACACTCCGTCCCCGTCGAGCCGCTGGTGCGCCTCGAACTTCAGGCCGCCCGCGGGCCACTCTCCGCGCAGGAACTCGCCCTCGAGATAGGCCACGCGGGAGAGGTTGGGTTCACGCTCGCGCAAGACCAGCGAAGCCACCGAGTCCGGCGCCGGCCGTGGTTTGGCCTGGACGTTCTCGCCCGCGTCGTCGAGCTCTGCGTCGTCCGCAACGGGCTCGACCGGCGTGCGCACGAGTTCTGCGAGCATCGAGTCGAGCGCGCTGTCGCGTTGCGTCTGCGCGTCGGCGCGGCGCGTCGGACGTGCGCTGCGACGCTCGCCGTCACGGCCATCGTCCGCGCGCAACCACAGCGCGGTGCTCAGCGCTCCAAGTGCGAGCACGGCTGCGAGCGCCGCGGCAAACAGGGGCTTCATGCTCTTGCGCCTCGCGTGATGGGGTCCAGGAATCCGGCGGCAGTTTCGCGCGGCTGCGCACCGCCGGGAAGGCGCTGCGACCGAGCGAGCGGCGCCGCGAACTGCGGCGGCCGATGTGGACGCAGTGTCGCGCTGGGCCCTTAGTCGCGGCCGTGTCCGCGCGTCACTTGCGCCAGTTCACTTGCGCCGCAACAGGCCCGCTTCGCTGAGGCTCGCGTGCAGGCGCGCGTGGTTCGCCGGCTCGAGTTCGACCAGCGGCAAACGCACCTGCGCGGAGCACAGCTCCATCAGCGCCAACGCGGCCTTCACGGGCGCGGGGTTCGTCTCGATGAACAGGTCGCGCACCAGCGGCTGGAGGTAGGCCGCGAGCTCCGCCGTGCGCACGGCGTCGCCGCCGGGACGTGCGACGCGGCACAGTTCGGCCACGGCGCGCGGCGCGATGTTCGCGACCACGCCGATGACGCCGATCGCGCCCAGGCCCATGAACTCCGCGATCAGGCCGTCTTCGCCGGCGATGAGCGCGATGTCGCTCGTTTCGCGCAGTTCGCGCGCGCGCGGCAACGAGTTCGAAGCTTCCTTGATGGCGACGACGTTGGGATGCGCCGCGCGGATCTCGGCCACGGTGGCGGGCTTGAGGTCGCAGCCCGTGCGCGCCGGCACGTTGTACAGCACGATTCCAAGCTCACAGGCCTCCGCCAGCGCACCGAAGTGCGCGACCAGGCCGCGCTGCGTCGGACGGTTGTAGTAGGGGGTCACCGCCAACACGGCGCTCGCCCCGACGCTGGCGGCGAAGCGGCACAGCTCGCGGCTCTGCGCGGTGTTGTTGGTTCCTACGCCCGCGATCACCGGCAAGCGGCCGCGCGAACGTTCGACGCACAGCTCGATCACGCTGCGCCGTTCGTAGTCGCTGAGCGTCGCGCCTTCGCCGGTCGTGCCGACGGCGACCAGGCCGTCGCTGCCCTCGCGCACGTGGAACTCGATCAAGCGTTCGAGTGCGGCCGTGTCGAGCGCGTCGCCCGCGAAGGGCGTCGGCAGTGCGACGAAACTGCCGGCGAGTGCGTGCTTCATTTGGTTGCTCCACTGGAGCGCTGGGGGCGCAGCGCTGCCTCGATCGCCTCGCGCATCTGCACCACCGCGGCGTCGACGCCCACGAACACGGCGCGCGCGACCATGGCGAAGCCGATGTTGAGCTCCTCGACGCCTTCGAGCCGCGCGATCGGAGCGACGTTGTCGTAGTCGAGCCCGTGGCCCGCGTTGACGCGCAGTCCGCGCGAGCGCGCGAAGCTCGCGGCGCGCTGCAGGCGCTCGAGCTCGCGCTGGCGTTCGTCGCCGCGGGTGTTGGCGTAGCGGCCGGTGTGCAGCTCGACGAAGGGCGCGCCGCTGTCGGCGGCGGCGGCGAGCTGCTCGAGGTCGGCGTCGATGAACAAACTCACCAGGCCGCCGCGTTCCGCGAGCTGCGGGATCACGCGCGCCAGCCGCGTGCGTTCGCCGCGCACGTCGAGCCCGCCTTCGGTGGTCACTTCCTGGCGCGTCTCGGGGACCAGGCAGAAGGCCTCGGCGCCCGACTCGAGCGCGAGCGCGACCATCTCGTCGTCGAGGCTGCACTCGAGGTTGAGCAACGTGCGGATGCGGCGGCGCAACTCGCGCAGGTCGGCGTCCTGCATGTGCCGGCGGTCCTTGCGCACGTGGCAGGTGATGCCGTCGGCGCCGGCGCTTTCGCAGGCCAAGGCCCATTCGACCGGACACGGGAAGCGCTCGCGCCGCGCCTGGCGCACGGTGGCGACGTGATCGACGTTGACGTGCAGGCGGACCATTCCGGTCCGATGGTACGGAGCGAGTGCGACGAACGGCAAACCCGCGGCGCGTCGAGTTGCGCCGCGCACGCCTTAGCTGCACTGCGCCGCGCCTGCGTATTCCTTGCGTCGCTCGCGCAATCGGCGCTTGCGTGCGGACCGCTCGCGCCTCTACCGTGCCGGGCAGTTCCGCAACGCGCGTCACGCCCGCGTCGCCGCCTACCCCCGAGGCTTTCGATGTTGCAATGCTTTGCTGCGCCGGCTCTAGCGGCGCTGGCGGTGCTTCCCGCGCTCCTGCAGTCCGGCGCGCCCGCGTCCTCCTCCGCGTCGGCAGCCCAGGCTGGCGCGCCGGTTGGCAAGGATTCGGAGCTCTCCAAGCTCGGCGTCGAGCAGCGCGACGCCGCCCAGCGCGCGCTCGGAGTCGAAGACGTGCGCGCGCGCGTCAACCTCGCCTCGAAGTGGCTGCTCGACACCCAGCGCCCCGACGGCGCGTGGGGCGCCGGAGTCATCGACTCGGTGCAGTTCATCGGCTTCTCGGTCGAGACCTACTACGTGTTCCAGTACGGCGCGAACTCGCTCGCCTTCATGGCGCTGTCGAGCGTCGAAGCCACGCCGGAACGCGACGCGGCGTTGCAGCGCTCGCTCCAGTGGCTCCTCGACGCGCGCATGCCCAAACGCGGCAACGACTGGGACGTCGACTGCTCGTGGGCCGCGCTGTATGGATTCCAGGCGATGGTCGGCGCGTCGTTGGATGCACGTTTCGCCGCGCCGGAACTCGCCGAGCGCATTCGGCGCCGCGGTCAGGAGCTGTACGCGCTGCTCGAGAAGAACCAGGAGCCGCTCGGCGGCTGGGGCTACTACGAAGGCCCGGCGGTTTCGCGCCGGCCCACGTGGTCGACTTCGTTCTCGACTTCGTGCGTGATCCCCGCGCTCGTGCGCGCCAAGGAACTGGGCTGGGCGGTCGACGAGAAGGTGCTCGCGCGCGCGGTGCGTTACGTCGAGCAGTGCAAGTTGCCCGGCGGCGCCGTCATGTACGACATCCGGCCGATCCCGCGCCGTCCCGGCGAGTCGATCGACAACGTCAAGGGCTCGCTCGGCCGCATGCAGGTCGCCAACTGGGCCCTGCGCCGCGCGCGCTCGCCCGGCGTCACCGACGACGTGATCCGCGCCGCGCTCGAGGACTTCTTCGAGCACCACCAGTTCCTCGACGTCGCGCGCATGCGCCCGATTCCGCACGAGGCGTACTACGCCAACGCGGCCTACTTCTACATGTTCGCGCACTGCTACGCGGCGCAGGTCATCAACGAGCTGCCCGAGGCCGAGCGCGCGGCGTGGCACAAGCGCCTGCGCGCGCACCTCGCCAAGGTTCAGTGGGACGACGGCTCGAGCATCGATTTCCCGAACATGAGCTGCATGCGCACCGCGGGGACCGCGTTCTCGATCCTCGCCTACCAAGCCGGAGTGCCCGGCGCGAAGCGCCCGCTCTGAACCGCAGCCACACCCCGCTCACGCATCCCCCCCAAAAACACTCCACCCATGAAGCACCTGCTCGTTGTTCCCTCGTTGCTCGCTGGCCTCGCGTTGACCTCGTGCGCGACGACGCCTTCGGCCGTGAGCGCCGCCGAAGCCCCCAAGGCCGCTGCGAAGTCGGACGCCAAAGCCGATGAGGCCGCGCAGCGCAAGAAGCAGCGCGATGTCGAGTACGCCAAGCTCGCGCTCGAGGGCGCGCGCATGGAGGCCGAGAGCGACGCGCGCAACAGTCGCAACGCTGTCGAGGCGGCCGAGCGCGAGCTGCGCAGCGCGCGCACCGAGCAGGAGCACTTCGAGAAGACCGTCGTGCCGCTCGAGCTCGACGAACGCGCGCTTTCCGTCGACGGCGCGCGCCAAAACGTGGCCGAGGCGAAGGAGGAGCTGGTCGAGCTCGAGGCGATGTACGCGCAGGAAGACTTCGCCAAGACCACCAAGGAACTGGTGCTGATGCGCGGCCGCAAGCGGCTCGAGATGAGCGAGCGCAGCTTGGCGCTCGCCGAGCGCCGCGCGTTGATCGCGCGCGAGTTCGAGCACAAGAAGCGCGCCAAGGAGCACGCCGAGCGCGTCATCAAGGCGGAGAGCGGGCTCGAAGACGCCCGCGCGCGCGCGAAGAAGTCGGCCTTCGACCGCCAGACCGCGCTGCTCAAGGCCGAGCACGCGCTCGAGGACGCCCAGCGCGCGCTCGACGCTGCGCCCAGCGGCGCCTGAGGCGTTCGCGTCGCGCTCGACAGCGTCCGCGCCGGGTGACTGCAGCCCGCGCGGACGCTGTTGTCGTTTCACGCCGCGCCCACGTACCATCGCGCGATGCGCATCATCGCTGGAGAGCATCGCGGGCGGCAGTTGAAGTCCCCGCCCGACGAGCGCACGCGGCCGATGCTCGATCGTGTGCGCGAAGCGGTGTTCTCGAGCTTGGGGGAGCGCGTGGACGACGCGCGTGTGCTCGACCTGTTCGCCGGCACGGGCAGCTTGGCGCTCGAAGCGCTCTCGCGCGGCGCGGCCCACGCGCGCCTGGTCGAGCGCGACCCCAAGATCCTCAAGCTGCTGCGCGAGAACGTCGCGTCGCTCGGCTTGGAGGAGCGCGCCACGGTTTCGAACGGCGACGCGTTGCGCGAGGAGAGCTGGGCTGCGCACGGCGACGTCCAGCCCTACAACATCGTGTTCGTCGACTCGCCCTACCCGCTGCTCAAAGGCGCCGCGACACGCCGCCTGCTGCTCAACGCGCTCGCCAAACTCGTGACGGCCCACCTCGCGCCGGGCGGCGTGCTGGTGTTCCACGCACCGCACGCGGCGGTCGACGACATCGAGTTCGGCCCGGGCGTGGCGTGCGACGTGCGCGTGTACGGGACCAACGACATCTGGTACTTGCGGGCCGCTGCGACGTGATGGAGCTCGAGGGCCGGTTGCTCATCGACGGGCGGTTCACTCCGGGCCGCATCACGCTGGAAGGCGGACGCATCCGCGCCATCGCCGCGTTGCCGCTCGATCGGACGCTGTCGAACCTGCCGATCGTGGCGCCGGGTCTGATCGACCTGCACATCCACGGCTACGGCGGCGCGGACCCGATCGAGCAGCTCCCGCTCATGGCGCTGGCGCTCGCGCGGCACGGAACGACCGCGTTCCAGCCCACGTTGTTCCCTGCGGCGCCGGAGGTGCTCGGGCCGCTGTGCGAGCGCGCGTGGAGCGCTGCCAAGGCGCTCGGGCCCGGACTGGCGACGGCTGTCGGGCTGCACCTCGAAGGGCCGTTCGTGAACCGCGAGCGCGCGGGAGCGCTGCCGCCCGAGGACCTCGCCGAACCTTCGCTGGCCGGCCTGCGCGCGATCCTCGGACCGGCGACGGGCGACGGCCGCGGCGTGCGCACCGTCACGCTCGCGCCGGAGCTGCCGGGCAGCGCCGACCTGATCGCCGAACTCGTGCGCTGCGGTGTGCGCGTTTCGCTCGGGCACTCGAAAGCCACGGCGGACGACGCGCGACGCGCGACCCGCGCCGGCGCGCAGGGCGCCACGCACCTGTTCAACGCCATGAACTCCGTGCACCACCGCGAGGTCGGTCTGGCGGGACTGGCGCTCCTGGAGCGCGCGCTCACGGCGGAAATCATCGGCGATCTGGTGCACGTCGGCGCGGACGCGGTGGAGCTTGCGCTCGCGGCGCGCGGCCCCGGAGGCCTCGCCCTCGTGAGCGACGCGTTGCGCGGCGCGGGCACCGGGTGCGACGTGTTCCACTCGCACGGGCGAGCGCACGTCATCCGCGACGGCACGGCGTACTACCCGCCCGAGGGCGCGCGCACGGAGTTGCAGCTCGCCGGGACGGCGATGGGGCAGCTCGACATGGTGCGCCGGCTCGTCCAGCGCGGCGTCGTCGGTGTGGAGGACGCGCTGACCATGGCGAGCACCACTCCCGCGCGCGCGCTCGGCCTCGAGCGTGAGTTCGGCGTGCTCTCCGTCGGCGCGCGCGCCGACTTGATCGTGCTCCAAGGCCGCGAGCTCGCGCTCCAGCGTGTGCTCGTCGGCGGCGTCGACGTCGACCTTTCGTAGCCCCCCAATCTGCGCCCACCCGTTCCATGAAGCGACTCGTCCTGCTCACCGCCCTGCTGTCGCCCGCCCTCGTCGCCGCGCCGCAAACTCCGTCGCAGGATGCGCCGCAGTCCAAGCCGACTCCGTCGGTCGACGCCGCGATCGGCCGCGCTGTCGTGCGCATCGTCGAACTGCAGGAGACGCTCGGCGCGCCGTCGAGCCCCGCCGCGCCGCGCAAGGGCGGCAAGAAGCGCGAGGAGGCCGAGAAACAGGACGGCGGCGAGAAGAACGAGTGGCCTTACCAGGGCGTGTACCGGGAAAGCGACGACGTGAGCCCGATCGGCTACCGCGTCGGCGGCACGGCGATCTGCGCCTGGGCGCTCATCGAAGCGCCGCAGTACGCCGCTTCGAAGGAGGCGCAGGCGGCGGTCGAACGCGGCGTGGGCTTCATCCTCGAGCTGCTCGAGCACGAGCGCATGAACGACGGCTTCATCGGCGGCTACGACGTGCGCGGCTGGGGCCACACGTACGCGCTGAATCTGTTCCTGGGACTGCGCGCCAAGAAGCTGATCCCCAAGGCGCACGCCGCGGCGGTGGAGAAGGCGATCCCCGCGCTGGTGAAGTTGCTGCAGGACACCGAAATCGCCGAGACCGGCGGGTGGAACTACTCGCGGCCCAAGGGCGGCAAGGCTGCCGCGCCGGCTTCGCCGTTCATGACTGCGCCGACGCTGCTCGCGTTGTACGAAGCGAAGAAGCAGGGCGAGAAGGTCGACGCCAAGGTCATCGAACGCGCGCTCACCGCGCTCGAAAAGTGCCGCAACGACGAAGGCGTGATTCCCTACACGACCGCGGGCGGCCGCGACGAGTGGCCGGGCGCCATCGGACGCACGCCGATCACCGAAGTCGCGTTGCTGCTCGCGGGGCGCTCGGACGTGGCGCGCGTGCGCAAGTCGCTCGAGATGTTCGTCGAGCACTGGGAGTGGCTCGAGAAGCGCCGCAAGGGCACGGGCACCCACATTCCGCCCTACGGCGTCGCCCCGTATTACTTCTTCTACGCGCACGCCTACGCCGGGCTGGCGATCGAGTTCCTGCCCGAGGAAGAACGGCCCGCGTTCCGCAAGCGCTTGCACGAACGCCTGTTCCAAGTGCAGGAGCCATCGGGCGGCTGGAACGACCGCGTGTTCGAGCGCAGCGAGAACTACGGCACCGCGATGGCCTTGCTCGCGTTCCTGGCGCCCGCGATGACTCCGCCGCCGGCCTGGGAAGGCGCCGCGGCGAAGTCCGCGAAGTAGCGCTCGCGCCAAGGCTGTGTGAGTTCGCTCCGCCGCGCGCCCACAAGCGTGCGCGCGGCGGCACAATGACGCGCAGCGGGAGCGGGCGGCGCCGCTCGCCCCCAAGTTCGCAGTCTGTCCACAGACGAAGGAGCCTTTCATGCAGATCGAAGACCTTGCCGTCCGCGTTCAACACCTCGAGGCCGAGAACCGCCGCCTGAAGTCCTCCGCGCGCCGTTGGGGCCTGGGCCTCGCTGCGCTCGCCGGCGCCGCCGTGCTCTCGAGCATGACGGCCGTCGTGTGCGAGACCGTGTGGGCCGAGCGCTTCGTGCTCAAGGACTCGCGCGGTCGCGAGCGCGGCTTCATCACCGCCTACGAGACCGGCGGCGTGCCGCAACTCTCGCTGCTCGACGCCAAGGGCGGGCGCGCGCTCACCTTCGGCGTCGACAACGAAGGCCGTGGCTACTTCGAAGTCGCGGGCAAGAACGGTCCGGTGCGCAGCCACTTCAACGTCTCGCCGGAAGGCAAGGCGGGCGTCGAAACCAAGGACGGCGAAAAGCCGGCTGAGCCCAAGAAGAAGGAAGGCGAGGTCGCGGCGCTCACGCGCTGACGACTCGCCTCAGAACGAACACAAACGCGCGCGGCGGCTGCGGGGCACAAGGCTCCGCAGCCGCCGCGCACGTGTTCTTTGGAGCGCGCCGCTACTTGCGCGGCGGCACGAGGAAGAAGCGCCCGACCGCGACTTCGAAGCTGCTGCCGTCGTCGCGCTCGAAGGTGTAGCTGCCCTCCATCGTTCCCCACGGCGTGCGCAGCGGGCAGCTGCTGGCGTAGGCGAAGTTCTCGCCCGGCGCGAGGCGCGGCGTCTTGCCGACCACGCCGGGGCCGCGCACGTCTTCGCGCTGGTTGTTCGCGTCGAGGATGATCCAGTGCCGCGAGCGCAGCCGCGCAGGCGTCGAGCCCTCGTTGCTCATCACGATGCGGTAGGCGTACAGCCATTGACCGCGGTCGGGGTCGGACTGCTCCTCGACCCATTCGGCGCGGGCCTGGATGCGGATGCCTTCGGTGAGCGTGTCGGAGTGCGCCGAGCGCGCCTTGGTGGATTGGGATGTGCTCATGGTGCGTTTGGTGGAGCGTCACCGTAACGCAGCGGACCGGCGAAAACGCGTTCCGACTGTGCTGCGTGGGCGCACGCGGCAGGTTTCCGGGCCGCCCTGGCGCGCCGCGCGCTTTCGCGGACGGAATTTTCGGCCGGTTGCGCCGGTGTTTTGCGTGGAAGGTTTGCCGTGAGGGCTGCTCTCCGATCCCGCGTACCCATGCACTTGTTCCGCACGTCCGAATCGATCGCAACGCGTCGCGGGGCGGCCGCGGCGACCCGCCCGGTGGGCCGCGAACAGGCGCGTACGATGGAGGGATCGGCATGGAGCGGGCAGAGCAGATCACGCGGGCCTTCGAGCGTTGGCGCGAGGGGCAGGCGCCCGCGCGCGAGGAATTGGCCGCGCTCCTGTACGACGAACTGCGCGCCTTGGCGGGGCGTCAGCTGCGCGACCACCCCGGCCACGCGACGCTCCAGCCGACCGCGCTCGTGCACGAGGTGTACTTGAAGCTGCACGGGGCGCAGGCGGGCGGTTGGCGCGATCGCGAGCATTTCCTGGCGGTCGCGGCGACGGCGATGCGTCAGGTGCTCGTCGACTACGCGCGAGCGAAGGGCGCCGACAAACGCGGCGGCGAATGGCGGCGGGCGACGCTCGAGCGCCTGCTCGAGTTCGTCCAGGCGCAGGACGTCGGCGTCGAAGACCTCGACTCGGCGCTCTCGAAGCTCTCGGGGCTCAGCGGGCGGCAGGCGCGCGTGGTGGAGCTGCGCGTGTTCGGCGGGCTCACGAACGAAGAGGTCGCGAAGGTGCTCGAGGTGGGCGTCACGACCGTGAAGGCCGACTGGCAGTTCGCGCGCGCGTGGCTCAAGCGCGAGCTCTCGCAGGCGCAGTGAGCACGCGGGACGAGCGTTCAGCGGGTCACGAGCGGCTCACGGAGCTGTTCACGCGTGCGTGCGAGCTCGAGGGCGCTGCGCGCGCGGCGTTTCTCGACGCGGAGTGCGGCGGCGACAGCAGGTTGCGCGCGGAGCTCGAGAGCTTGCTCGCGGGCCAAGAGCTCGGGCTTGCGCTGCTCGACGGGGCCGACGATCCAACTCGCCGCGGCGGTTTGGTGACGCTGCTCGCGGGCGCCGACGAGCACTGGCTCGGCTGCGAGATCGGCGGCTGCAAGTTGGTCGAGCTGATCGGCGTCGGCGGCATGGGCGCGGTCTACCGCGCGCACCAGGAAAACCCGCGGCGCGACGTCGCCGTGAAGCTGCTGCGCGGCGCGTCGTTGGGCGAAGCCGGCCTGCGCCGCTTCGAGGCGGAAACGCGCCTGCTCGCGCACTTGCAGCACCCTGGCATCGCCAAGGTGTACGCCGCCGGCGTGCACCAGCAAGGTCCGCTGCGCCTGCCGTACTGCACGCTCGAACTGGTCGAGGGCGGGCGTTCGATCACGAGCTTCGCGGAGCAGCGCAACCTGGGCGTGCGCGCGCGCATTGCGCTGTTCCTGCAGGCTTGCGACGCGCTGCAGCACGCCCACGAGCGCCGCGTGATCCACCGCGACGTGAAGCCCGACAACTTGCTCGTCGACGCCAGCGGGCGCGTGCGCGTGATCGACTTCGGCATCGCGCGTGTGCTCGCGGACGAGCCGGGGGGAACGGTGTTGACGCGCACGGGGCACCTGCTCGGCACGCCGGCGTACATGAGCCCCGAGCAGGTCGAGGGCCGCAGCGACGAACTCGACACGCGCGCCGACGTGTACTCGCTCGGCGTGGTGCTCTACCAACTGCTGGTCGGCCGCCTGCCGATCGAAGTCGACAGCGCGTCGCTGCTAGAGATTTCGCGGCGCGTGCTCGAACAAGAGCCCCCGCGCCTGAGCACGTTGGTCGCGAGCTTGCGCGGCGACCTCGACACGATCGTGGCCAAGGCGCTCGCGAAGGACCCGGAGCGGCGCTACGCGTCCGCAGGTGAGCTGGCGGCCGATCTGCGGCGTTTTCTCGCCGACGAGCCGATCGCCGCGCGGCCGGCGACGGCGATGTACCAGCTGCAGAAGTTCGCGCGCCGGCACCGCGGACTGGCGGCGGGCGCGGCGCTCGCCCTTGCGGCGTTGCTGGTGGGAGCGAGCGTGGCGGTGTGGAGCGCAGTGCAGGCCTTCGCCGCCCGCGACGAGGCGCGCCAGCAGGCGTACGAATCGAGCCTGAGCGCTGCGGCCGCTTCGATCGCGCTCAGCGACGTCCTCGCCGCGCGGCGCCGACTCGAAGCCGCGCCGCCCGAACTGCGCGGCTGGGAGTGGCGGCGGCTGTTCGCGCTCCTCGACGAAGCCTCGCTCGCGCTGCCCGGGGTCGTGCTGAGCTCGGGCGCGGGTCTGCGCATGGTCGAGTTCGCAAGCGACGGGCGTGAGCTGCTCTCGGCCGAGGTCGTGCCCGACGGCGCCCGCGAGCGACTGCGCGTGCTGCGCGTCGCGCTCGAGCGCGGCGCTCTGCAGAGCGAGTGGAGCAGCGAGCCGGGTGAGTTGTTGTGGCCGGCGCTCGGCCACGGACGCGTCTGGCTCTCGGAGCGCACGCGCGGACTGATGCAGTTCGATGCGCGCGACGGCGCGCTCCTCGCCAGCTTGCCGTTCGATCCCGGCGCCTTCCGCCTGGGCCGCGTGAACGTGACGCCGCTCGGCCCCGAACGCGCGCTCGTGGTGCACCGCCTGGGCAGCTCGCACGCACTCGCGGATCTGTCGCGCGGCGAGTGGAGCGAGCCGCCGCCGCTGCCCGAGCACGAGCGTGTGGTGCTCTTGCGCGGCCCCAGCCACGACGGACGTGCGCTGCTCTCCTTCGGCCGCGAGGTGTGCTTCACGCCGCTCGACCCGGCTCAGCCGCGCGTGTGTGCGCCCTGGCCCGGCGCTGCCCCCGTGGCTTTCGCCGTGCATCCGGACAACGAGCATGTGTTCGTCGCCGCGCAAGATGGCGAGGTGCGCGTGGTGCGCATCGGAGCGAGTGGGATCGAGTTCGAGCGCGCGTTCGAGGCGCATCTCGACACGGTGGGCGCGCTCGCGCTCTCGGCGGATGCGACGGCGCTCGCCACGGGCGGGAAGGACCGCACCGTGCGAGTCTGGGACGCACGCACGTTCGCTCCGCTCTCGACGCTGGTCGGCGCCGAGGCCGGCGTGGGCTGGCTGAGCTTCGCACCGGACGGTCAGCGGCTGGCGGCCGTCGATTTCGACGGGACCGTGCGCGTGTTCGACGCGCCGAGTGCGCCCGACCCGCGTGTGCTGCGCGGCCCGCGCTCCTACGTGTATGCGCTCGAGCTCTCACCCGATGAACGCTGGATCGCAAGCGGCGACTGGGACGGCTGCGTGCGGTTGTGGGATCGCGAGAGCGGCGTCCTGGTCGCGTCGCGCCGGGTCGCGCAAGGAGCGGATCTGCATGTCGAGTCCCTCAGCTGGTCGCCCGATGGTCGGCGCCTGGCCGCGATGGCCTGGAACGGCCGCGGCAGCGCGCACGTGGTGGTGTTCGACCTGGCGACGGGTCGCGTGGTTTCACAGCAACCCGAGGCGAGCGGCCTGACGATGCGCGCGGTGTGCGTGCTCGACGGCGAGCGCTACCTCACCGCCAATCGCAAGGGACTGGGACTGCGCTCGCTCGCGAGTGGCGCGCCGCTGAGCGCGCGGATCGAGCCGCCCGTGGCGATTCTCGATGACATGTGGTCGCTGCGCTGGCGCGCCCGGCGCTCCTTCGACGGCGCGCGCGTGGCCGTCGGGTTCGTCAACGGCTGGGTGGGCGTGTACCGCTGCTCGGATCTCGCGCCGCTCGCGGCGTGGAAGGCGCACGGCGCCGCGGTGCACGACGTGGCTTGGTCGCGCGACGGCGCCTTGCTCGCCACGGCAAGTGCGGACCGCAGCGCCGCGGTCTTCGACGCCGCCACCGGCGAGCGCCGCTCGAGCTTGGTCGGGCACGCGTCCAACGTGTTTTCCGCGGCGTTTTCGAGCGCCGGCGAGCGAGTCTTCACAGCCTCCGACGACCGCACGCTGCGCGTGTGGGAGACGCGCACGGGCCGTGAGCTCGCGCAACTCGTCGGTCACGCGGACTACGTGTTCGGCGTCGAGTGCGGGAGCGACGACTCGGTGGTCTCGTGTTCGGGGGACGGCACGCTGCGTCTGTGGGACGAGCGCACACGCTCGCAGCTGCTCACCGCGCAACGCGACCGCGCGGCGCTCGTGGAGCGTCTCGCTCCGCGCGTCGAACGCGAAGTGCAGGCCGGCGGATGCGAGGCGGCCTACGAGCGCTTGCTCGAGGCGAGTGACTTGGGTGCGCGCGAGCGCACCGTCGCGTTGCAGCTGGTGGTCGCGCGCGGGTTCGCGTTGGAAGAACAGCGCTGACGGGACGAGCGTAGACGTCGCGCTCAGCGCCGTGCGCTCGCAGTCCGCGCCAGCTCGGCGACACGCCGCGCGATGTCGTCGCGCACCGCATCGAACTCGGCGGGCTCGAGGTGCTTGGGGTCGGGGATGCCCCAGTCGGCGCGCTGGCGCGCGCGCAGGTTCGGGCACTCGTCGCCGCAGCCCATCGTGATGGCCCAGTCCCACTCGACCTGCGGCAGCTCGGCGAGCGGTTTGGAGCGGTGCTGCGTGAGGTCGTAGCCGAGCTTGCGCAGCGAAGCGATGGCCTTGGGGTTCACCACACCCGACGGCCGCGAGCCGGAGCTGTGCGCTTCGAGCAGGTCCGCGTGGTGCAAGCGTGCGAGCGCTTCGGCCATCTGGCTGCGGCAAGAGTTCTCGACGCACACGAACACGACACGCAGGCGCTCGGCGGGGGACTTCATCGGTGGGGCGAAGCGCGTGGAAGGTTGTCGCGCGCGGCGCTCCGAGCTTATCGTAGTTCTACGATGAGATGCAGCACGACCAAGAGCACCGCGCAGGCCTGTTGTCCGCCGCCGGCGCGTTCGCGGCGCAGTGCGGCGGTGCGCGGCGCCGCCGCCGAACGCGAGCTGGCGCTCCTCGCCAAGGCCCTGGGACATCCGGCGCGCGTGGCGATCGTGCGGCTGCTGCTAGAGCGGAGCAGCTGCGTGTGCGGCGAGCTGGTCGACGAGCTGCCGCTCGCGCAGTCGACCGTTTCGCAGCACCTCGCCGCGTTGAAGCGCGCCGGGCTGATCCGCGGCGAGATCGACGGACCGCGCTCGTGTTACTGCATCGAACCCGCGGCGCTCGGTCGCCTGCGCCAACTCGTCGTCGCTTTGTGCGGAGCACGTCCATGAGCGCGCGCAGCTCGCGCCTGTCGTTTCTCGACCGCTACTTGACGCTGTGGATCTTCGCCGCGATGGCGGCTGGCGTGCTGCTCGGCGCCCGTTGGCCGTCCTTCGCGCAGTCGATCGAAGGCCTGAGCATCGGCGCGACCTCGATTCCGATCGCCGTCGGGCTGATCGCGATGCTCTACCCGCCGCTCGCCAAGGTGCGCTACGAAGAGCTCGGGCGCGTGCTGCGCGACCGCAAGGTGCTGGCGCTCTCGCTCGTGCAGAACTGGATCGTCGGGCCGGTGCTGATGTTCACGCTCGCCGTCGTGTTCCTGCGCGACCAGCCCGAGTACATGCTCGGCTTGATCCTGATCGGCCTGGCGCGCTGCATCGCGATGGTCATCGTCTGGAACGACCTCGCCGGCGGCGACCGCGAGTACTGCGCCGGATTGGTGGCCTTCAACTCGCTGTTCCAGATCCTGTTCTTCCCGCTCTACGCCTGGCTCTTCGCCGACGCCGCGCCGCGCTGGCTCGGCCTCGAAGGCGTCGCGCTCGAGATCTCGATGCTCGACATCGCGGCCAGCGTCGGGCTCTACCTCGGCGTGCCGTTCGCCGCGGGATTCCTCACGCGCTGGGCCTTGGTGCGCGCACGCGGCGCCGCTTGGTACGAGCAGCGCTTCGCCCGGCGCCTGGGACCTGTGACGCTCGTCGCCCTGCTGTTCACGATCCTGGTGATGTTCTCGCTGCAGGGCGAGCGCATCCTGGCGGCGCCGCTCGACGTCGCGCGCGTCGCGCTGCCGCTGGCGTTGTACTTCGCCGCGATGTTCGCGCTGTCCTTCGCGCTGAGCGTGTGGGCGCGCGCGGGCTACGGGCGCGCGGTCACGCTCTCGTTCACGGCCGCCTCCAACAACTTTGAGCTCGCCATCGCCGTCGCCGTGGGGGCCTTCGGGATCGGCAGCGGCGCAGCCTTTGCCGCGGTCGTCGGCCCGCTCGTCGAAGTTCCCGTGCTGATCGCGCTGGTGCGCGTCGCTCTGTGGGCACGCACGCGCTGGTTCAGCCCGGCGCGTGCCGGATCCGGCAGTCCGTAGCGCCGCGGCTCAAGCGCGCCGCGAGCGCGCCCGATGAACGCTGCGATGGCTTCTCGTCCGGCTCTCGCCGCTGTGTTCTCGCTCGCGCCGCTCGCGCTGGCGTTGTGTACGTCGCTGCGCCCCGCGAGCCCCAGCCTGCGCGGGGAAGAGGTCGAGCTCGAGTACGTCTCGCTGGCGACGCTGGCGCGCGACCCGCGTCCGTACCTCGGCCGCAGCGTGCTGGTGCGCTTCCAGGTCCAGTCCCACCCCCAGACGTGGAATCCCTACCTCACGCGTTTCGGCAGTGAGGATTGGGCGCGGTGCGAGGTGTGGGCCGATGAGCAGTTCCTGTGGGAGCGCGAGGCCTGGGACGCGCCGGCCGCGGCCGTGTTCACGCGCCGCGACAGCGTCGCCCACAGCGCACTGGGCGATGCCCCGCGCCTGGCGCGTTTTCAGGCGCGCGCGCAGGTGAGCCAGGTGTTCCTCGGCCGGCCCTGGATCGAAGTCAGCGAGGTGCAGCGTGTGCCCGGCGCGATCGGCGAAGGCTCCGTGTTGCACGCCACGCGCGCCGTCGAGCACTTCGAGAAGGAGCAGCATCGACTCGCGCTCGACCACTTCGACCGCGCGTTGGTGGGGGAGATGCCCGACGTCGCGCGCGCCGAGCTGCGACGGCTGCGCGAAGAGGCGCAGCAAGCGCTGGCGCCGCGCTGAACGCGAGCTCTCCGTCCGCTCAGCGCGCGCCGCGCGCTTCGACGTCGGACTCGCACGGATCGATGTCGTGCCCGCGCGCAGCGACGCTTTCGCTGCCCAGCACACGCTCGCCTTCGAGCAGCACCACGCGCTGCGCCAGGTTCACCATGGGACACACGTGGCGCGGCTCGAGCTCGAGCAGCGCGCCCGGCGCCGGAACGCGCCCGTCTCGCGCTCGAAGCGGCAGATGCTCTTCGCTCGGCCGTTGCGCCTCGAGCTCGGGCCAGCCGCGCACGCGCACGCACGGATCGCCGGCCGCGGCGTCGAGCGACTTCGAGCCGGCGTCGAGCGTCACGCGCTCGCGCGTCGAGCTGATCACGCGCGCGAGCACGGTAGCGGCGACGGCAAAGCCCTCGATCCCCAAGCTCGCGCTGTTGTGGTCCCAGTACACGACGATGCCCGGACTGATGCGGTGGCGCAGCGCGCGGAAGGGCTCGAACGCGAGCGCTTGTTCGAACGTGGGCGTGCCGCTCGTCACGAGCTCGAGCCCGCGCAGTTGCGGCGTCTGCATGTGGTGCGCGAGCGCGTCGAACAGCGGCTCGCACGCGGCGCTGCGTTCCGCGGGCAACGCGTGGCGTACGTGCCCTTCGTACGCGTGCAGGCCGCGCAGCGCGTCGCCCGCTGCGTCGCGCACGCTGGCGAGGCGCACGCCGTCGTCCAGCTCCACGCCGCTGCGCCCCATGCGCGGATCCACGTCGATCCACACGCCCACGCGCGGCGCGAGCGCACGCACGGAGCGTGCGTGACCGGCGTCTTCCGTCAGCACCGACAGTCGGCAGCGTGGATGTTCGTCGCACAGTTGCGCGAGGCGCGCGAGGTTGGCGCCGCGCAGCGCGAGCGCGACGCACAGGTCGATCGACACGCCGCGCGCCCGCGCGAGCTCGAGCAGCACGCGCGCTTCGCGCGTGGTCGCGCACTTGAACTGCGTGAGCCCGGCGTCGAGCAGCAGGTTCTGCACGCTCGGCGTCTTGGCGGTCTTCACGTGCGGTCGCCAGCGCTCGAAACCTCCGTGCGGCGCGAGCAGCTCGCGCATGCGCGCCAGGTTCGCGCGCACACGCTCGAGGCGCACGAGCAGCGCCGGCGTCTGCAGGCCTTCGAGCGCCGCGCTCGCGCTCACGGCCGCGCCGCCTTGCGTTCGAAGGCCTGACACGGCTCGCCGCTGGCTTCGCGCACGGCGACCGCCGGAGAACGTGTGCTCGCGATGCCGTAGGCGCGGCAGCCCCACGGGTGCTGCGCCTGGTATGTCACGTAGTGGTGCTTGCACTCGCGGCAGGGCGGGTCTGCGCTTTTGCGCGGCGGAACTCGTTGGCTCTCCATGGCACGCGTAGGATGGCGTTCCACATGGCTTCGCGCATCCTGGCTCTCTGCGTCGCTCCGCTCGTGTGCCTGGGGCTCGCCGCGGCGGCGCTGGACGCGCAGACGCCGCCCGACGTCGTGCGCCGCGCGGCCGTGCGCTGGCTCGACGCGCTCGACGCCGAGCAGCGCTCGCGCGCGCTGGCGGCCTTCGACGGCGAGGCGCGCTTCGACTGGGGTTACACGCCGCGCGCTCGTTCGGGCCTGCGCATCGGTGGCGCGAGCGAGCTGCAGCGCGAACGCCTCACGGAATTGCTCGGCGCCGTGTTCGACGACGCCACGTTGGCGCAGTTCGAGCAGATCCGCGAGCTCGAGCGTGTGCTGTTCGAGCGCGAGTCGCGCCCCGGCGCGCCCGCGACGTGGCGCGACTACGACGAGTACTACGTGACGCTGTTCGGCGACCCGCGCTCGGAGGAGCGCTGGGGCTGGCGCTTCGAAGGCCACCACATCTCGCTCAACGTGACCGTGCTCGGCGAGCGCGTGGTCGGCGTCACCCCGCTGTTCCTCGGCGCCAATCCCGCGCGTTCGGTCGGTTCGAACGGCGCGGACGTGCGGCCGCTCGGCGAGGAGGAGCGCGTGGGCCGCGAGCTGTTCGAGAGCCTCGACGAGGCGCAGCGCGAACGCGCCGGCGCGGGGCAGCAGCTCACCGGCGACATCCTCGCGCAGCCGGGTCGTGAAACGCCCGAAGCCAAGGGCCTGCGCGCCTCGGAGCTCGAGGACGAGCAGCGCTCGCGCCTCGCGTCGCTGGTGGAACTCTTCGCACGCCGCCTGCGCGGAAGCGCTCGCGACGAGCGGCTCGCGGCGCTGCGCGAGGGCCTGGAGGGCGCGCGCCTGGTGTGGGTCGGTTCCGCGGCGCCGGGTGAACGCTGCTACTGGCGCGTGCACGTGGGCGGACACGTGTTCGAGTACGACGACAGCGTGCCGACCGGCAACCACGTCCACACGCTGTGGCGCGACGCCGGAGCGGATTTTGGTGGAAGCGCTGTGCGCGCCCGCTGAGTCCGGCGGCGCGAGCGTTCGGTCGAGCGTCGCCCCATCGGGTGGATTGCTCCTGACCCGCCGATCCGCAACGCTGTAGCCAACCTTCTCTCGATCAACGCTCCATCGCCATGCTCGTCGAGCTCATCATCCGCGACCTCGCCATCATCGAGCACGCCACGCTCTCCTTCGGCGCGGGTCTCAACGTCATCAGCGGCGAAACCGGCGCCGGCAAGAGCCTGCTGGTCGGCGCGCTCGAACTGCTGCTCGGCACGCGACCCAAGCCCGGCCGCGTGCGCACCGGCGCCGACAAGGCCGTGGTCGAAGGGCGTTTCGTCGTGCCGCCGGGGCGCGACGGCGCGTCCGTCGCGCGCTGGGCGCGGCGCCACATGCCGCAGCTCGTCGCGGAGTGGTCGCGCACGCCGAGCGACGAGCACGAGCTGATCCTCGGCCGCAGCGTGTTCGCCGACGGCAAGACGCGCGCCTACGTCAACAACCGGCCCGTGACGCGCGAGGCGCTCGCGGACCTCGCGCCGCGGCTGTTCGAGATCCACGGACAGAACGACCACCAGAAGCTGCACGACCCGAGCGAACAGATGCGGCTGGTCGACAGTTTCGGCAAGCTCGACGCGGCGGTGGGCGCGTACCGCGAGGCGCGCGACGCGTGGCGCACGCTCGCCGATCGAGCGGAGCGCTTGCGCGCCGAGTCCGCCACGCGGCGCGACGCGCTCGACCTCGCGCGCTTCCAACGCGGCGAACTCGAGGCGGCGCGCGTGCGGCCCGAGGAGCGCGCGGAATTGGAGCCCGAACGCGAGCTGCTGCGCCACGCGGCGACGCTCAAGGAAGGTCTGGCGCGGGTGGTCGGCGAGTTGTCGGAGTCCGACGGCGCGCTAGTCGATCGGCTGCGCGCGACGGTGCGTTACCTCGAAGGTTGGAAGGCGCAGATCGTGGCGCTCGGGCCGGCGAGCGAGTCGCTCGAAACCGCGCTCGTGCACCTCGAGGACGGCGCGCGCACGCTGCAGTCGCTGAGCGAGCGACTCGAGGTCGATCCGGCGCGGCTCGAGGAGCTCGAAACGCGCTTGGCCGAGCTCGAAAAGCTCGAGCGCAAGTACCGCGTCGACGCGGCGGGGCTGGTGGCCAAGCTAGAGGAGTTACGCGCGCAGGTTGCGCGGCTCGAGGCCGATGAAGCCAGCGCGGAGACGCTCGGCTCCGAGCTCGCGGCCGCGCGCGCTGTCGTGCTCGCCCGCGCAGGTGATCTGCGGCGCGCGCGCAAGGCGGTGCGGCCCAAGCTCGTCAAGGCGGTCGAAAAGGCCTTCGCGGACCTTGGGCTGCCTAAGGCGAGCTTCGACATCCGTGTCGCGCAGCGCGCCGACGAAGACAGCTTGGCAGCCGGCGATCCTTCCGAAACCAGCGTGATCGAGGCCGACCGAGCGCGGTTCGGCGAGCGCGGCATGGACCGCGTCGAGTTCCTGCTCGCGGCGAACCCCGGCGAGCCGCTCGCCAAGCTCGAAACGGTCGCTTCGGGCGGCGAAACCGCGCGCATCATGCTCGCGCTGCGCAGCGCGTTGTCGACGGCCGGCGAGAGCCGCACGTTGCTGTTCGACGAGATCGACTCCGGGGTCGGCGGGCGCCTGGGCCCGGCGGTCGGCGCGCACCTCAAGCGCCTGGGCGAGCACCACCAGGTGCTGTGCGTCACGCACCTGCCGGCGATCGCGGCGATGGCGCAGCGTCACCTCAAGGCCGCCAAGGCGGTCGAAGGCGGCCGCACGCGCACGTTCGTCGAGGATCTGCGCGACGAGGCGCGGGTGCAGGAAATCGCCGACATGATCGCCGGCGGCGCGGATCAGGAGACGGCGCGCGCCGAGGCGCGGCGCTTGCTCGGGGCGTAGAGGCGGAACGTGGCGACGACGGACGGCGCACTCCAGGAGCTTCCGGCGGCGCTGCCAGCGTGGATGGCCGCAATCGCGCGCAACGTGCCGTCTTCTGCGGGGCGCATGTTCATGCAGCGGTTCGTCGCGAACGCCATCGACCTAGCGGGACTTTGGACCACGTTGGTCCTCATTCCGTCCGCAATGTTGTCCGACTGGCTGCGCTCCACGCCGCACGTGGTGAGAAGCCTTTTTGAGCTCCCGTTCGTCGCCTTCCTCTTCATTCAGGTGCTGTGGCTGATGCGGCACGGCGCGACGATTGGCAAGCGCATCGCCGGCGTGCGCATCGTCCGACGCAACGGAGCGCCCGCGAGCGTCTGGCGGATCGTGTTCCTGCGCTACACGGTGACCGCCTGGATCCTGGCTGACGCAGTCCACACGCAGATTTCGCTGCTCGCCCCGTGCTTGCTCGTGCTCGACGTGGCGTTCGTGCTCGTTCCGGGACGACGCTGTCTGCACGACTGGCTCGCCGGCACGGAAGTGATCGCCTCGCGCTGGAGCTACTCCAACCGCGCCGCGCACGGCGCACTTTCGGGCGGCGAGCCGCCGCGGTAACTTCGCCGGGACGTCCGCTGCGGCGCGGTGGGCTGAAAGCGCTCCCAGTCCCTTGCTCGCCAGAATCGACACGCTGCGCGCGATCGAGACGCCCGAGGGCGTGGACCTGTCGCTGCGTGTTGCCGGTCCGCATGTGCGCGCGCTCGCCTACCTGATCGACCTCGCCATCCGCGTCGGGATCATGACGGCGCTGAGCGCGCTGCTCGGAATCCTCGGTGGGCTCGGCTACGCGGTCACCACGCTGCTGTGGTTTGCGCTGGAGTGGCTGTACCCCGTGGTGTTCGAAGTGCTGCGCCGCGGCGCCACGCCGGGCAAGAGCGTGCTGGGCCTCGCCGTGCTGCGCAGCGACGGTCGGCCCATCGGCTGGTCGCACTCGCTGGTGCGCAACCTCCTGCGCGGCGTCGACTTCGCGCCGCTGTTCTACGGCTTCGGCCTCGCGTCGATGCTCTCGAGTTCGAGCTTCCAACGCATCGGCGACCGCGTGGCGGACTCGGTGGTCGTGCACGTGACAGGCCGGAGGCAGCTCGCGCGACTCGCGCAGGCCGCGCCGCTCGCGCCGAGCGTCGCCCTCGCTCCCGCGGAGCAAGCGGCGCTGGTCGAGTTCGCGCAACGCGTCCACACTTGGCCGCCGGCGCGCGCGGCGGAGCTCGCGCAACACCTCGAGCCCCTGACCGGCGAGCGCGGCGCGGCCGGAGTGGAGCGCACGCTCGCGCTGGCGAGCTGGGTCGGAGGCGAACGTTGAAGCGCGCGCCGTTCATCGCGCAGCGCGAGGCGAGTTGGAAGCGCCTGGCGGAACTCGTTGAGGAGCTCGAAACGCTCCGCGCCACACCGTCGCGCGCGAGCGCGCCAGCGGAACTGCTGCCGCTGTACCGCCGCGTGTGCCAGGACCTCGCGCTCGCGCGCCGGCGCATGTACGGCGGCGCGTTGGTCGAACGTCTCAACGCGCTCGTGCTCGCCGCGCGCAACCACGTCTACCGCGATCGTTCGCGCCCGCTCGCTTCTGCGGTGCGCTTCATCGCGCGCGACTTTCCGCGCCTGGTGCGCGCCGAGGCCGGCTTCTTCTGGCTCAGCGCGATCGTCTACCTCGTGCCGCTCGTCGCGATGATGCTGATCTCGAGCGAGCGTCCCGACCTGCTCTTCGCGGCCGTCGATCCGCAGATGGTCCAGCAGTTCGAGGAGATGTACGACCCGCGCGAAGGCCACACCGGCGGCCGCAGCGCCGACGACGCGGTCGCGATGTTCGGGTTCTACATCTCCAACAACGTCGGCGGCGACATCAAGGCCTTCGCCGGCGGCGCGTTGTGGGGCGTCGGGACGCTGCTGTTCTTGATCTACAACGGACTCGTGCACGGCTCGGTTTTCGGGCACGTCACGCAGATCGGCTTCGGCGGCGAATTGTGGCCGTTCGTGTGCGGCCACGTGGTGCTCGAGCTGTCCGGCCTCTTCGTCGCTTCAGCGGCCGGGTTGCGCCTGGGAGCAGCGCTGGTCGCACCCGGTCGACGTTCGCGTTCGCGCGCGCTGCGCGAGAACGGCGCGCAGGCGCTGCGACTGTTCCTCGGCGCCGCCGCGATGACGGTCGGCGCCGCGTTCATCGAAGGCTTCTGGTCGGCTTCGGCGGCGCCGGTCGACGTGAAGTTTGCGGTCGGCGCGTGCACGAGCCTCGCGACGGCGAGTTATCTGCTGCTCGCGGGGCGCGGCGAATGAAGCTCGAGGCGCTGCAGGTCGAGCTCCGCCCGCGCGGCGCGTGGGAGGGCGTCGAGCTCGGCCTCGCGATGTTGCAGCGCTGGAGCGGCCCGCTGCTGCGCCTCTCGCTGCTCACGATCGTTCCGTTTTGGCTGGTGGTGCTGCTCGCGCCGCTGCCGCCCGCCGCAGGGCTGTGGCTCGTGGCGTGCGCGTGGTGGCTCTCGCCGCTGTTCGAGCGGCTGGTCGTGTTCGTGCTCGCACGCTCGATGTTCGGCGCTGCGCCGGGCGTGCGCGAGTTGTGGAGCGAAGCCGCGGCCGTTTTCGTGCGCGGGTCCGCGCGCACGCTGACCTGGAAGCGCGTCCTGCCGCACCGAGCCTTGCTCCATCCGATCGACGTGCTCGAGGGCGTGCTCGGTGACGAGAGACGGCGCCGCGAGCGCGAGATCGGCGGCGGCAGCGCCGGCGTCATGTCGCTCGTGATGCTGCTGACGTTCGTCTTCGAAGGCGTGTTCTGGTTCAGCGCGATGGGGCTGTTCCTGTTCGCGACTCCCGGCGAACTGCTGCCGTCGACCACGGAGTGGATGGACGATCCGCAGCTGCTCGCCGAGAGCGTGGCGTTCGAGATCGCCGTGAGCGTCAGCTTGCTCGCGGCTCACGTGCTGGGAGTTTGGATCCACGCCGCGGCGGGTTTTGGCCTGTATTTGCAGCGCCGCACGCAGCTCGAAGGTTGGGACCTGGAGGTGGCGTTCCGGCGCCTGGGCGAGCGCGTGCGCCGCCAGCACAGCGTTGTTCCCTCGGGCGGCGCCGCAGTCTTGCTGGCGTTCCTCTCGCTGGCGCTGTTTGCGCCGCGCAGCACGGCGACCAGCGCAGCGCGCCCTCTCGCTGCATCACGCGCACACACGTCGCTGTGGCAAGGCGCCGCAACTGAGAACCTCGAGAACGCGCAGGAACAGGACGAATCCGACGCCGAACTCGAAGCCGAGCCGCAAGGCGCTCGCACCCAGGCCAAGGAGGCGATCGAACGTGTGCTCGCGCGCGAGGAGTTCTCGACCGTCGCGAGTGAGGACGAGCTGCAGTTCGATTTCGACTGGGATCTGGACCTGCCCGGCGCCTCGGTCAGCCGCGCGCCGGTGCTCGGCGCCGTCGTTCAGGCGCTGGCCTGGGGCGCCGGCGCGGTTGCGCTCGTCGCGTTGATGCTCGCGCTCGTGCGCTACTTCCGCCAGCAGAACGACGGCGGCCGCAAGGCGCCGCGCGAGGCGCCGACGCACCTGTTCGGGCTCGACGTCCGCCCGCAGTCGCTGCCTGCGGATGTGGTCGCTGCTGCGCTGGAGTTGTGGCGCGCCGGCGAAGCACGCGCGGCGCTCGCGTTGCTCTACCGCGCGTCGATCGCAGCGCTCGTGGAAAGGCACGGGCTCGTGCTCGAGAGCAGCGACACCGAAAGCGACTGCCTCAGCCGCGCGCACAGCGTAGCGCCCGGCCCGCGCGCCGAATTCTTCGCGCGCCTCACCCAGGCGTGGCTGCTGTGCGCCTACGCGCGGCGCGCGCCCGAGTCCGCGCTCTTCGAAGCCCTGTGCGCCGACTGGCCCGCGCACTTCGCCGGCGGTCGAGCGCGATGAACCGCACGCTCTTGGTTCTCGGCCTGCTGGTCGGCTTGCCGGTGGTGCTGCTCGTCGGCTGGTTGATCAGCCGCGCCGAGTGGCGCCCGCGCGACGTCGACGTCGGACTGCGCGGCGAAGCGCGCCGCAATCCGCTGCTTGCCCTCGAACGGTTGTTCAGCGAACTCGGCGTGCCGACGCAAGCGAGCGAGAGTTTGGTCGCCGTACCGGACGGCCGAGGCGTGCTGTTCTGGCGCGCGAGCGGGCGTTTCGCGCCGCCCGGTTTGCTTGCGGACCTCGGCGCCTGGGTGCGCGAGGGCAACCACGTCGTGCTCGTCGCGCCCTCGAGCGGCGCGACCTTCGAGCAGATTCGCGACGACATCGAGGCCGGTCGTTTCAAGCCGCCGTTGCTCGCCGCCTTCGACGCCGAGTTCGGGTTGTCCGCGGAAGTCGTCGAGTACGTCGAGCTCGATCTGGGCCACGGCCCGCGCGACGTGCGGATCGCGGGCGAAATCGTGGTGCGCGACCTCGTGCGCCGCAGCGACTTTGCGTTTCCGGACGCCGAGGAGGCGCGCGTCGTGAGCTGGCGCGACGAAGCCGGACGGGTGAGCGTGGTCGCGGGCGACAAGTGGCTCGAGAACCTCGCGCTGGGCGAGCGCGACCACGCCAGCCTCGCCTGGGAGCTCGCGACGCTCGACGCTGCGCCGCAGAACGTGTGGATCGCACGCAGCGAACGTCCGCCGGGGCTGCTCAAGACGCTCTTCGAGCTCGCGTGGCCGGCTCTCGTCGGCGTGGCCGTGTTCACGGCGCTCGCGTTGTGGCGCGCCGCGGGGCGTTTCGGTCCGGTGCTGCCGGATGAAGCGCTCGCCCGCCGCGACTTCTCCGAACACATCGAGGCCGCGGCGGAGTTCCAGCTGCGTGTCGGCGCCCGTCGCGAGTTGCTCCTCGCGCCGCGCCGGCGCCTCGCGCAGCGCCTCGCTCAGCGTCACGCGGAGTTCGCCGCGCTCTCGCCGCAGGAGCGCGCTGCGCGGCTGGCGGAGCGCAGCGCCCTCGGCGCGGAGCGGGTCGCGGCGCTCTTGGACCACGACCAACTCGGAGCTCCGTCGGAGTTCACCAACGCCGTGAAGGATCTGGAGCGCATCAGGAAGGGACTATGAACGACAGCGAAGTGTCCGTGGAAGCACAGGAGCGCATCGAGCGCGCGCATGCGCGCGTGCAGGCGATGCGCGCGGAGATCGGCAAGGTCGTGGTCGGCCAGGCGGAAGAAGTCGAGCAGGTGCTGCTGGGCTTCCTCGCCGCGGGCCACGTGCTCATCGAAGGCGCGCCGGGACTCGGCAAGACGCTGCTCGTGCTCGCGCTCGCGCGCACGTTCGGCGGCAAGTTCTCGCGCGTGCAGTTCACGCCCGACTTGATGCCCAGCGACGTCACCGGTCACGTCGTGTTCGACGGCGCGAGCAGTGCGTTCGTACTGCGGCGCGGGCCCGCGTTCACGAACCTGCTGCTCGCCGACGAGATCAACCGCGCCTCGGCGAAGACCCAGGCCGCGTTGCTCGAGGTGATGCAGGAGGGCCAGATCACGATCGAAGGCGAGGCCAACAAGCTCGCGCCGCCGTTCATGACGCTCGCGACGCAGAACCCGATCGAGCAGGAGGGCACGTACCCCTTGCCCGAGGCGCAGCTCGACCGCTTTCTGCTCAAGATCCTGGTCGACGCGCCGAGCCTCGATGAGGAGTGCGAGATCGTGCGGCGCACGACCTCGGGACGGCCGGGCGACGCGCTGGATGTCGGCGCCGTGGGGCAAGTCGCGAGCGTCGACGAGGTGCTCGAGCTGCAGCGCGCGGCGGCCAGCGTGCTGGTGGTCGAGCGCGTGCGCGAGTACGCGGTGCGCGTCGTGCGCGAAACACGCGCGTGGAACGGAGTCGTGCTCGGCGCCGGGCCGCGAGGGTCGATCGCCTTGATCCGCGTCGCTCGGGCGCGCGCGCTGCTCGACGGACGTGCGTTCGTCACGCCCGACGATGTGAAACGCGTCGCGCGACCGGTGCTGCGGCATCGTTTGACGCTGGCGCCCGAGCTCGAGCTCGAGGGTGTCAGCGGCGACAGCGTGCTCGCTGCGGTCCTCAAGAAGGTCGAGGCGCCGCGCGAATGAGGCCGGGCTTGGCGTTGGTCGCCGCCGCGCTGGCTTGGGCCGCGCTGGGAGTGGCGTACGTCGTGTGGCCCGCGCTCGCGCCGCTGTGGTGGGGCTTCGGCGCTGCGCTCGCGTGCGTCGCTGCGCTGGACGCGTTGCTCGCGCGGCGCAGAGCTCCGCTGAGCGTGACGCGCAGCGCGCCGCGCACCGTCGCGCTCGGCGCGTGGGTGCGCATCGAGCTCGAAGTCGCGAATCGCAGCGGCGCTCGCGAGCGTTTCGCGCTGTGGGATGGCTGCCCGCCGCACACGGAGTTCGAGGACCAGCCGCGCCGTTTGCAGCTCGCGCCGCACAGCGGAGCGCGGCTCGAGTACCGCCTGCGCGCGCTGCGGCGCGGGGCGGCGCAGTTCGGGCCGTGCGAGCTGCTGCGCGAGTCGCCGCTGCGCTTGTGGCGCGTGCTGCAGTCGAGCGCCTTGCCGCACGAGCTGCGCGTGTATCCGAACTTCACTGCCGTCGCCGGTTTCGAACTGAACGCGCTCGAGCGGCGCATCTCCTTGCTGGGCGTGCGGCGCACGCGTCGGCGCGGCGAAGGCTTCGAGTTCCGCCAGCTGCGCGACTACGTGCAGGGCGACTCGCTGCGCCAGATCGACTGGCGCGCGACCTCGCGCCGGCGCAAGCCCATCGCGCGGGAACACCAGGAGGAGCGCGACCAGGAGCTCGTGTTCGTGCTCGACTGCGGCCGGCGCATGCGCGCGATGGACGGCGAACTGGCGCACTTCGACCACTGCCTCAACGCGTTGCTGCTGGTCGCCTACATCGCGCTGCGCCAAGGCGACGCGGTGTCGCTCGTCACCTTCGGCGGGCCGTCGCGCTGGCTGCCGCCCGTCAAGGGCCGCGGCGCCTTGAGCACGCTGCTCAACCGCGTGTACGACCTGGAGAGCACGCTCGAGCCTTCGGACTTCCTCGAAGCGGCGACAGCGGTCAAGCAGCGTTGTCGGCGCCGCGCGCTCGTCGTCGTGCTCACCAACCAGCGCGACGACGACGAACAGGACCTGCGCGCCGCGCTCGAACTCCTGCGCAAGCAGCACTTGGTCGTGCTCGCCAGCCTGCGCGAGCCGTCGATCGAGGCGCTGGCGGACGCGCCGGTCGCGGACGAAGCCTCGGCGGCGCGCCTGTGCGCCGCGCAGGGCTATCTCCAGGCGCGCCATGCGACGCTCGAGCGCCTGCGGGGCCGCGGCGTGTTCACCCTCGACGTGGCGCCGGCGCGCCTGCACGTCGAGCTGGTGCAGAAGTACTTGGAGATCAAGCGCGCAGGCGCGTTGTAGCTTGGGCGCGCCCGGCGACGGGCGAGCATGTTGGACGGCAAACGAATCGTCGTCGTGATGCCCGCGTACAACGCGGCCGCGACTCTCGAACGCACCTGGCGCGAGGTGATGGCGCAGGGCGTGGTCGACGCCGTCGTGGTCGTTGACGACGGCAGTCGCGACGAGACGGTCGCCATCGCGCGCACGTTGCCGCACACGCTGCTCCACGTGCACGAGCGCAACCGCGGCTACGGCGCGAACCAGAAGACCTGCTACCGCCTCGCGCTCGAGCAGGGCGCCGACGTCGCGATCATGGTGCACCCCGACTACCAGTACACGCCGGCGCTGATCCCGAGCATGGCGCAGCTCATCGTCAGCGGTCGCTGCGACTGCGTGCTCGGCTCGCGCATCCTCGGCGGGCGAGCGCTGGCGGGCGGGATGCCGGTGTGGAAGTTCGCCTCCAACCGCGTGCTCACCACGCTCGGCAACCTCGCCTTCGGCGCGCGCCTCTCCGAACACCACACCGGCTACCGCGCATTTTCGCGGCGCTTGCTCGAGCAGATCGACGTCTCGCACAACTCCGAGGACTTCGTGTTCGACAACCAGATGCTCGCGCAGGTCCTGTGGCGCCGCTTCGTGGTGCTCGAAGTCGCCTGCCCGACCAAGTACTTCCCCGAAGCGAGCTCGATCGGCTTCGCGCGCAGCGTGCGCTACGGCCTGGGTTGTCTCGCCGTGTTCGCGCAGTTTGCGTTGGCGCGCGCCGGTTGGCGCGGTTCGCGGCTCTTCCCGCCGCACGTGCGTTAGCCCGCGCGGACTTGCGCCGCGGCCGCGCGCAGCCAAAGCTCCCTGGTATGGACGCCGAAGAATTCCGCCGCGCGGGGCATCGTTTGATCGATTGGTTGGCCGACTACCGCGCGCACGTCGCTCACGGACCCGTGTCTCAGCCGGTCGAACCCGGTTCGCTGCGCGCGCAGTTGCCCGCGAACGCACCCGAGCAGCCCGAGTCCTTCGACGCGGTGTTCGCGGACTTCGAACGCGTGCTCGCGCCCGGCCTGGTGCATTGGCAGCACCCGAGTTTCCACGGCTACTTCCCGTCGAACGCGGAACTCTCGAGCGTGCTCGGCGACTTGCTCAGCACCGGCGTCGGCTCGCTCGGGCTGGCGTGGCAATCCAACCCGGCGCTCACCGAGCTCGAGGACCTCACGCTCGACTGGATGCGCCGTGCGCTGGGCCTGAGCGATGCTTGGCGCGGCGTGATCCAGGACACTGCTTCGAGCGCGACCCTCGTGGCGCTGGTGTGCGCGCGCGAACGTTCGACGCGCTGCTCGTTCGCCCACGGCGGGCTGCAGGCCGAACCCAAGCCGCTCGTGGTGTACGTCTCGTTGCACAGCCACAGTTCCGTGGAAAAGGCTGCGCTGCTCGCGGGTTTCGGCCGCGACAACGTGCGCGCCGTCGGCGTCGATGCGCACTACGCGCTCGATCCGGCGCAACTGGCGCGAGCGATGGCGGACGATCGCGCGGCCGGGCGCATGCCGTGTGCCATCGTCGGCACGAGCGGCACGACGACCACGACCGCCTTCGATCCGCTGGACGCGCTCGGCGAGCTGGCGCGCGAGCACCGCGCCTGGTTGCACGTCGACGCCGCGATGGCGGGTTCGGCGATGCTCGTGCCGCGCCTGCGCGAGCTGTGGCGCGGCGTCGAAGCCGCCGACTCGCTCGTGCTCAACCCGCACAAGTGGCTGGGCGCGGCCTTCGACTGCTCGCTGTACTACGTGCGCGACGCCGAGCACCTGGTGCGCGTGATGAGCACGCGGCCGAGCTACCTCGCGACGGCCTTCGACGAGCGCGCGCGCAACCTGCGCGACTGGGGCATTCCGCTCGGGCGGCGCTTTCGCGCGCTCAAACTGTGGTTCTTGCTGCGCGACCAGGGGCTCGTGCGTCTGCGTGCGCGGCTCGAGCGCGACCTCGACAACGCGCAGTGGCTGGCTGGCGAGGTTCGCGCGGCGCCGCAATGGCGCGTGCTCGCGCCCGTCGCCCTGCAGACCGTGTGCGTGCGCCACGAGCCCGACGGACTCGCGGGCGAAGCGCTCGATGCGCACACGCAGCGTTGGGCCGAACGCCTCAACCGCTCGGGGCTCGCGTACGTGACGCCGGCGGTGCTCGACGGTCGTTGGATGGTGCGCCTGTCGATCGGCGCGCTCGACACCGAGCGACGCCACGTCGAGGAGTTGTGGCGCAACGTGCGCACGGCGGCGGAGGGCGGCGCGCTCGCGCCGCGCGCCGACTAATCCTCGCGCGACAGCTCGGCGCGCAATTGCTCGAGCACATGCGCGGCGGCCGCCATCTGCTCCTCGTCGCAGCGCGCCATCGCGCGCCGCACGGCGGCTTCGACGGTGCCGGTCCGCAAGGCGTCGAGCTTCGCGCCGGCCTCGGTCAGCTCGAACAACGCGCGGCGCCGGTCGCCCGCATCGGCGCGGCGGGTGATGAGCTGGCGCTGCTCGAGCCGCTGCAGCACACCGGTCACGGTGCTGGCGTGCACTTCCATGAGCTGCGCCAACTCACCGGCCGAAACCCCGGGGAAACGGCCGATGATGCGCAGCATGAGCCGCTGTGAGGCGGTGACGCCCAGGCGCGCGAGCATGCGCTTGGAGCGCGAGTCGAGCGAGTGGCTCACGCCCAGCAGGGCGCGCATGAAGCCGAGGGTGCTGCCGAGTTGCTTGGGGTCGAGGACGGCGCGGGCGACTTCGTGGTTGGGTTGCAAGACGATCTGCGCTCCGTGGGGGGGCGGACGACGATCTATCCAAGCATCCAAGCACGCCGCGCCGCCGTCGGGAAGTGACGGCGGCGTCAGGCTGCTGGAGCGCGGGGCTCAGCTGGCGGCGCGCGGGCTGGCGGCGGGACGCAGCTGCGTGCGCCAGCGCTGCTCGGCCGCCAGCTGCTCCATCGCGGGCTGGAAGAAGAACTCCTCGCGCTCGAAAGCCGGTTCGAGTTCGTCGAACCAGCAGGCCTGGGCGTCGAAGCGCGCGAAGAACGGCCGGCCGACCCATTCAGGGCGGCGCGCCTGCAGGAAGCGCAGCACGAACACACGTTCGCTGCCGATCACGCTGACGCCGTCGACGACGATCTTGCCCGGGGTCGCGCTCATCGACGGGCCGCGCACCGAGCGAGCCAGTCCCGAAACGGCTGAGTACGCCTCGCGGAAGATGCGCCAACCACGTTCGAGCGGCACCTCGAAGTACTGCCGCGGCCCGGTGTCGCGTTCGACGAACATGTAGTACGGAACTGCGCCCAGGCGCACCTGCTCGCGCCACATGCGCTCCCAGATCTCGGGCGCGTCGTTGACGCGTCGGATCAGCGGGGCTTGGGTTCGCACCACCGCGCCCGTGGCGAGCACGCGCGCGAGCGCGGCTTGGGCGCTGGCGGTCTCCAGTTCGCGCGGATGGCTGAAGTGCGCCATGAACGCCAGGTGCCGGCCCGACTTGACGACGCGCTCGAACAGCGCGAGCAACTGGTCGGCGTCCGGGTCGGTGAGGAAGCGCTGCGGCCAGAACGCCAGGGCCTTGGTCCCAATGCGCAGCGTGGTGACGTGCGCCAGGTCGTCCGCGAGCAGCGGCTCGAGATAGCGCTCGAGCATCTCGGCGCGCATCACCAGCGGGTCGCCGCCGGTGACGAGGACGTCGCTGACCTCCTTGTGCGAGCGCAGGTAGTCGGCCAGTCCGCCGGCTTCGCTGGCGGCGAACTTCAGCTCCTCGAGCCCGACGAACTGCGGCCAGCGGAAGCAGTAGGTGCAGTACGAGAAGCAGGTCTGCCCGCGGCTGGGGAAGAACAGCACCGTCTCGCGGTACTTGTGCTGCACGCCCTTGAGGTGCGGGTGGGTCGCCGGCCGGTTGAGCGTGGCTTGGCCGGCGGGGTGGGGGTTGAGGCGCATTTGGATCTCGCGCGCGGCTTCGCGCAACTCGGCCGAGGGGGCCGCGCGGCGCACCAGGGAGTACATGCGCTCGAAATCCTCGGGGGCCAGCATGTCGCGCTGCGGGAAAGTGAGCTGGAACAACGGATCGTGGGGGGCCCGCGACCAGTCGATGAGCTCGTCGACGACGTAGCGGTTGACGGCGAAGGGCAGCACGTGCGCCACGGCGCGGAGCGCGTCGCGCTCGCTGCGGGGCAGGTGCGCGAGCTGCGGCAGGTGCTCGAGTTGTTCGCGGCGCAGCAGCGCAAAACGGTCGGTGGCGGGGGACAGGTTGGCGATCACGGAGGGCTCCTTGCGGCGGACGCCGCGTCGGCGGTGGCGGCCCCGGGGAAAGCGCCCCGGAGCCTCGGCTATTGGTTTGAGCTCAAAGTATAGTGCTTGCTGCTCAAACGAATAGGGGGCGGCCGCCCCGGCGACCGGGGGCCGTCCCCGGCGGCGCTCGGCGCCCTCGGCGGCGTGGTGCTGGCCTCGAGGCGGCCAACTCGGCACAATGCGCGGCGCGCTACGGGGGGTACGCCGCCGCCGAAGAGGATTTCGCGGCCGCCGAATGCACGTCGCACACCCCCCCCTGGGCGCACCGTCGCGCTCCGCGCGCCCTTCGATCGCCATGAAACTTCGCCGCCTCCCGTCCATTCCCGTCCTGTCGCTCAGCCTCGCCGCGCTGTTCTTCGGCGGAAGCTGCGCGCACGTCGAACACGCCGTCCGCGGCCCCGTCGAGGCCATTGTCGACGTACCTACTGCCGCCGACGGCCGCAGCGAGAAGCTCGTGGTCGAGTCGTCGCCCAACCGCGACTGCGAAGCTGGCGTGCGCGCGCTCGCCAAGTCGGAGTGGGAAGTGGCGATCACGGCCTTCGAGCGCGTGTTGCGCGAGGATCCCGCCGACTGGCGCGCGCTGTACGCACGCGGCGTCGCGCAGGAGATGCTCGGCCGCTACGACGCCGCGCTCGCGGACTACCGCGCCTCCAACGAGAACGCGCCCTCGCAGAGCTTGGCTTGTTTGACGGCCATCGAGCGCGCCAAGTCGAAAGCGGGACGCTGAAAGCATGCCGGCCGCTGGATTGCACGTGAACTTGGACGCGCGCGAGCGCGGCGGCGCCCCGCACTCCGGGCCCGAAGACTTCGACTCGGAGGACTCCGACTCGGGCGATTCCGACTCGGGCAATCCCGACTCGGGTGGGGGCGACTCGGGCGGTGGAACCTCCGAGCTCGTCCGGCTCAACAAGTACCTCGCCGACCACGGCGTGGCCTCGCGTCGCAAGTGCGACGAGTTGATCGCCGCCGGCAAGGTGACGGTCGACGAGCAGGTGGTGACCGAGCTCGGACTCAAGATCGACCCCGCGAACCAGCGCGTCGAGATCGACGGCGTTGTGCTCAAGCCGGAGCGCACGCGCCTGCGCTACTACCTGCTGCACAAGCCGCGCGGCGTGGTCTGCACCAACGAGCGGCGCGAGGCGCGCCTGCGCGCGATCGATCTGATCACCGACCCCGACAAGGGCCGCATCTACACCGTCGGGCGCCTCGACGAGGACAGCCAGGGCTTGATCCTGCTGACCAACGACGGCGAGTTCGCCAACCGTGTCGCGCACCCGCGCTACGGCGTGAAGAAGACCTACTCGGTGAAGCTGCGCGGCCGCGTCGAGCCGGACGCGATCGAAAAGGTGCGCAAGGGCATCTGGCTCGCCGAGGGCCGCACGGCGCCGGCGTTCGTCAAGGTCTTGAAGCGCACCAGCGAGTGGTCGCTCGTGACGATCACGCTCAACGAAGGCAAGAATCGCGAAGTGCGCCGCGTGTTCGCCGCGGTGGGCTACAACGTCCTGCAGCTGCGCCGCACGCACATCGGCACGCTCAGCGACCGTTCGCTGAAGGAAGGCCGCTGGCGGCCCTTGCTGCGCGAGGAGCTGCGCGAGTTGCTCGAGCAGGCGCGCGAAGGCGCGGCGCCGGACGTCGACCGTCGCGAGGATCCCCGCACGCAGCACTTCAAGGAGGGCTCGCTCGCGGAGAGCGGTCGGCCGTTCGGCCCTGGACGCGAACGCCGCAGCCCCAAGGACCGCGGTCGCTGGATGCGCGATCGCAAGGAGTCGCTCGAGCGCCGAAGCTCCAGCGCGCCGGCGGGGCGGCGCCAACGCGGCGAGAAGCGCGAACAGTTGCGCGAGAAGGTGGAGCGCAAGCGCCAGGGCGCGGCTCGTCCGAGCGCGCGTGGCGATGACCGTCGCCCCAATCTGCGCGGCGACGACCGTCGCCCGAACACCCGCGGCGACGATCGGCGTCCCAACGCACGCAGCGACGATCGGCGTCCGAACACTCGCGGCGGCGACCGCGCACCCGCTGGCCGCGGCGATCGCGGGCCCGGCAGCCGCGGCGACGATCGTCGTCCGAACTTTCGCGCTCCCGATCGGCGGGGGCCCGAGCGCGGCGAAGGTCGCGCTCCGCGTGCGCCCGGACGCCCGGGCGCAGGCCCGCGCGGCGGCGCCGGCGGCAAGGGGCGCGAGCGCAAGGCCGGCGGCGGCGAGCGCGGCGAAGGTCGCGCTGGACGCTTCCCGCGCAGTCCGCGTGCGTGAAACGGCGCGCCCTGCGCCGGCTTCACCCACGCGACGGACTTGACCGAGGCGCCGCGCGCTTCCCACGCTGACCGCCTCCATGCCGCACAAGCACGCCTCGAAATCCAAGCTCTCCGCCTCGACCAGTGCGCCGGCCAAGGTCCGCGAGCACAGCCTCGCGAACGGGATGCGCATCCTGATCGCCGAGCGGCACTCCGACCCGGTGGTGGCGGTGATGCTCTGGTACCGCGTCGGATCGCGCAACGAGCGCGAACACGAGGCCGGCGTGTCGCACTTCCTCGAGCACATGATGTTCAAGGGCGCCGAACGCTTCGGCAAAGGCGAGATCGACCGCCTCACGACGATGCTCGGCGGCTCGAACAACGCCTTCACCAGCTGCGACCACACGGCGTACTGGTTCGAACTCGCCTCGGACCGCTGGGAGAAGGCGCTCGAGATCGAAGCCGACCGCATGCGCGCGCTCGCGCTCGAACCCACCGAGTTCAACGCCGAGCGCGAGGTCGTGCTCGAAGAACTCTCGATGGGCCTCGACGATCCGTGGCGGCGCCTGACCGAGCTCGTGCAGAGCACGTTGTTCCTGCGCCATCCCTACCGTCGGCCGGTGATCGGCCACGCCGACGCGCTCAAGCAGCTCAGCGTCGCGCAGATGCGCGATTACTGGCGGCGCTTCTACCACCCCGGCAACGCCACGCTGGTGATCTGCGGCGACGTCGATCCCGTTGTGGCGCTCGAGCGTGCGCGTGCGCACTTCGAGTCGCTGCCGCGCGGCGCGAGCTACGAGGAAGCCGATCCGTTCCGCCCGGCGGAGACGCCCGAACCCGGCCAGCGGCGCGTCGACATGCACTGGGACGACCAGGGCAAGCGGCTGTGCATCGCCTGGCCGACCGTCCCGGTCGGCACGCCCGACGACCACGCGCTCGACGTGGTCTCCACACTGCTCACGGCCGGGCGGCTGTCGCGTCTGCAGGATCGCTTGGTCTACGAGGAAGAGCTCGCGACGAGCATTTCGACGCAGAGCGACACGCGCGTCGAAGGCGGCGTGTTCTGGCTGCTCGCGGAGTGCGCGCAGAACGCTGATCCGCGCGAGCTCGAGCGTGTGCTCGACGAAGAGCTCGAACGCCTGCGCCGCGAACCGCCCAGCGCCAAGGAGCTCGCGCGCGTGCGCGCCGTGTTGCGCGCCTCGGAGGCCTTCGAGAACGAGACGGCCAGCGATTTCGCCGAACGCCTGGGCGAGTACGCCGTCGACGCGCACTGGAAGCTCGCGCTCGAGAGCCTCGAACACGTGCTCGCCGTCGACGCCAAGGCGGTGCGCGACTGCGCCGCGCGCTTGCTCGCGCCCGAGCGGCGGGTCGTCGGTTGGTGCACACCCAAGGCAGCGCCGACCAAGGCCCCGAGCCGCCGCAAGAGCGCGCGCCGCGGAGCCAAGCAGTGAGCGCCCGCGCGGCTGCGGCGGACCTGGTCGTGCGTCTGCCGGTCGAGCGCTTCACGCTCGACTGCGGCGCTCGCTTGCTCGTGTCGCAGCGCCGCGACGCGCCGGTGATCGCGCTGCAGATGCACCTGCGCGGCGGCCACTCGCTCGACGAGCCGGGGCTGGAGGGGCAGGCCTACCTGACGGGGGGCTTGCTCGATCAAGGCGCCGGAAAGCTCAGCGAAGAGGAAATCGCCGAGGTGCTCGAAACCTCCGGCGGCTCGATCTCCGGCGAATCGAACGGCCTCTCGGCGGCTGCGGCCGCGGAGCGTTGGGACACGGTGCTGGAACTCGCCGCGGAGTTGATCTGCGCGCCGACGTTCCCCGCCGACAAGGTGCGCAGCCAACGCCAGCGCCTGCTCGATCGCCTGCTCCTCGAGCGCGACGAGCCGCGCGTGCAGGGCGACCGCTTGTTCAAGCAGCTGATCTACGGCGATCACTGGCTCGGACGCCCCGCGGCCGGCACGTACGAAAGCGTGGCGCGGCTCGAGCGCAAGCACCTCGTCGCCTTCCACCGCCGCAACTGGGTCGCGCGGCGCGCGGTGATCGCGGTCTGCGGACCGGTCGAACCTGCGCGCGTGGCCAAGCTGCTCGACCGCGCGCTGCGACGCTGGACGCCCGGTGAAGAGCTGCCCTATCCGCTGCCCGAACTGCCGCCGCGCGCCGTGCGCACCGCGGTGTTTCCCGCCAAGCGCGAACAGGTCCACGTGTTCCTCGGTCACCTGGGCGTGCGCCGCGCCGATCCCGACTATCCCGCGCTGGTCGTGATGGACCACGTGCTCGGAGCGGGCCCGGGCTTCACCAACCGCGTCGCGATGCGCCTGCGCGACGAACTCGGTCTCGCCTACACGGTCCACGCCAACATCCACGGAAGCGCCGGCGTGCATCCCGGCGCGTTCACCGCGTACATCGGCACGTCCGCCTCGAAGGTTCCCGTCGCGATCGAGGGCTTCTTGCGCGAAATGCGCCGCATCCAGGACGAGCCGGTCGGCGACGCCGAACTGGCGACGGCCAAGGACTACGTCGTCGGTTCGTTCGCGCTCTCGTTCCAACGCGCCGCGCGGCGCGCGAACTACATGGTCACCGCCGAGCGCTTCGCGTTGCCCGACGATCACCTCGAGCGCGCGCCGAAGGTCTACGCGGCGATCACGCCCGAGGACGTGCAACGTGTCGCGCGCGCGCACCTGCATCCGCAGGCCTGCGTCGTCGCCGCGGCGGGGCCGATCCGCGAAGCCACGCTGCGCAAGGCGCTGGCCTCGAAGTGAGGCCGGGCCGCGCTCACTGGCGCGGCGGCTGCGCGCGCGAGAGGTCCCACTCGACGGTGAAGCCCGCTTCGCTCGCGACGCTGTAGTCGAAGCTCGCCGGTTGCGCGCCGGCGCGCACGGCGAAGTTCACGTGCGCTTCGAGCGGCCGCCAGGTGAAGGTGCGGCGCGCGCGCTCGATGCGGCCCTCTTCCATGGTCCGGCCGCGGTCGTCGGTCACGGTGTACTCCAGCGCGCCCGGGCCGCGGTTCTCGACCACGAAGCTCACGCGCTCGGTGCCGCGCGAGGTGAGCTTGGCGGTCGCGGCCCCGGAGGCGGCCAGGTCGAGCCTTCCCTGCGTGGTGTTGTTCGCGGGCAGGACCTGACAGGCGGCGATCGAGAAGCTGGCGACGAGAGTGGCGAAGGTGCGCATGGCGGAAGCATTCAAACGAGCATCTGCAGCTCACACAAGCGTCGGTACAGGCCGCTCGAGGCGAGCAGCTCGTCGTGCGTGCCGCTTTCGACGCAGCGGCCGGCCTCGAGCACGACCACGCGCGTCGCGCGGCGCACCGTCGCGAGGCGGTGCGCGATGACGAGCGTGGTGCGGCCCTCGAGCAGGCGCTCGAAGGCCTGGCCCACGGCGTGCTCGGACTGCGCGTCGAGCGCACTGGTCGCTTCGTCGAGCACGACGATGCGCGGGTCCTTGAGCAGCACGCGCGCGATGGCGAGCCGCTGGCGTTCGCCCGTCGAGAGCCGCACGCCGCGTTCGCCCAGCAACGTGTCGAAGCCCTGCGGCAGCGCCTCGACGAACTCCAGCGCGTGTGCGGCGCGCGCCGCGGCGCGCAGCTCCTCCAGCGTCGCCTCCGGTTTGCCGTAGCGCAGGTTCTCGGCCACGCTTCCGCCGAACAGGAACACCTCCTGGCTGACGTAGCCGAGCGCGCTGCGCAGGTCGGCGAGGCGCAACTCGCGCAGGTCGACTCCGTCGAGCAGCACGCGGCCCTGCGTCGGGTCGTAGAAGCGCAGCAGCAAGCTCGCGAGCGTGGTCTTGCCGCCGCCGCTGGGTCCGACGAGTGCGATCACGTCGCCGGGGGCCGCGCGCAACGAGAGGTTGTCGATCGCGCGCACCTCGGGCTTGGACGCGTAGGCGAACGAGACTTGGTCGAACTCGAACGAGCGCGCGGCGCCGAGCTCGCGCGGCTGCACGGATTCGGCCACCTGCGGCGCGGTCTCGAGCAACTCGCGCACGCGCTGCGTGGCGCCGGCGGCGCTCTTGAGGCCGCCCCACACGTGCGTGATCGACGCGATCGCTGTGCCGGCGCTGACCGTGTAGAGCACGAAGCTCATCAGCTCGCCCGGCGTGAGCTCGTTCTCGAGCAGCAGCGAGGCGCCGTACCAGATCACGAGCGTGATCGCGCAGAAGGCCAGCATCGAGACCAGCGCCTGGTACGCGCCCCACAGGTGCGCGAGGCGCAACGAGAGCCGCAGGACTTGGTCGAGGCTGCGCCCGTAGCGCGCGCGCTCATCGCCTTCGCGCACGAAACTCTGCACGGTGCGAATGCCCGCGAGCGATTCTTCGGCCGCCACCGTGCTCTCCGCCAAGCGTTCCTGGCGTTCCTTCGACATGCGTTCGAAGCGCGCGCCGAACAGCACGGCGGCGATCGCGATCGGCGGGATGGCGAGCAGCATCACGCCCGTGAGCGCTGCGTTCGTGTGGACCATCAGCGCCAGCGCGCCGATCAGGACCAGCCCCTGCTGGGCGGCGCTGACGACGCTTCCCGTGAGCACCTCGCCGACGCTCCCGACGTCGGCGCTCATGCGCGAAATGAGTTCGCCGACGCGCTCGCGTTCGTAGAACGCCGGGGAGAGCTTCAAGAGGTGCGCGTGGAGTCGCTCGCGCAGATCGCGCAGGATCTGCGCCGCCGCGGAGCGCAACCAATACGCCTCGAGGTAGTCGAGGGCTGCGACGCCGACGTACAAACCGATCAGTCCGAGGATCCAGATGCGCAGACCGTCGACGCTGCGTTCGAGGAGCACCGCGTCGACGGCCTTGCCGGCGAACTTCGGAACGACCAGGCCCGCCGCGCCGGTGGCGAGCATCGACGCCAGGGCGAGCAGCAATCGGAGGCGATAGGGGAGCGCGAGGCGCGCGAGCCAGCGCAGCGCGGCGCCGGTGTCGACCGGAGCCTGCGGTTGCTCCGTCGGTGCGGCGGGCGTGGGGGTCGGTGTCGTCACGTATCGAGACTCTAGTGTTCCGAGTTCGAAGTGCGCCTGCGGCCCGCGGCTGCGCCGCGATCGCGTGATTGCGCAGAGAAACTCGCTCGAGCGGCGCGACTCCGGCGCGCACGCCGGGCCGCAAATCCGCTCGACTCGGTGCGGGCACATCGCCCGCGCGCGGCTTCCGCGCGGAACTCGCGTCTGCGTTGTTCGCGCCACTCCGCCGGCTCGCCGCGGCGCAATTCGCGCGCGAAAGCGGCGTTCGCACCGCGTCAACGAGCGCCACGCGCGGCCTTTGAGGGTTTACACCACACGGCGCAAACACGATTCTGGGCGCCATGTCGTTGTTCCGCCCGCTCCTCGCGCTGGCCCTGTGCGGCGCGCTTCTGTCCGCCTGCCATGGGCCAGCCCTGCGGCTCGCCCGCACCTCGCCGATTCCCATGGACGAGCATTCCTACGCCGAGCCCAACCGCGTCCGCGTCCGGCACCTGCACCTCAACCTCACGCTGGACTTCGAGGCGCGGCGCGCCGAGGGGGCGGTGCGTCTGGAGCTGGTGCGCGACGATCCCAACGCGGCGCTCGCGCTCGACACGCACGCGCTCGAGATCCTGAGCGTCACGGGAAGCTCCGGCGGCGCGCGCTTGTTCCATCTCGCTCCTCCCGATCCGGTCAAGGGCAGCGCGTTGCTCATCCAACTCCAGCCCAAGGACAGCGCCGTGACGGTGCGCTACCGCACGACGGAAGGCGCCCAGGCGATGCAGTGGCTCGCGCCGGAGCAGACCGCCGGCGGGCGCCATCCGTTCCTGTTCACGCAGGGCCAGTCGATCCTCACGCGCTCGTGGATTCCGCTGCAGGACTCGCCGGGTGTGCGCGTGACCTACGAGGCGGAGATCCGCGCGCCGCGCGCGCTCACGCCGGTGATGAGCGCCGAGCAGCTCGGCCGCGGCGAAGACGGCGCGTGGCGCTTCCGCATGCCGCAAGCGATCCCGCCGTACCTCATCGCGCTGGCGTGCGGCGAGCTCGAGTTCCGCGAGATCTCCAACCGCAGCGGCGTGTGGGCCGAGCCGAACGTGGTGCAGGCCGCGCGCGACGAGCTGGTCGACACCGAAGTGATGATCCAGCACGCCGAAGCGCTCTTCGGGCCGTACCGCTGGGGACGCTACGACCTGATCGTGCTGCCGCCCTCGTTCCCGTTCGGCGGCATGGAGAACCCGCGCCTGACCTTCGCGACGCCGACGATCCTGGCCGGCGACAAGTCGCTGGTCGGGCTCGTCGCGCACGAGCTCGCGCACTCCTGGTCGGGCAACCTCGTGACCAACGCCACGTGGCGCGACTTCTGGCTCAACGAGGGTTTCACCGTGTACTTCGAGCAGCGCATCATGGAGCAGCTCTACGGGCTCGAGCGCACGGAGATGGAGAAGCAGCTCGCGCGCGCGGAGCTCGAGCGCGAAATGGCCGAGCTCGAGCCGTGGCAGCAGGTGCTGCACGTCGAACTCGGTGCGCGCCATCCCGACGACGCCTTCAGCCACGTGCCCTACGAAAAGGGCGCGCTCTTCCTGCGGCGCCTCGAACAACTCGTCGGGCGCGACGCCTTCGACCAGTTCCTGCGCGGCTGGTTCGACGGCCACGCGTTCCGCAGCGTGACGACGGCGGATTTCTTGGCGTACCTCGAGCGCGAGTTGCTCGCCTCGCACCCGGACGCGGCCAAGGCGCTCGACTTGCAGCGCTGGCTGCGCGAGCCCGGTCTGCCGTCCGACGCGCCGCGTGTGCAGTCGACGTTGCTCGCTGCCGTCGACGCACAGATCGAGCGTTGGAAGGCGGGGACGCCGCCGGCGCAGCTCGACACCCGCGGCTGGGTGACGCAGCAGTGGCTGCGCTTGCTCGAGGCCTTGCCGCACGAACTCACCACGGAGCAGCTGACCGCGCTCGACCGCGCCTTCGGCTTCACCGCGAGCGGCAACAGCGAGATCTCGTGCGTGTGGCTCGTGCGCGCCGTGCGCGCCGACTACGCGCCCGCGAACCCGCGCCTGCAGTCGTTCCTGATGAACGTGGGCCGCCGCAAGCTCCTGAAGCCGATCTACGCCGAGCTCGCGAAGACGCCGCAGGGCCTGCGGCGTGCGCACGAGATCTACGCGCAGGCGCGCAGCCGCTACCACGCCGTGTCGACGGGCACGCTGGACAAGCTGCTCGGCTGGAAGAGCTGAGCGCCGCGAGCGCTCCTCAGAAGGTCAGCGCCGTCCCGAAGTACAGGAAGTCGATGTCGTCGGACACGGCGCCTTCTTCGACGGCGTTGCCGCTGAAGAAGTGGCTATAGCCGCCGTAGACGCTGAAGTACGGCGTGACGGTGTGCGCCACGTACAGGTCGAGTTCCTGGCCGATATCCGCCGAGTTGAACGGACCCGAGCGCGAGAGCGCTCCGTTCACGGCGTAGATCCCGTCGTCCTTGTCCAGGAGCTGAAAGACGTGCGCCGTGAGCGTCGCCGTCGTGCGCGGCGTCGCCTTGATGCTGCAGCCCACGTTCGCGGCGACGAGGTTCTGGCGGCCGAGCACGTCGGCCAGGCCGAAGTACGCGTGGCCCAGCGGGTACAGCTGGTGGAACGTCTGCACCGAGCCGCCCGGCGTTCGGTCGCCGCTCGCGGCGTCGAGGCCGATGAACACCCGCGGTGCGAACGCTGAGTCGCCGGGCTTGTAGCCGATCACTGTCGAGCCGAACCAAGCGGCCACGTCCTCGTCGCCGACCTCGCCGAACTGCCACGCGCCTTCGAACTCGAAATCACCGCGCTCGGCCCACGGACTCCACGCGCGCAATCCCGCTGTGTGGCGCCGCTCGTCGCCGCTCGTGCCGTTGATGGTCACGTTCGGCCGCGTGTTTCCGAGCACGTACAGATCGAAGCCCAGGCCGCCCTGCTCGGGCGCGCGAGTGGCGTAGACGCCGTAGAGCTGCTTGTCGTCGTCGCGTTCGTTGGGCTGGAAGCGATCGAGGACGACCAGCGCGGTGAGGAACGCGTCGACGCTCCAGCGTCCGCTGCGCCACAAGGCGTTCACGCCTTCGAAGGTGCGCCACGCGTTGACCCACGGGAGCGGACTGACGAGGCGCTGGGAACCGTACGCCAGCGACTGACGCCCGGTGCGCAGGCTCAGCTTGCCGTCGCCGAGCGTTGCGCTCAGGTCGACGAAGGCGTTGTAGAGATCGAGCGTGTCGAGGTCGATGTCGCGCGCGCCGCCGGGCAGGTCGCGCTCGGTGACCTGCGCGGTGCGAGCTTCGACGAAGGCGCGCACGTGCTCGCCCAGATGCGCGTCGGCGTGCAAGTGGATGCGGCTGAGCAGGAACGCGTCGCTGTTGCCGGGCGTGGTCGCTCCGAATCCGAAGCCGTCCCACCATTCCGTGCGCGTGTCGAAACGTCCGCCCAAGCTGAGCCACCAGGCGCCCTGATCGTCGAGCGGAAGGTGCTTGAACGGATCGAAGAGCCACTTGGACTCGCCGAACTCGGAGCGGAAAGCGCTCCAGTTCTCGTCTTGGCGCTGCCACTTGAAGGGCGGGCGCGGATCGGGCTGTGGCGCGGGCGCTGCTTGAGCGCTTGCGCGCGCGCAGAGCAAGGTCGACGCGAATGCGACGCGGAGCATGCTGGGGTTGTGACCTGGGGACGGCGCGGTTCGAAGCCCGGCGCAGGCCGTGAGTTTGCAGAGCGGCGCCCGGGAGAAGCAACCAACGGGCCATACGCCGCGCAGCGGTGTTCACGTGGTCTCCACGTTGCGCGGGAGCACGGCGCAAGTCGTCGTGGCCACGTCCGACCGTTTGGGCGACCCGGGAATCGAACGCCAACAGGGCCGAACCCACGTTGCGCCGGCTTCCGGTTTCGTTGCGGCCGCATAGCGATCACGCGTCGCGTCATCGGGCTGGCGCGCGTTCGCCGCTCATGGTCGGGCCGCAGACCTCCGGCTACCATCGCCCGCCCCATGCTGGAACTGCTCCTCGACGCAGATCTGTACGCGCCTCAGTACGTCGGCCGGCGCAACTTGCTCGTCGGCGGCGGTCGCGTGCTGTGGATCGGCGTCGACGAACCGCAGATGCCCGAGGAGCTCGATGTGGCCGTCACCGACCTCGGCGGCGCGCGCTTGATCCCGGGGCTCATCGACGCGCACGCGCACCTCACGGGCGGCGGGGGCGAGGCGGGTTACGCCAGCCGCGTGCCGCCGATGCGGCTGACGCACTTCACGCTCGGCGGCGTGACGAGCGCGGTCGGAGTGCTCGGCACGGACGATCTGACGCGGACCACGGCGCAACTCGTTGCGACGGCGCGCGCCTTCGAAGAAGAAGGGCTGAGCGCGTGGTGCTACACCGGCGGCTACCACCTGCCGCCGACGACGCTGACCGGGTCCGTGCGCGGCGACATCGTGCACATCGATCGTGTGATCGGCTTCGGCGAACTCGCGCTGAGCGACCACCGCTCGAGCCAGCCCACGCTCGAGGAAGTGCTGCGCATCGCGAGCGAATGCCACGTCGCGGGGCTGATGACCGGCAAGGCCGGCGTGTGCCACGTGCACATGGGCGACGGAGTGCGCGGCTTCGAGCTGATCCGGCGCGCGCTGGACGTGAGCGAATTGCCGGCGCGCGTGTGGCACCCCACGCATGTCAATCGCAGGCGCGGGTTGTTCGACGAAGCACTCGAACTCGCCGAGCGCGGCGTGACGCTCGACATCACGGCGTTTCCCGTGGCCGAAGGCGAAGACGCCTACAGCGCGGCCGAGGCGCTCGAGCGTTTTCTCGAAGCGGACCTCGATCCGACGCGCGTCACGGTCAGCTCCGACGGCGGCGGTTGCCTGCCGCACTTCGACGCCGATGGACGCATCAGCTCCTACGACGTCGGCTCGCCGCTCGCGCTGGCCGAGACGATCGCGGAGCTGGTCGCGCGCGGCCAGGCGCTCGAGGACGTGCTGCCCGCCTTCACTTCCAACGTGGCGCACTTCCTGCGCCTTCCGCGCAAGGGCGTGATCGCGCCCGGCGCCGATGCGGATCTGGTGGTGCTCGACGCCCAACAGCGCGTGCGCGACGTGCTGTGCCGCGGCGTGTGGATGGTTCGCGGCGCTCGCCCGCTCGTGCGCGGCCGTTTCGAGACCTCCGACGGCCCGGGCGCGGCGACGTGAGCTTCGTGCGCGGGCTGCTGTGCACCGCCGCGCTCGCGTGCGGCGCTGGACACGCGTGGGCAGGGGCCCAGTCGGCGGCCGTGGAAGTCCCGCGCATCGACGTGGCGCGCCTGCCCGAGGGCGTCGCGCCGCCGCGCATCGACGCGCTGCTCGACGATGCGGCGTGGGCGCACGCCTGCGAACTCGGGGAGCTCACGCAGGTCGTGCCCATCGCCGGCGCAGCGCCAAGCGAAGCGACGCGCGTGCGCGTGATGTACGACTCGGCGAAGCTGTACTTCGCGCTCGAGTGCTTCGACCGCGAGCCGCACCTGATCCGCGCGACGCAGATGCAGCGCGACGCGGTGCTCGACCCCGACGAGCGTGTCGAGATCCTGATCGACTCGTTCCACGACAAGCGCAACGCGTTCTGGTTCCAGATCGGCGCCGCCGGTTCGCTCGGCGACGCGCTCGTCACGCGCAACGGCGCGAGCTTCAACAAGCAGTGGGACGGCATCTGGTACGGCGAGGCGCGCGTGGACGAGCACGGCTGGCGCGCCGAGATCGAGATCCCGTTCCAGACGCTGAACTTCGATCCGAACACCAGCACCTGGGGCTTCAACCTGCGGCGCTTCATCCGCCGGCGCAACGAAGAGGTGCGCTGGGCGAGCGCCGATCCGCGCATCCAGTTCTTCTGGGTCGCCAACGCCGGTGAACTCGAGGGTTTCCGCGGGCTGCGCCAAGGACTCGGGCTCGACTTCACGCCCTTCGCCGTGGCGCGCGCGCGGCGCGACAGCGTTCAGAACAGCTCCAGCGACGAGTCCGACGCGGGCTTCGACGCGTTCTACCGCATCACGCCGAACACCAAGCTCGCGCTCTCGCTCAACACCGACTTCGCCGAAGTCGAGGTCGACCGCCGCCAGGTGAACTTGACGCGCTTCCCGCTGTTCTTCCCCGAACAGCGCGACTTCTTCCTCGAAGACTCCGGCGTGTTCCAGTTCGGCTCGACGGGCCAGCTGCAGCCGTTCTTCTCGCGCCGCATCGGGCTCGACGCCCAGGCGCAGAAGGTGCCGATCCTCGCGGCCGCGAAGCTCACCGGCCAGTCGGACGGACTCACCTGGGGCCTGCTCGACGTGCAAACCGACGACAGCGGCGCGCTCGATGGACAGAATCTGTTCGCGGGCCGACTGTCGAAGAACATCGGCGCGCAGTCCGACATCGGCGTGCTGTGGACCAGCGGCGATCCGCGCGGCGGCGGCGATGCGAACACGGTGGGCGTCGATCTGAACCTGCGCACCAACAAGTTCCAGGGCGACGACACGTTGCGTTGGTCGAGCTTCGTCGCCGCGACGGAGAACGAGGGCTCGGGCGACGCCGACCTCGCCTGGTCGACGAACGTCACGTACCCCAACGATCAGATCCAGTGGACGCTGGGGACGAGCATGGTCGAGCGCGACTTCTCGCCGCGGCTGGGCTTCGTCGAACGTTCGGGCGTGCGGCGCCACGAAGCGTCCTACACGTACCGGCCGCGCATCAACCGGGCCGTGCGGCAACTCGAGTTCGGCCTCGACCTCGACTGGGTCGAGAGCATCGGCGCCGGCACGCAGAGCTTCGTCGCCGAACTCCAGCCCTTCGGCCTGATCTGGGACACGAGCGACGCGCTGCGCGTCGAGCTCGAAGCCAGCCGCGAAGTGCTCAGCACCGACTTCGACATCCACCCCAGCTCCACGATCCCCGCCGGTGACTACGATTTCGCGCGGGCGCGGCTCGAAGGCGAGACGAGCGACCACCGCGACGTGTCGCTAATCGCGTCCATCTCCGGCGGCGAGTTCTTCGACGGGACGAGCGAGGACTACCAGCTCGAACTGGACTGGCGGCAGAGCGCGAACCTCCTGCTCAACACCAGCTACCAGCACACCGACGCGCGCCTGGGCGGCGGCGACTTCAGCGTCAACGTCGCGCGCGTGCGTGTGACGCTGGTCCTGACGCCGCTCCTGTCGTGGACGAACAATCTCCAGTGGGACGACGTCACCGATTCGATGTCGCTCAACAGCCGCTGGTGGTGGATCTTGCGGCCCGGCGTCCAGGCCTTCGTGGTCTTCAACCAGGGTTGGGACCAAACGGGGCCGAGCTTCGCGCCGACGCAGTCGGAATTGGCGCTGAAGTTCGGCTACACGCTGCGTTTTTGAGGTCTTTGCACGGGCGCGAAGATTTTTCGCGCCGCGCTGTGATCTTCGCACTGGACTCCGCGGGTCGCTTCGGCCGATAGCGGCCTGCCCGCCCCAGCTCGCGTAGGCTTTCACATGACCCAGTCTCGACACACTCCGCTCGGTCTCCGCACCCAGCTCGTGGCTCTGGCCAACGGCATCGGCAGCTCCGACGCCAAGGACTACTTCGCGAACGAGCGCACGGCGAACCAGATCGGTTCGCTCAAGGCGCAGCTCGAGCGCGACGGCTTCAAGGACGTTGCGCAGCAGGGCGCGGTGGCCTTGCGCATCGCCGAGATCCTCCAGCGCGAAGAGCAGATCGGCCCGGAAAAGGCCCACGAGCTGCTCGCCATGCTCGTGCAGTCGATGGCGACCAGCTTGGGGATCGACCTGCCCGTCACCGCGCAACCGCCCGCCGCGGCGCCGTCGTCGTCGTCGGACGCGAAAACCGAACGCGCTCCCGCCGCTGCGCCGACGCCCGTGCCGACCGGCGCCGGTCAGACGCAGTTGCGCATGGTGAGCAACCGCAAGCTCGGCGAGCTGCTCGTGCAGATGTCGCTCCTGACGCCGACTCAGGTCGAACAAGCCCTCGCGCACCAGCGCATGACCGGCTGTCGGCTCGGCGAGGCGCTCATCCAGCTCAAGCTGCTGCCCAAGAACACCGTCGAAAGCGCGCTGCGCATGCAGGGCTCGCGGCGCAACTTCTCCGGCGACCCCTGGCGCCGCGTCAGCTGAGCGGACCGGCGCCTTGCGGTGTGCGCGCCGCGTCCAACGCCGCGCGCACCGTGCGGGCCAGCTCGTCGGGCGCGTAGGGCTTGCGCAGGAACGCGTTGGGACTCACGCGGCGCGCCGCGACCAGGCTATCGGTCTCCTCGTAGCCGCTCGTGAGCACGACCACGAGCTGCGGGTCGCGCTCGCGCAGCAGCACGAGCGTTTCTTCGCCGCTCAGATCCGGCATGGTGCGGTCGAGCAGCACGCAGTCGACGCGCTCCTGGGTGCTCGCCAGAAGCGTCAGCGCTTCGCGCCCGCTGGCCGCAATGGCCGTTGAGTAGCCGAAATGCTGCAGCGCACGCGCCGCGACGCGTGCGACGGCGGGCTCGTCGTCGACCACGAGCACACGCTCGCCGCGCGCCGCCGCCGGACCGGCGTGCGTCGACTTGGGCGCGACAGCTTCGCGCGAGAGCGGCAGTTGCACGCGGGCCAACGTGCCCACTCCGACGCGGCTGGAGAGCTGCAACTCGCCGCCGTGCGCCTGCACGATGCCGCGCACCGCGGACAGCCCCAGTCCGCGCCCCTGGAACTTGGTGCTGAAGAACGGTTCGAACACGCGCGCGAGCGTGGCGGGGTCATGCCCTCGCCGTTGTCCTCGACCTCCAACTGCACGCACTCGCGCTCGACGCCGCCGAGCAGCGCGTGCACGCGCGCCAGGCGCAGGGTGATGACCCCATCGCGCTCGCCGCAAGCTTCCGCGGCGTTGAGCACGAGGTTCATGACCACCTGCTGGACCTGTCCCGCATCGGCGAGCACGGTCGCCGGCTCGCCCAGTTCGACGTTGAGCCGCACGCGCTTGGGCAGGCTGCTCTCGAGCAGGCGCAGCACGTCGCGCACCGGCGTGCGCAGATCGCAGGGCGTGGGCATGGCGCTCGCTCGGCCCGCGTAGGCGAGCATCTGGCGCGTGAGCGCCGAAGCGCTGCGCGCCGCGGTCAGGATGTTCCCGATCTGCGTCCGCGCCGGCGCGTCCGGCGCAAGGCTGCCGAGCGCCAGCGTCGCCTCGCCGAGCATCGTCGTGAGCAGGTTGTTGAAGTCGTGGGCGACGCCGCCCGCGAGGATCCCCAGGCTCTCGAGCTTCTGCGCCTGCAGCAGCAGGCGCTCCGCCTCCGCGCGCGTGCGGCGCTCCCGCTCGAGCGAAGACACGTCGAGCACGTAGCCGGCGAAGTGAGTCGCTGCGCCGCTCGCATCGCGCGTGATCACCGTGTGGTCGTAGAGCCAACGCACCTCGCCGTCGGGGCGCACGATGCGGTACTCCTGGTCGAAGCTCTGCACGCCGGAACTGGCGTGGGCCTGCACTTCGCGCGCGACGCGTTCGAGGTCTTCGGGGTGGACGCTCGCCGAGTACGGCGCCTTGCCCGACAGAAAGTCCTCGGCGCTCACGCCGAAGAGCTGCACCACGTTCGGGGACACGTCCTCGACCGGCCAGCCCGGGGCCGCGCGCCAGCGGAACACGATCACCGGCCCGGCCTGGAAGAAGCGTCGGTAGCGCTCGAGTTCGAGCGTCACGGCGCGCTGCTCACGGTCGTTCTGCGCGCGCGTGAAGGCCTGCTCGACACGCGCCACGACCTCGCCGGATTCCTCCGGAACCCGCAGCACATCCACCACGCCGGAGCGCAGCGCGTCGATCCACGCGCGCGGTTCAGAGTCGCTCCCATAAGCGAGCACGGCGCAGTGGGATCCGGCTTGGCAGGCCGTGAGGACGGCGCGGACGGCCGCCATCGCGCCGTGCAGCGGACACAGCGCCACGCTGGCGCCGTCGCTCAGCGCGCGCCCCAACTCCTCCGGCGTGCGCGCCTGCACGACATGCGCGCCGAACTCGCGCTCCAGGCGCAGCGCGAGGTCGGCCGCGTGCGGCGTCTGTCCGTCGCCGGCCACGACGAGCGAGTGTCGCAACTCCAGGTTCGAGGCGAGCGAGTGCATGGTGCGACCTCTAGGCGACGGGGATGCAAGCGCGGACGCGGGTTCCCTGTCCGGTTTCCGAGTCCAGTTCGAGCCAGCCCGCGTGGGCGCGCAGGATGCTGAGCACAGCGGCCAAACCCAAGCCGCGACCGGCGACGCGCGTGGTGAAGAACGGCTCGCCCAGCCGCGCGAGCGTGGCTTGGTCCATGCCTACGCCGTCGTCGAGCACTTCGACGAACACGTGCGGCCCGCCGCGTTTCGAGCCGCGGAAGGCGGGCGTCGCGAGGTCCGCCGCTTCGTAGGAGTGCGCGCCGGTCGAGATGCGCAGCGCGCCGTTGTTCTCCTGGCAGGCTTCGCCGGCGTTCAACGCGAGGTTCAGTACGAGCTGGCGCAGCTGCGCCGAGTCCGCCGTGGCGACCGGCAGGTGCTCCTCGAGCTCGTACTCGATCCGCACGCGCTTCTTGATCGACGAACGCAGCAGCTTCTCGAGCGAGCGCACCACGGCGCTGATGTCGGCCGGACCGCGGGCCGCGGCTTCGCCGCGCGAGAGCGAGAGCATCTGGCGCGTGATCTCGCTCGCATGCTGCGAGGCGTCGAGCGCCTGTTGCAGGATCGAGTGCGCTTCGTTCGACGGGTCGAGGCTGCTCTGCGCGAGCCCCGTGCTCGCCGCCACGACCGTCAGCAGGTTGTTGAAGTCGTGCGCGATGCCGCTCGCCATCACGCCCAGGCTTTCCAACTTGGAGGTGTGGATCAACTGCGCACGCACGCGGGCCTGCTCGGCGAGCGCTTCGTCGCGCTCGCTGACGTCGATGCCGACGCCGACGAGGTAGCGCACGCCGTCGTGCTGGAACAGCACGCCGGTGAAGTGGAACGGCGTCGATCCGCCGGCCTTGCGGATCAGGCGGGCGTCGACCTTGGTGCGGCCTTCCTCGAACACCTGGCGCACCGCGCGTTCGACGCGCTCGCGGTCCTCGCCCGCGAAGAAGTCCATCGGACTCATCGCGGCCAGCTCGAGCGGCGTGAAGCCGGTGACCTCCTCGACGTTCGCGTTCCAGCGCACGAAGCGACCGCTCTCCTCGAACACGTAGAAGTTGCCCGGCAAGCTGTCGACGATCGCGTCGACGAAGCGCATCTCGCGCTTGAGGCCTTCCTCGGCCAGCTTGCGTTCGGTGATGTCGTTGAGCAGGCCTTCGAGCGCCAGGAGCTCGTCCGCGCGCGAATACACGCCGCGCCCTTGCTCCCAGATCCACTTGATCTGTTTGGTGGCGGTGACGATGCGGTACACGAGCTGGAACGGCCGGTGCGCGTCGACGGCCTGCTGCACGGCGTTCCACACGTACTCGCGGTCGTCGGGATGGATCACGTCGCGCCCGTACTGCACGACGCCGTCGAGGTAGTCGCGCGCGGGACGTCCGGTGAGCGTCGCGATCGCGTCGCTGATGAACTCCATCTCGAACTCGCGCGAGTTGCGGCAGCGGTAGGCCACCCCGGGCAGGTTGGCGACGAGCGTCGCGAGCGTGCGCTGCGTCTCGCGCAACTTGGTTTCGACCGAGTGGCGCTCGGCCACTTCGGTGTAGAGCTCCGCGTTGGCGTGCGACAGCGCGCGGCTGCGCAGCTCGAGCGTGCGCACGCGGTGGGTGAGCAGGCCGGTCAGCGCCAGCCCGACGGCGAGCGAAGCCCATCCGCCGGGTTCGGTGAGCGGACTCGGTGCATCGGGGCTGACGCGCACGACCGCGGTCCAGCCCGCGGGCGCGAGCGCCAGGCGGCGCTGCACGAGAATCTCGCCCTGGCCGTCGGCCGGCGGCGTCGGAAGGAAGTCGACCCGCAGCCAGGGCGCGCCGACGTGCTCGCCGCCGTCGCGTGCGAGTTCGTCGATGCGCACGAGCGCCGCCGACCACGCGACGATCGACGCGTCCGCGCCCGCTTGGCGCGCGGGAAGCGCGAGCAGCGCGCGTCGACCGCCGCCGGGCACTTCCAGCTCGAGTGCGAGCGGCTGCGCATCGGTCGCGGCCGCGCGCTCGGCGAACCCGCGACTGGCGAGCTCGGCGAGGTCGAACCCGATCGGCAAGCGAGCGTTCGCAGGATGGCGCCGCGCGAGCGGCCAGCGCTCGGAGCCGTCCGCGGCGCGTTCGAACAGCAGCAGCGCTTCGACGTGGGCGAAGCGACCGAAGATCGTGCTGCAAAAGGCCTCGAACGACTCGCCGTCGGTGTTCGGACTGCTCGCGAGCAGTCCCTGCAGCGCCGCCACCGTGCTGGCGACCTGCGCCATGTGCTCGTCGGCGGCGGCGAGCAACGCGCGGCCCTGTGCCGCGAACTCACGCTCGCGCTCGCGGTAGGCGCCCGCGAACACCAAGGCGCTGCCGACGACGGACAGGAGTCCGCCGAACGCTGCGACGAGCACCGCTTGACGCGGCCAACGCTCGCTCGTGGGAATCGAGCTGACGGAGAGCGCCATCGAAGCCGCACTATAGCCAGCGAGGCGCGGGGCGCTCCCTCCGGCGGGTACGAGAGTCGTATCCCCGCCTGAAATTCGCGCCGCGTGGCTTCAGCGCAAGCGCTCGATCAGCTCTCCGGCCTGTGCGCCGGGGTCTTTGGTTGCGATCGCCTCGGCGATCCGCCCGTCGCGGCCGATCACGTAGGTGTAGCGCGCGGCGTAGGCGTCCTGGGCCGACTTCGCAGCACCGTAAGCCAGTGCGATCTTGCGACCGCGGTCCGAGAGCAGGCGGAACGTGTAGCCGTGCTTGTTGGCGAACGCGAGCTGCTCCTCGGGCGAGTCGAAGCTCACGCCGAGCACCACTGCGCCCTTGGCCTCGAACTCGCGGATTCGATCGCGGAATCCGCAGGCCTGGCGCGTGCACCCGGGCGTGTCAGCTTTGGGATAGAACCACAGCACCACGGTCTGCCCGGCGAAGTCCGTCGACTTGACGATGCGTCCGTGCTGGTCGAGGGCTTCGAACGGCGGCGCGACGGTTCCGACCTTGAGCAGCGGAGCGTCGCCCTGGATGCGCAGCGCGGCGAGAATTCGTTTGAGCACGGCGCGAGTCTAGCGTGCCGTTCGCGACACGATCCACCGCGGGCGTCGCAGCTCGCAAGCGCGCGCGCCTCTAGCGCACGCTCACGCTGCGCGTCTCGCCGGCTGCGACGGCGACGTCGAAGTTCTGCACGAGGCCCGCCGTGTCGACGACCGTGAGGCGGTAGAGCGCGGGAGGAAGCGGCCCGAGTCGGACCGCGCCGGGGCGGAACGAGGTCAGCACGTCGAGCGACTTCAGCGCGCGTTCGACGCAGCCCACGAACTCGCGGCCCTGCTCGTCGCGCAGTGAGAGCGTCGCGCTCTGCGCCGCGGCCGCGCTGGAGAACGAGAGCTCGACGAAGCCGCCGGGTGCGAGGGTCAGCTCGAGCGCGGGCGCCTCGCCGCGCTCGACGAGCACACGTTGCAGCGCGCTGCACAACGCGCCGCTGCGCGCGTGGACGAAGTACTCGCCGGGCGCCAGCGCCGGACCTTCGAACGCGCCGTCCGCATCGCTCGCGCTCCAGGCGAAGGGCGTCAACAGGCGCGTGCCTGAGTGCACGAACAGCGAGGCCAGCGGCGCCGGCGCGCCATCGCCGTCGCGCAGGAAACCGCGGAGCAGGGTTCCGGCCGCGATCTGGATCACGACGCCGTCGACGGACCGCCCGTCACGCACGTCGAGCACCGCACTCACGCTTGCGGCTGTTTTCGCGTCGTCACCCTGCTCCGCAGTGTTCTCTTCGGCGCTGCGTCCGAGCGCGCGCGCCTTGTCGCTCTCCGGCTGCGCGTACACCGACAGCGACCAACCGCCGTCGTCGAGCCGCTCGAAAGCGAAGGCCCCGTCGGCGTCCGTGGATTTCGCGTCGCTGAAGCTCGTCAGCAGCGAGCGCGCGCCGCCGACCTCGCGGCGCAAACGCACGCTCGCGCCAGGGACCGGCGCGCCGAGCGCGTCGACCACGCGGCCGCGGATGGCGCCCGCGGGCAGTGCGAAATCGAGCTGGTCCGCCGCCGCGCGGGGCGCCTCGTACACGCGCTCGATGACGTGCGTGCCCGGCTCGTCCATCGCGGTGAGCTTCACGAGGTACGCGCCCGGCTCGGCCAGGGCGACGCGGTAACGGCCGTCGGCGTCGGTGCGCGCGATGCGCTGCAGCTCGAGCGCGCGCTCGCCGGGGCCGACGAACTGCAGCAGCGCGCTCTGCCCCGCACCGGCGAACGTGACACGACCCTCGACCAGGATGCTCTGCATCGGCGCACGGCCGAGCTCGAGGTGGACCACCTGACCGTCGTCGAGCGCGAGCACGCGCTGCGCGAGGTGCTCGAACACCTTCACCGAGTTGGGCTCGCCCAGGCCGTGCAAGCGCGCTTCTTCCTCGCCGGGGAAGCTCAGGATCGTCCAGCGCCCCGGCGCGAGCGACGCGAAATCGAACGCGCCGCCTTGGTCGCTCGCGGTCGTGCGCCGGCCCGCGCCGAAGTCGCTCTGCATCTGCAGCTCGCGCGCGGGCGCGGGCTTGCCGTCGGGGCCGAACACGACGCCGACGACGCGCGCGCCGCTGCGCAGCTGTAGGACGAGCGGCGCGGATGGGGCGCGCGCAAGCGCCGCGGGATCCGCGCTGAGCGTCGCGCTCGGCGCGGCGTCGGAGTGCAGCGCCGTGAGCTCGACGCGGCGCGCGAAGGGCGGCTCGAACTCGAAGCGACCGTCCGCGTCGCACAGCACGCTGCGAAATCCCGCCGGCGGGGACTTGGCGCCGAACGCCTCGAGCTTGCCGGTTCCCACGCGCGCGCCCGCGGCCGGTCGGCCGTCGGGGAGCAGCACCTGCCCGCGCAAACGCAGGTCCGCGCTCGGCGCGACCGCGCTTGCGTCGGGCGACTCCTGCGCGCTGCGTGAGCTTTCCACGACGGAGCTCGTGGTCGTGGGTGCGAGCTCGACCGCGGGCCCGTCCGCCCGCGCGTCGAGCGTGCTGTCGGAAGGTTGCGCTGAGCGCAGCGCCTGCCACGCGACCCAGGCGCCGCCGAGCGCGAGCACCAACGCGCCCACGGCGAGGCCGGCGCCGAGCGGCGAACCCGCGCTGGGATCGGAGAGGCGAGCGTCGGGCGTCGGCGGCGCGAATCTCTCGCCTGCCAGCGCCAGCGGCGCGAGCGCGCGCACCCACGCACGACGCTCGCCGTACTCGCGCTCGAGCTTCTCGCGCAACTTGGCGTGCGCGCGCGTCAAGCGGCTCGTGACGGTGGCCAGCGGCACGTTCTCGGCGCGCGCGATCTCGCGCGGCGGCAAGTCGCCGAACCAGCGCAGCAGCACGACGCGGCGGTAGGGCTCCTCGAGCGCGAGCACGCAGGCCACGAGGCGCCGCTGCGTCTCGGCCTGTTCGACCAGCTCGAGCGTCGACGGCTGCGCTTCGGCGCGCGCCGCCCGCGGTTCCGCGCGGCCGCGCGCATCCTCGCGGCGCAGGTTCGACACGCGCCGGTTGCGCAGCACCCGCGCCAGCCAGCCCGACGTGCGCTCCTGGTCGCTGGGCGGGCGCACCAGGGCCGCGGCGAAGGCCTCCTGGGTCAAATCGTCGGCCTGGTGGACGTCGCCGCCGACGAGCTCACGCGCCAGCGCACGCGCCCAGCGGGCGTGCTCGAGCAGGGCTTCGACGTTGGGAGCAGCGGCGTCCGACATGACGTTGTCCTACCACTCGCACGGCCCGGCGGACTCCACGCGACGAAATCGTGCCTGCGCGCTCGCTGCGGCCGAGTCACACACACTTGCTACACAGACCGGCCTACAGCGCCCAAAAAACGAACGCGCCCGGCGCGGGGCCGGGCGCGAAACGGAGCGTTGGTTGTACGGCGCCAGTCAGGCGGGTTGGAGCCTCGGTGCGGCGTTCGCGGCCGGCTCGGCGTAGCTCTCGACCGGCGGGCAGGTGCAGACGAGGTTCTTGTCGCCGTAGCCGTTGTCGACGCGGCCCACGAAGGGCCAGAACTTGCGCTCGCGCGTCCAGGGCGCGGGGAACGCGGCGGTTTCGCGGCTGTAGGCGTGCGCCCACGAGTCGGAGACCACGACGTCGCAGGGGTGCGGCGCGTTCTTGAGCGGGTTGTCCTCGCGCGACCACTCGCCCTTCTCGACGCGCGCGATCTCGCTGCGGATCGCGATCAGCGCGTCGCACAGGCGGTCGAGCTCAGCGCGCGATTCGGACTCGGTCGGCTCGATCATGAGCGTGCCCGCGACCGGGAACGACATGGTCGGCGCATGGAAGCCGTAGTCCATCAAGCGCTTGGCGACGTCTTCGGCGAGCACGCCGGCCGAGTGCTCGAACGGCCGCAGGTCGATGATGAACTCGTGCGCCACGCGGCCGTTCGCGCCGCTGTACAGCAGCGGATAGTGCGCGCGCAGGCGCTGCGCCATGTAGTTGGCGTTGAGGATCGCAACCTCCGTCGCGCGCCGCAGGCCGACCGCGCCCATCAGTTGGATGTAGACCCAGGGGATGGTGAGGATGCTCGCCGAGCCCCACGGCGCGGCCGAGATCGGGCCGATCGCCTTGGCGCCGCCGACCGAGCTCAGCGGGTGCCCCGGCAGGTACGGCGCGAGGTGCGCCGCGACGCCGATCGGGCCCATGCCCGGGCCGCCGCCGCCGTGCGGGATGCAGAAGGTCTTGTGCAGGTTGAGGTGGCACACGTCCGCGCCGATGTCGCCCGGCCGGCACAGGCCGACCTGCGCGTTCATGTTCGCGCCGTCCATGTACACCTGTCCGCCGTGCTGGTGGACGATGGCGCAGATCTCGACGATGCCTTCCTCGAACACGCCGTGCGTCGAGGGGTAGGTGACCATCAGCGCGGCGAGCTCCTTCGAGTGCATCTGCGCCTTGGCGCGCAGGTCGGGGATGTCGACGTTGCCGTGTTCGTCGCAGCTCACGACCACGACCTTCATGCCGGCCATGACCGCGCTCGCGGGGTTGGTGCCGTGCGCGCTGGTCGGGATCAGGCATACGTTGCGGTGCGCCTCGCCGCGTTGGCGGTGCCACTCGCGGATGACGAGCAGGCCGGCGTACTCGCCCTGCGAGCCCGCGTTGGGCTGCAGCGAAACCGCGGCGAAACCCGTGATTTCCGCCAGGTCGCGCTCGAGGCTGTCGAACAGCTTGGCGTAACCGGCGAACTGCTCGCGCGGCGCGAAGGGGTGCAGCGCGCCGAACTCGGGCCAGGTCACCGGGACCATCTCGCTGGTCGCGTTGAGCTTCATCGTGCACGAGCCCAGCGGGATCATGCTGCTGGTCAGCGACAGGTCGCGCCCCTCGAGCTTGCGGATGTAGCGCAGCATCTCGTGTTCAGCGTGGTAGCTGTTGAACACAGGGTGCGTGAGGTAGCGCGAGGTGCGCGCGAAGGGCGCGGGGAACGACCGCGCGGCGCTGCGCGCGAGCGCGTCGAGCTCGAGCTTCGCGGCGGCGGGACCGCCGAACACCTCGAGCAACGCGCGCAGGTCGGCCGTGGTCACCGTTTCGTCGAGCGCGACGCCGACCGCGTTGTCGCTGAGCTTGCGCAGGTTGATGCGCGCCGCGCGCGCCGTCTCGAGCACCTTGTCCGCGCGTGCGTCGCTGAATTCGACGCGCAGCGTGTCGAAGTAGCGCGCGTGCGCGACGCGCAGGCCGAGCTTCTCCAAGCCCGCCGCAAGCGTCGCCGCGCAGCCGTGGACGCGCTCGGCGATCGCGCGCAGCCCCTCGGGCCCGTGGTAGGTCGCGTACATCCCGGCCATGACCGCCAGCAGGACCTGCGCCGTGCAGATGTTGCTGGTCGCCTTCTCGCGGCGGATGTGCTGTTCGCGAGTCTGCAGCGACATGCGCAGCGCGCGTTTGCCGCGCGAGTCGCGCGACACGCCGATGATGCGGCCGGGCATGTCGCGCTTGAATTCGTTCTTGGTGGCCATGAAGGCCGCGTGCGGGCCGCCGAAGCCCATCGGCACGCCGAAGCGCTGCGCCGAGCCGATGGCGATGTCCGCGCCGAATTCGCCGGGGGCGCGCAGCAAGGTGAGCGCGAGCAAGTCGGTCGCGACGACGAACAGCGCGCCGGCGTCGTGCACGCGCTTGGCGAGCGCTTCGTAGTCGACGAGCTCGCCGTCGCTGGTCGGATACTGCGCGAGCACGCCGAACACCGGGCGCGCCTTGAAGTCGAAGCTCTCGAGCTCGGCGACGATCACGCGCCAACCGAGCGCCTCGGCGCGCGTTTCGAGCACCGCGAGGGTCTGCGGGTGGCAGCGCGGGCTGACCAGGAACGCATCGCGCTTCCCGCGGCCGATGGCGTGGCACATGCTCATCGCCTCGGCGGCGGCCGTGCCCTCGTCGAGCAGCGAGGCGTTCGACAGCGGCAGACCGGTGAGGTCGGTCACCATCGTCTGGTAGTTGAGCAGCGCCTCGAGGCGGCCCTGGCTGATCTCGGCCTGGTAGGGCGTGTACTGCGTGTACCAGCCCGGGTTCTCGAGGATGTTGCGCTGGATCACCGGCGGGACGATCACGCCGTGGTAGCCCAGGCCGAGGAACGAGCGGTAGATCTGGTTGTGCGAGGCGAGCGCGCGCAACTCGGCGATCAACTCGTGCTCGGCGCGTTCGCGCCCGAGCTTCAGCTCGCGCCGCAGACGGATCGCCGTCGGCACGGTCTGGTCCATCAACTGATCGAGCGAGTTTGCGCCGAGCGCCGCGAGCATCGCGCGGATGTCGTCCTCGCGCGGCCCGATGTGGCGGCGGACGAAGGTGTCGGTGGGGGCGAGGAACGCTGCGGATGAACTGGCGGACGTCAAGGTGGCGTGGTCCTGGGGCCCTCATGGCCCCGCGTCACGATTCCCGGGTCGATGCGGCGCTCAGCGGATCGGCGGGCGCGCCGCGCACTTCGAAGGCAAGGATTCTAGTGGGTCGCTCCAAAATTTCGCCGCACATCTCAGGCGCCTCGCCGCCCCCGCTGCGTTGCTCCGGTTCGGCGACCTATTCAGGTCGCCTGGAATCCTCGCGCCTTGCGGGGAGCGCCGAATCACCTGACATCTGCGGCGGACTTTCGAATCAACCCACTAGGACCGCGGCGCCCGTGCCGCGACGGCGGCGACGCTTCCATCCGCGCCTCGCGTCCGGCTCACAAACGCAGCGAATCGCCGCTTTCGTTCGGCCGCGGGCCTGCGCCGGCCGCGCGGGCGCCCGGATCGGCGAGCAGGCGGCGGTAGGCGCTGAGCACGTGCTGGCGCTCGAGCATGCCGACCACGCGCCGCGGCGCGTCGCGTTCGACCACGGGCAGCTGGCGGTAGCCGGCCTGGTCCATCTTGGTCAGCGCCGCCGCCAGCGACTCGTCGCCGAACACCGTCACGACGTTGCGCTCGCACAGGTCGGCGGCGATGGTCAGCGGGCCGAGCGCCTCGGCGGTCTTGGCGTCGAGCACGCGCAGGTCCTGCAGCGCGAGGATTCCGACCATCTCCTCGCGCTCGTCGACCACGACGAAGGCGTTGGCGCTCGACTCGCTGATCAGGGCCATCAGTTCCGGCGCGGTCGCGCTCGCCGCCACGCCGTCGAAGCCGCGGCTCATGGCGCTGCGGACCAGCACGCCGCCCAGCGCCGACTGTTCGCGCCGCTGGCCGAGATCGATTCCACGCGCCGCCAGGGTGGCTTCGTCGATCGAATAGCGCTCCAGGCGACGCGAGACGAACAGCGCGGCGGCCACCGCGACGAGCGTGGGCAGCACGGCCGTCGACGAGGAGCCGGTCATCTCGAACACCAGGAAGATCGAGGTCAGCGGCGCGCGCACGGTTGCCGCGAGGAACGCGCCCATGCCGACCAGCGAGTACAGCGCCGGGCTCGCGCTCGCCTCCGGGCGCAACAGGTCCGCCGCGCCGCCGATCAGGCCGCCCAGCACCGCGCCGAAGCACAGCGACGGTCCGAACACGCCGCCCGCGCCGCCCGAACCGATCGTGATCGAGGTGGCGAGCATCTTGGCGAACAGCAGCACGCCCAGGCCCGCGAGCAGGCGCCAACCGCTCGCGCCTTCGCTCGCGAGCAGCGTTTCGATCACCTCGTGACCTGTGCCGAGCACGCCGACGCCGCTCAGCGCGAGCAAGCCGACCAACGCGCCGCCGAGCGCGGGTTTGTAGAGCGCGGGAACGCGCAACGCGGCGAAGCGCTTCTGCGTCCAGAAGAACAGGCGCGAGAACCACGCGCCGCACAGGCCGCAGGCGAGTCCGAGCAGCAGGTAGTGCAGCACCTCGCTCGAGGAGGCGAGTTCGAAGGCCGGGGCTTCGAACATGGGCGCGTCGCCGCGCATGGCGCGCGCCACCACCGTCGCCGACCCCGCGGCGACGACCACGCGCACGAAGTTGTGCAGGTCGTAATTGCCCGCGAGCACAATCTCCTGTGTGAAGAACACCGCCGCGATCGGCGCTCCGTAGGCGGCCGCGACGGCGGCGCTCGAGCCGCAGGCGACCATCACGCGCAGGCGCTCGCCGCCGAGCTGGCGCACGCGGCCGATCCAGGCCGCCATGCCGCCGCCGAGCGTCGCGATCGGGCCCTCGACGCCCGCCGAACCGCCCGAGCCGAGGGTCAGCGCCGCGGCGCACGTGCGCAGCAGCGTGCCGCGCAGGTCGATGTCCTTGGCGCGCAGGTGCAGCTTCTCGAGGAAGCCCGGCAACGCGTACCCGCCGACTTCGCTGTTCGTTGCGCGGCCGAGCAGCGCCACGGCGAGGCCGCCGAGCGCCGGCGTGGCGATCACCACGATCCACCACAGGCTCGGGCCGACCGGTTCGAACAGCGAGCCCGCGCCCGAGGCGAAGGCGCGCTGCGAGAGGCCGATCAGCAGGCGAAACGCGGCGTTCGCGAGCGCTCCGGCCGCGCCGATGGCGGCGGCGAGCAGCAAGAACTGCGTCTCGGGTTCCAGTCGCGGGCGGCGCACCCCGCGAGCCTACGCGCAAACGGCCGCCGCCGCGACGCACTGTCGCAGCGGCGGCCGTTCAGGGTCGCACGATCCGCGTTCGCTGTTCCTGTTCCGCCGGGTGGTAGCGCCGGCGGATGCAGCGATGCGGGCGTGCGCTTGCCCCGCGAGAGACCGATCAGAAGATCGTCATCTCCACTGCCTGGCTCGCCGAGAGGCGGCGGCCCAGCCCATCGGGGTCGACCACGACCCACTGCGCGTAGAGCGGCAGGCCGATGAGCAACGGATCCTGCCCGAGGTCGACGTCGATCGAGGCCCAGCCTTGGCCCGCGCCTGCGCCGTTCAGGGCGCCGTAGCGGATGCGCTTGGTGAGCGGGTTGGCCCAGTCGACGTACAGCTGCGCGCCTTGGAACGGCACGCCGATGTTGTTGCCGAAGGAGCCCACGAGCAGGATCGCGGTCTTGCCGGCGTTGCCGCGGTCGACGCCGACGGTCCAGCTCGCGTTCTCGTAGTGCGCGGGCTCGAGGGCCACGATCTGCGGGACGAATCCGCCCGTGCCCGCGGTGCCGACGCCGATCGGATCGGGCGTGCGGACCGACTCGGCGTACAGCACCGGGCGGTCGAACGGTGCGGTCTGCGCGGCGACGCGCGGGTCGTTCATCGGGCGCTTGAGGAACGCGACCAGCGCGGCCTTCTGCGCCGGAGTCAGCCCGATCGGCGCGACCGCGGGCGACTTGTTGGGCGCGTTGAAGTCGCCGCCGCGGTCGTAGAAGTCGACCACGTCCTCGAGCGTCGCAAAGCGGCCGTTGTGGAAGTACGGGGCGCGCAACTCGACGTTGAGCAAGGTCGGCGTCCGCATGCGGCCGCGGTCGGCGTTGTTGCCGGTGACGTTAAAGCGTCCCAGGTCGTCGTTCTGCGGCCGAATCCCGGTGTAGTGGAAGTTGTTGTCGGTCAGGAACGGCCCGCCGTGGCACACGTTGCAGCGGCCGATCGTCTGGAAGATCTGGCGGCCTTGGTTTTCCAGCGGAGTCAGCGCGGCGGCGGGCGAGCCGGGCGGCTGGCTGATCGGCGCTTGGTTGGCGATCAGCGTGCGCTCGTAGGTCGCGATCGCCATGGCGATGCGCGCGGGCGTCACGCCGGCCGTGCCGAAGGCCTCGAGGAACAGCTGCTCGTAGGTGCGGCCGTTGATGTAGTTGGTCAGCACCGCCGGCACGTTCGGCGAGAGGCGCAGCGGCGCCAGCGGCGCGATGCGCGCGGCGACGCTCGTCCAATCGACGCCGTCGTGGCCCATCTCGACGCTGCTCACGACCGGGCCCGCGGCCTGGCTCTCGAGCGCCGCGCCGCCGTTCAGGAGCAGCACGCCGGTGACCGGGTCTTCGAACGTGCCGTTGGCGCGCCCATCCCAGAACAGCAGCGGCACGTAGGCCGAGTTGATCGTGGTCATCGCGCGCCGGCCGGTGACCTGGCGCTCGAGCCGGAAGGCGGGATCGAGGGTGAAGGTGTCGGCGTCCAGACCGCGCACGACGCCCGGCGAACCCAGGATGTCATCGGCGGTCAGCAGCGTTGCGTCGGGCCCGGCGTGGCGGGCGGAGGCGGGCTGGCCGGCGGTGCGCGGATCGGAGCCGCCCGCGTTCGGGATGTGGCACGAGCCGCAGGCCATCGTGCTCGTCGAGGACAGCTGCTCGTCCCAAAAGAGCACCTTGCCGAGGTTGACCTTGTTCGGCGTGGTCAGGTTGCCCGCCGGCGCGGGCGGAGGCGGGGGCAACGGGCCGCCGGTGGGCGGCGGGGGCGGAGGCGGCGGACCGCCTTGAGCCGAGGCGAGGTGCGGGATGGTCGCGGCCACGAGCAGTCCGAGGAGCAGCGTGTTGCGCATTGCAGTGGAGACGGTGGGGCCACCGTCGAGGCTTGCCAGAAACGAGGTGTGTCCAGGGAGCGACGGACGCGAGCCTGCCGCTCGCGACCGTCGGGGTGCGCGACCGGCGACGAGGGTCGCCACGCGCAGACGTCCTCAGGAACACCCAACTCTACGGCGAGTTCCGCACAGCCTTTACGTTTCGTTCGCGCAGAGGCGGTGCATGACGCTCACGTGCACGTTCGAGTTTCTCGGCCGCGCTCAGCGCTGCAGCGCCTGGGTCGTGAGGAACTCCTCGAGGCCGTGCACTCCGAACTCGCGGCCGTGGCCCGAGCGCTTGAAGCCCCCGAACGGCGCGAGCAGGTTGAACTTGCCGCCGTTGAGTTCGACCTGGCCGACGCGCAGCGCGCGCGCCACGCGCTCCGCGCGAGCGGCGTCGTTCGACCACACGGCCGCCGCCAGGCCGTAGTCCGAGTCGTTGGCGAGTTCGATTGCGTGCTCGTCGCCGTCGTGCGCGAGGATCGCCAGCACAGGCCCGAAAATTTCCTCGCGTGCGATGCGCATGCCGCGCTCGACGCGCGTGAAGACCGTCGGAGTGAGAAACCACCCGCGCGCGCAGTGCGCGGGCGCCTCAACGCCGCCGCACACCAGTTGTGCGCCTTCTTCGACGCCGCTGCGCACGAGGTCTCGCACGCGCTCGCGCTGCGCCGAACTCACCAGCGGTCCCAGGCGCGTCGCCGCGTCGAACGGATCGCCGACGACGAACCCACGCGCCGCTTCGACGGCGAGGCGCGTCGCCTCCTCGAGGCGCGCGCGCGGCACGAGCATGCGCGTGAGCGCGCTGCAGGTCTGGCCCGAGTTGAGCAAACACGCGCCGACGCCGTTCTTCACCGCGCGCGGCAGGTCGGCGTCGTCGAGAATCAAGTTGGCGGACTTGCCGCCGAGCTCGAGCGACACGCGCACGAGGTTGCGCGCGGCGAGCTCGCTCACGCGCTGGCCGGCGCGCGTCGAGCCGGTGAACGAGAGCGCGTCGAGGCCGGGGTGCGACGCGAGGGCTTCGCCCGCTTCGGCGCCCGTGCCGGACACCAGGTTGAACACGCCCGGCGGCAGGCCGCAGGCCTCGACGAGCTGCGCGAATTCGAAGGCGCACAGCGGCGTTTGTTCGCTGGGCTTCACGACCACCGTGCAGCCGGCGGCGAGCGCCGCGCCGACCTTGAGCACGATCTGGTGCAGCGGATAGTTCCACGGCGTGATGCAGCCGACGACGCCGAGCGGCACGCGCAGCACGAGCGAGTTCTCGACGCGGCGCTCGAACTCGTACTCGGAGGCGAGCTTCGCGAAGCTCGCCAGCACGGCGGCCGGCAGGCCCGCTTGCACACGCTTGGAGAGCTCGTAGGGCATGCCCAATTCGCGCGTGATCGTGCGCGCCAAATCGTCGCGGCGCGCAGCGAGAGCCGCGGCGAGCCGCGTGAGGTGCTCGGCCCGCTCGCGCGGCGGCGTGCGCGACCAGGGGCCGAAGGCTGCGCGCGCGGCCGCGACGGCGGCGTCGACCTCCGCGCGCCCGGAGCGCGGCGCCGACCCGATCGGCGCCTCGTGCGTCGGATCGAGCACCTCGAGCGCTTCTCCGCCCGCCGTCGCGCGCCAGGCGCCGCCCACGAACACCCGCTGAAAATGCTGCATGGGGCCGACGATAGTCGGAAAGACGCGACGCTCGCAGGGATCGCTCAAGTTCTGCGCCGCTGGCGCGCGATGCAGTCCGGATCCGAGCCCCAGCGCGCAGCCCAAAGACCCCAACCGAGAGCTCCGGAGCCACGCTCCATGTTCTTCAAGAAGAAGCCGCCGACGCCAGCGACGCCCGCCACCCGCGCGGAGCAGCGCGCCCAATACCGCAAGCGCAACACCAAGTCGACGCCGCTCGAAGCCACGCTGCGCGCGCCGAAGTGGGATCCGCTGCGTGTGGAGCTGGTCGATCTCTCCGTGCGCGGCGCGTGCATTCGCGTGGCGTTCGCCCAGGACCGCAACCTCAAGGTCGACGACTTGGTCGAGCTCTCGATCGGCAGCATGATGCGCAACGAGGTCCAGACCGCGGCGCGGGTGGCCAACATCACACGCGACGGCGAGAGCCACATCCGCTACGGGCTGCAGTTCGTCAACGTCAACAACCTCTACGCGCAGCTCGACGGCTTCTACGCGCGGCACTTCAACCGCCGGCGCAACGCACGCGTCGTGCCTTCGCTCGACCGCAAGGTGCAGGTCAAGGCGCGCTGGGCGGGTGAAGAAGTGTCCGGGCACGTGTTCGACATCAGCGCCTCGGGAATCGGGATCGTGCTGACCAAGGACAGCTCGGCGCGCATCGCGGACGTGCCGGCGCTCGAGCTCACGCTGCGCCTGCCGGGCAGCGCGATCGAGTGCGCGGGCCGCGCGACGATCCGCCACCGCACGCCGCTCAACCAGCACACGCTCATCGGGCTCGAGTTCGAGCTCGGCGACGAAGCCGGTTTCGCGCGCCACGCGGCGGAGATCGCGAGCTTCGTCGACAAGCGCACCCAAGAGATGAACCAGTGGGAGAAGAGCTGGGGCTGATTCCCAGCGCGGCGCGCGGCGGCTAGAACTGGCGGGCATGACGAGCCCGTTGCTTGCGTTGGCGCTGTGTTGTTTCGGCGCTCCACTGCAGGAGGGCGCGCCCGCTCAGGCGCAGCTCGGCGCCCCGCTGCCGAACGTGCGCTTCCTCGACACGCGCGGCCTCACGCGCGAGCTGAGCGAACTCGCCGCGCAGCGGCCGCTGGCGGTGATGTTCGCGACGCTCGATTGCCCGCTCGCGCGCCGCTACGTGCCGCGCTTCGTCGAGCTCGAGCGCAAGCTGCGCGCACGCGGCGTCGGCTTCGCGCTCGTCGATGTCGGGCCGCTCGACAGCGTGCCGCAGATCGCCGACCTGCAAGTCGAGAGCGGCGCGGCTTTTCCGTTCGTGAAGGACTTCGACGGGCAGGTGGCGCGCGCCTTCGGCGCCGAGCGAACGCCGCACTTCATGCTGCTCGATGCGCAGCGGCGGCTGGTCTACCGCGGCCGGCTCGACGCGCAGTACCGCCTCGGCGGCGTGAACCCGAACGCGGGCCGCGCGGACCTGGAGCTCGCCATCGAAGACCTGCTCGCCGGACGCGAGGTGCAGGTGGGGGAGACCGCGGTCGAGGGCTGTGAGCTCGAGGCGCTCGGTCCGCCGGCGCCGCGTCCGGAGCTGACCTGGTCGCGCGACATCGCGGGCATCGTTCAGCGCGCGTGCCAGGACTGCCATCGCCCCGGAACCGCCGCGCCGTTTTCGCTGCTGACCTACGAAGACGTCGCCCGTCGCGCCGCGACGATCGCCGAGGTCGTCGACGAACGCCGCATGCCGCCCTGGTTCGCGTCGCCCAAACACGGCGTGTTCGAGAGCGCGCCCGCGTTCAGCGCCGAGGAGCGCAACATGCTTGTGGGCTGGGCGCTCGCCGGAGCGCCCGCCGGCGATCTGACGCAGGCGCCGCCGCCGCGTGTGTTCGACACGAGCCGCTGGCGCATCGGCGAGCCCGACCTCGTGCTCGAGCAAGCCAAGGCGAGCGAGCTGCCGGCGGACGGCTACGTTCCGTACCGCTACATCGTGCTCAACCACATCTTCGCGCACGACACGTGGGTCGAAGCGCTCGAGATCTCGCCCGACAACGCGCGTGTCGTGCACCACGCGAACCTGGGCTACTTCAAGTTCGGCGAGTCGTTCAAGACCGAGAACTTCCTCACCGGCTACGTGCCCGGCGGCGCGCCGATGCAGTGCGGCCCCGGCGTCGCGCTGTTCATCCCGGCGGGATCGCTGCTCGGTTTGCAGACGCACTTCGTCACCACGGGTTCGCCCGAGCGCGCCAAGCTCTCGGTGGCGCTGCGTTTTCCGCGTGCTCCTGTTCAGCAGCGCATGCGCCACTTCCAGATCACCACCTCGCGCTTCGAGATCCCGCCGCACGCCGCGGCGCATCCGGTGAAGGCGCAGCGCCGCTTCGAAGCCGACTCCGTGGGCGTCGGGATGTTCGTGCACATGCACCTGCGCGGGCGCGACATGACGTTCACGGCGAGCTACCCCGACGGGCGCGACGAGATCCTGCTGCGTGTGCCCAACTACAATTTCGACTGGCAGCAGGCTTACCGCTGGCGACCGGGCGCGCAGAGCTTCCCGGCTGGCACGCGCGTCAGCGTGCTCGCGCACTTCGACAACTCGCGCTTCAACCCCTTCAACCCCGACCCCGACGCGACCGTGCGCTTCGGCCAGCAGACCGTCGACGAGATGATGATGGGGTTCCTGTTCTACGTCGAAGCCCAGGAGCGCATGGGGCTCGTCGTCGACCCGGCGACGGGCGCCGCGCGCTGAGTTGGCCCGCGTTGGTGCGCGGGCACGGATTGTTGCGTATGGCGAACGGCGCGTGGGCGCGCGAGGGTCGGCGGCTTGGAGCCACCCGATGCCCGTCATCTACGAACCGTTCAAGATCAAGACCGTCGAGGCGCTCGCGCAACTCACGCGTGAGGAACGCGCGGCGCTGCTCGAGCAGTCCGGAAACAATTTGTTCCTCGTACCGGCGCAGGCCGTCACGTTCGACTTCTTGACCGACTCCGGTCAGGCCGCGATGTCGACCGAGCAGTGGGCCGCGATGATGCGCGCGGACGAGAGCTACGCCGGCTCGCGCTCGTTCCAACGCTTCGAGAGCGCGGTGCGTGAGCTGTGCGGCTACCGCCACGTGATTCCGACGCACCAGGGACGCGCCGCGGAGCGCATCCTGTTCTCGCTCACGGTGCGCAAGGGCTCGCTGATCCCGAGCAACTGCCACTTCGACACGACGCGCGCCAACATCGAGTACGGCGGCGGAGAGGCGCTCGACCTCGTCATCGCCGAGGCGTCCGATCCGCAGTCGCCGCACCCCTTCAAGGGCGACGTCGACCTCGCGCGCCTCGAGCGCGTCGTGCGCGAGCGACGCGCCGACATTCCGCTGGGCATGGTGACGATCACCAACAACTCCGCGGGCGGGCAGCCGGTGAGCCTCGCCAACCTGCGCGGCGTCTCACGCATCCTGCGCGCCGCGGGAGTGCCGTTCCTCCTCGACGCGTGCCGTTTCGCGGAGAACTGCTGGTTCATCAAGCAGCGCGAGCCCGGTCAGCGCGAACGCAGCGTGGCCGAAATCGCGCGCGAGGTCTTCTCGCTCGCCGACGGTTGCACGGTCAGCGGCAAGAAGGACGCGCTCGTGAACATGGGCGGCTTCCTGGCGCTCAACGACGACGAACTCGCTGCGCGCGCGCGCAATCTGCTGATCCTGACGGAGGGCTTTCCGACCTACGGCGGTTGCTCGGCGCGCGACCTCGAGGCGATGGCGGTGGGACTGCACGAGGTGCTCGACGAGCGCTATCTCGAGTACCGCGCGCAGAGCACCGCGTACCTCGCCGAGGGGCTCAACCGCGCCGGAATCTGCACTGTGCAGCCGCCCGGCGGCCACGCGGTGTACATCGACGCGCGTGCGCTCCTGCCGCACATCCCTCCGGAGCAGTTCCCCGGCCAAGCGCTCGCCTGCGAGCTGTTCCTGCACGGCGGCATCCGCAGCTGCGAGATCGGCTCGGTGATGTTCGGCCGGCGCGACGCCGACGGCGTGTTCGTGCCGGCGCGCAATGAGCTCGTACGGCTGGCGATCCCGCGGCGCGTCTACACACAGAGTCACATCGACCGCGTGATCGAGCTGGCAGGTGAAGTCGCGTCGCGGGCGTCGACCTTGCGCGGTTTGCGCATGACGTACCGCCCGCCGTACTTGCCGCACTTCACGGGGCGCTTCGAAGCACTGGGGTGACCACGCCCGCGGTTGTGCGGCGCCAGTCGTACGGCGCCGGAGCAATTTGCACCGTACGATCAACGTTGGATGGCAGCGGCGCGCCGCACAAGATCGATGAACTCGCGCCGCCACCCGCGTTCGTCGCGGCCGAGAGTTTCGGTCGCCAACTTTTCGATCTGCGCGTAGGACAGATCGCGCACGTGCTCGCTGCCGCGCAGCTTCATGCCGAAGGCCGCGACCGCGGCAGCGAAGCGTGCGTCGAGCGCGGCTTCGCTCCAACTCGCGGCCGCGCCGCCGACGGGTTGCTCGAGCAGCTGGCTCACCTCGCCGTCCGGCGCCTTGTAGCGCAGCTTCACGTGCAGCCACTCGTCGCCGAACGAAGCCGGGGCGCCTTCGCGCGGCGTCTGGTAACGCAGTTCGCCGACCTCGGGCAGTTCGAACGGCACGCCCACGGGCACGATCTCGTACAGCGCGGTCACCGTGTGACCGGCGCCGATCTCGCCCGCGTCCTTGGTGTCGTCCGCGAAGTCCTGGTGCGCGAGAGCGCGGTTTTCGTAGCCGATTTGCCGCCAAGCCTGCACCCGCGCGGGATTGAACTCGACCTGGATCTTCACGTCCTTCGCGATCGTCTCCAGCGTGCCGCTCATCTGCTCGACGAGCACCTTGCGCGCCTCGGCGACGCTGTCGATGTACGCGTACGCGCCGTTGCCCTTGTCGGCGAGCTGTTCGATCGACGAGTCCTTCAGATTGCCCGTGCCGAAGCCGAGCACGCTCAGGAACACGCCGCTCTTGCGCTCCTCTTCGATCAGCTTCACGAGTTCGTCGCGGCTGGTCGTGCCGACGTTGAAGTCGCCGTCCGTGCACAGGATCACGCGGTTGACGCCGCCTTCGACCATGTGCTCGCGCGCGGTTTTGTAGGCGAGCCGAATGCCTGCGCCGCCGTTGGTCGAACCGCCCGACTGGAGCTCGTCGATCGCGGCGAGGATCGCGCCGCGCTCGCGGCCGCTGGTCGGTTCGAGCACGAGGCCCTCGTTGCCCGCGTAGACCACGATCGACACGCGGTCGCGCACGTCGAGCTGCTCGGTGAGCAGCCGCAGCGAGCGCTGCACGAGCGGCAGCTTGTCGGGGCTGTTCATCGAGCCCGACACATCGATCAGGAACACCAGGTGCGAGTCCTTGCGCTCGTGCCGGTGCATTTCGCGGCCTTTCAAGCCGATGCGCACGAGCTGGCGGCGCGCGTCCCACGGACAGGCGAGCACGTCGGTCGTCACCGAGAATGGCGCCGCGCCGCTGGGTTGTGCGTAGGCGTAGTCGAAGTAGTTGATGAGCTCCTCGACGCGCACCGCGCCAGCGCTCGGCAGCGCGCCGCTCATCAAGTGCCGGCGCACGTTCGCGTAGCTCGCGGTGTCGACGTCGATCGAGAAGGTCGAGAGCGCTTCGTCGAGCGTGCGTCGGAAGGCGTGTTCGACGAGCGCGTCGTACTCCTCGCTGCTCTGCTGGCTTGCCAGTGCATCGTCCAGGTCGCTGAGGTAGCCCAGCCCGCGCAGCTTCAGCTCCCGCTCGGCGACGCCCAGTGCGATCCGCTGCCGAACCTCGGAGCGTTGCTTGGACTTCGTCAGTTCGACCGACGCCGGAGCGCCTGCGGAGCCGCCGTCGGTGTATCCCAACTCGCTGAGCAATCGGACCGCCTCCGCGGTGGGCGCCCCTCCGTTGTCGCGGCCCGTGTCGCGGTACAGCGGCACGTCGAAGCCGGTCAAGTCGACGCCTTGCGTGCCCGGCGCCGGTTCGGTTCGCGCGAAGCGATCGATACCAGGGTCCTCCAGAGTCTCGGTGGGGATTGTGACCCGCAGCTCCGTGCGTGCGACCTCGAACTCCGTCCGCCACGGCCGCACCACGAACAACGGTCCGCCCACGCAGGCCAGCACGATCGCCGCCGCGAGCGCGACCCGCACTCGCGAAGTGCGCACCACACGCGGCTCACTCGCCCGCTCGAGCACCTGCGCGCGCTGCGCGCCGCTCAACTCGCTCGCGCCCACTTCCGCGCCCGCCAGCGCGCGCTCGACCTGCGCCATCGTCGCGCGCAGTTCCTCCACAAACTTCGCAGCCCGCGGATCGCGTTCGAGCAACGCTTCGATCTGCGCCCGCTCGCTCTCCTCCAACTCGCCGAGCACATACGCGCTCAGACGCGCGTCGTCGGCATCGAACTCGTTCGCTCCAGCCAGCTCGTTCTTCGCAACCATCGCTCAAGCCCTCCCTTCGAGTGCGCCGGCGCCCAGGCGCTCGCGCAAGGTCTTCAGTCCCGCGTGGATCAACCAACTCACGTTGCCGACCGTGTCGCCGGTCACTTCGGCGATCTCGCGGTACGACAGTCCGCCCGCGAAGCGCAGGCTCAAGGCCTCGCGCTGCTTCTCCGGCAAACGCTCGATCTGCCGGCGCACGCGCTCGTTCTCATCGCGCGTCTCGAGCTCCTCGAGCGCGCTCGTTCCGCCTTGTTGCTCGTCCATGGCATTCGACTCCACGCGCCCGCGGCGCGCCGTCCTGCGTCGGTGGTCGAGCGCTGCATTGCGGCAGGCGGCGTACAACCACGCCGCGAGCTTGGGCTCGACCGCGCTGCGCTCCGCCGCGCACAGGCGCAGGAAAACCTCCTGCGTCAGCTCCCGCGCCGTCTCGAGGTCGCCGGTCAGCCGCGCCGCGAAGCGGATCAGGCCGCGTTCGTGGCGCTCGAGGGCGGCCTGGATCCAAGCGGGGTCGTGCATCGTCGGTTGGGAAGCGTCGCGCGCCCTCCAACACGATCTCGCGCGGCCGTTCTTGGTGGAAGTTCGCGCTTTTTCTGGCGAGCGCGGCGAACCGGCGGTCTTTTTTGCTCGCCCACGCCAACGGCCGCGCCGCGAGCGGGGTGAGATGGTTGCATGGCCCCCCGAGACCACGTCCGACCCGAGGACCTGCTGGCCCACGCCGGCTGGATGCGCGCGCTCGCCGGAGCGTTGCTCGCTGATCCGGGCGCGGCCGACGACGTCGTGCAGCAGGCCTGGGTCGCGGCCTGGCGACGCCCGCCGGCGTCGGACCAGCCCATCGAGCCGTGGCTGGCGCGCGTCGTGCGCAACTTCGCGAGCAAACGCCGCCGCGGCGACACGCGGCGTGCGGCGCACGAAGCTCGCGCGCCCCAGCCCGGGCCGCCGCCGGCGCCCGAGCGCACGCTCGAACAGCTCGAACTGCAGCGCGTGCTCGTCGACGCCGTCGCGCAACTCGAGGAACCGCTGCGCACCACGCTCGTGCAGCGTTGGTTCGAGGGCCGCTCGAGCGTCGAGATCGCGCAGCTCCTGGGCGTGCCCGAGGGCACCGTGCGCTGGCGGCTCAAGCGCGGCCTCGAAGAGCTTCGCACGCGCCTCGACCGGCGCTACGGCGACCGGGCGGCGTGGGGAATCGTGTTCGCGCCCTTCGCGGCGCCGTTGGATCCAGCTGCGGCGAGTGTTTCCGCCGCGAGCTTGAGTTCGAGCGCGGCCCCGGCCGCGACGGGAGTGGTGCTCATGGGAGCGACGTTGAAGTTCGCTGCGGTTGCGCTCGTGGTCGCCGCCGCATCGGTGTGGTGGATGTGGGGCGAGCCGACGCGCGGCGACGCCGCAGCGCGGCCGCGCGGCGCGGCGAGCCCGAGCGTCGCCCCCGCGGCCGAGGTCGCGGACCTCGACGCGCCGGCGGTGCAGCGCGCCGCACTCGATACGCCGGGCGCCGCGGACGCCGCGTCGCACAACGTGGAGCTCGCTGCGACGCCCAGCGCCGCCGAGCTCGCGCCAAGCGTTCCGCCCGGCAACGTCCAGGTGCGTTTCGTCGACTCCGCAGGCGTTCCGTGGGCCGGCGTGCTCGTCGAATGCGAGTCGAACGGCGTGCTGCACGGCGCCCGCAGCGGCGAGGACGGCCGCGTCGCGCTCGAAGTACCGCTGCATTCGCGCGACTCGCAGCGCACCGCGCGCCTCGACGCGCACCGCCGCGGGTTGGGCTCGGTGCGTGTGGTGACTGCGGTGCGTTCCGGCGAAACGACGCACCTGGGCGACGTCGTGCTCGGGCCCGGCGCACAGCTGCGCGGCCGCGTGCTCGACGCCCGTGGCGCGCCGCTCGCGTCCGCGCGCGTCGGCTTGTTGCCGGCGGCCTTCGAACTGCGCGATCCGGACGGACTGCGTCGCAACGGCGACGACGGATTCGAGCTGCAGCCCGACGTCACGAGCGATGCCGACGGCCGCTTCGTGTTCGAGGGCGTCGGAGCGGGGAGTTGGCGCGTGTGGGCGCACGCCGAGGGCTTGCGCTACGGCTGGAGCGAACTGTTCGAGAGCGCGCCGCCGCTCGAGCTCGAGCTGCCCGATCTCGTGCTCACCGAGTTCGAGGCGCGCGACCGCATCGCCGGCCGCGTGCTGGACCCGCGGGGCGAGCCGCTGGCGGACGTGCGTGTGCACGTCGGCTACGTCTCGAGCAACGTCGAAGGCAAACGTTCCCTGACGAGCGGCCCCGACGGCCGCTTCGAGCTCATCGTCGCCAGCGACGCGGTGTACCGCTTCATCGTGCTCGCTCCCGACGGAACGCTCGGGGCGGCCCACGTCGACGGCGTGCAGCCCGGCACGCTCGATCTCGTGCTGCAACTGAACGAGCCGCGTTGGATCGAGCTCGACGTGAAGGCCAGCGATGGCACGCGTCCGAGCGGGACGCAGGTGAAGGTCATCGACCCGCGCTACTTGTACTTCGACGAGAAGAACGCGCGGGGCGTGCCGCACGAGGGGCGGGTGCGTGTCGCCGAACCCGCGTACACCTTCCAACTCGAGGTCGCCGCGCCGGACTTTCAGACGGTGTGGCTCGGGCCGTATGAACCCGGCGCCGCGCCTTCGTCGTTCGATGTCGTGCTCCAACCGTTGCCGCGCTTGCGCGGTGTCGTCCGCAGCTCGAACGGGCCCGTCGGCGGCGCGTCGATCCAGCCGCTGAGCGCGCTCGAAGAGGGCACGATCGAGCTCAACACGTTCTTCGTGCGCATGATGCGTTCGAGCATCCGCGAGTCCACGACCGACGCCGGCGGCTCGTTCGTGCTCGAGGGGAGCGGCGACGTCTGGTTGCGCGTGACGGCGGACGGCTTCGCTCCCGCGCTCGTCGGTCCGTTCACGATCGGCGCGAGCAGCGCGCCAGTCGAGATCGAGCTGGGCCGCGGCGGAGCGATCGAAGGACGTGTGGTGCGCGCCGACGGCAGCGCCGCGGAAGGCGCCATCGTGGGCCTGAGCTGCGGCGATGGCTTCGGGTTCACCCTTCGCGCAGGCCCAGGCGGTCTGTACCGAGCCGAGGGTTTGACGCCCGGGCAGTGGCAGGTGCTGCCGCGCAGCGAAGAACTTCGTCCGGAGAGTTCGACGCTCCGCCAGTCGGATGGCGGCGCGCGGATCGAGTGGAGCTGTCAGGTGCGCGAAGGCGAAGTGACGCGCTTCGACGTGCAGCTTCCGTAGCCGGCAGCGTCAACCGAACACGGCGCGCGCGGCGCGGTACGTGTTGAGGTGCGCCTCGATCGTCGGGTCGATCGGATCGGCGTAACCGCCGCCGAGGGTGGCGACGAGCGGCAGTCCGCGCTCGCGCGCGAAGCCGAACACGCGCTGGTCGCGTTCGGCGAGTCCCGCGTGCGTGAGCGCGAGTCGGCCGAGCTTGTCCTGCGCGAGCGGATCGACGCCGCCTTGGTACAGCACGAACTGCGGGCGCGAACGCTCATGCGCCGCGCTCAAGTGCTCGTCGAGCAACTCCAGGAACCGCGCGTCCGCTGTTCCGTCGGGCAGCGGCACGTCGAGGTCGCTCACTTGCTTGCGCAGCGGAAAGTTGCGCTCGCCGTGCATCGAGAAGGTGAACACACGTGGCTCGTCCGCGAAGATCGAAGCGGTGCCGTCGCCCTGGTGCACGTCGAGATCGACGATCAGCACACGCTGCGCTGCGCCGCGCGCGAGCAAGTCGGCGGCGGCGATGGCTAGATCGTTGAACACGCAGAATCCCGAGCCTTCGGCGCGGTAGGCGTGGTGCGTGCCGCCCGCGAGCACGCCTGCAAAGCCCGCGTCGAGCGCGGTGCGCGCGGCAGCGAGCGTTCCGCCAGCGCTGGCGAGCGTGCGAGCGACGAGGCTCGGCGACCAGGGGAAGCCGATGCGCTGCATCACCTTGCGTTCGAGCTCGCCGGCGAGGAAACCGCGCACGTAGCTCTCGTCGTGCACGGCGAGCAGCGCCTCGAGCGGCGCCGCGGGCGCGGGCTCGAGCTCGTCTTCGCGCAGCACGCCGCGCGCGACGAGTTCGCGCCGCAGCCGCGCGTACTTGTGCATCGGAAAGCGGTGCCCCTCGGGCAGCTCGACGACGTGGTGGTCGGTGTAGAAGACGCGCATCGGCGGGAAGCTGCGTACGCTAGCGTTTGGTCGCAGCGCGGCGCCCACCGTCTTGTCTGCGTCGTGCGGCCCAACTCACTGCATGAACGCCATCTGTGTCTTCTGCGGCGCCAACCGCGGCTTCTCGCCCGTCTTCGCATCCGCTGCGCGCGAGTTCGGCGCGTTGCTCGGCGCGCGCGGCATCGAACTCGTCTACGGCGGCGGAAACGTCGGCTTGATGGGGGAGGTGGCCGACGGCGCGCTCGCGGCCGGGGGACGCGTGACGGGCGTGATCCCGCGCGCGCTGCTCGACAAGGAACTCGGCCACCGCGGCGTGCAGCGCTTGCTCGTCGTCGAGTCGATGCACGAGCGCAAGGCCAAGATGGCGGAGCTCTCGGACGCGTTCGTCGCCTTGCCCGGTGGTTTCGGCACCTTCGACGAGTTGTGCGAGGTGCTCACGTGGAACCAACTTGGAATCCACGCCAAGCCCTGCGCGGTGCTCGATGTTCAAGGCTACTGGCGCCCGCTGCTCGCGCAGTTCGACGCTGCGGTCGAGCACGGTTTCCTGCGACCTGAGAACCGCGCGTTGCTGCTGGCGGAGGACGATCCGCGTCGCTTGCTCGAGCGCTTGGCGAGCTGGCGCCCTGTGCAGCGCGACAAGTGGATCGGCCGCGACGGCGCATGAGTCCGCTCGGGCAGGGCCTCAGCGAATCGCGAGCGCGGCCAAGCGGGCCTCGATCCAATTGCCGCGGGCGACCTCGAGCGCCTTGGGTGACAACTTGCCCTCGACCTCGAACTCGGTCACGTGCGTGGTGAGGTTGCCCAGGGTGGCGACGAAGAAGTAGCCGGCCTTCATCGGGAGCTTCTCCAGCGTCGCGGCCTGCGCCCCGCCGATGCTCATGGACCCGTTGCGACCGTCGTGGCGCAGCTCGATCCTGTAGATCTTGCCGAGTTCGATGGGCGCCTGCCCGCCGCGGCACGGGGCCACACGCCGATCGTTCGGCGTTTCGCTCATCAGCGCGCTTTGGTTGACCGCGGTCAGGCTCGTGCCGAGTCGGTCGGCGCACGCGCCCAAGGCGAAGGCGAACGAAGAGAGTTCCACGCCCTCGAGCAGGTTCACGCGCACGGAGTAGCGCACGGCCAGCGGCGACTCGAACTGCAGCACGTGACGCCAGCATGTGTCGCCGTGGCCGGAGAAACCGCCGATCCGCGGCGCGAACGTGGCGCTCGCTCCGCTGCGCTGTTCGTTCTCCCAGACCTGATCGCGCAAGAGATCGTCCGAGACGAAGTCCTGCAACTCCGCTTCGCCGCGGAAGCGGTAGGTGATCCTGACCGCGTCGTTCGCCAGTTCGGTCACTTCGCCGTGGACGAGCTCTTTCACACGGAGCGTCTTCGCGGCCTGCTCGAGTCCGAGCGCGGCGAGGTCGTTCAGGGCGCTCGCGCGCGAGGCCACGAGCGGCAGCTGCTTGTGCTCGCGCCACAGCGCTTCGACGGCGGCGATCAGAGCGCGCGCAGCTTCGGGCGTGGCGGGCGTGGTTTGGTTCGAGACGTCGTTCAGGGCCAGCGCGGCTTCACCCAACCTCGTCTGCGTCCCGTAGAAGTCCGCCGCGTCCTGCTTGAGCTTCTTGAACTCCGTCGAATCCGGCGACGTGAAGCGCTTCCACTTCGCGTCGCCCATCAGGATGTACGGATAGAACTTCAGCAGTTCCGGCGCCGCGTCCCGGTCTGGCTTGGGTAGCAGCTCGGCCAGTTGCACCAAACCCAACTGCGCCAGCTGGAAGTCACGCTGCGCTCCGCCGCTCTCGACGGTCAGTTTTCCGCCGCCGTACTGCACCAGGACGCCCTTCACGCTCTGTCCGTCGAGCTTGAACTCCAGACGCGCCTTGCCCTGGGCCTGTTTGGCCAAGCTCGCGTCGATCAGCGCCACGCACTTGCTCAGGCGTTCCAGCTCGTTTTTCGCGCGCGCGGCCAGCGACGGGTCCGCGGCCTTGGAGAGCGCCTCGAGCTCCGCCACGGCTGCGCCGAACTCGCAGCGGCGCGCGCGCGCCAGGGCGGCGGCCAGTCGTTCGTTGAGCTCGCTTTCTTGCAGCGCGAGTGCGCGCGCCGTCTTCGCCGGATCGACGCGCTTGCGCGGCGCCGGTCCCGCGGACGCCGCCGTGCGGACCACCGGAGCGGACGCTTCCGTGGGGAACGGAATGCGCGAAGGGTCGAACTGCGGGCGCTGCTGCTTGATCACTCCAGCGACGTACTTGCGGAAGCCCTCGTCGAGTTGGAGCGTCGTCACCGGCGCGAAGGACTGCTCGAGCGCGAGCGGAGGGTCGATGCCGCGCAGCGTCGCACCGACGAACTTGCGCGCGCCTTCGACGTGCTCGCTCTGGTGCAAGTAGTGCATGTAGGTGTGCGCCTGGGCGTAGAACACGCCGAGCGCGAACTCCCAGTCGAGCGGCATGTTCTGTTTGGCGCACTGCTGACGCACCGACTCGATCACGTCCGCGTAGCTGCGGCAGGCCACGGCGGACTTGACCGGCAGCACATACGCGGCAGCGCGCGGGTTGAGCATCAGCGCGCCGATCAATTCGAGCGAGCGGTAGTCGAGCGGGTGCTTCTCGAGGTTCTCCGGGTCCTCCTGCGTGTGGTGCGAGAGATAGTCCGCGAGCCCTTCGTTGAAGAACGGACTCTCCGGCAAGCTCGCGTCGCTGGCGCTGTAGCGGTGCTGCAGCGCGTGCACCATCTCGTGCAGAGCGGGGCGCAGTTCGTGCATTAACCCCAGGCTGTTCATCTCACGGTACGTGAGCGCGAAACGCCGCTCCGGAGAGTAGTAGGCACGCGCCGCTTCGAGCCCTTTGTCTTCGTTGACGTCGACGTGGTCCTTGTAGGCGTGTTCACTGGCGACAATCGCGAGCACGAACACCGGCACACCGCCGTTGTCGACGAGCTTGAGCGGCGTCACGTAGTCGCGCACGAACATCGCCTCCAACTTGGCGAACCACGGCGCATACCGGTCGGCGATTTCGTCTGCGTATCCCGGCGTGTCCTTGTGCGGGCGTTGGACCACGAACGCCAGTCCGCGCTCGACGTGCTTGCGCGACCAGGTGTAGTCGACGCGCGAGAAGAACGGATCCTCAGCGATCGTGCGCTCCAGGGCGGTCAGGAACTCCGCGCGCCGAGCGTCGGGCGGCGTTTGTTGCGCCGGCGCGTGCGGGGCCAGCAGCGGGAGCAACGAAAGGGCGCAGAGCAGGAGCGAGATAGTGCGAGAGCGGTCGAGCATGGGCGCGGTGTCGGCGGGAACCGACGGCGGGCGGGGAGACGCGGCGGCCATATTTCTGGCCGGGACCGATTGGCGAGAGCTTAACAGCGTGCGTGGGTGGGGGAGGCGCCGCGCGAATCGAGCGCGTTTCTCCAAGGGGAGTGACTTGGTGAGCCGTCGTGTGGCGCGCGCAGCGAGACCTGGCGCAGAGAGTAGGGTTGTGCCTCGCACCATGCTGTTCACACTGCGAGTCTGCGCGTTCCTCCTGGCCGCGGCGCCGATCGCCCGGCCGCAGTCCGAGGCCCCCGTCGCCGCGCCGCAGCAAGCGGCGCCGACTCCGTGGAAGGAAACTCGCGGGCCGCGCGCCCCGGCGCACTTCGACGAAGAGTGGCGCGATGAGCAGCGCGAGCGCGACGTGCCCGTGCGCATCTGGCATCCCAAGGAAGGCGACGGGCTGCCGGTCGTGATCTTCAGCCACGGCCTGGGCGGAGCGCGTGAGAACTACGCGCACTTGGGGCAGCATTGGTCGAGCCACGGTTACGTGGTCGTGCACGTGCAGCACATCGGCAGCGACGACGCCGTGTGGCGCGACTCGAAGCGGCCCATGGAGTCCATGCAGCGCGCCGTCAGCGATCTCGACAACTTGCTCAACCGGCCGCGCGATGTTTCGTTCGCGCTCGACGAACTGGCGCGCCGCGCGCAGCTCGAGGACTGGCCCCTGCGCGGCCGACTCGACCTCGCCCGCGTCGGCGTCGCAGGTCACTCCTTCGGCGCGTACACGGCGCTGTGCGCCGCGGGCCGCGACCTCGTGGTCCCGCTGACGCGCGAAAAGCTCGTGCTCGCCGATCCGCGCCTGAAGTGCGCCATCGCGATGAGTCCGCAAGGCAATGCGCGCGAGCGCGCCAACGGCACGTGGGAGCGATTCGCCACGCCGGTGCTGCACATGACCGGCACGCGCGACGAGAGCCCGATCCGCGGCGACGCGACGCCCGCGGAGCGACGTATTCCGTTCGACACGATCACGCGCGCCGAGCAGTACCTGCTGATCCTCGAGGGCGCGCAGCACCACGCGTTCGGCGACTCGCCGGCCGGGCTGCGCGGCGCTCGCAACCCCGCGCACGAGCCGCTGATCTTGTCGAGTTCGACCGCGTTCCTCGACGCCTACCTGCGCGGGGACGCGCAGGCGCTCGCCTGGCTGCGCGACGGCGGTTTCGCCGCGCGTTTGGCGCAGCACGGGACCTTCGAGTCCAAGTCGCCGGCCGTCGTTTCCGGCGGCGAGGCGCGCTGAGGCTCGGCGCCAAAGCGCTTTCGAGCGCGAAATCCGTCCAGTCCGGAGACGGCCCCTCACTTGGATCGCGTCGGCGCCCACGCGGCGCCCTTCCCGATCCTCAATTTCTCGGACTCAAGGATTTCGACCATGTTGCGCTCCCTCACGTTCGCAGTGCTCACGCTCGCGTTCGGCGCCTTCACCACTCCGGAGGCCCAGGCGCAATGCGGGCTGCCCGACAATCTCGACGGCGGTCCGTGCTGCGCGCCCGCCGCGGTCAACTTGCCGGCCTTTCCCCAGATGGTCGGCCAATCGGCGCTGTGGATGTGCTTCGACAACTGCGCGCTCTCGCTGCAGCGCCCGTTCTGCGCGACGATCGGCAAGCCGCTGCCGGTGAAGATCAACAACCAGAACGTGTGCGGTCAGTACAACGCGCGCATCCAGCTCAAGGACTGCGGAACGAACCAGACGCACTGGTCGGGCGGTCTGCGGCTCGACTACTCGCGCACCTGGACGGCCTCGCAGCTGCCCGGCGCGCTCAACCTCACCGTGTGGCGCTTCGTGATCAACGGCGACCTGATCCCGTCTGCCGCCGTGCCGAACAACCCGTGCGAGCGCCCGGCCTCGCTGTCGATGTTCAACCGCGTGTACTTCTCGGGCCACATCGACTACGCCTTCGACTGCTTCACCAACACCTGGAGCGTGGCCTGGTCGCTCAACCACGAGTGCGACGCGGTGCACCACACGCCCAACTCCGCGCGCCCCGCGCCCACGAGCGGCTTCGATGCCGGCCGCACGTTCTCGATCGTCGGGCCGGGGATCGGCTTCGTGCCCGCGCCCACCACGACGGCGGTCGCCGCGGGCAACTTCACGAGCGCGAGCCTGCGCCGCAACAACTGGAGCGCCGCGCCCGGAATCTGCACGTACCGCGAGCCGCTCTTCGGCGGCGTCAACCCCTTCAATCCCTTCTGCGTGTGCGCTTCGATCCAACCCGCGGCCGGTCAGTTCATCGACACGCTGGTCTTCGGCCAGGGCCAGTGCGGCAGCGGCGTGTTCCCGACGCCGAACAGTCACTTCGCGCAGAAGCGCATCGGCTCGTGGACCAACCCGGGCGTGTACCCCGGCCTGCAGGACGTGTCCTTCGGCTTCGGTGAGATGGCCGTGGGCGACGGCTGCACGGGCGCCACGACCAACGAGTGGTTCGAGGGCGCGCTCACCTTCGGCGGCTTCTTCGCCGTCGACATCCAGGGGCTGCCGCTCGGCCCGCAGTTCATCGACCTGGAGTCGTGCAACACCTCGCCGAACAACGCGTCGACGCGCATCGGCGCGGCGCACGTCAGCTACAAGCTCTTCAACTCGAACCAGCCGTAACTGACTCGCCCGGCGCGACAGCGCGCACCACAAACTCGCGGAGCCTGCCGACGCCATCGCGTCGGCAGGCTCCGTGTGGTTTCGAGCGGACCCGTCGAGTGCGAAGCGGACCGCTTGTGGCCTAATCCCCGGCGTCGTCCTCGCCGCCGCCGAGCACCGCGAGGAAGGCCTTCTGCGGGATGTCGACGTTGCCGATCTGGCGCATGCGGCGCTTGCCCTCCTTCTGCTTCTCGAGCAGCTTGCGCTTGCGCGACACGTCGCCGCCGTAGCACTTGGCCGTGACGTCCTTGCGCAGGGCGGAGATGTTCTCGCGCGCGATGATGCGGCTGTCGATCGCGGCCTGGAGCGCGATCTCGAACAGGTGGCGCGGGATCTCCTTGCGCATGCGCTTGATGATCGCGCGGCCGCGGTACTCGGCCTGGTCCTTGTGGACGATGCAGGTGAGCGCGTCGACTTCCTTGCCGTTGACCAGGATGCGCAGCTTGTTGAGGTTCGACGGCTTGTAGCCGCTGATCTCGTACATCAGCGTGCCGTAGCCGCGCGTCGAGCTCTTCAGCTTGTCGAAGAAGTCGTAGATGATCTCGCCCAGCGGGATGTCGTAGACCAGCTGCACGCGCGTGGGCGAGAGGTGGTCCTGGCGCACGAAGTCGCCGCGGTGGTCGGCGGCGATCTTCATCACGTTCCCGATGTACTCCGACGGCGTCATGATCGTGACGCGCGCGAAGGGCTCGAGGATTTCCTCGTACTTGTCGGCCGTCGGCAGTTGCCCCGGCGAGTGGATCTCCTTCTGCGTGCCGTCGTGGAGCACGATACGGTACGTGACCGTCGGCGCGGTCTGGATCATGTCGAGGTCGTGCTCGCGTTCGAGGCGCTCCTGCACGATCTCCATGTGCAGGAGGCCGAGGAACCCGCAGCGGAAGCCGAAGCCGAGCGCCTCGCTGGTCACCGCTTCGAAGCTGAACGAGCTGTCCGACAGCGAGAGCGTCGCCAGTCCTTCGCGCAGGCCTTCGAAGTCCCCGGTGTTGGTGGGGAAGAAGTCCGCGTAGACCATGTGGATCGGCGGCCGGTACCCCGGGAGCATCTCGACCTTGGCGCCCTTGTAGATCGTCATCGTGTCGCCGATGCGCACGTCGCCGAGCTGCTTGATGTTCGAGATGAAGTAGCCCACCTCGCCCGGCCCCAGCTCGCCCGCGCGCTTCATCGACGGCGTGAAGCGTCCGATCTCGATCGCCTCGTACACCTTGTCGGTGCCGAGCATGTGGATCATCTGCTTTTCCTTGATCGCGCCGTCGACCACGCGCAGGTACACGATGATCCCGCGGTATTCGTCGTACTGCGCGTCGAAGATCAGCGCACGCAGCGGATCGCTGGCCTTGCCTTCCGGCGCGGGGATCTTGTCGCAGATCTCGTTGAGCAGCTCCGGAACGCCCAGGCCGCTCTTGGCGCTGACGCCCAGCGCCGCGGTCGCGTCGATGCCGATCGAGTTCTCGATCTCTTCCTTCACGACGTCGGGCCGCGCGTGCGGCAGGTCGATCTTGTTGATCACCGGCAGCACTTCGAGGTTGCCCTCGACGGCGAGGTAGGCGTTGGCGACCGTCTGCGCCTCGACGCCCTGGCTCGCGTCGACGAGCAGCAGCGCGCCTTCGCACGCCTGCAGCGCCTTCTGCACCTCGTAGTTGAAGTCGACGTGTCCGGGCGTGTCGATCAGGTTGAGCTCGTAGCGCTCGCCCTTGTAGGTGTGCCACACCGTCACGGCGCTGGCCTTGATCGTGATGCCGCGCTCGCGCTCGAGGTCCATCGAGTCGAGCAGCTGCGCCTTCATGTCGCGCTTCTGGACCGAGCCGGTGATCTCCAGCAGGCGGTCGGCGAGCGTGGACTTGCCGTGGTCGATGTGCGCGATGATCGCGAAGTTGCGGATGAGGCGGGTGTCGTGCACGGAAAGCTCGAGTGGCCGACGGCGCAGGGCGCAGCCGGAAAGATGGGGGCGAAGAGTATACGCGCGGGACGTTGCCGCTCGCGGAGCGCGCGGCGGGCGGCGGGGAATTGGCTGTCACGGAGCGGCGGCTGCAGCCGTAAGCGGGGCGTCCCTTCCAAAAGCAACCGCCATCGGATCCGCACTCCACATGCAGCAAGCACTCCTCAAGCTCTCCGCCCTCGTCCTGACCGCCGCCGCGGCGACGGCTCAAGGCACGGTCTACACCCAATCCAACGACGCCGCGGGCAACGCCGTGCTCACCTTCCAACGCACGGGCGTCACGCTCTCGCCCGCGGGCTCGGTTTCGACGGGCGGTCTGGGCGCCGGCAGCGGCCTGGGCTCCCAAGGTTCGGTCACCCTCACGCGCGACGCGCGCTTCCTGCTCGTCGTCAACGCCGGTTCGAACGATGTGAGCGTGTTCGAACGCACGCCCGCCGGACTGGTGCTGGTCGACCGCGAGCCGTCGCGCGGCATGCGCCCCACGAGCGTCAGCGAACGGCTCGGGCGCGTGTACGTGCTCAACGCGGGAACGAACCCGAACGTCGCCGGCTTCCTGCTGACCATGGCGGGCGATCTGGTCCCCGACGCTGCGGCCCCGGCGCCGCTCGCCAACGGTTCGGCGCCGGCGCGAGTCGCCATCGGCCCGGGCGGAGCGCAAGTCTTCGTGACCGAACGCGCGACCAACTTGATCGACGTGTTCGCCATCCAGCCCGGCGGCGCGCTCGGCGCTCCGGCGCAGATCGCCTCGGCGGGCGTGACGCCGTTCGGTTTCGAGTTCGGGCGCAACGACACCTTGATCGTCTCCGAGGCCGCGGGCGGCGCAGCGGGCGCGAGCACCGTCAGCTCGTACCGCATCGGCATCGGCGCGCTCACGCCCATCACGGCGGCGCTCCCGACCAACCAGTCCGCCGCGTGCTGGGTCGTGCTCGCGCGCCAGCAGCGCTACGCCTACACGACCAACGCGGCGAGCGGCACGCTCACCGGCTACCTCGTGACGCCCGGCGCCGGAGCGTTGACGCGTCTGGACGCGAGCGGAGCCACCGGCAACCTCGGCGCCGGCGCCAATCCGCTCGACGCAGTGACCACCGTCGACGGCAAGTACCTGTTCGTGCTCTCGCCCGCGACGAACGAGATCGCCGCGTTCTTCGTGCGCGCCGACGGCACGCTCGAGAAGCTGCCCAGTCAGTTCGGCCTGCCCAGCACGGCGTACGGATTGGCGGCCCGCTGATGCCGCGCCGAGCTGCACGCCGGCCGCGAGGCGTTACGTTGCGCGCTCGAACGCGAAGGTGACGCACGAATCGACCAGCTCCGCCCCCGCGCCCGGTCGCCGCCTGCCTGCGAGCGGCGACCGGGCTACGTCGTTTGGATTCGACCTCGCCGCGCGCCAGGCGCTGGCGCGCGGCGATCGCGAGCAGCTCGCGCGCTTGTTCGACCTCGCGTTCGAGCGCGTGCACGGCTACATCGCACGCATGGTGGCCGACGAGCACATCGCCGAGGACCTCGTGCAGGACTCGTTCGTGCGCATCCAGCGCGGGCTCGCCACGTACCGCCCCGAGTGCGCCCTGCGCCCATGGCTGTTCACGATCGCCAGCAACGTCCTGCGCGACCACTTCGCGGCGCGCCGCCAGGCGGCGCTCGACGTGGACGCGCTCGCCGCCGAGCCCGTCGATCGGCACGAGGCGCCCAGCGTTCGCGTCGAACACTCCGAACGCGCCGCCGCCGCACGCGCCGCGCTCGCCACGCTCTCCGAACAGGCGCGGGCCGTTATCGTGCTCCGGCACTTCGAGGGGCTGAGCTACGTCGAGATCGCGGCCGCGCTGCGCATCTCGGAGGACACGGCGCGCCAGCGCTACGTGCGCGGGCTCGCCAAGCTGCGCGTGCGGCTCGTGTCCTTCGCTCCCAAGGCAGGAGAACCGTCGTGAACCACCCGCCCAGCGACGAACACGAGCCGCGCCCGGAGCCGCATCCCGAGCCGTGGCTCGCGGACGCTCTCGACGAACTGCGTCCGGCGGCGCCGCGCGCGGAACTGCGTGCTTCGCTGCGCGCACGCTTCGTGGGCGGCGACGCCCCGGCGGGGCAGGAGCACACCGAGCCGTCCGCGGCGTCCCCGCGAGCGCCTCGCAGCCCGCGCACGCAGCGGCCGGCGAGCGTTGGCCCCACGGCCCGTTGGCGCGCCATCGCGCTCGCGACGCTGGCCGCCGCCATCGCGGCGTTCGTGTTCCTCCGCTCCGCGCCGCCGCCGCGCGTCGAACTCGTGGCAAGCGAGGCGTCCGACGTCACGCTCGACGGCGCTCCCGTCGCGCTCGACGAGCTCGAGGAGCGCCTGCTCGCCGGCGCGACCGTGCGCAACGCCGCGAACGCCGTGCGTCTGCGCCTCGACGACGTGGCGCTGGTCGAACTCGCGCCGCACACCGAGCTCACGCTGCGTCCGTGGGGGCCTGGCGGCGACGGCGAAGCGCGTCTCGAGCTTCGACGCGGCGGCGTGCGCGTCGTGACCGCGCCCACCTTCGCGCCGCGCCGCCTCACGGTCGCGGCGCCGCACGCGGAGGTGGCCGTCGTCGGCACCGAGTTCGGCGTCGACGTCGTCGAAGGTAGCGGCACGTGCGTGTGTTGCACGCACGGCCGCGTCGCGGTCCGCGCGCTCGGCCGCGAGAGCGTCGAACAACTCGCTGCGGGAGAGATGGCGTTCTGCTTCAGCTCGCGCGCCGAACCGATGCGCGGCCCCGTGAAGGACGACCACTCCGCGGCCGTCATCGCGCTCCGCCGCTTCGAGTGGCCCGCGGCGAAAGCGCCGCGCTAGCGCGGCAAGTGCTCCAGCCCGGCGAGCAACAGGCGCAGCGCGCGCCCGCGGTGGCTGACCGCGATCTTCTCGGCCGGCGCAAGCTCGGCGAAGCCTTTGCCGGTCTGCGCAAAGCCGGGTTCGCTGAACTCGAACAGCGGGTCGTAGCCGAAGTCGCCGTCGCCGCGCGGGCCGTGGAGGATGCGGCCGCGCGCCGCGCCCTGCACCTCGAGCGCGATCGAGCCATCCGGCCGCACGAGGCACAGCGCGCACACGAACTGCGCGCCGCGGCGCTCGTCGGGCACGGCGGCGAGCTTATCGAGCAGCAGGCGGTTGTTCGCGGCGTCGTCGCCGTGCACGCCGGCGAAGCGAGCGCTGAGCACGCCGGGAGCGCCGCCGAGCGCGTCGACCTCGAGTCCGCTGTCGTCGGCGAGCGACCACAGCCGACTTGCGCGCGCCGCGCTGAGCGCCTTCTTCGCCGCGTTGCCGCGGAATGTCGGCGCGTCTTCCACGACGTCCGCGATGCCGCCGACGTCGCCGGGCAACACGACCTCGAAGCCCAGCGGCGCGAGCGCGGCTGAGAACTCGCGGTGCTTCTTCTTGTTCTGGCTGGCAAGCAACAATCGCATCGTCATCGCGCTCGGCCTCGTGTTCGGACTCCCGCGCCCACGCGGCGGGCGCGCAAGATAGCGGCCGACGGCTACGGGGCGTGGCATGATGGCCGCCGTTTCGCGCGCCGCCGAAACCAGCCGGACCAACCTGCGCCGGAGTTGCGCGGGCGGTCGCGGCCTTACGCCGCAGGCGGTGCTTCAAGTCCTTGAAAGACGGAGCTGTGTGCATGACCACCGAGCAGTTCGTCAGCATCTTGCGATCGGTCGTTCGGGACGCGACGGTGGCGAACGTTCCCAAGACGCTCGCCCATCCGCCGGGGAGAGCGCCGGCGGCCGACCTCGTGGCGCTGTCCAAGTGGTATCGCGGTCTCCCACCGGAAGATCAGCTCATGCTCCGACGCGTGGTCGAGTACTCGGTCGATGCGACGATGTTCCACGTGCTGTGTGTACTGGACGGCGCCGCCGCGATCGAGGACCCGGGCGAGCGGGGAGAACTCGTGCTCGAGCACGTCGGACCGCGCGGACGCACGCGACTGAACGACCCCGCTGCCGACTCGCTCCACGAGCTTTGGTGAGGCGCCAACGTCTCGCGGGCGAGCCCGCACGGCACGCGCGGAAAACTCGCTGCTGCTCCGTGCACGGCGTCGGCGAGCCCACGCCGCTCAGCGCTCCGTGTTGCGCCGCTCGGATCCGTGGGCGGTGGGACCGGACGCGACCGCGCCGCATCCGAGCTGCTCGAGCCGGCTGGACTTCACGCACTCGCGCTACCCGGGCGCGAGGCGTGGCATGATGGCCGTCGCACTCGGCGAAGTCGGATTCCCCTGTCGAGCCCCGGTGCGCCGCCATGTTCGTCCTTCCACTTGCAGTTTTCGCCGCCCAACAAGCTGCAGCGGCCGAAGTCGCGCCCCAGGCGCTGCGGGTCCCGCAGCTCGAGTTCGCGCGCGAACGTTGGGCCGTCGTCGACCGCGAGCCCGGGCAGTACCTCGGCCACCCGAGCACGGTGCTGCTCGGGGACGGCGAGACCATCCTGTGCGCGTACCCCAAGGGGCACGGCAAGGGCGCGATTCTGCTCAAGCGCAGTGACGACGGCGGAGTGACTTGGTCGGAGCGTTTGCCGACGCCCGCGAGCTGGGCGACGAGTCAGGAAACGCCCACGCTGTTCCGCGTCGCGCGCCCCGCGGGGGGAGCGCGGTTGCTCTTGTTTTCTGGCTTGCACCCGATCCGCCAGGCGCACTCCGACGACGAAGGTCGCACGTGGAGCGAGCTCGCGCCCGTCGGCGACTGGGGCGGCATCGTCGCGATGGCCTCGCTCGAGCAGTTCGCGGACGGACGCCTGCTCGCGTTCTTTCACGACGACGGGCGCTTCATCGGCGCCGCGCAAGCGCCGAGCGACGGACACAAGTTCCATGTCTACGTGAGCGAGTCAACGGACTGCGGAGCAAGTTGGAGCGCACCGCGCGCGATTGCCAGTCGCGCCGACGCGGACCTGTGCGAGCCGGGCGTCGTGCGCTCGCCCGACGGCGCTCGACTGGTTGCGCTGCTGCGCGAGAATCGGCGGCGCTTTCGCTCGTTCTTCACGCTTTCGTCGGACGAAGGCGCGAGCTGGAGCGAGCCGCGCGAGCTCGCGCCGGAGCTCACAGGCGATCGCCATGTCGCGCGCTACGCCGCCGATGGACGGCTGGTCATTTCGTTTCGAGACATGCTCGCCGGCAGCGCGAGCCAGGGCGATTGGATCCTGTGGGTCGGCGCGTTCGACGACGTGCTCGAAGGGCGCGCCGGCGCGTACCGCGTGCGGCTGGGAGACAGCCATAGCCCGTGGGACGCCGCGTACCCCGGCCTCGAGCGCCTGCCCGGCGGCGACTTCGTGTGCACCACCTACGGACATTGGGACGCGGGCGAAAAGCCGTACGTCGTCAGCGCGCGCTTCACGCTTCAAGAGTTCGATCAACGCCTCAAGCCGAGCGAAAAGTGAGCGAGCCGGAGCTTCACGGATTGCCGCCGCGCGCGCCGTCGGGTCCTGTCGACACCGCGCTGTTCGATCTGGACGGCACGCTGATCGATTCGATCGAGCTGATCCGCCAGTCGTATGCGCACACCTTGCGTGTGCATCGCAACTTCGAACCGCCGCTCGAATTCTGGATCGAAGGCCTGGGCCGGCCGCTGCGCTGGCAGTTCGCGCACTTCAGCGCGGACTCGGCCGAAATCGAAGCCATGGTCGCGACCTACCGCGCTTACAACCTCGCGCACCACGACGCGATGATCCGCGCCTTCGACGGCGCCGTGGAGGCGGTAGCGCAGTTGAAGGCGCGCGGCGTCAAGCTCGGCATCGTGACCAGCAAGATGCACGCGGGCGCGCTGCGCGGATTGAAGCACTGCGGCTTCGAAGGGCTGTTCGACGCGGTCATCGGCGCCGACAACGTCGACGAGCACAAGCCGCACCCCGCGCCCGTGCGCGCCGCGCTCGCACAACTCGGCGCGAGCGCAGAGCGCGCCGTGATGGTCGGCGATTCGCCGCACGACCTCTCATCGGGCCGTGCGGCCGGCGCGTTCACCGCCGCCGTCGCGTGGGGGCCCTTTCCGCCTGAGCGACTGCTCGCGACGGCGCCCGACTACTGGCTCGAGACGCCGCGTGAGATCGCTGCGCAGTTTCTAGCGGCGCGCGGCTGACGCCTCGCTTGCGCGAGGCGCGTCGCCGCGCTCGGCGTCAGACGCCTGCGCCGAAGTCGGAGGCCGAATCGTCGCGAGCGTTGCTCGGGCGTGCGTTCGTCGAGGCCGGACGCTGTGCGCTTTCCGGCCGCGTGGCGACCGCCACCGGACGCGCGAAGCCGCGCGTGGTCGGCAGGGAGCGCCCCGTGCGACCGCTCGACGGCGCGTTCTGGCGCGGACGATCGTCGCGCGACGGCCGACGCTCGGAGCTGCGCTCCGAGTTGCGTTCCGAGCCGCGCTGCGGAGCGCGGTCGGAAGCCGGGCGCGGGGTGCGCTCGCGCGGCGGGGCGTCGTGGCGCGCAGGCCGCCGTTCCGCCTGACGTTCGGGCTGCCGCTCCGTCGTGTGTTCCGTCGCGCGCTCGGACGTGCGCGCTTCACGCGGCTCGCGCGTGCGACCGCCCGTGGGACGCTCGATCACCGCCAGCTTGCGCTGCGTCAGCTTCTCGATGTCGCGCAGGAATTCGCGCTCTTCTTCGTCGCACAGCGAGATCGCCACGCCGGTTGCGCCCGCGCGGCCGGTGCGGCCGATGCGGTGCACGTACGTCTCGGGCACGTTCGGCAACTCGTAGTTCACGACGTGCGAGATGTCGTCGATGTCGATGCCGCGCGCCGCGATGTCGGTGGCGACCAGCACGCGCAGCTGACCTTCGCGGAAGCCGTCGAGCGTGCGCTCGCGGTTGTTCTGCGACTTGTTGCCGTGGATCGCCTGCGCCGGGACGCCGTCCTGGTTGAGGCGCTTGGCGACGCGGTCCGCGCCGCGCTTGGTGCGCGTGAACACGATCGCGCGTTCGACCGCGGCGTCGCTGAGGATGCGCGTCAGCGCCGAAGCCTTCTCGCTGCGCGAGAGGTGCATCACGTGCTGCGTGGTGAGCTCGACCGTCGAGGCGGGCGGCGTCACGACGACCTTGATCGGGTTGCGCAGGATGCCTTCGGCGAGCTTGGCGATCGGCGGCGGCATCGTCGCCGAGAACAGCAGCGTCTGCTTGCGGCGCGAGGCGGCCGCGAGGATGCGCTTGACGTCGGGCAGGAAGCCCAGGTCGAGCATGTGGTCGGCTTCGTCGAGCACGAGCATCTCGACCGAGTCGAGGCGCACGTGGCCCTGGCCCATCAGGTCGACCAGGCGACCGGGGCAGGCCACGAGCACGTCGACGCCGCGCACGAGCGCGCTGACTTGCGGGCCTTGGCCCACGCCGCCGTAGATCACGGACACGGCGAGGCGCAGGTGTGCGCCGTAGGTCACGAAGCTCTCCGCCACCTGGGCGGCGAGTTCGCGCGTCGGCGCGAGGACGAGCACGCGCGGCTGGCGCGGCGTGGGGCGACGCGGCGTGTCCGCGAGGCGCTGGAGGATGGGGAGGGAGAAGGCCGCGGTCTTGCCCGTTCCGGTCTTGGCGCAACCGAGCAGGTCGCGGCCCTGGAGCAAGTGCGGGATCGCCTGAACCTGGATGGGCGTAGGCGTCGAGTAGCCGGCCTCGCGAACCGCACGTTGGAGCGGCTCGCCGAGGGCGAGCTGAGAAAAACTATTCATCGTCAAGGAGCATCCGGCGCCGCTTGGAGCGGCGCGCTGGTCACCCGGCCGCGGCGGGCCAGGTGTGAACGTGTTGTGGGGCGACGCGAACGTCGTCCCGCCGGGGGCGCAGGGCGCGCCCGGGTGTCCTCGGGCGCACGCCGCAGCAGCGGCCGTTGGGGCGCTGCGCGAGGGCTGCACGAAAACTCGAGTGTGTCCGCCCAGCGATGCGTGGCCCCTGGCGACCCCATTGGCCGCCCGTCGAAAAAGCCTTCGTCTCGCCTGCCGCGCGGAACAACGCTCGGCCCTGCCGAGGCGGATCATGCGTTGCAGATCAGCCGTGGCAGATGTTGCGAAGGTATCGACCGCATCCGCGGTCCAACCCCAGCAAGGCGGGCATGCTAGCACCAACTTCGGGCGCCGAACAGCGTGCCGGCCGCAAATGGGGCGCGCCCCGCCGCCAGCCGAAGCCGGGGCGGGGCGCGCAGGACGGGGGCTGCGCCGCTCGCCCGTTCCGGCGCGCGGCGCTCGCGAGTCGCGAATCAGGGCAGGTTGTAGTTGAGGATCGCGTTGACGATGTGCGGGGCGCCGATGCGGCGCGCGGGGTTCGACGGCGAGGTGTTGCAGCTGCCGAAGTCCTCGAACTGGCGACCGAGCGGGTTGAGGTTGAAGTCGAAGGCCGGGTAGCCGCCGATCGTCTCCGAACCTTCGAACCACTCGATCGAGGTCGTGCCAGTGCAGCCGTTCACGTAGGTCTGATCGCCGAAGTCGAACAGCAGGTGCTCCACGCCGGGGAACACGTTGGGGTTCGTCCACACGCCGATGCGCTTCTGCGTGAAGCGCATGCCCGGAGGATTGAACGCGGCGCTGCCGCACACCGACTGCGCCGAGACGGACGTGTCGACGTTCTGCGTGCTGGTCGTCGTGGTGTTGCCGCACAGGCAGAACAGCGCGTTGGCGACAAAGTTGCCCTGCGCCTTCTGGCGCAGCGTGCAGATGGCCGGCAGCGCGCCCCAGTTGTTCCAGCGGATCGAGCCCTGGGTGATCGGACCGTTGCTGACCAGCGTGTTGTTCGGCGCCACGACGAAGCCGGCGGCGGGGCCCACGAAGGAGTACGACTTGGCCGGGTCGAAGCCGACGGCCGGCGCCGGGCGCGCCGAGGCCGCCGTGTGGTGGACCTGGTCGCACTCGTGGTTGATCGCCCAGGCGACGCTCCACTGGTTGGTGGCGCAGTCGAGCGCGTAGTCGACGTGGCCGGAGAAGTACACGCGCGAGTAGACGTTGAGGCTCGCCGGACGCTCGCAGACGTTGTTGGGGACGTTGATCGTCGGCACCAGGTCGCCGTTCACGATGAAGCGGTAGACGGTGAGGTTGGGGACCGTGCCGGCCGCGTTCTGCGACTCGAGCCAGTTGCGCGAGTAGGTCGCGCGCATGCCGCCCGTCCAGTGCAGCAGGCCGGTGGCGCAGTCGCGCAGCTGGAAGCGGATGTTGTATTCGCCGCAGATCTGGCCGCCGCCGCCGACGATCGGCTGGGGCTTGCCGAGGGCCACGCAGAACTGCTTCTGCAGCGCGGGTTGGCAGTTGTCGAAGCAGATCCACAGGCCGTTCTGGCCGGGCATCTGGGGGAAGGAGGGGAGGTTGAGCAGTCCCGGGGCGCAGCACGCGCTGCCGTCGAGGTTGTCGGGCGCGCAGACTTGGGCCTGGGCTGTGCTGGCGGCGCCGACGACCAGGCCGGCGGCAAGGGCGAATCGCGAGAGGAAGGAGAGCATGGTGAGCGGAGGAGGGTTGGTTGTCTTCGAGGCGTTGCGGGCGCACAGCGCGCCACCGGACACCGACCAAGTGGCGAGCCCTGGCCGCGGCTGGACCAGAAACTCGCGCGGCGCGCATTTTTTTTCGCCGCGCGGGGCCGGGGCCCCACAAAGCCCGGCGCCCCGCCCGCAGCAGGGCTGCGGACGGGGCGCGCGGGGTCCCTCGGGCGTCGGTCAGGAGCGAGCGTGGGGGACGGGCAGGGCCGGTTGGCCCTGCCGGATCAGGCTGTCCGTGCAGGGCCGTTTGCTCAGGGCCGTTTGCTCAGGAGCGCTGGCTCAGGGCCGCTGATTCAGGGCAGGTTGAAGTTCAGGATGCGGTTGACGATGTGCGGGGCGCCGATGCGACGCGCCGGATTCGTCGGCGAGGTGTTGCAGCTGCCGAGGTCCTCGAACTGACGGCCGAGCAGCACACCCGTGTTGTCGACGGCCGGGAATCCGCCGATCGTCTCGGGGCCTTCGAACCACTCGACCGTCTGGTTGCCGTTGCAGCCGTTCGCCGCGCGCAGGTCGCCGAAGTCGAACAGCAGGTGCTCGACGCCGGGGAATTGCGTGGCGCTGGTCCACACGCCGATGCGCTTCTGCGTGAAGCGGCCGGGCGCCGGGGCCGGGGTGATGGAGCTGCCGCACTGGCCCTGCGCGAAGACCGTCGAGTCGACGTTCTGGGGGGCGGCCGCGGCCGGACCGCACAGGCAGAACGGGTTGTTGGCGATGAAGTTGCCCTGCACCGGCTCGCGCATGCGGCAGATCGCCGGCAGCGTCGCCCAGTTGTTGTGCCGGATCGTGCCCGAGGTGACCGGGCCGTCGCTGATCAGCGTGGCGCTCGGCGCGACCGCGAAGGTCGAGCCGGGGCCGACGATCGAGAAGGTCTTGCCCGGATCGAAGCCGCCGATCGGAGCGGGGCGCGCGCTGCCGGGGCTGTGGTGGACGGCGTCGCACTCGTGGTTGAGCGACCAGGCCACCGACCAGGTGTTCGTGTTGCAGTCGAGCGCGTAGTCGATGTGGCCCGTCACGTACAGGCGCGAGTAGACGTTGAGCGAGGCCGGGCGGTCGCAAGGCGTGTTGGGCACGGCGTTCGTCGGCACGAGATCGCCGTTGATCAGGAAGCGCCACACGCTGAAGTTCTGGTTCGTGCCGGGGACGAACTCCTGCCAGGTCCGCGAGTAGGTGCCGCGCACGCCGCCGGTCCAGTTGAGCTGCCCGGTCAGGCAGTCGCGGAGTTGGTAACGGATCGTGTACTCGCCGCACACGACTCCGCCGCCGCCGACGACGGACTTGGGGGCGCCGATCGTGCCGCAGTACGGCTTCTGCATCACCGGGGCGCAGCTGTCGAAGCAGATCCACAGGCCGTCGAGCGGCATGGCGGGGAACTGCGGCAGGTTGACCGCCGCGGGCGCGCAGCACGGGCCGCCGTCGAGGTTGTCGGGCAGACCGCATTGCGCGGAGGCCGAGCTGCTGAGCGCGCCGGCGAGCAGGCCGAGCGCGAGACCGAGGGGGGCGAGGGAACGGAACATGACCAATCTCCTTGGGCGTCGATTCGGAAGGTGGATAACGCGCCCGTGGGGCGCTTCGAGCTCCAAGTGGCGCCCGCGCGCCCGGCTGGACAGCTGCGAGCAGAAAACGTGAGGACGCGGCCGCGCTCGGCTCGGGCCGGCGTTGCCCTGCGGGCGCGGCCGCGCACAATCAGGGCCATGGCCGCGCGCAACGACGACGCCACTCGCTGCCTCGAGGCGCTTTCCGCGGGCGACGCGCGGGCGGCGGACGAGCTGTTCCAACTCGTGTACGGCGAACTGCGCGAACTCGCCGGCGGCTACCTGCGCGGCGCGGCGGCGCGCACGTTGCAGCCCACGGTGCTCGTGCACGAGGCGTACCTGCGCATGATCGACACGCCGAGCGGCCAGGAGTGGTCGAGCCGCGCGCACTTCTTGGGCGTCGCGGCCAAGGCGATGCGCAGCGTGCTCGTCGACCACGTGCGCGCGCGCAACGCTCGCAAACGCGGCGGTGAGTTCGAACGAGTCCCGCTCGACGCGCTCGTCGACGAACTCGAGCAGTCGGGTTCCGACCTGGTTGCGCTCGACGACGCGCTCGCCGCGTTGGGCGAGCTCGACCACGACCTCGCGCGCCTGGTGGAGCTGCGCTTCTTCGGCGGACTCACGATCGAAGAGACCGCCAAAGTGCTCGGCGTCTCGACGGCGACGGTCGAACGCTCCTGGCGCACGGCGCGACTGTGGCTGCACGAACGCCTGGGCCCCGACGCGCTCGCCTGAGCGAAGCGCTCAGCGCGCGAGCTTCGCGATCGGCCGCAGACCGATCTGCGGTGCAGCGACTTCGGGGCTGAGCACGACACGTTTGGCGCAGCGCAACTCGTTCGCGTCGTTGCTGAATCCGCCGCCGCGCAGCGGCCTGTTCAGCACGTAGCCGCTCGTCCGTCGGCCGTCGCCGGGCGCGGGCGGCGTGGCGTAGTCGCCAAAGACGTCGTCGCACCACTCGCACACGTTGCCGAGCACGTCGTACAGGCCGAAGGCGTTGGCGCGGTAGCTGCCGACCGGCGCGTGGAACGCGAAGCCGTCGTCGAGCTCGGGCCAATCGGCGATCTGCAGCCAGTCTTGCTCGAACTGCGCGGCGCGCTGGTCAGCGAGGTTCGCGGCGCCGCGCAGCGTTTCACGCTCGTCGCCGGTCCACCACGCCGAACGTGTGCCGGCGCGCGCCAGGTACTCCCACTGCGCTTCGGTCGGGTAGTCGAGCCCGGCGCGCGTGAGCCATTCGCGGCCCTCGGTCCAGTTCAGGCCCTCGACCGGATGCGCGGGGGTGGCCGTCGCGTTCTTGGGGCCGCTGCGCTCGGCCGAGATCACCGACGGATTCATGCCGGCGAGCCGCTCGAACTGGCCCTGCGTGAGCTCGAACTTCGAAGCGAAGAACGGCTCGAGCACGACGCGGTGAACGGGGCCTTCGTCGGGAGTGCGGCCGAGTTCGCCCTCGGGCGAGCCCATCTCGAACGCGCCTCCGGGGAGCAACACGAACACCAGCGCCGACTCCGCATCGACCTTGAAGCCGCCCCGTTCGTCCGGCTTCGGTTGCGCGCCGGTCTGCGGGCGCCAGAACTCCCACAGTCCGGTCACGTGGTTGCGTCCCAGCGGCAGCAGCCCGAGCTGCTTGGGCAGCTCCAGTCCGCCGTAGAGCGGCGAGCGAGCGATCTCGTCGCGCGCCTCGAGCCAGGCGCGCGCGGCCTGCGGGCTCTCGAGCGTCTGTGCGACGACGTTCCGCGCGAACTCGAGCCGCCGGCGCATCTCGCGCAGCGTGCCGACCCGTGGCCGTTCGCCTTCGAGGAGATCGAGGGCACCGAGCAGCTTGGTGAGCACCTCGTGCTCCCAACTCGACTCGGCCGAGTCGAAGCTCCACACGCCTCCGCTCTCGCGCCCGCTCGCACGCAGCGCCGCAAGCCGCGCCTGGTGCAGCGGGCGGCGCGCGAGCAGCGCCTCGGCTTGGCGGATCCACTGCTCCATCCGCGGCGCGTTGTCGGGCTGCGCCGGCCAGATGCGGTCGGCGTCCGCGCCGAGCGACAGCACGCTGTGCACGTCGGACAGGCGCGTGACCTCGTCGGCGCGGCGTTCGGCAAGCAGCCACAAACGCGTGGAAACCGCGACGCCGGCCAGCAGCACGAGCAGTGCGAGCGAGCTGGCGGCGACGAGCGCGCGATGGCGCCCGACGAACTTGCGCGCGCGGTAGACGAACCCGTCCTGGCGCGCGAACACGGGCCAGCCCTCGAGGTGCCGCTCGAGGTCCTCGGCGAGGTGGAGCGCCGAGGCGTAGCGCCGCGCGGGTTCCTTGTGCAGCGCCTTGAGCACGATCGTGTCCAGGTCGCCCTGCAGCCGCCGGCGTGCGAGCTGCGGCGAGCGCGCGCCCGAACGCGCGGCGTCGAGCGTGTCGACCGCTTCGCTCGGCGGCAACGGTGCAACTTCGCAGATGCGCCGCGTGAGCTCGTTGATCGAGGTCGTCTCGACCCTGTGCGGCAGGCGTCCGGTGAGCAGCTCGTACAGCACCACGCCGAGCGAGTACACGTCGGTCGCCGTCGTCACGCTCTCGCCGCGCACCTGCTCGGGGCTGGCGTACGCCGGGGTGAGCGCCTGTGCGCCGGTCTGCGTGGCGTGCGCATCGAAACCTTCGTCGTTGAGCAGTTTCGCGAGGCCGAAATCCAGCAGTTTGGGCTCGCCTTGCGCGTCGACGAGGATGTTGCCGGGCTTGAGGTCGCGGTGCACGACCAGGTGCTGGTGCGCGTGCTCGACTGTGCGGCAGACCTTGACGAACAGGCGCAGCCGATCGTTGATCGACATGCGCCGCTCGGCGCAGTGCACATCGATCGGCGCGCCTTCGACGTACTCCATCACCAGGAACGGCGCGCCGTCCTCGCTCGCGCCGCCGTCGAGCACACGCGCCACGTTGGGGTGCTCGATCTGCGCCAGCAGCCGCCGCTCGCGGCGGAAGCGCTGCAGCATCTGCGGGCTGTCAAGTCCGGCGCGCAGCAGCTTGAGCGCGGCGCGTTGTTCGAAGTCGCCGCCCTCGCGCCGCGCGAGGTACACCGTGCCCATGCCGCCGCTGCCCAGCCGGCGTTCGATGCGCCACGCGCCGATGCGTGTTCCGACGCGCTGCTCGTCGAGCGGCCGCAGTTCCCGAGCGACCTCGACCAGCGCCTGCGGCGGTTCGAGGTACTCGCCCAGCGCCTCGTCGCGCGCGATCAGGCGCAGGACTTCGGCCTCGAGTTCCGCGTCGCCGGCCGCACGTGCGCGAACGAACGCGGCGCGCTGCTCGCGCGGCTCGAGAAGCGCCGCCTCGAGCAGCTCTCGCACTTGTCTCCAGCGTTCGCGCGTCGCGCTCATCGGATGCCCTGCGCGGAAGCGGAGCCGCGCCGCTGCAGGGTAGTGTGGCCTGCGGCGGCGCGCTCGTGCTCCGCGGCGTTCAGCGCGCCTGCGCCGGTGCGACCGGCTGCGGAACACGGTTGGAGACCGCGGGGATGCTCTGCAAGTACGCGAACACGTTGCGCAGGTCCTCGTCGGTCAGCGTGTTGACGTAGTGCACGGGCATCGGCGGGAGCAGCGGACGGCCGCGGCCCAGGTGGCGGCCGCTGCGGATCGTCGCGATGAAGTCCTCGGCGCTCCACGCGCCCAGGCCGGTCTCCTTGTCGGGCGTCAGGTTGGCCGCGAAGCTCAGCCCCCAGGGGCCCGACCAACCGGTGAGCGTGTGCGTGGCGGCGGCGCCCCACGGGCCTTCGAGCGCGGGACCGCTGCTCAGCACGAGGTCCTGCGGATGCCCCGAGAGCATGCGCGTCATGTCCGGCGCGGGGCCGTTCGGACCCATGACCAGCGGCGTGTGGCAGTCGTTGCACGAGCCGAAGCTCACGAGGTACTTGCCGCGTTCCACGTCGGGCGCGGCGGCGGACTTCGCGGCGGGCGAGCGCTCGAGCGAGAACAGCGCGAGCGCGCAGCCCGCGACGGCGAGGACAGACAGGATTTTGAGCAACATGGCGTTTTTCTCGAAGGAAGTGAGGGTTGGTGAGGTGGGTTGCGGAGGTGCTTGCGATTCAGCGGCGCGTTCCAGCCGCTCCGTGGGCCAGTGAGTTGCGCTCGCGCCGTCCCAGCTCGGCGATCCACTGCGCGATCAGCTCGCGCGCTTGGACGTCGACGAGGTGTGTGCCGAGCGCCGGCATCTGCAGGTACGGCTCGCGCGTTGCGAGTCGTTGGAACAGCAAGCTGTCTGAGGGCGCGCCTGCGACGAGGCGTTGCCGCGCAAGGCCGTTTCCCTGCAGGCGCGCGGGCGTGCCGAGGGTGGTCGCAAGCGTGCGCGAGCCGTGTTCGAACGACCAGGCGAGGTCGAGGCCGAGCTCGGCGAGCGCGCCGCGCGAGTTGTGGCAGCCGCCGCAGTTGCCGTGCAGGTACCCCAGCGCGGCGCGCTCCACGGCTGAGCGAGCGGTGATGCGAGGCGCGTGGTCCAGCAGCTCGGCCGCGAGGTTGCGCACCAACCCGCGCGCCACGAGCTCGTCGAGCGTCACGCCCGACTCGCGCGCGTCGGCGTGCGGCGCGCGCGGATCGCGTTCGCTGGACAGCTGCAGCGCGCTGAAGCCCAGCACCGGCGAAGGACTCGCTTCGTGGCAGGCCAGGCAGTCGAAACGCCCAGGGATATCGTGCAACGCGCCGCGTGAGCTCTCGCAGGCCGCGGCGACGCCGCCTTCGGGCGCGAGAGTCGCACTCGACTCGTCGGGTTGCCAGGCGTAGGTCGCGTAGCTCCAACGGCCGTCGCGGCCTAGCTCCATGTAGCGCGTCTCGATGCGCCGCTCGAAGGCGAACTCCTTCCACAGCTTCGTGCCGACCGGAAAGCGCCAGGCGTCCGCGTCGCTCGCGTCGATGGCGCTGCCCGGCGGCAGCGCGATCCAACGTCGTTTGCGCGCGCCATCGGTCCACAGCGGGTATTGCGGCGCGAACTCGAGCAGACCGTCGGCGACGGTGAGCGTGCGCGCGTCGGCGTACAAGCCCGTCTCCGCCAGCGTCGCCGGCGGCGTGGAGCTCGCGTGCGTCGTCCAGCGCGGCGCGCTCAACGCGATCCAGATCGGCGCGCCGAGCGTGACCAGGGCGACCAACGCTGCGCTGAGAAGTCGATTGGGATTCATGGCGAGCCTTGCGCGCGTCAGTTGCGCGGCGAACGTTCGACGCGGACGCGTTCGGCGGGAAGCGCCGCGCGCACGCACGCACTCGTCCAGGCCTGAGCGCCAAGGCGCATCCGCGCCGGAGTGGTGAGCGCTTCGAACACATCGTGCGGCGCGCTGGCGTAGAGGCCGGCGAGCATGCGGGCGCACTCTTCATCGCCGAGCGCCGGCAGGATCAGCTCGAACCACTGCGCCAGACGCGGCGGCGGGATATCGGCGAGGATGCGCTCGTGCGCGCGCACCAGCTCGTCGGCGCCGAGTTGCGCGTGCAGCGCCGGCTCGGCTTCGTGCTCCTCGCGCTGCAGGTGGACGAGTTGTTCGGCGAGCGCGAGCTGGAAGCAGCGTTCGAGCTCGCGTCCCAGCGCGGCGCGCCCGCCGTTGCGCGCGCCGCCGATGCGTGCGGCGAGTGCGGCGAGCCCACGCAGCGCCGCGTCGACGCGCGTGTGCTCGGACTCGAGTTCGCGCGCCAGCGCGGGCGCGGCGCGTGCGACGAGCGGCATCAGGTGCGTGTCTTCGTGCTGCGCGTGTTCTTCGAGGAATTCCACCAGCCGCGCGACGCGGCCGGCGGCCGCCGTGGCCTGGGCGTCGTCGCCCCAGTCGGTGCGCGAAAGCTCGCGCGCCAGCTCGAAAGCCTCGGCCCGCAGGCCCTTGTGGACAGGTGCGTACAGTTCGATCCGGTGCATGGATGTGCCTCCGACCGGGTACACGGGAACGCCGTCCGGACCCCATCAGAGAAAATCCTGGGGGAGCGCGAAAACGCGTCGCGAAAGGGGTTTGGGCCGCCCGCGGGGTGGCGCCGCGGCCGGCCGGACTTCTCGCTGCAGCCCTTTTCATGCGACAATGCGCGGTTCGCACTCCTCGACGAAAGTCCTATGACCACCGACGCCACGCCGCCCAACGCCTTCTCCGCCCTCGGCCTCTCGCCGCAACTGGTCTCCGCTCTGGTCGGGCTGGGCTACGAAGAGCCCACGCCGATCCAGCGCGAGGCGATCCCGGCGCTGCTGGCGGGACGCGACCTGCTCGGACAGGCCGCCACCGGAACGGGCAAGACCGCGGCCTTCGCGTTGCCGATGCTGCAGCGCGTCGCGGGCGTCGAGCTCAAGCCCAACCGGCCGCTCGCGCTCGTGCTCGTGCCCACGCGCGAACTGGCGATGCAAGTCGCCGAGGCGGTGCACAAGTACGGCAAGGAGCAACGTGTGTACGTGCTGCCGATCTACGGCGGCCAGAGCTTCGGCCTGCAGCTGCGCGCGCTCGAGCGCGGCGTGTCCGTCGTGGTCGCCACGCCCGGCCGCGCGCTCGATCACCTCGAGCGCGGCACGCTGGTGCTCGAGGACCTCAAGATGGTCGTGCTCGACGAAGCCGACGAGATGCTCGACATGGGCTTCGCCGAAGACCTCGAGGCGATCCTCGATCGCACGCCGAAGGTCAAGCAGACCGCGTTGTTCTCGGCCACGCTGCCGCCGCGCATCCTCGACATCGCCGAGCGCGGGCTCAACGATCCCGCGCGCATCTCGATCGAGCGCGAACGGCCGGCCGACGGCGAGATGCCGCGCGTGCGCCAGGTCGCGTACGTGGTGCGCCGTCCGCAGAAGGCTGCGGCGCTCGCGCGCGTGCTCGACATCGAGACGCCGACCTCGGCCATCGTGTTCTGCCGCACGCGCAACGAAGTCGATGAACTCACCGAGGCGATGAACGCGCACGGCTACCGCGCCGAGGCGCTGCACGGCGGCTTCAGCCAGGACCAGCGCGACCGCGTGATGAAGCGCTTCCGCGGCGAGAAGGCCGACCTGCTCATCGCGACCGACGTCGCGGCGCGCGGACTGGACATCGAGCACGTCAGTCACGTGGTGAACTTCGACGTGCCCTCCGAGCCCGAGGCCTACGTGCACCGCATCGGGCGCACGGGCCGCGCCGGGCGCGACGGCGTCGCGATCACCTTCGTCGAGCCGCGCGAGCACCGCTTGCTGCGCAACATCCAGCGCGCCACGGGCCTCAACATCAACGTCGAGACCATTCCGACCGTCGAGGACCTGCGCCGTCAGCGACTGGCGATGACCCGCGCCAACGTGCGCGAGGCGCTGGTCGCGGGCGAACTCGAGTCGTTCCGCGCGCTCGTCGAAGAGCTCTCGACCGAGTCCGATCCGCTCGACGTCGCCGCGGCGGCCGTCAAGTTGTTCCACGAGGCATCGCGACGCGAAGTCAGCGCCCGCGCCGCCGAAGAGGATCTGACGGTCGAGCTTCCGCAGCAACGCGACTTCCGCGAAGGACGTCCGGGGCGCGAGCAACGCGGCGGTCGCGACGACTTCCGCGGACCGCGCGACGACCACCGCGGACCGCCGCCCGACTTCCAAGGCGACCGCGGACCGCGTCGCCCGCAGCGCCGCCCGCAGTGGGACACCGCGCGCCTGTTCGTCGGCGTCGGCCGCATGGACGGCCTGCGCCCCGGCGACCTCGTCGGCGCGATTGCGAACGAAACGGGCCTGCCCGGCCACGCCATCGGCGGCATCGAGATCGCCGACCGCTTCGCGCTCGTCGAAGTGCCCGCCGAGGTCGCCGAGACGATCATCGACGCGCTGCGCAACACCAAGCTGCGCGGCCGCCGCGCGAACGTGCGCTTCGACCGCGCGCCCTGAGAGGTAGGAGCCGTCCGAGCGCCCGTCTGGGGCCGAGGCAACGCGTAGGACCGGTCCGCTCGCAAGCGAGCGGACCTCTCGCGACCGGCTCCGTGCATCCGCGGCCTTCGCCGCGCGTCATCGCCCGAGAACGCGCGGACAGAACTCGTGGATCGACGTGGCGCGCGCGATCGCGATCTGCGCCGAACGATGCGCTCGAGCGAGTTCGCGAGGCCGTTCGGCGTCGCGGGTGCGGTCCGCACTCCGAGCGCTGGGTGCGAGTCGGCTGCGAAGGGCTCGCCGCGGCGCCGCGCTCGGCGCTGAGCGCAGGATCAACCGCGGTTCAATCCGCGAGCAGACGTTGCGCCGCCGCCGATGAGGCGAGACGGGCGCGCAGGCGTTGCCAGCGCTTGGTTGCTGCGTCTTCGCTGATCCCCAAGCGTCTTGCGGCTTCCGCGATCGGCTCACGTTCCAAGGCGCAGGTGATGACGAGCATTTGATCGTCGGGGTCGTGCTCGCGCAGGTGTTGGATGAACGCGGACAGCGTGTCGTTGCTCGCGGCGCGCCGCGTGATGCCCGTGATCTCCTCGGCGTGCGCTTCCAGGCGTCGCGCGTGGCTGGTTCCGCCGCTCTCTTCGCGTCGCGCCGCCATGGTCTGCAGTGCGCCGCGCAGCACGTTGCGCGCGATGCCGTGCAGCCACTGGAGAAACGTGCCGCGCTCGGAGTCGAAGCTGTCCAAGCTCGTGAGCGCGCGCGCCCAGGTCTCTTGAGCGAGATCGCCCGGGTCGATGCGTTGGCGCAGGGCGCCGTGCAGGTGCAGCGCCATCCAGGCGACGAGACGCGGGCAGGCGCGTTCGTAGAACGTGGTCCACTCGGGCCCGCGTCCGCTGCGGTCGAGCGCGAGCAGGCGCGCAGCCAGTACATCGAGGTCGTCGTTCATGGGAAGGAGGTGTAGCTGGAGCTCGACGCGTGGGCGGCGGCGCACGCAAGTCGGCAACGTACACTGCGGCGGCCGGCGCGTGGCTCGGCCGGCGGGGCGTGGCCCCAAGAACGGGTCGAGTCATGAGTGACGTGCGCATTTCCTCCGCTGCCGAAGCGATCTGGCTCGCCCACATCGGGCGCGAGCTCGCCGGAGAGCGCGTCGACTTCCACGCGTTGTGCGACAAGCACCCGGGACTGCGCGCCGAGTTCGAGTCGTTGCGCCAAGCCTGGGAGTCGAGCGCGAGCGCGTCGGACGACTCTGCCTCGGCGTTCGTCCAGGATGAACGCTTGCGAGAGCTGCTCGCTGGACTTCGGCTGGCCACGCCGCCCGAGCAGCGCTTCGAGTTGCGCGGCGAACTGGGGCGCGGCGGCATGGGCGTCGTCACACGTGTCTGGGATCCGCTGCTGCGGCGCGAGCTCGCGCTGAAGACCTCGAGTGCGGCGCTCACGCCGGGGCGCGAGCAGGAATTCGCGCGCTTCGTGGAGGAGGCGCAGATCCTGGCGCAACTCGACCATCCCTCGATCGTGCCGCTGCACGAGATCGGGCTGGATCGACGCGGGAGGCCGTACTTCCTCATGAAGCTCGTGGAAGGTCGCGATCTGCGTGCCGTGCTCGCGCTCGCGCGCCAGGGAAGCGACGGTTGGAGCACGACGCGTGTGCTCGCGTTGCTGCTCAACGTGTGCGAAGCGGTCGGACATGCGCACGCCAAGGGCGTGCTGCACCGCGATCTGAAGCCGTCCAACATCATGGTCGGCGCTCACGGCGAGCCCTACGTGATGGATTGGGGGATCGCGCGCGTGAGCGAGGGCGCGCGCGAGCGCTCGCTCGCGACCGTGCGGAGCCACACGTCAACGGCGGGCGCGTTCGACGCCTTCGATACTGCGCCTGGAGCATTTGTCGGGACGGCCGCGTACATGTCGCCGGAGCAAGCCGGCGTGACATCGGCGCCCGTCGACGCGCGCACGGACGTGTACGCCGTTGGCGCGATCCTCTACGAGTTGCTCGCCGGCCACGCTCCGTTCGCCGAGGTCAAACGATCCTCTGCTCAGGTATTGGAGGCGCTGCGCGCCGGGCCTGCGCTGTCGCTCGCGCTGCGTGCGCCGGACGCACCGGCCGAGCTGCTCGCGATCTGCGAACGCGCCATGGCGCGCGACGTCGCCGTCCGGTACGCCGATCTCTCCGAGCTGGCCGCCGAGCTGCGCGCCTACATGGAGGGACGCGTCGTGCGCGCGCATCGCACCGGCGTGTGGGTCGAGTGCGCCAAGTGGGTGCGGCGCAACCGCGCGCTGGCCGCGGCGCTCGCGGTCGCAGCGCTCGTCGCCGCCTCCGGCGCAGGTGTGTTCGTGCTCCAGGCCGCGGAGTTGGAGCGGCGCTACGCCGAAGTCACCGCGCTGGCCGACAGCGACTCCGTCGACGAACTTCTGCAGCGTGCGGACAAGCTCTGGCCGCCGACGCCCGCGCTCGCGAGCGAGTACGAACGCTGGCTCGCCGATGCACGCGGACTGGTCGACGGACGCGGCGCGGATCCCGCGCGCGCTGTGCGTGCTTCGCCCGGGCTCGCCGCGCACCGCGCGACGCTCGAACGCCTGCGTCGCGCCGCGAAGCCGCTCACGCCCGAGCAGATCGAGCGCGATCGCCGGAGCCATCCCGACTACAACGAATTCGAGCGTGCGAAGCTCGAGCTCGAGTGGCGCCTGCGCCGCGCAGGACGAGTGCCTTGGCCGGACCGTGACGTCCTCGCGCGCGAGCTCGCGCCGCAGCTGGAGAGCGCCCGTTGTGTGGAGCTCCTGCAGCGCGCGCGCGCGTTGTTCGGCGCAGCCCACGAAGTGCGCGGCCGAGAAGTGGAGGCGCTCCTCGTTGCGGAGCGCGCTGTCGATGTCGCGAGCGATCGCGAGCGTGCGGACGCGGAGAATTGTCGCGCGCTGGCGCTCGTCATGCTCGGGCGCTGGGACGAGGCGGAGCACGCGCTCGAGTTGTGCGACAGCCACGGGGGCTCGGAGTTGTTCCTCCTGCGCTCGCAGCTGCTCAAGTCGCGCGCAAGCTGGCTCGAGTCCGAGGGCCCGAGCGAGCAGATCCAGTCGCTGCAGCGCGCTGTCGAACAGCTCGAGAGCCGCTCGAGCGAGCGGGCGACGTACGAATTCGAGGACAGCGCGCTGGCCTTCGCGCACCGACGCTACGCGGCGCTCGTCGCGGCGCTGGAGCGACTTGGGGATCCGCTCAACGGTCCGGCGAGCGACGCCGCGCTGGGCGAGTTCGGTTGGGGTATCGCCAAGCGGCTGGCCAGCCTGCGCGAGGCGGAGGAGCGATCGTTGAACGCGCCGTCGGCGCGTGCGCTGTGGGCGCAGGCGTGCGATGCGGTCGGGAACTCGCCGCACTACGGCGGGCTCGAGCTGCGGCCGCAGTTCGGGCTGCTTCCGCTCGGACCCGACCCGCGCTCGGGGCTGTGGGAGTTTGCGTACGTGCCGACGGGCGCGACGCCGCAGCGCGACGCGTTGGGGGAACTGATCTGCGACGGCGAAAGCGCCGTCGTGCTGGTGCTGGTCCCTGGCGGCACTTTCACGATGGGCGCACAGCTTGCGTCGTGCGACGCGCCGCACTTCGATCCCGACGCCGACGAAGACGAAGGGCCGCCGCACGAGATCGAGTTGGCGCCGTTCTTCCTCGCGAAGTTCGAGCTGACCTGGGAGCAGTGGCGGCGGCTTCCCGCGCCGCCTGTCGCGGCGCCCGCCGGGACGCGCGGCGTCGGACGCAGCCCGGTGTGCAGCATCAGTTGGTCGCAGTGCGAGCACGCGCTCGGGCGCATCGGGCTCGACTTGCCGACAGAAGCCCAGTGGGAGTACGCGGCGCGGCGCGCAGGCGCGCCCTCGAGCGCCGCTGAGTGGCGTTCGAGCGCGAATCTCTACGACCGATCGGCGGCGGCGGAGTGGATGAGTGCGAACCCTGCCGAGGAGTGGGACGACGGGTTTGCCTATTGGGCGCCCGTCGGTTCGTTCGCGCCCAACGCGCTCGGATTGCACGACCTGCTCGGCAACGTCTTCGAGTTGTGCCGCGACGACTTCGGCAGCTACGCGCACGGCGTGCGCGCCGGAGACGGGCTGCGGCTCGCGCGCGACGCGGAGCGACGCGTCGTGCGCGGCGGCGCCTACGGATCGGACACGTGGCGCTCGCGCGTCACGTGTCGCATGTCGGTGGGCCGTGACTTTGCGCAGCCCGACGTCGGCGTGCGACCCGCGTTGGCGCTCGCCCAGCCGCGCTGAAACGACGCGAGCTGCCGTGGGGCAGCCCGCGCGAACATGCGCCGTTCGCGTTGCTCAGGGCGCGAACGTCAGCTCGAGACCATCCGAGAGGCTCGAGGTCTTTGGGGCGGGCGGATCACGGAACCAAGCCTGCATGTAGAGCTTGTCGCCCGCGCTGAACGGAACGCCGATCGCGGTCGGGTGCGTGAGCACGAAGCTGTTCCAGTCGACCGAGAGGCTGCCGTTGCAGGCGTTCACAACGCCTCCGGAACCCTGCACGACCGTGCGCTGCGTCGGCGGCTTCACGCACAGGAAGCTCGTGCTCCCCGCGCCCCAGGTCGAGGGCGTGAAGCCGCTGTTGTTGAGACCGTAGAGGATCAAGCCCTGCTTCTGGCCCTCGACGTTCGCGACGTTGATCGTGCACGGACTGGCCAGCGCGGCGCTCGGTTGAGCGCTTGCCGAAATCGAGGCGGTGCAACCGTTGGCCGTCGTTCCCGCCGTGCAGTAGTTCACGGCGGCCGACGGCACGTCGAAGCACAGCCGCCACGACGCAATCGAGCCGGTGTTGCCTGCGGCCCAGTCGTAGATCGTGAGCGTCCAGTTGCCCGAACTCAGCGGAATCAGCTCGAACGGCGTGTTGAAGATGCCGTTCGTGCCCGACGGCCACGTTCCGAAGTCCTGTCCGTAGTCGCCGGGGGGATACGCGGACAGCGGCGAGCAACTGACCGTCCAACGCGGACAGATCACTTTGGAGAAACTGCCCAGCGAGTAGCTACCGAGCAGATCGCAACTCGATCCGGCGCCGCCGCCGGTGTATCCCACTCGGTGCAGGATGTTGTGGTTGCCGCCGGTCGGATCGGTGAGGACGAGGTGCAGATCGCCCAGCCGCGTGTGCGTCGCGCCGTTGAGCTCCAGGCGAGCGAGTTCGGTCGCTCCGGGAGGAATGCTGATGCTCACGGTCGAGACCAGCGGCGCGCTCGGCAGCGTTCCCGGCCAACCGCCATCTCCGGAGCCGGAGTTCGGAAGCCCACCACCGAAGCCGAGGATCGAGCACACTCCGTCCGTCAATCGGCCGGGGATGCAGAACCGGCACGGCGCCGACCACTGGCTCCAGGAGGTCGTGCCGTTCTCGTCCTTGCCCGTGCTGACGTCCCAATACCACCAGCCTGGATCGAGGGTCGGCAGTACTTCGATCGGATCGGCGGGATCGATCGTGAACGTCGACGTCGTCTGATCCGGGACACCGTTCTTCTTGCGTCGAACCTTGTGCGTCGTTCCGCGGGGCGAAGCCGTAAGGCTGAAGTCGACGCTGACCGGATTGAACACGGTCGAGTCGTTGAGCGGCGTGCTCGGGTCATCGAAGCTCGTGTCGCAACCGCTGGGCGGGTCTGGCGGCACGCCGGGCGTCGTCGTCTTCTTGCACACGATGTCCCACGAGACGAGCGTCCCAACGTCGCCCGACGCCCAGTCGAAGATCACCAGCGCCCACACTCCGCTCGTCGGCGGAATCACGTCGAGCGTGATGTTGAAGATTCCATTCGCGCCGTGCGGCCACGCGCCGAACCATTGATCGAGCGGGCCGTTCGGCAGGACGTTGAGTCCCGTGCACGTCGCAGGAAGCGTCTGACCGTATCCGCTGCACGCGCACGGGGCTGCGATCCTGTAGTCGCCGTCGAAGTCGCAGCTGTAACCGCCCAGGCGCGTGATCAGGTTGTAGGCCGTGCCGTTGGGATCGACGAGCACGAACTGCAGGTCGCCGATGAAGGTGTGCGACAGTCCGAACAGACGCACGGCGTCGATCTCCGTTACCGCAGTGCTCGGGTTGAACGACAAGGTCGAGACCAACGGCGAACTCGGCAGCGTGGTGGGGAACACGCCGTCGCCCGTGCCGAATACGGGGAACGGACCGCCAGGGCCGCTCGCGCTCACCTCGAGATTGCAGGACGGAGGCAGCTGGGCCGCGTGCGCAGTGCTGAACGCGCTGGCAAGAGCGGACAGCAGCACGGGCAACATCCATCGCACGCAGGACAGCGACATGGGAATCCTCGCAAGTTGGGCGGAGTTGTCGGACGACGCGGGACGCGTCGCGGCATTGACGACGACGCCATTGGAGCGCCGCCTCCGCCAGCGGACACAATTCTTCGCAATATTCGGTGGGCGAGCGTTGTGGCCGCGCCGTCCGCGCGAAGCTCACGGCTCCGGAGTGCGCAGTCGGTAACCCACTCCGGCTTCGGTCACGAACAGCCGCGGCCACGGCGCGCCGGGCTCGAGCTTGCGTCGGATGTGCGTCATGTACACGCGCAGATAGTGGGACTGCTCCGCACTCTTGGGCCCCCAGACTTCGGTCAGGAGCTGGCGCTGGGTCACGACTTTGTCGACTTCGCGCGCGAGCACGCCGAGCAGCTTGAACTCGATGGCGGTCAGCTTCACTTCCTCGCCCGCGAGCGTGACCCGCCGCGCTTGGAAGTCGATCTGCAGCGGACCGCACTCGAACCGCAGATCGTCCGAGCGGCTGGCGGCGCGCGCCGCGTGCCGCAACGCAACGCGCAGGCGCGCCAGCAACTCGGGGACGCCGAAGGGTTTGGTCAGGTAGTCGTCCGCCCCGGCGTCCAGCGCGTCCACCTTGCTGCGTTCCTGGCCGCGCGCCGAGAGCACCAGCACCGGCGCCTTGTAGAACGGCCTGATCTGCGCGAGCAGCTGAAGTCCGTCGAGGTCGGGCAGGCCCAGGTCGAGCAACACCAGCTCCGGCATGTACTGCGCCACGAGCGACATCGCCTGCCTGCCGGTCGCTGCGTGCAACACGCGGTAGCCGGCTGCTTCGAGCGCCGCCCGCACGAACTTCACCACCTGCGGATCGTCCTCGACGAGCAGGATCTGCGGACTGGGCGCACTGGCCTGTTCGTTCATGCGTGCGGCTCCTTGGTGTCGAGCGGCAGCTCCAAACGAAAGCGCGCGCCGCCGCCCTCGCGCTCGAGGGCGACCAGCGTTCCGCCGTGCGCGCGTGCGATGGCGCGCGAAACCGTCAGTCCGAGCCCGGCGCCGGAGGCGCGTTCTCCGTCGCCCGCGCGGTAGAAGCGCTCGAAGATCCGCTCGCGTTCGCCCGAGGCGACGCCCGGGCCGCGGTCCAGCACCTCGAACACCGCCGCCTGCCCTTCCAGGTCCGCGCGCAACTCGATCGGAGTGCCGCTGGGGCTGTATTTCGAGGCGTTTTCGAGCAAGTTGATCAGGACCTGTTCGACCAGCACGGCGTCGAGCGGCGCGGCGGCTTCGGGATCGGGAATGTGGCGCAGCACCTCGCGGCCGGCGCAGGCCGCCGCTGCGCGTTCGATGGCCGCATCCGCCAGATCTTCGAGCGGACACAGCGCCTTGCGCACCTTCAGCGCGCCCGACTCGGCGCGCGTCAGGTCGAGCAGGTCGTTCAGCATGCGCTCGAGCCGGCGCGCTTCGGAGTGGATCGCTTCGAGCAATTCGGCGCGCTGTGCGGAGTCGAAGCGCTCGCCCGCCATGAGCAACGTCTGCGCCGCTCCGCCGATGGTCGTGAGGGGCGTGCGCACGTCGTGCGTGATCGCGCTCAGCAGGTCGTTGCGCGCGCGCTCGGTCTCCATCGCAACCTGCGTGGTCGAGTTGCGCTCGACCAGCAGCGCGCGCTCGAGGGCGAGTGCGGTCTGCGCCACGAAGGTTTCGAGCGTCTGCCACTGGAACGGCGAGAGCGGTTCGGCGCGGCGCGTCAGCGCGACGCCGAAGACGCCCAGATGTCCTCCGGCGCCGACCAGCGGAATGTAGAGCGCCTTGGAGTTGGGCAGCGTGTCCGTGCCCGCTCCCGCCACCTGTCCGTGTTCGTGCACCCAGCGCGCGGCGGCGAGCTCGCGTTCGTCGCTCGGATCCCAGAGGTCCGAGCCTCCGCAGGGCGTCAGGTTGCGCGCTCGGTCGGCGAGCAGCACGAAAGAATCCGCGGACAGCGAATCGTGCACGGCCTTGATCGCCGTTGCGGCGATCGCGCCGACGCCGCTCTCGATCACGAACTGCCGGCTCATCGCATAGAGCGCGGCGGTGCGGCGCTCGCGCTGCTGCGCGGCGTGGGCCTGCTCACGCAAGCGCACCGTGAAGCTGCTGACCGTGAGCGCGACGATCAGCATCACCGCGAAGGAGAACACGTACGCGCCGTCGTCGACGTCGAAGGTGTAGTACGGCGGAACGAAGAAGAAGTTGAGCGCTGCGACGCTGACGAAGGCGGCCGCGAGCGCCGGACCCTGCGGAGTGCGGCTGGCGACGAGCAACACGCCGAGCAGGTACAGCATTGACTGGTCGGCGACGGAGAAGCGCGGGCGCAGCGCCAGCCCCAACGCGGTGCAGGCGCCGACCGCGGTCAACGCCCACAGATACGCCCAGGGGCTCGAGCGCAGCGGCGCCGAGCGCGCGGGCGCGACGCGCGACGCTTGGCCGTCGCCGGGCGTGACCAACACCTCGAGCTCTCCGCCGCCGCGCACCAACCGCGCGATGAGCAAAGAGCGCCGCGCCCGCTCCAGCCACGCGCCCGCGGGGCGTGCGACCAGCAGCCGCGTGCTGCGCCGCTCGCGCGCGAAAGCGAGCGTCTCCTCGGCCACGTTCTCGCCGCGCACGACCGCCGACTCCGCGCCCAGCCGCACCGCCAGTGCGAGCGCGCCGTCGACGTGCTGGCGCGCGGCGGCGTCGGCGCGCTCGAGTTGCGGCGTCTCGACGCACAACGCGATCCACGGCGCGCGACCGCGCGATGCGCTGCGGTAGGCGGCGCGCACCAAGTCGCTGGCGTCGCTGCGCGGCTCGACCAGCACCAGCACACGCTCGCCGACGGCCGCGGGCGGCTGGACGCCCTGGTCGCGGCGCCACTCCAGCGACTGCGCGTCCACGCGTTCGGCGGTGCGCCGCAGCGCGAGCTCGCGCAGCGCCAGCAGGTTGCCCTTGCGGAAGAAGTTCGCGCCGGCCGCCTGAGCCTGGGCCGGCACGTAGACCTTGCCCTCCTGCAGACGTTCGAGCAGCTCGTCGGGCGGCAGGTCGATCAGGCGCACCTCGTCGGCGTTGTCGAACACGCCGTCGGGCACCGTCTCGCGCACCGACACGCCCGTGATCTGCGCCACGATGTCGTTGACGCTCTCGACGTGCTGCACGTTGAGGGTCGTGGCCACGTCGATGCCCGCGGCGAGGAGCTCCTCGACGTCCTGCCAGCGGCGCGCGTGGCGCGAGCCGGCCGCGTTGCTGTGGGCGAGTTCGTCGAGCAGCAACAACTGCGGACGCCGGCGCAGGGCCGCGTCCAGGTCGAACTCGCGCAGCTGCACGCCGCGGTAGTCGACCGAACGCGGGGCCAAGCGTTCGAGGCCCTGCGCGAGCGCTTCGGTCTCGCGCCGGCCATGCGTCTCCACCCAGCCGACGACCACGTCCAGATCTTCGCGGCGCTGGGCCTGGGCCGCCGCCAGCATCGCGTAGGTCTTGCCCACGCCCGGCGCGGCTCCGAAGTAGATCGTGAGCTTGCCGCGTGCGGCGCGTTGCTCTGCGCGCCGCGCGCGGGCCAGGAGTTCGTCGGGGTCGGGTCGGCGAGCGGAGTCCATGCGCGAGGGCAGAGGCTAACGCGGCGCGTCGAGAGCCAGATTGAAGCGCAGCACGTTGACTCGCGGTTCGCCCAGCCAGCCGAGGGCGCGGCCCTCGGTGTAGCGCTCGACGAGCGCCAGCACCTCGGCCTCCTGCAACCCGCGCGCGCGGGCGATCCGCGCGGCCTGCCAGCACGCGGCCTGCGGACTCACGTGCGGATCCAAACCGCTGCCCGAACTGGTCACGAGTTCGATCGGCGGCTTGGTGGTGCGTTCGGGGTGCGCAGCGCGCAACGCAGCGGCGCGCACTTCGATCGCGCTCGCCAGTTCCGCGCTGAGTGGACCGAGGTTCGAGCCAGACGAGCGCGACGCGTCGTAGGCCGGCGCCGTCGCCGAGGGCCGCGGCCACAGGTAGCGCTCCGAAGAGAACGGTTGGCCGAGCAGGTCGGAACCGAGGATGTCCTCGCCGCGGCGCAGCAGGCTGCCCTGCGCGGCGTCGGGGAACAGCAGCTGCGCGGCGAGCGTCACGGCCAGCGGATACAGGCCGCCGATCAGCAGCGTGAACACGAGCAGCAGGCGGAGAGCGGGGACGAGGTGGCGGGACATCGAGACGCTCCGTGTCAGAGGAACAGGTCGAGCAACATGTCGATCAACTTGATCCCGACGAAGGGCGTGAGCAGTCCGCCCAAGCCGTAGAGCAGCAGGTTGCGCCGCAGGATTTCTGCCGCCGGGAGCGCGCGGTAGGTCACTCCGCGCAGCGCGAGCGGGATCAACGCCACGATGACGAGCGCGTTGAAGATCACCGCGGCGAGCACCGCGTTGGCGCTCTCACCCAGACCCATCACGTCGAGCGCGCTCAGTTCGGGATAGGTCGAGACGAACGCCGCGGGAATGATCGCGAAGTACTTGGCGAGATCGTTGGAGATGCTGAAGGTCGTGACCGCGCCGCGCGTCATCAGCATCTGCTTGCCGGTCTCGACGATCTCGATCAGCTTGGTCGGGTTGCTGTCGAGGTCGACCATGTTGCCCGCTTCCTTGGCCGCCTGTGCTCCGGAGTTCATCGCCACCGCCACGTCGGCCTGCGCCAGGGCCGGTGCGTCGTTCGCGCCGTCTCCGGCCATCGCCACGAGGTGGCCGCGCGACTGGAACTCGCGGATCAACTCCAGCTTGCGCTCCGGCGTGGCTTCGGCGAGGTAGTCGTCGACGCCGGCTTCCGCGGCGATGGCCGCCGCCGTCAGCGGGTTGTCGCCGGTGATCATCACCGTGCGGATGCCCATGCGGCGCAGCTGCGCGAAGCGCTCCTTGATGCCGCCCTTGAGCACGTCCTTGAGGTGGATCACGCCCAGGGCGCGCTCGGAATCCGCCACGACCAGCGGCGTTCCGCCTTGGCGCGCGATCGACTTGACCACGTCGTCCACGGACTTGGGAAACGGCCGGCCGCGGCTCGCGAGCCACTTGGTGATCGCATCCGCGGCGCCCTTGCGGACGGGACCGCTGGGCAAGTCGACGCCGCTCATGCGCGTCTGCGCCGAGAACGGAACGAAGGTCGCGCCCAGTTCCTGCACCTGGCGTTCGCGCAATCCGAAACGCGCCTTGGCGAGCACGACGATGCTGCGCCCCTCGGGCGTTTCGTCGGCGAGCGAGGAGAGTTGCGCGGCGTTGGCGAGTTCGCGTTCCGACACGTCCGGCGCCGGATGGAACTCCACGGCCTGGCGGTTGCCCAGCGTGATCGTGCCCGTCTTGTCGAGCAGCAGCACGTCGACGTCGCCGGCTGCTTCGACGGCGCGCCCCGAGGTGGCGACGACGTTCTGGCGGATCATGCGGTCCATGCCCGCGATGCCGATCGCCGACAGCAGCCCGCCGATCGTGGTGGGAATCAGGCACACGAGCAGCGCGACCAGCGTCGTGATGCTCACCGGTGCGCCCGCGCCGTTCTCGGAGACCGCGAACAGCGAGAAGGGCAGCAGCGTCGCGGTGACGAGCAGGAACACGAGCGACAATCCGGCGAGCAGGATCTCGAGCGCGATTTCGTTGGGAGTCTTGGAGCGCTTGGCGCCTTCGACCAGCGCGATCATGCGCTCGAGGAACGAGTCGCCGACCGCGCCGGTCGCGCGCACGACGATCCAATCCGAGAGCACGCGCGTCCCGCCCGTCACCGAGCTGCGGTCGCCGCCGCTCTCGCGAATCACGGGCGCGCTCTCGCCCGTGATCGCGCTCTCGTCGACCGAGGCGATCCCCTCGACGACCTCGCCGTCGCACGGAATCGAATCGCCGGCTTCCACGAGCACGAACTGGCCGCGGATCACGTGGTGGGCGGGGATGAGGTTGACGTGTTCGCTGCGCTCGCCGTGCGGGAGCACCTTGGCGATGGTGTCCTGTCGCGCGGCGCGCAGGCTTTCGGCCTGGGCGCGGCCGCGGCTCTCCGCGAGCGCCTCGGCGAAGTTCGCGAAGAGCACCGTGAACCACAGCCACAACGCGACCCACAGGTCGAGCCAGCCGCCCTCGGGAATCAAGTTCAGCGCGCCGGCCAGCGCGACGCCGCTGGTCAGCACGGCGCCGACCCAGACCACGAACATCACCGGGTTGCGAAGCTGGCTGCGCGGGTTCAGCTTGCGCAGCGCAGCGACGACAGCGGTGCGCAGCGTGCGCACGTCGTAGCCGTGCGAGCGTGCCGCGCGCGGCGCCGAGCCTCGAATCGCCGTGGTTTCCATGTCAGCGGACCCTCAGGTGCTCGACCAGCGGACCGAGCGCGAGCGCGGGCGCGAAGCTGAGTGCGCCGACGAGCAGCACGGAGCTCGCGAGCAGGATGACGAACAGCGCGCCATGCGTGGGAAAGGTCCCGACGCTGGCGGCGACCGGCGACTTGCGCGCCATCGAACCGGCGATCGCGAGCACCGGTACGGCGACCAGATAGCGTCCGATCAACATCGACAGCCCGAGAGCGAAATTGAGGAGCGGCGTGTCGGCGCTCAATCCGGCGAACGCGCTGCCGTTGTTGTTGGCCGCCGACGCGAAGGCGTACAGGAACTCGCTGAAGCCGTGGGCGCCGCGGTCCTGCAGGCTCGCGCGGATGCTGGGCGTGAGGACGGCCACGGCGATTCCGATCAGCGCCGTGGCGGTCGGCGCCAGGATCGCGATCGAAGCCATCTGGATCTCGAAGGCCTGCACCTTCTTGCCCAGGTACTCCGGCGTTCGACCGACCATCAGTCCGGCGAGGAACACGGTGAGCAATCCGAAGACGACCATGCCGTACAGCCCCGATCCGACGCCGCCGAAGACGACTTCGCCCAGCAGCATCAGCAGCAGCGCGACGCCGCCGCCCAGCGGTGACGCCGAGTCGTGCATGGAGTTCACCGAACCGTTGGAGGCCGCGGTGGTCCACGTCGCCCAGGTGGCGGACTCCGCGGGCCCGTGGCGCACTTCTTTGCCCTCCATGAAGCCCACGCCCGTGTCGGCGACAGCTGCGATGCGCGCGGGCGCGGGGCCGCGTTCGGCGCTGATCGCGAGGAGGTTCAGCGGGACGAGGAGCAGCGCCATCGCCGCGAGCAAACTGCGGCCCTGGCGCGCGTCGCCGAGCATCCGCCCGAACATGAAGCAGCACGCGGCCGGGAGCAGCAGCAAGGCGCCCAACTGCAGCGCGTTCGACAGCGGAGTGGGATTCTCCAGCGGGTGCGCGGAGTTGACGTTGAAGAACCCGCCGCCGTTCGTGCCCAGTTGTTTGATCGCCACCTGCGACGCGACGGGGCCGACCGCGATCAGCTGTTGTCCACCCTCGAGCGTCTGCGCCTCGACGTAGGGCCCGAACGTCTGCACGACGCCTTGGCTCGCGAGGGCCAGCGCGAGCAGGAGCGCGAGCGGCAGAAGGACGTACAGGGTCGAGCGCGTCACATCGACCCAGAAGTTGCCCAGCTGCTCTGCGCCGCGCGCCGCCAGTCCGCGGGCCAGCGCGGCAAGCACCGACAGTCCGCACGCTGCGGAAACGAAGTTCTGCAGCGTCAGTCCGACGGTTTGCGAGGCGTAGCTCAGCGTCGCTTCACCGCCGTACGCCTGCCAGTTCGTGTTGGTCACGAAGCTCACCGCGGTGTTGAAGGCGAGCGGGGCCGGAACGTCGGCGAACTCGCGTGGATTGAAGGGCAGCGAGCCTTGCCAGCGCAGCAGCGCGTACAAGCACAGGAAACCGACGAGCTGGAGCGCGAGGAACGCGAGCGCGTAGCTGCGCCAGTCCATGTTGCGCTTGGGGTCGATCCCGCACGCGCGGTAGAGCGCGCGTTCGAAGGGAGCGAACACGCCGGGAAACGGCGTGCGGCCTTCCCCGAGCACACGCGCGAGGTAGCCGCCCAGCGGCGCGGCCAGCGCCAGCACGAGCGCGAACTGCAGCAGCATGCGCAGCACGTCGAAGGTGGTCATTCGAAGAGCTCCGGCTTGAGCAGCGCGGTGAGCAGATATCCGGCCAGCGCTACAGCGAGCGTGGCTGCGAACACGTACACCGCGGTCATGGGCGCGCGCCCTCCGAGTTGCGCCGCACGACTGCGGCGACGGCGGCGAAGAACACGACGGCGATGGCGCACCAGACGAGGTCCATGGGCAACGTTTCCTTTCCGCCCAGACCCTAGATCGCTGTCGCGCTAAGGCGGCGCTAAGAAGCTCAGCGCGCGTGTTGAACTGCGCTGCATACGCCGCATTGCGCCATCCAGCGAAGCTGTGTTGGATTCAGGATGCGCACATGCGCACTCGACTCCTGCCCTCGGTGTTCGTCTTCGGCGCCGCCTGCCGCGCGCTCGATCCTTCGACGACGCCCATCGCCACCGACCGTCCCGGCTTGCTCTTCGCGAGCAGCGTCGTGCCGCGCGGCGTCGTGCAACTCGAACTCGGCGCGCCCGCGGCGCAGCTCGATCGAAAGCGTGCTGACGAGTTCCGGCTCGTGCAGCTCGCGGTCCAGGCGCGCTACGGATGGAGCGAGACGCTCGAGCTGCGCGTGGGCGGCGCACCGTACGGCGACCTGCGCAACGAGAGCGCAGCCGGCGTTTCGCGCGAGCGAGGCGCCGCGGATCTCGAGCTGGGCGTCAAGTACGCGCTCGCTCCCACGACGTCGGTGCTCGCTTCCGCTCGCGTCCCCAGCGGCGGCGCCTTGGGCTCGGACGACGCGGCCTTCTCGCTGTTCGGGATCGCGGAGTCCGCGCTCGACGAGAGGCGCTCGTTGAAGGGGCTCGTCGGTTGGACCGGCGGCGAAGTGGGGGCGGAGTGGGTCGACACCGCGACGCTCGGCCTGCTGCTGAACGAAGTCTTTCATCCGCGCTTTTCGGGCTATGTGTCCGCCGTCGCCTATCCGGTGTTTGGCTCGGACTCGACTCCGGCGTACGCGGGCGTTGGTCTGGCGTACCTGCTCAGTTCCGACGTTCAGCTCGACTGCTCGGCGGACGTCGGACTCAACGACGACGCGCTCGACGCGCTCGTCACGGCGGGGATCTCGCTGCGTTGGTGAGCGCGTGTGCGCCGTTGCCTCGCTCAGGCAAACGGCCGCCGCGCGAGGCCCAGCGGGCGCAACATCGCGCTCTTCTTGCGCTGGTGGCCCTGCATACGGCGCAGGATGTCGTCGAGCGCGCTCAGCGCCTGGTCGATGTGCGGGCCCTTGTTGAGCATCACGCATTCGGCGCGTTCGCTCATCGCTGCGTCGGTGATCTCCGCGCGCGACGGACGCCCTTCACGTGCGAGCGTTTCGAGCACCTGCGTCGCCCAGATCACGGGCACGTGGGCCGCCTCGCAGATCCACAGGATCTCCTCCTGCACCTCGGCGAGACGCTCGAAGCCGCATTCGACCGCGAGGTCGCCGCGCGCGATCATCACGCCGTCGCAGGGGCTCTGCATCGACGCGAGCAGCAGTTGCGGAAGGCGCTCGAAGGCGCGGCGCGTTTCGATCTTGAGCACGATGCCCAGTTCGGGGCGGCCCAGTTCCGCGAGGCGTTGCTCGAGCTCGGCGACATCCTCGGGCGCGTGCACGAACGAGAGCGCGACGGCGTCGGCGTGTTCGACCACGAACGGCAAGTCGGCGAGGTCCTTGGCGGTGAGCGCCGGCGCGGCGAGGTCCGTGTCGGGCAGGTTGATGCCCTTGTCCGCGCGCAGCTTGTCGCCGCCTGCGCGCGCCGAGGTGATCTCGACTTCGAGTTGCTCGCGGCTGACGCCCACGATGCGCCCGCCGATCTTGCCGTCGTCGAGCCACACGCTCTCACCGGCGCGTGCGTGCTGGAACACCTCGGGCAGCGTGCAGCCGATGCGCGCCGGCGCGAGCAGGCGGCCGCGTGCGTCGCGTTGCGCCGCTCGGCCCGGCTCGAGCGAGCGCGTGAGCACCAGCCGGTCGCCGAGCTCGAGCTCGAGCGCGCCCGCTTGCCGCGGCAGCGCGCCGATCGCGGTCTGTCCCGCGGCGCCGCGCACGCCGCGCTTGCGCAGCGAGAGCCCGGGCACGAAGTAGCTCGTCGAGTGCAGCTCGACCAATGCGCCGCCGCGCGAGCGCTTGACGACGGCGAGCGAGCGTTCCGCGCCGCGCGCGTCGTGGAAGGTGAGCTCGTCGCCGGCTTCCAGTCGCGCCAGCCACGCGCCGTCGACGGGCAACGCGGCGGCGCAGCCCGCCGGCGCCGGGCTCGGCGAGCTCGAACTCGTGAGCCAGGCGCGCGCGGGCGCGACGGTGCGACCCAGCGTGTCGCGCGCGGGGCGCAGCTTGAGCACCGCGGCGCCGGGCTCGATCGGCCCGGTGCGCAGCTTGGGACCGGCGAGGTCCATGAAGATCCGGCACTCGCGCCCGGCGCGCCGCGCGGCGCGCTCCACGTTGGCGCGGATGCGCTCCCACTGCTGCGGCGTGCCGTGCGCGCAGTTGATGCGCGCGAGATCCATCCCGCAGTCGATCCAACGCTCCGCGAGTTCGGGCTGGTCCGCCGCCTCGTCGGGCATCGTGAGCAGCATGCGCACGCGGCGCTCGACACGCGCCGGCCCGAGCAGGGCGTCCGCGTGGCGTTCGAGGATGCGCTCGCCTTCGCCCATGCCCACGTGGCGACGCGCGACGCCCTCGAGTTGGAAGTTGTGCTGCGTCAGCCGCTCGACGATGGCGAGCACCGCTTCGACGGAGGCCATCGCGTGCGCTTCGCAGCGGCCCAGCGACGACAGCCCCAGCCGGACGAGCTGGCCCTGCAGGCTGCGCAGGTCGCGCGAGCGCAGCGCGAGGTAGTGCAGCAGATTGCGCGCGCTCAGCTCGTAGGAGGGATGGATCTTGGGATGGTTCGCCAACCCGGCGTCCTCGAAGCGCAGCATCTCGCTTCGCAGTTCCGCAAGCTCGCGGCCGATGTCGGCGAGCAACGCGGCGTCGGACGCAGCCGTGCGAGCCTGGGATCTGGGTTGGGCCTTGCGACGCGTGGTGGATTTGGGGCTCAAGCGGGCGGAGATTGGAGCACGCCGCGAGAACGCGGCGCCACACTTCACGCGCACCGCGCAACTTCGCGCGGCGCCACGCGCGTCTTTATGGGTTCTTGCATCGCCATGCTGCTCACCTTCGCACTGCTCTTCACGCTCCAAGCTCCGTCCACTCCGCCCGACGCAGCTCCGCCGACCGAGAAGCGTGGGCTCGTGAGTTCGAGCGAAGGCGCGCGCCCCGGCTTCAAGCTGTTCACTCCGCTCCGCTCGACCTCGACGTACCTGATCGACTCCGCGGGCGAGGTCGCGCACCGCTGGACCAGCGACGCGACGCCGGGACAGTCGGTGTACCTGTTGCCGAACGGCAACCTGCTGCGCTGTGAGCGCGTGCCCAGCGATGTGTTCGAAGGCGGCGGCCAGGGCGGCCGCATCCGCGAGTACGACTGGGAGAGCAAGATCGTGTGGGAGTACGTGTGCGCCGACGACACGAAGTTGCACCACCACGACATCGAGCCGCTGCCGAACGGCAACGTGCTGCTCATCGCGTGGGAGCGTGTGGGGCGCGAGAAAGCTCTCGCGGCAGGGCGCAACCCGGGCCTGCTCGGCGCCGGCGAGTTGTGGCCCGACATGGTGCTTGAGGTCGAGCCCACGCGGCCCAGCGGCGGCAAGGTCGTGTGGGAGTGGCACGCCTGGGACCACCTCGTGCAGGACCGCGATCCCAAGCTCGCGAACCACGGCGCGATCGCGGCATTTCCGCGGCGCATCGACGTCAACGCGACGGAACGCGAGGCGGAGCCGACGAAGGAGGAACTCGAGGAGCTCGAGAAGCTCAAGAAGCTCGGCTACGTCGACGACAGCGCGCCGCGCGGCGGGCGCGATGGGGGCCGCGGCGGACCTGGCCGCGACGCCGACTGGCACCACTGCAACTCGATCGACTACTCGCCCGAGCTTGATCTTGTCGTGCTCGGCTCGCGCGAGCTCTCCGAGCTGTGGTTCATCGACCACTCGACCACCACGGAAGAGGCCAAGGGCTCGAGCGGCGGACGCTGGGGCCGAGGCGGCGACCTGGTGTTCCGCTTCGGCAATCCGCGCTGGAGCAAGGGGCCGGGCGAGCGCGCGCTGTTCTTTCAGCACGACGCGCAGTGGATTCCCGCGGGGCTGCCGGGCGCGGGCCACATCCTGGTGTTCAACAACGGCGAACGCGGCGAGCGCGAGCAATCGACCGTCGATGAATTCGCGATTGCGTTCACGCCGGAGGCGCTCGCGGACTTCGCCAAGGTCGAAGTGAAGCGCGTGGCCAGCTACCTCTCGCCCGACTTCTGCGGCCACATCAGCGGCGCGCAGCGCCTCGCCAACGGCAACACGTTGATCTGCGCCGGCGAGACGGGCCGCGTGGTCGAGCTCACGCCCGAGCAGAAGGTCGTGTGGGAGTACCTCAATCCGCACGGCGGCGACGCGCCGATGGGCGGGCCGGGCCGCGGTCGCGGCGAACGCCGCGGGCCTCCGCCCGATGGAGCGCCGGCCGGCGGCGCGGACGGCCCGCCGCCCGGTGGCGGACGCGGCGAGCGGCGCGGACCTCCGCCCGACGGCGGCCCGCGCGGTGGGCGCGGCCCCGGCGGCGGTCCGGGCGATGCGCGCGCGCTGTTCCGCGCGACGCACCTCGACGCGGATCATCCGGGGCTGGCGAAGCTCAAGGGCTGAGCGCGGGAGCGAGTGCGACGTGGGCTGAGCGCGCTTGTGGGGTGACGCAGAACTCGGCTGCGAACCGCAGGGCCTTTCCGCCGACCGCGGCATCGCGGTGCTCGGCTCGCTTCGTCGGGAATCTTCGCGCTCCGCGGGAGGCGCCGAGGCGCCGAGGCGCCGAGGCGCCCGACCTCCGCAGCGGATTCTCGAGTTGCGCCACTAGACTCCGACGCGCCATGAGCGACACGCCGGTCCGAGAGTGGAAGTTCGCCGTCGAACGCATCGAGAGCGCGGCCGAGTTGCTCGCGCGGCTCGATCTGTCGCGCGACGAGTGGTCGAAGACGCATGAGTTCTCCAGCCGCTGGGTCTTTCGCGGTCAAGCGGACTCGCGTTGGGACCTGCAGCCGAGCGCGTGGCGAGCGAGTGCGCGGCGCGAGGGCTCGCTGTTCGCGCGCATGGAAGCTCAGGTCGCGCGCTTCGAGGGCGGCGTGCCGCCGCCGGGCACGATCCAACACACCTTCCACCGACGCTGGATCGAAGTCATGACCGAGTTCGCGCTCGTGAGCGCGTTCGTGTCCCTCTCGGACGAACTCGGCATCCCCGTGCCCGACCACGAGCTGCTGCCGGCGCGCTTCGATCCCGACGACCCGCACTGGCACGAACAACTCGTGGAGCTCGCCAAGCCGCACGTCACCGAAGCCGGCCGCGCCACGTCGCCGCGTCCTTTCGCGGCGAACAGCGCGTTTGCGCTGGCGCAGCACCACGGCGTGCCGACGCGCTTGCTCGATGCGTCGCTCTCGCCCGAAGTCGCTGCGTTCTTCGCCGTCGAGGGCGTCGATCCCGCCTCGGACGGCTACGCCAGCGTGTGGGCCATCGATCGCAACGCCGTGCGCGAGAACAACTTCCTGGACTTCGTGCACGTGCCACGCAGCCACAACAGCTTCCTGCACGCGCAGCACGGCGTGTTCGTGCTTCCCGTGCACGCGGAGACGTACTTCGAGTCCTACGAACGCTGGCCCGACGTGCTCGATGCGCTCGGGTACAGCGGCGAACAGTGCGCGCGGCGCTTCGACCTGCCGCACTCGCAAGCCCCGGAGTTGCTGCGTCTGCTCTGGCGCCGGCGCATTTCGCGCGCCCACATGATGCCGACCTACGACTCCGTCGCCGCGACCCTTCACGGGCGGCGCGATCTGTTCGGCGCGCGCGGCTGAAGCCCGGCGCACGGGCCTTGGGCGCGCGGAAGATCGGCGCGCGCGCTCGCAGGGCGACGGCCGGCTGTGGTAAACACCTCGCCCTCATGTCCACCCACGCACTGCCGATCCTCGAATTCGTCGCTCGCAACTACAAGAACTTCAACTCGCGCAGCACGCGCGACGCGCTGTTCGCTTATTGGGATCACGTGCAGGGCGGAGGCCGCATGTACTGGGCCGTCGCAGGCGCCATGTCGTCGGCGCAGCTGGGCATCACGCTAGCTCCGGCGATCCGCGCGGGCCTTGTGCACGGTCTGTCGGTCACGGGCGCCAACCTCGAGGAGTCGCTGTTCCGCCTCGTTGCGCACCACAGCTACAAGGACTTCCCCGAGTACCGCTACTTCACCAAGGAGCACGACACCCAGATCCTCGCGCAGCGCATGCGCCGCGTGACGGACACCTCGATCCCCGAGGACGAAGCCTTCCGCGCGGTCGAGAAGTTCCTCGTGCCGATGTGGATCGAGGCGACCAAGAAGGGCGAGCGCCGCTTCTGGCACGAGTACTTCTACGAGCTGATCAAGAAGCTGCCCAAGAAGCTCTTCGAAGGTGATCCGCAGGAGTGCTGGCTGCTCGCCGCCGCCGAGAAGAACCTGCCGATCGTCGTGCCGGGCCACGAGGACAGCACCTTCGGCAACATCTTCGCGTCGCACGTCAAGACCGGCGAGTGCAGCGCGAGCATCGTGAAGAGCGGCATCGAGTACATGGGCCAGCTCTACGACGACTACCGCGTGCTCTCCAAGGGCAAGGGCGTGGGCTTCTTCCAGATCGGCGGCGGCATCGCCGGCGACTTCCCGATCTGCGTCGTGCCCTCGATCAAGTACGACCTCCAAGAGCCGGTGAAGCCCTGGGCCTACTTCTGCCAGATCAGCGATTCGACCACGTCCTACGGCAGCTACTCGGGCGCTACGCCCAACGAGAAGATCACCTGGGACAAGCTGACCGAGGACACGCCGATGTTCGTGATCGAATCCGACGCGACCATCGTCGTTCCCTTGATGCTGCAGGCGCTGCTCGAGATGCAGGGCGATCCCAAGGGCGCCAATGCGGTTCTGAAGGCGAGCCGCGCGCTGACCAAGAAGTCGCTCGCCAAGGCGAAGTGATGCGCCTCTTCCGTGCGGCGTGCTGACGCGGCGCGCCGCACGCGCTTGTTCGCAGCGACGAGTTCGTCGAAGCGAACTTGCCGCGCGCGGCGCTCTTGTGCGCAGTCGTCGCGCGCGTGCTTGTTGATGCGGGCTTGTTGATCCGGAGACTCTCGCCTACCCTCCGCTGGCCAAGCGAGCGCACGTACCCGCGTGCGCGGCTGGCGTACTTTGCGCAAAGGGAGGCGCGCATGCAGCTCGAGACTCGCTCGCGTTCAGAGTCCAAGTCCCCTCAGGTCGCCAGCCGCGACACGTTCGCCTGGGAAGCGCGTGCACGCGAGTTCCAGGAGCGCATGGGGCGCGTCGGGCCGCAGCCGGCGAACGTCACGTCGTTCACCAACCGGCGCTTCACGGTGAACTTCAGCGCGCCGCTCGACCAGATCCAGCGCCTGTTGCCGCACGAGATCGAGGCCGATCCCGTCCCGGGACACCCCGAGCGCGGCATGCTCGGCATGTGCGCCTGCGACTTCTGGGTGCCGCGCATCGGCGCGCTGCCGATCTATCCGATCCGCAACAACGACATGCTGCTGCGCGTCAGCACGCGCTTCGCCAAGGGCGGCCGCAAGCTGCGCGCCTTCTACACGATCCAATCCGAGTCGTCCTCGTGGATCCTCGGCACGCTCGGCCGCTACTTCTCGCACTTTCGCAAACGCATCACGCACTTCGAGCGCATCGACGACGAGCGCGTCTACTCGCTGCGCAACCGGCGCGGCGGCGAGCACGCCACGGGTTGGCTGAGCGCGCACAAGAACACGATCCAGAAGACTCCGCCCGCGACTTCGCTCTTCGAAGACATCTCCAGCGCGACGGACTACGCCTTCCGCCTCGACGGCAGCTGCGGCTTCGACTGGGCCTCGCGGCGCATCTCCTTCCAGCCCATCGAATACCCCGAGTGGGACCTCTCGTTCTGCCACTCGGTCGACTACGAGTTCCCCGTGCTCGACACGCTCTCGCGCGAGTTCCAACTCGACCTCTCCTTCGACAGCGTGCTGTGCATGGAGAACACGCACCAGACCTGGTGCGCCTCGACGCTGTTCAAGAACGAGCCCGCTCCCTCGCCTTGGTACGCTCGCTGACGCGCAGCTCGCCGCGCACCAGTCAACTCTCGCGGTACTTGTGTCGTTGGGGGGGGGCGCCCCACGGTCGGGTGTCAGTAGCGCCACTCCAGGCGGCAATTCGCAGCGTCAACCAGCACGGGATCCGTCCCCGACGGATTCGAACTCCTGGCCGGCAACGGAAAAGTCCTGCCCATCTGCGGCACGCGCTCGATGAGGCTGAGCCCCTCGCAGGCCACGATTTCGAACGCGACCGCCGACGTACCCCGCTCACTCAGCGGTGGCGCGAGGGGGTCACCTCGCCAGTCGATGCGAACGTCCACCGCTCGACCATTCGGTTCCGTGCTGGCGATGCCGCACACCATTCGCGAAGTTCCCTGCTCTTGGATGGAGTAGAAGTAGCGGCCGCGCGGCAGCGGTAGGAACGGCGAGACTCCCTCGGAGTCCAGCCACGCGAGCCCCGCGACAGCGTCATCGCCGTCGACGCGGAAGAGTCGGATCGTCGAGCCTCCGCGAACGGGCTCGCCTTGTGCGGTGACGTGCCATCGAGTGGGCGCGTCGCCGGCGAGCTCGATTTCGAGCTCCTGGCCCGACTTCGGCGCCGACCAGCTCCGCTGCACTTCCCATTGCTCAGGCTTGCTCAACTCGCACTCGAGCGTGGGCTCACCTCGCCAAGTGCATTTCACCGCGCCGTCTCCCGACGTCGGCAGGTCCAGCGGCTCCGACACAGAGCGATTCGAGTTTCGCCAACGCAGAGTGGCCCGTGCACCGTGGGGCGCGGCTCTGTACGCGATGAGCAGCGTCTCCTCGCGCCGCGGCTCGAGCACGATCGGCGTTGCCTCGCGTGCGTGAGTCGCCACGTCTGTCGCCAGCTGCGAGACCACCTCACGGTCGCTCGCCCGCTCGGCCCATACGTCGAACGCAGCATCGCGCGGCACGAACAGCCCCCAACGCCCAGACTCCAAGCCCGCGGCGACACTCTGGTGTCCGCCATCTGCGGCGCGATACCGGCCAACCACGCGCAGAGGCGACCTACTCTCGCCGCCGTCCGTCAACCGCTCGAGGTCGGCGGTGTACCCCCAGATCTTTGCGTATCGCTCCGATCGAGGGCGCACTAGGAGCTCGATGACATCCGGTACGGCCAGCTTCTCGAGTTGAACGGTCTCGGAGTGAATCGGCTGCTCCTCTTGGTCGAGGATCCTGGCGCGCACCGTTCCACGCTGGCCGAGTTGCCGGGTTCTGAACAGACCGTCGGGATCAGCCGTCAACTCGAATTCGTGGGTGAATGTCGTCCTGTCGCTCTCCATCGGGATGACCAGGCCCAAGACCACGCGCACGCCGCTCAAGAGATGCCCGGTGCGCCCGTCCACAACTCTCACGGTCGTAGTCGGGGCGGTGGAGAGCTCAAGGTCGTACCGTCCCGCGATCGCACGACGGTTCAGCACCTCGATGGGGACGAAAAACGGGGCCGTCACTTGGCTTTCGACCCAGAGTCCTTTTGCGGCGCTCGTGCAGTCCACGAGTGTGTATCTCGCCTGCTCCTTGTCGATTGCAGCTACACGTCTCTCCCCACCGCGCCCTTGCTCGAGGACGATCCTGAGTCCTGGCGGGCACTTCGGCTCACCATCGAGTTTGACGGCGCCGTGGACGCACGACCCGTCGGGTGCGGAGGTGAGTTGCAAGGTCACTTCGTGCTCGACGACCGCGTCGTGAGGCTGTCGGAAGCCACGCACATGCCGCAGTTCGGCGACGTGCGCGTTCCTCGGCCAACAGCCGGACGCCGCGACGGTAAACAGCGCGGAACCTGCATGACTGGGGAACTCGAATACGGTGAGAACTCCATCGATCGGCCGTACACGCTCGAGAGCACCTTCGTCGTTCTGCACACGCCCTTCGGAGTGGACGCTGTCCCCATGAGACCACCGCCACGCAACACTCCCCGACTCGATCGGGACTCCAAGCGAGTCAACCACTCTGAGCTTCACGAGCGTGACGCCGCGACGCGGCTCGACGCGGGCTGGTAACAGGGTTTGGTCTGGGTCACTCAGCGACGGGCTGGGCTCGCCCGGTGCAGCCGTGATACGGCGCGATCGGACGACTTCGTAGACCGGGCCCAGACTCGGCGTTTGCCATCGATTGGATTGCAACCAAACAAGGCTCAGCACCACGAGGACGGCCGCCAGCACCACGAGTAGCACGGTGCGACGCACCGCGGCTCGGTCTCGGCGGGTCCGCTCGGACGAACTGCCGTTCGCCGACGGATCGGGAGCGAACTTGTTCTTCTCCGGCATGTCGGATTCCTGTCCGGCGGCGCGGACACGAGCGCTCTACAGGTTCGACAACCGTCGACTACGTCTCACGTCGCCAAAATAGGCCGTTCGACGCGCTGACGCGCGCCGGCGGCTCATGCGGATCCGAGGCTCAGCGACGCGCCGACGCGGCCGGCGCGTTCGAAGTGGGCAGCGACCAGTCGGGGCTGGACTCGTAGCCGAGCTTGAGCACGAGCGAGTTCCAGCGCCGTTTGAAGGCTTCGACGTGCACGGGTTCGAAGTGGTTGACCCAGTCGCCGCCCGCGCCCTTGCGGTAGTGGCTCTTGACGTTCTCCTTGCCCTTGTCGCGGCCCTCGGAGAACTTCTCGAAGCGGTTGTCGTAGATCACGCCGAGCAAACGCTCGCCGGGGATCGAGTCGAACGGCAAGCGCAGCGGCTGCAGGCCGCTTGACTTGAGGTTCGTGATGTTGAGCGCCGAACGCAGCAGGTAGGGCAGCCAGCGCGCCTTGTTGTAGTGCGACTCGTCGAGCACGCCGAGGAAGCGGAACACCTCGAGGAAGCCGCGGTAGGGGTCCTTGGTGAACTGCTCCTGCTTGAGCTCGAGCACGTCGGGGCGCCCGTAGTCCCACGAGTCCATCTGCACCAGGAACTGGCCCGAGAACTCGATCTCGGCGAGCAGGCCTTCGCGCTTGTCCAGGCGCGTGAGCGTCTCGCGGTGCGGGATCAGCTCGGGCCAGGCGTGCGTGGGGTGGCTGTTGCGGTGCGAGAAGTACGCCGACACGACCAGGTCGCGCGGATCGCGCACGATGTGGAAGCCGCGCAGCGCCGGCAGTCGCGCGAGGTGCTTGGCGTCGGCGTTGACGTAGCTGATCCAGTCGAGCTTGTTCGCCGCCACGTGCGCCGCGAGGTCGCCCTTGAACAGGTGCTCGCCATACAGGTAGTCGCGCCGCCAGCCGGCGTCGACACACACCGCGTCGACGATGTTGTGGATCCAGGTCGAGGCGCACTTGTGGTGGCCGAAGAACGCCAGCAGCGGGGGACGCGTCATGTGGGGCCTCCATCATCGACTACGAGAGAGCGCCAGCGCGAGTTCGCTTTCGAGCCGCGCCGTCGCCGATTCCCAGGAGAAACGTTCCACCGCGGCGCGCCGGCCCGCCGCGCTCAAGCGGGCGCGCAGCGGCGCGTCGCCGAGCAGCTTCAGGCAGGCCTGGGCGAGCGCCTCGGCGCCGTCGGCCACGACCAATTCTTCGCCGTCGCGGGCTTCGAGCCCGCCGACCGACAGCGGCGTCGCCACGACCGGTTTTCCCAGCGCCCAGGCCTGCAGAACCTTGTTCTTGAGGCCCGCGCCGCCGATCAGCGGCGACACGAACACGCTCGCCCGGCGCACGTGCGGCCGCACGTCGTCGACGAAGCCGGTGAACTCGACCCCGCTGGTCTGCGGGTCGGGGCGCGCCAGTTCGAGCAGGTCGGGAGGCGGGTCGCGGCCGACGACCAGCAGGCGCGCGCGCGGCCGCTGGGCGCGGATCTTGGGCAGGACCTCGGCGACGAAGTAGCGCACGCCGGCGACGTTCGGCGGGTGCACCAGCGCGCCCTCGAACACGAGCAGGTCGGGCGTCTCGTCGACCGGCTCGGGGCGGTAGTGCTCGATGTCGACGCCGTTGGGCGTCACGGCGCAGCGCGAGCGCGGCGCGACGCGCGAGGTGACCTGCGCGTCCTGATCGGAGACGAACAGCACACGCCGCGCGCGCGGGAAGTGGCGGCGCTCGAAGCGCAACACACGCACCAGGTGGATGAAGCGGCGGGCCGACGGTCCCGCGCGCAGCTCGATCCAGGCCTCGCGCACCGCTTCGTCGACGGCGTCGGCGACGATTGGCACGCCGCGCAACTCCAGCGCGTGGGGCAGCATGCGCCAGCCCACGCTCCACACCAGGTCGGGCTTGAAGCGCTCGCACACGCGCGCGAGCTCGGCGTCGACGCGCGGGTCGCGGTCGTACAGCTCGTCGGGCGAGAAGGCGCTCAGCGCGCGGTGCACCAGCCCGTGGCGCGGCGCTTCACGCTCCGGCAGGCGCACCACGAGCGCGAGCTGGCGCTCGAGCTCCGGCGCGATCGAGCCGCGGTCGATCGCCGCGAGCGCAACCTCGTGGCGCTGCGCCAGGCGCGGCAGATACGCCGCCATGCGCAGGTTGTAGCCGTCGTGCACCGGGCTCGGCAGCTTCTGAGTGACCGCGAGGATTCGCATCGAAGCGCGCGAGCATACCAACGCGCTCCGCGGTGCTCCCGCGTGCGGACTTGGGTTCGTTCGCCTTCGTTCGTACGCTCGCGCGCGTGCTTCGCTCGCTTCTCCTTGCGCTCCTGGCGGCGCCTTCGCTCGGCGCTCCTGCGCTCCAAGCCGTCGAAGCGGGCGCGCTCGCGCGGCGCCGCGCAGAGCTCGAGAGCGCGAGCGCCGAGTGGTTCACGCTGGGTTTCGAGCAGGTGCAGTGCGAGCTCGAGCACGACGTCGGGCGCGCGCTCGAAACCGCGCGCTCCCTGGTCGAGGCGAGCCAGCGTTCCGGCGACGTCGCGACGCAACGCACCGCCTGCGCGCTGGCGCTGTTCGCGCTCGGAATGCGCGACGGTCCGGCGGCCGCGTTCGAACAACGCGAGTGGGTTGCGGCGGTCGAGGCAGGCTTGGCGCCGGACGCAGCGCAGGAACTGCGCACGAACTACTTCAACGCGCGCTCGCGGCTGGCGTGTCTGGCCGACGACGCCGCGGCCGAACTCGAGCACGCGGCCGCCGGGATCGAGGTCGTCGCGCGCGGCGGACCGCAGCGGCTGCGGTTGCGCAACGTGATCTGCATGCACCATGTGATCGACGACCTGGGCAGCGCCGTCGACGACGATCTGCGCGGCGAGTTGCGCGATTTGGCGCAAGCGCCTGAGCTCGCGCCGTGGCGCGCGTGGCTCGCCATGCACGAGTACCTCCACGAACGCTCGGACCACACGCGCGAAGAGAAGCTCGCGCGGATCGAGCGCGCTGACGCGCTCGCTCTGGAGCTCGGCGACCGGCGCACCCACCTGCGCGTCGTGCTCGAACGCGCCCGCGTCCAACACGAAGGCGGGGATCCGCTCGGCGCCTTGGAGTGGGTGGCGCGCGCGCGCGAAGAAGCGCGTTTGGCGGGCTTCATCGACATGCTCGGCGCGTGTTTGCAGCTCGAACTCGAGCTCGCGCTCGAGGCTGGTGCGCACCCGCGCGTCGACGCGGCGCTGACCCTCGCCGGAGAGCTCGTCGAGGGGCGCGGCATGCCGGTGCTCGACGGTTCGCTGCTCGACTACCGCTTCCAGCTGGCCGTCGCGCGTCGCGACGCCGCTGCGGTGCTGGAGCTGACCGACGACATGGAAGCGCACCGCGCGGCGCTGGGCGAGCGCTACGCCGCGTACGGTGAGCTGCAGGAGCGCTTTCTCAGCGCGCAACGCGAGCGGCTCGAAGCGCAGAGCGCCGAACGTGAAGCGCTCGAACGCGCGCAACGTTCGCGCGACGACGTCGTGCGCGGCGTGGGGCTGGGCATCGCCGGCGCACTGCTGCTCGCCGTCGCGATCGCGCTGCGCAGCCGCTCCAAGCTGCTGGCCGTCAATCGGCGGCTCGAGCTCGAGATCGAACGCGCCGAGCGCGAGTCGCGCGCGCGGGCCGAGCTCGAGGAGCGCATGCGTCAGCTCGAGCGCAGCGACAGTCTGGGCCTCCTGGCCAGCGGCATCGCGCACGACTTCAACAATCTTATGGTCGGCGTGCTGGGCAACGCGGATTTGCTGCGCGGCGGCGAGAGCGATCCGACGCGCCAGCGTTGGATCGACGCGATCGCCGCCGCCGGCGAGCGAGCCGCGCGGCTGTGTGCGCAGCTGCAGAGCTACGCCGACGGCGAGCCGACGGAACTCGTCGCGCTCGAACCGGCCGCGCTCGCTGCTTCCTTCCTGCCGGTGCTCGAGGCCGCGGTCGGAACCGCCGTGGCGCTCGAGCTGCGCGCACCGGCCACGGCGCAGATCCAAGGTTCGCGCGCAGAGCTCGAGCAGGCGCTCCTGAACCTGGTCGTCAACGCGCGCGACGCCGGCGCGCGCCGGATCGAGCTGGTGGTCGAGGATCTGCGGCTGAGCGACGAACGGCTGGAGCGCATCGCGGAGCTCCTGGGCGTTCCGGGCGCGCGCGTGCGCGGCGCACCGAGCGTCGGCGACTGGGTGCGCATCGAGGTGCGCGACGACGGCGAGGGCATGAACGCCGAGCTGCTCGAGCGCATCTTCGACCCGTTCTTCACCACGCGCTTTCCCGGCCGCGGCCTGGGGCTCGCGGTGGTGTTCGGCGTCGTGCGCCGCCACGGCGCGCTGGTCGCCGTCGCGAGCCAGCCCGGCGTCGGCTCGCGTTTTGTGCTCGCCTTCCGCGCCCAGGCGACGAAGCTGGTCGAACTCGAGCTGCAACCGCAGCCCGCGCCGCGCGCCGTGAGCGTGGGCGCGCTCAACGTGTTGGTCGTGGACGACGAGCCGCAGGTGCGCGAGGTGCTCGCACGCACGCTCGCAGCCAACGGCCACCGCGTGGCCACTGCGCAGGACCTCGAGGGCGCCTTGGAGCGCGCGGCGCAACTCGACGCACTCGGCGGCCCGCTGGTGGCGCTCGCCGACTTGACCTTGCCGGGTGACGACGGACGCGAGGTCGTGCGCCGCCTGCGCGCCGCTCACCCGCGCATGGCGATCGTGCTCATGAGCGGGCACGCCGCGTCACACCTCGAGCAGGTTGCGCGCGAGCTGCGGGTCGAGGCCTGGTTGTCGAAACCGCCCGGCGCGAGTGCGCTCGAACGTACACTGCACACGGCGGTTGTGGCGCGGCTGGGGGCCGCGGTCTGACGCGCGGCACGCGCGACCAGCAGTCGCGCGCAGTCCATCCGCGTCCACCGGCGCGGCGAAAGGTCTCTCGATGTTTCAGTTCACCAAGCGCCGCTCCGTCGCCGTGTTCGGCGCCCTCGCACTGGCCACCGCACTGGCCGCCTTCGCCGGCGCCGGCTGCGCCGCGCGTTATCCCGCGCGTTCGCCGCTGGGCGAGAGCTTTCCGCGCGTCGAAGCGCAGTCGCTGGCCGGCGAACCCGTGCAGTTGCCGCCGCCGCAGGCGTGCGTGCTCCTGATCGGCTACGTACAGAAGGCGCAGTTCGATCTCGACCGCTGGCTGCTCGGTCTGCTGCAAGCGGACCTGGGACTGCGCATCTACGAGGTGCCCACGATTCCGGGGCTGCTGGCGTCCGGCGCGTCGGGCTGGATCGACGACGGGATGCGCTCGGGGATTCCGCCGGAGGATTGGAAGAGCGTCGTGACGGTCTACGGCTCGAAGGCCGAGCCGATCGCCAAGCTGACGGGCAACGAACCGACGCGGAACGGCCGCGTGCTGCTGCTCGACGCCGAAGGTCGCGTGCAGTGGATGCACGACCGCGGTTACTCCGCGAGCAAGCTGCTCGAGCTGGCGGCGCGTGCGCGCGAGCTGGCGCTCGTTCCGAGCGCGCCGTCGGATCGCTGACGCCCGCGGGCGCCGCGCACAAAACAAGCGAGGCCAGCCGCTGTCAGCGACTGGCCTCGGCTAGAGACTGCGACGGTTCGGCGTCGAAGGCTGTTCGACGCCGAGCGTCAGTTCACGGCGCGAGGTTGAATTCCAAACCGTTCGAGAGGTTGGTCGACTTCGGCGCCGCCGGGTCGCGCATCCAGCCCTGGGCGTAGAAGACGTCGCCCGCGGTGAACGGCGAGCCGACCGCAGTCGGATTCGCGGCGCGGAACGCGTTCCAGTCGTACTGGAGCTGACCATTGCACTGGGTCAGCGTGCCGCCGGTGTTCTGACCGGGCAGGCGCTGCGTCGGCGACTTCACGCACAGGAAGCTCGTGGAGCCCGCGGCCCAGGGCAGCGGCGTGAAGCCGCTGTTGTCGGCGCCGTAGAACACCAGGCCCTGACGCTGCGCGTCAGCGAGGGTCACCGTGATGGTGAAGCCCGAGTTGGCCGAAGCGCTGGCGGTGCCCGAACCGCCGATGAGCGGCGTGCAGCCCTGCGTCGTCGTCGCGCCCGTGCAGTACGGGTTGATGATCACGACCGGGGCGCACTCGTCGGGCTCGCCGTTGGCGTCCGAGTCGATGCTCGTGCCCGCGGCGATGTCGGTGGCGTCCGAGATGTCGTTGTTGTTGCAGTCGTTGAAGTCGCCGGTCATCTCGAACCACAGACCGACGTGCGGCTGGCCGCCGATCGTCGGCGGGGCGAGCGGCGTGATCACGGCGCCGTTGGCCCACGTGACTCCGCCGACGTTGCCCAGGCCGGTGCCTTCGTTCGTCGGGCCCGGATTCAGGTAGTAGGTGCCGTTGCCTTCCACGCACGTGGCGGTCGAACCGGCGAGGTACGGGCCGGTGACGAGGCCCGCGGCCTGCGTCGCCGGAACGCTGAACGCCACGCCGAAGGTGTCGAGGTTGGGCGTGTTGTCGAACGTGCCGTCGGCGTCCGCGACGAGGTTGAACTGGAACGCGGCGGGCAGCGGGATGTCGACGATGAAGCCCTGAGCCTGGCCGGCGACGGTCGTGCCCGGTCCGGTCACGATCACGTTGAGCACCGGCGCGCCCTGCGTCGCCGGGTCGGCGCCCGCGTCGTAGTCGGTGAAGACCTGCAGGATGAACTGCGCGCCCGTGCCGCCGATGGCCGTGCCCGGAACGGTGGTCGCGTAGGCGACGGAGACCTGCGTGACGCGGTAGGTGTTGACCGTGCCCGCGGGCGTCGAGCTCTGGCTCGGCACGCGACCGTCGTCGACCAGGCGCGCGTTCGCGCCCAGCGGAGCGGTCGTGCCGATCGGGTAGAAGTTCTGAGCCGGGAACGGCTGCAGGCAGGTGTTGCGGTAGATCACATCGGGCGCGGCTTGGACGGCGCCGGCGATGGGCGGGATGATCTGGCCGGTCGTGATGTCATAGCGACCGGCGTACGTGGGCGGCCCGACGACGGCCACGGTTTGCGGCGTCGACTGAGCGAGCGCGCTGCTGGCGAGCAACGCGGCTGCGATGGCGATAGGGAGACGACTCATGGTGTAGATGACTCCGTGCGTGAGAGCGCCGCGTCGCGTGCCTCTACGGATGCACGGCTGCGGCGAGGTGCCGACGGGGTCCAGAGGCTGCGACATTGCAGCACCCCGGGACCCCGACCCCAGCAACTCTATCCGAGCTCCGCGCCGCGCGCCGCGTGAAGAGCGCAGATGCGACGCAGCGTTACGTGAGCAGTGCCCCCGGCCGTGCGGCGCGTCCCGCACCCGGGACGGGCGCGCGTGGCACAGCCTCCGACGTCTCGAACTGGTGGGCCGAGCCGAGATTTCGCCGGAGAGCTCAGGCGCCTCGGCGCCCCCGGCAGCGTTGCTCCGGTTCGGCGACCTATTCGGATCGCCTGGCATGGGCGCCTTGCGGGGAGCGCCGAACCACCTGCATCTGCGGCGGACTCGTGGCTCACCCCAAGAGGAACGCGCCTCGTGCGCGCCCCCGCTCGTCAGGGCGCGATCACGTGCGCACGCTCCGCACTGGCCGCGGCGCGCATCCGACGGACCTGGCCCGCGCTGAGGCGCGCGCGCAGCAGCTCGCCCGGATACGCGGCGGTCAGATTGCGCCGCACGAGCACGCGCGCGTCCGGACAGGCCGCGTAGAACGCATCGAGCGCGAGCAGATCGCCGGCGCCGTTGGCGTCGGGATCGAAGGGCGTGTCGCGCAGTCCGTCGCCCGGCACGACGCCGTTGGCGGTGGAAAACGGGAACGCGCAAGCGGCGAAGGCGTCCGGGCCGGTGCAGGTGCTCGCGAAGGTCGCCGCAACTCCGAAGTAATTCGCAAGCTGCTGCGCGAGCGTGCGCGCGAAGGCGTCCAGGCTGGCGGCGGGCGCGAGGCTCGGCGGCGCGAGCATCAACAACTCGTCGACGGCGCCGGCGCACGGATGTCCGGGCGGGAAGGCACTGGAGCCGGCGAGGCCGCCGAGCGAGTTGACCAGGTACACGTTCACCGCGTCCGTCGCCCAACCCGTCTGCAACGGCGCAGCCTGCGCCGCGTTCTCGAGCGCGCCCAACTGCAGCGGGTCGACGTCGAACCAACTGCCCGTGCCGAGCGCGCTCCCCGGGTCGGGGAGGTCGAGCAGCGGCGCCGCGAGTTCGAACTGCAAGCCGCTCAGGTTCTCGCGCTGGAACAGCGTGTTGACGGCCGCCAGCGCGCGCCGCAGGCGCTGCTCGCTCCACGTCGGCGCGAATGCTCCGTTGGGTCCGCGCACGCGCTTGACCGAGAGCTTCACCCGCTGCACGGGACCGTTGGGGCCGCCGCGCGGCGTTGCGCGCAGCACCGCCAGCGGGCCGCCGGCGAGTGCAACCGTGCACACGAGCGCGCCGGCGTCGTTGAAGCGCGCCTGCACGCTGAGCGCGGCGATCACCGAGCTGCCGAGCGTGTCGCCGATGCCGATCACCTTGCGCAACGCGCCGCCGCTCGCGTACGGCGTTCCGTCGCCGTCGCGTCGCAGGCGCTGCGAACTGGCGTAGAAGCCGGTGAGCCCACCGACGGTGGTCGCGTACACCGCGCGCGCCGTGAGCTTGTCCGTTCCGTCCGCCACGCTGCGCACATCGCGCAACGTGAGCGCGGCGCCGGGGTCGACGCCCTCGAGCCGCTCTCCGGCGACGTGCAGCAAGTTGCCCGGCTGAGCCGCGCTCGACCAGGCCAGCACGCCCGGGCCGAAGCCGCGCTCGGCGCCGAACAGCGCCCACTCTCCGTTGTGCGCGACCTGCGGCGGGAACGGCGAGAGCGCCAGGCCCGGCGCGTTCGCAGCGAGCAGCGTGAGCGCGCCGCTCGCGGGATCGGCGCGCAGCAGCGCGCCCGCGTTGTCGCGGAACACAACGCGTCCGTCGCTGGCGAGCGCCGGGGCCTGCATCGAGGCGCTGCCGGACGGCGAGCTGTAGGCGACGGCGAACGGCGGCGCGTAGCCGACCATCAAGCGTTGCGTCGAGCCGACCTGCGCCCAGAACGCGATGCGGCCGTCGCTGGCCACGTCGAACACGGACGAAAGCGCGTCGAACTCGCCCGGCGCGCTGGCGAGCACACGCCCCGCGCCTCCCGCGACGGGCCAGCTCTCGAGCGTGAAGTTCGTCCCCGCGCGCCGGCGCGTCAGCGCAACGCTCGGCAGCCCGGCCTGCACCGCCAAGCCCTCGAACACCGCGCTCGTCGGCGGAGTCACGCGCTCGAGCTGGCCCGCGGTGCTGGCGCGGAACAACCCGCTGCCCTGACCGTCCGCGCCGCGCAGCACGACCGTGCCGCCGTCGTCGAGGCCGACCTCGTTGATGAACGCGATCGCCGCACCGGTCTGCACCATGACGCGCACGTCGAACTCCGGGTTCACGCCGGCGCTGCTCAGCGGGCCGAGTTGTCCGTCGGCGATCCACTGCCCGATCAGGCTCTGCTCTGCGGCGCTCAGGCACAGCGGCAGGCCGACGTCGAGCGCCGGGTTGCCGGTGCATCCGCCGTTGGGCGGCATCGAGCCGTTGAGGATGCGCTGGTACGCCGCAAAACCCTTGGTCTGGCCCGGCGCCCAGTAGCTCGCCTGCTGCGAGTCGAAGTACGCGGCGCTGATGTTCGGGTTGCCGATGTCGAAGCCGCCGAATCCCACGACCGCGTGGCATTGGCCACAGCGGTTCACGAAGATCGGGTGGACTTCGCTGAAGGTGGTTTGTGCGGTTGCGAGCGCCGAGAGAGCGATGGTCAGAGCGGAGCGGAACGCCAGCGCGAGCAGGGTGGAGCGCATGAAAACGCCTCGGTGCGCGAAGAGGGACTGGAGAACTCCTGTCCTTCCTCGCGCACCGAGGTCAAGCGCGCGCCGGGCTTTCGCTCAAGCGCTCTTCATCTAGTGTCCTGGTTTCCGAATTTCGTCGAAGATCTCGCTGGCCTCGCCGCCCCTGGCGGCGTTGCTCCGGTTCGGCGACCTATTCAGGTCGCCTGGAATCCTCGCGCCTTGCGGGGAGCGCCGAATCACCTGACATCTGCGGCGGACTTTCGAATCAACCCACTCGCGGCGCTCACAGCGGGTCCAGCGCGATGATGCGCATGGACTCCGTGCGCATCGAGCGCAGGGCCTTGCCCGACTTGGGGTCGACTTCGTGCAGGGCGTCGTGGTCGGCCGCGACGAAGAAGCGCCCGCGCGCGTCGATCTCGAGCGCCAGCGCGAGCGTCGGCAGGCCCAGCCGCACGATCTCCAGCGCTGCGCCCGAGGCGCGATCGAAGCGCACCAACGCGTCGTGGTCGAGCTCCGGAGTGCGCATGTGCAGGCCCCACAGCTGTCCCTGGGAGTCGAAGGCGAGGCTCGTGATCCACAGGCGACTGTCGAGCTTGGCCAGCTCGCTCGTCGAACGCTGCTCGAGGTCCAGCCGCATCAGCTTCAAGGGACGGCTGGCGCCTCCGACCGCGAGCGCGTGCTGCGGACCGTCCTGGCACAGCGCGTCGTGGGAACCGTTGAGCAGCGGCCAGGACTCCAGCGTCTTGCCCGAGTCGAGCGCGAGGCGCAGCACACGCGTCTGGGCGCTGCTCTCCCCGATCTCCACTTGCGTGATCAGCACCCCGCGCTTGCCGGGCAGGAGCAGCGCATCGCTCGCCATCAGGTGTCCTCCCGTACGGACGCTCGCGCCCAGCTTCGAGCTCTTCCCACTTTCGGCGTCGAGCTCCACGAACTCACCGTTGGTCGTGAGCGCGAGCAGCGCCGAACTCTTGGCAAGCGTTCCGGCGGCGAAAAGCGGGGCGGCGAGTGCGAGGACGGCGATGGCGCGCTTGAGCTGCATGTTCGACTCCGTAAGCGGAAGGTAGGGGGCGCGCCGCGCCAGCAAGTGGCGCGCCACCCACGGCGCTTTCGCCCGCGATTTCCGCCCGCGCTTCAGGCGTAGGTCGCCAGCAGCGCCACGACCGGTCGCGCCGAGGGACGGCCGTGTTGCCAGTCGCCGCCTTCGCAGCCGCTGCCGCCGATGTCGATGTGCGTGAAGCACAGCGGGTTCGACGAGTCGTTGCCGTGTTTGTCGAGCCCCGCGGCGATCGCCAGGAACGCCATCGGGAACTGGTGGCCGCGCGCGGTGCCCGAGGACGGCAGGTTGTTGCACGAGAGCACGTCGTCGGCCTTGGTGCGCGGCGCCACGAAATCGAAATCCTCGCGGCGCAGGCGCGAGAGCTCGAACGGGTCGCCCCACAGCTCGCCCTGCGCGGCCAGGCGTTCGGCGACGCCGTTCGAGCGCGCCGGACCGTTGTCGAGCGCGATGTTGTACGGGCCGACAGCGCGCCCGGCGTGGCCGGTCAGCGTGGCGACCGAGAACAGGCGCGGCGCGGTCGCCTTGGCGGCCTCGACGCGCAGGTGGGAGAGCAGGTCGGCGAGCACCAGGCGGCCCTCCGCGTCGGTGTTGCCGATGCGCACGCGCACGCCGGCGTGGCTTGTGACGATCTCGTCGGTGACGAAGCTCTCCGCGCCGATCGAGTTGCGCACGACGCCCAACTCCGCGACGACCTTGACGCCGCGCGCGCCGAGCTTCGCCAGCGCGAGCATGAAGCCCGCCACCGCCGCCGCGCCGCCCTTGTCGCGGCTCATGCCCGCCATCGCGCCGCCGACCTTGAGGTCCGCGCCGCCGGTGTCGTAGGTCAGGCCCTTGCCGGCGAACAGCAGCGTCTGTTCGACCTTGCCCTTGGGCGTGTACTCCAGCCGCACGACGCAGGGGCGATGCCGCTCGACCTCGAGGCTCGCGCGCGCGACGGCGCTGAGCAGCGGGTACTCCTTGGCGAGCACCTTCTGCTGGTCGATCACGCGCACCTTGACGCCGCTGCCCTTGAAGGCCTCGACGCAGTACTGGGCGAAACGCGGCGGCGCCATGCGCTCGGGCTCGGTGCCGCACAGGTCGCGCGCCAGGCGCTGGCCGGCTTCGGCGGCTTCGACCCAGGCCGCGTCGGCGGCCTCGAACGCGCCGTTCAGCACGCACCAGCCGATCGACTGCACCGGTTCGACGCCTGCGCCGCGGGCTTCGCGCGCTTCGAGCGGCTCCCACAGCCCGCCGAGCGCGCCCAGCGCCGCGACGCGCGCGGCGTTGGCGTGGCGCGCATCCGCGGGCGGCGGCGCGAGCACGACCAGCGGCTTCACCGCGCCGGCGTCACGCGCCCGCAGCAGTCCTTTGCGCGCGGCTTCGGCGTAGCGGCGCACGTCGTCGTGGTCGCGCTGCACCGGCCCGGTGGGGGCGAGCACCACGCGGCCGCCGGGCGCGCCCTGGCAGGGCACGAGCGAAAGCGCTCCCGCGGCCTTGGCGTCGAGCGCGCGCGCGGTGGCGAAGGCCTGGGCGACGAGCGGTTGCGCAACCGCCGCGAGATCGTGCGCGACGACCACGAGGGCGTCGTAGTCGTGCTTCTTGGCGAGCGTGGCTTCGAGGTTCGCGACGGCGTGGAGTCGAGTCATGGCGGCTGTGGCGGCGGTGGAGGTTGCGGCTAGAGGAGCGCGCGAAGGCGGGATCGAGGCGTGGAAGGTCAAGCGGCCGAGGATAGCGGGCGAGCCGGGCGTCCTTCACGGTGCATTGCGACTGAACCCGGTGCTCGGCGCGGCGTTGCCGACGCGAGCTGTGAGTTCTGCCCAACACCGCACTAGCTCGTGGCGTTGGAGGGCCCGCTCGGAGCCCGCGGCGCCAGCAAGTCCACGTCGGACGTGCTGGGGCCGCGTGCTCGTGAGAACGGCCGATGGCTAGAGTTCACCTCGCGCGCAGCCGCGCTGCGCGGCGAGTGAGCGGCGCGACGAGCGCAACGAGAAAGCGATTCGACAACGATGATGCAACGTGGTCTCTCCTGTGTGGCGGCGTGGGTGTTGTGCGCGGGTGCGGCGGCGGCTTGGCAGGCGCCGGGGACCCAGCAGCCGTACAACTTCGACGAGCAGTTCGCGTTCGCGGCCGACCGTCGCGCGCTGCTCGAGCTCTTGATCCCCGGCAGCGAGGAGCACTCGTACTACTCGTGCCTCGAGCGGCAGCACGCCGGCGATCTCGCGGCGGTTGCGCCGTTGCTCGCGGCCTGGGAGCAGCGCCACGGCCGCACGCAGCGCTGGATCGAGATCGACCACCGCCAGAAGTTGCTCGAGTTCGCGCGCCAGCCCGAGCCGACCTGGAGCTGGCTGCAGAACGAGCTCGGGCTCGGCTTCCAGCACGAGCGCGAGGCGTCGGGCGAGAAGCCGAACCTGCCGACGTCGCTCGACGCCGCGCTGGTGAGCGAAGCGGCCTGGCTGCGACGCGCCGCACAGCGCCACGGCAATCCGGTGAACGGCGTGCGCGGCGCTGCTCTCTCGCGCCTCGTGGGGAGCCAGCTCAGCGACGAAGACCTCACGCGGCTGCTGCAGCGCCTGCGCCGCGCCGATCTGCCCGGAATTCCGGAAATGGTCGTGTGTCAATTGGCGCTGCGCGACGCCAGCGCGTTCGGCGCGCTCGAGATCCACAAGCTGCTGACGCTCGAACAACTCGAGGAGTGCGCGCGGCTCGAGCCCAAGCTGCTCGGGAACGCGAAGTTCGTCGCCTCGTGGGTGGAGCGCCTCGCGCCCGGCGCCGACGAAGACGGGCAGTTCGACCTGAGCGTGCGCCACGCGCACCTCGAACGCCTCGAGGCTTTCACGGCGCGCCTGTCGGGCGCGTTCAACTCGCTCAAGGCGCACGTGCTGCACCACCGGCTCGCGCACGACCTCGCTGCGGGCGAGCTCGAACTCGAGCGGCTTCGCGCGTACTTGCGCTTGCCGCGTTCGAGCGCGGTCACGCACCCGCGCCTGCTCGAGCGCGCAGGCCGCGGCGAGGTCGCGGACCTGAGCGGCGCTCACCCGACGGGCTGGGCGAACGTGGGCGACGACGAGCCGCTCGTGCGCGCCTGCCTCGAGCACTTCCTCGTCGGCGCCGCGGACACGTCCGCCTTCGACGAACTCGTGGAGCCGCGCTACCTCGCGCGCGTTTTCGCTGAGACGAAGATCCTCGCCGGCCAGGGCGACATGGAGCGCTGGTACGCGCTGCTCGACGATCCGGCCGCGTACGAGGCGCTCAAGCAGCGCGTCGAGCTGCGTTTCGCGCCGACGCAGCGCGAGCAGTTCGACGCCGACGCGCCGGTGGAGCTCGAACTCGACGTCAAGAACGTCTCGACGCTGCTCGTGAAGGTCTACGAGATCCACGCGCTCAACTTCTACGCCGCGCAGAAGCGCGAGATCGACGCGACGCTGGAGCTCGACGGCCTGGTCGCGAACGAAGAGGCGACGTACACGTACGACGACAGTCCGCTGCGCCGCGTGCGCCGGCGTTTCGCCTTCCCGCAGCTCGCGCGGCCGGGCGTGTTCGTGATCGAGTTCATCGGCAACGGCGCGGCGAGCCGCGCGGTCGTGCGCAAGGGCGGCCTGCGGCTCGCTGAACGCATCGGCGCCGCGGGCCACGTGTTCCGCGTGCTCGACGAACGCGGCGTGCACCACAAGGACGCGCGGCTGCACTTCGAAGGCCGCCAACTCGAGGCCGACGAGCGCGGCGAGATCGTGCTGCCCTTCAGCGCGAGCCCGGGCCGCAAGCCGCTCGTCGTGCAAGCGGGCGCGCGTGTCGCGCTCGAACACTTCGAACACCGCGGCGAGAGTTTGCGTCTGGAGCTCGACAGCTTCGTCGAGCGCGAGTCGCTGCGCAGCGGCGAAACCGCGCGGCTCCTGGTGCGGCCGCACCTGTACATCGCGGACCAAGCGGCGAGCCTCGCGCTGCTCGAATCGTCGGTGCTGACCATCAAGACCGTCGACTTCGACGGCGTGCCGTCGTCGCTCCACCTGCGCGGGCTCGCGTTCAACGCGAACGGCGAACTCGTGCAGGAGATCGCCGTGCCGCAGCGCCTGCGCAGCCTGACGGTGAGCCTCGCGGGGCGTGTGACCGGCTCGATCGACGGCAATCCCGTGGAGCTCTCCGCGCAGAGCCGCGAACTCGCGGTGAACCAGATCGAGGCGCAGGGCGGGATCAAGTGCCCGCTGCTCGGCCGCGACGACCAAGGCTGGTTCGTCGACATGCTCGGCAAGAACGGCGAGCCGTACGCGGACTACGTGATGCGTCTGACCTTCTCACACCGCGACTATCGCGACGACTTCGACGTGACGCTCATGACCGACGCCGCGGGACGCATCCGCCTGGGTGCGCTCGGCGGGATCGAGGCCGTGCGCACCAACGGATTCGCGGGGAATGTCTCCGGCTGGCGCCTCGACGATGCTCGCGCGTCGCTGCCCGGAGTGCTCCACGCCGTGCGTGGCCAGACGCTTCGCGTACCGTACCCGCACTCGACGCCGCTGAGCCGCGAAACAGTCTCGCTCCTCGAAGTGCGCGGCGAGCTTGCGCTGCGCGATGCGTACAACAAGCTCGCGCTCGCGGGCGGCTTCCTGGAGCTGCGCGAGCTAGCGCCCGGCGACTACCGATTGGTGCTGCACGAGTCGGGCGCGCAGGTGCTCGTCAGCGTGACCAACGGCGTCGCGCGCGACGGTTGGGCGCTCGGAGCGCAGCGCGCGCTCGAGCTGGGGCCGACGACGACGCTCGGCATCGGCGCCGTGCGCGTCGAAGGCGACACGCTCGTCGTCCAACTGGGCGGCGCGGGCGCCGACGCGCGTGTGCACGTCTTCAGCACGCGCTACGAGCCGGCGTTCGATGTCTTCGACGCATTCTGGGGCGGTCCGCAGCTCGAATTGAGTGAGCTTGCGCTCGGTGCGGAGCAGAGCGACCTGCGCAGCGGGCGCGCGATCAGCGACGAGTTCCGCTACATCCTCGAGCGGCGCTTCGCGCGCAAGTTCCCGGGCAATCTGCTCGCGCGGCCGAGTTTGCTGCTGAACCGCTTCGCGCTCGACGTGAGCTCGACGAATGCGGCGGACCAAAGTGGCTCGGGTGGCGCGTACGGGGGCCGCTTTGGCGGCAAGAAAGACACTCGCGCGCGCGGCGGCGCCACGTCGGGCAGCCCCGGCGCCTCCGGCATGCATCCCTCCTGCGTTCCGAACTTCGACTTCCTCGACGGCACGCGCGGTCTCGCGGCCAACTTGCGGCCGGACGCACAGGGCGTGGTGCGCGTGCCGCTCGCGCAGCTCGGCGACGGCCAGCACGTCCACGTGCTCGCGCTCGACGCGCGCCAGCGCGCCTACCGCGCGCTCGCACTTCCCGCACAACCGCTGCGCGTGCGCGAGCAGCGGCTCGCGTCGTCGCTGGACGTCGCGCGGCGCCTGAGCGAGCAACGCAGCGTCGAGTTCGTCGCGTCCGGGGCGACGCTCGAGTTCGACGAACGCGCCAGCGGCGGCGCGAAGACCTACGACGCGCTCGACGACGTCTTCGGCTACTTCCGCACGGTCGACGGCGGGCTGCTCGACCAGTTCGAGTTCTTGCCGCGCTGGCCCAAGCTCACGCCCGAAGAGCAGCGCGCGCGCTACTCGCAGTACGCCTGCCACGAGCTGAACCTGTTCCTCGCGCGCAAGGACCCGGCCTTCTTCGAGGCCGTCGTGCGTCCGCACCTCGCGAACAAGCGCGACAAGACCTTCCTCGACCACTGGCTGCTCGGCGAGCCGCTCGAGCGCTACCTCGAGCCGTGGGCTTTCGCGCAGCTCAACATCGTCGAGCGCATCCTGCTGACGCAGCGCCTGCCCGGTCGCGCGGCGAGTGGAACGCGCCACGTGCAGGAGCTGTTCGAACTCGTGCCGCCGGATGTCGCGCGCGACGAGTGGCGCTTCTCCGTGGCGCTCGCGGGCCGCGACCTCTCTCGCGATACCTCGGGCGGGCTCGTGGGCAGCGACGAGTTCTTCATCGGGCAAGGCGCGCAAGCGCAGTTCGATGCCGCCAAGTACGCGCCCGGCGCGCCTCCGCCCACAGCGGCGCCGATGGCGCCGGCCGGCAAGCCCGGCGCGGACGCGAAGCGGAAGTCCGACGAACGCCAGGAGGTTGCGGAGGAGAGTGAGTCCGCCGTTGCGGAGCCGTCGGGACCCGCCAGTCCAGGTCCGGCGGCCAGCGGTCCGGGTGGGGACAGCGTGGTCACGCTCGGCTTCGACCTGGAGCAGGACAAGCAGCGCCGCGCGGCGGTGCGACGCCTCTACCAACCGCTCGCCACGACGGCGGTGTTCGCCGAGACCAACTACTTCGGCCGGCGCGCGAGCGACCACAACGCGAACCTGGTCACCGTCAACGCCTTCTGGCTCGACTTCGCGAAGAGCGGAGCGAACGCGCCCTTCGTCTCGAAGCACTTCATGGCGGCGAGCGGGCACGCGAACGAGATGCTGCTCGCGCTCGCGTTGCTCGACCTGCCCTTCGAGGCCGGTGCGCACAAAGTCGAGTCGCGCAAGGGCCGCACGTACTTCACCGCGGCGAACGGACTGCTCGTGGCGCGCAAGGACCTGCGCGAGCTCGAGTCCGCGGACGCTGCGGCGCCGCTGCTCGTCAGCCAGGACTTCGTGCGCCTCGACGACCGTTTCGAGTTCGTCGGTTCGCAGCAGCGCGACAAGCTCGTGCGCGGCGAGTTCCTCGTTGCGGTTCCCTACGGCTGTCGCGTGGTGGTCACCAATCCCAGCTCGACGCCGCGCGAAGTCGAGCTCTTGCTGCAAGTTCCTGCCGGCTCGATCCCGCTCGGTGGCGCGCGCCGCACGCGCGGCGAACGCGTGCAGATCGGCGCGTACGGCACGCAGAGCGTGGAGTACGGCTTCTACTTCCCCGCGCCCGGGAAGTTCGCGCACTATCCCGTGCACGTGGCCGAGAACGGTCGCATCGCGGCCGCCGCCCAGCCCGCGACGATCGTGGTCGCGGCCGAACCCGCGGCGGCGGACACGACCTCGTGGGAGTACGTGTCGCAGCGCGGCAGCTCGGAGCAGGTGCTCGCGTACCTCGCGCAAGCCAACCTGCAGCGGATCGACCTTGCCCGCATCGCCTGGCGCATGCGCGAACGTGCGTTCTACGACGCGACGCTCAAGCTGCTGCGCGAGCGGATGCGCTACGACGACGTGCTGTGGTCGTACTCCGTGCGGCACCGCGACACGGCCGGCGCGCGCGAGTACCTGCCGTTCCAAGCTGGACTGTGCGCGAACAGCGGGCCGTGGCTGGATACGCCGCTCGTGCGCATCGACCCGGTCGCGCGCCGCGCGTACGAGCAGCTCGAGTTCGACCCGCTCGTCAACCCGCGCGCACATCCTTTCGGGCGGCAACGCGAGATCCTCAACTCCGAGTTCGCCGCGCAGTACCAGCGCTTCCTGTGGATCCTCACGCACCGGCCGGCGCTCGACGCGCACGACTGGATGAGCGCGACGTACTACCTGCTGCTCCAGGACCGCATCGAAGAGGCGCTGGCGGCCTTCGCGAAGGTCGACGCCGCGGCGCTCAACACGCGCCTGCAATACGACTACTTCCGCGCGTACCTCGCGTTCTTCGGCGACACTCCGCAGGCTGCGCGCCCGATCGCCGAGGCGTACCGCACGTACCCGGTTGCGCGCTGGCGCAGCATGTTCGGCGACGTGCTCAGCCAGCTCGACGAGTTGTCGGGCGCCAAGCCGCTCGTCGGCGATCCGCGCGACCGCGACCAGCGCCAGAACGCGCTCGCGGCGAGCGAACCCGCGCTGTCGCTCGAGCTGGCCGGCTCGCGCGTCGTGCTCGGCTACGCGAACCTCGCCGCGTGCGAGGTCAGCTACTACCCGATGGACATCGAATTCCTGTTCTCGAGCAATCCGTTCGTGCAGCAGGACTCCGGCGCGTTCGCGTTCATCAAGCCCAAGCGCTCCGACACGCTGCAACTGCCCAGCGGCGCAGCCGAACACAGCTTCGAGCTGCCCGCGGAGTTCCGCACGGCCAACGTGTTGATCGAAGTGCGCGCGGGCGCGCTCGTGCGGCGCAAGCCGTGCTTGCAGGGCTCGCTGCGCGTGCAGTGGCTCGAGAACGCCGGCCAGCTCGCGGTGACGAGCTCCGTCAGCGGCAAGCCGCTGCCCAAGGCGTACGTCAAGGTCTACGCACGCGGCGACGACGGAGTCGTGCGCTTCCACAAGGACGGCTACACCGACCTGCGCGGACGCTTCGACTACGTGTCGCTCTCCGGCGAGGGCGTGAGCAACGCCGCGCGTTACGCGGTGCTCGTCGCGAGCGAGAGCGAGGGCGCGACGATCGGTGAGGCAGCGCCGCCGGCGAAGTGAGCGCGCGGCGCGAGCCCAGTCGCGCTGCAAGCAGGAAAGCAGGCGCGCGGAGCCCGGGCTCCGCGCGCCTGCTTGTTCGTGCAGCGAGAGTTGATCAGGCGACTTCGACCGGCGCCTCGCCGTTGAGCCTGAGGTAGATGTACGCCGTAGCGATGCTGATCAGCGCGAAAGCCGCAGGCGCGGTCACGAGCACGCCGACCAGGCACATCAACAGTCCGGCCACGGTCGCCGCGAAGGACACGAGGCAGGCGAGCAGCACGAAGACAAGCAGCTCGAGCTTGTGGCCCGAGGTGAGCTTCCAGCACTGGACCAAGCTCTCGAGCGGGCCTGTGCGGCGATCGGCGAGCACGAACTGCCACACGTAGAGGCCGAGCGCGAGGATCACGGCCGGCACGATGCACAAGAACACGCCGAAGAAGATTCCGACGCCCATCAGCAGCGCGGCGCCGAGCGCGCTCCAGAACGGCGCGCGGAAGAAGTCGGCGAAGTCTGCGCGTTGGCCGCGCGCCTTGAGCAGGCTGTAGCGCGCCGTTCCCGCGGCGACCCACAGCGAAAGCGGAAGGCCGACCAGCACGACACTCGCGATGTAGAGCACGATGCCGAGGGCGGCGACGGTGTCGTCGCCCGTCTGAGCCGCGAGCACGGCCACGAGCGCGCCGCAGATCGCGGGCGCGGCGGCGACCAGTTGCGCGACGAAGATGAGCAGCACGCTCAGCGGGTCGCGCACGATGGCGTTCCAGCCGAAGCTGAGCGCTCCGACCGGACTCCAGGGCCGAGTCGGGCCGCCGCCGGGCATCGCCGCCTGCGGGGCTTCGAAGGGATTGCGCGGATCCGAGTTGTCCATGGGGCTGCGACTACAGTGCACCTGCCCCGGCGTTTCACGCGTTCGCTTCTTGGCGGTTGGTCGGCGCGCGTGCGGCCCGCCTAGCCCCGATGCACGGTTCGACGCGCTCGCGGGCCCGGACCGTCACGCCGCGAGCGCCAGCAATGCCCGCACGAGCGCGTCGAGCTCGGCCTCGCTCGTGAACAGCTGCGGCGTGATCCGCACGCCGCGCACGCTCGGCGTGTCGATGGCCACGGTGTAGATGCGGTGCTCCTCGAACAGGCGCCGCGCGAGCTCGGCCGGCGCGAGGCCCTCGACGCCGACATTCGCGATCGCGCACGAGCGCTCCGGCGCGCTGGGCGTGTTGAGGACGATCTTCGCTCGTCCTCGCACCTTGTCCGTCCAGTAACGCTGCAGATGGCGCAGGCGCGCCTCTTTGCGCGCGACGCCGATCTCTTCGTGGAAGGCGATCGCAGCGCGCAGCGCGAGGTCGGTGTGCGCCGGATGCGTTCCGATGTGGTTGAGGCGCGTGATGTCGTCCTGCGCACGACCGGGAGGCGGTGCGAGCAGCGGCCAGAGCGTGGCGATGCGCGGCTTGCGCACCCACAGGAGGCCCGCGCCGAGCGGCGAGCCGAGCCACTTGTGCAAGCTCGCGCCGTAGAAGTCGCAGCCGAGTTTGGGAATCACGAACTCGAGCTGCGCGAAGGCGTGCGCGCCGTCGACCATCACCGCGACGCCCTTGGAGCGCGCCATGGCGCAGAGCTTCTCGACCGGAAGGATCTGCCCCGTGATGTTCACCATGTGGCTGAGCATCACAAGGCGCGTGCGTTCGCCGATTGCGGCTGCGTACAGCTCGACGAGCTCGTCGTCGGACGCTGGATGCAGCGGGAGCGCAACACGCTTGCACACCGCGCCCCAGCGGCGCGCGACCTGCTCGAACATCGCGAGCATCGTCCCGTAGTCCTGGTCGCACATCACCGCTTCGTCGCCGGGCTTCCAGTCGTGGCCCGCGATCACGAGGTCCAGCGACTCGGTCGTGTTGCGCGTCAGCGCGAGCTCGCTCACGTCGCAACCGGCGACGCGCGCCAGCGCCGTGCGCGTCTCGAGTCGCTCGGCCTCGGCGCGCGTGCGGAAGAAGCGCGCGGCTTCGAAGTTGACTTCGCGCACACGCTCGACGAAGGCCTCGAGCACGGGCTCGGCCATCATCGAGTAGTAGCCGTTCTCGAGGTTGATGTAGTCCTCACGCAGCCGGTAGCGCCCGCGCAACTGCGACCAGAAGTCCTCGGCGCGCGCGAGTTGCTGCGGCTCGAGCGCAGACCAACGCGCCCACGCGCCCGAGCTGAACAGGGCCGCCATCGCACCCGCGCCGCCGAGGAATTCGCGCTTGTTCATGCTCTGCGTAGAGTACGCGCAGTTCCGCGCGCAAACGCACTAGAGAAGAGGCGACCGTGATTGCCCACCTGTTGCTTGCTGTCATCCCGCTTCTGCCGCAGGGCAAGGGCGGGGGCGTTGTCACCAAGGGCGAAGCTGGCGCGTCGATCGCGCGCTACGTCGAAGCGGCGGAGCGCCAGGGTTTCAGCGGCGCCGTGCTCGCGGCGCGCAAGGGCGAGGTCGTGGCCGCCGTCGCCGCCGGGCCGCTCGAACACGGCAAGCCGGCGCGCCTGACTCCGGACACGTTGTTCGAGATCGCCTCCGCGACCAAGCCCTTCACCGCGCTCGCGCTCGTGCAACTCGAGGCGCGCCGCAAGTTGAAGCTCGCCGACCCGCTCGCGGAGCACTTGAAGCCCGTGCCGGACAACTGCGCGAGGATCACGCTGCAGCACCTCGTGCAGCACACCTCCGGAATCCCGGCGAGCAACAGCGAAGGCGGCGGCGATGAGCTCGAGCCGTTCCTGCGTTCGGTGTTGCGCGGCGGGCCGGTTCACGAGCCCGGCTCGCACTTCGAGTACTGGAATCAGGGTTACGCGCTGCTCAGCGAAGTGATCGCCGAGGCGAGCGGCAAGAGCTACGTGGACCAACTGCGCGCCAGCGTGTTCGAACCGGCCGGCATGAAGTTCACGTGCTTCACCGGAGACAAGGCGCCGGCGCGCGCGACGGTTGCGGTCGGGCGCTCATCCCGCGGCCCGTCGCGTTCGGCGCTCGAGCACCCGTACGGCGCGTACGGCCTGCAGTACCGCGGCATGGGCGGGATCGTCACCAACGTGTGGGACCTGTGGCGTTTCGACCGCGCGCTCGCGGGGAAAGCGCTCGTCGACGAAGCCGCCAAGCGGCGCATCTTCGAGCCGGGCCTGGAGAGCTACGCGCTCGGTTGGCGCGTGTTCCGCGGACCGAACGGACGTCTGCGCCAGTCGCACGGCGGCGACGTGCGCGGCTTCACCTGCGAGTTGCGACGCCTGCCCGACCAAGACGGCGCTGTGATCGTGCTGTGCAACGACGACGCGGCGCCGAGTCGGCCACTCGCCGACGCGCTGGAGGCGCTGCTGTGCGGCGACAAAGCGCCGCCGCTGCCGCCGCCGCCGCTCGAAGTGGCGCGCCGCGACGCGTTGGTGGGTGCGTACGTCGCTCGCTCGGGCCGGCGCATCGTGATCGAGGCGCAGGGCGAACTCGCCGCGGTGCGCATCGAGTGGGGGCCGCCGAATGGTCCGGTGACGCGCGGCGTGCTCGGCGGAGTCGGCGACGCGCTCGTCGTGTTCACCTGGACCGAAGCGAGCGAGTTGAAGGTCAAGGGCGAGGGCGCGGCGCTTTCGTTGCGCTACGCCGATGAGGAGTACGTGCGTTGATGAGCGCCTCGACCGCCGTAGCACATCGAACGTCGGCGACACGCTGGCAGCGCGCGTTCGTGCTCGCGCCGCTTCTGGCCGTGAGCGCCTTGAGCACGCTCATGGCCCCAAGCTGGACGACTCCGTTCACGCCGCTGCTCGGACCGTGGGCCGGTCACCTGCTCGGGCACGCGGACTGCACGATGGCCACGGTCGCCTCCGAGGCGAGTTGGATCGCCAGCGCCGCAGCTGCGGTTGCGCTGGGACTGTTCCTCGCCGCTCCGCGCGCCTGGTCGCGCTGGATTTGGTTGGTTGGCGTGCTGGGGTCGGCGGTGTGGGCAGCGCTGGCGTTGCTCTCCGTCGTGAACACCCTGAGTTGACCAACCCTCTTGCGTCGCTTGAACCGCGCCTCGCCGAGTCCGGCGCGCAACGTCGGTTAGGATTTTCTTCACGTAGAAGGACGGCCGCGGGATCAGGCCCGCGGTCGCCACTCTCCCCCGGGCGGACTTGCGTTCGCGAACCAACAACTCACTCCATGAAACGAGCTCTTCGAAACTTCTCCATCGTTGCCGCACTCGCTGCGTTCGCAGCCGGCGCCAACGCCCAGACCATCGGCTGCGTCACCGGCGGCGCCGGCGGCGCGTTCCCCGCGACCGGCACGGGCGGCGGCGGCACGTTCCCGACGGTCCTTCCGACTTCGCCGGTGAGCTTCGCCCTCAACGTCGCGTCGATTCCCGCCGGTGCGACGCACGTCACCGAGGTCAAGCTGCTCGGACTCAACCACACGTATGTGAGCGACCTGCAGTTCGTGCTCACGTCGCCCGCCGGCGCGACGACGAACCTGCTGTGCCGCGCGACGACGCCGACCGGCACCATTTTCTCGTGCGAGTACGGCGGCGACTACACGATCATCCCGCAGTGCGTCGGCTCGAGCGCGTTGGCGTTCCCGGCGGCCTGCACCTCGCCCACGGTCTTCACCCCCGGCGCGTACGAGCAGTTCTTCGGCGCCGCCGCCAACTCTTGGCCCTCCGGCACCAACGGCATCGACAACACGCGCCTCGACGCGGTGCCTGCTGCGACCGGCACTTGGACCTTGACGGTCTATGACTGGGCCGCGGTCGACGTCGGAACGCTCACGGGCTTCGACGTGTGCTTCGGCACGCCCGGCACGCCGTCGGCGCCCAGCGCGGCTCCGACGTTGGCCACGCCGGCCAACAACGCCGCGCTGTTCGGGCCGAGCGTGACGCTGAACTGGTCAGCTGTGAACTGCGCCACCGCCTACGACGTCGAGGTCGACGGCGTGGTGTTCAACGCGGCGGCCAACAGCTTTGTCTACACCTCGGCGCCGGGCTCGCACCTGTGGCGCGTGCGCGGCAAGAACGCCGCCGGCGTCGGTCCGTACAGCGCGCTCAACGTGTTCAACGACCTCGGCGTGGCCCCGACGCCCTGCAGCGGCGCGTCGATCACGACGGTGCCGTTCACGGGCGGCAACGGCCTGGGCACGAACAGCGCGGTGTACTTCGACGTCAACGTGCTCAACCCCGCCGGCATCTCGTTCGCGCAGATCAACACGAACGCCAACGCCACCGTCGGCACGCCCTTCACGGTCGAGATCTGGACCAAGCCGGGCACCTACGACGGCTCGGAGCAGAACGCAGCGGCTTGGACGCTGCGGGCGACGGGCGGCGGCGTGTCGGTCGGCAACAACGTTGCCGGCGGCTCGCTCGTCGAGTTCCCCGACTTCCTGCTGCCCCAGGGCGTCACCGGCATGGCGCTGCGCATCATCGGCGCGGGTCACAGCTACACCAACGGCAACGGCGCGAACCAGTCCTACTCGAACGCGGACCTCACTCTGACGCTCGGCAAGTCCCAGGCCACGCTGTTCAACGGAGCGCCGATCACGCCGCGCGTGTGGAACGGCACGTTCCGCTACAACTGCACGCCGCCGACTCCGACGCCGTACTGCACGTCGAGCACGAGCACGAACGGTTGCAACGCCACGATCAGCGCGAGCGCTCAGCCGAGCGCTTCGCAGGCCACGCCCTGCACGATCAACGTCGCGAACGTCGAAGGCCAGAAGCAGGGCTTGGTGTTCTACGGCCTGGACAACACGGGCTTCACGCCGCTGCCCTGGTCCGCGACCAGCACGAGCTTCTTCTGCGTCAAGTCGCCGGTCCAACGCACCTTCCCGCAGAACTCGAACGGGACCATCAACCAGTGCAACGGCGTCTTCGCGGTCGACCTGAACAACTTCTTCAACGTCTTCCCCAGCGCGATCGGTCTGCCGTTCACGGCTGGCGACAAGTTGTTCACGCAGGCGTGGTTCCGCGACCCGCCGGCCTCGAAGACCACCAACCTCTCGAACGCTATCGAGATGACGATGCAGCCGTGATCGCGGCCGAGCGGGCCGCGTAACTCGCCCGCTGCGCAGCAGCGCATGAGCACGTCTCTACCCGGGCTGCCAAAGGGCAGCCCGGGTTCGTCTGCGGAGGACCGCAGACGACCGAGGCTTACCTCCGCGACCCGCCGGCCTCGAAGACGACCAACCTCTCGAACGCTGTTCTGATGACGATGCAACCTTGATCGCGGCCGAGCAAGCCGCGTAACTCGCACGCTGCGCAGCAGCGCACGAGCACGTCACTCTCGGGCTGCCCAAGGGCAGCCCGAGTTCGTTTCCTTGCATCGCACTTTCGAAGCGGCGTCGAACGGCTGAGTAGAGTTTCACTTCATGGCGCCTTTCCAATTCAGCCGCAGCGTCTGGTGTGCGCCTCTCGCGCTCATGTCCGCCGTCGCCTGCGCCGTGCCTCCGCCAACTCGCTCGACGCACGTGGAAGGGTCGCCCACGGACTTGTCGGGCGCCGTTCGAGTCGAAGCGCCAGCCGTCGTGGACCTGCGCGCGCGCCTGGCAGCGCTCGCGGAACGAGCCTCGGCGCCGAGCCGCCCCGTGCCGAACTCGGAGGTGGATTTCGCGGATTCGATCGCGCTCGTTCGAGCGTGTGGGCGTGCCGCTGAGAGCGGGCTTGTCCCCCTGCTGCGTGTTGTCGCCGAGTCCTATGCCTCCGACACTCGCTTCCACCAACTATCTCTGGAGGCCCTGGATGCCATTTACCGCTCAGGCGAGCCTCTCGAGTACTTCCGGATGAGAGTCGTTGACACCGCCGCTCCGATCAGGTTGCGGCAGTACTCGATGCTGATCTGCGCGCGGGAACCCGACACAGGGAGAGCGGACGCCTTCGAGGAGGTTGCGGAGCGGGCGAGTCGTGAGCGCGTGCCCAACGCGGCGTTCTTGGCTAGCGCCGCGCATGAAGCCCGACTCGTGATCACCCTTGAGGCACGGCTCGCGTCGTTCCAGACGGTGAGTCAAAAGATCGCGTTACTTGCCAGCCACTCGATCGGTGGCTTCAGCGTCTTCGTCTCCAGCGAGTTCTTTGTGGAGCGCGAAGCGCCGGATCACCGCTCACGTCCGAGCGTCGTCTGGAGCCGCGCGCAACTTGTCAAGCTTGCCACTCAGTCGCCGGTTGAAGCGGCGGAAGCGCTACTCGTCACGAAGTTCGAAGGCATGCTGGACGACGCCGAGATCGAGTCTGCGGAGCAGCTCGAACGACTGCTCTACCGCTACCGAGATCATGTGAGCCAGTTCCTGCCGCCCGCGTCCCTCGCGATCTACCGCCAGCACCGGCCGCTGCTCGACGGAGAGAAGCGCTAGGCGAATTGCGGGCGCCCAACAGTGCAGCGCACGAGCGGTCCATACTCTCGTCAGCTGCCGCGCCGTTCGGGCGCGACGCGCGTGCGGAGCTAGCCGAAATAGAAGTGCGCTGGCGCCGAGCTCGCTTGGCTGCGTAGCTTGGAGCCCATGAGGCTTCGCATTCGCGCGCAACGTGGCACGGGTTGGATTCTGGCGGCGGCGCTCAGCGGTTGTTCTGCGCCGCCTGCCTCGGCAGCGCAGGTCGAAGCGCCGCGAGTTGCGGCGCCCAAGCGCGAAGGCGCGCCGCGGGTCGAGCGCACGGCGCAGCCCGCGCCAACGTCGACGAGCGAACTGCGCGAGCACGTCGAGCGCTACGTGGCCGACCGGCGCGCGCTCGAGCGGCGCTACGACTTGAGCTGGAGCGCGACGCGCACGGAGCGCTTGCTCGCGCTGACAGCGGACCACGCGGCGGAGCTTGCGCGTGTCGACGCCGCGGCGCTCGGCATCGAGGGCGCCATCGACCATGTTGCGCTCGAAGTCGAACTCGAGCATCAGCGGCGCGAGTTGGAGCGCCGCGCGGCGCTGTGGAGCCGCTCGAGCGTGAGAATCGGATTCGAGGCCGCGGTGCGCGAGCTCCACGAGGCTTGGCGGCGCGGCGAACGGCCCGACGCGCAACGCGCGGGCGCGGCGCTCGAACAGCTGCGCAGCGACGTCGCGAGCGCGCGCAAAACGCTCGAGGCGCAGCTCGAGGACACCGCCGCCGCCCAGCCCAACCGCGCGCACGGCCTGCGCGCCGTCGAGCTGCTGCGCGAGCAACGCGCCGCGCTGCGCGAGTGGTTCGAATTCCACGACGGCTACGACCCGCTGTTCTCGTGGTGGTGCGCCAAGCCCTATGCGGCGGCGCGCGAGGCGCTCGAGGACTACTCGAAGTTCGTGCGCTCGCGCGTCGTCGGCGCCGCCGAGGGCGCGGACGATCCGATCGTGGGCGAGCCGCTCGGTGCGCAGGCGCTCGAGCGCCACCTCGAGCACGAGCGCATCCCGTATTCGCCGCAGGAGCTCATCGCGCTCGCCGAGCGTGAGATGCGCTGGTGCGACGAACGTTTGCTCGCCGCATCGCGCGCACTTGCTTGCGGCGACGATTGGCGCGCGGCGTTCGACAAGGTGCGCGCGCTGCACGTCGAGCCGGGCGCGCAGCCCGCGCTCGTGCGCGAGCTCGCCGACGAAGCGGTCGAGTTCCTCGAGACGCGCGAGCTGCTCACGATCCCTGCGCTCGCCAAGGAAGTGTGGCGCGCCGAAATGATGAGCCCCGCGCGGCAGAAGGTGAATCCGTTCTTCCTGGGCGGCGAAACCGTGACGATCTCGTTCCCCAGCGCCGCGATGGAGCACGCCGACAAACTGAACAGCCTGCGCGCGAACAACCGCCACTTCTCGCGCGCGGTCGTGCACCACGAGCTGATCCCCGGCCACCATCTGCAGGGGTTCATGACCGAGCGCTACCAGCCGCATCGCGCCGCGTTCGAAACGCCGTTCTGGACCGAAGGCTGGGCGCTGTACTGGGAGATGCGGCTGTGGGACCTGGGCTTCGCGCGCGGGCCCGAGGACGAGCTCGGCATGCTCTTCTGGCGCCGGCACCGCTGCGGGCGCGTGCTGTTCTCGCTGCGCTTCCACAGCGGCGATTGGAGCGCGCAGCAGTGCATCGACTACCTCGTCGACGTGGTGGGGCACGAGCGTTGGACCGCGGAAGGGGAGGTGCGCCGCTCGTTCAACGGCGACTACTCGCCGCTCTACCAAGCCGCGTACTTGATCGGCGGACTGCAGTTCCGCGCACTGCACGCTGAGCTCGTGACGAGCGGCCGCATGAGCGAACGCACGTTCCACGACGGCGTGCTCCAGGGCGGCAACATGCCGATCGACTTCGTGCGCGCGCGGCTCGTCGGCGAACGCCCGCAGCGTGATCCCAAGAGCGCTTGGAAGTTCGCGGAGCACCTGCGATGAAGCTCGCTGCAATCTTCGGCGCCGCGCTGCTCGCGCTCGCTCCGACGCAGTCGAAGCGGCCCGACAAGCCCGAAGTTTGTCCGTACTGCAAGAACGATCCGGCGCTGATGAACGCGGCGGGCGTCGTTTCGCACGGTCCCGTGCCGATTGCCGACAAGACGAGCGCAGAGCTCTCCGCGCACGCGCCCGGCGCGACGTGGATCGTGCTCGAGACCGCGCACCTGCGCTGGGCTTCGAGCCTGGGCGAGACGAGCGTGTCGCAGAAGGAGCGCGAGCGCGTCGACGCGGAGCTCGCGCAGTTGCGCGCCGTGCTGCCCGCCGTGCCCGACAAGCCGCGCAAGCTCGATCCGTGGCTGCGGCTGCACCTGTACGCGATGAAGGGCGAGCAGCTCTACACGCGCTTTCAGGCCGTGCTGCAAGTGAAGGACGCCGATTTTCCCGAGGCGCCGCGCGTCGAGCCGCCCTACATGGGCATCGGCAAGTTCCTCGGCGAACAGGACAAGTTCGAAGTCGTGCTGCACACCACGCGCGCGAGCCACGCGCGCTTCACGCAGTCCTTCAGCGGCGTCGCGGTCACGGATTCGTTCCGCTGGCACGTGCCCAAGCTGCACAAGTTCGTGGTCAGCGCGCCGGCCGAGGACTCCGACCTGCGCGAGGACCGCTGGCTGTGGCCGCACGTCGTGCACAACCTCAGCCACGTGTTTTTGTGCGCGTACAAACACTTCGCGTACGACCCGCCCCCGTGGCTCGACGAAGGGCTCGCGCTCGTGCTCGAGAAGGAGGCCGAGCCGCTCTCGCACACGCTCGAAGGCGAAGAGGGGAGCTATAGCGACACGCGCGGGCCGAGCGATTTCGGAGAGCGGGCGCGCAAGCTCGCCGCGAGTGGCAAGGCGAAGACGCTGGCGCAGCTCACGGCCGCGAAGAGCTACGACGAGCTTGGGACGGACGGGCTCGTGCAGGTCTGGTCTATCACGCGCTTCCTGCTCGAGCAGCACCCGGACAAATACGCGTTGTTCCTCGGGCGCATCAAGGGCCAGCTCGACGCCAAGGGACTGCAGACGGGCGAAGACCTTCCCGGCTTGCAGCGCACGGCGCTGAAGGAAATCTGGGGCTGGAGCAGCGCCGATCTCGACGCCGCGTGGAGCGCTTGGGCGAGCGCCCCCGCGCCCAAGCCCGGCAAGTGAGCGGCGCGCGCGCTCAGCGCGCGTCGAGCACCTGGCCGGCGGCGAGCAGGCGCGCGCGCAGGTCGTCGTACTCGAGCGCGTGCGGGTCGACGCCTTGCACGATCGCCAGCGAGGCCGCGATCGCCGCGGATTCGCCCAGCACCATGAACACCGGCTCCATGCGGATCGAGCCGTAGGCGATGTGCGAGGCCGACATGCACACCGGAACGAGCAAGTTGCGGCACTGCTCGCGCCGGGGAAGGATCGCGCCGTAGTCGATCGGGTAAGGCGGGAAACCGCCCACCTGCACGTCGCCTTCGTTGCGCACGGCGCCGCTCGCGTCGACGTAGCGCTGCACGTTGTGCGAATCCATCGTGTACGCGGCGAGACCGATCGAACGCGGCGCCACGCGCGCGCCGCGGCACTCGTGCTCGGTCATCACGTACTCGCCGACCATGCGGCGCGCTTCGCGGATGTAGAGCAGGCGCGGCCAACCGCCGTTGTCGCGGAACTCGTCCTTGGGAAGCCCGAAGCGCTGGAATTCCTCGCGCACGGCCTGCGGAACGCGCGCTTCGTTGGCCAGCGCCCACAGCAGGCCCTTCTGGTAGCTCTCGTGCGCCGCGACGATGCGCGCGCGTTCGACCCAGCTCGCCTGTGCGTAACGATCCGCCGCGCCGATCATGTCGAACGAGAAGGCGCCGTTGTTGTTGGCGTCGGTCTTGCGATTGGGCATGAACAGCGGATGCCACGGCGCCATCGTCTCGCCGGCTTCGAAGTAGCGCAGGAGCAGCTCGTAGCGCGCCGCGTCGTAGTCGGCGGGCTTCGGCCAGGCGATGCGGTTCTCCGCGACGTCCGTCGCGCACAGGCGGAAGCAGTAGGCCTGCACGTGCGCGTCGCCCTCGCCCTCGGCGCCGGGTTGTTCCGCGCTCACGCCCCACACCAGACCGCTCGAGGAATCGCCCGGCTTCACGTACGGATCGACGCGCTGGCGGAACTGGTGTTTGGTCGCGTTGCGCGTCTGCACGCCGTTGAGCGTCTCGCCGTAGCGCGCGTTCGGCTCGCGGCCGACGTGGAAGCTCACGCCGGCCCGCGCGAGCAGGTCGCCTTCGTAGGTCGCGTCGATGAAGTACGTGCCTTCGAAACGGCGGCCGGACTCCATCTCGATCGAGGTGATGCGCCGATCGCGCAGCGGCACGACGCGGCTGAGTTCGAGGCGTTCGCCGAGCACGACGTCGATGCGCTCGCGCGCCACGAGGTCGAGGAAGATCTTCTCGGCGACGTGCGGTTCGAAGGTCCAGGCCGCGTCGTCTCCCGCGGGGTGGCCGTGGCCCTTGAACTCCTCGCGCGACTCCCAGGTCCAGGCTGCGCGGTCGTCGTAGTGCGAGCGCACGCGCCGGTAGAACTCGCGCGCGATGCCGCCGATCGCGCTCTTGTTGCCGATGTCGGTCGCGCCCAAGCCTGAACTCGACAGGCCGCCCAAGTGCTGCGTCGGTTCGATCAACACGACGCTGCGCCCGGCGCGCGCCGCGGCGACGGCGGCCGCGACTCCGGCCGAAGTGCCGCCGTAGATCACGATGTCGTGGCGGGCGCCGGGAGACTGGATGGGCGCGGCGCAGGAGCTGAGCAGCGCCGCGAGGCAGGCGAGGAACAGGCACGAAACGGCGGCGAAGTGCATGCCGCGCAGGTTACCTCGTTGCGTGGTTCCGCAGGCCGCTCTACCCTCCGACGCGCGCCTCGAGCGGGACAGCCCCGCGCGAGCGCGAGCTCGACGCGCCACTGCGGTTCCACCCGAGTGTCTCGCCGTCCCTCCAATCCAAAGGGAATCGATGACCGAGCAGAAGCAGCAATGGGGCAGCCGTCTGGGAGTGATCCTGGCGGTCGCCGGTTCGGCCGTGGGCCTGGGCAATTTCCTGCGTTTCCCGGGCAACGCGGCGCAGAACGGCGGCGGGGCCTTCATGATCCCGTACTTCATCGCCTTCCTCGTGCTCGGCATCCCGATCGGTTGGGCCGAGTGGACGATGGGACGCTACGGCGGCCGCAAGGGCTTTCACTCGGCGCCCGCGATCATGGGCGTGTGGGGCAAGGGTGCGTTCGCGCGCTACATGGGCGCCTTCGGCGTGCTGATCCCGCTCGCCGTCTACTTCTACTACGTGATCATCGAGAGTTGGTGCCTGTGCTACGCCTGGAACTACCTCCAGGGCGGCATCGGCGTCTCGCCTACCGCGGACGTCGCGACGCAGGTCGCCACATCCAAGTCGTTCTTCGCCGAAGTCACGTTCTCCGAGTCGGACGGCTTCCTCGCTGACGGCCAGATCCACCAGAGCGTGTGGTTCTGGGTGATCACGAGCGTGATCAACATCTACTTCGTGTTCCGCGGGCTCTCCAAGGGCATCGAGAAGTTCTGCTCGTGGGCCATGCCGGCCATGGCCGTGTGCGCGTTGATCGTGCTCGTGCGCGTGCTGACGCTGCCGCCCGACCCGACCAACCCCGCCGAGCAAAACGTGCTCTCGGGCCTGAACTTCATGTGGAACCCGGACTTCGAGGCCCTGAAGAACCCGCAGACTTGGCTCGCGGCGGCCGGGCAGATCTTCTTCAGCCTCTCGGTCGGCTTCGGCGTGATCATCAACTACGCGTCGTACATGCGAAAGAAGGACGACGTGGTGCTTTCCGGGCTCACGTCGTCGGCCACCAACGAGTTCTTCGAGGTCGCGCTGGGCGGCATGATCACGCTCACCGCGGCGGTCGTGTTCCTCGGGCTCGCAGCGACCAAGGACAACACGGGCGGCACGTTCAGCACGGGCTTCTTCGCTCTGCCGGTTGTGTTCGCACGCATGCCCGCGGGCAACATCTTCGGCGCGATCTGGTTCTTCATGCTGTTCCTCGCGGCGATCACCAGCTCGCTGTCGATGCTGCAGCCGACCAAGGCCTTCGTCGAAGAGGCGCTGGGCGTGACGCGGTCGGTCGGCACCGCGATCGTCGCCGGCGTGGCGATCCTGGGGAACCTGTTCGTGTTGTGGTTCTCCAAGGACCTGGTCGCGCTCGACACGATCGACTTCTGGGTCGGCTCGGTGATGATCTTCGTCGTCGCCGGCGTGCAGATCGTGTGCTTCGCGTGGATCACGGGCCTCGACAAGGGCCTGAAGGAAGCGCACGAGGGCGCGCAGATGCGCATCCCCGGCGTGATCGCCTTCACGATGAAGTGGATCTCTCCCGCGTACCTGCTCGTGATCTTCGGCCTGTTCTGCTGGAAGAACGTGCCTGGCTACTGGGCCAACCTGACCTGGGACGAGGCGCAGTTCCGGACGGCGGCGTTGGAGGCCGGAACCGAGAAGAAACTCGAAGGCGCCGAACTGCAGGCGTTCGTCGACAAGGACGTCAACACCAAGCTCGCGGCGCAGCCTGCGACGCGCCTGAGCTGGGGCGTGATCCTCGGAACGATCGGCCTCTTGATGGCGACCACCGCCGTCGGCGCGCGCCGCTGGAGAGCGCAGGGACGCGACCTCGACGGGTTGTACCCGCCGGATGATGAACGCGGGGCGAAGCCCGCCGGCCAAGGAGCACTCCGATGACCCCGCTTGCCTGGGCCTTCATGCTCATCTCGATCGGCGCGGTCGTCGCGCTGCTGTCGTGGTGCTTCTACAAGGTCCTGACCGCGCCGCCCGCTGAATAGGCGCGCCGGTCAACTCATCGCGTAAGCGCGCTTGGCGGCGACGCTGCGGAACTCGTCGAACTCCGGCGAGTAGGCCGTGAGCTTGCCGCCGTACACGCAACCCGTGTCCAAGCCGATCGCGATCGGCTTGGAGCGGCGCGAGAAGACGCGCGGCATCGAGCTCGGCGTGTGGCCGAACAGCACGAGCTCGTCGCCCGCGTACTCCTCGTACCACCAGGGTGCGCCGGGCAGCGCGAGGCGCCGCAGGCTGGTCAGGTCGCGCACGTTGTTGTGCTCGAGCGCGACGCGTGGCGCGAGGCCGGCGTGCACCACGCACCACGAGCGTCCATCGCGCGTCGGCGCGCCGTTCGTGATTGCGCCGTGGCGCAGGTAGAAGCCGTTGTGGCGCTGCAGGAAGACGAGCAGGTCCGCGCGTCGATGGGGCGCGACGCTGCAGGACGTTCCGCCGTCGCCGGCGAGGTCGTCCTCGTCGATCTCGGGGAAGCTCTCGCGCAGCGGCGGGCGATCGGCGGGGTCGGTCGAACGCGGCGCGAGGCCGACGCGCTTGAGCACGGCGAGCTCATGGTTGCCGAGCACGAACTGCGCGCGGTGCTGCGTGAGCAGGTCCACGACGCCGGCCGGATCCGGGCCGCGATGGAACAAGTCTCCGACGGACACCAAGTGGTCGCCCGCGCCGAGATTCAGCCGTTCGATGAGCCGCGCGAGTTCCTCGGCGCAGCCGTGAATGTCTCCGATCACCCAAGTCGCCATGTCGTGTTGGATCGGAGCGAACGTCGGCGCGCTTGAGAGCCGCTGTCGCGCGTTTCCGGGATTCGGTCTTCAAGCTGGGAATTGCGCCGTCCTCGGCGCAGCGGCGGTCAAGCGCGAGCGTGGGCTGCACGAAAAGCCGCGAGACCTTCCCTCGCGCGATGCAAACCCACCGAATCCTCCCGTGCGCCGCGCTGCTGTGCGCCGTGCTCACCGCGTGCAACTCGCAGCCCGTGAAGCTGCGCAGCACGGCGACCAGCGCGACCTTGAGCCCCCAGCTCGACTGGAACGCGTTCCCGCTCGGCCCCAACGACGTGCTGCGCATGAGCGTGTACGGCCACGAGCCGCTCGCCACGCCGGGCACACGCGTCGACATGGAAGGCAACCTGTCGCTGCCGATGGTCGGCGCCGTGCAAGTCGCGGGGCTCTCGATCAGCGAAGCGCGTGCGGCGATCAGCGCCGCCTACGCCAAGTACGTGGTCGACCCGCAGGTCGATCTGTCGGTTGTCCAACACGGCGCGCGGCGCTTCTACGCGCTCGGCGAGTTCGCGCGGCCCGGCGCGATCGAGTTCGATCGACCGCTCACGGTCATGCAGGCCGCTGCGATGGCCGGCGGCCTCACCGGTCGCGGCGTGCTCGACGAAGTCATCCTGCTCCGCGGCACGCCCGAGAACCTCGAGATCGCCGTGATCGACCTCGAAACGCCCGACGAGCGCGGCTTTCTCGCGCTCAAGCCCGACGACGTGCTCTTCGCACGCCGCAACAACGCCGGAAAGTTCAGCGACGAGATCATGCCGTACCTCGTCGCCGCATCGTCCTCGCTCGCGTCGGTTGCGACGGTGCTCCTGATCGAAGACCGCCTCGCCGAGGGCAACTGACGTGCGCGAGAACTTCGAACGAGTCGAGCTCAGCGCGGCGCCGCGCGAAGAAGGCCGCACCCTCTCGTTGGAGGGGCTGTACGAGCTCTTCGGTCGCAACACGGCGATCTTCGGTTGGACCATCGCGACGTTCGCGCTGGGCGCGATCGCACTGGTCGCGTGGCGCGACCCGAGTTACCGCGCACGCGCCACGCTGGTCCTCGAAGACACGTCGAAGGGCTCCGGGATCCTCGGCGAACTCGCGATGCTCGGCAAAGCGCCGCAGGCCGCGAGCCAGATCGAGATCCTCAAGGCGCGCTCGATCGCGGAGCAAGCGGTTCAGCGCGCGCCGCGCGGCGACGGCGAGCTCCAAGCGCGTCAACTGGGCCTCACGACGCTGGTCGACGACCCGCTGCTCAAGCCCATCGACGAGCTGCTGTTCGCGCGCGAACCGGCCGGCAAACTGCCGCCGCGGCTGGAGGCGTTCCTCGAGTGCGACGACGAGTTCGACAAGCTGCGCAAGCTCGAAGTCGAGTTCCTCGCAAGCGACCGCGTGGTGTTGCGCGCCGTCGGACTGCGCGCTGCCGTGGGCCTCTCGAAGTACGAACCGCTCGAAGCGCGGCTGGACGGTAGTCCGATCGTGTTCGGACCGCTGCGGGTCACACTGCGCCCTGACGGCGACCTCACCGGGCGAACCTTCAAGTTGACGCGCCTGACGAGCGACGACGCCGTGCAGCGTGTGCTCGACGCGACGCGGGTGCGCGAGACCGAACGCGCCTCGGGCGTGATCGAACTCACCGTCGACGACTCCGACCCGCGGCGCGCGGCGCAGATCGCCAACGCCCTGTGCCTCAACTACATGGCGCGCGGCGAGAACCGCGGCCAGGAGCGCGCCTCGCAGACGATCGCGTTCATCGAAGAGCAGCTCGAGAAGCAGAACCAGAGCCTGCGCGAGGCCGAGAACGAGGTCGTTGCGCTGCGCCGCGACAATCCGCGCTCGGTCAACGTGGGCAAGACGGGGGAGATGCTCATCGAGCAGCTCTCGCAGCTCGAACTGCAGCGCATGCAGCTTGCCGTGGCGCGCGTGTCGCTGACGCAGGCTCTCGACGAGCTCGAAGCCGGCGACCTCGACGCGCTCTCGCGACTGCAGGTCGAACTCGGCGATCCGTTGACGGCGGCCTACTTCCAGTCGCTGGCGCAGCTCGCGGCGGAGTCCGCCGTGCAGGAACGCAGCGACACGAGTGCGTACAAAGCGCGGTTGCAAGAGCGTGCGTTGGCGCTCGAGAGCGAGATCGCGGCGCGGTCTTTGGACCACGCGACCCTCGAGGCCGCGTTGACGGCCTTGCGCGCCGGCGACCGCGGTGTGCTGGCGCGCCTTGGCGGCGGTCCTCCGACCGCGCGCGATCCCTTGCTCGAGGGCTATTTGAGCTCGCTCGGCGACATGCAGGCGCGTGCGGTGAACATGGAGGCCAAGCTCCAGCCCGATCACCCCGATCGCAAGCTGCTCGCCGTGCACATGGACGAGCTGTGCTCGCGGATCGAGTTGTTGCTCGCCACGCGCGCCGCTGGAATGGCCGAGCAACTCACCGACCAACGCACCCTGCTGGCGGAATACCGCTCTCGCATCAGCGGCTTTCCGGCCGACGAACGTGCGCGCATCGAAGCTTCGCTGGCGCACCTGCGCGAGCGCACGGCCGCGCACCTGCGCGGGCGCCGGGGCGGAATCGACGCGAACGAACGCGCGTTGGCGAGTCAGATCGAGCGCGTCGAGGGCGAACTCGGTGCACTCCCCGAGGAAGCGCGCCGCGCGGCGGACCCTTCGCGCCGCCTCAGTGCGCACACTGAAATCGTCAAGTTCCTGCTGAGCAAACAGCAGGAAGCCGAGATCACGCGCGCCTCGACCGCGGCCGCCGCGGACTTCATCGACCGCGCGACGCCGCCGCTCGAACGCAGCGGCCCGTCGATTCCGCTGCACCTCGCCGCCGGATTGCTGCTGGGTTGCATCGTCGCACTCGGCGTGAGCGTCGCCCGCGAATCGCTCTCGCGCGGCGTGTTCACCGCCGCCGAGCTCGAGAGCTCCAGCGGCTTGCCGGTGCTCGGCTCGATCCCCGACTACCGCCGCGGTCGCTACCGCGTGAAGGGCGCGGGCGAACACTTCCTCCCGCTGCGAGACGACCCCGAGGGCGTGAGCGCCGAAGCGCTGCGCTCGCTGCGCGCGACGCTGAAGTACGCGCTGAGCGACGGCGACGTGCGTGTGATCGCGGCCACGAGCTGCTCACAGGGCGAAGGCAAGTCCTCCACGAACATCGCCCTCGCGCAGTTGTTCGCGCGCAGCGGCAAGCGCGTGTTGCTCGTCGATTGCGACATGCGCCGACCGAGCCTCGACAAGTACCTGCGCACGCCGCTCGCGCCGGGCCTGTCGGAAGCGCTCGCCGAAGGCGGCGACTGGCGCGCCAACGTGCGCCGCGGCGTGCTCGAACGCATCGACCTGCTCAGCGCGGGCCCGCAGCCCCCGGATGCCGGCGACCTGCTCGAGGGCGAGCGTTTCGCCGAGTTCATCGCGCAGGCGCGCGCCGAGTACGACCTGGTCGTGTGCGACATGCCGCCGGCGTTCGCCGTGTCGGACCTCGAGTCCGCCGCCGCGCGCATCGACGCGCTGCTCCTGGTCGTGCGTTGCAACAAGGTCGCGGCTCGCACGATCGCCGATGCTTCGGCGCGTCTGCGCCGCAGTGGAGTCAAGTTGATTGGCGCCGTGCTGAACGGCGTCGGAGTTTCGATCGCCAACGGGAGGTACGGATATGGCTACGGATATGGCTACGGTCAGCGGAGCGGCGCCGACAAGCGCGCTGCCGGCTGAGCACCTGCACAACACGTCGATCCGCAAGCGCGCGGCGTTGCTGGCGCAACGTCCCAGCTTCCGCACCTGCGCCGAGCTGCGCGTGTGCGTCGTCGGCTTGGGCTACATCGGCCTGCCGACCGCCTCGTTGCTCGGCACGAAAGGTTGCCAAGTCACCGGCGTCGATGTTTCGCCGGAAGTCGTGGCGACCATCAACGACGGCCGCATCCACATCGAAGAGCCCGACCTCGACTTGATGGTCAAGTCGGCAGTGCAGTCCGGGCGTTTGGTCGCGAGCCTGACGCCGGTCGCCGCGGACGTGTACATCCTCGCGGTGCCCACGCCGATTCGCGCGGACAAACAGCCTGACCTGTCCATGGTCCAGGCCGCGGCGCGCTCGATCGCTCCGGTGGTCCGCAAGGGCTCGCTCGTGATCCTCGAGTCGACCAGCCCCGTCGGGACGACCAACGACGTCGTCGCGCGCGAGCTCGCCGCAGCGGGGCTCCGCGTGGGCGAGGATGTGTTCGTCGCGTACTGCCCCGAACGTGTGCTGCCCGGCCGCATCCTCACGGAACTCGTCGAGAACGATCGTGTCGTCGGCGGAATCAACGACGCCTCGACCGAAGCGGCGCTCGAGTTCTACCAGAGCTTCGTGCGCGGCGAAGTCGTCGGCGTCGACTCGCGTACGGCCGAGATGGTGAAGCTCGCGGAGAACAGCTTCCGCGACGTCAACATCGCCTATGCGAACGAACTGTCGATGATCTGCGGCCGCGCGGGCATCAGCGTGTGGGAAGTGATCCGCATCGCCAACCGCCACCCGCGCGTGAAGATCCTGCAGCCCGGACCGGGCGTCGGCGGCCACTGCATCGCCGTGGACCCGTGGTTCATCGTCGCGAGCGACCCCGAGCACGCGCGGCTGATCCGCGCCGCGCGCGAGGTCAACGACTCCAAGCCGCACTGGGTGATCGAACGCGTGAAGCAGTGCGCCGCAGCACTGCACAAGCCGGTGATCGCGTGCCTTGGCTTGTCGTTCAAGGCCGACGTCGACGACCTGCGCGAATCGCCGGCGGTGGACATCGTCAAGGAACTCGAGCGGGCGCAGGTGGGCGAGCTGCTCGTCGTCGAGCCGCACCTGCTGTTCCACCCCGAGTTCGAACTCACGCCTGTCGAACAAGCGCTCCAGCGCGCGAACATCGTGCTGGTCCTTGTCGACCACAAGGCCTTCAAGCGCATCCGCCGAGAAGCGCTGCACGAGAAGCTGCTCATCGATACGCGAGGACTGTTCCTGTGACCGTGCGCGCGCTCAGCGTCTTCGGCACCCGACCGGAGGCGATCAAGATGGCGCCGCTGGTGCGACGCTTGGCGCACGACGCGCGTTTCGAGTCGAAGGTGTGCGTCACGGCGCAGCACCGCGAGATGCTCGACAGCGCGTTGCGCCTGTTCGAGATCGTCCCCGACCACGACCTCAACGTGATGGGGCCGGGGCAGGACCTGTTCGACGTGACCTGCAAGGTGTTGGTCGGCATGCGGCGGGTTCTGCGCGAGGAACGCCCCGACGTCGTGCTCGTGCACGGCGACACGACGAGTTGCCTCGCCGCGTCGATGGCCTGCTTCTACGAGCGCATTCCCGTTGCTCACGTCGAGGCCGGCCTGCGCTCCGGCGACCTCGCTGCACCGTTCCCCGAGGAGTTCAACCGCATCGTCGCCGACTGCGTCTCGCGGTGGCACTTCGCCCCGACGCCGCGCGCGCAGGCGAATCTGCTCGCTGCGGGCGCCGACCCCGCCGGCGTGTTCGTCGTCGGCAACACGGTGATCGACGCGTTGCTGTGGGTGCGCGAGCGCATCGCGGGCCGTTCCGCGCGGCACTACGAGCAGGCATTCGGCTCCGAGCTCACCACGCTCGCCGACCACTGGAGCGGCCGCATGGTGCTCGTCACCGGGCACCGCCGCGAGAACTTCGGCCGGCCTTTCGAGGAGCTGTGTGGCGCGATCCGCGATGCGGCGCGCGCCCACGAGGACTGGCTCTTCGTGTACCCCACGCACCTCAATCCGAATGTGCAGAAGCCGGTGCGCGAGATCCTCTCCGCAACGCCCAACGTGGTGCTCGCACAACCGCTCGACTACGAGCCCTTCGTCTGGCTCATGAACCGCTGCGACGTGATCCTCACGGACTCCGGCGGCGTTCAAGAAGAAGGCCCGGCGCTGGGGAAACCAGTGCTGGTGATGCGCGACGTCACCGAGCGGCCCGAAGCCGTGGAGGCCGGGACCGCCCGCCTGGTCGGCGCAAGCCGCGAGCGCATCCTCGGATCCCTCGAGGAACTGCTCGGCGATGCGAACGCGTACCGCGCGATGGCGGGCGCGAAGAACCCGTACGGCGACGGCTACACGTCCGAGCGCATCGCGAACACGCTGGTCGAGCAGCTCGCAGCGCGCCAACCCTTGTTGACCCTTTCGGCCTGAACACCGAGCGCGAACCATGAGTCAACTCACCCTGCAAACCCTCGAGCTGTACGCGCGCCATCGCCGCGCGTCGCTCGATTGGCTGGTGCGCTCGATCGAGCACGGCGCCGGCGGCTCGTGCGCGCACTTCTCTATCGCGCTCGGCTGGTCTCATCCGTACCCCGAGACCACCGGCTACGTCATTCCGACGCTGCTCGCGAATCAGGCCGAATTGCCGGAGCTCGGGTTGCGCGAGCACGCGCTCGCGTGCGGGCGTTGGCTGCTCTCGATCCAGAACTCCGACGGCTCGTGGAACGGTGGATTGCATCCCTGCAAGGGAGCGGCGAAACCGAGCGTGTTCAACACGGGCCAGATCCTCAAGGGCATGCTCGCGCTGCACCGCGCCGATGCAGGCCCGGAGTTCCTGAACGCAGCGTCGCGCGGCGCCGAGTGGCTGGTGAGCCGCGCCGCTGCGGACGGCCTGTGGGGCGGCGGCGATTACCGCGCGAGCCAGACACCCTCGTACTACACGCACGTTCTCTGGCCGATGCTCGACACATGGCTCGAGACCGGCGAACGCAGCGTGCGTGACAGCGTCGAACGCGGAGTCGCGACCGTTCTCGCGCGGATCCGTCCCAACGGCGTCATCGCGCACTGGGGCTTCACCGACGAGCCGCGCGCCTTCACGCACACGATCGCGTACGCGCTGCGGGGCCTGCTGGAGTGTTCGCGCATCCTCGGTGCGTGGGACGACGTCGGCGCGCGCACGGTCCCGGCGCTCGAGAAGCTGCTGCGGCGCGCGGAGCTCGACGGCGGCCGCCTCGCGGGCGAGTTCGACGACGACTGGCGGCCCAAGGCGCGCTACGAGTGCCTGACCGGCTCGGCGCAGACGGCGATCAACTTGCTGCTGTGGGAGCACAACGAGCCGGATCTGCGCATCGTCAATGCGGCGGCCAAGCTCGTCGACCGCGTCTGCGCCACACAGCACTTGACGCATCCGCTCGCCGGCGTGCGCGGCGCCGTTGCGGGCTCGTGGCCGATCTGGGGGCGCTACATGACGCTGCGCTACCCCAACTGGGCCGCGAAGTACCACGTGGATGCGCTTGCACGTTTGAGCGCCCGCATCGAGCGCGAGGCGGAGTCGGCATGCGCATCGTCCTGACCGCAGGCTTCGACCGCGCGCGTCACGCCGTGGCGATCGCCGAACTCGCGCGTCGCGCCGGACACACGGTGGCGGCCGTGATCGTCGTGCGCGCGCTGCGTGTACGCCGCGTGAAGCAGTTCGTCCGCCAGCGTGGCGCCGGAGGCCTCGTCGATGCCGCCCGGCGCTTTGTCGGCGGAGCGCCGCGCGAGACAGCGGATAGCGAGGTGGAAGCCTTGCTCGTGCAAGAGTCGATCGCCGAGCGCTCCTTGAGCGCGTGGTGCCGGCGGCACGGCGTCCCGCTGCGCGCGGTTGCCGATCTCAACGCGCCGAACACGGTCGAATTCCTGCGCGCGTTGCGCGTCGACGGCGTGGTGTACGGCGGCGGCGGGATCTTGCGTCGCCCGTTCCTCGAAGCGGCCGATGGCCGCGTGCTCAACGCACACTCTGGACCGTTGCCCGATGTGCGCGGCATGAACGCCTGCGAGTGGGCGTTGCTGCTCGGCGCCCCGCCGGCGATCACAATCCACGTGATCGACGAGGGCATCGACACCGGCGGCGTGCTCGAAGTCGTGCCGATCGCGGTCGAGCCCGGCGACACATTGGCGCGTCTGCGCGGCAAGTGTGTGGTCGCGGGCGTGCGTGGACTGGTGCGCGCGCTCGGCGTGCTCGCCGGTCCGCTCCCGCGCCGCGCGCCCGCCGCAGCGTCGAGACGCCAGTGCTTCACGCTCGCGCCGGTGCTGCGCGAATTGCTCGAGCAGCGCCTGGAGGCGCGAGGCGGCGCGTGAGTTTGCCCAAGCTCCTGCGCTCGGCGCTGCACACGCGCCCCTCGCAGCTCTGGCGCCGACTGGAACGTCTGGCGCGTCAGCGTCTGCACGACGCCGCGTCCGTGTTGCCGCAGCGACGGCGCCGCGAGCTTGCTGCTGAGTTGGCGCAAGCGCCGCCTCTGCCACTGTTCGCAGCCCGCGCCGAGCGTGTCGCGCTGCTCAACGGCGAGCTGCACGCGTCATTCTTGAACGTCACCCATCCGCTCGCCACGCCCATCGAGTGGTCGCCGGCGCTCACGCCGGAGCTGGAGCGGATGAACTTGCACTACATGGAGTACCTCGAGGCGCTCGACGACGAGCGTTTCGCGCGCGTGGTGGAGGATTGGATCCAGGCCAATCCGCTGTCGCGCGCTGGTTCGTGGCGCATCGGCTGGAACAGCTTCGTCGTCTCGTTGCGGGCGCTGGTGTGGATGCAGCAGCTTGCGGCGCGTGGCGAGCGACTAGATCCGGGCTTCGTGCGCAAAGCGCTTGCGTCGCTCGTCGAGCAGGTGCGGTTCCTCGAGACGCACCTAGAACTCGATATCGGCGGCAATCACCTGATCAAGAACGCGAAGACGTTGCTTTGGGCCGGCGCGTTCTTTCGCGGAGACCAAGCGCAACGGTGGAGCGCGCTGGGAGCCGAGTTGCTGCGCGCGGAGCTCGACGAGCAGGTGCTCGCCGACGGGCTGCACTACGAGCGCAGCCCGGCCTACCACGCGCAGGTGTTCGCCGATCTTGTCGAGTGTGCGCACGTGGCCAGCGGGGAGTTGCGCGAGCGTCTGGTCGCCGCGCTCGAACGCATGGCGCAACCGTTGGTCGATCTCACGCACCCCGACGGCGCTCCGAGTCTGTTCAACGACGGCGGACTGGCGATGGCGTACTCGACGCAGGAGTGTCTGGATGCCGCGGAGCGGCTTGGCGTGCCGCGGCCGGTTCCGCGCGCGCGTTTCGAGCTCGCCCACGCGGGCTACTACGGTCTGCGCAGCGAGTCGAGCTACTTGCTCGTCGACTGCGGCGCGCTCGCACCGGATCACTTGCCGGCGCACGGCCACGGCGACGCGCTCGCGTTCGAGTGGTCGCTGGGCGGGCAACGCTTCATCGTCGACGCCGGAGTGTGTGAATACGAGCGCGGCGAGTGGCGCGACCTCGCGCGCTCGACGCGGTCGCACAACACGCTGACGCTCGATGAGCTCGATCAGTCGGAGTTCTGGGCCGCGTTTCGCGTCGGCCGCCGCGCGCGTGTGCGCTGCGAGCGCTTCGAAGCCCTGGGCCACGGATTCGTGCTCGAAGGCTCGCACGATGGCTACTCGCACCTCGCAGGCGCGCCGCGCCACCGGCGGCGTTTCGTCGCCAGCCGCGAGAGCTTGGTGATCGACGACGAGGTCGTCGGTGGCGCGCGTCAGAGCGTGCGTGCGCGCTTCCTGCTGCATCCCGACGTCCTCGTCGAAGCGCGCAAGCACGAAGTGGTGCTTCGCTGCGCTGAAGTGGCCGTGCTGCTGGAAACGCGCGGGCGCGTCGAAGTCGTCGACGCCTGGTGGTTCCCCGACTTCGGTGTGAAGCGCCGCACGCGTCAGATCGTGGTGACCTTTCCTCCGGCGCCATCGCGTGGAACCGTGCGTCTGCAGCGCGTTCCGCTGAGTGCGCTCGAACCGCACAGCGGATGGATGAAGTTGCTGCAGCGCGTCGCGTGACGTAGTGGTCGTACTGTGCCAGAGCAATTTGTCTCACGCCTCCGGTGCGCTCCGCGCACCGGAGGCGTGAGACAAATTGCTCTGGCACAGTACGACCGGCGGGCAGTTGATCTCGAAGAAGGCGAAAGGTCGCGATGCGAGCAGCCACGAGAAGCGGCTGGCGACGGGCATCGGCCGCTGTGCGAATTGGTCCTCGCGGGGACTCTCGCAGCTCTCGTCCGCGGGGCCAGCCTTGATGCCCAGGAGCGTCCAGCGAAGTTGGCCGCCTTCGAAAACGCCCGTGAAACGGCCTCGAATTGGAGTCAACGGCGCGCTCGGCGCGAGAGCGTGGATCGGGTCGGCGGCGAGCAAGAGCTGCGCCGTTCCGCGGTGCAGGTCGCCCGTCCTCGACTCCGAAAATCCCAGCCCGTAGCCGTCCTCGTCGAAGTCCTTGCGCAGCTCGCCGCGTCGGATCACGAGCTCGAAGTCCGCCCGCGCCTCGAGCGTGCCGTCCTCTCTGCGTGTGAGCTGCGCCCGCGGCCGCGCCGGTCGAGTGCGCGGCTTGACGATCGTGAACCGGCGGCCGCCATACCAGTCGACGCTGTGGCAACGTTGCCAGTGAACGAGGCAGCGTGCGAACAGCGCCTGCAACTCCGCGGCGTCTCGCGTGTCCATGTCGGGCAACATAGCGGCGCCAAGTGACCTTCGGCCACGCACAGCTGCGCGTGCCGGTCGTGTGTTGTACGGAGCCAGAGCAATTTGTCTCACGCCTCCGGTGCGCGACGCGCACCGGAGGCGTGAGACAAATTGCTCTGGCTCCGTACAACTGGCGCCGTACAACGGGTTAGGTCGCGCCGCTCGAGCACGGCGCTCCAGCGCGAGGCGAACGGCTTCGATCGAACTTCGAGCTGCCCTAGTGGGTTGATTCAAAATTGCGCCGCATATCTCAGGCGCCTCGCCGCCCCCCGCTGCGTTGCTCCGGTTCGGCGACCTATTCAGGTCGCCTGGAATCCTCGCGCCTTGCGGGGAGCGCCGAATCACCTGACATCTGCGGCGGACTTTCGAATCAACCCACT
>JAEUHY010000061.1 GCA_016795325.1 Planctomycetota bacterium
GCGCTACGTGATCGCGGCGGCGCAGTACACCGCGCCGAACCTCGTGCTGACCGTCGACAGCGACGGCCCGTCGATGCTGACCTTCCCCGGCGGCTTGACCGGCGTCGCGGCGGCGATTCGGCCCACCTTCTTCCGCATCGCCAGCAACGGCACGCTCGACGCGCTGCCCGCTCCGGGCGACGTGCGCATCCGCTTCCAGGCCACGAGCCCTGATCCGCTCACCGGCCTGCCCAACCCGACCGCGGCTACGGCGCTCACCGGCGACATCAACAACTTCAACACCGTGAGCAACGGCAACCTGCGCTTCGTGCGCTTCGAAGTCCTGTTCGACATCGGACCGCTCAGCATCGGCCAGGGCGTCAACCCGATCCCCACGCTGCAGTTCGTCCGCGTGCCGTTCCGCTACCAGTAGCGAGAGCGGCCGTGACGCGCGCCGCAGACGGCGCAGCGTCGCAGCTTGACCAGCGCCCGAGCGCTCCGGCGATGCCGGACCTCGGGCGCTGCCATTTCATGGCGGGCGCTGCCGGACCGCGCAGCGCGCATCCCGAAGCTATGCGCGCCTCGCGCGCGAGTGCTCGCACGCGCCCGATCGCTCCGGACATCGGCGCGTCCGGTCGCGCCGCTTCGAGCGCGCGACCCAGCGACCCGAGCCTTCGAAGTGTCAGCCGCTGGCCGAGCTCTCTTCGCGGTACGCGTCGCGGAACGGCACGCCCGCGCGCACCTTGTCGAGCGCGCGTTCGGTGGAGCGCAACTTCGGATCGTCGCACGCGGCGCGCAACGCCTCGGCGTCGAACTCGAGCGCGCCGAGCAAGCTCGGCAGCAGCGCCAGCGCGGCCGCGGCGCGGTCGTGCGCGCGCAGCAGCGGCGGCTTGATGAGCTGGAAGTCGCGGTGGTAGCCCGAGGGCAGGCCGCGCAGCACTTCGAGCAGCGCCGCACGGTCGGCGACGAGCTGGCGCGCGTGGGCGCGCAACAACTCGAGCGCATCGGGATTGCGCTTGTGCGGCATGAGCGACGAGCCCGTGGTGAACGCCACGGGCAACTTCACGAAGCCGAACTCGCCGGCGCTGAACAGCCACAGGTCCGTGGCGAGCTTCTCGAGGTCGAGCCCGACCTGCTCGAGCGCCGTCAGGTAGGCGAGCTCGGCGCGGCCGCGCGCATGCTGCACGTGCGTCACGGGCGCCGCGGGCCGCGCGAAACCCAGTTCTCGCGCGACGAACTCGCGTTCGAGCGCGAGCGGCACGCCGTAGCCCGCGCCGCTGCCGAGCGGGCAATCCTGGTTGCGTGCGGCGGCGTGGACCAGCTCCGACGCATCGAGCTCGAACGCGCGCGCATGCGCCAGCGCCCAGTCGCCCACGCTCGACGGCATCGCGCGGCGCAGGTGCGTGTAGCCAGGCAGCGGCAGCGCGCCGTGGCGTTCCGCCAGTCCCTCGCACGCCGCTCGCGTCGCATCCACCGCGGCCTTGGACTGCGCCAGCGCGTCGCGCAGCCACAACGCAACGTCGACCGCGATCTGCTCGTTGCGGCTGCGCGCCGTGTGCAAGCGTTTGCCCGCGTCGCCGATCTTGGCGATCAAGCGCCGCTCGACAGCCGAGTGCACATCCTCGTCGCCCGCCTCGACGTTCCACTGTCCGCGGCGATGCTCCGCCAGCAACTCGAGCAATCCACGCTCGAGCGCGAGGTGGTCCTCGGACGTCAAGATCCCGGCGCGGCGCAGCCCTGCGGCGTGCGCGAGCGATCCGCGCAGGTCGTGCTCGACGAAACGCTGGTCCATGCGCCAGTCATCGCCCACGGTGAAGGCGAGCATCGCCGCGTCGATCGGCTCGCCGCGGTCCCAGATCGGTCGTTCGTGCGTCATAGGGAAAGCGCCCGCGGCGCGAAGCGCGTGTAGAAGTCGACGCCGGCTTCGAGCTCGCCGCGCAGGACGAACTCGTCGGGCGTGTGGGAGCGCGCCGTCTGGCCCGGCCCGCACTTGATCGCCGGCACGCCTTGCAGCAGCGCCATGTCGGACAGCGTGGAGGAGCCGAGCGCGTGCTCGCGTCCGGTGAGCTCGAGCGCGGTGCGCACGAGCGGATGGTCGGCCGCCGTTTCGAACGGCCGCAGGCGCGCGGACTTCACGCTGAGTTCGGCATGCGGCATGCGCCGGCGCAGGAAGGCGCAGGCGTCGTCGCCCGAGTGCAGCGGCGAGAGCCGCGCGTCGAACAGCGCCTCGGCGCGGTCGGGCACGACGTTGTGGCGCTCGCCGGACTTGAACACGGTGGTCGCGATCGTGCTCGCGCCGAGCAACGCGTGTTCGCCGGGCAGCGCGAGCCACGGCGCGGTGTGGCGCAGATCCTCGACGGCGAGCAGCAGCGCGTTCTGGTGCTCGACGCGTGCGACGTGAGCCGCGTGGCACGACTTGCCGGTCCACAACGCAGTCAGCACCGCAAGCCCCGACTGCGCGCGCACGACCTCGAGCCCAGTCGGCTCGCCGGTGACGGCCGCGTCGGGCAAGCCGAAGGCCGCGAGCACCTTGGTCATGCCGACGTTGCTCGTCTCCTCGCATTCGGTGAGCGCGAGTTGCAGCACGCCGCGCGCGCCCGCAGCGACGCTGCGGCTTTCGGCGAGCGTGCGCAACGCCCACAGCATCGCGGCGACGCTCACCTTCGCGTCGTTCGAGCCGCGCCCCCAGAGCACGTCACCGTCCCAGGCGTTCGAGATCGACGGCCGCGTCCAGCCGCCGCCGATCGGAACCGTGTCGAGGTGCGAGTTGTAGAGCAGGCGCGGCCCGGCGCCGAAGTGCACGCTCACCACGAGCGTGGCGCCGAGGCGCTCGCAGTCGAGCTTCCACGCGCCGCACAGCTCCGCCACGAAGTCGCTCAGCGCGTTCTCGTGGCCCGAGGGGCTCTCGATCGCGACCAGCTGCGCGAGCAGCTGCGCGGGATCGTGCGGCGGCGCCAAGCGTCAGCTCACAGCGACGCCCTTGGGCGCCGGTTCGAGAACGACCTGCTCGAGCGCTTCGGCGGCGCCTTCGGGCGCACGCTCGGGCTCGCGCGTGACCAGCGTTCCGGCGCCCTTGTTGGTGTACAGCTCCTGCAGCAGCGAGTGTTCGTCGCCGCCCGACACGACGTGCACGCGGCCGACGCCGCCGTACAACGCAGCGCGGATCGCCGCCGACTTCACGCGCATGCCGCCCTTGAGCGCGCCGGCTTCCTCGAGCGAGTCGAGTTCCGCCAGCGACAGCGCGGAGAGCAACGACGCCGGATCGTTCGGGTTGCTGAGGATGCCCGGCGCGCCGGTGAGCATCACGAGCTTCGCCGCGCCGAGTGCGACGGCGAGCGCGGCGGCGGTGAGGTCCGCGTTGACGTTGAGGAAACCGCCCGCGCCGTCGCCTGCCGGCGGACAGACCACGGGAATTCCACCCTGATCGATCAAGGCGAGCAGCGGGCGCGGATCGACACTGTGGATGTCCCCCACCTCGCCGAAGTCCACCACGCCTTCGCTGGTGCGCGTCGGAGCGCGGCGTTTGGCGACGAGCAGGCCCGCGCTCGCGCCGCACACGCCGATGGCGGGTGCGCCCTCGGCGACCAGCGCGGCGACGAGTTCGCCGCTGAGCTCGCCGGCGGTGGCCATGCGCAGCGCGCGCATCGCCGTCGCCGTTGTGACACGCCGCCCGTCGACCATGCGCGGCTCTTCGCCGAGCAAACGCTGCAGCGCGTCGGTCTGCGGCCCGCCGCCGTGCACGACGACCACGCGCGCGCCGAGCGCGTGCACGACCGCGACCTGGCGCGCGAACTGGCGCATGCTGGCGGGCTTGGCGATCGTGCCGCCGCCGGCCTTGAGAACGAAGGTCTTGCCGCGGTGGAGGCGGACGTGGGGCGCAGCGCGGAACAAGTCGGTCACGGTTGGATCTCCAGAGAAGGGCGAGCTTGGGAGCGGACGCGGGGGGTGCGCTCGAGTGCGGTGAAGACCGTCTCGAGCAGCGCCGTTTGAGCGTGCAGACGGTTCTCGGCCTGGTCGACGACGACCGACCAGGGACCGTCGAGAACTTCATCGCGCACGACGACGTTGCGCCGCACGGGCAGGCAGTGCAGGAAGCGCGCGTGCGCGGTCTGGCGCATCCATTCGGCGCTCACGCACCAATCGCGCAGCGGCGCGCGTTGTCGGCTTTCGGCTTCGAGGTCGCCCCAGGTGTCGAGGCTGGCCCACGACTTGGCGTACACGGCGCTCGCACCCGCCAACGCGCTCGCGCGATCGTCGGTGATCGTCAGCGAGCCGCCGCTGCGCGCGGCGAGCGAACGCGCGTTCTCGATCACCGTCGGGTGCAAGTCGTAGCCGCGCGGCCGCAGCAACACGACTTCCATTCCGCGCTGCGCCGCCATGGTCAACGTCGAGTTGGGCACGGCCTGCGGAAGCGGCTTGGGATGCCAGGCCCAGGTGAGCACGAACTTGGCGCGCTGCGGGATCTCGTACTGCTCGAGCGTCGTCCAGTCGGCGAGCGCCTGGCAGGGATGCCACAGCGCGCTCTCCATGTTGACGACGGGCACGCCGGCGAAGCGGCGGAACCCGTTGAGCAGCGGATCACGCAAGTCGCTCTCGAGCGACTTGATGCCGGCGAAGGCGCGGATGCACAGCACGTCGACGAAACGGCCGAGCACGGGCGCGGCTTCGCGCACGTGTTCAGCGTTGGCGCCGTCCATCACCGCGCCGTCCTCGCACTCGATGCCCCACACGCCGCCGGCGCCGCCTTGCAGCTGCACCAGGTCGAGCCCGAGCTTGCCCGCGGCGCGCTGGAACGAGGCCTGCGTGCGCAGGCTCGGGTTGAAGAACAAGAGACCCAGCGCCTTGCCATCGAAGCGGCGCGGCGCGGCGCCGGAGCGCAACTCGAGCGCGCGCGCGACGAGCGCATCGATCTCGCGGGCGCTGCGTTCGCCGAGGTGGTACAGGCCGTTCATGCGCGCACCGTGAGCGCGTCGAGAGCGCGTGCGAGGCGTTCAGCTTCGTGCGGACGGAGCGTGAGCGCCGGAGACAGGCGCAACACCTTGGGATCGTCGCTCGTGCCGACGAGCACGCCCTGCGCGAGCAGCGCGTCGCGCACGGCCGCGGCGCTCGTGTCGGAGTTCACGACCAGGCCCAGCAGCAAGCCCGCGCCGCGCACGCGCACGATCGGCCCGCGCAACGCCGCTTGTTTGAGGGCCGCGCTCGTCGCGCGCACGTTGGCGAGGAAGCCCGGTTCGGCGATGCGCCGCGCGACTTCCGCCGCAGCGGCAAGCGCGAGCGGACCACCGCCGAAGGTCGAGCCGAACAACTTGCCCGGCACGCCGGAGGCGAACTTGGTCTGCGCGACCGTGAGGCCGATGGGCAAGCCGCCCGCGGCGCCCTTCGCAGTCGTGAACACGTCGGGGACGACGCCGAAGTGCTGCGCGGCCCAGAACGAGCCCAGGCGGCCGCTGCCGGTCTGCACTTCGTCGAACACCAGCAACGCGCCCGTCTGGTCGCAGCGCTCGCGCAGTTTCTCGAGGAAACCTGGCGCCGGTTCGGTAACCCCGGCCAGCGACTGGTACGGCTCGAGGATCACGGCCGCGACGCTGTCGTCGATCGCCCACTGCGCGACCTCGCTCTGCGACCACGGGATCTTGAGCGCGTCGAACGGCGCGTTCGGAAAAGCCGGCAGCTTGGTGTCGCTCACCGCCGCAGCGGCCGCGGTGCGTCCGTGGAACGCGCCCTTGAAGTACACGACCTTGCGCCGCCGCGTGAAGGCCAGCGCGAGCTTGAGCGCGTTCTCGTTCGCTTCGGCGCCGCTGTTGGTGCAGAACACCTGCCAACCGCTCGGCGCGAGCGGCAGATTGGGCTCGAACGCGGCGAGGAAATCGCGCCGCGGCGCGTGGTCGAGCAGGTTGGTCGCGAACGAGAGCTCGTGCCACTGGCGGCTGAGCACACGCGCGAGTCCCACGTCGCCGGCGCCGAGCGTGTTCACGCAGTGGCCGCCGTACAGGTCCAGCACACGCCGGCCGTCTTCGAGGATCAGCTCATTGTCCTGAGCTGCGACCACGGGCAGAGGCAGGCGCGCGTACGCGTCGATTTCACGCAGGCTCATCAGCACACTCCGAGTCCAGCCCGGGGCAACCCCGCCGTCTCCGGCAGGCCGAGCATGAGGTTGAGGCACTGCAGCGCTTGGCCAGCGCCGCCCTTGACCATGTTGTCCAGCGTCACGAGCACCGTGAGCACGTCGCCGCGCACGTCGAGGCCGACGAGCGCGCGATTGGAGCCAGCGACCGAGCGCAGATCGGGCGCGCGGCCGAGTTCGAGCACCGACACGAACGGCGAGCCGTCGAAGGCCGCGACGTAGTGCGAGCGCACCTCTTCGGCCTTGAGCTTGTGCGCCAGCGGCAACGCGCAGGTCAGATGGATGCCGCGCGCGAACGGGCCGGAGTGCGCGACGAAGTGCAGCGGCGGCGTGCCGCTGTGCGTCCCGAATGCAGGCTCGAGCGCCTGCTCGAGCTCGGCCTCGTGGCGATGGCCGCCGAACGAGTAGGCCCACATGTTCCCGTGCCGCCACGGATGGTGCGTGCCGGGCTTGGGCTCGGCGCCGCTGCCGCTCGAGCCCGTGATGCCGTGGAAGATCCACGGCCGCGTCGCGTCGAGCAGCTTGCCGCGCGCGGCGGGCACGCTGGCGAGCTGCAGAGCCGTCGCAAAGCAGCCGGGCGCTGCGACGCGGCGCGCACTCGCGATCGCCGCGCGGTGGAACTCGACCAGGCCGTACGTGAAGCGCGGCAACTCGTCCGCGTCGGGATGCGCGTGGCCGTACGCACGTCGGTAGCGCGCGGGGTCGACGAGGCGGTAGTCCGCGGCGAGGTCGACGAGGTACAGCTGCTCGGCGAGCGCGCCGAGTTCGGCGCGCAGCGCGCTCCACGCCGCGCACGACTCGCCGTGCGGCAACGCGAGGAACACCGCGGGCCGCTCGCCCGCGCGCAGCGCGGCGCCGATCGCGGCGCGCGCTTCGTCGGCCGAACACGTGCTCGCGCCGGTCTGCAGGTGCGGATGCGCCGAGTCCACGCTCTGTTCGCTGCGCGACACGGCGCCGCGCAGCTCGAGCGTCGGGTGCAGGTCGAGCAGGCGCAGCAATTCGCCGGCGAGCACGCCCTTCGCGCCGAACACCCAGGTCGGCGTCGTCGCACGCAGCGTGCGCGCCGCGCCCTGCTGTTCGAGTTGTTCGCGGCTCATGGAACGAGCAGCCCCGCGCCACGCGCCGTGAGCTTGTTGTCGACCAGGCCCTTCTTGGCCAGGGCCTCGAGCACGCAGTTGGCGAACTGCCGGCCCTCGCGCAGCGCGTTGAACGCGGCGAGGCCGAGCTTCTCGTTGCAGAAACGGCGACCGACCGGCGAGTCCGTGACGCGGCCCGAGACGACGTCGACCTCCAGGCCGTACTTCTCGCGCAGCAGAGCCTGCGCGCCCCAGGCGCCGACCGGATCCTGCGCGCACAGCACGACGCTCTCGATGCCGCCGCGAATCGCGTCGTCGGCGAGCAGTCCGTGCACGCCGTACGTGCCGAGCAGGCCGTCGCCCATCTCGAGCACGATCAAGTCGGGCTCGGCCTGCGCTACGTGCGCGATCAAGCTGTGCGCCGCGGGCGGCGCCGAACGTTCATCGGTCGTGACGACGCCGAAGTCGGTGAAGACCGCGACAGGCTCCGCGCCGCAGTCCTGCATCTGCAGCACGTCGCGGCGCAGCGAAACGCCCGTCAATTTGCCGGCGGCCACGCGCAGACCCTTGTGCGTGAGCTCGCTGATCAGGATCGAAGCCGCGGTCGTCTTGCCGGCGTCCATGCAGGTGCCGACGAGCACGATCATGGGCGGCAAGCCCTCGGCGCGCGTCGGCATCGGCTGCGTGGGCAGCGCGGCGCGCGCGATGTTGGCCGGCACGCCGACGCGTGTGGCGAGGTACGGGAACTCGAGCACCGCGCCGAGCACTTCGAGCCGGAAGGGCTCGCCGTTCGCGGCCGTCGCCTCGGCGCCTGCGCCGATCACGCCGCCCAGGTTGAGCAGCTGGAGCTCGTCGCCGACGGCGACCTTCGTGGGCACGTGCCCCGAGTAGCCGTACAGCGCATCGCGCCGACCGAGCGCGCCGACGATCACGTCGCCGGGGTGCAGCGCGACCATGCGCCCGTGCACGTCCTCGAGCGTGTTGTAGCTGGTCTTGGCGCTCTTCACGCGCGCCGCGATGACCGTGCCCGACTCGGCCGGGATCGTCTCGCCGAGCACGAGGTTGCGGTCGAGCCCCAGGCGCAACGTGACCGACGCGATCTTGTCGACTTGGCAACGCTTCACGGGCGCACCTCCAGGACCCCCGCTTCGCCCGCGCGACGGAACAGCCGCGCCGGCTCCGCCAACGCGCGCGCCAGCCCGAGCGCGCCCTCGGGCGTGGCGCGCGAGCTCGCGCGTTCGCCGTACTTGGCGTCGCTCGCCTTGAGCATGCTGAAGGGCGATTCGACGCCCTCGACGAGCGCCGAACCCGGCTGCAGGCGCAGCTTCACGACGCCGCTGACGTGCTCCTGCGTCGACTCGAAGAACGCTTCGAGGTTGCGCTGGAACGGATCGTGGAACAGACCGGAGTGCAGACGGCGGCCGTAGATGTCGCCGAGGTGGTCCTTCCAGAAGCGCTGCTCTTCGATGAGCACGAGCTTCTCGAGCTCGCGGTGCGCTTCGATCAGCACCTCCGCGGCGGGCGCTTCGAACGCGATGCGGCCCTTGATGCCGAGCACGGTGTCGCCGAGGTGGTAGCCGCGGCCGACGCCGAGCGCCCCCGCCGAGAGGTTGAGCTGCTCGACGAGCGTGACGGGGTCGAGCCGCGCGCCGTTGAGCGCCACGGGCACGCCGCGTTCGAACTCGAGGGTGATGCGCGCCGAACCGCTGGCGCCGCGCGTCCAGTACCACGCCTCCTCGGGCAGAGGCTCGCTCGAGGTGTGCAGCTCGCCGCCGCCGATCGTGACGCCCCACAGGCCCTGGTTGACCGAATACTTCCCACCCGCGGGCGGAACCGGCAGTCCCTGCTCGCGCAGCCAGGCGCGCTGTTCGTCGCGGCTCGGCGCGAGGTCGCGCACCGGCGCGAGCACGGACAGATTGGGCGCGATCGTGGCGAGCGCGGCCTCGAAACGCACCTGGTCATTGCCGGCGGCCGTGCAGCCGTGCGCAACGGTGTCGAAGCCGAAGATTTGGGCCTCGCGCGCGAGGATTTCGGCCTGCAGGCCGCGCTCCGCGCCCACCGACAGCGGATACACGCCGCCGCGCCGAACGTTGGCGGAGATGAGCCAGCGGATCACACGCTGGAACATCTCGGCGCGCGCGTCGGCGAAGCGGTGCTCGACGGCGCCGAGGGCCAGCGCCCGTTCGGCGAGTTCGCTGCGCTCAGCTGCGCTCCAACCGCCGCAGTCGACGGCCAAGGTCGTGACCTGCGCGCCCTTGACGCGCGTCAGCCACGCGACGAGGTAGGACGTGTCGAGACCACCGGAATAGGCCAGCAATACGCGCATGGAATTGGCTCCGCCCCGGTAAACGAGGCTCTGAAAACGAGGCTCTAGAGAAGCTCTTGGATGCGGCGGCGCACGCGCTGCGCCGCCGCCTGGGACTTGACCGCGACGAGCACCGTGTCGTCGCCGGCGATGGTGCCGAGCAGCCCGTCGAGTTCCTCGGACTCGAGCGCGCGCGCCACCGCGCTCGCCGCGCCCGGCTCACAGGTCATGAGCAGCAGCTCGGAAACGGGCTCGACCGAGCGCAGCAGGCTGCGCAGCTGCTCCAGCGGCGTGACGCGCTCTTCCTCGACGATCTGGTACGCCCCGGCGCGCTTGGCGACGTTCAGCGCACGCAGATCACGCGACAAAACCGGCTGCGAGGCGCCGAGCCCGCGCCGCTCGAGCTTCTCGAGCAGCTCTTCCTGGCTGTGGACCGGCGTCTCGAGCAACAGCTCGCGAATGGCGGCGCGGCGACGGTCGCGGTTTTGCATCGGGCGGGGGCGACAGAGAATAATTCGAAAGCCGAACGTGTCAATAGGCGCATGATTATTCTCCTCCGAGGCCGCCAGGCGCCGCCGCAGGTTGTCGGTTAGCTTCGCTCCTACGCGGATCGGCGGAGTTCGCGGGCACAGGGAAGGGAATGCAGCACATGCGCAGCAACTTGGCGGGGTCGGTGGCTCTGGCGGCGGCCGCGCTGGCGAGCGCAGCAGCGAGCGCGCAGGCGCAGAGCGTGTGGATGTCGACAGGCGGAACGGTGTTCGACTCACGCGACCTCGAGCGGACCTACAGCGCGACCTCCGGTGGCTCCAACCACACCGCCGCGATCGACGGGACCGGCGTGGCGCGGGGCTGGGGCTACAACGCCTACGGCGGCTGCACGCCGGCGAGCCTCCCGGCGGGCGTGACGTACACGAAGGTCTCGGCCGGCGGCGACTACTCGATCGGATTGGGATCCGACGGCTTGCTCCGCGCCTGGGGCGTGGGGCCGTCCTGGGGCGGCAACATCACCCCGCCGACGCCGCCCCCGGGACTGACGTACACCGATGTGGCCGCCGGATCGGCCTGGGCCTGCGCGCTGCGCTCCAACGGAACGGTCGTCGCCTGGGGCACGAACTCGTTCAACTGGACCAACGTTCCGGCGCTTCCCGCCGGCCTGACCTACACCAAGGTCGCCTCGAGCACGGGCCACTCGGCTGCTTTGCGCAGCAACGGCACGCTGGTGGCCTGGGGCGGCGAGAACGAGTACGGGCAGCTCAACCTCTCGATCCCTGCGCTTCCGCCGGGCGTGACGTACGTCGACGTCGACTGTGGCGCATACCACACGATCGCGCTGCGCAGCGACGGCCAGTTGCGCCACTGGGGTGCGACGAACTACGGCGTCGGGAACCTCCCGCCGCTGCCCCCCGGCGTCACCTACGTGGACGTCACCGCGGGCGGCTACAGCAGCGCGGCCTTGCGCAGCGACGGGCAGATCGTGGCCTGGGGACTCTCGAATCCGGCCGGGATCGTGCCGGCGCTCCCCGCGGGAGTGAGTTATGTCGCCGTCGATGCCGGCAACTCGCACACCGTCGCGCGGCGCAGCGACGGGCGCGTGGTGTGCTTCGGCAACAACGAGTACGTGCAGTGCGGCCTTCCGCCGACGCCGGCGGGAGTGCAGATCGAGCAAGCGGCGCTGTTTGGGCACACGGCCCTGCTGTACAGCAACGGCCAGATCTACTCGACGCCTTCCGGCTGGGGGCAGACCGAGGTCGTGCCGACGCTGCCGGCGGGCGTGCGCTTCACGGACCTGAGCGTCGGGATCTTCTACAACGCGGCGCTGCGCAGCGACGGACAGATTTCGTGCTGGGGCCTCAACTCGAGCGGTCAGTGCAACACGCCGGCGCTGCCGCCCGGATTGACGTACATCGCAGTCTCCGCGCAGCACGACCACACCGCGGCGATCCGCAGCGACGGCACGCTCGCGCTGTGGGGCGACAACACCTACGGACAACTCAACATGCCCGCGCCCCCGCCGGGCCACCGCTACGTCGAAGTCGTGGTCGGCCGACACCACACGCTCGCGCGAGCGACGAACGGCAGTGTCTACGCGGGCGGCAAGAACGAATACGGCCAGTGTGACGTGCCCGCGCTGCCGCCCGGGACGAGTTTCGTCGAGCTCGCGGCGGGCGACGAGTTCTCGGTGGCGCGCCTCAGCAATGGAGCGGTGCTCGCCTGGGGCTTCAACGGCTCCGGTCAGATCAACGTGCCCGCGCTGCCGTCCGGGCTGCGCTACACCTCGATCACGGCGTGCAGCGCGAGTGTCATGGCGCGCCGCAGCGACGGCGCCGTCATCACCTGGGGCTGGAACGGTGTGCTGTACCCGGCGCTGCCGAGCGCGCCCGCAGGCTCAGTGATCGCCTCGGCGCAGATCACAGGCAGTAGCAACGCCGTGTTCCGCTTCGAAGGCTGCACGAGCGGCGCGAGCTACTGCAGCTCGAGCACCACGACGAACTCGTGCGCGCCGTCGATCTCCGCCAGCGGCCTCGCCAGCGCTTCGGCGAGCTCGGGCTTCACGCTGCAGTGCTCGAGCGTGGAAGGCCAACGCGCGGGCCTCTTCTTCTACGGCGTCAGCGGCCCGCGTGACACGCCCTTCGGCGGTGGCACGAGCCGCTTGTGCGTGAACTCGCCGACGCAACGCATGGGCGTGCTCAACTCGGGCGGAAACTCAGGCGCCTGCGACGGCGCCTTCGCGCAGGACTGGCGCGCGTTCGTCGCCTCGCAGCCCAGCGCGCTCGGCGCCCCCTTCAACCCGGGCGACCTGGTCCACGCGCAGGCTTGGTTCCGCGATCCGCCCGCGCCCAGCGGCTCGAACCTCTCGAACGCGATCTCGTTCGCGCTCTGCCAGTAGCTTCGACGCTCCAGCGTTTTTCTGCGCGCCCCGCGCGGCGGCCCACCCGGCCCCGCGCGGGGCGCTGTGTTGGGTCGCTGCCGACGCGGGCGGACTTCCTCGGACGCGAGAGCGGTGAACGATCGAGCGCGAGCCGAATGCGCTCCGCTCGCGCTGTCGTTCATGGCCGCGCACTGAGTCTGTGATGTTCACTCGCTCGACCACGCGCTTCGCTCGCGACCGGGGAGTAGCGCCGGTGCGCGGCGAGCTCCAACGCGCGGCGCAACCCGGCGTCCGATCCGTGCGTGCTCAGAGACCGAGCAGCCGGAGCGCGAGCTGCGGCTGCAGGTTCGCCTGCGCGAGCACCGACACCGCCGCCTGCTGCAGGATCGAGTTGCGCGCGAGGTCGGCCGTTTCGAGCGCGATGTCGACGTCGCGGATGCGCGACTCGGAGGCGGCCAGGTTGTCGCGCTGGTTCAAGATCGAGCGCAGCGTGCTGTCGAGGCGATTCTGCGTGGCGCCGAAACGTCCACGCGCGCGGCTGATGTCGTCGATCGCGCTGTCGATCGCGCTGAGCGCCCCCTGCGACGCGGACGCGCTCGACAGCGCGAGCGCCGCGATGCCCAGGGTCGACGCGTTGGCATCGGGCAACGTCACCGCCACGGTCTGGCCCGCCATCGAGCCGACGACGATGTCGAGCGTCGTCGCGACGCCGTTGAGCAGGTTCACGCCGTTGAACGTCGTCTGCGATGCGACCCGCCCGATCTCCACGATCAACTCCTGGAACTCGGCGTCGAGCGCCCCGCGATCCGTCGTGGCGAGCGTTCCGTTGGACGCCTGCACCGCGAGCTCGCGCATCCGAATCAGGTTGTTCGAGACCTCCGACAACGCGCCATCGGCCGTCTGCGCCAGCGAGATGCCGTCCTGTGTCGCGCGGCTGGCCGCCGTGAGCGAACGCACCTGCGCGCGCATGCGCTCGGAGATCGCGAGGCCAGCGGCGTCGTCGGCGGCGGTGACGATGCGCAGTCCGCTCGAGAGCCGCGCGAAGTTGCCCTGCAAACGGCCGGTGATGAGCGCGAGATTGCGCTGCGCAGTGAGCGCGCTCACGTTGGTGTTGATGCGCAATCCCATGGGTTGTGGGCCGTTCGCCACTCCCTTCGACGCTCCGCCCGTCCGATCTCCAGACTCAGTCGGAACTCTGCGTTTCCCCTCGTGCGCGCCGGAATCTCCGTCTCGAGCCGCTGCGCCGAAACCGCATCTCTGGCGCCGCGGGACTGCTCTCCACGCTGATTCTCGGGCTCGGACGGTCGGCCGCTGCGGAGCACTCCCGTTTCGCTGTCGAAGTCTCGCGGCTCGGGCGGAAGAGCCGCGCTCGCAACACAAGACGCAAGAAAGACGACTGAGCGCAATGAGCTGAACCGATTCCGCAAACCGCGGCATGATGGACGACGCGGAACCCACCCACCGGAGTCGCACATGCTCACGCCTGCGAAGCTCGCTCTCGCCTCGATCCTCTTCAGCAACCTTGCGGCCGCGCAGTCGACGTGGTTCGTCGATGCAAACGCCGTCGCGCCGTTCGACGGCACGGCGGCGCATCCCTACCAGCAAATCAAGGATGCCATCGCTGCGGCGAGCACGCTGACAGGCGACACGCTGCTCGTCGCGCCGGGTAGGTACCAGTCGTTCAGCACCGCGAAGCGGCTCACCATCCGCAGCACAGGCGGAGCGCTCGTCACCGGCATCCAACCCGCGACGCCGAACACGCTCAAGACGGTCCGACACCTCTCGTCGGCCTACAACTCCACGCTCGAGGGCTTCACCATCTGGGCAGCGCCGGCAGGAATGGCCGTGGACAGCCAGGGATTGACCATGAATCGCTGCATCTTGCTCGGAGGCGGCGCGGCGTACGCAGGCTTCCACGGTGACGGCGGAGAGGCCAATCACTGCCTGATCACCGGCTTCGACTTCGGTCTCCAGGCTGCCACCAACCTGTGCGGCGCCTACTGCGAGATGCGTGCGCACAACTCGATCCTCCAGGACAACGTGCTCGACTTCGGAGCTTTCTCCGAGGGTTTCTACTGCGTGTGCGAGTCGATCGACCCGATTCAGGGGTACGCGCTCTGTTTGGTTCAAGCCGCGCCTCAGTGCTTCGACTTTCTCGGCCACGACTTCCACTTGCTGCCGAGTTCGCCGTGCATCGACGCGGGAGATCCGACGTCACCGCTCGATCCCGATGGAACGCGCGCCGACATCGGCCCGCTCCCCTACGACCCGAACTACCAGCCGTACACGAGCTACTGCACAGCCAAGGTGAACAGCCTGGGTTGCACGCCGTCCATCGCGGCGCAGAACACCGCCAGCCTCACGAGCCCACAGCCCTTCTGGATCAGCTGCACCAACCAGATCAGCCAGCGCAGCGGCCTGATGTCGTACGGCTTCGCTCCGCTCGCCACGCCCTACCAAGGCGGCTTCAAGTGTGTGGCCTCTCCTACGCGTCGCTCTGGCCTGCTGAACTCGGGCGGCAACGCGGGAGCGCCTGATTGCTCGGGCGTGTTCACGCTCGACTTCAACGCGACGATCCGCGCAGGGCTCGATCCCGCGCTCACGCTCGGCGAGGAGGTCTACTGCCAATTCTGGGCGCGCGACGCGGCCGCGAGCTTTGGAAGCAACCGCAGCAACGCGCTGCGCTTCCGCGTCGCGCCGTAGCGAACGCTTCGCCTCGCGCGCGGAGCACGTCCGCGCGAGAAGCTCAGCCGCCCTTGGGTGCGCGCGTCAGGCGCAGATCGAGGGGCGCGCCTGGCGGCGGAGGCCACACAAAGGGCGCTGCGTCCTTCGTGTCGAACGGCCAGTCGCCGTCGGCCGGGGCGTCGAGCAAGCCGTAGTTGCCTTCTGGCAGCGTGAGTTCGACTTCGCCGGACGCGTTCGTGCTCATCCGCACCAGAGATCCGTCCGCTGTGGAGAGGAAGATGGCGTGCTCGCGCAGCACTTCGCTGCTCGTGGCGTCGAGAACGCGCAGCGCGCCGCGCAAGAGCTGAACGTCGTACCGCACGCGTACGACGGCGCCGGGCGTGACCGTCACCGGCGTCGGCGCCGACCACCCCCAACTCGCGTCGATCGGTCGCACACGCACGGTCCACGGCCCAGGAAACGCCGGACCACAGCGCGCAAAGCCGCGTTCGTCGAGCGCTGCACCGATTCGGTTCGAGCCGAGGCGTCCGCCGGAAAGTTCGGTGCTCGCTTCGACGACCAACGCCGCGGCGGGGCGTCCGTCGAGCGAAACATCGAGCTCGAGCCAGCCGGGGAACTCCGCGCGCACGTCGAAGTCGCGCTCGACGACGCCGCGCGTGAGCTCGACGTCGCCGAGCGGAATCTGCGGCCCGTCCAACGTCAGCGAGCCGTTGAAGCCGCTCGGCACCACGAATTCGCCGCACGAGAGCGAAACCGCGTACGTGCCGATCTCGACGGGTCCGAAGCGGTACTCCCCCGTTGCTGCGTTGATCTCGAACGGCAGTTCGCTCGACAGACCTTCCAGCATGCGCACGTGCATCGCCCAACGATCGGCGTCACGCGCCTGACGCACGAACTCGAGACGCAATCTGTCGAAACTCGCGCCTTCGGGCCCGATCAGCCGACCGCGCAGCGTGCCCGAAGGCGGCAAGCGCAGCTCGAGTCCTTCGGTGGCGCCAGGGCATTCGATCGGCCCGAGCTTCGCGATCAGGCTCGGATTGACGTGGGCGCGCAGTCCATAACGCCCCGCGGGGAGCCCCGCGAACTCGAAGCGACCGGCGCCGTCCGAGCGCACTTCGCGCACATCGTTGCGCGCAACCTGAAGCGCCTGGAAGTAGCTCTGGAAACCCGCGCCCGTCTTCTCCTCAGGCTCGGGGACGAACGGAGCGAGCTCGACCTTCGCGTTCGCAACGGGCGCGCTCCCGTCGAGTAGCGTGCCGCTCACTGTCGAGCCGCGCGACAGCCGCACTTCCACCGCGCGGGTCTCGCCCGCCGCGAGCGCATCGACGTCGACGCTTGTGGCTGCAAAGTTCGCGGCCTCGACGATCACGCTGCAGTCGCCGGGCACAATCGCGCTGTAGACGCCGTTTGCGGGCGCGTCGGCGTTCGCCCGACGCAACTCGAAGGTGTCGGGCTGGATGTTCATGTTGCGAACGCGCAGGCGCATGCGGTACGGCTCGACAGGTGCGCCAGTTTCGTCGACGACACTCAGCGCAATCGCACTCGCTCCGACCAAGCGCGCCTTGGCCGTCTGGCCCGGGCTCAACCCGGCTTGGCTCCACGGCAGAAAGCGCGGATCGTCGATCTGCGCTGTGTACACGCCTGGTGGCACGTCTTCGAAACTCCAGCTCTGCGAGGAACCCGCGATGCGCTCCGCCACGTGCGTCGATCCGTCGGACCCGAGCAGCTTCAAGGTTCCCGGCGCCGGATTGCTGAAGATGTGGAACACGCGGTTGAACGTCGTCACGGTGATGCGACGGCTGTTGTCCGGGCCGCGGTAGAGGATGTCCGCGACAACCTCCTCGCCCGGCTTCACCTCGACCACCGGCCCGTCGATCCAGTTGGTCATGTCCGACTGGGCCTGAAGTTCCGCAGGCCCCGGCGGCAAGCCCTCGAGGAGGAACTCGGTGGCCTGCGCTTGCGTTCGCGCGCGGGCTCGCGTCCTGTCGGCGCCGGCGCCTTCGGGCTTCCAAGCCGACGACGCGTTGATGCTCCACGGCCCCATCACGGGTTGACCGCGCTCATCGATGACACGTCCGCGGATCGAGCCGGCCCGTGGCATGCGCACGTCGCCGACGTCGGTCACCTCGGCGGGCGGCAACTCGCCCCAGCGCCAGGAAACGTTCGCGAGACCCGGCGCGCGCGCATCGAGGAAGAACTGAAAGGCGCGCGGCGGATCGAACTTGATGCTGAAGCGGCCCTCGGCGTCGCTCTGCGTCTCGCGAGCCGCCCAGTCCTTCGGCGCGCCGTACTTCTGCACGCGCTGGTCATTGGCCACGAAGCCCCGCAGCTGGAGCGTGACGCCCGCGAGCGGCGCGCCGCCGGAGTCGAGCATGCGTCCGCGCAACTCAGCCAGCGTGGGTTGCGCCTCGGACGTCGTCACCTCGTTCGCCCCAGCCGCGTTCGCCGCAGCTGGCGCGTCGAGCGCCGCGCGTTCCGTCGCAGCCTCCGGCGCCTCCACGGGCTCGGGTGTTTGCGGCGCAGGCGCGGGCACGCCCCTTTCGACCGTGGCAGGCAACGCAGCGTCCGCGCTCGGTCTGCGCAGTGCGAGCCACGCGATCAACACGACAACGAGCACTGCGAGTGCTCCGACGGCCACGAGCTTCTTCATCGCTTCAGCGCCTCCCTGCGCCGGCGCTCAATGTACGCATCTCGACGGAAGCTGTGCGCCCGGCCGCGATCGGGCGTCACGGAGCTCGTGACGCGCCAACTTCGACGGCCCCGACGGCCAGACAGCACGCCGCGGCGCCCGCGAGTGGCGCTTTCAAGTCACGCGAGAGCGTGTCCCAAATGTGGCTGTCGGCCTCGATGCAGCGTCGCAGCATGTTCAGCTTGTTGCGCGCGGCGCTCAGCGGTCGATCGGCCCAATTGCACCGCTACATCGCGGGCATTTTGCACGGGCTCGAACGCGCGTCGCACGAGCGCCCCGATGTCCGTGGGGGCGTGCAGCATGCTCGCGCTGTCGGCGAGCCGCAGATTGCCCCACGGCCCGAAAGTCGCCCGGATGGGCGCCGAGGGCTCGAACAATTCGTCGAGCAGAGCCGGTCTGCTGCGCTTGACGCCGCGCGGCAAGGAGCCGTTCGTGCAGTCGACGTCGCAGCGCGGCATCACGCGGATCGTCGTGGCGCAGCACCCTCCGACGGTCTTACGACCCGTAGCCGCGGACTGCGCAAGTGCGGAGCTTGGACGCTCCACAGACGGGCCGCGCTCGCGCGAGTCGCCGCGCGCACGGGCTCGCGCAACACGCGCCACGCTGCTCTTCAGCCGCGTTCCGCACAGGACGACCGCGCGGCGCGACTCACGCGCTTCCAGCCGCTTGGTCGATCGCCGAGCGCGTGACACGAATACGAGCGCCGCCGAATGGGAACGACAGCTTCAGCATCAAGGCAACACGACATACTCCGCCGCATTCGACAGCATCGTGTTGCACGGCGGCGCGTACCCGTTGTCGCGGCCCCACCACTGCGCATGCACGAGCGTCCCCGGTAGTCCGAGCAGCGGTGACGGCGATCCGCCGCCGACTCCGGCAGCGAACGTGTTCATGTCGCGTTGGAACACGCCCGTGCAATCGTTCACGCTTGCTGGCGAGCCGCCGGCGGCGAGAATCGTGGTGCGGAGAATTGCCGCCGGTCCGAGCAGACGCGTCCCGCATTGGAACGGCGTCGACGCACGCGCGCCATTCACCGTGTACATGAGCAAGCCAAACGCTTGGTTGCGCACGTTGTCGCAGCGCAACGTGAACCCGGAGCTTTGCGTCGCACTCGGCGTTCCGGATGCGCTCATCGTCGGCAGGCAGCCGAGCGAATTCGGGCGTGCTTCGCCGTAGAACTCGACGCCCGAGCGCACAATCGCGAGGAAGAATCCTTCACCGGCGGAAAGCTGCGTGAAGCGTTCGCCGACGCCGAGCGCCGGCACGTTGGCATACCCGCCGCTGACCGTGCCCCACACACTCAGCGTGCCGTCCGCGAGACGCACCGCACTGTACGTCGGACCGGCGATCACCTTGTTGACCGCACCAGGCGCGAAGGGAGGCACATTGAGATTGCCGAAGAAGTTCGAGCCCCACGCAACGACCTGACCATCGCTGCGCAGCGCGAGGTTGTGGTACATGCCCGCCGACATGTCGACGTACGTCACACCGGGAGGGAGCGGCGGAACGTTGGTCTGTCCGTTGGCGTTGTAGCCCCACGCGCGGATCCTGCCATCGCTGAGCATCGCGATCACGTGCCCAGCCCCGGCATCGATGCGCGTGTAGCTGACTCCGGGCGGCGGCGGGGTGAACGCAGGCTCGCCTCCGCCCCATCCGACGAGCAAGCCGTCGCTGCGGCGCGCGACGATCGTAGTCTGGCCAGCGGCGATCTCGACGTACGTGACGCCGGGAGGCGGCGCCGGCGGAGTCAGCGGATTCCACATCGAGGCGCCCCAGGCGAAGACGTTCCCGTCACTACGGCGCGCGACGCAGAACGCCGGGCCCGCATCGACCTCGACGTATCGCATGCCCGGCGGAAGCGGCGGCACGTTGCCTTGTCCGACACTGTTGTCACCGAACACGACGACCTCACCGTCGTCGCGCAACGCGATCCCGTGCGGCGCGATGCCCGGCGGCTCGATGATGAACTTGACGACGCCGACGTGCGCCTCGACGTACTCCGTGCCGGGCGGGAGCGGCGGAACCGTGTACTGAGCGGCGGAGCCGCCCCACTTTTCGACGCGCGATTGCTGCGCGACGGCCGTTGCGGTGGTGCAGATCAAAGAGACGACGATGAACGCGCTCCGGTCCATGTTCACGGCAACGATCCTCGCTTTTCAGGCGTTTCCAGTTCCTCAGCGCGCGAGCCAGTGCTCGAGCGCGATGGAAACGATCGTACAACCGATTGGCCGGCGTGCGCGGCCTCGATATGGACTTCGCACGTCCTCGTGCTCGATGGCGTCGAGAGGCGCGCGAGTCGGCCGCCGCGCCCGAGCTTTCCTGGGACTCCAGCGCTGGCCGATCCGGACGATCTCAGGCTCACCGCATCCTCCGCCGCCTCGGTCTGCGGCAGCTCCAGCGCCGGTCGCGGATCCCGCACACCGAGTTCCGCTATCCGCGCGTCATCGTTCGGCCGAACCGCGCGTCGAGCCGCCGCTCAAGCGAGCAGCTCGCGCACCACGCGCCCCGCGACGTCGGTGAGGCGGAAGTCGCGGCCCTGCGCGCGGAACGTCAGCCGCTCGTGGTCGAAGCCGAGCAAATGCAGCGCGGTCGCGTGCAGGTCGTTCACCTCGACCGGATTCTCGCTCACGAAGTAACCGAGCTCGTCCGTCGCGCCGTACGTGACGCCCGGCTTCACGCCGCCGCCCGCGAGCCAGATCGAGAAGGCGTGGCCGTGGTGGTCGCGGCCGAGGAACTTCGAGCCGTCGCGCTCTTCGTTCATCGGCGTGCGGCCGAACTCGCCGCCCCAGATCACGAGCGTGTCGTCGAGCAAACCGCGGCGCTCGAGGTCGAGCACGAGCGCGGCGCTCGCCTGGTCGGTCTCGCGACAGCGCAGCGGCAACGAGGTGACGAGGTCATCGTTCGAACCCGTGCCGTGGCTATCCCAGCCCCAGTGGTAGAGCTGCACGAAACGCACTCCGCGTTCGAGCAGTCGGCGCGCGAGCAGGCAGTGGCTCGCGAAGTTCGCTTCGCCCGGAACCGCGCCGTAGAGCGCGAGTGTTTCGGCGCTCTCGCTGTTCAGCTCGAGCAACTCCGGCATGCTCGCTTGCATGCGGAACGCGAGCTCGTGCTGCGCGCCGCGCGCATCGCGCTGCGGATCGCCGCACTCTTTCGCACGTTCCGCTTCGAGGCGCGCCAACGCATCGAGCTCGCGCCTGCGCTGCTCGCGCGACACGCCCGCGGGATCGGCGAGGAACGGCACGCCGCCCGCGTCGGTCCGCAGCCGCACGCCCTGGTGCTCGCCGGGGAGAAAGCCCGCGCCCCACAGCGACGCGCCGCCGTCGGGAAGGAACTGTCCCGAGGTCAGCACGACGAAGGCCGGCAAGTCGCGGTTGGCACTGCCGAGCGCGTGGCTGGCCCAGGCGCCGAAACTCGGCCGCCCGATGCGCGCGTGGCCCGTGTGCAGGTAGATCTGCGCCGGCGCGTGGTTGAACTCGCGCGTGCGCATCGAGCGCACGATCGCGACTTTGTCGACAATCTTCGCGAAGTGCGGCAGCAGCTCGGAGACCTGCGCGCCGCTCGCGCCGTGCTGCGCGAATTTGTACGGCGAACGCAGCAACTTCGGCGCGCCCTTGATGAAGGCGAAGCGTTCGCCCTTGGTCAGACTCTCGGGCGCAACCTGGCCGTCGAGTTCGTCGAGTTTGGGCTTGGGATCGAACAGATCGAGCTGCGAGGGCGCGCCCGCCATGTGCAGGAACACGACGCGCTTCGCGCGCGGCGCGTGGTGCAGCACGGCGGCGCCCTGCGCTCGCGCGCGCTCGGCGAGCGCAGCGCCGAGCGCCAAGGCCCCCATTCCCTTCAGAGCATCGCGGCGGTGCATGGTGGTGAGGATGGAGCTTCTCTAGCGCCGCGTTAGGGTGTCGTCGAGCGCGAGGCACACCGCCGCCACGCTCATCCACGAAGCGAGCTCCGCCGCGCTCGCGGCGACCTCGCTGGGCGGAAGGTGCTCCGCCGCGGCGTTCACGCGCTGCAACGCGGCATCCGGATGTTGCTCGAACTCGGCGCGCGCTCCGCGCAGCAACTCGAGCAGCGTCTCGAGCTCGCCCGCGGACGGACGCCGCGAAGTGCAGCGGCGGAACATCCGCTCGGCGCAGGCGGCGTCGTCGCCGCCGCTCGCCAGAGCGCTGCGAGCCAGACCCAGCGAAGCTTCGACGAACACGCGATCGTTGAGCAACGCGAGCGACTGCAGCGGCGTGCTCGTGGACTCGCGGCGTGTGCACGACACTTCGCGGCTTGGCGCGTCGAACAGCGCGAAGCTCAAGTACGGCGCGGTGCGCTTCCAAAAGGTGTAAATCCCGCGGCGAAAACGCGCCTCTCCACTCGCGTCGCGCCAGTTGTCGGAGCTGTAAGCCGACTTCCACACGCCAGGGGGCTGAGGCGGCATGACCGGCGGCCCGCCGAGCGTGCGCACCAGCAGCTCCGACGCCGCGAGCGCGTTGTCGCGGAGCAACTCGGCCTCCAGGCGCATGCGTGCGCCGCGTGCGAGCCGCACATTCGCGGGATCGGCGCTGTACGCCGCGCGCTCGACGTCGGAGCTCTGGCGGTAGGTCGCGGAGTTCACGATGCGCGCCAGCAGCGCCTTCTGGTCCCAGCCTGACTCGATGAACTCGAGCGCGAGCCAGTCGAGCAGCTCGGCGTGCGACGGCGCCTCGCCGCGTGTCCCGAAATCGTCGAGCGTCTCGACGAGCCCGCGGCCGAACAGCAGCGCCCACAGTTGGTTGACGCGCACGCGCGCGGTGAGCGGGTTGTCGCGCGCCACGAGCCAGCGCGCGAACGCCAGGCGCGGCGACTCGCCGGCGAGCTCGAGCTTGCCGAGCGCAGCCGGCACGCCGGGTTCGACGACCTCGCCGGGGTCGAGGAAGCTGCCGCGGCGGAACAGGCGCGTTTGGCGCGGTTGTGCAAGCTCTTCGAGCACGAGCGCAGTCGGCGCGTCGGCCTGAAGTTGCGCGATGTGCGCATCGAGCGCTTCGAGCTCGCCGGCGAGCGCACGGCCGACCGGCCAGACCGAGCGCGCGAAGTGCGTGCGCAACGCGGCCGCGCCGGCTTCCGTGCTCGGCTGCTCGAGCAACGCCGCGTGCAAACTCGGACTGAGTCGCTCGGACGTTTCGTAGCCCACGTCGAACACGAAACCACCAGCGCCGCCGTGGTTGGCGACTTCGAGCAGCAAGCGGTTTGCGCCCTGCGCCAGCTCGACCTCGACGCGCAGCGGCGTGCCCGTGAACGTCGTGTACTCGTTGCTCGACGCGACGCGTCGGCCGTCGAGCCACAGCGTGAACGCATCATCGGCCCCGACGAACAGCTCGAGGCGCCGAGCGCGCTCGCTGTGCAAGGTGCGCTCGAAGACCCACAGCTGGTTGGGGCCGTCGAGGCGGTGCGGAACACGCTCGATGAGCTCGGGCCGCTCGCGCCAAGCGCGGCCGCCGGGATAACTCGCAGCGTGCGGCGCTCGCGCGAGGTGCTCGGCGCGCGCGGGAGGTTCGAAGGCCTCGAGTTGGTCGCGCGATTCGAACTTCCACGGCCCGAGCATGCGCCACGGTGTGGACGACAAGCCCGCGAACGGTTCGCGCGCGAGCGGTGCGCGGCGCAGCGCGACACGCATGCGACCGAGCGAGCGGCGCGACTGCATCGAAACGTGCTTGAGCACCAGGTGCAGCCGGTCGCCGTCCTCGAAACGCAGCGGCGCCGCGGGCGTGAACGTCGCGCGCAGCTCGAGTTCGGCCGGCGCACCGGCCGTCGACCAACCCGACTCGTTGTCCGGGTCGAGCGCGTGGACAGCTCGGTGCGCGCGCCGCGAGGCTTCGAACGTCGCGCTCGCGGTCGCGAACTTCACCTGCTCCTGCGCGCCGCCGGCGCGGAGCACGTACGCCTCGAACGCGCTGAGCAGGAACTCGCCGCCATCCGACTCGCCCGGTCCACCGCCGGGCAGCGACGGGTCGCGCAGGGCCTCGAGCGAAAGTTCGTCGGCTTCACCGGCGCCCGGCGCGAAGGTCAGCTCCACAACCTCGGCTGGCGGCGCAACTCCGCTCAAGAGCACAGAGTCGTCCTCGAGCACGCGCGTCGGGCGGCGACTGGCGAGTGCGACGGCGGTCGGCCGCAGTACGCGCCACGCGCTCGTACCCTCGAGCGCCGCGCGCTGCTCGCGCTCCCAGGCCGCCTGCGCGCGCTCGCGTTCCGCGTCGGGCGCATCCATGCGTTGCGCGAGCGTCGCTCGCCGACTGCGCAGCTCCTCGAGCTTGCGCGCGCCCTCCCCATCGAGCGCCGGCGCCGTCGGTCCGCTCGCGCGCCCGCCGTCCGCCGTCGAATTGAAGATGGCGTACAGCCCGAAGTACTCGCGCTGCGAGACGGGATCGTACTTGTGGTCGTGGCACTGCGCGCAGGCGAAGGTCGACCCGAGCCACACCGCGCCGGTCGTGTTGACGCGGTCGATCACGGCGTCGCTGCGGAACTCCTCCTCGTCGATGCCGCCTTCTTCGTTGAGCATCGTGTTGCGATGGAAGCCCGTCGCGAGCTTCTCGCGCGGCCCGGCGCCGGGCAGCAGGTCGCCGGCGAGCTGCTGGAGCGTGAACTGATCGAAGGGCAGGTTTGCGTTGAACGCATCGACGACCCAGTCGCGGTACGGCCACTGCGTTCGGCGCGCGTCCTTCTCGTAGCCCTGCGTGTCGGCGTAGCGCGCCATGTCGAGCCACGGCCGCGCGAAACGCTCGCCGAAGTGCGGCGAGGCGAGCAGTCGCTCCACCGCGCGTGCGTACGCCTCCGGCCGCTGATCGCGTTCGAAGGCGTCGAGTTCCTCCAGGCTCGGCGCAAGGCCGGTGAGGTCGAGCGACAGACGCCGCAGCAGCGTCGCGCGATCGGCCTGCGGCGCCGGTCGCAAGCCGTTGCGCTCGAGTGCGGCGAGCACGAAGGCGTCGAGCGGCTCGCGCACCCAATCCTTGTCGCGCACCGCCGGCAACGTTGGCCGCGTCGGCGCGCGGTAGGCCCAGTGGCCGACGCCCTTGACTTCGCTGCCCGCGTGCTCGTCGGGCCAGCGCGCGCCTTCGTCGATCCAGCGCCGCACGAGTTCGATCTGCTCGGGCGCGAGCCGCGGCGCCTTTTGCGGCATGCGCTCGTCGTCGTCCTCGGTGATGAGCCGCAGGTACAGCGAGCTCTCGAGCGCTTTGCCTGGCACGAGCACGGGCGAGGTGCCCGCGTAGGCGCCTTCGAAGGCGCGTTCGCGCACGTCGAGCCGCAACTCGGCCTTGTCCTTCTCGGCGCCGTGGCAGGCGTAACAGCTCGCCTCGAGGATCGGCCGAACCTCGCGTTCGAAATCCACCGGCGCCTGCGCTGCGGCTGCGTGCCCCAAGCCCATCGCAACCGCGAGCGTCGCGCACCACGCACTCCAACGTCTTCGCATCCGATCGCGCATCGTACTGCGCGCGGAAAAGGCCGCGAGGCGCCCCGCACTCAGGTGCGGAACGCCTCGCATGTTGCTCGCTACCGCGCGCGGCACGAGCCGCGCGAGTCGCTCACGGACAGGTCTTGAACTGCAGACCGCCGGAGAGGTTCGTGGTCGCCGGCGCCGACGGGTCGCGGTACCAAGCTTGGATGTTGATCACGCGGTTCGCGCCGATCGGCTGGCCGAGCGCCGCGGGCTTGTTGACCCAGAAGTCCAGCATGTCGATCGAGAACGAGCCGTTGCACTGGCCGGCCGTTCCGCCCGAGTTCTGCGAGGTCGTGCGTTGCGTCGGCGACTTGATGCACAGGAAGCTCGTGCTGCCCGGCGCCCACACGATGCCACGCGGACCGCTGACCGAGTAGAAGAGCAGCCCCGCGCGCTGACCTTCGACGCCCGTCACGTTCACGACGAAGCCCGAGGCCGCGCTGATCGACGGAGTGCCGGTGGCCGAGATGACCGGCACGCAGCCCGCCGACGAGGTGCCCGCGGTGCAGTACGCGATCACGCCCGGGCAGTTCTCGCACTGATCGGGAACGCCGTTGTTGTTCGAATCCCACTGCGTTCCAGCGAGCAGCTCGCACGCATCACCGACCGTGTCGAGGTCGCAGTCGGCCTGACTCGGATTGGCGATCGTGTCGCAGTTGTCGAGGCAGTTGGCGACGCCGTCGCTGTCCGTGTCGGTATCGGCCACGCCGCAGCCGCACTGGCCCGGCGCAGACTTGGCCGGGTCGCTCGGGCAACCGTCGCAGGCGTCGCCCGCGCCGTCGCCGTCGCCGTCGTCCTGGTTGGGATTGGACGAGCTCGGGCAGTTGTCGCACACGTCGCCGATCGCGTCGCTGTCCGAATCGGCTTGGTTGGGATTCACGTCGAAGCGGCAGTTGTCGCAGGCGTTGCCGACGCCGTCGCCGTCCACATCCGCCTGCGTGGCGTTGGGGAACAGCGGGCAGTTGTCGATGCAGTTGGCGACGCCGTCGCCGTCCGTGTCGCCCTCGGGAACGCCGCAGCCGCACGCGCCCGGCGCAGTCTTCGCCGGATCGTTCGGGCAGCCGTCGATGCAGTTGGCAGTGCCGTCGCCGTCCGAGTCGGTGTCCGCGACGCCGCAGCCGCACACGCCCGGCGCAGTCTTGGCCGGATCGTTCGGGCAGCCGTCGCAAGCGTCGCCGAACCCGTCGCCGTCGACGTCCGACTGGGTCGGGTTCGAGTTGTTCGGACAGTTGTCGCACACGTTTCCGATGGCGTCGGAATCGTTGTCGTTCTGCGCCGTGTTGGGGTTCGCCGGGCAGTTGTCGCAGGCGTTGCCGACGCTGTCGCCGTCGAGGTCCGCCTGCGCCGCGTTGGGGAACAGCGGGCAGTTGTCGGTGCAGTCATCGACGCCGTCGCCGTCGCCGTCGGGGCACACGCTGAAGTCGTAGCGCAGCGTCATGCGGTACAGCTGCGGCTGGGTGGGCGCATCGGCCTCGCTCACGCGCACGAAGTACGTGCCCGCCGCGGGCAGGAACACGTCCGTCAGGGTCTCGGTCCCACCGGCGCCGTTGACGTTCGCCGTCGCGAGCACCGTCGTGCCGTTCGTGCTGAAGACCGTGATCTGCAGATTGGCCTGCGTGAGCGCGTTGGTCGACGTGCCGCCGACCGGGCACGGGCCCGAAGCGGGCTCGGCATTGTCGAAGTAGGTCGAGCCGATCGGCGTGACCGTGACATCGAGCAGCGACGAACTCGCCGTGGTGAACCGGAAGAAGTCTGCCTCGCCGTTGGCGTCGATCGAGAGCGTCGAGGAGTTGGTGTCGTTCGTTCCCGTGAGCGGCAGCGGCGGCACGCCCAAGGTGGTCGTCACACCCACGGTCAGCGGCACCGTGACGGCTGCGCCGCTGGTGTTGTCGGCTTCGTTGATGTCGCCGTAGAGCCGCTGGCAGGCGCGGATGTCATCTTGGCGCGGACCGTCGAAGCTCGTGTCCGCGATCGGATCCATGAGCTGGAGGCTGTTGCTCGAACACACGTGTTCGAGCCCCACGGCGTGTCCCAGTTCGTGCGTCAGGACGTTGCGCAGGAAGCGGTTGAAGTTCGTTGCGTCCGCCCAGTTCTCCGAGCGGTCCATGACGACGTCGCCGTTGTTGGGGAAGAACGCGTAGGCGAGCGTGTTCGAGAACCCGTCGATGTTGCGCATCGAGATGCGGATCTCTCCACGCGTCGCGCCGCCGCCGGTTCCCCAGCTCGAGCCGTCGTCCCAGTCCACGCCGGCGGCGGTGACCCGCGTGAAGTCGATGCCGGTCAGGGCCTCCCAGCGGTCGACGCAGCTCTGCACCCGCGCCACCCACGTCGCCCGGCCGCCTTGGCCGGCGAACAGCGTGTCCATGCGCGAGAACAGCTCGCTCGCGCCCGAGGGGTCGCCGGCGCCGGACGAGGGAATGTTGAGTCCGTCCGGAACGAAGCTCCAGCGCAGCGAAATCGGGTCGCCCTGCCCCCCGCTGATGGTCCAGCGCGACCCGGGCACGAACTCGGGCTGAGGGTGCAAGGTCGAACGGAACCACTGCATGTACGCCGCGTCGGTCCCGGGCGCGAAACACACCGTCATCGGGTCGATCGGCTCTTGCGCCAGCGCGGGCTGGGCCGAGACGAGGGCGGTCACGCTCAGCGTGAGGAGTCCCAGGATTCGCTTCATGGTTCGTTTTCGAGAGGGGGCTGGGGGAGGAATCGGCGAGCGAAACGGGGACGGGCGCCTGGGCGGAACGCCATGGGCGAGGCTAAGGCAGTGTAAACCTACCCCGACTTGGGCCCTCCGCAAGGCGACGGTGGTCCCGGACGGCCGGCCGCATCTGGTTAGGACGTCCCCACCGCGCGCCGGGTTCCAGGCGAGTTGGCAGTACGGCGCCGGGATCGAATCCGTCACTTGCGTGCACCGCCGCGGCCGGCGGACACAAGTGACGGATTCGATCCCGGCGCCGTACCGCCAACTCCGGGGCGCAACCGACCCCGATCAGGCCCCGCGCCTACGCCAGCGCCTCGCCCGGGTCGTCGCGCGTGAAGTCCTTGGGCTTCACCTCGGTCGTCAAGCGCAGCACACCGGCGCGCACGACGCGCTGCAGCACGACGTCGAGCAAGAGCGTCGAGTTCGGGCGCAGGAAATCGAGCAGGGTGTGGGTGCGCGCGGCGAGTTCGGCGTTGACGTAGTGCACGAAGTGGTCGACGGGCTTCTTCGCCGCCGGGTCCGGCGCGGGCCGCGGCGCGATGCGCACGCCGAGCGCCGGCGCCGAGCTCATGATCTCGTGGTTGAGGTAGTAGGTCAGCGTGCCACGCGCGCGCCGGTTGCGCTGGCGATCGATGAAGAAGCCCGCCGGCAGCAAGTTGGGGTTGGGCTCGCGCAACTCCGCGCGCGGCGAGTCGGGAATCCACGAGGTCAGCACGAAGTCGAAGTCGTCGAGCTGGTAGCCGTTCTCGTCGTGCACACGCACGATCATCTGCGTCGCGACGGGCCGCTTGAACTCGCGCGTGAACCCGAACAGCCCGTCGACCTTCTCGACGCGCTCGTCGGCCTGCGTTTTCGCGGTCAAGGCGTCGAAGCGATCGCACAGCGCGTCGTAGGCCGCCTCGTCGCCCACACCGAGGCACTCGAGCAACGCCTCGACCGTCGGATGCGGCCGCAGCTTGCCGCTGTCGCGCAACTTGACGCTGCGCAGGATGCCCATCTCGTCGCCAGAGTGCGAAAGCCCCGGCAGCACGGCGAGTGCGGTGCGCGGCGCCTGCTTGCGCTGCTTGACGACCAGGCGCGTTGCGCCCCAGTTGCCCTTGGCGAACTCGGCCTCGTCGAACTCCTGGACGAGCTGCACGTAGGTCGCGTTCAGATTGGCCGCAGCGACGCGCACGACGCCGTCGGTGCCGACTTCATCGGTGTAGCTGTTGAGGTGGTCGTACAGCGCGCGGTCGATCGACTGCCCCGTGAGCACGAACGGGAACACGCGCGTGTCGCCGTACCAACTGGGCTTCTGCGTGATCCACGATTCGTTGAGGCGCCACGACTCGCTGCTGCCCAGCTCGAGCCAGTCGAGCACGCCCTGGCCGGGCTCGACGCCTTGGAACCAGGTCTTCAGGCGACTCAAGGTGCCCTTGCCCAGCTGCGCCAGCGCGCTGCCGAAGTTCGCCGGCGCCAGCATGATGAGGTGGCTCATCGGGCACTCGCGCTTGCGCGACACGTAGAAGCGATGCCACCAATCGCGCGCCACCGGACCGCCGGTCGAGTGCGTGACCACCGCGATCTTCCCGCCCGCCTTGAGCGCCTTCTGCAGCGGCGCCTCGCGCTCGAGCGCGGCCTCGAAGGCGAGCGAGATGTCCTCGAGCCGCACCTCGTCGCGGAAGCTCACGTATTTGCCCAGGTACACGTGCTGGACGTCGATGTCGACGCCGCGCGCCGCGGCCTCGGCTTGCAGTCGCTCGGGCAGGCGACCGTACGTATCCGTGCTGCGAACCGACCAACCGTGGAGGAACACGACGAGTTTCTTGGCCATGGCTCCATCATCCGCTCGCTCGCACGCGGAGCAAGCGTGGCCTAGCAGTCCGTTGAAGAAGTGCTTCGTGCGCGATTTCGACCAGAACGTGTCGAATCAAGGAGGGGGACCGGAAGCGAATCCGAGTGGATTCGCTGAGGATCTCCCGACGCCGAGTCGGCGCGTTCTGGTCGAAATCGCGCCGAATGACTTGTTCAACGGGCTGCTAGGATCGCCGCGCAACACCATGCGCGCCTTCGACGACCAGAAGCCCGAGATCAACTACCCCTGCCTGTGGAGCTACCGCGTGATCGGCGCCGACGAAGTGCGCCTGCGCGCGGTGATCTGCGAGGTCGTCGTCGGGCTCGAGCACTCGCTCACGCTCGCCAACGAGAGCTCGCACGGCCGCTACCGCTCGATCGCGCTCGAGGTTCTCGTGCGCGACGAAGAGCACCGCAACGCGATCTTCCACGCGCTGGGCAAGCACCCCGACGTGCGCTTCGTGTTCTGAGCCGCGCGGCGGAGCTGCCGGCCGCAGCAGACGTTCGAGTGTCGCAACCGACGCATCCAGCGCCACGTTCTCGCGCAGGTCCGCATCGCCGACGAACTGGCGCCCTGTAGCCGATTGTGAAGCCCCCACGTATTGTTCAGGAGGCAGGCAGCGAGTTCTTGGCAAGTCACGCTGTCGCACGGAGGAGCAGGACTCATGCATTCTTGGCAAATGCACGCACGCACTCTCGGCGTAGCGCTCGGCATCTTTGCGTGGGCTAGCGCCGACTCGGCGCGCGCAAACGCACAGAACTGCCCGGCGTGGCAGACGGACTACTCGTATCCGGGAATTTCGTCGAGAGCGTATGCCTTCACTGAGTTCGACGATGGCTCGGGACTCGCGCTGTACGCCGCGGGTGGCTTTTTCTCGCCTACAGCGCCCGAATCGATGGGTCTGATGCGCTGGGACGGCCAAGAGTGGCGACACGTCGCTTCGAGTGGGCTGGGCGCGCCGTCGGGTTGGTTCAAAGACCTGGCAGTGTTCGACGACGGCAGCGGCCCAGAGCTCTATGCAACCGGAACGTTCGGGTCCGTCGGCGGTGTTTCAGCGCGCGGCATAGCGAAGTGGAACGGAACCACCTGGAGCGCGCTTGGGTCGGGCCTGGGCACGCTGTCGATCCAGGCCGGAACGGGAGCGGCGCTGGAGGTGTTCGACGACGGCAGCGGACCTGCTCTCTACGTGTGCGGCGACTTCGACACCGCTGGCGGAGTCACATCGCCCAGGGTGGCTCGCTGGAGGACCAACGGTTGGTCTGCGGTCGGTGCAGGCTTCGGCCCCTTGACCGGCGTGGGAGACCTTGTGGTCTTCGACGATGGCGGCGGTCCTGCACTGTACGCAGGCGGCGTGACCCAATTCGGTACGCCCTATCCCGTCGGAGTGCTGGCACGGTGGAGCGGCACGGCGTGGACGAACCTGATCTCGGCAGCGCAGAGCGGGTACGTCTTCCGACTGTGCACGCACGACGACGGCGCTGGAACTGCGCTGTACTTCTCGGGCGCCTTCTCCCAGGTCAACGGCGTCGCTGCGCTCGGACTCGCGCGGTTCAAGAACGGCGCGTTCTCCGCGGTCGGCGATCTCAGCGCGCTCGGCCAAGTCCGCTCGATCGAGAGCTTTCCTGGCCCGAATGGCCCCGAGCTGGTCGTCGGCGGCAAGTTCAGCTCCGTGGGCGGTGTGTCCGCCAAGAACGTTGCAAGCCTTCGCGCGGGACAGTGGCGCTCTATCGAACCTGCGGGTGCAGTGAACGACTCCATCTCGATCAGCGCGCTCGCCACTGTCGGTTCAAGCGCTGCTCCGCAATTGGTCGTCAGCGGCGACTTCGAAGTGCTCGCCGACGTGCCGTCCTCACACGTAGCGATGTGGGACGGACAGCAGTGGAGCGGCGCAGCGGGTCTCGGGGCGAACACTTGGATCAACACGCTGGAGGTGTTGGACCTCGGAACCGGGCCGCAGCTGTACGCCGGCGGCAGTTTCGCAGTGATCGGCGGGATCGCCAGCCAGCGCGCTGCGCGCTTTGACGGGCAGAGTTGGCATCCGATCCAAGGAGTGCAGACCGGGACCGTCAACGCGCTCGAACGCTTCGACGACGGCGGCGGACCGCGCCTGTACGCCGCGTCGTTCTTCTACGGCGGGACCGCTCTGCTGCGCCACAACGGCGGCGCATTCCAGCAAGTCGCGGCGCTGCCGGGACCAGGGATCATCACCGCGTTGCAGAGCTTCGACGACGGCAGCGGCGACGCGCTCTACGTCGGCGGAGCGTTCACCGCGTCGGCCGGACTCTCTCAACGCTACTTGGGCAAATGGAACGGCTCGAACTGGGCCTCTTTCAACCACTCGCTCGACGCGTCGGTCGAGTGCTTCGAAGTTTTCGACGATGGCAGTGGTCCCGCCCTGTACATGGGCGGCTACTTCACGACGATCGACGGCGCGCCCAGGATCGGAATCGCACGCTGGAACGGCGCACAGTGGACGGACGTCGGCGGCGGTGTCACCGGCTACGTAACGCAGCTGAAGGCGGCCGACCTGGGTCACGGACCGCGACTTGTCGCCGTGGGGTCGTTCACGAGCGCCGGCGGAACACCGACGTTCAACGTGGCGAGTTGGGACGGCGCGAGTTGGACGGGCTTTGGAACCGGGGCGCCGATCTCGCTGCGAAGTGTGGAGGCCTTCGATGCGGGTGCGGGGCCGCAACTGTGGATCGGCGGCAACGAGGACTGGAGCTACAACTCGATCGCACTGCGGCGCTGGGATGGGAGCAGTTGGGTCGCCGAGCACAGTGAAAACAACGTCGGCGCGGTCCTCGCACTGAGAAGCTTCTCGACCACGTCGGGGCGCTCGCTGTTCGTCGGCGGAGGTTTCGAGTCCCTCGGCGGAACGCTGAGTTCCGGCATCGCCGAGTTCCGCGCCTGCGCAGCACCCGGCGTCGCGTATTGCTTCGGCGACGGCGGCGGTACGGCGTGCGCGTGCAGCAACGAGAGCACTGCTGGCGCGGGCCAGGGCTGCGTGAACTCGACAGGTGTCGGCGCGCGGCTGACAGCCAGCGGCTCGAACAGTGTGCAGAGCGACGACCAAGTGTTCGAGATCAGCGGCCTGCCTCCGGGCAACGCGAGCATGCTCATCGTCGGCAACGCGCGAGCGAACCAAGGACTCGGGCTGCCCTTCTACGATGGCCTGCGCTGCGTGAACGGCATGCCGCGCCGCTTCCCAATGCAGATCGCGCCCCAGACTGGCGTGGTGACGCGCGGCCCTGGCCTCGCGGCGCAAGGTGGCTGGCTCGCCGGCGAAACGCGCGACTTCCAGGCCTGGTATCGCGACCCCTCCGGACCGTGCGCGCGCGGATCGAACCTGACGAACGGCTACGAGATCGTGTTCACGCCATAGTCGCGTGTCGGCGCGCTCGACGCCGCGACCAGCGCCGACGCGCGTGGCTGCGTACACTCCGCGGCCCCTCGGACGAGATGCACGACGAGACGCACGGCGAAAGGCGCGAGTGATGAGCGAGCAGGTTGGCACGAACGAGAACGACGGCGAGCGCGTGTGGCTGCGCGACACGTTCCAGCGCGGAGTGCCGCAGCTGACCCTGCGCGCGGCGCTCGTCGGCATGTTGCTGGGCGTCGTGATGTGCCTCTCGAACCTGTACGTGTTCCTCAAGACCGGCTGGTCGATGGGCGTCACGATCACGGCCGGAATCCTGGCCTTCGCGCTGTTCCGCGCGGCGCAAGGCATCGGCGTCGTGCGCAATCCGCTCGGCGCGCTCGAGAACAACGCACTCACCACCGTTTCGTCGGGCGCCGGCTACATGACCGGCGGCGGCAACATGGCGGCCTTCGGCGCGCTGCTGATGATCACGCCGATGCGCCCCGACACCATCTCGATGGTGGCGTGGTTCGCCGTGATCGCCGCGCTCGGCGTGTTCGTCGCGATCCCGATCAAGCGCCAGCTCATCAACCGCGAAGGGCTCTCGTTCCCCACCGGAACCGCGACGGCCGAGACGCTGAAGACGATCCACGGCGACGCGAGCGGCGACGGCGCGGTCAAGGCGCGCGCGCTCGGTTTCGCGGCGTTGTTCGCGGGCGTGCTCACGTGGTTCCGCGCCGCGAAGGCGACGTGGATGCCGTTCAATCTGCCCGGCTCGATCCCGCTGCCGCTCGAGATCGCCGGCCGCAAGGCCGCCGAGTGGTCGCTCGAGCTCAAGACCGAGGTCGTGCTCGTCGGCGCCGGCGCACTGATGAGCTTCCGCACCGCGTGGTCGCTGCTGCTCGGCAGCTTGCTCACCTACGGCGTGCTCGCGCCGCGCATGCTCGCGGACGGCGTGATCAGCGACGTCGGCTACAAGGAAATCGTGCGTTGGAGCGTGTGGCCCGGCGCCGCGCTGCTCGTCGCTTCGGGCCTCACGTCGTTCGCGCTCGACTGGCGCAGCGTCGCGCGCACCTTCGCCGGCATGGGCAAGATGTTCGGCGGCAAACGCGGACAGCCCGCCGATCCGATGGATGACGTCGAGTGCCCGGCGTGGTGGTTCCCGGCCGGATTCGTGGTGCTCGCGCCGATCGTGATCGTGCTGATGGGCGCGCTGTTCCAGATCCCGTGGGCTGCGTGCCTCGTTGCGATCCCGCTCGCGATCGTGATGGGCTTCATCGCCGCGCGCGTGACGGGCGAAACCGACATCACGCCGACCAAGGCGCTCGGTCCGGTGACGCAGCTGGTCTACGCGGGCCTCGCGCCCGGCAACGTGCCCGGCAACATCATGAGCGCGAACGTCACGGGCGGCATCGGACTGCACGCCGCCGACTTGCTCACGACGCTCAAGACCGGTTGGCTGCTCGGCGGCAATCCACGCGCCCAGTTCTGGGGCCAGTTGCTCGGCGTGGTCGTCGGCGCTGTCGTGATCGTGCCGGCCTTCTACCTGCTGGTGCCCGACGCGAGCGCGCTGGGCGGTGACGAATGGCCGGCGCCGAGTTGTTTGGTGTGGGCGAAGGTCTCCGAGGCCTTCGCAGGCGGCACGTCATCGCTCGACGCAACGGCGCAGGCCGGCGTCGGCATCGGTCTCGCACTCGGTGTTGCGCTCGCTCTGCTCGAGAAGTTCGCGCCCAAACGCGCCAAGCCCTTCGTGCCCTCCGCTTCCGGTCTGGGCATCGCGATGGTGGTGCCCGGCGGCAACGGACTCGCGATGTTCCTCGGCGGTCTGCTCGCCGAACTGCTGCGCCGCGCCAAACCCGTGCTCGCCGAAAAGCTCGTCGTCCCCGTCGCGTCCGGCTTGATCGCGGGCGAGAGCTTGATCGGCGTCGCCGTGATGCTGCTCAAGGTCGCGGGCGTGCTGGCGATGTGAGCGCGTTCGACGCGCCGCAAGAACCGCGAGCTAGCGCGTCCACGCGACGCTCGATGGCGCCAGCCGGCCCATCGCGCCTGCCGCGTAGTTGGCGCGGGCCTCGGCGAGCCGCTCGCGCCGGAACATGCAGAACGGCCCGCTGAACTCCGGCTGGGTCGGCATCGCTTCGCTCCAGGCGACCAACGCGCACAGATCCGCGCCGCGGACGTGAATTCGGCGAGGAGCGAGAGCGAGCGCGACGCCGGCTTCCACGGCGACGCCGTCGAGCTCGCCACGGCCGCGCAACACGAACAGGAACGCGTCGACGCCGCTGGGCGCGTCGAACGCGAACTCACCACCCACGTCGGCGTGGAGCAGCGTCGTGCCCGCGTGGGGCGGGATCGAGCTGCGGACGCCAGCGAACTCGCCGGCAAGCACGCGCACACGCGCCCCGCCGAGCTCCACGCGCGGAACCTCGTCCGGCGCGACGTGGAACGCGCGCGGCGCACTCAGCTCCTGCGCCTCGGGCAGCTTCACGAACATCTGCAGTCCTTCGCACACTTCGCCGGGCTGCGCGGGAATCTCCTCGTGCAGCATGCCCGCTCCAGCGTGCGTCCAGTGCAGCGCGCCCGGTGCGATCAGCGAGCTGTCGCCGCGGCTGTCGCGGTTGCGGAACCCGCCCGCGGACCACGGCATCATCCAGGTCACCGCCGAGAATCCGGCATGGGGATGCGGAGGAAACGTCGGCTGCGACATGTGGAAGTGATCCACGTTGAGGACGTGGCCCATGGCCAGCGCCCCGGGTCGCAGACTGCGGACGGTGAAGGCCGAGGTCACGCGCTGCTGCGTCAATCGTTGCATGTCGGCTCCTCGCCGTAGCTCACTCGCTGTTGCCTCGCTCGTCGGTTGTGCGGCGCCAGCGAAGCGGAGCGCCGTGACGAGCGCCGGAAGCTAGTTCGAGCTCCGCACGTTCGACAAGAACGCATTGCTGGCACGCGCGTTCCGCCAGCGCAACGCGACGCATCAACGCGCCCGCGCCTCAGGTGTTCGTGCGCAGTCGCGCGGCGGCGAAGTCGGCGAGATCCGCCGCGGCCGGGTGGTTCGCGCGCAGCGAACGCGCCAGTCCGACGGCGTGTCGGTCGGCGTGCCAGCCTGGCAACACCTCGACCAGCTCGCCGGCGCGCACCAGCGGCTCGGCCAGGCACGACGCGATGCGCAGGATCCCCAGCCCCGCGCGTGCGGCATCGAGGAGCAGATCCGTGTCGTTGCCGACCAGACGAGGCGACGCGAGCAGGACCGAAGCCTCGCCGTGCGCGGAGCTCAACTGGATCCTGTTGCGACTGCCCGGCGAGCAGCTCTCGGTGATGATCGGCCAGGCCTCGAGCTCCGCGGGCGCCTTGGGCGGGCCGGACTTGGTGAAGAGCGCGGGAGCGCCGTACAGGCGAGCCTCGACCGATCCGAGCGACCAACTCTCGAAGTCGCGGCCGGCGTTCGTCCCGACCAGGAACACCAAGTCGATCTGGGCTGGATCGGGCAGCTCGAAGCGCGTTCCCAGGCGCACGTCCAAGGTCGCACCGGGCCGCGCAGCCAAGTAAGCCGCGAAGATCGGGCTCAGCAAACCGCGCCCCAGGAGCAAAGGCGCCTGGACGCGGAGCGGACGCGCGCTCGACACTTCGTCGGGCGCATCCAGGGACGAGTTCAGGACGCGCACCGCATCCCGCGTGGCCTGGAACAGCCGGCGCCCGACCGTGGTGAGTTCGAGCCCGTCGCTGCGCCGCACGAACAACGCGGCGCCGACGCTCCGCTCGAGGCGCGAGACGTGCCGACTGACCGTCGACTTCGGCAACTCGAGGCGCGCGGCGGCCTGGGAGATGCGCGCCGTTTCGGCGACGGCGACGAACGTCTTCAGCAGGTTGAGGTCCACGCGAGGCGTTCCACGGACGGAACGATAGGTGCATTCTTGCTGTCTTGTTGCGTTGAAGCAACCCACCTAGCTTCGCGCGCATGAGCCAATCCCCGCCGCGCGTCCAACGTGTCTCGACCCAAGGCATCACCTACTCCGTCACCACCGCCGGCGACCCGACACAGCCCTGCGTGGTGCTGCTCCACGGTTGGCTCGGGACCTCGCACTCCTGGCGCAAGGTCGTGCCGCTGCTCGCGCCGACCCACTTCGTCGTCGTTCCCGACATGCGCGGACACGGCGCCACGGACAAGCCCGAGGCGGGCTACGACGGCGCCTCGCTCGCCGCGGACATCCGCGGCGTGCTCGACGCGCTCGGCGTGCAGCGCGCCCACATCGTGGGGCACGACATGGGCGCACTCGTGGCGCTGGTGTTCGCGGGCACGTTCCCCGAGCGCACGCGTTCGCTGACCTACCTCGACGAGCCGCTCGTCGGCTTCAACCTCGACCGCTTCACCGTGTACCGCGAGGAGACGCACGGCGGGTACTGGCACTTCGGCTTCAACAGCGCGCCCGGACTGGCGGAGTTGTTGCTCGCCGGACGCGAGCAGGAGTTCGTCGACTACCTCGTCCCGCTGATGCACTCGCCCAATCCGCAGGCCGTGACGGCCGCGGACCGCCGTGTGTACGCCGACAGCTTGCGTGCGCCGGGCGGCATCCGCGGAAGCGTCGGCTGGTACCGCGCGAGCTTCGAGACCGCGCGACAGATCCGCGCGATCGGCCAAGCCGGCCTGCGCGCGCCGCTCATGGCCTGGGGTGGGCAGTACGGCGTGCCGCAGACCTGCGAGCAGTTCGGCGAGATGGGCGTGCGCGCGCGCGGCGGCACGCTGGAAGGCGTCGGGCACCTGATTCCCGAGGAGGCGCCGGAGCGCTTGGTGCGCGAAATGAGCGCGTTTTTCGCGCAGGTTTCGCCGTCTTGAGGCCAGGGCGTCCGCGGACGGCGCTGCGGCCCAGCATCCTCAGCGCCGCGTGCGGATTGCGGCACGACGCACAAGTGTGGACGCGGCATCGATCGCGTTCGGCTGACGACTCGCCGAGGTGCTTCGCTGCGTCGAAGCGCTGCTCTCCGAAACGCTCGTCGTCCATTCCACGCCGAGCTGGATCGGCGTCGCCGTGAAGCTGCTCAAAGTTGCGGGCGTGCTGGCGCTGCGAGCGCGCTCGACGCGCGCCACAAGTGCAGCGCGCCCCAGGCGTAGCTCACTCCCACCAGTGCGAGCGCGGTGCGGATCGACGCGGCGCCGTGCGTCGGCGCGAAGTGTTCGCTGAGCTCGCCGGTCAGCCACGGGCCGACCCCAAGTCCGATCAGGTTGATCGCGAACAGGAGCGCCGCGCTCGAGCGTGCGCGCAGGTGCGGCGGCGCGAGCGATTGCCCCACCGCGAAGACGGGCCCGAGGTACATCGCGCCGAGCAGCGGGCCGGCGAGGTTGGCGAGGAGCGCGAGTTTGGCGCTGGGTGCGAACAGGAACGCGTAGAGGAACGGGATCGAGGCGAGCGTGGCGAGTGCGCCGACGCGCAGCCGCCAACGTTCGTCGCGCGCCGCGAGGCGATCGGCGAGCAGCCCGCCGAGCAGCGCGCCGCAGAAGCCGCCGACGCCATTGGTGAGGCCGAGCCACGCGCCGCTCTCGCGCGTCGAGAGCCCGTGGACGCGCTCGAGGTAGGCCGCGCTCCAACTGATCAGCGCGTAGCCGGCGATCGACTTGATCGAGGCGCCGAGCGCCATCTCGCGCCAGGCGCGCGAACGGCCGAGCTCCGCGAAAGCCGCGAAAAAGCCGCGTTCGTCGCCCGGCGGTGCGACGCGTTCGAAGCGGCCGCGGCCGGGGTCGCGCGCGAGCACGAGCAAGGCGAGCGCGAGCACGAGTCCTGGCGCGCCGAGCGCGACGAGCGTTCCGCGCCAACCCAGCCGCGCGGACAGATCGCCGCCGAACAGGAACGCGAGCGTGATGCCGACGTAGATGCCACTGGAGTACACGGCGATCGCGCTCGCGCGGCGGCGCGGCGCAAAAGCGTCGGCGAGCAGCGAGTGCGCTGCCGGACTGCACACCGCTTCACCCAGGCCGACGCCGATGCGCGTGAGAGCGAGCTGCGCGAAGTTCGCGGCCGCGCCGGCGAGCATCGTCATCGCGCTCCACAGCGCGAGCCCGCCCGCGAGCCAGGCCAAACGCGGTCCGCGATCGAGCCAGCGCGCGACGACGAGCCCGGCGCCGGTGTAGGCGAGCGTGAAGCTCACGCCGAGCAGCAGCCCCATGCGCGCGTCGCCGACGCCCAGCTCGCGCTGGATCGGCTGCACGAGGATCGCCAGCGCCTGGCGATCGAGGAAATTGAGCACGTAAGCCGCGGTCAGGAGCGCCAGCAACACCTTGGCGCGCGGCGCGTCCGCGGCTCGTTCGGGCTCGTTCAACCCTTCTTGCCGACCGCGTCCATCGCGCGGCGGATGCGCTCGAGCGTGTCGGGGTTGGTCCACTGCAGACGCACCAACGCGTCGTGCGAAGCTTGGTGGCGCTTCCAGTTCTCGAGGCTGTCGAGCCGCAGCTGGCGCTTGGTCAGCGCGAACGCCGTCGCCGATTGCCCGGCGAGTTTGCCCGCGACGGCGAGCGCGCGCTCGCGCAGCTTGTCGGGCGCAACAGCTTCGTCGATCAGTCCGCGCGCGAGCGCCTGGTCGGCGTCGTAGGTCTGGCCGAGGTAGAGCAGCTCTTGCAGGTGCTCGACCGGTGTCGAGAGGCGCACGATCTCGAGCGCGAGCCAGGGGAACGCGACGCCGACGCTGAGCTCGGGCACGCCCATGCGGCCCTTGCCCTGCGCCATGACGCGGTAGTCCGCGGCGCACGCGAGCACGCAGCCGCCGGCGATCGCGTGGCCGTTGAGGGCGGCGACGACCGGCTTGGGGCAGCGGAACACGGCCGCGAAGGCGCGGTCCATGGCGCCGAGGAATTCCTCGGTGTACTTCGGCCCGCCGTCGAGCACGCGCTTCAAGTCGACGCCCGCCGAGAAGCTCGAGCCGCGCGCGGTCAGCACCAGCGCATCGGTGTCGTCCCACTCCGCCGCGGACTCGAACTCGCGCTCGAGCTCCGCGCACAGCTCGAGATCGAGCGCCTGCACCTTGCCGTGCTCGAGTTCGAGCACGCTCACCCGGCCCTGTCGTTCGCGATGGATCATGCGCGCCAGTATCCCATCCGGCGCGCGCAGCGGTCCACCCCGCGCGGCTACTTCAGCCCGCGTGCTTCGCGCAGCGCGTTGAGCGCGGCGTCGCAGGCCTTCTGCGCCTTGTCGCCGCCTTCATTGCAGGTCGCGAGCAGCGCCACGCCCTTCTCGGGCGCGATCCACACGGTGCAGAACCACATCGTGTTCGAGCCCGAGTGGGCGAGCATGTCGCCGCCCGCCCACGGCTTCGAAGTGCGGCCCCAGCCCATCGCGTAGGTCTGGAGGTTGGGGCACTCGTGCATGCGCTCGAACACGCCGGCCGGGAGGATGCCGGACTTCTCGCTCGCGCCGCGCAGGTGCGCCTGCGCGAACTTGCCCCAGTCGGCGAGCGAGGCGTGCACCGTGCCCGCCGGCCCGATGGCGCGCGGGTTGTCGGCGCCCGGCCCGGGCTTGCGCGGCTTGGGGCTGTGGCCGCGCGGCTGATCGATCACGTCCGCGCTGCCCGGCGGCCCGAACCCCGCGCTCGTCATGCCCAGCGGCTCGAACAGCTCGCTGCGCATCAGCTCCTCCCAACTCTTGCCGGTCTTCGCCTCGAGCATCGCGCCCGCGATCACGAAGCCTTGGTTGGAGTACTCGAACTTCGTGCTCGGCTCATTGGCGGGCTCGAGTTTGAGCAGCTCTTCGACGAACCAGCGCCGCGCGAGCAGCGGCTCCTTGTCGCGCCCCCACAACTCGATCCACAGCGCCTGCGGCGGATTGCCCGGCGCTCCCGCGCGGTTCTGCAGGAACCACTCGAGCTGCGCGCCGCGGTACTTCTCGTGCACCGAGTCCTTCAGCTCGGGAAACGCCTGCTCGACGGTGGTGCTCCACTCGATCTTGCGCCCCTGCACTAGCCGCGCCGCGAGCGTCGCCGTCATGGCCTTGGTGCACGAACCCAGGTGCCAGCGATCGTCGACCTCGACGGCGACGTCCTTGCCGCGCTCGCGCACTCCGCTCACGCCCACGGCGACGAGTCCCTTCTCGACATCGATCAACGCGACGCCGAGCGCGGGCACGTCGTGCTCCTTCACCAGCGGCGCGAGCAGCGCGTCGACGCGCTCGACGCTCGCTTCCGCCGGCGCAGCCTTGGCCGGCGCCGCGGGCGACTGCGCCTCGACGCGGGCGGCCATGCAACCGAGCAACAACGCGGCCCAGGCCGCACCGACGCAACGCACTGTGAGGTTCGACATGTTCCGTCTCCGCGGCGAGTTCAGGCCATTCCGTCCGTTCGCCAACTCGCGCAGCAGCAGCGTACTCAGGCCGTCGACGCTGAGCACGTGGACAGCGCGGCCGGGCGCGGCGGGCTCGTAGCCGTTGCGGCGCTCGCCAAACCGCTACGCGCGAGTTCAGCCGCCCAACCCTTGGCGCAGTTGGTTCGCGAGCACAGCTGGATCGAAGCGTGTGGGCGGAGTCGATGCTCGCGGTGGCGACAAATAGGTCGGCTTTTGCAACGAGCGCACGCGCTCGCGGGTCGATGCGACCTGGCGCGCAGGATGTCCTTTCCGACCGCGATCCACGTCGCTAGCTCTGTGCGCGTCGTGAAGCTGGGGCCGCGATCAGAACTAGTCGTCGCGCAGTTCGGCCTTTGTGGCTCGCGGGAAGCTTGGGACGAAGCGAAGCGCGTCAATCAGACGCCCATCGCACCCCGGGCCTTGTCGTTCCACGCAAGCCGCGCTCGGACTTGGCCAACCACCGCTGGGGCGAGCACGGGAGCGATCCGAGGTTCGTCTTCCTCCGATCTCCGTGCCTCCGTGGCTCCTGTGTGATTTCTGACGCTTCGCTGGCTTGCCTGGTGGCTGGCGAAGCAGAAGAAGAACTAACCACAAGAGCCACGGAGGTACGGAGTTCCGAGCCGAGCAGAAGAACGATGAGAGCTTCCTCCACTTCCGATCTCCGTGCCTCCGTGGCTCCTGTGCAATTTCTGACGCTTCGCTGGCTTGCCTAGTGGCTGGTGAAGAAGAAGAAGAAGAAGTAGCCACAGGAGCCACGGAGGCACGGAGTTCAAAGCCGAGCAGAAGAACGATCAGAGCTTCGTACTCATCCGATCCTCGCGACGGCCGCGCGGCTTGCACGGCCACGCCTCGTTGCTGAGGTCATTCGCCGCGCGTGACGCGCGACAGCGCGGGCTGCTCAGCCGCCCAGCGCCTGGCGCAGTTCGTTCGCGAGCAAGGCGGGATCGAAGCGGGTGGGCAGTTCCTTGTGGTAACCGCGCACCCACTTGGCGCCGTCGAGCTTGAGGTAGGGCACGCCGCGTTTGCCGGTCGATTCTTCGAGGTGCTCGGCGGCGCCGTCGGCGGTGTCGATGTCGACCTTGGAGTGCGGAACGCCGTTGAGCTCGAGCCAGCGGTCGAGCCGGCGGCAGTCGGGGCACCAGGTGGCGGTGTAGACCTCGACCTTGTGGCCCGCGAGGAAGGAAACGTCGGTCTTCATGGCTGCCTTCAGGGTGTGGAGTTGGAGCGAGTGGCGCCCGTTTGGATGCCGGCCGCGGCCGGTGGTGTCGCGACGAGGGCCATCGAGCGGTCGTGCGCGCGCGCGAGCGTGGCGAGGCTGGCGATGGCGCCGACCAGGCACAGGAACATGTCCCACTGGGTATCCCACGGATCGCCCTGCGTGCCGAGGAAATCGTTCGCAGCTTCGCCCGTGAGCAACGCCGCCCACCACTCGATGAATTCGTAGAAGGCGCTGAAGGCCAGGCACGCACAGACGACGAGCACGGGCCGCCAGCGCGTCGCCGGCACGTGCGCGACGCGCGTCAGGAGTTCGCGCACGAAGATCGCCGGCACGAAACCCTGTGCGAGGTGCCCGATGCGGTCGTACGGGTTGCGCTCGAGCGCGAACCACTCGCGCAGCCACTCGCCCGGCGCGGCCTTCGCATAGGTCGCGTAGCCGCCGATCATCAGGATCAGCGCATGCAGCGTGAACAGCGCGAGGCACAGGCGGCTGAGCTGGAAGCGCTTGCGCGTCCAAACCCAGGCGCCGACGCCGATCCACACGGGAAAGTTCTCGAGCGACCAGGTGAGGCGATCGGCCTCGGGCGCGACGCCGAACACCAGCGAGAGCAGCACGCACAGCGCCACACACGCAGCGGCGAAGCGATCGTGCGCGCGCGAGAACACCACGACCTAGGCGACCGGCGGAAGCACGTGGCTCAGGAACCAGCTCACCGCGCTGAAGTACACGACGATGCCGGTCACGTCGCTGAGCGTGGCGACGAGCGGTGCGCTCGCGCTCGCCGGGTCGAGGCCGAAGCGGCGCAGCAGGATCGGGAGCATCGAGCCGATCAGCGTGCCCCACAACACGACGCCGACGACGCTGACGAGGATCGCGCCGGCGAGTTGCCACGAGAAGTTCGCGAACTGCTCCTCGTTGCCGGGCCAGATCGCCACCACACGCGTGAAGCCGATCACGCCGAGCACCAAGCCCATCGTCAAGCCCGTCGCGAGCTCGTTGAGGAACACGCGCTTCCAGTCGCTGGGGCGCAACTCACCGAGCGACATCGCGCGGATCACCAGCGTCGAGGCCTGCGAGCCGGAGTTGCCGCCGCTCGAGAGGATCAGCGGCACGAACAGCGACAGCAGCGAGAGCTGGTCGATGCGCACCTGGAAGTAGCTCATCGCGACCACGGTCAGCATCTGCGCGAAGAACAGCACCAGCAGCCAGCCCAGGCGCTTCTTCAACATGCCCACGAGGCCCACCTCGAGGTACGGCGCGTCGAGCGCGACCGAACCGCCGATCTTGTGGATGTCCTCGGTGGCTTCCTCTTGCACGACGTCGACGATGTCGTCGACCGTCACAACGCCCTTCATGCGCCCGGCGGCGTCGACGACCGGCAGCGCGACGAGGTCGTGCTCGGCGAAGGTCGCGCCGACCGCTTCCTGGTCCATCTCTTCGTGCACGCGCACGACGTCGGTCTTCATCACGTCGCGCATCGCCGCGGTGGCCTTGCCACGGAACAGATCGCGGAACGAGACCACGCCGAGCAGCCGCTGCTCCTTGTCGAGCACGTAGGCGTACGTGTACAGCTCGAGCCCCTCGTTCGCCTGACGGCGCAAGTACAAGATCGCCTCTTCGACGGTCATGTCCGGCCGCACGCGCGCAAAGCGCGGGTTCATCAAGCCGCCGGCCACGTCCTCGCGGTAGGCGAGCAAGCTCGCGACCTCGCGGCGCGTGACGTCGTCGTACAAGCCCAGCAACGGCTGGCGCTGCTCGTCGGGCAACTCCTGCAACAAGTCGGCGGCGTCGTCGGGCGCGAGCATGCGCAAGAGGTGCCGCCGCTCCGTCGCACTCGACTGCTCGATCAACTGCAGCTGCTCGGCGGAGGGCAGCGCGCCGAAGAACTCCTGCGCGTCCTCGCGGCCCAGCAAGCGAAAGCCCTCGATGCGCTCCGCGGCGTCGAGCAGGCGCCACGCGTCGCGCAGATCCTCGACCGCCAGGGAGGCCGTCAACGCGTTGAGTTCGGCCGGGTCGGTCATCGTGGAGGACGCTGCGCGCGAGAGCGTAGTTCGCTCGCCGCGGAGCGACAATCACGCGCCGCGCGCGATCGTGCGAGATGACGCACTCGTCAAGAGCGATTCGCACAAGTCCCACGTGCAGCGTTGACCCGCGCTCCCTATCCTTTTTGCCCTCGTTGTTGCGCGGAGCACCGCCGGACCAGCTCCGGGCGGTTAGCCTGTCCACCGCGCACATCCCCCACCTGCGGCCGCGAGGTTTCCCCGCGCCGCACCGCCTTTTCGACCCTCGACGCGCCCCAAGGAGGCGAGCGATGAAGATCCAAGACTTGATGACCAGTGGCGCCCGCGTGTGCCAGCCCGCCGACAACCTCAGCACCGCCGCGCAGGCCATGTGGGAAGGCGACGTCGGCGCACTGCCGGTCGTCGACGCCGACGGCAAGCTCGTCGGCATGATCACCGACCGCGACATCTGCATGGCGGCGCACCTGCGCGGCGCTCCGCTGTGGGCCGTGCCCGTCAGCGAGGCGATGGCCAAGGTCGTATTCAGCTGCCGGCCCGAGCAAAAGATCGAGGACGTGCTCGCGTTGTGCGCCGAGAAGCGCATCCGCCGCGTTCCGGTGGTCGACGGCGACAGCCGCCTGATCGGGCTCGCGACGCTCTCGATGCTCGCTCAGGCCGTCGACGGCGAGGGCAAGAACAAGCCGGGCATCTCGGCCAAGGACATCTGCCGCACCCTGACCACGATCACCTCGCGCCGCGAGCCGCAGACCAGCGCGCGCCTCGAGGTCGAGGTCACGCGCACGACGCTGGCCGCCAGCGACGTCATCACTCCGGCGCCGCGCCCCGGGGCGACGAAGTCGGACAAGAAGGCCGACGCCAAGGCCGAGAAGAAGGCGGACAAGAAGGGCTCCAAGGCCCGCGCCGGCAAGTAGTCCGCGCCTGCGACGCTCAACCCCGGCGCAGGAGCGCGCCGGGGAGGAGCAACACCGCGGCGGCGCCCGTGATCGCGGCGCCGAGCGGCAGATCGAGTTCGAAGGAGGCCGTGACGCCCAGCGCGACGGCCGCCAGCCCGAAAGCGCAGGCCAGCACGAAGTAGGTGCGCATGGAGCGCGCCCAGGCCCGCGCCGCGATGGCGGGCAGGACGATCAGGCCGAACAGCATCACCGGCCCCAGGACCATCGTCCCCACCGAGATCACCAGGCCCGTGACGGCGGTGAACAGCGTCTCGAGCGCGAAGACGCGCTTGCCGAGCACGAAGGCCGACTCGCGGTCGTAGCTCACGAGCACGAGGTCGTGGCGGAAGAGCGCGAGCAGCAGCGCGGCGAGCACGTACACGACCGCCAGCGTCTCGAACTGGTGCACGCCGACGCCGAGCAACTCGCCGGCGATGAGCTCGTCGACGAAGCCCTTGCCGACCGGCGACATGCGCCCGAACAGGATCGTGGCGGCCGAGGCGATCGCGAAGGCGCCGGCCACGCGGCCCACCTCGCTGCCGCCGCGCCGGCCAAGCGCGAGCAGGGCCAGCAGCCCGCCGAAGGTGAACAGGTTCGACCACACCATGTGGTAGGTCAGCACCGCGTGGCTGTCGTGCGTCGCCTCGAACAGCTCGACGCCGCCCAGGCCGATGTTCGCGATCCACCAAGGGAGCAGGACGAAGCCAAACACGACGCCGGCCGTCGCGAACTGCGGCATGGCGATGCCGTAGAAGCTCGTGCGGCGCACGTGCAGGAACACGCCGACGAGCGGGCACACCAGGCCGGCCAGCAGGGCCGCCAGCACCGCCCAGCGGAACAGCGACAGGCGCTGCGCCCAACTGATCGCGTCGAGCTCGTCCACTGCTAGTGCCCTGCTTCCGAAGTCCGTTGAAGCTGTCGCTGGAATCGGCGTTCCCGGCAAGGCGCGAAGATTCCAGGCGACCTGAATAGGTCGCCGGGCCACAGCAACGCCGCCAGGGGCGGCGAGGCGTGCGAGATGTCCGACGAAGTTCGGAAACGGAACACTAGTGCTCCTCGCCGACGCCCTGCGCCGCGCCGCCGTACAGCCGGTCGAGGTGCTCGGGCGCGAGCAGCTCCGCCGCCGCGCCTTCGCGCACGCCGCCCTCGGCGACCCACAACACGCGCTGCACCGTGTCGCGCACCATCGCGAGCTGGTGGCTCACCAGCAACACCGCGAGCCCCTGCGAGCGGTTGAGCTCACCCAGCAGTTCGAGAATCTGCGCCTGCGCGCCGCGGTCGACGCCGGTGGTCGGCTCGTCGAGCAGCATCAGTTCGGGCTCGACCATCAGCGCGCGCGCGATCAGCACGCGCTGGCGCTGGCCGCCCGAGAGCGTCGAGAACTGCGCCCGGCGGCGGTCCGCGAGGCCGACGCGCTCGAGGCACTCGAGCGCACGCGCGCGCTCCTGCGCCGGCAGACTGCGAAAGCCGCGCAGCTTGTTGAGGCCGCCGAGCTCGACGACCTCCTGCACGGTCACCGGGAACAGCGCGTCGAGCGATTCGCGCTGCGGCACGTACCCGATGGCCCGCGTGGAGCGCTCCACGCGCCCGGCGAGCGGCGGAATCAGCCCGAGCAGGCCACGGAACAGCGTGGTCTTGCCCGCGCCGTTGGGGCCCACGATGCCGACGAAGTCGCCGCGCACGACACGCAGCTCGACGCCCGAAACAACCGCGCGCTTGCGGTAGCCGAAAGCCGCTCCGTGTGCGGTGAGCAGCGCGCCTGCGCGGACCCCAGCGCGGACCTCAAACTCGTGCTTCATGCGGGCGCGCGTCGCGCGGCGCTCACTGCCGCGGCGGGATCGGCGTCCCGAACACCTTCGCCAGGCGCTCGTGCACCGTGTCCATCATCTTGATCCAGGTCTCGCTGTCCTCGACGCCGCCGCAGGAGCTTGGCAGCACGACGACCTTGGCGCCGGTCGCCTCCGCCACGCGGTCGACGAAGTTGTTCTTCGACCACGGCGCGGTGAGCAGCACCTCGCACTTCTCGCGCTTCATCACCTCGATCAGGTGCGCGAGGTGGTTGGGCGTCGGCGGGATGCCGGGTCGGAGCTCGACCGTGCCGATGCGCTCGACCCCGTAGTGCAGCAGGAAGTAGTCGTACTCCTGGTGGTACTCGACGATCTTGCGGCCCTTGAAGTGCGCGCCGATCTCATCCCAGCGCTTGCGCGCGACGTCGATGCGCGCGACGAAGTCGGCGTGGCGCGTCTTGAAGTAGTCGGTCGACGCGGGGCGCAGCTTGGAGAGCGCTTCGAGCACGCGGTCGGCGAGGAACGCGCCGCCGCGCGGGTCGAGGTTGAGGTGCGGATTGCCCTGTGGATGAACGTCGCCGGCCTGCCGCGTGAGCACCTCGGGCACCTGGATCGCCTTCCAACCGATCGAGCAGTTGACGAAGCCCGGCGCGCTCGGGAACACGTTCTTGTTGCGGGCGCCTTCGACCAGCGCGGGCACGTACGCCACCTCGAGCGACAGCCCGACCTGGAACAGCGCGTCGGCGTTCGAAACCGCGACCAGATGGCTGGGGCGGATCACCATGGCGTGCAGGTTTTCCGGGCCCTTGGCGATCGATTTGACCTCGACGCGCTCGCCGCCGACCTCGCGCACGATGTCCGCGAGGTCGGGGATGGTCGCCACGCACTTGAGGCGCTCGCCCTCGGCGGCCGGCGCGAAGGCGCTGGCGACGAGGGCGAGGCAACCCAGCAGCAGGGAGCGCACAGCGGTCCGCATTTGGCGCAGGTTACCAGTTGACGCCGTGGCCATGCGCGCCGAGGACCGCGGTGTACTGCACCACGAAGCGACTCGTCTCGCCGTCGATGTCCGAGTCGTTCAGCGCCGCGACCAGGCGGATGCGGTGGAACTCGCTGAACAGGTGCGTGTAGTACGCCTCGATCTCCGAGACGTCGGATTGCGCCGCGTCCGGAAGCTCGACCTGGCTGTACTGGAAGCCGACGGCGTTGAAGCGGTCCCAGGCGTAGTCCACCCAGCCGAACCAGCCGAACAGGTCCTCGTCGAAGACCGTGTAGTCGGCGGGGTTGGTGGAGTCGGCGCCCGTGAGCGCCGCGCCGTTTTCGCCCGTGCTGGCGAGCAGCTCCGCGCCGAGGCTCCACGAGTCGACGCTCGTCGCGCCCACCCAACCGAAGGTCGCGTCGAGGCCGAAGACGGTGTTGGACAGGTCGCTGCCGACCGCGCCGGCGTCTTCGGTCACGAACTCGAAGCTCGGCAGCGCGCGCGCCGAAGCGCCGAGCTGGAAGATGCCGCGGTCGCCGACATCGGTGAAGCCGGTGACGCGCGCCGTGTAGGTGAAGTCGTCGCCGCGCCGCGGCGCGAGCGTCTCGATCGTGGCCGTGCTGGAGGTGAGGTCGTCTTCTTCGACTTCAGCGAGCGCGTTGGCGAAGGCGCCGATCGACCAGCGGATCGCCGTCGAGTCGCCGACCGTGGTCCACGAGTCCCACTGCACGCCCTCGCCGGCCAGCTCGTCGCCCAGGAACGTGCGCAGCACGAGCGGGCGCTCCAACGTGCGCAGCTCGTGCACGTGGATCTGCATCTGCTTGCCGAAGTCGACGAAGAAGCGCCCCGCGCGCAGCGTGTGGTTCTGACCCAGGCCGATGTAGTGGATCGCCGCTTCTTCGACGGCGATCTCCTCCTCCTCGGCGACGCCCACGAAGTAGGCCCAGGCGTACGGATCGATCCAGGCGTTGCCGGTCAGCTCGAAGCTGCGCAGTCCCGCGTCGAGCCCGTCCTGACCCGAGTCGGCGTCGACGGCCTCGGCCTGCGCATCGACGATGAACGAGAAGGCGGGATTGAACTCGTTCGAGAAGCGCGTCACCTGACCCATGCCCGACGAGATGCGCAGACCCATGTTGGGCATGCCGGGCGTCTGGAACACCGTGCCCTGCGGGTTCGACTGACCGGCGGCCTGCGCGAAGGGTCCCTGCGGCGGAAGCGGAGCGCCTTGGAGCGCGGGCTGCAGCTTCTCCTGCTTCTCGGCGCCCTGCGGCGGCGCGGTGAGGTCCTGCTGGGCCTGCGGCGCCTGCGCGCGGGCGAGCGAGGACAGAGCGGATGCAGCGAGAAGAACGCAGAGGCGCGTGCGGGTCATGGGACGACGTCGGCGGCGGGCGCCGTGGGGAGAGCGGGAGGGGAGGCCTGGGTCGGGTGCTCGCCGCCCGCGCCGCTGCGGTTCCCGAAAACCTCGCCGACTCGAGAAAAAAACACCGCGGGGCGCGCTGCCTTGCGGCCGCGCGCCCCGCGGGGGTGAGAACCGGAGAACTCCGGTCTCAGTTCATCTTCGCGCCGGTCGCCGGGCAGACCTTGGCGCCTTCGCAGTCCTTCTTCGCTTCCATCGAGCACTCGCTCTTGGCAGCGCTGTCGCACTTGGTCGCGCAGCCGGTGGCCGGGGCGGCTTCGCCGCTCGACACCGCGCTGTTCGTCTGGCTCTTGCAAGCGACCGCGCCCGCGACGAGGGCCAGGCCGAGGATCAGGTTCTTCATGGATGCTCCGTTGTAGGGGGTTGTGCGGACCGAAACGCCGGCCCGTGGCTCGTGATGCAGACCGGGATCGGCCTGTCGAGGCCCTTAGCTTACGGACTCTGCGCGTTTGCGGCAGGTATGGGACGCGCAAAGTCCTTCTGGCGGCCCTCGGAGCGGCCTGCCAGCCTCGCCCGCGGCTATCGTGCCCGGCGTGCCGCGTCCCCAGCTCCCGCGCGAAGTCGTCCGCCTCGGCTGGGTGAGCTTCTGGCTCGACGTCGCCGCGGAGATGGTCTACCCGCTGGTGCCGCTCTTCGTGGCGACGCTGGTCGCCGCGCCCGGCCTGACGCTGGGGTTGATCGAGGGCGCCGCCGACGGGGTGCTCAGCATCCTGACCGCGCTGAGCGGGCGCGCCTCCGACCGCCTGGGGCGCCGAGTGCCCTTCATCCGGGCCGGATATTCCCTTTCCGCGGCCTCCAAGCCGTTGCTCGCGCTGGTGACGGGCTGGCCGGCGCTGCTCGCCCTGCGCGTCACCGACCGGACCGGCAAGGGCCTGCGAACCGCCGCCCGCGACGCCCTGATCGCCGACCTCACGCCGCCGGAGCAGCGCGGGGCCGCCTACGGCTTCCACCGTTCGATGGACACCGCGGGGGCGCTCGTGGGCGTGCTGCTCGCACTCGGGCTGCTCCAACTGCTGCCCGGCGAGTACCGAACCATTTTCGCGATCGCCGCCGTGCCCGGCGTGCTCGCCGTGGCGCTCACCTTCCGCATCCGCGAGTCGTCCAAGACCGCCCCCGCCTCGCCCGGCCGGGCGCCGAGCTGGCGCTCGCTGCCCCCGTCGTTCTGGCGCGTCTGCACCCCGCTGTGGGTCTTCGCGCTCGGCGCCTCGAGCGACGCCTTCCTGCTGCTGCGCTCGCGCGAGAGCGGGTTCAGCGAGACCCAGGTGATCCTCGCCTACGCGCTGATGAACCTGTGCTACGCGCTGAGCGCGGCCCCCGCCGGGCGCTTGAGCGACCGCCTCGGACGCGCGCGGACGATCGCGCTCGGCTGGGCGCTGTTCGCGGTCGTGTACGGCCGCTTCGCCCTGCACGAGTTCGAGGTGCTGTGGATCCTCTTCGCGCTCTACGGCGTGTTCCAAGGTCTGACCCACGGCGTCGGCCGCGCCTGGATCGCCGACCACGCGCCGGCGGAGCAACGCGGCACGGCGCTCGGCGTGCACCAGCTCGGGCTGGGCTTGATCGTGTTCGCGAGCAACGCGCTCACGGGCGTGCTGTGGGACAGCGTGGGTCCGTCGGCGGCCTTCGGCTTCGGCGCTGCGACCAGCGTCGTCGCGCTCGCGCTGCTGTATTGGGCGGCGCGAACCACGCGCGTCGAGGCGAAGTGAGCTCCGCGTCGACCGCAGTCATCACACCAGGCCCCGCGGCGAACACGCGGCGTGATCCCTGCGAGAGAGCGCTGGCGTCAGGCGAGCGCGGCCGCGCGCGCGAGCAGCTCGCTGAAGCGACCGGCCGCTTCTTTGCCGGCGGCGATCACCTCTTCGTGCGAGAGCTTCTCGCCCGTGATGCCCGCCGCGAAGTTCGTGATGAGCGACACGCCGCCGACGCGCACGCCCGCCGCGCTCGCGGCGAGCACTTCGGCGACCGTGCTCATGCCGACGGCGTCGGCGCCGAGCTGGCGCAGCATCGCGATTTCGGCCGGCGTTTCGTAGGTCGGGCCAAGGAGGCCGGCGTAGACGCCTTCTTGGAGCGTGAAGCCCGCGTCGTGTGCGCCGCGCAGGAGCGCGCGCCGCAGCGCGAAGTCGTACGGCGCGGCGTAACCGGACTGCGCGCGGCCGAGCGGCGTGCGGCCCTGCAAGTTCAAGTGGTCACGGATCGCCATGAGCGTCCCCGGCGCCCACTCGCGGCGCAGCCCGCCCGCGGCGTTGGTCACGATCAGGCGCGGACAACCGAGCGCGGCGAAGGCGCGCACGGCGCGTGTGACTTCGCTCACGCTCCAGCCTTCGTAGAGGTGCACGCGGCCTTGCTGCGCGAGTACGCGTTTGCCCGCGAGCTGGCCGATCACGAGCTGGCCCGCGTGGCCGACGACCTTGCTGCGCGGCATGCCGTCGAGCTCGTCGTAGGGAATGCGGCGCGCGTTCTCGATGCGCTCGGCGAACGAGCCGAGCCCCGAACCGAGCACGAAGGCGAGCTCGATCTCGCCCACGCCGTGGCGGCGCAGGCTGTCGAGCAGTTGTTGAGTTCCGGCGTCGAGGACGAGCGTGCTCACAGGAAGGCTCCGGCGATGGTCGCGGTCATCCACGACGCGAACGCGCCAGCGATCATCGCGCGCAAGCCCAGCCGCGCAAGGTCGCTCTTGCGGCTCGGGGCCAGCGCCGAGATGCCGCCGATCTGGATCCCGATCGAGCCGAAGTTCGCGAAGCCGCACAGCGCGTAGGCGGCCATTTTTGCGGCGCGCGCGGACTCGAAGAGGTCCACGCCGTCGGCGCCGGGCCGCTGGCGCACGAGCATGTCGTAGGCCACGAACTCGTTGATCGAGACCTTCACGCCGAGCAAGGAGCCGAACAGTTGGCAGTCGTGCCAGCCGTCGACGCCCATGACCCAGGCGAGCGGCGCGAAGACGTAGCCGAAGAGCACGCTGAGCGAAAGCTCGCCGTCGATCACTCCGAGCGCGTGCAGCTGCTCACCGAGCGCGCCGATCGGCCAGTCGATCAGGTTCACGAGCGCGACGAACGCGATCAGCATCGCAATCACGTTGAGCCACAGCTTCAGCCCGTCGCCCGTGCCGTTCGCCGCGGCTTCGATGAGGTTGGTGGCCTCGCGTTCGACCTTGAGCTCGACTCCGCCCGCGGTCTGCGACGTCTCGCTCTCGGGCAACATGATCTTCGCGATCACGAAGGCCGCCGGCGCGCTCATCACCGAGGCCGTGATCAGATGCGGACCGTACTCGGGCCCCAGCATGCCCATGTAGACCGCCATCACCGAACCGGCGATCGTCGCGAAGCCGCCGGTCATCAGCGACATGAGCTCCGAGCGCGTCATCGTCGCGATGTACGGCTTGACGACCAGCGGCGCCTCGCTCTGACCGACGAACACGTTGGCCGCGACGGCCATCGCTTCGGCGCCCGAGACGCCCATCGTCGCGCTCATCACGCGCGCCATCGCCCACACCACCACCTGCATCACGCCCAGGTGGTAGAGGATCGACATCAGCGCGCTGAAGAACACGATCACCACCAAGCCCGTGCCCGCGAAGGCGAACACGAAGCCGAGCGGACCGTCGGGCTTGGCGAGTCCGCCGAAGACGATCTCGGCGCCGGGCTGCGCCATGCTCACGAGCTTGGTGACGAAGCCGGCGATCGACTCGAAAAAGCCGCGGCCCCAATTCGTGTCGAGGATGAACCAACCGATCGCGAACTGCATCGCGACGCCCAGGGCGACGGTGCGCCACGGAAAGCGCTTGCGGTCGCTCGAGAGCAGCCACGCAACAGCGCAGAAGAACGCCAGCCCGAGCGCGCAACGCAGCAGGTTCATGGGTGCGCAACACTACGGCGCCGGGGCGGGTTTTCCACGTCAGCTCAGGCGCGCGACGTTCGCTGTGCGATTCGGCGCCTGACGTGAGGCCGGTCCGAGCGCCGCGTCGCCGGACGCCAGCGCTCAGCCGCTACTTGCGCCAAGTTGAAAACACGAAGCCCGTGCTCTCGCGGCCAGCGTGGCACTCGAAGCAACCGGCGCGCGCGTCGGTGACGACGTTGGTGCGCGAATCGCCGCCGAAGCCGGCGAAGCCCCAGCCGCCCGTGCTCGCGAACGCGTCCGAATCCTTGTGCACGACGCCGAGCACCTTGCGCGGACCTTCAGTGAGCGCGCCGCCCGCCGTGTCCGCCTGGAGCAGGTCGAACACGAACACCGAGCCGCGGGCGTATGCGCCGTCGCCGCGCCTGTCGCGAACACAATCAAGCGCGCCCCCCGTGCACTCCAGCGCTCGCATGGCCCCTCGCGCCAACCTGCAACACACGCCGGCCTGTTCGTCGCACGCTCCGCGCAGATTCAGTACGTCGCGAGCACCAGCGGGCGCGGCGTGTGCGCGTCGACGAGCTCGAACGAACGCCGCAGCAACTTGAGCGCTTCGTCGAGGCCGCGGCCGTTGTGGCGCAGCTCGACGACCACGTCGCCTGCGGCGAGGTGATCGCCCTCCGAGCGCGGGAAGACCAGACCCACCGCGAGGTCGAGCTGGTCGCCGAGCTTCACGCGGCCGCCGCCCAGTGCGCAGATCGCGTGGCCCACGGCGCGCAGGTCGCGCCAGGCGAGCACGCCGCCGCGCTCGGCGCGCAGCTCGGTGCGTTGCGTCGCTTTCGCGAGGCGTCCGCGCTCGTCCAAGCAGCTGGGGTCGCCGCCCTGCTCGACGATCACATTCCAGAACACTTCGCGCGCGCTGCCGTTGTCGAGCGCACGCGCGATGCGCGCGCGGCCCTCGTCGAGCGTCGCCGCGACGCCGCCCAGGCGCAGCATCTCGCCGCCTTGCAAGCAAACCAGTTCGCGCAGGTCCGCCGGCCCGCGACCTTCGAGGCAGTCGAAGCTCTCCTCGATCTCGAGCGTATGACCCGCAGTGCGCCCCAGCGGCCGCTCCATGTTCGTGTGGAACGCCGTCGCCTTCACTCCCATCGAGTGCGCGAGCTTGAGCATCGTCCGCGCGAGCGTCGCGCCGCGCTCCTCGGCCACCATGAAGGCGCCCGAGCCGAACTTCACGTCGAGCACGAGCGCGTCGAGGCCCTCGGCGAGCTTCTTCGACATGATCGAACTCGCGATCAGCGGGATCGACTCGATCAGGCCGGTCACATCGCGCAGCGCGTACAGCTTGCGATCGGCGGGCACGAGATCCGGCGTCTGTCCGCCGAGCGCGACGCCCGTGCGCTCGAGACAACGCTCGAACTCCTCCGCGGAAAGCTGCGTGCGAAAGCCCGGAATCGCTTCGAGCTTGTCGAGCGTGCCGCCCGTGTGCCCCAGCCCGCGCCCCGAAATCATCGGCACCGCGAGACCGCACGCGGCCACCGCCGGCGCGAGCGGGATCGAAACCTTGTCGCCGATGCCGCCGGTCGAGTGCTTGTCGACCGTCCGCCGCCCGAGCGACGGAAAGCGCATCACGCGCCCGCTGTTCAGCATCGTCTGCGTCCACGTGACGAGCTCGTCCTCGGCCATGCCGTGGACGAAGATCGCCATGAGCAGCGCGCTCGCGAAGTAGTCGGGCACATCGCCCGCGACGTAGCCCGCGAGGAACTCGCGGATCTGCGCGTCGCTCAGGCGACCGCCGTCGCGCTTGACGGCCAGGATCGAACGGATGTCCAGCATGGCGCGGAAGGTAGCAGGCCGGCCGCGGCGATGGACAGCTGCGTCCGGCCGGCGATACTCACGCGCGTGGGTTCCACCGACCTCGCCGCCCTGCTCCAGTTCGTGCGCGACGCCGAACGCCTCAAGGACGTGTTGCGCAGCGCGCACACCTCGAGCGGTCGGCGCGAGAGCACCGCGGAACACACTTGGCGGCTGTGCCTGCTCGCGATGGTGCTCGAGCACCGGCTTCCCGGTCTCGACATCGCGCGCGTTCTCAAGCTGTGTGTCGTGCACGACCTCGGCGAGGCTCTCAGCGGCGACGTGCCGGCGGTCGAACAACACGCCGACCCGCACAAGTCCGAGCGCGAGCGCAGCGACCTCGTGAAGCTGCTCACGCCGCTGCCGCCGGCGCTGCGCGATGAGTTCGTCGGGCTGTGGGAGGACTACGAGCACGCTCGGTCGCCCGAGGCGCGCGCTGTGAAGGCGCTCGACAAGCTGGAGACGATCCTGCAGCACAACCAGGGCGCGAATCCGCCGGAGTTCGACTACGTCTTCAACCTCGACTACGGCCGCAAGCACACGTCGAGTGCGCCGCTGTTCGCGCAGTTGCGCGAATTGCTCGACGCTCAGACGCGCGAACGGGCCATCGCGAGCGGGCAACTGCCGCGCGAGTGAGCGCTAGACGTCCGCCAGGTGCGGGCGGTAGAGCGCTTCGAGGCGCACGAGCTCGAAAGCGGCTTCGCGCGCGGCGGCGGCCGAGATGCCGCGCTCACCGAGCGCTTCGACGAGGTCCGCGAGCGCAAAGGCGTCTTGCTGTTGCTCGACGGCGAGAACAGCTTGTGCGAGCGGGCCGGAGGTGAGTTGCACGGGCTCGCGGCGGCGAATTTGCAGCGCGAGGGACTCGGTGCGTTGCGCGCCGCGCAGGTTGCGGCGCTCGACGCGCAGCGTGGCCTCGGGGCTCCAGGCCAGCGCGTCGCGTTCGTCACCCGCGAACGGCGCGCGCGGAGTGTTGCCGCGTTTGCAGGCCACGAGCTCGAGCGCGGGCCGCCACGTGAGCGCGTCGATGAGCTCGAACTGGGCTCGCGGCGCGAGCGTCCGCGCGCGCTCGAGCAGTGCGCCGGGTGGAAGGAGAGTGTCGAGGCGCCAGTCCTGCGGCTCGGTCCAGCGCACGAACTCCAGGCCGGCGCGCTCGAGCAGCGTGAACAGCGCCGGGACGTCGTAGCTGGTCTCGTTGACGTTGAGGTAGCGGTCGACGAACTCGACCTCGCTCACGTCGCGCAGGTCGTTCCACGGGCCGCTGGTGAAGGCCGGGCTGTCGATGCTGGCGACGAGCTCGCGCCCCCACTTGAGGCGTTCGCGCAGAGGCAGCCCGCGCGGCGCGAGCGCGTCGATGGCGCGCACGACGCGGTAGAGCGATTCGCGGCCGTGGCGACCGTAGACCATGAGCGATAGCACGCCGTGCGGCGCGAGCACGTCGGCGAGACGCGTCAATCCCGCGAGCGGATCGACGAGGTGGTGCACGACGCCCGACGAGAGGATCACGTCGAATCCGCCGGCGGGGACCTCGAGCCCCGCGAGCGTCATCAAGTCGAGTTCGGCGAGCCGCACGTTGGCGAGTCCACGGCGCTGCACCTCGCGCTCGGCGTCGAGCAGCGCTTGGCGACACAGGTCGACGCCGAGGAAGTCGACGTCGGGTTGTGTCGAAGCTGCGCCGATCAAGCCGACCCCGCGGCCGCAGCCCGCGTCGAGCACGTGAATGGCACGACCGGCCTGGCGGCTGCGCTCGACGTACGAAAGGAGCAGGCGCGCATCGGTCCCCTGGCGCAGCGTCGGCCCGCCGGCGGGGTACGGGAAGGCGCTGTACATCTCGCGGACGGCTTGGGTGGTCGCGTGCATGCCACCGTTTCGGCCCGATCCCACGCGTTCCGTTCGTTCGCGCGGCGCGCCGGCCCCGTCTGCGGGAAGCCGCCTCAGCGACGGGCGTTCTCAACGCGCCAGATCGCGAAGCCGTAGGCAATCAAGAGCGGCAGGAACGCGAACCAGGAGAAGAACGTGATGTTGACCACGACTTGGTAGGTCTCGTCGATCACGCGCTCAGCTGTCCCCTCGCGCCGCAGGCCGCCCATCAGGTCGAACACCGCCTGTTCGAGATTGAGCGCCATCAGCGCCGTGACGATCGCGCACAACGGGAGCAACGTGCACAGCACTGTCGTGATCCAGTTCAGCGAACAGCCGACCTTCAGGTAGCGCGCGTAGAGCAGCACGCGCCACACCGCGACAACCTTGAGAAAGCCGATGTTGAGGTCGATCGCCGTTTGCAGGTCCGTCCAACGCTCCACAGGCAACGCGTACAACCACGCCAGCGGCGAGCTCATGCCCACCATCGCAGCGACGTTCCAGTACGGGCGACGGTGAACGCCCAGCGGCCGCAATACGAGCCACAGCAACGCGCTCAAGAGCAGCACGTACACCACGGAGCCGACGCCCGACTTCTGCGCCAGGCCAGCCGTCGGATGGTCCCAGTATCTGCCGATGCCTGCGATCCAGGCGAGCACGAGCCCGACACGTGCCTCGCGCATACCGAGCGCCGCGTAGCCCGCGGCGTCGAGCCGAAACGTGAGCAGCCGAACGAGCGTCGTGAACACGGGGGTTGATCGTACGGTGCCAGAGCAATTTGTCTCACGCCGTCGGCGCGCGACGCGCGCC
>JAEUHY010000047.1 GCA_016795325.1 Planctomycetota bacterium
GCTCGAGCCCGACGCGCTCGAGCAGCTGCGCAAGCTCGGTTACCTCTGACGAACGGCGCCGTACAACCGGTCAGCGTCGGATCCCGATCAGGGCCGGATCCCGAAGTGCGCGCCGGCCGTCAAGCCGATCGGGAACCCCGCCGCCGGGTCGCGGTACCAGTACTGCGCGTCCACCGTCGCTCCTGGCAGCAACGCGGCGTCGGCGCCGGACGCGATCCACGCATTGAAGTCGAAGTGGAACGAGCCGCTGCAGTCAGCGCCGAGCGACGAGCCGCCCGAGTCGAGCGTGGGCGTGCGCCGCAGCGGCGGAACGACGAGCAAGCTGCCGCCGCCGAACGGCACGTTCTGGCGACCGTGAAGTGAATAGAACAGCAAGCCGGCCTTCTGATTGACGATCTGTGCTGCGTCCAGCGTGAAGCCGCTGCCAGAACTCGCGCTGGGCGCGCCGTTCAAGGCGAGCGTGGGCATGCAACCCGCCGAGTTGAGCTTCGCCGCGCCGAACACCTCGGGCGTCGGCCCGTTGGATCCGTTGGCGCGGATCATGAACACGCCGGCGACGCCGAGCGTCGCGACGCTGTTCACGCCGTACGCGCCGGGGAACGTCGGATCGAACGTGCCCGGGCCCCACCCCGTGGCGAACCAGGCGCGGCCTTGGTTGGGCGTGTTGGGATCCATCGTCGCCGGATCGAAGTTGGCGTTGGTGCTGAGCACCGCGCCCACGAAGAACGAACCGTTCACCACCGCCGGCGGCACGTCGTAGCGCGCGAAGGTCTGCTGCCCGCCGTTCTTGACCTGCGTCTGGACCGAGGTGAGCAGGAGCGCCTGGTTGGGATCGCCGAAACCGCCGAGGTCGCGCCACACGCAGATCGTCACGGGCCGGCCGGTCGGGACGTTGCCGAACATGAGTTCGACCGAGGTGATCGTCGTCGGCGTCGCCACGCTCAGACGGTTCATCCAGCACAGATCCTCGGGCAACGCGTACGACAGCGAGTAACCAGGGACGCCGTCGTCGATCTTGATCGTCTGGGCGCTGGCGTCGCGCGCGAACGGGACGAGCAGCGAGAAAACACTCCACAGCACGGGCTTGGGGAGAAACATCGGACACCCTCCTTGTGGTGAGCGTCCGCCGTCGGCCGGAGCTTGAACTCCGTGGCGCCGCGGCGGTCGCGCTCGTCCGCCCGAGTGCAAGCGCCGCGCCGCTCCGACCGGTGGGTTTCACGCACCGGCGCGCGCAAGTCCTTCCGCGCGCCCCAGACCAGGGTTTCGCGGTCGCCTCTGCGCAGCAGATGAGCACCGGCTACGAACTACAGAGGCGTGCAGCTGGAGTGTGCTGCGCAGCTAGGAGCACGCGAATTCGCAGGGCCTACAACGCGCTTGCAAGACGTGCCGAGCCACTGACCTACGAAGGCGGCGGTCGTACGGTGCCAGAGCAATTTGTCCCACGCCTCCGGCGCGCGGCGCGCGCCGGCGGCGTGGGACAAATTGCTCTGGCACCGTACGACCGCCGCGTCGGCAAGATCTACAACGCGAGTTGGCGGTACGGCGCCGTACCGCCGATTCGATCCGGCTACTTCTTGGCCTTCGCCGCGCGCGCCGCGGTGAGCTTCTCCCACAGCTTGTCGGCATTCTTCTGCACGCCCTTCTTGCAGCCGCCGCAGCACAGCCGGTACAGGCGCGTGCCCCACAGGTAGTCGAGCGGCTCGCCCATGCTGCCCAGCGGCTCATCGGTCACAGCGCAGGTCTCGAACGGGTAGTCCGCCTTCTGCTTGGCGATGTACGCCTCGAACAACTTCTTGAGCTTCGCCTCGGGGTCCTTGCGCACCGCGGCGACGCAGTCGTTGCAGCACACCTTGAGCAGGTACGTGCCCTGCACCATCGACACCGCGTCGTCACCGAGCTTCTCGCCGCTGACCAGGCACGTGTCGAGCGGATAGGCCGCCTTCTGCTGCTCGATCACCGCCGCATCGATGGCCTTGAAGACCTTCTCCTTGTCCTTGCGCGCGGGCTCGACGCAGTCGTTGCAGCACACGCGCACCAGGCGCTCGTCGACGAGCACGTCGACCGCGCCGGCGCCGAGTTCCTTGCCGCTGACCACGCACTTGCTCAGCGGGTACGCGCCCTTCTGCGCCAGGATCTTCGCGGCTTCGACCTTCGCGGCATCCGCGGCGGCGGGCTTAGCGGCCGGCGCATCCTGCGCCGCGCTCAACGTGCTCCAGCCCAACACAACGCCCACGCACACCAGCGCGCTCAGCAGGAACTTCATCGTTTTCTCCGGAGTTTTCGGGGACCAACCGACCGACGGGCCGCGGGCGCGGCGCACGTTCAACAGCCTGACACCGCCCGCCGCAAACGACAAGGCGACTCGTCCCTCGGGTGAGTCACCCGCGGTGCGAGCCGCCTTTTGATGTCGTAAGCATGCCGCACACGGATGTGTGCGACGCGCAAGTGATACCGCATCGCCTGCGCCGTTGCAAAGCCCTCGCGAACGGCGCGCGAGACTCATCGCGCGGCGCGCCGCGCCGCCACGGCCCGCTCGAGCGCGCCGATGACGCGCATGCGTTCGAGCGCGTGGCGCACACGCTCGCCGCGCGGCGTCTCTTCGAAGGCGAGCTCACGCGTTGCAGCGCGGCACAGCTCGAGCACGCCGGCCGCGGCTTCGAGGTCGCGCGCCCGCACGTAGCTCGCGGCCCACGCGTCGTAGGCGCGGATGCGCGTGAACACGTTGCGGCTGTCCTCGGCCACTTCGCGCAGCAGGCGCCGGCCGGCGTCGAGTTCGCCGAGCTCGAAGTGCGCACGCGCCGCCGCGCACGCGGCCTCCTCGCGCAACGCCGCCGGAGCGCCGTCGACGCGCGCCGCTCGCACGAACGCTGCGAGCGCTTCGGTCCAGCGCTCGGCGCGCCGCTCGAGGGCGCCGAGCTGCGACCACGCGCGGCAGCGCCACAGCGCCGGGACCTCGGCGCGCGTCGCGCGGACCAGTTCGTCGCGCGCGGCGGCCGGATCGCGCGCCGCCAAGAGCAGCTCCGCCGCCTCGAGCGCCGCGCGCGCGGCCCACTCCGCGCTCGCATCCGGCGCTTCGCGCACCGCGCGGAACGCCGCCGCAGCCGCGAGCTGCGCCGCACGGCGCTCGCTCGGAGGCGCTTCCCGCACGGCGCGCTGAAGCTGCTCGGCCCGTGCGAACGCGCGCTCCGCCGCACCCTGCGCGGGCCCCGGCTCACGAGCCGTCGGCGGGCGTGGCGAGCTTTCGCTCAGCGCGCCGCCCGCCGCGAGCAGCGCCAGCGCAGCAGCCGCCGCCGCACGCGGGCCCACGCTCATCGGAGCACCTCGTTCGCGCGCCGCGCCGCCTCGCAGCGCTGCTCGAGATCGCGCGCGAGCCGCCGCCGGGCTCGGTACAGCCGACACTTGGCATTCTTGGACTCGATCCCCATGCGGGCCGCGATGGCGCCGAGCGACTCGCCCCCGTAGTAGTCGAGCAGCAGCGCCGCTTCGTTCGGGCGCATGCTGCGCAGCGAAGCCTGGAGCCACTCGAGCGCTTCGCCGCTGGTCACCGCTCGGCCGCCGATGATCAGCGTCCCCTCCGCCGCGCCGCCCTCGGCGACGCAGGGCGTCTGCTCGAAGTCGAACTCGTCGACCCCCGGGCAGATCTCGCGGCGCCGTCGCACACGGTCGCGCAGCACGTTCGCGGCGATCGACAGCGCCCAGCTCGCGCGCCGCTCGGGCCGCGTCACCTCGCCGCGGAAACGCGCCGCGCGCAGCAGCGTGTCGTGCACCACGTCGTCGACGTCGCTCTGGTCGCGGCAGCGCCTGCCGAGCCAGCCGCGGACCATCGGCTCCAATGCGCACAACTCGCTCCACTCGACCGCCCCGGTCTCCACGCTTCGTTCCACAGCACGCTCCTCGCGCTCGACGCCCCGCTGCGCTGGCGCGGCGGGACGTCCGCTCGCGCTCGCACAACGCGGCGAAGAGACGCGCGACCCGCGGGCGTGTCGCGCGTGGGGACAGGCTGGGAACAACTGCGGAAGCCGACAGCGCGCGCGCGGCTGGGGAGCGTTGCGCCCCAGTTCGCAGCGGCGCCGTCGCGAGCGGTGGCACGAGCCGCGTCAGCCGCGCTCCATCCCGTGCGCACCAAAGCGAGCGAGCGGAAGATCCCGCCTGGGACCTCCCGCTCGCCGTGGATTCCGCCGTTTGCGCTGGCGGAGCGAAGTTGTCGGGCGCGTGCACCCCCGGCTCGCCGACTCGCGAACCGGAGCGACGCGCCGCCGCGCTCAGCGCCGCTGGTTGCGCGCCTCTTGCGCCCAGTTCGAACCCGGGAACTGCGCGATCAGTCGGCCGTACATCGTGCGCGCGTTGGGCCGCTGGTCTTCGCCCATGAGATCGAACGCACGCCCGGCGTAGTACATCGCCTTCGGCACGAAACGCGCTTGGTCCTTGTAGACGACCGCCACGCGCATGTACGCGAACACACATTCCTTCAGCGTCGCCGGAGCTTCGGGCGCGCCGGCCTTGAGCTGCTCGGCGCCTTGCTGGAACAGGCAGTCGCCCAGGCCCGTGTAGGCGCCCGCGAGCGTGAGGTCATCGGCCTTGGGGTCCTTGACGACCTCCTGGTAGATCTTCAGCGCCTTGGCGAAGTCCTTGGTCTCGCCTTCGATGTAGGTCTCGGCTTCGGCGACCTTCGCGCGGCTGCGCACGATCGGGTACTGCGTCCCCGCCTGACCGGCGATCTCGACGACGCGCTCACGCCGCTTGGCGCCGCGCAGGGCAGGGTTGAGCAACGCCTCGAGCAACGACGCTTCGAGCTTGTAGGCCTGCGACAAACCCTTGGTCTCGACGAACTGCTTGAAGCCCGCCGCGGCCGCGGCCGCGTCCTCCTGCTTGCCCAGTTCGCGCAGCGCCTCGGCCTTGGCCGCGAACGCAAACGCCGCCTGGCGCGAGTCGGGCAGCTTCTCGATCAGCTTGTCCGCGAGCACCACCACCTTGCCGAGCGACTCCTGGCTCGCGATCGACTGGTTGACCTCGATCGCGCGGCGCAGCGCGTGGCCCGGCGCCCAGTCGGGCTTGTCCTTCTTGATCTCGCCGCTGAGCACGCCGTCGGCGTACGACTCGAAGTCCTCCGCCGCGTCGGCGAGGTTGTTGTCGCCGACCGACTCTTCGGCCGTCTCGAGCAGCTTGGGCAGCTTGGTGAACTCGATGCGCAGCACGCCGTCGGCGTCCTGCGTCTGCTCGCCCGCCTTGCTCTTGGCCTTGTAGACCACCCCCTGGAGGGTGTCGCGGATCACGTCGCCCTCGATCGTCGTTCCGTTGGTCAGGAAGATGCGGTCCGCGTGAGCGGCCGCACACACGAGCAGGGCGGCGGCCAGGGCCGACGAGGCGCGACGGAGCGGGGCGAAGGTCATGGATCGGATGGGTGGATCGAGACGGTCGGGTACGGGCGAGGACCTACCTCGCGCAGCCAGCGCGGCTACCCGAGGGGGCGGAGAGGATACGCGGGGGCGGCGCGAGCGGGCAAACTCGGAGCGGATCGCGGCGCGCGGGCGCACCGCAATGGGGCCCAGCGCGAGCGCGCCCGCGGCCTCGGCGGCGTCCGCGCGGCTGGCCGAGTTCGTTCGGCGCCTCGTCTGCGCCGCGTGTTGACCGCTCGCACGCTCGGAGGCCCGCCCGGGCGTCCGGTGCGTCCGGCCGTTCCTCGCCGGCGCTGTCGTTCGCTCGGCAGGCCGGCCGCAACTCGCCGACGACGCGGCTGGGCGCGCGAGGAGAGTTCGTCGGCTGCGGCGGCGCAGACGGAGTGGAACGCGCGCGCGGCTCTCCACGGGCCGCGGAGCAACGGCGACAAGCGGTCCGTCGGCTCGTCGTCAACTCGTCGTCGCTCCGTCGTCGGCTCACCGTCGTCGGCTCACCGTCGCCCCACGCGGCGCGCCGGCCGCGCTGGAACGGCATCGACGAGCCCTCGAGCTACGCGCGCGTGGCGTCGAGCCGCAGCGGCGCAAGTTCAACGACGGCCGCGTTGAAGCACCACATGCGAGCACGGCGCCGCGCCGCCTCACGGCGCGGCGCGCGGCAACTCACACCGCGTCGCAGCCAGGCTCGGCGCGCGGCCATTCGCCGGCGCCCAGGCGGCGCAGCGCGATCATCTCCGCGACGACGGACACGGCGATCTCCTCGTGCGTGCGGGCGCCGATCGGCAGCCCCATGGGCGTGCGCACACGTTCGAGAAAGCGCGCGTCGACGCCGCGTGCGACGAGTTGCTCGAAGAGCTGCACGCGTTTGGCCTTGCTGCCGATCATCCCCAAGTACCGCGGCCGCGCGCCGGCGCGGAACAGGGCCTCGAGCACCTCGCCGTCCTTGTCGTGGCCGCGCGTGACCGCCACCACGAACTTGTCGTCGGCCGGGAGCGCGCGCCGCGCGAGCTCGTCGAACTCGGCGCAGTCCGTGGCGTCGGCGTCGGGGTGGCGCGCCGCGCTCGCGAAGTCCGCGCGGTCATCGACCACCGTGACGTGGAAGCCGGCCATGTGCGCGATCTTGGCGATCGCGGCCGAGACGTGCCCGCCGCCGAACAGCCACAGCCGCGGCACGACGATCGGCTCGACGAAGATCTCGAGCTGGCCGCCGCAGAGCAGACCGCTGTCGGGGTAGTCGCGCTCGTTGAGCGCGAAGGCCAGCGTGCGCGAGCGCTCGTCGCGCATCGAGGCGAGCGCCGCTTCGAGAACCTCGGCCTCCAGACAGCCGCCGCCCACCGTGCCCACGAAGCTGCCGTCGCGCCGCACGAGCATCTTCATCGTGGTCTTGCCCGGCGTCGAACCTTGGGTCTTCACGATCGTGCACAGCGCGCAGGGTTCGCCCGCGTGCTGCAGCCGCACGATCTCCTGGTAGACGTCGCTCATCGGCGTTTCGAGGCGCTCATTCGAGCAGGTATAGGCGCGGGTCGAGCGCGACGAGATCGACCGGCTTGCCCTCGGCCGCCTCGCGCGCCCACTGCATCGCGACCTCTTCGACCCAGCGCCGGTCGATGCGCGGCCGCGGACCGAGGTCGAAGCTGCGCTGGAAGTACATCAAGGCCTTGATCGGATCCTTGCGGTGCACGAGCTCGATCATGCCCAGGTTCTGGTTCGCGTCCCCCACGCCTTCGGTGATGAGCTCACGCTCTTGCGCGCTGCGCGCTTCGTCGGCCATCTGCTGCGAGCCGACGCTCACGCAGTGTTGCAGCAGTCGCTCCGCTTCTTCGACGCGCGAGGGATAGTGGTAGACGAGCATCAACGCGTAGCTGTTGACCCAGCGCACGTTGTCGGGCGCGAGGTCCGCGCAGGCCTTGTACGCGTCGCAGCACGCGGCGATCACCGCGCGCGCTTCGCTCTCGAGCCGAGCGGCGCGCGCCTGGAGTTCGGTGCGCGCGCGTTCGTCCTGCGCACGCGTCGCCTCGCCGCGCAGCTCGCGCGCGTGCATCAGCATCGGCACGCCCCACTCGCGGTGGAAGAAGCCGACGTTGTTGGCGACTTCGGCGTCCTTGGGCCGGAACTCGCGCATCTTCGCGCCGATGCGCGCCGCGCGGCCGGCCGCTTCGTAGTCGAACTCGTCCTTCGCGCCGCGCAGTGCGCGGTCGGCGAGGTACTCGAGCCCGTTGAAGCCCGAGGCGATGCGCCCTTCGAGCCGGTATTCGATGCCGCCCTCGAGCACTTCGGCGGTCGCCAGGAAGGCGCGCTCGGCGCCAGCGTCGTCCCCGGCGTTGAACAGCGACCAGCCCACGCCCGCGCGGCACATCACCTCGTAGCCCTTGCAGCTCGCCTCGTACTTGGGCTCCGCGCTGCGGCAGGCCACGAACTGCTCCTCGGCGCGCACGAAACGTTCGACGGCGTCCGTCTTCGCGGCGAGGTCGGCGAGCGCGAGCTCGAACAGCTCGCTGGCGTAGAACCACAGCGTCAGCGGCGACGCGGAAGCCGAGTTGGCGAGCGCTTCGTAGTACGACGCGACCGACTCGGAGCCCTCGACCGCGCGCAGCGCCTGCACGAAGCGCTTGTGCGCGTTTTCGTCGTCGGGCGCGACGCGCACGAGGTTGCCGAGCACGTCCGCGGCCGCGCTGTCGCGCTGCTCCCACTGGAACAGGCTGGCGAGTTGACCCAAGGCCCACGCGTCCGAGGGCGTCGCGGCGAGGCGCGAGAGCAGACGCTCCTCGAGCTGCGCGCCGAACTCGCCCGCCTGTTCCGCCGCGGCTTGTTTGGCCGCGATGTAGCGGTCGAACTCGATCTCGATGAGCAAGCGCTCTTGCCCGGGCGTGAGCGAACCCAGGTCCTTCTCGGCGCGCGCGACGAACTCGAGCGCCTGTTCGGGGCGCAGCAACATGCGCGCGGCGCGCGCGGCTTCGAGGTCGAGCTCCGGATCGCGCGAAAGCGCCTGCGCCTTGGCCACCGAGGCGATGACGTCTTCGTAGTAGAACTGCGGCTGCGTGTCGTTAGCGGCCACGTCGAGGCAAGCGCGCACGCGCAGCAACCACGCCGCGCGATCCGCCGGATGGCTCGCGTGGATCGGGTCCAACTCCGCGAGCGCCTCGCGCGCCCGGCCTTCCTTGAGGAGCGCGCGCACGGCGTCGAGCGAGGCCGCACTTGCCGCACTCGCTTCGGCGGCGACGCGCTGCGTTGCTCGGGGCTGCGACGGCTCGCCGGCGCCCGAGTCGCCCGAGTTGGGCGTCGAACATGCAGCAGCGGAGAGGGCGAGGGCGAACGTGAGCGGAGTGCGCATGGCGGTTGGACTCGAGGGTGCGGGCCGCGCAGTGCGGCTTCGCGGGCGGGCTATTCGACGAAATTCGCGGGCGGCGGACTAGCAGCGAGACAGGCTCCGGCGACAGGCGCCGCGCGAAAGTCAGCCTTTGCGGCCGGCGCGCGCGCGCCAACGAGCTTCCGCCTCGCTCGCGCGCGAAGCGGGCACGGCGGCGGCCCAGCTCGCGCAGAATTTCGCCAGCGCCGCGGCGCGCGCGGCCAGGCGTCCGACGCGGCTCGGGTCGTCCGCTTCGAGTTCGCGCTCGAGCTCCTCGTACGAACCCTCGGCGATCGCCAGCGCCTCCTCCCAGCGCCCCGCGACACCGAGCGCGAACACGTAGGCGTCGAGCGCGACGTCGTACTGCGGCGAACGGACGCCCGCTTCGCGCACGGCGGCGAAGTTGGCCTCCAGCAAGGCCGCTGCGTCTGCGCCGCGTCCCGCCTCGGCCAACAAGCGTCCGTGGTAGGAGCGGATCGAGAGCACCTCGGGGTGCGTGCGCTCGAAGGCGCTGGTGAGCGCGTCCGACGCGCGCCCGGCAAGCTCGCACGCCGCTTCGCGCTCGCCGCGCGCCCGCGCGCACTGCGCGAGCCACTCGTAGGGTCGGCCGAGCTCGGGGTGCAGCTCGCCGTAGATCTTGCGGCGCAATTCGAGCGCGCTGCGGAACAGCTCCTCGCCCGCCTCGCGCTCGCCGCGGTAGAAGCGCGCGGCCCCGAGGTTGACCAAGCAGGTCGCGACATCGGGATGCTCCGGGCCGCAGATTTCGCGCGCGAGCGGCAAGGCGCGTTCGAGCAACTCGACCGCCGCGTCCTGCTCACCCAGGTGCCGGCGCGTCGCGGCGAGGTTCATCATCACGCGCACCAGGCTGGGCGTGCGCTCTCCGAGCGCCTCCAGCAGCTGCAACGCCTCCTCGAAACACTCCGCGGCGCGGCGCGACTCGCCCACGCCGCGCAGCGCGGCGCCGTAGTTCGAGAGCTGCAACGCGAGGTTCTCGGGGTTGACCTCGGGCGCGCCGCGCTCGAGCGCGAGGATGCGCTCGTAGACCTCGAAGGCGCGCTCGTACTCGCCCAACTGCGTCCACACGGCCGCGAGGTTCGCAAGCACGTCGGGGGCATCCTTGGGCTGCTGCTCCATGCCCGCGAACAGCTTGCCCGCGCGCTCGAACGCATCGGCCGCTTCCTCCAGGCGCGACTGCTGGAACAATGCGACCCCCAGTCGATTCCAGGCCGCCGCAACGAAGTCCGGCGAAGCGCGTGAGCTGCGCTGCGCCAGTTCGAGCGTGCGGCGGTAGAGCCGCTCGGCCGTCGCGGAGTCGCCCAGCTGCACGTACACCTCGCCGATCACGGAGAACAGCGTGTACTGCGTGTGCTCGTCGACCGCGGCGTCGTCCGCCTCGAGGCGCTGCAGCGTTTCGTCGAGGATCGAGCGCAGCAGCGACGTGTCGCGGCCCTGCGCCACGAACGGACCCACGCCGCCGAGCATCTCCGAGAAGAAGTCCGCCACGCGCGTGCGGTGGTCGGCTTCCTCCTGCGCGAGCTCGGCGCTGAGCAACGCCTCGGCGCGCGCAGCCTCGGCCTCCTTGCGCCGCGTCTCGGCCTGCGCGAGCGCGTTTTCGGCTTCGACGCGCAACCGCGACTGCTCGCGCTCGGCCTCGACCGCGCGCGCGCGCTGCTCTTCCTTGAGCTCGCTCTCGCGCCGCGCTTCGATCAACCCGTAGGTCGCGAACGCCAGCCCCGCGCTCAGGGCCACGAACACCGCGCCGGCCGCTCCGACGAGCACGCGGTTGCGCACCGCGAACTTGCGCGCCCGATAGAGCGCGCTCGGCGGCGTGGCCTCGACCGGACGACTGTCGAGAAAGCGCTGCAGATCGTCGGCGAGCGCCTGCGCGCTCGGATAGCGGCGCTCGCGCTCCTTCTCGAGCGCGCGCATCACGATCCAGTCCAGCTCGCCGCGCAACGTGCGTTCGAGCTCGCGCACCAGCGTGCTGCGCGCCTGCGCTGCGCGCGTGCTGTGGAAGTCGCCGGTCGTCACGCGCGTGCTCGGGCGCGGCGGATCGACCTCGCGGATCGTGCGCAGCATCTCGCCGTAGTCCTCGGCCCCGAGCGTGGCGAGATCGAACGGACGCGCGCCGCTGAGCAGCTCGTAGAGCATCACGCCCAGCGAGTACACGTCGGCGCGCGCGTCGAGCTCCTGCGGGCCCGCGAGCGCTTGCTCGGGCGCCATGTAGTCGGGCGTGCCGAGCAGTTGGCGTTGTTCGGTGAGCTGCGTGCTGTCCGTCAGCCGCGCGCCCGTCGCCTTGGCGATCCCAAAGTCGATCACCTTGGGCTGCGGACCCTGCGCGCCGTCCGCGACGAGCACGTTCGAGGGCTTGAGGTCGCGGTGCACGACGCCGCGCTGGTGCGCATGCTCGACGGCGAGGCACACCTGGCGGAACAACGCCACGCGCTCGCGCAGCGCGAGCCGCTGTTCGTCGCAATACGTCGTCAGCGGCGCGCCGCGCACGAGCTCCATCACGAAGTACGGCCGACCCGTTTCGGTCGCGCCGGCGTCGTACACGGCTGCGATGCCGGCATGGCTCATCAACGCGAGCGCCTGGCGTTCGGCCTCGAAGCGCGCGATCACCTGCCGCGTGTCCATGCCCAGCTTGAGCACCTTGAGCGCGACCTCGCGGCGCAGCGGGCCGCTCTGTTCCGCGCGCCAGACCACGCCGAAACCGCCTTCGCCCAGCGGCTCGATCAAGCGGTACGCGCCGATCTGCTGGCCGGGTTGCTCGGAAAGGGAGAACAACACGGCGGAACAGCTTACGCGCGCGGCAGTAGGATTCGGCTGCGATGCGCAACGCTCTCCTCCTGCTGCTCACTCTCTTCGCCGTCGCGTGCTCGACGCCGACGATCCGCGAATTCCGCTCCTCGGCGCCCGCCGACGGTTCGCCGCGTGTGCTGGTCGTCACCGCGCACCCCGACGACGAAATCGCCTTCGCAGGCGCGATCTACAAGATTTCGACGCACCTGGGCGGCGTGGTCGACTTGCTGGTCATCACCAACGGCGAGGCGGGCTACAAGTACTCGACGCTGGCCGAACGGCTGTACGGCGCGAAGTTGACCGACGAAGCGGTCGGACGAGAACTTCTGCCGGAGATTCGCGCGCGCGAACTCGCCGAAAGCGCGCATTACTTGGGCATCCACGGCGTACGTCTGCTCGGCGAGAAGGACCATCAGTACACGCAGGAGCTCGAGGAGGTGTTCGGGCCCGAAGCGAAGATCTGGAATCTCGAGCGCGTGCGGCGCGAGCTCGACGAGGTGCTCACGAACGGTCGCTACGACTTCGTGTTCGGCTTGCGCCCGCGTCCCACGACGCACGCGCACCACAAGGCGGCGACGCTGCTGGCGGCGGAGGCGGTGCTGGCGCAGCCCCAGGAGCGTCGGCCGGTGATGATGGTGGTGCAAGTGGTCGACCACAGCTCGGCCTCGCCGCTGGAGTTCGCCGTGAACGACGGCGGGTTGGTCGTCGGCCCGTTCACCTTCGACCGCACGCAGAAGTTCGGGCACGAAGGCAAGCTCGACTACCGCATCGTCGCGAACTGGGGCATCGCCGCGCACAAGTCGCAGGGCACGATGCAGAACTTCATGCGGCGCGGCGAACGCGAGGAGTACTTCCTGTTCGGCGAGCAACGCCTCGAGGGCGCGCGCAAGGCGGCCGAGCTGTTCGAACGGCTGCGCGAACCTCAGTACCGCGAGCCGGCGACGCCCGCGAAGGCGCCGTGAGGCGTCGATGAACGCCGCAGCGACTCCGCCCTCCGCCGCGCCCGAACGGCTGCGCTCGCTCGACGCGCTGCGCGGCTTCGACATGTTCTGGATCGCGGGCGGCGGCGCACTGCTCACGGCCTGGGCCGACTCGAACGAGTGGCGCTGGCTCGACTGGGCCAAGGGTCAGACCGAACACGTCGAGTGGCACGGCTTCACGTTCTGGGACCTGATCTTCCCGCTGTTCTTGTTCATCGCGGGCGCGGCGCTGCCGCTCTCGTTCGCCAAGCGCCGCGCGGAAGGCGCGAGCGACGCCGAGCTCGCGCGCCACACGCTGCGCCGCGGGCTCACGCTCGTCGCGTTGGGGCTGATCTACAACGGTGCGCTCAAGTTCGACTTCGAGAACCTGCGCTACTGCAGCGTGCTCGGGCGCATCGGACTCGCCTGGATGTTCGCAGCCTTCGTCGTGCTGCGCACGAGTTGGCGCGGCCAGGTCGCTTGGATCGCGGCGCTGCTGCTGGGTTATTGGGCGCTGCTGAGCTGGGTCCCCGCACCGGGCTTCGCCGCGGGCGATCTTTCGCCCGGAGCGACGCTCACCGATTGGATCGACCGCACCGTGCTGCCCGGAAAGCTGTACCGCGGCGTGCGCGACCCCGAAGGCCTGTTCGCCACCGTCCCGGCCATCGCGACGGCGCTGTTCGGCGCGCTTTCGGGAGCGTGGCTCGCCAGCGCGCGCCCGCAGACGAACAAAGCTGCGGCGCTCGCGCTCGCCGGGGCGGCGCTGATCGCGCTCGGCGCCGCCTGGGGCGCGCTGTTCCCGCTCAACAAGAACCTCTGGACGAGTTCGTTCAGCGTTTGGTGCGCGGGTTGGAGCGCGTTGCTGCTCGCTCTGAGCTACCTCGTGATCGACGTCGCGGGCTGGCGCAAACCGGCGCTGTTCTTCGAGGTGATCGGCGCCAACGCGATCTTGATCTACGTGCTGCAGTCCTTTGTCAACTTCGACGCTCTGGCGAAGCTGCTGCTCGAGCAGCGCGGCGCGCTCAAGCTGCATCCGGCGCTGCTCGCCAGCGGCGGTCTCGCCCTGAAGTGGGTGCTGCTGTACGCGCTGTACCGCAAACGCTGGTTCCTGCGCGTGTGAGCGGAAATCGCCGCGCGGGTGGCGCGGGCGAGCGCGCGACGGGATGCTGTCGCGCCCTTCTGCGGAGGCTCGCGTGACCGATTCCCCTCAATCCCTCCCGACGCCCGAAGCGGGCGGTTTCTGGCGTCAATTGCGCGCAGCCCTGGGCGGCGCCGAGTTCGACTACACCCGCGGCTCGCTCAGCCGCGCGGTGTGGCTGCTCGCCGTGCCCATGGTGCTCGAGATGGTGATGGAGTCCACCTTCGCCATCGTCGACGTGTACTTCGTCGCGCAACTGGGCGAGGACGCCGTCGCGGCGGTCGGCTTGACCGAGGCGATGCTGACGCTCGTCTACGCGCTCGGCATCGGACTCGCCGTGGCGGCGACGGCGCTCGTGGCGCGACGCATCGGAGAGAAGAATCCGCAGGGCGCCGTACGCGCGGCGACCAGCGCGCTCGCGCTGGGCGTCGTGATCGGAGTCGCGATCGGCGTCCCCGCGGCGTTCCTCCCGCAGGAGTTGCTCGAGCTCATGGACGCCAGTCCGCGCGTGATCGAAGCGGGCAGCGGCTACACACGCTGGATCCTGGGCTGCAACGTCGTGGTGATGCTGCTGCACCTTGGCAACGGCGTGTTGCGCGGCGCCGGCGACGCGGCGTTGGCGATGAAGACGCTCGCGCTCGCCAACGGCGTCAACATCGTCCTCGATCCGCTGCTGATCTTCGGCTGGGGACCGATTCCGGCGCTCGGACTCGAAGGCGCGGCGATCGCGACCGTGATCGGCCGCAGCGTGGGCGTCGGCTTCCAGATCTGGGCTTTGCGCGGCGGGGTCGGACGACTCGCCCTGCGCGGTCCCGCCTTCCGCGTCGAGCCGCCGATCGTGCGTGAATTGCTGCGCTTGTCTGCGGGAACCGTCGGGCAATTCCTGATCGCCACGTCGTCGTGGGTGCTGCTGATGCGCATCGTCGCGCCCTTCGGCGAAGCGGCGCTCGCCGGGTACACGATCGCGATCCGCATCGTGGTGTTCGCGTTCATGCCCGCCTGGGGATTGAGCAACGCCGCGGCGACGCTCGTGGGTCAAAACCTCGGCGCGGGCCAACCGGATCGCGCGGAGCGTTCGGTGTGGCTGACGGGCCTGTACACGATGGGCTTCCTCGCGCTGGTGACGATCGTGTTCCTCGCGCTCGCGCCGCAGTTGGTCGGAATCTTCACCGAGGACGAAGCGGTCGCGCGCGTCGGCGTCGAGGCGTTGCGCACGCTGAGCTACGGCTACGTGTTCTACGCCTGGGGCATGGCGACGGTTCAGGGCTTCAACGGCGCCGGCGACACGCGCACGCCGACCTGGATTCACTTCGTCGCGTTCTGGCTGGTCGAGATTCCGCTCGCCTGGGTGCTCGCCAAACACCTCGAGTGGGGCCCGAGCGGCGTGTTCTGGTCCGTGTGTTTGTCCGAGTCGCTTCTGGCTGTGATCGCGGTGGTGATGTTCCGCCGCGGCAGCTGGAAACGCACGCAAGTCGCCGCCGACGTGGCGCATTGAGGAGAGTCGAACGCGCATGCGCGACGTGTGGAACAAATGCTGGGTGACGATCTGCGTGAGCCTGCTGTGGCTCGTGAACGCCATCGCGCCCGCGCGAGCGCAGCAGGACGACCGCACGCTGCGCGTGTTCGTGTTCGCCGGCCAATCGAACATGGTCGGCGCCGACTCGCGCAAACAGGACATCCGCCTCTATCCCCCATTCGCGGGCCTCGACGAGCCGCAGAAGGACGTGAAGTTCTCCTACTGCATCGGGCGCGAGGACAAGTCGAAGTCCGACGGCTGGGTCGAGTTGCAACCGATCGAAGACATGGTCGGGCCGGAGTTGAGCTTCGCGCGGCGCGTCACGCAGAACACCAAGGCGCCGATCGCCATCATCAAGAGCGCTGCGGGCGGTACGAGTCTGGGCGGCGATTGGAACCCCGATGAGCCCACGGGCTTCAAGCTCTATCCGCTGAGCCTCGATTTCGTGCGCAGCGCACTCGCCGACCTCGAGCGGCGCAAGATCCCCTATCGCCTCGAAGGCTTCATGTGGCACCAAGGCGAGAACGACATGTTCGACGCGACGTTCCGTGCGGACTACGCGAAGAACCTCGCGAACTTCATCGCCTGCTGGCGACGCGACCTGGACGCACCGCAGCTGCGCTTCTACGTCGGCGAGCTGAGCACCAAGACGATCTGGGGCATGGACCATCGCCCGGAGAAGTACGCGATCAGCGTCGCGCAGCGCGCGGTGACCGATGCGGATCCGCTCGCGGACTACGTGCCGACTTCCAACATCGCTGTCGAGATCGGCGGCGAGGCTGGGCTGCACTACCACTACGGGACGCTCGGTCAGCTCGAGCACGGCGTGAACTACGCCGATGCGTACCTGCGGAGCATCGGCAAGGCGCCGAGCACGGCGCGCCCGCTCGCGCGCTGGCCGTACGGGAAGGATGCGCGGGTCAAGCTCTTCGTGCTCGCCGGCCATCGCAACATGGAGGGTGAGCGCGCTTTCGTGCAGGAGCTGAAGGCGCGCAAGAACACCGCAGCGCTGGCGCGCGACAACGCATCGATCGCGTTCAAGTACGACCTCGGCGGCGGCTTCAAGCGCTCCGACGGTTGGGAGCCGCTCGGTCCCGCGGGCCCGTACGACACGTTCGGCCCCGAGCTGAGTTTCGGCGCGGCGCTCGCGCGCACGTCCAAGGACGCGATTGCGATCGCGAAGTTCACCCACAGCGGCTCACAGATCCTCGATTGGACGCCGCAGGGCAGCGAAGCGACCTCGCGCAACCTCTACCCGCATTTTCTCGAGTTCGTCCGCGGCTCGATGCAGGAGCTCCGCGACAAGGGGCAGACCGCGGAGCTGGCCGGCGTCTTCTACCACCTCGGCGAGAACGACATGGCCTTCGGCCCCCACCGCGGGAGCGCCGTCGAACGCCTCGCGTCGCTGATCGCGCAGAGCCGCACGGACCTCGGCCTCCCGGAATTGAAGTGGTTCGTGAGCCAGCAAGCACCGGCCAACGATGAGCGCGTCAACGGCATCGACGTGACGGCTCAACTGGCCACGCTCGCGGCGGCGGATTCGCACACGACGCATATCCAGGCTTTCGAGCTTGGCGACGCGTTGGACAAGCTCGTGATCCGGACGCCGGGCATCGTCGCACTGGGCGAGTTGCTGGCCGCGAGCTACTCGAAGCGACGCTAATTCTCGGCCCCCAAGTCGAGTTCGAAGAGTTGAGCGCGGCGGCGCGAACTCGCGCTAAGTTCGCGCCATGAACATCGCTCTGCCGCTCCTTCCGCTCGCGCTGCTGTTTCCCACGCAGAGTTCTGGCGATTCGAACGCCGCTGAGCGCAAGCAGCCGGAGCAGTCCAGTTCGGGCCTGCACGGCTACATCGGCTACGAGGCGTCGCCGCCCGCCGATCGCAGCGAGTACGGCATGGGCATGGGCTTTTATTCCGCGGCCTGGTCGCTGATCGACAAGCCGATCGCGCACTTCCAGATCGGGCTCGCGAGCGGCTGGATCCTGCCTGACAACCGCGACAACAAGGACAAGCCGCTCGCTCCCGAGGGCACGTTGGCGCGCACGTGGAAGGAGCGCGGCCCGACGTGGGACAGCGTATTCCAGACGGTCGAAGGCGGCCTTGGTTATTGGGCGCGCAGTCGTTTTCGCTACGGGCCGCCGAAGTTCAGCATGAACGCGACGCCGCAGTGCTACGACTACGAAGTCGGCTCGCCCGGTTGGTCGTTCTTCTATGACACCGAAGCTCTGCCCGACAACCGCCTGGGCATCGCGCAGCTCAGCAATCGCCTGCTGATTCCGCCCGACGCGCTGCCCTTCGATGGCAGCCCGAACGGTCAGTTCCTCGGCTACAGCTACATGGCGTTGCCGTTCACCGATCCCGTGCCGAGATTGGACGGCAAGGCGCCGACCGGAGCTCACGCGTGGACCTGCTTTCTCTCCACGGCGAACTTCAAGGGACCGATCGCTTACTACATCCCGGAGACGTGGAGCAAAATCGCGGACATCTTCGACTACCCGTTCCTGCACGGTCGCGGCCTCGACAGTCGTCAGGGGTTGATGGGCGGCGGCGCGATGGAGATCAACACCGTGCCGCAGCTCGTCGCCAGCGCGCGCGACGGCGTGCGTTACTCGAAGATTCCTGCACTGAGCTTTCCTGTCGACAGCCGCGGCCAAGCCGTGCTCGTGCAGGATGTGACCTACTACTCGCGCAAAGCGCTGTACGACGCCTTCCTCGCCTGGCGCCTCGGCGGCCCTGCGCCGTCCGGGAAGTTCGACGTGCACGGCGCGTTCGTCGCGAAGTTGAGCACACGCACGCCGGGCTTCGATCAGGACGGCAAACCCATCGATGGAGTCGCGAGCACCTTCGACACCAAAGTGTTCGACGACAACACCTGGGGCCTGGAGTGGAAGGACAGCGACCACGCGCCGCGCGGGCAGTTTCCGCAGTACTACCGCCACGACGGCGAGCGGCGCGTCGCCATCTCGCCGAGCGCGGTTCCCAAGGACACGGGCTTGCATGCCGCTGAGTTCGAACTCGCGAAGCCCGGCGAGCCGTTCACGTCGCCTTCGAGCGGCGCATGGACCACGCCCGGCGCCTCCACCGACGCGCTCCAAGTGCGGCTGTGCGACGGATCGCTCGTCACCTACCGCTGGTACCGCTTCGTCGACCAGCCCTCGTTCGTGCAATACGGCTGGAGCGCCGAGAAAAAGGCTGCCCTGCAGGCCTTCGTCGAGAAGCTGCACCGCGCGTGGCCGATCGACCGCGACTACATGGCGCCGCCGACGCGGGGCAAGTTGGTCAAGCTCGACCCCGCGCTGCTCGTGACTCCGCCGAAGGGCCTCGAGGTCGGCTACGTGCCGATCGTGACGCGCCAAGAACGCGCGCCGTGAGCAGTTCCGATTTCGAGGGAAGGCTGTCGTCAGCCCGCGAAGGCCCTGTGGAGCAATCGCGGCTGACGCAAGCAGGTGGCTCTGGCGCGGCGCTCACGGGCGCCTGCCGTCACGGCAAGATCGTGAACTGCGCAGCGTCGGTGAGTCCGATGTTCGACGGCGGAGCAAAGAACGGATCGCGACTCCAGAACTGGGCGTAAACCTGGTCTCCCGCGACAAGCCCGGCAGCGTTCAAGTACGCCGAGCTGAAAGCGTAGTCGTACCGACCACTGCAGTCGTTCACGTTGGTCGCGCCACCGGAGTCCTGAACCGGCGTGCGCACGACCGGATACTCAACGCAACGGGTGCCGCCGAAGAACGGCGCGGAGGCCGGCATCATCCCCCAGAAGAGCAACCCGGACTTTTGGTTGAGGACTCGGCTCGCCACCACGTGAAAGTCCTGAGCCGCGGTCAACGACGGCGAACCGTACGAGCAGATCGCCGGGACACAGCCGCCGGAGTTGACCTTCGCGACGCAGTACACAGCAGCGCCGGGACAACGATCACCGGAGGCGACAACGTCAGACGCCCCGTTCATGTCGCCGGCGAAGAGGTCCGACGCCAGCGTTTCGAAGGCGATCACGCTCGCGGAGGCGCTCAGCGCGGGTCTGGTGCTGCCTGCGTTGCCGGCAGCTCCGCCGTTCGCGCTGGAGACTCGGGTCGTCAGCGCCAGCGGAATGTTCCGCAGCAGCACGTCGGATGCGAGGTTGGCGTCACCGAGCGCGAGGTTGGCGGCGAAGGTCGCAAACGCAACGACGAGGCCGTTGTCCGAAACGCTGGGCGCGAAGCTCTGCCCCACACCTTGAGCGCCGCCGCTGCTCACGCTCACGCGCTGGATGGCGCCCGTGTCGCGCCGCCAACGGAACACGTCCTGGAAGTTGTTGGTGTCGGCAGCGACCAGGTTGCTCGCGAAGCTCGTGAACACCACGAATGCGCCATCCGCACTGACGTCGCTTTCGAAGCTGACTCCGTTGCCGATCAAGCTCGCTGGATTGGCCGTCACGGGCGTCGTCACGCCGAGCACCAGATCGTGCAGCACGACGTCGCGGACGAGATTGACGTCTCCGTTCGTGAGGTTGCTCGCCTCGGTTTCGAACGACACGTATCGGCCATCGGGGCTGATGCGCGGGAAGAAGCTCGATCCGTTGGCGTTTTGGGCCGCTGCCGTGCGCGACAGTTTCGAGGTCGAGTTTGAGGGTATGTGGCTGGCGAAAACGTCCATGAAAGCGTCGCTCGGCCCTCCGTCGAGACTGGGCGCGATGCTCATGAACACCACCCACGCACCGTCGGCGGAAATGTCCGGCGAATAGCTGCCTCCGTTCGCGGGTCCGCCGCCGCCCAGCGGGCTCACGAGACTGGTCTGGCCGGTCAACGTGTCATGGACGAAGACGTCCGGGGCGCTGTTCGAGTCCGACGGCACAAGGTTGGACGCCAGACTCGAGAAGGCGACGTAACGGCCGTTCGCCGACAGTGCGGGCCACTCGCTGGCGCCCGAAGCTTGAGCGCCGGACGATGCGACGCTGACGCGGCGCGTCGTGCCGGTGAAGTGATCGCGCAAGAACACGTCTTGAACACCGTTGGTGTCGCCGGCGACGAGATCTGTCGCGGAACTCTCGAATGCCACGTAGCGCCCGTCGCTCGAAATCGCCGGACGGCGCGAGGAACCGTTGGTCGGACTTGCAGTCGTGTCCAAGCTCAACGGATAGATCTCTTGAGCCGAAACCGGTGCAACAAGGAGGAATAGAGTCGCGAGCTGGCGAAGTCGGAGTGCGGAGCGCTGTTTCGTCATGGTGGGATGGAGCTTGGGGAGTCGAGCAAGCATGAGTCGCCCTGGCGGCATGCAACGTTGGCCGCCTGTATCGAATGGAGCGACGCTGGGTTGGGCCGAGATTTTCTCTACCCGGCTGTCTTCAGACCTGCGCGAATAGTAACGCGCCCCCCAGCTCGCTCGGAGCTGAGGGGCGCGTCAGGTTGTCGCTCGTCGAGCGGCTCAGGTGCCGATCACGCCGCCGTCCGCCTTGCGGATGACGACCGTCGTCGGGCGCGGACGCGCGCCGTAGGGCCAGTTGCTGACCGCCGTCGGGTTGGTGACCGACGGCGTGCCGAACAGGCCGTTCCAGAACGTGGTCGACTCGCCGGGGTGCTGCACGTTGATGAACATCGTGCGCTGGTCCGGCGTGGTGATCACGCCCGTGATCTCACAGCCGCGCGGGCCGGTGAGGAAGCGCTTGAGCTCGCCCGTGTTCGGATCGGCGGCCAGCATCTGGTTGTTGCCGATGCGGTCGTAGCCGCGGTCGGCGCGGTTCTGCGAAGAGTTCGAGATGTCCGTCTGGATCCAGATGCGACCGTCGTAGTCGGCCCAGATGCCGTCCGGCGAACCGTAGATCGACTGCGTCGCGGGCACGGTCGGATCGTAGAAGTTGTCGCCCGCGAGCAGGAAGATGCTCCACGTGAACGTCGGACGCGTGTGGTCGCCGAACGGTTCGCGCAGCTTGATGATGTGGCCGTAGGGGTTGGGATCGCGGTTGCTGTTGACGGCCGAGTTGTTGCCGGTGCCGTTGGTCAGCGTGACCAGGATGTCCTTGGTCTGCGGATTCTCGGTGACCCACTCGGGGCGGTGCAGGCGCGTGGCGCCGACGAAGTCCGCCGCTTGGCGCGTGCGGATCAAGATGTCGGCCTGATCGAGCCAACCGTTGGCCGGAACCAAACCGTTCTTGCCGAACTGCAGGCGCAGCCAGGTGCCCGTGCCGTCGGGGTTGAACTTCGCGACGAACAGCACGCCCGAATCGAGCGGGCTCACGCCCTGCGCGATCGCTTCCTGCCACGGCTTGCGGCCGACGAACTTGTAGAGATAGTCGCCGTTCTCGTCGTCGCCGGTGTAGACCACCGCGCGCTCGCGCGACACGGTGACCGTGGCGCCTTCGTGCTTGATGCGGCCGAGCGCGGTGCGCTTGACCGGCGTCGAAGTCGGGTTGTACGGATCGATCTCGACCGCCCAGCCGAAGTGGTTGAGCTCGTTGCGATTGACGTTGACGTCGAAGCGCGGGTTGGCGATGTGCCAGCGATAGCCAAAGCCGGTCTTGGTGACTCCGTAGCGCGCCTCGAGCGGCGTCGCGGTCCAGGTCGTCGACTCCGTGCCGAAGTAGCCGTTCCAGTTCTCTTCGCAGGCGAGGTACGTGCCCCAAGGCGTGAAGCCGTGCGCGCAGTTGTTGAGCGTGCCGATCGGATTCGGCGTGATCGTCGACTGCAGCAGCGGGTGCGACGCGCTGACCGGGCCCGAGAAGGCCATCGGCGTCGTGCCGGTGATGCGGCGGTTGTAGGGCGAGTCGACGACGTGCGACCACGTTCCGTCGTTGTTCTTCACGATTTCGGCGACCGTCACGCCGTGGCCGGCGAGCGCCTTGGCGACCTTCTCGACACCCGCCGCGTCCGGCGTGATCGTCGAGCCTTGCGCAGCCGAGTAGATCTGGTTCGCGTCGGTGTACTCGTGGTTCATCACGAGCAGGCCGCGGCTGTTTCCTTCCGTCGCGTTGAGCGGGAAGTAGTGCATCCCGTCGTGGTTGAAGCCCACTTGGCCTTCCTGATCCGCGGCGGTGTTCGAGGCGTCCGGTTGGAACGCAGCGACGTTCGAGAACAGCGGCGTGCCCCAGGGCAGCAGCACATCCCACACGTAGCCCGGCGGGACGTGGATCGTGTCGTCCTGGCTCGGCGCGACCTCCGTGAAGCCGAGCAGCGAGCTGACGCCCAGCGGCACAGCGGCGGCGGCCTTCGCGCGACCAGAGAGCAGCGAACCGCCGAGGAATTGCGCCGCGGCGACGCCCAGCGCGCCGCCGAGCAACGTGCGGCGATGCACGCTGCGTTCGATGATCTCGTGGAGCCAGGGGTTGTTGGACGGATTCGAACCGTTGGGGTTCTCGTCGTGGAGCTCGATCTCTTCCTTCATGTGCCTGTCCTTGCAGTCGACGGTCGCGCCGCCGCTGTGATGCAACCTTGCGAAGCTGACGAGCGGCCCCGCGCCGTTCGTCGGTGTGGAAGGAAACGCGGAATGGGACAAGGAGAAGCCCCGTCGGACGTGAATCCCCGGTGAAGCGCGACGCGCCCATCACGTTGGCGCAGCGCGGCCGCCAGCTCAGGTTCGCGGGACGCGCACGGTTACTCCGCCCCTCGCCGCTTCCTACAATCTTCACGCGCCGTCAGGCTCGGCCCAGCCGACGGCCGATAGGCAAGAACCGACATGCCCGAGACTCAAGCCAAGGTGCGCTTCGCCCACTTCCGGTTCGATCCGACCCGGGATCTGCTCGGCGAGGGTCCGCTGTCGGAGGTCTACCGGGCCGAGGACGAGAAGCTCCAACGCACGGTCGCGCTGAAGATCCTGCGCGCGCACGTGGACCTCGACCCCGAAGCGGACGAGCGCTTCGAACGCGAGGCGCGCCACACCTCGAACCTCGTCCACCCGAACATCGCCACGATCTACGAGTACGGCGAGGATTCGGGCCGTCGCTACATCGCGATGGAGTACCTGCAGGGCAGGACGCTCGACAAGATCATCAAGGACGGCCAGATCGGGCTCGAGGAAGCGCTGCGCATCGCGGCGCAACTGACCAGCGCGCTCGCGCTGGTCCACAAGAACGGGCTGATCCACCGCGACCTCAAGCCGGCCAACGTGATGGTGCTGCACGACGGCACGATCAAGTTGCTCGACTTCGGAATCGCGCGCGCCAGCGGCGAGTCGACCATCACGCAGCACGGGATGCTCGTCGGCACGGTGCTCTACATGAGTCCCGAGCAAGTGCGCGGCGACGAGCTCGAAGCGCGCAGCGACATCTTCTCGCTCGGCGCGATGCTCTACCACGCGCTGAGCGGACAGCTGCCTTTCCCGGGCAATTCGTTCCCCGAAGTCTGCATGGCGATCCTCGACAGCAAGCCCAAGCCGCTCTCGAAGGTGCGCACCGGCATCCCGCCGAGCCTGGAAGACTTCGTGATGAAGTGCATGGCCGCGAATCCGGCCGAGCGCTACGCCAACGCGGAAGTCGCGCACGGCGTGCTGATGGCGATCGCCGACAGCATGTCGCCCAGCCGCGCGTCCGATCGCCAGGCGTACCTCTCGGGCCACCTCGCGCTGCCGCCGATCGGTTCGGACTCGGCGCACGCCGGCTTCGCGGTCGACCTGCGCAAGGACATCGCAGCCGAGCTTTCGCGCGCGGGGATGAACACCACGCTGCTGTCCGACCAAAACGTGCCCAGCGACCTGCGCGTGGACTTCACGCTGCGCGGCGTCGTCGCGGTCGACGGCTTCAAGGGCCGGCTCGAGCTCACGCTCGAACACTACAAGTCGCAGGACCTGACCCAGACGCGCGAGGTGTGGCGCGACTCGATCGAGCACCTCGACACCGACGAGTGGTCGATCCAGGCGGGCTTGGTGCGCAGCGCCGTGCGGCAGCTGCGCCGGCAACTCGCCGAGCATGCACTGCGCCCCGACGAGCCGCGCACGCGCGATCCCGAGGGCGCGCGCCAACACGCGCTGCGCGGGCACGAAGTGCTGCACCGCGGCATGACCAAACACCTGCTCGCGTCGATCTCGCTGTTCCGGCGCGCGACCGAGCTCGACGGCCGCTGCGCGCTCGCGCTCGCCGGCCTGGCTGAAGCGCTCGTACGCAAATACCTGTACTGGGACGGCGACGAGAGTTTCTTGAGCGAGTCGCGCGAGCACGCGCGCAAGGCGCTCGCCTTCGACCCCAACTGCGCCGAGGCGCACACCTCGCTCGGCTTCGGCTACCACCTGACGGGCTTGCTCGTCGACGCGCAGCGCGAATACCGCCTCGCGATCCAGCTCAACCAGAACGAGTGGCTCGCCCACCGCCTGCTCGGCGCCGCGCTCTCGCGCGAAGGCAACTTCAAGGCCGCCTCGCCGCTCCTGCAGCGCGCGATCGCGCTCAAGCCCAGCTACATCAGCACCTACGACCACCTCTACCAGGTGCTCCAGCGCCTCGACCGCTACCAGGAGGCGATCGAGACCGCCGACCGCGGCATCGGCGCGGCGCGCAAGCAGCTCCAGCGTGTGGCCGAAGACCAGGACACGCGCCTGCATCTCGCCATGCTGCTGGCGCGCATGGGCCTGCGCGACGAAGCAGCCGCCGAGCTCGCCCGCGCGCACCAGTTCGGCCCCAAGGACGGCTTCACCTCGTTCCACACCGCCTGCGTGCACGCGGTGCTCGGCAACCCGACCGACGCGCTCGAAGCCCTCAGCACGGCGCAGGTGCGCGGCTACTTCATCCGCAGCGAACAACGCAACAGCGAGTTCGACTTCCTGCGCGGCTTGCCGGAGTTCGACAAGCTGATCAAGTGATCGGGCGCGCTTCAGTGCGCCTCGGAACGCTGCTCACGGCGCGTTCACGAGCTGGATCGCGCTCGTCGAACGGCTCGCCTTGCACGTGAGCGGATCGGGGAACCAGCCGGCACGTGAGTCACGCCGACCGGCGCCGCGGTCGTGATCGCTCAACGGGACGGGGCGACGCGCGAGGACCGCCCAGCCACCCCCAAGCGCCGGTGCTCCAGTGAGTGCTCTCGTTCCCCTTCCGCACCCGCTGCCTGCTCGCCTCCGGCCGACGACGGTGCGCTGCAGCTCGCGGCATCTTCACGCGCACTCTCGTGAGCCGGCTGGAGCAACGCGCACCAGGAAGCAGACTGCGTGCCGGTAGCACGTTGGAATCGTCGAGAAGTCATGTGGGGCAAGAGTTACCCAAGCGAACGCCCCTAGAACTCTCCTTCGCTCCAACTGACCACGTTGTCTCGATCGTCCAGCTGAAGCGTCAAGAACGAGACCGGCCCGTTTCTGCGCTCGCGATAGATCGGGTAACTAAGCAGCACTACTCCACCGTCGTGGATCACGCACAGGCTTCCGGGCCCGAGCGCCGACTCAACACTCGCGCGGCTCATTCCTACATACAGGATGTTCGTCGACACGTCGTGCACCATGCGCGACCGAACCAAGGAGCCCAGGTCGTCACCGGCGTCGATCCAGCGACGCTGATCGAACTTTTCGCTTCCCCGTGTGCAGCTCGCGAAGCTCAAGAGCAAGACGCGCACCGACACGGAGACGATCGAGGCCAGATGCCGATTCGCGGTCTGGATACGGCGGCTGCGTTGCATAACGCGTCGAGCTACGGACAAGCGGACCCAACGGCTTGAAGATAGCGCTTTTCCGTTCGGTCTGCGTGCTTCTCAGAGTCACCACCGCAACACGGAATTGCCACCGGCAGTCATCTCCATCGAGCCGCACCCAATCGACAGACTTCTCCTCAGAACCAGCCGTCGTTGGCTCCGCGCGTAGCTCGTTGGAGCGACGACGAGCGCATCAGGGCTCGTCCACCGCGCGAAGAGCAGGCGCGGTGTGCTTGCGATGTGCTTGGATCGCTGCAGCGTGAGATGAGCCACGTCAGCGCAGCATCGGCAGCGTCACGGCCGCCGCGTGGTCTGCCCGTCCGAGCCAAGCTCGATGCGACCGATGCATGGCGAGAACATCTCCGCGAACTCAGCCGGTTCGCTCAGGGCGCGGAGCATCGCGAAGCCAACGACCCGCGCGCCGGGAAGCGCCTCGCGCACACGACTCACGGCTGCAAGCAGCGTCGCGCCGCGCGTCACCACATCGTCGACGACAACCACCTCGTCGGAGGGCATTACGGGCAGCTTCATGCGCAGCGTGTCGTATTGGCGTCGAGCAGACGGCCGGTCCTCGGGTTTGGACCAAGCCGCCTTGGGAATCGCTTCCGTGCGTTCGAGCCACGTCTCCACGCGGCGGCCGAGGCCCAACTTCACCATCGCGTTCGCGAGCTTGAGCGGCACCCAGAGACTGCCCGGCTTGAGCAAGCGACTGGATGGCGCGGGCAAGAGCACGGCGTGCGGCGAAATCCAGGTTGCGAACGGAGTCTCGTCGCGTCGCTCCGCGAGGCGTCGCACGAAAAAGCTCGACGCCGACTCTTGCGTGCCGGGAACGACAAACTCGTTCTTCAGGTACCGCATCCAGCGCTGCGACTCTTGCTGCGCTGGTTCCGCGCCGCGCACCGAGTACGCCAGGAACGACGCGAAGTCGACGCTAGAAAGGAGCATCCTGCGGCTCGAAGTCCTGCGGCTGCGGCAATGCGGCCAGCAGTTCCTCCGGCTCGGAAAGAATCAGCGCGCCGTAGTCGAGCATCTCGGTCGGCCACTTCAACGCCGGGTTCTCGAAGAGCGACTTCATCAGGAACAGCGGCCGCCCCAAGCGAAGCGCTTCCCACCCTTGCGAGAGCGACCCGCTGCCCTCGCCCGCCTCGACGATCACCGAGGCGTGCGAAACGAGCGCCATGGTGCGGTTGCGGAGCACGAAGTGGCTGCGCTGTGTCGGCTGGCCGATCGCGAACTGCGAGATGAGCAGGTGACGCGCGCCGATTTCGTCTTGGAGCGGCTCGTTCGCGCGCGGGTTGCACTGGTCGAGCGGCGTGCCGAGCACGGCGATCGTGCGCCCCCCTCGTTCGAGCGCTGCACGGTGCGCGGCGGTGTCAATGCCGCGCGCGAGACCGCTCACCACGGTGATCCGCTGGTCGACGAGCGCGTGCGCCAGCCGGGCGGCGCGTCGCAGGCCGAGTTCGGACGCATCACGCGAGCCGACGATCGCAACGCGCCGGCCGTGCTGCACCAAGTCGGGGTAGCCCGTGACGTGAAGTTGCGCGGGCGCATTGCGCAGTTCGACGTCGGTCAAGGCGCCGAGCAGTTCGACCGGCCCGTAGGTCTTCCGAACGACGTGGGCAGAAGCGTCCATCGGCAACCAGCTTTGCTCAGGGTGCTCAGGAATGCCAGCGGCGGGCGCGGTCGCCCTCCCGCCTTGCGCACGCGATGGGACAGGGCTGCCACGCCCGCCAACGCTCCCCCGCAGCTCTTCGACAGCCCCAAGTGCATGTGGACCTTCGCGGCCATCTCAGGCGACGCGTGGCCGAGCACCCGGTGCTCGACGAGCGCCTCGACTATGTGCTCCACCGCCTCGACCGCTACCAGGAGGCGATCGAGACCGCCGACCGCGGCATCGGCGCGGCGCGCAAGCAGCTCCAGCGTGTGGCCGAAGACCAGGACACGCGCCTGCAACGCGCCACGCGGCTCGCGCGCATGGGCCTGCGCGACGAAGCCGCCGCCGGGCTCGCCCGCGCACCAATTCGGCCCCAAGGACGGCTTCTGCTCGTTCCAAACCGCCTGCGTGCACGCGGTGCTCGGCAACCCGACGGACGCGCTCGAAGCCCTCAGCACGGCGCAAGTGCGCAGCTACTTCATCCGCAGCGAACAACGGAGCAGCGAGTTCGACTTCCTGCGCGGCCTGCCGGAGTTCGACAAGCTGATCAAGTGAGTGGCCTGGACTCGGGCTCGCGCTAGCGACGGCGCCGCGTGATCGGCGCGGTCCGCCATGCTCGCAACACTCGCTGCCTTGCTCCACGCTTCGCTCGCTCCACAGCAACGCGACTCTGTGCAGCCCTACGAAGTGCGCTCGGCCTCGGGCGAGTGGCGGGCGGCGATCGATCCCACTTCGCGTACGGGCGAGGGCCCATCCAACGTGCGCGTCGAGTGCAACGGACAGCTCGTTTGGGCGAACCAGTTGCCGTTCACCCTCGTCGCTGCGCGACTGAGCGAGAGCGGAACGCTGGCGGGCTTCGGCTTCACCGACGGCCTGCCGCCAATGTTCCCGCGCGGCGACCTGGTGATCGCTGCGGTGGACGCGCGTGGATCGATCCGGCTGGACGATCGCACGCCGCTGACAGGCAGCCGTTACCCGCACGGGCCTGCGGAGCCGACGCCGTACGGCTTGTTGCTCGACGGCAGTGGCGAGCAGCTCGTGCTGCGCGTTGCTGCCGACTCAGGTCCGCCGTCCGAGTGCTGGTGGCGCTACTCACTGCTCGACGGCAAAAAACTGCCCACGCTCGATCCGATGGCGCGCCTCGAGGCGCGCGACGAGCTCGGCTGGATCGAATGCGTGGCAGCATTGCCCGACGCGCCACTTACTTTGGTCGAGTGGCGTTGGCGCAGCGACGCGGCCGTCGAGCGCTTCCCTTGGCGCTGGGTCGTGCTGCTCGACGACGACGGCGCTGCGGTGTGGACCATGCCGCTCCACGTGCCGCCTCCTGCGCGTGTCCGACAGTTCGCGTCGACGAACGAAGACGAGGCCCCCGACGTGTCCGAGGAGTCGGCGATCCTCGCGCCCCCGGTGGAGAATACCTTCGAGCTGTGGCATCCCGACGAATTCGCGCGCGTGACGTACCAGGTCTGCCCCGCAGTCGCAGCAAACGCGTGGGAAGTCCGCGAGATCACGCGCCGGCGCGCAGCTGTCGAAACGGCCGAGCAACGGACAGAGGGCGTGTCGGTTGAAACATCGGCGATCGACCTCGCGCTCGAAGTGCTCGGCGAAGTACGACTCGAGGTCGAGGAACGCCCCGTCGGTTGGAACACCGGCATTGTCGGATTCGAGCCGCAGCCGACGGGGACGCTTCGCGCCCTGCGCTGTCGCGCGCCCGGCGAGTTCGAGATTCTCAGGATCGATGAGCGTGGCGCCGTGTTGCAGATCCTCCCCGTCACCGGCTTGCCCGCCGAGTTCGAAGCCGAGCAGTGGATTGCCTTGGCGAACGACCGTTGGCTCGCCGCGAGCGAGCTCGAGGGCCGGGACGAGCGCGAACCCTGGTTCCTCATCGACGCGAACGGCGTCGCAGCAGCGATCGACGCTTTCCCGGCCGTAAGCAAGCTCAAATTGGCCGCGACGCAGGACGGAGGTTTCGTGGCGCTAGCGCTGCTCGATGGACCGGACGAACTCGCGCTGACACTGGCGCGCTTCCGCGCCGACGGCGCGCGCGCTTGGTCGCTCAGCAAGTGCATCCTCGACACCGAGCCTGACGGTCAGCCGAGCGAAGAAGCGTCGTTCAACATCTTTCACGATGCGGCAGACGTGGCCGTCGGCCCGAGCGGACAAATCTACGTCTTGTCAGACGGCTTCGATCGCGACTTCGTGTGTGCGTTCGACGCTGACGGACAGCATCGCTCGACGATCCGTCTCGCGTTCGCGGGCGACAAAGACGTAGACGAGTACGAGCGCCCTTCTCGCTGGCTGCGCGAGCTGTTGATCGAGCCCTCGGGCGCGTTCCTTGTGAACGTCGGCTACGACGAACACGAGCGCTGGGTTCGTTTCGACCGCGATGGACGCGAGCTCGCGCAGATCGAGCTGCGCCGACAAGGCGCGAGCGCAGACTTCGGCCATTGGTCCTCGTTCGCGCTCGACGCGCAGGGCGTGCTGTGGAGTTCACGCGCGGACGAGATTCTGAGCTACGACGCCACGGGCCTGGCGACGACGCGTCACGGCTCGCCCCCGGCAACCAACCTGCTGTACAGGCCGCTGGAGCTGCACTTCGACGCGCACGGGCGAATCGTGGTCGTCGACGACCACTCGCGCGCAGCGCTGGCCTTCAGGGCAAGCGGTGAGTTCGATCAGTTGATCGCCGCGCCCGCGCACGAGTTGGGCGACGCCACTGCGTGGGACATGCGGGTCCATGCCGGCCCAGGGAGGCGCAGTCTGATCCAGACAGGCAAGTACCGCGATCGCTGGATCGAGTTGGGCGAGGACGGCGAGTTCGTCGCGGTCCGCCAACTCGGCGGGCTGCTCGCCGAGTGGTTGCCCGACGGAAGCATGTGGGTCGCCGATCGAGAATGGAGCGACGAATTGCTGCTCCAACGCTTCGCGCCGGACGGTCAAGTCCTCGCGCGAGTCGATCGCGGACCCCAACGCGTGTTCTTCGACGACATCCAGGCTCTCGGCGCGGGACCGAACAACGCTGTCGCGGTGCTGGCCAGGATCCGGCGCGAGCACGTGGCGGCGCTCTACGACGGCCAGGGCCAACTCTTGCGCTCGGTTCCGCTCGCCGCCGAGCCCAAGATCATGTTCTACGCCGACTCCATTGCTTGGCGCGCTGACTGGTTGCTGACGGGCGGGGCCAACCCCAACGCGTTGCTCGTATCTCTGCGCAACGGCGCGCAGTTTCGAATCGCGAGCCCATCCTCGGACGGCTCGTTCGCGTGGAGCCTCTCCCCCGACGGCCGCGAAGTCTGGTGCGCGCGCGCGGAGCCGCTGAGCGTGCTGCGTTTCGCGTTGCCGGATTGAGGCGCGTTCGGTTCGGCGCCGAACGTGTCGCTGACGGCTAGCGACATGGGCTCGCGGCGAGTCGACGCTTGCGGTGAGATTGCGTTGCGTGCCGCTCAAAAAGGCGCCGAGTCAAAAGCGTCGCCGGAGTCGCGGCCGACCGAAGTCTCGACGATCTCGGCGCGCCGCGCGGCCAACCTCCACCTCGCGCTCGGCGAGGGGCCCGGCCGGCGGAAGTCAGTCGTTCGAAGTTTCGAACGGCCGCGCGCCGGCGAGATCGAGCGCTTCCTCACCGGCCCCGCGGGTTGCGAGATCATCGCCGCGACCGCCGCCGTTGAAGGCCGCGCCGTGTTCATCAACGTGTCGCGTCCGGGCGAGAGCCCGAGCGAGCGCGTCGAGTCGGATGCCGCGCGCTGCAGCTCAAAGTGGCTCGACTTCAACTTCAACGGCCGTCCGCGCTCGGCGACGGTGGTGAGCCGCAAGAAACACCGCAGCGTGATCTGCGCCGGAACGCTCGGGGAATTCCATGGTCCGGGCCCGGCGCGCAGCTCGACAATCGGAGCCATGAAAGACGACCTCAACGCGCTGCTGGTGTTCGCCCGCGTCGCCCAGTCGGGATCCTTCACCGCGGCGGCGAAGGCGCTGGATATGCCCAAGGCCACCGTCAGCGGCATGGTGTCGGCGCTTGAGACGCGGCTGGGCACGCGCTTGCTCGAGCGCACCACGCGCAAGGTCTCGCTGACCGAAGCCGGCCGCGTCTACCTCGCAAGTTGCCAACGTGCGCTCGAGGCGGTGCAGGACGGCCGCGCCGCAGTCGAGGCGCTCGCGGCGCAGCCGCAGGGCCGCCTGCGACTCAGCGCGCCGTTCGCGCTGTCGCGCTCGGTGCTCGCCCCGCTGCTCGCGGCCTTCATCACGCGCTATCCGCAGTTGCGGGTGACGCTGGACGTGAACAACCGGCCGGTCGACCTGCTCGCCGAGGACCAAGATCTCGCGCTGCGCGTCGGGGCGCCGCCGCCGAACGCGGCGCAGACCCACCGCATCACCGTGTTCTCGACGCGGCTGTACGCCTCGCCTTCCTACCTGCAGCGACGCGCCATGCCGCGTCACCCGGACGAACTGCCAGGCCACGACCTGCTCGGGTACGCCGACCGCGACGGCCGCCTGCACTGGCGCCTGCGCCGCGGCGACGAGGTGGTGCTGGTCGAGGCCCGGCCGCGTCTGAGCGTCAACGAGCCCGACACCAACGTCGGCCTGATCGCCGGCGGCTGCGGCATCGGCTGGCTGCCGTCGTTCCTCGTGCGTGAGGACTTCGTGCGCTGCCTGCCCGACTGGGACGACGAGCCGGTGGAGTTGAACGCGCTGCTGCCGACGGCGCGCTCGCGCAATCCAAAGGCGATGGCGCTGATCGAGTTCCTGCGCCAGTCGCTCGGGCCCGCGGCCTAGTCTTCCACCACTGTTCGGCGTCTCGAACAGTGCGTTCATTCCGCACCGTCTAGTTGGCGCTGCGGCCCCTGCCTAGATTCCCGCCCCGTTCTCCAACACGAGGTGGTTCATGGCAAAGGATGGATTCCTGCATCGCACGCTGAGCGTGGGCGATGTCGATCTGCACGCGGTCGAGCTCGGCCAGGGCGAGCCGGTGGTGCTCGTGCACGGCTTTCCGCAGCACTGGTGGATGTGGCGCACGCTGATGCGCGATCTGGCGGCCGCAGGCTTTCGCGCCATCGCGTACGACCAGCGCGGCATGGGCGGCTCGACCATCACGCCCGCCGGCTACGACAAGCGCACGCTCGCCAAAGACCTCGCCGGCCTGCTCGACGCGTTGGGCGTGCCGCAGGCGGCCGTGATCGGCTACGACCACGGCGGCGGCACGGCGCTGGCGCTGGCCTTCGACCAGCCGCAACGCGTGACGAAGCTCGGCGTGATCGAGTACGCGCCGCCGGGCTACGGCTACGAGTACGGGCTGCAGCCGATGCGCAATTGGCAGAGCTGGCAGCTCGCGTTCTTCACGCAGCCCGACGTCGCGGTGCAGTTCATCGCCGGCAAGGAGCGTGAGCTGCTCGCCTGGTACTTCTGGCACTGGAGCGCGAACCCGGACGCGGTGGACCAGGCGGACTTCGAGGTCTACGTGCGCCAGCTGCAGAAGCCCGGCGCGCTGCGCGGCGGCTTCGCGCACTTCGCCGCGGTGTTCGACGACACCGAGCTGTTCAAGTCCTACGCCGGACGGCGCATCGAGGCGCCGGTGCTCGCACTCGGCGGCGAACGCGGCGCGGCCGGCTTTCCCGAAGGGGCGATGCGCCAGCTCGCGCGCGACGTGCAGGGCGCCGTCGTGTCCGGCGCGGGCCACTGGATCGCCGACGAGCAACCCGAGGCGCTGGCGCGGATGCTGACTGACTTCCTGCGCACGCCCGCGGGAAGCAAGGCATGAGAGACATCGAGCGAAGCTAGCTCAGCGCCGCCTCTCGCCGCCGCGAGTTGCCCGCCACCGGCCAGATGCACCCATCCGAACGAAGGACGGCGCGTGGCGCGTGGTCGGACGGCCGACCGAAGCGTGAGGATCACGTGGCGGCGGACTTCGAGTTCCTCGGTGAGCGCGTCGAGCTCGATCGGAGGCCCTCGATCGCGCATCTGAGCCAGAGCGTGGACGAATTGGAACTCGGCGAGCTGGCGCGCTGCGGGCTTGTGGAGGTGCTGCCTTCGAAGGCGGGCCGCGCCGATGAACCCGCGTTTGCACGCGCTGCGCGGGTCGGACTCCAAGGCTTTGAGCTCGGCAACCGAACACCCGCCTCGGGGAGCTTCAAAGTCCGCCGCTCGAGCTCGCTCGCGGCGGGCCCTGAGTTTGGGCCGGTCAACGACGACGGCGACTCCATGCTCTTGTCGGCGCGCTGCGCTCCGTTCGACGTCCAGTTCGCGGGCCACTTCGCGCTCACGACGACCGCGCTCGACGTCGCGCGCGACACGACGCTGCAGCTCGAGCCGAAGCCGCGGTACAGCGTCCGACGCGCGCCCAACGCACCACGTTCGCCCGAGGACCTGGCGTACCTCTTGGAGTTCGCGTGGTTGGACGAGCGCGACACTTCGCAGCAAAACTGGCTCGACAACGAACGCCGCCACGCGGGAGCACTGCCACGCGTCGGTGCTGCGCGCCGTCGCGTCGGAGCCGCACACTGGCGCTTGAGCGACTCGGTCGCGGGGAACGGGCCTGGCGAACCCGTGCCCGAGCAGCGCGCCACGCTCGACGAGCGCGAGGCGATCGAGGTCACCTTCGCGCCGAGTTAGGCGCGCGAGTTCGAACTCGCACCGAGCCGCGCGACGGTCGAGGCTGCGGTCGCGGCGCTGCGCGAACACAAGTGAAGCGGCTGAGCGGCGGAGCTCGAAAGAAGGCGCGGCCGCGGAGTGAAGTCCGCGCGTCGCGCCCGGCTCAGAAGGGCGCCGACTGCGAAGCGTCGCCGTAGTCCCGACCGACCGAAGTCTTGAGGATCTCGGCCAGCTTGGCTTCGGCGCGCCGCAGCATCATGCGCAAGGCGTCTTCGCTGCGGCCGCCCAGGCGCTGGCCGGCTTCGCGCAGGCTCAGGCCCTGGAAGAAGACCAGTGTGATCGCCTGGCGGTACTCGGGGTTGAGCTGCTCGAGGCCCTTGCGCAGGTGCTCGAAGCGCTCGACGCGCGAGACGGTGCGTGTCACCGACAGCTCGTCGCTGGCGATCATGTCGAGCCCCGGCAGCAGGTCGCCGTCGGTGTTCGAGGTCGGCTCGAGCGACGTTTCGAGCGACGTGTCGCGCTTGGAGGCCGAGTAGTACTCCGCCTTGTCGCGGATCTTGTTCTGCAGGATCTGGATCAGCCACTTCAGGAGCGACTGCTCGCCGCGGTACTCGTAGCGCTTGAAGTCGCGCGTCGCCTCGCGAAAGGTCGTCTGCGCGAGGTCGTCGGGCTCTTCCTTGAGGCGCAAACGCGGCCCGAGCCGGCGGCGCGCGACCTCGACCATCAACGTGTGGTAGCGCGTGAACAGATCGTTGAGCGCCTGCGCGTCGCCCTCTTGAGCGCGGCGCACGAGCTCCGCGGTGTCGTCGCTCTCGAAGCCCTCGGGCAGCGTGAAGCGCGCCTGGGCGATCAGCGCGTCGTCGCTGTCGCGCGGCGCACGGCTCGCCACTTCGGCGGGTTCCGCGCCCTGGGGCTTGGGCTGAGGCTGGGGCTGCGCGTCGTCGGGGAGATTCGCCATGACTTTCGTCTCCTACGGTAATCGATCGCCGCGCGGCCTGCTTCGCCGCCGCGGAAGGCCAACGAACCGTTACGGAGCGCGACCGGCCAGCGCGAGGAATTCGGCCTCGCTGAGCACCTGGATCCCCAAGGCCGCGGCCTTGTCCTTCTTCGAGCCGCCGCCCTCGCCCTGGACGAGGAAATGAGTCTTCGCGCTGATCGCGGAAGCGACCTTGCCGCCGAGCTCCTCGACGAGTTTCTTGGCCTCCGCGCGCCCCATGTGCGCCAAGGTCCCTGTGAACACGACCGACTTGCCCGAAAACGGGCTGTCCGTGCGCGCTTCGAACTTCGGATAGGTCAGCGCCACGCCGCCGGCGAAGTAGCGCTCGAGCTCGGCTTGGTTCTCCGGCCGCTCGACCCACTCGCGCACACTGCGCGCGACCTCGGGGCCGATGCCATCGATGTGCTGCAGATCCTCGGCGCTCGCGGCGCGCAGCTCGTCGAGGGTCGCGAAGTGTTGGGCCAGCGCGCGCGCCGTCGCGCCGCCGACGTCGGGAATCGCGAGCGCGACGAGGAATCGCTCAAAACTGACGCCGCGCGCGCGTTGGATCTCGGACAGCAGTCCGGCGACGCTCTTTTCGCCCCAGCGTTCGAGCTCGACGAGCTTCTCGCGCAGCGCATCGAGGTGGAACAGATCCGCGCTCGAGCGCAGGTAGCCCGCGCGGAAGAGCTGCTCGACCATGCGCTCGCCCAGGCCGTCGATCTCGAGCGCGCCGCGGCGCGTGGCCATCAACGTGCGGCCGACGACCTGCGGTTCGCAGCCGTAGAGATTCGGGCAGCGCCAGAACTTGCCTTCCTTGACGAGCTCGGTCGCGCAGGCCGGGCAGTGCGTCGGCATCGAGAAGCTCTCGCGCCAAGCGCACAACACGCCGGGGCGCGGCTCGTCGCCGTCGAGCAGCTCGGGCGGACGATGCGCGCGCCAATCCGCGGGCTCGTCGCCGCCCGCGCGCTCGGCGACCGCGATCACCTGCGGGATCACGTCGCCGGCGCGTTCGAGGAACACGCGGTCGCCGATCACCAGTCCGAGCGTGGTCACGTAGTCGGCGTTGTGGAGCGTGCTGTGCCGCACGACCACGCCGCCGATCTCGACCGGATCGACGTGCGCGCGCGGTGTGAGTCGGCCGAGCGCGCCGACCTGCAGTTCGATCGCGCGCAACGTGCTGGTGGCTTCGATCGCCGGGAATTTGTGCGCGAACTGCCAACGCGTCGAACGCGAGTTCGTGCCCAGGCGCTCGCGCAGCGCGAGCACGTCGAGCTTGGCGACTACGCCGTCGACGTCGAAAGGGAGCTCGGCGCGGCGCGCGAGCAGGCGCGCGTGGTAGTCGAGGCAACCTTCGATGCCGAGCGCGGGCTCGGCCCACGGATTGGGCGCAAAACCCCACTCGCGCAGCGCGACGAGCACGTCCTGGTGGCGCTCGAAGCTCGCGGCGAGCGGTTGCTGGGGCGCACCGCTCGGCTGCGCGGACTCACTCACGGCCCGATCGACGTCGGCCAACAGGTCGAGCTGCCGCTGCTCGCCGCGCCGCACGAAACAGCCCGCAGGGCCCTCGATGCGCGCGACCGACCACGGGTGGAACTGCAGCGGGTAGCGCGCGACCTCGGCCGGATCGCTGCGCCGCAGCGCGCCGGCGGCGGCGTTGCGCGGGTTGGCAAGCTCGGGCTTGCCTTCGCGTGCGCGCTCGGCGTTGAAGCGCGCGAAGGCCGCACGTTCGATCAACACCTCGCCGCGCACTTCGAGCCGCACGGGCAGCGCACGCTTCTCGTCGCTCAAGCGCAGCGGCAGGTTGCGGACGGTGCGCAGGTTGGCGGTGATGTCCTCGCCCCACTCGCCGTCGCCGCGCGTCACGCCGCGCACGAACACGCCGTCCTCGTAGATCAGCGCGGTGCTCGCGCCGTCGAACTTGGGCTCGACGACCCACTCGAGCGGCGCCTCGTCGCCGAGCATCAAGAAGCGTCGGATGCTCTTGTCGAAGTCGCGCACCTCGTCCGCACTGAACAAGCTGTCGATCGAGAGCATCGGCAGCTCGTGGCGGCGCTTTTGCAAGCCCTGGCCTTCCGGCAACGGCGCGCCTACGCGCTGTGTCGGGCTATCGGGCGTGAGCAGCCCCGGGTGCGCGAGCTCGAGGTCGCGCAGCTCGCGGAACAGGCGGTCGTACTCGGCGTCGCTGATCTGCGGGCGCGCCTCGACGTAGTACAGGCGCTCGTGGCGGCGCAACTCGCGGCGCAACTCATCGACGCGCCGCTGCAGACCCTCGGCGAGGTTCGTCATGTGCTTGGCGAAGGTCGCTGGAGTGCGAGGAATCAGGTCAGGTCGCGCGGCGCGAAGGCGCGCGGCAACAGCTCGGAGAGGTTCACGGTCTCGAGCGCGCTCTGAGCGCCTTGAACGTGCACCCACAGGCGCGGAGCGAACTCGAGCAGGAACTGTCGGCACGCGCCGCACGGCATGAGCGCCTGCGGGCGGTCGGTCGCGATCGCGATGGCGCGGAAGCGGCGCTCGCCGGAGGCGACGGCGCGCACCACGGCGGAACGTTCGGCGCACAGCGTGAGCCCGTAGCTCGCGTTCTCGACGTTGCAGCCGGTGTAGACCGTGCCGTCTTCGGCGAGCAGCGCCGCGCCGACCTTCACTTTCGAGTACGGCGAGTACGCCAGTTGCGCTGCGGCGTGGGCCACGCGCATCAGGTCTTCGACGTCGTCGTTGGGGCCCGGTCGCGCACGGTTGGAGTCGGGGGGCGGTTGCATGGGAGCTGGAGGCATCGTCTCGCGTGCGGGTCTCGCGCGTCAATCGTCCGCACGGATCCGGCCGCGCTCGAGCGCGCCGCGCAGCGCCGAGCGGGGGCGCGAGCGGAGCGAAACGTGTGCGGACACACGGACTTCCGCGGGGCGCGACGACGGCGCTGCGAACGCGCCCGAGCGCGCGATGCGGGCCAAGGCTCGCGAGCGAGTCCACTCCCCGTGCGTTCGACGACCCGGAGCAGGCGGTTCCCGAACCTGCCGCGCGGCGCAGCGAGCGTGGCGCGACTTCGCCGCGCCGGCGGGGCTGCAGCGCAGAGAGCCTGCGCGCGCCGATCCCACGCAAGGGCTCACGCAAGGGCTCACGCAAGGGCTCACGCAAGGGCTCACGCAACGGCCCACGCAACGGCCCACGCAACGGCCCACGCAACGGCCCACGCAGTGCCTCACGTAACGGTCTGCGCAACGGCCCACGCGATGACTCGACACGTTTCGAGACACGCGTGGGCCACCGGGCGCGGCGCCACGACGGCGGCGCCGCGCCCGGGTCCGACGGCTGCGGAGCTCGGCGCCGCAGCGCCGCGACGCGTCCCCCGCTCAACCTTCGAACTCGTCGTCGAAGCCGTTCGCGCTTTCGGAGTTCTGACCGGGCCCCGACGAGCGCTGCGACGCGTTCACCTCGGCGCCCGGCGACGCACTTCCCGGCACAGACGCCGCATCCGCACGGCTGAGGTAGCCCGCGTACGGCACCCGCAGCCGCAACACGCGCCGCCCGGTGAAGGCGTCTTCGCGCTCCTCGGATTGGAAGGTCGCGATCACCTCGCGGCCGAGCAGATCGCTCGGAGCGATCTCCACCTGTCCGCTCACGTTGAGCCCCAGCGCCTCGAGCACATGCTTCACGCGCCGGATGCCGCGGTCGCTCCAGGTCACGCTGTCCCAGCCCGCCGTGCGCCCGGCGTACTCGCCGAGCGCGACCTCCAGGCGCAGGCTCCAGCGCGGACTGCCGTCGCGCGCAACGCCTTCGCGCACCTCGGCCACGCGGCACGCGTAGCGGCCCTCGGGAATGGAAACGAACGAGTCGATGTCTTCGATACGGCTGAAGTCGAACTGCACGGCGGAACCCTCGCTCAGGAGGCCCTGCGCACGAGCCGACCACGGACGGGTCGGAGCCCTCGCGCACGCAACCTACGGACTGCGCTGGAGGGCCCAAGGTCGCAGTCCGTTGCGCAAGGAGTGCGTTTAGCGGCCCCGGCCGCGGGCCTGTCGTGCGCGTCCGTGCGGGAACGCGCCGTCGCGCGACGCCGTGGTCTCGGACGTCACACCGAGAGCAGCGCCGGCGCGGAGCGAGTGCGAGCGCCAGGCGAGCTTGCTGGCCGCATCGCCGACCGAGTCGCCGCCGCAGGCTCGTCGCTGAACTCGAAGCTCTCCAGCGCGCCCTGCAGTTGCGCAGCGCTCTGGGACAGCACCACCGCAGTCGCCGAGAGTTGCTCCGCCTGGGACGCGCTCGCTTGCGTGGTCTTGTCCATCTGCGCGATGGCGGCGCCCACCTCCGCGATCGAGCGCGCCTGCGCCGTCGACGCGTCGGAGACTTCGCGCACGAGCTGCGCGACGTGGGCGACGAACGACACGCCGCGCTCCACGCGCCCGACCGCATCCTCGATCAAGCTCTTGATCTCGCGCGCGGATTGTGCGGAGCGCAACGCCAGGCTCCGGACCTCCTCCGCCACGACAGCGAAGCCGCGGCCCTGCTCGCCCGCGCGCGCGGCTTCGACCGCAGCGTTGAGCGCGAGCAGGTTGGTCTGGAAGGCGATGTCGTCCATGAGCGAGATGATGTTGGCGATGCGCTTGGAGCGTTCGGACACGCCGTTCATGACGCTCACCAGGCACTCGCCCGCGCTGTCGTCGCCGCCGGTCGTGAGGTCGCGGGCGCGCCGCGCCTTGGCGCTGTTGTCGCCCACGGTGCGCGTGAGGTCGCTCAGCGTCGCGGAGGTCTGCTCGATCGCGGCGGCTTGCTCCTGGTTGGCATGGGAAAGGCTGTCGGCTGCGCTGGCGAGTTCGCTACTGGAACCGGCCACGTCGCGGCTGGTGCGCACGGAACTGCCGAGGGCCTCGCGCACCAGCGACTTGAGGTCCGCATAGTGCTCCGACAGATCGTGGCGCGCGTCGGCGACGTCCACGCGCGAGAGGTCGAGCCCGATGCTCTGCAGGTAGTCGTAGAAGAACGCGTCGCACACCGCTTGGCTGTCGTAGTTCATCACCACGACGAGCGCGCGTTCGGCGCGGGCTCGCATCCAGGGACGGAAGGGATAACTCCGCGCGAGGAACTTGCGAGCGAGGTCGAAGTACAGCGTGTAGCTGCCCAAGAACCACTTGAGCGGCAGGTTGATGACGTTGTGGGTCTTGCCGACCTGCAAGCGGCGTTCGAAGTACGCCGAGCCGAACTCGCCGCCGCTCGCGGCCTCCTCGAAGATGGCGAGGAAATAGCCCGCCTGCGCTCGCTCGAGGTTGGCGCGGAGCACCTCGAGTGCGATTCCCCGGCGCCGGGCGTGCGCCTCGAAGAACGCGCGCGTCTGCTCGAAGCCGAACTGCACGTCGTAGAACTCGCGCGCCAGCCGCGGGGCCGTGCGGCGCGCCCACGCAACCAGGCGCGCGAGCACGCGAACATCTGCCGGTCCGAGCCGGATGAACGCGCGGCGCAGTGCGAGGTTGGTCGACTGGATCCGGTAGAGCGAGGTGAGCTGGTCGGACATCGTGTCGGCGGGTCGGTGCGGAGCGAATCGGAGCGGGAGGCGTCCTTCGGGGATCGGCCAACCCGGCGCGAACGCCCAACGCCTGGGGCGGGTGCGGGCCACGGCCGGGAAAAAGCCCAGGAATGTGCGGGATTTCCCGCACCCGGCGGCCGACATCGACATGGGCTCCCCCGCCCCACGGCCTGCATGCGCCTATCCACATTGGCGCGCGTCCGGGCCGCCCCGCGGCGCGCGAGCCCGCCCGCGCTGGGACGCGGCGTGGCACACTCCCCAGCCTCCCCATGCCGCTGCTCGCGCTCGCACTCGCCGCGCTCGCCTTCCCCGGCGACGCGGTCACCCTCAAGAACGGCAAGAGCGTCGAAGGCCGCGTCATTCGCGACACGGCGCGCGAGGTCGTGGTGCGCGTCGGCAGCCAGGACAAGCGCTTCGGCGCGGACGAGGTGCTGCTCGTCTCGTCGCAGGCGCGCAAGCTCGAAGAACTGCTCGCGCAGTGGGATGCGTGCACGCCCGGCGAGGTCGGCGCCGTGCGCAACCTGGCGCGCGAGTGCCGGGCGCGCGGGCTCGACGGCGAGGCGCGTGTGTTCGCGCTGCTCGGTTTGACGCTCGACGCCGCCGACGGCGAGCTGCACGAGCTGGCCGGCCACGAGAAGCGCGGCGAGGGCTGGCGCGTGCGCGTCGGAAGCAAGCGCGAGGACTTCGACAAGCGCGCGGCCCGCGCGCTCGACTGGGGCGCTGCGTGGGAGTTCGAGACCACCCACTTCGCCGTGAAATCCAACCTCGCGCTGCGCGACGCCGTGGGTTGTGCGATCGAGCTCGAGCTCGTGTACCGCGCCTTCTTCGCCTGGTTCGAGGACGAGTTGCCGCTGCACGAGCCCGGCGCGGGGATCACAGCCCACGTGCACGCGGACAGCGCGTCGTTTCCCGAGGCGAGCGGGCGCCTGGCGTACTTCGATCCGCGCGCGAACGTGCTGCACGTCAACGCTTCGCAGCGGCTCGACATCGGCGCGCTCGTGCACGAATCCGTGCACGCGCTGCTCCACAACACCTCGTCGAACACCAAGGCCGCGCTCGGCGCGGTGCCCGCGTGGCTCGACGAAGGGCTCGCGGAGTACCTGCCGTCGTGCCGCTACGGTGAGCTCGCGCGCGGCGTGTTTACGCCCGGCCAGCGCAATGAGGCTCATTTCGCGCGGCACCGCTCCGCGGAGAAGCCCTACGACCTCGGCCGCGTGCTCACCTTCGACTCCGGGGACTTCGCCGGGTCCTCGCAGTCCGACCTCAAGTACAGCCAGGCGTACACGCTGACCCACTTCTGCCTGCACGGCGGGGCTGAGCAGCGCGCACAGTTCTTCGACTTCTTCCGGCGCGCCTACGCCGGACACGGCTCGTCGACCGACTTCAAGAACGCCCTCGGGCTCAACGAACGCAAGTTCGAAGCGGCTTGGCGCGAGTACGTGCTGCGCTCGAAGTGATGGCGCTCAACGGCAGAAGCCGACAGCGAGCGCGTTGGTGAGGCCCAGGGCGTCGGCGCCGCTGCGCAGCGGATCGCGGAACCAGAATTGGTAGTAGCGCGTCTGGCCGACGAGCTCCGCGTCGATCGGAATTTGCAACGCGGCGGATCCGAACTCGTCGAGTTGGAGCGGCGCACTGCGCTCGAGCGGCGCGCCGATCCAGTTCACGCCGCGGCCGAGGGGCTCGCGCGCGGCCACGAAGCTCGAGAGCACGACGCCGCGCGCGTGTGCGGGACCGTCCTCGATGCGCAGCTCGAAGTCGTTGTGCGCGTGGCTCGCGAATCCCGTCCAACCCAAACTCGCGCGCCGGCCGGCGGAGTGCAGCGTGCCGACGCCGAACGCGAGCGGATCGCCGCAGCGCAGCTCCCAGGCGACCGCGACGTGCGCGCGCGGGAGGAAGTCGGGCCGGCGCCGCAGCTCGAGCACGTACGCGCCCGGCGCCAAGCCTTCGAGGTAGAGGTGCTCGACGTTGTCGACCTCGCTCGCGCTGCGCACGTTGCCGCTGCGGAAGGCGAGGCGCCCACGCTCGCCCACGAGTTCCTGGAGTTGCCCGTCGGCGCCGAGCTCCCACAGCTCGAGGTCGTACTCGGGCCGGGTGAAGGCCGCGAAACCCACCGCGCTCTGGCGATTCCAAGTCGCAACCACCGACACCACGGGCTTGCTGCGCTCGACCTCGAAGCGCCAGTAGCGGCTCGAGCCGGCGTAGGTCGTCACGCGTTCCCAGCCCGCGTGCGGCACAGGCTGGGCCTCTTGCGCCGTCGCGCCGCTGGGCTGTGCGCCGCCGCTGAGGATCCAGTGCGCGTGGTCGATGTCGAGCTCGTCGGCGCCCCACAACGGGTCGAGCGGCGTGCGCGTGGCGCCGCGCTCGTCGCCGCTCTGCGGCGCGCCGTTCGACCAGCCGTCGCGGTGTTCCGCACCCGCCATGAGCACCGCCTTGAGCACCTCGGGGCGCTCCGCGTCCGGATCGCCCGCCAAACCGGGCCACGTGCGCGCGGTCTCGACGAGCAGCGCGGCCGCGCCCGACACCAGCGGCGTCGCGAAGCTCGTGGCCGGCGCGGGCGCGACGAGCTCCGGCTTCATGCGCCCCGGCCGATCGAAACCCGTGAGCGTCGGACCGGCGCGGTGCTGGCCGTCGCTGCGGCCGACCGCCACACCGTTGAAGCTGTGCGAAACCAGCGGCGAATCGAGCGGCCCCGCGCCGTTGTTCACGCCCGACGCGACGAACAGGCCGCGCGCGTCGATCGCGTAGTCGAGCTTGCGCATCTGTTGGTTGGCGGCGCCGACTCCGCTGCTGCCCCAACTGTTGTTGATGATCTTGGCGAGCACGTCCGCGGGCGGCGCGACGCTCGAACCCTGCAGGAATCCGCTCGCCAGCCAGTGCGCCGCTTCGAACAGTTCGAGGTCGAGCGCGCCGGGCGCCATGCCGAAGTTGGCGCCGAAGCCGTACAGCGCCACCGTCGTGGCATGCCAGCTCGAAGATGGCGCGGGACTCAGCGGCACGAAGCTCTTGCCCGCGAGCTCGGGGTGCGCGGGATCGGGCGCGAAACCCGGTCCCGCGGCTTCGACGAGACCGATGCGGACACCGGCGCCGGTCGGAGCGCTCGCGCCCAGTCGCGCGCGCAGCGCAGAGAGTCCGGTCTGATCGGCCAGGGTCTGCGAACGCGCGGCGCCGGCGCTCAGCGCGGCAGCCGTGGCGAACAAAACAGCGCGACGAGCGAGAAGGTTCGGCAAGCGGCTCTCTCCGTGCGCCGGGGGGAAACGAGCCGGCGCTGAACCGATGCTAGGGACCCGCGGCCGGGCGCACGTTCGAGCTGCACAAAACAAAGCGAGCGCCGTCCGACGCGCAGGCGTGGGACGGCGCTCGCCGTGCGATTCGGCCGCGGCTCAGCCGAGGTTCTTCTCGGCGAATTCCCAGTTCACGAGCTTGTCGAGGTAAGCCGTGATGAAGTCGGGGCGGCGGTTCTGGAAGTCGAGGTAGTAGGCGTGCTCCCACACGTCGAGCGTGAGCAGGCACTTCTTGCCCTGCGCCATCGGCGTCTCGGCGTTGGGCGTCTTGACCACGGCGAGCTTGCCGCCGTCCTCGATCAGCCAGGCCCAGCCCGAACCGAACTGCGTCTTGGCGGCGTCGCTGAAGGCCGCCTTGAACTTCTCGAAGTCGCCGAACGAGGCGTTGATCTTGTCGGCGATGCGGCCCTTGGGCGCGCCGCCGCCGCCCGGACGCATCGAGTTCCAGAAGAAGGTGTGGTTCCAGACCTGCGCGGCGTTGTTGAACACGCCCGCCTTGGTGCTGTCGCCGGCGACCTTCTTGATCAGCGCCTCGAGCGACATCGCCGACAGCTCGGCGTTGTCCTTGATGAGGTTGTTCAGGTTGTCGACGTACGCCTTGTGGTGCTTGGCGTAGTGGAAGCTGAAGGTCTTGGCGCTCATCACCGGCTCGAGCGCGGTGTCGGCGTACGGCAGGGCGGGCAAAACGTGCGGGGCGGCTTGGGTGGTCATGATGGTCGGGGTCGGTTGAGAAGGTTGGGGTTGGTTGGTGTTCGAGGCGGCCGCGGAGCTGCTCGAGGGGCTCGAGCAGCCGACGGCGGCGAGTCCGGCGCCCGCGACGGCGCCGGCGACGACATCGCGCCTGCTGAGGCCGTGCTGGGGACCGGACGCTTGGGAATGAGTCACGTGACGTGCTCCTTGAGGGGTCGGAGAAGGGGCGGCAGTTTACGTAAGCTCCGGCCGGTTCCAATCCAGCCTCTCGGCGGGCAATTCAATCGTCGGCTACCCAGACATTGACCAGGTATCCGGCGGCGAAATCGAGCACGGTCGCGAGCGCGTCGTCGTTCTCGGAGTAGATCCAGCGCATCGCCCCATCGTTGGTCGAAACCCGGTCGGGCATGCCGAACTCGTCGAGCACGCGCTGCGGCGACCACAGGCAATAGCGTTTGGCGAGCTTCTCGCTGTCGTCGACCTCAGGTTCGGGGTCGGTCGAGCGCACGAACAACTCGGCTCGGCGCGGCCCCTTCGAGCTCAGGTCGAGCTCGGGAGCAGGCGCCAGCGCGGCGCGGCGCTCGACCAGCGCGCGCAGCTCAGTGAGTTGAGCCTGGAGCGAATCGCTCGCCGGCGCCGGCTCGCCGTTGCCGACCGCCTCGCGCCGGCTCGCGAGTTCCTCGCGCAGGCGGCGCAGCTCCTCGACCAGCGCGTCGAGTTCCAACTGCTGCAGTCCGTCCGCCGCGACGGGCTGGGGCGCGGCAGCGCTCTCACGTTGCGCGGGCGTCGCGACGGTCTCCGCCCGCAGCACGGTCACCACTCCCGCGCCCGCCGCAGCGCACGCGGCGCCCACGATCGCCGCCAACACGATTCGAGTGTCCATTCGAGTCGACCTCCGCCGCGGGCTACCTCAGCGCCGCCCAGAGGCAACCGCTGTGCAGCACCAACTCGAGCGAGGCCCGAGCGGACCATCCCTGACGGTGCTCGAGCGCGTCGTCGCGTGAATCCCGCTTGGTCGCGGATGCGGCGGCTCGAGCACGCGCAGCGAGATGCGCCAACACGAATGCGAGTGTCCTTCGAGCCACCGCACGCGGCGAGCAGAAGGGCCTCGGAGCGCCGTAGAGCACGGAATCGGCGACGGCGGAGCGCTCGGTCTCCAGGTGCGCGATGCGCGTCACCCACGAATCGAAGCGTTCTTCGACCGCGAGGGCCAGCCGCGCGGTCGCCCCTTCGAACGCACGTGGCGCGCGCGGCGAAGCTTTGCGTCAGCCGCGAAGGCACGCCCCGAGCACGACAACTCGAACTTGCGCTTGTGCTTTGCGCTTGTGCGGTCCGAGAGACCGGCGCCCATGCAGCGCGGAAACTCCGACGCCTCGAGCGCCGCGCGTGGGACGGTCACCTCGACCAAACGACTCGCGTCGCGTTTCGCGGCTCGCTACTGGCAGACGACGCCGTAGACAGCGTCGGTGAGGCTCGAGCCCCACGCGTCCTGCGGATCGCGCGCCCAGTACTGGCACGCGAAGCTCTGACCCACGACCTGCAACTGCGGATCGATGCCGCTCGTGATGTAGGCCGTGAAGTCGAAGCTGTAGGCGCCGGAACAATCCGAGCCGGTCGGCGATCCGCCGGAGGCTTGAACTGGAGTTCTGCGCCTGGGTGCGGCGACGCACAGGTATCCGCCCTGGAAGCTCGTGGCGCTCGCCTGGTAGCTGTAGAGCAGCAAACCGGTGCGGTTGTTGAGCATGTTCGACGCGGTGACGAGGCACGCGCTCCCGCCGGACGCGGAGGGCGGCCCGGAGATGTCGATCGCTGGCGCGCACAACTGCGAATTCACTTTGCTCGTGCAGTAGGTCGTCGGGATGGCGCAAATCGGACCTTCGTAGCCGTCGATCACGCCGTTCGCGTTGAGGTCGGGTCCCCACACGAAGCCGCGGGCGGGCATCTGGGGATACACAATCTGGCCGACGACGAATGCGCCGTTCGGGGACATGCCTTGCACCGTGGCGTTCGCCGCCACCACGTGCACCTGGAATCCCGTGCTGAAGGACCAGCGGAAGGGTTGGAAGTTGTTCGACCCGGGGAGCAACAGATGACCGACGACCACGCTGCCATCGTCGGAGGCTTCGATGACCTGGAGGGCGGTCGCCCCACTCGGGGCGCCTAGGCTCTGCAAGCCACTCGACGCGCTCCAACGGAACATGACCCCGGAGCCCATCGTTCCGAAGATCTGGCTGCCGTCCCGCGACATCGCGCCCGCATACGCGCTCACCGAAGGCGGATTGAGAAGTTGCACGACACCGGACGTCGCGTCAAAGCGGAACGCGTCGGTGAACGAACTGCCGTTGTGGTAGATGAACCCCGCGACGATCGAGCCGTCACCGGAGAGCGCCTTGGCCTCTGCGACGTTCGGTGAACCGACTGCACCGATCAGCGAGTCGAGCACCACCAGCCCTCCACTGGCCGTCCAACGAAACGCGCTCGAGCCGCTGGCGCCCGACGCGAGGCGGACGCCGACCACCGTCTGCCCGTCGTCGGAGATCGCTTCTCCTCGACCCGCAATGAAGGCGGAGGTCCCGTCGAGCACTCGGAATCCATCCCCCTGATAGGGCCGACTCCCGCAGAACGCGTTGGCGCTGCGAGCCAAAGCGATTGGAACTCGCCCGGTGGCCAAGCCCATGGGCGCGACCGTGCTGGTCCCGGACCACTCGACCGCGACGTACGGACCCACTGCATTCGGCCCGGCGAAACCAACGATTCGCTGCCCGTCGTCCGAGACATCGGTCGCGCGAGCGTCCGGCAAATTGGCGGGCGAGGGGAGGTCGAGCATCACGTTCTGCGCGACGAGAGGTCGGCCTGCGACGAACATCGCCGCGGCCAAGAATTGCGCCCGCCATCCTCCGCAACCGACCGAGCACCAAGAGCGTCGCATCCATTCGTTCATTGCGAGTACCTCCGACAGCAAAGGTCACCGAGCAGTCCACCCTCGCCCGATGAAGCCAGCTTGCTGTGTTGGGGATTGAAACTACGCCAACGACGCGATCTGTCAACGGAAGCGCGCGCGGCGTGGACGTCGTTCTCGAGTCCACAGGATGGCGGCCTACTGGCGCAGCGCGTTCGAAGTAGCGCTGGCACTCGCGCGGCTGGGAGCGCGGGAAGGCCGATTCGTAGCCCGTTAGCGCGTGCTTCGGCTCGTTTGCGCGCGCCCAGTTCGGCTCACTCGAGCGCGACGAGCTCTGCGTGCCCCGCTGCCGTGCCGGGCCCGGTGACGGCCGCGTACACACGCTCAAAGTTGCCGCCGAGCACCTTGACGAGCTCTTCGTCGTTGAAACCGCGCCGCCGCAGCCCGCGCGCGAGGTTCATGTAGCAGCTGGCGTCCTCGAGCTCCTGCGGCGTGCGTTGGATGCCGTCGAAGTCCGAGCCGATGCCGACGTGGTCGATGCCCCCGATCTCGACCGCGTGGCAGATGTGGTCGAGCACACGCTCGAGCGGCAGCGGCGCGGCGCGCGCCTGCAGCAGCTCGCACTGTGCAAGGAACGTCGCCGTGTCCGGCGCACTGCCCAGCGCTTTGTACTCGTCGCTCGCGCGCACGCGGTTGTCCTCGGCGCGCGCCGCCGCATCGAGGAACGGCGTGCAGAACACGATGCCGACCACGCCGCCATTGTCCGCGAGCGCGCGCAGCTGTTCGTCGTCGAGGTTGCGTTGGTGCTCGTTCACCGCCATGCAGCCCGAGTGGCTCGCGATCACCGGCTTGTTCGTGCAGGCGAGCGTGTCGAAGAACGCTTGCCGCCCCGCATGCGAGAGATCGACGACCATGCCCAGCTCGTTCATCGCGCGCACCACGCCGCGCCCGAAGTCGTTCAGCCCCTCGGGCACGTTCGCGCCGGCGTCAGGTTGGCACGAGCGGATCCAGTCGAGGTGGTTGTTCCACACCAGCGTCATCACGCGCACGCCGCGTTCGAAGAACCAGTGCAACGTGTCGAGCGAGTTCTCGATCGAGTGGCCGCCTTCGATGCCGGGAATGCCGGCGACTTTGTTGGCTCCGCGCGCGGCTGCAAGTTGCTGCGCATTTCCGGCGAAGCTCACTTGCTCGGGATGGCGCGCCTGCAGGCGGTGGAACTCGCGCAAGAGCAGCCGCGTGCGCTCGCGCGCGCCGTGCTCGCCCTCCGCGATGAAGCGCGGATCGCACCACGACACGAACACCAGCGCGCCCAGGCCGCCCGAACTGCCGCGCACCAAGTCCAAGTGCCCGGCGCCGACCTCGCCCAGATCGCGCCCCAGGTCGAGCGCGAGCTGCAGCGAATCGGCGTGGGCGTCGAACACCGGGCGCTGGCGCGCGAGGGCGATGAAGTCCTTGTGCATGGTGAGCGGAGGTCGGTCCAGGCTAACCGTCGCGCGGCCTTGATGCGTCGTCAGGCAAGTTGCGCGCGGCGCACCCCGGACGCGCCGGCCACGATTCGGGCAGCGCGCCGCGTCGCCGCTCGAGTTCTCAGGTGGTGGGCTCAGCCGCGGCGCGCTGCGCACGGCGAACGTTGGCCTCGTAGCGCGAGATGCCGAGCTGGAGCACGAAGCCCAGCACCACGAGCGCGGCGAGCAATCCGAAGACCGTTGCGCCGAGAGTGCGGGTGAAGGTCCGAACTCCCTCCCCGACTGCGCCGCCGCCCGCGGGCGCGAGCCACAGCCCGCACCACATCGTCGCGAGCACCATGCCCACGTTGCCGAACAGCATCCAGAAGCGGCCGCGCGCGCCGCCGCCGCACAACTCGGAGAGCAGGACTTCGAGCGTGCGGCGGAAGATCAAGCAAACGGCGAAGGCGAGCGTGACGCCGCATCCCAGCGCAGCGAGGTAAACGTTCAGAGCCGTCATCGATTGGTCACCCATGTTCGTTCAGCGACGTTTCTTCGCGGCGCGTTTCCCAGCGCGCTCGGCCGCGAGTACGAGCGCCTTGAGTCCCAGTTGCTTCACGATGCCGCCCTCCAAGAACGAGGCGGCCATTCCATCGGCGAGCGCGACCAAGGCCTCGATTTGCTCGAGGCGTGCGCGCAGCGCGACGGCGTCCGCGGAACGCTCTCGCTCGAGCTCGGGCACCCATTCCCGAAGTCGCTCGAGCAACGGGTCCCACTCGCGACGCTTGCGCGTGCGCACGATGCTCTTCACCGCGCGTTCGAGTTCGCTCTCAGGCGCGTAGAGCTCGCGCCGCTCGCCGGCGAGCTTCGAGCGCCGCACGAGCCCCCACTCCTCGAGTTCGCGCACGGCCATCGAGACCGCGCCGCGCGAGAGCGCCAGACCCTCGACGAGTTCGTCCGCGTCAACGGGCGCTGCGCGCGTCAACAGGTACGCAAAAACGCGCGCGGCGCCAGGGCTGATGCCCCAGAACGGCGCCAAGCGTCCCCACAGCTCGACGAGCCCTCCGCGCACCTCTTCGGTGGCGCCCATGCGTTCCGCTCGCTCCATGCCAAGAGCGTATCGGCTCGACGTCGATCTTTCAATCGTGTTTGAAAGTTCGAAAACTTTCTGCTCGAGCTTTCCTCGTCCGCCAAGTCCGCAGTCGCGGCTCCCCCGTGCCCCACCGGGCCGCCCGATGCTCCGGGCCGATGCGACGTGGAGCGGCCGTCGCGCGTGGGCCCCAAGGGGAGCGGCGCGCCGGATCCGGGGTGGCCCTCGAGGGCCGCCAGCGCGCTCCGCGCGGCTCGCCCGTTACCCGTGCGTGACCCGGAACGCTCCAGGCCGCGCGTACTGTCGCTCGAACTGGACCGACGCCGACACGCGCCGGCCCCGCACGGGCTCGCGCCGAGCTCGACAACGAACGAGAACCGCGCCATGCGCTGCACACATCGAATTCTTCCCGCCCTGATCCTGGCCCTCGCGAGTTCGCCGCCCAGCGCAGCGCAGTCGGGCCACGCCCACGTCGTGCATCACGTTCACAGCGGCTGGTGCGCGAACGTCGTGCTGCCGCAGGCGCGCGCGTTCCGCACGGTCGACACGGCGGCGGAAATCGCCGTCGAGCGCGTGCGCGCCGACATCCGCATCGTCGACGGGATGGCGACGACGACGCTCGACATCTTCCTCGTCAACCGCGGATCGATCGACACGGAAGGCGAGCTATTGCTGCCCGTGCCCGACAACGCGGTCGTGACGCACTTCGACTTCGAGGGATCGTCCGTGAAGCCCACGGCGCGGCTGCTGCCGCGCGAAGAAGCGCGCGCCACGTACGACGGCATCGTCGCCAAGCTCAAGGATCCCGCGCTGCTCGAGTTCGCCGGCGCGTCGCTCGTGCGCTCGAGCGTGTTTCCGGTGAGCGCGGGCGGCAAACAGACAGTGCGCGTGCGCTACGAGCACCTCGTGCCGACGGATGGTCTGCGCTGGGACTACGAGCTGCCGCGCAGCGAGAGCCTCGCGAGCCAGGTTCCCTGGGAAGTGACGCTCGAAGTGCGCTCCGAGCGCGCGATCGCGGACGTCTACTCGCCCACGCACGACCTGCCGCGTGTGAGCGGCGACGCCAAACGCATCCAAATGCACTCGCGCCCGGGTGCGCCGATGGAGCCGGGTGCGCTGCGCGTGTCGGTGCTGCTCGCCGACGGTCCGCTCACAACCACGCTGTTCACGAGCGCGGACCCGAGCGGGAAAGGCGGCTGGTTCCTGTTGCTCGCGGGCCTGGGCGAAGTTCCGGCCGACGTGAAGCTCCCGCCGCGCGAGGTCACGCTCGTGCTCGACCGTTCGGGCAGCATGGCGGGCGAGAAGTTCGACCAGGCGCGCGCCGCGGCGCGACAGGTGATCGAAGGCCTCGCATTCGGCGAAGCGGTGCAGATCATCGACTACAGCGCGACCGTGGAGCGTTTTGCGCCGCAGGCCGTGATCAAGAGCGCCGAGACACTGCCCGCACTCCGCGCGTACCTCGACGGGCTCACGACGGGCGGCGGAACCAACCTCGACGGCGCGCTGGCCGCCGCGCTCGCGATGCCGCCGAGCGATGGCCGCTTGCCGGTCGTGTTGTTCCTCACCGACGGCCGTCCGACCGAGGGTGAGACGCGCGAGGTCGCCATCCGCGAGCGCATCGAGCGCGAAAACGTGCACAAACGGCGGGTGTTCACCTTCGGCGTGGGCAACGACGTCAACGCGCCGCTGCTCGACACGTTGGCGGTCGAGAGCCGCGGGCGCACGAGCTACGTGCGGCCGAACGAGGATGTCGAACGCGCGGTCGCCGGTGTGTTCGAGGACCTCTCCGGACCGGTGGTCACCGACCTCGCGGTGAGCGTGAAGAACGGCGACGGCAGCGAGAACACGCGCCTGGTGCGCGATCTGTACCCGCAAGTCCTGCCCGACTTGTTCCGCGGCGATCGCCTCGTGCTCGTCGGCCGTTACCTCGACGCGGCGCCGGCGCGCATTGAGCTCGCGGGCGTCCGCGCAGGCGCGAAAACGAACTGGCGCCTCGACTACGACTTCGCGACGGCGCTGCCGCGCAATGGCTTCGTGCAGCGCTTGTGGGCCATGCGGCGCATCGCGGCGCTCGAGGATTCGCTGCGCCGCGTCGGGGCCGATCCGCAGGCGCTCGCCGCGCTGCGCGAGGATCCGAAGTTCGCCGAGATCGTGAAGGAGATGCTCGAACTCTCGACGCGCTTTGGCGTGCTGACGGACTCGACCGCGTTCCTCGCGCTCGAGGGCACGAAGCTCGGCGACGCGCCGCAGCTCGTGGCGACGGCCAGCAGCCTCGGGTTCCAGAACGCCACTTGCCGCACCGGCATCGACGGCGTCGCGGCGCAGCAGAACGTCGCGCTCAACCGCGACCAGAGCTGGGCCAACGCCTCCAACGCTCAGTACAACCCCGCCGGCGAGTTGGTCGCCAACCCGACCGTTCAGACCGTGCAGGGTCGTACCTTCTTCCGGCGCGGCGCACGTTGGATCGACGGCGAACTCGCGCTCGCTCCGTCCGAGCCGACTCCGCAACGTTCGGTCGTGTTCGGGACGCCGGAACACACGCAGCTCGTCGAAGAACTGCGCGCGCAGGGCTGCGTCGGCCAGGTTTCGCTGGAAGGTGAAATCCTGCTGCGCCACCGCGGCGAGACCGTGCTCGTGACGCCGCAGTCGAAGTAATCTCGGACGTATGCGGTGCGGCGCCAGCATCCAATCCGCCGGCTCCGCACCGACCGACCGCCGCAACTGCAACCCATGAACCGCCCGCGCACCATCTGTGTCGTCGAAGACGACCCCGCCATCCGGCGCGGGCTCGTCGACGCGCTCGAGTTCGCGGGCTTTCGCGTCCACGCCTGCGCCGACGGTCCGTCCGCGCGGCGCACGCTGGCGCTGGCGGAGCTCGACCTCGTGCTTCTCGACGTGGTGCTGCCCGGCCTCGACGGCCTGGACTATCTGCCCGAGTTGCGCGCCGCACGGCCGACGCTGCCTGTGATCCTGGTCACAGCCCGCGGCGCGGAGGAGGACCGTGTCCGCGGACTGCGCACCGGCGCCGATGACTACGTCGTCAAGCCGTTCAGTTCGAGCGAGCTGATCGCGCGCGTCGAAGCTGTGCTGCGCCGCAGCGCCGAACGCCCGGGCGACGTCCGCGAGGTGCGCTTTCCCGGCGGCCGCGCGCACTTCGAGCGGCGTGAAGTGACGCTCGACGGCGCGGAGGCGAAGCTGCTCACCGAACGCGAAGCCGAGCTGCTCGCGTACCTCGCACGCAACCCCTCGCGGGCCATCGAACGCGAGGAACTGCTGCGCGCCGTGTGGAGTCTCGATCCGCGCGGTCTCGACACGCGCACGGTCGACATGGCGGTCGTTCGCTTGCGCGACAAACTCGGCGCACACGGCGGCGACATCGTGCGCACGGTGCGGGGCAAGGGCTACATGCTCGGTGAAAGCGCACAGGTGCTGCGGTGAGGGCGCCGCGCCGTCCGCTTGTCGCGCTGTATGCCGCGCTCAGCGTCGTCGCGATCGGCGCGCTCGCCGCCGCCACGGCGCTCGTGCTGCGCCAACAAGCCGAACACGCGCGCGCGGTCGCGGACGCGCTGCACCAAGAGGACGTGCGCACCGCGCTGTGGCGCATGGAGACGCGCGTCAGCACGTTGCTCGCGATGACGACCAGCCGCGCGAGCGTCGCGCCGCCGCAAGCGGGCTCCTACGCCGCGAATTGGATCGCGGGCGACAACTCGATCAATCCGACGAACAAACCGCCCGAGGAGCTCGCGAGCGAGCTCGTCGAAGCTGCGGACCAGGCGTTCATCACGGCTTGCAGCGTAGGAGCTCTCAACGCGCAGTTCGAACCCTTGGCGCCTGCAGCGCCGCAGCAACAGCAGATGCTCTCCAATCGCGGCGTGGAGCGCAGCGCGGGCGAGTACGAGCGCCGGCAGTGGACCAACCAGCTTTCGCAGGTGGCTTCCAACGCGGATCCGAACGACGCGTCGGCCGAGGTGCTCGTCGGACCGCTCGCGACGCGCTGGGACCGCAGCAGCGAGCAACTCGGACTGCAGTTCGCGCGCCGCATCGAAGGCCCCGGCGGCGCGAGCCACGAGAGCTACCGCATCGAATGGGCCGAGCTCGAACGCCTGCTCGTCGCAGAGGTCACGGACCTCTTCCCCCAGGCGCGACTCGAACCGCTCGAACTCGCGAGCGCGAAGTCCGCGCCCGACGCGTTGGCGCTGCGCCTCGCGGCCGTGCCCGCCGCGCTCGTCGTGCCCCCGCCGCGTCCAGCGGAGAACCTGCCGCGTGGACACCTGTGGGCGCTCGTCGGCGCGTGGACCGCGCTCGCCGTCGCGCTCGCGGTCGGCGGACTCGCGCTGCGGGCGAGCTACGCCTACGGCGACAAACATCGGCGCTTCACGCACGCCGTCACGCACGAGCTGCGCACGCCGCTCACGACCTTCCGGCTCTACAGCGAGATGCTCGCGCGCGGCATGGTGCCGGCGGCGAAACAGCCCGAGTACCTGGCGACGCTCGAGACCGAGTCGTCGCGCCTCGCGCGTTTGGTCGACAACGTGCTGCGCTACGCACGGCTCGAAGACGGGCGCAACGCGGCGCCGCACGCGCCCACGACGGCGGCGCGGCTCGTCGAGCGCTGCGTGCCCGAGCTCGCACGCACCTGCGCAGCGCACGGCGCGCGTCTGGAGGTCGAGGACCTGCTCGAGCGCGATGCTCCGCTCGCCACCGACTCCGACGCCGTGCTGCAGATCCTTTCGAACCTCGTCGAAAACGCCTGCAAATACGGCCGCGACGACGCGGCGAGCCCGATCCGGCTGCGTGCGGCGGTCCACGGCGAGCAATTGTGGATCGACGTGAGCGATCAAGGCGCCGGCGTTCCCAGCGAAGTGTCGCGCACGATCTTCGAGCCCTTCGACCGCGGCGGGCGCGACTCGTCGGACCGTGCACCGGGTGTGGGGCTGGGCCTAGCGCTCGCGCGCGGACTGGCGAGCGAGCTCGGCGGCGCACTCACGCTCGAACCCGCGCCGCGCGGCGCGACGTTCCGGCTCGCGCTGCCGCTCGCGTGAGGCCTGCGCCGCGCAGCAGTCCACCACGCGCCCACGGGCAGTCTCGCGTTGCGGTTGGCGGTACGGCGCGAGGATCAAATGCGCCCTCTGCGCGCGCAACCAACTGCAATGCGGAGCCATCGGCGCACAGATGGTGGATTTGATCCTGGCGCCGCACCGCCAGCCGCGCCTGACTCGGGTAGCGTGGACTCGTAGTTCCGCCCGATTCTCCGACCGTACGAGGCCTGCCCCCATGTCGAAGTCCGCACTTGTCACTCTGCTCGTCGCCGCGTTGTGCTCACCCGCGATGGCGCAAATCGTGCGCGTCAATTTCGACGCCTTGCCTGGCCCCGACGGTTTGCTCGGAACGCCGGACGACGTGCCGCTGGTCGCGCCGTCGACGTTCGCGGCGCAGACGGTGCAACTCACGACGGAGTACAGCGCGCTCGGGGTCGTCTTCACGCCCAATCCGGGCACGCAGGACGCCAACGAAGTGCTGATCGCGACGAGCTTCACGACGCCGCCCACCTACACGCCGCCCAACATCCTCACCGCCTCCGGGGCGCTCGCGATCCAGGGCGTGTTCACCATTCCGGTGACGCGAGTCTCCGCGTTGATCGGAATCTCAGGCGGAGCCGACACGCTGCAAATCATCGATGCCGCCGGGCAAGTCATCGCGTCGACGCAGGGTGACGACGCCGTGGTCACGCTCAACTCGAACGTCAACATCGCCGGCTTCCGCATCTTCGCCAGCGTGAGCACGACGGCTGCGATCGACAACCTCGAGTTCGGCGTGCCCGTCGCGCCGCCCACCACGTACTGCACCGCGGGCACGACCACGAACGGCTGCAACGCGAGCATCTCCGCGAGCGGGCAGCCCAGCGCCTCGCAGGCGACGCCGTGCACGCTGAGCGTCGCCAACGTCGAGGGCCAGAAGCAGGGCCTGTTGTTCTACGGCCTCGACAATTCAGGCTTCACGCCGCTGCCCTGGGCCGCCACCAGCACGAGCTTCTTCTGCGTCAAATCGCCGACGCAGCGCACGTTCCCTCAGAACTCGGGCGGAACAGCCTCGCAGTGCGACGGCGCCTTCGCAGTCGAGCTGAACAACTTCTTCAACGTCTTCCCGAGCGCACTCGGTTTGCCCTTCGCCAGTGGCGACAAGCTGTATGTGCAGTCCTGGTTCCGCGACCCGCCGGCGCCGCGCACGACGAACCTCTCGAACGCGATCGAGTTGACGATGCAGCCGTGATCACGGCCCGGCGCGTCGCGTGACTCTGCGCTCGAGCTGAGCTTCGCGCGGAATTTCCTCCCGGGCTGCCCAAGGGCAGCCCGGGTTCGTTGCCGCCGAGCCGCCGACGAACCGTCACTGACCTCCGCGCCCCGCCGGCGCCGCAGCGCGGCCGGCGCGACCGTGGCGCCGCGCGCGTGCGAGCCGTAGCTTCGCGTTCCACATGCACACCTTGCGTCTGTGCGCCGCGTGGCTGGCCTTGGCGCCGCTCGCAGCGGCGAATGCGGAGAGCTACCGCTTCGCGGTCGTGGGCCACCTGCGCGGGGGCCCCGGCGACGGCAACCTGCCGATGGCGAAGCTCGAACGGCTCGTCGAAGAGCTGCGCGCCCAGGCGCCGGCTTTCGTCGTACTCACCGGCGACATCGTGTGGGGCGATTTCGAGGCCGCCGGCACGCCCGACACAGCCGCGATCCGGCGCGACTTCGAGACGATCGACGCGTTGCTCGCGCGCGTCGGCGCGCCGATCCACCACGTGCCAGGCAACCACGACGTGTGGGACGCGGCGACGCGCGACCTGTGGCTCGAACGCTACGGCGCGCTGCAGCGCTCGTTCGAGCACCGCGGCAGCCGCTTCGTGCTGCTCAACTCGTGTTGGACTCCCGGCGACGCGGGCGGACGGACGCCGGGCAAGTTCATCCGCGGCGCGCAACTCGACGGCGAGCGGCTCGCGTTCGCGCGCGAGCAACTCACGACGGCCGACGCGGCCGAGCACGTGTTCGTGTTCCAGCACCACCTCCTGTGGTGGGACGACGGCGCAGCGTGGTGGAAGGACGTGCATCCGCTGCTCGCGCCCGGCCGCGTGCGCGCGGTGTTCGGCGGCGACATGGGGCCGGGCAAGTTCGCGCGCCTGGAGCGCGACGGCGTGGAGTACGTGCAGTCCGCGGTCGACTTCACCGACCGGCCGCCGCTCGAGATGCTGCGCAACCGCGAGGAGTCGCGCGCCCTGGTCAGCCAGCTCGACAACTACGTGCTGGTGCACGTGGACGGGCCGGCCGTCCGCCTCGAACTGCGTATCGTCGAGGCGCTGACGAGCGAGGCCTTCAGCCCAGCCGCCTGGCGCGAGGTCTACGCCTACGACGTCGGGAGCTTCGAGCGCCGCGTCTTCAACCGCATGAACACCCCCGAGCGGGCCGTGGGCTGGCTCGTGCGCGTCGGCCTGGCCGCGGGCCTTGGAGGGGCGCTTCTGGGCGGGCTGCTGGCCGTGCTTTGGACCCGGAGACGCCGGGCGGCCTGAGGCCCAGCGAGCGCGGCCCGCGGGGCCCCTGCCAGACTGACAGGCGACTACTCGGTACTCCGACCTCGCTGCCAGACTGGCGGCGGGGGTGGCGCCGAGCCCGCGGGCGGACCGGCTCCGCCTGCGCTTGGCGAGCGCAGGCGGGGCAAGGCACAGGCTTTGCGTTGGCGCGCGTCGCGCAACGCGCCAAACCAGGAGACCCGCCCCACCATGATGCAAACGACGCGACGAGTCTTGCTCGCCGACGACGACATCGAGGTGCGTTGCGGCGTCGAGGACCTGCTCAGTCCGCTGGGGCTCGAGGTGGTCCACGCCGAGAGCGGTCCCCAGGCCTTGGCGATTGCCCGCGAACGCCTCGACCAACTGCACCTGCTCGTCCTCGACTTCCACATGCCCGGCTGCAACGGACTCGACGTGTACACGTCGCTGCGCGCCTCCGCGGTGCGCATCCCTCCGTGCATCTTCTATTCGGGCGAAGCCACCGAGCTCGTGCGCAGCAAGGCGCTCGATCTGGGCGCGTGGGCGTTCCTGCGTAAGCCGGTGCAGCCCAGCGAGCTGCGCAGCGAAGTGCTGCGCGCCCTGCGGCACGCAGGCTGAGCGCGCGCGCCTCTCACTGACCACACGCACCGACCACGCCGCGCGGCGAAGCAACGCTGCCGGCGCATCGACAACTACCGTCCCGTCAACCTCAGCAAGGCATCCCTCGCCACACGCAAGCACCAACATGGCCACCAAGACCCAAGCGAAGTCCGGAATGATCCGTCCCCTCGGCGACCGCGTTCTCGTGCAGCGCACGGAAGCGGAAGAGAAGACCGCCGGCGGCATCCTGCTGCCCGACACCGCCAAGGAGAAGCCGAAGGAAGGCAAGATCGTCGCCATCGGCAACGGCAAGACGCTCGACAACGGCGAGCGCTCGACCTTCAGCGTCAAGGTCGGCGACCGCATCCTGTTCACCTCCTACGCCGGCACGGAAGTCAAGTTCGGCGGCAGCGAGTACCTGATCATGCGCGAGGAAGACATCCTCGGCGTGATCGAAGGCTGAGCGCGCGCTCGCCCCTCAAGAACTCTTGAGAAACACACCACGAGAACACCAAACACAATGAGCGCCAAACAAATCACCTACGACGCCGAGGCACGCGAGCACATCCGCAACGGTGTGCGCCGCCTCGCCCGCGCCGTCAAGGTCACCCTCGGCCCCCGCGGCCGCAATGTCATCATCCAGAAGTCGTTCGGCTCGCCGACGGTCACCAAGGACGGCGTCACCGTCTCCAAGGAGATCGAGCTCGAGAACCCGTACGAGAACATGGGCGCGCAGCTCGTGAAGGAAGTCGCCTCGAAGACCAGCGACCTCGCTGGCGACGGCACGACGACCGCCACGGTGCTCGCGGAAGCGATCTTCGAGGAAGGCCTCAAGAACGTCACCGCCGGCGCGAACCCGGTCGCGCTCAAGCGCGGCATGGACAAGGCCGTCGAAGCCTGCGTCGCGAACATCAAGAAGATGTCCGTCAAGGTCAACGGCAAGAAGGACATCGGTCAGGTCGGCACGATCGCGGCCAACAACGACTCCGAGATCGGCAAGATGATCGCCGAGGCGATGGAGAAGGTCGGCCAGGACGGCGTGATCACCGTCGAAGAAGGCAAGAGCCTCGCCACGGAAGTCGAGTGGGTCGAGGGGATGCAGTTCGACAAGGGCTACATCTCGCCGCACTTCATCACCAACCCCAAGACGATGGATGTCGTGTACGAGAAGCCGTACATCCTCGTCTACGAGAAGAAGCTCACCTCGATCAAGGAACTGATCCCGCTGCTCGAGCAGGTCGCCCAGGCGGGCCGTCCGCTCGTGATCATCGCGGAAGACGTCGAAGGTGAAGCCCTTGCGACGCTGGTCGTCAACCGCCTGCGCGGCGCGTTCCAGTGCGTCGCGGTCAAGGCCCCGGGCTTCGGCGATCGTCGCAAGGCGATGCTCGAGGACATGGCCGTCCTCACCGGCGGCACCGTGATCTCCGAGGAAGTGGGCCTCTCGCTCGAGAAGGCCACCATCCGCGACCTCGGCACCGCCAAGAAGGTCCAGGTCTCGAAGGAGAACACCACCATCATCGACGGCGCCGGCGACAACAAGGCGATCAAGTCGCGCATCGAGCAGATCAAGGCCCAGATCGAGGAGACCACCTCGGACTACGACCGCGAGAAGCTGCAGGAGCGCGTGGCCAAGCTGGCCGGCGGCGTGGCGGTGATCAAGGTCGGCGCCGCGACCGAAGTCGAGATGAAGGAAAAGAAGGCCCGCGTCGAAGACGCGCTGCACGCCACCCGTGCGGCCGTCGAGGAAGGCATCGTGGCCGGTGGTGGCGTCGCGCTGCTGCGCGCCCGCCAGACGGCTGGCACCATCAAGGGCGACAACCACGACCAGGAAGCCGGCATCAAGATCGTGCTGCGCGCCGTCGAGCAGCCACTGCGCGAGATCGTTGACAACGCCGGCGACGAGCGCAGGGTGGTCATCAACTCGGTGCTGGGCGGCTAGGGCTCCTACGGCTTCAATGCATCCATGGGCACCTACGG
>JAEUHY010000026.1 GCA_016795325.1 Planctomycetota bacterium
GCTGAACGGCGCGCCGAGCGCGGTCGGATTCGCGGCGAGCCAAGCGAGCCAGTCGATGCTGAACGTGCCGTTGCACACGCCGTTAGTTCCCCCACTGGACTGCGCGGTGAGGCGCTGCGTCGGGGACTTCACGCACAGGAAGCTCGTGCTGCCCGAGGCCCACGGGGTGTCGGTGCGGCCGCTGAGCCCGTAGAAGATCAGGCCTTGTTTGTTGGGCTCGACGTTGAAGGCGCGCAACACGAAGCCCGCGGCCGCGGACACGTTCGGCGTGCCGACCGTGCCCATCGCCGCTTGGCAGCCGGTCGTCGTCGTGCCGGGCGTGCAGTAGGTCACGGGAGCAGCAGGCAGGAAATTGACCGACATCGAGTAGATGCGACCAGGGAAGCCCGACACGTCGAGAGCAAGTCCGCCCGTGCCGACGATGGTCCCGATGTTCGTCGTTCCGATGATGTAGGACCAAGTGTCCGTGAAGTTGTTGTAGCCCGTGAAGTCCACGACTCCGCCGTAGCTGGCGCCGGGCGTCGCCACACCAGCCGCGAAGGTGTAGTCGCGGTGCACGAACCCGATCGTGTATTGCTTGCCCGCTTGCAGCGCGGTGATACCGGCCTGCGTGGCGAAGGGGTGCGTCTGCGCGCCCGCGCCCGTCGACGTGCGTGGCGTGCCGATCGCGACGATTTTCCACTGGTTCGCGCCGGTGACTTCGAAGATCACCGGCGTGACCTTTCCACTGCCGTTCTCGTTGTCGAAGAACGACCAGGTATTCGCGGTGGCGGGCCCGGCGAGCGGCTGCGTCGGGCCGCGGTAGATGTAGGTGATCCCGGAGCTCGAGTCGTTGATCGGGCGGTCGATCACGGGACTGCCGACGGTTTGGGCGACAGCGGGGACGGCGAGCAGCAGGGCCGGCGCGAGGCGGAGAGGGCGCAGAAGCATCATGGTGTGGCGTAGGGATGGAAGTGAGTTCCTTGCGCAGCGCGCTCGAAGTGCGCCGCGGACACAGACTTCATCCGCAAGCTTGGATAGCCGTTACAGCTCGACGCCCTGCGCGGACCGAGCGCGCCGCTACCCTCGTCGAATGCCCGCGTTCCACGCCCTCCCCGCCGCCCGCACGACCGCCCTGGCAGCCCTGGCCGCCTCCCTCGCGCTGAGCAGCTGCCGCGCCACACGGCCATCCGAATTGCCGCTCGACGAGCCCTACATCGTCGCTGTGAAGAGCGCCGACCTGCGCACCTCGGGCGCATGGTGGAAGCGTTTCGCGCACCACACCTGGGTCGACTACAAGAACGGCGCGCAGGGCTGGAAGCGCATGGAGAGCCTGGGGCGCATCGGGATCGGCGTGCTCGACCTGCCGCCGAACGAAGCCGGCCTCGATCGCTGGCTCGACGGCGCCCCGCTGCGCCTGCTCGGTCACCTCACCGGCGAACGAGCCCAACGCGCGATCCACCAGATCGAGGCGCGCTCCAGCGAGCTCGCCAGCGCTTACGCCGACGGATACCGAGCCTGGCCGGGGCCGAACAGCAACACGTTCGTCGCCGAGCTCGCGCGCGGTTCGAGCGAGCTCGCTTTCGTGTTCGATCCCAACGCGCTCGGCAAGGACTACGGCGGCTGGTTCGACGTTGGACTCACCGCGTCGAAGACAGGCGTGCGCGTCGACACCTTGCCCCTCGGCTTCGCGCTCGCGCTGCGCGAGGGTCTCGAGCTGCACCTGTTCCAGTTCACGCTCGGCGTCTCGTTCGACCCGCCGGGCATCGCGCTGCCGTTCACGCCGCAGATCCCCTTCGGGTGGTTCGAGCCGAGCCAGACCACGCTGCCGCCTCCGTCGATCGAAGCTGCGCACGCGCTCGTCCTCGACGAGTTGCCGCTCGGAGTGCGCCGCGAGCTCGACGTCGCGGAGCGACGCGGCTCGCTCGTCATCGACGTTCGCCCGCGCACCACGTGGCTGCAGCTCGACTACGAGTTCCACATCGACGCACCCGACTCCGCGGGCGGTCGCCAGCTCGAGCTGCGTTGGACCGTCCACGGATTGAACGGCGCGCGCAGACACGAGTCGTTCCTGCGCATCGAAGCCGGCGGCGCGCGCCAGACGGAATTGGTGAAGCTCGCGGGCGAGGAGTTGCGTTTGGACTTTGGGCGCGTGGAGAGCGGTGCGCTGAGCATCGGCGTCGAGCGCTTGGCCGTGGGTCACTGATCGGACGGTACGGCGTCAGATCGGCGCGACCTCCGCGACGCACTCACGCCGCACACGCAGGTAGGCGCGCGCTCACTGCACGCCGGAACCAGCGCACTCGCCGCACGTCACGCGCTCGCCCTGCACCCAGCGCGTGCCCGTGCGCAGGGACGGCGGCTGCGTCGGATCGTCGTACACGTAGTAGGTGTACGACTCCATGCGTCCTGACTTGTACTGCGTGCCCGTTCCGTCGCAGTGGTAGCACGGAGTTTGGGCGACGGTCTGACCCAGTTCGCGGCCGTGGCCACTGCCCTGGTCCATGCTGCCCCACACTTCGAGTTGCCGGCGCCACTCGCGCTCGGCTTGCTCGCGCGCGGCCTGCGCGACCAGAGTCTTGACCTTCTCGAGGTGCAGCGCCCATTGCTCCGGATCGGTCCACGCCACCTGCGTTCCGTCGACGCTCGCCAAGCGACTCAGATCCGAGCGTTGAACCACGGTGCCCGTGCGCCGCCACCCCTCGCCGACGCCGAAGCGGAACTCCGCGCGGTACCACTCGTCCGAGGCGTAGCTCAGCCGGACCGCGCCGTCGGGCACGAGCCGCTCGCCCTGCACGTAACCTTCGCCGACGAGGTACGCGCCGAGCGCCGTCAGCGCCACGAAGCGGCGTCGCTCGCCGAACTCCGCGTGGCGCGGCGCTTCGACGGGCTCATTCGACTCGAAGCGCACGACGCGCAACACGTCGTCGTACGGGCGGCCGACCAGCACGCGGCCGACGTACGGCGCCGCGCCAGGGCGCAACAACACTCCGTCGGCGTCGAATCCGACGCCGCCGAAGTACAGCGAGCCGTCGGCGAAGCGCCGCAAGCAACGCGCGACGTCGGAGGTCGGGGCGGTGTAGACGAAGCACTTTTGCTGCGGGGACCACGTGCGGGTCGTCCAGGCGACCTCGAACGCGCCCAGGCTCGGCTGCTCGCTCTCCACGCGCAGCGTCTCGTCGCCGAGCACGAGCCGCAGGCCGGCGCTCGGCGCTTCCCACACGCGCGGCTGCTGGGCGTTCGTCGGCGCACGGAACACGTCGAGGCGCGCGAGGTCGTGCTCGAACTCGCCGCCGTGCGGCTCAGCGGGCAAGTCGTACTTGAACAGGAGGCTGTCCATCAGCTCGGCTTCGCTCAGTGCGGCGGCTCTCGTCGCCTCGTCGAGGCGCTGCGAAGCGGGGAAGTACGCGAGCAGATCGCGCTGCAGGTTGACGTGCTTCATGGCTTCGAGCGCCCACGCGCCCTCGCCCATCTCGAGCAGCAACGTCTCGAGCCGCACGCAGCCGAGCGTGCGGTCGCACTGCGCTCGGTAATCGAGCGGATCGCCCGCGAGCGAACGCCCGAACGCGGCTGCGCTGTACTCGACAAGCGCGGGCTCGCACAGCCCCGCGTCGGCAAGCAGATCGCCGAGCAAGGTGTGCGTCGCGAGCGCGACGCGGTGCGGCGCGCCGTCCTGCGGCGGCAACGCGGGCTCGATACGCGCTTGCGCAGCAGCCCACTCGCCGCGCGCGCAGTCGCCCGCCATGGCGAGCCAGAGCGGAATCTCCGGACGTTCGAACGCGCCGCAGCGTTCGAGCAGTTCGCTCCCGTGTTGGCCGACGAAGCGCAGCACGGCCGCTGGCGCGTCGGGATCGCCGACGTGCGCGATTCCGCGCAGACAGATGGCCTGGGTCTTCGCGTCGCCAACGCGCTCGCAAGCTTCGGCCATGCGCCACAGGGGCCGTGCGTTGCTCGCCGCGTACTCCGATTCGAAGTCGAAGCGCTGCAGCGCGCGCAACGCGTACGCATGCAGCTCTTCCCAATCCTCGGCGGCGTACAACTGCTCGATCTCGTTGCACACTTCGAAACCTGCGCTGCGATCGGGAAGTGAGCCGCGTGTGGTGCAGCCGACGAGAAGGGCGACGGAGAGCGCCCAGGGAATGTGCTTCATGGCGGCTTGTATCGCCCGCGCGGGCCGTGGCGCGCAAGTTGGCCGTTGGGCGCAGTGGGCCTGAACACGTCGCCTGGACGCTTGCGGGCGTACCGCGGCGTGCTGGAATCGCGCTCATGAGGAACGCTGCGCGCTGGCCTTGCACGCTTGCAATCGTTTGGCTCGCGCAGGCTTGCGTGGCCGTGGAAAACGAGCCGCGCGCCGCCGAGCGCGTGCGCGTGGCGACCTGGAACATCTGGCATGGCGGGCGCGAGGACGGCGTCGAGCTCGGCCCGCAGCGCGTGGTCGAGGTGCTGCGCGAGAGCCGCGCCGACGTGATCGCACTCCAGGAGACGTACGGCTCGGGCGAGCTCATCGCCGACGCTCTCGGCTTCCAACTGCTCGCGCGAGGAACGAACGTGTCGCTGCTCACGCGCCACACGATCGTGGCCGATGTGTCGGTGTTCGAGCCGTTCAAGTGCGTCGGCGCGCTGCTCGAGCTGCCGAGCGGCGAACGGCTGGCCGTCTACTCGCTGTGGCTGCCGTACGACGCGGAGATTTGGGAGGCGGGCACACGGCCGCACGGAGATCGCGCGGCGCTGCTCGCCGCTTGCGCATCGTCGGCGCGCGACATCGAGCTCGTGCTGGACGCCATCGACACGCGACTCGCGGCGGACGGGCTCGAACACGTGCCGCTCGTGCTCGCCGGCGACTTCAACTCGATGTCGCACCTGGACTACACCGAGCTCGCGCTCGAACAGTACGGCGACGTCGTCGAGTGGCCCACGAGCCTCGCGCTCGCCGAGCGCGGCTTGCGCGACGCCTACCGCGAACTGCATCCGCACGTCGAGCGCGCGCGCGACCGCACTTGGTCGCCGCGTTTTCCCGCGCAAGAACAGGACCGCATCGACTTCCTCCACTTCCGCGGCGCGCTCGAGCCGCGCGAGGCGCGTGTCATCGACACGCACGCGGGCGGCTTTCCCTCCGACCACGCGGCGCTGACGGCGGAGTTCGAGCTGCTCGAGCGCGTGGACGCGCCGCGCGAGCTGCGCGTTGCGTCCTACAACATCCGCCACAGCCGCGGTCTCGACGGGCGCGTCGATCTGGAGCGCACGGCGCAAGTGCTCGCGCGGCTCGACGCCGACCTCATCGCGCTGCAAGAGGTCGATCTCGGGGTGCGGCGCAGCGCAGCGCTCAACCAACCGCTCGAACTCGCGCGACGCCTCGAACAGCTCACATCGCAGCGCTACCACGCGAGTTTTGGCGCCTTTCTGTCCCACGACGGCGGCCGCTACGGCATGGCGCTGCTTTCGCGCCGGCCCGTGCAGCGCGTGCGTTCCGTGCGTTTGCCCGATGGCAACGAGCCGCGCGTCGCGCTGGCCGTCGACGTGCTGCTCGAAGACGCCACGTGCGTCACCGCGATCGGCGTGCACCTCGACTGGGTCGACGACGACACGCTGCGTTTCGCGCAGGCCCAAGCCCTCGCCGAGTTCGTGCGCGAGCTGCGCCATCCGTGGATTCTGCTCGGCGACTTCAACGACGCGCCGCAGTCGCGCACGCTGACCCTGCTGCGCGCGCTGGGCCAAGAAGTCGAGAAGCTCGACGCGCACGGCGCGCCCGCCGTCGGCGTCGAGCGCTTCACCTTCGCCGCCGACGCTCCGACGCACGAGATCGACTACGTGCTCGCCGGCGAACCGCCGAACCCGCGCGGCGCCTGGGACCTGCGCGGCGGCCTGCGCGTGCTCGACGAACCACTCGCCTCGGACCACCGCCCGCTGCTCGCGCGCCTGATCTGGCGGGGCGCGTATCTCCGCTAGACTCCGCAACTGTGAAGCGCTCGCACCGTCTTCTCGTCGCACTGGCCGCAGTTCTGGTTCTCGTCTGGCTGCTCGTGAGGCAGCGCGGCGATCCGCACGTCGACGCGCAGCCCACGACTGCGTCCGCGTTGACGCCTTCGGAGCCCGTCGAGGTGCACACGCCGGAAACGGCGCCTGCTGCGACGGACGACGATGAACGCAAGGCTGTCGACACGCCGGCGAGCGAGGCGCCGCTCGCCGCTCCGTCCGAGGGCGCGAAGCCGAGGCCGGCGGCTGCTTGGGGGCGCTTGTTGGTAATCGAAGAGGACGGGCGCGAGACGCTTGCCGGAGACGGCGTGCTGAACGTCAGGCTGCGCGACGGGTCGCTGTTCGGCGGCGGGGATCGAGCGGTCGTCCGCGCGGGCGTGTGGCGCTTGGAGTTCGACGATCCACTCAAGGCCCGCATGACCAAGCTCCACTTCGCGTCCGCCCTCGTCGACAAGCGCTTCATGCACGTCGAGGCGCCGACGGCGGAGGTTGCGTTCGTGGATGCGCGCGACCTCGACGTGCGCGTCCGACGACCGGCGCGCTCGCGGCTGCGTGTGATCGACGCCGCGACGAAGCTCGACCTCCCGACCGTCACGCTGGTGCGGCCCGTAGCGCGCACGCATCAGCAGCATCCCGGGCTGGAGTTCGAGCCGCGCATCCTCATCCAAGAGCGTGCGTCGCCGCTCGAGATCGATGGCCTGTCGGATGTCGAGTTCGCCCAGTCGGTTCGTGTCCATGTCGGAGCGCCGGGTCTTGCCTGGCAGGTGCATGACCACGATCTCGTGCAGGGTGGCGAACGGATCATCGCGCTCGCCCCCGGCGCCGACCTGTCGCTCGTTGTGCGCGGCGTCGAGCCCAGGTCGGACTCGAAGCTTCGGATCCGTCGCCCCGACACGCGGGACCTGATCTTCGAATGCGCCCTCACTCGCGACGACACGCTGGACATCCGCGGCCTGCCGTCGGGTGCGCTGACGGTCAGCGCCGAGATCGGTTCAGGTCACACGCTAGAGCCGGTGAAGCTCGCGGAACTCAGCCTCGACCTCGCGCCCGCATCGTCCAACAGGGCCGAACTGCTGCTCTCCGCGGCGCCCAAATTCTCGACGGCGACGGTGCGCGGAACGCTCTACCTACCGCTCGAGTGGGCGATCGCCGAGTTCGACGATCCCATGCTCGACCTGCGCTCCCTCAACGGCGCCCACATCGACCGCGACAACGGGGTCTTCGCGCAATGCTCGCGTGGCGAGTCGAACCGTGCTGGGTTCGACGCGTTCCACTTCAGCTTCGACGCGGCGCCCGTCGGTCGCTGCGAATGGGTGCTGTTTGGTAAGCCGGATTTCAGCGGGGTGATCGACGTGCCCCCGGCAGGCCTGGAGGGCCTAGAGCTCGTGATGCCGCACCCGGTGGAGCTCGAGTTCGAAGTGCGAGATGCCGAGACAGGCGAGCGCATCGCCGACGCACGACTCGGCTGGCAAGGCCCGCGACCGTCGGGCATCGATGACCGCGGCTTCTCGCTCACCGAGCCCGACGCCGACGGCGTGCACCGCGTCCGCGCACCGGCCTACGAAATCAAGCTGAAGACGTTCACGGACAACTACGAGCCGTACGAGGAGACCCTGCGCGTGGCGCCCGGCGCCCCGCGACGCATCGTGCGCCTCAAGCGCCCCTGCAGCATCAAGGTGCTTCTGCGCGCGAGCGGATCCACGCTTCCGCCGCCGCGGCGCTGGTCGGCGACGCCCACGGCGATCGACGGCAGTGGTGAAACGCTCTCCAAGGAGCGCCGCGAAGACGCACTCGTGCTCATGGTCTCCGCGCCCGGCACGTACGAAGTCAGCCCCGATCCGATCCCGGGCTATCGCACGCCAGCGCCGCAGCGCGTCGAGGTGCAACGCGGCGCGCCCGTGTCGATCGAGTTCGTCTACGAAGTCGAGCGCCCGTGAGCGCTTGCGCCGCTCACTGCGGCGCCGAACGGTGGAAGTGCACGTGCTTCCAAGCGCCGCCGCTGCGCTGCCACACGCGCGTCTCTTCGATGGCCGAAGTCGCCGGCCGGCCGTTCGCGTCGAGGCGCTGCGTGAGCCGCACGTAGGTCACGAGAGCCGCGTCGCCGAGAATCCGCACGTGCACGTCGCACAGCGTCGTGTGGCGCGGGCCCGAGCCGGCGGGCAGGTCGAAGTAGAACTTGTGGAACTCCAGGCCCGTGACGCACTGACCGCGCGCTTCGGGCTCGAAGCAAGTCAGGTTTTCGTCGCACAAGCTCGCGTAGGTCGGCCAATCGTGGTTCACGACCGCGTCGAGCAATTTGTGGGTCAGGCGCAGCAGTTCGGTTTCGTCGGCTTGGTTCGTGGGGTGGCTCATGCTCGTGAGAGTACGCCGCGCGCGTAAAGTGCCGCCATGGCGAACTCGAGCTCGAAGAAGAAGTCCCATCGCAAGTCCGCAGCTCCCTCGAAGGCGCCGACTCGTCGACGCGCACGCGCGCAGCGTGTGTTGCTCAGCGGAGCGAGTCCCGCGCAGCTCCAGGCGCGCGCGCTGGCCTGGGCCGCCGAACGGGGCCAGCACCTGCTGCGCATCGATCTGTCGGCCGTCGCGAGCAAGTACATCGGCGAGACCGAGAAGAACATCGCGCGCTTGTTCGAGCGCGCGAACGAGCTCGACGTCGTGCTGCTTTTCGACGAAGCCGACGCGCTGTTCGGCAAACGCAGCGACGTCAAGGACAGCCACGATCGTTACGCCAACCAGGAGACGGCGTACCTCCTGCAACGCCTCGCGGACCATCCCGGCAGCGTGATCGTCACTGCGCGCCGTCCCGCGCGTCTCGACGGCGCCTCGCTCGCCTGCGCCGGCTTCCGCGCCGCCCGCTCCGCGAAGCGTTGAGGCGGAGTTGGCGGTACGGCGTCAGGATCAAATCCGGCGCCTGCGCGCCGGCGGCTACGTGTCGCCGATGCCGGCGCGCGCAGATGACGGATTTGACCCTGGCGCCGCACCGACAACTCCCGCGGCCGACGCGCGCGCAAAAAAAGGTGACTTTGTCTGCATCCGTTTCCGCCGCAGCTCGCCCTGAGTCGGCGTCATGAACACTCAACAGCCCCCTACCGTCGAAGCTCTGCTCTCCAACTCGGCCTGGATCCGCCCGCTCGCCGCGAGCCTCGTCCGCGACGCCGCAAGCGTCGACGAGCTCATTCAGGAGGCCTGGGCGGAAGTCCTGCGCCGGCCGCCGGGCGAAGTCGCCAACGCCGCGGGCTGGCTGCGCACGACGTTGCGCCGCGTCGTCGCGAGGCAGCGCGAGTCCGAGCGTAGCCGCCGTGTCCGCGAGCGCCTCGCCGCCCGCGCCGAAGCGCTCGCGCCCGAGCACGAGCTCGAGGAGCGCGCTCGTTTGCACCGCGATCTGCTCGACCACGTGCTCGCGCTCGACGAAGCCGACCGCAGCGTGCTGCTGCAGCGTTTCTACGAGAACCTCCCGCCGAGCGAGATCGCGCGGCGCAGCGGCGCGCCGGTCGCCACCGTGAAATCGCGGCTGCAACGCGCGCTCGAGCGGTTGCGCCAGCGACTCGACGAGCGCTTCGAAGACCGCGATCAGTGGGCCCTGGCGCTGCTGGTGTTCGCACACCCGGGCGACGGCGTGCCTGCGACTGCGGTCGGCGCTTCGCTGGCGACCTGGGGCGCGGGCAAGCTCGTCGCTGCGCTGCTGGCGCTGCTGAGTGCGTTGTGGATCGCCGTGCAGTTCGCGGGCAGCGATGAGCTGCAAGGCGCGCAGACGCAGGCGGTCGCCACACACGAGGGCGCGGCGCTCGCCGCGGGCGCCGAACGACAAGCCTCGGCGGATGCCGCGCCGGTGAGCGCGAGCGAACGCTCAGCCGTGAGCGCGAGCCCGCGCGTGGACGAGGACTCTGGCGTGCGCGTGCGCCTGCTGCGCGACGTCGACGGCGCTACGCTCGCCGACGCGCGCGTGGAGTACGTGCGTGTGACGCGCTGGACCATCTTAGGTTTGTGGGGCGGAGCTCACCTCGAACGCGGCGAAGCACGCACCAACGCGAGCGGCGACGTGCAACTGCCCGACACGGGCGAATACGTGCTGCGGGTCAAGCACAGCGACGAGCCGCTGATCGGCGGCGCCGTCAAAGTCGAGCGCGCGGGCCAGACGATCGCGACCACGGCCTTCGGGGCCTTGGACGTCGCGGTCTCGACCGCCAGCGGCGCACCGGCCAGCGGAGTGGGCCTGCAACTCGCGCTCGGCGACAGCGGGTCGCGCTGGATGTCCGAGGACTTCGCGCAGCAGATGCACGAGCTCCAAGACTGCTTTGCACTGCCCGAAGCACAGGTCACGTCGAAGGTGAGCTCCGCCGCCTTCAAATGGAGGGCGCTGCGCTCGATGATGCGAGCAAGCGGCGCGTCGGCCGCCGAGTTGCTTCCGCTGGCTGGGCTTGGCGAGCCGCGCTTCACCGACGCTGCAGGCGTCGCGCACTGGTCCCACGTGCCGGCGGGTTGGAGCGTGCGCGCGGTCGTGACAACCGGGACACCGATCCGAGCGCCCGCCGCGCCGACGGAGCAAGACGCGCAGCGCAGCCAGGCACTGCGCGACACCGGCCTCGACCAGAGTCCGCCAGTCGCTGTGAAGGCCGGTGAGACAGCGCGACTGGAACTCGAACTCGAAGACGTGTGCGCAGTCGTCGGTCGCGTGCTCGACGGCGGCCATCCGTGGAGCGGCGCGCTCGAAGTGCGGCTCAAGCACTCGGTTCCCACCGGCCCCTTCGAAGCTGTGCTGCACAAGGAACGCACCGTGCCGTGCGGCGCCGACGGGCGCTTTGCGTTCGCCGGCGTTCGACCTGGCGCCAAACTGCTCGAGATCGAATGGCGGACCCCGAACGGCGAACTCGTGAGCCTCGAGCGACGCTTCGACGTCGCCGCGGATCAGGCGCTGGACCTTGGAACGATCGTTCCCGCGGACACGCTGGTCGAGTTCACGGCTGTGGCGCTCGACGCCCGCGGAGTGCAGCTCGACGCCAACGCACTGCTGACGTGGGAAGCGCTGGACGCGTCGGCGCCCGCAGACACACGGCCGCTGTCTGTGGAAGCGCACCTGCGCGGAGAGAAACACAGCCGCCTCCGCGCGTTCGACGTGCCGTTCGGAAGTTCGCTGCGCGTGCGCGGCCTGGAGCCGGACACTTGGAACGCCAGTGTCCTCGCCTGGAAGCTCGCGCCGCGCAGCAATCACTGGCGCGTCGTCGACGAGCTCCCCGAGCGCCAGTTCGAGACGCCAACATCCAAGCCAGTCACCCTTGCGCTCGAACTCCGCGAGCTCGCGAGCGTAAGCGTGCGCGTCGACGCGCCCAGCGGAGAGCCGCAACGCGACGCGAAGGTGATCTTCGTTTCCGCCGCGGCGGGCCGACGCGGAGCACGTACGGGGCTTCGCACGGGCAGCGAAGGTGAGTTCCACATCGAAGCGGGCGAGTACGTTGCGGTCGCGCACACGACCGACGACGGCGCGAGCCTTTACGCCATCGCGCGTTGGAATGCGGCCCCGGGCGGTTCGCTGAACCTCGAACTCGCCCCAGCGGCGTGCTTGCGCGGCACGCTCGAGCTCGCTGGTGCACCACAGGCGCTGATGATGGTGAGCGCCTCGCTGCCCGAACTCGGCAGCGAGCGCGGCTTCTCTTCGATCTGGTTCACGCCGGTGGCCGAAGACGGCAGCTTCGAGTTGCGCGGACTTCCGCCGCACACCGAACTCGAGTTGCGCTTGCCGCACGGCGCCGTCGGAAATCGGGCCCGACGCATCACGACCGGCGCCGCTGGCCAGACGCTCGAACTGCCGACGAAGTGAACGCGGGCTACTTGGCGGCCGCGCGCGGTTCGATGCGGAAGCCGTCGACCTGTCGGCGTTCGCCGGTGATTGTCGTGCGCGCGAATTCGACGCGCGCCGGCAAGCCGCTGGCGAGCTCCACGTAGATCAGCGCGTCGTCGCGCACGTCCATCGCGACCAGTTCTTCGGCCGTCGGCGCGCGTTCGCCGGCCTTTTCGGCCTGCTCCACGGCGCGCGCGAGCAACGCCGCCTGCAGCGCCTTGGCGTCCATGCGCTGACTCCACACCAGCAGCGCTTGTGCGCCATCGCTGCGTTGGTCGACCAGCTCGACGCGCCGCCGCGCGGGCAGCGGCGCGCCGCCGAACGGGCTGGGCAGTTGGTCGTCGACCTCGAAGGGCTTGCCGCGCTCGAAGTCGCCGCCGCCGAGCACGTAGTAGAACTGCGGCTCGCGCAAACTCGAGGCCAGCAAGGCCCGACCGTTGAGCAGCGGCTGCATCCGCTCGAGCGCGGTGTCGACGCGCTTGCGCGCGGCCTCGTCGGCGCCCGCGGATTCGCGCAGCGCCTGCGCCATCGCTCCGAAGCGTTCGTCGAGCTGCGCAATCACGCGCGCTTCATCGGCAACGCCTGCGAACACGCCCTGGGCGCTCACGCGATACTCGAAGCTGACGCCTTCGACGAGCGCGGCGATGCGCCGCACCATGTCGTCACCCGGCGCGCCGTCGACCTTGGGCGTCTCGACCTTTCCGAAGCTCCAGCGACAGCGCCAGCCGGTCTCGAGCTTGGCCAGGCACTCGATCGTGATCGCGGTGGTCGACTCGTTCGAACGGACGCGCGCGGCGCCTTGCCACTCCTCTCGCATGCGGACGAGTTGGAGCTCTTGGCGCTGTCCGACTTCGAAACGCGGCCGGACCGCGATCTTGCTTGCCTGCGCGACTGCGGCGGGCGCTTGAGGCGAAGCGCCGGCGCGCAGAGGCAACAAGGCGACGAGGACGGCGCCGACGTACAGAAGCGGATTGGGCATGCTCGCGGTTCCGGCTGGGGTGTGGAGTGCAGCAGTTTAGTGTCCGGGGTCGAAACTCCGCCGGCAGAAGCCGTGGACGCGCGTGCGTCCTGCGTGGGTTCATCCCCCAGCCCGACAAGCAACAGCGCGAATTCAACGCGTGCGGCGCGGCGGATCGCGTCGAGACGCGTTCAACGGCTGGACACACAGCGCGGCGCCTGGCGAACGTCTCAGGCCTGCGCTTCGTGCGCCGCGGCGCGCGAGAGGGACCGCACGTGCAGCCCCGCGAGCGCCAACGCGAGCGCGCCCAGCGCCAACGTCGCGAGGTTCGTCGGCAGCGAGCTGTCGCCGCCGAGCTCCAAGTACACCGCGACGTACAGCCCCACCGCGGCGAGCCCGCCCAGGGTGAACACGAGCGCGATCAGCGTGAAGAGCAAGCGCGCGCGGAACAGGAGAGCGGCGGCGAGAGGCAAGCTCGCGATAGCCGCGCCGACGAACAGAACGACCCAGTGCATGCCCGAATATCGGCCGCACGGGGCACTTCGATGCAACCACGCGCTTTCGGCCGCGCCAGTGTCCTGCTTCCGAGTTTCGTCCAATGTCTCGCTGGCCTCGCCACCCCTGGCGGCGTTGCTCCGGTTCGTCGACCTCTTCACGTCGCCTAGAGTCCTCGCGCCTTGCCACGACCGCCGCTTCCAGCGACCTCTTCGACGGACTTCGGAAGCAGCACACGAGCGCGCGAAATGCCGGCCTGCGCTCTCCGTTGGAGCGGGTATGGAAACCACCCCCGCCGCCCGCATCCAAGCTTCGTTCCGAGTCCTCGCGCCGCGCGCCGCCGAACTCGTCGACTCGTTCTACGCGCGCCTGTTCGAGGCCGCGCCGCAAGCGCGCGCGCTCTTCCCCGCCGAACTGGACGCACAGAAGCGCCACCTGCTCGCCGCGCTCGCGCTCGTCGTGCGCGAAGCGGAGCAACTCGAGCGACTCGCGCCGGCGTTGCGCGAGATGGGCGCGCGGCACGTGAGCTACGGAGCGCGGCCGGAGCACTATCCGCTGGTGCGCGACACGTTGCTCGCGACGTTGGAGTCGTTCGCCGGTGTGAGCTGGAACGCTCAACTCGCCGCCGACTGGCGCGGCGCGCTCGACCAAGTCGCAGCGCTCATGCTCGAAGGCGCGCAACGCGCCGAGTGCGCGGCCTGAAGCGCTGTTGCTGCGCGTCAGAGCCCGAAGCCGAGCGTCACGAACAGATCGAGCGCGAAGTCGTCGGAGTTGAGCGCCGAGAGGTCGACGCCCTCGGCGCAAACCGCGCGCAATCCCGCGCCGACGTACAACCTCCCGAACGACGCGTCGACGCCGAGCGTCGCGTACGGGCCCGATTGGCGCACGATCCACGAGAGCAAGTCGTAGCTGTCGTCGTCGCGGTTGCGCTCGTCGTCGCGGTACAGATCGCGCGCGGAGCCGCGGCCGTTCCACAGGAGCCCGAGGCCGAGGTACGGGCGCACCGCAACATCGGGCGCGAGCGCGTAGAGCCGCGCACCGGCGTGCGTCTCGACATAGTCCGTTTCGCTCCCGTCGACGCGCTCGAACTCGCCGGCCCGCAGTCCGAGTTCGAGCGCGCTCCAGCCGCCCTCGAACGGGTGCACGTAGTTGGCGCCGAACAGCGCCTGGTCGTCGTCGGTGCGTTCGAGGCCCGAGCTGGCGTTGCGGCGCAGCGCCAGAAGCTCGACTCGCGAACGCGCACCGCTCTGCGCTGATCCGCTGGTTTGGCAGGCGACGCTGAGCGTTGCTGCGAGCCCGACGAGGACGGCGCGAGACGGAAAACAGCACACGCCGCGGGAGTGTAGGTCGGATCGGACCGATTGTTCGCCCGTGCCGGCCCGACCGGCGGCGCGGGCGCGCAAGAACGGCCCTTCGAGCTCAGCCGGACCTCGCTCGTGCTAAGGCCGGCGGTCCCACGCCTCTCTAGGAAATTGCTAAATTGCCGGACCGGTCCCCCCGCCCCCTCATCTCGATCCACTCACCACCATGCGAATCTCCGCATCCTGGACGGCGCTGTTCGTGCTGTCCGCACCCGCCTTCGCCCAGCTGCAGTTCAAGCCGGTTGCGACCATCAACCTCGACGCGACCGCGAACAACGCCAACCCGCAGTTCATCGGCAGCAATCCCTCGGCGGTCGCGTGGGAGAACGGCGATCTGATCGTCGCCGGATTCAACAGCACGGGCGGCACGACCAACACCGGGATCGTGCGCGTGAGCAACGTGCTCACCACGCCGTCCATCGGCGCGGCCTTCGGCGTCACGAGCACGCCGTCGACGCGCGGTTATTCGGGCCTCGCGACGCAGGGGGGCCAGATCGCCGCGGCGTTCGACTTCGGCGCGAACAGCGCGAACGGCCTGGCGCTCTACAACACGAGCGGCGGGCTGGTCTGGCAGGTCAACACGTTCAACGCGAGCCCCAACAACGCCTACCGCGGCTTCGGCGGCACGGATTTCGACCCGGGCTTCGTGAGCGGCGGCGGCGTCGATGCGGGCGTCAGCGGCCTCACCACGGGCAGCGGTCGCCGCGCGTTGATGAACACCGCCACTGGCTTGTGGACGTACACGCAGTCGACGGGCGCGATCATCAACGTCACTCCGACGGCGACGAACTGGCGCGACCACGCGTATGACCCGGCCACGGGCGACCTGTACACGCGCGTCAACAACGACGTCAGCAAACACACCCGCACGGGCGGCAACACGTTCACGCCCAATGTGCGCATCGTCGACGTCACCGACGCGTCCGCGGTGGCCGGCCAGAACCTCGAGTTCCTGAACACGTCGCTGGGCAACTTCGTGATCTACAACGATCGCCCGAGCACCGCGACGCAGCCGCTCACGACTGCGGTCAAGATCGTCGACACGAGCGGTGTCGCGCAGGTCTACAACCTCGGCCCGGGCTTCAGCGCGGCGAACTCCGGCGGCTACTACGACTTCTCGTGGGACGCCGCGAACGCGCGCTTGGCGCTGCTCGACTTCGGAAACCGTCGCGTCTACGTGTTCGAGCTGTGCTCGGGCGTCGACGGCGACGGCGACGGCACGCAGGACTGCATCGACGGTTGCCCGAGCGATCCGGCGAAGATCGCCCCGGGGCAGTGCGGCTGCGGCGTGATCGACGTGGACAGCGACGGCGACACCGTCGCCGACTGCGTCGACGGCTGCCCGAGCGATCCGGCGAAGAGCGCTCCGGGCCAGTGCGGCTGCGGCGTGTCCGACGCGGACAGCGACGGCGACCTGACGGCGGACTGCAATGACGGTTGCCCGCTCGATCCGGCGAAGGTTGCTCCCGGCATCTGCGGTTGCGGCGTGTCCGACGCGGACTCGGACGGCGACAGCGTCGTCGACTGCAACGACGGTTGCCCGAACGATCCGCTCAAGACTGCGCCCGGCATCTGCGGTTGCGGCGTGTCCGACGCGGATTCGGACGGCGACAGCGTCGTCGACTGCAACGACGGCTGCCCGAACGATCCGCTCAAGACTGCGCCCGGCATCTGCGGTTGCGGCGTGGCGGACAGCGACAGCGACGGCGACACGGTGGCCGACTGCAACGACGGTTGCCCGAACGATCCGCTGAAGATCGCTGCGGGCGTCTGCGGTTGCGGCGTCGCCGACACCGATAGCGACGGTGACTCGGTCGCCGACTGCGTCGACGGTTGCCCCACCGATCCGCTCAAGAGCGCGCCCGGCGCGTGCGGCTGCGGCGTGGCGGATGTCGACACCGACAGCGACGGCATCTTGGACTGCAACGACAACTGCGACACGCTCGCCAACCCGCTGCAGGAAGACTGCGACAGCGACAACGTCGGCGATGTCTGCGAGTACGCGAGCGGCACGCAGACGGACTTCAACCTCAATTCGATCCCGGACAACTGCGAGCCGGGCATCACGGTGAGCTACTGCACGTCGGGCACGTCGTCGATCGGCTGCGTCGCGACGATCGGCGGCTCGGGTGTGGCGAGCGCGTCGGCCACGGCCGGCTACTTCGTCACGACGAGCGGCGTCGAAGGCCAGCGTCAGGCGATCACGTTCTACAGCCTGCTCGGACCCAAGACGCCGCCGACGCCGTTCGGCGCGGGCTTCCTGTGCGTCAAGTCGCCCACGCAGCGCACCGGCAACCTCCAGGCGAGCGGCACGCCGGGCCTGTGCAACGGTCTGGTGTCGATCGACATCTTGGATTGGGCTCAGACGCACCCGGCTGGTCAGGGCGTGCCGTTCACGGCCGGCCTGACGCTGAACTTCCAGAGCTCGATCCGCGACCCGCTCAGCCCGGGCACGCGCGTGATGTCGAACGCGATCCAGGTCACGCTGCTGCCCTGATCGGACGCGTCACGAGCGCTCGCTCGGCGAGCGTTCATCAACCGCGCCGCGTTGCCTCGAGTGGCAGCGCGGCGCGGTTGTGTTTCCTTCGGCGTACGCGGGGCCCGATGCACCGGGCGTGAGCCTCGTCGCGCACGACTCGGCCGTCGCTCGCGAACCCGCGGGCTCGGGTCGCTCGTCCGTCCGCTCATTTCTGTCCGCGGACGATTCGGAGGGTTTTCCACGTGCCGCGTACAGAGCTGGGTTCGTGTCGCACTCGGCCCAACTCGCATACGATCGTGCCGCGAACTCTTCGCCTGGCAGCAGGTGCAGAGGCTGTCGTCACCGCCTTCTCTCGATCGAACTTCCCGGAGATCGCCCATGTGGTCAGCTCTCGTCCACTCCCTGTCCGCCGCTTGTTCGCGCGTCCCTGAGTGGATCGCGGAATTGACATCGTTCGCCTGCGCAAGGGCCTTGCTTGTGGCGCTCAGCCTGTCGGCGTTCACACTCGGGATCGCGCGTTCGTCCGCGTTCGTGGACGGGTCGCTCGACCCGACGTTCAATCTGGCCGACCAAGCGAACTTGGGAGGTGGCGCGAGCGGACTCGTCAACGCTGTTGCGGTTCAACCGGACGGCAAGGTGCTTATCGTCGGCGTGTTCCAGAGCTATGGCGGAGTCACGCGCGGGCGCGTCGCGCGACTGAATGCCGCTGGCGGCCTCGACTACAGCTTCGCTCAGGGGGCCGGCGCGAACTTTCACCTCAACTCCGTCGCGCTGCAGAGCGACGGCAAGGTGCTGATCGCGGGAGAGTTCTCCGCATATGACGGCGTCGCACGGGCCGGGATCGCGCGCCTGAACGCCGACGGGAGCCTGGACACAAGCTTCAACCCTGGCGCCGGCGCCGGAGGTCCGGTGAGCACCGTCGTCGTTCAGCCCGACGGCAAGGTGCTGATCGGAGGGAACTTCATGTCCTACGACGGCATCACGCGCCGACGCATCGCACGCATCAACACGGACGGCAGCCTCGATCTGAGCTTTGACACGGGCGCGGGAGTGAATGGAAACATCTCGGCGAACGTGTACGCCATTGCGTTGCAGCACGACGGGAAGGTCGTTGTGGCAGGCGCTTTTCTTTCGGTCAACGGCACGCCGCGCAGGAGCATTGCACGCTTGAACGCCGACGGTAGCCTCGACACGAGCTTCGATCCAGGCACAGGCCCCAGCGGCCCGCAGGTGCGCGCGCTGGCTGTGCAGCCCGACGGCAGGCTCATCATCGGCGGCAACTTTTCGGCCTACAACGGCACAGCGCGCGTGAACCTCGCGCGTGTGAACTCGAACGGCAGTTTGGACACCAGCTTCGACGCCGGAGCGGGCCCGAGCAGCCCGCTGATGGCGCTGGCCCTGCAGCCCGACGGCAAGCTCGTGATCGGCGGAGACTTCACGTCCTATGGCGGCTTCACCATAAAGTCCGTCGCGCGTGTTCACGCCGACGGCAACCTGGATACGAGCTTCGATCCAGGTTCGGGGCCATCCACTGCGGTGCTTGGCTTGGCGTTGCAGCCCGACGGCAAGATTCTGCTCGGCGGAGACTTCTTCACGTACAACGGCTTCGTGCGACGCTTCATCGCCAGAGCCAACTCCGACGGCAGCGTCGACACGACGTTCAACATCGCCTCTGGAGTGGCCGGCACGCTCAGAGCGCTCGTGCTGCAACCTGACGGCAAGGCGCTGATCAGCGGCACGATATTCAGCTACAACGACGTGCCGCGAAGCAGTGTGGTGCGCGTGAATGTCGATGGCAGCCTCGACCCCAGCTTTGATGCAGGAACCGGGATCGCGGGTCACAACAGTGTCGTCGCGAGTGCGTTGGCTCTGCAGCCGGACGGCAAGGTTGTGGTCGGGGGTGATTTCTGGACGTTCAACGGGACGCCCTATCGGCATCTCGTGCGGCTGAACTCCGACGGCAGCGTGGACACCAGCTTCGCGACGGGCACGGGCGCGGGTGCGCTGGTGGAAGCGGTTGCGGTGCAGCCCGACGGGAAGGTCCTTGTCGCGGGCAGCTTCGGCTTGTTCAACGGGCAGCCGCGCGGGTGCATCGCGCGACTGAACTCCGACGGCAGCCTGGATTCCAGCTTCGGTCTGGGTGGAGGCGCCAACATGACCGTCCGTGCTCTCGCCCTGCAGAGCGACGGAAAAGTGCTCATCGGGGGAGAGTTCAATGAAGTTGGCGGCATATTTCGCAGCCGCATCGCGCGACTGAACGCGAACGGCGATCTCGACACCAGCTTTGACCCTGGAGCCGGGACCAACAACGATGTGTGGTCGATTGCCGTGCAGCCTGACGGCAAAGTGCTCATCGGCGGGGTGTTCACCATGTACAACCTCACGACGCGCCGTCGACTGGCTCGCCTCAATCCTGACGGCAGCCTCGACTCCAGCTTCGTGATCGGAACCGGGGCCAACAACCTCGTGAGCACGTTTGCAGTGCAACCGGACGGCAAGGTGCTCGTCGGGGGTTGGTTCACGTTGTTCAACGGCGCGCCGTGCAATTACCTCGCACGTCTAGACGCAAACGGCTCTCGTGATATGAGTTTTGGACTCGGAAGTGGGCCCGACAACTGGGTCTGGTCCCTGGCGCTCCAAGCTGACTCCAAGTTGTGGGTCGGCGGCTCATTTAAGTCCTACGACGCCACCACGCGCACGGGCCTCGCGCGCGTCTACACCGTCGCGCCGGGCGTCACGACCAGCTACTGCACCTCGGGCACGTCGGCGATCGGCTGCACGCCGACGATGAGCGCGTCCGGCGTCGCGAGCGCGGCCGCGACGAACGGCTACTTCGTGACGACGAGCAACATCGAAGGCCAGCGACAGACGAACACGTTCTACAGCCTGCTCGGACCCAAGACTCCGGCGACGCCGTTCGGCGCCGGTCTCTTGTGCGTCAAGGCGCCGACGCAGCGCATCGGCAGCGTGCAAGCCAGCGGCACTCCGGGTCTGTGCGACGGAACGGTGTCGATCGATGTGCTCGCCTGGGCTCAATCCCACCCCAACGGTCAAGGCGTGCCGTACACGGCCGGCACGACGCTCAACTTCCAATGCGCGATCCGCGACCCGCTCAGCCCGGGCACGCGCGTGATGTCGGACGCGCTGCAAGTGACGTTGCTGCCCTGAACACGTCTTTCAGCGCTGCGGCGTTCGGCCGCTTCTCCATCACCCGCGCTGCACAGCTGTCGGCTGCGCAGCGCGGGTGTTGGCTTCGAACTTGACGAGGTTGCGCCGACACGCAGACGCGGCTTTGCGAGCACTGGAAGCCGCGCGGCGCTCCGCGTACGGTCCCGCGGATGCCGCTCCCCCAGCGACCTTCCACGCCCACTCGACTCAGCCGCGCGCTGGCGTGGATCGCCGCCGCCACCGCGCTCGTGTGCGCGCTGCTCGACACGCTGACCGCGCGCTCCGACGAACCCAGCGCATCACCCCGCACGCATACGTTCGCGAGCCCCAACTTCGACGCGCGCGCGATCGGGGCGACCTGGCGACTCGAAGCGGCCTGGTTCGCACTTGCGCGCGAGGGCCTCGACGAAGCGCTGCTGTGCGCGGGCAGCACCGAGTTCGCCGCCGGCCGCACGAACACGCTCAGGCTCGCCTTCGGCGGCGAGCCGCGCGAGCCGCGCGTGCAATTCCGCCCGGAGCTGCACGTGCGCCGCCTCGAAGCCGGCGACGGCGCACCGGCGTTCGCCTTCGGGTTCCCGCACTACAGCGGCGGACTCGAGGCCGAGTTCGAGTGGCGCGGCGAGGCGCTGGGTCTGCAGTTGCTCGAAGTGCGCAGCCCAAGTTCGAACGTGAACACCCGCTGGATCGGCTCGAGCCGGTCGTCCAGCACCACGCTGCTCAGCAGTTCCGTTCTGCTCGCCCAGGAGCAAGTCTGCGCCGAAGCCGATCTCGGCTCGGGCCTCGTGCTGCTCCTGTACCTGACGCCCGCGAGTGCGCCGCGACCGGCCCTGAACGACCCGGATCTGTGGCGCGCGCGTTGCCGCGCGCTCGCCGCGAGCCCCGGCGCCATCGACGCTGCGCTCGCCCGCTCCGCTCTCGAACAACTCGACCCGCGCGGGAGAGTCGGACCGGCCGCCTGGCCCGATGCGCGCGCCAGCGCCGCCATCGCCAGCCTGCTGCTGCGCGACGTCCCGCTTGCCGCCTTCGTGCGCTCGAGCGGCGTGCGCGACTTCGCGAGCTTGAGCGTCGGCGGCCTCGACACAGACGGTCCGTCGCAGCGCGCGCTCGCTGCGAGCACGTGCGCCGCGCTCGCCAGCGGCGAGGCGCCTCCGGTCATCCCGTCGGCGGAGTTCGCGTTCGCGCTGAGCCTGCGCGGACTCGTCGTGCAGGACGACTCGACCGCAGCGGAGCACCTCGCGCGCGCCCTGCTTCCGCGCGTCGAACGCTCCGATGCGGGATTGGCGATGGCGCGTTACCTCGCGTACACCCCCGACGAGCCGGTGCGCGAGGCGTGGAACGACCTGCGCGCGGCTTCGCTGCGCGCACTGCCGGCGCCCTGGAACTTCGCACTTCGTTCGTCCGTCACGCTGATCGCCTTCGCGCTCGCGCCGTGGCTGGCGGGAATGCTCTTCGTGCAATTCCTGCGGCCACGCCGAACGCACCCCACCCGCGTCTCGCGCTTCGTACTCGCCGCGTTGCTCGTCACCGGTCTGGTGCAGGCGAGCGGCGCAGCTCTCCTCGTCGCCTTCGCACTCGTGTTCTGGACGCAGTGCGTCGAACACCTGCGCTTCGACGAGAACGTCACGGGCAGCGAACGCGCCTTCGTCGGACTGGCGTGCGGCGCGACGCTGTTCGCCGCGCTGGTCGACATCGGCTGGATGGTGTCCGCTCCGTGGTCCGCAAGCATCGCGCGCTTCGCGCCGCTGCTCGCCTGGGCCGTGCTCGCGCGCTGGCTGTGGCGCGACACGAGTTGGCGCGCGCCGCAGCGCTTCGACTTGGCGCTGACCTTCGTGCTCGCGAGCTTCGCCGCCGCCAGCGTTGCGCCGGCGGCGATCGCAGAATCGCTCGGCAAGCTGTGCGTGCTCGCCGCCCTCGGGGCGCTGGCGTTCTTCGCGCTCGGCGGCCGCGCTCCACTCAGCGCGACTCGAAGCTGACGATCAGCACCACACGCGCGGACTCCGCGTGGTTCCACGCCTCGTGCTCGACGCGGTCATCGAACACCAGGCACTCGCCCTCGCGCCAACGCCGCAGCTCGCCGCCGACGAGCAACCCCACGTCGCCCTCGGGCACGATCAAGGGCAAGTGACAGCGCAACACGCCGCTCAACTCGCCGCAGTGCGGGTAGAGGTGCGTGCCCGGCAAGAACAGGGACAGTCCCGCGTTCACCAAGCCTGGCACTGCAGAGCACGCACGCAGAATGCGCGGGCAGCACTGCTCGGCGCGTTCGGGTTCGGCCCCGGGCCCGAGCAACGCGAAGTAGCGCCAACCGCGCTCGTCGTAGCGGCCGCGCACGCTCGTGAGCGAATCGGGGCTCTCCACGAACGCGCCGACCTCGAGCGCGCGCGCCTCGCTCGCGAGTTCCTCGAACTGGGCGCTCAGCTGCGCCGTGAACGGGAATCGAGCGGGATCGTAGAAGCCTCTCATGCGGGCCTTGTATCGTGCTGCGCCGCTCTCCGCTCGCCGCCATGCGCCTGTTCCTCGCTCTGTATCCCCCGCTCGCCAGCGCACACGCGCTGCGCTCGGCGCTCGACGGACTCGAGCTTCCGCCCCACCGCGCGACGACGCTCGACCAGCTGCACTTGACGGTGCTGTTCCTCGGCGACGTCGCCGCGCGCGAGTTGCCCGCGCTGCAGGAGTCGGTCGAACGCGCGGCAGCCGCCGTCGAGCCCTTCGAGCTCGCGCCGCAACACCTCGCGGCCCTGCCCGACCAGGGCCTGCCGCGCCTCGTCGCCGCCGTCACGGACGCGCCCAAGCCGCTGCTCGAGCTGCGCCGGCGGCTCGTGGCGCGCCTGGCGGCGAACAAGGTCAAGACGAGCGAGTTCTTGCCGCACTTCACGCTGTGCCGCTTCGGCGCGCCGGTGAAGTACGAACTGCCGCCGCACACGTTGCGCTGCGCGCCGTTCCGCGTCGAGTCGCTCTCCCTGCAGGACAGCGTGTTGCGCCAGGACGGGGCCGAACACCGCCAGTTGGCGCGCTTCGCGTTGGGTTCGAGCTGAGGCGGCCCGCGCCGCACTCCGCCCGGGGTTACGCAGGCCCCAACGCAGTCGGTACGAAACGCGCGGGAACGCGGGCGACGGTCCGGCGCTTGAGGTGTGCACGCAGCGCCAGCTCCGCGCGGAGCCCGCGCGCCAACTCCTCCAACAGACCCACCGAGACCTTCCATGCGCACCTCTCTTCTGGCCTTGGCCGCCCTCGCCCTGTGCGGCGCGAGCGCCCAGGCCCAACTCATCGTTGGCAACGACCAGACCGGTACGGCCACGATCTACAGCATCGACGTCGGCACCGGCGTCGCCACCGCGCTCTACTCGAGCTCGACGGTCGAGGCCAAGCCCTGGGGCATGGCCTACGACAGCGCGACCAACACGCTGTACTGGAACAACGGCAACAACCTGTACTCCTCGCCGCTGGCCAATCCGCTCGTCCCGACGCTGCTCGGGCCCATGACGTTCAACGCGGTGAACGTGAACTTCGTCGCCTTGAGCTTCTCCAACGGCAAGCTCTACGGCACGCGCAACATCGCGACCGAGGCGGTGTACGAGATCGACCCGACCACGCGCGTCGCGACGCAGGTTTGGCTCCACCCGACCGCGTTCGACTTCGGCGGGCTCGAACACGACGCGACGAACGGCAAGCTCTACGGCCTCACGGACGCGGCGCCGGCGCCGAGCGTGCGCGGCCTGTACGAGATCGATCCCGTGGCCCAGACGACGACCTTCATCTCGGGTTACCCGGGGACTGAGACCGACATCGATGGACTCGCGGTGCACAACGGCCGCGCGTACTACGTGAGCGATGGCCCGAACACGACGCAGGCGTCGTTCTACGTGTACGACGTCGCGAGCGGAACGCAGATCGGCACGCTGCCCTCGCCGTTCACGGGCTCGGGCACGTTCTCGGCGGCGACCTTCGCGCCGCCGGGAACGCCTCCGCCCACGACGTACTGCACCGCGGGCACGTCGACGAACGGCTGCGTGCCGTCGATCAGCGCCACGGGCACGCCGAGCGTCGCGGCCAGCTCCGGCTTCACGCTCGATGTCGCGAGCGTCGAGGGCCAGAAGCAGGGCCTCTTCTTCTACGGCCTCTCGGGCCAGGCGATCGCTCCGTGGGGCGCCGGTTCGAGCTTCATCTGCGTGAAGTCGCCGACACAGCGCATGGGCGGACTGGTGAGCGGCGGCACGGCGAACGCCTGCGACGGCGCGTACAGCCAGGATTGGCTCGCCTTCGTCGCCGCCAATCCGACGGCGCTCGGCGCGCCGTACAGCGCCGGTCAGGTCGTGAATGCGCAGGCCTGGTACCGCGATCCGCCGGCGTCGAAGACGACCAACCTCAGCAACGCGCTGGAGTTCACTCTGGCGCCTTGATGCGCGCAGTGCGTACGTGATGAAGCTGCGCGGCGTCGCCTCTTCCCGAGGCGGCGCCGCGCTGCGTTTCTGCGAGCCTGAACACGTGCGAGAACTCGCGCTCTGGCGCCAGGCCATCGGAATCGGAGCGCGTTTTGCTCCACTTGGGCGCCCCCTCCCAACCCCAAACAAGGGATCGCCATGCCTGTCCTGGGAGTCCTGCTGAACCTGCTCGCCAGCGCTTCGTGCGCTGGGCTCTGCCTCGCACCGACGACGCCGACCGAGCGTGCGCTCGAGGCTGACCACGAACTCTCCGCGCTGTCCTGCTCGGTCGTCGAGTCCAAACTCGGCGCAGGCGGCACGCTCGTCGTCGTCGAGGTGCGCAACGGCTCGTCGAAGCCCGCCGAACCGCTGACGTTCGAACTCGTCACCAAGTCGAAGAAGAAGGGCGTGGCGTCCTCGACGTTCGCCGTGCAGCGCGTGCTGATCCCGCACGTGCGCCGCTACGGACGGCCCATCGCCGCGGGCGGCAAAGAGCGTTATCCGCTGCTGCTGCGCTGGTACGACGCCGACGTGCGCTTCGAAGCGCGGGTGACGAGCGCGCTGTGGAGCGCGCCGTGGCCCAGCTCGCCGCCTGCGAAGCCCAAGCTCGCGATCGACGGCCCCAAGGCCGTCGATTCGGTCAACCACCAGGGCGTGAAGGTCAAGGCCATGCGCGTCGAGTTGCGCAACCCCGAGGCCTTCGACGTCGACGTGCTCTTCCGGGCCACGTGCAACTCGCCGCGCAACGGCGACACCTTGCTCGGTGTGCGACTTCGCGCGGGCGAAGTGCGGAATTGGATCGTGTCCCAGCTCCCGGCGCTGAATCCGTACACGCCGGAGGAGACCATCGAAGGCCTCGAGGTCAGCAAACTCGAACTTGTCGACTGGTGTTACGTGGCGCCAGCCGACGCGCAGGCCGACGAACGCCGCTTCCGCGAGCTCTACGCGGACTGGATGCGCTGGGACGCGCCGCTGCCGCAGCTCGCGGGCCGCTTCGAGTACGCCGCGACCGAGCGCCGCTTCGAAGCGAACGGCAAGGAAATGCCCTTCGAAGTCGCCGGCGGCGGCACGTTCGAACTCGACACCAGCGGCGCCGCGCGCTTGCAAGTCGATCCTCCCAAGCGCGGAAAGGCGGCCGATCTCGAGCGCGAAGCGCGTGAAGCGTTCGTCGAGATGCTCGCCGACCTGCTGCGGCCGAGCGCCGACGAGTTGCTGGCCCGCACGCGCGCGCGCTCGCTCGGCGTCGATGTGTTCGAACTCGACGGACCGGGCTGGTGGAAGGGACAGGGCACGGGTTGGAGCGGCTCGACCTCCGGCGCCGACGGCGAGTTCCTGCCCAACTTCAGCTTCCGCGACGGACGACTGTGCGCGAGCGGTGATCGCGAGCGACTCGACAACTACGCGTGGCGCACGCGCGAGCTCGCCAGCGGCTGGGTCGTGACGCAACGCACCATGGCGGACGGGAACTCGAAGTCCGAGTTCGACTACGTCGAGTTCGAGCCGGGCCTGGCGCTGCCGGTTGCGTTCCGCAGCCAGCGCGGCGCCGGCGGCGTCGTGTTCGAGCGCAAACTGCTGCGCGTGTTCGACGTGCGCCGCAGCGCTGCGCCTGCGCCGGCGCCGACCGCGGACGCGGCGCCCACGGGCGAGGGCGTCGAAACGCTGCGCGCCGCCTGGGACTTCGGTTGGCGTTACCCGACGCAGCCGCGGCGTCTTCGCGCGCGCATCGAAGCACAGACGCCGGCCACCGACGACGTGTGGCTGGGCCGCAAGCAGGTGCGCGGTGAACTCGAGCTCGCGGATTACACGGGGTTCCGACCCTGGGAGCGCAGCTGGAGCTCGTACCGTTTCGAGCTCGAGGGCGCGCTCTCCGACATCGAGCGCCTGGCCCTGGGCATGGTGCTCGACGACCGGCTGCGCCTGTGGGCCGGGCGCGACTTCAACGGCCGCGCGAGCTTCGAGCGCGCGTTCGCCAACGCGACGATCGGCGCGCCCGACGCCAAGGGTCGCATCGCGATCGAAGGTTCGCGCCTGGCGAGCGTGCTCGTGCGCGACGGCCGCGTGGTCGAGATCGAACGGCGCACGGGCGGCCCGCTCGAGCTGACCTGGAAAAAGCTGGGCGAAGATTGGCTTGTCGTGCGCACGCAGCAAGGCGGCGAGCGCCTGGACGTCAACTTCGCGCGCGCGGGGAACGAGTGGGTTCCTGCCGCGCTGCGCTTCGAGCGTGTGTTCGGCGACGGCTGGGGCCCCGAAGAGTTCAAGCTCGGCAATCTGCGCGTGGAGTGACGCAGGCGAGCGCGGGCCTGCGCGCTCTCGTGCGAACGGAGCGCGCCGAGCTCGCCTGCCGCAGCGCGCGACGGCTCATATAAAGAACGTCGCGCGCTACGCTTCTCGGCCGCTCCGGGCCATGGACGATTCCAACTACGTCGACAAGACGATCACCTCGCTGCCCGCCGCGCCCTCGCGCGCCGCGGACGACGCGCACTACCTGCTCGTGCTCGAGGGCCGCGCGCGCGGCGAACGCTTCGAACTCACCGGCGCCCACACGGTCGGCCGCGACGCGGGAGTTTCGATTCGACTGGACGATCCGTCCGTGTCGCGTGTGCACTGCCGGGTCGAGTTGCGCGGCGAGGCGGTGTTCGTGATCGACACGGGCTCGACCAACGGCTCCTTCGTCGAAGGCGAGCGCGTGCGAGGCGCGCTCGAGCTCCACGTCGGCGCCGTGTTGCAGGTGGGCGATCAGCTCCTGCGCCACGAACTGCGCAGTCGCGCGGAGGTCGCACGCGAAGTCGGGCTCGCCCAGGACCTGCGCAAGGCGCGCGCTTACGTGTCGGCGCTGATTCCCGGTCCGCTGAACGTCGGCGCGCTCAGCATCGAATGGGCCTACCAGCCCTGCGCCGCGCTGGGCGGCGATCTGCTCGGTTACCACTGGCTCGACCGCGCACGCTTGGCGCTGTACGTGCTCGACGTGTGCGGCCACGGCGTCGGCCCGGCCATGCACTCGGCCTCGGTGCTCAACGTGCTGCGCAACCAGACGCTGCCGCGCGCGGACTTCGGCGCGCCCTCGCAAGTGCTCGAGCAATTGGGCCGCAGCTTTCCGATGGAGAGCCACGGCGGCATGTACCTGACGGCCTGGTACGGCGTGCTCGACGTGACGACGCGCAAGCTGCGCTACGCCTCGGCCGGACATCCGCCGGCGCTGCTGCTGGGAGCGGGTCCGTTGCAGCGCCTGCACACGAAGAATCCGCCGCTGGGAACCATCGAAGACCGCGCCTACCGCGAGGCTGAGCTGCAGTTGAGCGCGCCCTCGCGCCTGCTGGTGTTCAGCGACGGCGTGTTCGAATTCGAGCGGCGCTCGCAGGAGCCGGCGAGCTTCGAGTCCTTCGAGCAGTTCATCGAGCGCGAGCGTTTCGAAACGCCGGCGACGCTCCAGCGCAAACTTCAAGAAACTGCAAAGACAGGCGCGTTCGACGACGACTTCACGCTGCTCAGCGTGGCGCTGCGCGCCGGCGTTTGACGCTACGCTGTCGCCATGAAGCTCCAGATCGTGTCGACGGCCGCGGACCAGCAGCACGTTGCGCTCCAGGGCCGCCTCGACAGTGCTGGCGTCGACGCCGTCGAATCGCAGTTCAACGCCGCGGTGGTCGCCCGGCGCAAGCCGGTGATCGTCGACCTCACACAGGTCGAGTTCCTCAGCTCGATGGGCGTGCGCATGCTGCTCTCGGCCGCCAAGGCGCTGCAGCGCGCCGGCGTGCGCATGGTGCTCGTCGCGAGCGGCCAGGTGGTCACCACAGCCCTGACCCACAGCGCCATCGACGAATTGATCCCGGTCGCGGCCGACGTCGACGGCGCGCGGGCATTGCTCTCGAGCCCGACGCGCTGAGGACCGCGGCCGTGCGCAGCGTGTTCCAGCGCAGCCTGCGCCCCGAACTGCCAGCGCTGCCCGCCGCGGCGGCCGCAGTGCGCGAGTGGCTCGCGCGCGAGGGCGTCGAGCCGCAGGTGATCCACGCCATCGATTTCGCGCTCGAAGAGCTGGTCACGAACTCGATCCGTCACGCCTTGCAGGGCCGCGAGACGCGCGCCGAGGAGCTCGGCCTGCGCGTCGAGACAACGCTCGAGAGCGTGGAGCTCCTCGTCGACGACGGCGGCGCAGCCTTCGATCCGACGCGCGCCGCGCCGCCCGCCCCGTTCGTCGACCTAGCCAGCGCCCCCGTGGGCGGCCGCGGCCTCGACATGCTGCGCCGTCTGACGCCCGACGTGCGCTACGAGCGCGTCGGCGAACGCAACGTGACCCGCGTGCGGGTTCTGCGCACGCGCGCAGCCGGCTGATCGAGGCGCACGCCGTCGGGCCGCGCACCAACGAAAGAGCGGCGGCCGGGCGTCGTTGGAGCCGCGGCCGCCGCTCGTGCTGTGTCTCGTCGAGTTGTTTAGGTGCGCGAGGCGTCGAAGATGCTCTGGATCGCTTCGTCGAGCGCCGCGTTGAACTCCGCGTCGCTCTGCTTGGCGCTGAGGCCCTCCGAAAGCGCGCGGCTGAAGCTCGCGATCATGCCTTCGTTGCGCGCCAGACGCGCGTTCGACTTGAGCCGGCTGTAACCGCCCGACAACGCGACCACGCGCACCACGTTGGGGTGCTCGATCAGGCGCGAATAGAAGTTGTCCACCTCGGGGATCGTGAGCTTGAGCATCACGAGTTGGTCGCCCTCGAGCTCGTCGAGGCGGCCCACAAGCTCGTGCTCGAGCAGGCGCTCGGCCTCGGCCTTGTTCGGGCAGTCGATGTCGACTTCCGGCTCGAGGATCGGCACCAGGCCCGCGTCGACGATCTTCATGCCGTACTCGAACTGCTGCGCCGCGATCTTGGCGATGCCGGCCGCGTTCGCCTGCTTGACGACCGAGCGCATCTTCGTGCCGAACACGCTGTGTTGCTTGGCGCGCGTGAGCAGCTTGTCGAGGTCGGGCATGTCCTTCATCAGCTGGACGCCGTCCGCTTCCGCCGCGAGGCCCTTGTCGACCTTGAGGAACGGCACGACGCGCTTCTCGTTCCACAGGTACTCGGCCGAGCCCTGACCGCGGATCTGGCGGTCCATCGTGTTCTCGAACAGGATCGCGCCGAGGATGCGATCGCCGTTGAAGGCCGGCGAGGTGATGATGCGCGTGCGCATCTCGTGCACCTTGGCGTACATCGCCTCTTCGCCCGAGTAGGCCGTCTCCGGCACTCCGTAGAGCTTGAGCGCCTTGGGCGTGCTGCCACCGCTCTGGTCGAGGGCCGCGAGGAATCCGTCCTGGGAGAGGACCTTGGTGAGCTGCTGTTCGAAGACCATGGTTGAGGTGCTGGGGGTGGCGATGGATCGAAGCGGAATTCGAGGGCGAAGAGTGTCCCCGATGAACGCGAATCGATCAACGGCGCCGCACTACGCCCGAGCGCGTAGCGCCGGCGCAACGCGCCTCAGCGCGCCCGCTGCAGCTCCAACTCGGAAAACCCTACCGGGTCCGAGCCGAGCTTGCGGTCGCGGCACTCGAGCACGCGCACTTCGAGCTCCTTGACCAGCAGGACCGCGCCGAACTCCAGCACGGACTTCGCCATCACGTCCGGGTCGAGGTCCAGGCTGAAGTGCTCCTTCTGGTTGACCACCACGGCGACCTTCGAGGCGCGCGCCGCGGCGCTGTGCACGCCGCGCGGCAACGCGTGCGTGAGGAGCAGCTTCTCGGCCTTGAGCGGTCGGTCGAGCGTGATGCGCAGCCAGGGCTTCTCGTCGTCGGGCTTCGCGCGCCAGCGCAGTTCGAAGCTGCCGTCGCACACACGCTCGGGGCTCTCGCCCTCGAACTGGCTCGAACAAGCGAACTTGCCGCGCGCGTCGAACAGCACGTTGCGCGCGCGATCGCCGGCGTACTCCAGATGCAGGGAACCGGCCGCCACCTGCACGTCGAGTTCGAGCTGCGGGGTCTCGAACTCCTGCGCGGCCGCCTCCGCCGCCTCGCCCGGCGTGCGCAGGAACAGCTTGGCCCACACGCGCCACTTGCCGCGCCGCTCGAAGCCGTGGCGGAACGCGAAACGCTGCAGTTCGCCGCGTTTGACGGGCGCGCCCTTCACCATGCCGAGCAGACGCTCGCTCTCGCCTTCGCCTTCCGCTCGCGCGTAGTACTCGACGCGCTCGACATCGATCAGCCCGTCCTTCGCATACGTCGCGGCGAGCGCGTCGTCGAGCGCGCTGATCCACATCGTGAGCTGCACATCGCCTGTGATGCGCAAACGCGGCTGCCCAGCGAGCTCCGGCGTCTCGAGCACGTTGGGTTTGGCGGTGACTTCACCGCTGAGCCGCGGCGCCGTCGCCTTCTTGAGGAACAGCAGCGCGAGGTGCGTGTCGAGGTATTCGTGGTGCGCCCAGCCGTGCGGATTCCAGTGTCCGTCATCGGCCTGCGTGCGCAGCAGGTACGCGGCGCCGTCCCAGTACCAGTCGACTTCGCCGATGCGCTCGAGCTGGTACAGCGCGCCGACGCGCTCGACTCCGTAGATCCAGAAGTAGTGATGGCCCTCGCCGTGGTGCGGGTTGACGCTCCAGGCGAGGTTGCGCGCGAGCCAAGCCAACGCGAGTTCCTTTGCGGCCGCGGCTTTGGTCTTCGTCGCGGCGGGAATCGTGCGGCCGCCGAGCTCTTCGCAGATCGCCAGCACCGACAGTCCGGCGGTGGTGGTCGAGCCGAACGCGCCCTCCTGCATGCGGTACCCGAAGCCGGCGAGCTTGCGCTTGCGGCCCTCGAGATCGACGAATTCCTTGGCCGGCTCGAGGCAACGCAGCACGCCGGCGGCGAGCTTCGCCCACACAGCGTCGGGCACCGCCACATCGCTCTTGACGGCTGCGCGCAGCGCAAGCGCCGCATACAGCGTGTTCGACATGTCCGGCGGCGGCTGTCCGCCGTGCGGATACAGCGGATAGTCGTACAGGCCCGTCGATGTCTGCAGCGCGACCAGCCGCGCGGTCGCATCTTCGATCAACCCGCGGTCGCCCGGATCGTCGGCGGTCGTGAACGCAAGCAGCGCGCACGAGAGGCCGTAGACCGTGTCCATCTCGTTCTCGCGCACGAACGCGAGCGCCTTGCGCACGGCCGGATGGGCACGTGGAACGCCGCACTTGAGCAGCGTGTACGCGGTGAACGCTGTGTGGCCTGCGCCCCACTCCTCCCACACGCCCCACGACCCGTCGAGCAGCTGGCGGCGGATCAGAAAATCGCAGCCGCGGTCGATCGCCTCGTTGATCGCGCTCTGCTCGATCTTCTCCCAGGGCCGGATGCGGAATTTGTAGGCGCCGACGACGTTGCCGACCTTGGCCACCAGATGGTTGGGGCCGGCGCGCAACTTCAGGCGCACGAAGTGGTCCTGCTCGCCGAGGCCGCGTGCGAGATTGGCTTCGACGAGCACCGCGCCGTTGAGCCAGAGCTTGAGCGCATCGTCGGAGCCGATCCACACGGCGAGTTCCTTCTCGCTGTCGCAGTCGATGCGCCGGTAGAGGTACACCGCCGCAGCTTCGACCTTCCCATCGCGACTGGCGGGCGGCGGCACGAGCGCGTTGAGGTCGAACTCGCCGCAGTCGAGCGTGTTGTTCGCGAACGCGTCCCCGAGCAGTCGCCACTTCACGGCCTCTCCGCCGCTGCCCTTGAAGCTCGCACCGAAGTCGGGCCCCTCGAGCACCGACGGCGCGCCCTTGCCGGCTTTCTCGGGCGCGAGCACCTCGCCGATGCCTTGTTTGTTCAGCTCGAAATCGAAGCGACCGAGCGCGCGCCACGGACCGAACGTCTGCGCCCAGACACAGGGTGCAAAGGCGAGCAGCAGCGCAGCGGAAAGGAGTCTGGCCATCTACGGGCGAAGCGTCAGATCGCGCGGGACTTGGGGGAGCGCAGGACTCAACTAGAGTACGCCCATCATCAGCGCTTGATGCAGCGCAGTCACGCTCTCTGCCCATGATCGTCACCCCCAGAACTCGCCGCGTCGCACTGGTTGTCGTCAGCAGCGCCCTGCTCACCGCCGCAGCGGTGCTCCCGGCGCCGCAAGGTGAACGTGTGCTTGAGGCGCGCCGCGTCCACCTGGGCAACGACGTGGTGCGCGACTGGCCCGAAACCACGCCGGAACCGCAGGGAAGCGTGCTCGAGCTGAAGTTCGAGGGCGCCGCCAACGCCGCCGAATGGACGCTGTTCGTCGACCAGCGCAGCATCGACGGCGTGTGGCGACTGAAAGCCAACGGCGTCGAGTTTGCGCGCCTGAAAGCGGCGGTCGAGCTGCAGACGCGCGCCTACGCCGTGCCCGCCGGAGCGTTCGTCAACGGCCCCAACGTCCTCAGCTTCGAACCCGACGATCCCAAGGACGACGTCGTGATCGGCGCCGTGCGGCTCGTCGAACGCTCGCAGCGCGAGCTGTACTCCACGCGGCCGGTGCGGGTGCGTGTGCGCAACGCCGCGACCAACGAAGCTCTCCCGGCGCGTGTGAGCGTGATCGACGCCGCGGGCAAGCCCGCGCCGATCTACTACGGCGAGTCGCCGCACACCGCGGTGCGCGCCGGCGTGATCTACGTCGGTCCGCAGGGCGCGGCGTTCGAACTCGCGGCCGGCAAGTACACGTTGCACGCCACGCGCGGCGCCGAATGGAGCTTGGCGACCCGCGCGCTCGAGCTGGGCGCCGACGGCGCAGACGAAGTCGAGCTCGCACTGCGACGCGAAGTCGACACGCGCGGTTTCGCGGCCGCCGACACGCACATCCACACGCTGCAGTTCAGCGGACACGGGGACGCGAGCGCGGAGGAGCGCCAGGTCACGCTGGCCGGCGAAGGCGTCGAGCTCGCGATCGCGACGGACCACAACCACAACATCGACTACGTCCCGTTCCAGCGCGCGCTCGGACTCTCGCGCTTCTACACGGCCGTGGTCGGCAACGAAGTCACGACGAAGGTCGGGCACTTCAACGGCTTCCCGCTGCGCGCCACGGACGAGATCCCGCCGCACAAGCTCGAGGACTACCTGAAGATCGTGGAGGGCATCCGCGCCAAGGGCGCGCAGGTCGTGATCCTCAACCACCCGCGCTGGCCCAGCCACACCGACAGCCCGTTCGGCAACCACCACCTCGACCACCTGCTCGGCCGCTTCGACCCGCCGCTCGCGCTGCCGGTCGACGCCACCGAACTGATCAACGCGACGACGGAGGAACTCGAACCGACGCTGCTGTTCCGCGACTGGTTCGCGCTGCTCAACCGCGGCGTGCGCATCTTCGCCGTCGGTTCGTCGGACTCGCACACCGTCGGCGAGCCCGTCGGACAGGGCCGCACGTACTTTCCGAGCGCTACCGACGACCCGGCGCAGCTCGACGTCGACGCTGCCTGCCAGGCGATCAAGAACGGCCGCACGTCGATCGGCATGGGGCTTTTCGCAACCGTCGAGGTCGACGGCCGCTGGCGCATGGGCGACACGGCGCAACCCGCGCGCGCTGGAGAGCCGCTGAAGGTCGCGCTGCGCGTGCAGGCGCCGAGTTGGATCCGCGCCCGCGACGTGCAGCTGTTCGTCAACGGCGTCGAGCGCGGAAAACGCGCGGTTTCCGCCGCGGAGGGAGAACCGACCGATGCGCGCTTCGAGTTCGCGCTCGCGACGCCGCCGCACGATGCGTGGATCGTGTGCGTGGCGACCGGCGACGCCGCGCGAGGCCCGCACTGGCCGCAGACCAATCCCTACACGCTCGCCGCGACCAATCCGGTGTTCGTCGACGTCGACGGCGACGGTTGGACGAGCCCCGCGGACACCGCGCGCGCTTGGCTCAGCGCGAAGCCGAGCGACGAGGAGCTGCGCGCCAAGCTCGCCGGCGCAGATGAAGCGCTGCGGGTGCACACGACATGGGCCGCGGTGGAAGCCACGCCGCAGGAGCAGCGTCTCGAACGCGCGCGCAGCGTGCTCGGAAACGCGCGCAGCGAGGCCGAGCGCGAACTGTTGCGCCGGTTGGAGTAGCGGCGCGTTTCAGGCGAGGACGAGCGCCACGAGCAGCGCGACGACGCACAGGCCCGGGGCGACGAGATAACGCGCGAGTCGCGAGAAACCGACCTCCGCAATCCGCCCGCGTCCGTCGAGCGGCAACTCGAAGGAAAGATCCTCGACCACGCGGCTGCGCGCACTCTGACGGGCGTCGAACAGCACGTGCACGTGCTGCCCCACGAAGAAGCGCGCTGGCTGCGAGGTGCTGAATTCGACGAAGGCGTTGTGGCCTGGCTCGGACTCGAACTCCACGCAGACTTGGCGCGAACGCCGCTGCTTGCGGCCCGGCCGACGATCGACGGACTGCACGACGCCCGGCGCGATGCTTCCTGTGCGTACGAGGCGGAGCGCATGCGAGGACCGCACGAGGCCCCAGCCGAGCAGGAAGCTCGCGATGGCCGGCGCGATCAGGAACAACAACGCGTCGGGGCCGAACACGTCCGAGCGCATGCCGACGATCCGCGCGTGCTCCGGCTGTTCGCGCGGAAACTCGACGCCGACCGAGGCCCCCGGCTCCACGCGCAGTGTGCTCGAGTACGACGTCGCCCTGCAGCGCCAGCCGGCGTGGTCGAACTCGAAGCTGAAGCGCTGGATCGGACGGCTGCGGCCGGAGCGACGCCCGCCACCTTCGCCCTTGCCTGTGTCCTCGACCGCCGTGACGCGCGCCTCGACGCGCTCCAACTCGCCGCGGTAGCGCCACAACGAGGCAATGTCCGCGTTGGCGAGCAGGAAGATCGTCACCGCACCGAACACCGCCAGCGCAGCGGATCCCCCTTGCACCATCGTCTCGCACAGTCGGAGCGCGAGCGCGGTGCGGAACGGGACTTCGCGGGGCGGACGCGCCAGAGCGAGAAGCGGTGTTGGGGCGAGTGGTTCCATCTTGCGCGCTCTATCAACACGAATCGCCGCTTTGGTTTCAACGCTCTGCGGATTTCTCGCGCGGCGCAGAGAGCGCGCAGCGGAAGCCGGTGTGGAACAGCCCCGTGTCGGGGCTCGACTTCATGCGCGCGCTCGGGCGGTAGCCGATGCAGTAGTTGTCGCTGCACAGGAACGACCCGCCGCGGTTGACGCGTTTGGGCGCGTTCGGCTCCTGCGGGTCGTAGCTCGACTCGGGGCCGGTCGGGTCCACGCTCGATTCACCGCGCTTGGCGTACGTGTCGGGGCGATACCAGTCGCCAACCCACTCCCACACGTTGCCGGACATGTCGTAGAGCCCGAAACCGTTCGGCGGGAACGACTTCACCGGCGCGGCGCCGAAGAAGCCGTCTTCGACGCGGTTGTGCTCGGGAAAACGGCCCTGCCAGATGTTCGCCATGTGCGCGCCGCCGGGAGTCTTGTCGGCGCCCCACACGTAGCGCTGCCGCTCGAGTCCGCCGCGCGCCGCGTACTCCCACTCCGCTTCCGTCGGAAGGCGCTTGCCCGCCCACTCGCAGTACGCGCGCGCGTCGTCCCACGCGACTTGCACGACAGGCAGCGTGTCGTGCTCCGGCGCGAGCGCGTTCACTCCGTCGGGTTTGCGCCACGAAGCGCCGGGCTGCCACTTCCACCACCAACCGTTCGTCTGCGCCTGATCGAGCACGAGCGCACCCGGCTGCAGATCCTCTGGGCTGGGCCGCTGCGCGCCCGGGCCCGCTTGGCGCATCAACTCGTCGGCGTCGAGCGGCCGCTCGGCGATCGTGACGTAGCCCGTCGCTTCGACGAAGGCGCGGAACTGCGCGTTGGTGACCTCGGTCGCGTCGAGGAAGAAGCCGCTGACACGCACGCGGTGCGGCGGGCGCTCGTCGGGCAATCCGTCGGTCGAGCCCATCGTGAACTCGCCGCCGGGGATCCAGAGCATCCCATCGGGCGCGGCGACCGGCGCACTCTCAGCCGAGGTCGCGCGCGAGTTCGAGGGCGACGGACCGGCCGTTTCGCGCGTACAGGCGCTCGCGGCGAGCACAACGAGAAGGGCGCGCAGTCGCAGCATCGGTGCGAATGACGTTACCGCGGACGAGCCCGCGGCGCAGCACGCCGTTCGGCGCTCAGCGCGCGGCGACTGCGTCGGCGCGGTCGTCGCTCCACCCACCGCCGAGGGCCTTGGCGAGCGCGACGAACTGCAGCGCGAGTTCGCCCTCGCTCTCCAGGTAGCGGTCCTCGAGCGCAAAACGCTCGCGCTCGGCGTCGAGCACCGTGAGGAAGTCGGCCACGCCTCCGACGTAGAGCTCGCGCGCGTACGACGCCGCTTGCCGCTGTTCGGTCAGCGACTCGCGCAACGCAGCGCGCCGTGCGGAGGCCGCGCCGAGTGCGGCCAGCGAGTTCTCCACTTCCTCGAGCGCGCCGAGCACCACCACGCGGAACTGCGCCAGCGCCTGCTCTTCGCGCGCCGTCGCGGCCCCGACCTGCGCCGCGCGCAGCCCGGCGTCGAAGATCGGCAGCGACAAGGAAGGCAGGATCGATCCGCGCAAGGCCGCCGCGTCGAACAGGTCGTCCGTCTCGTTCGCGAGCCAGCCGAAACCGGCGCCGAGCGAAACGCGCGGGTAGCGCTGCGCCACGGCGACGCCCAGGCGCGCGCTGGCGGCGGCGCAGGCTCGCTCGGCCTGACGCACGTCCGGGCGTTGCGCGAGCACGTCGACGGGCTGCGCGACAGCGAGCGCGAGGCGCGCGAGCGGAATCGCGCCAGCCTCTCCGAGTTCGGCTTCCAGCGCCGACGGCGCAGCGCCCACGAGCACGCCGAGCCGATGGATGCGCGCGGCGACCTGCGCTTCGAGCGCGGGAGCATCGGCGCGCGCCGCGGCGACCTGAGCGCGCGCGCGTGTGGAGTCGAGTTCGCTCGCCACGCCCGCATCGGCGCGGAGCACGACGATCTGCGCCGTCTCGGCCTGCACCTCGATGCGCTGGCGCGCCGTGGCGAGGCGTTGTTGCAGCACCCGCAACTCGACGTAGTTGCGCGAGATCTCGGCCACCAGGCTGACCGCAGCAGCACGGCGCGCTTCGTCGAGCGACTGCGCGTCGGCGAACGCCGCTTCCACGCCGCGCCGCAGACCGCCGAACAGGTCGAGCTCCCAGCGCGCGTCGAAGCCCACGCTCCAGCTCGAGATGTCGCGCTGCCCGAAGAACGGCGCGCCGCCCTGGTTGAGCGTGCTGCGCCGAAAGCGCTCGAACGACGCCGCGCCATCGACCTGCGGCCAGAATTCCGCGCGCGAACCGCCGAGCACGGCGCGGGCCTCGGCCACGCGCGCGAGCGCGAGTTCGAGCTGCGGGCTGGCGCTCAAGCCGCGCTCGACGAGCGCGTCGAGCTGCGCGTCGCCGAACGAACTCCACCAGCGGTCGAGGAGGACGGGCTGCGGCGCGGTGGTCGTGTCCTGGCCCCACTCCGCGGGAGCTTCCACCTGCGGCGCAGTGTAGTCAGGTCCGACTGCCGCGCAGGCGGACAGCCAAAGCGCCGCCGCTCCCGCCGCGAGGTTGCGGCAACTCGCACGAGTCACTGCCCGCCTCCGATCGGCGGCGCCTCGACGAACACGTCGACCTGCTGACCGACGTAGACCTTCATCGCGGCGGGATCAAAGCGGTAGAGCACCTGCAGCACACGTGTGTCGACACGCTCGGTGCTCTCGCCGGTGAGCGAACGCTTGGGCACGACGTACGGTTCGACGCGCACGAATTCGAGCGGCGTCTTGAGCTCGCGGTTGCCGCGCACGAAGGCGTACGCGCGCGCGCCTTCGCGGAATCGCCAGGCGTCGTTCTCGTCGAGATCGGCGCGCACGTGCAGCTCGCGGACGGCGCCGAGCACCATCAGCGGCCGCGCGAGCACGCCCAGCGGCGCGTACTCGCCCCTGCGCACGTTGACCTGCAACAGCCGCCCGTCGATCGGCGCCCGCACGGCCGCACGTTCGATCTGGATCTCGATCGAGCGCACACGCGACGCCGCCTGCGCAAGCTCCGCCTGCGCCACGGCGAGGTCGGGCTTCCACACGCCGTCGCGCTGAAGATCGAGCGCCGCCTGCACCGCCGCGAGGCGCGCGCTCGCGGTCTCCACAGCTGCGCGGCGGCGGTTGCGCTCTTCGCGGCTCATCGCACGCGGATCGCTGATCGCGTCGGCTAGCGCGAGCTGGTCGCGCGCTTCGGTCAACGCAGCCTGCGACTCGACCAGGCGCGCTTCCGCGGCGCGCAGGTCTTCGACGCGCGGCAAGGACTTCAGACGCTCGACGCGCGCCTGCGCCGCGTCGACCGCCGCTCGTTCGATCTCGAGCTGCGCCTCCAAATCCCGCACATCGATGCGCAGCAGCAAGTCTCCGGCGTGCACGTCCTGCCCGACGACCACGGGCGCTTCGGTGACCACGCCGGGGACCAGCGCCGCGATGGCGACGTTCTCCGAGCTCGCTTCGACGATGCCTGCGCCCGCGATGTACGAATCGAACGGCGCGCGCGCAGGTTCGACCGCCGGCGGCGGAGGCGTGGGCGTCTGCGCGGTCTGGATCACCGTGCGCGTAGCGGTGGCGACGCCGGCGATGGCGAGCAGCGGAATGAGGTACTTGACGATCATGGCGAAGCCTGTGGTGTCGGAGCGGTTCAGAGCTGGTTCGCGGAGTCGACGATCTTCGAGATGCGGCCGTCGTCCATGACGGCGATGCGGTCGGCGTACGAGAAAATGCGCGCGTCGTGCGTCACCACGACGAGCGTGCGCTCGCCGCCGAGTGCGACAGAGCGCATCAGTTCCATCACGGACGCGCCGGTCTGGTGGTCGAGCGCGCTGGTCGGTTCGTCGCACACGATCAGGCGCGGTTCGTGCACGAGCGCGCGCGCGATCGCAACGCGCTGTTGTTGCCCGCCGGAAAGCTGCCACGGGCGCGACTCGGTGCGTGCGCCGAGCCCGACGCGCTCCAGCATCTCGCGCGCCTTCGCGACCGCCTGGCGGCGCGGAACATCGCGCAACAGCAGCGGCACCGCGACGTTCTCGGCCGCCGTCAACGAGGGCAGCAGGTTGAAGGCCTGGAACACGAAACCGAGCGTCGCGCCGCGCCACAGCGCCTTCTGCGCGCCGCGCAGTCCGCCCATTTCGCGGCCGAACACCGAGCACTGACCTTCGTCTTGATCGAGGATGCCGGCGATGACCGAGATCAGCGTCGTCTTTCCGCAACCGGACGGCCCGACGAGCATCAGCAGCTCGCCAGCGTTCACGTCCAAGTCGATGCCGCGCAGCGCCGGCACGCGCGACTCGCCCGCGCCGTACGACTTCTTCACTCCACGCAAGTTGACAGCGGTTTGCATGGCGCGCCTCAACCCTTGAACACGATCGCGGGCTCGAGCCGTGCGACCTTCCAGATGCAGATCAGGGCGGAAATCGAGCAGATGATCAGCACCACGCCGCCGCTGATGGCGAGCAACTGCCAGGGCATGCGAAAGGCGAGTTCCGTGCTCGACGTCAAGCGTCCGAACGTCGCCGCGCCGCCGACGCCCATGCCCCAACCGAGCGAGCCGACGAGCAGGGCCTGCAGCAGGATCATGCGCACGAGCCGGCCGTTGGTCGCCCCCATCGCCTTGAGCGCGCCGAAGTGCTTCAGGTTGTCGAGCGTGAAATTGAAGAACGTCTGCCCGGCGATGATCGTGCCGACGAGGAAGCCCAGCAGCACGGACATGCCGAAGTTGATCGGGATGCCGGTGTACTTGAGGAAGTACTGCATCGTGATCCACTTGAAGTCTTCGCGGGTGTGCGCGCGCAGACCGGTAGCGGAGGTGATGCGCGCGCACAGCGCCAGCGGATCGACGCCCGGCTTGGCCTTGGCCAGCACGAAGGAGAGCAGCTTGCGCTCGCGCGGCGCGAAGCTCGTCGCGCGCGAGAACGTCGTGTAGACGACCGGCTGCGACTGGAAGGTGCGCGAGACCTTGCAGATCCCGACCACCACGCCGCGGCGGTCGTTGATCTCGAGCGAGTCGCCGATGCGCAGCGGCGCGCGCGAGCCGTCCGCTTGCACGCGCGCCAGCTTGCCCTTGGCGCTGTGCTCGTCGAGGATCACCGCGTCGTTCTGGCGCAGGTCCTCGACACGTCCATCGACCATCTGGATCGGCGCGCCGATCAACGTCGCGTCGTCGACGCCGATCACCACGCAGCTCTGGAAGTTGCCGTTCGACAGGCGCGCCTTGAGCAGGCCCTTGTAGAGCGGCGTGGCCCATTCGACGCCTTCGACGCCCCGCACGCGGTACAGCTCGGTGTCCTGCAGCGGCTTGATGTCGTCGATGTACTGGACCTTCTCGTCCATCACCCACACATCGGGCGTCGGAAGGTCCGTGATCGTCGCGAAGGTGCGCGACATGATCCCGGTGAAGATCGCCGACTGCTGCGTGATGAGCAGCGACGCGAAGGTGATGCCGATGAGGATGCCGATGTACTTGGCGCGGTCGCCGATCAGCATCTGGAGGGCGACGAAGTTCACTTGGGCTTCTCCTTGGAATCGGCGCGACGCGCGGAGCGTCCGGAAGAGCGTGCGGAAGAGCGGCCTGAAGGAGGGCCCGAAGTAGGGCGTGCCGCCAGGCTCGGGGCGCGCATTCCCGCCGCCAAGAAGGCGACGAGTTGCGCCAACGTCCCTTCGATGTCGTCGGGATCGCACAGCCCACGCGACATGGCGCGCAGGGCGTGCTGATCGCCGGCTGCGCTCTTCACAGCGCCCATCATGAAGTGCATGCGGTAGGCGATTTCCTGTGCGCTCAGGTGCGGCAGCGAGCGCGCGAGCGCGGCCTCGAGCCGCGGCTTGATGACCTTCAGCGGCCCCTCTGCGATGCGTTTCCACATCGAAGCGTCCTCGAATTGCCCGCGCGCGAACAGGCGCAGCGAACAGCCCGCGCCGCCCTCCGCGGCGTGCGAGCGCAGCACCGGACCGACCAGGATGGCGATCAATTCCTCGAGCTCGAGCGGCCGGCCGGCCGCACGCTCCTCGGCGGCGTCGAGCAGCTCCAACCGCTCGCGGTTGATCGGCGCCATCACGCGTTCGATCACCGCCACAAACAGCTCCTCCTTCGAGCCGAAGTGGTAGCTCACCGCCGCCAGATTGGCCTCGGCGTCGTTGGTGATCTCGCGCAGGCTCGCGCCCGCGAAACCGTGCTCGGAGAAGTGGCGCTCGGCGGAATCGAGCAAACGCTCGCGGGTCAACGCGGGCGGGCGCTCACGGTGTTCGGTGGGGCTCATAGTCGAACGTTCGTTTCAAACGAATGTTCGACTGAATCCGGGGTGATGTCAAGGCCCTTCGCGAAGGTTCTCGCGCCGCCCCCATCGCGCCGTCCGGGGCCGCGTTATCCGCCGCGGGCCGCGCGGCGCCGAATCGGAAGCTGCACTTCCGACCACTTGTCGCGGCCGCGCATCTCCGGGCCGTTGTAGTACAGCGAACGCGGCGCACCGGCGGCCTCGAAGCGCCCGTCGCGCTCGAGCCACTCGCGCATCTGCGCCAAGCCTTGGTTGGCGCGTTCGGTCTCGTACTCGCCGCGCTGTCCGAGCGAGAGCACGAGCACCGGCTCGCGGTCGACCACGCTCACCGAGCCGTCCTCCTCCACTTTGCCCATCTCCGGCTCGCGGTAGAGGAAGCTCATGATCCACGGCCCTTTCTGGATCTTGCCGTCGCCGTCGACGCCGCTGTAGTCCATCTCGACCGGCGACGTCATCGCGATTTCGCGCTCCTTGATGTGGTTGAACAGCGGCCAGAAGGCCACGTTGCGCCCCATGTCGGGCCACATCGAAGCGCGGAACTCCGCGCGCCGCGCTTTGGGATAGCGCTTGATCTCGAGCGCGTCCGGAGGCGTCGGGGCCGGATACCCCGCGGGCAACGCAGTCGTGATGCGGCAGCGGTCGAAGCTCCACACATCCGCGCCATCGACTCCGGCGCCGGGCGTACGCTCGACGCTCGCGGCTTCGTCTCCTCCGACTCGGACGGGCGTTGCAAAGACAGTTGCGTCCACTTCAGCGGCGTCCTGTTGTGAGCGGTTGACCACGTTGTCCTGGAGGCACGCTGCGCACAGCAGGCTTCCGGCGAGTCCGACGGCGAGGGCGAATTGGCTGCGTTTCATCGCTCGACAGTTCGCCGCGACGGGCCTGCCGGATTCGCACTCCTCGAATCAGATTCGCGAATCCAACGCGCTCAGCGCCGCGAAGCCCTGCCCGTTCCGCGGGGGACTCTGCCGGTACGACACCGCGCTCCGCCGCATTCCAAGAACACCACCGGCGGCGCGTTTGCGCCGCAACCACGGAAGAAATCTATGTTCCTCACGCTTCTCGCTCTGTCGCTCTCCCCGCTCCCGCAACAGTCCACGTGCTCGTCCGCGACGACCGCCAACGCGCATATGGAAGGCAAGTCGATTCTCGAGACCGCAGTTGCAGCGGGAAGCTTCAAGACGCTCGCCGCCGCCGTCGGCGCCGCGGGCCTGACGGAGACCTTGAGTGGTCCCGGCCCGTTCACCGTGTTCGCCCCGACCGACGACGCGTTCGCCAAGCTCCCCAAGGGAACGCTGGACTCGCTGCTCAAGCCCGAGAACAAGGGCAAGCTCGCGGACATCCTCACCTACCACGTCGTTGCGGGCCGCGTCACCGCCGCGGAAGCGCTGAAGCTCGACTTCGCGCCGACCGTGCTCGGCCAAGCCGCGCGTCTCGAAGTCACCAAGGGTGAAGGCGGCAAGACCGTGCTCACGATCGACGGCGCGCGCGTCGTCACGACCGACATCGTGTGCTCGAACGGCGTCATCCACGTCATCGACGCGGTGATCCTGCCGCGCCCGAACATCGTCGAGACCGCCAAGTCGACGGGCAAGTTCAACACGCTGCTCGCCGCCGCGAAGGCCGCGGGCCTCGTGGAAGCGCTCTCGGGCAAGGAGCCGCTCACGGTGTTCGCGCCGACCGACGCCGCGTTCGCCAAGCTCCCCGCCGGCACTGTCGAGAACCTGCTCAAGCCCGAGAACAAGGATCAGCTCGCGGCGATCCTGAAGCTCCACGTCGTCAGCGGCCGCAAGCTCGCCAAGGACGTGCTCGCTTCGAAGGAACTGCCCACGCTGAACGGCAAGGCGCTGAAAGTGGCGATGTCGGGCGACTCGGCCACGGTGGGCGGCGCGGTGATTTCGGCGACGGACGTGCTCGCCGGCAACGGCGTGATCCACGTGATCGACAGCGTGATCCTGCCCTGACGCATCGCGTTTGAAGAACGCGCCGTCCTGACCGGCGCAACTAGTGGGTTGATTCGAAAGTCCGCCGCAGATTTCAGGTGGTTCGGCGCTCCCCGCAAGGCGCGAGGATTCCAGGCGACCTGAATAGGTCGCCGAACCGGAGCAACGCAGCGGGGGGCGGCGAGGCGCCTGAGATATGCGGCGAAATTTTGAATCAGCCCACTAGCGCGGCGTTCGCTCCAAGTGAGACGGGAGCGAGCGCCGCGTGTGCATTTCGAAGGCGGTGCTCAGGGCAAATGCAGAAGCGCGCGCGCGGCGACAGACTCGAGAGGTCGACCGATGCGGGACGCCTTCAAGCCGAGCTCGGCCCCGCCCGTGCGGTTGAACCACTCCACGCGCAGCGCGTGCGCGCCCGCGGCGAGTGCAACGCGCCCGCGGGCCTCGACAGTGCCGTGCAACCCGTCGTTGTCGACGACGAGCGCGCCGTCGATCCACACACGGCTGCCGTCGTCGCTGGTGAGCGCGAACTCGAACACGTCGTCGTGGTCGACGGAAATCAGCCCGCTGAAGCGCGCGCCAACTCGCTCTTCGCGCGCCGGAACTGCAATCGTGTCCACGACATCGACAGAGCGCGGCGCGAGCGCGCCGAAGTCCGGCAGGCGCTCCCAATCGCCGCTGAAGACTTCGCGGCGCAGGCCCGGCGCGGCGCCGGTTGCGTCCAGTGCGGGCGTGGGCTCGACGCGCGTGAAGGCGCGTTCGACCACGGTAGTCACGGGTTTGCCTGCGTGCACGCCGACGGCGCGCAGTAGCCCGGAACCGAGGAGCTCGATAGGCGCCGTGTATTGCGGCGAGCGCTCGTCGGGGGTCGAACCATCGAGCGTGTAGTGCGCCGTGAGCCCCGCTCCGACCGAAAGCTCGATCTTCAACGGGCGAACGAAGATCTCGCTCGCCGCTTCGATGCGCGGAGCGCGGTAGACGATCGGCGCGCCCTTCAATCCGAGCGTCACAACGTACGCGTGCTCGCCCTGCGGCGCTGAAAGCAGTTTGACGACCAGATCCGAGCCCCGGCGCTCGACCGGCAGCGCGATGCGCGGTCCGGACAGGTACCCGGCCGACAGCGGCTCGTTGCCCAGGCCCGCAAGCACGAGTTCGCCGTTCGTCGGCGTGTCGAACACGTGCAGGAACAGCAACGTGTCGTCGCCCTGGCGCTTGAACGTGCAACGCCCCCATGTGAGCGCGTCGAGCGGACTCGCTTGGGTTCCGTAGATCGCGGCGCCGTAGCGCTTGGTCCACGCGCCGATGTCCTTCAGGCGTTCGACCGCCTCGGGCGGAAACGTCCCGTCCGCGCGCGGCCCGATGTTGAGCAGGTAATTGCCGCCCTTCGACGCGACGTCGACGAGCATGCGGACCATCTCACGCGACGACTTCCAATTCGTGTCGTAGGCGTTGTAGCCCCAGTTCCCGTTCATCGTCATGCAGGTTTCCCAGTCGACGCCCGGCAGTCCGGTCGCGGGGATCTCCTGCTCCGGCGTTCCGAAGTCGCCCACCGCTTCGCTCGACTGCGAAAAGCCCGCCATGCCGCCGCGGTGCACGTCGACGCGGTTGTTCACGAGCATCGCCGGCGCGAGCTTGCGGCAGTGCTCGAACAGCTCGACGCCGAAGTCGTGCGTCCAAGTGCTCTCCCATTCGCCGTCGAACCACATCACGTGCGGCTTGTAGTTGCGCACAACCTCTTCGACCTGGCCGTGCAGGTACCCGCGGAAACGCTGAAAGTCCGCGCCCTCGCTCGAACGCGTCTTCTCCCAGTCACGCCGCGGCAGGTAGTCCGGGTGCTGCCAATCCATGATCGAGTGGTACGTGCAGAACTTCACGCCGTGCCGCTCGCACGCCTCGCTCAGCTCCTTCATCACGTCGCGGCCGAACGGTGTGTTCATCACGTCCCACTCGGTCAGCTTCGAGTCGAACAGCGCGAACCCGTCGTGGTGCTTGCTCGTGATGACGAGGTACTTCATCCCCGCGTCGGCCGCCAAACGCGCCCACGCGTCCGCGTCGAAGGCCGTTGGGTTGAACTGCGGCTGGAACTTGGCGTACTCCTCGAGCGGAATCTGCGCCGTGGTGCGGATCCACTCGCCGTGGTTCGTGCGCTCGCCCCACTTGCCCGCCGGAATCGCGTACAGGCCCCAGTGGATGAACATTCCAAAGCGCGCCTCGCGCCACCACGCCATGCGCTCGTCCTGCGTGAGCGGCGACTGGGCGCTCGGCTCAGGCTTGGTCGAGGACTTGACGCCGGGATCCGCGTGGCACGCGGCGAGCACAATCAGCACAGCGATCGAAGCGCGATTCATGGTGGATCTTCGTTCCGTGAAGTGGCGAGAGTCTTGGCTCCCTCGCACGCGTCGAGCACTCGCGCGGCGATGGACAGGTTCAATCGAAGAGAACGCCGGTCTGTTGGGCGATCGCGCGCAGGTCGTCGACGACCGGCTGCACGAGCGGGATTCCAGCGCGCGAACGTTCGGCGAAGGCGAGGCGCTCGGGATCGCCAGGGATCAGCACGGCTTCGTGGCCAGGAGCGGGCTTGGTCGCGCGAAAGGTGCGCACGAGGTCGTCGATCTGGCGCTTGAACTCGAGCGGATCGATGAAGCCCGCGATCTGCATCGCGCCGAAGAAGTGGCCGATGCCTTTGCCGACCGAGCGCGCCGGCACTTCTTGGCGCAGCGCAAACGGCGGCGTGAACGGGCCCCAGTTCGCGCCCGAGAGCACCGCGACGAGCACGTCGACCATCATGCCGAGCGCGTAGCCCTTGTGGCCGCCGTGCTCACGGTCGGAGCCCAGCGGCAGCAGCGCGCCGCCGTCGATCATCCCGCGCGGGTCGCCCGTGACGGCGCCGTGTTTGTCAATCGCCCAGCCGAGAGGTATCGACTCGCCGCGCCGCAGCGCGATTTCAATCTTGCCGTACGCGACCGCGGGTGTCGCGAGGTCGATCACGATCGGCGGCTCCTCGAGTCCGGGGAACGCAATCGCGATCGGATTGGTGCCGAGCATGCGCTCCGCGCCCCACAGCGGCGCGACGAGCTTGGTCGAGTTCGTCATCGACCATCCGATCAAGTCGCGCTCGAGCGCCTGGAGCGGGTAGTAGCCCGCGATGCCGTAGTGGTTCGTGTTGCACACGCTCACCCAGCCCGAGCCCACTTGCTCGGCCTTGCGCATCGCCACTTCGTTGGCCCACGGGCCGACCACCAGGCCCAAACCGTTGTCGCCATCCACCGTCGCCGTGCTCGCCGTCTCGCGCACGATGCGCGGCTTCGGCCGCGGATTGATGCGGCCGAGCGTGAGCATGTCGACGTACGTGCGCAGCCGCGCGACGCCGTGTGAATCGATCGCACGCAAGTCCGCCGCGGCGAGCACCTCGGACGCCAAGCGCGCCTCGTGCTCCGGCGCGCCGAAGTGCTCGAACACGCGCTGGCTGAACTCGCGCAGGTGTTCGCTGGAGTAGAGCAGGATCTCGACGCTCATCGTCCGTCGTAGGCGCGCTGCAACGTGTCGATGTCGAGCTTCACCATCGTCAGCAGCGCCGACATCATTCGTGCGCTGCGCTCGGGCGGTCCGGCCATCCACTCGTCGAGTTTGGCCGGCACGATCTGCCACGACACGCCCCAACGATCGGCGAGCCAGCCGCAGGCCATCTCGCGGCCACCTTCCCCGAGCGCGGACCACAAACGATCGATTTCGGCCTGGTTTTCGCAGCGCACGACGATCGAAGCGGCCTCGCTCAGCTTGAACTGCGGCCCGCCGTTGAGCAGCCAGAACTGCGTTCCGGCGATTTCGAACTGCACCAGCATCTCCGTGCCCGCCGGCAGATGCGCGCCTTCTCCGTAGCGTGCAATCGAGAGGATGCGCGAATTGGGGATGAGTTCGACGTAGCGCCGCGCGGCGATCTCGGCGTCGCCTTGGAACCAAAGGCACGGAACGACGTTGTCGAACTTGGTCATGGAGCTCTCGCGGGATTGCGCCGCGGCGCAGGACACGACGACGGGCATCGCGAAGACGACCGCAGCGGCTAGGTGCATGAAGTTCATGGGTGTCATGGAAGAGTGTCGAGGCGCGCGGCAATCGACTCGGCGATCGCGAGCGACGCGGTTGCAGCTGGCGACGGCGCGTTGAGCACGTGCACAACGCGTCCCGAGGAACGGATGAGGAAGTCGTCGACAAGCGCGCCGTCGGCGCCGAGGGCCTGCGCGCGCACGCCAGCCGGCGCGGGAACCAAGTGCTCGCTGCGAATCTCCGGCACGAGCCGCTGCAGCGCCTTGGTGAAGGCGCGTTTGGAGAGCGAGCGCCACATCTCGCCCATGCCGGCGCCGGCGTGGCGCAGCACGAGCTTCCAGAAGCCGGCGTAACCCAGCGTGTCCGTCAAGTCGGCGACGTTGACGTCGTCCCAGTGATAACCCTCGCGCGCGAGCGCGAGCACCGCGTTCGGGCCGCACTCGACGCCGCCGAGCGCCATGCGCGTGAAGTGCACGCCCAGGAACGGGAAGCTCGGATCGGGCACGGGGTAGATCAAGTTGCGCACCAAGCCGTGCGCGTCCGGCGTGAGCTCGAAGTACTCGCCTCGGAACGGAACGATGCGCGCCGGACGGCGTTCGCCGGCGAGTTGCAGCACGCGGTCGGAGTGCAAGCCGGCGCAGTTGATCGCGGCGCTCGCGACGATTTCGCCGCGCGTGGTGTGCAGCACGACTTCGCCGCCACGCGAGTCCAAACGCTCGACGCGCGCTTCGCACAGCACTTCTCCTCCGCGCACGCGCACGTGTTCGGCGAGCTTCGCGCACACGCCGAGGTAGTCGACGATCCCCGTCTCGCGCACGTGCAGCGCCTTGACGCCCGCGACGTGCGGCTCGAGCCGGCGCAGTTCGTCGCCGTCGACCTCGCGGAAATCGCAGCCGTTGGCGCGCCCGCGCTCGGCGATCTTCTCGAGGCGCGGCAGTTCGTCCGCTCCGAGCGCGACGATCACCTTGCCGCAGCGCTCCCAGGCGACGCCTTCGCGCTCGCAGAATTGCTCGAGCAGCTCCTTGCCACGCCGGCACGTGCGCGCCTTCTCGGAGCCGGGCTTGTAGTAGATCCCCGAGTGGATCACGCCCGAGTTGCGGCCGGTCTGGTGCGCGCCGAGCACACGCTCCTTCTCGAGCACGACGATGCGCGCCCGCGGGCTGCGGCGCGACAACTCGTACGCCGTCGCAAGTCCGACGATGCCGCCGCCGATCACCACAAGGTCCGCGCTGCGCATGTTCGGGTCGAACGATAGCGGCGCACGCAGCGCTACGCACGGGCCGCTGCAGTGGACACGTCGCGCGGTTCGAGCTGGTTGTTGCGCCGGCGCCGCGCTCCGCCCGCGTGCGCACACACCGGCGCCCGCCGGCGTGCGCGTTCAGTCGAGGCTCAGCTCACCGAGGTCGAGCACGCCGTCCGCAGGAACTTCGAGATCGGTGCGGTGAAGGAGCTCCAAGGGCGCTTCACCGCTCCGCACGCGGCGCACGAGAAGTGAGTAGCGGCCCGGCGGAATCTGCGAGAACTCGAAGCGGCCGTCGCGCGAGCAGCTCGACGACCAGCCGCCCGGCTCGCCTTGCGTGCGCAGCAGCGCGACGTTGAGCGACGAAGTGTCGAGCGCAGCGCCGCGCAGCAGACCGAACACATCCCCGCGCCCGGCGAGCGTGATCTCGAGTTTGGCCCCGCTCTTCACGCCTTCGAGCACCGCCGAAGTACGGTTTCGCGAGCTGGCTTCGAGCCGAAACACGCCGTCGCGCGAGCAAGGGATCGCGAACGCGCCGTCAGCGTCGGTGTACGCGACCGCCATGCGCATGAGCCGTCGCTCGCCGTTGGCGGAGCGCGCGCCGTCCTCGACGTCGAGCGCGACCCGCACCTGCCCGATCGGCGATCTTCGCCAGCCGTTCGGGGAACTGTTCAGCCCGAGGGCGCCGCCCTCGATCGGGCGATTGCGGACGTCGCGCACGACGCCGCTGACTTCGTGACGTTCGGGCTCGAATTCGACCGGAACAAGGTGTTCGCCAGCCGCCGCCCGTGCGCGCAGGTCGACCAACGCGAAGCGCGGCACGCCGTCCGATCCGCGCATCGTGAGCGCCATGAGTCCGTGGTTGATCCGCGCTTGCGGCGCCATGTCGAGGCGCACCTCTCCCGCGGGCATGCTCGTCCAACCGCCCCACACGGAATCGACGCGCGCGCCGCCCTTCGCATCGAGAGCGAGCTGCGCCTCCTCGGGTTCGAAGGGAACGACGAGCCCGGGATCGAACGCGATCGCGCGCCGCAACTGGAGCTGCACGCCGGTGAGCGGACGGCCTCGGAGGCTGGGCGCGAGAACGATCGTCTCGCAGCCGCGCGCCGGCTGGACGCCGACGCGCACGGACGGCGTGTTCGCGTTGCGCGGGACATGGACTCCGCTCCAGTCCGACAGGCCGTTGCGACGCGCGAACAACATCACGCCGGCGTCGAGCGCGACGTTGTGGAACAGCGCGTCGCCTTCGGCCGCGCTGAACGTGCGCGTCTCGATGCCGGCGTGGGACGCTCCGAGCAGCGGCTCGGGAGCACGCAGCGGCGCGAGCGCGGCGCCATCGCGCGCGTACGCGAGCTGGAACTCGACGAACTGCTTCACGCGTTGACCGCTTGCATCGAGCGCGACCGCTTCAAGCGTGCGCAGTCCGCTCAAGTCGAACTGGAACGTACGTTCGTCAGCCCGCTCCGCCAGTCGCACGAGCGGCGCGGCGCTGGGCGGGAACGCGTCGCAGTCGAGGACCAGCTCGGCGCCGAGCGTGCGCCGCAGGAACTCCGCGTGCTTGAGTCGGTACGCCGTCGCTGCCGGATCCCAAGGCAAGCGCACCGACGCGTTCGTAGTCGACGGACTCGCGACCTCGTTCGCCAGCCTCAAGCGCAGGGGCGCGTCGTAGCGCGGAAGTCCGCCCGCGCCGAGCGCTGTCGCACTCAACTCGAAGTCCGGGTGCAACGTGAGCACGAGCCCCGAACCGTTGTCGGGCCGCGCGCTCGTCCAGCCCCACCAACCAGGCAGCGTCGCGACGGCGCTGATCGGGCCAGCTTGCGGTCCGAGCATCACGCGCCCGTCCTGCTCCAGCGCGGCGGGCTGCCCCGCCGCGGCGCGCTCGTCGAGCGCGGCGAAATCCCGCCACGTCGTCTCGCCGTGGAACCAGCGCACCTCGGCGCCGGCGAGCGAACCTCCGTCGGCGCGCGCCACGCGCAACTCGAAGTTCGTGTCGCTCGACTGGAAAAGAGCCAAAGCGCAGAGCAGGGGCAGCATTCGGGCCATTCCAAGCGGCCCACCGGTCCGCTGCAACGGTTGAATCGCGCGCCCCGGGCGCGCAGTGCTAACCTCGTGAGCGCGTCGCGCCGTCATCCCCCAACACTCGCCAAGGAGTTCCTCGTCATGCTCACGACACTCACGCTCTCCCTGTTGCTCGCCCCGCTCGCTCCTCAAGCAGCCGCGCCCGCCGCCGCGCCCCAGGAAAAGCCGCAGCCGACGCTCAAGGCCGGCGACCCGGCCCCCGCGCTCGCGATGGAGTCGTGGCTCAAGGGCAAGCCGGTCACGGGCTTCGAGCCCGGGCACGTCTACGTCGTCGAGTTCTGGGCGACGTGGTGCGGTCCGTGCATCGCGAGCATGCCGCACATCTCTTCGTTGCAAGCCGACTACAAGGGCAAGGTGACGGTGATCGGCACGAACATCTGGGAGCGTCCGTACGACGAGAAGACGCTCGAGAAGGTGACCAAGTTTGTCGCGGACCAAGGCGACCGCATGGCGTACACGATCGCGTACGACGGGCCGTCGGCGACGACGGACGCGGCGTGGATGGGCGCGGCCGGGCGGCGCGGCATTCCCTCGGCGTTCATCGTCGATCAGAAAGGCACGATCGCGTGGATGGGCCACCCCGCCGCGATGGACTTCGCGCTGCACGAGATCGTCGCGGGCACGTGGGACCTCGCGAAGGGTCCCGAGCGCGAGAAGCAGGCGCTCGACGCGCTGCGCGCGGTCGGTGAGCTCACCAAGACCGACGCAGCGGGCGCGCAAGCGGCCTACGACAAGCTCGCCAAAGACATGCCGTTCGTCGTTGCACACCAAGACGACCTGCGCCTGGAGCTGCTCAAGGCTCACGGCAAGTGGGACGACGTCTACACCGTGTGGAAGCAACGCGTCGAACTCGGCGTGAAGCAGAAGGACCTCTTCGCCCTCTCCGGCGTGGCGCGCGCGATCATCGACCCCAAGGCCACGATGCCCAAGCGCGACTTCGACCTCGCCTTGCGCGCCGCACAAACCGCGGTGGAAATCTCCGAGTTCAAGTCCGCCGGCTACCTCGATCTGCTCGCCAAGGTCCACGCCGCCCGCGGTGATTTCGCCAAGGCGATCGAGACTCAGACCAAGGCCGTCGAGGTCGCGAGCGAGAAGTCGCGCCCGAACTACGAGAAGACGCTCGACGAGTACAAGGGCAAGGCTGCGCTCTAGTCGCTCCAGCACTTCGTTTCTCGCGACGCCGCGCCGCACTTTTCGAGTGCGGGGCGGCGTTGCTTGTTTCTCACGCTTGCTAGAGATGCTCGCGGAGTCCGCGAGCCACCTCGCCTCAGTCCGACACCAACACTTCGCCGACGTCGAACACGCCTGGGACGTTGACGTCGAGCCTCTCGATCCGCGCGAGTTCCCGCGGCGGCGCGTCATCGATCACGCGACGGACGATCAACGTGTAGCGGCCGTGCACGACGTCTGGAAACTCGAACTCACCGTCGCACGAGCACCCGAGCGTCCGCCCGGACCAACGCGTTTCGGCAACCGCGTACTGCTCGCGCAGCAGCAGAAGATTGAGGTCGGCGCCGCCGATTGCGCCGAGAGCGCGCAGGCGGCCCCTTACAGTGCCTCTTCCGCCCAACGTCAATCGGACTTCCGAGCCGGCGACAACTCCTTCTGCGATGGCGTCGCCCAGTTCGCCACCCGTCGCGCGCAGTCGGTGCGCGCCGTCCACAGAGAACTGCAGGTCGAGCCGCCCGTCGGCTGCAGTGAACGCGCACGTTTCCAGGACCGTGTTCTGATCGCCGCCTGGAAAGCGTGACGACGTGAGCGTCTCGAGAGTCACCGCGATGCTTGGCATTCCTCGCCCGGCCTGGTCCCGGACCACGACTGATACCCATTGATCACTCGGCGCCATCTCGATCTGCACCTTGTGTTCCGCGCTCGGAGGCAGCGCGCGCAAGTCCGCCGTCCCCACACTCAGCCCACCGTCGAGCGCGCGGTGCTCGATTTGGATCAGACCGACGTCCTGTCGTACGAGAGTCTCGAGATCGACGCGCAGTTCGCCTTCCGAGAGCGCAACCCAATCTGACCAGACTGCGAGCACGTGTTGCTGCCTCTCGTTCGGGACGATGCCGAGCAGCGCGGGCATTGCTGCGGCGAACTGGGCGACACGAGGTCGCGGGGACTGCAAGCGCAGCGCCCGACGGAAGCGCAGTTGCGAACTCGGCACCCGAGCGCCACGGCTCACCACGTCGATCGCAACCGCTTCGCAAGCTGCACCGGGAACGAGTTGGATCGCCGGAGTGTGCGCTTCTCGGGTCGGCTCGAGGATCGTTCCGCTCCAGTCGGAGAGCGTGTTCCTACGGGTCAACGCGATGAGTCTCGCGTCGCGCGCAATCCACGGCACTTGGGCAGTCCCGCCGCGGCCCGCGACCGCGTAGAACGACTCATCCGCTTCGTTGAGGAACTCGGGCCGGGCCTCCACGGCGACCGAACCCGCGGACTCACGCGACACACCCGGCGCGTAGACGAGCGCAAACTCACTGACAGCGCCGAGCCTGGTCCCGCTCGGGTCCACGGCCTCGAGGACGAGCGTAGAGAGCCGACTAATGTCGAGCGACACGGGGCCACCGTCGCTCTCGCGGGGCACAAGCGCAGTCGGACGGAGCGGACGTGGAAAAGCCTCCACTTGCACGAACATCTCACCCCCGCCGAACTTGTCCCATCGGACGACATCGACGCGCTCGAAGCGCGCCAGTCCATCGCGGCGCGACCAAGCAAACGTTCTGTCGACGCTTGAAAACCGAGCGCCAAGCTTCGCACCCGCAAGCTCGCGGGGCGCGACGAGCCTGACGGGCGCGCCCTCGATGCCCTCGCCGAACTCGTCAACCACCCGCACGCTGAGAGCACCAGGGCCAAAAGGCTGAAGCACGAGCCTGGACGGTGTCTGCTCTCCTACCGAAGCGTACCCACGCCATCCGGGGAGCCTTGCCACAACCATGGCGGGTACGTCGGGGTCGTACTCCCAGATCGGGCAGCTCCACGGTTGGACGACGACACTCGCGGATTCGCCCTTGTGCCGGACTGTGACGGGCAAGTCGAACGACTCGCCTCCGGCGTCGAGGTAGGGATCGAACTCGTCAGCCGGGCTGAACGGAGGTCCGCTCGTGCAGTGAATGCGCACCCGGACTCCAACGACCGATCCTCCGTCTGCGCGTTCGATCAGCAGCGTCGACAACTGGTAGCGTTTTCTAGGCGCTGCCTGACTGCGCGCCTCGACACGCGGCGCGCTCACCGCCATCACGGCAACGCAAGCCGCAAACCGCACACAGCGCGAAACGAGCGAAAGCACTAGCGCACCTCGATGTCGCCGAGGTCGAGCGTCTCGCCCGGCCACACTCGGAGCCCCTCGCGGCGCGCGAGTTCAACCGGCTGCGCGCCGGGCACGAGCCGGCGGACGATGAGCGTGTACGCCTCCCTTGGGCGCAGCGGTACGACGACGGGCCGATCTCCAGCGGAACGCAGTCCTGAGAATTCGAAACGTCCGTCGCGGCCGCAGTTGGCAACAATGCCGGGCGCGTCCACTTCCGAGCTTCCATCTTCGAGAAGCAGCAACAGAAGATTGAGTCCGGAGAGCGCCTCCGGATCGGCGCTGCGAACGCGACCCGCAATGGTCGCCGGCCGCGGAAGAACAATCGTCACGGCGTCGCTAACCGAATGCAGCCGGACTTCCGCCGGCGCGAAACCAGCGACCTTCACGCTCAGGGCTCCTCTCCACCCTGTATCTCCATATGGATTCAAGTAGTCGTCGTCGGGACGGCAGAGCACCACACGACCGTGTTCATCGAGGATTGGCCCGCGGTCTCCCGGAATGGTCCGTTGTTTCGAGGCTGCGGCCCCGTCCAACGCGGCCGGGATCACCGTCTCGTCGAGCCGCACATGAGCGCGCGAGTTCGCGACTGGCGCCCCCTGATCGTCCACAACGGTCAGGTGGAGCCTTCCCCGCGGCGAAAGCGCGAGTTTGACGGCGCTGGGAACCGGCTCCATAAAGCTCACCACGCCCAGCCGGTCCCCGAACGCCTGATCCCGGTGCACGACGACGAGGGGGTCGAACCGGCGATCGCTGGAGATGTCGATCACCAAGTCTCCGTGAATGTCGGAGGTCAATCGCGTGGTCTCGACGCTTCGGTATCCCCCATACGACTCCACCTCCTGGATCACGGTGAACGCCGTGAATGGTCGAGAGCCACCGTCGCTGTGCGGACGCACCCGGAGGGTCCGCCGCCCCTCGCCAACGGTCACGTCCGCCACGCCAGAGCGAAGACTCGACGCGTCGATCGTCGCCGGATGAGCATCCGAGCACGCATTGCGCCGCACATGCAATTCGAGCGGCGTTCCGCGATCGAGGATCCACAGTCGCGCCTGCGAGGTTCCGCCGGCCTGCGGCAGCAGCTGGTATCGCCCATCACGGAATGGCTCGTACACGTAGCTGGCTTCCAGCGACGCGACGTCAGCCGTTGTGCGAACCGTGAGCAGGACTTCCTTCAAGCCATCGACGGAGAGCACAACGGAGGCGGTGGGCATTGCGGCACCGAGAGCAACGGGCCGACGTTCCGCGCGCGGAATCGACTCGATCTCGAGCGTCGCCTTCGCTTCTAGCTGGATTCGGCCAGCGTCCTCCGCACGGAGCGGCGCACCGATCGCATGCTCCCACCACACACCCGCGTGACGAATCAGGCCCTTCCCGTCGGCGCCCGATGAAGCGCGCAGATTGCTCAGCCCCGAGCGCAGCACCACGGGCACGTTGCCCACTCGCGCACCGTCGCCGCCCACCGTTTCGAAGACAAAGTCGCGGTCGAGGTGCAGCACGAGCGTGGACAGCGCGTCGGCGTCCGCTGGAGCCGGCAGCCTATGCACGCCAGCCTCTGCCTTGTCGGCAAACGCGAAACCCCACCACCCCGGCAGGCTCGCGGCGATGTTCACACGTTCGCGCGCTCCCTCGATCACAACGCGGCCGCGCTCGTCAGCGAGCGCGAGCTTGCCGCTCGCGAGGGCAGCAGCCTCGAAGGCCCCGAGGTCGTCGCGCGGCGCCTCGCCCTCGAACCAGCGCACCTGCGCGCCCGCGACGGGGCCAGCGTCCGCGCGGACGAGTTGGAGCTCGAACTGCGGAGCTTGAACGGCGGCCTGGAGTGCGAGGGCGAACGGTGCGAGCGCGAGCGTCAGCATGGGCGAGTGGGTGTGCGGCGACTGCTGCTAGATGCGGGACGCCCAAGTCTCTCGCCTCGTGCGGCCGGCCGCTTCCACCCCACGCCGAGCGAAGAGCCGCTCGCGCACACGCACGCACCGAATCGCGCGAGCGCGTCTGGGTCAGTCGATCACGATCTCGCCGAGGTCGAGCACTTCCCCGGGCATGAGCACGAGCTTGTTGCGTCGCGTGATTTCAACCGGCCGAGCGCCCGACACGACCCGGCGCACGATGAGCGTGTACTCCGCCGGCCGAAGATCGGGAAACTCGAAGCGCCCATCGCAGGAGCAACCGAGCGTGACGCCGGACGCGTGCGACTCCGGCACGTCGTGTTCGCGGCGGAGAAGCAAGAGGTTCAGGTTCGTCGCCGCCTCGGGATCCGAGGTGCGGATGTACCCGCGCATGACCGCACAGCGTTCGAGCACGAAGCGGAGGCGCGTCGTGTGCCAGTAGAAGGTCTGCTCAGCGATCGCGTGTCCATGTGCCGTGACCTGCATTCGACCCTCCCATGCCGCGCCGGTCGCGTAGTGCTCGATTGGGCGTGAGAGCGAGCATTGACCGAGTTGATTCGCGTTCAGAGACGTCTCGAACGAATGGAAAGAGTCGGTACTGAGCGAGTCCTGCCACGCAGACCAGCACACCTTCGCACCAGCAACAGGGGCGCCGATGTCGTCGACGATCTCGATCGGGATCTCGCTGCGGGGCACGAGCTCGACCTTCGCCAGCGCCGGTGTCTCCTCGTCGATGCGGACCACGCCCACGCTCCCCCTCACGGGCCCGGATCGCTCCGAGAACACCAGCGTCCCGTGCCGGTCGAAGCGCGACCGGACATCGATCCACAACTCGCCGTTCGCATCCGTCACGGCCACGGCCTTTCGTTGCGCGCTTTGCCTCTCCGGGAGGAGTACGTCGAACTCGTCGTTGACCGCTGGCGCGTCGTCTCGCGTCAGCCTGAGCCGCCAGGTTCGCGCGAGCCAGCCAACGTCAGCGCGAGCTCGAAGGTCATCGGCGATGTCGTCCGCCGTCACGGCCGCTGTGAGCAGATCGGACACGGCGTTGCGACGCAGCCCGAGCGACAGACCGTGGCCGAGCCGAACGGGCCAGACATTGAGCTCGGTGGTGTAGACCCCGTCGACCCAGCGGCCCTCGCCGACGAGCTGTCGCTTGGTGCTCAGCTCCTCGAAGCTGTACCGCTCGAACGGAGCGACATCGCGTCCAACCCGAACCTCGAGCGCGACCGCCGCGAACCGCAGTCCTTCGATCGTGACGACCTCGTCCACAAGCGGCAGCGCGAGCACACGCTCGGGCGTCGACGTGGCGGGCAGCGCTTGTACGCGCAGTTCGAGCGCCAGTCCCTCGTAAGCGTCCCCGCGCAAGTTCGGCGCGTGGTCCCACTCGAAGCGCGAGACGGCCTCCACGTTGGTCGCAGTCCAAGCGCGCAGGTGCGGCACGACGATTCGACCCGTGGAATCGCTGCTCGCACTGCGAAGTAGCTGGCTGAAGGAGGCACGTGACGTGAACGCGACTTCCACGGACACGCCCGCCACAGGCTGCCCCTCGGCGTCGCGCAGGTAAACGACGAGGTCGCCGTCTTTGTGTAGCGCCAACCGCGGCGATACTTCGCCCGCAAACGCGAAGCCCCACCAACCCGGCAGGCTCGCGGCGATGTTCACACGCTCGCGCGCTCCCTGGATCACCACGCGGCCGCGCTCGTCCGCGAGCGCGAGCTTGCCGCTCGCGAGAGCCGCAGCCTCGAAGGCGCCGAGGTCATCGCGCGGCGCCTCGCCCTCGAACCAGCGCACCTGCGCGCCCGCGACGGGGCCAGCGTCCGCGCGGACGAGTTGGAGCTCGAACTGCGGAGCTTGATCTGCGGCCTGAAATGCGAGGGCGAACGGTGCGAGTGCGAGCGTCAGCATGGGCGAGTGATCGTGCGGCGACTGCTGCTAGATGCGGGACGCTCAAGTCTCACGCTTCGGGCGTCCGACCGCTTCCACCCCACACCGAGCGAAGAGCCGCTCGCGCACACGCACGCACCGAATCGCGCGAGCGCGTCTGGGTCAGTCGATCACGATCTCGCCGAGGTCGAGCACTTCCCCGGGCATAAGCACGAGCTTGTTGCGTCGCGTGATTTCAACCGGCCGAGCGCCCGACACGACCCGGCGCACGATGAGCGTGTACTCCGCCGGCCGCAACGCTTCGAACTCGAAGCGCCCATCGCAGGAGCAGCCGAGCGTGACGCCAGGCGACTTGGCTTCCGGCACGTCGCTTTCCCGGCGCAGCAGCAGCAGGTTCAGGCCGGCAACCTTGTCTGGGTCGGCGGTGCGAACGTAGCCACGCATCGTCGCCGCGCGAGGAAGAACGAGCGTCGCGGACTTCGCGTTCGCGTCGAACTCCAGCTCGGCAGTGGCATGTCCGTCGACGCTGACCGTCAGGGGCCTACCCCAGGATCCAAACATGTTCACGTAGCTCCAGTTGCTCCGAGAAACCTTCATGCAGCCGTCTTTGTCGGTGGCGTGTTGCAGGTCACTCGGGAAAGCGACGCGCCAGGAGACTTCGCAACGGTTCGGCACGGGGTCCACCGGCTCATTTCCGACCATCACTTTCGCGTGCTTGCCGGCGAGCGGCGTGCCGAGATCGTCTCTGAGTTGGAGGGTGACCTCCCAACGCGGCACTAACGCAACCTCTGCAAAGTCGCGCTTCCACTCATCTGTCTCCACCAGGCCGACCAGGTCCGGGCTCGCCGTAGATCGAGAGACCACGAGCAGTCGCTCGGGCTCAATCGTGCGCTTGATATCCACGAGCACGTGCCCGTAGGCATCCGACGTGACTTCGGCGACCCAGGGACGGTATTCGGGGCCGGGGCCAACCGCGTGTTCCCAAACCAGCGTGAACTCTGTGTGCGGCCGCACCCCGCCATCGATGAGCGGGCGCACGCGTAGCGTGCGATGGTCGCGCCCAACGACCGCGTCGGCGCGCCCAGCCAAGACTGCGGGGCGCCAGATGCTGAACGGATACTCGGCCGACGACGAATTGCGTCGCGCGTAGAGAGCGGTCGGCGCGCTGTCAGCGTGAACCCAGAGTCGCGCTTGCGACACGCCGGCGACCATTTCGAGCGGAAAGCGCGTCCGATCGTCGGGATCGGCAACCCACCCGCCATCGAGCGGCGCGACATCCGCAATCGTGCGCACGGAGAGAACGACCTCCGTCAGATCCGACGCGGACACGACAACTCGCTCGCGCGGAAGCTCTTTGCCAAGTTCGATGCGGCGGCGCGACGAATGCGGCAGAGATTCGACTTCGAGCCTGGGCCAGCCGCCGCTATGTCCGCCATACGCGATCTCGATCATCGGCTTGGTCTTGTCGCGGTCGGGCGCCTGCCTAGCTTCGTTGTGAGCGTCGATGAACCTGGAAAAGGCTGTCTCCGCCTCCCACCACGCCGAAGCGTGGCGGAATGCGCCGTTGCCGTCGACGCCGGACACTGCGTGAAGGCTCCGCGCACCAGCGTTCATCGGCGACCACAGCAGCACTGGAACACCGGGTACACCGATGCCTTCGCGGTCCACAACATGGAAGTCAAGCTCTTGATCCGCGTGCAACACGAGCGACAAGCTCGAAGAGTCCTCGCGATGCTGCGCGGCGTGGCCGGAAGAGACACGAGGCCAAGCGTAGAGCTGGACGTCGCTCCACTCGTTGCCGCGTGGGTTTCCAGCGATCTTCAAACGACGGCGCTCTCCGTCGATCACGACGCTTCCGGCGCCGTCGAAGTACATGTACCCCCACCACCCCGGCAGGCTCGCGGCGACGTTCACGCGCTCGCGCGCTCCCTCGATCACGACGCGGCCGCGCTCGTCAGCAAGCGCAAGTTTGCCGCTCGCGACAGCCGCAGCCTCGAAGGCCCCGAGGTCATCGCGCGGCGCCTCGCCCTCGAACCAGCGCACCTGCGCGCCCGCGACGGGGCCAGCATCCGCGCGGACGAGTTGGAGTTCGAACTGCGGAGCTTGAACTACGACAGGAAGAGCGAAGACGAACGAAGCGAGTGCGGATGCGAGCGCGAGCATGGGGGCCCTATTGGAACGCACGAGCGAGCGGGCGGGACTGTGGGTGCTCTGCGAGTGCGCAAGCGGCGTTCCGCGCCGCGCCGGTGGACGAACTCGCGGCGAAGGAGCAGAGATCAACCAACCAGTTCGATGCAGGCACCAGCCGAGCCCCGCCCGCGCCGCCCTGCTGCGCTCTCCGGCCACTCGGCCGTCCTGGGCGCGCAAATCGCCGCCTCTCCCGGCGATCTGCATTGCAAATCGCCGCCTATGCCGGCGGAGCGACCGTTTTCTGCGCGCCTGAGCGGGGCGTGTTCGCGTGCGTGGGTAATCTGCATGGCAAATTACCCACGAAGCGGAAAACGTCGAACCAGCTGCTCTCGGCCAACCGGCGCCTCTCACCGCCCGGCAAGCGGGCGCAGCCGCGCAGACAGGTCGCGGATCGAGAGCGCGTCGATGCGCTCGGTGAGCGCGTGCGAGTCGCGGCCGGGATGCACGATGAACAGGCGCTCGAGGCGCAGGTCGGTGAGCGCGTGCTGCATCGAACGAGTCGTGCGCGGCGCGTCGGCGAACTTGAACTCGAAGCCGTAGCGCGTGGGGCCGCGGATCCACAGCAGGTCGAGCTCGGCGCCGGCTTGCGTAGCCCAGAAGTAGGCGTTGCGATCGCCGGTGATGGCGAGGGTTTGTTCGAGCGCGAAGCCCTCCCAGGAAGCGCCGAGTTTGGGGTGGCTGTGCAACTCGTCGCGCGTGCGCAGGTCGAGCAACGCGTGCAACAGACCGCTGTCGCGCACGTAGACCTTGGGCGACTTGACCTGACGCTTGGAGAGGTTCTCGTGCCAGGGCGCGAGCTGACGCACGACCATCGCAGCGCTGAGCGTGTCGAGGTAGCGACGCACCGTCGGATCGGAGACGCCGAAGGAGCGCGCGAACTCGGCGGAGCTCCACACCTGTCCGTGCCAGTGCGCGAGCATCGTCCAGAAGCGGCGCAAGGTGGGCGCTGGGACCTTGACGCCCAGTTGCGGCAGGTCGCGCTCGAGGAAGGTGCGCACGAAGTCTTCGCGCCACTGCACGCTGTACTCGTCTGACTCGGCGAGGTACGCGCGCGGGAACCCGCCGCGTCGCCAGAGCACGTCGAACTGCTCGCTCCCCACGTCGTCGAGGTCAAAGCCAGTGACGTCGACGAAGGACACTCGACCCGCGAGCGTCTCGGTCGCGTCGGAGATGAGCGCGGGTGAGGCGCTGCCGAGCACGAGGAATCGCGTCTTCGACCCCTCGCGGTCGACGAGCACGCGCAGCAGTTCGAACAATTCGGGCCGGCGCTGGATCTCGTCGATCACAACCAGTCCCTCGAGCGGCTCCAGAGCACTCAGCGGATGCTCGAGTCGCGCGAGCGAACGCGGGTCCTCGAGGTCGAAGACGGTGGCGGAACTGGCCGCCGCGGCCAGTTGCCGCGCGAGCGTGGTCTTCCCGACTTGGCGCGGGCCGAGCAGGGCCACAATGGGCGCGCCCCGGAACCGCTGGTGGAGCACCTCGAGGAGTGCGTTGCGGACGACGGACGCGGGCATTTAGCTTGAAATATCGACACTCGTCGTTCATTTTTCAAGCTAGATGGGCGCGGAGACGCCGAAAGGCCACGTCCTGCCCCCCTCTGCAGCTGGGGTATAGCTGCACCCAGGGATAGAGACCCCGAGCGCGCGCCCGACACCCGCCGGCGGGGCTGTGTCGCGACCTCCCCCAACTCCTCGGGCCTTCGCGCCGCGCCCGCCCGGTGCATCGATCTGGCCCGGCGGCGCGCCACGCGATCCCCCAGATCTGCGGGCGCGGAGCCGCAGCGAAGCGCCCAGAATCGGCGCGCGGCCCAAGCCGGCGCCTCGCGGCTCAGCGCGCGCTCGGCAGCTCGTACTCGTTGATGACGTGGAGCGGCCCGGCGGGCAGCGGTTCGGCGCGCTTGCGCCACTCGGAGAGCGCCGAGCCGAAGCGGTAGGAGATCAGGTTCGAGAAGAACTCGACGCAGGTCGAGGCGCGCACGTGGCTGAGGCCCGCGCCGCGCATGCGCGCGAAGACGTTCATCTCGAGCACGCGCACGCCGAGGTAGTGCGCCTTGATCATCAGCTCGGGATCGAGGAACCAGCGTTTGCTCTGGAGGTCGAGCCGGCGCAGGACTTCGCGGTGCAGGATCTTCGGGCTGCCGTTGACGTCGATCGAGCCCAGGCCCGGATAGAGCGCGAACACCAGCGCGTTGTAGAGCACGCTGACGATCTTGCGCAGCGGGCCGTCCATGCGGAAACGGCGGCGCACCTTGCCGATCAGCTTGCCGTCGGTGAAGCGCAGCGCTTGGAACAGCTTGACCACGTCCTCGGGATCGACCTGGCCGTCGCAGGGAATGACGCCGATCCACGGCGCGCGGCAGACGGGAAAGGTCTTGAGCACGCCGTTGCCGTAGCCCTCGTTGGGCTCGACGCGGTGCACGACGATCGGATAGCCCTTGGCCTGCAGCGCGCGCAGGATCTCGCCCGTGCGGTCCTTCGAGCCGTTGTCACAGGCCACGAGTTCGAGCCGCACCCCCGCCTTCGCGAAGGCGTCGCAGAAGGCCGGAATCGTGAACGGGATGACCTCCTGCTCGTTGTAGCAGGGCATCACAAAGGAGAGTTCAGGCTCGTCGAGGTTCACGGTGTGCGCCGCGCGTTCACGCGCTCGCGGATTCGGTCTGCGCGACGTCGGCGCGCGCCACCGTGCGCCGCAAGTCGCGCGCGAACATCGTACGCGTGAACTTGCCCAGGCCCGAGGCGTGCTCCCCGAAGGCGCCGACCTTGGTCATGATCAGCGCGCGCGTCTGCGGCGAGGTTTCGGCCGAGAATTCGCGCGCTGTTGCGCCGACGTAGTCGCCCAGCGGACGCGCGAATCCGTCGGCGACCCAGCGGTCGACGTCGTAGCGCGAGCTCCAGCGCACGCTGGCCGCCGTGGTCTGCGCGAAGGGCACGTGCAGCGCGACGTGGCGCACGTAGTCGACGGCCGCGGCGAGTTGTTCGGCGTCGTGGCGTCCGTGCTTCTGGTCGAGCGCGCTGGCGATCGAAAGCTGAAGGAAGTCGAGCGACTCCTGCGTCGTGTAGAAGCGCCCGAGCATCGAGTACTTCGAGAGCAGGTTGCCGCCCAACGTGCCTTCGACGAGCTCCGCGTAGTGCGCGCGCGCCCACTCGAGGCAGGCTTCGCGCGTCATGAAGATCTCTTCCTGGCTCTCCTTGAGGAAGTCCGCGATCACACGTTGGAACGCGGCCGGTGCACGCTCGAGCAACGTCTGCATGTGGCGCACGAGCTCGTAGGGCTTGACGCCGTGCTGGCGCGCGAACTGGAACGGCTCGTCGTAGTTGCCCTCGTAGTGGAAGATCGTGAGCAGCAGGTGGAAGACGCGTGTCTCGAGGTAGTCCGCGAAGCTGAACTGCGGCGTGGCGACCACCATCTCTTCGACTTCGACGATCGGTTCGCCCGTGTAGTCGCCGATGTTGCGCGCCACGACGCGGAAGCGTGTGTCGAAGCCGAACTTCGCGCGCTCGTCGGGATTGGCGAGCTCGGCGCCGTGCAACAGCATCAATTGGTGCGCGGAGATGCGCTTGGCGCCGGCGTCGAGCAGATCTTCGACCGCCTTGAAGAAGCTCAGTTTCGTCTCGCCGGGCAAGCACAGGATCAGCTCGCCGTAGCTCTGCATCCCCTGGCTCTCGAGCTCCTTCTGGATCTCGCGGTAGGTCTCGAGCTTGATGTTGTCGCGCTTGATGTTCTTGAGCACCAGCGGGTTCATCGACTGCACCGCGGCGGTCATCGGCAGCGCGCCCTTGACCTTGCGCATGACCTTGATGATGCGCTCGCCCTTGTTCTTGCCGGTCGTGGTGCGGATGTAGCGCGGCCAGTTGTACGTGTCCTGCAGCCAACCGATGTAGTCGGCGATCTCCTCGTCGCGCTCGAACATGCCGAAGTTGTCGTCGGCGAAGCACAGCGTGATCTCGGGCTTGATGCGCTCGGCGAGGTACATCAAGTCGGCCTTGACGTTGTCGAACGAGTGCGCGAACACGCGGCTGTTCGAGCGCACGCCGGAGTTGCAGAAGGCGCAGGTGAACGGGCACCCGCGCGAGATCTGCATCATCGGGAAGTAACCCGTGGGGATAAACGGATCCATCAGCCCCGCGAGGTACGGGCTCGGGATCTCGTCGAGGTCGCGGATGCGCTCGACCTCGCCGCCGCGCACGTACTCGCGCGAGCGCGGATCGATCCAGTCGACGCCCGGCGTGCGTTGTTCGTACAGGCCGTCGACGCGGCGGCCGGCGTCGAGGAAGCGCTCGAGCAAGTTGACGAACGCTCGCTCACCCTCGTAGGTCGGCCCGTCGACGTAGCAGTCGACCTTGGGCAGCGCGCGCAGGAAGCTCTCGCGCACGCTGTCGACGAGCGGATAGTTCGGCCCCCCCATCGCCACGAGCGTGCGCGGCGCGCGCGACTTGACGTACTGCGCGAAGTGGTAGCTGAGCTCCTCGTTCCAGGCGTAGTTCGAGAGGCCCAGCACGTCGGGCATCCGCGCGTCGAGCGCGCGCTTCAAATCCTGCGGCTCGCGGTAGAGCGTGATCTCGAGCCGCTCGCCGGGGCGGTGCGCGGCGAAATGGGCCTGGGCGTAGGTCGCGAGGTTCGCGACGCCGAGCGGGTACACATCCGAGCTCTTGGTGAGCAGGTTGTGTCCGAGGTCGGCGAGGTAGATGCGCATGGGGGCAGGCGGCGGGAGAGTCTGGGGGAGGGCGCGGGCGCGTGGCCGCGACGCCGGGTCACTAGGATTCGAGCAAACTCTTCCGCGCGCTAGAGCTTGGGCGGGAGATCCGCGATCTTTTCGACGTCCAGGGCCCGCGGGCTGCACCCGATCCGGCCCAAGCCGCCCCGGCGCCCCGCCGCGCGGCCCCGAGCAACGGGGCGCGCCCCGGCGGCGACGTGTTCCGTGCTCGGCCGGGAGCGGCAACCCGGAGGCCCCCGCGAAGCGCGCCGGAGCAGCCGAGGACGGGGCGGGCCCCGGGATGGACCGCGCGCGGCGCCCGAGGGTCGAAGCGTCGTGGACCTGGACTCGCGCGCACGTGCGTTTCGCGCGGGCGTCACTCCGCGCCTGCGTCACCTGGCCGCACGTTTGAAACACGACCCGCCCAGTCGCACGCGCGCGTGACCGCGAGATGCTCGCTCGGCAGTGTGCGCCCCAACGCACAATTCGCACTGCGCGGCTACGCTCGCTCGAGCGGATCGATTCCGCTCGCTTCCAACGGACGGCAAGTCCATCCGCAGCCTCCAGAGTGACGTCGGGGCACGGTGGCAGTGCAATTGCTCAGCGACGCCGAGCCCCCTCAAAGGCCCGTACTTACTCCCACCCGTTCATGCAGCACACACACCTTCCCAGATCCGCCACCGCACTCCTCGCCGTGGTCGCGCTTGCGTCCGCGAGCGCGGCGCAAGGCCAGGTCGACCACGTCAGCGTGAGTTCGAGCGGCGCGCTCGCCAACGGCGCTTCCGTCGGCGGCGCGATCAGCGCCGACGGCCGCTTCGTCGTGTTCGAGTCCCTCGCAACGAACCTCGTCGCGGGCGACACCAACGCGCGCCGCGACGTGTTCCTGCGCGACCGCCTGTTCCAAACCACCGAGTGCATCAGCCGCGCACCGAACGGCGACTTCGGGACCGGCGATTCCAGCGTGCCGGTGATGAGCAACGACGGCCGCTACATCGCCTACGTCAGCACGGCCTCGAACCTCGATCCGGCGGACACCGAGAACAACTCGATCGACCCGGCCTTCGCGGACGTCTTCCTCTACGACCGCAGCACGCAGTCGACGACACTGATCAGCAAGGCCGTGTCGGGCGCGCAGCTGGCGGGCTCGTTCGACTCTGTGAGCATCTCCGGCGACGGAAGCCTGGTCGTGTTCCGCGGACTGGCCAACTTGGCTACGGGCCTCAACAGCTCCTTCCAGCTGTGGGGCTACCACACCCAGTCCGGCGCGCTCGAGCGCATCGACGACCCCGCGCTGAACCTGGATTTCGTTCGGTACCCGTCGGTATCCGGCGACGGGCGTTTCGTGGCGTTCCGCGGTGCGGCGCTGCTTTCGAACAGCGTGCGCCAGGTGTACGTGCGCGACCGCCTCACCGGCGCGACGACGCTCGCGAGCATCCTGCTCAACGGCGCACCGGCCAACTCCGAATGCAGGGCGCCGTCGATCTCCGACGACGGTCGTTTCGTGGCGTTCGAGACGTTCGCGACGAATGACTTCCCCACGCCGCCGGGGCAACCGGTGTACAGCCGCGTGTACGTGCGGGACCTCGTCGCTGGCGCGACGCGCCTGGCGAGCGCCAACGCCGCAGGCGTGGCGAACACCAACCACTGCAACACCGCCGTGATCTCGCCCGACGGTCGGCGCGTCGCGTTCTACTCCAACGAGTTCGCTTTCGTGCCTGCTGACCCGTCCTCGGCCGGAGATGCGCTGGTGCGCGACCTCGCCACAGGTGCGCTGCTCTCCGTCGCCACCACGAGCACGGGCGAATATCCCGACGGCTCGTCGTTCGTGAACGACTTCCGCGCAGACGGCGCGGCGGTGCTGTTCTCCTCGACCGCCGTCAACCTGACCAGCGGCGACACGAACAACCTCCTGGACGTCTTCGTGAAGGAGCTCACGCCGCTGATCCCGATCAGCTACTGCACGGCGCAGAGCAACACGCTCGGCTGCACGGCGCAGCTCAGCGCATCGGGCCTCCCGTCGGCGACGCTGCCCTCGGCCTTCACGCTGCAGAGCCAGAACCTCACCAACCAGCGCCCCGCGACGCTGTTCTACGGCTTTGCGCCGAACTCGCTGCCCTTCTTCGGCGGCACGTTGTGCGTCGCTTCGCCGCTGTTCCGCACGCCCGCGCAGAGCACCGGCGGCAGCGCCAGCGGCACGGACTGCAGCGGCGCGTTCAGCTTCGACTTCAACGCGCTGATCCGCTCGGGCGCGGCGCCGCTGCTCACGCCGGGCACCGTGGTCTACGCGCAGGCGAGCTACTCGCAGCCCTCGGGCGGCCGCGTGCAGTCCGCGGCGCTGGCGTTCACGATTTTGCCCTGAAACAGGGCGTTTTCCGGCGCGCGGGCGGGTGTGAACCCCCCAGCGCGCGGCGGTAACCATCCACCGGTTCGGGGCGGGCCCGGGCGAGCGT
>JAEUHY010000015.1 GCA_016795325.1 Planctomycetota bacterium
CTCGGCCGCGTCGAGAACTTGAACCTCTCGGGCGGCGAGCCGTTCCTGCGGCCGGAGTTCAGCGACATCGTGCGGCAGTTCATCCGGCGCAACCAGACGCGCCAGATCTACGTGCCGACGAACAGCTACTTCAAGGACCGCATGCTCAAGCACATCAAGGCGACCCTCGAGGAGCCTGAGCTCGAGCTGTTCGTGGTCGAGATGTCGCTCGACGGCCTCGGTGAGTTCCACGACAAGTTCCGCGCGAGCCCGGGGTCGTTCAAGAAGGCGATGGAGACCTACGACGCGCTCGCCGAGCTGCAGCGCACCGATCGGCGCCTGCGCATCCATTCGATCTCGACCGCCACGCAAGTGAACATGGCGGAGATCAAGCGGCTGACGACGTTCCTGTTCGACCGCTGCCCGCAGATGGATCACCACAACTTGGCCATCATGCGCGGCGATCCGAAGAACCACTCGCTCTCCGGCCCCGCGCTGGGCGAGTACTGGAAGCTCTACGAGTACATCCAGTCGCTGTGGGCCACGCGTGAAGACGGACGCTACGGCTCGATCGTCGAGCCGATGTTGCAGTACGCCAAAACCAAATCGATCGAGAAGCAGACGCAGGTCGTGCCCTGCAAAGCCGGCGTGCTCTCCGCGGTCGTTTACTCGAACGGCGACGTGAGCGTGTGCGAACTGCACGAGCCGCTCGGCAACCTGCGCCAGCAGTCGTTCTGGGAGATCTGGAACGGCGACAAGGCGCGTGAACGCCGCGAGAAGATCGCCTGCAAGGAGTGCTGGTGCACGACCGAGGTCTTCCTCTGGCCGAGCTTCACCTACCAGCCCGTGCACATGCTCAAGACGATGCTTGGCGGCAAGGTGTGGCGCAAACCCAAGCCGCTCGATCCCAAGGACAAGCTCGTCGTGAAGCTCGAGGACGCCTACGGCACGACGACCGAGGACGGCCTCAAACTCGCCGCGGTGCTCGCGAAAGAAGCCGAAGCGCGCGCTGCGGAACAGCAGGTCGCTCCGGTTCGTCCGAGCTGAGGCGCGCGCGCGGCGCTGTCCGGTTTTGGCGAGTCGATTCCGCTCGAGTTGCGGGCGAGTAGGTCCGCTCGGCGGGTCGTAAACGATGGACCGGGGCGGCCGAACTCGTGCCGCGCTCGAACCGCACTGGGCGTGAGCCTCACTTGGGCGGCGCCCACAGCGTGCTGATCGGCGCGGCGACGATGCGCTCGCCGAGTTCGAACGTTCGCGGTCCGGTGTGGAGAACGACGCCGAGCAGGAAGCGCGAGCGCAGTTCGTCGCGCAGCCAAGCGAGGTGCGTTGCGTCGCCGGCTGTCGGCGCGCTCGTGGCCTTGATTTCGATCCCGATCACCTGACCGGCGCCGACCTCGGCGAGCAGGTCGACCTCGTGACGCCCTTGTTCGGTGCGAAGGTGGTAGAGCCGCGCTCGGCTCGAGGTGTACGACGCCTCGGCGCGCAGTTGAGCGGCGACGAAGGACTCGAGCACGCGGCCGAGCAGGTCGCCGTCGGCGAACACCGCTGCCGTATCGACGCCGAGAGCGCCGACGAGCAGGCCCGGGTCGACGAGGTGGCGCTTGGGTGCGAGCGTGAGGCGCTTGAGCCTGTTGGATGTCCAGGCGGGCAGGGCGTCGACCACCATGAGATTCGCGAGCAGCCCTTCGTAGGCCACTGCGGTCCTGCGGTTGATGCCCGCGGCGTCGTAGAGCTTCTTGTCCTCGACGACGCCTGCGGTGTTCAGCGCGTAGGCCTCGAAGTAGCGGCGGAGTCGAGTCGGATCGCGTCCGCTCTCCGCATCCAGCGCGTCGCGCGTCAAGACTTGTTCGACATAACTCTCGAGCCACCGGCGCCGCGCCGAGTCGCTGCGGGCGAACACAGCCTCGGGAAAGCCGCTCGTCAGCGCGAGCTCGACGTACCCGCGCAGGTCGACGTGCTTGCGCGCGGGCGCGAGCTTCGCGCCGGCCGCGATGCGATCCAGGAAGGGGCGGGTTCCGACTCCGAGGCGCTCGGCGACCGTCATCGGTCCCAAGTCCAGGCGCAACACTCGCCCCGTTCCCGCCCAGGTCGGCGCCTGCAGGTCCGCGCGCACGGAGCCGGTCAGGATGAAGCGCCCCGGCGTGCGGTCCGTGTCGACGGCGCGCTTCACCGCGCCGAGCACCGCAGGCACGACTTGCCACTCGTCGAGGAGCACGGGCGTCGCAAGGGTGGCGAGCGCGACGTCGGGATCGGCTCGAAACGCGGCCGCGTCCGCATCTCGGTCCAGGCGCACGATGGTCCGCGCAAAACGCGCGGCTGTCGTGGTCTTGCCCGTCGCGCGAGGGCCGAGAACCAGCAGGGCGGGCGCCTCCTCGAGCAGCGCAGCAACGGTCGCGTCCGCGAGGCGGGGGGTGTAGGTCGTCATGGAAGTGGGGACCGCACTTTGGCTGAGTGGGAAGCGTGTCCGCTGGCGCCGATGCCGTTCTGCCGCAAGTTAGAGTACCGCTCTCACGCAGTCTTGGCTACCTCCCGCACGCACTTGAGAATGCCGACTGCACGCACCTTCAGATGCCGATTTTACGCAGATTCGGACCGCCCAGGCCGCACGCTCCCCGTCGAAGCCGATCCATCCGCACGCAAGTGCGTGCGTGTGGCGGCCAGCCAGGTGGAGCGCGCCTGCGTTTCCACACGACCTCGACCACAAGCCGCGTGAACATGGCGGAGATCAAGCGATTCACGACGGTCCTGATCGAGCGCTGAGCGCACAAGGACCACAACAACTCGGGCCGCCTGCGCGGCGATTCGAAACACCACGCGCTGTCGGAGCCGGCGCGGGGCGAGTACTGGAAGCTCTGCGAGCAGATCCCGTGGCTGGGGGCGACGCGCGCGGACGCAGGCGACGCCTCGATCGTCGAGCGGACGCTTCTGTACGCCACAACGAAATCGATCGAGAAGCCGCTGCAGGTCGGCGCGGCGACGGCGGCGCCCGTGAGCTGCGGCGCACGGGCCAACGCGCCTGCGCGGGTATCGCACCTTACGGGTCGCGGCTACCCTTGGGTCAAGTTTCGCCCGTCAAACTCCGCAGAGCCCAACCCATGCACCGCAGCACTGTCGCCATCCTTCTCGCCTTGACCGGACCTGCGTTCGGCCAACAACTCCTCGCGGTCGACTCGAGCCGCGTTCTGTACTCGATCGACCCTGCCACGGGCGCGAAGACGCAGATCACGACGATCTCCTCCAACGCAGGCACGACCGGCGGGCTCGCCTACAACGCGTCGACGGACACGTTGTGGGTCACGTCCACGGGCAATGATTCGCTCTACACCGTCGACGTTGCGACGGGGAGCGCGACGCTGGTCGGCGCGTACGGCAACACGGCGATCGTGATGCACGGTCTGGAGTACGACGCGTCGACGGGAACGCTGTACGGCGTTTCGTCGCACAACAACGGGCTGTACACGATCGACCAGACCACGGGCGTGGCGACGTTGATCGGAACCAGCGGGCTCACGAGCTTCACCAACTTGGTGCACGACTCGAGCGCCGACGTGCTGTATGCGACCAACAGCTCGACCGACAGCTTCTACACCATCGATCGTGCGACGGGTGCGGCCACTTTGATCGGCGCGCTCGTCGGCCCGACCAATCCCAACGGACTGACGTACGACAGCGCGGCGAGCCGCATCCTGCTGGTCTGCAACAACACCGACAGCCTGTACTCCATCGACGTGACCACCGGCGCCGCCTCGCTCATCGGCTCGACCGGCTCGGGCAACCTGCTCGGGCTGGTGTACATCCCCGGGAGCACGCCGCCCGCTGTGTACTGCACCGCGGGGACCTCGACCAACGGCTGCGTGCCGGCGATCGCGGCGAGCGCCCAACCCAGCGCGAGCGGCGCGTCGAGCTGCGTGCTCAGCGCGGGCGGCATCGAAGGCCAGAAGTCGGGCCTGTTCTTCTACGGACTCGACAACAGCGCGTTCGCGCCGCTGCCGTGGGGCGTCGGCTCGAGCTTCCTGTGCGTGAAGTCGCCGACGCAGCGCACCACGCCGCAGAACTCCGCGGGCACGCTCAACGCTTGCGATGGGGCCTTCAGCCTCGACTGGAACCTGTTCCTCTCGGCCAATCCGAGCGTGCTCGGCGCGCCGTTCGCCGCCGGCGACAAGCTCTACGTGCAGGCGTGGTACCGCGATCCGCCGGCCTCGAAGACGACCAACCTCTCGGATGCGGTCGAGCTGACCTTCGTTCCGTAGTACGGCGCCGCACCAACTCGGACCGCGCACATCGCAGTGTGCGGCCCGAACACGGGCGGGCGCGCCGGATCGACGCGCGATCGACGCGCGGCAAGATGTGTGGAGGCGGGCGGTGCGAGTTTCGCGCTCGGAGTCGGCGTGTCGCGCTCGGCGCACTCGTTCCGATCCGGCTGCGGCGGCCACATCCTGGGGCCTCCGCTCCTGGCTCGCGCGCTATCCTTCGCGCTCCAGGGGCCATTAGCTCAGTCGGTTAGAGCAGGCGACTCATAATCGCTTGGTCGTAGGTTCGAGTCCTACATGGCCCACCAACGCGGGCGCCGCGGCGTTCACTGCATGCGTTCGAACAGGCCGTTGTCGCGGAAGCACTCGAACAGCAAGCGGCCCACGCGTCGGCCGCCGGCGCGCGTGAAGTGCACGCCGTCCTTCATGATGAGCTTGTTCAGCTCCTCGGCGGGCAGCGTGTCGAAGTGCGCGGCGAGGTCGCACAGCAGCGCCTGTTCCTCGCGAGCGACCTTGCGCACGGCTTCGACGTAGCTCGCGTGGATCGGCACAAGCTGGGTGACGTCGGGCAGGTGGCGTTGCGCGAGGTAATTGGGCTCGTCGCCTGCGCGCACGTTGGTAGGCGCGGTGAGCAGCACGGTCTGCACTCCCTGCGCTTTGGCGAGGCGCACCATCTCGCGCAGGTTGGCTTCGAACTTGTCGAGCGGAACGCGCAGCGGCCGTGCGTCGTTCCCTCCGCGCGCGAAGGCCATGCGCAGCTTCGCCCAGGCCTGCACGACACGCAGGTCGCGGTGCTTCTCGAGCACCGACTCCTTCACGCCCTCGACGAGCTCGCCCGCGGCGTCGTCTTCGACGCCGAAGCCGATCCAATGGTCGTTCCAGCCGTAGAACAGCGTCACGACCTTGGGCGCGAGCGGCAGCACGTCGCGCACGAGTTGCTGGCGGCCCTGGTACGACGACCAGCCGGGCACGGCGAAGTTCTCGATGCGCACGCCCAGGCTCTCGGGCGGTTCGCCGTCCTCGCGCGCCTCTTCGACCACGCCGCGCGATTCGCGCAGCTCGCGCAACAGGTTCTTGTCGAACTCGCCCCAGGCCGTGCACGAACAGCCCATGAGCACCAACTGCGGCTTGCGACGGCGCGCGCGCTCGAGCAACTGGTCGTAGCGCTTGGGCGTCCACAAGAGCTGCTCGTCGAGCTCGAACTCGCTGCGCATCGAGTCGGGATCGGGGTACCCGAACTGGATCGCCTGCGGGTACATGGCGAACCCGAAGTCCGCCGCGCGCAGTCCGATTTCCGCCGCCGCCAGGGACGCGAGTCCACTCACGGCGAGCAGCGCGGCGCGCACGCCCCACAGCAGAGGTTTGGAGAGTCCTGGTCTGCCCGGCGTGCTGGTGCTCATGGATGCGGCGCGGGAGCATACACCGCGCGCCCGCAGCACGAGCGACTCAGCTGTTCCCGCGCAGCAACTCGGGGCTCATGCGCAACTCCGCCGCCCGCGCGCGGATCGCGGCGAGCTTCGGCGGCGCGAGGCGCGCGAGGTTCTTGAGCTGCATCACCATGCGCGGATTGGCGGCGAGCGCATCGCGGTGGCGCGCGAGGAAATCCCAGTAGAACGTCGTGAACGGGCAGGCGTTGGGGCCGCTCGCTTCGTCGGGATCGAACGGGCACAAGCGACAGTAGTTGCTCATGCGTGCGATGTACTTGCCCGAGGCGACGTAGGGCTTGGAGGCCATCACGCCGCCGTCAGCGAACTGGCTCATGCCGAGCGTGTTGGGCAGCTCGACCCACTCGACCGCGTCGACGTACACGGCGAGGTACCAGCGGTGCACCTCGGCGGGCCGCGCGCCGTAGAGCAGCGCGAACAGGCCCGTGACCATCAGGCGTTGGATGTGGTGCGCGTAGCCGGTCGCGAGCGTCTGCTGCACGACCTCGCTCACGCAACGCATGTTCGTCGCGCCCGTCCAGTAGAACTCCGGAAGGTCGAGCTCCGCGCCGAGCGTGTTGCGCTCGAGGTACTGCGGCATGAAGCGCCAGTACACGCCGCGCACGTACTCGCGCCAGCCGAGGATTTGCCGCACGAATCCTTCGACGGCGGCGAGCGGCGCGCGCCCGGAGCGATACGCGCGTTCGGCGGCGTTCACGGCCTCGCGCGGGTCGAGCAGCTTCAAGTTCAGCGCAGCCGAGATGTGCGAGTGGTACAGCCACGCCTCGCCGGTCCACATCGCGTCCTGGTGGTCGCCGAAGTGCGCGAGGCGCTGCTCGATGAACTCAGTGAGCGCAGTGCGCGCCTGCGCGGGCGTCACGGGCCAGGCGAAGTCCTCGAGCGAGCCCGGATGGGCTGCGAAGCGCCGTTCGACGAGGTCGAGCGCTTCGCGCGTCAACGCGTCGGGCTCGAAGCGCGTGCGCGGCGGCACGGCGCCCGGCCCTTGCGCGCCGAAGGACTTGCGGTTCTCGCTGTCGAAGTTCCACTCCGACCCCGCGGGCGCGTCGCCGTCCATGAGCACGCCGTGCTCGCGCCGCATCTCGCGGTAGAAGAACTCCATGCGTAGCTGTTTGCGGCCGCGTGCGTGCTGCTCGAAGCGCTGGTGCGAGCAGTAGAAGCTCGTGTCCTCGACGAGCCGAATCCCGAGTGCGCGCAACGCCTCGCGCAGGCGCCACTCACCCGGCTCGAGCGCGACCACTTCCGCCGGCCGCAGCACCTCGATCGCGCGCCGCAGTTCGGCGACGAGGTCCTGCGTGTTGTTCTCGTCGTCGAGCCGCGAGTAGCGCACATTCACGCCCGAGTCGTGCAGCGCCTGCGCGAAGTGGCGCATCGCAGCGAGGAACAACGCCGCGCGCTGTTTGCTGCTCCACACGACCTCGCTCTCGCTCGCCGTCTCGGCCAAGAACACGCCGTCGCGCTCGCGTTCGAAGCCCTCGAACGCCGCGGAGCGTGGATCGAGCTGGTCCCCGAGCACGACCACCAGCCGCCGCAACGCCTTGGGCCGGCGCGCGGGCAACGGGGGGACTCGAAAGGCGGCGTTGGAGAGAGGGGGAGTGGACAAAGGTGTGGCGCTCGGTCGCGCGAGTGGACGCGCGCGCGACGCTTGCAACTCAGCGCGGTGGGTTACGCACGCTCGCAGCGTTTGGAGTCACATTCCAGCGAGTTGGCCGCGGAGTTTCGCGTCCACGGGGATGGTCGCGCGTTGCAGAGGGCTCGGCGGAGTTCGAACGTGGCCGGGGGGCCGCCCGCAAGCGGGGAACGCCGCACGCTCTTCATGCAGCGCTTCGCGAACGCCGCTAGCCTTTTCGCCCCTTGAAGGCCGAACCCCGACCCGCGAGCGAGCGCCTGCTCGCTGCACTCCTCGCTCTCGTCGCGTTCGGGCTGTACCTGCCCTCCTTCGGCGGCGGTTTCCTGTGGGACGACGACACGTTCCTCACGCGCAATCCGCTGATCCACGCCGCGGATGGCCTGTGGCGCCTGTGGTTCACGCGCGAGGCGCCCGACTATTTCCCGCTCACCTCGAGCATGCTGTGGGTCGAGTGGCGCTTGTTCGGCGAGCACGCGTTCGGCTACCGCGCCGTGAACGCTGCGTTGCACGCGGTGGGTGCGGTGCTCGTGTGGCGCGTGCTCGCGCGTCTGGGTGTGCGCGGTGCGTTCGGCGCAGCGCTGCTCTTCGCCGCGCATCCGGTGTGCGTCGAGTCGGTGGCCTGGATCACCGAACGCAAGAACACCCTCTCGTTCGCCCTGTGCGCCGCCGCTGCGCTTGCGCACTTGCGCTCGGAGGACGAGCCTGATTCGCGTCGGCTGCGCTGGAGCGCGTTCGGGCTGTTCACGCTGGCTCTTCTGGCGAAGACAAGCGCGGTCGTGTTGCCGCCGATGCTGCTCCTGTGCGCGTGGTGGCGACGCGGCCGCGTCGGCGCGGCGGATCTGCGGCGTCTCGCGCCGCTGTTCGGCGTCGCGCTCGTGCTGGGCGCCGTGACGGTCTGGTTCCAGTCGACGGTCGCAATCCGCGAGACGGTCGTGCGCGACGACGGCCTCGTGTCACGCGTGCTGCTGGCCGGTCGCGCAGTGTGGTTCTACCTCGGCAAGGCGCTCGCGCCGCTCGAGCTTTCGTTCGTGTATCCGCGTTGGAAGCTCGGCGAGACCTCGGCCGACGCGGTGTTGCCTGCGGCGCTGCTCGCGATCACGCTGCTCACGCTGTGGTTGCAGCGCGCGAGCTGGGGCCGCGGAGCGTTGTTCGCGCTCGCGACCTTCGTCATCGCGCTCGCGCCGACGCTCGGGCTGCTCGACGTGTACTTCATGCGCTACTCGTTGGTCGCCGACCATTGGCAGTACTTCGCGTTGCCGAGCGTGACGGCCTTCGTCGCGGCGGCGGCGAGCTTGGCACTGGAGCGCCTGCGCATGCCGCGCCTCGCGCCGCTGTTGCTTGCACTCGCCGCGCTCGCCGCGGGTGTGGCGAGCGTCCAACGGCAGCGCGCCTTTGTGAGCGAGGAAGCGCTGTGGCGGGACACGCTCGAACGCAATCCGCAAGCGTGGATCGCCCACAACGAAGTGGGGCTGCTGCGCCACGACCAAGGGCGTCTGGAGGATGCGAGCGTGCACCTCGCGGACGCGGTGCGCGTCGCTCCCGAGCAGGCCGAGCTGCGCTTCAACCTCGGAGTCACGCTGCAGCGCCTGCGCCGTCACCCCGAGGCCGTGGCGCAGTTCGACATGGCCTTGCAGCTCGATCCGCGCTCCGCGGCGGCGCACAACGCGCTCGGCTCAAGCCAGCTCGCGCTCGGTCGGCGTGAACTGGCGTTGGAGAGTTATCGCGCGGCGCTTGCGCGCGATCCCAAGCTCGTTGCGGCGCACAACAACCTCGGCAACACCTGCTACGCGCTGGGGCGCATGGAGGAGGCGCTCGCGCACTACGAGTCGGCCTTGGCGCTCAATCCGCAGCACGTCGAGGCGCTGGCGAACTCGGGTTCGGCGCTCCAGGAACTGGGCCGCTTGGAAGAGGCGCTGGCGCGCCACGAGCGGGTCGTGCAGCTCCACGCGCGCCGCGCGCCGGCGCACTTCAATCTGGGCAACGCCCTGCGCGAGCTAGGGCGGGTCGAGGAGGCCCGGCGCGCGTACGAACGAGCTCTGGAGCTCGATCCGAAGCTGGAAGGCGCGCGCTTTTTCCTCGGCGAACTCCAGCGGGGCGGCGCGCAAGCGCCTGCGGAGCGTGCTTCGAGTCGCTAACGTCTTGCGCCCCCGCCAGCCGAAGCACCGCTCCCCATGACGCCCCCGAACGCCAGCGAAGCAGCCCCCAAGAAGCCCAACATCGTCAAGCGCCTCTACAACTGGGTGCTCGGCTGGGCGGACACTCCGTACGGCACGCCGGCGCTGTTCGTGATCTCGTTTATCGAGAGCTCGTTCTTCCCGATCCCGCCGGACGTGCTGCAGATCGCGCTGTCGGTCGCCAAGCCCAAGCGCGCGTACTACTACGCCGCAGTTTCCGTCGCCGCGTCGGTGCTCGGCGGCGTGCTCGGCTGGTGGATCGGCATGAACCTGTGGGACTCGCTGCAGGGCTTCTTCTTCGACAACGTGCCGGGCTTCACACGCGAGCGCTTCGATCTGGTCGGCCAGAAGTACAACGAGCACGCCTTCCTGGCGATCTTCACGGCCGCGTTCACGCCCATCCCGTACAAGGTGTTCACCATCGCCTCGGGCGTGTTCGAGGTCGGACTCACGACGCTCGTGCTCGCTTCGATCGCCGGGCGCGGCGGACGTTTCTTCAGCGTGGCCACCGCCATCTTCTTCTTCGGTCCGACCGTGAAGCAGTGGCTCGAGAAGTACTTCGAGCTCGCCACCGTGATCCTGCTGGTCGTCGGCGCGCTGGGCTTCGTGGCTGTGAAGTACCTCTTGTAGCCGCGAACCCAACGCTATTGTCTGGCGCGTGAGCCTCACGCTCCTCGCCCTCGCCTTCACCGCGCTGCTCGTCGCCGGCTACCGGCTGTACGGACGTTTCGTCGCGGCGCGCCTGGGCCTCGACGACGACCGCGTCACGCCGGCGCACGCCAAACAGGACGGCGTCGACTTCGTCCCGACCAAGCCGTTCTACCTGTTTGCGCAGCATTTTTCGGCCATCGCCGCGGCCGGGCCGATCGCCGGCCCGATCCTCGCCTGCCAGAACTTCGGCTGGGCGCCGTGTCTGATCTGGATCGGGTTGGGCGTGGTGTTCATCGGCGCGGTGCACGACTTCTCGAGCCTCGTCGCTTCGCTGCGCCACGGCGGCTGTTCGATCGCGGAGATCGCGCGCGAGCGCCTGGGCACGCCGGCCGGCCGCGCGACGATGGCCTTCATCTGGATCGCGCTGGTGTACGTGATCGTCGCCTTCGCCGACATCACGGCGGCGAGCTTCGCGCGCGGCACCGAAGAGCTCGAGGCCGCGGGCGTGCGCTTCAATCCGGGCGGCGCTGTGGCGGCGGCGAGCGTGATGTACCTCGCGCTCTCGGTCGTCATGGGCCTCGTGCAGCGCTGGCTCGCGCCGCCGCTGTGGCTCGTCACGCTGCTGTTCGTGCCCGCGACCTTCGCGGTCGCTTGGCTCGGCACGCACACCAGCGGATGGCTCGTGTTCGACGCGCGCACCTGGGGGCTCTTGATCCTCGCGTACTGCGCGCTTGCCTCGGTCGTGCCGGTGTGGGCCCTGCTCCAACCCCGCGGATATCTGGGCGGATTCGTGCTCTACAGCGCGCTCGCCGTGGGCGCGATCGGCGTGCTCTTCGGCGGCTACGAGCTGCAGCAACCGGCCTTCGCCGAGCCCGACCCGACCAAGCCCGGCCCGGCGCTGATGCCGTTTCTGTTCGTCACCATCGCCTGCGGGGCCTGCTCGGGCTTCCACGGACTGGTGTGTTCGGGCACGACCTCCAAACAGGTCGACCGCGAGAGCCACTCCAAACTCGTCGGCTATGGCGCGATGCTCGCCGAGGCCTTCGTCGCGCTCATCGCGCTCGTCACCGTCGCGATCTGCACCCGTGAGCAATTGCGCGGCCTCAAGCCGGGCACGATCTACGGCAACGGCATCGGCGAGTTCCTGACGCTCGTGATCGGGCGCGAGAATCTCGCCTTCGCGATCACCTTCGGCGCGATGGCCTTCTCGACCTTCGTGTTCGACACGCTCGACGTCGCGACGCGTCTGGGCCGCTACCTGGTGCAGGAGCTGCTGGGCTGGCGCGGATGGGGCGGCGCGGTCGCGGGCACGCTGGCGACCATCGCGCCGGCCGCGCTGTTCCTCGGTTTCGGCGCCGAGGGCGCGTACCTGCGCTTCTGGACCTTGTTCGGCGCCTCGAACCAGTTGCTCGCCGCGCTCACGCTGCTCTCGATCGCCGTGTGGCTGCGCAAAGAGGGCCGCGGCGTCGCCTTCGTCGTTGCGCCGCTCGTGTTCGTGCTCGCGATCACGGTCTGGGCGCTGGTCGCGATCGCACGCAAGAGCTTCGCGGACGCGCAGGGCTTCGACGTCGCCTTCGCCAACGGAGTCACTTCCGTCGTGCTCCTGGCGCTCGCTGCGTTCCTCGTCGCGCGCGCCGTGCAGGAATTCCGCAGCACTCCGCGGCCCGCCCACGCTCACCGATGAGCAAGTCTCTCGACGACGGAGTGCGCCGCGCCTACTGGCGCGCGAACCTGCGCTACCTCGCCGTTCTACTCGCCGTTTGGTGGCTGGTCTCGTACGGCTGCGGGCTCGTGTTCGCACCCTGGCTCAACCAATGGAAGCTGCCCGGCACGGGCTTCAAGCTCGGCTTCTGGTTCGCGCAGCAGGGCTCGATCTACGCGTTCGTGGTTTTGATCGCGGTGTACGTCGTGCTGATGGCGCGGCTCGAGCGCCGCCTGGGGCTGTACGAGGAATGAGCGCATGAGCGTCCAAGCTTGGACCTTTGTCCTCGTCGGCGCGTCGTTCGCGCTCTACATCGCGCTCGCGTTGTGGGCCAAGGCGAGTTCGACGCGCGACTTCTACGTCGCCGACGGCGCCGTGCACCCGGTCGTGAACGGCATGGCCACGGCCGCCGACTGGATGAGCGCGGCCTCGTTCCTCTCGATGGCCGGCATGATCGCCGCGCTCGGTTACGGCGGCTCGGTGTACCTGATGGGCTGGACCGGCGGGTACGTGCTGCTCGCTCTGCTCTTTGCGCCGTACCTGCGGCGTTTCGGCAGGTTCACCGTGCCCGCCTTCGTCGGCGACCGCTACGGCTCGCAGACCGCGCGCGTCGTGGCCGTGCTGTGCGCGCTGTTCGTGTCGTTCACCTACGTCGCGGGCCAGATGCGCGGCGTGGGCATCGTGTTCAGCCGATTTCTCGAGGTTTCGATCGAGACCGGCGTGTGGATCGGCATGGCGATCGTGCTGTTCTACGCGGTGCTCGGCGGCATGAAGGGCATCACCTACACGCAGGTGGCGCAGTACTGCGTGCTGATCTTCGCCTACCTCGTGCCGGCGATCTTCCTCGCGCTGCGCATGTCGGGCTCGCCGCTGCCGCAGTGGGGGATGGGCGTGCAACCGAGCGGGGCGCCGAGCGTGCTCGAGCGCCTCGACGGCCTAAACCGCGAGCTGGGCTTCGCGAGCTACACCGAAGGCGGCGGTTCGCTCGTCGACATGCTGTGCGTGACGGCGGCGCTGATGGCCGGAACGGCGGGCCTGCCGCACGTGATCGTGCGCTTCTACACCGTGCCGAAGGTGCGCGACGCGCGCTCGTCGGCGGGCTGGGCGCTGCTGTTCATCGCCTTGCTCTACACGACCGCGCCGGCGCTGGCCGTGTTCGCGCGCACGAACCTCCTCGAGTCGGTGTCCGAGCAGCCCTACGAGCGTTTGCCGGGCTGGTTCAAGAAGTGGGAGACCACCGGCTTGATCCGTTTCGAGGACAAGAACGGCGACGGACTCGTGCAGCACGTCGGCGACGCGCAGCTCAACGAGCTCACCGTCGACCGTGACATCCTCGTGCTCGCCAGCCCCGAGATCGGCGGGCTGCCCGACTGGGTCGCGGGGCTGGTCGCCGCCGGCGGGCTCGCGGCCGCGCTCTCGACCGCGGCCGGACTGTTGCTCGTGGTCTCGACCTCCATCAGCCACGACTTGCTCAAGGGCGCGCTCTGGCCGTCGATCACCGAGCGCGGCGAGCTGTTCTTTGCGCGCGCGTCGGCCGCCGTGGCGGTGCTCGTCGCGGGCTACCTCGGGGTGAATCCGCCGGGTTTTGTCGCACAAGTCGTGGCGTTTGCGTTCGGGCTCGCCGCTTCCAGCTTCTTCCCGACCATCCTGCTCGGCGTGTTCTCGCGGCGCATGAACGCGGCGGGCGCCGTGAGCGGCATGCTCGCGGGTCTGGTGTTCACTGCGAGCTACATCGTGCACTTCAAGTTCGTGCACCCCGAGCTCAACAGCGCCGCGCACTGGTGGTGGGGCATTTCGCCCGAGGGAATCGGCGCGCTTGGTGCGCTCGTGAACTTCGCGGTCGCCTTCGCCGTGGCGCGCTTCACGCCGCCGCCGCCGGCGCACCTGGCGGAACTCGTCGAGCGCATCCGCTCCCCGCGCTGAGCGCGACGCTGGCCGCAGCGCTTGCCGCTCTTGTTGTCCGCCTTCTGCTCCTCGGATCTCCGTGGCTCCGTGGCTCTTGTGTTCTGTCTGTGCTTGGCTTTCTGACCGAAAGAAGCAGAACCAGAAAACACAGGAGCCACGGAGCCACGGAGATCAGAGGAGCAGAAACGGAAGTAGGAAGGTCGGCCGCTGATCGTACGGTGCCAGAGCAATTTGTCTCACGCCTGCGGCGCGCGAGGCGCGCCGCAGGCGTGAGACAAATTGCTCTGGCACCGTACGATCAGCGCGGCAAAAGAGCGGTCACGCGTCCGCGCAGCACGCTCGGCAGGCGCCGCTCGAGGATCTCGCGCACACGCTCGGCGCTGTAGCGCGTCGAGAAGTGCGTGAACAGCAGCGCTTCGTTCTCGAACAGATCGGCGCGCTCGAGCACCTCCTCGAGGTGGATGTGTCCCTTGTCGCGGCACTGCTGCACGTTCACGAGCTCGTCGAGGAAGGTCACTTCCATGGCGAGCACACGCGCCTTGCGCACGACCTCGGTGCGCTCGACGACTTCGATCAGCGTGTCGCCCGTGAAGGCGAACTCCGGCGTCTCGAGCGTGTCGAACGCCAGCTCGTCCGTCTCGCGCAACGCGCGCAGCTCGTCCTGGCTCTTGTCCAAGTGCTCGGGCTTGAGCTTGCGGCGCCGCGACCACAGCGCGTAACCCTGGCACGGCACGCGGTGGTACGAGCGGAACGGGCGCACGATCAGCCGGTTCGGCAGCACGAACTCCTCGCCCGGGCCGAGCGCGACGAGCCGGTGCTCGAGCTGGCTCTTGTCGAGCTTGCGCCAGACCTCGAACAACTCGGCGAAGGCGGCTTCGTTCTCGCGCGGGACGATGTAGGTCGGCGCGCCCAGGCGGCGCAGGTGGCGCGTCGCTGCGTGCCAGGCGACCCCGCCCATGTGGTCCATGTGGGCGTGCGTGAACAGGATCGTCGCGCGGTTGACCGCGAAGTCCGGGCAGCGCCCCAGGTCGAAGGCCAGCTTCCACTCCGGCAGATCCAGGCACGTCTCCAGTCCGCCGACCGAGACGCCTTCGACGAGCAGGTTGGAGAGCCGCGGCATGCAACGAGCGTACGGCTGCGGCGCTTGCGGGTCACGACCGGCGCCCCGCCGGAAGACCTTGAGAAGTTCCTTCGCGAGCGCTGCGGCGTACCATCCTGGCCTCGGTCTGTGTCCCTTCGTTCCGTTGCCACGGAGTTCTTGTCATGAAATCGCTGCTGTTCACCGGCGCCGCACTGTTCTGTCTGGGCGGCTCGCTCGCCACCGACTACACCCAGAAGCGCTCGCTGCGCGTCGAGATCAGCTCGAACATGGAGATGGAGCTCAAGTCGATGAGCATGGAGCGCGACGGGCAACCGGTGGAGATGCCGACGATGTCGATGAACTCGACCTCCAAGCGCACCATCGCGTTCGTCGACACGACGCTCGAGCACGAGGACGGCGCGCCGAAGAAGGTGCGGCGCGTGTTCGAGTCGCTCGCGAACGAAAGCACGACCTCCTTCGGCGAGCGGCAGATGGAGTCGGCGATGAAGCCGCGACTGGAGGGCGTCACGCTCGAGCTCACGCGCGGCGACGACGGCGTCGAAGTCAAGGTGGTCGAAGGCGAAGCGGAAGGCGACGCGCTCGAAGGCCATCAACTGGCGCTGCTGCTCGATTCGTTCCTGCCCAAGGGCGATGAGAAGGAGTGGGAGCTCGACAACGCCGCCATCCAGCGCGGACTCGCGCTCGACGTGCAGAAGGCGCTGTTCGCGCCGCCGGAGCAGCCGGAAGGCGGCGGCGAAGAGGGCGGTCGACGCCGCGGTCCGCGCGGGGGCAGTCAAGTCAGCGGCGTCCTCTCGATGGCGACGCTCGAGGGCCAGGCCTCGCTCGCGGAAGAACCCGTCGACCACGGCGGCGTGGCGTGCAAGGCGATCAAGCTCGAGATCAAGGGCAGCGGCGATCTGCCGATGCCCGAAGGCCGCGGCCCGCGCGAGGGTCGTTTCTTCGATCCGGCGCCGCCGATCGTGCTCGTGGGCAACACCTACGACATCGAACTCGAGGGCCAGCTGCTGTTCGACCCGAACACCAAGCTGCCCGTGCTGCTCAAGCTCGAGGGCTCGATCGAGATCCAGCAGTCGAGCGAGCGCACCTTCAACGACTCGACCATGAAGCAGGAGATGACCATGGGCGGCGAGCTGGAGTTCGAAGTCGAGATCACCAAGTCCGAGGACTGAATCGCCCGGCCTCATCGGCTGCACTTCGCGCCGGCCGCTTTCCGTCCCTCGAAGGACGGGGAGCGGCCGGCGCGCTGCGTTTTTCTCGCGGTCCGCGGCTCGTCCACGGTGTAAACACAGGCCCATGAACACGAAGCGGGTGTTGGTCACGGGCGCGAGTCGGGGGATCGGCCGCGCGACAGCGGTGGCGCTGGCGCGGGGCGGATACGAGGTGGTGCTGAACTACCGCGACCGCGAGGACGCGGCTCAGGCCGTGCGCGCCGAGATCGAAGCGGCCGGGGGCAAGGCGAGCACGCTGCGTTTCGATGTCGCCGACCGCGCCGCGGCGCGCGCCGCGATCGAGGTGGAGCTGCGCGAACGCGGCGCCTTTTGGGGGCTCGTGCTCAACGCCGGGGTCACCGCCGACGGCCCCTTTGCGGGCATGAGCGAAGATGCCTGGGACCGGGTGCTCACGACCAATCTGGACGGCTTCTACAACGTGGTGCAACCGCTGGTGATGCCGATGGTGCAGCTGCGCGCCGGCGGCCGCATCGTGGTCATGACCTCGATTTCGGGGCAGAACGGCAACCGCGGGCAGGCGAACTACGCCGCCTCGAAGGCCGGACTGATCGCGGCGGCGAAGTCGCTCGCCCAAGAGCTCGCCAAGCGCAACGTGACGGTCAACTGCGTCGCGCCGGGCCTGATCGAGACCGACATGACGGCGGCCATCCCGCGCGACGAGGTGCTCGAACGCATCCCGTTGCGACGCTTCGGCAAGCCCGAGGAGGTCGCCTCGGCGGTCGAGTACCTGTTCAGCGCCGGCGCCGCCTACGTCACCGGCCAGGTGCTCGCGGTCAACGGCGGAATGGCGTAATCGCGCGCGCCGTGCAGAATCTGCGTCCGCTTCGCGGAGCGGTTCGGCTCCGGCGCGTCACCGTTGCTCGATTCCGAACGAGCACGGGTCCTCCTCTCAAGTCCTCGACCCCAACCGATCGCCATGCCGTACACGCGTCCTGAGTACCCGCAGATCCTCAAGAAGACCGACTGGGACAACAAGAAGGGCGCGTTCGCCAAGATCGCCGGGAAAACCGGGGTCGGCGAGGCCGCCGCCGAGTGCGAGCGTCGCTACGCCGCCGTTCAGTGGCAGAAGCTCGAGCTCGCCAAGAACGCGCCGGGCGTGAACAGCTTCACGAAGGCCGACTGGGACCGGCGCCTGACGGACGCCAAGACCGAGGTCACCGGCAACTTGCGCCAGCTGGTTGAAGGGCTCTACAAGCTGCGCGACGTCGCCAAGGCCGCCGAGGCCAAGTTCAAGAGCAATAAGCTGATCCCGTCCTCGTCGACGGCGCACGTCGGGCAACTCGCGCAGGCGGCGGACTTCCTCGGCGTATCGCTCAACGCGAACAGCATCGGGACGCCGATTATGGCGGACTACAACGATGTGCTTGCGCGGATGAAGACGGTCGCCGACCAGATTCCGCAGATCCTCAAGACCGTGCTCGCGCGCACTCCGTCCGCGATCGCCGAACTCAAGCGCATGGCCGACGGGCCGGATTCGGGCCGCAAGGATCTCGACACCAAATTCATCAAGGCGGCGCGCGACCTCACGCAGAACATCACGAACATCGTGCTGTTCATGGAGCAGCGTGGGATCCCGGTCCAGGGCGTCGACATGCGCGAGCTGCCGCAGCTCAAGGAGCTCAGCCGGACACTGGTCACTTGGGGCAATGCCAACAGCATCTTCCGCGCGGACGCCAAGCAGGACGACATCAAGCGCGAGATCGCCAAGTTCGAAAAGGCGGTTACCGACCTCACGGCGTTGATGCGCTGAGACGTTCACGTCGAACTCGAAAGCGCAGGGCGTCGAGCGCGTGTTGCGCTCGGCGCCCTGTGTGCTTGCAGGCGAGCCGTTCGGCTTCAGCGCGCCCGCAGCGGCTCGAAACGCCCGGTCACGATCACGTGGGCGGTCGCGACGTTGCGCGCTTCGACGACGAAGTGTTGCTCCTCGCCGGGCCGCACGACGAACTCGCCGCTCCAGTTGTCGACGCGCGCGCCGGAGACTTCGCTGTGGAGCACGGGCGCGCCTTTCCAGTGGATCGTCACGCTTGGCGCCGCTGCGTTCTCACTCGCCGCAGCGCTCAACTCGATGCGCGTGACGATGAAGCACGAGCCTTGGGGCACATGGCCGGCGAGCCGGTGCACCGACGGAAACTCGCCAGGTCGCAACGCAGCGCTCAGATCCAGCGGCGTGCGCGAGATCTCGCTCAGATGATTCTCCATGCGTCCGGCGAGGTCGACGCTGCTCCCGTTCGCCGACATGGCGCGGAACTGGAACTCGGCGCGCGGCTCTGCGAGCGCCAGGGCGGCGCGCGCCTCGTTTTCGAGGTAGCGCGCCGCACGCGCCCAAGCGGCGGCGTCGGCTGAGCTCGGAAGCGAGCTGGTCGCACCAAGCTCGCTGTGCAGCTCGAACCAGTCGAGCTCGCAGCGCACGCCCGCGTCGACGGCTCGCGCGAAGAGCAGCGTCGGAGTCGACTGTTCGACGTCACCGAGCTCGACCACGAAGTAGGCGTGGCCCGCGATCAGTGCAGCGGCGGGCGAGCGCATTCCGCTCGGGGGAAACGGGCCGCCGAGCGCGCTGCGGACGCGGCTGCGCAGCTCGGAGAACGACTGTCCCGCGTCGACGGCGCGCAGCAGTTCGGCAGGCGTGAACTCGCCGAGGTCTGCGAGCGCGATTTCGTCGCCGCGCCAGGCCCGTGTGCGCAGTTCGCCTTGCGCGTACTCGAGCTCGAAGCGCGGCGCACGCCCCGCGACGCGCGGTCGGCGCTCGGCCTTCACGTCGAAACGCTCGAGTGGCGCCGCGGGGGTGACGATCAGCCGTGGGCCGAGCACGGAACGCGTGGTCCGCGGGCCCACATCGGGCACGAATGCGCGCCGCGGGAGAGCGACCGGAGTACTGCGGACGAACTCGCCCTCCAGCACGAGCTCGAGCGCGCTCGAGTTGCTGACTTCGATGTACGTCGCGCCTTCGGTCCCCGGCGCGATCTCGATCCGGCCGCTCCAGGTTTCTTCGAGCCACTCGACGACTCCCTCGCGTTCCAGCAGCGTTTCACCGCCGATGACGACGCGCAGGGCGCCGCGCCCGTTGCTGTCGCCGCTCGCTTGTCCGCGGAAGCGGGCGGAAGTCACCGCCCAGCGTGTGTCCGCGGGAACGAAGCCGCCGGCGCAGTGCGCGAGCTGAGGCTCGCGCGAGTCCACGGCGCGCAGCACATCGAGCGGCGACGCCGTCAGCTCGTCCACGTAGCTGCGGTCGCCGCGCAACGTGATGCGCACAGGGTTCCCACCGATCGCGCCGGAGCGCAACTGCAGCACGGCGCGTGGGGCTGCGAGCGTGTTGGGTCGCTGCGCCGCGCGGCGCAACGCGACGAGCGTTTCCATCAGCGAACGTTCCCGCGAGCCATCGCGCAGCGAGCCCTTGGCGCTGCGGCCGTCGGCGGTGGAGTACCACTCGAGCAGGCAGTGGCTGTCGCGCTCCAATTGCACCACCTCGAAGGCGCTGGCGAGGTCGCTGTCGCCGCCCGCGGACCACACGAAGTACGTGTGGCCCAGTTGAGCGAGCGAGCGCTCGCCTTCGCCGCTTCGGGTGTCCGTCGAGCGCGCCGCACGCGACGCCGCTTCGACGAGCGCCTCCAACTCCGCGAGGGGCGCGCTCGTCAGCGACTCGAGCGACCTGGCGCCCAGATCGCAGATCAGCGCCGCGTCCTCGGCCACCGTGACGGACACGAACTCGTTCGACTGGAACAGCAGCTCCCAGTTGTTGTTGACCACGCCGAGCGCGTCGTCGCGCAAGCCGTGGAGGAAACTGAAGGTCGCCTTCTCGTAGTCTCCAAAACGCGTGCGGTCGAACAACTCGGCGGGTTCGCAGAGCAACTCGTCGTCGGGGGCCTCGAGCTGCGCGAGCGGCGCAGCTTCGCGTTGCGCGCTCGGCGTTGTCGGACTCACGACCTCGAGCCCGTCGGTCGCTACGGACTCCGAGCGCGCCACTGCGGGCGCCGCGGCGTTCTTTGCTCCATCCGACTTCGGCCACGCGAAGTAGAGCAGCGCCGCGCCGACCACGGCGGCGACGATGAAGCCGACGCCGAGCGCCGCGCTCGCCGACGCGCGTGCATCCGGCAGCAACAAACCCGCCCACGCCGCGCGCGAACCGTACTGCTTGTCGAGCTTGCCGCGCAGCAGCTCGTGCGCGCGTGTGAGCTGCGTGCGCACCGTCGCCGGCTTCGAGCCCAGGCGTTGCGCGATCTCCTCCGACGAGAGCTCGTGGTAGTAGCGCAACACCACGACCGAGCGGTACGGCTCGTCGAGCGCGAGGATCTTGGCTACTACGTCGCGCTGCGCGTCGAGCCGTGCGACGGTTTCTTCCACCGACTCGAGCGCTTCGGCGCGCGCCACCGCGCGTTCGCGGGTCGAGCGGCGGGCGCCCGAACGCCCAAGCTCCGCCGCGCGGTTGCGCGTGATCTTGGCGAGCCACTGCTTGAGCTCGCCGAGGCGCTCGGGGGCGCGGGCCGTCGCCGCGCGCACCCAAGTGTCCTGCGCGAGGTCGTCCGCCGCCGCATCGTCACGGACGAGACTGCGCGCAACGGCGCGCACGAACGCGGCATGTTCGAGCAGGGCTTGAGAGTGGGGTAGGTCGGCAGTGCTCATGGGTTCGCTCCTTGGTTCAGGAGCGAAATGCCGCTCGCCGCGTCGGCGCTACGACAAACTGGCGCAAAGCGTCGGCCCGCGCCTAGCCAGGCGCAATCAGGCGGCGTTTGCCGTCGTGCGAGAGGGGCAGCGCGGCCGCGCCCGCGCTGGTCCAGGGCATCGGCGCGCCCAACTCGCGGTCCCACAGCTTGCAGGTGACCTGCTTGTGCTGCTGGTCGAGGCCCTCGCAATAGTTGGTGAACTCGCAGCGCCGGATGTGCGCCCCGCGGCCTTCCTCGAGCTTGCGCCACCAGTCGGGATCGGCGAGCGATTGGCGCGCGGCGGCCACGAAGTCGCACTCGCCGCGCCGCAGCGCGTCCTCGGCGAGCTCGAAACTGTTGATGCCGCCCGCGCCGACCACCGGCGTCTCGAAGCCCGCCGCGCGCACGTGTTCGCGCACCGCATGCGCGAGGTGCAGGTTGCGGCCGAAGGGCCCGCGTGCGCCCGGCTCGCGCGCGTCGTCGATGCGCACCGTCGGCATGCACTCGTGGCCGCTGGGGCCCGTGTACGGATACACGGCCGCGCCGACCTTGGGCTGTTTGGCGTCGTCGAACTTGCCGCCGACCGAGAGCGAGAGGAAGTCGAAGCCCGCGCGCGCGAAATGCTCCGCGTAGAAGCAGGCGTCTTCGCTGCGGCTTCCGCCCTCGATGATTTCGTCGCCGAGGAAGCGGCAGCCGACGACGAAATCGCGACCGACCGCGGCGCGCACGGCGGCGAACACTTCGAGCGCGAGGCGCGCGCGCTGGGCCGGCGAGCCGCCGTAGCCGTCGGTGCGTTCGTTCGTGCGCGAGAGGAACGAGGCCATGGTGTAGGCGTGCGCGAAGTGCAGCTCGACGCCGTCGAAACCCGCGTCGCGCGCGCGCACGGCGGCGCGTGCGAACAGTTCGGGCAGCACGCGCGGCAGCTCCGCGATGTGCGGCAGGTGCGTGTCGCTCACGCGCTCGCGGTAGCCGAATTCGAGCGCCTCACGTTCGCGCGGAGCGAGCAACGCGAGCAGCTGCTCGTGGGGGAGTTCGAGCAGCGCGCGCCGCACGGCGCTGTCGTCTCCGCGCGCCGCCGCGGCGTGGCCCAGTTGCTCGAGTCCGTCGCGGTGCGCGCGCCTGAGCTCGAGGAAGCGCTGCACGAACTTGTCCTTCTCGGGGCGGCGCCGCACCGCGAGGAAATCGATCAGCTGCACCAGCGCGAGCGTCTGCCCGCCGCTGTGGCGCCGGATGTCGTCCGCGAGCTCGCGCAGGCCCGGCACGAAACGCTCGTGGCCGATGCGCAGCAGCGGCCCGCTCGGAACATCGCGAATCCCCGTTGCTTCGAGCACCAAGACGCCCGGCCGCGCGTCGGCGAAGCGCCGGTACCAGTCGCGCACGTCGGGCGTGACCTCGCCGTCGTCGCTCGCGCGCCAGGGCACCATCGCCGGCACCCAGGTGCGCGTGCGGGCCGTGCGTGGACCGAGTTTCGCCGGGCTGAACAGCGCGCTCGCCGCCGCTTCCTCACGCGTGGGCCAGCGCGTCGGCGGGATCGGGTGCACGCGGCTGCGCGCTTCGCTGGGGTCGGAGGTCACGGCGCTCAGCCTAGCCCCTCACGTCCCGCGGCGGGCGAGGCCGATAGGCCGAACCCCGTCACCCCCAACGCACACTTCATGCATCTGCGAATCCTCCGCCGCGTCGCCCCCTTCCTGCTCGCCTGCTGCGCCGCTTGTTCCTCCACCTTCGATCCGGACGCGGACGCGCAGGTCGTCGGCTCCGAAACCTGGCCGACGCCGTACACGCTCGCTGGCAAGGGCCCGTTGATCGTGCACATGCGGCGCGGACAAGTCGGCGAGCACTCTGGCGGCGTGCACCGCGCTTGGCGCCTCGAGACGGCGAAGGGCGAGCCGCTCACTGGCTGGCTCACGACCACGCCGTTGGTCGACTTCCAAGGTGAGCCGCGCGTGCGCGTGACGTCCGCGGCCCGGGTGTTCGTGTTCGACCCGGGCGAGGCGCTCGACAGCCGCGACGAGCAGCGCCATCTCGCCAAGGGCTGGTACCTGCTCGGTGAGCGCGGGCCGCAGGGCGAGCGCTTCGACGACGTCGTGCTCACGCCGGACGGCGGCTATCGCACGCTGGTCGAGCTCGCGGGAGTGCAGCGACTGCGCGCGCACAGCGCCGCGGGGGAGCTGCTGGGCGAACTCGAACTCGCGTCGAACTCACTGCGGCCGATCGGCGGCGGCCCGGAGTGCGTCGCGGATCTGCCGGCCGGCGCGGGCCGCGTGGTGGTCGACGGCAAGCTCGCGGTGCGCGGTCGCATCGTCGACTATGCGAAGAACCCCGGCGAGTTCGTCGACGTGTCGCTCGCCAGCCCCAGCGCGAGCGGCGTGTTCGGGCTCGACGAGGCGCGTGCGTTGGTGAGCGCGCGCGAACTCCTGATGCCTGGTCCCTGGCAACAGGTGTGGGCGATCGCGCGCCGCGAGTGTGCGGTCGTGCTGTTGCAGCAGCCCGACGGCGGACTGACGCTTCTCGAGCCGCAAGCCGGCGCGAGCCGCGTGCTGCTGCGCGACGCGACGTTCGCCATGGCGCAGTTTCGATCGATGCCTGCCGAGTACGCCGACGCCGAACTTGGCGCCGACGTTTCGGTGATCCTCGCCGGCCAAAAGTCCGTGGGCGCGGAGTACACGCTGTTCGCACAGCTCGCCGGCCGCTTGCAGGGTCCGTTCAGCGCCGCCACGTCGGAAGCTGCGACCGAGGCCCTGTGGGCCGGTGTGCGGCCGATCGTCGAGAGCCGGCGCGCGGAACTCGCGCAGATGCGCGCTGACCAGGCCGCAGCGCGCGAACGCGAACTCGCAGCGTTGCAGCGCTCCGTCGACGAAGCGCGCGCGTTGTTCGACGAGATTGCGACGCGGCAAATCGCGTACTTCGAGGCGCTGCAAGCGGGGGACATGGGCGCCGCCGACCGTGCGGTCGAGGCGATCGACGCGCGCCTGAAGAAGCTCGTGATTCCGATCGGGCACGAACAGACCGAAGCGCTGCGCTCCGAGCTCTTCCTGGCGCAGGCGTACCGACTCGACTGGGAACTGCGGCGTCCCGACGGGAACATCGAACGCATCGCGCACTGGAGCTCGGGTTACTTCGCGCAGGGCGGCGCGCTGTACCAGCGCTACTGCCGCGAGGTCGGGCTGCGCCTCGCCGCGCGCGAGGGAATCCCGCGCCCCACCTACGACGCGTTGTGGAGCACGTCGGGCGGGTTCGATCAGGCGACGCGCGAGCAGCTCGCGTGGCACAAGGAAGTGCTCGAGCGCTTCGAGGCCGGCGAGCGCTACCGCGCACACCTCGCGGCGGGCCGCTTCGACGACGCGCATTCGATGGCCTACCAGCTCGGCTTCGAAGGTTGGGTCGAGCACCTGCAGACGCAGGCCAAGGGCCGTGTTTCGGAAGCCGAACTCGAAGCGCTCCTGCGCGCCGCCGTCCAGCGCGCGCCGACGGCGGAGCTGCGCGCACGCCTCGAAGCGGCGCACCACAGCCAGTGGCTCGACATGGCTGCGGCCGCGGAACGCGAACAACGCGAGCGTTTCCGCCGCATCGAGGAAGAGAACAAGCGCGCGGCTGCCGCCGCGGAACTGGCCGCGCGGGAAGCTCGTGCGGCCTACAAACTCGAGGCCGCTCGGCGCGGCTTCATTTGGCGCGAGAACTAGTGGGTTGATTCGAAATTTCGCCGCATATCTCAGGCGCCTCGCCGCCCCCCGCGGCGTTGCTCCGGTTCGGCGACCTATTCAGGTCGCCTGGAATCCTCGCGCCGTGCGGGGAGCGCCGAACCACCTGACATCTGCGGCGGACTTTCGAATCAATCCACTAGCAGCCCGTTGAAAAAGTCATTCGACGCACAACCCGCCCGGATTGCGCCGGCTCGTCGTCGCGTGATCCTCGCTGAATCCACTGATTCAGCTCCGGTCCCGCTCCTAGATCCGACGCAACCGGACGACTTCTGCGCTCGAAGCACTTTTTCACCAGACTGCTAGCCCTCTGGGAGGCTTCAAATCCTGCCGGATCGAGCGCCGTCAACGCGTCCGGGGGCGTGGCCGCGCCGCCGCGGCGTCCTCGCGCGTGGGCCAGCGCGTCGGCGGGATCGGGTGCACGCGGCTGCGCACTTCGCTGGGGTCGGAGGGCACGGCGCTCAGCCGAGCCCCTCACGTCGTGCCGGCGATTCCTGTGCGAACGCAACCGCGTTGACCGCGGCGCCATGCGTTCGGGGCCCGTCGAGTCCGCCGGCGCGGAGCACCGCGCTCGCGAGGTTGCTCACGACCGTTCGTGCGGGACGGCGCGGGCCCCGATCCGATTGCGCGCAGAAGCAACGCACCGAGTCCGCGCGCGGGCGCATGTCGAACTCACGGGGATCTGCGTGTCCGTTCCCAGCCGCGCCCGGGCCGCGAGCGGCGCTTCTCGGCTTCTTCAACGTGCAAGGCGCCGGCTGTTACGATCCGCGGGGTCTTCACTAGTGTCCGCGCGCTCGCTGCAGCGAGCGCGTCGTCAGGTCGGAGCGCATTGGCTCCTGCCGCGGGCGCTCTCGCTCGCACCCACTCGCACTGCTCTGGAGGCGTGATGCTCGCTCGAAGTCTCGTGGTCGTGTTGCTCGGAACCGCTCCAGCCTTGCAGGCGCAGTCCGTTGTCTGCGTCGGCGGCGGTACGGGAGGTCCTTTCCCGCTGCTTGGAACTGGAGGCGGCGGTTCGTTTCCCTCCGATCTGCCGCCCCACGCGGGCGTGTACACGTTGAACGTGCCTGCGTTGCCGATGGGCGCGAGCGTCGTCAGCGAGGTCCGGCTCAACGGACTGACGCACACCTACGCATCGGATCTGCACTTCGTACTCACCTCGCCGTCCGGCGTCGCGCACAATCTCTCGTACCGTCGCGGCGGGGCGTGCAATTTGGGCGGAGACTATGTATTCGTGCCTGGCTGTTCGACTGCGACACTCGCCGACTGGAGTTGTGCGAACCTGATTTCCTCAGGTGTTTTCGCGCAGTTCTTCGGACTGTGGCCGGACGGCGAGGCAGGTCTGGTCAACGTCTCGATCGGCGCAATTCCCGCTGTGCCCGGCCCGTGGACGCTCTCGATCTACGACTGGACGCCCGGCGATGTCGGCGGCTTGAACTCGTGGGAACTGTGCTTCGGTGCGGCCCCGAGCCCAGCTGTTTTCGCTCCGGTGGCAGCGCCGATTGTCACGACTCCGCCGTACGACAGCCTGCGCTTCGGACCTGTGGTGAAGCTGGCGTGGTACGGCGATCCGTGTGCGACCAGCTACGACGTGGAAGTGGACGGCGTCGTGGTGGGCGCCTCGGCCAGTTCCTCCATCAACTACTCCAGTTCGCCAGGCGGCCACACCTGGCGCGTGCGCTCGCGCAACGTCGCTGGCGTTGGAACGTGGTCGGAGCCGATGACCTACTTCGACTTGGGGCTGCCGCCGGCCACCTGCCAAGGCTCGTCGCTCGCGACGCTGTTCGACCGCGACACGAGCTCAGGGCCCGGGAGCATTCTGTACTTCGACGTGAACGTGCTGCGCCCCAGCGGGATCCTGGTGTCGGAACTCGACACGAACACCACCAAGCCGATCAACTCCACGATCGGACTCCAGGTGTACCTCAAGGCAGGAACCCACGTTGGCGCCACTTCGGCCGCCGGCGCCTGGACGCTGATTTCCAGCGGGACGGGCGTGTCCCAGGGGCCGGATGCTCCGACTTTGGTGGATGTCGACGACTTTCAGATTCCGTTCGGCTTGCACGCGCTGGGCTTGCGCATCACGGGCGGCGGGCACGCGTTCTCGTACGCCTCGGGCGCGAGTTCGTCCGCTGCCAACGCGGATGTGGCGCTCACGTTTGGCCAGCTCCAGGAGACTGCGTTCGTCTCGGTTCCGACCCCTTCGCGCGTCTGGAACGGCGCGTTGCGCTACGACTGCATTGGTGAGCCGGCGGTGTACTGCACGGGCGGCACGACATCGAACGCTTGCAGTGCGTCGATAACGGCGAGCGCGCAACCCAGCGCCACCTTGGCGACTCCCTGTCGCATCCTGGTCGAGCGCGTCGAAGGCCAGAAACAGGGGCTGGTGTTCTACGGCGTCGACAACGCGGGGTTCGCGCCGCTTCCGTGGGGCGCTGCGAGCACGAGCTTCTTGTGCGTGCGCCCGCCGACGGAGCGCGGCAACGCGATGAGTTCGGGCGGCGCCGCGGGTGCGTGCAACGGCGTGCTCGGGCTCGACTGGAATGCGCACCAAAACGCACATCCGGCCGCGCTCGGCAGTCCCTTCGCGGTCGGCGACAAGGTCTACGTGCAGGGCTGGTTCCGCGATCCGCTCGCGCCACTGCGAACCAATCTCTCCAACGCGCTCGAGTTGACCGTTCGCCCGTAGCTGCTCCAGCCCGGTCCTCTCACACAGCGACCGAGACCGCGCTATCTGGGTGCGTGCGGCGCGCTTGGAGCGAACGCCTTCCTCAGCGACCTGCTACGTCGCGTTGTGCACAGCATGCACGTGCATCTTCGATCCTGACGCAGACTCGCAGGTGGGCGGTCCCCGGACCAGGCCGACGCCGCACGCGCTCGGCCGATCGCGCGCATGCGTCACGGGAAAGTCGGTGAGCCCGTGGGCGGCGCGCAACGCGCACGGCGTCTGGAGACCGCGAAGGACGCAGCGCTCACGGGCTGGCGCACGACGCAGGCTGTAGGTCGACCGCCAAGGCCACGCGCGCGTGCGCTACACGTTTACGGCGCGCGTGTTCGTCTTCCGCCCCGGCGGGGCGCGTGCCTTGGTGAGCGCGCGCGAGATCCTGATGCCGGGCCCGTGGCGACAGGAGCGGGCGATCGCGCCGCGCTGGAGACGTGCGGTGTTTCGTTCGCGCCCTCGCACTTCCGGTCGACGAGACGGGCGGCGCTGACGCGCGCAGCGCCTTCGAACTCAGAGCGTGCTACGCGTACGATGCGCAGATGCACGCATCTTGCGCAGGCCACGCGGCCTTCATCACCGGGGCGGGGCGCGGCATCGGCGCAGCGATCGCGCGGCGCCTGGCGGGCGAGGGCGCGTTCGTCGTGCTCGGCGCGCGTTCGCTCGGCGACTGTGAGGCGTTGGCGGCGGAGCTGCGCGCGAGCGGCGGCCGCGCGGCGGCCGTGGCGATCGACGTAGGCTCGCCGGAGTCGGTGCGGGCGGCTGTGGCGCGCGCGGTGGAGCTCGCTGCGCGCGAGCACGGTCAAACGCTCGACTGGTTGATCAACAACGCCGGCATCGCGCAGAGCGCGCCGCTGGTGCCGCGCGAAGACGCCGAAGCGCTGTTCGAGCGGCACATGCAGGTCAATTTCCACGGCGCGCGCCGCACGCTCGAGGCGCTGCTGCCGGAGATGAAGCGTCGCGGCTACGGCCGGATCGTCAACATCGCCTCGTCGGCGGCGCTGCTGGGTTACCGCTACGTGTCGGCCTACTGCGCGTCGAAGCACGCGCTCCTGGGCTACTCGCGCGCTGCGGCGCTCGAGCTCGAAGGCAGCGGCGTCGCGCTCGGCGTCGTGTGCCCGCACTTCGTCGACTCGCCGATGACCGACGAGTCGGCGCGCCGCATCGCGCAGAAGACCGGGCAGAGCGAGGAGCGCGCGCGCGAGCTGCTCGCGGCGCAAAACCCCAGCGGCGTGCTCGTGCGGCCCGAGCAGATCGCCGAGGTCGTGCTCGAGCTGTGCCAACGCGGTGAGAACGGCGCGCTGGTCGAACTCGACGGCGCCGAGCCTCGCTATCATCCGCGCTCCTCATGAGCGTCGAGTCGATTGTTGTCGAAGGTTGGAAAGCTCCGCGCGGTTACGCCAACGGCGTGCTCGCGCCCGCCGGCTCGCGCATGCTCGCGGTGGCCGGCCAGATCGCCTGGGACGCGGAGCAACGCCTGATTTCCGCCGATTTCGCGGCGCAGTTCCGCCAGGCGCTCGCGAACGTCGTCGCCGTCGTGCGCGCGGCCGGCGGCGAGCCGACGGACTTGATGTCGCTCACGATCTACGTCGTCGACAAGCAGGCCTACATGGCGCGCGTCAAGGAGCTCGGAGCGATCTGGAAGGAGCTCATCGGGCGGCACTACCCGGCGATGGCGCTGGTCGAAGTCGCCGATCTGCTCGAAGAAGGCGCACAGGTTGAGATTCAAGCGCTGGCGGCCATCGCGCCGCGCGCGGGGAGTTGAGCGATGGGAATTGGAAGCCTGTGGTTCCACGAGATGTTCACGAAGCCTGAGCTCGAGAAGCTCACCTCGAAGTTGGAATGGCAGCAGCAGCGCGATGAGCAGCAGGACGCGCGCATCGACGACCTGCGCGCCGACCTCGAACGCATGTCGCTGCTCGCCAAGACGCTGGCCGAGCTGTGCATCGAGCGCGGGGTGTTGACGCGCGAACAGTTGCACGACCGCATGCTGGCGCACGACCCGCGCCGCGCCGCCAATCCTCACGAGAATCGCCGCGCATGAACCCCAAGCACTTCAAGTACAGCGAGCAGGACGGCGTCGCGACCGTGCGGCTCGACCGCCCCGAGCGCCTCAACGCGCTCACGTTCGATTCCTACGCCGAGTTGCGCGATGCGTTCGTCACGCTGCACAACTCGAAGACCGTGCGCGCGATCGTGCTCACCGGAACGGGGCGCGCGTTCTGCTCGGGCGGCGACGTCAAGGACATCATCGGCAAGCTGTTCGGCGTGCCCGAGGCGGACCTGTTCCAGTTCACGCGCATGACCTGCGACTTGATCGAGAACATGCGCCGCTGCGAGAAGCCGATCGTGGCCGCGCTCAACGGCACGACCTGCGGCGCCGGTGCGGTGATGGCCGCCGCCGCTGACGTGCGCGTGGCGGCCGACACGGCGAAGATCGCGTTCCTGTTCACGAAGGTCGGCTTGTCCGGCGCCGACATGGGCGCCGCGTGGCTGTTGCCGCGCATCGTAGGCCTGGGCCGCGCGAGCGAACTGCTCATGCTCGGCGAATTCATCAGCGCCCAGCGCGCGCACGACATGGGTCTGTACAACGAAGTCTGCCGTCCCGACGAGCTCGAGGCGCGCGCGTTCGAGTGGGCGCGCAAGCTCGCCGCCGGCCCGACGCTCGGCATGGCGGTGACCAAGCGCATGCTCAACGCCGAGGCTTCGATGACGCTCGGTGAAGCGATGGGGGCCGAAGGCTGGATCCAAGCCGAGTGCATGAAGCACCCCGACTACCTCGAGGGTTATCAGGCCTCGCTCGAGAAGCGTGCGCCCGATTTCGCGGCCGTGGCGCGCAGGGGCGCGAAGTGAGCGCGGCCGCGCTCGAGGTCTTCCGTGCGCGCGCGCGGCGCGTGGGCGAGCAGCACGCCGCCGAGGTCGATGCGCTCGACGAGACGGCCGGAGCGCGGCGCGCGCTCTCGCTCGTCGCCGAAGCCAATCTCGCGAAGCTGTGCGTGCCCGAGCAGTGGGGCGGCGCGCACCTCGACGGGCTCGCGTCGCGCAAGGACGTCTCGTGCCGTGCGCTGTGCGCCGCGCGCTACGAACTCGCGCGCCACAGCGCGATGCTCGACGTGATGCTCGTCATGCAGGGGCTGGGCTCGTACGCGATCTCGATCGCCGGCTCGGACCCGTTGCGCGCGAGCATGCTCCCGCGCGTCGCGCGCGGCGAACTCATCGCGGCGTTTGCGCTGACCGAGCCTGGCGCCGGGTCGGACCTCGGCATGGTCGCGACGCGCGCCGAACGCGTCGGCGAGCGCTGGAAGCTCAACGGCGCGAAGACCTTCATCTCCAACGCCGGCGTCGCGGACTTCTACACGGTGCTCGCGCGTACGAGCGGCGCACCCGGCGACGGCGGCAAGGGCAGCCTGACGATGTTCTGCGTGCCCGCGAACACGCCCGGCGTTTCCGCGCAGCGTTTCGAGGTCACTTCACCGCATCCGATCGGCGACGTGCTGTTCGACGGCGCGGAGCTCGACGATGGACAACGACTGGGCGAAGTCGGCTCGGGCCTCGACACCGCGCTCGCCGTGCTCGGCCGCTTTCGCGTGAGCGTGGCCGCTGCGGCCAACGGCTTCGCGCGGCGCGCGCTCGAGGAGTCGATCGCACACCTCAAGTCGCGCACGCAGTTCGGCAAGCCTCTCGCCGCGAACCAGGGCCTGGGCTTCGATCTGGCCGAAATGGACATGCGCCTGCGCGCGGCGGAGCTGCTCGTCGACGAAGCGGCCGCTGCGGTCGACCGCGGCGAACGCGCGGTGCTCGAAGTGGCGCGCGCCAAGCTGTTCGCGACCGAGAACGCCTCGTACGTTTGCGACCGCGCGGTCCAACACTTCGGAGGCCTGGGCGTGAAGCGCGGCGTGCTGGTCGAACGTTTGTGGCGCGACGTGCGCGCGCTGCGCATCTACGAGGGTGCGAGCGAGATCCAAAAGCTCCTGATGGCGCGCGAACTCACGCGCTGACGATCCATGGCGAAGTTCGAGCGACACATTTTCGTCTGCACCAACGAGCGCGCGAGCGGCGACGAGCGTGGCTCGTGCAAGGCGCGCGGCGGCGACGCCGTGGCCGAAGCGTTCAAGCACAAGCTCTACGAGCGGGGCTTCAAGCGCGTCGTGCGGCCCAACAAGGCCGGTTGCCTCGACCAGTGCGCGCAGGGCGTGTGCGTGGTCGTGTACCCCGACGCAGTGTGGTACGGCGGCGTGAAGCCCGAGGACGTCGACGAGATCATCGAGAGCCACGTGGTCGGCGGGAAACCGCTGGCGCGGCTCGTGATCCCCGACGACAAGCTCACCGGCCGCGCGCCCTGAGGGCGCCGGCGGTGCTCGTTGGGCGCGCGCCCCGAAGGCGCCGCCAGTGTTTTTGGGCACCTGGCGCGCCGCAGGGAGCGGGAAAATCGGCCTGTTCGCGCTACCCTCGCTGCTCCATGGCTCACAGCGAACCGACCGGCGCCACGAGCGTCTCTCCGCGCCACGACGAGGAGACCCGCGGCCTTTTCAAGCGCATCCTCGAAGGCCAGGCCTACCGCCAGTTGATGCTCAGCAACATCCGCGGGCACGGCATCAAGATGCTGCCGGAGGTTGCGGACAAGACGCGCGTCGCGTCCGCGTTGCTCACCTCGCTGCAGCAGTTCGGCGAGCTCGAGCGCCTCTACCGCAGCCAGGACTTCGGCGACGTGGTCTCCGCGGTGCGCCACAAGATGGAGCGCGTGCCTTATCCCTCGACGCGCATGGAGCTCGCCGTGTGCCTATTCCTGTGCGAGCGCGTTTCGTGGCATGCGCTCGGCGCATACGTCGACTCGACCGTGCCCGAGTTCGCTGCGATCGCGCACGCGCGCCGCGCGGAGTTGCGGGCGCTCGACGCGCCCGAGGATCCGGCCTTCGCCGAGTTCTGCGCCGATCCCACCAATCGCCCGCTCGCGCAGCAGCTCGTCAACCGTTGGCTCTCGATCACGCTGCTCTCGCTGGGCCGGCCCGACAGCCCCGGCGATGCGCGCGCCCTCGAGTTGAAGCTGCGCTCCAAGTCGATCGCCGCGATCGTCGGCGAGTACCTCGCCGGCCTCGAGCCGTTCCTCAAGTCCTGCGGCCTGGTGGCGCCCGACGGCGCGTCGATCGGCGTCGAGTTGCCCAAGTCGCGCGTCCGCCGCTGATCCCATGAACTCAACCTCCGCCGCCCCGCGCGCCGCCGCGCCCACGCTCGCCGACTGCGACGCCTTCGCGGAGCGTTGGCGTCCGCGTTTCCCGATCCTCGCGAGCACGACCTACCTCGTGACGCACTCGCTCGGCGCGATGCCGCTCGCGGTGCACGACAAGCTGCGCGCATACGCCGATCAGTGGGCGACACGCGGCGTGCGCTCGTGGGCCGAAGGTTGGTGGGACACGCCGGTGCAGGTCGGCAACCTGCTCGCGCGCATCATGAACGCGCCCGCGGGCTCGGTGACGATGCACCCCAACGTCTCGACGGTGGAGAGCATCGTCGCGAGCTGCCTCGACTATTCGGGCAAGCGCAACAAGGTCGTCTACACCGATCAGAACTTCCCCACGAACATGTACGTGTGGGAGGCGTGGAAGCGCTACGGCGCGCAGATTCACGTCGTCAAGAGCCGCGACGGGCGCACGGTTCCGACCGAGGACCTGCTCGCGGCGATCGACGAGACCACGCTGATCCTGCCGATCAGCCACGTGTTCTTCCGCAGCTCGTACCGGCAGGATGCCGCCGCGATCTGCGCGCGCGCGAAGGAAGTTGGCGCGTTGGTGCTGCTCGACACGTACCAATCGCTCGGCGTCGTGCCCGTCGATGTCCAGCAACTGGGCGTCGACATGGTCTGCGGCGGCTCGGTGAAGTGGCTGCTGGGCGGGCCGGGCGCGGGCTACTTGTACGTGCGGCCAGAGTTGTTGCCCAAACTCGAGCCGAAGATCACGGGCTGGGCCGGCCACGCGGCGCCGTTCGCGTTCGAACTCGGCGAGCAACGCTTCGCGCCCGACGCGCGCCGCATGCTCAACGGTTCGCCCGCCGTGCCTGCGCTGCTCGCTGCGACGGCGGGCTACGAGACGATCCTCGAGGTCGGCGTCGAGCGCATCCACCAGCACTCGGTGCTGCTCACCGAGTGGCTGCGCCAGGAACTGCTCGCGCGTGGCTTCGCTGTCACGAGCCCGACGGATCCCGCGCGGCGCGGCGGTTCGCTCACGGTCAAGCTCGGCGACGGCGAGAGCGGCCCGGCGTTCGTCGCGGCGCTCGAACAGCGCGGCGTGCTCGTCGACCATCGCCCCGATGCGGGGCTGCGCGTGAGCCCGCACTTCTACACCAAGCTCGAAGAGCTGCGACGCTTCGCTGATTTGCTCGTGGAGTTGCGCACGGGCGGAGCGTGGCGTTCGCACGTCGACGCGAAGAAGTCGTACTGATCTGCGGCATGGAGAGCGCGCTCGAGCACGTGCGCTTCGCCGGGCACGGCGGAGAGCTCATCGACGGATGGTTCGCGGCGCCGCATGCCGCTGCTGGAGAGCGCGCGCCTGCGCTGGTGCTCGCGCCGGAGGTTTTTGGCGTGGACGCGCACCAACGCGATGTCGCGCTGCGCTTTGCAAGCGAGGGCTTCGCGACGCTCGCCGTCGAGGTCTGGTCGCGCGAGGGTCTGCCCGGTCCGCGTCCTACGCCGCGTGAGCCGTCGCCGAAGTGGACGCCCGAACAGGTGCGCGCGGCGGTCTACGCGCTGCCCGACCGGCGCGTGCTCGGCGATCTCGAAGGCGGCCTCGCCTGGCTCGCCGCGCGCGCGGACGTAGACGCGCGCAAGCTCGCCGCCGTCGGTTTCTGCATGGGCGGCAACCACGTCTACCAACTCGGTTGCCACAGCCGGCGCGTCGCTGCGTGCGTCGATTTCTACGGGCGCATCGTGTACGCCGAGCTCAACGCGGCGAAACCCATGCAGCCGATCGAGTACGCGCTCAACCTCAGCGTTCCGCTGCTCGCGTTCTTCGGCGACAAGGACTCGACCATTCCTCCCGAGCACGTCGCGGCGTTCCGCGAACGGCTCGAACAGGCCTGCAAGAACGTCGAGATCGTGACCTACCCCGAAGCGGGCCACGGCTTCTTCAACGACACGCGCCCGACGTACCGGCGCGCCGAGTCGGAGGACGCGTGGCGTCGCACGCTCGCGTTCCTGCGCGAGCAACTCGAACTCGACAACGACTGAGCGCCGCGCTCAGCCCTCGCGCGCGAGGATGCGCAGCGCCTCTTCGAGGTAGCGCGCCGGCACGAACACGCTCGCTCCGCCGTAGGTCAGGCCGTTGTTGTCGTGCAGGTTGTCGGCGTAGACCTGCGGCTCGACGACGTGCGTCGGCACGCCGTTGCCCTCCAGCTCCGCCTGCCGGATGCGCGCGCTCCACACGTCGCCGTTGAACACGTTGCGCCAGTCCTGGCCGCGGCTCCTGGGGTTTGACGTACTCACGCTCGCGCTCTCCTTGCACTTCAGGCTAGCCCACGCGCTTCAATCCTGCGTCATCCACACGCGCAGCGCTCCGCCGTAGTCGAGCGAGGAGGTGAGCGCGGCGGCGCTCGCGAGTTCGGTGCGCCAACCCGAGCGGCGCAGCTCGAGGCGCGCGGGTTTGGCGCCGAGCGCGACGCGCGCTCGGCCGAGCGCGTCCGTCGTCGCGACACGTTTGCCGTCGGCGAGCACCTCGACTTGCGGCAGGGGAGTCGCGTCGGGGCCGAAAACCTCGAGCAAGACGCCCCAACCCGGCGTGAGTTCGACGTCGAGCACGGCGAGCCCGTGGACGAAGTTGAGCTCGCTCAGCGGGCCCCACGCCGGTGCGTAGCCGCGGCACTCGACGCGCCACGTCGCGTCTGCGTCATCGATGGGCAGAAACTGATAGTGGGGTTGCGCCGACGACGCGGAGAGCTCCACAGAGAAGTCGAAGACGCTGCACTGCGGCGAGACGTGCACTTTCGCGAAGATGTCATCTCCGCTTAGTGCGTCGCGCGCGCGCAGCTGGATTGCGAGCCGCGCCTCTTGGCTGTTGAAGTGCAGCAGCACGTCGCTGGTGGGCGCGCGCACGCTGCGGAGCTGGATCAGCTCGACGTCGTTGTCGCTCGAGTACACGCTCGCCGTCAGCTCGTAGGCGCCGGCCGCCAGCGCTTCGAAGGCAAATTCAGCGTCGCCGGCGGAGGCGAGCTCTAGCTGCGATTCGATCTGGGCGGCGCCCGAGCGCAGCACGAGCCCCACCTGCTGCGCGCCGAGTTCGCGAGCCACAACGACGCGGCCGCGGATCGCTGCGTCCGCAGGTCGCGGGTGGAGCACGAGCTCGAACTCGAGATCCTCGCCCGCGGCGAGTCGGAGCTCTCGCTCTGCGGGGCGCGCGTTCGTCGTCGTGCCGCGCACCCAGTAGCGCCCGCCGGCGAGCAGCGGGAACTCGAACAGTCCGTTGCCGCCGGCGCGTTGTGCTGCGACGCGCACGAGCCCGCCGTCGTTGTCGAGGGCGTACAGCTCGACCTCCGTCGCCGGCAGCGCCGCGCCCGTCGGATCGACCGCTCGGCCGAGGATCGTCGCGCAACGCTCCAGCCGCACAGCGATGGTCCCGGGATGAATGCCGATGCGCGTGCTCACGGGAGCTTCCCCGCGCCAGCGCCCGTCGCTCGAGAAGAGCGTCAAAACGCCGGGAATCGCGCGTGGATAGGCGCTCGGCGGAAAGCGGACCCAGGGTTGAGCGCCCGGGCGCACCACCGCGGCCCCGGCGCCGCGCGCGACATCGAGGTCGGGGAGTGTGAACCCCTGCCAGCCCACGCGCGCGAGCAAGCGCTCGCGCGGCGCAGCGGCAGGCGCGTCGAGTTCGAGCAGGTAGGTCGGCCCGACCGGAATGCTCAGCTCCACAACTTCGCTGTCCCCCTCGCGCGGCGTGTGCTGGTGCTCGCGGTACCAGTGCGGCTCGGAGTCCGTCGTCGCGAGGTCTGGATGGACGATGTCGTACCCAAACAGCAGCACTGGGCCTTCGTGGAAGCTGTGTTCGCTCACAACCACACCCTCGGAATTGCTCCACGCCGGTGAGCGCGCGCCTTCCGCGAGTCCGATGCGGAGGAAGTAGTGCGGCACGTTTTCGCCGGTCCGTTCGTCGACCAAGCGAAGGCGCAGCGGCGCGACGCCTGCGGGCCGCGCGAGGAATTGCACGTCGTCGAAGCCTCCGCGCGCGTTGCGGTGCACTGTCCTCGGCGCGTCGATCACGAACCACCCGTACGGCGCCAGCACGCGCAGCACGAGCTCGTCGGCGTCACCGGTCGCGAACGTGAAGCGCCCGCGCGCATCGCTAGCCGTTTCGTCGAGCACCGCGCCGCCGGCGCTCGCCACGACGCCGAACTCCGCGAGCGGAGCGCGCGAGTTCGCGTCGAGCACACGTCCGCTGAGCACGCTCAGGCTCTGGTCGCGTTCGTGCCGTTCGCTCGCGCGCGCAGGCGCGTCCTCAGCCACGTGCTCGAGCTCGTCCGGTTGCTCGAACGAGAGCGAACTCGCCCCAGAACTCTCAGCCGCCGCGCCGTCGGCGCGCGGCCCGCGCTCCTTCAGCGCGAGCCACAGCAGCGCGCCGGCGAGCACGAGCGCGAGGCAGACGAGCGAGACCCGTTGGAGCATGGATACGTCGCTGCACGGCGTGGCGGGCGACGGCCGAAGACTATCGCGCCGTTGTGCAGCGGCTACAGGTGCGACCGCGGATGCCGCGCAGCTATCGCCGCCGCGCGCACGTGCGTGGCAGCCTAAGCACGTGCGCGGGGCGGGTCGTTCAGCGCCTCGAGCGCGCTGCTTCGTTTTTCAGCGCTCGCTCAGCGCAGCGCACCCGTTTCGATCCAGCGTTTGATCTGATCGCGTTCGGCGTTCGACAGCGTCCCATTGACCGGGCCGCCCATCACCGCGCCGCCGCACACCGGGTTGGTGACCTTTTGGAAGAGGTTGCTCCCCGGCGAGTTGTACGGAATCGCACGCGGTTGACCGGGCGTGCAGGTGAGCGCGGCCGCCTCGATCGTCAGCTCATCGAAGGCGGTCTGCTCCGGCGTCAGCGTGCAATTGCCGCTGGCGCCGTGGCAGCCGGTGCAGGACGCGAACACGTTGGTGGGGCTGAAGAGCGCAGAAAAGCGCAGCACGTTCACCGTGACCGGAGTCGTCACGGAGTTCTGGCCGGTCGGGCCGAACGCCGTGAGGCGGATCGTGAACTGCACCGACGACTGGCCAGAAGGGATCTGGCTGTTCGTCGGGCGGTAGACCTTCGGCGGCGGGTTCTGCAGCGTCGAAGTCGTGCCGTCGCCGAAGTCCCACAGCCAACTCGTGACCGTGCCCGTGCTCGAGTTGGTGAGGGTGATCGGGACGTTGGCGTCGACGTTCGATGCGCTGACCGCGAATTCGGCGTTGGGGCCCGTGGGCGAAGTCACGCTGATGTCCAGCGTGGCGGCTGCGGTTGCCGAGCCCAGCGCCGTGAGTTCGACCGTGTAGATGCCCGGAAACTCGAACACGTGAAAGGCTGTGTCGCCCACCACGATGTTGGGGCCGCTGCCGCCCGGATCACCGAAGTCCCAGATCGCCTTGAAGGTGGGACCGCCGGTGTTGACGAACGAGAACGACACGCCGAGCGGGAACGGACCGCGCGTCGGATTGGCGACGATGCTGACGATCGGCGGAGGCGGCAGAACCTCGATGTAGTCGAGCTTGACGTGCTCGCCCGCGGCGCCCGGCGCCGTGGCGCGGAGCGTCACGGTGTGCAGTCCCTCTTGCGTGTAGACGTGCGACGGGTTCTGTGTGTTGGCGCCGGTGCGGTCGCCGAAGTCCCAGGTCCACGCGCTCGCTCCTCCCAGCGTCTCGTCGGTGAAGCTCACTGCGGTGTTCACCGGCGTCTGGAGCACGTCCGAGGTGAACCCGACCGCGAGCGCCGGAGCGCGCGCTTCGAAGCGCAGGTTGTCGACGAACACGCGCGAAGGAACGGCGTCATCGCCTCCGTTGCCGACTTGGACCGTCAGCGTGAACTCCGTGAACGGATCGGCGAGCGGGAACAACTCCTCGAGATCCGCCGTGACGATTTCGAGCATCGTCAGCGTCGCGCCCGGCACGAGCGCCGAGAAGTTGGCCATGGACGAGAAGGTGTCGCGGCGCAGCAGCGCGACCGACGACTGCCCGTCCGAGATGTCGACGGCCATCCAGTCGTTGAAAATCACGTTGCTCGGCTGCTCCGCGCACACGAACACCACGTCGAGCTGCAGCACGCTCGCGCCGGCGGGATAGGTGAACACCTGCGCGATTCCCGCGCCCGTCCGTGGCGTCGCTCCCGGGCCTTGCGCGGGCGGCGAGGTGGTCGACGTGGACTCGGCGCCGAGGTCAGCCCAAAGCTCTCCTTGCGTGGGCATCAGTCCGTCGCCGCCGCTCACGACCGAGCGCAACCCGAGGCCGACGAACCCACCGTTGCCGAAGAACGTTTCCCACGGCGCCGCGGGCGCCGTGCCGACGAGCTGCGCTTCGAATCCGAGGTCCGAAGGCGGAGCGATCACGGCCACGAACTCGGAGCGCACTTTGGTGCTCGAGCCCAGCGGTCCTGTCACGCTCAGGCTCACGTCGTACAGGCCAGCGTTCACGTAGTTGTGCGCGGGATTGCGCTCCGTCGACGTCGTTCCGTCGCCGAAGTCCCACAGCCACGCAGTGACTTCGCCGCTCGTCGCGTCGCTGAACTGGACCGAGAACGGCCGTGTCCCGGAGAGTTCGCCGGCGCCGAAGTCGGCCGCCAGCGCGGTGTTCGCCGGATTTCCGCTCGCGCCGGGGCCGTCGTCGCCTCCGCTGCACGAGACCAGCAATACGAGGGACGAGAGAAGGATTGCGCCTGCGGCGGAGCCGGGGCGGCGAGGGGACGAAAACGCGAGCATGGCGCGCAACCTCTGGGTTGGGGGACGGCAGCGCGCGGGGAATCGGGGCGTGCTGCTCGGTCGAGAGTAAAGGCGAGTGCGCGAAACGACCCGAAGGAGGTCGCATTTTTCCTCGGGCGCTGCCGCACAGTTGCGCCAGTTCTTGCATTGGCCGCAGCAGCGCGGGCCGCTTCTTTCGCGCTTCACAACCTCGGGGCCGCCGCACGGTCGGCGCTCGGCGCGGGCCGAGCGGGTATCTTGCCCGATCCTCCGACTGCATCCTCCCCCCGATCGACCGCGCGGATCTATGGCCCTCGAGACTTTCTCCCTGTTCGACCTCGCCCCGGGCAAGCAGCTCGCCGGCCGCTTCCGCATCCAAAAGCCGCAGCGCCAGAGCGGCTTCTCGACGACCTTCGAAGCGCTCGACGAGTCGGCGACGGGCGCGGCGGCGCGCTGTGCACTGGTCGTGTTCCCCGGGCCGCTGTTCGAGGGCCCGCGGCAGGCGGACGACTTCCGCGCGCAGTGGCGCGCCTGGCAGGGCGTCGACTCGCCGCACGTCGCACGCATTCGCGAGGTGCTGGCGCTTCCGCAGAACACCACGGTGCTCGTCACCGACATGCCCGCAGGCAGTTCGTTGCGCGAGTGGCTCAAGGCGAACGAGCGCATGGCGATCGAGCACGTGCTCGAGTTCGGGCTCGGGCTGCTCGAAGGTCTGGTCGCGATCCACGCCCAGAAGCTCGTGCACGGCGACCTGAAGCCGCAGACGATCTTTGCCGCCGCGTCGGGCGAGAAGGCCCCGTTCGGGGTGCTGGTGGACGGCGGCGTGACGACCGGCCTGTGGAACGCCAAGCACCTGGGCGAGCACACCGCGCTGATCGGGACGCCGTTCTACGCGCCGGTCGAGCAATTCGGCGGCGAGTCGCCCGACGTGCAGTCGGACATCTACAACTTGGCGACGGTGCTCTTCGAATGCGCCACGGGCGTGCTCCCCTGGCCGGGCGCGACGATGCTCGAGGTGTTCCAGGCCAAGCTCGACAAGCACGCGCCGTCGATGCGCAAGCGCGCTCCGAAGATCGACGTGGCGCCCGAGCTCGAGAAGGCCATCGTGCAGGGCCTCCTCGCCGACCGTCGGCAGCGCTACGCCACGGCGGCCGAGTTCCGCGACGCGCTGGCGGCCGTCGAACTCTGAACAGAGCGCTGTGATGTGCGAGGGGCTGGAAGGAACTTCCGGCCTCTCAGCCGAGTCCTGACGCACGTTCACTACGGCGTGCGGCGCGGTCGATACGGCCGGACGCGTCCGTCCACGACGCGTCTCCTATGCCGTCGACACAGCTCCACCGCCGCCGCGCGCGCGCAGGCTTTTCCCTCGTAGAAGTGAGCGTCGCCATGTGCGTCATGGTGGTCGCGCTGAGCGCGCTGGTCAGCTCGCTCGTGGCCTCCTCGGGGATGCACCGCGTGAGCTCCGAGACCGCCATCGCGCAGCGCGCGGCCGTCCAACTGCTCGAGCAGATGCAGGGCGCGCCCTTCGAAGAGATCTACCGCGCATACAACGCCAGCGCAGCCGACGACGGCGCGCTCACGATCGCGCCTCCGGGCGCGAACTTCGCCGTTGCCGGACTCGACGCGCTGCCGGGCGACGCGGATGGCATGTGCGGTGAAGTCCAGTTCCCCGACGTCGACGTGGCCGGAGTGCTTCAACTGCGCGAGGACGCCGCCGACGGAGACTTAGGGATGCCTCGTGACTTGGATCTCGACGCGGTGGTCGACGTCGCCGACCACAGCACGGACTACGTGCTGTTGCCCGTGCGCATCCTCGTGCGCTGGCGCGGAGTCAGCGGCGTGCGCGAACTCGAGCTGGAGAGCGTGCTGTGCGAACGCTGAAGCGCGCAGCGCGCCGGGCGCGCGCTGGGCTCACGCTGCTCGAACTGGCGATTGCGGCGGTCATCGTCGCGATGATGTTCGGCGCAGTTGCGATCACGGTGCTGCGCGCCGATGGCGCGTACCGCGAGGCCGAACTCGGCGCGGAGGTCGAGCGCGACAGCGAGCGCGCGCTCGAGCGCGTCGCGCGCGAGTTCATGGACGCGGCGCGCACGAGCGTGACGCTCACGCCGGCCGCGCCGCTCCAAGGCACTTCGATCTCGTACCGCCGCGCCACGGGCTGGGGCGGCGGAGCGCTGCAGCTCAGCCCCACGCGCCGCATCCGTTTCGAACTCGACGCCGCGGAGCTCGCCGATGGGCTCGACAACGACGGCGACGGCCTCGCCGACGAGGGGCGCGTCGTGCTCGCCACCGACGTGATCGGCGGCGGTACGCAAGCCGTGCTGGTCACGGGCGTGGCTGCGTTGACCCAGGGCGAACTCGACAACGGCGCCGACGACAACGGCGACGGGCGCATCGACGAGCCGGGCTTTTTCGCTGAGTTCGACGCGGCGACGTCGACGTTGTTCCTGAGCTTGACGCTGGCGACGCGCGCGGACGACGGACGTGTCGTCACGCGCGCGGCGCGGCTCTCCGTGAGGATTCGCAATGGTTGATGCAACACATCGCGTGCGCAGCACTCGCCGCGGTTCCGCGCTGATCGTGGCGCTCATCGCCGTCATGGTGATCTCCGCGCTCGCCGCGGCGATGCTGATCGGAGGCTCGAGTCGCGACCGCGAGCGCGACCATTCGCTCGACGCCGTGCGTGCGCTCTACGTTGCGGAAGCCGGCATGTCGACGGCGCTCGCGGCCGCGGCCGCGGGCACGCTCGCGGACATCGGCTCGCAGGGCGCTCCGAGCGCGTTCGGCGGCGGCGAGATGTGGGTGACGGCGGTCGACAACGGCGATCGCACCGCGATCATCACCGCCTGGGGCCGCTACGGAGGTTCGCTCCGCAGCACGCAAGCCATGCTCGAGACGCAGGGCGCCGGCATCTACGACTACGCGTGCTTCGCCGGCAACTCGAGCGGCGATCCCGGTTACGACATGCGCTTTGGCGGCGCGGGCGCATCCGCGGACGTCGTCAGCGGCAACGTGTACAGCGGCGGGAACGTCGTGATCGCGGGCGGCGCGACGATCAGCGGCGAGGTGCGCGCCAGTGGAACGGTGAGCGCGGTGGCGAGCGCGACGCCGAGCGAGCCGAAGACGGGCGTCGGCGTGCCGATCCCCGATCTCGCGGCGATGAACTACGCGGTCAACCACGACTACAACGTGGCGAGCATGTTCGCCTCGGCGACCTGGAAGTCCAACGCGCTCGGCGGCAGCGCGTTCCAGTTGCCCGAGTCGAGTCCGGCGCACATCTTCCGCAAGAACCCCAGCGACCGCGCGACCGACAACGCCGGCACCGCGAAGGACGACTACTACCTCGAAGATCCGTACGAGAGCGTGAACGGCAGCTCGACGATCGCCGCCGCATCGGCGACGCGCATCTCGCTCAGCGGCATCGGCGGCAAGCCCGGTCCGTCGGGCTCGAACAAGGTCTACTACATCGACGGCAACCTGTGGGTGCACAACCGCAACATCTTCTCGTTCGCGCTGACCAGTAGTGCGGCCGAGCCCGCGCGCATCACGCTCGTCGTGAAGGGCAACATCTACTTCTCGGACAACGTGCTCTACAACAATCCGGCGAGCGACGGCGTCGCGTTCGTGGCGCTGAAGGACGCCGCGCAGACCGACAGCGGCAACATCTACTTCGGTGACCCGACGTTCGGCACGCTCGAGCGCATGGACGCCTTCATGTACGCCGAGAACAACTTCTACGACAACAACCTCTCGGCCAGCGGTTCGGCGAAGGTGACCGTGAACGGGAACATGACGGCCGGCAATCAAGTGCGCATCAACCGCGACTTCGGCGGCGTGCACTCCAAATTGACGGTGAACTACGACGGTCGGTTGGTGAACGGCGACATCAGCTTGCCGGGTCTGCCGGGTTTCCAGTTCGGCAGCACGGCCTGGGAGCTGCGCGGTTGGCGCGAAGTGGACCACCAGCCCTGAGTCAGCGCCGCCATGCGCCTTCAAGTTGAGATCGACGCGCCTGCGGAGGGCGGCCAACTCTCGCGCGTCGCGCGCCCGCGGCCGACGCTCGGCCGGTTCGGCTCCTTGGTAGCCCGCGGACACGCGCGAGGTTGAGGCCGATGGTGTCGCGTTCGACGCAGCGTTGGTCCGCACTGGTCGGGCTCCTCGCGCTGCTGGTGCTGATCGCTGTGGTGGCGTTGCCTTCCGAACGTCGCGCGCCCGAGGTCACTTCGCCGCTCGTCGACCCGCAGACCTTCGCAGCGTTGGTCGAGATCGTCTCGCCTCCGGAGAACGGCGAGCCGCTCCAGCTCGAGCCGCGCATCGCGGCGGCGCGCGCGCTCGGCGATGCGGGGGCCGTCGCCGCGATCGCGCTGGAGTGCGGGCTCGAGTCGTGGCCGGAGGTCGAACTCGCCGCCGATGGCGAACCCGTGCACAGCGAGGCGCACCAACTGCGGGCGCCGGTGGTGCGCGCGCTGATCGAGTCCTGCCCGCCGGAGCGGCGACTGCAGCACTTCGCCGCGCTCGGACGCGGAGCTTCGGTGGACGTGCGCCGCGTGATGTTCGTGTGGATCGGCGCGATCGAGTCGCCCGCAGCGCTGACGACGCTGCTCGCATTGACCGACGGTGTCGAGCCGATCCAGTGGCAGCGTGACTACATCGCGCGCCCGTTCGAATTCGCACTCGCCGCGCGTGTCGCGGCCCGGCCGGATGCGTTGCTCGAGCTGCGCGCTCGGCTGCGCGAACTCGCGCCCGAGGTCGCGGCGCTGGCGGCTCGCGCTTGCGCCAGCGTGGGAACCAAGCCGGCGCTCGAGTTCGCGCTGGACACGCTCGGGCGCGCCGACGACTACGACCTCGCGTTGCTCGCTGCGCTCGCGCGCGGCCCGCGACGCAGCGCCTGCGTGGTGGACCCCGCAGCGCTCGAACGGCTCGGTCGACGGCTCGAAGACTCCGATCCGAACCTGCGCCGCGCGGCGATCGACGCCTGCGGAACTCTGGCGTACGTCGGCGCGCTGGAGCCGCTGGTCGGGATCCTCGAGAACCCCGATCCGGTGCTGGCGCAAGCGGCGCACCGCGCGCTCGTCGTGCTCGCGCGCTCGGACCACGGCCGCGACGCGCGCGCCTGGCGGCTGTGGGTGCGCGAGGAGGAGCGCTGGCGCAACTCGCACTGGGACACGCTGCTCGAGGAACTCGTCTCGAGCGTCCCGGGACGCGCCGCACGCGCCGTGCGCGAACTCGCGTCGCACCCGTTGCAACGCGACGAAGCCGCGGAGCAGCTCGCGGAGCTCGTCGAGCTCGACACGGCCCCGCAGGCGCTGCTGCTCGACGCGCTCGTCTCGCTGCGTTCGGCGCGCGCGCTGCCCGGCTTGGTGGCCTTGCTCGAGTCCGAGGACGAGGCGCTCGCCGAGCGCGCGCACCGCGCACTGATCGAGCAGACCGGCTTGGAGCTCGACGCCGATCCGCGCAGCTGGGAGCGGCTGCTGCAGCGCTGAGCCCGGCGACAAGTTCGCACAGCGCCGCTACCGTGGCCTCCACGATGGGCCGCGAAGATCTCTACGCCGCAGTCGCGCCGTTTCCGGCGCAGTTCAACCTGTGCGACTACTTCCTCGAGCGCAATCTGCGCGAGGGGCGCGAGTCCAAGACCGCGCTCATCTGCGGCGCTGAGCGGCGCACCTACGGCGAACTGGCCGAGCGCGTGTGCAAGCTGGCCGCGGCGTTTCGACGCGCAGGGCTGCGGGCCGAGGAGCGCGTGCTCATCGTCCTGCCCGACGGCTTCGAGTTCGCCGAGAGCTGGTTCGCGACGCTGCGCGCCGGCGGCGTGTTCGCGATGGTGAACCCGCTGATGAAGCGCGAGCAGTTCGAGTACTACCTCGCCTACACCAAGGCGCGCATCGTCGTGACGCACAGCGAGGTGCTCCCCGAGCTCGCGCAGGCAGCGCGCGCGAGCGAGACCTGCGAGAGCGTGTTCGTCGTCGGCCCCGACGCCGGTGGGTTCACGTCTTACGAAACCGCGCTCGCCGCGGAGGCGGCGGACAGCCATCTCGCTCGGATGGCGCCCACGGGCCCCGACGACTTGGCGGGTTGGTTGTTCACTTCGGGCTCTACCGGTCATCCCAAGGCGTGCGTGCACGCGCACTCGGACTTCGCCTACAACACCGAGACCTACGCGCTGCGTGTCGCGGGCTACCGCGAGAGCGACGTGTGCTTGAGCGTGCCCAAGCTGTTCTTCGGCTACGCCACGGGCACGAATCTGATGTTCCCGTTCCGCGTCGGCGCGACTGCGGTGCTGTTCCCCGGCCGCGCGACCGCGGACGAGCTGCTCGACCAGATCGCCGCGCACCGCCCGACGTTCCTCACCGGCGTGCCGACGATGTTCAACAACCTCCTGCGCAGCGAGCGCATCGCCGGCGCGGACCTCTCGAGCCTGCGCGTCGCGCTCTCGGCCGGCGAAGCGTTGCCTGCGCAGCTCTACAGCGAATGGAAGCAGCGCACGGGCGTCGAAATCCTCGACGGCATCGGCTCGGCGGAGATGTTCCACATCTACATCTCGAACTATCCCGGCGACGTGAAGCTCGGCTCGCTCGGACGCATCGTGCCCGGCTACGAGGCGCAGGTCGTCGACGTGGAGGGTCGCGAGGTCGCGCACGGCGAGCCCGGTCGTCTGCGCGTGCGCGGCGGTTCGACGGCCCTGTGCTACTGGGCGGACAAGCGCAAGTCGCGCGAGACATTCCAGGGCGAGTGGTGCACCTCGGCGGACATCTTCCGGCGCGACGAACAGGGCTACTTCTACTACGAAGGCCGCGACGACGACCTGCTCAAGGTCAGCGGCATCTTCGTCTCGCCGCTCGAGATCGAGAACGTGCTGCTCGCGCACCCGGGCGTGGCCGAAACCTGCGTCGTCGGCGGCGAAGACGAAGAGGGTTTGACCAAGCCGCTCGCGTTCGTCGTTCCGCGCGCGGGCTTCGAAGCCGGCGACGCGCTCGCCGCGCAGCTCAAGGCGCACTGCAAGGAACACATGGCGCCGTACAAGTATCCGCGTTGGTTCGAGTGGCGCGCTAGCCTGCCCAAGAACGACCGCGGCAAAGTGGCGCGCAAAGACCTCAAGGCCGAGTTGGTGGCGCGCCGTGCGCGCGGGGAACGACTGTTATGAAGCTGCTCCAGCTCGGAATGGTTGCGTTGACCTTGGCGTTCACGTCTGCGTGCGCAGCGAGCGGCGGCGCGCGCGAATCCGCGACGATCTCCGCCGAGGCTGCACGCGGGGTGCGGCTGTTCCGCGGCGACGGACGAGCTGCAAGCTGGGCGGAGCTGGTCGACGCGGCCTGCGCTGCGGACGCAGTGTTCGTCGGCGAGAACCACGGCCACGCGCTCGGGCTGGCCAGCGCCGCCGCGCTGTTCGACGATGTGCTCGCGCGCCAGCCGCGGGCGGCGCTCGCGCTCGAGTTCTTCGAACGCGACGAGCAGGTGCACCTCGACGACTACTTGAGCGGCGTGACCGACTCCGAGCAGTTCGCGCGCGCTAGCGGCCGCTCGAGCGGCAACTATCCGCCCGGCCATCGCGCGATGGTCGACGCCGCCAAACGCGCCGGTCGTCCGGTTCACGCGGCCAACGCGCCGCGGCGCTACGTTTCGCTTGCCCGCCGCGAAGGCTACGACTTCCTGCGCCAGCTCTCCGACGAACAGCGCCGGCTGTTCGACGTTCCGCTCTCGCTTGCCGGCGGACGCTACCGAACGGATTTCGACGCGGTGATGACGCCCGCCGGCACGCCGGCGTCACCCGAACAACAAGAGCGGCTCGACGCGGTGTTCCGCTCGCAGCAGATGTGGGACTGGACCATGGCGGACAGCGTGGTGCGCGCGTTGTTCGCCGGAGAGCGGCCCGTCGTGCACGTCGTGGGGAACTTCCACGTGAATTACCGCGGCGGAACGCTGCAAGCGCTGGAGCGCAAACTGCCCGGCGTGCGCACGCTCGTGGTGTCGTTCGTGACCGCGCACGCCGAGGCCCTCGACGAAGCGCACCGGGAACGGGGCGACTTCGTCGTCTACGTCGGGCCGTAGGCTCTACGCACAACGGCGCTCTCGGTCTGGGCGCAAAGGAGTGCGCTGCTCCCGGGGTGCTTTCGAGTACCGTGAGAGCCTGCGCCGACGCTGCGGCGCCGGACAAGCCGCCATGCGAGTCTCCGAATGGATGTCGACGGACCTCGTCAAGGTGCGCGCGAGCGACTTGCTCGACGCGGCCATCATCGCCATGGACCGCCACGCGGTGCGGCATGTGCTGGTGTACGACCACGAGCGCTGCGTCGGCGTGCTCTCGGACCGTGATCTGCTCGAAGCGACCGGTTGGTCCACGCTGCGCGCGCGGCACGCGGCGCCCGACCAGCAGTATGCGCGCGACTTGATGAGCACGAACCTCGAGCTCATCGGCCGCGACGAGCCGCTCTCCGATGCGTGCTGGCGCATGTTCGAGCGGCGCATCGGCTGTTTGCCGGTCGTCGACGAGCGTGAGCGCGTGGTCGGCGTCTTGAGCGAGCGCGACGCGTTGCGCGCGCACCAGCACCTGCGGCGAACCGTGGGCGACGACGTGTTGCTCGATCCGACGCTGACGCACGTGATGTCGCGCGAACTGGTCACGCTCGACGTGTCGACCAGCGTCCGCGAGGCCTACGCGCGCTCGCGCGAGCTCGGACTGCGGCACCTGTTCGTCGGTGCGGACGGCTGGCTGGTGGGCATGGTCTCCGACCGCGATCTGCGCCAGTGCATCGGCCGCGGCGACGCCGAGCGACGCAAGCTCGGCGACATTATGGTGAACGACCCGCTGTCGCTCGCGCCCGATGCGCGGTTGGGCGCGGCCGTGGACCTGCTGGTCGAGTACCGCTTCTCGAGCGTTCCTGTGCTCGAAGCGCGCAAGCTTGTCGGACTGGTGACCATCGCCAACGTGCTCGCGCGACTGGCGCGTTTCCTCGAGAGCCGGCAGGGGCCTGCGCCGACCGCTTAGCGCCGCGCCGCGCGCCGCGCGAGCAGCGAGAGCGCCATGGCGCCGGCCAGCCAGTACGCGCCTTCCGCGATGCGCGTGGGCACGAAGCTCTTGCCCTCGATCAGGTACACGATCAGCGCGAGCAGGAACACGTCGAGCATGCTCCAGCGCGAGAAGCGCGCGGTCCACGCGGCCGAGCCCTGGCCGCGCGCGAGGAGCGCGAGCAGCGGAGCGGCGACCACGAATGCTGCGACGGACACGGCTGGGGCCCAGGCGGCCCAGTCGAGCTGGAACAGCGAGTGCGCCATGCTCGTCACGCTCACGCGGTTGCTCGAGAGCCAAAAACTGTCGATGGCGAGGAACGGCGTGGTGACCGCGGCGAGGTGCACGCCGGCGGCGAGCCAGAGCAGGAAGGTGCGGCGTCGCGCGGGCAAGCTCGGTGCGTGAAGGCCGGCCCGCGATGCGAGCGCTTCACCGCACACCATGCTGAGCAGGACAGCGGCGAGAAAACACGGCAGACCCGCCAGCGCGCGCGCGTCGACGAAGAACTGGCCGCCCGTGAGCCCCAGCAGCAGGCACACGATGAACACGTCGAGCAGCGACCACTTGCCGAAGCGTTCGACGAAGGCGAGCCGCTCGTGGGCGCGCTGCGGTGCGTAGCGGCCGCGCCACACGTTCCACAGCACGTACAGCTTCGCGAACGGGAACAGGATCGAGAACGCCACGACGAGCCCGGCGAGCGCGTACAGCCCCGCGTCCCACATCAACGCGACCGAGCGCGGCAGGCTGTAGAGCTTGGGGTTCTCGAGCACCGCGTCGGTCTCGAGGAACGGCAGGAACAGGGCCGCGACGTTCAGTGCGAACGACGTGGCCAGGGCGGCGCCGATCCAACGCTCGCGCCGCGCTGTGGTCCGTGCTCCAGGCTCCTCACTCATCGTCACGGAGCGAAGCTACGAAGTGCGCGCCGCGGGTTCACGTCTTGTCGAGACCGCAGGCGCCGCGAGCGCCCTGCGCTCACTCGCTAAGGCGCAGTTTCGAAGCGCAATCCCGCGGAAAGTGCGCTGTCCTCCGGCGCACCCGGATCACGCGCCCAGACCTGCGTGTGCACGCTCGTCCCGGAGACGAGCAACTCGGGCGCGGGCGCGCCGCCGAGCAGTCCGTGCGCGAACGCGTTGAAGTCGAGCACGTGCATTCCGCTGCAGTCGTCGCCGCTCGCGGCGCCGCCCGAGGTCGTCGCCGGCGTGCGGCGGCGCGGCGCGGCGGTGCACAAGAAGCCGCCCTGGAACGGCGCTGCGTCCGGGCCGGTGAGCGAGTAAATCCACAGGCCCGACTTCTGGTTGCGCATGTTCGCGCACACGACGTCGAAGCCCGAGGTTGCGCTCGCGCTCGGCGCGCCGTTGAAGCTGAGTCGGGGCGCGCAGCCCAGGCTGTTCAGCTTGGCCGTGCAGTACGTGCTCGGCGCCGCGCCCAGATCGATACGCAGCGCGAGCGCGTCGTAGTCGCCGCTCGCGTTGGTCGAGCCGGCGATCGTCAAGCGCTCGCCCGGGCCCGCGGCCGCGACGACGCCGATGTCATCGCCGCCCAGATCGAACACGTCCTCGCTGACCAGCTCGCCCGCCGAGTCGAACTGCAGCACCGCGATGTCGCGGTTCGCAACCCCGCCCATCACGCTCACCCAGGCTTGGCCTGCGCTGCCGATGTGGAGCGCCTGCGGCTGGTCGAAGCTCGTGGCGCCGCCGGCCCAGGTCTCGAGCGACAGCAACGCGCCGCCGCCGTCGACGCGCAGGATCACGGTGTCCATGTCGCTCTGGGTGTCGAAACGCCGGCCTGCGCACCAGATCACGCCATCGGGCGCTGCGGCGACCTTGCGAATCTCGTCCATGCCGCTCGGGCCCGAATTCGCGCTCACATAGAGCTTCCAGTCGAGCGATCCATCCGCCGGATCGAACTGCGCCAGGGCCATGTCGTTCGCGCTCGGCGACACGAGCCGCCGGCCGCCGACCGCGATCCGTCCGCTGGGCGTGATGCACAGCGACGCTCCGTGGCTCTGCTGCGGCACGAGTTCGTCGAGCGTCGAGCGCCACAACTCGTTGCCCGCGGCGTCGTAGCGCCACACCGTGAGCGCGCCGTTGAAACTCGAGCCGCGCTGTCCGCAGGCGACGATCGAGTCGTCGGGCAGCAAAGCGACGTCCGTGACCCACGTGCCGCCGAAGCCGCCGCCGGTCAGCGTGCGTTGCCACTCCAGCGCGCCGCTGTTCGAGAAGCGCGCCAAGTGGCCGCCGGCGCCCTTCGATCCGGCGCCGATCACTGCGCCGTTCGAGAGCCGCGCCAGCGCACGGAAGCTCACCGCCGTTCCTCCGACGCCCTGCGAAGCGGCGAACCACTGCTGGGTCCCGCCAGGGGAGAACTTGCGCAGCGTCGCGTCGTGGTTGATGTGGCCGATCGCCGTCTCGCGTCGGTCGTAGCCGGCGACGAACAGCTCGCCGTTCGGCGCGGTGAGCATGGCGGTCACGGCGTCGTTGAAGCCGTAGGTGTCCCACTCCGCGAGCCACGCGAACGCGCCCGCATCCGTGTGCTTGACGAGCCGCACATCCAGGTTGTTCGGCGTGTTGCCCGGGATCGCCTGGGCGAGGTACACCGAGCCGTCGGGCCCGACGGCGAGCATCTGCGTGAACTCGTCGCCCGAGTTGTCGGGCTGCGTGGCGCTCCACTCGAGAGATGCTTGGGCGCGTGCGCTCATGGCCAGCAAACCGGTTGCGAGCGTGCTGCGGACGAGGATCGCGCGCGGAGATGCGAGCAGGGATGCGAACGGGGACTTCACTGAGAGTTCTCCTGACTGCGTTTCGCGCGGAGTGCGTGGCTGCACCCACGCTGAGTCGTCGGGGCCGCGCGACCTGCGGCGACGCGCACAGGTTCGCCGAGTCTGGCGAAACTCACAAGTCGCTGCCCGTGAAGCAGAGTGCGAAATCGGCCTGCTGCGCCGATGCGCACTTTCAGCGCGGTTTCGCAGCCAAGTACTGCGTCGGCCAGGCCGCGTCGTCGTAGCCGTACTGCGCGCCGGCGCGCAGCGTGAAGTACGGATCGGCGAGGTGCGCGCGCGCGACGGCGCACAGGTCGGCGCGGCCCGCGGCGAGGATCGAGTTGACGTGGTCGGGGCTCATCACGCCGCCGACGGTCATCACGGGCACGAGCGCTTCGAAGCGGATGCGCTCGGCGAAGCCGACTTGGTACATGCGGCCGTACTCGGGTTTCGAGCGCGGCGAGTTGCCCGCCGAAGACACGTCGATGAGATCGCAACCCGCGGCCTTGAGCGCCTTGGAGAGCTCGACCGCTTCTGCGAGCGTGAAGCCGCCCTCTTCATCGAGCCAGTCGCTCGCCGAAATGCGTGCGGCCAGCGGCTTGTGCGACGGCCACACGCGGCGCACGGCCTCGACAACTTCGAGCGGAAAGCGCATGCGGTTCTCGAGCGAACCGCCGTACGCGTCGGCGCGGCGGTTGGCGAGCGGCGAGAGGAAGCTCGAGAGCAAGTAGCCGTGCGCGAGGTGCAACTCGACGAGGTCGAAGCCCGCGCGCTCGCAGCGCCGGGCCGCGGCCACGAACGCGTCGCGCACCGCATCCATGTCGGCGCGCGTCATCTCGCGCGGCGCGGGCCAGCCCTCGTTGAACGGCTCCGCGCTCGGGCCGAGCGTCGTCCAGGCGCGCGCGTCGCGCAGCGGGTCGTCGCCTTCCCAGGGCAGGTTGCAGGAACCCTTGCGGCCCGCGTGCGCGAGCTGCATGCCGATCGCCGCCTGCGAGTGCGTGTGCACGAAATCGACGATGCGCCGCCACGCCTGCTCGTGCGCGTCGTTCCACATGCCCGCGCAGCCCAGCGTGATGCGACCGTCCGCGGTGACGTCGGTGGCTTCGGTCATCACCAGGCCCGCGCCGCCGACCGCGCGGCTGCCCAGGTGCACGAGGTGCCAGTCGTTCGGCGTTCCGTCGACGGCCGAGTACTGGCACATCGCGGAGACCGCGACGCGGTTGCGCAGCCGCAGGTTGCGCAGTTGCAGCGGCGTGAACATCGGCGCGGGGGCCGCTTTGCCCGGGCGCAGCGGCGCGCCGTTCGACGCGGCGAACCACTCGCGCACTTCGCCCATGAGCTTGGCGTCGCGCACGGCGAGGTTGTCCCAGGTGATGCGGCGCGAGCGCGTCATCAAGTTGAACGTGAACTGCAGCGGCGGCTGCTTCATGTAGCGCGCGGTGTGCTCGAACCACTCCTGGCTCGTGCGTGCGACGCGCTGCAGCTTGGCGACCTCGACCCGCCGCTCGGCTTCGTACGCCGCGAGCACGCGTGGCACGTCGATCAACCCGTGGCGTTGGAACGCAGAGCAGAGGGCGATGGCGTCCTCCATCGCGAGCTTGGTGCCCGAGCCGATGGAGAAGTGCGCGGTGTGCGCGCTGTCGCCCATGAGCACCAGATTGCCGTAGCTCCAGCGCTCGCAGCGGATCTCGGGGAAGGTGCGCCAGACCGAGCGGTTGGCGAGCAGCTTGTGGCCGCCGAGGTGGTCGGCGAAAAGCTTCTCGAAGTAGGCCAGGGTCTGCGCTTCGTCGGCCTTGTCGAGCCCCGCGCGGCGCCAGACGTCCTCGTGGCACTCGACGATGAAGGTCGAGAGCGCGGATTCGAAGGGGTAGGCGTGGATCTGCCACAGCCCGTGTTCGTTCTCGCGGAAGATGAAGGTGAAGGCCCCGAGGCGCTTGGTCGTACCCAGCCAGGCGAAGCGGCACTTGCCCCAGCGGATCGAAGGCTTGAAGTGCGCCGCGTGGCGTGCGCGCAGCGCGCTGTTCACGCCGTCGGCGGCGATCACCAGCGCCGCGGGCTCGATCATGGTCTCGTCGCTGACCTCCGAGCCGAAGTGCAGCCGCACGCCGAGCTCGCGGCAGCGCGCGTGGAAGATCGCGAGCAGTTGCTTGCGCGACATGCCGCAGAAGCCGTGGCCGCTCGAGCGCACGCAGGCGTCGCCGACCCACGTGTCGATGTCGCCCCAGTAGGCGAAATGGCGGCGGATTTCGTGGTAGCTCGGCGCGTCGGCGCGCTCGAAATTGCCCAGCGTCTCGTCGGAGAACACCACGCCCCAGCCGAACGTGTCGCCCTCCTGGTTGCGCTCGTAGATGTCGATCTCGACCTGCGGGAAGGCCTTCTTCATCAGGAGCGCGAAGTACAGGCCCGCCGGGCCACCGCCGATCGATGCAATGCGCATGGGGCAGAGGTTAGCGCGCGCTGCCAGTTGTTCAGCGCTCCGACTGATCGTACGGTGCCAGAGCAATTTGTCTCACGCCTCCGGTGCGCCCCGCGCACCGGAGGCGTGAGACAAATTGCTCTGGCACCGTACGATCATGATCGAACTGTCCAAGCTCACCTGGCCCGAAGCCGCCGCGCTGCTGCGCGCCGAGGCGATCGTGATCGTGCCGGTCGGCAGCACCGAGCCGCACGGGCCGCACCTGACGCTCGACACCGACGTCACGATTGCGCTGGCGCAGTCGCGGCGCGCCGCAGAACTCCTCGCCGAGGCGGGCGTGAGCGCGCTGCTCACTCCGCCGGTGAACTACGGCGTCACGAACTTTGCCGACGGATTTGCCGGACGTTTGAGCATCCAGCCGGCGACGCTGTGGGCCGTTCTGGAGGACTTGATCGAATCGCTCCAGCAGCAGGGCGTACGCCGGATCGTGCTCTCCAACGGCCACCTCGAGCCCGAGCACGTCGCCGTGCTGCGCGGCGTGTGCCTCGACCACGCGCACATCACGTCGGAAAAGGCCAAGGTGATCTTCGCCGACAACACGCGCCGCAAGTGGGCCGCGGAGCTGGGGGCCGACTTCCTGCGCGGTGACCACGCCGGTTGCTACGAGACGAGCATCGCGCTCGCCGCCGACCGTCCGGCGGTGCGCGATGAGGTTCGTGCGTCGCTTGCGCCGGTCGACATCGGTCTGGTCGACGCGATCAAGGCCGGCGGCAAGGGCTTCAAGCAGATCGGCGCCGACCACGCCTATTGCGGCGATCCGGCGCGCGCCAGCGCCGCGCAGGGCCGCGAGCTGGTGGACAAGCTCGGCGCGATGGTCGTCGCGCACGTGCGCGAGAGCTGGCCCGAGTTGTTCGCCGCGCAGGAGAGCTGACACGCGTCATGGGGGAGTTCGTCACCACGCAGAAGGTGCGCTTCGGCCACGTCGACCCGGCCGGAATCGCCTACTTTCCGCGCATCTACGACTACATCCACGAGGCCTTCGAGGAGCTGTGGGACGTGCACGTCGGCGCGCGCTACTACGAGCTCATCGGCCAGCGACGCATCGGCTTCCCGCTCGTGCACTCCGAGGTGGACTTCGAGAGCCCGCTGCGCTTCGGCGACTGTCCGCGCGTGGTCGTGACCTGCTTCCACCTCGGTCGCTCGTCGCTCGGCCTGCGTTACCGCTACAGCCTCGGGGCGCGGCTGTGCCTCGACGCGCGCATGACCACGGCGTGCATCGACCTCGTGAGCATGAAGTCGCTGGCCATGCCGGCCGAGTACCGCGCGAAGTTCGAAGAGATCATGGCGCCGCTCGAGGCGCCGAAGGACGCAGGCAGGAGCAAGGCGTGAGAATCAGTGAGATGCACGGCCGCGGTCGGCCGGTGTTCAGTTTCGAGTTCTTCCCGCCCAAGAGCGACGAGGGCGTGGCGCAACTGATGCAGTCGGTCGCCGACCTCAAGGCCGCGCTCGCGCCCAACTTCGTGTCGGTCACCAACGGCGCCGGCGGTTCGACGCGCGCGCGCACGCTGGAGGTCGTGATGCGCATCCAACGCGAACTGGGCGTGACCGCGATGGCGCACCTGACCTGTGTCGGCGTCAGCGAGAGCGACCTGTGCGAGGAGCTCGGCACGCTGGTCGGCAACGGCGTCGAGAACATCCTCGCGCTGCGCGGCGATCCGCCCAAGGGCGAGAGCGAGTTCAAGCCCGTCGCCGGCGGTTTCGCGCACGCCTCGGACCTCGTCGAGTACCTCGAGAACAACTACCAGCTCGACATCGGCGCCGCGTGTTATCCCGAGAAGCACGTCGAGTCGCCCAGCGCCGAGGACGACCTGAAGTGGACCAAGCTCAAGGTCGACAACGGCGCGCTGTTCCTCGTGACGCAGCTGTTCTTCGACAACGCCGACTACTTCCGCTTCGTCGAACGCGCCCGCGCCGCGCGCATCCGCGTGCCGATCGTGCCGGGCATCATGCCCATCACCAACGTCGCGCAGGTCGAGCGCTTCACCAAGATGTGCGGCGCGGCGATTCCGGGCGAGTTGGGCGAGCGGCTGCGGCGCGTCAAGGACGACCCCGCCGCGGTGATGGCGACCGGCATCGAGCACGCGATCACGCAGTGCCGCGGCCTGCTCGAGGGCGGCGCGCCGGGGCTGCACTTCTACACGCTCAACAAGAGCTTCGCGACGCGCTCGGTGCTCGCCGCGGTGCGCCGCGTCTGAGGCGCGGCTTGCGCGATTGGCCCGCGGTCGGGGCGCATTTGCACCGGCGCCGGCGCAGTGGCCGGATTGCGCCTCCGCACACGTCGCGCCGACGCAGATTTGTGAGAAAAATTCGCCGTTGGGCGGGGAACGGGGGATCCTTCACAGGGTTTTGACCGTCCCAGCACGGTGACGCGCGACGGGGAGCGCCCTCCTGGTGAGGAGCTGCCCGCAGCCGTCCGTGTTCGTTGCTCGCACCCCGTCGTCCCCGCAGCCCCAGCCCCAGACCGCGAGAACCCCAAACTCCATGCAACGCTCCGACGCGCTCACGCTCGCTTTCGCAGCTTTCGCTTCGCTTTCGGCCCAGGCCGCCAGTCCGCAGCAGCAGCCGCTGGAGGCGGCGCTCGGAGAGTGGCGCGCGGACCACGGAGACTCTTGGCGCCTTTCGATCGACTCCGGCACCGGCTACGCCGAATTCGTCTACGGCGGCGCCGCGCGCATCTTCGGCGCGCCCGTGAGTGAGGCGCAGTGGTTCAGCGCCGCCCGCGAGGCGCTCGCGGCCACGCGCGACCTGCACGGCCTCGAAGGCTCGACGTTGGTCGAGCACTGGACGCAGTTCCTGCCGCTGGGAATGGTCGGTACGACCGACAAGCTCACCGTCCGTTTCCGCCAGGAAGTCGCCGGAGTGCCGGTCGAGGGCGGTTGGGCCAACGTGCTGTTCGACGCGCGCGGCGCCTTGCTCTCGGTGCAGACGCGCGCGCTGCCGGCGCTGAGCGGCTTTGACACCTCGCCCGCGCTGAGCGCCGACGCCGGCGCGGAGGCGGCGCTCGCGCTGTTCCGCGGCGAGCATCGTTTCGAGGGCGCGCTCGTGCACGAGCCGCGCCTGGTGATCGCGCAGATCGACCAAGCGGAGCGCCGCGTGGGCGTGCTGTGCTGGCGCGTCGAAGTGCTCGGCGCGGCCGTCGAGGGCGACGAGCGCGGCGGCATCTACTTCATCGACGCCAAGTCGGGCGCGCTCGCCACGCGCGAGGAGTTGATCCACCACTTCGACATCAGCGGCAACGTCAAGAGCCTCGCGACGCCCGGCACGAGCGCCGACACGGCCTCCAACCCCGAGACCGCGCAGAACCTCGCCTACACGCGCGTCACCGCGGGTGCAGTGACGGCGACGACCGACGTCAACGGCAACTTCAATCTGGCGGGCGTGAACGCGCCCGCGAACGTGACCTTCGCCTACACGGGCACGTTCAACAACATTTCGAATCAAGCCGGTTTGCCGTACTCGCTGGTCGTGAACCTCACGCAGGCGAGCGGCAACAACGTCGTGCTCAACCAACCTGCGAACGACCTCGTCACCTCGCAGGCCAACATCAACATCGCCGTCAACCGCGACCGCGACTGGGTGCGCGCCACGAATCCGACCGACTCGAAGGCGGACTTCGTGCACACCGCCAACGCGAACATCGCGGCCACCTGCAACGCGACGTTCAACGGCAACTCGATCAACTTCTATGCGGCCGGCGGCGGCTGCGTGAACACGGCCTTCTCGACAGTGATCAGCCACGAGGACGGTCACTGGCTCAACCAGATTTACGGCACTGGCAACGGCAACGACGGCATGGGCGAAGGCAATGCCGACGTGTGGGGGATGTACGTGTGGGACACGGCGGTCGTGGGCTCCGGCTTCTCGGGCGGGGGCTCGCAGATCCGCAGCGGACTCAACACGCGGCAGTTCTGCGGCGACGCGAATCCTGGCTGCTACAACGGTGTGCACGCCAACGGCGAGCCGTGGATGGGCGCTGCGTGGAAGGTGCGCCGCAACCTCAAGAACACGCTCGGCGCGACGCCGGGCGGCCTGACGGCGAACGCGCTGTTCCTGGGTTGGATGAACTCCTACAACCAGACGCAGATTCGCTCGATCATCGAGACGCAGTGGCTGACGCTCGATGACAACGACGGCAACATCAACAACGGCACTCCGCGCTTCAACGCGATCGATTCCGGCTTCCGCGAGCAGGGTTTCCCGGGCGTTGCGATCTTCCCGATTGCGTTCTCGAACGTGACGGCGCTTGCGAGCACCGCGGACGAAATCGGGCCCTACGTGGTGAACGCCACGGTGCAGTCGACGACCGGCGGAAGCGTGCTCGGCGCAACCCTGCGCTATCGCGTGGGTTCCGCCGGCCCGTACCTCGCTGTCCCGATGAGCACCTCCGGCGGCGGCGTGTACAGCGCTGCTATCCCCGGCCAGGCCTCGCCGGCGATCGTGAGCTACTACCTCGAGGCGGTCGACTCGACCGCGATCACCGGCTTCCACCCCGCGGGTGCGCCGGCGACGAACGTGCCGGTGTTCGCGGTGGGCGAACTCGAGACTGTGTTCAGCGACAACTTCAACACGAACCTCGGTTGGAGCGTGACGAACACGGCGCTGACCTCGGGCGCGTGGGAGCGCGGCGATCCGGTCGGCACGACCAGCAATTCACAACAGGTGCAGCCTGAACTCGCGTTCGGCGGCAGCGGTTCGTGCTTCTTCACTGACCAGGGCGCGGTCGGAGGCCAAGCAGCCACGGCGGACGTCGACGGCGGTCCGACGCAACTCGTCTCGCCGCTGATCGACGCATCCGGCTCGCGCGTGCTGGTGAGCTACGCAGCGTGGCTCTTCAACGACGACGGCGACGACAGCCTGACGGTCGCAGTCTCGAACGACGGCGGCGCCAACTGGGTGACGGCGCGCACCTTCACGGGGCTGCGCGGCGGCTGGTTCCAGGATGCGTTCGACCTCGCGAGCTTCGTTGCGCCGAGTGCGACCGTGCGGCTGCGCTTCACGACTGCGGACAATCCCAACAACTCGCTCACGGAGGCGGCCATCGACTCCGTCAACGTGATCAAGGTCGAGAGCTCGAACTGCACGAGCTTCACCAACTACTGCACGGCGAAGATCAACAGCCAGTTGTGCTTCCCGCGCATCCTGCCCGGCGGCGGCACGCCGAGCGCGTCGAGCGGCTTGCCGTTCCAGATCACGGGCTTCGAGTTGATCAGCAACAAGAGCGCGGTGCTGTTCTACGGCTTCGCGCCGGCCGCCGCTCCGTTCCAGTTCGGCACGCTGTGCGTGCAGACGCCGGTCAAGCGCACGCCGCAGGTGAACACCGGCGGCTCGCTGTCCGGCAACGACTGCACCGGCGCGCCGATCGTCGACTTCAACAGCGTCATCCAAGGCGGCGGCGACCCGCTGCTCGCGCCGGGCGCGACGGTCTACACGCAGTGGTACTACCGCGATCCGGCGGTGCAGGGCGGCGTGGGTCTCACGGACGGCCTGAACTTCCAGATCTGCCCGTAGTCGCTGCGCGCAGCAGCGCTCGAGTTTCTTCGCGGGCCGTCGCTCCCTCCGAGCGGCGGCCCGCTGCACTTGGAGCGCGTCCGCTCTCGCACCAGCCGCGCAACGACGCGCCTTTCGGTCCAGGACCGGGAAGTTTCGTTCAACTGCGGATCGCGCTCACGGCGTGGCTTGACGGATCCGCGACTTGGGTGGAGTCTTCGAAGAGTCGGCGCCCGCGCGCCACGCGGCGCTCCACCGCGTGCGCGCTTCCTTCGGCGTCCAACTCTCGCGCGGCGCTCGCAGCCCCTCCGCCGCACGAGTTCGCTCCGGCTGCGTGAGGTGCACGACGTGGTCATCGGCGCTTGCATGGCGACTCTGCCCGCTCCGTCGCCCGCCGCCGGGCTCGCGTTGTGGAACGGGGCGAGCGGCGTCGATCCTGCTTTCGTCGGCGAGTACGTCTCGACGGTGCTCGGCGCGAGCACGCCGGCGCTGCGCGACTATCGCGATTGGCGCGTGATGCCTGGATCACCGGTCGAGAACCGCGCGATCGTTCCGGCGAGCAACGGTTACCTCACGCCGGCCTCGCTCCTTCCGGGGGGCTTTGTCTATGCGACCAACGAACCTCTTGAACTCGACCTGTTCAAGTGGGACGGCGAGCGCTGGGGCAACCCGCGTGTCGTGGACGGTGCGCCGGATGTGGGCTTCGACGAGCGCCATCTGGTGATCGAAGCCGGCAACTGGGCGAACGACACGAACAGCCACAACGTGCCGGGCTTCATGACGCCATTCGGAGCGGGGCAGAACACGCGGTACTTCATTCTGCCGACGCAGACGCCGACCGTGATCGTCAACACGACGAACCGCTGGTTGCAGTTGTTCGCGACGGACGTTGGCCCGCCTGAACCTTCGACCGGCGACGGCTGGATCTTTCCTCCGGGGGCACTCGCGACGCCGCCGAGTTTGGCAACGCTGCCGGCGAGCTACCGCATGAAGTACGTGTCGTTCGCGACCGCGTCGACTGCGCCAATTTCATTGAACGGAGCGACGGTTTCCTGGGATCTGCTCGGGAGCCCCAATGTCGGAACGGTGACTTTTCTGCAACGATCGTGGAGCGACATTGAGTGTGATCCGAGTGGCTGCAAGCACTCGTACTTCAACCTCCAGGGTGTGATCTACGACAACCCCGACCCCAACGGTCAGGGAGTCGGCACGGAACTACTCCGCGCGAACATGCAGGGGGAGTATCGGTGAACACCCAACGCGTGATCAAGTGGCTGAAGCTAGCGTGGATGGGACTCGCGGTGGCCGGTTCGGCAACCGCGCAGCCGCGACAGGAGGATCTCGTCGGAATCCGGCTCGACTGGAGCATCGGAATGCTGCTCGAGCGCATCGACACCACGACCCTTGACGTCCACTCGCAGTTGTTCGTTGGAGGAGGTCCGTCGAACCGCGGGCTGGTCTACAAAGACGGGCGGCTATCCACGATCGCTCGGTTCAATCTCCTCCCCGACCGAATTGCTGAAATTCACCCGGCGGACGCGTCGTGGTCCTACGGCGCCCTCACGGGGTTCGACAGCAGCACCGCGGTGGGCTTCGACCGCAACCCCATCAACGGCGTGTACTACTACACGGACGGCAACTCGCTGTTCGAGTACGACCTCGTCTCGAACACGGCGACGTTGGTTGCGCCCTTCACCGGCACGATCTTCCCACAGACGCCGATCTACTCGATCGGGTTCTTGCCGAACGGCGTCGGGATTGCGGCTGGAAACGGACGCCCGATGCTCGGGCAGCCGATGGAGCTCTATCTATTCGACCCCGCGACGGCGATTCTCACGCCATTGCCGGGGGTCGTGATTCCAGGTGCGCTGGGAGTGTTCTACGACTTCGCCATCAACTCAAGCGGTGACGTCTACGCATGCTTGAACGTGGGCATCAACGTGTTTGCCTTCGCGAGCGGCATCTACAAGATCGACATCGCGACAGGGACGGCCACGCTCGTCAAGCAGGCGTACCCCGGCTACACGGGCCTCACGTTCCTGCCCGCCACGCAGCAAACGAACTACTGCACTGCCAAGGTCAACTCGCTGGGTTGCACGCCGACAATCGAAGGCGAAGGGTTCCCCAGCTCGACGGCGACGAGCGGATACACGATCTCCGCGAGCAACCTGCGCAACCAGTCGTGGGGAGCGTTGACGGTCGGAGTGCGCGGACGCGCCTCTCTGCCGTTTGGCGGCGGCGTGATGTGCGTGCGCGCTCCGCGGCGGACGATCGCTCCGCAGGGAAGCGGCGGCGCCGCGTTGCCCGCCGCTGACTGCAGCGGCGTGTGGAGCCTGGACTTCAACACCTGGATGGACGGCCAGGTCGAGCTTCCGGCGGGCGTCGCTGTTCAAGCCCAGTGGCTGGGGCGCGACAGCGGCTTCGCGGCGCCGAACAACTGGACGCTCAGCGACGCTTTGGAGTTCATCCTGCGGCCATGAACGGCGCGCCGCTCACGGAGCGGCGTTGGGCGCTTCGCTCGGCAAGCGAAACAGGCGCGTCGCGTTGTCGCTGGTGATGCGCGCGAGCTCCTCGAGCGGCAAGCCGCGTGCGAGCGCGATGCGTTCGAGCACTTCGCGACAGTAGGCCGGCTCGTTCCTGCCGCCGCGGCGGTGTTGCGGCGCGAGGAACGGGCAGTCGGTTTCGACGAGCAAACGCTCGAGCGGCGTGGCGCGTGCGGCCGCGCGGTTGGCTTCGTTCTTGGGGAAGGTCACGACGCCCGAGTACGAGATGAAAAACCCCAGCTCCAGGTACGGCGGCAGCTCGTCCGGCCCGTAGGTGTAGCAGTGCATCACGCCGCGCACGCCGGCGTGCTCGCGCAGCAGCGCGAGCGTGTCCTCGTGCGCCTCGCGGCAGTGCACGATCACGGGCTTGTCGAGCTCGCGCGCGAGCTCGAGGTGCCAGCGGAAGTTCTCGAGCTGCGCCGCGCGCGGCGAGAAGTTCTTGAAGTAGTCCAGGCCCGTTTCGCCGACCGCGACGCACTCGGGGCGGCGGCAGAAGGCCTCGATCTCGGCGCGCGCCGCGTCGTCGGCCTCCGCTGCGTCGTGCGGGTGGATGCCGGCGGTGGGGAACACACCCGGCGCGCCGTGCGCCAGCTCGAAGCATTGGCGCGACGTGGCGACGTTCGTGCCGACGAGCAGCATGCGCGTCACGCCCGCCTCGCGCGCGCGGGCGAGCACCGCCTCGCGGTCGGTGTCGAACGAGTCGAAGTAGATGTGCGCGTGGGAGTCGGTGATCACCGCCCCAGAGTCACAGACCCGCGCAGTGCTTGTCGAGCATGCTGCCGAGGAACACCAGGAAGTGCTCGTCGGACTCGTGCTCGGACACGTGCTGCAGCACTTCGCAGGCCAGCTTGCGCGGCGCGACGTCGACGAGCGCCTGCGCGGCCTTGCGGCGCAGGAGCCCATCGGAGCTCGCCTCGAGCAGCACTTCGCGCAGCGCCGCGACGGCGCGCTCGTCGCCGAATTTCGAGAGCTCCCGCACCGCGGCGTAGCGCGCGTCCGGCGGCTGGCGGATGTCGACCACGACATCGCACAGCACCTTGGCTTCCTTGAGGCCGAGCTTCTCCGCCGCCACGACCCAGCCGGCGACCAGGGCCTCCTGCGCGGGCTTGGTCTTGTGCTCCTGCGGCGCGCGCAGCATGGGCTCGAAGAGCGCGATCGCGGCCTTGGGAGAGCTGCCGCCGAGGATGCGCACGGCTTGCGTCGCCAGGCCCTGCCCACGTTCGCCGTCGTAGGTGGTGATCAGCGCCACCAGCAGCGGCTCGGTTTCTTCGGGGCAATTCGCGGCCGCCACCTCGAGCAGCGGCCACTGCTCGTCGAGCGGCGCGTTGGGCGCCTGGTTGAAGGCCGCCAGCGCCGCGAGGCCGACGCCGCGGCCCGCGCGGCTCAACTCCTCGCGCAGCTTGGTCGCGCGATGGAACGCGCGGTCCTGGACGTCGCTGGTCGTGGTGACGTCCACGGGCTTGAGCGCTTCGCGGAACTCGGCGATCAGCGCCTGGGCCCGCGCGGGCGACACCGAACCCGTGGCCCCGGCGTCGCCGTCACAGCTCGCGGCCAAACCGGCCGCGAGAGCGGTGAACAGCGCGAAGGCGCCGAGGCGCGCGTGCGCTAGCGCACGCTGCGTGAGCGATGTCGATGCGTTGGCAGTGGGCATGGTGGGCCGAAAGGGCGAGCGCGGATCACGGACAGGGGCCGGGCGGCGCGCATGACGAAGATGGCAGGATCCCGCGCACCAGAGGGTACGGCATTTGAACCTGCGCAGCGGTCGGACGCGGGCGCGCAAGCAACTCTCAGTCCCGCGCTCGGTCGAGCTCCGACGCGCACCGCGCGCGCCGCCGACGCACGGCGGCCGTAGCCGCGCGGCGCTGGCATCCTCCCGTGCGGCGCCACTATAGTGCCGCAGCGTGCGCCGCAGCCGCCCCCGGGCATGGCTGCGCGCCGTTCGTTGTCTTTCACGGTTCTTTTGAGCAACCTCGCGGGCCTTCGTTGCGTCCAGTGTTCCGCGCCCAGCCCCGCCCCGCGTGACGGGGTCGGCCGCGCGCTTCGCCCTGGCGTGCGCCACGGACCGCGCAGCGTCGCTCGGCGTGCGTGGCGCAATCGCCCCGCACCAAGCGCCTCCTCTCAACCTCGCCCGCCCTTCGAAACGCGCCCAGAGCGCGCGCACAGCAACCTCTCATGAAGCAGGCCACACGGCTCCTCTTGGCGGTCTCCACGGCGGCCAGCCTCCTCGTCCCGGCCCTGGTTTTCACCTCGTGCAGCAGCGGCGGCGGCGGCGGCGGCGTGATGTTCATCGAGTCGTGCACGCTGGGATGCACCAACGGCTCGGGCGGTTCGCAGGTCAGCTGCGGCATCGTGAACACCTTCCGCAACCAGGACATCTCGGTGAGCTTCTCGCAGGACGTGCGCGACACGTCGCTGCTGGTGAACAACGCCTTCCAGGTGTTCGACACGGCGACGAGCTTCCTGCCCGCGGGAACGCGCCTGGTCGACTCGAACAACCCCAACCGCGCGATCTTCCGTCCGCGCCTGAGCTTCGACGCGCAGGGCAACCCGTCCTTCGGCTTCGAAGCGGGCGCGAGCTACCAGGTGCGCATCCCGGGCGTGGCGCAGAACGACGCCGGGCCGTACATCACCAGCGTCGACGGCCAGCAGAACCAGAGCCGCCTGCTGTGCACGATCACGACCAACGGCCTGATCGACCCGGTGCCCGGCTCGCCGTCGGTGACGCTCGCGGTCAGCGTCTTGGGCGTGCCGAACAAGGTCAACGTCGACGACCCGGTCGCGTGCCTCGCCTCCGACCCGACCTGTGACTTCCCGCAGCCCAGCGGCACGGTGATCCCGACCGACGTGTCGACGGGCCGCCTGATCGACGTGCGCACGACCTCGCAGATCGAGATCACGTTCAACGACCTGATGAACATCGGCACCCTGGTGCTGCCGGCGACGGGCCAGTCGCCGTTCATCACGGTCAAGACCGACTCCGACGCCGACCTCACGACCTTGGCCGACCAGGTCACGCTGCCGGGCACGTTCGCGCTGCTGCCCCCGGACCAGACCAACCTGCGGACCACGGTCGTGTTCACGCCGATCCCGGGCTTCCCCAGCGGCGGTCCGCCGAATGCGCGGCGCCTGATCGTCATCGACATCCCGGCCGGCGTGCGCGACCTCGCAGGCAACCCGGTGGCCAACCTCGGCCAGCGCGCGTTCGTGCCGCAGCAGGTGGCGCTCGGCGAGATCCAACTCCCGGTCGCGGGCGGCGAGACCTTCGACGCGCCCATCGGACGCCGTGACCCGGTGCGCACCGGCGCGCTGTGGGGCGAGAACGCCCAGGATCCGCAGACGCGTCTGCGCCCCGGCTTCGGCGGCGGCTCGGGACGCCTCGGCGACCTCATTGTGCCGGCCAACAGCAACGTGACGGTGGTCACCAGCCCGCAGCGGGCGAGCCTGCGCATCGCGCTGGCCGCCAACCAGTTCCCCGGCAACCCGCGCGCGCCTTCGTTCGTGTTCGACGGCGGCACGGAACTGATCGCGCGCCGCAACCAGCCGAGTCAGCTCTACCAGATCGAAATGGGAGACTCGGCCGCGGACGTCGTCGGCAGCATCGTCGCCTTCCTCCAGCGCGAGTCCAACGATCCCAACTCCGTGTACCCCGAGTTGGCGCAGTTCGACTTCGAAGTTGAAAACGGCACCACGATGGTGGTCACGGCGCGCGTCGACGGTTCGGCGGGCAACGGGATTCGGGTCAACGCCTATCCCAGCGACCTGTGGAGCATTGCGGGCTCCACCGTGCACGGCGCGGTGGGCAATACGGCGGGGCAGGTTCCCAATCCGCTCGACCCCAATCCCCCGACGGCGCAGGCCACGTCGGCCGCCACCTACCTCAGCGCGGCCCTCTCAGGGGGTGTCGACGAGGCTGAGTTCGGCGCGGTCGACATCAACAACCCGAACGTGATCGTCGTCGATCCGAACCTGTTCCTGAACAACCCCGACCCCAACCTGCCGGGCGCTCAACCGCCGGTGTACTTGGTGGACAACACGGTCGACAACGGCGTGTTCGAGTTCGCCAGCGTGAGCGTCGGCCAGAACGCGACGCTGCGTTTCGTCGGCGTCAATCCGGCGCGCATCTTCGCGCGCGGACAGTTCTCGCTCGCGGACACCGCCAGCCTGATCGTGTCCGGCGGCGACAACAGCACGCACCCCTCGGACGCCACGCTCGGACAGTACGGCGGCCTCGGCGGCCCCGCCGCCGGTCGCGGTGGCCAGGGCGGCGACCGTCCGCACACCAGCGACGAACTCCTCGGCTTGGCGAACACCGGCGTGTTCAACACGGGCCTCATGGTGGACAACAACGGCGTCAACAACATCAACGCCGTTCCGGATGGACGCTCGGGTGGAGGCGTCGGTGGCGCGCTCGGCTACGGCAATCCGCAGGCGCCGCAACTCGGACTCGGTCAGGGCGTGGGCGGCGTCCGCTGGCCCTTCAATCTCCCGGTCGGCAACGGCATCGACCAGACCGGCGGTGGCGGCGCTCAGCCGCTCGACTTCCAGGACCTCGCGGTTCTCGCCGAGGCCGGTTGCGACAGCCGTCAGATCTCCGGTCCGGGCTCCGGCGGCGCCTACGCGTTCGACGGCGGCACCGGCGACGCGGTCGCGCCGATCGGAACGGCCACCCTGCGCGCCGGTCTCGCCGGCATCGGCTTCGTCCCGCCGAACCCGACCTCGGGCGGCGACTCGACTCCGATCGCGCTCGAGCCGGCGGCCGCGCCGGGCGTGAAGCGCGCACTGCGCCCTGACCTCGGCTACCTCCGCGGCGGCGCGGGCGGCGGCGGCGCTGGCGCACACGTGTTCGACACGAGCACGAACGGCACCGGCACGACTGGCGCCAACACGTGCTTCTCGGCGCTGCAGGTGATCGACCGCTACCGCATCCACAGCGGCGCGGGCGGCGGCGGCGGCGGCGGCGCGATCCAGATTGTGGCCGGCGACTTCGCTGACCTCGCGGGTCGGATCGACGCCACGGGCGGCGACGGCGGCAGCGTGCGTCCGGGCTGGCCGATCGGCCCGGCGACCGCGTTCGGCTCGTTCGCGCAACCGGGCGGCGGCGGCGCGGGCGGCGCGATCCTGATCCAGGCGCGCAACCTGGCGGTGGCCCCGCTCGCCAACCGCATCCTCGTCGCGGGCGGCGCCGGCGGCGTCGGGCCCACGATCCAACCCTCGGGCGCGAATCCTCCGCCCGCTCCCGCGCCCTCGCGCGGCGGCGACGGCTCGACCGGTCTGGTCCACGTCGAAGTGGCGCAGCCGGGCAATGACCCGGTCACCTTCGCGACCGGTCTGGCGAGCGTGATCTCGCCGGCCCCGACCGTGAACGATCCGCAGAGCACCGAGTGGCTCTCCGTGTCGCTCAACTGGGATTCGAGCAGCAACGCCGGCATCGACGCGATGAGCGGCGCGCAGTCCTGCTGGATCCTCCCGAACGTGTCGGTGAACATCTTCGCGCTCGACTTCAGCGACGACATCGTCGGCCAGCTCGGCTGGGACATGACGGTGTTCGTCGACCTCGGTGCGGGCGAGCAGGCGGTCAGCTACCGCACGCCGAGCCCGCTGTTCGGCAACCAGTCTCCGGAGCAGTTGTGGGGCCGCGACCTGGGGACCGGAACGGCTCTCGCCGGCGCCCCGATCGTGGTCCGCTTCCAAGGCGCGAAGTCGACGGGCGCGATCCCCGATCCGTGCTCGGTCACGCTCGGCCCCGGCGGCAACGCGACCGGCTTGACGCCCTGGGTGATGCACCCCTCGGAGTTGAACAACTTCAACCCGGCGCCGGACATCATCCGTTGGCAGATCGTGTTCGACGGCAACCAGCCCGAGGCCGCTTCGATCCGCGGGGTGCGCAACCTCGTGATCCGCGCCACGCCGAACTGATGACCAGCCCGTCGGGCGCGCGCGAGCGCGGCCACGACGGCGAATCCCACGCGAGCCCGGCGACCTGTTCGAGGTCGTCGGGCTCGCTGCCTTTGCGGACGCAGGCCCCGAGCAGGCCGGGGTGGTTGCCGCGAGCGCAAACGAAGGCCGCGCCCGCGCAGTAGCCTGTCGCGCGCCCATGACTCCGCTCCTGCTGCGTGCACCGAGTCTGCTCGTCGATCCACGCACATGGGTCGAAGATGGCGCGCTGCTCGTCGAAGGCGGCCGGGTCGCACGCATCGTGCGCGGCCCCGCAGCTGTGCGCCGCGCCTCGCGCAGCGCACGGAGCGTGGATTGCGGCGACGTCCTCCTCGCGCCGGGCTGGGTCAACGCGCACGCGCACCTCGAGCTCGGCGCGATCGCCGGTCGGACCCCGCGCGGGGGAGACTTCGGCGCCTGGGTGCGCGCGGTGCTGCAGGCGCGCGCGGGCTGCACGGCCGCCGATTTCGAGCGCGCGGTGGAGCAGGGCGCACGCGCGAGCCTCGCCGCGGGCGTCACCTCCGTGGCCGACATCTGCTCGACTGCGGGCTTCGCGCGCGGTCTGGCGCGGACGCCGCTGCGGCACTGGGCGTTGCGCGAAGTGCTCGATGCGCACGACCCGGCCCGTACGGCGGGCGCGCTCGCGCTGGTGCGCCGCGCGCTGCGCACCAGCGCGCGACGCGGCGAAGGCTTGAGCCCGCACGCGCCCTTCACGGTGAGCCCCGCGCTGTTCGCCGCCGCGGCTGCACTGGCCCGGAGGCGTGCGCTGCCCGTAGCCGTGCACTGGTCGGAGACCGAGGCCGAGGTCGCCTGGCTCGAGCGCGGCGCCGGTCCGCTCGCCGCGCTCCTCGGGCCGTCGCCGCGCCTGCGCGGACTCGAGTTGATCGAGCGCGCCGGACTGTTGCGGGCGCCGCTCGCGCTGATCCACGGCAACCACCCCGCGCGCGGCGAGCCGCAGCGCATCGCGCGCAGCGGCGCCGTCGTGGTGCACTGCCCCGGCAGCCACGCCTGGTTCGAGCGCGCGCCCTTCCCCTGGCGCGTGTACCTCGACGCCGGGGTGCGTCTCGCACTTGGGACCGACTCGCTGGCGAGCGCGGAGAGCCTCGATCTGGGGCGTGAGCTGCGGCTGGCGCGCGCCGCGGCGCCGTGGCTCGAGCCGCGCGCGTTGTTCGCGATGGCGACCGAAGGCGGCGCGTTGGCGCTGGGGCAACGCGGTCGGCTCGGCACGCTGGCGCCGGGCGCGCACGCCGACGTTCTCGCGCACGAGTTGCGAGCGTCGAACGCGCGCGCGGCCTTCGAACAACTCACCGGCGTCGGGGCGCCGCTCGCGGCGGTCTGGGTCGCGGGCCGCAGCGTCGTGCGAGCGGGCGCGTTGGCGCACTCGGGCGAAGCACGCTAACGTCTCGCCCCGGCGCCGCAGCCGCTCCATCAGCTCCCATGGCCGACACTCGCGACAGCGCTGCCCCTTCGACGCCGCCCACGACCGCGGCGCAACGCCAAGCGCTCGCGCTGCTCGCGGGAGCTTCGCGGGTGGTGCTGTGCGGCCACATGCGCCCCGACGGCGATTGCCTGGGCTCGCAGGCCGCGCTCTGCGCGGTGCTCGAGCGCCTGGGCAAGACGGTTTGGATCTACAACCCCGATCCGGTGCAGCCGCAGCTCGACTACCTCGAGCGCGACGTGCGCTTCCACGTCTACAAGGGCGGCGAGCTGCCGGCGCACGACCTGGCGGTGATGCTCGACTTCTGCGAGCTCCCGCGCACCGGCGCAATCGCGGCCGCGCTCGGGCGTGCGAAGTCGAAGAAGCTGATCGTCGACCACCATCTGTTCCACGGCGAGCCGTGGTGGGACGGCGCGTACGTCGACACGACCGCGAGTGCGACGGGCGTGCTCGTGCGGCGCATCGCGCGCGAGTTGGGCGTCACGCTCGACGCGCGCATCGCACGCGGCGTGTTCACGGCGATCGTGACCGACACCGGCTGGTTCAAGTACTCCAACACGGACGCGGAGACCTTCGCCATCGCCGGCGAGCTCACCGCCAGCGGCGTCGAGCCGGCGCCGATCTACGCCTCGATCTACCAGCGCAATTCGCGCACGCAGCCGCTCGGTGTGGCGCGCGCGCTCTCGCGCCTCGAGTACGTCGCCGACGGCCGCATCGCGGTCGTCGACCTGCCCCTGCCCGCGCCCGGCGAAGCGGAACTGCCCGATGGCGACGACGTGCTCGACCTCTTGCGCGCCGTGGGGCGCGTCGAGGTCGTGCTGTTCCTGCGCGAGGTCGACAGCGGCACGGTCAAGCTCTCGGCGCGCAGCAAGGGCGCCTTCGACGTCAACCGACTCGCGCGCGGGTTCGGCGGCGGCGGACACGCCAAGGCCTCCGGCGCCACGATCGGCGGCGCCCTCGGCGAGGTGCGCGCCAAGTTGGTGGAGGCCGCGGTCGCCCAGCTCGCGAGCACGGAGAGCGTTGCGCGATGAGGATCGCGCTGATCAGCGACCTGCACTCCAACCGCGAAGCGCTCGACGCGGTGTTCGCCGACATCGACGGGCAACACGTCGACGCGGTGCTGTGCCTGGGCGACGTGGTCGGCTACGGGCCCGAGCCGGAGTACTGCGTCGACGTCGTGCGCCAGCGCTGCCAGCTGTGCCTGATGGGCAACCACGACGAGGCGCTGTTCCGCGACGCCTCGGATTTCAATCCGCACGCGCGCGGCGCGATCGAGTTCACGCGCGAGCGCATGCAGCCCGCGTGGTGGTCTTCGGGCGACAAGAAGTCGCGCTGGAAGTACCTCAAGGGCCTGCCGCTCTCGCACACGATCGGCCGCTTCCTGTTCGTGCACGGCAGCCCGCGCGATCCGGTGCGCGAGTACGTGCTCTCGACCGACGGCTACTTGAACCCCGAGAAGCTGCGCGCCGTGTTCGACAGTTTCGAGGGCGTGGCGCTCGGCGGACACACGCACCACCCGGGCATGCACGACGAGAACCTGCGCTTCCACGGCTTGAACGGCGCGGACTCGCTCACGCTCGAATTGCCGGCCGACAAGCGCTTCTTCATCAACGTCGGCTCGGTCGGGCAGCCGCGCGACGCCGACAACCGCGCCTGCTACGCGATCCTCGAGGACGAGCGCATCACCTGGCGGCGCGTGCCCTACAACTTCCAGATCACCGCCGAGAAGATCGTGCGCACGGGCGCGCTGAGCGAAGTGCTCGCGCGCCGGCTCGCCATGGGCAAGTGAGGCGGCAAGTGAGGCGGCCAGTGAGGGGGCAAGTGAGCGCCGCGCGAACGCCGGCGCGTCAGCCCAGCCGCGAGAGCCCCAGCGACGCGCGCATGACGTGGCGCAGCATCTGCGGGTTCTTGCGCAGGCGCCGCAGGCTGTAGGGCAGCCACTGCGGGCCGAACGGGACGTACACGCGCACGGTGTGCCCCGCGTTCTTCCAGCGCGCCCACAGGTGCTCCATCACGCCCATGAGCACCTGCAGTTCGTAACGCGGCTTGTTCGCGCCGAATTCCGGCAGCAGCGCGAAGCACTGCGTCGCCATGCGTTCGTCGTGGGTGGCCAGCGAGATCGAGGCGTTGCGCTTCCACAGCGCGCGCACGCACTCGACGTAGGCGGCGCGGATCGGCTCGGGTTCGGTGTGGGCGATCTGCGCCGGCTCGAGGTAGATGCCCTTGACCATGCGCACGTCGAGCGGGCCGGGCGCGAGGTTCTGGATGTCCCGGAGCGTGCGCTTGAGGCGCGACTGCAGCACGATGCCGACGTTCGCGAAGTCCGGGCGCAGCGCCTCGAACACACGCAGCGTGGCGTCGGTGGTCGTGTGGTCTTCCATCTCGACGCGCAGGAACAGCTTGCGCGCCGCGCAGTACGCCGCGAGGTCGCGGTACAGCTCCAGGCACAGCTTCTCCGAGCTGCGCAGCCCCAGGTGCGTCGGCTTGACCGACACGTAGGCGTCGACACGCGCCGCGACGACGGCCTCGGCGGCCTGTTTGTACTCCTCGACCACGGCGCGCGACTGCGCTTCGCCGCTGACGTCCTCGCCGAGCACGTCGATGATGCCGGGGTGCTGGCGCTCGCGCAGTTCGCTCAGGGCGCGGATCGCGTCCTCGAGCCGTTCGCCCGCCACGTAGCGTTTGGCGACCCGCCACATGACGGGGCGAGGGACATAAGGCAACGTACGCAGCACGAGATCGTCGAAACGCGCCATAGGGGGCGGAGATTGTAGGCGGGCGCGCGAGCGAATGCGCTGTGCTCGCCGAGGCCGCGCTACGATCGCGGCCGCGTGGGTTCCGGAGCAGACCAGAACGACCGAAGCGAGCGTGCGGCGCAGGTGCGCATCGTGCTCTCGACGCACTCGGCGCTCGAACCGGCGCGGGCGCTCGCGCGCGCGGCGGTCGAAGCGCGCTTGGCGGCGTGCGTGAACATCCTCGACGGCGCGCTCAGCGTGTACCGCTGGAACGGCGCGGTCGAAGAAGCGCGCGAGGTGCTGCTGGTGGTCAAGACCAGCGCCGAACGTCTGCCCGAACTCGAGCAGTTGTGGCGCGAGCGGCACGGCTACGACACGCCCGAGTGGGTCGTGCTGCGCCCCGCCGACGTCGGCGAGCGCTACCTCGACTGGCTGCTCGGTCAGACGCGCTGAGCGGAGCTCGCGCATGGCGCAAGACTTCGACACGTCGCGTCCGGCCTTCCGCGAGGGGGCCAATCCGCGTGTCCAACGGCTCGGCCGCTGGCTGGGCGTCGCGCTGTTCGCGCTGTTTGTCTTCACGCCCTTCGAAGGCCTCGACGCGGCCCAACGCCGCGCCGCCGCCGTCACCGCGCTCGTCGCGACGCTCTGGCTGACCCAGGGCATTCCGCTCGCCGCTGCTTCGCTGCTCCCCGCCGCGCTCTTCCCGTTGCTCGGCGTGCTCCCCGCGCGCGACGCATCCGCGGCGTACATGGACGACCTGGTGATGCTCTTCCTGGGAGCGTTCCTCGTCGCCAGCGGACTCGAGGTCTGGGGCGTGCACCGGCGCGTCGCGCTCACGTTGGTCGCGGCCTTCGGCGTGCGGCCGCGCTGGCTGGTGCTCGGCTTCATCCTCGCCACCGGCTTCATCTCGCTGTGGATCAACAACACCGCGGCGACGTTGATGATGTTCCCCATCGGCCTCGCCGTGATCACGACGGTCGGCGGCGGCCGCTCGTCGCCGTTCGCGCGCGCGCTGCTTCTGGGGATCGCCTACGCCGCATCGATCGGCGGCGTGGCGACGCCCGTCGGCACGGCGCCCAATCAGCTGCTCCTCGGCGCCTTGCGCACGAGCTTCCCCGACGCGCCCTCGATCTCCTTCGCCGACTGGATGGCGGCCTGGGTTCCGTTCGCGGCGACGTACTTGGTGATCCTGTGGCTGCTGCTCACGCGGGTCGTGCTGCGCGTCGGCTCGGAGCTCTCGATGTCGCACGACGTCATCGCCAAGGAGCGCGCGCAACTGGGCGCGATGAACTCCGGCGAGCGCCGCATGGCGTTCGTCTTCGCGGCGACGGCGCTCCTGTGGATCACACGCGGCGGCCTGGACGTCGGCGCACTCCATCTGCCGGGCTGGGGGCCGGCCTTGGCGCGCTGGCAAGCGGAAGTCCTCGGTTTGGCGGATGCGGACCAGCTGAAGGGCTACGTCACCGACGCCACGGTCGCGATCGCGATGAGCTTGGTGTGCTTCTTCATCCCCTCCGGCGTCGAGCGCGGCCAGCGCCTGCTCGATTGGGAGCGCTCGGGCAAATTGCCCTGGGACGTGTTGCTGCTCTTCGGCGGCGGCTTCTGCATCGCCAAGGGCTTTCAGCACTCCGGGCTCGACCGAGCGCTCGGCGCGGTGCTCGCGCCGGCGATCCACGGCCAGCCGGCGTGGATCGTGATCGCCATCGTCGCCGCGTTCATGACCTTCCTGTCCGAGATCGCCTCGAACACGGCGCTCACGGCGATCGCGCTGCCGATCCTCGCGGCTGCGGCGGTCCAGGGCGGCTACGACCCGCGCCTGGTGATGATTCCGGCGACGGTTGCAGCCTCGTGCGGCTTCATGCTGCCGGTCGGAACGCCGCCCAATGCGGTGGTGTTCGCGAGCGGGCTGATCCCGGTCGGCACGATGGCCCGCGTGGGGCTGCTGGTCGACGTCGTCGGAGTCGCGCTCATCACGCTGTTCTTCGCGCTGTGGGGCAGCGAGGTGCTCGGCATCGAGAGCGGTTTGCCGGCCTGGGCCGTCCCGTGAGCGCTCCTGCGGCGGGCGGCGCGTTCAAGCTCGCCGCCTCGCGCGCCGATCCTTCGCGACGTGCCGTCCCCTCGTTTGCGCCAGTTCGCCCTGCTCCTCGCGCTCGTCGTAGGAGCGCAGCCGTTCCGCGCCGCGCCCTCGACCCAGGCAGCCGAAGCGCCGCCCGCGTTGCGAGTGCCGGTCGCGTCGGACGAACACTTCGTGCTCGAGCTGCGGATGCCGAAGGACGGCGCGCGGCCCACGAACGCCGCGAAACCGGTGGGCGCGGCGCGCTGGGTCCGCCGGGCGTCGGACGGGCGCGTGCAACTCGAACTCGAAGTGCGCTTCTTCGACGAGCAACTGCGTGTGCACCACGTCGAAACCTTCGGGCCCAAGGGAAGCGAATTGGTCTGGCGCGAGTGGCGGCCCGGTCAGGGTCGGACGCTCCATGTCCAACTCGAGGGCGGCTTCGCGCGCGTGGTCGAGTGGGGCGGACTGGAGGCTGTGCGCGAGCGCTGGAGCGCGCCCGTCGACCTCGTGTTCCCGCTGCAGCTGGTCGAACTCTCTCGGGCCGGGGCCGCGCCGCAGGCCTGGGGCGAACGCGGGCCGGTGCGTTTCGACCCGCTGGGGCGCGCCTGCGAACGTGTGCGCGTCGTCTCCAACTCCAGCGAGGCGAGTGCTTCGCTCGCGCTGCTGCGCGAGGACGGTTCGAGCGCCGGAGCGTTCGCCTTCGCGAACGGGGCGCTCGCAAGTTTCGCCTGGCAAGCCGGGGAACTGCGCGGCCGCGCCGTCGACGCGCAGGAGTACGCCGAGCTGCTCGCACAGGCCGAATCCGCGCGTTGACAGGCCTCGGTCTTGAGGGCCGCTGAAGGCGCCCAGCGCACTCGGTTGCATCTTTCGCAGCCTTGGCGCCGAACAGCCGCGTGGCGCTTGGAGGTTTCGCGCGCAGAGCCGATCATGGGCGGCCCGTCCCCGCGCCCTGGTTCCGCTGCGCGCCTCCGTCCCCGCCCCCCTCCAATGCCGCGACTTCGTCGATCCGCGACCGCACGCCCGACCCGCGTGTTGGCTGCGGCCTTCCTGCTCAGCGTCGGACTGAGCGGCTGCTACACCCCCGCGCAGCAGCTCGTCAACGCCGACAGTGAGAGCTACGCGATCCTCGAGAAACGCCGCGCGGAGCTCGACGCCAAGGGGGGCTTCACGATCCAGCCCCCGCCCGACAGCTTGCGCCAGCGCATGCTCGCGGGCGAGAAGCCGGGCGCGCTCGGGCTCGTGCGCGTGCTCGAAGTCGCCGCGGAGAACAGCCGCGACTACCAGCGGCGCAAGGAAGACCTGTACCTCGCGGCGCTCGACCTCACGCTCGAGCGTTTTGCGTTCGCCGCGCAGCGCAGCGGCCAGCTGAGCGCGCTGCTCAGCGGGACGGGCGACGAAGCGCAGGCGGCTTCGGCGGGCGGCGGCTTCGCCGTGCGCCGCCTGCTCGGCACGGGCGCGGCGCTGATCGGCGACGTCGGGCTGTCGCTGGCGCGCAACCTCTCGAGCGGCGACGGCTGGGACGTCGCCAGCGACATGGGAATCAGGGTCACGCAGCCGCTGCTGCGCGGTTTCGGCCGGCGCATCGTGCTCGAACCGCTGACGCAGGCCGAGCGCAACGTCGTCTACGCGGCGCGGACCTTCGAGCGCTTCCGACGCACCTTCGGAGTCGACGTGACGCAGCGTTACCTGCGCATCCTCCAGCAGGCGCTGCAGCTCAAGAACGAAGAAGAAAACCTCGCCAACCTCGAGCAGGTGAGCAAGCGCAACGAGGCCCTGTCGCGGGCCGGACGACTGTCCGAAGTGCAGCTCGCCCAGGCGCAACAGGACGAACTGCGCTCCCAGGCGCGCGTGATCGACCAGCGCCAGCGGCTCCAGACCTCGCTCGACAACTTCAAGTTGTTCCTCGGTCTGCCGATCACCGCGCCGCTCGAGCTCGACCTGACCGAAGTCGAGCGTCTGGACAGCGGCGAGGGCCTGCAGGTGAACGAACAGGTCGCCACGAGCTTCGCGCTCGACCAGCGGCTCGATTTCCTCACCGTGCTCGACCAGGTGGCCGACGCCGAGCGCAAGGTTCCGATCGCGGCCAACCGCTTGCTCGCGGGGGTCGAGGTCACCTCGGGCATCAACGCCTCGAGCGAGCCGGGCAAGCCCTTCGATTACGACGCCGACGGCTTCACGTGGGACCTGGGGCTGAACGTCAACCTGCCGATCGACCTCATCTCGCAGCGCAACGCGTACCGCGAGACCTTGATCACGCTCGAGCGCGCCAAGCGCGCCGAGGTCGAACTCGCCGATTCGATCCGCGTCGCCCTGCGCGACGAGCTGCGCCAAGCGACGGCGCTGCTCGAGACGCTGCGCATCCAGGCCAACGCGGTGACGCTCGCCGAGCGCCGCATCGAGAGCACGCGCCTCAACCAACAGGCCGGCCGCGCCGAGACTCGTGACATCCTCGAAGCGCAGGAAGCGCTGCGCCAGGCGAACAACGCGCTGATCTCCGCGCGCGTGGACTACCATCTCGCACGCCTGAATCTGTGGCGCGACATGGAGCTTTTGCGCGTCGACGAGAGCGGCGTGCGCCCCGATCCTGAACTGCTGCTGGCGGACGCGAACAGCGCGCCCTCCAGCGCCGAGCCGACCACCGACAGCGCGGAACCCGCGCCCGAGGAGAGCAAGCAATGAACAAGCATCGAGCCGGCTTCAAGCTCGTCACCGTCGCCCTGACCATCGCGGTCGTCGGCGGCCTGGCGTGGTATGGCATCGCACGCAGCGGACTGCTCAGCGGCGAAGAGACCGAGGAACTGACCGGCGCGCCCGTCCAGCGCGGCTTGCTGCGCGTCAGCGTCGTCGAGCGCGGGAACCTCAAGGCGGCCGACGCCGTCGTGCTCAAGAGCGAGATCGAAGGCAACGCCACGATCCTGTTCCTGATCCCCGAGGGGACGCAGGTCAAGGAAGGCGATCTGGTGTGCGAGCTCGACGCGACGCAGCAGATCGACCGGCGCGTGGCCCAGGAGATCACGCTGCGCAACGCGGACGCGGCCTTCATCAAGGCCAAGCAGAACTACGAGATCCAAAAGAGCCAGAACGACAGCGACATCAAGCGCGCCGAACAGGCCCTGAGCTTCGCGGATGTCGACCTGATCAAGTTCCGCGAAGGCGACAAGGCCGCCAAGGAGGCGCAGGCGAGCGAGAAGATCAAGCTCGCCGAGGAGGAGAACACGCGCGCCAGCGACAAGTTCAACTGGTCGCAGACGCTGTTCGACAGCGGCTTCCTCACGAGCACCGAACTCGAGGGGGACCGGCTGTCGCGCTCGCGCGCCGAGATCCAGCTCGAACAAGCCAGGCGCGACCGCGACCTGCTGGTGCGCTTCCAGTTGCCGCGCGACGAAGCCGAACTCGTGGCCAAGCTCGACGAGGCGCGGCGCGAGCTCGACCGCGTCAAGCTGCAGGCCGCCGCGCGCCTGGTCGATTTCGAAGCGGACATGCGCACGCGCGAGGCGCAGTACAACCTCGAACGCGAGAAGCTGCAGAAGCTCGAGACCCAGATCTCCAAGGCCAAGATGCGCGCGCCGCGCGCCGGCATGGTGGTGTACGCGCAGCAGGACTCGGGCGGCCGCATGGGCGGCAGTCAGCCGATCCAAGAGGGCACCAGCGTTCGCGAGCGGCAGGACATCGTCACGATTCCCAGCGCGACCGGCATGGTGGCGCAGGTCAGCCTGCACGAGTCGGTGCTCAAGCAGGTCAGCGTCGGCCAGAACTGCCTGCTCAAGATCGACGCGCTCGGCACGCGCGAGTTCCAGGGGCGCGTGAGCTTCGTCGCCGTGCTGCCCGACCAGAACTCGTGGTGGGCCAACCCCAACACGCGCCTGTACCGCACCGAGGTGCAGATCCTCGACGGCATCCCCGACATGCGCCCGGGCATGAGCTGCCAGATCGAGATCCTCGTCGATGACATCCCCAACGCGACCTACGCGCCCGTGCAGGCGGTGTTCCGCTCCGGCGGCGACAACATCGCCTTCGTCACGCGGCCCGGCGGCAAGTACGAGGAGCGCAAGGTGCAGGTCGGGCGCTACACGAACAACTGGGTCGAAATCGTGTCGGGCCTGGAGGTCGGTGAGCTGGTGATGCTGACGGCGCCCGTCGGGTTCAGCCCGGCGCCGGCGCCGCAGGCCGCGCCCACGGCGCCGACGGCGAACACGCCCGGCGGTCCGGCGGCGAACGCTGGCGCACCCGCGGCGAACGCGAACGCTGCGGGGCCCGGTGGCGCGCCCGCAGCGGCGGGCGACGACGCGGCGCGGCCCGCGGGCGGCGAGCGCAGCGCCGAGCGGGGCAATCGCACGGGCGGCGGCGAGCGCGGCGCCCGCGGCGAACGCGGCGGTGCTCCGGGCGCCGGGGCCGACGGCGCGGCGGTGAGCGACGAAGAGCGTGAGCGCATGCGCGCCCAGTGGCGCGAGCGCATGGCCAACATGAGCGAGGAAGAGCGCGCGAAGCTCATGGAGCAGATGCGCCAGCGCGGACAGGGCGGCGCCGGTGAGGCCGGCGGCGCCGGCGCGGGCGGCAACCCGGGCGGCGGTCAGAAGTAGCCGCATGGGCCAGGCGAACTCCGACACGCCGGTCGCCGAGCTGGTGGACGTCACGCGCGTCTACCGCATGGGCGGCAACACCGTGCGCGCGCTGGACGGTTTCAGCCACGCCTTCGGGCGCGGTGAGTACTGGGCCATCATGGGCAGCTCGGGTTCGGGCAAGTCGACGTTGCTCAACGTGCTCGCCTGCATCGACCGGCCCACGCGCGGCGTCTACAAGGTCGACGGCATCGACACCGGCAAGCTCGACGATGACGAGTTGAGCGAGCTGCGCAGCCGCAAGCTCGGCTTCGTGTTCCAGGCCTACAACCTGATCCCGCAGCTCGACGTGCTGGAGAACATCATGACGCCGCTGTTCTACCAGGACGATCCGCCGGCGGACGGCGAGGCGCGTGCGCGCAAGCTCGCCGAACGCGTCGGGCTCGCCCAGCGTCTCGACCACCGCCCCATGCAGCTCTCCGGCGGTCAACAACAGCGCGTGGCCATCGCACGTTCGCTGGTCAACCAACCCGCGCTAATCCTCGCGGACGAAGCCACCGGCAATCTGGACAGCGCCACGGCGCTGGAGATCCTCGCCTTGTTCGACGAACTGCACGCCGAGGGCCGCACGATCGTGATGGTCACGCACGAAGCCGATGTCGGCGAGCGTGCGCAGCACGTGATGCGCCTCAAGGACGGCCGCATCGAGAGCATCATTCGCAACCAGCACACCAGCGAACGCAGCGAGTACTACGCGCCTGCGTCGACGGCGCAGGATGCGCGAGACGAGCAGATCGCGCATCGAGGCGACCTATGAAGCAGGGCGCATTGTGGCGGACGGTCAAGCTCGGTGTGTCGAGTCTGCTGCTGCACAAGCTGCGCAGCGCGCTGACCACGATGGGCGTGCTGTTCGGCGTCAGCTCGGTGATCGCGATGCTCGCCATCGGCGAGGGCGCCAGCGCCGAGGCGCAGGAGCAGATCCGCCTGCTCGGCAGCAACAACATCATCCTGCGCTCGGTCAAGCCGCGCGAAGACTTCGCGACGGGTTCGGGCCAGACCACGCGCGTCGTCGCGTACGGTCTGCTCGAGGACGACCTCGAGCGCATCGAAAAGACCTTCCCGGGCGTCGCGCGCGTCGTGCCGGTGCGCGAAATCTACGAAGAAGTGCGCTTCGGCGACCGCGCCATGAACCCGCGCGTGATGGCCACGCTGCCGGTGTACCGCGAGGTCACCAACCGCGTGATGTACGAGGGGCGCTTCCTCAGCGACCAGGACATGGAGCGCGTCGCCAACGTGTGCGTGCTCTCCGACACCGTCGCCAACTACCTGTTCCCGGTCGATTCGCCGCTGGGCAAGACCGTCAAGATCGGCGCGGACTACTACACGGTCGTCGGCGTGCTGCTCTCGCGCGTGCGCCAGCAGTCCGACGCGGCGCCCGCGGGTAAATCGACCGCCGAGGTCTTCATTCCGCTCGAGACCGGCCGCAAGTGGTACGGCACGATGCAGGTGAAGATGCGCGCCGGCAGCCGCGAAATGGAAGAGGTCGAGCTGCACGAGATCGTGGTCGAGGTCGCCGATCCCAAGCACGTGCCGATGGTGGCCGCGGCCTCGCGCGAGATGCTGCGCCGCAACCACAAGCAGGCCGACTACGAGGACATCGTACCGCTCGAGCTGCTGCTGCGCGCCGAGGAGACCAAGCGCATCTTCAACATCGTGCTCGGCTCGATCGCCTCGATCAGTCTCCTGGTCGGCGGCATCGGGATCATGAACGTGATGCTCGCCACTGTCACCGAACGCACGCGCGAGATCGGCATCCGCCGCGCGCTCGGCGCCAAGCGCCGCCACATCGTCACGCAGTTCCTGGTCGAGACCGTCGTGCTCTCGGTCGGCGGCGGCCTGTTCGGCGTCGCGCTGGGCCTCTTGGTTCCCGCGCTGGTCGAGCACTTCGCCGAGATGCGCACGATCATCACGCCTTCGGCCCCGATCGTGGCCTTCGCCATCTCGGCCGGCATCGGCGTCGTGTTCGGCATCTACCCCGCCTGGCGCGCCGCGACCATGGACCCGGTCGAAGCGCTGCGGCACGAGTAGCCGGCCCACACGGCATCGGCTGCGGGCTTACATCACGGCAGCGCCGCCCGCAGCGCGAGGGCGCGCGCCAAGTGTTCTGAGGTGAGCTCGTCGGCCCCGTCGAGGTCGGCGAGCGTGCGCGCGACGCGCCGCAGGGACTGCACGGCGCGTGCGGAGAGGCCGCGCTGGCGTTGAGCGCGCTCCAGGAGCGGGCGCAGTCGTGCGCTGACCGGCGCGTGAACGTCCAGTTGAGCCGCGTCGAGGTCCGCGTTGCGCGCCGCGCCTTGACGCGCGTGGGCTCGCGCGCGCGCTGCGGCGACGCGGGCGGCGAGTTCGGCGGCGCTCGTTCCGTTCGTTGACTGCGGAGGCGAGGGCACGCTCGTTCGCCCGGTCGACTGCTGGGTCGACGGTTGGGGCGTCGGTTCCGTCGAGCTGTTTGTCGAGCTGCTTGTCGGGCCGTTTGTCGAGCTGTTCGCGGTGGCGCTCGTCGAGTGCGTGCTGCGGTTCGAGGCCTCGCCGCGCGCTCCGTGTGCGCTGCGCGGAGCGAGCTCGTCGAGCGTCGGCGGCGCGAGCTCGATGCGCAGGTCGATGCGGTCGAGCAGCGGGCCCGAGATGCGGCGGCGGTAGCGCTGCACCGCGGTCGGCGGGCAGGCGCAGGGCGTGCGCGGATGGCCGAGGTAGCCGCACGGGCAGGGGTTCATCGCTGCGAGCAGTTGGAAGCGCGCTTCGAGCTCGAGCTGGCGGCCGGCGCGGCTGATGCGCACGACGCCTTCCTCCAGCGGCTGGCGCAGCGCTTCGAGCACCTCGCGGCGGAACTCGGGCAGTTCGTCGAGGAACAGCACGCCGCAGTGCGCGAGCGTGATCTCGCCCGGCGCCGGCGGCGCGCCGCCGCCGACCAGCCCCGCGTAGCTCACCGTGTGGTGCGGCGCGCGGAACGGCCGTGAGCGCGCGAGGCCGCCGGGCCAGCGGCCCGCCGCGGAGAGCACGCGCGTGATCTCGAGGCGCTCCTCGAGCGTGGGCTCGGGCAGCAGCGTGGCGAAACGTCGCGCGAGCATGCTCTTGCCCGCGCCGGGCGCGCCGAGGAACAACAAGCCATGACCGCCGGCGGCCGCGACGGCGAGCGCGAATTTGGCGGTCGCTTGTCCGCGCACCTCGTCGAGCGAAAGCGGCGCGGGCGGCGCGGCGGGGGCCTCGCTCGGCGTGAGCGGAGGCAGCTGGCGCTGCGGCGACACCAGGTGCCCGAGCACCTGCTCGACGTGCTGCGCGGCGCGCGCGGTGACGCCCGGCGCCCAGGCCGCCTCTTGGGCCGTGACCGTGGCCGCGATGACCTCGCTCACGCCGTGCTGCGCCGCGGCGAGCGCCGCCGCGAGACCGCCGGGCGAAGCGTGCAGTGCGCCGTCGATACCCAGTTCGCCGAGGAACAGGCGTCCACGCAGCGCCTTGGGCTCGAAGTGGCCGCAGGCGCACGCGGCGGCGAGCAAGAGCGGAAGGTCGAGGCTTTCGCCGCTCTTGCGCCGTCCCGCGGGCACGAGGTTCAAGTACAGCCGGCCGTGGGGGAGGTGCAGACCATTCGCTTCGAGCGCGCACACCAGTCGACCCTTGCTCTCGCGAATCACGGGGTCGGGCAAGCCGGTGAGGACGACTTCGGTGCGCTCCTTCGTCGCGCCGTCGAAGCGCGCTTCGACGGTGACGAGCTCCGCCTGCGCGCCCTGCAGGCTCGCGCCGAGCACACGGACGGTCCTCACCGCGCACCGCCGTGTCTGCCTCGAGCGAAGGATTCCACCGCGCCGCTGACGAACGGAAACCGCGCGGGTGGCGCAGCATCTGACGAATTTCCGTGCCCGCTCGCGCTTGATCCACACCGGCCGCACCTCGATCCTCGCCCTCCTATGGACACGTACTACGACCCGGCCGACCTCGCGAAGTTCGCCAAGCTCGGCGAGCACGCCCCGCAACTCGCCGCGAAGTTCTTCGAGTACTACGGCGCTGTGTTCGCCGACGGAGCGCTGTCGGCGCGCGACAAGGCGCTGGTGGCGCTTGGCGCTGCGTACGCGGTGCAGTGCCCGTACTGCATCGACGCCTACACGCAGGAGACGCTCAAGCACGGCTGCGATCTCGAGCAGCTCACCGAGGTCACGCATGTCGCCGCGGCGATCCGCGGCGGTGCGGTGCTCGCGCACGCGGCGCAGATGAAGAACGCCGCGGCGAAGATGGGCATGTGATGGACGGCTCGCTCAGCAGCGCCTCGCGCGGGCTTCAGCTCGCGCCCACCCTTGCGCGACGCGGTTCGCCGCTCGCCAGCGGTGCGGCGCAGCTCGCGCGGCTCGGCGCCGCCGCGCTCAGCGACTCGCTCGGCGGCGATTTCGATGCGCACCTCGAACGCGTGGGGCTGGCCCCGCTGCGCGCGAGCGGCGTCGAGGTGCTCCAGCTCAACCTCGGCAAGGTCTGCAACCAGACCTGCGCGCACTGCCACGTCGACGCCGGACCCGAGCGCACGGAGTCGATGTCGCGCGAGACCGCAGAGCTCGCCATGCGCGTGTTGGCGACGACAGCGATTGCGACCGTCGACATCACCGGCGGCGCGCCGGAGCTCAACCCGAACTTCGAATGGCTCGTGCGCGAGGCGCGGCGCCTGGGCCGGCACGTGATGCACCGCTGCAACCTCACGGTGATCGCCGCGCCGGCGTTCGCGCACCTGCCGAGCTTCTTCGCGGAGCAGCGGGTCGAAGTCGTGTGCTCGCTGCCGCACTACCGCGCGCTCAACACCGATCGACAGCGCGGCGAAGGCGTGTTCGAACGTTCGATCGCGGCGCTCAAGACGCTCAACGCGCTGGGCTACGGCGTCGAAGGCTCGGGGCTCAAGCTCGTGCTCGTCACCAATCCGGTCGGCGCGTTTCTGCCGGCCGGCCAAGCTTCGGCGCAGGCGGAGTGGAAGCGCGAACTCGCGCGCCTGCACGGCGTCGTGTTCAACGAGCTCTACGCGATCACGAACATGCCGATCAGCCGCTACCTCGAGTGGCTCGACTCCGGCGCGTTGCTCGAGCGCTACCTGCAGTTGCTGGTCGACTCGTTCAACCCCGCGGCGGCGCGCGGCGTGATGTGCCGCACGATGTTGTCCGTGGGTTGGGACGGTCGGTTGTACGACTGCGACTTCAACCAAATGCTCGAGCTCGAACTCGGCGAACACGGTGGGGGCGAGCACGGCGACGAGCGCGCATTGCCGCGGCATCTCCGCGAGTTCGACCTCGCCGCGCTCGAGTCGCGGCGCATCCGCACCGCACGTCACTGCTTTGGTTGCACCGCCGGTGCGGGTTCGTCGTGCGGCGGCGCGACGACCTGAGCGGCGCGAAGTCGGAAAGTTCTTCGCGCTCCGCGGGCCGTGCGCGGCGGATGGGGCTCGAACGCGCGGCGCTGAAGCGCGCCGGGCTGGGCAGGTCGGCAATCACGGTTAGTGTCGAAGTCGAGGTCTTCGCACGCCGTCATGCACGCCGCACTTCGCACGCTGGTTGTCGCTCTCTCGCTCTGCTCGTCGGGCGCCGCGGCGCAAGAAACAACTCGCGCGGGTCCCGACGTGCTCGCGGCGTTGCTCGCGGGAGGACCGACGCACACGGAACGCTGCGAGCCGCGGCAGGCGCCGCGCGAACTCGCAACGCAGCGCGAATCCGTGCACACCGACTGGGTCGCGGGTGAGTTGTGGGTGCGCGGCGCGAACTACAAGTTGCACGCAGCGCGCCACGTGCGCTTCCTCCCGTTCTTCAGCTCGTCGGCGCCGCGCCACTATCCGCTCGAGTTCGAACTCCTCGCGCTGCGCTGCGGCGAGCGCGAGCAGGCCTTCGAGCGCTACAGCGCGCCGCGACTCGACGGCGCCTTCGTGAGCTACGAACGCGGGGCGCTGACGGAGCTCTACGAACTCGCGCCGCGCTCGGTCGAGCAGTCGTTCGTGATCCACGCTCCGCTGGCGCGCGGCGAACTCGTGCTCGAGCTTGCGCTGCGCACCGAGCTCGCTCCGCAAGCCGACGGCGCGGGCTGGAAGTTCTCGAACGAGTACGGCGACTTACGCTACGGCGCGGCGGTCGCGCTCGACGCGGACGGGCGCAGGCTCGAGCTCGCCAGCACGCTGGCCGACGGGCGTCTCACGCTCCGTGTGCCCGCCGAGTTCGCCGAGAGCGCGCGCTATCCGCTCGTCATCGATCCGGTGATCGCCGCGTTCGGCATCGAAGCCACGCCGGCCGAGTCGTTTTCACCCGACGTGTGCTTCGACGCGACCGGCGCCAGCGTGCTGCACGTGTGGGAGAGCGAGTTCAACGCAAACGACCACGACGTGTGGGGCGACATGTACACGCCCGCCGGCATCCCGCTGTACCGCGGCGGTTGGATCGACAGCACCGTGGATTACTGGGCGCGACCGCGCGCGGCCAATCGCGGAGCTTCGAACCGCTTTCTGGTCGTCGCGCACGTGCTGAACGCCGCGACCAACCGCATCGAGATCTGGGGCCGCACGCGCGACACGAACACGGCGCTTCTCTCGCCTCCGTTCAAGATCGCCGGCGGCACGAACTTCGACCTGCTCAACCCGGACGTTGGCGGCGATCCGTATCCGAGCGGAACGAGCTACTTCCTCGTCGCCTACGAGCGCATCTACACCTTCGCGCAGGACCACGACATCCACGGCAAGCTCGTCACCGATGCCGGAACGCTCGTGAACGGCACGGTCAACATCGACCTGTCGATGTTCACCTACGATTCGCGCGTCAGCGTGTCGCGTTCGAACAACTCCGAGCGCTGGAACCTCGCTTGGCAACGCGCGAGTCCGGCCGGCGGGAACGACATCTTCGGCGCGCGCGTCGAGTGGAACGGCGTGGTTTCGAGTCCCAGTTTTCCGATCGCGGCCACGCTCGTCGACCACAAGAGTCCGGCGGCCTCGAGTTCGCAGCAGGGCAGCCAGCGTTGGCTGGTCGCGTATGAAGAGGACTTCGGCTCCGATCACGACATCGTGGTGAGCGGCCTCGACGGTGCGAGTGTGCGCTCGACGCTCAACATGAGCTCCTACGACGGCGCGTTCTGGTACCAGGACCAGCGGGCGCCGGCGATCGACGGCGATGGCAGCCGCTACGTGTGCGCGTACTCGGAGCTCTACGGCCAGAGCACGAACGACTACGACCTGTACGCCACGGAATTGCTGTTCAACGGCAATTCGCTCGTCGCGCTCGCGGCGCACCAACCGGTTTCCGCCGACTGGGGCATCGAGATCGATGCGCGCGTCGCGGCGCACGAGTCGAGCCAACCCTCGGCGAGTTCGCGCGCGTTCGCGATAGCGCTCGCGCGCGAGCCCGACGGCCAGGCGTTCGTCTCCTTCGACATCCTCGCGGCGCAGTACGAGAGCGGCGCGGGCGGCGCGGTGGCTTCGTTCTGCGACGGAGCGACGGTCGTGTGTCCGTGCGGCAACGGAGCGTCGACGGTGGGGGGCTGTCCGAACTCCGCGAACTCCGCGGGCGCGCATCTGTCGTGGGGCGGAGCTTCCTCGACGAGTCAGGACACGCTGCAACTCTTCGTGTCGGGTCTGCCGCCCAACACGACGTGCTTGTTCTTCCAGGGACCGTCGGCGTTGAACGGCGCGACGGGTGCTGTCTTCGGCGACGGCGTGCGCTGCGTGGCGGCGCCGATCCAACGGCTCGGGCTCAAGACCGCGAGCGGCGCCGGCGGCGCGCTGTTCCCGGGGCCGGGTGATCCGTCGCTCTCGCTCACCGGCGCCATCCCCGCCGCTGGCGCGACGGTCGTCTACCAAGTCTGGTACCGCAATCCCGGCGCGTTCTGCGGCGGCGCGACAACGAACTACAGCAACGCACTCGTGGCCGCCTGGGCGCCGTGAGTTGCACTTTGGTCTTGCGGAAGCTCGCCCTGCGGGACTGATCCTCGCCAGACAACATCGGCGCGGAGTCAATTTCAACCCGCACCAGGAGTCTCTCCATGGCCAGCTCGCTGCTGTCCCTCATGTTGGTCCTGCCAGGCGTGGTGTTCCTCACGGACATCTACGTCGACAAGTCGAATCCCAACTGCGGCGCCGCCACCGGCAGCTAGGCCGCGCCGTATTGCACGATCCAACAGGCGCTGGGCATCGCCGCAAACGGCGACACGATCCGCGTCGCGCCCGGCACGTACGTTGAGCAATTGGTCTGGCCCGTCAGCGACGTGGAACTCGTCGGGACCGCTGGCGCGGCCGTGACGATCGTCGACGCGAACCTCACCGGCGCCGTGGTGAACATTCCCTTGGGGGCCACGGCGACGATCCACGGCGTCACGCTGCGCAACGGCCAAACAACCACAGGTGTCGGTGCAGGGATCCACAACGCGGGGACGCTCACGCTGCGGAACTCGACCGTCAGCGGGAACAAGTGCTTCGACGGGAACGGCGGCGTTGGGATCCTCTCGTCGGGCAGCCTTACGCTGATCAACTCAACGGTCAGCAACAACCAATTGGTGGGAGGCTACGGCGGAGGTGCTGGGATTCGCTCGTACGCGAGCGCCACGTTGATCGACTCGACGGTCAGCGGCAACTCGACCACGTCCACTCCTGGAGGCGGATTGTTAGCGGCCAGTGGTTCGGTCACGCTCGTGACCACGCGCATCGAGAACAACGTGACCGGATCGGGCACATTCCTCTCGGGCGCCGGTCTCTACGTGCGAGATGCCTTGTCGGTTTCGCTGACCAACTGCACCGTCAGCGGCAACATCATCGCCGGAGCCTTTGGGGGCTTGAGCGGAGTCGGCGCCGGCATGTTCGTCTGTCAGACCCCATTCTCTGCGAGCGCATCCACCTTCGCCGGCAACTCCGCCAGCTACCGTGCGGGCGGAATCTTCGCCTACAAGTGCAACTCGACTGAGCTTCGCAACTGCACCATCAGCGACAACAGTGGGACAGGCTTGCTCACGGTCGTCGCCGTCAACAGCTCCATCACCGTGCTCAACTGCACGATCGCGGGCAACGCGTCGAGTTATGACTGCGGCGGGTTCTCGCACACCTCCCCGGGGGTCGCGCAGGTGCGCAACACGCTCACCGCTGGGAACAGCGGCAACTTCGGGGTCTCTCCCGATTTGGACTGCGCGTTCCCGTCGCTCGGCCACAACTTGATTGACTCGAGCGTTGGCGTGACGGGCTTCACGATCGGCGTGCTGGGCGACCAGGTCGGCGTGGCCAACCCCGGCCTCGCGCCGCTTGCGAACAATGGCGGTCCGACGCAAACGCGCGCGCTGTCGCCGGGCCGTCCTGCGATCAACGCGGGTGATCTGCTCGTGTTCGAGCTCTTCGACCAACGCGGCGCGCCGCGCAGCGCCGGCTCGGCCGCCATCGGCGCATTCGAATCGCAGTCGACGGCGACGTACTGCTCAGCCGGAACCTCGTCGAACGGCTGCGTGGCGCTCATCTCGAGTTCGGGCACGGCCAGCGCGAGCGCTGCGAGCGGCTTCACCATCTCGGTGGCTTCCGTTCCGGGGCAGCGCCAGGCCTGATCCTCTACGGCGTCGACAACACCGGCTTCACGCCGACCGTGTGGGGCAGCGGTTCGAGCTTGGTGTGCGTCAAGTCGCCGCTGCAGCGCACGACGGCGCAGCTCTCGGGCGGGACCGCCAACCAGTGCAACGGCGCGCTGAGCGTCGACTGGAACACGTTCCGCGCCGCGAACCCGACCGCGCTCGGGGCGCCGCTCGCGGCCGGCGACGTTGTGTACGCGCAGGGCTGGTACCGCGATCCGCCGGCCTGGAAGTCCACGAGCCTCTCGAACGCGCTGCAGTTCTTCGTCGCTCCGTGAGCACGCGGCGAGCGTCAGGCCGGGGCAACTGCGGCGAACATGACGTCTGCTTCACCCAGGCTTGCGCAACCGCACGGGTGGCGCGAGCCGACCTCGCGAGCCGGCCCGTTCCTCGGACTGCGTGAGCCGTCCTTGACGGTGGCAGCGCCGTCGTCGCCCACTCCAGGGGCCGCCATCGGCCTGACTCGGTCTGACGGCATCCGTGCATGTTGCGACGCCTCGTGCGCGGAGCCGAAAAGCGCGCGCTCGTCGTCGATCGGGACCCGCTCGATGTGCTTGAGTCGACTGGCGGCGCCCCACACTGCGCGATCGAGGCTTGCTCGCTACCATTCCTTCCGAGTCGTTTCCCACCGAACTCAGGAGTCAACTCATGACGGGCTCGTTTTTGTCTCTCGTCTTGGTCCTGCCCAGTGTGCTGTTTGCGACGGACTTCTACGTCGACCAGAACAACCCCAACTGTGGCGTCGGAACCGGCAGTCAAACGGCGCCGTTCTGCACGATCGGACAGGCGCTGGCTGTCGCCGCGAACGGCGACACGATCTTCGTCGGGCCGGGCACGTACCTCGAGAATCTCACCTGGCCGAACGCAAACGTGAGCTTGATCGGTAGCGCAGGCGCTCTGCTGACCACCGTCGTCAAGGCCGGAAGTAGCGGCAGCGTGGTCGTCGTTCCGAGCGGCGCGACCGCCACCATCGACCGGGTGTGGATTCGCAGCGGCGCAGCTGTTTTCGGGGGCGGCGTCAACAACGCGGGAACCTTGACGTTGCTCAACTCGACGGTGAGCGGAAACGTCTGCACCGGCGTCTTCAGCGGCGCTGGCGGGGGCATTGGTTCCACGGGTGAACTCACGCTGATCAACACGACGGTCAGCGGAAACACGTCGAACTCATACCAAGGAGGCGGCGGCATCTATGCGACTGGCGGCCCAGTCACGCTCATCAACTCGCGCATCCGAGACAACTGGACGAACGGCGTCCTCGGCTCGTTCGCAACGTACGGAGGCTCAGGCAGCGGCGTGCAGGTCCGCTTCGGCGCGTCCCTCACGATCACCAACTGCACCGTGAGCGGCAACGTCATCTCCACGTCCGGCGGCGGCTACGGCGCCGGCGTGTTCGCGTACAGCACACCGCTGGTGGTGGATTCCTCGACGATCTCCGGCAATTCGAACGGTTACGTCGGCGGCGGCATTGTCGCGGCCAGTTGCAACCCGACTACTTTCCGCAACAGCACGATCACCAACAACTACGGCACGGGGCTCGTCACCAGCAGCTCTTCGCCGTTTCCGACGACCGTGCTGAACTGCACGATCGCGAGCAACACTGGCATTCTCTACCCCGGCGGCTGGGCGCACACTTCTTCGGGCGCCGCGCAAGTGCGCAACACGATCATCGCGAGCAACTTCGGCAGCGTGCCCGCGCAGCCGAACATCTCCGGTTCGTTCCAGTCGCTCGGTCACAACCTGATCGGCAATCCCACCGGCGGTGTTGGCTTCACGAACGGCGTGCTCGGCGATCAGGTCGGCGTGGCGAACCCTGGCCTCGCGCCGCTCGCCAACAACGGCGGCCCCACGCAGACGCGCGCGTTGCTGCCCGGCAGCCCCGCGATCAACGCGGGTGATCCGCTCGTGTTCGAGCTCTTCGACCAACGCGGCGCGCCGCGCAGCGCCGGCTCTGCCGACATCGGCGCCTTCGAGTCGCAGTCGACGGCGACGTACTGCTCAGCCGGAACCTCGTCGAACGGCTGCGTCGCGCTCATCTCGAGCTCGGGCACGGCCAGCGCGAGCGCTGCGAGCGGCTTCACCATCTCGGTGGCTTCGGTTCCGGGTCAGCGCCAGGGCCTGATCCTCTACGGTGTCGACAACACCGGCTTCACGCCGACCGTGTGGGGCAGCGGTTCGAGCTTGGTGTGCGTCAAGTCGCCGCTTCAGCGCACGACGGCGCAGCTCTCGGGCGGTAGCTCCAACCAGTGCGACGGCGCGCTGAGCATCGACTGGAACGCGTTCCGCGCGACGCACCCGATGGCGTTGGGGACGCCGTTCGCGGCCGGCGACGTCGTGTACGCGCAGGGCTGGTACCGCGACCCGCCGGCCTCGAAGTCCACGAGCCTCTCGAACGCGCTGCAGTTCTTCGTCGCTCCTTGAGCGCGCGGCGAGCGTCACGCCGGGACAACTGCTGGGAACACGACGTTTGCTTCGCCGACGCGCGCACAACCGAACGGTTGGCGCGCGCGGACTGGGGTGTGCGCGCCCGTCGCGGCGCCGGGTTATTCGTCCTTGTCGGTCATCGGGACCATTCCGCCCGCGGTCTTGAGGCCGACGTCTACCGAGTTCGGCGCCGCGCGCTCCCGACGCGTACTGCGGCGGCGCGACAACGAACTACAGCGACGCGCTCGTCGCCGCCTGGGCGCCGTGAGTCGCACTTTGGTTTTGCGGAAGCTCGCCCTGCGGGACTGATTTTCGCCAGCTAACATCGGGGCGGAGTCGATCCCAACCCGCACCAGGAGTCTCTTCATGACCAGCTCGATGCTGTCCCTCATGTTGGTCCTGCCCGGCGTGGTGTTCCTCACGGACATCTACGTCGACAAGACCAATCCCAACTGCGGCGCCGCCACCGGCAGCCAGGCCGCGCCGTATTGCACGATCCAACAGGCCCTGGGCGTCGCCGCGAACGGCGACACGATCCGCGTCGCGCCCGGCACGTACCTCGAGAATCTCACTTGGTCGAACGCCGACGTGAGCTTGGTCGGTACGGCGGGCGCAGCGACGACCATCGTCGACGGAGGCGCGAACGGCAGCGTGGTGATCGTGCCCACCGGCGCGACTGCGACCATCAACGGCGTCACGCTCCGCAACGGTTCCGCCGTCGCCGGCGGGGGCGTCAACAACGCGGGCACGCTGACCTTGCTCAACTCGACGGTGAGCGGAAACGTCTGCACCGGCGGCTACTACGGCTCAGGCGGCGGCATCAATTCCGCCGGTGATCTCACGCTGATCAACACGACCGTCAGCGGCAACACGGCGAACTCCTACCGCGGCGGCGGCGGCATCTACGCCAATGGCGGCCAAGTGACGCTCACCGACTCGCGCATCCAGGGCAACTCGACGAACTACGCTTTCGGCGGCCCCGGCGGCGGCGTGTGCATCTACTACGGAACGACGCTCACGCTCACCAACTGCACGGTGAGCGGGAACACGATCGCTGCGACGAGCGGTGGCTACGGCGCGGGAGTGTTCGCGTACAAGACTCCGCTCGTGGTGAATGCCTCGACGATCTCCGGCAATTCGACGGGGTACCTCGGCGGCGGGATCTTCGCCTACAAGTGCAACCCGACGACGATCCGCAACAGCACGATCAGCGGGAACACCGGCACGGGTCTGCTCACCTACGGAGGGCAGCCGTATCCGACGACCGTGCTCAACTGCACGATCACGAACAACACCTCGGACTTCCGCGCCGGCGGCTTCTCGCACGATCTGTCGGTCGCGGCGCAGGTGCGCAACACGATCATCGCGGGCAACCTCGGCGGCACGTACTCGTCGCCGGATCTCGACGGCTCGTTCCAGTCCCTGGGCCACAACCTGATCGGCAACCCGACGGGCGGCGTGGGCTTCACCAACGGCGTGCTCGGCGACAAGGTCGGTGTGGCGAACCCCGGCTTGGCGCCGCTCGCCAGCAACGGCGGTCCGACGCAGACGCACGCGCTGCAACCGGGCAGCCCCGCCATCGACGCAGGCGATCCGCTCGTGTTCGAGCCGCTCGACCAGCGCGGAGTTCCGCGCACCGCGGGCTTCGCCGACATCGGGGCGTTCGAAGCGCAGGGCACGGTGACGTACTGCACGGCGGGCACCTCGTCGCTCGGTTGCGTGCCTGGCATCTCCGGAACGGGCACGGCCAGCGCGAGCGCCGCGAGCGGCTTCACCATCGGGGTGGCAAATCTGCCCGGCCAGCGCCAGGGACTGATCTTCTACGGCGTCGACAACACGGGCTTCACGCCGACCGTTTGGGGCGCGGGCCCGACGTTCTTCTGCGTGAAGTCGCCGACGCAGCGCACTCCGCCGGCGTCTTCGGGCGGGACGGACAACGTGTGCAACGGCTCGCTCAGCATCGACTGGAACGCCTTCCGCGCCGCGAATCCGACGGCGCTCGGTGTTCCGTTCGCGTCGGGCGATCTCGTCTACGCGCAGTGTTGGTACCGCGACCCGCCGGCGTCGAAGTCGACGGGCTTCACGAACGCGCTGCAGTTCGTCGTCGCTCCGTGATGCTCGCGCGCGGGAGAATCGCACTATCTCTCGCGTTGCGCGCCAGCGGCCGCTGGGTCGCTGGCGCGCTCGTTTTGTTGGCCGGCGCCGCGGCGCTGACGCCGAGTTGTTCCGGCGGCGCGTCGGACGAACCGCGCGCCGTGGTGATCGGCGTCGACGGCGCGGACTGGAAGCTGATCGACGCGCTGGTCGCGCAAGGTGAGCTGCCGCATTTCGCCGGTCTGATCCGACGCGGCGTGCGCGGCGATCTCGCCACCCTCAGCGACATTCCGCTCTCGCCGGTGATCTGGACCAGCGTCGCGACGGGCAAGTCGGCCGCCAAACACGGCGTCACCTGGTTCCTCGTCGACCAGCCCGACGGCTCGCGCGCGCCCGTGCGCAGCACCAACCGCCAGTGCGACGCGCTGTGGAACATCGCCGACCGCGCGGGCGTGGCGACAGCGGTCGTCGGTTGGTGGGCGAGTTTCCCGGCCGAGCCGCTCGAGCGCGGGTTGATCGCCTCCGACGCGCTCGGCTTCCACGGTTTCGGATCGACCGCGCGCGAAGGCGACGCGCGCGGCAAGGTCGCGCCGCACAGTTGGTTCGCCAAGCTCGACGCGCTCATGCCCGTCGAGCAGCAGGTGCAGTACGAGTTCGCGCGGCGCTTCCTCGACGTGTCGCCCGAAGACTGGGCCGCGGAACGCTACGACCCGGCGCGCAACACGCCGCGCCAGCCGTTCAATCCGATCCATCTTTTCCAGCAGTACGCGGTCACGGCGCAGGGCTACGCGGCGATTGCGGAGCAGTTGCTCAGCGACGATTCGTTCCGTCTGCACATGCTGTACTTCGAGCAGGTCGACAGCTTCTCGCACCTGTTCATGAAGTACGACCCGCCCAAACTCGAGTGGATCGACGAGCGCGGCTTTGCGCGCTACAGCCGCGTGGTGCGCGAGTGGTACCGCTACCAGGACGAGTTGCTCGGCCGCTTGCTCGCGCGCATCGACCTCGAACGCACGGCCGTGTTCCTGCTCTCCGACCACGGCTTCAAGAGCGGCGAGCGCCGCATCCGCAGCGAGCAGGTGGTCGACATCCGCAAGGCGCACCTCGACCACGAAACCTACGGTGTGTTCCTCGCCGCCGGCCCGAACCTGCGCCGCGGCGCCAGCGTGAACGGCGCGAGCGTGATGGACCTCACGCCGACGGTGCTGCACTACCTCGGACTGCCGATCGGCAAGGACATGGATGGCAAGGTGCTGGTCGACGCCTTCGAGCCGGAGTTCCTCGCCGCGCATCCGATCCGCTACATCGCGACGCACGAAAGCGGCTCGCCGCGCGCTGCTCCGGCGGCGTCGATCGCCGCACCCGCGGGCCCCGAGGTCGAGGCCGGACTGCGCGCCCTCGGTTATCTGGGCGCGGAAGAGAACGCGCCCAGCGCAGCGGGCGCCGCGCCGTCCGCCGCTGGCGAGTCGTCGCCCGAATTGCACAACAACCTCGGTCGCATCCACCTCGCGGCCGGGCGCTTCGCCGAGGCGCAGCAGGAGTTCGACAAGGCGCTCGCGCTCGCGCCGCGCAGCGCGGAGACGTTGCTCAACATCGGGCTCCTGAACCAGCTGCAGGGGCGCGGAGACGCTGCGTTGCACTTCGCGCAGCGCGCGCTCCAACTCGACCCCAACTCGGTCGGCGCGCTGGCGCAGATCGCCGAGCTGCGGCGCGACCAGGGGCAGTTCGACGAAGCCGTGCGGTTGTTCGGCGAAGCGCTGGCGCTCGACGACTCTCAGCCGTCGCTGTTCCTCGGGCTCGGCGACGTGCTGCAGCGCGCCGGCCGCTTCAAGGAGGCCGAGAGCGCCTTCACGCGCGCTCTCCAGCTCGATCCCGACCTGTTCCAGGCGCACTACAACCTCGGCGTCACGGCTTCGCAGCTCGGCGCGCCCGACACGGCCATCGAACGTTACGAGCGCGCGCTCGCGCTCGATGCGCGCCATCCGCTCGCCGCACTGGCTCACAACAACCTCGGCGCGCTGCATCGCGACGCGGGCCGCGTCGATCGGGCGCTCGAGTGCTACGAACGCGCGGCGAGCGCGTCGCCCACGCACTTCGAGTCGCGCTTCAACGCCGCGATGATCTACCTCGAGCGCGAGCGCGTGAGCGAAGCGATCGAGAAGCTCGAGCAGGCCAGCGCGCTCCAGCCCTCGCACGAGCTTGTCGGACTCCAGCTGGGGCTCGCTTACCTGCGCGGCGGCAGGCCCGAGGACGCCGCACGCAGCTTGACGCTGGTTCGCAGGCTCTACCCGCAGAACTGGGGCGCGCTCGTGGCGCTCTCGGCGCTCAAACTCGCAGCGGGCGAGCGCGACGAAGCGCGCGCCTTGCACCGCGAGGCGCTGCGGCTCGGCGGCGAAGAAGCGCGTGCGTTCGCGGCCGGTTTCCCTGCGTTGACGCAGCTGGTGGACTGACGTCGCCATGCGCGCCACGGACTTTCGCCGGCTCGCGCTCGCACTGCCCGAGGCGCTCGAGAGCGAGCACATGCAGCACCCCGACTTCCGCGTCGGCAAGAAGATCTTCGCGACGCTCGACGCGGATGGGCGCTGCGGCGTGCTGAAGCTCTCGCCGCAGGCGCAGCGGGCCGCGCTCCGCGCTCATCCCGGCGTGTTCGAACCCTGCGCGGGCGCCTGGGGAGCACGCGGCTACACCAAGGTCGTGCTCGAAGCTGCGAGCGTTGCGCTCGTGCGTCCGTTGCTCGAGCAGGCCTGGAGCGCCGTCGCGCCGGCGAAGTTGCGCCAGGCCCAGCGCGGGGCTTGACGCGTTGCGGGCTTTGAGCCGGCGCCGCGATCGGTTAGACCGTGACCGCATGTCGAGACGTTCACTTAGCGCCGTCGCCGCGCTCGCGCTGTTCGCGCTCGCCGGTTGCCGCACCGCGCCGCCCTCCAAGCCGCTTCCGCCGCCGATCGTGAAACCACTCGCGCCCGCCCACGGCCGCTCGATCGTGCTGTGCGGCGAACGCTTCGACATCGAAGCGCCCGTCGTGCTGTGGACCGACAAGGGCGGGTACGACGCGTACTCGACCGAGCTGCGTTTTCCCGACTCGCCGCCCAAGGAGCCGATCGTCGGCGTGCGCTACCAAGCCGGTCGCAAGTTGCCGCTCGCGGAAGGCGAGAAGACGCCGCGCGTCACCGCGCTTCCCGGCGATCCACGGCGCCGCGCCGACGTGCGTGCACTCGTCGATCAATTCGTCGTGCACTACGACGTGTGCGGCACGAGCGCGCAGTGCTTCAAGGTGCTGCACGACCGCCGCAAGCTGTCCGTGCACTTCATGCTCGACATCGATGGGCTCCTGTACCAGACCATGGATGTGTCCGACACGGCCTGGCACGCGAGCCAGGCCAACGGCCGCTCGATCGGCATCGAGATCGCGAACATCGGCGCGTACAAGCCCGACGCAGCGAGCACGCTCGACGAGTGGTACCCCAGCGACGAGCACGGCCCGCGCATCCAGCTGCCCGCGTGGATGAAGGACGGCGGCGTGCGCACGCCGGGTTTCGTCGGGCGTCCGGCGCGGCCCGAGCGCATCGTCGGCGCGATCCACGGCGTCGACTACGCGATGTACGACCTGACGCCGCAGCAGTACGACACGCTCGGCAAGCTCGTCGCGAGATTGTGCGCGGAGTTGCCGCGCATCCGGCCCGACGCGCCGCGCGACGCGTTGGGCAAGGTGCGCATGGATGCGCTTTCTCCCGAGGAATTCGCGGCTTTCTCAGGGATCGTGGGGCATCACCACATCACGGTGAACAAGCAGGACCCCGGTCCGGCGTTCGATTGGGAGCGTTTCTTGGGCGACGTGCGCGCGCGCCTGGCGCCGCGCGGGAGGAATTGAGATGCAGTCGACGGCGAGTGGAGCGCGGAGTTTCAAGCGGAGTCTGAGCTGGGCTCTGGGACTCTCGGCGCTTGTCGGAGCGGCCTGCGCGGCGATCGAGCGCGAGCCGCGCGCGCCGGTGCTCTCCGCGCGCGTCGAACAGGCGCCGCCCAGCGCGCGCAGCGAACGACTGCACGCCGCGTGCACGAAGTTCGTGGCCGAACACGGCGTGGTCGGCGCGCGGGTCGTCGTGCTCGAGAACGGCGAACTCGTGTTCCACGGCGGCTTCGGCTTCTCCGATCGCGAGGCGCAGCGCGCCACGAGTCCGGACTCGCTCTTCCGCTGGGGCTCGATCTCCAAGCCCGTCGCTGCTGCGCTCGTTCTGCAGTTCGTCGAAGAAGGCAAGCTCGAGCTCGACCGCGATGTGCGCGGCTACGCGAGCGAACTCGCGAGTCTGAGCGCGTCGATCACGCTGCGGCAGCTGCTCTCGCACACCTCCGGCGTGCGCCACTACGCGGCCGGCAAGGTCGACAACTCCGCCAAGCAACGCACCACGCGCGAGGCGCTGGAGCTGTTCCTCGCCGATCCGCTGCTGTTCCCGCCGGGGACCGACCACAGCTACAGCACGCACGCCTACACGATCGTGGCGCACGTGCTCGAGAGCGTTGCGAACCAGCCCTTCGAGCGGCTCGTGCGCGAACGGATCGCCAAGCGCGGCGCGCCGACGCTCGACTGCGAGCGCCGCAGAGAAGACAAGCCCGCGCGCGCCAAGCTCTACAACCTCGAAGTGGGGCGCGTGGCGTTGCTGCAGTTGGTCGCGGAGGACAACTCTTGGAAGTACGCCGGCGGCGGCCTTGAGTCGACCGCGCTCGACCTCGCGCGCTTTGGACAGCTGATGCTCGACGACGAGCTCGTCACGCGCGCATCGCGCGACCAGATGTGGACGCCGCTCAAACTCGCCGACGGCTCGACGCGCGACTACGGTCTTGGTTGGCGCCTCGCTCCCGCGCGCGGCGTGGTGCGCCACTCCGGTTCGCAGCAAGGCTGCAACACCGAGCTCTTGCTCGACCCCGCGCGCCGACGCGTCGTGGCCGTGATGATGAACACGCAGGGCGGGGGCGCGCCGGAACTCGGCCAAGAGCTCTTCGCGCTGCTCGACTGAGCGCGCCGCCGCTTTTTCGAACGCTGCTGCAACTTCGGCGGCCTTCGTCGGGCGAACGGCGACGCAGGGCTCGGCGTCACGTTCAAGGCTCCGCGCGTGCGGCGCCGCGTCTTGCCGTTGGCTGGGCGCGTGGCGCGCAGCGGCGATCGGCGCGCGGATGCTGCGCGATGCACGTTTTCTTTCGCGGAGCCAGACCGCGAACCCCATGCCTCGTTTCTCGTTGCGCGCCGCGACCGCAGCTGCGCTCGTGTTGTGCTCCTCCGCACCCTCAGCGTTCGCTCAGTGCGGCAGTCCCCAACCCCCGCCGTTTCCCGTCGGCGCCACGATTCTCGCAAGCTCGGTCGGCATCGTTGCGAACGACGGGCAGGACGATCGCGCTGCGATCCAGTGTGCGTTCAACCGCTTCAGCTCGAACAACACACTGGTGTTCGATGTTCCCAACGGCGTTTACGAGTTGCGTGGCGCGATGGAGCCGCTGGGCGGCGCGTGGACGGATCTCCTGACGCTCAACGGCAAGGCAAACATCAGGATCACCAGCGTGCCGGGTGTGCGCATCGAACTCACCGGCTTCGATCGCGCCGCGCAGGGACGGCGGTTCCCCAACGTCCTCAACGTCACGAACTGCTCCAACTTCACGTTGGAGGGCGCGGGATCGAGTACGCCGCTGGTGTTCACCACTCGCGCCACACTTCTGCCGGCGAGCGAGGGACTTCCGCTCCTGCAGGGCAAGGTGCAATCCGTGAACGTGGCGCAGCGCACGGCCTTGGTGTCGGTCACCGACCCCGAGCTGTTCTTGCCGCCGAACTGCTTTCCCACGATTTGGGCCTGGGTGCTGCCGGACGGCCGCCCGGGTTTTCACGCCATGTACGACGGCAAGGTGCGTGCGATCGCGCCGCCGTCGGGCGGCCCCACTCCTGTGCAGCAAGTGGAGTTCACTTTCGCGGGGTCCGCGCTCGATTTCCAGAACTGGCAGTCGGGCCATGATGTGGTGGCCGTTCTGAACCAATCCAACACGTATGCGCTGCTCGCCTACGACTGCAGCGGAACCACGACGTTTCGCAATCTGACGGCCCATCACTTGCCGGGCAAGTTCTTGCAGACTGGGCGCAATGACATCTGCAACGTCGAGAACGTCGACCTTCTGCCCGAGAAGGCCGCACGGCTATTCTCTGTCGGCCGCGACGGGATCAATGTCGAAGCGAAGCAGTCCGCGATCCGTGACTGCACGGTGGCCTACTGCGGCGACGACGCGATCGTCAGCAATGGCTCGCCATGGGGGCGCGTGGCAGCCTCGGCGCCCACCGATCCGCCGCTCACCTTCCGCGTGCGATCGGCTTCCACGTCGAGCAGCTACCCTCCGGTCGTGAAGGTCGGCTCGGTGGTTGCGCTGATCGACGGATCGTCGCTGAGTCCGGCGTCGGTGCAGTTGGCTGCGATCACCGGTGTCACCTGGACTTCCAGTGTGGCGCCGATCGAAATTCGCTACGCGTACGCGCCTGCGTCGCCCGCACTCTTCGCTGCCGCGCTCGCCAACCCGAACACGGTCGTGCTTGACGGCGCGCCCAGCAGCGCAGGCGCTGTCATCGAAGACTGCTCGGTCAAGGGCGTTCGCGGTGTGGGGATCACGACCCGTGGGGCCTTCACCCGCGTGTCGCGCTGTTTCGTCGCGGACGCGTTGGTGTGCGGCATTCACTCGGGAGGAGGCCTGGTTGACGCCTATCCGTGGTTCGGCGCGGGCGCCCCAGCGCTGGGGTTGACGATCGAGAACTGCGTCATCGATCGCTGTGGCGGCGTTGCACCTTATTTGGCGATCACGGGCGCGATCGAGATCGCGCTGGCGATCGGGCCGGACGGGCTACTGCCCAACTGCCAGTACTACATTCGTCCCAAGTACGCCCCGACGCCCGATGTGATGCAGAACGTCGTGTTGAGCCGCAACGTCATCAGCCGAGCGCCGCGAGCCGGTCTTTTCGCGGCCAACGTCGGCGGCGCGAGCGGAGGTCTGCAGGTGTTCGGAAACACGTTCATTGACTGCGGCAGCGAAGTGAGCCAGTGCCTGCCTGAGACGAATAGCGCCATCACCATCGAGAACTGCGGCAATGGACTGGTGAGCGCCAACACGTTCCTCCAGTGCGCCAATAAGTTCACTCCGGTGAACAGCAGCGGCGTGATCTTTCAGTGAAGGAAGCGCGCAGCGCGGCGAGCTTCCACTCGCCGCGCCGCGCGTGCGCTGGCGCGCTCACGGCAGCAGCGTGAACTCCAGCGCCGGCGAGAAGCGGCTGTGGCGCAGTTCCGCACCGTCGCGCCAGATCGCCTGGACGCAGATCGTCTGGCCCGCGTGGAAGGGTTGACCTTCAGCGTAGGGGTGCGAGCCGGCGAAGCTCGACCACTCCAGCTCGAGCACGCCGTCGCACTCACCTGACGTTCCGCCGGTCGCTTGCAGGCGGCCGCGTTGCAACGGCGGCTGCAGCGACAACGCGTCCGCGTGCGCTCCCCAAGGCAGAGACGCGCGACCATTGACGGAGTAGACGAGCATTCCGATGCGTCCGCCGTGCACGCCGTGCGCGCGCAACCGGAAACTCGCCCCGGGTGTCGTGCTCGCACAACCCACGAGCGAGACGTGCGGCACACAACCAAGCGAGCGCCCCGAGCCGACGCCGTACTCGCGAATCTGCTCGGGCGCGGCGTAGAAGTACGCCGACGCGCTGCTTCCGGCCGCCGTGGTTCCCGGTGCGCCGACCGCGCGCAGGCCCGGGGCGAGCGCGACTGCCGTTCCGAAGAACCACGTGTTCGGCTGGAGGCTCGCCGGTCGCAAGCGCTCGCGCTCGCCCCACGCATGCAAGCCGCCGTGGTGACGCTCGAACACGTAGGCCTGTCCCCGCACGGCCGCGCCGCGAGCCCCGACGAGCAGTTCGTCGCCAGCCAGGCTCAGCGCGCCGCCGAATTGGTGCACGAAGCCGCCGTCGGAGGCGCGCAGCTTGTGCGCGAAGCTCCACGACGGCGCTGTGAAACTGTGCACGTAGACCGCGCCAGAGTTGTAGGCGAGGCCGCTCTCCTGTGGCGAGCCGATCGCTGCGGTCGCCGGTCCGAGCGCGACGGAGCTTCCGTAGCGGTCGTCCAACTCGCCGTCGTTGGCGAAGAACTTCGCGACTTCGCCCCACGCGTTCGGTCCGCCGCGGTTGCGCGAGTAGAGGTACGCCGCGCCGGTGCGCACGCCGCCGAGGCCGCGAGCTTGCGTTGCGCCCACGAGCAACAAGTCGCCGTGCACGGCCACCGCCGATCCGAAGTAGCTGAGTGGTTCGCTGTCGGAAGCGGAGATCACCTGCGTCTGGATCCACTGGTCGCTCGCAGGGTCGCGTTCGAAGATCCACACGCGACCGCGCAGGCCGTCGGTGTAGTAGCCGCCGACGGCCAACGTGTCCCCGTACAGGTCCAGCGCCGACCCGAACAGCGCCACGTTGGGCGCGCCGCTGCCGACGAGTTGCGCGCTCCAACCCCACGCGCCGATCCCGCCCTGGTTGCGCTCGAACAAGTGGACGGAGCCGCCCAGCGAAGTCGAGTTCGTCGGCGCGCCGACCGCGATCCACGGGCCATGGACGGCGACCGCGCTGCCCAGGCGCTCACCAGCCGCCGGGGCCGGTGGCACGAGGTCGACGGCGCCGCTCCAGCCGCTCTCGCCGTCGAAGACGCGCGCGAAGCCTGACTCGGGACCGAAGAACTCCGCGAGCGGCGCACCGAACACGGCGGTGCGGTCGTCGAGGTCGAGCGACCACCCGAGCGACGGCACGCTCGAGTGCACGGCCGTTTCTGTCCAGGCACATTGAGCGAGCGCTGCCGGGGTCCAAGCAGCGCACAACACCGCGACGCCGATCAGCTGGGCACGCATGGGACACTCCCTTTCAGTTTGGGGAACGGATCCGACGTGCGGCGGCGGCGCGCGCCGCCGCGACTCACATCCTGGCGTGCGAGCGGCGCTCGCTCAGGTGGCTGGAGTGGGCAGCTTTGGTCGCAGCGTCGGCGTAGTCGCGCGCGGAGGAATTTCGACGTCGGCCTCGCTTCCGGCCCGTGCGCGAGCTGCACCGAACCGGAGTTCTCGCGTCATGCATGCGGTCTCGGCGCCGGCGCAGCGCCGTGGTTCGCGCGACGAACTGTTCGCGCCGACGACGCTCACGAGGATCGCCGCGCGCGCCGTCGTTGCCGCGCATGGCGAGGCGCCGACCGCGGCGCGCGCGACACGCCCGTCGTCCCACGCCCGTCGTCCCACGAGCAGCTTCACACGAGTCGGCGTCACTCGCCCAGCGCGCGCCGCAGGCTTCCGCCGACGGCGTCGAGTCGCGCCTGGGCGCTCGCCGCATCGCACGCGAGGCGTTGCATCACGATCGCGGTCTTCGCGCTACCGCCCGCGGCGCGCAGCAGCTCGAGCGCGCGTTCTCGCGACGCTCCGCTCGCGGCGGCGACGATGCGGGCGCCGCGGTCGACGAGCTTGGCGTTCGTACGCGTGTCGACGTCGACCATCAGGTTGTCGTAGACCTTGCCGAGCTTGCTCATCGCGACGGTGGTGACCGTGTTGAGCACGAGTTTCGTCGCGGTTCCCGCCTTGAGGCGCGTGCTTCCCGTCAGCACCTCCGGACCGGTCACCACGCGGATCGACACCTCGGCGCGGTCGGGCGCCTGTTCGCGTGGAACGCAGGCGAAGAACACGCTTGCGGCGCCGCGCTCACGCGCGAGCTCGATCGCCGCGTGCACGTAGGGCGTCGTGCCGCCGGCCGTGATGCCGAACACCACATCGCGTGCGCTGAGCTCGAGCCGCGCGAGATCCGCGCGCGCTGCGGGCCCGTCGTCTTCCGCGCCTTCGACCGCGCGCGTGAGCGCCGTGGGGCCCCCCGCGATGACGCCGACCACCTGCGCGGGGTCCGAGAGGAAGGTCGGAGGGCATTCGACGGCGTCGAGCACGCCGAGTCGGCCGCTCGTTCCCGCGCCGACGTAGATCAGGCGGCCGCCGCGCGCCAAGCGTGCGACGACGAGTTCGATCGCGGCGACGATGGCCGGTCGCGCCGCCTCCAGCGCGGCGTGGATCGCGCGGTCCTCACGCTGCATCAGAGCGACGGCGTCGGCGATGGCGAGCTGGTCGAAGCCCGCGCTCGCCGCGCTGCGTTGCTCCGTCGCGAGGTTCGCGCGCGAGGCTGTGGGTTCTCTCATGGGTTGGTTTCCTCGGCCGCGGCGCCGCGCCGTTGACCTTCGCGCCACATGTTGCGTCCCAGCGAGAGCCCGCCGTCGACGACCAGGCACTCGCCGTTGATGTAGTTCGACCCCGGAGACAGCAGGTACAGCGAGTGCGTCGCCATCTCGCGCGCCTGACCGAAGCGGCCGAGCGGGATCTGCTCTTCGATGCGCTCGCGCATGCCGTCCTGCGGCCACAGATTGTTCGCCGCGCCCTCGGAGTGGAACGGCCCGGGCGCGATCGCGTTGACGCGCAGTCCGTGGCGCGCCCACTCGACCGCGAGCGTGCGCGTCATCGCGAGCACCCCGGCCTTGGCGCTCGCCGAGTGCACGACGCCCGGCATTCCGGTCCAGGCGTAGGTCGCGACCACGTTGAGGATCTGGCCGCGGCCGCGCGCGATCATGCCGAGGCCGAAGTAGCGCGAGCAGTAGAACGTTCCGTCGAGCACGATGCCGAGCACGGCGCGCCAGGCGCGCGAGCTGAGACGTTCGGCTGGGCACACGAAGTTGCCGGCGGCGTTGTTGACCAGGATGTCGATGCCGCCGCGCTCGTCGAGTTCGCGCGCCAGGCGCTCGACCGCGGTCGGCTCGCGCACGTCGAGCTCACGCGACTCGACCTGCCACGCACGCGCGCGAGCTTCTTCGAGCAAGGCCGCGTGATGCTCGGTGCTGCGCGAGGCGCAGATCACGCGCGCGCCGAGCTGGGCGAGTCCGCGGCTGATTTCCAGGCCCAAACCGGTGCCGCCGCCGGTGACGAGCGCGGTCTGGCCGGCGAACAGCTCGGCGCGGAACGAGTCTCCGGCGGTGGCGCGCAACGGATCGACGGGCTGCGTGGGGGCGGGGTTCACGGTGCGTGCGAAGTGTGCGGTGAGGGAGGAGCGCGCTTCAGCGCGGCTCGCGGCTCGCGCCGCGCGGATCATTCGACGCAACCGCGACTGCGGACGCCAGTGCGCCGCGCGGGGCGAACGCTTCCGCGCGCGTCGCGAGGCCGCGGAATCCTGTGGCGTCGCTGCTGCACTCGCCACCTCGGCGCGCGGACGGACGTTGGCACCACCAGTGGCGCGCACGCGCGGAAGGTCGCGCCGCCCCAAGCTCGAACTGTGCAGGAGTCCGCTGTCGCGCACGACGGATCCGCTTTCCCTGGGCGTCCGCTTCGACGGCCGGCGTCCCGCACGACGCTGCCGGTGGCTCTCGCCGACTGCCGCTCGAGGCGGTGTGCGACAGCCGATGCGGCGGCGCCCTCGGAGTCGCTTGGCAGAACAGGAGTTCCGACGGTTTCGCTGCGCGGTCACGGATCGCGTGGACCGAGCGCCGCCGGGCGAGCCGGGACGGAAGCTCAGCGCAGGTCTTCGCGCTGCGCCTCGAGCAGCTCGAACGACGTGCCGCTGGTCTCGCGCAGCTCGTCGAGGGCTTCGCGCAGGCAGCGCTCGAGTTCGGCGATGTCTCCGCTTCTGGCGCGCGCGTGGATCGTGGCGCGCTGCTCGGGATCGTCGGTCTCGTCGGCGCGGCTCTCGACCCCGATTTCGAGCGGCTCGACCACACCGCAGCCGACGACGGCCTCGAGCAGCTCGAGCGGCGGATTCGCTTCGCCGCGCCAACGCACCACCAGCCGCACGGGCCACTCGTCGACGACCGGCGCCGCGAGCGGCGTCGAGCTCTCGGGCTCGCGGCGTCGCGACCACTCGGGCCCGCGCGGGCGGGCGTCGTTCCGCGCGCCAGGCAACTCGCGGCGCAACTCTTCGGCGGCCTCGCGCAGCTCGTCGTTCATCTCGTCCGCGGCTTCGCGCAGCTCCTCGCGCATGTCGGTGAACGCGCCGCTCAGTTCGTGCCGCACGTCGCGGACGGTTTCGCGCACCTCCGGCGGCGTCGCAGCCACGAACGCACCGACCACCAGCGTCCCCAGTCCAACGGCGCCGAGCCCGGCCAGCAGGGCCGCGAAGGCGCAGCCGTTGAGGCAACCCGGCGCGCTGAGCTCGCCCTTGTCGTTGCGGGCTGCAAAGACGCGCAGCGCGACCCAGCCCAGGGAGGCCAGGAGGACGAGGAACGCGGCGGCGAGCAGGCTGAGTGCGGGCATGGGGCGGTCGAGGGGTTGGTGCGGGCGGCCGGGAGCGCGCGAGTGAAGCTGCGCCGTCCAGGTCGTTACGCCGTGAAGGCGGCGGACCTGGGCGCCGCCGGGCAAGCGCGCGCGGTACAGTCTGCGATCTTGTTCACGAGGATCTGAACTCCATGCGACAGCTCGACAGTTTTGTCTGCGGCGGCCGGCACGCCGGCGGCGCCCCCCAAGCCACGCTCTTCAACCCGACCACCGACGAGCCGCTGGCGACGGTCTCGAGCGCCGGCATCGACTTCCGCGCGGTCGTGGCGCACGCGCGCACGCACGGCGTGCCGGGACTTGCGGCCCTGACCTTCGCCCAACGCGGCGGGCTCGTCGAGCAGCTCAGCAAGCTGGTCCACGGCGCGCGCGAGGAGTTGATCGAGCTCTCGATCCAGAACGCCGGGACGACCCGCGGCGACGCCAAGTTCGACATCGACGGCGCGATCGGGACGCTGGCGGCCTACGCGCGCTACGGCGCGGAACTCGGCGAGCGCAAGTTCCTCTACGACGGCGCGGGCGTGCAGCTCGGCCGGACGGCGCGCTTCTGGGGCGAGCACGTGCTCACGCCGCGCGCTGGCGTGGCGGTGCACATCAACGCCTTCAACTTCCCGGCCTGGAACATGATGGAGAAGGCGGCCTGCGCGCTGCTCGCAGGCGTTCCGGTGATCGAGAAGCCCGGCACGTCGACCGCGCTCACGGCTTGGCGCATCGCCGAGCTCGTGTTCCAGAGCAAGCTCCTGCCCGAAGGCGCGTTCCAGTTCATCAGCGGTTCCGTCGGCGATCTGCTCGACCACCTCGGCGGCCAGGACGGCCTGGCGTTCACGGGCTCGGCGGCGACCGCGGCCAAGCTGCGCGGCCACGCCAACCTCGTGCGCCACAACGTGCGCGTGAACTTCGAGGCCGACTCGCTCAACAGCGCGGTGTTCGCGCCGGATCTCGAAGCCGGGTCGGACACCTACAACCTGTTCCTGGCGAACGTCGCGCTCGACATGACGCAGAAGACGGGCCAGAAGTGCACTGCCGTGCGGCGCATCTTCGTGCCGCGCGAACGCGTGGCGGAGATCGAGGCCGAACTGCGCGGTTCGCTCGCTGCGATCAAGGTCGGCGATCCCAGCGACAGCACGACGCGCATGGGGCCGCTCGCCAGCGCGGCCCAGCTCGCCGACGTGCGCGCCGGAATCGCGCGTCTGGCCGCGGCCGCGCGCACCGCCTGCGGCGGCGCGGCGCCGATCCGCGACAAGGGCTGCTTCGTGGCCCCGACGCTGCTGGTCGCCGACGACGCGCACGCCGACGTGTTCCACGCCGAAGAGGTCTTCGGTCCGGTCGCGACGATCCTGCCCTACGACGGCAGCGCGAGCTCGGCGGCCGCGCTCGTCGCGCGCGGCGGCGGAAGCCTCGTCACGAGCGTCTACTCGAACGAGCAAGAGTTCCTCGAGCAGGCCGCGCTCGGCATTGCCCCCTGGAGCGGCCGCGTGTGGCTCGGCAGCGACAAGATGGCGGAGCAGTCGCTCGCGCCGGGCATGGTGCTCCCGGCCATGGTGCACGGCGGCCCGGGTCGCGCCGGTGGCGGGGAAGAGCTCGGCGGTCTGCGCGGACTGGCCTTCTATCTCCAGCGCACGGCGCTGCAGGGATTCAAGGGCGTGATCGCCCCCGAGTCGTTCGCCGCGAAGGCCGCAGCCGCGCGCTGACCCCGCGCGGACTCCGTCGGCGCCGCCGCACGCGCGGGGCGCCGACGCCCATTCGTTCGGCGGGGGACTCCGGCGCAACGAAGCCGTTGACCACGCTTCAAGCCGAGCCTTGCGCACAGGGCTGGGGTGCAGCGGCGTCGACGGGCTGCGGCGCGCTGGGTTGAGGCGGCGCTGACGCCCAGCTTGTGCGCCATCGCGCGCCGCCGACGGAATTCGCGCGCCGCGCCTGCGGACGCTTGCCGCGCTCGGGCGGATGCGTCTGCCGCTTGGGTGCAGATGGCGCGTTCCTCCGCTCGAATCCGCCGCTCGCTGCGGCTGTCGTTCCGTGCGCTAGCTCCCGTCCGAACGTCGAGTGTTCGATGGCGACGCGCACGCGCGCCTGGGCCCGTGCGGTGGAGAAGTCTGGCGCCGCGAGCCCGGCCCAGCGCCGCGAGTCAGGCCCAGCGCCGCGAGTCAGGCCCAGCGCCGCGAGTCAGGCTCCGCCCGTCGTGCGCGGACCGGCCGAGGTCGCCGTCGGCGGCTGGGGCATGCGGCCGCCCCAGCTCGCACGGTTGCGCTCCCACCAGTCGAGCCACGCCTTGTTCGAGTCGCCCGGGTTGGCCTTGGTGAGGCGCCGGAGCGCGCCCCGCACGGCGCGGCTCTCGACTGCGACGGTGCTCTGGTAGACGCCGAGCACGCGCACGTCGAGCACGCTGGCTTCGTGCAGCACGTTGACCTGCGGGTCGCCGATGCTCGAGAACTGGGCCACCTCGACGTCGTAGTCCTGCACGTAGGCGATCTGGCGTCCCACCGTGATGTGCGCCGCGGGCGGCCGCCAGCCCGACGAGGACCCGCCTTGCGCCGAGAGCGCGGCGAGGCGCGCGACCAGCGGTTCCACCGCTGCCGCGTAGCCTGCGGCGCCGAGCGCCTCTGCGGCGTTCTCGCGCACGGCCGGATAGCTGCTGGCGAGCGCGCGCACCACCGGCAGGATCACACCTTCTTCGCCGCGGTCGCGCAGCGCGCGGGCCGCCTCGGCGCGCACGCGCTCGTTCGCGTCGAGCACGCTGCGGTTGATCAACTCCGCACTGAGTTCGCTCGGCTGCAGGCGACGCAGACCGAGCGCGGCGAAGGCGCGCATTTCCGGCGACGCGTGGCGCAGCGCCGCTTCGAGTTCGCTGCGCACCGCGGCGGCGTCGCGCTTGGCGAGCGCTGCGAGCGCCAGTTCCTGCACCACGCGCGGGCGCACGGCGGCGTGCCGCACGAGGTCGCGCGGATCGGGGGAACTCGCGCCGGGCGCGGCGAGCGGGATCGGCGGCTGCGCCAGCAAGCGGCGCGCGCCCACGTGGTCCGGCTCGGCTTCGAGGACCTTCTCCAACTCGCGCAAGGCTTCGTCGACGAGACCCTCGCGCAACATCCAATCGGCTGCGATCACCCGCTGCGCGTGCTCCGCGCGGCCGACCTTGGCGAGCAGGCTGCGCGAGCGCTCGAGCAGCGCGCTCTCTTGCTCGACGCGCACGACGTTGCTCGCCTTCACCGAGCGCCACTCGCCGTCCGACCACACCTCCCACACAGCGCCGTCCGCCGCGGCGGCGTCGAGGCGTGCCTTGCCGCGCAGCGTGCGGCCGTCGTCCAAATGCAACACGCGGCGCAGTTCCTTGGTCTGGGCCGCCGAGTCGGCTGCTGCGGGCGCGAGCGGGGCGGTGTCGCCGGCCTGTGCGGCCTCGGCGCGGATCGGGGCGAGGCTCAGCAGGCCGCAGGCGAACAATCCAACGTGGTTCATGTGCGCGATCTCCATGGTGCTCCCAAGGGAGCGTGTTCCAGCGGGGAGGCTCGTCGGGCCGCGGGTTCGTCGGAACTTCGAACCCGCGGGTGTGGGTTGCGGCTCTACCTGCCGGTGTCGAGTCAGTGTCGGCACGTCGACGGGATTGTGCAGCGCTGTGCATCAACTCTGACGAAGTCGAGTGCGTGGGGCATACGCGCGAACTGGCTCGCGCCGGGGCGGGAGGGGGCGGCCGCTGTTCGGAGTCGCACGCTCGGCGAGCAGCTTCGAGCAGTTCCGGCGGCCTGCCCGGGGCGAGTGGATCGACTGCCATCTTCCACCGCCCCGGGCCGAGGAGCGGCGGCGGTGGTGCGGCCCTGCCAGGCCGCGCCGTCCGCCAACTGCGTCCACCGACTTCATCTGCTGTGTTGCCAAGCCGCCCCGCGGCGCGAATCGGCTCTGCCAAGCCCATTGCGCCGCGCTGGCCGTAGGCCCGCTCGCGTTGCAGCGAACTGCTCCGCGCGCGGCCCGACGCAGCGCGCTCAGCCGGCTGGTGTTCTGCACCCGCGTCCAGCCGCCCGGTCGCACGTCACGTCGGGCTCTAGTGAGAGCGATTTCCATGCCAGTCGCGCCGCGCGGTCGTGCGCTCAGGGCGGCTTGTCGGGGCCGGCGCTGAAACGCAGCGGGCCAGCGCTGGCCGTCGTGCGGACGGCGAGCCCTCGCCGCTGAAGCTCGGGCCCGATCGCCCCGCGGCGCGCCGCGCTGATCCAGACCTCTGCGGGGCGCAACGCGTCGATCAGCTCGCTCGCGCGCTCTGTCGGATCGCCGTGGTGCGGCCACACGAGCAGGTCGGCTCGCGCCGGGGCGGCTTCGGTTTGGGCCCAGGCCTCGAGCCAGGCGTCGACTCCTGCTTCACGCGCGTCGCCGGTGAGCACCACGCACGCACCCCAGCCGCGGACCCGCGCCGCCAGCGAGCGTTCGTTGGGCTCGGGCGAGTGCCGGGCCCCGCTGACGAACTCGAGCCGGAGCGCACCGGCGTCGCTCGTCAGGGTGAGTGCGCCCGGGCCGGGCTCCCAGGTGCGCGTCCGGGCGCCAGTGGCCAAGCGCAGCGCAGCGAGGTCGCCAGGGCGCACCCAGTCGTTCACCGGCCAGCGCTGCACGAGCCAAGGAAAGCTGACACGTGGTCCTTGTCCCAGTGCGAGGTCGCGAGGCTGAGCTCGGCGGTCTCCCACGCCGCGAGCTGTGGGCCGAGCGCGCCGCGCTCGAGTGAGTTGCGGTCGCGCGTGCCCGCGTCGAAGACCCACACGCGCTGGGTCGGCGTGCGCAGCGCCAGCGCGGTTCCGTGTCCCACCTCCAACGCGGCCAGTTCCATGCCGCGCGGCGCCAGGCTCCACGGCAGAAGGGCTGCGCCGCCGGTTGCGAACGCGAGGCGGCGGCCGAAGTCACTCCAGGCGGCGGTGCGCCGCACGCTCCACAGTGCGAGGCCGAGCAGCGTGGCCAGGTGCAGCGCGAGCGGTCGCGGGGGGAGCACGTACGGCGAGGCGGGAGCGCCGTCGAAGAACTCGAGCAGGGCGAGGAGCGCGTGGTAGGGCGCTTCGAACCCCTCGGGCGGCAGGGGCAGGTAGACGGCGGCGAGACCGTAGACCAGCAGCCACGCCACGAGCGGTCCGACGGCGGGCGTCGCGATCAGCCCCACCGGGCTCAGTTCACCCAGCGCCGCCCAGCACAGAGGCGCCGTGGCGAGGCTGGCGGCGAGCGATGCACCCAACGCCGTGTCGAAGGCCGCCGCGCAGCGCACCCGCAGCGCGTCGAACAAGGTGGTGGGGCGCAGGCGGGCCGCTGCGGGGTCGCCGACCACGAGCAAGAACGCCGTGTGCAGCCGCTGCGAGGTTGCGAGCCCCGCCGAGAGCGTGCTCGCGGCGCCGCGGCGCACCGAGCCGAGCCAGCGCGCGAGCGGCGCGGAGCCGACGATCAGTCCGGCGGTCGCGGCGTAGCTCAGCTGCAGCGAGAGCGTGAACAGTGCGCGCGGCGCGAAGAGCAGTTCCACGCACAGCGTTGCGGCGAGTAGGCTCCGTGCGTCCAGGCGTCGCCAGGTCTCGACACGTTGGCGTCGCCTGAGCGCGCCGACGGCGAGCGCGAGCGCCACGGTGAGCGCAGCGCGGCGCACCGGCGACTGCGCGCCCGCCAGCACGGAATACAGCACGATCGCGCCCAGCGTCGCGAGTGCACAAGCCCAGCGAGCGCGCCCCGGGGCCGCGCTTCCCAGCGCCAGGGCGAGGAACGTGGTCAGCAGCGCGATGTGCATCCCGCTCACGGCGAGGACGTGGCGCACGCCCGTGCGAGTGAACAGCTCGCCGACCTCGGGAGCGAGCCTGGATTCGTCGCCGAAGAGCAGCGCCCTCGCGAACGGGCCCGCCTCGTCGCCCAGCCGCTCACAGCGCTGCATGGACCACTCGCGCACTTGTTCGAGCGTGGTCCAGGACCTCCACGTCGGCGACGGCGTCAGGCGCCGGACCTCGTCGCTCTTCACCACCCACAGTTCCTCCGAGTCGAGCGTCCCCGGCGTGCGCGGCGCCGGCGCGAACCCGCGTGCGGGGCGCAGCGGCCGGTCGACAGGACTCACCTCGAGCTCTTCGCCGGCGCGCGCCGCGCCCACCGGCAGGACCATGCGCCGCGCGTAACCGCCGGCCTCCACCAGCCGCCCGAACTCGCCGCGTTCGCCGCGCGACGACGGACTCCACACGCCGCGCAGCGGCGCCTGCGCCACGGCGAGCGGCGCGTTCGCGGCGTCGTGCGGAACGGCATCCGTCGTTTGGACCTCCGGCGCTGGCGCTCGCTCGAGCGGGGCCTCGAGTTCGCCGACGGCCGGCGCTGTGCCGGGGGCTTCGGGCCAACGCGGCATGGATTCGCCGCCGGCTTCCTCGCGCGCGCTCGGCTCGGGCGCCCGGACACGAGAGGACGTGATGAGCGCCAGCAGCGCCAATCCCAGCACGCTCAGCGTCCGCGTCGGACGGGTGCTCACGGAGGCCGAGTCGCCCGCGCGGGCTCTGCAGTTCGTCGCCCCGTCGCACCGCAAGCTCAGCCACAGCTCCAGCGTCCAGGCCCCGGCGAGCGCCCACGCCGCGGCGTGGATCCAGATGTGCGCGCGCTCGCCGCAGCAGCGCCCGAGCACCGCGCCGACCGCCAGCGCCGCCGCGAGCACCAGCGTCGGCCGCCGCGGCCACAGTCCCTGCGAGTTGTTCGGCTCCACGCGAGCCCTACGGACGTGGTGCGAACTCGCAGGTGGCGCGCGATCCGCGCTTTTTTTGCGTCGCGCGTCGCACGGCGCTCCGCGATCCGTTTCGCGGTTCGTCGCCGCCAGAGCCGAGTGACCGACGGCGCGCGGCGCCGCGGGCCAGCCGCACGCTGCGGCCGCGCCGGGCGACTTGCTGCGGCGCCGCACAGGCGCGCTGCGCCGGATCCCGTCGACGTACTTCCGCGCGCGGACACTAGAATCGCGCGCCCCATGAGCGCTCCCGCCTCCGCCGCTCGCGGCGCACCGCCGACCGCGCAGCACCACGCGGTGTTCCCCGGGTCCTTCGATCCCGTGACCCTCGGCCACCTCGACGTGATCGAGCGCGCCGCGCGGATCTTCGAGCACCTCACCGTCGCCGTGGCGCAGCACCCGACCAAACGCGAGTTGCTCGCCCTCGAGCGCCGCGTCGACCTGCTGCGCGCCGCCACGGCGCACCTGTCGAACGTCTCGGTCGCCGTGTTCGGCGGCCTCGTGGTGGACGGCTGCCGCCAGCTCGGCGCGCGCATCCTCGTGCGCGGCATCCGCAACGCCACCGACTTCGAGTACGAAGCGCAGATGGCGCGCTCCAACCAGGCCATGGCGCCTCAGGTCGACACGGTCTTCATCGCCTCCGACGCCGAGCACGTGCACATCTCGAGCACCCTGGTGCGGCAGGTCGCCGAACTCGGCGGCCCGGTCGAGCTCTTCGTGCCGCCCGCCGTCGCCGTCAGCATCCGCGAAGTCTGCGGCGCACGCTGAAGCGAGCGTCCCTCTCCTCCCTCACCGCCAGCCACCCCGATGACCGACCGCCGCATCGTTTCCACCCCCGACGCTCCGCAAGCCATCGGTCCCTACAGCCAAGCCGTCGCCGCGGGCGGGCTGGTGCACTGCTCGGGGCAGATCGCACTCGATCCCGCCAGCGGGCAGTTCCTCGGCGGCGACGTCGCGGCGCAGACCGAGCGCGTGATGAAGAACCTGGGCGCGGTGCTCGCGGCCGCGGGCAGCGACTTCTCGCTGGCGCTCAAGTGCAACGTGTACCTGACCAACATGGAGCACTTCGGCGCGATGAACGAGGTCTACGGCCGCTACTTCCCGGCCGGCTCGGCGCCGGCGCGCGCGACGGTCGCCGTGGCGCAGTTGCCGCGCAACGCGCTGGTCGAGATCGACTGCGTCGCGAAGCTGCGCTGAGACCCGTGGCGCGGTCCGTGCTCGCCTTGCACCCGCGGCTTCGGGCCGCGCACCGCGCCCCACACACGGGGCTGCGCGGCGAAGCGCACGCCTGAGCCGCAGCGCGAGCGCGCTCCATGGTCTTCAGCCACCCGACGTTCCTGTTCCTGTTCCTGCCCGCGGTGCTGGCGCTGTACGCGCTTGCGCCGCGCTGGGCGCGCAACGCGCTGCTGCTCGTCGCGAGCCTGGCGTTCTACGCCTTCGACCGCCCCGAGATCACGCTCGTGATGCTCGCCTCCATCGCCCTCAACTGGGCGCTGGGGCTGTGGGTCGAGCGCGCTGGAGCACGCTCCGGCGTCGTGGTCGCGCTCGCCCTCGCCGTCAACCTCGGGCTCTTGGGGTTCTTCAAGTACTGGAACTTCCTGTGGGACAACCTCCAGGCGCTCTGGCCGCAGCTCGAGCGCTTTCCGCGCGACCCGGTCGAGTTGCCGATCGGCATTTCGTTCTTCACGTTCCAGGCGCTGAGCTACGTGATCGACGTGCGCCGCGGCGAGGCGCGCGCGCAGCGCAGCCCGCTCGACTTCGGCCTGTACATCGCGCTGTTTCCGCAGCTGATCGCCGGTCCGATCGTGCGCTACCGCGACGTGGCCGAGCAGATCGTCGAACGCAAGCACTCGCTCGAGCTGTTCGCGCGCGGCGTGCGCCGCTTCGTGGTCGGCCTGGGCAAGAAGATGCTGATCGCCAACGTGCTCGCGGGACCCGCCAAAGAAATCTTCGAGCACAACCCGCAAGCGCTCGACGCCTCGACGGCGTGGCTCGGCGCGCTGTGCTACACGGCGCAGATCTACTTCGACTTCTCGGGCTACAGCGACATGGCCATCGGCCTAGGGCTGATGTTCGGCTTCCGCTTCCTCGAGAACTTCAACTATCCCTACATCGCGCGCAGCGTGACCGACTTCTGGCGGCGCTGGCACATCTCGCTCTCGAGCTGGTTCCGCGACTACCTCTACATTCCGCTCGGCGGCAACCGCGCGGGGGCGGCGCGCACCTACTTCAATCTGCTGGCGGTGTTCTGTCTGTGCGGACTGTGGCACGGCGCCGCGTGGAACTTCGTCGTGTGGGGTCTCTACCACGGCGCGTTCCTCGTGTTCGAGCGCGTCACCCGCCGCGAATCGCGCGGCGCTGCGTCGTGGCTCGGCCTACCCGTCACGTTGCTGGTCGTCGTGGTCGGCTGGGTGTTCTTCAACGCGCCCTCGCTGTCGCATGCGCTCGAGTTCCTGCGCGCGATGGCCGGCGCCGGAAGCGGCGACGGCCGCGCGTTGCACGCAGGACTGTTCTTCACGCCGACGGTGCTGCTCGCGGGCGTCGCGGCTGTGATCGGCTCCACGCCCTGGTTGCGCGCGCTGACGCTGTGGCGTGAGCAGCGCGCCGCCCGCAACGGCGCCGACGGCGTCGAGACGACGCTCGAGTGGAGTTCGATCGGCGCAATCGCCGTCGTTCTCGTGCTCAGCGCGATGACGCTCTCCGGCGGAACGCTCAACCCGTTCATCTACTTCCGCTTCTGAGCATGCCGCACGCGCTTCCCAACCACCGCGCCGCGCGGATCGTGCTGAGCGCGCTGTTCTGCGCCGCGCTCGCGCTGCCGGGCGTGCTCGCGTGGATCGCGCCGCCTTCCGCGGCTTCGATCGAGCGCGAATTCCGGCGGCCCGCGCCCAAGCCGGAGGCGCCGCGTTCGCTCGCGAGCGCGCTGGCCTGGCCGCGCGCCTTCGACGCGTGGTTCAGCGACCACTACGGCCTGCGCGCGCAGTTGATCCGCTGGAACAACGCGCTGCGCCTGCTGTTCTTCGGCGAATCGCCGACCAGCGAGATCGTCGCCGGTCCCGGACCGTCACTGTTCACCACGCGTGACCACGCGGTCGACGTGTTCCGCGGCGCCGATCCGTTCAGCGAGAGCGAACTGGCGTTGTGGACGCAGGTCCTCGCCGATCGACGCGCGTGGTGCGAGGCGCGCGGCGTGAAGTACGTCTTCGCCATCGCACCCAACAAGGAGTCGATCTACCCGGAGCGTTTCCCCGCGCGCTTCGACAAGATCGGCCCGACGCGCCGCGAGCAACTGCTCGCGCACCTGAGCGCACGCGCCGGTGCGCAGGTGCTCGATCTGACGGAAGCCGTGCGCGCGTCGCGCGAAGAGTTCGCCGCGCAGGGCGACGTGTACTTCCCGCTCGGCACGCACTGGAACGACTACGGGGCGTTCGCGGCGTACCGCGCGCTCCTCGGCCATGTCGGCGAGCTCGTGCCCGGCGTGCGTCCGCGCTCGGTGGACGAGTTCGAGTTCGCGCCCACCGACTTCCAGGACGACACCTGGGCCGGGCGGTTGTACCTCGAGGACCTGTTGGTGCAGCCCAACGTCGAGGTGCGTCCGCGCTTTGCGAGCGGCCTCGACGAGCAGTTCCACAAGAACCTCAAGGCCATTGCGCTCGACGCGCAGCACCGCGACGCGAGCCTGCCGCGCGCTGTCGTGTTCCACGACTCGATGGGGGAGAAGCTGCGCCCGCTCCTCGCCGAACATTTCTCGCGCTGCTTGTTCCGCTGGGAGAGCGACTTCGACACGGCCTTGATCGAGCGCGAGCGCCCCGACGTCGTGATCCAGGTGTTCGTCGAGCGCGCGCTCGCGGCGTTTTCGCTCTCGAGCTCTCCGCTCGACACGCAGGAGCGTTGCGCGCAGGAGTTCGCGGCCTCGTCGCAGGTTCTGCTGCACGGGTTGCAAGCGCTGGCGCCCGATCGCTCCAACTCCCAGCGTGTGGACCGCCTCCAGGCGCACGGCGCCGGCGGCTACGAACTGGCGTACGCAGGCGGCGGTTTGCTGCTGCCGGAGTTCGACGTTCCGCCGGGCACGTGGCCGGTGTTGCGCGTCGAATTCGACGCGCCCACAGGCGGCGCGGCGCTGCTCGAGTTCAAGACGGCGCGCTTCACGGAGTACTCACGCCGTGCGCGGGGCGTGCAGCGCCCGACGGCGGCCGGCGCCAACGTGCTGTACTTCAAACTCCGCGTGCCGGCGCTGCGGGGCCGGCTGCGGCTGCATCCGGGGCTCGCCGAGGGCGTGTACGTGCTGCGCGACCTCGAAGTGCGCGCCGTGTCCGAGTAGACTCTTCGCCCTTGTTTTTGCGCTGAACCCGGGGCTTTTTCGCGCCCGGGCCCCAGCGCGCCGTCCCGTCACCTCGCGCATCCCATGGGTCTTGCCTGCGGCATCGTCGGACTTCCCAACGTGGGCAAGTCCACCATCTTCAACGCCATCACCGCGGCCGGCGCGGAGAGCGCGAACTATCCCTTCTGCACGATCGAGCCGAACATCGGCGTGGTCGACGTGCCGGACGCCAACCTGGCCACGATCAACCGCTACCAGCCGACCGAGCGCATCATCCCCGCCTCGCTCAAGGTGGTCGACATCGCGGGGCTGGTCGCCGGCGCGAGCCAGGGTGAAGGCCTGGGCAACAAGTTCCTGGGCAACATCAAGGAATGCGACGCGATCCTGCACGTCGTGCGTTGCTTCGACTCGGGCGACATCATCCACGTCTCCGGCAGCGTCGATCCGCAGCGCGACATCGAAGTGATCGAGCTCGAGCTGTCGCTCGCCGACCTCGACACGGTCTCGCGCGCGCTCGACCGCGTGGCGAAGAAGGCGCGCGCGCAGGACAAGGACGCGATCTTCGAGCAGGGCGTGCTCGAGCGCGCCAAGGGCGTGCTCGAAGGCGGCGGGCAACTGCGCACCGTGGCCTGGACGCCGCAGGAGGCTGCGGTGCTCTATCCGCTGTTCCTGATCACCGCCAAGCCGGTGCTGTTCGTGGCCAACGTCGCCGACAGTGACCTCGAAGGCCGTTCGCCGCTGGTCGATGTGGTGCGCAAGCACGCCGCGAAACACGGCGCCGAGGTCGTCGCACTCTCCGGCGCGATCGAAGGCGAGATCATGGGCCTGGATCCCGCGGACCGCGCTGCGTTCCTCAAGGACATGGGGCTGACCGAACCCGGCCTCAACCGCTTGATCCTCCAGGCCTACAAGCTGCTCGGGCTGCAGACGTACTACACCTGTGGACCGAAGGAAATCCGCGCCTGGACGATCCACAAGGGCGACGCGGCCCCGAAGGCGGCGGGCGTGATCCACACGGACTTCGAGAAGAGCTTCATCCGCGCGGAGATCTACTCGCTCGAGGACCTGGTGCAGTACAAGACCGAAGCGGCGATCAAGGCCGCGGGCAAGCTGCGCTCCGAAGGCCGCGAGTACGTGATGCGCGAGAACGACATCTGCCACTTCCTGATCGGGAAGTGAGGCCCGCGCGCGGCGCGCTGCGCCGCGCACTTCCAACGCCCCGAAGATCGACTAGGAAACCCACCATGCAGACCGCTTCGATCCTCGATGTGACCGTGGAGACGTTCCAAAAGGACGTCGTCGACCGTTCGCGCAAGAGCCCGGTGCTGATCGATTTCTGGGCCACCTGGTGCGGTCCGTGCAAGACGCTCGGGCCGGTGCTCGAGAAGCTCGCGCGCGAATTCGCCGGGCAATTCACGCTGGCCAAGGTCGACATCGACCGCAATCCGGAACTCGCCGAGGTGTTCCAGATCCAGAGCGTGCCGACGGTGCTCCTGCTCAAGGAGGGCCGGCTCGCCGACGGCTTCCAGGGCGCGCTCCCGGAAGTGCAGATCCGCAAGTTCCTCGAGCAGCACCTGGGACTCAAGAAGGCCGATCCGCTGGTGGACGCGGCCAAGCTCGAAGCCGAGGGCAAGCGCGCCGAAGCGCTCGTGCTGCTCGCCAGCCACTTGCGCACCGCACCGAGCGATGCGAAGGCGCGGCTCATGGCGGCGCGCCTGTGCGCGGCCGAAGGTCGCCTGCAGGAAGCGCGCGAGCACTTCGCGCACCTCGATGCGGCGTCGCGCGAGAGCGACGAAGCCAAGGCGCTGGCCGCGCAGTTCGAGGCGGCGGACGCCAGCGCGGGCGCGCTGAGTTCGCTCGAAAAGGCCGTCCAGGCGAACCCGACGGACGCCGGTGCGCGGCTCGAGTACGGCAAGGCGCTGGTCGCCGCGTCCAAGCACGCCGAGGGGCTCGAGCAACTGCTCGAGGCCGCGAAGCTCGACCTGGGTTACCAGGACGGCGCGCCGCGCAAGGCGATGATCGAGGTCTTCAACCTGCTCGGTTGGGCCGATCCGCTGGTGCTCGACTACCAGCGCCGCCTGTCGATGCTGCTGTGCGTCTGACGCGCGCCGCGCGCGCACTCAGTGGGCGTGCGGCTCGATCGGCAGAGCAGCGAGACGCGCGATTTGGCGCACGCAACGGGCGCCCGACCCATCCGTAGGAACCACCAAGCGCAGCGGTCCTTCGTCGGCGCCGAGAGGTCGCCCGTCAACGCTCCACACCACGAACGCGCGTGTCCCACCCGACTGCGGGTCGAGTTCGTAGGTCGACAACACGGCGTGGTAGCCGTCGCGCGCTTCGACGAGCACGGCCCCAGCACGCGTCGCAACACCCTCGGCCGCCAGCGCGCCGAGCGGTACTCCGCGGTACGTGTGCGTCTGACCGCGGTGCGTCCAGGTCACGTCGAGCGCGCCGCCCGCTTCGAGTTCGCTCGGAGCGAGTCCCTGCGCTTCGAGCACGCGGGCGAGCGTGACACGTGCTCCGCGCGGCGGCGCCGCCGCGCCTTGCGACGGCCCGGTCGCAGCGGACGCGTTCGCGGTCGAGTGCAGCCCGGGGCCCGCGCATCCGCCGGCCAGCAAGGCAAGTGAGCAGAACGCGGCCCTGGGAGCCCAGTCGGGGCGTGTGAGCATTGGCTTAGTTTAGTAAGCTCGACCTTCTCATGGATCCGCACAAGCTGCGCGCGCGCACCGGACTGTCCCAGGCGGGTTTGGCGGCGTTGGTGGGCGTGCACGCCATGACCGTCTCGAAGTGGGAGCGGCGCATCGCCAAACCCAGCGCCGCCCAGGAGCGCACACTGCGCGCCCTCACCAAAGCCGTCGAGCGCGGCTGGGCGCCCGAGGATGAAGCCGTGCGCGGCGATCCCGCGCGCGCGCTGGCGGAAGCCTTCGACACGGCCTACCGCGAGCCTGAGCTCGACTTGGGCGCGCTCAGCGCGACCAACCGCTTCAGCGGCGTGATCCGCGAGCTCAAGCGCGGCGACGTGATGAGCAAGCTCGTGATCGAAGTCGCTCCGGGAGTGCGCATCGGCTCGGTGATCACGACCGACTCCGTCGAGCGCCTGGGACTCGCCGTGGGAGCGCGCGCTGTCGCGATCATCAAGGCCACGGAAGTCATCGTCGGAAAGTGCTGACCATGCAGATGAGCCGCTTGCGCGCCCTCGCGGCGCTGTGCCTGGCGCTCGTCGCGCTCGCCTGCTCGACGAAGGAGGCCGCCCCCGCCGCGGTGCAGATCTTCGCCGCCGCCAGCCTGCGCGACGCCTGCGACGACGTGGCGCAGGCTTGGAAACAGGCGCGGCCCGAGGTCGAGTTGGTGTTCAACTTCGGGCCCTCGGATTTCCTCGCCCGACAGATCGACGCGACGCGCGCGGCGGATCTGTTCCTCTCGGCGGACACGGCGCAGATGGAACTCCTGCGCACGAGCGGCGCGATCGCGTTCGAAGGTCCGGCGCGTTGGCTCTCGAACCAGCTCGTGGTCGTGGTCCCGGCGAGCTCGAGCGAAGGCGAATGGAACTCCGCGAACGAGCTCGTTCACGAGCGCTTCCCGCGCCTGTCCCTCGCCAACCCCGCCTCTGTGCCTGCCGGCAAGTACGCGCGGGCCTGGCTCGAGGCCCAGGGCTCGTGGAGCGCGCTCGAAGCCCGTGTCGTGCCCGCCGTGGACGTGCGCGCGGCGCTCGCCGCGGTCGAGAACGCGGCCTGCGAAGTCGGCGTCGTGTACTCCACCGACGCCGCCATTTCGAAGCGCGTGCGCGTGGTCTTCCGCGTCCCGCCCGAGCAGGGGCCGCGCATCGAGTACGCCATCGCCGCCACCCGCGGCAAGGCGCCGGCGCCGCTGGCGCGCGAGGTGCTCGAGCACTTCCTCTCGCCGGCGGCCGAGGCCTGCTTCGCAAGCCGCGGCTTCCTCGTGCAGGAGCGCGACTGATTCGCCATGTTCGACTCCGCGCTCGTCGACGCGCTGCGCCTCTCGCTGCAAGTCGCAGCGTGCTCCACCGCTCTGGTCGCGCTGCCGGCGCTCGCGCTCGGCCGCTTCCTCGCGCGCCGCGAGTTCCGCGGCCGCACGCTCGTCGAAGCGCTCGCCGCGCTACCGCTCTACTGCCCGCCGACGGCCTTCGGCTTCCTGTTGCTGCGGGCCTTCCGCCGCGACGGCCCGCTCGGCGCGCAGGCGTTGGGCTTCGACCTCGACGTGCTGCTCACCTGGCGCGGCGCAGTGCTTGCGTCCGCGGTGATGAGCTTTCCGCTCGTCGTGCGCACCGCGCGTGTGGCCTTCGAGAACGTGCCGCCGCGACTCGAGCACATGGCCGCTTCGCTGGGGGCCTCGCGCGCGGCGGTGCTCTGGCGCGTCACGTTGCCGCTGGCGCGCAACGGGCTGATCGCAGCGCTGCTGATCGGCTTCAGTCGTTCGCTGGGCGAGTTCGGCGCCACGGTGATCGTGGCCGGCAACATCCCCGGCCGCACACAGACGCTCGCGACGGGGATCTTCGACGCGCTGCAGGTCGGCGACGACGCGCGCGCGGTGCAACTCGCCGGTTGGAGCGCGCTGCTGGGATTCGTGGCGGTCTGGACTTCCGAGTGGTTCCTGCGTCGCTCGCGGAGCGCGGTGTGATGAGCACAACGCTGGAGATCCAGCTCACGCTGCCGCTCACGGGCTTCACGCTCGCGCTCGAGCATGCGACCAACTCCCGCGCGCTCGGCGTCGTCGGCCCCAGCGGTTCGGGCAAGTCCTCGCTCGTCGAAGCCCTGGCCGGTTGGCGCCGCGGCGCGCGCGGGCGGATTCGCTTCGACGGCGCGACGTGGCTGGACAGCGAGCGTGGTGTCGAGCTCGACGCCGCGCGGCGCGCCGTCGGCTACGTGCCGCAGGACCAGCTGCTGTTCCCGCACCTCGATGTCGAAGCGAACCTGCGTTTTGGCTGCACGGGCGACGAAGCCTTGGTGGAGCGCGTGCTGCGTGTGCTCGAGATCGAGCCGCTGCGCACGCGCGGCGTGGCCACGCTGTCGGGCGGTGAGCGCCAGCGCGTCGCGCTCGGCCGCGCGTTGTGCGCACGTCCGCGCTTGCTGCTTCTCGACGAGCCGTTCGGCGCCTTGGACCGGCCGCTGCGTCGGCGCATCCTGCCCTACTTGCTGCGCGCCCAGCGCGAGTTCGGCGCGCCGTTCGTGCTCGTCAGTCACGATCCGACGGAGATCGCCGCCGTGTGCGATGAAGTGCTCGTCTTGCGCGAGGGGCGCGTCGTCGCGCGCGGTGCTCCGTCCCAAGTGCTCGCGCCCGGCGGCGAGCTCGACGAGGGCTTCGAGAACGTGCTGCGTGGCCGCGTGGGCGCCGTCGGCGCCTCGAGCGCGAGCGTCGACCTCGGCGGCGTCGTGCTCGAAGTCCCGCGCACGGAGCTCGCGCCCGGCGAGTGCGCCGTCATCTCGGTGCGCGCCGACGACGTGCTCGTCGCACGTGCGGCGCCCAGGGGCTTGTCCGCACGCAACGTGCTTCCCGCACGCGTCGACGACGTGGTCCGCGGACCGGCGGCGCGACTGCGCGTCGAACTCGCCGGCCAACCGCTGTGGGTCGAGCTCACCGAGGCCGCGATCGACGAACTCGAGCTCACGCGCGGCGCTGCGGTGTTCGTCGTGGTCAAGACGCGCGCGTGCCGCGTGCTCGCCAGCGCGGGGCCGGCGTGAAGCAGCACCAGGAACGCGTCGAGGTGCGCACCCGCGGCCGCGGTTTCGTCGATCTCACGAGCGAGGCGGCCCGTGTCGTCGCGCACGCGCAGGTGCGCACGGGCGTGCTCGTCGCGTTTTGCGCGCACACCTCGGCGAGCCTGTGCGTGCAGGAAAACGCGGATTCGGCGGTGAAGCGTGACTTGCTGGCCTGGCTCGAGCGCATCGCACCGGATGGCGATGCGCGTTACGAGCACGACGACGAGGGGCCCGACGACATGGCCGCGCACCTGCGCAGCGTGCTAACCGGCGCGAGCGTGTCGATCCCGATCGTCGCGGGGGCGCTGGCGCTCGGAACTTGGCAGGCGCTCTACCTGGTCGAGCACCGCACGCGGCCGCACACGCGCGGCGTGGTGCTGCACGTGCTGGGGCAGTGACGCCGTGCACGCGCCTCAAGGCGCGTCCGTCAAGTGGCATGCGCACACGCGTTGCGCCCCGCGCGCCGAGAGCTCCGGCGACTCGCGTTCGCAGCGATCTTGCGCCACGCGCTCGCGCGCGAAGCAGCGCGGATGAAAGGCGCAGCCCGTCGGCGGTGCGAGCGGCGAGGGCGGCTCGCCGGCGAGCACGATGCGCTCCTCGTGCGCACCGGGACGTGGCGCGAGCACGGCCGAGAGCAGCGCCTTGCTGTACGGATGGCGCGGCGCGTCGAACAGCTGCTGCGCGGGAGCGCGCTCGACAACTCGTCCGAGGTACATCACTGCGATCTCGTCGGCGAGCCGCCGCACCACCGCGAGGTCGTGCGAGATGAACAGCAGCGCCAAGCCGAAGCGCGCGCGCAACTCGTCGAGCAAGTTGACGATCTGTGCGCGCACCGAGAGGTCGAGCGCGCTGGTCGGCTCGTCGCACACGAGCAAGGCGGGCTCGAGCACGAGCGCGCGCGCGATCGCTACGCGTTGACGTTGGCCGCCCGAGAGTTCGTGCGGGTAGCGGTGGTACAGGGCTGCGTCGAGCCCCACGGCTTCGAAGGTCGCGAGCACGCGCATGCGCCGCGCGCGCGGCCGGAGTCGGCCGTCGATCGCGAGCGGCTCGAGCACGCTGGCGCTCACCGGCAAGCGCGGGTCGAGCGACGAGTAGGGGTCCTGGAACACGATGCTGACGCGGCGGCGCAGCTCGCGCGCCCGGGCGCCGCGCGCGCTGGCGCGCTCGAGGCCCTCGATGAACACGCCGCCGCTCGACGGACGTTGCAGGCCGACGACGGCGCGCGCCACGGTGCTCTTGCCGCAGCCGGACTCGCCGACCAAACCCAGCGCGCCGCCGCGCTCCAGGCGCAGATCGACGCCGCGCACGGCGTGCAGCTCGCGCCGCGGCTCGAACCAACCTCCGCGGCGCGCAGCGAAGCGCACGTGCAGGTCACGCAGCTCCAAAAGCGGTGCGCTCACGCCAGATCCCCCGCGCGGGCGAGCACGCGCTCGTGCTCGAAGCAGGCCACGCGGCGCTCCGCGGCGATGTCGACGTCCACGCCGCTGCTGGCGAGCGCACGCAGGCCGCCGGGAGGAAGCGAGGGCGGGCGCGCGCGTGTGCAGGCTTCGACGGCGAACGCGCAGCGCGCCGCGAAAGCGCAGCCCGGAGGCGGCGCGAGCGGGTCGGGCGGAAGGCCGCCGATCGACTCGAGCTTCGCGCCCTGCGGCCCGTCGAGCGACCTGGCGCTCGCGAGCAAGCCGCGCGTGTAGGGGTGCGCTGGAGCGCGGAACAGCTCGCGCGTCGGGCCGCTCTCGACGATCGCGCCGCTGTACATGACGCCGACTCGATCGGCGTACTGCGCGACCAGGCCGAGGTCGTGCGTGATCAGCAGTACGCCGAGGTCGCGCTCGCGGCGCAGGCGCGCGAGCAGCTTGAGGATCTGCGCCTGCACCGTCACGTCGAGCGCCGTCGTCGGCTCGTCGGCGATGAGCAGCTTGGGTTCGAGCGCGATGGCCATGGCGATCATCGCGCGCTGGCGCAGGCCGCCGGAGAGTTCGTGCGGATAAGCGTCGAGCCGTTCGCGCGGCGCGGGGACGCCGACTTCGGCGAGAGCCTGGGCCGCGAGCTCGCGGGCCGCGGCGTACGAGAGCTCGCGGTGCAGGCGCAGCGCTTCCACGATCTGGTCGCCGATGGTGTACAGCGGGTGCAGCGCCGTGTTCGGATCCTGCGGAACGAGCGCGATCTGCGCTCCGCGCACGCGGCGCAGCTCGCGTTCGCCCAGCGCCAGCAGGTTGCGGCCCTCGAACCATGCTTCGCCGGTCTCGACCACAGCGGGAGGGCGAGGAAGCAGCGAGAGCAGCGCCAGCGCGCTCACCGACTTGCCCGAGCCCGACTCGCCGACGAGCGCGACGAGTTCGCCGCGTTCGACACGCAGCGACACGTGCTCGACGGCTTGCACGGGCCCGCGGCGCGTGTCGAAGCGCACGCGCAGGTTCTTGACCTCGAGCAGGCTCATCGTTCGCTGCGCTCCTCGACGCCGAACGCATCGCGCAAGCCGTCGCCGAGCGTCTGCAGCGCGAACAGCGTCAAGGCCATGACGAGCGCCGGCGCAGCGATCAACCACACGTAGCTCTCGAGCGGGTTCAGTGCTTCCGCGCCTTCTGCGGCGAGCAGTCCCCAGCTGACCTTCGGCGGTTCGACTCCCAGGCCGAGGAACGACAGGAACGCCTCGTAGAGGATCACCGACGGCAGGGTGAGCGTGAGGTTGACGATCACGAGGCCCAGCACGTTCGGCAGCACGTGCACGCGCAGGATCCAGGGCGTCGAAGCGCCCGCGATGCGCGCCGCTTCCACGAACGCCGAGCGCTTGAGCTCGAGCACTTGCCCGCGCACCACACGCGCCATCGAGAGCCACGAGACCGCGCCGACGACCAGGAAGAAGACCTGTTCGCGCGAGAGCAACGACGCCTCGCCGACGGCGCTTTTGGGCGCGTCGAGGAAGCTCAGCGTGAAGATCACGATGAAGATCGTCGGCACGGCGAACAGCACGTCGACGATGCGCATGAGCACGTTGTCGAGGCGTCCGCCGACGAGGCCCGCCAGCGCGCCCCAGGTGACGCCGACAACCAGGCTCGTGAGCGCCGCGCACAACGCGACGAGCAGCGAGGTGCGGCTGCCCCACACCACGCGCGCGAGCACGTCGCGGCCGAGCGCGTCCGTGCCCAGCCACGGTCCGGTGCGCCACTTGCCGAACAGCGACGTGCGCACGCTGACGAGCGCACGGTCGAGCGGATTCAGATCCCAGTACTCCGGGACGAACTTGTGGTCGCCGAGCGCGCTCCAGGGCGCGACCGGCGGCGCGGGCTCGGCCGCGACGGTGATGGCGGCCGGCGACGGCAGCGGAAGCAGCGGCGCCAGGAAGCTGAGCAGCGCCAGGAACACCAGGAAGCGCAGGCTCCAGCGCACGGACGCGCGTTGGCTCAGGCGTTCACGCGCCTTGCGCCACGGGCTCTCCGGGCGCAGGCGCTCGATCTGCACGGCGGCGAACTCGTAGTCCGCGTCGCGGAACCAACTCGGCGTGCTGGAGGCGCTGCGCTCGCTCACGCTTCCTGCTCCAGGTCCAGGCGCGGATCGAGCAGCGTGTACGCGACGTCGACCAACGTGTTGAAGCCGAACACGAGCACCGCGTAGACGACGGTCACGCCCATCGCGAGCGTGTAGTCGCGGTTGAGCGCGCTGGCGATGAAGTGCGTGCCCGCGCCGGGGATCGCGAAGATGCGCTCGATCACGAGGCTTCCGGTCAGCACGCCGGCCGCCGCAGGTCCGAGGTACGACACGACCGGCGCCAGCGCGCCGCGCATCGCGTGCTTCCACAGGATGCGCGCTCGCGAGGCGCCCTTGGCGCGCGCAGTGCGGATGTAGTCCTTGGAGAGCGTCTCGAGCAATCCGGCGCGCGAGAGGCGCGCGATGTACGCGGCGAAGGGCAGCGCCAGCGCGAGCGACGGAAGGACGAGGTGGCGCGGAGTTCCGAAACCCGCGACGGGCAGCACCGGGATCCAGAACGCGAACACGAGCACGAGCAAGCTCGCCAGCACGAAGTTCGGCAGCACCAGGCCGCCGGTGGCGAGCGCGCGCACCGACTGGTCGAGCTTCGAGCCCGGTGAGTGCGCCGAAGCGACACCGGCGCTCAGGCCGAGCACGAGCGCCAGCGCCAGCGCGAGCGAGCCGAGCGTGATCGAGATCGGCAGCGAGCTCGCGAGCACGTCGTTCACCGACACGTCGCGGTGTTGCATCGAAGGCCCGAAATCGCCGGCCAGCACGCCGCCGAACGGGTCCGCCCCGTCGCCCAGCCAGCCGCGTTCGTCGAGGTTCAGCGGTCCCAGCGTGTGCAGGTACTGCTTCCACAGCGGCCAGTCGAGGTGGTACTGCTCGCGCAGCGCGGCTTCGACGCTGGGGTGGAGCTTGCGCTCGCTGGAGAACGGACCGCCGGGCGCCGCGCGCAGCAGGAAGAAAGCCAGCGTGATCACGACCCAGGTCGTCAGCGCGAACCATGCGGCGCGGCGTGCGAGGAAGCGCAACATCAGCGCTGCTCCTCGTTCAGCGGACGCCCCTGCGCGCCGCCCGATGCGTCGAACAGCAGCGCGTCCATGCGCGGCGAGCGCAGTCCGTTGATCGGCCCAGGCGCCGGCGCGCGCTTCTTGCCGCGCTTGTCGGCTTTGCGCGCCGCGTCGAGCTCGACGCCGTCGCGCCAGTACAGCCGGCTCAGCGAGGGCTCGTTGAGCGCGTTGTCGTCGAAGCCGCCCAGGCGCGGATTCACCAGGTTCTGGCTCACGTACGAGTAGATCGGGATGCACGGCAACTCGTTGAGCAGGATCTGTTCCGCCTCGCGGTACAGGGCGTTGCGCTGCGCTCCGACCAACGTGCCTCGCGCCCGGGCGATCAACTCGTCGTAGCGTGCGTTCTTCCAGCCCGTGCGGTTGTTGGGGCTGTCGGAGGTCCAGATCTCGAGGAAGTTGCCCGGGTCGGCGTAGTCGCCGATCCACGACGAGCGCGAGAGGTCGTAGTCGAGCGAGGACTGCGCGCTCAGGAACGCCTTCCACTCCTGGTTGCGCAGCTTCGCGTCGATGCCCAGCGCCTGCTTCCAATGGTGCGCGACGACCTCCGCAAGCGCGCGGTGCGTCTCGCTCGAGTTGAAGTGCAGCTCGAGCTTGGGGAACGGCTTGCCGGCGCCTTTCGACGCGGGAGTCGCGAAGCCTGCGGCCGCGAGCAGGCTGGCCGCCGCAGCCGGGTCTCCGGGCGCCATCGCGGGCGCGACGTAGTCGCCGATGCGTCCCCACGGAGTGAACGAGTGGTTGGGCGCCTGGCCCGCCTTGAGCACCTTGTTCGTGATCTCCGCGCGTCGCACCGTGCGGCTGAGCGCCTGCCGCACGCGCACGTCGTCGAGCGGCGGCCGCGTGGTGTTGACGCGGTAGAAGTACACGCCCAAGTAGGGCGTCGCGCGGAAGTCCTCACGCTGCGTGAGCTGTCCGACGAGGTTGGAGGGGATCGCGCCGTCGACCCAGTCGATCTCGCCGGTGAGGTACAGGTTGAGCGCGCTGCTCCAACTCTCGAGCGCGAGCACGTCGATCGTCCGCATGGCGACGCCGTCGGCGTCCCAATAGTGCGGCGACTTCGCCAGGCGGATGCGCTCGTGGATCCGGCGCTCGGCGAGGTAGTACGCGCCATTGCTCACCAAATGCTCGGGCCGCGTCCACAGCGTGCCCCAGCTCGTCGGATGGCGCGCCTGGAGCGCTTCGATGCTCGCCCGGTGCAGCGGAACGAAGGCGTAGAAGCACAGCACGTCGAGAAAGCGCGGCTGCACTTCAGCGAGGCGCACTTCGAACGTGCGTTCGTCGAGCGCACGCAGGCCCAGGAGCGTCGGATCGCGCGCGCCATCGCCGCCGCTCGCGAACTCGCGCGCGCCTTCGACGCACCACAGTTGCGCCGCGTACTCGGCAGCGGTGCGCGGCTCGAGCAAGCGCGTCCAGCTCCACACGAAATCGGCCGCGGTCACGGGGTCGCCGTTCGACCAACGCGCGTCCGGCCGCAGGTGGAAGGTGTACGTCCGCCCGTCGGGACTGACCTCCCAGGTCTCCGCACAGCCCGGCGCCGGCGCGAGCGTCTGCGGGTCGCGCACCACCAGCCCCTCGAACAGCGCGCGGATGACGCGGCCCTCGGGGATGCCCGTGGCCGCGTGCGGATCCAGGGAACGCACCTCGCCGCCGCCGGTGAACACGAAATCGGCGCGTTCGCGCCGCGTTCCGAGCGCCGACGCGAGGACGGCGCCGACGACCAGCGCGACCAGCAGCGCAGCCAGCGTGCGGCGAATCCAGACCGCAGGTGCATGCGCCATCATCGGGCGGGGCATGGTAGCCCTCGACCGCGGCCAGGCAATCGCGCGCGCTGTAGCCGGCCTGCGCTCGATGGTGTAATCGGGGACGCGTCGCATGAGCCTGATCACGCTTTCCCCTCGCGCACCACGCGCCCTTCGGCATTGCGCCGGCGCGCTGCTGCTGTCCCTGCTCGGGGCGGCGTGCGACCGCGGCGCGTCGTCGGGCGACGCCGCCATTGCTCCGGCGCGGGCGAGAGAGACGAGCGTGGTTGTCCACGCCGACGCGCTCCCGCAGAGCCTGAACTACTTGCTCGACAACTCGGCCATGTGCCGGCGGCTGCAGCGCGAGACGCACGAGGCGCTGCTCACGCGCGATCCGCACACGCTCGAGTTGCGTCCGGTGCTCTGCACGCAATGGCGGCGTGAGGACGCGCTCGTGCTCACCAGCGGCGAGCGCTTGTACGGCGAAGTCGAAGCGCTCGCGCAAGGCTGGCGTGTGAAGTCGAGCGCGTCCGCGGACGCGCGCGAAGTGTCTGCGGAGGAGGTCGCGCGCGTCGTGCGCGGCGCCGCGTACACCTTCGACCTGCGCCGCGACGTGCTGTGGCACGACGGCGAACGCTTCGACGAGCAGGACGTGCTGTTCACCTGGCGCATGACGCGCAATCCGCTCGTCGAGGCCGGCGCCAAGCGCGTCCAGTACGACAGGCTCGTCGCCGCGAGTTCGCCCGCGCCCTTCGTCGTGCGCTTCGAATACGACCAGACGTACTTCGGTTCTCTGGAGTCGATCGAAGCGCTCGCCATCCTGCCGCGGCATCTGTACGACCTGCACGATCCCGACAACCGCGACTACGCGCCGGACGCGAGCGAGGAGCAGCAGGCGCGCTACGTGAACACGCACCGCTGCAACCGCGACTGGGTCGGACTGGGGCCCTTCCGCGTGGCGAACTTCACGAACGAGTTCCTCGAACTCGAGCGTTTCGAGCGCTACTTCGATCCCCAGCGCGCCGCTGGACTCGCGCGCGTGCGGCTGCGGCCGATCTCCGACGACCGGGCGGCGTTCCAGGCGCTGCTCGCCGGCGAACTCGACTTCTCCGCGCGTTTGCACGCGGACGATTACCTGGGCGAGGTCGGATCGTCGGTCGCCTTCGCCGAGCGCTTCGAAAAGGGCGCGTTCTACACGCCGATCGCGACCTTCATCGCCTGGAACCTGCAGCGCGAGCGCTTCCGCGATCCGACGGTCCGCCGCGCGCTGGCGCTCGCCTTCGACTGGGACGAATTCATCGCGAGTTTCTACCGCGGCATGGCGCGGCGCGTGACCGCGGAGTGGGTCGACACCGGCGCCGACTACGACGAATCGCTCGCGCCGCTGCCGTGCGACCCGAGCGAAGCGTCGCGCTTGCTCGCGCAGGCCGGATGGATCGACCGCGACGGCGACGGACGTCTGGACAAGAACGGCGAGCGGTTCGAGTTCGCGCTCGCGCTGCAGGCCGGCAACCAGACCGGCGAGAGCCTCTCGCAGCGCTTGCAGGAGAGCCTGGGCCGCGTGGGCATCGGCGTCGCGATCGAGAGCTTCGACTGGCCGAGCCTTTCCGAGCGCGTCAAGCGGCGCAACTTCGACGCCGTCGTGCTGGCCTGGACGATGCCCGTCGACAACGATCCCGCGGCGCGTTGGCACTCGCGCACGATCGGCGAAGACACGAACAACTACTGCTCGTTCTCCGACGCGCAGATCGACGCCTGGATCGAACGTGTCGAGGTCGAACTCGACCGCGCCGAACGCACGCGGCTGATGCACGCCATCCAGGCGCGGCTCTACGCGTTGCAGCCGTACATGTACGGCGTGACCGTGCCCAAGCGCTACGCGCTCTCGCGCCGCATCACGGGCTTTCGCGCCTCGCGCCTCGACCCCGGTTTCGCGCTGCGCGAGTGGCGGCTCGCGGAGTGAGCCGGTTGGCGCGCGCCGTGCTCCGCAGGCTGCTTGTGCTGCTCCCCACGCTGCTGGGGATCACGCTCCTCACGTTCGCGTTGCTGCACCTCTTGCCCGGCGACGGCGCAGCGCTGCGCTTCGGCGGCGAGGGCGCGGACCCCGGTGCGGTCGACGCCGCGGCCTTCGAGCGCTTTCGCGCCGAGCACCTGCTCGACGCGCCGCTGTGGCGCCAGTACCTCGATTACCTCGGACCTTTCGACCTCTCGCCGCGTGGCCACGCCTGGTTCGGCGGCAGCGGCGAACAGCCTTGGGGCGGGCTTCTCGCGGGAGATCTGGGGCGCGAGTTGCTGCGCCCGTCCGTGGGGATCGCCGGCGAGCTCGCCCAGCGGCTCGCCATCACCGTGCCCATGTCGCTGGCCGCGGCGGCGCTGATCTTCGGGATCGGCTGGCCGCTGGGCGTGCTGCTCGCCGTGCGCCGCGGAACGGCGATCGCGCGCACGCTCGAGGTGCTGCTGTTCGCGCTCTACGCGTTGCCGACGTTCTGGCTGGGCATGGCGCTGCAGTCGCTGCTCGGCGGCGGCGGCCTCGGCTGGCTGCCGGTCGTCGGCTTGCACGGACGCGACGCGGACTCCGCGGCGCCGCTGCATTACGCGCTCGACACGCTCGCCCACGCCGTGCTGCCGCTCGTCGCCCTCGTGGCGCCGTCGCTGGCCTACGTCGCACGCCAAGCGCGCTCGAGCGTGCTCGAGGTGCTCGACGCGGATTTCGTGCTGTGCGCGCGCGCGCGCGGCTCCAGCGAACGCCAGGTGCTGTGGCGCCACGTCGTGCCCAACGCGCTCACGCCGCTCGTCACGCTCGTGGGGCAGACGCTGCCCTGGCTGGTGGGCGGTTGGGTGGTGATCGAGACCGTGTTCGAGCTGCCGGGCATGGGCAAGTACGCCTACGACGGTCTGATGCGGCGCGAGTACGGCGTCGTCGCAGCGTGCGTCCTGCTCTCGGCGCTGCTCACCGCGCTGGGGCACCTCGCGAGCGACCTCGCGCAGGCTTGGATCGATCCGAGGGTGCGGCTTGACTGAGCCGACGCGCAACACGCGCCGCTGGCCGCGCAGTCTGGGCGCGCGCTGCGCCCTGTGGACGCTGCTCGCGCTCGTGGCGAGCGCGGTCTACGCGCCCTTTCTGGCGAGCGCTGCACCGCTCTACCTGCGCGCGCTCGACGTGCGCGCGCTGCGCTCGGCCGGCGCGGCGCTGCCGGCCCTCGCGCGCGAGTGGCGCGAGTCGCTCGCCGAGCCCGACCCGGACGCAGGGCGCGCGCCGCGGCGCGCGGACGCGCTGGCGAGCTTGCAGCTGCGCTTCGAGTTGCTCGAACGCAGCCTCGATCCGCGCAGTGATCTCGCCGCACACGTCGAGCGCGCGGCGCAGGCCGTGCACTCGCTCTCCGGCGCGCCGCGCGGCGCCCCCGATGTGCAGCCTGACGCGCAGCCTGACGCGCAGCCTGACGCGCAGCCTGACGCGCAGCCCGACGCGCAGCCCGACGCGCAGCCCGACGCGCAGCCCGACGCACAGCCCGACGCACAGCTCGACGTGCAGCTCGACGTGCGCCTGGACGGAGCGTTGCGCGAACTCGACGCGCTCGCCGAGGCTGTCGATGCCGCGCTCGTCGGTGTTGTTTCGCCGAGGCGCTCGGACGACGCTCCGAAGCCCGCGGAAGAGGCGAGTTCTGCGCCGTCGGCCGCCGCGCGCGCTCACGCGGCCAACCTGCCCGCGCCCTGGCGCACGAGCGCGAGCTGGCCGCTGTTCGCCGCGTTGTCCTTCTGGACCTGGTGGTTCGCGTTGCTGCTGCCGCTGGCGGCGTGGGCCGTGCTGCGCGGCCTGAGCGCGCGCGCCGCAGCGCTCGCGTTCGGCGCGCTCTCGTTCCTCGCCGTCGCACTCACGCTCGGCCTGCGTGCGGCGCCGGGCCTGGCGACGCGCGACGTCAAGCTCGCGATCGTCGCCGGCGACGTGCTCGTCGAGCGCGCGCTGTTCGCGCCGGTGCCCTACGGCTTCGACGAGACGCGCCTGGGCGAGGCCCTGCGTCCGCCGACCTGGCTGCCCGGCGCGGAACTCGACGCGCAGGGGCGCTACATGCGCGGCGCGCGCGCCGGCGCCGCGGGCGCTACTCGGCCCGTCGAGGTGCGCGCCGGCGAGCCCTCGCTGAACTCTTGGCGACGCCACTTGCTCGGCGCCGACTCGCTCGGCCGCGACGTGCTCGCACGCGTGCTGTGGGGCGGCCGAGTGAGTCTGGGCGTCGCGTTCTCCGCGGTGCTCGCCTTGCTCGCGTTCGGCGTCGTCGCCGGCCTGCTCGCGGGCGTTTCGCGCGGCGCGTTCGACACGCTGTTCCTGTTCGTCGCGCAGACGCTGCAGTCGTTTCCGAGCCTGTTCCTGATCCTCGTCGCGGTCGCCCTGCTGCCCGCGCACGGCGTGCATCCGCAGGTTGCGACGGCGCTCGTGATCGCCGCCGTGAGCTGGACCGGCGTCGCGCGCCTAGTGCGCGCCCAGGTCCGCGCGGTGCGCGAGCGCGAGTGGGTGCTCGCCGCGCGCGCGAGCGGACTGAGCCCGGCGCGCGTGCTGTTCGCGCACATCGCGCCCAACGCGCTCGCGCCCGCGCTCGTGTCGGGCGCCTTCGCGCTCGGCGGCGCGGTGCTGGCCGAGTCGGCGACGAGCTTCCTGGGTTTTGGCGTGCAGCCGCCCGTGCCGTCGTGGGGCGCCGTGCTGCGCGAGTCGAGCGCGGTGGAGCACGCCTGGATCCTGCTCGGCCCCGGACTGCTCGTGTTCGCCGCGGTTGCATCGGCGAACGCGCTCGGCGACGCCTTGCGCGAACGCCTCGAACTGCGGGAGGCGGCGTGAGCGAGGCGCTCGAGGTGCGCGGACTGCGCGTGAGCTACGCGACGCGCTCGGGCTGGCGCGGCGCCGTCGCCGGAGTCGACCTGCGCCTGGAGCGCGGCGCGGCGCACTCGATCGTCGGCGAGTCCGGCTGCGGCAAGAGCTCGCTGGCGCTCGCGCTGCTCGGGCTGGTGCGGACCGGCGGCCGGCGGGAGGCCGCGAGCTACACACTCGACGGCCGCGCTTGGTCGCTCGAGCGGCCGGAGACGCTGCGCGAGCTGCGCGGTCGGCGCGTCGGGCTGCTGCTGCAGGAGTCGGCGCAGGCCCTCGACCCGCGGCTCAGTGTCGAGCGCCACCTGCGCGCAGCGCTCGGCGCCGCGCGCGAGGGCGCCGGCCGTGAACGCGTTCTCGAGCTGCTCGCGCGCGTGGGGTTCGACGCGCCCGTCGACTTGCTCGCGCGCCTGCCGCACGAGCTCTCCGGCGGCATGCGCCAGCGCGTGCAGCTGGCCTGCGCGCTGGCGACGGGGCCCAGTTACCTCATCGCCGACGAGCCGACGGCCAGCCTCGACGCGTTGCTCGCGCGGCGCATCGTCACGCTGCTCGCCAGCCTCGTCGAGCGCGAGCGGCTGGGTGTGCTGATGGTGACGCACGATTTGGCGGCGGCCGCGGAGCTGGGCGGCGCGTTGAGCGTGATGTACGCCGGGACGGTGGTCGAACGTGGTCCGGCGCGCGAGCTGCTCCTCGCGCCGCGCCATCCCTACACCGAGGCCTTGATCGCGGCGTGCGCTGCGCGCGAGCCCTTCGACGAGCCGCTGCGCGGGCTGCCCGGCGCCGCGCCGCAGGGCGCGTTGGAGCGCGACGGTTGCGCCTTTGCAGCGCGTTGTCCGCTGGCGCGCGGCGCTTGCCGCAGTTCGCGGCCGACCCTGCTCAAGCTTGCGCCGGGGCGTGAACTGGCCTGCCCGCCGCGCGCCGAAGGAGCGGGGCGATGAGTTCCGCCGCCGCGCTGCTCAGCGTGCGCTCGTTGAGCGTGCGCTACTCGCGCCGCCGCGGGCCGCCGCTCGACGCGCTGCGCGAGGTCAGCTTCGACCTGGGGCGCGGCGAGTTCCTGGCGCTCGTCGGCGCGTCGGGGAGCGGCAAATCCTCGCTCGCGCGCGCGGTCGCGGGCCTCACGCCCTGCAGCGGAACGGTGCGGCTCAGCGAGGCGAGCGGTGCGCGCGCGATCCAGCTCGTGTTCCAAGACGCCGGAGCCTCGCTCAACCCGCGTCGCCGCATCGGGGCGGTGCTCGAGGAGGTGCTGGCGCTGGGGCCGCAGCCGCGCTCGAGCGCGCTCGAGTTGCTCGAACGCGTTGGACTGGGCCGCGAGCAGCTGCTGGCGGCGCCGCACGAACTGTCCGGCGGCCAGCGCCAGCGCGCGGCCATCGCTCGAGCGCTGGCCGCGCAGCCGCGCGTGCTGGTGTGCGACGAAATCCTCTCCGCCCTCGACACGTCCGTTCAGGCGCAGATCCTGGAGCTGCTCGGCGAGCTGCGCCGCGCGCGCGGGCTGGGCGTGCTGTTCGTCACGCACGATCTGGCCGTTGCGCGGCGGTGCGCCGACCGCGTCGGCGTGCTCCACGCCGGAGCGCTCGTGGAACTGGGGCCGCCGGCGCAGGTCTTCGGCGCGCCTGCGAGCGAGCACACCCGCGAGCTGTGGGGCGCGCGCCTGCGCTGGCCCGCGCCTCACACCAGGCCGTAACGGCCCTCGAGCAGTTCGCGCAGCTGCGCGAAGTCTGCGACCTCGTGGTCGGGCTGCTCGAGCGGCCCGTTCGGCGCGGCGAACTTGCCCGACATGCGCGCCCAGCAGGTGCGCATGCCCAGCGAGCGCGGCGGCGCCACGTCGTTGCGCGGGTTGTCGCCCACGTACATCGCGCGCGCCGGCGAGAGCCGCAGTCCGTGCAGCGCCGCCGAGTAGAGCTTGGGGTTGGGCTTGGCCACGCCGATCTGGTCGGAGATGAAGATCGCGCGCGGATCGATGTAGGGCACCAGCCCCAGGCGCACCAGCTTCTCCGCCTGCTTCGAGGTCAGTCCGTGGGTGACCACTCCGAGCACGACGCGCCGCTCGTGCAGGTCGCGGAACAGTTCGAGCACGCCCGGGTAGGGCGCGAGTTCGCGGAACTTCGTGTCGTGGTAGGCCGCGACGCCGGCGGCGACGACCAGCGCCGGGTTGAGGCCCTCGATCGCGCGCGGGTCCAGGCGCAACAGCAGCTTGTCGAAGTGATGCTCGTAGTTGGACGAGAACTCCGCGATGACCTCTTCGAGCTCGCGGTAGACCGCGTCTTCGCTTGCACGCACGCCGGCGGCGAGCATCGCCCGCACGGCGTTGCGGCGCGCCCGGGCCGCGAACGCGGTCGTCGGGCACAGCGTGTCGTCGATGTCGAACAGGACGGCGTCGAGGGAACCCATGGCGCGAGGCTAGGTAGGCTAGCGTCGGGGCGGGCGCCGTTGCGAGCGGCCGGCGCGGTGGATGGAGAGCGGGCCGCCCAGCGGCGGAAAACAGCGCGGGCCCCGCGCGTGTGTCGCGCGGAGCCCGCTCGTGTTGGCTGAGGCGCGGGGCCTCGCTGCCGACGGCGCTTTTCAGCGCATGCGGTTCTCGAGTTCCTCGGTCTTGTCGCGCGCGTCGGTGATGCTCGCGCGGATGACGATCATCAGCGACTTGTTCTCGTCGCTGTAGCCTTCCTGCTTCAGCAGGAAGCCCACCAGCGGGAGCTTGGCGAGCCAGGGCACTTCGGCGCGGCGCTCGACGTTGCGGATGTTCGACAGGCCGCCCAGCAGCAGCGAGCCGCCATCGGGGATCACGGCGCTGGTGAACAGGCTCTGCACTTCGAGTTCGGGCAACTCGAAGATGACCGGCAGCGTGTTGCCGCCGAGCGTCGTCGAGAAGGGCCGCAGCGCCACGACCTTGGCCACCGTCGGCTGGATCTCCAGCGTCAGGTACTTGCGGTTGTGGTGGATCGTCGGGCGCACGTCGAGCACCACGCCCTCGTGCAGCACGTTGATCTGCGGGTCGGCCACTGCCGAGAACTGCGCCACTTCGACGTCGAAGTCTTGGATGAACGCGCGCTGGTTGATCACCGCGACGTGCGAACGCTGCGTGTTGTGGACCGACAGGATCTGGGTGTTGATCAGCTGGAAGTCCGCGTTCTTCTCCACCGCGCGCAGGATCGCCGACAGCTCGAGGTCGTTGAGGAACGTGAGCTGCGTGGTGATGCCGCCGGCGGTCGACAGCGCGCTGCCGAGCGGGCGCGCGACGGCCGAGAGCGAGCCGTTGTCGCCGAAGGGCGTGCCGAAGAAGTTCTCCGTGCGCACGCCGAACTGGCCGTCGGCGCCGTCGTTGTAGAACACACCGGACGAGGGCGTGCCCGAGGCCGCGCCCAGGCCGCCGTTGTCCAAACCGCGCGACGCCTGGTCATCGAGACCGTTGGTGACGTCGTCGAGGTCCTTGAACGGGGCGATCGGGTTGTCGATGCCGCGGAAGTCGACCCCGATCTCCTGGATCCAGTTCGACGACACGCTCATGAACTTCGACTCGATCGTGACGAGCGAGCTCTGGAAGCGGCGCAGGTCGTTCAGGAACTTCTGAACCTTCTCCTGCACTTCGGGCGTGTGGACGATGACGAGGAAGCCCTCGCCTTCGGTCAGCGTCACGCCTTCTTCTTCCCACGAGCCGACTTCGACGTTCTCCTTGATGAGCGTCGCGAGCGTCGCGACGTCCACCGGGCGCTTGATCTCCGGCGGGCTGCCGAAGGGGCCGCCGCCGTCCTCGTCTTCCATGTCGTCCAGCAGGCGCAGACGGTCGATGCGCGGGCCCGGGAAGTCGGTGAGGCCGAAGACCAGGTCCTGGACGTCGTGGTTGAGGATCGTGGTCGCAGCGCGCGCCTTGAGCTTGGTCGTGACCAGCACCGTGTCGTGCCGCACGGTCCAGGTGACCGCGCCTTCGTCGCCGGCCTCGCGGCAGATCAGGCTCAGCGCCTGCTCGACCGTGATAGGCGTCGTCAGGTCGAAGGTGAAGACCTTGCCCGCGTCGGAGGCCGCCGTCTCAGCGGCGGGGTCGACCACCAGCGGCAAGCCGGTGAAGGTGCGCAGGATGTCGATCACCGCCGAGAGGCTGTCTTCGTCGGCGACCTTGAGACCCGGGATGCGCGTCGAGCTGAGTTGCGCGCGGAGCGCCATGTCGGTCGGCGTGGGGCCGCCGCTGGCGGTGAGCCCGCGGCGCTTGGAACGACGCTCGGTGATCTCGGCCCAGAACTTCGCGTCGGGCAGCGTGTAGATCTCGGTTTCCGGGATGCGCATGCTCGCGAGTTCCTCGCGCCAGCGCTTGAACTTCTCGACCTTGGCCGCGATGTACTCGGTGCGCACGCGCTCGCGACCGATGCGGAACGCGGCGTCGCGGACTTCGGTGGCCTTCTCGTTGCGCGGATCGAGTTGGAGCGCCTGATCGCACAGGTCGATTGCATCCTCGTACTCGGCCGCCTCGAAGGCTTCGATGGCCTGCGACACGACGTTGGCGATGATCGCTTCGCGGCGGCCGTCCTCGGCCAGCTGCCGGTCGCGCAGGGCCTTCAGGGCCTCTTCGTTCTTCTCGTCGACGAGGCGCTGCTCCTGGGAGACGCGGCTCTTGGTGGCCTTGTCGAGGAGGTCGTCGACCTCCTTGTCCATGCCCTGCCAATCGATCGAGTAGGGGGCCCAGCGGATGTGGTTCTTGGCGATCGAGAGTTCGGCGATCGCGCGGCCGTAGTCGCCGCGGGCGAGGTGCTTGCGGCCGGCGTCGAGGCTGTCGCGCGCGGCGGCTTGCATCTGCTGCACGCGCACGGCTTGGCGCTGCTGCATGTCCTGGATCGTGGCGCCCGCCGGGGACTTGCCCATCAGCGCCGTGACCTCGTTGAGCAGCTGCTTGGCCTGGCCGTTCGCCGGGTCGATGGTCAGCGCCGCGAGCAGTTCGCGCTCGGCGTCTTCATAGCGCAGTGCGCCGATGAACGAGCGGCCGTTGGCGATGTGCTGCTCGAGCATCAGCGCGTTCTTCTGGCGCGCGAGCTCGAGGTTGCGGGCCTCCTGGGCGAGGTCGATGGCCTTCTCGCCGTCCTGCGACGTTGTCGGGGCGGCGGTTCCAGTGGCAGTCCCGGCAGCAGCACCCGAAGGCGCGCCGGCGGCAGTTGCAGAGTCGCTCGCGGATTCGGCGGACCCGGATTCCAGGGAGGCGAGGTGGTAGTTGGGTGTCGTCGCGCAAGCTGCCGACAGGAGCACCGTGAACGGGAGGGCGGGGCCGACCTTGTTCATCGCGGGGACGTTTCGACTCGAGGAGAGAGGGGATGGGACCCGTTCATCGGCCGCACAGGTTCGCGCTCCGATCTCGGCCCGCCGCTGGATGCAGTGGGAGAGTTCGAACGCCTGGGAGCGTGCGGGAACCGCGTCCGCGGGGACGCCGGCCGATGGGGGGGACGGAGAGAAGCAGGGTTGACAGGCGCCGTCCACTCGATCGCTCGGGCGCGCGGCCGGAGCGGCATAGGGAACGGTGAGTTGGGGGGCCGGAAGATAGCTCCGCGGCCGAAGTTTGGAAAGCGCGGAGTGCGGCGGCGGACAGCGCTGTTCGGCGCGTTGCGGCGCGCGGTCCAGCGGCGCTTCGCAGGCGCCGCGCGGCGGCTTTCGCGTGCTGGTTGCACCCCCTACCGAAGGTCCAGTGGGGGGCGCATCGTTCCGCGCCTGGAAGCGACTCGCTCGCGCTACTTCTTGGCGCCGGCCGTGGCCGAGCGGTCACCGACGAACGAAATGTCGCGGTAGCCGACCTTGAGGACCTCGTCGAGGATCAGCACGACGTCCGCGTAGACCGTGCCCGGATACGGGTCGATCGTCGCGGGCTGCTCGGGGTCGGCCAAGTACAGCTCGCGCAGGCGCGAGTAGGCTTCCTTGATGTTGGTCGTCGACTTCGGGCCGATCGAGTACTTGATGATGCGGTCCGGTCCGTAGCGGTACGGGCCGGTGCCCGACCACGCCAGGTCCTCGCGCGGGTCGAGCTTGGTGCCTTCCTTCTCGACCTTGAGCTTGATCTCGATCTTCTCCTTGGGGACCGACGGCGTGGTGTTCACGCCGACGTCCTTGGGGAGGAACGCGGAGAGCTTGCCCTCCAGCGTTTTGAACTTGATCGTGAGCATGAAGAAGATCAGGAGCTGGAACACGACGTCGATCATCGGCGTCATGTCGCCCTTCATCTCTTCGGGGATCGACGGGGCTTTCGACTTGCGTCCCATGGTCAGTTACCTCCTGCGGCGGCGCCCGAGCCAGCGTCCTTCGCAACCTCGGCGGCGGCGAGCTCGATCTTCCAGATCTGGATCTTCTGATCGCCGCACAGCTCCATCACCTTTTGGATGTACTTGAACGGCGTGGCTTGGTCCGCGCGCACCAGGATCGGCTTGTCCGGCGCCATGCCGCCCGCCTCGGTCTTCGCCTTCGGCATGAGGCGGGCCTTCTGGAAGAGGAACTCCTTGAGCTTCACGTATCCGTCGTCGTTCTTCGGATCGTAGAGCACGTCGCGCTTCACGAGGACGCGGCCATCGGCGGTGATGTTGACCACGGCTCGCTGATCCGCCGGGTTCGGCTTGTCCGGATCCGCCTTCTCGGCCTTCGGCAGCACGAGGTCCTCGAGCTCCTTCGTGCTCATGTCCATGAGCAGCATGAAGAAGATGATCAGCTGGAACGTGACGTCGATCATCGGCGTCATGTCCATCGCGATGTCGCCACCCGGGTCAGTCTTTGAGAGCTTCACGTGGTGTTCCGTTCGTTGGCTGGCGTGGTCGCACGTCCGGCGGCGTCTCGCAGCGGAATGTGCTGGGCCGAATGTGCTGGGCGGAGTGTGCGGGGCGTGCGCGTTCGTCCCGCGCGCCGCGGTCGTCGGGCGCCTGGGACTTCGAGCGCCGATGAAGTCGAACGCCTCGGTTTCGCCCGAGGCTGGGCGGCCGTCCGCGCGCGGGGGCGCGCGGGGGTCAGGCGCCTGCGCGCGGGGGCGCGCCGGTCGTCGTGCGGAGCACTACCCTACGGCTGCGGGTGAGTTTCCGTCTGTTCGTCCCTCAGCGGGACCACCACGCCGACGGCTGCGGTGGTCGCCATGTCTGGCGGCCCCCGCAGCCGGGTGTGGGACAGGTCAGCTCTGCGTGCGGAAGCGCTCGAAGAGGTCTTCGACGATCGCGCCGACCTCGATCAGGTTGCGCACGAGGCGGTTGCGCAGGTACGCGAACGCGGCCGTCGCGGGGATGGCGATCATCAGACCTTCGAAGGTCGTGAGGAGCGCCACGTAGATACCCGACGCGAGCTGCGCCGGGGTCGGGTTGGCGGTGTTCGCGATGACGTGGAAGGACGCGATCATTCCTTGCACCGTGCCGAACAGTCCGAGCATCGGCGCCGTGGCCGCCTGAACGGAGATCCAACCCAGCTTCTGGTGCAGGCGGATGGCTTCTTCGTCGCCCATCTCCGAGATCGAGTTCATGATGACGTCGTAGGGGTGGCCGAGCTTGGTGATGCCGGCCGCGACGACGCGCGTGAAGAAGGTCGGCTCGTTCTCGCACAGCTCGAGCGCTTCCTGGTACTGCTTCTCGTCGAACAGGCTGGTGATCTCGTCGATCAGCGCCGGCGGGGCGAGCTTCTCGCGCGACAGCGTGACGTAGGCTTCGATCACCTGAGCGAGGGCGACGACCGACAGCGCGATGATCACCCAGCCGATGAAGCCCGACAGGACGATCAGTTCACCGATCGACAGCGAGGTGTCCTCGGCGGCCGCAGCGGGTGCAGCGGCTGCATCTTGAGCCAGTGCCGGGGCGGCGCTGAAGGCTGCGAACACGAGGGCGGCGACGAGGGCCGGAGCAGAGCGACGGGCGAGCGTCTGCGCTCGCGACAAGACCTTGGCGAACATATCCCGGGGACTCCTGGTGGGTGAGAGATGAGAGAGGGGGTGGTGGGACCCGCGAAAGGCAGGGATGAGGGCAGGGAGAGCTAGCGCGCCGCAGGGGACCGCGGCGCGAGGGCGGCAGGACCGGGCGGCTTCAGCAGCCGAGGTCCTTTTGCAGCTGGCGCGCGCGCGCGGCGGCAGGGGTCGCGCCGGCGGTGTTCAGCAGGGTCTTCAGGCGCGAGCAGGCCTGGGTGCGCGCATCGGCGTCGGGCAGCTTCGAGTAGCACTCGGCGAGCCGCACGAGCGCGCGCGCGGCGCGGTCGGGATCCTCGGGATCGAGCGCCGCAGCGCGACCGAGCGCCATGGAGGCTTCGCGCAGCTTGCCCTCGGCCAGCAAGGCTTCGCCGAGCCCCAACTGCGCGCCGTAGCGCGCCGTCAGGGAGCTGGCGGCGCCCAGGCCGTTGACCTTGTTCTGGAAGAAGTTGAGCGCTTGTTTGGCCTGGCCAGCGGCGAGGTCGACGAAGCCTGCGCCGAGCGCGGACTCGTCGGTGATGCTCTGGTAGAACGCCTTGAGCGGATCGTCGTCCGCGGCGCCGACCGCCAGCGGGCCGGCCTGGGACTCGAGCGTCAGGAACAGTTCGCGCGCCGCGAGGGTGTCCTTTGCTTCGAGGAAGGCGCGGGCCGCGTCGCGCCCGGCTTCCAGACAGCCGCGCACATCGTAGCCCTGCGTCGCCTCGGCGCCCTTGAGTTCGCTCCACAGCGCCTTGAGCGTCGCGGCGCCGTCGGCGGCCTTGCCGGACAGCCACTGCGCGCGGCCGAGCAGCGCGCGCGCGCGCGGAGTCTGCCGGTTGGTCGGGTAACTCGTGAGGAACGTCTGCGCTTCCGTCACTGCTTCGACGAAACGCGAAGGATCCTTGGCGCCCCAGGCGATCAGCGCGTCGACCAGCTCGAGCCGCGCCGCGGCCTTGACCACGTCGCGCGCCGCCGAGTCGCCCGCCGCTGAACGCAGCGCCGCAACGGCGGCTTCGAAGTCGCCCCGCTCGGCGCTGGAGCGGCCGTCGCGCAGGGACGCGGGGATGTCGCCCCAGGCCACGCGCACGACGAGCTTCGCGTCGAAGTTGCTGTCCTTGCCGCCGACCGTGGCGCTGACCTTGTCGAGTTCGTCCTTGGTCACCACGCCGGAGACCGGCGCGACCGAGCCGTCCTTTGCGCGGACGTAGATCTGATCCGTGGCGCCGGCCTTCGTCTGCGGCGCAACCGCGGCCGCGGAGCTCGTCGTCGAGTAGGTCGTCGCGGCGTTCGTCGTCGCGGCCCAAGTCGTGGAGCTCAACGCGAGCACGCCGCCCAGCAGCGCAGCGCGGAAGGCGCTCGAGTGCGACGCACTCGGGCTCGCAGCGGCCCGCAAGAAGTCGGGCCGCCGCGGATTCGCCAGCGTGCGCGCGAAGGCGCTCCAAGTCAGCCGGGCCGTGCGGGAGTTCTGCATGCGTCGAGGGGGAGGGATTCTAGCGAGGGTTGCGAGGCCCACAACTGCAGTTGGGGCGTCGCTCCTAGGTTGGGGGATGTCAGATTGCGCTCGGTGGCGAGCTCACGTGCAGCGCCAGCAGGGGCGCAGGCGACGCGGCTCGCGGGACCGGGTCGGGTGGAACTTGCGGGGCAGCGGGTTGCGCCTCAGCGGCCGACCTGTCCGAGCAGCCACACGTAGAGCTGGCGCAGGTCTTCGGGCATTTCGGGGTGGCGGAACGTCGTGCCGAGGTTGGCGGTGCCGCCGATGAAGCCCAACTCGCGCTTGGGCACCTCGGCCTGCTTGCTGTCGATCTTGCTCCACTGGTGGAACAGATAGGCCTGGTCGAACTTGAGGCGGAACCACTCCGCGGTCCACTTCTCTGCGCTGCCGGCCAGTTGGTTGATGATCTCGGCGCCGCGCTGGAAGTTCTCCGCCCCGCCGACGCCGGGCACTTCCTTGGGTCCGAGCAGGTTCCCGCTCGCGTCCGTGTTCATCTCGACCCAGCCGGTGAGAACGCGCGCGTAGGTCCAGGCCGTCGACTTCGTCGGGCGCAGCTTGGGATCGAGGGTTTCCTTCGAGTCCTTCGGCGGCGGCTTGGGGTTCAGCGGCGCGAGCACTTCGGCCGCTTCCTGGACCTTGTACTGGCGCGCGAGGGCGGTGCCGAGGTCGGGCAGGATGTCCTTGCGGAACTTGTCCGCCAGGCTCGCGTCCTCGCCGAAGCGTGAGCGGATGCGCTTGAGCAATTCCTCGGCGGTGGCCCACTCGCCGAGATCCATCCAGTGGCTCGCTTCGCGCTGCATGTTGCCGTACGCCGGCTTCGCCGCGGTGCGATTGGCGACCTGCAGGTTTTCGGCCATCTCGCGCAGCAGCGTCTTGCGCTTGGCTTCGTCCTTCTCCTCGTTGCGGCGCTTCTCGAGCGCAGCGTAGCTCGCCGTCGCCGCCTCGCCGGTGAAGCGGTGTTCGGGATACTTGGTCAGCATCGTTTCGAGCACCAGCTTGACCTGCGCGGATTGCCCGAGCTCGGAGTACGCCTTCACCGTTTGGAGCAGCGCCGCGGGCGCGAACTCGGCTTGTTCGGGGAACTCCTCGTGGTACTTGCCGAGCTTGGCGATCACGCTCTCGAAGCTGCCCTTGCCTTGCTGGGCGAGCCTGACCAGCGACAGGCCCCAGTAGTAGGTCGCACTGGCGCGAGCTTCCTTGCGCTTGGCGAGCTTCTGCGGGTCCGTCGTCGCGTTCTTCGCGTCCGGGACAAACTTGTTCAGATAGTCGTCGAAGGCCTTGATCGCGGCGTCGAACTTGCCTTCGCGGAAGTCACACAGGCCCAGTCCGACGATCGCCCTTTCGTAGTTCGAGCCGGCCTTGACCTCGCGGTACTTGGTGCGCGCCTCGTCGTACTTCTTGGCATCGAAGGCAGCTTCCGCGCTGCGGAACAGCACGTCGTTGGCGGCGCCGCCGGAGAAGCGCGCGAGCAGTTCCTCGGACTTGCGCACGAGCGCATCGATCGTCGCGTCGCCCTTCGCCTGGCGCTTGAGGGCGTTGGCCGCGGCGTTGAAGCCGGTGGCGCTCTGCTCGTCCCACACGCCGTCGCCCGTCCACTGCTCGAGCGCGTGCTCGTAGGTCAGCGCCGCTTCGAGCTGGCGCTCCTGGCGCGCGTAGCTGCGTCCGATGTGCCACAACACCTTGGGCATCAATTCGGCGCGCGCGGCCTGGTCCGAACGCTGGAGCGAGGACACCACGCGCTTGAAGCTGGTGACGGCCTTGTCCCATTCCTGTGCGTTGAAGTCACCCTGCGCGGCGTCGAACAGCACCGTCGGGTCGACCTGCACGCCGGGGCGCGTGATGATCTCGCCGATCACCTGCTGCGCGCGCACCAGCAGCGTCGTGCCCTTGTTGTCGTTGGCGACGGTCTGCGCCTGGGTGAGCGCGAAGTCCAACGCCGAGCGCTGTTGGCGCTTGGGCACGCCCTGCGCGACGCCATCTTCCGGCGAACGGAACCAGCGCGCCTCGCCGGCGGCCGCGTTGCCCCCGATCACGCCGCCGATGTCGACCAGCGCGCGGGCCACGTCGAGCAGCGCGATGTAGCCCGCGGGCTGCACCAGATCGAGGCCCTCACGGCGCCAGGTGTTGTAGAGGTGCAGGCACCACTCGACGGCGGCGGCCTGCGAGTCGGGGTCGCCCTGCGCGCGCAGCGCCTTCACCAGGCCGGGCGTGCCGAGCTGCACGAAGAGGAAGCGCGCCTGCTTCTCGTCGAGTGTCATCTCGCGGCTCGCCTCGGTCCACGCCGCCTTGTCCTTGGGGATCGAGAAGTTGACCGCGAACTCGTAGTACGCGACCGCCTCCGACCAGTTGGACTCCGCGACGTACGTGTCGCCGATGCCGATGAATGCGCGCAGGCTCCACGGCGAACCTTCTCCCGCTTCGTCGGAGAGGCGCTCGAAGGCTTGGCGCGCGTAGTTGAAGTTCGCGCCGCCTTCCGCCTGCGACTTGCCCAGCTCCAGCAGCATTTCGCCGTGCGCGAACATGAGCTCGAACATCTTGCGCGTCTGAACGGGCGAACGTTCTTCGGCGTTGATCGAGCGGTAGGCGCGCACCAGTTCGCTCGCGCGCTGTGACGCGGTCTGCAGTACTTCTTGGATCTCCGCTTGGAGCGCGACGCGCTCGTCGCCGACGGCGTCCTCGACCCGTCCGCTCAGGGTGCGGGCGTACGCGGCCGAAGCTTCGACCACGCCGGCCTCCGCGAGCGCCTTGGACTCGTCGCTCAAGCTCGAGCGGCGCAGGAACGCGGAGTAGGCCTCGATGGCTTGCTTGAGCAACTCCTCGCGCCTTTTGGCGTCGATCTTCGCGCCCGCGAAGTAGGTCTCGCACTTGAGCAGGCTGACCTCTTCGGCCAGCGTGGCCGAGAGCGTGCCGGACTCGAGCCGGCCGATCAGCTCCTGCGCGAGGTCGACGAAGCCCCAGTTCGAGGCGAGGCCGCGCGCGAAGGCGATCTCCGAGCGCAGCTCGACTTCACTGCGCTGCGGCGCCGCGGAGAGCGGGGCGCCCGAGAGCAGGTAAGCGACCGCGAGGGCCAGAAGGGTCGGGCGAGTGGAAGTGCGGGCCAGCTTGCGCATGGGGCTCGTTGGGGGACGAAGGCCAGTCGGACTCGTGGTGGTGCGGCGGTCGGGGGCGACTGCCTGCACGCGGCACGGCGGACGGGGACTCCAGGGGAACTACCGCGCCGCGGCGCTCGGTCTACCGAGTGTGCGACGTTCCGACGCTTGTCGCGCCGAGGGCGGAGGAGGTTAGCGGGTGCGACGCGCTTCGTGCAGTCCGAGGCCGCGAGAATTGTGCGCGCCGAGCGCGGCGCCTCGCGGCGTCACGACAGGCCCCGCAAAACAAGGGCAGCTGCGCACGGGAGACGAAAAAGGGCGCCGAGCGTCAGCCGCTCGGCGCCCCATTTTGCAGGTCGGTGCGCCCGTCAGGCGCCCGCGGGGTTCAGCGCGGCTGGGTCGCCGCGGCTGCGCCGCCGATCTGGCTCGGCGTGGGCTCGAGCTCGGAGGGGATCACGATGTTCGCCGTGACCAGGATCAGCAGCTTCTGGTTGGCCGCGTACTGGCCCTTGCGTTCGACCAGGAAGCGCGCGATCGGGATCTTGTTGAGCAGCGGGACCGACGAGGTCGCGTTTTCCTTCTCGCTGAACTTCAGGCCGCCCAGCATCACCGTGCCGCCGTCCGGCATCGGAACGGTCGTGCGCACGCGCTGGATGTCGAGTTCGGGGAGCTGGATCGTGACCGGGTTCTGGCTGGCCAGGGTGGTCGCCACTTCGCGGATTGGGCGCTTGAGCGTCGCGACCGTGGGGCGCAGCTCCATCACGATGAAGCGGCGGTCGGCGGAGACCACCGGGCGCACGTCGAGGACCACGCCGTCCATGACCACGTCGACGATCGGGTCGGCGATCGAGGCCGCCTGCGCGATTTCGACGTCGAAGTCGCGCACATAGGCGACCTGGTTCATGACGGAGATGTTCGCGCGGGCGTTGTTGAACACCAGCAGCTTGGGCGTCGTGACCAGCTCGCGGCGCTCGGACTTCGAGACGGCGCGCAGGATCATCTGCAGCTGCAGGTCGTTCAGGTACGTCCACTGGAACGCGAGGCCGCCGGTGCCGGTGATGACATCGGGGTTGCCCAGCTGGAGGTCGTAGAGGTTCTCGACGCGGGCGCGGATGTCGCCGTCTCCGCCTTCGTCGTAGAACGCGCCGAGGTCGGTGCCGTTGCCGATTTCACGGCCGAGGTCCGCCTGGGTCGACGCGTCGCCGAAGTCGTTGAGGAACTGGTTGGTGCCGGCGCCCGGCTGGCCCAGGCCGCGGAAGTCGACCCCGACCTCTTCGAGGAAGTTGTCCTCGACCTTCAGGAAGCGCGTGTTGATGTCCACCATGATGCCGGTGGCTTCGCGCAGGTCGTCGAGCAGCGTCTGGATCATCTCCAGCACTTCCGGCGTCTGGTACACGACCATCGTGCCCGACTCGGTGATGCGCACCGTGTTGCGCGGATCGTCGTTCCACGAGGCCGCGGCGACGTTGCTGCGGATGATCTCTTCGAGGTTGGCGCCGGTGGTGACCAGGCCTTCACGCTCCTCGGGAGCTTCCTCGTCGTACTCGAGGCCGCCCGAGGGGCTGATGTTGATCTCGCGGCCCGGGAAGTCCTTGACCGGGTTGATGATGTCGCGGACCTCGAACATCTTCAGCTGTTGACCGCCGAGCGTCTCGGCCTTGGTGACGAACATCACCACGCCGTCGCGGATCATCCAGCGCAGGCTTTCGCTGGTCTCGCCGATCAGGTCGAGCACGGTCTTCACCGAACGCTCGGGCAGCACGAGGCTGACGCGCTTCTGCTCGTCGTCGAGCTCCTCGCGCACCTTGGACGAGATCATGAAGTTGACGCCGGTGACGCCCTGGAGGAACGAGGCCACCTCGCTCAGGTCGACGCCGCCGCCGTCGGCGCCCTTGAAGTTGGGCGTGAAGCGCGTGGACGAGAGGCGCTCGAGCACCACCGCGGTGTCCGCCGAGGCGTCGGCCGTCGTGCCGGTGAACTCCAGCGGCTTGCGGGCGCTGACTTCGCGCCAGCGGCGCATGTCGTCGAACACCAGCGAGTCGATCTGCGGGACGTCCGAGGTGTCGAGCTGGTCGAAGGTGCGCTGCCACTCTTCGCGGTAGCGGCGCGCGGTCTCGTCGTCGGCGCTGCGGTGGCGCGCGATCTGGGCCGCGGCGCGCAGCTTCTCGGCCGCCGTGTTGCCCGGATCCTCGAGCAGGATCACGTTGGCGAGGTCCTCGGCGCGCTTGTAGTCGTCGGCGAGGAAGGCCTGGTTGGCGTCCTGGTAGCGCGTGCGCAGGCGGTTCTCGCGGTACTTGCGCGCGTCCTCTTCCTTGCGGGCCTTGTCGGCTTCCGTCTCGGCGGCGAGGCGAGCTTCGCGCGCGGCGCGCGAGGCCTCGAGCTGGTCGAGGGCGCTGTTCAGCTTGCCGGTGACGATCTTCTCGTCGAGGCTGCTGGTCGCCACCAGCGGGTGGTACATCAGGATGGTCTGCGCTTCGCGGTAGAGGGCCGCGGCGCCTTCGTAGTCCTGCTGGGCCATCGCCATGTCGCCCAGGCGCGAAGCCTCTTCGGCGGCCATCTGGGCCTGCGCGCGGCGCACCGTCTCGCGGTCGACCGCGTCGCGGTACTGCTCGGCGATCGAGGCGTAGCGGTTGCCGAGCGCGGCCTGCATCTGGCTCAGGCGCTCGCGCGCCTCGCGGCTCGCGGGATTCACTTCGAGCGCGCGCGAGTACTCGGTGACCGCCGATTGGAGGTCGCCGGAGTCGCGGCGCTGGTCGCCGACGCGCACGTACTCGGCGCTGAGCGTCGCGGCGCGCTCATCGCGCAGGCGCTGGAGCTGCGCGGCGTCGCTGAGGTCTTGCGTCGGCTCGGTCGCAGCGGCGGGGGCGGATGCGGGGGTGGCGACGGGCGCGAGCGTGTCGTCGGTCGGGGCGGCGTCCGTGCTCGCGGCCGCGCTGGTCTCGTCCGGGCCGGTCTCGTCCGGGCTGACCGGAGCCGCTTCGGCTTGGGCCGGCGACGAGCTACCCGACTCGACTTCGGCCGGATAACCGCCGTTCGTCGAGCTGCAGCCGGTGGAGAGAAGCGCGACGTACACCAGGGCCGCGAGGGCGGGGAGGAAGTGGAAGCGCAGGCGCATGGAGGTCGGGGGCCTTGAGAGGGGTCCGGGCACGGCTGGGGCCAAGGGTCCTGGGACAGTGCGCGGACGGAGAGGGACGAAATTCCAAACTACACCCTCGCTCTCCCGCCTCGTGCAGAGCGTGCACGAGCCGTGGATCCGATCCGACGCGGCGGAGCAGCTCGGCAAGTACGCGACTGGGAGCGTGCTACGCAGCGGCGATCCGGTTCGAAGCGCGGCAACGCGCGGCGACGGATCCACCTGCCACTCGTCCGCGTGACGGAACGCACTCGCTCGTCGGCGATCGGCGACCCGCGCGGGGTGCTGCGATCGGTGCTCGGGCGGTGGTTCAGACGTGCGGTTCGAGGGCGGCTGGGGAGGTGGCGATGGGACGGGTGGCGAAAGAGCAGAGCGCTTTCGCGAACCACAGAACTCGGGCGCCTGTGGGCAGCGAAAGCGGCGCGGGAGCATACCGGCGTGTGTAAGGACGGTCAACGGAACGCAGTGGGCGCCGTCGGCCTCCGGTCGCACACGTCGATGCGTCGCCGGCGGGGCGCGGGTTATCCCGGCGCGAGCGCGCGGTTACGGACGGAAGCGGCGCGCTGCGTGGGATGGGCGAGCTCCCAACGCGCTCGGCCTCACGCGCCTCGCGCCGGCGGCTGGAGTCCGATTTCCGCCATCGCGAGCTGGATGTCCTTCCAACAGTCCTTCTTGTTGTCCGGTTCGCGCAGCAAGTTGGCGGGGTGGTACGTGACCACCACCTTGCGGCCGGCGCGCTCGTGCACGCGACCGCGCAGCGCCGCCAGCGACTGCCGCGCGGCGCCGGCGTAGCCCAGCATGTGGTTCCCCGCGTGCCGCCCCAGCGCCACGATCACGCGCGGCGCGAGCAGTTCGACCTGGCGATCGAGCCAGGGCGTGCAGAGGGCCTTCTCCGCGTCGGTCGGCTCGCGGTTGCCCGGCGGACGGCACTTGAGCACGTTGGCGATGCTCACGCGCGAGCGCTCGAGCTTCATGCCCTTGTGGATGATGTCGCTCAGCAACTGGCCCGCGGCGCCGACGAACGGGACGCCCTGCTCGTCCTCGTTCGCGCCCGGCGCCTCCCCGATGAAGAGCACCCCGGCCGAGCCGTCGCCATCCGAGAACACCGTCTGTTTGCGCGTCTTGCACAGCTCGCAGGCGGTGCAGGCCGCGACGGCGGCGGCGAGGCTCCCCAGGTCGCTGCAAGCCGCGGCGGCGGCGCGGTTGCGGGCGACGGCTTCGGGCAGGCCGGTCACGGCGCTCGGCGGGGCGACGGGGGCGGGCGGCGGGCGGGGCACTCCAGCGGGTACTCGCTGGGGCGTTGTTTTCTCTGGTGATGAATCCGACGTCGAGTTTTGCGTCGACGGAATCGAAGGGCCGGGCGTCAAGGGACCGCGGGACGCGGCGGACAACGTGGCGGGCCCCGGCGCCGGGAAGGGCGGGGCGGCGGCGGGCGAGGGCTTCGCCGGCGGCGTCGGCGCCGGTCCGCCGGCGGCGCGGGCCGTGGCGCTCGGCTGCGGAGGCAGTTCGATCGCCCGCAGGCCGAGCCGCTGGCGTCGGCCGACGTGCGCGCTCAGGCCTTCGACCAGCGCGAGCAACTCGTCGCGCGGGTCGGGCTCGGCGCCCGCTGGATCGTTCGGCGCCGCGGCGCCGTGCGGAAGGACCTCACTCACGCTCCTCACGATAGGCGGACGGGCGTGGCGCGTGAACCGCGAGCTCGGTTCTCGGTTCACAACGTCGCAGCTCCCGCCACGCCGCGGGGCCACCGGCTCTCGCGACGGTGAAAGCACGCTGACTTGCCGACCGGCTTTCTCGCGCCGACGAGCGAGTGCGTTCGACTTCGTCCGCCGAGCGGGCGGTCACGTGCGCAGCCAAAGAGCAGCGCACGCGGCCGTCGCTCTGCACCGCTGGCTCGGGACAGCGTGCCCGCTGAGTCCGCCGACATCCCGGCACGTCGACGCGCCCGCTGCGCGTGCGACGGACGGGCCCGGTCGAGTGCCCCGTTCCCGCGTCTCTTCGACCCGCTCGCTGGCCTCGCCGCCCCTGGCGGCGTTGCTGCGGTGCGGCGGCCGATGCAAGTCGCCCGACCTCCTCGCGCCTTGCCAGAAACGCCAATTCCAGCGGCATGGTCGCCGGAGTTCGGAAGCAGGACACTAGCATCGCCGCGAGCCATGCCCCGCCCGAGCGCACTCACCCTTCTGCCGTCCGCCGCGCTGGTGTTGCTTGCGACCGCCTGCGGTCCGTCGTCGCCCGAAAAGCCCGGGACGCAGGTCGCCGCGGCGAGCACGACTCCTGTCGCGCCCGCGCCGCCCGCGACCGTCCCGCAGCTTCCGCGCCCGACCGATCCGCTCTACCGCAGCATCGCCAGTGCGATCGAACGCGGCGACAACGCCCAGGCGCGGCGCGATCTGCTCAAGCTCGCCCCGGGGTTGCACGCGAGTTTGCTCAACGCGCGCCTGCTGGCGCTCGAGGGCGACGCGATCGGGGCCGTGCGCGAGATCGAAGCGGCGCGCGAGAAGCACCCCGGGCAAGCGGCGGTGTATGCAGCTGCCGCGGAGATCCACGCCGCTGGCGCGCGGCTCACGTCGGCCGAGGACGAACTGCGCGAGGGGCTCGCGCTGGCGGGCGAGTGCGCCGAGCTGTGGCGCGCGCGCGGGGTGCTCGCGCTGTGCCGCGAGGGCGGCGCGAGCATCGGACTCGCCCACCTGCTGCGCGCGCGCCAACTCGAGCCCGAGCTCGAATTCTCGACGCACGTGCTCGCCGAAGCGCACCGGTTGCTCGGCGCCGCGGCGCTGGGCGCGAAGGACCCGTTGCAAGCTGCGGCGTCGGCGCGCGCCGCGCTCGCCCTCGAGCCCGACGAACACGACGCGCTGCAGCTGCTCGCCGACGCGCTCGCGGCGCAGGGCGATTTCGACGGCGCGCTCGAACAGTACGAGCGGCTGCTCGCGCGCGGCGCCGAGGTGCGCGCGGCGTGTCTGCTGATGTACACGCGCGGCGCGACGGCCGCGCTCATCCAAGGGCGGCGCGAGGTCGCGCTCGCGCGCTGCCTGCGCGCCCGCGAGCTAGGTGCGAGCGATGAGGAACTCGGCTTCGGCGCGGAGTTGCTGCGCGCCGAAGTCGACAAGCACATCGACGCCGGGTTGGCGGCGTACGAGCGCGGCGAACACGAGCAGGCCGTCGAGTGCTTCGACAAGGCGTTGCGTGTGGATCCGCAGTCGCTCGAAGCGCTCAACCACCACGCGGTGGCCAGCTTCCGCCTCGCGCGCTACGAAGCTGCGGCGAACGGTTGGCGCAAGGTGCTCGAGCTCGCGCAGCGCACGCAGGTCGAGTTGCCCGAGCCGACGCACTTGAACCTCGCGCGCGCGCTGTACCAGCTCGATCGCAAGGACGAAGTCCGCACGCTGCTCGAGGGTTGGCTCGCCGCGCATCCGCACAGCGAGCACGCCGCCGCGACGCGCCAGATGCTCGCGCGGCTGTGACACCCTGCGCGCACCGCTTCGGCGCGTTATCAGCCGGCGTGCCGTCGTCTCGCGCTCGCCCGTCTGCGCCGACGTGCTGAGTTGTTTCGCGCGCGAGTCTGCGCCCGAATGCGCAGTGCGCTACGCCCGGCGCGCCTTTGCGACTGCGCCCTTGTGGTGATGGAGCGCGCCGGAGTGCGGCGGGATTCTGCGCGCGTTGTCCCGTTCCCACTCAGTTCGCCGCGAACTGCGGCGCCTGCCACAAGGTCCCACCGCCATGACTTCCGCACGCACTCCCGTGACCCTCGCCGCCGCGCTCCTCGTCGTCGGCGCCTCCGCCTGCACCTCGACGAGCGCCCCCAGTGGCGGCAAGCGCTGGCGCGAGCGGCTGATCGAACCGCTGTCGCAGCCGACGATCTTCGAGAGCCCGGTGATCGACAGCCAGCTGCGGCCGATCGTGATGCTGCACACGATTCCGGACGACAACGCGGCGTTGCCCGATGCCGACGTGCGCATCTACGCCCTGCAGGCGCGCTTCGCGCTGAGCGACAAGCTCGCGTTGATCGCGACCAAGGACGGCTACATCCAGCTCGAGCCCTCGGGCGGCGGCGACGAAGACGGCTTCGCCGACATCGCGGGCGGACTGAAGTACGCCTTCTACGAAGACTCCGACGCGGGCGTGATCGTCACCGGCGGCGCGATCTACGAAACCACGACGGGCGATGAAGAAGTGCTGCAGGGCAACGGCGACGGCGTGATCCGTCCGTTCGTCAGCGCCGGCTACGACGGCGGCGCGCTCAACGTGCTCGGCCTCGTGGGCTACAACCATCCGCTCGACGCCGACGCCGAGAGCACTTCGTTCGACTACCACGTGCACGTCTCGTACGAGGTCACGCCGGATTTCGCTCCGCTGATCGAGCTGAACGGAATCACCTGGACCGACAGCGGCAACGCGCTCGGCGTGAACTTCGAGGGCGGCGACCTGATCAACCTGGGCGCGAGCGACGCCGACGGTTCGCTGCTCAGCGCCGCGTTCGGCGCGCGCTACCGCCTGACCGAGATGCTCTCGCTCGGCGCCGCGTACGAAGCGCCGCTCAGCTCGCGCGAGGACATCTTGAACGACCGCATCACGTTCGACCTCGTGTGGAGCTTCTGAGGCTCGGCAGCGAACTCGTCGGTCAGCGCATCCGCACGCGCGTCGCCAGCGCGTGCGGACCGGGGCCGAGCGGCAGGCTCGAGATCTCGTCCCAGCCTTGCTCGGAGATCGACTCGCTGAACCCGCTGGCCAGCCGCGCTCCAGCGGGGCCCTCGATCGCGAGCAGGTTGAACGTCGCGAACGACAGCGAGTCGTCCGAGTTCATGCGCGCGAACTCGCGCACGTCAGCGGGGTGCTCGTACACATTGGGCGGGGGTGAGTTCAGCAGCAGGCCGTTCGCGGGGTCGCGCCGCACGCCCAGCCAGCGTTGGAGCGCTCCGTCCAGCGCGAGCAGCTCCTGCGTCGGGAAGTTGGAGAGGAAATTGTTCGCCGCAGATGCGCTCGCGAGGCGCGTCGGCGTTCCGCCGAGGTTGAACGCGCCGCCCAGCGGCACGAGCGAGCCGCTCACGCGGTCGATCGAGTACGTGAATACGCTGGCGAGCTGCGCGTCGAGCACGTAGGCGAAGCGCCCGTCGGGGCTGGTCCACAAGTCGATCGGGCGCGGCAGGCCGCCCTCGAAGTTGCTGGTCAGCAGGAAACCGCTCGGCAGATTGACCGTGAGCGACGTCACGCGGCCGGCGCTGGGTTGCACGACGAACAGGAAGCGCCCGAGTCGATCGGCGCGCAACCTGCTATCGAGCATCGAGCCCTGGACCGTGAGACCTCCGACGGCGCTCAGCTCGCCGCTCACGCCGTCGACTTCGAAACTCAGCACGCGTCCGTTCTCGTCCAGCGCGTGCAAGTGGCGACCGGCCGGCGTGAGCGCGAGCGAGATCGGACGCGCGAGGGGCGCGAGCGCTTTGTCCTCGACCAGGCTCAGCGCGAGGTCGGTCGGGTCGACGGCGTACACGCCCAGGCTCGCCGCGCCGGAGTTCGCGGTGTACACCACGTCCAACCTTGGGTGCGCCTCGACGGCGCGCGGCGCAGCGGCGGTCGCAACCGGCCCCTGCGTCGTCGCACTGAAGGCGCCGATCTGTCCGGGCGTGCTCCGCACGGCGCGCAACGTCGAGTCGCCGGCGCTCGTCACGAAGGCTCGATCGGCGACGGCAGACGCTTCGGGGCCGCGCACCGGCACCAGCGCGCGCGGCTGGCGGCGGGTACGCACCTCGAACTCCAGCCGCAACGACGCGTTCGATGCGCCGATGGGCAAGTAGTAGCGGCGCAGGAGCTCGTCGCTCTGGTCCAGCACGAAGAAGTCGGCTTCGTAGCTGTCGAGCTCGATGAGCGAAGGCGATCCGGGCAAGGCGTGTGTCGTCACCGTGCCGGCGACGATGGCGCCGGTGGCGTTGAGCTCCCACACTTGCAGTTGCGCGAGCGAGCGATCGACGACCAGCAGCTCCATCAGGCCGCGCGCACGCAGGTCGGTGAGCTGCACGCCGACGTTGAAGGTCTGCAGCTCGACCAGCGCCGCGGCGCCTGCTTGCACTTGCGCCGCGCTGGAGATGCGCAGGCGCCGCAGCACGCCCGCGAACGAACTCGAACTCACGTTGTAGGTGCTCGTCGCGGCGTAGAACGTCACGCCGGGCTCGTAGTTCTCCAGCGCTGCGATCGTGACGTCCGTCCCCAGGTTCAGCGCAGCTCCGCGTTGTGCGAACGTCGGCTCGAGTTCGTACACGCGCAGTTCTCCTGGCGCGGACGATGCGACGATCGCGAGCGCGTCGCCGGCGAGCTCGAGCGCGCTCGGCGCAAAGGGCCCTGCGACCTGGATCGGACAGCACACGCCGCCGTCGTCGAGCTCATAGCGCGTCACGAACCCGTCGCCCGCGGCGACGAGGAAGCGCCGGTCCGAGGTGATCGCCAGGCCCCGCACGGAACCGATGTCGCCCAGGTCCACCGGATCCTCGAGGCGCGCCGAGAGCGGGTCGCGTGCGCAGCGCAGCAAGCGGCCGAAGGCGGTGGCGATGAAGACCCAGCGTCCGTCGCCCGTGGCCGCGACCGCGCGCGCGCCGTTGTTGACGTACACGCTGTCGATTGGCGCGAGTCCCGCGCCGCGTCTGTCGAACACGTCGAGCGTTTGATCGCCGGTGCTGGGGACCAAGAGCCCGCGCAGCGTCAGTCCCGCGAGCACCTCGATGTCGACGCTCGCGATCGCGCTGCCGAAGGGGTTTGTGGCGGTGACTTGATACGTGGCGAGTCCGGCGCCGCCCGTGCACGTGCCCGCAATGCGGCCAGTCTGGGCGTCGAGGCTCAGGCCCGGCGGCAGCGCGGGCGCGACCGCGAAGCTCTCGACGACGCCGTTCACGCTGGCGAACATCGGCGCGAGTGCGTCGCCCACGGCCACGGCGCTCGACGCGGGCGTGTAGCTCAATGCGCTCGGCGCCTGCGCGGGGAAGATCTCGATCCACACGAGCGTGTAGGTCACCGACACGCCCGCTCCATCGAGCCCATCGATGCGGTACATCCCTCCCGCTTGCGCCGTCGTCGGCGTGCCCTGGATCGAGCCATCGGTGCTCGTGAAGCTCAGTCCCGCCGGGAGCGCCGGTGAGATCGAGAAACTCGCCGCAGTGAAGTTCTGCGTGGTCGGGATCTGCGGCGCGAGCGCGAGCGTCTCCCACAGCGCGAGGCTCGTGTCCGGGTAGGAGACGATCGGAACCTGCGGCGACGACGAGATGTCCGAGCCCTGACAGTTCCAACTGCAGCCCGACAGGGAGAACGACAGCAGCACGGCGAAGAGGTTGCGACGCAGGAACGTGTTCGAGGCAGTCATGGCGCGCGTTGGGGGAGTGCTCAGGCCGTCCCCGTGACGGTCTGGCGCCTCCGCGAGCCTCGAAGGCCCCCGCGCGGCGAGCGCAACACGAATTCTCCGCGTTTGTGCGCCGCCCGCCCCCGTCGTCCTGGTCCGCGTTCGCCGTCGGCGCGCCGGGCGGCGCGGCCCGGCGTGAGCCCTTCTCTACGGCCGCGCGTTCACTGCGCCCACAACGTAAGGCGACCGCCGCCTTCGAGCTCGGCGATCGCGTCCGCCTTCACGACACGCACGATCACGCGCTCGGCTGTGACGCCCAGATCCGCGAGCGCCCGGCGCGCCCGATCGGCGCGTTCGGCGCCGAGCGCAATCGCCGCGCCGCGCGCGCGGGTCGCGTTGCGCCGCTCGCTGCCGGGGCGCAGCAACTCGAACAGCCGCTCCAGCGCGCGCTCGCCCTCGCCGATCTGCGCGTCGAGGCCGCGCAGTTGCGCCATCAACTCCGCGCGGCGGTTCGGATCGGCGAAGGCCAGCTCGCTGCGCGCGCGCGCGGCGAGGGTTTCGCGCTCGCGCGTCAACTCGGCCTTGCGTTCGCGCAGCCGCGCCGCGAGCCGCGCCCGGTCGTCGAGCGACGGGTTGACGAGGCGCGCGACGCGTTCTAGGTCGGCCCGCGAGAGCTCGTGGACCACGACGACGCGCTTGCGCGGCCGACCGCGGACGTCCTCGCCGAGCTGCGCGAGGACCGCGCGACCGCGCGCATCCAAGGTCGGATCGCCGGCAGCGAACTCGACCACGCGTCGATTCGCTTGCGGCGGAGCTTCGTCGCCGGTCAGCCCTGCTGCGTCCGTCAGCGTCGAGAGCAAACGCAGCGGCGAGCTCGCCACGGCGCGCGCGATCACTCCGGTCGCGGCCGCGGCGGCGGCGCCTGCGATCTCCGCGGACTTCAGGCCGTCGCGCTCGACGCGGAAGCCGAGGCTCAACTTGTGCAGGCCTTCGGCGTCCTTCAGCAGGAACAGCACCGTGTCGAGCGGCGCGGGCAAGCTGAGGTAACGCGCCAGCGGCCCGTCCGCGGGTTCGCTCAGCGAGAGGTGCGCGAAGCTCGAACGCGCGTCGACCGACATGCCGTCGGCGCCGGCGAGGCGCAGCCGCACGTCGAGATCCGCCGTGCCGTCGCCCAATTCCAAGCCCGTGGCGAGCGCGGGCCCGCGAAATGCCGGCAGTTCGAGCGCTTCGAGGTTGAGCGCGGCCCAGCCGCGCGGCGCGGGCGCGAGCGCAATCTTCCCGCTGAGGTTCAGCTCCGCGAACAGCGGGCGCGGCTCGCTCCGTGCGAGGTTGTCTTCGCCGTCGAGCAAGTCGACGACGCCGGCGGCCATCCCCTCGAGCAACGAATCGGCCGAGACGCGCACCGGCAGGTCGACCGCGCCGGCGCCGAGCGTGGCGCGGAAGCTCAACGCGTCTCCGCGGGCGAGGCCTGCGAGCGACACACGCTTGAGCTCCGCGTCGAGTTCGTCGAGCGGCAGTCGAGCGGGCGCCGGGCCGCTGAGGTCGACGAACTCCACGTCCAGGCCCGTCGCAACCGCGCGTTCGACGACCACGTCGAACGCTGGAGCTTCGAGCGGCGTCGGCGTGGCCGAGGTCGCGGCTGGCGCGTCGGCCGCGAGTTGCGCCGGTGTGTCGGCTTCGGCCGCGGACGGTGTGAGGAAGCGCACGCCGAAAGCTTGCAGCGCGTGCGCATCGCGAGTTGCGCGCAGGTGCGGCGTGTCGATCTCGACGCTGGCGAGCCGCAGGCGCTTCTCCCGCACGTCGAGCGAGCCGCCTTCGATGCGCAGCGCGCGCAGACCGGCGAGCAGCTCACCCTGCGGATCCGCGCGGTACTCGAGCTGTTCGAGCGCGGCTTCGAAACCCAGCGGCGCCTCGAGGTCGAGCTCGAGCGGCGCGCTGCGGCGCAGTTCGAGTTGCGCTCGCACGCGGCCGCTCAACTCGCCGTGCGCGAGCGCGGAGGCGTCGATGCGTTCGGCCAGCGCCGGCGCCAGTCGCGCGAACGCCGCGCCGCTCAGCTCGCGCAGCGCGAAGTCGAGCGCGAACTGCGGCTGGCTCGCGCACGGCGAAGCGCGCAGCGCGAGCTGGAACTCTCCGCACACGGGAGCGAGCGCACCGCGCAGCGCCAGTTCGATGTCCTGCGCGCCGTCGAGCGTCGGAGCGAGCCACGTGCGCGGTCCGACGTGCTCGGCGCGCAGCGCCAGCGTCAGCGGCTCGCCCGCGAAGCCGCGCAGCGTCAGCTCGCTCAGCTCCAGCTCGATGTCTCCGACGACGACGCGCGGAGCCGCGCTCGCCGTGCCACGCGGCCGCACAACGACGTCGGTGTGTTCGTCGGCGCCGCCCGACTCTGCTGCAGGGCGCTGCGCTGAGTCCTGTGCTTGCTCCGACCGGCCCGCAGCGATGTGCGCGCTCGTCGCCGCCGCGCCAGTTGCCGCAGTGAAGTTCGTATCCGCGTCTTCACTCGTGTGCCCACTCGACGGGGCGGGCGGCGCCGCGCTTTCGGCTGCAGCGATGCGCAGGCCCGCCACACGCGTCGCGCCCGACGGTTCGCGTTCGACGCTGGCTCGCACACCGAGCGCGCGCAGTTCGCGCACTTCGACGGCGCCGTCCGCGGCCACTCGAACTTCGCCACGCGCACGCTCGAGCGCGAGCACGTGCGCGCCCACGTTGTCGAGCAGCGCAGCATCGTCGAGCTCCAGCGTTGCGAGCAGCGCGCCGTCCGCGCTCCGCTGCGCGCTCGCACGCAGCTTCGCTCGCGCGGCGCCGCTGGCGATCGCGAAGCTCATTCCGGGCGGGAAGTAGGGCGCGAGCGGACCGTTCGCCAAGCCTGCTGCGTTCAGCTCGGCGATGAGCGCGAGCGCGTTCGCCGTTGCGTGCGCTTGGAACTGCAGGTCGGCGAGTTCACACGCTCCGTCGAGCGAGACGCCGATGCGCCCGAGCGTCGGCGTCGGACCCACACCCAGCGCCAGCGGCGCGAGTGTGGCGTCCACCCCGAGGACCAGCGGCGCCGTGGACGCCGCTTGCGCGTCGTGAAACTCGACGCGGCCCTCGCGGAGCGCGAGCGAATCGGCGCGCGAGGAAAACGGCAACCAACTCGTCGCGATCTGCGTTTGCGGCGGCGCCGAACTCTCCGACGCCTGCGCGTCGCGCGCGGAGAGCTCGACTCCGCACAGGCTCAACGCTCCGGCGGCGCTGCGCTCGATGCGCACGAACGGTCGCTCGATCATCAACGTGCGGAACTCGAGCCCTTGTGCGAGCTCGCGCAGCGCCAAGCTGTCGAGCGCAACGCTCTCTACGCCTGCGAGCCGCTCGCCGCCCGCGCTGAGCTCGGCGTCGAGCAACTGCGCCGTGAGCAGCCACGAGGACGGGGCGCGCTGCGCGTCGAGCTTCATGCGCGCCTGAAGCCGACCCTCCGTGCAACGCGGCGTGAGGCCCGCGCTCGACAGGTAGGGGGCGAGCGGGGTGAGGTCGAGCGCCTCGACGCTGGCTTCGCCGGCGAACGAGTGCTGCTCCTTCGACGACGCGAGTTGCAGATCGAGACGCGCTTGCTCGAACAGCGGATCGGCCTTGCATACAGCGCGCAGCTGCGCCACACGAGGCGCTGTGTGCGCGCCCAGGTCGAGGCGCTCGAGGTCGAGTTCCGCATCGCGCACGGCAAGTTCCACGGCGTTCTGCGGCAGTTCGTCGAGCCACTCGAAGGCCGCACCGCGCACTTGGAGCGAGTCGAGCGAGAACGACGACGGCGCGGTTGGCGACGCGCCGCTTGCGCCCGTTGCTGGGCCCGTTGCTGGGCCCGAGGCGGTGCTCGGCGCCGACTCCGGCGGAGCATCGCGCTGCGCAAGCACGAACCCCAGCGCGCGGATCTTGCCATCGCTTCCGCGTCGCGCGCTCGTCCGCAATCCGACGCATTCGATCTGGCGCACGCTCACGCGTTGCGCCGCGCTGCTCGCGCCGTTCAACGTCGCGCGCTCGAGGCGAAACAGGTCCTCGCCGTCGCTCCAGCGCACATCGAGCACGGCGGCGTCGGCGCTCAGGCCCGCGCTCCAGTCGAGGTTCGCACGCAGAGTTGCGGCGCCCGTGCCGTGGCGCAGTTCGCTCGTCAGTCCGGCGCGTGCGAGCGCCGGAGCGAGGCGTTCGAGCGTGACGCCGTCGCTGTGCAACTTGGCGTCCAGCGCGAGTTGCTGCGCCGTGAGCTCCGCGCGTGCGTCCAGCTTCAGCCGTTCGGCGACGCCCGGGGCGCGCGCGTGCGCCGCGAGTTCGAGCGTCGTCGCGCTGTCCGGCGGCCACTGGAGTCCGGCAAACTCGAGCTGCGCGTCGGCCAGCTCCAACGGTTCGTTGTGCGGCTGCGCCGCGTCGCGCACTTCGACGGCGCCTTGCGCCAGCACGAACTGCGCGAGTTCGAAGCGCAGCTTCGAAGGCGTGACTTCGTTCGGCGCGTCGTCAGCGCGCGCTGCGACGGCCGTCGGGGCAGTCGCTAGGCCAGCCCACTCGGGAGCTCCCTGCTCGTTCCACTGCGCCCACAGGCGCGGCTCGCGGAGTGCGACGCGGCGCAGCGCGACGCGTTCCGCGTTGAATTCATCGAGCTCGACTTCGAGCGCGCGGAGCGTGAAGTGCGGTCCCTGCGCTCCCGCCACACGAACATCGCGCACGACGGCGCGACCTTCGATGCTCGACGCGGCGCCAGCGCGCACGTTGAGGTCGAGGTGCGCCTCCAGCGAGCCGTGCAGCGTCTCACGCGACACGACGCCAGCGCGTGCGAGCCAGCCGCGCAGTGCGTCGGGCGTCAGTCCGTCGAAGCTCGCGCGCAGGCCGGCTCGCGCCTGTTGCGCGTCGGTCTCGAAGTTCGCCTCGACGCGCGCTTGCCGCAGCGCGCCGCCGGCGCTGAGCCACACCACGGCGCTGCCGCGTCCGTCGCGCGCTTCGACGCGGGCGTCGGCCTGGAGGTCGAGCTCGACGGGCTCGGCGACGCTCGCGTCGCGCACGTGCAAGCGGCCGCGCAGCAGTTGCGCCGCAAGGTCGAGCGGCAGTTCGAAGGACAGCGGCTGCGCATCTTCCTGCGGCTCCGTGGTCGCTGCCGGGCTGGTGCGCAACACGTCCGACCACGCGCATCGGCCGGCGCGATCGATTTCGACCCACACTTCCAGTCCATCGACTTGCGCCCGCGGAACGCGCAGCTCGCCGCGCAGCGCCGAGGCGAGGTCGACGTCGAGTTCGAGTCGGCCAAGGTGCGCCAGGAGCGGCGCAGGGGCGTCGCCGTCACGCCGCAAGCGCAGTTGAGCGTCGCGCAGCTCGAAGGCGCCGCCCGACAGCGACGTGCGCGAGCTCGCGTACTCGAGCTCGAGCCCCGCGGAGCGCGCCGCGAGCTGGAGGGCCAGCGGCGTCAGCGCTGCGAGCAAGAGCCGCAGCAACACGAGCGCGAAGGCGAGCTTGAACAGCTTGCGCGCGAGGCTCGAGCGCCAGAACGACGTTGTGCGCGCGTCCGAACTCACGGCGCCTTCTCCGCGGCTTCGAGGGCGGCGCGGCGCTCGTGCGCGGGCGCCAACGGGTCGTAGCCCGCGGGCGCCTGACCGCGCGCGGCGAGCCAATCGAAGGCGCGCACGCGAGCCGCAGCGGAGGCGTCGTCGAGGAAGATGCGGTTCTCGGCCGCGAGGCGGGCGCGGAACTCCGCCAGGCTCGCGCAGGTTTGCGCGACGTCTTCGAGTGCCGCCGCCGAGCGTCCCAACTCGCCGGTGAGCCTGAGCAAGACGCCCTCGATTTCGTACGGCAGCGCGCGCGCTTCCTTCTGCGCCGCGAGTGCGCGCAGCGTCGCGCGCTCCAGTCGCCAGCCGAGTGCGTCGAGCTCGAGTCGCGCGTCGAGGCTCGCGCTCAGCGCGGTGCGGGCGCTCGCGCCCAGCGCGGCGAGATCGCTGTCGGAGCAGCTCAACGCAAGCTCCGCGGCGAGCTCGGCGCCGGTGCGCAGCGCGAGCTGCAGCAGTGCCGCGCGCGCGCGCGCGGGATCGTCGAGCGCTTCGATGCCGGGCTCGAGCTCCGCGCGCCGCGCTTCGTGCGCCGCGAGCGCGCGTTGTTGTTCTCTCGCACCGCGCTCGCTCGCGGCGCAGCGCTCCAGCGCCAGCGCGCGCGCCTCGCTGCTCTCGCGCGAGTCCACACTCAGCTCGAGCGACAGTCCGCGCGCTTCGCCGCTGACGAACGGTGAGGGCAACAACAGCCGCAGCGGCTCGCCTGCGGGGCGCAGGGCGAAATCGAGGCGCAGGGCTTCGCGCCGCGGCGTTCGGACCGGCGCGCTGGCGGGATCGGAGTCGTGGTCGAAGTCGACTTCACCGTCGAAGACCAGCGCCACCTGCGCCGCTCCTGCGCTGTCCGCCGGGCGTCCGAGCTCGACGCGCAGCGCGCGCGTTGCGACAGCGGCCTGGCCGACTTCGTTCCACTGCGCGCGCAGCGTCGTGCCCTCGAGCAGCGCGCCCTCGAAACGATCGAGGTCGCGCGTGCGGCCGAGCGCGCCGTCCGCCAGCCACTGCGCGTCGCGTGCGGACTCGACGCGCCAAGCTCCGTCGGCGAGCTGGACGCGCGGCTCGACGGGCGCGCCGCCGAGTTCGGCCGAGATCAAGCTCGCGTGCGCGCTCAGCGGCGTGTGCGCGGCGCGCCATTCGAGCTGGGATGGCGCGAACTCCGTTGCGCGCAGGTGGATCGTCGCCGTCCATGCGGGCGTCGAGGACTGGGCGAGCCTCTGCGCGGCGCCGAGCGGAGCGGTCACGCCGAGCGGTTCGCCGCAGCGCTGGGAAACGCCGGCGCGAAGTTCGGGCGTGCGCAGCGCCGGCGGCTCGCGGCGACTTGCGCTGCAGGCGCTGAGCAAGACGCACAGGCCGAGCGCGGCGCCAGCTGCGCTGCGCGAGCGAACAACGGGTCGTTGCGAAGGCCGCGTGTCGAGGGCCGCCTGCGGTCGAGCGACGAACGCGCCGCGCCGACCTGCTCCGTGGTGGGGGATCACGCGGCGCAGGATACTGGAGCCGTTCCGCGGTTCGACGCAGCTACTGCGCGAGGGGCTCGGCGCCGCCGAGTTCGCGATAACGCGCGTAGCGCTGCTCGGCCGCGGTGCGTTCGCCCTGCGCGATCAACACGCGCGCCAGCGCCAGATGCGAGCCCAGCGCGGTCTTCTCCGCGGCGCGCGGACCGTCGACGATGCGCTCGAAGTCGGCGCGCGCCTCGCCGAGTCGGCCGCGCAGCCGGTGGATCACGCCGCGGTTGTGGCGCGCGAGCACGTGCTCTGGCTCGAACTCGAGCGCTTTGCCGTAGGCCTCCGCCGCGGGTTCCAAACGCTCGCGTGTGCGCTCGCATTCGCCGAGCAGAAACCAGCCTTGCGCGTGCTGGGGATGCCGCGCGAGCAGCTCTTCGAGCACCGCGCTCGCCTTGAGCGGATCGCGCGCCTGCAGCCACAGTTGCGCCAGTCCTTGGCGCGGCAACGGCTCGTCCGGCGACTCGCGGATCTGCAGCACGCGCACGCGCCGGTAGGACTGCCACTTGCCGTTTTCGTCGGCGCGCTGGATCCACGCGCGCGCCGCCGCTCCGTCGCCGCGTTGCACGGCGTCCTGAGCCAAGGCGTGCATCGCGCTGGTCGCTTCGACGTCGAACGGCGCGAGCTCGACGAAGCGCGCGAAGAAGCTCGCTCCGCGCGTGCTGTCGCCCAGGCGCGTCCAGGCGCGTCCGGCGTACAGCCATGCGTCGGGATAAGCGGCGAGTTTGGGCGCGCGGTCCTCGGGTTTGGCGACGAGAGCCGCCAGCGCGGGCCCCAGCTCATCGCTCTCCAGCGCGATGCGCGCGCGCTCGAGTTCGATCCACGCACTCGTCTCGGCGCGCACCGGCGTGCGCGCGAGCCACGCGTTCGCCGCTTCGCGACCGCGCGTCGCGAACGCCGCGCGCGCGGCCAGCGCGAGTTCCTCGCCGTTCCACGCGACTCCCTCGGCGTGCTGCTCCGCCGCCGCGAGCACGTCGCGCGGCCGATCGATGAGCAGGCTGTCGCGCCACTCTTCGATGCGCCGCCGCTCAAGGGCTTCGGCCCGCGCCGGTGCGGCGCTTGCGTCCTCCTGCGCGCCACTCGCCGCGGTCTGCGCCGCGGAGGAACTCCACGCGGCGCTCGCTGCGAACAACGCAACCGCCGCCACCCAGGCTCGCGCACGTGTCGTCACTTCAGCAGCTCCTCTTCGATCACACCGCGACCTTCCGCGATCGTGATGCGCCGTCCCGCGCGGCCCGGCCCGAGGTCTTCGACGCGGCCCGACGGCCACAGCACGCGCACGCTCGTGTAGCTCTCGCTCGCGCCCAGTCCGAAGTGCAGCCAGGGCGACGAACTCGACTGGTAGCCGACGGAGGGCTCGACGCGCGCGAGCAACGCGAACTCATCCTCGCCGCTGGCGACGGCGGGCACCACGATCACGCGCGCGCCGAGCGCGTCGGCGCCGGTGCGGCCCTGCGCTCCAGCGGGCGCGCTCTCGCTGCGCAGCGGGCCCTTGCAGCGCACGACGAGCCAATTCGCTTTGCCGAAGCGGTTCATGCCGAGCGCGACCGGGCCGTCGATGCGGCTGAGCACGAGGTCGGGTGCGCCGTCGCCGTCGAAGTCGCCGATCGCTGAGCCACGCGCGCCGAGTTCGGGCGCGAGGATCGACTCGGGCCCGCTCGCCGCCACACGCTCGAGCCGACGCTCGGCGCCGCGCGCGAAGAGGCGCCACAGGCTCGCGGCTTGCCCGTAGCGGGTGCCGGTGTCCGCCAGATCGGCCTGCGGATACACGTGGCCGTTGGCGGTGAACAACTCCAGCCGCGCGTCGCCGTCGAAGTCGACCAGGTGCACGCTCCACGACAGCAGCGCGCGCGTTTCGCGTTGCAGTCCGAAGCGGAACGTCTCGTTGCTGAAGCCGCGCGGGTTGGCGAAGTACAGCGCCGTCGGTTCGCCCGAGAAGTTGGTCAGCGCGAAGTCGAAGTCGCCGTCGCGATCGACGTCGCCGAAGGCCGCGCCCATGCCGGCTTCGGCGCGCCCGTCCATCGAGACGGCCACGCCGGCGGAGTACGCGACGTCGGTGAACACGCCGCGGCCGTCGTTGATGAGCATCAGGTTCGCGACGCTGTCGTTGGCGACGTACACGTCGCTGTCGCCGTCGCCTTCGAAGTCGAACGGCGCGACGGCGAGCGTGAACCCGGCGACGTGCCCGGGCAGCGCACGCGCCGTGTCGTCGACGAACGATCCGTCGCCGACGCCGCGCAGGAAGCGGTCGGGCTGCGGCTTCATGCCGTGCGGACCGCAGTACACCTCGTAGCCCTTCCACTCGCACGGCGCCGCGAGCACGCCCTCGCCGAGTTTTCCGATCGGCGGCGCGACGGGGTCGAGTTCGAGGTACTGGCCGACGTACACGTCGAGAACACCGTCGCGGTCGGAGTCGAGCAGCGCGAGCGACGTGACCCACAGCGGCGGATGGCCGGCCTCGCGCTTTTCGCCCGGCGTGAGGCGTGCGTGCGGATCTGTGGGCATCAAGTCCGGGCCTAACACGAGCTCGCCGCGCTCGTTTTGCAGGAGCACGCGCAGCGCGCCGAAGCCGCCCACCACGAGGTCGCTGTCGCCGTCGTTGTCGAGGTCGCCCGCGGCGATGCCCGTCCACCAGCCGGCGAGTCCGGGGCCTTTCGCGCGGCGGAACTGGCCGCGGCCGTCGTTGAGGAACACCTCCACATCGGCGCCCGGACCGTTCAGCAGCGCGGCGAGGCTCGCGCAGCCCTGCGTGAACACCAGGTCGAGGTCGCCGTCGTTCTCGAGGTCGAGTACGGCGACTCCGGCGCCGTTCGCCTCGAGCACCGTGCGCTTGCCAGCCTCGCCGCTGCGGTTGTGGTAGTCGAGCCCGCGCGCCGCGGCTTCGTCGACGAGGTCGCGGGGCGCAGTGGGGGCGGGAGTCGGGGCCGTCGCTCGCGCCTGCGGCGCGGCGCCGGCGCTCGCGGAACTCGCGCTGGCTGCGCTCGGCGCGGCCTGCAGGGCGGGCACGGGCTTTTCGTCGCCGCCACAGGCGTTGGTCAGACCCAGAGCGCTGGCTGCGGCGAGAACGCGCAGGAGGCGTGCGCCGTTGGCGCGCGGAGCAGCGGTGTGCATCGCTACACCCTAACCCGTCGACTTCGTGCGCCCAGCGTTGCCGGGCGCGGGCGCCGTTTCTTGAGCCGCGCATCAACGTGTTCGTGCCGCCGGGCGAGCGCGACCGTGCCGGATCCAGCCCGACGGGGACCGCGGCGCCTCTGCTCGGGCTCGGACCTCCGTGCCTCCGTGGCTCCTGTGGTTTTTGGTTCTTCTGGTTCTTCCGTCGCCAGCCGCTCGAAGCACGACCGGAACACCGGAAACCAGAAGAACCACAAGAGCCACGGAGGCACGGAGATCGGAGGAGGCTGAAGCTTGGATTGCACTTCTGCTCGGCTCGGACCTCCGTGCCTCCGTGGCTCCTGTGTTTTTTGGTTCTTCTGGTTCTTCCTCCACCAGCCGCTCGAAGCACCACCGGAACACCGGAAACCAGAAAGACCACAAGAGCCACGGAGGCACGGAGATCGGAGGAGGCTGAAGCTTGGATTGCACTTCTGCTCGGCTCGGACCTCCGTGCCTCCGTGGCTCCTGTGTTTTTTGGTTCTTCAGGTTCTTCCGTCGCCGGCCGCTCGAAGCACCACCGAAACACCGGAAACCAGAAGAACCACAAGAGCCACGGAGGCACGGAGATCGGAGGGGGACGAACCCCGGCAACGCATGCGCCGCGTGAGGACGGACGCGCTCGCCCGGCCTTCGCAAATTGACCCCCGCGGCGCATGCGTCTAGCATCCGCCCGGGTTCGCGGCGCGCGTTCCCATCCACCCATGGCGAACCGCGGCAAGCATCTGCTCGAGGCCTTCAAGACCGCCGGACCCGGCGCGTCGTCGCCCCCGAGCAGCACGGCGTCGCGTTCGGCGTCGTCCCCAGGTGGGGGCGGGGGCGGCGGTGGAGCGCGGCCTTCGCCGTCGAGCTCGCCCTACGGCGCCCCGACGGTGATCTCGCTCAACGCGCCCCAGCTGCGTCTGTTCGGGCTGGTCGTGCTGCTCTTGTGCGTGGTCACGTTCCTCCTCGGGCGTCTGAGCGTCTCGCGCGGCACGCAGGCGGCGGAATCCGACAGCGCGGCCAAGGCGGCGCAGAGCGCTGCGGCCGCGCAAGTTGCGCCGAGCGGGCCGGCGCCGACGGCGTCTCCGGCGGTTGCGGAGGCGCAGCCTCCGGCTGCCCCCCCGGCCCCGGCCGGTGGCCAGCCGATCGTCGATTCCCAGGCGCGCGAGCCCGCCGAGCAGGCGCTGCTCGACCGCAAGAACGTCTACACGATCAAGCTGGTCCACTACTCCAATACGCAGGCGAACCAGCGCCTGGCGGCCCAGACCGCCCAGTACATCCGCGCCCAGAACCTGCCCGCCGTGGTCGCCACGGACGGGGCGGGCCTGTTCATCCTGGTCGGCGCCGCGCCGCGCCAGGTCGATCTGGATGCCTACCTCGCCCAGGTCAAGCGGCTGGCCGGTCCGCCGCCGCTGAACCGCGCCGGCGAGTTCGCCAGCGCCTACCTCGAGAAGATCGACCGCGTCTTCAAGCGCTGAAGCTCGCGCCGCGGCCGACCTGCGGCAGGGCCGCCGCGCCTGGTCACCCGCGGAACTGCACCGCCCCCCGCGCGCCGCGCGCCGATTTCCCGTACACTACCGGACTCCCCCCGAACCCCTCATCGCCATGTCGATCCACTCTTCTCTCCGCGGCGTCAGCACCCTCGTCGGTGAACGCAGCGTGTTCTCCCGCCGCGAACGCCTCGAGATCCTGGCCAAGGCCGGCAAGTTCAAGGAAGGCGAGCGCTCCGTGCTCGGCCTGCCCAAGGTCCGCACCCGCTTCAAGGTCGCGGGCGCCAAGAAGGTCGACAAGAAGGCCGAAGGCGCCGACGAGAAGAAGGGCGCTGCCGCCCCGGCCGCGAAGGCCGCTGCTCCGGCCGCCAAGGCGCCGGCGAAGAAGTAGCGCCGTCGAACCAGCTCAGGCGACGTCGTTCTTGCAGCGCAGCGCGTGGCGCTTCGCGCGGCAGGGCGCGACTCGCCCAGCACGATCCCGACGCGCGCGCCGCGGCGAGTCCTTCGCCCGCGGCGCGCGCCTTCGTCCGCCCATGCACGCCGCATCTCGATCGCCGCGCGGCGACGAACCCGCGCTCGCTCCGTCCGGCCTCCAAGCGCCGGTGCTCGAGGTGTTCGCCTCGTTCCAGGGCGAGGGCCAGTATGTCGGCGAGCCCCAGAGCTTCGTGCGCCTCGCCGGCTGCCCGCTGCGCTGTCGCTGGTGCGACACGCCGGGCTCGTGGGCGATCGGCGCGGCGGACGCGACGGCGCGCATCGACGCGCGCAATGCACGCCGGCGCGAGCAGCGCTGGGCGACGCCGTTCCAAGTCGCGTGTTGGGTCGCGCAGGTCGAGCCGGGCGCGCCGCGCACCATCAGCGTGACCGGCGGCGAACCGCTGCTGTGGCCGGAGTTCGTGCGCGCGCTGGCGAAGTTCGCCGGTCCGCGCCGCGTGCACCTCGAAACCGCCGGCGCTCACCCGCGCGCGCTCGCGCACGTGCTCGACTCCGTGCAGCACGTCAGCCTCGATTTGAAGTTGCCCGCCGACCTCGACACGCCCGTCGAGTTCTCCCAGCCCCAACTGGCCGCGGGCGGCGCGCCCTGGCTCGAAGCTTCGCCGAGCGACGCGCGCGAGTGGGCCGAGGCGCGCGCCGAGTGTCTGAGCCTCGTGCGGCGCCGCGACGCCTGCGCCAAGCTGCTCGTCGCCGGCGGGCGCCGTGCCAGCGAGTTCGATCCGCTGCTCGAAAGCGTGGCTGAGCACGCACCCGAGTTGCCGCTGTTCCTCCAACCCGTGACTCCCGTGCGCGACGTGCCCGCGCCGGACTTCGAGCTCCTCACCCAGGTGGCCGAGCGCGCGCGCGATCTCGAATTGCGCGTACGCCTGGTCCCGCAGACGCACAAGGCGCTCGGCCTGCCATGAACGACGAACCCGACGAAGACTTCGACGCTGACCTCGACCCCGACCAGGATTCCGAGCTCGAAGCCGAGCTGGACACCGGCATGTTCGCGCCGCTGCGGCGCATCGCGATCGTCGGCCGGCCCAACGTCGGCAAGTCGACGCTGCTCAACCGCATGGCGAACAGCCGTGTCGCCATCGTCGAGCCCACCGCGGGCGTGACGCGCGACCGCGTCGCGGTGCCCGCGCGCATCTCGACCGGCGAGGGCGAGCGTTGGTTCGAAGTCGTCGACACCGGCGGCATCGGCATCGTCGACCGCGACGATCTGGGACCGGAGGTCGAGGCCCAGGTGCTGGCCGCGGTGCAGAGCTCCGACCTCGTGCTGTTCCTCGTCGACGCCAAGGACGGCCTCACGCCGCTCGACGGCGAAGTCGCCAAGCGCCTGCGCGGCATCGCTCCGCCGGTGCTGCTGGTCGTCAACAAGTGCGAAGGCCGACAAGCGGGCTGGGCCGTGGGCGAGTTCCGGCGCCTGGGCGTCGGCGAAGGACCGTTCGCGATCAGCGCGCAGGGCGGCGAAGGGCTGCGCGAGCTGTACGAGCGCATCGGCGAGCTCCTGCCGCCGCTCGAAGAAGGCCTCGATGAGGCGCCGACCGCGCCGTACATGAAGCTCGCCATCGTCGGCCTGCGCAACGCGGGCAAGTCGACGCTGGTCAACTGCCTCGCGGGCGAGGAGCGCATGATCGTGTCGGAGATTCCGGGCACGACGCGCGACTCGGTCGACGTGCGCTTCGAGCGCGACGGCGAGACCTTCGTGGTGATCGACAGCGCCGGTCTGCGCAAGAAGTCCAAGATCGCCGACGCGATCGAGTTCTTCTCCGACGCGCGCAGCCACCGCGCGATCCGGCGCGCCGACGTGGTCGTGCACCTGTTCGACGTCAGCCAGGAACTCGGTCAGATCGACAAGACGCTGACGCGCTACGTCATCGACCACTACAAGCCGGTGATCCTGGGCGCGAACAAGTGGGACCTGGTGAGCGACATGGAGCGCCAGCAGTTCGTCGACTACATCCGCGCCGAGTTGCCGCAGCTCTCCTGGGCGCCGATCCACTTCCTCTCGGCGCGCGAAGGCCGCGGCGTGGAGAGCCTGTTGCGCTTGGCGCGCAAGCTCTTCGAGCAGAGCAAGACCGAGGTGCCCACGGGCCAGCTCAACCGCACGCTCGAGAAGGCGATGGAGGAGCGCAGCCCGATCGCCAACGGCGCGCGCGTGCGCATCTACTACGGCACGCAGATCACGACGCGTCCGCCCACGTTCCGCCTGTACGTCAACGACAAGCGTTTCCTGACGCGCAACTACGTGCGCTACCTCACCGGGCGCTTGCGCGAGTCCCTGGAACTGGAGAACCTCCCGATCCGTCTCGAGCTGACGGACAAGGCCGAGTCCAAGGAGCGCAGCTGAACATGAAGCCGTCCAACCTGATCGTCTGCGCGGCGGCGCTCGTGCTCGCCCTTTCTGCTTGCCAGGGTCCCAAGCATCCGCCGGTGTGGACCGAGTCCGTGGTGGCCGCGCCCAGCGAGAACATCCTGTGGGCCGTCGCCAGCCAGGAGTTGCAGCGCATGGGCTTCCCGCTCGGAGTCGGCGCCGATCCCAGCCAGCTGCTGATGACTTCGGGGTGGAAGACGCAGCTGCGCCCCTTCAAGGGCGAGGGTTACCGCGAGCGCGCCGAGGTGCGCTTCACCGCGCGCGAAGCCGGGCGCTTCGCGATCGAGGCGCGCATCGAGAAGGAGATCAACGACGACCTCGTGCGCCCGCTCGATCCCAGTCACGCGCAGTGGAAGCCCGTGCCCGACAACGTCGAGGCCGCGCAGATCCTGCTGCAGCGCATTGAGGCGCGCCTGGGCAGTTCGATCGAAATCGGCGCGCCCGCGCCGAAGCCGCGCAGCCGCTGAGCGCGCGGTTCAGCGCGGGTGTGCGTGCGCGGTTGGCGCGCCGCGTGCGTGCTGCGGCGCGAGAACACCGCTGTCCGGCTCGGGATAGAAGGTCCCTGGCGCACAGAGTCGCGGCCCCTGCAGCGCGCGCGCTCGCAGCGGATCGCCTGCATGACGTTCGCTGCTGAGCACGTTGAACGGTGCATCCAGCGCTCGGTGGTAGCGCTCGTACAACACCGCCGACACCACACGTCGTCGGCCGGGCTGCACCCGCGACCCGAAGTGCAGGCAGCGCGCCGTGTCGATCAGCACGGCTGTTCCCGGCGGTCCTTCCAACCGTTCCAGCAGGCCTTCCGAGACGAGTGAGCAGACCTCGTCGTCCCCGTAGCGCGGCGTCGTGGTCGCCCCGTGCGCTTGCTGCGCCGCGACACGGCCCGCGAGCCCGCGACGCAGGCGGCGCCGCACACGCGCGCTCGCGGCCGCCGGGAGCCAGCTGAACGGCCCGTCCTCTCTCTCGACGTGGCTCGTGTTGACGAGCAGCTTGAGTTGGCGCGTGTCGTCGGCGTCGACGTGGAACAGCTGGCTGTGGGCGGGGGGCTCGTTCGTCGCGCTCGGCAACGACGCGCCGACGCCGACGCGGCTGAGCACTGGGACCTCGCCGAGGTAGTCGATCGCGCTGCTCAGCAACTCGTCGCACAGCGCGAACTCGAGCCAGCGCGCATCGGCCGCCAAGCGCGCGTCGGAGAGCAGGTCGAAGACGATGCGGTGTTTTCCGGCGCGGGCGCGGTGCATGTGCTCGAGCACGTTGGCTCGTGCGGCGCACAACTCGCGCGAGAGTTCGACGAATTCGCAAAGGCGCGGGAATTCCTCCGCGCTGAGGCGGCGGTAGCCGAGTTCGCGGTCCACGCGCAGCCGCGCCGGATGCGAAGCCAGATAGGCACGCGCCATGCTCCGCCGTGCGACGTACTCCGCGGGCGCCGCGCTGATGCGCAGAAAGCGCAGGAGCGCGAGCCCTGTGTCGCTGCGCTTGACGCGAAGCGCCGCGCCGCTGCGCAGACGACGCCACGCACTCGGCCTCGACCGCGGCGCGCCGCCGCCCGTTGCGCATCGGATCGTGTTCGGAAGGCCCACAGCTCCACCCCGGCGCACGCCCCGACCCGCAGTTGCTCTAGTGGGTTGATTCAAAATTTCGCCGCATATCTCAGGCGCCTCGCCGCCCCCCGCTGCGTTGCTCCGGTTCGGCGATCTATTCAGGTCGCCTGGAATCCTCGCGCCTTGCGGGGAGCGCCGAATCACCTGACATCTGCGGCGGACTTTCGAATCAACCCACTAGCAGCGGATGGCTCCGGCGCTCGCCGCTGAACTCCATGCCGCTCGCGCTGCTTTCGGTGGAGCAACTTCGGCGGAAGTTCTCGCTGCGCAGCCCGCGCCCACGCCGGAAGCGGAACGCGGGAGTTGCGACGGCGCCGCCCGTGGCGACGCCTGCCTCCGTCGGACTTGCCACGCGCTTCGCCCGCGCGCCCGGGATTCAGGGCCGCGACGCGTAGCTCAGGCGCGAGCGCGGGTCGAGCGACGGCACGACGGTCTGGAATGTCCCGTTGCGCAGGTCGAGCAGCTTGAGCGCGCAGCGCGCGGCGCCCACCGCGTCGTTCGATGCGACGCCCTCCGTCGGGCGCGCCCAGTACAGGGCCGTGTCGCAGTCAACGAAGGCGACCGCGCCCGGCCAGATCGCGCCGGGGGCGCGGACCGCGCGCGACTGGTCGCGTTCGAGGTCGAGCAGGCGCCAGTTCTGGTCGAGGTCGCGCAGCAGGATCGAGCGCCCGTCCGGCGCCACCAGCGGGTGCTCGCCGACGTGGAGCGCACGCACCGTCCAGCGCGCGAAGTCGAATTCGTGCACCACCGGCACGCGCTTCCAATCGCGGCTCGAGCGGCCGAACCCGTCGCTCTCGGCGACGTGGCGCTCGAGCAGTTCGCGCGCGAGGTCGCCCTCGACGAAGGCGGTGAACACCAGCCGTGGGGCGCCGGGCACCCACTCCAGCGTGTCGTCGAGCGCACGCAGGCTCGTGGGCCAGTGCTCGCGGCCTTCGATGCGCCACAGGTCGAGGTCGCCTTCCATGCGGCGCGCATCGGCGCCGCCGACGTGCACCGGTCGCGGTCGCGCCACGAACGCGAGCAACTCGCCGCTCGCGTCGAGGGCCACGTGCTGGCCCAGTTGCGCTTCGTCGCCGAATTCGCCGCGGCCCTCGAAGATCACCTCCGCGCGACCGTGCTCGTCGATGCGCTGCAGCGTGTGGACGCGCTCGCGCTCGGAGTGTGCGACCACCGCGAAGCGCCCGCGGCGGTCCGGTCCGGCCACACGCACCACAGCCGACACCGCGTTCGCGTCGAGCGCGGTGCGGCGCGCCGCGTCGGGCAGGCTCAGGGTTTCGAGGGCGCCGTCCGGCGGCGCGAGCAGCAGGGTGCCGTGCGCGCGTTCGAGCAGGTCGAGCGCCTCCGGACCGGAGACGCAATAGCGGCGGGGCGCCGCGTTCGGCGCCGGGGAGCAGCCGAGCGCCAAGGCGGCGAGCAAGACAAGGGTGCGAGGGAACATTCGATCTCTCCCATTTGCGAGACGGGTTGCGAGCCTGAAAAGGATAACCGCGCCCGGGTTTTGCGTGCTCGGGCGCCTGCTCCGCGAGTCTCCGGAGGACTCCGCCGGGGCGACGCGCGGCGGGGGATCGATACCGAGCGGCTCGCCGCGCGCAGTCCGGCGGCTACCATGCCTCGCTTCGCGGCGCCTGCGGCGCAGCCACGCTAGCGGCCCCGCGCCGCGCCGCCCCCGACCCGCCATGACCGCCACGGACCGCCAGTTCCCGCCTCGCCGCAGCCTGCTCGTCGGCGTCGAGCCCAGCCGCGCTCGCGAGCTGTGCGGGGCGGAACTCACGCGGACGACGGCGTCCGACGCCGCCCTGCGCTGGGTGTGGACCACCGCTCCGGCCGCCGGCGGCGACGAGCGCTCGCTCGGACTCGAGGCGGGGCAGGCGGCGGCCTGCGCGCGCTTGGTCGAGCAGCTCGTGGCGCAGTTGAACGACTTCCGGCCGGAGCGCGTGTACGCGCCGCGCCCGGAAGGCGCCGTCGGTGACGAGCGTGCGCTCGCCTGGGCCATGGCGGCGGCGCTCGCGGCCAGCGCCGCGCCCGAAACCGTCGCGGAACTCGTGCTCTACGGCGGCGCTGGCCTCGAGCGTGTCGAGGCGCCTGCGCAGTGGCACACGCGGCTGCGCGCCGCCGGGCTCGCCGAGCGCGCGGCGCACCCGCAGTGGCGCGCCACGGCCGTGATCTCGACTTGGAACAAACGCGGCGACGTGTGCCAGAACCTCGACGCGCTGCGGGCCCAGACGCGGCCCTTCGACGAGATCGTCGTGGTCGACAACGCGTCCAAGGACGACACGGCGCGCGTGGTGCGCGAGCGTTATCCCGAGGTGCGGCTCACCGTGATGCCGCACTCGGAGTACGGCGCCTGCGAGACCTTCAACATCGGCTTCGCCTCGGTCGTGACGCCGCTGCTGGCGATCCTTGACGACGACGTGATGTTGCCGCCCGACTGGCTCGAGAAGACGGTCGAGCGCCTGCAGCGCGAACCGGCGAGCACGGCGATCGTGTCGAGCGAAGTCGAGGAGCCGGGGATGCCCGCGGGTTATCTCGAGCAGCCGCACCTGAAGACCGAGCGCTACATGAGCACCTTCCGCGGCTGCGCGAGCCTCGCGCGCGCCGATGCGCTGCGCAAAGCGGGCTTCTACGACGAGCGGCTGTTCATCTACGGCAACGAACGCGACCTGACCTGCCGGCTGCTCAACCTCGGTTACCGCGTGTTGCAGTACCCGCAGGCGCGCGCGTTCCACAAGACGCCCTTCGGCATCAAGATGGGCAAGCGCAGCCTGTACTACCACGCGCGCAACGCGTTCCTCACGCAGCTCAAGTACGCGCCTGCCGGCGATCTCGCGCGCCTGCCGTTCCTCGTGGTCTCGAACGTGCTGCTGCGCGGCGAGAAGCGCGAGCGCGCAGGCAAGGTCGCGGATGCGACCGGCACGATCGGCATCGGCAAGAGCCTGCGCGAGACGCCGGGCGCCTGGTGGGTCGTGACCAAGGCCGGGCTCAACGTGCTCGCCAACCTGCCGTACTGCTGGAAGCACCGCCAACCGGTCCGCGCGCCGGACTTCGAGCTGCCGCTCAAGTGAGCGCGAGCACGTTAGGTCCGATCACGGCGGTCGTGTGCAACTACAACGGCCGCGAGCACCTGCCGCCCTGCCTGTCGGCGCTGCGCCTCTCGTCGCGCAAGTTGGCGGAGCTGGTCGTGGTCGACAACGCTTCCACCGACGAGAGCGTCGAACTCTTGCGGCGCGACTTCCGCGACGTGCGCGTGGTGCAGCTCGCGACGAACGACGGGCCGTGCGCGGCGCGCAACCGCGGGCTCGCCGAGGCGCGCAGCGAGTGGGTGCTGCTCGTCGACAACGACGCGGTGCTCGCACCCGACGCGCTGGCGAAGCTCGAGCAAGCCGCGCTCGCGCGGCCGGATGCGGTCGTGATCCAACCGCGCAGCGTCGTGGCGAGCCAGCCAGGCACCGTGCACTACGACGGCGGTTCGCTGCACTACTGCGGGCTGTTCGCGCTGCGCAACTTCTTTCGCCCCGTCGCGCAGGCGGAGGGCCGCGGCGTGGTCGAGGTCGACGGCTGCGTGTCGGTCGTGCTGCTGGTCAAGCGCGAGCTGCTGCTCGAGTTCGGCGGCTTCGACCCGGCCTACTTCATCCTGTTCGAGGACCTCGACCTGTCGCTGCGCCTGCGCATGGCGGGCCACACGATCCTGTCCGTCGAAGACGCCATCTGCCACCACCGCGGCGGCACGCCGGGCATCAGTTTTCGCGGGAAAATCGGCTATCCGCAACGCCGCGCGTTCCTGCACTCGCGCAACCGCTGGATCTACCTGTTCAAGTGCCACCAGTGGTCGACGCTCGTGCTCAGCGCGCCGGCGCTGCTGCTCTACGAGCTCGTGTGGGCGCCGTTCACGCTGCTCTCGGGCACGTTCAGCGGCTACCTGCGCGGCAAGTGGGCGTTCGTGACGACGCTCGGCAGCACGCTGCGCGCGCGCCGCGAGGTCCAGCGGCGCCGCACGCGCCCCGACCGCGAGCTGCTCGTCGGCGGACCGCTCACCATCGCGCCGCAACTCGACAGCGGCGGCGCGAAGAGCTTCGTGCTCGCCGGCCTCAACGCGTTGCTCACGCTGTGGTGGGGCGTCATCCGCGGCCTGTGCCGCTGAGCGGGCGCGATCGCCTATCCTCAGGCCCTTGAAGCGCGCCGCGAACCATCCGAGTCCTGCCTCGACGGGAGGAGTTCCGACCTGGGCGCTGGCGCTGGCGCTCGTTGCGGCCGCTGCGGCGGCCTATGCGAACAGCTTCGGCGGGCCGTTCGTGTTCGACGACCTGCACAGCATCGCTTTCAACGAGCAGCTGCGCGGCCCGGATGCGTGGTGGCGTGTCTTCACACCGGCCGGCCGCAGCGATTTTGGTCTCGCCGGGCGTCCGATCGGCGCCTGGACGTTCGCGCTCAACTACTCCTGGGGCGGCCTTGCCGTGGCGGGCTACCACGCGCTCAACCTCGCGATCCACGTCGCGGCGGGCCTCGTGCTGTTCGGCCTGGTGCGCCGCACGCTCACGCTCGAGTCGCTGCGCGAGCGCTGGGGCGCGCACGCCGATGTGCTCGGCGCGCTCACGGCCGCGCTGTTCCTGCTGCACCCGATCCAGACCAAGGCCGTCACGTTCATCGTGCAGCGCCTCGAGTCGCTCACGGCGCTGCTGTATCTGGTGGTGCTCTACGCGCTCGTGCGCAGCGCCACGGACGCAGCGCGCTCGCGGCGCTGGTCCGCGCTCGCAGTCGGCGCCTGCGCACTCGGCATGGGCGTCAAGGAGGTGATGGTCAGCGCGCCGCTGGTCGCGTTGCTCTACGACCGCGCGTTTCTGTCCGGCAGCCTGCGCGGCGCTTGGCGCTCGCGCCGCGCGCTGCACGTCGCGCTTGCGAGCACCTGGGCGTTGCTCGCGCTGCTCGTGCTGACCAGCCCGCGCCTGGGCGTGACCTCGGCGACGGATGCGGAGCTCGGCCGCAGCGACTACTTGCTGCTGCAACTGGGCGCCTTCGGCCATTACTTGCGCCAGATCGCGTGGCCCAACGCGCTCGTGTTCGACTACGGGATGTTCGGCGACGGCGTGCCGGCCGCCGACTTCTCGGCGCGCTGGTGGGCCGGCGCTCTCGCGGCGCTGGGAACGCTCGGCGCCGCGCTGTGGGGGCTGGCGGGCAACCGCGCCTGGGGCTTCGTCGCCGCGGCCGCCTTCGCGGTCCTGGCGCCGTCCTCGAGCTTCGTGCCGATCCGGCTCGACCCGCTGGCCGAACACCGGCTCTACTTACCGCTCGCGGCGTTGGCGCTTCCCGCCGCACTGGGGCTGCTGGAAATTGCGCGCCGGGTGGCGCCGCAACGTGCGCACGCCGTCGCGTTCTCGCTGGGTGCTTTGCTCGCGCTCGCGCTGGGCTGGACGACGCACGCGCGCAACCGCGACTACGCCAGCGCAGCGACTCTGTGGGGCGACACGGCGGCCAAGCGCCCGACGAGTGCACGTGCGCTGACCAACTTCGGCATCGCGCTGGTCCAAGACGGCGAGGTCGAGCGGGCGCTCGAGCTCCACCGCGCGGCGCTCGCCGCGCGACCGGACTACGCGGAAGCGCACCACAACCTCGGCAACGCGCTGCTGCTCTCGAACCGTCCCGAGGAGGCGTTGCAGAGCTTCGAGCGCGCGCTCGAACTCGATCCCGACAACGCGGAGTCGGCGGCGGCTGCGGGTGAGGCGTTGCTCCGCGTCGGGCGCAAGGACGAGGCGGCGGAGCGCTTCGAGCAGGCGCTGGCCCGCGAGCCGCGCTTGTACGGCGCGCACTACCGGCTGGCGGGCCTGTGCGTCGAGCAGAGACGAACTGACAAGGCTGTGCAGCATTTGCAAGCGGCGTTGGCGCTGGACGGCCGCGATCCGCTGCTGTGGACGCTGCTCGGCTCGCTGCTGGCGGAACAAGGGCGCTTCCACGAGGCGCGGCTGAAGTTCGAGATGGCGCTGCGCATCCAGCCGGGTTTCGCCGACGCGCGCGCGAAGCTCGAACGCCTTCGCTCGCTCGAGGCGCGCTAACGACGCCTTCATCCAGCCGTTGGACGCGTGCGGTCCAGCGAGCTACGCCAAGCGCCGAGCAGACGCACGGCACGGGATTCGGTAGGAAGGGCTCGGGCGCCTCGACGGTCCGCAGGCAGGACAGGCAACGTCGGCGCCGCTCACAGAAGGCAGATTTGATCGGCTGGGGAATCTTGGTGGCGGTGATCACCGCGTTGGCGCTCGCCGTCTTCGCGCGGCGGCGCGAACTCGTGTCCACGCGCGAACGCCTGGCCGAACGGCGCACGGCGCTCGAGCGCGGCACGCACAAGGCGCGCTTGCTCTACCCGCAGGTGGATCTCACGCAGTGCATCGGCTGCGGGCTGTGCGTCGCAGCTTGTCCGGAAGAGGGCGTGCTCGAGATCGTGCACGGCCAGGCCCTGGTGGTGCACGGTGCGCGCTGCGTCGGCCACGGACGCTGCGCTCCGGCCTGCCCGGTCGGCGCGATCGCGCTGACCTTCGCGGACTTGAACGAACGTCGCGACCTGCCGGTGCTCAGCGACAAGCTCGAGAGCACGGCCACGCCGGGGCTGTTCCTCGCCGGCGAGGTCACCGGGTTCTCGCTCGTGCGCACCGCGGTCGCGCACGGTGTCGCCGTCGCCGACGAGGCGGCCCGCCGCACGCTGCGCAGCGAGAGCGTGCCCGACGGCGTGCGCGATCTGATCGTCGTCGGCGCCGGCCCGGCTGGGCTCGCGTGTGCGCTGCAGGCGAAGGTGCGCGAACTGGACTACGTCGTGCTGGAGCAAGACGAACTCGGCGGCACGGTGGCGAAGTACCCGCGCCGCAAGCTGGTCATGACGCAGCCCGTGACGCTGCCGCTCGTGGGCGTGCTCGACCGCGAGTCGTACACCAAGGAAGAGCTGATCGAAACCTGGCGCGCGGCGGCGCACGGCCAGAAGCTGCCGATCCACACTGGAGTCGTGCTCGAGAGCGTCTCGCGCGCCGCGGACGGTTTGTTCACGGTGCGGACGAATCAGGGCGAGTGGCGCGCGCGTTTTGTGTGCCTCGCGCTCGGTCGGCGCGGAACGCCGAACAAGCTCGGCGTGCCCGGCGAAGAGCGCACAAAAGTGCTCTATTCGCTGCTCGACGCGCAGTCGTACCAGGGCCGCAAGATCCTGGTGGTCGGCGGCGGCGACAGCGCGGTCGAGGCGGCCCTGGGGCTGGCCGAACAGCCCGGCAACGAGGTCGCGCTCTCGTACCGGCGCGAGCACTTCTCACGGCTCAAGCCGCGCAACGAAGCGCGGCTCAACGAGGCGCTGCAGCGCGGCCAACTCGCGGCGCTCATGGCGACCGAGGTGCAGCGCATCGACGAAGGCGAGGTCGTGCTGCGCGCCAAGGAGGGCGGCGCCGCGCGCGAGCTCGTGTTGCCCAACGACGAGGTGTTCGTGTTCGCCGGCGGAGCGCCGCCGGTCACGTTGCTCGAGAAGTGCGGCGTTTCCTTCGATCCCGCGCAGCGCGCCGCGACGCCGCCGCTCGCCGAAAGCGGTCCGGGCTTCGCGCGCGCCCTGGCGGTCGCGCTGTTGCTCGCGCTCGGCGTGCTCGTGTGGACGCTGGCGTTGCACGACTACTACGGGCTGCCGCTCGTCGCTCGCATCGACTCGCGCTGGCATGCGGCGCTGAGGCCGACCGGAGCCGTAGGTCTGCCGCTGGGCATCCTCGCCACGCTCCTGATCAGCTTCAACCTCGCGTACCTCATGCGGCGGGCCGAGTGGCTCGGTCCCCGCTGGGGTTCGCTGCAGCGCTGGATGACCTCGCACATCGTCACTGGCATCCTCGCCCTGCTCGCGGCGCTGCTGCACTCCGCGCTCGCGCCGCGTTCGACGGTCGGCGGCCACGCACTCGCCGCGCTGGCGGTGCTCGTCGCCACGGGCGCGATCGGCCGCTACTTCTACGCCTTCGTTCCGCGCGCCGCGAACGGACGTGAGCTCGCGCTCGAAGAGCTGCACGCGCAGCTCGCCGCGCTGTCCGCGGAGTGGGACCGCGGGCACCGCGATTTCGGCGAGCGCGTGCGTGCCGCGGTCGCGGAACTCACAGCTTCCGGGCCGTGGATGGGTTCGTTCCCGCGCCGACTGATTTCCCTCCTCGCCAGCCAGGGCCGGCTGCGCCAGACGCTCGAGCGACTCTTGCGCGACGGGCGCGAGGCCGGGCTCGCCGCCGACCAACTCGAACAACTGGCCAAGCTCGCGCGCCGCGCGCACCGCGCCGGCCTGATGGCCGCGCACTTCGAGGACCTGCGCGCGCTGATGGCGTCGTGGCGCTACTTCCACCGTTGGGTGGCGTTGTTCATGGTGGCGATCCTGGTCGCCCACATCGTGATCGCCCTGCGCTACGCAGACTTCGGAGGCTCGCCGTGAGCGCGTTCACTCGTTTGCGCGACCCCAAGACCTGGCTCGCGTTGGTGACGTTGGTCGCGGTGCTGTTCCTCGTGCTCGAGGACACGCAACGCGCCGCGTCTCCGGGGCCGTTGACTTCGGCGCACGCGGCCACGCCCGAACTCGCCGGTGCGGCCGGCTGCGAGCGTTGCCATGCGAGCGCGGCCGGCGGCGCCTTGTCGGGAGGTTGCACGAGTTGCCACACGGCGATCGGCGCGCAGCTGGCCACGACGAGCGGTTTTCACGGCGCACTCAGCGGAGTGAAGCCGAGCGACTGCGGCCGCTGCCATGTCGAACACCACGGCGACGAAGCGCGGCTCGTCGATGCGCGCGCGTTCCAGCTCGCGGGCGTTCCGGACGTCGCGCGCTTCGACCACGGCTTCACCAAGTTCACGCTGAGTGGCGCGCACGTCGAGCTCGCGTGCTCGCGTTGCCACCCGAACGCGGACGCGGAGCGCCTCGAAAAGGGCCAGGCGCGCTTCCTAGGCGCGAACCAGCGCTGCGCGAGTTGCCACGTCGATCCGCACCGCGGTGAGTTCGACTCGGACTGCGGGAGCTGCCATGGGCAGAGTTCGTTCACCGAGCTCGCGGGGTTCCAGCACAGCGAGGCGTTCCCGCTGAGCGGCAACCACGCGGAGCTGGCCTGCGCGAGCTGCCACGCGAAGGACTCGCCGCATGCGATCGAAGTCGTCGGCGCCGCAACGTACGCCGAGCCGCCGCGCGCGTGTGCGGCGTGCCACACCTCGCCGCACGCGGCGGGGTTTCTCGCGCAAGCGGCGCTTGCGGCGCGAGTCGAGGTCGGCAACACCTGCGCGAGTTGCCACGCGGCCCTCGACGGCTCGTTCGCGCCCGGCGCCGCGCGCATGGACGCGGCCGCTCACGGCGCCACGGGTTTCGAGCTGCGTGGCGCACACGCGGCGCTCGACTGTGCGAGCTGCCACAGCGCAGATTCCGTCGGCTTCGCCGAGCGTTTCCGCGGGCGGCCGCAGGCCTGCGCGAGTTGCCACGACGATCCGCACGGCGGGCAGTTCGGGCGCGAAGCGAACTGCGCCTCGTGCCACGGAGAAGATGCCTGGAAGCCGAGCCGAGTCGACGCGGCGGCGCACACGAGCTTCCCGTTGCGCGGCGCGCACGCGACGACTTCGTGCGAGGCGTGCCACGCCTCAGCGCCGAGCGGAACGCGCGTGTTCCGCGGTGCGGAGCGCAGCTGCGAAGCGTGCCACGTCGACGTGCACGAGCGCAGCTTCGAACGCCAGCTGGCCTTGGTCGCGACGCAAGCGCGAGCGGCCGGCGGTTCGTGCGGGCTGTGTCACGAACCCACGCGCTTCGCGCAAGTCGACCCGGCTCGTTTCGAGCACGCGCGCTGGACGGGTTTCGAGCTGGTCGGCGCCCACGCTGCGCTGAGCTGCGAGACGTGCCATCCGCGCGCGGCGACGGCGGATGAACATGGCCGCAGCTTCGGGCGCGTCCAACGCGCCGGCGCTGCGGAGCTCACACACTGCGCGAATTGCCATGCGGACGTGCACCGCGGCGCCTTCGACGCGCTCGGGGTGCGCGGCGATCTGTGCGCGAGCTGCCACACGGCGCACGGCTTCGGCGCGGCGCGCGCGGCGTTCGACCACACGACGAGCGGGTTTGCGCTCGAAGGCGCGCACGCCGCCGCGAGTTGCGAGGCTTGCCACGGAACTCGCGCGCCGACGGCCGCGTTGCCGCGCTCGCTTGGATTCGTGAGCGAACAGCGTGCGCGTGGCGCGGCCGACACGCGCACGTGCAGCGCATGCCACGCGCAAGTGCACGAGTTCCACGGCGCGGCGGAACTCGCGTCGAGCGCGGCTGCGCTCGAGTGCGCGCGTTGCCACACGACGTTGTCGTTCGCTGATCAAGCTCGCGCGAAGTTCGATCACGCCGCCTGGGCAGGTTTTCCGTTGCAGGGCGCGCACGCCAGCACGGCCTGCGAAGCGTGCCACGTGCCGACGGCGCAGGGCAGCGCGCACGTCGCCAAGCTCGGGCGCGCCGCCGGCAGCGACTGCGCGGCTTGCCACGTCGACGTGCACCGCGGACAGTTCGAACGCGAGGGCCGCACCGACTGCGCACGCTGCCACGATCCGGCGCGGCCGCTCGGCGAAGTGCGCTTCGACCACCAGCGCGACGCGCGCTTCGCGCTCGACGCCAACCACCGCAAGCTCGACTGCTCCGCGTGCCACAAGCCCTGGCCGACGCCGGACGGGCGCAGCGTGGTGCGCTACAAACCGCTCGGCGTGGAGTGCGCCGATTGCCACGGCGTGAGCGGAAAGAAGGATCGATGAGCGCCTCTTCGCAACTGACTCTTGTCGCCGCCGTCGTCGCGAGCGTTCCGGCGCTGCGCGCGCAGCAGCAGGCGCCGCTGAGGCGCGTCGAAGCGCGCGTCACCGCGCTCAGCGGCAATTCCGTGCACCTCGACCAAGGTAGCGACGCCGGGATCGAGCCGGGGGACCGCGTGCGCGCCACTCCGACGGGCGGCGCGCCCGTCGAACTCATCGTGCGCGCGGCGACGCGCCAAAGCGCACGCTGCGAATTCGTCGGCAGCCCCGCGCTGATCGACGTCGGCGCGCTCGTCGAGGTGTTCGTGCCCGAGGATCGAACTTCGGGCGGCGGCGCGCTGCCGTGGCGCTACGCCGAAGAAGGCTGGAACACGAACTTGCCGCTGCTCGCGCCGGTTCAAGGCGTGATGCCCTCCGAGCGTGAGAGCACGTGGACGGGACGGCTGTTCCAGAGCGCGGATTGGACCACCGACCGCGCGGGCGCCGAGCAGGACTACCTGTTCGCGCGCACCGGGCTCGACTTGCGCGTCGACAACGCCACCGGGCGCGGCGACCAGTTCGGTTTCGACGGCGAGCTGTTCCACCGTTTCGCGAGCGTCGACGGCCAGGACGAGGAGAGCACCGTGCGCGGGCGCATCGACCGCCTGTCGTGGCGCTTCGACGACTCGCGCGAGCGCTCGCAACGCTTCGAACTCGGACGATTTCTGTCCTCCGAGATGCCGCAGCTGGGCGTGATCGACGGCGTCGAGTTCGTGCAGCGCGCGGAGTCGGGCGCGCGTTACGGCGCGAGCGTCGGATTGCTTCCGGCGTGGAACTCGACGCTTTCGACGGGCGACGACGTGCAGGCCGCGTTGTTCTACCGAACGTTCGCTGGCGCCGAGCAGCAGTTCACCGCCGGCGCGGCAGTGCAAAAGACCTGGCACGAAGGCAAGGCGGATCGCGATCTGGTCGTCGGTGACTTCAGTTGGCGCGCGAGCGAGAGCTGGCGCTTCTCGGGCGCGACGTCGATCGACATCTACGGCGGCGATGAAGCGCCCAAGTCGAGTGGAGCGGAGCTCACGGAGCTGCACTTGGCGGCCTTCTGGTCGCCGAAGGCGTCGCACGCGGCCACGCTCACGTACTCGCACATCGCCTGGCCGCTGCTGCTGCGCGACGAACTGCCGCCGATCACGGCGGCGACGCTCGCCGATGGAGTGGTCGATCGTGTGGCGCTGAGCGCGTGGCGCGACCTCACCAAGCGTGTGCGCCTGTGGGGGCGCATCGACCAGTGGCGCGACGAGGACCAGAGCGGTGGCGGCGGCGAAGTGCGCGTGAGTTGGCGCGATCTCGTCGTCGACAGCTCGGAGATCAGCGCTGCGCTGTTCACCGGCGCGGGCCAGGTCGTCGACGTGAACGGCGCGCGCGTCGGTTGGCGACAGTGGGGCGGCTGGGGCGCGTGGTTTGCGACCTTCGAGCTCGCCAAGCAGGATCTGGGCGCGGGCGGCGAAGTCGACGCGAACGTGCTGCGCGGCGGTTGGGATGGAAGTCTGGGCCGCGACTGGATGCTCTCGCTGCACGCGGACTTGCGCACCGGTGATGAACAGGACGCGCTGACCTTGGGATTCTTGCTGCAGAGGCGCTTTTAGCCATGGCGACGAACAACGTGCTCACGCTTCGACACTGGGCCGCGCTGGCGGCGCTGCTCGTCGCTTTCGCGCTCTCGTGCGCCGTCGCTGCGCAGCGCACGGGCGGAGTGCAGACGTGGTGGAGCAAACGCGGGCCCGTCGTGCCGCACGAGAGCTTTCCCGCGGATTGTTCGCTGTGCCACGAAGGTCAAGGTTGGCGCTCGATCCGCGCCGACTTCCGCTTCGACCACGAGCGCGAGACGGGCGTGAAGCTCGACGGTGCGCACCAGGACGCCGAGTGTCTGCGGTGCCACAACGACCGCGGCCCGGTTGCGTTGTTCGCCGCGCGCGGCTGCGCGGGTTGTCACGAGAACGTGCACCGCGGGCAGCTCGGCGACAACTGCGAGAGTTGCCACACACAGACGGATTGGCGGCCCAACGACGCCATCGCGGCGCACAACCGCACGCGTTTTCCGCTGGTCGGCGCGCACGCCGTCGCGGGTTGTTGGCGTTGCCATCCGGGCGCGCAAGCGGGGAACTTCCAGCGCGCGGACACGACGTGTCTCGCCTGCCACGCGGGCGATCTCGCGCAGGCGTTGAATCCCAACCACGCCGCACAAGGCTGGGTCGACTCGTGCGAGCGCTGCCACATCCCGACGCAGTGGACTGGCGGCGGTTTCACGCACTCCGCCTGGCCGCTGACGGGCCAGCACGCTTCGGCTGCGTGCAACGCCTGCCATCAAAACGGCGTGTTCGCCGGCACGTCGAGCGCTTGCGTCGACTGCCATCTCGCGGATTTCCAAGGCGCGACGCAGCCCAACCACGTCTCGTTCGGCTTCTCGACGAACTGCGAGCAGTGCCACAACGCTTCGAGTTGGAACCTCGCGAACTTCTCGCACGCCGGCGTCAACGCCAACTGCGTGCAGTGCCACCTCGCCGACTACCAGGCGACGCGCTCACCCAACCACGCGCTCGCCGGCTTCGGCCAGACCTGTGAGCAGTGCCACGTCAGCACGAACAACTGGGGCAATGTGAACTTCGCGCACCCGCAGTTCCCGATCAACAACGGCGAACACGGCGGCTTCGCCTGCAACCAGTGCCATTTGCAGCCGAACGACTTCCAGTCCTTCTCCTGCACGCACTGCCACGACCATCGCCAGTCGGAGATGGACGGCGAACACGACGACGTGAACGGCTACGTGTGGCAGTCGAGCGCGTGCTACCAGTGCCACCCGAACGGGAAGAAGGACTGATCCAAGTCGCCCGGTGCAGCGAGCGTGACCCATTCAGGCCGGCGGCCGCGGAGGAAGCTCCGGCGGATCGGGCGGCCATCGGCGCGCGAGTCACGCCCTATTCGTCGCGAGACGTCGCGAACTGTCCAACACGCCACGAAAGCGGCTCGCGGTGGGAGTGGCGCAAGCCGCCTCGGTATCGCTCGACGTGAGTTGGAGCGCTGCGTTCAGCAGCCCATCTGAGCGAGCATCGTGTCGACCATCGCGTCGAAGGCAGCGCGCGCGTCGTTGTAGTCGGGGCAGTCCCGCGTGCAGTTCCACACATCCGCCTTGGCTTGCCTCAGGTTGGCGCAATCCGCAGCGCGTCGGCGGTCTGCCGCCAACTTGCACTCGTGGTCGTACTGCTTTTGGTTTTGATCGGACTGCTGCTGCAACGATTCCATCCACGCCTCAAACGACGCGCCGCCGAGATTGCCCTGGTACTGCGTATCACCGAAGAGCTTCAAGATGTTGTTGGTCGCGTCCGACATCACTTCGTTGTCCGCTTCGAAGTCCGCGCGCGCGGCATCGAGCTCAGCTAGGTAGGCGCTGTGGGCGGCGATCTCGGCGTTGCGGTAGCGGTGCGAGGCCTCGACGATGCACTGCCATGCGGTTGCGCAGCCTCCCTGCGGAAGAAATGCGCCGTCCGAGGGCGGCGAATAGCTCCACGGCGCCGGCTGGAATGCCGGTCGGATCAGCATCTGCACGAGCGGCCAGTCGAGCCCGCCGAGGACTTTGTCAAGTTGTCGCAGCAGTGCGAATTCTGCGGCCGAAAGCACTCGCTCCGGTCCGACGAGCGAGGTCGGGAACAGCACGAGCAGCGGCAAGCTCGACCCCGCGATCGGGAGCGGCGCAGCGATGCCGGTGTGCCACAGTGAGCCGTTGGAGCGGGCGGAGTAGAACAGCGCGTCGTTGATCGGCTGGTTGGCGCTGCCCAGAGCCGACTGCACGAAGTCGGGCTGGGCGCTCAGGTCGACCAGCGGGAACGACCACGGGAAGAGAGCGACATCCGACAACGGGCCCGACGGCCCGGGGTTCAGGTCAAGCGTCGGGTAGCTCGCGCCTACCGGCGCGCAGACAAACGACGTCGACTCGAGCGTGTAGCCGCCGCCGAGCAGGCCAGCCACAGTTATCCGTGCGATCTTTCCGTCGGCGTAGGTCGGATTGCTCGCATCGACCAAATCCCGCGCCTGTTGCTGCGCGTGCCAGAAATGCGCCTGCGCGTACGCGATCGACGCGCTCATCCACTGCTTGAACGAGTCCAACGCCGTGGGCGAGAGCGCGTTCGGCGCGGTGGGAGACTGCTGCTCGCACAGCGCCTGCTGGAGTTGGACGCGCTGCTCCAACTCTTTGGTTCCCGCCTCGCGGATGCGGTCGACGATTTCGCGGACGAGGAGCGGCGCTGCGTCGCTGCACACATCGAGTGCGTCGCGTTGCGCAGGCGCGCGCGGGCTCAGGGTGGGGCCCGGACTCGAGACGTCGGCCTGTTGAGCGGCGGCGCTGAGCGCAAGGCTGGCGGCGAGGAAGGAACGGACAAAGACGGATGCGGCGTTCAATGTTGTGCTCGTTTTGTGCTGCGGTGACCGCCGGAATGGCGTTCGCGCGCGAGGCGTCGGCCTGCGAATCGCGCGTTGCGCCGTTCGCCCGCATGAGCGCGGCAAAGTTGCATCGAAATTGCAGCGCCGCGTTCTGTCGGACGAGCCTGCCTGCGATTGCCGCGATGCGAGAGCCGAGGCGTCTGGCTCGCGATGCCGCAGGGCTCAGCGCAACGCGTAGAGCAGGAACGCGGTTTCATCCGCGGCCTGCTCGATCTGTTTCGAGGTGGGCTTGCCCGCGCCGTGCCCGGCGCGCGTTTCGATGCGAATGAGGATCGGCGCCGGGCCGCCCTGGGCATGCTGCAACGCCGCCGCGTACTTGAAGCTGTGCGCCGGCACGACGCGGTCGTCGCGGTCGGCGGTGACGACCATCGTCGCGGGATAACGCGCGCCGAGTTTGGTGTTGTGGTACGGCGAGTAGGCGTACAGCGCCTTGAACTCGTCCTCGTTCTTCACCGAGCCGTAGTCGCTGGTCCAGGCCCAGCCGATGGTGAACTGCTCGAAGCGCAGCATGTCCATCACGCCCACGGCCGGAATCGCGGCGCCGAACAAGTCGGGCCTCTGGTTGAGCACCGCACCGACGAGCAGGCCGCCGTTCGAGCCGCCGTTGATGGCGAGCTTGCGCGGCGAGGTCCACTTCTCCTTCACCAAGTGCTCGGCGGCGGCGATGAAGTCGTCGAACACGTTCTGCTTGCGCAGCTTCGTGCCCGCTTGGTGCCACTCCTCGCCGTACTCGCTGCCGCCGCGCAAGTTGGCCTGCGCGTAGATGCCGCCGCGCTCGAGCCAAGCGATGCGCGAGGCGCGGAAGTTCGGCGTGAGCGAGATGTTGAAGCCGCCGTAGCCGAAGAGCAGCGTCGGGTTCGCGCCGTTGCGCTCGAGGCCCTTTTTGTAGGTGAGGAACATCGGCACGCGCGTGCCGTCCTTCGAGCGATAGAAGACCTGTTCGGTCGTGAATTGCTCGGGATCGAAAGCCAGCTTGGGCGCGCGCCACACGCTGCTCGCGCCGCTCTCGATGTCGTAGCGCAGCACGGTCGACGGCTGGCGGAAGCTCGCGAAGGAATAGAACGTCTCGCGGTCGCCCTCGCGCCCGTCAAAGCCGCTCGCGCTGCCGACGCCGGGCAAATCGACCTCGCGCTGGAACGCGCCGTCGAGTCCGTGCACGCGCACCGAGCTGCGCGCGTCCTTGGTGTAGCCCAGGATGAAGCGTCCTCCGACCAGATCCGCGCCGTCGAGCTTGTCGGCGCTCTGCGGCACGAGTTCGAGCCACTGCGGCGTCGCTTCCGCGCGCGCCATGTCGAGCGCGACCAGGCGTCCGCGCGGCGCGTTCAAGTCGGTCGTGAAGTACAGCGTGTCGCCGCGCGAGGCGACGAAGTCGAAGCTCGCCTCGAATTCGCGCACCAGCTCGACGATCGGAGCGTTGGCGAGCTTCAGATCGCGCACGAACACGAGGTTGCGCGGATCGGTTCCAAGACCAACCGAGATCAGCAGCCAGCGCCCGTCCTCGCTCACGCTCGGCGCGAAGCTCCACTCCTTGTGATCGGGGCGCGCGAGCACGAGCGCGTCCGCTGACTGCGGCGTTGCGAGCGCGTGGAAGCACAACTTCTGGTTGTAGTTGACCGCCTCGAGCTCCGCGCCCGGCTGCGGCTCGTCGTAGCGCGAGTAGTACAGGCCCTTGGAGTCCGGCGCCCAGGCCGGCGGCGCGAACTTGATCCAGCGCAGCTCGTCGGGCAGGTCGGCGCCCGTCGCGATGTCGCGGATGCGCCACACGTTCCAGTCCGAGCCGCCGTCGGCGACGCCGTACGCGAGGTAGCGGCCGTCGTGGCTGAACTCGAGCCCCGAGAGCGCGACCGTACCGTCCGCGGAGAGCGTGTTGGGATCGAGCAGCACTTGCGGCGCGCCGTCGAGCGAGTCGAGCTTGTACAGCACGGCCTGGTTCTGCAGCCCGTCGTTGCGTGTGACGAACCAGCGCTCGCCATGGCGCTCCGGCAGGCCGTAACGCTCGTAGTTCCACAGCTCGGTGAGGCGCGCGGTGAGCTCGGCGCGCTCGGGCACGGCGTCGAGGATGCTGCGCGTCAGGCGGTTCTGCGCGTCGATCCACTCGCGCGTCGCGGCCGAATCGGCGTCCTCGAGCCAGCGGTACGGGTCGGCCACGGTCACGCCATGGTGCACGTCGACCACGTCGCCGCGCGGCGCAGCGGGGTAGCTCAACTTGGCCGCGATCGGCGCGGGCGCGGGTTGCGACGTGCAGGCGCTGAGCGCGACGGCGAGCAGGGCGAAGCGGGCGGTGAAGGTGAGGCTGTGCATCGCGAAATTCGAGCGGAGGCCGTGGGGACGGGTACAGCCGCGGAGAGTACGCCAGCGCGCCCGCGCGGCGGAAAGCGTTTCCTGCCGGCGCCGCGCCCGGCCGCGCCCTTGTCGATTCGCCCGCGTGCGATTGGAATGGACAGTGCTCGGCTCCGCGCGCCGTGCTTTGCTTCGCTCCATGCTCCCCACCTCCATGACGGCGCTTCTGGCGCGCGGTGCGCTGTCGTGCGCCCTCCTCGCTGCGCTGGCGCCGTCCGCGGCGGCCCAGGTGCGCGTGCGCCAGGTTTTCGGCGGGGGAGGAACGACCGGCGCCCTCTACACGCAGGACTTCGTCGAGCTGGTCAACCTCGGCGCGCCGCAGTCGCTCGCCGGCTGGTCGCTGCAGAGCGCCTCGGCGCTCGGCGGAACGTGGTCGGTCGCGCCGCTTCCGGCGGTGGTCCTCGGCAGCGGCAGCTCGTTCCTCGTGCACTACGCGACCGGCTCGACGCTCGGCGCGGGACAGGCGTTGGCGTTGCCGACCGCCGACGCGTCGACCTCGCTCGCACTTGCGTCGAGCTCGGGCAAGCTCGCGCTGGTCTCCTCGACGGTCGCGCTCAGCGGCGCCACGCCGAGCTCGCCGACGATCCTCGATTTCGTCGGCTACGGACCGGCGGCGAGTTGGAACGAGCCGGGCGCGCCGTTCAGCCCTGCTTCGAACGCACCTTCGCCCGGCGCCGAGCACGCGCTCCTGCGCTGGAACTGTGCGACGCCCGACAGCGACGCGAACGACGTCGACTGGGCCGTCGTGGTTCCCTCGCCGCGCAACTCGGCGCTCGCGCCCAACGTCGGTTTGCACGCGGTTGCGTTGTGTGCGCCTCGCGCCGCGGAGGCGGGACAGAGCGTGCGCTTGACCGTCGACGTCCGCGCGTGTGGTGGCGCGCTGTTGAGCGGCGCCGCGAACGTGAACGTCGACCTCACGCCGCTGGGCGGCGCGGCGAACGTTGCGCTTCTCGACGACGGCCTCGCCGGCGATGCGCAGGCCGGCGACGGCGTTTACTCCACGCTCGCGAGCGTCGCCCCAGGCACGCCGGTCGGCACGTCGCAGCTGCGCGTGAGCATCGCCGACGGCGCGCTGTCCACGCAGTTGTTCGCCGGACTCGAAGTGCGGCCGACGGCCGCGCCCAACAACGATGCGTGCGCGAGCGCGCTCGCACTCGGGCCGAGCCTGCCCGCGAGCGTGAGCGGCACGTTCGCGCAGGCGACGGCGGAGCACAACCCGCTGCTCTCGGGGAGCTCGATCGCGCCGCCCGGCTCGATGGGCGCGCGCCGCGGCGTGTGGTTCCGTGTGGTCGGAACCGGAACCACGCTCAGCGCGAGCACCTGCGCGTCGCCGCTGAACGCCGGCGCGATTCCCGACACCGTGCTCATGGTGCTCGCGGGCGACTGCGACGCGCTGTCGGTGGTTGCGTACAACGACGATGCGCCGGCGCTGTGCGGCGCGGGGAGCGGTACGGAGCGTCGCTCGAGCGTCGCTTGGTGCGCCGCGGCCGGCGAGACGTACTGGATCTGGCTCGCGCCGTTCCTCGGCGGCTCGCAGACCTTCGCGTACACGCTCGACGTCGTGGACGACGGCCTGCCGTGTGCGAGCGCCGCGCCCTTCGCGCTCTGTGCGGCGCCCAGCGGCGGTTCGCTCGAACTCGAAGCGAGCGTCGGTCCCGCCGCGAACGACGGCTGCGACTCGAACGCCGAGTTCTTTGTCAGTGCGGCGCCGAGCTTTCCGGCGCAGCGTTGGGTCGGCACGGCGCGCCAGCAGGCCAACGCGCGCGACACGGATTGGTACCGCTTCCAGGCGAGCTCGTCGACGAGTGTGACGGCGCAGCTCGAGGCTCAGTTCCACGGCGTCCTCGAGGTTTGGGCGCTGAATTCGACCGGCAGTTGCAGCGGCGCTGCGTTGCTCTCCAGCAGCGCTCCCGCGGCGCGTTGCTCGGTGAGTGCGATCAACTTCTCCGTCGTCGCCGGCGAGTGGTACGCCGTGCGCGTCGTGCCGCAGAACACCTTCGCGGGCGCTGCGTTCGGCGGTTTTTCGCCGGGGGGCCGCGGCGTCGGCTACGCGCTCGAGTTGGCGCTGCCGAATCCGATCCCCAACGACACGTGCCTCGGCGCGTTCGCGCTCGCTTGTCCTTCGAGCACGAGCGGCGCCACAACGGGCGCCGACATCGACCTCGGCGCGCCGATCTGCGTTGCGCCCGGCGGGCAGGACGCGTCGCCGCTCGCGCCCGGCGTGTGGTATTCGCTCACGCTTCCCGGTGCGACTGGTCTCGATGACCGTGTCGTCAGCGCGCAGCTCTCGAGCGCCGCGTTCGACGCGCGCATCAGCGTCTTCGAGGGCGCTTGCGGGTCGCTCGTGTGCGTCGCCGCGAACGACGACGCGTCGCCGGCGGGATTGCCGTTGGTCGCGTGGCGCGCGAGCGCAGCGACGAACTACTGGATCCTCGTGCACGGCGCGCCGAGCGAAAGCGGCGCATTCCAGCTCGAATTGGAGTGCGCGTTGCCCGCGGCGAACGACGACTGCGCGAGCGCCACGCTGCTGAGCTCCGCGAGCGGCGCGCTCGCCGGCGATTTCGTCGGCGCGACGGCCAGCGTCGGCAGCGCTTGGACGCAGGCGGCGAGCTGCGCTCCGCCCTACGCGTTCTTCGACGTGTGGTACGAGCTCGAGCTCGACTGCGCGACGAACGTGTCGCTCGACACCTGCGGCGCGAGCGACACGTTGCTGTCCGTGCACTCGGCCTGTCCGAGCGCGAGCGCGACGTTCGAGCTCGGCGGCGCCTGCAACGACGACGGCGCCGGCGCTTGCGCGCCGGGTGCGGAGCTCTCGCTCGCTCTCGGGCCGGGCTCGTACCTCGTCCGCGTCGCGAGCGCGGCGCCGGCTGGAGCGTTCACGCTGACGTGGTCCCAGGCGGACAGCGACGGCGACGGCGCGCTCGACTGCGTCGACGGCTGCCCGCTCGATCCGCTCAAGCTCGCTCCCGGTGCGTGCGGTTGTGGTTCGATCGATGTCGACAGCGATGGCGACGGCGCGTTCGACTGCGTCGACGCTTGCCCGCTCGATCCGTTGAAGATTGCCCCCGGACAGTGCGGCTGCGGAGTTGCGGACCTTGACAGCGACGGCGACGGTACGGCGGATTGCGTCGACAACTGCCCGCTCGATCCGCTCAAACTCGCTCCTGGGCAGTGCGGCTGCGGAGTTGTGGACCTCGATAGCGATGGCGACGCCGTTGCGGACTGCGTCGACGGTTGTCCGCTCGATCCGCTCAAGCTCGCACCCGGCGCTTGCGGTTGCGGAACGCCCGATGTCGACAGCGATGGCGACGGAGCGCTCGACTGCGTCGACGGCTGTCCGCTCGATCCGCTCAAGCTCGCACCCGGCGCGTGCGGCTGCGGAACGCCCGATGTCGACAGCGATGGCGACGGCGCGCTCGACTGCGTCGACGGCTGTCCGCTCGATCCGCTCAAGCTCGCGCCCGGCGCCTGCGGCTGCGGAACGCCCGACGTCGACAGCGATGGCGACGGTGCCTTCGACTGCGTCGACAACTGTCCGCTCGATCCGCTGAAGACGTCGCCGGGCCAGTGCGGCTGCAGCGTCGTGGACCTCGACAGCGACGCCGACGGAACGGCGGACTGCGTCGACGATTGTCCGCTTGATCCGCTGAAAACTGCTCCTGGCCAGTGCGGCTGCGGAGTTGCGGACCTCGACAGCGATGGCGACAGCGTCGCCGACTGCGTCGACGGCTGCCCGCTCGATCCGCTCAAGCTCACAGCCGGCGCGTGCGGCTGCGGAACGCCCGATGTCGACAGCGATGGCGACGGCGCGCTCGACTGCGTCGACGGCTGCCCGTTCGATCCGCTCAAGCTCGCTCCCGGCACGTGCGGTTGCGGTTCACCCGACGTCGACAGCGATGGCGATGGCGCGCTCGACTGCGTCGACGGCTGCCCGTTCGATCCGCTCAAGCTTGCACCCGGCGCCTGCGGCTGCGGAACGCCCGAGGTCGACAGCGACGGCGACGGCGCGTTCGACTGCGTCGACAACTGCCCGCTCGATCCGCTGAAAACGGCGCCGGGCCAGTGCGGCTGCGGAGTCGCGGACCTCGACACCGACGGCGACAGGGTCGCGGACTGCGTGGACAACTGCGACGCGCTCGCGAATCCGGCGCAGGCCGATTGCGACCTCGACGGCGTCGGCGACGTGTGCGAGTACGCGGCCGGAACCGCGCGCGACCTCAACAACAACGGCCAGCCCGACAACTGCGAGCTCGGCGCGTTCTTCAACTACTGCACGGCGGGCACTTCGACCGCGGGTTGCACGGCCGCGATGGGCGCGAGCGGCGTGCTGAGCGCGAGCGCGACGAGCGGGTTCATGCTCGGCGCCACGGGTGTGGAGGGCGACAAGCTCGGCATCCTCTTCTACAGCATCAGCGGCCCCGCATCGCAGCCGTGGTTCGGCGGCTCGACCAGCTTCAAGTGCGTGAAGTCGCCGATGCAGCGCCTCACGCCGCTGGTCTCGGGCGGAACCGCGGGCGCCTGCGACGGCCAGTTGATGCAGGACGTGCAGGTCTACTTCGCCGCCAATCCGGCCGCGCTCGGCGCGCCGCTCACCGTCGGCGGCTTGTACAGCTTCCAGGCTTGGTATCGCGATCCTCCTGCGCCGGCGACGACCTCGCTCTCCGACGCACTGCAGGTCACGTGCGCGCCGTGAAGCCCCTGTCGACAAGCGCGTGGCGGCGCATCGCCGCGCTGGTCGGCCGCGTTGGGCTCGCGTCGCTCGGCGCTCTCGCGGCGCAGGCACAGGCGGAAGTTCGCATCGCGCAGGTGTACGCCTCCGGAGGCGCCGCGGGCTCGCTCTTCGCGCGCGATTTCGTCGAGCTCTACAACTCGGGCGCGCCGCAGGACCTTTCGGGCTGGACCTTGCAGCATGCCAGCGCGAGCGGGAGCACCTGGAGTTCAGCGGCTCTTCCCGCGCTCGTGCTCGCGCCGGGCGAGCGCTTGCTCGTGCGCTTCTCCGGCGAGCTTGCGCTCGGTGCGGGACAGGCGCCGGACCTGCCGGCCTACGACGCAGACCATCCCGCGTCACTCGCGCCGGCGGGAGGCAAGCTCGCATTGTGTGCGAGCGCTGCGCCGCTCACGGGCGCGCAGCCCAACTCGGCGACGATCGTCGATTTCCTCGGCTGGGGCAGCGCGAACTGGCGCGAGCCGTTCGTCGCAGGCTCGGCGCTCGACAACGCGCCCGCGTTGAACAGCGCGGTCGCCCTGCTGCGTGCGGAGTGCGGCGCGCGCGATGTCGAGTCCAACGCGCTCGACTTCCAGCTCGCGTTTCCCCGGCCGCGCGGGCGCACGAGCAACTCCAGCGCCGGCGTCGACCTCGGCGTGTTCGTCACGCCGCGGCTGGCGCGTCCGCTCGACAGTGTGTTGCTCGTGGCGGCGCCGCTCGACTGCGCCGCGGGCGCGCAGAGCGCTCCCTGGGTCCTCAGCGTCGACGCCAGCGCGCTCGGACTCGGCGCGGCCGTGCCGCTCAACGACGCCGGTCTGTTCGGCGATGTTCTCGCCGGAGACGGCCTGTATTCGCGCAGTTTCAGCTTGCCCGCGGCGCTCGCGCCGGGCGACCTCACGCTTGCCGTGAGCGCCTCCGACGGCGCGCGCGCATCGCTCGCTCGCGCGGCGCTCGTCGTGTTGCCCGCGAGCGTGCCCGGTGTGGACGCGTGCGCTTCGGCGGAAGTCGTGAGCGGGCCCTTTCCGTTGACGCGCGTCGGCTCGCTTGCGGCGGCCAACTCAGAGACCAATCCGCTGCTTCACGCCAGCTCGTCGGTGAGCACGATGGGCGCGCGCCGCGGACACTGGCTGCGGGTGCTCGGCAACGGCTCGACGTTGAGCGCGGACACGTGCCTCTCGGCGCCGCTGGGCCTGGACGCGCCCGACACCGTGCTCCTCGTGGCGACCGGCTCGTGCGGCGCGTTGAGCGTGGTGGGCTTCGGCGATGACCAAGTGAGCCTGTGTGGCGCCGGATTCGGCCCCGAGCGACGCTCGCGCGTCGACTGGTGCGCGGCCGCGGGCCAGGAGTACTTCGTGTGGGTCGCGGCCTTCAACTCCGGCAGCGTTCCGCTGAACTACGAGCTGCGCATTTCGGATCTGGGGACCGCCTGCACGCCGACCGTGGGTGGTGCGCTGTGCGCTCCCGACCTCGTGGACGTCGACAGTTTCGAGCGCGAGTCGCCGCTGGGCCCGGCGCGCAACGACGTGTGTCTGGGAGCGAACGAGCCCGAGCTGCTCGAAGCTGCGTCGCCGGCGCGTGTGCACCGCGGTCACGCGCGTGCGTTCGGCGCGCACGTCGACGTCGACGCATACCGCGTGTTCGCGCCGGTGAGCGAGCTCTACCGCGCGACGCTCGACGCGCCCTTCCGCGCGCGGCTCGAGCTGTACCAGCTCGGAGCGACGGGCGCGTGCCCGCTCGGCGCGCTGCTCGCCGCGAGCGCGCTGTCGGAACGTTGCGAGCCCCTCGAACTCGAGCATCCGCTGGTCGCGGGCGGCTGGTACGCGCTCGTGGTGCGGCCTCAAAACAGCGCCGATCCGGCTTGGCTCGGCGGATTCGAACCCGGCGGCGCCGCGAGCGCGTACACGCTGACCACGGAGCTCGGCAGCGCGCCGCCCAACGATGCCTGCGGCAACGCGGCGCAGCTGGCGTGCGGCGCAACGGCGGCCGGCACGACCTGGGGCGCGCGCCCCGAAGCAACAGGGCTGCTCAACGCGTGCGGCGGGCCGGGTGCGGGCACTTCGGGCGCGTACACGATCGAGCAGCCCGGCGTGTGGTACCGCGTCCAGGCGCCGTCCGGCGCCGACAGCGCGCTGTTCGTCGAGATCGAGTCAGCCGTGTTCGACTCGCGCCTGGCGGTGTTCTCGGGCCTGTGCAACGCCCTGGTGTGCGTGAGCGCGAACGACGACATCGATGCGAGCGGGCGCTCGAAGGTCGGCTGGCGCGCGCAGGCCGGAGTCACGTACCGCGTGCTCGTGCACGGCGCCGACGCCGTGCGCGGGCCGTTCACGCTCTCGGCGCGTTGTGAGCCGCTGGCCGACGGCGACGAGTGTGCTCAGCCCGTTGAGATCGACGGTTTCTCGGGCGCGGCGCTGCTGTCGAGCCTCGGCGCGACGGGCGCGAACACGAGCTATCCGCTCGGCGGCGCGGGAGGGCTCACGCCGTGCCTCGTCAACGGCCCGAGCACGTCGTCCTACTTCGATCAGTGGCTGAGCTTCGATGCGCCCTGCGACGGGCTCGTGCAGTTCGAGACCTGCGGCGCGTTCGAAGCCGTGCTGTCGGTGCACGCCGACTGTCCGTCCGCCGTCGATCCGTTCGTGCTCGCGTGCAGCGACGCTGCGCCGACGGCCTGCGCGCCTGGAGCGCGCGTCAGCTTCGCGACGGTGGCAGGCGCGACGTACTGGATCAGATTCGCGGCGCTGGACGGCGCCCAGGACGGCGGACTGGCGACGTTGAGCTGGAGCTACGCGGACGCCGACGCCGACGGGACTCCCGATTGCGCTGACGGTTGCCCGAACGATCCGCTCAAGCTCGCGCCGGGCGTGTGCGGCTGCGGCGTGAGCGACCTCGACAGCGACGGCGACGGTGTTGCGAATTGCCTCGACGGTTGCCCGAACGACCCGCTCAAGCTCGCGCCGGGCGTCTGCGGCTGCGGCGTGAGCGACGTCGACAGCGATGGCGACGGTGTTGCGAATTGCGTCGACGGTTGCCCGACCGACCCGCTGAAGCTCGCGCCGGGCGTGTGCGGCTGCGGCGTGAGCGACGTCGACAGCGATGGCGACGGTGTTGCGAATTGCGTCGACGGTTGCCCGACCGACCCGCTGAAGCTCGCGCCGGGCGTCTGCGGCTGCGGCGTGAGCGACGTCGACAGCGATGGCGACGGCGTTGCGAACTGCCTCGACGAATGCCCGAACGATCCGCTCAAGGTCGCGCCAGGCGCTTGCGGCTGCGGCGTGAGCGACGTCGACAGCGACGGCGACGGCGTTGCTAACTGCCTCGACGAATGCCCGAACGATCCGCTCAAGGTCGTGCCAGGCGCTTGCGGCTGCGGAGTGAGCGACGTCGACAGCGACGGCGACGGCGTCGCGAATTGCATCGACGGTTGCCCGAACGATCCGCTCAAGCTCGCGCCAGGCGCTTGCGGCTGCGGAGTGAGCGACGTCGACAGCGATGGCGACGGCCTCGCGAATTGCATCGACAACTGCGCTCCCATCGCCAATCCGCTGCAGAGCGACTGCGACGTCGATGGCGTCGGCGACGCGTGCGAGATCGGCCTGGGCGGCGAGCCTGACACGAACCAGAACGGCGTGCCCGACAGCTGCGAGTTCGGCGCGCTCGTGAGCTATTGCACGAGCGGAACGAGCACTCAAGGTTGCGTGGGTGCGATGGGCGGCGTCGGCGTACCCAGCGTCAGCGCCGATCGCTCGTTCTTGTTGCAAGCCACGGGCGTCGACGGGCAGCGCGCGGGTCTGATCTTCTACGGCGTCAACGGACCGGCGAACTCGCCCTTCGCTTCGGGCCTGCTGTGCGTGAAGGCGCCGATCCAGCGCTCGACAGCGCTCCAATCGGGCGGAACCGCCGGCGTCTGCAACGGCCGACTCACATTGGACTGGACCGCGTTCCAGGCCAGCTACGTCGGCCTGGTGGGGGCGCCGTTCCAGGCCGGAGATCTGGTCTGGTCGCAGGCTTGGTGGCGCGATCCGCAGGCGCCGTCGGGCGCGCGCGGCAGCAACGCGCTCCAGTTCACGCTCGCGCCGTGATTGCGCCGCGGCGCGTGTTGTGACGGGGCCGTGACGACGCCGGTCACGTAGCTTGGGAAGACTGGAAGCCCGCCCGCACTTCCCAACGCTCCCATGAACCAACACGCATTGCCTCGAGCCCTTTCGCGACTGCTCGTCCTCGTGATCGCGCTGCTCGCCTGCGTCGGCGCAGCCCGAGCCGCCGAGCTCGCGGAGCGCGAGCCCAGCGCGAGCGCGCCCACGCAGCGCGATTTCGTCTGGACCGCGCGCAACGGACTGCGCTTCGCGTGGCGCCTGCCGCGCGACTACTCAGCATCGCAGCCCGTGCATTTGACGCTCATCTGCCACGGCACCGGCCTCGACCATCGCTGGGGCCCCGCCAACCATCCGGTCGAGACCTTCCGACCGCACGACATCGTGGTTTCGCTCGACGGTCCCTCGCCCGCGAAGGACTCGCGCCTGTTCCTCGACGGCGACGACGATGTCGAGCGCGTGGCCGAGTTCCTGGCCGAGATGCGCGAGCGCTTCGCCGTGCGCTCGGTGTTCCTCTACGGCCACAGCCAAGGAGGCTTCTTCGTTGCGCACTACGCCGGAGCGCGGCCCAAGGACGTCGCCGGCGTCGTCGCCCACGCCTCCGGCATGTGGGCGCAGAGCAAGTCGAGCAAGGCGTCGCACGGCGTGGCGTACTCGTTCCTGCACGGCACGCTCGATCCTGTCGTGCCGTACTCCCAGAGCGTCGGGGCGCGCGATTTTCTGGTCAAAGGGGGCTTTCCGCGGGTCAAGTTGCGTCGGCTCGAGCGCTACAACCACTGGCCCAACGCCGTGCGCGCGGGCGAGGAGCTCGACTGGTGCCAGGGCATGACCACGACCAGCGCCGCGGAGGCGCTCGAGTGCGCGGAGCGCATCCTCGCGGCGAAAGCGCCCGACGAGTACCAGTGGAGCACGGCCGTCGGGTTCGCCGGCGCGCGCGCCGTGCTCGCGCGCTTGGTCGGCAAGGGCGTCGAGCCGCTGGCCGAAGTCGACGCGGCGTCGCTCGCTCGCGCTCGCGAGTTGCTCGACGCGCTCGAGCGCGAAGGCGCCGCGCACGCGGCGGCGCTGCGCAAGGCGCTGGGCAAGAACAAGACTCTCGCCCTCGACGGCGGAGCGTGGCTCGGGCACTTGCTTGCGCTGCGCGAGGACTTCCGCGGCGTCGAGAGCGTCGAAGCGTTGGTCGGCGAGCTCGGCCTGGAGCGCGCGCAGGAGCGCCACTTGGACGGCGTCCGCGCGCTCGAGAAGGCCTGGTACGGTTCATTGCCCGACGCCGAGAAGTACGCGGCCATGCTCGCCGCGCTGGGCGAGGGCTACTTGTACGAGGGCTACGGGCCCGAGCTGGCCGAGACGCTGGAGCAGTGGCGCGCGGGCGAAAAGCGCCTGGAAATCTCGAAGAAAGTCAGCAAGAGCTACGAGACCTACGAGCGCTGGAAGCAGGGTTGGTCGGAGGGCCTTGAGGCCTACGCCAAGCTGTGGCGCAAGTGGAAGCTGCCCGCGCGCTGATAGGCTCGTCGGACGATGCGGGTTCTCCTGGTCGCCCACAACTACCCTCCGGCGCACACCGCCGGCGTGGAACAACACACAGCGCAGGTCGCGCGCGAGCTCGTGCGGCGCGGCGTGGCGGTCGACGTGTTCTGCGCCGAGAAGGACATCGCGCGCAGCGACGGCCAGCTCGTCGAGCGCGAGCACGAGGGCGTGCGCGTGTTCGAGTTCACGAACAACCTCGCGTACGAGTCCTTCCGGCAGACGTGGCGCTTTCCGGCGGCGCTCGAGACGTTTGCGCGGGTGCTCGAACGCTTGCGCCCGGACGTGGTGCACTTCCAGCACCTGATGTACCTCTCGTCGGAGTGCCTCGCCGCCGCGCGGGCGCAGGCGGCGTGCGTGTTCACCTTGCACGACTACTGGCTCCAGTGCGCGCGCTTCGGCCAGCGTCTGCACCCGGATGGATCGCACTGCGCGACGATCGACCTCGCGCGCTGCGGCGACTGCATGGCGAGCTTCAAATTCCGCCAGGGCGCGATGGAGCGCGTCGCCGGCCGCTGGATCGCGGACGTGCGGAAAAGTTTCGGCGTGGATCTTTCGGCCTCGGCGAAACAGGCCGCGCGCAAGCTCGGTTTGGTGCGCAGCGGGGCCGGGGCGCCCGACGCGGGCCGCGCGGCTGCTCTGAGCGAGGATCTGCGCGAACGCGAAGCGACGCTGCGTGAAGCCGTGCTGCGCGACGTCCAGCGGCTGATCGCGCCCTCGCGCTTCCTGCTCGAGCGTATGGTCGAGTGGGGCATTCCGCGCGAGCGGCTGGAGCTCGTGCGCATGGGCGCCGAAGTCGATCGTTTCGCCGCGTTTCCGCGCGCACGTGCGGCTGGCGCCGGTGAGGGGCCGCTGCGCGTCGTGTTCCTCGGGACTTTCGCGCCGCACAAGGCGCCGCTGCTGCTCGCGCAGGCCTGGGGCGAGCTTCCGCCCGCTCTGCGCCAGAACGCCACGCTCGAGTTCTTCGGCTCGGGCGCGCACTACCCCGACTATGTGGATGAGCTGCGAAGCGCGGCCGCCGCCGTCGGCGCCCGCGTCGAAGGCGTGCTCACGCGCGACGGCGTAGCGCGCACGATGACGAGCGCCGATTTGCTCGTCATGCCGAGCGTGTGGTGGGAGAACGCACCGTTGGTGCTGATCGAGGCCGTGGAGGCGCGCACGCCGATCCTGGTCAGCGAACTGGGAGGCATGGCGGAGTACGTGCACGAACGCCCGTGCGGCGCGACGTTCCGCGCCGGCGACCGCGCGGATCTGGCGGCCAAGCTGGGCGAATTGCTCGCCGATCGCGCGCGCTTGCGAGGCTTCTATGCCGGCGCGGCGCCGGCGCCGACGATGGCCGACAACGTGGAGCGCATGCGTGCGATCTACGTCGAGGCGCTCGCGTCGCGCGGCCGCTAGCTCGACTGCGCGGCTCGGTCGCGGCGACGGAAACACGACCGCGCGGCCGAGAAGTGGGGCTCGGATGACGAACTCGTCCCCGGTGTCGATTCAGCTGAGGCGGCGGAATTTTTCCTCGGCGAGGTGGCGCGCCCTCGAGCCGATTGCGGACTGGAACGACGCGGCGCGCACGCTCTCGGAGTTCCTGGATTCGCTGTGGGCGTATCGAGCAGGACACGCGGCCAGAGCGCGAGGGCACGAGCTTCGCTCGCGCGCCACCTTGCGCAGCATCGCTGTCCGATCGTCGCACGGGCAGTTCCGCGCGCGCCAGGCGGCGCAACTCGTCGCTGGTGGGGGAAGAGCGCCGCGCCCACCTTAGAATCCTCGCCCCCATGTCACGTCTGCGCGGTTTCGTCGTCTCCCACACCCACTGGGACCGGGCCTGGTACCTGAGCTTCCAGCAGTACCGCGTGCACCTCGTCGAGCTCATCGACGGCTTGCTCGAGTTGCTCGAGCGCGACGTCGACTTCAAGTCGTTCACGCTCGATGGCCAGACGGCGGCGCTGGAGGACTACCTCGCCATTCGGCCGCAGAATCGCGCGCGCATCGAGAAGCTGGTGCGCGCGGGGCGGCTCGAGATCGGGCCGTGGTTCGTGCTGCCCGATGCGTTCCTGCCCAGCGGCGAAGCGCTGATCCGCAACCTGCGGCGTGGCTTGGCGCGTTCACGCGAGCTCGGCGCGACGCCGCGCGACGGCTACATGCCGGATTCCTTCGGACACATCGCGCAGATGCCGATGATCCTGCGCGGCCTGGGGCTGCGCTCGTTCCTGTTCATGCGCGGGCTCTCGAAGGAGCAGTGGGAGCGACTGGGCTGCGAGTTCCGCTGGCGCGCGAGCGACGGCAGCGAAGTGACGACGATCTACCTGCGCGACGGGTACCTCGACTCCGCCGCGCTCGGCCATCCCGAGCAGTTCGGCGACTTCGAGGGCCACGAGCCGGAGGTGGAGCTCGCCGTGGAGCGGCTGCGCGCGTCGCTGAAGGCGCGCGAAGGCAAGCTGCATTCGGGCGCGGCGATCCTGTTCAACGGCTGCGACCACATGCCGTTCCAGCCCGAGCTCCCCGACCTGCTCGACGCCGCGCGCACGCAGATGCCGGAGGTCGAGCTGGTCCACTCGACGATCGCGGCGTACATCGACCATGTTGAAGCGAGCGGAGCGAAGCTCGCGCTCCACGAAGGGGAACTGCTCGGCAACGAGCACAATCCGATCCTGTCGAGCGTCTGGTCGACGCGTGTGTACTTGAAGCTCGCCAACCACCGCGCGCAGTGGCTGCTCGAGCGCGTCGCGGAACCGCTCACGGTCGCGGCGGGCGCACGCGGGCGCGAGCTCGCGGCGCTGCTCGACGAGGCGTGGCGCCTGCTCTTGCTCAACCATCCCCACGACGACATCTGCGGCTGCAGCATCGACGCCGTGCACCTCGACGACGAGGCGCGCTTCCGCGAGGTCGAGCAGATCGGGACGAGCGTGGCGGCCGAGTGCGTGCGCGAATTGGCGCGGAAAGCCGGCGTGCGGCGCGATGGCACGACGCAGTGGCTGTGCGCGCTGCGCACGAGCGCGAGCGACGCGCCGGAACTCGTCGAGGCGGAAGTGTTCTTTCCGAAGGTCGACGGCGAGAGCGAGCCGCTGTCGCTCGAGCTGTTCGACGCCGCGGGGCGCGCCGTGCCTGTACAGGTGTTGGAGCGGCAGGAAAAGGCCTTTCGCGCGCTGCACCTCGACACGGGCTGGGGCACGCGCTTCCGCATCGCGTTCGTGCTCTCCCAGCCTGCGCGCTCGCTCGTGTGGCTGCGTGCGGCCCCGAGTGAGCGCGTCGCCGGCGCCTCGGGTAGCTCAGCGACCGCCATCGAGAACCGCGCCTGGCGGGTCAGCGTCGGCGCCGAGGGAAGGGTGGCGCTGGAACACCTGCCCACGGGGACGTTGCTCGCCGACGCGCTCGCGTTCGAGAGCGTGAGCGACGTGGGCGACGAGTACACCTTCGGCCCGCTCGCGGACGAGCCTGCGCTGACGACGCGCGGACTGCCGCCGGTCCACGTGGCGCGGCTCGAGTCGGGCCCCGTGTTCGACGAGTTGCTCGCGAGCTGGAATCTCGAACGTCGGCGCGCGCAAGACGATGCGGAACCCGCGGTCGTCAGCGTGACGCTCCGCATCCGACTCGCCCGCGACGGCGGCGCGCCGCTGCTGCGCATCGAGACGCTCAACGGCGCCGAAGATCACCGATTGCGCCTGCTCATCGCAACCGACAGCGCAGCGACCCGCTCGATCGCGGGAGGCGCGTTCGAGCTGCGCGAGCGTTCGGTCGCGCACCCGCACACGCCCGAGACCGCGCCCGAGCGCTACAAGGCTTTCCCCGGCGAATTCGAGTACCCCACGCAGTTTTCGCGCGACGTCGTGTTGGTGCGCGGCGCGCGCGGGACGCTGTCGATCGCGCACCGCGGACTGCACGAGTACGAGCTACTCGCCGGCGAGCGGACCGAGGTCGCGCTCACGGTGCTTCGATCCGTGGGCAAGCTCTCGCGCGGAGATACGCGTTGGCGGCGCGTCCAAGCGGGCCCGAGCCTCGACACGCCCGACGCGCAGTGCATCGGCGCCCAGGTCTGCGAGGTGCAACTCGACGTGCACGCGCTCGATGCGCCGCCGAGCGTGGTCGCGGCCTCTGCGCTCGCGTTTTCGCAGCCTACCTACGTGAGCACGGCGCGCCTCGTGCGGTTCGGCGCGAGCTCGACGCTGCCCGCGGCGCCCGCCCGCTTGGTGGAGCTCGACAACGCCGACTTCGAGCTCTCGGCCTGCAAGTTCGACGATTCCGGCGCGCGCGTGGTCGTCCGACTCTGGAATCGCGTGCGCGAAGCCCGCAGCGCGCGCGTCGCCCTCGGCGCCGCCGCTCTCGCCGGCCGCAACGTCGCGCGGGTCGCGCTGTGCGACCTCGACGAACGCGAGCAACGCGCGCTCTCCCACGAACAAGGCTCGGTGCGCGTCGACGTCGCGCCGCATGGCCTCGTGACCCTCGCCTTCACCCTCGACGCATGATCACCGGAACGTTTCTCGACGAGATCAGCCACGACATCCCGTCCGCCAACTGGAGCCGCGAGGAGTGGACCCGCGACTTCGCGGCCATGAAGGCCTTCGGCATCGACACGGTCATCCTGATCCGCGCGGGCTACCAGGATCGTTGCGCCTTCGACTCGAAGGTGCTGCGCAAGCGCCACGGCTACCTGATCGTGCAGGAGGACTTGGTCGGCCTGTTCCTCGAGCTCGCCGCACAGAACGGCATGACGCTGTTCTTCGGGACCTACGACTCGGGCGAGCACTGGATGAAGGGCGAGCACCAGCAGGAGATCGACGTCAACCTCGCGTTCACCGAGGAGTTCTTCGAGCTCTACGGCAAGAGCCCGGCCTTCGGCGGCTGGTACATCAGCCACGAGATCAACACCTTCGACGACAGCGTGATGCGTGTGTACGAATCGCTCGCGCGCCACCTGCGCGCACTCAAGAAGGCGCCGATCCTGATCTCTCCCTACATCCGCGGCGCGAAGCAGTTCGGCACGACGATCGCCCTCGCCGAGCACGAGCGCGAGTGGGCGCAGGTTTTTGCGCGCATCGAGGGCCTAGTCGACATCGTCGCCTTCCAGGACGGGCAGGTCGAATACGCGAAACTGCCCGAGTTCCTCGAGCTCAACTCGCGCCTCGCGCGCAAGCACGGGCTCACCTGCTGGTCGAACACCGAGAGCTTCGACCGCGACGTGCACATCAAGTTCCCGCCGATCGCGTGGCCCAAGTTGCGCCACAAGATCGAGGCCGCGCGAGCCGCCGGCGTCGACAAGCTGATCACCTTCGAGTTCTCGCACTTCCTCTCGCCGAACTCGATGTTTCCGTCCGCGAAGGGGCTGCACCGCTTCTACATGGAGTGGAAGCGCGCCCAGGAGGCTCAACGTGGCTGAGATGACGACTGCGCCCTCGCGCGCGACGCTGGAGAGCTGGCGCGCGCGCATGCACAACGAACTCCACAAGAGCGTGCTCACGTTCTGGATGCGCCATTCGCTCGACCGCGAATTCGGCGGCTACTTCAACTGCCTCGACCGCGACGGCCGGCGCTTCGACACGAAGAAGCACGTCTGGCTGCAGGGTCGGCAGGTGTGGATGCTTTCCAAGCTCTTCAACGAAGACCGCTCGCGCGTCGAGCTCTTCGACGCGGCGACGCTCGGTGCGAAGTTCCTGCGTCAGCACGCGCGCCGCACCGACGACCAGGTGTACTTCTGCCTCGCGCGCGACGGGAAACCGCTCACGCTGCAGCGCAAGATGTTCGCTGCGTGCTTCTACGTGATGGCCTTCGCCGAGTACGCGCGGGCGAGCGGCGACGCGAGCTACCGCGCGCTCGCGCTCTCGCAGTTCGACGCGATCCTGCGTTGGGTCGAGGATCCCAGGCCGCTGGGCAAGCCCGTGCTCGCAGGCAACGTCGCGACGAGCGAGCTCGCCGTGCCGATGATCCTACTCAACCTGGTGGCCGAGCTGCGCGGCGCGCCGGGTTCGTCGACCTTCCACGACCGTTCCTACTACGACGCGCTCGAGCGGCGCTGCGTCGCCGCGATCCGCCGCCACCACCGCCCCGAGCGCGGCTTGGTGTTCGAGACGATCGCCGCCGACGGCGCGTTGCTCGACGCGCCCGAGGGGCGTCTCATCAACCCCGGCCACGTGATCGAGTGCGGCTGGTTCCTGCTCGACTACGCGCGGCGCACCAAGGACAGCGCGCTGCGCGACGAGGCGCTCGCGATGATCCGCGGCGCGCTCGACTTCGGTTGGGACCGCGAGTTCGGCGGCATCCTGTACTTCCTCGACAGCGAGGGCTTCAGCCCGCAGCAACTCGAATGGGCCATGAAGCTGTGGTGGCCGCACTGCGAGGCGATCGTGGCGCTCTTGATGGCTTGGCGCGACACGAACGACGCGAGTTGGTTCGCGCGCTTCGAACAGGTCGCCGACTGGACCTTCGCGCACTTCCCCGACGCCGAGCACGGCGAGTGGTTCGGCTATCTGGATCGACGCGGCGCGGTGTCGCAGCGCTTCAAGGGCGGGCCGTACAAGGGCTGCTTCCACGTGCCGCGCGCGCTGTGGCTGTGCGAGCGCGAGCTTGCGGCGGCGCTGGCGACGCGCTGATCAGCGCGCCGGCACGAGCAGCAACGCCGATGCGACCTCGCGCGCTCCGGAGTTGTCGGAGGGTCGGTTGATCAACGCGCCGTTCACCACCAGCGACGTCGAGCCGCCGCCGTCGAGGTTGAGCGCTTCGACGGCGCCGCGGGCCCACAGCTCCCGCGCAAGTTCGCCGAGCGTGGCGCCTGCGCTCTCCGCGCTGCGTCCGTCGACCACCAGCAACAGCAGCCTCCCGTCGTGCGTGTAGCCCAGCGCGGTGCGCGGGTGGCGCGAGTCGAGCGAGCCCATGCCGGATCCGAAGAAGACCTCTTCTTCGAAGGTGACACGCGGCTCGCCGCTCTCGATCAGCATCGGGCCGCCGCCGAGCGCTAGCCGGGGCTTCCACGGGCGCGCCTGCGCCGGGAATTCGGCGCTGGGCCGCAGCTGTGGCGCGCCTGCGCGGATCGGGCTGGGCGTTGCGTAGCGCACGAGCTGGCCTTCCACGTCGTACACCCAAGTGACATCGAATCCGCCGTCGGCTTCGATTCCGAACGCGGCGCGCGTCGGATAGAAGCTCGCGCCGTCGCGCACGAGGGAAGGCGCGTTGTGCGACAGCAGCTTGCCGTCGTCGACCACCAGACTGAGCGACTTGCCGCCGCCGAAGTAGCCGCTGTTGATCGCGACGAGCGCACCCGCGTCGCGCGCGAAGGACTCGACGGTCTCGAGGCCGTCGGAGTCGTCCGAGAGCTGCGCGCGCGGACGCCACTCGGCTGAGGGGCGCGCCTCGACGAGCCAGGCGCGCAGCGGGAGTTTCGGCTCTCGCGCTTCGTACACCCGCAGCGAGCGCGGCAAGCTCTGGTTCAGGTCGTCGCGCGGCTTCCAGTCGAGAGCCATTCGCCGCACCCTGCGATCCGGAGCGCGGTCTGTGAGCGCGACCAGTTCGCCGATGCGACGCGGCGCGTCGCTCGCCGGCAACGCGAGCGTCACATTGCACGTTTGCCCACGCCGCCAACCCACGCCCGTGAACTCGACCCAGCCCTCGCGCCAGCGTTCGACCTGAGCGACGTTCACGTTGACGAAGACGTCAGGGCCCTGCTGCACGCTCAGCTGCAACTCTCCCGAAAGCCCATGGTTTTTTGGCAGCCGCAGGGCCAGTCGCGGCCCGCCGTCACCCGTCGTCGTCACCGACCAACTCACCGTTACCGACGCGCCGACCGGCAACTCGAGCGTCTTCCCACCGTCGAGCGCCTTCGCGCCGCCAGCCTTCGGCGCCGCGGGCTTCGCCGGCGGACGCCAGTCGTCGCGCTCGCGCCACGGCGCCGCCGCAGGGCGTTTGTACGGTCCCTTCGCGAGCGCCGTGAGCCGGGCGCCTTGTTCATCGAGCAGGCCCTGGTGGAAGAAGTACACCTCGCCGCGCAGCTTGCGTTTGCGGTTGAGCTCGACCGACTCGCACAGGAGCTCATCGCTCGCGCGCCAGTCGCCGATGCGCGAGAGCACGCCGGGGAACAGCTTGTCCTTGCGCTTGGCGATCCAATCGAGCGCGAACACGCTGCCCAGCATCTTCTCGTACTCGTCGAACGAGCGCGCGTACACCTGCGGATGCAGCGCGTCGAGCAGCCCCAGCTCCATCCAACGCTCTTGCTGCTGCAAGTACTCGGTGTAGGCCCAGCTCGGCGCGCCCGGCGCCATCGAGAAGATCAGCCCCGGTCGCACGGCCTTCACGTCGGCGCGCAACTCCTGCAAGTACTCGGTCAGCCGTTCCGCGCGCCACGCGAGCCAACGCGGCTCCTTGGGGTCCTTCGGCGCGTCGCGCCCCGTGTCCGCCTTGTACGCGGCGACGACCTGCGGGTTGTAGCCCGCTTCGCACGGCAGTGCCGGCAAGCGGTCGTCGCCCTGCACGCCGTCGACGTCGTAGTTGCGGCACACCTCGAGCACGAGATCGCTCATCCAGCGCTGCACGGCCGGGTCGAGCGAGTTGAGCCAGGGATAGTTGTTCTTCACCACCGGCTTGCCGTCCTGTCCGAGCGCGGCCCACTCGGGATGCACGGCGAGGATCTTGCCGGGGTACCTCACGTGGCCGTCCGTGAAGCCGTACTCGAACCACGGAATGACTTCGATGCCGCGCTGGTGCGCTTCGACGATCGTCTCCGCCAGCGGATCGCGCCCCTCGTAGCGCGGGTCGATCGCCTGTCCCGTGAGCGAGCGCATCACCTCGCTCGGATAGAGCGTCGCGCCCTTGCTCCACACGACCGGGAACACGACGTTGATCCCGCCCTTGGCGAGCGCGTCCAACCCGGCTGCGATCTCGGCGCGCGAATCGAAGAAGCTCGTGCTCGTGTTGGGGATCCAGACCGCGCGCAATTCGCGCTCGCCGGCGAGGGCGCAGTCTGCGAAGCACACGGCGGCGGCGAAGATCGCTATCAGGCGTTGCATGCGCACGAAGTCGAGCTCGGTGGAGGGGCGGTGGCTGGCTGGGCGCGCGCCCGAGCCGCGGGGTCGAGGGCCTAGTTGGTCGAGCGGTCGGGCGCGGTCCAATTGGACGGCAGCGCGCAGGTGCTGGGAAGGGTCTGTCCCGCTCGTTCTGCGCGCGCGCGCAAGACTCATTGCCGCGGCGCTTGCGGGCGTGCGGAGCGCGGTCCATCCTCATGGCGGCGGCGAGACCGCCAGAAGGAAAACGAACTTGAAGAAGCGCTCCAACGGGCCTGCGCGGCCGCGACTGACCCAACCGCTCGTGCGCGACAACGGCGTGCTGCGTCCCGCCACCTGGGACGAGGCGCTCGAGCGCGCCGCGGAAGGATTCCGGCGAAACCGGCAGACTCGGGGCGGGGACGCACTGGGCATCTTCAGCTGCTCGAAGTCCACCAACGAGGTGAACTTCCTGGCGCAGAAGCTCGCGCGCGTCGCGTTCCGCACCCACAACATCGACAGCTGCAACCGGACGTGACACGCACCTAGCGTCGTCGGTCTGGCGACGGTTTTCGGTGCGGGCGGCGGCACGAACTCCTACCGCGAGGTGGAGCAGGCTGACGTCGTTTTCTTGTGGGGCTCGAACGCGCGCGAGGCGCACCCGATCTGGTTCCACCATCTGCTCAAGGGCGTGAACAACGGCACGCGCCTGTACGTGATCGACCCGCGGCGCACATCGTCGGCGCAGTGGGCCGACGTGTGGCTCGGTCTAGACGTCGGCAGCGACATCGCGCTCTCCAACGCGATGGCGCGCGAGATCATCCACGCAGGCCTCGCGCACCGCGAGTTCATCGAGCGCGCGACCGAAGGATTCGAGGCCTACCGCGCGTCGGTCGAGCCGTACACGCTCGAGGTCGCCGAGCGCATCACCGGCGTGCCGGCGGACGTGATCCGCGAGGCCGCGCACACCTTCGCCAAGGCGAAGAACGCGATGATCTGCTGGACGCTCGGCATCACCGAGCACCACGACGCGGTCGACAACGTGCTCGCGCTGATCAACCTGACGCTGCTCACCGGTCACGTCGGCAAGTGGGGCTCGGGCTGCAACCCGCTGCGCGGTCAGAACAACGTGCAGGGCGGCGGCGACATGGGCGCGATTCCCAATCGCTTCCCGGGTTTCCAGGACATCCTGGATCCGGCGATCCGCGAGCGCTTCGAGAAGCACTGGGGCGTGCCGCTCGCGCCGCGCTACGGCCTCAACTTGACGCAGATGCTGCACGCGATGGAGCGCAAGGAACTCACGGCGCTGTACGTGATCGGCGAAAACCCGGCGCAGTCCGACGCGGATTCCAACCACGTCGAGGCCGTGCTGCGCGGGCTCGATCACCTGGTCGTGCAAGAGATCGTGATGACGCGCACGGCCGAGCTCGCGCATGTCGTGCTGCCCGCGGCGGCGACGTGGTGCGAAGGCGAAGGCACCGTGACGAACAGCGAGCGTCGCGTGCAGCGCGTGCGCAAAGCCGTCGAGCCGCCCGCGGGCGCGAAGGACGAGCTGTGGATCCTGTCGGAACTCGCGCGCCGACTCGGCGCCGACTTCGGCGCGCCGACGGCCGAGTCCGTGTGGAACGAATTCCGCGCAGTCGCGCCGCACTTTGCGGGCGGCATGAGCTACGCGCGCCTCGAGGCGCTCGGCGGGCTGCAGTGGCCTTGCCCCGACGAATCGCATCCTGGCACGCCGTTCCTGCACGGACGGCTGTGGGAAGAGCCGCGCGGCGGTCGCGCAGCCCCGTTCTCGATCGTGAAGTGGGAAGGGCCCGTCGAAAAGCCTGACGCGGAGTATCCGCTGCTGCTCACGACCGGTCGTCGGCTCGAGTCCTACAACACCGGCGTGCAGACGGGCGGCTACGTTTCGCCGCTGCACGTCGGCGAGCGGATCAGCCTGAGCGCCGAGGACGCGCAGCGCCTGGGTGTGGCCGACGGGGCGCTCGTGACCGTACGCTCGCGCCGTGGCCAGCTCGAGGCGCCTGCGCACATCGATCGTGCGCTGCGTCCGGGGCTGGTGTTCATGACGATGCACTTCCCCGACGAGATCAACACCAACGTGCTCACCATCGACGCCGCGGACCCCAAGTCGGGCACCGCTGAGTTCAAGGCCTGCGCCGTGCGCGTCGAACTCGCTGCGCAAGCGGCGCACGTGAGCTGAACCGAGCATGGACATCCGCCTGCCGGAAGCTCGGCCGAACGCCGAGGAGCGCGCCGCGATCGACGCCCTGCTCGGCGAGCCGCGCTCGTCCTGGGAAGGTGCGGCGAACAAGAGCGAACGCGACGGCCGCGTCGCGCACGGCGGCGCAGCGAAACGCGCGGAGCGGCATCTGCTCCTGCCGTGCCTGCACGCGCTGCAGGATCGCATCGGCTGGATCAGCGAAGGCGGGCTCGCGTACGTGTGCGAGCGGCTCGGGCTGCCGCCTGCGGAGGCGTGGTCGGTCGCGACGTTCTATGCGTTGCTCGCCACCGAGCCGCGCCCGCGGCGCGTCGTGCACGTGTGCGACGACATCGCTTGCCGCGCGAAGGGCGCGCAGAAGCTGTGCGGCGAGCTCGAGCGCGAGCTCGGGCCCGCGCTCGGCCATGCGAAGGACGCACACGAGGGTGACACGCTCGAGCACGACGCGGAGGCGCCGGTGTGGATGCGATCGCCGTGTCTCGGCTTGTGCGACCACGCGCCCGCGGCGCTCGTCACGGAGGCGGGCGCAGCGCCGCTCGGAGTTTCCGCCGGGAACGTAACGCTCGAACACGTGCGGACGCTGCTGAAGGCGCCGGCGAGCGTGCGCGACGCGTGCGGCGACACCAAGCTCCCGCAGCAGGGCTCGCCGAAGCTGCGCCTGCTCGCGCGCGTCGGCGTGGTCGATCCGACGAGCCTCGACGACTATCGGCGGCACGGCGGTTATCGCGCGCTCGAACGCGCGTTCGAACTCGGCCCCGAGGCGGTGATCCGCGAAGTGATCGACTCCAAGCTCGTCGGCCGCGGCGGCGCCGCGTTCCCGACCGGCCGCAAGTGGGAGGCCGTGCGCAAGGAGAGCGCGAGCCCGCGTTATCTCGTCTGCAACGCCGACGAGTCGGAGCCGGGCACGTTCAAGGACCGCGTGCTGCTCACGGGCGATCCGTTCGCGATCGTCGAAGCGATGACGGTCGCGGCCTTTGCCGCCGGTTGTTCGAAGGGCTACTTGTACGTGCGCGCCGAGTATCCGCTCGCGGGCGAGCGTTTCGAGCGCGCCTGCGCTGCGGCGCGCGCTGCCGGGCTGCTCGGAAACAACATCGGCGGGCGCGGCTTCGAGTTCGACATCGAGCTGCGCCGCGGCGCGGGCGCGTACATCTGCGGCGAGGAGACCGCGCTGTTCGAGTCGATCGAGGGCCGCCGCGGGGAGCCGCGCTCGAAGCCGCCCTTCCCGGTGCAGTCGGGCCTGTTCGGCAAGCCGACGGTGGTCAACAACGTCGAGACGCTCGCCAACGTGCTTTCGATCGTGGTCGAAGGCGCGCAGAGCTACGCGAGCGTCGGCACCGCGCAATCGACCGGAACGCGCTTGTTCTGCCTGAGCGGCAACGTGCGCAGACCGGGCGTGTACGAAGTGCCGTGCGGGACGAAGTTGCGCGAGCTCGTCGAACTCGCCGGCGGCGTGAGCGAAGGCCGCAAGCTGCAAGCGGTGCTGCTCGGCGGCGCCGCGGGCGGCTTCGTGCGGCCCGATGAACTCGACGTCGAGCTCTCGATGGAAGGCGCGCGCGCGGCCGGAGCGACGCTCGGCTCGGGCGTGGTCATGCTCTTCGACGACACCGTCGACCTGAGCGAGCACGTGGCGCGCATCGCGCGCTTCTTCCGCGAAGAATCCTGCGGCCAGTGCGTTCCCTGTCGCGTCGGGACCGTGCGCCAGGAAGAGGCGCTCGCGCGCATCGCCTGCGGCAAGCCGCGCGGCAGCGTGCGCGAAGAACTCGCGCTGCTCGAGCACGTCGGCGCCGGCATGAAAGACGCGTCGATCTGCGGGCTCGGGCAGACCGCGTACTCGGCCGTCGAGTCGGCCGTGAAGCGCTTGAAGCTCTTCGGCGAGCCCGCAGCGCCGCTCACGTTGGCTGCGGCGGCGGGAACGCCCGCGAGCAAGCCCGCGTCGAGCGACGGAAAGATCGAGTTCACGCTCGACGGGCGTGCGGTCGCGGTCGCGCCGGGCACGACGATCCTGCAGGCGGCGCGTGAGCAGGGCCTCGACGTGCCGACGCTGTGCTACCTCGAGACGCTCGCGCCCGCGAACGCGTGCCGGCTGTGCGTGGTCGAGGTCGAGGGCGCGCGTGTGCTCGCGCCGAGCTGCTCGCGCGCCGTCGAGCCCGGCATGAAGGTGCACACGCAGTCGCCGCGCGTGCGGCATGCGCGCAAGTTCGTGCTCGAAATGCTCGCTTCGTCGGTGGACCTCTCGACCGCGCCCGAGTTGCAGCAGCGGCTGGTCGAGTACGGCGCCGAGCCGGGCCGCTACGGAACGCCGCAGGGGCCGCACGCGCGCGACCACGCGCTCGCGGGACACCAAGAACCGGCGCTCGTCGAGTTCGCCGCGAGCGTTGCGCAGTCGGTGAAGATCGACAACGACCTGTACGTGCGCGACTACGGCAAGTGCGTGCTCTGCTACAAGTGCGTCGAGGCCTGCGGCGAGGACCACCAGAACACGTTCGCGATCGGCGTCGCGGGCCGCGGCTTCGACGCGCGCATCTCGACCGAGTTCGACGTGCCGCTGCCGGAATCGGCCTGCGTGTACTGCGGCAACTGCATCGCGGTGTGCCCGACGGGCGCGCTGATGGCCAAGGACGAGTTCGACCTGCGCGCGGCCGGCCGACACGACGAGGGCCAGGAGACGACCACCGACACGATCTGCCCGTACTGCGGCGTCGGCTGCACGCTGCGCCTGCACGTGCAGCAGGGCAAGATCATCAAGGCCACGTCGCCGCTCGACAACCGCATCACGCTCGGCAACCTGTGCATCAAGGGCCGCTTCGGTTGGCGCTTCGTGCAGCCCTGAGCGCGCGAAACTCGCGGTTTTTCGTCCGACGGGGCTCTCCTCGACTGCGCAGCTTCGAGTCCCAGCCCTGCGTTGACGCTGCGCTCGAGCGCGGCCGTCCAACCGCACGTTAGTCGCAGCTCGCGGAGGCGCCGCGGGCGAGCAGCGCGAGCGCGCGAGAAGTTACGATCGTGCGCTTCATGAGCACGAACTCAGTCGCGGTGGATGTGCTGGTCGTCGGTGGGGGAGCGAGCGGCGCGGCTGCGGCCTGGCAGGCGGCGCGCGCCGGTGCGCGCACGTTGGTCGCGGAGCCGACGCCCTGGCTCGGAGGTATGGTCACGGCCGCTGGCGTCAGTTGTTTGGACGGCAACGAAGGCGCGCTCGGAAGCGGCTTTTTCGGGGCGTTTCGCGCCGCGATCGAGGCGCACTACGGCGGCGCGCAGAACGTGCGCACGGGCTGGGTCAGCAACACCTGCTTCGAGCCGCGCGTCGGCGCCGCGGTGATGGCGCGCATGGTCGCAGCGAGCGGCGCCGAGGTGTGGTGCGGGGCCGAGCTCGTCGCCGTGCTGCGCGAAGGCCGCCGCATCGTCGGCGCACGCCTGCGCCGCGCGGGCGAACTCGTCGACGTGCGCGCGCGCGTGACGATCGAAGCCACCGAGTACGGCGACGTGCTCGCGCTCGGCCAAGTTCCTTTCCGGCTCGGACGCGAATCCTCGGCGCAAACGGGCGAGCCCGACGCGCCGGCGGCGCCGGACCTCGAGCTGCAGGACCAGACCTACGTCGCGATCCTCGCTAAGCACGCGGGAAAGGCGCCGCCCGTTCCGCGGCCCGAGGGTTACGACCCCGCGTTGTTCGATTGCTCGACTTCCGATCGCTGCACCACGCCTGATCCGTTGCTGCTCAACCACGGGCTGCACGACTGGGCGAGCTTCCTGGGCTACGCGCTGCTGCCCGAGGGGAAGTTCATGCTGAACTGGCCGTTCCACTCCAACGACAGTCCGGCGAACGGACTGTTCGGCAGCGCGGACGAGCGCGCGCGCTGCATCGCCGACGCCAAGCGGCGCACGCTGGCCTTCGTGCACTACATGCAGAACGAACTCGGCCACCCCGAGTGGGGCCTCGCCGACGAATTCGGCACGAACGATCGTCTGCCCTGGATTCCGTACGTGCGCGAGAGCCGCCGCGGCGAGCCGCTGCGTTGGATGCGCGAGCAAGACGTCGTGCCGGTCGGCGGAGCGCCGCGCCCGCCGATGCAGCCCGACGCCATCGCGGTGGGCGACTACTTCCTCGACCACCACCACTCCAAGAGCCACTACCCGCCGGCGAAGCGGTTGGTCGAGAACTACCCCAAGAACGCGCCGTTCCAGGTTCCGTTCGCGGCGCTCGTGCCGCGCGACACCGACGGGCTCGTGCTGGCCGAGAAGTCGATCGGCGTGACGCACATCGTCAACGGCTGCTCGCGTCTGCAGCCGGTGGTCATGCTCATCGGTCAAGCTGCAGGCGCCGCGGCCGCGTTGTGCGCGGCGCGCGGGATCGAACCGCGCGAACTGGCGGCGCGCGAGGTGCAGGAATTGCTGCTCAGCGAGCGGACGATGCTCGTGCCGATGCGCGACCTGCCGTCGACGCACGCGCACTTCGTCCCCGTGCAGCGCCTCGCGGTGACGGGCCTCGTCACGTCGCGCGATCCGCTGCAGTTCGGCCCGGACGCGCAGCTCGAGCGCAGCGCGGCGGCCGAGTACGCGGAGCGTTTCGCGGCGGCGAACCTCGGCTCACGCGACGCGGCGCTCGCGCTGTGGAAAGCCGGAGTGACGCGCGCCGAGTACTTCGCGGCGCTCGACGCCCTGCGCGCCTAGTCTCTCGGATCGCGGGCAATTCGACGGGCTGCTGCGGACCGGGCCGGTTGCCGCTCGAGCGAGAGTCGCTGCAAAAAGCCGTGGCCGCGATGCACGCCGGCCATCCGCCGCCGCCAACGCGCTTCGGAGCAAGAACACTAGTCCCGGCGGCGCACGACGAGCACCACGCGCTCGTCGGCGCCGAGCGCGGCCGACTCGGCCCGCGCCAGCGCGACGAGTTGCTGCGCTTCCGCGAGGCCCGACAGATCCGCGATCTGCGTCGGCTTCACCAGTTGCACTTCGGGCAACACGACGCCGCCGTCGCCCCAGCTCGAGAAGCGCTCGAGCAGCGCCGAGAGCGTGCTCTCGACTTCGGCGGGCGGCACGGCGACGCAGTGTGCGTCGTCCGTCGCAAAGCGCACGATTCCCTCGGCGTCGAGCGCGCACACCGGAGTGCGCACGAGCTTGAGCAGGCCCAGCAGCACGGGCACGCGCTTCTCCGCCGTGTAGGCGCGCAGCCAGCCGCCGGTGCGCAGCGCTTGCAGCGCGCTCGTGTCGACACCGAGCGTCTTCGCCGCCAGCGCGGCGAGCTGCGCGTCGCTCGGCAGCGCGCCGCCCAACTCGCGCGAGCGCATCTGCGGCGTGCCGCGCGCCGTCGCGCGCACACGCTTGTCCTTGCGGTCGACTTCGACGTGCACTTCGATCGACGCGGCGTCGGCGCCCATGCGGAGCACGCGCTCGAAGGCCTCCTTGCGCAGCGCCACGAGATCGGACTCGCTCGGGCTGAGCAGCGTACGCTCGACCGTGTCCTGCAAGATCCCGAGCGCGACGCCGATCGCCGAGATGACCTCGGCGTGGCGCGCGATGCGGTGTTCCATCCCCAAGCCGCGCGCGGTGAAGGGCACGATCGCCTCCGCGCCGCCGCCGCCGCCGACCATCACGAACTCGGCGGGTTTGGCCTTGTTCTCGACGAGCAGCGCCTTCACGACCGGCGCGACCTTCTTCGCCGCCAGCTCGAGCACGCGCGTCGCCAGCGACTTGGCGTCGGTCGAAAGCGCGCGCGCCACGCACTCGAAGGCGCGTTGCACCGACGCGGCGTTGCCGCGGCTGTACCCCTGAGCGAGGCCGAGCACGTTCGCGGCGCCTGTCGGAGTCAGCGCGTGCGTCGCCTTGCCGTTCGTCGCGAGCGCGATGTAGTCATCGGGATCGCCCTTCTTGGGTTGCACATGCGCGAGCGTGAACTCGAGCGTCGCCTGTTCGAAGGTCTCGTACTTGAGGCCGGCGATGTGGGCGCTGCGTGGACCGACGTCGACGAGCTTGGTTCGCCCGCGCGGCAACGAGCCGCCCGCCACTCCGACCGTGCGCACGTCGAGCGTGCGCAGGAACAGCCGCCGTCCGCCGATCTGCGCGTGTTGCACCTGCGGCCTGCCGTTCTTGATCAGGCAGATGTCGCTGGACGTTCCGCCGACCTCGACGAACACGCCGTTGGTGATGCGCTCGTACATCAGCGCCGCGGCGACGCCGGCCGCCGGGCCGGAGAGCATGGTCAGGATCGGCCGCTCGCGCATCGCGGCGAGGTCCATGATCCCGCCGTCCGAGCGCATCACCATCAGCGGCGCGCGAATGCCGCTCTGCGCGACAGCCTGCGCTGTGCGTTCGGCGGTTTCGACCATCTTCGGCAGCATGCTCGCGTTCACGACGGCCGTGAGCGTGCGCATGCGCAGTCCGTAGAGCTGCGAGAGCGCGCTCGTCGGAGTTGCGGGCAGGCCGAGCTCGCGCGCGAGCTGGCACACACGCTCCTCGCGGCGCGGATCGTCGACGCTGAACGCTTCCGCGGCGACGATCGCCTGGCAGCCCTCGCCGCGCAGTTCCTCGAGCAGCGCGCGCAGGCGCGCGTCGTCGAGTCCGCCGGCCGTGTCGAAAAAGCGAATGGCCGTGAACAGCCGCGCGCCGCCGCCGAGTTCGAGCACGCCGACGTTGGCCTCCTGCCGAGCGCGCAGGCCCTGCGCGCCCGTGCCGAGCGCGAGCACTCCCACCTTCGCCACATCGCCCTCGAGCAGCGCGTTGGTCGCCTGCGTCGTGCTGTGCGCGATGAGCACGACCTCCTCGGGCGCGATGCGCGCCTCGGCCAGCAGCTTCTCCATCGACTGCACGACGCCGCGCGCCACGCCTTCGTCGGCGTGGTGCGTGGTCGGCACGACCGCCTTGCCCACCAGCTCCATCGCGTCGACGTCGACCGCCACCGCGTGGGTGAACGTGCCGCCGACGTCGATGCCGATCTTCAGACGCCGTTGCATCGCTAGTAGAAGCGCACCGCTGCGACGGCCAATCCCACGAACACCGCGCCCCACACGAACGGCAGCGTGCGCAGCATCAGGCGTTGCACGTCGACGCCCTGGTGGTTGGCGACCCACACGTTGGCGGTGTTGGTCGGATCGCAGATGCCTTGCACCTGCCCGACGCTCAGCATCATCGCCATGATCGCCGCGGGCGGAATCACGCCGGACGACTGCAGGATCGCCGTCACGCCGTAGCCCAAACCCCACACGTTGAGCGGGCCGCGGTACAGCGCGAGCGGCGCGGCGAGCCCGAATCCGATTACGTAGGTCAGCGGGCTCGACGGCACGCATTGACGCAGCACAGGTTCGATCGCGGCGAGCACCGGCCAGGTCGCGCCGTCGTGAGCCTGCTTCCAGCCGGCTGGGCCGATCACGGCCTGCACGAGGATGCCGATGCCGAACATCAGCACCACCGCGGGCATCACGCTCGCGCCGCCCTCGATCAGCGAACGCACGCTGAGCGCGAGCGATCCGGGGCGCAGCGTCGCGAAGATCGCGTACACCAAGCCCAGCGCGAACGCCGCGAGGATCGGCACGTCGTAGAGCAGGATCGCGAGCAGCGGCACCACGGGAATCAGGTACGCCCAAGCGCGCACGCGGACTTCCTGTTGCCGCCAGCGGGTGAGCTTGGTCAGCGCATCGCGTGCGATGGCGAGCAGCACGAGTGCGAACAGCGCGAGGCCGCCCCAGCGCGTGGCGACGAGCCACGCGGCCGGTTCCTCGGACGTTTCGCCGCCCGTCGAGGCCACGAGCGCCGCGGACACGAGCGCGAGCAGGAGGACGAGTCCACCGAGCGTCGCGACGAAGCGCGCGTCCCAACGCACCAGGCGCGAGCGGAACAGCTCGAACACGATCAGCGCGCAACCGGCGACCATCACCGTCGCGAACACGACCAGCGCGTACGACTTGACGGCCGACACCGGCACGCCGAGCAGGCTCGTGTAGATCACCCAGTTCGCGGGGTTGAGCACTCCGCCCAGGCTCATGCCGAACAGGATGATCGCGGCGCCGGCGGCGGGCGACAGCCCGACCGTGGCGAGCATGGGCAGCACGATCATCGAGACCATGATCACGGCGCCGAGCCCGCCCAGGCTGGTGAAGAGCAGTGCTACGAGCAGCAGCGACACGACGCCCACCGGCAGCGGGTTGGCGCCGACCAACTCGGCGCCCTGCTTGACCGCGCTCTCCGCGGCGCCCGACTTCTGCATCACGAAGGACAGCGCGCCGCCGAAGATCGACACGATCATCGCCTCGTGGAGCTTGAGCGCGCCGTCGGAGAGCACGCCCTTGAGGATGTCGTGCGAGCTGATGCCGCCGTCGATCAGCGCGGCCCCACACACCAGCGCCACGCCCATCAGCGGCAGCGTGATCACCGCCGGCAGGGCGCGCGTGAACATGACCAGCGCGCCGGCCAGGAAGATCGCGAGGAGCAGGAGTCCGATGCCCATGGGGGGCGAGGATTCCAGCCGATCCCGTGCGGGCCGTCGAGGGAGCGGCGCCGGTTCCTCGGGCGCAGCTCGGACAGCGGATCGCGTGGCGAAGGGGGCGACGCGCGCGCCGCTCGCCGCGAGCTTTGCCGCAGCCGGCGCCGCGCAATTCACGCCGAGGGCAGTAGCCTGTTGCGCAACCATGAACCCGCAAGGTCGAAGGCGCTCCGCAACGCTCGTCTGTCTCGGCTTGATCCTGGCGTCGTCCTGCTCGAGCAGCGCGTCGAGCAAGGCGCGCGAGCCGCAGGGCAGCGGGCGCGTCGTCGAAGTCGCCCAATTGCCGGCGGAGCACCGCGAGTTGCTCAAGGCGTACGGCGCCGGCGGAGCGACCTGGGAGGCGGCGCGCGAGCGCGCCCTCGCCGATCCGGCGCTGGCGCAGTTCCTGGTCGAGAACCTGTGGCTCGAGACGGTGCGCGCCTACCGCTCGCTGGGAGGTGTCCAAGCGGGACGCGCGCAGCGCGCGCTGGAACGTGCGCGAGAGGAACTGGCGCGTTTCGGCGGCGCTGCCGCGCCGACCGTCGCGGCGGCGCTCGAACTTGGCGACGAGTTGTCGGCCGAACTCGCCGCGGACGTGCTGGCCCAGATCGGCCGGCCTGGACTGGCCGCGGTGTCCGAACTGCTCAAGAACCCGACGGCGCGTGCGCGGCAACGAGCCGCCATGGCGCTGGGCCGGATGCCGCACGGCGCCCGCGAGGAACCGCAGCTGCGCGAAGCCCTCGTGCTCGCCAGCCGCGACCCGGACTGGACGGTGCGCACGCAGGTGGCCCGCACGCTCGGGGCGCGCGGCGCGCGCGATCTCGAGAGTGCGCCCTGGCGCCTGGCGCTCGAAGCCTCGCTCGCGGACGCCGATCCGCTGGTGGCCCAGGCCGCGGCGGAGTCGCTGGTGCAACTCGACGATCCGGCCGCGATCCCGGCCCTGATCGACGCGCTCGAGCGGGCCTCGCGCAGCGGGGAGACGGCCGTGTTCGGCGCCGCACAGGCGGCGCTGGTGCGCCTGAGCGGGGCGCCCGAGCAGCCCAGCGTCGAAGCCTGGAGAGCGGTCTGGCGCGCGTACCTCACGCGTCAGAAGAACCGCTGAAAACAGCGGAGAATCTGGCCTTTTCGCGTAGACTCCCGCTCCGAGTCCAACGCGCGCCCGAGCGCGCCGCTCCACACGCCCCATGACCGACTGGAAGTTCACCAAGCGCGGCGAGCAGTGCGCGCAGTGCTCGCGCCCCTTCGCCGAAGGTGAAGTGCACGTGTCCGCCCTGGCCGTCGAGGGCGAGACAATCGCGCGGCTCGACGCCTGCCTCGCCTGCTGGAAGCGCCGCGACGCGCAGAACGATCTGTTCTGGTGGCGCACGCACCACAGCGCGAACAAGCCGCGCGGCCTCGCGCTCAACCTGGAGGCGTTGGAGGCGCTGTTCTTCTCGCTGGGCACGCGCACCGAAACCAACCTGCGCGAGCTGCGCTACGTGCTGTGCCTGATCCTGATGCGCAAGCGGCGGCTCAAGATCGACCGCGTGGGGCGCTCGGAGCGCGGCGAGGTGTTGGTGGTTTCGCGACCGCGGCGCCAGGAGGCGCACGAGGTCGACGTGTACGACTTCTCGCCCGAGAAGATCGACGAGTTGCGCGGTCGTCTGCAGGACGTGTTCGAGCAGAGCGACGTGTCCGTGCCGGAGGGCGACACTTCGGGGGCGGTTGACTCGCGCTCCGAATCGGAAGCCCGGGTTGCGGGGGAGCGCGCGGCGGCGACGGAAGCCGCCGAAAGTGCGCCGGCGGCCAACTGAGCGACGTCGTCGCTGGCTCGGCGCCGTGGGCCCGGCCGAGCGGCACTCCGCTCGGCCCACCACGCTGAAGTTCGCCGCGCAGGCGGCGCGACGGCTCGCGTAGAGCGCGTGTCCTCGGCTTGCGGGACGCTGAGCCCGGCGCGCGTACCGCCGGCGTTTCGACCCGCAGGCGCGCGGGCCGGGTGGGGCGCTGCAGCCCGAGGCGACGCGTCGGCTGGGTTCTCGGCGGCGCTCTGCGAACTGCTCTGGGGGCCGCTGTCGGACGCCGCGCTCGGAGCGCAGAGGCGACCCTCGCCGTCGTCGACTCCGCCGGACTGGGGCTGAATTGGATCGCCCGGGAGAGGGCCGCAGCGTGCGTACGGCAGGCGCTACCACCAATTGTGGTCGCCGCAGTGCAGCCCACTAGCTCTGGTAGGGCGCCGCTTCGCTCGGTTCCGCGCAACGCCGTCGGCGCCGAAAAGCGCGATTTTCGTCGAAAAATTCCGCAAAGAGCATTGCCACGCGAGGCGGCGGACTGGATTATTCGCGTGGGGCGAATTGGGACAGAATGGGACGCCCCGGAGAGCTTGGGGGACTGTGGGGGCTGCGCCGCGCGACGGCGCGCCGACGTCCCGCCGAGGGCTCCGGAAGCCGATCCCGTGCGTGCCAGATCGCGCCACAAGTGGCTTGAAGCCGGCGTAGGGCGATTCCGCAACGGAGTCGGCGCGCGGCTGAAGCCAGGGGACGAGGGGGCGGAGAAGGCCGCCCGGGCGACGCTCGCCAAGTACGTGCGGTCATGTGGCTCGGTGAATCGACACACACGCTCGATGACAAAGGGCGCTTGTCGATCCCTCGTCGACTGCTCGCCGGGCAAACGCTCGACGACTCGGGGCGGATGGCGTTCATCGTCACTCGCGGCTTCGAGGGCTGCTTGTTCCTGTTCACGGAGAAGGCCTTCAAGTCCGCGGTCGAGCGGCTCGTCACCCAGCCCTTCGCTGGCGCGGAGGCGCGCAACATGCAGCGCCAGTTCTTCTCCGCTTCCGAGCGTATCGAACTCGACGAGAAGAATCGTGTCTCGCTGCCCGAGCGCCTGGTGAAGGCCACCGGCCTCGAGCGCGAGGTCGTCGTGGTGGGCGTGATGGAGCGCGCCGAAATCTGGCCGAAGGCCCGCTGGGAGGCGTTCCAGCGCGAGCGCGAAGCGGACTTCGAGCAGCTTGATCGCGTGTTGTGCCCCGAGCGTCCGAGTGGCGCGGCGGGGGCCTAACGGGGGCGGCGCGCATGTGGGGGGCGATGGTGGAACAGGATCCTTCGGCGACCGGCGGTGATTTCGACGGGGCGGTGCACCGTCCGGTGCTGCCGCTGCAGGTGCTGCGTGCGCTCGGCGGCGACGAGCCGACCGCGCTGCGGGGCTGCGTCGTCGACGGAACGCTCGGCGCCGGCGGGCATGCGAGCCTCGTGCTGCAGCACTTTCCGCACGTGACCTTGCTCGGCGTCGATCAGGACCCGCAGATCCTCGAGCACGCGCAGCGCACGCTCGCGCCGTTCGGCCGCCGCGTGCGCGTGCGCCGCGGACGCATGAGCCAACTCGATGCGCTGCTCGATCGCGAAGCGCCGCAGCGCGTGGTCGGCGTGCTGTTCGATCTGGGCGCGTCGTCGCTGCAACTCGACAACGGCGCCCGCGGCTTCTCGTTTCTCGCGGACGGCCCGCTCGACATGCGCATGGACCCCGAGCGCGAGCGCACCGCCGCCGACATCGTCAACGGCTGGGACGAGCAGGACCTCGCGGACCTGTTCTTCTACGAGGGCGGTGAGACGCGCTCGCGCAAGATCGCGCGCGCCATCGTCGACTCGCGCCGGCGCGCGACGTTCCAGCGCACCGGCGCGCTGGCCGACCTCATCGAACGCACCGTCGGCGGCCGCAGCGCGAAGCTGCACCCGGCGACCAAGGTGTTCCAGGCGCTGCGCCGCGCGGTGAACGAAGAGGGCGACGAACTGCTCGCCGGGCTCGCCGCCGCGGAGCGCTGGCTCGTCGACGGCGGCCGGCTGGCCGTGATCAGCTTCCACGGAGGCGAGGACTCCGAGGTCAAGCGTTTCCTCGTCGACGGCGCGCAACGCGGGCAATGGCGCGCGCTAACCAAGAAGCCGCTCGGTCCCGAGCGCGACGAACTGCTCTACAACCGCCGCTCGCGTTCGGCGCTGCTGCGCTTCGCCGAGCGCGTGCGCCAGAGCGCGCCAGGAGCGGGCGCATGATCGTGCGCGATCTGCTCGCCGGTTCGCTGGCGCTGGGCGCGATCGCGGTCGCGCTGTGGACTTGCTTCGTGCAAGTCGACAACCACGAGCGCGCCCGCGCCCTGGCGCGCGAGCAGCGCCAGTGGGAGATGCTCGAGGCGGCCAACGCACAGGCGAGCGCACGCGTCTTCGCGCACGTGCCGGGCGTTCCCAACCACGACCTCGACGTGACGCTGCGCGAAGTCTCCAAGCGCCTGCGCGCCGAACGAGCCGCGAAGAAGGTGCAGATGTGAGCGATCCGCGCCTCACGTCGGCCTCCGGACTCCGGCCCGCCAGCGCGTTCTTCGCGCTCGCGGGTTTCCTCGCTCTTTCGGGCGTGTGGGTTGCGCGCGTGGCGCTCGGCGACGCGCCCGAGCGGGTGAGCTGGGAGCAGGTCGAGGAAGACCCCAAGCCGGCCTTCAGCGTGGTCGACCGCAACGAGCGTCCGCTGGCGCTGTTCGTGCAGCGGCTCGACCTGGTGCTGTCGCCCAACGCCCTGTGGCAAGCGCACACTCCGCGGCAATTGGCCGAGCGCGTGCAGGCCGTGCTGCAGCTCGACGAAAGCCCCGAGCAACTGCTCGCGCGCATGCTGCCGGACGCGCCGAACGGCGTGGCGACCATGCAGCACTTCCTGACGCCGCTGGAGGCCGAGCGCGTCGAACGGTGGCTCGCCTGCGGCAGTCCGGACGGCGCCGGCGCTCTGCCTGCGATCCGCAACATGTGGGTCGAGCAGCGCGACGGATTGTTCCGCGTGGCGTTCCGGCCTGCCGACTTGCTCGACGAACCCGAGCGCGCGGCGCGCGACGCGCAGCGCTACTCGAAGAATCCTCTGCGCTGGGCGCGCCACATCGCCGACGGACTGGCGCTGGCGATCTTCGGCGACGCGGCGATCGTGCCCGGCGGCGACGAACTGCAACTGGCCGAACAGCGCGCCTGGGTCTGGAAGCAGTTGTTGCCGAGCACCTGGGCCGTCGCGGTGCGCGGTTTTCCCGCGGAGCGCGCGCCGCAGCTCGCCGAGCTGCTCGCGGCAGAACACGTCGCGCACCACCAGATGCGCGTCGAACGCGATCGCGACCGCCGTCAGCCGACGGGTCAGTTCGAAGTGCTCGGCGAATGGAACTACATCGAGCGCGTCGCGGCGCGCAAGCGCGCGCTCAAGGCGCAGGGCGTCGCGCCCTCGCTGCTCGCCAAGAAGGCGGACTACGAGGCGCTGATCGCGTCGCTCTCGCCGGAGCAGATCAAACAACTCGACAAGACCGCCTGGGAACTGCTCGCGCAGCCCTTGCCGATCAGCGGTTTGGAGCGCGCCTGCGACGCGTTGCTCGCCCGCGAGCAGGGTGAATTCGCGTTCGACCAACACGCGGGCTTCTTCCGTTTCCGCCGCGAGCGTGCGATCCGCGCCCGCGAGTCGCGTTCGTACTACCTCGAGTCGCTCGAGTCCGCGCCGCCGCCGGCGGTGCGCACGACCTTCGACGTCGCGCTCGCGCGCCAGGTGCGTCTGTCGCTCGACGAAGCCGTCGAGCGCTTCGAGCCCGCCGTTGCGATGGCGATCGCGATCGACCTCGCCACCGGCGACGTGCTCGCGGTCGACGCGCGCTCGCCTTACCACCTCGGCGGCTTCGCGCCGCTGTTCCACGAATTCACGCCGGGCTCGACGTTCAAGGTGAACGTGATGGCCTGCGCGCTCGAGCACGGCGACGTGCGGCCCAGCGACGTCTTCAACGTTGGCTACGGCTCGTACCGTTTGCCCGGCCGCACGATCAACGAGGCGGAAAACAGCCGCACGGGCAACTTGAGCGCGGCGGAGTGCCTGGCCTACTCCGCCAACGCCGGCCTCGTGCAGATCGGCACGCGCGTTCCCGACGCGTGGATGCGCGAGCGCCTGATCGAGCTGGGCTACGCACGCGCGCCGGAGAGCGGATTGGGCGGCGAGCGCGCCGGAATGGTGCCGGCGACGCCGTGGAACCGCGTGTGGACGCACGCTTCGCTCTCGTTCGGTCACGAACTCAAGGTGACGCTGTGGCAGCACGCGGCCGGGCTCGCGGCGATCCTCCGCGGCGGCGAGTACCTGCCGCTGCGCGTGATCGACAGCGTCGAGCAGTACGGCGTGCGTCACGACTTGCCGCGCGCGCAAGCGCGGCGCGTGTTCGCGCCGGCGACCAGCGCTCAAGTGCGCGACATGATGCGCCTGGGCGCGGAGATCGGCACCGGACGGACCGTCGCGGCGAAGAAGCTCGCTCCGGAGCTCGACTGCGGAACCAAGACCGGCACCGCGCAGAAGGTTCCGACCGAAATCTGCATGCACATCGAGCTGCCGCACAACGTGTGGCACCACGAGCAGGGCACGAAGTGCTCGAAGGAGTGCCGCGCGAGCCTGCGCGCCAAGGCCAAGCCCCACGGCAACTGCTACACGTCGTCGATGTGCATCTGGGGCTCGCGCCTGGGTGATTCGCGCGAGGTGATGGTGCTCGTGGTGATCGACGAAGCGCGCCGCGGCGGCAAGTACGGCTCGCAGCTCGCGGGCCCGACCGCGATGCGCATCCTGCGCGAAGCGCTCGGCGTGACGCAGCACGGCGAGGCGTTGGTCGCTCCGCTCGTCGACGGATTCGCGCCCTCCGAGGTCGAGAGCCAGCGCTCGTCGGACGCCCCGTGGGCGGAGGAGCAGTGGTGAGCGCGCGCCTCTCCGAACTGGTGCGCTTGCACGGCGGCGAGTTGTCGGGCGACGCTTCGCTCGAACTCGGCGATGTCGTGCTCGACAGCCGCGAAGCGCGGCCGGGCGCGCTGTTCTGCGCCCTCGACGGCGTCGCACGCGACGGCGCGAGCTTCGCGAACGACGCGCTCGCGCGCGGCGCAGCCGCCGTGTTGACCGGCAAGCGGCTCGACGTCGCCGCGCCGCAGTGGATCCATCCGCAGCCGCGCGCCTGCGCGGGCCGCGCGGCCGCGACGGTGCACGGCGATCCGTCGAAGGCGCTGTTCGTGGCCGCTGTCACCGGCACCAACGGCAAGACCACCACCGCGCACCTCGTGGCGCAGTTGCTCGCCCACAACGGCCGCCGTCCGGGCGTGCTCGGCACGACGGGCAATCGGCTCGCCGACGGGCGCTGGTTCGCCGCGACGCACACCACCGCCGACGCGCCGACGTTGCACCGTTTGCTCGCGCGCCACGTCAGCCTGGGCGGCGACTCGATCGCGCTCGAAGCCAGCTCCCACGCGCTCGCCCAGGAGCGCACCGCCGGTCTCGAGGTCGACGTCGCGTTGTTCACGAACCTGACGCGCGATCACCTCGACTACCACGGCGACATGGCCGCGTACGCGCAAGCCAAGAGCTTGCTGTTCGCCGGTCTGCGCCGCGGCGCCTGCGCCGTCGTCAATGCCGATGATCCGGCGCACGAAATCATGGCGCGACGCGCCCGCGAAAGCGGCGCGAGCGTCTTCACGTTCAGCACCACTTCCCGCGCTGACCTGCGCGCCTCGTCGATCGAAGTGGCCCCCGATGGCGTCCGTTTCCAGGTTGAAGGGATGGGGATCTCTCAACGGTGGACGTCTTCGCGTTTGTTGGGCCGCTTCAACGTCGAGAACGCGTTGGCTGCGCTGGCCGCGGTGCTCGTGTCGGGAGCGAGCCCACTCCACGCGTTGGAGGGGCTCGCCTCCGTCTTGCCGGCGCCCGGCCGCATGCAAGCGGTCGAGGCGCCGGGACGCGGCCTGCGCGTCGTCGTCGACTACGCCCATACCGACGACGCACTGCGCAAGGCGCTGGCGACGTTGCGCGAAACGGTGCGCCCCGGCGGACGCCTGATCGCGGTGTTCGGTTGCGGCGGCGATCGCGACCGCGGCAAGCGCGCCTTGATGGGCCGCGCCGCGGGCGAGCTGTGCGAGCTCGTGGTCGTCACCAGCGACAATCCGCGCAGCGAGGCGCCCGGCGCGATCATCGACGAAATCCTGGTCGGCGCGCGCGGTCAACGCGCCCAGGTGCACGTCGAGCCCGAGCGCCGCAGTGCGATCGCCAAGGCGTTGCAGCTGGCGAGCGCGGGCGACGTGGTGCTGATCGCGGGCAAGGGCCACGAAACGACACAGACGATTGGCGCGCGTGTGGAGCCGTTCGACGACCGGGCGGTCGCCGCGGAACTCCTGGGTGCGTCGGCTGGGAGCGCAGGGTCATGATGCAAGTCAGTGATTTGGTGACCCGCACCGGCGCGGTGCTGTTCAACGGCGACGCGCGGCGCTGGATCCACGGCGTCAGCACCGACACGCGCACGCTGCGTCCGCACCAGCTCTACCTCGCGCTGTCGGGACCCAACTTCGACGGCAACCAGTTCGCGCCCCAGGCGAGCGCGATGGGCGCCGGCGCGCTGCTGCTGCGCTCGGGCTCGAGCGTGGACCGCGCGAAGCTCGGCGACACGCCGGTCGTGCTGCACGAAGAGCCGCGGCGCGCGCTCTCGGAGCTCGCGGGCTGGCACCGTTCGACGCTCTCGATTCCGGTGATCGGCATCACCGGGTCGTGCGGCAAGACGACCACCAAGAACATCCTGGCGCAGCTGCTCGCTTCGCATCTGCGCACCGTGGCGAGTCCGAACTCGTTCAACAACGAGGTCGGCGTCCCGCACACGCTGATGCTCGCCGACCACACCACGCAGGCGCTGGTGGTCGAGATCGGCACGAACGCTCCCGGCGAAATCGCGGCCCTGTGCGACATCGCGCGCCCGACCTGCGGCGTGATCACCAACATCGGCGCGTCGCACCTCGAGGGCTTGGGCTCGATCGCGGGCGTGGCGCGCGAGAAGTCAGCGCTGTTCGCGAGCCTGCCCGCGGACGGTTTGGCGGTGCTCAACCTCGACGCGCGCCACGCGGACCTGCTGCGCGCTTCGACGCGCGCGCGCGTGATCACGATCAGCGTCGACGGCGACGGCGATCTCAACGCCAGCGAGCCGTTCTTCCACTCCGGCGGCGCGACCTTCAAGTTGCTCGGCCACGAAGTGACCTCGCCGCTCTTGGGCGTGCACAACATCTCGAACCTGCTGTCCGCGCTCGGCGTGTGCATCGGCCTGGGGATCAGCATCGAGGCGCTGCTGCCGACGATCTGCGAGCTCAAGACCGGCGGCCGGCGCATGGAGCGCCACGAACTCGACGAGCTGGTGGTGTTCGACGACACCTACAACGCCAACCCCGAGTCGGCGCGTGCAGCGGTGCGCGTGCTGGCCGGCCTGCACGGCCGCGGTCGGCGCGTGCTGGTGCTGGGCGACATGCTCGAGCTGGGGCCCGACAGCCCCGAGCTGCACCACGCGATCGGCGTCGATGCGGCGCGCGCCGGACTCGACTTGATCGTGCTGGTGGGCGAACTCACGCGCGCCACGGCCGCGGGAGCGCTCGAAGCGGGGATGCCGCAGGCGCGCGTCGTGCACCTCGAATCGCTCGGCCAGGCTCTCGAGCGCATCGAGAACCTCCTCGCGCCGCACGACACGGTGCTGTTCAAGGCCAGTCGCCGCTCGGCGCTGGACCGCGTGGTGGAACACCTCAAGCAGCGCCACGCGCGCGTGGGGAACTGAAACCCGTGTTCCCCGCGTTGTTCGACGAGTTCTTCGGACTCGACCTGTTCCGCTACATCAGCTTCCGCGTCGCGGCGGCCGCGCTGACGGCGTTCGCGTTCGCGTTGTGGTGGGGCGGTCCGGTGATCCGTTGGCTGCGCGCGCACAAGGTCGGCGAGGACGTCACCAAGACGGACAGCAAAGACCTCGCGAAGATGACCGAGCAGATGGGCAAGAAGAACACGCCGACGATGGGCGGCAGCTTCTTGATCGCTGCGCTGATCGCGAGCGTCCTGCTCTGGGCGCGCCTCGACAATCTGCACGTCGTGCTGGGCGTCCTGCTCACCGCCGGCTTCGCCGCGGTCGGCTTCGTCGACGACTTCAAGAAGCTCACGATCCCCAAGTGCAAGGGGCTCAGCCCCGGCGCGAAGATGCTCGGACTGTCGGTCGTGTCGCTCGCGGTGCTGAGCGCGCTCGCCTTCTACGCGCACGACACCGGACGCTCGACGCTGCTCTCGCTCTATCCGCCGTTCCTCAAGGACGCGCGCATCGACCTGTTCCACCTGGGACTGGGCGGCGCTGTCCTGTTCGTGGCCTTTCAGTGGTTCGTGGTCGTCGGCTCGGCCAACGCCGTCAACATCACCGACGGACTCGACGGACTCGCCGCGGGTTGCACCGCGATCTGCGGGCTGGCGCTGCTGGTGTTCTGCTACGTCACCGGTCGCCCCGACTGGACCGCCTACTTGAATCTCCCGCACGTCAGCGCGGCGTCCGAGATGGCGGTCGTCGCCGCGGCGTTGTGCGGCGCGTGCCTTGGATTCCTGTGGTTCAACGCCTTCCCCGCGAAGGTATTCATGGGCGACTCCGGGTCGCTCCCGCTCGGCGGATTGCTGGCCTGGATGGCGGTGGTCGCCAAGCAGGAGCTCGTGCTGCCCCTGATCGCGTTCGTGTTCGTCGCCGAACTGCTCTCGAGCTTCGTGCAGGCGCGCTACTTCAAGTGGACGGGCGGCAAGCGTGTGTTCACGGTCGCGCCGGTCCACCACGGCCTGCAGTTGTACGGCGCGGTGTTCGAGCTTCCCGCCGAGGTCAAGTCGCAGCGCGCCGCGTACCGCTGGCACGAAGTGACGATCGTGGTCCGCTTCTGGATCGTCTGCGCAGCCTGCGCGACGGCGAGCCTGGCCCTTCTGAAGGTGCGCTGAGCATGGTCCAGACCCTCGACCACGCGCCGGTGAAGCCCGAGCGCCGCACGCTGCGCGAGCACCAGCACACGTTCTTCGAGTATGCCCAGCAACTCACCGAACGCGCGCGCCGGCTCGACCCCGCAGGGCCGGCGACGGGTCTGCTCGCGACGGTTCTCGCGCTCGCGGCGCTCGGTCTGGTCGTGCAGACCAGCCACGCGGCGACGACGCTCACGGCGGCCGAATTCGCAGCGGAATTGGCGCACCAAACATGGTTCCGCGTCGCGGGCCTGGTCGTGCTGCTCGTCGCCGCGCGCGTCGGACCGTCCGCGCTGCGGCCGCTGCTTCCGGCGCTGTGGGTCGCGATGCTCGTGCTGCTCGCGATGGTGTTCTTCCCGCCCTTCGGCAAGGCGCTCAACGGCTCCGCGCGCTGGTTGCAGGTCGGCTCGCTGCGCTTCCAGCCCTCCGAAGTCGCGCGCATCTTCGTCGTGCTGTTCATCGCCGAGCGCTGCATCCGGCTCGGCGACCGAGTTCACGACATCAAGCGCGGCGTGGCGCCGACGCTCGCACTCGGGCTCTTGCCCGTCGGCTTGGTGATGGCCGAGACCGATCTCGGCGGCGGCTCGCTGATGCTGATGGCCGTGTTCGCGACGATGTGGGTCGGCGGCGCGCGGCCGCGCCACGTGCTCGCGCCGCTGTTCATCATCGGTCCGTCGATCCTGATCATCGGCTACTTCTCGTTCGACTACATCCGCCGGCGCGTCGAGATGTTCCTGGGGCTCACGCACAACCAGCAGGTCGCCGACTCGTTCGCGGCCATCGCCGGCGGCGACTTCTGGGGCGTGGGACTGGGACGCGGCATGGCGCGCAACCAAGGCGTGCCCTACCTCGAGAGCGACTTCGTGTTCGCCCAGATCGGCGAAGAGCTCGGCCTGTTCGGCATGTTGCTCGTGCTCGCGCTGTGGGCTTCGTTCCTGTGGCACGGCCTGCGCCTGGTGCTCGCGATCAAGGATCGCTTCGACGCCCTGGCGAGCTTCGGTCTGCTGTTCTCGACGCTGCTGCAAGCGACGCTGCACATCGGCGTCGTCGCCGGCCTCGCGCCTCCCAAGGGCATGACCTTGCCCTTCATCTCCCACGGCGGCACGAGCTTGATCGCTTCGTCGCTCGCCATCGGGCTCGCGATCGGCGCCGCGCGCCGCACGAGCCGCGCCCACGCCCAACTCGATCCGGCGCGTCCGGGGACGAGTCTCCAAGAACCCAAAACCGACCCCTTGGCCACCTAACAAGAGGTGCCTCTCATGCAAAAAATCGAACGTTACGGCGTCATCGCCCTGGTGTTGCTCCTGGTCACGATCCTCGCGGTCTCCCTGTGGGGCGAAAGCAAGGACGGCGGACTGTTCTCGTGGAAGAAGGACGCAGCGAAGGAGCAGGCCGACGCGACGCGTCCGCGTCCGCTGCCCAACGCGGCGAACGCTGGCGCCCAGCCCGGCGCCGCGCAGCCCGGCGCAGTTCCGCCTGGCGCCGCGCAGCCTGGCGCTGCCGGCCAACAGGTTCCCGCCGCTGGTCCGGCCGTCGCCGGTGCTGGCGCACAGCCGGCCGTCGCCGGTGGCGTGAGCGTCGCGGCGCCGAATGCGGATCCGGCCGCGCGCACCGCCGCTGCGCAGCGCGCAGCGTGGGAGCGTGAGCGTCAGCTCGCGCTGCAGAACGGCGCGATGCCCAACCCGGCCAACGTCGGACAGCCGAGCCTCGGCCAGCCGAACGTCGCGCAGAACAACGTGCCGCCCAGCGGCCCGCTCGGCGCCCAACAGGCGGCCGGTCAAGGCGCGCCCGGCGCCAACGCCGTGCCGGTGGGCAGCGGCGCGGCCCCGCGCAACCTCCAGCCGATCGGCGGCGCCCCGGTGGTTCCCGGCGCTGCGCGCACCTACACGGTCAAGGCCGGCGACACGCTCGGCGAGATCGCGCGCCGTGAACTCGGCTCGGCCAAGCGTTGGGAAGAGATCCAGTCGCTCAACGGCAGCCTCGATCCCAAGCGCCTGCGCGCTGGCATGACGATCAAGTTGCCGGGCGCCCAGGCTGCGACGGGCAATGCGCCGAGCACCACGGGCGGAGTTGCGACGCCTGCCGCGCAACCGCGCGCCGGCGGCCGCACGTACACCGTCAAGTCGGGTGACACGCTCGGCGAGATCGCCAAGCGCGAACTGGGTTCGGCGCAGCGCTGGAACGAGATCCAAGCCCTCAATCCGGGCCTGAACCCCAACCGCATGGTGGTCGGGGCGGAGCTGGTGTTGCCGCAGGGCGGCGGTTCGCGCGTGGCGACGGCCCCGCGTCAACCCGCGGTCGACGAGCGCCGCGTCGCAGCGGCCGCGCCGGCCACGCGCAAGTCGAAGGTCCAGTAAGCGCGGAGCGAGCGTCCCGTGAACGAGCGTCTTCGAGTTGTGATCCTCACCGGCTGCCTGTTCGTGATCGGGCTGCACCTGCGCCAGAGCGGACGGCTTCTGAGCGAAGTGTGGCGCGGGCCGTACGCGCCCGCCGCGACACACCTCGCCGAGATGCGCTCGGAGCCTCCGCTCGCGGAACTCGCTTCTCCCGACGTGCTGGTCGGCGCCGTCGCCTCCCAGCGCTGATTCTCGAGCGCGCTCGCGAGGAACTGTCCCTCGCGGGCGCGCTGGCCTTTCTCGTCGTCCCACCCCTCTCGCATTTCGCCCAGGCGCCGCTTGGGGCGCTCCACGATGACCACGGTGATGGAAACCGGCGCGCGGTCGAGCCACGCTACCGCGCTGATGCAACCTGTTGCGCCGAGTGCCGCTCTCCCGCTCGACCCGCGCGAAGTTCGCGAAGCGGTCCGCGGCCTGCGCGTCGCCTTCGCCGGCGGCGGAACCGGCGGTCACATCGCGCCGGGTCGTCACCTGCTCGAGCACGTCGAAGGCGCCCTGGGCGACGTGCTGTGGTTTTGCACCGGCCGAGCGGTGGAGGAGCGCGCCTTCGCCGGGCTGGCGAACGCGCAGCGCGTCGCGCTCGACCTCGAGCCCGAGAACGGCGGCGCCCCCAGCCTCGCGCGCCTCGCCACGCGCACGCTGCCGGGTGTTGCGCGCGCGCGTGCGGAGCTCCGTCGCCAGCGCAGTGAAGTGCTGCTCGGACTCGGTGGTTTCACGACGTTGCCCGCGGTCCTCGCCGCGCGTTCGCTCGGCCTTCCCGTCGCGTTGCTCGAGATCAACGCGGCGCCGGGCCGTGCGACGCGCAGCCTCGCGCGGATCGCAGCGCGCACCTTCCACGCCTGGCGCTCGACGTTGCCGGGCGAACAACCGAGCGCGCGCGATCTGTGGACGGGGCCGCCGCTTCCGCTGCGCCTGCTCGGCGCGAGCCGCAACGCCCAGTCCGTGGCGCAAGCGCGCGCCGAACTAGGTTTCGCGCCCGAGCGTCCGTTGCTCGTCGTGCTCGGCGGCAGCCAAGGCGCCAAGGCGCTGAACGAATTCGTCGCGGCCCAGGCTTCGTTGTGGTCGCTGCACGGACTCCAAGTGCTGCACCAGACTGGGCCGGGCCGCAGCGCCGAAGCGGCGAGCGGCGAGCCCGCCGGTTACCGCGCGGTCGAGTTCGTGGACGACGTGCCTGCGCTGCTCCGCGCGGCGAGTGCGGTGTTGTGCCGCGGTGGAGCGTCCACGCTCGCCGAGGTCGCGGCCGCGCGCTGCCCGGCCTGGGTCGTTCCGTACCCGCACCACGCCGACCAACACCAGGAGCGCAACGCTCGCGCGCTCGGCGCCGGCGTCGTGATCCAGCCGCAGGCGCGCCTGGACACGAGCTTCGCGCGCGAGCTGCTCCAACAACTCAGCGCCGCCTTTCCGCACGCGCTCGAGTCGCGGGCCCGCGCGCTCGAAGGCGCGTTGCCGCTCGACGCGGCGCCGCGCATCTGGATCGAACTTGCCGCGCTCGCGCACCGCACGCGCGCTGCACGCGGCGCTTGAGTCCGCGCACCACTTCCATTCAAGTACTCCGATGATCGACGAGCTTCCTCTGGCTGCGCCGCGTCGCGAGCCTGCGCCAGGAGCGCCCACTTCCACCGTGCAGACGCTGTCACCCACGCGGAGCTTGCTCCCCGGAATCGCGCGCCGCGTGCACCTCTTGGGCGCCGGCGGCGCCGGCGTGTCCGCCATCGCGCGCCTGCTCGTCGACCACGGGCACATCGTCAGCGGTCACGACCGTTCCGAGAGCGAGCACACCGCGCGCCTGCGAGCGATGGGTGTGGCGTTGCAAGTTGCGCCCCAAGCTGACGCGGTCTTGCCCGAGGGTGCGGAGCTCGTCGTGCGTTCGGCCGCCGTGTCGCTCGACGACCCGCTGCTCGCGCGCGCGGTCGAGCGGCAGATCCCGGTGCTCAAGTACGCGCAAGCGTTGGGTCGCGTGGCGCCCACGGGCCGCACGATCGCGATCGCCGGCACGCACGGCAAGACGACGACCTCCTGGATGACGTACTACGCTCTGCGCGGGCTCGCGGAAGCGGCTCGGGCGCGCGGCGCCGAGGCCGACACGCTCGCGCCCGGCGCGATCATCGGCGGCGCTTGCCGCTCGCTGCGCACGAACGCCGTGACGCCGGGTACTCGCGGCTTCTTCGCCGTCGAAGCCTGTGAGTACGACCGCTCGTTCTTGCACCTCACGCCGCAGGCCGCGGTGATCACCAACGTCGAGGCCGATCACCTCGACTACTACGGCACCGAAGACGCGATCCGCGCGGCGTTCGTGCAGTTCGCCGATCGCATCGCTCCCGGCGGCGCGTTCGTGGTGGGCCAGGACGTTCCGCGCGGCATCGAGAACGCTCCGCGCTGCGCCGTGTGGCGCATCGGGCGTGACCTCAAGATCCATCCGCTCGGCGAACGCGAAGGTCGCTTCTCGTTCCGCTTGGAGGGACCGGGGTTCTCGACCGAGCCGATCGAGCTGAGCGCGCCGGGGCACTTCAACGTCGACAACGCTGCGTGCGCGATCGCCGTGGCGGTCGCCTCGGCGGCGCGTGCGTACGGACTCGATGCGCAGGAAGCCGCGCAAGCAGCGGCGCGCAGCGTGGCCACGTACGGCGGCGCGGAACGGCGCTTCGAGTCGTGGGGCGAGGTCGCGGGCGCCGCGGTGGTTCACGACTACGCGCACCACCCGACCGAGGTGCGCGTCACGTTGCTGACCGCGCGCCGCGCGTTCCCCGGCCGCGCGTTGCACGTGCTCTTCCAGCCGCACCAGTACAGCCGCACGGCGCGTTTCCTCGAGGATTTCGCCGATGCGCTGCGCCTGGCGGACCGCGTGGTCGTCGCCGACGTGTACGGCGCGCGCGCGCACGTCGACGGTGAGAGCCAAGCCGGCGCGCCCGAGCTCGTCGCAGCGCTGCGCGCGCGCAACGTCGATGCGCACGTCGGCGGCTCTCCCGCGTCGTCGGCGCAGGCCGCTGCCGAAGCGATTTCGTCCCCTGCGGCGCTGCTCGTGCTCGGCGCCGGCGATATCGTGCGGGTGCAAGATGCTCTCCTCACTCACTTGGCCGATCGCGGCGCTGCACAACGCGGATCTCGGCGCTAGGACCACGATGCGCGTCGGTGGACGCGCGGAGTGGCTGCTCGAGCCCGCGACGCCCGATGAGTTCGTGCTCGCGGTCAACGCGGCGCGCGAACGCGGCTGCGAGCCGCGCATCCTGGGCGGCGGCGCCAATCTGATCGTCGACGACGGGCTGCTGCCCGGCGTGGTGATCGCGACCGATCGCATCAAACGCGTGTTCCGTCCCAGCGGCCCGCAGGCGGCGGTCGAATTCGAGCCCGCGCACGATCAAGCGAACATCGCGCCCGCCGATCCTGCCGCGGACCCGCGCCTGATCGCGTGGTGCGGCGCGAGCATGCCGGGGCTGATGCAGACGGCGACCGCGCTCGGGCTCACGGGACTCGAGTGCCTCGCTGGAGTGCCCGGGCATCTGGGCGGCGGCGTCGTGATGAACGCAGGCGGCCGCTACGGCGAGTTGTGGGACGTGATCGAGCTCGTGCGCGTGCTCGAACGCGACGGCACGCTGCGCGACATCGCGCGCAGCGAGCACCAGCCGCGCTACCGCAATGGGGGACTGGGCGAGCGCATCGTGCTCGGCGCGGTGTTGCGCTTGAAGCACGAAGGCACGGCCGCGGTGCGCGAGCGCGCCAAGGAATACCTGCTCGAGAAGCGCCGCGTGCAACCGGTGACCGAGTGGTCGGCGGGCTGCGTGTTCAAGAACCCCGACAAGGAGCGCGCGGCCGGCGCGTCGGCGGGCATGCTGATCGATCGTTTGGGATTGAAGGGCCGCACGCGGGGCGACGCGATCGTCAGCACGCTGCACGGCAACTTCATCGTGAACCGCGGCAAGGCCACGGCGGCGGACGTGCTCGGGCTGATGGAGGAGTTGCGCAGCGAAGTCGCCGAGCGCAGCGGGATCGTGCTCGAGAGCGAGTGGCGCATCTGGCGCGCGGGCGACGTGCGCTCCGCCTGACTCGCGCCCCCGGTTTCGTTCCTGAGACGTTCGAGGAAAGAACCGTTAACCTCCGGGCGAAAGCCGCCGACAACTTGTGCAGGCCGCCGCAGGCCTCACTGGAGCCCGCTCCGGCGTCTTCTCCCCACCCTCTTCTTCCACCGATTCCCCTATCGGTACTGCCGGAGAACGAGGCTCGTCGAGACTTGCGGCGGCCGTTACTCTTTTCCGCCTCGTCGATCGCGCTGGGCCGCGATCGCGCCGCGGCACGTCAGGTGGATGCGCTGCGGATCCAAGCGCCCGGACCGTTCGCCGCAGGTTGCGGCGAGAAGGCCCCGCGGGAAGACCTGCGGGAGAAGGACTGAGATGGAAGCGAAAGCAAGTGGCCAGGCGGAAGCCGGCCCGTTCCCGCTCTCGACCCTGCGGCACTCGGTGTCGCACTTGATGGCTTCGGCGGTCGAGAAGCTGTACCCCGGCGCGAAGTTCGGCTTCGGCCCCGCGATCGAGCACGGGTTCTACTACGACCTCGATTTGCCAGAGCCGCTCGAGGACAAGGACCTGCGCAAGATCGAGAAGGAGATGGCGCGCATCGCCAAGCGCTCTCCCAAGCTCGAGTGCGAGACCTTGACGCGCGACCAGGCGCGCGAGCGCATGCGCGCCAAGGGGCAGAGCTACAAGGTCGAGGCCGTCGAGCTGATCCCCGAAGGTGAGCCGATCACCTTCTATCGCCACGGCGACTTCGAGGATCTGTGCGAAGGGCCGCACGTCGACCGGCTCGACCGCAACTTCGCCTTCAAGCTGCTCAACATCGCCGGTGCGTACTGGCGCGGCGACGAGAAGCGGCCGATGCTCCAACGCATCTACGGCACCGCGTTCTGGAGCCAGGAGGAGCTCGACAAGCACCTCGCGTGGCTCGAGGAGATCAAGCAGCGCGACCACCGCAAGCTCGGCACCGAGCTCGACCTGTTCACCACGCACCAAGAAGCGGGTGGGGGGCTGGTGTTCTGGCACCCGCACCTGGGCGCGGTGCGTCGTTCGCTCGAGGACTTCCTCGCCGTCGAGCACACCCGGCGCGGCTATGAGTTTGTGTTCACGCCGCACGTGATGCGCGAGCACCTGTTCTCGATCTCGGGTCACCTCGAGAACTACGGCGACATGATGTACGACAGCTTCGGCATCGAAGAGGTCAAGTACCGCGTCAAGCCGATGAACTGCCCCGGCCACGTGATGATCTACAAGAGCCGGGCGCACAGCTACCGCGACCTGCCGATCCGCTTCGCCGAGCTGGGCACCGTGTACCGCTTCGAGCGCTCCGGCGTCTTGCACGGGATGATGCGCGTGCGCGGCTTCACCCAAGACGACGCGCACATCTTCTGCACTCCCGATCAGCTCGAGAAAGAGATCGCGGGCGTGCTCGAGCTGATCCACGTCGTGCTCGAGACCTTCGGCTACACCTACACCGCGTACCTTGCGACGCGGCCGGAGAAGGCCATCGGCGAGCCCGAGATCTGGGAGCGCGCGATCGCGGCCTTGAAGCGGGGCGCCGAGTTGCGCGGCCTGCCGCTCGAGCTCGACGAGGGCGGCGGCGCGTTCTACGGGCCCAAGATCGACTTCAAGATCAAGGACTCGCTCGGCCGCGAGTGGCAGATGTCGACCGTGCAGTGCGACTTCAACCTGCCCGAGCGCTTCGACATCCACTTCATGGATTCCGACGGACGCCAGAAGCGCCCGATCATGATCCACCGCGCGATCCTGGGATCGATGGAGCGCTTCATCGGCGGCTTGATCGAGCACTTCGGCGGCAAGTTCCCGCTGTGGTGCGCGCCCAAGCAAGTGGCAGTCATCCCGATCCGCGAGGAGCACGCGCCCTACGTGCGCAAGCTCGAGGAAGTGCTGCGCCAGGACCTCTTCCGCGTCGCGCTCATGGATTCACCGGGCCACATGAACAACAAGATCAAGGACGCCCAACAGCTCCAGATCCCGTTCATGCTGATCGCCGGCGACCGTGAGGCGGCCGAGAACACCGTCGCGGTGCGCAAGCGCGGCACGCGCGAGCAGGTGGTCATGCCGTTCGACGAGTTCCACGCGTTGATCCGCAAGCTGCGGGACAGCAGAGCGATCTCGATCGACTGAGCCGGGCGCTTCGACGGCCCACTTTTCACACCAGCCGCCCACGGGCGGCTGGTGTCGTTTTGAAGCGCTGCCGCCCGTGCTCGAGCGGGCCAGCTCATGCTGCTCGCGATTGGCGGCCCGCGGCAATCGGGCAAGTCCACGTTGTGCGCCCGGGCGTTCGCGGACAAGTCTCTTGGGTTGCTCGAGTCGATCGAAGCGCGCGAACGGGCGCTCGAGGATCCAGTCGGATTCTTGGCGCGTTATCCGAGGGGCGCGGTGATCGGCCACGCGCAGCGCGCGCCGCTGCTCTTCCCCGAGCTGCAGATCGACGTCGACCGACGGCCCGAGTCAGGGCGTTGGGTGCCGACCGGCTCGACGCACGTTCACTTGCACTCGTCGATCCGTCGCGTCGCTCGCCGGGCGCATCCCGTTGCTCGCGCTTTTGCCACTGTCGCTCGAGGAACTCCAGCCCGCCTGCGCCGCGAACGCGCTCGAGGCGTGCGTCATCAGCGGAGACCCGCGCATCTACGCCCCGGGCCTCGACGCGACCATCTGGCTCGACGACTCCATCACGACCTGCGTCGAGCGCGACGCGCGCTCCGTGCTCGACGTCGGAAACCTCAACACTCTCTAGACCATTCTCGGCCTGTGCGCCGCACGCGCGGGACAGCTCCTCAACAACTCCGCTCTCGCCCCGGCGCGGGTGTGAAGTGCGAGACAGCGCGCGCTCGGATCTCGGTGCTCGAGGCGCTTCATCGTGTTCCAACTCCGGCCGTACTTCCGCAGCGTCGGCAAGCGCCTGACCCAAGAGCAGCGAGTTCTACTTCCACAGCGCGGGCTTCCTCTGCCGCTTGCTCGGCATCGAGCGCGCCGAACAGTTGCGCCAGCATCCGCTGCGGGGCTCGGTCTTCGAGAACCGGGTCGGGTCGGAGATCTACACGTCACGCAGGCGCCGCGGCCTCGAACCCGAGCTGTTCTTCTACCGCGACCAGTCGGGCCGCGAAGCGGACCTCGTTGCCGATGATCCGCTCGATCCGACGCTGATCGAGATCAAGCTGACGCGGACGGTGCTGGCCGAGCCGCTGCGGCCGCTCGACGAAGTCGCGCGTGTGCTCGCCGGCGCAGAGATTCCGCCGCGTTCCGTGCGCCGCGTGCTCGATCGCACAGTCGAAGAGTCCAGCGCGCCCGCGGAGCCGAACGCGTGCCCTGGCGGCCGTTGCGCCGGATCATCATTCGATCTGGCGCGCGCCGCCGCTCGCGCAGGGCGTGCTGGCCGCGAGCGTCGAACGCAACCGCTCGCCCAGCCTCCGGGCGCTACGTCGCGGCGCGGATCGAGTCGCACGCGGTCAAGCGGACCGGCGTCAGAATGCTACTCTGCTGATCACGGGGTTCCACCCGGTCGCCTACCTCTTTGGAGTCAAGCATGAAGGCGCCTTTGCCCAGTTTGATCGCGTGTGTTCTCGTCGTCAGCGTCGCGCACGCCCAGAGTCCGACGCCCTACTGCACGGCGGGCACGTCGACGAACGGCTGCACGCCGTCGATCCACGCCAACGTCCAGCCGAACACGGCGAATTCCGCCAGTTGCGTGATCACGGTCAGCGGCGTCGAAGGCCAAAAGCTCGGCCTCGTCTTCTACGGCGTCGACAACACGGGGTTCGCACCGACGCCGTGGGGTGTGGGCGGTACGAGTTGGCGCTGCGTGAAAGCGCCGACCACGCGCCTGGGTTCGTCGCAGAGCAGCGGCGGGTCTGCGGGCCAGTGCGACGGTTCGTACGCGATCGATTGGGATGCGCACCAGCTCGCCAACCCGCTGGCGCTGGGCAATCCGTGGCTCGCGGGCGACAAGGTCTTCGTCCAGTCGTGGTACCGCGATCCGCTTGCGGCGCTGAACTCGAACCTATCGAACGCGCTCGAGCTGACGCTTCACAATCCGCAGCCCACACCGTGCGCGAGCGCGATTGCCGGCTTAGTGGCGCTTCAGCCGGGGAGTTTTGTGATGGGCTCCGACGCAGCGAGCGGAGCGCCGTACAACAACGGCGTCCGAGAGCGGCCCGCCCATCCGGTGACGATCAGCTATTGCCTGTGGATGTCGGCGACGGAGGTCACGCAGGCGCAGTACGTCGCGTTGATGGGCCTGAATCCGTCGACGCACGTCGGCGCGAACAAGCCCGTCGAAGGCGTGAGTTGGCTCGACGCGCAGTCGTACTGCGCGGCGCTGACGGCCGAGCAGGCCGCGCTCGGGAACGTGCCGCCCGGGTATGAGTACCGCCTCCCGACCGAGGCCGAGTGGGAATATGCCTGTCGCGCCGGGACCACGACGGAGTTCAGTGCGGGTGCGGATTTGTTCTGCAACCAGGCGAACGTCGCCTACTCGAACCACTCGAGCTCGAGCTGCAACTCGAGCGGTCCGGCGCCCGTGGGAAGCTACGCACCCAATGCGTGGGGTCTGTACGACATGCACGGCAACGTGTTCGAGTGGTGCCTAGACTCGTTCGCCTACTACAACCTCGCCGCGTTGACGGATCCGTTCGTGACCGGCCAGCTCGGCCGGATCATCCGCGGCGGCAGCTGGTTCCACGGATCGAGTTTCGCTCGCTCCGCGTACCGCTACTTCCTCAATCCCGGCAACACGGTCAGCGGCATCGGATTCCGCGTCGTGCTCGCGCCGATCCTCGTTCCGTAGCGGAGCAGCGCACCCCGCGCTCGGACGCGTGGCGTTGCGTCAGCTCCTGGCGACGTGGGTGGTCCACGACCTCAACCACATGGCGCAAATTGCTCGCGCCCTGGCCTTCCAATAGCGCGACGAAGTCGGGCCCTGGCGCGAGTATCTGCCGATCCTGCCGCGCTGAGCGCCGCGCTCCTCGTGGTGTGCGCCAGAGCGCCCGACTTGGCGCCCGACCCATCGAATTGCGCGTCGTCGTCGCGCCGATCGTCGTTCCGTACCAGCGCCGCGCGGCGCGGTCGGATCGGGACCAACGTCGCCGCCGCTTCGCGAGCTTCAGCGCTGCGTCGCGTCCAGCAGGCGTACCCGCACGGTTCGGCCGTTCACCGTATACCTCTTCCGAGGCAATCCCAATTTCTCGCCAGACTCCAGTCGCGGCTCGGCGCCTACTCGCGCTAGCTGCCTTCCGACTGGCGCATCGTCGTGCTCGTCGATCGCGACGACGATGAGTGCCGCGGGCTCGGTCGCCAACTCGACGACGACGCGCGCAACGCGGGCCTCTCCGTGCGCGGAGCGCCGGCGCCGTGGCAGCTTGCGAGCCGCATTGCCATCGAAGAACTCGAGGCGTGGTAACTCGGCGACTGGGACGCGGTCCGCGCCGCCTTCTCGCGCGTATCCGCCGCCGTCTCACGTCGCGCGCAGTTCCGCTATCCCGACGCGGTAGCCGGCGGCACGTGGGAAGCGTTCGAGCGCATCGTGCAACGACACGGCTACTTCACTGCCGGCGTCGCCAAGATCGCGGCCGCGCGTTCCAGCGCTCCGCACGTCGATGTGGCTCGGAGCCGCTCGCGCGGCTTCCGCGCTCGTTACCGCGTCTTGTCCGACGCGGCGCGCTGACGGATGCGCGCTCGGCTGGCCCGCATTGCGCAGCGCCGGGGCATATCCGTCGCGGGATCCACGGAGCCATGTCGGGGCTCGCGCGACGCCAAGGCGACGTGCTTTACGCCCCGTCAATGGGTTTCGCTCCTGGATCCGACGCAACCGGACGAGTTCTGCCTTCGAAGCACTCGTTCATCGGATTGCCCGAGGCGGGCGCCATCGCGGCTTCGGTCAGGATGGCGTAGCCTCGTATTGGGCGGACATCCATCTCTCCGGGAGGGACCTTTGGGCCTGACCACATATCGCGCGCTGGCTGTTTTCTCGCTCGTTCCTCTGGCGCATGCGCAGACTCCGACGCCGTACTGCACGGCGGGAATCTCGACGAACTTCTGCGTCCCTCAGATCAGCGCCAACGTGCAGCCGAACACGGCGAACAGCGCGGGCTGTGTGATCACGACGAGCGGTCTGCCCGGCCAGAGGCAGGGCGTGGTCTTCTACGGCGTCGACAACTTTGGTTTCACGCCCACGCCCTGGGGCGTGGGGGGCAGCAGTTTCCTGTGCGTCAAGTTGCCCATCAAACGCCTGGTTGGGGCGCTGAACAGCGGAGGGACCGCCGGTTCCTGCAACGGCGTCTACGTGATCGACTGGGATGCGTTCCAGGCTGCGAACCCGAGCGCGCTCGGCAACCCGTGGGCTGTGGGCGACAAGGCCTTCGTGCAGTCGTGGTATCGCGATCCATCGGCGGTGAAGACGTCGAACCTCTCGAACGCGGTGGAGTTCACGCTTCGTGCGCCCCCGCCGACACCTTGCGTCAGCGCGATCCCAGGAATGGTCGTGATCCCGGCGGGGACGTTCACGCAGGGATCGGACGCGCCGAGCGGGCCGCCGTACTACGGCCAACTCGACGACCCCGTCGTGCGGCAGGTGACCATCAGCTACTGCTTCTGGATGGGCGCGACGGAAGTGAGGGCGGTGCAGTACGCGAGGCTGATGGGCGTGAACCCGTCGTACTTCCCAGGCGCGAACAAACCGGTCGAGCGAGTGTCGTGGTTCGACGCGCAGGCGTACTGCGCTGCGCTCACGACGGAGCAGGCGGCGCTGGGCAACGTGCCGGCGGGCTATCAATTCCGTTTGCCGACGGAGGCGGAGTGGGAGTACGCCTGCCGCGCGGGCACGACGACGGAATTCAACGTCGGCGATCAGCTGCTCTGTGGAGAGGCTCGGTTCGGGTACTCGTACCACTCGAATTCGGGTTGCGTGTCGTTCAAGCCACTTCCGGTGGCGAGCTACGCCCCGAACGCCTGGGGCCTCTACGACATGCACGGCAACGTGGGGGAATGGTGCCTCGACTCGTATACGGGGTACCCGGCTGGCGCGGTCACAGATCCCTTTGTCACGGGCGGCCAGCACCGGGTTTTCCGCGGCGGCGCCTGGGATAGCGACTCGCACCGTTGTCGCGCGGCGATCCGGACCTACAACCCGCCCAGCTTCACGAGCGACCTCCTCGGGTTCCGGGTCGTGCTCGCCCCAGCGCTCGTCCCATAACACAGCGAAGCGCGGCCTGAGGCGGCGGCACGAACCGATAATCCAGGCGGTGGGAGCGGCGCGTGCCGCAGGTCCCGACGCAGCGGGCCGCGCGCAGCGCGAGTGCAAGGCCACGAAATCGCATCGAAGTTCGTGCTGGCCCCGAGCGCACGGCGAGCGCCGAACACAGCGCTGGCGGCGGCTGTTGCCTGCGTGCTCGCCGCGCCGTGGCGCCGCGCGCCCTCCTTAGAAAGCACCGCGAGCGTCGCCGTCGGGTTCCAGGGTGTGCTCGGGCCGGCGATCCATCCGAGAGCGCGCCGGGTCCGGTCCGTGCAGCGCGGAGCGAGCGTGACGTACACCACAAAGCGGCACTAGTGGGTTGATTCAAAATTTCGCCGCATATCTCAGGCACCTCGCCGCCCCCCGTAGCGGTGCTCCGGTTCGGCGACCTATTCAGGTCGCCTGGAATCCTCGCGCCTTGCGGGGAGCGCCGAACCACCTGACATCTGCGCCGGATTTTCGAATCAACCCACTAGAGGCGCGGGCCATCGCGGCTTCGGTTCGGATGGCGCAGCCTTGTCTTGGGCGGACACCCATCTTTCCAGGAGGGGCCTTTGAGCCTGACCACATATCGCACGCTGGCGGTTTTCTCGCTCGTTCCTCTGGCGTATGCGCAGACTCCGACGACGTACTGCACGGCGGGCATCTCGACGAACTTCTGCGTCCCGCAGATCAGCGCCAACGTACAGCCGAACACAGCGAACAGCGCGGGCTGTGTGATCACGACGAGCGGTCTGCCCGGCCAGAGGCAGGGCGTGGTCTTCTACGGCGTCGACAACTTTGGTTTCACGCCGACGCCATGGGGTGTAGGGGGCAGCAGTTTCCTGTGCGTGAAAGCGCCCATCAGGCGCATGGTTGACTCGCTGAACAGCGGTGGGACCGCCGGGGCGTGCAACGGGGCGTACGTGATCGACTGGGATGCCTTCCAAAACGCAAACCCGGCGGCGCTTGGCAATCCCTGGGTGCTGGGCGACAAGGTCTTCGTGCAGTCGTGGTACCGCGATCCGCTCGCGGTGAAGACGTCGAACCTCTCGAACGCGGTGGAGTTGACGCTTCGTGAGGCCCCGCTGACATCTTGCGTCAGCGCGATCCCAGGAATGGTCGTGATCCCGGCGGGGACGTTCACGCAGGGCTCGATCGCGGCGAGCGGGCCGCCGTACTTCGGCGAGTACGACGACCCCGTCGTGCGGCAGGTGACGATCAGCTACTGCTTCTGGATGGGCGCGACGGAGGTCACCCAGGCGCAGTATGCGGCGCTGATGGGAACGAACCCGTCGAACTTCCCGGGGGCGAACAACCCGGTCGAGCAGGTGAGTTGGTTCGACGCCCAGGCCTACTGCGCCGCGTTGACGGCGCAGCAGTCGGCCCAAGGCGCTGTGCCGCAGGGCTACGAGTACCGCTTGCCGACGGAAGCCGAGTGGGAGTACGCCTGCCGCGCTGGGACGACCTCGGAGTTCAACGTGGGGGCGAGCCTGCTCTGCAACCAGGCGATGTTCAGCTACTCCTATCACTCGAACTCGCACTGCTGGAACGTGAGTGGGCCATTGCCCGGGCCACGCCCGGCGGGAAGCTATGCTCCGAACGCTTGGGGGCTGTACGACATGCACGGCAACGTCTGGGAGTGGTGCCTCGACTCGGTGGCGACCTACTCGGCGAGCCCGGTCACAGACCCTTTCGTCGCGAGCGGCCCCGGCCGGGTCATCCGTGGCGGCGGTTGGTACGACTACTCGATCGTCTGTCGCTCCGCGTTCCGGAACTACCGCGGCCCCGGCGACGCGAACGACTACCTCGGGTTCCGGGTCGTGCTCGCCCCAGTGATCGTCCCGTAACTCAGCGAAGCGCGGCCTGAGGCGGCGGCACGGAGGCGTAGCGGAACCCAGCCGTACATGCCGTCGCCGGTGGCCGCGCGCAGCGAGCACCGGAACTTGAATCTGATTCGGCGCTCGTCCGCGCGGCTCAGCTCTGCGTCGCCTCGAGCAAGCGCACTTTGACGGTCCGGCCCTTCACCTTGCCCTGCGAGAGCTTCTGCAGCGCGAGCCGCGCGATCGAGCGCTCGACCGCGACGTAGGTCGAGTGCTCGTTGATGTGGATCTTGCCGACCTGCGAAGCGTTGAAGCCTGCGCTGCCGGTGAGCGCGCCGAGCACGTCTCCCGCGCGCATCTTTTCGCGCCGCCCGCCGAGAATTTGCAGCGTCGCCATCGGCGGCACGAGCGGCGTTCGTGCGCCGGTGCGGCGCGGCGGGAGGTTCGCCCACTCAAACTTCACGCCGTGCGCCTCTTCGATGCGCTCGACAAAGATCCGCTCACGCCGGCTCGCGAGGCTGAAAGCCCAACCCTCCGAGTCGACGCGGCCCGTGCGGCCGATGCGGTGCGTGTGGACTTTCGGATCGGGCGAGATGTCGACGTTGATGACGGCTTCGAGTTCGGCGATGTCGAGCCCGCGCGCGGCGACATCGGTCGCGACGAGCACCGAGCAACTGCGGCCCGCGAACTGAACGAGCACCTGGTCGCGTTCGATCTGCTCGAGCTCGCCGTGCAGCGCCAGGGCGACGAAGCCGTGCGCCTCGAGCGTCGCGAGCAGGTCGCGACATTGCTCGCGCGTGTTGCAGAAGGCGAGCGTGCTCACCGGTCGGTGCTGGTCGAGCAGCACCGCGACCGCGTCGAGGCGCTCTTCTTCGTCGACCTTGTAGAACAGCTGGCGGATCTTGGTCGGCGCGTGCTGCTCGGGCAGCTTCACGTCCACGGGTTCGCGCAGGAACTGGCGGCTCAACTGCGCGATGCCGTCTGGGTATGTCGCGGAGAACAGAAGCGTCTGGCGCTCGGTCGGACAGGCGCGCGCGAGCTTCTCGATGTCGTCGTAGAAGCCCATATCGAGCATGCGGTCGGCTTCGTCGAACACCAGCGTGCTCAGCATCGACAGCTTGAGGCTCTCGCGTCGGACCAGATCGAGCAGTCGCCCGGGCGTGCCGACCACGACGTGAGCGCCGTACTCGAGGCTGGTCATCTGCGCGCGCGCGGGCGTTCCGCCGCACAGCGTGACGACCTTGAGGTTCTCCTCCGTGCGCGCGAGGCGCCGCAGCTCCTGCGCGACTTGCTCGGCGAGCTCGCGAGTCGGGCACAACACCAGCGCCTGCACGTTCGTGTTGCGCAGGTCGAGCTTGGAGAGCAGCACGAGGCCGAAGGCCGCCGTCTTTCCGCTTCCGGTCTTGGCCTGGGCGATCAAGTCGCGCCCGGCGAGTCCGTGCGGCAAGCTCGCCGCCTGGATCGGCGTCATCGTGCTGTAGCCCAGCTGAGCCAGGTTCGCGAGCGTGGCCGGGGAGAGCGGGAGGGAGCTGAACTGCAGTTCTGAGGCGGGCTGTTCCATGGAGAGTGATGCACGTTACGGCGCGCGAGCTTGTTTTCTGCACGCGCTCTCGAACTCGGCCGAGAGGAATCGCGCGCACGAACGCAGCGGATCCGCTCGCGCGGCGCTCACGCGTGACTTGGGCGGTCCGGAGCGCCGACGAGCGCGTCCACCTTCGCGTCGGTCGAGACGATTTTGCGGTAACCGTAGTCGCGCTGCGCAGGCGTCATGTCGTAGGAGCGCGACGTGCCGAGCTGCAACGCGACGACGCGCGTCAGCGGCGGCAACCTCGCGCGGCCCGCGCGATTCCGCGCTGGTCGGCTCGCTTTGGCAAGCGCGGCGCGCACATCCCAGTTGCCGCGCTTCGGGCTTCGGCTAGGCTTTGAGCAGGGAATGGTCTTGATTGGTTCGGAGGTCTCGCTTGAAGCTGCTCGCCGTTGCATCGTCGTTCGTCACTCTGATCTCTTCGCTCTCGGCCGCCCAAGGTCCGACGACTTACTGCACCGCTGGCGTGACTTCGAGTTTCTGCGTCGCGCAGATCACCGCCAGCGCGCAACCTAATGTTGTCAACACCGCTGGCTGCGTCATCACAACGAGCGGCCTACCTGGGAATCGACAGGGAGTCGTCTTCTACGGCGTGGACAACAGCGGATTCACGCCGTCGATTTGGGGAGGCGCTGGCGGCAGCAGCTACCTCTGCGTTCAGGCGCCCACGAAGCGTCTGGGGGCAGCGCTGAACAGTGGAGGGACGGCAGGCCAGTGCAACGGCGTGTTCGTCGTCGACTGGGACGCTTTTCAGATCGCGAATCCGACCGCGCTCGGCAATCCGTGGAGCGTCGGCGACACGGTCTTCGTGCAGTCTTGGTACCGCGATCCGCTCGCGGTCAAGACGTCGAACCTCTCGAATGCCACCGAGCTCACGCTGCGCGCGCCGGTGCCCACGCCATGCGTATCGGCAGTGCCTGGGCTGGTCCTCGTCCCCGCGGGCACATTCTTCATGGGGTCGAACGCTGCGAACGGACCGCCATACTTTGGGGAGTACAACGACCCTGTCGTACGGCAGGTGACGATCAGCTACTGCTTCTGGATGGGCGCGACCGAGGTCACACAGGCGCAGTACACGGCGTTGATGGGGACGAATCCCGCGTGGTTTCCAGGCGCGAACAACCCCATCGAAACCGTCAGTTGGTTCGACGCTCAGGCCTACTGCGCCGCACTCACCGTGCAGCAGTCTGCGCAGGGCGGCGTGCCCGCTGGCTACCACTACCGCCTACCGACGGAGGCCGAGTGGGAGTACGCATGTCGCGCGGGGACGACGACGGAGTTCAATGTTGGGGCAAGCCTGTTCTGCAATCAGGCGAAGTTCGGTTACTCAGATCACTCGAATTCCGTCTGCGGCCAAACTGGCACCGCGCCCGTGGCGAGCTTTGCGCCCAACGCATGGGGTCTCCACGACATGCACGGCAACGTGTTTGAGTGGTGCCTGGACTCGCACGCGGCGTACGCGGCTGGCCCCGTTACGGATCCGTTCGTGACGGGCGGCACTTGGCGACTCCTTCGCGGCGGAAGTTGGTACGACAACACGAACAGCGGTCGCTCCGCGCGGCGCGTTCAGAATCCACCCAGCACGGCCGGCAAGTACTTCGGATTCCGGGTCGTACTCGCCCCGATTCTCGTCCCGTAGACAATCCGAGCACGATTTGGCGCCTCGTGCGCGGTCGCCGGGCGCCGGCCCATCAAGCGCCGCGAAGGGCGTGCGCGACTCAGTTTCGCGGCGCACGATCGCGCTGGACGATCAGCGCGTCCACCGTCGCGTCGGTCGAGACGAGCTCGCGATAGCCGAAATCGCGCCGCGCCGGAGTCATGTCGTAGGAGTGCGACGTACCGAGCTGCAGCGCGACGAAGCGCGTCAGCGGCGGTTCGCTGGCGCGGCCGGTGAGCTTCCAAAGCGTCTCGCACGTCGCGCCGAGCGCGTAGGCGCTGCGCAGCGAGAGCGAGCGGCGCACCGGCGGCAGGTCGAAGCGCGCGAGGAGCGCGTCGATCCACGGCCAGAGCTTCACGGGCTCGTTCTGGCCGATGAAGTACGCGCGGCCGGCGTGCGGAGCGCCGAGTTCGAGCGCGTCAGCGGCGAGCAAGTGCGCGTGCGCGGCGTTGTCGACGGCGCACAGCGTGACCTCGTTCGAGCCGTCGCCGACGCGCACGAGCTTGCCGGCGTGCGCGCGAGCGAGCAGCCGCGGGATCAGGTGCGGATCGCCGGGGCCGAAGATCAGGTGCGGGCGCAGCGCGGTCGTCGCGAGACCCCAGCGGCCGTTGACCGAGAGCGCGAGCTTCTCGGCGTGCGCTTTTGTCTCGGGGTACGCGCACAAGTAGCGCTCGGGGTAGGGGAGATCGTTCGACGCGCGCAGGTGGTCCGCGCCGCCGAAGCACACGCTCGGGCTGCTGGTGAACACGAGCCTGCGCACGCGCCGCACCTCGCAGGCCGCGATGACGTTTTCGGTCCCGGTCACGTTGCTCGCGACGTATTCGGCGCGCGGTCCCCACACGCCGGTCTTGGCGGCGACGTGGAACACGCACTCGACGCCCTTGAAGGCGTGGCGCAGCGCCTCGCGGTCCGAGAGGTCGAGCTGCACGACACGCGCGCCGAGTTTCTCGAGCTCCGGCGCCGGCCTGCGCGTTCCGGCGAGCACGTCGTCGCCGCGTTGGCGCAGTGCGCGCACGATGGCGCTGCCGAGGAAGCCGTTGGCGCCGGTGACGAGCGCTTTCACAGCGAAACCCCGACGGACAGCGCCTTGCGGCCCGAAGACGGCGCAGCGCCGTGTCGACAAGCCGCGTCGATGAAGCGCACGTTCATTGCAGTTGCTCGGTCGCCCAACGCTTGAGCGCCCCGCGGTCGATCTTGGCGTTGTGGCGCACGTCGACCGGCAGAGCGCGCCGGAACAGCACCTGTTCGACGCGCGCGCCGAGCGGATGCGCAGCGCCCGCAGCGCGGATCTGCGCTGCGAGCGAAGCGCGTTGCGCCTCCGAGTTCGGCCGATCGGTTGCGTGAAGCTCGACGACGAGCACGGGCCGTTCGCGTCCGCGCTCGCCGACGCCCACCAGCGCGCAGCGCGCGATGCTGGCGTGCGAGCGGAACACGTTCTCGACCGCGACGGGCCCGAACACGCCGAGCTCGGTCTCGAGCCGGTGCGACTTGCGGCCCTGGAACCAGATGGCGCCGCTCTCGTCCATGCGCACGAGGTCGCCCATGCGATGCCAAACGCGCGCGCCGTCGCGAATCTTCGACGCTGCGGTGTGATCGGGTTCGAAGGCGTATTCGCGCGTCACTTGCGGGCCGCTCACGATGAGCTCACCGAGTTCGCCTGGCTTCACGAGCAACTCGTCGCGCCAGAGCGGAACGGGCTCGTCGCTGATCGCGATCACGCGCGCCTCGCAGGTCGGCGCTGGACGGCCGACGAAGTTGCCCGCGCCGCTCGCGGTTCGCGCGCTGGCCGCGAGGATTTCGGCGCCGCTCGCGCTGGACACCGGCAGCGACTCGGTCGCGCCGTAGGGCGTGTGCACGTCGCCATCGGGGAGCATCGCGCGGCACTCCTCGACCATGCTGGGATGCACCGGCGCGCCGGCGATCATCAAGCGCTCGAGTCCGTACAGCTTCACGCCGTGGCGCGCGCACCACGGGGCCACGCGTCGCCAGATGGCCGGCGAACCGAAGCACTGCACGGCGTTGTGGGCTTGGAGCGCCCGCACGACTTCCTCGGGGTTCGCGCGCGCCGGACGCGAGAAGTCGATCCGGGGCAGCACGGTCGTGAGTCCGAGCGCGGGCCCGAACAGCGCGAACGGAGCGAAGCACGCGACGTCGACGTCGCCCTCGTGCATGCCGTACAGCTCGCGCAGCGCCTCGGTCTGCGCCACGCACATCCCGTGCGTGTACACGACGCCCTTGGCGGGCCCCGTGCTGCCCGAGGTGAACAGGATCGCCGCGGGATCGTCGGTGAAGGTCTGCGTCGGCTCGAAGACGCCTTCTTCGTCGTCGATGATCTTGTTCAGGGGCGTGCCGCCGAGCGCGAGGCGATCGGTCGTCAGGGTCACGTGCACGGAGCGGAAGGCGTCGCCGAGCAGCAGCCTGAGCAGGCACGCCGCCGTCGTTCCGACGAAGCCGCGCGGCGCGATGCGGCGCACGCACGCGAGCACGCCTGCGCGTCCCATCGCCGGATCGATGAGCGCGGGAACTGCGCCCATGCGCATCAGCGCAAAGAGCACCGCGACCCACTCCGGTCCGGGCTTGACGAACACCAGCACGCGGTCACCGCGCGCGAGGCCGGCGCGCTTCATGGCGTGAGCCACAAGATCGATGCGGCGTTCGAGCTGCGCGAACGACGTCGTGCGCCAGTCGTGCGCGCCGGGCGTGATCAGCGCGGCCTGCTCGGGCGCACGGCGTGCTTGCGCTCGCACCAGGCTTGCAACGTTGAGGAGTTCGCTCACGACTGCAGCGGATGCGCCGCGAGGAACTCTTGCATCCAACGCGCGACGTTCTCGGGCTCGTCTTCGCTGACCCAGTGCCCGGCGTTTTCGGCGACATGCACCTGCGCCTGGGGAAATCGCGCGCGCCACTGCTCGAGGTACCAGGGCGTGAAGCACCAGTCGCGCAGGCCCCAGATCACGCACATCGGCTTGCCCGAGAGCTTCGAGAGACCCTGTTCGATCTTCTCGAGCGTCGCGTAGCTGCGGTGCGAGTGTGCGAGCGGAATGTCCTCGACGAAACGATGCGTAGCGATGCGCTCGCGCCAGTTCGAATACGGCGCGAGCATGCCCACGGCGCTCTCGCCGCGAAGTCCGCCGCGTTGTTCGGTCGCCATCACACGCGCGGCGCCGGCGAAGGCGTTGAAGCCGCGCACGGCGAGTTCGCCGAGGATCGGCGTGCGGCACACGCGGATGCGCAACGGGGCTTCGCCGCCGGTGAAGGCCGCGGTGTTCATCACCACCAGGCGCGCGATGCGCTCTGGAAAACGCGTCGCCAGGCCCATGCCGATCGCGCCGCCCCAGTCGTGCATCACGAGCGTGATGTTGCGCAGCTCCAGGCGCTCGACGAGCGCGACGAGGTTCGCGACGTGCTGCTCGAGCGTGTAGTCGTACTCCTGCGGCTTGTCGGACCAGCCGCAGCCGATGTGGTCCGGCGCGACGCAGCGCCGCTCGCTCGAAAAGCGCGTGATCAGCCGCCGCCAGAGGAACGACCAGGTCGGATTGCCGTGCACGAAGAGAAGCGGCTCGGCGGCGCGCGGTCCTTCGTCGACGTAGTGCAGCGCGAGTTCGCCGAGCTCGAGAAAGTGCGGCGCGAACGGATACTCGCGCGCAAACGGGCGCGTGCGCTCGATGGCGCGCCGCGTGCGGTCGACCGGAGCGCTCAACCGTGCTCCTCGGCGGCGCTCGAGATGGGCGAGTGCACCGTGAGCCACACGGGCTCGGCGCCGTCCGCGCGGCTTACGGAGACGACGAACTGCGGCTCGACGAGTTGGCGCACCGTGCGTTCCACGCCGTCGCACGCCACGCGAAGAACATCCGCGCCTTCCAGCGCCACGATGCGGCAGCGCTCGAGCCCTCCGAGGCCGACACCCAGCTCCTTGAGCACGGCCTCTTTCGCCGTCCAGGCGCGCAGGAACATCTGCGGCGTGAGTTCGCCGAGCAGCGCGAGCTCCCCCACGCTCAGCACGCGCTCGACCACTTCGGCGCGCGCGTCGCGCTGGTTTTCGACGTCGACGCCCACGCGCTGCTCGCTCACGACGCCCGCCACGAAGCGCTCGCAGTGGCTCACGGACCAGTTCCAACCCTGGTAAGGCAGCGGCACGTCATCGGCGTCCTTCTCGAAGCGCATGGCGGGCGCGAGCGCCGCTTGCGCCGAAAGTCGCGCGGCGCGGCGCGCGTGCTCGGACTGGAGCAGCACACGCGTGCGGCCGCGCGCGGGCTCGATCGGCAAGGGAGCAACGGCGACGAAGAGTTTGGCGGCGTGCGTCATGGCGCAGGCGGCGCCTGCGAGAAGCGCCGCACGATCTCTTTGTCGAAGAAGTTGAAACCCATGCCCGCGTCGACGATCAGGCCCTGGCCGTTGATTCCGCTCGAGCGCTCGGAGAGCAGGAACGCAGCTGTGTTCGCGACTTCGTCCGTCTTGAGCGCGCTGTGGCGCAACGTGGCGCCCTCCGCGAACAGGTAGTTGTCCATGTACCCCGGGATTCCGGCGGATGCCGAGGTCTTGAGCGGACCGGCCTTCACGGCGTTGAAGCGCACGCCGCGTTCGGCGAAGGACTTGGCGAGGAACACGACGGCCGCGTCGAGCGCTGCCTTCACCGGCGCCATGTACCCGTAGCTCTCGGCCGCCATGGTCGTGGTCGAGATCGAGATCGTCACGACCGCCGCGGGGCGCGCGAGGTGCGGCTTGAACGCGTTCGCGAGCGCCACGAGCGAGAAGCACGACACGTCGACCGCTTGGAGGAAGTCGGTGCGCGCGGTTTCGTCGAACGGAACCAGACCGCGTGAGTAGTTGGCGAAGGCGATCGAGTGGACCAGTCCGTGCACTGGGCCGTGCGACGCGCCGATTGCCGCGGCCGCCGCTTCGATCTGCGCTGCGTGCTCGACGTCGCAGACGTAGATGGGCGCGGGTGCGAGCAGCTTCTCGAGCTCGGCCTTGCGCGCGTCACTGCGCACCATGTGGACGACGTTCGCGCCGGCCTCGCGCAGCGCCTTGTGCACGAAGTAGGCCACGCTCTTCTTGTTGGCGACGCCGGCGACGACGATCGTCTTGCCCGCCAGGCCCAGAAAATCCGAAGGCGCGCTCATGCGCTCGCGCCGCCCGTCACGGCGACCACCAGTTTGGCGCGCAGCACCGTCTCACCGCCGCAGGTGATCTTGACGTCGACGTAGCGCGCCGGACCGACGCGCTCATCGAGCTTGACCTCGCACTGCAGCGTCTCGCCGGGCCGCACCATGCGTTTGAAGCGCGCGTCGGCGATCTTCGTGAGCACGGGCGTCGCGCCGGCTTCGCGCGGATCGTTTGCGAACAAGATCGCCGAGCTTTGTGCGGCCATCTCGCACAGCAGCACTCCCGGCAGGATCGGATTGCCCGGGTAGTGGCCGCGGAAGAAGGGCGCGTCCTCCTTGGCGCGCCACTGCGTCAGCACGCGGCGCTCGTCGCGCTCGAGCACGGCGTCGACGAACAGGAACGGGTCGCGGTGGGGCAGCACCGCGTGCACGGCGTCGAGCTGGGCGTTGTCGGTCACGGGCGCGCCTCGAGGAGCGAGTGGAGTTGGCTGTCGACCTTGTTGGCCGTGATCACGCCGTAGTTCGCCGCTCCCAGCCAACCCGACATGATGATTCCGACCGAGCCGGAGTGGTGCAGCCCTTCGACGTGCTGCGGCAGCTCCATGCTGTACTTCAGGCCTTCGAACTTGGTGCCGAAGGACGCGCCGCGCCAGTGCTGCGTGTAGAACTCGAAGGTGCGCGGCGTGGCGGCTTCGATGTGGTCGAGCTTGGCGCGGACGCCGGGCACGTAGCCCTCGAGGCAGGCCAGCGTGTCGTCGATCAAGCGCTGCTTCTCGCGCGCGTACGAGGCTTCGTCGAGTTCGGCCCAGTCCGCCCAGTTGGCGTTCGTGGAGCTCACGATCGCGTAGCGCTCCGAGCCCGGCCGCGTCTTGGGGTAGTAGAACGAGAAGGTGCGCGATTCTCCGTGCAGGTCGCACAGCGCCGGCGAGTCGAAGGTCGGCCGCGTCGAGGTGAAGAGCAGGTCCGTGATCCACGGAAGCGTCTGGCCCTCACGCACGCCCATGTAGACCTGACAACTCGAGTTGTTGAGGCGCACGTCGTTCACGCCCGCGACGAACTCGGCCGGAAAGTGCTGCTCGCCGACGAGCTTGAGGATCGTGTGCTTGAGGTTGGCGTTCGAGATCACGGCGCGCGCCGCGAGCAGGCGACCGTCGACCAGCACGCCGGCGACGCGGCCCTGTTCGACCACGATGCGTTCGACCTGCGCGTTGTTGAACAGCTCGACGCCGTTGCGCTCGAGTTCGGCCTTCATCGCCTTGATCAGCCAGTCCGTGCCGCCGGAGAACGTGTACACGCCCTTCGACATGAAGTTCGAGAACACGATGGCGTAGGTGATCGCCGGGTCGTCGAGCGTGGAGCCGTTGGCGTACGCGATCGGCTCGAGCAGCAAGCGATGGACGTCGTTGCGGCCGGGGAAGAAGCGCTCGAACACGTCGGCGACCGTGTCGGTCGGATCGTCGTAGAAGTTCAGGGAGCGCAGGTAGTCGAAGAACTCCTGCACACGTTCGCGCGACTGGCCGAAGACGCTGACGAGCTTGTCGGTGAAGTCCTCGCGCGTGAAGGTCGTGTCGAAGCGGAACTGCGGATTGTCGAAGCGGACGCCGTCGAGCTGCACGATGCGGCTGGCGATTTCGCTGGTCCAATAGCGCTTGCAGGTCTTGAGCATCCCGACCGGGAAGCCGTGCAGCGAGATGTCGAAGGTGTGGCCGCCGCGGCGTTTGAACCACGTGGCCATGCCGCCGAAGTTGTAGTGCTGCTCGAGGAGCGCGACCTTGTAGCCCAGCCTCCCGAGCACGTTCGCCGCCGTCAGTCCCGCGAGGCCGCTGCCGACGACGATCAAGTCGTAGGCGCTCTTCGCGTTCGCCACGGAACTCGTCGCGCGCGGCTTCTTGCCGTCGCTCGAGCCGCGGAAGTACTTGCGCTCGCTCATCACGCTCCTTGCGGCGCCATCAGCGTTCGATTGGCGATCATGATGCCCGACAGCAGCGTTCCGACGATGCCGACCAAGCCCTGGTCCGTGCCGATCACGTGCACGCCGCGCACGTCGCTGGCGCCGTCGCGCAGCTTGCGCGGGCTGCCGTACACCGCGCCGCCGCGTTTGCCCGTGTAGCGCTCGATCGTGAGCGGCGTGAAGGTGTCGCTCCAGCGCGCGTGGAGGCGCGCGTCGGCGCCGAAGTTCGCGATTGCGCGCTGCACCGCGTCGTACACACGCGCCTTTTCGCCGCGGTATTGCTCGGGCCCGAGCGCCTTCCAGCGCGCGTAGTTCGCCATCACCGTCGCGCGCAGGCAGCCCTCTTCGAGCGGCGTCTTGCTCGCGTAGTTGTTGGGGCAGGTGAGCACGCCGCTGCGCAGATCGACGAGCTCGTCAGGGCAGGCGTACTCGAAGCGCTCGCCGTCGTTGAAGAACGTGATGGTGGCCTCGTGTCCGAGCTCGCGCGGTTCGCAGTCGAGCACCGTGGTCGTCTCCACGAACGTGAGGCGCCCGATGTCGCGCTCGTCGACGGCCAGTCCGCACAGCTGGCGCGTCTCCACCAGACCAGCGGAGCTCAGCACGCACTCGCTTTCGAGCAGCGTCCCATCGTCCAGCTCCACGCCGCGCGCTGCTCCGGCCTCGGTGACGATGCGCTTCACGCCGCTCTTGGTGCGCAGCTCGCCGCCCTCGGAGCGCAGCCGCTCGCGCAGGATGTCGAGGATCAGCTTCACGCCGCCCTCGGGCCGCGCCATGCCTTCGACGTGGATGCTGCGGAACAGCACGCCGTAGTCGTTCCACGACATGTCGCGTTCGGTGGGGCAGCCGTAGTAGCTGGCGCCCGCCATCAACATCTCGATCAGCAACGGGTCGCGGAAGAACTCGCCGAGCTTGGCGCGCGCGCTGGTCGCAAAGCCCTCCGGCGAGTCGTCGTTGAAGGTCGGCAGCGCGGCGAGCAGGCGCTCGAAGGACGGCGCTTCCGCCGGGAAAACCCGCGCGATCTCCGAGCGCAGCAGTTCCGGATCGTTGGAGTAGCGCAGGCGCACCAACTCGCCGCCGACTCGGAACACGGTCTGCGAAAACCCTTGGGGCGCGAGCTCGAAGGCTTCGTAGGGGATGCGCAGTTGGCGCAGCAGCCGCGTCAGCGGCGTGCCCGGCGTTCCGCGCGGAACGTAGTTGGTGAGCGCGTGCAGCCCGGTGTCGAGCCGCCGCCCTTCGCGCTTGAAGAACGAGTTGAGCCCGCCCCACAGGTAGTGGCGCTCGAGCACGAGCGTGCGCTTGCCCATCTGGGCCAGCCGGATGCCTGCGGCCAGGCCGCTCATTCCGGCGCCGATGACGATCGCGTCGAAGCGCATGGTGGCTGGACGCGGACGCGCGACTCAGCGCGCGGCGGTCTGCACGAGCTGCTTGCCGGCCAGCTTCGGGCCGAGGTAATCGACGCAGCCCTTGAGCGTGGCGAGCTGCATGTAGTCCTCCTCGGGGACCTGCACGCCGTAGCGCTTGCGCAGCTCCATCACGATGTCGAGGAAGTCCATCGAGTCGAGCTCGATCTGGTCGCGCAGGCGCACGTCGAGCGCTAGCCCAGAGAGATCCTCGTCGGGCGCGATGGTGGCGATGATGTCCTTGACGGCGATGACGACTTCTTCGTTGCTCATGGGAGGGGGCGCCGTCCGGGGGTGGGGGACGACGTTGTTCGTGTGGGTGGGGTGGCGTGACTAACCGCGGTAGCGCTCGACGACCACGGCCGAGTTGATGCCGAGCATGCCGAAGGACATGTTCAGCACGCGCTCGACGCGCGCGGGGCGGACCGGTTCGTTCAGGACGAGGTTGCGCACCTCGCAGGCGGGATCGAGTTCTTCGACGTTGATCGTCGGATGCACGAGGCCGTCGTCGAAGCTGGGCAGGTTGCCCGCCAACTCGAGTGCGCCGGCCGCGCCCATCGCGTGGCCGATGAAGCTCTTGGTGTTGTTCACGTAGGTCGCCGGGCTCGCGCCGAACACGCGCCGGATCGCCTCGCACTCGACCTCGTCGCCCTGCGGCGTGCTCGTCGCGTGCGTGTTGAGGATGTCGATGTCCTCCGGCGCGAGGCCGCCGCTCGCGAGCGCGCCGCGCATGCAGGCTTCCTGTCCGTCCGAGCTCGGCAGCACGAAGTCGCTCGCGTCCGAGTTGACGTAGTAGCCGACGACCTCGCCGTAGATCTTCGCGCCGCGCGCCAGCGCGTCGTCGAGGCGCTCGAGCGTGAACAACGCGCCGCCTTCGCTGACCACGATGCCGTTGCGCGCCTTGTCGAAGGGCCGCGACGCGCGCGCGGGCTCGTCGTGCTTGGCGAGCGCTCCCTGAGCCCGAAAACTGGCGAAGATCCCGAAGGTGTGGATCGATTCGGACACGCCGCCCGCGAGCGCCAGATCGACGATGCCAAGTTGCAGCATCTGCAGGCCGTGGATCAGGCCCAGGTTGCCGGCCGCGCAAGCGCCGCCGAGGCAATAACCAGGTCCCGTGATCCCGAGGTTGAGCGTGGTCTCGCCCGCGGGGTTGTTCGCCACCGTTCGCGGGTTGTGGTGGTGCGACCAGAACGAGAGGTCGAAACCGTACTGCGCGACCTCGTGGATCTGCGTCTCGGTCTCGACGTTGCCGTGCTCGGTGATGCCGATGTACACGCCGACGCGGTCGCGCGCGTGACCGCCGATGTGCGTGGATTCCGCCGCGAGCCCCGCGTCCTTCAACGCCTCTCGCGCGCAGTAGATCGACACCGCGCCCGCGCGCGTTCCGCGGCGCGCTTCCTTGCGCTTCTGGTGGCGCAGCGGATCGAAGTTGCACACGCCGGCGAGCGTCTCGCCGACGTGCCGGATCGAGTAGTTGACGACGCCCGAGACCCCGTTCAGCAGGTTCGAGCGGTACTGCTGGAGGTCATCGCCGTTGGGGCTGGTGAGCCCGACCCCGGTGATCACCACGCGCGGCAACTCCGGACCGCGCGGCGCGAAACGTCGCGTGCGCTCACGCACGGCGCGCCACCTTCTCGCCGGACTTGCGCTTGCCCTTGGCGGGCGCGCGCGGGGCGGGGCTGGCGTTGAGCAGTGGCGTCGAACGCTGGATGGCGGTCTCCAGGCCGCTGAGCGCATTGCGTCCCAGCAGCGCGCGGCCGGGCATCACCACGCCGACCTTCAACGCAGCGCTCACGGCCTTGTAGAGCAGGCTCTCGCTGTCGTCGAGCGCGTTGGCGACGGCGCCGACCACCAGCTGCATCACGGCTTCGGCGATCTCGCAGGTCGAGATGATCGAACGCAGCGTGAGCACGCGCGGATCGCGCTCGCCGTGCTGTTCCTGCACGTAGGCGAGCATGCGCTGCGACGCGACCTTGAACTGTTGGAAGACCACCTGCTCGCGGCGGCGGATCACCGTGGCGGCGATGGCGAGCGTGTTCGAAACCGGGCCGTGCGACTGGCAGCGGCGTTCGGCGTCGAACTCGGAGGTGATCGCACCCCACTCGGTGAGTTCGTGCAGCGCGGTGCTCGTCGCGCCCTGCGACAGGTGCAGCGCCTCGCTGATTTCCTTCGCCGTGAGCCGGCGGTTCATCAGCACGAGCAGGCCCCAGATGCGCCCGTGGACGCGCTTGAAGCCGATGGTCTTGAAGAACAACTCGAACTGCGGGAGCTGCTGGGCGAGCGTGTCGTCCAACCCTTCGATCCGCGCCACGGGCCGGGGCGACGACGACGCTGAAGGGGAGGGGGGCATGCGAGGGCGTTGAGTCGGGGAGCGCGGGGCGGGCCAGCGCTTCAGAATGCCGAGTGATTTCAGATTTTTCAAATATCCGCGGGCGACAACCCCGCGTGGCCACGTCGGCCGGCCGTCCGTGGGGCGCGACCGCAAAGCGCTCCTCCGCGCGGGCGTTCAGGCCTGCGCAGCACGCGGCGCGCATTGGCGCCGTCTCCACCAGCAGCATGCGACGCCAGCGCGCGCCGGCGTCTGCGGCTAGCGCCGGGCCGGGCCTGCGGCGCTGCTCAGCCCCGACAGGAACTCGCGCTCGGTCAGGCGGTTGTCGCCGTTGAGGTCCATCGCGGCCAGGACGGCGCCGGCGCGCGTGGCCAGTCCCGAGCCCTCCTGCAAACGCGCGAGTTCGGCCAGGGTGACCATCCCGTCGCGGTCCAGGTCGAGGCGCACGAAGTGCGGGATCGGCCCGACGACGCGCGGCACGCTCTTCGTCGCCCCGTAGGACTCATTGCTCGGCGTGACGGCGCCGAACATCTCGACCACGTTGGTCGCGCCCGTGCGCCGCGAGCCGTCGCCGCCCAGCACGGCGGCGTCCGCCAGATGCGCGAGCGTCGCCAGTTCTCCGTGTCCCAGGCGACCGTCGCCGTCGACGTCCAGCTTCTCGAGCACGCTGGCCGCGCCTAGCTCCGGCCGTTTCCAGCGCTCGAGCAGGTTCGCCAGCTCGTCCACGTCCAGCGCGCCGTCGGCGTCGCGGTCGCACTCGTTGCGCATCGCCGCGGCGCTCGGCGCCTGGGTCCAGTCCGCCTTCGGATCCGGCAGCGGCACGCGGAAGGCGCCCGTCTGGGAGACGATCTCGTCGTAGCGCACGACGAACTCGCGCAGCGCGATGCGCCCGTCGCGGTCGCGGTCGTAGAGCGCGAACTCGGCGCGGTCGAGGCCCACCGACGCGCGGGCTTCGCTGTACGACAGCCAGCCGTTGTGGTCGTAGTCGATCGTCATGAAGACGGGGCGCTGGAGCGCGCGCCACTCGAAGGTGCCGCGCTCGACGTCGCTCGAAATCGTGCTGCCCAGCGGGCCCTGCGCGTCCGCCGCGCGGCTGCGCGCCGTCTCGGACTCGACCAGCGCGAGGTCGATGCGCGCGAGCATCCTGCGGAACTCGTCCTCGGCCTTCTTGAGCTGGCCGCTCTTGGGCGCCGCGGTGGATCCGGTGGAGGCGCCCGAAGCGGGCGCGTACGGCGTGGAGGTCACCGCCGGCGCCTTCGCGGCGCGTTGCCGCGCGCCACCCAACGCCCGCGCCCCACCGCCGCCGCGACCGCCGCGGCCTCGACCGCGCTGCGCGTGGGCGTCGGGCGCGAGCGCCAGCAGCGCCGCGAGGCTGACGAGGGTGAGTTGAAGCGTGCGAGACAGCATGTTTTCGGGCCTGGGAGCTTTAGCATCGGCCTGGCGTGGCCGCAGCGCAAGGGTTCGCGCCCCGCGTTCGGTCCGCGCTCGACAGACTGGTCATGTCGGGTGCGAACGCTCCCCCCGCGGTGTCCGCCAGGCTGGTTCGGTGAGCCGAGTTCACGCGCCCTTGCGCCGTTTCTCGCGGCGGGAACGCCGGGGCAGGGCCTTGTGGGGCGTTTCGGGCGCAGGCTGCGGCCGGTTCGAGGCTCGGGCGTCGACCAGCGCCCAGTTGAACACCTCGCTGACGTGCTCGACCAAGCGAATCTCCAGCCGTTGGCGCACTTCGCGCGGCAGTTGCAGCACGTCCTCGCTGTTGCGCGCCGGCACGATCACGGTGCGCAGCCCCGAGCGCAGCGCCGCGAGCAGCTTCTCGCGCAGTCCGCCCACCGGCAGTACGACGCCGTGCAGCGACATCTCGCCGGTGAGCGCGACGTCGTGACGAACCGGCACGCCGGTGATCACGCTGATCAAGGACACCGCGATCGCCGTTCCAGCCGACGGCCCGTCCTTGGGCGTGGCGCCCGAGGGGAAGTGCACGTGGATGTCGCGCGTCTCGAGCGCGTCCGCCGGGATCTCGAAGGCCGGAAGGCGCATGCGCACCCACGAGAGCGCGGTCTGCACCGATTCGCGCATCACTTCGCCGAGCGAGCCGGTCAGCGTCACGCGGCCCGCGCCCGGCGTGACGAGCGTTTCGATGGGCAGCAATGCGCCGCCGATGTTCGTCCAGGCGAGGCCCAGCACCACGCCGACGCGCGGTTCGTCGTGGTGCAGGAACGGGTCGCTCATCGGCGGGCCGAGCAGGCTCGTGAGCTGCGCTTGGTCGACACGCAGCGCGCGGCGCTCGTTCAGCACGCTCACCGCGGCCTTGCGCGCCAGCGCGTCGATCGTGCGTTGCAGTTGGCGCACGCCGGGTTCGACCGCGTAACTGCGCAGCACGCGCACGAGTGCGGCGCGCGTGACCTGGAAATCGTGCGGCGCCAGTCCCGCAGCCTCGCGCGCGCGCGGCAGGATGTGCTCGCGCGCGATGAGCAACTTCTCGGCTTCGGTGTAGCTGCCGAAGTGCACCAACTCGAGCCGGTCGACGAGCGCGTGCGGCAGCGCGTCGAGTTCGTTGGCCGTGAGCAGGAGCAGGCACTCCGAGAGGTCGAAGGGCACGCCCAAGTACGCGTCGGTGAACTCGCGCGCGCCCTCGGGATCGACGAGCGTCAGCAGCGTGCGCGTGACGCGGTTCCAGCCGCCCCAGTGCGCCTTGTCGACCTCGTCGAGCAGCACGACAGGATTGCGCACGCCGCTGCGCGCAACGGCTGCGAGCACGCGACCGGGCCCGCCGCCGGCGAGTGTCCGGGCGCGGCCCTCGAGCTCTTCACCGTCCGCGGCGCCGCCCACGTGGATGTGCGCGAGGCGTCGGCCGAGCGCCTGCGCGACCGCGCGCGCCATGCTGGTCTTCCCCGTGCCCGGAGGTCCGACGAAGGCCAGCACGCCGCCGCGCGTCGAGCCGCTCAGCCGCCGCACGGCGAGGAACTCCGCGAGCCGCTCCTTCACCTCGTCGAGCCCGGTGAGCGCGAGATCGAGCGTCGCGGCGACGCGCTGCGAATCGCCCGCGCTCGTGTCGGGGTCGCGCGTCGTGTTGTGCCAGGGCAACTCGAGCACCCATTCGATCCACTCGCGGCTGCGCGCGAGGTCGCTCGGCCCGCCCTCGCCGCGTTCGAGGTGCTCGAGCTCGCGTTGTACGGCGCGGCGCGCGGAGGCCGGCAGCGCGGCAGCTTCCAGACGCTCGCGTAGGTCGCGCGCGAGCTGCGCGAGTGCGTCGCCGTCTCCGAGCTCGCCCTGGATCACGCTCAGTTGTTCGCGCAGCAGTCCACGCCGCAGCCGTTCGTCGACCTTGTGCTGCAGCGCGCCGAGCACCTCGGCGCGCGCGATGTCGCGGCCGAGCAAGTCGCCCAGGCGCTCCAGGCGCGCGAGCACGTCCTGTTCGACGAGCAACTCGGTGCGGTCGGCGTAGCTCAGGTGGAGGCGCGCCGCCGCCACGTCCGCGAAGCGTCCCGCCGCGCCCGTCTCGCTCCCGAGCATCCGCGCGAGTTCGGGCGAGCAGCGCGGGTCGACGCGCGCCAGTTCGTGCGCGAGCGTGAGCACGCGCTCGACGCGCGGCGTGAGTTCTCGGTCGTCGTAGCTGCGCGCCGTGGGTTCCGCGGTGCTCGCGAGCAAACGTCCCTGCTCGAAGCGCACGTCGCGCAAGTGCACGCGCCGCAGACCCTGCAGGACCACACGCACTCCGCCGCCGGCGAGCGCGGTGCGGTCGAGCACGCGGCACAGGCAACCCACGCGCGCGAGCTTCTCCGGCGTGGTCTGCCCGTCGAGTTCGAGCAGCGGTACGGCGAGCAGCGGCGCATCTCCGCCGGAGTGCGCCTCGATCGTCAGGCGGTTTTCTTCGCGCTCGAGATCGAGCGTCGCCACGGCGCACGGCATGACCACCGTGCTGCGGACTGCCAGGCACAACTGCGGCGCTGAGGGCGGGGCGGGCTCCATCGGGGATGGCCCGCGGGGGAGCGGGCCGCCTCCCTCATCGGGCGGCGCGCGCACGGAACTGCGCGCGAACTTCACTCGCGCGGCGGCGGCCGCGCAAAAACTTCCCGCTGCGCGCGGCTCAGACGCCGGCTGCGCGCCGCACGGCTTCCGACACGCGGTCGACGTCGGCGTCGCTGAGGAACGGGTGCACCGGGAGGCACAGCACCTCGCGCGCAAGCCGCTCGGCGTTGGGGAAATCGCCCGGACCGTAGCCCCAGCCCTTCGCCGCTTCCTGCAGGTGCACCGGGTGCGGGTAGTGCACGCCGGCGAAGATCTGCTGGCGCGCGAGTTCGGCGAGCACGCTGTCGCGCGAACGCTCGCCGCGGATGCGCACGGTGTACTGGTGGTAGGTGTGCACGGCCCCGCTCGCGAGCTTCATCGGCGCGACGGCGTCGAGTCCGGCGAAGTTGCGCGAGTAGCGCGCGGCGAGTTCACGGCGGCGCGCATTCCAGCGCTCCAGGTGCGGCAACTTCACGTTCAGGATCGCCGCCTGCAGAGCTTGGAGGCGCGAGTTGGTGCCGATCCGCGTGTGAACGTACTTGGTCGGGCTGCCGTGGTCGCGCAGCTGGCGCAGGTTCTGCGCCACGTCGGCGCGCTGCGTGAGCACCATGCCGCCCTCACCGGCCGCGCCGAGGTTCTTCGTCACGTAGAACGAGAACGTACCCGCGTCGCCGAGCTGCCCGCAGGCGAAGCCGTCGCGCAGCGAACCGTGCGCCTGCGCGCCGTCCTCGAGCAAGGCCAGCTTGCGCTTGTCGCACAGAGCGCGGAACGCGCGCACGTCGGCGAGCTGTCCGTACAGGTGCACCGGGAGGATGGCGGTCGTGCGGGCGTCGATCGCCGCTTCGGCCTTGTCGACGTCGAGCAGCGCGGTGTCGTAGTCGACGTCGGCGAGGCGCACGGTCGCACCCATCAGCGCGATCGAGGCCGCCGAGGCGAAGAACGTGAACGGGCTGGTGACGACGCTGTCGCAGGGCTTCACGCCGACGGCGAGCAGGCCGAGCCAGAGCGCGTCGGTGCCGGTCCCGACCGCGACGCCGTGCGCGCAACCGTGCATGCGCGCGAAGTCGCGCTCGAGCGCTTCGACTTCCGGCCCGAGCACGTACTTGCCCGAGTCGAGAACCCGCCGCACGGCGTCGTAGAGCGCATCTCCGAGTGCCGCGCGTTCGGCGGCGAGGTCGACGGGGGCGATCGGCGTGACGGCGGCGGTGGTGCTCATGGGAGGCGCTCGGTGCGCCGCGACATGCGCAGGCGCAGGCGCAGATCGTGCCAGTCGACCTCCGAGCTAGCAACGCTGCGCCGCGTCCTCGGGCCTGCCGTGGTCTGCGTTGCGCGCCCGTCGTCAGCGCCACGAAGCCGTGCTCGGCGGCGTAAGCTGCTGCGCGCATGAAGCTGCACCTCGCCACGCTGCTCGCCGCGACCGCCCTGTTCGCCTCGTCGCCGGCCGCGCAGGCGCCGAAGACGCCCAGTTCCACGGAGTGGACCCAGGCCGAACTCGAGCGCCTGAGCCGCGAAATCGAGCGCCAGGTCGAGGTCTTGCGAGGCGAGAAGTTCCTCAAGCCGGTGGAGGTCAAGCTCGCCACGCGCGCCGATCTGCTCGGCTACGCGAAGTTGCGCATGGAGCGCGACACTCCGCCGGCGCGCATGGCGGCCGACGGGGACCTGGCGAAGCTGCTGGCGGTGTTTCCGGCCGACCAGGACTTGCTTGCAACACAACTGGCGTTCCTCGAGGAGCAGGTTGCGGGCTTCTACGACCCCGACACGGACTCCTTCGCGCTGATGGACACGACGCCGCGCGACCTGGCGCGAATCGTGATGGCGCACGAACTCGCGCACGCGCTCGACGACCAACTGGACAAGATCGACGGCACGGCGGCGCGCCTGGTGCAGGACACCGACCAGCAGCTCGCGTTCCACTCCGTGGTCGAAGGCGCGGCGATGGCGGTGATGACGCGCTGGCAGCTCGAGCATGCCGCGTCGCTGGACACCGCCGCGCTCGCGGAGTCGCAGCGCACGCAACTCGACGCGCTCGGAAGCGCGCCGGCCTGGCTCTGGAAGCCGATGTTCGCCGCGTACATGCAAGGCGCCGCGTTCCTGGCGCGCAACGACAACTGGGTGCTCGCGCAGGGGATCCGCACGCCCAACGCGGACATCCGCGCGGCCTTCGCTAACCCGCCGCGCTCGACCGAACAGGTGCTGCACCCGAGCAAGTACTGGAGCGAGGCGCAGCGCGACGAGCCGCAGGCGCTCGACTTCGAAGTCGGCGAACTGCCCGAGGGCTGGGAAGTCCGCCGCGAGGACACGCTCGGCGAACTTGCGCTCGGCATCGTCGCCAGCGGAGCGCGCGAGCGCAGTGGTCTACAGCTGAACGGCAATCTGGCGGCGCTCATGGGCGTGAAGTTCACGCACGAACTTGCGGCCGGCTGGGGTGGAGATCGGATCGTGCTCGTCAGTCGCGGCGCGAGCCATGTGCTGCGCTGGGTGACGCGTTGGGACAGCGAACGCGATGCGGCGGAGTTCTTCGGCGCGCTCACGCTGCGCAGGGACGAATTCGCCGCCGCGGCGCGCGCGGTGTCGAACGCGAGCGACGAGTTGTGCGACGCGCAGCTCGAGTACGGCGACGATCCGCTCACCGTCGTGCTCGACATCCGCGCCGGCGTGCGCTTGATCGAAGCCCGCAAGGTCGCGAAGGCGCTCAAGCACGTGCGCAGCCCGGCCGCGCCGCGTTGATCAGCGGCTCGCGGACGGCGTCCGCTGCGGCTCGCGCGCGCCAGCTCAGCCGAAGGCCGTGCCGGCCCGTTCGACGGCCGTGCGCAGACCGCCGGCGATACGGCCGGTGAGCAGGAACACGCCGCGAATCCAGTCGCCGGCGCGCGGCGCGGCGAGTTCGTCGACCTCGAGTTGCCAGGGGCTCGCGAACAGCACGAGCGGCCGCTGCGGCGCGCGGGTGTGCAGCAGCGTCACGCGCGAGCCGGTGAGCGCGTTAGCGCGTTCCTCGACGCGTTCGATGCACAGGGCCAACTCGACGCAGCCGCCCGGGTCGTCGGGGCCGCCCAGCGGCTGGACCCAGCCGCCGTCTTCGAAGCGCCGGGCCGGCCCGCGGCGCGCCGCCACGCTCTCGCGCGAGCCGACGCGTTCGACGTCGAGCGCGAAGCCGGCCAGCGAGAGCGCGAGCACGTGGCCGCGCGCCAGGCTGCGCGGGAGACGCCGCGCATCGGTGACGATCGCGCTCAGCGGGTAGGCGCTCGGATCGAGCGAGGGATGGCCGGCGAGCGGCGGATTGGCCCAACCGACGAGCAGGGCGTCGTAGTGCGACTCGCCCGTCTGGCGCACCGTCTCGACCGCGACGCGCAGGCGCTGGTCGCTCTGGAAGTAGGGGTGCACGCTCCACGGTTCGCCGTCCGACTCGCGGTCGGCGCGCACCTCGAGCCCTTCGCCCAGCGCCAGACGCAGGTGCTCGCCCTGCGGTCCGCGCCACGGCGCGCGTTCGCCGCGCTCGCGGGCGAGTTGGACCAACGCGTCGAGGTCGACCTCGGGCGAAAAGCCGATGCACTCGAGCAGGAACTCCACGCGCCGCGCATTCTGCCGCGTCGCACGCGGCGACGGTAGCGGGCCTGCTCCGTACACTCGCCCGCGCCGATGCGCGCCTCCAAGCCGATCCGTCCGCGTTTTTCGTCCGCCCGCGCCGCCTGCGTGTCCAGCGTATTCGTAGGCGCATCCGTAGTCGCATTCGTGGGCGCGCTCCTGAGTTCCTGCGGCGCGCCGCGCTCGCGACCGTTTGACGCCGCCGAACCCATCGCGCACGAGCCGCGACGCGTCGACTTCGACGTGGAGCACTACGCCCTCGACCTCGAGCTGCAGCCCGCCGAGCGTCGCATCGAAGCGGCGTGCACGATCCGGCTCTTCACGCTGGAGCGCGCGCTGGCCGAGCTCGAGCTCGATCTGCGCGATCTGGACGTGACGTCCGTCGTGGACGAACTCGGCCGGCCGGTCGAGTTCGAGCACGACGCGCGAAAGCTGCGCTTGCGCCCCAGTCCTCCGCTGCGACCGCGTTCCTTCGCGAGCTTCACCGTGCGCTATGGCGGCGCGCCGCGCGCTGGCTTGTGGTTCGTGCGCGAACGCGACGGCCAGCCCACGCAGGTGTACAGCCAAGGCGAGTGCGAGGACTCCTCGGCGTGGTTCCCGTGCGTCGACGCGCCCGATGAGCGCGCGACCAGCGAACTGCGCGTGGTTGCGCCCGCGAAGTGGCGCTCGCTCGCGGCGGGCGAGTTCGTCGACCGCGTGGAACTGGAGGGCGGACGCGCCGCGGAGCGCTGGCGCATGACAAGTGCGCACCCCGCGTACCTGACCACGCTCGTCGCCGGAGAGCTCAGCACCCACGCGGAACGCTGGAACGCCGTGCTCGTCGACTATTGGTCGGCGCCGGACCTCGCGGCGTGGCTGCGGCCTGGATTGGGCGCGACGCCGCAGGTGCTGGGCTACTTCAGCGAGCTCACCGGTGCGCGCTACCCGTGGAGCAAGTACTCGCAGGCTTGCGTCGACAACTTCCGCTTCGGCGGGATGGAGAACATCACCGCGACCACGTTGACCGACGCGGTGCTGAGCGACGAGTTGGGGCGGCGCGACTACGACGCGATCGACCTTGTGACGCACGAGGCCGCGCACCAGTGGTTCGGCAACTTGCTCACCTGCGAGAGCTGGTCGGAGATCTGGCTCAACGAGGGTTTCGCCACCTACATGACCGAGCTGTACCGCGAGGCCGTCGAAGGCGTGGACGCGTTCCGCGCCTCGATGCGCGACGTGCAGGACAGCTACCTGGCGCAGGATCGCGGCCCGCAGCGCCGTCCGACGGTGTGGAACGTGTACCGCGATCCGATGGACCTGTTCACCACGGGGCACGCCTATCCCGGCGGCGCGGCGCGGCTGCACCTGTTGCGTTTCGTCGTCGGAGACGCGGCGTTTTTCCGCGGGCTCGCGCGCTACGTCGCCGACAACGCCGCGAGCTCCGTCGACACCGCGGACCTGCGGCGCGCGATCGAACGCGAGAGCGGCCTGGACCTGAGGCGCTGGTTCGAGCAATGGCTCCACTCGGCGGGTTATCCGGAGTTTGCGCTGGAGTGGAGCTGGGATCCGGCGCGGCGCGTGGTGCTGATCGACGTCGAGCAGACCCAGACCTCGGAGGGCGGAACGCCGACGGTGTTCACGCTGCCGGTCGACATCGAGGTGCGCGACGAAACCGGCGCGCGCACGACGCGCGTGACCGTCGACCAGCGCCGACAACGCTTCGAACTTTCGGCCACGACCAAACCGATGTGGGTCGTGTTCGACAAGTTCGGCTGGATTCCCAAGCGTTTGGTGCAGCAGCGGGGACTCGAGGAATGGCTCGCACTCGCGGTCCACGACGAGGACGTCAACGGGCGGCGCGACGCACTCGCCGCGCTTGGAGCTGAGCTCGAACGCTCGCGCGACGACAAGCTGCGCTGGCGCATCGTCGAAGTGGTCATCGCGGCGGCCAGCGATACGTCGCCGGCCGTGCGCAGCGCTGCGTTGCGCGCCTTCGGCGGCGTCCACACCGGTCCGGAGCATCCGATCGCACGCTGCCTCACCACGGCGGCGAGCAGCGATCGCAGCGCCGCCGTGCGCGTCGCGGCGCTGGAGTCGCTCGCCCGCTGGGACACACGCGCGCGCTTCGCGGCGTTCGCGCTCGAGCGCTTCGACGAGCGCTACAGCTACGCGACCATGGGCGCGGCGGCGCGCCTGTACGCGGCGGCGCGTCCGGAGGCGGCGCGGGAATGGATCGTCGAGCGCCTGCCGCTCACGTCGCCGCACGACGTGCTGCGCGCCCAGTTGCTGCGCGCTCTGGCCTTGATTCCCGGTCAGGACAGCGACGACGCGCTGCTGAACGCCGCGCTCGACACGGCTTCGCACAGCCACGCGCGCGAGATGGCGGTGCGCGAGCTCGCCCGGCGCGCGCCGCGTTGGCCCAAGGCTCGTCAGGCCTTCCTGTCGATCCTCGAGAGCACGCCGTGGTACCGCTTGCAGAACGCCGCGATCGACGCGCTCGGCGCGGTGGGCGACCCAGCGTCGCGCGCGGCGTTGCAGCGTTTCCACGCGCGCTCGAACGAGCCGCGCCAGCGGCGTTTGATCGAAGCGGCGCTCTCCAAGTCGGCTTCGTGAGCGCGTCGCCGACCGAGGCGCTCGCCGTGGAGCTGCAGCGTGCGCTGCTCGCCGAATTCGGCGCGCGGGCGATCTACGCGCGTTTGGCGAACTCGGTGCGCGACGAAGAACTCGCGCGCTTGCTGCGGGAGCTGAGCCTCGAGCAGCACGAACAAGTTCGCGCCGCGGCGAGCCTGTTCGCGCTTGTCCGGCGACAGCCGCCGAGCGACAGCGTGCGACGGCGCGCGCTGGCCCACGTGCTCGCCAGCCTGCGGCCCTTGCTCGGGCAGCGCGTGCTGTTGCGCATCTGCGCGGACGCGGAGCGCACGCGCTCGGGCGACTACGCGCGCCTCGCCGAGTTGTTCGCACGCAGCGGCGCGCTCGCGCCGGCGCAGACCGCGCGCGAGTGCTGCACCCGTGCGGCGCGCCACGCCGACGCGCTGGACGCCTGGGTTGCGCTCGGCCGCTAGCGTCCGGGCTAGCAGTCCGTTGAAAAAGTCATTCGGCACGGAACCCGCCCGGATTGCGCCGGCTCGTCGTCGCGAGGATCCCCTGCGATACGACGCCAAGGCGTCGTATCGCCGCCGCGCGTTGCGCGGCGCCGGGGCTTACCCCTCGCTGAATCCACTGATTCATGTCGGGGCCCGCACGACGCCAAAGCGTCGTGCTTTGCGCCCCGCCAATTGGTCCCGCTCCTAGATCCGACGCCACCGGACTTGTTTCCGCGCTCGAAGCACTTCTTCAACGGACGGCTAGACTTCGCAACGTCGACATGAGCTCCCCCGACGCCGTTGTGTTCGAGTCGCCGCGCTCGTTCGAGCTGCTCTCCGCCCACGCGTGCGCGTCGGAGGCGCTCGCGGAGTGAGTTGGATCCGCCTCGTTCGACCGGGAGAGGCCACCGGCAAGTTGCGCGAGCTCTACGAAGCCGCCGTGCAGCGCGCCGGGCGCGTGTTCCAGATCCTCCAGGTGCAGAGCCCCAACCCGCGCGCCCTCGACGCTTCGCTCGAGCTCTACAAGGCGCTGATGCACGGCCCTTCGCCGCTTTCGCGCCGCGAGCGCGAGTTGCTCGCCGTGGTCGTCAGTCGCACCAACGACTGTCACTACTGACTGCACGCGCACCTCGCCGACCTCCGTGCCGAGGTCGCTGCACTCGCCGACGCCGATCGCGAAGCGCTGCTCGCCGCGCTGGCCCGCGATTGGCGCAGCGCGGCGCTCGGCGAGCGCGAGGCGCAGCTGTGCGCGTTCGCCGAGAAGCTCACGCGCACGCCGAGTTCGATGGCCGAGAGCGACATCGAGGCGCTGCGCGCGGTGGGGCTCGACGACCGCGCCGTGCACGACGCCACCGGCGTGGTCGCGTACTTCAACTACATCAACCGCGTCGCCGACGCGCTCGACGTCGATCTCGAAGCGGAGATGCCGCCGCATCCGCGCGCCGACGCCAAAGCGAGCGACGAAGGCGGCGAGCGCGCGGCGCCGCGCTAGAAGCGCACTTCGCGCAGCTGTTCGAGGCGGAAGTCGATCGAGGTCTCGCGGTCGACGTTGATGATGCGACCGGAGCCCTTGAGCGGGTTGAAGATCAACGCGCCGTGCAGGACTCGGCCGTCCTTGAAGTACAGCGTCACCTTGTCGGCCGTGCGGGCCGTGAGGAGCAGGTCGTAGAGACGTTGAGAATCGATCGAAGTGCGGGTCTTCATGGCGCCGGAAGGAAGCCTGTGTGGCGGCTTCGCGGTGGGTGCGAAGAAGGAGTTCGGAAGGGGCTGGGGAACGGCGCGCGGAGCGCGCGTGTCAGAGCCTCGGGGATGAGGCGAGTGCGACGCCCGGATGTTCGGGCAGCCATTCACTCAGGCGGTCGACGAGCTTGGCGGACCAAGTCTCGAAGTTCGCGCCGGCTTGGCGGCGCTCGAGGAGTTCACGCGGGGACACCAAGCTCCCCTCGAGGACGTCCTTTTCGCGGATCTCAACGCGGCCGCGCACGCGCACGCGCTGCACGACGCCGACGTGGACTGCGCCCACGGCGTTGGCGTCGTCGTTCATCAGCCCGATGGGCTCGATCTCGTAGTCGCCCGCGAGCACGAGCTCCTCTTCGAGTTCGCGCCGCGTTCCCCGCGGCAACGGATTGCGCACCGCTTCCGCCGAGTCGAGGTCGATCGGATTGAGGTGCCCGCCGACGCCGATCGTGAGCTTGTCGTGCAGCCGCGCCTCGCCGCCGCGCGCCGTGCGCCGCAGCAGCAGCACTTGCTCGCCCGCGAGCACGACGTTGTAGGGGATCAACTGCTTCCAGGCCGGCGTGACTTCGGCGCGGGCGCGCTCGACGAAGAACCCGTGCTGCGCGACGCACTCGAGCAGGCGGGTCAGCGGGTACGCCGGGCCGAAGGGCAGGAAGCCCTGCGGGTAGTGGTCGGGGAACAGCTCCCGACGGGGCACGACGAAGACGAATTCCACGTGGAGGGGTGCGTGTGGGGTGGAGGCGGGCGTTCGCGCGGCGGGCCGCGAGCGTTGCGCCGCCACGGAGGGCGTGGTGGGGGCCGTGACGGGGGACCGCTCCGGCGGACCCGGCTGCGGCGGGGGCGCTGCGGGACCGGCTGGCTTCCGCCGACCGGATCCTCAGTCCCCGGACTGTCAAGCGACGGTCAAGGGGCCGCGTTCGCGCAACCCGCTCGGATTCTCACCGGGTCCCGCCACCTGTCAAGATGGTGGGGCGGGGCGCGTGCCATCCACAACCCCTAGTGTCCCGCCCGTGGGACGTTTCAGGCTGGAAACACCCTGGCGCGGTGGGGCGAAGCGGCATGAGTCGCCCGTGTAAGCCGGGTTCTGTCCGCCGGAGTCGCCTCCGGCGCGGCGACCATTTCTCTGGGACGGCGCTCGCGCGCCGCCTCGAACGACCTACCCGAGAGGCTTGGCTTGCGCACGCCGCGGGTCAGCGGCAACGCCTCTCCTATTTGGTCTTTCTCCGGGTGGGGCTTGCCGTGCCGGACTTGTCACCAAGCCCGCGGTGCGCTCTTACCGCACCGTTTCACCCTTACCGTGCGACGCTCACGCGCCGCGCGGCGGTTTGTTTTCTGTGGCGCTTTCCCTGGCCTCGCGACCGGTTGCCGTTGGCAACCACCCTGACCCGTGGAGCCCGGACTTTCCTCCCGCTCGGCCCGTGAAGGCTCCGCGAGCGGCCGCCTGGGCGACTCATGCCGCCCGCATCGTAGTGTCCTGCTTCCCGATTGCGTCGAACATCTCGCTGGCCTCGTGCGGGGTTGCCGCGGATCCGCAACCTGGCCGACAGCGGTCCGCGGGCGCCATGTTGCGTCGCCTGGCTTCGCGAGCGGAGGTAGCCTGTCCCGTTCTGGCCCGCCCCGTCCGCAGCCCACGCACACCCATGCTCTCCGCCCTCGCACTCGCGCTCGCCCTGTGTCTTTCCCCGGCGTCGGCCGCGCCCTCGACCACACTTCCCAGTCGGGCGGCGAGCGCCGCGGCGCCCGAGGACAAGTTCACGCCTGCGCAGGACGAGTTCGTGCGGCGCTCCGCCAGCGGCACCTTCGAGCAGAAGAAGAACGCGCTCGCGACGCTGGTCGGGCTGGGCGACCCACGCGCGGCGGGCGTATTGATCGCCGAGTTCTCGCGCGCGGCGACGGAGCTCGAAGCCCTGCGCAAGGAGGCTCGCGACACGTCGTACGCGCTCGAGCGGCGCGAGGTCGTGGTCGCCAACCTGCGCGCGGAACTCGAGCGCAATCCCGGCGTGCGCGACCAGATCTCGCGCGAGGAGCAGAACGTCGCCGACCTGCGCAGGACCAACCGCGCCGCGGTCGAGAAGCGCGACGAGTTGGCGCCGTGGGTCGACGAGCTGTCGGCGGGCTTCTCCACGTTGCTCAAGAACGCGCCTGCTGCGGCGAAGGCCAAGCTCGTGGAGCAGGCCGCGCAAGACGCGGACGAGCACCCCGATTGGGGCGTGCGAGCTGCATCCGTCGAGTTGATCGGGCGCGTCGCGGCCCCGGGCGCGGCGCTGCAGATCATCGAACTGATCGAACGCGCCCACGCCGAACGCGCGAAGCTCGAGTCGAAGCTGCGCAAGTCGATGGGCGACGTGCGCAAGATGGAGGCGCGCCTGCAGGAGGAATCGGCGAAGAACGAAGGCCGGATCTCCGCGGCGACCGTCGAGCAATACGACCGCGCCAAGCGCGAGGCGTCGGAGGTGCGCTCGACGCAGACGCGCATCGACGCGTTCGTGCTGGTCGCCGAACGCGCCGGCGGCCGCGCGCTGGGCGCCGAGAGCGGCAAGGAGCTCGACAAATCGCTCGCGCGGCTGATGAGCGCCGTGGCCAAGCCCAAACCTGGTTCGCGGCTCAGCCTGCTGTCGTTGCTCGGCCACACCGGCGGCGAAGCGGTGCGCGTGCGCGTGCGCGCGCAACTCGAGAGCGAGAAGGACGCCGCTGGACTGGCGATGCTGCTCGAAGGCGTCGCCGCGCTGCGCGACACGGCGCTCGAAGCGCTCGTGATCGAGAAGCATTTGCAGCACCCCGAATGGCTCGTGCGCGCTTCCGCGGCCGCCACCTTGGCCAAGTTGCGTTCGAAGGCGGCGATCGAGCCGTTGATCAACCGCCTCGACAAGGAAGAGGGTCGCCTGCGCACCGACGTGCGCTCGGCGCTCGCGTCGCTGACCGGGCAGGACTTCAACACCAACGCGACCCTGTGGCGGCGCTGGTGGAAGGACAACGCGGCGAGCTTCGTCGTGCCGCCCGAGGCGCCGCCGAAGACCTCGGTGGAAGCCGCGGAGGAGCAGCGCGGCGTGTCGTTCTTCGGCATCTCGACCGAGAGCCAGCGCGTGCTGTTCATCCTCGATCTGTCGGGCTCGATGAAGTTCTCGATGTCGCCCAAGAACAACCCGACCGACGATCCGAGCAAGCCCTACGACATGCCCGGGGCCGGCGAGAGTTCGCGCCTGGACGCGGCCAAACGCGACCTCATCAAGGCGATCGGCGGCCTGCGCGACGGCGCGCGCTTCAACCTGGTGCTGTTCGGCAGCGACGTGTGGACCTGGGACGACGAACTCGTCGAGATGAGCCCCGAGAAGCGCGCGGCGCTGACCAAGTACATCGAGCAGGTCGAGGCCGTGGGCGCGACGAACATCTACGGCGCGCTCGAGCGCGCCTTCGACGCGGCCGGCGCCAAGGGCGGCGACACGTTCACCAACCCCACGATCGACACGATCTACTTGCTCACGGACGGCAAAGCGACCGTGGGGGTGACGATCGAGCGCGACGAGATCCTGGCCTTCGTGCGCAGCCGCAACCAAAGCGCGGGCATCACGATCCACACCATCGGACTGTCGGATGCGCACGACGCGGTGTTGATGCGCCGCATCGCCGAGGAGAACGGCGGCCAGTACGTTGGACGCTAGTGGGTTGAGCCAACACTTCGCCGCATATCTCAGGCGTCTCGCCGCCCCTGGCCGCGTTGCTCCGGTTCGGCGACCTATTCAGGTCGCCTGGAATCCTCGCGCCTTGCCAGGAACGCCGATTCCAGCGACATCTTCGACGAACTTCGCAAGCAGGACACTAGTGGTGCGATTCCCAGCTTCGCGGCGCCGGCTGCGCCGCGTCCCCCCCGCGTTGCTCGGGTCGGGCGAACGGACTGTGGTCGCCCTGACTTCGATCCCGTGAAATCCTCGCGCCGCGCCGGAAACGCTGCTGCATCCCAGCTCGACGACAGGTCTGTGAATCACTCCGCTCGCGCACTGCCCCATGGCTCTCCCTGAACCCCTCACGACGTACCTCGAACTGCGCGAGTCGACCGCCGACGGCGACGAAGGCGCGGGGCTCTCGCACAAGGCCGGCGGCCTGTTTCTGCTGCACGTACTGGAGATCGCGGCGTACGGCGAACCGCGCGGCGGAGTGACGATCGTCCACGACGCGGGCGACCACGGCGCGCGCTATCTCGAGGCGGCGCACGTGTTCGCCGCCGAGCGTTGGGCGGTCGCGCTGCCCGACATGCGCGGCCACGGGCGTTCGGAGGGCCCGCGTGGACACAGCGCCGGGCTCAAGGAGGTCGTGCGCGACCTTGCGAGCGTGCAGGAACACCTCGCCTACCGCTTGCCGGTCGCTCCCAAGGCCTTGATCGGCCAGGGCCTGGGCGCGCTCTACGCGGCGCGCTTCGCACTCGAGCGCCCCGGCGAAGTGGCCGCGCTCATCCTGTTGGCGCCGCGCTGGCGCGCGAGCTTCGCGCCGCCCAAGTCCGGCGGCGGGCTGCTCAAGCTGTTCAAGAAGCCGGACCCGACGGCGGCCGGCGCGCTCGGGCTCGCGCCCGAGGCGTTGTCGCGCGACGGCGCGCAGTGCGCCGCCTGGAGCGCGGACAAGCTCGTGCACGACGCGATCAGCGCTCGCGCCGCCCAGCAGGCGGCCGAGGCTGCGCAGGATGTCGAGCAGCGCATCGCGCAGTCGCCGTGTCCGACTCTCATCCTGCACGGCGCCGACGACCGCGTGAGCGACCCGCAGATCTCGCGCGGACTGCGCGGAGCCAACCTCGAGGTGCGCATCCTCGAGGGCGCGCGCCACGACCTGCTGCACGAGACGAACTGGCGCGCGAGCGCCGCGGAACTCGCTGCGTGGCTCCAATCGAAGCTCGCCTGAGTGCGCCGCGTCCCGAGCGAGCTCAGCCGAGACGATCGGGCGGCTCGCCGGAATCGAGCCAGTCGCGCAGCAGCACGAGCGCGCTGAAGCTGTCGCGCAGTTCGCGGCGCTTGGCCGGCGGCACGTGCGCTTCTCGCAGCAGCTCCTCCGCGGCCTTGGTGGTCAGGCGCTCGTCGTAGCGCACGATGCGTTGCGCCGGGAAGCGCGCGCGCAGCGCCTCGACGAAGTGCTGCACGTCCTGCGCGCGGGCTCCCGAGCTTCCGTCCATGTTGACGGGCCAGCCGACCAGGAACGTGTCGACATCGCGCTCGCGCAGCATGCCGGCGATGAAGTCCAGCGCCGCCGTCGAGTTGCCCGCGCCCAGGAACGGCGCGAGCGGCAGAGCGCTGATGCGCAGCGCGTCGGCGACCGCGAAGCCGCAGCGCTTGACGCCGTGGTCGATGGCGAGCACGGCCTTGCGCGCGGGCGGCCTCACAGGTGCTCCGGCCGCTCGTTCGCCAGTCGCTCGACGAGCGTCTTGACGTCCTGCGCGCGGTCGCGGCGGCACACCAGCGTCACCTCGCCCGAGCGCACCACGATCAGGTCCTGCACGCCGACCAGCGCGATCAAGCTGCCGCTCTCGCCGTAGGTGATGCAGTCCTTCGAGTCGAGCGCGGAGAGCGCCGCGCCTCCCGCCGAGACCAGACCCCGCTCGTCGGCCGGGTGAACGCCGGCCAGCGCGTCCCACGCGCCGACGTCGCTCCAGAAGTAATCGATCGGGAGCATGCGCACGCCGCGCGCGCGCTCGAACACGGCCACGTCGATCGAGACCGAGGGCAACTGGGCGTACGCGTGTTCGAAGTGCGCCGTGTCGTGCGGCCCGGACAGAGCCGCTCGCACCGCCGGCGCGTGCTCGTCGAACGCGCGCGTGATCGCGCGCGACGACCACAGGAACATCCCCGAGTTCCAGAAGTAGCCGCCCTCCTCGAGGAATTGCTTGGCGCGCGCGAGCGGCGGCTTCTCGACGAAGCGTTCGACGACGTGCACGGCCGCTGCGTCGACGACACGTTCCACGCCGGAGCTCTTGATCCAGCCGAACTCGGTCGCGGCGTAGCTGGGGTGGATGCCGAACACCAGCAGCGGCTGCTCCGCGCTGGTGCGCACCGTTTCGCACGCCGCGCGCAGCGTCGCCTGGAACGCCGAGCGCGGGCGGATGACGTGGTCGGCGGGCAACACGACCTGCAGCGCGTCGGGATCGCGCGCGGCGACATGCAGTGCGGCCATCGCGATTGCGGCGGCGGTGTTGCGCGCGCAGGGTTCGATCAGGAACTGCGACGGGGCCAACTCGGGCAGCGCCGCGGCGGCTTCGGCGGCCTGCGCACGCGTGGTCACGACCCAAGTCCGTTCAGGCGCCACCAGTCCGTCCAGGCGCATGCGGGTTTCGGCAAGCATCGCGCGCTCACCGACGATCCGGAGGAACTGCTTGGGTCGCGCGCGCCGACTGGCGGGCCAGAAGCGCGAGCCCGAGCCGCCGGCGAGCAGGATCGCGTGGAGTTGGGTCATCGCGGGCGAGCCTACTGCGCTCAGAAGCGCGAGGGCAAGGGCGTGAGCGCGGGCAACGGCAGTTCGCGTCGGCCGCGCTTGGGTTCGCTGAAGGTGGCGCCGAGCACGCCGTACGTCTCGACGCGGGGTCGCGACATGTCGCCGCGGATCGCGACGCGGTACAGCACGTTCTTGATCGGTCCGAGCAGGTTGACCACGCGGTTGCGCACTTCGAATTCGTGGCGCAGCGAGCCGTCGAAGTCGAGCACGCCCGAGCCGCTGACCCCGAAGTAGGGACTCGCGATCTCCAGCTCGCTCATGCGCACTTCGCCGTTCTCGACGCTGAAGCGCGATTGGATCGAGTCGAACAGCGCGCTCTTGGCTTCCAGGCCGAACTGCGAGACCAGATCGCGCACCACGGGCACCGACCACAGGTTCGAGTCGCTCAGGCTGACCCGTCCCTGCCCGCGAATGTCGCTCATGCGGCTGAGGTCGCCGGAGAGTTCGACGCGCGCGCTCATGCGCCCACGCGTCGCGAAGTCCGACTCGAACAGTCCCGCCAGGAGCGCGCCGACGTCCGAACGTTCGAGCGCCAGTCCCAGGCGGAAGGCGAACGGGTCGCGCAGCTCGAGCTGAAAGGCCGGCAACTCGCCGCGCGGATCCAGGCGCGTCAGGCGTCCGCCCACGAACTCGCCGAGCACGTCGCGCACGGTGAGCGTGGGGTCGTCGTACTCCAGTTCGATGCGCGAAGGCCCCAGCTCGCGCTCGGCGATGCGACCGCGGATGTTCTCGAGCGAGGCCCGCGCGCTCACGGCGCCCTGCGCGTAGCGCAACTCCTCGACGCGCACCATTCCCGAGTCGATCGCCAGCGGCAGACCCAAGTCGAGCTGCAGGCCGCGCGGCGTGATCTCGCCGGAGAATTCCACGGAGCCCTCGCGGTCCGCCGCGCCGACCAATTCCAGCCGCGCCTGCGCGATGTCGACCGCGCCGCGCAGTCCGCGTTTGTCGAGCAGCACGGCGACCGTCGCCGGGTCGAGGAACATCGAGAGGTGCTCGCGATCGAGCGTGAAGTTGCTCGCCGCGAAATCGGTCTCGAGCACCGCGGCGCCGCCGCGTTCGGCGAAGCGCGCGTTGGACAGCTCGATCGGCGCGCCAGCCAGCGCCGCACGCAGCCGCGTCCCGCGCAACTCGTCTCCGCGGCTGGTGAGCACGCCGCTCAGCCGGTCGAGCTCGAAGCGGCCGTGCGGAAGTTGGGTCTGCACGTCGTTCTCGCGCAGGCGGACGAAGAAGCTCGTGACGGGCCGCGCGGGCGTGCGCGGCGACGTGACGATCGAGCCCGAGAGGTCCACGCGCCCGTCCACCGCGAGGGCGCTGAGGCTCAGGCCGCTCTGTCCGCCGCGTGCGGTCGACTCGAACGCGCTCTTGAAGGCGCCGACGATGCCCGGATTCGAGGGCGCGACGCCGGCGGCCAGGACCTCGATGTGCGCCGGGCCGTCCGCGGCGATGGTCGCCGAACAGGCGACGCTGGCGCCGCCGAGCGTGTCGCCCATCAGCGGCGTCAGCCGCACCACGGGCGAGCGCACCAACTCGTCGCTCCCCAGTGCGTCCGCGCCGTGCACGAGCACGCGGCCGCGCACGCTGCGGATCGGGACGCGAAACTCCTCGGGAGTGAGCTCCGCGCCGCGCGGCGTGGCCTCGACGCTCCACGCCAGTGGCCCGCCGGCGCGCTCGGTCGCGCTGCGGTAGCGCGCGTCCGCGAACCCGCTCGCCTCGCGGCGCTCGAGCTCGCGCGTGATCTGCGGCCACAGATTCGCGAGCAGGCGGCGATCGGCGCCGCCCAGTCCGACGCTCTGCGCTTCGACGGCGAGCTCCTGGATGCGCCGCGACTGCCAGCGTTCGGGTTCGTACGGCAACTCGGGATCGTCTTGCGTCCGGCCGCGCACGCGGATTCGAGCGCGCTGCGCCGCGTCGCCCTGCAGGTCGAAGCGCACGCCGGCGGCGATGCGCGGGTCGGTCGTGATGTCGACGCGGCCGCGGATGCCGCGCACGGCGAGTTCTGGCGCGCCCTTGTCTGCGCCGTACGGACGCCACACGCCGTCGACGCCGAACAGGTCGATCAGGATGTGTCCCGAGGGCATGTAGGCGCCCGGAGGACGGTGCAGGCGCACGATGGCGGACACGTGCCCGCCGTGCGGCCCGAACTCGCGCCAGACCAGGTCGTCGGGAAGAAGCGAGAGCAGCGCGCTGCGCATGCGCTCGTCGACGGGAAAGCCGTGCGTGCCGATCTCGAGATCCAGCGCCGGATAACGGCGCGGCGCCCCAGGCTGCGGCGGGTGTTCGAAGCGCACGAGGCCTTCGATGAACGCCGGTTGCTCGGCGCGCGCGCCGCCCGAGTGCGCGCCGAGCACCTCGAGCAGGGCGAGCAGCGCCGCGTGGTCGGAGTCGGGATCGCGCACGACGAGCGCCCGTCCCCGCAGTTGTTCGATCGGCGCAGGAAATCCCTCGGGGCGGCCCGTGCTGCTGTTCGGCCAGCCGTGGTAGGTCGCGCCCAACTCGCCTTCCAGCTGCGCGTCCACGACCAGTTCCGGCCGTTGTGCGACGTAGCTATCCGTGAAGCTCGTCGTCGCCTTCCAGCGCGCTCCGACCACCAGATTCACTGCGCCGCGCGGCTCGAGCGGACGCCAGTTGGTCTCGATGTGCTCGAACAAGCCGACCTCGCGCCAGAACGACTCGCCGAGCGGGAAGCGCGGCGCGTGCAGCCAGGCGCGGGCGGCGAGTCCTTCACCGGCGTTGGCGCCGACCAAGGCCCAAGCCTCGAGCGGGCTCGCGCCCCAGCGCGCCTGCGCGTGCGCGAGGGTGCGCCACGCGCGGGGATCGAGCAGTTCGGCGACGTTGCGCGTCGCGCAGCGTGCGTCGACCTCGACGTTCACGCCTTCGACCGCCAGCGCGCTCAGCGGCGGGAGCAGCGAGCCGTCCTCCAAGCGCGCGCGCAGCGAGCCTTCGGCGGGCGCGGATTCGTCGAGGCGGAAGCGAGCCGAGAGCTCGAACTCCAGGCGCGCCTTGGGGCGCGTTCGAGCCAATTCGCTGTCGCGCAGCGACACGGGCAGTGCGCTGGCGTCGACAGGCAGGCCCGCACACGCTGCGACGATCTCGTAGACGCCCTGCGGGTCGCGCTCACCCGCGAGGAAGATCTGGGCGGACGCGGCGCCGCGCGTGTTGGTGAATCCCGGCGTCACGCGCCCTTCGATGCGTGCGCTCGCGCCGACCGCGCGCGAGAGCGCATCGACGCGTCCCACCTCGATTTCGCCCCACACGGGGTGGAGGTAGGAGAGCGCCAGGCGTTCGACGACGACCGAAGGCGGCGCGGCGCCTGAGTCGGATTCCGATCCGTCGGCGCCGGGACGCGCGGCAAGCGCCTGCACACGTTCGACCAGTTGGTCCGAGAGGCGCAGGCGACCGCCGTCGACGTCGATCCGCTCGGCGCGCAACGCGGTGAAACCCGCCAGGCGCACGCGCACGCGTTCGAGCTCGAGCGAGCCGCTCTCGTCGCCGAGTTCGACGCCTTCGATCTCGACGGCGGGCGCGAACCAATCGAGTCGGACGCTTGCGATGCGTGCGTCCGGTCCGAGCAACGCGCGCAGGCGTTGCTCCGCTTGCTCGCGCAGCCAGCCCGATTGCTCCAGGCCGAACAGCAGCGCCGCAAGCACGCTGAGGAGCGCCGCGAGCGTCACGGTCGCGCGGCGCGCAAAGCGGAGGAGTTTGGAGTCGGCGGAGAGCACGATGGAGCGCGAGACGCAGGCGTTCGGCGCGGAGAACGCGAGAGTAGCGGCGCGCGGACGCGCTGTCCCGACTCACGGTGCGCGCGCCGTCCATGCGCCGCGCCCGCCGTCGGAGTCGGTGCTTGCGACGGCGCTGCGCGCAAGGGCTCGACGCGCTCGCGGTCTGCGGACCCGAGCCGGCGCGGCGCGCGCGAGGCGTTGGCGGAGCGCGCGGAAAACACAGCGAGCGAGCGCCTCGGCGCTCGCTCGCTCGAAGATTCGACCTTCGCCCGACGGCCGGTCAGGCCGGCGAAAGTCCCGGACCGGGCCGGACGGCGCCGGGACCCAGGGGGCCGGGCTCGACCTTGCCACCGGCGAGCGGCGCGCGCTTCTCCGTCGTGGCGGGCGCCGAAGGTCCGGGGTTTTGGGGCCGCAGGTTCGAGGGTTCGTCGCCCTTGATCAGGCGGGCGATTTCCTCGCCGTTGATGGTCTCGTACAGCAGCAGCGCCTGCGCGATGCGCTCCACTTCCGCGCGGTGTGCGCGCACGATCTCAACCGCGCGCTCGTGCGCGCCGTTCAACAGGCGGCGCACTTCTTCGTCGATTTCGCGCGCGGTGGCCTCGCTGTGGTCGCGTCCGCGGCCGAGCTCCGCGCCGAGGAACTCCGAACCCTGGCGCTCGGCGTAGTTGATCGGCCCGATCTTCTCGCTCATGCCCAGTTCGGTGACCATGGCCTTGGCCATTTCGGTCGCGCGCTTGATGTCGTCGAAAGCGCCCGCGGAGATGTCGCCGCAGAACTCTTCCTCCGCGGCCCGACCGCCGAAGCACAGGGCGAGCTGGCCGACCATGCGCTTCTTCTGCATGTGGTAGCTCTCCTTGTCGGGCATGATCCAGGTCACGCCCAGCGAGCGGCCGCGCGGCACGATCGAGACCTTGTGCGGGTCGTCGACCTCGGGGATCGTCGCGGCGACGACCGTGTGGCCGGCCTCGTGGTAGGCGGTGATCTTCTTGTCTTCGATCTCCACCTTGCGCGACTTCTTCTGGCGGCCGTAGCGCACCTTCTCGCGCGCCTCGTCGAGGTCCTCGAGCGTGATCGCGTCCTTCTTGTTGAGCGCCGCGCGGATGGCGGCCTCGTTGACGATCGCCGCGAGGTCGGCGCCGGAGTAACCCGGAGTGAGCTTGGCGATGGTGCGGGGCTCGGCGTCGGGGGCGGCCTTCACCTTCTTGAGGTGGACGCGCAGGATTTCCTCGCGGCCCTCGAAGTCGGGCAGCTCGATGGTGACCTCGCGGTCGAAGCGGCCCGGGCGCAGCAGCGCCGGGTCGAGCACGTCGGGGCGGTTGGTGGCGGCGATGACGATGATGCCCTCGTCGGTGCCGAAGCCGTCCATCTCGACCAGGATCGCGTTGAGCGTCTGCTCGCGTTCGTCGTGGCCGCCGCCCATGCCGCTGCCGCGCCGACGGCCGACGGCGTCGATCTCGTCGAGGAAGATGATGCAGGGCGAGTTCTCGCGCGCCTGCTTGAACAGGTCGCGCACGCGGCTCGCGCCGACGCCGACGAACATCTCGACGAAGTCCGAACCGCTGATCGAGAAGAACGGCACTTCGGCCTCGCCGGCGATCGCCTTGGCGAGCAGGGTCTTGCCGCAGCCGGGAGGCCCGACGAGCAACACGCCGCGCGGGATGCGTCCGCCGATGCGCGTGAAGCGCGAGGGGTTCTTGAGGAACTCGACGACCTCGCGGACCTCGTCCTTGGCTTCCTGCGCGCCCGCCACGTCATCGAAGGTGACGTTGGTGTGGTTTTCCTTGGTGTAGAGCTGCGCGCGCGAGCGCCCGAAGCTCATCACGCCGCCCGCGCCGCCCTGCGCGCGCATCTGGCGCATGAACAGGATGAACACGACGATGATCAGGATCCACGGCGCGTAGCTCAGCAGCAGCAGCTGGAGCATGCTGCTCTCCGGAGCGTTGCGCGTGCCGCCGCCCTCGGTCGTGTTGAAGGTCAGCTCTTCGAGCTTCGCTCCAGCGCGCTGCAGCGACGCGATCAGGCCAGTCTGGTCGACTTGACCCTGCACCTTGAGGTGCAGCACGGAACCTGCGGCCGGCGTGGGGAGCTCTGCGGGCAGGCTCGCGGCGCCAGGCTGGTAGCGCACGCGAACGAACAGCTCCTCGGTGATCTTCGGCGCCGACTCCTTGGGCTCCTTCGTCTCGCCCGAGGCCGCGCCGACGGCCACGTCGGGGCGCGGCAACTCGATCTTGGTCAGGCTGCGCACTTCCGAGGGCGCGTACACGCCGGCGTTCACCGCCGCGAGGAGCGTCTCCGGGGTGATCTCCTTCAGATTGGCGCCGTCCGCAACCAGTTGTCGGTACTGCTCGTGGATCGTATTGGCGTCGCGCGCTTGCGGGTTCAGAGCTACCTCGAAGCGCTCCTTGCCGCCGCGCAGCTTGCCGACCATCTCGGTCTGCTTGATCTCCAGCGTCTCGATGCCGCCGCTGTGCAGGCGGTAGAGGAACTGGTCCATCGAGAGCGTCTTGGTCTTGCTGGCGCTCTCTTGGCCGAGGGCGACCAGGATCGCCACAACGACGGTGAGGATCAGCAGCATCGCGCCGAACGAGCGGCTCTTCTTCTGCTTCTCCGGATTGGGCTCTTTGTCCGTCATGCTGACTCGTGGTATCGACGACGCGCGCTGGGGCCTGAAGCGCGGCGCGCCGCGTCTGGCCGGATCGAAGACGTATGGTACTCGCGCAGCGCGGGAGGATCCCGCGCGCGCCGAACGGGTTTGGGGCAGCCGACCTGCTTGGTAACGGTTGGCGGAGGGCCTGCGGAAGCGTGCGCGTCGTCAGCGACGCCCGCTCAGATCGCCCTCGGGGGCGTCCTCGTAGGCCAAGTCCGCGAACAGGTCCAGCACGACCCGGTCGGAGATGTTGCGCAGCGCGTTGTCGACCGCGTCACTTTCGCCGCGGGCGTCGGCCACCAGGTACCCGCGGTCGTCGGAGAGCGTGACCTCGCGCACCACTTCGCTTTCCAGACCCTCGGGGTGTTCGCGCAGGCGGCGCACCAAGCGCGCGCGGACGGTGACGCGCACGCCGCGCTCCTGGAGCACGTTCTGGCGCGAGCGGATGCCGCCGCGCCGCGAGTACTCGAGCACTTCGCCCTCGATCCACAGGTCCGCCTGGGCCGGGCCGACCAGGTCGGCCGACACCAGGCGCTGGACGGCGTCCGTCAAGAACGGGTGCAGCCGCAACTCGACGTCGCGCAGCAGGCTCTCGTTGCCGAACACGCGCACGCCCAGGTTCTGGTCGTCGGGGAGCGTGAAGCCGCTCTTGTAGCCGCAGCCGGTGAGCGCGACGAGCGCCGCCACCCAGCCCAGGGCGCGCCTCACGGCCGTGCCTCGATGCTCTGGGTGTCGCTTCCGGCCTGTTCGCGGCCGACCGCGTCGCGCAGCGCCGCCGACTCCGACGAGAAGTACTCGTCACCCAGCGGCGTGCTCTCACCCGGCTTGGGCATCGGCAGCGACTCGAGCAGGGAGCGCGCCTCGGCGATCAGCTTGGGGTTGGTCGTGTCCAGGGCGAGCCTCAGCGCGCGTTCGGCGTGGTAGCGCGCGCCGTGGGAGCGCTCGATGCGCTCGTAAAAGCGCGCGATGCCCAGGTCGCTGCGCACGAGCCGCTGCAGGCAGTCGGCGTAGTCCAGCCGCACCGAGGGCTCGAGCGGGTCGCCGGCGCGCCGCGAGAGCCAGGCCTCGAGCTCGCCGCGCGCGCGGAGCAACTCGCCGCGGTCGTACTCAGGGCTTTCGTGCCCGCGCAAGCGCAGCGCTGGAATGCGCGCCTCGCTGGCGCTCGCCAGCGGGTGGTCGCCGTGCGAGAAGAGCAGCTCCTCGTGGCGCTGGATCGCCAGCGGATAGCGCTTGTCCTCTTCGTAGATCTGCGCGAGCTTCGCGAAAGCGTCGGCGCAGCGCCGCTCGCCCGGGTAGGTGAGCACGAGGTACTCGAGCACCTCGACGCCGTCGTCGCGCGCGCTGAAGAACAGGAAGCCCCAGGGATCGTCGGCCAGGCGCAGGCCCGCGTCGGCCAGGATCTCGCCCGCTTCCGCGCGGCCGTGGTGCCGCGGGAACTTCTCCTCGAGCTTGCGCAGCGTTGTGAACGCGCGGTACGGCTTGTTCGCGGCGAGGTACACGCGTGCGGCCCGGACGCCCGCGCTCACGGCCAGCTGCTTGGGCAGGCCGGCCTCCACCAGCTCGCTGAGCTTGCCCGCGCCGCCGGGGCGCGCCGCCAGCTCTTCGATGTGCGCCGCGGCCGCGCGCTCGATCAGCAAGTCGAGGCGGTCGCGCTGTTCGGGCGGAGTGCCGCGGACATCGCGCGCGTCGCGGGCGCGCCGCAGGGCGAGTTCGCTGCGGCCCTCGGCGAGCTCACGCTCCGCGCGTTCGATCGCGGCCGGCACTTCGGCCGGCTCGCTGACCAGGCGCGGGCGCAGGGCGTTGTCCAGCGTCGAACAGCTCGCCAGCAGCGCTGCGATCCACGCGAGCGCGAGCGCGCGGAGCATTCCCCGGGCGCTCGTCACGCGGCGCCTCCGGCGCCAGGCGTGGTCGCCTCGCGGCGGTTGCGGTGGGGGGCAGAGAGGAACACGCGGAAGCTCTTGGGCTCGATCTCGAGCTGGTGGCGGAGGAAGCGGGCGAGGAAGTCGTGGGTGCGCTCGAGGAGCTCGGTCGGAACGGCGTGGGGCGCGCGGCCGCGGCGCAGCGCCGCCGCGAAGTCGAGCACGTCGAGCGGCAGGGTGCCGACGCGTGCGCCGGCTTCGCGCGCTCGGACAGCGCAGGCCGCGCACAGTCGACCGCCCGAGGCCGCCGAGAACTCGCTCCGCGACGCCGCTCCGGGCTCGATCGAGACCGGAGCGGGCGCGCCGCAGGCTGCGCAGGCCTCGAGCGCCGGCGCGAGCCCGAGATTGTGGAGGAAGGCCAATTCGAACTCAACCAGCGCGCGCAGGTCGTCGGCGCCGTCGCGCAGCGCGTCGAGGCCCGCGCAGCACAGCTCGAACAGCTCGTGGCACGCGCTGCGTTCGGGCGCCGCCAGGCCGGCGAGTTCGAGCATGCTCAACGCGGCGCGAAAGCGTGGGAGCGAGTGTGCGATGCGGTGGCGCCGCTCGACGATGTCCGCCTCTTCGAGCGCCTGCAATTCCTGGCCGGGGCGCGGCGTCCAACCCAACTCGAGCGTGTCGAACAGGTCGAGCACGCCGCCGAGCCGCGAGCGCGGCCGGTACGCGCCCTTGGCGAGCAGGTGGACCTTGCCCTGGCCGCAGGTCAACGCGTGGACGACGAGCGAGGTCTCGCCGTAGGTGAAGCGCCGCAGGATCAGCGCTCGTTCGCGCACGCGGCCCGCTCCGCTCGCGCGGCTCATGCTGCGGTCGTCGCCAACTTGCGGACGCGCACCTTGAGCACGCGTCGATCGGTGGCGTCGACGACGGCGAACTCGGCCCCCTCGCTCTCGAACTTCTCTCCGCGTTTGGGGAAGCGCCCAAAGTGCGCCAGCACGAAGCCCGCGAGCGTTTCGAAGTCGCGGTGCTCCGGCAACTCGAGCTCGAGCGCCTCGTTCACCTCGCTGACGTGCAACGTCGCGTCGACCTCTGCGGCGCCGCCGGCCAGATGGCGGATCGGCGCCGGCGCATCCTCGTCGTACTCGTCGGGGATCTCGCCCACGATCTCGCCGATGATGTCGCCCACGGTGACCAGTCCCGCGGTCCCGCCGTACTCGTCGAGCACGATCGCGATCTCGACGCGCGCGCGCCGCAGTTCGCTCAGCAGTTCGCGCACGCGTTTGGTCTCCGGCGTGAAGTACGCCGGGTGCAAGAGCTCGCGCAGGTCGGCTTCCTGGGCGCGGCCGTTGGCGAACGCCGCGACGAGGTCGCGCGCGGAGACGACGCCGATGATCGTGTCGAGCGAGGTTTCGTAGACAGGGATGCGGCTGTGTCCGGTTTCGGCCAAGAGGCGCGCCGCGGCGAGCACTCCGCCTTCGACGTCGGCCGCCGCCAGCTTGGTGCGCGGCGTCATGACCGCGGCGACGTCGACGTCGCGGAATTCCATGACGTTGCCGATGATCTCCTTCTCGGTCTCGTCGAGATGGCCGGAGATCTCCGCTTCGTCGATCACGTCGCGCAGCCCGGCCACGATCCGGCGCGTCGACTCGGGGTCGTCGCGCTGGCCGAACAGACGCAGCACGCCGCGCCGCACGACTTCGAACGCCGCGGTGAGCGCCTCGACCGGCAACTGCAAGGCGTGGAACACGGGCAGCGTGCGCCGCAGGATCGTGTCGCCGCCGCGCAGCGCGACGGCGCGTGCCAGGGCGTCGGTGGCGAACCACAACGCCGGCACGCACAGAGCGATGGTCTCGAGCACCACGCTGACGCGGCCTGGGTCACCGCCACCCAGCACCAGGAGCGTGCAGATGGCGAAGGTAAGCGACGAGGCCTGTTCGACGATGCTGGCGCTCGTGACGAGCCGGTCGGCCTTGACGAGCAACGGCTCCAGTCGCGCGCGCCGCTGCGCGCTCGGCTCGGCTTCGAGCACCCGCGCGGGGTCCGACTGGGCGAGCGAGCGACGGCCGACGGCCGAGGTCGCGGCCAGGCCGAGCGCGAGCACTGCGATGCCGAGGCTGACCAGATCGAGCCGGCTCCAGTCGACCGCCGCGCTCAGCGCCGGGGCGACAACAGGGGCGAGGGTCGGGGCGGGAATTGGCACGGCGAACAACGGAGTCGAGTGGGCGGGACGGCGAAGCCGAGGGCGGCGTCCACCCTCGAAGTCTAAGCGAAGCGCGGCCTCCGACGTCGGACGCCGACGCGATCGAGGTGGGGCTGTGGCGTTTTCGTAGCGGCCCATGTGGGGTGGCGCGCTGGCTTTGTTACGAAATCGGATCCTGGCCGGCGGCGCGCGCCTCCCGGACAGCCGTGTTGCACACGGCAGGCGCGGCGCAAGTTGTTGCGCAGTAGTGCTTTGCGTTGTTTCGTGTGCGCAGGCGCGGGCCCTGGAACGGCGCTCGCGTAAGGGCTGAGCATGAACGCCCTCGCTGCTGCTCAACCGGTCGAATCCGTTCTCGGTGCCTCGGACCTCGACGCGCACATCCGCGACGTCCTGCTCGGACTCGGCTGCGACGTGGAGCGCGCCGACGACGAAAGCGTCGAACAACACCAGGATCGCCTCGACACGGCCCTGATGGCCTGGTTCCGCGACAGCGGCGCGAGCGAGGCCTTCGACGCGCTGTACCGCCATTCGCACCAGCGCGTCTGGAACTGGCTGCGCTGGGTGCTGGCCGAGCAGCGGGCTCGCCTGGACCCGCTCGAGCTTCTCCAGGACACCTACGTCAACGTGTACCGCTACGCGCGCGGCTTCCGTTCCGAGCACCGCGGCAGCTTCCGCGTCTGGGTGCGCACGATCGCCGCCAATGTGGTGCGCCGCGCGCGCTCCGTCGCGGCGCGACTGCGCCATCTGGGCTCCGAGGACCAGGCGGCGCAACTCCCCGAGAGCGAGCACCGCTCGCCCCATGCGCGCGCCATCGAGGGTGAGGAGAGCGCCGGCCTGCGCGGCGCCTGCGTGATCTTGCTCCAGCACTACCTGGCCGCCTTCGGGCAACTCTCGGAGCGCGATCAGCACGCCCTGGAGCTCGTCGAGGTGCGTGGACTGTCGTACAGCGAGGCCTGCGCGGTCCTGCACGTCGGCGGCTCGAACATGAAGATGATCATGCTGCGGGCGCGCCGCCGCCTCCTCGCGCGCATGGCGGCGACCCTGCGCGTGGCCGAACTCGTCGACGCCTCGTGCGCCGCGCTGGTGGCGGCCTGACGCGAGCCTCCCGTGCGGCGCGGCGGCTGCTAGCTTGGCCGCCATGTCGAGCGTCGAGCGAACTGGCCGCGTTGCTCCCCGTGAAGTTTCGCTCGTGATCCGCAACGCGGCGGAACTCGCGACACCGCTCGGAAACAGCCCGCGCCTGGGCGCGGCGCTCGCACAGCTCCGCGTCGTGCCGGATCCGCTGCTCGCGATCGACGGCGAGCAGATCGTCGCGATCGGGCCGCAGCGTGAACTCGGTGAGCGCTTCGTCGGCCGGCTCGAGCTCGACGCGCGCCGCGGCACGCTCGTTCCAGGTTTCGTCGACGCGCACACCCATCCGGTGTTCGCGACCACGCGTGAGGACGAGTTCGAGCTGCGCACCCGCGGCGCCAGCTATGCCGAGATCGCCGCGGCCGGCGGCGGCATCCTCTCGACGACGCGCGGCGTGCGCGCGGCCTCGCAGACGGAACTCGAGGAGCGCCTGAGCGCGCACCTCGCGCGCTTCGTCGAGCACGGTACGACGACCGTCGAGGCCAAGAGCGGCTACGGTTTGTCGGTCGACGACGAGCTCAAGTGCTTGCGCGCGATCGCCGCGGTGCGCGCGCGCTCGGAGCTCGATCTCGCGCCGACGTTCCTTGGCGCGCACGACTACCCGCTCGAGCACCGCGCGGACAAGCCCGCCTACGTGCGCGCCATCCTCGATGAGATGCTTCCGCGCGTCGCAGCCGAGGGCTTGGCCGAGTACTGCGACGTGTTCACGGAGACGATCGCTTTTTCGCTCGAGGACTCGCGCCGCATCCTCGAGCGGGCGCGCGAACTCGGACTGGGCCTGCGGATGCATGTCGACCAGCTCACGCCGCTGGGCGGGGCCGAACTCGCCGCGGAACTCGGCGCGGCGAGCGCGGACCATCTCGAGCACGTGAGCGAACGCGGCATCGAGCGGCTGCGCGAGAGCGGCGTGGTCGCCGTGCTGTGTCCGGTCGTCCCGCTGTTCCTGCGCCAGACGGTCGAAGCGCCGGGGCGCAAGCTCATCGACGCCGGCGTCGCCGTCGCGATCTCGACGGACTTCAATCCGGGCAGCTGCTACCTGCCGAGCATGCCCGAGGTCTGCTCGTGGGCCGCGCTGCGCTACCGCATGAGCGCCGCCGAGTGCTTGAGCGCGGCGACACTCAACGCCGCCTGCTCGTTGGGGCGCGGCGCGGAGCTGGGTTCACTCGAGGTCGGCAAGCGCGCCGACGTCGTCGTGCTCGATGCGCCCAACCACAAACACCTCGTGTACGAGCTCGGACGCAACCCGGTGCGCGCGGTGGTCGCGCGGGGTCGGCTGGTCCGCTCGCGCGGCTGACCGTACCTTCTTGCGCTCCTCCAGCCGAAAGTCGCGCCCATGCCGCTCGTCGAATGCGTTCCCAATTTCTCTGAAGGCCGCCGTCCCCAGGTGCTCGAGCGGATCCTCGCTTCGATCCGTGCCACGCCCGGCGTGAAGCTGATCGACCACACCATGGACGCCAGCCACAACCGCGCCGTGGTGACGATGGTGGGCGAAGGCGAGCCGGTGGCCGAGGCCGCTTTCCGCGCCATCGCCACCGCGCGCGATGTGCTCGACCTCAACACGCACCAGGGCGAGCACCCGCGCATCGGCGCGACGGACGTGGTGCCGTTCGTGCCGCTCGATGGCGCGACCATGGGCTACTGCGTGCGGCTCGCGCACCGGCTCGGCGAGCGCGTCGGACGCGAGCTTTCGATCCCGGTCTACTTCTACGAGCAAGCGGCTCTGCGTCCCGAGCGGCGCAACCTGCCGGACGTGCGCAACATCGGCTACGAGAAGCTGCGCGAGGCCATCGCGGTCGACGCTGCGCGCCGCCCCGACGAAGGTCCGGCGGGCGCGCTGCACCCGACCGCGGGCGCGACCGTCATCGGTGCGCGCTTCTTCCTGATCGCCTTCAACGTGAACCTGCGCACGGAGAACGTGCAGGTCGCGAAGGACATCGCCAAGCGCATCCGCGAACGTGACGGCGGACTGCCGGGCATCAAGGCGATGGGCTTCTTCCTCGACGATCTCAAGCTCGCGCAGGTGAGCATGAACGTGTGCAACTTCCAGGCGACCGGCCTGGTGCGTGTCTACGAGGAGATCGAGAAGCTGGCGCGCGAGCGCGGCGTCGAGATCCACGAGAGCGAGCTGGTCGGACTTGCACCGCGCGAAGCGTTGCCGGCCGGCGCCGCCGAGCGCATTCGCTTGCGAGGCTTCGATGCGCACAAGCAGATCATCGAAGCGCTGCTCTGATTCTCTCCTCGCCGCGTTGGCGTGGGTCGCGACGTGCGGCGCCGACGTCGCCTTCGCTCAGTCGCAGGAGCCCCAGCCCGAGACGTTCGGCGGCCGCTTGGAAGGCGCAGCGCTCGAGGCGCACGCGCTCCTCGAGCGCAAGGAGCATCTGAGTGTGGTGGCGTGCGAGCGCCGCACGCGTTTCCTCGAGCACTACGCGCAGGCCGACGGCGCACGGCGCGAGCGTGCGCTCGCGTTGCTCGAAGCGGCCCGGCCCGCCGGTGCGAGCACCGGGTGGCAACCGAGCGCGGCCCTGCTGCGCCGCGCCGAGGCGCTGCTGCAGGACCGCGCGGAGAGCGCAGCGGACGCGGAACTCGAGCGCTTCGACGCGCTCGCCGGAGCGCTCGATCTGGTGGCGATTCCAGGCGCGTTCGAGTTGCGCGAGAAGGAGCCGACCACGCCGGTCACCGTGCGCGTCGCCCTGCTTTCGGCCGCACAGGCGCGCGACTGTGAGTTCGTCTTGCAGTGGATCGACTCCGCGCGCCGCCAGGTGCACGGGCGCAAGGAGCCCGTCGATGCGCGCGGCTTCGCCGGCCAGGGTTTCGACATGTTCTTGCGCGCGCCTTTGTGCGAGCCCGGCGCATGTTGGTTGTACGGGCGCATCGCGCCGCGCGGCGTCGCGCCCTTCGCGGTGCGCACGGCCGAGATCCGCGTCGATGCGATCGAGCGGCTCGACGCCCGCCTCGCGGCGCTGCGCGAACGCTCGCTCGGCGATCACCCCGGCTACGTGCGGCTGGGTGAACTGCTCACGAGCCTGATCGTCCGCGGCGCGCGACGCAGCGCGTCGCTCGGCGGCGCCGACCTGCTCGCGGCGCTGGAAGCCTGGAGCGAATCCGGGCCGGCGCCGGGCTCGCCGGTTCCGATCGAAGCCCTGGACACCTCGCCGGGCGGCGCGGAGCGCTGGCTGTGGAGCTACAGCCCTAGCGCGACGCCGCGGCGAGCGTTGGCGTTGTTCGCGGGGCCCGACGAGCCCGCCGACGCGCCCTTCGCGGGCGCCGCAGGTCTGGAATGGATGCGCTGGGCCGAGCGCAGCGCGACCCAGTTGTTCGCCGTCAACGCACCGACCGAACCCGGTGAACTCGAAACGCTGCTCGCGCGCTTGCGCGCCTGGAGCGGGGGGCTGGAGTTCGGCGTCGTGGTTCGCGACGACGCCTGGCGCGCCTTCAGCCTCGGGCTCGCGACCCTCAGCGGACAGCCCTTCGATGCGTGGATCGTGAACGTCTCCACTCCCGCGAGCCACCACGGCGCGCTCCTCGCGGCTTGCCCCGGACTCCTCGTCGCTCCCGGACCTGCGCCCGCGGCGCGTCCGGGCCTGGAGTGGGTCGAGGGCGCGCGGCTGCCCTTGATCGAGGAAGCGCTCCTGCCCGCGCACGTGGAGGCCTGGTACACGCGGCGCGAGTCCGCTCGCTGATGGCTCGGCTTGGCGTCGCGGCGCGCACGCTGCGGGTCGCCTGGATGGCGGCCTGTGTCGCGCTTCTCCTCGCGCTCGCCATCGCTCGGCGCACGCAACCGCAGGAACCTCGCCTCCAACGGGATCCCTACGCCGCCTTCGACACCGACGGCGAGTGGCGGCGGCGCGCGGTGGAGTTGACGGCGCTGCACCGCCAAGCGCTCGGCCCCGACCGTTTCGTCGAGGCCGAGGCGCAGAGGCCCGCTTGGCCAGGACTCGTCGTGACGAGCGTGGCGCTCGCCTTCACGTGGACGGCGACGCCGTCGCCGGAGGGTACGGGCGCAGACGAGGCGGGGCGCGTCGAGGCGGTCGTGCGCCGTTGGATGCTGGCGTGCGCCTTGGCCTCGGCCGCGTGTGGCGCGTGGATCGCGGCGCGCTTGGCGAGCGGCGCAGGCGTCGCACGGCTGCGCGCCGCGCTCGTCGCCGGCGGCTGGCTCGCGCTCTCTCCGTGGGCGCTCGAACGCGAGCACGTCGAGCGCTTCGATCCCCACGCGTTGCTCGTGCTCCTGTGCTGCGCGCAACTGGGCGCCTGCGCGTTCGCGTTGTACGCGCGCGAACGCATCGACGTGTTCGCTGGCTCACTCGTCGCGGGCGCGGCCGCCGGCGCCGGTCTCGTGGCCGGAGTCGAGACCTGGCCCGTCGCCGCGTCGTGCGGCGCCGCGCTCGGCCTGCACGCGCTGCGTGAGGTCGAAGGCCGCTCGCGCGAGGCTCTGCTCGCCCCGCTGTGCTTCGTGGTCGTCTTGCTGGGCGTGGCCGGAATCGGAGCGGGCCCGCTCGACGCACGCGAACTGGCGCCGGCGTTCGACGGCCGCGCGCGCGGCTGGCTCGCGGCTTCGCCGGGTTGGATTGCGGGCGTCGCGATCGCGGCTGCCGCCGCGCTGCGCCTCGCCTTCGAGCGCCGCGTCGACCCGTTCCAGGCTGCGCTGCTCACGGCGGGATCCGCTTCGTTCCTGCTCGCGCTCGTGGACGCGCGCTTCTCGGCGCCTGCCCATGCCGCGCTCGCGCTGGCCGCCGGCAGCGCCGCCGCGCGCGAGTACGCGCACGTTCCCGGGCACGCGTCGCGCGTGGCGTGGATCACGCTGTGGGTCGCGCTGGCGCTCATCCTGTTCGACGTGCGGCCTGCCGCCGCCTCGCAGACGCGCGAGGTCGATGACCTGCGCGCCGGGCTCACTTGGCTGCGCGAGAACAGCGTCGCGCCGGGTCCCTTCAACCATCCCGCGGCGGAACAGAACTGGCGTGTGGCCAGCGCTCCTCGTCTGGCGGGACCGATCGTCGGGCGCGCGCGCCGACCGACGGTCGCGGCCGAGCGGGAGCACGCCGCGAGCGAGGCCGCACGCGCGCTCGAACTGGCCTTCGGCGCCGAGTCGGACGCGGAGTTCACGCGACGGCTCGACTCGAACAGGGCGCGCTGGATCGTCGCCAGCACTGCGATGCAGCGCGACGCAGGGCTGTGCGCGAGCGCCGCGTCCAGCGCGCGCGTGGCCCGTTTGCTCGACCCGCAGGCCTCCCTGGCGGGGTGGCGTGCGCAGCGCGCGTTCGGCGATCCGATTTCGTGCGTGTTGTGGGAGCGCGAGGAGGCGGAGGCGCCCGGGCGGACGCAAGCGCGCTGACCGCACTGCGCACGACGCTATCCTTCTCGCCCCGCATTCGATGTCGAACCCGTTCCTCTACGCCTTCGCCAGCCACGCGTTCGCCGCGGGCGTGCGCGTCGCGAGCACCGAAAACGTGCAAGCCGCGGCAGCGCTGCTCACGCTCGAGTGGCGCGCGGCCTGCGGAGGTTGCGGGGCGCTGGCCTGGGACGCCCACGCGCTCGAGCAACTGGCGTTGAGCGCGCCCACCTTGTTCGAACGCCTGCGGGCCGCGGTGCAAGCGGGCGAGTTCGAGCTTCTCGGCGCCGCGTACGCGCAGCCGGTCGGGCTGCTGCACGGCGGAGAGTCCAACCTGCGCCAACTGCTGCTGGGTGTGCGCACGCTGCGCCGACTGTTCGGCCGCGCGCCGACCTGCGCCTGGCAGCACGCCTTTCCGTTCTTCCCGCAGGCGCCGCAACTGCTGGTCGCCGCGGGCTTCGAGAGCGTCGCACTGGCGCCGACTTGGAGCGCACGCACCCCGTCGCTGCCCCTGGAGACAGCGCCTCTCGTCGCCTGGGAAGGCCACGACGGCACGCGACTGGCCGCGTTGGCGCCGACGCTGCAGGCCGTTCAGGAATTCGCGGCGGAACTCGACGTCGCCTTGGGCTCGGCCGCCGAGGGCGCGCTCGTGCTGCACACGTTCGACGCGCTGGGCGCAGCGCGCGGTGAGCACGACCTGCGCGCGGCGCTCGCGCTGTGGCGCGCGCGGCTCGCTTCGCCGAGCCTCTCACCGTCGCAGGCTATCGAGGTTTTGCGCGGCGGCGCGGGCTCGGCGCCCGTGCGACGCTACCAACTCGACGAGACGTTCCACGGGCTGACGCTGGGCAAGAACGGCGACTACCTGCCGCGCTTCTCGCGCTCGGCCGAAGAGCAATTGCTCGCCGCCGAAAGCGTCAGCGCCTTGGCTGGCATGTTCGGCCGACCCTACGCATCGCCCGACGTGTACCCCGCCTGGGAGTTGGAGCAGGCTTGGCGCGACGTGTGCGTCGGACAGCACCATCACCTCCACGAACGCGAAGGCGAGGTCGGCGCCTTCGGTGAGCGTGCGTTCGAACGCGGCGTGGCCACCGCGAGCGAGGTGTTCCAACGCACGCTCGATCTGCTCGGCGAACGCGTCGACGCGCTCGAGGGCAGCACGCTCGTCTACAACCCGCTCGGTTGGACGCGCGACGTGCAGCACGAGGGCGGCGTCGTGCGTTCCGTGCCGGCCTACGGCTACAAGGTCGTCGATCCTTACGACGGGGTCGAGGAGCCGCGCCTGGGCCGCATCCAGATGGAATTGGGCGACGAGGAATTGGTGCTGCGGCGCGGGGCCTTCGAAGCGCGCATCGACCGGCGGCGCGGCGTGGTGACCCAGCTGTTCTCGCGCGACTTCCCCGAAGGCGCGTTGGCGAAGGGACGGCCGCTGGGCCAACTCGAGATGCGCCGCCAACGCTCGCTCGAGCGCTTCGACAGCGCGCACCTCTCGACCGAGTCGAGCGAGAACAACGAGTTCGCCGAGTTCGCCTTCGTGCGCGAGGGCCGCGGCGGCAGTCGGCTGCGCATCGTGTATTCGATGTCGACGCTCCACGACGCGCTGTGGATCCGCATCCAGGGCGAGAACCTGGCGCGGCCCGATGCGGGCGTGCTCGCCGCACTACAGATGCCGTTTGCGGCCCATTTCAAGCCCGACGCTCTGCTGCGCGACCATCCCTACGGCGTGAGCGAGGCGCAGCCCTCGAAGCGTTTCGTGCGGCGCTATCCCGGCGAGCGCGGCGATCCCGGCGCAGCGCCGTTCGAGGAGGCGCTCGAGGGCGCCTTCACGGCGCAGAGTTTCGTCGACCTCGTGGCGCCTGGCGCAGCGCGCCGCGGACTGCTTGTTGTGAACGACGGCAGCCAGGGTTGGCTGCGCGACGCTCACGGCGTGCGCGCCGTGCTCAACGCGTACGACCCCTGGGACGGCGAGCACTTCGACAACGTCTTCGACGCCGAGTTCTGGATCTTCCCGCATGGCGCGTTGACCCACACCGAGCGCATGCGCCTGTCGATGGAGTGCAACCTCGGCTCGCCGCGCTTCGAGCCCAGCGTGTCCGTGCTCGGCGGCGGCGACTTGCCGCCGGCGCTCGGCGCACTGAACCTCGACGCGCCCAACGTGCTCGTGACCGCCCTGCACCGCGCGTCGCCCGTCGACTTCGAGGGCGCGAGCGGCGCCTTCGGCGAGGGCGTGCGGGACCCGTTCGTGATCCGCCTGGTCGAGTTCGACGGCAAACCCGCCGAGGCGTTGCTGCGACTTCCCGGTCCGATCGCGAAGGCGGCCAAGACTGATGCGCTCGGCCGTGTCGTCACTCCGCTCGCTCCGCGCATGAGCGCCCCGCCTTTCGGGCCGCAGCAGTTGCCGTGGAGCGCGCTGGTCGTGCCGCTGCGGCCGCACGAGGTCGCCACGGTCATGGTGGATCTCGAGTTCGGCCGCCATGTCGCGGCGCTCGCCGATCCCGCGCTCGCCAGCGCGTGGAGTGCGCGCCGGCGTGCGCTCGAGCGCTGAGCCGGTTCGCCGCGCTCAGGTCGCTTCAGGTGCTCGGGTGCGAACAACCCACACGATGCCGAGCAGGATCGACGCGGCGCCTGCGATGATGCTGCCCGTGAGTTCCTCTCCGCCGACGAGAACGCCCAGGAGCAGTGCGATCGACGGTGTGATGTAGGCGATCAGGCTGAGCTTGTGCGCCGGCACGGAGCGCAACAGCCAGAAGTACAGGCCGAACGTGAGGACCGTGCCCATCAAGGCGAGGTAGAGCACCGAACCTATGGCCGCCGGAGTCCAGCGCGCCTCGCTCGGCGATTCGGTGGCGAAGGCCGCGACGCTGAGCAGTGCGGCGCCGACGAACATCGCGTTGCGGTTGAGCGCCAGCGAACTGACTCCGCGGCCGTGCAGCTTCACCAGCGTGTTGCCGACGACGGACACGACCGGGCTCAGGAGCAGGAACGCGGCCGCGGGGATCGCGCCCGGCCCGAGCGCGGGCAGGTCCGTGGCAAACAGGACCGAGAGGCCCATCAATCCCAGCGCGAAGCCGGCCCACTGTTGGGGGCGCAGCCGCTCGCCTGGAATCCAGACGTGGCTCACGAGCGCGCTCAGCATCGGGAACACGCCCCACAACAGACTGATCAGGCCAGACGGAAGCAGCGTGCTCGTGCGGTAGACGATCGCGTAGGAGGCGCCGAAGTTCAGGACGCCCAGGCTCAACCAGAGCCAGGCCGGAGGGCGCGCTCCGCCTTCCGCCCGGCGCAGCAGCGCGGTCAATCCAGCCATCGCGAAGCCTGCGATCCAAAAGCGCGCGGCGCCGGAGGTCTGGGGCGGCAGGTCGCGCAGACCCGACTTGATCACGATCCAGGTGCTGCCCCAGACAAGGCACATCACTGCGATCGCGATGTTGGCGACCCGCGGCGAGGGCGGGCGCAGCGTGGGGGCGGGGTTCACGGGGCGGAAGGGGCGGCGTGTCGGCCCGCCGGCGGCGCGAGCCTAGCGACTGCGCCGCGCTTCAACGAGTCGGGCCCGCGAGGCTATGCGCCTCGCGGGCCCTCCACACAGGTTCGGCGCGGACAACAGCGTCCGCACTCGAGCCCCCTCTCTGGTGTGCTTGGTGTTCGCTGCGGACTGCGCTAGTAGCGGGCCGCCTCGCGCCAGTGGCCGGGAACCCACACGCGCACTTCGCGCTGTTCCCAGCGGCCGGCGTCGCGCACGGTCCGCCAGTGGCCGGGACGAACCTGAACGCGGTACGCGCGGCCGCACGAATCCCAGCGGGTTTCGTAGCAGGGCTCGACCCAGACCTGCCGTTCGCAGCCCTCGATCCAGACTCGCTCGCAGCGCACGTCGTATCGACCCGGAACCCACACGCGCGCCGGTGCGCAGGTGCGCGCCGGGATTCCGATCGTGACCGCCAGCGAACCGCGGCCGACGCGGCGGCCGTAGGTGAGCGAGATGTCCTGGGCGCGGGCCGCGTCGGCGGCGAGCGCAGCGACCAAGGCGATGGCGGCGACGCGGAACGAACGAAGTGCGTTCATGGCGGTGAACTCGGGGGTGCGCTCGGAGCGCAGTCGGCGGAGCGGGGCGTTGCTCCCTCACGCACTCGCGCAAGGGCAACGAGAAGCCCGCAGAGCGAACAACGTGCCAACGCCGCCGCGCGTCCTGCGGCGCCGCAGCGCCTCTGGCCAGCACCGTTCTGTCGCTCGCCGCGGTCGTTGCGCGGCAGAGTTGTCCACGACAGTGGACGCCGCTCGCTAGTTGCGTTCGGCCAACGGATCGAGCAGCGGATCGAGTTCGCGCGCCTTGGCGAACGCGGCCTGGCTCTCCGCTTCGCGGCCTAGTCCTTCCCAGGCCGCGCCCAGGGCGCGGAAGGCGCTCGCGGAAGCGGGGTGGCGCTCGCTGAGGCGCGTGTAGACCAACTTGGCGGCGTAGAACTGACGCAGCTGCAGCAGCGACTGGCCGAGACGATGGGCTTCGGCGCTGGACTGCGCGATCAGCTGTCCGAGGCTCTCCTCGAATTCCTCCGGAGGGATGTTGGATCCGAAGAGCAGGAAGTCCGCGAGCAGTTCCGGCTCGCCCGGGTCGAGCGCGAGTCCAAGCTCCACCAACGCGCCGCCGGCCGCAGTCGCGCCGTGGGACAGGAAACGAGACTTGAGCGTCTTGAGCGCGTCCAAGTGCTTCGCGTCGCAGCGCCAGGAGGTGAACAAGGACTGTTGCCACACCGGGTTGACCGCGGCGTAGAGCAGTCGATTGGTTTCCGCCGCCGGGTCGCCCAGGGCGTGGAACAAGCGCAACGGCGCATCGAACTCCAGGCGCATGTTCGCATCCGTGTTGAGCTCGTCTCCGCCGACGGCGGCGAGGAAGCGCTGGACGCCGCTCTCGTCGAGCAAGAGGTGCGTGAAGAGCATCGAGCGCACATCTTCCGTGGCGAAGTAGCGCTTCAAGTCCGCGCGCGCGTCCGCCGTCGCGTCGACGAGCGCCTGGGCGGCGTCGATCACGGCGGCGTCGGGCGAGACGCTGCGCTCGCCGGCGACGACCAGGAAGTCGTACTCGCTCACGCGCAGCAGCACGCAGCGCGGAAAGACGCGCGTGAGCGTGCGCAACACGAGCGCGAAGTCACGCGGCGTGAATGCGTAGGCCTGGATCCACTGGGCGAACAATCCTCCGCGGCCGAGCTTGGCGCGCGCGGTGGCGTAGAACTCCTCGGTGAAGAGGTTGGCGACGCCCGCGATCCAAGGATTGGTCGGTTGCGAGAGGATCAGGTCCCAGTCCGCGGGGCCGCCTTGCACGTAGCTGCGGCCGTCGTCGAGCACCACGTTCACGTCGTCGCGCTCGAGCACGCCGTGGTTGAAGGCCTCGAAGAAGCGCGCGCCTTCGACGATCGCCGGCTCGATTTCACAGCAGGTGGCCTGCGTGCCCTCGAACACGGCCGCCGCGCCGAGCGTCGCGCCCGAGCCCATCCCGATCACGACGACCTTCTTGGCCGCCGGATGAAGGAAGCGCGGCAGGTAGGCCATGCCCAGTTGCATGGTCATGTCGTTCGCGGAGCTCGCGTCGATCTTGCCGTGCACGCGCAGGTTGATCAGGCGCGCGGGCGGCTCGGGCAGGTACGGCGTCGCCACGGGCGAGCCTTCGAGCACGAGCACGTTGCAGCTGGGGCCCTCGGCGAAGTACAGCGGCTTGAAGTCCGCGCGCGTCGCGCGGGTTGCAGGAACGCCGTACAGATACGCCCCCAGGTTGGTGTCGAGCGGGTCGCTCGCGCGCCACTGCGCGAGGAGCGCCACCGAAGCGACCACCGAGGTGAGCAGCGCGCCGCCACGGGCGCCGAACAGTGCGATGGGCGCGAGCGCGTAGACCGCGAGCGCGGCGCGCAGGCTCCAGAACGAGCCGAGCAGCGGCACGAGCGTGAGGCTCGTGAGCGCTGCGCCGGCGACCGAGCCGAGCGTGTTCCAGGCGTACACGCGTCCGACAGCGGAGCCGGCACGGTCCGCGCCAGCACGCGTGAGTTCGACCAGTGCGGGGAACATCATCCCCATGCCGAGCGTGGGGAGGAACTCGAGCAGCGCGCTCGTCACCCCGCACAACGCGGCGTTGCCGAGTTCGCTCACACGCACCTCGCGCAAGAACCCAAGCAGTTCGGCGATCTGCGGGCGCAGCGCCCAGCCAGCGAGCGCGGGCAACACGACCAGCAGGCTCGCCGTGCAGAGTGTCGCTTGAAGCGCTTCACGCCGCTCCAGGCGGAGGCGGAACAGCAAGCTGCCCAGGCCGACCCCGAGGATGAACACGGACAGGCAGCTGGAGAACGCGTAGGTCGTCGGGCCGACGAGCAGCGCCAGTTCACGCGCCCACAGCATCTGCAGGGAGATCGAGGCGAACCCGGTCAGTGCGGCGATCGCCAGTACGCGCGTGAGCGGCGTGAGCTCGGGCGACGTGTCCGGCGCGGCAGGCGGCGCTTCGCCGAGTTCGAACTCGGCGCGGCGCGCGATGCCGATCGCGGCGAGGCCTACCGCCAGATTGAGGCCTGCCGCCAACGCGTTCGTTCCGGCGAGCCCGAGCGAGCTCAGCAGATGGAATCCCGCCGCGTACGCGCCCAGTGCGGCGCCGAGCGTGTTGAACGCGTAGAGCCACGCAGCCGACTTGCCCACGCCGACGCCCAGGCCAGCGAGTTGACGGGTCAGCACCGGAAGCGTCGCGCCCATCAACATGCACGGCGGGCCGATCAGTCCGAAGGTCAACGCCAGGCGCGCCAGCGCGAGCAGCAGCGGCTGATCTCCGAGCGCGCTCGTGAGCGGCGCTGCGAACGATGCCGCCCAGTGGATCAGCGGCGGCAGGACGAGCGCGTAGAGTCCGATGGCGACTTCGAGCACGCCGTACACGAGCAGCGGCCGACGCGAACGATCCGCGTAGGCGCCGAACAGCCGCGCTCCCAGCCCCAGCCCGAGCAGGAAGGCTGCGATCACGCTGGCCATCGCCAGCGACGAGCTGCCCCACACGTGTCCCAGGCGCTTGAACCAGACCGTTTCGTAGCACAGCCCGGTGAAGCCCGAGAGGGCGAACAGCGCCGACGCGAGCGGCAGTGCGGTGCGTGCGTTCATCGGCGCGCAGCCGCGCCGCGTTCGCCGGCGAGCACGTCACGCAGGGCGGAGGCGCAGCGCTCGGCGTTGCCCTCCGTGGCGCCGTAGCCCATCAGCCCCACGCGCCACAACTGTCCCTTGAGCGCGCCCAGTCCGCCGCCGATCTCCAGATCGTGCTCGGAGAGGAGCCGTTTGCGCAGCGCCAAGTCGTCGACGCCGGCCGGGACACGCAGCGTCGTGAGCTGCGGCAGGCGCGCCGACTCGGCGACGAACGGAGCGAGCCCCAGCCCGCGCGCGCATTCGAGGAAGTACGTGCTCACGCGGCGGTGGCGTTCGAAGCGCGCCTCCAGCCCCTCCTCGAGCACCAGGCGCGTCGCCTCGTGCAGCGCGTAGATCAAGTTGCTCGAAATCGTGTGGTGGTAGCCGTGCGGCGCATCCCAGAAGCCGAGCAACAAGCCCAGGTCGAAGTAGAAGCTCTGCACCGGCGTCTTGCGGCTGCGCACGCGCTCGACTGCGCGCGGCGAGAAGCTCACGGGAGCGAGACCGGGAGTCGAGGACAGACCCTTTTGCGTGCACGACCAGATGCCGTCGATGCGGTGTGCGTCGACTTCGATCGGGATGCAGCCCAGCGAGGTCACGGCGTCGACGCAGAGCAGCGCGCCCAACTCGCTCGCGAGGGCGCTCCACGGAGCGAGCTCTTGGCGCACGCCCGTCGACGTCTCCGCGTGCACGACGGCGACGAGCTTGATGCTGCGTCCGCGTGCGGCGTCGCGCGCGCGCTGCGGATCACTCGGCTGACCCCACTCGCCGTCGACGCGCGTCACGACGCCGCCGCAGCGGCCGGCGATCTCGTCGACGCGCGCGCCGAAGTAGCCGTGCGTCGCCACGAGCACGCCGTCGCCCGGCTCGATCAAATTGCTGAGCACCGCCTCCATGCCCGAGGTGCCCGTGCCCGAGATCGCGAAGGTGGCCGCGTTGCTCGTCCCGAAGATGGCGCGCAAGTGCTCCCGGCACTCGCCCATGGCGCGCAGCAACTCGGGATCGAGGTGTCCGACGGTCGGGAGCGCGAGCGCGCGCAACACCGACGGCGCTACGGGCGAAGGACCAGGGCCGAGCAGCAGACGGTTGGGCGGCGTGAAGGCAGGGGCGATCATCGCGTCGAGGCGTGGAACTGGTGGGGCAGGGGCGGGTGGGTCACTGCGGCGCGGCGCCGGTGAGTTTCTCGAGCTTGCGCTTGAGGGTGAGCGGGTTGACTGCGCCCGAAAGGCCGTCGACGAACTTGCCGTTCGAGTCGGCCAGGATGACGAAGGGCAGCATGTAGGCGTCCTCGAGGTGTCCCGCGAGGATCTCGACCGGCGCTTCTGCGTCGTCGCAGTCCGAGGCCAGCGCGACGAAGCCGGCCTGCAGCAAGGGAGCGATCTGGGGGTGCGGAACGACGCCCTGCACCAGTGCGCGGCACTGACCGCACTGCTCGCGGCCGAACTCGATGAAGATGTGCTTCTGTTCGCGCTGGGCGCTGGCGAGCGCCTCGTCCCAACGGGTGTGCCAGTCGAGCGTACCTTGATCGTTGAAGTGCGGATGCGGGCGGTGGGGTTGCATAGGTCGCGAAGGTTGCTGGAGGTGGCCGCCATCCTAGCCAGCCGCCGACAGCGGCCCTCCTCGGGACCCGTCCGATCCCAAGCCTGGGCTGGAGGCGCGCGCGGTGCAGCGCGTCGATCAAGCGCCACGCGCTCGCGCTCGACATACGTTTTCGCGGGCGCCTGTGGGCGCCGACGCACGTGCCGCCCCGGCCCCCCGAAAGCAACTGTCCGATGAGCGCCTACGAAGAGAAGCCCACGAGCGTCGGCGAGCGCCGGCGCGCCAACCGACGCGACGCCGACGTTCACCTCGAAGTGCAGATCGACAGCGAGTCGATCCACGGCCAGGCCGAGAACATCTCGACCGCGGGCGTGTTCTTCTTCTCGCGCGACCCGCTCAAGGTCACGGTCAAGCTCCACGACGGGGTCACGTCGCAGAGCTATTCCGGCAAGCTGGTGCGGGTCGAGCGCCTGAGCCAGGAAACGACCGGTTACGCGATCGAGTTCGACCGCCTGTAGCGCCGCCGGCCGCGCGCCACGGCGCGCGGACCGTTCCGAACTACATGTGGTCGAGGAACCAGCGCGGCGCGAGTCCCATCACGAGCACCAGCGCAACGCACGCCGCGGACGCGAGCGTCGCCGGCAGTGCGATGGCGCGTGTGCTCGCCAGGGGTGAGTCTTCGCCCGGCTCCTGCATCCACATCGCGATGATCACGCGCAGGTAGTAGCCCAGCGCAACGACGCTCAGCAGCACGCCGACCACGGCCGCGGGGATCATCTCGGCGCGCACGGCGACCGAGAACACCATCCACTTGCCGAGGAATCCGCCCGTCGCCGGGATGCCGGCGAGCGAGAGCATGAACACGGTGAGCGCCGCGGCCAGGTAGGGGCGGCGTTGGCCCAGTCCCTTGAGCCCTTCGAGCGTCGTCATGCGCTCGCCATCGCGCTCGAGCAGCGCGAGCACGCCGAACGCGCCGCCCGCGGTGGCCACGTAGGCCGCCATGTAGAACAGCGCCGCCTGCACCGCGCCGCCCTGCTTCGGATCGCCGGCCACGGCGCCTGCGATGCCGAGGAGCACGACTCCCGCGTGGGCGATGCCCGAGTACGCGAGCATGCGCTTGACGTCCTGCTGGACCAACGCGCCGAGGTTGCCGAGCGCCATGGTGATCAGGGCGATGATCGCCAGGCTCGTCGAGGTCGAACTGGGCAGGGCCAGCAGTGCGTTCAGCAGGAACGCGAAGGCCGCCGCCTTGGTGCCCGTCGCCATCAATCCCGTGACCGGAGTCGGGCTGCCCTCGTACACGTCGGGCACCCAGAGGTGGAACGGGAACACGCTGATCTTGAAGAACAGGCTGCCGGTGAGCATCGCCACGCCGACGAGCGCCATCGGACTCTCGAGGATCTTCGCGCGCGACGCGGGATCGGCGAACACGTCGAGCTTGAGCGTGCCGCTCACGGCGTAGATCAACGCCGAGCCGTACAGGAAGAAGCCCGCGGCGAACGCGCCGAGCAGGAAGTACTTCAGACCGGCTTCGACGGACTTGGCGCGGTTGCGTCGGAACGCCGCCAGCGCGTACAGCGGGATCGAAAGCAGCTCGAGTCCGATGAAGAACACGATCAGATCGCGCGCGCCGGCCATGAGCGACATGCCCAGGGCGCTGGCGAGCATCAGGACGTCGTGCTCGTTTTGGTGCGAGGCGTCCTCGTCGTAGTAGTGCCGGCTGAAGAGCCAGGCCAGGCCGACGCCGATCGTGAAGATCACGCCCCACATCGCTGTGGTGCGGTCGGCGACGAACGTGCCGTCGAGGACCAGGCCGGGAACCGAGTCGCCCAGCAACATGCCCACGTTGAGTGCGGCCGCCGCGAGCAGCGTCAGCAGCACCAGCACGGCGCGCGCGACCTTTCCGAGCGGGAACAAACCCGCGACGAGCACGGCGAGAGCGCCGATGCCGAGTGCGAAGAGGGGCGCCAGCGCCGCGTAGGCCGCGTCACTGAACAGGGTCTTCAGGACCGAGGCATTCATCGCGCGCTCTCCTCCCGCTGGCTGGCGGGTGCGGCCGGCGCCGCGTCGAGTCCAGCGAGCGCCGCGCGCCGCGCTTCGGCGATGCGCAGGTTGACCATCTCGATGGACGGTTGGGTCTTCGCCATGAAGGTGTTGGGACTCACGCCGAGCCAGACCACCAGCGCGACCAGGGGCAACATCAGTCCGATCTCACGCGCGTTCAGGTCGGTCAACTCGCGATTCTCGGGCTTGTCGAGCGCGCCGAACAACATGCGGCGCGTCGCCATGAGCATGTAGACGGCGCCGAAGATCACGCCGCTCAGTCCGACGATGGCCCACAGCGGCGAGGCTTGGAACGCGCCGACCAGGACCAGGTACTCGCCGACGAAACCGTTGAGGCCCGGGAGGCCGACGCTCGAGAGCGTCGTGATCACCCAGAACAACGCGAACAGCGGCATGGCGACGGCGACGCCGCCGAAGGCGTCCAACGCGCGCGAGTGGCGCCGCTCGTAGATCATGCCGACGAGCAGGAAGAGCAGGCCGGTCGAGATGCCGTGGTTGACCATCTGCAGCATGCCGCCGTTGATGCCGGCCGGCGTGAGCGCGAACAGGCCGAGCACGACGTAGCCGAGGTGGCTCACCGACGAGCACGCGATCAGGCGCTTGAGGTCGTCCTGAGCCCAGGCGAGCAACGCGCCGTACAGGATCCCGATGGCGCCGAGCGCCATCATCACGGGAGCGGCCTCGACCGCGGCGCCAGGCAGCATGTGGATGCAGAAGCGCACCAGTCCGTACGTGCCCATCTTGAGCAGCACGCCGGCGAGCACGACCGAACCCGACGTCGGCGCCTCGGTGTGCGCGTCCGGCAGCCAGGTGTGGAACGGCAGCAGCGGCACCTTGATCCCGAAGGCCAGCGCGAACGCTGCGAAGAGCCACAGCTGCTCCGTCAGCGGCGCGCGGCACAGGATGTTGATCAACTCGAAGACGTCGCTCGTCCCGCGCGTCCACAGGATCCAGATGATGGCGACCATCATCACGAGCGATCCGGCGAGCGTGTAGAGGAAGAACTTGACCGTCGCGTACAGCCGGCGCTCGCCGCCCCAGATCCCGATCAGGAAGTACAGCGGGATGAGGCTGATCTCCCAGAAGAAGTAGAACAGGACCAGGTCGAGCGCGAGGAACGTTCCGAGCATGCCCGTCTGCATGACGAGCATCCACACCATGAACTCCTTGACGCGCTTGTGGACGTGTCCCCAGGTCGAGAGGATCACGATCGGCATCAGCACCGCCGTGAGCGTGACCATCAGCAGCGAGACGCCGTCGAGGCCGAGCTTGAAGTTCACCGCTGTGTCGGCGCCGTAGGAACTCGGCAGCGAGAACCACGGCAGCTCGAACAGGAACCGCCCCTGGTCGGAGCCGCTGTCGCCGTAGGCCAGGAACAACCGCACGCCGAGCGCGGCGACCACCAACGTGGTGGCGAGCGCCGCGAGACGTTGGAGTCGCTCCGCGCCCTTGGGCGTGAAGGCGATCGCCAGCGCGCCCAGGAGCGGCAGGAACGTCAGAAGGACGAGTTCGTACTGCATGGGCGTCGGCTCAGCTCCACATCCACCAGAGCGAAATCACGGCTGCGCCGCCGCCCATCCACAGCGCGTAGGCGTCGAGTTGCCCCGAGGCCATGCCGCGCGCGCGAAGGGCGAGATTCTTCGCCAAGCTGCCCGCGCCGTTCACCAGGCCATCGATGACCACTTGGTCGACGATGAAGCGCACGACGAAGGCGAACACACGCAGCGGCAGAATCACCACGCGGCTGTACGCGCTGTCGATCGACCAGGCATCGCCGAGGAACGCCGCGACGCCGGGCGCTCCGCGACCGATGGCGAGGTCGGGCTCGGGGCCGGCAGCGTAGGTGCGGAAGCCTGTGTGCGCGAAGGCCAGCGCCACCGCGGCGCCCAGGCCGAGCAGCACCCACTCGGTGGCATGCGACAGATGCTCGTGCGGGTGCAGTTGGTTGAGGATCGCGACGCCCGGCGCGACCACGGGCGCGAGCCAATCGTTGAGCGCGTGTGCGGCGTGGAACACCGGCGGCAGGCCGAGCACGCCGCCCAGCACGGAGAGCACCGCGAGCACCATCAGCGGCACGGTCATCACCGCGGGCGACTCGTGCGGGTGCACGTGGTGGTGGTCGAAACGCTCGGGCCCGAAGAAGGTGAGCGCGACCATGCGCCAGGTGTAGTAGGCGGTCATGGCCGCCGTCAGCACGCCGACGATCCAGAACGCGTAGTACACGCCGCCCGAGTTGAAGGTGTGGGCGAGGATCTCGTCCTTCGAGAAGAAGCCGCTCATCAGCGGCAGACCCGAGAGCGCCGCGGCCCCGGCCAGGAACGTCGCGAACGTCTGCGGCATGTGTTTGCGCAGGCCGCCCATCTTGTGCATGTCCTGTTCCTCGTGCATGCCGTGGATCACCGAACCGGCGCCGAGGAATAGCAGCGCCTTGAAGAAGGCGTGCGTCACAAGGTGGAACACCGCGGCGCCGAACGCGCCCGTGCCCAGGCCGAGGAACATGTAGCCGAGCTGGCTGACCGTCGAGTAGGCCAGCACCTTCTTGATGTCGCGCTGCACCAGCGCGGTCGAACCGCCGATCAAGGCCGTCGCGACGCCGACGCCGCTGATCAGCGTCATCACCGCCGGGCTGGACGCGAACAGCGGATTGAGCCGCACCACCAGGTAGATGCCCGAGGTGACCATCGTCGCCGCGTGGATCAGCGCCGAGACCGGCGTCGGGCCGGCCATCGCATCGGGCAGCCACGTGAACAGCGGCATCTGCGCCGACTTGCCGCAGCATCCGCCGAACAGGAACAGGGCGGCGAGCGCGATGTTGAGCTTGACGTTCTCGTCGATGGCGTCGAGTCGGAAGTCCGAGCCCATGCGCGCGACGATCTCGTGCATGTCGAGCGTGCCGAACAGGCGCAGCAGCAGGAAGCTGCCGATCAGGAAGCACGCGTCACCGACGCGGTTGGTGATGAACGCCTTCTGCGCCGCCTCCGCCGGCCAGCCCTTCTCGTACCAGAAGCCGATCAGGAGGTACGAGCACAGGCCGACACCTTCCCAGCCGACGAACACGCCCAGGAGCGAGCTCGACAGCACGAGCATCAGCATCGCGAACACGAACAGGTTGAGGTACGCGAAGAACTTCGCGTAGCCCGCGTCACCCTTCATGTAGCCCGAGGCGTAGATGTGGATCAGCAGGCCGACGCCCGTGATGACCAGGCCCAGCGTGCTCGAGAGCGGGTCGAGCACCAGGCGCAGGTCGACGTCGAACCACGGCTGGCGCGGATCGCCGACGGTGATCCACTCCCAAGCCGGCGAGTTCAGCACCCGCGCGGCGGCGTCGAGCGCGCGCAGGTCGAGGAAGCCCTTGACGGCCAGCGCGAGCGCGCCGGCCATCGCCGCGCAGGCGATCAGCGGAGCAAGGCCCGCCAAGCCCTTGGCCTGGGGATCGCGCTTACGCGCGGAGAGAGTGGCGAGGTGGAGTGCGCCGCACAACGCGCTGCCGATGAGCGGCAGCAGCGGAATCCACCACAGCCAGGCGTGGGACGGGGGAGGGAGCATCGACTAGCCCTTCATCTCGCTGGCCGAGTCGCTCTCGACCGATTGCTTGAGGCGGTACAGCGCGATCACGAGCGCCAGTCCGACAGCGGCCTCGGCCGCCGCGACAGTGATCACGAAGATCGAGAACACGGGGCCCTGCACGTCGAGCGCCTCGGGGGTGCTGTGCATGCGGCTGGCGGCCAGGAAGGCGAGGTTCGCCGCGTTGAGCATCAGCTCGACGCACATCAACGTGACGATCACGTTGCGGCGCACGAGGAACCCCAGCACTCCGAGCGAGAACAGCCCGGCCGAGAGGAAGAACAGGTGTTCGCTGGGGACGTTCACTGACCGGACTCCCGCGTGCGGCGCTTGGCGAGCACGAGCACGGCGACCATGGTGGTGAGCAGCAGGACCGAAACCGCCTGGAACGGCAGGCTGTAGCGCCCGAAAAGGGCGATGGCGATCTGGTTGATGTCGTCGATGCGTTCCGGTGCGCCGCCCTGCGCGATGCGCGGCAGCGAGGCGCGCTGCACAGCGATCAAGCCCGCAAGGCCGACGCCTGCGGCGACCGCCGCGGCGATCTGCGAGCGGGCGCGCGTGAGCGGAGCAGCGCTCAACTCGAAGCGCGTGCCCATGCCGCCGAGGTTGAGCAGCATGATCACGAACAGGAACAGCACCATGATCGCGCCGGCGTAGACCAGGATCTGCACCGCGGCCATGAAGTGGAACCCGGCCAGCAGGTAGATCACGGCGAGCGCGAAGAAGCTCCCGAGCAGCGACAGCACGCTGCCCATCGGGCTCTTCGAGAAGATCACGCCCAGACCGCCGAGCAGGGCGATCACGGCCATCGCGTAGAACAGCAACTCGCTCACGCCTGCGTCCTCCGCCAGCGCTTGTTGATCTTGTAGACGTAGTCGATGCGCGGCTGGAGCGCGGACTTGGGCCGCTTGAGCTTCTCCATGTCGTAGATCAGGCCGCGGCGCGTGTAGTCGGCGAGCTCGAGCTCGTTCGACATGAAGATCGCGTCCTTCGGGCAAGCCTCTTCGCAGAAGCCGCACAGGATGCAGCGCAGCATGTCGATCTCGAAGCGCTTGGGCTCGCGCTCGATCTGTCGATCGGTCTCGCCGCCGTCGATGGTGATCGCGTACGCCGGGCAGGCGATCTCGCACATGCCGCACGACACGCACGCGATGTTGCCGTCGTCCTTCACCACCAAGCGCGGCTGGCCGCGCGTCACCTCATCGGTGGGGAGCGGCTCTTCCGGGTATTGGCGCGTGATCGGCTTCTCGAAGAACTTGCGGAACGTGATCGAGAGCCCGCGGAAGATCTCGGGCAGGTAGAGCCGCTCGGCGAGCGTGAGTTCCTTGCGCTGGACGATGACCATGTCAGTGCGCTCCGAAAGCGATGAAGCCGCCGGTGATGAGCAGGTTGGCGAGCGCGAGCGGCAGGAACACCTTCCACCCCAGCCGCATCAGTTGGTCGAAGCGCATGCGCGGCAGCGACCAGCGGACCCACAGGAAGAGGAACAGGAAGAAGCCCGCCTTGAGGCAGAACGCCGCGATGCCGACGAACCAGGGGGCTTCGGGCCAGAAGGGCACCGACGGGCCACCGAGGAACAGCGTCGCGTTGAGGCACGAGAGCACGGTCATCGCGCAGTACTCGCCCAGGAAGTACAGGGCGAAGCGCATGGCGCTGTACTCGGTGTGGAATCCGCCGACGAGCTCGGGCTCGCACTCCGCGAAGTCGAACGGATGGCGGTTGGTCTCCGCGAACATCGTGATCGTGAACAGCACGAACGCGAGCGGTTGCGTCCAGATGTTCCACTCGCCGACGTGCTGCTGGTTCTCGCTGATCGTGCGCAGGTTGAGCGTGCCCTCGAGCGCGACCACGGCGAGGATCGTCAGGATCAGCGTCAGCTCGTAACTGATCATCTGCGCCGAGGCGCGCAGTCCGCCGAGCAGCGAGTACTTCGAGTTCGAAGCCCAGCCGCCGAGGATCACGCCGTAGATCGACAGCCCCGAGAAGGCGAGCAGGAACAGGACGCCGATGTCGACGTCGGCGATCGAGAGCGGAATCGAGTACTCGCCTAGCACCACGGTGCCGCCGATCGGGATCACCGCCATGGTGAGCATCGCGGGCGCGGCCGAGAGCGCCGGAGCGAGGCGGAACATGAACTTGTTCGCACCCGCCGGGATCAGCTCTTCCTTGAAGATGAACTTCACGCCGTCCGCCAGCGGCTGGAGCAGGCCGAACGGCCCGACGCGGTTGGGCCCGATGCGGTACTGCATCCAGGCCGAGACCTTGCGTTCGGCGAGCGACATCAGCGCCGCCGTGCTGACCAGGCCGCCGAAGATCACGACGATCTTCACCAGCCAGATCAGCGGTAGAGGAACTTCCATGGTCCGGTGCTCGGGGAGGGCGTGCACGCGTCCGCTTCAAGCGGACGCACGTGCAAGGGGATGTGCGGGACGCGGTGGGGGAGGTGGTGGGGCGGTGCGCGCGCTCAGCGTGCGGCGGGGGCGCGGCAGTGCTCGAGCAATTCGCGCAGGGTGCGATCCAGCGGCGCCACGCCCGCGGGTGCGGGAACGGCGACGTTCAGCACGCCGACGTGTCCGTCGACGTTGATCCACTGGCCGGACTTCTCGACGTGGGTCGGGACTCCGAGCGCGGCGTCGAGCGCGGCGAGGTCGTGGGCGACCACGTCGAGCACGACCAGACGCGCCGCGGTCGTCAGCTTGGCGAGTTCGGCGACGCCCAGCAGCGCCTGGACGCGCTCGCCGACGAGCAGCGCCGCACTTGCGGAGGCGAGCTCGGTCAGCGCGGCCGCCGGCTCGATCGGTGCGATGCCGAGGTCGCTCAGTCCGCGACGATTGGGGCACGGATCTCCGGTGTGGAGCAGGTCGTCCTTGAGGTTGTTCGGCGCGGGCGACACGAAGCGCGGCGCGACTCCCAGGCTCGCGCACAGCTCGAGCGCTGCGCGCGCTTCTTCCTGGGTGACGAAGGGCGACAGCAGCACGAGCGGCTTGGAACTCGCGCGCAGCAGATCGGCGATCTCGGCGAGCGCCGACTCGAGTTCGACGCGCTCCAGTCCGTTGTACCCGCGGATGGTGGCGCCGATGAGGCGGCCGCCGACGATGCTCCCCTCGGGAGGCAGCGGCTGCGTGACGGGCGCGTAGGCGAAGCGGCCGACATCGCACATCCAGTGCTGGTTGACCTGCGGGTTGTAGCGCGGGCGGAAGCGCTTGACCTCTTTGCCACGCAGCGCTTCGACGGTGATCGAGCAACCGCGCGAGCATTCGGCGCAGGTCGAGAGCGTCTTGGAGAGGTTCCACACGCGCGCCTGGAAGCGGAACGGCTTGAGCGTGAGCGCGCCCACGGGGCAGATGTCGGCGATGTTGCCCTGGTAGTTTCCGCTGAGCGGCTTGTCCGCGAAGGTCGCGATCGTCGAGCGCGAACCCAGGCCGCTGACGGTGAGCTGCGGCTTGTGCGTGACCTCTTGGAAGAAGCGCACGCAGCGCGAGCACAGGATGCAGCGCTCTTCGTCGAGCACGATCACGTCGCCCAGGCTCTTGCGCTTCTCGAGCTTGCGGCGCGGCTCGCTCGAGCGGCCCTTGCCCTGCCCCTCGTTGAACGAGTAGTCCTGCAGGTCGCACTCGCCGGCCTTGTCGCAGATCGGGCAGTCGAGCGGGTGGTTCTTCAGCAAGAACTCCAGGCACTCGCGGCGTGTTTCGTGCGCCTTGGGCGTGTCGGTCTGCACGACCATGCCCGGGCTGACGGGCGTGCGGCACGCGGCGACGACGCGCGAGGGCTGTCCCGGACCTGCGGCGACTTCGACCTGGCAGATGCGGCACGATCCCACCGGCGAGAGGCCCGGGTGGTAGCAGTACATCGGCACGTCGACGCCCTGGTCGTGGCAGGCGCGGATCAGCGGCTGCTTGGGATCGGCTTCGACCTCGCGGCCGTCGACCTGGATCTTGATCGTCGCGGGCTTGGCCGCGGGCGCCGGCGCCGGGTTCGGCGAAGAACTCGGTGCAGGGTTCGGAGTCTGGCTCATCAGTGGGCTCCCTGCAGCTCAGGCGCCGGAGCGTGGGTGGGCGCGAGCGGGTCGCGGCCGAGTTCGACGCACTGTTCGAACTCAGCACGGAAGTGCTTGACCGCCGCGAGCGTCGGGATCGCAGCCGCGTCGGCGAGCGCGCAGATCGTCTTGCCCGGCGCCATGCCGTTCGCAAGGCTCACGAGCAGATCGATGTCCTCGCGCTTGCCCTTGCCGCGCGCGATGCGGTGGAACATCTGGTGCAGCCACTGCGTGCCTTCGCGGCACTGGCTGCACTGTCCGCAGCTCTCGTGGTCGTAGAAGCGCAGGGTGACGTCCATCACCTGCGGGATCGACGCGGTCTCGTCGAGGAAGATCATCGCGGCCGTGCCGAACATCGAGCCGGCGGCCTTGACCGAATCGTGGTCCATCACGACGTCGATCGCGCTCGCGGGCATCAGGCCCGTCGACGATCCGCCGGGGAAGAAGGCCTTGAGCTTGCGGCCCTTCCAGATGCCGCCGGCGACTTCGTCGAGGATCTGCCGCGCGGTGAGACCGAAGGGCAGCTCGTACACGCCCGGCTTGTTCACGTGGCCCGAGATGCCGCACAGGAAGTTGCCCGTGCTCTTGGGCACGCCCATGCTTTTGAACCACTCGGCGCCGCGTTCGACGATGAACGGAGCGTTGAAGATCGTCTCGACGTTGTTGACGGTCGTCGGAGACTTCCACAGGCCCGAACCCGCGGGGAACGGCGGCTTGGGGCGCGGGTGGCCGCGCTTGCCTTCGAGCGACTCCATCAGGCCGGTTTCTTCGCCGCAGATGTAGGCGCCGGCGCCCTTGTGCATCCAGATGTCGCACGAGAAGTCCGTGCCGAGGATGTTCTTGCCGACCAAGCCCGCCGCGCGCGCTTCGTCGATCGCGGCCTGGAGCCGGTCGTAGGACAAGCGGTATTCGCCGCGCACGTAGATGTAGGCGGCCTTGGCGCGCATCGCGTAGCACGCGATCAGGCAACCTTCGACGAGGCCGTGCGGATCGCGCTCCATGAGCACGCGGTCCTTGCACGTGCCCGGCTCGGACTCGTCGGCGTTGACCGCGAGGTAGCGCGGGCGCGGATCCTTGGCGACGTCGGGCATGAAGCTCCACTTCATGCCGGTGGGGAAGCCCGCGCCGCCGCGGCCGCGCAGCCCCGAATCCTTCATCACGGTGATGACGTCTTCGGGCTTGAGCGGCGTCTTCAAGACCTTCTCGATGGCCTTGTAGCCGCCCTGTTGGCGGTAGACCGCGAGCGTGTGCGAGTTCGCCGCCGCGATGCGATCGAGCAGGTACCTCTGGAACTCCTTCACTTGACGCTCCTCAGGATGTGCTCGGCCTTCTTGTCGTCGAGGTCCTCGTGGTACACGCCGTCGAGGTCGAACATCGGGGCGTTCGCGCAGGCGCCTTGGCACTCCACGCGCACCACCGTGAACTTGCCATCCGCCGACGTGCCGCCGACGGACGCGCCCGTGACCTTGCACACGTGGGCGAGCAACTCCTCGGCGCCGCGCAGCGTGCACGAGATGTTGTGGCACACGCTGACGAGGTGCTTGCCCCGCGGGGCGAGGCGGAACATCGGATAGAACGAGGCCACGCCGAACACCTCGACGGGCTCGAGCCCGAAGTAGGCGGACAGGTCTTCGATCGTCTCCGGACTCAACCAGCCGCCGTTTTCTTCCTGGCAGCGGTGCAGCGCGGGGATCAGTCCGGCGCGCTTCTCGGGGTAGTGGGTGACGAGCTCGTCGAACTCGCGCACCAGTTTCGGCGACAGAGCCATCAGCGATCCACCTCGCCCATCACGAAGTCCATCGAACCGATCAGCGACACCATGTCGGAGAACAGGCGGCCCTTCGCGAGCATGGGCAACGCCTGGATGTTCATCAGCCCCGGCGCGCGGATGTGGCAGCGCAGAGGTTTGGAGGTCCCGTCGCTCGCGACGAGGAATCCCAGCTCGCCCTTCGACGATTCGATGCCGTGGTAGGCCTCGCCGCGCGGCAAACGCATGTCGGTCACGACCTTGAACTGGAAGATCAGCTCTTCCATCGAGCTGTGCACCAGATCCTTGGGCGGCAACACGTAGCGCCGGTCCTCGATCAGCACGTCGCCCTTGACGGTCTTGAGCTTGTCGAGCGCCTGCTTGGCGATCTTGGCCGCCTCGCGCATCTCGGTCATGCGCACGAGGTAGCGGTCGTAGCAGTCGCCCACCGAACCGACGGGCACGTCGAAGTCGTACTCCTCGTAGCCCGAGTACGGCTGCGCACGCCGCAGGTCCCAATTCACGCCGCTTCCGCGCAAGGTCGGGCCGGTCAGGCTCATCGCGACGGCGTCTTCCTTCGAGATCACGCCGATGCCGCGGTTGCGGTCGTACCAGATGCGGTTGCGCGTCAGCATCGCATCGATCTCGTCGAGCGCCGCCGGGAAGTCCGCGAGGAACTTCTCGATCATCGCCGCCACCTTCTCGTCGACATCGGCGTACACGCCGCCGATGCGCACGTAGGTGTTGTTCATGCGGTGGCCCGTGTAGGCGTCGACCACCTTGTAGAGCTCTTCGCGCTGACGGAACGAGTAGAAGAAGATCGTCACCGCGCCCAGGTCGATGCCCAGGGTGCCGATGTAGATCAGGTGCGCCATGATGCGGCTGAGCTCCATCAGCAGCACGCGCACGACCTTGGCGCGCGGCGGGACCTCGATGCCGCCCAGCTTCTCGAGCGCGAGCGCGTAGCCGATGTTGTTCATCAGCGGCTGCACGTAGTCGAGGCGGTCGGTGTGCGGGAAGAACTTGTGCCAGCCGAGCGACTCGCAGCTCTTCTCCTTGCCGCGGTGGAGGAAGCCCACGTCGGGATCGACGTCGACGATGCGCTCGCCGTCGAGCGTCACGCCCAAACGGAGCACCCCGTGCGTCGCCGGGTGTTGCGGGCCCATGTTGAGCTTGAGCAACTCGCCGTGCAGCGGGTCGTCGTGGTCGAGTTCGGGCCGCGTGCCCGGCGTGTACTCGAACACTTGCCGCGTCAGCGTCGGACCTGATTGCGCGCCGCTCATCGCGTGGCTCCTTCCTCCGCGTTCCATCCCGCGCGGCGCTGTTTGTCCCACTGCCGATAGAGCCGGTCGGGCTCGATTCCGGCGTGCGGGAACTCCTTGCGCAGCGGGTGGTGGTCGTAACCCTGCGGCAACAGCAACCGACGCAGATCGGGGTGCGCGTCGAAGCGGATGCCGAACATGTCGAAGCACTCGCGCTCCGACCAATTCGCGCCGGGCCACAGGTCCGCGCAACTGGGCGCGTGCTCGTCGCCTTCGCGCAGCCAGCAGCGCACGCGGAGCCGCTCGTTGTGCTCGAGGCTGAGCAGTTGGTGCGTCAGCGCGAAGCGCGGCGCCTTGGGGTAGTGGTCGACGGCCGTGACCAGCGTGCACATCGCGAAGCCGGCGCGCTCCTTGAGCGCCGCGAGCAGCGCGTGCAGGTGCTCGCGCGCGACTTCGAGCGTCGCCATTCCATCGGCGCCGACGAGTTGTTTGTACTCGAGCCCGCTCAGCGCGGCAGCCCAACGCGGGGCAGCCGGCGCACCGTCCGGCTGAGGGCCCGCTGCGCCACCCGCTTCCGGGCGCGTGTCGTTGCTCGTCACGGCTACTTGATCTCCGTCTTGCGCGGCTGCGGATCGCTCAGGCCGAGCTTGCCCTTGGGGTCGTGGGGATGCTTGTCGAGCACGCCCTTGGCGATCCCGTGGTTGGGTTGGAACACGAGCTTCCCGGTGCCCGTTTCATCGCGCTCCGGCACGCCCGAGCCCAGGAGCTTCGCCAGCGGCGCCTCGCGCTCGATCTTCTTCTGCAGCTTCAAGATCGCGTCGATCACCGCGTCGGGGCGCGGCGGACAGCCGGGCACATACACGTCGACCGGCATGATCGAGTCGATGCCCTGCACGACCGCGTAGCTGTCGTACATGCCGCCCGAACTCGAGCACACGCCCATCGCGATGACCCACTTGGGGTCGGGCATCTGGTCGTAGATCGTGCGCGCAGCGGTGGCCATCTTCCACGTCAGCGTGCCGGCGACGATCAGCAGGTCGCACTGGCGCGGCGTGAAGCGCGCGGCTTCGGCGCCGAAGCGCGCGAGGTCGAACTTCGGCCCGATCATCGCCATCAACTCGATGCCGCAGCACGACAGTCCCAGCGGCATCGGCCACAGGCTGTTCTTGCGGCCCCAGTTGACGAGCCAGTCCGCGCGCGTCGCGAAGAAGCCCGAACCCGAAGCGTCGGCCGCCATCGGGCCGTCGGACACCGGCCGCAATCCACCGGCGGACACCGGCCGCAGGCCGCCGTCCGACTTCGTCCGCAGCCCATTTTGCTCTAGCGATCCCATTCCAAGCCTCCTTTACGCCACACGTAGGCGAGTCCGATCGCCAGCACACCCACGAAGAGCGAGATTTCCGCGAACACGATCGGGCCGACTCCGGCCTCGGAAAGCGCGCGCGCCGAAACCGCCCAGGGCACGAGGAAGATCGACTCGACGTCGAACAGGATGAACAGCACCGCGACGAGGTAGAAGTGGATCGACAGGCGCACGCGTGCGCTGCCCTCGGGCGTCATGCCCGACTCGTACGGACGGTCCTTGTCGATTGTGCGGCGCTTGCGTCCCAGCAGATCCGAGATGACGAGGTTCGCGACCGCGAAGCCGATCACCACGGCGGCGTAGATCAGGATCGGTGCGTAGCTTTCGAGCATCGGTGGGGAGGGCGCGGCAGGCCGGGGACGGCTGGAGCGGACTCGGCGTCCAAGCCTGCGAGTGGAGGGCGGGATTCGAGACGCGGAGGGTTGGGGCGATCGCGTGGGCGCGGTCGGGGGATGCGAGGCGTCGCGAGTCGCGATCCCGGTGACGGGGCGGCCGACGACACGTCCCGCGCTGGCGGATGCGGCGCGCGCAGTCGGCCTGTGCGGGACGTCGGATCGGCTCTCCTCCGCCGGCCTGCGCCGAGCTTTGGATGCCCGCTCCGTAGACCCGTGAATGTACCGACGCGGACGCCGCGTTTGAAGCGCGCGGCGGCCGCTGTCGCGCGCCGCGCCGGCGCCTCAGCCGTCGGTTTCGACGTACTCGCCGCCGCTCAGCTCGGCGAGCAGGCGCAGCGCACCATCGCCGCCTCCGCTCCCCAGCTGCACGCAATGGAAGGCGATCGCGCTCGCCGCACCCACACGCTCGAGCAGCGGCGCCACCCAACCCGGCCCCTCCGCCGTCGCGCCGTCGCACAGCACGATCACGGTGTCCTCCTCGAGCCGCTCGAGGTTCGGGTTCCCCGAACGATCCAGGCGCAGCACGCCTTCGATCGCCGGGCGCAACTCGGTGCCGCCGTCCGGCTTCTGGTAGCCCGCCCAGGTCAGAGCCTCGGCGAGCGCCGCCGGGGTCGCCGGGGACAGGGTGTCGCGCCAGACCTGGACCCCGTCCGAGAACAACACGACGCGGAAGCGCGCGCCCGGGCCGAGCTCGCGCACGAAGCGCTCGAGCTGTCCGAGCGCCTGGCGGTAGCGCGAGCCGTCGCCAGCGGGTGAGGCGGCGGCCATCGAGCCCGAGCGGTCGATGACGAAGCACACGCGGTCGGTCGCGGGCCGCAGGCCGTAGAAGCCAGCGCGTGAGGCCTGCTGGGGGACGTTCACCTCGCCAGGATCCTGGTCGTCTTGGGCGGTTTTCCACCAGCGCGCCCAGCGCTCGGGGTAGGCGCCGATGCGCTTGCCGGAGCGCCGCTGGAGTGCGAGCACGAATTCGTTCTCGATCCGGGCCGACCAAAGCTGCGGCCTGAGTCGATTTGGCTGATTCTGGGCGCCGTTGTTGGTGGGCGGCCGGCGCGCGATCCAGCTGCCCAGCGACTCGATCAACACCGGCACCGCGCGTTCGTTGCTCAGGGCCTCGCTGGCCCGCAGCGCCCGCACCGTCGCCCGCCAGTCCTGACTTAACAAGTCGCCGCTGAGGGCGCCGAACAGGGCGCTTTCGAGCGGACTGTCGAAGGCGAGGCGCACGGCGGCGAAGTGCTGGTCGAGCGTCTGGGCGCGCACCCATTTCGGGTCGCTGCGCAGGCGCACCCACAGCGCGATCTGCGCGCGGTGCGCTGGTTCGGCGTCCCAGCCGACCAGGCAAGCGGCGGCGCCGTCGCGGATCTCGCGGCGCGGATCGCCCGTGGCGGCGGCCAGCGCCGCGAGCGTCGACGGGGCGTGGCGGCCGCGCAGGGCCTCCAGCGCCGCGCGCCGGCGCTCGAGCGGACGCTTGGGATCGTCGTTGCCGAACTGGGCGGCGACGGCGGCGGCCAGGACGCCGTCGCGGTCGAGGTCCAGGCCGCGTCCGAGGGCTTCGAAGGCGCTCGCGCTCGCCTGTTCCGCGGGGACCACGTAGCTGGACGGCGCGTCGGAAGCGTGGGGGGCCAGCGCAGCCACTTCGAGCAGCGCTAAGGCGACCTCGGGGCGTCGTTCCGGCTGGCTGGCCATCAAGACGCGCAGTTCGGCGAGGATCGGCTGCAGGCGGGTCAGCCGCTCCTGGTCGAGCCCGTCGCGCTCCCGCTGGGCGCTCGCCGCCCAGCGCCGCGCGGCCTCGAGGGCGTCGGCCGGCGGCTGTTCCTTGGGTGCGCGACCCTTGCCCGACTGCGGCGAAGCGGTCGCGCAGTGGCCGAAGCCGACGCCTACCGCCAAGCACAGGAGCAGGGCGCGGACGATCGCAGTCGTGGTGCGGGGCGAGGCCAACGGGGTGGTTGTACGGTGCCAGAGCAATTTGTCTCACGCATCCAGCGCGCCCGGCGTGCTGGATGCGTGAGACAAATTGCTCTGGCACCGTACAACCACCGGTGCGCGGTGACTACGCGTCGAGGCCCGCTCAGAGGCCCAATTCGCGCTCGAGGAACAGCACCGGCTTCTCGAGCCGCGGATCGTGACGCCAGCCCTGGACCGCGAGCTTCGCGCCGCCGCGGCCCACTTCGACGCTGGCGCTCTCGCCCAGCGGCAGGTGGGAGCTGGTGTCAAACTCGAGCTTGGCCTGACCGACTTCGGCGCCGGCGCCGTCCAGCAGGCGCACGCGGAACTCGATCACGCGCCCGACCAGGCCGGGAACCCGGTGCCCGGCGCGGTTGCGCACCACGAAGGTCGCGAGCTCGCCCTGGCGACGCGCGCTCAACTCGAAGCCCTGGGCGAGGAACGCCGGATCGCGCAGCGACTGCAGTTCGTGGCTGCGCACCGTGCGCCGGCCGCCGGCCCCGTCGTCGACCTCGCGCAGCGGCGCGAGGTGGCATTCCACGCAACTTGCGCCTGCTGCGACCGGCTCGCTCGCGAGGAAGTCCTTGGCGATGCCGATCACCGGCCCGACGGTGGTCTTGTGGCACGCGGCGCACAGCGCGTTGCTGCCGGCGCCGACGAATCCGGGGTGTTGGCGCGTGGCGTGCGCATCCGTGGGCGCACCTGTCGGCCCGAGCATCTCGCCCGCCGGCCCGGCGTGGCAGCTCTCGCACGAGACTCCGAAATGCCACGCCTCCGCGCCTTGTTTGGGGCGCGGCTGCGGCTTGGCGTCGAGGCTCTCGAGCTTGTGGAGCGGCGCGGGAATGTGGCAGCCGTGGCAGGACTCGGCCTTTTTGCGGCCCGCGAGGTCCTCCTGGTAGAGCTCGTTGACCCACGCCGTGGCGTGCGTGGTCGCGGCCCACTCCTCGGCGATCTGGGCGTGGCACTCGGCGCAGGCGGTCGGCGGCGCGACGTCGAGCTTCGCCGGGCGGCCGTCGAGCGCTGGCGCCGGCTTGGCGAGCTTCCACTCTCCCCAGCCCCGTGCGGGGCGACGTGCGCCGAGTGCGCTTGCGCCGCACACGGCGAGTGTGAGCGCGAGAGCGCCGGCCAGGGCGAGGCGAACGGGGCGCGGCGGCGGGGCGTTGCGCCGTGACGTGGGCGAGGTGCGGCTCATCGTGCGCCCATCGTAGGCGGCGCGGAAGGTCCCAGGCACGGGACGCACGGCGGAGTTGGCCGCGTCGCGGACGCGGCCTGCTCAATCTCGCGCCGATGCCGTCCGACACAAACGCGTCACACATGGCCACATCGAATGCCCTCAGCGTGGAACGCGGCGCACACGACATGCGTGTCCGCCCCGAGCCGGAACTGACCGCCGCGCAGGCGTCAGCGCTGCGCGCTGCGCTCGACGACCTTCTCGCGGAACCGGTCCCGCTGGTGCTCGATCTGCGCGCCCTGGAGCGCCTCGACGCGTGCGGATTGCAACTGCTGCTCGCGTTCGTTGCGGCGCGCCGCACGCTCGGGCTGGCCTGTTCGATCGATGCGGACAACGCCGTCGTGCGCGACGCCGTGCGCGTCAGCGGTTTGGGACAGCACCTGGGTCTGGATCTCGCGGAGCAGCCAATCGCATGAGCGTCACACCTCCCCTTCCTCCCGCGGGCGAGCGCGCACCTCAGGTCGACGCGGTCCTGCCGGTGTTGCCGGTGCTCGCGCGCCAACTGCGCGAGACGCAGGCGCAGGTCGAGAACTCCGTGGTGAACGTCTGCGCGAACTTCAACGGCATGGCGAGCCGCGCGCGTTCGGGCGTCGAACAAGCGGCGAAGCTGCTCGGCGGAGACGGATCCGAAGACGGGACCACCCTGATCGGCTTGATCGAGTCGTCGCACGGCACGCTCGACACGTTGATGACGCGCATCGTGCGCGGCGGCGAGCTCTCGATGAAGGCCGTCTACCGCATGGACGATGTCGAAGAGGGGATGAAGCGCATCAGCTCGATCCTCTCCGCCGTCAGCGACGTCGCCACGCGCACGCGCTTGCTCACGGTCAACGCCAAGATCGAAGCCGCGCGCGTGGGCGAACAGGGCAAGGGCTTCGCCGTCGTGGCGGGCGAGATCAGTCAGCTCTCGGCGAAGTCCGCTGAGATCGTCGAGTCGATCACGGAGATCCTCACCAAGCTCTCCGCCGATGTGGGAGCGACCGTGAGTGATCTGCGCGAACTGGCTTCCGCCGACATGGGCGAGGTGTTGCTCGGAAAGCAGCGCATCGAGGAGTCGATGCACGCGCTCGAAGCGCGGCACACGCTGCTGCAAGACCGTCTGCGCGCCGTCGCGGCCGAAGGCGAAGCGTTGGCCGACGAGATCGCAGGCGCGGTGGTCGGACTGCAGTTCCAAGATCGCGTGAGCCAACGACTCGGCCACGTGATCGAAGGCCTCGAGACGGTCGAAAAGACGCTCGCCTCGCGCGGCGCCGTGCGCGCGGGCGAACTCGTGAACGAACTCCAGCAGCGCTACACGATGGCCGAGGAGCGGGGAGCTGCGACAAACGCGCCTCGCGCGCCCCTCGGCGGCCGTCCGGCCGCGCCCGACGCCGACGTGGTGCTGTTCTAAGTCCGCAGCTTCGCATTTCGAGGACACTCCGTGACCAAGACCGTGCTCATCGTCGACGACTCCGTCTCCATGCGACAGATGGTGGCGTTCACCCTCAAACAGGCTGGCTTTCAGGTGCTCGAAGGCGGCAATGGCAAGGAGGCGCTCGAACGCCTGGCCGGCGCCAAGGTCGACCTGATCATCACCGACCTCAACATGCCCGTGATGGACGGCATCACGTTCGTCCGCGAGGCGCGCGCCAAACCGCAGAACAAGTTCACGCCGATTCTGCTGCTGACCACCGAGTCGCAGGAATCCAAGAAGCAAGAGGGCAAGGCCGCCGGGGCCACGGGCTGGATCGTCAAGCCCTTCAATCCCGAGCAACTGCTCAAGGTCGTCCAGAAAGTCGCCCCGTAGCGCGGAGCCCGCTCGCGTCATGCAGATCGACCTAACGCCCTTTCGCCGCGCCTTTCTCGATGAGTCGGCCGAACACGTCGCCGCACTCGAAGAAGGGCTTTTGCGTCTGGAGAGCCAGCCCGAAGACAGCGAGTTGCTCAGCAGCATCTTCCGCGCCGCGCACTCGGTGAAGGGCGGCGCGGGCAGCTTCGGATTCGAGGACGTCGCGCGGTTCACGCACTCCGTCGAGAACTTGCTCGACCGCATGCGCAATGGGCTGGTGCGCGTGGAGCGCTCGCTCGTCGATCTGCTGCTGCGCGCCAACGACGTGCTCAAGTGTCTGCTCGAGGCCGCTCGCGCGAAGGAATACGGCCAGCCCGCAGCGGCCGCGTGCGACACGCGCGCGATCGTGGCCGAGTTGCAACAACGTCTGGGTGCGCCCGACGGCCACGCGGCGAGCGCCGCGCCCGCCGCCGCCGGCGCCACGGCGAGCCCTAAGTCGACGTCGCTGTGGCGCATCGAATTCGCGCCGCACGCAGACTTCTTCCGCACGGGTTCCGACCCGCTGCTGCTCCTGCGTGAACTCGCAGGTCTGGGGCGCGTGGCGTCCATCGAAGCGGATCTGCACGCCGTGCCGAGCTGGGACGCCTTCGAACCCGAGGACTGCTACCTCGCGTGGCGGATCGAGCTCGAGAGCAGCGCGACGCTCGCTGAACTGAACGACGTGTTCCTGTTCTCCAGCGACGACGCCCGCGTCCAGATCCAGCCCGGCGAAGCGGCGCGCGCCGACGCGCCGGACACTGCGGTTTCCACGGCCTCCGTCGACGCGGCCCCTGCGGTCGCGCACGGCGCTGCGCAGACGCCCAGCGGGACGCAGCGGCGCTCCGGCGCCGAGAGCGCTTCGATCCGCGTCAGCGTCGAGAAGGTCGACCAACTCATCAACGTCATCGGCGAACTGGTCATCGCGCAGTCGATGGTCGCCGACGTCGTGAACAACTTCTCGCCCGAGCGCGTCGGTCAGCTGCGCGAGGCCGTGCTGGCCGTCGAGCGCAACACCCGTGACCTCCAGGAACGGGTCATGGCGGTGCGCATGGTGCCCATCGGCAGCATCTTCAGTCGTTTCCCGCGCATCGTGCGCGATCTCGCTGCGCAGCTGGGCAAGGAAGTGCGGCTGGAACTCGAGGGCGAAGAGACCGAACTCGACAAGGGCGTGGTCGAGAAGATCAGCGACCCGCTCACGCATTTGATCCGCAACTCGCTCGACCACGGAGTCGAGCCCCCCGACGAGCGCGAGCGCTGCGGCAAACCGCGCGAGGGCGTGGTGCGGCTGCGCGCCCTCACCGAGGGAGGCAGCGTGTTCGTCGAGATCGCCGATGACGGCGCCGGGCTCAACACCGAACGTATTCGCGCCAAGGCTCTGGAAAAGGGGTTGATGCGCCCCGACGACAACTGGAGTCAGGAGCAAATCCATCAATTGATCTTCCAGCCCGCGTTTTCGACCGCAGCAAAAGTGTCGGATGTCTCCGGCCGCGGCGTGGGCATGGATGTCGTCAAGAAGAATGTCGAATCGCTCGGCGGCGCCGTCGCGATCCACTCGACGCGCGGCCAAGGCGCGCGCTTCCGCATCAAGTTGCCGCTCACGTTGGCGATCCTCGATGGACTGTCACTGTCCGTCGGCGGACAGATCTTCATCCTGCCGCTGGTTTCGATCGTCGAGTCGTTCCGACCGCGCGCGACCGCCCTCAAGACGCTGCTCTCCGGCGGAGAGGTGGCGCTCGTGCGCGGCCAGGCTTTGCCGCTGCTGCGCGCGCATCGGCTGCTCGGCATCGAGAACGCGCAGACCGATCCGACCAAAGCCCTGCTCGCCATCGTCGAGAGCGACGGGCGCCGCGTCGCGTTGCTCGTCGACGAGCTGTGCGGCCAGAGCCAAGTCGTGATCAAGAACCTCGACGCCAACTTCCGCCGCGTGGAGGGCGTGATGGGGGCCACGATCATGGGCGACGGACGCGTGGCGCTGATCCTCGATGTCCCGGGACTCATCCGCCTTTCCGAGGGAACGTCCTCGACACTCGCCCTGGCCTGAGCGCCGAACTCGCAAGCTTCCATGAACACCACCAAACAAGCCGACGCCGCTGACGTGCGCCAATACCTGACCTTCCGACTCGCCCAAGAGGAGTACGGGGTCTCGATCCTGCGTGTGCAGGAAATCAAGGGGTACTCGGCGGTCACGCCGATCCCCAATGCGCCGCCCCACGTGCGCGGCGTGATGAACCTGCGCGGCGCAGTGATGCCGGTGCTCGACCTGCGGCTGCGCTTCGGATTGCCGCAGGCGGAAACCACCAAGTTCACCGTGATCGTGGTCGTCAACGTCGCGAACAAGATCGTCGGACTCGTGGTCGACGCCGTGAACGACGTCCTCGACTGTGACGCGCATTCGATCGAGCCCTGCCCGTCGCTGGGAGCGGGAGTCGACACCAGCTTCCTCACCGGCATGGCCAAGCAGGGCGAACGCCTTGTGGCCCTGCTCGACCTCGAACGCGTCTTCGGCGTCGAACCGGCCCTGGCCGCCTGACCGCCGCGTTCCAGCCGCACACGCCATTCCTCAACCCGGATTCCCACATGACTGTTCGCTCGAAACTCATCGCCCTGGTCTCGGCCTTCGTCGTCGGCTTCGCCCTGTTCTTGGGGCTCGCGTTCCGAGCCATGCCCGCGAATCTGGAGAGCTCGGACTATCGCTACATCAGCCAGACCAAGGACCTGATCGCTGACGTCCTTCCGCCGCCGGTGTTCGTGGTCGAGGCGTACTCCGAGGCGCTGCATCTGGTGACCGAGAGCGAACGCGCGGAAATCGACGCCCACGTCGAGGCGCTCGAGCGCTTGAACACCGACTTCGAGACGCGCCTGACGTTCTGGTCGGAGAACCTCACCGACCCGGCCGCGCGCGACCTCGTGTTGGTGCGCGCCGCCGCGCCGGGGCGTGAGTTCTTCGAGGTCGCGCTGGGCGAGCTCGCCGACGCAGTGCGGGCGGGCGACACGGCGAAGGCCGAGCAGATCGCGCACGGCCAGCTGACCGAGCTCTACAAGGAGCACACGGAGGAGATAAAGGCCGCCGTGGAGCGCGCCAACTTGCTCGTGGCGGCGCAGATCGGCGAGGCGGCCGAGTCCGTCACGGCGCGCAAGGCGCAGCTCGCGGTCGTCGCTGGCGTGTTCGTGCTCATCGCGCTCGTGCTCGGCTGGACGGTTGCGCGCAGCGTGAACGGTTCGATCGCGGACGCCAATCGAGTGCTGAGCCGCGTCGCGGAGCGCGACCTCACCCAACGCATGGCCGCCGACGGGCGCGACGAATTCGCGCAGATGGCGCGCGCGATCAACGTCGCGCTCGAGGGCCTGTGCCAGGCGCTGGGGAATGTCGATCAGTCCGTCGAAGGCGTCTCGAGCTCGTCGCGCCAGCTGACGTCGGCCGCGGACGACATCTCGTCGGGCGCGCAGAAGTCGGCGGCCAGCCTCGAGCAGACTGCTGCGAGCCTCGAGCAGATCACGTCGACCGTGCAGCAGAACGCGGACAACGCGCAGCAGGCTGCGCAACTCGCGCAGGGCGCCAGCGACGTGGCCAAGGCGGGCGGCGAAGTCACCGCGCGGGCTGTGTCGGCGATGGGTGAGATCAACGAGTCCTCGCGCAAGATCGCGGACATCATCACCACGATCGATGACATCGCGTTCCAGACCAACCTCCTGGCGCTGAACGCCGCAGTCGAAGCGGCGCGTGCGGGAGAGCAGGGCCGCGGGTTCGCGGTCGTCGCGAGCGAAGTGCGCAACCTCGCGCAACGCTCGGCCGCTTCGGCCAAGGAGATCAAGGGCCTGATCGAGGACAGCGTGCAACGCGTCGAGCGCGGCTCGCAGCTCGTCGGTCAGTCGGGACAACGCCTGGCCGAGATCGTGGCTTCGATCCAACGCGTGGCCGACATCATCGCCGAGATCGCGGCCGCGTCGCGCGAGCAATCGGCCGGCATCGGACAGCTCAATCAGGCTGTGACCCAGCTCGATCAAGTCACGCAAGCCAACGCCGCTCAGACCGAGGAGCTCACGGGCACGGCGTCGTCCCTGTCGCAAGACGCCAGCCGCATGCGCGATCAGGTCGCGCTGTTCCAGATCGGCGCGGCGGCGCGCTCGCGCGCGGGTTCGACCCGCCCCGCTCCGGCGTCGGCCCCGCGCAAGGCTGCGGCATCCAAACGTGCGGCGCCGGCGGCCAAGAGTGCGCACGCCAGCGCCAGCGACGAACTCGAGTCCAAACTGGCGGCCGCCACCAGCGCCGTCGAGAACGCCTTCGAAGAGTTCTGAGCGAAAACGGGCACGCGACTCGAGCGGCGCCGCGCGGTCGAGGAGGCCGCGCGGCGCCGCGTCGCTTGCGCACCCGCCTGCGCGCCGCTGACCGCCGGCGTCGGACTCCAGAATCGCCCTCGGGCTGGTCGAAAGGCCGCGGCTACGCGCCGCATCCTCCTCGACGCAGCGTCCGACACCGATGAAGCACCGCAGCCCGCCGCCGTCCTCCGACGAGGCCTCTCCCGTCGACTCCGGCCTCGGAGCGGCCGAGTTCGAGGCGCTGCGCGCGCTGATCTACGAACTCACCGGGATCAGCCTCAACGATTCCAAGCGCAGCCTGGTCGAGGCTCGCCTGGCGCGCCGGCTGCGCAGTCTGGGGATGGCGAGCTACGCCGAGTACTGCGAGTTCGTGCGCTCCGACGAGGTCGACGACGACGAGGTGCGCGAGCTGATCAACTGCGTCACCACCAACAAGACCGACTTCTTCCGCGAGCCGCACCACTTCGAGTTCCTGCGCTCGACGCTGTTTCCCGAGCTGGAGCAGCGCGCGGCGCGCGGCGCGCCCAAGCGCGTGCGGCTGTGGAGTGCGGCGTGCTCGAGCGGTGAAGAGCCGTACACGCTCGCGATGACCGCGCTCGAGCACTTCGGCGGCAAGGGCTGGCAGATCGAGATCCTCGCCACGGACATCGACACGGACGTGCTCGCGCGCGCCAAGGCCGGCGTTTACCCGGCCGAACGCGCCGAGACGATCCCCGGCGAGCGTCTGCGGCGCTTCTTCCTGCGCGGCAAAGGCGAGTGGGTGGGCCACTACAAGGTGCGGCCCGAACTGAGCCAATGCGTGACGTTCCGCCGGCTCAACTTCATGGACGCGGACTGGGGCATCGACACCAAGTTCGACGCCATCTTCTGCCGCAACGTCGTGATCTACTTCGACCGCCGGACACAGGAGGCGCTGTTCCGCCGGATGCACGCGCTCCTCGACGAACGCGCGTACCTGATGATCGGGCACTCGGAGAGCTTGAGCTTTCTGAGCAACCTGTTCGAGGCGCTGGCGGGCACGGTCTACCGCAAGCGCAACACCGCCGCCGCACTGCCGGCGGTGGCGATGCCCAGCCGCAGCACGCGGCCCGACCCGAGTGCGCCGCGCGCTGACCTCAAGCGCCAGACGATCACGATCGGCGAGGTGTTCGCCAGCGACACCCCGGCCGCGGTGCGCACCGTGCTCGGCTCGTGCGTCTCAGCCTGTCTGTGGGATCCGTTGGCCAAGGTCGGCGGCATGAACCACATCCTGCTGCCCGAGGCGCCCGGCGGCGAGGAGCACTCGAGCCGCTACGGCGTGCACGCGATGGAACTGCTGATCAACGCGATCATGCACAAGGGCGGAGAGCGTCGGCGGCTGCGCGCCAAGATCTTCGGCGCCGCCCACGTGCTCGCTCAGGTTTCCTACGCCGGCTCTGCGCCGCAGCGCAACGCTGCCTTTCTCAAGCAGTTCCTGGAGCGCGAGCAGATCCCGATCGTGGCGACGCGCCTGGGCGGTTCGGCGCCGCTCGAAGTCGTGTTCCACACCCACGACGGACGCGCGCTCGTGCGTCCCGTCGGTGGGACGCTGGTCGCCGATCTGGCGCGCACCGAGCACCAGTACGGCCAGGAGATCAGCCGAAAGGTCGTCAAGCCGACCGACGAGGGAGACGTCACGCTGTTCTGATCGCTCGCGCCCCCCCGCGCACCGCACTTGCCCCTCGACCATGACCATCCACGCATCCAGTTCCGCCAACGGCGACACGCTCACGATCCGCATCACGGGGACGCTCGACTTCAAGAGCCACGCTGAGTTCCGCCGCGCTTACGAGGGGGCGCCCGCGCGGCCGCGCAGCGTCGTGATCGACATGGCCGAGGCCGACTACATCGACAGCGCCGCGCTCGGGATGCTGCTGCTGATGCGTCAGCACTTCGGCGAGGGCGCTTCCTTCGCTGTCACCAATGCAAAACCCGCAGTGATGAAGATCCTGCAGGTCGCCAACTTCCAGAAGCTGTTCAAGGTCGCCTGAGCAAGGCGCCCCTATGAGTTCCGCCTCGAACGCGCAGCCGGTCGCGTTGTGTGTCCTGGTCGCCGACGACCAGGCCTCGATGCGCGGCTACCTGCGCACGTTGCTGCAGGCCTTCGGCTGCGAAGTCGTGGAAGCCGCGGACGGCGCGGCCGCCGTACGCTGCTTCCGAGAGCGCCGCCCCGACTGCGTGCTGCTCGACGCGCACATGCCGGTCATGGATGGGTTCGCTGCCTGCAGCGCGATCAAGGAGTCGTGCTCCGAGCACTTCACGCCGGTGCTGATCCTCACCGCGGACAGCACGCCCCAGATGCACACGTTGTGCGCCCAAGCTGGCGCCGACGAGTTGATCCTCAAGCCGGTGGCGCCCGAGGTCCTGCAAGCGAAAGTGCGCGCCTTTTCGCAGATCCGCAGGCTGCACGATCGTCTGCGCACGCAACGCGACGAGCTCGTCAGCCACCAGATGGCGGCCCATGAGGAGCAAGCGCTCGCGCGCGCCCTGATGCGCCACGTCACGCAACGCGACGGGGTCGGCTGCGGCAACGTGCGGCGCCTCGAATTGGCGGCCGACGGTTACCACGGCGACATCGTGCTCGCGGCCTGGAGCCCCTCGGGGCGTCAACACGTGATGGTCGGCGACTTCACCGGCCACGGGCTTCAGGCTGCGCTCGGGGCGCTGCCGGCCTCGGATGTGTTCTTCTCCATGACCAAGGCGGGGTTCTCGATCCCCGACATCGTCCGCGAGCTCAACGCGCGGATGCGCGCGCTGTTCCCGGCGAACATCTTCCTGTGCGTCTGCGCGCTCGACATCGACCACGCCAACGGCATGCTCACCGCGTGGAACGGTGGGCTTCCCACGGCCTTCGTGCGCTCGGCGACGGGCCAGTTGCGCCCGATCAGGTCGCGCCACCTGCCGCTGGGCGTCGTGGGCGCGCGAGAGTTCGATGACTCGATCGAGACGCTCTCGATCGCTCACGGCGCGCGCATCTATGTCCACACCGACGGCGTCGCCGAGCAGGCCAACTCGCGTGGCGAGCCCTTCGGCGAGGAGCGTCTCATGGCGATCCTGGGCGGCAAGGGCGACGCGGAGCTCGTGTTCGAGCGCCTGGAGATGGCGATCGCCGCGCACCGCGGCGAGGTCCCTCAGCACGACGACACGACCTTCATCGAAGTGCTGGTGAACAGCAGCGCTGCGCCGAGGTTCGTCGCCGCGGCGAGCGGCGCCGCGACCGGCGCGCTGCGGCCGGCGATGAGCTGGTCGCTCGAACTGCAACTCGATGGGAAAGCGCTCCGAGAGCTCGACCCCAAGCCGCTGTTGCTGCGCGCCCTGCAGGAGCTGCAGGGTCTCGACGCGCATCGCGACGTGCTGCTCATGGTGCTGGGGGAGCTGTACAGCAACGCACTCGATCACGGCGTGCTGGGTTGCGACTCCGCGCTCAAGTCCGACCCTGACGGATTCGCCGAGTACTACGCCCTGCGCGAAAAGCGCTTGGTGGACATCACGCACGGCCGGATCACGGTGCGTTTGGCGCATCGCGAACTGCCGGACGGCGGCGAGTTGGAGGTCACGGTCCGCGACAGCGGCCCCGGCTTCGACTTCGAGCGGCTCGCACCGGCCGTTGATTCATGCCCCTCGGGCCGCGGCGTGGCCTTGGTGCGCTCGTTCTGCAACGAAGTGCGCTTCGCCGACGGCGGCCGGAGCTGCACAGCGACCTACCTGTGGAAACGCTCACCGGCGATCGAGTCCGAGGCGGCTGCGGCATGACGAAAACAAGGGTGCTCGTCGTCGACGACTCCGCGCTGATGCGCCGGATGTTGAGCGATCTGCTCGCCAAGGACCCGCAGATCGAAGTCGTGGGCTCGGCGCCCGACCCGATCGTCGCCGCCGACCAGATCAAGGCGCTTTCGCCTGACGTCTTGACGCTCGATGTCGAGATGCCGCGCATGGACGGGCTCACCTTCCTCGAGAAGCTGATGCGCCTGCGGCCGACACCGGTGGTCATGGTGTCGTCGCTGACGGAGGCGGGCTGCGCCACGACCTTGCGTGCGCTCGAGCTCGGCGCCGTCGACTTCGTCACCAAGCCGCGCGCCGCGGTCGCCGGCGAATCGGCGCAGTTCGCGCTCGATCTTGCGGCAAAGGTGCGCGCCGCCGCGCGCGCCAAGTTGCGCGCGCGGGCGCCGCTGCCCGCGGCTCGGCCGGCCCTCGACAAATCCGCGAGCACGGGCGCGATGCTGCGCACCACGAACAAGGTGATCGCGGTCGGCGCCTCGACCGGCGGAACCGACGCGCTCATGGATCTGCTGACCGCCATGCCCGCCGACGCGCCGGGCATCGTGATCGTCCAGCACATGCCCGAGAAGTTCACCAAGAGCTTCGCCGAGCGGCTCGACGCCGCCTGCCGCATCAAGGTCAAGGAAGCCAGCGACGGCGATCGCGTCCTGACCGGTCACGCCTTGATCGCTCCCGGCGGAAGGCAGATGGAGCTGACCCGTTCGGGCGCCATCTACGGTGTGCGGGTGTTCGACGGCGAACGCGTCAATCGCCACCGTCCGTCGGTGGACGTGTTGTTCGAGTCCTGCGCTCGCGTGGCCGGCGTCAACTGCTCCGCGGCGCTGCTCACCGGCATGGGCGACGACGGCGCGCGCGGAATGCTTGCGCTGCGCAACGCCGGGGCGCACACCGTGGCCCAGGACGAGGCTACGTGCGTCGTGTTCGGCATGCCGCGCGAGGCGATTGCGCTCGGCGCCGCCGAAGAGGTGCTCGCGCTGGGCGAGGTCGGCCCGCGCTTGCTCCGGCTGGCCGCCTGAGCGCGGAGGCTTGCGTCCGCCGCTCGCGGCGCGAAGCTTGGCGCTCGCATGTCTGCGGCGGATCCGACGGAACTCGAGCTGTGGCAACGCGCGCGCGTCGCTGGCACGGCGCGCGATGAATTGGCAGCGCTGGCGCTCGCCACCGCACGCTCGGAGCTCGCGCGGCGCGGTGCGCCGGCTGCCGACGCGGCGGATCTCGCGCAGGAGGCAGTCCGCTCGCTTCTCGCTTATGTTGCCCGTGGCGCCGAGGCGCCGAGGGATTTGGGTGCTTTCCTGAAATACCGGGCCTGGGGCGTCCTCTCGGACTTCCGCAAGCGCCAACGCTCCAAAGCCGTGCACACGCCGCTCCAATCCCTGCCCCTCGAACCCGCCGACCGCGCGCGGGGGCCGCGTGAGTTCGCGGAGCGCCGCCAGTTGCTCGAGGCGCTGGCCGACTGCCGTTCGCGACTGAACGCCGAGCAGCGGGACACGCTGGAGCTGCGCTACGAGCTCGGTCTCGAAGGCGAGGCCGCGGCGCAGCACTTGGGCGTGCACCGCAACACGGTCCACGTGCGCGTTCACCGCGCGCTGCTGGCGCTGCGCGAATGCCTCGAACGCAAGGGGCTCGCCGGAGGGGTCGACGCGTGAGTGCAGCCCTGCCTCCGCGGCCGCGCCGCGCCGACCTGCCCGACGACGATCTCGCGTTGTGCGTCGCCTATCTCGACGGCTTGCTGCCCGTGGAGCAGCAACTCGAGTTCGAGCGCCGCTTGGCGGCCGAGCCGGAGCTCGCCGCGCGCGTGCGGCGCCTGCTCGAGACCGACGAGCTGCTGCGCGAGGCTACCCACCAGGCGCAGCAGCAGACCGACCGCGTGCGGCGTCGGGCCCCGTGGGTGTGGGCCTTCGCTCTCGCGACGGCGGCTGGGCTGCTGATCTGGGCCGCCGCGAGCAGCGTCGCGCGGCGCGAGGCGCCGTTGTTCGTCGCCGCGCTCGCGACCAGTCACGAAGGCGCGCGCGAGTGGGTTCAGGCCCACGAGCAACTCGCCGGCCTGTCGACGGCGGGGCTCGAGAGTGTGCGCGGCGGCGCCGCGGAGTCGAACGTCGCGCCGGAGCGCTTCGTCGAGTTGGCGAGCGAGGTCGAACGCGCGCAGGTGCAGCGCTCGCTCGCGGCGCCGCTTCCGGCGCTCGAGGCCGGCTACTTCGTCGTTCCGCTGCGGCTCGTCGAACGCTCCGAGGTCGTGGTCGCGGCCTTGACCGCGCCGGGCCGCGCCGAGCGGCTGTACGAGGGCGCGGACCTCGCGCCCGGCGAGCATGTGCTTCCCGCGCCGCGCTTCGCGCTCGTGGGGGAAGGTCCCGCGCTGCGCGTTCGTTTCCAGCGCGGTTTCCTGACGCCGGTCGGGTGCGGCGAACTGCCGGTCGTGGTCGCGGTGCGGCGCGCCGGTTCGGCCGCGGGCGGAGCGAGCTTCGAGGAGCGCGGCGCACGCGATGGAGCGGAGCTCGAAGCTGCGCTGCGCGCGCAGGGCTTCCAGACGCGCGGATTCACCGTGCGCGAGCCGCGCTGAGCCGCCTCGCGCGCGCGCCGTCGGAGCGCAGGCCCGTGCGCGGCGGGGGGCTGCGCGCCAGCCGCGTCGAACGTCCGCTGATCTGCTCGGCGCGCGCGTTTTTTTCCGGATCGTGTTGTGCGCGAGCGGGGTCTGCGCCTCGCAGGGGTGCGTGAGGCCGCCACCGGTGGCCGTCGTCTCCCAACCAGGTTCCGTTCGCCATGCACCTCTCGTCTCGATCTTCCATCGCGCTGGCTGCGCTCACGCTGCTGGCTCCCTCCCGTGCACTTCGTGCGCAAGCGCCGCTCGGCCCCGTCGCCGCCCCGCCCGCCGCCGAGCAGCGCCACGACGGTGGTCCGACTCCGATCCTCGACGTCGAACTGCCCGATCGCGTGCCCGGCCCGGGCGACGGCGAGTCCAAGGACAGCGGTTCGCCGGACTTCCTCGGCTTCGTCGCCGGCGCGTACTACCCGCCGGCGGACGAACGCATCGATCCGCAGCTGCTGAGCGAGATCCGTCTCGAGCCCGGCGACGCGCGGCCCGCGCCGACCGTTTTCGGTTTCGTGATGTTCTCCAAGCGCATCACCGCCGAGCGTCTGGAGCTCCTCAAGTCGCTCGGCTGCCGCGTGCTCGGCCGCCATCCGCACTACACGGTCAAGGTCGCCTTCCCGCCGCAGCAACTCGACCAACTGGCCGAACTGGACTTCGTGCGTTGGATCGGCAGTCCGCGCGCCTGGCAGAAGGTCCATCCGAGCCTGGTGCGTCGTTGTGAGGCCGTGCGCGACGGCGGGCTCGTCGACATGTACGTGAGCGTCTACGAATCCGATCTCTCGCCGCTCGCGACGAGCGTGGTCGGTCCGGCGCCGAGCATCGTCGACGCGGGCGAAGCGCCGCGCGAGGGCGATGCGAGCTACGCAGCCCGCAGCCAACGTTCGAACGGCTGGCAACAGCGCGCGCTCGAAGCGCTGGGGCTCGAAGTCGGCGTGTACGACGACGCTCAGCGCACGTTCCGCGTCCGCGGTGCGCCGGCGGCGCTGCCGCTCGTGAGCGCGCTCGATTTCGTGCAATTCGTCGAGGAAGTGCCGCTCGCGCAGCCGCTGCACGACGACACCAGCGCGATGATCATGGCCGACAGCGCGCGCTACTACGCGAACGGCAACACCTACTTCCCCGTGCCGGTCGGCATCCTCGACACCGGGCTCTCGCTCACGCACTGGGACCTGGCGTTCCACGTCAACGGCGTCGGCTGGGACTTCTCGGGCAGCACGACCGGCGCCTGGGACGATCCGTGCGGTCATGGAACCCACGTGACCGGCACCTTTGCAGGCGATGGTTCGGCTTCGCCGGAGCACCGCGGCATGGCGCCGGGCATCGGCGCCAACGGCCAGTTCGCGCGCCTCTACAACGCCAAGATCCTCATGGGCTGCGGAACGCAAGCGGTGGACTTCGCCGGCGCGATGAGCGTCATGCGCGCTCCGTACCAGACGAGCGCGCGCCCCATGATCGTCAACAACTCTTGGGGCTCTTCGCCGAACGGGGCCGCGTGGGTCGGTTCCGAGTACGACGCGCGCATCCTCGACGAAGAGGTTTTTTGGCAGAACCAGCTCTACGTGTTCGCGGCCGGCAACGACGGTCCGGCTGCGGGCAGCGTCGGACTGCAGGCCGGCGCCAAGAACGCGTTCACGGTCGGCAGCGTCAACGACTACCGCAGCGGCTCGAGCTATCCCGGTGAGCTCTCGAGCTTCTCCAGCCGCGGCTTGATGGGGGACTCGCGCTGGAAGCCCAACGTGGTCGCTCCGGGCGACTGGGTGCGCTCGCTCCAGGCCGGTTCGTCCACGGGCTACACGAACAAGGCCGGGACGAGCATGGCCGCGCCGCACGTGACCGGCGTCGCCGCGCAGATGTGCGACCATCACGCGTTCTTCCGCAACGCGCCCGCGCGCATCGCGGCGAACCTGATGGCGACGGCGATCCCCAAGAACAACACGGTGATCTCCACGCACTTGAACGGGCACCTCGACACCTACGGCGCCGGCCGCATCCAGGCCTACCACGCGAGCTTGAACAGCTTCGACTCCGGTTGGACCAACTGGGGCTTCACGCTGAACGCCGGACAGGGCACCTACGGCGACGTGTACGTCTCACCGAGCTGCACGCGCCTGGTGGTCGTGATGAACTGGCACGAACAGGCCGCCTCAGCGGGCGCGTCGCAGGCCGCGCTCAACGACTGGGACCTGTGGATCGACCGCGAGCCCTTCACCAGCGGCACGAACACCGGCGAGTACAACGCCGGGCAGTCGAGCCGCAACAACACGGAGATTCGCTACATCGAGAATCCGCCCGCCGGTTGGTACCGCTGGAAGGCGCATCCCTACAGCGCGACCTCCACGGGCCGTTTCGGCGTGAGCACGTTCGCGATCTACGGCGACACGACGCCGACCGTGAACCTGGGTGTGGCCGTGAGTTCGCACTACGTGCGCCAGGGCGACGTGGTGACGTTCACGCCGACGGTCTACAACCCCAATTGGGTGGCTTCGGCGGCGCACATCCGCATGTTCCCCTCGGGCGGAGCGTGGCTCGTCGACTCTTGGCGTTACCTCAACGATGGGCCGTTCGACTCGCTGTCGGACAACAGCAACTTCTCGGACGAGTGCCTGCTCGGCGACATCCTCAACGGCAACTCGCGCTCGGCGAGTTTTCAGTACGCGTGGTACAGCGACGGCTGGAAGCAGGTCGACACGGCGTTGTTCGCCGACAACGCGAACGCGAGCGCGGTGAGCAACTTCGTGTTCGTCGACAGCACGCCGCCGAGCGAGCCGACGAACGTGCTCTCGAGCACGCATCCGGTGGATGCGTGGAGCTGCAACAACGTCGTCGCCGTGCAATGGGACGCCGCGTTCGACGCGGGCGTTGGACTCGCCGGGTACTCGTATGTGTTCGACCAGGCCTTCGACACCGATCCCGACGCGTCGATCGAGAGCTCCTTCACGGGCGACGCCTTCTACGCGCCGGACTCGTTCACGACGTACTACTTCCACGTGCGGGCCGTCGACACGCTGGGCAACGCGAGCGCGACCGTGCACGCCGGTCCCTTCTCGGTGATGAGCGCTGGAGGTTGGCCGCTGTGCAGCCCCAAGCTCAACAGCCAGTTCTGCTTACCGACGATGTCGATGAGCGGCCGGATCAGCGCCAGCGGCCAGGACGATTTACACCTGTACGCCAGCAACATCATCAACAACAAGGCGGGCCTGCTGTTCTGGGGCTTCAGCGAGACGGCCGTCCCGTTCCAAGGCGGGCTCAAGTGCGTCGGCGGCGCGACCTACCGCTCGCCGGTGCTCAACTCGGGCGGTTCGCCCGGCGGAGCGGACTGCAGCGGCAGTTTCGACTTCGCCTTCACGCAGGCCTACGCGGCGAGCTTCGGCTGGACGGCGCCGGGCAGCGTGGTCTTCACGCAGTACTGGTACCGCGATCCGCAGTCGAGCTTCGGCACGGGACTCACCGACGCGATGGCGATCGTGATGTGCGAGTGACGCACGTCGACGCGCGCTTAACGAAGGCGGTGGGGCTCGAACGCTCCGCCGCCTTCACACGTTCCAGGTGGCCGCGTTCACGGGGCACTCGACGCGCACGAAGCCGGCCGAGCGCAGCGCGCGCGCCAGCGGCAGGCGCTGGTCGTTGTCGCCGTGCACGAGGAACAGCGTCTCGACCTGGCTCGCCAGCGGGACCAGCGCGTTCATCAGTCCTTCGCGGTCTGCGTGTGCGGAGAAGCCGTTGAGCGTCGTGACCCGTGCTCGCACGGCGTAGCGGTGGCCCAGGATGTTGACTTCCTTCTCGCCGTCGACGAGGCGCCGCCCGAGCGTGCCGCGCGCCTGGTAACCGACGATCGCGATCTCGGTGTCGGGCGACGACACGCTCCAGGCGAGATGGTGGAGGATGCGCCCCGACTCCATCATCCCCGAGGCCGACACGATGATCACCGGACCCTCGTCGCGGTTGAGCATCTTCGAGTCGTCGACCGTTTCGGTGAACGACACGTGCAGGCGTTTGGACGCGCCGCTCTGCACGCGGGCGAGCCGCGCGAGCGCCTCCTCGTCGAAACACTCCGCGTGCGCAGCGACGATCTCGGTCGCGCGTTTGGCGAGCGGGCTGTCGACCACCACGCGCAACGCGGGACCGCGGCGGCGTTCGAAGAGCGCTTCGAGCGCGTGCAGCACGTGCTGCGTGCGGCCCACCGCGAAGGCGGGGATGAGCAGCTTGCCGCGCCCGCGCTGCAGCAGTCGTTCGACCGCGGCGCCCAGTTGGGCGTCGGTATCGTCCGTCGGCGGATGCGAGCGCGCGCCGTACGTGCTCTCCGCGATCATCACGTCGCCGGCCGCGAGCGGCGTCGGATCGCGCAGGATCGGCTGCGCCCGCCCGTAGTCGCCGGTGAACACCAGCCTCCGCACGCCGGCGCGCTCGGTGCTCTCGAGTTCGACCCAGGTCGAGCCGAGGATGTGCCCGGCGTCGTGCAACCGCACGCGCAGGCGCGGGCCGAGCGTGAACCACGCGCCGCATTCGCGCACGCGGAACAGCTTGAGCGTCGCGCGGACATCTTCTTCGAGATACAGCGGCAGGATCTCGCGCTTGGCAGGATTCGAAGGTCCGAGCGAAGGCGGATCGTCGTCGCCGCGGCGCCAGCGTGCGCGCTGCGGACGCCGACCGCGGACGCGCTCGAGGAGGCGCTGGCGATTCAAGAACTCCGCATCCTTGAGCTGGATGTTGGCCGAGTCGCGCAGCATCGCGTCGCACAGGTCGCGCGTCGCAGCGGTGGCGTAGATCGGGCCGTCGAAGCCGCGCTGCACGAGCAACGGCAGCCTTCCCGAGTGGTCGATGTGCGCGTGGCTCAGGATGACCGCGTCGATCTCGCGTGGCTCGAAGCCGAAGCGCAGGTTGCGGCCGTAGGTGCTCGCGCGCCGGCCCTGGAACAGCCCGCATTCGAGCAGGATCGTTCTTCCGCCGGCGCGCAGCAGGTGGCACGAACCTGTCGTGCCGCCGGTCGCTCCGTGGAAGGCGAGTTCCATCGACGGCGTGCGCTCAGGGCGCCGCGGGCGGCGGCTCGGGGTCCGCGAGCAAGGCCGAAACGCGCGCCAACGCACGGTGCAGGAGCACGCGGATGGCGCCCTCGCTCTTGCCCATCTGCTGCGCGATCTCCGCGCGCGAAAGCCCGACCACGTGCGCTAGCGTGATCACTTCGCGGTACTCGTCGGGCAATTCCTCGAAGGCCTTCTCGACGCGCGCGATCTCTTCCTTGACCATCGCCTGGCGGCTGGGCGACGAGAACGAGCGGTAGCAGGCCGCGAGGCGCTGGTCGGCGTCCGATCCGTCGCCGCTCGAGATCGGGATCTCGCGCTGCGCGTCGCGCTTCTGCGCCAAGTAGAAGTCCTTGCGGTTGACGATCTTGCGCAGCGCCGTTGTGTACAGCCACTGCTTGAAGGCCGGCTCGCTCGGGAACTGGAACCGATCGGCGTGCTGGATCACTTCGCGGCACACCGACTGCACGATGTCGGAACTGGACTCGCGCGCGCGCACCACCGCGCCGGCGCGCAGCCGCACGAAGGCGCGCAACTCGGGCAGGTACAGCTCGAGCAGGCGATCCAGCGCGGCGCGGTCGCCAGCGGCCGCGCGTTCGGCGAGTTGGCCGACGTCGTCGTTCATGGGTGCGGGGCGCCGTCCCGAGGATTCGAGTCCTGTCGCCGCCAGAACGAAGCATACCCCTGTTCGAGCGTCGTAGACTTCCGCCCGACGCATGGAATCACGCTCCACGAGCGCTGGCGGAGGCGAGGCCGCCGACGAGGACTTGGTGTTCCTGTATCTCGAGGAGCGCGAACAGGGCCTGTGCCGGAGTCTTGAAGAATTTGCGCGCCGCCACCCGCGCGCACGGGACGCCACGGTCGCCGAGCGCATCCGCGCGCTCGAATCCGCCGGGCTGCTCGTCAGCGCCGATGCGTCCGAACCGTTTCCCGAGGAACTCGGCGATTTCCGTCTGCTCCAACGTCTGGGCGGCGGCGGAATGGGCGTGGTGTTCCGCGCCCAGCAGCGCTCGCTGGGGCGTGAAGTCGCGCTGAAGCTGATCCGCCCGGAGCAGCTCTACTTCGACGGCGCGCGCGAGCGCTTCCGGCGCGAGGTGGAGGCCGTCGCGCGCCTCTCGCATCCGGGGATCGCGGCCGTGTTCGCCTGCGGCGAAGAGCGCGGCGTGCCGTATTACGCGATGGAGCTGGTCGACGGCGTCTCGCTCGACGAGGTGCTGCGCCGGCTGCGCGGTCGCGCTCCGCACACCCTCACGGGTCGCGACCTCGCCTGCGCGTGGACGGGAACGGTCGAGGGCGCGCTGTTCGAGCGGCCGTGGATCGAGGCCTGCCTCGAGCTCGTGCGCCAGGTGTGCGCCGCGCTCGAGCATGCGCACTCGCGCGGCGTCGTGCACCGCGACATCAAACCCTCGAACGTGATGCTCACGCGCGAAGGCCGCGCGCTGGTGGTGGACTTCGGACTCGCCTCGCAGCGCGGCGCCGAGCGCTTGACCGGCGCCGGGGCGTTGATGGGCTCGACCGCCTACATGTCGCCCGAGCTCGCGAGCGGCAAGGCTTCGGAAGCGGATGCGCGCACCGACGTGTACTCGCTCGGCGTGAGCCTGTACGAGCTGCTCACGCTGCGCCTGCCGTACTCGGGCGCGGGAGTGACCGAGATCGTGCAGCAGATCCTGGCCGGCGCCGCCCAGTCGCCGCGCCGCTTCAACTCGCGCCTCTCGCTCGACGCTGAAACCGTGTGCGGCGCGGCGATGTCGGTCGAGCTCGAGCGTCGCTACAAGAGCGCGCGCGCCTTCGGCGACGACCTCACGAACCTGCTCGAGGGGCGGCCGATCGCGATGCGGCCGCTGGGATGGTTCGAACGCGCTTGGCGCTGGTCCCGGCGCCATCCGGCGCGCGCTCTATCCGCCGCGCTCGCGCTGGTGGTCGCGATCGGCGGGCCCGCTACCTACGGCGTGCTGCAGGCGCGCGCGGCCGAGGAGCAGCGCAAGCTCAACAGCGAGCTCAGCGCTGCGAACGCGGAGATCGAGCGCCGCGGCGCCGAGCTGTCGCGCGCCAACGTCGAACTGGGCGGCGCGCTGCAGCGCGAGACGCTCGAGCGCCAGCTCGCGCAGACCAACTTCGAGCGCGCGCGCGTGGCGGTGGAGCAGATGCTGGCCGAGACGGGCGCCGATGCGCTGGCGGACGTGCCGCAGATGCAGCCGGTGCGGCGCAAGCTGCTCGAGAAGGCGCTCGAGTTCTACTCGCAGATGGAGTCGGAGTCCTCGGGCAGCGCCGAGCTCGCACGCGAGCGCGCCTACACCGAACGCTCGATCGGCGACCTGCTGGGCGAGCTCGGGCGCTTCGACGAAGCGCGCGCGCGCCACACGCGCGCGGTCGAGCTCCTGCGCGAGGCGCGGCGCACGGACGACACGTTCAAGACGCGCCACACGCTGGCCAGCGCGCTCGGCCAGCTCGCCGTGCAGGCGAACGCGGCGGGCGAGGGCGAAAACGCCGAGGCGCTGTGGCGCGAGTCGATCGCCATCCTCAGCGAGGAGGACTTCAGCGACCCGCAGCGGCTGCGCGCAGGCATCGACCTGGTGCTGCTGCGCTACTCGCTGGCCTACGCCGTCTACTCGCGCGGCGAGACCGAGCAAAGCCTGTCGCTGTACGAGCAAGCGCTGACGCTCGCGCGGAAATTGCGCGAGTTCGCGGTCGACGACACCGACCTCGAACTGGCCCTGTCCGGCTCGCTTTCCGCCGCGGCCCAGGTGCTCGTGCACCTCTCGCGCATGGACGATGCCGATCGCCACTACGCCGAGTCGTTCGAGTTGCTCGAGCGCGTGCTCACCAAGGCGCCGCATTCGGTCCGCGTGCGCGAGCAGATGATTGAGCTCGCCAACAACTACGGCTTGCGCCTGATGACGAACTCCGATGCGCTGCGCGCGACGCGTGTGCTCTCCGAAGGGCTCGACGCAGCGCGCTCGCTCGCGAACGACTTCCCCGAGGATCCCGAGCAGCGCAAGCGCCTCGCGGTGATCGGTTTGAACCTCGCTGCGCACACCGCCAACAGCGGCGATTTCACCGGCGCGGACAAGTTCGCGCGCGAGTCGGTGGCGGCGCTCGAGCAGCTCTTCCAGCGCTACCCCGAGCGCATCGAATACGGCTACTTCTTCGGCGTCGCACTCTCGATCCGCAGCGGAATCGCGACCGAACTCGGGCGGCTCGACGAGGCCGAGGCGGACTCGACGCGCGCCGTCGAGCTGCTGCGCGAGGCGCTCGAGGCGACCGGCGGCCACGCAGGCGTCAAGGCCGGGCTCGCCAGCGCGCTGTTCATGCGCGCCAGCGCGCGGCGTGCGGCGGGCGAGTTGGAGACGGCGCTCGAACTGGTGGTGGAAGGGCGACAGCACACGACCGGCCGGCCCGACGTGCTGTACGAGTGCGTCGAAGTGCTCGGCAAGATCAGCGTCGCAGCGCGCGGGAAGGGCGCCGCGGAGATCGAAGGCCGCGCGCGCGAGCTGGGCCTGGAGATGCTCGCGGCCGCAATCCAAGGCGGCTTCGACGACGCTGCGCGCCTGCGCACGGCGCGGGACCTCGGCGTGCTGCGGGAAGACCCGCGCTTCGAAGCGCTGGTGCGCAAACTCGAGAATCCATGAACGTTTCGTAACGCGGCGCGCGGGCCGCGGATTCAAGCCCGCAGTGGCGCCGGCCGAAGCGGACGCACGGGACGAGTTGGTTTCACGGGACGAGCTGTTTTCACGGAGCGCAGTGGATTCACGGGAGCATGGCAGGGGATCGCACACGAGCGCGCGCGAGGCGCAGCTCGAACAGCTCACCTTCGAGTGCCTCGAGCGCATCGAGGGCGAGGGCCCGGCGGTGCTCGAGGAGCTGTGCCGTGCGTATCCGCCGCTGGCGGCCGAGTTGCTCGAGCGCATCCACGCGCTGGTCCAGCGGGGTCTGGTGGATGTGGACGCGAGCGCTTTGATCGCGCAGGAGCACGCCGACCAGAGGCCTCCGCCGCTGGCCGCCGCACCGCCCCGCCCGAGCGATGGGGCGTCGTCCGACGCGCCGCACGCGCTCTAGTCCGCCGCGCTCGCGCCGTTTCGCCTCCTTCGTTTCCCCTGCGTCGCTCTGTCGCCGCACCTCGGTCGAGCTCGCGCCCGAAATCGTGCCCCGAAATCGCGCCCCGAAATCGCACCCGAAATCGCACGACAGCGGTCGCAGCGGCCGGGCGCGCGTCGTTCAGCGCTCGCCTGCAGCCGGACGCGGCTGGCGCGCGTTCCACAGCGCGTACGGTTCGCCGTCGACGAGCAGGTCCGCCAGCAGCGCCGCTCCGCCGCGCTCGACGCGCACGACCGCCAGCAGCTGGGGGCGCGAGACGTTGTTCAGCGCGCTCGGGTCGGCGGCGTCGGCCGGAATGAAGAAGCGCTCCACTCCGTAGTCGAGGGTCCAGGAGTTCTCCCACTGACCTCGCAGGACCCCCCGCAGCGCGACAGCGTCCGGCGGCGGCGCGCCGTGCAGCGCAGTCGGCCGCCAGAACGGCGACGCGGGCTCGAGCTCCACCCATACGTCGTCCCCGAGCTGCGCCTGCGGACATTCGTTGCGCAGCTCGTCCACAGCGAGCCGCGCAATCGCGAGCGGCGTCGCGATGTAGCGCCCCGCGAGCGGGTCCATCGGATCGAACGGCGCGACTTCCAGCCGCACTTCCACCGCGTGCGCGGCGAGCAGCTCCGCGCGCAAGGCGATGCCCGCGACGGCGAGGAACGACGGCGCAACGGCCAGCCAATACTTCAACGAGTTGTTCATTGGTTCAGGGCTCCAAGTTGCGTGCGCGCAGCGCGGCGGCCTCGTTCGAACACCCACGCGACGCCCAGCAGCAGCGCGCCGGTGGCGAGGAACGCGAAGGCGCCGTCGAGCTTGTCCCACAGGTATTCGAAGTAGCGCGCGACGACTCCCGCGAGGAACAGCACGACGCCCGCGGTGGCGAGCGGCGCGCGCCCCAGCCGCGCGGCGAGTGCGATCGCGGTCAGTGCGCCGCCGAAGAGGACGAGGTTGGCGACGAGCGGCAGCCAGTACGGCGCGAACAACGCCAGCAGCGCGAGCGCCACCGTCGCCGCGAGCAGTCCCCAGCCGATCGCGACATGCGCTCCGCGCGCGCGCAGCGTGGCGACAGCGAGCACGAGCGCCGCCGCGCCGCAGGCCGCCCACACCGGCGTGAGACGCGCTAGCAACTCGCCGGCGCCGACCGCCGCGTCCGCGTCAGGCCACCCTGCGTGCGCTCCAGTCCACGCTTCCTCGAACGCGAGCACGAACGGTGCGCTCGCGGCGAGCAGCACGATCGGGCGGCGCAGCGTCGGCGCGAAGGCCGCGAAGCGCGTGCCGTCGCACAGCGCCACGAGCGCCGCCAGCAACGCGGCGAGCGCGGCGCCGACGAGCGTGAAGTTGGCCAGCCAAGCGGCGAATTGAGGGCGTGGTTGATCCTCGATCCACACGCCGGTGTGCCAGCCGGCCCACACCAGGGCGAGCGCCAGCACCAGCTCGAGCACGGCGCGCGAGCGTGTGGCGAGCGCGATCGGAATGCTGAGCGTCCACCACAGCAGCGCGGCGTGCGGGTAGTGCGCGGAGAGGTTGTAGATCTGCGCCACCAGCCCGAGCGCGCCGCCGAAGGCCGCGACCGCGGCGAGCGTGAGTCCGCGCCCGACGAGCGGATGCTCGCCGCGCTCCGTCAGGCGCCAACCGGCCCAGTGCAGGCCGAACCACACGCCGAACACGATTGCCAGCTTGGCGGCCTTGCCGAGCAGCTCCCAGTTGTAGCCCACCAGGTACAGCAGCCCGGCGGCGATCAACAGTCCGCCGAAAGCAGCGACGACGGCGGCGAAGTCCACGCGCCGCTCGTTCCAGACCGCGCGCAGCCGCGCGGCGACGAGCGAGCGCTGTTCGGCGCTCAGCGCGCCTTCGCGCTCGAGTTCGGCGAGCGCACGTTCCAGGGCCTGCAGTCGGTTCGACATCGTGGTGCGAGCCTATCGGCGTCGCTGCGCTGCCGCCGTGGACCAAGCGCCGATCGCAGCGCAAAGCGCCGGTGATCGAACGCGGCGGAGCTCGTGCGGCAACGAGTTTGCGCGTCGTTTCAGGCGCGTCCACGCTCGGTTGCGCCGTGATTTTTCGGAGCAGCTGCGCGAGGGCGCGTAACGGCGCGCGCGAGGCGCGGATCACCTCCGTGGGGCCCCCGAGCCCCGCCGCCACCATGAACAACCCCGCCAACCTCTTCGTCCTCGCCCCGCTCCTCGTTCCGACCCAGGCTGAACTCACGCCCGCTCCCACTCGGCCGCCCGACCGGCTGTTCGTCGACGGTCCGTTCGTCAGCGTCCCCGTCGAGTTCGAAGACGACGGCGTGCCGCTGCCCAATCCCGCGCTCGTCGAAGCCGACGCCGACGGCGACCGCATCGTCGCGCCGGCCAGCGGCGATCCGTTCTTCCTGGGCTTCACCGCCGGCAAGCACTTCCCGCCCGAGGGCGAGCGCATCGATCCGCTGCTGCTCGAGGCGCTGCGCTCGCACTACGCCGACGGTCGGCCGAGCCAGGAGACCTACGCCTTTGTGATGTTCGACAAGCGCATCACGCAGGCGCGAGTGCAGGCTCTGGCCGACGCTGGAGCGCGCGTGCTCGAGTTCCATCCGCACTACTGCCTCAAGGTCGCCTTCGCTCCCGCGGCGCTCGACACGCTCGCGAACCTCGACTTCGTGCGCTGGGTCGGCGTCGCGCAGCCTTGGCAGAAGGTGCACCGTTCGATGGGCGAGGCGCGCGAGAGACTGCGCGACGGCGAACTGCTCGAGAGCTACATCAACGTGTTCGATTCGGACCTGTGCGCCGAGTCGACCTGGCGCCGCGTGGGAACGGTGGAACTCGGCGGACCGAACGGCGTCGAGCGCGTCGAAGATCCGAACATCGGCCCCAAGGCGTGGATGTCGAACGGCTGGCAGCAGCGCGCACTCGAAGCGCTTGGCGTCGAGGTGTTCGAGTACGTCGATTCGATCCGCGCCTTCCGCGCGCGCCTCTCGCCGACGCAACTCGAGGCGCTCGTCGCGCTCGATTTCGTGCAGTTCATCGAGCCGCAGGGCGTGCCCGAACTCGCGCACGACGAGTCGATGCCGATGGTGCTCGCGGACCGCACGCGCCAGTTCTGGAATGGCGCGGGCCCCGCGATCGTCGGCCAGGGCGATTCGGGGATCGAGTACTCGCACCAGGGCCTGACGGGCTTCTACTGGACCGCTTCGGACCTCGCCGGTTCGTCCGAGTCCACTACCGACGACCTGTGCGGCCACGGCACGCACGTCGCGGGCACGATCATGGGCTCGGGCGCCGTCGAGGACAGCTACGAAGGCGCGGCCGCGGGCGCCGCGAACCTCGCCACGACGCGTTTCTTCAACACGAAGCTCTTCTACGGCACGGGCTGCTGGTTCGGCGGCGCGTCGATGTCGACGATCATGGGATCGTTCGACTCGAGCTACACCGACGGCTCGGGCAACGTCACTGCACGGCCGCACGTGCTCAACCAATCGTGGGGGACGGATGCCCCGGTCGGCGGCGCGTTCGGCACGGAGGCCGACTGCCGGACGATCGACGCCAACATCTACGCGAACACGCAGCTGCACGTGTTCGCCGCCGGCAACGAAGGCCCCGGCGCGAGCACGGTCAACATCGAAGCCTCGTCGAAGAACGTGCTCACGGTCGGCGGCGTGCGCGACTACGCCGAGGGCGTCGAGGATCCCGGCGAGATGTACACGGCCTCGAGCCGCGGGCCCACAGCGGACGCGCGCTGGAAGCCCAACTTGTCCGCGCCGGCGACGCGCATCCTCTCGTGCGACGCCGACAACCTCTCGGGGTACGTGCTCAAGAGCGGCACGAGCATGGCCGCGCCGCACGTCACGGGCGTCGCCGCGCAGCTCATGGAGCGCCACGCGTTCCTGCGCCACAACGCGGTCACGACCGGCGCGCTGCTCATGGCCAGCGCGATGACCAAGGACAACATCCTGCTCACCTCGCCGACTTCGTCGCACCTCGACAACTGGGGCGCGGGACGGCTCGACGCGTACAAGGCGCACTACGGGCCGGGCGACGTGTACTTCTGGGGCTGGACGCAGGGAACCGGCGCGGGCAACTACGTCGACGTGCCGGTGCCCGCGGGCGCGACGCTGATGTCCGTGTGCCTCTACTACCACGAGGTCGCGGCCAGCTCGGGCGCGTCGCAGGCGCTCGTCAACGACCTCGACCTGTGGATCGACAGCCCGACGGGCGGAAACAGCGCGAGCACCAACACCGGTGAGTACTCGGCGCAGCAGAGCTCGCTCGACAACACGGAGATCCGCCTGATCAACAACCCGATCGCGGGCAACTGGCGCGTCAAGGTCCACCCGCGGAGCGCGACGAGCAACACGCGCGTGGGACTCGCGGTGCTGGTGCACTACGACGACACGACGCCCAACGGGACGTTGAACGTCACGGCTTCGAGTACGGCGATCAAGCCCAACGAGAACGTGACCATCGCGGCCACGGCCTTCAATCCCGAGTACGTCGCGTCCGCGGTGTTCTTCGACTCGACGTCGAGCGGCGACACGCTGCAGAACGCGACCGGCGTGCTCGAGGACGGCGCCACGGCGAACTACATGAACAACCAGCAACTCGGCCGCGACGTGCTCGTCGGCAGCATCCGGCCCAACGACTCGCGCAGCGTGACGTGGACCACGCGCTGGGCCACGGAGGGCGTCAAGAGCTTCAGCGTCGCGGCTCGCTCGGACAACTGGAACGACAAGGTCGACTCGGTCTCGATCGTCGTCGACGGCACGCCGCCCGCGCTGCCGACCGGGTTGACCTCGGCGACGCACCCGGCCGGGGTGTGGCGCAACTCGCCGAACCTCACGCTGAACTGGACGCCGGGTGCGGACAACCTGTCGGGCGTCGACGGTTACAGCCACGTGTTGCAAGGCCTCGCCGCGCTGCCGAACACCTCGCAGGACATCGGCGCGGTGAACAGCTACGTGACAACGCTGCCCGGTAGCTTCGGGACGTTCTTCTACAGCCTGCGCCCGGTCGACGTCAGCGGCAACTGGAACGCGAGCTACGTGTCGTACGGTCCGATCCGCTACGACGGCGTGCAGCCCAACTACATCACGGGGTTGAACTCGACGACCCACGCGCTCGGCTCGTACTCCTGCAATCCGAGCGTGACCGTCGTGTGGGATCCGATGACCGACGGCGGCGGCTCGGGCGTGGCGGGTGCGTCGTACCTGTGGGACCACAACCCGAGCACGACGCCGAATGCGAGCCTGGAGAGCGGCGCTGCGGCGACGAGCTTCACGACGAGCCTCGCGCCGTCGACGCAGCCCTGGTACTTCCACATCCGGCCCTACGACATCGCCGGCAACGGACAGAACCAGTTCCACTACGGGCCGATCTACATCACGCCCGCCGCTGCGACGACCTACTGCACGGGCAAGACCAACAGCCTGGGCTGCGTGCCGGCGATCAGCGCGAGCGGTTCGCCCTCCAAGAGCGCCGGCAACCTGACGATCTCCTGCTCGCAGGTGATCAACCAGCGCTTCGGCCTGCTGTTCTTCGGGTCCGCGCCGCTCAGCTCGCCCTTCCAGGGCGGAACGCTGTGCGTGGCGTCGCCGACGGTGCGCACGCCCTCGCAGAGCTCCGGCGGGCCGGCGACGGGCACGAGTTGCACGGGCAGCTACTCGTTCACCTTCACGACCGCGCAGATGAATCTGTTCGGGATCGATCCGGGTGAGACGGTCTACGCGCAGTACTGGATGCGCGACCCGGCCAGCCCCTCGACGACGGGCCTGTCCAACGCGGTGCAATTCACCGTGTGCCAGTAGGCCGCGCCAGAACGGCAGATCGGCCGCAGGCCCCTCCGCGGGCCGCACGCGCGCCGCCGCTCCCTTCCCGGGGGGCGGCGGCGCGCACCGTTTCGGGGCGCTCGGCGCGGGGCGGCGCGGAATTTCGCACGGCCGTCGTAACGGCGCGGCGGGGCCCTGGATGGGAATTCCCAGGCACGTCGACAGCGCGATCGACGGCCCTCGGAGCCCTGGGCTCCCGCTCCCGCGCGCTCTCGACCCTCGAACTCACGAGTCCCTCCATGACCTTTCTGATTTCCCTGGCGTTGCTCGCGCCGCAAGGCGCTGAGCTGCTTTCCCTCCAACGTCCGGGCGACGAGCGCGACGCGGTCATCGGCGTCCCGCGCGTCGTCGGCGAGCACAACGATTCCGACGCCATCCCGCTGCCCAACGCCGCCGTCTACGAAGTGGGCGAGGGCGCGGACCGCGAGGTCGCGCCGGCCAGCGGCGACCCGTTCTTCCTGGGCTTCGCCGCCGGCAAGCACTTCCCGGCCGCGGGCGAGCGCCTCGATCCGCGCCTGATCGAGATCTGCGCTGCGTTGCCGCAGGACGGCCGCGGCGACGCGCGCACCTACGGCTTCGTGATGTTCCAAAAGCGCATGACCGAAGCCCGCGTGCGCGAGCTCGAGTCGTTCGGCGCCAAGGTGCTCGAGTTCCACCCCTTCTACACGCTCAAAGTGAGCTTCGACCCCGCGCGCCTCGACCAGCTCGCGAACCTCGACTTCGTGCGCTGGGTCGGCGCGGTGCAGACCTGGCAGAAGCTCCATCCCGACGTGAGCGCGACGCTGGCCAAGGCCGAGCCGGGCGCGTTGCTCGACGTGCACATCAACGTCTTCGAGAGCGATCTGTGCGCGGCTTCCGAGCGCGTGCTCGTCGGCCTCGCCATGGAGTGTGATCCCGACGGCAACAAGAAGCGCGGCAACCCCGAGTACGACGCGTACGACACGTTCGCCAACGGCTGGCAGCACCAGCGGCTGGCGGAACTCGGCGTCGAAGTCGGCGTGTGGACTGAGTCGGTGCGCGCCTTCCGCGCCAAGGTTCCCGCCGAGCGCTTCGAGGAACTGCTCGCGCTCGACTTCGTGCAGTTCGTCGACCTCGAGCGCGAGCCCGACTACGACCACGACGAAGCGATGGCGATGAGCAACGCGGACCGCACGCGCGGCACGTACGACGCCAGCGCCAACTCCCAAGCGGGTTACATCGACTCGGGTTACTACGCCGCGCACACGGCGCTCGACGCGTGGGCCGTGGGTTGGGACTACACCGGCGCCGACGATCCGTTCGACGACACCGACGGCCACGGTTCGCACGTCGCGGGCACGATTTCGGGCAACGACGACGTCGACGCGAGCCTGCAGGGCGGCGCACCGGGCCTGGGCGCCACGACCGCGCGGCGCCTGTTCGTCGTGCGCAAGGGCGGCAACGCGTCGTTCGCGACCTGGCTCTCGCGCATGAACTCGTCCTACAACGACGGGACGAACGTGTCTCCCGCGCCGATGGTGGTGAGCAACTCCTACAGCTCCAACGTCGTCTCGACGCCCTTCATCGGCACCGAGACCGACTGCCGCACGATCGACGCCAACGCCTTCGCGAACGACCAGTTGTGGATCTGGTCGGCCAGCAACGAAGGTCCGGCCATCGAGACGATCGGCGAAGAGTCCTCGGCCAAGAACGCGCTCACCGTGGGCAACTCGCTCAAGTGGTACGACGTCGGCGTCGGCGATCCGGGCACGATCTGGACCGGCTCGAGCCGTGGGCCGCTGGGCGACAACCGCTGGAAGCCGAATCTGTCCGCGGTCGGCCAGCGCATCGAGTCGGTGGAGGCCGGCACGACCAACGGCTACGTGCTCAAGGGCGGCACGAGCATGTCGACGCCGCTCGTTTCGGGCATCGCCGCGCAGCTGTGCGAGCACTACTCGTTCCTGCGCTACAACCCCGCGGTGCTCTCGGCCGTGCTGATGGCCGGCACGCTCTCGAAGGGTGACCAGACGATCGACTCGCCCAGCGGCGACGCCGACCACCTCAACAGCTACGGCGTGGGCCGCGTCGACGCGTACAAGGCGCACTTCGGCACCTCGCAGCAGGCGCTGTTCTTCTGGGGCATCGACCAGTTCTGGACCACGGGCGCGGTCGAGCTCGACTTCACCGTCGACCCGGGCGCCACGCGCGTGACGGCCGTCTACCACTACAAGGAAGCGGCGGCTTCGGCGGGCGCTTCGCAAGCGCTGATCAACGATGTCGACATGATCCTCGACGCCGCGCCCTTCACCGGCTCGGCGAGCACGGGCGACTACGTCGCGCAGATCTCCAACATCGACAACAGCGAAGTGCGCATGGTCAACAGCCCGCCGACGGGCAACTGGAAGCTCAAGCTGTGGCCGGACTCGATCCCCGTTGGACAACTCGTGCGCGGCGGCGTGTGCGTGATCGTGACCTACGGCGACACGACGCCGACGCCGACGATCAACGTGACGGCCAACGACATCTACGTGGGCACGAACGACGACGTGACGGTCACGGCGACGTACACCAACCCCGAGACGTTCGCTTCGGGGGTGTACTTCAACTCGACTGCGGTCGGCGACACTTTGCAGGCCTCGTTCAACACCCTGCTCGACGGTTCCGCCGCCGATCTGATGGACAACAACGCCAGCGGCCGCGACGTCACGATGGGCAACGTGATCCACAACTCCAGCCGCACGCACCGCTGGACGACGCGTTGGAGCACGCAGGGGGCGAAGATCTTCACGGTGCAGGCGCGCACGGACAACGCGGCCGACGTGACCGACTCGGTCACGGTGTACGTCGACGACACGCCGCCGCCGCTGCCGACGAACCTGACGTCGTCGACCCACACGCCCAACGTGTGGACCAACGACACGACCATCACCTACACCTGGTCGCAGGCCGCCGACAACGTCTCGGGCGTCGATGGCTACGGGATCTTCACGTCGTCCGCCGCGACGAGTTCGCCTGGCGCGACGAAGGACATCGAGCAGGTGACGAGCTACAACGAGACGCTCACGCAGGGCTCGTGGTACTTCAACCTGCGGCCGGTCGACAACAGCGGCAACTGGAACGCCAACTTCGCTAGCGTCGGTCCGTTCCGCATCGACACGACCGCGCCGGCCGCGGCGACGGGCCTGAACTCGAACACGCACCAGGTCAACGTGCAGAGCTGCGGCACGAGCGTCACGGTCAACTGGACCGGAGCGCTCGACAGCGGCGGCTCGGGCGTCGCGGGTTACCGCGGCGTGTGGGACACGAACCCGGCCACGGTTCCGGTGGGCGCGATCAACATCCTCGCGGGCGCGACGAGCTTCGTGCAGAACATCGGTTCTTCGACGAGCGCGCGCTACTTCCACCTGCGCGCGATCGACAACGCTGGCAACCTGGGTGCGACGGCGCACTTCGGTCCGATCTTCGCGAACGCGAGCTCGGTGTTGACGTACTGCACCGGCAAGACGAACTCGCTCGGCTGCGTCCCGTCGATCTCGACGAACGGCGCTCAGCCCTCGAAGTCGGCCGGCAACTTCACGGTCACGTGCAGCAACGTGCGCAACCAGAAGTTCGGCCTGCTCTTCTTCGGCGGCGCGCAACTCGCCGTTCCGTTCCAGGGCGGCACGTTGTGTGTGGCCTCGCCGACGATCCGCACCACGAACTCGAGTTCGGGCGGAAGCGTGGCGGGCGACGACTGCACCGGCACCTACAGCTACACGTTCACCACCGCGGAGATGAACAGCTTCGCGCTCGACCCGGGTGACAACGTGTTCGCGCAGTGGTGGATGCGCGATCCGCAGAGCCCGTCGACGACGGGCCTCTCGAACGCGGTGCGCTTCACGGTCTGCCAGTAGCCGAGAGCGCCGACAAAAGAGCGCGCCGCTCCTCCGCCTTGCAGCGGTGGGGCGGCGCGCTCGCCGTTCGAGGACGGTCGGCCCCGTGCGCTACGGCCTGAAGAATCGCAGCGCGAGCGGGGTAGCGATGTCCACGCCGGCGTTCGAACGCAGCGTGCGGTGCAGCTCGACGAGCAGCTCGCCCGCCGGCCAGCCGGCGCCGGGCGGATCGATGCGCAACTCGCCGCCCTGCAGGAAGGCCGTCGTGTTCGCGATCAACGCGCCGCTTGCGTTGAGCACGCGCACGCTCTGCGGGTTCACGGAACCAGCGTCGAGCGCGCCGCCGAGGAAGGCGATCAAGATGCTCTGGTTGGTCCCGAGGTTCTGGCCCACCTCGGGCGTGGACGAGGCCGGGTAGAACAGCGGGGCCGCTCCGAGCTCGTCGCGACCCGCGGGCCCGCCGAACGGCGCCGAGAACAGCCCGGCGTCGACCGGGCCGCTCAGCGGATCCGCCATCCCAGCGTCCTGCGCCGCCGACAGCGCCGCCAACTGGTAGTTCTCGTTCACCACGCCGCTCGCGAAGCGTGCGAGCGTCGTGGGGGCGAGGGGAGCGTCCGGCGCCGGCGCCAGTCCGGTCGATCCCGCGCCGCCCAGCGAGTTGACCGAGCGCTGCACGCCGTCGTCCGCCAGTTCGACCTGGTCGCCCGGCGCCAAGGTCGCGTTGCTGGCGAGGCTCAGCGCGCTGCTCGTCGCGCTGTTCACGCGCAGGTACTCCAGCGGCGCGAGTGCGAAGAGCGGCGCGAGCGCATCCGCCCCCTCGACGTTGAAGTGCGAGCGGACGCCGCTGAAGGCGCTCGGTTGCAGCCACGCGACGCACGAGCTCGCGCTCGAACGTGCTGTGGAGCTGACGATGCCTCCGCCGAGATTGCCCGCGAGCACGCAGTGGCTGGCCGCCAGCGGCACTTGCCCGAGCTCGGCGCGCAGTCCCGCGCCGACGTTGCCGGCGAACACGCTCGTCGAGACGCTCGCGAACGAAGGCGTGCTCTCCGAGCTGATGACGAGCCCGTCTTCGCCGTTGCCGCTCGAAAGCAGGCGGTGCACGAAGGCCGAGCAGGCCGAGTCGAGGTCGAGCAGCACGCCGTCGCGGCGGTTGTTGCGCGTCGTGCAGCCGCGCACGACGATGTCCGCGCGCCAGTTGGGGATCAACTCGAAGTCGATGTCGACCTTGAGGCCCGCGGTCGCTTCGGTCGGCGATCCGAAGCCGTTGCGCGCGAACAGCGAGTTCTCGATCTCGACCGTGTAGCGGCCCGTTCCGCTCGCGCCGGCCGGCGCGGCGAGATCGCAGTCCAGCCCATCGGCGCCGTTGGACTCGAACGCGCTCTCGCGCACGCGCAGGCGCACCGGAACGTTGTCCGGGCCGACGAGCGAGCCCAGATCGAGCCCTTCGAGTCCGTTGTTCGCAAAACGCGAGCCTTCGATCCACAGGTCGAAGGGCCCGGCGAGCGACAGTCCTTGCGCGGAGTTGCCGCTCACGCGCGTGCGCACGACGCGCACATCCAGGGCGCGCGTCAAGTCGATCGAGCGCAGCCGCAGGCCGCGCCCGGAGCACGCGCGCACGTCGAGCGAACGCAGTTCGCACTCCGCGCTGTCGAGGTCGAGCCCGAAGGCCGCCGTGCCTTGGCCGTCGAGCCACAGGCTGTCGAGCACGCTGAACGACGCGCCGCCGAGCACTTCGCACACCGCGCTTCCCGCCGCGCCGCGCAGTCGCGTCGGGCGCAACTCCGCGTCGCGCGTCGCGCGGTCGAAGCTCGCGTCGAAGCCGCCGTACACGTGCACTCCGGAGCGGATCTGCAGGCCGGGGGCCGCGTAATCGCCCTCGCGCACCCAGATGTTCCCGCCGCCCAGCGCGAAGGCGAGGGCCGCCGCTTCACGCACGTCGCGGAACGCCTGCGCCGGCGATGCGCCGTCCGGCGCCGCTGCGCTGGAGGCGGCGTCGACGAAGATCGGGGCTGCGGTGCGCGCCGCGAGCACCGTGCCGATCGGCGCGAACTGGCCCGCGCCGAGGTCGAGGGCGAGTCCGAAGAAACGCGTCGCGCCGCCGGGGACGGCGACCACGCTCGCGCCGTCGCCGAGCGCCGTGGTGAGCGGCGCGCCGAGGTAGACGGCCGAGCGGCTCGCGCCGGAGAACAGGGCCACGGCGAGGTTTGCGCCCGAAGCGTCGCGCGCGAGCCAGCGCACGTGCACGCTCGTCGCGTCCGGCGCCAGCGCTACGACTCCGACGGCGGTCGGGAGAGCGCTCGAATCCGCGCTCGGCGGGTTGTTGCCGCCGCCGCCTCCTCCTCCGCCTCCTCCGCCTCCGCAGGCGAGGGTGGAGACGGCGCAGAACGCGGCGAAGAACAAGTTTTGGAGAGAGTGTTTCATGGCGTCAGAAGCAGACCGTTGCACGCAGTTCGTTGGTGGAGGACAGACCGCCGGGGGCCGCGGCGTCGCGCACGCGGAACCACGCGCGCAGCAGGTGGCCGGCGAGGAACGGGTCGTCCGGGATCGGCATCGCGAACGTCGCTGAGCCGGCGCCGGCGACGCCTGCGACCCCGTTGAGCAGCACGATCTTGCGCTGCATCGGCGCCTGGCCCTGCATCGGGCTCGGCAGCGGATTCGTCGCAGGATTCAGCGAGTAGATGACGATGCCGACCGAGGCGCCACGGCCCTGCGTCACCCGCAGCGAGTAGGCCGCGTTGCCCAGGCGCGGCGCGCCGCCGCTCGAGCTGATCTGCGGCGTGACGCCGCCCAGTCCCGCGACGCCGACTCCGACGGTCGGTCCGAACGGACAGGCCGGGAGCACGACGTTCTGAACCTTGTTCGTGTTGACTGCGACGTTGGCCAGCTGCACGCCCGCGAAGGGCACGGAGAACGGCGGCGAGTAGTCGAGGTTGTAGACGCCGGGCAGAACCACGAGCGAGTAAGCGCCCGCGGAGTTGGTGTTGTCGGGACCGACGTAGATGTCCGCGCCGGTCGCCGCGAGCTCGACGTCGACGTCGACGCCCGCCTGCGGGACGCCCTGCGCGTTGGTGACCACGCCGCTGAGCGTCACGCCGTTCGGCAGCAGTTGCGTTCCAAGGAACGTCGGCGCCGCGACGGTCTGCGCGAGCAACTCCAGGCTCACGAGTCCCGAACCCGACGGCGCGTCGAAGCGCACCTTGAACGTTCCCGCGGGAACGAGCGTGTCGACGAAACCGATCGCGTCCGTGCTGTCGCTGGGCGTGTAGAGCAATTCGCCGGTGAGCGCGTCGACCACGTCGAGGTCCGCTCCGACCACGGCCGCGTTATTCGACTGGCGCTTGACGAAGGCGCTGAGCACGAAGCCCGGCGGATGGACGATGTCGCCCAGGTTGGTTGCGCCGCTCACCGTCGTCGAGGTGTGGCGCGGCGCGAGCAACGTGCTGAGCACGGAGGTGGTGTCGAACTCGACCGTCAGCGCGCCTTGGGGCACGGCCACTGCGAAATTCCCGAGCGCATCCGTGGTGTCGTGCACCAGATCGAGATCGACGCCGTTCAGCTCGATGTCGAGATTGACTCCGGGTGCGGGGACTCCGCTCGTCGTGACGCAGCGCCCCGTGAGCGACACGCCTTGCGGCAACGTGATCACGCCCAGGTTCGTGGTCGTGCTGATGGCGACGTTGTCGATCCGCAGGTACATCGAAGTCGACGCGGGCGGCGCCGGCGGCAGGAACTCGATGCGGTAGGCGCCGGCCGGTGTGACGCTGGTGGTGAAGAAGCCGTTCGCGTCGGTGAAGTCCTGCGACACCGTGGGGTTGCCGCCGCCGGAGACGGATTTGAAGTCCAGGTCGACGTTGGCCACGCCCACGCCGTTGGCGTCGACCAGTCGGCCGCTGACGGTCTGCGCCGCGGCGCGTGAGGCGCTCGCTGCGAGGGCGAGCAACAGCAGGGGAACGTTGCCGCGGATGAGGCGGGTCGTTCGGATCGAGAGAAGGTGCACGGTGGAGAGCTCCAGGAGAGTCGTGGACGTGGTGAGGCGGGGCCGCGCGGTGCGAAGTCGTGAGTTCGACGTCGAGCCGCGGCGCTGATGTGTCGACAAGGGCAACAAGCGCTCCAGGGCTGCAGCGCAGCGGCCCGCGGGGCCGTGCGGGGCCCTGCTTGATCCGCGCTTGATCAAATCTGGATCTGGCGTCCGGTTCCTGGACGATGCGCCGTCGCAGGGCTCTCCCGCGGCTTCGGGCGCGCCTCGGGCTGCGCGCGTTTGCGGCCTTTTCCTCGCTGTTTCCGGCCGTTTGCCGCCTCGCGCCGCGCGTCGCACCGCCGTCGGACGGACCGTGGGCACGCGCGTTGCGCTAGGGCACGGCATGAGCGAACTCCTGCCCACAGCGACGAGCGCCGACGACCTCGGAGCGCGTCGGGAACTGCCTGCCGCGTCGGGCGGCGGACCGCGCATCCTGCTCTACAGCTACGACTCGTACGGCCTGGGCCATCTGCGGCGCACGCTCACGATCGCCGCTGCGCTCGCCGAGGCGCGCCCGGACGTGAGCGTGCTGATCGTGAGCGGCAACCCGTGCGCCACGCAGTTCGCGCTGCCCAAGGGCGTCGAGATCGTGAAGCTGCCCGCCGTCACCAAGGACGACGACGGCGCGTACGCGTCGCGCAACTTGCGCGGCGGGCTCGAGCTGATCGCGCGGCTGCGCCGCAACTTGCTGCTGGAGGCCTTCGAGAGTTTCCAGCCCGACGTGCTCATCGCCGACCACCAGCCGATCGGCTGGAACGGGGAACTCCTGCCCGTGCTCCACCGCGCGAAGCGCAATGGCGCGCGCTGCATCCTCGGGCTGCGCGACATCATCGACGAACCGGCCGTGGTCGCTCGCGAGTGGAGCCACCCCGACATCCGCGAGGCGCTCAGCGGCCTGTACGAGCGGGTGTGCGTCTACGGCGACGCACGGATCTTCGACCAGCGCCGGGAGTATCCGATCCCGCCCGAGCTCGCGCCGCGTGTCGAGTACGTCGGCTACGTCGTGCGTGGCGGGACCGTGCGCGCTGCGGCGAGCGGCGCCATCTCGCGGCCGCAGGTGCTCATGACCGCCGGCGGCGGTGAAGACGGCGAGTCACGCGTGCGTTGTTTCCTCGACGCGATTCGCGTCGCCCCGCCGAGTTGGGAGTCCACCGTGGTGCTCGGGCCGCTCATGCACCCGGCCCACGCGCGGGCGCTCAAGCGTGCGGCGCGCGCGCTGCGCAACGTGCGTGTGCACTCCTTCCGCGCCGACCTCACCAAGCTGCTGGTCGAGTCCGACGTCGTCGTTTCGATGGCCGGTTACAACAGCGTGGCCGAGATCCTGCAGGCGCGCGTCAACTCCGTGCTTTTGCCGCGCGTGTTCCCGCGCCGCGAGCAGTTGATCCGCGCCGAGCGCCTCGATGCAGCCGGCCTCGTTGCGCACCTGCCCGCACTCGACCCGCGCGCGTTGCGGGCGGCCATCGACGGCTCGTTCCAACGCGTGCGTCCCTGGCGCAGTGCGCCGGCGCTCGACGGACACGAACGCATGTGCGAGGTGGTCGGGCAACTGCTCGCGCCCGCGGCTGCGGCGGGTGTTGCGCGGAGCCGAGGCTAGTCATGCGCATCGCCTACCTGCTCAAGAAGTTCCCGCGGCTGTCGGAGACCTTCGTGCTGACCGAGATGCTCGGCCAGGAAGCGCTCGGCGCGCGGCTGCACGTCTTCTCGCGCCGCACGCCGGACGACGAGCCGCGCCACGCCGAGCTCGCGCGGCTGCGGGCGCCGGTGGAGGTGTTGCCGGGCGGCGGACGCATCGACGCCTGGGCCGAGCTGTTCGCATCGGGCGCGAACCCCGGCGAGTTGCTCGAGTGCGCGCGCCGCGCGCACGAACGCTACGCGCAGCTGGGGCTGGAGAAGTTCGGCGCGTTGCTCGGCGAAGCGCTGTGGTTGTTGCGCCGCACGCGCGAACTCGAGATCGAGCACGTGCACGCGCATTTCGCGACGGACTCGGCGCTGGTCGCCATGCTGCTGCGCGAGTTGGGCGGGCCGCCGTTCAGCCTGACGGCGCACGCGAAGGACATCTACCGCACGAGCGTCGACTTCGGCCGGCTCTCGGAGCTGATCGGCGCGAGCGCCTTCACCGTCACGGTGTGCGACGCCAACGTCGACTTCCTCCGCGCGCGGCTCGCGCCTCGCGCTGCGCAGCGCGTCCGGCGGCTCTACAACGGAATCGACATCGAGTCGTTCGCGGCCCCGCGCACAGAGCCGCGCCAAGCGCGCCATGTGCTCTCGGTCGGGCGCTTGGTCGAGAAGAAGGGCTTCGGAATCCTGCTCGATGCCTTGGAACTGCTCGTGCAGCGCGGCGTGGAGTTCCAGGCCACGCTCGTGGGCGACGGCGAGGACCGAGCGCGCCTCGAAGCGCGCGTGCGCGGCGGCGCGCTGGCGCCGCGTGTGCAGCTCACCGGGGCCCAGACCCAGGCGCAGGTGCGCGAGCACTTCGCGCGGGCGAGTTTGTTCGCGCTGCCCTGTCGCATCGGCGACGACGGCAACCGCGACGCGCTGCCTACCGTGCTCCTGGAAGCTCAGGCCGCCGGTGTAGCTTGCGTCTCAACGCCGGTCGGCGGAGTGGCGGAGATCCTCGACGCGGGCCGCGCCGGCGCGCTGGCGCCCGTCGACGACCCGCGAGCTCTCGCGGCGAAGCTCGAGCACTTGCTCGACGACGCGGGCGAGTGCGAGCGGCTCGCGGCCGAAGCGTCGCGCGTGGTGCGCGAGCGCTTCGACGTCCGCCGCCAATCGCGGGTTCTCAACTCCTGGTTCGAGGCGAGCGTCGCCGCGGAGCGTGAACGGTGCGCGTCGCGTTCGTGAACCAGGATGCCGGCGTCGGGCCCGGCCGTCGCAAGGGCGCCTCCGCGCACGTCGCTGCGCTCCAGTCCGCGCTCGCGCGCGTCGGGGCCGAGGTCGTCGCGTTCGAACTCAAGCAAGACGCCGAACTCGAGCCCGCTCTCACAGCGGCCCATGCGCGCAGGCCGTTCGAGTGCGTCTACGAACGTTACGCGCTCGGCGCCTGCGCCGCTTCGCGCTTCGCGCGCCGCAGCGACCTGCCGCACGTTCTCGAAGTGAACGCGCCGCTGCTCGAAGAAGCTTGCGAGCAACGCGGCTACCGAGCGAGCGACGAAGACTTCGAACGCGAACGCGAGGTGTTCGGCGCGGCGACGTGGTTGCTGCCGGTGTCGCGCGCCGTCAGCGAGTACGTGGTCGAGCGGGGGGGCGACGCCACGCGGGTCCGTGTGACTCCCAACGCGGTCGACACGCGCTGGTTCCGGCCCGACGCACCGCGGCCGGCCGACTTGCGCTTGCCCGCGGGCGCTCTCGTCGTCGGATTCCACGGCCGTTTGCGGCCTTGGCACAACCTCGAGCTGCTCGTGAAGGCGCTCGAGCGCGTGGTCGCGCGCGGGCGCGAGGTTCACCTGCTCGCCGTCGGCGAGGGCGACTTCGCCAGCGTTCTCGCCCCGCTCGGCGCGCAGCGTTGGACGCAGCGCGCGTGGATGGGCGCGGAGCAACTCGCGCAGCACGTCGCCTGTTTCGACGTGCTAGCGCTGACCTACGCCGCCGAGCGCAAGTGCTACTTCTCGCCGCTCAAGCTGTTCGAGGCCATGGCCTGCGGCGCTGCGCCGATCGTGCCGGCGCTGGGCGAACTGCCGGAACTGGTGGAGCACGGCGCGTGCGGCGCGGTGGTGCCGGCCGGGGATGCGCAGGCGCTGAGCGAGCAACTGTTGCGTTGGTGCGACGACCGCGGCGCGATGCGGCGCATCGGCGTCGCTGCGGCGTGCAAAGCGGCGCAGCGCAGCTGGGACGAGGTCGCGCGCGAAGTGCTCGCGTGTGCGCAGGCGGCGCGGACACCGTGAAGCTCGCTGAGAACTTGCGCGCGCGGGCGGCGCTGGCGCGCCGTTTCCGACCCGAATTCGCAGGGCAACGCGCGACCTTGGCCGCGGTGTTCGCCGCGTCGCTCGGCGTCGCGTTGTGCCAGGTCGCGGCGCCGTGGCCGATCCAGCGCATCTTCGACGACGTGCTCGCACCGCGCGACGCCGCCGCGCCGGCGCCGTGGGGCGCGGTGTGGCTGTGGGCCGGCGTCCTGGTCGGCATCACCGTCGCGCAGGCGGCGCTCGAGTACGTCGCCGCGCTCGGCGTCGCGAAGGTGGGCCAGCACGTCGCGCGCTCGTTGCGTCTGCGGCTCTACCGCCACCTCACGCAACTCTCGGGGCGCTTCTTCGCGCAGCACAAGCCCGGTGATCTGTTGGTGCGGCTCCTGGGCGACGTGTCCATGGCGCGCAGCGCGCTCGTGGACGCCACGCTCGAACTGCTCACCCGCTCGATCTGGGTCAGCGGCGTCGTGCTGGTGATGCTGTGGCTCGACTGGACGCTCACGCTCGCGCTGGCCGCTGTTCTTCCCGCCGTGGCGTGGGTGACGCGCCGCGGCGCGCGCAAGATCGAGACGCAGGCGCGCAAGCAGCGGCGCAAGGAGGGCGCGCTCGCGGACTTCCTGCAGGAGTCGCTCGCGGCGCACGAACTGGTCCAGAGCCTCGGCGCGGCGCCGGCCTTCACGCGCAGGCTCGCGCGGGAGAGCCGCACGGCCGAACGCGCCGGACAGAAGTCGGCACGGCTCGCGGCGCGCATGAGCGGCTCGGTGCACGCGCTGCTCGGCCTGGGCGTCGCGTTGACGATCGTGTTCGGCGCGTGGCGCGTGTTGCGCAGCGAGCTGACGCCCGGTGAGTTGCTCGTGTTCGTGAGCTACGTGCGTGGGATCCTCAAGCCTGTGCGTTCGGCCTCGCGCAGCGGAGAGCGCATCGCCAAGGGAGTCGCTTGCGCGCGCCGCATCGCAGAGGTGCTCGACACACCCGTCGAGATCAGCGACGCACCGGATGCGCGCGACGCGGCGGTGGCGCCCCAGGCCCTCGAGTTCCGCGGCGTCCATTTCCGCCACGCAGCCGAGCGCGAGGCGCTGGCGGGCCTCGACGCGCGCTTCGAGCGCGGCCAGTTGAGCGGCGTGTTCGGCGCGAGCGGCGCGGGGAAGTCCACTCTCGCGGCGCTCGCCGTGCGGTTGCACGATCCCGAGCGCGGCGCCGTGTGCATGGGCGGCGACGACCTGCGCACGCTGCGCGTCGAGAGCGTGCGCGAGCGCGTGGGGCTGTGCCTGCAGGACGCCGTGCTGCTCGGCGAGTCGGTGCGTGCAAACCTGTCGCTCGGACGTGCGGACACCAGCGACGCACAGGTGTGGAGCGCGCTCGAGAGCGTCGGCGCCGCGGAGTTCGTGCGCGCGTTGCCGCAGGGCCTGGACACTTCGCTGGGCGCACAGGGCGTCGGGCTCAGCGGCGGACAGGCGCGGCGCCTCGCGTTGGCGCGCACGCTGCTGCGTGAGCCGCCGATCCTCATCGTCGACGAACCCTTCGCCGGGCTGGACGCCGCCAGCGCGCAGCGCGTGCTCGGCACGCTGCGCTCGGTCGCGCGCCGCGGGGCCGCGGTGATCGTGATCGCGCACGAACGCGAGTTGCTCGAGCACTACGACCAGGTGGTGTTCCTCGACGCCGGACGCGCGCTCGACGCGGGGCCGCACGGGGAACTGCTGGCGCGTTGCGCGCCGTACCGCCGCGCGCTGCGCGGCGTCGAAAGCGCCGCCGATTCGCAGCGAGCGCCGGCTGCCGACGCACTGGAGTGCACGCCGTGATCGGACTCGCCGTACACGCACGCGACGGACTGCTGCCGACTTCGGTCGGCGACCCGGCCGCGCCTTCCGTCGAACAAATGCTGGAGGCGATCCAGCGCTGCATGGTCGACGACGCGGCGCCGCGCGCCGTCTCCGCGCGCTGGGTGTTCGCTCGCTGGAAGCCCGGCCAGGCCTTGGCCTGCGGCTACGAAGTGCTCTTCTCCGACGGCGTCACGCGTTGGATCAACGCCAAGTGGCGCGCGGGCTTCAAACCGCTCGCGGCGCGCGATCCGCAGCGCGTCGACGGCTTGCGTGCGCTGCTGTTCGACGCGCAACTGGGCTTCACGCTCGCGCTCTTCCCGTCCGATCCCGAGCTGCCCGGCCTCGCGCGTGTGCTCGACTTGCGGCGGCTCGCGAGATGGTTCACCGCCCTGGGTTTGGGCGCGCCGCTCAAGGTGCGGCCCGGTCCGTCGCGTGTGGAGGTGCTGCGCTACAAGCCGGAGCGACGCGCGGTCGCACGGCTCGCGTTGAAGCTGCGCGAGCACGACGACGCACCGCGTGTCGCGCGCACCTGGTTTGCGCGCGTGCATCCTCCCGAGTGGTCGCGGCGCGCGGCGGAGCTGCGCACGCTGTTCGACTCGCGCGTTGCGCCCGGGCTGTGCCCGCAGCTGTGCGCCGCCGACGCGCGCACGGGCGTATGGATCGAAGAAGCGCTGGAGGTCGTTGCCTGCAGCGCAGACGATTTCGCGCACGCTTTCGAGGCCGGTGCAACGCTCGCGCGGCTGCATGCCACGCCACTCGCCGACGTCGAGGCCCCGGCGACCGAGGCGCACGACTTCAGCGAGTGGCGCGCGAGCGCACCTTGGGTTGCGCAGTCGCTTGGCGCGTCACCGACGCCGGGGCCGCGCGTGTGGCGGCACGGCGACTTCCATCCCGATCAACTGGCGAAGGCTTCGGACGGTTCGTGGCGTCTGCTCGACCTCGACGCGCTCACGCTGGGCGATGCGCGCGCCGACCTCGCGAGTTGGATCGCCGACGCGTTCGCTGCGGCGCCGCAGCGCGCCTGGCGCGAGCACGCTGGAGCGCTGCTGGAGGGCTACGGCTCGCTGCGCGGCGAGGCGCCGCGTGCCGACGACCTCGCGCCCTGGGTCGCGTTCGCACTGCAACGCCTCGCGTGCGGAGCACTGCGCCGGCTCGAACTCGGCGCGCTGGAGCGTTCGCGGAACTTGGCCGAGCTCGCCGCAAGCGTCGTGTCGCAGGCCGCCGCGCCGCTGCAGCAATCCGGCTTGGAGATCGAACGCATCGACCCGCTGCGCGGCGCCCGCGAAGCGCGGTTGGAGACGCTGATCGCGCCGGCGCGTGCGCCCGGCGTTCCCGCACAACGCTCCTGGCGGAGCGTGAGCGGAGCACACACCCAGTGGCTCACTCCCGCAGCCGACGCCGAGCTGGCGCTGGCCCGGCGTTTCGCGGATGCGAGCGAGTGCGAGTTGCTGGCCTATCGTCCTGGACGCCGGATCACGTTGCGGCGCCGCGCGGCCGATGGGTCCACGATCCTCAAGGGTTATCGACGCGGACGGCCAGAGCGCGCCGCCGCTGGCGCGCGGGTGGCGGAACGGCTCTTCGCGGACGCGGCCCCGTTGCGCGCGCCGCGCTTGCTTGCCGCGTGTGCGGAGCACGACGCACTCGAGTTCGAGGACTTGGGCGGAGCACCGCTCGAGCTCACGCGCTGGGACGAGGCGCGTGCGCGTTCGATCGGCGCCGCACTGCGCCGCTTCCAGGACGCCCACGAAGCGCCCGCGTTCGAGGTGCACGACCACCTCGCCGAACTTGGGGTGCTCGATGCGCTGCGCGCCAACGTCGAGCGGCTCGGACGGGTTCCGCGCGACTGGGAACGCGGGAGAGCCGCGCTGGAGAGCGTTGCGCGCGACCTGGGAGCTTCGGAGTGCGTGCTCGCGCACCGCGATCTTCACGACGGTCAGTTCCTCGAGCTGAAGGACGCGCTCGGCTGGATCGACTTCGACCTCGCATGCCGCGCCGACGCCGCGCTCGACGCGGCGAACCTGTGCGCGCACTTCGAGTTGCGGCGCATGCAGACGCTGTGGACGCCAAGCTGCGACGACGAGGCCGCGCTGCGCGGCGCGTTGCTCGCGGGCCTGGGGCGTTCGGAACAGCACGGATTCCGCGAGCGATTCCGCTTCTACTCCGCGGCGGCGCGGCTGCGGCTCGCGCTCGTCTACGCGCTGCGTCCACGCTGGGTTTGCCTTTCCGCGCCGCTCGTCGCCGCGGCCGCGCGCGAGCTCGAGCCGCTGCTCAGCACGGGAGCGCCGCGATGAACGGGCACTCTGCGTTGCGTCGTGTCTTGGTCGCGTTGTGTTCGTTGTGGCTCTCCGCCGCGCTCCATGCGCAGGACGCGAGTGCGCTGCGCGTCGGGATGTGGGTGACGGTCAAGGGAACGCTCGTCGGCGAGAGCGAGTTCCGCGTCGAGAAGGTCGAGGTCGGCCCACCGGGCGACGAGAACGTGCTCACGGGCACCGTGCAGCGCATGCGCTCTCCGACGCGCTTCGTGTTGCTCGGCCAAGAGGTGCGCGTCGATTCGGCGACACGCTGGCGCGGCATCGCGCCCGGCGACGTCAGCGGCGTGCGGCTGAAGGTCGAAGGCGACTACAAGAGCAACACCAAGCTCGTGGCCGAAGTGATCTCGCGGCGCGAGCCGGGCCGCGACGCGATCGAAGGCCGCATCGACTCGCTCAGCGTGGCGGCTGGCGTGGTGCGCATGAAGATCCTGCACTTCGACTGCCGGGCGCCGCTGGACGTCGGCGTGGAGTTCGAGACTCCGCCCGAGCAGCTCGAGCTCGCACCGGAGCGCACCTTCACCTTCGTGCCGACCAACCAACGCGACGAGGACGACGCCGTGCGGCGGCTGCTTTCGCTCGGCGAGGTGCGGCTGGGCGGCGTGCTCGAGTACGAATTCCGCGAGCGCTTCGACCAGGACCTGGACAACGCACGCCCCGACGACCGCATCGACACGCAGGCCTCGCTGCGCCTCGAGGCGTTCTGGGAGCCGGGCGAGCAGGGGTTCCTGCTGTTCCAGTTGCGCGCGCAGGAGCAGCGGCGCATCGACGAGGACGATCCCGACGAGCGGCGCAGCGAGCTGCGCATCGGCGAAGCGTACGGCTACTGGCGCAACGCGTTCGGCTCCGGGTGGGACGTGCAATTGGGCCGGCAGGACTTCGACGAACGCCGCGAGTGGGTCTACGACCAGGAGCTCGACGGGCTGCGCCTGATCCGTTCGGCGCCGCACTGGCGCGTGGAGCTGTCGGCCACCACGATCCTCTCGAATGCAACGCAGGCCGATCAGGACAAGACCAACCTGATCGCCTACGTGTCGAACAACGACTTCGAGCGGCAGCTCGCCGCGTACGTCGTGACGCGGCTCGACCGGCGCGACGACAGCGCTGCGACGCACCTTGGGGTGCGCGCGTGGGGGCCGATGGCGGGCGGACTCGAAGGTTGGGGCGAGTTCGCGTGGCTCGAGGGTGAAGACGCCCTCGGCGCCACGCGCCGCGGCCAAGGTTTCGATGTGGGGTTGCTGTGGCCGCTTTACGAGCGGCGCGTGTGGCTGGTCGCCGGTCTCGCCTGGGGGTCGGGTGCGAACGGCGCCGACGGCACGTTCCGCCAGACGGGCATCGCCGACAACACCGACGCGTTCGGCGGCGTGACGACCTTTCGGTACTACGGCGAGCTGTTCGACCCCGAACTGTCGAACATGAGCATCGCGACGCTCGGCGTGGGCGCGCGCATCGCGCCGCAGACCTCGCTCGATCTGGTCTGGCACCGCTACGACCAGGTCGAAGCGCTGGCGAGTCTGGTCGAGACCGGCATCCGCCGCACACCCAACGGCGTGCAGCGCGCGCTCGGTTGGGAGCTCGACTTGGTGCTGGGCAGTCGCGCAATTCCGGGACTGCCGATCGAAGCCGTGCTCGGTTGGTTCGATCCGGGCGCGGCTCTGCCGGGCGACGATCCGGCGTGGGTTGCGCGCGTGCAGGTGCGTTACCAGTTCTGAGCGCGCGGCGCACCCGCTTCCGCGGCCTGTGGCTCGCCCGCGGAGCGCGGGCTACAGTGACGCTTCGACCGCGTACTCGGCAGACGCGCGGCGACCTTGACGAGATGAACACACGTCGTTCGGCAGCGTTGGTTTTGGCCCTTGGCTTCGTACCGCTCGCGTCCTGCATCGAGGAGGGCGACGGCACCTTCCTCTACCAGGTGCGCAACACGCGCATCTCCGCCGCGTCGAACACGCCGGTGCTCATCCGCGAGCGCTGGCTGGTGTTCCTCGGCGACGAGCTCACGACTGGCGCGGGTGGGACGGTCATGAACAACGACTCCGACCGCGCGGACCGCATCCCGGTCGTGGTCGACATGGCCGCGCGGCGCGAGAACCGCAGCAACATCGCCGCGCGCGAGATCGCGATCCTCGGCAACGAGCTGTTCATGGTGGTCGACGAGACCGAGGACGCGCGCATCTGGAACAACGACGGGGACCAGAACGACCTCGTGCTGCTCAAGGCGCCGCTGGCGAACCCGAGCAACGCGACGTTCGTCGACGAGCTGGAGACGGCGGGCGTCGGGCCGCGCATCGTGGCGACCTTGAGCGGCGGACTGTTCTACATGGAGGCGGCGGACCTCGCCGATCCGCTGGTTGCGCCCGAGACGTCGCTCAACGTGATCCGCTTGAACGCGGGCGTCGCCGGCGCTCCGACGCGCCTCGCCAACCGCGATGCGGCGAACACCGCGCGGCCCTTCCTCGTCGGCCAGGACGGAGGCATGGTCTTCTGCGTGCTCGACGAAACGGTCGAGCAGCGCATCCTCAACGGGGATGGCGAGCAGTCGGACGCCTTCGTGCTCGCCTTGGTGAACAGCGAGGACGCCAGTCCGCAGGTCGCGTCGACTGGACTTGCGATGGCCAGCGGCGGCGCGCCGCTCCGCGCGTTGAAGGTCAGCGCCTCGGACTGGGTGGTGGCGTTCCTCGTCGACGAAACCGCGCAGGGCGCCGCGTCGCTGAACAACTACACCGGCGCGTTCGCGAGCTGGCGCCCGTCGCACTGCACGGGCAACGACACCGACAACACCGACCAGGTGCTGCACTTCGTCCGCTACGGACAGTTCCTGACCGGCGAAGCGCCGATCAACACCGGGTTCGCGGGCCTCGACCGCGTGTTGATCAGCCGCACCGGCAGCACGACCTGGGTGGCGACGATCGTGCCGGAGTCCGCGGACGGCAACTGCCTCGCGGGTGACGGCGGCCTCAACGACGACGACGACGCCGATGACCGCGTACTGCGCTGGATCTCGGTGCGCGACCAGGCTTCGCTCGGCAGCGACTTCGTCTACAAGAACGTGCAAGGGCTGATCGCCCTGGCGAACACGGCCGGCGGAACGCGCGGCGCGACGGACCTGGGCGGCCGTTTCATCGCCGTGGTCGACGAAGCCGCGGACGAGCGCAACTACGACGGCTCGGCCACCGACAACACGCTGATCGGTTGGCTCGATCCCAGCGCCGGCGCCTCGGCGCAGTGGACCTTCGATCACAACGCCAGCGCCGCCGGATTCCAGGGCGCGGGCGCGCGCTGGATGGGCGAGCAGCCCGACCGCACGCGCGTCGGAACAGGGTTCCAGGAGTCGGTCTTCGGCAACCGCATCAACGCGCGCGACACCGACACGACCGACAGCGTGCCGACCTTCGTGCGCTTCGATCCGGGCAACGCCAGCGATCTGGACTTCCCCGGCCCGGCGATCGCGATCGACGACGACAACGCTGGCATCGTGATCGGCGCGGGCATCGCGTTGTTCCGCGTCGACGAGAACGCCGACAACTTCGACTGGAACTCCGACGGCGACCGCAACGACTTCGTGCTGTTCCGCACGCGCGTCACGACGCTCGCCGACACCTTGGCGGTGAGCACGCTCAACTCGCTCAGCGGGCCGGCGGCGTTCTTCGATCTGGGCCTGGGCCAGGGCGCGACCGCGATCGGCGCCGCGTTCCTCGCCGACGAGTCCGCCATCAGCGCCGGCAACGCGCGCGACCTCAACGCCGACGGCGACACGAACGATCTCGTGCTGCGTTGGATGCGGGTCGGCCCCTGACGGCAGCCATGAGCCTGCAACTGCCCGATCCGCGCAACGCGGACATCTGGGTCCACGTCGGCGGCCGGCTCGTGCCGCGCGCCGAGGCGAAGGTTTCGGTGTTCGACAGCTCGGTTCAGGGCGGCGATGCGTGCTGGGAGGGACTGCGCGTCTACTCGGGCAAGATCTTCAAGCTCGACGCGCATCTCGACCGGTTGATGCGCTCGGCCAAGGCCCTGGACTTCGAGCGTGTGCCCAGCCGCGACGAGATCCGGCGCGCCATCTTCGCCACGCTCGAGCGCAACGGCATGCGCGATGGCGCGCACATCCGGCTCACGCTGACGCGCGGCGAAAAGGTCACCAGCGGAATGAGCCCCAAGTTCAACCGCTCGGGGCCGTGCCTGATCGTGCTCGCGGAGTGGAAGGCGCCGGTGTACGACGCGCGCGGCATTCGCTTGGTGACCAGCTCCTGGCGGCGCAACCCGCCGATGTGCGTGGACTCGAAGATCCACCACAACAACCTGATCAACAACATCCTGGCCAAGATCGAGGCCAACCACGCCGGCGTGGACGACGCGTTGATGCTCGACATCGAGGGCTACGTGTCGGAGACGAACGCGACGAATGTGTTCCTCGTGCGTGATGGAGCGTTGTTCACGCCCTTCGCCGACCACTGCTTGCCGGGCGTGACGCGCGCCACGGTGCTCGAGCTCGCGCGCAGGAACGGCATCGAAGCGCACGAGCGGCGCCTGTCGCTCGTCGAGTTCTACGGTGCGGACGAAGTCTTCACGACCGGCACGATGGGGGAGCTGTCGCCGGTGCTCGAAATCGACCGACGCACGATCGGCGGCGGCGTCGGACCGCTCACGCGCCGGCTGCAGGAGCTCTACCGCGCGTTGACGGAGTCGGAAGGAACTTCGCTGCCGTTCTAGCGTTTCGCGGGCGGCGCTGGGGCACGGAGCCTTGGCGATCCACGGCGCCGCGCAGCGCGGTAGCATCGCGGAGACATGTCAGCCGACGACGCGTTGCTCGAGGAGCTGGTGTTCCAGGTGCTCGAACGCCACGAGAGCGGGGATTCGACCGCGCTCGACGAGCTGTGCGCCGCGCACCCGCAGCGCGCGCAAGCCCTGCGCTCGCGCGTCGAATCGCTCGCGCGCAGCGGGCTGGTCGGCGCCAGCGACGCGCTGCCCGAAAGCCTGGGCGAGTTTCGTGTGCTGCGCCGCTTGGGCCAGGGCGGGATGGGCGTCGTGCTGCTCGCCGAGCAGCCGCGCCTGGCGCGCCGCGTGGCGCTGAAGATGGTGCGCCCCGAACAATTGTTCTTCCGCGGCGCGCGCGAGCGCTTCCAGCGCGAAGTCGAGGCGATCGCGCGGCTCTCGCATCCGGGCATCGTGTCGATCTACACCGTGGGAGAAGCGGCGGGCGCGCCGTACTTCGCCATGGAGCTGGTCGCCGGCGCGTCGTTGCACGAAGTGCTGCTGCGCCTGCGCGAGCGACCGGTCGGCGAGCTGCGCGGTGTCGACCTCGCGCGCACGGTGGCGGCGATCGCGAGCGAGCGCGGCCTGGAGAGCGCTGCGCCCGTGCTGTCCGATCCGCTGTTCGCGGGTTCGTGGAACGACGCCTGCGTGTGGCTGGCGCGCGAAGTGGCCCAGGCGCTGGAACACGCGCACCAACGCGGCGTGCTGCACCGCGACGTCAAACCCTCGAACATCCTGATCACGCCGCAGGGGCGCGTGCTGCTCACCGACTTCGGGCTCGCTTCCACGGCGCACGGTGAGCGCATCACGCGCGAGGGCTCGCAGATGGGCAGCCTCGCCTACATGGCGCCCGAGCAACTCGCGGGAACGCTCGACGCTTTCGGACCGCGTACGGACGTGTTCGGGCTCGGCGTGACGTTGTACGAGGCGCTCGCGCTCGAACTGCCCTGGCAGGACGCCGCGGCCGCCGTGCGCCGCTTCGTGCCGTTGCGCGCGCGGCGCCCGAGCATCCCCGCGGACTTCGAGCTCGCCTGCGCGACGGCGCTCGATCCCGATCCGCTGCGGCGCTACGCGAGCGCAGCGCATCTGGCGCGCGACTTGACCAACCTGCTCGAGCGTCGGCCGATCGAAGCGCGACCTGTCGGCGCCGCGCTCGCGCTGCGGCGTTGGGCGCAGCGCCAACCGGTCGCCGCGACCACGCTCGTGCTCGGCCTCGCCGCTGCGCTCGTCGGCCCGCTCGTGTACGGCGCGCAGGAAGCGCGTGCGGCGCGGGCGCTCGCCGCGGAACGCGACGTCGCGCAGTCCAACCTCGCCGCGGCGCTGGACGCGATCGAACTCACGCTCGAAAAGGTCGGGCACCGCGATCTGCGCGACATCCCGCGCGTCGACAAGGTCAAGCGCGAACTGCTGGAGAGCGCGGGGCGGCTCTACGCGCAACTGGCGACGAACTCGCCCGACGATCCGCGCATCGAACTGCGTTCGGCGATCGCGCTCGGCAAGCTCGGCCGGCTGCGCCGCGACACGGGCGACGGCGAGGGCGCGGCGCGCGAGTGGCGCGAAGCCGAAGCCCGCCTGCGTGCGCTGCTCGCGCGCTCACCGGACGACACCGACGTGCTGCTGGCGCTCGGCAACTTGCTCACCTTCTCGATCGTGCTCTCCAATCCGGCCTCGTCGACGCAAGCGGTGGACGAGATGGTCGCGGCCCTGGAGTTCCTGCGGCGCGCGCGCGAACTCGAGCCCGACGCGTACCGACCCAACTACGAATTGGCGCGAGGTCTGCTGGGTTTGGCGCATCTGCAGGATCTCCTGCGCCGCAGCGACGACGCCGAGGCCGCCTGGAAGGAGTCGCTCGCGCTCGCCGAGCCGTTGCTCACCTGGCCGACGGCGGAGCGCGGGGAAAGCGACAAGGACGGCGACCTCGAGCTGTACCTCACTGCGCTCGGTCGGCTCAACGTGCTCGCGCAGCGCCGCGGCGAACTCGAACAAGCCAAGGCCCAATACCTGCGCCTGATCGAGCTGTCCGATCCGGTCGCGCAGCCCTCCGCGTTCCTGCGCCACATGCGCTCGACGACGTTCCAGACGCTGGCCGGTTTCGAGCCGAGTCCCGGTGAGCCCGATCAGCGGGCGCAGTGGCGCGAGCGCGCGCACGCAGAACTCAGCTCGCTCGCCGCAGAGTTCCCCGGCAACGTCACCTACACCGCGAGTTTGGCGCTCAGTTTCGAAGGGCTCGCCGAGCACGCTGCGACGACGGGGGACACGGCGCGTCGCCTGGAGTTGCTGGCGCAGACCGAGCGCTGGTACCGACGCCTTCAAGAGCTGTCGCCGCGCGATCCGCGGGCGGTGCTGCACCTGGGAAACGTCGAAGTGGATCGAGCGCGCGTCGCACGCGCCGCGGGGGACATCGACGGGGCGCGCGCGCGGCTGCTCGCGGCGCGCGAGCTGCACCGCGAGTCCCAGCGCGTCGCCGGTCGCATCGTCTATCCGCACTACACCGCGCGCTTGCTCAACGAACTGGCCGAACTCGCGCGCACCCAGCGCGACCATCTGCTGCTCGCCGAAGTCGGCGCGGAGCTCGCGCGCTACGAGGAGGATCGTTTCGTCGGCCAGTACGACACCGCGCAGGTGTACCTGTTCGCGCACGACGCGGCGCTCCAGGCGGGAGATTCGCAGGCGGCGGGCGAGCACCTCGCGAACGCGCGCGCGGCGCTCGAGTCCGCGTTGGCGGCCGACGCAGCGCGCGCCGGCGCAGTGGCGAACCTGATCGAGAGCTCTGGCCTCGCGCAGCATCCGTCGATGGCGGAGCTGCTCGCGCGCGCTCAGGGGCGCTGAACGCGTCCGTCCGCTGCGGGCAGCGGCAGCGTCGCCGTGTCGGCGCGCCGCTCGCGCAGCGGCAGCTGCGGCGCGAGTCGTTCGAGCACCTTCAGCGCCGTGGCGCGGTAACCCGTCAGTTTTCCGCCCCAAATCGCCACCAGCCGCGGCTGGGCTTCGTCGTCGCAGGTGAAGGTCACGTCGCGCGGCCGCGAGAACGCTGCGCCCGGCAGCTTGGGCAACACGCGCAGCCCTGCCCAGCTCGCGACCGGCGGCGCGTCCAGGCGCGGCATGTAGCGGCGCACGCACTCGCGCAGGTACTCGACCTCGCGCTCGAGCGGCGCGACCAACGCGGGATCGCCGGCGTAGGGCGTCTCGGTCGTGCCGACCATCGTGCGCCCTTTCCACGGGATCAGGAACACCGCGCGATGGTCGCTCGGCGCCTCGCAGTAGTACACGCCGCGTTCGAGCGCGCCGGGCAGCTCGAGGTGCGTGCCGGCGACGAGCTCGACATCGAACACCAGCGGGCGCGGCGCGATGCGGCGCTGGACCTGTGCGATCCACGGGCCGGCCGCGTTGACCAGCGCGGCGCACCGGACTTCGCGTTCGCCAGAGGCGCCTGCGATGCGCACGAGGTAGCCCGAGTCGTCGCGTTGCGCGGCGAGCAGCTCGCACGGGTGCTCGACCTCGGCGCCCAGCTCGCGCGCGCTGTGCAGGACCGCGCGCACGAGCGCGGCGTCGTCGGTCTGGCCGTCGAAGTAGCAGAACACGGCGCGCAGATCGTCCGTGCGCAGCCCGTCGAGCTCGTCCCACTCGCGCCGCGGCACGCGCCGGAACAGATCTTCGCGACCCAGTCCGCCGAGCGCTGCGTACAGCGACAGTCCGGCGCGGATCTTCCACGGCGCGCGCGTCGTAGCGCCGTAGACCGGAATGAAAAAGGGCGTCAGCTTCACGAGCTGCGGCGCGACGCGCAGCAGGATCTCGCGCTCGCGCAAGGACTCGCGCACCAACGCGAGTTGGAGCGTCTCGAGGTAGCGCAGGCCGCCGTGGATCAGTTTGCTCGAGCGACTCGAAGTGCCCGCGGCAGGCGCGCGCGCTTCGACCAGCAGTACGGAATAGCCCGCGGCGGCGGCGGCTTGCGCGACGCCCGCGCCGTGGATGCCGCCGCCGACGACCAGCACGTCGACGCGCTCGCTCACGGCGCAGCCCCTTCGCCAGCGCGCAGTTCGTTCAAGAGCGCTTCGATCGCGAAGGTTTCGACGAAACGCACGCCGCGCGCAAACAACTGGCGCGCACGGAGCGCCGCGTCGACTTCGTACACGGCGAGCGCACCGCCCGGCACGTCGAGCGGTCCGGACGCGGGGAGCTTCTCGTCGTCGCAGAACACGACCTGCGGCTCGAGCGCGACGAGCAGCGGATCGCGGCGCTGCTCCCAAGTGATCAAGACCGGGCCCACGGGCAGTTGCGTTCGGCGGCGAGCCGCGCTGAGCACGCCGACGTCGAACGAGATCAACGTGCAGCGCGCGTGGATCGGCAGCAGCATCGGGAGCACCGCATCGAGCACGGCGTCGACGCCGAAACGTTCGATCGAAACTCGCTTGAGCTCGACGTAGGCGTGCACCCCCGGCGCGCGCGCGAGGCGTTCGCTGAAGGCCGCGAGGGTGGCGAGGGGTTCGGCGGCGAAGCGCTGGCCGAAGCGTTCGGACTCCGCCGCGCGCAGTTCGCGCAGCTGCGCGCCGCTGAGATCGCCGAGCGACTCGCTCCGTCCGCACATGCGCTCGAGCGTGCGGTCGTGCATCAAGAAGGCTTCGCCGTCGGCGCTGAGCTGCACGTCGATCTCGACGGCGCGCGCGCCTGCCGCCAGAGCGGAGTCGACGGCGGCGAGGGTGTTTTCGGGCGCCACGCGCGCGTGGCCACGATGGGCGATCAAGCGGCCTTCGAACATGCTCTCCAGCATCGAACGCCGCGGGCACAGAAGTCCAGCGCCGGCGTCTGGAGGCAGCGAATCTCGACGGAATCTCACCGGCGCCGCCCTCGAGCGCACGACGTTGTCTCGGCGCGGCCGCCTGCGGTTCGAGGACGTTGCGCGGCCGGATCCAGCCGCTCCGCGCACTCCGTCGCGGCAGCGGATGACGCGCCGCTTCCACTAGGATGCACGCGGCTCCACAACCCCACTTCGCACGCGCCATGGAACACTTCGATCCCACGCCCGACGACCGCTTCAGTTTTGGACTCTGGACCGTCGGCAATCCCGGCCGCGATCCGTTCGGCGAGGCGGTGCGCGCCCCGCTCACGCCCACCTACATCGTGCGGCGGCTCAGCGAGTGCGGTGCGTGGGGCGTGAACCTGCACGACAACGATCTCGTGCCGTTCGGCGCCAGCGCCGCCCAGCGCGACAGCATCGTGCGCGAGTTCAAGTCTGCGCTCGAGGAGCACGGCATGTGCGTGCCGATGGCGACCACGAATCTGTTCTCGCACCCGGTGTTCAAGGACGGCGCGTTCACGTCGAACGATCCCAAGGTGCGGGCCTTCGCGCTCGCCAAGTCGATGGAGGCGATCGATCTGGGGGTCGAGTTGGGCGCGAAGACGTACGTCTTCTGGGGCGGTCGCGAGGGCAGTGAGGCGGACGCGTGCCGCGATCCGCGCACGGCGGTGGCGCGCATGCGCGAGGCGCTCGACTACCTGTGCGAGTACGTGCTCGATCAGCGTTACGACTTGCGCTTCGCGCTCGAGGCCAAACCCAACGAGCCGCGCGGCGACATCTACCTGCCCACGACGGGGCACATGCTCGCTTTCATCTCCACGCTCGCGCGGCCGGCGATGGTCGGGGTCAATCCGGAGGTCGCGCACGAGAACATGGCCGGGCTGTCGTTCGTGCACGGCGTCGCGCAGGCGATGGAGTGCGGCAAGCTGTTCCACATCGACCTCAACGCGCAGAAGATCGGGCGCTACGACCAGGATCTGCGCTTTGGTTCGGAGGACGTCCGCCAGGCGTTCTTGCTGGTGCGGCTGCTGGAAGGCACGAGCGGGACCGAGCGCTACAGCGGGCCGCGCCACTTCGACGCGCACGCGTACCGCACCGAGGACGAGGCGGGTGTGTGGGACTTCGCGCGCGGTTGCATGCGCACCTACAAGATCCTGAAGGCGCGCGCGCAGGCCTTCGACGCCGACCCGGAGGTGCGCGAGCTCATCGCCGAGCAGCGCGACGCAGAGCTCGAGGCGCTCACCCGCGGTTATTCGCGCGACAAGGCGCGCAAGCTGCGCTCGACCAGCTTCGATGCGACCTTGCTCGCTGCGCGAGGCTTGCGCTACGAGCGCCTCGACCAGCTGATGATGGAGCACCTGCTCGGAGTGCGTTGAGCCATGGCGCGGCGCTTCGATCTGGGGCTCGATGTCGGCACGCAGGGAACCAAGGCGTTGCTGCTCGACGTCGAGCGCGGGCGCGTCGTCGCTCGCGCGTCGAGCGCCTACGGCTTGATCGAAGGCCTCCCGGCCGGCGCAGCAGAACAGCATCCGGATACTTGGGCGCGCGCCATCGCGGCGTGCGTGCGGCAGGTGTTCGCCGAGTCGGGCGCGGCGCCGAGCGAACTGGCTGGTGTGGGCGTGTCGGGTCAGCAGCACGGTTGCGTCGTGCTCGACGAACACGGCGCGGTCCTGCGCCCGGCGAAGCTGTGGTGCGACACGTCGACCGCAGCCGAGGCGCGCGAGCTCTCGCAGCGCCTGGGGCGCTCCGTTCCGACGGGTTTCACGGCCTCCAAGTTGTTGTGGCTCGCCCGGCGCGAGCCCGACGTGTTCGCACGCGTGCGGCGCGTGTTGCTGCCGCACGAGTGGGTGAACTTCCGGCTCACCGGACGCGCGAGCGCGGAAGCTGGCGACGCATCGGGCACCGGCTGGTTCGATGTGCACGCGCGGCGTTACGACTTGCGCGCGCTCGCCGCGATCGATCCGCGCTCGAGCGAGTGTCTGCCCGAACTGATCGCGAGCGATGCACTCGCCGGCGTGCTGACGAGCGACGGCGCCCGTTGGCTCGGGCTCGACTCGTCGGCCGCGGGCGCGGGTGTTTCTGCCGGCGGCGGCGACAACATGCTCAGCGCGATCGGCAGCGGCGCCGTCGAACCTGGACCGGCGGTGCTCAGCCTCGGCACGTCCGCGACCGTGTTTGCGTACAGCTCGCAAGCGTGCGTCGACCCGCAGGGACTGATCGCGCCCTTCTGTGATTCCACCGGCGGTTGGTTGCCGCTCTTGTGCGTGATGAATGCGACGGGCGTGCTCGAAGAGGTGCGCGCGGCGTTCGGTGTAAACTTCGACGAGCTCACGCGAGCGGCCGCGGAAGCGCCGCCCGGCTGCGCCGGCGTGTCGTTCGTGCCGTTCCTCGTCGGCGAACGTGTGCCCGACCTTCCGCAGGCGAGCGGCGCGCTGCTCGGGCTGCGGCCCGGCGGACTGCGCGCGGGCAACGTGTTCCGCGCCGCGCTCGAAGGCGTTGCCTTCAATCTTGCGAACGGCGTCGAGCGGCTGCGCGCCATGGGAGTGCGCATCGAGTCCCTGCGCGCCGTGGGAGGCGGTGCGCGCAACGAACTTTGGCGGCGCATTCTGGCCAGCGTGCTCGAGGCGCCGCTCGAGGTGCTGGCCGAGCCCGAGGCAGCTGCGCTGGGCGCTGCGCTGCAGGTCAACTGGGCGCGTCGACGCGCCGCGGGTGAAGCGCTGCGCCTCGCGCAGCTGGTCGAGCCGTGGGTTGCGCGCGAGGGTGCGCCCGTGGCGCCGCAGCTCGAGTGGGTGCAGCGCTACCGCGAGCTCCGGCCGCAGTGGAGCGCGCAGATTGGAAGGCTTTTCCCGCCTGAAAACTGATCTGCGCCGCGCGCGGAGTTTTTGCGTTCGCCGAGTTCACCTGCGTGTCCGCCGCGCTCGATACAGCGCGGTCTGGAGTGCGAAGGGGTCGCCGGGCGTCCGCCGGCGAGCGCACGACAGGTTAGGGGTGACGGGGTGGAGCGGTGCTCGGGCCGCTTGCGGGAGAAGCATGAGACTCGGGTTTCAACGCCGGTCGAGGCGCACGCGCAACGCGGGCTTCTCGCTGCTGGAGGTCATGTACGGCACGGTCGTGCTCATGGTCTGCCTCCTGGCGGCGTTCACAAGCCAACTGCTCTCGCTCAATCTCATGCGCCAGGCGCGCGACGTGAACACGGCCGCGAGCGAGCTGACTGCTGCGATCGAGGAGGTCACGGCGCCTTCGGTCGACGAGATCCCTGTGACCTACGCAGCTGGCGCCGCGATCGCCCGCTACGAGGGGCGCGCGCTGCGCGACGAGCGAGTCGTGGTGACCTATCCCAACTTCGGCGGCGGCAGCGTGCCGACGCCGCTCGAGATTCGCGTGACGATCAACTGGACCGGTTGGAACGGCCGGCCCGGGTCGCTCACGTACTCGACCATGAAAACGCGCTGAGCCACAGGAGAGCAGCATGCGTCTGGTGCGAAATCGAGGGCAGCGGGTTCGAGGGCCGCGAGCGGGCGTCACGGTGCTGGAGATCACGATCGCCAGCGTCCTGCTCTTGATGACTGCAGGAATGACGATTCGCGCCGTGGTCGACATGCGGGGCGCGGCGACGCTCACGACCGTGAACTCGCAGCTCTCCGCCCAGGGCGAACGCGCCATGGAGCGCATCATGGACGACCTGCGGCGCTCCGGCGTCGCCAACGTCGGCGGACTCAACTACCCGCACATGTTCAACGCCGGCGACGCAGGCAACGGCTTCGACGTGCACGATCACGTGCCGGCGCCGCAGTCCGTCCCCGACGACGATCCGGCTTACGTCACGCCGCGCGAGATCATCTTCCTCCAGCCGGCGGATGCGGATGCGCCGGGGACCGCCGGCGCCGGCCGCCCGGATGTCGACGCCAACGGCGAACTGGTGTGGGACACGCGCGAGTTCAGCTACGTCGTCGTGGCGGTCAACGGCCGCAACGAACTGCAGCGCCGCATCGACGGCGCCGCGCCGCAGGTCGTGTGTCGCGACGTGGAGTGGATTCGCTTCGACGACAACACGCAGCCCGGCGCGGGCGCGCTGCCGACCGGCGCGCTGCGCGTGCGACTGGCGCTGCGCGACGTGGACGCCACGGGGCGTGCGATCCGCTGGGAGACGGAGGCCGTCGTGCGTTTGCGCAACGGCTGAAAGTGGGGAGTCGGAGTTTCTGAGGAGGGGTGTTCGCTCGAAAGGCGGACAAAGGGGCAAGCGATGAAGAACATGAGACGGTGTCGGAAACAGCGACGGGCTGGCATGGCCATGCTCTACGCGGTGTTTGGAGTTTTCGCGGCCGCGACGATGGTGTCGGTCACGATGACCATGGCCTCGTCGACCTTGCGACAATCGCAGTCGCACGCGCGCTCGGGGCGTGTGCAGTACTTGGCGGAAGGCGCGGTCGAGTTCGCCAAACGTGACGTGGCGACCGCGATCGCCAACTGGCTGCCGCCGCCGACGAGCGGCTCGGCGACGATCGACGGCGTGGTGGTTCCGTACACCGTGACGGCGACGGGCTTCAACAACATCGCCACGGATGCGGCCGGGATCCAGACGATCGTCACGGGTTACGAGATCCGCGCGGACGCGCTGGAGAACGGCATGCGGCACACGGCGCGCCGGCTGGTCAACGCCGAAGCGACGCCGATCTTCCAATTCGCGGTGTTCTACACCGGCGATCTCGAGGTGAATCCCGGGCCCAACATGACGCTGGCCGGGCGCGTGCACTCCAACAGCAACATGTACCTCAACTGCGGAGGTACGTTGACGCTCAACACCAACTATGTGCGTGCGGTCGGCGAGATCCTGCGCCGGCGCAAGGACGATCCGAGCGCTTCGCAGGGCCACGTTCGGGCGCGCAAATGGGTGGTCAACCCGTTCGACGCCACCGAGCCGCTCAACTACGTCGTGATGAACAGCCACACCCAGATGAACAATCTGGGCGTGGACAACGAAAGCGGTTACGACAGCGCCTTCAAGGCCGGTTGGGATCCCGGCAACGACGGGTCGTACGCCGAAGCCGGTGACTGGTACAGCTGGGCGGCGGGCGCGCCGCTCTACTGGGGTCAGCCCAGCACGTACTCGAACGGGGTCGGCAGCACGGTGCTCAGCGGTGTGCACGGCGTCAAGGAGGCGGCCGTGCCGCACATCGGCTCGGTGCAGATGTACGAGGCGGATCCCAACGGCGCGTACTTCTACGATCCGAGCACGGGACAGTACGAGCTCGCCGCGGGCGGCGCCGGCACGCACTCGCCGGGCTACTACCACCAGAACGCCGGGCTTTCGATCATCACGCTGGCCGACGGGACCATCCAAGCGTTCGACGCCGATGGCAACGACATCACGGCGGACATCGCGGCCGCGGTTGCGCCTGCGAGCATCTATGACGCGCGCCAAGCGGGCGGCGCCAGCGGCTCGATCGCACTCACGCAGATCGACCTCGGGGCGCTCGCCGCGACGCCGCATTGGCCTTCGAACGGACTGATCTACGCCGCCCACTACGGCGCCGGACAGGGCACGGAATCCAAGGGCGTGCGGCTGGTGAACGGTGCTCAACTGCAGACCCCTCTGACGGTGGTCAGCGAGAACTCGGTTTACGTTCAGGGCGACTTCAACACCGTGAACAAGAAGGGCGCGGCGGTGATCGCCGACGCGGTCAACCTGCTCTCGAAGAACTGGGATGACAGCAAGACGGCAGGCGGAGCGCTGCCTGTCGCTGCGCAGACGACGTACAACCTCGCCATCGTGACCGGCAACACGAACACGGTGGAAGGCGGGCAGTACAACGGCGGGCTCGAGAACCTGCCGCGCTTCCACGAGAACTGGAACGGCGTGGTGTGCCGCATCACCGGCTCGTTCGTGAACACGTGGACTTCGAAGTACGCCGACAGCGACTGGGTGATCGGCGGCAACTACTACCGCGCGCCGACGCGCAACTGGAGCTACGACCCGGCGTTCAACTCCGTGGCGAACCTGCCGCCGTTCACGCCGATGGCCGTGACCGCCGTCGACGTGTGCGCATGGTGAGAGTCCAGAGCTGAGAGCTCCTGGCCCGCACGCCCGCCGCCCGAGCTCGCGCTCGGCGTCGGGCGTGTTGCGTTGAAGCCGCATCCGTGCTGCGCCCCTTGTTCCCCGGCGGCGCTTCGGCGAATCTCTCACCGCGCAGCCAGTCGGCACACGACGCGCGCGCGGCGTTCGCTCCCGTCTCCACCGTCCCATGACCTCTCCTGCGCAAGCGCCGCCCGCGTTGGTGGTGCGCGGCTTCACCAAACGCTACGAAGCCTTCGTCGCGGTCCAGGACCTCGCCTTCGAAGCGCGCGCCGGCGAAATCCTCGGCTTGGTCGGCCCCAACGGCGCCGGCAAGACGAGCACGCTGCGGTCCATCGCCGGCGTGCTGCCCGTGGCGTCGGGCGTGATCTCGGTGTGCGGCCACGACCTGGCGCTCGCCGAGCAGGCCGCCAAGCGTTGCCTGCGCTGGATTCCCGACGATCCGCAGCCCTTCGAGGCGCTGACGATCGACGAGCACCTCGAGTTCACGGCCGCGCTCTACGGTTGCGCCAACTGGCGGCCCCAGGCCGACGAACTGCTCGCTCGATTCGAGCTCTCCGAAAAACGTGACGCCCTCGGCGGCGAGTTGTCGCGCGGCATGCGTCAGAAGCTCGCGATGTGCTGCGCGTGGCTCGGCGCGCCGCAGCTCGTGCTCCTCGACGAGCCGCTCTCGGGGCTGGACCCCCGCGGGATCCGCGCCGCCAAGCAGGCCATCCTCGAACTCGCCGCGCGCGGGGCGGCCGTGATCCTCTCCTCGCACCTGCTCGAGCTGATCGAGGCCCTCGCGTCGAGGCTCTTGATCCTCGACCGCGGGCGCTGCGTGTTCGTCGGCACGCTCGACGAAGCGCGCGCCGCGTTTCCCGCGCAGCAGCGCGGCTCGCTCGAGGAGATCTTCTTCGCCGCGACCGGCGGCGGTTCGGCGCCGCAGGCGTGAACGGCGGCGACGCTGCGGTGCGCCTGCTGCTGCGCTTGAAATGGCGCGGCTTCTGGCGGCGTCAGGCGCGGCGATTGCGCACCGGCAAGGGCCTGCTTCTGGCGCTGCCCGGCGCACTGCTCGTGGTGTGGTGGGGCGCTGCGTTCCTGATTCCGAGCGAACGTTCGCCCCTGGCCGCGCGGCTGGGACCCGAGCTGACCGAAGGCCTGATCCAAGTCCTGCTCGCGGGCTTGACGCTGGTCACGTTCGCCAACGCGTTCTCCTTCCGCGGCCTGTACATCCCCGCGAGCGAGATCGAGACGCTCTTCGCGGCGCCGCTCTCGCGGCCAGCGCTGGTGCGCATGCGCATGGCGATCACGCTGCTGCGTTCCGCGGTCGGCGCCGTGTTCGGAGGTTGCGCCGCGATGCGGCTGGCGAGCGAGCCGCTGTTCGGTTTCGCCGGAGGCTTCGTCGCGTTCGTGTGGATCGCCGTGCTCGGTCAGGGGCTGTCGCTGCTGCTCGGCTCCGCCGAGAACCGGGTCGCCGCACTGTTCGCCAAGGCGCCTGTCGGCCTGCTGCGCAGCGCTGGAATCGCGTGCACGGCGGCGCTGCTCTACGGCCTGATCGTCGAGGGGCCGGACATGAGCCCGCTGACGCGCAGCCCGCTCGACTGGCTGCGCGGCATCTCGCAGGCGCCGCTGCTCGGCGCGCTGCTCGCACCCTTCTGGCCGTTCGCGCGCGCCGTGGCCGCGACGAGCGCCGCGGAGTTCTGGCCCGCGTTCGGCGGCGCGGTCGCGATCCTCGGCGCGAGCCTCGCCGCGGTGGCGCAGTCCACGGTCGACTACCGCGAAACCGCGCTCGCGACTTCTGCCGAGCTCGCGCGCCGACTGGCGCGCATGCGCCGCGGGCTCGGCGCCGGCGGCGTTCAGGCCAAGCGCCTGCCGCTCTCGTGGCGCACTCCCTGGCTGTTCGGACGCGGACCGTTCGGCGCGATCGCGTTCGCCAAATCCGCCTCGATCCTGCGCAAAGCGCGTGCGGGCGTCGTGTTCGCGGTGATGGTGATGGCGGCCGTGACGTTCTTCGCCTCGCGGCACGTCGAGCGCCCTGCGGACGCCTGGGGCGCGGCGGCGCTGGTCGCAGGTTTCGGCACGTTCTACCTGACGCTGGGACTGCGCTACGACTTCCGCGAGGAGCTCGATCACCTCGGCGCGATCCGCGCTTGGCCGCTCGCGTCCTGGCGCATCTTCGCCGCCACGCTCGCGCCCCAGGTGCTGCTCGTGAGCCTGTTCGTCGACGCGGGCGTCGCCTTCGTCTTGGCGCGCGCAGGCGAGATCGATGCGCGCTTCGCACTGTTGGCGCTGGCGGTCACGCTCGCCGTCAGCGTCTGGGTCGCGATCGACAACATCGTGTTCCTCTTGGCGCCGACGCGCAGCGCGCCGGGGAACGACGGTGTGCTGCAGAACGCTGGACGTTCGCTGCTGCTCGGAATGCTGCGCTCGCTGACGATGTTGGCGGTCGTGGCCGCAGCCGCCGCGCCCAGTCTGGTCGCGATCCAAATCTTCGGCGCCGAGCTCGACTTCGCCTTCGGGATCGGGGCCGCGTCCGCGCTGGCGGTGCTCGGGGCCTGCGCTGTCGCCAGCGTCGCGCTCGGCGGCTGGGCCCTGGCGCGTTTCGACGTTTCCCGCGAGCGCTGACTCCCACGGCCGCGATGCCGCCCCGGTACGCCGGAGCGCGCGGCGAAGTAGCCTGTTGGGCTGCATGAGCACCCTCCACGACGCCCTTGGTTCGATCGAGCTGGACGGCGCCTTGGACCTCGCGTCGCTGCGCCTCGCGCACATCCTCGACGCGATGAGCGAGGGGCTCGTGATCCAACGCGCTTCGGGAGAGATCGCCGCCGCCAACTCCTCGGCGCTGCGCATCCTCGGCTTGACGCGCGAGCAGCTCTACAGCCGCACGTCCTTCGACCCGCGCTGGCGCGCGGTCCACGAGGATGGCTCCGAGTTCCGCGGCGAAGCCCATCCGGCGATGGTGTCGCTGCGCACGGGACAGCCGGTGCACGACGTGTTGATGGGCGTGCACAAGCCCGACGGGACGCTGACCTGGGTTGCGATCCACGCCTATCCGGTGTTCGAGTCCGGGGCGCGCACGCCGACCTCCGTCGTCGCGACGTTTCGCGACGTGACCGAGTTGCGGCAGGCGCAGCTCGCTTCGTTGCGCCGCGACGCGGTGTTGCGCGTCGCGCTCGAGGGGTGGCCCGCCGCGCTGGTCGTGTTCGACGCCGAGCAGCTGACGGCGTACGAGCTCAACACGCGCTTCGGCCAATTGCTCGCGCTCGATGCGGCGCAGTGCGCCGAGCAGCGTGGAGCGCCGCTCACCGGAATCCTCGCGCGACTTCCGCTGTCCGCAGAGGACCACCGCACGCTCGAGTCGCTGGCGCGCGGCGCCGGTCCCGCGCAACGTGTCACGCTCGCCGACGGGCGCGTGCTCGAGTGCTCGGCCTTCGGCGTGAGCCCTTCTGGCGCCGCCGTCGCCTCGCGTGTGCTGGTGCTCGACGACATCACCACGCGCGCGCGCGGCGAGGACGAGCGCCGCACGCTCGAGCGCCGCATGCGCGAGCTCGAACGCTTCGAGAGCCTGGGCGCGCTGGCCGGCGGCATCGCCCACGAGTTCAACAACCTGCTCACGGGCATCCTCGGCTCGACGGAGCTCGTGCTCGGCGGACTGGCGCCCGCCGATCCGGCTCGACGGCAGTTGGATCGCGTGGTGGAGGCCTCGCTGCGCGCCACGGCGTTGTGCGCCGAGATGATCGCGAGCGCCGGGCCAGGCGCCGTCGAAGTGCGCCGGCTGCACCTCTCGGACGTCGTGCACCGCGCGCTGCGTCTGCTGCAGCCGAGCACGTCGACGCGCGTGCGCATCGAGGAGCGCTTCGAACGCGAACTGCCGTGGGTTCTGGCGGACGAGGCGCAGCTCAAGCGCGTGTTCGAGAACCTGTTCCTCAACGCCTGCGAGGCCGTGGAAGCCAAGGGCGGGCTGGTGCGCGTGACGACCGGCGCTGCGCGTTTCGAGGCGCGCGACTTCGACGCCATGGTGTTCGCGCCGCGCCTGCCCGCCGGCGAATACGTGTGGTTCGAGGTCGAAGACGACGGCGTCGGCATGGACGCACTGACCCAGTCGCGCATGTTCGACCCGTTCTTCAGCACCAAGTTCGCAGGACGCGGACTGGGACTCTCGTCGTCGGCCAGCATCGTGCGCAGCCACAACGGAGCGATCGAGGTGGCGAGCCAGCCCGGGGTCGGGACGCGCCTGCGTGTGCTGCTGCCCAAGGCGCTGTGACGGAGCGCGCGTGAGCCGACCGACGCCCTACGTTTCGCCGCTGCCGCCTGGGCAACGCGTCGTCGATCGACTTCCGGTGCAGCACGTCGGCGCGCCGCTGGAACTGCGCGCGGAGCAGTACCGCCTCGCGCTCTCTGGGCTAGTGGTCGCCGCGCGCGAGTTCTCGCTCGACGAGTTGCGCCGCCTGGCCGCCACCGAAATCGAGGCCGATTTCCACGCGGGCAGCGGCTGGAGCGTGCGCAACCTGCGCTGGGGCGGCGTGCGGCTCGCGGACGTGCTGCGCCTGGCGCAGCCGCTTCCGACGGCCCAGTTCGTGCGCCTGTGGGACGGAGCGCTGTACGACGCGAGCTTGCCGCTCGCCGACGCGCTCGCGCCGGATGTGCTGCTCGCGCTCCAACTCGACGGCGCGCCGCTGACGCGCGAGCACGGCGCCCCGCTGCGCCTGATCGCGCCCGCCAAATACGGCTACAAGAGCGTGAAGTGGCTGCGCTCGATCGAACTCGTCGCCGACGATCCGCAGGGCTTTTGGGAGCGCCGCGGCATGCACGCGGGCGCCGATCCCTGGCGCGAAGAACGCTTCGCGTGAACGCGCGTCAGCTCGCGCTCAAGGCGACGTTGAGGTGCGGCGCGAGGCGCGCGTGCGTCGCGGCGTTGGCGAAGCCGATGAAGTCCACCGGAGTGCTCACGTCGAGCGGGAAGTCGAGCGCTGCGTCGAGCGGCCCCGTGAGGATGCAGCCGGCGCGCCGCGCGACGAAGATCGCGCCGGCGACGTCGTAGGGTTTCGAGGTGATCACGCGCGTCGCGTCGCGCCGCGCCAGCCAGCCGCGGATGTCGGCGATCATGCGGTACACGCCGAGCGAGAGCTGCGCCAACTGTCCGGCGTTGGAGATGTACTGGTCGTCGAACACGTGGCGCAGGTCGGCGCCCTCGTGGACGCGCAGGCGCTCGAAGAAGGCCGCTTCGATGCGCGCCAGCGCCGGGCGCTGGTCGGGCGCGTAGCGGAAGAACGGGAAGTAGCCGTGGTCCGCGCGGTCGGACGCATCCACGGCGAGCGGCTGGCGACGCACCAACGCGCCGCCGTCGAGCTCGTGCAACTCGTGCAGCGCGGGGCCGGCGCGTCCCGCCGACAGGACTCGGAAGCGCGCCGCGCGCGAGTCGGGCAATTCGCTCAGCACGCCGAGCGCGAGCTCGCTCATGCGCGGCTCGAGCGGGCCTGGCGGCGCGCACGAGACGACCGTCCAGGCCGAGCGCAGGTCCGCCATCAGGTTGCGTGTGCCGTCGATCGGATCGAGCGCGATGCGCGGGCCGCCGTGGTCGAACCCGTCGAGCGTGCGCGCGCCGTTCGCGCCCGGCCCGCGGTGCATCCAGCCGGCGTCCTCGGTGAGCAGGGACAGCGGCGTGCGGCGCGCGGTCTCGTCGAGCCAGGCTTCGATCTCGCTCTCGACCACGGCGTCGATCGCGTAGGTCACGTCGCCGGCGCCCTGCCGCACGGCCGCCGACAGCGACGAAAGGTCGAGTGCGGCGCTCGCCTGCGCCAGCACGCGCCGCGTCCCGCCGCGGATGCGCGAGCACAGCTCGCCCAGCCTCGCGCTCCACTCCGCCTCGCTCCACGTGCTCATGGCGCCTAAGATACGCGGCTCGCGGCGCATCCTCGCCGCTGCGCACGAGCAGCTGTTCGCCGTGCGCTCCGATCGCGCCCATCTCCAACCGCCCACGCGCTCATGACCCAAGTCCGCGACGTCATCATCATCGGCTCCGGCCCGGCCGGGTACACCGCTGCGATCTACACCGCGCGCGCCAACTTGAAGCCGCTGCTGTTCGAAGGCATGCAGCCTGGCGGACAGCTCACGATCACCACGGACGTCGAGAACTACCCCGGTTATCCGCAGGGCGTCGAGGGGCCCAAGATGATGGAGGACTTCAAGGCGCAGGCCTCGCGCTTTGGAACCGAGATCATGTTCGAGCAGGTGATCAAGGTCGACTTCTCCAAGCGACCGTTCACGCTGTGGACCGACTTCGGCGAGCACCGCGCGAAGGCGGTCATCGTGTGCACCGGCGCCAGCGCCAAGTACCTCGGCCTGGAGAGCGAGCAGAAGATGATGGGCCACGGCCTGTCCGCCTGCGCGACCTGCGACGGCTCGTTCTTCAAGAACAAGAGCGTGATGGTGGTCGGCGGCGGCGACACGGCGATGGAGGAGGCCAACTACCTCACGCGCATGTGCTCGAAGGTCACGATCGTGCACCGCCGCGACGAGTTCCGCGCCTCGAAGATCATGCTCGACCGCGCCAAGGCCAACCCCAAGATCGAGTGGATGGTGAACAAGGCCATCGAAGAGTTCTTGCCCGGCGAGAAGGGCAAGCTCGCGAGCGTGCGCATGCTCGACACGGTGACCGGCGTGCGCAGCGTCGTGCCGACCGAGGGCGTGTTCATCGCCATCGGCCACAAGCCCAACACCGACGTGTTCGCCGGCGTGCTCGAGATGGATTCCGTCGGCTATCTGAAGGTCAAGAACGGCACGTACACCTCGGTCGAAGGCGTGTTCGCCGCCGGCGACGTGTGCGACAGCGTGTACCGCCAGGCCGTGACCGCCGCGGGCATGGGCTGCATGGCGGCGATCGACGCGGAGCGCTGGCTCGAGCGCCAGGGCGCGCACTGAACATGGCGCCGCGCAAACTCGCCCTGCGCCACGTCGTCGTCACCGGCGCCGGCACGGGCATCGGGCGCGCCATCGCACTGCGACTGGCGCGCAAGGGCGTTCAACTCTCGCTCCTCGCGCGCGACCTCGCGCGCCTCGAAGAGACGGCGGTGCTCGCGCGCAAGGCGGGTGCGAACGCTGCGTGTTGGAGCGTCGACATCCGCAAGCGCAAGAACGTCGACGCGGCTTTCGACGCCTGCGCCGCGGCGCACGGGCCGATCGAAGTGCTCGTCGCGAACAGCGGCATCGGCGGCCCCAACCGCCCCGGCGCCAAGGACCGCTTCGAGGACCTCGTCGCGACGAATCTGACCGGCACGTACTGGTGCCTGCGCGCGGCCGAGCGCTCGCTCGCGCCGGGCCCCAAGGCGCGTCATCTGGTCGTGATCTCCTCGATCCTCGCGCGCATAGGCGTCGCCGACTACACCGGCTACTGCGCGTCGAAGTCAGCACTCCTGGGGCTGGTGCGCGCGCTCGCTACCGAACTTGCGCCGCGCAACGTGCAGGTCAACGCCGTGTGCCCGGGTTGGGTCGACACCGAGATGGCGCGCGAGGGCCTCGCCGGCATCGCCAAGGCCGCGGGCGTCGACCTGCAAGCCGCGCACGACATGGCGATGAGCGCCGTGCCGTTGCGGCGGATGAGCGCGCCCGAAGACGTGGCCGGACTGGTGGCGTGGCTCGCCAGCGACGACGCACGCGGCGTCACGGGGCAAGCGCTCGACATCAACGGCGGCGCGTTCATGCACTGAACGCGCGCCGCAGTCGTCTGCGCTCAGCGCGGCTCGAGCTCCACGTCGACGGTCGTCGTGGGATCGACTTGGATCGGCGCGGCCGCGCCGGCTCCGGCTGCTGCGCGCGGACCGAAGTGCAGGAGCCCGGCGGGCGCCGCGGCGATTTCGAACCCGGCGCTCGCGTCGAGTTTGCTCCAGCCCTCGGCGCGCCACGCGCCGTCGCCGCGCCAGCTCCAACGCAGCACGTCGCCCGCCGCGCCGCCGCGTTGGCGACCCTGCACTCGGCCCGTCGCCGGTGCGAAGAACCAGTCGTTGGCGCCGCTGCGCAACTCGACTTCGCCCTCCAAGCGCAGTCCCCCGTGGTTCGCCGGCGGGGCCTCGAGCGTGATGCGCCGCACCCCGCTGGGCAGCGAAGCGAGCGTGAAGCGACCTTCGGCGTCGCAGGTCGCGCGGCGGCCTTCGACCTCGACCGTCCAGCCCGACGCCGCGCTCCCGCCGAGCAGGAACTGACCTTCCAGGCGCGCGAGGCCTGCGTCCGGCGCCGGCAGAGCGATCTGCGTCGTGCTGCCTTCGGCGACCTCGCACAGCACGGCGAGTTCGGGCGCCCAGCCGGCCGCGATCTCGTCCGCGCTGGCGCGCCGTTCGACGATCCACGGGCCGGGTGCGAGCGCTTCGAACACAAACGCGCCGCGTTCGTCGGTCGTGGTGGAGCGGTCGTGGCCGTCGCCGCGCCGCGCGACGATCGCCACGCCTTCCGCGCGCTTGCCGTGGCCGGGCGCCGCGCTGCCGGCGATCGCACCGCCGGCGCTGAGCGCGAAGTCGACGCCGGCGAGGCCGTCGCGCGCGCGCACCTGCAGCGGGCCTCGGTCGAGCGTCGCGCACTGCGGCGCCTCGACGCGCACCCAGTACGCGCCGTCCTGCGCGCATTCGAGCGTGTAGCGACCGGTCTCGTCGCTGCTGGCGCGCAGCAACGCAGCGCCGTAGCGCGCGCCGCTCGCCTGCGGATCGAGCGCTGCGTGCAGGCTGACCGTCGCGTTCGACAGCGGTGCGCCGTCGCGCGTGAGCGTGCCGCTGATTCCGGGCGGTCCGCGCAACACGATCACCAGCGGATCGTCGAGGCGTGTGGGATCGAACGGGCCGGCGACGCTGCCGTACACGCCCTCGGCCTCGAGCTCGATGGCGAACGCGAAGGCCGGAACCGCGAGCGTCGCGCGTCCCTTGGGCCGCGGCGCCGAAGCTTCTTCGAGCAGTACCAGCGGCTCGACGGGCACGCCCGGAGCGAGTTGTTCGTCGAGGCTTTCGAACAAGCGCAGCGCGAAACGTTCGAGCGGCGCGCCGCTCGCGTCGAGCACCTGCAGTTGCACCTGCCGCGCGGGCGCCAGTTGCAGCGGCGCATCGAGCACGCCGAGCGCGACGTTCGACAGGCGCACCGCCTGGAAACGGCCCTGGGGATCGCTGGCGATCACGTGGTGCGGCGCGCGCGAGCTGCTCTCGAGCGTCCACAGCCCGCTCTCGTCGCACTCGCCGCGGCCGGTCGCAGCGGAGCTGCGGTCGTGGAAGCGGTAGTCGATGCGCGCTCCGGGCAGCGGCCGACCGTCGGGATCGAGCACACGCACGCCGAGCAGCGTGTCGCGCGCGACGCGCGGCGGAACCAGCTCGAGTCCGTCGATCTGGGCGCCTGCGCGCGCCTCCAGAGGCGGCGTGGAGACCCACAACGTCGCGCCGTGGTAGCCGGCCCACACGCACAACGCGCCCGCCGGCGCGTCGACGAGTTCGAACTCGCCGTCCGGGCCGCTGACGGTGCTGCACAGCGTCGGTCCGCGCGGCGTCGTGCTCGCGCCCTGTCCGGCGAACTCGGCGCGGGTGCAGCGCACTTCGAGGCCCGCGAGCGGCGCGCCCGCGCCGTCGCGCACGCGACCGCGCAGCCGCACCCCCGGCGCGAGCCGCCACGTGTCGAGCTCCAGCTCAGCACCCGGCGCCACGCTCAGCACGTGTTCGTGCACGCCCAGTCCCGCTGCGCGCGCGCGCAGCAGCGCGACATTCGACGGCGCCGGCGGGTGTTCGAGCGTGAGCACGAAGCGGCCGTCCGCCTCGCTCGACGTGCGCCCCGGCGGATAGATGCACTCGATCTCCACGCCGGCGAGCGCTTCGCCGCGCGGTCCCAGGCAGCGCCCGCGCAAGGTCGAGCGTCCGGCCGACGGAGCGGGGCGCGTCGCGCCCGGGGGCGGGGCCTCTTGCGCCGCCGAGCCGAGCGGGACGAAGTCGATGCTGCGCGAGCCGCTCGGCGCGGAGTCCGCGGCGCTCGAGGCGGCGTCGTCCGCGCGCCACCACAACGCGGTGAGCGCGGCGATGGCGAGGATCAGGACGAGGAGCTTCTTCAACGGCGGGCGGCCGCCGGCACTCGAGGCAGCGGGCGACGCTGGCGCGGAGTGTAGGGCAGCGCTGCGCTGGAACGCAGACGTCCCGCGCGCAAAATCGAGTGCGTTCGGCGCTTGCCGGGTCGGATGAGCGCGAGGTTCGAGCGCACCGCGCGCGCACGCGCGTCGCTGCCGTCGACGGCGGCGCGCATCGATCCACGCGCAGGTGTGCTGGACGCGTGCCTCGCGCCGCACCGTCGACGGCGGCTCGGCGCCGCGTGTGCGCCCAAAAAAGTGCGCCGCGGCGAGTGGTGCCTCGCCGCAGCGCAGAGTGTGGATCGCAGCCCCGTACGCGGTCAGCTCGGGTGCACGCTGATCGCGCCGCTGGCGTGGCGCACGGCGCGCAGGAACTCGACGCGCGCAGCGCCCTGCGGCAGAGCGCCGCCGAGCGTCACGCGACCGCGGAACGAGCGCACGCTCACGCCGCTGTGGCCGTTCGCCTGGAGCCAGGCGCGGGTCTTGGCCACTTGGGCGGCATCGACGCGCTGGTAGTACTGCTGCGTGGTCGCCGAGGCCACGGAAGCGGCGCTGACGAGAGCGATCGAAATCAGGAGTGCGCGCATGTTGAAGAGGGTCGGAGTGGTGGGTGCGAGTTTGGGTTGGAGCTTGCCATGGCGCGCCGTCGCGGCCCGCCGAACTGCATTCAACCTAGCCCGACTTCGCGAGCGCGGCGGCGAAAACGCTGCTCCTGACGGAACGCGGACGCCCCGTGCAGCGCGGGAAACCGCCGCTCCACGGGAAGATTCTTCGCGCGCCGGCTTTCAGCTGCCGATCGTCAGCAGGAACTCGGCGTTCGAGCGCGTCTTGCGCATCTTCTGGATCAGCATCTCCATCGCCTCGACCGGATCGAGCTCGTTCAGGACCTTGCGCAGCATCCACACGCGCCGGATCTCCTCGGGCGTGAAGAGCAGCTCTTCCTTGCGCGTGCCCGAGCGGTTGATGTCGATGGCCGGGAAGATGCGGCGGTCGGAGAGTCGGCGGTCGAGCACGATCTCCATGTTGCCGGTGCCCTTGAACTCCTCGAACACGATCTCGTCGAGCTTGGAGCCCGTTTCGATCAGCGCCGTGCCCAGGATGGTCAGCGAACCGCCGTCCTCGATGTTGCGCGCCGAGCCGAAGAATTTCTTCGGGAACTGCAGCGCGCTGGCTTCGATGCCGCCCGAGAGCAGCTTGCCGCCGGACGGCGCCTCGATGTTGCAGGCGCGCGCCAGGCGCGTGATCGAGTCGAGCAGGATCACGACGTCCTCGCCGGCTTCGACCAGCGAGCGCGCCTTCTTCATCACCATCTCGGCGACTTGGATGTGGCGCCAGGCGGGCTCGTCGAAGGTCGAGCTGATCACCTCGCGGTCGCCCTCGGGGATCATGCGCTCGAAGTCGGTCACTTCTTCGGGGCGCTCGTCGATCAAGAGGATGATCAAGTGCGCGTCGGGCGCGTTCTTGACGATCGACTTCGCCAGCATCTGGAGCAGGATCGTCTTGCCCGTGCGCGGCGGCGCGACGATCAGGCCGCGCTGACCGCGCCCGATGGGCGTGATCAGGTCGACGATGCGCATCTCCAGCGGGTTGTCTTCCGTTCCCTCGAGGATGATGCGCTGCTCGGGGTAGAGCGGCACGAGTTCCTTGAAGGGCGAGCGCGTCGCCGCTTCCTCGGGCGGGTGGAAGTCGACTTCCTCCAGTTCGATCAGCGCGAAGTAGCGCTCGCCGTCGAGCGGCGGACGCAGCTTGCCCTTGACCGTCATGCCGGGCAGCAGCGCGAACTGCTTGGCGATCGAGCCGGGGATGAAGACGTCCTCGTTCGCCGGCAGGTACGCGGCGTCCGCCTGGCGCACGAAGCAGTGGTTGTCGCGGGTGATCTCGACGCAGCCCTCGACCTCGACAGGGACGCCCGTGCGCAGGCGCGCGGCGGTGATCTCGAAGATCACCTCGTCGCGCCGCTTGCCCGCCACGCCTTCGAGCTTTTCTTCCTCGGCGATTTCGTGAAGGTCCGCCAGGCTCAGCGCCTGCAGCTCCGAGTAGCTGGTCGGCTCCTTCGCCTTGCCGCGTTTGGGCTTGGGAACCGTGGCCAGCAGTTCTTCGAGCGCCTGGGGCTCGAGGTCGCGCGGCAGCCGCTCGTAGTCGATCCAGACGTTCTCGGCCGGGCGCGGCGCCTGCGTGAACTTGGCGCCGGAGTGACCCTTGTGGTGGCGATTGCGGTGACGCTTCTTGAACGACATGAAAGGGACGGGCGGAGAAGGGTGGCGTTGGAGAAGAAAGGCGGCAGTTGGGGCGGCGTTCGCCGCGGTGTCGGACAGGCGCTGCCCCAGGCGCGGGCTCGCTGTCTGCCGCGCGTGTTCCAGGGTGCGCGTGCTCTAGGGCTGCGCGAACCGGCTGGCGATCCCACGCAGCGCGTCGGCGACGCGTTCGGAGAGCTGCGCCAGGTCGCCGCTGTTGTCGAGCACCAGATCGGCGCGCGCGCGCTTGACGTCGAGCGGCAGTTGCGCCTGTTCGCGTCGGGCGAGCTCGTCGCCGGACCAGCCGCGGGTGCGCTGCGCTCGCTCCGCGCGCACTGTAGCGTCGCACTCGACGAACACCAGCACATGGCACTCGCCGGTGAGTTGGTGCTGCGCGTCGTTCTCGAGCAGCAGCGGGACGTCCAGGACGATCCGCTCGCGTCCCTCGCGTCGGCCGGCCGCGAGCCCCTCGCGCAGGCGCTCGCGCACGGCGGGATGCACGCGCTGCTCGAGCTCGCGCCGCAGCGCCGGCTGGCGGAAGACGTGCTCCGCCAGCGCGCGTCGATCGACGCCCTGCGGGCCGACCAGCGAGGCGCCGAGCGTCGCGCGGAGCCAGGCGCGGACCGCTTCGGACTCCAGCGCCTCGTGCGCGAACCGGTCGGCGTCCAACACGACGCCGCGCGGACCGGCCAGCAGGCGCGCGACCTGCGACTTGCCGGACGCGATGCCGCCCAGCACCCCGATCACGAGCGGAGGCGGAGGCGCGGGGGACATTCGCGAGACTCGCAGGAAGGGAGAGGCGTCGAGCCGGGAAACCGCCGCGCGGGCGCGGGGTAGGAGCACGCGCCGCCGGGCTCGTGCCGGCGGGCTTCGTCAGGATCGTCACCGTACGGCGCAGGGCACGGGGGTCAACCCAGGCCCGCCGCACTTCTCCCTTGCCGCCGCCGGAGACGATCGGTTATCACCATGCCCCCCGAGGACCGGCCCCAAGCGCCCGCGCGGCGCTTTCGAGCGGTCCCGTTCCCCCGAACCCTGTCCCACTCCCTCGACCCCCACGCGCGAGTCCCCGGCGGACGATCGTCCGCTCGGCGCCCTGCGTGACAGCCCGACCACGGAAGGGGCTGAGCCGCGCGGCGTGCTCGCCCGACTCCGAATCCCCGGAAGGACCCGAGATTCTCATGAAGCGTTCCCAGCGCGGAGCCGCGCGCGTCAGCGTCACCTGGCTCATTGTGTTCCTGGTCCTGTTCTTCGTCGCCTGCGGCTTCGGTTACATGGGCTACGAGGCGGAGCAGAAGGCTCTCGCCCGGGCCGAGGCAGCCGAGGTGGCCAGAGCGAAGGCCGTCACCTTCGACGAGGAGAGCCAAAAGCAGCTGCTGGAGGTCTCCAAGGTCGTCGGTTGGTTCGACCCCAACCAAGCGGTGGCCCGCACCGACGTCGCCGCGATGAAGAGCGGCTTCGACGAGCTGCGCAGCTCGTTCCCCGACATGGGGCCCGACGTCACCACGATCTCGGCGGCGATGCCGAAGGTGCGTGACGCCTACCTCGCGCGTGGCCGCGAGATCGGCACCCTGCGCGACAGCGAGGCGGCGCTCAAGGGCGAGAAGGCCGCGATCGAAACCAGCCTGCGTGGTCAGTTGGAAGAGAAGGACCGTCGCATCGACGAACTCGGCCGCAGCCTCGCCGACGCGGAGAACAACGCGCGCCAGGCGGCCAACGAAGCCGAGAACCGCATCGCGTCGCTCAACCAGCAGCGCAACGACCTCGACAACCAGCTGCGCGAAGCGCGCAACCAGATGGAAGCCCAGCGTCGGCAGTTCGAGTCCGACCGCGCGACCTTCGAGACCCGCACCAGCGCGGCCCTGGCCAAGCTCAAGTTCCTCAACGAGCCCGAGGCCGTCGACGGCAAGATCGTCAACGTCGCCACCGACCTGTCGCTGGGCTACATCAGCATCGGCGCGCAGCAGCGCGTGTCGCGCGGCATGCGCTTCCGCGTGGTCGCCGGCGCCGTCGGCTCGACTAAGTTGAAGGCCTTCGCGGAGGTCACCGACGTCAAGCCGGACCGCGCGGAAGTGCGTCTGTACGACGTGGTCGACCGCTTCGATCCGGTCGTCGCCGGCGACGTGATCTACAACCCGCTGTTCGACCCGACCGGCCGCCGCGACGCGGTGCTGTGCGGTCGCTTCTCGGCGCCGTTCAACGAGGCGGAACTCAAGGTCCTGCTCTCGAACATGAACATCAGCGTCAACCCCAAGCTCGACTACAACACCGACTACCTGATCGTGGGCTCGGAGCTGTACATCGACGAAGAGGGCAACCCGCTCGAGACGCCGCTCCAGCCGAGCGAGCTGGCGATCTACAAGGACGCGGTCGCCAACGGCGTGCAGATCGTCTCGATCAAGCAGCTGCGCGAGTACTTCAAGTTCTAAGCGAGTTCGATTCGGCCCACTGCCGCGCGCTGGCCGCGCGGTAGGGAGCTGAGACTGCGAGCGAGCGGGCGCCTCGAGGGCCCGCTCGCTCGCGTTTTTGGACCCTTCATGAGCGTGTTTCGGCGCGTCGGAACGCTGGCGGCGCGCGCGGGACTTCCACTACAGTCTGCGGCTTCCATGGCGAAGTCAGAGGACGACGACGACCCGTTCGCGGACACCCGCATGACGCTCGGGGAGCACCTCGTCGAGTTGCGTCGGCGGCTCATTCGGGGCGCGATCGCCATCGTCGTGGCGCTGTGTGTGACCTGGTCGTACTACCCCGAACTGACCAAGGTCCTGCGGCGGCCGATGGACGAAGCGCTCGCGCAGGTCGACGCCGAGCAGCGGGCGAAGTACGAGGCGCTCCTCGCCGAAGAGCAGAAGGCCGATCCGTCGGTGCGCCGCACGAAGTACTTCCTGACCGAGGATCCGACCGACACTCGGTTGCTCGACCGCCTGACGGTGACTCCGCGCCTCTCTGTGCTCGGGCCGGCCGACGGGTTCTTCGCGGCGATGAAGGTCTCGCTGTACGGCGCGCTGGCCGTCGCCGGCCCGATCCTGCTGTGGCAGATGTGGCAGTTCATCGCCGCCGGGCTCTACAAGAACGAGCGACGGGCGATCTTCAAGTACTTCCCGATCAGCTTGGCTCTCTTCGCGGGCGGCGTGAGCTTCGGCTACTTCGTGTTGTGCCCGTACGGGTTCTACTTCATGGCCAAGGCCTACCCGCCCGAGGACATCAACAACCTGAGCGGCCTCAACGAGTACCTCGGCGTCGTCACGACGATCGTTCTAGCACTGGGCGCGCTGTTCCAACTGCCGCTCGTGATGAACGCGCTGGCGCGGCTCGAACTCGTGAACTTCGCGCAGTTCCGCAAGTTCTTCCCGTACTTCGTGGTGATTGCGTTCGTGGTCGGCGGCATCGTCACGCCGCCGGACCCGTACACGCAGACCTTCGTCGCCGTGCCCGCGATCGTGCTGTACGCCGTCGGCATGCTGTGCGCGCGCTTCGCCGCCAAGAAGCCCGCGGCGAGTCCCGGAGCGCGCCCGTGATCGCCGATCCGCGCCGCGCCGCCTGCATCGCCATCGGCGATGAACTCTTGCGCGGCGACTACCCGGATGCGAACTCCGGGGTGGTCGCCCAGAAGCTCGCGGAACTGGGGCTCGAGGTGGATCGTTTCGTCGTCGCCGGCGACGACGAGGCGCAGCTCGAGCGCCTGTTCTACGAGCTCACGCACGACTACCAGATCGTCGTTGCGACGGGCGGACTGGGGCCCACGTTGGACGACGTGACGCGCTACGCGGCGGCGAAAGCTGCGCGCGTCGCCATCGAGCGCCACGAGCCGACGGTCGCATGGTTGCGCGAGATGTGGAGCAAGCGCGGGCGCGAGATGCCCGAGTCGAACCTGCGCCAGGCGGACTTTCCGGTCGGCGCCCAGATCATGCCCAACCGCTGCGGCACGGCGCCGGGCTTCCGCGTGTGGATCGATGGGGGCATGCTCGCCGTCCTCCCCGGCCCGCCGAGCGAGATGCGCGACATGCTCGAGCGCGAGCTCGCGCCGTGGATCGAGTCGACCTGCGGCCGCGGTCCGGCGCTCGTCCACCGCAGCTTCTATCTGATCGGGATTGCGGAGAGCGCCTTCGCCGATCGCGCCGGCGAGTGGATGGCGCGCGGTGCGGCGCCGCTGATGGGCGTGACGGCGCACACGGGGATCCTCAAGGTCACGTTGCGCGCTCGCGCCGCCAGCCGCGAACACGCGCAGGCGCAGCTCGACGAGCGTGCGGCGCAAGTGCGCGAACGCTTCGCCGCGGAGCTGTACTCCGAGAGCGAAGGACGACCGGCCTTCGCCGTCGGCAGTCTGTTCCGCGAGCGCGGCAAGACGCTGGCGCTCGCCGAGTCGTGCACCGGCGGCATGATCGCGGAACTGCTCACGGAGATGCCCGGAGCGAGCGCGGTGCTGCGCGCAGGCTGGGTGGTGTATTCGAACGAGGCGAAGAGCTCGGCGCTCGGAGTGCCGCCCGAGTTGATCGAACGCCACGGCGCTGTGTCGCGCGAGGTCGCGCTGGCGCTCGCGCGCGGCGCGCTCGAGCGTTCGGACGCCGACGTGGCGCTCGCGGTTACGGGCGTGGCGGGCCCCGACGGCGGCAGCCTCGAGAAGCCGGTCGGGCTGGTGTGGTTCGCGACCGCGGTGCGCGAAGGCGCTGGCGTGCGCGCCGAAGCGCAGGAGATGCGCTACGCGCCGCTGGGCCGCTCGACCGTGCGCCGTTTCGCCGCCCACACGGGCCTCGACTTGCTGCGCCGCGTCGTCCAGGGCCTCTGAGCAGCGCGGCGGACGCCGTTGATGCACGTTGCGCCACGGTGCAGCGCTGGAGCAGGACGCGGAGTGAACCGCGGATCGCGCCTGCGAGCGGTGGGGACTTGGAGCGCGCGGCCGTCAGACCGTTGACGCGGCCCCCGCGCGCTGGTTCAATCTCCGCCCCTCACTACCCCGTGGTGTAACGGTAACACAAGTGGTTTTGGTCCATTCATTCCAGGTTCGAATCCTGGCGGGGTAACCCTCGAACCACCTGTGGCGCCGGCCTCTCCTGGGCGCCGACCACTCTTGGTTCGAGCCGCCAGCGGTCGAAAGGCGCAACGTCCTACGGCGTGCGCGCTCGACGATCGCTGACGAAGTGGGGCAGCTTTCCGACGCGTTACCCCATGGTGTAACGGTAACACTAGAGATTCTGGTTCTCTCATTCCTGGTTCGAATCCAGGTGGGGTAACCACCTGCCTCGCCGAGGCAGGTGAACGCGTCGGAAAGCGCAGCTGCGTCGCAGTGGCTCGCACGCAACGGGTCGGACGCAGCAGCTCGCACGCAAGGGGGGGCGCGCGGCGCTTCGCACGCAGCGCCCGAACGCTCCGGCGGGGATCAACGAGCTTCGCGAACGCACGCACCAACGTGCGCGACGCTGCGAACGGCTGGTTGCGGCGAACCTGTCGACGCGGCGCTGACCCTCGCCGTCGAACTTCGCGAACGCGCACCGCCGCCGCCGCGCGAGCTCTCTAGCGCAGCACTCCGGCGCCGCCGCGCGCGGGCTCAGTATCCGAGCGCGCGCAAGATCCGCGCAGCTTCCGGGTCCTGCTGCTCGAGCCCTTCGCGTTGGCGTCGCAGCACCTCTCCGAGCGAGCCCAAGGCTCGATCCTCGGCGACGAAACGCCCCAGTTCGCGGCGCAGCGTCGCGAGCGGCGCGGCGCTCGGCGGCGCTGCGATCAGGTTGCGCGCCTCGAGCGGATCCGCGCGCAGGTCGTAGAGCTCTTCGGAGAGCAGCACCGCCGCGCCTCCTGCGCCGCCATCGCCCTTGCGGCTGGCGTAGCGCTGGATCAGCTTCCAGTCCGCAGCACGCACGGCCTTGATCTGCACCGCGCCGGCCAACTCCGCGCGCTCCACCTTCTCGCAGAACACGGGCTCGACGCGTTCGCGCGCCGGCGCGCGCGGGTCGAGCAGCGTGCGGTCCGCGCGACCCGCGAGTTGCGCCGTGCGCAGCGTCGCCGGCGCGCCGAGCATGGCGAGCAGCGACGGCGCCAGATCCACGAGCGAGACCAGCGCGGGTGTCAGGGCTGGCGAGCTTGCGCTCGCCGGCGATGCCTGGTCCAAGCGCGCGACGATCAGCGGCACGCGCCCCGTCGACTCGTAGGCGTACAGGCCGTGCTCGAACCAGTAGCGCTGTTCGCCCAAGCTCTCGCCGTGGTCGCTGGTGACGATCACCAGCGTGTTCTTCAGCCGCGCCTCGGCGCGCAGCGCGTCGAACAGCCGCCCCAGTTCGCTGTCGACGTAGTGGATCTCCGCGTCGTACAGGTCGCGCACCTGGTTGGCGTCGATGCGTCCGTCCGCGAGCCGCGTGCTCGGCGGCGCGTTGTAGGCCGCGACACGGTGGCGGTGAAGCGGGTGTTCGCTGGCGTCGTGCTCGGGGATCGGATCCGCGCTCGAGCTGCGCCACAGGCGGTGCTCCGCGGGGGCGTCGTAGGCGCCGTGCGGGTCCATGTAGTGGAGCCACAAGAACCACGGCCGCTCGCCGAGCAGCGCGCCGCGCGCCGGACCGGCGCCGTCCGCGGGCGCGTTAGCGAGCCCCAGCGCGGCGAGCGCGCCGTCGGTGAGGCTGCGCGCCTTGCGTTCGGGCGCCCCGTCCGGAGGCACTGCGTTGACGTCCGGGAGCGCTTCGCACCACACGTCGAAGCCGCGCGCGAGCCCCGAGCGCGCGTCGGTGAGCACCCAGTTGCCGACGATCGCGCCGGTGCGGTAACCGTGCGCGCCGAGCGCCTCGGCCAGCGTCGGAACGTCGCGGGCGAGCGGGCTCGCGAGGTCGCGCACGCCGTGGTCGTGCGGGTACAGGCCGGTCATCAAGCTCGCGATCGACGGCGTGGTCTTGGCGCGCGGAACGAGGGCGTCGGAGTAGGCCAGGCCCGCGCGCGCGAGCCGGTCGAGGTTGGGCGAGGTGTCGCGCCCGTAGCCGTAGAGCCCGAGGCGATCGGCGCGCAGCGTGTCGACCGTGATCAGCAGCACGTTCGGCGGCGGGGGCGGATCGCCGGCGCACGCTGCGCAGGCGACGAGCGCGAGCGCGACGACCTCGCGCGAAAAGCGATGCAACTCCACGCGCAGGAGTATGCGACCGGGCGCGCTCAGCGTCGACGCGTGAAGGTCGCGTCGTCGAAGCGCAGCGCGAGCTGTTTGGCGCGCGCGCGCTCCTCGGGGTCGGGCGCGCTGGCGGAGAGCTTCCAGCCCAGATCGCGGCTCAGGCGCGCCGTCCAGACCGCGGCGAACTCCTGCGGCGTCACGCCGCGGCGCGCGTCGGCCACGCTCGCGATGTCGCCCTCCAAGGGCGTCGTGTCGAGCTTGATCGAGCCGTGGTGCAGCACCCGGCCGCCCTTGCGGCGCTGCGCCGAGCCGACGCCCTTGCGTTCGTTCCACACCAGGTCGAGCGCGCTCGAATGGTGGAAGCACATGCCGGTGCCCTCGCGGTCGCTCGCGAGGCGCCGCTCGCCGCGCGGCTGCGCGTCGATGCCGAACTCGGCGAGGGCAGCGGCGATCACCGCGTGCACCCGCTGGTAGGAGGCGCCGAGCAGTCCGGCGTAGAGCGGATCGTCGAGCCCTACCGCGATAGAGAAGGTCAACTCACGCTGGTGGTGGATCGCGCCGCCGCCGGTGATGCGCCGCACGACCTTGGGCGCCTGTGCGGCGGCGGGGACATCCTCGAAGCGCTGGAAGTAGCCCAGCGACAGCGCGCCGGGCTTCCAGGTGTACAGCCGCAGCGTCGGCGGCGCCTCCGGCGACTCGAGCAGAGCCTGGTCGAGGCCCATGTTCCACGCCGCGGGCGCGTCCCAGGTCGTGATCGTGCGCCAGAGTTGCATCGGGCCCAAGCGAATGCGGTCGAGGTGCTCGCGCGGCGTCGCGGGGAACCCGCGCGCGCGGCTGGGTTGGCGCGTCGCGCCGCTAGACGCGGATCGACGCGCGGGATCTTCGAGGGCTCGCGCGACGCACCACGCGTTCCGTGCGCGGCGCGTCGACGCACTCCGGCGGACCCGTTCTGCGGGCGCGGTCGGCAGCCGCCGTTCGACGGGCTCGGCTCAGTGCCCGCCGGCCGCCACGAACTTCTCGTACTCCTCGGCGCTCATCAGGCCGTCGAGGCTCTTGCGCTCGGGGCGCAGGCGGATCATCCAGCCCGCGTTCCAGGGGTCCTTGGCGAGCACCTCCAGGTGCTCTTCGATGTTGACGTTCGTCTCGACCACTTCGCCGGCGACCGGCGCGTTCAGGTCGCTGACCGCCTTGACGGACTCGATCTCGCCGAAGGTCTCGCCCGCGGTGAGCACGCGGCCGGCCTCGGGCAGGTCGCAGTAGACGAGGTCGTCTTCGTTGCCGTTGGAAAGCTCGCGGACGGCGAAGTCGGTGATGCCGATGAGCATGGTCTCACCGTCGGGCTTGACCCATTCGTGCGTTTGCGTGTAGCGGCGGTCGTTGGGGCGCATGGCGTGTGCTTTGGGGATGCGAAGGAGAGAAGGAGCCGTGGGGGAGCGGCGCCGGACGCGGAGGTCCGGAGCGTGGATCACTTGCGGGTGCGCGAGAAGAACGGCAGGTCGCGCAACTGGCAGGGCTGGCGCTTGCCCTTGAAGTCGATTTCGAGCTGGGCGCCGGGTTGAGCGTGCGAGAGGGCGACGTACGCGCTGGCGATGTTCACGCCCAGGGTCGGCGACGGCGCGCCGGAGCACACGTAGCCCACCTCCTGCGCGCCGGAGAAGAGCTTGTGGCCCTGGCGCGGCACGCGCGGGCCGTCCGTGACGAGCCCGATCAGGCGTTGGCGCGGAGCGGCCTTGACCGCCGCCAGCGCGCTGCGCCCGATCCAGTCGCCCTTCTCGTCCTTGAACGAGATGCCGAAGTCCAGGCCCGCTTCGATCGGGTTGTGCGTCGCGTCGATTTCGTGGCCGTAGAGCGGCATGCCCGCTTCCAGGCGCAGGATGTCGCGCGCGCCCAGTCCGATCGGGCGCACGCCCGCGGCGCGGCCCGCCTCGAGCACGGCGTTCCACACGCGCACGCAGTCGGCGTTGTCGAGGTAGATCTCGAAACCGTCCTCGCCCGTGTAGCCGGTGCGGCTCAAGCGCGTGTTCGGCAGGCCGCAGACGGTCCCGAAGCCGAACTTGTAGTAGCCGATCGTCGCCAGATCGAGGCCGGTGACGAGCGTCTGCAGGACCTCGTGCGCGCGCTGGCCTTGCAGCGCGAGCATGCCCGTGCGCTCGGTCTGATCGTCGATCGTCACCGCGAATCCCTGCGCCTGCTCGCGCAGCCAGGCGAGGTCGACCGCGGTGTTGCCCGCGTTGATCACCAGGTACACCGAGTCCTTCTCGCGGTAGACGAGCAGGTCGTCGATCGGGTTGCCGTCGGCGCGGCAGAACAGCGAGTAGCGGATCGCGCCGACCGGGATCTTGGCCACGAAGTTCGTGCACACCTTGTCGAGGAAGCGCAGCGTGTCCGGGCCGCTGACGTGCACGCGGCCCATGTGGCCGAGGTCGAACAGTCCGGCGCTGCTGCGCACGCACTGCGCCTCGTCGAGGATCGGACCGTACTGGACCGGCATGCTCCAGCCGCCGAACTCGATCAGCTTCGCGCCAAGGGCGGCGTGCACGGCGTGGAGAGCGGTCTGCTTCATCGTGGGAGGCGCGGGAGGCGTTCGGGCGGGCGCGCGCGGAACGCACCCGGAAAAAATGGCGCAGCACTCTACTTCAACGCCCGTGCGCGGACCACGTCGCGCGCAGCCCCGCCGCCGCACAGCGGGGTAGGTTTCCTTGACGCCCCGTGCGCCGTCGGCTCGGCCGCGAGTGTGCGTCGCCCACACACGCATGCTGCTCCGCACCGCCCGCGTCGCCTTTTTCGCAACTTCCGCGGCCTTCGCAACGCTGCCCGGTCCCGCGGCCGCCGCCCAGGCGTCCGATCCGTTCGTCGCCGGCCAGCGCTGGCGCAGCGCGGCGAGCGTGCAGGACGCCTGGCTGCCGCAGTCCCTGGCGTTCGCCGCCCGCGGCGAGTTGCTGTGGAGCGCGCAGACGGGCGCGAATCCGCGCCTGGAACTGTTCGACGCCGCGCCGTTCTCGGCGCAGCTCGCACCGCGCGCGGCGCACGCCCGCCCGGGCGTGGCGGGCGTGTTCGCGGTCGCCGCCGGTCGCGACGCCCACGCTCTGTTCGCGTTGTCGCAGTATCCGGGGCCGACTCCCGCGACGCGCTGGAGCGAGCTCTCGCGCTACGACCTGTTCGCCGTCGACCCCAATCAGCCCGTGTGGGCGCGCACCTTCGCCGCGCCGACCAACGGCCTGGCGCGCGTGCAGGCTTCGCGCACGGCGGACGAACTGCTCGCGGTGCTGTACGACCAGGGCCCGCAGTCGCTGCGGCTGGAGTGGATTCGCGGCGCCGACGGCCTCGAGCTGTCCTCGCAGACGCTGAGCACGCCGAGCTTGCGCCAAGTCAGCGCCGCGCGCGATCTCTCGCGCGTCGCCCTGAGCGTCGGCGCGCAGGTGCGCGTCGTGGCGCGCAGCGGCGCGCTCGAGCTCAACCACGCTCTCGCGACGCCGACCAACGCGTTGGCGCTCAGCGGCGATGGCGAGCGGCTCGCGTTCGGCGACGGCGGCGCGCTGCGCGTGTTTGCGCGCGCGGCGAGCGGCTGGAGCGCGCTGCGCGAGTTCAGCGCCGGCGGAAACTTCGTCGCGACGCGCGTGGCGCTCTCCGACGACGGCGCGACGCTCGCGATCGGCTGGTGGGACGCGCAGCAGACGCAGCGCGTGCGCTTCGAGCTGTGGCGCCTCGCCGACGCCGCGCCGCGCTACGCCCGCGAACTGAGCGCGTCGGGCGGCGTGCTGCAGAATTTTCCTGAGTCGGTGGTGCTCGCGCCGGATGGTCGACGCGCGGCGTTCGGCGCCTGGGGCACGCAGGACACGCAGCCCGAGGCGCTGCTCGTCGACGCCCAGAGCGGCCAGGAACTCTTCGCACTCGACCTCGGCGGCAGCGTGCGCACGCTCGCGCTCGACGAAAGCGGCACGCGGCTGGCGATCGGCTTCAAGCACACGCACGCCAACCTCGTCGGCGCCACCGGCGAAGTGCGTTGTTTCGACACGGGCGAGCGCGAGGTGCAGCTGCTGAGCGTGCCGCATCCCGGCGCGCCCGTGCAACTCGCGGCGCGGCGCGCCCTCGCGCAGCGCGTGTACCTGCTGCGCGGACCGCTCGCTGCGCAGCCGACTCCGTTCGGGAGCGCAGTCGGCGGGCTGTGGATCGAACGGCTCGCGGTCGCCGCTCAGTCGCGCCGCGCCGACGCGAGCGGACGCGCGGACTTCACGCTGGCGATCCCGCTCGGCGGCTGGCCGGAGAACTTCGCGCTGCAGGCGTACTTCCGCGGCGGCGGACAGGCCGCGTTCTCGCGGAACGTGCTCGTGCCGGTCGTGCGCTGACGCAGCGCGCGCCGCCGAGGCGCGTCGCGCGGCGCGGCTTCGCGTCGCACCGCAAAGGGAAACGAACTCGGCTCAAGACTGGGTTTGCGCTGTCCCGATAGGGCTCGCGACCCCACCCCGAGTGGTCGCCGCGTCGTCCCTCCCCAAGCAAGCGGACGGCGCACCGAAGGTCCTGGGAACGTGCCCAGGCCTCCAGCTCGCGGTCAGGGTCGTTACAGGACCCCCGCGATGACCCACTCGAAGTACGCCGTCTGGACCACGTTCGCCCTGGGCATGACTCTGGCCGCCTGCAGCGACGGAGGCGCCTCGAACGGCCCGAACGCCGTGCAGTCGGTGGTGCAGAACCTGACGCTCGACCCGTCCGGCCACACGACCGTGATCTCGCTGCGCAAATCGGCGGGCACGCTCAGCGCCGCGAACTTCGAGGCGGACGGCGGGCAAGCGCCGGTCGCCGTGCTCGTCTCGGGCTCGAGCGTGGCGGTCACCTGGGACGAGCGCGTCACGCCCGACCACGAGGTGCGCCTGATCAACGTCGACGGTCTGGCGGCCGATTTCGTGGCGGTCACGACGACCAACGCGAACGCGCCGACGTTCACGATCACCAGCGCGCAGCAGAATCCCGGCCTGGGCGGCGACGTGCTGATGGCGCAGTTCAGCGGCGCGCGGCTGGTCGAGGCGCAAGCGGAGGACGAGAGCAACTGGGAGCTGCGCGTCGGTGACGTCGCGCTCTCGCTCGACGGTTCGACGCTCGACTACAACCCGCTCACGGGCGTGTTCTCGATTGTGACCGGGCCGGGCGCCAACCTGCACTCGAGTTTCACGCTCGCCGCGCTCAGCGTGCAGAGCGTCGCCGACGTCGAACTCGCGACCACGGCCGTCAACGGCGCGGCCAGCGGCGACAACGCCGTGCCGACGCTGGTCAGCGCCGAGCAGAACCTCGCCGAAGACGAGTTCGGTCGCGTGGTCGACTTCACCTTCAGCGAAGCCATGGACCCGGTGTTCGCCGCCGACGCCGGACTGTTCACGGCGAATTCGCCCGACCTCGCGTTGCTCGTCACCCAGCCCTCGGACGAAGTGCTGCGCGTGCGCTTCAACAACCCGATCGTCCCCGGCGTCGACGACGTGACGCTCACCGGCCTGGTCGATGTGCACGGCAACGCGCTCGCGAACCAGACCACGGCCGTCGCAGCCGTGAACACGGTGGCCAACGACTTCGACGTCACGCCGCAACTGATCACGGTCGAGAACGCCGGCGGCGACTACCTCGAGATCACCTTCCAGCAAGCCCTCGATCCCGATGATGCGGGCGACGCGGCGCACTGGGAGGTGTTCTACGACGCGGGCGGTGGACTCGCTCCCTACGACCTGTCGTCGGCGACGTTGGACTACGACCTGCTCACCAAGACGCTCACCATCCAACTCGCCGACGACTTCCTGAACGGACAGGACTTCCTGTTCGCGGCCGCGAGCCTGAACGAGCCGCGCGACGTCGATGGCGAGCTGTTCTTCGGCTTCGACATCGGCACGGTCAGCGGCGACCTCACGCCGCCCGCGCCGCTCACCGCGGTGCAGCGCCGCAACCTCGACTCGAGCGGCCGCACGCTCGACATCCGCTTCAGCGAGGATCTCGACGAAGCGAGCGCCGAGACGCTGGTCAATTGGAGCGTCGGCGCGCTGAACGTTCAGACGGCCACGCTCATCACGCCGCGCGTCGTGCGCTTGACCGTCGACGATGCGGCGGTCCCCGGCGACGTGACGATCGCGATCCAGGACCTGCTCGACCTCGCCGGCAACACGCTCACTCCGGTGGCGGCGCTCGCGTTCGGCAGCTCCGACACGCGCGAGCCCGCGGTCAACGCCGTGCTCGCCCGGGCGATCGAGGGGCTCGAGAACGACACGCTGTTCGTGGCCTTCGACGACACGCTGGTCGAGGGCGAGATCGAGGACCCGAGCACTTGGGTGTTCGAATCGCCGGTCGGCACGCTGCTCGATCTGAGCGGCGCGACGGTGAGCTGGGACAGCGGCGCGCGCACTGCGACGCTGGTGCTCGGCGCGGCCTCGGGGATCGATCTGCAGCGCGACGCGAGCTTCAGCCTCAGCTGGAGCGGCGTTCGGGACCTCGGCGGCAACGCGCTCAGCGCGACGCCGACGACGGGCGAGATCGACGCCGAAATCGTGCTGCCGAGCGTGATCGCGGTGTGGGTCGACGGCGTCACGCCCAGCCATGTGTGGCTGCGCTTCAGCGAGCCGTGCCGCAAGCTCGACGACCTCTCCGGGCTCACCGAGTACGAGATCTACGACAACACCGGTCTGCTCAAGGGCGCCGCGGTCAACGCGTTGCCGGAAGCGGACGGACTGGGCGTCGAACTGATCTTCCCGTTCGCCGTGGTCACCGGTTCCGACACGCTCGGGCTGCGCGGCGTGCAAGACGCGGCCGGCAATCCGTTGTTCGCCGCCAGCGGTCTCACGACGCAGCCTGAGGCCAGCGCGGCGCCGGCGCTCGACACGTTGGCCTCGAGCCTCACGGCCGTGTCGGGCGAGCGCAACGACACGATCGAGCTGGTGTTCGACCGTCCGCTCAGTCCCTGGGGCCTGCTCGACGCGGGGAATTTCGTTGTCGAGCTCAGCGGGCAGCCGCTCGACCAAGCGGAGACCACTTGGAGCTTCGACGGCGTCGACACGGTCACGATCGCGCTGAACGGTCCGAGCGCTGCAAGCCTGCAGACCGGCGCGGTCTACGACATCACGTACCAGAACATCGTCTCGGCGCAGGGCGTCGCGCAGGTCGGAAGCACGACCGTCGCGCTCACCGCCGGCGGCGATGCGTTCCCGCCCGCCCTGCCCGCGGGTTGGGCGCGGCTCGACGCGGCCAGCCCGACGGACACGCTGCTGGTGACCTTCGACGAAGCGGTCGACAGCGTCAGCGCCGAAGATGTCGGCAACTACCTGCTCAACGGCGCGACCGCGCCCGACAGCGTCGTGCTCCTTGCTCAACGCACCGTGCGTCTGGATTTCTCCGGCGGCGTCACGGTGGGGGACACGCTCGACTTCACGGCCATCGCCGACCTCGCCGGGAACATCGGCCTGGGCAGCCGCGCGGTGTCCGCTGCGGACGTGAGCGGCCCGCTCGTGCTCGGCGCGAGCGCCGTCAGCACGCCCGGAGCGGGCGGCGACCAGGTGCGCGTGCAGTTCAACCGCACGATGCTGCTCTCGAGCGTGCTCCAGCCCCAGGCGTACACCGTGCGCGTCGGTTCGCAGACGTACGACACGTCCTCGGCGCAGGTCGCGTGGGAGAGCGGCTCGTTCTCCGTGGTTCTGACCTTGCCGGCCGGCGAGGACCTGCCCTTCGGCGCGGTCGTCAACGTCGGGGTCGTCGGCGTGACGGACGTGTCCGGCATGGCGCTCAACCCGGCGGCTTCGATCAACGCGCTGGTGACCGGCGACAACGTCGCGCCCGACTTCGCGGCGGCCTTCCTGAACCTGCGCTACTCGCCCTCGGGCAACGCGGTCGACGTGCGCTTCAGCGAGGCGGTCGACGCGGCGTTCGCGCTCGACGCGCTCAACTGGACCGTGAGCGGCGGCGTCAGCGTGCTCGCCGTCGAGCAGCGTTCGGCCGACCACTTCCGCCTGGAACTGGGCGCGCCGCTGCCGGTGGGCGGACAACTCGCGTTGAGCGGGCTGCCGGACTTCGCCGGCAACGAGTCGGGCGCGATCAGCATCGTTGTCGCGCGCTGATGGTGCTGCGTCCGCGAGTCCGCGGCGGCCGACGCCGGAGCCAGCTTGCAAGCGGCGTGTGCGCCGCGTGGTTCCGGCGCAGCCGCTCGGCAGAACTTTCCCGTGCGCGCGCAGCGGGATTGTGAGCGCTGGACTTCAGAACGCGTTGGCCGCGGATCGAAACACAAGCCTCGCTCCGAGCGCGGACAGGCGACGCGCGTAATCAGGAGCACCCCACGGATGCAATCTGCAACCCGAGACGAAGCAAGCCTCGAAGCGTTCTTGTCGGCGCTCGAGCACGTAGGCGCCGACGGCGTGCGGCCCGACCTCAAGGAGCTCGTGGGCCGCGCCACGGCGCTGTTCGACGAGTCGAACGCGAAGGCGCAGTGCCAGGCCTTGATGGAGCGGCTGTCCGCCGATCCCAGCGACCGGCTCGCGCTCGAGTCGCTGGTCGTGATCGGACTGGCGCAGCCAGAGGTCGCAGCGAGTCTGCGCATTCCGGTCGTGCAGGAGGGGCGTCGACTCGCCGTCCTGCTCGAGCGCGCCAAGGATCCCGAACGCGCGCAGGCGGTGCTCGAGCTGCTGCTCGCGCGCACGCCCACCGACCGCGCCATCGAACGCGAGCTGTCGGGCGTCATGCGCCGCAACGGCAACCTCGCGCGGCTCGTCGAGCGCCACCTGGCGCGCGCGGACGAGTGCGTGCGCGAAGGACGGCGCGAGGACGCCGTGCGCTGGCTGCGCGAAGTGCTGATGCTCGATCCGCAGCGCCGCGACGTGGCGCGCATGATCCGCGACCTCAACTACGCCGACGTCGAGCGCCGCGGCGCGTGGCGCAAGGGCCTCAAGGCTGCCGCGGTTTCGGTCTTGTGCCTGGGCGCCGTGAGCGGGGTGGTGCTGCGCGAGGTCGACATCGACGCGCGCTTCGAACGCATCCCCCAGGCGCAGCCGGGAGACTTGGCGGGGATGCAGGCGCGGCTGAACGCGCTCGACGAACTCGTCGCACAGAGCCCGCTGTGGATGGGGCTGTTCCGCGCCAGCCGTGAACGCGCCGGCCTGCGCGAGCAGGTCGAGAAGCTGCGCGCCGAAGTGGCCGAGCGCGAGACCAAGGAAGCCCAGGCGCGCGCGCTGGCCGCGACGCTCGCCGAGTCGCAGTACTCGCTCGCGCGGATTGCGGCCGAGAACTACCACTTCCGCGAGATGCGCCAGCATCTCGAAGCGGCGCTGTCGTACGCGCCGCGCGACTGGTCGGAACGTGCGCAAGTCCAGCGCGAACTCGCGGCGCTCGAAGCGCGCGGGATCGCGGCCCCCACGGCGGCCAAGGGAGAACGACCTTGAGTTTTTTCGAACGCTTGCTCTCCAAGCCGCGCCTGCGCTCCGTGCGCCAGCGCCTGGCCGAGGATTCCAGCGCCAAGAACTATCTCGCGCTGGCGCAGGAGCACGCCCGCCTGGGCGAGCTCGAGCACGTGCAGCGCGTGTGCGAGGAAGCGCTCGCGCTCTATCCCGGGCACGCCGAACTCACGCGTCTGCTCGAACGCTCGCGCGCGCTGGTCGGCGAGGGCCGCACGCGTGCGTTGACGCGCGAACTGCGCGAGGCGCCGCGCCCCGGTCTGTACCGCGAGTTGGCGGAACTGCTGCTCTCGATGGGCCGCATCGAGCGCGCCGAGGAAGTCGCCGTCGAGTGGTTCGCCCACAACGGCGAAGGCCTGGCGCAGTTGCTGCGCGCCCAGGCGCGTTACCAGCGCTTCCTCGTCGACCGCCGCCGCGAGGACGGCAAGCTCGTGCAGGAGTTGTGCGACGCCGCGGAGAAGCTCATGCCGCGCGACGAGCGACCGCTGCGCCTGCGGCTGGAGCTGTGTTCGGCGATCGGCGCGTGGCGCGACGCGCGCAAGGCGGTCTCGCAACTCTTGGAAGGCGCTCCCGGCGATGCGTCGCTCGAGTCGCGTTTCCGCACCTTGAACGCGCTCGCCGAGAACGCGCCGAGCTTCGACGCGGCGCTGCGCGAAGTGGAGCGCAGCGGCAAGCTCGCGACGGACGAGCGCGCGCGGCGGCCGGCGCCGAGCGCGGCCGCGCCACGCTCGATCCGGCCGCTCCTGCAGGAGCTCGCCAGCGGTCCCAACGTGCAGGCCGCAATCTACGAGCGTGGTTCGACGGCGCTCGTGCAGGGCGCCAAGGGCGCGACCGCCGAGCGCACGGCGCGCGCGGTGCGCGAGATCGTGAACAAGAGCCGCGCGACGGCGCGCCGGCTCGGCGCGGGCGCGCCGCTCTCGGTGGAGCTCGAGGGCGACTTCGGCAGCGTGATGATCGCGCCGGACGACACGGGGTCCGCGGCGCTGTGGACCACTCGACCCGCGCTCACCGCGGCCCAGCGCCAGGCGCTGCTCGAACTGGTCGGGGCCGGAGTGGACGCCGAACTGTCCAGCGAGGAGGCCGCATGAACGAAGTGCTCGATCCGTTGCTGCGCGTGCCCGGCGTGCGCTGCGTCGTGCTCGGCACGCCCGACGGCGTTCCGATCGCCTCCGGCGGCGACTTGAGCCTGACCGTCGCGGCCGAGCCCGAACTCGGCGGCGGACTGGGCGCGGACGCGGTCTGCGGCCTCGTCGCGGGCTGGCTCGCCTCGCTCGGCCCATCGCTCGGCCTGGTCGCGTGGGATCTGCCGCAGCGCATCGTCCTGCGCGCCGCGCGCAACACGATCGTGGTGCGCCGCAGCCCCAACGCCCTCCTGATCGCGATGCTCGATCCCGGCGCGCAAGCCGAGGACTTGCGGCTGCCGATGGAGGGCGCACTCGCGCGACTTCAGCGTGTCGCGCGCCGTCCACGCACGAGTTCGCCGCCTCCGGCGCTGCCCTCGCGTGACTCGCACAAAGGTCCGGCGTCGGAGAACGCCGATAACGACGTCCTTCCATTCGCCAACGAATTGCCCGGCTGATACCCCATGGTCCAGATCAACTTCGCTCAGAAGCAGGTCAGCGCCAAGATCGTCTACTACGGGCCCGGAATGTCGGGCAAGACGACGAACTTGGAGGTGATCCACCAACGCGCCCCTGACCAAAACAAGGGCGAGCTCACCAGCATCTCGACGGACGGCGACCGCACGCTGTTCTTCGACTTCATGCCCCTCGACCTGGGAACGGTCGCGGGGATGAAGACCTCGTTCCAGATCTACACCGTTCCAGGCCAGGTCTACTACAACTCGACGCGCAAGCTCGTGTTGCAGGGCGTGGACGGAGTGGTGTTCGTCGCCGACTCGTCGGCCTCGATGCTGAACGAGAACCTCGAGTCGCTGCGCAACCTCGAGGAGAACCTCAACGAGTACGGCAAGAGCCTGGCGACGATCGCGCACGTGATCCAATACAACAAGCGCGACTTGCCCGACGCGATGAGCGTCGAGGAACTCGCCGCGCACCTCAACCTGCACGGCGCGCCGCACTACGAGGCGATCGCCAACACGGGTCAGGGTGTGTTCCCGACGCTCAAGGCGCTCGCCGCGCGCGTCCTCGAGATGATCCACGCGCAGTCGGCGAGCCGCGGGGCCGCTCCGGCGCCGGCCCCGGCCGCGCGCCCGCAGGTGGGCGCACCGCAGCCCCAGGCGCCGTTGCCGCAGATGACGCGTCCGGTGCAGGCTCAGCCTGTTGCTCCGGCGGTCGCCGCAGCGGCCGCGGCCCAGACGCCGTCGCGCATTCAGCTCAATCCGCAGCGTCAGCCGGCGGGGCAGCCCGCGCTCGGCCAGACGGGCTTCCGTACGCCGCCGGCGCCGCCGATGCAGCCTCCGCCGCCGATGCAGGCGCCGGTACTGCAGCAGCCGCAGCCCATGCAGGCGCCGATGGCCCCGCCGCCGATGATGCAGGCGCCGGTGCTGCAAGCGCCGCCGCCGATGCAGGCGCCCGCACCGCAGACGCCGATGAGCGCCACCGGACTGCACCCCAACTACAACCCGAACGTGCAGCCGCTCCACGCCACGGGCGTCACGCCGCAGGCGTACGCTCAAGCGCCGGTCGCACCGCTCGCGCCGCAGCCGCTCGCGCAGCCGCAGTACGCTCCGCAGCAGCCCGACTACGGGCAGCCGCAGGCGGAGTACGGCCAGCAGCCGCAGGGCTACGCGCAGCCCGCGTACGCTCCGCCGCAGCAGCAGCCGCAGTCGTTCGCAGCGCCGGCCCAGCCGGCGAACCTGCACCTCGCCGGACGCGCGTCCGCGCCGTCCGCGCCCAAGAACGTCCGCTCCGGCGCGGTGCCGCAGCCGCTCGAAGGCACGCGCTTCCGCCCGCGCGGCGGCGCAGGCCAAGCGCCCGGCGCCCGCTCGGAGGCGCGTCCGACGCCCGCTCGCACCACGTCGAGCAAGTTGTTCGTCGGAGTGTTCGTCGCGGCCGGCGTGATCCTCGCGGCCGGCGTGGCGTACCTCGCCGTCTCGTTCCTCTAGCCTCTCCGCCGCACGCACCACGAGCACACTCCGCACATGGCCCGCGACCAAGATCTTCGCCACAGTCGGCTCGTCTTCTACGCCCGCGACGTCCAGCGCCTCGACGGCGAGTTGGACGCGTTCCTCGAGCTCTCGAACGCGCGCAGCGCGTTGTTGATCGACAAGGAGGGGCACCTCGTCACGCGCCGGGGCGAGCCGATCCAGGCCGGCTCGGTGGAGTCCATCGCGGCGCTCGTGGCGGGCTCGTTCGCCGCGACCCGAGAGATGGCGCGCCTGCTGGGCGAGCAGGAATTCACCAGCCTGTTCCACCAGGGCCAGCGGGACTCGATCCAGCTGCAGCTGATCGGCGACCGCACCCTGCTGGCGATCGTGTTCGACGAACGGACCAACCTGGGCCTGGTGCGCTTCTACGTGCAGGAGGCGGCGCGCAACATCGAACAGGTGCTGGTCGAACTCGCCGAGCAGCGTCCCGGCGAGGGGGAGCAGCTCTCCGAGCACTTCGGGGCGGACGCCGCCGCCGCCCTGGACAAGATTCTCTGACCGTCGCAGGCCGCCGGCCGCGCCGGGGCTTGCCGCTAGCGGGGGCGCCCGCTAACCTTTTCGGCCCTCTGTGGCGCCGGGCACGGCGTTGCGGGGGGCCGGGTCGTTTCTGCGGCCCAGCGTCGAACGTCGTCCCGCGAAATATCCCTGCGATCCGTCTCCCTGGAGTTGCGACATGGCACGTGTCTGTGAGTACTGCGACAAGCGCACCGAGAGCGGCGCCCAACTCGCCCGCCGCGGTCTGCCCAAGAAGAAGGGCGGCATCGGCTTGCGCATCACCGGCCACACGCTGCGCAAGTTCAAGTCGAACATCCAGCGCGTCGCCGCCCTGGTCGACGGCAAGTCGGTGCGCGTCAAGGTCTGCACCCGCTGCCTGAAGGCCGGCAAGGTCATCAAGCCGCCGAATCTCGCGGCCAGCGTCTAACTCTCTTCGGGGCCGGCCCTCGTCACGTCGGGCGAAGTCCGACGAATTGCGAGGGCTCGGCCTTCGCAGTTCGGAGCACGGCCGCGCGAGCTGAGCCGAGTTTGCCGGCAGAGATTTGACGGCCCTGATTCGTGGGCCAAGCTGCGCCGACGGCCGCGAGTCCGCTCCGGGAACCCTGGCGCTCGCGGCGCTCTCAACGCGACGCGAACCGCTCGGTGCGCAGAGCCCGAACTGTTCAGCGTTCACCACGATCGACGTGCGTTCCAACCCGGGGCGCGCGTCGATTCGCGTTTTTCGATGGCTCGCGCACAAAAATTTGCGCCTTCGCGGGAAAGGTCGTCGGCGCCTGCGCCGATGGAGCACAACGATGTCGTGAGCAGGCGCGCGCGTTCGCGTGCGCATCCCTCACAAACCCCCTTCCTGTCCAAGGAGCTACACATGGCTAAGAAGAAGGCTAAGAAGAAGGCGACGAAGAAGGCCGGCACGCGCAAGAAGAAGGCCTGAGGATCAAGGGCTCGGCAGCCGAACTAACGTTCGCGACGCTGAGCCCTCTCCGTTCTTCTCCTGCTGCCGCCGGAGTTCGGGACTGCTCGTCAGCTCCGCGCTCCGACGCCCCTCGCGGTGAACAAGAGTCAGCTGATCGATCGCGTCGCCACCGAGCTGCGCACCTCGCGCTTGGCGGCGACTCACTTGGTCGACGTGGTCCTGGAGGGTGTCTCCAAGGGCCTGCGCGAGGATGGAAGCGTGACCATCGCCGGATTCGGAACGTTCGAGGTGAAGGACCGCAAGGCCCGCCTCGGCCGCAATCCGTTCACCGGGGAGCCGATCAAGATCGAAGCCGGCCGGCGCGTCGGTTTCCGCATGGGCAAAGCCCTGCGGGACGCCATGACGGCCGACTGACCTCGATCGAATTCGCCAGCGCTTTCGCTCACCGGCCGGCTCCGCTCACGCGGGGCCGGCCGCTTTCGTAAACGGCCGACCCGCGGGCGCGGTGCGAGTCGAGCGCCCGGCGCTTCAGGCGCTTCGAGGGTCCCGAGCTCGGTGAATCGGTTCTGCGCGAATGCGGCGCCTTGCGTCCGGCGAACCGCGCGCGCTCAGGCCTTCTTGCTCGCGGTGAGCGCGTCCATCTCGGCCTTGCGCGCGGCCAGCGCCTCGATCTCGGACCTGATCGCCGCATCGTCGAGCTTGGGGAAAAGGCCGGCCACGACGCCGAGCTTGCGGCCCGCGAGTCCGCGCCTCCACGCGCCTACCTGCGGCGCCTTCGGCCAGGTCGCAGCTGCGCGGCCGTCCAAGCCCAACATCTCCCAGGTCGCCTGCGCCTTGTGCGGCATGAACGGCGCCATCCAGCCGGAGAGGTAGGCGATCCACTCCGCGCAGGTGTTCAGCACCGCCGCGGCCTTGGCCGGGTCGCTCTTCTGCAAGCTCCACGGCGCGAGCTTGTCCACGAAGACGTTGGCCACGCGCGCGTTCTCGATCAACTGCTCGCAGGCGCGGCGGAATTTGAAGGCGCGGATCGACTCGGACGGATCGCTGAAGGGACCGCACTCCGTCAACAAGGTGCGATCGAGCTCGGCCACGAACTGTTCCGCGCAGGGCGGAATCACGCCGCCGTAGTGTTTGTCGACGAAGCGCAGCACGCGCGTGATCAAGTTTCCGATCGTGTCCGCCAGCTGCGTGTTCACGCAGCTCTGGAAGTCCTTCCAGCTCCACTCGCTGTCCTTGGTCTCGGGCGAGCTCGAGAGCAGGTAGAAGCGCGCGGACTCGGCGTCGAAGCGCTGGAAGAACTCGGTCAGCGGGATGTACCAGCCCTGCGAGGTCGAGAACTTGCCGCCCTCGAGGTTGTAGAACTCGTTCGCGGGCACCTGCCAGGGCAGCACGTAGCCGTCGCGCACGCCGTGCAACATCGCCGGGAACACCACGCAGTGGAACGGGATGTTGTCCTTGCCGATGAAGTGCACCAGGCGCGTGTCGGGCGACAGCCACCAGCGCTTCCAGTCCTCGGGCTGTCCCTTGCGCGCGGCCCACTCCTGCGTGAAGGACACGTACCCGATCGGCGCGTCGAACCACACGTAGAGGACCTTCCCGCTGATGTCGCCCGCGGTGTCGGCGGGGAGCGGCACGCCCCACTTCATGTCGCGCGTGATCGGACGTGGTTCGATCTCGGCGAGCTGGTTGGCGACGAACGAGCCGACGTTGGCCTTCCACTCGTGCTCGCGCGCCCAGCGCGCCAAGTGTTCGTCGCGCAACTTCGGCAGGTCGAGGCGCCAGTGGTGCGTGGTGCGGCGCACCGGACGGTTGCCGCACACCTTGCACAGCGGGTCGGAGAACTCGAGCGGATCGATCCAGCGCGCGCAGCGCGGGCACTCGTCGCCGCGCGCCTTCTCGTACCCGCACGAGGGGCAGGTCCCCGTGACGTAGCGGTCGGCGAGGAACATCGCGTCGTGCTCGCAGTACAGCTGGTCGCTGGTGTGCGGCTGCAGATAGCCGTTGTTGTTCAGGCGCCGGAAGAAGTGCTGCGAGAGCGGCGCGTGCTGCGGGCAGATGCTGGTCCCCGACCAGATGTCGAACTCCAGGTGCAGCGCGTCGAAGGTGGACTTGATCACCGCCCGCCAGCGCGCCACGTAGTCGGCGTAAGGCGTCCCCTCGGCCTCGGCGCCGATGGTGATCGCCACTCCGTGCTCGTCCGTGCCGCACACGAACAGCACCTCTTCGCCGAGCATGCGCAGCGTGCGCGTGTACACGTCCGCCGGCAGGTACGCGCCGACGACGTGGCCGAAATGGATTGGCCCGTTGGCGTACGGGAGCGCGCTGGTGACGAGATAACGAGTCAATCGAGTCCTTCTGTGGGGTGGGCGGCGATTCTAGGCAGCGTGCTGGTCGCATTCACCGCGCCGCTCGGCCAGCGCTACAATCTCTCGACTTTTCACCCGCGACTCGAGGCGCGTGCAGCGCGCCGCCAGTCCCCACCCAAGCACGCCACCCAACTCACTCCATGGGCTCCTACGCGAACTTCCGCCAGCTGGACTACTTCCAACTCGATGACCAGTTCTCGGAAGACGAGCTGATGGTGCGCGACACGGTGCGTTCGTGGGTCACCGAGCGCTACCTGCCGCTCGCCATGGAGCACTTCGAGAACGGCACGTTCCCGATGGAACTGGTGCCCGAGCTCGCCGAGCTGGGCGTGTTCGGACCGACGACGCCGACGGAGTACGGCGGCGCCGGGCTCAACAGCGTCGCCTACGGCCTGATCTGCCAGGAACTCGAGCGCGGCGACAGCGGCCTGCGCTCGTTCGTGTCGGTGCAGGGCTCGCTGGTGATGTACCCGATCTTCGCCTACGGCTCCGAGGAGCAGAAGCGGCGCTGGCTGCCGCTCCTCGCCTCCGGCAAGGCCATCGGCTGCTTCGGCCTCACCGAGCCGGACTTCGGTTCGAACCCCGGCGGCATGCTGACGACCGCCGTGAAGAAGGGCGACGAGTGGGTGCTCAACGGCCGCAAGATGTGGATCACCAACGGCACGGTCAGCGACGTCGCCGTGGTCTGGGCGCGCGCCGCCGACGGCGTGCGTGGCTTCCTGGTCGAGAAGGGCGCTCCCGGCTTCAGCGCGCCCGAGCAGAAGCACAAGTTCAGCTTGCGCGCTTCGATCACGAGCGAACTCGTGCTCCAGGACGTCGTCGTCAAGGACAGCGCGCGGCTGCCCAACGGCAACGGCCTCAAGGCGCCGCTCGGCTGCCTCACGCAAGCGCGCTACGGCATCGCCTGGGGCGGGCTCGGCGCCGCCTACGCCTGCTTCGACGAAGCGCTGCAGTACACCAAGGCGCGCATCGTGTTCGACAAGCCGGTCGCGGCCTACCAGATCCCGCAGAAGAAGCTCGCCGACATGGCGACGCAGATCACGATGGGGCAGATGCTCGCGCTGCGTCTGGGGCGCTTGAAGGATTCGGGCAAGATGACGCCGTCGCACGTGTCGATGGCCAAGCGCAACAACGTGGCGATGGCGCTCGACGTCTCGCGCGTGTGCCGCGACATGCTCGGCGCCAACGGCATCAGCCTCGAGTACCAGGTCGGCCGTCACCTGTGCAACCTAGAGAGCGTGATCACCTACGAAGGCACGCACGACATCCACACGCTCGCGGTCGGTCAGGAACTGACCGGCATCGCGGCCTTCCGCTGAGCGTGGGGAGCGCGGCCAAGTGGAGCGCCGCCGCTGGATTTCTCGGCTGAATCTGCTCGGCGCAGCCGCGGCGGTTCCGCTGGCTTTGGCGCGCCTGGGGCTAGCGGCGCTCGCGTTGGCGAGTGCTGCCGAGGCGCGCGCGTCGTCACCTGCGGCGCGCGCTGTCGAGCTCCGAAGCGAGCTCCAGGGTGAACCCCAGGGTGAACCCAAGAAGGAAGCTGCGCGCGCCGCGCCCCAGGCGGCGCTCGACGCCGCGCGGCGAGCGCTCGAACGCGGCGCGTTGGCCGAATGCGGCGCACACGCCCGCGCGGCGCTCGCCGTCGACCCGCGCAGCGAAGCGGCGTACGCGCTGCTGCTCGCAGCGTGCGGAACCGACCTCGATGCGCGCACGTGGTGGAGCTACGAACTCGCCGCCGCTCTCGTCGACGGACGCGGCGAGCTCAAACTCGCACCGCAGACGCAGGCCCTGCTGCCCGAGGGCAATCCTCACGTCGCCGCGCTCGCGCGGGCGCGCGCCGCCGCTGTCGAGGAGCTGCTCGAACTGTCTGCCGCGGCGCGCAAGGAGTGCGACAAGGACGCCGAGCGCGGCGTTGTGGCGGCGTGGGCCGCGGGGCTCGCGCGCGAGATCGCCTACGCCTCGCCCGCGTTGCACGAAGTGGCGCGCGACGCCGCGCCGCTCGGGGTGCCTCCTTCGAGCGCCGCGCAGCGCGAGACGATCGAAGCCCTCGCGCGCAAACTGGCCGCGCTCCAGGCCGCCGGTCAGCACGCAGCGGCGATCGAGTTCGCGCTGGTGCTGCGCGGATTGGGCGCCCAAGCCGCCTTCGAGGACCTCGAGGGACCGCCGGCGTCGCCGAAGTTCCGGCCGGCGTTCGAAGCTGGCGGCGCCGCGCTCGAACGAGCGCGGGCTGCGCTCGCCAAGAGCAAGCAGCCCTTGACGGTGGAAGAGCTCGCCGCGATGGACGCCGACCTCCGCGACGCGTTCACGCGCGAGCACGCGAGCTTCGCGAACCCCGGCATCGCGCTTTCGCCGCAGGGCTGGTACCGCATCGAAACCAACTGCGGGCACGCGACCTTGCTCGGCGCGGCCGAGACGGTCGAGGCGCACCACGCTCGCCTCGCGCGCTGGTACGGCTCGGATCCGTTCGTCGGGCGACCAGGCGTGGTGCGCGTCGTGCCCGAGTCGCACGGACTCGAATCCGAGGGAGCGCCCTTCTGGTGGGCCGGCGGCTTCCAAGGCGGCGACACGACGACGTTGCGCTTCGCATGCAGTTCGATCTCCGAACTCGGGCGCGGTCTGACGCACGAGTTGACGCACCGCTTCGACGGCGTGCTCCACCCGGGCATTCCTGCGTGGCTCGCCGAAGGGCGCGCGGTGTGGACCGCTGCTGCCTACGCGCAGGATGACGACGAGGAGTTCGTCGCGCGCCACGCGTCGTTCGGCACGCTCGACGACGCGCGCTTCCGCGGCTACGGCGGGCGCGAGAAGCTCGAGCAACTCGTCGCGGGGACGATCGAGGACTACCGCGACAACTACGTCGCCGGCTACGCGTTGTTCGTGTTCCTCGCGACCTGGCACGACGAGGGCGCGCCGCCGAAGTACGCCGAGCAACTCGCCAAGTACCAGACCTCGCGCCGCAGCGACAAACGTGCGCCGCTCGCGGCGTTCGTGGCGCACTTCTGCGATGGAGCGGGCGGCCGTCCCAAGGACTTCGCGGCGTTCGCGGCGGAGTTCGACGCCTTCATCAGCGGGTTCTACTGGCGCGACCGCAAGCCCTTCACGCAGCGCTACCTCGAGTCGCCCGGGCCGTCGAGCGCGACTCCGACGGTGCTCGACGAACCGACCTGGGTCTGGTCGCGCGCTCGCGCCGAGCCGTGGTTCGGTCAAGACCAAGCGCGTGAAGCTGCGCGCCTGCTGCTGCGGGAACGAGACGCGCGAGGTGCAGCGGCTGCGTATCTGTGGTCGCTCTCGGTCGACGAACCCTCGAGCGAGGTGGAGCGGTTGCTCGCTGAACTGCTGCCGACTGTGGGCAAACGGGGCTCGGCCTGGATTCTCGGTCGAGCCGCAGCGCTGCGCGACGGCGAGGCGGACTTCGAGGCCGACTCCGAGCAGCACTTGCGCCGGCCGGCGAAGGCCAAGGCGTGGCTCGCCGCACTCGCTGCGGCGGCGACGCACGCGCACGACAACGGGTTGCACCGCACCGCGCACGCCTTGCTCGCGGACCACGACCGCGTTGCACGTAGGCTTGGGGCCGCGTCGCTTGCGCTCGCAGTCCCGCGACCGGCCGCGTCGAGCGAACTGGTTCCCTTCGACGCTCCGCCGCGCAACGGGTTGCGCCTGGGTTGGATCGAGGCGCGCCACACCGCCTTCGAGCGCCATCGTGTGGAGGGGCTGTGGTTCGTCGACGAACGCGAGCACCTGCACGTCGGACGCAACAAGCCGCGCACGGCGTCCGGCGTGGCCGATCGTGCGGCGCACCTCCACCACGTGTTCGTGCGCTCGCGTTCGCCGCTCGAGGCGGGGCGCTATTCGATCCGCGCGCGCATCACGCCGACGACGAGCTTCGTGAGCGGCGCGCTGACGCTCGGCTACACGCGCCGCGACCGTTTCGTGACCGTCGACTTCAGCGGCGGCGACTACGACTACGCGGTGCTGGGCGACAAGGAGGAGGCGTCCGAGCTCGAGTCGATCGGCTGGGGGCTGCACGGCAGCTTCGAGCGCGACGGCGGGCTGGGTGGTTCCGTCGCCGGCGGCCAGCACGGGTTCGGCAAGGTGGTCTCCAGCTTCGAGCTCGAAGTGCTCGTCGACGGCGCGCTCGTGCATCTGTTGATCGACGGAGAACGGGTCGGGACGTACCACACGCCGACCGGCGTCGAGGTCGCGGGCTACTTCGGCTTCGGCGTGTCGATGGGGGACTACCGCGTGTCCGAGCTCGAGCTGCGCCGGCTCGACCGCAGCGCCCCCGGCGCACTGCGCTCGGCGAAGGGCGAACTGGCCGCGATCGAGAGCTGGGATCTGGGCCAGCCGCGGCGCTCCTCGTTCCTGCAGCTCGTCAACCGCAGCGTGCGCGGCGTTCCGAGCCACGCGCGCGGTGCGCTGCTCCTCGCGCTGCCGGCGCTCGAGGGCGACGACGCGGAGGCGCTCGAGCAACGGCGCGAGCGGATCGCGGAGTTCCAGCTGTTCCGCGAGCGTTATGGGCTCGCTTTGCCCGCGTACGTCATCGCGCCGGGGGCTGACGACGGGCAGCGCGCCGCTCTCGGCGCCGCGCTCGCCGCGCCGGGCAACGTCGCCTCGATTGCGCCTGCGCAGCTGCTCGACGTGTTTCCCTCGCGGGCGGCGGAGCACGACGAATTCCGCGCCCTGCGCAAGGCGGGCGAACTGGCGGCCGACGACGGCGCGAGCTGGCTCCTGTTCATCGACTCCGCGCGCGTGCTGCGCGTGGCCAGCGGCTTCCACAAGACCAAGCGGCTCGAGGGCTCGCTCGAGCGCTGGGTCGAGGTGTTCCGCAACCGCTGAGCGCTGCCGGCGGCGCGCCCAGGATTCCGGCGCGCGACGGCTTCGCTTTTGGGGCCGCCGCCCCTCATCAGGGCCCCAGACGCCGAGCCTCCGGCTATTCTCGGCTCTTCTTCCCAGCTCTCCTTGTCGGCGCCCCCTTGTCGCACGCCTCGCCCACGCCCGATTCCGACGCCGAACTCGACGCTTTGGTCGAGCGCTTCGTTCAGCAGCTCGAGGTCGAGGGACAGGTCGACCTCGAACGCTTTTGCTCGAGCGCTCCCAACGCGCTGCAGTCGGCCCTGCGGCAACGCTGCGCGGACGTGCTCGTGCTGCGCCGCGTGCTCCCGACGCCGGTCGCCGCGCAGGCGCCGCATCCGCCGGCCGCCGGGCAGACGCTCGGCGACTTCCGGCTGCTGTCGGAAGTCGGTCGCGGCGCGATGGGCGTGGTTTACCTCGCGCGTCAGGCCTCCTTGCAGCGCATGGTTGCGCTCAAGGTGCTCTATCCGCACCTGAGTGCAGTCGAGCGCTCCGTCGAGCGTTTTCGGCGCGAAGCGAAGTCCGCGGCTCGGCTGCGCCACCCGGGCATCTGCCCGGTGTTCGCCGTGGGCGAGGAGCGCGGGCTGCACTGGTTCGCGATGGAATTCGTCGACGGATCGAACCTCGGCGCCGAGCTCGAGCTCGTGCGGCGCCGCCGCGCCGAACAGCGCGCGCCCAGCGCCGAAGAACGGCTGGCCATCGATCCGTCGCGCAGTTACGAGGCGCAGATCGCCGAGCTGGTCGCCAGCGTCGCCGACGCGCTCGAGTACGCGCACGGCGAGGGCGTGGTGCACCGCGACGTGAAGCCGCAGAACATCCTCCTGGGCCGCGACGGGCGCGTGTTGCTCGTCGACTTCGGACTGGCCAAGGACAGCGAGGACCACGCGCTGTCCCAGACCGGCGAAGTCGCGGGCACGCCGTTCTACATGAGCCCCGAGCAAGCCGAGGGGCGTCGCAACGAGCTCGATCGGCGCAGCGACGTGTTCTCGCTCGGCGTCGTGCTGTACGAGTTGCTCACCCTGCGCCGTCCCTTCGAAGCGCAGACCTCGCAGGCGCTGCTGCTGCGCATCGCGACGGCGACGCCGGAGCCGCTGCGACGCCTCAATCCCGACGTGCCGCGCGACCTCGAGACGATCTGCCTGCACGCGCTCGAGAAGGCGCCGGCGGCGCGCTACGCAACGGCGCGCGAGCTGGCCGCGGACTTGCGCCGCTTCCTCGCGCACCAGTCCATCGTCGCGCGGCCGCCGTCGTCGGCGGAGCTCCTGCGGCGCAAGTTGTCGCGGCATCGCGCGCTGCTCGGCGGCGTGGCGGCGGCCGTGGTGCTCACCTCGGCTGGCGCATGGCTGCGTTCGGATCTGCGCGCGCGGGAACGCGGCGACGAAGTCTGGACCAAGCTCGCCCAGGTGGACCTCGAGGGCGCGCTCGCTGCGAACGACGCCGCCACGCTGCGCAACGTGGTCGAGCTCGCGAGCGCGGCCGAACAGTCCGACGTCGCGTTGGACGTCGCTCGCCGCGCGAGCGCGCGCGCGATCCGCACCCGGGTGCGCGAGCACGTCGCGCCCCAGCTCGAGCGCGCGCTGCAGGCGATCGCACAGGTGCGCGAGCGCCAACGCCTCGAACTCGAGTCTGCGACTTGGCGCGAGTTCACCGTGCAGGCGGCCGACGAACGCGCGCTGCTGCAGCGTTCGTTCGACGGGCTGCGCCTCGCCGTGGTCGATCCCCAGGCGCCGTGGGGCGCTGCTGTCGAGGCCGCGCAACTCTCGGCGGCGTCGCCGCGCCTGAGCGTGACGTCGACGCGTCCTGGCTCGAGCGTGACGCTGCGCCGCATCACGCCGGCCGGGCTCGGGCCGCCGGTGAGCCTGGGCTCGGCGCCGATCGAAGCCTGGGCCGTGGAGCCGGGCGCGTACCGGGTGATCGTGCAGAGCGCCGACGGCGCCACGGCCGAGCACACGCGCGTGCTCGAACGACTCTTCTGGGACTACCGGATCGAGAGCCGTCCGCGCACGGACGCCGAGGTCGCGTCCGGCATGGTGTTCGTGCCGGCGGGCGAGGCGCGCGTTCGCCGCTTCGGTATGCGGGAAACCGAACTGGTCGACGCGCCGATCGACACGGCGTACTGGATCGATCGCACCGAGGTGTCGAACGCCGAGTACAAGCGCTTTGTGGAAGCGACCGGCTGCCCTGCTCCGCCGACGTGGCAGGGGGGCGAGTTCGCCGCGATTGCGGACCTGCCCGTGATGGGCATTCGCTGGGGCGAGGCGATCTTGTTCGCCGAGTGGTCCGGGAAACGTCTGCCGACGCTGCTCGAATGGCAAGTCGCTGCGCGCGGTCGCGAAGGCCGGCCGCTGCCGTGGGGCGATGCGCGTGAACTCGTGGCCGCGCAATCGAACGTGGCGAGCGGCCTGGCGAGTGCTTTCTCCGACTACCTGCGCCTCGCCGAGCCGGTCACGTCGCGTCCCGAGGCCGCCAGCCCGTTCGGCCTGCTGCACACGCTCGACAACGTGACGGAGTGGTGTGAAGGGTTCTCGGCCACGGGCCTCCAGAGCCAGTGGCTCAACTACGGCTATGCGCTTCGACTGGGCGGCTCCTACGTGAGCTCCGCCCAGGACGTTTCGCTCGCTCTGATCTCCAGCTCGGAGACCGACAAGTACTTCCACAACACAGGGCTACGTTGCGCCCGCACCCACGCGCCTTGAGCGCGCGCCCGCGGGGCGCCTGTGCGCTGCACAGGTTCGAGTCACCCAACCCACGAGGATTCGCATATGTCCCACACGCTTGCGATTCGGCTGCGTCACCGCGACGCGGACAAGTACATGGCGCTCGCCATCGACGTGCGCAAGCAGGTCGAAGTTGCGCTGCTCGACCAGATCGCGCTCGTCGTCTCCACGGCGGTCCAGGACAGCTGGCTCGTCGGCGCCAATCTCCCGATCCAGACCACGACCGTGAACGGCGTCACGTCCTACACGCTGACCTCCATCGACGCCCTGTTCCAGTGGGCCATCGATTCGCAGTTTCCCGCGGGCTTCTCGCTTTCTGCCGGGCTCGAGACCGCGTGCGCCCACTGCGACCCGGTGCACTGCGACCGCACCTTCCGCGCGCTCAACTCCAACGGGAACCCGTGGTCGGTGGAGGTGCTCGCCGTTCCGAGCGACTCGAACTCACTCGTCAAGGCCTTCGTGGGGCTCGAGTTCCGTTACCCCAGCCCGATCTGAACGACGCGCTGCAACAGGCGCGGCGCGTCGCCGAGATGGGCCGTGACGCGAAGGGCTTACCGCAGCTCGCTCAGGCGACGGTGTGTTCGGGTTTGCCCGCGCGTCCGCCGTTGCGGGCGTGTGCGAGCGCCGCTGCGACGAAGCCCGCGAAGATCGGGTGCGGGCGCAAGGGCTTGGACTTGAACTCGGGGTGGAACTGCACGCCGATGAAGAACGGGTGGTTCTTGAGCTCGACGATCTCCACCAAGTTCTTGTCGGCGTAGCGTCCGCTCGTCACCAGGCCCGCGCGCTCGAGTTGCTCGCGGTAGCTGTTGTTGTATTCGAAGCGGTGGCGATGGCGTTCGTACACGCTGCTCGCGCCGTACAGCTTGCGCGCCAGCGACCCTTCCGCGAGCTCGCACAGGTATTTGCCCAGGCGCATGGTCGCGCCCTTCTGCTCGACGCCGGCGTTCTCCGGGATCACGTGGATCACCGGATGCGCGGCGCGCGGATCGAGCTCCTCGGTGTGCGCGCCTTCGAGTCCGACGACGTTGCGCGCGTACTCGATCGTCGCGCACTGCATCCCCAGGCAGATGCCGAAGAAGGGCAGGCCCGTTTCGCGCGCGAGTTGGATCGCGCGGATCTTGCCCTCGACACCGCGCTCGCCGAAACCGCCGGGGATCAGGAGCCCGTTGACGCCCTCGAGCAGGATCGACCCCTGTTCGTAGTAGTCCTCCGCGCGGATCTTGCGGATCTTGACCTTGGTGTGGTTCGCGATGCCGGCGTGCGCCAGCGATTCGTAGATCGACTTGTACGCGTCGTGCAGTTGGATGTACTTGCCGACGACGGCGATCTCGCACACCTGCGTGGTCGCGCGCATGTCCGCGATCATCGCGCGCCAGTCGTCGAAGTTCGCCTCGACGTCCACCGGCAGGTGCAGGCGCCGGCTGATGATCTTGTCGAGCCCAGCCTTCACCAGCATGAGCGGCACTTCGTAGATCGAGAACTCGACGTCGCGCTCTTCGATCACGGCCTCGCGGCGCACGTTGCAGAACAGGCTGATCTTGCGCGCCATGTCGTCGCTCATCGGCTGCTCGGTGCGGCACACGAGCACGTCCGGCTGGATGCCGATCTCGCGCAGCTTGCCCACCGACTGCTGCGTGGGCTTGGTCTTCATCTCGCCTGACGCGCGCAGGTAGGGCAGCAGCGTCAGGTGGATGAACATCACGTCCGAGCTGGCGCGCTCGAGCGCGAACTGACGGATGGCTTCGATGAACGGCAGGCTCTCGATGTCGCCGACCGTGCCGCCGATTTCGGTGATGGCCACGTCGACGCCGGGCGCGACGCCCTTGAGGATCGCATCCTTGATGGCGTCGGTGATGTGGGGGATCACCTGCACCGTGCTGCCCAGGTAGTCGCCGCGCCGCTCGCGCGAGATCACCTCGGAGTAGATCTTGCCGGTGGTGTAGTTCGAGTGCTTGTCCAGGCGCGCGTTCGTGTAGCGCTCGTAGTGGCCCAGATCGAGGTCCGTTTCGGCGCCATCGTCGAGCACGTACACCTCGCCGTGTTGGTACGGGCTCATGGTGCCCGGGTCGACGTTGATGTACGGGTCGAGCTTCTGCATCGACACCTTCAGCCCGCGGCGCTCGAGCATCATCCCGATCGCGGCCGAGGTCAGACCTTTGCCCAGGCTCGAGACGACGCCGCCGGTCACGAAGATGTGCTTCACCATGGATTCGCCGCCCCCTTGTGTTCTTCCCGTCTGCCCCGCGCCGCGCGTCGCTCACGCACCGTGGAGCGTGCTGCCCGCGCGCACGCGTTCCACGAACGCATCGTAATCGAGCGCCGTGTCGATTCCGAGCGGCGAGCGGCGTGCTTCGACGACGCGCATGCGTTCGCCCGCTTCCAGCCAGCGCAACTGCTCCAGGTTCTCGAGCCGCTCGAGCGCGCCGCGCGGCAAGCTCACGAAGCGCGCCAGCGCGTCGGGCCGAAAGGCGTAGACGCCCAGGTGCCGACGCACGATCGAGCTCCAGGCCGGCGCGTCGTCGCGCGCGTACGCCGACGTGCTCTCACCGGCGCGGTAGGGCACGCACGAGCGCGAGAAGTACAGCGCGTCGCCGTTCGACGCGCGCACGACCTTCACGGCCTGCGGCGCGAGCGCCTGTTCGGCGGAATCGAGCGGCACGCACAGCGTCGCAGCGTTCACATCTTGCGCGGCGAACACGGCGACGAGCGCGTCCAAGTCCGACGGCTCGAGCTCGGGTTCGTCGCCCTGGACGTTCACGACCACGTCGCACGCCGTTCGGCCGAGCTTCTCCAGGGCCTCGAACACACGATCGCTGCCGCTGGGGTGGGTCGGAGAGGTCAACACGGCGCGAAATCCCGCTTGTTCGACGGCCTGCGCGATCTCCTCTGCGTCGGTGGCCACGACAACGCCCGCCAGCGACCTGGCCCGGGCGAGGTTTTCGGCGGTGTGCACGACCAGCGCCTTGCCCGTGCGTGCGAGCAGCATCTTGCGCGGCAGGCGCTGCGAGCCCAGCCGCGCGGGCACGATCGCCAGCGCGCGGACGGGGGCGCTCGCTCGGCTCATGGCCGCTTCTGTGCCGGCGTCGCCGCTTGGAACGGCGTCTCGCCCGGCTTCACGTCGACGACCTGCATCGAATACACGCTGCCGTAGACCTCGAGGAACACGACCAGCATCTCGTCGAGCTTGCGCTTCTGCTCCGGCTTGGTCTGCGGCGGATAACCGAAGACGTAGCGCGGCTTGCCGCCTTCGACGAACTCGAGCGCCCAGGCCATTCCGTCGGAGCCCTGCGCCGGCGCGACGCCGTCGACAGCGAGTTCGTTGAACTCGTTGTCGCTCAGGAACTCCACGAAGCCGTCCATCACATCGCTGGGGAGCACCTTGGAGTTCGCATTTGCGCGCTTCTCCGAGTAGTGCTCGACACGCGAGCGCGTGGCTTCGTCGATGAGTTCGAAGAACTGGCCCTTGCGGTAACTGTGCAGCTTGATCCGGCGCTCGACTCCGGCCTCCGGCTTGGCGCGCGCGGGACCGGAACAGGCGCTGACTCCGACGGTGAGGCAGGCGAAAAGGGACAGGAGAGCGGTGCGTCGGAGCATGGGGACGACGGCGAAGAGCAGCCAGGAAGGGGGCGGGTTGGCGAGTCCGCAAGTCGAACTCCAGCGACACTTCCCGCGCGCGCGCCACGATAGGCGCACAAACGCCGACGCGCCATGCACCACACAGCGATTCAAGGCACGCTTCGAGCTGGCCGTGGCGCAGTCGGAACGTGCGGAAGCGCTCGGAGTGCGCCTACCACATCTCGTGTTGAGGGCGGCTCATGACGCTGGATTTAGGGCCAAAGCGCCCCTGATCTCCGTGTTTGTCTTTGACTTCAAGTCGCGCGCTGAGCGAAATGGCGCACATCGGTCCCCGCTCCCCGTACCCCTGCCCGCGCGCGCGCGGAGGGGGTCTGGCGCGCCGAGTGCAAGCCGGGCGGGACACCTGGGCGCAGCCGCGGCCGGCGCGCCTGAGTGACTCCCGATTCAAGGTCGCAAACGCAAACAAAGCAACGACTTAGGTCGTGCTCACAGATCCCATGGGTCGTCTCGAAAAGATCGTCGTCTCGGTCGTCCTGTTCCTTGTCGCCATCATCCTGGGCATTTCGCTCGGCACGGACACGCCTCCTGCCGGTGGCGCGCAAGCTTCCAAGCCGTCCGCGCCGCGCAACCCCGCCGCTTCGGGGCAGCCGGCCGCGAACCCCAACGCTCCGGCCGGCGTCATGTCGACCGGCCTGACGCCCGGCGCGGGCGCCCAGCCGGCCACCCCGCCGTCGAACGCTCCCGCCACCCCCGCCGCGAACCCCAATGGGGCCGCACCCGCGGCGGTTCCGGTCGGCGGCCAGCCGCCGGTCGTCGCTCCGGGGGCCGCGCCGGGCGCCGTCAACCCCGCCGCCGCTCCGGGCGCGGGCGCAGCGCCGGCCGGCCAAGGCGCCGCATCGGCGACGCCCTTCCTCGTCACGCGGGAAGGCCTCACGCCCACCGCGAGCGAAGAGTTCATGGCCTACACCTGGCAGGCCGGCGACACGTTCCCCGCGTTGGCCCAGCGCTACTACGGCTCGGCGAACCACGGCCCGCGCATCCGCGCGGCGAACGAAGGTCGCACCGCGGTTTCCCTGGCGCCGGGCGATCGCATCCTGATCCCGTCGATGGCGACCCTCGAAAGCGATCGGATCGCCCGGCCCAGCGCGCGCGATCCGCAGGGTGGGGCGACCAACGCCGGCGCAGTCGCCGGTGCGACCTACACCGTCGCCGCCGGCGACGTGCTCGGCACGATCAGCAAGAAGGTCTACGGCACCGCTTCGAAGTGGCAGAAGATCCACGACGCCAACCGCGACGTGATCGGCGCCGACCCCAACCGCCTCAAGCCCGGCATGGTGCTGCGCATCCCGCAGTGATCGTCCGGCGCAGCGCGCCGCGCCGCACGCTCGGCGAGGCCGACTGCGCCGCACTCACCGCAACCGCGCTCGCCATCCAAGGCACGCTTCGCACACGCCCGCAGCCGCACCACGGCCGCGGGCGTGTGCGTTTTCGGCGCCGCGCGCGGCCTTCGCGCCGGGCCCGCGCGGCCGCTCAACGCAGCCCGTAGCGATCGAGCTTCTTGTACAGGTGCGAGCGCTGCATCCCGAGCGTCTCGGCGGTGCGTTTGATGTTGCCCTCGTTCTCGGCGAGCTTGCGGCGGATGAACAACGCCTCGCTGCGGTCCTTGAACTGCTCGAAGGTGGGGGCGCTGTAGGGATCCTCGGCCGGTGAGAGCGCAAGCGCAGCGGGCGGCGCACTGAGCGCGGCGCCGCCGTCCAGGATCCCTTCGAGTGCGCCGCGCGTGAGGGTCGGCCCGTCGGCGAGCACGCTCGCGCCCTCGAGCAGATTGCGCAGTTGGCGCACGTTGCCCGGGTAGGGGAGCGACTTGAGCAGCGCCATGGCGTCGTCGTCGATCTCGAGCGCCGAGCGGCCGGAACGCGCGGCGAGTTCCGCCAGGAAACGTCGCGCCAGCGCGGGCACGTCCTCGGGCCGTTCCCGCAGCGCCGGCACCCGCAGCGGCACGACGTTGAGCCGGTAGAAGAGGTCCATCCGGAAGCTCTTGGCGTCCACGGCGGCGCGCAGGTCGGCGTTGGTCGCGGCGACGACGCGGATGTCGACCGGAATCGGACGCTGGCCGCCGACGCGCGTGACCTCGTGGGTCTCGAGCGCGCGCAGCAGCTTGGACTGCGCCGCGAGCGGCATGTCGCCGATTTCGTCGAGGAACAGGGTCCCTTCGTGCGCGGCTTCGAAGTGTCCGACGCGGCGCTCGAACGCGCCGGTGAAGCTGCCCTTCTCGTGGCCGAACAGCTCGGACTCGATCAACTCCGAGGGGATGGCCGCGCAGTTGACCGGCACGAACGGGCCGGCGGCGCGTGCGCTGGAGAGGTGGATCTGGCGCGCGACCACTTCCTTGCCGGCGCCGTTCTCCCCGCTGATCAGCACCGCCGAATCACTGGCCGCGACGCGCGCCACCTGGTCGCGCAACTGGCGCATCGGCGCGCTCTCGCCCAGCAGCTTCCACGGCTCGCTGAGCGCGCGCTTGAGCACGCGATTCTCCGCCGCCAGGGCGCGCTCGCGCAGCGCGCTCTTGAGCGAGGTCGACACACGGTTGTGCTCGAGCGGCTTCTCGAGGAAGTCGACGGCGCCGCGGCGCAGGGCGTCGACCGCGGTCGGAACGTCGCCGTGCCCGCTGATCATGATCACGCTGGGGCGCTGCGCGCGCTGCGCGAGCGCGTCGAGCAGTCCGGGTCCGTCCAGGCGCGGCATCTTCACGTCGCACAACGCGACCTCGGCGCTGCGACCGGCCGCCGCCTCCTTGTCCAGGCGCGCCAAGGCTTCCTCGCCGTCGCGCGCGGTCCAGACCTCGTAGCCTTCGTAGTTGAGCATCATCTCGAGCGACATGCGGATGTCGCCGTCGTCGTCGACGACCAGCACGATCGTCTTGGTCTGGCTGCGTGCACTCATGCAGGCGATCGTGACAAGCCCTCGGGCGCCGCGCCACCGGCGCTATCCTGCGCCGCGCGCGCGAACGCGCCGGCGCTGCCCGCGGGCGCCAGGCGCGTCACCCGCAGCCTTTTCCCCACGAGCGAACCCTCCCCCGTGTCCGCCCCCGACTCCGACTGGCTCGCGCGCCTCGCGCAGCGCGTGCGCTCCGGCCGCGCGCTCGTCGCGGGCGTGCTCTCCGGCACCTCGGGCGACGGCATCGACGTGGCGCTGGTGCGTTTCGATGGCGAGTCGGCGCTCGGCGCGCTGCGCAGCCCGCGCACGGTGTGGTTCGACACGCTGCCCTTCGAGCCGGAGCTCGCGCGCCGCGTGCGGGCGGTGCTCGACGGTGAACCGACCGGGCTGCGCGAGAGTGCGCTGCTCTCGCGCGATCTCGGCCGCGCCTTCGGGCGCGCCGTGGCCCACGCGCAGCGAGAGTTCGGTGAAGCGGTCGAACTCGTCGGCAGCCACGGACAGACCGTGTGGCACCACGACGGCCTCGAGTCGAGCGGGGCGGCGACGCTGCAGCTGGGCGACGGCGATTTCGTCGCCGAGGAAGTCGGCTGCGCGGTGGTGAGCGACTTCCGCCAGCGCGACATCGCGGCCGGCGGCGAAGGTGCTCCCCTGTCGGCGCTCGCCGACGATCTGGTGTTCGCTGCGTTGCCGCGGCCGAGCGCGGTGCTCAACCTCGGCGGCATGTCGAACTTGACGCTGCTCGAGTGCGATGGTGTGCGCGCCTTCGACTGCGGTCCGGCCTGTGCGCTGCTCGACGGCCTCGCGCGCCGCCTGCTCGGCGAGCCCTTCGACGAAGACGGTCGCGCTGCTGCGCGTGGACGCGCGCACGCGGCGCTGGTCGACGAGTTGCTCGCGCATCCGTTCCTGCTGCGCGCGCCGCCCAAGAGCACGGGGCGCGACACGTTCGGCGCGGCCTGGATCGAGCACGTGCTCGCGCGCGGGCGGGCGCTGGGCGTTGAGAGCCCCGAGGATTTCCTCGCCAGCGCGGCGCAGTTCGTCGCGCTGAGCGTCGCGCGCGCCTTGAAGGACTTCGGCGGCTCGCGCTGGAACTACCTCGTCGCCTGCGGCGGCGGCGCGCGCCATCCGCTCGTGCTCGACACGTTGGCGCTGCGTTCCCCGCATCCGCTCGTGGGCGGCGACGACTTCGGCGTCGACCCGGATGCTCGCGAGGCGCTGGTGTTCGCCACGCTGGCGGCGCGCGCGCTCCTCGGCGAACCCGTCACGCGCCCGGGCGCGACGGGCGCCCGCGCGGGGCGTGTCCTGGGCAAGTTCAGTCCGCCGCCCGCGGCGGAAGCTCCCGCACCATGACCGACCGACTCATCCTGCAGCGCTGGATCGGCGCCGTGCTCGCGCCCGAGGTGCGTTCGCCCGGAACCATCGCCAGCAAGACCGCGATCGTTCCGCCGCCCGACTACCTCGCGGAGTATCCGCCCGCGCTCGTGGTGGCGTTCGGCCGGCTGCCCGGCGGCGCGCGCGCGCCGCACGCCGAGTTGCGGGCCGTGCGCGAGGCGTGCCTCGCCGCAGGTCACCAGGCGCCGCTCGTCGCCTGCGACCTGGAGCAGGGCGCAGGGCTGCACTTCGAGAGCGCGCGGCGCCTGCCGCCCGCGCTTGCGCTCGCCAGCGCCGCGCTGAGTTACCCGAGCGAGCGCGCTGGCTTCGACGCGTTGCTCGCCGCCGGCGAACTCACGGCGCGCGAAGCCTTGGCGCAGGGCGTGCACCTCGTGCTCGCGCCGGTCGCCGACGTGAACACGCAGCGCTCCAATCCGATCGTCGCCGTGCGGAGCTTCGGCGATGAGCCGCGTGCGGCGGGCCAGCGCGCGGCGGCGTTCTTGATCGGACTGCATGCGGGCGGCGCCCTGGGTTGCGCCAAGCACTTCCCCGGGCACGGCGACACGGCGCAGGATTCGCACATCGAAATCGCGCGCGTGCCGCGCGACGCCGCGGGCCTGCGCGAGACGGAGCTGGCCCCGTTCCGCACACTCATCGAGCACGGCGTCGACACCGTGATGGTGGGGCATCTGGACGTGCCGGCGCTGGGCGAACCGGCGGGCACTCCGGCGACCTTCTCGCGCGCCGCGCTCGAAGGCGTGCTGCGCACCGAGTTGGGCTTCGACGGCGTGGTCGTGAGCGACGCGATGAACATGGGGGCGCTGGCGCGCTTCGAGCAGCGCTACGTGCGCGCGCTGGCCGCGGGCTGCGACGTCCTGCTGTGTCCGCACGACCCGCGAGCTGCGGCGGAGGAACTGCTCGCCGCCGCCCTCGCCGGTCGACTGTCGCTCGAGCGCCTCGAACAGGCTGCGCTGCGCGCGGCCTCGCTGCGTCAGCGCGCCGCGCAACTCGCCCCGCGCACTGGGGAGCGCTGGCCGCGAACCTTGGATGCGTCGCTCGCCGAGGAGCTCGCGCTGCGCTCACTGCGCTGGCTCGGCGCCGCCTGGCCGCCGGCGGCGAGCGGACAACTCGTCGCGCGCGTCCCGACGCAAGTGGGGCCGGAATTCGCGGCCGCGTGGGAAGCCGCGGGCGTCGCGGCGCCCGAGGCCGGCCGGATTCCGTGCGTCGCCGCGGTGCTCGAGATGGGGGCGTGGCGGGGTTCGTACGGACTGAGCGCCGCGGAAGACGAGGCGCTCCGCGCCGAGCTCGCGCGCGCCGCTGCGCAACACGGTCACGCGGGGCTGGTGTGGTTCGGCTCGCCGCAGCAATTGCCCGAGTGGGCGCTGCGCGACGCGCGGCTCTCCGTGCTGTTGGCGCTCGCACCGACGCCTCCCCAGGTGCGGGCGGTGCTCCAGGTCCTCACGGGCGCCTCGCAGCGCGTCGTTGTCGCCAGCGGCGTCGGTAGCCTGCCCACGCGCGTGGGGTAGTCGGCCTCCGCGGCGCCGGGTCGGCTCACGCTGGTCTGCAGTGACTCAGCTTGACCGGCTTTCGCGCACCGCTATCATCACCCGACCTTTCGCCGGGACAGAGACTCCGCGAACGCCCCAATCCCACTCCCCCCGTCCCTTCCTGGCCAGCCCACTGCCGTCTGCGACCCCTCGGCCGAGCGCCGCGCCCCCGCGAGTCCCGCGACTGTCCCACCCCGCCGCGCGCGGGCCTCAGCCGTGACCCGCTCGGTGGCCTCGCCCAGCCGAACACCGCAGGCGGGCTGTGACACGCCCCGCTCCAACGCGGGCGCCACAGCCGCCGATCGCGCGCCGATCGACGCCGTCCCCGGTTGCGCCGCGACGCTACGGAGGCTGTGGATGAGACGAGCGTTCCCCACGGAGCCGCACGATTTCGGCGCGCAACGCGCCATCCGCACAGCCCCCGCACGAGTCCTTCAAGAGGAAACCATCGACATGACCGGAATGCACCGGAAGCTCGGCCTGCTGCTCGCCGCCGCCCTCCTCACCGCGCCCGTCGCGTTGGCGCAGGACGTGAAGAGCACCTTCGACCAAGGCGTTGAGTTGCTCGCGCGTGGCCGCAACGAAGAGGCCCTGCGCGCCTTCCAGCAGGTGCTCTCGATGGAGCCGACCCACGAGCAGGCCTGGGAGCTGTGGACGTCGACCGACCACAAGGTGTGGCTCGAAATCCTCAAGGCGCAGGGCGACCTCGAATTGGTCGGCAAGCGCATGATGGGCTTGGTCGAAGCCGCGCGCCGCGCGCGCCGCAACGACGACGCCTCGATCAAGAAGTTGCTCGGCGACCTGCAGGTCGAAGACCCGGTCTCGCGCCACGCCGCGCTGCGCCAGTTGGCCGCGGATCACGGCGAATACGCTGTGCCGTACCTGATCGGCTGGCTCGGCGACTCGGGCAACGAAGAGCGCCGCATCACCGCCATCCAGGCCTTGAGCGCGATGCACGACGCCGTCCTGCCGCTCCACGAAGCGCTCGACAGCAGCGACGACTTCCTGCGCCAGGGCATCGTGATGGTGCTCGAGCGCACCAAGGACCCGCGTTCGGCGGGCGCCTTGGCGCACACCGCCAAGTCGGACTCGAGCGACGTCTGCCGCAACCTCGCGCAGAAGGCCTTGGCCGCCATGGGCGCCGGCGCCGATCCGGTCGCGGCCTACACCAAGCTGGGCGACGACTACCACATGCGCCGCGGCAACGTCCTCGCCGATTACCACTGGAGTGAAGTGGTGTGGAGCTTCGCGGACGGCCGCCTGAGCTCGACGCCGACTCCGGCCGCGCTGTACGCCGACGCGATGGCGAAGAAGTGCTTCCGCCGCGCTCTGGCGCTAGACGCCGGCTACGTTCCGGCCCACGCCGGTCTCGCCCGCGCGCACGCCGGTGAAGTCGCTGCCGTCGAGGCCGCGCGCCGCGCCGGTGCGGACGTTTCGGCCTTGGAGCCGGTCGCGGGCAACGCCGCGGTTGCGCTCGGCCTGGGTGGGGCGGTTGCGGCGGACTCCGCCCTCGCTTCCGCGCTCGACGCCGGCGACGGCGCGACCGCCGTGGTGTTGGTCCGCGCCCTGGCCGAGATGTCGGCCGCGCCGACCGCGGCGATGGTGCGCGCGATGAGCTCCCTCGACGGCGCCGTCCAGAACGAGGCCGTCGTCGCGCTGGGCAACATGAGCGTGTGGGGCAAGCACCGCGCGAACCCCGAACTGGTCAACGCGCTGGGCGCGATCGCTTCGCGCGAGGTGCTCCGCATCGCCTACGTGATCGACGGCGACGAAGCGCGCGCCAACGCGACCGTCGCGGCGCTCCGCGGCGCGGGCATGCTCGTCAACCACTCGGCGAGCGGCGTCCAGGGCCTCGCGCTGCTGCGCCGCATGGCCGGCGTCGACGTCGTCGTGGTGGCCGAGCGCCTCAGCGACATCACCGCGCACCAGATCATCCACGAGCTCAAGACCGAGAGCCACCTGGCGACCGCGCCGGTGTTCGTCTCGGCCGCCAACGCCGACGAAGTGGCCAACACCTTCGGCGACAAGGTCGCGGGCGCGTTCAACGCCGCCGACCTGAGCGCCGTGACGGCCGCGATGGAGACCAACGTCGGCGCCGAGCGTCAGCGCGCCGAGAGCCTCGCTCAGCAGGCCGCCGACGTGCTCGCCAAGCTCGGTGGGACCGGTACGGACCTGTCCGCCGTCGCGGGCCAGCTCGTCGTCGCCCTCAGCCGCCCCGATGGCGTGGCCGTGCCGGCCGCGTACGCGCTCGTCACCGCCGGCAACGCGTCGCACGTCACCGCGCTCTCGGGCGTGGTCGCGGACGCTGGTCGCTCGGAAGGCGTCCGCGTCGCCGCGTCCCACGCGCTCACCGCGCTCTTCGGCCGCGGCGTCGCCGCCGGTGATGCGGCTGCGATCCTCAACGCGGTGGTGAGCAGCGACTCGCCGCTGGCCGTCCGCAAGGCCGCGGCGCAGGCCCTGGGCGCGAGCGCGATGTCGGTCAGCGACCGCGTGACGCAACTCAACTCGGTCGGCGCGGCGGCTCAGAACTGAGCGGATTTCCGCCGATACCGATCGCCAGCCTAGGATGCAGCGCGCCCGCGAAGGCGCGCTCCACATCCCGAAGGCACTCGTACAAGCCAGTGTAGCTCAGCGGTAGAGCACCGCTTTCGTAAAGCGGGGGTCACGGGTTCGAATCCCGTCTCTGGCTCCAATCCACGCGCCGGTCGCACCTCTCGAGTGCGGCCGGCGCGAGGTGTTTTCCGCGCGCCGCGTCGCGACGGCCAGGGCTGCGGTCAGCGTCCGCAGTGGTGCTGGCGGCGGAATCCTGCGCGGCCGCGCGCCGTCGAGGCAGCCGTCGCCGACTCAGGTTTCGACGCCGAGGATCAGGCAGTGCAATCCGCTGCCGATCCCGCACAGCGCCACGCGCTGTCCGCGTTCGATGAAGCCCGCCTCGCGGGCCCGCGCGAAGGACAGCGGCAGCGACACCGAACCGATGTTGCCGAGCGTCTCGACCGTCGGGAAATCGATGCCCAGGTCGAGTCCCATGTGGCCGAGGACGAGCTTGCGGTGCGCCACGCCGACTTGGTGGGTCACCACGCGTTGGATCGACTCGCGCGTCCAACCGGCGTCCTGGAGGAACTCGTCGAACGTGTCGCGCGCGAGCGCCGCGCCAGCGTGCATCAAGGCCTCCGAATCGGTCTCCATCAGCATGCCGCTGCCCGCGTGGTCGCCGTGGCAGAGCACATGGTGCTCGGTTGCGGCGCGTGCGAGGCCACGCACCAGCCGAGGCGCGCCGGGCGCCAGGTCCGCGCGCGCCAGCACGGCCGCCGCGGCGCCGCTGCCGATCGTGAGCGACGCAAAGGCGCTCTTCAGCGTGTGCTTGTCGGCCTGCGGGTTGGCGAGCAGCGCTCGAAGAGTTTCGTCGACCAGTGCGCGGCCGCACTCGCCGGACACGACCAGCCCAGCCTCGAGCGCACCGCTCTCGATCTGCTGCGCGACGAGCAGCAGCGAATTGGCGAAGCCCAGGCAGGCGTTCGACAGATCGAAGGCCGCGCAGCGCGGGCCCAGGCCGAGCGTGTGGTGCACGACCGAGGCCGTGGCCGGCTCGAGGAAGTCGCGGCACACCGAGGCGTGCACCAAGAGGCCGATGCGTGCGCCCAGGCCGCTGCGCTCGAGCGCCGCGCGACCGGCCTGGGCCGCGACCGTGCTCGAACGAGTCGCCGGCGGGAAGAAGCGCCGCTCGACGATGCCCGTCATCAGCTCGAGCCGCCCCTCGCGCAGCCGCAATCGCTCGTACAGCGGCGCCAGCCGCCGTTCGAGCTCGTCCGAGCGGACGCGCTCCTGCGGCAGGACGTACTCCACCGCCGCCAAAGCGACCCGTTCGAAGCGCATGGGGCGAGGAGCGTAGTCCCCGGGCCGCGCCGTGCAAGGCGAGCGCGCGGTATCGTGGAGGGCCAGCCAGCGAACGTACGCGGGCTGCCGACGTGCTCCGTCCCTGCGCCGCCCCAGTCGACCGTCCCCCGATGCGCTTCCTTCTCCTGTCCGCGGCCCTGAGCGCCGCCCTCCTCGCCACGGCCTGCGACGACAAGCCGGCGGCGCCGTCGACGGCCAAGCCGAAGAGCGCGGCCGCATCTCAGGTGAGCGCAAACGAAGTGCGCGCCCTCGGCCTGCACCAGCAGGCGATCGCCTACCGCAACCAAGGGCGTTTCGCGGAGGCGCTGCCGCTGCTCGATCAAGTGTTGACGCTGACGCCCGACGACCGGAACGCGAAGTTCAACCGCGCCGCGGTGCTGGCCGAACTCGACCGCCGACCGGAGGCGCTGGCGATCCTGGACGCGCTGCTCGCCGGCGCGCCGAACGACCCGGACATCTTCCAGAACCGCGCCTCGGTGCTGGCCGACATGGGCCGCAACGAGGAGGCGCTGATCGAAGTCGACAAGGCGCTGCGCGCCCAGCCGGAACATCCCATGCGCCGTTTGTTGCGCGGCAAGGTGCTGACCTCGCTCGGACGTGGGCCGGAAGCCCTGGCGCAGTTCGACGAGCTCGACGCCTGGCTCAACCAAGCTGGCGCCCAGGCCCTGCGCTCGGAGATCGCGGTCAGCTCGCGGCTGTTCCGCGCCGAAGCGCTCGAAGCGCTCGGCCGTCCCGCCGAGGCCGCGGCGCTGATCGACGCGCTCAAGGCCGAGTTCGCGGACGACGCCAACGCCACGGCGCTGCTGCGCAAACGCGGCCGACTCTGAGCCGCGCCCGCGCCGCCCGCCGACCCGCGCATGAGCACGCCCACGCTGACGATCCTGCACGTCGACATGGACGCGTTCTACGCGTCGATCGAGCTGCGTGACGACCCGACGCTGGCCGGCAAGCCGCTGGCCGTCGGCGGCGCGGAGGGCGCGCGCGGCGTGATCAGCGCCGCCGGTTACGAGGCGCGCAAGTACGGCGTCCACTCCGCGATGCCGACGGCTCAGGCCCGCGCCCTGTGCCCGCAGCTGATCGTGCTGCCGCCCGATCTCGAGAAGTACACGGCGGTTTCGCGCGAGATCATGCAGATCTTCCGCTCGTTCACGCCGCTGGTCGAGCCGCTCTCGCTCGACGAGGCGTTCCTCGACGTGGCGGGTTGTGAGCTGCTCTTCGGCGACGCGGTGGAGATCGGCCGGGCGATCAAGCTCGAGATCCTGCGCCGCACGGGTTTGGTGGCCTCGGTCGGCGTGGCGAGCTCCAAGTTCCTCGCCAAGCTCGCGAGCGACATGGACAAGCCCGACGGGTTCCGCGTGATCCGCCCGGAGGAAGCGCTCGACGTGCTGCGGCCGCTGCCGGTCTCGAAGATCTTCGGCGTCGGCGAGCGCACGGCCAAGCGCCTCGAAGCGCTGGGCGTGCGCACGATCGGCGAGCTCGCCGCGCTCGAGCGCGATGTCGTCATGCAGCGCTTCGGCGCGACCGGCGCCTGGATCCACGATCTGGCGCACGGCATCGACACGCGGCGCGTCACGCCGCGGCGCGAGGAGAAGAGCTACTCGTGTGAACGCACCTTCTCCAAGGACATCGCCAGCCGCGAGGAGTTGCGCCTGAGGCTGCTCGAGTTCTGCGAGGAGTTGGCCTTCCGCCTGCGCGATTCGGGCCTGCGGGCGCGCACCGTGACGTTGAAGGCACGCTTCTCCGACTTCAAGACCATCACGCGCACCAAGTCGCTGCCCTTCACCACCAACGTGGGCGTGCGCTTCTATTCGGTCGCGCGCGAGTTGCTCGAACGAGTGCCGCAGCAACCCCTGCGACTCCTGGGCGTGAGCCTCTCGGGGCTCGACGACGTGCGCACGCCGCGCCAGGGCTTGCTGTTCGGCTCGGACCCCGGCGCGTTGCGCGCGGAAGAGGCGCCCAGTCCCGAGGACGAGCGCGCGCTCGAACGCCTGGAACGCATCAACACCGGCCTCGACCACCTGCGCCGCAAGTACGGCCGCGCGACGGTGATTCCGGCCAGTTTGCTCGGCCGCGCTCCGACCGTCGGCCGCGACGGAACGCGCGCCCCGCGCTGAGCGTTGCGCGCCTCTCGCGCGCCGCGCCTCAGCGCTTCTGGCAGTACTTCTGCAGCTCGAGGTCGAGCTGTGCGATCGAAACGCCGTAGATGCGCTGGAACACCGCCTCGATCGCAGCCAGGTCGTTGTCCGCCGTGTTGCCCATCGCGTGCAACCAGGTGAGGAACTTGTCCTTGCCGAACTTCGAGTCGCGCAGGAACTCGATCAGCAGCGCCGCCTGCTTGTAGTGCAGCGCCGCGGCGCTGTCCCCGCTGACGTCGTCCTCGCTCGAGCCGAGGAGACTCTCGAGCTTCATCAGCTCCTGCAGCGGCGTGTGTTTGCCGTCCTTGATGCGCCGCGCGACCTCGTTGCGTTCGTTGGGCTTGGTTTCGATGTACTCCGCCACGCCCTCCTGGAACCACGAGCCTGCACCGAACAGTTCGAGGCGATTCTTGAAGATCTGGTGCGTGGCCTCGTGGATATGCACGGGGTCGTTCGGAGCTTCGTACCAAGTGGCGTAGAAGTCGCCCGAGGCCACACCCTTGGACTCGCGCGCCTCTTCCAGTGAGGTCTCGAACTGCTTGGCGTAGAACGCGTAGTACTCGTCCGCCGTCGCGAACAGGAACACGGGCATCAAGCGGCGGCCGGGGATTTCCGCGAACGGATACACCTTCTGGATCTGCGCGTAATTCAGCTCCATCTGCTTGGCGAACTTGTCGCCGCCCGACGAGTTGGTCAGCACCAGGTAGTGGGCCGTGCGGATGACCTTGAGGTCCTTGCGTTCCTTGTCGCTCAGCGCCGAGTCCTTGTCCCAGCGCTCGCTCACTTCGTCGTCGGTCCACTTGAATTCACGCGCCGGCCCCGCGTGGACCACGCCGTTCTTGAGGAACGCCAGCACCAGCTCGCGCTCGGCCGCGCTGGCGGCCGGCTCGATCGAAACAGTCAGCAGGTACGCCGAAGAATCGGTCACGCCCGCCAGGTACCAGACGCTGCCGATGTCCTTGGTCGTGCCGCGTTCCAGGAAGGAGCCCCACAACAAGGACGCGTACGGCGCGTAGCCGTACGGCCCTGGTGCAAGCTTGTGTTCGGCGAACTGAAAGTCCGGCCCCTCGTAGTCTTCGCCCCGCACGTAGTCGTGGATGCGCCAGGTCACACGGCTGGGTTCGCTGCGAGCGAAGTTGCTCCACTGCTCGACATCGATCCACACGTCCTTCTCGCCGAGCTTGGCGCTGCAGGAGAACAGGTCGTCCTCGTCGTCGTCGTCAGATGGATCGGGCGCCACGGACGTGAACGCCGGAGGAAGGGTGAGCGTCAGTCCGACCTTGGCGACGACCTCCACGTGGCCGCCGGGTGCGGTCGCCTTGGGATCGGACTTGCTGTCTTTCTTCTGGGCGGCGTGGGCGGGGACGAGCAGGGCGAGCGCGACGAGCAGAGCGAGGGAGTGCATGGCGATGCGAGCGGCATGGGGATTCCCTGCGATCGTAAGGGCGCGCGACGCGAACGGGCAAGCTCAGCGGCGTCAGTTCAGGAGCAGCAGCGCGAGCACGGCGCGCGCCGACCAGAGCAGCGTGCGCAGCCAGTTGCTGCGCACCAGGCGCGTGTGGTCGGCGGCGTCGAAGCGTTGCGACAAGCGCATGTGAAGCGGGGTTTGCACGAGGAACGTCGAGAGCCACAGCGCGAGCACGAGCGCCAGTCCCACCAGGCCCGACCACGCCGGTCCGTCGCCCGCGAGTTGATGGGCTGCGATCCAGCAAGAGGTCGCAAGCTCGAGCAGCATCGCCGGCATCACGACGAAGGTGATCCGGCGGCGATGCTGGTCTTCGTAGTCGCGCCAGCGGGCTTCGCTGACCAGCGCCATGAGCGGGTAGTGCACGAGCTGCACCATCCAGATCACGCCCGCCATCCACCACGTCGCCAGCGCGTGCACGAGCAGCAGCGTGTCGAGCGGCAGGGCTTCGATCAGAGCTCGCATGTCAGCGCGTCGAAGTCGGTGCGTTCCGCGGCGGAGCTGTGGCGGAAGGCGCGCACCACGCGCCCGCGGTGCAGCACGAACGCGCCCGGCATCTGGAACCCGTCGCCGTCGAGTGCGCCGATGCCGTGGCCGCGCAGCCCCGCCCTGACGCCGCGGAAGAAGACGCCCAGGCCGAACAGCTGGCGGAACGTTCCGCGCTGAAGCTCCAGCGCCCGGTACGCGATGCGCTCGGGGTCGCTGAACCAGGCGGCGGACTCGAGTCCATACTCACGCGCGGTTCGTGCGTTGCGCTCGGCGCTCGACATGCTGACGATCCCCAGTTCGAAGCCGCGCGCGCGAAGTTCGGCTTGGCGTTGCGCCAGCTCGGCGAGCATCTCGCGGCAGAAGGTGCACCCCGAATGACGGGTGAGGACCAGCATCAGCGGGCGTTCCTCGCTCAGCTCGCGCAGCGAGCGGCCCTGCGCGCTGCGCACTCCGTCGAGCGCCTCGGCGAGCGTCGGTGCTCGTTCCGACGTGTGTTCGCCTTGGCTGCGCGCCGCGTCCCACAGCAGCAGTCCGAACGGGATCCACCACACCAGATCGTTGGTCACGATCGTCAACCCGAACTGCGGCGGGAACACGCCGCGTGCGAGGGCCGCCGCGAAGCCCAGCGGGCCGAGCAGCTTGCCGAGCAGGCCGACCAGCACGATCGGCCAGTGTCGCCGCGAGTCGCCGGCGGCGATCCAGTACCCGACGCCGTACACGCCCACGATCATGCCGACGCACTGCCAGATCTCCGGGTAGTTCAGCCGCGGCATCCCGAAGGCGTCGAACAGGGCGTGCGGCGCGAGGATCACGAACGCGCCCCAGGCGACGTTGTAGATGCCTGCGGCGCGCAGCCAGGCGCGGCCCCAGGAGGGTGAAGCAGATGCGGCTCGTGGGCGGTTCGTCATCCTGTTGGCGTTCGCGCGCCGCCGGCGATCGGATTCGGACTCAGCGGCGCAGCCATGCTTCGCTCGCGCGGTCGCAGGGAAAGTACGTCTCGAGCGTCAATTCCTGCGCGGTCGTGTCCAGCGGCGTGCCCAGCGTGGTGAGCAGCGTGAACAGCCGCACTTCATCGGCGCCGCGCCGCAGGTGCACCGTGGCGAAGGGCGCGCCTCCGCCGCCGGGATCGGCCTCGAGCTGCGCGATCCCCGGATAGCTGCGCACCTCGGCGAGCAGCGCGGCGCGCTCGTGGTCGCCGGGGTGCTGGGCGTGCTCGCGCGTCAAGCGCTCGAGCAGCAGCGCCGCCAATTCGGGCCAGTTCACGATGCTCGGCCGCAGTGCGGCTGGGTGCAGCGCGGCGCGCACCAGGTTGGACGTGATGCGCGGCTCGAGCGAGTTCGAGCCCAGAAACGTCGCGAACAGGCGCTCGGCGCCGCGGTTGAGGCGCAGCACGTTCCAACAGCGGTCGAAGAGCACCGCGCCGTAGGGTTCCTGCTGCTGGAGGATGAGCTCGACCGCGCGGCGCACGGGCTCGAGTTCGAGGCTCTCGAGCGACGCGCCGCTGTAGTGCGGTGCGAAGCCCGCGCTGCCGAGCAGCACGTTGCGCTCGCGCAGCTCGAGCTCGAGCGTGCCGGCGAGCGCGAGCACCATCGCACGGCTGGGCTGAGCTTTGCCCGTCTCGAGGCAGCTGAGGTGGCGCGTCGAGACGCCGGCGTCGAAGGCGAGCTGTTCCTGCGACAAGCGCCGGTTCGCGCGCCAGCGGCGCAGGAGAGGTCCGAATCCTTCCTTCGTCATGGGCCGCACAGTAGCGCGCGACGACGGGCGCCCGGCCATGACCTCGGAGGTCATGGCGCCGACGCGGCGCGGGGCCGAAGTTGGCGCACCGCTCGCTTCTCGGAGAACAACTCATGCGTCTGGCTCTGCTCATCGTCCTGTTCGTGGCCTTCACCTCGTGGTCGTTCGCGATCCTCGGCAGCGAGGGCGTGTCCGGTTTCGTGCGCGCCGTGCGCGCGGAACCCTGGGCCGCACAAATGCTCGTCGACTTGACGATTGCGCTGCTCGTCGCCTGGACGTTCCTGTGGCGCGACGCTCGACAGCGCGGCCTGCCCGCCGCCGCCTACTTCATCGGCACGCTGCTCACCGGCAGCATCGCCGTGCTCGCGTACTTGGTGCATCGCGAAATCGCCGAGCGCCGCTCGCGCAGCGTGTGAGGCGCGGCGCCTGGGCGCGCACCGAGTAGGCTGGCGGCAGCGCGAGCACTCGCTTGCGCTGCTCCGTCTTCACGCCGTCGTTCCAGGTGTTTGCATGAGTGTTCGCCGTCCGCGCGGGCTGCGCCGCCGCGAGTTCCTGTCCGCAGCAGGCAGCCTGCTCGCCGGCTGCGCCACGGCGCCGGCGGTGCTCACCCAGGGCGCGACGCAGGACAAGGTGCGCTTCGCCATTGTCGGTCTGAACCAACGCGGCAACGAGCTGCGCCGCGCGCTCGAGTTGGTCGAACGCGCACAGGTCAGCGTGCTGTGCGACGTCGACCAGCGCATCCTCGCGCGCGAGCTCGACGATCCGCGCTTCACGCGCGGCAAGCCGGCGGTCGAGACCGACCTGCGGCGCGTGCTCGAGCGCTCGGACGTCGACGCGGTGATCGTCGCCACGCCCAACCACTGGCACGCGCTGGCCGGGATCTGGGCGCTGCAGGCGGGCAAGCACGTTTACGTCGAGAAGCCGGTCTCGCATTCGCTGTGGGAGGGCGAGCAGCTGGCCCACGCGGCGCTGCGCTACGGCAAGATCGCGCAAGCCGGCACGCAGAATCGCAGCGACGAAGGACTGCGCGGCTTCCGCGAGTGGCGCGCGACCCAGGACCTGGGCGCGGTGCGTTGGGCGCACGCGGTTTGGTATCGGCTGCGCGCGCCGATCGGCAAGGTCAGTGGCCCGCAGCCGGTCGCGCCGGAGATCGACCACGACCTGTTCTGCGGACCGCGCGAGGTCGGGCCCGTGCTGCGCCGTGAGTACCACTACGACTGGCACTGGCAGTGGCCGTTCGGCAACGGCGAGATCGGCAACCTCGGCGCGCATCCGCTGGACGATCTGCGCGCACTCACCGGAGTCGGTCTGCCCAAGCGTGTGTTGTGCGCCGGTGCCCGCTTGCTGTGGGAGGACGACGGACAGACTCCGAACGTCTCGCTCAGCGTGTTCGATTACGGCGCATTTCCCGCCGTTCTCGAGCTGCGCAACCTGCCGCTCGCGCCGGGCCTCGACGTGGGCCCGAGCTTCCGCGGTTTCGGCTCGGGACTGGTCGTGCGCTTCGAGCGCGGTTGGTTGATGGCCCAACGCGCCGAAACGCGCTTCTACGACGAGCGCGGCCAGTTGGTCGAGTCGTGGCGCGGCGACGCGGGCCGGCACCACCTGCGCAACTTCACGCGCGCCATCATCAAGAACGATCCGTCGCTGCGCGCCGCGCCGCTCGAGGATGTCGTGACGAGCTCCGCGACGTGCCACCTGGCGAACAACGCCTGGCGCGCCGGGCGCGAATCGACGCTCGACGAGCTGCGCGAGCAGCTGTGGGGCGTCGACCCCGCGCTCTCGGCGCTCGACTCGCTGCCGCAGCACCTCGCGGCGCACGGCATCGCGCCCGACAAGTTGCGGCTGCGCGCCGGCGGTTGGCTCGAGGTCGCGCCCGAGCGCGCGCGCTTCGTGGCGGGGCACAACTTCGAAGCAGCCAATCTCTTCGCGAAGGAGGAGTACCGTGCGCCGTTCGTGGTTCCGCAACTGGGCTGAGCGCGGTGCGTGGAGCGTGGCGCTGCTCGCCCTGGGTTGCGCGGCGCCGAGCGCACCGTCGGCGCCCAGGGCGCCTGGTTTTGCGTTCTCGCACGACAACTCGCGCGGGGAGCAGTGGCCTTTTGGGCTCAACGCGATCACGACCAAGTTCGTCGCCGAGCCCGCGCGTGCCGAGCGCGTCGTCGCCAGCTACTGGGTCGTGCGCAGCGAGCCGGGGTTCGAGCCGCCCGAGGGCGAACTCGTCGCGCGGGTGCGCGTGCGAGCGGAGTTTCCCGGCGGCGCCTTCGAGCCGCGCCGCGGCGCGGACTATGAGCTCGTGCTCGGCCGTGACGCGCAAGGAGCGGAGAGCGTCGAGGCCGGCGCGGGGGAGCTCGTGATCCGCTCCGGCGCGACGAGTGCGCGGGGACAGCGTGGGTTCGTGCTGCGCGCGCGCTTCTCCGGCGACGAACTGGCGAACGAGCCGCCCAAGTCGCTGCTCGTCGAACTGCTCGAGGTGCGCGACGCGCAGGGTCGCGCATTGCCGCTCGGGGAGCCTCGCGTGGCGCGCTGGCTGATCGTCGAGTCGGCGGCCTCGCCCGCTGAACCCGCTCGATGAGCGCCCAGCCGCACGGGCTCGAGCCCGGCGCCGTCGCCGAGGAGTTCGTGTGGCTGCTGCTGCTCGAGCAATTCGAGGCGGCCGCGGGCCACATCGACCCGGTCGAGTTGGAGGCCTTCCGCGCGCAGTTCTTCGCCGCCGCCGACGAGCTCGACTCGCCGCAGGAGCGCGCTGCGTTGCTCGCGCTCTTCGGGGGCCAACGGCTGAACGAATTGCGAGGGTTGACCGCCGAGCAGTTCTTCGTGCGTTTCATGGGGGCGGCGAGCGCCGCGTCGCGCCAGTCGGTCCGCCCGCCGCCCGACGTCGATCGCGGCCAGTTGCGCTCGTTCTGGGTCGAGGAGACGGCGGCCGATGGCGACCACGCGGTGCTCGACGTCGCGCTCGTGCTGCGCCTTCCGGGCTGCGACAGCGAGGTGCGCCGCCGCGTCGGTCTGCGCCGCACCTCCGGCCGCTGGCGCGTCCTGCTCGACGAACGTCTGGCCGGGATGGCGTCGCGCATCGTGGCCAAGGTCCGGCGCAGCGCGAACTGACGCGGAACGGACCGCGAGCCTTGGCGCTGACTCGAAGCGGGGGCTAGACTCCTGCGCTTTCCCTCGCGTCGCCGGGAAGGCCCCAGACACCTTGGTGCGGATCGTGGCGCAGCGCGCGGGAGCGTAAGGAAAGAGGACTGCTCCATGCCGCAGGAACTGGATCTGGGGCTCACGTTCGACGACGTGTTGCTCGTGCCGCGCCACTCCGACGTGATGCCGCGCGATGTCGACGTGTCCACGCGCTTCACGCGCAACGTGCCGATCAAGGCGCCGCTCGCCAGTGCGGCGATGGACACCGTCACCGAAGCCACGCTGGCGATCGCGCTGGCGCGCGAGGGCGGCATCGGCATCATCCACCGCAACCTCTCGATCGAGAGTCAGGTCGCGCAGGTCGATCAGGTCAAACGCTCGGCCAACGGCGTGATCCTCGATCCGGTGACGCTGCCGCCGAGCGCGACGCTGCGCGAGGCGCGCGAGGTGATGGCCGCCAAGAAGATCAGCGGTCTTCCGATCGTCGAAGGCGAAACGGTCGTGGGCATCCTCACCAGCCGCGACTGTCGCTTCATCAGCTCCGACGACACGACCGTGGCGCAGACGATGACCGCCAAGGGCCTGGTCACCGCGCCTCCGGGCACGAGCCTCGAACAGGCGCGCGATCTGCTGCACCAACACAAGGTCGAGAAGCTGCTGATCGTCGACGGGCGCATGCAGTTGCGCGGCCTGATCACGATGAAGGACTTGAAGCAGCTCAGCGAGTTTCCCAACTCAGCGCGCGACGCGCGCGGTCGGCTGCGGGTCGGCGCGGCGATCGGCGTGCACGACTACGAGCGCGCCGCGGGACTGGTCGAGGCTGGCGTGGACGTGCTCGTGGTCGACACGGCCCACGGCCACTCGAGCAACGTGATCGAGACCGTGCGTGAGCTCAAGAAGCGCCTGAAGGTGGACGTTGTCGCGGGCAACGTCGCGACGGCGGAGGCCACCGAAGCGCTGATCGAAGCCGGCGCGGACGCGGTCAAGGTCGGCATCGGGCCGGGTTCGATCTGCACCACGCGCGTGGTCGCGGGCGTGGGCGTGCCGCAGTTCACCGCCGTGCTCGAGTGCGCCAACGCCGCGCGCCGCCACGGTGTGCCGATCATCGCCGACGGCGGCATCCGGCTCTCGGGCGACATCGTCAAGGCGCTCGCCGCCGGCGCGTCGAGCGTGATGCTCGGCAGCCTGTTCGCGGGCCTCGAAGAAAGTCCCGGCGAGACGATCCTCTTCAAGGGCCGCTCGTTCAAAGCCGTGCGCGGCATGGGCTCGATCGGCGCGATGATGCAGGGCAGCAAGGCCCGCTACCGCCAGGAAGACGTCAAGGACGCCAACAAGCTCGTGCCCGAGGGCATCGAAGGCATGGTGCCGTACCGCGGCAAGCTCTCGGCGTTCGTGTACCAGTTGGTGGGCGGCGTGCGTGCGGGCATGGGCTACGTCGGCGCGAAGACGATTCCCGACCTGCCGCAGCGCGCGCGCTTCATTCGCATCACATCGGCGGGAGTGCGCGAGAGCCACCCGCACGATGTCGCGATCACCAAGGAATCCTCGAACTACTTCAGTCAAGAGTGAACGCGGACATGGCGAGCACTGCCTCTGGCTCTGTATCTGGTCGCACCGACAAACCGCGCGCGATCCTGATCGTCGACATGGGCGCGCAGTACGCCCAGCTGATCGCACGGCGCGTGCGCGAGGCCGGCGCGTACTGCGAAATCGCCGCGCCGTACAAGGCGCTGGCCGCCGCGCGTGAACTCGATCTGGCCGGGATCATCCTCTCGGGCGGGCCGGCTTCGGTGTACGCGCCGGACGCGCCGGTCGTGCCTGCGGAACTGCTGCAACTGGGCGTGCCGGTGCTGGGCATCTGCTACGGCATGCAGTGGATGGCCCGCACGCTCGGCGGCGACGTGCAGCCCTCGCACCAGCGCGAGTTCGGCCGGCAGGCGATCTCCGTGCGACGCGCCCTCGAGCTGTTCGACGGCGTCACCGGACACACGGTGGTGTGGATGAGCCACGGCGACTCGGTCACGCGTTTGCCGCAGGGTTTCGAGGTCTACGCCGAAACGCCGACCTGCCCGATCGCGGCCATGGGCGATCCGGCGCGGCGCCTGTACGGCGTGCAATTCCATCCCGAGGTGACGCACACCGTGCGCGGCCGCGAACTGCTCGAGAACTTCGTCTCGCGCGTGTGCGAACTCAGCGGCGACTGGCGCCCCGAGAGCATCGTCGAGCGCGAAGTGCGCAAGGTGCGCGAGATCGTCGGCGACGACGGCGAGGTCGTGCTCGGCCTCTCGGGCGGCGTCGACAGCTCCGTGGCGGCGATGATCGTCCAGAAGGCCATCGGACGCCGGCAGCACTGCATCTTCGTCGACAACGGACTGCTGCGCCTCGGCGAGCGCGAAGTCGTCGAAGAGCAGTTCAAGGGCCAGTTCGGCATGGACTTGACGGTGGTCGACGCTAGCGAGCGGTTCCTGACGGCGCTCGCGGGCGTCACCGACCCGGAGCGCAAGCGCAAGATCATCGGCCGCGAATTCGTCGAGGTGTTCCGCGTCGAGGCCAAGCGCTTCACCCGCGCGAACTTCCTCGGCCAAGGCACGCTCTATCCCGACGTGATCGAGTCGGTCAACGTCCACGGCGGCGCGACGGCCGTGATCAAGAGCCACCACAATGTCGGCGGCCTGCCCGAGGACCTCGACATGCAGCTCGTCGAGCCGCTGCGCGAGCTGTTCAAGGACGAGGTGCGCGCGATCGGGCGCTTCATGGGGCTCGACGAACGCATCGTCGGTCGCCAGCCGTTCCCCGGCCCGGGACTCGCCGTGCGCTGCCTGGGCGAACTCACGCGCCAGCGCCTCGACGTGCTGCGCCGCGCCGACCACATCGTCACCACCGAGATCGAAGCGTCCGGCTTGCACAGCCGCCTGTGGCAGTACTTCGCGGTCCTGCTCCCGGTGCGTTCGGTGGGCGTGATGGGGGACGCGCGCACCTACGAAGAGGCCTGCGCCATCCGCGCCGTCGAATCGACGGATGCGATGACGGCCGATTGGGCGCACCTGCCGCACGAGCTGCTCGCGCGCATCTCCAATCGCATCATCAACGAAGTGCGCGGCATCAACCGCGTCGTGCTCGACATCTCGTCCAAGCCGCCGGCGACGATCGAGTGGGAGTGAGTGCGGCCGCGCCCGCGCAGGGCGCGACTTCGGCCGCGTTTTTCGGCGAAATTCCGAGCGTGCGCCGGGGGGGCGCGGCGAAACTTCCGGCCTTCGACTGACCCCGCCCGCGCGCCGCGCGGGCCACGCCCAACCTTGGGGAATGCCTGGTGCAGATCGCCCGCCACACCGTTGCTTCGATCGACTACACGCTCACCGACGACGACGGCAACGTCATCGACAGCTCGAACGGCGGAGCGCCGCTGGCGTACGTGCACGGCATGGGCGCGCTGATCCCAGGCCTCGAGTCGCAACTCGAGGGCAAGCGCAAGGGTGACGCGCTCAAGGTGCGCATCGCGCCCGCGGACGGCTACGGCGAGCGCGACGAGCAGATGGTGGCGCGCGTTCCGCGCACGCAGATGCCCAAGGGCGCGCAGCTCGAGCTCGGCATGCAGCTCGAAGCGCGTGGACCCGACGGCGGCCAGGTTGTGACGGTGGTCAAGCTCGAGGACGACGCGGTTTGGCTCGACGCCAACCACCCGCTCGCGGGCGTGCACCTGAACTTCGCCGTCACGATCGTCGACGTGCGCGCGGCGAGCGCCGAGGAGATCCAGCACGGGCACGTGCACGGCCCTGGCGGCCACCACCACTGAGCGCGGCCCCCCGCGCGCGAACGTGCGCGCGGAGTTGGCCCAGCGCGCACCAACGTGCGCGCGAAGTGGACCCGATGCGCACCACCGTGCGCGCGAAGAGCACGCTGAATCGACGCTGAATCCGCGCCGTGCGCGCGCCGCCGCGTGTCGCGCGGCGCACGTCTGCGGCCGTTCGCCCTACTCGACGCGGTTCACGCCGGGCTGCGCACGGTCGATCACGGCCGGCCACGGCGCTCCGACGAAGTCGAGCAGCTCGTTGCGACGCACGACGCAGCCCGCGGCGTGCGGGTGCAGGAAGACGCCGGCCTGACCGTTGCGTCGCTCGCTGTTGATGTCGGTGAGCGTGTTGCCCTCGACGATCACGCCCCGCGAGCGTCCGACGACGATCGCGCTCGTGAGCGAAGCGACGATCGTGTTGCCTTGCACCACGGCGCCGTCGTGGTTCTCGATCAGGATCGCGTGCTGGCCGCAGTCGCGGATCGAATTGCCGCTCACCAGCACGTGCGTGCGCTTCTCGGCCTGCGAATTCGCGAGTTGGATGCCGCCCGAAGTCGCCGGATTCTGCGGATTGGAGACGGCGCGCACGCGGTTGCCGGTGATCAGCACGCCGTCGGGCGCGCGCTGGCGGTCGTTCGAACCGCACACGATGCCGACGCCGACGCCGCGGTCGACCACGTTGTCGCTGCACACGGTGTCGGTGTTCGACAGCAGCAGGATTCCAGCCCCGACCATCTGGCCGCCGGACGCGACATGCCCGACGGTGTCCAGCACGACGTTGCCGTCGACCACCGCATCGGTGCAGTTGGTGACGTAGATCCCGGCCTTCGAGCCGCGTTGGATCGTGCAGCCCAGGATGCGCACGTCGCTCGAGTTGGCGACGGCGATCGCGTCGGCGTCCGCGTCGGTGATGCGCACGCTGCGCACTTCGACGTTGGCGCAGTTGGTGATCTGGATCAGCCCGTGGTGCAGGTCGCGGCCGACGCCTCCGGGGCCCGTGACGCGCAGGCCGTCGAGCAGGATGCCGGACGTGTTCTCGATGCGCAGCAGCTGCACGGCGGCGACATCGGTGCGCAACTCGCTTTGCGGTCCGCCGATGAGGTGCAGCGAGCGGGTCGCGATCAGGCAGTGGCGCCGCCCCGCCGGCGGCGAGACGAGGATCGGAAAGGGCGGCAGCACGAGCGGCCGCCCGAGCGCGTCGTCGAGCGCCTTCTGGACGAAACCTGTGTAGTCGACCGATCCGTCGACCGCGGCGTTGCGCGGCAGGTAGCGCGCGACTTCGACGATCGTCGGCAGCGAACTGGTGAGGCGCGACGACGCCGGGGCGGAGCTCGTCGGGGCGATCGCGCCCGCCGACTGCGGGACTTCCTTGCGCTGGGGCGAGACCAACGCGAACGCGATACCGATCAGAGCGAGCGCGCCGAGGATGGCGGGAACGTGGCTTTTCATGGGCTCGTCAGGGGATCGGCGCGCCCCGTCGCTGTCTGGAGTCCTTCCCCGGAGCCGCGCGCGAGGCCGCGAACTTTGGCCCGAAAATGGACCCGGGGCTGTGGCGCGCCGGGACCGGCTGCATAACCTGCGCGCCGCCGCATGAAGATCGCTTTACTCTCGTCGCTCGCCGCCGTGCTCGCCGCGTGCGGGCCCGCCGCGCCGCGCATGGCGCTCGACCACGCCACGCCGCTGCTCCTCGCGGTGCGCGTCGAGCAGCGCGTCGAGCTCGAGTTGGTCTCGCACGAGGTGCGCGACGACGGCGTGCTCCGCGCGCTCGCGGACGATCCGACCGGACTGAAGCTCGAGAGTTCGGACTCGCTCGAGTTCGTCGACGAGCGTCTGGCGCTCTCGAACGGCCGCGTAGCGACGCTCGTTCGTACGTATGCGCGCCTGGAGGGGGCGAAGCACCAATCGCGCCTCACGCTCCACGGCGGCGTCGATGTCGACGACCGCATCAAGTCCAGTCCGTTCGCCGGAGCGAGCGTGCGCTTCGAGCGGCGCGGCGAGGAGCTCGAGCGCTCGCTCGTAAAGCAGACCGCGTCCTCCGGCGCCGAGCGCGAGCTCGCGCTCGATGGGCTCGAACCCGACTGCGACTTTGCAGCGCTGCTCCCGGCTGCTCCCGTGGAGCCTTCGCAGCGCTGGCGTGTGCACGCGCGCGAACTCGCGCCGCTCTTGTATCCGGGCGGCGACCTGGAGCTCGCCGCCGCCGAGGATGACCAGTCCGCGCGCCACAGCGCCGCTCAGTTGCGCCGCAACCTCGAGGGCGAGATCGAAGTGATCTTCTGGGGCGTGCGCGAACTCTCCGGCGCGCGCTTGGGCGTGTTCCAACTGCGCGGAACGGCGCGCTCGCACGCGCTCACGACGCCGCCGGGCGCGCGCTCCTCCAGCGAACAGCGCCACGAACTTGTGCGCGAGCTCGACGGCGAGTTGCTCTGGCAGCTCGACGAGGGCCGCGCGCACGCGGCGCGCCTCGACGCGCGCTGGAACTGGACCGTGGTGCGGGTCGACGCCGGCGACGAAGGCGCTGCGCCGCGGGTCGTGGAACGTCGCTCGCTGTTCACCGGCCAGTCGCTCACGCGCATCGAGTTCGCGCCTTTGCCCTGAAAACGCGCAGGAGAGCGCGCGAGCTACCGCGCAGCGCTCAGCGCCGATGGAGTGCGCGCGTCACCAGCGGGGCGACGAACCCGCCGATGACGACGAAGGCGACCAACAGGATTCCCAGGCGTGTGACGCCGCGCCAACCGCGCGGAAAGGTCGACCAGAACAGGCCCAGCGCGACGGTTCCGAACGTCACCAGGCCCACGATCAGCACCCAGCTCTCGCCGAACATCAGACGGCGGTCGCGGACGGCGTGCTCGCCGTCGTCGTCGAGCACCCAGCCGCGCGGCAGCGCGGCGCGCAACTCGGCCGGAGTCGGCTGCCGTCCGTCGCGGCGGATCCGCGTGAGGTCGACCAACTCCTCGACCCGCACGCGCACGATGCGCTCGAGCGGCTCGCTCATGATGCGCGGATCAGCTCGAGCAACTTCTCGCGGACGGCCTTGGGATCGGCCTTGCCGCCCGACAGCTTCAACACCGGGCCGATCAACGCGCCCAGCGCCTTTTCCTCGCCGCGCCGCACGTCGGCGACGATCTTCTCGCGCCCGAGCAGCGCTTCGCGGCACCAGCGCTCGAGTTGGCCGGAGTCGGCCACGGTCTCCAGACCCAGTTCGCGCATCAGCTCGCGCGGCGCGCGCGGCTGCGCGCACATCGCGCGCAGGATCGTTCGCGCTCCCGAGCGCGTCACACGCCCCGTTCGCGCAAGTTCGACCAGCTCCGCGAAGTCGAAGGGCTTGAAGGGCAGCTCGTCGATCGAACGTACGCCGCTCGCCGCGTCGGAGAACAGCGCCGCGACCTCGTTGGTGAGCCAGTTGGCGAGTTCCTTGGGCGCGTCGTTGTGGCGCAGCGCGGCCTCGAAGTAATCGCTCGTCGCACGCGACGCCGTCAGCACGCCCGCGTCGTACGCCGAGAGGCCCAGCGCCTTGACGTAGCGCGCGCGCCGCGCAGCGGGCAGCTCCGGCAGGTACGAGCGCACGCGCGCGACGTGCGCTTCGTCGAGCGTGAAGAGCGGCAGGTCGGGGTCGGGGAAGTAGCGGTAGTCGTGCGCATCTTCCTTGGTGCGCATCGTGCGCGTGACGCCCGCCTCGGCGTCGAAGAGCCGCGTTTCCTGCCGCACTTCGCCGCCGCTCTCCAGGCTCTGGATCTGGCGCGCCACTTCGTGCTCGAGCGCGGCCGCGACGTTGGCGAACGAGTTGAGGTTCTTGAGTTCGACCTTCGTGCCGCGCGCGCCGCCCGGCCGTTGCACCGACACGTTCACGTCGCAGCGCAGCGAACCCTTCTCCATGTCGCACTCGCTCACGCCGGCGAACTGCAGGATCTCCTTGAGCGCGGTGAGGTACTCGTGCGCCTCGGCGGCGCTGGAGAGATCAGGCTCGGTGACCGCCTCGATGAGCGGCACGCCGGCGCGGTTGAGGTCGACCAGCGAGTGTGCGCCGCGATCGTGGATCGCTTTGCCGGCGTCCTCTTCGAGGTGGATGCGCGCGAGGCGCACGAACTTGCCGCTGGCGAGCGCGATTCCGCCGCCGGTGCAGAACGGCTGGTCGTACTGCGAGATCTGGTAGCCCTTGGGCAGATCGCAATAGAAGTAGTGCTTGCGGTCGAACTTCGTGCGCGGCGCCACGTTGCAGCCGAGCGCGAGCGCGGCGCGCAGGCCCAGATCGAGCGCTTCGCGGTTGAGCACCGGCAACGCGCCCGGTTGGCCGCTGCACACGGCGCACACCAGCGTGTTCGGCGCGGCGCCGAACGCGTTGGCGCAGCCGCAGAACAGCTTGCTCGCCGTCGCGAGTTGGCAGTGCGTTTCGAGTCCGACGACGACTTGCCAGGCGGCGCTCATCGCTGCGCCTCCTGCGCCAGCGCGGGACGCGCGAGGTGGTGTGCGCTCGCGCGCTGCCACGCGGCGCCCAGCGCGAGCACGAACTCATCGGCGCCGTGCGGGCCGATCCACTGCAGGCCCACCGGCAAGTCGCTGTCGCCTTCGCGCACCAGTCCGCACGGCGTGCTGAGCGCCGGCAGGCCCGCCAGGCTCGCGGGCGTCGTCAACGCATCGCCGGCGTACATGGCGAGCGGATCGGCGCTGCGCTCGCCGAGCGCGAACGCGAGGCTCGGACTGGTCGGCCCAGCGATCACGTCGACCCGTTCGAAGGCGCGTTCGAAGTCGCGCGCGATCAAGCGTCGGACCTTCAGCGCTTGCACGTACCACGCTTCGTAGTAGCCGCTGGAGAGCACGTACGAGCCCAGCGCGATGCGGCGGCGCGCCTCGGCGCCGAACCCGCTCGAACGGGTCGCGGTGATCATGCCCTGGAGCGATCCATCGCCGCGTTCGCGCTTTCCGTAGCGGACGCCGTCGTAGCGCGCGAGGTTGCTCGACGCTTCGGCGCTCGCGACGACGTAATACGTCGAAATCGCAGCGTGCGTGTGCGGCAGATCGATCTCGAGCACCTGCGCTCCGAGGCGCTCGAGTTCGCTCAACGCGGCGCGCACGCACGCCGCGACGCGTGGATCGACGCCAGCGCCGAAGTGCTCGCGCGGCGCTCCGATGCGCACGCCCTGGAGCGAGCGCGGCGCCGGCGCGGAGCACGAAGGCTCGGGCAGGCAGGTCGAATCGCGTTCGTCGGCGCCGCTGATTGCGCCGAGCACGCTCGCCACGCGCTCGACGTCCGGCGCGAGCACGCCCACGCAGTCGAGCGACGAAGCGAAGGCGATCAGTCCGTAGCGCGACACGCGCCCGTAGCTGGGCTTGAAGCCGCTGACGCCGCACAGGGCCGCGGGTTGGCGCACCGAGCCGCCGGTGTCCGAGCCCAGCGCGAAGGCCACGCTCCCCGCAGCCACCGCGGCCGCGGCGCCGCTCGAGGATCCGCCCGGCGTGCGCGCGAGGTCCCACGGGTTGCGCGACGGACCGAAGGCCGAGTTCTCGCCCGACGAGCCGAAGCCGAACTCGTCCATGTTCGCGACTCCGAGCGCGACGGCCCCGGCGTCCAATGCGCGCTGCACGGAGGTCGCGGTGTAGGGCGCGCGGTAGCCCGCCAGCAGCGCGCTTCCGGCGTTCGTTTCGACGCCCGACCAGCACAGGTTGGCCTTCACGGCGAAGGGCAGTCCGTGCAGCGCCCCACGTGGCCCGGAGTGTGCGTCGAGCTCAGCGGCGCGGCGCCGCGCACCCGCGGCGTCGAGCGAGAGGAACGCGTGGAGCCGCGCCTCGAGACGCGCCGCGCGTTCCAGTGCGGCGTCGACGCGTTCCAGCGCGGTTGCGTCGCTCAAGATTCGCCTCCGATCGTCTTCGGCACGCCGAAAAAGCCGTCCAGGGGCTGCGGCGCGTTGGCCAGCAGTTGCTCGCGTTCGAGCGAAGGCCGGAGCACGTCCTCGCGCAGGACGTCGCAGCGCGCGCTGGGAGTGGCGAGCGGCTCGACGCCGCGCACGTCGATGCGCGCCAGTTCGCTGAAGGAGGCGAGGACGCGCTCGAACTCGGCGGCGAAACGCTGGCCTTCGAGCGGCGTCGCGGCGAGCCGCGCCAGGCGCAGCGCGCGTTCGACTGCGGCCGCATCGGGAGCGGCGCTCGCAGAGGGCGTGGGGGAGTCCATCGCGGCAGGGTACCCCTTGGTCGCGAGGGCTCGAAAGCCCGCGGGGATTTCAGCGGCCCGCTGCGGTGCTCCGCGCCGAGCCCAAGTCACGTGCGGCGTGAGCTCGTGCGCCGCGCAGTTTGCCGCACCGCCTGGGTGCGCTAGCTTGGCGCCTGTGCTGGCCACGTCCGCTCTCTCCCTGGCGCTTCTCGATCCCAGCGGCGCCGCCGCGCTCGGCCCCCCGGACTGGAGCAGTCTGGGCCTGGTGCTTTCGATCGTGGGCTGCCTGTTGCTCGCGAACGTGCTCCTGTTCCGCAACCCGCGCGCTCTGGTCGCGGATCGACTGGGACGGCCGACGCAGGACCTGCGCCGGATCCGCGAGTTCGTCTTCCAGCGCGTGCAGATGACGCTGGGCTTCGTGTTCCTCGTGTCGGGATTCGCAGCGCAGCTGTACGGCCGCTCGATTCCGCCGAGCGAAGCCACGGGCTCCGCTGCGCTGTGGCTCGGCGGCGTCGTGCTGCTGGCCGTCGGACTCGAGTTCGGCGGCTGGTGGTGGTCGCTGCGTTCGCTGCGCCGCTACGTGCGCGAACACCTCCGCGAGTACCCGCCGGACTTCGAGACCGACACCAACCTCGCGCGCGAGGTCGGCGAATTGTTCGGCCTCGACTCCACGCAGGACGAGACGGTGCAGTCCTATGCCAGTCGACTGCGCAGTGAGCTCGGGCTGACGGCGCCGCGCAGCGCGGGACGGGCGCGACCGCAGGACCTGCAGCGTGCTGCGCGCCGTTCTCCCGCCGACGATTTCGATCTCGGCGCGGAGGAGTTCTAGTCCGCGGCACGTGTCGTGCGCCGTGTCGCCGCCGCGCGACCGAGCGACGCAGGCGAAGGTCGCGGGCTCGAGCCGCGTGGTGCGGCTCGCCGCGCGACGCGAGCCGCGCGGCCTCCGCAGCTAGCGCGTCCACGCGCGACCTTTTTTTCGTCGGGCGCGCCACCTGGAGCGAGCTCGTGCGTCTGTGGGGTGCATGTCGAGCGACGAGTCCTCGCGCTGCACGGCCCCGGGTGCGCAGCAAGATCGCGATGTAGGCCGTTCGCACGGCGAACTCGCGCACGGCGAACTCGCGCACGGCGAACTCGCGCACGGCGAGCACGCGCACGGCGAGCACGCGCACGGCGAGCACGCGCACGGCGAACTCGCGCACGGCGAGCCCGCGCACGGCGAGCCCGCGCACGGCGAGCCCGCGCACGGCGAGCACGCGCACGGCGAGCCCGCTGGACCGAAGCTCGCCGGAGGCCTCGCGCGGTTCCGCGGGCCGCTCCGACGGATGAGCGGCGCCTTCGACCGTGCGTGGGACCGTTGCGTGGAGCGGCTTCCGGTTGCTCCGCTCGCACCGGCTCAGGCGCTGGTCGCGCGCTCCATCCACAGCGCGCTCGCAGTGGGGCGAGACGCGGCGCAGCGCGCGCTCGCGGACCTGCTGGATGCGCTGTATCCGCCACGTTGCGCGCTGTGCCCCGCTGCGGGCAGCGACGGGCCGTGGTGCGACGAGCACCGCTTGCCCGAGGCGCCGGAGGGCGAGCGCTGCGAACGCTGCGCCGCTCGAATGCCCGCCGCGCTGGCGGGAGAGCGAGTCTGCGCAGCGTGTCGCCGCCGTTCGCCGCGGATCGCGCGCACGCTCGTGCTCGCCGACTACCGCGCCCAGCCGATCCGCCCGTGGATCCTGGCCTTCAAGCACGGCGGACGCACCGACCTTGCGGTCCCGCTGGCGGCCGCACTCGCGGCGCACGTCGCGCATACCTTGTCCTGGCCGGCGGATGGTGTCGCGCGGCTTCTCTGCCCGATCCCGTTGCACCCATGGCGCCGTCTCGAGCGCGGCTACGACCAAGCGCTGCTCCTCGCGCAGGCGCTGGCCGCCGAACTCGACACGCCGTGCGAGGCGCTGCTCGCACGCAACCGGGCGACGGCCGTTCAGGGCGCCGCAGGCGCGCGTTCGAGAGCGTCGAACGTACGCGGCGCCTTCGCCCTGCGCTCGGACGGTCTGCGTTCCAGCGTTGCGGGCGGCCGTGCGAACCGCATCCGCGAGCGGATCGCGCGCTTCGACGAGATCTGGCTGGTCGATGACGTCGTCACCTCGGGGGCGACGCTTCGCGAAGCTGCACGCGCCCTGCGCCGTGCTGGCGCTCGCCGGGTGTGTGCTCTGGCTCTGGCGCGTGCTGACGGCGCCCCGCACGACGCGGACGAACTACCGCTCGGCCTCCTGCACGAGGGGGACGCGTGAGAGCCGTGAATCCGGAGCGCGCCGCGGAGCGGCGGCGGGGGAGGATGGCGCGGATGCTGGGGCGGCGCCCCCGGCGCTCACTCGTAGAGCGCACCTTCGGCGGCCGGCTCTTGATTCGCCGGATCGTCGAGTCGGCGCGCGATGCGGTTGGCGGCGTCGAGGAGCAGAACGACGGGCGGCTGCGGCCGGTCGGTCCACTCGAAGGTCATGATGATCACTTCGTCGCCCGGTCGAACCAGGTGCGCGGCCGCTCCGTTGATGCAGATCACGCCCGAACCACGCGGGCCGCTGATCGCATAGGTCTCCAGGCGCGCTCCGTTGGTGTTGTCGACCACCATCACACGCTCGAACGGTTCGATCTGCGCCGCGTCCATCAGATCGCGGTCGATGGTGACGGAGCCCACGTAGTCCAGACGGGCCTCGGTGACCGTGGCCTTGTGCAGTTTGGCGCGCAAATAGCAACGCATAGGGGACCGCGGAGTGTGACCGACGGGTGTCGCAGGTGTCCAGTGGTGGCGTCCATTGGTCGGGCGCGTCGGGGGCGTGTCGGGGGCGTGCGGCGCGCGCCGCGCGAGCTCCGCGACCTGCTCGGACGCGCGGGACTGGGCAGGCGAGCGCCCCCTGGATTTGGTGTGGCGGCTTGCGCTGGCCCCGAGCGGTTGTGGATCGCGGCGGACGGCGCGGCTACCATCTGCCCCATCGCAGCGGTGCGGCGCGGCCGGGGGGCGCGACCTCCCGCCGGGGCGTCGCCGACGTCCGAGCTGACCGCGCGAGGAAGTTTGACCACCGTGGCGGAACCCAGTGTTCTGTCGTAGTGCGTCCGCGCATTGGAACTTCACGCGTCGCGCCGATCCGCGCGCACGGGAAGTCCCTTGCGAGGAACGCGCTCCTTGGTCGCGCTTCGACCGTTTCCGGCCCGACTGCAGCCATCGCCGATGAAGCCCGCCCAAGTCCGTTCTTGCGAACGCGCCGCGTTCCGCCACCGCTCCGCCCTGACCCTCGCTGCCCTGCTGCTCGCGACGCCGCTCGGGCACGCGCAAGGCAACGCGCTTCCCAATCCGAGTTCGCCGCCGCCGAGCGCGCCTGCGCAGAGCGAGGTCAAGCCTGCCGCTGCGTCCACGAACACGCCGAACAACTCCACGCAGGCCAAGCCCGCGGACGCGACGAAGTTCCTGCGCTACGTGCGCGTCGGCGCGAACGGCGCGAAGCTCCGCAACATCTACGACGCGCAGGGCTTGGTCGTGCTCGAAGGCAAGGCCGACGAAGTGCTCGCGGTGTACAGCGAGCGCGGCGAGTGGCTCGAGGTCGAAGCGCCGAGCGGCTTTTCGGTGTGGGTCTTCGGCGAGTACCTCGCGCCCTCCGCGGACGCGGGTGTGCTGCAGGTGACGGGCGAAGGCGTGCTCATGCGCCCGCTTCCGGCCAGCACCGCCGACGCGCTGCCGCTGCGCCAGCGCCTCGGCCGCGGCGAGAAACTGCGCCTGATCGGCCGCCGCGATCCGTCCAAGCCCATGGCCGAGGACTGGGTCAACGTTTGGTCGCCGCCGCGCGCTCGCGCGTGGGTCGCAGCGGCCGAAACCGCGCCGCTCGCGACAGGCGTCGACGGCGCGAAGCTGTGGGCCGAGGCCGTCGCCAAGGCTCGTCCGCTGCCGAGCGCTCCGGTCGTCGACGCGAGCGCTACGACCACGGGCGCCGCTGGCGACGCCAAGGCCGTTCGCACCGCGATGGAGGAGGGCGAGCGGCTGCTCGCCGCCGCGCGGCAGGCCGAGCAGAGCGGCGGTACGCCGGACTACGCCGCAGCGCGGACGCAGTTCGAACAAGCTGTGCAGCTCTCCGGCGGCGGTCCGTCGGCGGAACTCGCGCAGCAGCGCGTCAAGTTGTGCTCGTCCTACGAAACGGCCTGGAACCTGACGCTCGAGCTCAAGCAGCACGAAGCCGCGCGCGCGGACGCCGTGCGCCGCCGCGAGGATGCGCTCGCGCGCGCTGAGAAGCGCGGCGTGTTCGACGGCCGCTTCGACGCGCGTGGCTGGGTCGAACGCGTGACCGTCAAGGGCGAGCAACAACCCATCTACCTGCTGCGATTCGGCGGGGCCGCTAGCGCTGAGCTCGTGTGCACGTCCGGTCGCCTGAGCCTCGACGACTTCCTCGACGTCGAGATCGGCGTGACGGGCCGTGAACTGCGCAGCGCGATCGTCGGTCCGACCGCAGCGCTGTCGCGTCCGCGGCAAATCGACGTGACGCGCCTCGAAGTCATCTCGGCGCGCCAGCCCAAGTAGCGGCGCGAAGCGCGCCGGCCGGGCCCGCACGCGAGTTCCTTCGCGTGCGCGCCGGCGCGGCGCGCGCCGCCCGAAGGCGATGGCCATGAACTTGCCGCTGCGTCTGAGGGACTTCTTCCGGCGCCTGTTCGCGCTCGGGCCCACGCGTCCGTTGTGCGACACGTGCAAATGGGATTACGGCTCGGCCTGCAAGCGGCCCGAGCGTCCCAACGCGTTCAAGTGCCCGGACTACACGCGGCGCTGAGCGCTGCTCGCGACGCCGCACGCGGGCCACGCCGCACTGCGCATCGCCGAGCACGATTCTCCCGGTCGGCGGTTGCTTGTACGGTTCGAGCTTGACGCCCTACGAACGCATGAGCGCACGCCGCGGACCTTCTGCAGAGCACGCCCGCGCTGCATTTGCTCTCGCGACGGTCGCAGCGGCCTCGAGTTGTTCGGCGCCAGAGCCCGCGCGAACGAACGCGCCCGCGCTCGAGCCGCCGCGCGTTGAGCCGACTCCGAACTTCGCGCGCAAGCCACGGCCGGGCGAGATCGGACCGGCGCGCTTGGTGCGTTCCCTCGACGACGGCGCCGCCGAGCTGAGTGCGCAACCGTTGGTCGTGCTGCTGAAGGGCGAAACGCGCAAGCGCGTCCATCTGGCGCAGATCGACGTCGCCTCGCTCGAAGTCGAACTCGGGCCGGAGTTGCCCCTCGAGGCCGAGGAACGCGACTCAACTTGCAGCGTGCCCGACTGGGACGGCGACGGGCGGAGCGACGTAGCCGTGGCGAGCACCTCGCTCGAGATCGTGTCCAGCGCAACGGGCGCTGTGCTGGCGCGGCACGAGGGTGTGCGGCGCGTGCTCGGTCTGGCTGCCGCGCCCGAGCCCGGAGCAGCGCGTGGTTTGCTTGTCGATCTCGGGCCGCGCGCGCATGGGCGCTACTGCGTCGTTCAGCGCGACGGGAGCATGACGGCCTCGAGCGCATTCGGTTCGCCGGTGGGGGACCTGTGGCCCGCCGGAGACCTGGACCTCGACGGCGTGAGTGACTACGTCGAGCAGCGTGGCGCCAAGTTCTCGCTGCCGCGCTGGCGGCTGCTGCCGGCGATGCTGGGCATTCGCTCCGGCGCCACGGGCGCCGAGCTCGTACGTCTCGACGCGTCTGTGCTCGGCGGCGTCGGGGTCGATCTGGAGCTCCACGTCCCGGGCTTCGACGCCGACCGAGACGGCACGCCCGACGTGTTCGCGCTGAGGCGTGACGACGACGTCGGGCTGATCGAGTCGTTCGCCTGGTGCTCCGGGGCCACGGGCCGCCTGCGGGCGCAACTGCCGGTGTTTCGCGCCGGTTCCGCCCTGCAGCGAGCGCACCACGGAGCTCCGCCGCTTCGGATTCCCGATCGCGACTCGGACGGCGTCGACGACCTGGTGCTCGCCGTCGCCACCTGGCGTTTGCCCTTCTGCGAAAACCTGCCGGCGCTGCAGTTCGTCTCCGGCGCCACGCTGGTCACGCTCGGCACGACGGAGATTCCAGGCTGGCTCACGCCGGAGAACTGCTTCGTCAAGCTGAAGCGTTGCGGCGCCGAGGGCGGACCAGGCCTGCTCGTCGTGACTTCGGGTGACGCCCTGAACCCGCCCACCGACCTGTCGAGGCACTGGCGCTCGATCGATTCGAATGCGGCGCTCGTCGGTTTCGATGGACGCGTGCTGCTGCGACGCCGCCTGTAGTCGTTCGCGGGGCGGCTTCGACAAATCGGACGGACAAGCGAGCGCGAAGCGCAATGAGCTCCACCGACACCATCAACGCGTTGTTGTGCGGCGTGAGCGTCGTTCGGCGGATCCAATTCGACTGCGAGCTGCGCACCGGACGCTGCACGCTTCAACTCGACTTGGTCGACGATGGTGTTCGTCCAACTCAGCGGCGCGTGCTGCGGGCCGAAGGCGTCACGCACTGGAACGTGGCGGAACTCGGTGGCGGACTCACGCAGTTGTGCGACCTGCACGTGAGCGACGTGAGCCATCTGCAGCACGACCGGGTTCGCTACCTGCTCGAAGAGCGTGAGCGCGGCGCCTTGCGCCTCTGGTGTGCGCTCCTCAGCGTGGAGGACGCGCCGCTGGACCCGTGATGGGCCCAGCGGCGCGCGCAAACTACTGGCAGACCGTGAACTTCAGGGCGTTGGAGAGCCCCGTCGTCGAGGGGCTCGCCGGATCGCGCATCCACCACTGCGCGTAGACCGTTTCGCCCGGATCGAGTCCGAACACGCTCATCTGTCCGGTCGTGAACTGGAAGGCGTACGCGCCCGTGCAGCTGTTGCCGTTCGTCGCGCCGCCCGAGTTCGCGCTCCCCGTGCGCTGCGTCGGCGCACCCACGCACAACGTGCCGCCCTGGAAGGGCGAGCTGAGCGGCGCTGCCCCGAAGAACAACAGGCCGAACTTTTGGTTGAGCACGTTGGTGCAGGTCACCGTGAACGTTCCGGCGCTGCGCGAAGGCTGCGCACCGCTCGTTCCGATGGCGGGCACGCAACCGAGCGAGTTGGTCTTGCCTGTGCAGTAGGTCGAGACCGACGCGGCGTTGGCGAGCACCGGACCGAAGTGGCGCGTCGGGCCGCGGTTGCCCGCGATGTCGATCGCACGGAGATGGAAGTAGCGTGCGCTCGTCGACGAACCGATCGAGGAACTCGTGCTCGTGGCTCCGGCCGGGAGATTCGCCGCGCCCGCCGGATCGGTCGTGGGTGAGGTGTCCCACACTCCGACGTAGCCGGCGAGCCCTGAGTGCGTGTCGCTCGCCGCACTCCAGGCAAGTTGCACGCTCGTCGAACAACTCTGCACGCCGACGGCGTGCGTCGACGAGCTGATCGCGCCGGGCTGAGTGGGCGCGAGCGCGTCGATGCGGAACGGACCGGCGCTGGCGAAGGACGTCGACCAGTTGCCGCTGTTGTCGACGGCGCGCAGGTTGAAGAACCACGAGCCGTTGCCGAGCGTCTCGGAGTAGGTCGTGACCTGTTCGATGTCCTTGGTCGCCCCGGGCGCGCCAGCGCTGGCGCTCGTGAACACGCCGTAGCCGTCGATGCCGGCGAGCGCGTCGGTCGCCGCGGTCCACGCGTAGCTGATCGACGTCGTGCTCGACCACACGTTGGGCGTGTGCGTCGTCGAGACGAGGTTCGTCGCATTGCCGGGCGCCGTGCCGTCGACGGTGATCGCGATCTGAGCCGTGCGATCGACCCAGTTGTCCGAGCGCGCCGACACGGACCAGTTGCGCACGCCTTCGCTGGCCCATCGCACGCGCCAGCTCGCCTGCTTGCTGTCCAGCGTGCGCAGCGAACCGAGCGTGAGGTCGAAACCGCCGTTCGTGTTGTCGCTCAGCTCCGCGACCGCGCCGTCGTCGAGCGTGACGCTGGCCGACTCGAGCACGGCGCCGGTGTGGCCGAAGCTGTCGAGGTGGATGTTCGAGGCGAAGTACTCGGGGTTGGTGACGTTCGCCGTGATGGTGAGCGGCTGACTCGGCTGGACGAACACGTCGTCGGCGCTGAGGGTCAGCTGACCTTCGGGCGTGGTGTCGCCGTAGATCAAGCCCACCGTGACGCTGACGCGCGCGCTCGAGACCACGCTGTCGGGCCACACTTTCCAGCGCCAAAAACCGTCACTGGGGTTGTCGAGGATGCGGATCTCGGTGTTGTCGCGCGAGCTCTGCTGCGCGAGGAAGTCGCCGGAATTGCCGGCGCTGGTGATGCCGTCGGCGGGATCGTCGATGTACAGATCGAAGTCGTTGACCAGCGCGCTCGACGCACCCGCGGAGCACTGGTCCTCGATGTAGTGCATGCACACCACGATGCGCGTGACGCTCGAGTCGACGAAGAAGTCGGCCCACTCGAAGCCGGTCGCGTCCTGGGTCGCGTTCCAGTTGAACCACTCCCAGTCGAGGTTGCTGGGGATCACGGCCTTGAGCGCTTGCAGACGGCCTGCGCCGTACTCATCGAGGTGCGGATCGCTCTCGTTCGTCAGCAGTTGGTCGCCATCGGTCATCGCGCTCGCCATCAACAGCGAGGCGATGCGCTGCGGTTGGTAGCGCAGGAAGGAGTGCCGATCGACGATCTGCGCCGCGACGCCCGCGACGTGCGGCGCCGCCATGCTCGTGCCGGACTTCTCGGTGTAGCCGCTGCCCGTCTCCGAATCCGCCGAGGTGATCCAGCGGCCCGGCGCCGCGATGTTGGGCTTCCAGCGGCCGTCGCCGGTCGGCCCGCGGCTCGAGCTGGTCCACAGGCTGCCGGGGAAACCGACGCCCGAGTCGAAGTGGTCGAGCACGTTGCCGACGGTGAGCGCGTTCTTGGCCACGGCCGGCAGGCCCACGGTCGACGCGCCCGGACCGTCGTTGCCCGCCGCGAACACGTACAGCTGCGAGTGATCCCAGACCTCGGCGTCGAGCGTGCGCGCGTCGGCTTCGGAACCGACGAACGCGGTGGTGCCCGCAGGAACGCCCCACGAGCAGTTGATCACGTGCGGCCGCCCGCTGACCACGCCGTTCGAGTCGGTGTAGTTCGAACGCATCGTCGCGTAGAGCTGGGAGTTGGTGACGCTGGCGGGGTCGCACAACCCGTCGAAGAACTTGGTCGAGCGCACGCGTCCACTTGCGCCCCAGCCCAGTCCGGGCGCGCAGCCGGCGTGCTCATCGTCGGCGGCGTTGGGCAGCCCGAAGACCGTGCCGGAGACGTGGCTGCCGTGCCCGCAGTTGTCCTCGGTTCCGTCGTTCGCCGCGGTGAAGTCCGACCAGCGGTAGAACACGTGGTTGAGCATCGAGTGCTGGAAGTCTGTCCCCGAGTCGATCACGCCCGCGAGCGCGGCGTTGTTCGTGCCGCCGTCGTTGAACGTGCGCGTGTAGTCCGCCTGCACCATCGGCGTCGATTCGTCGTGGCCCGCCTGCGGACGTTCGAACGACTCGACGAACTGCACGAAGTCGAGCGCGACGACGTTGGTGAGCGCGGCCGGCGGGAGCGCCGCGCGGAACGCGCGCAACACGTCGTCGTACTCGACGATGCGCACGCCAGCTTCTTCGAGCGCGCGTTGTTGCCATCCGTTCGACTGCACGCGCCACGCGGCGAGCGCGTCGTCGGCGCCGCGTTCGTTCACGACGCCCTCGGGTGCGCCGCTCCCGCTCGAACCCAGCGGCGTGCGCGTTGAGTCCGCGCCGAGGTCCGATTCGAACACGTTGATCCACACCTCGAGCGACTCGCCGTCGCGCGCGGCGTCGGCGCGCGCCGCCAGCCGCGGATGGAGCTTCTGCCAGCGCGGCGCGGGTCCGATCCAGCGCACGAAGTCGAGCGCCGCGAGCTCGGCCAGCGCTGCGGGTTCGAAGGCCAGTTTCAGTGCGTAGTGGGGGTGGAAGCCGAGCACGCGCGCGCCCGCGGCCTCGAGTTGCGCCACGCGTTCTGCGCTGATGCGCTTGGAGAGCAGCGCGAAAGCGTAGGTGCGCTCGTCGCCGCGCCCGTCGACTGGCTGCGAACGCAGCTCCGCCAACAGTTCGGCCGAAATCCGCTCGTCCGCAGGCGGGTAGTAGCGGCCGGCCACGAAACCCAGGAAGTACGGATCGCCGCTGGGCGGCGCCTCGAGCAGGTCGCCGGCGGCGTCGGCGAGCACGCGCTCGGGTTCGGGCAGCGGCACGCTGTCGTCCTGGCGCTCGATTTGTGTGCGTTGGGGCGCGCCCTGGTCGCCGGTGCGGCTGGCTGCGCGTTCCACGCGCGGACGCGGCGCGTACACGGGCGGATCGGAGACGACGGTCGGTTTGGGCGTGCGCGCGCTGTGCGCGTCAGCCTCCTGCGCCTGCGCGGGGCCGGCGATCAGGGGCAGGAAGACGAGGGCGGTCAGGGAGCGGGCGCGTTGGATGTTGGGCTGCATGGCGGAGGGAGCCTTTCGTTGCTCTCCGCTGCGCAGAACCGACGCCGCGACCACGGCGAAAAAGCGAAAAATGCGGCGCGTCAACCTGCGGCGGGCCGCGCAGCGTCGTCCGCCGCCAGCCAGCGAGCCCTCACCGCGGCCAGCGAGCCGCCGAGGATCGCGGCGCGCGTTTCTTCCATCAGCCGGTGGAAGGCGCGGATGTTGTGCTGGGTCAGCAGCATGGCGCCGAGCATCTCGCCGGACTTCGCGAGGTGCCGCAGGTACGCGCGGCTGTAGCCGTGCGCGCACGCGGGGCAGTCGCAACCTTCTTCGATCGGCCGCGCGTCGCGCGCGTGGACTGCGTTGCGCAGGTTGAGCGTGCCGTGCGAGGTGAAGGCCTGGTGCGTGCGGCCGTGGCGCGTGGGCGTGACGCAGTCGAACAGGTCGATCCCGCGTTCGATGGCGTCGAAGAAGTCGCGCGGCGTGCCGACTCCCATCAGGTAGCGCGGTCGGTCGGCGGGCAGGCGCGGCGCGGCCGCCTCGACAGCGACGAGCATCTGCTCGCGCGTCTCTCCGACGCTCACGCCGCCGATCGCGTAGCCGACCAGATCGTGCGAGCACACGGCTTCGACGGAACGCGCGCGCAGGTCCTCGAACGCGCCGCCTTGCACGATGCCGAACAGCGCCTGTCCGCGCTCTTCGCCGCCCAACTCGCGGTGGCGGCGCACGCAGCGCTCGAGCCACGCGTGGGTGCGCGCCGTGGCGAGCTCGACCTCGTCGCGCGCGTCGGGCTTCGACGGGCAGTGGTCGAAGGCCATGGCGACGTCCGCACCGAGCGCGGCTTCGATCTCGATCACGCGCTCGGGCGTGAAGCGGATCTGCGCGCCGTCGACCACCGAGCGGAACGTCGCGCCGTCGTCGTCGATGCGCCGGATGTCGGACAGGCTGAACACCTGGTAGCCGCCCGAGTCGGTCAGGATCGGGCCGTCCCAGCGCATGAAGCCGTGCAGGCCGCCGAGCTCGGCGATCAGCTCTTCGCCGGGCCGCAGGTGCAGGTGGTAGGTGTTCGCCAGGATCATCTGCGATCCCAGCTGCGCGAGCGTGCGCGCGTCGACGCCCTTCACGGTCGCGCGCGTGCCGACCGGCATGAACGAAGGTGTGCGGACGGGGCCGTGCGGAGTGTGGAACACGCCGGCGCGGGCGCGCGAGTCGTGCGCCAGCGCGTCGAGTTGGAACGCAAAACCTGCGCGTTGCATCAGCGTCGATCTGCGAGCTTCGCGCCCGCGTAGTAGTGCCCCAAGATGCGTTCGGCGCTCCAGCCTTGGCGCGCGTAGTCGAGCGCGCCGCGCTGGCACAGGCCGGCGCCGTGGCCGTTGCCGGCGCCGCTCAGCCGCAGTCCGCCGTCGAGCTTCGCGCCGGGTTTGGGCCAACATTCGACGATGCGCGCGTTGCGCAGCTTGTCGCGGCCCAGTTCGCGGCGCAGCTCTTCGTAGCGCACGGTCTTGTTCGCGCGCTCGCCGCGCAGCTCGACTTCGATCCAGCGGCGCGAGGCGTCGAGCTTGAGCGGTTCGAGCGCCACCAGGCGTTCGCCCAGTTCGTACTTCTTCGCGAGTTGCGTCAGTTGCTGTGCGGGAACGGTCCAGCTCCACAGCACCTCGCGCGACGCGGCGCACGGTGCGCACTCGACGCTCGAAAGGCAGCTCGAGCGCAGCTCGGGGAATACCGCGCGCCCGTCGGCGGTGCGCCCTCCGCAGGACGAGTGGTAACGCGCGTCCACGACGGCGCCGTCGTGTTCGAGCACCATGCCGCGCGTGCTCTCGACCGCGGCTCGCAGTTGGGCGAGCGACTCGCGCTCGCGCGCGTTGCGCGGCTGCGGCGCGCCGCCGTAGGCCTGGTCGCGCACGCCGTCGAACAGATACGGCTCTGTGTTCCCGCGGCTGCGCTGCTCGAGCTGCGCGAGGGCGTAACTGCGCGACGCGATCGCCTGCGCTCGCCACGCCTGCGGCGGAGTCGCGCCAAAGCCCAGTTCCTTGGCGACCACGCCGAGCACGTAGTCCTCAAAGTCGACGCGGTGCTCGACGCGCCACGCGCCGTCGGGCTCGACGCTCACGGCCAGCTCGCCGCTGTAGCGCGCCGTGCCGATGCCGACGACGCCGTCGGCGGGCGCCTGCAGTTCGAAACGCTCGAGCGCGGCTTGACCGTCGATCGCAATGCGTTGTCCGCTGCGGCGCGCCGTGCGCTTGCGACCTTGCGCGTCGAGCAGCTCGAGTTCGCTCGCCTGCGCGAAGCTCGCCAGTCGCACCGTCACAGGGCCGCCCGCGCGACGGCGCGGCGCGCTGGCCACGCTGGGTTGGGGCTCGCCGCCGGAGCTCTGCGATCCCGACTTGGAATGCGTGTCGGGCGTCGCACCGGGAGCTCGACACCCCGGCAGCGTTGCGCACACGAGCGCCGCAGCCAGCAGGCGCTGGACGTTGCGACGCTTCACGGGAACTGCGTCGGGCCGCTGGAACTCGTCGGGGCCGGCGCTCCGATCGCCGCACAGCCATTCGCCGTGATCATGCGGCCGCGGCTCGTGCGCTCGAGGAACCCGCAGCGCAGCAGGTGCGGCTCGAACACGTCTTCGATCGTGTCTTCTGCTTCGCCGACGGCGGCTGCGATGGTCTTGAGACCGACGGCCCGCGCACCCGCACGGGCGAGGCAGGCGAGGATGCGTCGGTCGAGTTCTTCGAGTCCGTTCTGGTCGACGCCCATGCGCTGCAGCGCGTCGAGCGCAGTCGGCGCCTCGATGCGCGTGTTTCCCGCGAGTTGCGCGAGGTCGCGCGCGCGGCGCACGAAGCGGTTCACGACGCGCGGCGTTCCGCGGCTGCGCGCCGCGAGCACCTGGGCGGCGCTCGTTTCGAGCTCGACGCCGAGCAGGCGCGCAGAGCGTTGCGCGATTGCGATCAAGTCCTCGTCGGGGTAGGGGCTGAGGCGCTCGAGCAAACCGAAGCGCCCGCGGAACGGGGCCGAGAGCAGTCCCTCGCGCGTCGTCGCGCCGACGAGCACGAAACGCTCGAGCTTGAGCGGCAGGACGCGTGCGTCCGGGCCCTGGTCGAGCGTGAGCTCGACGGCGAAGTCTTCCATCGCCGAGTACAGGTATTCCTCGACCGTCACCGGAGTGCGGTGGATCTCGTCGATGAACAGCACGTCGCCGCGCTTGAGCTTGGTCAGGATCCCGACCAGGTCGCGCGCGCGCTCGAGCGCCGGACCGGTGGTCGAGTGCAGCACGGTCCCGCACTCCTGTGCGACGAGGCGGGCGAGCGACGTCTTGCCCAGTCCCGGCGGGCCCGAGAGCAGCATGTGGTCGGGCGATTCGTCGCGGGCGCGCGCGGCGCGGATCGCCACGCGCAAGTTCTCCACGGCTTGGCGCTGCCCGACGAATTCGTCGAAGGAGCGCGGACGCAGCGAATTCTCGAACTCCGCCTCGCGCGCCGGAGTGGGGGCGCTGCCCAGGCCGGCCAGCGCGGCCCGGATCCGGTCGGCGTGGAACACCGAGGCCGGCGCATCGTCGTACGGAGGGTCGGTTTCCATCGTGCGGGCGCAGCATAGCCCGAGGCCCGGGCGCTTCGAGGCGCGGGCGCCAGCGCCTTTGCGAGGCGCTGCGCGGGTTCGCACAGCGCTACCACTGCGTCCGCGCACTTCGCGTGGCCGCCGGTTGGAACGCGGGGAGTGCGAGCTCCTCCCACGGCGCTGCACGCGGCGCGCGGGATGCACCTAAGCCCCTTTCCATAAGGCACTTGGAGCGCTCCTGCGGGTCGTTCCTGCAGTTCACCGCTCGGCGGCTGGAACCCGGCACGCCGCTTGTGTTCTCGCGTTTTCCAAGTGCCGATCCGGAGACCTACCAGGGTCCCCCGGGTAGGCAGCACCCTTCCGAGTGCGGGCGTCGCGGACGCCCGGCGCGTCCGTGCCTCGCCGCCGGTTCCACACCGGCAGCCTTGCGCTGGCGAGGCCGAGAGCCGCTGACGCGTTGCGCTCGCGAGGGGTGGCGACGGGGGGCGTCCGCGAGGGCGTCGCCGAGGCACGCGCGCGGTGTTTTTTGCGCGCAGCCGCCGAGGCGCCGCACTACACTCGCGCTCCCCCCAAGCTGTCCGACCGGCGTCCTCGCGCAGGCCGCCGGGCGGTGCGTTCCTTGTTCGAGCCTAGTTCCCCGATCCGCAACCCGAGCAGCGGGCGGGCAGCCGACCTCCGGCCGCCTGCGCGCAGCGTTGGGAGCGCGGACTCCGATCCGCGCGCCTCCTCGGCCGCGGCGCGGCGGGCACGGGCCCTCCCACCGACCTCACGACCTTGTTCTTGCCCTTCACGCACATGAACCGACGGCCCTCGAACGAACGGCGATCGCAGCAGCGCGTCGCCCTGGCCTTGGTCTCCGCGCCCCTGTTGCTCGTCGCCGGATGCGGCGGCGGCGATTCGGCTGGCGCTGGCGCACAGATGGACCTGATCGAAGCCTCCAACGGCTTCGGTCTGATGTTGCCGCACCTCACGTTCAAGCTGGACGCGAACGGCCAGCCCACGAGCGAGTTGCTGGCGATCCGGACGCTCGACGACCTGAAGAACAACGTCACGTCGACGAACACCGTGCGAGCGGTGACCGAGTGGCCGGTCGACGCGAAGCTGCCCAACGGTGATGCGGGCAACCACTTCATCTACGTCGAGTTCACGCAGCCCATCGACATCGATTCGGTGCTCGACCCCTCGCCCGCCGGGCAGGCGAACTCCGGACTCGTCGGCCCGATCACGGTCCTCGAGATCGATCCGCTGACGGGGCAGTCGACGCCGGTCGCCGGTCGCGCCTTCATCGGCGGCCGCACCTACGCGGGCTCGACCTCGCCGCTCGAGCTCCAGCAGTGGGTCACGCTGGACTCCAACGGCAAGCCGATCGCCAGCTCGGTGGACAATGATCCGACGGGCTCGTCGGGCGCCGGAATCCCGGACGGCTTCGGATTCCCGGGCACCCAGAGCGCCTTGCCGTTCCCCGGCGCGGCCAAGCTGGTCAACGACCGCTCGTTCGTGTTCGTGGTCGACAGCGACGGCGATCTGCGCACCCACGAGCGCTTCAACCCCAACCGCCAGATCCGCTTGCGCGCGACGACTGCGCTGCGCTCGGAAAACGGCCGCCAGCTCGCGCGGCAATGCGTTGCGAGCGGCACCGTCGGCGCCGACACGATCACGCCGGAAGTGGTCAGCACGCCTCCGCCGAACGCGGTGCCGGATTCGATCCCGGCCTTCGGCGAGACGGACGTCGATCCGCAGGCGCCGGTGATCCTGCGCTTCACCGAGCCGATCGAGCCCAGCTCGCTGGGTTCCTTCAAGAACGTCGCGATCCCGATCGTCAGCTCGTCGGTCACGCTGCAATTCGGGCCGCTCGCCCAGTCGACGCAGGTGCCCTTCACGGTCGAGCCGCTCAGCCCCTACGACCTCACGGAGTGGTGCCTGACGCCCACCTATGCGTTCCCCGGCAATGGCCCGGCGACGCAACAGTGCGGCACCTTCAATGAAGTGCGCGTGGACGTGATCGCGCTCCAGGTGCGCGACTTGGCCACCAACCGCAACCAACTCGCCGCGAACACGCGCTTCACGACGGGCGAAGGTCCCGGCCTGGTGAACGCGCCTGTGGTCCCCGATGTCGTCTACGTCGCCCGCACCGGCGCCGTCCCCGGCCTCTCGGTGGTGGACCTCAACGGCTTCGGTCAGAGCACCGGCAATCCCCAGTTCGACTTCACCTACCAGACCTTCCCCGAAGGCTGGTCGAAGTTCCCGAACAACCCCAACCTGATCCAGTACGGCCCGACGGCCTTCCCGCCGCTCATTCCGGGCAGCTGCCCGGTCGACGGTGGCTCGGCCGGCGCGTTCACGCTGACCAAGGACAGCTCGCTCAACGACCTGCTCGTCCGTCCGCCGCTCATCACGTCGGTGGGCGAGATGTCGGTGGGGCAGGCGCTCGACGTGGTGTTCCACAACGGACGCGACTCGACGGGCTGCCGCTTCGGTGGCGGCAACTTCTGCGCGGTGAGCGGTAAGAAGATCATCCAGACCGCGTTCCAAACGGGACAGTCGCTCGGACCGCCGCTCCCCAACCAAGCGCCCGCGGCGCAGGTTCCCGGCGGCGCTAACCCGGTCTCGTTCGCACCGCACCCCAATCCGCCGGCGCTGATCTTCCCGCCGCTGTGCCTGCAGCCGTTCATCGGTGGCCAGGAGCCGACCTCGATCTTCACGGTCACTCCGATCCCCAACGGTGGTCTGGGCCTCCAGAACCTGCTCGTCCCCGGCCAGCCGATCAACCGCTTCGAAACCGCGGCCACCGGTATCCCGGCGCGCTTCCAGAACTCGTTCTTCGAAGGGCCTGACCGCCCGTCGCTGCCGAGCAGCGGTCCGTGCTTGCAGTACCAGTACCGCCAGCAGATCGGGCACTTCCTCTACATGCTCGACCGCGCGCGCCGCGAAGTCGTGGTGTTCAACTCCAACCGCATGACGGTGCTCGACCGCATCCCGGTCGCGGACCCGACGGACATCACGATGGGGCCCCAGCTGGACTTCATCGCGGTCTCCAACCAGTCGGCGGACACGGTGACGTTCATCGACATCGACCCGCGCTCGGCGAACTTCCACAAGGTCATCAAGATCACGCCGGTCGCCCGTGGTCCGCGCGGGATCGCCTGGGATCCGGGCAACGAGGACATCATCGTCTGCTGCGAAGAAGACAGCGCGCTGACCGTGATCTCGGCCTTCACCTTCAACGTGCGCAAGACGGTGCAGAGCAACCTGAACTCGCCGTTCGACCTGGTCATCACGCAGCGCCAGCAAGGCTTCGGCTTCAACCGCCAGGTCTACTTCGCCTGGATCCTCAACCGCAACGGCGAGCTCACGCTGTTCGAGTCGGGTCCGGCTGGGGTGAACGGCTGGGGCTACGACAACACGATCGGTGTCGCGCCGTTCCGCTTCGACAACCCCAAGAAGGTCGCGATGAACTTCCAGTTCACCGGCGGATCGGTGTGGGTCGTCCACGAGAACCCGCTCAACTCCGATGGCACTCCGTCGGGCGAGATCGGGGGCGCGGTCACGCGCGTCGACGTCAACAGCGCAGCCTTCGGACCTCAGCCGCTGCAGAGCTTCCTCGCCTTCCTCAACCCCGGTTTCCGGGACATGGGGCTGGTGGTGCGCTCGTCGGTCGGCCCGTCGCAGCTGACCGGTGTTCCGATCGACGTCACCTTCGACGAGCTCAACAACATCGGCTCGGTCTCGAACTTCTTCACGCAGTACAGCGTGGGTTCGCCGATCCTCATCAACGGCAAGTCGCACATCAAGCCGAACGGCGCCGCTCCGGTCACCGCCAAGACGCCTGAGTTCATGTTCGTGGCCGTGCCGAACTCGACCGAGGGTCCGGGCGTGATCGACGTGATCCAGCTGACGAGCGGTAACAACCGCTTCGACGTCAACGGCTACCTGCCGGGTGTGCAGTCGATTCCGTGCCCCGGCGCGCGCCACCTCGCGACGTACTTCCACTACTAGCAGCTTCGCGCGGCGCGGATGCTTCGCTCGTTGGGGCGAAGCCAACGCGGCCGCACCAGCTGACCGACTTCAACGCGCGCCCGCGTCGCCCTGTGCGACGCGGGCGCGCTGCTGTTTGAGGAACACCGACCAGCGACGACGAGCTGCGCGCGTGGCGCCGACTCCCGCGGTTGCGCGCTGCGCGCCCAGCGGACGACGCGCGGGCTGTTGGGTCGATCTCGGCCCGGGTACGCGCCCCGACCCGCCAAGTCGAACCATCCGAGCGCGCGAACGCGCGCGAGGCGGCGTGCGAGGGTCGATCGGCCCCGCGTGCGCTTCGAGTGCGCGCTAAGCAGCGATAACCCCCGAGCAAGTACCCCCGAGCAATTGCATCCGAGGCGCCCGGACGTGTTGCGCCGGCGCCGCTCTTGTCGCAAGAGGGAGCAATCGCGGACACTCCGCGGCCCACGGCCATGCCCGACCCCCGCGAAGTCCGCTCGATGTTCTCCCGCATCGCGGGGCGCTACGACCTGCTCAACCGGATTCTGTCGGTAGGTATCGATCGCAGTTGGCGCCGCGAAGCGGTGCGCCGCAGCGGCGCGGGGCGCGGCTCCGTGGTGGTCGATGCGTGCTGCGGCACGGGTGACCTGAGCCTGGAGTTCGCCGCCGCCGGCGCCCGCGTGCTCGGCGTGGACTTCACGCGCGAGATGGTTCGACTCGCGCCGCCCAAAGCCGGCCCCGCGCACGCGGCGACGCTGTTCACGCACGGCGACGCGCTGCAGTTGCCGGTGCGCAGCGCGAGCGCGGACGTGCTCTCGGTCGCCTTCGGAGTGCGCAACCTCGCCGACGCCCACGCCGGCCTGCGCGAGTTCCGCCGCGTGGTGCGGCCCGGCGGGATGGTGCTCGTGCTCGAGTTCAGTCCGCCGCCGCGCGGCTGGTTCGGCAAGCTCTACTCGTTCTACTTCCTGCGCGTGCTCCCCAAGATCGGCGGTTGGATCTCCGGCGACGCCGAGGCGTACCGCTATCTCCCGCGCACCGTCTCGGCTTGGCCGGCCCCCGACGAGTTTCGCGCCTGGATGGAGCGCGCGGGGTTCGAGCAATGCGGCCACCGGCGGCTGAGCATGGGAATCGCTGCGTTGCACTGGGGACGACGGCCGGCGGAGCCAGCGGCGTGAGCGCCAAGCTCAAGCCCGCGCCGCAGGCGCAAGCTCGCCCGAACCAGGCGGAGAGTGAGGACAGCGGCGAAGTCGCGCCGTCGCGAACCTTGAGCGCGAGCGTGTTGGCGATGGCTCCGCTGCTCTTGGCCCTCGAGTACGTGTTGTGGACGACGCCGACGGCGCCTCGCAACGTCGGGGTGCGGCTTGTCGAACGGGTGTGCGCGCCCGCGGGCGAATGGGCGGACGAAGTGCGCTGGGGACTGCTCGCCGCCGGCGCGTTGACCGCGCTCGTGATCACGCTCGCGCGACGCGTCGAAATCGGCAGGACGCTTGCGCGCATCGTGCTCGAGGGCTTGGCCTTTGCGCTCGTGCTCGGCCCGCTGCTCGCACTGCTCGCTCGCGCCGCGGAGCGCTGGATCGGTCCGGTGGATGTGTCCTGGGACCCGACCGGAACGCCGCCCGCGCTCGAGGAAGTCGGCTTGGCGGTCGGCGCGGGAGTGTGGGAGGAACTCGTGTTCCGCGTCGGCGCCTACTCGCTCGTGTACTTGCTCGCACTGCGTTTGGCGACCGCGCTTGCGTTCGGGCCGCGGGTGGCCCGCGTGGGCGCGGAAATCGCGGCCTTGACGCTCTCCTCGCTCGCGTTCGCCGCCGCGCACTTCGCTCCGTTCACGCGCTGGTTCGACCTGCCGCCCCGCGAGTTCCAACTCGAAGCGTTCACGTGGTTGGGCCTGGGCGGCCTCGCGTTGGGGCTCATTTTCCGCTGGCGCGGTCCAGGTGTGGCCGCCTGGGCCCATGCGCTGTTCAACGTGGCCCTGTGGATCGGCATCGATCCGGATGTGATCTGGTGAGTCGCTACTTCGTTGGATTGACCGGCGCGAGCGGGCACGCGTACGCACGGACGCTGATCCGCGCGCTGGTGCGCGCCGACTGTGACGTGGACGTCTCGATCACCGGCGCGGGATGCAAGGTGCTGCGCCACGAGCAGGGCTTCGACGCGGGCGTCGAAGGCGAGAAGCTCGCCAGCGTGCTCGCGCCGTGGCTGGGCGACGACATCGCGCCGCGCGTGCGCGCCTTCACCGGCTCGGCCGTCGAGGCGCCGCCGAGTTCGGGCACGTCGCTAACGGGCGGCGTGATCATCTGCCCGTGTAGCATGGGCACTCTCGCGCGCGCTTCGGTGGGCTTCAGCTCCAACCTCGTCGAGCGCGCCGTCGACGTCGCGCTCAAGGAGCGCCGCAAGCTGATCCTGGTGGCGCGCGAGGCGCCGTACTCGACGCTGCACCTCGAGAACATGCTGCGCCTCTCGCGCATGGGCGCGGTGATCCTTCCGGCGAGCCCGGGCTTCTACCACAAGCCCAAGACGCTCGACGACCTCGTCGACCACGTGGTGGGCAAGGTGCTCGACTCGCTCGGCGTCCAGCACGCGGTCGGTGCGCGCTGGAAGGGGATCCCCAAGCCCAACGAAGATCGTGGGCTCGACGGCGCCCGCCTCGCGCCGCCCGCGGAGGACGAACCGTGAGCGCTGGGGTCGCGCGCGCGCGCCTGAACGACTGGTTCGCGCTCGTCGCTTTCCGTCACTCCATCTTCGCCTTGCCGTTCGCGCTGCAGGGCGCCTGGCTCGCCGCGCGCGGAACGCCGCGTGCGCTGCTCATCGGTTGGATCGTCGCCTGCGCCGTGGCGGCGCGCACCTCGGCGATGGCCTTCAATCGCTGGCTCGATCGACGCATCGACGCGCGCAACCCGCGCACGCAGTCGCGCGAGCTGCCCTCCGGCCGCCTCTCACCGGCGCAGGCCCTGGGGCTCGCGCTCGCCAGCGGCGCGCTGTTCGTCGGCGCGGCCTGGGCGATCAATCCGCTGTGCGGCAAGCTCGCGCCCGCGGTGCTCGCCGTGCTGTGGTTCTACAGCTTCACCAAACGCTTCACGTTCCTCGCGCACGGCTTCCTCGGGCTCGCGCTCGGCATCGCGCCGCTGGGCGCGTGGCTCGCGGTGCGCGGCGATTTCGAGGGCGATCTGTGGACGCCGCTCGCGCTCGCCGGCGCCGTGCTGTGCTGGGTTGCGGGCTTCGATCTGATCTACGCCTGTCAGGACGCGAGCTTCGATCGCGCCAGCGGCCTGCACTCGCTTCCGGCGCGGTTCGGCGTCGCTCGCAGTCTGTTCGTATCGCGCGCGCTGCACGTCGCCACCGTCGTGTTGCTCGCGCTGGTGTGGCGGCGCGCCGAGCTGGGCTGGATCTACCTGCTCGCGATCGCGCTCAGCGCCGCCCTGCTCGTGTTCGAGCAAAGCCTCGTGCGCGCCGACGATCTGTCGCGCGTCAACATGGCCTTCTTCACCGTCAATGGTTGGATCGGCGTGGCGCTGTTCCTCGGGCTGGTCGCGGACCTCGCGCTGGGCTCGCCGCAGCTATCCTGACGCGTGTCATGGCGAAGGAACCCGATCCGCGCGAAGTGTGGAGCTCGTTCGAGCGCGAGCTGAACGCGAGCAAGGGGCTTCCGCCGGCCGTGATCGTGCGCGGCGCCGAGGCGTGGTACCGCACGCGCGCCGTCGATCTGCTCGTCGAGCGCGCGCGCGCGGCGGAGTACGAGCTGTGCCGCCACGACACGCGCAGTCCCGACTTCCGCGCTGCAGCGTTGCTCGACGACCTGGCGAGCACGGCGATGTTCGCGTCGGCGCGCTGTGTCGTGCTCGGCGAGCCGGAGGCGTTGCTCAAGAAACAGGGCGGGGAAGAGTCGCCGACCGCGCGCGCCCTGCTCGCGTTCGTCAAACGTGGTGCGGGGGCGCTGGTGCTCAGCGCCGACTCGCTGCGCGCCGACCTGTCGGTCGTCAAGGCGCTCGGCGAACTCGGTGCGCGCACGTACTCGTTCCGCAAGCTCTACGAGAAGCCTTCGCCGTGGGAACGCGACCCCGATCCGGCGCGCGCCGAGTTGGTCAGCTGGGTTCAGTCGCGCGCGCGCGAACGCAAGGTCGCCGTGACCTCCGACCAGGCGCTGCTGCTCGCGCACGCACGTGGCAACGACCTCGCGGCGCTCGACGATGAACTGGCCGCCGCGGCGGGCGCGGGCGGCAAGTTCTCGCTCGCGGGGCTGGCGAGCGCCGCCGCCGGAAGTCCGCGCGACCTCGCCGATGCGCTGATCGGGGGCGACCTCGGTGCGGCCGCCCTGGCCGCCGAAACGCTGTTTCGCGGCGGAATCCGGCGCGAGAAGGACGGCTCGCGCGACACCGACGAAGGCGCGTTGACCGCGATCCTGCTCGGCTACTTGCGGCCGCGCGTCCGCCAAGGTCTGGCCGCGGCGCAGCACCTCGAGCGCGGCGCGAAACCCGACGAAGCCGCCAGCGAAGCCGGCGTGACCGGGTTCGACAAGGTGCTGCGCGGCGCCATCGCGGCGCGCCCGCCCGCGGCCTGGAGTGCGATGCTCGACGATTTGCTCGCACTGGAACGCCACTCCAAGAGCGCGCGCGGCGTGGACGCGAGCGAGTTCGCGGCCCTCGCGCTGAAGTGGCGCGTGAAGCGCAGGTAGCGCCGCGCGCCGCCTACAATCCTCCGATGTCTCGAGCAGCACCGCGTCCGCGCATCGCCGTTCTTCCCGAACTGGTCAAGAACCAGATCGCCGCCGGCGAGGTCATCGAGCGGCCGGCTTCGGTGGTCAAGGAGCTGGTCGAAAACGCGCTCGACGCCGGCGCGACGCGCATCCAGGTCGACCTCGAGGAGGGCGGCGTCAAGCTGATCCGCGTCACCGACGACGGCTGCGGCATGGAGGCGGGCGACCTGCCGCTGGCGTTCGCAGCGCACGCCACGAGCAAGCTCGCGAGCGTCGACGACCTCGACCACATCGCCACGCTCGGTTTTCGCGGCGAGGCGCTCGCGTCGATCGCATCCGTGGCGCGTGTGCGCGCGTTCTCGCGCCGCCACGAAGCGCTGCTCGGCGCGCAGCTCGAGATCGAAGGCGGACGCGCGAGCGACGTGCGCGAAGCGGGCGGCGCCGCGGGCACGTCGATCGAGGTGCGCGACCTGTTCTTCAACACGCCAGCGCGGCGGCGTTTCCTCAAGACCACGGCGACCGAGCTGGGGCGAGCGCTCGACGTCATCCAACGGCTCGCACTCGCGCAAATCGGCGTCGGTTTCGTCGCGACGCACGACGGGCGGCGCCTGTTCGATGTCGAGCCGTCGATGGACTTGCGCGCGCGCGTGCGGCGCACGTTCGGCGCCGAGCTCGCCGACGCGCTCGTGCCGGTCTCCGGCGCCGACGGCGACACGCGCTTGGAAGGTTTCGTCGCGCCGGTGCGTTTCGCGCGCGGCGACACGACGCGCCAGATGTGGTTCCTCAACGGCCGGCCCTTGCGCGACAAGATCCTCGCGCGGGTGCTGCGCGACGCGCACCGCGGCTTCGTCGTCGACGGCAAGCAGCCGACGGCCTTCCTGTCGCTCGCGATGGATCCCGCCAAGGTCGACGTCAACGTGCATCCGGCCAAGGCCGAAGTGCGCTTCCGCGACGAGCGCCGCATGTTCGGCTTCCTCGTGGCGGCCCTGCGGCCCGCGGTGCAGTCGACCGACATGGCGACGCCGGGCGAACGTCTGCTCTCCTTCGCGCAGCGCCGCGACGAGGCCGCGCACACGCTCGCGCCGCAGCCTGCACCGCGTCAACACGGCTTCGCCGACAGCGGCGCCCTCGCACGCGGCGAGCGACCGATGTACGTGCGCGAGTCGTTCGCGCCTGCGACGTCGAGCGCAGACGCGCCGGCGCGGCTCGACGAGCCTGCGCGCCGAAGCGACGAGCCGCTGCGCGGCCCGTTCCTGCAGGTGGCGCGGACCTACATCGTTCGCGCGCTGCCGGACGGCTTCGAAGTGCTGGACCAACACGCGCTGCACGAGCGCCTGACCTTCGAGCAACTGCGCGAGGAGTTCGAGCGCGGCGCGATCGAGGTGCAGCACCGCCTCACGCCCGAGCTGGTCGAAGTCGGCGCCGCGCAGGCGCGCCTGGTCGAGGCTCACTTCGAGGCGCTCGCGAAGGTCGGCGTCGTGCTCGGACGCTTCGGCGAAGGCGTGATCGCCGTGCACGGTTTGCCGGCGCGGCTGCGGCGGCCGGACGCGGAAAGCCTGGTGCGCGACGTGATCGCGACCATCGAAGCGAGCGGGGCCGCGCCGGATTCCGGCGTGCTCATGGAAGAGGTTCTCCACCGCGCCGCCTGCCGTTCGTCCGTGATGGCCGGCGACGAGCTGAGCGAGATCGAGATCCGCGCGCTGCTGTCCCGCGCCGCGGACTCGCCGCACGACCAGACCTGTCCGCACGCTCGGCCGACGCGCGTGCGCTTCACGCTCGCCGACCTCGAGAAGGCCTTCCACCGCCGCTGAGCGCGCGCGCCGAGAACTTGCTGGGCGCAGCTCCGGGGCGCGGCCCTCGGCGCCGCTCTCGGGCGCTACTCTGTGCGCTTCGCGGCCTCGTCCAAGCCGCGCGAGGAATCCGCCGCATGTCCGTCGTCCGTGTCGCCGTCGTCGTCGCCTCTGTTCTCGCCCTCGGGGCCTGCTCCGCGCCGTCCGAGCGTACTCGCCAGGCTCAGGCCGCTGATCCGTTCGCGGGGCACGACGCGCCGAGCGCCAAGCGTGCGTTCGAGATCGCCGACTTCTACGCGGCCGCGCTGGTCGGCGCTCCCAGTCTCGCGCCCGACGAAGCGACGGCGGTGTTCGGCGTGCGCCGTTACGACCTGACGGCAGGCAAGAGCTGGTCGCAGATCTGGCGCGCGCGGCTCGCCGACGGAAGCGTGGGGGCGCTCACCAGCGGTCAGCACAACGACACCGACCCGCAGTACACGCCCGATGGAGGGAGCATCGTGTTCCTCTCCAACCGCGGCGGCTCGAGCCAAGTGTGGACGATGCCCACCGACGGCGGCGAACCGCGCCAGCTCACGAGCTTCGCGCCCGGCATCGGTTCGGCGCTGCTCTCGCCGGACGGTCGCTGGCTCGCGGTGACGGCGGAGTTGTTCCCCGAGTGCGGGCTCGACCTCGAGTGCCACGAGCGCAACGCGAAGGGACTCGACGGCAAGCTGCAGGTGCGCGTCGCCGACGAGTTGCTCTACCGCCACTGGACGAGTTGGCATCAGGGCAAGCGCACGCACATCCTGCTCGTCGACGCGACGAGCGGCGCGGTGGTGAAGGACCTCACGCCGGGCCCGTTCGACGCGCCGGGCTTCTCACTCGGCGGCCGTGGGCTGGCTTGGTCGCCCGACAGCAAGGAACTGTGCTACGTCGCCAACCACGACGCGGACGCGGCGCGCTCGACGAACTCCGATCTGTTCGCGGTCGCGATCGAGGGCGAGCCCACGCCGAACTCGGCGCGCAACCTCACGGCCGACAACAAGGGCTGGGACGGCGCGCCGCTGTACTCGCCGGATGGCAAGTGGATCGCCTTCATCCGGCAGTTGACTCCGGGATACGAAAGCGACTTGCGGCAGCTCGCGTTGCTCGAGCGTTCGACCGGCAAGGTCACCTACCTCACCACGCGCGAGAACTTCGACGACTGGGTCGAGGACATGCGTTGGGCGCCGAGCAGCGAGGCGCTCGTGTTCCAGGCCGAACACGAAGGCCGCAATCCGCTCTTCTACGTCGAACTGGAGTCGGGAGGATCGATCGCGGGCGTGCTCGAACACGGCCACATCAACGGCTGGGAGCTCACGCGCGCGGGCGAGGTCGTGTACTCGCAGCGCGCCATCGCGCAGCCCAGCGAACTGTTCACCACGAAGCTCGGCGAAGCTCCGCGCCGCGTGACGCACTTCAACCAGGCGCTCGAGTCGCAGGTCGACATCCGGCCCGCGGCGGAGCTGTGGCTCGAGGGCGACGGCGGACGACCGATCCACACCTTCGTCGTGACGCCGCACGGATTCGATCCGTCCAAGCGCTACCCGCTGATCCTCAACGTGCACGGCGGACCGCAGTCGCAGTGGACCGACGCGTTCCGCGGCGATTGGCAGGTGTATCCGGGCAAGGGCTACATCGTGGCCTTCTGCAATCCGACGGGTTCGACGGGCTACGGCCAGGATTTCACCGACGCCATCACGGGCGAGTGGGGCGGCAAGCCGTTCCGCGACCTGATGAAGGTCTGCGACGCGCTCGAGCGTTTGCCGTTCGTCGACAAGGAGCGCATGGGCGTCATGGGCTGGAGCTACGGCGGCTACATGGCCATGTGGATGCAGGGCCACACCGAGCGCTTCAAGGCCAACGCGGCGATGATGGGGCTGTACGACCTGCGCTCGTTCTACGGCGCGACCGAGGAGCTGTGGTTCCCCGAGCACGACTTGAAGGGCGAGCCGTGGACGAGCTCGCACTACGAGCGCTGGTCGCCGTCGAACTACGTCGAGAACTTCAAGACGCCCGCGCTCGTGATCGGCGGCGAACTCGACTACCGCGTGCCATACACGCAGAGCCTGCAGTACTTCACCGCGCTGCAGCGCCGCGGCGTGCCCTCGCGCCTGGTGATGTTCCCGAACGCCGGTCACTGGCCCGCGTGGCACGAGATGGCCTTCTACTACAACGTGCACCTCGACTTCTTCCAGCGCTACCTCGGCGGCGGCGCCGCGCCGTGGAAGGTCGAAGCGCACGCGCGCAATCTGCAGTTCGCCAAGAGCCCTTGACGAAACGCCCCGCGGCGCCCGGACGTGCTGCCATTCGTTTGGGCGGCGCGGCCGCGCACGTGCATCCACGACTCATTCCGATAGAGGCTTCAAGTCGCGCGGCGCGCGGCGCGAGCACGCGCGAACTTCACTTGCGGCGCAGCACGAGGTCGTGCGCGCCCACGATCGGATCCTTGCCGCCGCTGGGGTTGTCCCACGTGGTGACACTGCCCCAGATGTGCACGTCCTGCGCGTTCTTCTCAACGAGATTGAAGGGCGCGATCACGTACACGCTCGGCGCGCTCTCGCCTTCGATGACGAGGCCGCGGAGCTCGCCGCGCACGATGTAGTCGGTGGCTAGGTCGAGCGTGCGTCCCAACTCGCCGCGGTTGGCGGCGACGATGCCGCTGGTCAGCTGCGCGGCGCCGACCGTGCCGCTCACCTGGCCATCGGCGGCGATCACGAACTCGACCGGTAGCGCTTGGTTGGACTTGCCGCCGATGCGGCTGACGATCGCTTCGCCATGCCACACGCCTTGGATGCGAGCGGGCGCCGGGTCGAGGCGCTCGGAGCCGGCGCATGCAGCGCACAGGGCGAGCAGGAAAGGCGCTGCGAAACGGGGGAGCGGGTGGGAGACGATTGTGTTCATGGTGGTGCTGGGCGCGGGATTCGCGCGCGCAGGACGACCTTACGGCTTGTTGGGAGTTCGGGGACGGCACTAGCGCAGAGGCTGTCGATTCCCTGCGCTTTGCGACGCCCGTTCGACGAAGCGCGGGCGCCGGTCGGAGTGCGACCGACGCCCGCGCTGGAAAGCGACCTTGGATGGCCGCTCCGTTCCGCATCCCGCCTACGGGCAGAGCGTCACTTCCAGCGCGTTCGACAGCGCGACATTCGTGCCGTCGGGGTTCTGCGGGTCGCGCAACCACCACTGGAAGCAGCGCACCTGACCGACGAAGCCCTGCGCGAACGCGACGGGTGTCTGCGCGGCGCCGCTGCCGTCGAGGGTGACGAGCGGTTGGCGCACGAGCGGCGTCGTCGCGCACATCCAACCACCCGCGAAGGGCAGCGCGGCGCGCGCCGCGCCCGAGAAGCTGATCGCACTCACATTCGGAACGCCGCCCGCAAGCTGCAGCTGGAACGAGTTCTGCGCCACGCTGGCGACGCCGCTGAAACCGATCGTCGGCAACGAGCCGAGCGAGGTCGACTTCGCGGTGCAGTAGACCTGCGGGGCCGGGCAGGCGCCGTCGACCGTGCGCAGCGCGATGCGGTACGCCGCCACGCCGTTCGTTGCATCGAAGCGCGAGCTGGCGAGCAGCACGCGTCCGCCGCCGACGCCCGCGAGCGCCGGACCGCATTCCGACACGTCTCCGAGCTCGACCGCCACGCCCAGCGGATCGAGCAGCGCGCCTTGGCGCGTGACGCGCGCCACGTACAGGTCGCTGCGCGTGTCGATCATCGAGGTCGAAGCGCGCAGGTCCTGCCACGCGACCACGTACTCGCTGCCGTTCCAGCTCGCGCTGGGGTTGAATTGCTCGGCGTTCACGCCCGCGACGAGCGGCACAGGATTGGCGTCGAGGAATGCGCCGGCGCCGTCGATGCGCCGCGTGTGGATACGCCGCGTGAGGTTCGACGACGTGCCGAACACCCAGCTGATCAGCGCCTGGTCACCGGCCGAAGCGACGCTGACCGAGTGGTTGTACGCGTTGAACGTTCCGGCGACCCAGAAGGGCGCCGTCGCGACGCCGTTCGCATCGACGAAGGCCGCGTTCACGTCGCTGTGCGGATCGTTGTTCCAGTAGTTGCGCTGCCACACGACGAGCCAGCGGCCGTCGAGCGTGCACACGTCGGTCTCAACCGCGTAGTTGCTGTTCAACACCGTCGGCGCGCCGAGCACCGCGCCATCGCTGCCGCGCAGGCGCACGTAGTGCGGGTACTGCATCAGCGGCCAGGAGTACGAGCGCACGTACGTGACGAGGAACTCGCCGTTCAGCCCGGCGGCTTCGGGGCGTGCGCCGACGCCCACGCTGATCGGTTGCGCGTCGAGCCACGCGCCGTTCGGCGACAGACGACGCGCGTAGACCAGCGCGTTCGAGCCCGACTCCCAGGTGATCAGGTACACCGAGCCGTCGAAGGCCGCGCTGGGCTCGCCTTCGAGCAGTCCCGTCGCGACCACCAGCGGTTGTGCGTCGAGTGCGACGCCGTTCGCGTCGAGCCGCGAGGCGAGGATGCTGCGCGCGCCCGAGGTTTCGCTGCGGAACACGAGCAGCGAGTTCGTCGTTCCGTGCACGAGGTCGGCGCCGACCTGCGCGCTCGCGCCGGTCGAGATGCCCGTCTGCACGCCCGCGCCAGCCGGACCGCTCAAGCGCGCCGTGTACACGTCGAGACCTTCGTAGCTGCCGGCGCGCGCGTCGGCCCAGGCCAACTGCACTCCGCCCGCAGGCGCCGCTACGAAGAGCGGCGCGACCAGCGTGCTGTTCGCGGTCGCATCCGCGAGGAATCCGCTGGCGTCGAGCAGCACGCCGCTGGCGTTGATGCGCGCGAAACGCGCTCCGTTGTCGTTCCACGACACGAACCAGTTCGTGCCGTCGAAGGCAGGCGCGGCCTGCGGGCCGACGCCGTAGTACATGTTGGTGACGAGCGTCAGCGGGCTCGCCTCGAGCACTTGACCGCTCGAGGCGACGCGCGCGGCGTGGACATGGCTCCAGGTCGAGTTCGTGGCGCCGCCTTGCCAAGCGACGAGGAACTGCGAGCCGTTCGAGCCGATCTGCGGCCAACTGTCGTCGGCCGCGGTGGCGCCGATCGTGAACGGCGCCGCGTCTTGCCAAGTGAGCGCCGAGTTGAAGCGCCGGCCGACGACGTCGTCGCTCGTCCCCGAGTAGCGCGACCACACCAAGAGGAACGAGCCCTGCGCGTAGGCGAGCTCGTAGTTCAGCAGCTGGCCCGTCTCCGCAATGAGCTCGACCGGCGCGGCGTCGAGCAGCGCGCCCGCAGGCGACACGCGCGCGGCGCGCAGGTCGGCCGAACCACCGGACGTGCCTTGCGCGGCGACGACCCAGTTGGCGCCGTCACTCGCGAGAACCAGCGTCCCGATTTCGGAGAACGAATAGGGCAGGATCACGAGCGGCGCGCTGTCGAGGACAGCGCCCAGCGGCGAGACGCGCACGCCGACGACCGCGCTCGAGTAGGGCGACGCGAGCGGGGCTTGCGACTTCCACACGACAAGCCAGTTCTGTCCGTTCCACGCGACCAGCGGGGCGGTGTCCGCGCCCGGCGCGTTCGAGAGAGCGAACGGCGTGCTCTCGATGCGCTGACCGTTGGCGTCGAGCCGCACGGCGAAGATCTCCGTGCCGCTCTCTGCGCCGCCAGCGTTGCTCGAGAGCGTCGTGCGGCGGTCGCTCCAGGCGACCAGGTGGCCGCTGCCGCCGCGCGCCATCGCTGGCGTGGTCTGATCGCCCGTGGCGAGGCCGACGAGCGCGTCGCCCGGCAGCGCGCGGATGGGGGAGACGGCAGGGCTCTGGGCCGCGGCCGAGTCGAAGGTGAGGACTGCCACAGCGCACGTGAGTGCGACCAGGTTCTTCATGACCAACCTCAAAAGGGGAGTGCGGTGCGGCGGCGGCTCCTGCCAGGGAGCGTTCGCCAGGGTTGGCCTCGGCGCATGAGGCGGGATGCAACTGTGGCTCGCCCCGCTCTCCCGCGCCATGCGCAGTGCGGGCGAGGCCGCTGTGAAACAGTTCGTACGCACGCGCCGGCCAGGAAAGCTGCGCCAGGCGGCGCTGCGCGGTACAACCCTGGGCCAACCCACCCCGTCCCCACCCAAGAAACATGCGTTCCACCGCTCTGCCCCGCGCGTTCCTCGCCGCCCTGCTCCTCGCTCCGCTCGCCTCCGCCGCGCGCGCGCTCGACGAGGGCATGTGGCTGTTCAACAATCCGCCGACCAAGCAGCTCAAGGAGCGCTACGGCTTCGACGTGTCTGCGCAGTGGCTCGAGCACGTGCAGAAGTCGGCCGTGCGCGTGTCGACGGGCGGCTCGGGTTCGATCGTCTCGGCCGACGGCCTGGTGATGACCAACCACCACGTCGCCTCGGACATTCTGGCCAAGCTCTCGAGCGCGGAGCGCAACCTGCTCGACACGGGCTTCTATGCGAAGAACGTCGCTGACGAGCTCAAGTGCCCCGACCTGCACCTCGACGTGCTGTGGAAGATCGTCGACGTGACCGACAAGGTCGAAGGGGCCGCGGCGGGCAAGTCGACCGCCGAAGCCGGCGCAGCGCGCCGCGCGGCGATGACGCAGCTCGAGGACGAAGGCAAGAAGTCGACGGGCATGCACACGGAGGTCGTGACGCTCTATCAGGGCGGCCGCTACCACCAGTACTTCTACAAGCGCTTCGAGGACATCCGCCTGGTGTTCGCGCCCGAGTCGGGCATCGCGTTCTACGGCGGCGACAACGACAACTTCGAGTACCCGCGCTACTGCCTCGACGTCACGTTCTTCCGCATCTACGAGAACGACCAGCCCTTCAAGCCCGAGCACTTCCTGCGCTGGAGCCCGAATGGCGCCGCGGACAAGGACCTGGTGTTCGTCGCGGGCCACCCCGGAAGCACGCAGCGCCTGAACACGGTGGCGCACCTGGAGTACCTGCGCGACGTGAGCGTGCCGTCGGTGCTCACGCGCCTGATGCGCCAGGAAGTCTGGCTCCAGGGCTACTCCGGCAAGAGCGCCGAGCACGCGCGCCAGGCCAAGGACGACCTGTTCGGCGTACAGAACAGCCGCAAGGTCTACGTGGGCCGCATGGCCGGCCTGCTCGATCCGGCGGTCTTCGACGCCAAGCGCGCCGAGGAGAAGGCGCTGCGCGAGGCGGTCGAGAAGAATGCCGAGTGGAAGGCGAAGTGGGGCGACGCGTGGACGCAGGTCGAGCGCGCGCAGGCTTCCGCGCGCGAGATCGCCAAGCGCTACGCGGCGATCGGCGGCGGCAATGTGGCCCTGGGCGCCGACATGGCCGGCTTCGCGGCCACGCTCGTGCGGCTGGCCGACGAATTGCCCAAGGAGAGCGGCAAGCGCCTGCGCGAGTTCGGCGACGCTTCGTTGCCGCAGGTCTACCAGCGCCTGTACTCGCCCGCGCCGATCTATCCCGAGTTCGAGGTGATGCGGCTCGAGAGCGCGCTGTCGCTGATGGCCGAACAACTCGGCGCGTCCGACCCGGTGGTCGTCGCCGCGCTCGCGGGCAAGTCGCCGCGCGCCCGCGCCGCGGAGTGCATCTACGGTTCGAAGCTGATGGACATCGACGAGCGCAAGAAGCTCGCCGACGGTGGCGCGGCCGCGCTCGCAGCCTCGACGGATCCGCTGATCGCGCTGGTCAAGACGCTCGATCCGCATTCGCGCACGCTGCGCAAGCGCTACGAGGACGAAGTGCAGTCCGTGGAGCGTGAGGCCTACGCGAAGATCGCCGCCGCGCGCTTCGCGGTGCAGGGCGAAGGCGTCTACCCCGACGCGACCTTCACGCTGCGCCTGTCGTACGGCGCGATCAAGGGCTACAGCGACGGCGAGCGCGAGATCCCGCCGTTCACGGACTTCGCCGGCGTGTTCGCCAAGGCGCAGGAGCGCGCCAGCGAAGCGGCGTACGCGCTTCCCCAAACCTGGAAGGGCGCGCAGGCCGCCGTGGCGCAGAAGACCGCGTTCAACAACGTCTCGACCTGCGACATCATCGGCGGCAACTCGGGCTCGCCGCTGATCAACCGCGCCGGTGAAGTCGTCGGCCTGATCTTCGACGGCAACATCCAGAGCCTGATCGGCAACTACGCGTACTCCGACACGCAGGCGCGCGCGGTTTCCGTCGACAGCCGCGCGCTGCTCGGCGCGCTCGAGCAGGTCTACATGGCCGAGCGCATCGCCAAGGAGATCCGCGGCTCGATCCAGTCGCGCTGAACGCGCTCGATTCGCGCGCGCTCGAGCCGCTGGCTCGGGCGCGCGTTTTCGTTTCTGCTCGCCCGGCGCTTCAGCTCGTCTCGGCTCGCACTTCGTTCGCGACGCGCCGGCGCAGCGGCGTCGAGCGCGCGCGCAACTGCCCGCAGGCCCCTTCGACGTCTTGGGCGCCGCTCGTGCGCAGCGTGGCGATCACTCCGCGCGAGCGCAGGTGCGCCACCATCGCCTTGCCGCGTTCCTCCGCCGGCCGAGCGAAATCGAACCCGTCGACGCGGTTCCAGGGGATGAAGTTCACCATCGCACGGCGGCCCGCGAGCCACTCCGCGAGCGTGTGCAGTTCTTCGTCGCTGTCGTTCACGCCTTCGAGCAAGGTCCACTGCACCTGGAGCGGCCAGGTGATCGCGTCGGCGTACTCGAGCGCGAGTTCGAGCACCTCGCGCGGCTCGAGGCGCGGAGCGCGCGGCAGGAGCTCGCGCCGCAGCTGCGCGCGCGTGGTGTGCAGCGAGAGCGCCAGCGCCGGCCGCACGGCGTGCGTGCGCAGCGCGGCGATCGCGTCGCGCTCGCCGACGGTCGAGAACACCAGGTGCTTGTGGGCCAGGCCGCCCTCGGTCCCCAGGTAGCGCAGCGCCGCAAGCACGTGCTCGAGGTTGTGCGCGGGTTCGCCCATGCCCATCAGCACCACGCGGCGGACCTCGGCGCGCGCGCGGGCCAGGGCCACCTGCGCGAGCATCTCGGCGCTCGTCACCTGCCGCAGCAGGCCGCCTTCGCCGGTCTTGCAGAACACGCAGCCGACGGCGCAGCCGACCTGCGTCGAGATGCACAGCCCGGCGCGCGCGAGCAGCACGGCCTCGACCGACGCGCCGTCGGCCAGCGCGATCAGCAGGCGCGTCGCGCCGTCGCTCGAGGGGTGCTCGGAACGCACGCTGGCGAGCGCGTCGAGCCTGCGGCGCAGCTCCGGCAGGGCCGCCAGGAGCCGCTTCGAGGCCGGGAAGCCGCGCACCTCGAGGGCCAGCTCGCGGCCCTTCAGCCAGCGCTGGAGCAGGGCGCGCAGCTGCTCCGGGCGAGCGCCGTTCTCGCGGGCGAAGTCGAGGATCGGATCGAGCATCCGTCCCACGGTAACCCCGGCCGCGCATCGGGCGGGGCCCCAACGTTCAGTCGCGCGTGTTGCAGAGTCGAAAAGAACCTGCCCCGATGTCCCCTGACTGGCCCATCCCATCCGCCTTCGATGTCGTTTTCTTCACCGGCGCCGCGCCACGGGCGCAGGCGCTGGCGGAGCGGCTCAGCGCCGCCGGGGCCCGGGTGCGCTGGTGCAGCGGGCCGCCGGATGCGGCGTCGCCCCCGGCGGTGAACGTCGACGCGGCCGCGATCGTCGAACTGGCGCAGCTCGCCGGCGAGCCACGCGGGGTCGGTGCGTGGATCGACGCCTGGCGCGCCGCCGGCGGTGGACCGGTGCTCGTGCTGGGCGCTGGCACGGACGCAGCGCGCGAGTTCGCGCTCGCCGCGGCCGCCGGCGCGGGCGATTTTCTGGCCCCCGAGGAGCCGCTCGAACTCGCGGTCGAGCGCGTGCGCGCCGCGCTCGTGCGCCACGCCGTCCGCGGACCCGCACAACGCTCGCCCGCGGCCGGGCAGATGGTCAGCGCCGACGAGATCTGCAGCATGTTGCGCGCCGCGGCCGAGCGCGCGCGCCGCAGCGCACACTCGCTCGGAGTGCTGTGCTTCGACCTCGATCCCGTGCGCCAGCTGATGGGCTCGCTGCCGGTCGCGCAGGCCGAGGCTTGGCTCGTGCGCCTGGGCGAACGACTGCGCAGCGCCTGCCGTTCGGACGATCGGCTCGCGCGGTTGCGCAGCGCGCGCGCGAGCGACAGCGTGAGCCGCACCAGCCGCGGCGAGTTCGTGCTCGTGCTCGAAGGGCGTTTCGACGAGGCGCGCTTGCTCGCCCTCGCGCGCAGGCTCGCGGCCTTGGTCCGCGAGCCGCTCGACGTGGGCGGCCACACGTTGGCGGCTTCGTGCTACGTGGGCGCCGCGCTGTGGTCGGCGGATGCGCCGGCCGAGGAGTTGCTCGAACACGCGCGCGCGGCGGCCTTCGCGGCGCGGCGCGCCGGACTTGGCGCCTCCGTGTTCTTCGACGCCGATCTCAAGCAGCGCGCCGTGGCGCGCGCGGAGCTCGAATCGGCGCTGCGCGGGGCGCTCGAGCGCGGCGAGTTCGAGTTGCACTACCAACCGCGCATGTGCGTCGCGACCGGCCGCACGCTGGGCTTCGAGGCGCTGCTGCGCTGGCGTTTGCCCGGTCGCGGACTGGTCTCGCCGGCCGAGTTCATCCCGATCGCCGAGGAGACCGGACTGATCGTTCCGCTCGGGCGTTGGGTGCTGGGTGAGGCCTGCGCGCAGGCCATGCGTTGGCAGGCGCAGGGCTTCGAGCCGACGCACATGGCCGTCAACCTCTCGCCGCTGCAGTTCCGCGATCCGCGACTGTTCGCGGACGTCGAGTCCGCGCTGCGTCGCTCGCAGCTCGACCCGCGCTGGCTCGAGTTGGAGCTGACCGAGTCGAGCCTGATGCACGATGTCGACGCCGTGAGCGCGGCGCTGCAGCGCTTCAAGACGCTGGGCATCACGATCTCGATCGACGACTTCGGCACGGGCTACTCCTCGCTCGCGTACCTGCGCCGCCTGCCGATCGATGCGCTCAAGATCGACCGCTCGTTCCTGCGCGAGGTGACGCGCGAGCCCGACGACGCTTCGATCGCGACCGCGATCGTGCTGCTGGCCAAGTGCCTGCGCCTGCGCGTCGTGGCCGAAGGCGTGGAAACGCCGGGCCAACTCGCGTTCCTGCGCATCCTCAAGTGCGACGAGGCGCAGGGCTACCTGTTCGCGCGGCCTGCGCCGGCGAACGAGTGCGAGCGTTGGCTCACGCGCTCGGGCGACACGACCGACGAGCGCGCCGCAGCGGCGTGAGGCGCGCTACTTCGCTTCGGTGATGTCGATCATGCGCTGCAGCGCCGCGCGGGCGTGGCGCACCAACACGGCGCGTTCCGAATCGCCCTTGCGGTCGAGCGCGCCGCTCTGTTCGTCGACCACGTCGCCCGCGTAGACGCGGTTGATCGCCGGCGCCTTGCCCTGCCGCAGCAGGTCGAGCAACCCCGCCAGATGCGGCGGGTCGTTGCGGCTCATCGTCGCGCAGCCGCAGCCCATGGAGTGGAACGCCGGGTCGGGGATGTCGGCGAGGTGCACGACCTCGACGCCGCGCTGGCGGCCTTGCTCGCGCGCGTTCTTGACGAAGTGCCCCTCGGTGCCGATCGCGAGCTTCGCGCCCGGCGCGGCCTTCATCACCGCCTCCCACAGGAAGTTGGTCGAGCCGCTGCCGTCGGCGGCTTGCACGACCTCGAGCTTCGATTCGGGGTGCACGAGCACCGTGTAGCCGCGCTCGCGCCAGTAGTTGACCTGCGCGGGGGAGAACACGGTGTGCACGCCGCAGTAGCTGCCCCACAGGATCATCTCGGCGCGGTCGAGCGAGGCCAGGCCGCCTTCGATCGTCTTGTCGCTCAATTTGATCGCGCCGCGCGCGACCTGCGGATCAGGCAGCGCGACGACCTTCGACAGGTCCATGCCGAGCTTGTACGCCGTGTTGCGGCCCAGGTGTTGGTCGGGCACGAACAGGATCTTCTTGCCCTGCCGGCGCGCCCACTCGACGACCTTGGGCGCGTTCGAACTCGTGCACACGGCGCCGCCGGTGCGGCCCGCGAGCGCCTTGATGCGCCCGCCGGTGTTCATGTACGCGATCACCGTGAGGTCGTCGCCGTAGCGCTCGATCAACTGCTCGGCGACGGGCTCGACCATGTAGTCCTTGGCGAGCATCTCCATCGTGCAGCCCGCCTTGGGATTGGTGATCCACACCGACTGGTCGGGGTTGGCGAGGATCGCGATCGACTCGGCCATGAAGTGCACGGCGGATTCGACGATGACCTTCTTGTGCGGATTGCGGGCCGCCTGCAGCGCGAGCTGGTAGCTGTCCGAGACGGCGCCGCCGTAGCGCTCGACGAGCTTCACGATCTCTCCGCCCATGTAGAAGTGCGCGACGAGCAGCAGCGAATCACCGAAGTGTTCGAGCGCGGGTCCGGCGTACTTGTCGAGCCAAGGCAACACGGTGCCCGGCTTGCGGTCGGGCAGCCGCATGTACTCCTCCGCGTACGGCTTGAACTCCGCCTGGTACCAGTCGAGCGGCAGGTCGGTCTGGCAGATGTTGATGTCCGGATCGAGGCGGATGCCGGAGCTGGCGGGCGGCAGGGGAGCGGTGTGCACGGGTGTGGTCGTAAGAGATGACGGAAGTGTTGGCTTCGAGCTGGAGTTGGCGTTCCAAGCGCGCCGAAGGTGCGCCTTGCGCGCGCGGCTCAGCGCTCCGCGGCGGACCTCGTTTGGCGCATCGTCGTCTCCAAACTAGCATGCGGCGCGCGAGAAGCCCCGCGCTGCGCCCATGTCCGTTTTCCACCGCTACCTGATCGTTGCACTCGGCGTGCTGGCGCTGCTCTGGGAGGGCGCTCGGGCGCGCGCACAGGAAATTTCGACGGCTCTGCCGGCCGACGCAGCGCTGCGCGTGTCGGGCAGCGTGCGCATCGCACCCGGCGCGCACGTGCGCAAGCCCAGCGCTGTTCCGGACAGCCCCGTTCGCGCCGTCGTCTACGCGCGCGCCCTGCGCAACGCCGTGATCGACCTGCGCGGCGTCAGCCTCGCTAGCGACACGGCGGGCGAGACGCTCGACCGCGCGCGCGACTGCGGGCTGCTGCTGATCGACTGCGAGAACGTCACGGTGCGCGGCGGCGAACTGCGCGGCTTCAAGCTCGGGCTGTTCGCGCGCAACTGCAAGGGCCTGGTGATCGAGGGGCTGCGCGTCGAGAGCGGCTTCTCCCAGCGCCTGGCCAGCACGGCGGTCGCCGCCGATCCCGTCGACGAACTCAACCGGCGCGACAACGAACTGAGCGAGTGGCTCTCGAACTACGGCGCGGCGATCGCGCTCGTGGGCTGCGACGGAGCGCGCGTGCGCACGTCGCGCGCTCGCCACGCGCAGAACGGCCTGCTGCTCGAGCGCTCGAGCCGCGTGCAGGTTTACGACAACGACTTCTCGTTCCTCTCGGGTTGGGGGATCGCGCTGTACCGCTCGTCGGAGTGCGTGATCGCGCGCAATCGCTGCGACGCGTGCGTGCGCGGCTACGCCAACGGCTCGAGCGCGGGAGGGCGAGGTTCGGCGGGGCAGGGCTCGGCGGGGATCCTGCTCACCGAACGCTGCTCCGACAACGTGCTGGCGCACAACTTCGCGCGCGGCTGCGGCGACGGGATCAGCTTGTTCGCCGGGCTCGACCTCGTGCAGGGGCGCGCCTCGTCGCGCGGCGAACGTGCGCCGAGCGGCTGCGACCGCAACCTGCTCTACGCGAACGACGTCTCGCGCGCTGCGCGCAACGGGCTCGAGCTTGACTTCTCACGCGAGAATCGCGTGATCGAAAACACCGCGGACGCCTGCCAGCAACACGGACTCGCCGCCAGCTATTGCGAGCGCCTGACCATCGTCGAGAACTCCTTTGACGGCGCGCGCGGGAGCGGCGTCGCGCTGGCCCATTGCCAGGATGCGTGGATTGCGCGCAACGTGATCGAACGCTGCGGCGCGGGCCTCGACGTCGCGTGGTATCCGCCCAGCGCGGCGAACGCGGTCGACGCCTTCGCACGGGTGCGCGACACCGCCTCGCGCGACCACTGGGTGTGGGGCAACGCCTTCGCCGAGAACGCAGCGGACCTGCGCATCCGCGCGAGCAAGGGCCTGTGCTTCGCGGAGAACGTGTTCGAGCCGCGGCCCGACGAAGGGCTCAACGCGCCGGGCTTGAGCCTCGCGGACGGGGACCCGAGCGGCATGGAGCCGCGCGAACTGCTGCGCGGACTCGGCGGATTCCTGCCGCGCGGCTCGCTGATCGAAACCTCGCTGCGCACGCCGCCGCCCGCGCCGCCCGAGGACTTCACGCTCCGGGAGCGCGTCGAGGTCGGCGAACTCCCCGGCCCCGCGGCGCGCGCACCTGCGGCGCCGAGCGCGATCGTCGTCGGCGAGTGGGGCCCGTGGGATCCCGAGAGCGGGGAAGCGCGTCCGACGCCCCGCGCGGCGGGCGGGTTGCTCGCCGGCTGCGGCTGGGACGTGGCCTGGGCCTCGTGGCGCGACGGCGCCGATCCACGCGCGGGCGGTGCGAAGGCCTGGCGCGAGTTCGTCGACGCGAACGCCGCGCTCCGCGCGAAGGTCGACACGCTCACCGACCCGTGGGGTGGACGGAGCGAGGCCCGCGCGGCGGTGGGCGAGACGCGCATGGGGCTGATCGCCACGGCGCGCGTCCAACTGCCCGCCGGACGCTACGTCCTGCGCGCTGTGTCCGACGACGGAGTGCGTGTGCGCGTCGACGGCAAACGCGTGCTCGAGAACTGGACCTGGCACACCGAGACGGCCGACGAAGCGACGCTCGAACTCGGCGCGGGCGAGCACGTGGTCGAGGTCGACTACTTCCAGTACGACGGCGGCGCGGTGCTCACGCTCGATCTGATCGCGCGCTGAGCGAGCGCTCCCCACGGCGAGAAAAAACCGGCGGCCGGACGAAAGCAGCTCGTCCGACCGCCGAATCGCTCACTGTGGAGCGTGACGCCGACGCAGCATCTCGTCGTCGGCGCATTTCCTTGGCGCAGGCCGCGCTCAGTGGAACTGTTCGGCCTCCGTCGAACCGCTCAGCGCGGTGGTCGAGCTCTGGCCCTGCGACACAGCCTGGCTCACCGCGTCGAAGTAGCCGGTGCCGACTTCGCGCTGGTGGCGCGTCGCGCTGTAACCGGCCGCCTCGGCCGCGAACTCGGCCTGTTGCAGCTCGCTGTAGGCCGCCATGCCGCGCTCGCGGTAACCGCGCGCGAGCTCGAACATCGAGTGGTTGAGGGCGTGGAAGCCCGCCAGCGTGACGAACTGGAATTTGTAGCCCATGGCGCCGAGCTCGCGCTGGAACACGGCGATCGTGTGGCTGTCGAGTTTCTTGCGCCAGTTGAAGGAGGGCGAGCAGTTGTAGGCGAGCAGCTTGCCCGGGTGTTCGGCGTGGAGCGCCTCCGCGAATTCGCGCGCTTCGCCGAGGTCGGGATGCGAGGTCTCGCACCACACGAGGTCGGCGTAGGGTGCGTACGCGAGTCCGCGGGCGATGGCGGCCTTGATGCCGCTGCGCACGCGGAAGAAGCCTTCGGCCGTGCGTTCGCCGGTGAGGAACGGGCGGTCGCGTTCGTCGGCGTCGCTCGTGATCAGGTTCGCGGCGTCGGCGTCGGTGCGCGCGACGAGCAGCGTCGGCACGTTGCTCACGTCGGCGGCGAGGCGCGCCGCGTTGAGCGTGCGGATGAAGGCTGCGGTGGGGATCAGCACCTTGCCGCCCAGGTGGCCGCACTTCTTCTCGCTGGCGAGTTGGTCCTCGAAGTGCACGCCCGCGGCGCCCGCTTCGATCATCAGTTTCATCAGCTCGAAGGCGTTGAGCGGACCGCCGAAGCCCGCTTCGGCGTCGGCCACGATCGGCGCGAGCCAGTACGTGCTCGCGTCGCCCTCAAGGTGCGCGATCTGGTCGGCGCGCAGCAGCGTCTGGTTGATGCGCTTGACGACCATCGGCACCGAGTTCGACGGGTACAGCGACTGGTCGGGGTACATGTGGCCCGCGAGGTTCGCGTCGGCCGCGACCTGCCAGCCCGAGAGGTAGATCGCCTGCAGTCCGGCCTTCACCATCTGCATGGCCTGGTTGCCGGTCAGCGCACCCAGCGCGTGGACGTAGTCGCGCTCGTGCAGCAGCTTCCACAGGCGCTCGGCGCCCAGGCGCGCGAGCGTGTGCTCGACGATCACGCTGCCGCGCAGGCGCTCGACGTCCGCCCAGGTGTAGTCGCGCTTCACGCGCTCGAAGCGGCGCGGGTCTTGGCTGGGCACGCCCCAAGAGAGGCCCAGGCGCTGGTGCGGCGCGTGGAGCGCGGACTTGGACGGCGATGTTTGGTGCGGATCGATGGGTTGCATGGTCAGTCTCCCTGGAGCAGCAGGGTTCGGTACGCGGAGAGAGTCAGGAAGTCCTCGAAGCGCTCGTTGAGCGTGAGCTGAGCGAACAGCGAGCGCGCGCGGTCGTGGTGCGCGGGGTCTTCGCCGCGAGCGAGCAGCGCAGCACGCAGCGCGCCGCACTCCTGGTCGATGCACTGCTCGACGAAGGCGCGCTCGACGCGCCGGCCGTCGTCGAGGCGTGCGCCGTGCCGCAGCCACTGCCACACCTGGGCGCGCGAGATCTCCGCCGTGGCGGCGTCCTCCATGAGGTCGTTCAGCGGGACGCAGCCCACGCCGGCGAGCCAGGCGGTGAGGTATTCGATGCCGATGCGCAGGTTGTCGCGCAGGCCGCGCTCCGTGATCGGTCCCTGCGGCGCCTGCAGCAGTTGCGCGGCGTCCACACGCACGTCCTCGCGCAGTCGCTCGAGCTGGTGCGGACGCGCGCCGAGCACGGCTTCGAACTGCGCGCGCGCCGTGGCCACCAGGCCCGGATGCGCGACCCACGTGCCGTCGTGACCGTCCTGCGCTTCGCGTTGTTTGTCGGCCGCGACGCGCGCGAGCGCTTCGCGGTTGCGCGCCTCGTCGCTCTTGACCGGGATGAACGCCGCCATTCCGCCGATCGCGTGCGCGCCGCGGCGGTGGCAAGTTGCGATCACCAGCAGCGAATAGTTGCGCAGGAAGCTCTCGCCCATCGTCACGCGCCAGCGGTCGGGCAGCGTCATCTCGGGGCGCAGGGCGAACTTCTTGATGTAGCTGAAGATGTAGTCCCAGCGGCCGCAGTTGAGTCCGCTCGAGTGCTCGCGCAGCTCGTGGAGGATCTCGTCCATCTCGAAGGCCGCGAGGATCGTCTCGATCAGCACCGTGGCGCGGATCGTTCCGCGCGGGAGGCCCAAGTGCTCCTGCGCGACGACGAACACGTCGTTCCACAGGCGCGCCTCGAGCGCGCTCTCGAGCTTGGGCAGGTAGAAGTACGGACCGCTGCCGCGCGAGAGCAGTTCGCGCGCGTTGTGGAAGAGGTACAGCCCGAAATCGAACAGGCTGGCCGAGATCGGCTGGCCGTCGATGCTCACGTGCGCCTCGTCGAGCGCCCAGCCGCGCGGACGGACGACGAGCGTGGCGGTGCGCGGTGCGAGCTCGTAGCTCTTGCCGCGCGCGGCGTCGTGGTGGCGGATCGTGCGGCGCACCGCGTCGTACAGATTGCGCTGGCCCTCGACGCAGTTGCGCCACGTGGGGGAGTTCGAGTCCTCGAAGTCCGCCATGAACACGTCGGCGCCGCTGTTGAGCGCGTTGATGATCATCTTGCGCTCGACGGGGCCGGTGATTTCGACGACGCGCCGCTCGAGGTCGCGCGGCGCGGGCGCCACGCGCCAGTGCGCAGCGCGCACGGCGGCGCTGTCCGCGCGGAAATCGGGCGTCCAGCCCGCGTCGAGCTGGCTCTGCAGCGCGCGGCGCGCTGCGAGTCGGCGTCGACGTTCCGGCTCGAAACGACGGTGGAGCGCGGCGAGGAACTCGAGCGCTTCGCGCGTCAGGAGCGCCTCGTCACCGGCGAGCAGCGGGCGTGCGAGTTCGACGCCACGGGGCAGGGACGGCGCGCTGGGGGCGGCGGGGTGCGGCATGTTCGAGGGGGACGGCGGATGAGCCGTCCACGACGAAGTAACCGACCCTTGCGGTGCGGGGGCAAACCGGACGCGAAGATTCCTTGCGCCGGCGCAGTCGAAGCGGAAAGAGCTTCCCGCGCGCCGCGCTCAGTCGAAACTGGTGGCGAGCTCGATCGAAGTCGGGCCCACGCCCGCCAGGCTGCTTGCGATCACCTGCGGCGCGTCGCCGACGTCGCCCAGGTCCATGCGGGTCACGCTGTTGGCGCCGCGGTTCACGACGTACAGCTCCGCGCCCGAGGGCTCCACCACGAGGTCGACGGGCTGCGCGCCCGAACTGACCGAGGCGAAGCTCGTCAGCGTGCCGGTGAGTTCGTCGATGCGGCCGTACGCGACGGCGCCGGCGCAGCTCACGAACACGCGGCGGTCGGTCGGGTGCAGGGCGATCGCGTTGGGCGCGCCGACGAGCGGCACGGCGCCGAGCGCGAGCAACTGCCCGTTCGCAGAAGCCACGTCGAACAGCGCCAGTTCGGAGCTGGCCCCGAGGGCGGCGAGCACGAAGCGACCGGTGGGGTCGTAGGTCGTGGCGACCGGCGCCGCGCCCAGCGCGAGCGGCGCTCCCACCTGGACCAGCGCGCCGGTGAAGGCGTTGATGCGCAGCACCCACAGCGTGCTGTCGCCCTCGTGCGCCACGGTGGCGAAGCGCCCGAGCGGGTCGATCGTGAGGGCCGAGGGCGCGGGGCCGACGGCGAAGTCGGTGCGCTGGCCGAGCGCGCCGGTGACTTGGTCGATCTGGAAGCTGCTGACCGATTCCGAGCCGCGGTTCAGCACGAACAGGAAGCGACCGGAGCCCTCGACCTGCGCTGCGATGGGCTCGTCCGCGCTGGGCGCCGCGCTCCCGTTGGCCGCGAGCTGTCCGTCCGCCGCGCCGATCGTGTACGCCCGCACGACGTCGTTGTCCGAATCGGCCGCGTACATCCACAGGCCGCGCGGATGGCGCGCCAGCGTGCGCGGGTGTCCGCCGAAGGTCAGCGCATTCTCCGCCGCCGCCAGCGCGCCCGTGGCCGGGGCCGCGCTGAAGATCGTCACGTCGTCCGAGCCTTCGTTGCCCACGTACGCGAAGCGCGTGCGGGCCTGGGCCGGGAGCGCGGTTTCGACCAGCGTGAGCAGGAAGGGCTGGTCGCGGGTGCGCAGCGTGTCCAGGCGCGTGAGCCGGCCGCTGTCCGCGTCGAGCGCGAACGCGCCGAGCTCGAGTTCGTTGCGCTCGGTGACGTACAGCCAGCGCCCGGAGGCGTCGATGCGCACGGTCCACGGGCGGTCGCCGGTGGGGACCACCGCGATGGACGCGTCGAGCGGAGCGCTGAGCGTTCCGCTGTTCGCATCGATCGCGAACACGCGCAGGGTGTCGTCGCCGGACACCGCGCAGTACAGGAAACGGCCGTGCGGCTCGATCGCGAGCGAGGTGGCGAAGGCGCCGACGCTCACGCTGTCGAACTTCGACAACGCGCCGTTCACGGGATCGATCGCGAACACGTCGATCGTGCTCGCGCCCGGGTCGGAGGACGCGCCGTAGAGGAAGCGTCCGTCGGGGGACACCGCGAGCGAACGCACCTTGTTGGTGGTCGGAACCGGCGAGCCCAAACGCGCCGGGAGCCGCGTGGCGTCGTCGATTTCGATGGTCGACACGGTTTGGTTGCCGCTGGCGACGAAGGCCGCCCACATGAAGCGCCCGTCGCGGCTGGCCACCACGGCCTCCAGGCCGCTCGAGCTCAAGCTGATCGCGCCGCGCGAGCTCAGTGCGCCGGTCTGGCCATCGATGTCGAAGGTCTCGATGTTCGGCGCCTGGCGGCTGAAGACGTACAGCGACTGGCCGCTGGGGTGCACCACCAGTTCTTCGGGAGCGCCCTGCGTCGCGGTGTTCTCGCGCGCTCGCAGGCGCCCCGTGGACGGCTCGAGCTCGAAGCGCGCGATGTTCTGGCTCGTCGCGTTGCCCAGGTACACGTTCCGGCCGGAGGCGTCCGCCGTCAGGGCGCGCGGTCCGGCGCTGCCGTTGGGCGAGCGTTCGTAGCCGCTGGAAACCAGGCGCCCGTTCTCGGCGTCGACGAGGTACGTGCTGAGCGTCAACTCGGTGCTGCTGCAGGCGACGGCGAGGAACGGCGGACGCACGACGGCCAGGCGCAGCGTCGCGTCCGTCGAACCGCCGGCGTTGGCGGCGCGCACCGTGTACGTGCGTTCGCCGCGCAGTTCCGTGGGCCGTCCACGCAGGGCGCCCGATTGCGGGTCGAGGAACAGGCCGGCCGGCAGCGCCGGCGACACGCTCCACTGCTTCACCGAGCCCGTCACGCTGGCCGGGATTTCCGCGATCTCGACCCCGTTGCTGAACAGCTCGAAGGAACTCGCGTAGCTCAGGTTCGAAGGCGCCGCGGGCGTGCCTCCGCCTCCGCCGCCTCCGCAGGAACCTGCCCCGAGGGCGAGTGCGGCGCTCAGGAAGCAGCGAAGTCGTGTCGAGGCGCGTGTGTCGGTGTGCATGGTGGCGGCTTGTTCGAGTGGAGGCTCGTGGCGCGGCGGGAAGACGCCGCTGCGGGGCGGCGCAGTCGAGCCCCTCGCTCGGCTGCGGATCCCCACGGCGCACCCGTCTGTTGCGCGGACGCGCAACGGGTGCGGCGAGCCAGTTCGTAGCCTCTGGCCGAAGCCCGATCTCTTGTGGGCCACCCAGAAAGGGCGCTTGCATGACACGTCGGCAATGCGACGCGCATGTCCAAAACGTCATGCACCGACCCGCGCGGCCGGCCTGACGCTCACCCGCGCCGCGCGCGCTCGAGCAGCTGGCGCGCGAGTTCGCGCGCCTTGATCACGCACTGGTCGGAGTTGTCGTACTCGAAGCGCCCGAAGCGTCCCAGCGTCGTGAGTCCCACGCGCTCGAGGTAGTCGAAGGCCTCGCGGCGCCGCGCGTGGTAGAGCTCGTCGAACACGACGTAAGCAAAGCGCGTCGTGACGCGGTCGGTGAACAGCACCTCGTCGCGCCGCAGGAGCCCGGCGTGTTCGAGCCCGGCGAGCACCTCGCGCTCGAGTTCCGGACCGGGCGTCGGCGCCTTGCTGTCGTGCGTCACTTCGCACAGCAACGAACTCTTGCCCGCCGGCGCCATGCGCGGCGAGTAGTTCGACATGTAGGTGACGCGGTTGGTCGGGCCCTGCGAGGCGTGGGGCAGGTAGATCCACGACAGGTTGGGGTGCTCGGCGCGGTCGAGCGCGACCAGGATGCAGGTGATCGAGTTGAACTCGAGCGAGCGCATGGCCTGCGCGGGCGCGGCCGGCATCTCGCGCACCAGTTGCGGCAGGTCGGTCAGCGCGAGCGTCGAGACGACGCAGTCGAAGGCTTCGCCGTTCACGCGCCAGCCGCCCGAACTGCGTTGGAGCTCGGTCACCGGCGTCGAGGTGCGCACGCGGTCGAGCAGGGCCGCGCCGATGCCGTCGGTGATCGCCTGGAAGCCGCCCTCGAGCGGGTAGTAGAAGATCGACTGGTGCGTGTAGCCCTCGGTGCGGATGCCCACCGAGGAGCGCAGCACGTCGTCCACCGGTGCGTCAGGCACGCGGCCGGCGACCCAGTCGCTGCTCATGAAGTTCGGCTCGCGCTTCCAGACCTTCGCGTTGTAGGGGTCCATGAAGTGCTTGGCGATCCCATCGCCGAAGCGCCAGCGGACCCAGTCGCCAAAGCGCGTCGGCGCGCTCGAGCCGCTCACCTGCCGGCGATGCCAGGCCTCGATGTAGCCCTTGAGGCAGTCGAAGTTGGCCTGCGGCGGGAGGTCGCCCAGCCCGTTCTCGAAGGGGTAGTGGACCCAGCGGTCCTCGAAGCGGATTTTCGTGTGGCGGTCGCGCTTCACGAAGGCCGCATCGCCGCCCGCGCAGTCCTTCATCCACTGCATCGCGGGCCCATCCTTGCTGTAGAGGATGTGCCCCCCGGTCACGTCGTAGGTGAAGCCGTCGACGGTTTTCGAGGCGCACAGCCCGCCGACGCGCGGGCCGGCCTCGAACAGGCTGATCAGCTCGCGGGGGAAGCCCGCTTCGATCAGGAAACGGGCGAGCGCAAGGCCGGACACGCCGGCGCCGAGGATGGCGGTTTTCACGGGGCGCGAAACGATACCCGGCTGTGCGCACCGAGGCGAGGACGGCGCGCTTCAGCGCGCCCGCACGAACTGCGCTCGTTCCAGGCCGAGTCGGCCGAGCAGCTCCTCCGCGTCTGCGAGCCAGCGCCGCGCGTCCGTCGCGTAGCCCGCCGTGGGCGCGAGCGCCGGCGCGTGGGCGCTGAAGTACGCGTTGAAGGCCGCCATGGCGCTCTCGCGTGCGTACTTGGCGAGGCATGAGGCGAGCGCCACGGCGAACGAGAAGCGCTCGGCCTTCTCGGAGAACACGATGCGCATGCGGCGCGCGCCGTCGCGCGTGCGGATCGAGTAGCGCGAGCGCTCCGGCGCTTCGTCGAGCCATTCCACCAACGCGTCGGGGAAGGTGCGGCCCAGCAGCGGTCCGTAGTGCGAGCGGCCGCCGTGGCGGTCGACCCACAGCTCGACGCCGCCGGACGCGTGGCGTTCCCACACGCGGCGCAGCAGCGGCGCCGAGAGTTCCCAGTGCGAGAGCGACTTGTTGTGCGTGTGCTCGAGCGAGTGGTTGAGCGCGCTCTCGGTCACGGTGCGCACGCCGGCGTCGAGCAACTCGACCTGCGCCGTGCGCAGGGCGCGCGCCAGGCTCTCCACGCGCAACTCGAGCGTCGTCGCGGTCCACACGTGCGGCAAAGCGCGCGCGCCGTCGCGGTACCAGGCATGCCGCGTGGCGAAGCTCGGCTCGAGCGCGAGTTCGGCGGGGGATTCGAACAGCAGGCGCTGCAGCGTGGTGTTCGGGCGCCGCTGCGGATCGAGCAAGGCGAGGAAACCCAGCGCCGTGGCTTCGAGCCGCTTCTCGCAGCGCGCCGTGCGCTTGAACACGACCTTCGAGTCGGCGACGACGAAGCTGGCGGCGTCGCGCGCCGGATCGTCGCTCACCGCCGGGGCGAGCGCGCGCCACAGGTCCACGCCGGCCCGCGGCGCACGCAACACGCTGAAGCCGAGCGTCAGCGGGCCGAGCGTCGGCCCCAGGCCGGCCTCGTCGACGCCCGCCACGGTCGCCGCTCCGCCGCCGTAGAGCTCCTCCTCGCTCTCGAGCGCCATGGCCGCGGCGCCGCTAGGCCTCGAACGCGTCGCGCCGCGAGCGGTTCTTGATCAACATCGCCGCGCCGAACGCGCCGGCGGCGAGCGAGATCAACTGCGAGGTCGACACTGCGCCGTCGAACCACACGCCGCGCACGGAGTCGCCGCGGAAGAACTCGACCACGAAGCGCAGCACGGCGTAGGTCGTGACGGCCGTCCACGCGGCCTGGCCTTCGTAGCGGCGGCGTCGCAACACCCAGTAGCCGACCGCGGCCACGATCAGCGCCTTGAACGACATCATCGGCTGCGTGGCCCACAACAACTGGCCGGCGTTTTCGTCGCCGAACAGCGACTCCGGCGGCAGCGGCGAGGGCACGCGCACCGTGATGGGGAAGGGCAGCCAGCTCCACTTCTCGGGTACGCGCGAACCGTAGTCGTCGCCGACCATGAGGCAGCCCCAGCGCCCGATGGCCTGGCCGATGAAACCGGCGACGATGCCGACGTCCATCGCGTGCAGCGGGCGCAGCTTGTGGCGCTTGGCGCACCACACGCCGCCGACGATCGCACCGAGGAAGCCGCCGTACATCACCAGACCGCCTTGCCACACCGCGATGACGCGCCAGGGTTCGCTCAAGAACTCGCGTCCGACGGGCGAACCGCGCGCGATCTCGACGATCACGTAGAGCAGGCGCGCGCCGATGATGATGCCGAACAAGATCCAGGTCGGCAGCGCGCTGTAGGCCTCGACGTCGCGCGCGGGAGACTTGGAAAAACGTGCGATCAAGACCGAGAACAGCCACGCCCCGACGAGGAACCCCAGGCCGAGCAGCGCGCCGAAGGTGCGCAGCGGGAAATGGATGCCAGGGATCTCGAACAGGATCGGGTGCATGGAAGGGGCGGGATTCTAGGGTCGCGCCGCAGCGAGCACGAACGTTGCCTGGAAGCTCTTGCGCGGCCGGAGTTCGGGCGCGGGCCGGAGCCCCGAGCGTCCAGTAGGATTCCAGGTCCGACTGCGGCCTTCGAGCCGCGTCGCCAGCCCACCCGTCGCCGCCCCCGCACCGCCGCCGCCATGAAGCTCTCCACGATGCGCAGCATCGACGCTTGGGTCGGTCGCCCGGCGTGCTTCCTGCTGGGGTTGTTCGTCCGAGTGTTCGGGGGGCTGTTCCTGCGCCGGCCGCACGGCGCGCAGCGTGCGCTCCTGTTCATCGAGCTGTCCGAGATGGGCAGCACGATCGTCGCGGCGTCGACGATCCAGCGCGCCCTCGCCGCCAACCCGCAGCGGCCGGTGTGCTTCGTGATCTTCAAGAAGAACGTCTCGAGCCTGCATCTGCTCGGGCTGCTCGACGAGCGCAACGTGTTCACGATCCGCGACGACTCGCTCGTCCACATGCTCGTCGACACGTGGCGCTTCGTGTTCTTCTGTCGGGCGCGCGGCATCGACACGGCGATCGACCTCGAGCTGTTCGCGCGCGTGAGCTCGATCCTGAGCCTGCTCTCCGGCGCGAGCACGCGCGTCGGCTTCGACAACTTCCACGGCGAGGGGCTGTACCGCGGCGCGCACCTCACGCACCGCGTGCAGTACAACCCCTACCAGCACATGGCGCAGAACTTCCAGGCGCTGTTCAGCGCCTTGGAGTGCGACCCGCGCGACATCCCGCTCGTCAAGCGTGAGATCCCGCTGCCCGAGCTCACCGTGCGCGCGCCGGTGCGCCAGGATCTGTACGACTACGTGCGCGCGGAGTTGAGCAAGCTCGCCGACCTCTCGAAGATCGAGCGGATCGTCTTGCTCAACCACGACGCGGGCAAGTTGCTGCCGATCCGCACTTGGCCCGCGCAGCGCTTCGCCGAGGTCGCGCGCGCCCTGCTCGCGGACGACGAACAGCTGCTCGTCGTGCTGTGCGGCATCCCCGACGCGCAGGACTCCGCGCAAGAGATCCTGACGCGCGCCGCGCACCCGCGCTGCATCAACTTCGTCGGCAAGACCCGCACGCTCGCGGACCTGCTGCAGCTGTTCCACCAAGCCGATCTGCTCATCAGCAACGACAGCGGCCCGCCGCACTTCGCGAGTCTGACGGACATCGCCACGATCACGCTCTTCGGCCCCGAAACGCCGCGCCTCTACGGGCCGCTCGGTCCGCGGGCGGTGCACCTGTACAAAGCGCTCGCCTGCAGTCCGTGCCTCACTGCGGCGAACCACCGCAACAGCCCCTGCCAGGACAACCAGTGCCTCAAGGCGATCGGCGTCGACGAGGTGCTCGCGCACGCGCGCAAGCTCTTGGGCGAACGACGAGCGCTCGCGCGCGCGCGTTGAGGGCTCGGACAGCGGCCGCTATCCTCTTCGCCCTCGTTGACGGCGCAGCGCGCGCCGCCGACGGACGTTCCAGTCGTCAAGCCGCTGCGCGCTTCGCCGCGGCATCCCCACGAGGCCAGTTTTGAGCGAGTTTCAGCGCGGCGCCGGCGGTCCTCCCGCGGCGAAGGTGTTCGTCGAAGGCCGCTACCGCAAGTTGGTGCGCGACCTGCCGCAGACGGTGTTCTTCTGCCCCGAATGCAAGGGGCATCCGCGTCGACGGCGCGGCTGCGCGCGCTGCGAAGGCTTCGGCAAGCTCACGCGCGATTCGGTGCAGGAGCTCATCGGCTGGGTGCTCGGCTCGGTCTTCAAGACGCGCAAGCACAAGTTCCACGGCGCCGGCCGCGAGGACGTCAACGTGCGCATGCTCGGTGAGGGACGTCCGTTCGTGGTCGAGTTGCTCGGCCCCAAGGTGCTCGACGTCGACCTCGCCGCGGCGGAGGCGGAGATCAACCGGCGCAATGAAGGCCGGCTCGAGGTGCGCGGTCTGCACTGGACCGAGAAGTCGCGCGTGGCCGTGCTCAAGGAAGAGAAGCACGCCAAGGAGTACGCGGCGCGCGTGCGTTGCGCGACGCCGATCGAGCCCGAGCGCGCTGCGCAACTGGTCGGTCGGCGCATCACGCTCGTGCAGCAGACGCCCGAGCGCGTCGCGCACCGCCGAGCCCAACTCGACCGCGAGCGCTGGATCGAGATCGTCAAACTCGCGCCGCGCGAAGACGGCGATTGGGAACTCGTCGTGCGCGCGCAGCACGGCACGTACGTCAAGGAGTCGATCAGCGGCGAAGGCGGCGCGACGCGGCCTTCGCTGAGCGAACTCGTCGGCGCGCCGTGCGAGTGCGTCGAACTCGACGTGCTCGCGATCCTGGGCGAAGAGGGCGGCGAACAAGCGGCGCCGGCGCCGGTCCGTCCGCCGCGCGCGCCCGACTTCGGCGCGTTCCTCGACTGAGCCGCTGGTCTTGTCGACTTCGAACGCGTCGCACAACGCGCCGGGTTCGGAGGCTCAGCGCGCCAGCGCGCGCTCGAGCTGCTCCTTCACGGCGTTCGAGCGTTCCCGCGCGAGGTGCTCGCGCAGCGCGCTCTTCGACGCGTCGTCGAGTGCGCGTTTGCCGAGCATTTCCGCGGCGAGCAAACGCTGCGTGCACGGCGTGGCCGAGTTGGCGAACTTCGCGAGCAGCTCCGCTGTGGTGGCTTGTTCGTACTCGCGCCGCAGATCGAGTTGTTGGAGCTGGTCCATGTACCCCAGCTGCTCGAGCGTGCTCCGGTGCTGCTCGCTCGGCGCCTGCGAGTCGCCTTCCGCGATGCCGATCGACAGGCGCTGCTCCGCGACCTTGCGCAGGCGCGCGACGATCTCAGGCTTATCGCCCGCGCGGTTGTTGCGCTGGTGCGGATCCTCGCGCAAGTAGAACAGCTCGAGTTGCAGTTGCTCCGCACACTCGCCTTCGGGCGTGGGCAGGATCAACGCCCAGCCTTCGCGGTCGACCACGGTCACGTTGAAGCGCGTGAAGCTGAAGGCATGCGCCTCGCGCGGTGCGTCGGGCTCGAGCCAGCGCAGCAGGCTTCTGCCGTGCAATCCGCTCTGCAGCTTGAGACCTGCGAGTTCGAGCAGCGTGGGGTACAGGTCGACGTTCTCCACCGGCGCGTCGACGGGTTTGCCGTGCGGCAGACCGACGCCGGAGAGCACCAGCGGCACGTGCACGAGGCTCTGGTGCACTTGGTTGCCGTGGGTGGGCATCAACGTGTTGACCAGCGAAGGCGCTTCGCCGGCGCGCAAGGCCGCGCCACGTCGGCCGTTCATCAGCGCGACGTGTTGCCACAGCCCCTCTCCGTGGTCGGCCGTCAACGCCACGGTCAACTTCGCGCGCAGGCCCAGCCGCTCGTACGCCGCGAGCACCGCGCCGACGCGTCCGTCGACCCAGCGCACCTCGTCGTCGTAACCGCCGATCTCCTGCTGGATCTTGCGCACGGACTCCGGCGTGTTCGCCAGGCCCAGGCTGGCGCTCACACGCTCGTAGTACTCCGCGCGATCGCCCGGCAAGTAGCCCGCGCTCTCGCGCCATTGCCGTTGGCCCTCGGGCGCCAAGTATTGGAGGTCCAAGTCGTGCGGCTCGTTGAGGTGCACGTAGGTCAACGTCTTGCGCGTGCGGTTGGCCGCGAGGAAGGCCTCGATCGCCTCGTTGGAGCCGTAGTCCTCCAGGTGGGTGAAGGTCTCGAAGCCGCGCTGGAAGCCGTTCTCCGCCGAGACCACCTTGTTGCTCACGAACCCGCCCGTGGCCCAGCCCGCGCGCTGAAAATTCTCCGCGAGCGTGGTCAATTCCGCGGGAATCGTCGCGCGTTCCTTGGCGATGTAGCGCCCGGTCATCAGCGAGACCATCGAAGGACTCGTGAACGACGCCTGCGACAGCGCGCGCTTGAAGAGCACGCCGTCGCGCGCGAGCGCATCGATCGTCGGCGACGTAGGACGCGGATAGCCGAAGATCGAGAGGTGGTCGGCGCGCAGCGTGTCGATCACCACCAGCAGCACGTGCTCGGGGCGCTTCGGCTCGGGGGTCGAGCAGGTCGCGAGCACGAACGCACACAGCACGGCCCACAGGGCCTTCGAACGCCGGATCATGCCCTCAACTCTACGCGGCGCCGGCGCGCCCCGTCGTCAGTCGAGGATCACGCCGAGGATCTGCGCTTCCATCACCATCTTGCCCTCGACGAAGCCCTGGGCCTGGTAGGTGAACATCGTCGAACGCAGCCGCACGGCCTTGGCCGCGAAGTACAGCCGCGCGGGCGGGGTCACCACGCCGCGGAAGCGCGCGTCGTTGACGCCGCCGAAACCCACCAGCTTGGTCTGCATCTCGGGCCGCGAGTCGAGGAAGTGGTACGCGCACAGCTGCGCCGCGCCCTCGATCTGCAGCGCGCCGGGGAAGATCGGTCGGCCGGGGAAGTGGTCGGGCGCCCACCAATCGTCCGGCGCCACATCCTTGAAGCCGACCACCAGGCCGTCCGCGCCCTCCATGTAGACGATCTCGTCGAGCATGGCGAAGCGGTTGCGCTGCAGGCACAGGCGGCGCACCTCGGCGCGGTCGCGCACCGTGCGCGAGAGGTCGAGGGTGGCGAGGTCGATCAACGGCTGGGACGGCACTCGGGGCTCCTGGGTGTGGGGCAGACGCGACGAGAGGGGGGCGGATCAGCGCGAGCGCAGGCGCACTTCGCGTTCTCCGCCGGCGCTCGGTTCGAACTGGACGGCTTGGGTGCTGGGCACGCACTCGGGGGCTTCGACGGCCAGCACACACTCGCCCGCCACGCAGTGGGGGAGTTGCGCGAGGCCGTCGCGGTCGGTCGTGGCGCTGCGCGCGCCGCTGGCGAGGCCGCTGAGCATCAGCACGGCGCCCTCGATGGCGCGGCCCTCGCTGTCGATCACGCGCACGCGCAGCGGCGCGAGCGGCGGGAGCTTCAAGTCCGGCATCGTCAGGCTCGGCGCCTTGTAGCTCACTTCGCGCAGGATCAGCGGCGCGCCGGCGTACCCGACGGCCACCTTGTACTCGGCGTCGGCCAGCCGCTCGAAGCGGTAGTGGCCGGTCGCATCGCTGCGGACACTCTGCTCGACCTGGCCGCTGGGCGACTGCAGCTCGACGGGGAAATCCGCGGCCGGCTCACCCTCCGCATCGAGCACGCGACCCACGAGCTCGCCCAGGTGCACGAGGCGCAGGGGCTGGATGACGTCGACGTCGTCGGGCAACGCCATCATCACGTACTCCGGGATGCCCTGCAGGCCTTCGGCCTTGGCGCGGATCTCGTATCCGCCCAGTTGCACGTCCTCGAGCGTCACGCGCCGCTCGCCGGTCAGCACTTGGAGCTCGCGCGGCAGCGCGCGGTCACCGCCGAACAACGCCTTGGCCGGCGCGAGCGAGAGCGTCCACGGGCCGTTGAAGTCGGGCGGCGCCTGGAGTTCGACCAGCAGTCGTCCGCGGCCGTTGAAGCGGGCCGGGTCCGTCAGCTCCGGCTTGTAGCGAGTGTCGAGCGGCCGCTGCCCGGTATCCGCGAGCGCACTGCGCTCGCCGCCCGGGTTGTCGAGGTAGGCCTCGGCGGCCGCTGCGGGCTTGGGCTGGGCGGCGGCCGGCTCGCTGCCGGGCCGCAACCACACCAGCCAGACGGCCGCCGCGACGACAGCCGCCAGCGCCAACAGGACCAGGGCGCCTGACGGCGCCGCGCCGACCCGCGTTGACACGGCGCGCGCGCGCCGCCTACCTTCCTGGTTCGATTTCGATTCCGCGCTCATCGCTGGTAGCCACCCTCGCGTTCACGGCGGGAGGCCGCCGGCAGCCGGGGTTTAGGCCGAGAGAGGGTACGCCGACGGCGGCCTCAAGTCGCGCCCGAACGCGGCCCCGCTGCTGCCCCGCCGGCCTGCGCCGGTGGGTTGGCGGCCGGGGCCCGTGCGGTGGCGATGCTCCCGGAGCGACCCCACGAGCGTGATCCAGGGCCGAGTCGCCCTCGTCCGTCCCGCACAAGTCGCGGCCGCTCCGAACCGACCCATCTCTCCATGACGCTCTCTCTCCGCGGCCTGTGGGCCCTCGTGTGCTCGTTCCTGGCGCTCCTCGCCGCCGCCCGTCCGCTGCCCGCCGCCCCGCAGGGCGCCGGCTCGGGGCGTGTGATCGTGTTGGGCTTCGACGGCGCCGACGCGCGCACCGTGGACGAGCTCATGCAGCGCGGCGAGCTTCCCAACCTCGCGAAGCTGCGCGACCAGGGCGCGTTCGCGCCGCTGGGGACGACCAACCCCGCGGAGTCGCCCGTCGCCTGGGCCTCGCTCAACTCCGGCATGAACCCGGGCAAGACGAACATCCCCGGCTTCTTGATGCGCGAGTTCACGAGCAAGGGCGAGCCGTACGCGGTCAAGGCCTTCGCGCAGGACGGCGTGATGGTCCCGGTCGAACAACTGCCGGGCGCGCCGATTCCCAGCTGGAGCCCGGTGCGCCTCGCCGCGACCGTCGGCATCGCCGCGCTGGTGGTGTTCCTGCTCACCTTCGGGTTGCTGCTGCGCCTCTCGGCCGCGCCGACCTGGATCCTCTCGCTCACGCTGGCCGGCGTCGGCGCGTGGGGCGGCTACATGATGCGTTCGTATCTGCCCGACGCGTTTCCGGTGGTGAAGAACCCGACCAAGGCGGCGCCCTTCTGGGAAGTCGCCGCCGCGGCCGGCGTGCCGACGCGCGTGTACGACGGACAGCAGGCCTGGGACCGCCCCGCGGTGCCCAACGCGAAGGTGCTCTACGGCCTGGGCGTTCCCGACGCGCGCGGCAGCTACATCAGCTACTTCATCTACACGACCGACGAGTTGTTCTTCGCGCGCGACCCGAACGATCCGGGTTCGGACACCGGTTCCGGCGGCAACAAGCTGCGTGTCGACGAACGCGACGGCGCGATCGACACGGAAGTGTTCGGCCCGAAGAACTTCTGGGCCAAGCCGCGCCTGGAAGCGGAGATCGAAGAGATCGAGCGTGCGCTCGAGGGCAACGTGCCGTTCAAGAAGGCGGCCGAGCTCGAGGAGCGCAAGAACGAACTCGCCAAGCAACTCAGCCGTCCGACGACGCTTCCGATGCGCATCGTGCGTTCGGAGGGCGGCGCGGAAGTGTCGATCGCGGGACGCGCGCAGAAGCTGAGCCTCGGGGCGTGGAGCGACTGGTACCACCTGACCTTCGAGCTCAATCCGCTGCTCAAGGTGCACGCGATCACGCGCTGCAAGCTCGTCGCGCTCGAGCCGCTCGAACTGTTCGTCAACACGATCGAGATCGACCCCGCGAAGCCGCCCTTCTGGCAACCCGTAAGCCAGCCGGCCGACTTCTCGGTCGAACTCGCGCGTCAGTCCGGTCCGTTCGAAACCGTCGGTTGGGCCTGCCTCACGCAGTCGCTCAAGGACGAGGTGATCAGCGCCAAGACCTTCCTCGAGGACGTCGAGTTCACGACGCGCTGGCGCGAGAAGTTGATCTTCGCCGGGCTGGCTGAGAACGACTGGCGCCTGTTCGTCGGCGTGTTCAGCGAGGTCGACCGCGTCCAACACATGCTCTACCAGTACTACGACGCCGAACATCCGCTGCACAACGCGCAGACGGCGGCGGAGAAGGTCACGTTCTACGGTGAGGAGATCGCGCTCAAGGACGCGATCCCCGCGGCGTACCGGCAGATCGACCGCATCGTCGGCAAGGTGCTCGCGGAGTTCGTCAAGCCCGGCGACACGCTGCTCCTGTGCGCCGACCACGGTTTCCAGAGCTTCCGCCAACAGGTGCACGTCAACAATTGGCTCGCGGAAGAGGGCTACCTAGTCACCAAGGAAGGCAAGGGCGGCGGAGCGATGCTGAGCCAGTACGTCGACTGGTCCAAAACGCGTGCGTACGCCCTGGGCCTGGGCACGATCTACATCAACGTGAAGGGTGTCGGGCACAAGGCGGCCGACGGCACGGTGACGAGCGTCGGCATCGTCGAACCCGCGGACTCGGACGCGCTGTGCCGCGAGATCGCGCAGAAGTTCCTCGCGGCCACCGACCCGGCGACGGGGGCGAAGATCGGGCGCACGGCGGATCTGGTGAAGGAGATCCACAACGGCCCGTACCTCGACCGCGAGGCGGACCTGACGCTGGGCTTCGCCGCGCCGTACCGCGTCTCGTGGAGCACCTCGACCGGCGGCATGTCGGCCAAGTCCGGCAAGCCCGGCGCGACGATCGCGCCCAACGACAAACAATGGTCGGGCTGCCACGTGTCGGTCGACCCCGAGATCGTGCGCGGCATCTTCTTCTCGAACCGCAAGTGCGAAGTGCCCGCGCAGGGCGGTGTCGACTTGCTGCACCTGGCGCCGACTGTGTTGTCGGCGCTGGGCGTTGCGCTGCCGCCGGATCTCGACCGGGCGCCGATCGTGTTCAACTGAGCGATGGTCGAGCGCCTTACGCCCGTTGAACTCCACGCGCGCCTCGCGCAGCCCGAGCCGCCGCTGCTGCTCGACGTGCGCGAGAGCGAAGAGCTCGAGATCTGCCGGCTCGAAGGCGTGACCCACATCCCGCTCGGCGAGCTGGCCGTGCGGGCGCGCGAACTCGATCCGCAGCGCTGCGTGGTGTGCATCTGCCACCACGGCATTCGCAGCGCCAACGCCGCCGTCTACCTCGAGCGCTTGGGTTTCGAGCAGGTCGCCAACCTGCAGGGCGGCATGGAACGTTGGGCGCTGGATGTCGATCGAGGGATGGCGCGCTACTGAGTTGCGCGCAGCGCGTTGGGCGTCCCTCGCCAGCGCGTCGACCGAGTTGTTCGCGGCTTCACGTCGACCTAGTCAGTTCCACGGACTCGCCGTCGAAAACGCGGGCGTGTCGCTCGAGAGGATCTGTCGGGAAGCAGCCGGAAAGCGCGAATCCTCTTTCGGCTGGCGGCGCTTTGGCCACTGCTTGCGTATCGAGTGGATCAAAACGTGCTCCGGCGCGTAATTCCGTTCGCTCCGTTGCCGAAACGAACGTTCTCCGTCGTCGGATGTCGCGTCGCTCCGCAGCCGAAAAGCCTCACATGCTCCCTGAACCTTCTGAACACAACGTTCGTTCCACTCCTGTGCGTTCCTGCCGCTCGCTCAAGCTGGCCTGGACCGACCCGCGCAGCGGCGACAACCTGACCATCTCGATCCGCGGCGGCGAGCAGTTGCTCGCCGGCCTCGAGCGCGAGGGGTTCACGCAACTCGCCGACGAGCAGCGCACCGCGCTGCCCGGCTTCACGTCGGCTTCACGCGGCGCGGGCCAACGCGCAGGTCGGATTACTGGCGGCATCCCTGGCGAGCCCACCAGCGGCGCGGCCGCGCGTGGACCGCTCGAATTCCCGCCTACGGGCCGCTAACCGAAAGTCTCGTTCGCCGTACCTAGAACTCGCATCGCTCACCCCCTTTTATGGCGCGCACGGCGCGCTTATGAGGGGGCCGAGAGTTGGTGGTGTGGGACCCGCCAATTCGCGCGCTCGCGGCGGGGGCTGCGAGCGCGCCCCTTCACGAAGTCGCCGCGCCCCGCCTTCACCGGCGGCGGCGCGGCGACTCTGCTTTCCGGGCTGCTGTCGGGTCTGCTGTCGAGTCTGCTTTCGAGTCTGCTTTCCGGGGGCCGGCGGAACCCTCGCGCGTCGCTTGCGCCGATCGCTCGACGCGCTGTCCGCTCCACGCGCGGCCCGTTTGCGAAGCTTTGACGGAAAGCCGCAGGCGAGGCGGGGTCGCGGTCGAGCCGAGACCGCTGGACGTCTCGTGCGGCTGCACGTTGTCGCGCGTTTCGCTGCCCGTCGGAGGAGCGGTTCGGCGCGGAACTCGAGCGGAGGGCCTCGGCTCGTCCTGGAGAGGATTCCACTCCGCCCACGCGCCCGCGCGCGGCTGCGCGGCGCCGGGGCACACGGCTCGCCGAACCACGGCCTTCTCTCGGGGGCCCGGATGACGCCCACGCGGCGTGCGTTGCGCCCCGCTGAGAGGCGTCGCTTCCAGCTCCGACGCAAGCGAGCCTTGTTCCGCGCTCGGAGCGGGCTTTTCACCGGCCGATGGGCGGCCCGCCTTCGGCCGGCCGGGAGGATCGGCACGGACGCCGAGCCTCGGGCGTCTGCGGGTCCCTCCGAGGCCCGAACCGCAGCCGATGGGGCGGCCTGTTCTGGAAGCGTTGGTCGCGCGTGCATAGAATCCCCGCCCACGAGCCGCCAGTCTCCGGTCCTGGATCCGGGCCCCCGCGGGGCCCCTCCTGCCGCAGCCGCCGACGACTCGCCGCCCCCCGCCGCCGCGGGACCGCACCTCTGCGCTCCCGCTCGCGCCGACGGGCCGCCCGAGGGACCCCTCGGGGCGCGCGCCGCGCCAGTCGGCGCCGCTCCACTCCGTCCCGACGAGCTACACGAACGCTCCTCCGCGATGTGCGGACTGCCCGGGTGGCTCGCCCCAAACCACTGGCGTCAGGTCCTCCCGCGCGGCGCAAGCTCGCCCGCGCGCACCCTCTAGTCGAACGCATGACGCATCCCGCTCTGATCGAACGGATCACTCGCTCGCTCGCCTACATGCTCCGGCACCAGCCGGAGAAGTTTGATCTCGAACTCGACCGGCACGGCTACGGCGCCATGGCCGACGTCGTCCGCGCGCTGCAAGAGCGCCTGGGTGAAGCCGTCGAGCCGGCGGACGTGCACGCCGCGGTCGAAGCGGGCGATCGGCCGCGCTACGACATCGAAGGCGACCGCATCCGCGCCTTGTACGGCCACTCGATCGACGTCGAACCCGGCGAACCCGCGCGTCCGCCGGAGTTCCTGTACGTCGGCATCGAGGAACGCGATCTGGCGCGCGCCCAGCAGTTCGGGCTGCGCGGCGGACGGCGACGTTTCCTGCACTTGGCCCTGGACCTCGACGACGCCCGTGAAGCCGGCCGGCGCGCGGGCCGCGAGTATTCGGTGCTGCGCATCTACGCGCTCGACGCGTGGGAAGAGGGCGTCAACTTCTACGACCGCAAGGCGTTGTTCCTCGCCGAGCACGTGCCGACGGAGTACATCGAGGTGCTCGAGAGCGGCACGGATGGCTACGAAGAGCGCGGCGACGAGGTGCCGGCGCGGCGCGGCGGGCGTCCCCAGGGCGGCGGTCGCGGCGAGCCCCGCCGCGAACAGCGCGGCGAACGCGAGGCTCGTGACTCTGCGCCGGCGGGCGGTGAACGCCGTGACGCGCGCCGCGAGGCGCCGGTGGGCGCCGGACGTGATGCGGGCCGACCTGAAGCACGCTCCGAGCAGCGCCAGGACGGGCCGCGCGCCGACATGCGGCGGGACGACGGACCGCGCCGCGATGCGCGCCGTGACGATGGTCCGCGCCGCGACGCACGGCGCGACGACGAACCGCGCGGCGAGGTGCGCGGCGAGGTGCGCGGCGAGGACGGCGCGCGTGGCGACGTGGCTCCGCGCGGTGACTCGCGCCGTGACGCACGGCGCGACGATGGCCCGCGGCGCGAAGCTCGCCGTGACGATGGTCCGCGCCGCGACGATGGTCCGCGCCGCGATGACGGCCCGCGCCGGGACGATGGTCCGCGCGGCGACTCGCGCCGCGATGGGCGTCGCGACGATGGTCCGCGGCGTGACGATGGTCCGCGGCGTGACGATGGTCCGCGGCGTGACGATGGCCCGCGGCGTGACGATGGCCCGCGGCGTGAAGACGGCCCGCGGCGTGAGGACGGCCCGCGGCGTGAAGCTCGCCGCGACGACGGCCCGCGCCGTGACGACGGCCCGCGCCGCGACGACGGCCCGCGCCGCGACGACGGCCCGCGCGGCCGCCGCGACGATTCGCGCGGCGAGTTCCGCGGCGAGCGGCGTCCGCAGTTCGATGATGCGCCGCGCGGCGGCGACGAACGTGGCCCTGATCGGAACGAAGCGCGTGGCGGCCGCGAGTTCGGTCGCGGGCCTGCGCGCGAAGGCGAACGAGGCGGCTTCGAGCGCGGCGAGCGCGGCGGTTTCGAGCGCCAGGAGCGCGGCGGCGCCCGCGGCGGGTTCGAGCGCCCCAGCGACGCGCCGCGCGCTCCCGAGCGTGCACCCGCGCCGGCCGAGCGGGCCGCGAGCGCCCCCAACTCGTCCACCGACTTCGGTCTGGGGATCTTCGAGGAGCCGGCGACGGCCGCCCGCAAGTCCGCGCCCGCGCCTGCCCCCGTGCGCGAGCGCCCGGCCCCGCCGCCGCCTCCGCCGTCGGCGGAGCCCGCCTCCGACTTCGGCGCCGGCATCTGAACCTCGACGCGGTTTCGCGGCCACGCGGCGGTACGCCCGTGACGCGGCGCCGCCGCGGCGTAGGCTGAGCAGTTGTGATCGCCCCCAGCCTCACAGCGGCCCTCGGCGGGCAGTTCGAATTCAGCTTCACGCCGCGCGGTGTCTTGGCCGTGCGGCGTGACATGCTCGCCGCGCTCGCCGGCAGCGGCTTCGGACTCGATTCCGACGGCGGCGCCGCGCCCAGCGACCTGGGCGGGCGCAACCCGCTGCTCGAGCTGCGCGCCGGTCCGCACGAGCTGCTCGTGCGGCGCTTCACCCACGGCGGGTTGTTGCGTTGGCTCACCGGCCGCCGCTTCCTCGACCCCGAGCGACCGTTCGTCGAAGCGCAACTCTCCGAGCAGCTGCTCGCCGCAGGAGTGCGCACGCCGCAGGTGGTCGCCGCGCGCGCTCGGCGCGTCGCCGGCGCGTGGCATCTCGACCTCGTCACGCGGCGCGTGCCCGGGGGAGAGGACTTCGCCGCGTGGCTCGAGCGCGAACGCGACGTCGCCGCACGCGCGCGCCTGCTGGCGAGCTTCGGCGCTTGGCTGCGGCGCCTGCACGACGTCGGCTTCCTGCACGCGGACCTGCACCCCAAGAACGTGCTCGTCACGCACGCGGCGCACGACCCTCAGTGGTGGCTGATCGACCTCGACCGCTCGGCGTTGCGGGCTTCGCTGAGCCAGCGCGAGCGCTGCGCGAACCTCGCGCGCCTGGTGCGCTACGTGTGGCGGCGCCGCGCGCAGCTGCACGTCGGCGCGCGCGAACTCGTGCGCGCGCTCGTCGCGTACGAGCCCGTGCGCAGCGCGCGCCACGGCCTCGCCCAGGGCGTCGCCGAGCGCGTCGCCAGCCGGCTTGCGTTGCACCGCGCGGGCTGGTGGCTCGAAGCGCGGGCGGCGGGCCGCTGAGTGCTCAGGCCAGCTGCGACGGCGCCGCCTCGTCGGTGACGCGCGGATAGATCACGCCCAGCGGCGAGAGCACGGCGTCGAGCAAGCGCGCCATGGCGTCGCCGTGGGAGGCGCGCAACGACGCGTCGGCGATGGCTTCGTTGTCGCGGCGCATGCGCCGCCGCAATTCGCGCACGAGCTCGAGCGCTTCGTCGGCGCGACCGGCGCTCTCGAGCACCAGCGCGCGCGTGCCGATGACCACGATGCGGTCGATCAACTCGGCGCCTTGGTGCTCGAGCAGTTGCTGCGCGTGCTCCGTCCACTCGAGCATGCGCTCCCTGTCGCCGGCCTCGCGTGCGATGCGGGCGCGAATCGAGAATGCGAGCGCCTCGGCGCGTTTGAGACCCATTTCGCCGGCCAGGCGCGAGGCGCGTTCGAGCACGCTCGCCGCGCTCGGATCGGCCTGCTCCCACAGCAGCGTGCCCAGCCACAGGCTGCCCAGCGTCTGCCCGCGCCGATCTTCGATCTCGCTGGCGATGAGCAGCGCCTCGCGCAACCGCGACTGCGCCTGGTCGGGGCGATTGAGGTCGAGCAGCAGTCCGCCCAGCCGCGCGGTCGCTTCCATCTCGAGGCGCCGTTCGCCCGCCTGGCGCGCCAGATCCACGGCGCGCTGCATCGAGCCGAGCGCGCGTCCGGGGCGGCCGAAGATGCGGTAGATGCGGCCCCGCAGCATGTGCCCAGCCGCTGTGATCCCCGGCAGTTGGAAGCGTCGCGAGCCGCGCTGCAAGCGCAGCGCGCGGTCCACGCAGGCGAGCGCGCTCTCGAGCTTGTTCTCGAGCAACTCGACTATGCCCAGCTGGATCAGCGCAACGGCGCGTTGCGCGTCGTGCACGGCGATGTCGCGCGCACGCGTCAAGTGCTCGCGCGCGCTCTCGAGCTCGCCGACGTGCGCTTGCACGGCGCCCAGGCGCCGCAGCGCCTCGCTCTCGAGCTCCTCCGATTGCGCGCGCTGCGCAAGCTCGACGGCGTTCTTGTACATGCCGCGCGCCAAACCGTACTGGCCCGTGCCCGCGGCGTAGCGGCCGTGCAGCAAGTACACGCGCGAGAGTGCGTCGGGGTCCTGTGCGGGATCGAATTCGAGATCGCTGAGTTCGTCGAGCCAGCGGCGCTGTTCGGTGCGTGCGCCCAGGCGGTCGGAAGCGTCGGCCGCGGCTTCGAGGAACTCGATGCGCCAGCGATTGCGTTGGCGTGTGTGCGTCAGCGCGCCGAGCGCCTCCAGGCCCCAACGTGCGAGCACGATCACACGCTGCGGTTGGCCGCGGCGCAGCAGCACTTCGAGCAGCGGTCGGATGACGCGCAGCAGGTCGACGTTGCGCCCCGCCGAGCGCAGGTGGAAGGCGCGTTGGATCGCGTCGCTGAGCGGGAGGCGCCGCGAATCGTCCTTGGGCCGCAGCGCGTCGGCGGCGAGCGAGTGGAGCTCGCGGCGGCGTTCGGGCTCGAGCGAGCGGTACAGCGCCTCGCGCAGCGCGGGGCGGGCGAAGCGGTAGCGATCGCCGATCGGCGTGAGCCAGCCGCGTTGGGCCAGTTCGGCGAGCTGGCCTTCGATCTCGCTCGCGTCGACCTCCGAGAACACGCGCTCGAGCAGCGCCACTTCGATGCGTCCGCCTACGACCGCGAGGCGTTGCAGCCAGTCGCGCTCGCGTTCCGAGAGCTTCGCCATGCGTTCAGCGATGGCGTTCTGCAGCGACTCGGGCAGCGGCAGTCGGTCGGGCGCGACGGCGAGCACCCAGCGCGGATCGCTGCTGCTCAGGGCGTGCACATCGCCGCGCTCGAGCGCCAGGCGCAGGATCTCGCCGAGTTGTCCGGGGTTGCCGTGGCAACGCGCGTGCAGCACCTGGGCGATGCGCAGCAGCGGGGCGCTGGGGTGGAAGATCGCGCTCACCGCGCTTTCGATCGCCGCTTGGTCGAGCGGGGCGAGCGTGATGCGTTCGCCGAGCTCCGCGCTGGAGAGCCGCTCGGACAGCGCGCTCGCGGAGCGTTCGCTCGCGAACGGTTCGGCTTCGCGTTCGCCCAGCAGCAGCACGGCGCGCCGACGCGGCAGGTCCGCCGCCACGCGCGAGAGCACGGCCAGCGTGCCTTCGTCCGCGAAGTTGACGTCGTCGAGGAACAGGAGCAGCGGCTGCGCTTGCGCCAGCGCCGCGAGCCAGGCGGCGAGCGCTTCGGGCACGGCGCTTTCGGTCGTGCCGGCGAAGTTGGGGTCGAGCGCGTTCCACAGCGTGTGCGCGACGTGCGGTGCGACGAGCGTGGCGAGCGCCGCGAGCTGGTGCTGGTCCGGCGCCGCGCCGGAGGGCAGGCGCAGGAAACGCTCGAGCCAGCGCAGGATCGGCATGCACGGCCGCTGTTCCTCGAAACTCGCGCAGCGACCGTACAGGTACAGCGGGGGAGGCGTGAACAGCCGCCGCGCGCGCAACGCGCACTCGCTCGCGAGGCGTGATTTGCCGCTGCCGACGGGGCCGACGAGCCACAGCGCGCGCCCTCCCGCGGCTTCAGCGCCGAACGCGGCGCGGCAGGCCTCCAGCATGGCGTCGAGCTCGCGCTCGCGGCCCACCAGCGGCGTGAGGTGCGCCGCGTCCTGTTCGCCGCGCGTGGCCCGGCGTGCGTTCGAACTGAAGTCGAGCTGCGCGCGCCACCAATCGCCGACTTCGCCCTGCTGCAGCCGCTGGCGCAACTCGTCGGCGCTGGGGCGCCGCTGGGGATCGCGCGCGAGGACTTCGGCGAGCAGCGTGTCGAGGAAGGGCGAGAGCCCCGGTGCGAAACGCGACGGCGGCACGTAGCGCGCGGAGACGATCGCGGCGAGCAGTTGGTCCGCGCCCGGCGCGTCCAGGCTGCGCCGCAGTGGGCGGCCGCTCGAGAACCCGCTGGCGGCCACCGCGGCGCTGCGCTCGTCGCCGTGGTCGGCGAAGGGATGCCAGCCGGTGCTCAGCTCGTACGTCACCAGTCCCAGGGCGAAGACGTCCGAGCTTCCGGCGCCCGCCTGGCCACGCGCACGTTCCGGGGAGAGGTAGGCGAGGCTGCCCGGATTGACGCCTTCGCTGGCCGCCAGCGCGGGCGCGGACACGGCGTGTTCGTCGGCGCGCTCCGCCGCGGGGCCGCTCTCGCCGACGGCCTGGCGCACGCGCCGCGCGAAACCCAGGTCCATCAAGACCACGCGGCCGCGCGGCGTGAGCCGGATGTTCTCCGGCTTCACGTCGGCGTGGACGTAACCGGCGGCGTGCAGCGCGCCCAGCGCGCCTGCGACCTGAGCGGCGATCGAGCGCACCTGCGGCTCGGGGAGTGCGCCGCTGCGTTCGATGACGGCGCGCAGCGACTCGCCCTCGACGAGATCCATGACGAAGAACTCCACTTCGCCATCGCGGCCGTGATCGATGTGGCGCACGAGCGAGGGGTGCTGCGCGTGGGCGCCCGCCTCGATCTCGGCGCGCAGGGAGCGCAGCGCGTTGGGGTCGCGCTCGAGCGCGGCGTGCAACAGCTTGACGGCCACCGCGCTGCCCGTGGGCGCGGCGTCCGAGCCGCTGAGCACCTGGCCGCGCAGCACGCGCCCGAAAGCGCCCGCACCGAGCTCGGCGCCGAGTTCGACGACAAGTCCGCTCGCGCTCGTGAGCACGCGCGGCGCGGGCGGTTGGTCGGACGGGGGCGGCACGGCGGGACGCCTCAGATTAGCAGCCGCGCGGCCCGCGGTTGAGCGCGCGCTAGACTCCGCAGCGCCTATGACCTTCGTCGTCTACAACTCGCTCACCCGCACCAAGCAACCGTTCCGTTCGCTCGAGCCGGGCGTCGTGCGCATGTACAACTGCGGCCCGACGGTCTACAGCCGTCCGCACGTTGGGAATTACCGAGCGTTCCTGTTCGCGGACACGCTGCGGCGCTGGCTCGAGTACTGCGGTTATCGCGTCGAGCAAGTGATGAACATCACCGACGTCGGGCACCTGACCGACGACGGCGACGAGGGCGAGGACAAGCTCGAGAAGCAGGCCAAGAAGGACAAGCTCGATCCGTGGGAGATCTCGCGCCGCGTGGCGCAGCAGTTCTTCGCCGATCTGGCGGCGCTGGGCGTGCGGCAGGCCAAGGTGTATCCCAAGGCCAGCGACCACATCCCGGAGATGGTCGAGATCATCGAAGGCCTGATCGCCAAGGGGCACGCCTACGAGACGGGCGGCAACGTGTACTTCGACGTGTCGACGTTTCCCGAGTACGGCAAGCTGTCGGGCAACCGCGTCGAGGAGCTCGAGGCGGGCGCGCGCATCGCGGTGCGCGAGGACAAGCGCAACCCCGAGGACTTCGCGCTGTGGAAGAGCGACCCGGCCCACATCATGAAGTGGGCGACGCGCTTTGGCCCGCACGGTTTCCCCGGCTGGCACATCGAGTGCTCCGCCATGAGCCGCAAGCACCTGGGCGACCGGCTCGACATCCACACCGGCGGCGAGGACAACATCTTCCCGCACCACGAGTGCGAGATCGCGCAGACCGAGAGCTTCACCGGCCAGCCCTTCGCGACCTACTGGATGCACTCGAAGTTCCTGCAGGTCGACGGCGGGAAGATGAGCAAGAGCCTGGGCAACGTGTACACGCTCGACGACGTGGCGGCCAAGGGCTACAGCGCGCGCCAGCTGCGTTTCGCGCTGGTCCGCGGGCACTACGGATCGCCGCTCAACTTCACCTGGGATGCGCTCAAGGATGCGGCCAGCGCACTCGAGGGGCTCGACGACCTCGTGCGGCGCCTGCGGCGCGCCTCGAAGGGCGACGGCGCGGCGGCTCCAGCCGAAGCGGGAGCGGAGCTGCTCGACGAAGCGCGCCGCACGTTCGAAGACGGCATGAACGACGACCTCAACGTCAGCCGCGCGCTGCCGGGTCTGTTCGCGTTGCGCAGCGCGGCGCTCGAGGGCCGTCTGGGCTCCGCCGTCGCCGCGCGCGCGCTCGAGTTCCTCGCCAAGGCCAACGCCGTGCTGGGCTGCATCCAGGTCGAGGACGAGTTGCTCCCCGCGGACATCGAAGCGCAGATCGCCGCGCGGCAGGCCGCGCGCAAGGCGAAGGACTTCAAGGAGTCCGACCGGATCCGCGACGAGTTGCTCGCCAAGGGCATCGTGCTCGAAGACACGCCCAAGGGCGTGGTCTGGCGCAAGAAGTAGGCGCGACGTGAAACGTTGGCTCGCCGCGTTTCTGTTCGTCTGGCTGACTCTGTGCGCGAGGGGCTGGGCCCAGAGCGAGTCGCAGGCGCCGGACGCGCCGCTCTGGACGCCGACCGCCGAAGCCCACTCCATCACGCTCGACGGCGAGGAGCTGTTCGTGGTGCGCAACGCGCTCGGCCCGTTCACGGCCGCCGAGCGCGCGGAACGTGCGCAGCGGGTGCTCCAGCGTGTCGCCGACGACCCGTTCTTCAGCGCGGACCTGATCGAGGTGCGCATCGAGGAAAACGAAGGGCGGCTCGAGTACCGCGGTGAGGTCATCGGAGTGGTGACGGCGCTCGACGCGCTTCGTGAGCGCCAGACCGTCGAGGCGCTTCTCGCGCAACGTCTGGAGCGCGTGCGCGCCGCCGTGCAGGCCTACCGCGCGCGCCGCCTGCCCGAGGCGAACCTGCAGACGGGAGTGTTCCTCGCGCTCGCCACGCTGGTGCTCGTCGCGGCGCTCGTCGCGCTCGCGCGCTGGCGCCGCCGCATCCGCGTGCGGGCCGCCGCGCCGCGTGCGGAAGGGCGACTCGCCGCGCTCGAGCGTCGGCTCGGCGCCGGTGGAGTGGTCGTGCGCGTGTTCGAGCGCCGCGGGCTCGGGCTCGTGCACGTGGCCATCACGGCGCTGCTGGTGCTCGTCTACCTCGAGATCGTGTTCGCGTTGATTCCGCTCACGCGCGCGTTCGCCTTCACCGTGTTGCGCTACGTCCTCGCGCCGCTCGAGGTGCTGTGGAACGGCATCCTCGCGCGCATCGGCGACCTGTTCTTCATCGCCGTCGTAGCCGCGCTCGCGTTCTACACGCTGCGCCTGCTGCGCTGGCTCGCGCTCGAAGCTTCACGCGGCGCGCTCGAGTTGCCCGGCGTCGACGCGGACCACGCGCTGCGGCTGTTCAAGCTCGTGCGCATCGTCGTCATCGCCGTGGCGCTGGTCATGGTGTTTCCGTACGTGCCCGGCTCGGACTCCGCGGCCTTCCGCGGTCTGAGCCTGTTCTTCGGCGCGCTCTTGACCCTCGGCTCGTCGGGCACGGTGGGCAATCTCGTCGGCGGCGTGCTGCTCCTGTTCAGTCGACTGTTCAAGGTCGGCGACCGGATCCGCGTGGGCGAGATCGAAGGCGATGTGCTCGAGATCGAGCTGCTGCTCACGCGCGTGCGCACGCCGAAGAACGAGCTCGTGTCGATCCCCAACGGCGCATTGCTCGGCGGGCACGTCGTGAACTTCAGCGCACGCGCTGCGACGGATGGCTTGATCCTGCACACCAGCGTGACGATCGGCTACGACACGCCCTGGCGGCAGGTGCACGAGCTGTTGCTCGCTGCGGCGCGCAGGACCGACGGTCTGCTCGCCGAACCTGCGCCGTTCGTGCACCAGACCGCGCTGAGCGATTTCTACGTCGAGTACGAACTCAACGCACGCACGCGCACGGCCAACGCGAAGGCCGAGCTCTACAGCCGCTTGCACCAGAACATCCAGGACGAGTTCAACCGCGCCGGCGTGCAGATCATGTCGCCGCACTACGAGGCGGACCCGCCGCAGCCCAAGCTCGCGCCGGCGAAGTAGCGCGGCGCCGCGGCGCTCAGAACGACAGGCGCAGGTTCACGCCCCAGGTCGAGTCGTCTTCCTGCATGATGTAGCGCGCGCCGAGGCTCAGCGCCGACAAGAAGTGCACTCGCGCGCCGGCTTCCCACGCGTTGACTTCGTCGTCGGTCAAAAGCGTGACTTGGTCGGTCCAGCGCGCGCCGCCGTTGAGCTCGAGCCCGCCGCCCGACCACGGAACGGCGAGCCAGCGCGCGCCCGCAAACGCGGTCCAGCCGTTGTGCGTGTCGTCGAGATTCGAGAGCTGGTCGCTCTGCAGATCGTTGTAGAGCCACGCGGCTTCGCCGACGAGGTCGAACGCGGGAGCGAGCTCGAGGTGCGCACCGGCGCCGACCGCGACTGCATCGTTGTCGACGTCGCCCAGCGAACTGGCGTTCTGCACCGCGTCGAGGGATTCGGCCGTGTACTCGCCGAACACGTACAGGAAGTCGAGCAGTCCGATCGACACGCGGGCCTGCACGGCGTCGGTGTCATCGTCGAAGCGGTCGAGGTTCGTCGAGAAGTAGCCGGCTTCGATGTAGGTGTAGCTCAGCGGATCCACGTTCCGGTGGGTGTCGAGGGTCGTCTGCGCAGCGACGAAACGTGCGGGATCGAAGCGCGCCGGATCGAAGCGCGCGGTGCTCGGCGCGGTCGCGGGCAGCACGTGGGGCAGCGAAAGCGCAGTGGCGACGAGTGCTGTCGAGATCAACATGGCGAGTCTGGAGTCCTCTTCGGACGGCGAAGCCGGGCGCGGCGGCGCGCGCAGCGGAAAGTGGCGCTACTTGGCGAGAGGTCGGAGTCTAGAGTTGGGTCCAACCATGAGACATCGCGAGATCTGGGGAGGGCTCCGCCGCCGAACGAGCTTGGCAACGGCCTGCGTTGCGGCGAGTTTGGGGCTCGCATTCCTGCTTGGCGGCTGCGCTGCTTCCCGCGCGACGGTCGACGATGGGCGCTCCGTGCAAGGCCGCGCGCTCGAGGCGAACGTGCTCGGCGCCGGGCCGCGCACTCTGCTCATCATTGCGGGCATCCACGGCACGGAGCCTGCCGGAGGCCCGCTCGTGCGCCGCTTCGAACGCGAGTTGCGCGCAGCGCCGGAGCGCTTGCGCGACGTCACGCTTGTGCTCGTGCCCGAGCTCAACCCCGACGGGCTCGCCGCGGGAACGCGCACCAACGCGCGCGGCGTCGACCTCAACCGCAACTGGCCGGCGCGCAACTTCACCTCGACCGAGCGCCACGGCGGCGATCCGCTGACCGAGCCCGAGACGCGCTTCCTCGCCGACCTGCTCGAACGCCATCGGCCGGTGCTCGTGCTCAGCTTCCACCAGCCGCTGGCGTGCGTCGACTACGACGGGCCCGCGGAACTCATCGCCGAACGCGTGGCGCGCGCAAGCAACTTGCCGGTGAAGAAGCTCGGTGCGCGACCGGGGTCGCTCGGCGCGTACGTCGGCGAAGACCTCGGCGTGCCGATCCTCACGCTCGAACTGCCGGCGAACGCGCAGCGCTCGAGCGAGGAGGACTTGTGGCGCCGCTACGGGGCGCTGCTCTGGCAGGCGCTCGACGAGGCCTTCGCGCTCGATCCGCGTCCCGCTATTTGAGTTCGAGCTCCAGCGGCGCCCCGACGCTCGCGTTGCCAGCGGCGTCGACTGCCTCCACGCGGGCCGTGAGCTTGCCAGCCGCCGGCGCCGCAACTCGCGCGCGCCACAACATCTCGCCGTACCACTCCAGCGGCACTTCCTTCGTGGCGCCCGCTTGTTCGACGCGCAGGACCACACGCTGGAAATCGTGCGCGGCAAGCGGCGACTTGCGGTCGTGGACGCGCACCACGAACACGAGCTCCGCGCCGACTGCAGGCTTGTTCAACGTGCGCAGCGCGCCGATCGTCGGCCCGGCCGTGTCCGCTGCGAGCGCCTTGCCGAAGAACACCTTCTCCGCCTCGGCCTTGGGGTTCTCGCCCTGCGCGTGCACGACGTCGAGCTTCTTGTCGCCGTTCAAGTCGGCGAGCGCGATGCCGAGCGTGCCGCGTGTCGGATCGCCGGCGAACACGGGCGCGGCGGCGGCTAGTTTGCCCTTGCCGTCGTTCACGAGCAGTCGATCGGGGCCGTCGAGCGAGCCGATGACGAAGTCCGCGTCTCCGTCGGAGTCGTAGTCGAGGAAGCACACCATGTTGTCGTCGAAGCTCGGGTTGTCGGCCTCGGGCCACCACGTCGCGGTCGCATCGCTGAAGCCGCCCACACCGTCGCCGCGCAGCACGTGTTCGGTGAAGCGCGGGCCGTCGTTGATCGTCACCAGATCGAGCGCACCGTCGCCGTCGAGGTCCATCGCCTCGAACTCGTAGTTGTTCGTGAACTGCGGCAAACGGCCCGCCGTCGCGTCGCGGAACTTGCCCGCGCCGTCGTTCTCGAACAGGAACGAGCCGCTCGAGCGTTTGGACGACACGACGAGATCGAGGTCGAGGTCGTTGTCGACGTCGACGAACTCCAGCTCCCAGCAGAAGCGCACGAGCACCTCCGGCATGCGTTCCGCGGTCGCATCGCGGAACTTTCCCGCGCCGTCGTTGAGCCACAGCTGCGTGCGCCCGCCTTCGTTCTTCATCGGCGAGCCGCTGCCCCATTCGGCCAGCACCAAATCGAGGTCGCCGTCGCCGTCCACGTCGCCGAACTCGACGTCGCCGATGTTTCCCGGCGCCTGCGGGAGCAACTCGGCGCTCGCATCGCGGAACTTGCCGCCCTCCGCGCCGAGGAACAACCCGCTCTGCGTTTCGAACGTCGAGCCGACGAAGACGTCGGCGCGTCCGTCGCGGTTCACGTCGCGCACCTTGATCACGCGCGCGTAGAAGCGCGCTTCGCCGAACACACGCGCCGTCGCGTCCTCGAACTTTGTCTCCGCGCCGCGGTTCAAGAACACGCGGCTCGCGACGAGCTCGCCGCGTTTGTCGTAGTCGCCGCCGTTGGCGAACAGGATGTCGGGCCGGCCGTCGCCGTCGACGTCGGCGATCTCGACCTTGTTGGTCCACTCGGCTGTCGCCCCGAGCGTCGCGTCCGTCGCATCGCTCCAGAGGTCGGACGGCAGCGTCGTCACGGACGGTTTCCACTCCGGTCGTTGGCGCCGCGTGGGCTTGGCCGGAGCCTCCGGAGTCGGCGTCTGGGGCTCGCTCGCGGGCGGCGCCTGCGGAGCGGCGGGTTGCGGCGACTGGGGCGTGATGGCGAGGACGGTTGCCGCGGCAAGCAGGGGGATCATGCCGCGAGGATAGCGCTACCTGCGAAGGGCTCGGTTAGCCTCAGGACTCCGCGCGTCGCCGCCACCCCCAAAAGCGCGCGAGACAGGGTTTCGCCATGCGTCAATCGCCTCTGCTGTCTTCGGTTGTGCTCGCGGTCGCGTTTGCGGGCGCATGGGCCGCGCCCAGCCGTGAGAACGCCGCTGCTGCCGGCGCCGAACCCAAGGTCAGTTACCTGCGCGAGGTGCGTCCGATCCTCGCCCAGTACTGCTTCGAGTGCCACGGGCCCGACGAAGCCACGCGCGAGGAGGACCTGCGCCTGGACCTGCGCGAGCACGCCTTCGAAGCGCGTGGCTCGAAGGCCGTGATCGCCGCGGGCGCGCCCGAGCGTTCGCTCGCCTGGTTGCGCATGACCAGCGACAACCCGTCCAAGCGCATGCCGCCGGCCGAGCAGGCCAAGCAGCCGAGTGCGGCCGAGATCGAAACCGTGCGGCTGTGGATCGAACAGGGCGCGAATTGGGAGGACCACTGGGCCTTCGTGCCGCCGGTGAAGCCCGCGCCGACCAAGGTCGCGAACACGTCGTGGGTGCGCGATCCGCTCGACGGCTTCGTGCTCGCGCAGCTCGAGCGCGCGCAGCTCGCGCCCGCGCCGGAAGCGTCTCGCGAAGCGTGGCTGCGCCGCGCGAGCTTCGACCTCACGGGTCTGCCGCCGACGCCGGCTGAAATCGACGCGTTCCTCGCCGACACGCGTCCCGACGCGTATGAGCGCGAAGCCGAGCGCCTGCTCGCGAGCCCGCGCTACGGCGAGCGCATGGCGCAGGAGTGGCTCGACCTCGCGCGCTACGCCGACACGAGCGGCTACCAGAACGACACGCCGCGCTCGATCTGGAAATGGCGCGAGTGGGTGATCGAGGCCTTCAACTCGAACCTCTCGTACGACCGCTTCACGATCGAACAACTCGCCGGCGACTTGCTGCCGAACGCGACGCTGGCGCAGAAGATCGCGACGGGCTTCAACCGCAACCATCCGACCAACAGCGAAGCGGGCGAAGAAGAGGACGAGTACCGCTCCGCGTACGTGATCGACCGCGTCAACACGACGGCCACGGTGTTCATGGGGCTGACGCTGGCCTGCACGCAGTGCCACGACCACAAATACGACCCGCTTAGCCAGCGCGACTACTACGCGTTCTACTCGTTCTTCAACAACATCAAGGAGCGCGACTCCGACGGGCGCGCGCGGCCTGTGATCTCGGCGGCCAATCCCGATCAAGTCCCGCGCCTGGAGGATTTGAAGCGCCGCATCGACGTGGTGAAGGCGCGCCTCGAGCAGGACGATCCGTTGGCCGACGTCGGCCAGCGCGAGTGGGAGCTACGCACACTCGCGTCGCTGGGCGCGCCGATCGAGTGGACCACGCTCGAACCTGCCGGCTTGCTCGCGCGCAATGGTTCGCTGCTGCACACGTTGGAGGACGGCTCGATCCTCTCGGGCGGCCTCGCGCCGGTGAAGGACACCTACGACGTGATGCTGCGCCCGGGCAAGCGGCGCATCACCGCCGTGCGACTCGAAGTGCTGCCTGACCCGAGCCAGCCGCTCGGCGCGCTCGGCCGCGCGAGCGACGGAAGATTCATCCTCAGCGCGCTCGAGCTGCGCAACTCGACGCTTTCGGAGAGCGAAGAGCCTCCGCTGGTCTACATCACCTCGGCGCAGGCCGACCTCAACCAGAAGCCCAAGGAAGATCCGGCGGGCTACGACATGACGCCGGGTTCGATCGAGGGCGCGATTGTGGTCGAGCCCGTCGGCGCGGAAGGCAAGGGCGGCGGATTCAGCCGCGGTTTCGGGCGCGGCTGGAGCATCGTCGACGACGAGCGCAAGTTGCCGCACGAGGCGGTGCTGCTGCCGATGGACACGCTCGAGACGAACGAAGCCTCGGTGCTGCGCCTGTCGCTGCACCACACTTCGAGCTCGAAGTTCAAGAGCTTGATCGGTCGCTTCCGCATCAGCGTCACCGACGACGAGCGCTTGCGTGCGCAGCTGTTGCCGCTGACGCCGAAGTTGTGGAGCGCCATCGGTCCCTTCGCGGCGGCCGACGCCGAGTCCGCGTACAAGACCGCGTTTGCGGTCGAGAAGGACCTCGGCGCGAAGCCGCTCGACCTCAAGAAGAGCTACGAGAAGATCGTGCTCGAGCCCAAGCCTGCCGAAGGCGGCGACAAGCCTGCGGGGAAGGGCGAAGGCGGCGAGAAGCCCGCGGGCAAGGGCGGCGAGGCGCCGGTCGCGAAGGCCGAGGCGAAACCGGCGGAAAAAGCCGCGGAAAACCAGGTGGAGAAGCCTTCCGAGAAGGCCGTCGGCAAGCCGGACGCGGCGGCGCCGAGCGCCGATGCGCCCGCTGACGTCGCGAAGGCGGACGGCAAGCCGGAACAGGACAAGTCGGCTGAGGGCAAGCCGCTCGAGGGCAAGGCGGGGGAGACGCAACTCGCGGCCGCGAAGCCCGAAGGCGGCAAGACCGCGGAGGTCAAGCCGACAGACGGCAAGCCGACGCAGGGCAAGTTCGACGATGCGAAGTCTGCCGAGGCCAAGCCTGCCGCAGAAAAGCCTGGCGAAGGAAAGTCCGTGGCCGAACCCAAGCCGCCGGCCGAGAAGATCGAGTGGACGGAGCACCGCACGTGGCGCGATGGCGACGCGGCGAAGTTGGAGGGTGCGAACGTCGCGTGGTACGTGACGCGCAAGGTGCTCTCGACGCGCGCGCGCACGGCGTTCGTCGAACTCGACGGGCCGGCGGGCGTGAAGTTGTGGATCAACGGCGAACTCGCGCACAGCGCGGCGCCGCAGCCGACTCCGGCGCCTGAGGCCAAGCCAGCCGAAAAAGCGGGCGAAAAACCCGGCGAAGGCAAGGGCAAGGAAGGCGCGGCAAAGGAGAGCGAAGAGGATCCGATCGACGAGAGCGAATCGGATGCGCAAGAGGAGTTCGACTTCAAGTTCGGCGGCGGCGAGTCGAGCAAGGGCTCGCAGCGTTTCCGCGTCGGCCTGCGCGAGGGCGTCAACGAATTCGTCGTGAAGCTCGTCTTCGCGGGTGACGCGCGCGGCGGCGAAGGTCGCGGTCGGCGCGGCGGCGCTGGCGGCGGTTCGTTCACGTTCAAGATCACGCCCGAAGGCGACGACCTGCTCACCTACGAGGTTGTTCAGGCGCTGCGCAAGGAAGCGCAGGCCGCGCTCGAGCCCGTCGCGAGTTCAGGGGCGTCGAGCGCGCCGGTGTCCACGAACGAGGTTGCAACTGCGGCGACGACGGCTGCCACTGAGGCCGCGACTGAGGCCGCGACGGCCGCGACGACTGCGGAGGCCGTCAAGTCACCGACGCCGGCCCCGGCCGCGCCGCAGGCCGAGCCTGGAGTCAAGGGCCCCAACGCCGGCCGCGTGGTCGAAGCCGGCGCTGGCGACGAACCTGCGTCGCAACCCGCGAACAGCGCCGCGTTGCTCGACGACAAGAAGGTCAGCAAGGTCGGCGAACTCGCCGCGCCGCTGGTGACCGGCGAAGAAGTCAATCTGCTCACGCCTTCACAGCGGCGCCGCAAGGTGCTGCGCGAGCACTACCGTACCAAGCTCGATCCGATCGGGCGCGTGCTCGCCGACGAGCTCGCGAAGCTCAAAGAAGAAGAGCGCGAACTCAAGCGCCGCGTGCCGAGCACGCTGGTGATGGAGGAGCTCGACAAGCCGCGCCAGGCCTACGTGTTCGTGCGCGGCCTCTACAAGAACCGCGGCGAAAACGTCGCGCCCGCTACGCCCGCGGTGTTGCCGCCGATGGATCCCGAGCTGCCGCGCAATCGCCTCGGACTCGCGCGCTGGCTCGTGAACGGCCAGCACCCGCTCACGGCGCGCGTGTTCGTGAACCGCATCTGGCAGCAGTACTTCGGCACGGGGCTCGTGCGTTCCGCCGAGGACTTCGGAGTGCGCTCCGAGCTGCCTTCGCACCCCGAGCTGCTCGACCTGCTCGCTGTCGAGTTCGTCGAAGGCGGCTGGGACATCAAGAAACTGCACAAGCGCATTGTGCTCAGCGCGACGTACCGCCAGGACAGCTCGATCTCACCAGAGAAGCTCGAAAAGGATCCTGAAAACCGGCTCTTCTCGCGCGGTCCGCGCCTGCGCCTGTCGGCGGAGATGGTGCGCGACAACGCGCTCAGCGTCAGCGGTTTGCTGCACGAGAAACTCGGCGGTCCGAGCGTCAAGCCGCGCCAGCCCAAGAATGCCTGGAAGACCGTCGAGGGCAATTTCGCGAGCAACTACTCGCGCCACGGCGACGAGCGTCAGTACCGGCGCGGGCTGTACGTGTACTGGAAGCGCGGTTCGCCGTATCCGTCGATGCTCAACTTCGACGCGGTCAAGCGCGACGCGTGCACCGTGTCGCGCGCGACGACGACCACGCCGCTGCAAGCGCTCACGCTGCTCAACGATCCGGTGTACGTGGAGTCCGCGAAGATGCTCGGCTCGCGCCTGTTGACCGAGCGTCACGCGCTCGGCCGCGTGCGCGATCCCAAACCCGAGGAGCAGGATCGCCTGCGCCTCGCCTACGGATTCCGCCTGTGCACCTCGCGCGCGCCGAGTGAACGCGAGCTCGAGATCCTCGTCGAGTTGCTCGGCGAGCAACGTACGCACTTCAAGGCGCACGCCGACGAAGCCAAAGCGCTGCTCGAAGTCGGCGACGCGCGCGTGAAGGACGGAATCGACCCGCTCGAAGCCGCCGCCTGGGCGGGTGTCGGCGCGGCCCTGCTCAACCTCGACGCCACGTTGCACCGCGGTTAACTCCAAGCGAGATCCACGACCATGAACCAGTTCGATCCGCAGGTTCCGCTGCTCCATACGCCGACGCTCGCGCGGCGCGCGTTCCTGGGCACCAGCGTGCTCAGCTTGGGCTCGATCGCGCTCGCCTGCATGGGCGCGCGCGAAGGCCAACGCAGCGAGGCGCTCGCCAGCGCAGGCGCCGCGCCCGTGTTGCCGCCCTACAAACTCGGGAAAGCCAGCGCGCAGCGCGTGATCATGATCTTCGCGGCAGGCGGGCTCTCGCAGCTCGATCTGTTCGACGAGAAGCCGCTGCTCAAGGCGCGGCGCGGCGAAGAACTGCCCGACTCGATCCGCAAGGGCCAGCGCATCTCGGGCGTGACCGAGAAGCAGGGCGCGCTGCCGGTCGTGGGCTCGTGCTTCGAGTTCAAGAACTACGGTCAGAGCGGGCTGCGCATGAGCGAGCTGTTCCGCGAGATGGGCGCGTTCGCCGACGACGCGTGCCTGGTGCGCTCGATGCAGACCGACCACGTCCTGCACGAAGCGGCGATGTCGATCCTGTTCACGGGTTCGCAGCAACTCGGCCGGCCGTCGTGGGGCGCGTGGTCGAGCTACGCGCTCGGCACGGCGAACCAGGATCTGCCCGAGTTCGTGGTCATGCTCTCGGGCTCGCGCGACGGCGGCTCTCCGCCGCATCCGCGCATGTGGCACAACGGCTACTTGCCCGGGCGTTTCCAAGGTTGCCCGTTCCGCGGCGGCGGCGAGCCGGTGTTCTTCGTCAAGAATCCCAAGGGCGTCAGCGAGCCGCAGCGCAAGGGTCTGCTCGAGCGCCTCAAGCAGCTCAACCAGATCGAAGCGGAACGCACCGGCGATCCCGACGTGACGACGCGCATCCAGTCCTACGAGATGGCCGCGCGCATGCAGGTCAGCGTGCCGGAACTGTCCGATCTCTCGAAGGAACCCGCCGACATCCTCGAGCAATACGGCGCGTTGCCGGGCAAGGAGTCGTTCGCGAACAACTGCTTGCTCGCGCGGCGCCTGGTCGAACGCGGCGTGCGCTTCGTGCAGATCATGGACGGCGGCTGGGACCACCACTACGACATCCCGCGCTCGCTCAAACAGAAGATGACGATGGCGGACAAGCCGATCGCCGCGCTCTTGCGCGACCTCAAGGAGCGCGGCTTGTTGCAGGACACGCTGGTGCTGTTCTGCGGCGAATTCGGGCGCACGAGCTACTGCGAAGGGCCGATGAGCTTCGAGAGCTACGGCCGCGACCACCAGCAGCTCTCCGGCGGTTTCCTGATGTTCGGCGGCGGCGTGCGCGGCGGCACGAGCTACGGCGAAACCGACGAGTGGGGCTGGGACGTCGTGAAGGACCCCGTGCACGTGCACGACCTGCAGGCCACCGTGCTGCACATGCTCGGCCTCGAGCACCGTCAACTCGTGACGCGCTACCAGGGCCGCGACTTCCGCCTCACGGACGTCGGCGGCAACGTGATCCAGCCGCTGCTGGCGTAGCGCGTGCCCGCGGCCAGAGAGCCGCGCCTCAATCGTCGCCGACTCGAGGCAGGCGCCAAGGCGCCTGGTCGTGTCGATTCGCGGCGCCGATCGACGTGGTCAGTCGTTCTGCGCGCGAGTGCTCGCGCGCGCCGGCGATAACTCTCGTCCATGGACGAACTCGCCGTGTTCGTGACGCTGGTTGCGCTTGCCGCGTTCGGGGCCTGCGCGCTGTTCATCGTGATCCTGGTTCGTCAGTCGCGCTCGAACGAACTCGCGAAGCGTGTGACGGCGCTCGAGCGCGCCGCCGCCGAGCAGCGGGCGCTGCTAGCGAAGGCGCTCGCCGAGCTTGGCCCAAGGGCTTCGAGCGTGCCGCCGGCATATTCGCCCGCGGCTACAGACTCGACGCCGGAGCGCGTCGCATCCACGCGCGCTGAGCCTTTTGCCGCACACACCGCGGAAGTCGGCAGTTCGATGGCCGGCCCCGCGCCGAGTGCACCCCTCGCGCAACCCAGCGCAGTGCCTCAACTCGAGCCCGGGCTCGGCGCTCCGCTCGAACACGAGGGCGCGATGAGGGGCGCGGCGGCGCTCATGCGAGAGCACACTCGCGCTGCGGAGCACGCCGCCGACGCACCAGCGCTTCCGCCGGCGCGCACCCGCGTCGAGTGGGAGCGGTGGTTCGGCATCAAGGGCGCCGCGCTCGTCGGAGGCGCGATCCTCGCGCTCGCTGGCTTGCTCTTTGTCCAGTACTCGATCGAACGCGGTTGGCTCGGGCCCCAGACTCGCTGCTTGCTGGCCGCGGCAGCCGGCCTGGGCGCGCTGCTCGGATCGTCTCCGCTGCGTCGGCGCGGATTCCTCGCGAGTTCCGATGCACTGGCCGGCGCCGGCGTCACCGTGCTCATTGGAGCCGCGTGGGCCGCCTACTCGCTGTACGAACTGATCCCGTTCACGCTCGCGTTCCTCGCCATGGCTGCGACCACGGCCAGTTGCGGCTTGCTGGCGCTGCGTCGTTCCTCGCAGGCCATCGCGTGGTTCGGACTCGTCGGCGGGTTCGCCACGCCGCTGCTTCTCTCGCTCGGCGCGAGCACGCCGATCGGCCTGTTCCTGTATCTGCTCGGCCTCGACCTCGCGGTGCTCGCGCTCTTGCGCCGGCGCGCTTGGTCGAACCTCGCTGTAGTGGCCGCCGTCGCGACGCAACTCAGCTTTGCGCTGTGGATCGCGCTCCACTTCGAACCGCGCGACGCGAGCTTCGCGTTGCTGTTCCTCGGCGGCGTGGCGCTCGTGTTCGCCGCGGCGCGGGGCGCGGAGCCTGCCAGTGCGGCCTCGTGGGTCGGCAGCATCGCGTCCTTCGTGTTCGCCGCGTACTTCGCGGGGCGGAGTGAGTTCGGAGCGCATGTCTATCCGATCGCAGCGCTGCTCCTGGTGCTGACGATCGCGGCCGCGTGGTTGGCGCAGCGCCAAGCCAACGCGCCCATGCAGACGGCCGCGGGCGTCGGGGCCGGCGCGACGCTGATCACGTGGCTTGCGAGCAACGCACACGGCGCGTCCGCCGCGCACGAGGCAGCCCTCGCGGCGCTTTGCCTGGGGCTCGCGCATGTGGCGGCCGCGGAACTCGCTCGGCGGCGCGCGGGGCAGGTCTGGACAGCGGACGCAGCGGCGCTGGCGCTCGCACCGCTTGCTGCAGCCCTGTTGTTCGGCGCCGCACGCCTCCACGACGCTCCGCTTGTTCCATGGCTCGTCGCCGCAGTCGGCTTCGCGCTGGGCTGGCTGCGTTTGGCGCGTGTGGGTGCTCGAGCGATGTGGTCGGTGGCGGCCCAGATCACGCCGTTCGTCGTCTACTCGCTGTGGCGCTCGCTGGGGGGCGGCGCACACGCGGCTTGGACGGTCAGTTGGGGCGATGCGGCCCTGGTCGCGGCACTTGCGGCCGCTGCCGCGCTCGTCGCGTGGAACGCGCGGGACTCGGGCGCTCGCCGCGCGACGGCGATCGGAGTGCTCGTCGTCTGCGCGCTCGCTCTGCTCGAACGCGGCGCCGCCCGTGCGGCCTCCGACACGAACCCTAGCGCTTCGCTCGCGATCCTGTGGAGTTGTGCGCTGCTCGGCGTGCTCGCGGCTCGACAGGCGCAGGCGTGGTTCGGCTACGCCGTGATCAGTGCGGCCGCCTGGCTGCTCGCGATGCACGTCCTCGTCCTGGAGCGCTTCGTTCCAGGCGGAGAGCTGGGGCTGGTCGTGACCACGGTTGCGCTCGGGGTGTCGCTCGCGGCGGCGCCGACGTTGGACGCGAACTCCGCACGGCCTTCGCGCAACGCTCTGCGCGCGAGCGCCCTCGTGTTGGTGCTGTGGGAGTTGGCCGCGCGGCGGAGTTGGCACGAGTCGGCGTGGGGGGCTCACGACGAGTTCGCGGCGCTGCTGTACCTGCTCGCGGGACTCTTCCTCGCCTCGCTCCTGAGCGACCAACGCGTCGCACCGGGTGAGAACGGCGCTCGCAGCGCCGCGTCGACGGGCTTTGTGTGGCTGTGCGTCGCGAGCGCCCTCCTCGCCGCAAAGACGGTCGATCGCATCGAAGCGAACACGCAATGGACGCTGGCCGCAGCCGCCTTCCTGGCGGCGACCGCGTGGACTGCCGGCGCGGCGCGCCACACCGGCGTGCGCTGGATCGTCGTCGCCGCCGGCGCGGGGACAGGCCTCGCGGTGTTGAGCGTTGCGGCCGACATCCTGCGGCGCGGGGCGCTGCTCGAGCGCACCGGCTGGCCGGTGTGGCACGAGCTGTCGTACCTCGTCGGTGCGCCCGCGATCGCGCTGTTCGCGGCCGGCTGGTTCACACGCGAGAGCGGCAAGGATCTGGAAGCGCCTCGTTGGTCGCCGCTGCCCTGGCTCTCCGGCGCGCTCTCGCTCGCCGCTGTCCTCACGACGTTCCTGTGGCTCAACATCGAAGTCGTCAATGTGTTGAGCGACGGCGCGCACTACGCGTTCGAGTGGGTGCGCCGCCCGCAGCGAGATGTCGCGCTGTCGGTCGCGTGGACCGGCTACGCGCTGACGCTCCTGGTCGTCGGCATGCGCTTCGACCGCTCCGCCTTGCGTTGGACGAGCCTGGTGTTCTTCCTCGCGACGATCGCCAAGGTCTTCCTCTACGACCTGGGGGAACTGCGCGGACTGCACCGCGTCGGCTCCCTGGTCGGGCTCGCCCTGGCGCTCCTGTCCGTCTCCGTGCTCTACCAGCGGCTCGTGTTCCGCGCGCGACCGCCCGCGACCTCGCCGCTCGCCGGCCGGTAGTTGCTGCGCGTCTCGTGCACGCCGCGACGAACGTCGGGTGTTCGCTTCGATCGCACGGACCACGAATCGGAGTTCTGCGGCGCGATTCGAAGCGAGCTCGGCGTCAGGGCTGCACGACAAACTCCAACGCGTCCGAGAGCGAAGTCGTCTTCGCGTTCGGCGGGTCGCGGAACCAAGCCTGCGCCTGCACGACTTCGCCGCCGGAGAAGGGCGCGCCGAGAGCGCCCGGATAGGTTGCGCTGAATTGGTTCCAGTCGGTGGCGAGTTGTCCGTTGCAGGCGCCGGCGGCGCCGCCCGAGGACTGCGGGAAGGTGCGTTGCAGCGGCGACTTCACGCACAGGAAGCTCGAGGTCGTGCCCCACGCGAACGCGGCGCGCCCGCTCAGGCCGTAGAACACCAAGCCCTGGCGCTGGCCTTCGACGTTGCTCGCGCGCAATGTGAATCCGCTGCCTGCATTCGCGTCGGGCACGCCGGTCGCGCTCATCGTCGCCACACAGCCCGCGCTGCTCGTGCCGGCTGTGCAGTAGGTCGTGAACGGCTCGCGCCAAGCTTGCACGCCGTTGAGATCGGCCATGACGAGCGTGCCGTTGCCGCCGAGCGCCGGGCCGCCGTTGTTGGGGCGCGAGAAGTTGAGCGTGAACAGGTTCTGCGTGAGGTCAGCAGAGAAAGCCCACAGGCGGCCGTTCGTCACCGGCGTGTTCGCCCAACCATTCGACACGTACACGCGGCCGAGCGCGTCGACGGCGGTCTTCGGGCTGAGGTTGGGGCTGCCCAGCGGCGCGAGCACGCCGGCGTTCGCGAGTTCGATGCCCGTGAACGGATCGAGGCGCACGAACTCTTCGGAGGGGTTGAAGGTGTAGATCGAACCGTCGGGCCCGACGCCGTGCTCGTGCGAGGTCGTCCAACGCACCGGCGTGTTCCACAGCGGCACGAGCGACGTGCCCGTGTCCTGGAAGGCGAACAGGAAGTCGACGGACGTGAAGTTCTGCGTGCGCGAAAAGAACACCAGGTCGTTCCACACGAACGGCGTGTTCTGATCGGTGAAACCCGCCATCAGCGTGCTGCGGTACAGCACGGCGCCCGTCGCGGGGTCGAACTTCGTCAGCACCTGGCCGCCGGGCACCGGTTCGTCGACGAACACGCCGGTCGCGCTCAGCGCCGCGCCGCAGTTGCCGCTCACCGGACAGGCGCGCGGCACGCTCCACACCGTCGCGCCGTCGCTGGCGCGGATGCGCGTGAGCGAGAAGAAGTCGCCGACGATCAGGTCGCCGTTCGGCGCGAAGACCGCGCCGTCGTAGGCGAAGGCCTCTTGCGTCGCCTGCGAACTCCACAGGAACGCGCCGCTGTTCGCGTCGAGCGCGGTGATCGGCTGCGGAGCGAAGTTCTGCGAGCGCGAGCAGTACACGCGCCCGCCGTTCACGCCGGCGATCCAGGCGATCCACTGCTGGCTGGGGTTGCCGTTGTAGGCGAGAGTCGTCGACCAACGCGTCGCGCCGTCCGCGAGGTCGTAGCTCACGATCGTGTCGTTGGCCGCGCCGCCGCTCTGCGGGAAGCCCGTCTCGCGCACCGTGAAGAGCGCGCCGTCCGCGATGAACGGCGCCCAGGCGATCACCACCGAGCCCGGTCGGCTCCAGGCCGGCGCGATGCTCTTGGGGCCGGCAACGTTCGACTGCCCGTTGCGCGCGGCGTTGCCGCCGTGGTTCGACCAGTTCTGGGCCAGGGCGACGGTCGGAACGAGGAACGCTGCGACGGCCAGCGTGCAGGAGCGGACGGGGAGGGTCATGGGGTGATGCTCGAGCTGGAACCTGCGGGGCGGACCGGGACCTCCGCAGGCTAGCCGGTGCGGGGAATTCGCGCGTTGCCGGTGGCCGCCAGATTTTTTTCGAACAGGTGCAACTTTCCGCGCCGCACTGGGGCAAACCCATGCGGTCGAACAAGTGCGCGACGCAAGCGGAACTGCGGCGGCGCACTCGACTGACAGGGGTCCGCCCCGCTGCCTGCGCCCTCGCGGCGCTCGCAGCGCCGTGCTGGCCCTGAGGGAGATCGAAGCACACGTTGCCCATTGATCCGTTCCGCCCATGGGCCTCGTGACGGCGGAGAGGCATGTGCCTCTCCGCCGTTCTTCGTTTGCAGTCCGGGCTAACCGAACAATTCGCCTTGTTCCGCCTTCGCGCGCGGCGCCGGCGCGAGTTGCGACAGGTGCTCACCGACGTGCTCGAGCCCCAGGCGGCGGCACTGCAGCTCGAACAGTTGCTCGGTGGTGCGCCAGCGCTCTCCCGAGCCGCGCATGCGCCGGCCGAACGCGGTCTCGTAGAGCGCGCCGCCGTGCATCTCGCGCAGCGCGGAGAGCACCTTGTCCGCGCGCAGCGGATGGCTCGCGCGCAGCCGCGCTTCGAAGATCGGCGCAACTTCCGCGGGCAGGCGCAGCAGCGTCAGGAACGCGCGCCGGGCGCCGGCCTCGCGGGCGCGGGCGAGGATCTCTGGGATGGCGCTGTCGTCGAGCCCGGGAATCAGCGGCGCCAGCGCGACGCCCGTCGGCACGCCGGCCTCGCTCAGGCGCCGCAGCGTCTCGAAGCGCGTCGTCGGCGCGCTCGCCCACGGCTCGAGCGCGCGTGCGTCGTGTTCGTCGACGAAGGGAATGCTCACGCTGACGAAGGCGCCGCCGCGCGTCGCCATGCGGGCGAGCAACTCGGCGTCGCGGCGCACGAGCGCGCCCTTGGTGATGATCCCCACCGGATGGCGGAACTCGTCGCACGCGGCGAGGCACGCGCGCGTGAGCTCGTACGAAGCCTCCAGCGGCTGGTAGCAGTCCGTCACGCCGGAGAACGCGATCCACTCGCGCCCCGCGCTCCAACGCGCGCTCGCCAGCTCGCGCCGCAGCGCCGCTTCGATGTTCGTCTTGACCACGATCTTCGAGTCGAAGTCCGTGCCGGCGCCGAGCTCGAGGTACGAGTGCGTGGGCCGCGCGTAGCAGTACGCGCAGGCGTGCTGGCAGCCGCGGTAGGGGTTGAGGCTGTAGCGAAAGGGCAGGTCGGGGCTGTCGTTGCTCGACAGCGCGGAGCGCGCCTCTTCCTCATACACCTCTACCGAGACCGGCGGCGGCTCGCCCAGCCACTCCACGTGCCGGCCGGTCCAGGGGTTGGGCGGGTTCGTGACCCTGCGCGGCGCGCTCGTCATGTCGGGCTCAGGTTACTCCGTACGTCCGATGCGGCGCCGCGCGCGAAGCTCGGCCGCACAATCGCTACGTTAGTCGGCCCCTTTCACGCCCCGACCCCTGGAGATCCCTGACGTGCTCGTTTCGCTCTGCGCCGCGCTCGCTCTTTCGCCCGTCCCGCAGGACACGCACCCGTTCTCGGTGCACGACATGCTCGCGATGGACCGCATCGCCGATGCGCGGCTCTCGCCCGACGGCAAGCGCGTGACGTTCACCGTCAGCAGCACCGACCTCGCCGGCAACCGCCGCCGCACGGACGTGTGGATCGCGGACGTCGACGGCGGCAATCCGCGCGCGCTCACCACGCATCCCGCGGCGGACTTCAACGCGCGCTGGATGCCGGACGGCAAGTCGATCGTGTTCCTCTCGACGCGCGGCGGCGGCGCGCAGGTCTGGCAGCTCGCGCTGTCCGGCGGCGAAGCGCAGCAGCTCTCGAAGTTCCCACTCGACGTCGGCAACCTCGACGTGTTCCCCGGCGGCGAGCGTTTGCTGCTCTCGTTCGACGTCTGGCCCGCCGCGAAATCGCTTGCGGAGAGCGCGGAGAAGGACGCCGCCGAGGCGAAGAAGAAGGGCTCGGGCAAGGTCTACGAAGCGCTGCCGATTCGCCACTGGGACACCTGGGAGGACGCCAAGCGCAACCACGTGTTCGTGTGGAAGATCGGCGAGAGCGAGCCGGTGGACCTGATGAAGGGCCTGGACTGCGACGGCCCGACGAAGCCCTTCGGCGGGTTCGACGAAGTCTCGATTTCGCCCGACGGCGCGAGCGTCGCGCTGGTGTTCAAGAATGTCGGTCGCGAATTCGCGTGGAGCACCAACAGCGACGTGTACCTCGCTCCGGCGGACGGCTCGAGCTCGCCCCGCAACGTTTCGAGCGAAGGTCCGGGCTACGACAACCACCCGAGCTTCTCGCCCAGCGGCAAGACGCTCGCGTACCTCTCGATGCCGCGCGCCGGTTATGAGGCCGATCGCCACCAGATCGTGCTGATGGACGTCGCGACCGGCGCGAAGACGATGCTCGCGCAGAGCTGGGATCGCTCGGCGGCCGAGCTCGTCTGGTCGCCCGACGAGAAGACGATCTACACGAGCGCGGCGAACGTCGGGAACACCTCGATCTTCGCCATCGACGTCGCCTCGGGCGAAGTGCGCACGCTGATCGAGCGCGGCGCGAACAACGCCGTGCTGGTCGCCGGCGAGCGGCTCGTGTTCGCACGCAGCCACCTCAAGGCGCCTACCGAGCTGTACTCGATGGGTCTCGACGGGCGCGACGTGAAGGCCATCACGGCGCTGAACGCGGCGAAGGTCGCGGCCGCGCGGATGGGGGACTACGAGCAGTTCCACTTCGCCGGCTTCAAGGGCGAGAAGGTGCACGGCTTCGTGATGAAGCCGGCGGACTTCGAGTCGGGCCGCAAGTACCCGGTCGCGTTCCTGATCCACGGCGGACCGCAGGGCAGCTTCGGCGACAGCTTCCACTACCGCTGGAATCCGCAGGCCTACGCCGGCGCGGGCTTCGGCGTCGTGTTCATCGACTTCCACGGTTCGACGGGCTACGGCCAGGCCTTCACCGACGCGATCAACCAGGACTGGGGCGGCGCGCCGTTCGAGGACCTGATGAAGGGCCTCGACCACGTGCTGGCGAACTACCCGTTCCTCGATGGCACGCGCGTCGCGGCGCTCGGCGCGAGCTACGGCGGCTACATGATCAACTGGATCGCGGGGCAGGCGCCCGAGCGCTTCAAGGCGCTGGTCAACCACGACGGCAACCTCGACGAGCGCATGGCGTACTACGACACCGAGGAACTGTGGTTCCCCGAGTGGGACCACGGCGGACTGCCGTGGGCGAATGCGGCGGGTTACGCCAAGCACAACCCGATCGAGCACGTGCACAAGTGGAAGACGCCGATGCTCGTGATCCACGGCGGGCTCGATTACCGCGTGGTCGACACCCAGGGCATGAGCACCTTCACCGCGCTGCAGCGGCAGGGAATCCCTTCGAAGTTCCTGTACTTCCCCGACGAGAACCACTGGATCCTCAAGCCTCAGAACTCGATCCAGTGGCACGAGAACGTGCTGGACTGGATCACGCGCTGGACGCGCTGAGCCGCTCCGCCAACGTTTGACGCGCGCGCGCATTGACGCCGCGGGTCGGTGCGGTTTCACTGACCCGTTGCCCATGCGCCCGCGCCCGTCCCAAACGCCGTTCCGCCGCCTGACCCAGGCGCTGTGGGCGGCGTTGTACGTGCTCGGGCTGGTGTGCTCGTCGGCGCACTTCGGACTCGTGGCGCACCGCGTGTGCGAACACGGCGAAGTGGTGCACGGCGAAGTGGTGCACGGGGACGCGCACCATGCTGGAGCGCTGCACGGCGAGGCGCACCACGCCGCGGATTCCGAGCTGAGTTTCGAATCGCTCGAGCACGCGTCCGTCGACGCGTCGAGCGAGCATGCGCCGGTCGGTGAGTCCGAGGGCGAGGAGCACGAGCACTGCGAAGTCCAGCCGGGCACGCAGCTCGCGCCGCCCTTCGAACTCGCCCGCCTCGCGTTCGCGCAGTTCCTCGAGGAATTCTTCGGGCCCCGCGTCGTTCCGACGCCGTGCGCGCCGACGATCGCCATCCTGCGCCTCGCGCCCGGCCACTCGCCGCCGCGCGCCTGAACCCACTCCGCGCCGCTCGAGCGTGACGTGAGCCCTACGACAGGGCGCGTCGCTCGAGTTCCGTCGCGCGGTCGAACTCGCGCGTGGCGCCGTCGGCGTCGCGTTCCGCCGAGTTCCGCCGCACTCGAGTTGGTTCCAGGCCGAGCGAGACCTCTTGTCTCGCGCGCGCCGCTCCCCGTGGTTTCGTTACGGGTTCGGGTGATTTCCATGAGAGCCACGCTCTCCGTCCCGGCGCCGGCCGCGAGCACGCTCGCGCCGGAGGCCGGAGTTTGTGTCCACCGCTGCACCGCCGTTGAGCGGGTCGATCTCGCGCAGCCGCACGTTCCGCGGCTCGTCCACGTCGCGCGCCGCATCCTCGGCAGCGACGACCTCGCCTGGGACGCCGTGCAGGAGTCGTTGATCCTGCTCTGGCACGAACAGTACGCGCCCGGCGACCTCGTCGGTTGGCTGGTGCGTACAGTCGTCCATCGCAGCCTGCACCACGCGCGCTCCCAACGTAGGCGGCGCGCACGCGAAGAGCGCGGCGGCGGACCCGGCGCATACAGCGGCGAACGCTGCGATCCGGTCGCCAACGCTCAACTGCGAGAACTCGCCGAGCACATCGCACATGCGCTCGAGCAGGTCCCCGAGCCGTTCCAATCGCCGCTGCGCCTGCGCGATGTCGAGGGCCTGGACTACGACAAGATCGCGCAGCGGCTCGAGTTGCCGCTGGGCACCGTGCGCTCGCGGCTGCACCGCGGACGCAGCCTGCTGCGCGCGCGCCTCGCGGAACGCGTTCACGACGCGGCCCAGTGCTGGATCTGCGAGCTCGATTCGGTCGGTTGACGGGGACAGCGCGGCGCGCGAAACGCAAGCTCGAGCTGGATGCGCGCGCTTCGTTCCTGCGGCGTGCGCGACGGCTGCTCCAAAGCGAGCGGGCGCGGTGCTCTTGCTTGAGCACCGCGCCCGCCGTGTCTGGCGCGCGAGCCAGAAGCTCGCGCTCGTATTCACCTCGCGTTCGAGGTCACTGGCAGATCAGACCGCCGACCGCGTTGGTGAGGCTCGAGCCGAACGGATCGCCCGAGTCGCGCGACCAGTACTGCGCACCCCAGGCCGAGCCCACCACCTGCAACGCCGGGTCAGCGCCGGAGGCGATGAAGGCGTTGAAGTTGAATGTGAACGTGCCCGTGCAGTTGGTCCCCGTCGGCGTACCGCCGGAGAGCTGGATCGGCGTGCGCTTCACCGGGGTCGGCGTGCAGATGAACCCGCCCTGGAAGGGCAGCGCAGCCGGGCCGTAGCCGTAGAAGAGCAGACCGTTGCGGTTGTTGATGACGTTGCTGGCCGTGATCACGCACGAACCGGCGCCGCTCGCGCTCGGGGCGCCGCTGATGGCGATCGTGGGCAAGCACAGCTGCGAGTTCACCTTGCCCGTGCAGTAGGTCGCCGGCACCGAGCCGCCCGGGCATTCGCATTCATCGGGCAGACCGTTGCTGTTGGCGTCCAGCGAGAAACCGAGCGTGATGTCGCAGTTGTCGGGACGGCCGTTGCCGTTGCAGTCCAGCGCGAAGCCGCTCGAGATGTCGCACGAGTCGGGGATCTGGTTGCCGTTGCAGTCCTGCGCCGTGCCGTTGGCGATGTCGCACGCGTCGGCGATCCCGTTGCTGTTGCAGTCGACGACGCCGCCGGCCAGGTCGATGCGATAGATCTCGCCATCGGCGTGGTCGAGGATGTAAAGCTCGCCCGCAGCGTCTTCGCCGAAGCCGGCGATGCCGTTGATCGTCGGCGTGCCCGCGGGCTCGAGTTCCGTCGTGCGGTTGGTGAACTGAGTCACCGCGCCGCCGACGTACTTGAACGACCAGATGTTGGTCGTGCAGTAGTCCGCGTAGAAGTAGGTGCCCGAGAGGCCGCAGATCTGCGAGCCGCGGTACACGAAGCCGCCCGTCACCGAGCAGCCCTGGCCGTGCGTGTAGGTCTGGATCGGCATGGTCAGCGCGATCGAGTTGCACGTGCAGCCCGTGAGGCCCGTGCAGCTGTTGCCTTCCATGCAGCGCCAACCGTAGTTGAGGTTGCCGACGCCCGCGGGTTGGAAGCTGATCTCTTCCACCGCGTTCTGACCGACGTCGCCGATGTACATGTCGCCGGTCTGGCGGTCGAACGAGAAGCGCCAGGGATTGCGCACGCCGAAGTGCCAGATCTCGCGCAGCACGCTCGTCGACGTGGCGTACGGGTTGTCGGCGGGGATGTACGGCGCGGGCAGGTCGACGTCGATGCGCAGCATCTTGCCCAGCAGCGTGGTGCCCGTCTGGCCGGCGTTGTTGGGATCATTGCCGCTGCCGCCGTCGCCCATGCCGATGTACAGCTTCCCGTCGGGGCCGAAGTGGATGCAGCCGCCGTTGTGGTTCGAGAAGGGCTGCGCGATCGTCAGCAGCGTGAGGCCCGTGGTCGTGTCGGCCACGTCGGCGTTGCCGCCGCTCACCGTGTAGCGCCGGATCGTCGTCGCGCCGTTCGAGGTCGCGGTGAAGTTGACGTAGAAGAAGCCGTTCGTCGCGAAGTTGGGGTGGAACGCGAGGCCGAGGAGGCCGCGCTCACCGCTCGAGGTCGTCAGTCCCAGGCCGCCGCTTGCCGCGGGCCCGAGGTTGATGAACGGCGTCGCGAGCGTCGTTCCGTTCTTGATGATGCGGATGCGGCCGGTTTGTTCGACGACGAACAGGCGCGAGAGGTCGCCTGGCGGCGACACGGCGAGAACCGGCTGGGAGAAGCCCGTTTGGTAGAGAGTGGCTTGGAGAGCCTGCGACTGGGCCGGTACGGCCGTCGCGGCAACCGTCGCGAGGACGGCGACGATGGGGAGGATGCGCATGGAGTGTTCCTGAGGTGCTCGGATCGCGTGGATGCGGCGCGGGTCAACGCCGACCCGGGGAGCCCTTGCCTGCTCCTCGCGGGTCGCGTGGATAGACCGCGACACCTGAAAAGATACCCCACTTCGCTGAGATTCGAGGGCTGCCGCAGGTGTCGAGTCCGTTCGTTGTCGCGCGCCGTGCGAGAGACGTGGTCGGAGCGGTTAGAGTTCCCTCCTCCATTCGAATTGTTCGACCCCACCCTTCGACGGACCGCGCGGCGGCGCGCCCCGGCCCCGAGGAGCATCTGATGCAGCCCAAACCGCGTGCGGCCAGCTTGGCCGCGTTTCTGCCCCGAACCCGCGAGCAAATGCGCTTGCGTGGTTGGGACGAGCTCGACGTTCTGCTGGTCACCGGCGACGCGTACGTCGACCATCCCTCCTTCGGTGTTCCGGCGATCGGGCGGTTGCTCGAGAAGCGCGGCTATCGCGTGGGCATCCTCGACTGCCCCGAACTCGAATCGGACGGTTCGGGCTGGTTGCGCCTGCCCGCGCCGCGGCTGTGGGTCGGAGTCAGCGCGGGAACCATCGACTCGATGGTCACCAACTACACCGCGTCGAAGAAGCGCCGGCGTCAGGACGTGTACCGCCCCGGCGGACTTCCGGGGCGACCCAATCGCGCGACCATCGCGTACACCGCCGCCGTGCGCCATCACTTCCCCGGCGTGCCGGTCGTGATCGGCGGACTCGAGGCCGGGCCGCGGCGCCTGGCGTACTTCGACTACTGGGAGGAGAAGCTGCGCCGCTCGATGCTCGTCGACGCGAAGGCGGACCTGCTCGTGTGGGGCATGGGCGAGCGCACCGCGGTCGAGATCTCGCAGCGCCTCGAGCGCGGCGAATCGCTGCGCGGCATGCCGAACACGTGCGAACTGGTGGGCAAGGCCGACGTGCCGCAGGACGCGCGCGTCGCGCCGAGCTTTGAAGCGATGCTCGCGGACGTCGACACGCAGATCGAGCTGTTCAACATCCTGCGCGAGGAGAACAACCCGGACGGCAAGGTGATCGCGCAGCAACACGGCGCGCGCTTCGTGCTGCAACATCCGCCGCTCACGCCGGCGTCCCAAGAAGAGGTCGACGAGTACTACGACCTGCCGTACACGCGCGAGTGGCACCCTGACCACACCGCAGCGGGCGGCGTGCCCGCGCTCGAGCCGGTGCGCTGGTCGATCAACACGCACCGCGGCTGCATGGCCGACTGCACCTTCTGTTCGATCACGTTCCACCAGGGGCGCGCGATCCAATCGCGTTCGGAAGCGTCCGTGCTGCGCGAGGCCGCCAAGCTCAGCGAGATGTACGACTTCCGCGGCACGATCACCGACGTCGGCGGGCCGACGGCGAACATGTGGGGCATGGGCTGCAAATTGCTCGAGGCCGGCAAGGGCTGCCTCGACCGCGACTGCCTGTCGCCCGAGCCGTGCCCGGCGCTGCGCATCGACTCGGCGAGCGAAGGCTATCGGCGCTTGCTCGCGCTCGTGAAGCAGACGCGCGGCGTCAAGCACACGTTCGTGTCGTCAGGCATTCGCTACGACATGCTCCGCAGCCAGAAGACGCGCACCAAGGGCGAGCTGCTCCCGCTGCACCACGACATCGTCGCGCACTACACCAGCGGACGCATCAAGCTCGCGCCCGAGCACGCGTCGCCCGCGGTGCTCGAGGCGATGAACAAACCTTCCTTCGACGTCTACGAGGAATACGAGAAGGACTACAAGGAAGAGTGCGCGTCGATGGGCAAGGACCAGCACTTGGTCAACTACTTCATCGTCGGCCACCCGGGCACGACCATGAAGGACGCGGTGATCCTGTTCGAGAAACTGCTCGAGCGGCACTACAGCCCCGAGCAGGTGCAGGAGTTCATCCCGCTGCCGATGACGCGCGCCTGCGTGCAGTACACGACCGGCAAGGATCCGATCACGCTCAAGGAGCTCTACGTGCCGCGCGGCGGCCGCGAGCGCCGACTGCAGAAGGCCCTGGTGCGCTGGAAGGACCCCGAGAACAAGAAGCTGGTTCTCGAAGCCCTCGCCGACGCCGAGCGCGAGGACTTGGTCGAGCCGTTCCTACGCGCGCTCAAGCGCGGCGGCGGCGGCCGTCCGCGGCCTCAAGCCGTGCGCGCGGGCGAGCCGCAGGACATCGAAGACCTCGATTCCTGCGGTTGAGTGCTTCTGTCCCGGCGCCGCGCGTGCGCGCGCGCTGCGCGGAACTCGTCAGGTCGCCGCTCTACTTCGCAGCCTGCGGATAGCTCTGCGTCACCTCGCCCTGTTCGTCGAGGAACTGCAGCAGCGCTTCGCCCTCGGGAGTGACGAGCATCATGATCCGCGCGCGACCCTGCGCGTCGGACAGGATCACGGCCGACGACTTGCCGCGTGTCTTGCCCACGAAAACACGCGGTGTCTGGCGGCCGCCCGCTTCTTCCCACTGCTGCGCGAGCTTGTCGCGCTCCGGGCCCGCAGGCGCCTTCTGCATCGCGTCCCACAGCGGCGCGTACTCCTTGTGCAGGCCGCGGTCGTACACGTTGAGCCCTGAGCTCATGAAGCCGCTGTCCTCGTAGTGCCCCAGGGCCAGCTGCTGGTCGCCGCCGAAGCGGTCCATCGAGAAGTGCATGCCCGCTTCGGGCTTGCCCTGCGAGTCGAGCTTGCCCTTCCAGATGAGCCCGCCGCACTCGTCACCCGCCTCGTTGTAGAAGATCAGGCCGGGCATCTGTCGGTGGTCCGACGAAGCCTGTCCGTCGATCACCACACCGGGCAGGCGCGCGCGGTTCGCGATCACCAGTTGCGCCTTGCCGTCGGCCCCGACGATGTTGATGCGCTCGACGTCGAGTTCGCGCATGCGCGTCTTGTCCTGCGCCGCCGCCAGGCTGATCGAGACGGCGAATGCAACGGCGCCGAGCGCCAGCACGGACTTGAGGAGACGGTTCTGCTTCTGCAGTGCGGAAACGAGTTCTTGGCTCATGGGTGGGCGCGCCATGAAGCGCACGCAGGCCGCGGTTACGTCGCGACATGCACCCTTCGAACGGTGCTGCGGCGGCGTCGTTCAAGCGCCGACAGGGAGCGCTGGCCGTGGGCCCACGGCGCCTGCTCCTGCAGCCTTTTGCGCGAGCTTCGAACCAACTGCAGCACGACGCCCCGTGAGTTCGTGGTGAGCGTGGCCGCTGCGATCACGAGGAGAGGGAAAGACCTGAATTCGGCGCCTCCTGCGAGTGGACTCGGAGGCGCGGCCTCACTCGGTGCGCCGCGAACGCGCGCTACGCGAGTCGGAATCGCGCGCGCGGGTCTACTTCGTTTTCCGCCGCTCCGTGCGGCGCAGCGTCGCGAGCGCTTCGGCGAAGGCCACGCCGATCGGCGCGATGATCTTCGCGGCGCCCAGGTAGTGGTAACCGCCGTTCGAAACGCCCTCCAGGCGCTTCAACTCATCGCGTGAAAACTCCTTCGCGACCGCCTTCGCTCGCTGCGCATCGCGCTCTTCGTCGGTCCACTTCGGGTTGCGCGCGGCCTCGCGATCGAATTCCTCGTGCACACGCTCCAGGCGCTGCTGCAGCGTTTCCAACTCGTCGTCCCAGAAAGCCGCGGTCTCGACGGCGACCACGTTGCCTCGGAACTCGGGCAGGCGTGTCGGCGCGCTCTGAGCTTGGCGCAGGTGCATCTGCGGCGCGAGCTTGTCTTCCTTCAGGCCGCCGATGCCCATCACGCCGATGACGACGGGCAGCTTCGGCGCCGCGAGGTCCTTGCGGACGTCGCGGATGAGATGGGCGAGCAGCTCGGCGTACAGGTCGTAGCCGCCCGGTTCCATCTGCTTGTCGTACGTCCAATCTGAGACGAGATCGTTGAAGCCCTGGAACCACACGAAGCCCGCAAGTTCGAACCCCTGCTGCGGGTCGTACTCGGGAACGACGCGCTGGATGTCCGCCAGCACGAACTTCACGTGCTTGATCATCTCGCGGTAGTACACGCCCGTGGCTTCGAGTTTCTCGGCGCGGAGCTTGGCGAGGTCGTCGCCGCGCTCCTTGCAGCGTTCGAGCTCGTACTCGCTCCACGCGTACGGACCCGCGCTCGGCGGCCGGAAATCCGTGTGCAGGCTGCGTCCGCCCCAGGCGGTCTTGATGATCAGGATCGGCTCGCCGAGCAGCTTCTCCAGCGTCAGGCCGAAGGTGAACTCAGGGCCGATCTTGTCCTCGGGCGCGCCGAAGCCGACTGTCAACCGCCCGCTGGCTTCCTGCAGGTCCGAGTAGGCGTCGCCCAAGCAGCCCACGGAGGAGATCCACACGTGCTCGCACACGCGCGGCTGGCCCTTGTCGTCGCGCATCTGCGCGAGCAGCGGCGCCGTCTTGCGGTCCGCGGCCAGCGAGTCGAACGTCCGCACGTGCGCGTGGCCCTGCATGTTCGATTGCCCCGCGAGCACGAACACTTTCAGAGGCTTGGGGCCGCCGCCCGTCTGCGCTTGTCCCTGCGCGAGCGCTCGGTGGCTGAAGACGGCGAGAGAAAGGAACACGAGCAGCAGGAAGTTCATCGATGTTGGGCTCCGGCCGTGGGCTTGCGCTGAGCGTGGGACGACGCACACAGCGGAACGAATGCGCGCCGCGCTGGAAAGCTCGAGTGTCCGAATTCGCAGGTTGGCGCTCGGCGCCGTGAGTCGTCCACATCTCGACGCTCCGAGGTTCGTGCGCGCGCTACGCCGACGGATTGCACGAACATCCGCGGCGTTGCTCGTGCGTCCGTGACAAAGTCCCGCGACGTCTCTTGCGTCCGCTGCGGAAGTTCGGGTCCGCAGCTGCGTCTACACGCAGGTCAAGAACCGTTGCGCTCATCGCGGCGTGACGCGCAGCTCCCGGCGGTATCGGATCACCGATGCACGCACGCAGGCGCCGGCTCACGCCGCGGCGAAGGGTGCGTCGCCAGGCACAGTCCCACATGCACCTCGATCCGCATCCGTCCGAGCAAGGAGGCTCGATGATCGTCGCCAATGCAGCCGCGGCTTCCAGCGCACGGACCGTGGCCTTCCTCTTCGGCGCGTTGGCGTCGTCGAACGGCTCAACGCTTCGAACCGAGCGGCTCGAGATCACGGGCTCCGACGGTAAGCCGGTCCTCGTGCTCAGTGCGGACGAAAAGCACGGTTACGTGCAAGTCGTGGACTCCATGGGCGACAACTTGCTCTCCATCGGCGTGGATCCGTGCTCCGGTGCAGGCCTGATCTTGGTTCGCAACACACGCGGCGAAGGTGTGTGCAAGATCGGCGCGGACTCGAACCAACAGTACGGTCGTGTGGTTGTTTGGGACTACGCCCTGGATCGCCGCGGAGTCTTGGAGCCGAACAGTCCTTCGAAGAAGCGAACTCGACCGCTGCGCCTCCTGCAACTCGAGATCGAAGAAACTCCGTCCGCCCCGAGCTGAGTGGCCGGGGCCGTAGCCGGGCGCGGCCTCGCGGATATCACCGCAGTGGCGGCACGTGCGCCGCGAGTTTCGCTCCGCCGATCGTCGACCTTGGACACCCCGAACCTCGTGGCTCTTGCGCGTCAGCGGGCGACCATGACGGCGCTGGCGATCCTCGCGGTGCTGAGCTGTGAGCGCAGCGGACCCACGAGCACCGCGCCTCAAACTTCACAAAGCGCGTCGAGCCAAATTGGCGCGGCCGAAGCCTGGAGTCGTATCCGAGAATGGGGCGAAGCGGCGGCCGGCACGTTCCCAGACTCCCGTTCCAAGCTTGTCGCGGTGAGCGAGTCTCCACGCCTCGGTTCGCCCGAGCACACTGCCGTCGCTGCCATCGACTCGAGTTCAGGCCGCAAGCACTGCGATGTGCATCCGACGCGGTTCCCTCGACTTCTGCGCTTGGCCGTTGCAGCGAAAGTGGGCGTTCTGATGCGCGAAGTGCGCCGCGACCGTGTGTTGCTTGCCGAGCTCGAGGTGACGCTCCCGCCAGGCGACTACCTCCTCGGCATGGAGGTCTGCTGCGTCTGTCGGTCGATTCGCACGCGCTGTCAGGGGCTCGGTTTTGCGGCCGCAAGCGACTGGGTAGCGCAACCCTTGGACGTTTGGCCGACCGAACTCAGCCACGGCGTCTCGCCGGACTTTTCGGGCGGCACGCTCTACTTTTGGCGTGATGACAGCGAGGGCTGTAGTTCGCAGGAACTGCTCTCCTGGAACGGCGCTGGATCCGCCATCACGGCAGAGACTCTCGGCATCGATCTCGAGCACAACTTCAACGGTCCGGAGTCCATGGTTCCGGCGCACCGTTTGGGCAGGCCTCGGCTCTGGCCGCGTCCGATTTGGTCCATCGACTTGCGCTTCGTGCCGCTCGACTGATCGCTTGCGCGAGCTCGGACGAGCTCGACGCAGCGCGCGATTCTCGGCCCGAAAACGCCAGTCGACCGACCGCGCCATCCACTCAGGGCGCACTTGGCCGTCGACTCAGCGCGCCGCGCCCGTCGACCCGCGGCGCGGTCGCCTGCAGCAACCCCACGATCGCCGCGGCCTTCGAGCGCCGCGGCCTCACTCACACGCTTCGTCCCGCAGCGCTATACGCGTTCACGGAACTCCATCGTGTCGCTGTTGATCTTTACCTTGTCGCCGACGTTGACGAGGTTGGAGACCTTGAGCTTGACGCCGTTGCTCAGCGTCGCGTCCTTCCAACTCGCGTTGGCGCCCTTCATCGGCGGCGGGCAGTCGGCGATCGTGCCGATGATGGTCTGCGGCAGGCTCACCGTGACGAGGACGCCGTTGACCAACAGGCCGACGTAGTGGTCGCACTCCCACAGGAGGGCGTCCTTGGCGGCGGCGGCCGGGCAGCGGAACTCGGCGCCGTCCTTGTCGTAGAACACTTCTTCGAGCCCGTCGTTGTACGAGTGGGTGAGCTCGATGTTGTCCTTGTCGAGCACCTCGAACTTGGTGTCGCCGTGCTCCTTGAGCTCGATCACGCGCCCGCTGAGCAGGTCGCGCAGCGTGACGAACACGTACTGACGCCGGTCGTTGCGCATGATGCTCCAGTCGATGACCGTGCACATGCGGCCCTGGTAGTCGACGAGGAAGCCCTTGCGGATTTCGAGGGTGGTCAGCTGCATCTGTGAGGGGGGGCGCGCGTGGCGGGGCGACGGTGAACGGTGGGGACGACCTGCGGTCGAGTTGCTGCGGTCGATTTAGAAGGGCGAAGAGTATAGCCGTGGGGCGGGCGCCGCCGCAGCGCGGCGCGCGCTCTCGCGTCAGCTCGCGAGGAACTCGATCTCGCCCTGCGGCAGCAGGTACACGATCAACATGCGGCCGCCCGCGACCGTCGGCACGTGCTCCGAGCCGGGGGGCTCGACCACCCAGCCCGGCGCCTGGCCCATGAACGTCGGCGCGCCCTCGAGCGCGATGCAGTAGTTGAGCTCGCCGCGCGGATGGCGGTGGCGCGGGCCGGGGCCGGTCATGTCGACCACGTCGATCGAGAAATCGTGCGTCGCTTCCGTCGCCTTCGCGACGCGCCCGTATTTCACCGGCGGTGCGCCGCGCTGCGCGATTTCGCCGGCTTCGAGGAGCCGCACGAGCTCACGGTTGAGCGCTTGCGCCGCCGGGCCGCGGGGATCGAGGCGCCGCGTGAGCTCCGCGACGGCTGCCGCCGGGGCTTGGGGGGAGACGCCGTGCGCGGCGTCGAGCAAAGGAGTGAAGACGGACAGCGTGGTGCTCATGGCGTCCTTCTAACGCGCCCACGCACGCCGCGCCAAGCGCCCGCGAGCGCGCTCGGCGGCGCGCGCCGTGACGGGAATCTCATCGCGCCGAGGCGCCTCGCGCCCGGTGCGGAACTTCCTTCCGGCCCCCCGCATCCTTCCCCGTCGGTCCAAAAGCGCGCCGCGCACGGTCCGCATCCGCGCGATTCCGATGAACTCGAGCGACGGCGGAATTTCTCGCTCCGCGGCCCGTTTCGCTTCTTGGTTCCTTAGCGCATCTTATTCCTGGCGAGGGGCTGCGCCGAACTTGGGCCTGCTCGTACCCATTCCACTCCACTCCATGACACTGACTTCCCCGCGCTCGACCACCGCCGCCCTGGGCGCTCTCGCACTCGGTGCGCTCCTGGGTGTGACTGCCTGCGGCGGCGGGGGCGGCGGAGGCGGAGGTTCGAGCCCGCTGCTCGCCATCGGCGAGGCCGAACCGAACGACGCACCGGGCGGCGCGAACAGCCTGCTCGTGGGACAGCCCGGCGAAGGCAGTCTGGCAGCCGCCGGCGACATCGACTGGTGGAGAGTCGAACTCGCGCGCGGCGAGGTGGTGCAACTCGAGATCTTTGCGGCGCGCGCCGACCAGGGCACGTGGGATGCCAACCCCACGCCCGGCATCGTGCGCGTCGACGTGTTCGAGCCGGACGGACTGACGCTGTGGCGCAGCCACGATTTTCTTCCGGCCTCCGCCTCCGGTGCGCCGAGCTTCGGACACCGCCCGCAAGACCTCGACATCTCGTTCCTGCGTGCGCCGCTCGACGGCCAGTACCTGATCCGCTTGCGCGCGATCGCGAGCGATCCCAGCGGCGGCGATTACATCGTGCGGCTGCGCAAGGCGGCTTTCGGCACGACGGCGCTCGAGCAGGAAAACCTCGGCGTGAGCGGCGTCAACGACACAGTCGCCACGGCGCAGCCGCTCGCGCCCGGCGCGCTGTTCGGCGCGCAGTCGCCGGGCGACGTCGACGTCTATTCGATCCAGGTCGCGGCGCCCGCGTTGGTCAGCTTCGACCTGCACGCCGAGCGCGGCGGGATGCTCGCGGGCGCGGGCGACTACCTCGACATGGCGTTGACGCTTCTGGCGAGCGACGGCGTGACCGAGCTCGCGACGAGCGACAACACGCACTTCGCCGATCCGCGCTTCGAGTACGCCCTGAGTGCGGCTGGCCAGTACTTCCTGCGCGTCGAACAAGCGCGCGGCGCCGTGGCAGGCGAGTACATGCTCGTGCACGGCGTGACGCCGCGCGGGGCTGTCCTGCTCGAGAGCCTGAACAACGACAGCGTTGCGAACGCGGAGCCGCTGGCGCTCGGCGTGTGGATCGAAGGTTCGGTCACGCGCGGCGACGAGGACTACTTCGCCGTGGCGCTCGGCGCCGGGGACATGTTCGAAGTGCACGTGCTCGACGGTTCGAACTGCGACGACCGCACCGGAGTGGCGGTGGCCGGCCTGTTGCGGCCTGACGGAGTCACTCCGCTGCAGGGCGGAGGTTCGTGGATCTCGCGCAAGCTGTCGGCCATCGCTCCGCAGAGCGGCACGTACTTCGTGCACATGACGCACGACGGTTCGCTCGCGACCTACCGCGCGCGTGTGCGCGTCGTGCGCAGCGGCAGCGTCGAGAGCGAGCCGAACGACGCGCGTCCGCAGGCGCCCTTGCTGGCGCCGAACGCACGCGTGGTCGGCGCCTTCGACACCAACGGCTCGGACGAGGACCTGTACCGCGTCGACCTCGAGGCCGGCCGGTTGTACGTGTTCCAGTGCTACGCCGGATGGGCCACCAACGGCGGCTCGGGCGAGCGTGGTTCGTGGGGCTCGACGGCGGCGGTGGCGCTGGTGGTCTACGACGATTCGCCCGCGCTCAACGAGCTGGCGACGAGCACGATGGCCGCGAACTTCGCGTTCACGGAAGGCATCGCCGAGTTCGAGCCGGCGGTTTCGCTCGCTTTCGTTCCCGCGCTGACCGGGACGTACTACATCGCCGTTCGCGAGGCGCAGGGCCGTTTCGGGCCCGACCATCTGTACGTGCTCGAGCGCCGCTGAGACTTCTCAGCGTACGCGGATCAGCAGCAGCACTCGACCGGGTGCGAAGCCCTGTTCGGGCGGCAGCGGCTTCTCCAGGAACTCGAAGCGTTCGAGCGCCTTGGCGTTCGGGCGAACACGCCCCGCAGCGTCGCTCTCGCGCCAGTTCTCGGGGATCTCGGCGTAGGGCTGGTCGGCGGCGACGATCCGAGCGTTGAGGTACGTGATGTCGAGGCCGGCGAAGGCCGCGGGGTCGACCTTGAAGTCGTGGCCGGGCATCCCGCGGCCGTCGGGTTGCGCCGCGACGAGCGGGGCCTTGTTGGTCAGGCCGTGCTGGTCGTGCACCACGAGGTTCTCGGGGAAGTAGCCGAAGGCGCCGATGTTGCCCAGCGCCATCGATTCACCGGGCCTGGTGTGCAACGCGAGCGCGCGGCCGATCGCGATCCACTCTTCGATGTCGTCGACGCCCTTGCGCCACATCGCGTGTTCGCTGCGGTACTCCTGGCTCCAGCGGAAGTGTGCGAGCTCGCGCAGCGCGCGCGGCGTGGCGTGCACATCGAATCCCGGCGCGAGCGCCAACGCGCAACCGAGCACGCCGATCCCCGCGCGTACGCGCGCGGAGTTCAGCGCCGCCAGTCCCGCCGCGCCGCCCAACGCCGCGAAGGCGAGCGAGGGTGCGAGCATGCGGTGCATCATCATCCAGTCGCCGCCGACGAGCGCTACGTAGCTCCAACTCGCGGCGATGAACAGCAATGCGGGGGCGGCCAGGCGGGTCGTGTCGCGGCGCAGCGCCCACACAGCGAGCGCGAGGAACAGCGGGACCGTGAGCACGCTCAAGGAGAGGCTGGCGACGTACTTCGAGCCGCGTTCGAGCGCGAGCGCTCCCAGGTGGACCTTCACACGCGCTGTGTTCGGGCCCCACTCGCCGAAGTAGCTGTGGCGCCAGGCGAGGTAGGCGCCGAGGACGAGCGCTCCGGCGCCAGCAGCGGCGAAAACCGGGCGCAGCGCGAGCCATGCCGAGGGTTGCGAACCCGTGTCGTGCGTGGACTCGGCTCGTGCGTCGAGCGCGCGCACGAGCGCGGCGCTCGCGAGGGCGCAGGCGAGCCACACGAAGCCGTCGGCGCGCAGCAGCACCGCCGCGGCCGCGAACAGCGCTGCGCGGACTGGAGCGCACGCCGCGCCGTGGCGCACGAGAGCTTCGAAGCAGCCGAACACGGCGAGGCAGAAGGCCATCGTCTCGAGGCCGCCGGTGGCCCACACGCCGATCGACGGCAAGCAGGCGAACATCAGCGTGCTCCAACTCGTGCTCGTGTCGTCCGCACGCGCGGAGACGCAGCGCGCGACGAGCCAGGTCAGCGCCAGCGCACACACCACGCTCGCCACGCGGCTCCACACGAGCACGTCGGCGCCGAGTGCTTCGAATCCGGCGCACAGCAGGACCCACAGGAAGTTCGAGAAGCCCTCGACCGGCGGATTCTCGCCGAGGTTCCACACCAGGCCGTGGCCCTGCGCGAGGTGGCGCGCGTAGCGGAACGAGATGAACGCGTCGTCGACGAGGAAGTTGAAGCGCCAGGCCAGCGCGAGGACCAGCGCCAGCGCCGCGGCGACACCGGCGGTCCATCGCGGGGCGCGGGGAGGCGTCATGCTCTTCCCGAGGCTACGCAGCGGCGCGAGCAACAGGCAAGCGTCTTCGCGCGACGCGCCGCCCGCGGGGCGCGAACCGTGGCGCGCGAGCTGGCGCGCGAGCTGGCGCGCTGCGGGCATTCGCGACGCCGCCCGGGCGCCTTCTCCTGGGCGCAGCGCGCGCGGAAGAGATCGCGGGCTCGCAGGCGACTCGTGCGAAAGAAGGCCGAGCCCTTTCGCCGCAGGCCGCGAAGCCGCCGCGGCGTGCAACTTCTCGATGTGCGCCCGCGCCGGGGATCGTCGGGCCCGCCGGAGAACGCACCGAACTTAGCTACGCCACCATCGCCGAGCCGGCGCACTCGGTGCGCCGTTCAACGACAGAGCGGGCGCGTGACTCGGAACCAACGAGGGCGGGCGAATCCCACCGCACGTCGCGCGCGCGAGCGTTGCGAGGGACGTGGAAGCACGCGGCGCGCAGCCGCCGTCGATCGCGACGTTGGGTCGCGCGGCGTTCGCATCCACGCGTCGACGAGCGCCACGGCTCCGGGTGCACACGCGCCGCCGGAGGTAGGAGTGCTGCGCTCGCCCCCGGGAGCGACACTGCGCAGCAGCTCACCTGTGCGCGCGAATCCGCTGCGCTCCGGCAGGTCACTTCGGGGCCAGCGGCGCCTACAATCCGCCGCCCATGCCTTCGCACCTGCGACGCCCGCTCGTCGCGCTCTGTTTCGCCCTGCTCGCCCTGTGGGCCTGGAATCCGCTCTTCGAGCACGGCCTGCGCGGCGAGGAGCTGGCGCTGCTCGAACAGCTCGAGCGCGTCGCTTCCAGCGCGGACGCGGCGCTGTTCGAGCCCTTGAACGGCCACGTCGGCGCCGTCACCTGGATCGGCGCGCTCGACAGCGTGTTTCTCGCGGCCTACATGGACCACGGGCCGCTGCTGTGGCGCGCGCACAACGTCGTGTTGCTGCTCGTCGCCGCGTGGCTGCTCGGACGGCTCGTGCGACGTCTGGTCGAACCCTGGATCGGCGCCGAGCTGGCTCGCGCCTCGAGCTGGGCCGCGTCGATGCTGTTTGCGCTGCATCCGCTCGCCGTGGGAGCGCTGGGCGCCGTGCGCGCCGGGCCCGCGCTCGTTGCGCTCGCGCTTTCGCTGGGGTGCCTCGTGCTGTACGTCGACGGGCGCAAGCTGCGCGACCCGCGCCGCATCGCTGCAGCCGCGCTGCTCGCCGCGCTCGCGAGCACGTTCCACGGCGCCGCGCTGGCCCTGCCGTTGTGGCTGGCCGGAACCGAGTACGCCGCGTCGGGACGCAGCCGAACGCCGAGCGTGAAGCGGCGCTCCGCCGCGGCGGCGTTCGCCGTCGCGTGCGCGCTCGTGGCGCTCGACAGCCTGCTGCGTTCGTTCGCTCTGGGCGAAGTGCGCGTGCCCGCGGAGCTCGCGGCGCTCGCCGACGCGCTGAATGCGCCCGTCGAAACCGCCGCGGTGGTCGTCGAGCGACTGGGCATGTTGCTGCTCGCCGTCAACGTGCACGTCACCGGCGCGCCGGGTTTCGTGCTCGCCGGCCTCGCTGCGCTCGCCACGCTCCATCCGCTGCTTTCCGCCGCGCGTTCGGCGCCGCGTTTGTGGGGCTGGATCCTCGCCGGCTGCGCCTTGGCGCTGGGCGCGACGGAGCTCGCCGCGCAGCGCTTGCGCGTGCATCCGCAGGACCTCGCCGACGCCGACACGCTGCTCGCGTCCTGCGCGGCCGTCGCAGCTGCGAGCGCCATCGCGATCACGTCGCGTTCGGGCTGGGCGCGCAGTCTGCTGCCCGCGCTCGTGGCGCTGCTCTACGCCGCGCTGTCCCACGCGGCCGCCACGGCGCACTCCGCGGCCGCGCGCGAGGTGGAGGGGCTGCACGGTCAGCTCGACTACGCGTCGGGACAGCGTCCGCTGCTGGTCGTGGATGCGCCGCAACGGGTGCTCGGCGTGCGCGCCTTCGAACGCGGCCCGTGGCGCAACGCGCCCGCTGCGGCCTTTGCGCTGTGGCTGGATTCCGAGCACTCCGACGCGCTTCGTGCACGCGGCGAGTCTTCGAGCGAGCGGTGGTGGTGGCGCGTGGAGTCACAGGACCCTGCGCGCGCGCGTTGGGTGATCGGCGCGCTGCGGCCGAGTTCGTCGAGCCGCGCGCCAGTGACTTGGCAGCGCGAAGGACGATCCCCCGAGCTCGAATGTGAGCCGCTCGAGTTCGGCGCGCTGAGCGTGATGCTCGAGACGCCGGTCGACAGCTCCAAGCCGCCGGTCATGGCCTGGAAGTCGATCGCTCGCGACGGACAACCGGAGCGCGAGGGCCGCGTCGAAGGCGTGTGGTCCGTGCTCGGCGACGCCGCTCAGGCGAGCTTCGACCTCTCGCGCGCACCCGACTGGCTCGCGTCGGAGCCCGTGCGTCTGATCTGGTCCGAGTCCGGCTGGAGCCGCATCGACAGCGCGTTGCTCGCTCCGCGTCTGCCGGCGCCGGCGCTCGAGCCCGAGCCGTCGATCGAGGGCGACGACTGGCGTTTCGTGGCGAGCGTCGCGCCCGCGCGCGAGCGCGATCCGCGCCTGGAGTGCGCGCTGGTGTGCGTCGACTTCGAGCGCCTCGAATGCGTCGAGCTTGCGGCGCGTTTCGAAGCCGACGGCGGCGTGCGAGTGCCGGGCGCGCGCGCCTGGATCGAGGCGGCGCGCGCACGCGGCGTGAACGCGCTCGGTTGGGCGCTCGAAGTGCGCGTCGAGCGCGTCGCCGTGCAACGCCTTCGCGGCGGCGCGCGCTGACTTCCGCTCGAGTGCGCTGCTGGGCGCGCTCGTGGGCGCGCTCCTGGTCGCGTCACTGGGCGGGATTGATCAGCGGCTCGATCTCGCGCAGCAGTTCCTTCGCGCGCTCGTTCTCAGGGTGCTTGAAGGTGGCCCACAGCGCCTCGGAGTAGGCCAGCTGCAACTGCTCGTCGCGCCGTTCGTCCGACACTCCAGGCTTCAAGGCCTCATTCTTGAGCAGCCAGATGTAGTTGAGCGAGACCTCGAGCATGCCGGGGTCGCGCTCCAAGGCGCGCTTCCAGAGCACGAGGGCCGCGCCGTAGTTGTCACCCATGCCCTCGAGTTCGCCGAGGAACTGCAGCGCGCGCGGATTCTCTTCTTCCGCGACCAGTTCCAGCAGCAGCTTGCGCGCCAGCGGGAATTCACTGGGGCCCGCGCGCATCGCGAACTGCGCCAGCTGCAGCCTCGGATCGGTGCGGCGCGTGCCGGCGTCGATCACCCGCTGCAGCTCGGCCGTCGCCAGATCGATGCGTCCGCTGCTGCCCACCAGGATGTTCGCGACGGTCGCCGAGGCCTGCGCGTGCGTGGGCTCGAGCTCGGTCGCGCGTTGGAAGTAGGGCAGCCCAGCCTCCGCTCCTTGGGTCGCGAGGACGTACTGCCCCCAGTTGAAGGCTTCCGAGAAGCTCATCTGATCGAGGCTCGGCATCGCGCCGCGCGAGGCGCGGTTCGAGCTCGACGCGGCGGGCGTGCTGCTGGCGGCGAGCGCGGCGTCGCGCCTACGTCCGAGCAGATCCACGCAGCGGTGCTCCTTGCCCAGGATGTTGCGCATCATCTGGTAGGCGATGTCGAACTCCGCGCGCGAGGCGGGGTCGCCCTGCGCGGCGCGCCACGCGAGGTACTGATCGAGGAAGAACTGTTGGCTCGTTCCGTCCTGGGCGAACTCGAAACCCGTGTCCTTGATCATCAGGTCGGCATCGCGGCCGATGAACATGTTGCGCGCGCCGATGTACTCGAGCAGCTGGTGGTCGTCGGTGTTGAGCGGACCGTCCGGATTCGCCATGGCGCGGAAACGCTCCGGCGACATGCCGTGGTACGCGAGCACGCTGATCAGGTTGAAGCACGTGACGCGGCCGAGGTCCTGGCGGATCTGCGGCAGGTCGAAGCGCTCCTCCATGCGCGCGAAGTCGGGCTTGATCGGCTCCATCGAGGCGAGGCCGATCACGTCGCCCGCGTGCGAGAGGAAGGCCTGCACGTAGGGGAATTCCGAGTTGATCGTGCGCACGATCAGCTCGATCGCCCGGTTGTCTCCCTCGGTGCTCGACTGCTCGTAGTGGTGGAACCAGACCATCATCACGCCGCCCGGATTCAGGCGCGCCTTGCAGTCGCGATAGAAGTCGTCGGTGAACAGGCTTCCGATGCCCGCGATCCAGGGGTTGGAGGGCTGCGAGACGATCAGGTCGTACTTGCGCGGCACGGTGCGCAAGAACGTGCGCGCGTCGTCGAGGTAGACGTGCGTCTTGGGGTTGGCGAGCACGTCGTGGTTGAAGGGCTTGAAGAGCTCGTCGGCCTTGAGCACAGCGCCGGAGATCTCCACCACGTCGATGCGCTCGACCGACGGATGCAGGCTCATCGCGCCGGTCGTCACGCCCGAGCCGTGGCCGATGACCATCACGTCCTTCGCATCGGGGTTGAACAGCATCGGCAGGTGCCCCGAGAGCACGAACGTGATCATGTCGAGCGGGCCGGTCGACGCGTCGCCCTTGCTGTTGATGTAGATCGCCGCGTTGCGGTCGCGCCGCACGCCCATCACGGTGGCATCGGCGTCTTCGTAGAGCCGGAAGTCATCCCAGCCGTCCTTCTTGGGGTCGGCGTCGCGGATGTGCTTGGTCTTCCACGCTTCGAAGTTCGTCGCCGGATAACGCGAGCGCACGAGTGCGTTGCTCGCGTAGGGCTCCGGCAGCGGGCGGCGCAGGCGCAGGTGGCCTTCGGCGTGGTTGAGCGTGTAGCTCCAGTGCGACAGGCTCGTGGCGTAGTACACGACCACGGCCGCGGTCGCCGCCACCGTCAGACCGCGCTCGAACAGCGGGAATTCCTTCGCGGCGAAGAGCAGCAGCAGTGCAGCGGCGAAGTTGAGGCCGATGTTGAAGTGCAGCGCGCCGTCGATGCCGAGGTTGGGCATCAGGAACAAGCTCGTGACGGTCACGCCGAGCACGTTGCCGATCGTGTTCCAGGCGTAGGTCGAGCCGACCGTGCCGCCGATGCTCGCCGCGCTGCGCGCTTGGATCTGCGAGACCAGCGGGAAGCCCATGCCGATCAACATCGTCGGCAGGATCAGCATCAAGAAGCAGATCAGCGCCTGGCCAGTGAGGAACTTCTCGAAACCGTTGGCGATCTCGCCGGTGGCGTGCACTTCGTTCAGGTCATCGGGCCACACGAGCAGCTCCGTGCGCATCGAGCTGACCCAGTACGGCAGGTGGTCGACCACGTACGTCGACAGCAGCACCGTCGCGATCACGCCGAACTGCGAGACGGCCAGCAGCGCCATCGGGCGCTTGACGTTGATGAGCGAAATGACGCCCGAGCCCAAGCCGATGCCGGTGATGAAGCACATCAGCATCACCGTGAACGAGAAGGTCGACGAGCCGAAGCCCAGCGCGATGATGCGCAGGTACACGATCTCGTAGCCCATCGCGGCGAAGCCGGCGAGCGCGAGGGCCCACAGCGTCGCGGTGAATTGGCCGCGGGTGTAGTGCTCGCTCGGCGGCGCCTCGTGTTCCGTGAGCGGCGTGTTCGGGGTCGTGCGCGTGTCGGCGAGCCACACCAGGCCGGCGGCGATGAAGTTGAGCGACGACGCCGCGACCAGCGAGCCGTAGATGCCGAACTTGGGCAGCAGGTAGAAGCCGGCCACGCCCGAGCCGATGACCGCGCCGATGTTGTTGAGCGCGTACAGGCTCGCGACCGCTTTGCGCGTTTGGGCCACTTCTTGGACGAGGTAGCGCGCGAGCACGGGCAGCGTGCCGCCCATCATCACGGCGGGGATCGTGATCACGGCCAGCGAGAGGAACAGGCGCAAAACCGTCTTCAGGCCCGGCTGCTCGAATGTGGCCGCCGCGAGGTTTTCGTAGAGCGCGCCGGCCGCGCCCGTGAGCCAGGGCAGGGCGATGCAGTACAGGCCGATCAGGACCTCGAGCACCACGTACGCCAGCAGCGGGCGTTCGCGTTTGTCCGAGCGTTTGCCGAACAGCACGGCGCCGACCGCCAAGCCGCCCATGAACACGCCGAGCACGACCGCGTGCGCTTTGGCGGTGCTTCCGGTGAGGTTGGCGAGCAGCTTGGCCCACACGACCTCGTGCATCAGGCCTGCAAGTCCGGACAGGAACAGCGCGAGCAGCACGAGGCCGCGCTGGCGGGTGGACGAAGTCATCGTTGGGGTGCGGTGGGGGCGCCGGGTCGGGGGTGAGAACAGGCCAAACTACCAAACCGCTTCGCGCCCAAGCCTGTGCGCCGCGCTGCTACATTTCCCCGATGCCTTCACAGCCCACGAAGCAACTGGAGTGGTTCGCGAACCCCCGCCCCGGCCGCGCGTTCGAGATCCGCTTCGAGTGCCCCGAATTCACCTGCCTGTGCCCGAAGACCGGCCAGCCCGACTTCGCCACCATCCGCATCCGCTACACGCCCGCCGAGCGCTGCGTCGAGCTCAAGAGCCTCAAGCTCTACCTGTGGTCCTACCGCGACCAGGGCGCCTTCCACGAGGCGGTCACCAACCAGATCCTCGACGACCTCGTGGCGCTCGTCGCGCCGCGCAAGATGGTGGTCGAGGGCGATTTCCTGGTGCGCGGCGGGATCCACACCGTGGTCGAGGCGAGCTATCCCTGACGCGGGCGGGGCCGTTGGGCCGTTGCCTTCTTGTTCTTCTTCTGCTGCTTCTTTTCCGGTCTGACCTCCGTGCCTCCGTGGCTCCTGTGTTTCTTCTGCTCTGAGATCAGAAAGAACACAGGAGCCACGGAGGCACGGAGGACAGAGAAGAGCAGAAGCAGAACCGGAAGTAGGCCGCAGATGGCGGTCGAGGCGAGCTATCCCTGACGCTGGCTGGGTCATGCGGCCGTCGCCTTGTGCTTCTTCTGCTGCTTCTGTTCCGGTCTGACCTCCGCGCCTCCGTGGCTCCTGTGTTCCTTCTGCTCTGAGATCAGAAAGAACACAGGAGCCACGGAGTCACGGAGGACAGAGAAGAGCAGAAGCAGAACCGGAAGTGGGCGGACAGGGTCAGGCGAGCTTCGCAACCACGCGCGGCAAAAGCGCGAGGTAGCGCTCGACCAAGCCGCGGTGTGAGCCTGCATGCTCTTCGTGCGTGTGCGGCACGCCGAGCGAGCGCAGCTTGTCGGAGAGTTTCCGCAGGCCCCACTGCAAGTGGTATTCGTCGCGCAGGCCGCATTCGAGGTGCAACCACTCGAGCTGGCGCAGCGCGTCGGCGTGGTGTTCGCAGGCGTGCAGCGGATCGAACTCGAGCCAGCGGCGCCAGACGGGTTCGATGCGCGCGGCGGTGCGCAGATTGAAGGGCAAGTCGAATCCCAGCGGCGAATCGAGGTTCGGCGAGTAGCAGGCGGCCATGGCGAGCACGTTGAGCACCTCGTGCTTGTCGCCCGACAGGTCCGGCTCGCGCCCGAATTCGCCGAGGAAACGCGCCGGGTCGCCGCCGAAAGGGACGAGCCCGCGCAAGCATGCGGGGAACGAACTCGCGTAGCACAGCTCGAAGTCGACGTCGCCGCTGATCGAGCCCGCCGCGGGGAACTCGCGCGGGTGGAGCATCGCCAGGCGCAGCGCGCCGAAGCCGCCCGAGGACTTGCCGACGAGCGCGCGTCGGCCAGGCAGCGTGGGGAAGTGCGCGTCGACGAACTCGGGCAGCTCGCGCGCGACATAGTCGGCGTAGTTCCCGAGGAACGAAGAGTTCACGTACTGGCTGCCGCCAAGGCGCGTGAAGCAGTTGGGCGCGACCAGGATCGCTGGCGGCGCCTCGCCGCGTGCGACGAGCTCGTCGAAGCGCGCGACGACGTGCCGGCGCCAGGGGTGCGTCTCGAAGAAGTCGCGACCGTCACCGGTGAAGCCGCACAGCAGGAAGACGACAGGAAAGCGCGCGTTCGAATCGCTCGCCTGTGGCGGCAAGTACACCGGCGCCTCGCGCACGTGCGGGTCGCCCGCGTGATTGCCGCGCAGCGCGGCGCTCTCGAAGACGGGCCGCTCGACGCGGCCGTGCAATCCGCTGGGCGGCCTCATCGCGGTCTCAGAGCGTGAGCCCGAGCTCTTCGCGCAGCTTCGCGTAGCCCGGCTTGATCGCCTCGAAGATGATGCGCACGCGGTCCTCGTAGTGCAGGAACGCGCTCTTCATGCCGTTGATGGCGATCTTCTCGAGGTCGGCGAGCGAGCAGCCGAACTGTTCGACGGCGATCGTGCACTCGTCGGTCATCGAGGTGCGGCTCATCAAACGGTTGTCGGTGTTGAGCGTGACGCGGAAGCCGCGGTCGAAGTAGAAGCGGAAGGGGTGCTCGGGCATCGAGGGCGTCGCGCCGGTGTGCACGTTGCTCGACAGGCACACTTCGATCGGGATGCGGTGGTCGAGCACGTACTGCGCGAGCGCGCCCATTTTGATCACCTTGCGGTCGTACACGACGATGTCCTCCATCAGCCGTGTGCCGTGGCCGATGCGGTGCGCGCCGCAGTACTGCAGCGCCTGCCAGATGCTCTCGGGGCCGAAGCTCTCGCCCGCGTGGATCGTGATCGAGAAATTCTGGCGCTTGACGAAGTCGAAGGCGCGTTGGTGATCCTTGGCCGGGTGGCCCGCCTCTTCGCCGGCGAGGTCGAAGCCCACGCAGCCCTGGCTGCGGAAGGTGACGGCGAGTTCCGCGAGTTGGAACGAGAGGTGTTCGGGCTCGTTGCGCATCGCGCACACGATCAGTCCGAAGCCCACGCCGAACTTCTCTTGTCCGGCGCGCAGGCCGCGCAACACCGCCATCATCACGCCGTCCAGCCCAAGGCCGCGCTGCGTGTGGAAGTGCGGCGCGAAGCGCACCTCGACGTACACCACGCCGTCCTGCGCCATGTCCTCCATGAACTCGAACGCCACGCGCTCGAGCGCCTGGGCCGTCTGCATCACGGCGATCGTGTGCTTGAAGCCCTCAAGGTACAGCGGCAGGGTCTTGCGGTTGGCGCCCTCAAAGAACCACTCGCGCAGCCGCGCGGGGTCGCTCTCGGGAAGTTCGGTGTAGTTCACCGCGCGCGCGAGGTCGAGCACCGTCTGCGGCCGCAGTCCGCCGTCGAGGTGCTCGTGCAGCAGCACCTTGGGCGTGCGGCGCACGATCTCGCGCGAGGGTCGGTACGTGGAAGCGCTTTTGGGCGTGCTTGCGTTCGGGGTCATGGCGCGAATGTAGCCCGCGCGCGCGGCGCGCCGAAGCGGCCTCGCGCCATCCTGCGCGGCTCGACCGTTTCCCAAGGAGTCTTGCCGTGACCCGTCCCGTCCGCGTTCGCTTCGCGCCCGGCCCCGATGGCATGCTGCCCATCGGCGGCGCCCGCACGGCCCGAACCGCCAGTCGGATCGGCCCGAGCGCAACCTCGCGGCCGCGCGCCAACTGACCGATCTTGGCCGCGCGTACTTGTGCTTCTGCTGTGCGGAGCGCACTCGTGCGCGCGATCCGTCTGGCGGCGCCGGACGCCGCTGTTACGCTTTGAGGGGGCGGACTTTGTCGTGCTTCCATAAAACCGTCGATGTAGGGCGCGCCGCGGCGGACGCGCCAATTGCACGCCGAAGGGCAGGTCGAAACATGAAGCTTCGCATCGGTTGCTCTGCGCTCGCCGTCGTTGTCCTTGGCCTCGATGTTGCGCGCGCGGACGTGTGGACCGTCAACTGGGCTGGAGGAGCGCACTTCACCGACATCCAGCCCGCAATCCAGGCCGCGGCGGACGGCGACGTGATCGTCGTTGCGCCCGGTGACTATGGAGCGATCCAGGTCATCGACAAGGACCTGCGCATCCTCGGCGCCGGTGCGCAGCGTCCGCGCACGGGCACGGTGAGCATCACGAACCTCGCGTCGTCGCGCGTCGTGGTGCTCGCCGGGCTCGACATCCGAGCGCCGCTGCCAGCCGGTCCGCCGTGGGAGGCGCTGTCGATCCTCAACTGTGCAGGGCCCGTGCGTGTGCAGGGCTGCGACGCGCTCGGCGCCGACGGGACGGGCGTCGGCGTCGGGCCGAAGTCCGGAGCGCGCATCGCGATGAGCGGCGACGTGATCTTCAGCGAGTGCTCGCTGCTCGGCGGCAACGGCAGCGGCGGAGCCTTGCCCAACGCACCGTGGTATGGCTGGTCCCAGTCGGGCGCCCGCGGCGTCATGGTTGAGGGGTCGGCCGTCGCGCTGTACGGCGCGTTGGTCAAAGCTGGGATTTCCGGCACGCAGACCTTTTGGAGCTGCAACTGCGGATGCGCGGCGGGCTCCGACGGCGCACCCGGAGCGCAGGTCGACGGCAGCCTGTTCGTGGCGGCCGGCTCGAGCGCCTACGGCGGCAGAGGTGGTTCCTACTTTCTCTCGAGCAATGTGTGCTCGGGGGGCTGCTTCCTCGAATTCACCGGTCGCGGCGGCGATGGGTTGTACTTCGTGGGCGCGCCTTCCACCGGCGCGTTCGTCGGGGCCGATTTCGCCGGAGGTCCCGCCGGGATCGACAACTGCTCCAACGTGTTCACCGGGCCGTCAGGTCGGACCTACCGCAACCATGCGCCGGGCTCCAGCGTGGCGCGCTACGGAACGCTCGCGCCGACCATGGAGCTCCCGTCGTTGCTCCAGGGCGCGACCGCGGCGCAAGCGAGTTTCTTCGGCCAGCCCGGTGACCTTGTGTACCTGGCCTTCGACGCGGCGACGAGTTTCAACCTCGCGCTGACCCACCGCGGGGTGTGGCACTTGACTTCCCCGTTGATCCCGCCGCCGAGCCCGGTCGGGACACTGGGCCCCAACGGGCAACTCGCCGCCAGCGTGAGCTTTCCGCCGCTGCCCGCCGGCGCGCCGAACGTTACATGGTTCGTCCAGCCGATCTTCGTCAACACGCTGGGGGCTCAGACTCTCGGCACGCCTTGGAGTACGACGCTCGTGCCTTGATCGCCGCGCGTCGTTCGCTCGGCAGCGCTCGTTGCTCCGACTCGCCGCAGCGTGGTCGTCGCGCTCGCTGTCGTCGGCAACCAGACGGGCGCCCTTTGGAAACGTCGCCTTACGCAGCCAGTTCGCACGCGGCGCGTTCGAACTCGACAACGGCTCGCGCGGCGCGCCGAAGCGGCCTCGCGCTATCCTGCGCGGCTCGACCGTTTCCCAAGGAGTCTTGCCGTGACCCGTCCCGTCCGCGTTCGCTTCGCCCCCAGCCCGACCGGCATGCTGCACATCGGCGGCGCCCGCACCGCCCTGTTCAACTGGGCCTACGCGCGCCGCCACGGCGGCCAGTTCCTGCTGCGCATCGAAGACACCGACCCCGAGCGTTCGACGCGCGAGTACGAGCGCGCGATCCTCGAAGGGTTGCGTTGGCTGGGCCTGAACTGGGACGAAGGTCCGGACGTCGGCGGTCCGCACGGCCCGTACCGCCAGTCCGAGCGTTTCGAGCGCTACCGCGCCGTCGCCCGGGAGCTCGTGGCGTCGGGCCGCGCCTACCTGTGCTTCTGCTCGACCGAGCGGCTCGACGAAGTGCGCAAGGGACAGGAGGAGCGCAAGGAGCGCATCGCCTACGACCGCCGTTGCATGGCGCTCGATCCGGCCGCCGCAGCCGCGCGCGTCGCGGCGGGCGAGAAGGCCGTCGTGCGCTTCAAGACGCCCGAGGGCCAGACGCGCTTCCTCGATCACATCCGCGGCGACGTGAGCTTCGAGAACGCCGAAGTCGACGACTGGGTCATGCTCCGCTCGGACGGCTCGCCGACCTACAACTTCTGCGTGGTGGTCGACGACGTCGACATGCGCATCACGCACGTCTTCCGCGGCGAGGAGCACCTCGTCAACACGCCCAAACAAGTGCTGCTGTACCGCGCGCTCGGCCTCGAGGCGCCGGAGTTCGGGCACTTGCCGCTGATGCTCGGAACCGACGGCAAGAAGCTCTCCAAGCGCACGGGTGACACCGCGCTGCAGGACTACCGCGACGCGGGTTATCCGCGCGACGCGGTGGTCAATTTCCTGTGCCTGCAGGGCTGGGCGCTCGACGGCGCGACCGAGGTGTTCGGCGTGAAGGAGCTGGTCGAGCGCTTCGACATCAAGGACGTGCAGAAGGCCGGCGCGATCTTCGACCTCGACAAGTTCCGCTGGATGGCCGGCGAGTACCTGCGCCGCATGACGCCCGAAGAGCTGGCCGACGCGTGCGCGCCGTTCGTCGTCGCGGCGAAGCTCACCAGCGCCGAGGATCTGGCCGCGCGGCGCGCGTGGTTCGTGGAGGTCGTCAAGAGCGAGCAGGCGCGCATCCACATCTACAGCGAGCTCGCGCCGCGCATCGCGTACCTGTTCCAGCCCGACGACGCCGTCGTGTGGACCGACGAGCCGCTGGCCGCCGTGCGCAAGCACGCGAACGCCGCGCAGACGCTCGTCGACTTCCGCGCCTGGCTCGCGCCGCGCATCGAACGCGGCGTCGACGCTGCGGAGTTGCGTGAGTCAGCGAAGAAGTGGGCGCAGGAAAAGGGCCTGAAACTGCCGGCCTTCTTCCAGCCCGTGCGCCTCGCGCTCAGCGGCGTCGTGCACGGCGCGGACCTGTTCGACGTGATGGTGCTGCTCGGGCCCGAGCGCGTGCTCGTGCGCCTGGAGCGCGCCGCCGCGCGCCTCGCGAGCTGACGCGCAGCGAGTGCGGCCGCGCTCGCGGCGTGAGAACGCTCGGCCCTGGGCCGACGTCGGCGCCGGCGCACGCCCCATCGCAAGCCCGAGCGAGCGGTGGGGGGGCCGGTCGAGTGGGCTCCCATGTCAGACTGACGGCCCGCCATGAAGCTCGTTTTGCGCTCGCTCGTCGTTCTAGCACTCGCGGTTGTGGGCCTCCTGCTCTGGCTGCGGCCAGGAGACACAGATGCGACCGCCGCGACGTCGCACAACTCGCCGGCCGCGCTGGATTCGGAACCAGCGCCGGCTGCAGCAACGACGCCGGTAGATGGGCCGCCAGCCGCCGACAACGCGAGTGCGCGCGTCGACGCGAGTTCGCGGAGCGAGACGCCGAGCGAACGTGCTGCGCCGGAGGCCCGACGAACCGCGACGCTGCGCGTGCGCGCGCTCTCGAAGGATACCGGTGCGCCGCTCGTCGGTTGGGAAGTCGCGGCCTTCGTGTTGCCCAGGCGAGAGAGACCGTTGGTCGAAGTCGTCCGCGGCCGGCGTGCGGCGATTGGCGAAGGAGCGCTGACCGACGACGAGGGTCGCGCGGAACTCGAAGTCGAGCCGGGGAAAGCCCATCAGGTCTCGAGCTACGGATCGCCAGGCGAGTTCCGCAAGGACGTGAGCGTCGAAGTGCCGGCGCTCGAGCCCGGCGCGGTCCTCGACGTCGAGCTTCGTGCGGCGAGCGAGCCCGACCGTGCGTTCTTCGGGCGCGTCGTCGACGCGCAAAGTCGAGCGCCGCTGGCCGGCGCGAGCGTTGTCCTAGAGCGCGAGCGCGGCGTGGATGAAGGTGCGCGTCAGCGCGTGAGCACGGACAGCGACGGAGTGTTCGAGTTCCGATTTCGCTCGTGGTCCGATCGCTTCGCACGGATCGACGCCGCGGGCCACGCGTGGACCGTCGTCGCGCTCGACACCACGCACCCCACGCGCGCGGAAGCGCTCGAGATCGCGCTCGACGCCGCAGCGACGCTCGAAGTGCTCGTGCTCGACGGAGCGCGCCCGGTCGCCGACGCGCACGTGACGCTTAGGACCGATAGCTATCGCATGAAATCCTCGAGCGGCGCGCAAACGTTCTACCTCGCTGACGATCCTCGCTGGAGCGCCACGAGCGCGGCGGATGGGATGGCGCGTGTCGAAGAACTCCCTCCCGAGGTTCCACTCGAGCTGAGCGTCCGCGTTGGCGAGCGCAGCACCACGCAGGCGGAGCCCATCTCGCTCGCGCCCGGCGAAGTGCGGCGCATCGAGGTGCGCCTCGGCGCCGGCGCCTGGATTCGCGGACGCGTGGAAACCTCCGCAGGCGCGCCGCTTGCAGACGCAGAGATTTGGCGCGTGGTCGCTGGAATGGAGCAACGCCACCTCTTCGAGAGCTACGAGACTGCTGTGGAGACGACGCGCTCCGACGCGGCCGGGCGCTTCGAGTTTCGCGACGTCGCTCGAGGCTTGTGGTGGGTCGGCGTGGCGCCGGCCAAATCCGGTCGCACCGTCGGTGCTTCGAGTGCGAGTGCAGAACTCGCACCGATCGCTGAGCTGGTGAAGATCCAACGCGACGGCGAGACGATCGAGGTCGTCGTCCGCGCGGACGCGGGCCTCTACCTGCGCGGAAGAGTGCTCGATCCCACGGGCGCGGCTACACGGGCCGCGGTCATGGCGCTCGCCGTCGAAGCGGACCTCGCCCTGTTCGAGGGCACGTCGAAGGACGGCGAGTTCTCGCTGGGCCCCTTGCCAGCGGGGGCCTATCGCCTGACCGCGATGGTCCGGGGCGCCCCGGACAGCGCGCAGACTCCAGATGGCGCGCCGTCCGAGGAACTTGTCGCCGAGGCCGGCGCGAGCGACCTCGTGCTGCGGCTGCGGCCTGGAGCGACGATCCCACTGCGCGTGTTCGGCCCCGACGGCCAACCGGTTGCGGCGTCGGTCGGAATTGGCCAACGAGGCGCGCTGTATGGCTTCCGGATGGGCGGCACAGTCGAAGGGCGCCACCAGTTCTCGGGGCTTGCCCCGGGCACGTACGCCGTGAGCGCATCGGGCGCGGACGGACTGTTCGCGATGCGCGCTGGCATCCGGGTGAGCGCCGGCGAGACGGCGCCGGAGGTTGAACTGCACCTCGAACGCGGCGCGACGTTGCGTGTCCGCTACGAGGGGCCGAGGAGCGCGCAGAGCTATGGCGTGTACGTCAATGGAGACCTCGTTGACATCGACGGTTTCGAGCGCGGCGCCGTGGGAACGCTGTCGGCGCCCGCTGGAAACGTTGAGGTGCGGAGCATGGCGCAAGAGAGCGAAACTCCCGAAGTGCTGCGCCTCACGCTGCAACCCGGCGAAGTGCGCGAGATCGTCGTGGGCAAGTGAGGCTCGCTCCCTCGCGAGAGGCGTAGCGACTGGAACGACTGGGCGGCCGTCGGAGTCACTGCTCGAGCGCTCCGCGGCGGAGTCGCGCGAGTCAGCGAACAAGTGGGCGCAGGAAAAGGGCCTCGAACTGCCGGCCTTCTTCCAACGCGTGCGCCTGACGCTCCGCGGCGTCGTGCACGGCGCGGACCTGTGCGACGTGATGGCGTTGCTCGCGCGGCTCGCGAGCTGACGCGCAGCTCGCGCTCGCGTGTCCGAGAGGCGTCGCGCATCAACGAGTGTTCACGGCGTGAACGTGATGCTGAGTGCGTTGGTGAAGTTGAAGCCAGCGCTGCAATCGTTCGCCGTGAAGAAGAACTCGCGGTACCAGACCTGGAAATGCACGCTCTGGCCGGCTGAGAGTGTGCTCCACAGCGGCGTGTAGGAGGCGTGGATGCGATTCCAAGACGTGCGCATCCTTGCGATGCGCGCGAACGGCGGCGCGAGCGCGAGTAGGCCGTTGCCGCTGAGCGTCGGCAGCGCCTGCGTCGACGGGCTGGCCAGCAGAAAACCCTCCGCCAGCAGGCCCGCGTCCGTCGCGACGTTCGTGGCGTAGAGCTGCAGGTCGCGCGCCGCCAGCGACGCGCTTCCGAAGGCGTCCAGGCGCGCGCTGAGCTTGAGTTGCGGACCGCCGAACGGGCCGGCGAGCGGCGCGCTGTCGCAGCCGCCTTGGGTCGCGATGCCTTGGCCGCACGGACACGCGCTCGACCCGAACGCGAAGCGGTTGCCCACGCGCAAGTCGAGCGGCGCCGTGGCGAGCAGCACCTTGCCGCGACCTTCGGATGCCTGGGAGAGACCGATCAGCAGATCCTCGCGGCCGTCGCCGTTCACATCGCCGGCGTTGATCGCGCTGCTGTAGCCGACGTGGTAGTCCGCCACGACCGCGGCGGCGACGAGCGAATACAGTTTCAGCGTCTCGTCGGCATAGATCGCGACGTCCTGCGCGCCGTCGCCGTCGACATCCGCCGTCGGCGTGACGAACGTGCCGTCGAGGAACTGCCGCTGGAACCGCTCGCCGGGCAGCGAGTGCAGCAGCAGGCCCGTGGCTCCGGAGAGGATCGCGAGCGTTCCGCTCGTCGTCGCAAAGCCCAACTCGCGCACGCCGTCGCCGTCGAGGTCGGCGATCAGCGCCGCGTCATTCGGCAGAGCCGAATACGTCGCGAGCACCGCGCCGCTGGCGCCGGAGATGAGCGTCCGCGGCGCGCTGCTCGGGCAGACCCCGCCGCCTTCCCAGCAGGGATCGATCAGGTAGTCGGGAACTTGATCGCCGTCCACATCGCCGCGAAGGGCCAGCAGGCGGAGGCGATCATCGTGCCGTCGTAGCAACGAGCCGTCGCGACCGGAGATCACGAGCACACTGTCGCGGCTCGACACGCCTTGGACCTGGCTCACGAAGGACTCGATGCAGTGCACATCGGCGAATCCGTCGCCATTGACGTCGCCGATGACTCCGACCGCGGTTCCGCGGTAGGTCTGTCCATTGGGCTGTTGCGACGCCGTCCAGTCCCACGTCGCAAGCAGCTGATCGTTGGCGCTCGAGATCACCAGGTACTGATCCAGCACGGGAGCATCGGGGTCGCCGCGCACCAGGTACTCGGTCCATCCGTCGCCGTTCAGATCGCCGAGCACGAAGCGGGAGATGGCGCCTTGGATTTCGCGCAGCACCGCGCCGTCGCTGCCGCGCAGCAGCCGCGCGCCGCGCGCATGGCTGACCCAATTCTCGCGTACGCCATCGCCGTCGACATCGCTCGCCGGCGCGAGCGTGCCGCCGACGCTCTCGCCGCTGCTCCACCACGGCAGCGCTGGGGCAGCGTGCGTTCCGCGCACGACGTAGAGCGGGTTCTGCGCGGCGGCGCAGACGCTGTGGGTTGTCACCACGCACAGTGTGGTGAGAGTGGCGAGAGCGAGAGATTGGATCACTGCGAGCGTCCTTTGAAGCGAGTTGCTGTCCTTTGGCGCCGTGCGGTCCAACGTGATGGATTGGAATCGGTGGGGCGCGGCGCCGAGGGCTTGTTGTTCACGGAGCGAAGGTGATCGCGACCGCGTTCGAGAGGTTGTGGGGGCGCTGGCAAGCGTTCGGCGACGTCGCGAGTTCGCGGCTCCAGACTTGGAAGTAGCCGACTTGTCCCGCGTTGAAGGAACTCCAGGCGCCGAGCGCGGGCGCATCGATCGAGCGGAATGGCCCGCTCGAGATGCGCGCGATGCGCGCGCGCGGCGGCGCGAGCGCGAGCAGTCCGGCGCCGCTCGCGAGCGGAGTGGCGAGCGCGTTGGGGCTGTAGAGCAGGAAACCCGTTGCGAGCAGGCCCGTGTCGAAGCTGTAGCCGCTGGCGTGGAACCGCAGATCGCGCGCTGCGAGGGATGCAGAACCCCACGCCGTCAGGGCCGCGCCGCTCGCAACTTCGCCCGCGCATCCCGCCTCGGGATTCGTCCCGGGCCCGCAGGGGCAGGCGTTTGAGCCGAACGCGAAGCCGACGCCGACGCGGGCGTCGAAGTCCGCCGTGGCGAGCAGCACACGACCGCGAGCTTGTGCGGAGTACGGCGAGCCGAACAGCAGATCGTCGCGGCCGTCGCCATTGACATCGCCCGCGTTGAGCACCGAAAAGCCGAGCACGTCGTAGCGCGCGACCACGGCGCCGCTGGCGAGCGAACGCAGCGTCGTGGTGTTGGTCAACGGCTCGAACACGCCGATCTCGCGCACGCCGTCGCCGTTCACATCGGCGCTGAGCGCCTCCGGGTTGCCGTAGTAGCCCTCGTTGGCCGGTCGGCCCTGAACGACGTGCAGCAGCGCGCCGCTCGTTCCCGAGTAGATGCGGAACGCGGGGCCCAGCGCCACGCGCACGAGCTCCGGCACGCCGTCGCCGTCGAGGTCGCCGAGGAGCTGCGGCGTGACGGCGGCCGGAGTCGCCGCATGGACGTGCAGCACCGCTCCGCTGGCGCCGGACATCACCCGGGGTGGCTCACCGAGCGACGAAACCGACTGATCTAGGAAGTAGTCCGCGCGGCCGTCGCCGTCGACGTCGCCCATCGGCAGCGCCGCGATCGGGCCGTTGTGGCGGCGCAGCTCGCTTCCGTCTACGCCCGAGAGCACCAGAACGGCGGGCGGGGTCCACCCGCCGAGGAAGCCATCCCACTCCAGCGCGAGCACGTCGCCCACGCCATCGCCGTTGACGTCACCCAAGCGGATCGGCCAGAGCCTCTGGCGCGCGCCCGGCGCGGAACCCAGCGGGTTCCAGCTCCAATTCGCCAGTACAGCTCCGCTGAAGCCCGAGATCACATCGATGGACTCGGCGAGCGCCAAGTTGGTCTCCGACTCGGGCCCCGCCGCGGCGAGTTCGCTCCAGCCGTCGCCGTCGAGGTCGCCGAGCGCAATCTGCGCGCGCTGGTGTTCGCGGAGCACGGCGCCGTCGTTGCCGCGCAGCAGCAACGCTCCGCGCGCGCGGAAGGCCAAGTTCTCGCGGATTCCGTCGCCGTCGACATCCGCGTGCGGGGCGAGGCTCGTGCCGCGGTACTCGCCCGGCTGCGCACCGGCGCTGACGTAGAGCGGGTTCTGGGCCCAGGCGGAGGTTGCGAGCAGCAGCGGCAGTGGACGGAGCAGCGAGAGCATTTTGGGGCCTCGAAGTGCGAGGGTCGGAGGCGGGCGCGAGCCCTGCGCGCCCGAGAGTGGTGCAGGGCCGAACGCCGTCCGCTGCGTCCGACACCGCCGTGCGAATGCAGGGACTAGCGCAGCACGCGCCGCCGGTCACCGCCGCGCTTCCCGCGGCAGGTTCGTCGCGCGCGCGGCCCTCAAGCAACGCACCCGATGGGTCGACGAAGAGCGGCGAACCGCCATGTTCTTCCTGCGCTCCAAGCTCGTTCCGACCTCTGCGCTCGACTGCGCCGCAGCACTCAGCGCGCTGCCCAAGCTGTTCAGCGGCGAGCTCGAACTCGCCCAGCAACGCAGCCTGCGCGCGCACCTCAACACGTGCGCGACCTGCAAGGCGGAGTACGTCAGTCAGTCGCACACCGCCGGCGCCATCGGGCGCGACGGCCGCGTCGGTCGCGCGGAGGCCGAGCGTGTTGCGCGCCGCCGCCGCCTGGCCGCGCTCGCGCGCGCCGGACACGAACCGCGGCCGCGCCTCTGGGTGCGAACGCTCGTCGTTCCGGCCTTCCTGATCGTGTTGCTCGCGCGGCAGCAGCCGCAAGAGGTGGCCGCGCAAGTCGAGGCGCAACTGGGCAGCTACCGCCTCGGCGAACGCACGCTCGCGGCCCAGCACAAGCCTCAGCGCGTGCAACGCGGCGATCAATTGCACACGGACGAGTCCGGGCTCCTGCGCGTGTTCGACGAACACTCCGAGCTGCGCCTCGCCGGCGCCGGCAGTCTGGTGGTCGAGTCGCCTGCGCAGCACCGCTACCTGCTCGGCGTCGGCCGCTTCGAAGCGCGCGGCGCGCATGTTTTCACCACACGCTGGGGCGTGTTCGAACTCGGACACGGTGAACTCGAAGTCGAGCTCGGCGCGAGCGGCGGCCGTGTGTTGCTGCGTTCGGGCGCCGCGGAGTTCGTTCGCGCGAGCGGCGCCTGCCTGCTCGCGCCCGGCGAACCGCTGGAGCTCGGCGCTGGCCTATAGTCCTCGCGCGCCGCGCCTGAGCGCGCGGACCGCGCCATGGACATCCGCCAAGCACCGCGCCGTCACTCGCTCGCCCGGCGCACGCTGGTCCGTTCGGTCGAACTCGCCTGTTGTGCGCTAGGCGGCCGCGCGTGGTACCGCACTCGGTTCCTCGGCCCGGGCCGGCTCGTCGAACGCCACGAGACGCTGCGCATTCGCGCGTTTCCGCGCGCACTGCGCGTGGCGCAACTCTCCGACTTCCACGCCGGCTCGTTCCTCGGGCCCGGCGACCTGAAGCACGCGATCGAGCGCGTGGGCGCGCTCGCCCCCGACCTGATCGCGCTGACGGGCGACTTCATCACGCACGCGCCGCGCGAGCTCGAGCGCGTGCTCGACGACCTCGCGCTGCTCCGCGCGCCGCTCGGAGTGTTCGCCGTGCTCGGCAACCACGACTACCGCGGCCGCCAGGATCCGTGGATCGTCGCGCAACTCGCCGCGCGCGGCGTGCGCACGTTGCGCAACGAAGGCGTGCGGCTCGAACTTGCCGGCGGCGCGCTGTGCGTCATCGGCGTCGAGGATCTCGAGGAATCCAAGCGGCTGGACTTCGAGGCTGCGCGCGCGTGTGTTCGCGCGGGCGATTTCGAGCTGGTGCTCAGCCACCATCCGGCGCTGGCGAGCCACGCCGCACGCGAGCGTTGCGTCGCCGTGCTGAGCGGCCACACGCACGGGACGCAGCTCGATCTGCCGCTGCTGCGTCGCGCCGGGCCGGCGCACCCGGGGCTGCGCGTTCCCTTCGGACCGACGACGTTGATCGTCAGCCGCGGATTGGGAGCGATCGGGCTTCCGCTACGCTGGGGAGCTCCAGCCGAAGTGGTGATCGTGAACGTGGAGCCCGTCTGACGTGCAAGGTTCGCTCTCGTTGCGCGGCGGCGTCCTGTACGTCGCACGCCACGCCCAGGCTTCGTTCGTGCGGCCCTACGACCTCGACGGCCGGCCGCTCGCGCGCGGTTTCGCGTTGCGCGACGAACACGGCGACGCGCTGGTCGCCGGCGGCGTCGAGGTCGACTCCGATCGCCAGGTGTGGGTGGCCGATCCGCAACACGGCTGCGCGCGCGCATTCAATCTGTTCGGCGCGCAGACCGCCCGCATCGGCGGACTCGAGCGCGCTCGCGAGGATCGCCGCGGCGTGCTGCGGCGCGTGCTCGACGTCGCGCTGAGCGAGAGCGACGACGCGCGCCACGTCTGGATCGCCTCGGGCGGTTCGCGGCGGCACGCCGTGCAGCAGTTCAGCGAGTCCGGAGCGTGCCTCGCTTCGCTGCGCCCGCTCGGCGACCCGCTCGCGCGCTTCGACGACGTGCAGCGGATCGCGGTCTGCGGCCGTTTCCTCTACGTGTGCGAGTTCGGCGCCGGGCGCGTGCAGGTGTTCCGCGACGGCGAGCATCTGTTCTGGTTCCGCCCGCTCGATGCGCGCGGCGCGAGCGTGGCGCCGACGGCGATCGCTCCGCTGCCGGACGGGCGCATGGTCGTCGCCGGCGGATTGGAGGACGCGCGCTTGCTCCTGCTCGACGGATCGGGGCGCCTGATGCGCGAGTTGGCGCGCACCGGACGCGACGCTGCCGACGTGCGTTTTCCCGGAGACGTAGCCGTCGAAACCGAGCTCGACGGCGGCTCGGCGCGCATCGCGCTGATCGACTGCGACGGCGAGCGTGTGCAGGTCTTCAACCTCGAAGGCGCCTGCCACGGTCAGCTCGCCGAACTGCCCGGTCACGCCGTGGGGGAGGGCGAATGAACTCCGCTCCGCGCCGCATCGCCGCCTTCGATCTGGGGACGAACACGTTCCTCGCGCTCGTCGCCGAGTTGGATGCGCGCGGCGAGTTGCGCGTCGTCGACGACGCGTTCCGCACGCCGCGTTTGGGCGCGGGGCTCGCGCGCACGGGACGCATCGATGCGGCGGCGCTCGAGCGCGGCATCGCGGCGCTGCGCGAACTCATCGAGGTTGTCGAACGCCACGGCGTGACGCCGCAGCAGCGTGTTGCGGTCGGCACCGCGGTGTTCCGACGCGCTGCGAACGCGCCCGAGTTCGTGGACTTGGCGCAGCAGCGCTGCGGCCTGTCGATCGACGTCGTCAGCGGCGAGGTGGAGGGCGAACTGAGCTACGCGGCGGCCGCAGATGCGGCGCGCGCCGCGGGGAATGACGCACACGTCACGCCGCTCGACTGCGCCGTGATCGACGTCGGCGGAGGCAGCACCGAACTTGCCTGGAACGGCGGTCGAAAGCGTGTTTCCGCTGCGGTCGGCGCGCTGGTGCTCACGGAGCGACACCTGCCCGGCGCCGGCGAAGAGGCTTGGCCCGACGCGGCCTGGGCGGCGGCGCGTCACGAGGTCGAGGGCGCGTTCGCTGCGGCGCTGGGCGCGCACCGAGACGCTCCGGCCGCCGGAGTGGTCGTCGCGCTAGGCGGCTCCGCCGCCAATCTGGCCAGTCTCGAGGCCGAATTCGTGCGTTTCGAGCCAGCGGCCACCGAGGGCCTGGCGGTCAGCGCGGCGGGCGCGCAGGCGTGGGCGGAGAAGCTGCGGCGTCTGACGCGCGAGCAGCGCGCACACTTTCCGCTCGAGCATTCGCGAGCGGCGATTCTTCCCGCCGGGCTGCTGTGCCTCGGCGCCGCGCTCGCCGCCAGCGGCGCTGCACGCGCCCGCGCGAGCGGCCGCGGGCTTCGCTACGGCCTGGCCGGGAAGGTTCTTCGCGGCGGCTGGCCCCGCTGAGCGCCGGTTCGAGCGAGCGCTTGCCGCCGCCTCGCGGCTGCGTGGGCTAGACTTCGAAGAGGGCGGTTGGAGCGCCGCGCGACCCGGGGGGCAGGCCATGGGGGTGCGCAGGGGCTCCGTGTCTCAGGGGAGTTCCTACGTTGCAGTTCACGCGGCTCATTTCGATCTTGGCGTTGAGCGTGGCTTCGGCCGCGCGCGTGCACGCTCAGGCTGTGCGCGCCGTCGCGCCCGAGAGCGGCCGCGCGCCCGTGGTCTCCGACGCCGCGCAGGATGGCGTGTCGCGCGTGCCTCAGACGTTGGGCGAGACGCTGCGCGACGGCCGCCCGCAGATCGACCCGCTGGACGCGGAGTTCGACGCGCTCGACTTCGCGCTCGCGCGCGGTGAGGCGCCCTTCGGAGCACAGCTCAGCGCCGCGCTGATCAACCCCGCATTGCGCCCGCAGGCGCCGCAGCGGTACCGCGTGAACCTGACGCCCGGCACGGGCTTCAGCGAGCGCACCTGGGTTCAGGAGGCGGCGAGCACCACGCCGCGTCCGTTGCTGGTCGTGTTCCACCGCTTCGGCGTCAGCGAAGTCGACGCGATCGTGACCACGCGCCTGTTCGAGGAAGCGCGCCGGCGCCAGTGGCACGTGGTCGCCCCGCGATCGTGGGGCGCGATCCATTTCTCGTCGCAGCTCTCGAAGATCCACACCCGCGCCGTGCTCGACTGGGCGACGACGAATCTCGACGTCGACGACCAGCGCATCTACGCGGTCGGATTCTCGATGGGGGGCGGCGCCGCGCTGAACTACGCCGCGACCAACCTCGGCGCGAACGAGCCGCGCTTCGCAGCGGTTGCAGCGCTGACTCCGTTGCTCGACCACGAACACGCGTACTCGGTCGAGGTGCAGACGACCCGCGACACGTACGACGACATCTTCGGCAACGGTTCGCTGAACTCGGCGGATCCGTACCTCATGCGCCGTTCGGGGCTGTTCCAACTCGATCCGCTGCAGCAAGTCGTGCCGGGCACGGATCTCGCTCGCAACCTCGCGCACACCAACGTCTTCAACCTGCGGGCCAGCTCGGACATCCCGTACTTGATGACCCAGTTCGACGCGTTCGTCGCGCACCTTGCCGGCCTGCCGCTGGTCAGCGCGCAGCACACGAGCCTGGTGACGAACTTCGTCGGCCACTCCTGGGACGCGTTCGACGAGCGCCTCGTGTGCGACTGGCTGCGGCTGTTCCAGCTCCAGACGCCGACGTCCGGGAACACGCTCGCGGACGCCAACCGCGCGTACTTCCATTTCGACGTCGAGCAGGATGTGAGCACGGCGTTCTCGCCCTTCAGCTGGAACCTGGACGGCGCGAACAACACCTTCACGCTCAGCGCGACGGCCAACCTTCAGTCGCTGCGCGTGCGCACGCTCGCCGCTGGATTGAGCAACACGGCGCCGCTGACGATCACGCTCTCCGCGGCGGATGGCCTGGCGGACGAAGTGATCCTCACCGACCTGCCGCTCGCGCCGGTGCAGGTGCTCCGCGACGGTGCGCCCACCGCGAATTGGATGCACAACTCGCTCTCGGGCGAACTGACCCTGCTCGAGACCGATCCCGCACAGCACGTGTGGGTTGTGACGCCGTAGCCGCACGCTCGTACGCGCAGCGCTCGAGGGAGCGCCTGGAGCTCAGCGCGTCAAGCGCGGCCCGGACGAGCCGCCGGTGGCAGTGCAGCCGAGGATGCACCGGTTGCGCCCTCCGCCATCGCCCGGCGCCGGCCGCGTGCGGTGCAGTTTGCGGGCGCTTGGGCGCGTTGTGTAGCGCTCCTCCAGGTCCGAACGTCGGCCCTTCGTCGTCTGCGTGCCGTAGCCGGATCGTGAACCGTCGCCCGCCCGCGCCGACGCGGGGGCGCACGTGGGATCCGCTGCCTGGGATCCGCTGCAGTTCCGCCGCATCGAGGCATCCGAATCGACCGATGCGAGTGGGCTAGGTTCGATTGTCGCGTGCACCTAGGACGCGCCAGCCGTCACGCCGGTCGAGCACATCGGCGGCGCTTCCTGCGCTCCGCAGCAGATGATTTGTTCCGCGACCGCGGATCGAGTGCGCGACGGGCCCGAAGCACGGACTTGCAAGCGCAGATGCGGCGCACACGCAGGGCGCACACGTTCCGCCCGCAGCTCGAACGGGCGAAAAAAAAGGGGGCCAGTGATCCTTGCCGATCACTGGCCCGAGGGAGAGAGGAGGTCCATCGAGCTTCCCGGGCGCCCGCACCGCTCGCAATAGTGCGAACGCCTCTCAATGGACCTCGCTACGTGCGCGGCGAACCGCTCACGCACCAGAAATCTAGGGGGCCGACTGGCGGAGCGCAACCGGGGCGCGGCGAATTTTCCGGCGCCCTGGGACGCTCTGGCGGCAGCCTGGAACGGACTGCGCGCGGCGCGGCGCTGCGGGCATAATCGACCCGCATGACGGCAGCTGGACGCGGCGCTTACCTCGACTTCAACGGTTCGACTCCCGTGGATCCGCAGGTGCGCGCGGCGTTCCTGCGCGCTCTCGATGGCGCGCTGGGCAACGCGTCCGCCGCCCACGCGGACGGACTCGCCGCGCGGGCCGCGATCGACGCGGCGCGGCGCAGCATCGCGCACGGGCTGGGCGCCGACGAAGGCGAGATCTGGTTCACCTCCGGGGGCACCGAGTCCAACAACTGGGCCGTGCTCGAGTCGGTGGCCGCGCAGCCGGGCCCCGCGCACCTGGTGGTCAGTTCGATCGAGCACAAGTCCGTGCTCCAGTCCGCGCGCCGGGCGCAGGAACGCGGAGCGGCGGTGACCTTCCTCGACCCGCGTCCCGACGGCCGCGTCGATCTGGCGGACCTCGAGCGCGCGCTCCGGCCGAACACGCGCCTGGTCGCGTTGATGCTCGCCAACAACGAAACGGGCCTGCTGCAGCCGGTGGCCGAGGCCGCGGCGCTGTGTCGCTCGCGCGGCGTGCGACTGCTGTGCGATGCGGTGGCCGCCATCGGCAAGATCCCGGTCGACGTGCGCACGCTCGGCTGCGACTTCCTCAGCATCTCGGCGCACAAGCTCTACGCGCCCAAGGGCGTGGGCGTGCTCTACATCCGCGCCGGCGTCCATCTGCCGCCGCTCATCCTCGGCTGCGGTCAGCAGTGCGGGATGCGCGGAGGCACGGAGAACACCGCGGGCGTGGTTGCGCTCGGCGTCGCCTTCGAGCGCCTGGCGCAGGGCGCCTTCGATCCCGCGCGCACGGCGCGGCGCTGCGCCTGGTTGTGGGACGCGATCCGCGAGATCTGTCCGTCGGCGTGCCTGAACGGCGCCGGCGCACGACTGCCCAACACGCTCAGCGTGGCGTTCCCGGGCTACGATGCGACGGCCCTGCAGGCGGCGCTTGCCGAACGCGGCGTGAGCGTTTCGGCGGGAGCAGCCGCGTCCAACGGCGCGCTCTCGCACGTGCTCTCCGCGATGCGGGCGCCAGAGGAACTCGCGCGCGGAACGCTGCGCTTTTCGCTGGGCGCCGGGCTCGAGGATGCGGATCTCGAGCTCGCCGTCCGAGTCTTGGCTGACTGTCTCCGTCGGAGCACCACGCGCGCCCCCGCGCCCGTCGCCGTCCCATGACCAGAGAACCCATCGACGAACTGCTGCACGAACTCGACCGCACGCTCGCGGACGGCCAGCGCAACGCGCAAGTGACGGCCGCGCTCGAGCGCTACGCGCGTTCGGGGGCCACGGATTGGCGAACCTTCGCGCTGTTCGAGGCCGACTACTACGCGCGCAACCTCGTGCGGCAGAGCGACCTGTTCGAACTCATCGTGCTGTGTTGGGGCGTCGGCCACCGCAGCCCGATCCACGACCACCAGGGGCAGCGCTGTTGGATGGGGGTGTTGCAGGGCGACGTGACCGAGACGCTTTACCAAGTGGGCGCTGCGCCTCAGGCCGCAGTCCGCGGCGGCGCGGCGCGCACGTTCCGCCAGGGGCAGGTTGCCTACATCGTCGACGAGATGGGCTGGCACCGGATCGAGCCCGCGGGCGGCAAGCCGGCGATCACGATGCACCTCTATTCGCGGCCGATCCGCACCTGCTCGGTGGTCGACGAGCAGACCGGCGTGATCACAACGCGCAAGATGCGCTACCACTCCATCGGCGGCGTGGTGCAGGCGCAGCCCTCGACCTGAGGGCCGAGGCAGGGACTCGGGATCGGAGGCCGGTCGAGGCGCCGACGAGGCCGCGCGGTGCGCTCGCGACGAGCGGCGTCGGCCGCTCGCTGGCCGCGGCTGCGGGGCCAGAGCACAGCGGGGCCAGAAAACACCGGGCCACAGAACACCGAGCCAGAAAACACCGAGCCAGAAACAAGGCGAGGCGCTCCTGTGGTGCAGGAACGCCTCGACTCTCTCCACGGCATCGGCCCCCTTGATGCCCGTCCCCGGCGCGCCTCGGTGTGGCAGTGGCGCGCAGACGTGGGCGGGTGTCAGGAGCGTCCGCCGGACCGCAGGCGGTCCGGACAAACGCTTCGCCACATGTAGAAACGTCAACGGCGCCTGGCCCCGCCTGAAGAAGTGAAAAAAACTTGGCGAACAGCGCCAGGGAGCGCTGCGACGGGGTTCGCGGACGTCCCGAGCGGGTGGCTGATCCGCATGCGATCCGCCCGGCAGCACGGCGCCTGCAGCGGGCCCCGCCGGGGCGAGTCCCTCACTTCGCCCGCCGTGCCCCGCGCTGGGCATGTTCTTCGCGGGCCGCGGAAATTCCCGCCGCTCCCCGATGCGCGTTCGCCGCCGATCCGAAGGCCTAGGCCCAGCAGCCGGGCGGGCTGCTGGAGCGCGGCCGCGCTTGACCACCTGACAGGTCACGGCTACCGTCCTCGCCCCGCTGGACGAACTGCAGGTCCGCCAGATGCGGCGCTCGTCGAGCCCGTACCTTGCGGCCCCGAGACGTCCGCGTGTCGCGCCTCCGACGGCGCGGCAGGGGTCCACGGCGGTGTAGCTCAGTGGTTAGAGCAGCGGCTTCATAAGCCGCGTGTCGGGGGTTCAAGTCCCTCCACCGCTACCCCTTCCTTCGCGCCGCGCCTCTTCGGAGCACGACTCTGCGGGGGCCGAGAGGGGGGCGTTCGAACGGCGCGCTGCGTGCGCCGCTCGCCGACTCGACGCTCCGCGTGGGTGGCGCGGAACGCGCTGAATGGGTCGGCTGGGGCAGCCCTCGCGCGTCGAGCGTCGGACGCGTCTTCGAGCTTCGGGATCCGGGTCCCACGTCCGTGCACGGCTGCGTCGCAGCTCGCGTGTGCGCCCGGCTTTGGCGCGCGCCGCGCCCGCGCCGTCGACGCACTTCGATATTTTGCTTGCGCCAATCGAGAGCGGGCCGCAAAAGATGCGCCTCTCACCGGCCTCCGATCGCGGCTCGAGACGCGCACTTAGCGACCTCGATTCGATCACGGCTTTCCCGGCGGCGGCCGCGCCGCCTCCACACCATGCAGATCTCCGACCTCAACCTCAGCAACGAGAGCGCGCTCGACCTCGAGCTTGACCTGCTCGAAGCCCCCGCGCTCGACACCTCGAGCGCAGCCGAGGGCGACTACGACTACGACCTCGACTTCGACGATGACGACGACGACGAGGATGATGACGACGAAGACGACGACGAAGACGAGGAAGAGGACGAAGACGACGACGACGAGGATGACGACGACGACGACCCGTTCGAGGACGAGGACGAGGACGAGTGATGCGTGTCGCGGCGTCGCACGGCTGCGCGACGCCGCATCCGCGCGGCGCCGAGTTCCGCCGCCCCGGTGCGGGCGGGGAACTGGCGCGCTGAACGCCGCTGTGAGAACCTGAGCCCGCTGCGGCGTCGACGGGGCGTTTCGTGCGCCCCGTGCGCCGCAGCCGAGAAGCTGGGGGCGTTGCGCTTGCGGGGCGCGGCCACTGCGCCGGACGACTTGGGTCGCGGCCGAGTGGGCGCGCGCGCGGCGTGGCTGAGATGCACCCCTCGAACCTGATCCGGGTCATACCGGCGTAGGAAAGCTGCCATGTCCGCACCCATTGTCGAACGCCCGCGCAGCGAGCGCGTGCACCTGTCTGTCCAGCACGGCGCCGAACAACTCCGCGTGCCGATGCGCCGGGTGTGGCTCGAGGGCGGCCAACGCTCGATCGACCTGTACGACACCTGCGGTCCGCAGGCGCCGACCGGCGCTCTGCCCGGGCCGCGCACCGCGTGGGTCGCGCGGCGCAGCGGCGACCGCACGCCGACGCAGTTGCACTACGCGCGGCGCGGTCTGGTCACCGAAGAAATGGCCTACGTCGCCGCCCGCGAAGGACTCGATCCGGAGTTCGTGCGCGCCGAAGTGGCGCGCGGCCGAGCGATCATCCCGGCCAACATTCGCCACACGGAGCTCGAGCCGATGGCGATCGGCCGCAACTTCCTTGTCAAGGTCAACGCGAACATCGGCAACAGCGCGATCGCCTCGTCCATCGAGGAAGAGGTGGAGAAGCTGCGCTGGTCGCTCAAGTGGGGCGCGGACACGGTGATGGACCTTTCCACCGGCGCCCAGATCCACCGCACACGCGAGGCGATCCTGCGCAACTCGCCCGTGCCGATCGGAACCGTTCCGATCTACCAGGCGCTCGAGAAGGTGCGCGGGCGTCCGGAGAAGCTCGACATCGAGGTCTTCCTCGAGACGCTGATCGAACAGGCCGAGCAGGGCGTCGACTCCTTCACCATCCACGCCGGCGTGCTGCTGCGCTACATCCCGCTCACGCAGAAGCGCGTGACGGGCATCGTCTCGCGCGGCGGCTCGATCATGGCCAAGTGGTGTCTGCACCACCACAAGGAGAACTTCCTCTACACGGAGTTCGAGCGCATCTGCGAGGTGATGGCGCGCTACGACGTGTCGTTCTCGCTGGGCGACGGGCTGCGGCCGGGCTCGATCGCCGACGCCAACGATGAGGCGCAGTTCGCTGAGCTGCGCACGCTAGGGGAGCTGACGCAGGTCGCCTGGAAGCACGACGTGCAGGTGATGATCGAGGGCCCCGGCCACGTGCCGATGCACAAGATCAAGGAGAACGTCGAGCTCCAGATGGAGCACTGCCACGAGGCGCCGTTCTACACGCTCGGGCCGCTGGTGACCGACATTGCGCCGGGGTACGACCACATCACCAGCGCCATCGGCGCGGCGATGATCGGCTGGTGGGGCACCGCGATGCTGTGCTACGTGACGCCCAAGGAGCATCTGGGCCTGCCCGACCGCGAGGACGTGAAGCAAGGCGTGATCGCCTACAAGATCGCGGCGCATGCCGCCGACCTCGCCAAGGGCCACCCGCGCGCGCAGGAGCGCGACAACGCGCTCTCCAAGGCGCGTTTCGAGTTCCGCTGGGAGGATCAATTCGAGCTCGGGCTCGACCCGGAGACGGCGCGCAAGTACCACGACGCCACGCTGCCGCAGGACGGCGCCAAGACGGCGCACTTCTGCTCGATGTGCGGCCCGCACTTCTGCTCGATGAAGATCACCGACGACGTCCGCAAGCTCGCCGCCGAACGCGGCGCCGCCGAGGAGGTCGTGCTCGCGGAGGGGCTCGCGGAGAAGAGCGCAGAGTTCCGCCGCGCGGGCGGTGAGCTGTACGTGGCGCCCTGAGCTCGGCGCCGCGGTAAGCCGTCGCTCGCGCCACGCGAGCGACGGTTGCGCGCCCGTTCAGGCGCGCCCGAGCAGGCGCAGCGCGTTGCCGCGGAAGATCGCCTCGCGGGCCGCTTCGCCGACGCCGAGCGCATCGAGCGCGCTGCGTTGCTCGGCGAGCCGGTCCGCGCGCCAGCCGGCGGGGAAGGTGTTCGAGTCGGTGCCGAACAGGACGCGCTCGTGTCCGAACACGCGCAGCGCCGCGGCGAACACCTCGGCGAGCGTGAGCTGCGGCGCGTGCACGCCGATCCACGAGTTCGACGACGAGCTGTCGACGTGCACGTTGGGGCACTGCGCGCCGACCAGCAGCGTTTCGCGCAGGAATCCCGCGCCGAAGTGCGGGATCACGAAGCGCGTGCGCGGGTGGCTGTTCGCCGCAGGCACGAGTTCGAGCGGGTTCGCAAAGCGCAGGTCCGCGGTGCGCGGGAAACCGAGCAGGTCGCGGATCTTCACCACCAGCAGCCCGCAGTGGACGTAGGCGATCGCGCCGCGCCGTTCCAACACGTCGAGCAGCGGCGCGCACGCCTCGCTCGAGAGCGAGTAGTGGTGCAGCGCGGGAAACAGCAGAACGCCGGCGAATCCCTGCGTTCCGAGCAAGTCCTCGACGCGCTCCGCGCAGCCCGGCGCCTTGGGGTTGACCAGCGCGAACGGCGTGATGCGGCCGCGGGCGTGGCGTGCAGCCGCGGCGAGCGCCGCCGCTTCCTCGGGCGCGCTGGCGAAGGCGCACAGGTGCTCGACGTCGTGCCGCTCCATCTGCGCCAGCCAACGCTCGGTGTGCTGTTCGATGCTCGCCGGCGGCAACTCCAGCCCGGTGCGCTGCGCGAGCGCGGCGAGCTTCTCGTCGACGCTGCCGGGGCGCGGCGACTGCGAGGCGAGCGCCTCGAAGTAGCTGCGCGAGAACATGTGCATGTGGAAATCGATCACGCTCACGGGCAGTTCTCCGACACGGATCCCTAGTCTTCCTTGAGGCTGCGCACGAACCCGTGCAGGCGCGCCTTCGCGCCCAGCACGTGGAAGCTCGTTCCGCGCGCCCCGTACAGATCGATGCCGCCCTTGACGCGGTCGCGGCGCTCGACCTGCGCCAAGATGCGGTCGACGCTCATCGGGTACGGCGCGTTCGTTGCTTTGCCGAGCGTGAAGCCGAGCGCGCTGAGGTGCTCGAGCAACTGTCGGCCGCTCGCGCCGCGCAGGGCGTAGGGCCAGAACTCGATCAACAATCCGAGCACCGGGCTGGCGGCGAGCAGCTTGCGCGCGCCCTGCAACGCGAGCCACTCCGAGCCCTGCGTGTCGATCTTGAGCATGCGCACCGGACCCTGGACGAACTCGTCCACCGGCGCGACTTGGATCTCGACCTCGCGTCCTGCGCCCATGTCTCCGGGCCGTGCTGCGCCGGCTTCGAGCACGCGGTTGTCGCCGAAGTTGTCGCTGGCGAGCGCGATGCGCGCGGTGGCGCGCTCGGCGCCGGCGGCGACGCGGTGCACGTGCGCGCGACCGGGGCGGCGCGCGAGCGCCCGCTGCACGTTGCGTTCGCACACCGCGGCGATCTCGGGCGCCGGCTCGAACGCGTGCACCTGCGCTCCGGCGAGGATCGCTTGCACGGCGAACCAACCGACGTTCGCGCCCAGATCGACAGCCGTGGCGCCGGGCGCGAGGTGAGCTCGGAACAGCGCCGTCTCGTGGTCGGCCCAGGCGCCTCGTTCGATCGCCGGCCCGATGATCGTGTCGCCGGCGAGCACCTCGAACTCCAGGTCGAGGGCGCCGATGCGAACCGTGCGTGTCGCTGCGCTCATCCACACGACTCTAGTGTCCCGTTCCCGAATTTCGTCGCCTATCTCGATGGCCTCGCCGGCCCTGGCGGCGTGGCGCCGGTTCGGCGACGAGAGTCGGGTCGCCTGGAATCCTCGCGCCCTGCCAGGACTGCAGACTCCGGCGCCATCTTCGGCGAACTTTCACAAGGATGCGCGTCAGCGGGAGCGACGTGCATGGTCGCTGAGAAGCTCTCGCGTCCCACGAAGCCGCAGCCGGGCAGGTGGAGCCGGCGTTCGCGGCAGTGAGCTCATGAAGAGGTCGGGCGCACCCGCCGCTCGGATGCTGATCCACGGCGGGTTCGCGCGAAGCCGACGCGTCGACCCGTCGGCGACGCGGGCCTTTCGCGGACGGGCCTCGAGGCCTCAGTCGTACGCGGCGCCGCCGCCGGTCACGTACGCGAACTCGCTCGTCCAATCGCGCCGCGGGCACTTGAACACGCCCAGGTGCTTCTGCCGCGCGCCAGCCGTTTCGAAGTTGCGGATGCCGAGCACGAAGAACGGTTCGGGCGCCACGCAGTTGAAGGCCCCCGAGTTGTAGCGGAAGTAGCGGTAGTGGTGGTTCTCGTCGTTGCGCGGGTCGCGCGGCATCTCGCTCAAGTAGCCCGCCTGCACGAGGACGCTCAGGAACTCGCCGTCGTGGGACACATCCCAGCCGCCGTAGCTGGCGTTGCCGCGGCCGACGGGATAGGCGCCGGTGTCGAGCTTGTATTGCTCGAGCGCGTCGCGCACGGCGAGCAGGTCGGTGACTCGGCGTTCGTCGCGCGAGACCGCCAGACGCTGCGTCAACCTCGGCGCGAGCACGCCCGCCAGCAGGCCGAGGATCGCGATCACGAAAACCAGCTCGAGCAACGTGAAGGCGTTCCGGGGTGTGCGCATGGTGGCGGGGCTGGCCTGCGGCGGGAAAGCACTTCGGACCGTGCGCGGAGCGACTTGGGGGCAGCCGTGGGCGGCGCCTCAAGTCGGTCCCACGGTTGGGCCGAAGACCCCTGGCAGTCGCGTCGTCGGCGGGCCTTCCCCTTGCTCGCCGCGGGCGCGGCGCCTCATCCCCGAAGGCTCACCCCGATGCCTCAGAACTCCAGTCAGCGCTCCGCGGAGCGACTGGCCGTGCTCCATCTCACGCCGGAAAGCGCGGAGTGGCTCGACCCGTGCGAGCCCGGCGCCGTGCGCTACGCCAAGGTTCCGGTGTTGGGTTCCTCAGCGGCCGATCTCGCGTCGGCCGCGGAAGAGGCTCGCGCGCAGGCCGGCGGACCGCGCAGGCGCTGCGTGTTGGCGCTCGGCGGAAAACTCGTCGAACAGCGCGTGCTCGGCCTGCCCGAACTGCCGCGGCGCGACCTCGAGCGTGTGCTGCCGCGCAAGGCCGCCAACCTGCTCGGAGTCGATGCGGAGCAAGCGCTGTACTGCGCGCTCCCGCTGGCGCGTGAACGGCGCGTAGCGGCCGAGGCCGGCACGGAGAGCAAGTGGTTCCTGCTCGCGATGCGCCGCGCGTTGATCACGCCGCTGACCCACGCGCTGCACAAGAGCGACTTCGAGATCGAACGCCTGGCCTCGCCCGCCATGGCGCGACTGTGCTTCGCGCAGAGCCTGCGCACCGACGCCGCGGCTCCGTGCATCGTGGTCGACGTCGATACCGACTCGGTCGTCGTGAGCCTCATCCAGGCCGACGATCTGCGCATGCAGAATCGCCTGCTGGGCGGCTTCGAGTCGACGCCGACGATGGCGATGACCCTGATCCAGGAGGTGAAGACCTTCGATGCGTTCTGGCGCAAGGTGAGCCGCGGAGAAGGCGTCAAGCAGGTGGTCGTGCTCGGCATGGACGTCGAACGCTCGCGGCTGTTCGGCAACGCCATCATCACGGCCTTGCCGGGCGCGGCGGTGCGCCTGCGGCCGGACGAGAGCGATGAACTCAAGGCGCCCGAACAGCGCGCCCTGACCGCGCGCGTGCTGTCGCTCTCGGCCTGTCGCGCAACGGGCTCGCTCGCACTCGAAGCTTCCTTGCCGACGCCGCCGAAACTCGCGCTCGTCGCCGGCGTCGCGGGCGCCGCGCTGCTCGTCACCGGCAGCATCGGCGCGGTGATGCACGACTCCCTCGCGCGCGAGCTCCACGCGCTGCGCAGCGCACGCATGTCGATGGACGCCGTCAGCGGCGATCTCGCAACGCTCTCCGAGCGCAACCGGCGCACCCAGGCGTTGCTGGACGAGTTGCAAGTCGAGACCGACCGACTCGTGGCGCGTCTGGATTGGGGCGCGCCGCTCGCGCCCACGCTCGAGGCGCTGGTCGGAGTCGTCGACGGCCAGGCTCAGTTGCGCTCCTTCTCGCTCCAACGCTTTGGTTCGCAGGGCGAGGTGCGCTTCAGCGGCGTCGCCCCAGCCGATCCGCTCGACGCTGTGCGCGCGCTCAAGACGATCGAATCCGGTCTCGAGCGATGCGCCACGCTCGCCGACGTGCGTGTCTCGCCGCTCGAGATCCGCGGCCGGCTCGAGCCGGGCGACGGTGCGCCCTTCGACGGCGCCGCGAGCTGGGAGTCCGCGCGATGACGCGCCACTCCTCGGGGCGCATGTCGAACGTTCCGCGCGGCATCTTGCTGCGCGCGAGTTCGATTCTGGGCCCCTCCATGGTCGCGCTCATCGCGCTCGCCGGCGTGACCACGCCGCCCGCGCTCTCGATTCGCGAGGCGCGCGATGCGCTGAACCTCTCGCGCGCTCGCAGCGTGCAGTACGTGCGCGAGCGCAACCAACGCAAGCACTTTGACGCGGATGAGGTCGAGTCGCGCGCGCGCCGCGCCCTCGCCGCCGCCCGGGAGCAGACGCCCGCGGCGCTCGACCTCGTGGTCGCGCAGGGCGCCGTGCGGATGGCGTGCGAGCGCGCGGGCCTCGAGCTCGAGTCGCTCACCGTCGGCGCCGAACGGGACACGGGGCTTGCGGCCACGACCGATCGCATCGTCGTGCAGTGCTTCGAATTGATCGGCGCCGGCTCGCTGGGCGCCCTGGTGCGGTTGGAAGGCGAATTGGCGGCGCTCGGTTACCCCGCGTGCGTCACCGAAGCCACCTTCGACTTGCCTGACGCTCACGGTCGCGGCGCGCAGGGGCGAGTGCAACTCGGCCTGTTCCACCGTGCACCTCCGCTCCCCCCCGTCGCCGAAGGCGATCCCCTCACCTCCGCCGAAGAATCGCAGTGATCTCGACTCGCAAGAAACTTGTGTACGGAGTGGTGCTGGTCGCCGCATCCGGACTGTTCGCCAACGAACTCGTGAACGCGACGCGCTCCGAGCCGCTGTTCACCCCGATCGAACGGGCGGCGGACGCCGAGAACGAACTGGGTTCGATCGAGGACGGCGCTCCGACGCCGCAGTTCGACGATCCTGCGGCGCAGGCGCTGCAAACGCAGCCCGCGCAGGCTGATCAGGACAAGCCGGAGCTCGGCGCTGTGCTCGCGTCGCTCGAAGCGGCGTTGGAGCGACTCGACGCGGCGCCGGCGGGGGCCGACGGGCGGCGTGTCGATGCGCTGATGCGCCAGCAGCGTCCCAAGCACGCGTCCGAACCGACGGCGGAGGGGCTTCCCGCCGCGACGGCATCATCGTCGCTCACGTCTGCGATGTTCGCCGCGCCGCCGGCCCTCGACGAAACGGTCGCGCGCCGCCGCGAAGACGGCGATCGGCGCGCGCGCTTGCAGAGCTTCTTGGAGGAGTCGCCGTTGAGCGGCGTCGTGTGCAGTGCGGGCGGAGGTGTCGCCATGTTCGGCGGGCGCATCGTGCGCACGGGCGAGAATCTGCTCGGCGACGACGGGCTCGTGAAGTCGTGCACGCCGCAGGGCGTCGGAGTTCTGCTCGCCGGGAGCGAGGTCTGGATTCCGATGCCTGCGGTGCGTGTGCGGCCGGCCGCGAGCTCCGCGAACAACCCGAGCCCTGGCGCAGGCGCCGTGACTCCGTCGTCGGCCCAGAGCGCGCCCGCGCCGAACTCGCCCGGCATGACGCCTGGCACGACCCCCGGCACGACGCCCAGCGCCGTGGGCAACGAAGCGTCGAACGCCTCGCAGGCTGCGCCGCCGAGCGACGCCGGCTCGGGCGGCGCGAACCGCGCCGACGCGGAGCGCACGGGAGGCCAGCAATGAAGTGCACGACGATCTTCGGCTGCGCGGCGCTCGCCGCCGTCTTGGGCTGCGAAGCCGTGCAGCCGACGCTGCTCGATCGCCAGGGCGATGCGCCGCTCGATCCGCAGAGCGTGCCTGTCGCGCTCTCCGATGAATACCCGGATCTATTGCCAGGACCCGATCCGCTGCCCGGCGCCGACTCGGATGGAGCGCAGACGCTGCCGCGTCCCAAGATCGGCGGCGACGAGCTGCTCGCCGTGGAGTTCCGCGACGCCGCGCTCAGCCAGGTCGTGCATTTCCTCGCCGACAGCGCGGGCATCAACCTCTACCTCGGCGCCGACCTCGACACGCGCGTCGACGTGTCCTTCAAGAGCATCACGTTGAACGACGCGCTGCACGCGCTGCTCGAGCGCAACGGACGCCGCCTGGTCGAGTCGCCGCCGGGAGTGTTCTGGGTCGAGCGCAACGACGGCTCGCAGGTGGCGACGGCCAGCTTCCGCGCGCACTCGATCGACCTGACGAACGCGCTCCAGAATCTGCGTTTGCTGGTGTCGCAGGCGACGACCATCGTGCTCGAGCCGACCCAGAACCTGATCGTCGTGCGCGGCGCGCAGTCGGACATCGACAACGTGCGGCGCTATCTCGCCGAGGCCGATCAGAGCCAGAAGCAGGTGCTCATCGAAGTGCGCATCCTCGAGGTGCTGCTCGGCGATTCGTTCGAGCTCGGGCTCACGCACGATGTGGCCGGATCTGCGAACGGCCACCTGTTCTCGCTGATGCAGAACCTGTCGGCGACGTCGAACGCTTTCGAACTCACCTTCGACTCCGAGGATGGCGACGTGGCGTCGACCATCCAGGCGCTGCGTCGCTTGACCGGCACGGATCTGGTGAGTTCGCCGCGTGTGCTCGCCTTGACCGGCGCGGAAGCGTCGATCGAAGTGATCCGCGAAGTGCCGTACATCAACGTGACGAGCACGCAGACCGCCAGCGGCGCCGGGCAAGGCACGAACGTCGTGCAGGAAGTGCAGTTCAAGGAAGCCGGCGTGAAGCTCAAGGTCACGCCGACGATCCAGAACGACGGCTCCGTGCGCATCGTCATCAGTCAGGAACTGAGCGAAGTCGTCGACGTCTTCAATCAGATCCCGGTCCTCGACAGGCGAGTGATCAACAGCAGCTTCCTGGTCAACGATCGCAGCACGGTCGTGCTCGGCGGCCTGATGCAGAACAAGCGCACGCAAGTGGACCGCGGCGTGCCGGGGCTGATGGAGATCCCCTGGCTCGGTCGCTTGTTCCGCTCCGACGACGACGATCTCGACAAGCGCGAGCTGATCGTGTTCTTGACGCCGCGCATCGTGAAGCCCGAGGAAGCAGCGTCGCTCAAGGACGCGTTCCGTCGCACGTACACCCAACGCGTGCGCGACACGGGCGTGCTCTCCCACGTGGAGCGAACGAACAAATGACCCAACAGGGCGCGAAGCTCCGGCTGGGAGACCGGCTGCTCGAACGCGGGTTGGTCACGGAGAACCAACTCGCGGTCGCGTTGTCGGAGCAGAAGCGCGCCTACCGACCGCTGGGGCAGATCCTGGTCAGCCTGGGGTTCCTGCGGCCGGACACGGTTGCGGAGATGCTCGCGGAGGACCTTGGACTGCCGTTCCTGCGCGCCAAGGACGTCGAACCCGATCCGCTGGTGCTCGCCTCCGTCGACCGCGAGTTCATCCGCTCCACCAACGCGTTTCCGATCCGGCTCGAGGCCGACCAGTTGCTGGTCGTGATGATCGATCCGGACAGTCCCGAGCGCCTGTCCGGGGTGCGCGCGCGCTTTCCTTATCCGCTCAAGCTCGCCGTCACGACCGAGGCGGAGATCGACGCCCTCGCGCGCAAGTACATGCCCGAGCGCGAGGGCCAGGTCGCCAAGGTCTTCGACACGCTCAAGGCGGCGCGCGGCGTCGGCGAGGAGTTCCCGGTCGAGCGTGTGACGCTGGCGATGCTGATCGACGCGGTGCACCGCGGCGCGACGGACATCCACGTCGAGCCCGAGGAGAAGATCACCCGCGTGCGCTTTCGCATCGACGGCCTGTTGCAACAGGGCGAGAACCTGCCGCGCGACGCGACCGATGCGGTGATCTCACGCATCAAGATCCTCTCGAACCTGGACATCGCCGAACGCCGTCGACCGCAGGACGGGCGTCTGCGCATCCGCGTCGACGAACGGCCGGTCGACATGCGCGTGTCGATCATGCCTTCCGCCGACGGTGAGAACGTCGTGCTGCGCATCCTGGATCGCGGCGCGGTCGCGCTGCGCCTTTCGGACCTCGGGATCAACGACCGTGTGCTCAACCTGTTGCGCAAGGTGAAGGAGCGGCCGCACGGGCTGTTCCTCGTCACGGGGCCGACCGGCTCGGGCAAGACCACCACGCTGTACTCGATGATGGCCGAGATGGACGCGATGCACGACAACATCGCAACGATCGAAGACCCGATCGAGTACCGCCTGCCGCTCGTGCGCCAGAGCCAAGTCGACACAGCCATCGGCTTCGGATTCCAGGAGGGCCTGCGCGCGCTGCTCCGCCAGGACCCCGACGTGATCCTCGTCGGCGAGATCCGCGACAAGGACACCGCGGAGATGGCGATCAAGGCCTCGATGACGGGCCACTTGGTGTTCTCGACGCTGCACACCAACACGGCGATCGGAGCGGTGCCGCGTCTGGTCGACCTCGGCGTGGACCCGTTCCTGGTCGAGGACTCGCTCATCGGCGTCCTCGCGCAGCGCCTGATCCGCACCGTGTGCAACGGTTGCGCGCAACCGGCGGCCCCGACGCAGGACGAACTCGTGTGGCTCGAAGGAGATCCCGGACAGATGCGCCGCGGGCGAGGTTGTCCGCGCTGCCGCAACTCCGGCTATTCAGGACGCTCGGCGCTGAGCGAGTTGTTCCTTCCCGACGATGGGATGAGCGACTTGCTGCGCGCGGGGAACAACTTGGTTGCGCTGCGCCAGCACGCGGAGGCGCAGGGCTTCATCGGCATGCTCGCCGACGGTCGCCAAAAGGTGCGCGACGGCAAGACGACATTCGAGGAAGTCGAGCGCGTTCACAAGAGCCACCGGCTCAGCAAGGAAGAACGTGAACACGTATGAGTACGTCGCCGTCCAGGCGGACGGCGCTGTGGTCATGGGCCGTTCGACGGCGCGCGACGAGTTGGACCTCGACCGCGAACTCGAGACGCGCGGTTTGGTGTTGTCGCAGGCCAAGGTCGTCATCTCGCAGCAGCGCGTGCGCCGATCGAAACTGGCGCACGATGACCTGATCACGCTGACGACGCAGCTGGCGACGATCACGTCCGCCGGCGTGCACATCGTCGCCGGACTCGAAGGCATCGGACAGCGCCTGGAACGTCCCTCCAGCCGGCGCGTGATCGAAGACATCGTGCGCAGTCTGCGGCAAGGTTCGATGCTCTCCGATGCGCTCGACCGTCACCCGCGTTCCTTCCCGGACGTGTACCGGGCCTCGGTCCGCGCGGGCGAAGCCTCCGGAGCGCTCGACACGGTGCTCACGCGCCTCGCCAAGCACCTCGAGTGGTCGCGCGCGATCAAAGCGACTGCGGCGCAGGCCCTGATCTACCCCGGCATCCTGATGTGCGCGCTGGCAGGACTGATCGGAATCCTGCTGTATTTCGTGTTGCCGCGCATCCTGACCCTGTTTCCCGGCGGACGCGAGCAGTTGCCCGAGGAGACGCGCATGGTGCTCGCCGCGTCGGACTTCGTCGTGAACAACATCGTCTGGATCCTGCTGACGCTCGTTGCCCTCGTGGCGGGGTACGTCGCCGCGCGCAAAAACCCCAGCGGGGCCGTTGCGCTCGCGAAGTTCCAGCTCGCCCTACCGAAGTTCGGCAAGGTGGCGCGCCAGCTGGCGATCTCGCGTTTCGCGGCGACCGCGAGCGTTCTCCAGGAGGCGGGTTGCGACGTCTTCACGATGCTCAACGTGGCCGGGGCGACCTGCGGAAACGCCGCGCTCGCGGCGTCGTTCTCGCGCGCGAGCGAACGCGTGCGGCGCGGCCAGACGATCACGCAGGGCCTCGAAGCGGAGCCCAACATGGACCCGATGCTCGTGCAGATGGTGGCGGTGGGGGAGCAGTCCGGCGAACTCGATCGCTGCCTGTCGCGACTGGCGGCCTACTACGACGACGAGATTCCACGCGCCGTGAAGCGCTTCATGGCGATCCTCGAACCGTCGATGCTCGCCGCGGCCGGCGCGCTCGTCGGCGTGATCCTGCTCGCCGCCCTGGCCCCGATCTTCAAGCTCTACGAGACGATCGGATGAAGCGCCGCAACACGCACCCTGTTCGGGGCTTCACGCTCATCGAATTGGTGATCACGATCGCGATCATCGGCGTGCTCGTGGGCGCAGCCGTGCCCGTCATGTCGAAGATCCTGACGCACAAGGCGCGTGTCGCGACACGCGACGAGATTCAGCTGCTCGCCAACGCGACCGTCGAGTACTTCCGCGACACCAAACGCCTGCCGACCGCGATCAGTCGGCTCTCCACGCGCGCTGGCGTCGCCGGATGGAGCGGACCCTATGTGCCCGGAGTCGCCACCGATCCGATCTCCAACCGCAACGGTTACGAAGTCGACGCTTGGTCGCGCCCGTACCGCGTCACCCGCAACGGCGATCGACTCACGCTGCGCAGTCTGGGGCAGGATGCCCGGGTCAACACGACCGACGATCTGACGTTGGTCGTGGACGTCACGTTGGTGCGGCGCGAGGAGACGCTCGCGGAGCTCAAGCTGCTGAACCAGACCATCGGGCTCTACAACAGCCTCAATCTGCTCACGGCGCCGTTGCCGTTGACCTGGTCGAGCGCGCACACGCTCCTGGTGGCGGCAGGGCTGCTTCCCAACGACCCCAGTTTGCTCACGGACGGCTGGGGGCGCGCGTACGTTCCCAGCGTGGCCGGCGGCCCGTTGGTCGAACTCGCTTCGCCGAGCATCACGCCCGTGCCCTGAGCGCGAGGCGTTCCGGACTGCCATTGCGTCGCAGCGGGCGGCGCAAGAGGATTCCCGCCATGAGCTCCACGCCCGCTGCGCTCGCGTTTCGCCTCCTGCCCTCGGTGGACGAGGCTCTCCTGGCGCCCGACATCAACGCGGCCGCGCAGGGCGTGCGCCGCGAGTTGCTCGCGGAGTTCGTGCGCGACGTGCTCGAGGGTTGGCGCCGCGAGATCAAGTCCGGCGCCCTCGATGCGGCCGGCGTCGAGGCGCGTCTGGCCGGCGGCGAGTTGGCGCGGGCGGTGGGCGAGCGCGCTGGGCTCGAACGTCGCGCCGGCGTGGTGCGCGCGATCAACGCGACGGGAGTCGTGATGCACACCGGCCTGGGCCGCGCGCCGTTGCATCCGCAAGCCGCCGCTGCGATGGCGGCTGCAACGGGGTACTGCGTGCTCGAGGTCGACCGCGACAGCGGCGAGCGCAACGAACGCGACGCGCGCCTTTCGACGCTGCTGCGCCGATTGACCGGCGCCGAAGCGGGCATCGTCGTGAACAACTGCGCCGCAGCGGTGTACTTGCTCCTCAACGCGTGCCTGCAACGCGGAGTGCGCGACGAAGTGATCGTCAGCCGCGGGGAACTGGTCGAGATCGGCGGCTCGTTCCGTGTTCCCGATGTGATGGAGCGCGCGGGCGTCGTGCTGCGCGAGGTGGGCACCACCAACCGCACGCGCATCGGCGACTACGCGGCGGCGCTCGGGGAACGCACGGCGCTGCTGATGAAGATCCACACCTCGAACTACCGCGTGCAGGGTTTCACCGAGGAGGTCAGCCCTCAGGAGCTCGCCGAACTCGCTCGCTCCCGCGGACTGCTGAGCGCGTTCGACTTGGGCTCCGGCCTGCTGGATCTGGAGGGCCTCGCGCCGCTTCCGGATGCGCTCGACGACGAGCCGCGCGTGCGCGCGGCGATCGCGAGCGGCGTCGACGTCGTCACGTTCTCCGGCGACAAGTTGCTCGGCGCGCCGCAAGCCGGTTTCGTGGTCGGCAAACGCGCTGCGATCGCGCTGCTGCGCAAGAACCCGGTGTACCGCGCGCTGCGGCTCGACAAGGTGGCGCTCGCGGGCCTCGAGGCGACGCTCGAGCTGTACGCGCAAGGACGTGGCGACGAAGTGCCTGCCCGCGCATTGCTTCGCTCGAGCGCCGACGAGATCCGTCCGCGCGCGGAGGCCCTCGCGCGCCAGCTGGCCGCGCACGCCAATTTGGAGGTCGAAGTGGCGCCGGGTCAGTCGCAGCCCGGGAGCGGTAGCGCGCCGACGGTGTTCCTCCCGACCTTCGTGGTGCGCGTCCGCCACCGCAGCTCGAGCGCCGCGGCGCTCGCGCTCGCGTTGCGGCGCCACACGCCGCCTGTGTTCGCGCGCATCCAGGACGGCGCCGTGCTGCTCGATCCGCGCACGTTGCTGCCCGGCGACGAAACGGCCCTGGCCGCCGCGTTCGCCGCCGTCGTCTGAACCGGGCGCTCGATCGAGCTCGGGATTTCGCGCTTTTCCGCGGAGGATGTTGCGCGGGAGCGGCACCCACTTGGGGGGAGCCGCGAACGTGATCGAAATCGAGAGCCTGACCAAACGCTACGGCGACGCCGTGGCGGTCGACGACCTCAGTCTGTGCGCGAAGCCCGGCGAGATCACCGGGCTGCTCGGCCCCAACGGCGCCGGGAAGTCGAGCACGATCGCCTGCGTCAGCGGACTGCGCGCGCCCGACGCCGGCCGCGTGCGCGTGCTCGGGCACGACGTGCACCACGAACGGCGCCGCGCGTTGGAGCAACTCGGGGTCGTGCCGCAGGAACTCGCCCTGTACGACGAACTCAGCGCGCGCGAGAACCTCGAATACTGGGGCGCGGCGTACGGGCTGCGCGGTCGTGTGCTCCGCGAGCGCGCCGCCGCAGTGCTCGAGCAACTGGGCTTGGCGGAGCGCGCGGACGAGCGCATCACGAGCTTCAGCGGCGGCATGCAGCGGCGGCTGAACTTCGGTTGTGCGCTGCTGCACACGCCGCGTGTGCTCGTGCTCGACGAGCCGACGGTCGGTGTCGATCCGCAGTCGCGCGTGCGCCTGCTCGAACTGGTGCGCCAGGCCGCGGATGCCGGCGCGGCCGTGCTGTACACGACGCACCAGATGCAGGAAGCCGAGGAGTTGTGCGATCGCCTGGCGATCGTGGACCACGGCAAGCTGATCGCCTTCGGCACGTTGCCCGAGCTCCAATCGCGCCTGGGCGGCCGCGACATCCTTGGCTTGAGCGGACGCTTCGACCCGCCCTCCGCGCGCGCGGCGCTCGAGGGTTTGCGCGAAACGCTCGGCGATTTCGCGCTCAACACGCTCGATGCGCACGCACTGCAGCTGGCCGTGCGCGACGGTGCGCGGGTGCTGGCCCAAGTGCTCGCCGCGCTCGAGGCGGCCGGCAACGAAGTGCGCGAGGCCAGCTTGCGCCAGCCGAGTCTGGAGAGCTTGTTCCTCGCACTCACCGGCAAGGAGCTGCGTGAGTAGCGCGCAGGTTTTCTTGTTCGCGGCCTGGGCCGCTGCGCGACGCGATTGGACACGCCGCTGGCGCGACCCGCTCGCGCTCGCGGTGTGGCTCGGCCTGCCGCTTGTGATCGGCGGCCTGATCGTGCTCGCCAACGGATCGCGCGGCAGCGCCGCGCCGCGCGCCAGCGTGCTCGTCGCGTCGCACGACCAGGGTCTCCTGGCCGATCTGCTCGCGCAGGCCTTGACGAACGAGCGAACGGGTTCGATCGACGCCGAGCGCGTCGAGGAGCAGGCTGGGCGCGCGCGCATCGGGCGTGGCGAGGCCACTGCGCTGCTCGTGATTCCCGCGGGATTCAGCGCGGCGGTGTGGAACGAAACCCCGACGCGCTTGGAGCTCGTGACGAACCCCTCGCAACGCATCCTGCCCGCGCTGGTCGAAGAGAGCGTGGAGCTGCTCGGCGAACTGGTGTTCTACGCGCACCGCGTGCTCGGCGACGCGCTGCGGCAAGCGTCGAACGCCGCGTTCGGCGGCAATGAGTTGGAGGTTGCGCGCGCCGCAGTGCTCGCGCAGCGCGGCCTCGAGCGTGTCCGTCCGTACGTACTTCCGCCGGCGCTCGAGGTGCGCGCGAGCGTGCGCTCCGCGGAGCGCCCCAAGCGCGGGCTCGCCGCCGCCTTCGCACCGGCGATGCTGCTGATGGCGCTGCTGTTCATGGCCGAAGGTCTCGCCGACGACGTGTGGCGCGAGCGGCTGAGCGGCACTCTGCGGCGTGTCGTCACCACGCCCGGAAGCGCGGCGTCCTCGCTCGCGGGCAAGCTCGGCGCAGGCTGGGCGCTCATGCTGTGCGTGGCCCTCGTCGCCAGCGCTGCGGCCGCCGTGGCGTTCGACTTCGCGCTCTGGCGCGCCGCTCTCGGAGCGTTGTGGTGTGCGCTGATCGGAGCTGCGTTTCTCGCGTTGTTCACGCTGCTGAAGCTCTTCGCGAGCACGCAGCGCGCCGCGAGCGTGCTCGGCAACTTGCTCGTCTTTCCGCTGCTCATGCTCGGCGGGAGCTTCGTGCCGTTCGCCGCCATGCCGGAGTCCCTGGCGCGCATCGGACGCTTCACGCCCAACGGCTGGGCCGTCAGCGTGCTGGACGAGCTGCTCTTCGGCGCCTTCTCGCCCTCGACGCTCGCGTTCGGCGCGGCAGGGACCTTCCTCACGCTCCTCGCACTCGCCGGCGCGTGCGCGCTGCGCATGACGAGCGCGTTTGCACGAGGTGATTCGTGAACGTTGCGCTGCACCTCGCTTGGCTCGATCTGCGCCGCGTTCTGCGCCAGCGCGAGACGTGGCTGTGGACCTTCGTGATGCCACTGGTGTTCTTCTACTTCTTCGGGATGCTGCAGAGCGGGCCGCGGCGCAGCGCGACGCCGAACGAGGCGTTGATCCTCGAGGCGCCCGATGGGGGCGTGCTGGTCGACGAACTCGAGGCGCGACTCGTCGAGCGAGGCTTCGCGGTCGAGCGCGTCCGACAACTTGCGGCCGCGCCGCCTTCACCCGGTCGTGTGCTGACATTGCCCGCGCATTTCTCGAGCGACCTGCTCGCCGGCCGCGCGGTCGCGCTCGACTTTCGGCGCGACAGCGGCGGCAGCGCTTTCGAGTACGAACGCTTCCGAGTGACACGCGCAGCGTGGGGCGTGCTGGCCGACGTCGTCGCCCTCGCTGCGGAGGGCCGCGCGGGTACGGCCGAGGAGTTCGCCAAGCTGCGGGCTGCGCCACGCAGCGTCGAGGTCGTGGTGCAGAGCGCGGGCGAACGCCGCGCGATCGCCAGCGGCCGCCAGCAGGCAGTTCCCGGAACGATGGTGATGTTCACCATGATCGTGCTGCTCACTGCGAGCGGCGTGGCGCTCGTCGGCGATCGTCGCCGTGGCCTGTTGCGCCGTCTGGCTTCGACTCCGTTGTCGCGCGCACAGCTCGCCGCGAGCAAGTGGCTGGCGATCTTCACGCTCGGCGTCGTGCAGCTTTCCTACGCCGTCGCGGTCGGCGCGCTCGTGTTCGAGGTCGACTGGGGGCCCGACGTCGCGATGGTGGCGCTCGTGCTCGCGCTGTGGGCGGCGTTCAACGCGTCACTCGCCCTCGCCTTGGCTTCGCTCGTCGCCAGCGAAGCGCAGGTGGTCGGCCTCAGCGTGCTCGGGGCCAACGTGCTCGCGGCGCTCGGCGGATGTTGGTGGCCGATCGAAGTCGCGCCGCGCTGGATGCAGGAACTGGCGAGCTGGTTGCCGACCGGGTGGGTGATGAACGCGCTGCACCGGCTCATGCTGTTCCACAGCGGCCCGCAGGGCGCCTGGACGGCGGTGGTCTGGCTTTCGCTCGCGACGCTCGGACTGGCCGGGCTCGGCGCGCGCCGCTTGCGCTGGGAGTGAACGGGCCGCGAGAGCGCTGCTGGCCCCGCTATTGGCCAGTTCCGCGAGGTGCGGCCGGAGAGGGCTGTGCCGCTAGCGCAGCCAACGCCGCACGCAGCGCAGCGCCGTCGACAGGCGCCTCAGCGCTCGGCGCTGCGCAACGTTCCAAACCGCCGGCGAGCTTGGTGCTCGCCAGGGCCGCCTGCATCTGCACCACGAGCCGCTCGTAGTCCTCGACGCTGGTGTTCGCGAACATCCCGCGCGGTTCGCGCGGCATGAGCAGCTGCGTGCGCAGGCCGAGCTTGCGCGCGTTGTCCAGGCGTGGTCCGACGATGCGGAAGTTCAGCGCTCCGTTGTGCGCGACGACGCCCTTGTAGAGACCGGGGCTGGTGAGCGCGACGTTGAAGGCGAGCATCGCGCCCAAGCCGACGCCGACGATGTGCACGCGCTCGGGGTCGAGCTTGCGTTGTTTGCGCACGCCGGCCACGGCCTGCTCGATCGCCGCGTCGTACTTCCAGTGCTCCTTCTCGTAGTCTTCCATGCGCCGGAACCAGGTCATGCCCTTCTCGGGCGCGACCTCGGGGCCAAAATGCAGCGGCGCACGTGCCGAAGGAATCACGAGCGCGTAGCCAAGTTCGTCGGCCAGTTGCTTCCACGGTCCCTTGGCGAAGGCGCCCTCCTTCGTGTCGCCGTGGTCGTGGACCACGACGAGCAGCGGCACGCGCTCCGCGCTCTCGAGCGCCGCCGGCACGTACACGAGCGGCGTTGCGGCGTAGGCTTCGACCTTGGCGATCTGCGCCTTGCAGCGCTCGACCAGCGCCGCGAAGCGCTCGTCGGCGCGCAGCGCGGCGAGGTCGGAATCCGCCGTGGCGAGCATGTTCAGTCCGTCGGCTTCGACGAACACGATGCCCAGTTCGACGGCGCGTTGCAGGTGCTCGAACCCAGCGTCGACTTCACCCTTCAACGCGTGCCCGCAGGCGAGGTTGTAGACCGGCCGCGGATCGCTCGGCCGCAGCTGTGCGCAGCGTCGCATCGCCGCCAGGCCTTCGTCGAGCTTGCGCGCGGTGAGCAGTTCGACGCCGCGGCGAAACTCGCGCGCGTACTCGTCGATCGCCTTGTTCGGGTCCTCGCCGGTCTGCGCCGAAGAACCCGGTGCGGCGGCCTGTGCAGCAGGTCGAAGCGCCGGATGCGCAGCGCGCGCAGGCGGCACGAGCCAACCTGCGGCGCACACGGCGCACGCCAGCGCAGCGATCTCGAGCGGCACTCGCTTCATGTTCCCTCGTCCACGGAAGGGGAGCGGCGCCGGCCGTTTCGGCCCCTCGCTGCAGCACCTGCACTTCCGCGGAGCACGATCGTAGCTCGCTCCGTGCGTTCGCGGGTTCGACCCGCGTGGTAAAAGGCGCGCTTGTCCGCGCGGAGCGCGGCCGTCATGCACGCCACGTCCCCCTCGGAGTCCGCCGCTGCGCCGTTCCAGGCGGAGCTCCGCGAACTCGCGCGTCTGGCCGCGCCGATCGTGCTGACCCAGCTCTCGATGATGGCGCTCGGCTTCGTCGACCTCGTGATGGTCGGGCACTGCGGCGTCGACGCCGTCGGCGCCGTCTCGCTCGGCAACCTGTGGAAGGTCGGCACCTCCATGGTCGCGATGGGGCTGGTCCTGGGGATCGATCCGTTCGTCACACAGGCCCACGGCGCCCGCGACGCGCTCGGCATGGCGCGCGCGCTGCAACGCGGCATCGTCCTCGCGCTGCTCGTCAGCCTGCCGGTCGCCGTGCTGTGGCTGTTCACGCGCACGGTGCTGGTGCAGTGCGGCCAGGATCCAGAGATCTCGGCCGTGGCGCACGACTACGTGCTCGTGCAACTGCCCTCGCAGCCGCTGTTCCTCGTGTTCTGCGCCATGCGCAGTTACCTGCAGGGGCGCGGCATCCTCCGCCCGATGCTGATCGTCGCGCTGTGCGCCAACGCGCTCAACGTGCTGCTGAACTGGGCGCTCATCTTCGGCGAACTCGGCCTGCCCCGCCTCGGCGCGGTCGGCTCCGGGATCGCGACGAGCATCGTGCAGGCGAGCATGCCCTTCATGCTGCTCGCGCTGATTCGTGCTGGGCGTCTGCACGAAGGTGCGTGGGCGCCGTGGTCGCGCGCCGCGTTCGACCTCGGCGCACTGCGTGCGATCGTCGCCATCGGACTTCCCATCGGCGTGCATTTCGCGGCCGAAATCTGGGGCTTCCAGATCGCGAGCCTGTGGTCAGGGCAACTGGGCAAGGCGGAGCTCGCGGCGAACGCCGTCGTGCTCAACCTCGCCTCGCTGTCGTTCATGTTGCCGCTCGGGGTGGGGCTCGCCGCGGTCACGCGCGTCGGCAACCTCATCGGTTCGCGCGAGCAGGCGCGCGCCCAAACCGCGGCCTGGGCCGCGCTCGCGCTCGGCGTGGGGCTGATGGCGCTGTGCGGTGTGGTGTTCCTGGTCCTGCGCGATTCGATCGGGCTGATCTACAGCGAAGACGCGGTCGTGTTGGCGCTGGTCGCGAGCACGATGCCGGTGGCCGCCGCGTTCCAGATCTTCGATGGCGCGCAGGTCGTCGCGAGCGGCGTGCTGCGCGGTATGGGCAAGACGCGACCCACGGCCGTCGCGAACCTGATCGGCTACTACGCGCTCGGCCTGCCGCTCGGTTGGTGGCTCACCTTCGAACTCGGGTTCGGACTGCCCGGTCTGTGGTGGGGCGTGGCGCTCGGAGTCGCCGTGGTCGCGCTCGTGCTCGTGGCGTGGATCGCCTGGCGCGGTCCGGCGCACGCCTCCGCGCTGGAGTCGAGCGCGGGCGGCGGCCACTGAGTCGCGTTCAGCGCGTCGCGAACTCCGGCGGCCGAGTGCCATCGCGTCGCGGCGTGCGTTAGCTTGGGCTCGACCATGACCGAGCCCCAAGCCAAACGACTCGTCGACTTCGCCGACTGCGCGGGTTGAGCAGGCAAGCTGCCGCAAGGGCAGCTCGCGCAGGTGCTGCGCGGCCTCTCTCCTACGAACAGCGAGCGACTGCTCGTCGGACCTCAGACGATGGATGACGCTGGCGTCGTCCTGCTGGGGCGGGCCGAAGGTCTGCCCGCAGGGGTCGAACTCGCGCTGGTGCTCACCGTCGATTTCTTTCCGCCGGTCGTCGACCACCCGTACTGGTACGGCGCGATCGCCGCGGCGAATTCGCTCTCCGATGTGTACGCGATGGGCGGCAAACCGATCAGCGCGCTCACGCTTGCGTCGTTGCCCAAGGACTTGCCGCAGGAATGGATCGCCGAGATCCACCGCGGCGGTTTCGAGAAGGTCGCCGAGGCCGGCGCCAGCGTCGCGGGCGGCCACACGGTGCAGGGCGAGATGCAGTTCGGCTTCTCGGTGACGGGTTGGGTCGACCCCAAACGCATGACGGCCAACAGCGGCGCTCGCGCCGGCGACGTGGCGTACCTCACCAAGCCGCTCGGCATGGGCACGATGACGACCGCGGCGAAGAAGCGCGCCATCGACTGGGCCACGCTCGAGCCCGCGGCGCGTCAGATGGCGACGCTCAACCGCGACGCGGCGGAAGCGATGCTCGCGGCGAACGCGCACGCCTGCACGGACATCACGGGCTTCGGACTGGTCGGCCACGCGCGCAACATCGCCAAGGCGAGCGGTGTGACCTTCCGCCTGGAGTCCGCGCGCGCTCCGCTGTTCCCCGGCGTGCTCGAGCTCTCGCGCAAAGGCCTCAATTCCGGCGGCGCGAAGCGCGGCCGCAACGGACTGAAGGACGAGGTCAGCATCGCGCCCGGGCTCGAAGACGCGCTGGTCAATCTGATGTTCGACGCCGAGACCTCCGGCGGTCTGTTGATCGTCGTCGCGCCGCACGACGCGTCGACGCTCGAGCGAGAGCTTGCATCGCGCGGCCTGCCGATCGCGCGCATCGGCGAGTTCACGGTCTCGAGCGGAGTGCACGTCGAAGTGCGCTGAGTCGCGATGCGCGGACGCGTCGACATCGGACTTGCGAGCTGCGCTACGGCGCTCCTGTGCAGCTGCGTGGTCCTGCGCAGCGAACGCATCGAGCCCCACGCGACGTACGACGCGAGCGGGCGGCTCGTCGTGTGCGCTCGCGGCGCGTTGAAGGTTGCGCGCGAGCCCCAGGGCGCGAAGTTCGAGCGCTGGCTCGGCGAGGAGTGGAACGTGAGCGAGGCGCTGGCCTTGCCGGACGATGGCGGCTTCGTCGTCGCCGCGCGGCGCGACGACGACGTGCCCGAGCTGTGGCGCATCCGCGCCGTCGGCGATGCTCCCGAGCGCCTCACGCGGAACCTCGACAGCGAATTCGACCTCGCGCTCGCACCCGACGGACGTGGGCTGGTGTTCCGCACGCACGTCGGAAGCGGACAGAGCGGACTGGTGAGCCCGCAACTCGAATGGGGCTGGCTCGAGTTGGCGCCGAACGCCGACGCGCCGGTCGTGACGGAACTCGGACCGACGGAGCCCGTGTGGAAAGTGGACGCATGCCACACGGGGTTCAGCCTGAACGGCTGCAACGGCGGCTGCGAACCGTGGAGTTCGTGGTTCGAGCCGCAACCTGCGCACGCGAACAAGGTCCTCGCGCCGCGCAGCCTCGGCCGCGACGCCGGTGTGATGCTCCGCTGGTCGCCCAGCGGTGAAGCGCCGCAGGACATCCGCCTCGAGAATCCCTGCGCCGTGGCGCTGTCGCCCGACGGTCAGCGCCTCGCGATCGTCGAGCGTCAGCGCACGATCCTGCACCTGCTCGTCGTCGAGCTCCGCTCCGAATCCGCGACGCTGCGCGAGTACGACGCGCGCGGCGTGCTGCTGCGCAGGCTCGAGCTGTGAGCTGGATCTCTGAGGCGGATCTCTGAGCTCGAATTTCGAGCTCGAATTTCGGGCTCGATCTTCGGGCGCCGCTCAGGCGCGCGTCAGTTCGCGCCGCACGCGCAGCCACGCGAACCACACGAAGCCCACCAGCCCGAGCGTGCTGGCGATCACGAGCGTCGGACTCTTGATGAGCTCGCGCCAGTTCTCGTCGAGGAACGTCGCGACCCCGGCGTAGGCGCTGACGGCCAGCCCGGCGCCGCTCGCCACCGCCGCGAAGGTCGCCATGCGCGAGAGGCCGACGAGGCGCCCGACGAGCGTGCCAGTGACCGCGCCCGAGCCGGGGATGGGCAGGAAGACGAGCAACGTGATGCCGGCGACCGCCAGCCGCCGAAGGCCGGGGAATTCGCGCAGCGTTTGCGCGGCGCGCGCGCGGGCTTCGCTGATGGCGCGCCCGGCCAGGCGCAAGCGCTCGAAGCTCGCCATGCCCGCGAGCAGCGCGCACGAGACGAGCAGGTCGATCACCCAGGCGATGAGCGCCAGCTCCCAGGGGCCCAGGTCGATCGTCTTGGCGTTGAACGGCCACACGTCGATGGCGCCGCCGAAGATGAACAGCTTGGAGAGGAACACGGCCAGCGCGCCCGCCAGCAGGCTCGCCAGCGAGCCGTCGCGCAGCACCAGGTGCAGCACGAGCCCGATGCCGGTGGCCGCTCCGACGACCAGCGCGGTCCAGCGGAAGCGGCGCTCGTCGAGCGCGTCGGCGTGGGTGGGGGCGAGGGCGGTCATCTGGCGCGCCGCGCGCGCGGCGGGCAAGTCGTAGATTGTGGCCTGCCGAGGGGGCGCGCGTCGATCTTCTCGGCGGCGTGCTCGCGCGCTATTGCTTGCATCCATGACTGTGCGCGACGAACCCCAGCTCCCCGCGTACACGTCGCAGGGTCCGCCGTGGATCCTCGGGCAACGCGGCGCGCCGCTGGAGGCGCCGGAGAACACGCTGGCGGGCTTCGAACACGCACTCGCGCTCGGACTCGACGGCGTGGCCTATGACGTGCGCGCCTGCGCCAGCGGCGACCTGGTGCTGATGGCCGACGCGTACGTCGATCGAACCACGGATCTTTGCGGGCTCTTGTCGCAAACCTCGCCGCGCCAGCTCGCCAGCGCCGACGCCGGCGTGCACTTCGGCCGCAAGTTCAGCGGCGAGCGCGTGCCGTACTTGAGCGAGGCGCTCGGCTGCGGCGCGGGCGCCGCCGGCGGCCCGCGTGCGTTGCACCTGGTGTTCGCGCCCGAGCCGCAGACCGTGGACGAAATCGCGGCGCAGCTCGCCGAGCACGCCTCGCGGCTTGCGGTGCGCGTCGCGTCCGACGAACTCGAGACCTGCCGGCGCGCCCACGACCTGGGCTTGAGCGTGTTGTGGCTCGCGCCGCAGCTCGACGACCGCACGCTGCGCCGCGCTGGGCAGGAGCGCTTCGCCGCCGTGGGCGCTCCGCTGTCCGCCTGGCGCGCGGCGCCGCGCGGCGCCTGGCCGTGCGAGCGTGTGGCGCTGCGGTGCGATTCGCCCAAGGACCTGCTCGACGCAATCCGCGAGCCCTTCCACTCGCTGGTCACGAGCGAACCGCGGCGCGCACTGGCGCTGCGCGAGCTGGTGGCGCTCGCGCCGCGCGCGTTGGCGCGTCCGCCGCTGGAGGTCGACGCGCTCGAAGTGGACGCGGGCAACACCCTGGGCGGCGAGGGCGAGTGGTGCGGCCGCTGGCGGCCGCGCGTGCGCCTGTTCAATCCCTTCGACGCGCCGCTGCACGCGCGTTTCGAATTGGCGGTGCGCCGCGGGGCGTTCGAATGCGGCGCGCTTCCCGAAGAGCTCGAGCTCGAGCCCGGCGCCGCCCAGGAGTTCGACTTCGAACTCGCCGGCGGCTCGTGGTCGCCCGGCGCCGACCCGTTGCTGCTCGCGCGGCTCGCCTGGGGCGGGCGCGAGCTCACGCTCGACGCGCCGCTCGAACGCGTGCGCAGCGTCGTGGTGCGCGACGCGGCCACGCGCTTGCGCCTGCTGCGCGAGAACCCCGGCGACCCGCCGGCGAGCGTGACCATCCGGCGCCACCGCCGCGATCTACTGGCCGCGTTGGAAACGCCGGGCGACCTCGACGGCGCCCGCGTCGTCGTGCGCCTGGGCGACCAAGTCGTGTTCGGCGCCGCCGGCGTGCGTCTGGCCTTGCCCGACGATTTCGACGCCCTGCGCACCGGCGTGCCGTTCTCGATCGGCATCCTCGGCGCGCGCCACACGCCGCGCGGTCGGCGGCGTGTGCTGCGGCGCTGGGCCGGCGGGCTGCCCGATGTTGCGCCGAGCGGCGTTCCCGGTCGTCTGCGCTCCGACGGTCGCGGCTAGTGCGCGCCCGACGAGCGCCGCGGATTCGCAGCCGCCAGTTGCGCGCCCGTGTGGGGCCTGCTTGACTTGGCCCCTCGTCACCTCGGACGGGAGCGGATCGGTGCTGGTGTGCCGCCCGGTCTTCAAAGCCGGTCGAACCCCGTGAACAGCGGGGTTGGTGGGTTCGATTCCCATGCGCTCCCGCCATCAGCCCCAGCGTCCGATGCCTCCCCGCAAGCCTGCTTCCGCGAAGAGCGTGCGCCCCAAGAGCGCTGCGCGCACCCCCTCCCGGCCGTCGCGCGACGTGCTCATCCCGCTCGCCAAGCGCACCGACGCCGGTCCGGCGGTCCCGCGGCCGAACAAGTGGCTGGTGAAGTCCGAACCCAGCGAGTTCTCGTTCGAGCAACTGCTCGCCGCGCCGCAGCGCACGACCATGTGGGACGGCGTGCGCAACTACCAGGCGCGCAACACGCTGCGCGACTCGATGGCCGTGGGCGACGAGGTCTTCTACTACCACTCGAACGCCGAGGTGATCGGCATCGTCGGCGTGGCCCGCGTGGCGTCGAACAGCTATCCCGACCCGACGCAGTTCGAGCGTGGGCACGTGCACGAGGACCCGGACAGCGATCCCGCGAACCCGCGCTGGTGGCTGGTCGACCTGCAGGCCGTGCGCGCCCTGCCGCGCGTGGTCACGCTCGACGAGCTGAAGGCCAACCCTGCGCTCTCCGGCATGGTCCTGCTCCAGCGCGGCAGTCGGCTGTCCGTCCAGCCGGTGAGCTCGGAACAGTGGGCCGAGGTGCTGCGCATGGCGCAGACCGCCCCGCGCAGCTGAGCGAGCGGCCCTTCGCGGCGGCGGGCGTGGCCCGGCGCCGCCGCGCCCGACTTCGGGCCCGACCTCGTCCCGACCTCGTTCCTGGGGGCTTTCGGCGGGCCTCCGGCGGTTGGCGACGGCCTCCCAACCCGCTTTTTTCTTGTGCGGAGTCGCGCGCGGCGGCGGGCGGCGCGCCTGACGTCCTCGCCGAACGTCGCCACAAGTTGCTGCCAGCAAAGGTTTTGCGGCGGCCCTCCGCGTCGGCGCCCGGCGCTGCCCCCAGGCGCCTCGGCTGCGTCCGGCGGGCCGGGATCGCACTTGGACTCGCCCCCAAGTCCTTGCCTAGACTGTTCCCACCGACGCTCAGGGCGGGGCGGCGCCGCGGCTCGCCGCGTTAGCGCGCCTTGCTCCGACGCAAGCAGTTGCGATCAACCACTTTCGATCCACAACCTGATCCGAGGCCCTTCCCGGGGCCCTCGACCCCCCAGAAGGACTAACCATGACCCAGAACTACCAGAAGCTGTGGCAGACGATGGAAGCGGCCCGCGAAGACGTCGAGAAGGCGATGGCGGGCAACAAGGCCGCCTGCGCGCGCGTCCGCAAGGCGATGCAGGACATCAAGAACATCGCGCAGGACGTCCGCAAGGAGATGCTCGAGTTGCGCGACGCCGGCGGCACCCCGCCCGCGAAGTAGGTTGTGGCGCCGGGCCCGCGCGCCCGGCCGGCAACCCTGCGCTGGCGAGCGCAGCACGAACCGCCGCGACCGCGTTCTCCCGTTCGAGGGAGCGCGGTCGCGCTGTTTTGGGCGGACCCGGCCGGTGGACCAGCGCCGCGTCAGCCCAGGACGTCGAGCGCGCCCCCGGCGGGCGCGGCCAGGCCGGCCGCGATGGCGCGTTGCTCCAGCGCCCGCAGCGCCCCGCGCCCAGTCGAGCTGAGCGCACGCGTCTCGTCGCTCACGTACAACTCGACGTGCTTCCACAGCACGGCGTCGGAGTGCTCCTGCGCGTGGAGGCGCATGCTCGCGAGCGCCTCCTGCGGATGGGTCCGGCTCCAGTCCAGGGAACGACCGATGGCCTCCGCCAGGGCCCGCGCGGTGGCCGCGCCGCAGGTGCGCCGCACCGCAATGCCGCCCAGGGGCAGCGGCGCGCCGGTCGCCTGCTCCCAACGCGCGCCCAGGTCCTCGTCGAGCTCCAGGCCGTGCTCGCGGTAGGTGAAGCGCCCCTCGTGGATGCAAACGCCCAGCCGTGCATCGCCGCGTGCGAGCGCGGGCATGATCTGCGAGAACACGACCTGACGCGGCGCCGCTTCGCGCGGGTGGAACAGGCGCCAGAGCAGGTTCGCCGTGGTGTGCTCGCCCGGCGCGAGCACGTGCGGCGCGGCGTCGCGGCGCGGGCTGCGCAGCACCACGGGGCCGACGCCGAAGCCCAGCGCGGCGCCGCTCGGCAACACCCAGGCCTGTTGCGGCTGGTCGAGCAGCGCGGCGAAGCTGACCTTGGCGGCGTCGAGGAGGCCGGCGCGGAAGCGCTCGTTCAGCGTCTGCACGTCGTGAAGCTCGAACTCGACCTCGCAACCTTCGACGTGCACCTCGCCGCGCAGCAGCGCGTGGAACGCGAACGTGTCGTTGGGGCAGGTCGAGATGCCGACGCGCAGCACAGCTTCGGCGTTCGTCACGGGCGCGGCCAGGCCTGGGGTTCGCTCAACGCCGCGATCGCGCGTTCGCGCGCCGCCGCCAGCGCGGCCGGGATGCGCCAGCGTTCGGGCGCGCGGTCGCCGACCTCGTTCGAAACCCCGCGCACGATGCGCAGCGGCGTTCCGCGCAGCGCGCAGGCCAGCGCCACCGCGAAGCCTTCCATGTCCTCGGCCAGCGCGTGGTCGAAGCGGCTCGCGCGCACCCGCGCCTGGCGGTTGTCGGCCGACGCGGCGCAGGTGGTGACGAGCAGGCGCGGCGGTCCGTCGCGGCGGCGCGAGGCGAGCGGCAGTCGGTCGAAGATGGCGGAGGCGTGCATCGCGCTCGCCGGCCACTGCGGAAAGCCGAGCGCGGGCGGCGGCACGAGCGCCGCGCCTTCGCCGACTCCGACCCCTTCGACCACGACCTCGTCGAACTCGAGCGCGCTGCCGACCGTGTGTTCGCGCGCGTCGTACGCGCCGCAGATGCCGAGCAGGAGGACACGCGCGGGCGAGAGCTCGGCGAGGAGTTGCGCGGTGCGCGCGGCGGCCGCGATCGGCCCGAAGCCGCACAGCGCGAGCACGCCCAGCCCGGTCGGCAGTCCGCCCAGGTCGTCGAGGCGCCGCTTCTCGAGTTCGGTCGGGACGAGCACCAGCGTCGGAGCGCCGACGTGCGGCGGGCGAGGGAGGGCGTGCATGGGTTCGCGAGGAATGTAGCGCGCGGGGAGCGCGCCAGTCTCCCGCTGCGGCTGTGTGCGGCTGAAGCGGCGCTCGGCGGGAGTCGAGCGCGCCCCGCCGAGGCAGCGTGTTCGCGATCTCGACGCGGGGGCCTGCATCGTCGCCACGCACGCCATGCGCTTCGGTGCACGGCGCCGTACTCGCGGCGCGGAACAGTAGGCTCCGCGTCCCATGCAGGGCGCTTCGCCACAGGATTCCGGCCGCGCATCCCGCGGCGGAGGCGCCGCCTTGACGCGCGCGTTCGAGCGGCTCGGTCTGCGCAGCCCTGAGCAGCGCGCCTGGGGCCTGTACGACTGGGCCAACTCGGCCTTCTTCACCACGGTCGTGGCGGCCGTGTTTCCCGTTTACTACCGCTCCGTTGCTGCCGCCGGTCGCAGCGATGTGATCGAGACCTACGCCAACGCGAGCAGCTACAGCATGCTCGCCGTCGCGCTCGTCGGTCCGCTGCTCGGCGCGCTCGCGGACGTCGCAGGCTGCAAGAAGGTCCTGCTCGCGCTGTTCGTCGCGCTCGGCGTGCTCTCGACGGCCGGACTGTTCTTCGTCGGCGAAGGCGATTGGCTCGCGGGCTGCTGGCTGTTCGCGCTCGGCAATGTCGGCGTCGCGGGTTCGTTCATCTTCTACGACGCGCTGTTGCCCGCAGTCGCGCGCGACGACGAACTCGACCGCGTTTCGAGCGCGGCCTTCAGCCTGGGCTACCTCGGCGGCGGCCTGCTGCTCGTGCTCAACGTGGCCTGCATCCTGCGGCCGGAGTGGTTCGGCTTGCCGCACGGCGAAGGGCTGACGAGCTCCGAGCGCACGCTGCCGACACGCATCGCGTTCCTCGCCGTGGCGTTGTGGTGGCTCGTGTTCTCGCTGCCGCTGCTCGTGCGGGTGAAGGAGCCGCCGGTTGCGCGCACCGGCGTGACGGGCGCGCGCGCCGTGCTCGAGGCGCTCGCGCGTCTGCGCGCGACGTTCTACGAGCTGCGCCGCTGGCGCCAGGCGTTCGTGTTCCTGATCGCGCTGCTGATCTACAACGACGGCATCGTCACGATCATCCGCATGGCCGCGGTGTTCGGCGCCGAGCTCGAGATCGCGCAGGCCGATCTGATCGGTGCGATCGTGCTGGTGCAGTTCGTCGGCGCGCCGTGCGCCGTGCTGTTCGGCAAACTCGCCCAGCGCATCGGCGCCAAGCGCGCGATTCTGCTGGGTTTGGCCGCGTACGTGGGCGTGTCGCTCGTCGCGTACCGCATGCAGAGCGCGCGCGACTTCTACCTGCTCGCGCTGGGCGTCGGCGCCGTGCAGGGCGGTTGCCAGGCGCTGTCGCGCTCGCTGTTCACGAGCATGGTCCCAGCGTCCAAGGCCGGTGAATTCTTCGGGCTCTACGGCGTGCTCGACCGCTTCGCCTCGATCTTCGGGCCGCTCGCCTTCGCGGCCGCCGGACGTTGGAGCGGCAACACGCGCGACGGCGCGCTCGCGATAACGGCGTTCTTCGTGGTGGGCGGCGTGCTGCTCGCCTGCGTCGACGTCGAGGCCGGTCGACGCGCCGCGCGTCAGGATCCGTAGCCGGCGAGCTCGACGTAGCCGCGCGAGTCGACGCGCGCGCCGCGCAACGCGCCTTCGATCCGCACCGCGCCTTCCCAGTAGCGCACGGCGTGGTCGAGCTCCTGGTCGGCGAGCAGCGGCGTGAGCTCGAGCTCGAGTTCGCGTGAGGGGACCCGCACGCGCCAGCGCGACGGATAACGCACGCCGGTGCGCGGGCTGGTCCAGTGCGCGAGCACCTCGATCTCGAAGTCGTCGGCGTCGAGCGTCGCGCCGACGCCGCGCGCATCCGTCCACGTACCGCTCGCGTGCCGGTCGCGCGTTCCGTCGCTGCGCCGCATCGAATACAGCATCAACTCGCCCGCGTCGCCCAGGCGCAGTGCGAACCAATCCCAGCCGACCTGCGGCGCCTCGAGCGCGCTGGTCGACCATTCGCGGTCGAACCACACGCGTCCGCTCACCTGGTGCTCGCGTCCTTCGACCACGATGCGGCCCGAAGCTTCCAGGCGCGGCAGCGAGTAGTAGTAGGACGCCGCTCCGTCGCCGTCGCCCTTGCGCGAGAAACCGCGCACGCCGTTGAGCACCGGCGGCGTGAGCGCGCGCAGCTCGAGTTCGACGCGCACGCCGTCCTCTTCGGCGACGAGGCGGGTCGTCTCGTTCGCAGCGAGCGAGCCGCTCGCGCTCCAGTCGCGGTTCCACACGCGCCACTGCGGCGCGATTCGAGCGCCTGCGAGGTCCAGCGCGCCGCGCTCGAAACGTTCGAAGGCGTGGAAACGACCTGCCGCCACATCGCTGAGCGCGAAGTGCGCCATGTACACGTCGCGCGAGTTCCACGCCGAGGCGCTCGCGGGCGCGTCGAAGCGCGTCGCGCGCCGGAAGAACGTCACTTGGCAGCCGAACTCACGTCCGCTCGCGTCGGCGAGGTTGCCCGTGAAGTACCACCACTCGGTCTGGAACAGCGGCTGCGGACCGTGGTCGTCCGGGAAGCGCAACTCGCGCGGCTCGCGGGCGCGCGCGAAGCGTGCGTCGGCGTCGCCGCCCATCGCCTGCGCGACCGTCAGCTTCGCGGCCAGCGGCGCCGGAGCTCGCTCGCACGCGCACAGCGCGAGCCAGGCGACGACGAGAACCCACAACGTGCTTCGCATGGCTGCTAGTCGGCGCGCAGGGCGCGCGCGGGTTTGATCTTGGCCATTCGCAGGGCGGGGATCACGCCGGCGAGCAACGCGGCGAGGATCGCGAGCACGAGCGACTCGAGCAGCACCCGCGGCGGGGCCTCGAACTGCAGCGACCAGCCGAAGGCGCGCTCGTTGATCACGTGGATCAGCACCAGCGCGACGGCGATGCCGATCGGCAGCGACAGCACGCCCGCGATCAGTCCCATCAAGCCGGTCTGCAGCAACACGAGCAGGCGCACGCCGCGCGGCGCGAGGCCCAGCGCGCGGAGCACGCCGAACTCGCGTTCGCGCTCGAGCTCGAGCGCGAGCAGCGCGCACAGCACGCCGAGGAATGCGATGCCGCCCGCGATGAAGCGCAGCACGTGCGTGACTTCGAACGTGCGGTCGAAAACCTCCAGGCTGGAGCGTTCGAGCGCGGCGCGCGAACGGATGAAGGCGCGTTCGTCCGGCGCGAGGGAGGCGCGCAGCCGTTCGACGAGTTGTTCGGGGTCGACGCCCTCGCGCGCGAACAAGCCCAGCGAACTGAGCGAGGTGTCGCGCCAGTGCTCGGCGTAGGCGCGCCGCGGGAGGAACGCGAATCCAGCGTCCGTCGAGTAGTCGCGGAACACGGCCGCGACCTCGAACGCGCGCGGTCCTCCAGGCGCGTCGAATTCGAGCAGGTCGCCGGGCGCGAGGCGCGTGCGCGTGGCCAGCGGCTCGGAGATGAACACGACGTCGCGTTCCTCGAAGCTCGCCCAGGCCTGCGCCGCGTCGCCGGCGAGGAACTCGAGCGCTCCCTGTCCACGCACGTCGAAGTCCATCGCCACGGCGCGCACCCAGTCGCCGCCGGGGCGCTGAAGCTCGAGCGCGCGGTACAGGTTTGCGCCGGCGACGCCGTCCGCGTGCGTGAGGCGCTCGACGAGCGCCGGCGCGAGCGCGGTGTCGACGCTGGTCGAGGTGAGCGTCGGGGCCGACACGTACACGTCGGCGCGCAGCGTGGCGCGCAACCAGCGCGAGACGGTCGAGCGAAAGCTCTCGACCATCACGCCCATGCCGGTGGTGGCCGACAGCGCGATCGACAGCGCGGCGATCGCGACGCCGGTGCGCGAGAGGTTCGTCGCGATCCCACGCGTCGCCATGCGACCGACTGCGCCGGCCAGCAGACCGGCGAGCGGCGCCAGGGGCCGGATCGCGAGCAGCGTCAGCCAAGGCGTGAACATCGCGCAGCCGACGAGCAAGGCAAACAGCGCGGCGAGGCTCACCACCAGCGGCGCGGCGGGCCAGGCGAACAGGGCGAGCGACAGGCCCACGACCAGCAGGCCGCCCGCGGCGTAACGCGGCGCGTGCGCGCGCAGTCGCGACTCGAGGCCGGAACGGTTGAGCGCCAGGCGCGGCGCAGTGCTCACGGCGTCGCGCGCCGGAGCGAGCGCGGACACGAGCGTCGCGGCGAGCCCGAGCAGCAGAGCCTGCGCGAGCGTCGCGGGCTCGATGCTCAGTGCGCGCACCTCGACCACGAAGTACAGGTCGTTGATCGTGCGCGTGACCAGGCGCACGAGCTCTTGGGCGAGCAACAGGCCCAGTCCGATCCCCAGCGCGGAGCCGACGGCGCCGACCGCGAGCGCTTCGACGCACACCAAGCGGAAGATCTCGGCGCGTGTGACGCCGAGCGTGCGCAACGCGGCCCACAGGGGCCGGCGCTGCACGACCGAGAAGGTCATCGTGTTGTAGACCAGGAACGCGCCGACGAGCAGCGCGAGCAGGCTGAGCGCGCGCAGGTTCACCTCGAAGGCCTGCGTCAGACTCTTCAGGCTCTGTTCGCGCGCATCGGCGGCCTCGAGCCGCACTCCGGCAGGCAGTTGCGTGCGCAGTCGGCCTTCGTCCTGCGCGGTCAGGACGAAGTCGATGCGCGAGAGCTTCCCGTAGGTTTGCGTCAACTCCTGGGCGAGCGCGATGTCGACGACGACGAGGTCGGCGAGCGCGGCGGAAGCGAGCGCGTTCTCGCCGTCGAGCACGGCGGCAAGTTCGAGCGTGGAGCTTGCGCTGCCTGTGATCACCTCGAAACGGTCGCCGAGCGCGAGGCCGAGCGCTGTCGCCGTTCCGCGCTCGAGGGCGGCGCCGCGTTCGCCGGCGGCGAGCGTGTTCGCGGTCCTCAAGCCCGCGAGCGCGGGCCGCACCCGCGCTTCCGCGAAACCGTCGACGCCCAAGAGCGTGAGCGTGCGGCCGGCATGCTGCGGAAGCAGCAGCGTGGCTTCGATCAGCGGCGCCATCGGCGGCGCGTCGGGCGCGCACGCGAGGCGCGTATAGAGCTGTTCGTCGACGTTGCGAACGTGGTGCGTGGCGACGCCGCGCACGGCGCGTCCGGCGAGCTCGAAGGCGCGGCGCGCGCTCACGCTCGCGGTGTCGATGCCGACGAGCACCGCGACGCCGAGCGCCACGCCGAGCACCGCCAGCGCGAGCTGCGCGGGATGGCGGGCCAGGTAGCGCAGACTCGCTCGCGCGAGCAGGCTCGTCACGGCGCGGCGCTCCGCTCGCTGAGGCGGCCGTCGCGCAGCTCGAGCGTGCGGTCGGCGACGCGCGCGGCCGCCGCGCTGTGCGTCACGAGGACGAGCGTTTTTCCGCTCGCGCGCAGCAGTCGTTCGAACAGCTCCAGCACGTTGGCTGCGTTCTCGTCGTCGAGGTTGCCCGTCGGTTCGTCGGCGAGCACCAGTTCGGGGTCGTGGACGAGCGCGCGCGCGATGGCGGCGCGCTGCTGCTCGCCGCCGGACAGGCGATCGGGAAAGCTGGTGCGTTGCGCGGCGAGTCCGACCGCGTCGAGGAGCTCGAGCGCGCGCCGCCGCGTGGAGGCATCGAGCTTGCGCGCCAACTCGAGCGGCAAGAGCAGGTTTTCCTCGACTGTGAGCGTGGGCAGCAGGTTGAAGAACTGGAACACGAAGCCCAGCTGCGTCCGGCGCAACTCGGTCCGCCGCGTCTCGTCGGCGCGCTCGAGGTCGAGCCCCAGCACGTGCACGCGTCCGGCGTCGGGGTCATCCATGCCGCCGATCAGGTTCAGCAGGGTCGACTTCCCCGAGCCGCTGCGGCCGACCAGCGCGAGGAATTCGCCGCGCCGGATCTCGAGCCGCACGCTGTGCAGCACTTGGTGCTGGCGCGCGCCGTCCGAGTAGCTCTTGGACACCTCGTCGAGCTTGACGACGACTTCGGCGTTGGTGCTGGCGCTGCGCGGCATCCGCCGAGTCTAGTCGGACCCGAGCGGAGTTCGAGGCGTCCGCACACCGCGCATGCCATTCGCCGCGCAGGAGCGTGGCGCGGAGTTGGTAGCGACACGCTCGGCGGTACGTCGAGCTGGAGTCGCGCTCGACGCGCGAGGTGCGGCCCGCGTGCTAAAGCGCGCTCACCTGTGCACCGGCGCCGGGTTCCGCGACGAGCGCGAATTCGCGCTCGCGCGAGGGAAGGCGCGCGTAGAAGCGTTCGCGCAAGCCCTCGAGCAAGCGCTCCGCGTCGCTCGCCTGCGCGAGGGCGACGATGCAGCCGCCGAAGCCGGCGCCGGTGAGGCGCGCGCCGACGGCGCCGCTGGCGCGCGCCGCCTCGACCAAGGCGTCCAATTGTGCGCAGCTCACCTCGAAGTCATCGCGCAGGCTCGCGTGCGATTCGTCGAGCACGGCGCCGAAGCCCTCGAGGTCCGCGGCGATCAGGCAGCGCCGCGCGCGCGCGACGCGAGCGAACTCGGAGAACTGATGGCGGGCGCGCGCGAGGAGACGGCCGCTGAGGTTGCGCTCGGCGATCCACGCGAGGCGTTCGGCGCCCAAATGTTCGAGCAAGCCGCGGTAGGAACGCGGTGCGCCGCTCAGTTCCGGGCTTGCCAGCAACTGCGCCAGCGCGCCCTCGCAGTCGGCGCGGCGCGCGTTGTAGTGCTCGCGCGCTCCCGCGGCCTTGTGCGCCTCGACGGTGCTGTGCGCCACGACGAAGCGCCAGCCCGCGGGCACAGGCAGCGCTTCCACCCGCAGCGGCGCGAATTCGATGCGGCACGCGTGGCCGGCGCGCGCGCACAACGCGATCGCCTGGTCCATGCCGCCGCTGTGCGTGCCCACGAAGCGCTCGGCTGCGGCCAAACGTTCGGCGAAGCCGAGCGGGTCGGGTGCGAGCCGGTTGGCGGCGCACAGGGCCAGTGCGAACGCGACGACGAGCGCCGACGAAGAAGCCAAACCCGCAGCCGGCGGCAAGTCGCTCGCCACGAACAGGTCTGCGCCGCGGGTCGCGCCGTACTCGCGCGCGAGCAGTTGCGCGGCCGCCTTCGCGTAGTTCACCCAGTCGCCGGCCGGCGACGGCTCGAGCGTGGTCGTGAGCGCGAACTCGCGCGGAGGGTAGCGCTCCTGGGCGTTCGCGATGCGCACCGTCGCATCCTCGCGCGGCGCGGCCAGCACCTGCGTCGCAAGCTGCAATGCCATGGGGAGCACAGGCAAGTCGTTGTAGTCGACGTGCTCGCCGATCAGGTTGACGCGACCGGGCGCGCGCACGCGATGCGTGGGCCGGGCCGCACCGAACGCACGTGCGAAACCGTGGAGTAACTCGTCGGACTTCATGCGGTCGTGGTGGAGCTCGCTTCGATTCCGGGCCGCCGGCGCGGCGCGAACGTCAGAGCGCGAGTTCGCCCGTCGAGTCGCCCAGTTGCTCCGTGCGCGCGCCGAACTCGCTGAGCAGCGTGCGCCACAGGTTCGCGCAGGGCGTCGGCGTCGCGAGCACGACGTGCCGTCCGCTGCGCCAGGCCGGACCGCCGCCCGCGACGAGGATCGGCAGTTCGTCGTGGTTGTGGCGGTCGCCGTCGGAGATCGCCGACCCGTACGCGACGCGCGTCGAAGCGAGGATGCTCTCCGCGCCCTCGGCGCGCGCCAGGCGCTCGAGCAGGTGCGCGAGCACGGCGATGTGCGCGCGGTTGATCGCGGCGATTTTGCGCTGTTTCTCCGCGTCCTTGCCGTGGTGCGAGAGTTCGTGGTGGCCCTCGGCGACGCCGTGCGCGGGGTAGCTGCGGTTCGAGCCCTCGTTGGCGAGCATCCAGGTCACGATGCGCGTGGCGTCGCCTTCGAGCGCCAGCGCCAGCAGGTCGGCCATCAGTCGCGCGTGGGCGTCGAAGTCCTCCGGCGCCGACTTGGGTCGTTCGAGTTGGGCCGTGTTGCCTTCGCTCTGCGTGCGAGTCCACTCGATGCGCCGCTCGAGCTCGCGCACGCCGGTGAGGTACTCATCGAGCTTGCGCGCGTCCTGCGGCGCGAGCTGCGCCGTCAAGCGTCGCGCGTCCTCGCGCACCAGATCGAGCAGGCTGCGCCGCTTGGCCCGCCGCGCCTCGCGTTCGGCCTCGCTCAGCTGAGCTTCGCCGTCGCGAAACAGCCGGTCGAACACGTTGCGAGGATCGGTCTCCTTGCCCAGCGGCGTGTGCGGCGAACTCCAGGAGATCGAGTTCGAGTACGCGCACGAGTAGCCGCTGTCGCATTGACCGCCGAGCCGACCTGCTTCGTTGCCCAGCTCGAGCGAGCGCAGCCGCGTGAGGGCGCCGCGGGCGCGCGCCGCAATCTGGTCGGCGGACACGCCGACGCGGATCGGGCCCTCGGACTTCAGCGCCTGCGCGCCCGTGAGAAAGGTCGCCGCGGCGCGCGCGTGATCGCCCGGCCCGTCGCCGTTGGGGCGCGCCTTGTCGTGGACCAGGCCGCTGATCACGAGCAACTGCGCGCGCAGCGGCTCGAGCGCGGCGAGCGTCGGAGGCAGGGCCGCAAGTTCCCCTTCGTTCGTCGGCGTCCACTCCGGCATGTGCACGCCGTTCGGCGCGTAGATCCACACCAGGCGCCGCGGCGCGGTCGGCGTGCTCGCGCGGGCGGGCGCCATCGCTTCGAGCAAAGGGATCGCGAGCGCGGCGCCTGCGCCGCGCAGAAGGGTGCGTCGATCGAGCGGTTGGAGCATGGCGTGGCCTCAGCGCGGCGGCGCCGCACGGCGCCGGAAGGCGTCGAGCTCGACCACGGCGTGGATCAACTCGACCAGGGTGGGTTCGACGCTCAGTTCCTCGAGGGCCTGCTCGAGCGCAGGTTCATCCGCGCCGCGCAGTCCGCGGCCGAGCGCGTAGATCGTCAGCTTCTCGAAGGCGCCGCGCACGAACGCGGGCGAGCGCGCGACGCGCGCCTCGAGCGGCGCGGCGCCATCGAAGCGTTCACCGTCGTCGAACTCGCCGCTCGCGTCGATGGCGAACGCGCCGTCGTGCTCGCGCCAGCGTCCGACCGGGTCGTAGTGCTCCAGCGCGAATCCCAGCGGATCCATGCGGTCGTGGCACACCGCGCAGGCCGCGTCTTCGCGGTGCCGCGCGAGACGTTCGCGCAGGCTCGCCGCGCCGCTCGCCTGCGGCGATTCGTCGAGCGTGTCGACGCCCGGCTGCGGCGCCAGCGGCGGCGCGCCGAGCAACACTTCGAGCACCCACTTGCCGCGCTTGACCGGCGAGGTGCGCGTCGGATTGCTCGTCACCGTGAGCACGCTCGCCTGCTGCAGGATCCCGCCGCGCACGGTGCGCTGCTCGTCGTCCAACCGCACGCGCTCGAGCTGCTCGCCGCGCACGCCCTCGATCCCATAGTGGCGCGCGAGTCGCGCGTTGAGGAACGTGAAGGACGGGTCGATCAACTCGCGCAGCGGCCGCTCCTCGCGCAGCACCGCTTCGAACAAGAGCTGCGTCTCCGCGAGCATCGCCGCGCGCAGCGCTGCGTCGAAGTCGGGGAAGCGCCCGGGGTCGGGTGTGAGCTGCTCGAGCTGTCCGAGCTGCAACCACTGCGTCGCAAAGCGCCGCGTGAGCTCGCTCGCGCGCGCGTCGCGCAGCATGCGGCGCACCTCGCGTGCGCGGCCTTCGGGACTGGCGAGTTCGCCGCGTTCCGCCGCGGCCAGCAACGCATCATCCGGCGTGCTGCTCCACAGGAAATACGCCAGGCGCGTCGCGAGTTCGAAACCGTCGAGGTCGCGCACTTCGCCCGGCGCCGGATCGCGCTCGAAGCGAAACAGGAACTGCGGCGAACACAGCAGCGCTTCGAGCGCCGTGCGCACGCGCAGTTCGCGCGGCGCGTCATGCGGCGTGAGTTCGAGCAAACGCGCGACCTCCTCGTCGCCGACCGGTCGACGCCACGCGCGGCGCGCCAGCTCCGCCACGGCGCCGTGTGCGTCGACGCCTTCGCGCAGCGCGCGCCGTTGGAACTCGGTGGGCAGCACAGCCCCGATCGGCCCGGCGAGTTCGAACCACTGGACGTACAGGTTGCGGTCGCGTTGCGACTTGTCGGGGTGCTCGGGCTTGTAGTGGTCGTTCACGAACCACGTCTCGAGGCGCAGCGGACCGGGTTCGAGCGACAGTCGCGTCTGGTACTCCGCCGGCTCTTCGCGCACGGCGAGCACATCGTGGCGCGCGACTTCGCGCCCTCCGAGGCGGAACTCCAGCTTGGCGGGTTCGTCGCCGGCCTGCTGCGCATACGCGCGCGCGCGCAGCAAATATTCGCCCGCAACCGGAATCACGAAGTTCGAGCCGACGAAACCGACGGAGCTCAGCGCCCAGGCGTCGCCGCGGCGGTTCACGTTGGGCGAGTGCGTGATGGCCTCGGCGTCCGGGCGTTGGGTCGGCGGGCGCTGCGGATCGGCGACGAAGATCGCCCGCGCTGCGATCTGCTCGGCCGCGTCGACGTAGCGCTCGAGCAGGATGTCCGGCATGGCGAGTACGTCGCCGAGCGTGTCGAAGCCTTGCCCGACTTCGTCGGGCGGCAGCGCGCTTTCGACATCGAACTCGACGCCGCACAGATCGCGCACGCTGTTGCGGTACTCGCTGCGGTTCAGGCGTCGCAAGGTGACCGCGCCGGGGTCGATGGGGGTCGCGCGCGCGGCGAGGTGCGCACGGATCTGCTCGAGCAACGCTGCACGTTCCGTCGCGGACGGCTGCGGCGCCTTGCGCGGCGGCATGCGGCCGGTGGCGAGTTCGCGGCGGATGGCGCGCCAGGTTTCGAGCGCGTCGAGTGTCGCGCGTGCGAGTTCGAACTCGCCCTCGGCGTCGGGGCCGCTGTGGCACTCGGCGCAGTGCCGCGCGAGAAAGGCGGGGCCGCTGCGTTCGAGCGCTGCGGCGTCCGCGGCGGGCGCAGGGCTCGCAGCGTGCGCGTCGCGCGCGGTTTGCGAAGGCGCCGGCGTGCTCGCGAGCGCGCCGCCGAGCGCGGCCGCGAGCACGATCGAACTCTTCAGCAGCGCTCGCATGTCGGTGGTCTCCGCCTCAGCCCTGCGCACTCGCGGCGCGCGCGCGCCAGGCGATCACGACCACGACCAGGCCCAGCAGCGAGGCTTCGAGCCAGGGATGGACGCTGACGCGCTCGAAGGCGCCGCGGCGGGTGATCACCGCTTGGTACAGGTAGGGCAGCCAGGCGCCGATCGCGAGCGTGATTCCGTTGCGCAAGGAGATCAGCGGCGTCGGCTCGCTCTCGGGCAGCGCTTCACCACGCTCCAACGTGGCGCGGTCGAGTGCGTCGAGCGCGTCGGCGGCGCGGTCGACCAGACGCTGGTTCTCGCGCAGCGCGCGGTACTCCTCCTGCAGGGCCCACAGGTTGAAAACCACGGCCATAACGCCGAACAGGAAGTGCCACGCGGGCGAGATACCGAACCCCCGCGCGCTGTAGCCGAGCACTCCGGTGGCGACCAGCAGCGTCGCGCCCAGTCCGGCCAGCGGGTACGCGCGCTTGCGGGCGAAGAAGCGGTTCAATTCGTCGAGCAAGTCGGGCGCGAGCCGCCGCGAGCGGATGGCTTCGCGCAGCACGCGTCCCGTGACGAGCATGAACAGGATCACCAGTGTGTGCACGCCGACGCCGACGCAGGCGGTGAACAGGCCGGCCCACAGATGCTTGGGCGTGCCGTCGAAGAACACGCCGAGGAGCAGCGTCGCGAGCAGCGCGGGCGCGAGCAGCAGCGCGCCGACGAGGAAGTAGTGCCACATCCGCATGGTGAGCGGCCGAGTATCGCCGTTCGGCCCTCCGTGCGGAAGGCGCGGGACGCGCTCGGAGTGCGTAGTCGGTCAGCTCCGCGCGAGCGCTTCGAGCACCTGCGCCGCGTCGATCGAGGCCATGCACACGGGGCCCTCGGCGCGCCGACAGCGCCGCGCGAAGCACGGTGCGCAGTCGAGGTCGCGCCGGCTGCGCACCGCGCGGTGCGGACTCGCGCCGCGCGGGGAAGGTTCGGCCACGGGCCACGGGCCGGTGCGCTCGTGCGACTGCGGCCCGGCGATCAGCGTGACGCGCAGGCCGCAGGCTGCCGCGAGGTGGGTGGGCCCGGTGTCGGGTCCGACGAAGTCGCCCGCGCGTTCGGCGGCGGCGTGGAACAGGGCCGCGGCGCCGCGGATGCCGCGCTGTCCAACCCAGTGCGCGATACGTGCTTCGCCCGCCAGTTCGCGCGCCGCCTGCTCGCCCGCCGCGGCTTCGGAAGGACCGCTGAGCACGAGCACGTGGCGGCCGGAGCGCGCGGCGAGGCGCGCGAACTCGAGGCTGCGTTCGAGCGGCCAGGCGCGCACGTCGCCCGGTTGCGACAGTTGCAGGACGAGCGGCGCCGCCGCGCGACCCAGGCGCGCATCGAGTTCCGCGCGGCCGGCGCGCAATTCCGCTTCGCTCAGCGCCGGGTCGCGGCGCAGTTCGACCTCGCCGCACAGTTCGCGCACGAGCGCACGCGTCAGGTCCGAGGCGTGCAACGCGCCAGGGTCGAGCGCTGCGCAGCGTTCGTTCCACGCGAGCCAGGCCCCGCGTTCCCGAGCGTCGCGTGCTGCGGGACCGACACGCCGTGGCGCACCGCTCGCGAGGCACGCCATGGCGCTCTTCCAATTGCCCTGAGCATCGACCGCGAGGTCCGGGGCGAAACGCGCCAAGTCGCGCTGCAGCGCCAACCACGCCCGCGCCCCGCCGCGGCGCTGGAACAGCACGACCCGCTCGAGGCCCTCGAGTCCCTCGACGAGTCCGGCGAATTCCGGTTGGATCACCCAGGCGAGCTTCGCCCGCGGAAAGCGCGCTCGCAGCGCGTGGAACAGCGGCAGCGCGAGCACGACGTCGCCCAGGTGCGAGAGGCGGATCAGTGCGATGCGTTGCGGGTCGGGCACGGTGGTGCGGTGCGAGAGGCTTGCGGTGCGCCGCGCAGCGCGCTTCGATGCGCGGGCATGGCGCGCGCCCAATCTATCCGGCTGCGGTCCGACGCGCGGTCGCGGAGGCGCCGTTGATCCGCCGCATCTCGACCAAGTTGCTGCTCGCCGTGCTCGCCGCGGTCGTGCTGCCGTTCCTCGGTTTCGCGCTGTTCGTCGAGAACCAGATGGCCGGCCGGTTGTCGAAGGACGTCGTGCTGTACTCGCTCAAGGGCATCGCCGCGGACCTCGCCCTGCGCGTGGAGCGCGACGTCGAGGAGTGGAACGCGAGCATCGCGCTGCTCGCCGCCGACCCGGGTTGTTACCTGGCCGTCGACGAGGCGTGGCGCGAAGAATCCGGCGAACTCGAACGCGAGGCGCCGGCCGAACGGCGCCTGATGCGCCGCACGCAGATCGAGCAGTTCAACCACTGGATTTCCGCGCGGCGCGGCTACGACCTGTTCTTGCTCGTCGACGCGCAGGGACGTCTGGTCGCCTCGTCGACGGTCGGGAGCTCGGGGCTCGGGCTCGCTCCCGAAGTGAGCGCGGAGCTCCAGGCGCGGACCTACGAGCGCGAAGTGTGGTTCGAGGCCGCGAAGGCCGGCCGCGCGCACCGCGTCGACCAGCACACGAGCCCGCTCTTGCCGCCGCGCAACGCCGCGGCGCCGCGCAGCCCCGAGAACTTCCACATCGGATTCTCTGCGCCTGTCGTGTGGCCCGAGGACGAACTGCAGCCGGAGCTGTCCGGCGTATTCGTGGGCGCCGTGTTCGCGCTTGTGAACTGGAGCCGGGTGCAGGACGAACTCAACAGTCCGTTGCTCAAGGAGTACTTCCAAGGCCTCGTTGGGCCCGACGAGTTTCCCTCGGCCTACGGCTGGGTGTGGAAGAGCGACGCCGACACGATCCTCGCGCACGCGCGCACGGAGCTGTACGGCGAGCGCGTTTCGCAGCCTCCGATTTCGTTGCCGCAGATGACCCAGGCGGCGCTCGCCAGCGACTGGGGGCTCTACCCCGAGTACAGCTTCGACGGCGAACGCAAGAACGCGGCCTTCAAACACACGCGCAGTTTCGACGACGGCGGTTTCGGCTGGATCGTCGGCGTGGGCATCGACAACGACGACATCTTCCGCTCGGTGGGCGAGCTGCGCGCGCTGCTGTTCAAGGCGACGCTCGCGGTGCTGCTGGTGGCGGTGCTGTGGACCATGGTCATCGCGCGGCGCACGACGCAGCCGATCCTCGCCCTGCGCGAACACGTGCAGCGTGTCGCCGGCGGCGATCTCCAGGCGCGCGTCAGCGTTTCGAGCGGCGACGAGGTCGGCGAGCTCGCGCAGGCGCTCAACCGCATGACCGAGGAACTCGAGCACGGCCGCGAGGGCTTGATCCGCGCGCAGAAGGAGCTCGCCTGGCGCGAAATGGCGCGCCAGGTGGCCCACGACATCAAGAACCCGCTCACGCCGATCCAGCTCTCGATCGACCTGTGCAAGCGCGCCAAGGCCGAGCGCAATCCGCAGTTCGAGTCGATCCTCGACCAGACGCTGCAGATCGTCGGCCGGCAGGTGAGCCATCTGCGCGAGATCAGTTCCGACTTCAGCGCGCTGACCGGCGCTCGCAAGGAGAACTTCGAGGTGCTCGACCTCGCGCCGCTGATCGGCGAAGTGCTCGACCTCGACGCCGCGTGGGCGCAGTCGTTGGGCGTCGATCTGAGGCGCTCGCTCGAGCCCGCGAACGTGCGCGGAGACCGGCTGCTGCTGCGCCGCGTCCTGCTCAACCTCGTGTCCAACGCGCTCGAAGCGATGCCCAAGGGCGGCGTGCTCGAGGCGCGGCTGCGCGTCGACGGCGCGCGCGTCGTGCTCGATCTCACCGACAGCGGCGTGGGAGTTCCGGCCGAAGTGCGCGCGCACTTGTTCGAGCCGTACTTCACCACGCGCTCGACCGGCACCGGCCTGGGGCTGGCGATCGCCAAGCGTGTGGTCGAGGACCACGGCGGGACGATCGAGCTGGCGGCGGGCGAGAACGGCGTGGGGACGCGTGTGCGCGTGAGTTTGCCGGCCGCGGGCGGTGCGGCGTGAGCGCAGCGCGGCGGGCGGTGTTCTTGACCGGGGCGACGGGGTTCGTCGGCGTCGAGCTCGCGCGCGAGCTGCACGCGCGCGGACACGAGCTCTACGTGTTCGCGAGGCGCAGCGCCGACCGCGCGCAGCTGGCCGGGATCCCCGTGCGCTGGCGCGACGGAGATCTGCGCGATGGCGCGGCGCTCGAGGCCGCGCTCGCCGACGTTTGCGCGCGCCGCCGCGAGCCGTGGGTCGTGCACAACGCCGCGGTGATCAGCTACCGCACGCGTGACCGTGAGCTGCAGCGGGCTGCGAACGTGGAAGGCACGCGCAACGTCGTCGAGGCCTGCCGACGGCAACGAGTCGGCCGCCTGCTGCACGTCAGTTCCGTCGTGGCGGTCGGCCAGGCGCCGGCCGGCGGGCTGATCGACGAGCGGGCGGAGTACAACCTCGCTCCGGTGCGTTGCGACTACGCGGACACCAAGCGCGCGGCCGAGGAACTCGCGCTCGGCGCGGCGGCCGACGTGGACGTCGTCGCCGTGAATCCCGGCGCGATCTTCGGCGTCGGCGCGCGTGTGCCCAACACGCTGAAGTTCCTTCAGCAACTCGCGCATGGACCGCGCCTGGTGTTCACGCCGCCCGGTTCGCTCTCGGTGGTGGGCGTGCGCGACGTCGTGCTCGGCTGCCTCGCAGCGCTCGAGCGCGGCCGGCGCGGCGAGCGTTACCTGCTCGTCGAATCGGCCTGGACCGCGTTCGACGCCTTCAGCTTGGCCGCCCGCTTGTTGGGCGCGCCGCGTCCGCTCGCGGCGGCTCCGCGCCCGCTGTGGAGCGCCCTCGAACTGGGCCTGCGCGGCGTGGATCTGCTCGCGCCGCTCGAGCTGCTGACTCCGCAGTCGGCGCGCATGCTCGGCGTTCACTTCCGCTGCGACTCGGGCAAGGCGCGTTCCGAGTTGGGCTGGAGCGCCGAGCCTTTCGAGTCCGTGCTCGCGGACGTCATCGCCCGCTTGCGATCCCGCCGCGCCCTGTAGGCGGCGAGCAACTTGGCGCTCGTCACGCGAAGCGCGACGCGCCAGCGCTGCGGCAAACGCGCCTCGAGGCGGTTGAGCGCATGGATCGTGCGCGGACTGGCCGCGCCCAGGAGCGCGAAGCCCACGACGTAGAAGGGGATGCCGGTCACGACCGGCACCAGCCAGCCGATCACGCCGAGGACCATGAACAGCGCCGCGCCGCCGAGCAGCAACGCGCGCTTCCACAGCGGACGCGGCGCCTCGTCGGCTTCGAACAGGGGCGTCAGCGGCGGATCGAACGGGTTCATGGCTCGAGCGCTAACTTGGGACCGCCGAGGGCGCCTCGCCAGTCGCGCTCCGCCCAAGACGTGCGGAATCCGCCCGCGGAGACGTTGCGAAGATCGTTGCGAGGCTTCGTGCTGGCCGCAGTGCTCCCCCGGCACGACAATTGTCGGCGCGGCCCGCGCAGCGCCCCTCGTCCCCTCCGCGTTTTTCGGTTCCCCACGTCCTTCATGCTTCGAATTCGATCGCCGCGCTCCGGCGCGACCAAGCCGCTCGTCGTCGCGGCGCTCGCGGCTGCCGCTCTACTGCTCGCGCTGCTGTGGTTCGTCATCGGGACGTCTGCGGACCCCGCGGATTCCGCTGCGCTGCCCTCTGGCAACGCAGCGAGCAGCGCAGCGCCGGCGGCGCCGGTCGCCGACGACATGGGGCGCGAGGACGCGCAGCGCGCGACGTCGCAGCGCCCGATCTACTCCAACGAAGGCTTCGTCGTTCAGCCCGGCGTGCGGCTGTCGGGGCCAGGTCGACTGACCGGACGCGTGCTCGACCGCGCGAGCGGCGCGCCCGTCGCCGGCACGGGCGTCGAGTTGCTGCCCGTTCCCCCGGTCGCGCGCGAGTTCTTCGGACGTGTTCTGCGTCTGGCGAACGCCAGCGAAGGCTATTCCAGCCGCGTCGAGCCCGTCGCGATCGCGGTCAGCGAGCCCGACGGTTCGTTCTCGTTCGAGGGCGTGTACACCGGGACCTACTACATCCAGGCGCGCGGCGCGCGCCACGTCCCCGACAGCGTCGCACGCGCGTTCGTCGCGGCCTCGGGGGAGGGCGGACCGGTGGAGCTGTTCGTGCGCGGCGGCGGGCGTGTGCTCGGCGTCGTGCTGCGGCCCGACGGCGAACGCGCCGTGGGCGTGCAGGTGGCGTTGACGCTCGGGCCCGGGCTCGCGATCGAGAGCGCGCGCAGCGGTGACGCGTGTTACCTCGAGACCCGCACGGACGAGGAAGGCACGTTCGCGCTCGTCGGCGTGCCGGCCGGGCAGGGTTACGACATCACGGCGTCCGGCGCGGGCTTCGCGCTTTCGCACGCGCTCGACATCGACGTCGTCGCCGGCGAGGACACCACCGTCGTGGTGCGCACGCGCGCAGGCGGAAGCATCGAGGGGCGAGTGGTCGCTCGACCTGTCGGCGCCGATGCGAACGCGACGCCGCGTCCGGTCGCAGGCGCGCATGTCGCGGTTGTGCCGCGCGGCCTGCGCAGCTTGCAGTTCGCCGAAGAGGTCCTCACGCAGACGCACGCGGTGACCGGCGCCGACGGCCGCTTCCGCATCCTCGGCGCGCCTCCTGGCGAACTCGACCTCGTCGGCGTCGCCGACGGCTGCTTGCCGGCCAAGGGACCGCGCGTGGTGTGCGCCGACGGCGTCACGGCGAGCGCGTCCGACTTCGAATTGCCGCGTGGCCCGTTGGTTTCGGGGCGGCTCGTCGACAGCGCCGGCAAGCCGATCGAAGGCGCGGTCGTGCGCTGGAATCCCGTCGATTTCCGCAACTTCGAGTTCGACTTCTCGTTCGCGCCGCTGCTCGCCGCATCGGTCGACGGCTTCGAGTATCCGCGCACGGACGCGGACGGTCGTTTCACCGCGGGCGCGTTCGCGGGCAAGCCGCCGCACCGCATCGACTTCTTCAAGCTCGGCTTCGCCAACCAGCGTCACGAGTGGGACCCGCTGAAGGAGCCCGATGGCATCGAGGTCGTGATGCGCGCGGGCGGCGCCGTCGAAGGCATCGTGATGGATCGCGCGCGCAAGGCGCCGCTGAGCACGTTCACGATCCAAACGCGCGACCGCGTCGAAACCCAGATCGACGCGCCCGGCAACAACAACCCCTTCTCGGGCGGCCTGGTGTTCGAGAGCGTCGACGGCCGCTTCCGCCTCGATCCAGTGAAGGGCGGCGACAAGATCAGCTTCACCGTGTCGGCCAAGGGCTACCTCGACAAGACCGTCGCGGATTTGAAGGTCGCGGAAGGCGAAACGCTGCGCGGCGTGATCGTCGAGCTGCAACTCGGCGGACGAGTGAAGGGCACGGTGGTGGACGGCGAGGGGAAACCTGTCGCGGGAGCGCAGGTCTTCGCACTGCCGGCCGAGCGCGCCGACAACTTCGAACGCCGTGACCGCGGCGAGCGGCGCGCCATGCGCGGCCCGCCCGAGTTGGAGCAGATTCCGCCTGGTTTTCGCGACTTTGCGGCGCAGCTGGGCCTGCTCGGCGATCGCGCCGTGCTCTCGGATCGCGAGGGTGCATTCGAACTCGTCGGACTCGAGCCCGGAGCGACGGTGGTGCTCGCTTCGCACCGCGACTACGTGATCGGACGCTCGGATCCGGTCGTGGTCGCGCTCGAGGGCGAGCCTGCTGAGGTCGAGATCGAGATGTCCACGGGCAGCGGCGTGTTCGGGCGCGCGCTCGATCGTTTCGGCCGGCCGGTGGCTGGCGCGATCGTGATCGCGGCGTCGCCTGCGAACATGAGCGGCGAAGGTCGTGCGAACGGCGGCGCGCTCTACCAAGGCCGAACCGACGCGGCCGGGCAGTATCGCATCGAGCGCATGGCGCCGGGCGGCTACTTCCTGGTGCTCACGCGCGGCGACGAAGCGCTCAACCCCGTGAGCTTTTTGGGCACGCTCAACTTCGATCTCGTGACCGTGCCGCCCGGTGAGCGCGTCGAGTACGACATCCTCGATTCGTCGAGCGGCGCCACGCGCGTCTTCGGGCGTGTGCTCGACGCCGGCCGCCCCGTGAATCGCGGCGCGATCACCGCGTTGTCCTTCGAAGCGGAGAGCGTGCTCGGACTGGACCTCAAGATCACGCAGATCGGCGCGGATGGCTCGTTCGAGTTCGCCGGCCTCGCGCCGGGCGAGTACCAGTTCAACATCGACGCGCAGGGGCGGCGCGGCGTGCGCGTGCGCGCCGAGATCCCGGACGCGCCCGACTTCCAGCTCGATCTGCGCTTCCCGGAGGGCTCGATCGAGGGTCGTGTGGTCGACGCGAGCGACGGCGCGCCGCTGGCTGGCGTGCGAGTCACGGCGCGGCGCGTGCAGGAGCAGGAGGCGAGCGGTTGGCTCGGCCAACTCGTGGCGCAGGAGTCGACGCTCGCGCGTGAGACCACGGCCGAGGACGGCACGTTCCGTTTCGCGCGGCTGGATGCGGGCGTGTTCCAGCTCAGCGTCGCGCCGCGGCGCGAGGGGGAACGTCGCTATGGCGCCGCCGCTCCGTTCCGTGTCGAGCTCGGCAGCGACCAGAAGGTGCGCGAGGTGGAGATCGCGTTGCCGCCGGCGGTTGAACTTGCCGGTCGCGTGCTGGCGCCCGATGGTTCGCCGGTGCGCGATGCGCAGCTGATCGCCACACGTTCCGACGCGCCCGGTGTCGCGCCGGAGCGCGCCACCAGCGACGCGGAAGGCGCGTACCGCTTCGACACACTTGCCGAGGGCAAGTACGACATCAGCGCCAGCGCGGACGGATTCGCCGACACATCGGCGTCCGCCGTGCAGGTTTCGGCGCAGCGCAGCGAGCCGCTCGAACTCACGTTGCGCGCGGGCGTGAGCGTCAGCGTGCGAGTGACGAGTGCGGGACGCCCGGTCACCGGCGCCACGGGTCGGCTCGCGCCGCTCGAGGGCGGTTCGACGCCCACGGGCGCCGACGTCGGGCGCACGCTCTCCAATCTGTTCGCCGGAAAGGGCGTGTCCGACACCTCCGGCGTGCTGGAGCTCGGCGTCCACGCGCCCGGCCAGTACCGCCTCGAGGTGCAGCGCGGACTGGACAAGGTCGTCGAGACCGTGACGATCGAAGCGACGGACAAGCAGGAGTTGCGCGTGCGGCTGAAGTGACGCGCCGCGCGGGTTAGCATCGCTCGCACCATGTCGTTCACGCCGCTTGTGTTGTTCGTCACCTGCGGCGGCGCCTTGTCCGCCGGAGTCCACGCCCAGGCTCCGGCGAGCGCCCCCGCCCAGGTCCAGGCGTCGCCCGCGACGCGCGTCGAACTCGAGTTGGTCGAGTCCGCGCCGCTGGAGACCGAGCTCGACAACCCCGACCTGCGCAACACGACGGAAGTGTGGCTCGAGATGGTGGGCCGCGCCCGTCGCTCGCTGGACCTCGCGCACTTCTACGCCAGCGACCAGGCGCCCAGTGCGCTCACCGGAGTGATCGAAGCGCTCGAGTCCGCGGCCGCGCGGGGCGTGAAGGTGCGTTTTCTAGCCGAGGAGAAGTTCTACGCGACGTATCCGCAGACGCTCGATCGGCTGGCGCGCCTTCCGGGTGCGCAGGTGCGCCGCTTCGACGTCGCCAAGAGCTACGGAGGCGTCCTGCACGCCAAGTACTTCGTGGTCGACGGCGAGGAGGTGTTCATCGGCAGCCAGAACTTCGATTGGCGCTCGCTCGAGCACATCGTCGAGCTGGGACTGCGTTTGCGCGCACCGGGCGCGGCCGCGAGTTTCCAGACGCTGTTCGAGGCCGACTGGCAGGTCGCGGGCGCCGCGGACGCGAAGGCGGTGTTCGCCGGCCTCGCCGAACTTCCTGCGCCGGGTGACTCGATCGACGGCGCCAGCGTGCGTTACCGCTTCAGCCCTCGCAGCGCGTTGCCGAACGAGGCTTGGTGGGATCTGCCGCTGCTCGTCGAGTGGATCGACTCCGCGCAGCGCAACGTCGACGTCCAGCTCCTCACCTACAAGTCGATCACGCGCGCCAAGGAGTACTGGGACGAGTTGGAGAGCGCCCTGCGACGCGCCGCGGCGCGGGGAGCGCAGGTGCGCTTGCTCGTCGCGGATTGGGGCAAGCGCAAGGGCACGATCGAGGGACTCCAAAGCCTCGAACCGCTGGCCAACTTCGAGGTGCGCATGGTGACGGTGCCGGCGCACTCCAGCGGACACGTGCCGTTCGCACGCGTGATCCACTCCAAGTACATGGTGGTCGACGGCGCGCGCCTGTGGCTCGGCACGAGCAACTGGGAGCGCGACTACTTCGAGCAGAGCCGCAACGCGAGCGTGTTCGTCGAAGGCGGCGCCGCTCCGGCGCGCACGCAGCGCTATTTCGAACGGCTCTGGACAGCGTCGTGCGCGTACCGCGTGGATCCGTCCGCGCAGTACCAGGCGCCCCGCGTGGGGGACTAGTCGAATGTGGAGTGTGCTCCTGTTCGCGTTCGCGCAGAGTTCGACCATGGCGGCGCCGTTGCACCTGGGCGAGAGCGCGCCGCCGACGCGTGCGATCGCGGCGCTGCGGGTCGCCGATCGCGAAGGCGAAAGCGGTTCCGCCCAGCGCGAAGTGCAGGCCCTGCTCGCCGAACTGCGCGCGCCCGAGGACTTCACCGCGCTCGCCAAGTCGCTCGCCGGCAAGCGCAGCGCCACGCGCACGGCCATGTACGGAGTCGTGCCTCCCGGGCTGTTGGCTGCGCCGCTCGACCAACGTTTGGCCTCGCTCGCGGTCGGCGAAATCGGTGCGCCGTTCGAGCATCAGGGCGCGCAGTGGATCGTGCAGCGCATCGAGGACTCGGCCGGTTGTCGCCAGATCTTCATCGCGGGTGTGGACGCGGCCGCGCGCGAGCGCGCCGAGCGAGTGGTTGCGACCGCGCGCGGCGGCGCGGACTTCGCGCAGCTCGCGCGCGAACACTCCGACGAACGCGCCAGTGCGCTGCGCGGCGGCGATTTCGCGATCTTCGAGCGCGGCCCTGCGGACGCTGGCGTGCGCGCCGCGACGTTCGCTGCGCGGATCGGCGAGATCGTCGGTCCGCTCGAGACGCCGCTGGGATTTCACATCCTGCAGCGCGTCGGCGTCGAGTCGCTCGACCCGCGGTTGCGGGACGACAGCTGGGCGCGCGTGCGCTGCATCCTCGTCGCCTTCCGGGGCGCGCCCAACTCGGGGGTCGAAGTCGAGCGGCGCCACGACGAAGCGCAGGCGCTCGCGGACGACCTCGCGGTGCGCATCCGCCGCGGCGAGGACATGGCGCAACTGGCGCGCGAGCACACCGACGACCGCGGGCTGCGCGCCTTCGGCGGCGAGGTCGGCTGGGTGCGCCGCGGCGTCACGCGCATGCCGCCGCTGTTCGATCGCGTGTTCGTCGAACCACCCGGCCAACTGATCGGTCCCTTGCCGTCCACCGCGGGCTTCGTGCTGCTGCGGCGCGAAGATCCGGGCCCGCGCACCCGACTGGACCTGCGTGTCGAGCGCTTCACCGATCTCGTGCTCAGCCTGCGGGCGAGCTCGGAGCGAGTCGACGTGACCACGCGCTCCGAGGCGCTGACGGCGGCGCTCGAAGCCCTTCGCGCGCTCGCACCGCAGGACGGCGCCGAGAGCTGGCGGATCGCCGAGGAACTTCTCGGCCGCAGCGCCTCGAGCTCCGACTTCGCGGCGCTGCTCGAAGCGCGTTGCCCGGATGCGTCGGGTCAAGCAGCGGGCCAAGCGTGGTGCGCGCCGCTGCGCGCCTTCGCCGCAGCGCTCGCGCGCCTGGAGGCCGAGCACCTCGAACTGGTCTGGCTCGCCCACCAGCGCCACGCGGAGGCTGCACTGACCGAGCTGCGCGTGGAGTGGAATCGGCTCGGCGCGAGCGCGCTCGAGGCGCTGCTCGCCGCGCTGGAGAGCGACGATCCGCGCGTCGTTGTTCAAGTGCGCTATGTCGCGGACGGGCCGTCTCCTGGGGCCGGGCTGTGGCCCGCAGCCGGTGTTCCCCAGGTGTGGGTCGACGTCGACGCCACATCGAGCCCGATGTTGCTCGAACGCACGCTCGTGCAGGTGGCTCGAGCGTTGCTCGCGCGCCGGCCCGAAGCTTTCGGGTTGCGCGCCAGCCTTCACGAAGCTTGCGCGGCGGCGTCGATTCCGACCTCGAGCGCCGCCGTACTTGCTGCGGAGCACGCGCTGCTGGACGCGGCCGTGGAGCACGTCGTGCAGCGCGTGTTCGAGCGGAGCACGTCGCTCGGCGGCGTCGGCGAACTCGAGTCCTCTCTGCGCGCGGCCTGGAGCGAGTATTTCCGGGCGAGCGTGACGCGCTCGCAGGCGCTCGAGCGAGTTGTCGCCGAACTCGTGGCTCGGCGCTGAACGCGCACACCGCGCAAGTGCTGCGCGGGATGGTGCGGGTCGCGAGAGGCTCAGCCGTCGACGTCCTGCGCGGGAACCTTCGGCTCGGCAGGTTGCGTCGAGCTCGAACCGCTGGGAGGCGGATCGCCGGCTTGCGCGCCCGAGAAGCCCCAGGTTCCTTCGATCCGCGCCCAGCGGATCCCGATGATGTCGACCAGCCAATCCCACCAGCCCAGGTCGGGAGTGACCGAGCTCGAGGTGACCTGCATGTTCGTCAGGCGTGCGTCCACCGCGTTGTCGCGCGCGATGAGGATCGCCGGGCGCGGGATGTCGATCGCCGCGATGGTGAAGGCGACGCCCTTCGAAACGAAGCGCCCCGAGGTCTGCGTCTCGCGCGTGAACTCGATGCTCGCGCAGGCGCTTGCGCAGGCGCACAGCAGCGTTGCGAGGGCGAACTGACGGGTGGCGCGGGACATGGTCAGGACGATAGCGCCGTGCGCGGAGCGGCGCCAATGCTCGCGGCGAGCGCTCGTTCCCGCGGCGTCGAGCGCCGTTTGCGCGTCGCGCGCCGCGGCGCGTCGCGAGCTATCTTCGTCGCTCGATATGGGGACGACTCCCGATCACGCGCCGCCGGAAGGACGCGCGCGCGAACTCGAGCGCGCACTGGCGCGTCACGCGGAGCGTTTCGTCGAGCTGTTCGGCGGCGCGCGGCCGCGCACGTTCTTCTCGCCGGGCCGGGTCAACTTGATGGGGGCCCACCTGGACTACAACGGAGGCCCGGTGGCCCCGATGGCGATCGACCGCGGGACCTACTTCGCGGTGCGCGCGCGCTCGGACCGCCGCGTCCGGCTGGCGTCGAATTCCGAGCCGGGCGTGCTCGAGACCAGTCTGGATCGTTTGCCCGCTGTCCGCACTGCGCGCTGGTTCGACTACCCGCTCGGCGTGTTGCGCCAACTGGCGGCGCAAGGCCGCGCCTCCGCCGGTCTGGACCTGTACTTCGGCGGCGACCTGCCGGTCGGCGCGGGGCTCTCGTCGTCGGCTTCGATCTGCGTCGGATCGGCGTTCGTGTTCGACGCGGTTTGGGGACTGGGGCTTCAGGCGCGCGAGCGCGTCGCCTTGGCGCTTGTCGCCGAGCGCGAGTTCGTCGGCGTGCGCTGCGGAATCATGGATCCGTACGCGGTCGGGCTGGCGCGGCCGGGCCACATCCTCTGGCTCGATTGCAAGGACGAACAGTTCGAGCACCTTCCGCTCGACCACCAGCGGCACTGCGTCGCCGTGGCCGACACGTTGGTGCGGCGTGAGCTCGCCCAGAGTGCGTTCAACCAGCGCGTGGCGGAGGCGGCCGAGGCCTTCGAACGCTTGCGGCCGTACGCACCGCAGGCGCGCGTCCTGCGCGACATTCCGGCGCAGGTGCTCGCGGCCCACGAGCGCGAACTCGCGCCCGAACTGGCGCGCCGCGCACGCCACGTCGTGGAAGAGGTGGAGCGCACGTTCGACGCGCGCGCTGCGCTGCTCGCCGGCGACGAGCGTCGCTTCGGCGCCCAGATGTTCGCCGCGCACCGTTCGCTGCGCGAGTTGTACGAGGTCTCGGCGCCGGAGCTCGACTGCCTCGTCGACGCGGCGCAGCTCGAACGGGCCGTCTGCGGTGCGCGTTTGACGGGGGCCGGCTTCGGCGGCTGCGTTGTGATGTTGCTCGAGCGCGACGGCGCGGAAGCGGCGCTCGAATCCGTGGCGCAGCGTTTCGACGAGCGCTTCGGCCGGCGTCCCGCCGTGCAGATCTTTGGCCCTGACGCCGGGCCGCGAGAACTCTGACTCGGAGAGCGACAACTTCGGCGTCGCGCGCTCTTGGCTGGTCCCGACGCGTTGGGAGACCGAGCCAACTCCCACGCGCCCGGCGAGCGCGGTCGACAGGCGCTGCTCTTGCGCACTTGGTCGCTGCGCCCGAATGCAAGGGGGGCGAGCACTTGCCCGCCCCCGCGTGGTCGCAGTCGTCGGCCGCGGCTCAGCCTCGCCCGAGCGCGCGCTTGGCGGCTTCGAGGATCGTCTTTCCGACGGGTTCATTGCGCGCGTTGGCGCTCGCGCCCGCCTCGAGCAGGTCGACGGCCAACGCGGGCTTGCGGCCGAACAAATAGTTCGCCGCCAGAAGGATGCGCGCGTCGTCGTCGCTGGGATGGTCGGCGAGGAAGCGCTCGAGCAGCTGCAGTTGCGCGCCGAACTCCTTGGGATCGGCGTAGAACTCGTGCTTGTCGAGATCCGTGGAGGCCAGGCTCGGGTCGAGCTCGAGCGCTCGGCGCAAGGCGAACGCTCCATAGTGGTAATCGCCGGTCGCGAGCAAAGCGTCCGCGAGCACGAGGTACATCACGCCCTCGTTCGGGCGGAACTCGATGGCCTTGGCGTAGTGGAGCACGGCGTCGCCGTAGCGGCGCTCGCGGAAGGCCACGTCGCCCTGCTCCAAGTACTGGTTGGCAAGGCGTGACAAGGTGTCGGGACCGCGTTCGAGCGAGCTGAGCGGGTTCTTCGCCGGGGCGGCCCGCCCCGCCTCAGCCGGGGCCGGCTCGCTCGCGCCGGTGTCGACTGCTTCGCCGACGCGTGCGGCGCCGTCGTACACAGGCTGTCCGTCTTCGTAGACCGTGACCGAACTGCCTTCGTCCACGTACACGACGACCGTGTCGGTGTCGGCGGGCTGGCTGTTGTTCACGAGCACGCTGCCCCAGAACACCGGCGCGTAGCCCCAGTAGTTCGTGTGCCAGCGCGGCCAGCACTGACCGCCCCAGCCCCAGCCCCAGCCGCCGCCCCACCACAGGCTTTGGTTCCAGGCGAACGGGTGGCACCACCAGGAGTTGGGGTAGGCGCCCCAGCCCCAGCCGTTGCTCCAGTAGGACACGTTGTTCCAACCGAAGCCGCCGCCGCCCCACCACCAACCGGCGCCCGGCCAGCAGTTGTTCCACCAGGCGTTCCAGTTGGCGCCATAGGGCGAGCACCACGAGAACCCAAGGCTGAGGCCCAGTCCGACGCCGTAGCCGTGGCAGGCGGCGACAGCGCCGCCTTGTTTGGTCAAGTCGTCGAACGCCTGCGGCGACGCAGCGCGACGCCGGAACTCGCGCGTCTGCGCTTCCGCGAAGTTCTCCTTGCGGGTTTCGTAGCGGCGTTGTTGCTCGGCGTTCCACTCCCCGCGCCGCGCGGCGACCTTCTCGGTCTGGGCGGCGCGGTACTCGTCGCGCGCCTGGCGGATCTGCTGCGCTTCGCGCTGTGCGTTCGCACGCGCATCGAGCTTCGAAGCTTGCTCGGCTCGGTGCGCGTCCCGACGCTCGCGCACGGCCGCGCCGTCGTCCGAGTCACGGGGAGCTTCCGGACGCAGCGCCTCGCCTTCGAGGCTCGGACGGCGGTAGCGTTCGAGCACGCGTTCGCGATCGATCGGGCGGGCGCCCGGAGCGGTGTCCGAGCGAGTCGGCCGTTCCACAGGCGGCGTCGACGCAATCCGTTCGCGATCCGACGGCGCGGCGCGGTCGACCAGGCCAGGACCGCGGGGCCTCTCGCGGCCGACTTCGGAGTCGCGGGTGGGAACGCGCGACGAGGGGGAGCGCGCAGGCGGCGCTTCGGAGTCCCGCGTCGAGCCCGGACGCAGGGGTTGGGCCGGCGCGACGCGCGGGAACGGCTGGCGGCGCGGCAGGGCTTCGAACGTGACGCCCGAGTCGCGGTCCGCGTCGGGAGTCGGAGTCGGCAGGGGCTGGCGGGGCCGGGTCGCGGGCGCCGCCGGCGGGCGAACGGGACTGGGCGCGGTGCGCGGCTCCGCGCTCGGCGCGCTCGGGCGAAGCGCGCCCGGTTGTGAGCCCGGTTGTGAGCCCGACGGCGGGGTCGCCGGGGAGCGGGTGGAGCGCGGAGTCGTCGGCGCGGGCCGCGAAGGCGCCGACGGCGCCGGGCGCGAGGGTGCCGACGGCGTCGGACGCGACGGAGCGGGCCGGGACGGCGCCGACGGCGCAGGCCGCGAAGGGGCGGGGCGTGAGGGCGCGGACGGCGCGGGTCGGGACGGCGCGGGGCGAGAAGGCGCCGAAGGCGCCGGGCGGGAGGGCGCAGGACGGGAAGGGGCGGGGCTGGGCCGAGACTGCGAGCCACCACCGCGCCCGCCGCCGCCGCGTCCGCCGGAGTCGCCGCGTTGAGCGAGCAGTTCGGCGGGAGAGACGGCGATCAGCAGGGCGAGCGCTGCAACGATCTTTCTCAGGGCTTGGCGGTCCATGTCAGTCCTCTCGGTAGGTCAGCGAGTCGGGGCTTTCCCATCCGTGGCAAATGCTGATCCATGCTCGTCCCAAGTGCGACCTGTCGCCAGCCCTGAACGGCTTTTGCGCGCCACGATCGCACCTTGACGCGCGCGGAGCGGACCGCTGCCGGTTCGCTCACTTCGCCGGCGCGAGACAGGCGACCAGCTGCGCCTTCGTCGTGGCTTCCCAGCCATCCGGCAGGCTCAACAGCCAACGTCCAACCCGAGCGTCGGCTGGCGTGGCGCGCTGCAACGTGCGCAGCGGCTCCTCCAGGGTCGTCGCCGGCCAAGCTGTGCTCACGAGCAGGGCCTGGGTCTGCGCCACGCGGCCGATTCCCTCGGGCGCTGGGCCCGTGCCGCGTGCGCGCAACACGAGAGCGAGCGGCGTTCCGTCTGCCGCGACCTCGATCCAGGCGCCCGCGAGGGGCTGCCAGCCGGCCGGCAGGGTCGTTGTCCAAGCCGCACTCTCGCGTGTCCAAGCGACGCCCGCGGCCTTCCAATCACTGGGGCGCGGAAGTTCGATCCGTCGCTCCCAGGCCTCCGGAGCGTCGAAGTGGCTGACGGCCGACGCGGCCCCTGGCGCCGCACTGGAGCGGCGATCCGTGGGGAGGAAGTACAGGTCGAGCACCGCCAAGCTGGTGGATACGGCTTCGACCTGCTCGGTCCAGACGGCCTCGGCGCCGCTCCACAGTTCGAGGCGTTCGGGCCACCAACGCGCGCCGCGTTGGCGCCACTCCTGCACGCGGATTTGCTCCGCCGTGCCGTCGAGCCACATGCGTCGCGGGCGCCCGTCGTCGCCGAGTTCCGCCATGAGCGTGCGCCCGCAGTCGGCGGGCGCGGAGCGCTGCGCCGCGCCGGAGGCCGTCCAGGCGTAGCCATCCGGCCACAGAAACGCAGCCCGACGCAGCTCCAGCATTTCGCAGCGTGCGCGGCGCTCGGACTCACGTGGTCCTCCCGCGGCTAGGTGCAGCGAGCGATCACGCCCTTGCTCGAGCACGAAGTAGTCCGCGCCGTAGCGGTACTCGATGTGCCGGCCGAGTTCGGCTTCGCCGCGCACACGCAGTTGCCAACGCGCGCGATCGGGGAAGACGTACGTGCACGCAAGCTCGTGTTCGGTTTTCTGGTCGGCCGCGTAGTGCAGGCGCGAAACCGCCTCGAAACCCGCGAGCCCGGCGACCGGAGCACGCGGCGCCAACGCGCGCGGTGCGGCGGCGTCCGTCGTGGCGCTCGGCGCCTGCGCCGGTTCGCGCGCCGCGGTCGCGACCAACACGACCGCCAGTACAGCGGCGTGGGCGACGGCGCTCGACAACCGAACGCTCAACCGCGCGCCCCCAGCCGTGCCTCGAGCACCGCCGCGGCGCGCTCCAGCGTCGACAGTCGCTTCGCGAAGCAAAAACGCACCAGGCGCCGACCGTCGGCTGGGTCGAGGAAGAAGCTCGACCCGGGCACCGTGGCGACGCCGCCGGCGCGCACGAGCTCGAGTGCGAACTGCACGTCGTCGAGCGGACTGAGCTCCGAGAAGTCCGTCATCGCGTAGTACGCGCCGCCCGGCTGGAACACGCGCAATCCGACGCGCGCGAGTGCGCTGCACAGCAGGTCGCGCCGCTGCGCGTAGTCGGCGGACAATCGCTGGAAGTACTCAGGGCCGAACGCGAGCGCGCTCGCTGCAGCCGCTTGGAGCGGCGCGGGCGCACCGACGGTGAGGAAGTCGTGCACCTTGCGAATCGCGCTCGTGAGCGCGGCGGGCGCGACGCACCAGCCGATGCGCCACCCGGTCGCGCTCCAGGTCTTCGACAGGCCGCTGATCGTGATCGTGCGCTCCGCCATGCCGGGCAACGTGGCCAGCGAAAGGTGCTCGCGCCCGTCGTACAGCATGTACTCGTAGATCTCGTCCGTGATGGCGAGGGCGTCGAACTCGCGGCACAACGCCGCGATCGACTCGAGTTCGTCGCGCCTGAAGACCTTGCCGGTCGGATTGTGCGGCGTGTTGACGATGATCGCGCGCGTGCGCGGGCCGAAGGCCGCGCGCAGTTCCGCGGGATCGAAGGACCAATCCGGCGCGCGCAACTTCACCATGCGCGGCGTGGCGCCGCTGAGGATGCAATCGGGGCCGTAGTTCTCGTAGAACGGCTCGAAGATGACCACTTCGTCGCCTGGGTCGGCGACGGCGAGCAACGCCGCGATCATCGCTTCGGTCGCGCCGCAGCACACGGTCACGTCGCTGTCGGGGTCGGTTTCGATCCCGTTGTAATCGGCCGTGCGCCGCGCGATCGCTTGACGCAGCGCCGGCGCGCCCCACGTCACGGCGTACTGGTTGATGTCGGCGCGGATCGCGGCGCAGGCCGCTTCCTTCATCTCGTGCGGCGCTTCGAAGTCTGGGAATCCCTGCGCGAGGTTGACGCCGCCCTCGCGCGCGCAGACGCGCGACATCTCGCGGATCACCGACTCCTTGAAGCGTTGCGCCTTGATCGAGACACGTGCCGGGCCGCTCATGCGTGACCCAAGTCTACGCCGCGTGCCGCCCTCTGGCGCGCGCGCGCCAGGGCCGGTCGCTTGAGGGCAGCTCGCTTCAGGGCAGTTCGCGTCAGGGCAGCTTCTGCGCCCACTCGAGCCACAGGCCCGGATCGTCGCCGTAGTTGACGTCCGAGATCCGCACGAGCGCCGACTTCGCGCGTCGCTTCAGCTTCGCGTCGCTCTTGGTGTAGAGCTCCACCAGACCGCGACCGACGCGCCCCTTTTCCTCGGGGTGCTTGCGGGAGACTCCCACCAGGGCCTCCGCCGCCGCGTCGCCGACGAGCGAGACCGGATCGTAGAGCAGGTCGAGCAGCGCCGGCACGGAGGGCGCATCGGCGAGCAAGCCGAGCGTCAGTGCGCACTGCGAGCGCACGAACGGTTCGGTGTCGTTGATCCCGCGCCGCGACGCGCCCGTGACGCTGGCGCCCTCGCCGCCGGCGGCCACGATGCAGCGCACGGCGTACGCGGCCTGTGCGCGCGTCTGCGGATCGATGTGGTTTTCGAGCAGCGCGACGATCTCGTCCAGCGGCGTGTCGGCGCGTCCGAGGATCGCAAGCGAGGTCAAGGCGTTGTGCACGACGTCCGGGTGTGGATCGTGCAGCGCGGCGAGCAGCGGTCCCTGGGCGCGCGCCGATTGCGAGAAACCGAGCGCGCCCGCGGCGCGGATGCGGTTGATCGGCGGTCCCAGTTCGAGGGCTTCCACCAGTTCCTCGCAGCGCTTGCTCGACTGCTCGACGATCACCGCTTCGAGCAGGCGCGCCTCACGCTGCTGTGCGGGAGTGTTTGCGGTGAGCGTGAGCGCGTTCCAGCGCGTGATCGCCGAATCCAGGTCCACGAGCAGCTTGCCGAGCGGCTCGTCCACCGGCGGTTGGATGCGTTGCGCCGCCGCTGCATCGGCCTTCTTGTCTGCGGTGGACGCACATCCGGTGAGCGCGGCGCACACCAGCGCGGCGAGCGCTGCGGCTCGGAGCGAAGGCGTCGGTCGGGCGGTGGTCGATGCGGCGTCGAGTGACGGATGCGGTGCGCGCTGCACGGGGGCTCGCTGGGCTGGAGTTGGCGGAGCGCGGAGGGACGCTCGGCAGCCGCCGATCTTCCCAAGGCTCCGCCGCGTTTGCACCAGCCGCGCTCCGCGTAATTCGTGGGCTACGTGCGGGGATGCACGCGGTGCGAATGCGGCGCGCCACTAGACTGACGGCGCAACGCCACGCGCGGTCCGCATGAACTTCGACGCACTGGAAACCTGGCAACGTGAGGGCTTCGAGCAGCTCACGGCGTTTCGCGACCCCCGTTCCGGCGCGCGCGGCGTCTTGGCGCTGCACTCGACGCAACTGGGGCCCGCGTTCGGCGGGATCCGGCGCTGGTCCTATTCCGACCTGAGCGCCGCGGCCCGAGACGCGCTTCGCCTCGCTCGGGCCATGACCCACAAGTGCGCGCTCGCTGACCTGCCGGCTGGCGGCGGCAAGATCGTGCTGCTCGACACGCCCGGGGTTCCGCTCGAAGCGCAGTACGAGCATGTGGGCGACCTCGTGCAGGGTCTCAACGGGCGGTACTTCGCCGGCCCCGACGTCGGTGCGGGCGAGGCCGAGCTCGCCGCCGTGCGCCGTCGGACGCGCTGGGTCACGGACCCGGGGCCCGACGGTCCCGGCGAACTGTCGGCTGCGACGGCGACGGGGGTCGTGCACGGCATCGAGGCCGCGCTCGAGTTCCTCGACGGCGCCGCCGATTGGCCGCGGCGAACGATCGTGGTCCAGGGACTTGGCGAGGTGGGCGCGCGCGTAGCCGCGCAATTGCGCGAACGCGGAGTTCGGGTGCTGGCCGCCGACGTCGACGCGGTCCGCGCGGAGCGCGTCGCGGCCGAGGTCGGGCTCGAACTGATCGATCCGACGGCCCAACTCGACACTCCGTGCGACGTCTTCGCTCCGTGCGCACTCGGAGGGATCCTGCACGACGTGACGCTCGTGCGCGCGCGCTGCCGCGTGCTCGCCGGATCGGCCAACAACGTGTTGGCGGCGCCCGAGCACGGCGATCGACTGCACGCGCGCGGTGTGCTGTTCGTTCCCGACATCGCCATCTCGTCGGGCGCGCTGATCCGCGGCGCAACGTTCGCTCTCAGCGGCGCCCGCACGCCGCTGGAGGAAATCGGGGCGCGCGTCGCAGCGGTGGTTCGCCACGTGCTGGCGAGCGCGGCGGCTCGCGGCGAGCCTCCCGCTCGTTTCGCGGAACGCGAAGCCGAGCGGCGAGTCGAACTGGCGGGAGCCGTGCGCTAGAACCTTTGGGCGGCGCCGGGGCGCGCACAGCAACACGCATGATCCTCACGCACGCCGCACGCCTTGCGCTCGCCACGCTCGCGCTGCTCGTCTCCGCGGCGTACGCGAGCTGGCAGTCCGCCCCCGAGGCGGGCGAGTCCGCTCCGCCGCTCCAGCGCGGCCCGTTCGTGATGAACCGCGGCCCCGACCGGCTGGCCGTGCGCTTCCCGCGGGACGAGGAGCTGCAGTACAGCGTGTCGATCGCGCTCGGCGTGCTGGGCACGCCGACGGTGGGCAAGGTGACGATGTCGTCCAAGGTCGAGCCCTTCACGCCGACCGACGCGCCGCTGCTCGAGGGCGCACAGCCCACGCTCGAGCAGGTGCTCGTGTCCGCCGTCGCCGAGGGCAGCTACGCCGTCTACTCCGTCAAGGAGGTCATCGCGACGCGCGTGCTTCCGCAACTGTTCCCGCGCCTGGAGCACACCACGACGCAAACCGGCAGCGAGAATCGCCGCCGCGAATTGCTGATCGGCCGGCGCGACGACGCCCCGATTTCGACCTACCGCTCCGACGGACACTGCAAGGGCTGCAAGGAACGCAAGCACTTCGTCGAATCGACTTGGCCGTGGAAGGACGCAGCGCACTGCGACGGCTGCAAACGCGGCGAGCACCGCGACTGGCGCGATCCACGCACCAAGGAGATTCCCGAAGGCGTGCTCGACATGGTTTCGGCGGTCATGCTCGCGCGCACCATGGTCGAGCAAGGCCGCAGCGAAGTTCAGTTCACGCTGCTCGACCGCGAGAAGCTGTGGGAGGTCGAACTCAAGCGTGGGCGGCGCGGGCGGCGCAAGGTCAGCGCCGGCGAGTACGACGTGGTCGAGGTGCTTCTGGGCGCGCGCGCCGGCGTCGCGGCGGGCGACGACTCCAAGGGGCAGGGCGAGAAGAAGGAGGAGTTCGTCGGCCTGTTCGGCATGCACGGCTCCATCTCGATCTGGATGCACCCGGAGTCCGGCGTTCCCGTCGCGATCACCGGGCTCGTCCCGGCGGGGCCGGTCACGCTCGACGTCGTCGTGGAGTTGATCCGCGCTCGAGGAGCGCCCGAGTCGTTCCGCGCAGTCGTGAAGCCGCCGGCCAAGCGCTGAATTGCAAGCGCTGGATCACGGGCGCCGGATCACTCGAACTCGCCGGTCACTGCGAGTGCATCAGGCCGCACGGGCAGCGGCACGACCGTCGCCTGTCCCAGCGGTTGCTGCGGGTCGCCGAGCACGAACCGGCCTGCGAGCGCTTGGTGGCGGCGTTTGACGTACGCCAGCACCAGTCCGGTGTCGAGCACGAACGAATAGGCCCACGACGTGCACACGCCCAGGTCGCGCCATTCGCCGCCGTCGTCGCGCCACAGGCGTGTTCCGCGCGGGATCGGGTTGTCGTGGTCGATCGAGAGCGCCACCAGCCGCTTGTTGAGTCCGCCGTAGGTGTCGATCTTCGCGACGACCTCTTGTCCGATGTAGCAGCCCTTGTCGAGCGCGAAGGCGCGTTCCAGGCGCGCCTCCTGCGGATAGACGTTCTCGTCGATGTCGTCGCCCGGCTCGGCCCAACCGGCCTCGACGCGCAGGCAGTCGTACGCGATGCGGCCCGCGGGCGTCGCACCCGCCGTGAGGAGCGCTCGCCAGAGTTCGGCCACGTTGTGGGGGCCGACGTCGACGCGCACGCCGTCGGAGCCCGCGACGGGCTGGCGCGTGATGCGCGCGGGTGCGCCGGCGAACTGGCCGAGCGTCCAGTGGTAGGGGAGCGCTGGCGCTGCGGCGCCGCACACGCGCGCGACGATGTCCAGCGCCGCCGGACCGCACAACGCCAGCGGAGCGTGCTCCGCGCTGCGATCGGCCAGAGCGACCTTCTCGCTGAACAAGTACATGTCCAACGCCTTGAGCAGCGCGGACGCTTGAGCGGGTTGCGTCGAGAGCAGCAGCCGCTCGCTCTCCACGCACAGATCGAAGTCGAACAGCACCTTGCCCTTGGCCGAGAGCAACAGGTTGCGCACGCCCTGACCTGCGCTGAGCTTGCGCACTTCGTTGGCGGTCAAGCGGTGCAGGAAGCTCGCCGCGTCCGCGCCACGCAACTCCACGGCCCCGCGTTCGGTTTGGTCGAACAGCGCTGCGCCGTGGCGTGCGTCGCGGTACTCCGCGGGCACGTCACCGAAGGCGAGCACGAGCGGCGCGGCGCCGCCCGCCACGGTGGCATTGCGCTCGCGGTGGAGCGCCAGGAGAGGTGAGTTCTGCACGCGTTCGATGTTCGGAGGTGGCGCGGTTCGCCGTGGGCGGCCGCCACGGTCGGTTAGGCGGACTCGGAGGAAACCGCCGAGCATAGTCCACGCCGGGTCGCGCTCCGCGGTGCTCCGCAGCGTGTTCGTACCCACCCGCGATCCTTGACTCGTTCCCGGGTCCGCGTACCCTGACAGGATCTTTGCAGGCCGCACGTTTCGTTCCACTCGCGCGCGGGTGGAGCGCAACGCACGCGCCCGCAGCGATGCTTGTCCGTCGGATCGTGGTTCGAGGACGGGGCGCGCGCGCGTCGCGAGGGCACCGTACCTGGAGCTGCGGGCTGACGCCCTCCCCAGAACGCCGGATTTGACCCGGCGTCACGCCCCCGACTCCCGCCCCGTCGACGTCGATGCGTATTCGAACCCGTTCCTGTGTCCTCGCAGGCCTCGCGCTGTGGGGCGCGGGGTGCCAACTCGACTTTGCGCCCGAACCCGCTGCGCCCGTGGTGCACTACGCCCTCGGACCGGCGACTACCGCCGTCGACGAGGCCGGTGACCCGGTGGTGCCGCTGCACGTGCAGGAGCACATCGCCGGCTCGCTCGGCATGCTGTTCGGCACGCCTAGCAGTCCGCGGTACCTGCTGACCGAAGAGTGGGTGGACGAGGGCTTCGATCCGAACTGGCCGACGGCGGCCGCGGACGACCAGGGCAGCGGCGAATTCAGCGAGGACGAACTCGCCCGCATCAAGGCCGACAACGAGCGCGATTTCCGGCGCGAATTGGCCGCGATCGAGGCGGGCGACTTCGACGCGGTGCGCATCCCCAGCTGGATGCCCGACCTGGAACAGAGCTGGCGCGACCTGCTCGCGGGCAAGCCGGCCGAGCAGCGCGACGACGCATTCAAGGGGGAGGCGAAGGCGCTCTTTGTCGACTACTACCCGACCTTGCGGGAGTCGGCGGAGCACTTCCGCCAGCAGTGCGTGCACTGCCACGGCGTCGAGGGCGGCGGCGACGGCCCGACCGCGCGCTTCCTCAACCCGCGGCCCCGCGACTATCGCCCGGGCATCTTCAAGTTCACGGCGCAGGCGGACAAGTCGGTGCCGCGCCGCGCCGACCTCTACACCATCCTCGACGAGGGTGTGACCGGCACCGCGATGCCCTCCTTCCGGCGGCTCTCCAAGGCGGAGCTGCACGGGCTGGTCGACTACGTGCGGCTGCTCTCGATCCGCGGCATGGTCGAGCGCGATCTGGTCACAACCTACCTCTCCGACGATGCGTTGCCGGCCGAGGCGGTGCTCGAGTCGTACGCGTCGATCTGGTCCAAGTGGAAGGGCGCCGACGAGAAGAAGACGAAGTACGACGGCGATGTGCCGGCGCCGAGTCCCGAGTCGATCGAGCGCGGGCGGACGCTGTTCATGGACGCCGCGACCGGGAACTGCTTCTCGTGCCACGGGGAGCAGGGGCGCGGCAACGGCGCGAGCGCGTTCACCACGTCCCCGGAAACCGGCGAGGTCGTGCCGGCCTACAAGGACGACTGGGGCAACGTGATCATCCCGCGCAACCTGCGCCAGGGGATCTTCCGCGGCGGTCGTCGGCCGATCGACATCTACTACCGCATCAAGAACGGCATCAACGGCACCCCGATGCCGGCGGCCGTGTCCAGCATGACCGACGCCGACATCTGGGCCCTCGTCCACTACGTGGGCTCACTGTCGAGCCAGCCGCGCACCCGCGCGCACCGCAGTGCAGGCCACGCGCCGCACGACGCGACCGATCCCCAGCAATCGTCCCCTGGCCAAACGTCGTCGGGCCACTAGCCGCCGCGCCCGGAGTCCCAGCCCATGATGCGACTGATCGCCTTCTTGCTCTTGATCGCGGTGCCGATCTTGGGCGTTTACACCTTCGTCAACGCGCAAGAGCACAACTGGTGGTTCCCGCCCGCGTACTCGACGTTCGCGCCGGACATCGACTGGCTGTTCAACTTCATCATGTACATGGTGGCGTTCACGTTCATCGTGACCGAGGTCGCGCTGGCGTGGTTCGTTTGGCAGTACTCGGCCAAGCGCAACGACAAGGGCGTGTTCACCCACGGCAGCCACAAGCTCGAGATGATCTGGACCGCAATCCCGGCCGTCGCGCTGCTGGTGATCGCGTTCACGCAGATGGAGACCTTCGCGAAGATCAAGTTCGCGAGCGGATTCCCGACGGACGGGCCCTACACGCGCGAGAAGCCGATCGCCGAGGTTTGGGCCAGCCAATTCGACTGGCGCTTCCGCTACCCGGGCGACGACGGCGTGCTCGGCACCGTGGATGACCTCGAGAGTTCCTTCGAGTTCGTCGTGCCCGTCGGCGTGAACGTGGTGTTCCACCTGCGCGCGCGGGACGTCATCCACAGCTGGTTCGTCCCCGAGTTCCGCCTCAAGCAGGACGCGCTGCCCGGCCACACCATTCCGGTCTGGTTCCAGGCGACGAAGGAAGGCAGCTACGACTTGGTCTGCGCCGAGTTGTGCGGCTGGGGGCATTACAAGATGGCGGGCCGCGTGCGCGTGGTTTCAGCCCAAGAGTTCGACGCGTACATGGCCGAGCTGAAGGCCAAGTGGTTCTCCAACGGCAAGGAGTGATGCGACCGTGAATCCCGTTTCCACACCCTCTGCGCCGGTCATCACGCACCACGCGCCTCATCTTCAACCTGGAGAAGGCGAGCCGGGGACCGTGCGCGAAAGCCACGACCACCACGAGCTCGGCTTCCTGCGCAAGTACGTCTTCTCGCTCGACCACAAGATCATCGGACTCCAGTTCCTGTTCTCAGGTCTGGTGTTCCTGGTCCTGGGCGGCCTGATGGCGATGGCGATCCGCTACCAGCTCGCGTGGCCGTGGACGCCGATGCCGGGACTCTCGTGGATGTTCCCCGCCACCGGCGGAGCGATCACGCCCGAGTTCTACACCATGCTCTTCACCATGCATGGGACGATCATGATCTTCTTCGTGATCATCCCGCTGCTGACGGGCGCGTTCGGCAACTTCTTGATTCCGCTCATGATCGGCGCGGCCGACATGGCGTTCCCGAAGCTCAACATGTTCGGGTACTGGGCCATGTGGCCGGCCTTCGTGCTGATCCTCATGGGCTTCTTCGTCGAGGGCGGCCACGCCGCCGGTGGATGGACCAGCTATCCGCCGCTGTCGACGATCGAAAGCGCCGCGCCCGGTTCGCTGAGCGGACAAACGTACTGGCTGATGTCGCTGACGTGGGTCGGCGTCAGCTCGATGATGGGCGCGGTCAACTACGTGACGACCATCGTGAAGATGCGCGCGCCGGGCATGACGCTCATGCGCATGCCGCTGTCCGTGTGGGGCCTGTTCATCGCCGCGTTCCTGCAGCTCTTCGCGCTGCCTGTGCTCACGGCCGCGAGCATCATGCAGCTGCTCGACCGCGTGATCGACACCGGGTTTTTCACGCCGACGAATCTGATCGTCAACAACCTGACGCCCGACTCGTTCGCGCACGGCATGCCCGCCGCCGCCGCGGGTGGACAGCCGCTGCTTTGGCAGCACCTGTTCTGGTTCTACAGCCACCCGGCCGTGTACATCCTGGTCGTGCCGGCGATGGGCTTCACGTCGGACATCCTCGCCGTGCACGCCCGCAAGCCGATCTTCGGCTACAAGCCGATGGTCTACTCGATGGCGGCCATCGCAGGCCTGGGCTTCATCGTGTGGGGCCACCACATGTTCACGTCCGGCATGAACCCGGCGCTGGGCATGAGCTTCATGGTGGCGACGATCATGATCGCCTTGCCGTCGGCCATTAAGGTCTTCAACTGGCTCGGCACGCTGTGGGGCGGACGCATCCGCCTCAACACGCCGATGCTGTTTGCGATCGGCTTCGTGTCGATGTTCATCATCGGCGGCCTGTCGGGCATCTGGATGGCCGCTACGCCGGTCGACATCTACATCCACGACACCTACATCGTGGTGGCGCACTTCCACTACGTCGTGTTCGCCGGATCGATGTTCGCGATCTTCTCCGCGATCTATCACTGGTACCCGAAGATGTTCGGGCGGGTGATGAACGAAACGCTGGGCAAGATCCACTTCGTCGGCACGTTCATCTTCACCAACTGCACCTTCTACATGATGCACCAACTCGGCGTGGCCGGGCTGATGCGTCGCACGGCGGACCCCTACGCGTACGACGTCTACGCGCACCTGCAGCCGCTGAACGAGTTCATCACGCTGTCCGCGTTCTGCATGTTCGCGTGGCAGATCTTCTTCGTGGTGAACTTCTTCCACTCGCTGTTCTGGGGCTATCGCGTCGGCCGCAATCCGTGGCAGGCGAACTCGCTCGAGTGGGATGCGCCCTCGCCTCCGGGGCACGGCAACTTCGATGGCCCGCTGGTCGTGCACCGCGGACCCTACGAGTACAGCTCGCCCGAAGTGGCCGAGGACTACCTGCCGCAGACGCGCGCCGTCTGACGCGCAGCGGGACCTGGATCCGAACGATGAACCTCGACGCCGCCAACGAAGCAGGCAGCGCGCTCTGGGCGCGACGGCTTGCTTGGGGAGTGTGGATCAGCACCGCGGTGCTGGTCGCCTTCGGCGGCGTGATCACCACCCTGCGCGCAGGTATGGCGATCGACGGCTGGTGGGTGCTCGACCGCGGCAACGGCGATCACTTCCTGCTCCTGTACCCGCTCGAGAAGTGGTTCGCGAACTCGGGCACGTTCTCGGAGCACACCCACCGCTTGGTCGGAGTTGTCGTGGGGTTGCTGTCGATCGGCTATGTCGTCGCGCGCTGGATCGAGCGGCCTCGGAACGGCCTCAAGTTCAAGCTGGCGGTCGCCGGTCTGCTCGCGGTGTGCGCGCAAGGCGCGGTGGGTGGGTTCCGCGTGCTCGAGAACAGCGATAACCTCGCCTTCCTGCACGGCGCGCTCGCCCAACTGGTGTTCGCGCTGCTGGGCGTCAACGTTGTGCTGAGTTCGCGTGACTGGGACCGCGTGCGCCTCGCGGGCGAACCTCGCACGAGCGAAGCCGGCGCGTTGCCGTCGGCGCGGGTCGCCTGGATCGCCGCCGCGGTGATCTACGCGCAGACGGTCCTCGGCGCGTGGCTGCGTCACACCGGCTTCGAGCTCGCGCTGGCCCTGCATTTGGTGTTCGCGGCCGTCGCCGTCGGGGTTGTGCTGAACCTCTCGCGCACGCTGCGCCGCGCTGCGCCCGCCGCGCCGCTGCTCGAGCGCGCCGGCCGACGTCTGCTGCACTTGCTGATGCTGCAACTGTCGCTGGGCCTGGCGACGCTGCTTGCGATCGTCGTGAGCGGCGGCTTCAAGGCTGAGGTGACCGCGCTCGAGACGATCACCGCGACCTCGCACGTCCTGATCGGCGCGCTGCTGCTCCAACAGGCCGTCGCCGGCGCGCTGTGGATCCGGCGCTTGTCGAGCGTGGCGCCGGCCGTCGCGCGTCAAGCACCGTCACGCTCGGAGCAGACGCCGAGCTTGAGCTGGAAGGCAGCGCCGTGAGCGAAGGTTCGCGTTCCGCGCCGATCGCCGTTGCGCAGGAGAGCGTGCTCTCCGCGTGGGCCACGTTGAGCAAGGCGCGCATCACGGGGATGGTGGGGTTCGCGGCGTTCGTGGGCGGCATGCTCGCCGCCGGCGTGAACGCCGACGTGGCGCGTGTCGCCGAGTCCGCACTATGGATCGCCTTGGTGTCGGCTTCCTCGTGCATGTTCAACCAGTTGCTCGAGCGCGACGTCGACGCCCGCATGGAGCGCACGCAGCGCCGTCCGCTGGTGACCGGACGCGTGCGGGCGCGTGACGTGGTGCTGGTCGCGGCGGTCCTCGCGCTGGTCGGCGTGTTGGCGCTCGCGCTGCGCTTCAACACGCTCTCGGCGCTGCTCGCGCTCGCGACCCTCGCGGCCTACGCGCTCGTCTACACGCCGCTCAAGCGGCTCAGCACGCTCAACACCGCAGTCGGCGCGATTCCGGGCGCGATGCCGCCGCTGATCGGCTTCGTCGCCGCCGCGGGCGCGCCGCACGGCTGGGCCTGGTACCTGTTTGCGGTGCTGTTCATGTGGCAGTTCCCGCACTTCCTGGCGATCGCGTGGCTGTACCGCCACGACTATGCGCGCGCCGGGCTGAAGATGCTGCCCGCGGTGCAAGGCAGCGAAGGCATCGCCGGACGCCAAGCGCTGCTCTACAGCCTTGCGCTGGTGCCTCTCTCGCTGCTGCCCGTGTTGCGCGGCGACGCCGGCCCGGTCTACGCGACGGCCGCGCTCGTGCTCGGCGGCGGCTACTGCGCTGCTGCGCTCGGCTTCGCGCTGCGCGAGAACGCAGTGCGCGCCCGCATCCTGCTGTATGCCTCGCTGGCTTACCTGCCGGCGCTGTATTCGATCACGTTGATGGACCCGCTGGTGCGCTCACTCGGCGCCCAGCTGACCCCGTAATGCCTCGACCGCGATGACAACGACCGCAGCGATCGCTCCCTACGATCCGGCCGTGGATGCGCCCAAGCCGCACCACGCCATCTACGACTACGACAGCGGCCCGCCGGTGAATCGCGGCAAGTTCGCGATCTGGCTGTTCCTCGCGACCGAGATCATGTTCTTCACGGGCTTGATCGGCGCGTACGTGGTGCTGCGCATCGGCGCCGACAGCTGGCCGGATCCGGAGAACCGACTCGCGGTGCTCATCACCGCGATCAACACGTTCATCCTGATCGTCAGCTCCGCGACGATGGTGAAGGCGGTCGAACGCGCGATGCTCGGCGACAACGACGGGCTCGTGAAATGGCTCGGCGCCACCGTCGTGATCGGCGCCACCTTCGTCGGCGTGCAGGTGTACGAATACGCCGAGCTGATCAAGGCCGGCAACCTGCCGAACGTCGACATCTTCTGGTCGACCTTCTACGCCATGACCGGCTTCCACGGCCTGCACGTGACCGTGGGCGTGATCTGGAACCTGGTGGTCATGATCGCGGCCATGCGCCGCAAGATCCCGCAGGAGAAGTACATGACGGTGGAACTCGCCGGGTTGTACTGGCACTTCGTCGACCTCGTGTGGGTGCTCCTGTTCACGATCGTGTACCTGATGTGATCGCCGCTCGATCCTGAGCCAATCGCCAATCCCAACGCACGCCGTTCATCCATCTCCCATGAGTCACGAAAAGGGCCTCGGCTACAGCATCTGGAACATCTTCGTCGCGCTGTTCGTGCTGACGGCCGTCGAAGTTGCTTGGGGCTACGCGTTCCACCACAACACCGGACTGCTCCTCAAGATGCCGGTCTGGCTGTTCTGGGGCGGCCTGCTGCTGATGGCGCTCGTCAAGGGCCTGCTGATCTTCATGTACTTCATGCACATGCGCTTCGAGCGCTGGATCGTGTGGGGCTTGATCCTGCCGACCCCGCTCCTGGTGATGATCGTGCTCGCGGCCAACATGCCGGACACCTCGTTCAACGAGCAGCGCGATCACCCGATCGGCTACCTCGAAGACCAAACCGGCGAGATCGTCAACGCGCTCGACACGCTGCACCCCGCCAAGGGGCGCGGCACGTTGCATGGCGCGGCGGCGGAAGGCGGCGGCGGTCACTAGCGCGTACGTCGCTCGCGAGCGCGCACGCGCTCGACGAGTCCGATCCCAAGCCGAAGCGCCCAGGGCGGTTCGGCTTTTTTCGTGCCGCGGCGAGCCGTTCGGCTCCAATCGTGTGCGCCGCGTGCCAAGATCGCCGACGCCCCTTCGACTTCTCAGGACCGACCCCACGTGGATCTGCACCTACCCGCTGTCAACGCCTCGCTGAACGCGCTCGCAGCGCTCTTGCTGCTCTGCGGTCTGGTTGCGATCAAGCGCGGAGCGCGGCGCGGGCACGAACGCTTCATGCTCGCCGCGCTGGCGACGAGCGCGACGTTCCTCGCCTGCTACCTCTACTACCACTTCGCTGTCGCGCGCGGCATCCACACGAGCTTCAACGGCCAGGGCTGGACGCGTCCGGCGTACTACACGTTGCTCTTGTCGCACACCGTGCTCGCGGTGGTGAATCTGCCGATGGTGCTGCGCACCTTCTGGCTCGCGCACCGTGAGCGCTGGGACGCCCACCGTCGCTGGGCGAAGTGGACCTTCCCGTTGTGGCTCTACGTGTCGGTGACCGGTGTGGCGGTCTACCTCGTGCTGTACCACTTCAATCCGCCTGCGCCGGTACAATGACGCCGATGGCGTTCCAGTTCCTCAGCCGCGCCCTGACGAGCGCGGTGACGCGCGGTCTGCTCGTAGCCGTTGCTGTCGCACTCGGTGCGCGCAGCGGCTATGCCTGAGACAGCTGCAAGGAGGCGGTCGCCTCCCAGAACGGTTCGCTCGCCGAGGGCCTGAACACGAGCATCTTGTTCATGCTCTCGATGGTGTTCGCGATTCCCGCGGGCTTCGCGTGGCTGATCTGGCGCTCATTCCGCTCCGAGTCCGAGCGGCGCGCGCGCGGCGAACTGGTCTCGACGCCGGGCGCCGTGCGCTGGACGCCCGAGCAGTTCCCGAGTTGAGCGCGCGCGCTGAGTCGCCGCGCTGAGTTGCCGCGCTGAGTTGCCGCGCTGGGTTGCCGCGCTGGGTTGCCGCGCTGGGTTCTGGGGGGGGGGCGACGCCCGCCTAGTTTTCGTTTTTCGCCCGCCACCGCGCAGGTGCGCTGTGCGTCCGTGCCTGAGAAGGAGGAACTCAGGCTGTGGGCGGACATCGAAGCAGGTGGCGGCTTGGCGGGTCGAGGATCGTGGTTTTGGCGCGGCGCGCGCTCGGCGCCAGCGCGGCGCTGGCGGGGGGCGGCGCTATCGGATTGTTGTGCGCCGCCGAGCCGACGCGCGGCGCCGCGGGCGTGTGGGCCGCGCCGGCGCCGCGAACGGACGCGAATGAAGGCGCGGGCGGCGCCGGCTCGGCGCTGCACGAGTTTCTCGAGCGACCGATCGCGCCCAGCAGCGCAGCCGCTGCGGCGCCGGCGGGTTCCGGCGCGGCGCAACTGGTCGCCACGGACCGCGACGCGGGCGCGGTGGTCGTGCTCGACGCCGATCTGATCGAGGTTCGGCGCTTCAACGTACCGTACGCGCTCGAAGTGGAGCTGCGTACGGACGGTCGGCTGTGGGTCGTGGCCGCCAGCGCACTCGGGCCGCTCGGGCCGCACACGCTGCTCACGCTGGAGCCCAGCGGCGCCGTTGCAGCGCAGGCGTCGATCGGCCCGCTCCTCGACCTCGCTTGCCTCGACGGCGGCGCGGCTTTGCTGGTCCTGCTCCGACCCGACGGGCAGCGCGACGCCGTGCTGCACCCGGCCGCGGGGCAGCCGCTGACTCTGGGCGTCGGCGCTGCCTGGGCTTCGATCGCCGGACAGTCGAACAGCGTGCTCGTCGCGGGGCACGACGGGAGCCTCGTCAGCTACGCGGTCGGACCAGTGACGGGGCCCGCGGCGCAGCGTCAGTTCGGCGGCGTGATCGCCGACGTCGCGCCCGGTCCTCAACGCGGCACGTGGTACGTGCTCAACGTCGGCGGTCCGCCGAGCCAGCGGCGGCTCGCCGTGCTCGACGCGCAGCTCGCCACGCTCTGGTCGGCGCCGCTGGGCTGCGGAGCGCTGCACCTGTGCGTTTCACCGGACCGCCAACGAGTTTGGGTGGCCGACGGTGCGGCGGGCTTCGCGCGTCGCTTCGGCCCGCAAGGCGCTTTGGAACTTGCCTGGGCGACGCTTCCGGTGATGGGCTGCGAGCGCGGCGTCGTGCGCGCGGACGGGAGCGTGGTCTTCGCGGCGCCCGGCGCCTTGGTGCGGCTCGCGTCGGATGGAAGCGTGTTGCCCGGGCAGGGCGGCTTCACGTTTCTCGTCGACGTCGCCGCGCGTCGCCAGCCGTGACGTGGCGCAGCGCGGGTGGCGTGAGCGCAGCGCGTCCGCCGCGTGGCGTACACGCTGCGTCAGCGACGCCGTGCGACTCTCAGGGCGTCGCTTTGGGGTGACGCCACGTGTTCGAAATCGCGCCCGCCGCGAACACGAGCCGCAGGGAGTACCCGAAGCCCTTGTTCGAGACCTTGGTGGGCGAGTTGAGCTTCAGCGTGGCGACGCTCACCGCTTCCTCGACCTGGGTCTGCTTGCCGTCGTCGCCGGTCTTCGTCACCCGACGCTTCTCGTCGGTGATCGTCATGGTCGGCGCGAGCGGGCGCGTGTAGTCCAGCGACGGCGCCGGCATCCAGCCCACGGGCTCGCCGTCGGCGCGGTAGAAGATCAACGTGTCGACGTCGTGGGGCCAGCCCTCCGGCGTGCGGATCACGACCGGGGCGGGTTCGGCAGGCTTGGCCGGCTCGTCCTTGCCGTCTCCTTCCTTGGGCTTGTCGGCGTCGCGCTTCTTGCCCTTGCCCTTGTCCTTTCCCTTGTCCTTGTCCTTGTCGCCCGCACCGGCCGACTTCTCGTCCGTGGCCGCGGCCTCCGTGCCCGGCGCCTCGCGCGTGGATCCGCGCAGCGCGACCAGGTAGGCCCCGGCCGGCAGCGGCGGATCGACGACCGGCACGGTGGTGGACAGCAGGCCGAGCGGCACGAACCCTTGCGCCACGCTCAGGCTGAGCAGGGCCGTTCCGGAGGTCGTATCCAGATCGGCGGACGGGACGTACAGCAGGTGCTCGTAGCCGGCGATGACCGCGTAGTTCGGCACCTTGGCGGAACCCGGTTTGGTGCGCCAGAAATCGGCCGCCAACGCGCGCGCCGCGTCGAACACCGCGTTCTCGGGTCGGTTCTCGACCGGGAAGATGTCGCTCAGCAGCGTGTTGGCGATGTCCGCGCCCGGTCGCGGAGACGCGGCGCAGCGGAATCCGAGCCCGGACGTCGACTGCTCGCGGTCGGTGGGACGGCGCGTCGTCAGCCGCGCCACGACCATCGAGGTCTCGTAGCTCCCGCCGACGGCGACGCGCAGGTTCGGGTCCCAACCCACGTCGCCGACGATCTCCTTGCGCGAGCCCTTGCCGCCCGTGTCGAACTTCAGAACCTTGAAGCGCGGGAACGGCGCGAACGGCGACGAGGTCCACTCGAACACGCTGCCGGACAGGTCGTGGATTCCGGCGGCCGTGGCGCCGTTGGCGTAGCTGCCGACCGGCTGCGTGTCGCGCAGCTTCATGGCCTGGTTCGCGCAGCGCGTGCCGTCCGCCTCGTTGCCCCACGGATACAGCGAGTTGGTCTTGCCGCGACCCGCGCGTTGATACTCGAACTCCGTCGGGAGCCGCAGGCCAGCCCAGCGCGCGTACGCGCGGGCGTCGGCGTAGCTGACGAACACGACCGGGTGCGATTCCTTGCCCTTGGGGATCTCCCAGTTCTTGCCCTCGCCGTTGCGGCGCCACCACTCCGGTCGGTCGAAGACCTTGGCTTCATAGGGTTGGCCGGCTTCCTTGGCCTTCTTCTTCGCCTCCGCCTCGGCGAGCAGGAACGCAGCCTGGGCTTCATCGATCGTCGCGGCGGCCCAGTGTTCGGGCGCGCGCCGACCGGTGGCGCGGACGAACTCCGCGAACTGCTCGTTGGTGACCTCGGTCACCATCACGCAGAAGTCGTCGACCTGCAGGTCGTGCTGCGGCGTCTCGCACACGATCTTCTGGAACAGCGAGTCGTTTTGCTCGGCGAGCTTCATCACGTCTTCGACCGTCGAGCCGATCTTCGTCGTGCCTCCTTCGATCCAGACCATGCCCGGCGGGGGCGCGGGTTTGGCGGCCGCGCCCTGGGGGGCCGGCACGCACGCCGACGAGATGGCGAAAGCAAAGGAAGTCAGGGAGGACGCGAGGGTCGGGAGCATCGTGCGGACGGGCGAAGATCGGAACTGGACGGGCGGCGCAGGCGAACCGCACCGAGAGTTGGCGCAGCGGCGTATAGCCCCGCTGCACTGCGGAGGGCACGCACCCTCCGCCGGGCATCTAGCTAGAGAGCGGCGGATGTTACCGCGGCGCGGAAGATCCGGGCGCGCGCAGGCGCGGACAGCGTGCGCCGCCGCGCCTCCGGCCGGACGCTCTCACGCGCGCAGTCGGGGTCGCTCCGCGGGCCGACGGCGCGGCGCACGCCCGTCGCTCGGCCTCTCCGATCGAACTGAGGGCCCGCGCCCCGAGGCGGACCGCCGCTGTGGCTCAGACGGCGATGCCGCGTTGCGCCGCGCCGGTGGCCGCGGGCGTCGCAGCGGGGATGAGGCTGGTCGGCGTCGAACGCGAGCGGTCCAGCTGGGGCTGCGCGATCCAGCGTTCCCCGTGCTGATGCAGGAGGCCCAGGAACGCGTCGAGCACGTCAGGGTCGAAGGCCTGCTCGCGCTGCGAATCGAAGAAGTCGAGCACCTTCTGCAGGCCCCAGGCGTCCTTGTAGGAGCGTTTGGTCGCCAGGCTGTCGAAGACTTCGACGACACACAGCACGCGCCCCGGCAGCGAGATCTGCTCGCCGCGTTTGCGGTGGGGGTACCCCGTTCCGTCCCAGCGCTCGTGGTGTTCCGCCACCCACTGGCACACCTCGCGCAGCCGACTGTGGCTGCCCAGTTTCTCCGCTCCCAGCAGCGGGTGCCGCTGCACCTGCTGGTACTCCCCGGCTGTCAGCTGCCCCTTCTTGGTCAGGAAGGTCAGATCGTCGAGGTAGATCTTGCCGTAGTCGTGGGCGATCGCGGCGAGTTGCAGGCGTTCGCGGGTGTGCAGGTCGATCCCGATGCGCTCCGCGAGCAGGTTGCAGTAGCGCCGTGTGCGCTCGCCGTGCCCGGCGGTGTAGGGATCGATGCGTTCGATCGTGTTGGCGACCATCCCCGAGAGGATCTCCACCAGCTCGTCGAAGCCCAGGCTCTCGTGGTCCCAGGTGCGCTCGCGGATCGCGCGGTGCAGCTGCGCCGCCAGCACCAACGGATCGACCGGCTTCTGCAGGTAGTCGAACGCGCCGCGCTTGATCGCCGAAACCGCGCCCTCGAGCAGCGGATGTCCGGTCATGAGCACGACGACGGACGTCGGCTGGAGCTCGCGCGCCGCGCGCAGCACTTCGAGTCCGTCCGCTGCGCCTTCGAAGAGCACGTCGCTCACGACGGCGTCGAAGTTGCGGCGCTCGAGCAACTCGGCGGCGTCTTGCGACGAGCACGCGAGCGACACGCTGAACCCATGGCGTTCCAGGACCGCGCCGATCATTTCGATCGTGCGGGCTTCGTCGTCCACGAGCAGCACGGTGCGTTGGGCTTCGTGCATGGCAGTCGCAGCAAATCGTGCGAGCGAGCGCACGTCTAGGAACTTGGGGAGAACCTGTGAGCAATTCTGCCCGCCGCGTCACAGAGTTGAAACGATCATCTGGAACGGGTGCGTCCGGAGGGCCGGCAACTCGCCCCTAAGTCACTTGCACCCTTGCGGTGGCGCCACCGAATCTTGTAGGCATGGGTGACGATGACCACAGGATCTGAGGGGGCGGCCGGACCGGAGCCCATCCGACTGCGCACTTCTTCGGATCTGAAACGCGCCCGAATCGACCGCGTTCTCGTGGGACTTTTGCCGCAGCTCTCGCGCACCCACATCAAGGAGCTGATCGACGGCGGGCACGTCCAGCTCAACGGCGCCTCGATCCGCCGCGCCGGCGACCTCATAGAAGGCGAGTGCGAATTCGTCGTCACGCTCGCTCCGCGCCGCAACCTGCGCATCGAGCCGGGCGACCCGAGCGCGCTCACGGTGCTCCACGAAGACGAGGCGCTGATCGTGATCGACAAGCCGCCGGGCATGCTCGCTCATCCCACCGAGAGCGCGCGCGGCAACTCGGTCGCGGAACTCGCGGCGTTGCGTTTCGGCGCGTTGCCCGCCTTGCAAGGCGACGATCGTCCCGGCGTCGTGCATCGACTCGACGCGGGCACGAGCGGCGTGATGGTGCTCGCGCGCACCCGCGACGCGTTCGTCGCGCTCATGCAGCAGTTCCGCGCGCGCACCGTCGAGAAGACCTACAACGCGCTCTCCTACGGCGAGCCGCGCTTCGAAACCGGCTGGATCGATGCGCCGATCACGCGCGATCCGCGCGACTCGGGACGCATGGCGCTCGCGGCGCCGGGCGAAGGGCGCGAGGCGCGGACGTTCTATCGAGTGCTGGAGCGCTTCACTGGGTTGGCGCTGCTCGAGGCGCAGCCCAAGACCGGTCGCACGCACCAGATTCGTGTGCACCTCACTTCGATCGGCATGCCGCTGGTCGGTGACAAGCTCTACCGCCGCAAGGGCGGGCACTCGATCCAACTTCCCCGCACGGCGCCGATTCCGGCTCGACAGTGCCTGCACGCGCGCGCGATCACGCTCGAGCACCCCACGAGCGGTGCGCGGGTGACCTACGAAGCGCCGCTCGCGGCGGATTTCGCCGCCATGCTCGAGTGGCTCCGCTCCGGCGCGCTCTAACGCTGTTGCGCCCGCGCTGATCCGCGCGCGCGCGGCGTTCCACGACGGCGTCGACGCAACGCAGCGTCGTCGCGCCGCTCGGCCGCCGCCCACGCGGTCTCGCCGAGCCACCCGCGCCTCAGTCGCCGATCCTCACCTTGAGCGAGCGTTCACTCTGGCCGCTCAGCGTCACGCTCTTCCACTCCGTCTTTCCGCCGGGCGGAGTCACGTAGACCTTGTACTTGCCCGGAGCGAGCGGGCCGACGCGCCGGCGTGTCGACGACATGCCGCCGCTCATCAGCTTCTGGATCGAGTCCATGCTCATCATCGTGGCGTGGTCGTGGCCCGCCTCGTCGAGCACGCGCACCTGGTAGCGCACGGCGCCGCCGGCTTCGTTCTCGATCTCGATGTCGAGCATCGTGGCCGCCGCTGCGCTCAGTTCGACTTCGCTCACGGCGCCTGACGTGACGCGCACCGAGCTCGATGCGCCGGTCGCGGAACTCGCGCCGCGCGCGGCGACGGAGTACTCACCCGGGGCCGCCGACTCGTAGCGGAAACGCCCGAGTCCGTCCGTGCGGGTGTTCGAGAAGGGATTGATCAGCACGCCCTTGGCGTCGCGCACGAACACGCTCGCGTCGGCGAGCGGCTCGCCGTCGGCGCCGCGCACGACGCCGGCGATGGTTCCCGGCGCCTGGAGTTCGAACTCGACGTACGCTGCGCTGTCCGCGCCGACCGTTACACCCGAACGCACCGCGGCGCCCCAGGCTGCGCTCGCACCGAAGCCGGCGCCGCCAGCGCGCACGGTGTACACGCCCGGCGCGAGGCTCGGAATCTCGAACGCGCCCTGCTCGTCGGTCGTGTTGGGCCGCCCCATGTCGAACATCGTCAGGCCGCCGACGCCTTCGAGTTCGTGGCGCACCGCGACCCCACGCAACGGCGCGCCGTCGGCGCCGACGACGCGTCCGCGGATGGCGCCGCCGGGCAGCGCGAGGTCGAGCCGGTGCTCGGCGACCGCGGGGATCTCGACGAAGAACTCGACGCCGCCAGCGTCACCCATGCGGCGTCCGACGATGAGCGTGTAGCGGCCGGGCTTGTCGAGCGTGAGCGCGTAGTCGCCCTGCGCGCCGAGCGCGGCGAACTTGAGCGACTCCAGCATCGAGCCGCCTTCGGCGATCGCCGTCAGCGAGCCTTCGCGCACGGGCTCGTCGCCGCGCGTCACGCGGCCGCTGAGCTTCACCGGCGCCGCGGGCGGTGCGCCGAGCACGACTTGCGACGTCTGGCCGTCGAAGACTTCGACGCTGGTCATCTTGAGCGAGGCCATCATCGAAGCCGGGTTGGAGTCGCGGCCCAGCGAGTTCATGCGCGGCGTCGCGACGAGGTTGTGCGTTCCGGGCGTGACGTGTTCGAGCGTGAAGCGGCCCGCGGCGTCGCTCGTCGCCTGGCCCGCCATGTCGCCGCCCGAGCCGGGACCGAACGAGCCGACGACGATCATGCGGCCGGCGTCGGGCGCGCCGCTCGCGTCGTACACCACGCCTTCGATGCGGCCGCCCACGCGCAGTTGCAGCACCACATCGTGCGCCGAGCCGCCGCTGTCGAGCTCGACCGTGCGCGGCTCGCTCGGTGCGAAGCCGTCGGCCCGCGCGACGAGCCGCACGGCGCCGGGGGAGAGCTTGGAGAGCACGAAGGCGCCCTTCTCGTCGCTGCGCGCGCTCGGACCTCCTCCGCCGCCACCGAATGGACCGCCGCCGAAACCGCGGCCGGTAGTGGCGCCGCTGCGGGCCTCGACGCGCGCTCCGCCGAGCGGCGCGCCCTGCGGAGAGAGCACGACGCCGGTCACTGCGGCCTGGCGGCGCAACACGAGCTCGAGCGGTGCTGCGAGCGGGACCTCGACGCGCGTCGCGGCCTCGTCGAGCGGCTCGAAACCTTCCGCGCTCACGCTCAGCTGGTGCTCGCCCGCGCCGAGCCAGATTTCGAAGGCGCCGTCGGGTGACTCGAACGGGCGTGCGTCGGCGTCGCTCGCGCGGCCAGCCACCCAGCGCGCGTTCAGTTGGAAACGTTGGACCGGCGCCTGTTCGGTGTCGACGACGCGTCCGCGCACGGGCTGCGGCGGAGCGAGCACGAGCGCGAGCTGCGCGCCCGGTGCGACGTCCCGCTGCAGAGCGCTCCACTCGGCGTCGGCAGGAAGTTCCGGGCGGGCCGCGTCGGCGCCGCTCGCGCGCCGCGTCGCACGCACGTCGAAGCTTGTTCCGGTCAAGCCCGTGAACGCGAAGCGTCCCGCGCTGTCCGACTTCATGCTCTTGCGCGAGCTGCGATTGGAAGGATTGACTTCGATGCACATCACTTCGGCGCCAGCCGCCGGCGCGCCATCCGGCGTGCTGACGAGGCCTTGGATGGACACGCCCGCGCCCAGCCGCAACTCGACCTGCGCCGTCTCTCCGTCCGCGAGTTCGAGGTCGGCGCTCGAGGCCTCGACGAATCCTTCGCGCGAGGCCGTGACGCGCAATTTGCCGGGCGAAACGCCGCGCAGGTCGAAACTGCCGTCCGCCGTGCTCTGCGCCGAACGCGAGTCCCAACCGCCGCCGCCGAAGCCGCCGCGCGCCTCCGAACGCGCATTCGCCTGCGCGAGCGGTTGTCCATCGGGACCCAGCACGACGCCGCGCACGCGCGCGCCGAGCTTCACCACGTATTCGCGCTGCGCCCGTTCACCGGCCGCCACGCGCAATTCGAAGTCGCGCACGTTCTGGAGCACCTGCGTGTCGACCGAGAGGAAGTACGACAGCCCAGGCCGGAGTCCGCCAAGTTCGAACTGCGTGCGCTCGACGAGCGTCGCGCTCGCGCTGTGCGAGTCCATGCCGCCGCCGCGCGCGCCGAAGCCCTGCGCCGTCGCCTTGAACGGCGCGAGCGCGTTCCAATCGACGTCCGCGGGCAGCGGGCTAGGCAGCACGAGCTTCGCGCTCAAGCATCCGCCGAGCTTGGGCTCGAGCGTGACGCGCTCGAACGGCGCCGCGAGTTCCACTGCGCGCTCGAGGTACGAGTAGCGCGCGCTCAGGTTCAACGTCGCGCGCTCCACGCCGCGCGGCAGCGCGAGACTCGCGCGTCCGTTCGCATCGAGTTCGGCGCGCAGCTCCTCGCGCCCTTCGCCGCTGCGCTCGAACTCGACGACCACGCTCGCGCGTTCATCGGCCGGCGTTCCCTCCGGCCAGCGCAGGTTGACCTCGAGCGTGCGCTCGCCCGGTGCGGCCGCCGCCGCGGTCCGCTGCGCGTCGCGCTCGACCTCGAGCGGCGCCACGTCCGTGGGCTGCGCCCCCGCGGGCCGCGCAGCATCGAGCTCGGCGCGCGCGCGCGGCGCCGCCGCCGTCGCGTCCGCGCCGCCGGACGCACCTGCTGACCCCGGCCGCGCGGTCGAGGTGTACCAAGCGAGGGCGCCGAGTCCGGCGACGACCAATCCGAGGACAGCGAAGAGCAGGTTTTTGTTCATGGGGGGCTCGCGAGAGTGCTCAGGTCAGCACCTCGCAGCCCGCACTGCAACGGATGCGGCCGGTCTTTGGCCCGATTGCCGCGAAAACGCCCCGCGCGGCGCTAGTCGCACACCCAGCGCATGAATCCTTCGATGCCCGGTACGCGGCGTCGCTCCATCCAGGCGAGCAGCGGCCCGCACACGAGGAGGAAAACCAGGCCGAGCGCGAGCGCGGGGCCGGCGCCGAGCGCTTTCTTCCAGTAGCTGGTCAGCTCTTCGCCGCGCGAGTGCGCAAGCCACCACAGGGGCCAGAGATGCACCACGTGGTGCAACACGTAGAGGGTGAACGCGTGGCGGCTGTAGAGCCCGGTCACGGCCTCCAGGCGCGGCCACGGTGTTGCGCCAGGTGCGTCGAGCCAGCGCTGCGCGACCCCGAAGTACAGCAGCGCCACACCGAGAGTGCCGCTGACGAACTCTGGAGTGGCCGGATAGTTCGTCCACCCGCCGAGCCAGCGGCCCGCGATGCCGGAGGCGAGCGCAGGCCAGGCCGCACGCAGGGCGAGCGCGCCGAGGCTCGCTGCGAGCAATCCGGCGCCGAGCTTGGCGCTCCACGCCCAGCTGCGACGCCGCGTCGCTTGCGCGGCGAACAATTCGCCCGCGACGATGAAGCCCAGGAGCGGGTAGCACAGCCAGGGAAACAGCGGGAAGTAGCCCGTTGCGAAGAAGCCGCTGAGCACGTCCGAGGGCGTGAAGTCGGGGTCGTACGAGCCGCTGCTCCAGAACGATGCGTAGTCGACGGCGACGCGCGCCGCCGGACTGAGCACGAAGATGACGGCGCACGCACAGGCCACGACGCTCGGGCGCATGCGGCGCGCCCATTCCAGCGCGAGGTAGCCCACGCCGAGGAACGTGAGCACGTCCCAGTTGAAGGTGTCCTCGGGCAGCCACACGAGCACGTTGAACACGAACCCGGCGGCGAACAGGAACAGGCCGCGGCGCACCGTGCGCAGCGTGATCAGCGCGTCGCTGACGCCTCGCGCGTGCTGGGCGTCGAGCCACAGCCGGTAGCTCAGTCCGGAGAGCAGCGCGAACAGCGGTGCGCCGAAGCCGGAGAACGTCGGCACGAGCCCCGAGAGGTTCTCGACGAAGTGCACCACGACCATGATCACGATCGCGGTGCAGCGCAGCAGGTCGATGGACTTCAGGCGCATGTTCGGTGTGCGCTCCGCGGCGCCTGCGTGCAGCGGGCGAGCGGCGCGCCGCGTGTGTGCGACGAGCCGCTGCGTTCAACGCGCATGCGAGCTTCGCTCTCCGCGCAGCTGGTCCGTTCTCGTGTTTGCATGCACGCTTTCCCGGCGTCGCACGCTAGCTCTTGCTCGCACTGCCGAGCAGGTCGAGGAGCCACAGCACGGTTTGCGCGGCGAGGAACACGATGATGATCCACTCGAGCGTGTGGCCGCGGCGCGCGAGCGAGAACTCGGTCAAACGCTGGCTGCAGAGCTCGAAAACGCGCTCCTGGGCTTCCAGCCTTCCGCCGGCGGCGTCCAAGCGCTCCTGAAGTCGCAGCCGCTCGCGCAAGCGCTCACCGACCTGGCTCGCGAGCGTCGGCGGATACACCTGCGGCGCCAGGATGCGCGGCGAGAGTTGCGCGAGCCTGCTGCGCAGGCCGACCAACGCCACGAATCGCGCCGCGAGCTCGGGCCGTCGCTCGAGCGAACGTTCGTCGAACTCGAAGGCCAGCGGCGCCACCTGCTCCATCGGCGCCCAACCGGCTTCGATCGCCGCTTCGATCTCGTGCAGTTCCTGTGCGACGCACGCGCCTTCGAGCGCGGCGCGCGCGGTCTGCGCCAGGCGCTCCGCCGGCGCGCACACCGCTAGCGCGCGCTCGCTGTGGGCGAGGACCGCGCCAGGCAGCTGCAGCACCGTGCACGGCGCGCCCGGCGCCGCGAAACGCTCCTTGAGCGCGTCGCGCAGCACGTGCGCCCACTCGGGCTGCTCGTCGTCCTCGCACGGCACGAGCAGCAACTGAAGCGTGATCTGCGGATCGGCGCTCGGCGCGAACTCCTGCAGTTGCTGCGGCGCCGTCGATGCGCGCTCGACCGGTTTGCGCCCGCCGACGCCGTTTGCGCCCAGGCATGCCGCTGCGGGGTCGGTGAGCGGAGCGAGAGCGATGGCGACGAGGCGCGTGCCCGCGGGAAACGAAGGGATGTTGGTCCGTGTGGTCGAGTTCATGGGTAGCGCAGCGGAGCAGCGCCGCGCTGCGCGCTTTCGAAGGACGGTGGGCTCGCCGGGGGCCGGTCACCGCCCTGTTCGAGCCGCGCAGCGAGTTCTTGCGCGACGTAGTGCGCCGACTCGAGCACGCCGTTGAGCGTCGAGTCGAACAGATAGTCGCCGACGATGTGCAGGCTCGGACCGGCGCGACCGCACGGCAGGTGCCGTCGTTCGAGCGGCGCGGCTACACGCCCGCCCGGCATCGCGTTGACGGCGCCGATCCAACGCTGGACGCGGCCTTCGAGGAACACTTCGCGCGCGCCGGCGAACTCCGCGGGAAGTGCGTCGAGGGCGAGCTCGATCAGCTCCGCGTCGCTGCGCGAGGCGTGTTCGCACGCCGCGTCGCCGCCGAGCAGCCAACCGAGCACGCCGTAAGGCGCCTCCGGGCGCCGCGCGGATTCGTCGTACAAGCAGGCGCCGCCAAAACGCTCCGACATACCGAAGGATTCGTCGAACGCCCCGCGCCAGGGCGCGCGCGAAAAGAGCAGCGAGATGCGCAGGTAGTGCGCCGGATGGTCGTAGTGCGCGATGTGCCGGCGCAGGTCCGAGTGCAGCGGTTCGCCCTCGAAGCGCACCTGCGCCAGGCGGTCGAGGGGCAGCGCGAGCACGACGTGTTCGAACTCGCGTTCGAGCGGGCCGTCCGGCGTGCGCAGCGTCAGCCGCACACGTCCTGCTCCGCCGGCGCTCACGCTCTCGAGCGCGCAGCCGAACTTCACGCTCGCCCGCTGGCGTTGCGCGAGCTCGTGCACGATGCGCTCGTTGCCGCCTTCGATCGCGTACAGCCGCATGTACGCCGGGTCGTTCATCAAGTAGTTCTGCAGCCCGTAGCGCAGGTTGGTCTGGTGCGGCTCCGCGGCCAGATCCGAGTGGATCAGCCGCTCGATGTAGCGGCGCGTGAACGGATCGTCGATGCGCTCGAGCCAGCGCGCGAAGAGCGCCGGCGTGCGTTCGTCGGCGAAGCTCTCCGGCACATCGGAGTCGTAGAACTGCCGCGCGCCCATCCAACCGTGTGCGGCGCGATCGAAGGCTTCGAAGGCGCGCTCCGCCGGCGCTCCGCCGCGGCGGCGCAGGTCTTCGAGCGTCGCGACCCGCTCGCCGTCGAGCCACACCGCGCCGCCGTTCATCGCGACCGTCGGAAGCCCGAGTTCGGCGACCAGTTCGCGGAGCGGATCCTCGTCGACGGGGGAGTTGTCGTACAGCTCCGCAGCGCCGGCTTCATAGGGCGCGTCCAATGTCTGAAAGCGCGCCGTCAGCAGCTTGCCGCCGAGCCGCTCGCTGGCTTCGAAGACGGTTGCTTCGAACGGGCGAGCGGCGTGGCGCTCGAGCAGATGGGCGGTGAAGAGGCCGCCGGGCCCGCCGCCGACGATCGCCACCCGCGGAATGTGGGCCCAGGAGCGCTTCACGGGAACGAACAGGGCAGGCGGGCAGGGCGGAGACTGGGCACGGGAAGCGCTCAACCCGCGCCGCACTGCGGAGTTCCGCTCGGGCGAGCGACTTGCGCGGCCCGTGCGCGCCCTCGCGGGGCGGCGCACGAGCCGCGTCGTGTTGCGGGGGCTTGCTTGCGACCCGGCTGCTTCAGGCCCAGACGATCAGGTCGCTCAGGCCTTCGTCGAGCGTGCTCGGGCTCGCCGCGCGCACCCGCAGCCCGTACCCGAAGTTGCCCGAACGCGCGATGCGTTGGGCGCCGCGGAAGAGCTGCACCCCGTCGACCGGCGCGCCCTTGGGCTCGAGCAGGGCGACGAGGGGATTGCGCAGATCCGTCCCGTCCTTCGCGTGGCCGAGCAGCAGTTCGACGCGCAGCGCTTCGGGCGCGAGTCCCGCGAGCTTCACGCTCACGCGCGCCTCGACCACGTCGCCCACGTGCAGGCCGGAGAGTTCGCTGACCTGCGCATCGACGATGCGCAACTCGGCGAACGCCTTGGAGAGCGCGGAGCGCTGTTCGACGTGGGCCCGCAGCGGCGCGAAGCGTTCGCGGCTGAGCTCCTTCGCGCGCGCCGCCAACTGCAGGTAGGCGCGGTCGCGGTACTCGCCGACCATGCGATCGGTGTTGAACCAGGTCGGGATCGTCTCGAGGTTGCGCACGCACTTCTCGAGCCAGTGGCGCGGCACGCCGTGCTCGTCGCGCTCGAAGAACAGGGGCAGGAGCTCATCGCGCAAGAGCCGCGCGATGTCCGCGCTGTCGAGTTCGTCCTGGTGAGCCGCGTGCGGCCAAACGCGACCTTCGCCGACGTTCCAGCCGTTGCGCCCGTCGTAGCCTTCGATCCACCAACCGTCGGGCACCGAGAGGTTGAGGCCGCCGTTGGCCGAGACCTTCATGCCCGAGGTTCCGCTCGCCTCGAGGTTGCGCACCGGGTTGTTGAGCCACACGTCCACGCCCTGCACGAGCGCGCGCGCCAGCTCCATGTCGTAGTCCTCGAGGAAGAACACGCGGCCGGCGAATTCCTTGCGGCGCGTGAGCTCGACGACGGCCTTGAGGATCTCCTGGCCCTGCAAGTCGCGCGGGTGAGCCTTGCCTGCGAAGAACAGGCGCAGCGGCCGTTCGGTCTGCTCGAACAGCCCCCGCAGGCGCTCGAGGTCGCGGAAGATCAGGTTGGCGCGTTTGTACGGCGCGAAGCGCCGCGCGAAGCCGACGAGCAGCGCGTTCTCTTCGAGACCCGCGAGCACGCTCGACATCAGCGCCGGACTGTCGTGGCGGTCGAGGAACGCGCGTTCGACGTTTTCGGCCGCGCGCGCGAGCAGGTTGGAGCGCAGCTCGCGGCGCACGCGCCACAGTTCGGCGAGGTCGAGGTTGTGCGCCCGACTCGCGAGGTCCGCTCCGTTGATGGGCCGCTCGCCGGCGCCGACCAAGGCGGCGATCTTCGGATGCGTCCAGGTCGCCAGGTGGATGCCGTTGGTGACCGCGCGCACCGGGACCTCGCTCTTGAGCAGGCGCGGCCAGTACGAGCGCAGCAAGTCCTTGGAGACCTCGCCGTGCAACCGGCTCACTCCGTTGACGAACCCCGCGAAGCTCAGCGCGAGGTAGGTCATGTTGAAGCTCGAGCGGTCCTCTTCGGTCTGACCCAGCGCAAGGAAACGCTCCCAGGTCACGCCGAGCCAACTCTCGATGTTCGAGAAGTAGCGCCGCATCAAGTCTTCGCCGAAGCGGTCATGCCCCGCCGGCACCGGTGTGTGCGTGGTGAAGACGGTGTTCGAGCGCACCAACTCGCGCGCTTGTTCGAACGTGAGCCCGTGCGCCGAGATCAACTGGCCGACGCGGCTCAGCACGAGGAACGCGGCGTGCCCTTCGTTGATGTGCCACACCGCGGGCTGGATGCCCAACGCCTTGATGAGCTTCGCGCCGCCGCGGCCGAGCACGATCTCCTGGCGCAGTCGGTGCTCGTGGTCGCCGCCGTAGAGCTGGCGCGTGATCGCGCGGTCCTCGGGGCGGTTCGACTCGACATCGCTGTCGAGCAGGTACAGGTCCGTGCGACCGACGGCGACCTTCCAGGCGCGCAGGCGCAGCTCGGAGGAAGGCATGTGCACGAGCACTTCGACCGGACGACCTTGCCCATCGCGCACCAGCTCGAGCGGCAGGTTGCGCGGATCGTTGAACGCGTCCTCGGCGAGTTGTTCGCCCGTGGCCGTGATGCGCTGGCGCAAGTAGCCCGCTCGGTAGAACAAGCCGACGCCGATCATCGGCACGCCGATGTCGCTGGCCGACTTGAGGTGGTCGCCGGCCAGGATTCCCAGGCCGCCGCTGTAGACGCGCAGCGACTCGTGGAGGCCGAATTCGGCGCTGAAGTACGCGACCGGATGCTCGGCGCTGATCTCGCCGGCGTGCAGCGTGGGCTTCTCCGCCATGTAGGCGTCGAAGCGCGCGAGCACGCGGCGGAGCTTGGCGAGGAACGCGACGTCGGCGGACTTGGCGGTCAAATCCTCGGGGAACACGAGGCGCAGGAACGAGACGGGATTGCGTCCCGAGGTGGCCCAACCGACGGGCGAGATCTCCTCGAAGAGCGAGCTCGCCTCCGGATCCCAGCACCAGTAGAAGTTGCGCGCGAGGCGCTCGAGCCCGGCCAGTTCCGCGGGCAAGGTCGCCGCCACTTGGAAGTTGAACAGGCGCGGCTTGTGCGCTTCGGCAGTGGGCGCGACGGCGACGTTGACGCGCGGGCGGAAGCTCGAGAGCGGGAGTTGATCCGCGCGCAACTTCGCTGCAGCGGCCGCTGCGTCGAAGGCCTTGTAGTAGTGCTGGACCAAGTCCTTCCAGGCCGTGCGCTGCGCCGTGCGCCGGCAGGTCTCTTGCATGTCCGGACGGCCGAGGTCCTCGGCGATGAAGCGCTCGATACTGCGCGCCAACTCGGCGGTCGCATCCGCGAAGCTGACACCGGCGCGGGGCAGGATCCACACGCCGTCAGAGGGCGCGAGCTTCTCGGCCTTGGCCCACAGGCCGAAACCGGCGAGATCCGTCGTGACGGTCGGCACTCCGACGGCCAAGCTCTCCTCCGGCGTGTAGCCCCAGGGCTCGTAGAACGAGGGGAAGAGCGACAGATCCGCGGCGCGCAGCACCGCTTCGTACGGCAGGTTGAGCACGCCGTCGGCTTCGTGCAGGTAGATCGGGACCTGCACGATGCTGACGCGATCGAGCGCCTTGTTGTCCAGGCCCAGGCGTTTGGCGGCCTGCTGGATCGGATCGTGGTCGGGGTCGATCAGGTTGTGCGTCGAAGCGCCGATCGCCGCGCCGTTCTCTCGGAAGCCCTCTTCGAGTCGCTGGCGCAGCCCTTGGCACACGCCCGACTGACCGGCGGGCACCGTGAAGAACACGACGACGCGCCGCCCAGGGTTGGTGTTCACCTTGGCGCACGCTTCGAGCAGCAGGTCGATGCCCTTATTGTGGAACTCGTAGCGGCCCGAGTTGAGCAGCACGACCGCGTCGTCGACGGAGCGGCCGAGCATGAGGCGCGCGACGTTGAGCAGCCGCGCGCGCGCCTCGGGGCGCTGCACGGGGCCGGCGATTTCGTCGACGACCGACAGGTCGATCCCGTTGGGCAGCAGCGGGCTGGGTGCGCGGCCGAGCAGCAGCTCGGCCTCCGTCGCCGTGATGTTGCTCACGGTCGTGAACACGTCCGCTTCGCGCGCGCAGACCGACTCCATCGAGTGCTTGGAGCGCACGCCGACGTCCGTCGCGGCCTGTTCCGGCGTGCGGCCGGCGAGCCCCTCGGCCGGAGTCTTGCCCGAACTTGACACGCTGCGCCCGAGGATCGTGGCGTGCGTCGTGAACACCGTGCCGACGGCGGGTTGCTGCTGCTTGAGGTACAGCAGCCCCGAGCCCGTCATCCACTCGTGGAACTGCGCGACGGCGAGCGCGTTGTTCCGCGCACCGTAGGCCTGCATCCAGCGCTCGATCACCATGCCCGCGGCCCAGCCGAACATCACCGGCTCGTCGTAGTCCCAGCCGCCGGAGATCGAGTCGACCTTGAACTTGTCCCACAACGTGGCGAGCACGTCGTTCTTCTTGGCGAACAGGCCCGAGAACTCGACCAGGATCGTGCGCGGCCGGCCCGGGATCTTCCAGCGTCCGACGCGCACCGGCACGCCGAGAGCGCGGCAATTCTCCGCAAAGCTCTCGAAGCCGGGCTCCTCGTCGAACACCTGCGAGGCCTCGCGGCCGCCCAGCATCCACGGCCCGATGGTGACGTAGTCATCACCGAAGCGCTCGACCAGCGTCTTGGCCTTGGTCGAGACGACGGTGTGGATGCCGCCGACCTTGTTGCAGACTTCCCAACTGACTTCAAACAGCGTGAAACTCACAGGGGACGGCTCAGGTTGTCGATGCGGCAATTTGTTCCTCGTCGAGCGTCGCGAGCGCAGCGCGGATGCGCCGCGCCAGGTCGTCGTAGACGTTCATGAACGAGATGAACGCGTCGTGCGGGGTGGCGTAGGGGGAGAAATACTTGTGCACGTCCCCATCGGAAAACCACTTGGTGCACATGTAGTAGACGTGGTCAGAAGTGCTCAGCTTGCGCCACTCGAGGTAGGGCTCGACGACGCCGGCGCGGGCGAGCTTCCAGGCGTCGGGCAGCAGTTGGTACAGCGCTTCGTGCGCCGCCTTCTGCATCTGGTTGCCCAGCCAGGCGGTCAGGTCGCGTTCCGCGTCGGCCCACGAAATCGGGCGCGGGATGTCCAGGCGCGCCACGGGGTCGAGTTCCTGCCCGATCTCGCGCGGCGTCTGGAAGCGCAGCTTGTTCGTGGCGAGGCACGCGCCGGGGAGTTCGCGCATGAAGCGGAAGATCCCGGTGTTCTCCCACTGGTGCTCACCGAAGGTCTCGTAGTCCATGAACAGGCCTACGAACTTCTCGCGCGGTCCGAGCGCGGCGAGCCAGCCGGCGAAACGCTCCGCGCTCAGCGGGTACTCGGGCCACTCCTTGTTCGAGAAGCGGAAGGCGATGTCGTCGGAATAGCGGTACGAGCGCAGCAGGAGCTTGATCTTCTCGCAGCCCTCGGGGCGGTACACGCGGTTGGGGCTGCGCCAGCCCAGCAGCGGGTCGGCGCCCTCGCCGAGGATCACCTCGAACCCCAGCTCCTCGGCGCGCCGCGCGATCGCGTTGGAGATCACCAATTCGGTGTTGCGGAAGGTCGTGGGGCGACGGCCGAAGAGCTTTTCGATGCGCTCGGCGTGGCTGATCACCTGGCGGTCGAACTCGTCCATCGAGACCAGTCCCGCCAGGGAGTGGCTCGCCGTCTCGCCCAGGAACTCGACGCAGCCGGTCGCGGCGAGCGCCTGGAAGCTGGTCAGCGCTTCGGGAACCCAGCGTTCGAACTGCTCGAGCGCCGTGCCGGTGATCGAGAACGCGACGCGGAAGCGACCGTCGAACTTCTCGATCTGCTCGGCGAGCAGCTTGTTCATCGGCAGGTAGCACTTCTCCGCCACGCGCCGCACGATGCGCGCGTTCTCCGCGTCGTCGAAGCGCTCGGCGCCCGCGCCGATGTCGAAGAACGAGAAGCGCCGCAGCCGAAAGGGCTGGTGCACCTGGAAGTAGAAGACGATCGAACGCATGTGCGCGCCGTCTGTCATACCGTTTCCGAGCGGTCGGTGCAGCACTCCAGGCGCCGCGTCGGCCTGCGCGCCACGTTTCAGCGCACGAGTTCGGCGTACACGTCGTGCAGGCGCTTGCCGCGGTCGGTCCAGCTCATCGCGCGCACTTCGTCGCCGCCCGCGGCGAGCACGTGCTCGCGCAGCGCCGGGTAGCGCAGCAGCGCGAGAATTTTGTTGGCGATTTCTTCGACGTCCCAGAAGTCGACCTTCAGCGCGTTCGAGAGCACCTCGGCCACGCCGCTCTGGCGTGAGACGATGACCGGCGTGTCGAGCGCCAGCGCTTCGAGCGGCGAGATTCCGAACGGCTCCGACACCGAGGGCATCACGTACACGTCGGCCATCGAGTAGATGCGTTCGACGTCGGGCCCCTTGAGGAAGCCGGTGAAGTGCACGTGCCGCGCCAAGCCCATGCGCGCGGCGCGCTCGACCATCTTCGGCAGCATGTCGCCGGCGCCGACCATCACGAACTTCACGTTGGGCTCGACCTCGACGACGCGCTTGGCGGCCTCGAGGAAGTAGTCGGGCCCCTTCTGGAACGTGACGCGGCCGAGGAACAGCACGAGCGGCTCGGCGAAGTTCTTCACCGCGCGCAGGCGCTCGCGTTGCTCCTTGCGCGTGACGGCGTTGTGCACCACGCGCAGCCGCGCCTCGTCGACGCCGTAACGTTCGCGCAGGATTCCCGCGGTGTAGTGGCTCACGCACACCACGCGTGCGGCCGAGTCGACGCCCGCTTGTTCCAAACGCCGGATGCGTTCGTCGACGTTGTCGCCGCTGCGGTCGTACTCACAGGCGTGCACGTGCACGACGAGCGGAACACCCAGGCGCCGCGCCGCGAGCGCGCCAGCGGGGAAGGTCATCCAGTCGTGGGCGTGCACCAGGTCGAAGTGCTCGCTCGCGGAGAGTTGGTCGACGCAGCGCGCGTAGCGCTCGACCTCCGCGAAGAGATCTGCGCCGTAGTCGCCGCGAAACTCGTAGCGCTCGTGACGCGGCTGCCAGGGCGCGTGCGCCTGGGGCTGCGCGTCGGATTGCGGCGCATTGGATTGCGGCGCGTCGAAAGCGGGCGCGCTCGGCGGTTCAGCCTCCGATGCGTCGAGCTCGGCGAAGGCGACGTTCGCTCCGTCGAGCGCTTCCAACTCGGCGGCCGCCTCGCGAGCGAGCGCCGCGTGCTCCCGCTGCTCGCGCGCCTGCTGCAGCGCGAGATCGTGCAACTCCGACAACGCGGCGAGCCACTGCTCGTACTGCTCGGCGCTGAAGTACGCCGAGAGCGGCGCCACCACGGGCTCGGGCGCCACGAAGCGGATCGGCTCGCGAGGAGCCTCTCTCCGGACCTTGATCGCTGTCGCAGTGCGCGCGGGCGAGCGCCGTGCGCTGTGGGGCGCGGCGCCGAGTGTCGCAGGCTGCGCTACGAGGCGTTCCGGCTGCGCGCGCTCGATCCAAACTTGGTTCGCGCCGACCACGCGCGCGAAGCGGGCGTCCTCGTCACCGACGGCGCGCGGCACCATGAACGTCACCTCGACGCCCGCGGCCTTCAGGCCTTCGCACAGGCCCAGACACGCTGTGGCCAGACCTCCGGTGATGTGCGGCGGGAATTCCCAGCCGAGCATGAGCACTTTCATGGCGTGCGGCGCGGCGCTCGTCAGGTTGTCTCGCACAGCGCGTACGCGCGCAGCAACTCGGCGCTGCTCCAAGCCTGCGCGAAACAGCCGCCGGGGCGGTGCGGCGGATCGCCGTCGAAGACTTCCGAGACGTGGTTGAGGCCGTGGCCGCCGAGTTCGACCGCGAAGCCGTCGAGCAGCCGCCGCAAGTGCGAGCGCGTCGTGGCGTTGGCGCCGTGCGCGCGCAGGTACGCCTCGACGTAGAAACCCGTGAGCCACGGCCACACGGTTCCTTGGTGGTAGGCGCGGTCGCGCTCGAGCGTCCCGCCGCCGTAGCGGCCGATGTACGCCGGATCACGCGGCGCCAACGTGCGCAGTCCGCGCGGCGTGAGCAGATCGTTCTCGGCGACGCGCACGATGTCGGCGCGCTGGAGCACGCTCAGCGGCGAGAACTCGAGCGCGGCGGCGAGCACCATGTTGGGCCGCACGCTCATGTCCGCGCGTCCGTCGAGCCAGACGTCGGCGAGGTGCCGGCGCTCGGGCAGCCAGAAACGCTGCAGGAAACTCGCGCCGGCCTTCTCGCGCGCGCTGCGCCACTGCGCGGTCTGCGCGCTCTTTCCGCTGCGGCCGGCGAGCTCCTCCAAGTGCGCGAGCAGCGCGTACCACAGCGCGTTGATCTCCACCGCAAAACCGTGGCGCGGCGTCACCGGACCGCTGGGCGTGACCGCGTCCATCCAGGTCGCGTTGGTGCGCGCGTCGCCGGCGCGGATGAGCAGCCCGTCGTCGCACGCGATGCCCAGCGCCGTGCCGCGCGCGTAGCACTCCGCGATCTCGACCAGCGCGGGCCGCAAGCGGCGCTCGATGCGCTCCTCATCGCCTCCGGCGAGTTCGTACAGCCGCACGGCGCGCGCGAACCACAGCGATGCGTCGACGGATCCGTAGTGGCTCGTCGCCGCATCGCGCCCGAAGATGTTGGGCATCAACCCGTCGCGCATCAGGCGCGTCGCGCCTTCGAGCGCTTCACCGCACTCTTCGACGCGGCCGCGCGCGAGCAACAGGCCGGGCAACGAGATGTACGTGTCGCGGCCCCACTCGAGGAACCAGGGGAAGCCGGCGATCACGCCCAGACGCCCGTCGCGCGAGCGGTAGAGGAAGTCGTCGGCGCCCAGTTGCAGCGCGAGCGGCGCGCTGGCGAGCGTGGCGCCGGCGCGTTCGCGGCGTTGGCGCTCCTGCAGGTTCCACAGCTGCTCGAGGTCGACCGGCGGCTCGCGCAGCGTCGCGCAGACGAACGCCGACTGGCCCGGCTCGAGCCGCACGCGGAACTGTCCGGGGCTGAAGTGGTCTTCGTGGCCGTCGTAGCCGCGCTCGAGGTCCACGCGCAACTCGACGTTGCGGTACCACAGCGGATCGGCGTGGAAAGCGCCGTCGCCCGCGAGCTGGAGCGCCATCGCCGGCAACGCTTCGTAGGGCTTGAAGCGCAACGTGCGCTTGGCGCTGTCCAAGTACTGCACCTCGGGATGCAGGTCCACGTTCTCGTGCGTCAGCGCGTCGGCCTCGCGGAACGTGCACAGGGGCCGCAGCCGCAGCTCGATCGGCGCCTGCGCGTCGAGCCAGTCGTGGCGGATGAGCACCGTGGGCGAACCCTTGACCATCAGCAGCGAGCGCACGAGCGTCGCGCCGCCGATGCGGTGCGTCCAGGTCGGATACGGCCGCAGCTCGAAGCTCTCGAGCGTCTGGTGTCCGGCCGGATTCCACGCGCCGGGATAACGCACGAGCGACAGCGCGAAGTGTTTCTCGCCGCCGTCCGCCAGCGCGACTTCGCTGGTGCTGTGCACGCTCTCTTCGAAGCGCGCGAGGAACGAGTAGCGCTTCTCGCTGAGCGACGTGGGCGCCACCAGCATCCCGTGGTAGCGACGCGTCGGGCACTGCAGCACGGTCGACGACGCGTAGCCGCCGAGCCCGTCGGTCTCGAGCCACTCCTTGGTGAGCGCGTAGTCGAGCTCGAGCAGGCGCTCGCGTTCGAGGCGCAGCAGCGGGGGACGGGTGCGAGGGCGGGCCATCGGTCCGTGCAGGGTAGCGGTCGGACGGGTCCGCGAGAACGCGCAGTTCCCCTGGGTGTCGACGCGGGAAGGCGTCTTCACGAACCGAACGCCATCCACGAGCCGCTACGATGCGCGCGCCACGTGTTCGCCAATCCCCTCGGGCTCCTCGCGTTGCTCGCCGTCCCGGCGGTGCTCGCGCTGCATCTTTACCGCCGGCGCTTCGAGCCGCGCGAGGTCGCGGGCCTGTTCTTGTGGGCTGCGCAAGATCACGCACCCGTCGCGGGCCGCCAGCGCGAACCGCTGCGCACCAACGCCTCGCTGTGGTTCGAGTTGCTCTGCGCGGCGTTGCTCGCGCTGGCCTTCAGCGGACCGCGTTCCTCCTGCGCGGCCTCGCGCGGCGAACACCTGGTCGTGGTGCTCGACGGCTCGGCCTCGATGCAGGCTGCCGACGCACGTGGCAGCACGCGCGAGCGGGCGCTGGAGCGACTGCGCGAGCGTCTCGACGCGTTGCCGCGCGGCTCGCGCGTGACGCTCGTCGAAAGCGGCCGCCGGCCGCGTCTGCTCGCAGGTCCGGCGGCGCTCGTCGCGCAGGCGCGCGAGGCGCTCGAGACGTGGCGGCCGCAGGCCGTCACGCACGACGTGTCGGGTGCGTTGGCCCTCGCGCTGCAATTCGCTTCGAGCGCGCGCCTGCTCGTCATCACCGACCACTTCGCGCCGGAAAAATGGCCCGAGAATGTCGAGCTCCTCGCCGTGGGCGAGCCGCGCGACAACTGGGCCATCACGCACGCGGCGCGCACGCTCGAGCGCGACGAGGCCGGCGTCGAGCGCGAGCGGCTGTTCCTGACGTTGGCGAGCTTTGCTGCGAAGGCGCGCGAGTTCGAGCTCGTCGTGTCGAGCAGCGGCCGCGAACTCGCGCGCAGCGCGGTCAAGCTCGGGCCCGGCGAGCGCTCGCACCTCGCCTTGGCCGTCCCGGTCGGCGCCGGCGCGCTCGAAGTGCGCGCGCCCTCCGACGCGCTCGGAGTCGACGACGCCGTGTTCCTCGCGCCGCCGCTCGATCGTCCGCTCGCGCTCTGGTGCGAGTGGCCGCTCGAGACGCAGCGTGCGCTCGGACTCGCCCAGGCCGAGGGCGAAGGTTTGGCGCGTTGGCGTGCGCTTGTTCCGCGCAGTTCGGAGGCGACGGATCTCGAACGCGCGCACCTCGTGCTCGGATCGCCGCGCGCGACGTCCGGGCCGGCCTGGTTCGTCGAGCTCGCGGAACTCGGGTCCGAGCGCCGCGATTGGCTCGGCCCGTTCCTCGTCGACCGCACGCACCCGCTGCTCGAAGGCGTGACGCTCGACGGTGCGGTGTGGAGCGGCGACCCGCAGTTGCGCCTCGCGGGCGCGCCGTTGATTTCGATCGGAGACGTGCCGCTGCTCAGCGAAGAGCGCGCCGGCGGGCGTCGCATCTGGCGCCTCAACCTCGATCCGCAGCGCTCCTCGCTGCAGCGCACGCCTGACTGGCCCATTCTGCTCGCGAACTTCGCCGAGTTGCGCCGCACGGCCCTGCCCGGCCCCGAGCGCACGAACCTGGCCCTCGGACAGCGCTTCGTACACCGCCCCGGCGACGAGGTCGCAGGTCTCGAGGCCGACGCGTGGCTCTACACGCTGCGTGGACCGCTGCAAACGCAGCCGTCGCCGGAGCGCGAGCTGCGCGCGCGCAGCGTGCTCGAGTTCGACGGCTTCGAAACGCCCGGTTGGTACGAATTCGCGTTCGGTCAGCGAGTGCTGACGCGACTTGGGGTGTCGTTCCTCGACGCCGCCGAGTCCGATTTGCGCGCCGCCGGCGCCGGACGGCGCGAGTCGAGCGCCGAACTCGCGCGCATCGACGAAGAGCTCTCGTGGCTCGAGCTGGCGGCGCTCGCCGGCGCGCTCGCGTGCGCGTGCCTCGACTGGTGGGTGCTGTCGCGCGCGTCCGCGGCGAGGAGGAGCTAGTGGGTTTCGCGCATCCGCAACTGCTGCTGCTCGCGCTCCCGGCCGGTTTGGCCTGGTTCGCCTGGCGCGGACCGACGCGCGCTGGCGCCTGGGTGCGCGCGCTCGTGCTCGGCCTCGCTGTGCTCGCCGCAGCCGGACCGTACTGGCGCACGGGCACGCCTGGCCGCGATCTCGTGGTGCTGTTCGACCGCTCGCGTTCGATGCCCGCGGCGTCCGACGCGCGCCTTGCGGAGATGCTCGAACTCGCGCGGCGGGCGAGCGAGCGCGGCGACCGTGTCTCGCTCGTGAGTTTCGGCGCGCAAGCGGCGGTCGAAGCGCCGCCGACCGAAGACCTGCGCTGGGACGGCGGTTTCACGCGCGCGCTCGACCGCGACGGCAGCAATCTCGGCGCGGCGCTCGAGCTCGGCCTGGCGCTCATCCCGGCCGGACGTCCGGGTGCGCTGCTGCTCGTGTCGGACGGCGAATCGAACGGGCGCGATCCGCTCGCCGCCGCCCGCGCTGCGTTCGCGCGCGGCGTGCGCGTCGACGTGCTTCCGCAAGTGCGGCCCGCGGGCGGCGACGTTGCTGTCGAGAGTCTCGACACGCCGCTCGAAGCGGGCGTGTTCGAACCGTTCCCGATCCATGCCTGGGTGCGCTCCGATGCGGCGCGCGAGGTGGAGTACGTGCTCGAGCGCGACGGCGAGGAGCTCTCGCGCGGCGTGCGCACGCTCCAGCCCGGCGTGCAGCGTTGGACCTTCCGCGACTTGGTCGTCAAGCCAGGGATCGCGCAGGTGCGGCTGCGCATCGTCGGCGCCGCCGACGCCGCGCCGGAGAACGACAGCGCACTCGCCGCGCTGCGTGTGCACGGACAACGGCCGGTGCTGATCGTGAACCAGGACGGCGCCGAGGACACGCTCAGCGCCGCACTGCGCCAAGCTGCGATTCCCGTGGAGGTCGTCGCGCCGAACTCGCCGCGTTTGGAGCGCCTCGCGCTCGGCGGCGCGCGCGCGGTGATCCTCGAGAACGTTCCCGCCAAGGCGCTCGGCAGCGCGCGTTTGGCGGCGCTGCGAGAGTTCGTGCGCGAGCGCGGCGGCGGCCTGCTCGTCACCGGAGGCCGCGCGAGCTTTGGCCTCGGCGGTTACCACCGCTCGCCGCTCGACGAAGTGCTGCCCGTGTCGCTCGAAATGCGCCAGGAGGTGCGCAAGCTCGGACTCGCCTTGGTCCTCGCGCTCGATCGTTCCGGCTCCATGGCGGTCGAAGTCAAACCGGGCGTGCAGAAGATGCACCTCGCCAACCTCGGCACGTGCGCGGCGATCGAGCTGCTCTCGCCGATCGATTCGGTGGGCGTGATCGCGGTCGACTCCGCGCCGCACGAGGTGCAGCCGCTCGCTTCGGTCGACGAACTCGCGCCGATCCTCGCGCGCGTGCGGCGCATCGAGTCCACCGGCGGCGGGATCTACTGCTACTCCGCGCTCAGCGCCGCGGCGCGCATGATCGAGGATGCGCCGCAGCGCCAGCGCCACATCGTGCTGTTCGCCGACGCGGCCGACTCCGAGGAGCAAGAGGGCTGCGCCGACCTGATCGAGCGCCTGGCGCGCGCCGGCGTCACGTTGAGCGTGGTTGCGCTCGGCTCGGAGAGCGACAGCGACGCGCAATTCCTCAAAGACAGCGCGGCGGCGGGCGGCGGGCAGTGTTACTTCACGACCGACGCGACCGAGTTGCCGCGGCTGTTCGCCCAGGACACGCTGACGATCGCGCGCGCCACCTTCATCGACGAGCCCGCGCCGTGCGAGCCGCTGCCCGACCTCGTAGGGCTCGGCGATGCCCGCGCGCTCACGCAGGGTTTCGCGAGCTTCGACGGCTACAACATCACGTGGTTGCGCGAGGGCGCGTCGGCGGGCGCGCTGGTGCAGAACGAATACCGCTCGCCGGCCTTCGCCTTCTGGCAGCACGGCCTCGGCCGCGCCGCGGCGTTCACCGGGCAAGTGGGCGGCGAGTACGGCGCGTCGGTCGTCGCCTGGCCGGGTTTTTCGAGCTTCTTCGTCACGCTCGCGCGCTGGCTCGCGGGCCAAGAGGAACCCAGCGAAGTGTTCGCGAGCGTGCGCCGCGAGGGCCGCGAGGCGCGTATCCGCATCGAGGTGGATCCCGCCGCGCCCACGCCGCCGGATCTGGCGCGTTTCGAGCTCAACCTGTCGGGCGCCGACGGGCTCGCGCGGCGCGTCGAACTCGAGCGCGTGGGCGAGCACGCCTTCGAGGCGCGCGCGCCGCTCGAACGCGAAGGCGTGGCGCTCGCGACCTTGGCGCTGGGCGACGGCCGCACGCTCGCGCTGCCGCCGCTGTCGTTGCCGTACAGCCCCGAGTTCGAAGTCGGCCCGGATCCGGGCCGCGGCGAAGCGTTGCTGCGCGAGATCGCGCGCGAGTCCGGCGGCATCGTCGGGCCGTCCGCGGGCGAACTGCTGCGTGGAGCGCGCGGGGGCGACGGTTGGCGCGTGGTCTCACGCGAACTCGCGCTCGCCGCGCTGCTCTTGCTCGTGCTCGAAATCGCCGCGCGGCGGCTCGAGTTGTGGGGGAGCTTCGCGGCGCCGGTCCAGGCGCTCGTGCGGCGTTGGCGCGCGCGCAGCGCGAGCGCCCCGGCGCCGGTCGCGGTTGAAACTGCGCCCGCGCCGCTTCGAGGTTCGCCGGCGCCGAACAGGGCCGCGCCGGCTGCGTCGGAGGCCGCGCCGCGTGCGAACGTTCCACAGCCGGGCGGGTCGCTCGAGGACGCGCTCGCCAAGGCGAGGCGTTCGGCCGGACGCGAACTCGAGCGCTGAGTCGAGCGTTCAGCGCGCCGCGAGCAAGCCCGCTTCGAGCAGCGGGCCTCGCGCGAGCTCGTCGAGCGCCGCGTCGGCGCCGAGCGACGCGAAACGCGCTCCGGCGCGGCGACATTCTTCGCTCAGCGCGGCGTTGAGCGCCGCGAGGCGCGCGAGGTAGCCCTCGACGACCCGCGCGTCGAGGACGAGGTCGAGCGAAGCATCGTTCTCGCAATCGACCAGGCGCAGCGCGCGGCCCGGTTGCGGCGCGCGTTCGTCGTGCGAGAGCACTTGCACGCAGCCCAGCGCTCCCGCGCGTGTAGCGAGCGGCGCGAGCAGCTCGCGCGGCGCGTGGGGAAACAGAAAATCGCTGATCACGAGCACGACGCAGCCGCGCCGCACGTGTTCGAGCGCCTCGCGCACTCCGGCGTCGAACGGCTCGCGCGAGTCGAACTCGACGCCACGCGCTTCGAACTCGTCGGGAGCGAGCGGCAGCGAACGCGCGCCGACGGGCACGATGCGCGCGCTCGAGCCGTTGCGTTGCGCGCTGAGCGCGAAGACCTGGGCGAGGTCGACGGCGAGCTGGGCCTTGCGCGGATCGATTCCCATCGAACGCGATACGTCGAGCAGCACTTCGACGCGCGCCAGGAGCTCCTCGCGCCACACGCGCACCATCAGTTGGTCGCTGCGCGCGAAGGCGCGCCAGTCGATGCTCCGCACGTCGTCGCCGAGCTGGTAGGGCCGCGAGTCGTGGAACTCCGTGCCCGCGCCGCCGCTGCGGGCGAGGCGCTCACCGCTGCGGCCCGGCGGCGGAGCGCTGTCGAGGGCGAGCTCGAAGCGCTCGGCCACGGCCGCAGCTTCACGCGAAGGGCGCGGCATCGCTCACGAGCGTTCGACGGGTTTGGCGCGCCGCTCTGCGCTGGCGGCGAGCACCTCGCGCACGCCTTGGATCATGCGCGGGGCGTTGAGCGCCAGCGACAGCAACGTGAGCGCGGCGAGTGCGAGTTCGACCAGCTTGGTCATCTCGCGGCTGTCCATCAGCGCGCCCAGCGCGGTCGCAGGGTTGAACGGATGCAACGGGTCGCTCAAGCCGGAGATGCCGAGCACCAGCCCGACCAGCAGGGGACCGAGCATGACCACGGGCAGTAGGAACACGATGCCCATGCGCGTCACCACGCGGCCGCGCAGCGAACGCACGAAGAAGCTCGCCGCGCCTGCGGGAATGCCCATGTAGATCCAAGCGTAGGCGTAGACGCCGAGCAGGCCGAAGAACGCCGCGCTTCGCCGCACAGGGTCGACTGGGCCGAACGCCATGCAGGCCAGCGCGCCGAACGCCGCGAGCAGCATGTGCAGCAGCATGAGCAATGCGCCGCGACCGCCGCCGGGCAGGAACGGCGCGCTCAACGCCGCGAGCAGCGGGTTGCGGCTGACGTGCAGGCGCACGTGCCGGCCGAGCGGCTCGGGTTCGGTGAGGAAGAACAGCCACGCGACCGCGAGCGGAAAGAGTGCGGCGACTTGCAGGCCCCAGGCGAAGTCGGGCGCCGAGTGCCCCCAGCTCATCCACGCTCCGAAGGCCAGCGCGCTGATCACGATCGCGACGCTCAGCACGCGCAGTCCGCTCGAGCGGTTCTCTTCTTCGTGCGAGAGCCGCGCGACGGCGATCGCGGCGAAGAAGGCGCCGGCGAGCAGGATCGAGACCACGGTTCCGGCGAGCATCACCAGCGCCTCGGGCTCGCGCAGCATCTGCGGGCTGTAGACCACGCCGCTGGACATGCCCAGCGACATGCCCCAGAACATCACCAGCCCGATTCCGAACAGCGCCATCAGCACCACACGCGGCGCCTTGGCGGCCGAAAGGCTGGCGAGCGCCACGCCCAGCAGCGTGAGCGATGCGCAGGACGCCATGGACACGAACAAGATCGCGCCGAGCGCGGCGAGGTCGACGCCGTTGAGCAGGAAGGCGAAGACCAGGAACGGCCCGAAGGTCGAGTAGTACAGGAGCGCCTGCACGAGCGCGGAGCACAGCTTGCCGTAGACGATCTGGCGCGGCCGCAGGTTCGAGAGCACGAGCAGATCGTGCGTGTTTTCATCCCACTCGGCGCTGGTCGAGAGGAAGGCCGAAAACGGCGTGAAGGCGTGCACGGCGGCCGACAGGCAGCCGAACATCACCATGAAGAACTCGCGGCCCAGAACTTGTGCGCCCGGCGAGCGCACGCTGTTGGCGACGATGGAGAGGCCGACGAGCGTGGCGACGCCGAGCGTCAGCCAGAACAGTGCGCGGAAGTAGCGCCCGCGCAACGCCTGGCGCACTTCCTTGACCAGGATCGGATTGAGGCGGTCGTCGAGCGACCGAGCGGCGACGGCGTTCATTGCAGCTTGCCCTCGGTGAGCGACAGGAAGATGTCCTCGAGGTTGGTGTCGCGCAGCGCCAGCTCGACGGGCTGCAGCCCGCTGGCGGCGAGTTGCGCGAAGAGCTCCGCTTGCGCGTTGAGGTCCCCGTCGAATTCGAAGACCACGCCTTCGTGCTCGCGCCGAACGTTGAGCACGTGCGGCGTTTCGAGCAGGCGTCGCTCGCAGGCTTCCGCGCCGGCGAGCGCGCGCAGGAAGAGCGTCGTGGCGCGGTTCACCGAGCGCACGACGTCGGCCACCGTGCCGCCGCCCTTGAGCTGGCCGCGTTCGATCACGACCACGCTCGAGCACATCTCGCTGAGCTCGGTCAGGATGTGCGACGACACCAAGATCGCTTTGCCCAGCTGCGCGAGCGCCTTGACGAGTTCGCGCAGCTCGACGCGCGCGCGCGGGTCGAGCCCGGCCGCGGGTTCGTCGAGGATCATCACCGGCGGATCGTGCAGCAGCGTCTTGGCGAGGCACAGGCGCTGCTTCATGCCCTTGGACAGCGCGTCGATGTACTTCTCGGTGAGGTCACCCAGGCTGGTGAACTCGATCACGCGCGCGAGCGTCGTGCGCCGCGCAGCGCCTTGCAGCCCGTACGCGCGCGCGAAGAAGTCGAGGTACTCGTGGATCGTCGTGTTGGCGTAGGCGCCGTAACTGTCGGGCATGAAGCCGATGCGTTTGCGCGCCTCGCGCGGCTCGCCGAGCACCGAGAGGCCGTCGATCAGAACGTCGCCTTCGTCGGGCAGCTCGAGCGTCGAGCACACGCGCATGGTGGTCGTCTTGCCCGCGCCGTTGGGCCCGATGAAGCCGCAGATCTGGCCGGGAGAAACCTGGAAGGTCACGCCGTCGACGGCCTTGAGCGCACCGAAGCGTTTGGTGATGCCGCGCACGTCGAGCAGGGCCATCAGCGCACCTCCGCGGGGAGTTCGAGAACTCCGAAGAGCACGTGGTGGCCGCTCTGTTCGTTGACTTCGATGCCGCAGCTGTCGAGGTACGCGCCGCGCGCGAGCTTGGCCAGATAACACCCCGGCGGCGCCAGCGTTTGGCTCAGCGCACCTGGCGGTCCCCAAGCGATGCTCGTTCGCTGGAGTTCATCGCCCAGTTCCTCGACTCGGAGCGGGTCGAGCGGCGTGAGCGTCGCGCGTGCACCCACCCCAAGTTCGCTGCGCAACTCAAAGGCGTTGCCGGCCGCGTCGCGCAGGCTCACGCTCTCGAGCGCGACGCCGAGGTTGTTGAGCACCTGCACGCCGTCCGCCCCGAACTCGACCTCCAGTCGGCCGCGTTCGGCTCGATCCGACGTGATCAATTGGTGGATCGCGCGGCGGGCGGGCAAGAAGTCGCCGGTCAGCAGCCATTCCTGGCCGTGGCGCGTTCGCAGTTCGAAACCGTCGGCGTTGAAGGCGAACGGACCTCCCTCGCCTCCGTCGAGTTGCTGCACCACGGTGCCCGTCGTGGGGCGCAGGCCGTCGGCGGGGGAAAGGCCAGCGAACAACTGGCGCCGTTCGATCGTGCTCGCGGTGTGCGCGCGTTGGTCGAGCACCGTCGTGCTCCACGACGCCGTCTTCACATCCAAACCCTGGTACAGGATGCCGTAGACCAGCAGCAGCACCGTTACCGCGACGGAGATCGCGGGAATCGTGAACAGCAGCAGCGCGGGACGTTTGCGCTTGCTGACCACGAAGAAATTCACCGGTCCGATCAGGACCGCAAAACCGATCAGCAGCACCGCGAACACGCGGTAGGGCAGTTGCGCGAGCTGAAGTTTCGCGAGCATGTTCGGAGCGCGGGAGTGGCTGCCGGCCGGTTTGGCGAGCGAGCGCGAGTTGAGCAGTTCGTGGATCCACGCGGGCTCCGCGCCCGGAAACAACTCGTCGCCCTCAGCGATCGACAGTCGGCCGAGCGCGGCGCGGTAGCTGCGGCGCGGCGACGTCGGCTCCGGCGGCGTGGACACTTCCGAGATATCGAAGCGCGGTTCCATCCAGGTCGCGAGCGCCGGCTGCGCCGCAGCGAGGCGCTGCGCGTTCGGGCCGAGGACCAGCACGTCGCCGCCGCTGCGCATCCAGGCCGCGATCGCGGCGAACTCGCGCTCGCCCGGCCACGGGCTGCCGCTGTCGATCACGACCAAGTCCAAGCACGAGTAGGCCGCGGGCAGCGCCGAAAGTTCGTCGCGGCGCGCGAGCGCGAGGTTCACATCGCCGGGGTACGGACTCCCCGGGCTCGCGCCCGTGGCGGCCTCGGTCGAAACCGCGAACTCCCACTGCTCCACGTCGCCTGCCGCGGGCGTCACTTCGCTGCACAGCAGGATCGCGCGCACGCCGGAGCGCGTGTCGCTGGCGCCGGCCGCGCCGCTGATCCACGCGCGCTCCGAGCCGAGCGTGGCCACGACGTTGACGTTGTTGGGGGTCTCGACCGCGAGGGGAACGAGCACCTCGACACGCCGCGTCTCGCCGGCCGGCACTTCCAACGCGAGGTCGCAGGTCCAGTCGCCGCGCCACGTGTTGCGGCGGACCTCGACCGCAACGCGCTGCGGCGTGGCGTCGCGGTTCGTCACGTCGACGAACAGCGGCGCCCAACCACCCTGCGCGTGCGCCGGCCAGCGACTCCACGCACGCAGCTCGACCTTCGAGCCCAGCATCTGCGTCTGGTCGCCCGCGTGAGCAGGCAGTGCGCAGCACAGTGCGGTGAACGCGCACAACAGCAGCGCCTTCATCGCGCCGCCGCCCGTTCGTCGACTTCGCTCACGCTCGCGAGCACCTCGGCCAGCACGTCGCGGCCGCGCACGTTGTCCAGCCGCGCGCGGTGGTCGAGCACCACACGGTGCGACAGCGCGCTCGGCGCGACGGCACGCACGTCGTCGAAGCCGACGTTGGGTTTGCCCGCGAGCAGCGCGTGGGCGCGCGCCGCCTCGCCGATCGCGATCGCGCCGCGCGGGCTGACGCCGTGCCGCACGTAGCTCTTCACCTTCTGCGGCGCGTTCGCGTGGCGCGGATGTGTGGCCTCGACCAGGCGCGCGATCCAGTTCGCGACCGCGCGCGGCAGGAACACGGCGTCGACGACCGCGAACAACTCGGCGAGTCCGGCGCCGTTCGTCGCGGGCTCGAGGTCGGGAGTGCGACCCGCGCGGCGCTCGCAAAGAATGGCCTCGAGCACGCTGCGGTCCACCGAACCGACGTCGAGTTTGAACAGGAAACGGTCGAGCTGCGCCTCGGGCAGCGGGTACGTGCCCTCGAGTTCGATCGGATTTTGTGTCGCGAGCACGTAGAAAGGCTCGGGCAGCGCGCGCGTTTCGCCCAGCACCGTGACGCGCCGTTCCGCCATCGCCTCGAGCAGCGCGGACTGTGTTTTCGGACTCGCGCGGTTGATCTCGTCGGCTAGCAGCACGTTGGCGAACACCGGCCCCTTGTGGAACACGAGCTGGCGGCGGCCGCGCTCGTCTTCCTCGAGGATGTGCCCGCCGGTGACGTCGCCCGGCATCAGGTCGGGCGTGAACTGCAGGCGTCGAAAGTCCAGGCCCGAGAGGCGCGCGAGCGCCTTTACCAACTCGGTCTTGCCCAGGCCGGGCAAGCCCTCGAGCAGCACGTGGCCGCGCGCGAGGCACGCGACCAGCACCAGGCGCGTGAGCTCTTGCTGTCCGAGCAGCGCTCGGTCGAGTCCAGCGAGGATCGCGAGCGCGCTGGTCCGAGCGGCGGAGACTTGGGCGGGTGTGAGAAGGGAACTCTCGCTCATGGGGCGCGGGCGCGTGGGGGGCGTGGGAAGCGGAACAAGAGGGGACGCGAGCGGACCGGCGGAGTCAAGCGCCGCGTGCGGCGGGAGCACTGCGGAGGAGCGGGGCGATCGTTTCTCGCGAAACGACGGCGCGTTCACGCGTGGCGCGCCGGCGGCGCGGGCTCAAGCGCTGCGCTGCACCGGGTCGCTCGTGAGCCGCCGTGCGATCCGCACACCGCTGCCGGAGCGTCCCTCCGCGGCGAGCCGGGCGCCCAGCGTTCCGCCGCGCCGGGCTGACGCAATCCTCAGCGCTTGTCGCTGCTGAAGAAACTGCGCACGGCCTCGCGGTGCTGCGGGGCCAGGCGGCGCTTCCAACTCGCTTCGCCGGCCGACAGCTGCGTGCTCGTTTGGCGCGACGCTTCGGCGCTCGGATTCTCCTGCGGCGCGCCGGCGCCGACGCCGAGCAACTGCGAGCGCGCCAGATCGAGTCCGCCGGGCGGCAGCGCCTGTTCCGCGAAGCGCGCGGCGCTCTCGGGAGTCTCGCCCTTGAAGTCGAGCGCTGCGTGACCCGGGCCGCGGGAGACCCCGCCTTGCCCGCCGCCCGCGCTGACCGAGATGTGCTCTGCGCCCACGGCGCAGCCCTTGCCTCGGCCACGTCATGTGCCGCCGGGCTTCTTGCAGTCCTCGTCGCACTCGTGGTCGGGATCGAGCTCGCTATCGCCCGGCTGCGCATCGAGCAGTTCACGCAGCTTCGACGGGTCGATCAGCCGCGCCGCGCCGAGCTTGCCCAGTTGCTTCGCCAAGCTCTGGTTCAGATCGCGCGAGAGCGCCGCGAGCTCCTGCGACGAGAGCTGCACGCCGGGCGGCAGGCTGTCGAGCTGTTCGCCGAGCTCGCTCTTGGTCGACTCGCTCAGGCCCTTGGTCAGGCCGGACTCACGCAACTGCTCCAGCGCGGACTCGAGCGCTTCCTGCGCGTGGTCGAGGTGTGCGTCGGCGGCGGCGGCCGCGAGGTCCTCCTGCGCCCGCTGCGCAGCGTCCAGCGCGCGCGCGGCGGAGTCGTCGAGCCGTTCCTCGAGGCGGTCGAGCGCTTCGAAGGTCGAGTCGAAACGCTCCTCACGCGCGCTCTCCTCGACGCGTTCGAGGCGCTCGTGCAACTCCTGCGAGAGTTCGGGATCGAGCGCGAGCGCGTCTTCGAGCGCAGCGAGCTTCTCTTCGAGGCGTTCGAGCGTGCGTTCCGGCGCGACGGGCGGCGCGCCGCTGCGCGAAGCTTCCGGAAGCGGAACGAAGAGTGCGGCGGCGGCGAACAGCGCGCCCAGTCCGAGCGAGCGCGCGAGCGCCAGCCCGTCGATGCGCGGAAGCTGCGCCAGCGCGTTCTCGATGCGCTCCTGGGCTTGTCCCGACCACGCACTCGCTCCGAGCTCGGCCTCCGTCACCACGGCGCCGCTCGCGCCGCCGCGCACGTCGAGCCAAGCCGCGGCGAGTCGCTCGCTGGGCCGTGCGCGTTGTGCCAGCCAGAGTGCGAATCCCGCCGCCAGCGCGAGCGCGGCGAGCGGGGCCCACCACGGCGTCGATGCGTTCGGCGCGAGCGTGCGGTAGACGAGGGCGAGCGCGCCCGCCGCGAACAGCGCGACGCTTCCGTAGCGCGCGAGCGCGTTGGCCGCCGCGGCGCGCACACGCGCGCGTTGCACGCGGCGCGCGGCGCGTTCGAGCGCTGCAGACGGCGACGGCGCCGAGGCGGAAGACGCAGGCATGCTCCGATGGTAACGCAGCGCGCCCGTCTATCGTCAGAAGCGCACGTTCAGCTTGCGCTCCGGCTGGCCCGTCAGGGTCACGGGCTTGGTCACGCTGCGCCCGTCGCGCGCCTTCACCAGCACCTTGTAGCGCCCCGGCGGCAAAGGTCCGACGCGCTGCTCCTTGCTGGTGAATTCGCCCTTGTTGAAGGCCGCCATCAGCTCGGTCATCGAGGTCATGCCGTTCACCTGGCGACCTTGCTCGTCGAGCACCTGCACCGAGCAGTCGAGCATGCCGCCGTCGTCGTCGGACAGGCTCACGAGCAGCACCGTCCCCGGCGCGAGCGCCAGCGTCACTTCGCCGGTGTCGCCTTCGCGCACTCGCACCGGCGCGCTCTCGGCGCTCACCTGAGCCGCGCTGCGTGCGACGACGGTGTACGCGCCGGGCTCGAGTCCTTCGTACGCGAAACGGCCCGACGCATCGGTGCCGACCATCGAGAAGCGCTCGAGGGGACGGCCGGCTTCGTCGCGCAGGAACACCGACACGTCCTTGGCCGGCCCACCGTCGCCCGTGCGCACCAGCCCCGTGATGCGGCCCGCCTTGCGCAGCCGGAAGTCGACGCCCTCCACCACTTCGCCGTCGCGCACGCTCACTCCGCTGCGCACTTGGCGTCCGGTGCTCACGTCGCCCTGGAACATCCCGCCGAACGGCGCGCCTCCGACCGCAACCGAATACTCGCCGGCGGCCAGCCACTCGAGCGCGAAGCGCCCCTCGGCGTCGCTGGTGATCTCGCTGTAGTTCTCGCCGAGCAGCGCGGTGTTCGAAACCGGGCCGTCGACGAACAGCGTCACGCGCGTGCGCGGCGCAGGCTCGCCGTCGGGGTCGAGCACGCGGCCGCGGATGGCGCCGCCGGGCAGTTCGATGTCGTAGCGGTGTTCGCGCGTCTGGGGCACGTTGATCGCGCGCGACACGGTCTGCTGCTCGCCGGCCTGGCCCAGCCGCTGCACGCTGATCGAATAACGCCCGGGTTCGCGCAGCTCCGCGCGGTAACCGCCCTTCGCGTCCGTGCGGGTCATGCGCATCGACTCCATGCCGTTCGACTCTTGCCCGTTCGTGTGACCGTCCTTGAGCGCGATCACGAACACGTTGGGAACCGGCGCGCCCGCGTGGGTCACTTCGCCGAACAGCGTCACCGGGTCCTTGGGCGGCGCGCCGATCGTGACGCGTGTGTCTTCGCCGTCGACCACGTTGGCGGAGCTCATCTTCAGGTCGCTCAGCATGCTCATGGCGTCGGCCATCGAGTCGCCGGAGTCCGCGCTGGCCTGCCGCGGCAGGCAGATCACGTTCCACTGGCCAGCGGGCAGGGCGTCGACGACGAACTCGCCACGCGCATCGGACTGCACGAAGCGCTGCAGCAGCGGATCGGTCGTGAGCTGCACCTGCAGGCGCGCGTCGACAGAAGGCTTGCCGTCCTTGTCGTACACCACGCCGAGGATTCGCCCTCCGCGGCGCAGCGTGAGCGCTGCGTCGGTGAACTCCTCGTCGGCGTTGACGCTGACCTCGAGCGGGTCGCTTTCGGCCCAGTTCGCGTGGCGGGCCACCAGGAGCCGCACTCCGGGCTCGAGGCCGGCGAGCCGGAAGCGTCCCTGTGCGTCGCTGCGCGCGTTCGGCCCCGCGCTGACGCTCTCACCCTCGACGCGCAGGTTGCGCATCGCTTCGGCCGTGCTGAGCTTGAGCAGCACCTGCGCCTCGGCGATCGGCGCGCCGCTGGGGTCGCGCACCACGCCGCTCACGGCGCCGCCGCGTTCGAGCACGAGTTCCAGCGGCGCCGCGGCGCCGGAGCGCAGGTCGACTTCGATCGGGGCCCGCCGCGGGAAGTCCTCGGCGAACGCCTCGAACAACCACACGCCCCGCATCAGCCCGCTCAGTTCGAAACTGCCGTCCTCCGACTCGACGTCGCGCTTGCGCTGCGCCCCGCCCAGTCCGGGGATCGGCCCGCCCGTCTGTTCGCGAGCCACGACGCTGAACTTGCGGATCGGCGCTCCCGTGGTGTCCACCACGCGGCCGACGATCGACAGCGAACGTTGCAGCACGAGCTCGAGGTCGCGCGTGTCGGGCTGCACATGGTCGGCGCGTGCGGACCACGTGCTGCCGTCGGCGCTCTCGACGCTCGTGCGTTCTTCGTTCGCCGCGGCGCGCACGGTGAATGGGCCCTTGCCCAATCCGCTGACCGCGAAGCGGCCCTCGGCGTCCGCGGTGGCTTCGCCTTCGCCGCCCTGCCAAGCGTTGAAGGCGCCCATGCCGCCCAAGGCGCTCGTGTCGAAGCTGACTTCCACCTTGAGGCCCGCGCCCGGTTGATCGTCGGCGAAACGCACGCGCCCCGCGATCGTGGCGCCGCGCCGCAGCTCGATCGTCACGTCGCTTTCGAGCGAGCCCTCGCTGACGGCGAAGTTGCGGTCGCTCTCGAGATAGCCCTGGCGCTCGGCGCGCACGAACACCTTGCCGGGCGCGAGGTGGTCGAGTGCAAAGCCGCCGTCCGCGGCGCTCTTGGTCTTGCGCACTTCGAAGCCGCCCTGGCCGAACAATTCGGGGTCGACGCGCGCAGCGACCTCTGCGCCTTCGACCGGCGCCCCGCCTTCGTCCACCACGCGGCCGCGAACGTGTCCACCCGACTCGAGCGCCAACTCGATCTCGCGCCGGGCGCCGGGCGTCAGCTTGAAGCGCTCGCTCTTGCGCGCCGCGAGGCGCGCGGGAGTGGCGCGCACGTCGTAGTCGATCTGCGTGTTCACGCCTCGGAACTCGAAACGCCCCTCGCTGTCGCACTTGGATTCGTACGAGCGCAGCGCGCGCGGCGCCGCGAGATTGGCCGTGCCGGCCAGCGCCAGTCCGTTGAGTTCGAGCTTCACTTCGCAGCCGGCCAGATCACGCTGCTCGGCGCTCGCTGCGGCCGGCGGCTTGAGGCGTCCGGTGATCCACGCGCCCAGCTGCGCTTCGATGCGCAGTTCCTTTTCGTCGTCTCGCAACTCGAGCGTCTCGCGCGCGAAGCAGTAGCGCCCGCGCAGAGCGAGCCAGCCGCCGGCGAGCGGTGCGTCGACCTCGAAGCTGCCGTCGGCGGCGACCGGCGCGCGCGAGGCCAGTTCGGGCAACTTCTCCAACTCGAACTCCGGCGTGTCCTGCGCGTTGCGCAGGCTGCGCGTCGCGCTCGTGAACACGAGCACCTCGAGTTGTTCGTCGCTGGGCAGTCCGCTCGGCAGCAGCACGCGGCCGCGGCGCACCTTGCTCTCGCCCTCGAGGAACAGGATCCGGCGCGGAGTTTCGACGCGGGTCGAGACGCTGCTCGCGCTCGCTTCGGGGCCGTCTTCGGAACCCAGGCCGGTCGCCGTCGGCCGTTCTGTAGAAGGCGGCTGCGACACAGGATCGAGCTTCGCCGTCGGCTGTGCGCCCGCGGCTGCCGGCGGCGTCTGGGGCTCACGGAGTTGCAACCACGCGTAGACGCACGCGATCACCGCCGCCAGCGCGAGGAACGCGGCTGCGGGCCAAGTCGACTTCATGTGTGGGGGGCTCGCCGCGGTGTCCGCGGCGCTGTGTGGGGAGCAATCACGCCCGCAGAGCGGGCGGCGGTCGCGCGCCGCTTACGAAACGCGTGCCGCGACGATACGCGGCAACAGGCGCCCGGAGAACGACTCAGCACGCCTGGCGCCGGGCAAGAGTTGCCGCGCTCGGGCGCGATCAGCCGTCGAGGCGCGCCAGGATCTCGCGCACGACCGCTTCCACATCGCGTGTGCTCGTGTCGACGTGCAACGCGCAGCGCTGGTACTGCGGCTCGCGCTCCTCGAGCAGCCGGCGCAGTTCCTCCATCGCGCGCGGGCGACCGCGCATGGGGCGCTCGTCGCCCTGCGCCGCGACGCGCGCGAGGTGCTGCTCGGGCGTGGCGCGCAGCCACACGGTGCGGCACGTGGCGAGCAGCCGCTCGTAGGCGCGCTCGGCGCTCGCGATCGAGCCCCCGGTCGCGATCACGACGCGCTCGCCCTCGGCCAGCACCTGCTCGAGGGCTTCCGCCTCCCAGCGTCGGAAGCCGAGCGTGCCGTGCAACTCGAAGATCGCGCCGATGGACATGCCGGCCAGCTCTTCGATGCGCCGGTCGAGCTCCACGAAGGGGACCTCGAGCTCGAGCGCGAGACGGCGTCCCACGGTCGACTTGCCCGCGCCGCGCAGGCCGACGAGCGCGATGCGCTCCGCCGCGCGGGTGGGCACGTCGAGCAGGCTGCTCGCGCTGACACCGAGCGCGTGGGCCAGCGCGGCGAGCTTGGCGACGGAGAGGTTGGCGCGGCCCGCCTCGGTTTCCGTGACGTGCCGCCGGCTCACTCCCGAGCGTTCCGCCAGCTCGGAAACCGTCCACGCGCGGCCCTCGCGGGTCTCGCGGACGCGTTTTCCCAGGCCGCGCAGGAGCGCCGCGACGTCCGGCGGTGTGCTTTCGCTTGCGTGGGGTTGCATGGCCGATGGGTGAGACGTAGAATGCGCGGGCGGTCGGCGTTGTGGGCAGTATACTGCCCAATGGCGCAGGCTGCAAGGGTCCGGAGCGCGCTCCGCCCGCCCTCGCGAGCGGCGCCGTCCTGCGCGGACTTCCTGACCACTCCCAACCCAGCTTCCGAGTCTTCCCTCACCGTGGCCGCGACCTCCGCACCGACCCAGCCCGTCTCCGTCCAGACCCACCCCAGTCGCTACAAGCACTGGCAGCTGTCGATCGACGGCGACATCGCCACCTTGCGCATGAACGTGCAGCCGCACGAAGGCCAGCGCGAGGGCTACGAGCTCAAGCTCAACAGCTACGACATCGGCGTCGACGTCGAGCTGAACGACGCGGTGCAACGCCTGCGCTTCGAGCACCCGCAGGTGCGTTGCGTGGTGCTCACCGGTTCGCTCGACCGCGTGTTCTGCGCCGGCGCGAACATCGTGATGCTGCGCTCGAGCACGCACGGCTTCAAAGTCAACTTCTGCAAGTACACCAACGAGACGCGCTTGGGGCTCGAGGACGCGAGCGCGACCAGCGGGATCCGCTTCCTCGCGGCGCTCAACGGCACCGCCTCGGGCGGCGGCTACGAACTCGCGCTGGCCTGCGACAAGATCCTGCTCGTCGACGATCGCAACAGCGCGGTGAGCTTCCCCGAAGTGCCGCTGCTGGGCGTGCTGCCGGGGACCGGCGGTCTCACGCGCATCACCGACAAGCGCAAGATCCGCCGCGACCACTGCGACGTGTTCTCGACCGTCGCCGAAGGCATCAAGGGCAAGCGCGCGGTCGAGTGGAACCTCGTCGACGCCATCGCGCCGCTGTCGAAGTGGAGCGAGTCGGTGAGCGCCATGGCGCGCCAACTTGGCGATAGCGTTCCGCAGCGCGCGACGGCGGGCGTTGCGCTCGACGAGATCAAGGCTCACGAGGACGGCGACGTCGCGCGCTACACATACGTCGAGGTCAAGCACGACCGCGCGCAGCGGCTGGTCGAGCTGACGTTGACCGCGCCGGCGAACTGCGCGAAGAGCGCGGACGAAGCGCTGGCGCAGGGCGCGAGCTGGTGGATCCTGCGTGCGATGCGCGAACTCGACGACGCGCTGTGCACGCTGCGCTTCAACGAGCCCGAAACCGCGCTGATCCTGCTGCGCGTCAAGGGCGCGGCGGCGACGTTCCTCGCCACCGATGCGCTGCTCGCCGCGGGCGGCAACTGGTTCGTGAACGAGGTGCGCCAGTTCGTCAAGCGCACTCTCAAGCGCACGGACAACATGGCCAAGAGCCTGTACGCCGTGGCGGACGAGGGCGCGTGCTTCGTCGGCACGGGGCTCGAACTAGCGCTCGCCTGCGACCGCATCTACGTGCTCGACGATTCCGAGCGTCCGGTGCGCATGGGCGTCAGCGCCGCGAACTCCGGGATGTTCCCGATGTCGAACGGGATTTCGCGCCTGCAGACGCGTTTCCTCGGCACGCCCGAGAAGGTCGGCGAGGTGCTCGCCGCCGGCGCGGAGTTCGATGCAGCGACCGCGAACGAGCTGGGGCTGGCGACCTTCGCGCCCGACGCGATCGACTGGGACGACGAGCTGCGTCTGGCGATCGAAGAGCGCGCCGCGTTCTCGCCCGATGCTCTGACCGGCATGGAAGCCAACCTGCGCTTCGCCGGCCCCGAGACCATGGAGACCAAGATCTTCGGGCGCCTCAGCGCCTGGCAGAACTGGATCTTCCAACGCCCCAACGCGGTCGGTCCGCGCGGCGCGCTCACTTGCTACGGAACACCGATGCGGCCGCAGTTCGACGGCTCGCGCACCTGAGCTACGGCTTCCTGGAGTCCTCGCGCTGCGCGAAGGCTCCAGGAAGCCGTAGCGACCAAACCAACAGTTCAGCGTGGACGAATGCCGCGGGGCGTATCGGCGCTTTGGCCGATGCGCCCACTGGTTGCGGCGTGAAGGCCACGCTGAAAAGGACTCTCAACCATGACCAACGCAGTCGATTTCAGCGAGAAGATCCCCAACAACGTCGACCTCGCCTCCGACAAGCGCCTGCAGCGCGCCCTGGAAGCGTGGCAGCCGAACTACCTCGATTGGTGGCGCTCGGTCGGCCCGACCGACTTCAACACCAAGGACGTGTACCTGCGCACCGCCGTCAACGTCGGCGCCGACGGCTGGGCCAAGTTCGGTTACGTGAAGATGCCCGACTACCGCTGGGGCATCTTGCTCGCGCCCAAGGAGGAGGGACGCACCGTCGGTTTCGGTGACCACTTCGGCGAGCCCGCTTGGCAACAAGTGCCGGGCGAGTACCGCAACTGGCTGCGACGCTTGATCGTCACGCAGGCCGACACCGAGCCCGCGAGCGTCGAGCAGCAGCGCCTGCTCGGCCACACCGCGCCCTCGCTCTACGACATGCGCAACCTGTTCCAGGTCAACGTCGAAGAGGGCCGCCACCTGTGGGCGATGGTGTATTTGCTGCACACCTACTTCGGCAAGGACGGCCGTGAGGAGGCCGAAGAGCTGCTGCACCGCCGCTCGGGCAACCCTGACCACCCGCGCATCCTGGGCACGTTCAACGAGCCGTGCTCGGACTGGCTGAGCTTCTTCTGCTTCACGATGTTCACCGACCGCGACGGCAAGTTCCAACTGCTGGCGCTCGCCGAGTCGGGCTTCGATCCGCTCTCGCGCACCTGCCGCTTCATGCTCACCGAAGAGGCGCACCACATGTTCGTCGGGCAGACGGGCGTGGGCCGCGTGATCGAGAAGACGCTGCAGATCATGCGCGATCACCCCGATCGCGACGTGAAGGAGTTCGGCGCGATCCCGATCGAAGTCATCCAGAAGTACATCAACTTCTGGGCTTCGAGCTCGACCGACCTGTACGGCGCCGAAGTCAGCTCCAACTCGGCCAACTTCTTCCGCTCCGGCCTCAAGGGCCGTGCGCACGAGGAGAAGCAGTCCGACCACCTCGCGCTCGAGGGCGTCTACAAGTTCGAGAACTTCGTCGACGGCCGCATCAGCGTCGAGGACATCCCGCTGCGCAATGCGATGAACGAAATCCTGCGCGACGAGTACGTCAAGGACAACCAGAAGGGCATCGACTACTGGAACCGCATCTGCGAGCGCTACAACTCGCCCGTGCGCTTCAAGCTCCCGCACCGCCGCTTCAACCGCAAGATCGGCTGCTACGCCGCGGGCCGCTTCCACCTCGACACCGGCGAAATCATGGACGAAGCGAGCTGGAACGCGCACGTCGAGCGGTGGCTGCCGACCGAGAAGGACATGGCCTTCGTCAAGAGCCTGATGAAGCCCGTCTACGAAGCCGGCAAGTACGCCTCGTGGATCGCGCCGCCGGCCAAGGGCCTCGACGACAAGGGCATCGACTACGAGTACGTGAAGATGTCGTGAGGCGCGCGCCTCACGCAGGTCTTCTTCATCGACCTGCTAGTTCTGCTGCCTCTGCTCCGGCTTGATCTCCGTGCCTCCGTGGCTCCTGTGGTCCTTCTGTCTTCTTCCTGACAACGATCAGGAAAACACAGGAGCCACGGAGTCACGGAGGACAAGCCCGAGCGGACCTGGGCTGTCTTCTTTCTGACAAGGATCAGAAAGAACACAGGAGCCACGGAGGCACGGAGGAAAACCGAGAGCAGAAGCAGAAGGTCAGCCCGAACAGCCAACCGAGCTGACCTCCGAAGCACACACGCCGCGCCGTTCCTTCGCTGGAGCGGCGCGGCGTGCTCATGAGGAGCCGTCGATCGAATCGTGCGTCGACGCTACGGCGTGTACACGAACTCGATCGCGGCCGAGAGACCGGAGGACTTGCAGGCGCCCGGATCGCGGTACCAGCCTTGCACGTAGACCTTGGCGCCCGGTGTCCACGTGGAGATGGCGCTCGTCGTCGTCTGCAGCTGGCGCCAGTCGAGTCGGAGCATGCCGTTGCACGAGCCCGGCGCGCCGCCGGTGTTCTGCACCGCGGTGCGTCCGATGGGCGAGCGCACGCAGAGCCGACTCGAGCCGTTCGAGCACCAGGGCGTGTCCTGAGCGGACAGACCGAAGTAGATGATCCCGCTCCTTTGAGCCGGCGCCTGCGACACCTCGATCACGCACGGTGTGGAGTGTGCGACGTCGGGTTGGCCGTTCGCATCGATCTGCGCCGCGCAGCCGGCCACGCTTGGCGCACTGGCGCAGTACTTCTCCGGAGCCGGCCCCACGACACGCGCGATGACGGCGCTCAATCTGCCGGCAACGGCGCTCGCGTAGTGATGACCTTGCGGGAGCGCCGGGACGTCGAGCTGGCCGAAGTCGTTCACGCCGACGCTGAGCAAAGCGCCGTCGCTGCGCCGCAGCAGTGTGAACGAGTCGCCCGCTGAGACTTCGAGGTAGCGCATCCCCGGCGGCAGCGCAGGCAGATTGCATTGGCCAGATCCGTTGGCGCCCCAAGCAATCGCGGAGCCGTCGCTGAGCAGAGCGACGCTGTGCCCGTAGCCCGCGGCGACAGCGGCATAGGAGAGGCCCGGTCCGGGCGCGGGGGCGGCCGCGATCTGTCCCCACGAGCGCGCGCTTCCGTTGCTGAGCAGCGCGCTGGAGTGCCGACCGCCTGCGGCGATGTGGGTGTACACCGCTCCAACTGGCGGCGCGGGCACGTTGAGCTGCCCTCCCGCGTTCGAACCCCACGCCGCGATGGAGCCGTTCGCGCGTAGCGCGAGTCCGTGATCATCGCCGGCGGAGATCGCGACGAAGGGCGACGCTCCGGCGCTCGGCACGTTTCCCTGGCCCGAGAAGTTCGAGCCGAAGTGAACCAGCGCGCCGTCGCTGCGCAGTGCGAGCGACCACAAGAAGCCAGCCGCGCAAGCGTCGTAGCGCGCGCCCGCCGGCAACGGCGGGACGGTGTTGATGGACGCATCGCCGCCCCAGGCGAGCAGGCTGCCGTCGTTGTGCAGCACCAACGCGTGCGCTGCGCCGAATGCGATCTGCACCGGAACCAATCCCGGCGCGCGTGTCGGGAAATTGAGCTGTCCCGAATCGTTCAAGCCGAGGGTCACGAGGTTTCCCGATCCGTCGAGGAGCACGGTGTGTCCGACGCCGCAGGCGCTCGCGACGAAGGCCCCGCTCGGAAGCGCCAACTGTCCGTAGAAGCTGTTGCCCCACGCGACGGTCACTCCGTCGCTGCGTCTGGCCAGCGTGTGGAACCAACCCGCGTCGACGTCGACGTAGACCACCCCGGGGGGAAGCGGCGGCACGGCCAGTTGCGCCGACGAATTGTCTCCCCACGCGATGATGGATCCATCGCTGCGCAGCGCCGCCGCGTGCCACTGCCCTGCGGTGACGTCGGTGTACAGCACTCCGGCCGGGAGCGGGGGAATCTGCAGGGACCCAAACTGGTCGGCGCCCCAGCCCTGGATCGTTCCGTCGCTGCGCAGCGCGAGCGAGAAGCCGGCGCCCGCGGCGACGCGCTGAACGCTGAGGCCCGGAGGAAACGCGGGCACATTGCACTCGCCCGCGAAGTTCCCGCCGAATGCGACCACCGCGCCGTCGCTGCGCAGCGCAAGCGTGTGCCAATAGAGCGCGTCCGCGCTCACGTACGTCGTGCCGGGCGGAAGCGCGGGGACGTTGGTCTGCCCGAACGCCGGGTTGCCCCAAGCGGCGAGCCGACCGTCGCTTCGCAGCGCGAGACTGAAGTCGCCGCCCGCCATCACGTCCACGTAGGTGGTCCCGGGCGGCGGCGGCGGCGGAACGCACTCGCCGTAGGTATTGCCGCCCCAGCCCAGCACTCGTCCGTCCGTGGTGAGCGCCACGGTGTGCCGATTGCCGGCGGCGACGGCGGAGTAGGACTCCGAGCTCCAGCCGCTGTCGAAGCGTCGACTGCCCCAACCGACGATGCGCGACTGCGCGGACAGCGCGCCGGTCAACGCCCCGACGCACACGATTACCCTGACGACGCTGTGAATGTGCATGACTCCGCTTCTCCTGGCTTCTCCTGGATTCCGCGGAGGCGACTCTACTCGCAAAGGCGTGGCGCCGCTCGAACAGCCCCGAGGTGAGGTCGCGCGCCCCGGCAGCGCTCAGTGTGGCGGCGCGACGGCCCGGACTTCGAGCGCGTGGATGCGCGTGCGGCCCTTGCGCGGCCCGAGCCATATGGCCATTCGCTCGACGAAGTCGGCTGCTGGCACTTCGAGCACCAAGCGCTCGCGCCCGCCGAGGCGTTGTGTCTCGACGTATTGGCGCCTGTCGATGCGCGGCAAGCGCCGTGTGCAGTAGAGCACCTGCAGCTTGCCTGGCTCGTCGCCCTCGAGCTCGCACGCGACCAGCAGGTTCGCGCCCGGCGGGTAGTTCAATCTCGGCAGGAAGAGCAGGCTGGCCGGCGACTCGCGCGTGAGTTCGAGCACGCCGTCCGGACGCGCAAGCTGTGCGCCTTCGTTGACGCTCAGTGACGTTTCCTCGCGGCCTTGCTCCATGCGCCACAGGGTCTGCGTGCTCGCGTCGAAGCGCGCCGCGCGTCGCCCGCCGTCCTCTTCGCGCAGCGCGTGCGGCGTGAGCTGCATCAGCGTGTAGCCGTTGTAGATCTGGATCAGCACGTCGGGCTTCTCGGCCTCGATGCGCTGCACGATCGGCGTGTGCGTCCAGTCGCAGACCAGGTGCGAGAAATGCTCGGCGAGCCAGGGTCGCATCGGCAGCGTGAACGAGTCGTGGTAGACCAGCGCGCGCGGCCCGGCTCGATCCGCGCGGTCGGAGACGAACTGCGGGTCCTCGCGGAAATTGCCGCTGTAACGCGCGCTGGGGGTGCGCACGCGCCACTCGAGGTTGCGCTGCTCGAGCAAGCCTTCGAGGTACACACGACCTGCCCAGCTGTCGCCTTGCGTCGGACCGTCGCGCACTTCGAAGGCCTCGCGCGGCAGCGGCGTCAACTCCGGAAAACGCTCCGCGAGCGCGCTCACCAACTCGACATAGCCCGCGTACGCGCCGCGGTCCGTCCAGTGCGTGCCATAGGGGAAGTACGTGAGGTCGTCGCCTTTGTCGTCGGCCCGCGCGGCGCGCACCGCGCTCTCGAGATCGACGATGCGCACCGACGAATTCCCGGCCATGAACTCGGCCAGTTGTTGGTTGCGCGCCGGGCCTAGGCGGGCGAAGCGCGGCTCGAGCTCGTCGTTGTAGACCTGACTCTTGTAGGGAGCGATCGCGAACACGTAGTGCACGCCGCGCTGCGCGAGCCAGTCGCGGCGCTGCTCGAGCATCGTGCGCCAGGCTTCGAGCGCGCCCGGCGAGAGCGGGGCCGCGCCGCGGTGGTCGTCGAGCGCAAAACCCTCGCTCGAGAACACCCAGCCGCTGTGGCCGAGCACGAGCTTGGGAGTGGGGGACACTCCCAGTCCCAGCCACTTCGCGCGGTTGTGCGTGCGCAGCAGCACGTCGCGCAGGCCGAAATGGTCCTCGTACCAGTTGTCGAACTGCCGCGGGAAAGCCACGGCCTCCTCGAGACTCTGCGGGGTGCTCGGGAGCTTGGCCGCCGAGCGCAGCTCACGCGCCGGGCCGCGCGCGTCCGAGGAACGCAGCGCGAGATCCACCAGCGGAGCGCCCAGGCCCAGCGCGAAGGCGGCCAGGATCGCGAAGTCGCGCGCGCGTGCGGGACGAGGTGTTCCGGTGCTCATGGGTCAGAACCGGAAGTAGATGAACGGGTCGTAGGCGCCGGCCGCTGCGCACAGCAGGGATGCGCCGATGAGCGCGACGACGCCGACGTCGCAGGCCAGCGCCACAGCGGGGCTGGGTTCGCCGCGTTCGCGCGCCCATCGCACCCAGGGCAGCGCGCAGAGCACGCCGAGCACGAGCGCCAAGCAGCGTTCCGTGTCGAGGAAGACGCGTGCGGGGTGCAGTTCCGCGCCGCTCGGAAGGACGCGGAAGAGCGTCTGCAGGAACGCACCGGCATGCGGCAGATCGTCGGCGCGGAAGAACACCCAGCCGACGTTGACGGCCACGAAGAAGTACACGTGCGCCAGCCAGCGCGGTCCCGCCGAGAGCGCGCGTCCCACTCCGGCGCGTTCGAGCAGCATCACCGCGCCGTGGTAGAGGCCGAACACGACGAAGGTCCACGCAGCGCCGTGCCACAGCCCGGTGAGCGCGAACACACACACGAGCGCGGCGTACATGCGCGCCTTGCCGCGCCGGTTGCCGCCCAGCGGGATGTACACGTAGTCGCGGAAGAAGGTCGAGAGGCTGATGTGCCAACGGCGCCAGAACTCGGTGATCGAACGCGACGCGAGCGGATGCTCGAAGTTCTCTGCGTAGCTGAAGCCCAGGCAGCGTCCCAGGCCGATCGCCATGTCCGAGTAGCCCGAGAAGTCGAAGTAGATCTGCAGGCACCAGGCGCTGATCGCGAGCCACCCGGCGGCGCAGGTCAGTTGCGCGGGATCGAGCGCGAAGGCTTCGTCGACCAGCGGCGCCAGGGAGTTGGCGAGCAGCGTCTTCTTGCCCAGTCCGATCGCGAAACGGCGCAGGCCGTCGGCGAAGTCGGCGACGCCCACGCTGCGGCGGACGAGTTGCTGGGCGATGTCGCTGTAGCGCACGATCGGCCCGGCGATGAGCTGCGGGAAGCAGGCGATGTAGAGCCCGAACTCCAGCGGGTTCGCCGACAAACGCGCGTCACCGCGCCGCACGTCGACGAGCGTCGAGAGCGCCTGGAACGTGAAGAACGAGATGCCGAGCGGAAGCACGACCTCGGGGCGCGGTCCGAGCCAGGCGGTCGCGCCGCCGAGCGCTTCGCACAGCGCGAGGGCGTTGTCCCACAGCCAGCCCGAGTACTTGTAGAAGCCCAGCGCGCCGAGGTTGAGCGCGACCGCGAGTCCCAGTGCGAGCGCGCTGCGCGAACGCTGGATCCACAGCCCGAGCGCGTGGTTGACCACGATCGACGCGAGCATCAGCGCGATGTAGCGGCCCTCGCCCCAGGCGTAGAACGAAAGGCTCGCGAGCAGCAACAGCCAGTTGCGCGGCGCACCGCGCAGAACGGTGTGCGCCAGGAGAACCGCCGGCAAGAAGCCGAACAGGAACGTGGGCGAGCTGAAGACCATGCCGAAGGCGCCGTCGAAGGCCGCGGTTCGTCGCGTGAACTGCGGTCGGATCGGCGCTGGGCGATGCTAACCGGGCGCGCGAAGCGGCGCCCGGGGACTCGCGCCGGCGGTCAGGCCGCGGAACGCTGAGCGCGTCGCGCCGCGAGTGCGGCGTCGATCTTCTCCTGCGGAGTGCGCCGCAGGTTGCGCGTCACGCCCACCTTGGACATGGTCCACACGAACCACTTCGTCGGATCGAGCTGCCAGCCGCGCACGCCGTTGCGGTAGTCGTTCTGGAAGCGGTGGTGGAAGTTGTGGTAGCCCTCGCCGAGCGTGACCAGCGCCGTCACGAAGCTGTCGCGCGCGCTGGTGGTCGTGTCGTAGGGCTGCGAGCCGAGGTAGTGAGCGAGCGAGTTCACGGCGAACGTCGCGTGGTACTGCAGCGCGAGGCGCAGGAAGCCCGCGATCAACAGCGCGCCGATCGCGTCGCCCCACAACGCGCCGATGCCCATCGGAATCAACGCGCCGAACACCACCGCGAGCAGCACGTAGTTGCGGTGCTGCCACATCACGAGCGGATCGGCTTCGAGGTCCTTGACGCGCTCGATCGGGCGATCACCCTTCACCAGGATCCAGCCGATGTGGGCCCACCAGAAGCCGCGCCGAATGTTGTACGGGTCTTCGTCGCGGTCGACCTTCGAGTGGTGCACGCGGTGGTCGCTGGACCACTTGAGCGCAGAGTTCTGCACCGAGGCGGCGCCGAACACGAGGTACACCCAGCGCAACCACGCCGCGGCCTCGTAGGTGGGGTGCGAGAACAGGCGGTGGTAGCCGCCCGTGATGCCCAGGCCGCACAGCGCGAACCACACAAAGGCGAGGGCGATCGTCGCCCAGGAGAAGTTGAACACGGACCAGACCACGCCGCCGGCGGCCAGCAGGTGGACGGCGCTCAGGACAGAAATGTTGATCCAGTCGAGTTCGCGGCGCGTAGTCATCACGGGGTAGCCCGTCAGGTCGGGCAAAGTCAGGGGCAGGCTAGAACAGAAGCGGTCCGAATCGGGGGCGGGCGCGAGCGCGGGAGGCAGACAACCGAGGCAAGCGCGCGCCGGGGTTGCGCGCGCGGCGGGTCCCGTCGGCGCCTGACGGAGCGCGGACAGAACTCTTCGAGCGAGTCGCATGCTAGGGGCCCGCGGGGGCGGGCACAATGCGAACGACTGGGGAGAGGCCTGCGCGAGTTGCAAATGACTCGCAAGCCTCTCCCTGTGGATCGTCCGGCGGCGCCGCCAACTCCAGTTCGGACCCCGTCGGGTGCGCGCCTGTGGTCGCAGCCGCGGCACTCCGCCCGATCCCGATCCGTTGTCCCCGATCCGTTTCGGACGGAGACCACCTGGGCGCGCCCCGGGCCGCCGCGGCGAGCTTCAGCGGGCCGCTCGGTCGTCGGCCCGCTTCAGGCGCGTCCCTTTCAGGCGGGCCGTTTCAGTGGTCGTCGCCTTCGTACTTGTCGTGGCCGGCCTTCTTGAGCGCGTTCATGTCCTCGCGCGCAATGCGGTTCGCCTCGTCGTACTTGGCCTCGAGCAGCGCCTTTTCCATCCGGCAGCTGTTCGAGAGCGCGTCGACCAGCATCGAGCGGTAGCCGGTCACGAACTCCGCGCGCTTGGCTTCCTCGACCGCCTTGGCGGTCTCGGGCGTCATGCTCTTGCAGGCCACGACCGCGGCCTGGAACTTCTCGAGTTGCTCGAAAGCCTTGACCCGGTTCTCGGCCGAGGCGCCGGTCTTGGCGAAGAACTTGAGCGCCGCGTTCATCGTCTCCATGTGGTCGTGGATCGGCGAGCCCTCGGCGCGCTCAACGACCGGAGTCGGGCGGAAGGCCAAGGCGCTGGCGGTCGCGCCGGCGACCAGGACGAGCGTGAGCGGAGCGAAGCGAAGAGAACGGACCATCGTGGATGCGGTGGGCGGGTAAGGGGGGCGAAGAGGTTCGATTGTGAGGCGAGATGGTAGCTGCCGCCGCGTCCTTCGGAACGCCGCTAGACTTCGCGGCTCCGCCCTCCGCCCCCAGAGTCTCCGCGAGTTCCAGCCTTGAGCGCCGACATCCCCTCCCGCGCCGCTGCCGAGCGTCCCGCGCCGCCCGCTTCCGCCGACCCGCGCCAGCGTTGGCTCGACGAAACCTGGAAGCCCGCTGCGGCGCGCCAGAAGGAGCGCCGCGCGCGCTTCGCGACTCCCTCGGGGCTCGACACGGCGCCGCTCTACGGCGGCGCACCCGACGGCGGCTTTCCCGGCGAGTATCCGTTCACGCGCGGCATCCGTCCGACGATGTACCGCGGCCGGCTGTGGACCATGCGGCAGTACGCCGGCTTCTCCAGCGCGCGCGACACCAACCAACGCTTCAAGGCGCTGCTCGCGAGCGGGCAGACGGGGCTCTCGACGGCTTTCGACCTGCCGACGCAGATCGGCTACGACTCCGACCACGAGCTCGCCTCGCCGGAGATCGGGCTGGTCGGCGTGCCGATCAACTCGCTCGCCGACATGGAGCTCTTGTTCGAGGGCATCGCACTCGGCGAGGTCTCGACCTCGATGACGATCAACGCCTCGGCGTCGATCCTCCTGTGCATGTACGTCGCGCTGTGCCGGCGCGCGGGCGTCGCGCCCGACAAGATCCGCGGCACCGTGCAGAACGACATCCTGAAGGAGTACGCGGCGCGCGGGAACTACCGCTTCCCCGCCGGGCCTTCGATGCGCCTCGTGACCGACCTGATGAGCTTTGCGAACGCGCACGCTCCGAGTTGGAACACGATCTCGATCTCGGGTTACCACATCCGCGAAGCCGGAGCGACCGCGGTGCAGGAGGTCGCCTTCACGCTGGCCAACGGGCGCGCCTACGTGCAGGCCGCCCTCGCGGCGGGCCTGCAGCTCGACGACTTCGCGCCGCGGCTGTCGTTCTTCTTCAACGCGCACAACCACCTGTTCGAAGAGGCGGCCAAGTTCCGCGCCGCGCGCCGCATGTGGGCGCGCATCATGCGCCAGGAGTTCGGCGCGCGTGACCCCGAGAGCTGGATGCTGCGTTTCCACACGCAGACCGCCGGCTCGATGCTCACCAGCCAACAGCCCGACAACAACGTCGTGCGCGTGACGCTGCAGGCGCTCGCCGCGCTGCTCGGCGGAACGCAGTCGCTGCACACCAACTCGCGCGACGAAGCGCTGTCGCTGCCGACCGAAGAATCCGCGCGTCTGGCGCTGCGCACGCAGCAGATCCTCGCGCACGAATCGGGTGTTGCGGACGTCGTCGACCCGCTCGGCGGTTCGCCGTACGTCGAGGCGCTCACCGACGAGCTCGAGGCGCGCGCGCTGGCGCTGATGAAGGAGATCGACGCGCGCGGCGGCGCCGTGGCCGCGATCGAGCAGGGCTTCATGCAGCGCGAGATCCACCGCTCCGCGATGCACTGGCAGCGCGAGGTCGAGTCGAAGGAGCGCGTGATCGTCGGCGTGAACCAATTCACGGCGCCCGAGCCGCCGGCGCGCATCTTCAAGCCCGATCCGAGCGCGCGCGACACGGTGCTCGCCGACCTGGCGCGCGTGCGGGCGACCCGCGACTCGACCCGCGTCGCGGCGACGCTCGAAGCGGTCGAGCGCGCGGCCGCCGGCCGCGCCAACCTGCTCGACGCGATGCTCCCGGCGGTCGAGGCCTACGCGACGCTGGGCGAGATCTGCGCGGTGCTCGAGCGGCGTTTCGGCGTGTACCAGGCGCCCGACGTGCTCTGAGCGGGACTCACGCGCGCGCGAGTTCGATGAACTTCGCGCCGCCGATGCCGCGATAGCGCTCGGGGTTGCTCGTGAAGAGGATCACCTGGCAGCGTTTGGCCGCGAACGCGATCACCGCGGCGAGGCGCTCGAGGCGCTCGGGGTCGGTGTGCCCGAGCACGTCGTCGAGCAGGAGCGGGGCCCCGCCGTCCTCGACCACCAACTGCGCGCAGGCCAGGCGCGCGAGCACGCCCAGTTGCTCTTTCGCACCGGTCGAGAGCGAGTCGAAGGGCACGCCGACGTCGTCGAGGGTGCGCGACTCGATCGCGAGCTCGTCGTTGAGCGTGATGCGCAGGCCCGGGCCGTAGACGATCCGACCCAGCGACTCGATGCGCTGCGCCAGCGGCTCGACATAGTCGCGTCGCTCGGCGACACGTTCGGCGGCAAGCGTCTCGTAGAGCAGCTTCGCCGCGCGGGCGCGACGCTCGCTGCGCGCGCGCTCGTCGGTCAGCACGGCGAGCCTGCGCTCGAGCGCCTCGAGCCGTTCGCGCAGACCTTCCTCGCCTTGGCTCTCGAGGCGTCCGTCGACGCGCGCCTTCTGCTCGCGCTGCGCGGCGAGCCGCTGCTCGAGATCGAGCACGACGCGGCGCTTGTTCGCAGCCTGCAGCTCCAACGCCGCGGGGTTCAGCTGCTCGACTGCGGCGCGCGCGGCGGCGGCGCGCGCCTCGCGCTCGCGCAACTCGTCCGCCGCCAGGCGCGCCCGTTCGCCCAGTTGCTCGTCGGGTTGCGCGCTGCGCGCGTGCGCCAGCGCTTCGTCCGCGCGCTCGCAGGCGGCGCGCGCGAGGGCGACGCTGTGGGCGAGCCCGTGCTGCTCGGTCTCCAGCTTGACGGCGTGGGCATCGGCGGCGCGCGCCGCCGCGAGCGCGGCGTCCAGCGTGCGCTGCGCCTGATCCGCGCGCACGTCGGCCTCTTGGCGGAGTTGCTGCGCCTCCTGCGTCGACTGCGGCGGCGCCTCGGCCTGCGCGCCGCGTTCTCCGAGCGCGGCGACACGCGAAGCGAGCCGCTCGATCTTGGCCTCCATCTGCTCGGGGTTCAGGTCGAGCAACAGACCCGCGCAGGTCGCCTCCAGCGCTTCGATGCGCGCGCGGGCGTCGGCCTCGAGCGTCAGCCGTTGCTCGGCTTCGGCCAGGCCTTGGACGCCCAGGGACGCCAGCTCGTCGCGCCACTCGGCCAGCCGCAATGCGTGCGCACGCGTCGCCGCGGCGGAGTCCGCGCCGGGCGCGAACTCGAGCTCGAGCGTGTGGGGGAGTTCGACACGCCGCGGCGCTTCGCCGGAGAGCTCGAGCGTTTCTTCGGGCGCCAGCGTGCGCGGCGCGCCGTCGACGTTCAGCTCGAGCGGGCGCTTGGCGCGCAGCCGCAGCTTCGGGGCCGCGGCGGCCGCCTGCGCTGCGGAGACTTCGAGCTCGGTGTGCCGCTTGCGCAGCGCTGCGACGCGGCGCGGGTCGAGCGGCGGATCGCCCAGGCGCGCGCGTTGGCGCACGAGTTCCTGGTGCGCGGCCGCGAGCTTCTCACGCCGCTCGCGCAGCAGCCCGAGGTCGGCGCGGTCGCGCAGAGCCGTGTCGTCCGTGGCGCGGCGCCGCGCGAGCTCGCGCGCAGCGGCCGCCTCCTGTTGGCGCAACTCGAACGCCCGCGTCGCCTGCGTCTGGCGTTCGCGGGCCTGCTCGAGCGCCGGCGCTCGTTCGTTGAGGCGCGTTTCGAGTTCGGCGAGCTGAGCGCGGGCCTGCACGGCTTGGGCCTCCAGCTGGCCGCGATCCCGCGCCGCGTCGCGCGCCAGTTCGAGCGCGGCGCGGCCGAGCGCGACCTCCTTGTCGGCGCGCTCCGCTCGCTCGCGCACGTGCTCGAGCTCGAGCAGCTTCGCGTCGAGCGCACGTTGCGCCACGCGCTCGCGCGAGAGCGCTGCTTCGTCGACGCGCAGCGTCTCCGCCAGCCGCGCGGTTTCAGCCACATCGGACTCGAGGGTCGCCAGCGTTTCGGCGATGGGCGCGCGCTCGCGCTCGAGCGCTTCCGCGCGCTCGCGCGGCTCGGTGAGGTGCTTGCCGTCCTTGCCCGTGGGCGTGAAGTAGCCCTCGTACTCCTCGCGCGCACGCTCGAACAGGCTCAACTCCAGCGCGCCGCTCGACGCACTGCCGGCGGCGCGGTCCAGCGCGCGCGAGACCCAGGTCTGGTCGTCGAGCGCGAGGCGCTCCTGGCCGTGGCCCTGCGCGACGCTCAGCGCCTTGAACAGCGGCAGATCGACGGTTTCGGCGAGCAGCGCCAAAACCCGCTCGTGCGCTTCGCGTCCGGTGAGTTGTTCGCGCCGCGGCTCGAGGATCGTCAGCTCGGTGGAAGGACGCTTGAACCAGGTTTTTCGGTAAACGAAGCGGTAGGGGCCGCTCGTGACTTCGATCGCGACCTGCGTGCCCACGTCGCGGCCGATCGGCCGCAGATCGCGCACCGCGGCCTTCGTCGAGCTGTCGAGGTGCTCGAGCACGATGAGCAGCGCCTCGCTCACGCTCGACTTGCCCGATTCGTTGGGTCCGACCACGACGGTCACACCGTCGAGCGCGGGTTCGAGCACGAGCTCGCGCACGCCGCGGTAGTCGCGCAGCTCGATGCGCACGAGCTTCATGCGTCGCGCCCCGCCAAGCGGATCAGGAGCGCCAACGCGTCCTGCGCCGTTGCCTGCTGCTCGCCCGGCGCGGCCGCCAGCTCGCGCAGATGCACCAGGGCGCGCGCGCCGAAACCGGACAGGTTCAACTCGCTGAAGTCCGAGTCCTCGGGCGTCACCACCAGCTCGGTGCGCGAGGTCTGCGCGATCAGCGCCGCGTACAGGTCGCGCTGCGTGTCGAGGAGGCCCGAGAGCGCCGCCATCTGGCGCACGTTGAGCGTGCCCACGAGGTCGAGCTTGAGCGCCATGCGCGCGGAGTCGAGTTCGCCTTCGAGCTGCGCGCGCAGGTGCGCGAGGTCCGCATCGCCGTCGAGGCGGTGGGACGCGCGCGCAAAACGCCAGCGGCCCACGCGCAGCGGCGTGGTGAGTGCGGACTGGGCGTCGACGTCGACCAGCAGCGCGAAACCCGGCTCGAGTTCGTCGAAGTCGGTCGGTTCAGGCGCGCCGCTGTAGAAGATGCGGCCGCTGTTTCCGACGGCGGTCCGCGAGTGTCGGTCGCCCAAGGCGATGTAGTGCGCGACGCCTTCGGACAGTGCGCGCTCCGCGGCGGCGAGTTCGATCAGCGCCGGGTTGTCCTTGTCGGGCGCGAGTGCATCGACGGCGCCGTGTGCGACCACGATGCGCGTCGTGTCGCTCGCGGGCGCGAGGTCGCGCAGCGCGCGTTGGAGCAGGTCCTCGAGCGGCCGCTTGCTGCGCCACGGTGCGCCGATGATCTCGACGCCGGCGCGCAGCGTCAGCGGCGCGCTGGAGTCGAGCACGCGCACGTGGGACGGGCAGCGCTTCTCGAAGGTCGCTTGGCGGTAGATCGAGCCCGCGTCGAGCGGGTCGTGGTTGCCCGGGAGCAGGAACACCGGACAAGGCATCTGCGCCAGGCCGTTGAGCGCTTTGGAGACCGTGCGCCGGTCGACCTGGTTGGTCTCGAACACGTCGCCCGCCACGACCACGAACTCGGCCGCGTGTTCGCGCGCCAGTTCCGCCAGTCGCGCGATCGCGTCGAAGCGGGCCTGCGAGAAGCGCTCCTGCGCTCCGTCGCCGAAGTAGTGGCGCGTCATGCCGAGCTGCCAGTCGCTCGTGTGCAGGAAACGAACCATGCGCTGCTCAGAGCGGAGCGCAGTCCCGGACGCGGTGGCCCAGCGCTTCGAGCGCAGTGCGGGTCGCGGCGAGGTGCGCGCGTTGCACCAGCAGCCAGTCCGTGTCGTAGGTCGAGACCACGAACACGGGCACCTGCGCGGCGGCGAGCGCGCCGCACAGTGACGCGAGCAAGCCCACGGTCGTCATCGGCACCACCCCGACGATGCCCAACGCCACCCGCTCGCGTTCGCAGGTCACCTCGGGCGGCACGTGACGTTGATCGCAGATCACCGACAGCTCCGCCGGGGTGCGTGACACGGTCACGAATGCACCGCGCGCCCAGGGGGGCTGGGGCGCATCGGGGGGGAGCCGCGCGATCGCGAGCGACTCGGGGCGCACTTCGAATTCGAGTGTCGACGCCATGGGGCAGAGAGTAGCGGCGGAGTGCTCAGCTCCGGCGCTTGAAACTTCGCGCCGTTGGGCGAGCATCGGCCACGCGAGTGGGCAGGCCGCCCAGACGCTTGTCTCGATAGTTTCGCAACGCTTCCCTCGCCGCCTGTGAACCCCGCGTCCCGCTCCGTTCTCGCGCTGGCCGTGGTCTGGTTCGCATTGGGCGCCCTCTGGCTGGGCTCCGAGGGCGCGTACCACGGCGACGAGCGCTTCTACACCGACGCCGTGCTGCGCATGCGCGCCAGCTCCGACTGGTTCACGCCGCAGTACGCCGACGGGACGGTCCGGCTGAACAAACCGCTGCTCGTCTACTGGATGATCGGCGCGTCGTTCGAGGGCTTGGGCGTCAGCTTGTTCGCCGCGCGGCTGCCGTTTCTAGCAGCGGGAGCGCTCGTCCTGCTGGCCACCGCTCGACTCGCGCACGCGCTGTTCCCCCAGCGTGCCGGGGCGCCGCTGCTGGCCGCAGCCATCGCCGCCTGCAACGGCTCATTGTTCACGCTGGCCTCGCGTTCGACGCCCGACATCGTGCTGGTGCTCGGCGTCGCCTGCGCGTTGGTAGGCCTGGCGGACCTCCTGGTCCGGCGGCTGCCGGGGCGGGATTGCGCTCCGTGGATGTGGGGCGGCATTGCGCTCGCCGCGGCGGCGAAAGGCAGTCTCGCGCTGGTCGTGCTCGGTTTCGTCGTCGTGGCGGTAGCGCGTTCACGACGCGACGCATGGCGCGACGTGCTGCACGTCCCGAGTCTGCTTGCGTCGCTGCTTTTCGCGGCGGTGTCCCTCGCGCCGTTGTGGCTGGCGGACGCTCCTGCCGCGGGCTCGAGCTTCGTCGCCGACCAGGTCGCCACGCGGCTGGCCGATTCACCTGCCGAGGTCGTGCAGCGCGTGGGCGAGTACCTCGCGTCGACGGCTCGCCATCTCTTGCCTTGGTCGCTCGGGCTCGCGGTCGCCGCGCTCGTTTCGCGCAAGGTCCTCGCCGCGGCTTGGCGCGAGCACGGCCTCGCGCTCAAGCTGGTGCTCGCGTTCAGCGCCGTCGTGCTCGCGGTTTTCGCCGCCGCCAATCTGCATCGCGGCCGCTACCTCGCGCCGCTCTATCCCGCGCACTCGGCCGCCATCGCGGGACTGCTGCTCGCCGGCGTCAGCGCGCCCTGGTTCCAGCGCTTGTTGCGCGTCTGCGGCTGGGCTGCGTGCGCACTGGCGTCGCTCGCGGCGCTGGCCCTCGTGCGCGTCGACGCGTGGGCCGCTGCGAGTTGCGCCGTCGCCTCCGCCGCGGCGTTCGCCGCGCTGCGCCGCGCCGCTCCGGAGACCGGCTTCGCGTTCGCCGGCGCGGCTGTTCTGCTGGCTGTGGTTCCCGCGTTGCGAGCCACCGCGGTGGGAGACGCGTGGCGCCTCGCGGCGCGCGCCGAACGACTCGACGCAACGCTTGGGTTCGATCCGTCGACGCCCAATTTGGTGCGCGTGCTCTCCGCCGGCCGACTCGATCCCCGACCGCTGGACGATCCGGGCGAGGCCGCGGCGCTCGAGCCGGGAGCGGTGGTTCTCGCTACGAAGCAGGCAGCCGAGCGATTGAGCTCGCAGGGCTGGAGCGCGGAACCTTGCGGCGTTCTCGCGCGGCGTTGGCGCGGCGCAGACGTTCAGGCGGTTCTCGCGGCGGACGATGCGAACGCGAAATTGAGCGAGTTGGGCGAACCGGTCTTCCTTCTGCAGCGCGAGCGGCCGGACGCCAATCCGCGCGCGGGCGGCTGAATCCGGCGCGCACGGCGCTGCGAAACGCAGAGTAGGGACTGCGCGGATGGGCCGGGCAGTAGCGAGCGTCTCGGACCCGATCGGAGGAATTTTGCCATGCAGTCGCGCTTCACCGCTGCCCGTAGCCTGCCGCCCCTCGCCGCACGTGGACATGCCTGCGACGACCACGCCTCGGACTTGGACGGCGACGGTTCTGCAGCCGGCGTGGACCGGCCGCGCATCGAGCGCGCGGTGCGCGAGATCTTGCTCGCGATCGGCGAAGACCCCGACCGCGAGGGCCTGCTCGAAACTCCCAAGCGTGCCGCGAAGGCCTGGGCCGAACTCACCGTGGGTCAGCGCGACAGCGCCGAACGCCACCTCGGCAAGCAGTTCGGCCACCGCTCCGCTTCGGGGCGTGAACTGGTCGCCGTGCGCGGCGTCGAGTTCTACAGCCTGTGCGAGCACCACTTGCTCCCGTTCTTCGGCCGCGCGCACGTGGCCTACATCCCGGCGAACAACCGCGTCTGCGGGCTGTCGAAGATCGCGCGCACGGTCGACGTGTTCGCGCGACGCCTGCAGATGCAAGAGCGTCTGACGGCGCAGATCGCGGATGCGCTTGTCGAGCACCTCGAGCCGCAGGGCGTCGCTGTGATCATCGAGGGCGAGCACATGTGCATGCGCATGCGCGGCGCCTCGAAGAGCGACGCGGACATGCTCACCACGGCCTTCCGCGGCCTGTTCGACGAGGACGCTGCAGCGCGCGCCGAAGTGGTCGCGTTGCTGACGGCGCGCGGCGAGCGGCGCTGAGCGCGAACTCGAGAGCCAAACGAGCGGGGTCGCAGCTGGGACAAACTCAGTTGCGACCCCGCGAGTGTTGTTGGGCGCAGCGTGCGCTGCGCAGCAGTCAGAGCGCGCTCACGGAGCGAACGTCACCTGCAGACCATCCGAGAGGTTGGTCGTGGCCGGGGCGCTCGGATCGCGGTACCAGGTCTGGAACCAGGCTTGCTCGCCGCCCGAGAACGGAACGCCCTGAGCGTTGGGGTGCGTCGCGACCCAGGCGAGGAAGTCCAGACCGATCACGCCGTCGCAGGCGTTGGTCGTGCCGCCCGAACCCATCGACGTGGTGCGCTGCGTCGGCGCCTTGAGGCACAGGAAGCTCGTGCTGCCCGGCGCCCAGACCGAGGCCTTCTTGCCCGTCGCGCTGTAGAAGATCAGCCCCTGCTTCTGGCCTTCGACGCCCGAGCAGGTCACGGTGAAGCCGCTGAGCGCGGCGGCGCTCGGAACACCGCTCGCCGAGAGGGTCGGCGTGCAGCCGTTCGTGCTCGAGCCGGCCGTGCAGTAGTTCACGACGAGGCCCAGTTCGCACTCGTCGGGGACCGTGTTGAGGTTCTTGTCGTTGGACGTGCCGGCCGCGATCTCGCAGGCGTCGCCGACGAGGTCGAGGTCGCAGTCGGCCTGCGAGGGGTTGGCCACCGTCACGCAGTTGTCGACGCAGTCCGCGACGCCGTCCGCGTCGCCGTCGAGATCCGCAACGCCGCAGCCGCAGGCGCCGGGCGCAGTCTTGAGCGGGTCGGCCGGGCAACCGTCGTTGCAATCCGCCGCGCCGTCGTTGTCGCTGTCGACGTCGGACACTCCGCAGCCACAGGCGCCGGGCGAAGTCTTGGCGCCGTCGTCGGGGCAGCCGTCGCAGGCGTTGAGCACGCCGTCGAGATCGTTGTCGAGCGCCGCGGCGCCGTTCAGCGAGCCCAGGTCCAGGCCGCCGCTCGCGCTGACGCTGTGCGCTTCGAAGCCGAACGTACGACCCGCGCCCGTGTCCCAGGTGTACGGGCCGCCCGGGTTCGTGCCGAGCAGGTCGCCGACGATCGTGTTGCACAGCGCGCCGCTCGCGTTGTACGTGCGCTGGAGCGCGTCGGGCGTGAAGCCGGCGAACGGCCCGAAGTTGGCAAAGCCCAGATCGTCCGCGTAGCCGTCGTTGTCCGCGGGCGTGTTGTCGTTCTCGAGCAGAGCGATCGCGTCCACGACCGTGAAGCCGACCAGCGCTCCGCTGTTCAGCGTCGCGTCGTTGTCGCTGTCGAGGTCCGTACCCTGCGCCGGCGGCGTGCCGAAGCCGAGGATGAAGGTGTTGCTGCCGTTCTCGATGTCAGGGTTGAAGTCGGCGCTGTTGATCGACGTCGCGGGATCAGCGGCCGGGTTGATGGCCGTCGCCGCATCGCGCCACAGGAACAGGCCGTTCGAACCGGTCGAGAAGGCGCCGAGGTTGAGCACGACATCGAGCGTGCCCGCGCTCGCGCCGTCGCCTTCGACGATGAGCAGGTAGTAGCCGGCGAGGCTCGCGTTGGGAGCGCCGCGGACTTCGAACCCTTCCTGGCCGTTGTCGGTTCCGGGAGGATTGACGAACGCTTCGCTGAGCGTGAATTGGGCTTGCGCCAGGCCGGCGACGAGCGCGAGAGCGGCCGCCGACGATACGAGGCGGCGCGCCGTGGAAAGAAGCTGCATGTGGGGACTCCTCGAGAGGGGGACAGAATCGAATGCGTGCGGCGCCTGCGCCGCACGTTGCACAAGTTCGTGCCGTTTCCTCGGAGGCCGATGAGGAGCCCGTAAGCGCCGCATCAAGCGCGCAGCTGCGCGTCGCACAAGCAACGGGGCCCGCGGCGCGTCGAACGCGCCGCGGGCCCCAAGTTCTCCACGCTTTTGTGGCGCTGCTAGTTGCAGATCGTGAACTGCGCCGCGTTCGTCAGGTTGGTCGTGAACGGATCCTGCGGATCGCGCGACCAGTACTGCGCGTTCACCTGTTGTCCGGCGATCAGCAGCGGATCGGTGCCGGACACGATGAAGGCGTTGAAGTTGAACGTGAACGTGCCGGTGCAGTCCGCGCCGCCCGCGCTGCCGCCCGAGTTCTGGGCCGGCGTGCGCTTGAGCGGAGGATTCACGCACAGGATGCCGCCTTGGAACGGAAGCGCCGCGGCCGCGTAGCCGTAGAACAGCAAGCCTTGCTTCTGGCTGAGGATGTTGGTCGCGCTGATCGTCAGCGGTTGCGCGATCGTCGGGCTGGCGAAGCCGACCGCCGCGATCGCCGGGAGGCACAGTTGCGAATTCAGCTTGGCCGTGCAGTACACGCTCGGCAGCACGCCGCCCGTGCACTCGCAGTCGTCGGGCACGCCGTTGGCGTCGGCGTCGAGCGAGGTCCCCGACTGCAGATCGCACCAATCCGGCACGCCGTTGCCGTTGCAGTCGCTCGACTCGAACGCGCCCATGTCGACGATCGGGGCCGAGCCCGCGCCCGTGTTGGCGACGAGCAACGCATCGCCGAAGCGGTTGCCGCCGGCGAGGTCCTTGGTGACGCCGGCCGGAACGCCCGCGTTGTTGCCCGCGTCGATGCCCGGCGAGTTGGTCGCCAAGCGGAACGGCGACGGACCGCAGTTGTTGAACAGCGGCGTGCCGGTGACGTTGCCGGTGCCAGTGAAGCCCGTGGACGTGAGCGTGTACGTGACGCTCATGTTCGAGGGGCTGAGCTGCGCCGCCTGGCCGCTCGAACCGCCCTGGCCCGTGTTGCCGAACACGACGCAGTTGATGACGCTGCCGCCGGCGCCGAGGATCCCGCCGGTGGCGTTCGCGGTCGCCGAGTTGTTCAGGATCGTGCAGTTGCGGATCTGCGGCGACGAGCCCGACACGAAGATCGCGCCGCCCCCGCCCGTACCGGTCGAGGTGTTGTTGTGGAACAGGCAGTTCCAAACCTTGACCGAGCTGCCGCCGAAGATCTCGATGCCGCCGGCGCGCGCCGCCGAGTTGTTGCGGAACGTGCAGCGGTCGAAGGTCGCGCCGACGCCGTTGGCCATGTCGAACGCGCCACCGAAGTTGCTGCCGAAGTTGCCGTCGAACACGGTGTCGAGGAACGTCGGGCTAGCCGAGTTGATGTAGCCCGCGCCGCCGCCGAAGGTGCAGCGGTTCGCGGTGAACAAGCAGTTGCGGATCACCGGCGTGCCGCTCAGGCACAGGATGCCGCCGCCGCGGTCTTCGTTGGCGCCGGCGCCGTTCGCGTTGCCGCCGCGCACGGTGAAGCCGTCGATCACCGCCGTCGCGTTGGCGCCGGTTCCGACGAGCACGTGGAACGAGTTGTCCGTGAAGATGTTCGCGCCGTCGTTGCCGGCGAGGTCACCCGAAAGCGTGGCGACGTTGAGCGCGAGGTTGCGCTGCGAGAGCAGCGTCTCACCGCCGGCGAAGCCGCCGTAGATTTCGACGCCGTTCTTCAGCGTGAAGGTGATCGAGCGCGTGGTGGTCGCGGTCGGCTTGTACAGGCCGTCGGCCACCCAGATCTGGTCGCCGGCGACCGAGGCGGCGAGTGCGCTCTGGAGCGCGTCGACGCCGCGGAAGGCGTCGGCCCACGACGAACCGTCGTTGGCCCCGGTCGTGAGGTTGGCGTCGGCGAACTTCGTGCCGGCGTTGGCGAGCGGAGCGAAGGCGAGCAGCGGAATCAGGGTGCGGAGCGTGGTGCGCTGGAGCATGGAGGCTGGGGTACGAAGAGGCCTGCGGCGACGCTCGGAGCGTCGAGGGTCAAAAGGGCAAAACTACCACACGCGCCCGGATCGCGCGGGTTCGAGCGCGGCCCAGGCTCAGCCGTACGCTCCAGCGCCCCGGCGCCCCGACGTGGGTCGCGCCTTCGAATGCGCCGCTCGCTGCGCCCTCAGCGCTTGAGCTCGCTCGCGCGGCGCGCGCGGCCGCGCTCGAGTGCGGCGGGGTCGAAGTTGGGGCCGAGCAACGGCGCGATGTCGGGCGGCATGCGTTCACGCCGCAGCCCCTCCTCGAGTCCGGCGCCGACGCCTTCGAAGAACGGCACGGCGTACTCGGGCGGAACGCGCTCGGCGGCGGCGCTCACCAATTCGACGTCGAAGGGCAAACCGCGCCGCAGCTTGCGGCCGCACACCGCGCCGAAGCCGCGCGCATACGCCGGTCGCAACGGCGCAGGGAGCGTGGTGAACAGCTGCACCATCTCGAGCATGTCGCGCTGCAGATCGCGGCCCATCGGGATCTCCCAGTCCGTGGCCAAGCCCTCGACGGCCGGGCCCGCGAGCGGATCACCCGCCGCGGTGCGCTCCTCGAGCAAGCTGAGGAAGCGCGCATCGAACTGGCTGTTCACGCGACTGGCGTAGCGAAAGCAGGTGCCGAACCCACGCGCGACGTCGGCGCGGCGGCGCGGCTCGAAACGTTCGAGAATCGGCCACAGTTCCAGCGGCCCGCCTTTGCTGGCCATCACTCGCTGCACGGCCAGTACGCGGCCCAGGCCCTGGTACAGCCAGGGCCGATACGCCGGCGGGTAGCTCTCGACCATCTCGACGATCTCCTCGTGCGAGTAGCCGTTGCGCGGCGAGATCAGCTGCGTCGCGACCTGCCGCAGCTTGTAGCCGTCGTAGTAGCCGCCCTGGCCTTGCACGGGCGAGTTCCAGTGCGTCAGGGCGAGGTTGAAGCTGCCGGCGACGAAGCACGCACCGGTGACCGCGCGTCCGAACCCGCCGAGCAGCACGCGCCCTTGCACGCGCCCGAACTCGCTCCAGCGCCACGCCGCCAGCGCGATCACGACGATCGCGAACAGGAAGTGCGTGTTGAAGTAGCGGTAGCTCTCCGCGTCCATGGGAGAGGGCCGCGGCGTGATGGTGAACGTGCTCGTGGCGAACGCGAACGCCGTGAGCGGCAAGTAGGCGAGCGCCAACGCTGCGACGACGCTGCGCAGGGGAATCGTGCTGCGTCGCTCGTCGCCCTTGTCCAGCAGCGCCGTGAGCAGTCCCCACGCCGCGCGCAGCGCGCCGGGGACCAGCGAAACGTAGCTCGCGACGAAGGCGGCGAGCACCAATCCACGCGCCCACGCGCCGGGCAGCGGGCCGAAGTCGGGGAACTGCGCCGCCGACGGCAAGTGCTCGAACAGGAACTGTTGCAGGCGCTCGGCGACGCGTGCGAAGTCCAGGCCGCTGTCCTGGGTCGCGGGACTGAAGCGCGTGCTCAGGAACTCCAGCCCGCGCGCCCCGGTCGCCCAGTTGAGGTAGACCAGCGGCGCGATTCCCACGGCGAAGCCGGCGGCGATGCGCCCTGCATCGCGCGCCGCCGAGCGCAGCCCGCGCACGCCCACGTGGGCCGCAAGCAGCAACGCGATCGGCGTGATCGCGCCGAGGAACACGAACAGGGCGAAGCCGCAGGCCAATCCGAAACGGAACAGGCCCGTTCCACGCGCCGCGCCGCGCACCCAGAGCCACAGCGCGAGCGTGGTGAACACCACCGTCTCGAAGTGGTTGCCCGAGGCGAGCAGCGAGTACTTGAACAGCGTCGTGGGAGCGAGCGCGAAGAGCAGCGCCGCGGTGTTCGCCGCGCGAGCGTCGGTCAGGCGCCGGATGCAGGCCCACAGCGCCAGCAGCGCGAGTGCTCCGAGCAGCAGCGGAACCAGCTTGAGCGCCAGGTACGTCTCGCCGAACAGCGCGTAGCTGGGGATCGCCAGCAGTCCGGTGAGGATCTGTCCCGCTGCGTTGTCGTACACGCGCACGATCGGCAGGCCGCCGTCCACGCCCACGAGGAGCGGAATCGTTCCCATCGGGAACAGCTCGTACTGCGGCATGGCGACCTCGTCGAAGGCGGTCGACAGCACCAGCGCGCGCAGGGCGAAGTACACCAGCAGGGCCAGCAACCAGCCCGCAGAGGAGCGGCTCGGCTCGTTCATCGTGCGGCGAGTATAGGGGGCGCGGCCTCGTGTTTCGGGCGCCGCCGTTTGGAACTTCCTTCACGGTGCGGACCGTTCGTCGGGCGATTCGCGCGCCGCGTGTTGCGCGAGCGCACGCAACGGCGCGCCAGGAGTAGGCTGGAGCACGCACGAGGTGAGGTTTTCTCCAGTCCCCCTGGAACCGACTCTGAGGATGCTCATGAGCAAAAAAGTCGAAGACCTGATCACGCAACCGTCGCCCTTGGTGCTCGACCGCGCAACTAGCGTGTTCGAGGCCGCGCGCGCGATGACGGCGCGCAACGTCGGCGCCGTCACGATCTGTGACGACGCCGGTCGACCGACCGGCATCTTCACCGAGCGCGACTTGATGACACGCGTGGTCGTGCCCGGTCGCGACCCCGCCCGCACGTCGCTCGGCGAGGTGATGACGACGCGGCTGCTGTTCGCGCGCGGCGACGAGCCGGTGGTCGACGTCGAACGCGAGATGCAGCGCATGCACGTGCGTCACTTGCCCGTGGTCGACGGCGTCGGGCGCTTGCTCGGCGTGATCAGCTTGCGCGATCTGCTGCGCGCGGACCTGTGCGAACGCGAGGAGGAGCTCCACGCGCTGCACGACTACATCGCGGCCGCGGACGACGCGCCGCATTCGTCGGTTCGTTGAGTCTGGGGCGCGGGCGGTTCGCCGCGCCGCGTCGGACGAGGCGACGAGTTGCGGGAGCGAGGGGCGCGCCTACAATCCGCGCCCCCGTTCGCCCCACCCGCGCGCCGCGCCTTTTTTCGCATGTTCCGACGCATCCTGATCGCCAATCGCGGCGAGATCGCCCTGCGCATCATCCGCACCTGCCGCGAGATGGGCGTCGAGCCTGTCGCGGTCTACTCCGAAGTGGACCGCAAGTCGCTGCACGTGCGCATGGCGCACAGCGCGGTCGCCCTCGGCGGCTCGACGCCGCGTGAGAGCTATCTCGACGCGGCGAAAGTGATCGCCGCGGCCAAGGCCAGCGGGGCCGAGGCGATCCACCCCGGCTATGGGTTCCTCAGCGAACGCGCGTACTTCGCACGCGCCGTCGTCGAAGCCGGACTGGTGTGGATCGGACCGCCGGCCGACGCGATCGAGACGATGGGGGACAAGATCATCGCGCGCCGCACGATGCAGGCCGCGGGCGTGCCGGTGGTCCCGGGCCTGGTCGACCCGATCGAAGACGTCGAGCGCGCCGTCGCCGACGCCGAACGCATCGGTTTTCCGATCATGCTCAAGGCCTCTGCCGGCGGCGGCGGCAAGGGCATCCGCATCGTGCGCAACGCCAAGGACCTTCCCGGCGCGTTCCGCACCGCGAGCGGCGAAGCGCAGGCGGCCTTCGGCGACGGGCGCATGTACATCGAGCGCTACCTCGACGAACCGCGGCACATCGAAGTGCAGCTGCTCTTCGACAAGCACGGCAACGGCGTGCACTACGGCGAACGCGAGTGCTCGATCCAGCGCCGCCACCAGAAGCTCATCGAAGAGGCGCCGAGCGTCGTGATCGACGACGCGTTGCGCCTGCGCATCGGCGAGATCGCCGTGCGCGCCGGGGCCGCGGTCGGCTACCAGAACGCGGGCACGGTGGAGTTCCTGTACTCCAAGGGCGAGGTGTTCTTCCTCGAGATGAACACGCGCCTGCAGGTCGAGCACCCGGTGACCGAGATGGTCTACGGCGTCGACTTGGTGCGCGAGCAACTGCGCGTCGCCGCCGGCGAGAAGCTCGGCTACACGCAGGCCGAGGTGCTCGCGCGCAAGCGCGGCTGGTCGATGGAAGTGCGCATCAACGCCGAGGATCCGTTCAACGGCTTCGTGCCCTCGACCGGCGTGATCGGCAACCTGCGCGCGCCCGGCGGACCGTGGGTGCGCCTGGACGCGGCGCTGTACCGCGGCATGGAAGTCAGCCTCAACTACGACCCCATGCTGGCCAAGTTGATCGTTTGGGGCCCCGACCGCACGGCGGCGATCGAACGCATGAAGCGCGCGCTCGCGGAACTCAACGTCGGCGGTGTGCGCACCAGCGCGCCCGCGGCGCTCACGGTGCTCGAGGACGAGCGTTTCGTGCGCGGCGACTTCGACACGCACTTCTTGAGCACCGTCGATCTCGCTGCGCCGCGCGGCGGCGAAGACGATCTCGTCGCTGCGTCGGCGGCCATCTACCGCCACCTGCTCGCACGCCGTCGCGCGCTCGTCACGGGCGCGTCGACGCGCGCCGCTTGGTCCGCGCGGAGCCGCGCGCGCCACAGCGCGTATCCGCCGCACGTTCCCGCACCGTCCACGCCGTCCGCCGCCAAGGAACTCCCCCGATGAAGTACTTCGTCACCGTCAACGGCCGCGCGCGCGAGGTCGATCTCGTCGAGCGCCTGGGCCGGATCGAAGTCAGCGTCGACGGCCGCAAGCTCGATCTGTCGTACGAAGAGGTCGACAACCTCGGTCAGGTCGCGCTGCTCGAGGGTGGTCGTTCCTGGGGCGTGTCGATCGAGGGCGACGAACACACGGTGACCTGCTCGATCGCCGGCCGCCTGTACGCGGTCGAGATCGAAGACGAGCGCGAACGCGCTGCTCACGCAGCCGAGCGCGAAGCGTCCAAGGGCGGCGGCGTGGTGAAGAGCATCATGCCCGGCGTGGTCGTGAAGCTGCTCGTCAAGGAAGGCGACGTCGTCGAGAAGGGGCAGTCGCTGCTCGTGCTCGAGGCGATGAAGATGCAGAACGAGATCGGCGCGCCGGGTCCCGGCGTCGTCAAGTCGCTGCACGTCAAGGAGAAGGAAGCCGTGAGCAGCGGCGCGAAGCTCGTGACCTTGGCTGCGCCGCCGGCGTAGGTTTCGCGCGCGCGGCGTCGACGGTCGGTGCGCACTGCAGTGTCCGCACTGCAGAGTCAGCACTGCAGAGTCAGCTCCGCAGCATCCACTCTGCCGCGCACTCGGCGGTCGGCCGCCGGGCTACAGCGCCGTCACCATCAGGTGGCAGCGGAACTCGACCTGCACTTGGCGCGCAGGCCCGTCACTGTCCGCTACGCGCAATTCGTGGCGCTGGCGAACTGTGTAGGGCTGCACGTCGGCGGCGCCCGCTCGGCCGAGGATGAAGACGTGGCCGCCGCTTCCCGTCGACAGGTAGGTGCCGTCCACTTCGCGGTGCGCGAAGGAGGTGCGCACGAGGTCGAGACCGAAGCCCTCGGGCACGACGCGCCGCGCGGCTTCGAGCGCGCCGGCGACCTCGTCGGTCGTGGTGTCGGGCACTTCGATCGGATTCGCTGAGCGCGCGAGCATCTCGCCCAAGAACGGCGGCGGAGAGAAGAGCACGCGCCGCGGCATGAGCACGAGCTCGTTGTCGATGTCCGGCGTCACGTTCGGCGGTGCGCACTGCACCAGAACCTTCACGCGGTAGAGCGGCATGTGTGGCTTGCTGGGTTGCGGAGCTGCGCGCTACGGCGCCGCGCTTCGCGCGCAGCGAAAGCCCGTGAACGTGGTCGCTCCGTCGGGGCCGAGCATATGCGGTGAATGTGCGTTGGCGAGGCTCGAGTCGTGCGACTGGGCGTCCCACGCCGCGCCCATCGCGTAGCAGCGCGAGCGGTCCGCCGCCGCCGCGCCGCTTGGAACCAGCAGCGTCTCCGTGAACTCCGCGACGTTGCCCAGCATGTGGAGCAGCCCTTCCGGCGTCGCGGCGTCGGCATGGCTGTCGACAGGGGCGACGTTCTCCAGGTAAATGCGCCAACCTGCGGCGAGCGAGGTGTAGTCGTCGCACGCCGGGCCACGCGTCGCGCCGCGCAGCGGCTGGTCGGGGGCCTGCTCGCCCCACGGATAGTCGCGGTTCGATGCGCCGCGCGCGGCCCACTCCCATTCCGCGTGGGTCGGAAGCCGCGCGCCGGCCCACTCGGCGTACGCCTGCGCTTCCTGCGCGCTCACGCCGACCACCGGGAGCGTGTCGAACGCCACGGCCGATCCGTTGCTGCGATCGAGCCGCAGTCCGACCGTGCGCCAATCCACTGCGTTCCACACCGTCGGCGGCGGACGTCCTGTCGCGAGCAGGAACTCGCGGTACTGCGCGTTGCTCACCTCGAAACGGTCGAGGTAGTAGCTCGCCAGCTCCACCGTGCGCTCGCGGTTGGGGCAGGTGCTCGGCGCCGGCTGCGGGTTGCGCCACGTGAGCGCGTCGAAGCGCAGCATGTCGCGCGAGAGCGCGTCGAGCACGGGACGCCACGTCACGTCGAGCGTGTGCGCGCCGCTCTCGAGCTGGAGGTCGCGCGTGCACTCGGCCAGCGCACCGTCGGCGAATTCAACGGCGATGCGGCAGCGTCCGGGCGCGAGCGCTGCGTCGCGCAGCGGCAGCACGCCGATCTGCTCACGTGGACCCAGGCCGCCGCTGAGCGTGTCGATCGCACGGCGCCACACGACGCCCGCTGGGTTGGGCTGCGCCACGCCGCGGGCGTCGCGCACGACGATCGTCACGCGCGGCAGCGTGGCCCGCCGGCGCAGCTCTTCGCGCAGCCACGCGCCCGCCGCGAGCGCGAGCAGCGCCGTCAGGGCGGCGCCGACGAGACCGCGCCGACGGCGCAGCCACTTGCGCACGCGGTAGCTCAAGGAGGGCGGCCGCGCGCGAATCGGCCGGTGAGCGAGGTGCGCGCGGATGTCCGCGGCGAAATCGGCCGCGCTGGCGTAGCGCCGCCGCGGGTCGCGCTCGAGCGCCGTGGCGACAATCGTCTCGACGTCGCCGCGCAACTCGGAGCGCGTTCGACCCAGGAGCGGCGCCTCCGCGCTCGCCAAGCGCGCCAGTGCGGCGGCGAGCGGGAGGTCGGTCAGGTCGTGCGGAGTGCGCCCGACGAGCAACTCGTAGAGCAGCACGCCCAGCGCATAGACGTCGACCTGGCGCGTCACGCCGGCGCGCGGTCCGCCCAGTTGCTCCGGCGCCATGTACGGCAGCGTTCCGAGCAACTGTCCGGTCTGAGTTTGGACCGCGACATCGATCGAAGACTCGCTCGCCCGCGCGACGCCGAAGTCCACGACGACGGGCGCGCCGCGCGCGTCGACGAGCACGTTGGCCGGCTTGAGGTCGCGGTGCACCACGCCGCGCTCGTGCGCGTGCTGGACGGCGTCCGCGATCGCGGCCGCGAGCTCGAGCCTGCGTGGGATGCTCAGCGCCGTTCGCTCGCAGTACGACTTCACGTCCTGGCCTTCGACGAACTCCATCGCGATGTACGGCTGCGCGCCGCGACCCAGGTCGACGGCGCCGCACTCGAACACACGCGCGATGCCCGGGTGTTGGAGCCGGGCCAGCACCTGAGCCTCCAACTCGAAGCGCTTGAGCGCCTCGGGCGAAGTCAGCGTGGGGTGCATCATCTTCAGCGCCACGCGCCGCCGTGGCGAGAGCTGTTCGGCTTCGTACACGACGCCCATGCCGCCCGCGCCGACGCGCCGCAGCACGCGGAATCCGCTGATGCCCTCGGGCAGCGCCACGCGCGGATCGAGGTCGTCCATCCTCACGGTGTCCGGCGGTGTGCTCATGGAAGCTGCGCGGTGTGCGCGAGTGCGAGCGTGGCGGCGCGCCGCGCTCGCGCGCGTCAGGCCACGACGCCGAAGAGCGCGCCCGCACCCGCGGTCAGCGCCATGGCGAGTGCGCCCCAGAACGTGACGCGCACGGCGGCGACGGTCAACGGAGCGCCGCCTGCGCGGGCCGCGATCGCGCCGAGCAAGGCGAGGAACAAGAGCGAGCCGCCGGCCACAACCCAGGAGAGCACGCCGGCTGGCGCCAGCGCCGCCACGACCAGCGGGAGCAGCGCGCCGACCGCGAAGGTCGCCGCGGAGGTCAGCGCTGCTTGGACGGGGCGCGCCGCGGTTGTGTCCGAGAGGCCGAGTTCTTCGCGCGCGTGCGCGCCGAGCGCGTCGCGCTGCATGAGTTGCCGCGCGACTTCGGTCGCCAGCTCCGGCGTCACACCGCGCTCGACGTACAGCGCCGCCAACTCCGCGAGTTCGTGTTCGGGGCTGGTGGCCAGTTCCTCACGCTCGCGCGCCAGATCGGCGCGCTCGGTGTCGCCCTGCGAACTCACCGAGACGTACTCGCCCGCCGCCATCGACATCGCGCCGGCGACCAGCCCCGCGACGCCGGCGACGAGGACCTCTTCGGCGCCCGCTCCCGTCGCGGCGACGCCGACGACGAGGCTCGCGGTGGACACGATTCCGTCGTTGGCGCCTAGGACGGCTGCGCGCAACCAGCCGATCCGCAGTGTGCGATGTCGTTCCGCGTGCTTCATCGGAGGTGCTCGAGGTTGTGGGGGAGAAGCTGCACAGCAGCTTGCGCGAGACTCTACTCCTGACGCACGGTCCGGCACGGCGCCGAACGCCGGCTTTCGCGCGGAGCGACGAGCTCGCCCGTGCGTAGGCGCCGACTAGCCGGGTCGTCTCGAGCGACGAGGGCGGACGCTGCGCGCATCTGCCGCGTGATCCACGCCCGAGTTCCACGCAGCCGAACACGGCGCGCTGCGTAGTCGCCGCTCGGGCGCAGCGCTAGAGTTCGTCACTGCGGCAGCGTTTGCGCCGCACCATCCAGTGTCCCCGCGCAAGTGAATCCTGATCCGGCCCGACGTGTTCGGGCCCTGTCTGCGCCGCAAGTAGCTCGCGGGACGCGGGCGACGCGCGACGCCCTGCACCGACCCTCACGATGAGCTACGACCACCTCGCTGCGGCGCAAGCCGTCGCAGCCATCGCGCGCGAGCACGCCGCCCGCGTCGACGCCAAGGCCGAGTTCCCGCAACACGCGATCGACGCCGCGCGCGAGCACGGCTTGTTCGGCCTGCTCTCCTCCGCCGAGGTCGGCGGGCGCGGGCTCGGCCTGCGCCAGGCCGCCGAGGTGATAGAACGCCTCGCGCGCGAGTGCGGTTCGACCGCGATGATCATGACGATGCACTACAGCGGCGCTGCGGTGCTCGAGAAGTACGGCTCGGCGCAGACGCGGCGCGCGATCGCTGCGGGCCAGCATCTCTCGACGCTCGCCTTCAGTGAGAGCGGCTCGCGCTCGCACTTCTGGGCGCCGCTCAGCACCGCGCGCGTCGAGGGCTCGCACGCGGTGCTCGACGCCTCGAAGAGCTGGATCACCTCGGCCAGCCGCGCCGACGCCTACGTGTGGTCGAGTCGCACCAGCGGCGCCGAAGGGCCCAGCTCGCTGTGGCTCGTCGAACGCACGACGCCAGGCCTGTCGATCGACGGCGGCTTCGATGGGATCGGACTGCGTGGCAACGACTCCGCGCCGGTCAAGGCCGCGGGCGCGCGCGTGCCGCTCGAGCGGCGCCTGGGCGCCGACGGCGAGGGCTTCGGGATCATGATGCAGACCGTGCTGCCGCTGTTCAGCGTGCTGATCAGCGCCGGTTCGGTGGGGATGATGGAGGCCGCCGTCGAGAAGACCGCCGAGCACGCGGGCGGCATGAAGTACGCGCACTTGGGAGGCAGTCCGCTCACCGACCTGCCGACGATCCGCGCCTACATCGCGCGCATGCGCATCCAGACCGACATGGCGCGCGCGCTGTGGCTCGACACGCTCGCGGCGCTCGAGGGCGGCCGCGCCGATGCGATGTTGCGCGTGCTCGAGGTGAAGGCGGCGACGGCCGAGTCCGCGCGCGAGGTGCTCGACACGGCGATGCGCGTTTGTGGCGGGCAGGCCTTCCGCAAGGATGTCGGCGTCGAACGGCGCTTCCGCGACACGCGCGCGGCGCTGATCATGGCTCCGACGAGCGACCAGCTCTACGACTTCATCGGCAAGGCGGCCTGCGGGCTGCCGCTGTTCTGAGCGTGACCAACATGAGCGAGACCCTCGTGCTCGGCGCCGTCGCCTACGACGCCAAGGTGGTTCCGATCTGGGACGGTTTCCAGCGCTGGTTTGCGAGCCAGGGGCTCGCGTTCGACTACGTGCTGTACTCGAACTACGAGCGCCAGGTGGAGCAGCACTTCGCGGGCGCATTCCACGTCGCGTGGAACTCGCCGCTCGCTTGGGTGCAGGCGCAGCGTACCGCGGCGCGGCTGGGGCGCAGCGCGCGGGCCGTGGCGATGCGCGACACCGATCGCGACTTGACCTCGCTGATCGTGGTGCGCGCCGACTCGCCGCTGCGCAGCGTGGCGGATTTGCGCGGCCGCACGCTGGGCTGCGGCGCGGGCGACTCGCCGCAGGCGACGCTGATTCCGCTCGAACACCTCGCGCGCGCGGGACTCGCGCCCGAGCGCGACTTCGCGGTGCGGCGCTTCGACGTGCTCGTCGGCAAACACGGCGACCACGTCGGCGGCGAGCGCGACGCGGCGCGTGCGTTGATGCAGGGCGAGGTCGACGCGGCCTGCATGATCGACGGCAACCACCTCGTGTTCTCGAACGAGGGGCTGCTCGCGCGCGGAGCGACGCGCGTGCTCGCGCAGACGGACAAGTACGACCACTGCAACTTCACCGTGCTCGACGGCGCTCCGCCGGCGCTGATCGAGCGCTTCTGCACGCTGCTGTTCTCCATGGGCTACGACGACCCGCGCGTGCGGCCTCTGATGGACATGGAGGGCCTCAAACGCTGGTGCGACGGCCGCACCAGCGGCTACGCGCTGCTCGAGAGCGCCTGCGATCGTTTTCGCTACCTCGACAGCTTCTTCGAGCGCATGAAGGTGGCTTGAGGCGCGATGGGTGCGGCGCGCGCGAGCAACGTTCTCGAGCTGGGCGAGTTGGGCTTCGACAGCGGCGCCCACGTGCTCGTGAAGCGTGCGCTCGCGCGCCTCGCGCCGGGAGAGCAGCTCGAAGTGCGCGGCAGCGCGGCGGAGCTTGGCATCCATGCCGCTGCGTGGGCGCGCGCCGAAGGTCACGACGCGGAGTTCGCGCCCGCCGGTGCGGCGTACGTCCTGCGTCTCGCGCCGGGCGCCGCACACGGCGCGCGGTGGCGCGGCGTCGAGCGTGCGGGCGCCGGCGCGGGGCCCGAGCATGTGGTCGAGCGTGCGCCGCAGGGCTGGGGCCTCGCCGCGCGCGGCGCCGCCGTCGAAGCGGGCGCGCCGGAGTTCGACTTCGCGCACACGAACAAGCTCGAGCTGTGGGCCGACGACCTCGGCGCGCTCTACCGACAAGCGCTCGCGTCGCAGTGGGATCCGGCGACGGCGGTTCCCTGGAACGCGCCGCACACGCACGGAGACGAACTCGAGGACGCGCTCGTCAGCGTGCTCACCTACCTGATCGAGAACGAGACCGCCGCGCTGATCGTGCCGGCGCGCTTCGCCGCGAGCGTGCACCCGCACTTCCGCGAGGTGCAGCAACTGCTTGCCATCCAGGCCGCCGACGAAGCGCGCCACATCGAGGTCTTCACGCGCCGCGCCACGTTGCGTCGCAGCCAACTGGGACTTTCGACAGCCGGCGGCCAGGCTTCGCTGAAGACCCTGATCGACGAGCCGGACTTCGCGCTCGCGTCGCTGCTGCTGTCGGTGCTCGGCGAAGGCTCGTTCGTGAACTTGCTCTGGTTCCTGCACGAGCACGCTCCCGATGAGTGCACCCGCGCGATCATGAAACTCACCGCCCAGGACGAGGCGCGCCACGTGGCCTTCGGCGTCGCGCACCTCGCTCGGCAGTCGCGCGAAGACACGTCGCTCGCGCCGCGTTTGGCTGCGGCGATCGAACGGCGGCACGACGCGTTGCGCGGAACGGCCGGCCTCAACGCCGAGGTGTTCGACGCGTTGATCGTGCTCGCGGCCGGCGCTTTCGAGCCCGCCTCGATCGCTGCCGGCCACCAGGCGGTGGTGGAGTTGCTGCGCCAGATGCACGCCGGGCGTCGCAATCGGCTTCGGCTCGTCGGCTTGCAACCCGAACAGGCCGAGGCGCTCAGCGCGCTGCACACGCGCAACTTCATGTGAGCGCTCGCTACGCTCTGCTCCTCGACATGAGAGGAGCGGAAGTGAAGCAAACGACGGCAAGCGTGTCTGGGGCGTGCGGCGGCTCGGAGCTGGCGAAGCACTGGGGCCTCGATCCAGGCGTCGACTACTTGAACCACGGCTCGTTCGGCGCGTGTCCGACGGTCGTGCTCGAGGCGCAGGCGCGCTGGCAGCGGCGGCTCGAACGCGAGCCGGTGCTGTTCATGGACCGCGAATTCGAGGGTCTGTTCGACCGCGCTCGCGAGGCCCTCGCGCAGTTCGTCGGCGCGCGCAGCGAGGACCTCGCCTTCGTGCCCAACGCCAGCGCGGGCGTCAACACCGTGCTGCGCTCGCTGCGCTTCGAGCCGGGCGACGAGATCGTCGTCACGGACCAGGAGTACAACGCGACCCGCAACGCGGTCGACTTCGTCGCGCAGCGCAGCGGCGCGCGCGTGGTCGCCGTCGCGCTGCCCTTTCCGATTGCGGGCCCCGACGTCGTGGTCGAGCGTGTGCTCGCAGCCCTGACGCCGCGCACCAAACTGCTCGTGCTCGACCACATCACGAGCCCCACGGGCCTGGTGTTGCCGATCGAACGGCTCGTGCGCGAAGCGCGCGAGCGCGGCGTCGACACGCTCGTCGACGGCGCGCACGGCCCCGGGCACGTTGCGCTGGAGCTCGAGGCGCTCGGCGCGGCGTACTACACCGGCAACTGCCACAAGTGGATGTGCACGCCCAAGGGCTCGGCCCTCTTGCACGTGCGGCGCGATCGACAGGCGCTCATTCGCCCGCTCTCGATCAGCCACGGCGCCAACTCGCGCCGCACGGATCGCTCGCTGTTTCGGCTCGAGTTCGACTGGCCGGGCACGCACGACCCTTCGCCTTGGCTCGTGATCCCCGACGCCATCGAACACATCGGCGCCTTGCTGCCGGGCGGCTGGAGCGAAGTGCGCCGGCGCAACCGCGAACTCGCGCTGTGGGCGCGCGATTTTGTGTGCTCGGCCCTGGGGATTCCGCTCCCCGCGCCCGCGTCGATGATCGCTTGCCTCGGCGCCATGCCGCTGCCCGATCGGGTCGGCGCCGCGCTCGAGCCGTCGGGCCACGATCCGCTGCACGTCGCGCTGTTCCAGCGCCACCACATCGAGATTCCGGTCTTCGCCTGGCCGAAGCCGCCGCGCCGATTGATCCGCATCTCGGCGCAGCTCTACAACCGCCGCGAGCAGTACCAGCGCCTCGCCGACGTGCTGCGCGCGGAACTCGGCCTGGGAGGCCAAATCGCATGAGCAACGTGTTCGACAAGCTGCAGGACTGGATCGCGATCCCGTCGGTCACCGGCGCCGAGCACGACTACGCCGAGGCGCTCGCGCGCGAGCTCGCGTCGCTGGGCTTCGGCGTCGAACGCCAAGAGCTTGCGCCGGGCCGCTTCAACGTGCTCGCGCGGACCGACAACGCGCCGAGTGTGGTGTTCTGCACGCACCTCGACACCGTTCCGCCGTGGTTCGGGCCGAGCGAGACGCGCGACGAAGTGCGCGGCCGCGGTTCGTGCGACGCGAAGGGCCCTGCGCTGGCGATGATCGAAGCCGCCAAGCGCCTGCTCGCGAGCGGTGAGTCGCGCATCGGCTTTCTGTTCACGTGCGGCGAGGAGACCGACTCCGCGGGAGCGGCGCTCGCCAACGAACGCCTCGCCGAGCCTTGGCGTCCGCGCTTCACGATCGTGGGGGAGCCCACCGGCAACCGCTTTGCCGGCGCGCACAAGGGCGTCTACAAGTGTGAGCTGCACGCGCACGGCGTCGCGGGGCACAGCTCGCAGAACGTGGGGCCGAGCGCGATCCACGAACTCGTGCACGTGCTCGAGAAGTTGCTTGCGCAGGACTGGGGCCGCCATCCGCTGCTGGGCCCGGGGACGCTCAACGTCGGCGAGATCCGCGGCGGCGTTGCCGCCAATGTCGTCGCCGATCGAGCGAGCGCGAGTTTGCTCCTGCGCGCCGTCGAGGCGCCGGCGGTGACGGAAGCGAAGCTGCGCGCCGCGTTGAGCGCGCACGTCGAGCTCGCCAAGCCCTACAAGAGTTACGGACCTATCGAATTCCACGTTCCGAGCGGCCACGAGGCGCTCGCGGTTGCCTTCGGCACCGACGCACCGCACCTGCAGCGCTGGGGCAAGCCGTTGCTGTACGGTCCCGGCCGAATCCTCGACGCGCACACCGACCACGAGTGCGTGTCGAAGCGTTCGTTCGAGCAGGCGGTGCACGACTACGCCGCGACGGCGATCGAACTACTTGCGACGCCGGAGGCCGCGCGATGAGCGAGCGTTTGCGAGGCCAAGCGCTGCTGCGCGCGCTCGAAGCTGGCGAAGTGCGCGTCGCTCAACGCGGCGCGGACGGCGCCTGGAGCGTGAACGCCTGGGTCAAGGAGGAGATCCTCCAGTGCTTCCGCGAGGCCGGGCTCGTGCGCATCGTGGTGGGGGATCCGGCGCACGGTCAGTTCTCGTTCGTCGACAAGGCTGGGCTCGGCGCGCAGCAGTGGGATGTCCCGGATGGCGTGCGCATCGTCCCCGGCGGCACCGCGATCCGCCGCGGCGCGCACCTTGGCAAGGGCGTGATCGTCATGCCGCCCGCTTACGTGAACGTCGGCGCCTTCGTCGACGAGGGCTCGATGGTCGACAGCCACGCGCTGATCGGTTCGTGCGCGCAGATCGGCAAGCGTGTGCACGTTTCGGCGGCGGCGCAGATCGGCGGCGTGCTCGAGCCCGCGGGCGCGCGCCCGGTGATCGTCGAGGACGATGTGTTCATCGGCGGCAACTGCGGTGTGTACGAGGGCGTGCTCGTGCGGCGCGGCGCGGTGCTCGCGAGCGGCGTCGTCCTCTCGGCGAGCACGCCGGTGTTCGACCTGGTCGAGCGCCGCGAGTTGCGCGGCACTCGCGAGCAGCCGCTCGAGATCCCCGAGCGGGCCGTGGTCGTGCCCGGCTCGCGCGCCGTCCAGCGCGAAGGAAGTTCCGACCCGTGGGCCGCCGAGCGCGGCCTGTCGGTCGCCTGCGCGTTGATCGTCAAGCACCGCGACGAGCGCACCGACCGCGCCACCGCGCTCGAGCAGGCGCTGCGCTGAGATTTCGACCGCCCCGGCGCCGGCAGGCTCGGCGCAAGTCGCTCGGGCGTCGTAGACTCCAAATGCGCGTTCGATCCGTCCGCGCGCCGCCCCTGCCGTGCGGGAGGTCGGCGCGTCGGCGTTCGTCCCGCGCCGCGTCGCCCCCGCGACCGTTCAGCGCCCGCCCCCTCCGCACTCTCACCGATGAGCCGCCACGACGATCCGCTGACCGCGCACGAGGCGCCCGAAACCGCCAGCGCGGACCAGTTCTGGGCTCTGTGGGACTCGGTGTGGTCGGCCAAGGCCTGGATCGCGTCGTTCGCCCTGGTCCTCGGCGCGCTCGCTGCGCTGTACTCGTCGTACCAACCGGACTGGTACCGCTCGCGCGTCGTTCTGCTCAGCGACCCGCCGGCCCTCGCGCAGCAGAGCTCCGGCGGCGCCGCGGCGCCCGAGCGGCTGCGCCTGTTCTCGGCGGCGCACGTGCCGCTGGCGACCTTGCGTTCCGAGCGCTTCGCCCAGCAGTTCCTCGAGCGCCACAACTTGGTTCCTGTGCTGCTCGCCGATGAATGGGACGCCGCTGCGCAGCGTTGGCGCGTGGCGGACTCCGAGCAGGCGCCCGACGTGCGCGACGCGCTCGAGGTCTTCACGCAGGACGTGCTCGCGATCGAGAGCGATGCGTACAGCGGTCAGGTCACCGTGTCGGTCACTTGGCGCGACCCCGAACTCGCTGCGCGCTGGGCCGCACAACTCGTCGAGGACCTCGAGTCCGCGCTGCGCACGGAGGCGCTCGAAGAAGCGCAACGGCGCGTCGAGCACCTCAAGGCGGAACTGGGCGCGACGCGCTCCGCTGCGATCCAACAGTCCCTCAATGGGCTGCTCGAGCACGAGATGGAACGTGTGATGCTCGCCAAGGTGAGCCCGCACGTGGCGTTCCGCACGATCGATCCCGCTTCGCGCCCCAAGCGTCCCTACAAGCCCGACCCGCGCAAGTGGATCGGCGGGGGCGCGCTGCTCGGAGCCCTGCTCGGGCTGCTCGCGGCGTTGCTGCGCAGCTCGGCTCTCGAACGCCGTGCACGCCTGGATGCCGAGTCGTCTCACGACGTGTTGGAGCCGAACTCTCCGCCCGCGTTGCCGAGCCTGCGCGAGCGCGCCAAGTTGCGCGAAGTGAAGGGCTGAGCGTGGCGCTCAGCGCGCGCGCTCGACGAGCAGCGCGCAGGGCTTGAAGCGCTCGCGGGCGCCGTCGCGTCCGGCGACGTCCGAGGCCGCGGAGCAACGTTCGAGCGCGTCGACGATGTTGCGCGCGCCGCGCGAACGCACGTAGCGCAGCGCGCCGCCGTAGAAGGGCGGGAAGCCCATGCCGAACACGGTGGCGAGGTCGAGTTCGCGTTCGCTCGCGACCACTCGCTCCTCCAGGCACAGCGCGGCTTCGTTCACGAGCGCCAACGCGAGGCGCTCGCGCACGTCTTCGCTGCGCAACGTGCTCGCGCCGTGCGGCCGCGCGGCTTCAGTGACGCGCGGATTGAACTCGCCCTTGCGCGGCCGGCCGCCGCGCGGGTCGGGCTCGTACAGGAAGAAGCCGGCGCCCGACTTCTTGCCCTTGAGGCCGCAGGCGACGAGCTTGGCCACCAAGCGGCTCGACTTCATGCGCTCGCCGTAGGCGGCTTCGAGCGACTGCGCGGCGTGCGCGGCGACGTCGAGACCGACTTCGTCGAGCAGCTCGAGCGGGCCCATGGGCAAGCCGAAGTCGAGCGCGGCGCGTTCGATCTGCGCCGGGGCGACGCCGCTTTCGTACAGGCGCACGGCCTCGTCGAGGTACGGCCCGAGCACGCGGTTGACGAGGAAACCGGCGACGTCGCGCACGACGACGGGCGTTTTTCCAAGGCGCAGCGCGAGGCGCGCGGTCGCTGCGACCGTCTCGTCGCTGGTGTGCGAGCCGCGCACGATCTCGACCAGCGGCATCAGGCGCACGGGGTTGAAGAAGTGCATCCCGACGACGCGTTCGGGATGGGCCAAGCCGGCGGCGATGGCGTCGACCGACAGCGACGAGGTGTTGGTGGCGAGGATGGCGTCGGGCGCGAGCGACGAAGCGAGCGTCGCGAACACGCTGCGTTTGATCTCGAGCTTCTCGGCGACCGCTTCGATCACCAAGCCGCAGCGCGCGAAGCCCTCCAGCGTGGTCGTTCCCTCGAGCCGGTCGAGCGCCGCGCGCGCTTCGTGCGGCTCGAGGCGACGCTTGCGCAGCGCGCCGTCGATGGTGCGAGCGTGTTCGACGAGCGCGCTGTCGACGGCCTTGCGCGCCAGGTCGCACAGCCGCGCGTCGACGCCCTTCTCGGCCAGCAAGCTCGCGATCGCGCCGCCCATCACGCCGCCGCCGACCACGCCCGCGCGTTCGATGGCGCGCGCCTCGGCGCCGCCCGGCAAACGTCCGAGTTTTTTTGCCTCTTCGCTTCCGCGGAAGATCGAGATCAAGCTCTTGCACTCGGGGCTGACGGCCAGTCGTCCCAGCGCGTGCGCCTCACGTTCCAGGCCCTGCTCGAGCGCGGTCGACGGCGCGGCTGCCGCGAGCTCCAAGGCCGCCAGCGGCGCCGGATAGCGGCCGCGCGTCTTCTTCAGCACGTCCTTGCGCGCGGCGTTCGTGATGAAGGCGCGCGCCAGCGGGTTGCGGTCGATGAGCACGCTCCACACGCCGCGTTCGCGCGCCGCGCAACGTGTGCGGCCGAGCGCGATGTCGCAGGCGATGCGCAGGAGGTTCTCCGGCGCGGCGAGGCGATCGACGAGCCCGAGCTTGAGCGCTTGGCGCGCGACGTAGAGCTTGCCGGTGAGGATGGCTTCGAGCGCGACGGGCACGCCGACGCGGCGGGGAAGGCGTTGGCAACCGCCCCAGCCCGGCAGGATGCCCAGCTGCGTTTCCGGCAAGCCGATGCGCGAGGAGGGGTGCTCGGCGAGCACGATGCGGTTGCAGCACAGCGAAAGTTCGAACGCGCCGCCCGGCACGGGGCCGCCGACGGCCGCGACCTTGAACATCGGCAGGTCGGCGAGACGTTGGAACAGCTGCTGCCCGAAGCTCGCCAGCGCGCTCGCGCGTGTGGCGTCGTCGATCGCTTCGATGACGTCGATGTCCGCGCCCGCGACGAACGCGGTGGGGGACTTCCCGGTCAGCACCAGCGCCTTCAGCGAACGGTCGCGTGCGAGTTCGTCGAGCGCCGCAGCGAGATCGCGCATCAGCGGCCGGTCGAACACGGCGAGCTTGCGGTGCGGAGGGTCGAGCACGAGCACGGCGAGGCCGGGTTCCGGGCGCTCGATGCGCACGCAGCCGCCCGGTCCGGGCGCGCCCTCGGGCAGCGGCATCGAATCGAGCAGCGCAAGGTTGAGCGCGCTCATGCGCCGCACCTCTCGAGCACGACCGCGCCACCTTGACCGCCGCCGATGCACAGCGTGGCGAGGCCCAACTCGGCGTTCGACTCGCGCAGCTGGTGCGCGAGCGTGAGCAAGAGTCGCGCACCGGTGCACCCGACGGGATGGCCGAGCGCGATCGCGCCGCCGTTGATGTTGGTGCGCGCGAGGTCGAGCGCACCGAGCGCGCGTGATCGGCCCAACTCACGCGCGGCGAACGGCGCGCTCTCGAAGGCGCGCGCGCAGGCGAGCACCTGGTGTGCGAAGGCTTCGTTGAGTTCGATCGCGCCGAGGTCCTCGAGTTCGCAGCCCGCGTCGTCGAGGGCGGCGGCGCTCGCGTACACCGGGCCCAAGCCCATGCGCGCGGGCTCGCAACCGGCCCAGGCGAAGCTGCGAATGCGTGCGAGCGGCGCGAGACCGAGTGAGCGGGCGCGCTCGGCGGTGGTGACGAGCAACGCACAGGCGCCGTCGGTGATTTGCGACGAGTTGCCGACCGTGACGACGCCGTCGGGCTTCTCGAAGTAGGGCTTGAGCTTGGCGAGCGCCTCCAGCGACTGGCCCTCGCGGATTCCGTCGTCGGCGAGCACGCTCTGCGCGCCGTCGCGCGCGCCCAGCGGCAGCACCGGCGCGATCTCGCGCGCGAAGCGGCCGTTCGTCCGCGCGCGTTCGGCGCGCGTGTGGCTCTCGAGCGCGAACGCGTCGCCTTGCTCGCGGTTGAGCGACCAATCGCGTGCGAGCAACTCCGCCGTGCGCCCCATGATCAGGCCGCAGGTCGGGTCGGTCAGGCCTTCGAGCAACGCCACGCGCGGCTTCAAGTGCCAGGGCCGGAAGCTCGCGAGCGCCGCGAGGCGCGCGGGCAGCGTGCGCGCCTTGGAGAGTTGTTCGAACATCGCGGTCATCTCCGGGCCGTAGGTGAGCGGATACGCGCTCATGACCTCGACGCCGCCGCACAGGAACAGTTCGCCGCGCCCGGCTTCGATCTGCACGACCGCGCTTGTCAGCGCCTGCATTCCGCTCGCGCAGTTGCGTCCGACGGTGTGTGCGGGAACACGCTGCGGCACGCCGGCGCGGATGGCGATCACGCGCGCGACGTTGACCTGGTTCTGCGGCTGCCCGACGCAGCCGAAGATCACCTCGTCGAGCTGCGCGGCGTCGACGCCGGTGCGCGCGAGCAGTTCGCGCGTGATGGCGGCGCCCAGCCGGCCCGCGTCTTCGCGCCGGAACTGGCCGCCGGCCTTGGTTTGTGCGCTGCGCAGGCCAGCCGCGATCACGATCTCCTTGGCTAACGCGCGCGGCATGGCTTACTTCGGTCTCCGATCGACGTAGCGCTGCTCCTTCATGGCCGTCTCCATGCCCAGCAGCTTGAGCAGCTCGTCGAGTTCGAGCAGCGTGACCTTGTTGGGCGCGACCTCGGTCGCGGTGTGCAGACGCGTCGAGATCAGCTCCGCGATCTTCGAGCGGTCCGCGTCCTTGCGCGGCGCGACGCGCACCTCGAGCTGGTCGACCTCGAACGGATCGTCGTTGCGCTTGGAGAGCACGACCTGCCATTCCTCGACCTCGCGCATCTCGGCCAGCGTCTGTCCCATGGCCGACAGATCGACGAGCGTGCCCTTGATCTTGGTCAGGTTGAGCGCGTGGGTCTCGCTCACGCGGCGCAGCTCGGAGGCGATGCGCGGCAGCGTTCGGCCGCAGTGCGGGCACACGCCCCACTGAATGCCGCCGATGCACATGTCGCCGGTGCGGTAGCGGATCACGCACGTTCCGTGGCCGGAAATCGTGCTGTAGACGAGCTCGCCCGTCTCACCCTCGGGCAACACGGCGCCCGTTTTGGGGTCGACGACTTCGAACACGCCCAGGTCGGGGTGCACGTGGTAACCGCTCGAAGAGTTGTCGTCGGTCGGGCACTCGGCCCAGGCCATGCGCGCCTCGGTGAAGCCGTACGTGCCGACGATGCGCACCTTGCCCGCGCCGCCCGCGCGCAGGCACTCGAGCATCTTGTCCTTGAGGCCCGGCGGAGTCTTCTCCGCGCCGAGCACGACCGTGCGCACGTTCTGGAAGCTCGTGCCGAGTTCGTTGCCGCGGCGCAGCAGGTGGTACGTGAAACCCGGCGTGCCGACGATCGCCGTCGGGTTCAGCCGCTCGAACAGGCGCAGGCTGCCGTCGGTCCCCATCACCTTGCCGCCGCCTGAGGGCACGACCAAGCGGCCCGTCTTGAAGCCGCCGAGCGTGACGGCCCAGAACGCCAGGTGCGGCGCGAACGGAAACAGATTGACGATGCGTTCGTCGGGGGAAGTGACCTGCACGACGTCGAACATGCGCGCGATCGCCTCGGAGAGCACGTCGAGGTCGTGCGGCGTGTAGGCGAAGCCGACCGGTTCGCTCGAGCGGCCGGTCGTGAAGGTCAGGAAGTTGGGCGTGTAGCGGTAGCGCAGCGCCTCGCGCGCACCGGCGCCGCCGAGCACGAGCGCGAGCTTGCGTGCGAAGGGCCAGTGCTGCTTGATCAGCTCTGGGGAAGGGCGCAGAACGAAGTCGTAGCGATTCTCCGGCGTCGTCTGCGCGCGCAGCAGGTCTTGTTTGGTCGTGAACGGCAGACGTGCGAGGTCGGCGACGCCGCCAAACTTGCGCGGGTCGACTCCGGCTTCGTCGAAGACACGCCGGTAGTGGCGCGAGAACGGATAGAGCTCTTCGCGCACGAAGCGCGTCAGCTGTTCATCTGCCAAGCGCTTGAGGTCCGCGGTCGACGTCTGGCCGAGAGCCTTCCAACTTGTAGGGCGAGCCATGGGGGCACAGCGTCGTGATCGGCAGCGCTCGACTCAAGCTTCAAGAAGCGCTCGCGCCGGTTCGATCCGTGGGACGCCCTGGTCGCGGGGCGTCAAGCGCGGACGGCGCGCGGTCGATTCAGGTCGGACGCGCACGCGCGCGCTCCGACGTTGAAGGCCCGCCACGACCCGCTCTCGCACACCAGCCACAACGGCGGCCGTCGGCCTCGCATCGTGCTGGTGCTGGGCGGCGGCGGCATGCGCGGCATGGCCCACATCGGCGTGCTGCGCGCGATGCGCAAGCTGGGCCTCACCGCCGACGCTATCGTCGGCACGAGCATCGGCTCGCTGATCGGCGCCGCGACGGCCGGCGGCCGTTCGATCGAAGAGATCGAAGGCCTGATCGGCGAGCTGCACAAGGGCGACTACTTCCGCCTCAACACGCTCAAATTCCTGCTCCAGGGCGTGCGCGCGCCCAGCCTGTTCCAGGGCGAGCGCTTCCGCCAACGCCTCGAGGAAATCCTGCCGCGCAAGTCGTTCCGCGAGCTCACGACGCCGTTCTACTGCAACGCGGTGCGCCTCGAGACGGCCGGCGCCGTGTTCTGGGGCGTGCGCGGCTTCGACGATCTGTCGCTGGTCGACGCGGTGTACAGCTCGTGCGCGTTGCCGGGCATCTTCGAGCCCTTCGAGAAGGACGGCTACAGCTACATGGACGGCGGCATCGTCGACTCCGTGCCGCTGCGCTTCGCCAAGACGCTCTCGCCCGACGTGATCATCGCCGTCGACTTGTCGGTCAAGGCGCACTTCAAGCCGCCCGCGTACAAGAACCGCGTGCTCAACACGATGCTGCGCGCGTTCGAGATCGCCCAGGACGTGCTGGTCGAACAGGCGCTGCACATGCACGTCGACTACCGCACTGCGCTCCTGCAGCCCAAGGTCGCGCACCTCTCGCGCTTCGACTTCAACGACGTGCCCGACATCGTGCGGCGCGGCGAGGAGGAAGCGCTGCGCGTCCTGACGTCCCACGCGGCGACGCGCGACCTCGTGCGCTGCGATCCCGCCGACGAGCTCGCCTGTCCGGTGGTCGCCCGCGACTACGTGAACGTCCGCATCGACCCCGCTGCTTGCATCGGCTGCGGCATGTGCGAAGCCGTGTGCGAAACAGACGCGTTCGTCGCCGGCCCCGAGCGCGCCAGTGTGCGCAAGCCGCGCAACTACGAGTGCACGCGCGACCACGCCTGCGCGCGCAACTGCCCGACCGGCGCGATCACGCTCGGCAACCTCTGAAGCGCGCCGGGCGCTCGTGGTCAGCTTCCGAAGTCCGTCGAAGCTGTCGCTGGGGTCGGCGTTCCCGGCAAGGCGCGAGGATTCCCGGCGAACTGAACAGGTCGCCGAACCGGAGCAACGCCGCCAGGGGCGGCGAGGCCCTCGAGATGTGCGACGAGCTTCGGGAGCAGCGCGCTAGGCCTCGGAGCGCTTCCAGACTTCGTCGCGCATGCCGTAGCGATCCAGCATGTTGTAGAGCGTCTTGAGTGCGACGCCGAGCTCCGCAGCGGCCGCCTTCTTGTCGCCCCGGAAGCGCGACATGGCCGCGACGAGCGCCATGCGCTCGAGCGTCTCGAGCTGCAGCGACGGCAATTCGCCGCGCGCGCTGCCGCCGCGGCGCTGCAGGAAACGCTCGACTTCGAGCGCGTCGACGGACTCGTCCTCGCCCATGACGACGACCCGCTCGATCACGTTCTCGAGTTCGCGGACGTTGCCGGGCCAGTCGTGCTGCTCGAGCACTTCGACGGCCGAGGGCGTCAGGCTCATGCGGCGGCCGGCGCGTGCCGCGGCGCGCGCGAGGATCGAGCTCGCGAGTGATGCGATGTCCTCGCGCCGCGCGCGCAGCGGCGGGACCTCGAGCACCAAGGTCGAGACGCGGTAGTAGAGGTCCTCGCGAAACTCGCCGGAAGCGCAGGCCGCGCGCAGGTCGCGGTGCGTCGCCGCGAGCACGCGCACGTCGACCGAGCGCGTGCGTTCGGAGCCGACCGGGCGCACTTCGCCGAACTGCAGCGCGCGCAGGAGCGCCGGCTGGACACTGCGGGGGAGTTCGCCGATCTCGTCGAGGAACAACGTTCCGCCGTGCGCCGCCTCGAACAGGCCCATGCGGCGGCGGTCGGCGCCGCTGAAGGCGCCGCGTTCGTGCCCGAACAGCTCGCTCTCGATCAGCGTGACCGGGATCGCGCCGCAGTTGACCACCACGAACGGCGCCGTCGCACGCGGGCCGAGGGCGTGGATCTCGCGGGCGGTCAGCTCCTTGCCGACGCCGTTCTCGCCCTGGATGAGCACGTTGCTCGTGCTGGCCGCGACACGTTGCACCTCGCGGCGCAGGCGTGTCATCGCCGGTCCCTCGCCGCTGAGCTTCGAGGTGCTCGGGGCCGGTTCGGCGGCGCGCTTGAGCCGTTCGACGTTGTCGAGCAGCGCGCGCTTCTCGAGCGCGCGGCGCAGCGCCTGCTCGAGCACGTCGAGCTGCACGGGCTTGGTGAGGAAGTCGTGCGCGCCGAGCTTCATGGCCTCGACCGCATCGGCGACCGCGCCGTGTCCGGTGAGCATGACCGCCTGCAGGTGCTCGTCGACGGTTCGAAGTTGGCGCAGCAGCTCGAGGCCGCCGACGCCGGGCAGCTTGAGGTCGATGAGCGCAGCGTCCGGAGGACGTTGGCGCACGTGTTCGAGCACGCCCTCGGCGTTGGCGAACGCGCTGACCTCGAAGTTCAGGTGCGTCAGCTCGCGCGACAAGACCCGGCGCAGCGATTCGTCGTCGTCGACGAACAGGATCTGGGGCTTCATGCGGCGACCTCGGCGGGGGCGGGGAGACTGACGCGGAACAGGGCGCCGTGGCCCGTGTCGAGCGCTTCCACGCGGCCGCGTTGCGAACTGACGATGCGTTCGACGATCGACAGTCCCAGGCCCGTGCCCTTGCCCGGCGGTTTGGTGGTGAAGAACGGATCGAAGGCCCGCTCCGCGATCTGCGGCGGCAGCCCCGGGCCGCTGTCTTCGACCTCGAACACGAGTTGTTCGTCCTTGCGGCGGCAGCGCAGCACGATGCGGCCGTTGGGCGGACTGGCGTCGATCGCGTTGTGCAGCAGGTTGAGCAGCACCTGCTTGATCTCGCCGGGCCGTCCGGTCAGCACGCCCAGCTCCGCTTCGAACTCGAACTCGAGCTTGAGGCCACGTTCGCGCAACCGGTGGCGCAGCAGCACGTCGAGGTCGCGCGTCAGCTCCTGGGCGCCGAACGCGACCACGGGGCCGGGCTCCGAACGGGCGAACTCGAGCAGGCGCGAGGTGATCTCGTGCGCGCGGTACGCCTCCTTGGCGATGATCTCCAAGTACTCGCGTTGTTCCGCGGCATCCGCTTGGCCGCTGGAGAGGCGGCGGCTCAGGCCCTCGGCGCACGAGGCGATCGAGGCCAGCGGGTTGTTGATTTCGTGCGCCACGCCGGCCGCCATCGTGCCCAGTCCCGCGAGTCGCGCAGCGCGGAGGAACTCGCGTGTGCGCTCGTCGACGCGGCGCTCCAGATCGGCGTGCATGTCCGCCAACTCGCCCGCCATGCGGTTGAAATCCGCCGCGAGCTCGCCGACTTCGTCGCGGCGCTGCAGCGGCACGCGGTGGCTCAGTTCGCCGGCTGCGATGCGTCGCGCGGCGGCGCGCAGCGCGAGCACGGGGCGCACCACGGAACGCTGCACGAGCCACAGCGCCGCGCTCAGCGCCGCAAGCGCGAGGAGCGCCGTCCAGAACACAGCGGAACGCACCGCGTCCGCATCCGCGGACAGATGCGTGCTCGCGCGCGCTTCTTCGGCGTGCACTTCGTCGTTGAGCACCTCGGCGAGGCGCATCAGTTCGTTGACATCCGCGCCGACCGAGGCCGGTTGGGGCGCGCCGTCGAGGTGCGCGCGCAAGTCCTGCAATCCACGGTCGAGTTCGTCGTACAGCCGGGCCTCGTCGTGCGCATGGCCGGGCTCGGAGGGATCGTCGCCGTCGGGCCCGTGCGCGAGCGTGGCGAGGGTTTGCAGCGCCTGGCCGCAGTGGAAGCGCAGCTCCTCGACCTGGGACGAGTCCGCGGTCCACGCCTCGCTGCGCAACTTGCGGTAGTGCAGGTCGAGCATGCGCACGTGGTGCAGCAGGTACATCGCCGAGTCGGTTTCGCGCTGTTCTTCGGCGAGGCGCTCGAGCGAGCGGTGCATCGAATCCACCTCGCGGCGCACGTAGGCCGAGAGCAGCACGAGCACGCACGCCACGAGCGCGAACAGCGCTCCGACGCGACGGGCGAAGCCAAAAGCCGGCGGTGCGGGCAGGGTGTTCATCGTTTGCGAGGAGCGCTGCTCCACTCCAGTTCGAGCGACAGTACGCCGCGCGGAGCGCCATCCCAAGGTGCGCGTTCCGGCGCTGGACGCAAGGCGAGGGTGTCGAGCCCGAGCGCGGGCTCGCCGACCAACTGGGCGCGGACACGGCCCAGCGGCAGGCGCATCCACGCACAGAGCAACTCGAGTTCGGCGGACTGCCCGTCGGAGAACAACCGGGCCCCGCAGCGCGAGACGTGTTGGCCGGGGATCGGCGAGCTGGCGCCGGGAGCGGAGCGCAACTCCAGGCGCAACGTGCGCTGCACGGCCGAGGCGCCCGCCACGGGGATCAACTCGAGCTCGACTCCCGCGAGCGAATCGTCCGCCAGAAGTTGTGCGTGGCCGCTGACCTCGTATTCGAGCTTGCGCTCGCCGTCGAGCGTGAGGTGCGCGCGGCTGTTCGCACGCAGCACCTGCAGTTCGACGTCGCGTCCGTCGCCGTGGGCGCCCGCGAGGAACAGCGGCGGCGGCTCGTACGCGCGGGCCTCGGTCGCGGGCGGAGCGGGCGCGCGTTCGGGCTCGAACGCCAAGCGCGGCAACGCACCCGCGACGGCGAGCGCGAGCGGCAGCAGCGGCCAGTACGCACCGAAGCGTGAGGTGCTGTTCAACTTGCGCCCCCGCGCCATGCCGCGCGCCAGACTCGCGGCCGCAGCAATTCGCGCGGCGGCGCGTAGTCGCCAGTGAGCGACACCGCGAGGTCCGCGAGCCCGCTGCGCGAGGCGAGCAACGAGAACACGCCGCGGGCGATGCTCGGGCGCGCGAGCGCGTGCACGAGCCAGCCGCACAGCCGGGCCCGCGGCGCGATCTCGCGCGCACGGCCGCTCAGGTACGGATCGAGGGCGCTCGCGTCGGTGCGCTCGTCTCGCAGAGCGTCGCGCAGCGCCGGCGCCAGCAGCGCCGCGCCTTGCAACGCGAAGTACGTGCCCTCGCCGGTGACGGGATCGACGTAGCCGCAGGCGTCGCCGACCAGAGCCGCGCCGTCGAAGGTCTGGCGCGTCGTGCTGCGTGCGAGCGGACCGATGCCGCGCAACGGATCCACGCGCTCGGCGCCGGCGAGTTGTTCGCGCACGGCTGGGGTGCGCGCGAGCCAGTGCTCGAACGCCTCGTCGCGCGGCAGGCCCGCGCGTTCGAAGGCGCTCTTCCACAGCACCAGGTTCACGCTGACCAGGCCGGCATCGACGGGCGCCAAGGCGAAGTAGCCCTCGTCGAAGAAGTGCGCCTGCGCGAAGCCGTCGTGCGCGACGCCGCGGTAGCGCGTGGTGAGCGCGATGCGGCGCAGCTGCGGCGTCTCGCGTTGCACTCCGAGCGCGCCGGCCACGCGCGAGTGGAGTCCGTCCGCTCCGACGGTCCAACTCGCCCGCACGTTGCGGCTGCGGCCCTGCGCGTCGCGCGCTTCCACGCCGATCACCCGTCCGGCGGGCGTGCGGAGCACCTCGCGCACGCGCCAACCCTCGAGCACCCGTGCGCCCGCGCGCCGCGCCTGGTCGAGCAGGGTCGCGTCGAACACCTCGCGCCGGAGCGCCCAGCCGTACTCGACCGGCGCGCGCGCGCGTCCGATGTCGACGAAGCGGCCGCGGGCGCTGCGGCCGTAGCTCGCGAGCAACATGCCGCGCACTTCGTTCGCTCCTGCTCCGCGCAAGGCGTCGGCCGCGCCCAGGCGTTCGAGCAGCGGGACGCACTGCGGGCTCATGAACTCACCGCAGGGCTTGAAGCGCGGGAAACGTTGGCTGTCGAGCACCAGCACGTCGACGCCGTCGCGCGCCAGTTCGAGCGCCAGGGCCGCGCCGGCGGGGCCTCCGCCGACCACGAGCACCTGCGCGAAGAGTTCGTCGTTCTCGACAATCACGGGTATTGCGCCTCCAGGCTCACGCTCGACTGCGGCTCGGTGCGCGTGCGGACGAGCAGCGCGGGGAGCAGCACCAGATCAGCGAAGAATGCGGTCACGATCGTCAGCGCAGCGAGCACGCTGAACTCAACGCTCGTGGTCAGCTGTCCGACCGCGCCGGCGCCGAACCCCGCGGCCAGGGTCAGCGACGTGATCACGATCGCGCGCCCGCCGTGCTGGTACACGGCTTCGATCGCGGCGAGCGGTTCGACGTGCGTTGCGCGCAGTTCGCGAAAGCGGTGCAGCAGGTGGATCGTGTCGTCGACGATCAGTCCGAGCATCGTCGAGCTGATGATCGCCGTGGCGAACGAAAGCGGGGCGCCCCAGGCCGCGAGGGCGGCGTTGACCGCGATGCACGGCAGCGCGTTCGGCACGAGGGCGAGCAGCGCGAAGCGCAGCGAGCGGAATCCGATCCAGAACACCAGTCCCAGAAGTCCCAGGCCGGCCAGCGCTCCGCCGAGCGCGCCGCGGATCATGCGGCCGGAGTCGCGCGCGACTTGCACGGCGAGCCCTGTCACGCGCGCGGAGTCTGCGCCCAGCGCTCGAGCGCGCGCTTCGACGTTCTGGAACAGCGACTCGCGCTGCGCGCTGCCGCCGGGGGCGAGCACGAAGCGCGCCAGCCAATCGCCGCGCTCGGAGATCCACGCGGGACCTGCGGGCCCGGCGACGCCGTCGAGCGCGCACACGGCGGCCGCGAACAGCCCCATGCGCACGGGATCGGCGAGCGGTGAATTCGCGGGCGCGAGCACGTCGAAGACCTCCGCGCCGCCGAGCGCCTCGGCCACGGCCGCACTCTCCGTGCGGAACGGGTGGTCGGCGGGCAGCACGCGCAGCGGGTCGTTGTCGACTTCCAGGCGCGTGCACAGCGCCAGGCCCACCAGCGTCAGCAGCAAGGCCGCGGCTCGGATCGCTCCCGCGTGGCCGACCAGGAAGTCCGCGACGCGCGCGCCGAGGGCTTCCGTCGAGCGTCCGCGGCGCCGCAACGCGGAGCGCGGCTCGGGTGCGAGCAGGCCGAGCAGCGTGGGGGTGATGAAGGCCGCGAAGGCGTAGGTCAGGGCGACGCCGAGCGCCGCGAGCGCGCCGAAGTCGGCCACCGCGGGGATCGCGTTGAAGGCCAGTGCGAGGAATCCGATCACCGTCGTGAGTGCGGCGAGCAGCGCCGGTTGGCGCAGCTCGTCCACGGCAGCCGCTGCGGCCTGCGTCGGAGTCCGACCGTCGCTCAGGCGCTCGAGGTACGCCTCGATCCAATGCACGCCGGCCGCCACGCCCACGGTGAGCATTACCGGAGGCAGCAGCACGGACACGGGCGTCAGCTCGCGGCCGGCCAGCGCCTGCAGCCCGCCGAGCCAGAGCATCGAGCAGACCGGCGGCACGAGGATCGCGAGCACGAGCCCGACGTGGCGGTAGAGCGCGAGGAGCAGCACGCACAACACGCCGGCCACCCAGGGCACGACGAGCGCCTGTTCGGCTTGCAACTCGCGCGCGAGCACGAGCTCGGCGGCGGGCAATCCGCTGATCGAGACGCGCACGGTGCGCGGCGCTCCGTCGCGCAGACGCTGCTGCAGCGCCTCGACGAGCGCGGTCCAGTCGCCGCCCGGCGCGTCGAGCGACAGCGCCCAGCCCATGCGCGTGTCGCCTTGGTGCGGGGCCACGTCGATGCGCCGCACGCCCGCGACAGCGCTCAGCTCGCCGCGCAGTCGCTCGAGCGCGAGGCGCTCCGGCTCGCGCAGTTGTCCGCTCCCGAGCGGCAGCGCCTCGAACACTGCGAACAGCTCTTCGTCGCGCCCGAAGCCCTCGATGCGGGCCGCCAGCGCCTGCGCCTCAGGTGTGCCCGGCGCCTTGAGGGCGCGGTTGGCGACATCCGTCGGAAGCTTGGCGCCGAGCCAGCCCAGCCACAGCGTGGGCAGTGCGAGCAGCAGCACGCGCCACAGCGTCGGCCAGCGGTTGTGGGTCGGGTGGCTCAATCCAAGCTTGGAAGCACGTCGCGTGCCGTGCGTGTCGAGCGCTGCGGGCGCCGCTCCGAGGCGCTTTGCGCTGGCCCGTTATGTACGAAACACCAAGGGCTGGCAAGTTCTACAAGCTTCGCCGCGGCGTGGGCGCAGGCGGGCCGCAGCCACGCGGCGGCGCGGCGCGTTGACGGTCGTGGCCCGGCGCTTGCTTAACTGGGCGTCATGGCAGGCAAGTTCTTCTCAGTCGTTGGCGTCGTCGCGTTGGTCGCTCTCGGAGTGGGCGGGATCGCGGCGCTGGCGGTCGTGAAGCAGCGCATCACGCTCGTCGTGCACGACGAGCAGCAAGCGTCTGCGACCCGCGGCCCCGATCCGCTCGAGCTGCTGCGCGCCGACCTGACGCAGTTGCGCGAGGACTTCGGGGCCTTCACGCAGGCGCTCGGACCGCAGCTCGAGCAGCTGCACGCTTCGCTCGACGGAGCTTCGAGCGAACGCGCCCAAGCCGCGCAGGCGGCGTTGGCGAAGCTCGAGGCGCGCTCCCAGGCCGACGGCGTCGCGTTCGCCGCGCGGCTCGAGGCGCTCTCGCAGAGCCTCGCACGAACGCAGTCCGAGCAGGCGGCGTCGCTCGTGTGGCTCGAGCGCACGTTCGCGGCGGTCACGGCGCGTGCGTCGGAGGTCGAGGCGGCTGCCGCCGAAACACCGGCGCCGCTGAGCGCGGCTGTCACGCCGACGCCGAGCGACACGCCGAGCGAAACGGCCGCCGCATCCGTCGCGGCCCCGGCGCAGCCTTCCGCTCAACCCACCTCGGATCAGCCGGCGACGGACCCGGTCGCCGCGGCCTCGAGCGACGCGGCCACGCCGGCGCAGACGCCAGCGAGCGAGCCCAAACGCGCCTTCCTGTCCTTCTCACTACCTTCGCAGAGTTTCTCGTTCGCCGGCCGCCAGCGGCTGGCGCTCGTGCCGAGCCTTTCGCGCGTGGGTTTCGACGCCAAGAGCACGCTCCACGACTTCAGCGGCGTGACGCAGAAGGTGGAGGGCGAACTCGAGGTCGACCTCGCCAATCCGGCAGCCGGTTGTTCCGGCGCGGTGCGCGTCGATGCACGTTCGCTCGATACGGGCATGGCGGACCGCGACGCCGGCATGCGCGAACAACTCTCGGTCGAGGCACATCCGCAGTTGCGCTTCACCTGGACCGGCGTGCGCGACGCGCAGGTCGATGCGGCGGCGCAGAAGCTCACCGCGGTCGCGCTCGGCAAGCTCGCGATCAAGGGCGTCGAGCGCGAGGTCGCGTTCCCGGTGCGCGTGAGCGTCGACGCGAGCAAGCGCGTGGCCATCGAGGGCGAACTCGAAGTGGCGATGAAGGACTGGGGCGTCGAGCCGCCCAGCCAACTGGGCATGATCCGCGTCGAGAACAAGCTCAAGCTGTGGATCGCGCTGCGGGCGCGTTCACTCGGCGCCGCTGCGCCGGCGGGAGACTCCCGTGCGAAGTAACTTGCTGTTCGTCGTTCTCGCGAGCTGTCCTGCCGCGTGCATTGCGCCGAGCGTCGTCTCCAGCGAGGGCCGCGCGGTGGAGTTGACGCCGCAGGCGCGCGACTGGCGGCCCGCGCGTGTCGAAGACCTCGACGGTCTGTTCGAATCCACCTCGATCGAGGGGGAAGCGGCGGTTGCGCTGTGGCGCATCCACTACCACTTCGCCGTCGAGCCGGGCGTGTCGGGCGGGAGCTACAGCGGCGCCGCGCTCGTGCTCGGCGGTCTCACTCCGCAGTTCCAGACGCTCAGCGGCGTGTGGCGGCTGAACGAGGGCGCGCTCGAGTTCGACGGGGCTGCGGCGACGCAGGCCTCCGTCGCGGGTGATCTGTTGCGCCTGGAGAACGAGGGCGGAACGGTGCTGCTGCGGCGGGCCGCGATCCAATGACGAGCGCGCGCGCCAGCCGCTCGGCCGGCAACGATCTCGAGCTGTACGAGCGGAACGCGGGCTCGTGGTGGGACGCGCGCTCGCCTGCGTTTCGCTCGCTCCACGCGGTGAACGATCACCGCTTGCGCGTCTTGCGCAACTGGCTCGGCGAACGCTTCGAGGGCCAGGTGGTCGCCGACTTCGGTTGCGGCGGAGGCCTGCTGGCTAGGCCGCTGTCCGAGTCCGGCGCGCGCGTGGTCGGGCTCGACCTCAGCGCCGCGAGCCTCGCACAAGCGCGCGAACACGTCGCCGGCGCCTTCGTGCGCGCCGATGCGCAGCGCACGCCGCTCGCCGACGCCAGCGTCGACGTGGTGCTCCTCGCCGACGTGCTCGAGCACGTGCCCGACAGCGCCGCCGTGCTGCGCGAAGCGGCGCGTGTGCTCCGCCCCGGAGGCGCGGCCTTCGTCAACACGCTCAACCGCACCTGGCGGGCGCGGCTGCTCGCCGTGCAACTCGCCGAAGGCGTGCGCCTGATTCCGCCGGGCACGCACGCCGCGGAGCTGTTCATCCGACCCGACGAGCTCGCGCAGCGCGCTTGGAGCTGCGGGCTGTCGCTCGAAGCGCTGCAGGGAGAGTCCGTCAACCTGCTGCGCACCCTGCGCAGTTGGGCGATCTCGCTGCGGCCGAGCGCGGACGTGTCGGTCGGCTACAGCGCGCTGCTTCGCAAGGGGGTCGAGTCTTGAGCTCGCCCGTCGCCCGCGTCGCCCTCGCGTTGAGCTACGGCGTCGCAAACCACGCGTTGTTCGCCGTCGCGATCGCCGCGATGATCGCCGGACTCTACAGCGGACTCACGACCGGCTTCGGGCGACTGGAGGGCGCCGGCGCGCTCGCCGCGAACGCAGCGCTCGCGCTGCAATTTCCGCTGCTGCACTCGTTCCTGCTCTCGCGCGCCGGCCGCGGAGTTCTGTTGCGCCTCGCTCCGCGCGCCTTCGCCGCCGATCTTTCGACGACGAGCTTCGCGTTGTTCGGCAGCTTGCAGGTGCTCGCCACGTTTGCGCTCTGGTCGCCGTCGAGCATCGTGCTGTACGCGGCCGAGGGCGCGTGGTGGTGGCTCTCGATCGTCGCCTTCGGCGCGTCGTGGGCGCTGCTCGTCGTCGCGCTCGCCAACGCCGGCCTCGAGCTGCAGACCGGCTCGCTCGGTTGGTGGAGCGTGTTGCGCGGCAAGCGCCCGCAGTTCCGCGACTTTCCGACCCACGGGCTGTTCCGCCGCTGCCGCCAGCCCGTCTACCTCGCCTTCGCTCTCACGCTCTGGACCGGACCGACGCTGACGCTGGACCGTCTCGCGTTGGCGCTGGTCTGGACCGCGTACTGCGCGCTCGCTCCGCTCCACAAGGAAGCGCGCTACCTGGCTCGCTACGGCGAGCGTTTCGAGCTCTACCGCCGCCGCACGCCGTACCTCTTGCCCCGACTCAAAGCATGAAGATCGCCTCTGTCGCCAGCGCGTTCCCGTCCCGCGTCCACACCCAGAAGGAAGTCGTTCAGCGGCTCGCGAGCGTCTGGCGTGACCATCCGTCGGTCGTTTCGCGACTCGACGCCCTGCTCGGCGCGTGCGGCGTCGAGACGCGGCATTTTGTGCTGCCGCTCGAACATTACGAGCGCACCGAGACCTTCGGGCAGTTCAACGATCTGTGGATCGAGCACGCGCTCGAGCTCGGCGAGCGCGCCGTGCGCACCGCGCTCGAACGCGCCGGGCTCGCGCCGCGCGACGTCGACGCCATCGTGTTCACGACCGTCACCGGACTCGCGTCGCCTTCGATCGACGCGCGGCTGTGCAATCGCCTCGGCTTCCGGCCCGACATCAAGCGCATGCCGCTGTTCGGGCTGGGCTGCGTCGCCGGTGCTTCGACGCTTTCGCGCGCCGCGGATCTCGTGCGCGGGATGCCGCGCGGCGTGGTCGTGGTGCTCTCGGTCGAGCTGTGCTCGCTGACCTGGCAGAAGAACGACACCTCGCTCGCGCACGTGATCTCGAGCGGCCTGTTCGGCGACGGCGCCGCGGCCGCGGTCGTGGTGGGCGCCGAGCGCGCCGCGCGCGGCCCGCGCATCGTCGACACGCGCTCGGTGTTCTATCCGGGCACCGAGGACGTGATGGGCTGGAGCATCTCCGAGCACGGCTTCTCGATCGTGCTCTCGCCGGCCGTGCCGACGGTGGCGCGCGAACGTCTGGGCCCCGACGCGGACGCGTTCCTCGCCAGCCACGGCCTCGCGCGCAAGGACATCCACTTCTGGGTGTGCCACCCGGGCGGTCCGAAGGTGCTCGCGGCGGCGCGCGACTCGCTCGGGTTGTCCGACCAGGACCTGTCGCTGTCCTGGGACAGCCTGCGCCGCATCGGGAACCTCTCGAGCGCCTCGGTGCTCGTGATCCTGGAGCGCACCTTGCTCGAACGTCCGCCGAGCGCTGGCCAGCGCGGCCTGTTGCTCGCGATGGGGCCGGGCTTCTGCTCGGAACTTCTGCTGCTCGAGGCCTGAGCCGCACGCGGCGTCACTCGATCCTGAGCGGGGCAGCGCAAGTCGTGCCTCGCGGCGCGTGGAGCTCCGCGTCCGCCCGTCCTTGGTCTACTCGTCCTTGCGCGGCCGGATGCGGCCCTGGAAACGCTCGAGGCGCTCGAGCTCTTCGTCGCTCAGTCGTTTGCCTTCCGCGGGACCGGCGCCGAGGTCCGGCGGCGTCGCCTCGGGACGCCGCGCGCCGCTGGGATCGTCGCTCGACCCAGCGCCCGGCGGCGGCGGAGCTTGCGGCGGGAACGGCGGCGTGTCCGCGCCGTTGAACGGCGGCCGGAAGCCGAACGCGGCGAAGCGTGGATCGGTCTGCGCGCGGCGCATCCGCACGTGGAGCAGCTCGTTCGCGCCCGCGAGCCAGATGAACACGCCCAGCACGGGCAGCATCATCGTGTTGGGCCACTCGAACAGCAGGCCGGCGAGCCCCAGCGCGATCATGGCGAAGGCGAACATCCGGCCCACGAACACCGCCAGTGCGGTGGCGCGCACCCAATCGACGAACAGCGCCAGGCCCGCGCGCAGCACGCGGCCGCCGTCCATGGGGAACGCGGGCAACAAGTTGAAGCCGCCCATCGCGAGGTTCATCAACACGAAACCCCAGGCGATCTCAACCGGCGAGAAGCGCAGGTCGTCGAAGTTCGCGGAGACGTCGCTCAAGGCGAGGATCAAGAGCAGCGCGCCGCCGAAGGCAGCGAGCGCGAAGTTCACCAGCGGTCCGGCGATCGCGATCCAGAACTCGATCTTCGAGCTCTCCGGGATGCGGTCCATGCGCGCCATGCCGCCCAGCGGCCAGAGCGTGATGTCGAGCGTGCGGATCCGGAACTGGCGCGCCACCAGACTGTGGCCGAGTTCGTGGAGCAGCACGACGCCGAACAGCACCAGGAAGGCGATCACCGTCGCCAGCGGCTGCTCGTCGAAGAACAGCGGCAGCGCGAGCACCATGGCCAGCCACAGCCAGTGCACGCGCACGGTGATGCCGAAGAGGCGTCCGACGGGAAGGGAACCGAACACGGTGCCTTGCGGTGGGTGGATGGAGGGCGGGGCGGCTGGAGTCGGCGCTGCGCGCCGTGGACATCGGGCCCGCTGCGCTGCGCTGGCGGGTGGAGGAAACTAAGCCCAGTTGTCGACGTGCACAACTCGGGACGCGCCGCGCGGGGCGGGTTCGAGCGCTCCGGCCCCTGGCCAGCTCATGGACCCAGTCCACAAGCGCTCGAGCGCACGCAGGTCGCTGCGCCGACCCCTGGGTCGCGGCGGGGCCGATCCTCGAAGTGCGCGCTCGCCAGCGCTTGCTGTGCTGGCCCACGACGCAGCTCCGTCCAGCGAGGGCCGCGGGGCAGGACGATCCAGCTACAGCAGTCGTGGTTTCACCGCGGGGGTGTTCGAGCACCGCGCGACTACGCTGTTCCGTCGCAGGCGTTACGCGCCCACGGCCTCGATGTCTCGAACGTCACCTCAAACGATCGCCTTGCGTGTGCTGCGCGTCGACCTCGGCGCGTTGCGCGGCGGCAGCTCTGGCGCCGCGCGTTGCGCGTCGCTGGCGGAGTGGGGGAGCGAGTACCCGGACTTCGCCCAACTCGGCGGCGGCGCGCTCGGGCTCGCCTGGATCGCGCAGGCGGCGCGCGCCGGCCGGCCGGCGCCGCTCGTCGTGTCCGTCGGCGAGTGTGTGAAACGCGGCGCTCCGACCGCGGCGCGCGCTTCGGTCGCCTCGCGTGCGCCGTTGACGGGCTTGTTTGCGGAGGGGCTTGTCGGCGGCGAGCTGGCGCGACGTTTGGCGAGCGTCGCCGACGCACTCGCGCTCGAGTCGAGCGAAGAAGGGCCGCACTTGGAGCGCGGCGACGTGCTCGTCATCGAATCCGACGCGAGCGTGCGGCTCGAGCGCGACTTCGCGGCGCTCGACGAGAGTCCGCGAGCGTTGCACGCGCGTCTGCGCGAGCGCTTCGGCGCCTGCGCCGTGCTCGCGAACGGACCGGCGGGGCGGCGCGGCGTCGCGTTCGCCAATCTCGCCGCGAGCGGCGACACGCCGCACTTTGTCGGACGCGGCGGCCTGGGCGCGGCGCTCGGGCGCCTGGGTCTTGCCGCAGTGTGCGTACGTGCGCCGAGCGTTGCGTCCCGCGCGGATTCGGAGCTCACGCAGGCGCTGCTCGCTTCTCCGCGGCTCGCGGCGCGCGCGGAGGGCGGCACGTTCGAACAGCTCGAGTCGCTGGGCGCGAGCGGTGAGTTGCGAACTCGCGCATTCGAACGCGAGGCGGCGCCCGCGAACGTGCGGGAGCTCGCGCGCGACATCGGCGAGCAGCGCACGCGCGCGCACGGGTGCCAGGGTTGCCCCACGCCGTGCGGTTGGGAGTTCCGCACCTCGAGCGGCGGACTGCAGCCGGCGCGTTTCGGCGCGAGCTACGCGCTCGGGCTCAACCTCGGGCTCGACGGCTTCGACGACGCGCTCGCGCTGCTCGCGTTGTGCGACGAACTCGGGCTCGACGCGAAGGAAGCGGGCGCCGCTCTCGCGTTGCTGGCGATCGCTGCCCAAGAAGGCGCGCGCCTCGACGCGCCGCAGTTTGGTGATCGCGCGGGGTTCGAACGTGTGCTGCGCGAGTGCGTGTCGGGAGCGAGCGAGTTGGGGCGCCTTGTCGCGCGCGGTCCGCGCGAACTGGCGCGCGCGCTCGGGCTCGAAGCGCGCCACACGTGCGCGAAGGGCGCGTCGGTGCGCCCCGACGACAACCTCGCCGCGTTGCTCGGCCAGTGCGTGTCGTCGCGCGGCGGCGATTCGATGCGGACCTTTCCGTTCCAGTCCGTCGACGCGGCGCAGCTGCGCGAATGGTGCGCGCGCGGCGGTTTCGAGTTGCCCGAGGAAGCCTTCGACCCGCGCGCTCCGCGCGGCAAGGGACTGCTCGTCGCCTGGCACGAGGACTGGAGCAACGCGCTCGACGCGCTCGGCTTCTGCTCGTTCTCGGCCGCGGCGCTGCTCAGCGACGGCGTGACGGACATCGAAGCGCTCGAGGCCGCGCTCGCGCCGCAGTGGGTCGCGTTGCGCGGCCGCGGCGCGCTGCTGCGCGCGGGTGCAGAGCTCTCGCTCGCGCAGCGCGAACTCAATCGCTCATGGGGTGCGAGTGGCGACGACGAGCGGCCGCAGTGGGCGCGTGTGCGGCTCGACGCGCCCGGTGTGTTGCCCGAGTACCTCGCGGTGCGCGCAGCGCAGAGCGCCGGGCGCTGGAGCTGGAGTGCGGCCGCGTCCGAGGCCGCGCCGAGCGACACCACCAGCGAAACGGCGAGCGACTTGGCACGCGGCGAGCAGAGCGGACCAGCAACTGGCGCGACGAACGAACCGGTGAGCAACTCGAGACGCGGCACGGCGAGCGACTCAGCCCCGCACGCCGGTCCGCGCGACGCAGCGGCGGGCGAGCGCCGTCCAGGGCGCGTGCGCGTGCGAGGCATCGGCGCCGCGGCTGCGCTGCATCCGGGCGGCCGCGCGCTCGAAGCGCTGGAGGTCGCGCTCGAGTTGCCCTGCACCGCGCAAGAACTTCTCACCCAGCTCGCCCAGCGCGTTCCGGCGGCGGCCCCGGCGATGGTCAACGCGGGCCGGCCGGTGGCGAACGTCGCGCGCGGCGGCGCGCTGCTCACCGCGGGCGCCCTGGTGCGCGACGGCGACGAACTCGACATCGTCGCCGTTGTGAGCGGCGGCTAAACCACGAAAGCTCGCGTCGCGCGGCGTTGCTGGCCGACAATCTTCGCCCGAGCTTGATTGCGCCGCCGCCCCGGCGCGAGCTAGAACCCACCGCAACCGTGTTCGAGATCCTGATCCTCAAGACCGGCGCCCTGGGCGACGTGGTGCGCACGACCGCGATCCTGCCCGGACTGCACGAGCGGCACGCCGGTGCGCGCGTCACCTGGCTAACGGCGCCGGACGCGCTCGACCTCGTGCGCCTGCATCCGCAAGTCGGCGAGGTCGTGACCTTCGACGCGCGCGCCCCCGAGCGCAGCGAGGAGCTCGCGAGCCAACTCGCGCGCCGGCGTTTTGGGTGGGTGATCTCGCTCGACGACGAACAGCCGCTGTGCGCGCTCGCTTCGCGTTTGCACGCGGCGAAGCTCTCGGGCGCGCACCTCGACGCCGAGGGCCGGCGCGCCTACACGCGCGACGTCGCGCCGTGGTTCGACATGGGACTGCTCTCCGTGCACGGCAAGGCGCGCGCCGACCAGCTCAAGGTCGAGAACCGCCGCAGCCATCCCGAGATCCTGTGTTCGATGCTCGGCCTCTCGCTGGGCAAGCCGCGCCTGGAGTTCGAAGCGCGGCATGCGCTGTTCGCGCAGGCCTTCGAAGAGCGCCACGCGCTGCGCGCGCGCGGACCTGTGATCGGACTCAACACCGGCGCCGGCGGGCGTTGGCGTTCGAAGATGCTGTCCGTCGAGCGCACGGTCGAAACCGCGGAGCGCATCCACGCGGGCCTCGGCGGCGCGGCGACCTTCGTGCTCTTCGGCGGCGCCGACGAACGCGAGCGCAACCAGCGGCTCGCCGCGCAGCTCGGCTCCCGCGTGCGTCTGGTCGACGCGGGCGTCGACAACGCGCTGCTCGAGTTCGCGGCGCTGGTCGATCGCTGCGATCTGATGCTCACGAGCGACAGCCTCGGCCTGCACGTCGCGCTGGCGCGCAACGTGCGCACGGTCGTGTTCTTCGCTCCGACCTCCGCGCCCGAGATCGAGCTCTTCGGCTTGGGCGAGAAGGTCGTCAGCACTGCGCCGGACTACTGCTCGTACAAACCCGACGCGGACACCTCGACCTTGACGGCCGAACGCATCGCGGACGCGGTGTTGCGGCAAGTTGCGTTGCTCGCGCCGGCGCGCGCGGGCTCGCGGAACTGACCCAAGCGCCTCAGCGCCCGCCGAGCCACTCGCTCTCGAGTTCGGCGGCGCGCGCGTCGAAGCCGGCGGCGGGCTCGCGCTCGTGGCGCGCGCGGTACACATCGCGCAGCGCGCTCGCGGCTTCGCGGGCGAGTTCGGGCAGCCGACCCGGAGTCTTGCGCAGGGTTTCGAGCAACTCGAGCAGCAGCGCCTGCGCCTCTTCCTCCTGCCGCACCAGGATCAGCGTGAGCGCGAGGCCGGTCTGCGAGTACAGGCTCAGGTCGTGCTCGCGCCCCAGCCGTTCGACGCGCCCCGCGAGAGCGGCGCGGTAGTGCTCGAGCGCTTCTTCCGGCCGGCCGGTGCGCCGCAGGCAGCCGCCGAGGTTGTGCTGTGCATCGAGCGTCTCGGGCGAACGTTCGCCGTTGAGCGCGCGGCGCAGCGTCAGGAGTTCGCGCTGCACGGGCTCCGCTCCGGCGAAGTCGCCCTTGCTGCGCAGCAACGCACCGAGGTTGCCCAGCACGGTCGCCAACTCCGGAGTGCCTCCGCCGGCGCTCGCGCGCTGGCCCTGCGCGAGCTCGGTCCACAGCTCCTGCGCTTCGTCGAGCCGCCCCAGCTCGAACCACAACGTCGCCAGCAGGTTGCCGGCCAGCGCGCTGTCGCGATGCGCGCTGCCGACCGTGCGCTCGAGCCCCTCGTAGCTCGCGCGGGCCAGGGGCTCGGCCTCGGCGCGACGTCCGAGCGCGCGCAACGACGTCGCGAGGTGGTGCTTGACCTGACGCACGTAGGCGTGGTCTTCGCCGTGCGCCGCAGCGAGGCCTGCGAGCGCGCTGCGGAAGAGCGGCTCGGCCTCGGCGTGCCGGCCCGCGCGAGAGTGCACCAGACCCAAGGTGTCGGCGAAGGTCGCGGTGAGTGGATGCGCGTCGCCGAGCTCCGCGCGCGCTTGCTCGTAGCCCTCGCGCGCGAGCTCGAGCGCCTCGTCGAGCTTGCCGAGCGCGCGCACCACGAGCGCCGTAGTGTTCCACATCGTCAGCGAGCTCAGCGCGCCGTCGCCTTCGTTCGCACGCGTGAACTGCAGGGCGTCGCGCAGCAAGGGTTCGGCCTCGTTCAGCCGTCCGAGGCGCTGGAGCAGTTCGCCCAGGTTGTACTTGGTCGAGTTGGTCGCCGGATCCTGTTCGCCGAGCAACTCGCGCTGGCGCGCGAGGGCTGCGCGCAGCAGCGCCTCGGCCTCGTCCGGCTCGCCGCGCGCGCCCACCAGCAGCGCGAGGTTGGACTGCAGCGTGGGGAGCACCACGCGCTCTTCCTCCGAGAGCTGCTCGATTCCGGCGATCGCTTCGCGCAGCAGCGGTTCGGCTTCGGCGCGCCGCTCCAGGCCGCGCAGGTGCAGCGCGAGGTTCGCCAGCGCGGCGAGCGTCTCGCGGTGCTGCGCGCCGAGCGCTTCGCGTTTGGCCTGGTACGCCGCGCGCGCGCAGCGCTCGCCGCTCTCGTACAAGGCGAGCTCGCGCAGCACCTCGGCGACGGGCGCATAGAGCAGTCCCGCGAGCCGCGGCCGATCGGCGTAGGTCGCGTCGATCGAGCGCACGGCCGGCTCGAACAGCTGCGCCTCGAGCACGCGCTGCGCGACGTTGCTCGCGTTCACGCCTGCGAGCGCTTGTTCGAGCGCGTCGCGCGACGGCGCGGACGCGGGCCTGGAGTTCTCGTTGCGGCGCAGTTCCTCGCGGACTCCCGCGAGCAGCTCGCGGCCGAAGTCCGCCAGCGACAGGTCGGAGAGGATGCGCGTCTGGAAGTCGGCCACGAGCTGCGTCTCCTCGGCGGCGCGCTCGGCGGCGAGTTTCTGCTCCTGGGCGAGGGCCTGCGCCGTTTCGGCCTGCGCACGCCGCTCGTCGGCGAGGCGCGCGAGTTCCTCCGCGCGCGCGGCGCTGGCCTGCGCGGCGAGCGCGTTCTGGTCGGCCTCGCGCCGCAGCATCACCGCTACGACCAGTCCGACGAAGACGGCCACGAGGCCCGCGGCAAGCGCGCTGGCGAGCGCGCGGTTGCGCTGCATCCATTTGCGCGCTTCGGCCCACGCGCCCGTGCGGTAGGCCTGCACCACGCGACCCTCGAGGTACGCGCGCAAGTCCTCGGCGAGCGCCGACATGTCGCCGTAGCGCCGGCGCCAATCGGGCTCGAGCGCGCGTTCGCAGATGGCGGCGAGCTCGGGCGGCGCTGCCTTCTCGGGGAGCGGTTCGACCTTGCCGCTGCGCACGCGCCGCCAGAGCTCCGCCGCATCGGCGCGCTCGCCCGGCGGCTTGTGGGGCGCGTAGCCGGCGAGCAACTCGTAGAGCATCGCGCCCAGCGCGTACACGTCGGTCGCGGGCCCGATCTCGGACAGTTTGCCGCGCGCCTGTTCGGGCGACATGTAGGCCAGCGTGCCGAGCACGTCGCCTTCGAGCGTGCGCGAGGAGGAGTCCTCCGACGCGGGTCCGTGCGGCGCGTCGTGCTGCTCGTTCGCGTCGTCGCGCGCCTGCTCGCCACGCGCCGCGTCCTCGCCCTCCGAGCTGAGCACGCGCGCCAAGCCCCAGTCCATCACGTGCACTTCGCCGAACGCGCCGACCATGACGTTGGCCGGCTTGAGGTCGCGGTGGATCACGCCCTTGGAATGCGCGTAGGCCATCGCCTCGCACACGCGCAGCAAAACGTCGAGCACGCGCGTTCGGCTCCAGGTCGCGTCGCCGGCGCGCGCGCGATCGAAGACTTCTTCGAGCGTCGCGCCTTGCACGAGCTTCATCGTGAAGTACGCGCGGCCCTCGGCGTCGACGCCGAGCTCGTGCACGGGCACGATGCCGGGGTGCGCGAGTTGCCCGGTCACGCGCGCCTCTTCGATGAAGCGCGAGAGTCGCGTGCGCTCGCGCGAGTCGAAGGACTCCGCCGCGCCGCCGGGCTCGGGCGGCAGCGCGCGCTTGAGCGCCAGCTCGCGCCGCAGGTCCTCGTCCCACACGCGCTGGATCGAGCCCATGCCGCCGCGCGCGAGCTCGCCTTCGATGCGGTAGCGCTCGCTGGGGCGCGTGCGCGACGCGATGCGCGCCACCACGCCGAGCGCGGGATCGGGCGGAGTGGGATTGCTCGTCCGGCGCGCGCGTTGGCTGTCGAGCACAAGCGTGGCCGAGTTGCGGCCGAGCTCGAAGATCTTGCGCCACTCCGCGACGCTCTCGCGCGCCCACGGATGGGCCTCGAGCAACGTTTCTACGTCCTGCGGCGTGCCGCGTTCGCACAACCCCAGGAACTCGCTCAGCAGTTGCTCTCGACTCGGCGCGCTCATGGCCTCGAAGGTAGAGACCCGCGCCGAAGGCGCACAAGCGCTCGGCGACGCTTGTACGTGTGGGTTCGCGCTCCGCATGCGCTTGACGCGTCGCTGGAGTTCCGCCGTTGATGGGCGAGCGTGTTCCTCGGTGGGGCCGAGTTGTTCGAACGAGCGGCTTGGTCGTAGGGCCGAGCGGTGTCTTCCTCTCGATCGGTGTTGCTCCGGAGCAACGTGGCCGAGGTCCGGGGCCACCGCGTTCTGCGGGCTGGCCCAGTGCGGCGCCTTTTTTTGACTCCGGGGTGCTGAGCCTTCGTTCGAGCCGGTCGCGCTCACTGCTCCGTAGCGGCGCGAGCGCGGGCCTGCTGTGACGCCCGCGTGCAGCGCGGAATGACTCGAGGAGGAGGGCGCGGTGCGACGCGCACGTTGGGCCGATCAGGGCGTGGATCGCGCATGGGACGCGCCTGCCCGCCGAACACACGGGGCACTTTGCTCCCGAGCACCTGCACGCGCTGCCGAGCTTGAATTGACGGCTGATCTCGCTTTGAACGCGAGACGTGCGGGCGCCCGGCGCGAGACGCGGCTCGTCCCGACTCGCGCAGCGTCGACGCGCCGAGTAGCCTCGCTACCCCCGGGCCGCCCAGCCCTTGAGAGTCGACACCCTGAATCGTTGCTCGCGCGGCGTGGCGCTGCTCTTCGCTGCGTTGGTCGCGAGCGTTGCGTGCGCGCCGCTGCCTGAAGACACGAGCGCGAGTGCGCCGAGCGTTGCGTCGTCGACGGTCGTGCTCGCGGGCGTCGAGTTGAGTGCGCCGATCGGCGCGTTGGTGGGAGATCGAGTGCGAGGAGGCTTCAGTGCGGCGGCTATTGCCGACGGCGCTCCTGCACAGCTGATTCTGCTCAGTGCGGGGAGCGGCGTCTTGCGCATGCCCTTGGAAGTCGATGGGCATGCGAACGGGCTCGACGAGTTCGAGGGCGTTCAGTGGTCCGATCGATTGGAGGGATGGGGGCCTGAGGGCGAGCCGCTTTGGAACAAGCTCAGCCCCGTTCGGCGTTCGGATTCCGGTCAACCCGAGATCCCCGAACCACCCGACGACTCAGAAGCCGAGTTCCACTTCGTGCCGGAGCCGTACCGCCCGGTTGCCGTCGCCGCGGCCGACGGCCGTGTCGTCATCGCCTGGCGTGAATGGGTCTACGACGATCACTTGTGCCCCGGCGACATCTTCGTGTCGCTCAGCGACGCGGCGAGCAGCACCGTGCGGGCACGATCCGCGCGATTCGCGAAGTCGGGTATCTCGTTCAGGCTTCACAGCCTCGCCGATATCACCGGCGACGGCGAGTCGGAGGTGGCTCTCGTGGGCGTGCGCGAGGGCATCGATCAGCTCGTGGTCTTCGATGGTCGCACCCTCGAGGAGTTGTGGAGCACGGTCCAGGCCGCACCGTTCGATTGGCGATGGTCGCGGTGCGACTCCACCGTGATGGGTGAAGCACGCGACCGCGTCGTTCTGCTGCTGTCCAGCCAGTACTTTGGCCCGCGTCGGGTGGATGTCCGCATGACGGGCGCGTCGCCGATACTGAGCGACCAAACGCTCGCTCAGCTGTCGCCGACGTTCGATGTCCACACCGTCGTGGCGTTCGACGGAGACAGCGTGCTCGCTTCGTTCTCCGATCACCGTTCACACATCGGAACCTACGCGCGCGATTGCCTGTGGGCCGTGATTCCGGATGTCGCCCGGCCCGAAGGCCAGATGGCGGCGATCCAGCCCGTGTTGTTTGCCGCGTGCTCAGCAGGGTGGCCCAACGCGTGGCCCGTGCCGGACTGGGACGGCGACGGTCGAAGTGAAGTGCTCGCCACGGATGGCATCGGTGGACTTCTACTCTTTCCGTCCACTCGCCTCAGCGCGCCGCTGCACGTCGCTTCGCCCGATGGTTGGGAGGTCGGCGGTCGCTCGACCTCGGTGGTTGAGCACGCGGGCCGGCAACTCGTTGTCACGAGCGCGAAGCGCCTTTCGGACTCCACCAGCTGGACGTGCGTGATGGAGTTGCGCCCCCGCACTGCCGCGCCCGGCCCAGTGCGTCGGTAGAGTCGCTGTCGCCCAGCGACGTGTGCTTGGCCGAAGCACGCCCGCACCTTGAATGAAGCTCGCACGAACGATCTCAACTCTCGTGGCGTCTGCGTTGATCGCGTCGTGCGCTGGCACGCGCGACGTCGGCGCGCGTGAAGCCCGGTCCGAGCGCGCCCCGCTGCTCGTGCGAGCCTCCGATGGCGAGGCGGCAGTGTTCACGTGGGCCGTGAGGGGCGCGAGCGTTGCGACTGCGCCAGCGGCGCCCGACGCGTTCTACATCGCGATGTGGGCCGACGGACTGGTGTTGTCGCGGCCACACTTCATTTCCGACACGCTCCACGTGATCCACGTGGATCCGCTGCTCGTTCGGGATGTGGCGGACAAGTTGTTCGCCGCCATCGAGGCTGTTCCTGCCGGCGAGCGCCTGGGCGCGCACACAGACGAGTTCGAGACGGTCACCAACGTCGAGAACAGTGCGCGCGAGCGGCTGTGCCTCGTCGGCAACATCTGGGAGCCCGACACGGCCCGCGGGTACGCCGCCGGTGTTATCGGCGAGTTTCTGGATCGCGCCTTCGTGTGGGAAGGCCGCGAGTACGCGGGCGAGCCGGCCATCGCCTGGATCGAGGTGCGTTGAGGTTTTCGTGGTGACGCGACGCCGACGTGCCTTGGCGCTTCCCAGGCCGACACGGTTTCTTTCAACGCCGTCGGAGTTGTTCGCCGCTTGCTGCTGGAGCGTCGCCGACTCCAGCAACTTGCTGCGCAGCACTTGGTTCACGTACGCGAGCTTGTCCTGCCCCGTCAGTTCGCCCGTGACGAGCATCGTTGATGCGTTCGAGCAACGTCACCCCGCCGAGCCACTCGACGCCGCTGGGCTTGTACTTTGGGTACCTCGGGAAGCTCACGACTCGTCCTTGGGTTTGCGTCGCTTGCGCGTGGGCAGCTCTTTCGCGAGCGCTTCGAGCGCCTTGAGCGTGTCGGCCTCGCCCTCGGCCTCCGCCAGCTCGCGGCGACGAGCGGCGAAGCGCTCGAACTCGGCCTGCGCCTTGCCGTCGGCGTCCTCGCGGCTCACGCGGCCCGCGTCGGGCAGCACGGCGCGCTCGTTGAAGCGCAGGAACTCGTCGAGCTTGCGCGCCCAGTCGGCGAGGTGGATGGCCTGCTTGCGGCGCGATTGATCCTCGGCGTAGTCGAGGAACATCACCACGATGCGGTTGAGCTCGGTGATCTCGTCCTCGCGCAGGTAGTTCTTGGCGACCGTGACGTCCCCGCGTTGCACGACGCCGCACTTCCAGGTCGTCAGCCCCATGTTGGGCTTGCTCGCATCGGCGCGCGCGGCGATCAGCTCGGGCGCGGTCATGCCGGTGACGGCGTGGTGGAGCTTGTTCTGGACCACCTGGAAGAGCTTGGTCGTGTCGGCTTCGCTCGCGCGGTAGTCGGCGGCGAGCGCGAGGATGTCGCGCAGGCGCGTGTACATGCGCCGCTCGCTGGCGCGGATGTCGCGGATGCGCTCGAGCAGCTCGTCGAAGTAGTCGGGCACGCCCGGGCCCGGCGGGTGCTTCAGGCGCTCGTCGTCCATGGTGAAACCCTTCACCAGGAACTCGGTTAGGCGGGCGGTTGCCCACTGGCGGAACTGCGTGCCGCGCGGGCTGCGCACGCGGTAGCCGACGGCCAGGATCGCGGGGAGGCTGTAGTGCTCGATGTCGCGCGCGACCTGCCTGGCGCCTTCGGTTCGAACTATCCGGAAACTCCGGATAGTTGAGGCGCGGTCGAGCTCGCCCTCTTCGAAGACGTTCACCAGGTGCTCGTTGATGGTCCGCACGTCCTTCTGGAACAGCTCCGCCATGAGCGCCTGGGTCAGCCAGATCGTCTCGCCCTCGAAGCGGCATTGCACACGGATGCGCCCGTCCTCGGTCTGGTACAGGACGAGGGAGGAACGCGGCTCGGACGGTTGGTCGGTCATGGCGTGCACCTCGCTTGCGGAGCGTCTGCCGGCCGTACCCACGGCGCGGACTCGCTCTGACTACCTGACGTTCGACGGCGCACGAAGTCGCGGTGCATTCCGATTTCGAGGCCGTCGCGCAGGAACTCTGCAGTCATGCGCTGCGAAGGTTGATGGATGCCGTCCGCGACTGGGAAGAACGGGAGTTGGGCCGCAGCCAGTGAACGGCAGGATTGCGTTGCCGTAGTCCGACTGCCTGAAGTCGCTGCGGAGCAAGTCGGCGACGGACCACAACAAGGTGAAGGTGTTGGTTTCGGGCATGGGGAAGTGCTGTCCGTTGGCCACTCGATCGCGAGCGCGGGCGTCTGCGAAGCGTGGCCAGCGCAGTCGGGATGCAACGACCTCAACGCAGGGCTCGCGTGCGGTCAAGCCGTGGCGAGGATTGCGACGCGCTGGCCGCGCCTGACGGGAATCACTCGCTGTAGATGTACAGGTGCTGCGGCCGGCCGCCGCGAAGGCGCGTCAACTCGGCGTTGAGCGCGAGGCGGTCGCCGCTCGCGGTGGAGGTGCGTGCGAAGGTCGAGAGCTCGCCGTGAGCGCGCGCGTGCCAGTACGCCAGGAGCAGCGGTTCGTAATGCGTGTCCGAGTGGACCTTCCAGTACTCGTCGTCGAACCAGAAGCGGCCGGCGACCGTTCGGTTGCCGACGCCCTCTTGTCCGTCGAGGCGCGTGTGCGCTGGGCTCGCCATCAGTCGCGGGAGGACCACTCGCTCGACGAAGTCACGGAACGAGCTGCAGTGTTTGGGCTCCGACGCGCGCACGGCGCTGTCCGAGGATGGCTGCGGCGCGAGAGGGGAGTTCTCGGTCATGTGCGAGAGGCTACGCGCGGTTCTTCCAGGCGGCGATCGACGTGCCGAACTGCGGATGAGGATCGGAGCCCGCGTTCGGATGCGTGTTCGCGCGCCGAGCGTTCCAGACCGGCGACGATGCGGTCGGTCGTCGAGCTCCGCCCCCGCTCCGTCGCGCCCGCCCCCGGCCGTCGCTAGAGTCCCGCCGCCGATGGACAAGCGCGTGCTGTGGTGGGTGGCCAAGGTGCTCGAGGGAGCGGGCCTGCTCGTGGTCCTGATCGGGGTGTTCATCTCGATCAGCGAGGGCCTGGAGGACCAGGGACTGAAGTCCATGGCTACCGAGTTCCAGGGACTCGCCCTGGGCGGCGGTTTGTTCCTCCTGGGCGTGCTGATCGAGCGCTCGATCGGTTCGCGCTGACCGTCCCGTCACGGCGCGGGCCGCGGGCCGGGCCCAAGCCTGGGCTTGCGGTAACGATCGGGTACAGTGCGGAGTCACCAGGGACCGATTTCCCCCCTTCGCGCACGCCTCGCTGCCCGCCTCCCCCCATGCTGAGCAAAGTGGCCATGATCGGCGTACCCATGGACCTCGGCGGCGGCCGCCGCGGGGTCGACATGGGCCCCAGCGCCGTGCGCATCGCGGGTCTCGAGGCCGGCATCGAGCGCCTGGGGCTGGAATGCGAGGACCGCGGCAACGTCGCCGTGCCCCAGCCCGAGTCGCGCCAGCCGCGTGACCCGCACGCGCGCTTCCTGTTCGAGATCGCCAACTGCTGCCGGCGCCTCCGGGCGCGCGTCGAGAAGGTGCTCGAGGACGGCGCCTTCCCGCTGGTGATCGGCGGCGACCATTCGATCGCGATCGGCACCGTCGCCGCGATCAGCTCGTTCCACCACCGCCGCGGACAGCCGATCGGTCTGATCTGGTTCGACGCGCACGGCGACATGAACACGCCCGACACCAGCCCCTCGGGCAACATCCACGGCATGCCGTGCGCCTCGGTGATGGGCTACGGCGCGCCGGACCTGGTGCGCATGGGCGAGCGCGTGCCGATGGTCGACCCGTCCAAAGCGGTGATCGTCGGCGTGCGCGACCTCGACCAGTTCGAGCGCAACGTGATCCGCGAGAGCGGCGTGAAGGTCTTCACGATGCGCGAGATCGACATGTACGGCATGAACGAGGTCATGCGCCGCGCGATCGCGATCGCGACCGACGGCACGGCCGGGTTCCACCTGTCGTTCGATATGGACGGCACCGATCCGAGCGTCGCGCCCGGCGTCGGCACGCCGGTGCCCGGCGGCACCGACTTCCGCGAGTCGCACCTGGTCATGGAGCATGCCGCCGAGTCGGGCAAGCTGCTCGGGCTCGAGGTGACCGAGATCAACCCGATCCTCGACGAGCGCAACAAGACGGCCGAGTTCGCGGTGCAACTCATCTTGTCCGCGATGGGCAAGCGGATCCTGTAGCGAGAGCGGCCGGCCACGTGTTCGAACTCGTCAGCTCGCTGCGTCGCCACAAGCACCTCGTGCGCGACTTCGTCGTGCGCGACCTCAAGGGACGCTACGTCGGCTCGACGATGGGCTTCTTCTGGTCGGTGCTGTTCCCGCTGGTCAACCTCGCGATCTACGCGTTCGTGTTCCGGCTGGTGCTGAAGTCGCGTTGGAGCGATCAACAGCCCGAGGAACAGACGATCCTGCTGATGTTCGCCGGCATCGTGATCTGGTCGGCCTTCTCCGAGGCGGTGGCGCGCGCCACGACGACCCTCGTCGAGAATTCGAACCTGATCCAAAAGGTCGTGTTTCCCAGCGAGATCCTGCCGGTTTACCTGGGCATCTCGTCGTGGGTGAACATGTGCATCGGCCTGGTGTTCGTGCTGCTCGCGGTGACCTGGTACGGATACATCGATCCGCTGCCGACGCCGACCGTGAGCGCGCGACCCGGCGACCCCGAGTACGTGCCGCTCGCCTTTGGCGGCTCGCTCGTGCTGCTGCCGATCCTGTTCGTGCTGCAGTACGTGTTCGCGCTCGGTCTGGGTTATCTGCTCAGCGCGCTCAACCTGTTCATCCGCGACGTCGCGCACTTGATCGGTGTGTTCCTGATGGTGTGGATGTTCGCCACGCCGATCTTCTATCCGCCGGTCATGGTCGTTCGGGCCCAGTACGAGTGGGTGCTCGACCTCAATCCGATGTACTGGCTGATCGAGGCGTACCGCGACGTGCTGCTGTTCGGCCAGTGGCCCGCAGCGGGCGGCCTGTTGCGCTTCGCGCTCGTGGCCGTGCTCGCCTTGCTCATCGGGTCGAGCTTCTTCCAGAAGTCCAAACGGCGCTTCCCCGATCTGCTGTGAGCACCCTCGCGACCACAACTCCGCCGGCGAGCGGCGCGGCGACGCGCACGAGCGCGATCTACGCGGAGAATCTCTCCAAGTGCTACCGCCTGTACCGCAAGCCGTCGCACCGGCTGTGGGACATGCTGTTCGGCCTCAAGACCTACCAGGAGTTCTGGGCGGTCCGGAACGTCTACCTCGACATCCCGCACGGCAGCACGGTCGGCATCATCGGCGAGAACGGCGCCGGCAAGAGTTCGCTACTCAAGTTGCTGACGGGCGTCACCACGCCGACCACGGGCAAGGTCGAAGTCGCAGGCCGCGTGGCGTCGCTGCTCGAACTGGGCGCGGGCTTCCACCCCGAGTTCAGCGGCCGCGAGAACATCCACCTCAACTGCTCGATCCTCGGCATGACCAGCGAGGAGATCGCTGAACGCTTCGAGTCGATCGTCGCCTTCAGTGAGCTGGGCGACTTCATCGACCGGCCGGTCAAGACCTACAGCTCCGGCATGTACGTGCGCCTGGGCTTCTCGGTCGCGGCGAGCGTCGACCCCGACATCCTGATCATCGACGAAGCGCTCTCGGTGGGCGACGAGCACTTCCGCGGCAAGTGCACCAACCGCTTGAACGAGTTCCGCGAGCGCGGCAAGACGATCCTGTTCGTCAGCCACGACATGGGCGCGGTCAAGTCGATGTGCCAGTGGGTCGTGCTGATGGACCGCGGCGAAGTGCTCGAACAAGGCACGGCCGAGAAGGTCGCCGACGAGTACTTGAAGCGTGCGCACGCCCGCGGCAACGAGCGGCTCTCGGCGCTCAACCGCGGTTCGAGCGAGTACCCGCGCTGGGGCTCGGGCGAAGTCGAGGTCACGGGCGTGGAGATGGTCGGCCCCGACGGCGTCGCGAGCCACGTGCTGCGCACCGGCGAACCGTTCTCGATCCGCCTGCGCTGGAAGGCGAACCAAGCGAGCAAGAACCCGGTGTTCGGCGTGGGGATCTACCGCAGCGACGGCACCTACGTGAACGGCTCGAACCACCACTGGCGCGACCAGCCGCTCGAAGTGCTCGACGTGCAAGCCGGCGAAGAGGGCGAGGTGCTGATCAGCACCGACCAACTCGCGCTGCTGCAGGGCCAGTACTACCTCACGACCTTCTTGTACGACCACTCGAAGGCCGCGCCGACCGCCATCGACCATCGTGAGCACGTGCTGACCTTCGAGGTGCTCGATCCCAAGCGCCACCAGCACGGCATGCTCCGCCTGAACTCACGCTGGAGCGTGACTCGCCGCGGTCCCGACGGCGAGCGCAACGGAGAATCCCTCGCATGAACGACGCGGTGCTCGCGCTGCCGTTCGACCAGTACCAACGCTACCGGCTCGTGTCGGACCTGCTGCGCGAGTTGCGCGGCGCCGGCCCGCAGTTGCACGTGCTCGACGTCGGCGGACGCACGGCGGTGCTGCGCGAGTTCCTCGACGACGCGCGCATCGACCTGGTCGACATGGAGCCGTCGAGCTCGCCGGGCCTGGTGCTCGGCGACGGCGCGCGACTGCCGTTCAAGGACGCCGCTTTCGACGTGGTGTGCGCCTTCGACACGCTCGAACACGTGCCGGCGCCGCTGCGCGCGGCGTTCGTGGCCGAGTGCCGACGCGTCGCGCGCCGCTGGGTGATCCTCGCCGGTCCCTACGCCGACGAACGTGTTGCGCAGGCCGAAGCGCTGCTGCAGAGCTTCCTCAAGAACAAGCTCGGTGAAGCGCACCGCTACTTGGACGAGCATCGCCAGCACGGACTGCCCGAACGCGCCGCCGTCGAGGAGCAATTGCGTGCGAGCGGCGCGCGCATCGCGGCGATCCCGCACGGCAACCTCGAGCGCTGGCTCGTACTGCAGTGCCTGTCGATGTACCTCGACTACGACCCGGCGCTGCGCGAGCTCGGCCACGATTTCCAGCGCTGGTACAACGCCGCGCTGTACGCCTCCGACCACGCGGCGCCGTGTTACCGGCACGTGGTGGTCGCGGCCTTCGACGGCGCCGCGTTGCCCGATGCGACGCGCTTGTTGGCGCCTCCCGTCGCGCCCGCTGGAGCGTTCTCGCCCTTCGCGCAACTGACTCCGGCGCTGCTGGCGTTCGACGCCGAACGCGACCGCTGGCGCGCCGAGCGCCGCGAGTTCGAGCGCGTGGTGAGCGAGTTGCACGAGGACGTCGAACGCCATCGTGTCGTGATGGATGGTCTGGTGGCGGACAAACGCCGTCTCGAGGGCGACCTCGAGCACGTGGTGCGCGAGCTGCGCGACGAGGGCGAGCGCTACCGCGCGGCGATGGACGCCTTGGTGGCGGACAGGCGCCGTCTCGAAGGCGATCTCGAGCGCGTGTGCCGCGACGTCGAAGCCGAACGCAACGGGTTCCGTGCGGCGCTGGCGGCGCTCGAATCCGACCTCGGCGGTCACCGAGCGGCGCTGGCGCTCGCGCACGAGGAACTCGGAGGGCTGCGCACGCGCGGCGAGCGCGCCGGGCGCCTCGCCTTCGAACTCGCGACGCTGCGCAAGGCCTTCGACGAGCGCAACGTCGAGCACGAACGGGAAGCGGCCGCCCTGCGCAAGATGCTCGGGGAGCGTGAGCGCGAACTCGACGGCGAACGCGTCGCGCGGGCGGACACCGAACGTGATCTCGCGGGACACCGCGCGAGCCTCGCCGCGGTGCAGGCCGACCTCGCGGGCCACCGCAGTGCGCTCGAAGCCGAGCGGGCGCAGGCGCAACAGCAGCGCGACGCGCTCGAGCGGGACCTGGAAGGCCACCGCGAGGCGCTGCGGGCGACCCGCGTGCAACTCGAGGAGCACCGCCAGGCGGTTGCGGACCTGAGCGCGGACCTCGCCGGCCACCGCCGGGCCGTGGAGTCGCTCGAGCGCGACCTCAGAGGCGAGCAAGCGTCGCGAGCCCAGGTCGAAGCCGCGTTGGCGCGCTCCGACGGCGAGCTGCGTCGGACGCTGCAACTGGCCGGCGGACTCGAGAACAGTCTGGCGGAGCGCGAGCTGGTCTACGACGCGCTCCGGCGCGAACTGCGCAGCCGCTGGCGCAACTTGTTGCGCGTGTTCCGGCCGATGCGTTGAGCGCTCGTCCCTCGAACTTTCGCCGCGCGGTCCCAGAGAGTCACTGCGCGCCGCCGCAGGCGCCGCGCCACGCCGCGTTGCTACCCTACGCGCGCTCGCCGGGGTTTCGGCGCGCGTAGCACTGTCCGCTCGACCCACTCTGTGCAGTCACCTCCCGTCGATCCGTTGCGTTTCGCCGAGCGCGTCCCGGCTTGGCTCGTGCCCCAGGGAGTCGACAGCGACGTCGTCGTCTCGTGCCGCGTGCGCTTGGCGCGCAACGTCGCCGGACAACCGTTCGTCACCAAGCTCTCCGACGAGCGCGCGGCGGAACTTGCGAACGAGCTCAAGCCGCACCTCATGCGCCTGGAGCTCGACGGCGAGATGCTCTGGACCTCGATCGCCGAGGCGCCGGTGCTCTGGCGTCTGCTGCTGCGCGAGCGGCACCTGGTGAGCCGCGACCTCGCGCCGAGCTCGGACGAGCGGCCCGCGCAACCAGGTCGCGCCGTGGCCTTCAGCCGCAGCGAACGCATCTCGGTCATGGTCAACGAAGAGGACCACCTGCGCCTGCAGGTCCTCGCCAGCGGTTTCCAGCTCGAAGAGGCCTGGGAGCGCGCCAAGGAACTCGACAGCGCCCTCGAGCGCGCGGTGCCGTACGCGTTCGCCGATCCGTACGGTTACCTCACGTGCTGCCCGACGAACGTCGGCACCGGCTTGCGTGCGAGCGTGATGTTGCACCTGCCCGCGCTTGCGATGGCGCCGAGCGAGATCGAGAAGGTCTTCACCGCGGCGAGCCGCACCGGACTCGCGGTGCGCGGGCTCTACGGCGAAGGCTCGCGCGCGATCGGCGACTTCTACCAGATCTCCAACCAGGTCACGCTCGGCCGCAGCGAAGAGGACCTGATCGCCGAGCTGCGTGAACTGGTGCCCGCGATCCTCGCCTTCGAACGTGGCGTGCGCTCCGAACTGCACAAGACGCACCGCCGCGCGGTCGAGGACCGGGTGCGCCGCTCGCACGGACTCTTGCGCACCTCGCGCGCCATGCCGACCGACGGCGCGCTCGCGCACCTCTCGAACCTGCGGCTGGGGCAGGTGCTCGGAATCTTCAGCGACACGCCGCTCGACACCTTGGCGCGCCTGCGCGTGCAGATCCAGAAGGCGCACCTGCAGACGCTCACGCAGCGCGAGGTGGACGCCGAACTGCTCGATCCGGCCGAGCGCGATCGCCTTCGCGCCGAGTTCCTGCGCAAACACTTCGCCTGAGCCGCGCGCGGCCGCGAAGAAAGTTCCCACTCGCCCCGGCGCGAAACTGGGCGCGCCGCGGACGTCCAGCCCGCTGCGAACGTGCGCCGATCAAGTCTGCGCGATGCTCCCCGCGCTGCTCCTGGTGACCGCTCTGCCCGCCGACTTGGGCGTGGCGCGGCTCGAACTTTCGGCGGGGCGGGCCGACATCGTCAGCGCTGCAGGCGTGACCTCGCTGGTCGGACGCTCCGCGGCCCACGACGTCGACGGCCGGGCCTACGTGGAGCTCGGCGCGGCTTCGCAGCTCGCCTTGCGCTGGCGCGGCGAGGCCAGCTTGGAGTTGCGCGGCGCGGCGGCCGTCGAGTGGCGCGCTCCCGCCGACCAGCGCGGCGTGCTGTTCACCGCGTGGCGCGTCAGCGAGCTCGACTTCGAGGTGCGCCGCGGTCCGCTGCGGCTCGACGTCGGAGGCGGTTGGCGCCTCGAGCTCGATGTCGGCGCCGCCGGACTGCGCACGCTCGCCGACGGCCGCCTCGAAGTCCGCCACGTCGCCGGGGCGCCGCTGCGCATCGCCCGCGACTTGGGCGACGGTCTGGTCACACCGCCCTGGACGCTGCTGCCCGGCGGCGAAGTGCGCCTCGACGCGGGTGCGCTGGGTTCTACGTCCGTGCGCGGCGCGGGTTCCGGCGCGGAATTCCGGGGGCGAGCGCTCGGACCGCCCGCACCCGGGGGCGAGCGTTTCGCGCCGCCGCAACCCTGGGAGCAGTTCGCCTGGCCCTGGGCGGCGCCCACGCGCCCCGCGCTCTTGGCGCCCTGGCCCGCGCGTTCTGCGAGCGAACAGCCTGAGTCCGCGGCGCCGGCGCGCATCGAGAGCGGGCGCATCGCGCCGGCATCGTCCTCGCACGGGGCGCAGCCCGAGAGCTCCGACGCAGTCCACGACGCTGCACCCGACGCCGCGCACGGCGAGTTGCTCGAGCTGCCGCAGGTGCGCAGCCGTGCGCGAGACGCGGCGGCGCCGGCGGCGCGTTCGAGTGCGCGCGGCGTCTTGAATCCGCACGCGCAGGCCGAGCCCGTTGCACCCGCGCCGCGCGCAGGCGACGGCGCGAGCGAGGCGCCGAGCGGCGCCAACTCGTCGACGGACGCGACACCGCAAGGTGCGGCCGTTGCGCCCGCAGGCCCCGCGTCGACGGCCGGCGTCGACGACCAAGCCGCGCGCGAGTCGGCGGCCTCGGGGCAGGTTCGCGGCGCGAATTCCAGCGCGGATTTTGGCGCGAATTCTGGCGTGACGCCGGCCGCGAACGAGTCCACGAGCCGAGCTGCGGCGGAGTTCGGTGAGCTCGCTAGCGCCGTTCGGCTCGCTGCGTGGATGGCGTTGCTGGTGCAGCGCAACGCGCCCTACGGATTCGCACTCGACGTAGCGCCGTCGGCGCCCGCGGCGAAGCGCGCGCCCTTCGACGCGTCGCGCTATGCGCCGCTGCGCCGCAACGGTGAGCTCGTGCTCACGCCCTTCGGGCCGCGCTGGTCCCAACGTCCGTAGTCCTTCGGTCACGGAGCGAAACGACGAGCTCGCGCCGCGCCCGAACACCGCTGTGCGGAGCGGCGGTGCGAACTCGGCGGAGCACTTCGATCGAACGTTGAGGGCCGAGCCACGCGACGGGTCTGCGCGGCTCGGCGGCGAGCGGGTCAGCGCAGCGCGAATTGATCGCTCTTGAGGAACAGCTCGAGCGCCTCGACCACGCTGTCGACCGTCAGATCGGGCGCGACGTGCAACGACTCGTCGCGGCAGCCGAAGCCGGTGCGCACGCCGATCGTCTTGAGGCCCGATCGTTCGGCGGCGGCGATCTCGAGCGTCGAGTCGCCGATCAGGTACGAGCGCCGCAGTTCGATGTGGTCGAACTGTTGCGCGTGGAAGAACACGCCGGTGTCGGGGAAGCGGAACACCGAGAGCTTCTTGTGCGCGCCCTTGCCCGCGATGTCGTCCAGGCAGGCGTAGTTGCGCTTGATCGAAACGCCGTGGCGCGCGAGGTGTTCGAGCAACTCGCGCTCGAAGCGTAGCCACTCTTCGTCGCTGACCTTGCCGTTCGCGACGGCGTCCTCGTTGCCGACCAAGTACACGTTCCAGCCGTTGCGCGAGAGCCGGAACAGCGCGTCGATCGCGGCGCCGGGGATCGCCGCGGGGGAGAACGGTCGGAAGCCAGCCGAGCCCGGTGACTCGAGCAGCGTGCCGAAACGATCGACGAACAGGCCGCGCAGGGGCTGTTCGGCGCCAGGGATCGGACGGGATGTACGGCGACGCGGGAGAGGTGCTTGCATGAGGCTCGCGGGGTGCGTTGGGGGTCCGAGTGGTTCTCGGAGGGCGCCGCGCGCACTTGAGCCCCGATGTTTCACGCGCCGTCAGCTGCGTCGGGCATCAAGAAAGGCTTGCCGACTCTCCGATGCACACTTGCCCCGCGCCGCCGTCCGCGACCCCCAGCTCTCCCCCGGGTGCGTGACGCCGTGCGCCGCCCAATCGTCCCCATGTCCACGAGTCTGAGGATTGCGGTGCTCGTCGACCCGCTCACCGCGCTGGTCACCGACGCCGCGCACCCGCGCGCGTTGTGCGCGCAACTCTCCGCGCCGGGGCACAACGTGGAGCTGTTCGGCTCCGCCAACCTCGCGCGCCGCGACGGGGACGGGGCCCGGCGCCGCGAGCGCGTCGGCGCATCGCTCAGCGCGTTCGCGCCCGAACTCGTGGTCGCCTACGACGCGCTGTCGCCCGCCGCTTGGATGGGCGCCCGCGCCGCCTCACGCGCCGGCGCCGCGTTGGTGGTCGTGGAGGCGGGCGCGTGGGCGGAAGGCCGGCCGGCGCAGCGGGCGCTGTGGCGCGTGGGCGCGCAGCTGTGGGGCAGGTACGTGCGGCGCCGCACCTGGACCGCGGTGGCGCTCGAACCGCAGGCGGCGACGCGGCTGCACGAACAGGGCTTCTCGCCCGACCAGATCGAACTCGTCGCCTACGGCGTCGATCTCGAAGAGCACCGGCCCGGGCGTGCGAGCGAGGAGCTCGCCCGGCGGCGCATCGGCGGACGGATCCTGAGCGCGCGCACGCACCACGTGCGCCCCGAGTCGATCGAGGCGCTGATCGAAGGTTTCGCCGCGACGGTGGGCCAGCGCGACGACTGGTCGCTGGTGCTCGTCGGCGACGGCGCGCCGCCGCCGCGCGTGCTCAAGTGCGCCTACCGCGCCGGCGTCGGCGGACGCACACACTTCCTCACGCTCGCCGACGAGGCGCTGGCCCCGCTCCTGTCCTCCAGCACGCTCTACGCTTCGGTCGGCGACGATGGCGCGCAGGCCGTCGGCGATGTCGAGCGGGCGCTCGCGTGCGGTACGCCGGTGCTCGCAGTCGAGGGCACGCGGCCGGCGCTGCTGGTCGAGCACGACGTGCGCGGCTGGCGCGTCGAGCGCGGCGACGCCCGCGCGTGGAGCGCGGCCCTGGCGCGCGTGAGCAGCGCGCCGCAAGCGCGCAAGCGATGTTCGCTCGCCGCGCGACAGTTCGCCGTCGAGCACCTGGGCTGGCGCCGCCTGTGCGAGGCCGTGGTGGGGGCGGCCGAACTGCACCTCGAGGCGCGCGGCGCCGCCGTCCAGGTTGCGCCGCGCAACGCCGCGCGCGCTTGAGGGCGCAGCCCCGAACCGCCGCGGGTCCAGGGCGTACGCCGCGTTCGCTCAGGCGCCTGTCGCCTTGCGCAACTCGTCCTTCAAGAACTTCATGTCGGCGGAGTACTGCCGCACCGCCGCCAGCGTCTTGTCGTCGATCTTCGAGAACGCCGCGCCGATCTTGACGCCGTTGTCGCGCTCCTCGACCTCGCTGATCACGGCCAGCGCTTCGCAGTAGCCGCTCTGGAACAGCGGCAGGCGGAACTTGACCTTGAGCTCGATGCCGATCGAGAGCAACTGGCCCATGGCGAAGGCGTCCAGGCCCGTGTCGCCGCCGTTCCAGGTGAAGTGCAGGCCGCGCTCGTCGAGGCTCGACATGCGGCCGACGCCCGTCCAGTTCGAGCCGAAGGCGTGGCCGTGCACCGGATTGATCGGGCCCTTGTTGCGCCGCGCCTGGCTCAGGAAGTGCTCGATGCGGGTGAGGTCGGTGGGGGAGAACAGGAGCGAGCTCTCGTCCTCGGGGACCGCGGCCGCCGCCTTGGGCGCCGGCGCGACGCCGCCGAACAGCGCCTTGACCGCCTCTTCGTCGGTGTCGTGGATCGGGACGACGCGGTCGACGCCGACCTTGGTGATGATGTCGCGGCAGAAGCTCGAGGGCCGCGCGATCACGAGCTTGCCGCTCTTGCTGGTCAGCGACTTGGAGGCCTTGATGATCGCGCCGAGGGCGGTCGAGTTGATGAACTTGACCAGGCGCAGGTTGAGCGACACGCGCACGATCCCGCTCGAGGCGAGCGCGTCGATCTCTTCCTGCAGCTTCTTGCAGTAGAAGGTGTCGAATTCGCCGCGGAGGTGGAGGGTCGCGTACTGATCGCCGTGTTCGACGTTGATGTGCATGGGACGGGGCGGCGCGGTTCGCCGGGCTCGAGGTGCGGGGCGTTCGACCGCGGCTGGGCGGGAACACCCCCGATCGGGGGCCGCGATTCTTCGCGCTGGGGCCGCGACTGGCAAGCCTTTTTGCTCCGTCCGCGCCCGGGCGGCTAGAGTGGCGGGCGCATGTTCTGGCGCAACAAGAAGACCCCGCCGAAGGATTCGGGCGCAGGCGCCCCCAAACCGGTCGCCGACTCCGAAGTGCAGGCGGCGGACGACACGGGCACCCGCTTCCTGACCGGCGACGCGGAGGCGGACCGGCTGGCGGTGGAGATGCTGCTCGAGACGATCGCGCGCATCTCGCAGTCCCCCGACCTCGATTCGCTGCTCGACTACATCGTCGACAACTCCGTCGAGTTCTCGCGCGCCGAGCGGGGCTTCCTGATCCTGGTCGACGCGAGCGGCCAACCGAAGGTGCGCGTGGCGCGCACGCGCGACGGCCGAAAGGTCGAGAGCGACGTGCGCTTCTCGACCAGCGTCGTCCGCAAGGTGCTGGAGACGCAGAAGCCGGTGCTGGCGACGGTGCAGAGCGACTCGGACGCGCTCGAGCTGGGCCGCAGCGTGTTCGACTTGAAGTTGCGCGCGGTGATGTGCGTCCCGCTCTCGACGCGCAAGGACCGCGAGGGCGGCACGCGCGGCGTGCTGTACGTCGACTCGAAGGCCGCCACGCGCGAGTTCACGCAGCGCGACCTGTCGCTCTTCGACGCGCTCTCGCGTCAGATCGCGATCAAGCTCGAGAACGAGAACCTGCACCTGGCGGCGCTCGAGAAGGTGCAGATGCAGCAGTCGCTGGAGCTGGCCACGGCGATCCAGAATTCCTTGATGGTGCAGGCGCCGTCCAATGTGCCGGGGATCGAGGTCCACGGCTGGTTCCGCTCGGCGGAACGCGCCTCGGGCGACTTCTACGAGTTCGCCTTCACGCGCGACAAGCGCCTCGCCGTCGCGATCGGCGACGTCTCGGGCCACGGCGTCGGCCCGGCGCTGATCACGTCCGCGGCGCAGGCCAGCCTGCGCTCGTACCTGCGCGTGATGCCCGACCCGGCGGCGGCGCTCTCGATGGTCAACGAGGACCTCTCGCTGCGCATGGACTCGGGGATGTTCATCACCCTGCTGCTGTTGGTGTTCGGCCCCGAGGGCCGCTTCGTCGAGCTCATCAACGCCGGCCACCACGCGCCGCTGATCATCCGCCGCGGCGAGGTGCTGCAGCCGAGCAAACACGGCCTCGCCCTGAACTTCGCTGCGGACATTCCCTACCAGATCGACGAGCGCCTGGACCTGGAGTCCGGCGACGTTCTGCTCGCGTTCACGGACGGACTGATCGAGGCGCACTCGGCGACCGACCGCGCGCAGCTGTTCGGCATCGAGCGCGTGCAGCAGATCCTGCTCGATCACGCGCGGCGCGGCGCGAGCGCGGAGGCGATCTCGCGCGCCATCGCCGAGGAAGCGTTCAAGTTCGCGGGCGGCAAGCACGACGACGACATCACGCTCGTGGTGGTGCGCAAGCTGTGAGCGCGGCCGCGAGCGACTCGGCGCGCGGGCTGGATCTGTTCGGCGGACTTGATCTGTTTGTCCGTGGCGCGCGCAGCTATCCGCCCGGCCCCCAGGCGCGCACGCTCGATGTGCGCATCGTCGGCGGGCGGATCGAGGCGGTGGGGACTGATCTGGAGCGCGGCGGACTGCCGCAGCTCGATGCGCAAGGGCTGACGGTGATCCCCGGCCTGGTCGACGTGCACGTGCACTTCCGCGATCCGGGGCTCGAGCACGTCGAGGGCTGGGACCACGGCTCTGCGGGCGCGCTGCACGGCGGCGTGACGAGCGTCGTCGAGGTGCAGAACAACGCGCCGCTCACCACCTCGCGCGCGCTGCTCGAAGAACGCCGCGCGCACGTGCAGCGACGCTCGCGCGTGGACTTCGGGTGCCTGGCGAACCTCGTCGAGGCCAGCCTGCCCGAGTTGGCCGCGATGGCCCCGCTCACGCCGGCCTTCAAGTGTTTCCTCGGCGGCTCGACCGGCGTCGGCGGACAGGCCGACGAGGGCAAGCTGCGCGAGCTGTTCGAAGGCGCCGCGCGCGCCGGCCGCATGATCGTCGCGCACTGCGAGGACGAGACCACGCTGCAGCGCGACAAGCTGCGGCTGGTCGACGGCAATCCGGACGCGACGGTCGCGCTGCACCACCTGGCGCGCTCGACCGAAGCGGAACTGCGTTCGATCGAGACCGCCATCGCACTGGCGCGCGAGACCGGCGCACTGCTGCACGTGTTCCACGTTTCCTCGCAGGCCGGCGCCGACGCCATCCGCCGCGCGCGACGGTTGGGGCAGTGGGTCGCGGCGAGCACCGCGCCGCACTTCCTCCTGCTCTCGAACGAGGACGCTCCGCGCCTGGGCAACCTGCTCAAGGTCAATCCCTCGATCAAAACGCCCGCGGATTCCGTGGGTTTGTGCGGGGCGCTGGCCGACGGCTCCGTCGACGCCATCGGCACCGACCACGCTCCGCACCCGCTGGAGTTCAAGCAGCGCGCCTACGCCAAGGCGCCGTCGGGCATGCCCTCGGTCGACCTGCTGTGGCCGTTGACGTACGAACTCGTCCGCCGCGGCTGGCTCGACGCGGAGGTGGCCCTGGCCAGCGTGACCTGGCGCGCCGCGGACTCGGTGCGCTTGATCCGCAAGGGTCGGCTCGCGCGCGGCTTCGACGGCGATTTGGTGCTGTTCGATCCGCAGGAGCGGCGGCGTGTGAGCGGCGCGCAGTTGCCCTCGCGCTCGAAGTGGTCCGCCTTCGAAGGCTTGGAGCTCGCCGGCTGGCCGCGCGTCGTCGTGCGCCGCGGCGAGATCGCCTTCCACTCGGGCAGCGTCACCGGCGCGGCGGGCGGATTGCCGCTCGAACTCGAACCGCCGGCGCCCGCGCGCGTTGGTTGAGCGCAGGGCCGGTGCGGCGGCGCGCGCGAGCTTGATCGCCTGCGCGCCGCAGCCTGCAATGCCCACGCGATGAGCGCTCGAGTCGAACCCACGTCCGCCGCCGTCGTCCTCGGGCCGGCCTATGCCGAGCGTGTGCGCCGTTTGGCCGCGGCTTTCGCCGCGCAACGCGCGCGCGCCAGCTCGGCGAGCGGGGCTGCGCGCCGCGCGGGCGGAGGCGACGAACTCGTCGGCCATCGGCCGTTGCGAGCGGGCGAGGACGCACGCGACCTCGACGTTGAGTTGTACGCACGTCTGGAACGGCCCTTCGTGCGCGAACGGCGCGCCGAAGCGGGCGAGCGCTGGGCCGTCGCGCTCGACACGTCGCGTTCGATGGACGTCGGCGCGCCGAGCAAACTGCAACTCGCGGCCGAAGTCGCGGGCGCGCTGGCTGCCTGCGGGCTGCGCAGCGGAGCACGCGTGGAGCTGTGCGCGGTCGGCCGCGCCGGCGGAGTCGAGTTCGAAGTTTGCTCGCGAGCGCTGGACTGGGCGCGCTGCGCGCGTTGGCTCGAGTTGCGCAGCGCGTCCGCCATCGGCTCGAGCGGGGTGCTGCTCGCGCAGCCGCGCTTGCTCGCAGCCCGCCGCGTGTTCGTGCTCGGCGACCTGTTCGACCTCGAACCCGCTCAGGTGCTCACGCTCGCACGCCGTGGCCGCGCGGTGGCCGCGCTGGCGGTGCTCGCTCCGACCGAACTCGCGCCACCGCGCAGCGGGGCGGTCGTGTGGCGCGACCTCGAGACGCAGGCCCGCGCGCCCGTCGCATTGAGTCCCGAGGTCGTCGAGCGCTACCGCGCGGCCCTCGAAGCGCGCCTGGACGCGTGGGCCGGCGCCTTTGCGCGCCGCGGCCAGTCCTTCGCCGTCGCCGCGAGCCCGTCGCCGTTCGAGGACGCCGTGCACGGTGTGCTGCGCGCATGATGGCCGCGCTCGTGTTCGACGCGCCCGCTTGGCTCGCGCTGCTGGCGCTTCCGCTCGCGCTCGCATGGTGGACCGCGCGCAACGCGGCGGCGCCCGACGAACCGACGGGAGCGCTCGAGCTGTGGCGGGCCGCGCAGCTGGAGGCGCCGCACTCCGCTCGCGGCGCGCGGCGCTGGCCGTTGCGCACGCTGTTCGCGCTCGCAGCGCTCGCCGCGGCGTGCCTCGCCCTGGCGGCGCCGGTGTGGCGCCCGTCAGCCGGGCCCGTGGTGTGGCGCGTAATCGTCGACGCGCGCGCCGCGCTCGGTCTTCCGGCGCCGTCCGAGGCCGCAGGTTCGGTTGCGGGCGAGGCGCGTGCGCAGCGAGCGTTGGCGCTCGCCGGCAACGCTCTCGCACGGGTGCTCGAGCCCGGCGATCGCTGCGAGTGGTGGCTCGTGAGCGGCGAGCACGTGCTCGCGACGAGCAGCACGCTCCCCGCGGATTGGCCGCCGCTGCACGAGCAGCTGTGCGGCCACGCCGCGCCGGCTTGGGAGCGCTACGACGAGCTGGGGACGCTGTGGGTGACCGACTGCGGCGCCGAGCCCGCGCCGCGCCACGCCGGGCTCGCGGCGAGCGGGGCCTCGGCGACGCCCGGCGTGGTCGCGCGCTGGCCTGGACGCGCGCTGGCTTGGAACGGCCGCGAAACGGTGGAGCTCGCCGAACCTGCGCCGCTCGTCGCGCTCGCGCTCGATGCGCGCCGCGGACCGCTGGGGCGCGCGCTCGCGGCGTGGTGCTCCGCGCGCGGTGCGACGCTGTGTGATCCGGCCGCGTGCGGCGACGCGGCCGCGCTGCGCATCGAGTTCGCGGCACTGAGCGCGGGCGAGCGCAGCGCCGGTCGGAGCGCCGGGTGGAGTCTGGCGGGCCGGAGCGGCGTGCTCGCTCCGAGCGCGCGGCCGCACAGCGTGCTGCTCGCGGAAGAGGGACCGCGCGCTCGGCCGCTGCTGCGTGTGGCGCGGGGACGGGTCGAGTGCGCGCTCGAACCGGATGCGGAGCTCGGCGGCGACGGAGCGGCCTTCGCGGTGAGCTGCGCGGACGCCTTCGACCGCGCGCTGCTGCCGATCGCGCCCGTGGTCGCGCTCGAGGAGCGCCAGCGCAGCGAAGCTCCGCGAGAGATCGCGCCGCGCCGACCTGCGGATCCGAGCGCGCCTCCGCGCAGTCTGGCCGGCTGGTGCGCCGCCGCCGCCGCGTTGTTCGCTCTGGGTGCGGCGACGCTGCGCCGCTGAAGCGCCGCGAGTCCGCTGCGCTCGACGCCGCGCTACGCGCGCGGCGCGCCTTCGTCCGGCTCGTCTTCCACTTCGCCGTATTGGCGCGTGAACAGGGCCGTGGCGACGAAGCCCACGAACACGGCGAACCACAGCGTGCACAGGCGCGCGAGGATCGTCATGCCCGCCGCCTTCTGGCGCGCGACTTCGAGCGTCAGGCCCAGCCCGTCGGGCCCGATGCGCGTGACGATCAACTTGCCGAGCGAGTACTCGGTCACGCCCAGGCCGCCCGGTGCGATCAGCGCGACGGCGCCGATCACGGCGCTGAAGGCGAAGGCGAACACCGCGTACAGGTAGGGCAGACCGCCGGGCACGAGGTGGTTCGCGATCAGCCAGAAGCCCGTGCACTCCAGGCCCCAGCCGAGCACGCTGACGAGCGTCGGGCCGAGCATCTCGCGCAGCGCGAGCAGTTTGCGCGTGCTGGCGAAGGCGATCTCGACGCGCGGCGCGAGGCGGCTGACGACCGGCGCCTTGCCGACGGCGGTGACGCACAGCCGCGCGAAGCTCTCCGAACCGACGAGCACGAGTGCGACCAGGCACACGGCGAGCATGCTCCAGAAGACCCACCCGAACTCGGGTTCGGTCGACAAGCCGCCGATCGCGACCAGGATCAGATAACCGAGCAGGTCGGTGAAGCGTTCGGCCACGACGATCGGCGCCGATTCGCTGATGCGCACGCCCGTGACCTTGCGCACCAGCCAGGACTTGAAGACCTCGCCCATCTTGCCGGGCGTGACGGACATCGTCAGGCCCGAGAGGTAGATCAGGAACGACGTGCGGCGCTCGAGACGGATTCCGAGCAGCTCGCAGTAGCGCTGCCATTTCCAGAAGCGCACGACGTAGTTGCCCAGCGAGAGCGCGCAGGCCGCGGGCAGGACCCACAACGGCATCCCCCGCACCGCGTCCAGCACGGCGCCGAGGTCGGCCCAGATGAGAATGCCGGCGTAGACCGCAACGCCGAACAGGACGCCGATCAGCAGGCGTCGACCGAGGGACTTGGGAAGCGGCACGAGGACCCTACGCCGGGGAGGGATCGGTCTTTCGGCCGAAGACCAGCAGCAGCATGAGCAGTGCGGCGCAGCCGGTGGGGAGCGCGATCCACGGCGACCAGCCCATGAACGCGCAGGGGAAGTAACCGCACACGACCGCGACGGCCATCGTGGTCGCCGCGTACGCCATCTGCGTGCGCGTGTGGTCGAGGTGGTCGGCGGCGCAGGCTGTCGAGGAGAGGATCGTCGTGTCCGAGATGGGCGAGCAGTGGTCGCCGAAGATCGAGCCTTCGAGGACCGCGGCGATCGACAGGATCAGCAGTCCGTGGCCTCCGAGCGGGACCAGTTCTCCCATGCTGAAAGCCAGGCCCACGACCAGCGGCAAGAGGATGCTCATCGTGCCCCACGAGGTGCCGGTGGCGAAGGCGATGCCGGCCGAAAGCAGGAACAGCACGGTGGGAAGTGCTTGCGGAGCGAGGTGTGGGCCGACGAGATCGCTGAGGTAGCTCGCCGTGCCCAGGCTCTCGCAGGCCGCGCCGATCATCCAGGCGAGGTACAGGATCCCGACGGCGATCCCGGTGTTGCGCAGCGTGATGAAGATGGCGCGCGGAATGTGGCGTCCGGCGCCCGAGACGAGCGCGAGGAGGATGGCGAGCGCGAGTCCGCAACTCGAGCCGACCAGGATGGCGCGCGAACTTTCGCCGTCGCTGAGCACCGCGGTGATGGCCTTGAAGTCGCTGAAGAGCGCGCTGAACTCCAGGCCGGCATTGCGCAGGCCGACCCGCGTGATCTCCGCGAGCGTCACGATCACGAAGGTCAGCACCGGCGCGAGCGCGTTGAGCGCGCGCGGCGTCACGCCGGGCGCCGGCTCGAGCTGCGTCGCGGCGTCGCCGACCATCGGCTTGCCGCCTTCGCGCACGAGCTGGCCGGTGGTGCGCGCGCGGCGTTCCGCGGCGAGCATCGGCCCGAAGTCGCGGCCGAGCAGCACCACCAGCGCGACCATCACGAGCGTGAAGATGCAGTAGAAGCGGTAGGGGAGCGACTCGACGAACACCGCGTAGCCCTCGCTCGGGCTCATGCCGGCGGCGGGCAGTTGCGGCGCGAAGGTCGAGACTTCGTAGGCGATCCAGGTCGAGAAGATCGAGATGCCGGCGACAGGCGCCGCGGTGCTGTCGACGATGTAGGAGAGCTTCTCGCGCGAGATGCGGAAGCGATCGGAGAGCGGCCGCATCGTCGTTCCGACCAGGATGCAGTTGGCGTAGTCGTCGAAGAACACCGCCAGCCCCATGCCGAAGGTCGCGAGTTGCGTGCTGCGCACGCCGCGCGCGAACTTCGCGAGCGCGTCGACCAGGCCGCGGATGCCGCCGCTGACGGTCATGACGCCGACCATCGAGAGCATCGCGAACACGAAGCCGATGATCAGCTGTTTGTCCGAGTCGACCAGTTGCGGCCAGAACATGGCGCTCGCGACGTCGGGCAGGCCGCCGGCCCAGGCGCTGATGACCGACGCGCCCGCGCCCATGCGCAGCAGCGCAGCGGCGCACCACACGCCGGCGAACAACGCGACCAGGGGCTTGCGGAACAGCACCGCGAGCAAGATGGCGAGCACCGGCGGGTAGAGCGACGAACGCTGCGGCGCGCGCCAGCCGTCCTGGTGCACAGTGAGCGTGGTCGCAGCGCGGTGGGAGTACTGCAGTGAGAGGCGCTCGCCGTCGAGCATGACGATCACGCCGGCGCCCCGTTCGGCGCTGCTCTCGGCCGCGTTGCGCTCACCTTCCACTTCCAACGCCAGGCCGCGCTTGTCGGCGAGTTCGCGCAGGCCGCGCACCACGCTGCGGCGCGCGAGGTCGTGCACCGTGAGGTCCTCGCTCGCGGGCTGCGTCGCGAAGATGCAGCCGAAGAGCGAGAGCTTGATGCGCCCCTCGCCGCGCTCGATCACTGCCGGGCCGTCGAGGATCTGCTCACCGACCGGGCGCTCTCCTTCGGCCGGCGCGAGCGCCAGCAACTGGTGCGCGTTGGCGGCGGCCAGTCGGGCGGGATCGCCGTGGGGCAGCAAGAACACCAGCGCCGCCGCGGCGAGGCAGGCCAGCACTGCGAGGGCGCGTTTCATGCGCCGCATGGTAGGCGCCTCCGCACAGGCTTTGAAGCGCGGCGCAGCTCCGTTGCTTGGCCGCTCGCACTCGCGTGCGTATCCTCTCGCGGCTCGTCAAGCACGCCATGTCGCCGCACTTGCTTTCGTTCGCGCTCGTGTCTGCGCCGGCCCAAGACTCCTGGGCCAGCGCCGCACTGCCGTGGATCGCCCTGCTCGCGCTCGCAGTCGCGGTCGCGGGTGTGTTCGGCGTGTGGACGATCGTCGCGCGCCTGGAACGCATCGAGGCGCTTTCGAAGCGTTTCGACGCGCTGGACGAGATCCGCGCGGAGCTCAAGGTCTTCGCCAAGGAGCGCAGCGACCTCGACCTGCGGCGCATCGAACACGTGCTGATCGAGCTGCGCGACGGCCAGCGGCGCCTGGAGGACTCGATCCTGCGCGCCACGCAGGCGGCGCTGAAGCCTGCGCCCGGCGCGGCCGCCAACGCCGGGCCCGCACCGCACGATGCGGCGGAACGCTTGATCGCACGCGTGCTCGCGCAGGGCTACGAGCGCGTCCTGCTCGTGCAACCGCGCGAAGAACTCGAACGCCTGCTCGCCAGCGAGGGCGCGCACGAGGTGCTTGTCGAAGCGCGCCGCAACGGCGTGCTCTGCAAGGGCCGCGTGCTGCTCCGCGACGGCGCCGTCACCGACGTCGAACTCACCCCGGCCTACACGCTGTTTCCATGACTGTCACCACGATCGAGAAGCTCGCCGAGCACGTCGGCCAAACCGTGACCCTGCAGGGCTGGGTGCACGCGCGCACTTCGAAGGGCAAGCTGCACTTCGTGCAACTGCGCGACGGCTCCGGCCTCGTGCAGTGCGTGCTGTTCAAGAACAACGTCGAGGCCGAGCTGTTCGACGCGGTCTCGCGCGCCGGACAGGAGTCGAGCGTGTTGCTCACCGGCCTGGTCAAGGCCGAGCCGCGCGCGCCGGGCGGCTTCGAGATCGACGTGAGCTCGGGCGCGGTGTTCCAGATCGCCGCCGAGGGCTATCCGATCACGCCCAAGGAGCACGGCATCGACTTCCTGCTCGAGCATCGCCACCTGTGGCTGCGCTCGCGGCGCCCGTGGGCCATCCTGCGCATCCGCCACACGATCATGATGGCGCTGCGCAACTTCTTCGACTCACGCGGCTTCATCTGCGTCGATTCGCCGATCTTCACGCCCAACGCGTGCGAAGGCACGTCGACGCTGTTCGAGGTGCCGTACTTCGACAGCACCGCGTACCTCACGCAGTCGGGCCAGCTGTACGCCGAAGCCGCGGCGCTCGCCTTCGGCAAGGTGTACACGTTCGGGCCGACGTTCCGCGCCGAGAAGAGCAAGACGCGCCGGCACCTGACCGAGTTCTGGATGCTCGAGCCGGAGATGGCCTACGCCGGACTCGACGACGTGATGCAACTCGCCGAGGACATGCTGTGCCACGTGGTCGACGTGGTGCTCAAGACGCGCCGCACCGAGCTCGCGGTGCTCGAGCGCGATCTCTCCAAACTCGAAGCGATCAAGCCGCCGTTCCCGCGCATGACCTACGACGAGGCCTGCGCGGTGCTCGCCGCGCACCCCGAGTCCAAGCACGTCGCCGGCGACGACTTCGGCGCGCCCGACGAGACGATCATCTCGAACCAGTTCGATCGGCCGGTGATGGTCCACCGCTATCCCGCCGCGATCAAAGCCTTCTACATGAAGCGCGATCCCGCCGATCCGACGAAGTGTTTGTCGGTCGACGTGCTCGGTTCGGAAGGCGTGGGGGAGATCATCGGCGGCAGCCAACGCGAGGACGATCTCGAGCTGCTGCTCTCGCGCATCCGGCACGAGAAGTTGCCCGAGGACTTCTTCCAGTGGTACCTGGACCTGCGCCGCTACGGCTCGGTCCCGCACGCCGGTTTCGGGCTGGGCCTCGAACGCACCGTCGCCTGGGTGTGCGGCGTCGAGCACGTGCGCGAAGTGATCCCGTTCCCGCGCACGATCTACCGCATCCATCCCTGATGCGCAGCGCGGTGGCGAACGTCGCGCCGCGTGCAGCTCACGCGGCGTGAATTCGCACGGCACGCACTCTCAGGGCGTGAAGGCGCGCAGCCCGAAGCCGTCGCTGACCCACAGCCGGCCGCGCGGAACGCGTGCGCGCGGCGCTTCCCAGGCCACGTAGTTCCATTCGCCCACGCGTTGCACGGCGAAGACCGGCTCGGTCTTGCCGCCATGGCGCACGACGAAGTCGCGCTCGCTGACTTCCACCGTCCAATCGGCCCAGGGGGACACGAGCTGGCTCACCTGCGGATTGCGGCGCAGCAGCGCGAGACCTGCATCTTGGCCTCGGTCGGGCGCCACGCCGCCCGCTTCCTCGAGCGTGCGTTCTTCGTCCGGCGCCAGGCGCGAACGCCACACCAATTCGCGGCCGTCGTGCAGCAGCACCCGCGCGCCGCTGGGCGCGGAATGAGGACCCGAAACGGGCGTCGACCCGAGCGCCTGCGGACCTTCGACCGCGCCGCTCGCAGCGTCGACGACCCACGCCGAGCCTTCTTCGGTGAGCACCAGCAACGCGCCGGGGCGCTTGGGCAGGAACACCGGCGTGCGCGCCACGCCGCTGATCGACTCCAGCGAGCGCGACCAGCTCTCGTTCCCGCCGCTGCTCAGGCGCGCCACACGCCCGTTGCGGTCGCACACGATGTGTTCATCGTCGACGGCGATCGGCGCGGCGAGCACGCTGGCGCTCGACGGCCAAGCTCGCTCCGGCACGCGCGAGAGCATCACCGTGATGTCGCCCGGTTCGGCCAGCGTGACCTTCGTCGGCGCGAAGCCCTCGTGTTCGAGCTCGAGCACCGTCGGAACGCCGGGCGCCGACTCGAGCACGAACGGCGTGACCCGTTGGGTTCCGTCGGGGAAACGCGCTCGCGCACCGTGCGGCAGCGAGTCGACCCGCGAGGGGAGCAGGTGCTCCCCGGGTTCGCTGCATTCCTTGGCGAGTTCCTCGAACGCCTGGCGGTGCAGGCCGCGCTCCGCCAGCGCTCGCGCCGTGCGCACCGCGTCGCGGTGGCGCCGCACGCCGTCGATCTCGCCGGCGAGCAAGTTGAGCAGCCGCTCCGCGCCCTTGGTCTCGCTCAGGCGTTCGTACGTGTCGATGGCGCGCTCGAGGTCGCCCGCCCGCGCGTGTTCGCGCGCCGACACGAGCAGTTGTTCCTGCAGCTCGAGCGCCTCGTCGCGCAGGCGCTGCTCACGCGCGGCGCCGCGGATCTCGTTGCGCGCCGCGAGCGCGCTCGAGAGCGTGGCCAGTCGCTCGCCGAACTTGGCGAGCGCGGCGTCCGTGTTCGGAGTGCTCGCCAGCGCGCTCAGTTCGCCCACCAGCCGCGCCATGCGCGCCTCGGCGAGGCCCGCGTCGGGCGCGTCGTCGCTGGGCGGTCCCCAGTCCGCGAGCGACTGCTCCAGGCTCGCCGCGAGACCCTCGAGCAACAGCTCCAGCGTCGGCAACGCCGCGGCGCCCGGCTCCGCTTTGGGCGGCGGCGGGAGGGCCAGCGCCGTGCGCAGACCCTGCACCGGATCGCCGCTCGAGCACTCGATCTGGCAGGCCTGGAACTTCGCCAGCCACTGCGCGCGCGCGCCGTCCGCGCGATCCTTGATCTGGTCCTGCAGCGCGCGCCGCAGCGCTTCGACTTCGTCGCTGCCGCCTTCGCCGAACAGCTCGTCGAGCAGCGCCAGTCCACGTTCCGGCGCGCCTTGGAGCTCGCGCACCTGGGCGAGGCGCGCGTCGTAGTCCGAGTCCGAGCGCACCTTGACGACCGCGGCCGAAGAGAGCACCAGCAACGCGCTCAGCACGATCACCGAGTTGCGGCGCGAGCGTTTGCCGGTGACGGTCTTGCCGTGCGCGAGGTTGAGCAGCGCCTTCGCCTCGCGGTGCGTCGGCAGGGCGTCGAGCAGCTGGCGCAGCGGCGTGACCGCCTTGTCCGGCATGTTCGCGACCATCAACGCGCGGCAGGCCTCGACGATCCACGCTGCGCCGTCCTCGCGTTCGCCAACGGCGAGCAGGCGTTGTCCGATTTCGAGCCGCACCGCAGTGGTCTCCGGCCCGCGCGCCGCGGCGACGCGCAGCAGGATCGCGGCGCGCCAACGTTGGCCGTTCTCCTGGAATTTGCGCGCGAATCGCAGCAGATCGCTCATCGCCGGCGCGTCGGCGTCGTTCTCGCTCTTGTGCTGCCAGTGCAGCGTGCGCAACTCGCTGATCAGGTCGTGGCGGTGGTGCGTGCGCGCCGCGCGCCAGCGCGCGACAGCGGCGCTCGCGTCGCTGCCCGCGGCGTCCAGGCGGCGCAACAAGCTGCGCACGTGGCGCGCTTCCATGTGCGCCAGTGCGGCGGGCAGTTTGCCCTTCTCCCACTCGGCGAGCAGCATCTCGAGCTCGCCCGGCGCGGCCGGCCCGCTCGGCGCGAAGTCGCACCACGCGCAGATGCGCGCCGCGGCGCGGGCCAGTCGATTCGAGGCGAGTTCCTTCTGCGCGAGCACGAGCAGTTCGCGCGGATCGGCGGCGCGGATCGCGCCCACTTGGTACAGCGACGCCACGGCGCCGCGCACCTGGCGGATCGGCCAACCGAGTCGGTCGGCGATCTCGCGCAGCGTCGACATGCCATCGCACTCGGCGAAGATGCGCTTGGTGCTCTTGTCCGGCGCTTCGGCGGTGAGCGCGCTGGGCACGAGCGTGTCGGGAATCCCGACCGCGCCCGGCTGTCCGGCGAGTTCGTCGGTCAGACGCGCGTACTCGAGCAGCAGGTATTCGACCGAGATCGGCGGGCAGGTCACCGGCGCCAGTCGTTCGAGGGTCGTGCCGCTCTCGACGCGCGCCAGCTGTTCGGCTTTGTCCCCGGCGGCAGGGTCCGCGCGGTCGACCACGATCGGCCCGGGCTCGAAGCGGAAGTGCACGCCTTCCGAGTCGAGCAGGTCGAACATCGTCTCCATGCGCGAGGCGTGCGCGATCTCGCTCATGCGCAGCGAGTCGATGCGCTGGTCGGGGTCCTTGACCCACGCGCGTTCGCTGCGGCGGCGCCACTGCTCGGGATCTTCGTCGAGCTCGGGCAGCAGTTGGAGCTGGCCTTCGCACACGCCCAGACGCGCCGACAGGCTGCGGCCGCGGAGCGTGAGAACGCCCTCGCGGCCGCCGCGTGCGAGGCCTTGGAGCAGTTCGCCCAGACCTAGACCGGCGACGTCGCCTTGGAAACTCATGGGGATCGGTCGGCCTTATCGACTGGTCCCCGCTGCGGGCTGCAGCAATTGCGAATTCAACTGTCGCCGGCGGCGCGGCGGCGCAGGCGCGAAAGATCTTCGGGCGTGTCCAAGTCGTCGAGGATCGAAACGAAGGCGCACGGGGCTTGGAGCAGCGGCGCGGCGCGCGCGCGGAGCTCGCGCAGGCTTTCGCTGGCCGAGAGTTCGACCAGCAGCGCACGCCCGATCACGACCGGGTGGCCGAAGCGCCGCGGCTCGGCGGCGGTGCAGGGCGCGAGCCAGCCGCGCTCGGGAGCGCCGGCGCGCGCCCAACTCGCGGCGAGGAGCTCGAACACCTCGGGCTCGACGAGCGGCGTGTCGACGGGCGCGATGCACAGGTCCAGGCCGGGGCGTGCGTCGCGCGCGGCGAGCACGCTGCCCGTGCGTCCGTCGGCCCAGCGCGGATTGTGCACGCACTCGACGCCGCGCGGTGTGCGCGCCGCGATGCGCTCGAGGTCGGCGCCTGCGACCACCAGCGCGCGGCCTCCGTCGAACGCTGCGCCCGCGCGCGCCAGGCGCTCGAGCGTGCTCGCGCCGCTCCACTCGACGAGCGCCTTGCACTGGCCCAGGCGCCGGCTCGCGCCGCCCGCCAGGATCACGAGCGCCGGCTTCACGAGCCGAGGAAACGGTCGTACAGCGCGCGCGCCCGCGCCGGGTCTTCGAGCCCCTCGATCAACGCGCGCGCATCGCGGAACACCGTGAAGCGTTTGCCCTCGGCGCTGAAGCGCAGCACGCCGTCGGCGAGCACGAGTTCGAAGCCGCTCGCTTCGAGGCGCGCCGCGAGCGCCGGCAGATCGGCTGCAGCGCGCGCGCCGCCGCCGGGTCGGACTTGCACGGTGTTGCGGCCGCACAACGAGATGGCCAGGCCTTCGCCGCTCGCGTCGAGGTAGGGGAACTCGCGCGCGCCGCAGCAGGGGCATTCAGGATCGCGCGCCGCGCTGAGCACCCGCGACTCGAGGCGCCACACGTCGAGCTCGATCAGGTGCGGCTCGATTTCGCTCCAGCGCTCGCGCGGCGTCGCAACGAGGCGCAGCGCGGCCGCGCACTGCAACGCCGCGATCGCGGCCACCGCGGGCAAGATCACGCCTGCCGTGTCGCAGGTGGGCAGCGCGCCGGGCGGCGGCGGTTCGGGAAACACGCAGCGCAGGCACGGTCCGAGCTGCGGCACGATGGGCAGCACGAGTCCCGCCGCTCCCACGACGCCGCCGTAGATCCAGGGCAGCCCGCGCTCGACGCAGAAGTCGTTGATCAAGTAGCGCGTGGCGAGGTTGTCGGTGCCGTCGAGCAGCAGCTGCGCGCCGCGCGCCAACTCGGCGAGGTTGTCGGCGTCGACGTGCTCCGCCAGCGCTTCGACACGCGACGGACCGCCGATGCGTGCGAGGGTTTCTTGCGCGGCGAGCGCCTTGGGGCGGCCGATGTGGCGCTCCTCGAACAGCACCTGCCGCGGCAGGTTGGTCAGCTCGACCACGTCGCGGTCGACGAGCCGCACGTGGCCCACTCCCGAGCGCACGAGCTGCAGCGCGAGCGAGCCGCCCAGCGCGCCGCAGCCGACGACCAGCACGCTGGCTTGTTCGAGTCGCGCTTGGCCGGCGGCCCCGAGCGCTGCGAAACGCACTTGGCGGTCGAAGCGCGCGTCGAAGTTCGGTGCGCTCATGCGAGCCACCACCACAGCAGGGCGCCGACGGCGAGGAGCGCGCCGAGCAGCGCGGAAGCGAGCTTCAAGAGCGGCAGGAAGTCGCTGGGCGGAGGCTCGTTGATCTCGACCCAGTTGAAGTAGCGCTTGACGTGCTCGTCGAGCGCTTCGCCGCAGTGCGGACAGTTCGGGCCCGAGTGCGTGTAGGCGATCACGCCGTCGCAGCGCATGCAGTAGAAGTTGCGCTCCGCGCCGCCCTCCGCCACGCCGGGCGCCTTCGAGCGCTCGCGGTAGTAGTCGATCGCTTCGCGGTTGGAATCGCGGCGTGCGCGCGACCAGTGGCGCTCGCTCATCGGGCCGTAGCTGGGGCCCGCGTGGGGAGTTTGCGGCGCGGAGTCGGGTTCGGCGGCCATGGCAGGTCGCGCAGACTCTACTGCGCGGCGCGCCGCGCTCAGAAACTCAGGCTCAAACCCAGGTACGGACCGCTGAACGACAGGTCGAGGTCGGCGGACTCGGTCGCGTCGTCGTACTCGACGTCGAGCGCGATGTAGCGGTAGCCCGCGACCACTCCGCCGCTGAGCGCGCCCGCGGCGCCGAACAGGTCCAGGCCGGCCTGCAGATCGGCTTCGAGGTACGTGGCGTCGTCGCCGTCGTAGTTGATCGTCATGCCGCTGACCAAGGCTTCGACGTGCAGGCCTCCGAAGCGAGCGCCGCCGCGCAGGGCGAGCACGGGGATCGGCAGAACTTCGTCGGCGGACTCCGTGACGTTGCCTCCGACGTCGTTCACCGAGGCTTCCACGTCGGCGACGGTCACGCCCAGGCCCAGTCCGAGTTCGAAGTTCTCGGTGGGGAGGACGTCGAAGGTCAGGACGGCGCGGTGCAGCGCCAGGTCGAGCGAGGTGTCGACCGCGGTGCTCGCGCTGATGCCGCCGAAGTCAGCGGAGAGCGTGCCGCGCCCGTCCCAGCTCGAAGCTTGCGTCGAGAGCGTGAGGTGCGGCGCGCCCCACTTGAGGTCGGCGCGCGCGCCCGGCATCGCCTCGCTGTCGTCGATGGCGAGGTCGGAGGTCGACGTCGAGCCCGAAACGCCGCCGGAGGTTGTCGCGTAGCCCAGATCGCCGTCGGGCTTGAGCTCGCCGTAGGTGGCCTGGAGCGCAACTTTGGGCGCGGAGCAGGAGCAGAGCAGGGCCGCGAGGGTCGCGGCGGCGGTGACAAGCTTCATCGTCGGTGCTGGGGTCGTGCGGGGCGGATTTCGGGGGCCGAGCGCCCGCGCGTTAGACCAAAGCAACTCGCCGCGGTCCAACGCGCGACGTCCGGGCCTGTCGACCAGAGCACACGACAACTTGACAAGCGAGGCGCGCGGGCCGATCCTTTCCGCCCCTCGCTGAACACGAGAGGCACGGCGCGACCCCGCCGTGGGCAGTCGGTGGGCGTAGCTCAGTCGGTTAGAGCACCAGGTTGTGGTCCTGGGGGTCGGGGGTTCGAGTCCCCTCGCTCACCCCATCTGCCATTTCGACCGCTGCAGGCGAGTCGAACGTTGCAGGCGCGCCGTGTCGTTCGTGCGCCTCCGTCGTGCGCGCGAATGCAGGTGTGTCGCGCGCCGGGAGCTGTTGCTGTGCGCCGTCGATCTGCGCCGCGTTGGTCTGTCGCGTGGCGGGCGCGCCCCGGTCTCGGAACCGAGACCCCCGGGAAGGCTGGGTTCCAGCCCGCGCCGGTGCGCGCCGACACGCACCACGCGTTCCGGCGGCACGACGCTGCCGCGGCGCGGAATCCGCAGTGGAGAGGCCCCGATGGGAGAGATGGACGACGTCGTCAAGGAGTTCCTGGTCGAGAGCTACGAGAATCTCGACCGGCTCGACAGCGACTTGCTCGCCTTGGAAACCAACCCGCAGGCGCGCGAGATGCTGGCCAGCATCTTTCGCACGATCCACACGATCAAAGGCACCTGCGGATTCCTCGGTTTCGCGCGGCTCGAGTCGCTCGCGCACGTTGGCGAGAGCCTGCTCTCGCTGCTGCGCGACGGAAAGCTCGGCATGGACGCGCAGATCACGACCGGTCTGCTCCAGATGGTCGACGCGGTGCGCAAGCTGCTCGCCAACATCGAGAACAACGGCGCGGAAGGCGATGAGGACTTCGCCGCGCTCAAGGCGCAGTTGACCCTGCTGCAGGGCGGTCACGCGGCCGCGGCGAAGAAGCCGGTCGCCGCAGTCGCCGCGACAGCACCGACAGCACCGACTGCCCCCACAGCCCCGACAGCCCCGATAGCACCTGCAGCTCCCGTCGCTGCGGCGCCCGCCCCAACCGCGGCGCCGAGCGCGCCTGCTCCGCAGCCTGCGGCGCCGATCGCCGTCGAGTCCGCCGCGCAAGCGACGGAGTCTTCGACCCACGCGCCTGCGCCGCGTGACGAAGCGCCGTCCGCCGCATCGGCGGCCTCGAAGGAGCCTGCGCCGGCCAAACCGGCGGCGCACGCCAAGGACGGCGGAGCGAGCGTCGCGGACAACTCGATCCGCGTCGACGTCGGCCAACTCGACAAGCTGATGAACCTCGTCGGCGAGCTGGTGCTCGCGCGCAATCAGGTCTTGCAGCTCTCGTCGCAGTCGAACGACAACGCCTTCGTCGCCACGACGCAGCGTCTCAATCTGATCACGACCGAGCTGCAGGAGAGCGTGATGAAGACGCGCATGCAGCCGATCATGACCGTGTGGGGCAAGCTCCCGCGCGTGGTGCGCGACGTGTCGGCGGCGCTCGGCAAGCAGATCCAAGTCGAGATGTACGGCAAGGAGACCGAACTCGACAAGACGATCCTCGAGGCGATCAAGGATCCGCTGACGCACATCGTGCGCAACTCGTGCGACCACGGCATCGAAACTCCGGCCGTGCGCGCCGAACGCGGCAAACCTGCGGAAGGCCGCCTGACGTTGCGCGCCTTCCACGAGGGCGGCCAGGTGATCCTCGAAATCGAGGACGACGGCGGCGGCATCGACGTCGAGCGCGTCAAGCGCAAGGCGGTTTCGAACGGACTGATCACGCAGGAGCAGGCCGCGCGCATGAGCGAGCGCGACGCCTGCGGGTTGATCTTCGCCGCGGGGCTCTCGACCGCGCAGCAGGTGACCAACATCTCCGGCCGCGGCGTCGGAATGGACGTGGTCAAGTCGAACATCGAGAAGATCGGCGGCCAGATCGACATCGCCAATCGCTTCCAGCGCGGCTTGACGCTGCGGATCAAGATTCCGCTCACGCTGGCGATCATCCCGGCGCTCATCGTCACCGCGGGGAGCGAGCGCTTCGCGATCCCGCAGGTTTCGCTGATCGAACTGGTGCGTCTCGAAGGCGAGGCGCGCGCCAAGGCCATCGACTCGATCGAAGGGGCGCCGGTCTACCGCCTGCGCGGTCGGCTGTTGCCGCTGGTGTTCCTCGACCGCGAACTCGGCCTCGCGCCGCCGCAGGTCGACGACACGATCAACATCGTGATCCTCCAAGCGGACGGCCGCCAATTCGGCCTCGTCGTGCACCGCATCTGCGACACCGAGGAGATCGTCGTCAAGCCGCTCACCAAGTTGCTCAAGTCGATCCCGGTGTTCGCCGGCGCGACGATCATGGGCGATGGTCGGGTGGCGCTGATCCTCGACGTGCTCGGCGTCGCGCAGCGCTCGCGCGTGCTCGGCGACGGCCACGAACGCGCCACGGCCGCCGCGGAAGCCGATCGGCTGCGCGCCAACTCGCAGCGCAAGCGTCTGCTCCTGTTCCAAGTGGGCGAAGACCTGCGCATGGCGGCGCCGCTCGAGGCCGCGGCGCGGCTCGAGGAATTCCGACGCGCCGACATCGAGAACTCCGGCGACCTGCGCGTCGTGCAGTACCGCGGCGAGATCCTCCCGCTGCTGCCGCTCGCCGCGGTGTTCGGGCGCACGAGTTCGCTCGCGCAGACGGAGCGCACGTCGGTGCAGGCCGTGGTGGCGCGCGTCGGCGGGCGCAGCTACGCGCTGGTCGTCGAGCGCATCCTCGACATCGTGGAGCAGGAGTTGAAGCTCGATCCGCGCAGCCGACGCGGCGTGGTGTGCGGCACGAGCGTCATCCAGTCCAAGGTCACCGACATGATCGACATCGCGGCGGCGGTGCGGCAGCTCGACCCGAGCGCGAACGAAGCCGCCGAGCTGCAGGAGGTGCTCGCATGAGCAACGCCACTCGCCAGTACTGCACGTTCCATCTCGACGGAAGTCTGTTCGGCGTCGAAGTGGGCCACGTCCAGGAGGTGCTCCGCGACCAGGAGATGACGCCGGTGCCGCTCGCTCCGGACGTCGTGCGCGGCCTTATCAACCTGCGTGGTCAGATCGTGACCGCGATCGACCTGCGGCGGCGCCTCGGGCGCGCTCCGCTCGCGGACGGCGCGCGGCCGATGAACGTGGTGGTGCGCTCCGACGAAGGCGCCGTGAGCATGCTCGTCGACGACATCGGCGACGTGTTGGAGGTCGCCGGCGATGTGCTCGAGCGGCCGCCGGAGAACATCTCCGCGCGCAGCCGCGACCTGCTCCGCGGAGTCATCCAGCGCGAGCGCGACCTGCTGCTCGTGCTGGACATCGACCGGACGCTCGCCGTCGCAACCTGACGCCCACAACGCGCGCTCGCGGCGTGGCGCGCCAACGCTCGCCCTCCGCAGCGTGCTTTCCGAGCGAGTCGATTCAGTTCGCAGCTCACAGCGCTCGATAGCCGCCTCCGTACCGGCACTGTCGCCCCCATCCCTCCCGCTTCCAAGGACCCTTCCGTGCGCGCATTGGTCGTCGACGACTCCGCGGTGATCCGCACCGTTCTCACTCGCATCCTCGCCGGTCTGGGTTTCGAGGTCGTCTCCGCCGTCAACGGCAAGGAGGCGCTCGAAAAGCTGGAGGTCTGCAAGCGGCCCGACCTGACCCTGGTCGACTGGAACATGCCCGAGATGAACGGCTACGAGTTCATCCGCGCGGTGCGCGCCGACACGCGCTGGCGCGACATGCCGATCATGATGGTCACGACCGAGACCGAGATGGAGCAGGTCGTGCGCGCGCTCGCCGCTGGCGCGAACGAGTACCTCATGAAGCCGTTCACGCCAGAAATGGTGCAGGAAAAGCTAGCGATTCTCGGGATCGCGCAAGGCTGAGCGGCACGTGGGCCGGATTCGGGTGCTTGCGCTCGGCGCCACGGCGGTCACGCGTCGCGAGCTACGCGAGGCGCTGGCGGGCGAGGAGTTCGAACTGCTCGCCGTGGTCGGAGCCCATCCGGCTGCGCTGCTGCGTGTCGAGGCGGCGCGACCGGACGTGGTCGTCGTCGAGCAGGGCATCACGGGGCCGCCGTGGTCGCGGACCGTACAAGAGTTGGCGGCGGCGGCGACGGCCGGCGCCGTGTTGGCCGTGGTCGGGCGCGGCGCGGACGCTCCGCGTTCGGGCGCCGAGGCGCTGTCCGCCGGCGCGGTCGATTGGTTGACGCGCGAGGAACCCGCCGAGTTCGCGGTGTCACTCGCCGCGCGCGTGCGCGAGTGCGCGCGCAGGACCCGCGCGCTCGCTTCGACTGCAGTGCGTCGCGCGCCAAGTCTCGAGCCGTCGAGCGAGTGCGCGCCCAAGATCCGGGCTGCTCGCACGGGACGCCCGGCGTGCGTGGCGATCGGCGTTTCGACGGGAGGTCCCAACGCGCTGGCCGCTCTGTTGCCGACGTTGCCCGAGGACTTCCCGCTGCCGATCCTGATCGTGCAGCACATGCCGCCGGTGTTCACGCACAACCTCGCGAGCAGCCTGCAGTCGACTTGCCGCGTGCGCGTGCGCGAAGCGGTCGACGGCGATGTGCTCGAGCCGGGCCTCGCGTTGCTCGCGCCGGGCGACCATCACATGGCGCTCGCGCGCCGCGCCGACGGCGTGCGCGTGGTGCTGCACCAAGGTCCGCAAGAGAATTTCTGCCGACCGGCGGTCGACGTGATGATGCGCTCGGTGGCGGAAGCGTTCGGCGGCGACGTGCTCGCCGTGATCCTGACCGGCATGGGACAGGATGGATTGCTCGGCGTGCAGCAGCTGCGCGCGCTGGGCGCTCAGGTCCTGGTTCAGGACGAGTCGAGCAGCGTCGTGTGGGGCATGCCGGGCGCTGTCGCTCGCGCGGGCCTGGCCGACGCCGTGTTGCCGTTGCCCGAGATCGCCCCCGAGATCCTGCGCCGAGTTTCCCCTCAACGTCTTGCCAAGGGCGCCTGAGCGTCGATCTCCCAGACCTGCCCATGACCGTTCAAGCCTCCGACTTCCGCTTCCTCGCCGACTTCATGCGCGACGCCGCGGCGATCGTGCTCGAGCCCGGCAAGGAGTACCTCGTCGACTCGCGTCTGGCGCCTGTGGCCTCGCAAGCCGGGTTCAGCGGCATCTCTGCGCTGGTGCAAGAGCTGCGCCGCAGCACGCACAGCCCGCTGGCGCAAAAGGTCATCGATGCGATGACCACCAACGAGACCTCGTTCTTCCGCGACGCCGCGCCGTACCAGCACCTGCGCAAGGCCGTGCTTCCGGCCTTGATCGAGGCGCGGCGCAACGAGCGCGCGCTGAGCATCTGGTGCGCCGCTGCATCGAGCGGCCAAGAGCCGTACTCGATGCTGATGATGATGCGCGAGGAGTTTCCGCAGCTGGCGAACTGGAACGTGCGCTTCCTCGCCACGGACATCTCGCAGGAGATGTTGCAGCGCTGCCGCGCGGGGACGTACAGCCAACTCGAGGTCAACCGCGGCCTGCCCGCGCCGTTGCTCGTGAAGTACTTCACCAAGCGCGGCATCGATTGGCAGATCGACGAGCGCCTGCGCAGCGCGATCGAGTGGCGCGAGTTCAACCTCGCCGGTCGCGCCTGGCTCGGGCTGCCCTCGTTCGACCTGATCATGCTGCGCAACGTGATGATCTACTTCGATCTGCAGACCAAGCGCTCGATCCTCGCCAACATGCGCAAGGTGCTGCGCCCCGACGGATACCTGTTCCTGGGCACGGCCGAGACGACGCTCAACATCGACGAGCGCTTCCAGTCCGAGCAGGCGCAGAGTTCGTGTTACCGCGTGAGGGCCGCGTAGGGAGCGCACCGATGGGCAAGGGCGAGACAAAGCTCGACATCGAGCGGTTGATCGACGCGATGTTCCACGGCGTTTGGCGGGAGGCGCTCGGCGCAGGACTGCGCGCCAATCCGAGCAAGCGGCCTCCCGGGCCGCACGAAGAGCTGATCGTGTCGACGCTGGGCGTGCGCGGCGAGCGGAGTCTCGATGTGCGCTTGGAGTGTCCGCACTCGACGGCCATGGCGCTGGCGGCCGCGTTCCTTCGCAAGCCGACGCACGAGTTGGCCCACGACGAATTGCAGAGCGTCGTCGACGAATTCGCGAACATCCTCGCCGGGAACCTCAAGGGCGCTCTGCCGGGGCGCAACGAACTGCGCTCGGGCGGCGCCGGCGCGCGCCACTCCGCGGGAGCCGTGCTGCGCGACGGCGTGCGACGCGAACTGGAGTTCGGCGGGTGGCCGTGCGTGCTGCTCGTGTCCGTGGCGCGCGACGGAGCTTGAGCGCGGCGCGCGGCGAATCTGTCGGCAGCGCTCAAGAACGGCGCGTTCCCGACTCGAAACATCCCGCGCGTTCGAGCGCGCGCCCCGTGTGACGGGTGCGTCGGACGTTCCGCGCCACACCCCGAAGAACTACGGCATTCCTGCGATGAACAAGGTCTTGATCGTCGACGACTCCGCCACCATGCGCAAGATCATCACCCGCGTGCTGCGCCAAGCAGAGATCCCGGTCAACGCCGTGGTCGAGGCCGGCAACGGGGTGGAAGGACTCGCCAAACTGCAGAGCGAGCCCGACATCGATCTGATCCTCTCCGACGTGAACATGCCGGAGATGAACGGCGTCGATTTCGTGAAGGCGGTCCGCACCAGCCACGACAAGGAGAAGCTGCCGATGATCATGGTCACGACCGAAGGCGGCGAGGCGATGATGAAGTCGGCTCTGGATCTGGGCGCCAACGGGTACGTGACCAAGCCGTTCACGCCGGAGAGCATTCGGCGCGCCTTGGAGGCGTACCTTGGCTGAGAGCGCCGCGCCGTCGGCCGCCGGAGCGCTCCCCAGCGACGCGGAGCTCCTCGGTCACTTGGAGCGCGCCGTCGACGAGGTTTTCGCCACCATGATCGGCACGTGCGAACGCCGCGCGCGCGTCGACGGCGGCGAATTGATCGAACGTTCGAACGGCGCCGAACTCGAGTTGTTGCTCGACGGCGGCGCGCTGCTGCGGGTCGACCGCGAAGCCGTGGTCGAGTTCCGCGGCGCGCTCGACGGCCGCGTCGCGATCCGCGCGAACGCGGCCTGCGCGACGGCCATCGCGCGCGGCTTGTTGATGAGCGAGGAGGAGGAGTCGCTCGCGCTCGAGGACGTGAACGACGCGCTCAAGGAGTGCGCCAACATGTTGACCGGCTGGCTCAAGAGCAAAGCGCTCGACCCGCTCGGCGCCTTCAGCATGAGCGTTCCGTTCATCAAGGACGCGCCGCGCGAACTCGTCGGTGCGCCCGCTGGGACGCTGGTCTACTCCACTCGCGGCGGCGAGTTCGCGATCGAGCTGTGGCGCCGCCCGCCGTCCCAGAACCAGCTGGTCGAGTCGCGCTGAACGCCATGGCTTCGACCCAAGACCAAGCTGCTGCACAGGACGCCGCGCTGTGCGAAGGGCTGATGCGCCGCATCTGCGACGATCTAGGCATGTTCCTCGATCGCCCGCTCTCGATCGAAAGCGTGCAGGCCGCGCGCAGCGTGAACAAGGTCGCCGGCGAGCGCAGCGTGCACATCGCGTTCAAGTTCGGCGTGACGATCGACGGCGTCGCACAACACGGAGCGATGCTCGTCCCGCTGGCGGACGCGATCTCGTTCGCCTGCTACCTGATGATGATGACCGACGAAGTCGTCACGTCGCGCCGCAAGGAGAAGGAGCTCGACCGCGCCCAGAAGGACGCGATGGTCGAGGTCTGCAATCTCGTGGGCGGCTCCATCGACGGCGCATTGCGCGACATGTTCCAAAAGCGCGTGTCAGCCCGTTCGGAAGGTTGCCAGGGAATGCGTCCAGGCGCAGCGCCCGCGTTCGAGCGCGTGAGCGGCGTCGAGCTGACCGTGTGCCGCGCCAAGGTCAAGCTGCACACGTTTCCGAGCTTCGAGATGCTGCTGATGCTGCCGGCGATCCCACCCGAGGCGCCGAACGCCGCCTGACGCGCGACGCCGGAACGATTCGCCGCGCCGGGCGGCTGCGAGAGCTCGCTCCGGCGCGGGATGCTTCAACGACGCGGGCCGCGGGACTCAGGTCTTGGCCGGCGCCTTCATTCCGTGCGCGACGACGCGCCACGCCCGATCGAGCACTTCCTCGCCGTCGACGAAGGCGTCGATCACCACGCGACCGCGCAGGATGCGGGCCGACAACGTCGTGAGTCGACCTTCGGCGTTGCGCGACAGCCCATCGTCCTCGTAGAGCTGGCCCGTGGCGCGCATCGCGGAGTCGAAGAACACGTGCAGCACGGGCTCCTCGTCCGCTTGGGCGCCGGTGTGCAGCTTCGAGGGCTTGTTGACGATGATGCGTCCGGCGCGCGCGAACAGCGGCGTTTGGCCCAGCGGCGCGTCGACTGCGTAGCGGCCCGGCGGGAGCAGGTCCTTGGAGTGCCCTTCGAGCTCGGTGGGGTACAGGTACCAGCCTTCGGCGCCCGCTGCGGGCAGGACCACGGTGCGCTTGCGCGCGCCTTCCTCGAGCACCGGCGCCACGATCAAGTCGGGCCCGAGCAGGAATTGGTCGTCGAGGTCGCGCAGCGCCCGATCGCTCGGATCGGCGAAGAACATGGGCCGCACGATCGGCAAACCGGTGCGCGCGGCCTCTTCGAACAACGTGTAGAGCGTCGGCAGGAACTGCATGCGGCGCTCGAGCGCGAGCTTCACCGCGCGGTCGGTCTCGCCGCCGAAGGCCCAGGGCTCCTTGCGGCACGAATCCTTGTGGCTGTGCCCGCGGAAGAACGGCAGGAACGCGCCGAGTTCGAACCAACGCGCGAACAACTCGGGGCTGGGGTCGCCTTCGAACCCGCCGACGTCGGCGCCGGCGAAGGGCTGGCCGACCAGGCCCAGCGCGAGCGTCATCGAGAGCGACCAGCGCAGGTCGTCCCAGGTCGCTTGGTTGTCGCCGGTCCACTGCGCTGCGAAGCGCGCGCCGCTGAGGTGGCTCGCGCGTCCGAGCACGAAGGCGCGCTCCTCGGGCCGCGCGTCGAGCAGGCCCTCGCGCGTGGCCTGCGCCGCGAGTTGACCGTAGAGGTTGTGGAACTTGGCGTGGTCGCCGCCGCCCAGGCCGCGGTGCCGCGCGTTCAGCGGCAGCGTGCGCGTCGGCGTGCGGAACACGGCGGGCTCGCACATGTCGAGCCACAGCCCGCCCACGCCGCATTCGGCGAACTTCTCGACCTGGGAAGCCCACCAGGCGCGCGTCGATTCCTGCGTGAAGTCGGGGAAGTTGCAGGCGCCCGGCCACACGCGCGCCACGAGCGCGCGGCCCTGTTCGTCGAGCACGAAGTGCTCGCCTTCCAGGCCGCTCTTGTGCGCGGCGTAGCGCTTGGCGATCGCGATTCCAGGATCGACGATCGTCACCACCCGCAGGCCCTGTTCGCGCAACTCCGCGATCAGTTTCTCCGGCTCGGGGAAACGCTCGCTGTCCCAGGTGAACGAGCGCTGCTCCTTCATGTGGTCGAGGTCGAGCCACAGCGCATCGCACGGCATGCGCTTGGAGCGCATCTTCGCGGCCACTTCGCGCAGCTGCGCGGCGTTCGTGTAGCCCCAGCGCGACTGCTGGTAGCCCAGCGCCCACAGCGGCGGAAGTTCGGCGCGGCCGATGAGCTCGGTGAGCCCCTCGAACAATTGCACGAGGCTCGCGGCCTGCAGCACCCACACGTCGAACGGTTCGGATTCGAAGGCGAACTCGACGCCGTCGCTCGCGAAGCTCAGCACGCCGCGGCGCGGCGAGTCGGCGATCACAGCGGCGCACGAGCCGTCGACGAACAACGCGAGCGCCAGCGGGTGCGACGAGTACAGCGCGGCGTCGCTCTCGCCGTAGCGCCAGGCGTCGCTGTTCCAGAACTCGACGCGGCGGCCGTTGCGCAGCAGGCCGCCGGCGCTCGGTCCGCCGCCGTACAAGCTCGCCGCTTCCTTGAACGCGATCTGCGCGCGCACGGCGCTGGAATCCGCTTCGAACTGCGCACGCAGCGGGGCGTCTTCGGGCAGCTTGAGCGGCGTGAGCTCGGGCGTGTGCGCGAGCGTGAGCGAGGCGCCGGGGCGCGCGCCGCCGTCGAGCGTCGGGCGGAACACGAGGGCGCGCACGTCCTTGGCGGCGAGCGCGGCGCTGAAGCACTCGACGCGTTGCACGCCCGCCCCGTCGAGCGGGAACTGGGCCAGCGATCCGAGACCTTCGTGGGGATTCAGGCGGCGAGAGCGAGGCGGCATGGCGGAGAGCCTTCAGTCGAGCGCGAGGGCGCGGAGGGTGAGCGTGCTCAGGCCGTCGAGGCCCGGGCGCGGAAAATGCACGAACAGTTCGTCGCCGTGCGCCGAGGCGTCGCCATCGAAGCGCACCGCGCGGTCGGAACGCCAAGGCAGGCGCAGCTCGGCGCCGGCCGGCCCGGTGAGGCGCCACACCACGTGTCGAGCGCCGCGTTCGACCACGCACGACTCGAGCGCGGCGTCGTGCGGAGTCAGCTCAGGGCCGCACTCGCAGCTCAAGCTCCACACGCTGGCGCCTTGCACGGCGCGTCCGAGAACCTGTGCGACGAGTTCACCGTCGTGTTCGCGCACCTCGACGGGGCGTCCGTCGTCGAGTGCTGCGCGGCTGAGCGGCGGCAGCAGCGGACGCAGCACCAGCTTCAGCGGCGGACCGCTCCAGTTCTCGAGCGCCAGTGTGAGCGTGCTGCGGCCCGCAGCCGTGCGCTCGCGGCGCAGTTCGAGGTCGAAGCGCGTCGCGCCGACCTGCACGCCATCCAGACGCGTTGCGTCGGCGCCGCGCGTGAAGTGCGGCCGCAGCAGCAGCACGCCATCTCCCGCGCTAACCGCCAGCGCGCACGCCTCGTGCGCCACCGCGCAGAGTTCAGCTTGCGCGCGCCGAAGTCGACCGAGCAGGCCGCCCGCGCCGCTCGAGTCAGGAGTCAGCACTTCACTCGCCTCGGGCGCCTGCGAGCAAAGTTCGAGCGCGCGTCGAGCCGCGCGTTGGCACTGCGCGAGGAGCTCGGGCTCCAGCGCGCTCGCGTGAGCGTCGGCGGTGTCCGCGAGCTGCGCCGTGCGCAGGGTGGCGCGCCGCGCTTCCACTTTGGCCCACAACATGCGCTGCTGCAGTTGCGCCGAGCTGCTGCTGAGCTGCAGCGTCGCGTTGAGGAACGCGCGCCAATCGCTGGCGAGGGCCGGGCCTTCGGCGCTCCAATTCCGCGCGATCCAGCGCTGCGTGTCGCGCGCCTGCGCCAGCGGATCGAGGCCCCCGCAAGCACCCGCGAGCAGCACGACGAGCGGTCCGCGAGCGGCGCGCGCGGGACTGCAGGGCAACGTGAGCACCGCGACCCGCTCGCCTTCCGTCGCGGCGCGCAGCTCGAAAGGCTCGGCCTCGGGGCTGCCGACCAGCAACGCCCAACCGTCCGCGCGGTGGCGCAGCGCGGCGGCGCCGGTGTGGTCATCGCGTTCGAGCGCGGGCTGGAGCTCGCCGTCGAGCGCGCCGGTCTCCACGCCGACGACGAAACGCAGTTCGAGCTGGAGCGTGCTCTCGCAGGCGACGTCGAGCTCCATCCAAGCCGCGGCGCGCTCGCGCGCGACGTGCACGCGCTGCAGCACGCGCGCGCCGGGGAACACGTACTCGAATTCGAGTTGGTCGGGTTGCTCCGCGACGGCGCGGGCCGCGTCGCGGCCGCGGTGCTCGCGCTCGGAGCGTACGCACAGCTCCAACGCACGCACGGGCGTGAACGGACCGAAGCGCACATCGAGCAGGCCGTGCTGCGTGCCTTCGAGCGTCAGCCTCCTTCCGCTCACTTCCAGTTTCGTCCGCGCGTCGCGCGCGGCGACCCGCGCGGCGCGGCGCGGCAACTCGTCGGCGGCGGAATGGGTTCCGGTGGGGGACGGGCGGGCGGAGGGGCTCACGGCGCAGGTTCGGGAGGCGGTGCGGACGTTTGGACGCCATGCGGCGCCGCGCTCGATTGGGGGCGCGGCCGGCGGTCGGGGCAGGACAGTAGTGTCCCGCGTGAAGAATTTCGTCGGTCGAGCGCCCGCGCCGGCGGCAGGGCTCACGCGGACCTCGTGCTCCGGGCGGCGCTGCACCGGCCCAGCCGCTTGCCGTTGCGCCGTGGGCGGCGTGGCGCCCGCGTACGCTGCGCGCGAGTCGCCGCACCAGCTTCGGAACAGCGCGCGCGGGCCGCGTGGCCCCCGAAGCCCTGCGCCGGACGCCGCGCCGGCCGGTGGACGCGTCGCGGTTGGCGCTCTCGCAGCTGGGGGAGCCGCGTCGCCGGACCTTCAAGCCCCGCCGCGGACGTGCCGATCAGCGACGGACGTCGTGACGACTTCGTACCCCTCGCTGGACCGCTCGGACCTGCGCGCCGCGCTGGAGGCCGGGCCGTTTTCCCGGCGCGGCGAGGGCTACGGGCTCGAGGGCGAACTGCTGGTCGTGCGCGAGCGCGACGGACTCGTCGAACGCGCCTGGGGCGCGGACGCGGAGCAGCTCCAGCAAGTGCGCGCCACCTTCAGCGACCTCGAACAGGTGAGCGTGTTGGAGCACGGCCGCGTGCGCTTGGACAGCGGTGCGCACACGACCGCGGTCGCAGCCGGCGAGGCGTTCCACTCCGGCGGCGTCGAGCTCGCGGAGCGCCTGGCCGCCTGGGACCTCGCGCTCGTCTCGTGCGGCGCCGACCCGTGGAGCGACGACCCGACCCCGCTCGAATGGTGCGTGCGCGTGCCGTTTGGCTCGCCGGCGACGGCCTCGCTGCGCTGGCGCGCGGCCGCCAACCTGTGCGTCGTGAGCGAAGCGCTGTTCGCCTTCTCGCCGCTGCGCGCGTTGGCGAGCTGCGGCGTGCGTTCGCGCGGCGCCGAGCAGCGCCAGCAGCGCCGCACGCACCCCGAACTCATGCTGGGCGGCCGCACGCCACTCGAGGGTTTCCTCGACTGGGCGCTCGAGACCCCCGCGGGCGCAGCGCCGCGTCCCATCGCGTTCGGCATCTGGGCGCGCCACGGCGTCCGCGGCGTGTTCCCCGACGCGTCGGACTTCGAACGCCACGTCGCTGCGTTGAGCGCCGGCGTGCTTCCCTCGCGCGGCCTCGCACTGCGTTGTTTCGACGGTCCACCGGGCGCGTTCCAGCGTGTTCCGCTGATCGTGTTCGCCACGCTGCTCGACGACCCGGCCTGTGTGCAGGAGCTCTCGACCTGGGACGCGGCGCCGCGTGCGTTGTGGCAGGCGGCCGCGCAGGGCGGTCTGTCGGATCCGCAGCTCGCGTCGCGTGCGCGGCGCGTGTTCGCGCTCGTCGCCGACCGCTTGCTCGCGCGCCCGGGGGTGTACGCCTCGCCCGCGATGCTCGCGGAGTTCATCGCCTTCGGACAACGCTACACGCTCAGCGCGCGCACTCCCGCCGACGAGTGGCTCTCGCACCACGCACGGCGCGGCGCGCTCACGCTCGCCGACATCGGAGCGCTGGAGCAGCGCTGGAGCGCATTGGCCGGCCGGCGCGCCGCGTAGCCGCCGTCAGTGTTGTGCGGCGAGCGCGAGCAGCGCGGCGCCGACCGTCGCGGCGGCCAGCACCGCGAGCGTGATCTTGACCCACGACAGCGGCGCCTTGCCGTACACCTTGCCGGTCACGCCGTGCACGAGCACGGGCCAGGTCTTGCCTTGGAATTGATAGCTGACCGACCACATCGGCAGCAGCACGTGCTTCCAGCGCACGTCGCTCAGTTCGTTGTGCACGCGCAGGTTGCGCTGCGTGTCTCCCGGCACGTCTCCGGCGCAACGCACGCGCTGCTGGGCAGCGATCGCCTCGCGCGCCACGCCCCAACCCGCTTCGAGATCCACCGTGTATTCCTCGGCGAGGAACCCAGCCAGGTACTCGGGCCGATAGGGCACGAGCTGGCGCGTGTCGAAGCCGCCCAGCTTGCGCGCGAGTTCCTCGCTCACGCCGCGCGAGGCGTGCACGAGCAGGTCGTCGTAGCGGTCCTCGCGCTGGCCCCACTTGGGAACCCAGCGGATCTTGCGCACCTGCCGCGGCTGCATGCTCGTGCGGCCGTTGCGCGTCACCGGAACCATCACGGTGACGTAGTAGTAGTAGCCCGCGTCGGCGGACCACTGCGAGTGCACGTGCGCGTCGAAGGTCCAGTAGGGGACGTACACGCCGCGCGCGTCGTGGGTCCGGACCTGCCGCAGGGCGTTCGGGCGGAACCACAGGCCCGCGATCCAGGTGCGGAAGTTCTTGTCGACCAGCGTGCGCTCGACGTCGAGCGGCACGATCGACTCCGGTCGGATCAGCTGGCGGTTGGCGCTCTGCGGCAAGACGCTCGCCGAGCCGCAGAACGGACAGGTCTGCGCCGTGCGCACATCCGCGAACTCGACCGTCGCTCCGCAGGTCGAACAGCGCGCCGCGCGTTGTTCGACGCCCATGCCCCGCGCGGCGGCGCCCGCGTCCTCGAGCGCGCGCTCGACGATCTCGCCGTCGGCGCGCGGCACGGCCTGCTTCGCGCCGCAGTGCTGGCAGCTGAGGCAGTCGCTGGCCGGGTCCCAGGTCAGTTGCGCGCCGCAGTCGCGGCACGGAAAGTCGACCTGCGTGGGTTCGGCGGGCTCGCTGGCGGCGGGGGACTCGCTCGGTTCGCTCAAGGACGGAAGGTCTTTCAGGGGGCGGGGAACGGGAGGGCGACGAGCGCTTCGTACGTCGTCGAGCGATTCCCCGTTACGCTAGCGCCGATTTGTCGAAGTAGATCGTCGCAGGCCGCGCGCGCCGTTCGCGCGCGGACGCCTGGCCCGGCCCGCGCGAACCGCGCGTGTCCGAGCGACGAATTTCTCATCCTCAGCTAGGAGCAACGCATGGGAGTGATGGACTGGATCAAGCGCGGTGTCGGCGAACTGATGATCGCCCGGCCCGACGAAGCCAAGGGCTACGTCGTGTGGAAGCACCCCGACCCGACCATCCCGATGAAGTCGCAGCTGACCGTCGAGTCCGACGAGCGCTGCGTCTTCTTCCGCGACGGCAAGATCGTCGCCACGCTCGGCCCCGGGCGCCACACGCTCGACTCGGCGAACCTGCCGTTCCTGTCGAACCTGATCGACTCGTTCACCGGCGGGCGCGTGCTGATCGCCGAGGTGTTCTTCGTCAGCGTGCGTGAGTTCACCGGCATCAAGTTCGGCGGGAAGATCGGCAACGTCGAGGACCCCAAGAGCGGCGTGCCGGTCGAGACGATGGTGCACGGCGAGTTCGCGTTCCGCGTCAGCTCGCCCGAGGCGCTCGTCGTCGGGCTGGTCGGCATGGGCCGCAGCGAGCCCGATCCGGTCGGGCCCTGGATGCGCGAGCAGGTGCTCAAGGTCATCCGCGACCGCATCGCCGAGCTGATCGTGCGCAACAAGTGGCCGCTGCTCGACGTGACCAGCGGCGCGTACACCGAGGAACTCGAGAAGTCGGTGCTCGAGGGCATCGTCGGCCACGTCTCGAGCTACGGCCTCTTGATCCCGCGCCTGGGCAACTTCGTGATCGCGATCAACGAAGACGACCGCGCCAACCTGAAGCGCCTGTACACCGACGCCGCCTACCTGCGCGCGGTCGGGGGCGTCGACAACTTCCAGCGTTTCGCCGCTGGCAAGGCGATGATGGGCGCGGGCGAAGGTCTGGCCAAGGGCGGCGGCGACGGCGGCGCGGGCGGCGGAAGCGGCCTGTTGGGCGGCGCCGGGCTCGGCGTGGGCCTGAGCATGGCCCAGATGATGATGGGCGCCGCGGCGCAGCAGGCTGCTCCGAATGCACAGGCGGCTGCGGCCGGTGCAGCGGGCGCGGCCGCCGCTGGCGCTGGCGCTGGAGCTGGCGCTGCGGCCGGGGCGCCGGCCGTCGGAACGGCGCGTTTCTGCGCCGGCTGCGGCGCGCCTCTGGCGCCGGACGCGCGCTTCTGCGGCCAGTGCGGGCGCAAGCGCGACGCGTAGCACCGGTCCGTTCTGCACGCTGCGGGGGGCGCCAGGTCGAGCTCGACCGGCGCCCCCCGCTCTGTTTCCCGTCGGGCGCCGGGCCCGTGCCACACATCCGGTCGCCCCGGGAGCTGTGAGGGGCGCCTCGGGGACCTACGGAGCCGCTGCTGGGGCAGTGCCGCGGCGGGGAAAACCATTAGGCGTTCGGACGGCGCCCTCGCCGTGTGAGAAACAGCGGGTAAGCTTTCGAAGTAGAGCGCGGGGCCCCGGCGCGGGAGTGGTAGCCCGCATTCAGGTAGCCGCAAGGCCGGCGCGCTCCTCTGTGCTGCGCAACCTCCTTTCGCAGCGCTGATCCTCTTCACCAAGGAAACAACATCCATGCGTAGTCTTCTTGTTATTGCCGCAGCCGCTGCGGCGCTCGGGTCGCTCAATCTCAGCGCTTCGGCGCAGTGCACGACCGGTGGCGCCGGTGGCCCCGTTCCGGCCGTGGGTACGGGCGGCGGCGCAGTCGCCGGCCAACTTCCGCCGACGCCGTTCGTGTCGACGCTGAACGTCACCTCGCTGCCGGCGGGCGCGACTTCGGTCACCGAAGTCAAGCTCAACGGCTTCGCCCACACCTGGGCGAGCGACATCACCGTCGTGCTCACCGACCCCGCTGGCGTGTCGGTCGTTCTGCTCGAGGAACCGGGCGGCGAGCCCGCCTACCAGTGCAACTTCAACGGCGACTATTCGATCGTCGACGCGCAGAACCCGGCGGCCATCTACCCGGCTTGCCCGGTTGACGCGGACATCCCCGCGGGCGCCTACGAGCAGTACTTCGGCACGTGGCCGGCCGCTGGCTTCGCCGGCGTGCAGAAGCTGCTGATGTCCCAGATTCCGCCGCAGATCGGAACCTGGACGCTGTCGATCTACGACTGGGTTGCGGCCGACGCCGGCGCGCTGACGAGCTGGGACCTGTGCTTCGGCACGCCGTCGACGAACTCGACGCAGGCTGCCTGCAACGGCGGCACGACGCTCTCGACGCTCTTCACCGGCCCCAACGGCGGCAACATCAACGGCCAGATCTTCTTCAACCTGACCGTCACCAACCCCGCGGGCATCAACGTCTCGCAGCTGGAGATCAACAGCACCTACTCGAACAACCCGTTCGAGCTGGAAGTCTTCACGAAGCCGGGCCTGTTCGCGCTGAACGACAACACCGACCCGAACCTGTGGACCTCGCAGGGCGTCGGCGTCGGCTACACCAACACGGTTGACCTGCCGACGGTGGTCGAGATCCCCGACTTCAACCTCGCTCCGGGCCAGTACTGCGTTTCGCTGCTCATGCGCGGCACCAACTTCCGCTACACGAACGGCACGACGCCGCTCCCGGGCAACCAGGTCTACACCAACGCCGACATCACCATCGCCGGCGTCGGCGCGCAGAACTTCGCCTGGACCACGCCGCTGTTCTCGCCGCGCGTGTTCAACGGCTCGCTCCGCTACAACTGCGGTCCCGCCGTCCCGCCGATCGTCACGTACTGCACCGGCGGTACGACGACGAACGGCTGCGTTGCGTCGCTCGCCTCCTCGGACCAGCCGAGCGCGACGAACGCCACGAGCCCGGTCTTCACCGCCACGAACGTCGAAGGCGCCAAGCAGGGCCTGATGTTCTACGGCCTCAACAACACCGGCTTCACGCCGATCGCCTGGGCCTCCGGCAGCACGAGCTTCCTGTGCGTCAAGTCGCCGACCCAGCGCTTCCCCAACCAGACGGCGACCGGCACCGCGAACCAGTGCAACGGCACGATGACCCAGAACTTCGTCGCGTGGGAGACCGCCAACCCCACCGCGATCGGTCAGCCCTTCGCCTCCGGTCAGAAGATGTTCATCCAGGCTTGGTTCCGCGATCCGGCGGCCCCCAAGACGACGAACCTCTCGAACGCGATCGAACTGACCTTCATCCCCTGATCGCCTGAGGCTCGCGCTGCGGGGGTGAGTCCTCGCGGCGCGCGCTGAATTCCGCGGCCGGCCGTCCTCGCGAAGGATGGCCGGCCGCTTGTGTTTTCTGCGCGGTTCGCTGGTGCGCGTGGGAACACGGTCTGCGAGTTCAACCGCCCTGAGCCAGAGCTCCAACCGCCGGGCGCCAGAGCGGACCCGCCGCGCGGAGCGGCTACCAGCGGCGCGCGACGAGCAGCAGGTTGCGGCAGGCGGCGCCGTCGAGCGGCTTGGCGAAGAAGTAGCCCTGCGCGAAGTCACAGCCCACGTCGCGCAGCAGCGCGAGTTGGTCGGCGGTCTCGACGCCCTCGGCGATCACCTGCTTGCCGAGGTTGCGGCCGATCATGACGATCGCCCGCACGATCCGCGCGTCGTCGCCGTCGATGGCGCGGTCGACGCCCAGGTGCTGCACGAAGGAGCGGTCGATCTTCAGCGCGTCGATCGGGAAGCGCTGCAGGTACGACAGGGACGAGTATCCCGTGCCGAAGTCGTCGATGGACAGGCGCACGCCGAGTTGCTTCAGGCGCCGCAAGGTGCTCGCCGCCGCCTCGGGGTGGTCGAGGATCGCGCTCTCGGTGATCTCGAGTTGCAGGTGCTCGGCCGGCAGCTCGGTCTCGCGCAACACCTCATCGATCACGTTCGCGAGGTCCGGCTGCGAAAGCTGCTTGCTCGAGAGGTTGACGCTCAGCGTGCAGGCGCCCGCGCTCGACTGGCTGCGCCACTGCATGGCCTCGATGCACGCCTCGCGGAGCACCCAACGTCCGAGCGGCTGGATCAGGCCGGTTTCTTCGGCGACGGGGATGAATTCACCGGGGTCGACCAGGCCGCGTTCCGTCGAGCGCCAGCGGGCCAGCGCCTCGACGCCGCTGACGCGGCCCTCTCCGAGCGCGACGATCGGCTGGTATTGGACGAACATCTCGCCGCGCTCCACCGCGCGGCGCAGCTCGGCTTCGAGCTGCAGCTGGCGCAGCACGTGAGCGTGCATCGCGGTGTCGAACAGCGCGTGCCGCGCGCGGCCGCGCGCCTTGGCGCGGTACATCGCGGTGTCCGCGTCGCGCAGCACGTCTTCGGGCCGCTGGTACCCGGTGGTCGAGCAGGCGATTCCGATCGACGAGCTCGTGAAGATCTCCTGGCCGCCGATGTCGAACGGCGCGGAGAGTTCCTTCTGGATGCGCTCGGCGACCGTCGTGGCGTCCGAGATGTCCTTGATGTCGTCCAGCAGCACGGTGAACTCGTCGCCGCCCAGGCGCGCCACGCTGTCGCCGGGGCGCAGCGAAACCTCGAGCCGCCGCGCGACCATCACGAGCAAACGGTCGCCGGCCATGTGCCCCAGGCTGTCGTTGATCACCTTGAAGCGGTCGATGTCGAGGAACAGCACCGCGAAGGCGAAGTCCTTGCGCCGCGTTGCGCGCCGCAGCGCGTGGCGCAGGCGGTCGAGGAACAGCGCGCGGTTGGGCAGGTTGGTGAGCGGGTCGTAGAAGGCGCGGTGCGCGAGCTGCTCCTCGGCCACCTTGCGGTGCGTGACGTCGGTGAGCGAGCCGCCGAACTCCAGCGCCTTGCCCTGTTCATCGCGACCGGCGATGCCGCGGCACACGACCCAGCGGTACACGCCGGTCTCGTGCATCACGCGGTGTTCGTTCTCGAAGTGGCTGGTCAGCCCCTCGATGTGCGCCCTCAGCGCCGACAGCACGCGCTCGCGGTCGTCGGGGTGCACGCGGTCGAGCCACTCGTTGATGTTCTCGTCGATCTCGTGCTCGGCGTAGCCCAGCAACTCCTTCCAACGCGGCGAGAAGTGCACGCGGTCGTGCGCGATGTCCCAGTGCCAAAGGCCGTCGTTCGCCGCGCTTTCGACGAGCTCGTAGCGCCGACGTTCGGCGTCGAGCAGTCGTCGCAACTCGACGCTGTCCAGGGCGCCGGTTGTGGGGCCGGCGAGGGCGGATTGTTCGTGCATCCTCGTGTGTGGAGGCGAGGCGGGGCCGTCAAGCTAGCGATCACGCGCGCGCGAGCAAGCGCGCACTGACGGCGGCAGGATGTCAGACGCGCTGGAACAGCGCCCGCCAGTGCCGGGTCGGCGGGTCGCCAGCGCTCGCCAGGTCCTCGAGTTCTTGCTCGCACAGGCCGAACTGGACGAAGCGCTCGACTTCGCTGCGCACGAGCGGCCAGGGAAGCTCGCCCAGCGGTTCGTCGGGCTCGCGCGCTCGCGAGATGGCGAGCAGGCGACCGCCCGGGCCCACGCACTGCGCCATGTTGCGCGCGGCTTGTTCGCGCAAGTGTGCGGGCAGCGCCTGCAGCGTGTAGATCTCGAGCACGAAGTCGAACGCGGCGCGCCAGCTCGGCGGCGGCGCAAGCAGGTTCGCCGTGGAGTACTCGACCGAGCTGTTCGGCCACAGTTGCGCGCACCACGCGACGGCCGTCGGCGCCACGTCGAACGCGCTCACCTGCGCTCCGGCCCGCGCGAGCTCCTCGGCGTCTTCGCCCAGGCCGCAGCCGACCACCAGCGCACGTGCGCCGCGCAGCGACGCGCCGTACTCGGCGAGCCACTCGCGCAGCAGCGGGTGTCCCTCGCGGTCCGCCCAGGGAACCCGCGAACTCGCTCCGTCGGCTTCTCGGTACAGCTTCTCGAACCAGCCGAGCGCGTCGCCGTGCGAGAGCGACTCCTTGGCGAGCGCGCGGGCGCGTTCGCGCGCCGCGTAGCGTTGTTCGTCCATCACTTCGTCTCCGCGAGCAGGGTCTCGATCAGGCGCTCGAAGTCCTCGCGCAACTTGAGGTGCGCCGCGCCCGTGGCGGGGCCGCTGAAGCCCTGGTGCACGGCGCGCACGTCGCCCTTGGAGTCCACGAACAGCGTGGTGGGGTAGGCGCGCACTTTGTCGAGCAACGGAAAGCGCTCCGAGGCCTTCTGCTTGTCGGACACGCCGGCCACCAGCAGCGGGTAGCGAATTTTGTGGTGCGTTGCGTACTTGCGCACCTGGCCCGAGTCGCGCGTGAAATCGCCGGTGAGCTCGAAGGCTAGGCCGAGGATCGACAAGCCGCGCGCGCCGTAGCGCTCGTGGAGTTCGGCGAGGTAGCGCGTCTCGTCGTTGCAGTTGGGGCACCACGTGCCAAAGAGCTGCACGACGCGCGCCTTGCCGGCGAACTGCGCCTCGCCGAGCTTGCGCGACACGCCCTCCAGGTCGGGGAAGGCGAGCTCGTCGAGCTTCACGCCATCCTTCAGCTTCGTGAGGCCGAACGGGTCGGGCAGTCGCGCCTGGTCGTCGCGCACGGCGGTCCAGGTGTCGTGCCACGCGTCGCCCGACCAGAAGTCGCCGGCGAGCGAACCGTCTTCGAGCAGTTTCGCCTTGAACAGGAACGCGTGCGCGCCGTCGAAGCACGAGAGCGTGAGCTGCTCGGCGGGGAAATTGAACCGGCCCGCGAGGAAGCGGTAGTCGCCCAGGGTGGTGAGGAACGTGCCGCTGAAGTCTGCGCCCGTCGCCGCGGACGTCGAGCGCCTGTCGAGCTTGCGCCACACGGCGACGCTCGGAGCGCTGTCCGAGGCGAACTGCGCGCGCCAAGTCCCGAAGAAGCTCGGTTGGGACGCGTCGTTCGGCCAGGCAGCCTGCTCGAGGCGGCCGGGTTCGTCGATCGGCAGCGACCGCCCTTCGTACGGTTGGTAGCGCCGCGCCGCGAAGCGCATCTCGCTCCACTTGTCCGCGCCCTTGCGCTTGCGCCACACGCCCGCGAGCTCGTCGCCATCCGCATCGGCGCTGGCTGTGATGCGTGAGTCGTAGTGGGGGAACTCGAGCGTGAGCTCGCGCCGCTCGTCCGACCACGCGACGCTCGGCACGTCGAGGACCTCGGGCTCGTTCCGGACCTGCGCGCGCCACGCGCCGTTCTCAGCTCGCAGGAGCACGAGATCGAAGCGCAACTCTCCGCCTGGGCTGACGAGATGAGCGCGCCAGTTTCCCAGCTCGAGCGGCCGCTCCGCCGGAGCTTGGGCGAGCAGTGCGGTGAGAGCGAGTTCGAGCATCAACGCTTGCGGCCGATCGCGCGCAGCTGGCGGGGCGTGAGGAGCGCCGCAACGTGCATCCCGCCCGGCTTGGGTTCGCCTTCGAGCACGACGACGCCGCCCTTCTTGAACGGGAAGGCGCGTGCGAGCTTGCGGTCGCTGGTGGCGAGCCAGGCCACGAGCTCGGACACGTAGGGCTCGTGTCCGACGAGCGCCATGCGCTCTTCGCTCAGCTCCTCGAGCAGCGCCTTGGTCGGCGCGCGCGCCATCAGTCCGCTGGAGCGCAGCTCGCCCTCGACCAGCTCGCTCAGCAGGTCCGCGGTTTCCACGGCGCGCAGCAGCGGGCTGTGGAGCACGTGGACGAAGCTGATCCCCAGGCGCTTCAAGCCCTTCACGACGCCGGAGAACTTGCGTTTGCCCGCGCTGGTCAACGGTCGCGCGGAGTCGCGCTGGCCTTCGACCGGATCCGCGGCCACGGCATGTCGAATGATGATCAGTTTCATGCTTCGCCTCCCAGTATGGCGCCGGACGTCTCCCGCCAGGCGCTTCGAACTCGTTCCATGTGCAGCACCAGGCGCGCGCTCAGCGCCGAGTCGTACTCGCTCAGGCTCGCGCCCAAGCCCAGCGCCGCCAGTTGGCGTTGCGCCACGACGATGTCGTTGAGCGAGCCGAGCTCGTCCTGGAGTCGTCGGGCGGCCTTCGGCTCGCGGTTCATCCACTCGTGCGCGTAGCGCAGTCGCCGCAAGGCGCGCCGCAGGGCGTGGAGCGCGTCGACATCGGATTCCGGACGGCACACGCTCGCGCCCAGCAGGGCCACGCGTGTCGCGAGTTTCCTGCTGCGCCGCTGCGCGCGGGCGAAAGTGAGCGGCGGGAGTTCTTCGAGGGCGTCGAGCAGCGCGCCGCAGCGTTCGTGAGCGAGCACCGCGAGGAATTGCTCGCGCGCCGGCTCGCGCTGCGCCGCGAGGGCGACGCGGAAGACGTCCGGCGTGTCGTTTTGCGCGAGCAGCACGTCGAGGTCGCGCACGGCGGAGGCGGCGCGTCGCAGCCAGCGCAGGTCCGCGCGCAGGACGCGCCAGCCGAGCAGGCGCAGGTACACGTCGAGGCGCGCGCAGGCCACACGCAGTCCGTGGACGCCTTCGCTGTCGCGCCCTTCGCGGGCCACGTCGATGCGCTCGAGCAGGGCTTCGCGCCAGCGGCCGCACTCGATGCGTTGCTCGTTGTGCTGTGCGGATCGCATCGCCGCCCAAGATAGGCTTCGCACGCTGTGTGCGGACTTGTCCGGGCGCACATCAAGAGCCGATCAAGGCGGGGCCACGGCAGCGCTGGCTATGCTTTTGCGCCCCGCGTCCCCGCGCTGCGCCCCGATGCCTGAACCTGCCGCCAAAGACCTGCGCGACCCCGCGCTGTACCTCAACCGCGAACTCTCGCAGTTGGAATTCAACACGCGCGTCCTCGAACAGGCCAAGGAACCCACGGTTCCGCTGCTCGAGCGCCTGCGCTTCCTGACGATCTGCAGCACCAACCTCGACGAGTTCTTCGAGATTCGTGTCTCCGGGCTCAAGCAGCAGCACTCCCTGGGCGTGCCGAGCGCCGAGCCCGACGGGATGTCCACCGCGGAGACGCTGCGGCGCATCGGCGAAGGCGCGCACGCCTTGGTGGACGAGCAGTACCGCGTGATGAACGACGTGCTGCTGCCCGCGCTCGAGGCGCAGGGCCTGCGCCTGCTCAAGCGTTCGCAGTGGACGCAGCGCCAGCAGCGCTGGATCAAGCGCTACTTCATGAGCGAGGTGCTCCCGGTGCTGACGCCCGTCGGCCTCGATCCGGCGCACCCGTTCCCGCGCATCCTCAACAAGAGCCTCAACTTCATCGTCAACGTCGAGGGCGAGGACGCCTACGGCCGCACGAGCGGCATCGCCGTGGTCCAGGTGCCGCGCTCGCTTCCGCGTCTGACCGCTCTGCCCGCGAAGGTCTCCGGCGCGCCCTACGACTTCGTCCTGCTCAGCTCGATCATCCACGCGCACATCGGCGAGGCGTTCCCCGGCATGACGGTGACGGGCTGCTACCAGTTCCGCGTCACGCGCAACAGCGATCTGTGGGTCGACGAAGAAGAGTCCGGCGACTTGATGCGCGCGCTCAAGGGCGAACTTGCGGACCGCAACTTCGGCGACGCGGTGCGTCTGGAAGTGGCCGACACCTGCACCGAGGAGATGTCGAGCTTCTTGCTCTCGACCTTCGGGCTCAAGGAGCGCGATCTGTACCGCGTGCACGGCCCGGTGAACCTGCATCGCATGATCGCGATGTACGAGCTCAGCCAGCGGCCTGACCTGAAGTTTCCGCCGTTGCAGCAGCGCGTTCCGCGGCGTATCGAGCAGGGCGGACAGGACATGTTCGAGGTGCTGCGCAAGGGCGACGTGTTGTTGCACCACCCCTTCGATTCGTTCGGGCCGGTCATCGAGTTGTTGCGCCAGGCCGCGGCCGATCCGACGGTGCTCGCGATCAAGCAGACGCTGTACCGCGCCGGCGCGGACTCTCCGCTGGTCGACGCCCTGATCGATGCGGCGCGCGTCGGCAAGGAAGTGACCGCGGTGATCGAACTGCGCGCGCGCTTCGACGAGGCGGCGAACATCAACCTCGCGACGCGGCTGCAGAAGGCCGGCGCCAACGTCGTGTACGGCATCGTCGGCTACAAGGCGCACACCAAGATGCTGCTCATCGTGCGCCGCGAGCAGCGCAGGCTGCGCCGCTACGTGCACCTGGGAACGGGCAACTACCACGTGCGCACGACGCGCGGCTACACCGACTTCGCGCTGCTCACCTGCTCGCGCGAAATCGGCGAGGACGTGCACCGTCTGTTCCTGCAGCTCACCGGCCTGGGGCGCGTGATGCGCCTGCGCAGCATCGTGCAATCGCCGTTCTCGTTGCACGCCTTGATCCTCGAGTCGATCGAACGCGAGGCGCACAACGCGCGCGCCGGCAGGAAGGCGCGCATCGTGGCCAAGATGAACGCGCTCACCGAGCCCCAGATCATCCAGGCGCTCTACCAGGCCTCGCAGGCCGGCGTTTCGATCGATCTGATCGTGCGCGGCGTGTGCTGCCTGCGCCCTGGCATCCCCGGCGTCTCGGACAACATCCGTGTGCGCTCGATCGTCGGCCGTTTCCTCGAGCACAGCCGCATCTTCCGCTTCCACAACGGCGGCGACGAACGGGTCTGGCTGGCCAGCGCGGACTGGATGCAGCGCAACTTGTTCCGCCGCGTGGAGACCTGCTTCCCAATTGAAGAGCGGCGCCTCGCGCAGCGCGTGGTGAGCGAAGGACTCGATCCGTACCTCGCCGACAATGCGCAGGCTTGGATCCTCGGGCCCGACGGCCGTTACAAGCGCGTGAAGCCCGGCGCCGCGGCGCGTCGCGCGGCGCAGGAGGTGCTGCTCGAGCGTCTGTGCGAACAGCCGCGCACGGAGTTGGCGCCGGAGAAGGTCGCCGACTCGACTCCGGCCAATCGCATCGCCGTCAGCGAAGCGATCGACGCGAAGATGCGCCTCGCCAAGCGGCGGCGCGAGAACGGCGACGCGCCCGGCGGCGCGCCGCGCCGGCCGCGTCGCTCGCGCGTCGGCATGCTCGAACCGCTGCGACCGTCCGAGGCCGAGCCGCGTGATTCGCGAGCCCCCGGCGACCAGACGAAGCGCGAAGCGAGCGGTCGCTGACGCCGCTGTCGCAGCTCACGAGAAACTCCATGCCCAGCGCGCGCCGCTGGGCGACTTCTTCTTCGACGTCGGCGCGCGAGAGCACGCACAGCGCAGCCCAGCGCTGTCGAACGCCGCGTGCCATGGCTCGCGGCGTGTGCACTCGCGACGGGCGCGACGCTGCAGCCCGGCCGTCCCGGAACGCCGCATGCTTGCACGATGAGTGGATGCGCGTGCAAGTCCCGAGTCGGCGCGAAATCTCCGTGGACCCGTGTCGGGCGTCGCTTGGTCCGCCGCGTCGGAAGACATCCGCACCGACTCCGCAACGGCAGCCGCGTTTCCGTCCCGCTCCTTTGCTCGCGTAGTCCGATTTGGGGGAGAGCTGCCAGAAGTGCGCTGCTCTCCGCGCCGCGATTCCCGCGTATGGGATTTTGGGGGGGCATGCCTTCCGCTACGCCCTCGAATGACGATTCCGCGATGGCATCGGAGCGTCGAGCCGCCGGCTCGCAGAGTCTCCACAGATTGGCGCGTAGACGCTATTTCCCGAGCCAGTTACGCTCTTCAGCGAGGTTTCGAGCTCTCTCGCAAATTGAGCTCGCGCCGCTTCCGAGTGTTCTCCCTTCTCAACAACTCAAGGAGTTCCGAGTGAAAGTCCTAGACTCGCTCGTATTCGTGGTCGGGCTTGCCACCGCCACGCTGTTTGTTGGCTCACCGCTCGTCGCTCAGGATGGCTGTGGACAGTTCGAGTGTCCGACGTCCGGCAACGGACCATGCAGCGGTGTCGTGGTCGAAATCACGGACATCAACTGCGACACGGAGCGCTGCTTGATCAGCGTCGAAGTCTCCAATCCCAACGGACCGGCCACGGCCAAGCAGTTCCGGAGGGATCCGAGCGGCAATGTGACCATCACGCTCTGCAATGCGGCGAATCCCCCGTGCTGTGTGCACATTCAGCCCTGCGTGGATTGGGCTGACACCGATTCCAACTGCTGTATCGTCAAGGAGTGTGAGTGATGTTGCGCCACCTTCACGCGGTGTGGATCGTCGCAGTCGGCGCAGCAACGCTGCTCGGCGGCGCCGGTGGGGCGGAGAGCGACAATCAGCAACCGACTGCAACGCTGCGCAGCGCTGCGACGCCGGCGCGGCCGGGCAAATGCGTTGTGCACCACAGCTCGCATCCGCTGTCGAAGCGGGTTCAAGCCTCGGTGGATGTCTTCTGCGATGCAGCCGCGCGGCTGAGTTCGAACTTCGAGGATCGTCTGGCGGGTGAAGAGGTGCGCTTCGGCGCTTACCACCTCATCCTGCTGGGCTCGGAGGCCACTGGTCCATCGATGCTGTTCCAGGAGATGGGCATGATCAAGCGACTGCCCGACTCCGCCGAGCCCTACGAGTCGCGCACGCGCCTCTCGAAGGCGGACTTCGAGCACTTCAGCGAGGAGTGCGGAGTCCACAACGAGTCGGATCTGCTCGTCAGCGTGGCGCCGGCCCCGGGCTTGACCTGGGGACAGGTCACCAAGCGCGACCAAGTGCACGTCGCGGTGCGATTGGATCCGGTCAACTGAACGTGCGGCGCACCGCGTCCGTCTCTTTCGACGGACGCGGTGCGCGCCTATCTCGCGGCGCTGCGCAGTTCGTGGCCACGTTGGCCGCAGCGCTCAGGACACGAGCAGTTCGACGCCGAGTACGCGCGCCTGTGCGACCTCTTCTTCGAGGTCGGCGCGCGAGAGCGGGTGCTCGGCGAGCCAGTCGCCGTCGAACTCCAGGCGCAACTGCTCGCGGCGTGCGTAGAGGCGCAGCGCGGGCGCTGCGCGCGGCGCGCGGCTGCGGTGCAGTCGCACCGCGATGCGCAGCAGCATGCACAAGCGCAGCGCGGGGCCGCGCACGTCGGAAGGCAGCGCGTCGAAGCTCTCGCGCGAAGGTTTGCGCCGGTGCGCTTCGATCAGCAGCGCCAGGACCTGTTGATCCTGGCGTGAAAAGCCCGGCATGTCGGAGTTGGCGGCGATGTACGCGCCGTGCCGGTGGTAGCCCGAGTAGGCGATGCTCAGCCCGATCTCGTGGAGCCGCGCGCTCCAGGACAGCAGGCGCTGGTGGTGGGAGCTGTGCAGGTCCCAGGGCTCGCGCACCTGATCGAGCAGGCTGAGCGCCGTGCGCTCGACGCGCCCGGCCTGCTCGAGGTCGACGTTGTAGCGGCGCGCGAAGGCGCGGATCGTCTGCTCGCGCACGTCTTCGTGGCGCATGCGTCCGAGCAGGTCGTACAGCACGCCCTCGCGCAGGGCGCCCGGCGAGGCGCGCATCACGTCGACGTCGAGGATCTTGAACACGGCGCACAGAATCGCGACGCCGCCGGCGAGCACCGGCGCGCGGTCGGCCTGCAGCGCCGGAAGGCTCAGTTTGTCGCAGTGACCGGCGTCGAGCAGCGCCTTGCGCAACTTGCGCATCGACTTGTCGGTCAACCCGTCGTCGGACCAGCCCGAGAGCCGCACCATCTCCTCGCACGCCACGATCGTGCCCGACGAACCGATGCAGGTCTCCCAGCCCAGGCGCTTGTAGCGCCGCGCCAGGCCCTGCAACTCGAGCCCCGCTGCGATCTGCGCACGCTGCATGCGCTCGGCGTTGATCTCGCCGCCGGGGAAGTACTTCAGCGAGTAACCCACGCAGCCCATCTGCAGGCTGTCGGTTTCGAGCGGCTCGTGGCCTTCGCCGAGGATGCACTCGGTCGACCCGCCGCCGATGTCGACCACCAGCTTGCGGCGCGAGTCGTCGGCGCTGGCGTGCGTCACGCCCAGGTAGATCAGGCGCGCCTCTTCACGCCCCGAGATGATCTCGATGCGCCGTCCCAGCGCGGCCTGGGCGCGCTCGAGGAAAGCGTGGCCGTCGCGCACCTGGCGCATCGTGTTCGTGCCGACCACACGCACTGCGCCGGCCGGCATGTGCGCGAGGCGCTGTCCGAAACGCTCCAGGCAGGCGAGCGCGCGCTCGGCGACCTTGGGCCGCAAGCGCTCGTTTTCGTCGAGGCCCTCCGCGAGCGCCACGCGCTCGCGCAGCCGGTCGATGATCTTGAGCTGCTCGTCGGCGAGCGAGGCGACCACCATGTGGAAGCTGTTGGAGCCCAGGTCGACGGCGGCGACGGTTTCGTTGAACTCGGGCTCCTGCATGGGAGGTGTCGCCTCGTGCTCGTTCGCGTGGTCTCGCACCTTGAAGGCGACGTTAGCCGGGCGCGGATCGAGTGGCAACGCGCACGAAGGCGCAGATTCGCGCCCTCAGCGCGCGTCGCCGCTCGGCGGCGTCTCGCCCCAGAACTCGCGCCAGCGCACGGCGTCGGCCGGTGCGAGCTCGCCGACGCGCTTCGGCGGCGCGAACGTCTCCCGAGCGCCGCGCCACCACGCGCGCCACGCGTCCAGCGCGCGTCCGTGGTCGACTCCGCTGAGCACCACCAGCGCCAGGCGGAAATCCTCGAGGTGGTTGTGCATGTCGACGAAGCCCACTTCGTCGGCGAGCTTCATCAGCGCCTCGACCGAGTCCTTGGTGCGGATGCGCGCCAGGCCCAGGATGCGCGCGCGGATCGTCGGAACGAGGCGCTGCGCCTGGACGTCCGCGACGAGCGGTGCGATCGCGCGCGGGTCGCCGCGGCGCGCCAGGGCGGCGAGCAGCGCGGGCAGGTCGCGATCCTGCGTGCGCAGCTCCTTGCGCCGTTCACGGTGGTGGGTGAGCAAAGCGGCGAAGGCGTTCTCGTGCGCGTTGCGGCCCAGCGCGTCGTAGGCGGCCAGCCGCACCTCGACGTCGCGGTCGCCCAGTCCGCGCCGCACCTGGGCCACGACGGCTTCGTCGGCGTGACGCCAACTCTCGCGCAGCGCGGCGACGCGCTGTGCGGCGCTGCCGGAGTCGAACGCTTCGCGCAGGCGCTCGAGGTGGGCGGCCGTCTGCGGAGTGCGTTCGTCGACCCGCACCTGCGCGGAAGCCGCGCCCGCCGCCTGTTCGGTGGCGGGGCACAGGGCGAGCAGGCCGAGCAGAAGCACGTATCTCACGACGCCCATCTTTTCGTCCGGCGCGGGCCAAGTCCAACTGTCCGTCGGCCAGTAGCGCGACCAATTCATGCGCCCGCGCCTGCAAACGCCGGATCATTCTGCCCTGCTGCGCCTTCTTGGGGCGCGAGATGTTCTCGAGCCGCCGGGCATGTCGCTCCCGCTGACGAGCATCCTCTCGGGTGCTCGCCCGCGGCCGCGGCGCGGCCTGACGCGGGAACCCTCGCGCCCTCGCGCCGAAGAACCTCGCAGGACAGGCGCTGCGGCCGTTTCGCTCCGCGGTTCACGACGAGGCCGGGCTGGCGCTCGGAAAAATGTTTGCGGGGTCAGCCGCTGGCGCGCTTGGATGGGGCCATGGACGCCACCGCCGACTGCGCCTCGCTGCTCCGCTTCATCGACGCTTCGCCCACGCCGTTCCACGCGGTCGAGAGCGTGGCGCGCTACCTCGACGCCGCCGGCTTCCAGCGCTGCGACGAGCGCGAGGACTTCGGAGCAGCGCCGCCCACGCGCGGCTACCTCGTGCGCAGCGGCAGCGTCGTCGCCTGGGCCGGGGAGCGCGCCGCGCTGCGCGAACACGGCGCGCGCATCCTCGGCGCGCACACCGACAGCCCGAACCTGCGCCTCAAGGCGCGCGCCAACACGGGCGCGGCCGGATTCCGCCAGCTCGGCGTCGAGGTCTACGGCGGCGTGCTGCTGAACTCGTGGCTCGATCGCGATCTGTCGCTCGCCGGCCGCGTGATGGTGCGCACGCCGCGCGGCGCCGAGGCGCGGCTCGTGAAGCACGATGGCGCGCTGCTGCGCATTCCGCAGCTCGCGATCCACCTCGACCGCGAAGTCAATTCACGCGGCCTGGTGCTCGACCCGCAACACCATCTCGCGCCCGTGTGGGGGCTGGGCCGCACGGACGAGCACCTGCTGCAGCGCTTCCTCGCCGCGCAGCTGGGCTGCTCGGCCGACGACGTGTTGAGCTGGGACCTGATGCTGTACGACGTCGTGCCCTCGACCTTCGCGGGATTGAGCCGTGAACTCGTGTTCGCGCCGCGCCTCGACAACCTGTGTTCGTGTTGGTGCGCGCTGGAGGCGCTGCTCGCGCACGCCGCCGCTGGCGCGCGCGGCCCGCTCGGCGTGCTGTGCCTGTTCGACCACGAAGAGGTCGGCAGCACCTCCGACCGCGGCGCGCAGAGTCCGCTGCTCGAGTACGCGCTCGAGCGTTTGCTCGGCGAGGCGGGAGCGGGGCGCGAGAGTTTCCACCGCGCGATGGCGCGCAGCTTGTGCGCCTCGATCGACATGGCGCACGCCACGCATCCCAACTACCGCGAGAAGCACGAGCCCGAGCACTGGATCGCGCTCAACGCCGGGCCGGTGATCAAGATCAACACCAACATGCGCTACGCCACGGATGCCGAGAGCGAAGCGGCGTTCCAACTCGCCGCCGAGCGCGCGGGCGTGCCGCTGCAGAAGTACTTCCACCGCTCCAACCTCGCGTGCGGATCGACGATCGGGCCGCTGACGGCCGCGCGCCTGGGCGTGCGCACCGTCGACGTCGGCTGCGCGCAGCTTTCGATGCACTCGATCCGCGAACTGTGCGGCGCCCTCGACCCGCGCTTCATGGCGCGCGCGTTGACCGAGTTCTTGGCGCGTTGACAGCGTCGGAGCAGCAGTACCGCGGCGCGCGCGCTGCGGCTATGCTCGCTCGCGCTCCTACATTTTCGACCCTCCCTCGAGACCTCATGTCCGAAGCCTCTCAGCGCGTCGCCCCCGGCAAAGTCGTCGGCATCTACTTCACGCTCAAGGACCCGCAGGGTCGCGTGCTCGACACCAATCGACGCGGCGGCAAGCCCATGCCGTACCTGCACGGCGCGAAGAACATCCTCCCCGGCCTCGAGCAGGCGCTCGAAGGCAAGGCGAAGAACGACTTCGTCGACGTGCACCTCACGGCCGAGCAGGGCTACGGCGCGAAGAAGCCCGAGCTGATCCAGAAGCTCGAGCGCAAGGCTTTCCCGCCCAACGTCGAGATCGTCGCTGGAATGCGCTTCAGCGGACGCGACCCGCAGGGCCGTCAGCGTTCGATGCTGGTGCTCGCGGTCGAAGGCGACGTGATCACGGTCGACGAGAACCATCCGCTCGCCGACCTCCCGCTGCACTTCGAGGTCACCGTGTGCGGCGTGCGCGACGCGACCGAGGAAGAGAAGCAGCACGGCCACCCGCACGGGCCGGGCAGCCAGCACAACCACTGAGGCTCGGGCGGGGCGCGTACAGCGCGCCAACCCGGGTACGCGCTGCGCGAGTCAGGCCATGCGCGGCGCTAGTCAGACCGTGCGCTGCGCGAGTCAGGCCATACGCTGCGCGAGCCAGGGTGCGCGCCACGCGAGCCAGCGCTCGAACTTGGCGCGCAGCCACGCGTGTTCGCGCGCCGGCGCGAGTCGGGTCGACCTCGGCGCTGCACAGGCCGCCAGGCCCGCCGCCAGGCGTGCGGCGCCGAGCAGCGTCGCCTCGTGGTCCTCGAGCACCTCGAGCGGGCGGTCGAGCACGGCCGCGAGAGCAGGCGCGACGAAAGGATCGCGTGCGACGCCACCTGAGAGCGCCAGCTCACACTCGGCGCGGGGATCGAGTGCGTCGACGAGCTCGCGCACCCGGAACACCAGGCCCTCGAGGAACGCACGTCGCCGCGCGTCCCGCGTCAACGCGTCGCTCGAGAAGCGCGGGCCCAGATCGCTGCGCCAGTGCGGCGCGCCGACGCCGTCCTCGGGCGCACATAGCACGTCCGGCTGCGGGTCGCTGGAGCTCGGCGCCGCGCTCGCGCCGCCGATGCGCTCGAGGCCGGGCGCGCCGGCGTTGAGCGTCCCTTCGAGCGCCCAGCGCGTCGCGCCGCCCGGCGCCGTCATGAGCGGACCGCACAGGAAGCCAGCGCGCGGCTGGAAGCGCGCCAGCTCGCGCAGCACGAAGCCGCCCGTGCCGAGATTCACGAGCAGTCGAAGGGCGCCTTCGCGCGCGCTGGCGAGAAAACCCGCGGCCTGATCGGCGAGCGACGCGGTTACGCGCAGTCCGCCGGGAAGTTCGTCGTCGCGGCCTGCGCTGGGCGCCACGCGCGGGAGCGCGTCGAGCGGCGCACCGACCCAGTCGAGCGCCGCGGGGTTCCACGCGCCGACGCGCACGTCGAACAGCGCCGTTCGCGCGGCCATGCTCGCGTCGGTGAGGTGGAGTTGTGCTGCGCGCCGCGCGAGCACGAACGCTTCGAGCGTTCCGACGCGCACGTCGCGCTGTCGCCGGAACAGGCCCGCCGCGGCGAGGACGGCGAGTTTGGGCCCGAAATGGTGCGGCGACAGCCGCAGCCCGCTGTACTCCGCGAGCCACGGCTCGCGTGCGCGCTGCGTTGCGCACCAGGCCTGCGCACGCCGGTCGCGCCACGACAGCGCGCGCGTCAGCGGTTCGCGTGTCGTCGCATCCCACGCGACGAGCGTGGAGCGTTGGCACGCCAGTCCGAGCGGAGCGCGCGGCGCCGCGGCGCGCGCGAGCTCGAGCAACTCCGCGACGGCCGCATCGAACTCGCGCGCGTCGAAGTCACATTCGAACTCGCTCTCGCGCGTCTGCGGCGCCGGCCGTGTCGCGAGCAGCGACAACGTTCCATCCGCGCCGAGCGCGGCGAGCTTGAGCCGCGTCGAACCCAGGTCGAGGGCCAGCGCGAGCGGCGCCGAGCTCATCGCCGCTGTGCGAGCCGCTCGCCCAGCCACAGCCGCTCCGCGGCGAGCGCCGCGAGGCCGGGGAACTGCTCGCGCGACAGGCACACCACGCGCACGGCGACGAGGCGCTGTTGTGAGGTGGCGCTGGCGCCGGCGCTCGGATCGGCGACGGGCAGCACGCGGCACAGCGGGTCGTTCGCGCCGAAATCGGCGAGGATCTGCGCGATGCTGCGTGGGTCGTCGGCGGCGATCGCGTGCTCGACGAAGGCGCCGCGTTCGATGAGCGGGAGCAATTCGCGGTCGGCCAAACGCTGGAGATCGAGGCTCAGCGCGGTGTGTTTGGCGCGCAGCTCGCCGGGTTCGAGTCCCTCGTACTTCCAGCCGAAGTCCTCCGCGGGCTGCTCGGGCTGTGCGCCGTCCTCGAGCCCCTGCGCCTCCGGCGGCGGGGGAGGTAGCTCCGTCTGCGTGCGCTGCGAAGCACCGCTCGAGCGCTGCTCCGCTGCGGGCTCGGCGGCCACGGCGTCCATGGGCTGCCCGCCCGGCGCGCGTTCGCTTGCGGCCGCAGGCGCGGCCGGCCGCGCCGCGGCGTCCGAGGGGTGCTCGGCGCTCGACAGCCGCCACCACAGCGCCCCGCTCACGCCGGCGAGTGCGAGTGCGGCGACAGCGAGGCGCTTCATGGTCGCGAGGATAGCTGCGGACGGCCGCATTCCGAGCACCGTGGGCCGAGGCGCCGTGGTGTCGAAGCCGTCGATGCGGTCCGTTTCGCGGAACCTGCCGAGCGCGCGAACCGTCCTTTTTTGCGCTCCGCGCCGGTCCCTCGCCCCGCAGAATTCGCCCTCCGCGGCCGCGCCATCCGGGCCTCGGGTACCTTCTTTCGCTGCGCTCGTCGGCGTCGCCCTCTCCTCCGCGCCCATGCTCAACACCGCTTCGCTGCGTTTCCTGACCTTCCTCGCCCTCGCGCTCGTCGGCGCGCGCGGACCGGCTTTCGCGCAGCAGCTCGAGGTGCGCGTGATCAACGTCGACCAGGGGCTCGCGGTGTTCGTGCGCAGCCCCTCGGGCACGCGCCTGCTGATCGACGCCGGCAACCCCGGCGACGGCACCGCCATCGTGCGTCCGTACCTGCAGTCGATCGGGGTGACGGGGCTGGACTACACGGTGATGACCCACTGGCACACCGACCACTTCGGCGGCCTGACGGAGATCCACAACTCGCCCTACAAGCCGCTCGTCGCCGCCTACGACCGCGGCGACGTCAACCGTCCGTCGAACGGCTTCGTGACGTCGTACTTGTCCGCCGTCAGCGGCAAGCGCGCGATCGCCACCGTGGGGCAGACACTCAACCTCGGCGGCGGCGCGACGCTCCAGTTCCTCTCGCGCGACGGCGCGTACTCGGGCGGCTCGGTCAACGTCAGCGGAGACGAGAACGCTCACTCGCTGGGCATGGTGCTGCGCTACGGCGACTTCGATCTGTACGTCGCCGGCGACCTGACGGCGGGTGGCTTGAGCACGCCGCCGGTCGAAGGGCCCGTCAGCGCGCTCGCGGGCCAGGTCGAGGTCGCGATCTCGTCGCACCACGGCTCGAGTTCGAGTTCGTCGAACACGGTCGTCAACAACCTCAACCCCAGTCTCGTGGTGCACTCGGCCGGGCACGACAACCCGTACGGGCATCCGACGGAGACGGTCGTCGACGCGTGGAGCACGAGCGCGGCGACGCGCGTGCAGTGGTGCACCACCGAGGGCGACACGGTGCTGCCCACCGGCGGCGATCCGGGCGGCTTCAACTCCGTGAACGGGCACATCCTGATCACCAGCGACGGCGCGAGCTTCACGACCTCGAGTCCGGCGCAGGCGGTGAGCTTGCAGTTCGCGACCTTCGAGCAGCCCGGTCCGTTCGCGGGCGTGGGCCAGATCGTGGTCAACGAACTGCTGGTCGATCCGCTGGCGTCGTCGGACGTCTACGGCGAGTGGTTCGAGCTCATGAACGTGTCCGCGCAGACGCTCAACCTCGGGGGGCTGCGGATCGAGAGCGGCGCGCAGAACTTCACGCTGCGCAGCCAGGCGCTGGTCGCGCCGGGCGAGCGATTCGTGGTCGGCGTCGACGGCCGGCTCTCGCGCAACGGCAACGTGTTTCCGGGCGTGAACGCGCCCTGGCAGAGCTTCGCGCTCGCCAACGGCTCGGGCTCGCTCACGCTGCGCGCCGCGGGCGGGCAGGTGATCGAGACGGTGACCTGGGGCGGCAGCGGCATCAGCGTCACCCCGGGCGTATCCGCCGAGCGCAAACAACCGACCAGCGCGCCGCTGGCGAGCAACTTCGCCGACGCGCTCACGGCGTGGGCCGGCGCCGACAAGGGCACGCCCTGGTCGCCCAACGACAACCAGGAAGGCTCGTGTCCGACGCCGATTCCGTACGGCGTCGGCAAGTTGACCAGCAACCTGACCGTGCCCTACGTCACGTGGAGCGGCACGCCGAGCATCGACACCAACGACTTCTCGATCACGCTGGTCGACGCGCTGCCGCTCAAGTCGACGGTGGCCTTCTGGGGCTCGGCCGCGGCGAGCGCGCCCTTCCTCGGCGGCACACGCTACGTCGCCAACCCGATCCAGCGCATGGGCGTGACGACCACCGACAGCCTCGGTTCCGCGACGTACGCGGTGCCCGTCACGCCGTCGATGGCCGGCCTCAAGCGCTACTACCAGTTCTGGTTCCGCGATCCGCTCAACCCCGACGGCACGAACGCCGGTTTGTCGGCCGCGCTCGAGGTGCAGTTCTGTCCGCTGGCGGCGCCGCCGGTCGCCGGCGACGTCGTGGTGACCGAGTACCTGCGCGATCCGACCGCGGTGGCCGACGCCGACGGCGAGTGGGTCGAGCTCTACAACACGACGAACTTCACGCTGAACCTGCAGGGCTGGCTGCTGACCGACAACGGCGGTGAGAGCGCCGCGATCAGCGCGCCGTCGGGCAACTTGTTCGTCTCGCCGGGCCAGCGCGTGGTGGTCGGGGTCAACGCGAACACCGCGACCAACGGCGGCGTGGCGCTCGACGGCACGTACTCCTTCACGAGCTTCCGGCTGCTCAACTCGATCGATCAGATCGTGCTGCGCGCGCCGGACGGAACCGAGATCGACCGCATCGAGTACGACAGCGTCGCCTGGCCGAGCTTCCCCGGCGCGAGCGCCGGCTCGAAGCCCGGCGTTTACGACCACGTGCTCAACGACGATCCCAACAACTGGTGCAGCGCCTCGACGCTCCTCGGCGCCGGCCCGGACAGCGGCACGCCGCACGCGCCGAACGACCTGTGCCCCTGAACGCGCCGATGGCTGCGCGCCGGCGCTTCACGCGCTGACGCGCACCTCGAGTCCCGTCGCGCGCGCGATCTCGGCGCCGAGCGCTTGGAGTTCGTGTTCGGACAGCGCGCGCAATTGCGCCGCTTCGGGCTGGTGCGACGGGCGCGCCAGCCCGTAGAGCAGCACGCCGCGCAGCTGCGTGCGCGCTTCGTGCACTTCGCGCAACGCCGCGCAGTACTGCTCGAGCGCAGGCCCCGCGAGCGTCGGCCCGTTCCAGTCGAACACCAGCGTCTGCACCCACGTTGGGCAGCGGCTCGCGCAGTGCTCGAGCGCGCGGCGCGCGCGCGCGAATCCGGTGGCGCTCGAGTTGATTCGCGCGAGGCCTGCGTCGTCTCCCGCGTCGAGCTTGCACCACACTTCGCCGCCCAGTTCCGCGAGGCGCTCGAGCGCGCGCTGCACCGGCGCCTGGTGCGCGAGCGAGCCGTTGGTGATGAGCGTCAGGCCGCACGTCGTCGCCAGTCCGGCGGCGTAACGCTGGCGTGCGATGGCTTCGAGCACCTCGCCGAGCTCGCGCGCGCTCGTCGGCTCGCCGTTGCCCGCGATGGCGATGTCCGCGACGCGCCGCGCGCCCTCGGGCGCGTGGGCCTCGAGCCAACTCGGCGTCGAGACGCGCTCGAGCACCTCGGCGAGTTCGCGCTCCAGGCGCGGCACGTCGATGGCGGGCGCACGACCCGCGCTGAGCCCCGGCACCTGGCAGTACACGCAGCGCCAGTTGCAGGCGTTGTTCGGATTGAGGTTGACGCCCACCGACACGCCGCGCGCACGGCGCGAGACGACGTAGTAGATGTACTCGAGCCCGGCGCTGCCGCGGTCGTGGTCGCGCGTGTCGAGGGTCACGCCGAGCGCTCGCTCTGGGCCCGCCGCCGCGCGCGCTTCACAGCCCGAAGGCCGACTTGCCGTACTTCGACTCGCGCAGCGGCTTGAACTCCGGATCCTCCGCGAGTTCCTTCAGCTTGGAGTCGCCCAGCGGCGAGCGCCGCAGCGTGTCGCCCGCGTCCTTGTACTTGCCGCGGCGCGTGTAGGCGCGCGCGAGCTTGACCCATGTGTCGGCGTTGAGCGACGGGTCGTTCTTGCCGACCGCGAGCGCCTGGCGGTAGTCCTTGATCGCGTCTTCGTCCTCGCCGATGCGCGCGTAGATGTCGCCGCGCCGCACGTAGGACTCCGACCAGCCGTCGTTCTTCGTCACCACTTCGTCCGCTTCGCGCAGCAGCTCGCGGCGCGAGTTCTTGTCGCCCAGGCGTGTGAGCAGCACCAGCGCCGCTTCGCGCAACTTGCGGTCGGCGGAGCTGACCGAAGGCTCGAGCGCGCGCTTGAGCTCGCCGTTCAAAGCCGGCTTGAGCGGCGCGAGATCACCCAGCAGAGCCACGCGCAGGTCGACGCCGAGCGCCGCGGAAGTCGCCATGCGCACGAAGGCTTGTGTGTCCGCCGCGGCGGCGAGGCTCGGCTCGCTCGCGAAGTAGCGCATCAGACGCAGCGCGTGCTTGGGGCCGTTCGCGACGTCGTGCAGGATGCGTCGGACGGATTCGACCGTGTCGTTCGAAGGTTTGGCGGTGAGCGCATCGAGCAGCAGCCCAACCGCGGTTTCTTCGCCTTCGGCGAGCACTTCGTCGATCAGCGCGGGCGGGTAGCCGTCGCGCAGGGCGAGCAGCGTGCGCAGCGCTTCGTGCTTGAGCGAGCCCGCGCTCTGCTTGTAGAGCCCGTGGACCACCGGGCGCACGCGCTGCGGCTCGGGCGTGCCCGCAAGTGCGATGAGCGCGTAGCGCTTGGCGAGCGGGCTGGGCTGCTCGAGCAAGGCGAGCAGCTCGCGCGTCACCGCGCTCGTGTCCAGTTGCGCCAGAGCCGCGGCGACGCGGCGCGCGCGCAGCCGCTCGTTCTCGCTGGCGGTTTCGGGCAGGTTGATCTGCGCCAGCAGGAGCGGCGCGGCTTCGGTCCCCAGGCGCACGATGCCCTGCTCGAGCGCATCGAGGTCCGCGGGCGTCGGCGTGCCGCCCGCCGGCGCGAACTGGCCGAGCAAGGTGTCGAGCTGCGTGCGCAGTTGCGCCTGCGCCTCGAGTTGTTTGGCGCGCGCGCGCTCGAGCAACTGTTCGAGCGAGAGGCGTTCACCGTCGGCGCCTGCGCCCGCAGCTGACGGAGCGAGCGCCGCCAGCCCAACCGCCACGGTCCAAGCGCACCATGCCCGCTTCATGTCGTGCCGCTGCATGCTGTCATCCTAGTGGGTTGATTCCAGATTTCGCCGCACATCTCAGGCGCCTCGCCGCCCCCCCGCGGCGTTGCTCCGGTTCGGCGACCTCTTCAGGTCGCCTGGAATCCTCGCGCCTTGCGGGGAGCGCCGATTCCAGCGACATCCTCGCCGAACTTCGGAAGCAGGACACTAGCGCGGCGCGGCGTGCGCTCTCTCGGCCGAGCCCTCGCGGGGCCGAGCTCAGACGCGCCGCGGCATCGGCCGCACGCTGACGCCGTTGCGGCTGCGCGCGAGTTCCCCCGGTCGACGCGGCTTGCCAGTCGGCAGCGCCGGCGGCGGCGACGGCACGGCGAAGCGTGCGCCGGCCAGCGGACCGGGCGCGACACGACCGTAGACGAGCGCCATGCGCTCGCGGCAGCGGAAGACGAGATCGAACATCGAGAGGCCGCAGTTTCGACCGCCCGCGGCGCGAATCTGGACGTTCGGCGCGCGGGAGGGCGCGAAGCGCGCGGCGGCCGGAAAGGCCTTCGCTCCCGGCGTGACGTGGCTTGATCGAAGCGTTCCAATGGGGGCTTCGCGCCTGCGCTGCGCACGCCCATGAGCCCCGCCCGAGCCACCCATCCCCATCCGCAGCCCGCGCGTGCGGCCGGCGAGCGCTGCGACGTGCTCGTCGTCGGCGGCGGCCACGCCGGCGTCGAGGCCGCGCTCGCCGCCGCGCGCCTGGGGGCGCGGGTGATCCTCGTCACGATGCGCGCCGACCGCATCGGCGAGATGAGCTGCAACCCGGCGATCGGCGGGCTGGGCAAGGGGCAACTGGTGCGCGAGATCGACGCGCTCGGCGGGTTGATGGCGCGCGCCGCGGACGCGACCGGCATCCAGTTCAAGGTGCTCGGCGCCTCGAAGGGGATCGCGGCGCAGGGACCGCGTTGCCAGTCGGATCGCCACCTCTACCGCGAGTTCGTGACGCAGCACCTGCGCTCCGCGCCGGGCGTCGAGGTGCTCGAGTCCACCGTCGACGGACTGCTCGTCGATGGCACCGATGGTGTGACGCGCGTGTGCGGCGCGCGCCTCGGCGACGGCGCCGAGCTGCGCGCCGGCGCGGTCGTGATCACCACGGGCACGTTCCTGGCCGCGGTGATGCACACCGGCGAGGAGCGTTCGAGCGGCGGCCGCGTGGGCGAGAGCACCTCGCGCGGGATTTCGGCCGATCTCGCGCGCCTGGGCCTGCAGGTCGGCCGGCTCAAGACCGGCACGCCGCCGCGGCTGCAGCGCGATTCGATCGAGTGGTCGGCGCTCGACGCGCAGCCCGGCGACGCGCGCCCGCAGCCGTTTTCGTTCGCCACTTCGCGCGCGAACTTCCCGGCGCTGCCGCAGATCCAGTGCTTCATCACCTGGACGCAGCCGGCCACGCACGAACTGATCCGCGCCAACATCCACCGCGCCCCGATGTACGCCGGCCGCATCCAGGGCGTCGGTCCGCGCTACTGCCCGTCGGTGGAGGACAAGGTGATGCGCTTCGCGGACCGCGATCGCCACCAGGTGTTCCTCGAGCCGGAGAGCCTCTCGACGGACGTCGTGTACGTGAACGGCGTGTCGACTTCTCTTCCTGCTGACGTTCAGGAGTCGTTCGTGCACACGATTCCGGGCCTCGAGCGCGCGCGCTTCCTGCGCCACGGTTACGCGGTGGAGTACGACTTCGTGTTCCCCGCGCAGCTCGACCGCAGCTTTGCGGCGCGCGCTGTCGCAGGCCTGTACCTCGCCGGCCAGATCAACGGCACGTCGGGCTACGAAGAGGCCGCTGCGCAAGGCTTGATCGCGGGCGCCAACGCGGCGCTGTGGCTGCGCGGCGACGACGCGTTCGTGCTCGCGCGCGACGAGGCCTACATCGGCGTGCTCGCCGACGATCTGGTCGTGTCGCAGCCGACCGAGCCGTACCGCATGTTCACCAGCCGCGCGGAGCACCGGCTGCTGCTGCGTTCGGACAACGCTGACCGTCGCCTGACGCCGCGCGCCGCGGAACTCGGGCTCGCCGCGAGCGACGCGCTCGAGCGTCTGCGCGCGCGAGAGGCGCGCCTCGCGTCGGCGCTGCGTGTGCTCGAGTCGACGCGGCCAGCCGCGTACGACGGCAAGACCCTGCGCGACGTGCTGCGCCGTCCCGAAGTCGACGTGGCCTGGCTCGAACAGCGCCACGCCGAGGTGGCCGCGCTCGGGCTCGAACTCGACGAACGCGCCGCGCTGGAGGCCGATGTGAAGTACGCCGGCTACGTCGAGCGCGAGCACGAACAGGTGGCGCGCATGCGGCGCCAGGAAACGACGGAAATTCCTGCTGATTTCCGGTTCGAAGGGCTCTCGGGCCTAGCGGCGGAAGCAGCCGCGAAGCTGCGGCAGATCCGGCCGCGCACGCTGGGGGCCGCGGCGCGCATCGCCGGCGTGCGGCCGCCCGACGTGGCGTTGCTCGCGGTGTACGTCGAGCGCTTCAAGCGCGCGCGAACGAGCTGACGCGCAACGCTCAGGTGCCGCGCCGCAGCACGACGGTCTTGATCGTCTGGAACAGGATCGAGAGGTCGAACAGCAGCGACTGGTTCTTGATGTAGAACAGGTCGTACTGGAGCTTCTGCAGCGCGTCTTCGACGGTGTTGCCGTACGGGTAGTTGATCTGCGCCCAGCCGGTGAGTCCGGGCTTCACGATGTGGCGCTGGTTGAAGTACGGGATCTGGCGCGCGAGCTCGTCGACGAACACCTGGCGCTCGGGGCGCGGCCCGACCAGCGACATGTCGCCCATCAGCACGTTGAAGAGCTGCGGCAACTCGTCGAGGCGCGTCTTGCGCATGAATTGGCCGCTGCGCGTGATGCGCGGATCGCCCTTCTTGGCCCACACCGGCCCGGTGTTCTTCTCGGCGTCCGCGCGCATGCTGCGGAACTTGTAGAGCGTGAAGCGGCGGCCGTCGCGACCCACGCGTTCCTGGCTGAACAAGGCCGAACCCGGCGAGTCCAGGCGCACCACAAGCGCGGTGAGCAACATCACGGGCCACAGCACGGCCAGCAGCGCGAGCGAGACGACGATGTCGACCACGCGTTTGGCGCTCTCGCCCTTGGCGGAGCGCCCGAAGCCGTCGTTGAAGATCAGGTACGAAGGCCGCATCGCCTCGACGGCCAGCTTGCCGGTGATCTGCTCGTAGAGCGCCTCGCGCTCCTTCACCGCGATCCCGGCCAGGCGGCAGCGCAGCAGCTCTTCGGTGGGCAAGTGACCGCGCCGGTCCTCGAGCGCGACGACCACCATGTCCACCTCGAGCGAGCGCACCAACTCGAACAACGCGAAGGTGCTGTGCGCCGGCGCACTCTCCGGCGTCGGAGCGACGGCGAGCGCCGGAAGCGGATCGAGCACCAGCGTCGCGATGTGCGCCTCGGTCGCGGGGTCGAGGCTGGAGACCTCAGGCGCGGCGCCCACGCCGGACTTGACGGCGTTGTCGCGCACGAAGCGCGGCAGTTGCGGCGCCGTGCGTCGCCCGCTGCTCTCGATGGGACTGCTGGGCTCGGGCACGAGTCCCACGGCTTCGAAGCCTGAGTCGTCGTGCCCGAGGATCTCGCGCACGAGGCTGGTCGCGGCGGGGCCCGCGCCGAGCACGAGCACACGCTCGTTGAAGTTCCAGCGCCGCAGCGACGCGTGGAACACGTGCCGCCAGACGTACAGCAGCGAGAAGCCGAACAGCAGCGTGAAGACCAGCGTCTGGTAGAGCTGCGAGGCGTGCAGGCCGGGGAAGCCCAGCACGCGGCGCAGGTCCCAGGCGCGCGCGAGGAAGACCGCTGCCAGGGCGAGGGCGATCGCCGAACCGGCCGAGCTCACGAAACGCGAGGCGCGGTCGTAGCGCGAGCTCGACACGCGGAAGTCGTAGAGCTCGTTGAAGGCGATCGCCAGCTGCGCCAGGACCGCGATCGAGACCGCCGAGATCAAGCACTGGCGCAGCGCGCCGGCCGGACTCACCACGTCGAGCAGCAGCAGGTTGGTGACCTGCGGGTCGGGCTCCCACAGGTGTGCGGTCATCCCCGCCGACAGCACGCCGCCGAGCAGCGCCGTCTCGCTGAACACGAGCAGCGCGCGGCGGAGCGGCAGGTAATGGCGGAGGACTCGCAGCATGCGGCGCAGACGTCGGGCGCGGGGGGCGCGCGACGCGACTCACGGTGACGATCAGGAGGAGGAAGGGCCGCGCTGCCCGCGGCGGAGTGGGGGCCATGGTCGCGCCATACCCCTCTGGGGAGAGCATAGTGAGCGGCCGCGCACGCGAACATCGGTCGCGGCGGCGGCGGGGATTGAACGCGCGCGAGCGGTCCTTGGCGCGGGGCCTAGGGCGAGCGCCGCGCGGTCCCGTCGGCCGGCGCGCCAGGAAAGTTCGTCCGGCCGCCCGCTCGCCCGGCACGCAGGGGGGGCGATCCGTAGCTCGGGCGCGCGGCGTCGAGGCTGCGGTACATGTCGACGCACAGGACGAGTGCGTAGGCCAGGACGCCGCCGAGCTGCACGACAGTGGGGAGGTCGACTTCGAGCGCGGAGCACACGAGCCAGGCGGCGTAGAACGCCACCGCCCCCACGCTCCGGCAGCGCTCCTCGAAGGTGGAGTCCGACCAAACGCGCATCGTGATGACGAGCGTTGCGAGCACCAACGCCGAGAGTGACACGAGTGTGGCGATGCGGCGCGCGTCGCCCTCGAGGACGAACGTCGCGACAGACCCGCCGACGAGAATCGTCAGCGCGACGGTCCTCAGCCAGAAGCGCCAGTGTCTCGGGCGCGACTCGTGTTCCGAGTCGATTTCCGAGTCGATCTCGTCGGGCTCGCTCTCCACGCTGGACGATCGTACGGTGCCAGAGCAATTTGTCTCACGCTTCCGGTGCGCGAGGCGCACCGGAAGCGTGAGACAAATTGCTCTGGCACCGTACGATCGTCCGCTAGCGCGAACCCCATTCGTGCACCCGCACGTCGCGCGACGTGCCGTCCGGATCGATCCAGACTTCGACCAGCGCCAGGCGCGGCGGCGAGCCGCCGCGGTCGCTAGCGCACGCACGCGCCGCCCGTGCGACGCGCGCGCGTTGGCGTGTGCTCAGCCTCGCGCCCGGCGCGAAGTGGGACGGCGCGGCCCGCGCCAGCGAGGTCTTGACCTCGAAGCACCACAGCTCGCCCCCGCGTTCGGCGACGAGGTCGAGTTCGCCATGGGGCGTCGCCACGCGCTCGCCGAGCACGCGAAACCCGCGTGCGCGCAACCAACGGGCGCACGCGGCTTCTCCCGCGCGCCCGATGTGGGCGTTGCTCGAGCGCGCGAGCAAAACGCGCGTCCAGGCGTAGGGGGCGGCGCTCTGCGGCCGCATGCGCCGCCGCAGGCGCGCCCACCAAGCGCGCAGTCCCGCGAAGGCGCGCGCTACTTGGCGGACTTGGCTTCGGCCGGCTTCGCGTCGCTGTCCTTCACGACGTCTGCGACCGCGCTGCGCGAGAACTTGAGGCGCACGCCGTCGTCGACCTGCAGCGTCACGGTGGTCTCGTTCAGCTCCTTGATCACTCCGTGCAAGCCGCTCGAGGTGACCACCTTGTCGCCCTTCTCGAGCTTGCTCAGCAGCTCTTCGCGCTTCTTGCGCGCCTTGCGCTCCGGCCCGATCAGCAGGAAGTACATGATCCCGCCGATCGCCAGGAACGGAATGAACTGCATCCAGCCCGGCGGCGCGGCCGCGGGCGTGCCAGCGCCCGTCGACGGCGCTGCGCCGGTGCTGGGAGCTGCCGTGTCGGTCGCTTGGATCAGGGCCAGAAAGGCTTGGTTCAGCATGGGGGACGCGCGGCGCGGAGGCTGCAGGGGGCGTACGGCCGAGCACTCCGGCCGTCGAAAGGGGCGAAGAGGCTACTAGAATCGCCGCGGCCATTGAAGCCGTCGCGAACGGCTGCGAGCCTCGCACCCCTTGGAAACACCGCACGACTTCGCGCGCCTCGACGCGTCCGCTTCGGCCTCGCCGCGCGAGGGCGCCGCCGCCACACACACGCCCGACGACTCGGTCGCGAATCCCGCACCCGCCGCCGCAGTCATCCCGGCGGGGGAGGCTGTTGGAGGCGCCCCAGCGCAGGAGAGCTTGGTCGGCGCCCCAGCGCGCGAGCGCGTCGTGGTGGCCCCAGCGCGGGAGCGCGTTGTTGTGGCCCCAGCGCGGGAGCGCGTCGTTGTCGCTATGAGCGGAGGCGTCGACAGTTCCGTGGCCGCGCTGCTGCTCGCACGCGCCGGCCACCCGCTGGTCGGTCTGTTCATGCGCAACGGCGTGCACGTCGACGAGAACGAATCGCACAAGAAGTCCTGCTGCTCCGTCAGTGACGCGCGGGACGCCCGCATGGTGGCGGCGAAACTTGGAATTGCGTTCCAGGCGGTCGACCTCGCCAGCGAGTTCGGCGCGATCATCCGCTACTTCCTCGCCGAGTACTCGGCCGGTCGCACGCCCAATCCGTGCGCGGTCTGCAACCGCGACCTCAAGTTCAACCGGCTGCTCCGTTTCGCGGACGAACTCGAGTGCGCTGCCGTGGCGACGGGCCACTACGCCCAGCTCGAGCTGCGCGACGGCCGCGTCGTCGTGCGCCGCGGCGTCGACCGCGACAAGGACCAGTCGTACCAGCTGTTCTCCGTGAGCGAGAAGAACCTCGCCCGCGCGCGCCTGCCGCTCGGCGGCATGCGCAAACCGGACGTGCGCGCGCTGGCCGCGGACGTCGGCCTGCGCACCGCGCACAAGGCCGACAGCCAGGAGATCTGCTTCGTGCCGTCGAACGACTACCGCAAGCTGCTCGCCGAGCGCGGCGTCGAGCTGCACCCCGGCTCGCTCGTCGACACCTCGGGCAAGTTGCTCGGCACGCACGCCGGCACCGAGCACTTCACCATCGGCCAACGCCGCGGCCACGGGATCGCTAGCGACAAGCCGCTGTACGTGGTCGCGCTCGACCCCGCGCGCGGCCTGGTGGTGCTCGGCTCGCGCGAGGAGTGCGCCGCGCGTTCGATGCGCGTGCGCGAGCTCAACTGGATCGGCATCGATCCCGCGCGCGAGCTGCGCTGCGAGGTGCAAGTGCGCTACCGCCACGAACCGGTGCCCTGCAACGTCGAGCTCGACGCGACGGGCGCGCGGGTCGTGTTCGACACGCCGGAGCTCTCGATCACGCCCGGCCAGGGCGCGGCCTTCTACGCCGGCGATCGCCTGCTCGGCGGCGGCTGGATCGAGAGCGCGGAACTCGCCGGCGCGGCCGGTTTGGCGCTCGGCCTCGCTCGCCAGGCCGAGTGAGCCGCATGGCGACCACGCGCGAGCCGCTCGCCGCGGCGCGGGCGCTGTTCGCGCTCGCAGCTTTGGCGCTGGCGTTCGCCGCTTGGTTCGCGTGGCCGACTGCCTTCGGGGCCGCGCGAGCGCGCGGCGTGCGCGCCGTGCTCGTCGACGTGTCCGCGAGCGTCGTGCGCTCGCGACCGGACTGGCCCGCGTGGCGCGACGCTGAACTGGCCGCCCAGGCGCAGGCGGCGGCGCAAGCCGGCGAAGAACTCTTCGTCGCCTGCTTCGCGCGTGGGTTCGAACGCAGTTTCGGCCCCGCGCCGGCGGACGAGTGGAGCGCTGCGGCTTCGCGCGAGTCCGCGCTTTCCGACGAGCGCAGCGAACTCGCGGGAGCACTCACGGCGCTCGCCAGCGCGCTCGAGCGCCGCGCGCTGCTGCACCTCACGCTGCTGGGCGACGGTGGCTTCGACGGACCCGATCCGCGTCCGGCGCTCGACCGCTGGCGCGCCGCCGGCGCTCGGTGGGAGTGGCGCGCGCCGCCTCCGCCCTCGCGGGTCGACCTCGCCATCGAGGAACTGCGCGCGCCGCGCGAACTCGAACTCGGCGCGCCTCTCGCGCTCGCCGCGCGCTTGGGTTCGCTCGCTGCGGCGCCGACCGAGCGCGCGCGTTTGGTCGTCGATCTCGAGGACCGAGCCGGACGCCGCAGCGTGCAGCGCTGGATCGACGCGGAGCGCTTCGCCGCGGGCGAGGTCGTGCTCACGCTCGACGTCGGGCCGCTCGCGGAGGGACTCACGCGCCTGGAGGCGCGCGTCGAGGCGGCCGGCGATCCGTTCCCAGAGAACGACCGGCGTCGCGCGAGCGTGCGCAGCCGCGGCGCGCTTGTCGTCGGCGTGCTCGACGAACGCGGCCGCGCCGCGCGTTGGCTCGAGAGCGCGCGCCAACTCGCGGGGCTCGACGTCCGCGCGCTCGACGTGGGCGACTCGCTCGATGGATTCGACGTGTTCGTCAGCGTCGACGCCGACCCTGCGCAACTCGACGCCGCGCGTGTGCGCGAATTCGTGCGGCGCGGCGGAGGCTGGCTCGCCTGCGGAGGTCCGCGGCTCGCTGCGGCGCTGGCGCGCGCGCCACAGCCGGGCGAACTCGCCGAACTCGCGCCGCTCGAGGTGCAGGCCGCGCCGGAGCGCGACGTCGTGCTGCTGCTCGACGGTTCGGGCAGCATGGGCCCGGCGGAACTGGAGAGCGTGCGACGCGCGAGTTCGGAACTCGCGGCGCGTGCGGCCGCCGACGAGCGCATCCAGGCGCAGTGGTTCACCGATCGTTTGCTCGAGGCCTTCGAACTTGCGCCGGGACCGACGTCGCAAGCGCGCAGCACGAACGCCGCGCGCTGGGCCGCGACGAGCGCGCCGCGCGGCCCCACCGACGTCGTGCGCGTGCTCGAGGAACTCGCCGAGCGCCGGCGCGGTGCACGAGCGGCGCTGGTGTTCCTGATCACCGACGGCCGCGATCAGCGCGCGCGCTGGCCCGACAGCGCGGCGCTGCGAGCGCGGGTCGAGGCGCTCGCCGCACGCGGCGTGCGCCTGGCCGTGATCGCCGCGGGTGAAGCCGCGGATCGAGCCTGGCTCGACGAGCTCGCGCGCGCGACGGCGCACGGCCGCGCCTGGACCGAGGGCGAGGCCGAACTCGCCGATGCGCTCGCCGCGGAGGCGAGCCGCGAGTGGATCGCGCGCGAGGGCGGGGCGGTTGTCGCGGCGCCTTCGCCGGCGCCGGACGTCGCAGCGCTCGTCGCGGCTTGGCGCGCTGTCGAGCAACTTCCGGCGGCCGGTACGCACTGGCGCGCGCGCCTGCGCGCCGGCGGCGAGCTGGTCCTGGCGCTCGAGGGCGGCGACCCGCTGCTCGCGCTCCGCCGCCACGGCGGCGGCTGGTGCGCGGTGTGGAGCAGCGAACCGGGCGCCTGGTCCCCGGGCTGGGACGACGCGCGCGCGCTCGCGCCGCTGCTGCGTTGGCTCGGAAGAGAACACGCGCAGTCCGGACGGCTCGCCCTGCGCGCTGTGCGCGCTGCCGGCGCCTGGCGTCTCGAGGACTGTCCCGTGTCGTGGCCAGCGGACGTGTGGATCGCGGACGTGGAGCGCCCCGACGAACGGACGAGGGCGCGGCAGCCTGCCGAGGCTGGCGCGCTGGACCCGCGGTCGCTGCGTGCGGCCGCGCCGGGCGCCGCAGAGGGTGCGCGGGCGTTGCTGGTCCTCGACGAGTCCGGTGCGCTGCTCGCCCAGGTCGACACCGACGGAGTTCCCGCGCCCGAATTCGCGAGTGCGCGGGCCGGCGTGCTCGAGCCCGCCCTGGCGCCGCTGGGGCCGGTCGGCGAGGGCGAGGCCGCCGATGGCGCGCGCCGGCGCTGGGCCGTGCTCGCGCTCGCGGCGGCCGCACTGGCGCTGTCCCTGGGACTGGTGTTCGGCGCCCGCTCGGGCGGTCGCGCCGCTGGTCAAGTTCTTCCCGGTCGAGGTCGATAGCAGCGGCGGAGCCCGGGGCCGAAGCGCCCCGTCCGGAGGAGACCCACGATGATCGGCACGCAACGTTTTGGTGCGCTCGGCGCACTGGCCCTGGCCGCGCTCCTGGCGAGCGCTTGTTCGAGCACCTCGAGCGGCAAGAACCCCAGCGGCTGGCTGCAGCCCTCGCCCAGCCTGCGCCAACAGATCGACGACCAGATCAAGCGCCTGCCTTGGACGCACGGCGTCGAGCGCGTCGAGCAGATCAGCTGGCTCGCCGCCGTCGGCGAGCCCGCGTACGAGCAGTTGCTCGCCCTGTGCGCCGACCCGCGCGCCGACGTCGCGGCGAGTGCGGTCGCGGCCCTGGGCGCGACGCGCGACAGCCGCCTCGTCGAGCCCTTGCGCGCCGTGAAATGGAGCGCGGGCGACGACCGTTCGCTGCGTTACGAGCGCGCGCGCTGTTTCGTGCGGCTCGGCGATTGGGCGCAGCTGGGCGCGCTGATCGAAGGACTGGCCGAGGAGGATGCCTGGGCCCGCGCCTGGTGCCTCGCGGCGCTGCGCGAGGTCACCGGCCAGGACCTGGGCTTCGATCCGCGCGCCGAGGCGCCGGACCGTGGGCAAGCCCTCGAACGCTGGCGCTCGTGGTACGCCTCTCGCACGAGCGAGGGGATCCTGACGCAGTCGCGCTGACGCGCGGCGCGTTTTAGTCCGCGCCAGGCGATTTGAGGCGGCGCACGAGCGCGTCGAAACGCGGTTCCGTGCGCAGCTCGCGCAGGTCCTCGTCGTGCGCTAGGTGCTCGGCGTCGTCGTAGCCGAGCTCGACGGCCTTCTCCAGCTCGTCCAGGGCCCGGCTGCGTTGCCCGCACAGCGCGAGCGAACAGGCGAAGTTGTAGTGCGCCGTGGCGTTGTCCGGCGCCAGGCCGACGAGCGCTTCGTCGACCGCCAGTCCCTCGCGGTAACGGCCCAACTTGGTGTAGGTGCAACCCAGCTCGGCCAGCACCTCGGTGTTGCGCGGCTGGCGCCGGCGCGCCCGCTCGAGGAACTCGACCAGGAATTCCTGCCCCAGGCGTTCGAGGGTCGGGGTGCTGCGGAAAGCGGAGTCCAAGCGTGTGGGGAACGCCCCGGAAAGGCGCGGGCGGCGAGTATACGCCGCCGCATTGGCGCGCCGCCGGATCTGCAACTCGGCGGGCCGGCGGGCTAGGAGTACCCACGGCCTGTTCGGGGCGCGCGGGCGTCGACGCGCCCGCTGCCGCGCGTCAAGCTGTGCGGCGGATAGGTTTCGGATCGGCAGGTTTCGGGTCGGCAGGTTCCGGGGCGGCAACTCCGGACGCGAGAGCGGGGAGCTATGACCAACATCTACTTCTGTGATGTGTGCAACGAGTCCGTTCCCCAAGCCGACCTCGACTTGGGGCGCGCGCTGGTGGTGAAGGGGCGCGTCATCTGCACCTTGTGCGACCGCGCGATGACGCAGCGCCAGGAGGCGCGCGGCGGTCGTCCGGCGAACCTGGGGCTCGACCTCGATGCGGCGGCGCCGGCCGCGAGCGCTCCCGCGGCGGCCGCCGCGCCGGTGAGCGCGCACGCGCACCCGTACACGCACGGGCCGACGCGTTCGTCGAGCGGAGTGGGGCTCGCGATCGCTTCGAGCCTGGTCGCGCTCGCCACCGCGGCGCTGCTCTGGCAGTGGACCCGCGACGAGTTGCACCGGCGCGACGCGGACAGCGCGCGCGCCACGCAGCTCGCCGTGGTCGAACAAGCCACGGCGCGGCGCGAACTCGAACTGCGCGCCGAACGCATCGAGGAGCAAGCGCGCGCGTTGGCGCAGCGCGTGGAGTCCACCGCGGCCGACAGTTCGGCCTCGGCGTCGTCGCTCAGCGCGCAACGCGGCGCAACCTCGGCGTTGGGCGAACGGCTCGACGAGTTGGCGCAGCGCGTGACGCAGCTCGCCGAAGGGCTCGAGCGTGTGCCGCGGCACGACGAGGAGCTCATGGCGCTGCAAAAGCGCATCAGCGCGCTCGTCGAAGAGAACGCTGCGCTCGCGCGGCGCGTGGCGGACCTCGAGGCGCCGCCGACGCCGACGCCGACCGAAGCTCCCGCGGAGGGGGCGAGCGGCGCCGCGCCCTGGGCGGAGCTCACCGCGCGCCTCAAGAGCCCGGACATGGCGGTCCGTTACGAAGCGCTGATCGCGCTGGCGGAGACGCGCGATCCGGCGACCGCGCCGTACATCGCCGAGGTGCTGAAGGACAGCGACCCGTTCCTGCGCATGGCCGCGGCGCGCATGTTGGGCGACCTGCGCGCGCCAGCGGGAGTCGAGCCGTTGCTCGCTGCACTCTCGGACTCGCTGGACGTCGTGCGCGAGGCCGCGATCCAGGCCCTGCGCGACATCACGGCTCGGCCGCTCGACTTCGATGCGCGTGCACCCGATCCCGAACGCGAGAAGAAGGCGCGCCAGCTGCGCGAGTGGTGGAGCAAGGAACGCGCGAAGTTCGGCGCGTGAGCTGAGCGAGCGCGGCGCTGCGTGAGCGCAGCGCCGCCGTTGCGCGCGAGGAGCGCGGCGCTGGAGGTGGGCCGGGAATCGGGCGCTGAAGTCGGGCGCCGAAGCGCCGGGAAGCGGGCGAACGGCCAACTCGCCGCCTCCGCGCAGTGCGCTGCGCGCGTGGTCGTCTTCGCGCGCCGCGTGCGCCGCGTTTCGTCGCCGAATCGAGGGCGTGCGCCGCTGCGAACCGATGGCGCGCGCCGTTGCGACGGCTATCCTACGCCGCTTCGCCGCCGCGCGGCCGGGCCGCTCGATGTCCAGCGCATGGCGGGAGACCACCTACCAGCACTGCGCTCATTCCAGCAGCACTTCCATGCGCCATCCGGTCACTTTGATTCGCGGCGACGGCACCGGTCCCGAACTCGCTCGCGTCACGCGCGACGTCCTCGACGCCACGGGCGTCAAGTTTGATTGGGTCGAAGTCGAGGCCGGAGTCGACATCATGGCGAGCGCCGGAACGCCGCTGCCGCAGAACGTCCTGGACTCGATCAAGAAGACCAAGACCGCGATCAAGGCCCCGATCACCACGCCCGTCGGCACGGGGTTCCGCTCGGTGAACGTCGCGCTGCGCAAGGAGTTCGATCTCTACGCCTGCCTGCGGCCGTGCAAGAGCTACGAGGGAGTGCGCTCGCGTTACGAGAAGGTCGACCTGGTGATCTTCCGCGAGAACACCGAGGACCTGTACGCCGGCATCGAGTTCGAGAAGGGCCAGAAGAACACCGGCGAGCTGATCGAGTTCATCAAGAACGTGCACGGCGCGAAGATCCGCCCCGACAGCGGCATCTCGATCAAGCCGATCTCGGTGTTCGGCACGACGCGCATCGTCAAGGCGGCCTTCGAGTACGCGCGCGCCAACAAGCGCAAGAAGGTCACCGCCGTCCACAAGTCGAACATCATGAAGTTCTCGGACGGGCTGTTCCTCGCCACGGCGCGCGAAGTGGCGGCGTCGTATCCCGAGATCGAATTCAACGACGTCATCGTCGACAACATGTGCATGCAGCTCGTGCAGAAGCCCGAGCTGTACGACGTGATCGTGTTGCCGAACCTGTACGGCGACGTGCTCAGCGATCTGTGCGCGGGCCTCGTCGGCGGCCTGGGCGTCGCGCCGGGCGCGAACCTCGGCGACGGCGGCATCGCGATCTTCGAAGCCACGCACGGCTCCGCGCCCAAGTACAAGGGCCTCAACAAGGTCAACCCCGCCGCGATGCTTCTGTCGGGGATGCTCATGCTCAAGCACCTGGGCGAGAACGCCGCGGCCGTGCGCCTGGAGAAGGCGATCGCCAAGGTCTTCGCCGAGGGCAAGCACGTGACCTACGACATGAAGCCGCACCGCGACGATCCGACCGCGGTCGGCACGCGCGAGATGGGGCAGGCGATCATCGACGCGATGAGCGCGGTCACGGTCTGAAGCGCGCCCCACGCACCGGAGAGCAGGCATGTCGGCCATTCCGCAACGCAAGCTGACCGTCGTCGGCGCCGGCTACGTCGGCATGACCTGCGCGCAACTCGCGGCGCAGAAGAACCTCGTCAGCGAGGTGGTGGTGATCGACGTCAACGAGGGGCGCGCGAAGGGCATCGCGCTCGACCTCAACCAGATGGCGGCGGTCGAGGGGTTTCGCACGCGCGTGACAGGCACTGCGGACCCCAAGGCCACGTGGGGCAGCGACGTGTTCATCGTCACGGCGGGTTTGCCGCGCAAGCCGGGCATGTCGCGCTCCGACCTGCTCGAGACCAACGGCAAGATCATCGCGCAGGTCGCGCAGTACGTGCGGGACGGCAGCCCCGAGTCGATCGTGATCGTGGTCACCAATCCGCTCGACTCGATGGTGCACCTGATGCGCGTGAAGACCGGTTTCCCCGGCAAGCGCGTGGTCGGCATGGCGGGCGTGCTCGACAGCGCGCGCTTTTCGTGGTTCATCGCCGAGGAGGCCAAGGTCAACGTCGCCGACGTCGACGCGATGGTGCTCGGCGCCCACGGCGACTCCATGGTGCCCGTGGCGGACTACTGCACGCTCAACGGAGTGCCGCTGCCCAAGCTCGTGGCCAAGTCGAAGATCGATGCGATGGCGGACCGCACGCGCAACGGCGGCGCCGAGATCGTTGGATTGCTCAAGACTGGCTCGGCCTTCTTTGCTCCGGCCGCTGCCTCGGTGCAGATGGCCGCTTCGATCCTCAACGACGAGAAGCGCATGCTGCCGAGCGCGTGCTTGCTCAACGGGCAGTACGGGATCGAGGGGCTCTACATGGGCGTGCCCGCGGTACTGGGCAAGGACGGCGTCGAGCGCATCGTCGAGTTGCCGCTCGACAACGAGTCGCGGATCCTGATGAACAAGACGGCCGCCGCGATCGCCAAGGACGTCGATCTGCTGCGGGATCTGGGCCTGGTTTAGTTGCGGCCGTCTGGAGCAGCGGCCTGTTGCGCTCCGGCCTTGTTCTGAACGGGGCAATTGCGCCGGCGGTGGGGGCGCTCTGAGCGTGTTGGGGCGCGGATCGCCGGCGACAGCGCGCTGGGTGAGCCGAGCTTCGTCCGTTGCCAGCGCTGGCGGCGCCCCTTACCCTCTTTCGCCCCAATCTCTCCCGAGCCCCTCCCGCAGACTCCATGGCAGCCACCCGCACTGAAAGCGATTCCTTCGGCCCGCTCGAAGTTCCCGCCGACCGCCTGTGGGGCGCGCAGACGCAGCGCTCCGTGCAGAACTTCAAGATCGGCGGCCAGCGCTTCACGCGCCCGATGATCCGCGCGCTGGGCATCGTCAAGAAGTGCGCGGCCCAGGCCAACATCGAGCTGGGCGAACTCGCCATGCTCGACAAGAAGCAGCAGAACGCGCTGCTCAAGGCGGCGGATGAGGTGATCGCCGGGCAGCACGACGAGCACTTCCCGCTGGTCGTGTGGCAGACCGGTTCGGGCACGCAGAGCAACATGAACGCGAACGAGGTCATCTCGAACCGCGCGATCCAGATGCTCGGCGGCGAACTCGGCTCGAAGAAGCCGATCCACCCCAACGACCACGTCAACCGCGCGCAGAGTTCCAACGACGCGTTCCCGACCGCGATGCACATCGCTGCGGCGGAGGAGAGCGTCAAGCGTCTCTTGCCGGCGCTCGAAGCGCTCGAGAAGTCGCTCGCGGCGAAGTCGGCGCAGTGGAAGAAGATCGTGAAGATCGGCCGCACGCACCTGCAGGATGCGACGCCGCTCACGGTGGGCCAGGAGTTCTCCGGCTACGTGCAGCAGCTCAAGGACGCGCGGCGCGCCATCGACAACGCGCTCGTCGGCGTGTGGGAACTGGCGCTCGGCGGCACGGCCGTCGGCACCGGACTCAACACGCACCCCAACTACGCCAAGCTCGCGGCGAAGAAGATCGCGGCCGAGACGAAGCTGCCCTTCAAGAGCGCGCCCAACAAGTTCGCCACGCTCGCGGCGCACGACGCGCTCGTGGCGCTCGGCGGCGCGCTGCAGAGCACGGCCGCGGCGCTGATGAAGATCGCCAACGACATCCGCTGGCTGGGCTCGGGACCGCGCTGCGGCATCGGCGAACTCAAGCTTCCCGAGAACGAGCCGGGCAGCTCGATCATGCCGGGCAAGGTCAATCCCACGCAGTGCGAGGCCATGACGATGGTCTGCGTGCAGGTGATGGGCAATTCGTTCGCCGTCACGCTCGCCGGCTCGCAGGGCAACTTCGAGCTCAACGTGTTCAAGCCGGTGATGATCCACAACACGCTGCAGTCGATCGCGCTGCTCTCGGATGCCTGCGATTCGTTCCGCGAGAACTGCATCGACGGCCTCGAACTCGACACCGCGCGCGTCGACGAACTGATGCGCAAGTCGCTGATGCTCGTGACGGCGCTCAACCGCCACATCGGCTACGACAACGCAGCCAAGGTCGCCAAGCACGCCCACAAGCGCGGCCTGACGCTGCGCGAGAGCGTGGTCGAACTGGGCCTGATGAGCGCGGAAGCCTTCGACAAGGCCGTGATTCCCACCGACATGGTCGCGCCCAAGAAGGGCCTGTCGATGTCCGGCGGCTGAGCCCCGCCCCGCAGCCTGATTTTGCGAGCCTGATTCTTTCGGGGCCGCCCTCGACTACACTGCGGGGCCCCACACCACGTACTTTCGGATCCAAGATGAAGACCAACGTCCGTCGCAGCAACGCCAAGCACGCCAAGAAGACCGGTTACCGCACCCGCCAGCGCACCAAGGGCGGCCGCAAGGTGAACCGCCGTCAGCGCGCCAAGCACGGCAAGATCTGATCCTCGCGCGCCGCCGGCGAGCGGCGGCCGTTGCGGGTCGTCGGATCTGTGTCGAGGGAACTGTGTCGAGCGCGCGTTCGCGGCTGCCTCACGTTCTGTTCGCGCTGCACTCGGTGGTCGCGACGTTCTGCGTCGTCGGTCCCGGGTACCGCTGGTGGGGCGCCTCCGCGCGCCCCTTCGTTTTGGGCCTTCCGTGGTCCCTCGTCTGGGCGCTGATCTGGCTCGTCGCCGTGTTTGCTTCGCTGCTCTTGTATGAGCGCTTCACGCGCAGCGTGGAAGGCGAAGCGGCGCGCAGCGCGTCGGGCGACGGGCGCTGAAGCATGGGCGAGTTCGCGCTCAGCACCGACGCCTGGATCGTGAGCGGCGTCGCGCTCGCCTACCTCGCGGGTTGCCTGTGGGTCGGCATGCGCGGCGGTTCGGGCGCGAGCGACAGCGCCCTGGGTTACGTGGCCGGCGACCGCGCGCTCGGACCGCTGGTGATGTACTTCATCATCGGCGCGACGGTCTTCTCGGCCTTCTCGTTCCTGGCGACGCCGGGCCTCGCGCTGACATCCGGGGCCGCCGTCTTCTACGTGCTCGGTTACGGGCTCGTCGGCTTCATCCCGTTCTACTTCCTCGGTCCGCGGGCCGCGCGGCTGGGTCGCTCGCGCGGTTACATCACGCAGGCCGAGATGGTCGCCGGCGAATGCCGCCATGCGCCGCTCGCGGGAACGATGGCGCTGGTCAGCGCACTCTCGTTCATTCCCTATCTGGCGCTGCAGATCAAGGGCGCGGGCCTCGTCGTCAACCGCCTGACCGAAGGTCAAGTGCCCGAGTGGCTGGGCAGCGCGGTGTGCTACGTGGTCGTGCTCGCGTATGTGCTCAAGAGCGGCGTGCTTGGCGTCGGCTGGACGAACGTGTTCCAGGGCGTGCTGATGATGGCGCTCGCCTGGGCCTTCGGACTGTGGCTGCCCTACAAGCTCTACGGCGGCGTCGGTCCGATGTTCGAGCAGATCGCGGCCGCCAAACCCGAAGTCGAAGGCGGTCCGCTGTTCCTGAGCGCGCCCGGCGCGAAGACGTGGACTTGGTTCCTCAACTCCGGCGTGATCTCGATGATCGGCTTCGTGTGCTGGCCGCACCTGTTCATGAAGGCCTTCTCCGCGCGCGATGAACGCACGCTGCGCCGCACGGTCGTGTTCTATCCGACCTTCATGGTGTTCCTGGTCCCGATCTTCCTGATCGGCTTCGCCGGCGTGCTGTTTCCCTCGCAGCCAGCGAGCCCCGAGCAGATCCTCCCGCACATGTTGATGAGCCTGGACCTGCCTGCGCTCGTCGTGGGGCTGTTCTGCGCGGGCGCGCTCGCGGCCGGCATGTCGACCGGCGACGCGATCGTGCACGCCTCCGCCTCGATCCTGGTGCGCGATGGCTGGATCACGGCGCTGCGCCGTCCGCTCACCTCGACGCAAGAGCGCACCGCCGTGCGTGTGCTCATCGTCGTGCTCATGCTCGCGTCCTACGCGCTCGCGGTGCTGTACGACGGCGACCTGGTCTCGTTGCTGCTCTACGCGTACGGGCCGATCGCGCAGTTCCTCCCGGGACTGCTCGTCTCGTTGCTCGGCCGCCGGCGCGACGGCGTCGCGCTGCATGCCGCGCTCGTCGTCGGCGTCGTCGTGTGCGTCTCGCTGAAGATGTTCCCCGAGTCCGCGCCGTGGGGCGTGCACGAGGGGCTGTGCGGGCTCGCGGCGAACGTCGTCGTGTTGCTCGCGCTCTCGTTCGCGCGCGGCTGGCGGCCGTTCAGCGCGTCGAGCGGAAGCAACGCGCCAGCGTGAGGTCCTGGTCGCGGTAGGAGCTCTGCGAGCGGCCTTCCGCGTAGAGCTTTTCGGGCACTCCGCCGGTGCGGTAGAAGCGCAGGCGGAAGAACACCTGCCCGTCCTCGACGAGGAACGGCACGTCGTGCGCGCGCACCTCGAGCACGGCCGCGGTCCCGTTGCGCTCGCCCGCCGTCGTGCCACGCCAGCCGAAGCCGTTGTCGAAGAAGCCGGCGTAGTTGTTGCGCATCTCGCCGACGTCGACGTCGACCGGCAGCATCTCGGCCGCCAGGTGCGGCGGGATCACCACGCGTTCGCGGCTGGCGAAGATGTAGAAGCTGCCGGGCGAGAGCGTGCAGTGCCCACGCGGCGCGTGGACCGGCTCCCAGAACTCGCGCGGATCGTGGGCGCCTTCGCGCGCGAAGTGCACGACGCCGGTGTGGTGCTGCGCGCGCCAGCCCGCCGGATCGCGGCCCGCGAGTCCAAGGCTGAGCGCGAGGCTGCCGTCCTCGTCGAAGCGCACTTCGTCGATCGGCGTGGGCCGCTCGCCGCTCCAGCACAGCGGCGTGCGTGCGTACTCCGCGCGCAGCTCCTCGCGCGACAACGTCGGGTCACCCTCCGCCAGGCGCAGCTGGCACAGCCGGTCGCCGCGTTTGAGGCGCACGGGGAAGGAGAGCGGCGAGACTTCGAGCCACAGCTTGCCGCGGTAGCCCGGCGGCGCTTCGTTGAAGCGCGGATGGCCGGGCACGAGCACGCGCGTGAACAGGTCGCAGCGGCCGGTCGAACTGCGCGGATTGAACGCGGCGCGAAGGTGCGGCGGCAAGGCGAGCTCTTCCTCGAGCGGCAGCAAGTACACCAGCCCCTTCTCGAGCACGGCGCCGTCGCCGCCGAGCCACAGGCGGCTGGTCTCGAGCTCTTCGAGGCGCTGCTCGAGCGGCGTGCGGCCGGGGAGGAAACCGGCGCGGATGCGGGCGGCGAACGCGCCGACGCGCAGGTCCAGGCTCGCGGCCTGCAGTTGCGCCTCGGCGATGGGGGGCGAGCCCGGGCTCGCGCGCAAGGCGCCGTCGAACAGCTGGCGCAACTGGTGGTCGACCAGCCACTCGCCGCGGCGCGGCGCGGAGCGTTCCTCGAGCGGCGAGGATGGGTCGGGGCGAACCTGGACGGGGCCGCGGGCGTTCATCCCGCCGAGGATGACGCGGCGCGCGCCCGGGCGAAAGGGAGCACGCCTCGACGGTTTCGCTGAGGATCGGCGGCGCCTACACTCTTTCCCCCTCCCAAACTGCCCGCGGACCCCGCGCCAGAGAACCCGATGAAACTCCACGAATTCCAGGCCAAGCAGCTCTTGCGGCGCTTCGGCGTCGCGACTCCCCAGGGCCACGAGGCCTTGAGCGTCGACGCCGCGCTCGCCGCGTACCACGAACTCAAGTCCCCGGTCGCGGTGGTCAAGGCGCAGATCCACGCCGGCGGCCGCGGCAAGGCGGGCGGTGTGAAGGTCTGCAAGAACGCGGACGAGGTGCGCGCGGCGGCGCAGGCGATCCTCGGCAAGACGCTGGTGACGCACCAGACCGGTCCCGCGGGGCAACTCGTGCGGCGGCTGTACGTCGAGGCGGGCAGCGCGATCGCCAAGGAGTACTACATCGGCATCGTGGTCGACCGCGAGCGCCAGTCTCCGGTGATGATCGCCAGCTCCGAGGGCGGCATGGAGATCGAAGAGGTCGCCGAGAAGCACCCCGAGAAGATTTTGAAGGCCGCGTACTCGCCCAAGACCGGCCTGACGCAGACCGACGCGGCCAAGCTCGCGGCGGGCATCGGCGTTCCCGAAGCCTCGCGCGCGCGTGCGGTCGAGTTCATGCAGGCGCTGGCCAAGGCCTTCTGCGAGCTCGATTGCTCGATGGCCGAGATCAACCCGCTCGTGCTCACCAAGGACGGCTCGGTGATCGCGCTCGACGCCAAGATCGTGCTCGACGACAACGCGCTGTTCCGCCACGAGGACCTGCTCGCGCTGCGCGACGAACACGAGGAGGACCCGCTCGAGATCGAGGCGAGCAAGTTCGGCCTCAACTACATCAAGCTCGACGGTCAGATCGGTTGCATGGTGAACGGCGCGGGCCTCGCCATGGCGACCATGGACGTGATCAAGCTCTACGGCGGCGAGCCCGCCAACTTCCTCGACGTCGGCGGCGGCGCAAGCGCGGAGCAAGTCACGGCGGCCTTCAAGATCCTGCTCGCCGACCCCAACACCAAGGCGGTGCTGGTCAACATCTTCGGCGGGATCATGAAGTGCGACACGATCGCGCAGGGGATCCTGATTGCGGCCAAGCAGGTCAACCTGCAGGTGCCGCTCGTCGTGCGCCTGGAGGGCACGAACGTCGAGCTGGGCCGCAAGCTGCTCAAGGAGTCAGGTCTGGCGATCACCACCGCCACGGACCTCGACGATGCAGCGCAGAAGGCCGTCAAGTCCATCCAGCCCGTCGCGGCCAAGAAGTAAGGAGCCCCGCACCATGAGCGTTCTCGTCGGAAAGAACACGCGTCTGATCTGCCAGGGCTTCACCGGCAAACACGGCACGTTCCACTCGGAGCAGTCGATCGCCTACGGCACCAACCTCGTCGGCGGCGTCACGCCCAAGAAGGGCGGAACGAAGCATCTCGATCGCCCGGTCTTCGACACGGTCAAACAAGCGGTCGACGCCACGGGCGCCAACGCGACGATGATCTACGTTCCGCCGCCGTTCGCGGCCGCGGCGATCATCGAGGCCTATGAAGCGGGCATCGAAGTGATCGTGTGCATCACCGAGGGCATCCCGGTGCTCGACATGGTCAAGGTGCGCGAGCGCATGAGCGCCGGCGGCGGCCATCCCAAGGCGCGCCTGATCGGACCCAACTGCCCGGGCATCATCACGCCGGGTTCGTGCAAGATCGGCATCATGCCCGGCTACATCCACAAGCCCGGCCGCATCGGCGTCGTGTCGCGCTCGGGCACCCTTACCTACGAAGCGGTGTGGCAGCTCACCTCGCGCGGCATCGGCCAGTCGACCTGCATCGGCATCGGCGGCGACCCGGTCAACGGCACGAACTTCGTCGACGCGCTCGAGCTGTTCAACGCCGACGCCGACACGCTCGGACTGATCCTGATCGGCGAGATCGGCGGCAACGCCGAGGAACAAGCCGCCGAGTACATCAAGGCCAAGTTCAAGAAGCCGGTCGTGTCGTTCATCGCCGGCGCCACCGCTCCTCCGGGCCGCCGCATGGGCCACGCCGGCGCGATCATCTCGGGCGGCAAGGGCACGGCGAAGGAGAAGTACGCCGCGCTCTCGGCCGCGGGTTGCATCGTCAGCCCCAGCCCCGCGCGCCTGGGCGAGATGATGGAGAAGCGCCTGGGCGAGCTCGGCCTCCTGGCCGCCGCCAAGGCCTGATTTTCCAGGCGTTTTTGCGCTCTCGCGAGCTTCGCGCCCGCCGCCGCCTTCGGGCTGCGGCGGGCGCGAGTCGTTTGAGCGGAGGCAGCTCCACTTGCCGCGCGTGCAGTAACGTCGCGTGCGACTCGCTTTCCTCGCGGGTCCGCGACGGGCGAGTTGCACCGCCGCTCGGCCCCCCCTCAACACACATGCTGACCGCACCTCGATTCCTCTCGTTGACTCTCGCCGCCTCGTTCCTGCTCGCGTCCCCTGGGCTCGCGAGCGGGTCGCAAGCCACGGCGAGTTCGCAGGTCGAAGTCGCCGCGCCGCAGGAGACGCTTGCGAGCAAGATCGATGCGCTCGTCGCCGCGCGCGCCAAGCGACCGACCTTCAGCGGGCTCTCCGTCGCCGTCGCCCAGCGCGGCGAGGTCGTGTTCGAGAAGGCCTACGGTCTTGCGGACGAGGAGTTCTCCGTCGCAGCGGACACGGCGACGATGTTCCGCATCGGCTCGGTCACCAAGCAGTACACCGCGGCGCTGGTGCTGCGCTTCGTGGAGCGCGGGAAGCTCTCGCTCGACGACACGCTCGACAAGTTCGTGCCGCAGTTCCCGCTGCACACCTCGCCTGCGGGGCGTGTTGTGACCGTGCGGCAGTTGCTCAACCACACCTCGGGGATCCCCAGCTACACCGACCTGGGCGAGGAGTGGAGCGCGAAGTGGCCGCTGGAGCTGTCGCACGAGGAGTTGCTCGCGCTCGTCGCCGGCAAACCGTTCGACTTCGAGCCCGGCGCGAGCTGGCGCTACAACAACACCGGCTACTACCTGCTCGGCATGGTGCTCGAGAAGGTCTCGGGCAAGAGCTACGCCAAGCTCGTGCAGGAGGAAATCGCCAAGCCGCTGGGCCTCTCGCGCACGCGCTACGACTCCAACGAGGAGCTGCTCAAGAACCGCGCGCAGGGCTACACGCTGAAGGGGCGCAACAAGGTCAACGACGTTCCGCTGGGAATGAACCAGCCCGGCGCGGCCGGCGGGCTGGTGTCGACGGCCGGTGAGCTCGTGCGCTGGAAGGTCGCGTTGCGCGGCGGCAAGGTCGTGAGCCCCGAGTCCTTCGCGCTCATGACGACGCCGGTCGCGGCGGCGGACGGCACGGGCGGCGACTACGGCTTCGGCCTGATGGTCGACGAGTTCGAGGGCCGGCGCCGCATCCAACACGGCGGCGGGATCTTCGGCTTCAACTCGATGCTGATGTGGTTCCCCGAGGCGGACGTGGCGGTCGCGGTGATCTCCAACTGCGAGCCCGAGTCGTCCAGCGACATCGCCGACGACGTCGCGCTCGCGGCGCTGGGCATCCAGCGCGCGCCGGTGCTCGATCTCGCGCTCACCGCAGAACTGGCCCAAGAACTCGCTGGCGAATACCGCATCGCGCAACTGGGGCTCGACGTGGCGATCACAGCGCGCGATGGCAAGCTCTTCGCGCGCGCCACGGGGCAAGGCGAGTTTCGCCTGAAATTCCAGGGCGAACGCAGCTTCCGAGCTGACTTCGACGACAGCGTGCGTTTGGAGTTCGCCGCGGATGGACGTTCGTTCACGCTGCACCAGGGCGGCGGTCAGTTCGTCGCGAAGCGTTGATCCGAGCTGCTCACCGAGCGCGACGCGCAAGCGCGGGGCGTTCCTGCACCGTCTTCGAGCGCGCGCGACGCTTCCCGCGTCCGTTCGCGCGGACGGCCGCTGGTGAGCAACGCTTGCGTCGCTCACCGGCGCGAATGACCTCCCGCACGAGTTGCGTTCGCGCGCGGCGAGGAGCACGCCGCCGCGCAGCACGCCCGGCGTTCGCACACGCGAACTCGTGCGCCAAGTCTGGTCAGCGCGTCGCGAGCTCGCGCACCGCAGCCTGCAGCTCGAAGCTCGGCGCGACACGCTGGGTCTGCGTGAGAACGTCCGTCGCCGGCTCGTAGCTCTTGCGCAACTCGAGGATCTGCTTGCCGAGCTCGGCGTCCACGCGCGCCGGCGCGAAGTGGCGCGCGTGCCAGGTCAGGCGGCGCGCGAACGGCACGCCTTCGAGCCGCCCGACCGGCGCCGAGGCGAGCGCCGTGCGCTCGAAGGACTGCGTGAGCGACTGGGCCGCGAGCGCGCCGCGTTCGCGCAGCGCGTCGCACGTCGCGTTGGCCAGACGGCGCTCCGCCTCGGCGACGAGCGTCGGAAGCAGTCCCTCGAGTTGCTCGAGCGTGAACTCGTCGCCGCAGTCGGCGAGCGCGCTCACGGCAGCACTCCACGCCGGGTGCGCACGCTCGCCCGCGATGCGGTGCAGCTCGAGCCACGCGAACGGACTCCACGCCGCGCGCTGGCCGAGCGCCAGCGTCGCGGCGCGGCGCACGCGCAGGTCCTCGTCTTTCGCTTCGATGCACGCGCGCAGCGACAGATCGTCGAGCGCCTCGATGGGCAACGCTCCGCGCGCGGCCTGGCCGAGCGCGATCCACGCGAACGCGCGCACGGGCGGCTGCGTGTGGCGCGTGCAGGCGAAGAGCGCCGTGCGCCAGGGCTCTTCGTAGAGCTGGCGCTGCGCGAGCGCACGCAACGCGGCCTCCAACGAGTGCAGGTACAGCTCGCCCGGTTCGGCGCGCAGTCGTTCGCCGAACTCGACCGTGGGCGCGCCGGCCGCGGCGCGCTGCAGCGGTGCGAGCAGTTCCTCGACGTTCCACGGCGCGAGCTGCGCCGCCGCCGACTCCGGCTCGATCGCGCTGGCGCGCAACTTGACCAGCACCGCGCCGGCCAACGGCCGCAGCTGACTTTCGTGGCGCTCGAGCCAGCCGCGCGCGAGTGCGGGCCGCAGCTCGAGGAACGCGCTGTGTGCGTGGTCGCGCGTGTGGCTGTCGTGCTGGCGCAGGTTCCACTCGACGGCGCGCGCCCACTGAGGCGCGTCGAGCTCGCGCAGCGCGCGCTCGAAGGTCGCGAACTGGCCTTCTTCACGTGGGTACAAACACAGGCGTTCGAGCAGCTCCACTTCGCGCCGCTCCTCGAGGAACGCGGTGAGCGACGTGACGTTGCTCCACCCGTGCGCGCTCAGCTCGCGCTCGACGAGCACCCAGCGCGCTTCGAGGTCTCGCTCGCGCCAGGCGCGCTCCTCCGGTCGGAACTCGGGAGTTTGGAACGCGACCAGCGCGACAGGTGTGAGCAGTGCGAGCAGCGTCATGGGGCGAGTTCCTCGCGATGGGGGACCGGATTGCTGTCGAAGGCCTGGATGCGGCCGGTGCGGCCGTCGAATTGGTAGTCGACGCGCAGCCGCGGCCGGCCGCCGACCCACAGCTCGGTGCGCCACTCGCCCGCGCCGACGGGCGCGGCGGAGAGCGCGAGCTCGAGAGCGAACGACTCGTGGCTGGTCGCTTCGAGGTCGATGCTGCCGTCGGGCGCCACGCGCCGTTCGGGCAGGCGGCCCGTGCGCACGATGCTCACCGCTCCTGCGTGTGCGCCGACGTCGGATGCGTCGCGGCGCACCGTGCGGATCTCGATGCCGCGTTCCTGCTCCAGGCGCGTCAGCTCGCGCGCGGTGATGCGGTTCACGCCGCGCCGGCCCTCGATGCCGTGGATCGGATCGACCCGCGGACCGTCGGCGGCGAGCCGCAGCGCGAGCTGCGCGCCGGACTCCACGCGCTCGAGCACGAGTTCAACGCCCGCGAGGCCACGTCCGCCGGGCTCGTCTTCGATGTAGCGCTCGCTGCGGCGGTCGAGTTCGGCGCGCGGCGTCGGGGCCGGCGCGCAGGCCGCAAGGATCAACACGAGCAACGTGGTGCGGTGCATACGGACGTCCATTGTCGGCAGCGAGCGCGGCCCGGCGGTCACCGGATCGTAACCGGCCGTCGGCCCGCGGTCGGTCGGGGCGTGCCTGCGCGCGGAGCGCGAACAACAGCGGAACGACATCGTGCGGGGCGCTACGGAGCGCACGCGGCCGACGCGAGCGAAACCTCGCCGTGCGGCGACGCACGAGCGTGCCGCGCGCAGGCCTTCAACTGGACCGAGCGCCGCGCGGCCGCGCGACGACCACGACCTTGTCGGAGAGCCAGTTGGGCCGGCGCAGCGCTTCGAAGGCGAGCACCTCGAGGCCCGCGGCTTCGAATTCCGAGCGGATCGCGTCGCGCGTGAACGCGCTCGGCGCGTGGTCGCGCAGTCCCACCGCCGAACGAGCATTCGCGTACCAGACCTTGAGTGACTCGGCCTGCAGGTAGTCGACGACCACGCCGCGGCGCGCGACGCGCGCGAGCTCGCGCAGGAAGGCGTGGCGCAACTGGACCTCGCGCACCAAGTGCATCAGGCGGATGCACACGGCGACGTCGACGGCGCCGTCGCGCAGTGGGAGCCGCGCGAGGTCGCCGGCTGCGAGCGGCGCGGCGCACTTGCGGCGCGCTTCGACGAGCATGGGAAACGCGGCGTCGACGCCCAGGTAGCGCACTCCGCGCTCCGAGAGCCACGCACTGAGCCGCCCAGCGCCGCACGGTGCGTCGAGCACGCTCGCGGCGGGTCCGAAGCTCGCCAGCGCGCGTTCCAACGCGGCGCGCATGCGGGATTCGCGGCGCTGGCCGCTCGCGCCGGCCCAGCGCTCGTCGTAGCGCGCCGCCACGGCCGGGTCGCGGTAGATCGCGAGCTTGTCCTCGTCGCGTTGGATCGCCACAGGGCAAGCGTGGCGCGGCGCGCGGCGAGCTGCAAGGATCGCAGCGTGACTTGGCGCACGCTGGAGACCGAAGACGGCAGTTGCACGCTGCAACGCACCGCTGACGCCGTGACCTGCCATTCCACGGCCGGCGCCTGGCGCCAAGCCCGTGAACGCTACGCGCGCGCCTGCCGCATCGCCGAGCTCGGGGCCGAGCGCGGCGCGGTGGCCCTGCTCGACATCGGAACCGGGCTGGGGCTGAACCTCGCCGCGGCGCTCGAAGCGCTCGAGGCCAGCGCTGCGCCGCTCGAGGCCGTGAGCTTCGAGCGCGACGTGGAGCTGCTCGCGCACGCGTTCGAAGTGCGCCAGCCGCCGGAGTGCGAGCGTTGGGTCGCGCCTGTGCGCGCCATCCTGCGCGTGGCGCTCCACAGCCCGGGCGAACGGGTCGCCGCACCCTGGGGCGGTCTGCGGCTCGAGCTGGGGGACGCGCGTACGGCGGTGCGCCGCTGGCGGACGGGCGCGTTCGACGCCGTGTTCCTCGACCCGTTCGCGCCGTCGCTCGAGCCGCAGCTGTGGTCGGCGGAGTTCCTCGCCGACCTCGCCGCGGCCATGGCGCCCCACGCCTTGCTGTCGACCTACAGCGCTTCCGTAGCGGTGCGGGCGGGTCTGGTGGCGGCGGGATTGCGAGTCGGACAAGGCCCGCGGGTGGGACGCAAAGCGCAGGGGAGCCTCGCCAGCTTCACCGCGCCTTTGCCGCCTCTGCACCCGCGCCTTGCGCGCAAGATCGCGCGCCGTTCGGCGCGCTGAGCCGCGCTCCGACGGCGGCCTCGCACGCGCCGCAAAAGCACCGCCGGCGCTGCGGAAGCGAGCCCGGATTGCCTACAATCCAAGCGCCACCGCAGACCTCGGTTCAAAGGCTCCACCGCCCCTCCGCGGCCGCGCGCCAGGGCGGAGCGAGGGAGCCTGCCGCTCCGGTGCGCGTCGATCCGGAACAGTCGACGCGCCAGGCGCCCGCCGCGCACACGCCCATTCGCACACACACGCCCATGGAAAACCTCCTCGCCAACCCCGCGCTCGCCATCTTCGGTCTGGGGACGACCGAGCTGATCATCATCCTGATCGTCGTCCTGCTGCTCTTCGGCGGCGCCAAGCTGCCCGCGCTCGCGCAGTCGATGGGCGCCAGCATCAACTCCTTCAAGAAGGGGATGAAGGAAGGCGGCGACGACGCGGCCAAGCCGACGGCGGACGCCAAGCACGAGCCCAAGCACGACGCGCACTCGCACTAGCAGTCTCAGGCGGCGGCGCCCGGGCATCGACTCGCCGCGCCGCCGACGAAGATGGACACCGGACGAGAGGAACACGGCGCGCGCGCGGAACGCACGGGGCTGGTGCTGTGCGGCGGCCGGAGTCGGCGGATGGGCCGCGACAAGGCGCTGATCGAACTCGACGGCCGGCGTCTGCTCGAGCACGCGCTGGCGGCCCTCGAACCGGTGTGCGGCGCGTTGCTGCTCGCCTGCGGTGCGACGCCGCGCTACGGCGAGCTCGGAATCCCGCTGGTGCTCGACGGCGAAGCCGACCGCGGCCCGCTGAGCGGGTTGTGCGCGGGCCTGGAGGCGGCGCGAACGGAATGGGTGATCGCGGTCGGCTGCGACATGCCCGAACTCTCGCCGCAGGTGCTCGAAGAACTCGTCCGACACGCCCAGGAGCACGCGTGGGATGTCACCATGCTGGGCACGGAGAAGGGCAGCGAACCGTTGTGCGCGGTCTACCGTCGGACCTGCCTGCCGGCCGTGCGCGCGGCGCTGGCGGGCGGCGCGACGCGACTGACGGCCTTCCACGACGGCCCGCTCGCGCCCTCCGGCGAAGCCCGGCCCAGAGTGGCCGTGCTGCCCAGCGAAAAATTCCCGCCGGCCCTGCGCGCGAGCGCGCGGCACGCGGCCCGCAACCTCAACACACCCTCCGATCTCGAGGCCCTCGGCGCTGAGCGCTCCGCTCGCGCCTCCTGACCATGAACCCCGACCCCCAGCAACTCCTGCGCGTGATCGCGCCGGTCCAAGACGGCCTCGAGCGCATGCGCAACGTGATCGCGTTGCAACTGGCCGACGCCTCGCCCGCGGTGCGCGACATGGTCGAGCACGTGGGGCGCTTCCAGGGCAAGCAGATGCGCGGCGCGCTCGTGCTGCTGTGCGGCGACGCGAGCTCGAACTCGACCGACGAACACGCCTCGATCGCGGCGGTGGTCGAGATGATCCACCTGGCGACCCTGGTGCACGACGACGTGCTCGACGGCGCGAAGGTGCGCCGCCGCGTCGCGTGCGTCAACGAACGCTGGGACAACCAGGTCGCGGTGCTGTTCGGCGACTACCTCTACGCGCGCGCGTTCGCGCTCTCGACCGATCTGTCGTCGCGCCTGTGCAGCCGCGTGCTCGCCGAGGCGACGCGCCGCATCTGCATCGGCGAGATCGAGCAGGCCGCCAGCCGCTACGACTTCGAGATGCGCCAGGAGCGCTACGAGTGGATCGCCGGCGCCAAGACCGCGACGCTGTACGCGGCCGCGTGTGAGCTCGGCGCGCGTTACCCCGGCGGCCACGAGTCGATGGGCGCCAACATGCGCCAGTTCGGCTACGAACTCGGGCTTGCGTTCCAGATCATCGACGACTGCATCGACTTGACGGCCAGCGCCGAGCAGGCGGGCAAGTCGGTCGGGACCGACGTGGCGGATGGCAAGGTGACCTTGCCGGTGCTGTGGGCGTACGCTCGCGCCGACGAAGCGCGCCGCGCGGCCATCCGCGACGCGTACACCCTCGAAGGGATCGAGGATCGTGTCGCCCGCCTGCGCGCCGCCTGCGACCTCGCCGGCGGCGTCGAGTACGCGCGAGCCCGCGCTCGCGAACTTCTGAACAGCGCTGTCGCTCGACTTGCGACGTTGCCCGCCGGTCCCTCGCGCGCTTCGCTCGAGGACATGGCCGGCTTCGTGCTCGAACGCAACCACTGAGCGCACGTCCCCCCAACGCGCCGACGAAATCCTGCACAACGATGAGTGAACCGCAGTCCCAACCCCAGGCGCCGCGCGCGAAGACGGCGCGCCTGGGATTCTTGAGCGCAGCGGGCATCGTGCTCGCCTTGGTCGTGATGGGGCACGGGCTGGGCGTGCTCATCAACGCCTTTCCGCCGTACCGCGGACTGCACGACCTCCTGCGCGCGGACGCCGAAGGTTTCAAGCGCGGCTTCGACTTCAGCCTCTGGGGCGCGCGCGACTACCTCACGGCGGTGCTGCTCGTCGCGCTCGCCGCTTACGTCTTCGTGTGGCGTGAACTCATCGCGAGCTTCTTCCGCTCGATGTACGTGGGGGTCACGCTCGTCGCAGGCAGCACGCTCGCCGTGACGCTCGGCGTGCTCGTGCCGCAGATCGACGGCTTCGAGGATCCGACGGCGCGCGTGCCGCTGATCGCTGACATCGACGTCGCCAAGGTCGATGAGTACCTGCAGTCGCCCAAGTCGCGCGGCGACAACTTCATCGGGCCGCACCCTGAGGACCACGCCGCGCTGCGCGGCATGACGCGCGACCAGGTGACGCGCCTCAAGGAGTACCGCCAGCAGTTCGACGCCTTTCGCTGGGCCGAGTCGTACTTCTTCTATCACCTCGCGCACGGACTGACGTACGGCGCGTTCATGCCCGAGGCGGAGATTCCGCCGCAGGCGATGCAGGGCTTGGATCGCTACGAGCGTGTGTACGGCAAGGAAGAGCGCAGCAACCGCGAGAAGACCATGAAGGCTTCGTTCGCGTCGGGGCCCAAGACCGACGAGATCGAGGCGCTCATGAAGCGCAACTACGGCTTGCTGAAGAGCAGCTTCGACTGGTGCACGACGCTCGATTTGAACCGCACGTACAAGTCGCATTGGTTCTCGGCGTTGCTCGTGTTGCTCGCGACCGCGGTCGGCTTCAACACGTTCCGCGGCAAGCCCGCCAAGTGGTTCAGCATCCAGAAGATCGGCTTCGTGGTGACGCACGTCGGCATGCTGGTGATGCTCGGCGGCGGCTGGATCTCGAACGCGCTCACCGACCGCGGGATCCTGCAGCTGTACCTCGACAAGGAGCCGCAGGACACCTACTGGCAGCACTACCGCAGCGACCGCACGCAGCGCATGCCCTTCGCGGTGAAGCTCGATCGCTTCGCGCGCAAGGAGTGGAAGGCGCTGCAGATCGAGCCGCTCGACCGCAGCTTCACGAGCCGTCCGCCGCGCTACACGCTGTGGCCGGGGCGCACGATCCAGCTCGACTATGCACAGGCACCCGACGGCGAGTGGAAGCCGCAGCTCGAACTGCGCGTCGTCGATCTGTTCGACCACGCGCGGGTCGACAGCCCGAAGGTCACCGAAGATCCGAGCGCGACCGATCCGCTCCCGGTGTTCGAGCTCGAGGTTCCCAACACCGAACGCGACCGCATGCTGCGCGAGCGCGCCGGCATGACGAGCTCCGACGGTCCGACGCGCCAGGTGCTGCTCTCGCCGCGCCTGCGCGACCAAGGCTACTTCGATCCCGAGCGCAATTTCCGGCTCGTGGCGAGCTACGGGGACGACCCGCTCGAGCTCTTCCCGCGCGACGAACAAACGCTCGGCGTGCTCTACGTCGAGAAGCTCGGCAGTTCCGATCCGCTCGGCGAGCCGATCGAAGTGCGCGTGGGGACCAGCGTCCAACTCGAGGGCGGCTACACGCTGAGCATCGTCGACGCGACCAGCGACTTCCGCGTCGGCGTCGACAAGGACGACGGCAGCACGCACCCGCAGCCGCTCGGCCAGCAGCCCGACAAGTTCTGTGCGGTGTGGATCGACATCAAAGGCCCGCCCTCTGCCGAGGCGCCGAACGGGCGCACCGAGCGGCGCGTCGTGCACGAGCAGGTCGACGCGGTCGAGTACGGTCTGCAGGACCGTTACCTGCACCGCGGTTTGGTCACCAAGCTCGCCTGGAATCGTTGGACGAGCCCCGGCCCCGCGCGCTTCGTGCTCTCGTGGCAGGAGGGAAGCGAGCCCCAACTCGTCGCGCAGGACGGAACCCGCACTCCGGCGAGCAAGGGCGCGCAACTCGCGCTCCCCGGCGCGACGAAGGTGGTCGCCAAGAACTTCTACCGCAGCGCGAAGTTCGAGAAGCGCATCCTGTTCGAGGACACCAAGGTCAACGCCGAGGGCTGGGACGAGTCGTTCTACAGTCGCGACGCGCGTGGTCTGGTGCTCGACGTGGTGCACTTCCCTGGGACCGACAAGGAGCACGTCGAGCGCATCGAGATGGCCTCGACGGACACGCAGCAGTCGAACATCTGGATCACCGGCGACCACCGTTTCGCGCTGCGTTTCCTCGAGAACACCGAGGGTTTCCCGTTCGACTGGCGCAGCGTGCTCTCGATCGTCGAGAAGGACGCCGCCGGCCAGCCGTACACGGTTCCGCTCGGGCCTGAGTCGGCGCGCGAGATCCGCGTGAACGACTACTTCAAGTACAAGGGCTACCGCTTCTTCCAGACCAACGCGGACCCGGAGAACCCCACGTACTCGGGGATCGGCGTGGTCTACGACCCTGGGATCCCCGTGGTGCTCGCTGGCATGTACACCATCATCCTCGGCACGTTCCTCGCGTTCATCGTGAGGCCCATCGTGCTGGCGCGGCGCAAGTCGCAAGCCCCCGTCGGAGCGCAGGCATGAACACGCCGCTCAGTTCGTTGCAGTGGCTCTCGGTTGTCGACGTCCTGTGCGTCGTCGGCATCGCGCTGTCTTTCGCGGCGATGTTCCAGCACGCGCGCGCCAAGCGCCGCGGGCTCGATGGTTCCGCGCCCTCGCCGTTCGCAGCTCGCATCGTCTCGCTGTGCCTGTGGGCGGCGACCGTCACGATGGGGCTCTCGATGTGGCAGCGCTACCTCGAGGTGAACCACTTCCCCAGCCAGACGATGAGCGAAGTGCTGGGCATGTTCAGCTTCGCGCTGCTGCTCTCGATGCTTGCGCTGCACTACGCGCTCGCGCTGCGCAGCCGCGGCCCGGGCTGGGCGATCCTCGACGACGCGCTCGTCGCGCTGGTGCTCGGCGGCGCGCTCATGACGCACGTCTACCTGCGCACGCTCTCCACCGCGCAACGTGACCTGCCGCCGGCGCTGCAGTCGTACTGGTTCGCGCCGCACCTCTCGTCGCTGATCTTCAGCTACGCCACGCTCGCCATCGCCGGACTGATCTGCCTGGTCTACTTCTGCACGCGCTTTTGGAGCGGCGTGTTCGTCGGCGGCCAGCCGCGCGGCAAGCAGGTGCTGACCTTCGCGCTGCTCGCGTTCCTGCCGTTCGCGCAGGTCGTGACGCTGCCGGTGCTGCTGCTGTGCGGCGCGATCTTCTTCGTGCTGCACCGAACGGGCAACCTGCCCGGCGCGGCCGCCGTCGGCGCGCTCGAGAAGGAACTCGACGACGTCAGCTTCCGCGCCTTCGCGGTCGGCATGCCGTTCCTCACCGCCGGCCTGTGGATGGGCGCGTTCTGGGCGCAGGAAGCCTGGGCGAACTACTGGGGCTGGGACAGCAAGGAGAACTCCGCGTTGATCACCTGGCTGATCTACGTCGTGTACATCCACCTGCGCATGCTCGGCGGATACCGCGGCGAGAAGGCCATGGTGATGCTCATGGGCGGCGCGCTCTCGATCTTCGTCACCTTCCAACTCTTCGGTTATCTGCCGGACAGCCAGAAGAGCCTGCACCGCTACACCGACGACAACGTCGTGCCGCGCGAGGGCATGCAAGGGCCCGCTGCCGACACCAAGACCTCGCAAGCGGGCGGCGCGCCGGCGGGCGAACAAGTCGCGTCGCGGGGAGCGGCGAAGTGAGTCGTACGGGCCTCGAGGCCAGCGGCGTGACGATCGGCGGAGCTCGGATCCTCGATGGCAAGGCCGTCGCGGCCGAAGTTCGCGCCGGCGTTCGTGCGCGCGCGCAGGCGCTGATCGCGCGCGGCGTGCAGCCGGGGCTCGCGGTGGTGCTCGTGGGCGAGGATCCGGCGAGCCAGGTCTACGTGCGCAACAAGGACAAGGCTGCGCAGGAGGCGGGATTCAGCGTGCGCACGCTGAAGTTGCCGGCGCAGACCGCGCAAGCGGAGCTCGAGCGCGTGGTGCGCGAGCTCAACGCCGATCGCAGCGTGCACGGCGTGCTCGTGCAACTGCCGCTGCCGCGTGGGCTCGACTCCGAGCGCATCGTGCGCGCACTCGATCCCGCCAAGGACGTCGACGGTCTGCACCCCGAGAATGTCGCGGCGCTCGTGATGGGGGATGCGCGCGGCCTCGCGCCGTGCACGCCTGCGGGTTGCATCGAGTTGTGCGACCGCGCGGGCGTTTCGCTCGCCGGCAAACGCGTGACGGTGGTCGGCCGCTCGCTGCTCGTCGGCAAGCCCTTGGCGTTCCTCGCACTCGCGCGCGACGCGACGGTGACGGTGTGCCACTCCAAGACCAGCGACTTGCCCGCGGTGTGCCGCGAAGCGGACGTGCTCGTCGCGGCCGTCGGTCGGCCGGAGCTGGTGCGCGGCTCCTGGATCAAGCCCGGCGCGGTCGTGATCGATGTCGGGATCAACCGCCTCGACGGCGGCGGCTTGGCGGGCGACGTGGCCTTCGCCGAGGCCCGGGCGGTCGCCGGCTGGCTCACTCCAGTGCCGGGCGGGGTCGGACCGATGACGATCGCGATGCTGCTCTCGAACACGGTTCTCGCGGCCGAACGCGCCGCGGGCGTCTCGCGCGCTTAGGCCGCGCACACCACGGCGAGCGCATGAAAACGGCCCGCGACTACGACGAGCCCTTCGAGCCCGAGTCCGATTCGGGGGGCGGGCCGTCGTTCCGGTTGCCCCGCGTCGAGAGTGCGACGCGCGCGATGCTCACGATTCTGATCGTGTTCGGCGTGCTCGGATTCGTGTTCGGCGACGTGGGCTGGGGGGCCACGGTCTACAACGCGCTCGCACTCAACCCGGAGCAATGGCGCGCGTGGGCGCCGTGGCTCCCGGTTTGGCAGTTGGTGACGCACGGATTGCTTCACAGTTGGAGCGATCCGATGCACTTGCTGTCGAACTGCCTGACGATCTACGTGTTCGGTTCGTTGTTTGAGTCGAGCTTCGGCGCCCGTCGCACGTTGGCCTGGGTCGTAGCTGCGGTGTTTGCCGGCGGCTGCGCCGAGTTGCTTCAGGCGCTCGTGTTCGGTCATTCCAAGCTCGGCGTCGGTGCGTCCGGCGGCGCGCTTTTCCTACTCGTCGCCATGGCGACGCTCAAGCCGAACCTGCAGATCTTCACGATCTTCGTCGTGCTTCGGCTCCGGACCCTTGCCCTGATCCTGATCGGGTTCGACCTGCTTCGGTTGCTGTTCGCGCTGAAGGGCCGAGACGGAGACGTCGCGTTTCTGGCCCATCTCTCCGGCGCCGCCCTGGGCTTCCTCGCCGTGCGCCAGCGTTGGGTGTGGATCGACCCGCTGGCCGAGTTGGAATCGCGCCGCGAGGCGCGTGCGGTTGCCTCGCGCGAGGACGACGAGCGTCGCCTCGACGCGCTGCTCGAGCGGATCCACCGCGAGGGAATCGGCTCGCTTTCCGCGCGGGAGCGCGAATTCTTGAAGCGCATGAGCGCCCGCCGCGGCGGCGGCTAGCAGTCTGGTTGAAAAGTGCTTCGAGCGCAGAAGTCGTCCGGTTGCGTCGGATCTAGGAGCGGGACCAATTGGCGGGGCGCAAAGCACGACGCTTTGGCGTCGTGCGGGCCCCGACATGAATCAGAGGATTCAGCGAGGGGTCAGCCGCGGCGCCGCGCAACGCGCGGCGGCGATACGACGCCTTGGCGTCGTATCGCAGGGGATCCTCGCGACGACGAGCCGGCGCAATCCGGGCGAGTTGTGCGTCGAGTGACTTTTTCAACGGGCTGTTAGCGAGCTCCCGCGGGGCTGCTGCGGCGGCTCCCCTGTGACCGGATCGGACGGAGGGCTATCCTCTCGTGTTCGCCCGGCCAAACGGCCGTTCGCGCGCGCCGAGGCGCCATCCGTGGGCGCAGACGCGCGTCGCCCAGCCCCGGTTCCAGGACAAGCGACATGATCCTCCTGCCTTTCGTCTGCGCTCTCGCTCCCGCTTCTTCGATGCCCGTGCTGGTCCAGGCGCCGGACAAGTACGCGCAGTTCAAGAAGAACTTCAAGGCGGCCCAGGTCGTCGGCGCGCACGAGGAGATGGCCCGCTTGGTGCGCGGGAACCAGGACGAGGCGATCCGCCTGGTTTCGGAGCTGGCGAACGCGATGGCGGCCGGAAGCAGCGCCGAGATCGAGGCGGAGTTCCAGGCGCTCTCCAAGACCTGGAGCGAGGTCTTCAAGACCGACTTCGTCGAGCGACAGTACCGCTACCACTCCGAGCTCGCCTTCGACAAGCCGCGCCGCGACGAGCGCTACAAGCTCGAGGTCAAGTACTACGACCGGCTCAAGGCGCTCAACGCCAACGCCTCCGGCGCGAAGGACTCGGCTGTGTACGAGATGGTCGGCGCGGAGTTCGCCGCCTACTCGGCGCGCTTCGAAGAGCTCGGCGACCACTACTTCGCGGCCCAGGCCGCGGCCGGCGCGGCGGTCACCGCCGACGAGAACTACCGCGGCAAGGACGCCGACCTGCGCCGCGCCTGCGAGTGGTGGGGCAAGGCCGTCGTGAACTTCGACAAGGTCGCGCTCAACTACAGCTACTACCAGAGCTGCAAGCGGCGCTTCGAAGACCTCGTGGCTGCCGGGTTCGGAACCGCGCCTGCTGCTGACCCCAACGCGCCCACGGAACCCGCGACGCCGCCGCCCGCGGCCGCCGCGCCGGTGGTGGCCGCGACCACCTTCGAACTCGTCGACAGCCTCGAGAAGTTCACGCGGCCGCTCTTCACCGCCGACGAGCTGTACCAGATGTGGCCGATCGTGAACCTTGGCGCCAAGGGCTCGAAGGCGGACTTCCAAGCGCTCGGCGAGAAGGGGCCGTCCGTGGTGCGCACCGAGGCGTCCAAGGCAGGCGTCGACATCGACCGCGACGGCACTGCGGACAAGCCGATGCCGCTGACCGGCAACTTCACCGCGATCGACTTCGAATTGGGCGCGGACAAGCGCCGCTGGGGCTTCCTGTTCAAGACCGGCATCCAGGACGATCGTTTCCAGGGTCTGCAAACCAACCTGCAGCCGGACGACGTGCAGATGCGCGTGTACGTGATCAACGCCGCCAGCGTGGTCGCGTCGATCAACGGCACGCCGGTGCGTGTGCTCGACGAGAACATGGACGGCGAGTACGGCAGCGAGCCGAAGACCTTCTACTACCCCGGTCTCTCCGAAGGTGTGGCGCAGCCCGACTACGACTGCGTCGTGGTCGGCGCCTCCAAACGCGCGCGGCCCTGGAGCAAGTACCTGGAGGTCGGCGGCGCTTGGTACGAGGTCAAGCCGCTCGCCGCCGGCGCGCAGCTCGAGTACCGCGCCGTTCCGCTCGAGACGGGCACGCTCAAGCTCGACTTCAAGGGGCCGGTGCAGCCGAACTTCCTGATCCTCAAGGGCACGGGCAACCTCGAGGGCTGCTACTTCGACGTGGTCACCGAGAGCAAGAAGCCGCTGGTGGTTCCCATCGGACAGTACGAACTGTTCGTCGGCGAACTGCGCCAGGGCAAGAAGGCGCAGACCGTGAAGTGCCTGATCCTGCCGGGCGGCGACGGACGGCGCTATCTGGTCAGCAAGGGGGCCGAGACGCTCGTGACCCTCGGCGCGCCGTTCAACTTCGAGTTTGCGACCGAGGCCGCTGAGGAGTCGCTCACGGTCAAGGGCAAGAGCGTTGCGGTCGTCGGCAGCGCCAAGGAACGCTACGAGCGCTTCTGGAACTGCGTGCCGCGGCCCGAGGTCAGCGTGCGCAAGGCCGGTTCGAAGAAGGGCGGCAAGCCCGAGAAGATCGACATCGTGATGGACCTGCTCGAACGCAAGGAGGACGGCTCGTTCCGCTTCGTGGAGGCCGACACCTGGCGGCCGATCGACACCCAGTTCCCGATCAAGAAGGGTGAGTCGGTCGAGGCGCAGCTGGCCGAGAAGAAGCACAAGCTGCTCGGCGACATCTCGAGCGAGTTCAAGTAACTGGCGTCGCGCGAGCGTTACCCCGCGCTCGCTCTCCTCTCGCCACGCAGCCCAGGGCACAATGCGTGGCTGCATTCCGACCACGACCGCACCGCGACTCCGTTTCGCACCGCAAACCCCCTCCGCCCGTGCTCGACCTCAAGCTGATCCGCCAAAATCCCGACCTCATCCGCGAAGGCGCGCGCAAGAAGCGCATCGCTGTCGACCTCGAGGGGCTCCTGCGTGTCGACGCCGAGGCTCGCGCGGTGCAGACCGAGGTCGACAACCTGCGGGCGCGTCAAAACGCGCTCTCGAAGGAAGTCGGCAAGGCGGCTGCGGACAAGCGCCCAGCGTTGATCGCGGAAGTCAACTCGTTCAAGGCGCAACTGGCGGCGGGCGAGGAACGCCTGCGCGCCTTGCAGGCCGATCTCGATGCGCGTTTGCTGCGCATCCCGAACGTGCCGGCCGCGGAAGTGCCCGAGGGCAAGGACGACAGCGAGAACGTCGAAGTCAAACGCGTCGGCGAGCCGCGCAAGTTCGACTTCGAGGCGCTCGACCACGTCGCTCTCGCCGAAGCCCAGGGCTGGCTCGAGATCGAGCGCGCCGCGCGGCTCTCGGGCTCGCGCAACTACGTGCTCAAGGGCGACCTGTCGCTGCTCGAGACCGCCGTGATGCGCTACGCGCTCGACCTGATGGTGGAGCGCGGCTTCACGCCGCTCTCGGTGCCCACGCTCGTGCGCAGCGAGATCATGGTCGGCACCGGCTACTTCCCCGGCGGCGAGGACCAGGCCTACCGCTGCGACGAGCGCGACGATCTGTGTCTGGTGGGCACGGCGGAAGTGCCCGTCACGGCGCTTCACAAGGACGAGATCTTCAAGCTCGAGGAACTGCCGATTCGCTACGTCGCGCTTTCGAGTTGCTACCGCCGCGAGGCGGGCGCCGCCGGTCGCGACACGCGTGGCCTGTACCGCGTGCACCAGTTCCAGAAGGTCGAGCAGGTCGTGCTCGATGTGGCTGACGACGCGCGCTCCATCCAGCACCACGCTGCGATCGTCGACAACGCCGAGCACCTGCTGCAGTCGCTCGAGTTGCCCTACCGCATCGTCAACGTGTGCGGCGGCGACCTGGGCGCGCCGCAGGTGCAGAAGTTCGACATCGAAACCTGGATGCCCTCGCGCGGCGGATATGGCGAGACGCACTCGGCTTCGCGCTTCGCTGAGTACCAAGCGCGGCGGCTCGGTCTGCGCTACCGCGACAGCGAAGGCAAGGTGCGCTTCTGCCACACGCTGAACAACACCGTCGCGGCGAGCGCGCGCATGCTGATCGCGATCCTCGAGAACCACCAGCAGCGCGATGGGACCGTGCGAGTCCCCGCGCCGTTGCAGCCTTATCTGCGCGGCCGCAGCGTGCTCGGGCGCGCTGTTCGCAGCTGACCCCGCATCAGGAGACCACTCTCAGCTCGCGCGTCAGCGCGCACGTAAGGCGTCGACGCGCGGGGAGCTCAGCACGGCTGTGCTTGGCGGGGACGTGCGCTGCTGCGCTTGCGCCGTGCGCGGCGCCCACCGCTCGTTACCCGCTTGCGAGGTGACACCTGGGAGAAGGAACGCCGTCGTGCGCGTGTTGCCGCGCGCTGCGCCGCCTCGCCCAGGACCAGCGGCGCAGGCGCTCGAGCGTCGGGCGACACGGACGCGGATCGGCGCGCCGCGCGCTCGCTCAGCCGCCGAAGCCGCCGCCCGAGCCCACGGGGGCGGCGCCGCCGCCTGCCCCGCCGCCTGCTCGTGGGGCTCCCGTGCCGCCGCTGCGATCGCCCGTGCCGCCGCCGCCTCCTGTCGGACCTCCGGCGCCAGCCCCTCCGGCCGCCGCACCGCCCGCTCCGTTCGCGTTGGGCGCAGCGCCCAGCGTCGGAATCGTGGGGATCGGGCTGATCTCGACCTGCGCCAGCAGATCCTCACCGAAGCGGATGATGCGCGTGTAGGTGACCGTGCGCTGCCCCATGGGGGAGTAGTGCTGCTGCTCCTGCGAAAGGCGCGGCGCGAGCTCCAGCGTGAGGCGGATCTCGATGCGCTTGGGCACGCCCGTCTGCTCTTCGCGCTCGCCCCACTCCTCGAGCGGCTTGGCGTCGCGGCCGTCCTCGTCGAAGACCTGGATGTCGAAGTGCTTCACGTGGTCGTGAAGGAAGGTGTACGCGCCGCCGGCGAAGGGCTCCTCGTCGACGAAGAAGTCCTCGCGCCGGTACAGCTCGAGGAACTCGTCGTCGCGCGGGCTGGCGCGCAGCACGTAGCCGACCTCGTTCACGTCGCTGCGCACCCAGCGCCGGTCGATCTCGACGGGCACGACGCTGTCGGTCGCGGTGACGAAGTCGATCCGGTCGGCGTCGTGGCCGAGCACGACGCGGTTGCGCACGCGGATCAGCTTGTCCGGCTCGCGGTCGTAGGTGACCAGCGCGCGCAGGTCGCGCTCGATCAGGTCCATGATCGCGGGACCGGCGAGCTGCGTCTCCTGGATGTTGTGGATCGTGTCGCGGCTGATGCGCGCGGCTTCGAGGAGCTGCGTCATCGCCAGCATGATCGCGCTGACGATCAGCAGCACGACCATGACCTCCACCAGCGTGAACGCCGCGCGCGCGCGGCGCGCCAAGGAGCTGGCGAGTGCGCGGGTGAGCTTCACCGCGCCGCTCCCGAGCCCGACTTGCCCGCGCTGGATGCGCTTGATGCGCCTGCACCGCCGGCCGCTTCACCGTCTTCGCCGGTGGCCTCCTCGGGATGCAGTTGGCGCCACGGCAGCCAGCGCTCGATCACGTATTCGTTCTTGAGCTCGCCGAGCTTGGGGAACGTCACGCGCACCTGCACGCGCTCGTAGGGTTCTTCGACCTCTTCCTCGTCTTCGGACGCGGCGCTCGTGCTGCTGCGTTGCCGTTCGCGCTGATCGCGCTCGTGGCGCCAGTTGTCGAAGGACTGTTGGTTCGTCGGATCGGGGCTGAGGCTCTCGTCGCCGATCACCGCCTCGTAGGCGAAGTCGGGATAACCCTCGTCGGCGTACACGCCCTCGATGCGCTCGCTGTCGAGCTCCTCGTCGAACAGCCCGGACTCGATCTGCCCCAGCGTGTACAGCGAGAGCTCGCGCGCCAGCTTGAGGTTGCGCGAGTAGGCGGCCGTCATCTTCGAGCTGCTCAGCGTCTGGAGCATCCAGGCCAGCGCGAGCCCAACGATCGCGATCGTGACCGCGACTTCCGCCAAGGTGAAGCCGGCGCGTCGGCGGGGGAGAAGGCGGGCGTTGAGCATGGGCGTCACTCGAAATCGGCGTCTTCGGGCAGCTCGCGAGCGAACTCACCCGAATGGAACTGGATCAGACCCGTCAGCGCCTGCACCTCGATGGTGAAGATGTTGTTTCGGTAGGGCTGTTGCACAAGGACGATCGTGTGGTCGGTGGCGCTTCCACGCGCGTCGAAGCGCACCTCGCAACTGCCCTTGGTGTAGATCTGGCCGTTGACCGTGATCGACTGGAATTCGATGTTGTCCGGCAGCGCCTTCGGAGCCTTCGCGAAGCGCGCTTCCGTGCTGTTCGCCAGACCGCCGACGCCTCCGGCGCGGAACGGCGTCACCACCCGGTAGCCACGCGGCCGTTCGCCCTCGGCCTCGAAGAAGTACTCCACGCTGAAGGGCACGCCGCGCGAGATCGCGTCCGAGCGCGTCTCCTGCAGAGCTGCGGCGAGCTCGCGCACGGCCGTGTTGAGCTTCGTGCGCGGCACCACCGCTTCCCAGGTCACGTACACGCCGGTCGCCAAGAGGCCCAGGACGATGATGACCACCATCAACTCGACCAGGGTGTAGCCCCCCTCGGACCTGCGGCGCGGCGTCACGGCGTGCTTTTCCGAGCCTCGCGGCTACTTGTTGTTGCGGTTGCGAGCGGTGTAGTTGTCGACGTCTTCGTTCTCACCGTCGCCGCCGGGCGCTGCGTCCTTGCCCAGGCTGAAGACGCGGAACGGGCGACCCGAGCTCGGCGGTTCGTACCCGTAGGGGTTGCCCCACGGGTCGCGCGGCACCGTGGTCGCGCCCTTGAGCAGCGTGATGCCGTTCTGGTCCGGCGTGACGAGCACGTCCAGGCTGTCGGGCAGCTTGCCGTTGTTCAGCGCGGCGTAGGTTTCGATGGTGCTCTCGATGCTGCCGATGTCCATCAGCGCCTTTTCCTTCTGCGCGAAGGTCAAGCGGCCGAGGAGGTTGGGCACGACGATGGTCGCGATCAGTCCGAGGATCACGATCACGACCATCAGTTCGGCGAGCGAGAAACCGCGGCGGGAGCCGCGCACGGCGCTTCGATGGAATGTCTTCATGGGCTGTTTGGCGGAACGGAGGCGGGCGGCGCCGCTCGCGGCGGCGCTGCGGGGTTAGACGCCCGAAACTACTGGATCTGCCCGACTTTGAGGATCGGCAGCACGATCGCGATGACGATGTAGCCGACCACGATGGCCAGGAACACGATCAGGATGGGCTCCAGGACGCTGGTGACCCGGCTGGTCGTGACGTCGATTTCCTCGTCGTAGGCCGCGCCCACGCGGTCGAGCATCTGCTCGAGCTCGCCGGACTGCTCTCCGACCTGGACCATGTAGCACACGACGGGCGGGAATGCGCCGGTGGCCCGCATCGGGGTGCCGATGTCGGTGCCCTCGAGGATGCGGGTGCGGATGACCTCGGTGGCGTCCGCGATGACGCGGTTGCCGACGACGTTGCGCGTGATCTCCAGGCTCGACACCACCGGCACGCCGCTCTCCAGGAGCGTCGCCAGCGTGTGCGTGAAGCGCGCGATGGCCTGCTTGCGCAGCAGGTCGCCGAGCACGGGCATGCGCAGCAGGTTGCGGTCGATCGCCAGCCGTCCGTTCGGCGAGGTGTTGTAGACGCGTTCGAAGGCGAACGAGATGGCGGCGATGATCAAGCAGCCCAGCCACCAGTAGTTCTTGAACCCGTTGCTGATCGCGATCAGCACCAGCGTCGGGCCGGGCAGCGACTGCCCCGTGTCGATCAGCATGCCCGTGATCTTGGGCACGACGACGGTCATGAGGATGCTCACCACGATCACGCCGATGCCGACCATCATGGCCGGGTACATGAGCGCCGAGACGACCTTGCGCCGCAGGGAGCGTTGCGCCTGCATGTAGTCCGCCAGGCGCCGGAAGACGACGTCCAAGTTGCCGGTCGCTTGACCGGCGCGAACCATGTTGACGTACAGGTCGTTGAACCAGGCCGGTTGTTCGGCCATCGCATCGGCGAGCGACGAGCCCTGGCTGACGCGCTCGCGGATCTGACGGAACATCGTCTCCGCCTCGCGGTGTTCGGTCTGTTCGATCAGCGCGCGCAGCGCTTCGGTCAGCGGGATGCCGGCGGCGAGCAGCGTCCCGAGCTGGCGCGTGGCCGCGGAGACGATGTCGAGGTTGGCGTTGCTCGGCGCGTTCGCCGTGGAACGCATTGCCTTGAGCCGCTCCATCACCGACGGACCCTTGGCCACGGCGGCGCCGCTCGACTCGGAGCCCTTGACCTTGCGGCCACCGCGCAGCTCGCTGATCTCGCTGACGAGGATGTTGTCGCGCCGCAGGCGCGAGCGTGCATCACGCGGCGTGTCGGCGTCGATCACGCCGGTCGTCACGCCGCCGCCGGCGACATAGGCCTTGTACTGGTAGATCGGCACGGTAGGGGCTGGTGTGGGGCCCCGTCAGCGGCGCCCCGGCCTGAAGTCTATTCCCTCGAACTCATTCCATGTCCAACTGCGTGACGCGTAGGACCTCGTCGGGCGTCGTCAGGCGCGCACGCACCTTGTCGACGCCGTCGGCGCGCAACGTGATGACGCCCTGTTCGATGGCCTTCTTCTTGAGCTGCGTGGCGTTCGCGCCGTTCATGACGAGCGTGCGCAGCGGCTCGCTCATGGGCATGAACTCGTAGATCGCCGTGCGGCCCGAATAGCCCGAGTTGAAGCACTCGTCGCAGCCGGGACCGTACGCGATCTTGTGGTCGAGGTCGGCCGGTGTCAGGCCGAGCTTCTTGCACTTGGCGGCCCATTCTTCGGTCATCGGCACGACCACGCGGCAGTGCTTGCAGATCGTGCGCACGAGGCGCTGCGCGACGACCAGCACGATCGAACTGGACACCAGGTACGGCTCGACGCCCTGGTCGACCAGACGCGTGACGGTGCTCGGCGCGTCGTTGGTGTGGACTGTCGAGAACACCAAGTGACCGGTGAGCGCCGCGCGGATCGCGACTTCCGCCGTTTCGAGGTCGCGGATTTCACCGACCATCATCACGTCCGGGTCCTGGCGCAGGAACGAGCGCAACCCCGAGGCGAAGGTCAGGCCCTTCTTCGCGTTCACCTGCACCTGGCTGATGCCGCCCAACGAGTATTCGACCGGGTCCTCGATCGTCAGCACGTTCTTCTCGGTCGTGTCGACCTCGTTGAGCGCTGCGTAGAGCGTGGTCGTCTTGCCCGAACCCGTGGGGCCGGTGACCAGGATGATCCCGTGGTTGTAGGTCGAGAAGTCGCGCAGCATCGCCTCGTTCGCGGCGCTGAGCCCGATCTCCGACAGCGTGTACAGACGCGCCGTCTTGTCGAGCAGACGCATGACGATGCGCTCGCCCGTGGTGGTCGGCACCGAGCTGATGCGCACGTCGACCTCGCCGTCGCCGATGCGGATCGTCGCGCGGCCGTCCTGCGGCAGGCGGCGCTCGGCGATGTCCATCTTGCCCATGACCTTCACGCGGCTGACGATGGCCTCCTGCGCTTTGCGCGGGATCGGATCCATGTCGTAGAGGATGCCGTCGATGCGAAAGCGCACCTGCATCCGGTCCGCGTAGGGGTGGAAGTGCACGTCGGACGCGCGCAGCTTCAGCGCCTGGAACAAGATCGTGTTGACGAGCTTGATGATCGGCGCCTTGTTCGAGCTGTCGAGGACGTCTTCGCCTTCCTCGATCTTCTCGGCGAGGCCGGCGATGTCGCCGTCCTCGGCCACGTCCGCCAGCGCCTCGTCGACGCCGTCCGCCTTGTGGCGGTACGCGCGTCCGATCAGTTGCGTGATCTCCTGGCGCGGCGCGAGGACCGGCTCGATGTCGGCGCCGTACAGCGCCGACAGGTCGTCCATCGGGTGCGGCTCGAGCGGTGAGCACGTCGCCACCTTGAGCAGCGACCCGTCCTCCTCGAGCGCGACGAGGTTGTAGTTGCGCGTGAACTGGACCGGGACGCGGTTCACGAACGCCGTGGGGACTTTCACGTCCTCCAGCGACGCGCGGAACTCGTAGCCCAGGTGCTGGGCGTAGACGCGCAGCAACTTGTCTTCGGCCAGGTACTCGCGCTGAAGGATGATCTTGTCGAGCGAGTCGCCGCTATCGGCCGCGAGCTTGCGGCACTCCTCGAGCCGTTCGCGGGACAGGCCCGCGTCGACCAACATGTCCGAGAGGCTCGCCATGGGGGTGCGGAGTGTGGGGAGGTAGTCCTTGGAGGCAGGGCTCGGCGTGCTGACGTCCGTCGACTTCGAGTGCGGGCGAGGGTTCAAGGTTTGCCCGCGGCCTGGGCGTCAGTCTTGTCCGCGCCCTGCGGATCCGTTTTGCCCGTCGCCTTCTTGGGGTCCTGGCCGACCATGCTCGCGTTCACCTCGCCGCCGCCCGCGGGGCGGTAGAGCGGCACGTCGAAGCCGGTGAAGTCGATCTTCTCCTGCTTGCCGCCGAACGCTTGGTCGATCAGGCGCACACGTTCTGCCCCGATCTTCTCGGCGGCGTCGAGCTTGACCTTGTAGCTGATCTCCGCGAGGTCGGCGAAGTTCTTGTCCTTGAGGATGTGCGGCGTGACGAAGAAGTAGAGCGTCGTGCGGTTCTGGTTGTCGACGTCGCGCCGGAACATCGTGCCGAGCACCGGGATGTCGCCCAGCCACGGGATCGAGGTGCGCTGCTCGCTCTTGTTGTCGACCACGATGCCGCCGATGACCATCGTGTCGCCGTTGGGCACGTTCACCGAGGTCTGGAGCGAGCGCGTGATGCGCGGCGGGGGAATCGGCCCGCTGAAGGTCCCGACGAAGTTCGACACTTCCAGCGACACGCTCAGGCGCAGGTAGCCGCTCAAGCTGATCGAGGGCGAGATCTGCATCGTGATGCCCGCCTTCTGGTAGTCGTTGAAGTTCTCTTGCGTCTGGCCGCCGACGCCCGCGTTGGTGATCTGAGTGGTCGGCTGCTCATCGAGCGTGTTGACCGTCGCGCTGCCGTTGTTGTTCACCAGCACGGACGGGATGTTCAGCACGTTCGTGTCCTGCCGATCGCGCAGCGCGCGGACGAGGATCGGCAGCGAGAAGTCGTCGGCGTCGATGATGCCGGCGGTGATGCCGTTGCCGAGCGTGGGCGTGCGGATGTCCGGGATGCCGTCGTTGTTCGTGTCGGTGAAGGTGCTGAGCCCGAAGCTCGACACGCCGAACCCGCCGGTGCCCGAGCCGGGGACGTCGGCGACGCCCAGCTCGACGCCGAGGTCGAGGTTGTTGCGTCCGGAGAGCTCGATCAGCGCCGTTTCGATCAGCACCTGATCCTGGCGCAGGTCGAGGCGGTGGATCAGCTCGAGCACTTCCTCGTAGCGCCGACGGCTCGCGGCGATCAGCAGCGAGTTGGTGGCTTCGTCGGGGACCACCACGACTTCGTTGTCGCGGCTCGTCAGGCCCGTCGCGGCAGGCGCGGCCTGCGCAGCGCCGCCGCGGCCGCCAGCACCCTGCTGCTGCACGCGCTGCGCGCTCTGCAGGAAGTCCTCGAGCACCTCGGAGAGATCGGCGGCCTTGACGTGCTCGAGCGCGTACACGTGGTACGTGCGCTCGGGCTCGACGACCTCGACGTCCAGGCGCGCGACCAGCTCCTTGATCGCCTGCATGTCGCTGGGCAGCGCCATGACGAGCAACGAGTTCGTGCGCGGGTAGGTGAGGATCTTGCTCTCGCCGCCGCCGTTTTGGATCTGGCCGGTCGCGCCTTGCGGGTTCGCCTGGCGCCGCGCCTGCGACTCGCGCTTGCGGGCCTCGAGCAGTTGCTCGAGGATCTCCGCGAGGTCTTCAGCCGCCGCGAATTCGAGCGGGATGACTTCGAACGCCGGCGCGACGCCGGTGTCCTTCGCGGCCTCCTGGTCGACCAGGCGCAGGATGCGCGCGAGGGCGACGATGTTCGGCGCGAAGCCGCGCAGCACGACGCTCTGCGTGTTGCCGACCGGCATGATGCCGCTGCCCGTTTGATCGTTCGGCATCAGCGGGCGCAGCGTGCTCTGCAGCGTGCGCACGTCGTAGTTCGGCAGGTGCAGCACGGTCAGGATCTGCGTCGCGACCTGGTCGGCGTAGCGATCGAGTTCGTCGGGCAGCACGTAGATCGCTTCGTCCTTCAGGCCGCCGGCGGCGCGCGCCCCGGCCTGCGGGTTCATCCCCTGGATCAGGTACACCGCGAGGTGATCCGGCCCCACCTTGGTGATGGTGAAGCCGTTGATGAACATCAGGATCTGATAGAACTCGTAGAACTCGGCCTTCGGAATCCGCTTCTGGCCGAACATCTTGATCTTGGTGTCGACCAGCTGCGTCGCGACCGACTTGTCCGGCGTCAGGTTCTTGCCGGTGGCGACCTGGCACATCTTCGTGAGCCACATCAGGTCGATGCCTTCGGTGTTCTCGTCGATGCTGAGCACGTAGAAGTCGCCCACGTCGACGATCTCACCGCTGCCCTCCGTGCCGGCCGCGCCGCTGCTCGGTCGGTTGCTCGGCGCCGGAGTGCTCGGGCGTTGCGCCGGCTGAGCGGGGCGCGCTCCGGCCGGGTTGTTCTGCACGTTGTTGGGCGGCGGAACGCCCGGACGGCCACCGGCTGGGGCGACGGGGATCTGCGCGGGCTGCACCGGTTGGGGCGCCGGAGGCGTCACCGCGGGACGGGCGCCGCCGACGGTGTCCTGCGGAAGGCCGCGCGCGGCCGCAGCGGCGGCCCGCTCCTTGACTTTCGCGTCGTCTTGGCCGTCTTGCGGGATGCCCGCAGCCTCGGCCGCGGCCTGCTTGGCCTTGATCTCCTCGTCACTTTGGGCCCGGGCGGGCGCGGCGCTCGCCAGCGGCGCGAGCAGGAGGGCGGCGGCGAACAGGCGGCGGCGGTCGCGTCGGTCCATTGCTGAGGGGGCTCGTATTTGACTGTATCTACTTGGCAGGGCGAAACTTAGCGCGGCAGGACGACGCGCTTCGACGGGCGCGGCGCACTCTAGGAGGGGGCCGAGGGGCTGTCAAACTCCGCGCACGTCGCCGCGCAACCTGCTGCGACAACGAGCGAAGTCGACGCGCGCCGGGCGAGATTCTTCCCGCGAGCGCGTCGGAGCTGGCGATCCACGCGCGGCGCGGCGCATGCGCAGTCCCCGACACGCCGACCGTTGCGCGTGAAGCGTGCAGGCTCGGCGGCTGCGCACGCCGCGCTCGCGAGCGCTGGCCTAGTGTCCTGTTTCCGGATTTCGTCGCATATCTCGCTGGCCTCGCCGCCCCCGGCGGCGTTGCTCCGGTTCGGCGACCTATTCAGGTCGCCTGGAATCCTCGCGCCCTGCCAGGCAAGCCGATTCCAGCGACATCTTCGACGAACTTCGCAAACAGGACACTAGCTGCTCGCACGCTCGTGTCTCGCGCGCACCAGCCGTGGCGCGCACAGCGGCGCGAGCCCACGCGGACTCGCGCGGCAGAAGAGAGCACGTCGAGCCGCGGCAGCCCTCGCGAACTCGCGCTCGTCCACAGCGTGCGAGTCGGCGCGCAACGTTTCGTCGTTCGCACGCTGCGCGGCGCGAGCGACATCCTGCGGGTCCACGCACGGAGGCTACCGTTCTGGCGCCTGCGCCCGGCTAGGATGCGCGCTGCATGGAGATGCGACAACTGTTCACGCCGGGCGACCTGCTCGTCGGGTTCGACCCCGCCGACAAGTGGGACGCGATCCGCCAGCTGGTCGAGCATTTGGTGGTGATGGGGCGCTTGCCGCGCGCCAGCGCCGCGAGCGTGCTCGAGCAGGTGCTCGCGCGCGAGCGCTCGATGTCGACGGGCATGGAGCGCGGAATCGCGATCCCGCATGCGGCTGTGGATCAACTCGACCGCGTCGCCGCCTGCATGGGCGTGATCTCGCGCCCGAACGGACTCAATTTCGAGAGCATCGACTCGCACCCGACGCGGCTGGTGGTGTTGCTGGTGATTCCGCGCTCGCAGAAGTTGCTGCACATCCGGACCCTCGCGGACGTGGCCCGCGTGCTCGGACTCGAGGACGTCCGCGAGCGGCTCATCCGCGCACCCAGTGCACAGGACGCCTGGGAATCGCTCGGCGCCACCGACGTCCGACGCTGAACCGCGCGCCGCGATGCCCCGTTCGGCGCAGGTGCTGCTGGCGCTCTCCGCGCTGCTCGGCGGAGCGGCGGGAATGGGACTGCAGAGCGTTCTGCTCGCCTACCTGGGCTTGGCGAGCGGCCACGCCGCCAGCGGCGCGTTCGGCCCCGGCGTCTTTGCCGCGGGGTGGTGCGCTGGTGCGTGGATCGCAGGCCGGCACGCCGGTCGTCCCACGCGTGCGCTCGCCGCGCTCGCGCTCGGCGGTCCGGCGCTCGGCGGTCTGTGCGCCGTCGGCCTGAAAAGCGCTGCGAGCGCGGCTGCGGCCTCGACGGGCCTCGCGCTGGCGCTGGTCGCCGTCGCAGCGCTTCCGCAGGGCATGTTGCTGACCCTGCAGTGCCGCGCATTGTCGCGCGCGAGCGGCGCTCCGCGTCTGGCGCTCGTGTATGTCTCGAACCTGCTCGGCGCACTGCTCGGGGCGTGGTGGATCGGGCTCGAGGTCAGCGCCGCGTCCGGTCGCAGCGCCGCGCTCGGCGTGGCCTGCGCCGTGGCCGCAGCGAGCGCCGTGTGCGGCGCATTGGGAGCCCTTCGTACGGATGAGGAGTCGTCGACCGGCGCGGTTGCGACGCAGCACGCCGTGGGCGACGCGCAGGCTGCGTGGATCGCGCTCGTCACCGCGTTGTGGGTGTTCGCGCTGGAGTGGCTGTGCCTGCGCCTCGCCGTGTTGTGGGTCGGCAGTCAGCTCGGCGAACTCACGCGCGTCGTCGCCGTCGCCTTGTTCGCGCTCGCGCTCGGCGCCGCGCTCGTGCCGCGCTTCACGCACCGCGACGCGCGCGGAGTGCTCGAAGTGCTGGCGCTCGCCTGCATCGCCTCGACCTGGCCGCTGTGGTGCTCGCCGACGCTGGACTGGATCGTCGCCGAGGTGCAGCCCGCGTGGAAAGCGAGCGCGCACTGGGGCGCGCTCGCGGATCTGCCGCTCACGCTCGCGCTCGTCGTTCCCACGCTCGCGCCGCTCGGCGCCGTGCTCCCCGTACTGCACCGCGCGATGGCCGGCGAGAGCGGTGCGCGGCTGGGGCGCGTGCTCGGCTTCGAAGCGTTCGGCGCGCTGGCCGCGGGACCGCTGCTGCACTTCGTCGTGGTCCCGCACGGCGGCGTCGGCCTGGCCCTCGCGCTGGCGCCGGCCTGCGCGCTGCTCGCGGCGCTCGGTTTGGCGCGCCAACTCGCGCTGCGCCGCGGGATCGCCGCGGTCGGCGCGCTCTCGCTCGTCGCCTGCGCGCTGGCGGCGCGTGCGCCGCAGCCGGCCCTCGCCTCGCCCAAGCTCTCCGATCCGGCCTTCACGCTGCGCGCCTTCGCGGAGGACGCGCACTTCGCGGTGTCGGTCGTCGACGATGGGCTGCTCGGCGAACGCACGCTGCTCACGGACACCTTCCGCGCCGCGGGCGACGGCCGCGACTACGCCTACATGCGCGTGCTCGGCCATCTTCCGATGCTCCTGCATCCGCAACCCGAGCGTGTCGCCGTGATCGCCTTGGGCACGGGCACGACGCTCGGAGCGGTCGTCGAACACGAGCAGGCGCGCTCGATCGAGCTGTTCGAGCTCTCGCCGAAAGTGGTCGAGTTCGCGCCGTGGTTCGAGCGCGTCAACGGTGGAGCGCTGCGCGGCGAGGATGGCGCGCTGGGCGCGCAACGCGCGGCGCGCGTGCGCGTTCGCCTCGGCGACGGACGCCGCGAACTCGGCCGTTCGACGGAGCGCTTCGACGTGATCTCGATCGAGCCTCTGCTGCCCGATTCACCCTTCGGCGTGTACCTCTACACGCCCGAGTTCTACGCGCGCGTCAACGCCGCGCTCGCCGAGGACGGACTGTTCGCGCAGTGGGTTCCACCGCACGCGCTCGCGCCCGAGGTCGCCGCGGCCGTGGTCGAGGCCTTCGCGCGTTCGTTCGAGTGGAGCAGCGCCTGGACCTTCGGCACGCAGTGGATCCTGATCGGAGGAACGCGCGCGCCACAGCTCGATCCGGCGCGCTTTGCTGCGCTCGCCGAGCCGCTGCGCAGCTCGCTCGCCGCCGTGGGACTCGACACCTTCGACGGCGTGCGCGCGCGCTGGGTGGCCGACCTGCGCGAGTGGCCCCGTTCGGCGCGCGCGTTGTCCGACGACGACCCGTGGATCGTGAGTCGCTCTCGCGCGGACGATCCGCCGCTGCTCGAGTGGTTGCCGCGCAACTTCGAGTCGCTGACCTCGCGCGCGACGGCGCCGCCCTGGCCGGCGAACGATGCGGCGGATTCGCTCGCCCGCTCGCTCGCTGCGCTGCGCGAGGCGCGCATCGCGCACGGTTGGCGCGAAGCGCGCCGCCGCGGAGGCGAACTCGACTCGCTCAGCGCCCGCGAACTCGTGCGCACGGCGCTCGGCGCGGACGCTGCTCTCGCGGCGCGCGACCCCGAAGTGCGCGCGCTGCTGGACGAACTGGAGTTCCTCGAGCAGTTGCGCGCCGGTGTCGCAGCGCTGGCCGTGAACGACGCTCGCGCCGGACTGCGCGGCTGCCTGCGCGCGGCGGAGCTGCGGCCCGAGCGCGCCGACGTGCACCTGTACGTCGCAGCGGCGCTGCACGCGCTCGGTCAGAGCTCCGGCGCGCAGGCGGCGCTGGCGAAGGCGCAGCAGCTCTGTCCGCGCTGGCGCGAGACTCCGCAGGGCCAGCGCGCGCTGCGGCTCGGACTGCCTGCGCAGTGAGCGCGTGGGAACGCGCGGCAGGAGGCGCGCTGGGGAGAGTTTGCAGCCGACCCGCTGCGTTTCGCGTGCGTGGGTCTCAGACCCACTCTTGAGCGCGTCGCTCGAGCGCGCTCGAAATCTGCGCCGCGACGGCGGCGTACTCCGAGCGCGGGCCGCCGATCGGGTCGGCGATGTCGCGATTCGACGGGTCGAGCAGCGCGCAGTGGCGCGCGCGCCCCGGAGGCAGCACGTGCTGCAGCGCTTCTAGATGGGAGCGCGTCAACGCGTACACGCGATCGAGGCGCGCGAGCAGGTCGGGCGTGGCCGGCTGCGAGCTGTGCTCCGAGAGGTCGATGCCGCGTTCGGCGAGCACGCTGACGCTGTGCGAAGAGGCGGGCGCGCCGAAGGCGGCGTGTACGCCCATCGAGCTCACGCTGAAGCCGAACTCGCCGATGCGCGCCGGCGCGACGCCGAGCCGCTGCGCGAGCAGCGCGCGCGCCAGACCCTCGGCCATCGGGCTGCGGCAGGTGTTGCCGGTGCACACGAATCCGATGCGCAATCCCGCCGCGGCGCGCAGCGCATTGAGGTCGAGGATTCCCGGGCGCACGAGTTCGAAGCGGCCGGGGCCGACCGCGAGCACGACGGCGGGTTCGCCCAGTTGCGTGGGGCCGCTGTCGAGCACGCAGGCGAGCTCCGCGCCGAAACGCTGGTCCAGGGACGGCGCGTCGCGGACGCCGGCGTCCGCGCTCAGCACGTCGAAGTCGCAGGCTTGCAGCACAGCCTGCGCCGCGCCGCTCGCCGGGCGCCGCAGGGCGGTCCAGCCGTTTTCCTCCGCCGCCTCGAGTCCGGCGACGGCGCCGGGCACGAGCAGCGTGAGCGGTCCCGGCCAGTAGCGCTCGACGAGCCGCGCGACGAGCTGGCTGCGCTGCGGCAAACGTTCGAGCTGCGCGTTGGCGCGGACGAGCCAGGTCCAGCGCGGCTCGGCGCCGCGTGCGGCCCACGCGCCACGCGCGGCGGGAGTGAGCGCTTCGGCGCGCGCGGCGATCGCGTACAGGGTTTCGCTCGGCAGTCCGACGGGAAGTCCGCGGCGCAGGGCCTCGAGCGGAAGCGTGAGCTCCGCCGCCGAGGGCGTCGCGAGGGGATCGAGGGCGAGCGTCGGCGCGCGGCGGTTCATTGGAGCCGTGGAGGGCAGCGGGCTAGCCTATCGCCCTTCGCTGCAGCGCTCCATGCCGCCCTCTTCCTCTTCGCACGCCCCCAAGCCGCTCACGTCGGCCGAGCACGTCGCCTTCCTCTCGCGTCTGGCGGGCGGATTGGCGCACGAGATCAAGAACCCTCTGTCGACGATCTCGATCAACCTGGCGTTGCTCGAGGAGGAGTGGGGCAAGCCCGCCGCGGGCCGCAATCCGTCCGCCCCGGAGCTCACGCCGCGCGAGCAGCGCTCGCTGCGCCGGGTGAAGACGCTGCAGCGCGAGGTGAGCCGCATGGAGCACATCCTCGAGGAGTTCTTGAACTTCGCGCGCGGCGCGCAGATCAACCGCGCGCCCCACGAGCTCGCGACCTTGCTGCGTGAAGTGCTCGAGTTCGTCGAACCCGAAGACGCTTCGCTCGGCATCCGCCACCACGTCGAACTGCCCGTCGGCGTGCCGCTGGTGATGCTCGACGAACACGCCTTCAAGCAGGCCGTGATCAACTTGCTCAAGAACGCGCGCGAAGCGATGCCCTCCGGCGGCGAACTGATCGTGCGGCTGCGGCGCGACGGCAACTGGGCCGAGATCACGATCACCGACACGGGCGTGGGGATGAGCGCCGACGCGCTCGAGCGCTGCTTCGACGAGTACTGGTCCGACAAGAAGGGCGGCACGGGCCTGGGTCTGCCGACCACACGGCGCATCGTCGAAGAACACGGCGGAACCTTGTCGGTCGTCTCCGAGCGCGGCCGCGGCACGTCGTTTTCGATCTACCTGCCTTTGATCGTCGAATTCGCGCGGCCCGGCGGCGAGGCCGGCGGCGCTACGGGCGGCGTTTCGGGCGATGCTTCGGGGGCGCGCGCATGAACGCCGCTGCGGACGCCAAGCCCGGCGCGCGCGTGCTGATCGTCGACGACGACGAGGGGCACGCTGAAGCGCTGGCCGATGGACTGGAGATCGACGGCTACCAGTGCGTTCTCGCGCACAGCGGCGGCGCCGCGGTGGAACGCCTGGGCGAGCAGAGCTTCGACGCCGTCCTCACCGACCTGAAGATGCACGACAGGAGCGGGCTCGAGGTGCTGCGCGAATCGCGCACGCTGCAGCCCGACGCGGCCGTGCTGCTCATCACCGGTCACGGCTCGCTCGAGACGGCGGTCGAGGCGATGCGCATGGGCGCGGCCGATTACCTGCAGAAGCCGGTGATGATCGCCGAGCTGCGCACGCGCTTGGCGCGCTCGCTCGAAGCGCGCGACCTGCGCCGCGACAACCTCGCGCTGCGCCAGCAACTCGACGAACGCTTCGGACTGCAGGGCCTGGTCGGACACAGCTCGCAGATGGAGCGCGTGTTCAAGGTCGTGCGCCAGGTCGCGAACACGAGCGCGACCGTGCTGCTGCTGGGTGAGAGCGGCACGGGCAAGGAACTCGTCGCTCGCGCGGTGCACGCCAATTCGTCGCGCCGCGAACGGCGCTTCGTGCCGGTCAACTGCGCGGCGCTGTCCGAAGGTCTGATCGAGAGCGAGTTGTTCGGCCACGTGAAGGGCGCCTTCACCGGCGCGATCGCGGCCAAGGACGGACAGATCGTCCACGCCGACGGCGGCACGCTGTTCCTCGACGAACTGGGCGACATGCCGCTGCTCACGCAGGCCAAGCTCCTGCGCGTGCTCGAGACGCGCGAGGTCACGCCGGTCGGCGGCACGCACTCGCGCAAGGTCGACATCCGGCTCGTCGCCGCGACGCACCGCGACCTGCGCGCGATGGTGCGCGAGGGGACTTTCCGCGAGGACCTGCTATTCCGCCTCCAGGTGGTCGTGATCGACCTGCCGCCGCTGCGCGAGCGCGTCGGCGACCTGCCGCTCCTGATCGATCACTTCGTCGGTGAGTTCGCGCGCACCCACGGCCGCACGGTGCGCTCGGTCGCGCCCGAAGCGCGCGCCGCACTGCTGCGCTACGGCTGGCCGGGCAACGTGCGCGAGCTGCGCAACGTGCTCGAGAGCATGGTTCTGCTCGCCAGTGGCGAGACTTTGACCGTCGCAGACCTGCCCGAGCAGGTGCTCGCGGGCGCGCGCGAGCCTCGGCGCGGCGGCGGCTTCGAACTTGCCGGCCGCACGCTCGAAGAAGTCGAACGCGAGTTGATCGAAGCGACCTTGCGCCTCACGGCCGGCAACCGCGAGAAGGCCGCCAAGTTGATGGGCATCGGCGAGCGCACGCTCTACCGGCGCCTCAAGCACTACCACCTCGACTGAGCGAGGCTGCGCCCGCGGGGACCGGCGCGGTCCGACACGCGGCGCCGCTCGAACTCCGGCGAAACTCACGCGCAAGCTCGGTCCTCGCGCAGGGCCGATGCGGCGCACCGCAGCCTCCGAGTGTTTCACATGCTCCACGCAGTCCGAACGAGCGCCTTGATCGTCGCCAGCCTCGGTTGCGTCGCCGGCGTCGAGCCCGGCGAGCCGCGCACTCGAGCGTTGGACACGGCGCCGCAGGCCATTGCGTGGGAGTCCACGCACCAGGCTGACGATGGCGGGTACGCGACGGCTTTGCGCGGCGTGCCCGACGTCGACGGCGACGGCTTCAGCGACGTGCTCGTGCTCGGCGGGCGAGAGGAGCACGCGGATGCGCTCCTCGAACTGCGCAGTGGTGCGAGCGGTGAGTCGCTCTCGCGGACGGCGTACAAGGGCCCGCGTTCGTGGCGCACGACGTTCGTCGACGCGCTTGCTCGGCCGGGCGGCGCCAGTGGTCGAGCGGGCATCCTCGCGCTGGCCGTTCATGCGGGTGAAGCTCCACGCTTCGACACGATCGTCCCTGTCGAGGCGGAGCTTGTGTGGCTCGAGTTCGGGCGCGCGGGCGCGATCCGCTCGATCGGCGCCATGCCGCTCGAGAGCGTGGAGCATTCGCCGTTGATGGACGCTGGCGCGGCGGGCAGCGGACAGGTCGCGCTGTGTTCTCCGGCCCGCTGGAGCTCCACGGTCCAACTGTTCAGCTCACCGTCCGACGCCGCTGCGGAAGTCGGCGCGCCGCCCGTGCACATCTCGGCGGAAGTGGTGTGGCTGGCAACGGCCCCGCTCCCCGGCGCGAGTTCGGGCGGCGTGCTGATCACCGTCGAGCTGACGAGCTACGAACCGCGCGTGGTCGCGCGCTCACTGCCCGGCGCCCAGGTCGTCTGGAGTCGGCCCCTCCATCACTCGCTGAAGACTCGCGCCGATCTCGGCGGAGGCGTCGTCGGGTCGAGCGGCCGCCTGTGGCTCGCTCTGCCGGGCGCGGGATGTCGAGCGTGTCAACGCCCGCGCGACGGCTTGGAAGCTGACGATGGCTGTGGGCGCGTCCTCGAACTGGACCTTCGAGCAGGCGACGTCATCGCGGAGCACCGGCGGCGCGGCGTGCACCGCTTTGGATTGTCCATGGACCTCGACCGGAGCGCCGAGTCCGCGACGCTGTGGACGGTCGGGCTGTGTGGCGCCGAGTTCGCGCTGCTTGCGATGGAGGAGTCGGCGGCGGGCCTTTCGAACTCGTGGTGGAGTGCTGCTTGGCCTGGCGCGGCGCTGAGTGAGCTTCGGCCGATCGTGGTTCGCTCGTCGCACAGCGAGTCGCTCGCCGAGGTGGTCCTTTTGTCGACGTTCGATGGCGCGGTCCGCTCGTCCACGCTCCGCTGTCGCCCGCTGCGCGAACGCTCCGCGCAGCCTTGACGCAGCGGCCCTCGGAGCTGCCTTCCGACTTCCCGCCGGCCATCGCGCTGCGCGAGCCGCGCGGGCGGGCCGCCACAACGGCAGGCACCTCGCCTCGGCTGTCAAAATGGCGGCGCGCGTATGCCGGTCGATCGACTAAGTCCATTGCGGGGGCCAACTTAGGTGCAGGTTCCCGGATGGCACGCGCTTTGTTTCCTACGGCGCGCAGCCCCAAGCAACCACGGGAGGAACTCACATGGCTCAGCAAGGCAAGATCATCGGCATCGACCTCGGCACCACGAACTCGGTGGTGGCCGTGATGGAAGGCGGCGAGCCGGTCGTCATCACGAATCTCGAAGGCTCGCGGCTCACGCCGTCGGTCGTCGCGTTCCAGGGCGAGAATCGTCTGGTCGGCGCGCCCGCCAAGCGCCAGGCGGTCACCAACCCCACGCGCACCGTGGCCTCGATCAAGCGCTTCATGGGCCGGCGGCACCGCGAAGTCGACCAGGAAGAGAAGCGCGTCGCCTACAAGCTCAAGGGCGCCGCGGAAGAACTGGTGAAGGTCGGCATCGACGACAAGGACTTCACGCCGCCGCAGATCAGCGCGATGGTGCTCTCGGCGCTCAAGGAAGCAGCTGAGAACTACCTCGGCGAGAAGGTGACGCGCGCGGTGATCACCGTGCCGGCGTACTTCAACGACGCGCAGCGCCAGGCGACCAAGGACGCGGGCACGATCGCGGGTCTGACGGTCGAGCGCATCATCAACGAACCGACCGCGGCGACGCTCGCCTACGGACTCGACAAGAAGAAGAGCGGCAAGGTCGCCGTGTACGACCTGGGCGGCGGCACGTTCGACATCTCGATCCTCGAGATCGGCGACGGCGTGTTCGAAGTGCTCGCCACCAACGGCGACACGCACCTGGGCGGCGATGACTTCGACGACGTGCTGATGCAGTACGTCGCCGGCGAATTCCAGAAGTCGACCGGCATCGACGTGCGCAAGGATCCGATGGCGCTCCAGCGCCTCAAGGAAGCCTGCGAGAAGGCCAAGATCGAGCTCTCGAGCGCTGCGCAGACCGACGTCAACCTGCCGTTCATCACGGCGGACGCGTCGGGTCCCAAGCACCTGCACGTGCAGCTCACGCGCGCCAAGTTCGAGCAACTCGTCGAAGGTCTGATCGAGCGCACCAAGGGCCCGTGCCTGCAGGCGCTCAAGGACTCGGGCCTCCAGCCGAGCCAGATCGACGACGTGATCTTGGTCGGCGGTCAAACGCGCACGCCGGCGGTGCTCGCGATGGCGAAGAAGATCTTCGGCCGCGAGCCCAACAAGTCGGTCAACCCCGACGAAGCCGTGGCGGTCGGCGCCGCGATCCAGGGCGGCATCCTCGGCGGTGAGGTCAAGGACGTCGTGCTGCTCGACGTGACTCCGCTGTCGCTGGGCATCGAGACGCTCGGCGGCGTGTCGACCAAGCTCATCGAACGCAACACCACGATCCCGACCTCCAAGAGCCAGGTCTTCTCGACGGCCAGCGACAGCCAGCCCTCGGTGGAGATCCACGTGCTGCAGGGCGAGCGCGAGTTCGCCCGCGACAACCGCTCGCTCGGTCGGTTCCACCTCGACGGCATCGCTCCCGCGCCGCGTGGCGTGCCGCAGATCGAAGTGACCTTCGACATCGATGCGAACGGCATCTTGAACGTGCGCGCCAAGGACAAGGGCACGGGCAAGGAGCAGCGCATCCGCATCGAATCGAGCTCGGGCCTGTCGAAGGACGAGGTCGAGCGCATGCGGCGCGACGCCGAGGCGCACGCGGCCGAGGACAAGAAGCGGCGCGAGCTGATCGACCTGAAGAACCAGGCGGACGCGGTCGTGCACGAGACCGACAAGGCGCTGGGCGAGCACAAGGGCAAGCTCAGCGAGGCCGAGGTCAAGGCGATCGAGCAGGCGCGCGAGGCGCTGAAGAAGGCCGCCGAGGGCGAAGATCAGGCCGCGCTCGAAGCCGCGCTCAACGATTTCCGCACCAAGTCGCACAAGCTCGGCGAGGTGCTCTACAAGGCGCAGCAGGAGGCCGCCGCCGGGGCCGCGGGCGCGGCAGGTGGCGCGAAGGCTGCGGAGCCGCAGCCGGAGGCGGGCCAGCGCGCCAGTGGGGCTGGCCGCAAGGGTGCGCGCGACGGCGGCGACGAGCCGGTTGACGCGGACTTCGAAGTCAAGCGCTGAGAGCTCCGCGCTGCGCCCGCGCAGGGCGCCGTGCGATCTCGCTCGCGGGGTGTGCGGCTGAACCGCACGCCCCGCGCTGCGTTTGCGCCCCGTGCGCCGCGGGCCGACGGCGACTCGACGCGCTCGCGAGGCCTTCTTTCGCGCTGCGAACTCTCCAAGCGCCGGCATGCGGCGGCCTCACGATGCGGCGCGAGCGCCGTACCCGTCGCGCGAGCACGCCAGCGTCGCGCATCGAATCGCTCTGCTGGCACGCAACTTTCGCTAGGCTCCGCGCATCGTGATCACCGTACGTGGATTGACGCGGCGCTTCGGCGCTGTCACGGCTGTCGAAGCGCTCGATTTCCAACTCGAGAAGGGCGAGGTCGTCGGCTTCCTGGGCCCCAACGGCGCGGGCAAGACCACCACCATGCGCATCCTCGCCGGCTACCTGCCGGCGACGGAGGGCGTCGCGGTCGTGGCGGGCTTCGACGTGCTGCGTCAGTCGATGGAGGTGCGCAAGCGCATCGGCTACCTCCCCGAGTCGGTGCCGCTGTACGCGGAACTACGCGTCGAGGAGATGCTCGAGTTCCAGGGCCGATTGCACGGACTCTCGCGCGCCGAGCGCCGACAGCGCATTCCGCGCGTGCTCGAACGCGCAGGCATCGCCGACCGTTCGCGCTCGATCATCGGCCAGCTCTCGCGCGGCCAGCGGCAGCGCGTCGGCATCGCCGTGGCGCTGCTTCCCGACCCGCAGGTGCTGATCCTCGACGAGCCCACGAGCGGCCTCGACCCGCTGCAGCGCTTGGAGATCCGCAAGCTGCTGACCGAACTCGCGCGCGAGCACACCGTGCTGCTCTCGTCGCACATCCTGCCCGAGATCGAAGCGGTCTGTCCGCGCGTGATCATCCTCAGCCACGGACGCATCGCGGCCGACGGAAGCAAGGACGCGCTGCTGCACAAGCTCGGCGGCGGAAGTTACGTGCGCGTCGAAGCGGTGGTCGGTCCGGACGCCGCGGGGGCCGCGCGTTTGCTCGGCGCGATCAAGGGCGCGGGCGCCGTGCGCGACCGCGGACGCCTCGGCATCCACCACGTGTTCGAAGTGCCGTGCGTCGAAGATCTGCGCGAGGACGTCGGCGCGCTGGCCGCGTCGAAGAAGTGGGCGCTGCGTGAGTTGTCGTGGCGCAAGCCGACGCTCGAGCAACTCTTCGCGCGCATCGCGCTCGACCTGCCGCTCGAAACACCCGAGGACGGCGCGAGCGCTCCGGCTGCGGCGAGTGCGGCGCCGAGCGGCGCCGTGACGCTGCAGGTCGACGCGCAACTGCGCGCTGCGCCCGCGAGCGCGCCCGCGGCGGCCCCGAGCAGCTTCCGACCGCTCAACCCGTTCGAGGCGGCCGCGCCCAGCGCTCCGGCGCCGGGCGAGAAGTCCGCCGAGAAGCCTGCCGCTCCGCGCGTGGTCTACAACCTCAACCCCTTCGACCAGGGCGCGAGCCGCGATCTGTCGCGCCCCAAGGCGATCGACGACGCGCCGCGCGCTGAGTAGCGCAGCGCCTCGAACCCATCTGCTCCGACGCTAGCTCTTCGAACGATGCAAGGACTGTGGACGATCTACCGCCGTGAACTGGCGGGCCTGTTCCTCTCGCCGCTGGCCTGGATCCTGCTGACCATCGCGCTCTTCGCGCACGGCTACATCTTCATCTTCTATCTGGTCAGCGTGACCGGCCGCGACCTGCGCGCGGCCATGCAACTGGCGCTCGCGGGCGACGTGTTCTGGTGGTTCATGTTGCTGCTGCCGCCGCTGCTCACGATGCGCATGATCAGCGAGGAGGCGCGCTCGGGTGTGCTCGAGTTTCTGCTCACCGCGCCCGCGACCGACGTCGCCGTCGTGCTGGGCAAGCTCGCCGCCGCGACCACGTTCATGGGGCTGTTGTGGTCGAGCGTGCTCTTGTACGGCGGCGCCGCGCACTTGCTAGGCGTGCGACCCGACTGGATCCCGGCGATCTCGGGCGTGTTCGGTGCGACGTTGGTGTCGTGCCTGTTCTCGTCGATCGGGCTCGTCGCGAGCGCGCTCAGCAGCACGCCGATCCTCGCGGCCTTCGCGGCCGTGGTGATGAACTTCCTGGTGATCGTGCTGCCCTCGCTCGACGCGCTGCTCAAACTTCCGGCGGGCCACTGGGCCAAGGTCGCACTCGGCCACGCGAGCGTGGTTTCGCAGTACCAGTCCTCGTTCGGCATCGGCGTGCTCGACACCAAACATCTGGTGTTCTTCGCCGCCTGGATCGCGTTCTTCGTGTTCGTCGCCACCCGTTTGCTGGAGAAGCGCCGATGGAGCTGAAACCCGGGGCCGAACAGCGCGTCTCACGCGCCACGAAGCTGTCGATCGGCGCGCAGGTGGGCGCGCTGGTGTTGCTGGCCTTTTCGTGCGCTGCGCTGCTGACGTGGCTCTCGTCGCGACCGGGCTTGCGCGCCCGCGTCGACCTCACGACGTCGAAGCTCAACACGCTCGACCCGGCGCTCGCGGGCCTGATCGAGAAGGCGAAGGACCGCATCGGCGTCGATGTGTTCTTCCAGGCCGAAGCCGCGCCGCTCGACCAAGTCGCAGCGGAAGCGCAGCGGCGCATGCGCGAGTTGCTCTACATCGCCCGCAGCCAGTTTCCTTCGAAGTTCCGCCACATCGACCACGACCTGCGCGACCTCGCGGCGGTGCAGACGCGCATGAAGGAGCTCGGGCTCAGCGAGCCCAACGTCGTCGTCGTCGAACTGGATGGCAAGCGCGTCGTGTTGCGCCTGCTGCGCGACCTCGTGCGCGTGAATCCCGGCAACCCGAACCTGCGCCAAGATCCGTCGATCGAGGCCTTCCTGGGCGAGTCGGCGCTGGCCAATGCGATCCTGCGTGTGACGATCGACCAGCGTCCGCGCGTGCTGTTCACCACGGGCCACGGCGAGCGTGACCTCTACGAGGTCGAGTCGAGCCTGGGCCTGGGCAAGCTCCAGACGGCGCTGACCGCGGACGGTTTCAACGCCGAGCGCTGGGACTGGCGCTCGATGCCGCGCATCGCCGACGACGTGCGCATCGTGGTCGTGTTCGACGCGCGCCAGCCCTTCGAGCGCGCCGAGCTCGAGTCGCTGGATGCGTTCGTCCAGTCCGGCGGTCGGTTGCTCGTGGCCGCGACCAGCGACGACGCCGCGCTGCGCAACGCGGACTCGATCGAGCGCTTCGTCGAGCGCTTCGGAGTGCGCGTGGAGCCGGGCCTGGTCGCGCAGCCGATCGCCAACTCCTTCGGCGAGGTGATCAGCGGTCGGCGCGAGTGCGCCACGATCGTGAGCGGCGGCCGCGGCATCGATCCGCGCCATCCGATCACCGAGTCGATTTGGCGCGCCGAGAAGTACGTGGGATTGCCCAACGTTCGGCCGCTGGCTCGCAACGACGCCGGTGCGCCGCCGAATGCGGCCGTGGTCGACATCATCCGCAGCCCGGGGACGTCGTGGCGCGACCTGCCCAACTCCAAGGGTGAGTACGATTTCCGGCCCGACGTGGCGCGCGAGGGCGAGATGGGCTCGAGCGTGCTGGCGTTCGCGGTCAATTTCCGACCGGCGAAGCCGCGCTCGAGCGATCCCGAGGCTGCCGCGGCCGAACGCTCGCGCGTGCTCGTGTACGGCGGCGCCGACGCGTTCTCGAACGGTTCGATCGAGCCCAACCGCGACCTAGTGCTCAACAGCTTCAACTGGCTCGCCGAGCGCGAAGAACGGCTGCGGATCGCACCGCGCATCGACGACCGCCGCATCGTGCAAGACGAGAACACCGTCGCTGCGCTCAACTACACCGCGCTGTTCGGACTGCCGCTCCTGTGCGGACTGGCGGGCGTCGTGCTCGCCTGGCGCCGCCGCAAGTGACCATGCACCTTCGCAGCCTTCTGCTCCTGTTCGTCGTCGTCGCCGCGCTCGCTGGGCTCGCCTTTTGGCAACTGCGCGAGGAGGGCGAGCAACGCGCCAAACTCGACGTCGCTCTGCTCGAGGGCTTCGAGCGTGGCCGCGTGACCGGTGTGCGCATCGACAACCTCGAGCGCTCGCTGCAGATGCGCCTGGAGCGCACCTCCGACGGGCGCTGGCAGATCGTGGATCCGCTCGACTTCCCCGCGGATGTCGCGGTGATGGAGGCGCTGTTCAGCTCGCTCGAGACGCAGAGCCTGCGACCGCCGCTGGTGGAGGACATCAGCAAGCTGCGCCTCGATCCGCCGCGGGTCGTGCTCGAAATCACCGAGACGGTCTCGGGCAAACCGCGCGTGACGCGCATCGAGATCGGCGAGGTCGACATCGGCGATCAGTACGTGTACACGCGTCGCGACGGCGTGCTCGGACGCACGGAACGCGCGCTGGACACGGTGCTCGAGCGCGACCTGCCCGGCTGGCGCTCGCACCTGATCATGGATTTCGACGCGCGCTCGGTGGTCGAGCTCACGCGCGAAGGCGGCTTGCCCATGTCGGGCGCCGAGGCGATGCCCGTCGCGCTCAGCGCAGTGCTCGACGGCGAGTGGCGCTCCACAGCGCCATTCGTCGCACAGCTCGATCCGCGCCAGATGGCCACGCTCGTCGGTGCGCTGGTGATGCTGCGCGCCGAGAGCTTCATCGACGCGCCCGCGCCGCTCGAGCACTACGGCTTGGCGCAGCCCGCCGCTCGAATCGCCGTCGTGGATGCGCGCGGCGTGACGCAGGCCGTGCGTTTCGCGCCTGAACCGCAGGGTGAGATGTGGTACGTCACGCGCGAAGATCGCCCCTACGTCTACCGCGTTTCGCCGCTGGGGATCGGCCTGTGCCTGCCGCCGAGCGAAGGGCTCGTCGACCGCAGCTTCACGCGCGCCGCGCGCGCCGAGGTCACCGGGCTCGCGCTGTCCTACGAAGGCGGCGAGATCTCGTTCCGGCTCGACCAGCGCACGTGGCGCGTCACCGGGCGGCGCGACGGTCGCGAAGTGCTGTCGGAGGTCGCCGCCGACGACACGCTCGTCTCGCAGGCGCTCAGCGTGATCGAGCAGGCGCGCGTGGAGCAGCTGTACTTCGACAAGCGCATGGGCGCCGAGGACGTCCGTGGACGCATCGAACTGCAGCTGGGCGCAGCGAGCCTCGGCGGATCGCTGGGTGCGGCCGTGCGCACGGCCGATGGCGCGGAGGGCGTGCTTTTCAAACGCGACGGCGACGAGCTCGTGACGCTGCTTTCCCCGCGCGTGCTGGAACTCGTGCGCAGCGAAGCCAGCTCGTTCCAGAGCCTGTTGCTGCACAAACAACTCGAGATGGACACCTCGTACATCGAGGCGAAGTTCGGCGCCGTCACGCGCAAGTGGGCGCGCGATGAGCACGGGCACTGGGCGCGGGTGGGGATGGAGACCGAAGCGAAGGAGTTCGCGCGGCTCGTCGACCGGCTGCTCTCGATGCGGGCGACCCGCATGCTGCGCCGCGGCGACGACCTGCTCGTCGAGCCGCTCGAAGTCCAACTCGCGACGTTCAGCGGCGCCGTGATCTCGTTCGTGCTCGGCCGCGCGCAGGTCGACGGCGCAGAGGCGATCGTCTACCGCACCGGCAGCCAGTACGCGGTGGTCGGCGCCGAGCTCTACAACGCGCTCGTCCCGCTGCTCGCCGGCGACTAGCGCGCCGCGGACGCTGCTTGCGGCGACCCTTCCAAAGCCCTAACTTCCGCGCAGGGGGCGCAAGAAGATGAGGGAACAGCGAGCTGGGGGTGGGGGCGACGAGCGGCGCAAGCCTGCCGAGCCCGACACCCGCGCGCCCTCAGCGCCCGACACCCGCGCGCCTTCGGCGCGACGCGGCAGCGCACGCCGCGCACGCAGCGGCGGCGACGCGCTCGAACTCGCCCGCGCCCTGCGCGACGACCCCGAGCTGTCGACGCGTTTTTCGCACTGGCGCGAAGTTCCGCCGCGCGAGGAGCGCTCGGTGTCGCTGCCCGCGGCGCTACACCCGCGGCTGCGCGAGCAACTCACCGCACGCGGCCAGACGCGCCTGTACACCCATCAGGCGCAGGCCATCGAAGCCGCGCTCGCGGGTGAGGATGTGCTGATCGGCACGCCGACGGCGTCGGGAAAGACGCTGTGTTACGTGGCGCCCGTCGTGCAGCGCTTGCTCGAGTCCAAGGGCGACGCGCGTGCGCTGATGCTCTTTCCGACGAAGGCGCTGTCGCAGGACCAGAGCGCGAACCTCAACGAGCTGATCGCAGCCTTGGGCGAGAACTGGCGCAGCTTCACCTACGACGGCGACACGCCGCCGAGCGTGCGGCGCGCGCTGCGCGACGACGGGCACGTGGTGCTCACCAACCCGTGGATGCTGCACGCAGGCATCCTGCCCAACCACGCGAAGTGGTCGGAGTTCTTCACCAGCCTGCGCACGATCGTGATCGACGAAGCGCACACGCTGTGCGGCGTGTTCGGCTCCAGCGTCGCCAACGTCGTACGGCGCCTGCTGCGCATCGCCGAGCACTACCACAGCCGGCCGCAGTTCATCCTCTCGTCGGCCACCTTGCGGGACGGCGTCGAGCACGCGCGAGCGCTCACCGGCCGCACGGTGCGCGTCGTCGACGAAGACGGCTCGCCCGCTGGCGCGCGTGTGTTCGGCGTCTACAACCCGCCCTTGCTCGATCCCGTGGCGGGTTTGCGCGCGAACGCGCTCGAGGAGGCGCGCCGGCTCGCGCTCGCGATCTGCGGGCCCGATCGCCAGGCGATCTTCTTCTGCCAGCAGCGCACCGCGGTCGAGGTGCTCACGCGTTACCTCAAGGAGTGCGCGGGTTCGATGGGCCTCGAGCCCGAGGAAATCCGCGGCTACCGCGGCGGCTACCTGCCGCTGCACCGGCGCGAGATCGAGGACGGGCTGCGCCGCGGCGCGATCAAGATCGTGGTCTCGACCAACGCGCTCGAGCTCGGCGTCGACATCGGCCGGCTCGATGTCGCCGTGCTCGTCGGATATCCGGGCTCGCAAGCTTCGTTCTGGCAGCGCGCCGGCCGCGCCGGCCGCCGCGGCCAGTCGAGCCTCACCGTGTTGATCGCGCGCTCCGACCCGCTCGACCAGTACCTCGCCGCGAGCCCCAACTACCTGTTCGAAGCGCCGCGCGAGAAGCTCGGCCTCGATCCGAACAACCTCGTGATCCTCTCCGAGCAGCTCAAGTGCGCGGCCTTCGAGTTGCCCTTCCACGAGCCGGAGCTTGGGAGCGGCGCGTTCGGAGGCGCACCGCACGTCGCCGACGTGCTCGACTACCTCGCGGGCGAGTCGAAGCTGCTCCTCAAGCGCGGAGACACGTGGCACTGGATGGCCGATGCGTATCCGGCGCAGGACGTGCCGCTCGCCAGCGGCGGGCCCGACAACGTGCTGATCCTCGACGCCGAGTCGAAGAAGGCGATCGGCGAGATCGACCGCGCGGGTTCGCTCACCACCTGCCACGAAGGCGCGATCTACCAGATGGAAGGGGAGACCTGGAAGGTCGAGCGCTTCGACTACGAGAACCGCCGCGCGTACGTGCGCAACGTCGACAGCGACTACTTCACCGAGGCCGAAGTCGACACGAGCTGGCAGTTGTTGCGCGTGGAGCGGCGCGGCGAGCGCGAGCGCCAAGGCGGCGGCGAGGATTACTCGATCTGGTCGGGCGAAGTGCACGTCACGACGCTGGCGACGCAGTACAAGAAGATCCGCTTCTACACGCGCGAGAACGTCGGCTGCGAGGACATCCACCTGCCGCCCGAGGAGCTCGACACGCAGGCCTTCGTGCTCACGCTGTCCGAGGCGAGCGCCGAAGCCCTGGAGCTCGTCGGCCCCGAACGCGGCGCCGCGTGGCGCAGCGTCGGGTCGCTGCTGCGCCGCGTCGCGCCGCTGTTCCTGCGCTGCCAGCCGAGCGATCTGGGCCTGGCGAGCGAGGTCCGTTCACCGACCTTCGGCCGGCCGGCGATCGTGCTGTACGACCGCGTGCAGGGCGGCGTGGGACTGACCGAAACGCTGTTCGAGTCGCACCGCGATGTGGTCGCGGCGGCCTTGAGCATCGTGGAGCGCTGCGCCTGCAAACTGGGCTGCCCCGCGTGCGTGGGACCGCTCGCCGAGGCCGGCGCGCTCGGCAAGCCCGCGGCGCTGCGCATCCTGCGCCATCTCTCGCAAGGCGCGCGACCGCAGCCGCGGCCCGCGGACGCCGAGTCGATTCAGCCCTGAGCGGCTGCCGTGGATGCTTCGTTCCGGGACCGGCTCGCGCGCCTGCGCCGCGAAGCGCCAGCGAAGTCCGCGTCGGACGCGCTGCGCGAGGCGAGCGTGTCGAACGCAGAGGACACGCGGGAGCAAGCGCACGACGTCGATGCGATCGCCTCAGGCTCGACGCCGACGCATGCACCGAGCGCGAGCGAGGCAAGCGCGCGCGACGCGGGCTTGCGTGAGCAGCGCACCAGCGAGCAACGCACGCACGACGCAGCGGCTTCCACTGCGAGTGCGCTGAATGGGCCAGCGCTGGACCCCCGCACGGCCGCCGATCCGACGTCGCCCCCCGAACTTCCGGCGTGGTGGAAGTCGCGCGCACAACGCACTCTCCAAGCGGCGCCGCTCGCTCCGGCGGGCCAGCGCACGCTCGGCGCGCCCTGCGACCTGCGCGAAGCTCACACGCCGCGCGGGGCCTTCGCCGTGCGCGAGGTGCGCTTCCCACTCGAGCAGCGCCACGGCCTCGAATCGCTGGAGCGCGTGCTCGACGTGCGCGCGGAGCTGTTCTTGCTCCTGACGGGCGACGAGCGTCTGCGCGAGTTCGATCCGCGGCGCGCGCTGTTCCTCGACATCGAAACCACCGGCCTCTCGGGCGGCGCGGGGACCAAGGCCTTCCTGGTCGGGCTGGGCTGGATCGAAGCGCGCGAATTCGTGCTCTGGCAGGGCTTCTTGCGCGGTCCCGAGGAAGAAGCGGCGCTCTTGCTCGAGGTCGCCGAACGCATCGAGGGCGCGCAGGCGCTCGTCACGTTCTTCGGCAAGACCTTCGATCGCCACCGGCTCGAGGACAAGATGCGCGTGCACGGCGTGCGGCCGCCCTTCAAGGACCGCGCGCACCTCGACCTCTACCATCCGCTGCGCGCGCTGTACCGGCCGGCGCTCGCCGACGCACGGCTCGCGACGCTCGAGCGCGTGCTGTGCGGACTGGTGCGCGAGGACGATCTTTCCGGGGCGTACGCGCCAGAGGCCTGGTACGACTTCCTCGCCGGTCGGCCGCACCGCCTCGAGCGCGTGTTCGCGCACAACCGCGACGACGTGTTGAGCCTCGCGACGCTGTGCGCGCACTTGGGCGGCCTCGAACTCGCGCCCGCTGCGGCGGTTTCCAGCGCGGCGCCTACGCAGCTGCTTGAGTGGGCGCGTTTGCGCGGACTCGCGCGGGCGCTCGCGCAACGCAAGCGTTGGAGCGAGTGCGCGGTCGTGGCGCAGGCTGCCCGTGCGCTGGCCGCTGACGAACACGCGCCGGAGCTCGAGGCGCTCGTGGAGCTCGCCCTGCGCCGCAGCCGCTCGCGCCGTGGGTGAGCTCGACGCGCCCTGCGCCGCCCGCGGAGCGGTCGCGCTGCGCCATCGCTCTCGCGCACTCGATCGGCGTGTCGTTTCCAGAGCGCGCTCGGAGTCGGCGCGCCCACTTTGGCGCTCGTCACCTTCGCGGCGCTGAATCGGTAGGCGGCGCCGGGCGCGGATCGGCGAAGTGCAAGGCGATCGCCTCGGGCAGCGCGATCTTCTCTTCTTCGAACACACGCGCCGCCAGCGTGTGCGCGTCGTCGCCGGGCTTCACCGGCACGCGCCGCTGGAGCAGTGGGGGGCCGGCGTCGTACTCGTTCGTCACGTAGTGCACGGTGCAGCCGGTCACGTCCTCACCTGCGGCCAGCACGGCGGCGTGAACGCGGTCGCCGTAGTAGCCCTTGCCGCCGAACTTCGGCAGCAGCGCCGGGTGGATGTTGATCACGCGTCCGCGCCAACGCTCAGGGATCAGCAGCAGCCGCAGGAACCCGGCGAGCACCACGAGGTCGATCTGGCGCGCGTCGATCTCGCGAAACACGGCCGCGCTGAACTCGCTGGGAGTCGCGAAGCTGCGGTGATCGACGACGGCGAGCTCCAAGCGCAGGCGCTGCGCGCGTGCGATCGCTCCGGCGTCGGGCGTGTTCACGAGCACGAGCGCGAGCTCGGCGTCGAGTTCGCCCGCGCCGATCTTGTCCGCCAGGTTCTCGAGACTGCGACCGCCGCCGGACGCGAGCACCGCCAGGCGCCTCATGCTTCGCGCCGTCCCTCGCGCGAGCGTTCGAAGGCCTCGACGCGCGCGGCGCGCACGAGGCTCACGAGCAGATCGTCGATCGCCGGCGCGAGCGCGCTGGCGCGTGCGGCCAGCTTGGCGAGATCGAGCTCTTCCCCGCCCTCGGCGATCACCGGCGCCACGGCGAGCACGCCCAGTCCTGCGTGGGCCGCCGCGTGCAGCGGTTCGATGAGCCGCTGTGCGCTGACCTGCGCGCCGAGCGCTGCCCAGGCCGCGCGCTCGGCCGGCGTTTCCAGCGTCGGGCCGAGCGTGCACGCGGCGACGCACTCGCGCGCCTCCAGGCCGAGCTGCGCGCACAAGGCCGCAGCTTGACGGCGCAGGTGCGCATCGTGGGTGCGCGTTTGGTCGGGGAATTGCGCACCGAGTCGACTGGCGCCCAGGCCGAGCAGCGGAGTGCCGCCGCTGAGGTTCAGGTGGTCGCGGACGAGCGCGAGCGTGCCAGCGCGCAGTCCGCCCGAGGCTGTCGGCGCCGTCGCGGCGCCCGCGCACACGTGGATGAGCGTCGCCGCGCCCGCGGCGCCCGCGAGCCACACCGGGAAGACCGAACTCCAGGCCGGTTCCTGCGGCGCCGCGTCCGCGGGCGCGTCTTCGTACAGCCAGAGCGTCGCGCCTTCGAGTTCTCCGTAGTGCAGCAGCACGTCGCGCCAGCGCTGGGGCGCTCCGTCGAGCTTGGAGAACGGCAGTCGGCCGCTGTTCGTCAGGCGTCCCGCCAAGGTTCCCAGGCCGGTTGCGAGGGAGAGCAGAGCCGCAGGTCGAGGCAGCTTGGCGCGGTCGGCCGCTTGCAGGGCGCGCGCCACGCTTTCGTCGAGTTCGGAGCTGGGCTTCATGTGGCGGGGGATGCTAGCCCGCGGCTCTCACCGGGATCTACTGCGGCCGCGCGATCTGGGGTGAAGCGGCAGCGACTTGTTGCGTGGATGGCCCGGCGAAATCCCTACGGACAAGCGCTCCACGGCGGCGCGTTGAGTGGCGACCCGGCTCGCGATCGCGATGACGCGGGCCTAGCGCTGCGGTGCGCTCCGCGACCGCTCGCGCGCTTCAAGTCGCTACGCGCGAGGCGCGCTCTCCGTCGGCCCGTCGCCGGGCTCGAGCAGCGCTTGCAGGCGCGCGGCGATCTGCGAGCGCGGCGCCGCGATCGAGACCTGCTTGAGCCGCGCCTGCGCGCCGCGCTCCAGCGTGAGCGCGCGCCGCGGGAGCTCCAACGCCTCGGCGAGAACGCTGAGCAACTCCTCGTTGGCGCGTCCGTCCTCGGCCGGAGCGCGCACAGCCACCTTGAGATGCCCGTTCCACAGTCCGACCACACCGCTGCGGCGCGCTCCGGGCTGGGCGCGCAGCGAGAGTCGGCAGGCGTGCTCGTCGCCGCCGAGTTCGAGCGCGCGCTCGGCGCCGCTCATCGACCGTCGCCGAGCTTCGCGCCGCGTCCGTCCGAGAGCAGGCGCACGAGCAGCGTGTCGGAGTGCTCGCGCAGCAACTCGTCGAGCCTGGCCGCCGCGAGCGACCACGAGCCGGCGCTCGTCGCGCGCACGGCTTCGATGAGCAGTTCGGCGGCTTGCGCCTCGGAATCGACGGCCTGCGGCGCCGCGCCGCCCGGCGCCCAGGTGCGCGCCGCTTCGAAGGCTGCGCGGATGGCGCGCACTTCGTCGTCGCTGAGCACGCCGGGCGTGCTCGGGTGCAGCAGGTCGGCGACCTCCGCCACGGTCTGAGCGACCGCCGCCGAGCGCACGAGCAATTCGATGCCGCGCTTCTCGCGCGCGTCGTACTCGCGCGAGAGGCGCTGCAGGAACAGCTGGTGCAACTCGAGCGGATGCGCGCCGAACGCCGACCAGGGCGCGAGGTCGCCCGTCGCATCGTCCTTGAACAGCACGCCCTCGGCGCTGACGGCGATCGCATCGCGACTCGCGCGGCCGCGCGAGCGCGGGTCGAGCAGTCCCTTGCGGCGCCAGCCGCCGGCGTCGAATTCGCGCGCCAGCGCGGCGAAGGCTGCACGCGCGTCGTCGAGTTGCGCGCGCCATTCGCTGGCCCACTGCTTGGACTGCGGCGTCGCGAGCGCGCCCTCGAGCCCCGTCAAGCGTCGCTCCAGCGCCGCGAGATCGAGGCGCGCGAGCGCCTGTTCGATGCCATCGGGTCCGCGCATGGCGTCCGAGAGCGCCTTCGAGTCGCCGCTCGCCTTCTGTTCGACGAAACGCGCGCGCGCCGCCTCGAGCCCGTCGAGGCGCCGCTGCACGAGGCCCTTGAGCCCGATCACATCGCCGAGCGTCGGAATCGCGTCCAGGCCCAGCGCCGGCGGCATCTCCGGCAGGTCGAGCGCGGCGAGCCACGGGCGCAGGCGCGCTTCGATGTTGTCGAATTCGCCGCGCGCCTCGGACTCATCGGCGGCCTTGAGCGCGGCGCGGCACTCGTCGATCGCGGCGCCGACGGCCCCGCTGATCAACGCCTTGCGGCGCGCGAGGAAGTCCGTGTCGACGCTCAGTTCGGGCGTGGTCGGCAGCGCCAGCACCGCGCGCAGCGCGTCGGCCAGCGGCCGCGTTCGATCGCCGTCGACGAGCGCGGCGCGCGCCTGTTGCAACCACGACTCGACCGCGGCGGACGAGCTCTGCTGAGCAGCTGCCTGCCGTTCGACGGCGGCGTTGAGTTGTTCGGCTTCGAGCGTGAAGCGTGCGGCCGCCGTCGCGCCTTCGAAGCGCTGCGCGAGTTCGCGGAGCGCGTCGCGCCGTTCTGCGTCCGTCAGATCGCGCGCCAGCTTCAGGTAGGCGTTTTCCGCCTCCGTTTCGCGCAGCTTGAGCGCCGTGTCGTTGTCGGGCGGAGGAGTGGGTTGCTGCGGCGCGGTTCGCGAGTCGAGCGGCTCGTCGACGTCGTTGCCCGCGTTCGCGTTCGCGCCCTGCGCGCCGTTCGTGTTGGCGCCGTTCGGCGGACGCTCGTCGTCGCCGGGGCGCGTCGCAAACCACGCGGCGCCCGCGATCGCGAGCACTCCGACGCCGATGAGCGCCCAACGCGAGCCTCCGCCGGCCGCCGCGGCCACCGGCGCCGGCGCTCCGTGCAGCGTGAGGCTCTTGACGCGCTCGACCTCGGTGAGGAGCACGTTGGCGGACGGAAAGCGCTCGTCGGGCTTCTTGCGCAGCAGCCGCTCGACGATCGCCGCCAGTTCGGGACGCACCTCGGGCGCGACTTCGCTCAGCGGCTTGGGCTGCTCGAGGAAGTGGCCGCGCAGGATGTCGCGCGTCGTCGCGCCCTCGAACGGCGTGCGTCCCGAGAGCAGCCGGTACATCGTCGCGCCGAGCGAGTACATGTCCGAGCGGACGTCGGTCTTCTCGCCGCGAGCTTGTTCGGGCGAGATGAAGTGCGGCGTGCCGAAGATCTTCTTGTTGTCCGCCTCGGTGGCCTCGGCCTCGAGGTGCATGGCGAGGCCCAGGTCGGCGAGCTTCGTCGTGCCGACCGAGTTCTGCATCAAGTTCGCCGGCTTGATGTCGCGGTGCACGATGCCGCGCAGTTCGGCGTAGACCAGCGCCTTGGTCGCGTCGCCGAGGACCTCGAGCGCCTCCTTGATCGGCAACTTGCCGCCGCGTGCGAGGCGCGACTCGAGGTTGCCGCGGTCCATGTACTCCATGGCCAGGAAGTGCCGGCCGGAGTCCTCCCACACGTCGTGCACGGTCACGACGTTGGGGTGGTTGAGCGCAGCGGCGGCGCGCGCCTCCGACTGGAAACGGCGCACGAAATCGACGTCGGCCGCGAGCTTCTCGGCGAGCACCTTGAGCGCGACCGGCCGGCCCAGGCTCTCCTGCACCGCGAGGTACACCGCGCCCATGCCGCCGCGGCCGAGCAGGCGTTCCACGCGGTAGCCCTTCACCTGCGGCAGCGCTGCGCCTTGCTGCGTCGACGAGCCCTGAGATGAGCTCGGGGATGAGCTCGGGGATGAGCCCAGCGACGACGTGGTTTCGAGCTCGCGAGCGCGCGCCGGCGACTCGGATTTGGCCGCAGCACTCGCTGCGGGAGCGCTGCTGGTCGGCTGCGGCGGCGGCGCGTCGCCGTCGATCACGCGCACGCGGCGCGAGCCGAGCAGGATCAGGTCGCCGACCTCGAGCTTGCGCGAGGCGACGCGCTCGCCGTTCACGATCACGCCGTACTCGGAGCCCAAGTCCTTGAGCGCCCAACCGCCGCCCTTCACGCGGCCGATCGCGCAGTGCACCGGCGCGACACCCTGGCCCTCGATCGCGAAGTCGACGCGCTCGCGGTCGGCGCCGATCGAGAGCACGCCCGAACGCGGCAGCTCCACGGGCGGACGGGAATCGTTCGCCAGTTCGAGCAGCAGGCGCTTCTCGCGTTCGGGTGCGCTCATGCGCTCGCCTCCGGCGCATCCGCGCTCGACACGCCTTCGAACAGGGCCGATCCGATGCGCACGCGTGTCGCACCTTCGGCGACCGCGGCCTCGAGGTCGTCGCTCATGCCCATCGAGAGTTCGACGCGGCCGTCGACGAAACGACTGCGCGGCAGGCGCTCTCCGAGCTCGCGCAACTGGGCGAAGGTGCGGCGCGCGTTGTCCTGCGTGGCGAGTTCGCCGGCGCGCGCGAGCGGATCGGGCGCCGCCATGGTCATCAGGCCGCGCAGGCGCGCGTGGCGCAGCTCGAGCCCGTTCTCGCACAGCGCGAGCAACTCCGCCGGGCGCAGCCCCGAGCGGGTCGGCAGCCCGGTCAGTTCGACTTCCAGGTACAGGTCGAGCTCGCGCCCGAACTCCGCAGCCAGGCGTTCGAGGGTGAGGGCCAGGCGCTCGCTGTCGACGGAGTGCACCGCGTGGGCCAGCGCGGCCACCCGGCGCGCCTTGTTGCGCTGCAGGTGGCCGATCATGTTCCAGCGCACAGCCGCGGCGACGGGGTCGCCGGACGCTCGGAAGCTCGCGACCTTGGCCTCCAACAGTTCGGCGCGGTTCTCGCCCAGCTCGATCGCGCGGTGCGTGGTGCTCGCGAGCTCGCGGGCCAGCTCCAGGGCCGTCTGCGGGTCGACCGACTTCGTCACGGCGACGAGCTGCACGTCGCCGGGCGAGCGGCCGCAACCGTGCGCTGCCGCCGCGAGGCGTTCGCGCACGCGCTCGAGGTTGAGCCGGAGGATCGCAGTGCGGGACGGCAAGGCGGAGCGGACGCGGCTCGTAGCGGGCGCGGACACGGGGTGAAGAGGTTACCCCGGGCCCTGCGGCAAGTCACACAAGCGTATGCGGCGCCGTGCGTCGTGCGCTGCGCTCCGCGCCGCCGGGCGGCGAGCGAAACGAGCGGCGGGCGGGCTCGCCAGGAGCGTGATCGCGCGGGAAACGGGCGCGTGGGGCTCGCCGCACGGTCCGCGCAGCGGACGCGCGGATCAACCTTCGAACAATTCGAGTTGCTGCGCCTGCCCCGCGCCGCGCGCGGCGCCGTGCGAGCGTTTGCGCGGCGCCGGTTCCTGCTCGTCGCGGGCGGAGCGGCGCTGCGGACCCGAGTGCAATTCCAAACGCAGCCGCAGACCGGTAGAGGCGCTGACGCGGCGCGGGTGCGCTGGGCGCAGTCCTGCCACCCACAGCAATTCGTCGCCGGCGAACACCAGGGGCACGAGGCGCCGCTCGCGAGCGGGTACGCCGGCGTCGGCGAGGAAACGCCGCAGCGCGCGCGTGCCCCGCGCTCCGAGCGGGTGAAACCGATCCCCTGGCGCCGGCCAGCGCACGCGCAGGTTGGTGGGCAGGTCGCGGGCGTCGAGCTCGACCACGCCCGGCTCGCGCGGGATGGCGCGCGTGGCGTCGGCTTCGATCAACGTGGCGAACACGCGCCGGCCGTCGGGCAGCGTCACCGAGCCCGGCGCGGGCAGGACGAAGCCGTGTTCGGGCGCGGCGAGCGAGGCGACCCAGGGCGCGGTGCGCGCCGCACCCTGCGCTTCGGCGAAGCCCAGACGGAGCTGCCGCGCCTCGCCGGCGCGCGCCGCGAGCAGGGCCTCGAGCGGGGGATGCAGTTCGACGCGCGAGGGGCTCAAGCGCAGCTGCCAGCCGCCGCGCAGGCCGTGGCGCGCACAGGCGGCGTCGTCGAGTTCTCCGACGATGCGGTCGAGCTGATCGCGCGAGGGGGCGTGCTGCGTGGCTTCCACGAGCAGACGCCACAGGGCGCGCCGGCGCAGCGCGCGCGGCAGTGTCCGCAGGCGCGAGCGCGGCAGCGCGCCGCCCAAGCTCGAGTCCTCGCGGCGGCGGGTGGCGCTGACGCCGCGCAGTGGGGCCCAGGCCAATTGCGCCGTGCGTTCGCTGAGGTCGCGTTCGAGGTCCTCGACGGCGCGCGCGAAGTTGCGCAGGTGCTCCAGCCCTTCGGCGCCGGACACTTCGCTCAAGCGCGGCAGGAGTTGGTTGCGCACGCGGCTGCGCGTGAAGCGCGCATCGACGTTCGAGCTGTCCTCGCGCCAACCCAGCCCTGCGCTCTCGAGCAAACGCCGGATTTCCTCGCGGCGCAGCGCGAGTAGGGGGCGCGCGAGGCGCACCGTGCCTCCGCCGGGCAAACAGCGTTGGGCGTCGAGTTGCGGCCCGACGAGGCCGGGCAACTCGCTGCCGCGCACCCAGCGCATCAGGACGCCTTCGAGGGCGTCGTCGGCGTGGTGGGCGGTGAGCAGTACACGCACACGCGCCGAGCGGGCCTCGTCGAACAGGGCCGCGTAGCGCGCCTTGCGCGCGGCCTCTTCGAGCGAGCCGTGGGCCGCGCCGAGGTCGACGCGCCGCAAGCGGAACGGCACCGCGAGCGCGCGGCACAACTCGCGGCAGTACTGCGCGTCGTCGTCGGCCTCGCTGCCGCGCAGTCCGTGGTGCACGTGCACAGCCGTGACCGGAGTCTCTTCGGCCGCGTGCAGCCAGTGCAGCAGCAGCACGCTGTCGGCGCCTCCCGAGAGGCCCAGGATCACCGGCTCGCGGGCGGAAATTCCCAGTGCGCGAGCCAGCGTCGGCCAGCGTTCGCGCCACTGGGGCGGGGGCGCGGGCAGGTCGCGGATCGAGGGGTGGGTTTGCACGGGAAAGATCGCTTCACGGACATTGGACTCCACTCCGCGCAAGCGCGGCAGTCCATCGGCGCGCGAGAGCGGCACTTGCCCGTTTTTTGGGCCGCATCGCGCGCCGCGAGCGCGAGGCGCCGCGCGCCAAGGACTTAGGACGTCAGCGCGCCGTTCAGCGGCGCCCTGGGGCGTCCCCGGCTCGCCCGGACACGCGTCGCCGCGTGGATCGCCGACCCGCGCTTCCGGCCGCCCTGTGTGCGCGTCGCTCGCCGATTTCGAGGACGGTCGGCATGCCCGGCGCAGCGCCGCGACTTGTTTTCGGGCGCCGTTGTACGGCCGCGTGCGAGTTGCTGGACATTTCCGCGCCCGCTAGCCTCGCTGCGCGTTTTTCTGGGCCTCAGCGCTCACTTCTCACGACCACCAGGAGCCCCCCATGGGCATGCGCATCTCCATCAACGGCTTCGGCCGCATCGGCCGCAACGTCTTCCGCGTCATCCACTCGAAATTCCCCGACATCGAGGTCGTGCACATCAACGACCTGACCGACCCGGCGACGCTCGCGCATCTGCTCAAGTTCGACTCGGTGCACGGACCGTTCGCGGGCAAGGTCGAGGCCGGCAAGGACTCCATCAAGGTCGACGGCAAGAAGATCTCGGTGACGGCGATCAAGGATCCCGCCGCGCTGCCGCACAAGGCGAACGACGTCGATTTCGTGGTCGAGTCGACGGGCATCTTCACCTCGCGCGAGCAGTGCCAGAAGCACATCGACGCGGGCGCCAAGCGCGTGCTGCTCACCGTGCCGCCCAAGGACGAGATCGACGCGATGGTGGTGCTGGGCGTGAACGAGGGCGATCTCAAGCCCGAGCACCGCATCATCTCCAACGCGTCGTGCACGACGAACTGCCTCGCTCCGCTCGCCAAGGTGCTCCACGAGAAGTTCGGCATCGTGCGCGGCTTGATGACGACGGTGCACGCCTACACCAACGACCAGCAGGTGCTCGACCTGCCGCACAAGGACCTGCGCCGCGCGCGCGCTGCCGCGCTCAACATCATCCCGACCACGACGGGCGCGGCCCGCGCGGTGGGCAAGGTGCTCCCGGCGCTCAAGGGCAAGCTCGACGGCGTCGCGCTGCGCGTGCCGGTGCCGGATGGCTCGGTGGTGGACCTGGTCGCCGAACTCGCCAAGGACGCGACGATCGAGACGCTCAACGCGGCCTACGCCGAAGCGGCGAAGTCCAAGGAGCTCAAGGGCATCCTGCAGTTCTCGACCGATCCACTCGTGTCGAGCGACATCGTGCGCAACCCGCACAGCACGATCTTCGACTCGCAGTCGACGATGGTCATGGAAGGCCGCATGGTCAAGCTCGTCGCTTGGTACGACAACGAGTGGGGCTACTCCAACCGCGTGGTCGAGCTGATGCGCATCGCGAACAAGATGAAGCTGCCCAAGGCCGCGAAGGAGACCGTCGCCGCGGGAAAATGACCGGCGCGTCGAGCGCACCGGCCGCGAAGTCGGCGCAGGGGCTCGACGCGCTCACGCTGAAGGACAAGCGCGTGTTGATGCGCGTGGACTTCAACGTTCCGCAGGACGACAAGGGCGCGATCGGCGACGACACGCGCATCCGCGCCGCGTTGCCGACGATCCGCGAAGTGCTCGACAAGGGCGCGCGTTGCGTGGTGTTGATGAGCCACTTGGGCCGTCCCAAGGGCGTCGACGACAAGCTGCGCCTGAACCCTGTCGCGGAGCGGCTCGAGAAGCTCTTGAAGCGCAAGGTCTTGAAGCTCGACGACAGCACGGGCGCCGCGGTGGAAGCCGCGGTGAACGGCGCGGCGGCGGGCAGCGTGATCCTGCTCGAGAACGTGCGCTTCAACGCCGGTGAGCAGAAGGCCGATGCGGCGCTGAGCGCGGCTTACGCGAAGCTCGGCGACGTGTTCGTGAACGACGCCTTCGGCACGTCGCACCGCGCCGAGTGCTCGGTCAGCGAAGTGGCCAAGTTGCTGCCGTCCGTCGCCGGACGGCTGCTGCAGGCGGAGATCGAAGCCTTCGGTCGCGTGCTGCAGCAGCCCAAGCGTCCGCTGGTGGCGATCCTCGGCGGCGCGAAGGTCTCCGACAAGTTGCTCGTCATCGACAACCTGCTCGAGCGCTGCGACACGATCCTCATCGGCGGCGGGATGGCCTACACCTTCCTGCACGTGCTGGGGCAGCCGATCGGCAAGTCGCTGGTCGAACTCGACCGCATCGACGTCGTGAAGAAGGCGCTCGAGAAGGCCAAGGCCAAGAAGGTCGAGTTGCTCCTGCCCGTCGACCACGTCGTCGCCGACAAGTTCGCTGCGGATGCGGCGAACAAGGTCGTCGAGTCGATCCCCGACGGTTGGATGGCGCTCGACATCGGTCCCAAGTCGCAGAAGCTGTTTGCGGAGAAGATCGCCGCGGCGCAGACGCTGGTTTGGAACGGCCCGATGGGCGTGTTCGAGATGCCGGCCTTCGCCAAGGGCACCGCTGCAGTCGGCAAGGCCGTCGCGGCGTGCAAGGGCTACACCGTCGTGGGCGGCGGCGACTCGGTCGCGGCGCTCGAGATGCTGAAGCTCTCCTCGAAGGTCAAGCACGTCTCGACCGGCGGCGGCGCTTCGCTCGAATTGCTCGAGGGCAAGACGCTGCCGGGCATCGCGGCGCTGAAGGCCTGACGCTTCGCATTAACTCTTCGCAGAGCTCGCTCGGCGTGCTCTCTTTCTCACGCAGCCCGCGCGGAACCCAGCGTTCCGCGCGGGCTGCCTTGTCGAGCGCTGCTCCCTCGGCCCTCGCGAACGCCTGCAATCGGGCGCGCGTCGCGGCTTCAGCGTTCAAACTCGCGTCAAGAGTTCGAGGATGCGCTGCTCGCGCGCCTGCAGCAGTTCGCCCTGCAGTCGGATCAGCCAGCGGTAGAGCAACACGACCGCCGCCAGTCCGAGCGCGTGCAGGATCAAGTAGACCGGCAACGCGGTCTCGAGTTCCAACGCACGCAGCGCGAACTCGACGCCGAACGGGATCAGCAGCGGCGAGAGCACGATGGGAATGAGGACCAGCGACAGCAGTTGCCACAGGATCGTCTTCGCGTTGACGTTCTCCGCCTTGAGCGCGTTCTCCTTCAAGCGCATGGGGCCGAGGATCGAGATCGTGTTGCCCACCAGGCAGAACAGCAGATAGGCCGAGACCATCTGCAGGCAGCCGCCGAGGAAGTGCGACGCGTCGAGCGGCACGAAGCAGGCGAGGCCGGTGAGCGCCGCCAGGCCCACGCCCAGCGCCAACGGTGCAACGGCCAAGTTCTTGCCTCGCAGAACGACCGCGCGCGGCACAGGCGAAAGCACGAAGGCTCGAAATCCGGCGCGGTCGAGGCCGAACTGGTTCTGGATGAGCTGCATGATGCTCAACAGACCCGTCGAGGCCGCGCCCAGGCTCATGGCCGGCGCGTAGTCGCCGAGTTGATCGAGCGCCGGGTTCTTGGCGAGCAGGAAGCCGAACAGGCCGAGCAAGATGATCGGGCTGAGCAGCAGCAGCTTGGCCTCCGGCGCGCGCAGCAGGGCGCGCAACGTCGCAAAGGCGATCGCTGCCTCCGCATCGGCGACGAAGGGAAGCGTGCGCTCGACCATCGAGGGCTTGCGCGCGGCGCCCGGCTTGGCGACGGACTTCGTGGGCTTTGCCGCGGAGTTCGAGCCGCCGCGTCGCGCACGTGTCGTGAAGTCGAGCGTGGTGCGGTAGGAGCGTTGCAAGCTCCAGCCGGAGATCCCGAGCATGCCGAGCAGGCACAGCGCGCTCGGCAGCCAGCGTCGCTCGTGCGTCGCGCGAACTCCGTAGGGGAGCCAGCCCACCGGCAACGCCGCCGCGAGGAACGAGACCTGCGTGTCGAGCTCGGCCTCGGCCGTTCGTTCTTGGGCCTCGAGTCGCGCGAGCGCTTGTTCGGCCGCCTCGCGCTCGGGTCCGCCGCGCGCGATGGTCTCGCGCAACTCTCTGCGTTCCGCCCGCACCCGCTCACGTTCGGCGCGGCTCGACTCCTGGCGCGTGAGGTTGAGCAGGTTCGGCGCCTGCAGCACGAGCACGAAACCCATCGTGAGCGCGGCGAGGACGGTTCGCCCGCGGCGCTTGTCTTCCATCAACCGAGCGAGCCAGCCGCGCAGCTGGTACGTGAGCGCGGTGATCATCCCGAAGTAGGCCAACACGAGCGGGATGCTCACGAGCATCGCGGGCCCCAACACTACGGTCATCGCGATGCACAGCCCGAGCATCGCGGGCAGGAAGATGCCGACCGAGAAGCTGACGAACGAACTCAAGTAGTTGTAGAGGAACACCCAGCGCAGCGAGACCGGCAGGTGCAGCAGGTGCTTGAAGCTCATCGAGTCCGAGCGCTGCAGGTCCGTCAGGAGTCCGACCATCCAAAAGAACAGGAAAGCGAGCGCGAGGCCGGCCCACGTCGCCATCAGCCCGAAGGGCGTGGCTTTCTCCAACGTGGTGAGCCCGAGCACGAGGGCGAGCACGAACAGGCCCAGCGAGGTGCAGGCGGCGCAGAACAGGAGCACGCCGAACATCACGCCGCCCAGTTTTCCGCCGCGTCGGATGCGGTTGACGAGGATGCGCCAGCGCAACCACAGGACGGCCTGGAGGTGGCTGTAGTTCAAGCTTTGGCCTCCCCGAGCCAGCTGAGCTGCGCGCCCGCGACGGCGTCGGCGCCGACGACCTCGAGAAAACGCTGCTCGAGGGAGCCGCCGCTGCCGAGCTCCGCCAGCGCCGTTTGTTCGACCAGCCGTCCGCCCTTGATGATCCCGACGTGCGTGCACAGGCGCTCGACGATCTCGAGCACGTGCGAGGTGAGGAACACGGTCGAACCACGCTCCACGAAGCTGGCCAGGATCTGGCGGATCGTGCGCGAGGCCACGGCGTCGACGCCTTCGAACGGTTCATCGAGGAACAAGAGGTCCGGGTCGTGCAGCAGCGCGCCCGCGAGCGCGAGCTTCTTCTTCATCCCGTGCGAGTACTCGAGCGTCAGCTTCTGTTCGTCCTTCTCGAGGTCGAGCAGCGGCAGCAACTCGTCGATGCGCTTGCGCAGCACCTGCTTGTCCATCGAGTGCATGCGTCCGAGGAAGGTCAGGTGCTCGCGCGCGGTCAGGTTGTCGAACAGCGCCAGATCCTCGGGCACGACGCCGATGCGCGCCTTCATCGCGAGCGACTGTGCGTGGTCGAGCGGGTCGAGGTCGAGCACGCGGATGCGCCCCGAACTGGGCGCAAGCAGTCCCGTCAACATCTTGATGGTCGTCGACTTGCCGGCGCCGTTGGGGCCCAGGAATCCGTAGAACGTGCCGCGTTCGACGCGCAGGTCGACTTTGTCAACGGCGCGGAAGCTGTCGAAGGAGCGCGACAGTTCGCTGGTCTGGATGGCGAGTTCCATGGGTGGCGGCGGTGCGGATGGGGAAGCGCGTCGGTCGCGCGCACGGAGCCGAACGTCGGCCCCGCGCCGCGGAGGCGCACGAGGATAGAGGGACGACGGCGCCGACGGTCCTCCTGTCGCTTTCGCGGATTCGACTGCGCTGGCTGCCGCGAGCGAGGGGCGCGAGGTGCGCGGGCGTGTACACCTCGCCGAGCCGAAACTGAGCGCGGCGGAAAACGGCGCTCGAGCGGCCGTGAATCCGGCGGCCAGCCTGAACCGTCGGGACCCCATCGGCGTTGCATGCCAGCGGAGGACTCCCGCTCATGTTCGATGCATGGCTCACGTACCTGCGAAACGCTGGCGCACTCGGGCTGGGCGCGCTGCTCGTCGGCCTGCTGCTGCTCAGCGTCGGCGTCGTGATGCTCGATGGCCGCTCGACGCGCTCGCAGTTCGCTTGGTTTCTTGCGCTTGCGCTGCTGCCCCTCGCCCTGGGCGCGATCGGCGCCGCCGCGGGCCACTCCACGATCGACAACGTTCTGGCCGCCGGGGGCGCCGCTGCGCCGGCCGAGATCGAACGTGGTCGCGTGTCCGCTGCGATTCCGCTCGAGATCGGCGCTGCGTTCACCGGGCTGCTGCTGATCGTCGGGCTGATCGGAATCCTCCTCGCCGGCGATCCGCGGAGCGCGGACGGCGCGGCGACCGCGAACTGAGACGCGAGGCTCGGCGCACAGCGCCCTGGGCTAGGATGCGCGCCAGCATGCGCACGCCGCCCATCCAGATCTCTCCCTCGCTCCTCTCGGCCGACTTCGTGCGTCTGGCGGACGACATCGCGCGCGTCGAAGCGGCGGGCGCCGATTGGCTGCACGTCGATGTCATGGACGGGCACTTCGTGCCGAACATGACCATCGGGCCGCCGGTGGTGGAGGCGATCGGCAAGGTGGCCAAGCGCCCGCTCGACGTGCACCTGATGATCACCGAGCCGTTGCGCTACGCGGCGCACTACGCCAAGGCCGGCGCGCACGTGCTCACGTTCCACGCCGAGGTGTGCGCGAACGCCGCGGCGGCGCGCGAGGTCGCGCGCGCGTTCCGCGACAACGGCGTCGCGAAGGTCGGCGTGTCGATCAACCCCGACACGCCGGTCGAGCGCATCGCCGACTACCTCGACGCCGTGGATCTAGTGCTCGTGATGAGCGTGTTCCCGGGCTTCGGCGGGCAGAAGTTCATGCCCGAGGTGCTCACCAAGGTGCGTTGGCTGCGCGAGCGCGGTTTCGAGCGCGACATCGAGATGGATGGCGGGCTCAATGACGCGACCTTGCCGCTGTGCGCCGCGGCCGGGACCAACTGCTTCGTCGCGGGTTCGGCGGTGTTCGGGGCCCGCGACATGCGCGCCACCATCGCCGGCTTCCGAGCCAGCGCCGGGCGCGAGTTGGAGCGCTTCGGCGCCGCCGCCCAGCGCGGCTGAGCACGCCCCGCAGCGGCCCGCGGTCTCCTGTTCGGAAGGCGGCGGCGCGGCCTGCTACGATCTGGCCAGCCAAGGACCACCATGAGCGAAGCGAAAGACCAAGCCGGCGCGCCCGACGAGCTGACCCCCAAGGACCTGAGCGAGACGCGCTTCGCGCGCTTCCGCAAGAAGAAGGACATGCCGGGGGGGCTGTGGCTCAAGTGCGAGAGCTGCTCGGCGATGATCTTCCGCAAGGAGCTCGAGGAGCGCGGCCGGGTCTGCCCGACCTGCGAATTCCACTTCACGCTGCCCGGCAAGGAGCGCATCGGGATGGTGCTCGACGAGGGCTCCTGGGTGGAGCTGTTCCCCGAGATCACGTCGCAGGACCGGCTCGAGTTCAAGGACAGCTCGCCGTACCTCGAGAAGGTCGGCAAGGCGGTCAAGCGCACGGGACAGAACGAAGCGCTGCTGTGCGGCACGGGAAAGATCCAGGGCCGCGAGCTCGTGCTGATCGTGCTCGACTTCAGCTTCCTGGGCGGCTCGATGGGCGAGGTGGTGGGCGAGAAGATCGCGCTGGGCGTCGAGGTCGCGATCAAGCGCAAGCTCCCGGTCGTGATGTTCACGGGCTCCGGCGGCGCGCGCATGCACGAGGGCGTGCTGTCGCTGATGCAGATGGCCAAGACCTGTGCGGCGCTGGCCGAGCTCAACGACGCCGGCGGTTTCTCGATCTGCGTCATGACCCATCCGACCACGGGCGGCGTCACCGCCTCGTTCGCGAGCGTGTGCGACATCACGCTCGCCGAACCGGGCGCCTTGATCGGCTTCGCGGGGCCGCGCGTGATCGCGACGACGCTCAAGCAGGAGTTGCCCGCCGGCTTCCAGCGCGCGGAGTTCTTGCTCGAGAAGGGTCAGCTCGACCGCATCGTCAAGCGCCACGAACTGCGCCCGATGCTCTCGCGCCTGCTCGACTACGCCAGCGGGCCCAAGGCCGAGCCGCTCGCGCCCGGCGCCGCGAAGTCCATTTCGTTCGCGCGCTGAACGCGGGCTGACGCGGCCGCGCGCGCTGCCGCGTCCTCAGTGCGGCGTGTGCGAATGCGCGCGCAGCTCGAAGCCCTCGGCGCGCAGGCGTTGGTCGATCTCCACGCCGTGCGCCAGTCCGCGCGTCTCGACCAGGATCTCGACGTCGACGAAACCCACGGGCACCTTCCAGCCGGCGCGGTAGTGCTGGACGTCCACGACGTTGCCTTTGGCGAGCGCGATCAGGCCCAGTGCGCGGTGCAGTTGTCCCGGCGCGTCCGACAGGCGCAGCTCGACGAGGTGGTAGCGGCCTGAATTGGCCATGCCGGCTTCGATCAGGCGCGCGAGCAGATTGAGGTCGATGTTGCCGCCGCAAATGACGGCGCACAGCTTGCCGCGCGGCGCGATCTTGCCCGAGGCGATCGCCGCCAGGCCGACCACGCCGGCGGCCTCGACCACGAGCTTGCTCTTCTCCATGGTCTGGACGATCGCCTCGGCGATCTCGCCGTCGTCCACGGTCACGATCTCGTCGACCAGCTCGCGCACGAGTTCGAAGGTGCGCACGCCGACGTTGCCGACCTTGATGCCCTCCGCGATCGTCGTCGGACGATCGACGCGCACGCGCACGCCCGCGTCGAAGCTGCGCTTCATCGCCGCCGCGCCCGCGGCCTGCACGCCGATGACACGCACGTGCGGCGCGCGCGCCTTGACCGCCAGGGCCAGACCCGAGGCGAGTCCGCCGCCGCCGATCGCCACGGCGATGCACTCGACGTCCGGCAGGTCGTCGAGGATTTCCAGCCCGACGGTGCCTTGCCCGTCGATCACGTCCTGATCGTCGAAGGGATGGACCATGGTCATGCCGCGCTCGGCCGCGAGTTCGAGCGCGCGCGCCTGGCTCTGGTCCCAGTTCTCGCCGTGCAGCACGACCTCGGCTCCGTAGCCCTCGGTGCGCTGCACCTTGACCAGCGCCGTGGCCTCCGGCATCACGATCGTCGCCTTCACGTTGCACAGCTTCGCTGCGAGCGCGACGCCCTGCGCGTGGTTGCCGGCGGAGGCGGCGACCAGTCCTCGCTCGCGCGCTTGCGCGTCGAGCCGCAACGCCTTGTTCAACGCTCCGCGCGCCTTGAACGAGCCGGTGCGCTGCAGGTTCTCGAGCTTGAGGTACACGTCGGCGCCGACCGACTCGCTGTAGGTGTGCGAGTACACGGTGGGGGTGCGGCGCAGGTGCGGCGCCAGCAGCTCGCGTGCGCTCTCGATGCGGGCCAGCGCGGCGGCGCGTTCTTCAGGTTGCATGCGCACGATCTTACGCGCGCGCGCCGCCGCTCAACTCGCCGGCGATTGGGTTGGCTGCGGAGCGCGCCGCGGCGCGAACGCCGCGCGCAGCGCCTGAAGCTCACGCGTGCTGGCTCCGACGAGGTCGTCGAGGACGGTGTACGCCAGCGGCACGACCCACAACGTGAAGACGGTGGCGAAGGCCAAACCGCCGGCCACGCAGGTGGCGAGCGCGCGGTAGTCGATGCCGTCGCGAGCGCGTTCGCCGAGCACCGTGGGGAGCAGCCCGATCACGGTCGTCATCGCGGTCATCATCACGGGCCGCATGCGGCGTGCGCAGCCGACCACGACCGCTTCGTCGCGCGCCAAGCCCTCGGCGCGCATGCGCTGGATGCAGTCGATCAGCACGATGCCGTTGTTCACCACCACGCCGACCAGGATGATGATGCCGATCCAACCGACCGAGTCCATCGTCGTGCCCGTGGCGTAGAGCGTCCAGAACGCACCGACCACGGCGTAGGGCACGGTGAACATCACCGAGACAGGCAGCACGAGCGACTCGAACAGAATCGCCATCAGCACGTAGACCAGGACCGTCGAGAGCAGCAGCGCAGCGAGCAGTTCGCTGAGCTCTTCCTCTTGGCGCGTGGAGACAAGGTCTTCTTCGCCGACGCTGTAGCCGCGCGGCAGATCGATTTGTTTCAGCGCCGCGTAGCCCTGATCGGAGAGTTCCTTCTGGCGCAGCGGATCGGCGACGCGCGCCTGGATCGTGGCCGACACCTGCCCGTTGCGGCGCTGGATCTGGCGCTCGCCGCGGCCGAACTCGAACTGCGCGAAGCTCGAGAGCGGCACCGCGCTCGTGCCGTTGAAGACCGACAGATCGCGCAGGGTGTCCAAACCCGCGACCTTGTCCTCGTCGAGCTCGATCAGGAACGGAATCTCGCGGCCCTCCTCCTGGTAGCGCGGCAGTTGCCAGCCGCGGAGCGACCAGGCGATGTTGCGCAGCGCGGAGTCGGCGCTGATCCCCAAGCCCTGCGCGATGTCGTCGTCGAACACGACGCGCACCTGCGCCAACTCGGCCTGTTCGTCGCCCGCCTTGACGCCCTCGAGCCCCGGAATGCGCTCGAGGATCTTCACGGCCTGCGCGCTGAGGCGTTCGAGTTCTTCGGAGTCGGGCCCGACGAGCCGGAACGTCAGCATCGTCTTGCTGCGCTCCGCCGAGGCGCCTTCGTCGCTCCACAGGCGCGCTTCGTGGCCCGCGGGGGCCGCGAGCGTCGCGCGGATCTCGCGCTCGACCTCGGCGTGACGTTCGCGCGTCAGCGGCTCGTCCCAGTACAGCGAGATGCGCCCGCCGCGAGCGTCGAAGCGATTGGCGAGATGGTTGAAGCCCCACTCTGCCCGGCGCGCCTCGAAAAAGCGCTCGTAGAAGGCCATTTCCGGCTCGGCCTGGGCGAGGGTGAAGTTGTCTTCGAGCTCGACCGCGAGGTTGATGCGGCCCGTGTTCTCGTCCTCGCCGAAGGGGGTCACGGCCATGTGCTCGCGCGGCCAGGCGCCCGAGGCGATCACGGCGAGCGCCGCCAGCGTCGCGAGCGCGCGGTGGCGCAGGGACCAGCGCATGACGCTCCCGTGCACCGCGTTGAGCACGTCGATCAGCGAGCGCCAGGGCGGCGAGTCGGGCGCAGTGTGGAGCAGCGGTTGGTCCGCGCGGCGCGCGAAGTTCGCGAGCAGAACGAGCAGCGCCGCGAGCGCGAGCGCCGGCGCCACGACGTCGAGCGCGACCTGCAGTCCCGACTCGAGCGGCAGCGTCGGCGACCAGGAGTAGGAATCCGCCAGCCGCTGCTGCAGCGTCCAGGCGGGGATGCTGCGCGCGAAGCTCCACAGCGCCAGCGCGACGAGCGCCGCAGCCACGGCCCACTTCCAACGCGTCAGGGGGCGCGTGAGCGCGAGCAGCGGCGTACGCAACACGCGGCCGAGTCCGGCCGCAGCACGCGCCACAAGCACGCTCAACCAGGCGGCGATGCGCGCCGGACCGGAGGCGAGCGGCGCGAGCATTTGCGCCACACGCGCGGTCGCTCCGCGACGCTCGGACACGACCCGCGCGGCGATCACCGGCAGGAACACGAGTGCGCCGACCAGACTGAAGGCGAGCGTGAGGCACAGCGGCTTGCCGAGCTCGCCGAACATGATCCGCAGCAGCGGATTCTCGGTCATGAAGATCATCGGCAAGAAGACGACGATCGTCGTGAGCGTCGAGAGCAGCACCGCGAGCGCGACCTCGCGCGTTCCGTGCGCCGCAGCGGTGAGTTCATCGTCACCCTCGCTGCGCAGGCGCGCGATGTTCTCGATCACCACCACCGAGTTGTCGACCAGCATGCCCATGGCGAGCGTGATGCCGGTCATCGTGAGCACGTTGAACGATCCGCCGCCGAAGTGGATCCAGGCCACGCCGACCAGGACCGAGAAGGGGATCGAGAGCGCGACGGCGAGCGTCGAGCGCAGGCGACGCAGGAAGGCGAACAGCACGACCACGGCGAGACCGCCGCCCCACAGGCCCGCGTCGCGCAGCTGGTTGAGCGAGCTGGTGATGAACTGCCCCTGGTCGAACAGCACCAGGAACTTGAAGTCGCCCTCCAGGCGCGGATCGCGCTCGAGTTCCTCGAGAGCAGCGCGCAGTCGCAGGCACGTCTCGACGACGTTGGCTTGGCTCTCCTTCTGGATCTCGCCGTAGAACGCGTAACTGCCGTCGATGCGGAACAAGCGATTGCGCACGCTCTTCACCGGCAGCACGCGTCCCACGTCGGCGATCGTCAGTCCGCCGCCGATGGGGTAGGCCTCGACCTCCTGCGGCGACTTGAAGCGCATGTCCGAGCGCAACATCACGCGCCGTCCGCCGTCGGTGACTTCACCCAGCGGCAGCGCGAAGTTGTCCTGGCTCAGGCGCGAGATCAGCTCGCCCAGGTCGAGGTTGGCCGCGCGCACGCGCTCTTCGTCGAGCAGGATGCGCAGCGAGTCGTCGAGTACGCCCCACACCTCGGCGTTGCCCACGCCGTCGACCGCCTCGAGCCGGCGCTGCACGACGGTGTCGATCAAGAAGTCGGTGCGCGAGCTGTCCCCCGGGTGGAGGATCGCGAACCACACGATCGGCATGCTGTCGTTCGACCACGAATTGACGCTGATCTCGCTCGTCGTGTCCGGCAGCAGCGGCCGCGCGCGCTCGATGCGGTCGCGCACCTCTGCCTTGGCCAGCGTCATGTCGGTGTTCGCGTCGAAACGCACCCACAGGTTCACGCTGTCCTCGCGCGAACTGCTCTGGATCTCGGTGACCCCGGCGAGCGTGCGCAACTGCTCCTCGAGCAACCGCGCGACCTTCTCCTCGTTCTCTTGGGCGCTCGCGCCGGCGTTGCGGCACCACACACCCAGTCCGGGCTCGGTCAACCCGTCGGGCATCATCTGCACCGGGATGCGCGCGTACGAGATGACGCCGACGACCAGCAGGGCGATGAAGATCACCAGCAGCGCGACCGGCCGCCGCACGAGCCCGTCGTAGTATCCGCGGATCGCGTTCGGCTCAGTCGGCATGGCGTGCGTTGCGCCGCTCGAGGGCGCGCTCGGTGAGCCAGTAGACCACGGGGATCACGACCAGCGTCAGCACGGTGGAGGCCACGAGCCCCGCCACGACCGTGATCGCCATCGGCGCGCGGATCTCCGCGCCCTCGCCAGCGCCCAAACCGCCGATCCACGGCAGGCCCTCGAGCCAACCCGTCATCGGCAGCAGGCCCATGACGCTCGCCGTCGCCGTCATGAGGATCGGACGCAGGCGCGTGTTGCCGGCTTCCACGAGCGCCTCGCGCAAGGCCATCCCGGCGTCTCGATTCTGGTTGATGCGGTCGAGCAACACGATCGCGTTGTTGACCACGATGCCGGCGAGCAGGATCAGACCGATGAAGACGACCACCGACACCGGAATCGACAGGCCGAGCAGCACCCACACGACGCCGATCAGCGCGAGCGGCACGGTGAGCAGGATCACGAACGGCTGCAGCAGCGACTCGAACTGGCAGGCCATCACGACGTAGACCAGGAACAGCGCGAGCGCGAGCGCGCCCTGCATGCTCGAGCGCGCTTCGTCCATCTCGCGCTTCTGGCCGCCGAGTTCGACGGTGACGTCGCTGGGCAACTCGAGGTCGGCGAGGCGCGCTTCGATCTTGTCGGACAACCCGCCGAGATCGAGCCCGACGCCCGTAGCCGTGACGACGACCGCGCGTTGGTTGCCGATGCGGCGGATCTCGGCCGGCCCCTGGATCGGGGTGATGCTCGCCACGGCGCGCAACTCGACCGGCGTGGCCGCGCTCGGATTGACGACCAGGCGCAGCACGCGTTCGACGTCGTCGAGCAGGAACTCGTCGCCGCGCACACGCACGTCGATCTTCTCCTCGCCGTCGGTGAAGCGCGTGCTGACGTTGCCGAGCACCTGGTCGCGCACCAGGTTGGTCACCGCGGTCAGATCGAGGCCGTACTGCAGCGCCTTGTCGCGATCGAACGTGACGCGAAGCTCCGGGTAGCCCGTGCGCATGCTCGAACGCACGTCGGCGAGTTCCGGCATCGAGCTCAGCCGCGCGTGCACCTCGCGTCCGACCTCGCTCAGGCGCGTCAAGTCATGGCCGAGCACTTCGACGGCGATCGGCGCTTCGAGTGCGAAGGGCGTGGGACGCGAGATATCGACCGAGCGCACCGAAGGGTGCTGGGCGAACAGCGCCCGGATCTGCGCGAGCAACTCATCTTCCCGCGCGAGCGCGTCGGGCTTGAGCCGCACCGTCAGACGCGCGGTGTGTTTGCCCTCGATCTCACGCGTGAGTGCGTCCTTCTCGACGCCCACGGTCAACGCCGTCGTCGCCACGCCTTCGAACGCGCGCACGCGCCCGTCGAGTTCGCCCATGACCGCTTCGGTGGCTTCGAGCGGACTTCCCACGCCGGTGCCCACGTGCAGCGTGAACTCGCCCTGGCGGATCTCCGGCAGAAGCTCGAGGCCCAGGTCGCCCATGCGACGCACCGAGACGTAGAACAGCGCGCCGGTCACCACGAGCACGAGCCACGGAGCGGCGAGCGAGCCGTGGAGCACGCGTGCGTAACCGCGCTCGAAGCGCGTCCACAGCCAGTCGAAGCTGATGCGCAGCGGCGTGAGCACCCACCCGAGCAGCTTCAACACGCCGAGCACGAGGGCGGCGGCGAGCGCGCCGAGCAGTCCGAACAGCGCGAGCGGCAGTCGAGCCGCGGCGCGGCCGAGGCTCGCAAGCGCCCTGCCCTTGGTGAGGCCGAAACCTTCGAACGGAGCGTGGAACGCTCGCCGTGCGAGTGCGCGTGCGGTCTGCGTGAGGCTTGCGCCGCCCTCGGACGTGTTCGCGCCGGACTCGACGTCGCCGCCCGAGATCCAGGTGCGCGACACCAGCATCGGGATGAACACCACGCCGACGCCCAGTGAGATGATCTGCGAAGCGACGACGGTGAGCGCTTGGTCGCCGAAGATCTGGCCGGCGATGCCGTGCACGAACACGATCGGCGCGAACACGCTGATCGAGGTCATGGTCGAAGCGACCATGGCCGAGGCGACTTCGCGCGTGCCGCGGATCGTGGCCTCGCGCAGCCCCGAGCCCTCCTCGCGCAGCCGCGCGATCGACTCGATCACGACGATCGAGTTGTCGAGCAACATCCCGACGCCGAGCGCGAGGCCGCCCAGCGACATGATGTTCATCGACACGTCGAACAGGTACATCGGCGCGAAGGTCACGATCACCGAGGCTGGGATCGTGATCGCGATGATGAGCGTCGAGGCGAGCTGGCGCAGGAAGGCCAGGATCACGAGCACCGTGAGGAGCGAGCCGACGATCGCGGAGTCGCGCACGTCGTTGACCGCGTCGCGGATGAAGGTCGACTGGTCGCTGAGCAGCTCGAAGCGCGCGTCCGCGCGGTAGCGCCAGGCGACGAAGTCGACGCGCTCGCGCTCGCTCCAGTTCGCGCTGCGCCCGGGGCCGCGCTCCTCGATCTCGCGGGCGGACTTCTGTTGCTGCTCGCTGCCGAAGACGCGCTGTTTGACGTCCTCGGCGAGCGCCACGATGTTCGCGCCCGCCTCTCGGTACAGCGCGATTTCCACCGATTCGGTCCCGCCGATGCGGCTGGACACTTCGCGCTCGGCGAAGGTGCGCTCGACGCTCGCCACGTCGCGCACGCGGATCACGGCGTCGCCGCGCTTGACCAGCGCGAGGTTCGCGATCTCCTCGAGATCCGCGAACTCGTTGAGCGTCCGCACCAGGTACTCGGTCGAACCTTCGCGGATCAACCCGCCCGAGGCGTTGATGTTCTCGGCCGCCAGACGCTGCGCGAGCAGCGCCGGATCGAGCGACTGCGCGGCCATCTTGAACGGGTCGACGCGCACGCGGATCTCTTCCTCGAGTCCGCCGCGCACCTGCACCGCGGCGACGCCCGGAATCGACTCGAGTTCACGCTTGATGCGCTTCTCGGCGAGCCAGCGCAGCTCCACCAAGCGCTCGACGCGGTCCTCGCCCGCGCGCGCCGGCGCCGTCGTCAGACCGATGCGCAGGATCGGATCGAGGTTGGGGTCGTAGCGCAGGATCAGCGGCCGCTCCGCGCCCTGCGGCAGGAACACGCCGTCGAGCTTGTCGCGCACGTCCTGCACGGCGAAGGTCATCGGCGTGCCCCAGTCGAACTCGAGCACGACGTCGCTGGTCTCGGCGCGGCTGATCGAGGTCGAACGCACCAGGCTCGGCAGCGTCGAGAGCGCTTCCTGCAGGCGCACCGAGATGCGGTCCTCGATGTCCTCGGGCGCCGCGCCGCGGTACGTCGTGCGCACCGTCAGCGTCGGGTAGCTGATCTCCGGGAGCAGGTCGACCGGCAATTTGCGCAGCGACACGCCGCCGAACACGGCGAACGCGACCATGAGCATCAGCACGGCGACCGGGCGGTCCGCCACGAGCGACCACGCGCCCTCGGCGCGGCGCTGCGTGGGCTGTTGAGCGCTGGAATTCATCGCGCGCGTCGGCCTTCGTTCGCGCGTGTCACTTGGATTCGTCCGCAGTCGCGGCGCCGAGCGCGGCGCCCGTCGCATCGGTAGCGAGCACCTCGGCGCCGTCCTCGAGGTCGCGGTTGCCGACCACGATCACGAGCGCGCCGGCCTCGAGCGCTTCGCCGCGGCGAGCAGCAACTTCGACCCAGGCGTCGTCGCTGAAGCCCTCGGTGACTTCGACGGTCTTGGCGACACCGTTCACGACCAATTGCAGCGTGCTGCGGTCGCCTTCGCGCTTGAGCGCGCGCTTGGGCGCGACGAGCGCGTTCGGTCGGCGCTCGGTGATGATCTCCAGGCGCACCAACATGCCCGGGAGCAGACCGGCGGCGCCGGGTCGCATTTCACTCTCCAGGCGCGCGGTCACGCGGAAGTTGCCCGAGGCTGGGTCGATGGTCGGCGCCACGCGTTGGATCTGGCCGGCGAAGCTCTTGCCCGGCAGCGCCTCGGCCGTCGCGGTCAGCGTCGCCTCCGCGCGAGCGGCGCTGTCGCCGGCGCTTCCCAGCGCGCCGACGAACAATTCGAACTCCCGCTGCGGACGGTAGAAGACCGCGCGCAGGCGCGACAGGTCGGTGAGCGTGAAGGCCGCCGCCGCGTTCGAAACCGTGTCGCCGAGTTTGATGCTGCGCTCGGCGACCACGCCCGCGACGGGCGCGCGGATCGACGTGAACGAGAGTTCGAGCTCCAGGCGCGCGACGGCGACTTCGGCGCGGGCGACGGCGTGCTCGCCGTTCTTCTCCTCGACCTTGGCGCGTTCGAAGGCCAGCAGCGCTGCGCCGAAGTCGGCGCGCGCGCGGTCGCGCGTCGCCAGGCTCGCGTCGAGGTCGCGGCCGGAAACGAGTCCGGGCGCATCCGGTCCGCCCTTGGACAGCGCCACGTTGCGCTCGTGGTCGCGTTCGGCCTGTTGTGCGGCGCCCTGGGCGCTCTCCACCCGCGCCTGGCTCTCGCGCGTCGCGAGCGAGAGCTTGGGACCGTTGGCGCGCGCTTCGTTCAGCGAACTGCGGGCGTCCTGCAGCCGCAGCAGCACGTCGCGGTCGTCCAGGCGCGCGAGCACTTCGCCCGCGGACACCGACTGGCCCTCCTCGACGAACAGCTCGACCACCACTCCCGCCGCGCGCGGGAACACTTGCACCTGGCTCTCGCTCTCGACGCGTGTCGTCGTCTCGAGGCGGCGCACCATCTCGCGCCGCTCGAGCGGCTGGACCAGCACGCGCGCGGGCTCGCGCTTCTTCGCCGAGCTGAACTCGCGCGCCTGCGCATCGTCCGTCGGTTGGTTGCAAGCCGCGGCGAGCAGCACGGTCAAAGTGCCGGACGCGAGCGTCCGGAAAACGCTGGAGACGGGGAGGACGGGCATCGCGGTGGGGGATGGCGCACCGCGCGGGCCGGCGGTGCGTGGGATCGGTGGGGCGCGGAACTGGGGGGCGAACTGCGGGGGCGAGCGCGCGAGGTCGGCGCACTCGACGCTCGAGAAGCGGCGCGCGCCGCGGCCGCGAGTAGACTCGCGAGCGCATGGCGCTGCTGACCCCGACCGAGGCACTGACGCGGATTCTAGGAAGCGTTACCCCGCTGCGAGCCACGGAACTCGTACGGTTGGAGCAAGCCGTGGGGCGCGTGCTCGCCCGCGCGCTCAGTTCGGATGTCGATCTGCCGCCCTTCGTGAAGAGCGCGATGGACGGTTACGCGGTGCGCAGCGACGACTTCGCGGCGGGCGCCGACGAAACCGTCCTCGAGCTGATCGGCGAGTCGCGCGCCGGCGCCCCGTTCGAGGGCGAGCTCGGCGCCGGGCAGTGCGCGGCGATCTACACCGGGGCCGAGGCGCCGCGCGGCGCCGACGCCGTCGTGATGGTCGAGCACAGCCGCGCCGACGGTGCGCGCGTCGCGTTGCGCGATCGACCCACCGCGGGCCAGCACCTGTGCGAGCGCGGCCAGGACCTGCGGGTGGGCCAGGCGGTGCTCGCGCCCGGCCGACGCGTGCGAGCCGTGGACTTGGCGCTGCTCGCCGCGGCCGGTTGCGAGCCGCTCGAGGTCGTGCGCCGTCCGCGCGTGGCGATCCTGACCAGCGGCGATGAACTCGTGCCGCCGAGCGAGCGCCCCGGGCGCGGACAGATTCGCGAGGGCAACACCTTGCACCTGGCGGCCATGGCGCGCGCCGCGGGCGCCGAGGTGGTGGCGCGCGGCGTGGTGCGTGACGACCCCGAGGAGTTGCGCGCGAGTTTCGAGCGCGCGCTCAGCGACTGCGACGCGCTGATCACGACCGGCGGCGTGAGCATGGGCAAGTACGACCTCGTCGGTCAGGCGCTCGAGGCCTGCGGCGTGTCGGGCGTGTTCCACCGCGTGGCGATCAAGCCCGGCAAGCCGCTGTGGTTCGGCGCGCGCGGCGCCGTGCCGGTGTTCGCGCTGCCCGGCAATCCCGTCTCGTGCCTCGTCAACCACGAGCTGTTCGTCGCGCCCGCGCTGCGGCGCCTGGGCGGCGAGAGCGCGCCCGCAGCGGCGCTGCTGCGCGGACGCTGGCGCGGAACCGCGCGGGCCGCCAATCCGCGCGAGCAGCACCTTCCGGTGCGCATCGAACCCGAAGCGGACGGCGGCGTGGGGCTGCATCCCGTGCGCTGGAACGGCTCGGCCGACGTGGTGGGCATTTCGAACTGCCAGGGGCTCGCCGTGGCGCCGCTCGACGTCGCGCTCGCCCCGGGCGCAGTGCTCGAATTCCGCGTGCTCGGCTGACCGTCGCGCGCCGCGCTCGCCCGCGGCGCGCCTCGGTTCCGACTCGAACGCAGGTTCACGCGCAGGTTCGAGCGCAGGTTCGAGCGCAGCGCGCCAAATGCCGAGCGCGCCAAATGCCGAGCGCGCCAAATGCCGAGCGCGCCAGATGCCGAGCGCGCCAGATGCCGAGCGCGCGGCGTGCTCCGAGGGCCGACGGCTCGTTCGATCGCGCAGCTCCCGCGCGCGTGGAGCGCGGCCGCCGAGCGAGCGTTGCCGGCGCACGCCGCGCCCTCCGAACGTTCTTTTTCGTTGCCGCGCGCACCCGCGCGCGGCGTGATCTGCGACCCGTGGCCAACTCCGCTCCCGCTTCGCTGTCCTTCGCGCGCCGCATGCTCGGAATGGGCCTGGCGTTCGGCCTGCTGTGCGCCGCCAGTCCGGGGATCCTGACGCGCGACGCCCTCTGGCCGCTCGCACTGCTCGCGGTCGCGCTGTGGGCGCGTTACGCCTCGCTTCCCGGGCGCGGCGCTGCGCTGCTCGACTTCGTGGGCGGCGGACTGGCCGGCTGCGGCGCCATGTCCTGGGCCTACTACGTCCATCCCGGCTCGCTCGCCTTCATCGGCGTGGGTTTCGGGTTGTACTTCATGGCGCAGGGCTGGGCGCTCCGCCGGATGGCGTCGCGGATGCCGCTCGCCCTCGCGGCGCCGCTCGCCTGGCTGCTGTTCGAAACGTTGCGCGCCTCGCTCGAGCCTCCGTTCGGCATCCAGTGGATGCGGTTGGGCGTTCACCTGCACGCCGCCGAGGCCGTGCGCGGGGCGGCGCGTGTGTGCGGCGTCGGCGGACTGGGTTTCGCCCTCGCCGCGCTCGCCGGGTTGCTCGCCGATGTGTGGGGGCACCTGCGTCCGCTCGGGCCGGCGAACCGGCGCACGTCGCTCGCGCTCGCCGCCGCCTGCGGCGCCGCGCCGATGCTGATCGCGCTCTTTGCCGCGCGCCTCGCGCCGCCGCCGGAGACGATCGACGGCCCGCGCGTGATGCTCGTGCAGCCGGGTTTCGAGCAGGAGCGCAAACGCGACCCCGACCTGGCGGACACGGTGCACGAGAGCCAGCTCGAACTGACCGCCCAGTCGTTCGCGCAGGCCCAGGCCGCCGGGGAGCGACCGTGCGACCTGGTGGCCTGGGGCGAGACGATGTACCGCTACTACGCCCTCGATCCCCAGGTCCCCGCCGCGGTTGCCGCCGGCGCGACGTTTCCGCCCTGGCGCAGCGGCTGGCCCGAGGATTTTCCGCGCCTGGTCGAAGCCCAGGAGCGCTACTGGGTGGAGCAGCGGCTGTTCGGCCAGCGGCCCGGCGGGGGAGTCCTGCCGCCCGGCACGGCCTTCGCCAGCGGCGTCGAGTACATCACGGTGCTCGAGGGCGAGTTGCGCATGAAGAACTCGGTCGTGCTCTGGCCCGGACCGGGGCAGCCCAAGCGCGGCCCGGCGAGCAAGCAGCACCGCGTGCCCGGCGCCGAGACGATGCTCGGGCTCGAGCAGCAACCCTGGGTGCGCGACACGATCTACAGCATCGCGCGGTACGTGCCCGACCTCGCCGCGGCGGGGGACGACGACCCGGTGCTGGCCTTCGAGGGGCACGACGGCCGCACCTGGCGCATGGGCATCAGCGTGTGCTTCGACAACGCCTTCGACGACGTGTTCACACGGCCCGTGCGCACCGCGGACGTCGATTTCCACGCGGTTTTCAGCAACGAAGCTTGGTTCGAGCTCTCGCAAGAGGCCGACCAGATGATGGCCTTCTCGCAACTCGCCGCGATCGCCACCGGACGTTCGATCGTGCGCGCCACGCAGTCGGGCATCTCCGCCGTGATCGGTCCGGACGGTGTCGAGGTCGCGCGGCTGGAGGTCGACGGCCGCTCGAAGATGGTCACCGGGACGCTGCGCGCCACGGTGCCGGTTCCCGCCGGCCAGGCCCACTCGCCGTTCGAGGCCCAGGCCGACGCCGCTCGGCGTCCGCTCACGGCGTTCGTGCGCTTCGAGCGCCTGTGGACCGCCCTGTGGTTGGTCTTGGGGCTCGTCGCGCTGCTCGGCTCCCGCCCGCGGAGCAACGCGTAACCTCTCCGCCCGGCGGGGTAGGTCCGCCCACGTGCGCGTGGTGCGAGGTCCGATTCGAGGCCGCGAGTCGGCCAGCTGATTCTTGACCCTCGGAAATCACCGCACCTATACTTCCGCCCCTCTGCACCCACGCGACGGACGCGACGCCTGCCCCCACGGCGCCCGCGGACGAAGCGGTCCAAAGCCAACGAACGTCTCCACGCGTCGAATCTTCTCTTCCAGCGCTGATCCAGCGCAACTCGACGCCAAGCGCTTCACACCGGCCCATCCCCACCGGCTCGGCCAACCCGAGCCAAGTCCCACGGGCGCCCGACCCCGGGCAGCCTCCCAGCAGCCCCCGCCTCAACCGGAAACCTCATGAGCACCATTGGCAAGATCTTCCTGTTCGTGAACCTCGCGCTCGCGGCAGCATTCCTCGGCTGGGCGGCGAACTCGTTCGGCAAGGCGGAAGAGGCGAAGAAGGCCCAGGTCGAAGCCCTCGCGGCCGCGACCAAGGCGCGTGAAGCTGCCGAACAGGAAGCGGCGACGTTCCGCACCCGCGCGCAGGCCGAAGAGAGCGCCAAGGACTCGCTCCGCGCCGAGCGCGACAACCTCGACAGCCGTCTCAAGAGCACGCAGACCGAGCTCGACGGTGAGAAGCGCGCCAACGAGCAGCTGCGCGGCGACGTGGCGAAGATCAACGCCTCGATCGGCACCCTGAACCAGCAGCTCCAGGCCATCGAGCAGGCCAAGGACGCCGCCGTCGCCCAGGCCCGCGAGGCCGAGCGCGAGCGCGACGCCGCCCGCGACGAAGCCCAGGACGCCGGTGAGCGTCAGCGCGCCGCCGACGAAGCCAAGAAGAACGCCGATATGGAGATCGCGTCCCTCGAGAAGCAGGCCAAGATCGCCCGCGACGAGATCGCCTCGCTCGAAACGCGCCTCACCGCGATGATCCAGACCTACGGCGAAGTCGCCGTCGCCCAGAAGGCCATCGACGCCAAGGTCGTGCAGGTCGACTACAACCTCAAGCCCGGCCTGGTCGCGCTCAACGTCGGCAAGGACGCCGGTGTGACCCCTGGCTACACCTTCGAGATCTACAACGGCTCGCAGTACAAGGCGAGCGTGCGCGTGCAGTCGGTGACCAAGGACATGTGTGCGGCGATCATCACCGTCGCCGCTCCGGGCACCACGATCGTCGCCGGCGACAACGCCTCGACCCGTATCTGAGCTGATCCGGCCCGGCCGCACATCCACAAGCGAGCAAAATCATCATGGCGAAGAGCACCGCACGCTCCGCAAAGTCCGAGAAGAAGACCGGCGCCAGCCGCGCCTCGAAGGCCACTGCCGTCGAGGTCGTGGAAGAAGGCGGCGGCGACGGCGTGGAGACGGCGATCGCCGTCGTGACCGCGCTGGTGCTGATCGTCGCGATCGTGCTCGTCGACCACGAGCTCGGCGCGATGGGTTCGGGACTGTTCTTCAAGGGCTGATCTCCGAGCGCTGATGTTCAGGAGTTGACCAGCCCGACTCGGTCCGCAGCGCGACGGCTCCGGCCGGTCGGCGCGAGATCGGCGCAGGACTCGGTCTGCAGCACAACCAAGCGGCCGCCGCGCGCATCGACGCGCGGCGGCCGCTGTGCGTTGCGAGCGACTCGTCGCGTGATCTGCGCACGAGAGGCGACAAGAATGCGCCTCGGCGCGAGCGCTGAAGGCGCCGCGAACATAGAATCCGCCCGCGCGCTGCGCTTGTCTGCGTCGGCCGCGTGCGCGGGAACCTCGCCGCGCCTGTGTGCGCTCGGCCCATCGCACCTCGTTGTGCTCGCGCTAAGCCGCAAAAAAACCTCGACGAAACGTCCGTTCTAGAAATCGCAAATGGGGAGCGTCTTCAAGCCGCTGGAGTGGGCCCTGGGCCGGTTCTCGGTCGACATGGGCATCGACCTGGGCACTGCCAACACCCTGGTGTGCGTGCGCGGCCGCGGGATCATCCTCAACGAGCCGAGCGTCGTGGCCGTGAAGAAGGGCACGAACGAAGTGCTCTTCGACGGTATGGCGGTCGGCAACGCGGCCAAAGCGATGCTCGGCAGAACGCCGGGCGATGTCGAGGCCATCCGCCCACTGCGCGACGGCGTCATCGCGGACTTCGAAGTCACCGAACGCATGCTGCGCTACTTCATCACCAAGGTGCATGAAGGGAAGACCTGGGTGAAGCCGCAGGTGGTCATCTCGGTGCCCACCGGAATCACCGCGGTGGAGCGACGCGCCGTGATCCACTCGGCGGAGCGGGCCGGAGCTCGCCGCGTGTACCTGATCAACGAACCGATGGCCGCGGGCATCGGCGTCGAACTGCCGGTGACCGAACCGCAGGGCTCGCTGATCGTCGACATCGGCGGCGGCACGACCGAGATCGCGGTGCTCGCGCTCGGCGGCGAAGTCGTGTCGCAGTCGCTGCGCATCGCGGGCGACGAACTCGACGAAGCGATCATCAACCATCTGCGCCGGCACCACAACCTCGCGATCGGCGAGCAGTCGGCCGAGCGCATCAAGCTCACGCTCGGCTCGGCTTGGCCGATGCAGCAGGAGCTCTCGATGGAGGTGCGCGGGCGCGACACGATCAGCGGTTTGCCGCGGCGCGCGGTGATCACCTCGATCGAGATCCGCGAAGCGCTCTCGGAGCCTGTGCGCCAGATCTGCGAGGCCACGCGGGCCGTGCTGGAAGAAGCGCCGCCCGAACTGTCCTCGGACATCTGCGAGAGCGGAGTGACGCTGGTCGGCGGCGGCGCCTTGTTGCTCGGCATTCAGGACGCGATGAGCGACGCCCTCGGCATCCCGGCGCGCGTGGCCCCCGATCCGCTGACGGCGGTGGCGCGCGGCACTGGCGCGTTCCTCGAGCGCCTCGACGTGTTCTCGCGTGTGCTCTCCAGCGACGACGAGGGTTGAGCGCATCGGGCGCGATGGCCTGCGCGCGCGCGTCGCGCGAGACGGCCTGCGCGCGCGCGTCGCGCGAGACGGCCTGCGCGCGCGCGTCGCGCGACGTGCCCGGCCGGCGTAGTTTGGTGACGCCGTGCGCCGTTCCACGACCAGGCTCCTGTTCGCTGTTGCGTTCGTAGCGAGCGCTGCGCTCAGCGTGCGCCCGAACGCACTGCTCGAGCGCGGGGCGCAAGTGCTCGCAGCTCCGACGCGCTTGCTCGCCGAGTTGTGCGCACCGCTGCGCTGGCTGCGGCTGCGTTCGGCGCACGCCGCGCAGACGCAACTGATCGAACGCGAGGAGCTCGAGCACTCCGCGCGCGTCGAACTGCGCCGGCAGCAACGGTTCGCCGCCGAGCCGCACGCACCGCACTTGCGCATGGGGCGACGTTTCGTGCACGCGGAAGTCGTCGACCGAAGCGCAGATCGTTACGACACGTTGCTCGTGCGCATCGACGGACTCGAACGCGCGGGACTCGCGCCCGGCATGCCGGTCGTGCACGGCGAGAACTTCGTCGGCCGCCTGCTCGAGTTCGATCCCGCGCGGCCGGGCCACGCGCTCGTCGAACTCGTCACCGCGCGCGGCTTCGCGGTCGGCGCACGACTCGCGGAGGCCGAGGCCGGCGGCGCTCCGCTGCGCTGCGTGGTCGGCGGAATCGCTGCGCATTCACTTCGCGGGCGCGCGCCGCGACTTGCGCTCGTGGCGCCGAGCGCGCGCGAACTGCCCGCGTCGAACGTGTACGTCGACGAAGGACTCTCCGCGCTCGCGCCGTACCGCGAGCAAGCGGCGGGCTTCGTTCTCGGGCGCGTCGAAGCGGCGCCCTTCGGCGAGTACGTGGTCGTGCCCGGGCTCGATCTGCTCGGCGGTCCGTTCCGCGTCGCCATCGCCGCGCCCGAAGCGATCGAGCGCGCCGGTGGACTCGAGCCGTACGAGCCGCTCTCCGATCCGCTCTGGGCGCCGGCGCGCGTCTTGGCGCGCAGCGCTGGGGCGCGCGAGGGCTTCACCTTGTCGGTCGGCGCGCTCGAGGGCGTGCGCCGCGGCGCGGCCTTCGTCGTGGGCTCGCGTTTGATCGGCCGCGTGCTCGAGGTCGACGCGCTGCGCTGCTCGGTGGCGAGCCTCGCCGACCGAGGTTGGTTGCTCCCCGCGGTCGCCTTGCCGCTCGATGGCGCCGAGGGCGACGTGCGCGGCGTGTTGATCGGACTTGGGGCCGCGCGCGACGACGCACGCGCCTTCGAATGCGAGTGGCGCGCCGCACACGAGTTCGAGCGCGCTGCTGCGGAGTTCGAGGTCCAGTTCTTCAGCGGCTCGGGCGCGCCGGGCATTCCCAGCGGATTGTGGCTGGGGGCTGCGCGAGTGACGAATTCCGCGGCGCCGCAGCGCGTGCGTCTGGAGACCGGCGTCGACCTGCGGGCGACTCCGCGAGGCTTCGTCCGGCGCGAGGAGTCGCAGCCGTGAGCGCGAATGTGGTGCTCGCGTCGTGCGGCGTCGTCCTGTGGGCGACGTGGGCCAACGCGTTGAGCGAAGAACTCGCAGCACGCCTGTTGGGCGTGTGGGCGCCGGACCTCGGGATCGTGCTGCTGGTGGTGTTCGCCGCGCGCGTGCGCACGAGCTACCTGCCGTGGCTCGCGCCCGTGCTGGCCCTGGCGCGCTGCGCAAGTTCGATCGAACCGCTGTTCGCCGAACTTGCTGCGTGTCTCGGCGCGGTCGGCGCCGTGCGTGCGCTTCGCGCCGGCCTCGACCTCACGCCGCGCCTGGCGCTGGCCGCCGCCACGGGAGCGATCGCCGCGGGCTGGACGGTCTGGCTGGCGTGGATCGCGCAGCTGCGCGTCGACGAGCACTTCCAGCGCGCCGCGCTCGATGCGCCCGCAACGCTTGCCGGTTGGCGCGCTGCGCTCGAGTTTGCGCCCGGCGCACTTTCCAGCGCGCTGGCTGCGCTGCTTCTCGCGCCGCTCGTGCGCCGCTTGCCCGGGCTGTCGGTGCTGGAGGGCCGCCGTCCATGGCAGGTCGCCGCATCGCTCCGTTGATCGTCCTGGTGTTCGTGGGCGTGGCGCTGCTCCTCGCGCGCCTCTACCACATCCAGATCGTCGAGCGCGACGTCTGGACCTCCGAGGCCGCCGGGCTGGTGCGCGCCGGCGCGATCCGTCCGTACACCCGCGGCGCCATCTTCGATGCGCGCGGTCGTGCGCTGCGCGAGGATCGCGCGAGCTACCAGCTGGAGTTCGTGTACCGCGAGTTTCGCCGCGCGCATCCGCTGGGGCTGGTCGCGCATGCGCGGTCGGCGCTGCTGGGGCGCAACATCGCGCTGCGCGAGGCCTTCGAAAACCTCGAGCCGTGGTGCGACGAACTGTTGCGCCTCGCGCCGCGCCAACTCGACGAGTTCGCCCTGGGCGGCCCGTTGAACAGCGGCGCGCTGCAGGTCGCCGCCACGCTCACGCCCGCGCTCGAGGAGCGGCGCGCGCGGCGCGCGGACGCGCGCTACTACGTGCACGTGTTGCTCGCGCTCGCGCACAGCGACGATGCGAGCTTCGCGCCCAAGGATCGCAGCCAACTGGCCAAGCTCGCCGCGGACAACCCGGACGCGAGTTGGCTCGAGCTCGCAGGCGCGCTGTGGAAACGCGACGTCACCGAGCTGCAGGCGGATTTGGCTGCGCGGCTCGCGCGTTCGCGCGCGGATCTGCAGGCGCTCTCAGCGGCCCTCGCGCGCGAAGCCGCGAAGGAGGACGCTGCGGCGCCGACCGAGGCTGGCGCGCTCGACGCGTTTCTGGCGACGCTCGACGCGCAGCGCGAGCGCGTGGCGGACGAGAGCGCCAGCGCGCTGTTCCGCGAGGCCGCGGGCTTCTCCGCGCACCGCATCGAGCCGCACATCCTGGTCGACGCGCTTGACCTGGATTGGATCGCGGCGCGGCTGGCCTGGGATCGGGAGCGCATGCTCGCCTGGCTCGAGCGCGCGCGTGCGGAGTACCGCCGCGTTCTGCTCGACGCTGCACCCGAGCGCGCGACGGCGCAACTCGAGCTGGGCGTGCGGCGTGAAGACCCAGCCGAACTGGTGGCGGCGTGCTGGGCGGCGCAGTTCGTGCACCCCGCGGAACGCGCTGACGGCGTCACGTGGCGCGAGTGGCGCAAACTCAGCGTGCTCGACGAGTTGTCCGACTTGCTCGTGGGCTTCGACGGCCGCGAATTGCCTCTCGAGCGTGCGCCGGCCCTGCCGTTCGAGACGCTCGAGCGCGGCGCGCAGGCGGCGCCGCTCGAGTGGCTCGGCCTCGCGCGACTCGAACTTGGTGCGAGCGCTGGCGCCGAGGAGCTCGAGGCCGCGGCGCAGGCCTGGAGCGCCGCCTTCGAGGGGCGCATGGACCGCGAGTGGGTGCGCCAACGCTGCGCCGACGTGTTCGCGCGTTGGGAACAGGAACTGCAGAAAGCGCTCGCGGAGCGGCTTGCCGTTCCCGCACCCGGCGAACGCTGGCGGCTGCGCGATGAGCGGCTCGAAAAGGCGCTGGAGCGCGCGCGCCACGTGCTCAAGGACTACGGCAGCCGGCCGCGGACGCTGCTTGCGCGCCCGAGTTACGAGTTGGCGCACATGGTTGCGCGCCACCGCGATCGTTACGCCGGCTTCGTCGTGCAGGACACGCGCGAACGGGTGGCGCGCCTCGGCCGCGACGGACGTCCTGTGGCCGAGGCCTTGGTGGGGGCGGTCGGCGCGCCCAGCTACCAGGAGGAACTGCTTGCGGGTGAACTGCGCGCCGAGTTCTTCAGCCTCGCGCGCAAGGGCCTGCGCGCCGCGGGCGACGTCGAAGAACTCGCGTGGCTCGCGCAGACGCTCAAGCGTCCCGATGAACTGCGCGGGCGCGGCGGCGTCGAGGCGTACTTCGACGCGGAGCTCTCCGGCCGCAACGGTTATCGCGAGGTGCGCGGGCTGCAGGATCTGGTCGAGCGCTCGTTCGAACTCGATGTTCCGCCGATCGACGGCGCGGATCTGACCTTGACGCTCGACCTCGATCTGCAGGAGGAAGCCGCTGCGGTGCTCGCCGCGCCGGAAGGTCCTCCCGATCCGCACCAGTGCGACTACGCGTGGCTCTCGCGGCCGACGGGCGCCATCGTGTTGATGCGCGTCGACGGCGACGTGCTCGCGGCGGCGTCGTATCCGGTCGTCGCGCGCGACGACCGCGGACCCGCCGGGATCGCCGACGCGCCCTTCGAGCGCACGCTGCGCAAGCCGGGCTTCCAGCCGCCGGGATCGAGCTTCAAGCCCTTCGTCGCGCTGTGGGCGCTCGAGCGCGTCGCGAACACGGATCCGCAGCGCGTACTCGAGTGCGCCATGTTGCCCGACGGGCGCGGCGCGGGTTACGTCGACGTGCGCTGCAACGTGCACGTCGGCCACGGAGCGGTCGACTTGCGCGATGCGCTCAAGCGCTCCTGCAACAGCTACTTCGCGATGCTCGGCGAGCGTTTCTCGCACGCCGATTGGAGCGCCATGGCGGCGGAGTTCGGCTTCGGACAACCGACCGGCGTGCGCGCCCTGGGACCGCGGGCGGGACTTTACGAGGACAGTTTTCCGCAACTGTTCCAGCGCGAGCTCAGCGGGCGCGGACCGCGCTTGGCGGGCAACGGCCTGTCGGTCGTCGAAGCGACGCCGATGCAACTCGCACGCGCGACGGCGGCGCTCGCCACCGGAGCGCTGCCGCAGGTGCGCCTCGTGCAGCGCATCGGCGCGCAGGACTTCGCCCCGGAGTCGCGTCCGATCGCCATCTCGCACGCGTCGCTCGAGTTCGTGCGCGGCGCGATGGTGGCGTGCGCCAACGAAGCCGGCGGATCGGCGCGCGACGCGCTGAACGAGCGCGAGCTGGGCTTCGTGCTCGCGGCCAAGACCGGCAGCGGCGACATCGGCGTGGAGCGCGTCGCGACCGCGGATGGACAGTCGCGCGTGCGCAAGCACACCTGGCTCATCAGCTACTTCCCGGCGCACGAGCCGCGCTATGTGCTGGTCGTATTCTGCCACGACACGCTGCAGACCGCGAGCCACAGTTCGATCTGGGTCGCTCGGCAGTTCCTGCAGCGCCCGCTCGTGCGCGAGTTCCTCGCGCAGGACGGAGGTTTGTGATGCGCTCGAGCAACGCACCTTTCGAACGCCGCAGCGCGCTCGCGCAGGCCTTTTCGCTGCGCCTGGACTGGTGGCGCGTCGACTGGCACCTGCTCGCGCTCGCGCTCTCCTTGCTCGCGCTGGGGATTGTCGTCGTGCACTCGATCGCACTTGCGGACGACGCGCTCGGGCGCGACGGCGTCGACTTCGCCAAGCACGTGAAGAAGATCGTCGTCGCCTCGCCGATGTTGCTCGTCGGGCTGACGCTCAAGCCACGCTGGCTACGCCGCCACGCCTGGACGATCTACGGTGCGACCATCGTGCTGTTGCTGCTGCTGCCGTTCGTAGGTCACGTGCGCAACAACGCGACGCGCTGGATGCAGCTGCCGCTGATCGGCTTCGATCTGCAACCCAGCGAATTGGCCAAACTCGGTTTGGTCATCGCGCTGGCGCGCGTGCTGTATTCCTCGCGGCTGGAGCGCTGGCGCGACTGGCGCGCGCCGCTGGGCATCACGCTGCTGCCGCTGGCGCTGGTGATGATGCAGCCGGACTTGGGCACCGCGATGTCGATGGCGCCGGTATGCGCTGGAATGCTGTACCTCGCCGGCGCCTCCGGGCGACGCATCGCCGGGATTGCGCTGAGCGTGCTCGCGCTGGGCGTGCTCGCCTACAAGTTCGAGTGGCTGCGCGACTATCAACTCGAGCGCGTCGAGACCTGGCTCGAGTCCTTCGGCGCCTCCGCCTTGATCGACGGACGCACCGGTTCGGCGTTCCACACCTACCACGCGCGCGTCGCGATCGGGAATGGGGGCTGGTGGGGGCAGGGGCTGGGCAACGGCGTCGCCAACGAAGCGGGGCACTTGCCCGAACGCGATTGCGATTCGATCGTCGCGGTGATCGCCGAGGAGGCCGGGTTCGTCGGTGCGAGCGCAGTGCTCGTGCTCTACGCCCTGATGGTGGTGCTGCTTCTTTCGAGTGCCGGCCAGATTCGCGAACGCTTCTCGCGCCTGGTGGTGGGGGGCTTGGGCTTGCACTTCGCCTCGCACCTGTTCGTGAACGTCGGCGTGAACCTCGGCCTAGTGCCGATGACCGGGCTGCCGTTGCCGCTGTTCTCGACCGGCGGCTCCGCCATGCTCGCGACCTTCGCTGCGCTCGGGCTGGCGCTGGGGCTCGCGGCCCAACGCGAGGCCGCGCTCGACGAGGACGCCTTCCGTGATTGACGTCCGCATGCTCTTCGTCGGGCTGGGGCTCGCGTTCTGCGGCGCCTGCTCGCCCAGCGCACGCGGCGTCGAACGTCCGGTCCCGGAGTGGACGTACCCGCTGCGGGTCACCATCGGGGCGGGCGAGTTCGAGGCGGTCGATGCGGAACTCGAGCGCCGCGCCGCGTTGCCCGCGGACGAGTACTTCGCGCTATGCCTGCGCGCCGAGGTGCGCGTGAAGCTCGAGCGCTACGACGAAGCGGCGGCCGACCTGCGGCGCGCCCTCGAGCAGGAGCGGCCCGATGCGCCGTCCGCCTGGCGCGCGTGGCTGCGCTACGAACTGGGTTTTCTCACGTTCCACTTCGTCGGCACGCCGCAGGAGGCCCTGGAGCACTACGGAGCGGCGCTCGCGATCGATCCGCGGCACTTCAAGTCGCTCGAGCACCGCGGCTTCGTCCACGCGGAACTGGGCGACTTTGCGGCCGCGGCCGCGGATTGGCGGCAGGCGCTGGAGTGCTGGCCGGCGCAAATCGAACCAAGCGAGCGTGTGTGGGTCACAGAGTGGCTCGTCGTGGCGCTCCACAGCCTGGGACGTTCCGAAGAGGCGGAGAGCGTCGAACGCGACGAATCCGCGCGGCGCGCGGGCGCAGATTCCGGCGGCTGACCGCGCGTTCGCTCGATTGCGCGCGTGTGGGCGTGCTCCTACACTCGCGCCCCGATCTGCGGGCTGGATGCGGTGCTCTCGCACGGGTGCGAGGCGCGGCGCCAGAGCCGGCGATCGCACGGGGCGAGGAGCCCGACAGCGAGCTATGGAATACAACGCAATCGGCATGGTCGAGACCAAGGGTCTGATCGGTGCGATCGAGGCCGGCGACGCGATGGTCAAGGCCGCCGAGGTGGCCCTGTTCGGCAAGGTGAACATCACCGCCGGCTACAACACGATGTTCGTCAGCGGCGAAGTCGGTGCGGTCAAGGCCGCCACCGACGCCGGCGCGGCCGCCGCGCGCCGCGTGGGCGAACTCGTCACGGTGCACGTGATCCCGCGTCCGCACGAGCAGGTCTGGAAGCTGCTGCCCGACCTGAAGCCGGTCAAGCGCGGCGCCTACAACGCCAATCCCGACTAGCGCGCCCGCGCTCGGATCCGACTGGGGGTTGCACGCGCGCGCGACGCGCGGCTCGCTCGGCGATCCAGCGCACGCGTTGCGTCAGAAACTTGCGCTAGGAGTTTCACGTGCAACAACTCGACCCCGATCTGCGCGCGCTGCAAGAGGTGCGCGACTTCGTCTCGCGCGCCCACAAGGCGTGCGAGGCGATCCACGGTTGGTCGCAGGCGCGCGTGGACGAGGTGTGCAAGGCGCTCGCTGACGCGGCTGCGCGTTCGGCGTACGACCTCGCGAAGCTCGCCGTCGAAGAGACGGGCATCGGTCGCGTCCACTACAAGATCCTCAAGAACTTGTTCGCGGCCGAAGGCACGTGGGCCTCGATCAAGGACGAGAAGACGGTCGGCATCGTCTCGCGCGATCCGCGCAAGGGCCTGGTGGAGGTCGCGACAGCCTCGGGCGTGATCGCGGGCATCATCCCGACGACGAACCCGACCTCGACGGCGATCTTCAAGTCGCTCATCGCGCTCAAGGGCAAGAACGCGATCGTGATCAGCCCGCACCCGCGCGCGCGGCGCTGCATCGGCGAGACGGTCGAAGTGTTGCGGCGCGCGCTCGAACGCGTCGGTGCGCCGCAGGACCTGGTGCTCTCGCTGACCAACCCGACGATCGAGTCGACGGGCGCGCTGATGAAGCACAAGGACGTCGCGATCATCCTCGCGACGGGCGGCACGGGCCTGGTGCGCGCCGCGTACTCGTCGGGCAAGCCGGCGTACGGCGTCGGTCCCGGCAACGTTCCCTGTTACGTCGATCGCTCCGCGGACGTCGCGCTCGCCGCGCGCTCGGTGGTGCAGAGCCAGAGCTTCGACAACGGCACGTTCTGCTGCTCGGAACAAGCGCTCGTGCTCGACAAGGCGATCGAGGCGCAGTTCCTCGCCGAAATCAAGCGCGCCGGCGCCTACCTGTGCAACGAGGAAGAGACGCGCAAGCTCGCCGCGCTGTGCAACAAGGGCGGCCACATGAACCCCGACGTCGTCGGGCAGGATCCGTGGAAGCTCGCCGAGTGGGCTGGCTTCAAGGTCGCGCGCGAGACCACGCTGTTGCTCGCGCACCAAGGCGGCGTGGGCAAGGACTGGCCGCTGTCGATCGAGATCCTCGCGCCGGTGCTCAGCGTGCACGTCGTCGACGGCTGGCGCGAAGGCTGCGCGGTGTCGATGCAGATCCTGCGCTACGACGGACTGGGCCACACCTGCGCGGTCTGGGCGCGCGACGAGCAAGTGCTCGAGTCGTGGTTCCTCGAGAAGCCCGCCAGCCGCATCATCGTCAACGGCCCCTCGTCGCAAGGCGCGGTCGGCTACAGCACGAACCTCGTCCCGTCGGTCAGCCTCGGCTGCGGTCCGCACGCGGGCAACATCACCTCCGACAACATCAGCGCGCGCCACTTGGTCAGCATCAAGCGCGTCGCGTATCCGCGGCAGGACTGGGAGAGCGCGCAGCAGCGCGACCACGCTCGCGCGGCGCGCATGGGCGGAGAAGAGGCGCCGCGTGGTTCGCTCTTGCCCGGCGATCCGGCGCTCGGTGGAGGCGGCGGCGCTCCGCGCTCGAGCGCGTTCGCCGCGCCCGCGGCGAGCAACTGGCAAGGCAACGCGTCGATGATGCCGCCGCGCAGCCCGGCGCCCGCGCCGAGCGCGACCCCCGCGCCGACGTTCACGACGCAGAAGGTCATGGCCGCGAGCAAGGCGCCCGAGGGCCAGCCCGCGTCCGGTGGAGTGCGCGCGAGCGCGCCCAGTGCGCCTCGCACGACTTCGGCGCCGACTTCGACTGCGCCGCGCGCCACGGGCGCTCACTTCGCCGGCGGAGCGCTCTCCGTCGACGAGATCCAGAGCATGATGAGCCACGCCGGCGCCGGCTGTCCGCTCGGCCCGTGCAAGGGCTGCTCCCACCACAACGTCGCGACCGGCGCCTGCCAGGCGTGAACCTGATCGCGACACGCTCGAACTCGAACTCTCCCCATCCTCTCCGCTCTAGCGACTACCACCATGGCAAGTGAATCCCTGACCGCGCTCGGCATGATCGAGACCAAGGGCCTCGTCGGCGCGATCGAAGCCGCCGATGCGATGTGCAAGGCCGCCAAAGTCACCCTGCTGGGCCGCTACGAAAAGTCCGGCGGCGCGCTCGTCACCGTGATGGTGCGCGGCGAAGTCGGTGCGGTGAAGGCCGCGGTCGAGGCCGGCGCCGCTGGCGCGCGCCGCGTCGGCGAACTGGTCGGCGTGCACGTGATCCCGCGCCCGGCGATCGACCTCGAAGAGTTCCTCCCGCCGACTCCCGACGAGTCGAAGAAGAAGTGACTCCACGCCCGCTGCGTCGCACGCGACGCGGCGCGTGAGTCCAACTCCACGCCATGCCGGCTCGGCCCTCCAGCGCTCTCGAGTTGCGCGGCGCCGTCGTCATCGACGCCATGCAGCCGCAGTTCGCCGCGACCATCGCGGCGAACTCCGACGGGTATTTCCCCGTCGTGGGCGAGAGCGCCTTCTGGCTCGAGGCGCGGCCGGGCATCGTGATCAACCGCCTGATGGACGTCGCGCTCAAGAAGTGCGACGTGCGGCCGGGCGAACTGGTGACGGAGCGTTCCTACGGCACGCTCGAGGTGCACGGTGCCGATCAAGCGCAGGTTCGCGAGGCCGGGCGCTTGATGCTGCAAGCGGCGGGCGTCACGCAGGACGACCAGCTCAAGCCGAACGTGCTGACCGACGAGGTGATTCGCCAGGTCGACTCGCACCACGCGATGCTGATCAACCGCACGCGGGCGGGGATGTTGCTCCTGGCGGGCGACACGCTCTACACGCTCGAAGTGAATCCGGCGGTGCACGTACTGCTGGCGGCCAACGAGGCGGAGAAGGCCGCGCCGATCCGCATCGTGGGACTGGGGTGGAATGGCGCGGTGGGGCGCCTGCGTCTGGCGGGCACGGACGCGGCGATCGAAGCCGCGGTGCTCGCGGTGCAACGCGCGCTCGCGAACGTTCCCGGCCGCAGCAACACGGGGATCGACTGATGGGCGCCGCGAGCCGAGAAAGCGCTGGGGGCCCATGTTCCTAGGCCGAGTGGTGGGCGAGGTGTGGGCCACGCGCAAGATGGCCGACCTCGACGGCAAGCGCCTGCTCGTGATCGAAGCGCTCGACGAGCGCCGCGAACCCGGCGCCTCCAAGGTCACTCCGGTCGTGGCCGCCGACCCGCTCGGCGCCGCGCTCGGCCAGCGCGTGATCGTCGCCTTCGGCAAGGCGGCGCGCGTGGCCTGCGGCGGCGATGGCGACTACGCCTTCGAAGCTGCGATCGTCGGCATCGTCGACGACTTCGACATCCCGCAGGCGCCGGACTCCTGGCGCGAGAACGCGGGCGGTGAGCCGCGGATCGCGCACGCCGCACCGGCGCGCGTCGAGCGCGACGCCAAACCACGCAAGCGAGGCGCGTGATGCTGGTCGGCACCGTCGTCGGACACGTGTGGTCCACCGTCAAGGACCCGAGCCTGAGCGGCCTGCGCTTCCTCGTCGTCCAGCCCTACACGCTCGGCGGAGAGCCGACGGCGGAGACGCTGGTCGCCGTCGATCCGCTCGGCGCCGGAATCGGCGAGCGCGTGCTCGTCGTGTTCGGCCGCGCCGCGCGCCACGCCATCGGCCGCGGCCACGACATCGGTTTCCAAACCGCGGTCGCCGCGATCATCGACCGCATGGAGTTCAACGACGGCGCCTCCGTCGGCCCCACGGCCGCCCACGATCGCCCGCCCGCGCCCTGAACCGCCTCCACGCCGCTTTCGTCCGCTACGCCGCACGTTTTTCGCCCACGCCATGAACCGCAACGACTTCAATCCTGACCTGCGCGACGACGCCGCCCTCGAGCCCTGCATCGGACTGCTCGAACTGTGCTCCGTCGCGCGCGGCGTCGAAACCGCAGACGCGGTGCTCAAGGAAGCCGCCGTCGAGTTGCTCTTCGCGACCCCGGTTCACCCGGGCAAGTACGTGCTGCTGTTCACGGGTTCGGTGCAGGACGTGCGCTCGAGCGCGCGCCGCGGCGCGGAACTCGCCGGCGCCGACCTCGTCGACCAGCTCGTCATCCCGCAGCTGCACGAACAGATCGTGCCGATCCTCAAGCGCAAGGGCGGGCGCATCCAAGGTCAGCTCGATGCGATCGGCGTGATCGAGACGAACACCGTGGCGAGCGCGATCGTCGCCGCCGACGTGGCGCTCAAGACGGCGACCGTCGACCTCGTCGACCTGCGCATCGCCAACGGACTGGGCGGCAAGAGCTTCTTCGTGCTCACCGGTCCGGTCGCCGACGTGCGCTCGGCGGTGCACAGCGGCGCGTCGAACGCGCAGGCGGCCGGCCACCTCGCGCGCGAGGTCGTGATTCCGCGCCCGCATCCCGAACTGGTCGTGCACCTCTAGGCCGCGCCCGCTCCACGGCGCTGTTGCGATGTCGGGCAAACGACTGGTGACCGAGAGCGATGTCCGCGCGTTGGCGCGCGGCGCGGAACTCGTCGTGCCGCCCGACACGCTCGTCACTCCCGCGGCCGCCGACCTCGCCTTCGAACGCGCGATCCGCATCGTGCGCCGCAAAGCCGACGCGGCCGGCGGCGGCTGCTCGTGCGGCGGTTCGTGCGGCAAGTGCGGCGCGTGGGGCAAGTTGCTCGCGAGCGATGGCACGTACGTCGTGGTCGTCAAGAACGGCGTCGCGAGCATCGCGCGCCTCACCGAACAGGGCCCGGTCCCGTTCTCCTGATAGCGTTTGTGCGATGGCCAAGAAGTTCATCACCACCGAAGACGTGCGGCGCGCCGGAGCGGGTTCGCTCGTGGTCGACTCCGAGACCATCGTCACGCCGCAGGCGCTCGAATACGCCGCGCAGAACGGCGTGCGCATCGTCGACGCGCGCGGCGCGGCCTGGAGCGAGCCGACGCCGGACCGCGGCCCGGACGCGCAACGCGCGATGCGCACGCTGCCGCACCTGCCCGAGCCCGCCAGCGACGCCGACGTCGGCAGCACGCAGATGGTCGTCGTCACCGCCGTCGGCCGCAACCGCGCCGGCGTGCTCGCCGAGATCACCGCCGCGCTCTCGAGCGCCAACTGCTCGGTGCACGACATCTCGCAGAAGATGGTGCAAGGCTTCTTCCACCTCGTGCTCACCGTCGAGGTTCCACCGGGAACGTCGTTCGCGCAGCTCAAAGCGGTCGTCGAGTGTTTGGGCGGCCAGGACGACTACGTGTGCCGTGTCATGCACGAACGCGTGTTCCGCTTCATGCACCGTCTCTGAGACCACCGGCGCCGTACCGCAGCACCCATCGATGGGCTTCACCGACCAGGAGATCCTCGAGACGATCCGGATGTTCGAGCTCGAGACGCTCGACATCCGCACCACGACGCTCGGGATCTCGCTCCTGGATTGCGCCGATCCCGACATCGAGAGCGCGTGCGAGAAGGTCTACGCGAAGATCGTGCTCCACGGCCGCAACCTGGTCGCGGTGGGCGAGTCGATCTCGACCGATTACGGCATCCGCATCGTCAACAAGCGCATCGCGACGACGCCGATCGCCTGGGTGGCGGCGGCGTGCGGCGAGCGCGACCTCACGCCCTTCGCGCGCGCCATGGACGCGGCGGCGAAGGTGTGCGGCGTCGATTTCATCGGCGGTTACAGCGCGTACGTCTACAAGGGCTTCACCAACGCCGACCGCGCGCTGTTCGACTCGATTCCGCGCGCACTCGCGCAGACCAACGCCGTGTGCGCGTCCGTTGCGCTCGGTTCGACGCGCGCGGGCCTCAACATGGACGCCATCGCGCGCTTCAGCGAACTGGTGCTGGAGACGGCGGCGCTCACCGCGGACCGCGGCGGACTCGGCTGCGCCAAGCTCGTGTGCTTCTGCAACCCCGTCGAGGACAACCCGTTCGTCGCCGGCGCGCACTCCGGCGTGGGCGAGCCGGAGACGGTGATCAACGTCGGCGTGAGCGGTCCGGGCGTGGTGCGTTCGGCGCTCGCGCGCCTGGGGCCGCAAGCGGACCTCCTGGCCGTCGCCGAGACCGTCAAGCGCACGGCGTTCAAGATCACGCGCATGGGCGAACTCGTCGGACGCGAGGCGGCCCGCCGCATGGGGACGACGTTCGGCATCGTCGACGTGAGCCTCGCGCCCACGCCGGCGATCGGCGACTCGGTCTCCGACATCCTCGAGCTGATCGGCGTCGATCGCACCGGAGCGCCGGGCACGACGGCCGCGCTCGCGCTGCTGACCGATGCGGTGAAGAAGGGCGGCGCGATGGCCTCCTCGAGCGTCGGTGGGCTGTCGGGCGCGTTCATTCCCGTCAGCGAGGACGCGGGCATGATCGAAGCCGTGCGCGTCGGCGCGCTGTCGCTCGCCAAGCTCGAGGCGATGACCAGCGTGTGCTCGGTCGGCCTGGACATGGTCGCCGTGCCCGGCGACACGCCGGTGTCGACCTTGACCGGGATCATCGCGGACGAACTGGCGATCGGAATGGTCAACCACAAGACCACCGCCGTGCGCATCATCCCGGTCCCGGGTAAGGGGCCCGGCGACACGGTCGAGTGGGGCGGGCTCCTGGGGACGGCGATCGTGCAGGATCCGGGCCGTTTCGGCTGCCGCGTCCTCCACGAGCGCGGCGGGCGCGTGCCGGCGCCGCTGCAGAGCTACAAGAACTAGCGGCCGGTTTCCGAATCTCGTCGAACATCTCGCTGGCCTCGCCGCCGCTGGCGGCGTAACTCCGGTTCGGAGACCTAATCAGGTCGCCTGGAATCCTCGCGCCTTGCCAGGAACGCCGATTCCCGCGACATCTTCGACGGACTTCCGCAGCAGGACCAAAGCGCGCGGATTGCGAGCTTCGCCGCTGAAGCTCCGGGGCCGTGGCCTCACGTGGTTCGGCCGGATCCGTCGCGACCTGCCCAACGCTCAGTTGCGCGCGACATCGGTCTCGGGAATTCGAAGCACTTCACGAGCGGCCGCCCCGCGGAGTGTCGCTCTTGCGACGGAGCGCGACGAAGCAGCCCGCGCCGCCTCAAGCGGACGTCGTGCTAGGTCGATGGCGCAGGGGCTCCGCCTCCGTCCCCCGACTCGTTCCCCGCGCCTCTCCCCGTGGCCGACACCCTTCTGTTCGTCGACGACACGCCCCAGGCCCTCGATGTCATCGTGCGCCTGGTCCCGTCGGGACTGAGGGTGCTCACGGCCGCCAACGCCGAGGCGGCCCTGGCGCTGCTGGCGAACGAAGGGCGCGTCGCGGTGGTGGTCAGCGACTACGACATGCCGGGCGCCAGCGGAATCGAACTGCTCGCACGCGTCCGCGAACGCGACCCCGACACGGTGACCATGCTGCTCACCGGCGTGGTCGAGGTGGACGTCGCGATCGAAGCGCTGCATTCGGGACGCATCTTCCGTTTCCTCGAGAAGCCCTGTCCGCGCGAAGTGCTGTTGCACGCGCTGGACGACGCGCTCGGCGAGCACCGCCAGCGTGTCGAGCGGCGCCTCGAGTCCGACCAGTCGGACTTCTCGCGCGAGGTGCTGACCCAGTTCAACTCCCAGCTCGAGCACATGGTCCACGAGCAGACCGACCATCTGCTGCGCCTGGGCCGCTTCGCCTCCGAACTCTCGGGGTGCGAGACGCTCGAGTCGGTCGCCGCCGCAACGGCGCGGGCGGCGAGCGAGCTGTGCGGCGCTCGGCGCGTGTGCGTCGACCTCGTCGGACGTGGACGGCGCAGCTGGCCCGACGACGCGGCGCCGCTCGACAGCGTCGGCTTCGTGATCGAATCGAGCTCCGACTCGCTGGGAATCCTGCGCATCGATGCGCGCGACCGCCTCGGTCGGCCGCTCAGCAGCCTGCAGCAGTGCCTGCTTCGTTCGGTCGCGGCCTCGGCGTGCGTGGCGGCGCACAATGCGCTGCGGCGCCAGGAGCGCGACGAAGCCCAGCAATCGACGATCCTCGCGCTCGCCAAGCTCGCCGAGCACCGCGACAACGAAACGGGCAAGCACCTCGACCGCGTGAGCCTGTTCTGCCGCCTGATCGCCCGCGGACTGCGCGAGGACGGCTGGTTCACGGACTTGATCAGCGACGAGTGGATCGCGGTGCTGGAGAAGTCCGCGCCGCTGCACGACATCGGCAAGGTCGGCATCCCCGACGCGATCCTGCGCAAGAACGGCAAGCTCACGCCCGACGAGTGGCAGGTGATGAAAACCCACTCGGAGATCGGCGCGCAGACCTTGCGCAGCGTGATGTCCGTCAACGGCGCGCAACCGTTCCTGTCGATGAGCCACGACATCGCCTGGGCGCACCACGAGAAGTGGGACGGCGGCGGCTATCCGCGCGGGCTCGTCGGCGACGCGATTCCGCTCTGCGCGCGCATCGTCGCGCTGGCCGACGTGTACGACGCGTTGACGAGCGAGCGGCCGTACAAGAGCGCCTGGCGGCACGAAGACGCGCTCGCCTGGATCATCCAGGGCTCGGGCGCGCACTTCGATCCGCGCATCGTGGACGCGTTCGTCCGGCGCGCCGCGGCGGCCGATCAGATCCGCGCGCAATTTGCCGATGAGCCGCAGCTGAACGGCGCAGCGCAGCCGCCCGCGGCCCTGCCGAACGCGTCGACCGCGCAACCCGTGACGCGCTGACGAGCGCTCGTCGCGCCGCACGCGCGAGCTACCCTGTCGGGCTCGCGTCATGGCTCCCTGGAAGCGCACCTTCATCGCCGTGTGGGCGGCCAACCTGATCACGTCGATCGGGATGCAGGCGTTCCTGCCGTTCTTCGCGAGCCACCTCGAGCAGTTGGGCATGCGCGAGCGCGACGAGGTCGCGCTGTGGTCGGGTCTGTTGTTCGGCGCGGCCCCGTTTTCCGCGGCCCTCGCCAGCCCGCTGTGGGGCGCGCTCGGAGATCGTTTCGGCCGGCGCCTGATGGTGCTGCGCGCGATGCTCGCGATCACCGTGTTCGTCGGTGCGATGGCCTTCGCACGCGATCAGTGGGATTTGCTTTGGCTGCGGATCGCCCAGGGTCTGTTCTCGGGCTTCCTCGCGCCCAGCCTCACGCTCGTCAGCGTGCAGGCCCCTGCGCACGCGCAGAGCCGCGCCACGGCCTGGCTCAACACCTCGATGGTGATCGGAGCGATTTGCGGGCCGGCGCTCGGCGAGTTGTTGCGCCTGGAGCTCTCGCTCGAAGCGGTGTACGCCACGGTCGCGACGCTCGCGGGAATCTCGGCCCTGCTGGTTCTGCTGCTCGCCCATGAGACGCCCGCCGAGTCCGCGACAGGCGCGCCTCCGACGTTGCGCTCGGTGTTGAGCGACAGCTTCGGAGACATCGCGCAGTTGCGCGCCAACCCGGCGCTGCGCGCGGCGGTGGTGCTCAGCTTCTGGATCCAGTTCGGCCTGGGCGCGACCAATCCGCTGCTCGAGTTGCACGTGCGCGACCTCGAGGTGCTGATCGACGGCCTCCCCGTGAGCACGAGCGCGCTCTTCAGCACCATGGCGGTCGCCAATCTCCTCGCCACGCCCTGGTGGGGCGCGGTCGGCGACCGCAGCGGCGCGTACCGGGCGCTCGTCGGAAGCGCCGTCGGTTGCACCCTCGCGCTCGCGGCCCAGGCGCTGGCGACCAGTTACGAGGCCCTGTTGCTCGCGCGCATCGTGTTCGGCGCGGCGATCGCCGGCTCGGGACCGCTCGCGTTCGGCGTCGCAGCCCAGGAGTCCAGCCTCGCCCAGCGCGGCGGCGCGATGGGGCTGGTGTTCGGCGCGCGCTGCTGGTCGGTCGCGCTGTCGTCGATGCTGGGCGGCGCCGCGGCGAGCGTGGTCGGCGTGCGCGGGGTGTTCCTGGCCAACGCCCTCATCCTGGGGGGGTACCTGTGGGTGCTGCGCCGCGGCGCGCGCGTCCGGGAGCTGGGTTGAACGGCCGTTATCCACGGGTCATCCACAATCTGTAGTGGGGGATTGCGGCCTCGGGCCCAATGGGTAGCCTGCGCGCTCTCCAAGGAGCCCCGCATGCACAAGCCCATCCGGATCTACTTCGTCGGCGCGCATTCCACTGGCAAGACCACGCTCGCGCGCTGGGTGCGCGACCAGTACGGCCTTCCGATGATCTCGGAGGTCGCGCGCGGGGTGCTGGCCGAGATGGAGGAGCAGCTCGACCGCCTGCGCTCGCGTCTGGAGGTTGTCGACCGCTACCAGACCGAGGTGTTCGCCCGGCAGATCGGCGCGGAGGCGGCCCAGCCGGGCGCGTTCGTGTCCGACCGGGCGTTCTGCAACCTCGCCTACGCCGCGCAGCACTCGACCATCCTGGGCCGCCTGGCCGCGGATCCGCGCCTGGAGCGCTACATGGAGTCGGTTCGCACGGGCTTGGTGTTCTTCATCCGCCCGCACCGCGAGCTGCTGGCGAACGACGGCGTGCGCGCGGGCGTCGAGTGGGACGAGGTCGTGCGCATCGACGGAATGGTCAAGTTGATGCTCGAGCTGTTCCGCATTCCCTACATCCCGATCGACTGCCTGCCCATGCAGGAACGCGTGCGCCTGGTCGAGCGTGTCTTCGCTTTGGCTGGCGTCGAACCTCTCGAAGCTGAAACAGAGTTGGAGTGGCCGAGTTCCTCGGTCGAACTGAAGCCGCGCGGAAAACGCGAGGGAAACGGCGCGGCGCCGCGCGCTGAAAACGGCGCGAGTCGCTAATCTTCTCGCCCCAAAAAACTCGCCGAGCGCGCCGCGCAATACGCATCTCCACCGAGTGCGCGCAGTGCTGCTGGGGGCGGGTTGGCTGAACTTCATCTCTCTCTCTCTTTCACCGTTCCCACCATGTTCCAACCGATCGTTCCCATGGCGCTCTGGCTCGCCGCCAACGCCGCCGTCACGCCCGCTCCCACGCCGGCGGTGACGATCGCCAAGGCGCTGACCCAGGACGCCGCGGCCGCCCCCGCCGAGCCGCAATGGACCGGCCAGGTCGGCGCCGGCCTGACGCTGACCACCGGCAACTCCGAGACGCGGCAAGCCAACGTTTCGGCGGATGCGTCGCTGCAGCGCAAAGACGATCGCATCACCCTCGGATTCCTGTGGGTGTACGGCGACAACAAGAACAATCCGCAGAACGACTGGGTGCTCGTCGACCGCAAGACCTTCGGGCGCGGCAAGTACGACTACTTCCTCTCGGAAGGCACGTACGCGTACGGCATGGCGACTGCGGAAGGCGATCTGCTGCAGGACATCTCCCTGCGTTGGACCGGCGGCGCCGGTTTGGGTCACCAGTACTACAACACCGACGAGTTCAAGTTCGGAATCGAAGCTGGGGTGTCCTACATCGACACGGACTACCGCAGCGCCGCCTCGACGGACACCGACGACATCGCGATCCGCATCGCGACCAACGCGGCGTACAAGATGAACGAGACCTGGAGCCTCGCTCACACGCTCGAAGCGTACCCCTCGGCCGAGAGCGCGGACGACTTCTACGGCCGTTCGGACTTCCGCGCCTCCGCGACGCTGTCGAAGAACATGCTGCTCGCGCTGCAGTGGGTGGTCGACTACGACAACACGCCTGCGCAGCCCGAACGCGTCGACCAGCGCTACCTGCTCTCGCTGGGCTGGAAGTTCTGAGCGCGCGACAGCGCGAGTTTCGGCTTGACCACGCGGGCGCTGCGGAGAGCTTCTCCGCGGCGCCCGCTGTTCATTCCGGCAGCGCCAAGCTCTCGCGCAGCACTTGCGCGACGCACTTGCGCACCGTCGCCACATCGAGCGCGCTCGGCGCTAGCGCCGCGCAGCGCTCGGCGAACAAATCGTGGTCGCGCCCGCCGAACCATACCTCCGGAGAGGGCGTGTCCGCGGCCTGCGCGCGCCAGGCGAGTGCAGCGCTCGCACTGCAACCTTCGAGAGTGTTGAGGCGCGCGGCGAGTTCGCGCAGGTTGGGACGCGGCGCGCGTTCGCGTCCGGGCAACTCGAACCACGAGCGCGTGCTCACCACGAGTCGGTAGTGCATGCCGCCGGGCGCCGGCGCAGCGACGAGCACGCGGTCGGAGCGCGAACTGCCCAGCAGCGCGTGGCGCCCGGGCGAGAAGGCCTGCGCGGAACGAGGCGCCACCCACGTCGTCCAGTCCAGGTGCGCGACATCGTCGCGCACGCAGCGCTCGAGCTCGCGGCGCTCGGCTTTCGAAGCCTCGACGTCTGCGCTCCACAACGCGCGCTGCGCTTCGAGCCCGCCGTCCAGCAACTTGGGCAGGCTCGCGAGCAGGTACTCGGTCGCGCACTGGTAGCGCGCCAGCGAGTCCAGGCCGCTGAGTTGCGCAGCGATCGGCGAGCGCTGCGCATCGCAGCTGGCGGCGACGAACAGATCGAGCGCGAGCGCCGCTTCGCTGGGAAACTCGAAGAAGTCGCCGGCCGCAGCCGCATCGAGCAACGCGCGTTCGTGGCGCAGCGCGAGCTCGGGATGGCGCACGGCGAACAGCGCGCACACGCCGTCGGTGTCGAAGTGGTTGTTGGCGATCGCAACGCAACCGCGCGCCAGCTCCTCGCGCCGCGCTTGCGGCAGCCGCGCGAAGTTCAGCGCGACGCCCGTCGAGAGCTCGTGCGCCAGTTCCGGCGGAGTGCGGTTGCCGGGCCAGTGGCTGAGGTTGAGCCCAGGCGCGTCCCACGCGCCGTCGACGGAGATCACGGGTTGTTCGGGACGCGTCCCGAGAATGCGCACAGGCAGATCCATCGCCGCGAGCGCGCTCAGTTGTTCTCGTCCGACTGGTCGGGCTTCTCGCCGCGCGCGAGCTTCTCCATCAAGCGTTTGATCTTGACGGTGTTGTTCTTCGAATCGCGCTGCGCGATCTTCACCACCTCGCGCGTGTCCGGGTCGAGGTCCTTGCGCGCCAAGATCTGATCGGCGAGCACGGCGGCACGCTCGTACATCGAAAGCGCCTTGTCGTAGTCGCGCTTCAAGTAGTAGTGCAGCATCACCGCTGTGTCGTTGAGGTAGTTGGGATTCTCCGGCTCGAGCGCGAGCGCCTTTTCGTACGCCACCAGCGCGCGCTTCCACAATTCGTCGAGCTTCTCCGGCGTCGCCTCCGCGGAGCGCGCCCAACGCAACGCGTCGCCGTGGTCGCGCACGAACAGCCCCAGGTTGTTCCAAAAGCGCGAGGTCTGCGGCTCGAGGCGCGTCAACACTTCGCTCAGGTACGCGGCGTCGAGGTTGCGCGCGCGTCCGTTGTGCTTGCCCGGATCCGCGCACCAGCCGACGAGGTGTTCGAGCGCCGGCAACGAGTAGGCCTTCTGGCCCGCGAGCGATTCGATCAAACCTTCCGGCGCGACTTCGTCGTAGGCGCGCAGCGCGGCGAGCGCTTCTTCGCGCTTCTGCTGCGAGCTGCAGGCGCGGAACACGTAGTACCAGGAGTTCGCGTAGCCCGGCCACAGGGCGACGGCGCGCCGGTACGCACGCTCGCATTCAGGCCATTGCGCGGCTTCGAAGTGGCCGTAGCCCAGCCACCACGAGAGCGTCGCGTACAGCGCGTTGGTGTCGGAATAGCGCTGCAGGAAGCGCTTTTCGCCTTCGAGCAGACACGGCTGCGCGAGCTCGGTCCCGAGCACGTTGCGCAGCACGCCGAAGTCCACGCGGCTGGGCTCCCAGCCGATCGCCGTCGCGTAATGCTCGGAGGCCTTGGCCTTGTCCGCAGCGAAGCCCTGCAGGTGCCCGAGCTGCACGTGCCACTCCGCGAGCGCGCCGCGCTTCCACGCTTCCGTGGGCTCGCCCTCGAGACGCACCGCGGTTTCGAACGCCGTGCGCGCCGCGCCCCAGTGCGATTGCTTCTCCGCCTCGTCCGTGCTCGCCGCGTACTGCGCCATCGCGACGCGGCCGAGCAACGCGTGTGCGGCGCTCGAGCGCGGCTCGAGTTCCGTGGCCTTCAGCGCCGCCGTGCGCGCACCGGGCAGGTCCTGGCCGTACCACGCGCATTCGGCGAGCGGCAGCCACGCGTCGGCGTACTCCTTGGGGTTGTGCGCGAGCGCGCGCTTCAAGGCGCCGGCGGCGTCGAGGAACTGGCCCTGCGTGAAGGCGTTGCCGCCGCTGGCGAGCGAAGCCTTGGTGAAGCCCAGCAGCGCGTGGCCGAACAGGTAGTCCACATCGCCGCCGGGCAGTCCGAGCTTGCGCAGTTCGTCGGCGAGCGCGAGCGCGTCGTCGTGGCGCCCGAGGGCGCTCAGGGCGCGGCCGATCCACATCCGCGTGAGCGGCGCGCCGCCGTCGGCAGCGGCAGCTTGTTCGAAGGCTGCGAGCGCCTCGTCGAAACGTCCTTCGGCGAGCGCCTTGCGGCCCGCGGCGAGGCTCTCCTGCGCGCCGGCCTGCGCCGCGCTGCGGGCGACCTGCGGCGCCGTCGCGTGCGCTTGCGTCGGAAGCGTGGGCAGAGCGAGGAGCGTGAGAACGGCGAGGTGGTTGCGCATGGGGACGGTGGGCATCTGGAACAGGCGCCGCGCGCGGCGGCGCGGCGGACGAAGTCGGTGGGGGACCGTGGCGCGCCGCTGACGCGCCGCGGGGCTCAGCGGATCACGCCCTTGAGCGCCTCTTCGCACTGGGGCAGGTACGTTTCCAGCACGATGGGGCGGGGATCGGGGCCGATTTCCAGGCTCAGTCGGAAGTGTTGCTTGGCCTTGGCCGGCTCGCGTTTGTGCTCGAGCATCAGCACGCCCAGGCATTCGTGGGCGTCGCCCCAGGCCTCGAGCAGGGCGCGGCGCTCCGCGCCGACCAGCTGGGGATCCTTGGAGCGCAGGTCGCCCAGGCGGATGGCTTCGGAGAGGAACTCGCGCACGATCTTGAGATCCTGGCGCAGTTCATAGACCGCGACTTCGCTCGCGTCACACAGCACGCGCACATCGTTGGGCGCGAGCTGCGCCGCGTCGACGAACGCGAGGTAGCTCGACTTGAACCACTTGCCCGAGCGCTCCTTGGCTTCGGTCGCCGCGCGTTGCAGCGCGAGCGTCCACCCCAGGCCGTGGCGCGGTTTCGCGCTGATCCGCGCCCGCGAGCGCAGGTTGTCGAGCGCCACCGGATCGCTGATGCGGCCGTCGGCTGCCGATTTGAGGTCCTTGGAGAGCAGCAGTTCCTGCTCCGCGGCGCTGCGCCACGTGCGGCCTGCGAGCACGGCCCACTCGAACGATTCCGGCGACGCACGGTGCAGGTCCGACCACAGCCGAGCCGCTTCGGCGAGCGCGCCGCGCAGCCGCAGCCGCCGCGCGCACTCGTCGAGTCCGGCGAGCGCCTTGGGCACACGCGCATCGAATTCCCAGTGTCCCGCGCCTGGCGCGAGCGCCTGCACCGAACGGAACTCGGCGACCGCCGCGTCGACGTTGTCCTCGCTCAGGTGCGCCCAGCCCGACGCGGCTCGCGTGCGCGCGCGCTCGCGCAGCACGGCGTCGCGTTGCGTGGGCGCGAGCGCGCCCCAGCGCTCGAACTCGCTGTCGGCGAGCTTGAGCAACGTGATGCGTGTCGCCGCCGGAGTTCGCGGCGCCGACTCCGGCGCGGGTTCGAGCGCGAGCTCGACGCGCGCCGCAGCGCTCGCGCGCCACAGCTCCGCGCTCTGCGGAAGCGCCACGCGCATGCGTTCGAGCGCGCTGAGCGCCGCCTGCCAGCCGCCGAGCGCGTGCGCCGCCTGAGCGAACTGCTGCGTGAGCGCTTCGTTCGCGGGCTCGCGGCGCAGCGCGGCTTCGAGCGTGCGCAACTGTTCCTCGCCGCGCCCCAGGCGCTGCTGCAACTCCGCCACGCGCAGCCAGGCGCGCGAGGGCGCCTCGCTGAGCTGCGCGCTGCGTTCGAGCGCGCGCAGGGTTTCTTCGGCGAGGCCGCGCGCGTGCTCGTCGAGCGTCGCACCGCTCTCGACGGCCACGTTGCGCCACTCGAGCCACAGGCCCTCGGCCAGCGTGACCTCGGGCGCTTCGCTCAGCCGCCCTTCGAGTTCCGGCGCCAGGTTCCACGCCGCCCAACCTTCCCGCGCGAACTGCGCGGCCTCCGTCGCTCGCGACAGCGCGCGCGCCGCACGGCTCGCGCCCAGTCGAGCCGCGGCGCCTTGGCCCGCGCGGAGGAACGAGTCCAGCGCCCGTTCGAGGTTGGCGACGTCGCGCGCGCGCAGCCCGCTTTGCAGGCATGCCTCGCCGTGGAGCAGCAACGTGCGCGGCTCGCCAGGGGCAGCGCTGAGCAGGGGTTCGACCGTGGCGAGCGCCTCTTCCGGACGCTGCGCTTCGAGCAGTTGGCGAGCCTCGGCGATCGCCGGTGCGGTGAGCACGTCGTCGATCAAGGCGCGGGCCAGGGCCCATTCGCCCCGTTCGACGTGTTCGATCACGCGGCGCTGCAGCTCCGCCACGTCGGCGGTCGGCGGCTCGCGGAGCGGACGCGTGGGCGCCTGCGCGCCGGCGGCGCGTTCGTCCGCAGCAGGTTGCGGCTGACTGGCGCGGGTCGGCGTGGACGCGCTCGGCGCCGCGTCGGCGCCCACTTGCGGTGCGGCGCCTGGCTGGGCGGGCGAGGAGGCAGCGGGGGCGGGCTCCACCGCCGTCGCGGACTGCGAAGCGTCGCTCCGCTGGGCGACAGCGGCGAGGGCCGGCTGCGCGGGACGCGCCGCTCCACCGACCCGGTCCGAAGCCGTGCAGCCCAGCGCGAAGGCCAGTCCAACGCTGAACGGGGCGCGCTGCGCAGCGATGCGGAGGAACGACACTGGGGCGGGTGCGGAGGGAGCGTGCGGGCCGGGCCTGCGACAGTTCCTAGTCTACGACTGTCGGCGCGCGCTCTCCACGTCGCTATTCTGCGTGGAGCAGCCCTTGCAACACTCCTTCCAGCATCGTTCTCGGGCGCTGGCTCACAGCTCAGCCTCTCGCTGGCTCGAGCGCGCGCCGCGGGAAGAACTCGCGCCCTGGGACGTCCACGCCTCCGGCGTCGCGTTGGCTGCCGCAGCCCCCGGGCGCGAGGCCGGCGTTGCGCAACTCGCCGGCGAGTTCGTCCTTTCGGCGACGCGCTCCCCGGCGCCGCAGCGGGCGGGCCGTCGCATGCACCCTCAACGCGCGACCGTCGCGCACCACGTTCCCCAGCGCCGCGCCCTGGCGCACAACCCACCCCACGGCGGCGCCGCGGCGCACGCCGGCAACGAGTTCGAATGACCGATCGAATCAGGATTCCCGCGGAGCGCCCGCGCGCCGCTTGGGCGGTTGGGCTCGCGCTGTTCGCCGCCGTGGCGCTGCCCGGTTGCGACAACCCCGCGTGCGTATTCGGCGGCACGTGCAACCCCGATGGCACACCCGGGGGCTCGAACCCGCCGACACCGCCGGCCAACCACGCCTGGCTGCGCGACGGCGCACCGACGCTGTCGACGAGCTTTCCGACCGGGACCGGTGCGTCGCTCCAGACCTCGATCGGACTGGTGTTCAGCGAGTCGATGGCCGCGAGCGGCTTCACGCAGGCCTTCGAACTCATCACCGTCGCCAGCCCGGTTCCGGTGCCGGTGGTCGTCTCGGCGCTCGTCGCCGACGGGCGCATGTGGGTCGGAGCATCCGCCGTGCCCCTGACCGCGAGCACCCAATACAGCCTGCGCGTCGTCGAGAATCGAACCCTGACCGACCTCCAGGGCGTGCCGCTGGTGCTGCCGGCGGATCGGATCCTCGCGACGTTCACCACCGCCGCGACCAATCCCGCGGCGCCGCGCGTCGTGGGCAGCTTCCCGGTGGACGGCGCTGCCAACGAGAGCGCGACGGGCGAGATCGTCGTGCTGTTCGACCGCCCGCTCAATCCACTGAGCGTCACGACGGCGTCGTTCGCCGTCACGGTGGACGGGGCCACGCCCGCGAACAACCCCGCGCCGCAGGCGCTTTCGCTCTCCGGGGCAGCGAGTGATCCGCGCGTGTACCGCTACCGCAGCGTCGACGCGTCCGGCGAGGCGGTTGCATTCGCGCCCTCGGCCACCGTGCAACTCGAGCTGTCGCCGTCGTCGGCGCCGATCGTCGCGCCGACCGGCTCGGGCAGTGCGACCACGCAGCTGCCGCGCACCTTGATCGATTTCCGCACCGCGGCGCTGCCCGCGCCCCGTGCGGCGCTGATCACCTCCAACCCCTCCGACGCGATCGGCGTGGCCAATCTCGACGGCACGACGCCGCTCGAGATCTCGCTCGACCTAGCCGACGCGCAAGTGGGCGACACCCTGCGCATCTACGTGTTCGGCGCGACGCGCGAGGCGCAGCCGCGTCCGCTGTTGCTCTCGCGCAGCGCCGCGCTGACCGGCGCGTTGTTCGACGTCAACACGCAGGTCGCGACGATCGGCGAGGCGCAACTCGATCTCGCCGCGGGCACGACGAACCTCACGCCGCGCATCGCGGAGGGCTCGCTCCAGATCGCCTTCGCGCTGGCGCGCGGCACGTACCAGACGCCCGTGCGCTTGATGGACATCGACGCGACCAGCGCCGGCGCCCAGGGCCCGGTGCTGGACGTCACGCCGCCCACGTTGGTCGGCCTCTCCTCGACGGGAACGAACGTGGCGACTTTCGTCAGCGACCAGCGCGACGTCGTCATTGTCGGGCGCGCGGACGAAGAGATCCGAGCCTGCGAGGTGACGCTCGGCGGCGGCGCGAACAACGGCGTGCAGGCGCAGACGGTCGCGGCGAACGCGCAGGGAGTGTTCATTGCTGCGCCTGTTGCGCTCGGCGTCGTCGCCGGGGCTTCGCAGCCGCTGACTGCCGACGTGGTGATCTACGACCGCGCGTTCAACCGCGCCGTGTCGACGACGCAAGTCGCCGTGCGCCAGGTGGGCGGCGTGGGACCGGCGGCGGCCGTGCCCGGTGCGGCGCAGCTCGAAGTCGAGGTTCGTGATGCGCGCACGCTCGCGCCGCTCGCTGGCGCGCGCGTGTTCACCCACGAAGACCAAGCGGGTGTCGTCACGCAGGTCGCGTTCACCACGACGGACGCGAACGGCCGCGCGCAGCTGAACCTGGGCGCGGTGGGGGAGGCTTTGGTGACGGTCGAAGCGACGGGCTTCAACCTGCTCACGATCCACGGCGTGCGAGCTGCGCGCGTGAGCTTGCTGCTCGAGGCCACGACGCCTGCCCTGTCGGCTTCGACCGGCACGTTGACGAGCTCGCTCACCGCGTTGTCGTCGCTCGACTCGTTCGCCGCGGACACACGCGTGGTCGACGGCGCTTCGGCCACGGCGGTGGTGCAGGCCTGCGCTGCCGCGGGGACGCAACTGGCCTGTCCGTTCGGTCCGATCCCGATCCGCGCCGCGGCGCCCGGCGCCATCTCGGTGTTCGCCACCGACCCGCCTGCGACCGCCTTCACCTTCGCACCGAACTCGTTCCTGCGCGGCTTCGCGCTCCAGGCGCCGCTCGCGGCGACCACCGCCCCGGCCGCGGTCACCGCGGTCGAGCTCGACTCGTTCCTCGACGCCGCGACGGTCGCGATCGAGGACCGAGCGCTCGCCGGACCTTCCGCCGCGCTCGACCTCAGTGCGCTGAATGCGCTCGACGTCTCGAACCTCAACGGCGATCCCCAGGTGACCATCCAGGGCTCGATCCCCGGGTTGCCCGGGCCGTTCGTCGCAGGTCTGGGTCTGGCGCTCGACCCGCTCGGGACACCGCCTCTCGCGTGGCAGTTGCGCAGCGCTTTCCCCGGCGCCGTGGATCCGACCGACAACAAGTACGCGGGTGACGAACTGGGATCGCTCGTGCAGCGGGGAACCCTCGCGCCGGAGCTGTTCCTGTGCGTCGACGTGCGCGACGACTTCGGCGCGCGCACGCTCTCGCGCACTCCGCTCGCGAGCGTCGGCCCGACGATCCTCCCGCCGGAACCGCCGGTGGTGCTCGCGCCCACGCTCGGCAGCACCGTGGTCGGGCCGACCTACAACGTGCAGTTCACCGACACGCTGGCCGGCGCGCCGGCGAACGGGCTGTACCGCGTGACGCTGGTCGGCACGGGGGGGCGTCGCTGGACGCTGTGGCGGCCGGACGGATCCGGCGGCACACGCACCGTGCGCTTGCCCGACCTCGCGCCGGCCGGTCAGCCGTTGCTCCCCGGTTCGGTGGCCGTGAGCGTGACTGCGTACAGCTACCCCGAGCTCGACCTGGCGGAGTTCCTGTTCAGCGATTTGGACAAGCGCGCGCATGTCCGCGCCGACGGGCCGCCGCTCCTGTTCACCCAGAACTAGCCGCGAAACCGTGGTTCGCGCGCGCTCGGCGACGTAGACTCCCGCGCACGAAGTCGGCGCTGCGCAAACGCGCGCCGGAGCACGCGCGGGGTTGCGCGTCGCACCGAAGTGACTCGCGTCCGCCCACTTCGCATTCCGCCATGCACTCGACACTTTCGGTCCGCGTCGCCCGTCTCGTCCCCGCGCTCGCCCTGTCCCTGGGTCTGTGCGCTCTCACCGCGTTTGCCGCGTGCAATACGACGCGCGTTCCGCTGGGCGCAGGCAACGACGGGATCAGCACGGGGCGGCTGGCCACGGTCAACCCGCTCGAAGTCGTCGTGCAGCGCGTCGAAAACCAAAGCGGCGTCGCGGGCGTTCCGCTCGATGCGATCCGCGCGCGCTTCCACTCCGGTCTGGTCAAGGCGCGCTACACGCCGCTCGCGCTCGAGTACGTCGACCGCAACGCACGCGCCGTGGAAGCTGGCTACAAGCCGGGTGAACTCGGCGAGCAAGCCACGCTGCGCGTGGTGATCACGGGTTGGGACGATTCGCAGTGGCGTTCGCGCTCGCGCCTGGTCGTCGATGCGGAGGTCTATCTCCTCGACGCCAACGAGCCGGAGCTGACCAAGGCGCTGTGGGGAGGTCACGTGTCGCGCACCGTCGACCTCTCGCGCCAGGCGGCGGTTGCGCCGACCGCGAACGATCTTGTCGACCGCGCGGTCGCCGCGTTCGTCGACGGCGTGCTCGACTCGCTGCCGCCGCGTAACCCCGAGCGTTGATCCGCGGGCCTGAGCACGCGCGGCCTGAGCACGCGGCCTGAGCGAGCTTCCCAGCGGCGCCCTGCAGCGCCACCAGCTCGATCAACGTCGTGCACAGCACGTCGTGGCGCCGACCGAGCCTCGGCTGGCTGCCGTAACGCCGCTCTCCGGGGCGCTCCATCGCGCGTACGGTTTCGCTCCCTCGAATAGGTGAGCCGCCGCCGTTGGTCCGGGTGCGCCCACGCACCGCCGCCGGCTCGGTGCTGGAGGTTCGGTGCTGCAGGCGCGGTGGAGATTCGCCCGCGCGCCCGCTACACTTTTCGCCCTCCGGACGTGTTCTGCGTCCGGCCGGCCGCGTTCCGACGCCACCTGGCGTCAGCGGCGCACCCCCGCTTGGCGTTCCTTTCGCTCGGCGGCGGGCAAGTTCTCGAAGTTCCGCAGCCCACCCTAAGGAGATTGCCATGGCAATCGCCGCGGACCGCAAGGTCGCCGTTGTTCAGAAGTTCGCCGTTCACCCCGGTGACACGGGTTCCCCCGAAGTGCAGATCGCGCTCCTCACGGAGAACATCAGCAGCCTCACGGAGCACTTGAAGGTGCACCGCAAGGACTTCACCTCGCGCCGCGGTCTGCTGATGATGGTCGGCAACCGCAACAAGCTGCTGCGCTTCCTGCGCGAGCGTGAGCCCGAGCGCTACAAGGCCCTCATCGAGCGCCTTGGCCTGCGCCGCTAGTCGTCGCCGGATGGGGTCCACCGGCATGCGAGGATTCGCGTTGGCGTGCGCGCCCGAGTTCGGAGCGGTGCGTGCACTGGCGCTTCGCACCCCGGCTCGCCCGCACACGCCCGCGCTCCCGCGCGAGACCTGAATCGAACCTACGCGCGACGCGTTTCCTCGACGGAAGCGCGTCGCGCTGCTCTAGCCGTCCGGCGATCGCTCGCCGGCCCGCGCAGCGCGGCGCCCGACTGGCGCGCCTGCGCGCATCGCACAACCGACAGTCGACAACCAAGACATCACAAGAGGAATAGATCGTTATGACAGTCGAACCGACACGCGTCGAACGCGTACTCACCGGCGGGCTCAAGCTGACGCTGGAAACCGGGCAGGTCGCCCGCCAGGCGCACGGCGCCGTGATCGCCACCCTGGGTGGCACCAAGTGCTTCGCCGCCGTGAGCATGGGACCTGAGAAGGAAGAGCAAGACTTCTTCCCGCTCACCGTGGACTACCGCGAGAAGACCGAAGCCGCGGGCAAGATCCCCGGCGGCTTCTTCAAGCGCGAAGGCCGTCCGACCACCAAGGAAATCCTCTCGATGCGCCTGATCGATCGCTCGATCCGGCCGCTGTTCCCCGAGGGTTTCAAGGCCGAAGTGCAGGTCATGAGCCACCCGCTGTCGTTCGACGGCGTGCTCAACCCGGACGTGGTCGCGATGATCGCGAGCTTCGCCGCGGTGCACATCAGCCCGTTGCCGTTCCACGGCGCCATGGGCGCGGTGCGCATCGGTCACCTCGATGGCCAACTGGTCGCGTTCCCGACCGAAGACCGTCGCCGCACCGAGTCGCGGCTCGATCTGGTCGTCGCGGGCCACATGGAGGGCCTGTGCATGGTCGAGGCCGGCGCGCGCGAACTGCCCGAGGCCGACATGATCAACGCGCTCGAACTCGCGCACAAGGTGATCGTCGAGATCGCCGAGCTGTGCGAGGAACTGCGCGCCAAGGCTGGCAAGCCCAAGGTCGCGTGGAAGGCGCCGCAAGTCGACGCCGAACTCGTGGCGGGAACCGCGCGCTACGCGGGCGCGCTGCGCCAGGCCATCTTCACCGAAGGCAAGCATGCGCGTCACGACGCGATCGCCAAGGTCCTCGACGAGGCCGTGGCCGCGCTGACCGCCGGCGCCGGTGATGAGAAGCAACTCGCCAAGCGCACCAAGACCGTCAAGAGCTTGATGCACGACCTGCTCGCGAAGGTCGAGCGCCAGGCGATCGTGGACGGCAAGCGCGCCGACGGCCGCGCCGCCGACGAGATCCGCCCGATCTGGATCGTGCCGAACTTCGTCGACCGCGTGCACGGTTCGGTGCTGTTCACGCGCGGCGAAACGCAGGCGCACTGCACCGTCACGCTCGGCACCTCCGACGACGAGCAGATCATCGACGGGCTCGAAGAGGAGTACCGCAAGAACTTCTACCTGCACTACAACTTCCCGCCGTACTCGGTGGGTGAGACGCGTCGCCTCGGCGGTCCGGGCCGCCGCGAAATCGGTCACGGCATGCTCGCCGAGCGCGCGCTGTTCGCCGTGTTGCCGCCCAAGGAGCGCTTCCCGTACACCGTGCGCATCGTCAGCGACATCATGGAGTCGAACGGCTCCTCGTCGATGGCGAGCGTGTGCGGCGGTTGCCTCGCGATGATGCTCGCCGGCGTGCCGCTCTCGCAGCCGGTCGCGGGCATCGCCATGGGCCTGGTCGAGGAGGACGGCAAGATCGCTGTGCTCAGCGACATCCAGGGTTCGGAAGACCACAACGGCGACATGGACTTCAAGGTCGCCGGCTCGGGTCTGGGCATCACCGCGCTGCAGATGGACATCAAGATCAAGAGCGTCTCGCGCGCCACGCTCGAGCGCGCTCTGGAGCAGGCCCGCACCGGCCGGCGCCACATCTTGAAGACCATGCTCGCCGCGGTTTCGCGCCCCGCGAGCCAGGTCAGCCCGTTCGCGCCGCGCATGGAACTGGTCAAGATCCCGACCGAGAAGATCGGTTACTTGATCGGGCCCGGCGGCCGCAACATCAAGGCGATGCAGGAGGCCTACAAGGTCAAGATCGGCATCCTCGACGAGCAGGGCAACGTGCAAGTCGCAGGCGTCGATCGCGAGAAGGTCCAGGCCTGCGTCGAAGCGATCAAGGGCATGTGCGAGACGCCGCAAATCGGCACGCGCTACAACGGCACGGTCAAGTCGATCAAGGAGTTCGGCGCGTTCGTGGAGATCCTCCCCGGCGTCGAAGGCCTGGTGCACGTGTCCGAGCTCGACGTCGGCTACGTCAACAAGGTCACCGACATCGTCCAGGTGGGCGACAAGGTCGACGTCGTGATCATCCACGTCGACGACCGCGGCAAGATCAAGCTCTCGCGCAAGGCGCTGCTCGAGGGCGCGCAGGGTGGCGGCGAGCGCTAGTCGCACGCTGCACAACGTCCGTTCGTTCCGCGAGCCGGCGCACTGCGCGCCGGCTCGCGGCGTTTCGTGACCTTCGATTCGCGGGATCGACGGGATCCGCATTCCCGTGCGCGCGCGGCGGCGTGGCCGCTCTTCCGCGAAGGGCTGCGAACACGCAGCCTCGCGCCGCGTCGCGGACACGGGCGGCGAGCAGCCGCTGCGAATCCCGCTCGGATCCAGCCTCCGATCGAACCTCGCGCGCAGGTTGTGCGTGTCGGTCGCCTCGGCGTCCGCACTGGGTCGCGCTGCACGGGGCTCGAGATGCGCGTGCAGTGCAGGCGGGCAAGTGACCGCGTGTAGCGCACGAGCGCCAGCAGGTTCCAAGGGCCTCCAACGAATTGCCTCGCAGCGCCCGGACGTGCTCTCCTCCGCTTGGGCGGCGCGGCCGCGCCCGAGCAACCACGACTCATTCCGTTCGAGGCCCAGAGTCCGGCGTGCTCACCGCCGCCCCTGCGCCGAGAGCGAGCTTCTCCGGGCGCGAAGCCGCGCGGGCCTCGGCTGCGCCGCCGCCTGCGCGCCTTCGAGGGTCCTCCAGCGCGGGTCCAACGCGCCGCGTGAAGCCGCTGCATCTGTGGCAGCGCCCGCGCACAGCAAGGGGTGTCGTTTGCGGGCGCGCCACCTTAGGCTCGCTCTCGGCGATGCAACGAAGTGAGCGACAGGTGCTGCGCCGCGCGGCCCGCGTGCGACGGAGTCGGCGCTAATGCCCTGTTTCCGAATGGCGTCGAAGCTCTCGATGGCCTCGCCGCCTCTGGCGGCGTTGCTTCGCTTCGGCGATCCGTGCCGGGCGCCTGGAATCCTCGCGCCTGGCGAGGAACGCCGACTGCAGCGACATCTTCGACGGACTTCGCAAGCAGGACACTAAATGGGGCCCGTACTGTTCGCCATCGCCAGCGCGGCGCTCGCCGTGCTCGCGGCCCGACTGGCCGAGCGACTCCTGCCGGGTGCGCGTCGCGCTGACCGACTGCTCGCGACGCTGCTGCTGTTCGTGGCCGCGTGCTGCGGCGTCCTTCTCGCGCTCGGAACAGCGGGCTTGCTGAGCGCCGGACCGATCGCGCTCTCGAGCGTCGCTGCACTCGTCTGCGAGCTCACTCTGAGCGCACGCGAGCGCCGAGCGCCGCCTGCTGCGCCGAGCGAAGTGCGTCGCAGTTCGTTTGCCGAGCGCGCTGGTCTGGCGCTGCTGTGCGGCGTGCTCGTGTGGTGGGCGAGCCTGACGCTGGGCTCGGGCGCGAGCTTCATCTGGGACGACCTCGCGTACCACGCGACGCTGCCGGCCTGGTGGACGCGCGCCGGCTCGCTCGAACTCATGCCGCTGAACTACCAGGGCTACTACCCGGCCAACGCGGAGTTGTTCGCGCTGTGGTTCGTGGCGCCGTTCGAGACCGACGCCCTGGGCAACGCCGGCGTGCTCGTGTGGCTCGCGCTGCTCGCGCTGGGTTTCGTGGCCATTGCGCGCGCGCACGAAGTCCCGCTGCTGCCGGTCGCGCTCGTGCTGACCTGCTTCGTGCTCTCGCCGGAGGTGGCGCTGTTCGCGCAGAGCTACTGCGCCAACGACCTTGCGCAGACCGCCTTCGCGGTGGCGATGCTCGCCTTCGCCGCAGCGGGAGACGAACGCCATGTCAGCGCTCGTGCGACGCTCTCAGGGATTGCAGCCGGGCTCGCGCTCGGCACGAAGATCACGGTCGCGCCGCAGGTGGCGCTCGTCGCGTTGTGGTGGGGAACGCGCAAGCCCGTCGACGCTTCGCGTTGGCGACTACTCGCGTTGTTCGTCGTCGCGGCCGTGCTCTGCGGAGGCTTTTGGTTCGCGCGCAACTGGCTCGTCGCAGGCAACCCCGTGTACCCGGCGGAATTCGGGCCCTTCGAGGGGCCCTTCAGCGCGCAGGTGCAGCACCGCACGACGCTGATCCCGACGATCCTCGAGAACTGGACGCGCCCGCAGTTCTGGCAGCGCTTTGCCTTCCGGCGCCTCGACTGGCCGCTCGCGCTCGGACTTCTCTCGCTGTGCGGTTACGCGCTCGCCCTGCTGTTCCTCGCGCGCGCCGACGAACCTCGCCGTCGACGTTATTGGCTGCTGCTGTGCGTCGCCGGGCTTGCGCTGCTCGCGCTGTTTCCGTTCCAGCCGTTCTCAGGCACGAACAACCGTCCGTCGTCTGGCCTGCACCATCCGATTCGCTTTCTGACCTTGGAGTTCGCGCTCGGGCTGCTGCTGTTCGCGTCCGCGTTCAAGGGCGCCGGCAAGCTGCGTGCACTGCTGATGGTCGTGGTCGCGCTGCTGGCGCTGATCGCCGCGGACGGGAACTTCGCGGGGCATGCCGCGTGGCTCACAGGCGGTTTCTTCGTCGCACTTTTCGCCGTGTACGTGGCCGAACAACGCCGCACGCCCTGGCCGTCGTGGCTCGGCACGCTCGCGCTCGTCGCGCCGTGGCCGTTGCTCGCACTCGCGGCGCCGGCGCTCGAACGCGCCGCCGCCGCGCGGCTCTACGCGTTCGGCGGGGACCGGCCGATGGGCGCGCCCTGGCGCGTGCTCGAGCAACTGCCCGATGGTGCGCGCATCGCCACCATCACCAACGATCCCGGCAGCCACGCGCTCTACCGGCCGCTCTTCGGCCGCAGCTTGCGCTTCCAACCCGTCGCCGTGGACGCGCTGGGACGCGCCGAGCTCGCCTGGCACGAGCGCGGCTCGAACGCGCGCGGTTGGTGGGATGACTTCGGAGCCCCGCCGCCGCCGAGCGCGGAGGACTTGCTGCGCAACCTCGCCCAGGCGCGCGTGGAGTTTCTCCTGCTCTCCAAGTGGCCCGCGTTTCCGACGGACAAACAGGGACTTCGTGTTGCGCCGTGGCCTCCCGCGAAACAGGCGTTCGAAGGAGTCGTCGGCGCGCGCTGCTTGCACGCGGACGGTTACTCGGAGCTGTGGGACCTGCGCGAGGCCGCGGCCGAGCCCGGCGAGCAGCGCTGACGCGCGCAGCCGGCGCCGCGAGCAAACACGCGCCGTGTGCGGCGGAGCGTCGTGGCTCCGCGGCGCGTTCACACACCTCTCGTTTGCGTTGAAGGCGAAGCGCCGCGCTGCGCGGTCGAAGGAGGCGCGCGATCTAGCGATCCGTTGCTTGGCGCCGGTCGCGAACGAGGCGGATCTCGACTTCGCGCTCGACGTAGCGCCACTCCGGAGTCGTGCGCAAGCGTGTGACGAGTTGCTCGAAGAGCTGCTCGTGCTCGGGCGCGAACTCGAACCAGGTCAAGAAGTCGAACGGCTCGCCGAGGTCGCGGCTGTGGTGGAGTTGCCGCGCGATCGCGGGCAGGTACTCGCTGCCGATCGCGATGTGCTGCGAAGCGCTCGCCAGGATTTCCCGGCGCGTGTCCTGTGCGAGCACCCACCAAGCCGCGGATTTGGCGATCGGGATCAGCGCCGCGCGCGTGGCGCTGGCGCGGCCCAGCGGCGCTGGTTTGGCGCCGAGCGTGGCGAGCTCCGAGCGGGTCGTGTAGCGCGCGTTGCTCGTGAAGCCGCGCAGCGTCCAGTTCGCGCCGGGGTCCACCTCGCCGGACGTGAACTCGAGACGTGGCGCTGCGGCGAGCGAGTCGCCTGTCACGGCGTTCACGCTCACGATGGACCACTCACCGCGCACTCCGGCGGAGAAGCTGAACAGTTGCGGCAAGGAGACGTAGGCGGGGGAGGGCATCGAAGGCTCGAGTGGGCAAGTGTCGGCGCGCAATGCGCAGACGCGGAGGCTGGGCGCAGGTTCGTTGTGCACGTTGCGTCGTGCTCGCCGCGGCGCCCAACGCGCGCCACGTGGGTCAATTCAGTTCGGTGTAGATCGCGTTGGACCAGTTGCCGCGCGTGCGCGATGCGTCGAGCGCACGAGCTTGGTAGACGAGTCCCAGTCCGCTCGGAAGCGATCCGGGCAGCGCCAGCGTGGTCGTGAGCGGAAGCGGACCGATTGCGACACGTCGCCTGCGGATCGTCGGATCGAAGAACGTCGTGCCGAAGGGAGGATCGGGCAGCGCCGTCCACTGCGAGCCGACCCAGAGTTCGACCGTCATGCCGGGCGTGCCGGACGCTGTGAGTTGCAGCGTGGCCCCGGGCGCCGAGGCGCCGACGATTTCGAGCGTCGCGTGCGAGAACTCGTACGCGCCGATGTCGACGATGGCGACGCCATCCAGGTCGCCGTCGAGTCGCCGCGGGAACCCGTCGGGGTCCGTCGCCGAGACCGGCGGCGCAACTGCGCTGCCTGCGTCGATCAGCGGCGAGGCCGCCGTGGGGCGCAGCACGCCGTTGGGTCCGTTCACGAACAGCGGATCCGCGCTGAGGTTGTTCGTTGCGTAGCTGAGCGCGTTGACCTCCGCGATGCTGTTCAGCTCCAAGCCTGTGACGTGCATGAGCGACACGCCGTTGGCCCAGAAGTGCGTGTTGCGGAGCGTCGGGGAGTCGCTCGCGTCGATCACGCAGATCCCGCGGCCGGTGTTGAGCGCGAACACGCAGTTTTCGATCGTCGGCGCGCAGCCGCCCTGCATGTGCAGTCCGTTGTCGTGGTTGTCGTAGACCACCGTGTGGCGGAACGTTCCGTTCGAGGCGAGCACGTCGATCACGTGGCCGGAGTCCGCAGCTCCGTTGCGGAAGAACACGCAGTTCTCGACGAGCGGATCGCCGCCGTTGCGCACCGCGAGAGCCGAACCGCGACCGGCGGTGTTCGTGTTGGCGGTGAAGATCAGGTTGCGCAGCACGGGCGAGCTGCCGTCGACGAGCGCGCCGCCGCCGCCCAGGCTCACGCTGCCGCTCGCGCGACCGTTGCGAAGCGTGAAGCCGTCGACGACGGCGCCCAGCGAGCCGAAACGCATCACGCGCGTGAGGCCGCCGCCGTCGAGGATGGAAGGTTGCGTCGAAGGCCGACGCAGTTCGATGCGATTCGCGCCCGGCTCGAAGCCGCCCAGCAGCGTGACTCCGTCCGGAATCAGGAACGCACTCCCGCCGCCGAGGTACACGCCGCGCGCGACCCACAGCGAGTCGCCGGCCGTGGCTGCTGCGAGAGCATCGTGGAGGTTTGTGTACGCGCTCGCCCAACTCGACCCGGAGCCGCCGCTCGGCGCCGCGGCGTCGACGTAGATCGTGGTCTGTGCCGTGGCGGCAGCGGCGAGCGTGATGGTGAGCGGCAAAGTGCAGAGGAACTGGCGCATCGAGGGACTCCTTGAGGTGGCCGTGCAGTGCTGTTTGGGGTACTGGGTAGATGGCTGTTTCCCGGACGCGTTTCGACGAAATCCGGACGCCAGTTCGGGAGCTGCGAACGTCTGCGTGCTCGGCGAGGACACGCGCGCGCCTGTTGCCGGCGACGACGTTCGTGCGGGCGAATTCGGATGCATCCGCCGCGCGGGTGCGCTTGCCCGTTCGTGCTTCGCGCGAGGAACTGTCCGAGGTTGCGAGCGCGCCGCGCGCTCGGGCTACCATGACCGGGTGAGCGTTCCTGTGCGCACGGCGACCTTGTTCCTGGGCTGCGTCCTGGCCTGGAGCTTGTGTGCGCTCGGCGCGTTCGCGCAGTCGCCGCTCGCGCAGCGCGGCGCATCGGCGGTGTGGGTCGACGCGCAATCGCTCGTGATCGACGGCGATCCGGGCGAGTGGCGCGGATCTGCGCAGGCGCCCGTCGAACTGAACGCGCTGGGACAGCTGGTCGAACTCGTCGCGCGTCCGGTCGGCGAGAATTGGAGCGGGCCGAACGATCTGTCGGTGCGCGCCTGGCTCGGTTGGAACGCGACCGATCTGTTGCTCGGCGGCGAGGTGCTCGACGACGCGCCGTCCGAACACGTCGAGCCGGTGTGGTACGAAGGCGACAGCCTCGAGTTGTTCCTCGACCTCGGCGCGCGCGGCGAGGCCTGGGACGAAGCCGACTGGCAGCTCATGCTCGCGCCGAACTGGCCGGAGCGTCCGTGGGGTTTGTACCCGCGCGGCGAGCAGGCTGCGGGGCGCGAGCGCGAGCGCGATGGAGGGTTCGGCGGAGTCGAGGTGCGCGCGCGAGAGATCGCGGGCGGCTACCGCTTCGAGGCGCGCATCCCGTGGCGCAATTTCGGCGCGTTCACGCCGCGCGAGGGTGCGCGAGTGGGTTTCAACCTCGCGGTCTGCGACCGCGACCGCGGCGGCGTGCTCGAGAGCTACGCGACGTGGACGGGCGAGCAGCAACTCTCCACCTTCGCCGACCGGCGCGGTGAACTGCTGCTCGAGCCGGCGCCGCGCGGGCCGAGCGCCGCGGCTGCGGAGGACGAGCGCGATTCGCCGTCGACGGGCCGGCCGTACCTGCTGGTCGTGCTCGCGGCGTTGTACGGCGTGGCGCTGGCGACGCGGCGCCTGTGGCGGCTGCAGAAGGCGCGGCGCATCGCAACTTGGACCGCCGTGAGCTTGATCGTCGCCGCCGGCAGCGCGGCGGTCGTTTCGCGCTTGCTGCAGGCGCGCGAACGCGAGCAGCGCGTCGCGGAGGTCGAAGCGCACTGGACGCAGTTCGAGTCGATCGCCCGCGCGGGCGCGCTGGGCGTCGCGGCCCCGTCCGAGCTGCTCGCCGCAGCACAGGCGCTCGCCGCCGGGCGCGCGATCGCACCTCCGCCGCGCCTGCGTTGGACGCCGCTCGCGCCCGTCGAGCGCGCGCTGGCCCCGGCCCCGCGCCGCACGAGCGTGCGCGGCTTGCCGTTCGTGCCCTTCGTCGGAAACGCCGGGCGCCAGGAAGCTTTCACGCTCGAATCCGGACGCGCGCTGCGCGTTCGGCTGGTCGGCGCCGGCGCCGCACCGCTGCAACTCGACGCGTTGCAACTCGTCACGCGCGTTCGCGATCGTCGCTACCAACGCTTCGGCTCCGCGGAGGCGCCCGTGCTGGCGATCGACCTCGTGGCGGGCGGCCAGCCGCTCGGAGCGCCGCTCGAAGTGCGGCACGCGCGCGAACTGCACTTCGAGGAGGACGAGCACCGCGACCTGCCCGACCTCGAAGCGGTGTACTTCGCCGGCGCCGGACGCAACGAGCGCACGCACGGCGATGCGTTGCTCGTGAGCCTCACGCCGTCGCTCGCCGCGGACGAGATCGTGATCCGGCACGTCGGTCCGCCTTCGGGTTACGCGGTGGAGATCGTGGCGCTCGCCGCGGGCGTCCGCGACGTGTCGCTCGAGGCGCCCGAGCCGCTGCGTGCGACTCCGGACGGGCAATGGGTCTGGTCGGGGCGCGACGAGGCGATCGAGATCGAACTGGCCGCGCCGGGGCGCGCGCCGCGCCGACTCGAAGCGGGCACGCTGGTGCACTCGTTGCGGATCGCGCAGCAGCCGATCGCCACGGCTTACGTGCGCGATCTCGCGCCCGCACCGAGTTCGGCCCTCGACATCGCGCCGCTCGCCGCGGCCGTGCTGCTCGCGCCGTTCCTGGTCACGGTCTTCGCGCAGTGGCTCGCGACGCGCCAACGCATGCGCGGCAAGCTCGCCGTGGGCTTCGCCGCGACTTCGGCGGCGCCGCTCCTCGCGCTGATGTTCCTGCTCGATGCGTCGCTGCGCAGCGAGTACGAACGCAGCGAGCTCGAACGCGCGCGCAGCGAGCTGGTCCGAGCCGAGAACGGACTGGGCGCCTTGGCTCAGTCGCTCGAGCGCGATGCGCAGCGCTTCCTGCGGCTGGCGGCGATGCGCAAGCAGATCGACGGCGTCTACCCGCAGACGCCGGAGGAACTGCTCGCGATCTGGGGCGAGTCCGACGGTTCGGTGCGCATCCTCGAGCGCACGGGGCTCGACGGACAGCGCGTCGTCGTGGGGGTCGGGCCGAACGTCGCGCAGCTGCGCAACTATGCGGGCTTCGCGACCGGACTCGTGCGGCCGCGCGGGCAGTTGCTCGTGTGCGGCGTCGCGCAGACCACTCCGGGCGCCGAGCAGCCGCTCAAGGTGGTCGTGGCGCGCGCGCCCGAGTTGCCCGACTCGAGCGCAGCGACCCAGGCGGGTGCGGTGCGCTTGATCGGCGCGGGCCGTGATCCCGCGCCCGCGGCGGGGCAGGCCTTCAGCTCGAGCCCCGGTGAACTGCGTCGACCGTTGTACGACGCTGGCGACGAACAACTGGCGGGCGTGCTGCTCGCGCGCGTGCGCGCTCGGGCCGCGCCGGTCCTGGGCGGTTTCACGCTGCTCGAGTTGCTGCTGTCCGCGGCGATCACGGCGCTGTTCACCGTGGTGCTCTTCGCGGGCATCCTCACCGGCGGCGTCGTCGGACCGATCGAGCGCCTCGACCGCGCGCTGCGGCGCGGCGACGTGGCGCGCGTCGAAGCCGAGGTCGACGACGAGATCGGGCGCCTGGCTGGCGCGATCCGCGGCTACTCGGCGGAAGTCGCCGAGCGCGTCGAACAGCTCGAGATGCTGCAGCGCGCGCAGGGCGAGCTCGCCCAGCGGCTCGACCCGGACCAGGCGCGTGAGGCGGTGCTCCAGTTCTTCCAACGCTCCGCGGGGGCGCGCAGCGTGTGGCTCGTGTGGCGCGGCGAGGCCGGCGAGTTGCCGCGTGTGTGGGGCGAAGGCGGACGTTCGCTGCCGCTCCCCGAGAACGCGGGCTTGCTGCAGCGCGCTCTGTGCGCCGGCGAGGTGCTCGAACTGCTCGACCCAAGTGGGGGGCAGGCGCTCTCGGAGTTCGAGCGCATGCTCCTGGGCGTCGCGCCGAACGTGGTGTGCGTGCCGTTGGCCGCCTCGGGTGAGGTGCGCGGCGCCGTGGTGCTCGGGTACGCGCAGGAGCGGCCGGCCGGTGGACTCGCGTTCCTGCGCGCCGCGGCGAACCAGTCCGCGAGCGTGCTCGAGAACGCGCGCCTGTACTCACAGGCGACGCGCGACGCGCTCACCGGCTTCCTGACCGACCCCGGCTTCCGGCAGCGGCTGGCCGAGGAGATCCACCGCGTCGAGGCCGAGCCGAGCGCAGGAGTCGTGCTCGTGCAGCTGCGCCTGACAGGTCTGCCGCGCGACGACGAACGGGCCGGCGCGCGCTTGCGGGAGGCCGCGCAACGCCTGCGGCAAGCCGTGCGCGGAATGGCGGTGTTCGGGCGCTCCGGCGCCGCCGACCTCAGCGTCGCGCTGCCCTGGAGCGGCCGCGCGCCGCAGGTCGAGGCGCTCACCCGGCGCCTGATCGACCGCGTCGGCGGCGCGCCCTGGTCCGATGGGGCGGCGGTCAGCGGCCTGTTCGTGGCCCACGCGAGCTTCCCCGAGGACGGCCCCAGCGCGCGCTACGTGCTCAGCGTGCTCGAGGACCGGCTCGCCGAGGCGCAGACCGGCGTGCCGGCGCTCGATCTGGTGCGCCTCGCCGCGCTGATCCCGACCGACTTCGTGGCGCGCAGCCCGCTCATCCTGCAGCTGCTCGACACCGTGCGACGCCTCGCCGAGCAGGACCTCAGCGTGCTCGTCACCGGCGAGACCGGCGTCGGCAAGGACCGCATCGCCGAGCTCATCCACCGGCTCAGCCGGCGCGCCTCCGGCCCGCTGGTGCACGTGCACTGCCCCTCGCTCTCGAGTTCGCTGATCGAGGACGAGTTGCTGGGGCACGAGAAGGGGGCCTTCACGGGAGCGCTTTCGCGGCGCCTGGGGCCATTCGAGTTCGCCTCCGGCGGCACGCTGGTCCTCGACGAGATCGCCGGACTCGCGCCGGCCGGCCAAGTGGCTCTGCTGCGCCTGCTCGAGACCCGTGAGGTGCTGCCCCTGGGCGCAACTCGGCCGATCCCGATCGACGTCCGGGTCGTCGCCACCAGCTCGGTGGACCTGGCCGCCGAGGTCGAGGCGGGCCGCCTGCGCAGTGACCTGTACTTCCGCCTCAATGTCGCCCAGGTCGTGGTGCCGCCGCTCCGCGCCCGCCCCGGGGACGTTCCGGAGCTCGTCGCCGCCTTCCTGCGCCGCTTCAACTCCACATCGGCGCGGCCGGTGACCGGCGTCGACCCGCGGGTGCTCGAGACCCTGGGGCAACACACCTGGCCCGGCAACGTCCGCGAGCTGGAGAACGTCGTCGCCCGCGCGTGCGTCCTCGCGGCGGGTGGCGAGCTGGGCCTCGAGCACCTCGAGCTCGAGCCCGTCGCGGAGCGGCGCGGGCCGGCGGATGCGGCCGGGTTGAGCGAGCGCCAGGAGCGCCTGCTGGTCGAGCTCGCCGCGGGCGAGCGCGTGAGTTCGGCGGAGTTCGCGGAGCGCGAGGGCATCTCCGCGCGCACGGCGCTGCGCGATCTGATCGACCTGGCGGAGCGTGGCTTCCTCGAACGGGAGGGCGCACGCCGTGGCGCCCGCTTCCGACGCACCGAGGCGCGCTTCGAGCCCCGCCGTGGGCGTCATCCGCACGTTCCTGTCGAATAATGGCGAATTAGCCAGGCCCGGCAGGGGGGCCCCGCGGGGGGCCGGCGACGCGGTTCGTGCGCGACCTGGATTCGACGTAAGTCGTTCCCAAGAAGCCAATTGCGGCGCGGTCGGCTATTCGCCACGGCGCTCGGCGGCCGACGCGGAACGCCGCTTGTTTACGGCGCGCGGCCTTAACAAACCGATCATCTTCCGCCATGCCGCTCATCTCCCTCGCCGCCGCGCTTTTCGCCACCCTCGCAGGCTTCAACCCGCTCGCCGAGCCGCCCGCGGCCCAGTCGGGCGACGGCAGCACCGGCAGTGGTTGCGGCGGTAGGGTGCACTGCGAAGTCGCCTTGATCGAAGCCGCTCCGGACTGCCTGCCGGGGCGTGACTGGAGCGCCAAGGCCGAGGACAACATCTGCGGACTGCGCGACCTCGCGCAGGTGTCGAGCCCGGTCGTGATCGACTTCCAGGCCTGCCTCGACGCGACCCCGGAGATGAAGAAGATCAAGGCCGAGAAGATCGACCCCAAGAGTCCGGATGGCATCCGTCTGACCACCGAGGCCACCAACCGCGTGACCCAGGCCTGCGAGGCGGTGCAGAAGGCGAACGGCTACTGCAGCGTGTGGAAGGCGATCAAGCACAAGGACGGACGCGCGGTGACCGACATCAGCAGCCAGGTCACTGCCCAGTTCTGAGCGCCCTGGTTCGCCCCCCCTGCCCCTGGACCGCCCCCGCGGTCCGCGCCGCGCACCCGCTCCCACAGCCTTGTCTCGACCCCGGAACGCGACTTCCTTCCCAACGACCGGCAAGCGTCCGGGTCGGCTGGCCGATAGCGAGAGTGTGCCCACCGTGCCTCAACCCGGCCGCGCGAGTGCAGCGCTCGGCGCAGCGCGCTCGGACCGCACGCGAGCCCGCAACCGCGACCGGCTGACCTGCGCGGTCTTGCTCGCGGCGGCGTGCGCCGTGGGCTCGGCCTGCACCTCGACGCCGCAGTCGAAGGACCCGCGCGGCGTCGCCGCCCGGCGCGACCTCACGGCCGACGAGCTGCGCGAGCTGCTCAGCCGCGGAACCATCCGGCCGGTCGTCGAGATGGAGGGCGACGATCCGTTCGCCGCCGTCGACCCGAGCATGGACGGGCTCGTGAGCCCGGCCCAGAAACCGGCCCAACAGCCGACACCGGATCCTGCGCAGCCTCCCGCGAACTCCGGCGCAGGCTCGGGTTCAGCATCCACGGCGCCGCAGCCGCCGCCCAACCCGTACCTGCAGTTCGGCTCGCGCATCAAGGTCTACCCCGACGGCACGATCACCAAGCCGTACCCGCTGCGCGTCGGCACGGCGAAGAAGGTCAAGGAACTGATCGAGGCCTACGGCAACTTCCCGCTCTGGACCGCCGAGCTGGGGCCGGGACCGTCGAGCGCCGCGACGGTGAAGCTCGATCTGCTCGAGGGCTGGGATGTCGAGCTGTACCAGGACCTGCGCAGTGCGACGACCGCCGCCGGCGCGGCCCAGCCGCTCGCCGACTGGCTCGTGGTGACCGCCGGCGCCGAACTGCTCCAGGAGGTCGAGGACTTCATCAACCTGTTCGCCGCCGGCGTGCCGCAGATCGAGATCGAGGCCAAGATCGTCGAGATCACGCTGACCGACGTGCTCGACGTGGGGGTGCGCAGCCCCGACGGCGTGCCGATGTTCCAGTTCCCGTCGAAGACCTTCGTGAAGTCCTTCGACAGCTCGATGCCCAACTTGTCGAGCGCCGCCGAGGGCGTGCTGTCGGTCGGCGGCGTCCAGGACGCGGTGACCTTCAACGCCGCGCTCGAAGCGCTGGCGATCAACGACAACGTCTCGATCATCTCGCGGCCCAAGATCGCGGTGCGCGAGGGCGGCCGCGCGGACATCAGCAACACGTCCAAGATCCCGTACCTCAACATCACGGGCATCAACAACGCGGGCGGGTTCGCCGGGGCCAACGTCGCGTACCAGGAAGTGGGCGTGAAGCTCTACGTCGTGCCCCGCGTGGTCGGCACGCAGACCGTGGCGCTCAACATCGACGTGGAGCAGTCGCAGATCTCCGGCGCGGAGACGGTGCTGCTCGCTGCAGCAGACCAGCCGGTCAGCGTGCCCGTGATCTCGCAGCGCAGCGCGCGGACCGTCGTCTACCTCCAGCCCGGCCAGGCGGTGATCCTGGGCGGCCTGATCACCGAGCGCAGCGTCGAGTCCGAGCGCAAGGTGCCGCTCTTGGGCGACATCCCGCTCATCCGCCACCTGTTCCGCTCGCAGTTCACGCGCAAGGAGCAGACCAACGTGTTGTTCTTCATCCGCCCGCGCATCCTGCAGGGCAGCGACTTGAACCGTCAGTTCTGAGCGGCCCCTCCGGCTTCGCGGCGGCGTGGCATCCGCGTGGTCGGAACTACTCCCCACGAGCTCGCCGTGCGAGAGCGCAGGCAGCGCTCGAGACGTTTCCGTGCGGCAGGCCAAGCGCGACGTGCGCCCGCGGGCAGCGCCGCGCCCCTGAGCGGCGCGCGTAGGGTGCGCGATCCAGCGCGGCTGCCTCCGTACACTGTTGGAAGAAGCGCCGCGCCGCGCCGTCCATGTGCGCCGCACTCGCGCATCCCCGAGATCCGGGCCGCCGTCTTCGCGCCGCTGTTTTCGAGTCCGAGCCGCAACGTCATGCACACCCTCCGCCGTCACCACGCTCTGAGCGCTCACCGCAGGTCTCGGCGCGGCTCGGCGCTACTCATGGCGTTCCTGATGCTGATCGTGATCTACGCGATCGTGTTCCAGCTGTGGTTCACGACCTCCGCGGACCTGCGCGTCACGCAGAACGACGTCACCACGACGCAGCTCGACCAGGCGATCGAGTCCGCGCTGCAGGAGGTCTTCGACCGGCTGCGCACGGACGGCGAAGCCGAGACCGAGGCCGCGGGTGCGGCCGGCGCCGGCGCCACGGGCGGCGCCGGAGCTGCGGCCGCCGCTGCGGCGGCTGGCGGCGGCGAGGGTGGGGGCGAGGACTCCGGCCCCACGGATTCGCGCGAAGACTCTTGGGGGCGCGCGCAGCGCACGACGATCGGCGATGTCGAGTTGCGCGTGTTCGTGCAGGACGAAGACGGCAAGCTCAACCTGCTCACCCTGCTGGCGCCGGAAGAAGAACAAGCCGAGGAGGCCTTCGAGCGGCTGGTGCGCCTGCTCGACATGATGCGCGACGGCTCGCCGGACGATCTCGACCGCGGCGACGCCATTCGGATCGCGGAGGCGGTGCGCCGCCACATGCGCGAGCGCACGAACTCGCTGCTGCCCAAGCCCAAGCTGCTGTCGGACAACGAGGAGGCGCGCGACCAGGGCATGCCGCTGTCGCTGAACGAGTTCGCGGTGCTCCAGCGCGTGGACGAGAACCTGTTCCGCGACTATCGCGACGAGCGCGGCGAGATCGTGCACGCGCTGAGCGCGTACGTGACCGTGTGGAGTTCGCCGACGCGTGGCGCTGCCGACAGTGGTCAGGGCGCGGGTGGCGCGGCCGGTCAGGGCGGGGCGGGCCAGGGCGGCGCCACTCCGGCCGGCGCCAACCCAGCGGGCGGCAACCAGGGCGGCGCCAACGCTGGCGCAGCGGGCCAGAACGCGGCGGATCAGGCCGGGGCCAATCAAGCGGGCGCCGGTCAGGCTGGCGGCGGTGCAGGTCAGGCCGGCGGTGCGGGGCAAGCGGGCGGCGCGGCCGCCGGCGGTGCTGGGCAGGCCGGTGGAGCGGGGAGCGACGAGCCCAACTGGGGCATGGTCGTCAACATCAACACGGCGCCGATCGCTGTGCTCAAGAGTCTGTTCGACGACCGAGAGTTGCCGCCGCGCGTGTGGGACGGCGTGCTCGAGTACCGCAACAAACCCGAAGAGCCCGAGGAAGGTGAGCAGGCTGCCACGCAGGAAGAGCCGATGCTCGACGAGTACGGCCAGGAGATCGTCGCGCGCCAGATCTTCGATTCGCTCGAGGAACTGAGCGAGATCGACGGCTACGAGCGGCTCGAGGAGCAGACGCGCGCGCGCATGGCGCAGTTGCTCACGGTGCGCAGCCACGTGTTCTCGATCTATGTCACGGCGCGGCGCAAGGGGATGAACGAGAACGAGTTCGCCGGCGTCCTGGGCGTGCAGAAGGAAGATCCGCGCGACGAGGTGCGCGGCCGCAGCCAGGTGCGCTGCGTGCGCTGCGTGGTGTGGCGTTACGTCGACGGCGACACGGTGCGCATCGTGCCGCTCGCGCGCTGGGAAGTGCTCGACTACACGCCGCTCGAAGTGCTCGACTTCCCCGAGCGCGACCGCTGAGCGTCGGATGCCGCGCAAGGCCGCCGCTCCGCTCGCTCTCGAGGCTCACCACCACCTGCTCGTGGCGGTGGCCGAAGAAATGGGCGCCGCCCTGCAGCGCTCGGCGTTCTCGCCCAACATCAAGGAGCGGCGCGACTTCTCGTGCGCGCTGTTCGACGCCGGCGGCCGGATGATCGCGCACGCTGCGCACATTCCCGTGCATCTGGGCGCGCTGCCGCTGTCGGTTGCGGAGGTGTTGCGCTCGACGCCGCTGGCGCCCGGCGACGCGGTGTTGCTGAACGATCCCTACCGCGGCGGGACGCACCTGCCCGACTTGACGCTCGTCTCGCCGGTGTTTCTCGGGCGCTCCTCGCGCCCGGCGTTCCTGTGCGCCAACCGCGCACACCACGCCGACATCGGCGGCGCGCACCCCGGTTCGATGGCGCCGTGCGACGACGTCCACGCCGAAGGGCTGCGCATCCCGCCGCTCAAGCTGGTCTCGCGCGGAGTGGTGCGCGAGGACGTGCTCGCGCTCGTGCTCGCCAACCAGCGCGCGCCCCGCGAGCGACGCGCCGACCTGATGGCGCAACTCGCCGCCAACCGTGTCGCCGCGACGCGCCTGGCGGGGCTCGCGCTCCAGCACGGCGCTCGCGCGCTCACCGAACGCAGCGCCGCGCTGATCGAGTGGAGCGCGCGCCTGGCGCAGCAGGAGTTGCGCACGTGGCCGACGCGCCGCGTGGAGTTCGTCGACACCCTCGAGCCGCTCGAAGTCGGCGGTCCGCCGCTGCGTATCGCCGTCGCGCTCCAGCGCCGCGGCGCGCGACTGCGCCTGGACTTCTCACGCAGCGACGACGCGGCGCTGCAGGGACTCAACGCGACGCGTGCGGTGACCGAAGCCGCCGCGTTCTACTGCCTGCGGCTGTTCCTGCCGCCGCACACTCCAACCAACCAAGGCGTGTTCGAGGCGCTCGAGATCGTGACGCGCGAGGGCTCGATCGCGCACGCACGCTATCCGTCGCCGGTCGCCGCGGGGAATGTCGAGACCAGCCAGCGTCTGGTCGACGTCGTGCTCGGCGCGCTCGCGCGTTTGCTCGGGCCGCGCGCCGCGCGCACGGCGCCGGCCGCCAGCGCCGGAACGATGAGCAACCTCGCCTTTGGGCTCGAGCGCGCGCCGGGCGAACACGCGACCTACTACGAGACGCTCGCGGGCGGCGCGGGCGCGTCGCGGGGACGCGCCGGCGCGAGCGCGGTGCAGACGCACATGACCAACACGCGCAACACGCCGATCGAAGCGCTCGAGCAACGCCTGCCGGTGCGCATCGAACGCTGCACGTTGCGGCGCGGATCGGGCGGCGCAGGCGTCGCGCGCGGCGGCGACGGGATCGCCAAGGACTGGCTGTTCCTCGCGCCGGCACGTGTCTCGTGGATCGCGGACCGTCACGGCCTGGGGCCGTGGGGGCTCGACGGAGGCGGCCGCGGCGCCAGCGGCGGTGCGCGCACCTCGGCGCCGGGCCGCGCGGAGCGCGCGCTCGCCTCGCGTGCGAGCTTCGCCTTGCCCGCGCTGGGCCGCTTGCACATCCAAACGCCCGGCGGCGGCGGTTTCGGTCGGCGCGGAAGTCGGCGGCAACTTCCCACCGACTGACGCGTCGCTCGCTCGTCCGCACGGTCGAGCCGCCGTTCACGCTCGGGTCGTCGCGCGCCTGGAAGGTCTCGGCGCCGCGCGAGTCGTGCGCCGCGATCGGTGCGCGAGCGAGCGGACGGCTCGCCTCCGAGCCCATCGGGCCCCACGTCGCGCTGCGTATCGAGTCCCTTCGCCCTCGGCGTCAGCGTGGTGAGGAGCGTGGGCCCAGCGCAGCGGTCACGAGTCCAGTCCGCGCGCCGCACAGAAACGCCACTCGCCGGCGCCGCGTGTTTCGACCTGCCGCCGCCTCAGCGGGTTCGCCCGACCGATTCACGGGCCCGCTCCTGCGAACTCCGGATCATCGTGCGCTGCGGCGTTTCCTTCGACGTGCGGCGTCCTCAGCGACCCTTCAGGTCGCTCCCGCTGTCGAGCATTCTCCACGGAGCTCGTCCACGTTCGCTGCGCGAACCTTCGCGGGAACCCTTGGCGGCGCCCGCCGAAGAACCCTGCAGGACAGATGCTCCGACGTTTTCGCTGCGCGGTTCCTGAATAGGCCGGGCTAGCGAACGGCGCGCCCGCCCGTGGTACCTTCCCGGCCGACTCCTCACGAGCTTGGTGCTGCTGGTCGGGGGCGGCGCCGGGCGCGGGTGAGCGCGGGCCGCTCCGCCGGCCCAGGTTCGCAACCCCACAGGATCTCCAAGGAAGCGATCGCGATGCCGGCTACGTGCGTGTTTGGCGCCCAGTGGGGTGACGAAGGCAAGGGCAAGATCATCGATGGGCTGGCGCGCGACGCCGACGTCGTGGTGCGCTACCAGGGCGGCGCCAACGCCGGACACACGGTGATCGTGGGCGGCGCGAAGTACGTGCTGCACCTGATTCCCTCGGGGATCCTGCACCGCTCGAAGCTCAACGTGATCGGCAACGGCCTGGCGGTCGACCCGCTCAAGTTCATCGAAGAGGTCGAGGGCCTGCGCGCGCGCGGCGTCGCGGTCGACGGCTCGAACCTGCGGCTGTCGTCGGCGGCGCACGTGATCTTCGAGCACCACAAGCGCATCGACCACGCCTCCGAGCGCTGGCGCGGCGTCGGCCGCATCGGCACGACGGGCCGCGGCATCGGGCCGTGTTACGCGGACAAGGCTGCACGCACCGGTTTGCGTGTGGCGGACTTGCTCGAACCCGAGCGCTGCCGGCGGCGCCTCGCTGCCGCGCTGGCGGAAAAGAACGCGTTGCTCACGCAAGTGCACGGCGAAGCGCCGCTGTCGCTCGAGGAGCAACTCGAGCGCTACATGCACCTGGGCGAAGAACTGCGGCCGTTCGTCGGCGACACGGGCGCCGAAGTGCGCGCGGCGTACCGCGCTGGCAAGCAGATCCTGTTCGAGGGCGCGCAGGGCGCGATGCTCGACATCGACCACGGCTCGTATCCGTACGTGACGAGCTCCAACACCGGTTCCGATGGCGTCGCGGCGGGCGCGGGTTTCCCGGCGCGTTGGATGGACCGTGTGGTCGGCATCGCCAAGGCGTATTGCACGCGCGTCGGCGAGGGACCGTTCCCCAGCGAAGACCACGGCGCCGACGGCGTGAAGATCCGCGAGGCGGGCAACGAATACGGCGCGACGACCGGTCGCCCGCGGCGCTGCGGTTGGTTCGATGTGCTCGCGATGCGCTACAGCCTCGAGCTCAACGGCGCCGACGGCTGGATCATGACCAACCTCGACGTGCTCGACAGCTTCGAGGAGATCAAGGTTGCGACGGCGTACGAAGTGGGCGGCAAGCTGCACACGCAGTGGCCCGGCGCCCACGTCGATCTCGCCGACGTCAAGGTGCGCCTGGAGAGCGCCAAGGGCTGGAAGACGGACATCACCGGCGTGCGCCGCTACGAGGATTTGCCGGCGCTCACACGCAAGTACGTCGAGTGGGTCGAGAAGCTCGTCGGCGTGCCGATCGTGATGCTCTCGGTCGGCCCCGACCGCGACCAGATCATCCCGCGCGCCGGCCTCGAGGTCGCGCTCGCCCGCGCTTAAGGCCATTCGATCGATGGCACGCGCGCGACTGAAGATCGAGCGGCCCGATTTCGGCGGCCCGTTCCCCGAACACATCGCCGTGATCATGGACGGCAACGGGCGCTGGGCGAAGGGCCGCGGAATGTTGCGGGTTTTCGGCCACAAGGAGGGCATCGGCTCGGTGCGCGAGATCACGACCGAGTGCGCAAAGATGGGCGTCAAGTCGCTCACGCTCTACGCGTTTTCGGTGGAGAACTGGAAGCGGCCGCGGCAAGAAGTCGCCTTCCTGATGGAGCTGCTCGAGCAGTTCCTCGTCGAGGAGCGCCCGACGCTGATGGACAACGGCGTGCGGCTGCGCGCGATCGGGCGCATCGACGATCTTCCCGCCGCTCCGCTCGCGCGTTTGCGCGAGACCGAGCAGATCACGGCGAACAACGACGGGATGTTGCTGCGGCTCGCCTTGTCGTACGGCGCGCGCGCGGAGATCGCCGACGCGCTCAAGCGCTTCGCGCGCGACGTCGCCGCCGGCGTCGTGCGCGAGAGCGAGATCGACGAGGAAACTCTGCGGCGCTACCTGTACGACCCGAGCACGCCGGATCCCGATCTGTTGATCCGCACCTCCGGCGAGTTGCGCGTGTCGAACTTCCTGCTCTGGCAGATCAGCTACAGCGAGATCTACGTCGCCAAGGAGTGTTGGCCGGAGTTCCGCAAGCCGCAGTTGCTCGCGGCGCTCGAGGACTACGCCAAGCGCGTACGCAAGTTCGGCGGGCTCGTGAGCGACACTGCGTCGAACGCCGAGGCGCGCGCGTGAGCGCAGCGGCGAGCGACGCCGCTGCCAAGCGCGCGAAGTTGCTGCGCCGCACGCGCGTCGGCGCGACGATCACGCTCGGGCTCGCTGGCCTGCTCTACCTCACGACGCTGTTCAAGTCCGAGCTTCCCGTGCTCGCGGTGTCTGCGGCGGTTCTCGGCGTGTGCATCTGGGAAATCGACCGCATGGGTTCGCTCGCGGGTCGGCGCCTTTGGGCGCCGCTCGCGGCCGCCGCGGTCTTCGCGACGTGGATGCTGTGGGGCTATTTCCACGAGGTTGGCGGCGGAATCGATTTGGAGGAGCGCGGACACGTCGATCTTGGCTTTGGGTGGGCGTGGACGATCCAAGCGGCGTTGCAGAGCGGGCTCGTGTTGACCGCGGTCTACGCAGCTGCCTGCACTCGTTCGTGGGTCGTGCGACTGGCCGGCGTTGCGTTGCTCGCGTCGCCCAGCTTGGCGGACGCGTTGTTGGGCGCCGAGCACTCCACGCTCGTCGCGCTCGCGCTGTTCCTGTTCGTCGTGCTGCGCCTGGTCGTGTTCGGCGCGGAGCGGCGGGGGCAGGCGCTCGCGGCGCTGCTGCTCGGCCCGCTGCTCGTCGTCTCGCTGCTCGGCCTGGTGTGGATCTGGTACGGCTTCTCGCACTGGGGCCTCGTCGCCCTGCTCGCGATCGCGAAGATTGGCGACACCGCCGGCTACTACGTCGGCAGCACGCTCGGCCGCCACCATCCATTCCCGTCGATCAGTCCCGGCAAGACGAGCGAGGGATGTGTCGGTTCGTTCATCGCCGGCGCGGCGGCGGGGGCACTGTGCGTCCAACTCGGCTGGTTGCCGGGCGGCAGTTGGCTCGGCGGACTGGCGGCCGGCGGCGCGGTGAACGTCGCGGCGCAGGCGAGCGACCTGCTCGAGAGCTGGGTCAAGCGCAAGGCGGGCGTGAAGGACTCCGGCACTTGGTTCGGGCCCTCGGGCGGAATGCTCGATCTCGTCGACAGCTTCTTTTTGGCGACGCCGGTCGCATTGTTCAGCTGGCCGCTGCTTCTGCGGCTCGGCCAGCCTTGACAGGCTGCGCGCACGCCGACGAAGCTCTTGCAGCCCCACACGAACGATCCACCGCGCACACAACCTCCAACTCCCACGAGCTCCGCATTGGCCGAAGTCACGATCCCGCTCAAGTCGCACGAAGAAGCGATCCTCGTGCTCGGGCCGTACGATCGACACGCCAAACTGCTGCGCCAAGAGCTCGACATCGAGATCTACACGCGCAACGGCAACTTGCGCCTCAAGGGCGGTGATCACGCAGTCGCAGAAGCGCGGCGGCGCATCGACCACCTGCTCGGCAAGATGCGCAAGGGGCGCGACCTCGACGTGCGCCAAGCGGAGACGATCCTGCTCGAGAGCGCGAGCAGCGACAGCGCGCAGAACCCGCCGCCGGCGCCGCGCGGATTCGCGACGCCCGCGGGAGAACGCATCGGCGCGCAGAGCGGCGTGCGCTCGGCGCGGCCGGCGTCGCTCACCAATTTCCGCGTGAGGCCCTTCGAGCCGCGCGGCGAACGTCAGCGCAAGTACATCGAGTTCATCGCCAAGCGTTCGCTCACCTTCGGACTGGGCGCCGCGGGAACGGGCAAGACGTACCTCGCGGTGGCCTGCGCGCTGCGTGCGTTGCGCTCCGGCGAGTGCCGCAAGCTCATCATCTCGCGTCCGGTGGTCGAAGCGGGTGAGAAGCTCGGCTTCTTGCCCGGCGATCTGCTCGCCAAGCTCAATCCCTACATGCGTCCGGTGTACGACGCGCTCGGCGACCTGATGGAGTTCGAGGACGTCACGCGCCTGGAGGACGCCGGTGTGATCGAAGTCGCGCCGCTGGCCTACATGCGCGGCCGCACGCTCTCGAACGCCTTCGTGATCCTCGACGAGGCGCAGAACACGACCGTGCAGCAGATGAAGATGTTCCTCACCCGCTTGGGCGAGGGCTCGCGCATGGTCGTCACCGGCGACCCGACGCAAAACGACCTCGACCGCAACCAGAAGAGCGGCCTGGGCGACGCGGTGTCGCGCTTGCAGGGTTTCCACGACATCGGCGTGGTCGAGTTCACCGTCGACGACATCTGTCGCCACCCGCTGGTCGAGCAGATCGTGCGCGCCTACGAAGGGCCGCTGCGCGTCGATCAGGGCCCGGGCCGACGCCCGCGCGACGACGAGCACGCCGAGTCGTGAACAGGCGGCGCCGCACGGGGCCGCAGGTCCGCATCGCTTGGTCCAGCGGCGTGCGCAAGCCGCGTGGTTGCACGGCGCAACTCGTGCGCGCGGCGGCGGAAGCTGCTCGCGTTGTCGGCGGCGACGCCGCGCCGCAAGGCGCGCTCTCGATCGTCTTCGTCAGCGATGACGAACTCGCGCAGATGCACGGCGAGTGGCTCGACGATCCGAGCGCCACCGACGTGATCACCTTCGATCTGCGCGGCGAGGGGGAACTCGACGGCCCCGAGGGCGAGCTCTACATCAGCGCCGAACGCGCCAGCGCCGTGGCCGCGCGCCGCAAGCTCGACCCGCTGCGGGAACTGCTTCTGTACGTCGTGCACGGCGTGCTGCACCTGGCTGGGCACGACGACCACGAGCCGCGCGCGCGCCGCCGGATGCGCGTCGCCGAGCGCCGCGCGTTGGCGCTGCTCGCTCTGCCCGCGCCGCGCCGGCGTCGGTCTTCATAAAGCCCGCCGCTGGAATAAAGAGCGCGGCGCGCTCGAGCGCTCAAGCGGGCTTGGCGGGGCTCCGATAGCGCTTCCATGCGCCGCTCCACTTCACTGCTTCTTGTTCTTTCGCTGCCGTTCGCTGTCACTGCCTGCCAAGCGCCCTTCGAGCAGGGCCGCGCCGCCTACGAGCGCGGCGACTACGTCCGGGCTCACGAACGCCTCGAAGCCGCGGCGCGCGAAGGCGACAGCCGTTCGCAGTACCTGCTCGGCCTGATGTGCGAAGACGGCCAGGGCGCTCCCGCGGACTGCGCCGCCGCAGCGGCGTGGTACGAGCGCGCTGCGCAGCAGGGTCATCCCGCAGCGCAGAACAACTTGGGGCTGCTCCACTTCCACGGCCGCGGTGTCGAGCGTTCGCTCGAGCGCGCCGAACGTTGGTTCGAACGCGCCGCGCAGCAGGGCTTCGTTGCGGCGCAGTCGAACCTGGGTTTGGTGCGCATCGCACGCGCCGCGGACGAGCGAGAGCGCAACGAGGCTCGCAGCTTGCTCGCGCAGGCCGCGGAAGGCGGCAACTCCAACGCGAAGCGCGCTCTGGCGTTGGCGGTCGAACCGCGCGGCGACGCGGAACTCGCCGAGTCGACGTCTTGGCTCGCGCAAGTTGCGAGCGAAGGCGACAGCGGCGCGCAATTGGAGTACGCGCGTCGCTTGCTCGCGGGCGAAGGTTCGGAGTGCGACGCGGGGCGAGCGCGGGAGTGGTTCGAACGCGCCGCCGAACAAGGTCGTGCGGAAGCTGCCTTCGCGCTCGGCTGGATGTACGACACGGGCCGCGGCGCCGCGCTCGACGCGGGCCGAGCGGCGCACTGGCTCGCCCGCGCGGCGCAGGCCGGACACACCGGCGCGCAGACCTACCTCGCCGAGTTGGCGCTCGATGGCCGCGGGATGGAGCGCGACGCGCAACTCGCGGCGCGTTGGCTGCTCGACGCGGCCTCGGCAGGCTTCGCGCCTGCGCAGCACAACCTCGCGCTGCTCCACCTGCGCGGCGATGGCGTGACGCGCGACGCGGCTGTGGCGGCGCGTTGGATGCGGGAAGCGGCGCTGCGCGGCCATGCGCAGGCGCAACGCAAGCTCGGACAGATGCACGAACTCGGGCAGGGCGTCGCGCGCAGCGAAGTCGAGGCGCAGGCTTGGTACACGCTCGCACGCGACGAAGACGCGCGAGCGCGCGAGTTGGCTTCGGCCCTGGCAGCTCGGCTCTCCGCCGATCAGTCCAAGCGCGCGGCTGCGCTCGCGGAGCGGTTGCGCGGCGAGGGCGAGCCGCAACCCGACGTGCTGAGCTCCGTGCACGTCGCGCGACCGCGCTGAGCGCGGCGAACGCGCCGTTCTAGCTAGAGCTGCCGGCGGAAGTCGGCGCGGCGTTCTGGGCCGTGCGCCGCTTGACCGCGACCTCGCGCCGCTCCTTGCAGCGCAGGCACACGTCGTAGAAGCGCACCTCGGCGCTGGGGCGCGCGGTGAGCACCAAACCCTCGTCGTTGGTGTTCCAACTGGTGCGCGGGTTGTCGGTGACGGGCGACCAGGTGTGCCCCAGGATGCGGCAGAAGAAGTTCATGTTCCGTCGGGTCGGCCTTCGGTGGCGCGGTGCGGCGACGGTACCGGATCGGCGCCTGCCTGGGTAGGGCCGGGCCGGGCTAGGTCGTGCGCCCCAGCGCGTTCGCCACCGCCGCGAGCAACGCGCTCGGGCGAAACGGCTTGTCGAGCACGCTCGGCGCCGGGCCGGCGAACGGGGGCCAGCTCTCGCCGTGCGAGCGCGCTCCGCTGGCGACGATGACGGGCAGATCCGGGCGCTGCGCGCGCAAGGCCGCGACGACGCCCAGCCCATCCTGGTGCGGCAGCCGCCGGTCGATGATGGCGAGGTCGAAGCCCTGCGGTGCGGCCTGGAACGCGCTCAGCGCCGCGCGTGGATCCTCGAACCCGACGGCCTCGTAGCCGCCGGCTTCCAGGGCGGCGAGCACCACCTCGAGCACGAAGCGTTCGTCGTCGCACACCAGCACTCGCGCAGGCTTCGGGCTCATGGGGGGGGGCGTGTCTCAGCGCTTGAAGAGCGTGTCCAACTGCTCGCGCAGTTTGGCCGCCGCCGCCGGGTCGAGCAGTTCGAGCTGGCGCAGATCGGACTGGGCGCTCGCGAGATCGCCGATCGCGGCGCGCGCCAGCGCCAAGTTGTAGAGCGCGCCGGCGTGGTTGGGTGCGCAGGCGAGCGCGCGCTTGTAGCTCGCGATCGCGGCCTGCAGGTCGCGCAGTTCGTGTTGCGCCGCCGCGAGGTTGAAGTGGCCGTCGAACTGCTCCGGCGCCGCCTCGACCGCCGCCGCGAAGCGCTGCGCGGCTTCCTCGAGCCTTCCCTGGCGCGCAAGCGTCGCGCCCATCTCGATCAAGACTCGCTCCGGCCCGCTCTTGCTCGCGGCCGCGAGCGCCTCCGCGGCGGCTTGCTCCGCTTGCACCAGGCCGCGCTCCGCATACGCAAGCTGCAGCTCCGCCAACTTCGGCATCGCGGGCGGCGCTGCATCCCAGCGGCCCGCGAAAGGCGTCGCGGAGGCCCGACGCTCGGCAGCGCTCGAACGCAGCCGCGCGGCGTCGGCGACCAGCGTGTCGAGGTCGAGGGGACCCACGTACAACACCGCCAACGCGCCTTCGTGGTCGATCAAGAAGCTTGTCGGCAAGCTCAGCGCTCCTGCGCTCGCTCGCGCGCCGCGTTGGAGGACGTCGAGCGTGTCCAGTGTGGCGCTGTTCGCGAAGGCGGCGCGTTGCTCCCACTGCATGCGTTGGAGCACCTCGAGCGCCGCGGGGCGCGCCGCGAGTTCGTCGCAGGACAGCGCCAGCAGTTCCAGTCCGCTCGTGTTCAGCTCCGGCGCGCGGCGCGTGAGCTCGGCGAGCTCCACCACGCATGCCTCGCACGCGCTGCTCCACAGCGTGATCAGCAGCGGGCGCGGCGTGTTGTCCCGCAGATCCGCCGGGGTCGTGTTGTCGGGCACGAGCAGAGGCGCGGGCGGAAGCGGCGGCCGCGCGGCGAGCACGCAGCGCACGCGCTCGCTCTCGGGTCGGCTCGGCAGTGCGCCGGGCGCGAGCGCGAGCGTTCGACCTTCGACGGGCGCCGCGCGCCCCGTCCCTTGTCGCAACACGTAGCGGCCGCCCGCCGCGAGTGCGTCGAACGGCTCGGACTGCGCCGCAGCCTCGTCCTGCAGCCGCGGCCAGTGCACGACGACACGTTCGACAGTCGCCGATGCGCCGAGTGCGAAGTGCAGCCAGCGGCTCGACTGCGAGCGCGAACCGTCTCCGGCGCGGACGCTGGCGATCAGGGGCGGCTGGCCGGCGAGCGTGACTTCGACGCGTGCTCCGAGCGCTTCGCGCGCGCCGCGCGCGGCCTCGAGCAGCACGCTGAGCGTCTCACCCGGCGCCGAGCGCCGGTTGCGCATCAACCGCAGGCGCGGCGCCGCGCGGCCCACGATCCACAGGTCTTCGTCGCCGTCGAGATCCCAGTCGACGCGCGCCGCGCTCGAAGCGTCGCCCGCGAAGTCCAGGCCGCTGACGGCCCCGAGTGGGAGCGCCCGTCCGTCGCGGGTGTTCAGCTCGAGCGTGTTTCGTTCGCGCGCGCCCCACGAGGCGCCTTCTCGCTGCAGGCGCACGAGCGCCGCCCAACTAACGTCGAAGCGCTCGCGCGGCGCGCTCCGCGAGTGCGTCGGCGCGTTGGCCAGCGTGTCGCGCCACAGCAGCGTGCTGAGCTCGCGCGCATCCGGCCCGGTGAATCCGTTCAGCGCCAACACGTCGGGCCAGCCATCGCTGTCCGCGGCGCTGACCACGAGTGCGTTCGTCGCGCGCGGCGCTTCGCACTCGAAGGCGGGCGCGAAGCGACCGTCGCCGAGGTTGCGCAACACGCCGCTCGCGCGTGCGAACTGCTCGAGCTCGCCGCGCAGCTGCGCTCCGCCGCCGGCGGACACCCGCTCATCGCGCGCCAGTCGTGAGCCGCTCGCCGACGCGCGGCGCGCGACGACGAGGTCCATGCGCCCGTCGCGGTCGAAGTCGCACCACGCCAGGCCCGTGCTCGCCGACGGCGCATCAACCCCGGCGCTGTCCGCCACGTCGCGGAAGAAACCGCCGTCGTTGCGGTACAGGTTGTCGCGACCGAATTCGTTGGCGACGTACAGGTCGAGGTCGCCGTCGCTGTCGTAGTCCTCCCAAGCCGCAGCGGAGCTGAAGCGCCGGTTGTTGTGGTCGAGACCGCTCACGAGCGTCGCGTCGACGAAGCTCCACGCGCCGTCGCGGATCGCGTTGGCGAGCAACGTGTTCGGCGGGCCGTTGTTCGCATCGTGCAGCGGCAGCGGGGCCGCGAGCGCGCGAGAAGCGGGCGTCGACGCGCACACGTACAGATCGATGTCGCCATCGTTGTCGCCGTCCGCCGCGCACAAGGCGCTGGTGTCGCGCAGCGGTGCGCTGAAGCGCTCCCTGAAGCGCCCGCGTCCGTCGTTTTCGAGCAGCGCGAGGCGCTGGCCCAGATCGACGGCGAGATCCGCATCGCCGTCGTTGTCGAAGTCGACGAACAACGCGGCGCGCGAGCCGTCGAGGAAATCCACGCCCGCTTCACGCCCCGCGTCGCGCAGCGTTCCGTCGGCTTGGCGCAGCAGCAATCGGTTGGGCAGCCCGGCGGGCTGGGTCACGTACACGTCCTCGAGCCCGTCGCCATCCACATCGGCGAGTGCGAGCGAGTCGTCGCCTTCGAGGGTGAAGCCCAAGGCGCGGTCGAAGCGTCGCGCCCAGAACTCGCGGCTGGCGCCGAACTGCCGCGCCGCATCCGGCGCCGCGGCGAGAACGGCCTGCGTCACGTCGTCGAAGAGCGCTTGCGGCGCGCTCGTTTCGCTGTGCGCCAGCACTTCGAGGTCGGTGATGCGCGGCGCGTCCGCGGCGTCGCGAACGCGCCACAACGCGCGCCAGCGCGCCGTGAGGCAACGCGCTGGGCTTGCGCCCACCGAACTCGCGGAGAGCACGAGTTCGCACGCGAAGCCGCCGTCGCTCCGCTCGATGCGCACGACGTCGCTGCGCAGCGCGAGCGTGGCGTCGCCGCCGAACGCAGCGCGCCACTTGCTCAGCGCCTCCCGCGCGCCGGCGCGACCGTGATGTACGAGTTCCGACGTCGGGCTCGTCGTGCGCGCGACCTGCAACGCGGCGTCGTTCGCGCGCAACTCGACGCTGCCAGGTCGCAAGGCGCCGCTCGAGAACTCCTCGTCGAACACGCGCTCGAGGAGGCTGTCGTCGAGCTCCGCGGCACGTTCGAGCGCGCCGATGAGCAGCGCGAGCTGCGCGTCGGCGGACTGGGCCCAACGCTCCGCTTCCCAGTCGTTCGCCGCGGATTCGAGCGCGGCGTAGCTCGCGGCCAAACCCTCGGGCGGCTGCGGTGCGATTCCCGCGACACGCGCGAGCGGGCGCTCGGTCTGCTCGGCCGTCGCCGCAGGCGCAGTCTCCGTCGCGGGCGCCACGGCGTCGGTTTGCGCGGGCGGCGCCGACGGCTCGCGCGAACACGAAGCCGCGATGCAGGCGGCCGCGGTGGCGACGAGGTGCAGTCGAGCGCTCATGGCCCCAAGTTACGCCGCTGGCGGTGTGCGCTCTACGCGTTCCGGCGCGCAAGTGGCGCGCCCGGAGGGATTCGAACCCACGACCAGCGGATTAGAAATCCGCTGCTCTATCCAGCTGAGCTACGGGCGCGCGCGGGGGAAGGGTGGTCGGGGAGATGGGACTCGAACCCACGACTCGAAGCACCCAAAGCTTCGCCTCTACCAACTGAGGTACTCCCCGGGCCTGCGCGCAGACATTACGGCGCCGAGGGTCGCGCGCGCTAGTTGCGCCCAGCTCGGGGCGGCTCGAGGGTGGTCCGCGGACCGCCCGCGCACTAACCTCTCGCGCTCGAACAACCGTTTTTCTCGCGGCGCGGCGCGCGCGCCCGATGTCCTCTTTGAGAGCTGAGTCTGCATGAAGGTCCTGGTGGTCGGTGGCGGCGGGCGTGAACACGCGCTGGCGTGGAAGCTGGCGAGCTCGCCGCTGGTGACGGAGGTCGTGTGTGCGCCGGGGAACCCGGGCACGGCTCGCGTGGCGCGCAACGTGGCGATCGCGGCGACCGATTCGGCCAAGCTCGTGCACCTGTGCCGTCACGAGCAGATCGATCTGGCGGTGATCGGCCCCGAGGAGCCGCTGTGCAAGGGACTGGGCGATGAACTGCGCGCCGCGGGCGTCAAGGTCTTCGGTCCCGGCGCCGCGGGCGCGCGCCTCGAGGGCTCCAAGTTGCACGCCAAGGAATTCCTCACGCGCCACCGCATCCCGACCGCCGGGTACCGGCGCTTCGATCGCTCGGGCGCCGCCAAGGCGCACCTCGAGTCGTGCACGCAGTGGCCGCAGGTCGTCAAGGCCGATGGCCTGGCCGCGGGCAAGGGCGTGTTCGTCACGCAGGATGCGCGCGAGGCGTGCGCGGTCGTCGACGCGCTGATGGAGGAGAAGCGCCTGGGCGAAGCCGGCGTGTCGATCTGCGTCGAAGAACACCTCGTCGGCGAAGAGGTCAGCGTGCTCGCCATGGTCGACGGCCAGACCATCTGCGTGTTCGAGCCGGTCATGGACCACAAGCAAGTGGGCGACGGCGACAGCGGGCCCAACACCGGCGGCATGGGCGTCTACTCGCCGGTGCCGACGTTCACGCCGCGTCTGCAACGTCAGGTCGAACAGAACATCCTGATCCCGACGCTGCACGGACTGCGCCAGGACGAAGTCGATTACCGCGGCATCCTGTTCGTCGGTTTGATGCTCACGGACGCCGGCCCGCGCGTGCTCGAGTACAACTGCCGCTTCGGCGACCCGGAGTGCCAAGCTGCGTTGCGCCGCCTCAGCAGCGACTTGGTTCCGTACTTGCTCGCGACGGCGGAGGGGCGTCTGGGCGAGCTCGAACCGCCGAGTTGGGACCCGCGCGCCTGCGTCGGCGTGGTCGGCGCGGCGGAGGGGTATCCGAGCGAGGTGCGGCGCGGCGACGTGATCAGCGGCCTCGACGAAGCGGAGGCCGTCGAGGAAGTCGTGGTGTTCCAGGCCGGCGTCAAACGTTCGGGCTCGTCGCTCGTCACTGACGGCGGGCGCGTGTTGTGCGTCACGGCGCTCGGCGACGACATCACCCAGGCGCGCACGCGGGCCTACCGCGCCTTCGAGCGCATCCGCTGGGACGGCAAGTTCGGCCGCAGCGACATCGGCTCGCGGCGCACCGCGCGCGCGCGCTGAGCGGCGCTGCACGAGGCAGCGGGGTGAACGCGTCGACCGAGTTCCTGCCGAGCGCGGCCGTCGTGATGCCCACGCTCAACGAGCGCGTGCACATCGAAGCTCAACTCCAGCGCCTGCTGCGGGCCGAGGCGCCGGAGGATCGCGCGCACGAGGTGCGCGTCGGCGACGGCGGCAGCGTGGACGGAACGTGCGCCGCGGCGCTCGCGCTCGGCGCGCTGGTCGTACCGAGCGAGCGTGGGAGGGGGCGGCAACTCGCGGCGGCCGCCCGCGGCGCGACGAGCGACGTTTTGATCTTCTTGCACGCCGACAATCGCCTGCCGCTCGGCGCGTTGGCGGCGATCCGGCGCGCCTTCGCCAACCCGCAGCTGCAAGCGGCGGCGCTTGCGCAACGCATCGCTGCGTCGGGCTGGTTCTTTCGCGCGGTCGAGCGCGCCGCCGACGCCCGCGCGCGGCGCGGCATGGTGTACGGCGACTCGACCTTGGTCGTGCGGCGCGCGCTCTACGAAGCACTGGGCGGCTTCGCACCGCTGGAGTTGTTCGAGGATGTCGAGTTCTCGCGCCGCCTGCGGCGCGTGGCGCGCGTGCAGGTGCTCGAGGCCGCATGCGTCGAGGTCGACGCGCGCCGTTGGCGCTCGGAGGGGCGCACGCGAGCTACACTGCGCAACTGGAGCTTGCGCGTAGCCTACGAACTCGGCGCGCCGCCGTCCGCACTCGCTCGCTGGTACAAGGTCCACGCGCCCGAGCGCTAGAGTTCGTCCCCGTCCGAACTACGCTGAGGCGCAACCGTGAAGCACGAGTCGATCCGAAAGGCCTTCGAAGAGTTTCTGCGCGCCCGCGAACTCAAGCTCACCACGCAGCGCGAGCGCATCTTCGAACGCGCCTTCAGTACGCACGAGCACTTCAGCGCCGAGCAGCTCTACGACTGGCTGCGCGAGGAGCCGGGCGCGCGTGTCTCGCGCGCGACGGTGTACCGCACGATCGGGTTGCTCGCCGAAGGCGGCTTCTTGGGTTCGCTCGACACCGGACGCGGCGAATTGGTGTACGAGCACCTGCTCGGCCACAAACACCACGACCACATGGTGTGCATGGAGTGCGGCCGGATCGAGGAGTTCCACGACGAGCGCATCGAGGCTTTGCAGCACGAGGCTTGCCAGCGCATGGGGTTCGTGCTCGTCAGCCATTCGCACCGCTTGATCGGGCTGTGCCGCGCGTGCGCACGCAAGCGCGGCGCGACGCCAGGCGCGAGCGCGTCGAGCGCTCCGCTTGCAGGCCAAGGCCAAGCGTCCGCAGCGGTCGACGACTGAACTCGGCGCGGCGCCTGCGCCGCGCTGGAGCGAGAACCGCCCGCAAAAAAGCGCGAGGCGCCCGCGGAGCCGAACTCCACGGACGCCTCGTTGTGCGTCGGCCCGCGCGAACCGGATGGGCCCGCACGAAGCACTGCGGTCGCGCGCTACTTCTGCGCGTTCAGGCGGCGGATCAGGCGCTCGGAGATGATCTCGGCGAACTCGCCGTCGTTGACGGTCGCCATGTAGTTCTTCGCCGAGACCGTCATCGTCGACTGGTCGACGTCGAAGGCCTGGACCTCGACGCGCACGACGCGGCCGTCGAGCTTGGCCGACGCGATGCGGGTCTGGTCGTCGAACTCGATCAACTCCGGGCTCTCCTTGGCCAGGAAGTCCTTGACCGTGTTCCACACCACGCGCGCATCCTGGTTGAGGTGGCTGCGGTGGGTGCGGTTGTCCATCATCTCGCTCGAGAGCACGACGCCGCCGACGGCGCCGGCCACGAGGCAACTAGAGAGCGGAAGAGCCAGGAGAGCGATCAAAAGAGCGTTACGCATGGAAGTCCTCGGGGAGTGGTTGAGCTTGCGACCCCTCGCAAGCGCGGGGCGATGGAAGCTGAGAAAGGCGCAGCCTCAGGCGTTGACAGCGCCTGCGGCTGCGACGAGACGGCGGTAGAACTCGAGCCCCTCGCCGTTCGGACGAGGCGCCGTGCGAGTCCACCGTGGATGGTGCCAAGGCGTGACGTTGCGTTCGGGGTGCGGCATCAATCCGAAGACGCGCCCGCTCGGGTCGCACAGGCCGGCGATCGCCGCTGTCGAGCCGTTGGGCAGTTCGGGATACGAGGCCGACGCTCCCTCGCGGGTCACGTAGCGCAGTGCGATCTGACCGCGTTCTTCGAGGCGCTTCAAGGTCGCCTCATCCTTGAACATCAACCGGCCCTCGCCGTGGGCGACGGGAGTCGGCCACAGCACGCCGGCGTCGAGCCAGCGGCAGGCGCTGCGTTCGTTGCGCAACGTGACCCAGCGGCACTCGTAGTGGCCTGAGACGTTCGCGGTGAGCGCGATGGTGCGGTCCGAGGGCCGCGCGGAGACGCCCTCGAGCAGTCCGGTGTCGACGAGCACCTGGAAACCGTTGCACACGCCGAGCACGTAGCCGCCGCGAGCGACGAAGCCCGCCAGCGCCGCGCCGAGGAACGTGCGCAGTTCGAATCCGAGCACACGGCCCGCGGCGATGTCGTCGCCGTAGCTGAAGCCGCCGGGGAACACGAGCAGCGAGTACTCGTCGAGTCGCGAGGGGGCCGAGATCACCTGCTGGAGGTGCAAGAGGTCGGCCACGGCGCCGGCCTGCTCCAGCGCGAGCAGCGTCTCGCGCTCGCAGTTCACTCCGGCCGCCCGCAGCACCAATGCGCGTGTCATCCCTTGAATCCTCCCTGGTGGGCGGCGCGCAACGCTTGCAGCTGCGCGTCGACAAGCGTGACTGCGCCGCGCGTGATGGTGAGTCGACTGGCGGAGTTGACTGCGCCGATGCGCGCCCAGTCCAGCCCGGCGAGCGTGCGCTCGAATTCCGCGGCGGATTCCGGGGCCACCTCCACGAGGAAACGTGTGCACGACTCCGAAAACAGCGCGAGCGCGTCGCGATCGTTGCGCGCGGCGTCGAAGGCGCCGAGCGGAAGCGAAGTCACGTCGAGTGCGGCGCCCAACTCGCCGGCGAAGGCCATCTCCGCCGCCGCCACCGCCAGACCGCCTTCCGAAAGATCGTGGCAGGCCCGCACGAGTCCGCGTGCGATCGCAGCGTGCAGTCCGCGCAACGTGCGCGGCGCGAGCGCCAGGTCCGGACGCGGTGCGCGCCCGCCGCTCAGGCCCAGCTGCGCGAAGTATTGCGACCCGCCGAACTCCGCGTGCGTCATGCCGAGCACGTACACGAAGTCACCGGCGCGCTTGAAGTCCATCGAGACGCTGCGAGCGACGTCCGGCACGATCGCCAGCGCCGAGACGTACAGCGTCGGCGGAATCGAGATGGTCTCGTCGCCGCTGCGGAACTCGTTGTTGAGGCTGTCCTTGCCCGAAATGAAGGGCGTTTGGTACGCGAGCGCCGCGGCCTTGCAGCCGCGTGAGGCCTCGACGAGCGCGCCGAGTTGCTCGGGCTTCTTGCAGTTGCCCCACGAGAAGTTGTCCAGGATCGCCGTGCGCGACGGGTCGCCGCCGACCGCGACGACGTTGCGCAGCGCCTCGTCGATGACCGCACAGGCCATCGCGTACGGATCGCGCAGGCCGTAGTCGGGATTCGCGCCGCAGCCGATCGCGATGCCGCGCTGCGAGTGGGGGAGCGGCTGCAACACGGCGGCGTCGCCGGGGCCGTCGTCGCGTTCGCCGCACAGCGGCTTGAGCACGCCCATGCCCTGCACTTCGTGGTCGTACTGGCGCACGATCCACTCCTTGCTCGCGACGTTCGGCGCACGCAGCAGCGCGAGCGTCATCGCCGTCGCGTCAGGGCACGCGGGCACGCCCGGATCGCTCGTGTCGATCACCGGGCGCGTTGCGCGCCGCAGTGGGCGCGGGTTGCCCTCGTGCAGGAAGTGCATCTCGAGCGAGCCGACGAGTTCGCCGCGGTAGCGCAGGTCCAGTCGGCCGGTCGCGGTGAAGCGGCCGATCGCCGTCGCTTCGCAGCCCTCGGCGCGGAAGGTCGCCAGCAGCGCAGCCAGCTTCTCCTGCGGAACCGCGAGAACCATGCGTTCCTGCGCCTCGCTGATCCAGATCTCGGCGGGCGACAGTCCGGGGTACTTGAGCGGGACCAGCTCCAGGTCGACCTCTGCGCCGCACTCGGCGCCCATCTCGCCGACGGCGGACGACAGTCCGCCCGCGCCGCAGTCGGTGACCGCGCGGTACTGCCGAGCATCGCGCGCGCGCAGCAGCGCGTCGGTCACGCGCTTCTCGGTGATCGGGTCGCCGATCTGCACCGCGGAGCTGGAAACAACCTGCGACTCGTCGTGGAGCTCGAGCGACGAGAACGTCGCTCCGTGGATGCCGTCGCGGCCCGTGCGACCCCCGACGACCACGATCGCGTCGCCGGGCTCGACGCTCTTGTTCGTGCAGTCGGCGGGCATGAGTCCGACGCAGCCCGCGTACACGAGCGGATTGCCGATGTAGCGCGGGTGGAACCACACGCCGCCGTTGACCGTGGGGATGCCCATTCGGTTGCCGTAGTCGCGCACGCCGGCGACGACGCCGCGCAAGATGCGCCGCGGATGCATGCAGCCCTTGGGCAGCTTCTCCGCCGGAAGATCGGCGGGGCCGACGAAGAACGCGTCGGTGTTGGCGATCGGCTTCGCGCCGAGTCCCACGCCGAGGATGTCGCGGATCACGCCGCCCACGCCCGTTCCAGCGCCGCCGTAAGGATCGATCGCGCTCGGGTGGTTGTGCGTCTCGACCTTGAAGCACACGTTCCAACCCTGATCGAACTCGATGACGCCCGCGTTGTCGTGGAACACGCTGACGCACCAGGGCTTGTTCAGCTCCAGCGTCGCGGCCTTGATCGTCTGCTTGAGCAGATTGTCGATGCGTTCGCCGTCGTAGTCGATCACGCCGGTGAACGTCTTGTGCTTGCAGTGCTCGCTCCAGGTCTGCGCGAGCGTCTCCAACTCCGCGAGCGTCGGTTCCGCGCCGCGCGCTCGGTAGTGCGCTTGGATCGCGAGCATCTCGTCGAGCGACAAGCTCAGTTGCCCGTCGCGCGAGAGCCGCTCCAGTTCACGTTCGTCGGCGTCGCGCAGCGGCACGTGCTGCACGACACGCGGCGCGCTCGGCGCCGGAAAGTCGAAGTGCAGCGCTTCATCGTCGACGAAGTACTCGTCGACCACGTCGTTGGCGAACACCTCGCGCGCAGCGCGCTCGAGCACTGCGCGCTCCAGCGGACCAGCGCCGAGCGGCTCGAGTTCCCAGACGACGAACGTCAAGACGCGCACGACGGCCGCGCCGGACAGCGCTGAACGCTGCAGCACCTGCTCGATCGTGAGCGCCGTGGGATCCATGACGCCGCGTCGACGCATGACCAGGATGCGCTGGCGGCGTGCGCCTTCGCGCGCCGCAGCTGCGTTCGCCGGCTCAGGCCACTGCCCCGGCGCGGTGATGCGCGCCGTCTCGAGCACGGGGTCCAGCAAGAGCTGGGACGCGACGCGGGCCAGGGCGTCGGCGCCGAGTTCGGGGCTGAGCAAGTAGCCCTGCCCGCGCCGGATGCTGCGCACCCCGCCGATTCCGACCTCGCGCAGCGCGGCTACCGCGGCCGCGCCGGCGGGATCGTCAACTTGCGGGCGGCGAAAAACCTCGACACGCCAGGCCTGCGGAGGCGCCTTGGGAGCCGCGGACGAAGGGGTGGAAATGGGGGCGGTGGGCGCCACGGAATTCGAGGCGAGAACGCAAGACTTGGGCACACAGGCGCCCTGCAACACCAGATGTAGGGCCGGGAGGCGCTCTCGAGGGTGCTCCGCGGCGGTCGCATGGTAGCGGTCGGGGGCGCCCTGTCCCAAGCCCTCTTCCGCTTCCGCTTGCGCGGTTCTACTCTGCGGCCGCTGCCGCGCTGTACTCACGCAGCCCCAGCGTCCCCAGTTCCAGGCGCAGCTCCCCTCCACGATGGCCACTACCGAACGCCCACAAGCGCGCACCGACGCCTCGTCCCTGGCCTTCGAGCGACCGATCCGCGAGTTGGAGGCCAAGCTGGCCGAACTCGAGGCGCTCGCTCTTCGGACCCGGCTGGACATCTCGAGCGAGATCGAGGCGCTGCGCAAGCAGCACCGCGCTGCGATCGAGTCCAAGTACAAGGACCTGAGCGCCTGGGAGACCGTCAACGTCGCGCGGCATGCCGAGCGCCCGGTCGCGCTGGACTACATCCAGACCACGCTCGACGACTTCGTCGAACTGTGCGGCGACAAGTACTTCGCAGACGATCAAGCGATCGTGTGCGGCTTGGCGACGATGGGCGAGCGGCGCTTCCTGCTCGTGGCGCACCGCAAGGGCAAGACGACCAAGGAACGGATCGCGTGCAACTTCGGTTGCGCGCACCCCGAGGGATACCGCAAGGCGCTGCGCAAGATGAAGCTGGCCGAGAAGCTCGGTCTGCCCATCGTGGCCCTGATCAACACTCCGGGCGCCTACCCCGGAATCGGCGCTGAGGAACGCGGTCAAGCAGCCGCCATCGCCGAAAACATCCTGGCGATGATGTCGATCCGCACGCCGATCGTGTGCCTGGTGATCGGTGAGGGCGGGTCCGGCGGCGCGCTGGGCATCGGTGTCGGCGACCGCGTGCTGATGATGGAATACTCGTACTACTCCGTGATCAGCCCCGAAGGTTGCGCGGCCATCCTGTGGAAGGACGGCGAGCGTAGCCCGGACGCAGCGGAGGCGCTCAAGCTGACCTCGCGCGATCTGGTCAAACTGGGTTTGATCGACGGCGTGGTCCCCGAGCCCCTGGGCGGCGCGCATCGCGCTCCGACCGTGGCGATGGACGAGGTGCGCCGCACGATCCTGCGTGAGTTGGAGGCGCTCGACGGCGTCCCGCTCGACCAACTTCTCGCCGCGCGGCGAAAGAAGTTCCGCCAGATGGGCGTTGTGCCCGGCCGGTTCCCCAGCGCCTGAGGGCCGCCAGACTCCACGCGTCGCAGCGCGACAGCGGCGGGCTTCGCGCTGGGACGCTGACCTGCCGCTGACTGTGTGCTGCGGCTCGTCGCCGGTTGTCGGATCCGGCTTCAAGTGGGACCATTTTGTGGCCAACACTTGCTCGGCTCGGGCGTAACCGCCGAGAACGAGATCTCGGAGCCCGGCCGCACCTCCTGCGGCTCGCCCTCGGATCCGCCCAGCCATGCCCCTCGCACAACGGATGGAGCGCTCGACGCCTGCAACAGATCCCGCCGACGAAGCCCTCGAGTCGGCGTTGCGATCCGCGTCGCGTTCCTCGCACGCGACGCCGCCCGACCCGAGCGAGCGTCCGCTCATCGAGCGCGCGCAGCGCGGCGACGCCCAGGCGTTTCGCGAGCTGGTCGAGCGCCATCAGCAGCGCGCCTTCCGGATCGCGCGCCACATGACGCCCAACGACGAGGACGCCCGCGACCTCGTCCAGGAAGCGTTCCTGCGCGTGTTCCGCAGTCTCGAGCGCTTCGACTTCCAGTACAGCTTTTCGACCTGGCTGCACCGCATCGTCACCAACCTCGCGATCGACCATCTGCGCAAGCGTCGGACGCAGGCTGCGGGCCGGGCCGCGGAGTCCGACGGCGTCGACTCCGACGTGGAGCAGTTCGATCCGGCGGACTCGCGGGGCGCTTCGCCCGCCGAGCGGATCGAAGTGCAAGAGACTGCTCGCGCAGTTCGCGAGTGCATCGCCGCGCTGGCGCCGCACTTCCAGTCCGTGCTGCTCTTGCGCGAGATCGAGGGCCTGCCCTGCAACGAAATCGCGAAGATCGTGGGCGCGACTCACGTGACGGTTCGCTGGCGCTTGCACCGCGGCCGCAAGTTGTTCCAAGAAGAGTGGGAGCGGCGCGAGCGCGCTCTGGCGAGCGGCGCAGCCCAGAGTTCGGGCGCCGCGTCCGCCGATCCGTCGCGTCGCCCTGGAGAGTTTCGACAATGAAGCCCGTCATGGATTGCCGAGAAGCCCGAGCGCACGCGCCGCTTTTCGTCGGTGAAGACCTCGAGTCGGATGCGCTCGATGCCGTGCGTGGGCACGTGGAAGCGTGCGCCGAATGCGCTGCGCAGGTCGCGGCGCTCGAACGTGCTCTGCGCGCCTTCGAAGTCGAGCGCGTGCGCGTCGATCCGCGCGTGGACCTGTGGTCCAACATCGAGCGTGAACTCGCACATTCGGGCCACCTGCGCCCCGTTCAGCCTGCTTCGAAGACGCTGGTCGCTTCGAACGTGGGGCCCGTCGCCGTGCCGGTGACGACATCTTCCGCTACGTCAGCTACGACAGCTGCGACGGCTGCGACGGCTGCTCCGATGCTCGCTCCGCGCCGCACCCTCGCGGGCGCACGACGCTGGTTCGCCGTGGCTGCGGCCGCCGCAATCGCCGCGTTCGTCGTCAACGGATGGCTCGTGCGCGAATCCGGACGTTCGGACTCGCCCAACGGAGCGCAGTCCGGGCCCGGCCCCTCGGGACCTCAGGTTGTGCACAACGCGCAGCCGAGCCCGTCGTCGCCGTCGGGCTCCGCCGCGGGCGCAACGCCTCCGTCCACAGGCGCCCAGGGCGCCCTCGTTGCGGGCGCGTTGCGTTCGTCGCCCGAGTCCGCTGGGCAGGGATTCCGGCTCGCAGCGACGGGCGCGAGCGCTCCTTCGGTCGTCCCCGCTGGTTCGGCGCCGGCCGCTGTGCCGGCGCCGGCGCGGTACGAGGGACTGCGTCGCGTGAACGGCGACGAGGCGCTCCTGCGCGAGAGTCTCGATCGGTGGGGCGTCCAGGGTGGGCAGGGCGGCTACTCGCTCGTGGGCTACCCCGTCACGCGCTGACGCCCGCGCGCCGGACGGCGCACAACCTGAATTGCTGGATCGCGAGCGCGTGGGTCGCGCCCGCCTTATTCGGAGTTCTACCGTGAATCACGTCCTCTTCCTCCTGGGGCTCGCCGGAGCGGTGAGCCTGAATCCACAAGCCCTCCCTTCGCGCTCCACACTGCAGCGTGTGCAGCCGCCTGCGGCCTCGACGAGCGCGCAGGATCCATTCGACGCCGAGCACTGGCGCCAGCGACTGACCACGCCCGACTTCGACGCGCGCATGTTCAGCTTCGAGCAGCTGGCGCGCATCGCTGCGGAAGATCCGCGGGCGCGCCAACAAATCCACGAGTGGTCGCGGCAAGCGGATGGATCCGAGCTCGCCTGGACGGCGCGCTTGCTCGAACGCGAGTTGGAGCGCGCGCCCAGGCTCGGCTTGCGCGGCGGCCTGTGGGGCGCGGATCCCTTCGCCTCCTTTCCCTTCGAGCACTTCGGCGCCCCGCCGTCGCTCGAGGATTTCGAGCGCCAATTCGAGCCGTTGCTGCGCGCGCCTTGGGGCGCCGCTCCGCTGTCGCGCCAGCCGGGCGCGCCGGCGCAGCGTTCGAACTCGAGCCAGGTCGAGATCACCCCGGACGGCGTGAAGGTGCGGGTGACCGAAGATGTCGATGGACAGCAGAAGACCGAGGAGTACAGCGCGCCCTCGCTCGAGGAGTTGTACGCGGCTCATCCGCAGTTGCGCGAGCGCCTGGGAGTCGATCTACGCGGCGCTGATCCGCGGGAGTTCGACTCCCGCGGTTGGTTCGCGCCGCCCGCGCCCGGCCGGACGCTTCTGGGACTGGGCGCGCAGGCTGGAGTGCGCCAGGACATTCTCGGCGTCATCCTCGAGGAGCTCAGCGCGGACGAGCGCGCCAAGTTCGGTTTGTCCGACGGCGCCGGATTGCGCATCGGTCGAGTCGAGCCCGGAACGCTCGCCGAGCGGCTGGGCCTCGCGCGCGGTCAGATTCTCGTCGAGCTCGATGGCGAGAACGTGCGAACGCGCGACGACGTCACACGCAGGATCCAGGCGCGCAAGCCGCTGGACGAAGTGCGCGCGGTGGTGCTGAACGAAACCGGGCAGCGCAGTGAGTTGCGTTGGCGCCCGCAGAATCTCCGTTCGATCTGACGCCTCCACGCAGCGCCCGAAATACCAGCGCGCCACTTCGCGGTGCTTGCCGCGAAGAGGCGCGCTGGTCTTCGTCGCCGCGCGAGCCGCGGCCGAGGACAGCCGATCGCTCTACGCTGGGCTCGTCAGCCCGCGGCGGCGCCGCCGAGCGCGAGCTCGAATTCCGCACGCATCTCGAGCGCACGCTTCACGTCCGGATGCTTCGCGTCGAGGGTCGAACGCCGCAGGAATTCCTCGATGTCGGCGAGCGCGCCTTCGAGCTGTCCGAGATCGCGGCGCAGCTGACTGCGACGGCTGTAGATCTCGGCGCGCTGCGGTGCGAGCGCAGCAGCCGAATCGAGTTGTTCGAGCGCTTCTTCCTTGCGGCCGAGCGTCACGAGCAGACTCGAAGCCTGGAGGTGGGTCTCGATCATCAGGCGCTCGCCCTCGGCGAGCAGGCGGCGCATTTCCGTTTCCTGAGCCGCGGAGATGTTCGGACGGGCCAGATCGGTGCGCCAGAAATCGAGTTCCTTGCGCTCGAGATCGAGCAATTGGAACGAGTACTCCAGGGCCTTGGCGTGCTCGCCCTGCAGCGCGCACACACGTTGCAGGCCGTTGATCGCCGGAACCGTATCCGGCTTGGTCTTCAGCGCTTGGTTGTAGCTGGCGACGCTCTCGCGCCAGAAGCGCTTCGCCTCCGTCCGCAATTCCTCGGCGCGCTTGACGCGGTCCTTGGCCTGCGTGCTGCGTTCACCGGACTCCACCGCCGCGGCCGACTCCCAGTACAGCACGCCTTTGCGTTCGAGGGCTTCGCCCAGTCCGATCTGCGTGCGGTAGTCCTTGGCGTCCGCGAGGTCGCGGAAGATGCGTTCGGCGATGCGCACGTCCTCGGACTTGCCGCGCTTGACGTGCACCCAGCCCTTGATCAGCAACAGCTCGGGTTCGTCGTCGTCCAGCGCGAGCCCCAAGTTGGCCTGATGCTCGGCCTGAGCGTAGTCGCCGGTCGCAAAGAACTTGCTCGCGTACTCGCGGTGCAGCTTGATGCGCTCCTCCTCGCTCAGCGGCGACTCGTCGCTGCTCGAACACGCGGCGACTGCGAACAGGCATGCGATGGCGATCGTGCGGGGTAGCTGCATCCGAAGGCTCCGAGGGATGGGTGGCTGGCGGGGAACGTGCGCGGGCCCTAGCGCCCGCCTAGTAACCGCTGGAGGCGCTCGGGTTGCAGGCGCAAGGCGAGAGTCTTGCCGCCGGAGAGCGTAACCAGTCCCGGCTTGGCCCCGCGCGGCTTGTGGACGTCCTTGCCGCGCGCCACGTGCACGTTGGCGCGCGTCGCGCCGCGCAGCGGCGAGAAATGGACCGCGAGGTGCGCGGCGTCGAGTAGTTCCTCGGCGTCCGCTTCGGGCTTGCCGGCCAGCCGCAGGACCACGTGGCTGCCCGGTGCGTCGGCCGTGTGCAGCCACATGTCGTTGCCACGACAGATGCGGGTGCTCAACTCGTCGTTGTCCTTGGCGGTGCGGCCCACCAGGATTTCCGCACCGCGTAGGCCCTGGAAGAGGTGGTAGGGCTTGCGCGGCTCGGGCGCCGCTTTCCGGCTGGGGGGCGCCTGCGTCGCATCGAGCAGCCCGCGTTCGACCCACGCACGCTCCAACTCCGCCAGGTCCGCCAGCGGCGCGGCGAGTTCCGCGAGGGCCGCTTCGCAGTCCGCGAGCTTGCGCTGCGCGAGTTCGATCTCGCGCGCCACGGACTCGGCGGAGCGCACGAGCTTCTTGTAGCGCTCGAAGTACTGCTCGACGTTTTCGTGGGGCGAGCGCCGGGGATCGAGTTCCAGCGTGCGTTCGCCGCCGGCTTCGTCGTACAGATCGACGAGCGTCACCCGCGCTTGTCCGCGCTTGAGCTGGCCCAGATGCGCTTTGAGCAGTTCGCCGTCCTGTAGCACGCGTTCGGCGTTTTCGACGGCCGCTGCGCGCTGGGTCAGCCCGTGGAGCAACGCGCGCGCGCGCTCGAGCTTGCGTTCCACTCGTTCGCGCAGGTCGCGCACTTCGCGCTCGCGGGCGGCGCGTTCGACTGCCGGGCCGAGGCGCTGCTGGACGAGCCACGACAGCGGTGCTCGCGGATCGGGGCGCGCCGCACCGTCGAGTTCGGGCTCGCTCGCGCCGGCCAGGAGTTCGCGCAGCGCGGCCCCGGAGTCTTCGCGCGGTTTGCCAGCGGGCTCCTTCCACGGCTCGCCGACGACGAGGCGTTGCGCGGCTTTGCTGCCCGCCGCGGGAGTGGCCAGCACTTCGAGCAGCCGCTCGTTGGGACCGAGGAGCAGCAGGTTCGCGTGGCGTCCCGTGAGCTCCGCGAGCAGCACGCGCCGCTCTCCGCACGGCGTCGCGTCGAACTCGAAGGCGACGATGCGATCGCGCGCGACTTGGGTCAGCTTGCGCAGGCGGCTGCCGACGAGGTCTGCGCTCAAGCGTCGAAAGAAGGGACCGACGGGCCCGTCAGGGTGCGCCTGACGCGCGGTCTGCAGGTGCAGCCGCGGACAGTCGGCGTCGGCCGACACGCGCACCCGCGCCACCGCCTTCGCGTCCGCGCCGGGCAGATCGCGCAAGTACAGCAGCAGGTCGCGCGGCGGAAGGGCGAGCACTTCCACGACGCTGGCGCCCACGATGAGCGGCGCGAGCTCGTCGACGAGCTCGCGCACGTGCTGCGCGCCGAGAGTGGGGGGCGCGTTCATCGCTGGTTCGCGCGGCGCGCAGGCCGGAGCGCGGCTGGAGTGCGCGCGCTCCGACTTGCTCGAGGCGTGCTCAGGAGAGCTCTTCCGCGACGTTGTAGATCCAGGGCGTCGCGACCGGGGTCCAGTCGAGCAGTTCGCCCTTCTCGCCGAAGAACAGGCCCAATTCGCGCTGCGCGGACTCGGGGCTGTCGGAACCGTGGACGAGGTTGTTCGAGAACGACATCCCGAAGTCGCCGCGGATCGTGCCCGGCGCGGCCTTGCGCGAGTTGGTCGCGCCCATCATGCCGCGCACGACTTCGATTGCGTCGACGCCTTCGAGGGCGATGGCCGCGACCGGGGCCGAGGTCATGTACTTCACCAGCCCGGGATAGAAGGGCTTGGACTTGTGCGGCTCGTAGTGGGCTTCGAACACCGACTTGTCGAACTGGCGCAGCTTCAGACCCACGAGCTTGAGGCCCTTGGCCTCGAAACGGGCCAGGATCGTGCCGGCGAGTCCACGTTGGACGGCGTCGGGCTTGAGCAGAACGAGGGTGCGTTGAACAGCCATGGCGTGCTTCCGGAGGGTGCGCAGTGGGGATGGGGGACTTGGCGGAAAAAAGGCCGAACAGGATAGCCGTGCGCAGGACCGGGAGAAAGCCCGGCGCAACGGCCGCAGGGCGTCGGCCGCGGCCCCCGCGCGGCGTCCTTCGAGGATCTTGCGGCAGACCGTTGACCGGCGCGCGAACGTCACTACAGTCTTGCGCCCTACAAGTCGTTTTTCTGGCGTTCACGCGCCGCGAAGGACGGCTGCTCGGGATCGAGAGTCTTCTCGCCGCCTCGCGCTGCGCGATCGGACCGCTCGGTCGACCGGGTCCCATCTCCACTGTTCTCCCGGCGCGCGCCGGCCCCCGCGCGGGGTCGAGGAGCGCCAGGCGTGCAGGATCGCGAACCGAACGAAGACAGTCCCAGCGAGCGCTCCCGAGCGGACGCCGCGACGAGCGCAGCGTACCTCCGGCACGCTGGCGCGGGGCTGCAGTTCGCGCTCACGTTCCTGGGGCTGGGCTTGGTCGGCTGGTGGGTTGATCAGCAGCTCGGCAGCGAGCCCTGGCTGTTGATCGCCGGCATCGTGTTGGGCGCCGCTGGCGGGATGTACTCGCTCGCCTCGCGCCTCGACGCGCTGCCGCGTTCGCGGTCAGGCGACTCCACTCGCCCGAGGAAGTAGGGCGCCGTCCCGACGGCGCTGTCGCGAACGAAGCCCCTCGAACCATGAACCGCCACACCCACCCTGTGCACTACCTCGCTGCGCTCGTCGCGCTACCGGCGGCGGTGGCTGCGGCGTGGCGTGCGGGTTCGGGTTCGCTCGGCGATCCGCGCGCCGTCGGCGTGCTGCTCGGCGTGGGTTTGGCGCTCGCGGTCTCGCTCGCCGGGTGGGCCGCCCAGGAGCGCTCGATGCGCAAGAACGCGCGCAGCGCGAACGGGGTCATGACCGCATTCGCTCTGGCGTTCCTCGTCAAGCTCTTTGTGCTCGCGCTCGGCGCCGTGGTGTTGCGGCTCGAGGATTCGCTCGGCGCGCTGGCGGACTGGCGCGCGTACTTGGTCGGCTTCGCGGCCGCTGTTGCCTGGGTCCTGTTCGTGGGGGCTTTCCGGCGCTCCGGCGCCGCGCGCGCGCCGAAGGAGGCGCCTGCTTCGTGCTGAAGTACCTGCTCACCCCGCGCTTCGCGCTGATCTTGGCCGTGGTCGTCGCCGCCTGCTGGGCCTCGTACCACTTCGGCATCCACCACGCCACGCCGGATGAGGCGTTCCAGAAGGCGCCCGCGAGCGTGTTCAGCGCGCTGTTCGGTCACCTCACGCCCGCGGTGCTGGCCTCGGACGCCCACCATGGCGCCCAGCACGTTCTCGGCATCCCTGCTCCCTGGTTGCCGGCCCTGTTCACCAACATCGACGGCACGGACGTCGACATGTTGGTGCTCACCAACCTGCAGCTGTTCCAGATCGCTGCGGTGCTCGTGACGCTGATCGCCTTCAGCGGCGTCGCCGGTTACCTGCGCTCGGGCAACGGCGATGTGTGGAGCCGCATGGGCGCCGGTTTCGCGCGCTACATCCGCGATGAGATGGTCATCCCGGTGATGGGCAAGGAGCACGGCTCGCACTTCTTGCCGTACTTCCTGTGCGTGTTCTTCTTCGTGTTCTTCCAAAACGCCCTGGGGCTTTTGCCGCACGGCGCCACGGCGACGGCGAGCATCGCCGTCACGGCCGCGATGGCTGGCACCACCTTCGCCGCGATGATCGGTTGCGGCATGGTCGTGCAAGGGCCGATCGCGTTCTGGAAGAACCTCGTGCCGCACGTGCCGCTGCCGCTGTGGCCCCTGATGTTCGTGGTCGAGCTCGTCGGCCTGATCGTCAAGCCCGTCGCGCTCACGATCCGCTTGTTCGCGAACATGACGGCCGGACACCTGATCGTGCTCTCGTGCATGGGCCTGATCATGTTCTTCGGTCAGTCGAAGGCAGCCGTGGGCTTCGGCTCGGCGCCGCTCGCCGTCGGCTTCGGCGTCTTCATCATGATCATCGAGACCTTCGTCGCGCTGCTCCAGGCGTACATCTTCACGACGCTCTCGATCATCTTCGTCGGCGCGGCCATTCACCCGGAGCACTAGCTCGCGCGGCCCTCTCTCAGCTTGGATCGCAGGCGCAACCACGCCCACGGCCCAGGCCAAGTTCGAAATCTTCTGTCGACCCTCAGCCAATCCCCAAACCCCGGCCTGAATCCCAGGCCACTACGCGGAGAACTGACTTCCATGCTGAACCCCTCGGATGCTTTCCTGGCCGTCCAAGACACCGCCAACCTCTCGTGGGCCTACTTCGGCGCCGCCATCGGCGCGGGTGTGACGGCCATCGGCGCCGGCCTGGGCATCAGCAAGATCGGATCGTCGGCCAACGACGGCATCGCGCGCCAGCCCGAAGCCGCCAACGACATCAAGGGCGGCTCGCTGATCCTCGCTGCGTTCATCGAAGGCGTTTCGCTGTTCGCTGTCGTCGTCGCGCTGCTGATCGCGCTCAAGTGACGTTCGCGGCGGCCGCCGGCGCTTGCGCGCTGCGGACGGTCGCTCGAACCGTGTTCGTCGTCTAACCGTCGTCGTCTACCCATCTAGGCCCCGCGGAGAGCCCTCATGGACCTGGGAAGCGCTTTGCTCATCTCGGCACCGGCCGGCGAAGGCGGTGGGTTGAATCCGTTCAACCCCACCGGTTTCGGCGGCATCCTGTGGACCTGGATCATTTTCCTCGTCGGCCTGCCGCTGATGTGGAAGGTGGTCATGGGCCCGATCACGCACGCGCTCGAGCAGCGCGATGCGCAGGCCGCGGAGGCCATCAAGGCCGCCGAGAAGGCGCGCGAGGAAACGCAGCGCGCCCGCGCCGAGGTCGAAAGCAAGGTGGCCGAGGCGCGCGCGGAATCTGCTCGCCTGATCGCGGAGGCGCGCGAGCGCGCCTCGGCTGTCGAGAAGCAGATCGTCGACGAAGCCAACCTCAAGGCGCAGCGCGCCGCCGAGGCGGCTCAGACGGCGATCGCCGCCGAGCGCGACAAGGCGATCGCGGCCATCCGTGACGAGGTCGTCGAGTTGACGATCAGCGGCGCTCGCGCCGTGCTCGGTCGCAACGTCGGCGGCGACGACGATCGACGCTTGGTGTCCGACATGGTCGGCAAGCTCAAGGTGGTCAAGCGGTGAGTGGATCGAACGTCGTTGCGACGCGCTACGCCACGGCGCTGTTCGAACTCGCCCGCGACAAGGGCGCGCTCGAACGCGTCGCGGCCGACGTGGAGTCGCTCGGCAAGCAGGTCGAGTCCGGAGCGCTGCGTGAGCTGTTCGATCGGCGCACCAGCACGGACCGCAAGCAAGCGCTCGTCGAGTCGCTCGCTTCGAAGTCGCAGCCGCTGACCGCCAACCTGGTGCGCCTGCTCGCCGCGCGTCGGCGGGTCGAGGTGCTTCGTGGTCTGGCGCCGGCCTTCCGGCGCTGCGTCCTCACCGAGAAGGGGCAGGTCGAAGGCGTCGTCGAAGCGGCGCGTCCGATCGGCGAAGGCGAACTCGCGGAGATCGCCGTGGCCGTCGGGTCCCTGATCGGCAAGCAGGTCCTGCTGACCGCGCGCGTCAACGCTGAACTCATCGCCGGCGTGCGCGTGTTCGTCGACAACCGCCTGATCGACCAATCGGCGGTTGGGCGCCTGGAGAGCTTGCGCCACAAGCTTTCCGTAGCCCGCCTCTAGCTCGAGTTCTCGAACCGTCCCTTTCAAGTCCGTCTTTCGTCCTCTCGCCGTACCCGTGCCGGGTGCGGCGGCCTCCCTCGAAGAAGCCAAACCATGGAACTGCGTCCCGCGGAAGTGACCTCGGTCCTCAAGAAGGAGATCGAGTCGTACAAGGGCGAGACTGCGCTGCAGTCGGTCGGAACCGTGCTGTCGGTCGGCGACGGCGTCGCGCGGGTCTACGGGCTCGACGACTGCATGATGAACGAACTCGTCGAGTTCCCCGGTGGGGTGCGCGGCGTGGCCCTCTCGCTCGAAGAGGACAACGTCGGTTGCGTGCTCCTCGGCGACGCGACGAAGGTGAAGGAGGGCGACATGGTGCGCACCTCGGGGCGCATCATCTCGGTGCCGACGGGCAACGCTCTGCTCGGCCGCGTGGTGAACGCTCTCGGTGACCCGCTCGATGGCAAGGGGCCGCTGGCGGTGACGCCGGCCGACTACCTGCCGATCGAGCAGCCGGCGCCGAACGTCGTCGAGCGCGAACCGGTGAAGCAGCCGCTCCAGACGGGCATCAAGGCGATCGACGCCATGATCCCGATCGGTCGCGGCCAGCGTGAGCTCATCATCGGCGACCGCCAGACGGGCAAGACCGCGCTGCTGATCGACACGATCCTCAACCAGAAGCTGACCGGCGGCGGGGATCCCAAGAACCCCGAGCAGGTGATCTGCATCTACGTCGCGATGGGCCAGAAGCAGTCGACGGTGGTCGACGTCGTGCGCCGCCTCGAGAAGGCCGGCGCGATGGCGTACACGATCGTCGTGTCGGCCAGCGCCATGGACGAGGCCTCGATGCAGTACCTCGCGGCCTACGCGGGCTGCACGATGGGCGAGCGCTTCCGCGACGAGGGTCGGCACGTCGTGATCATGTACGACGACCTGTACAAGCAGGCGCTCGCGTACCGCCAGGTGATGTTGCTGCTGCGCCGTCCTCCGGGTCGCGAGGCGTTCCCCGGCGACGTGTTCAACCTCCACAGCCGCTTGCTCGAGCGCGCTGCGAAGCTCTCGAAGGACGCACCGAAGCTCAACCCGCGCTACAAGGCCGGCGGCGGCTCGATCACCGCGCTCCCGGTCGTCGAGACGCAGGAAGGCGACGTGTCGGCCTACATCCCGACCAACGTGATCTCGATCACCGACGGTCAGATCTTCCTCGAGTCGAGCCTGTTCAACTCGGGCGTTCGCCCGGCGGTGAACGTCGGCATCTCGGTGTCGCGCGTCGGCGGCTCGGCGCAGATCGGCGCGATGAAGAAGATCGCCGGCGGCTTGCGCATCAACCTGGCGCAGTACCGCGAACTGCAGGCCTTCGCGCAGTTCGGCTCCGACCTCGACAAGGCCACCCAAGCGGCGCTCACGCGCGGCGAGAAGCTGGTCGAGATCCTCAAGCAGGGCCAGTACGTTCCGGTTCCGGTCGAGAACCAGATCATGCTGATCCACGCGGGTACGTCGGGCGCGCTCGACGACTTCCCGACCAAGCGACTGGGCGAGTTCGAGAAGACCTTCCTGGCGCACATGGCGGACAACCACCCCGAGGTCGGCAAGGAAATCGTGACGACCAAGGCGCTGAGCGACGCCGGCAAGAAGACCCTCGACGCGGCGATCGCGACGGTCAAGAAGCGGATCACGGGCTAGGTCGATGGCCTCCCTTCGCGATTTGCGCTCACGGATCAAATCCGTGGGCAACATCAAGCAGATCACTCGCGCCATGGAGATGGTCGCGACGACCAAGCTTCGTCGCTTCCAGGATCGCGCCGTGGCGTCGCGTCCGTACGCGCAGGAGATCGCGCAGTTGCTCGGCCGTTTGAGCGCTGCGATGGGCGACAAGCTCGCGGGAGAGCCGATCTTCCGCCCTGGTCCTGGCAAGGCCGTCGCTCTGCTGGTGATCGGCTCGGACCGCGGCCTGTGCGGCGCCTACAACTCGCAGTTGTTCGCCGCCTTCGAGCGCTGGATCGCGGCGAACCCCGGCGTGGACGTGCGCTGCTTCGTTTACGGGAAGCGCGCGTACCAGTACCTGCAGAAGCGCGGCGGGGTGAAGATCGAGCGCTACTTCGCGGAACCGCCGCTCGAGAAGCTCGACTACCGGCTCGCGAAGTTCACGGCGAAGGCGCTCACCGACGCCTTCAACTCCGGCGAGTACCGCGAGGTCAAGATCCTCTACACGGCCTTCGAGTCGATGGCCAAGTACGTGCCGACGGCGATGGGATTCCTGCCGGTGCAGGCCGCGTCCACAGCCGGTGACAACTCGGCCAGCGACGTGATCCTCGAACCCAACGTCGAGGCGCTGCTCGGCAAGCTCGTGCCGCGCTATCTCGAAACGCGCATCTACAACGCGCTGCTCGAGTCGATCACCTCCGAGTACGCCAGCCGTCGCATGGCGATGAAGAACGCGACGGACGCTGCGACGGACATGCAGTCGCTGCTCAAGGGCGTCTACAACCGCCGACGCCAAGAAGGCATCACCAAGGACCTGCTCGACATCGTCGGCGGCGCGGAAGCGCTGCGCGGCAAGTAGCGGCTCCGCACTCCACTACTGCGCCCACCTTCACTGCGCACTCCATCTTTGCCGCGGCGCTGTTCCGCGCGCCCTCAACGAACACTCACCGGACTCCTCTCATGACCACGACTGCGCAAGCCAACATCGGATCGGTGGCCCAGATCTTCGGGGCCGTCGTCGACGTGCGATTCCCGGCCGGCAAGCTGCCGGCGATCTACCACGCGATCTCGGTCAAGGACGAGAAGAAGGGCATCGACCTGACGCTCGAGGTTTCCCAGCACCTGGGCAACGACGTCGCGCGCTGCGTCGCGATGGCCTCGACCGACGGTTGCCGCCGCGGCATGACCGCGGTCGACACCGGCGCGCCGATCAAGGTGCCGGTGGGCGATGCGTGCAAGGGCCGCATCTTCAATCTGCTCGGGCAGGCGCTGGACGCCAGTTCGCGCGGTGCGGTGAAGGCGAATGAGTACTGGCCGATCCACCGCGCTGCTCCGAGCTTCGAAAAGCAGGAGGCCATCAGCCAGGTGTTCGAGACCGGCCTCAAGGTCGTCGACTTGCTCTGCCCCTTCGCCAAGGGCGGCAAGATCGGTCTGTTCGGTGGTGCGGGCGTCGGCAAGACCGTGCTCATCCAGGAACTGATCCGCATCACGGCCGTCGAGAAGGGCGGTTTCTCGGTGTTCTGCGGCGTGGGCGAGCGCACGCGCGAGGGCAACGACCTGTGGCTCGAAATGACCGAGGCCACCTACAAGACGCCGGACGGCAAGCAGCAGTCCGTGATCGACAACGCCGTGCTCGTGTTCGGCCAGATGAACGAGCCGCCGGGCGCGCGCCTGCGCGTGGCGCTCTCGGGCCTCACGATGGCCGAGTACTTCCGCGAAGTGCGCAAGTCCGACGTGCTGTTGTTCGTCGACAACATCTTCCGCTTCGTGCAAGCCGGTTCGGAAGTGTCCGCGATGCTCGGACGCATGCCGTCCGCGGTGGGTTACCAGCCGACCATGGCGAGCGAAATGGGTGCGCTGCAAGAACGCATCACCTCGACCAAGGACGGCTCGGTGACCTCGATGCAGGCCGTGTACGTGCCCGCCGACGACATCACCGACCCCGCGCCGGTCGCGACCTTCGCGCACCTTGACTCGACCATCATCCTCGAGCGCAAGATCGCCGAGCTCGGCATCTTCCCCGCGGTCGACCCGCTCAAGTCGACCTCGCGCATGCTCGACCCGCAGGTCGTCGGCGAGGAGCACTACAAGGTCGCTCGCGCCGTTCAGCAGGTGCTGCAGCGCTACAACGACCTCAAGGACATCATCGCCATCCTCGGCATCGAAGAGCTCTCGGACGAGGACAAGCTGGTCGTGTCGCGCGCGCGCAAGATCCAGCGCTTCCTCTCGCAGCCGTTCTTCGTGGCCGAACAGTTCACCGGCACGCCGGGCGTGTTCGTGTCGCGCGAAGACACGGTGCGCGGCTTCAAGGAAATCATCGAAGGCAAGCACGACGCGCTGCCTGAACAGGCGTTCTACATGGTCGGCAACATCGAAGCTGCCGTGGCCCGCGCCAAGCAGCTGGGCGGCTAGAGCCATGGCGAGCTTGCTCACGCTGCGGGTGATCACGCCCGATCGCATCGTGCTCGACGCCCAGGCGAGCTCGGTGCGCATTCCGGGCGTCGACGGCTCGATCGGCATCCTGCCGCGCCACGCGCACATGGTGGCCGCGGTCGACGTCGGTCCGCTGCGTTACGTCGAGAACGGGCAGGAAAAGGCCCTGTTCGTCTCCGAGGGCTTCGCCGAGGTCAAGAACAACACGCTGCGTGTTGTGTGCGAGGCTGGCGAATTGCCCGAGGAGATCGACGAAGCGCGCGCCAAGGAATCCGAGAAGCGCGCGCGCGAGCGCATGGCCGGCAAGAAGTCGTCCGGAGAGCCGGTGGACCTGCTGCGCGCCGAACTGGCCTTGCGTCGCGCCCTGATGCGCCAGCAAGTCACGTCCGGCTACGGACGCCAGCGCGTGCGCAGCTGAGTCGCGCGCAGCGGAGGTCTGCGCTCGACGCCCTAGTCGGGCCCACGCTGATCTGCTTGCGCTCGGCCGGTGAAGCCGCCGAGCGCATTTCTTTTGGCCGCCCTCCTGGCGGCGAGACAACGATAGAGCACAGCCCGCGCGCTGTCCGCGCGCGGTGAAAGGCCCAACGCCACCATGCGCAAGAGCTGGCAGAGAACCCACACCTGCGGCGAGCTTCGGCGCTCGCACGTCGGCGCCAACGTCACCCTCAACGGCTGGGTGCACGCCCGTCGCGACCACGGCGGCATCTACTTCCTCGACCTTCGCGATCGCTACGGCCTGACGCAGGTCGTGATCGGCGAGCAACTCGCCGCCACGCTGAAGTTCGGCCCCGAATTCGTGCTCTCGGTGCGCGGCAAGGTCAACGCGCGCGAAGGCGCCCAGGTCAACAGCGAACGCCCGACGGGCGAGGTCGAGGTGATCGCCGAGAGCATCGATGTGCTGTCGGCTTCGCCCGTGCCTCCGATCGACATCTCCGGCGCCACGGAAACCGCGCTCGAGACGCGCCTCAAGTACCGCTACATCGACCTGCGGCGCGCGCAGATGCAGCGCAACCTCGAGCACCGCTCGCGCTTCATCAACGCCATGCGGCGTGCGTTCGAGCGCCAGCAGTTCATCGAGGTCGAGACGCCTATCCTGACCAAGGCCACGCCGGAAGGCGCGCGCGACTACCTGGTGCCCAGCCGTGTGCATCCCGGCGAGTTCTACGCGCTTCCGCAATCGCCGCAGATCTTCAAGCAGATCCTCATGGTGGCCGGGCTCGACCGCTACTTCCAAGTCGCGCGCTGCTTCCGCGACGAGGACCTGCGCGCGGACCGGCAGCCGGAGTTCACGCAGCTCGACATGGAGATGAGCTTCGTCGAAGAGGAGGACGTGTTCGCCGCCTGGGAGCAGGTGCTCGTCGAGACCTTCCGCGACGCGCTGGGCGTGGAGCTCAGCGTTCCGTTCCCGCGCATGCGCTGGGAAGAAGCGATGGAGCGCTACGGCGTCGACAAGCCCGACCTGCGTTTCGGACTCGAGCTCAAGGCGGTTGACACCTGGGCGCGCAGCTGTGACTTCCAAGTGTTCCGCGGCGCGCTCGAGAGCGGCGGCCGGGTGATGGGGCTGGTCGTCCCCGCGCAGCATGGGCTGTCGCGCAAGGACATCACCGACCTCGAGACGGTCGCCAAGGGCCTGGGCGCGAAGGGACTCGCGTGGTGGAAGGCCGGCGAGGCCGGCGGCGCGGGACCCTTGGCGAAGTTCTGCGCCACGCCCGAGGCGGCGCGTTCCTTGATGCAGGCGCTCGGCGCGGCGGAGGGCGACACGTGCCTGTTCATGGCTGACCGCAAGTCGCTCGCGCGCAAGGTGCTCGGCGAACTGCGCAACCAACTCGGCCGCAAGCTCGGCCTCATCCCGAAGGAGCAGCGCTGGGCGTTCACGTGGGTGACGCACTTCCCGCTGTTCGAATGGGACGAGGACGCACAGCGCTACTTCTCCGCGCACCACCCGTTCACGGCGCCCGAGGACTGGAGCCTGGGCGGCGCGATGGCCGGCGGCTCGCCGGACCTGGGCGCGCTGTCCAGCCGCGCCTACGACCTGGTGCTCAACGGGTGGGAGCTCGGTTCCGGCTCGGTGCGCATCCACCGCGCCGACGTGCAGCAGAAGATCTTCTCGCTCCTGGGCATCGGCCCGGAGGACCAGAAGCGCAAGTTCGGGTTCTTCGTCGATGCGCTGGCCTTCGGCGCGCCGCCGCACGCCGGGTTCGCGCTCGGCCTGGATCGCACCAGTGCGCTGACCCTGGGGCTGGACAACATCCGCGACGTCATCGCCTTCCCCAAGACGGCCTCGGCGACCGACTTGATGTGCGACGCGCCGTCGACCGTCGACCCCAGCCAACTCGCCGAGGTCCACGTGACCACGGTGGTTCCCAAGGCCTGAGCGCCGCACGTGGCTGGCGCGGCAGCCCGCGCAAGCCTATTCTTTTGACCTGGAGCTGGCCGTTGTCGCGCGCGCGTCGCGGGACGCAGGTCGGCGCCCGCTCGTCGGTTCTGTCCGCCGGGCGCTCCACAGCGAGGTCTGCGTCACGCATCGCGCATGCGCCGCACAACCGCGCTTTCCGATTCGCACCAACGCCCGCTTGGCCCAGGAGCTTCGTGTCCGCACGCTCATTCCGCATCAACCGCCAGATCCGCGTCCCTGAAGTCCGCCTGATCGACGACAAGGGCGAACAGGTCGGGGTCGTCTCGATTGAAGACGCCCGCCGCCGCGCGGACTCCGTGGGCCTCGACTTGGTCGAGGTCTCGCCGACGGCCGTGCCGCCGGTGTGCCGCATCCTCGACTTCGGCAAGTTCAAGTACGAGCAGCGGAAGAAGGAGAAGGGCGGCCAGAAGGGCCACGCATCGGGTCTCAAGGAACTGCGCGTGCGCCCGATGATCGACAAGCACGACCTCGAGTACCGCATCAAGCAGGGCCGTGAGTTCCTCGTCGAGGGGCACAAGGTGCAGGTGGTGTGTGTGTTCCGCGGGCGTCAGATGGACCACCCCGAACACGGCCACCGCGTGATGGCGACCGTGGCTGACACGCTGGGCGACATCAGCAAGATCGAGGCGCCGCCGAAGTTGCTCGGCCGGCGCATGACGATGTTGCTGGCGCACAAGTAGCCCGCTCGTCCCGGGCGGGGCTGCGTTCCAGCCCGAACTCGTCGGCGTCCCCGGGTGGCCTGCCCGGTTGGCCGGGGGCGGCCTGACGGCGCGTGCCTCACCGTCGCCTGCCTCAACATCGACCAGGGACCGCCGCGGCGCTTCCTCCCGGCGCTTCCCTTCAACCGGGTGCGCCGGCGGGCGCAGTTCTGCAGGTCAATTCCGCCGAGAGCTTGCCGCCGCAGATCTGTTCGCTAACCTACTCGGCCCCAAAAAGTCCTCCCAAGGCCGTCGCCACTCCGCGGGCGGCCCCTTCGAGTGTTGTCCCCATGCCCAAGCAGAAGTCCAAAGGCGCCGTCAAGAAGCGCTTCCGCATCTCCAAGAACGGCAAGGCCGTTTGCAGCCACCCCGACCGCGGACACGGACACGCTCCGTTCAACGGCAAGACCGGCCGCCGCCTGCGCCGCCGCATGGTGCTGAACGACACTTGGTCCGAGCTCATCCGCAACATGGTCGGCAAGTAGCCGACACGCACGCGCTCGGCTGGTCGCCGAGACGACGGAGTGCGCGCGGCGCCTGTGCCGCGGCTCTCGGCCGGCGACCGCCAACACGTGCCTCTCCCTCCCGCACACGCCTCAGCCCAGCCAATCACGAAGGATTGATCGATGGTCCGTTCAACGTACGGCGCACCTAGCCGCCAAAAGAAAAATCGCCGCATCAAGCTTGCCAAGGGCTACTGGGGCGGACGTGGTCGCCTGTGGCGCACGGTCAGCGAATCGCTGGTGCGCGCGTGGGCCTACTCGACCGCTCACCGTCGCCTCAAGAAGCGCGAGTACCGCGGCCTGTGGATCACGCGCATCGGCGCCGCGTGCGAGATGCGCGACTACAGCTACTCGCGGTTCATCGACGGCCTGCTCAAGGCCGGCATCCTGCTCAACCGCAAGCAGCTCTCCGAGATCGCGATCCACGATCCGCTGGCCTTCGACAAGCTCGTCGAGCAGGCCAAGGGCGCGCGCGCCAAGGCCGCCGCGAGCGCCTGAGCGTTCCGTACTTGCCTGCTGCACTTCGTGTGCAGTGCTGCGCGCGGCCCGGTTGACCGGGCCGTTCGCATTTGGGGCCGTTTGCATTTCGGGCCGTTCGCACCCTGCGCCGTTCGCACTTCGGGACGTTCGAAGTTTTTCGCCAGCCTGCCCAGCCATGACCTACTCACCTGCCCGCGTGCGAGAGTTGCTGACGCGCATCGCCGAGCCTCTGCGTGCTGCGCCCGCGTCGACGGAGTTGAGCGCGTTGCTCGCGCGTCTCGACGCGTTCCAACAGCTTCCGGACGAGCGCCTGGACGCGACGACGGCGCTCGAAGCGAGCGGTGCGCCGCTCGGTGCGATGCGCGTGATTCCCGGCCCAAGCCGCGGCCTGGTCGGCGCCACCGCCAACGAGCTCAAGAAGCTCGCCGAGGCCGAACTCGCAGCGCACGCCGAACGCGCGGCGCAGGCTGCGCTCGAGGCCGAGCGCAAGGCCTCGGACTTCGACGCCACGCTCCCTGCTGCGCGCGTCGAGCGTGGCGCGCTCCACCCGATCGTCGCCGTCACGCGCGAACTCGAGGACCTGTTCACGTCGATGGGCTGGACCGTGCTCGACGGCCCCGAGGTCGAGACCGAACACTTCAACTTCGACGCGCTCAACATCCAGCCCGACCACCCGGCGCGCGAGACGATGGACACCTTCTGGGTCGCGACGCCTCCGGGCGCGCCGCGACTGGTGATGCGCACGCACACCTCACCGGTGCAGGTGCGCGCGATGAAGCGCTTGAAGCCGCCCTTCCGCGCGATCGTGCCGGGCAAGGTGTTCCGCAACGAGTCCGTCGACGCGAGCCACGAGCACACCTTCCACCAGATGGAAGGCCTGGTCGTCGGCAAGAACATCAGCGTCGGACATCTCATCGGCGCGATGAAGACGCTGCTGCGCGGCATCTTCGGGCGCGAGATCGAGATCCGTCTGCGGCCGGGCTACTTCCCGTTCGTCGAGCCGGGCTTCGAGCTCGACGCGCGCTGCCCGTTCTGCAAGGACGGCTGCTCGGTCTGCAAACGCTCGACCTGGATCGAGCTGCTGCCGTGCGGAATGGTGCACCCCAACGTCCTGCGCGCCGGCGGCATCGACCCCGAACAGTGGACCGGCTTCGCCTTCGGGCTGGGCCTCTCGCGCCTGGTGATGTTGCGCTACTCGATCGACGACATTCGCCACCTGCTCGGCGGCGACGTGCGCTTCGTGTCGCAGTTCTAGAGGAGCCATACCCGACATGAAGATCAGCTACTCCTGGCTCACTCGCCACGTTGACCTCGCGGGCGTCAGCGCGCACGACGTCGCGCGCGAACTCACGCTCTCGACCGCCGAAGTCGAAGGCGTGCACGCCTTCTTGCCGCACCTGGGCGACGTCACGGTCGGCCACGTCGTCGAGCGCGACAAACACCCCGACGCGGACAAGCTCTCGGTGTGCAAGGTCGACGTCGGCCAAGGCGAGCTGCTGCAGATCGTGTGCGGCGCGCCCAACGTTCGCGCCGGGCTCAAGGTCGCCGTCGCGACGAGCGGCGTGACGCTGCCGGGCGACTTCAAGATCAAGAAGAGCAAGATCCGCGGCGTCGAGTCGAACGGGATGATCTGCTCCGAGCGCGAGCTGGGCCTGGGCGACGAGCACAACGGCATCTGGGAATTGCCGCTCGAACTGCGCGTGGGGGACAAGGTCGCCTCCGCGCTCGGCGCACAGGACTGGGTGATCGAGATCGACAACAAGTCGCTCACGCACCGTCCCGACCTGTGGGGCCACCGCGGCATCGCGCGCGAGCTCGCCGCGATCCTGCGCCGGCCGCTCAAGCCGCTCGACGCTGCGGCGCAACCTTGGAGCGCGAGCAAGGCCGGCGAGGTTGCTGTGCGCATCGAAACGCCGAACTGCTCGCGCTACATCGCCTTGGCAGTTCAAGGCGCGCGCGCTGACAAGAGCCCGCTGTGGCTCAAGCGCCTGCTGCTCGCGGTCGGCCAGCGACCGATCGACCTGCTCGTCGACTTGTCGAACTTCGTGATGCTCGACCTCGGCCAGCCCAACCACCTGTTCGATCGCCGGCGCCTGAGCGCGGACGGCATCGCGGTGCGCATGGCGCGCGCGGGCGAGTCGATGAAGACGCTGGATGGCGTCGAGCGCAAGCTCGAGCCCAGTGACATGCTGATTTGCTCGGGTGATGCGCCGGTGGCGCTCGCGGGCGTGATGGGTGGCGAGTCCAGCAAGGTCGAAGGCGACACATCCCAGCTCGTGCTCGAAGTCGCGACGTTCCATCCGACCGTCGTGCGCCGCACCTCGACGCGCCTGGGCCTGCGCACCGACTCTTCGGCGCGTTTCGAGAAGAACCTCGACCCCGAGCTGGCGCCGCTCGCGGCACGTCATCTCGTTCACTTGCTGCGCGCGGAACAACCCGACGTGCGCGTGGTGGGCGCGCCCACGGATGTCGGAGACTGGAAGAGCACCGCGCGCCGCGTCCCGATGCGCTTCGAGCGAGTTCGCGCGATGCTCGGCGCGGACATCAGCGACGATGGCATCCTCGACATTCTCAAGCGTCTCGAATTCGGCATCGAAGCCAACTCGAACGGCGCGTGCGTGGTGCTCGTGCCCTCGTTCCGCGGCACGAAGGACGTCACGCTCGAGCAGGACCTCGTCGAAGAGGTCGGTCGCATCCACCGTTACGGCAACATCCCCGAGCGCGAGCTCGAGGGCGCGCTCACGCCGCCGCCGCGCGACGAAGGCTGGAAGCGTCGAATGCTCGTGCGCCGTGTCGAGGACCGCCTCGCGCTCGCCGCGCACTTTCACCAGCTCGTGAGCTACTCGTTTGTGCACGACGGACTGCTCGAGAAGCTCGGGCTCGCAGCCACGCCGCACGTCACGGTCCAGAACTCGATCGCCGAAGGTTTTTCGCGCGTGCGCCGCAGCGTGATGCCGAGCGTGCTCGCCGTGCTCGAAGCCAACCGGCGCCGCAGCGCGAGCGTTGCGCTCTTCGAAGTCGGCAAGGGCTACGTCCCCAGCGAAGGCCACGAGCCGCTCGAAGTGCACGAAGTCGCGCTCGCGCTGTGCGCCGCGCCGGCGAAGAAGGACGCGCGCTTCGACCACAACTCGCTCGCGCGCCTCAAGGGCGTGGTCGAGGACGTCGTGCGTTCGCTCGGCCTCGAAGCCGGTGCGTGGCGCAAGTGCGAATCCGCGCCGAGCTGGGCCAACCCCGGCCGCTGCGCCGAGCTGCGCATCGGCGACGTGCTCGTGGGCGAGCTCGCGCCCCTCGAACCGGGTCTGGCGCGCGCGCTGGGCCTCTCCGGCGAACTCGAGAGCGACACCGCGCTCGCGCGCCTGTCGATCGACGCGCTGCTCGGCGCGGCGCAACGCTCCAAGCTCTACCAGCCTCTGCCGCAGTTCCCCGACACGCTCGTTGACGTCGCGCTGGCGCTGCCCGAGGAGCGCGCCGCGGCCGACGCGACCGCGGCGATCGAGCGCTGCGGCAAGGGCGTGGTCGCAGGACTCGAGCTGTTCGACCTCTACCGCGGCCCGAACGTCGGCGAGGGCCGCAAGTCGCTCGCCTGGCACGTGGTCCTGCGCGCGAGCGATCGCACACTGACCGATCAGGACGTGAAGAAGTTCCTCGAGCGCGTCGAGCGCGAAGCCGCGAACCTGGGCGGCGTGCTGCGGCGCGAGTAGAGTTGATTCGGACCGACGCCGCGCGGCGGTCGAAAAGACCCCGCGCCGCCCGCATCCGCCCGTGAAGATCGTCCTCATCTCGCCGCCCAGCCCGCCGGAGTTCCGCGTCAGCCGCGGGCTGATGGGGGGCTTTGGCATGGCGGTCAACCCCGGGCTGCTCTACCCGCCGATCGAGCTGGCGCACGTGGCCAGCGTGCTCGAGGCCGAGGGTCACGAGGTCGCGCTCCACGACAGCGACGCGGCGGGCCACGGCCACGAGCAGACGGTGGCGGCCGTCGTGGCGCGCGCGCCGCAGTTCATCGCGCTCGACAGCTCGAGCACTTCGCTCGACCGCGATCTGGCGCTGGCGCGCGAGCTGCGCGCGAAGCTGAAGATCCCCGTCGCGATCCTCGGCAGCCAAGTGACGTTCACGCCCGGCGAGATCTTCACGCAGGAGAACGTCGACTGCGTCGTGCGCGGCGAGCCCGAGTACACGGTGCGCGATCTGGCGCGGCGCGTGGCGGCGGGGGAGAGCTTCGCGGGCGTCGAAGGCATCTCCTGGAAGCGCGCGGACGGCGAGATCGTCCACGAGCCCGAGCGCGAAAAGATCAAGAACCTCGACGAGTTGCCGCTGCCCGCGCGCCATCTGCTCGACAACGCCGCGTACCGCTTCCCCGGCGTCGACGGCGCGATCACGACGCTCAAGAGTTCGCGCGGCTGCCCGCTCGACTGCTCGTTCTGCGGCTACACGCTCGCGCAGGGCCTGCGTTTCCGCTTCCGCTCGCCCGAGAACGTGCTCGCCGAGCTGATCGAGATCCGGCGCAAGTTCGGCATCGGCCACGTCGTGTTCCGCGACCCGATCTTCACCACGCGCAAGGACCGCATCCACGCGATCTGCGACGGGATGATCGCCGAGAAACTCGCGCTCGAGTGGCAGTGCGAGACCGCCGTGAAGGTGCTCGACCGCCCGCTGCTCGAAAAGATGGCCAAGGCGGGCTGCGTGCACATCTCGCTCGGCGTCGAGTCGGGCAACGCCGAGATCCAAAAGAAGCACTGCGGCTCGAAGCTGCTCGACAAGGCGCAGGCCGTGCAGGTCTTCAAGGACGCGCGCGAGGTCGGCATCGAGACGCGCGCCTTCTGCATGATCGGATTTCCCGAGGAAACCGAGGCGATGGCGGACGAGACGCTCGAACTCGTCGAGCGCTGCGATCCCGACCAGGTGCAGTTCTGCGCGGTGACCGCGTACCCCGGAACGCCGCTGTACAAGATGCTCAAGGGTGAGCGCGACTTCGACTACGCGACCATGACCGGCTTCCAGGCGCTGGAAGGCAACGAGCACATGAGCGCGGCGCAGATCGAAGCGAAGATCCGCGAGGCCTACCGGCGCTTCTACCGCCGCCCGCACCGCCTCGCGCGCGAGCTCAAGAGCCCGCTGCGCCTGGCGGGCAAGGTCGCGCGCTACTTCACGCTGTTCCGCAAGCGGGCGTAAGCGAATGGCTGTCGCGTTGCTCTTCTCGGCCGAACCTGCGCGCGATGCCCGAGACGACGCCCGCGCGTGCGCGATCCTGGCGCGTGCTCGCCGTCTTCGCTCGGTGCGTGGGTCGCGCCTCGCGCTGGCCTGGTGGGACCAGAAGGCGAGCTGGGTGCTGTTCCTTCGCATGGAGCGGCGACGCCTAGCGCGACTCCGTGGGGCACGAAGGCTGCATGCGTTGCACGGTACGTGGGGCGTCGTCGCGTGTGTCGTTGCACTCATCGCTGTGGCGAGCGCCTGCGGCTCGGCGGAGGCGAGCTGCGTCGAGGTTGTGGCCGGCGGCGCACGCGCAACCGCCGATCCTCATCCGCCGCGTGTTGGGCGCATCGACGTCGAGCTCGACCTGCCGCCGGAGTTCCTGCCGGATCCGCACTTTGGCAAGGGCGTCCGAGTCCAGGTCCTTCGGCCGGGGGCGGATGCGGCGCACGCGCAGCTGGAAGCGCTCGAGTCGCAGGCGCGAGCGCACCAGTTCACGTTCGCGTTCGACGCGGACAGGCCAGGCACGTGGCGCGTTTTGTACTCCGCACGCTGGCCCGACGGGCGGCTGTTCGACGACGGTCAGATCCTGGTGCGCGTGGCGCCCTGACAGCGCTGTTGCAGCGCTCTCTCCACGCTCGCGTCGCGGTGCTGCGAGCGCTCGCTAAGCGCTGGCCCGAGTGAAAAAAGGACTCGCGCACGGTACTTGTGTGTGCATGAGCACCAAGTCCGAGAGCAAGGGCACGAAGAAGGCCACGACCGGTTACCTGCACGGCTTCACGCGCGACGAGCAGGATCGGCTGTACCACCAGGCGCGCTTCCTCGAGCACCGCGTGCACGAGGGGCTGCCGCTGCGGCGCGCGAAGAATCTGATCGAGATCGGCTGCGGCGTCGGCGCGCAGACCGACATCCTGCTGCGCCGCCATCCCGACCTGCATGTCACCGGCGTCGACGCGTCCGCGGATCAACTCGAGCGCGCGCGCAAGCACTTGCGCAGCTTGCCCTGGGCGAAGGGCCGCGCCCAGTTCGTGCAGGGCGACGCCGGCCAGCTCAAATTCGCCGCCGACAGCTTCGACTCGGCCTTCCTGTGCTGGATCCTCGAGCACGTGCCCGACCCGTTGCTGGTGCTCTCCGAAGCGCGCCGCGTGCTGCGCCCCGGCTCGCAGATCGTCGTCACCGAGGTGCTCAACGCGACCTTCTTCCTCGAGCCGTACAGCCCGCACACGCTCGCGTACTGGATGGCGTTCAACGACCACCAGCTCGAGCTCGGCGGCGATCCGTTCGTCGGCGCCAAGCTCGGCAATTTGCTGCAGGCGGTCGGCTACCGCGACATCGAGGTCGAGGTGAAGCCGATCCACCTCGACAACCGTTTCCCCGGCGAACGCGCCGAATTCATCGCGTACTGGAGCGAACTGCTGCTCTCGGGCGCACCCGGCCTCGCCAAGGCGGGCAAGGTCTCGGCCGCGACCGTTGCGGGCATGAAGCGCGAGCTCGAGGAGGTCGCGCACAACCCCAACGCGGTGTTCTTCTACTCGTTCGTGCAGGCGCGCGCGCAGGTGCTCTGAGCGCGCGCGGAACTCACGGTCGCGCGGTTGGTGTGCGCAGCACGCCGTACAGTGCGAGCAGCGCTCCGCCGGCCGTGAGCACGCCGCCGCCGAGGATGAACACGACGAAGGGAGTCGGTCCGACGTCGAACTGCGAGGCGAGCGCGATCAACTCGCCGGCGATCACGCAGAAGGCGCCGATGCGGATCAGGGTTGCGGGGCGTCGGGCGTTCATCAGTGCGCTCCGTCCTTGGACTCGAGCTTGGGCAACTCGAACTGCTTCTCACCGCCGTAGGCCTTGGTCACGTCGCCGGCTTCGACTCCGTGCGCGGGCTTGTGGCACTCCAGGCACGAGACCTTGTCGGCACGGAACGACTCGAGTTCGTCGCCGTGTCCGATCGCTTCATCGAACGAGGCCGCACCCTCGTGGCAGTGCAGGCACTCGCGGTTGCTGTACGGATCGTAGGTCTTGATCGGGTCGGTGATCCCGCCGCGGTAGTGCACGACCAGGTGCTGCAGGCCCTTCAACTTGGCGGCCATCCCGCCGTACATCGTGTACTCGGTGTGGCAGGTGTAGCAGGCCTGCTCGCGCGGCACGTAGCGATTGGCGAAGTGTTTGCCCGCCAAGCTCTCGGCGTTGAGCAGCGTCGCGCCGTGCGGATGCATTTCGTGGCACGAGAGGCAGAACTCGGTCTTCTTCGACATGCCGATGTGCCGCTCGGCGCCGACCGTCAGCACCAGTCCGGGCACGGCGATGAAGGCGATCGCGGCGACCAGCGGCCCCGCGCCTTGTTTGGCGCGGCCGGGTCGGAAGAGGAAGTCTGCCGCCAGCAGCACTCCGATGAGCGTCGCGACGATCGCGATGAGGGGGCCGGGGATGAGTTCCAGCATGGGGCCAGTCCGTTCGCGCGGGAGGGCGGCTCAGCCTGGCGGCTGGCCGAGATGCAGCGATGGGGCCCGTTCTACGCGCCCTCGCGCAGATCCCCGATGCGCTCTCCTGCGTAGTTGCGCGGCGACAAGTTGCGCGCCCGCCGCGTGCGGGCCCTGAGCCGCGGCTGCGGAGGCGCTGCGCCTGTCGCCGGTGGGACGGGCTCCGTAACCTAGCGCCATGTCGCAGATCGAAAACGTCCTCCACGAGAACCGGCGCTTCCCGCCCAGCCCCGAATTCCGCGCGAAGGCGCGCCTGGCGAACGAGATCACGTTCCAGCGCATGTACCGCGAGTCGATCGACGACCCGGCGACCTTCTGGGGCCGCGTCGCCGCCGAACTGCCCTGGATGCGCCCCTGGTCGCAGGTGCTCGACTGGTCGCACGCGCCGTTTGCGCGCTGGTTCGTGGGGGGCAAGCTCAACGCCTCGGTGGTGGCGCTCGACAGCCAAGTCGAGGCCGGCCGCGGGAGCAAACGCGCCCTGGTGTGGGAGGGCGAGCCCGGCGACGCGCGCACGCTCACGTACTCGGAGTTGCTCGACGAGGTGTGCCGCTTCGCGAACGCGCTCAAGGCGCAGGGCGTCAAGCGCGGCGACCGCGTCGCGATCTACATGCCGATGATTGTCGAGGCGGTCGTGGCGATGCTCGCCTGCGCGCGCATCGGCGCCGCGCACTCGGTCGTATTCGGCGGCTTCAGCGCGACCGCGCTGCGCGAGCGTGTGCTCGACGGCGACTGCTCGGCGGTGATCACCGCGGATGCGAGCTGGCGCCGCGGCGCCGTGCTCGATCTCAAGAAGCAGGTCGACGAAGCGCTGCGCGACGTGCCGCAGGTGCGCACGGTCGTCGTGGTGCACCGCGTCGGCGGACGCGCCGAGATGCAGGCCGGCCGCGACGTCTGGTACCACGAGATCTGCCGCGATCAGTCGAGCGTGTGCGCGCCCGAGGCGATGGACAGCGAGGACTTGCTGTTCCTGCTCTACACATCGGGCTCGACCGGCAAGCCCAAGGGCATCATGCACACGACCGGCGGTTATCTCGTCGGGACGTACCTCACGACCCGCTACGTGTTCGACCTGCGCGAGGACGACGTGTACTGGTGCACCGCCGACGTCGGCTGGGTCACCGGCCACAGCTACATCGTGTACGGGCCGCTGGCCAACGGCGCGACGATCGTGATGTACGAGGGCGCGCCGAACACGCCGCACCACGGCCGCTTCTGGGAGATCGTCGAGAAGCACAAGGTCACGATCTTCTACACGGCGCCGACGGCGATCCGCACCTTCATGCGCTGGGGCGACGAACATCCCGCGCGCTTCGATCTGTCGAGTCTGCGGCTGCTCGGTACGGTCGGCGAGCCGATCAATCCCGAGGCCTGGATGTGGTACCAGCGTGTGATCGGCGGCGAGCGCTGCCCGATCGTCGACACGTGGTGGCAGACGGAAACCGGCGCGATCATGCTCACGCCGCTGCCCGGCGTGCAGGTCACCAAACCCGGCTCGTGCACGCGGCCGTTCTTCGGCGTCGACGCGGCGATCGTCGACGAAGAGGGCAACGAGCTCGGCGCGAACCAGGGCGGCTACTTGGTGCTCAAGAAGCCCTGGCCGTCGATGCTGCGCGGCATCTGGAAGGATCCCGAGCGCTTCAAGAGCGCGTATTGGTCGAAGTTCCCGGGCCGTTACCTCGCCGGCGACGGCGCGCGGCGCGACGAGGACGGGTGTTACTGGGTGATGGGGCGCATCGACGACGTGCTCAACGTCAGCGGCCACCGGCTCTCGACGATGGAAGTCGAGAGCGCGCTCGTGAGCCACGACAAGGTCGTCGAGGCGGCGGTCGTGGGCCGGCCCGACGAGGTCACGGGCCAAGCGATCGTGGCCTTCGTCACGGTCGGCGCGAAGCACACGCCGGGCTCGGAGCTCAAGGCCGAACTCGCCGAGCACGTCTCGCGCGAGATCGGCAAGCTCGCGCGGCCGGCCGAAATTCGCTTCACCGAGGCGCTGCCCAAGACGCGCAGCGGCAAGATCATGCGGCGCTTGCTGCGCGATATCGCCGCGGGCGTCGAGAGCAAGGGCGACACGAGCACGATCGAGGACTTCGGCGTGCTCGCCAAGCTGCGCAACTACGACGATTGAGTTGCGCCAGCGTCGGCCGTCAGATGTAGTCGAGATTGCCCGCCACGACCTTCGTGGCGCGTGTGACGACCTTTATCGTGAGGTCTACCTCGTTCCTATCCGCATCAGGCTCGAGGAGTTCATCCACCTGCACTGAGATGGCGGTCACCAAATTGTCGTCTTCCAGCAGGCAGTAGAACGGACGCTCGTCGTCCGTCGGGGAACTGCCACTAGGAATCGCTTGAAGCTGCGGCACGGCCAGGGCGTCGAACAGCGTTTTGAGCCGGTTGTCGATGTCCCCACTCTGGGTCAGCACATTGCCGGGGGGCTCGGGGCGCAGCATGCGCACCTCAAGCTCCGCGCAGGCAAAGACCCCAGCCGATACGGGCGCAGCGAACGTGAATAGTCCGCGTTGATGGAGGATGCTCATGTCCGACGCCGATTCGGGAGTCGTGTAGGCATTCCCAATCAGCGGAGATGTCCAGAGTCGCTTGAGCTGCCGATGGAAGCACCGTCGAAGTTCGTGCTTCGTGCTCGCATTGGCGTTGGCACGGAGGTCGCCTCTGTAGTGCAGTACGAATCGCATTGAGCGCCAGTTCTGCTGCTCGTAGCTCGGTGCGCGGAGGCGCTACTTCGACTCGTCGCGCCACCAGTCGCCTTGCGCGACCTGGCGGATGCCTTCGGCGTAGCTGCGCGGTTGCCAGCCCAGTTCCGACACCGCGTTCGAGATGTCGTGCTCGTGGTGCAGGTTGAAGTACGCGCTCGCGCGGCGGTCGGCCGTGTTGTCGACGAAGATGCCCTTCAAGAAGATCGCGCGGTCGGCCCACTTCTTCGAGATGTTGCGGCGCTTGATGCCGCCGCCGGTGGCGCCGATCGTGAGGTCGACGAACTCGTTGTAGGCGATGCCGGCGGGGCCGGCGAGTTCGTAGCAGCAGTCGATCCCGCGCTCGAAGGTGAAGTAGCGCAGCACGGCGTCGATCACGTCGTCGACGTGCACGGGATTGATCTTCGAGAGCCCGTCGTGCGGGACCCAGAACGTCCCGCCCTTGCGCGCGCACTTGCGCAGGAACGGCGCGGTGTGACGGTAGTCGCCGACGCCGTACACCAGCGTGGGCCGGAACGAAGCCCACTCGATTCCCGAGCCGCGGATCAGCTTCTCCTGCACGCGCTTGGAGTCGCGGTAGTAGCTGTAAACCGGCGCGCCGATCACCGCGGACGACACGACCCAGATCTGGAAGTCCTTGGAGGCTTCGCGTTTGGCCGCGTCGAGCAGGTTGGTCGTGCCCTGCACGTTGACCTTCTGCATCTCCTCGTCGCCGAGGTGGTCGTGCGCGCTGGCGAGGTGCACGAGCAGGTCGACGCCCGCGAGGAACCCGCGCAGCGAGTCCGCGCGCGTCAGGTCGCCCGAGTGGACCTCGAGCGCGCCGCTGACGCCCTTGCCGGCGTCGAGCACCAATTGTTCACGCCCCGGACGCGCCAGGCCGCGCACACGATGACCCGCGCGCATGAGCCCGCGCACCATGTAGCTCCCGATGAAGCCCGTCGCGCCGGTGACGGCGATCGACAGCGATTTTTCTTTGAGCAGCGGCACGGGGGGGTGAGGAGGGGGAAAAGGTTCTACCTGTCCGTGGCCGCGCGTCCAAGGGGCGCGGGCTCGACCAGGGCTCGGCCGTAGGCCTCCGCCGCCGCGCTGCGGCCCGCGGGAAGCGTGTCGAGGAAGCGTACGAGCGCGGCCCGCACCTCGCGGGCGTGCGGCTGCGCCGCAGCCGGCAAGCGCTCGACCACTTCGGCGCGCGCGGACCAGCGCAGCGCGTCGACGCTGTAGCCCGCGAGGAAGCTGTGCGGCGCACGGAATTCGAGCACCGGATGGGCGTCGCGCATCGGTTGCGCCGGAGCGGCCCAGGCGCGCAGCTCGCGGTCGTCGGCCACGTCGAGCGCTGCGAGTTCGTGAGCTGCGAGCACGCCGACTTCGCGCAGGCGCTCGGCCAGCGTCGGCGTGAGCTCGACGCGCTCCAATCCGCCGCGCAACGGTTCGTTCGAGCCGATCAACGCGAGGTCGTACGCCGTCAGGTACGCGGCGACGTGCTCGAAGGCCGCGCACCAGGTCGCGACGAGCACCTGCAGGTCCTCGGTCGAGAGCTCGTACAAGCTCAGCCACTGCGACGCCACGCCGCCCGGCGCCAGGCGCGAGGACATCGAACGGAAGTACTCGAGCGTGTACAGGTCGCTCGAACCGCGCGTCCAGATGTGCACCGGGTCGGAGGTGATCAGATCGAAGCGCCGCTGCTCGCGCGCCAACGCGTGGCGGCCGTCGACGAACGTGATGCGCACGCGCGGATCGTCGACGACACCGCCGTTCCACGGCGCGAACAGGCGCGCCGCATCGGCGACGCGGGGTTCGAGCTCGAACACTTGCACACTCTCGATCGTCGGCAGGTCGAGCAGCGCGCCGGCCGTCGTGCCCGCGCCCAGTCCGATCACCGCCGCGGAACGCACTTCGCCGTGCAGCAGGCCCGGGATGTAGGCGAGCAGCCGCTGCAGGCGCATGTCGACCGGCGCCGTGCTCGCTTCGACCTTGCCGTTGATGCGGATGGCGCGCACGCGCACGCCGTCGGACTCGAGGTTGTCCTCGACGGCGACGTTCTCGCAGCGGCCGTTCGCGCTGTAGAGCACGCTGCGGCCCGGCGGCGGCACGCCTGGGCGCACGGCGAGCGCAAGCGGCGCCAACGCGGCGACGCGCAGCCACGCGCCGCGCCGCAGCGTCCACTGCGCGTGCACGCAGATCCACGCAAGTGGCGCGAGGGCCGCGAGGAACGCGCCGCGCGCGCCGAGGGTTTCGAGGAGCACGAAGCCCGCGGCGAGTGCTCCCAGCAGCGCGCCGAGCGTGTTGGCGAGGTAGACGCCTCCGAGCACACGTTCGGCGGCGACGCCGGGCGCGCGTTGCGCTGCGTAGGCCGCGCAGGCCGGCAATGCAGCACCGAAGGCGACAGCTGGCCCGAACAGCGCGAGCGCCGCGACCACGGCGTGCGAGGCCCACAGTGCGAGCGGCGAAGCGTCGGGAACGAGTCGATTGTCGAGTCCGGCGAACAGGTCGCTCTCGCCCAGCTGCCAGCGCAGTGCGAGTGCGCCGAGCGCCGACGCGAGCAGCGCTCCGAGCGCGCAACGCTCGACCACGACGAGCGGGCTCGCGGCGCGCGCGAGCCAGTCGCGCGCTTGCAGGCTGCCGAGCGCGAGTCCGCCGAGGAACACGGCGAGCACGAGCGCGAAGGCGTAGACCGACGCGCCGGTGACCGAGATCAACACGCGCGTCATCACGACCTCGAGCGCGAGTCCAGCGGCGCCGAAGCACAGTGCGAAGGCTTGCGAGCTGACCTCGAGCGCGGGGCTGGGGCCCGAGGACGTTGCACGACTCGGTGGCGCGCGGAGCGTGGCGCCGAGTGCGCCGGCGACCAGCGACACGAGTGCGGCGGCCCACAGCGCGCCGTGCAGGCCGAAGGTCGGCATGAACACGCCGACGGCGAGCAGCGCGCCGACGCAGGCGCCGAGCGTGTTGACGCCGTAGAACTGCGCGGCGTCCGCGCCGAGTCGGTCGCGCTCGGCGACCACCAGGCGCGTCATCAACGGAACGGTCGCGCCCATGGCCAGCGTCGGCGGCAACAGAAACGCGGCGGCGATCGCCACGCGCGGCAACCAGCCGTCGACGGGCTCGATCCAGCCGGCCGCGAAGGGCACAGCGCTCGCCCACGCGGCGATGAACACCTCGAGCGCGGCGTAGCGGCGGGCGGGGGAAGGGGTGCGGCTCGCGCCGGGAGCAAAGCTCCACGCGCCCAAACCTAAACCCAGCATGAAGACGGCGAGCACGACGGCGGTGCCCTGGGCGTGGCTGCCGAGGATGCGCGCCAGCAAGCGCGCCCACACCGATTCGTAGACGAGCGCAGCGACACCGCTGAGGAAGAACACAAGGTCCGTGCGCCGCATCGTTGGGGAGTCACAATAGCGGGCGTGAGCTCGGAGGGTTCAGTGTCCGTGCCGCACAAGGCGGCGTTTGGAGTCCTGTGCGCGCTGCGCGAGGAACTCGGTGTGCTCGCCGCTGCGCCCGCCGAGCAGCGGCGCCACTTGGGGCTCGAGGTGCGCGAGTTCGAGCTGCACGGTCAGCGTGTGCTGGCCTGCGTGGGCGGCGTGGGCAAGGTCAACGCCGCGCGGGCCGCGAGTGCACTCGTCTCCCTCGGTGCGACTCGCGCGCTGCTGGTGGTGGGCGTGTGCGGCGGACTGCGCCGCCACCTCGGCCCCGGCGCCTTCGTGCACTGCACGCAGGCTATCCAGACCGACGTCGTGCGCGTCGAAGGGCGCTCCAGCGAATCGGACCCTGCGCTGCGGGAGCACTGGCGCGCCGCCGCGCCAGGAGCGGAGGGCTGGTTCCTGACCGCCGACCGCCCGGTGCTCTCGTGGTGGCGTCGCGCGCGCCTCGCACGGGCCTTCGTGGGCGATTGCGTGGCCGACATGGAGACGGCGGCCGCGGCGGCTGTGGCCACAGCCGCCGGGGTTCCCTGGGCGGCCCTGCGGGCGGTGACCGACCGGGCCGACGGGCTCGGGCTGGTGAGCTTCAAGCTGCACTTCCCAAGCCAGTCGGGCCGGGCTGCCGATACGGTGCCTTCCCTGCTTGCGCGCCTGGGCGCGGAGGCCTCCCCTGAGTAACGAGCCCTTCATTCTCCGCCGCGCGTTTCGCGCGGTACGCTGGCCCTACCGAGGGGACGGTGCGTCAGCGCGGGTCGTGAGGTCACGGCCGCGCAGGCGCCGCACCTCATTGCGTTGTGCCGTGTCGAATTTGGCGATGAATCGGTCGGAGCCGCGCGCGTCGACGCGCCCTGGAGCTGCGCGAGCATGACGCTTGCCGGCAACTACGTGCGGCGGCACTTCGAGCCGCTGATGCTCTCGATCCAGGTGCTGATCGACCTGGCCGTCGTGTGGCTCGCGTGCTACCTGGGCTGGGCCGCGCGCGAGTGGATGGCGTACAGCGTCGGGCCGAGCTTCGACGACCACCGCGAGGTCTTCCTGCTCACTTCGGCGGTGACGCTGGTGTGCTTCCACACCTACGGCATGTACAGCCCGTTGAAGAGTCTCCTCAACATCGAGGAGTTCAAAGCGATCGCCAAGAGCACGGCGGCTTCGTTCCTGGTCGTGCACGCGCTGTTCACGATCCTGCGCACGGCCACGCTGCCCTCCAAGGGCATTTACCAGCTGATCCTCCCGCTGCACCGCTTCGTCGATCTGCACATGGTCGCCGAGAGCGGAGAGTGGTTGTTCTCGCGCCTGTCGGTGCTGCTCGCGTTCGGCTTCATCCTGGTGCTCACCACGGTCAGCCGCTTCTGCTCGTTCAAGGTGATCCAGTGGCTGCATCGCCGCGGCATCGGCAACCGCAACGTGCTGATCTTCGGCACAGGCGACACGGCGCGGCGTCTGCAGAAGAAGTTCGTGCTCGTGCCGACGCTGGGCTTGAACCTGATCGGCTTCGTCTCGACCTCGAACGACGATGTCGGGCGGCGCATCGATCGCGCCGACGTGCTCGGCTCGGGCGATGAACTCGATTTCCTGATCCGGCGCTACAAGATCAGCGAGGTCTTTGTCGCCGTGCCCGAGGCGAGTGAGGAAGACCTGATGACGATCGTCGAGCGCCTCGAGCGCGCGGGCGTCGTCTACCACGTCGTGCCGCGCTTCTACCACCTGTTCTCGCACAAGGTGCGCATCGAGACGCTCGACTCCATTCCGCTGATCACGCGTCCCGACCGCGAGCCCGGGCTCCTGCAGAGCGCCGCCAAACGCGCGCTCGACATCGTCGTGGCGGGCCTGGTCGTGTTGCTCGGCGCTCCGCTGTTCGTGTTCGCGGCGCTGCTCATCAAGCGCGAATCGCCCGGGCCGGTGTTCTTCCGGCAGATGCGCGTGGGCAAGGACGGCCAGCCCTTCGAGATGATCAAGTTCCGCACGATGCACGTGCACATGTCCGGCGACGCGCCCAAGCCCAAGTCGCCGCACGACCCGCGCCTCACGCAGATCGGCCGCTGGCTGCGACGCTACAGCCTCGACGAGCTGCCCCAGGTGTTCAACGTGCTGCGCGGCGAGATGTCCATCGTGGGGCCGCGGCCCGAGATGTCCTTCATCGTCGAGCGCTACGGACCGATCGAGCGCGAGCGCCTGCGCGCCAAACCGGGCCTGACCGGGCTGTGGCAGATCTCCTACGCCCGCGGCGAGGCGATCCACGAGAACATGGAGTACGACATCTACTACATCGAGCACCAGTCGTTCCTGCTCGACGTGGTGATCATCGCCCTCACCGGGTTCGCTGTGGTGAAGGGCACCGGCGCCTACTAACCTGCGCCCGAGCGTGCGCGTTCTGCAGCTCATCGAGGCCACCATCGGCGGCGCGCGGCGCCACGTGGTGGACGTCTGCCGCGGCCTGGCCGCACGCGGCGTGCAGACCACGTTGGTCGCCTCCGCCCTGCGCGAGCCAGCCGTGCGCCGCGACTTCGAGGTGCTCGCCCGCCTGGGCGTCGAGGTGCGCGAGTTGCCGATGGTGCGCGCCATTCACCCGCGCACGGACCTGGCGCACACGCTCGCCGTTCGTTCGCTGCTGCGCGAATTGAGGCCGACGGTCGTGCACACGCACTCGAGCAAAGCGGGCGTACTCGGGCGCGTCGCCGCGACGTGGACCGGGATCGGCGCGCGGGTGCACACGCCGCACACCTTCGCGTTCCTGTTCGACGCCATGTTCTCGCCGCGTTCGCGCGCGCTGTTCCGCGGCGTGGAGCGCACGCTCGCCGCACGCACCGAGCGCTTCATCGCGGTGTCGTCCGACGAAGCGCAGACCTTCGCGCGCACGGGGTTCATCCCCGCGGGCAAGGTGCGCGTCGTGACCAACGGCGTGGACGTGGAGCGCTTCGCGTCGGCTGAGCCGCTCGCGCGCGCCGAACTCGGCGTGCCGCCGGGTGCGCCGTGCGCCGCGGTCGTGGGGCTGCTCAACGTCGCCAAGGGGCAGGACCTCGCGATCCGCGCGCTGGCCGAGCCCGGGCTAGAAAACGCGCACCTGCTCGTCGTCGGCCACGGCGAGTTGGCTGAGTCGTACGCGCGAACGGCCCAGGAATGCGGCGTCGCAACGCGCGTGCACTTCCTCGGCTGGCGCGACGACGCGGCGCGCATCCTGCGTTCGGTGGACGTGCTCGTCCTGCCCTCGCGCTGGGAGGGCATGCCGTACATCGTGCTCGAGGCCATGGCCGCGGGCCTGCCGATCGTCGCGACGCGCGTCGACGGGGCCCGCTCGCTGCTCGAGCTCTCGCGCTGCGGCGAGTTGTGCGAGATCGGGTCGGCGCCGTCCATCGCCGCCGGACTCGCGCGCGTGTTCGCGCTCAGCGCTGCGCAGCGGCGCGAGATGGGCCTGCTCGGCCGGCGCACGGTCGAAGAGCGCTTCACGCGCGAGCACATGGTCGACGGGTTGGTCGAGGTCTATCGCGAGCTCGCATGAGGATCGTGCACATCATCACCACGCTCGACGTGGGCGGCGCCGAGATGCACCTGCTGGCGCAGGTGCGCGGCCAGTGCGTGCGCGGACACGAGGTGCGCGTCGCGTTCCTCAAGGGACACGGCACGCTCGAAGCGGACTTTCGCTCGGCCGGTGCACAGGTCGTCACGCGCGTGGGATCGGGCGCGGGCCTGTTCGTGCGCCTGTGGCCGCACCTGCGCTGGGCGCAGATCGTGCACACGCACCTCTTGAAGGCCGACATGGCCGGCGCCCTGGCCGCCACGCTCGCCGGCCGCCGCGCGGGCTTGATCGCGAGCAAGCACAACGACGAACAGGTGCTCACGCGCGCGCTCGTCTCGCGCATCCACGGCGTGCTCGGCGCGCTGCCGCAGCGCACGATCTGTCTCTCCGACCACGTGGCGCGCTTCATCGAGCAGCACGGGCGCGTGCGCCGCGAGAAGCTGGTGCGCATCTACTACGGTCTCGATCCCGCGCCCTTCGAGCACGCGGCCGCCGATCCCCTCGCGCGGCGCGACGCGCGCGCGGAGTTGGGCATCGCTCCGGACGAAGTGGTGTTCATCTGCGTCGCCCGCTTTGCGCCGCAGAAGGCGCACGACGTGCTGCTGCGCGCACACGCCGAGTTGCTGCGCAGCGCGCCGCGCGCACGCCTGCTGCTCGTCGGCGACGATCCCTTCGGCGACGGCCGCCGCCGCGCCGAGCAGCTCGCGCGCGAGCTGGGGCTGGGCGAGCGTGTGCTGTTCGCCGGCATTCGCCGCGACGTGCCGCGCCTGCTCGCGGCCTCCGACGTGTTCGTCATGTGCTCGCTGTGGGAGGGACTGGGCCTGGTGTTCCTCGAGGCGATGTCGGCGGGGTTGCCCGTGGTCGCAACGCGCGTTTCGGCGACCCCGGAGGTGGTCGAACAGGGCGTGACGGGCGAACTCGTTCCGGCGCGCGACGCGTCCGCGCTGGCGAGCGCCATGGCGCGGCTCGTCGGCGAACCCCAGCGCCGCAGCGCGCTGGGCGTCCGCGGTCGGGAGCGGGTCCGAAAGATCTTCGGGCTCGAGCGCATGGTCGAGGAGACGCTGGCGGTGTACGCCGACGTGTTGGGGCCCTCGGGAGGCGCGGCGCCGAACGCTGTTCAGGCGCGGCGCTCGCCAGGTCGATAGGGCCCGATCCGAGCCAGTGGCGTGAGCGAGTCGATCCCCCAAAACTCTCCAGCGGCCCACGGGGCAGCGCTGCCTGACCCGACGGCTTCGACGGCGGGCGGTGAAGGTGACGGGCGCTCCAAGGCCTACCGTGGCGGCGACCGACGGGCCCGGCCCACGCCGCGCTTCTCGCGCTACACGTTGTTCGGCGGTCGGCGCCGCAAGGCGCGGCGCGAGCACGAGAACGAGAACGCCTTCGTCGACCAGTACAGCCCGCGCCTGTTCGCGGTCATGTTCTGGATCGCACTGATGAACCTGGGCGACAGCTTCTTCACGCTGCACCACATCCAGAACGGAGCGATCGAACTCAATCCGGTCGCGGCCTGGATGCTCACCACCGGTCGCACGGGCTTCGTCGTGCTCAAGGCCAGCGTGATCTTGATCCCGTTGCTGGTGCTCACGCTGCACAAGAACTTCTCGCTGGCGCGCGTGGGCATCTGGACCGCCGCGGGCGCCTACACGCTGCTGCTCGCGTACCACATCGCCTTGCTTTGAGCGCTTCGGCTAGGCTGGGCGCGGGATGGACACGGCGGGAACAGCACGCGTTCGGTGGAGTTTGCGCGCCGGCGTCGTGGGGCTGGCCTGCTGGTTGTCAGCGTGCGGTGTGCGCGAGTTGCCGACCGATTGCGCGTCGCTGGCGCTTCTCGCCGAAGGCCAGCTTGCGATGGGGCATTGGGACGAGGCGCGCCGCACGGCCACGAAGCTGCGCGAGGTTTGCCCCGACGCCTGCTCCGACGCGCGCCACACCGCGCTTGCTGCGTGGCAGCTCGCGCGCTGTGCGCTGCGCGGGACGTCAAGCGAACCCGATACGCTCGTCGAGCTGCGCCGGCTGCTCCTGCGCGAAAACTCCGGCGGTGCGCACGAGTTCCTGGCGCTCTCGAGCGCCGATCTATCGGTACTGCTGGCCGATGCGCGGCAGCTTGGGCTGCGCCAGGTCGAGCACTGGCTTCTCGTGCAGGCGCTCGCAGCTGAGCCGCCGGCTCACCTCGCGAACGCGCTCCGCGTGCGATTGCACGCCTTCTCGCCGCGCTGCGAGCCGACCCCGATCGACTGCGACTGGGCGAACGAGTGCGAGAGCGATTGCGGGTGGGTCGCGCGCTGAGCGTCGCCACGCAGCTGACGCCGACAGAGTGAAGATCGCGGCGAGTGCGTCCAGTACGCTGTCGGGCCCCATGCGCATCGCCCGAGTCCTGACTCGCATGAACCTCGGCGGACCGGCCCGCCAGGTGCTCGCCAGCGATCCGCTGCTCATGCGCCGCGGCTATGAAATCCGCGTGTTCGCCGGGTCTCCCGAAGCGGGCGAAGGCGACCTGTTCGACGAGGCGCAGCGGCGCGGCCTCGACATCGTGCGCGTGCCGGGCCTGGCGCGCGGTTGGTCGCTCGCCGGAGACCTGCGCGCCCGCGCGTTCCTCAAGCAGCAGTTCCGCGCGTTCGCGCCGCAGCTGGTGCACTCGCACGCCTCGAAGGCCGGCGCGTTGGCGCGTTCGGCGGCGCGCGGCCTCGACGCCGCGCGCGTCCACACCTTCCACGGCCACGTGCTCGAGGGGTACTTCCCCGCGCCGCTGTCGCGCGGGTTGATCGCGATCGAACGCAAGCTCGCGCGCGAGACCGACCGCATCGTCGCCGTGTCGCACGCGACGGCGGACGACCTCGTGCGGCTGGGCATCGCGCCGGAAGAACGCATCGTGGTCGTGCCGCCCGGCGTCGATCTCTCGCGTCTGCTCGACCTCGAGCGTGGCAGCGGCGACTTGCAACGACGGCTCGGCGCGCCGCGTGAAGCGCTGCTGGTCGGCGTCGTCGGCCGACTCGCGCCGGTCAAGGCGCCCGAGCGTGCGTTGGAGGTGCTCGAACTGCTCGGCGAGCGGTATCCGCTGCTGCAACTGGTGTTCATCGGCGACGGCGAGTTGCGCGGCGCGCTCGAGCGGCGCATCCGCGCGCTGCCGGCGGCGCTGCGCGAGCGCGCGCACATGCTCGGCGCCGTCGAGGACATCACGCCGCTGTACGCCGACCTGTTCGCCGTGCTGCTCACGTCGTTGTCGGAGGGTTTGCCGGTCGCGTTGATCGAAGCGGCGGCCGCGGCGCTGCCGGTGGTCACGACGCGCGTCGGCGGGTGCGAGGAGATCGTGGCCGAGGAGCGCACGGGTTACCTCGGCAACACGGTCGACGAGCTGGGCTACGGGCTCTCGCGGCTGCTCGACGACCCGGCTGCCGCGAGTGCGATGGGGCAGCGCGCGCGGCTGCGCGTCGTGGCGCGGCACAGCGCCGAAAGCCTCGCCACACGATTGGACCAGCTCTACCAGGCCGTGGCCCAGGAGCGGGCATGCGCCTCTTGATGCTCAGCGGCGACCGGCAGGTCTCGATCGGCGAGCGCGGGCCGTTCTACGCGATGCAGCGCGAGTTCTCGCGGCATTTCGAGCGCATCGACGTGCTCTGCCCGCGTCCGGACAAACCCGTGAGCGTGCGCACGATCTTCGATTCGGTGCACTTCCATCCGGCGTCGTGCGGTCGCTCCGGGATGGTCGGATACCTGCGCTCGAAGGGCCGTGAGTTGATCGCGCAGCACGCGCCGGCGCTGATCGTGAGTCACGACTACGGCTGGTTCTACAACGGCCGCGCCGCTGCGAGCCTCGCGCGCGAGTGCGGCGTGCCGTACCTCTCGGAAATCCACCACGTGCCCGGCTATCCAGTGGCCGCCGACTTCAAGGAACGGGTCGACCGAGTCGTCGCACGCACCTACATCCGCTGGGCTCGCTCGCACGCCAAGGCCTTCCGCGTTGTTAATTCCGTAGAGATGCCGGAGTTGCTCGAGCGCTGGGGCGTGCCTCGCGAGCAGATCGTGGTGCTGCCGTCGCTGTACATCGACCTCGAGGTGTTCGCGCCGCCTGCGTCGGCGCTCGAGCCCGAGCAGGACATCACCTACGTCGGCCGCATGGTGAACAACAAGGGGCTCGACCGGATCGTCGCTGCGGCCGCGCTGCTCGCTTCGCGCGGCAAGCCCGCGAGCTTGCTGATGGTCGGCAAGGGGCCGCTGCTCGAAGCGACGCGCGCGCGTGCGCAGGCGCGTGGGATCTCCGCGACGACGCGATTTGTCGAGTGGGTTGCGCGGCCCGAGGATCTGGCGGAGATCTACCGCCGCTCGCGCGTCGTGGTCTGCGCCTCGACGTGCGAAGGCGGGCCGCGCTTCACCGTCGAAGCGATGGCTTGCGGCACGCCGGTGGTGAGCACTCCGGTCGGGATGATGAAGGAGCTGGTGGTCGACGGACGCAACGGCGCGCAGTGCGGCTTCGACGTCGAGAGCTTGGCGAGTGCGCTCGAGCGTGTCCTCGGTGACGAAACCGCGCGCCGTCGCCTCGGCGCCAACGCCCGCGAAGCGACCTTGCGCTTCGAGTACGCCAAGGTGATCCGCGGCTACGCGGACGGTCTGAAGCGCCTCGCCGGAGAGCGCGCGTGAAACTGCTGTTCCTCACGCAGGTGCTCGACCGCAACGACGCGGTGCTGGGGTTCGTCCCGCGCTGGATCGAAGGCTTGGCCGCGCACTGCGAGCGAGTGCGCGTGGTGGCGCTCGAGGTCGGCGACGCCAGCGGACTGGGGCCGAACGTCGACTGGCGCGAGGTCGGTCGCAAGGGCTACTTGCGGCGCTACCTGCGCAACCGCGCGTTTCTGCGCGAAGCGCTCGTCGACGAGCGCTTCGACGCGGTGCTCGCGCACATGGTTCCGCGCTACACGTTGCTCTCGGCGCGTGCGGCGCGTTCGGCGGGAGCGCGCCAGTACCTGTGGTACACGCACGGCGCCGTCGACGAACGGTTGCGCAAGGCCGAGCGGCACGTGGCGAAGATCTTCACCGCCAGCGAGGAATCGCTGCGCCTGGAGACTCCCAAGCGTGTGGTCACGGGCCACGGCATCGACACACGGCGTTTCGCGCCCGGCGGCGTCGAACCGGTGCGCCCGATCCGCCTGTTGACCGTCGGCCGACTGACGCCCGCCAAGGATCAGCTCACGTTGCTGGCCGCGCTCGGCATTCTCGTTTCGCGCGGCTTCGACGTGCACCTCGACATCGTCGGCGACGTGCTCGCCAGCGGCGATGAGCAGTACCGCCGGCGCGTCGAGGAGCAGATCGAGGTCGGCGCGTTGCGCGAGCGGGTCGTGCTCCACGGAGCGGTGCCGTACAAGGACATCGCGCCGTACTACCAGCGCTGCACGCTGCTGGTCAGCGCGAGTCGCACGGGCAGCATCGACAAGGTCGTGCTCGAGGCCATGGCCTGCGCGCGACCCGTGCTGACCTGCAACGACGCGTTCCCGCGCCTGTTTCGCACGCTCGGCGCCGACGCGGCGCGGCTGGTGTTCGAGCCGCAGAGCGCAACCTCGCTCGTCGAGCGCATCGAGACCTTGCTGCGGTTGCGCCAGCCCGAGCGCGTAGCGTTGGGCGAGCGTCTGCGGGAGCTCGTGGTGCGCGAGCACGAGGTCGATGCGTTGATGGAGCGGCTGGTGCGCGAGATGGAGCCCGGCCGGTGAGCGAGCCCCGCATCCGCGAGGAACTGCTCGAGCCGCTGCGGCGCGCGCTCGGCTGGCTGCTCACGCTGCGCGATGCGCGCGGGGCCATCGTGTGTCCGGAGCACAAGCTCGAACACACCGGCAAGAGCGCGGGCGCCGCCGTGCTCGCAGCGCGGCTCGCCAGGTTGGACCGGCCGGAGTTTCGCGCGCAGCACCTGGCGGCCGCGATCGAGCAGGGGCGACGCATGGTCGCGAACGTGCACCGCGAGGGGACCAGCGAGTGCCACACGTTCTGGCCCGGCCGGCACGACAAGTTCAACAGCTCCAACGCGGTCATCGACGGGGGAGCTTGCAGCGACGCGCTTGCGGAGCTGGTCGAATCGCTTGGCGACGAGTTGAGCGACGACGACCGCCGCGCATTCGCGCACGCGAGCACGCTCCACGCGCGCACGTACTTGCGCTACGCCGTGCTCGACAAAGGTGTTCCCGCGCAGCGCGCCTGGGGACTGACGGGGCTCGCCTCCGCGTGGCGTCTTTCGCGCGAAAACGAACTCGAAAACGCAGCGATCGAAGCCTTCGGCGCGCTCGAAGGCGTGCAGAATGCCGACGGCAGCTTTCCGTACCACCCGCTCGAGTGGGGCGCGCCGCACGCTGGCGCAGGCGACGCCAGCAGCTTCTACCACTCGCGCGTCCCGGCCTTCATGCTCTTCGCGCTCGAGCGACTCGAGCGCGATCCACGCGACCCGCTGTTCGCGCGCACGCTCTACTCTGCGCTCGATTTCGCGGAAGGTCTGCACGGTCCCGACGGCATCAAGTGCGGCCTCGTGGAAGCCAAGCCCTGGTACTGGGGCGCGGAGTACGAAGTCGCCAGCCACGTGTTCGACGTGTACGCGCTCGCGCGCGCCGGCGAGTTGTTCCGCGAGCGCCGCTTCAGCGCCGCGGCCGTGCGCGCCTACCGCACCTGGATCGAGCATTTGAAACCGAGCGGCGAGCCCCGCAGTCACCTGCCGGGTCCCGGGCGCACGAAGAGTTATCAGTGCCCGGTCTTTTGGGCCTGCCACGCGGAGTGGATCGCGCGCGCGCTGCCGCTGCTGGAGCAGCACTGGGACAGCGTTCCGCGCTTCGAACGCGCTGGCTCGGGCGGAGGCATCGATCTGCGCATCCGCGCGTGGGGCGCGGTCGACCTCGTGCGCCTGGAGGACGACGCGGTCGTGGCCTGGGTGCGCGGCTCGCGTCCGGGCTACAACGTGCACCACGGCAGTCCGCACGGCGCCGGCTTGCTGCGCGTCGTGCGCAAGAGCGACGGCGCAGAGCTGCTGGCGCGTCGGCGTCTCGCCTGCGCGCAGGAAGGCGAATGGAGCGCGCGGCGTGCGCACTTCGCGCCGGCCCGTGGTTGGGCTCACAACTCGGCGGAGTTGCGCTTTTCGCTCTGGCTGACGCGCAACCACGCGCGCGGCGGGCGCTGGCTCTCCGCGCTCGCCGCGCCGTTCGACGTCGCGCGTCGCGGAGTGCTCGCGTTCGCTTCGAGCGAGGTTTCGAGCAGCTTCGCGCTCCGCACCCACGCTCACCTCGACGGCGAAGGCGTGACCCTCGAAAGCGCGCTCGCGCACCGCGGCGGCGAGGTGGCGCCGGGCAGCCGCCTGGTGCGCCGTTTCGAGCTCGATGGTCGCGGACTCTTGGTGCACGAGCGCCTCGAAGCGTCCGGTGGCGCGCGGGGAGTTGCCTTTCACTTCCCACGCCAAGCCCGCGAGCGCCAAGAGACGCCCGGAGCTTCGCACGAAGTCCGCTATCGCTTAGCGTGAAGGACTCGATGGCAACTGAGAATTCTTCACAGTCCGGCGGCTTGGGCGTCACGCTGAGGGCCGCGCTCAACGTGGGTTTGGGTGTGGGCGCGCTCATCGGGGTGATCGACGCGGGAATCGCGAGCACGCTCACTCCGGTGGAGGGCGTGGGAACGCTTCTGGCCTGCGCCGCCGGCGCAGCGGTCGTGTACGGCGCCGCCTACTCCGGGCTGATGCTGCTCGCGGCGCTACTGCTGCACCCGTGGCTGCGTTCGCGCACGCTCGGCCAACGCTTCGCCGCGCTCTTCACTCTCGCGCTCGGCGGCGGCCTGTTCCTCGAGTTGTTCTGGTGGTCGAGGCCGTGGGTGCTGTACGGAGTGCCGATCAGCGATCCGCGTCGACTCGCCGCCGGCGCCGCGATGGCGCTGGCCTGTTTCGCGCTCGCAGCTTTCGCGACGCGCCGCATGGCGCTGCTCTCGAACGCGCTCAAGTGGAGCGCGGCGGCCGCCGTCGCGGCGCTGTGGCTCGTCGGCGTTCCCTTCCTGGTGCTGAGCGCACGCGACGTGGAGCAACTCGGCCGCTTGAACGAGCGCAACCGCGACTTGCCCAACGTGCTGTTCGTGGTGCACGACGCCATGCGCGCGGACGTGCTCGGTTGCTACGGCAACACGCGCGTCAAGACGCCCGTGTTCGATTCGCTCGCCGCGCGCGGCGTGTTGTTCGAGAACGCGTTCGTGCAGGCGCCGTTCACGGGTTCGAGCTTCGGCAGCTACTTCACGGGCAAGTACCCGCGCCGGCACGGCTTCGTGAAGATGGTTCCCGGCATGCGCATGGAACCCAGTGTGACGATCGCGTCCCACCTCGACAGCGCCACGCGCACGCCGAGCGGTCCCAAGCTCGAGCGGACGGACTACCACTCGGTGACGTTCATGACCGGCGCGCTGAGCCAGGCGTCGGGGCTGATGCGCGGCTTCGATTCGTACTTCGAAGCGATGATGGGGCACGACCTGGTCGATGTGGACAATCCCTGGAGCGTGCTGCGCTCGGAGTTGGTGCTCTACGTGCTGAAGTCGAAGCTCGAGCAGCGCATCTTCGGCGAACCCGTCAAGCGCGCCGCGGTCGATTGGTTCGAGCGCAACGGCCGCAAGCGCTTCTTCGCGATGGCTCACTTCTACGCAACGCACACGCCGTACGACCCGCCGGCGGACGTGCGCGCGCTGTATTGCGACCCTGCGTACGACGGGCCGGTGAAGGCCTTCTACGCGCACCACCGCGAGTTGATCGAGAGCGGCAAGGCGACGCCGACCGAAGCCGACAAGCGCCAGATCCAGAACCTCTACTACGCCGGAGTCACGCACGGCGACCGCATGACGGGCGAGTTGCTCGACGCGCTCGAGCGCGCCGGTGTGCTCGACAACACGATCGTCGTCATCACCGCCGACCACGGCGAGGAGCTCGACGACCACGGACTGTGGGAGCACAACCACATGTTCAACACCAACCTGCGCGTGCCGCTGATCGTCGTGGCGCCCGGGCGGCTGCCGGCGGGCGTGCGCGTGAAGTCGCTGGTAGACTCGATCGATTTGCTGCCGAGCCTGTGCGAGCTGATCGGCCTCCAAGTTCCGCACGAGGAGCGCCTCGACGACAAGCAGCGCAACTACGGGCTCGTCGACGGCGCGAGCTTCGTGGGCCTCGCGCACGGCCGCGCGGAGCGCCTGCGCGAGTTCAGTTTCGCCGAGAACGGGCTGGAGATGTCGGCGCAGGATCTCGAGTGGAAGCTCGTCGTGCGCGCAGCCGAACTCGAGAAGGAGTCGCTCGATTCGATGGAGAGCCACGAGATCTATCCGGCGCGGCTGTACCACCTCGCGGCGGATCCCGACGAACACAGCAACGTGCTCGCCGAGCATCGCGAGCAGGCATTGCGTCTGTTCGGCGCGCTGCGCGCCTGGGACATGGCGATGCCGATCCCTCGGCATTCGATCGCGCAGTCCGCGCGCGACCTAGAGCAAGAGGCGCGGCGCCTAGGGGAGCTCGGTTACGGCGACGGTGTTGGCCAAGGCGTGGGGCCGACGCAGAAGAACACCGGTGGCAAGCCCGACCCGGTCCAGCCGAGCGAGCAAAAACGTCAGCCGTGAGCACGCCCCAGCGCCTGTGGCTGATTGCGAACGCGCGACTGCCCTCCGAGCGTGCCCAGTCGCTTCAAGTGCTGCACACCGCGGCCGCGTTCGCGCGGGCCGGCCTCGACGCGACTCTCGTGTACGCGCGCCGTCGCAAGGCGCCCAAACTTCCGCCTGGGGTGACGCTCTACGAGCACTACCAGGTTCCGCCCGGCGCTCGCCCGGCGCTGCGCGAGACGCCCTGCATCGACTGGATCGACTCGGTTCCGATCGCGCTCCAGTACATCCCCGCGCGCGTCCAGGAGCTGACCTTCTCACGCAACGCCGCCGCAGCGCTCGAACGCGAGGGCGCGGACGTGATCGCGTACTCGCGTGAGATCGAATGCGCGCTGCGCCTGTTGCGCCGCGGTCGCCGCCGCGTGTTCCTCGAGTTGCACCGTATCCCGGGCGGCGACTTGCGACGCAAGTGGCTGCGCGAAGTGCTGCCGCTGTGCAGCGGAGTGGTCGCGATCTCTGGCGGCGTGCGCGACGATCTCATCGAATGCGGCGCGCGCCCCGAGCAAGTCACGGTCGAGCACGACGGCTTCGATGCCGCGCGTTTCGCGTCGCTTCCGTCGCGCGCTGCGGCGCGCGAGCAACTCGGGTTGCCGCTCGAGCAGCCCATCGCCGTCTACACCGGCGGCCTGCTCGCCTGGAAGGGCGCGGACTTGATCGTCGAGGCGGCGCGGCTGGTTCCGCAGGTCCAGTTCGTGATCGCCGGAGGTCAGGCCGCCGACGTGGCGAAGCTGCGCGAGAGCGCAGGGGCGCTCGCGAACCTGCGCATCGACGGCTTCCAACCGCCCGAACGCGTAGCGCTCTACCTCGCCGCGGCCGACCTGGGTCTCGCACCGAATCGTTCACAACCGGCGATCAGCTCCAAGTACACCTCGCCGCTCAAGGTCTTCGAAGCCATGGCGGCCGGCCTGCCGCTGGTCGCGAGCGACTTGCCCTCGCTGCGGGACATCTTGACCCACGACCGCGACGCCTGGCTGGTCGCGCCCGACGACGCGCGCGCGCTGGCCGCGGGGGTTCAGCGCATGGTCGCGGATCCGGACCTGCGGCGCCGCCTGGGCAGCACTCTGGCGCGGCGTTCTGCCGATCACACTTGGGACGCACGCGCCGCGCGGCTCGTGGCCTGGATGAGCGCGCGCGGCTGAGCGGCGTTCCGCCGCGCGCTGCAAGCGCTACGATCCGCCGCTTCGATCCCCTCCATGCGCGTCCTGTACCTCACCGACTCGCTCTCGGACTTGGACGGCGTCGGACGCTACGCGGTGCGCCTCATCCGGGCGTTGCAGGAGGAACGCCCGCAACTCGAGGCGCGCATCCTCCTAGCCCGCAAGCACCGGCCGACCTCGCGCGACGTCGACCCGCGTTGGCCGGTGCAGGTCGCGCTCCCGCCCGACTATTTCTTCCACATGTCGCCGCCGAAGTTCTGGGCGAGCCTCGCCGCAGCTTCCTGGCGCGTGTTCGCCGCGGCGCGCGGGTGCGATCTCGTGCACGCCATCAAGGACTATCCGCACAGCCTCGCCGGCTTGATCGGCGCACGGATGGCGGGCGTGCCCTGCATCGCCACGGGGCATGGGACGTACACCGTGCAGCCGCTCGTCGACCCGCGCCACGCCGAGCGCGCGCGCTGGTGCTACCGGCGCTTCGCGAGCTTGATCGCGGTCAGCCGCTTCACCGCGCGGCGCGTGGTCGAGATCGTGGGGGACGAGGACGAGATCGCGCGCAAGCTGCACGTCGTGCCCAACGCCGTCGACGCCGCGCACTTTGCGCAACGCGTCGAACTCGGCCGCAAGCCGTGGCACGAACATCCGTTCACGCTCGCGATCGGCGAACTCAAGGAGCGCAAGGGCCATCATCTGTCGCTCGCCGCGTGGCTGCGCTGCGCCGCGACGCGGCCGCAGCTGCACCACTACGTGATCGGCAAGGGCAGCGACGATGCGTACCACCGTTCGCTCGTCGAACTCGTGCGCGCCAGCGGCCTTCAGGCTCGAGTGCACTTCCTCGGCAACGTCGACGAGCGCGAGAAGCTCGATTTGCTGCAGCGGGCGCAGGCGTTCGTGCACACGCCGGTGCGTTCGAGCGACGGCGGTTTCGAAGGCTTCGGACTGGTGTACCTCGAAGCGTCGGCCGCGGGCGTGCCGTGCCTTGGCACGCTCGGCTGCGGCGCGGAGGATGCGATCGAGCACGAGCGCACGGGACTGCTCGTCGAGCCGCAGCCCGCCGCCGTCGAGCAGGCGCTAGCGCGGCTGCTCGATTCGGCGGAGTTGCGCGCACGGCTGGGCGCTGGCGGCCGCGTCCTCGCGCAGGCCTCGAGCTGGCGCGCCAACGCGCACGCCGTGCTCGCCCTGTACGACAGTGCGCGCGCCGCCGCGGGGAAGAGCTGATGCGCGCGAAGATTCGGGCCACGCTCAAGCGCAAGTTCGTCGCGGACACGCTGACGCTCCAGCTGAGTGGCTTCTTGACGCAGGCCAGCGGCTTCGTGTCGTCGGCGTTGCTGGCGTTCGCGCTCGGCGCGCACGGCCAAGGTCTGTACGTCATGGCGGTGACGCTGCAGGCGCTGCTGTTCAACCTCGTCAGCGTCGGCGTGATCCAGGCGACCGTGAGCCAGATCGCTTCGGCCACCGCGCGCGGGCTCGACGACAAAGTCACAGCTTGGCTCGCGTTCCTGGTGAAGACCTACGTCGTCACCGGGACGTTGATGATCGGCATCGGCTACTTCGCGCTGCCGGCGCTGTGCGAGCGTGTGTACGGCGACGAATTGCCGGTCGACGAAGCGCGCAACCTGGGCGTGTGGGCTTGGTGGCTGGCGTGGTGGATCCTGATCGACACGCCGCGCGCCGCGACGCACGTCGCCTTCCACGCCACGCGGCGGATGAGGCCCTCCGCGCAGCTGGACGCCGCGCACGAACTCGTGCGGCTGTTCCTCACCATCGCGGGAGTCGTGATCACGAATTCGCCGGCCGGCGCCGTGATCGGCGAGGTCGCCAGCCGCATCGCGGCGTCCTACCTCGCGCTGCAGATGTACGCGGCGGCGCGGCGCGACGGCGGCACGCACTTGCCGCGCTGGCGCGAGATCCTGGCCGTCGCACCGAGCATTCCGTTGCTCAAGGGCCTGCGCATGGGCTTGCGCCTGGGGCTGCTCAAGAACGCGACCACCTTCTTCATCAACGTGCTTCCGCGGCTGCTGCTCTCGAGCACCAGCTTCGCCTGGGTCGCGTACTTCAACATCGCGCAGAAGATGATGGGGCTCGCCACGACTGCGATGCAGGGCGTGTCCCGCAATGTGCTCCCGGCGCTGGCGGAAAAACGCGGCAAGAACGACTTCGAGGGCTTCCGCAAGTTGTATTGGCGAGCCTCGCTCATCGGCGGCGGCGCCATCGCCGTGGCGATCGGGCTGGGCCTGCTGATTGCGCGGCCGCTCATCGTGCGCTTCTATCCCGACGACTACGCCGAGCCGGTGTTCCTGTGCTGCTGCATCCTCGCGCTGGGCATGATCCCGACCGGCTTCGGCATCGCGCTCGATCCGTTCTACATCCTGACCAACAAGCTGAAAGCCAACCTCACGTTGGCGCTGATCGGCGCGATCGTCACGATTCCGATCAACGTGTACTGGACGATGCTGTGGCCCGAGACGGGGCCGGTGTGGGGACAGGCGCTGTACCTCTCATGGTCCCTCGTGCACTTCATCTACATCGGTCTGTGGCTGCGCGAGAAGCGGCACGCCACCGAGTGGGTTCACTAGCGTGGGTTCACTAGGCTGGATTCCGTGACGGCCATGCGCATCCTGTTCCTCAACGATCTGAGCGATCCGCGCATCGGTTCGTCGATTCGGCTCATGTACCAGCTCGGCCGCCGGCTGCGCGAGTTGGGTCACGAGACGGCGCTCGTCACCGCGGTGCAGGACGCTGCGCTCGCCACGCCGACCGAGATCGAAGGCATGCGGGTTTTTCGCGTGTTTTCGCGCTACAACCCGCGCTTTCGCTCGTGGGTGAGCCTCGACAACCGCCGCGCGCGCGCCGGCGTGCGCGCCGCGCTCGCCGAGTTTCGCCCCGACGTCGTCCACAGCCACCTGATCCACACGCACCTCTCGTACGCCTCGCTGCGCGCCGCACGCGAGGCTGGCGCGGCGGTGGTCTTCACCGCGCACGACGTGATGACGTTCTGCTACCAGAAGCTCACCTGCTTCCACGGTGGCGCCGAGCACGGCGGCGAACTGCGCGACTACCGCGCGTACTGGCAGAAGTGTGTTCCCTGTCAGCGGCTGCGCTACCGACCCGGCCGCAACGCGGCGATCGCCAAGTTGCTCGAGCGCGACGTGCAGCGCTTCACCGCCGTCAGCCACGAGCTCGCGAAAGCGCTCGAGGCGAACGACCTGCGCGTGGATCGCGTCGTGCACAACGCGATCGAGCTGGGCCGCGCTTTGCCCAACGCCGAAGCGGTGCAGAGCTTCCGCACCAAGCACAAGCTGACCAAGGCGCGCATCGTGACCATCGCGGGCCGGCTCCACGAGCAGAAGGGCGTGCTGCAGCTGTTCCGCGCGCTCGAGCTTCTCGCGCGCCGCTTCCCCGAGGTGCGCCTGATGGTGATGGGGCATCGCAAGGTCTACGACGAGGAGTTCGCGGACGCCGCGGCGCGCCTGGGCGTCGCAGCCCTTGTCGCGCCCGTGGGCTGGCTCGACGGCGAAGAACTCGCCTGCGCCTACGCCGCGACCGACGTGTTCGTCACGCCGTCGATTTGCTTCGACACGTTCGGGCTGGTCAACCTCGAAGCCATGGAACATGCCCGTCCGGTGGTCGCGACGAGCTTTGGCGGTTCGCCGGAGGTCGTCGAGGACGGAGTGAGCGGATTCGTGGTGAACCCGTTCGATACCCAGGCCCTGGCGGAGCGCATCGGGCGGCTGCTCGCCGACGGCGAACTCAGCCGCCGCATGGGGGCCGCCGGGCGCACGCGCCTGCTCGAGCGCTTCGGCATCGAACGCGCCGCGGCCGAGTACCTCGAGGAGTACCAGGCGGCCTTAGCGGCTGCGGGGGCGCGGGCAGCGGCTGCGCCGAATGCATCTTCCTGATCGCCCCCAAGCCCGGGCGTTCGCTGCGCCGAAAGAGGGCGGGGGACCCGGGCGGGGAGCGCCGATCAAGCCTCGATCAACCTGCGTCCCCGTGCTTGTCCGAATCTGACGTGCGCGGTAGGTTTTGTCGGTCGGCCGAATTCTCGCCCGCCGGAAAAACCGGTCCGCCGCACCCGAGCCGAACGCGCCCCCCTCTGCAAGCCACACCGCGATGCGCAAGACACTTCTGACCTACGTCAAGCCGCACGTCCAGGAAGACCCCCTGGCGATGATCCTGGGCATCACCTACCTCGGCGCGTGCCTGGAGAAGGAGAAGATCCCGGTCGAGCTGGTCGACGAGCGTGTGGTCAACGACCAGTACATGCGCGAGGTGATCGAGCGCAACGACGTGATCGGTTTCGGCGCGCTGACGCCGAACATCCGCCGCGCGATCGCCTGGGCCAAGTACGCCAAGGAGAAGGGCAAGATCACGGTCATGGGCGGGCCGCACGCGTCCGTCGACCAGGGGATCTTCCTCTCGAGCGGGCACTTCGACTACGTGCTCAAGGGGGAGGCCGAAGAGACGCTGCCGCAGTTCCTCAAGGCGCTCGAGGGCAACGATGACAAGGCGCTGGCGGAGGTCGCGGGACTGGCTGGCGTGCGCGACGGGCAGGTGTGGGTCGACAACTCCGCGCCGCCGCTGATCAAGAAGCTCGACGAGCTGCCGCTGCCCGCGCGCCACCTGCTTCCGATGGAGAGCTACTTCAAGCTCAACCCCGAGAAGCTGACCTACATCTTCACGACGCGCGGCTGCCCCTTTAAGTGCATCTTCTGCCAGAAGGAGCTGACCGGCCGCGGGTTCCGAGTGCGCTCGACGCAGATGATCGTCGACGAACTCGAGCACATCGTCAAAACCTACAACCCCGGCGTGATCCTGTTCGTCGACGAGATCCTCACGCTGCGTCGCAAGCGCATCCACGAGATGTGCGACGAGATCCTGCGCCGCGGCCTGAAGTTCGAGTGGATCGCGAACACGCGCGCCGACTGCGTCGACTACCCGCTCTTGAAGCACATGCACCGCGCCGGGTGCCGCCGCATCTACTACGGCTGGGAGTCCGGCAGCCAGCGCATGCTCGACGTGCTCAAGAAGGACCTCACGCCCGAAGTGATCGTCGAGGCGGCGAAGATGACGCGCCGCGCCGGCATCTGGGCGAAGGTGTACTTGATCGTCGGCAGCCCGGGCGAGACCCGCCGCGACATCGAGGAGACCGAAAAGGTCCTCAAGCTCGCCGGTCCCGACCTGGTCCGCGTCAGCGTGTTCAATCCGCTGATCGGCACGGAGTCGTGGGACAACTACCAGGCCTCGATCGACGTCAGCGACCTGCGCGAGAACTACGTCTCGTCCAACCGCTCGGCGTACATGCACGAGAACTTCAGCCAGGTCGAGCTGGAGGAGCTGCGCAAGAACATGGTGCGCAACTACGAGCGCTGGTACTACGGCTACAGCCAACGCGCCAAGCGCTTCATGGAGCGCACGATGTACTACATCGAGAATCCGAAGTACGGCAAGAAGCGCCTCTTCCGCGCGATCGGCCTCGTGCCGCCGCCGCAGAGCGAGAACGTCGCGACGCGCGTGATGGACGAGTCGTAG
>JAEUHY010000019.1 GCA_016795325.1 Planctomycetota bacterium
CATCGCGGTTGCCACTTCTGGCGACACCAGAAGATCGAACATCAGCAATTCGTCGTCGCAGTAGATCCTCGAGGCAGCGGCGTCGACGAAGCCCACAAAGCGACCGTAGTCCTCGACGTACTCGACGGAGACATCGGCGACGTGCGCCCCGCGGCGCATCGCAACGAGCCGGCGCTGGCCGCGGGAGTCCATGAACGACCACGTCAGATGGGTGCGCGAGTCATCCGCCTCACGGAAGACCAAGTCGAGTTTGTTACTCCTCGGCTGGAGCGAGAAGACGACGAGCACGTGCTCGGGCACTGCCGTCTTTGGAAAATCCAGCGGCCACTCGGTCTCCACAACGCTGGCCACAACCGGCGGCAACTCCGGCAGGTCGAAGAGCGTCCTGCACGGCGCGTTCGGGCGGCTCGTGGGCTCAGGGGCCGTCGAAGCGCAGGAAACTTGCAGCGCACTCGTGAGGAGCGCCCCGCAAAAGGTCGAGGTGCGTGTCATCGCGCTGCCTCACAAGTTCGCGACGGACGAGGACCGCGGACGGTTGGATCGAACTGGAGTACGTGCCACACCAGAGGGCTCCTTTCGCACGAACGTTCGGCGCAGCGCCCGCCGCGGACTCAGCCCGCGACCGTGCGCTGCCGTTGCTCTCCCAGGCCGTCGATGCCAAGGCGCATGACTTGGCCGGCGCGCAGGTAGATCGGTTCGGGCTTTTGCCCGAGGCCGACGCCAGGCGGAGTGCCGGTTGAGATCACGTCGCCAGGATGCAGGCTCATGAAGCGGCTGAGGTAACTGACCAGGAAAGCGACGGTGAAGACCATGGTCTTGGTGTTGCCGTCCTGGAAGCGGCGGCCGTCGACTTCGAGCCACAGGTGCAGGTTCTGCGGGTCGGGCACTTCGTCGCGTGTGACGAGGTAAGGCCCCATGGGTCCGAAGGTGTCGCAGCTCTTGCCCTTGACCCACTGGCCCGTGCCCTCGAGTTGGAAGGCGCGTTCGGAGAGGTCGTTGATCACGCAATAACCGGCGACGTGTTCGAGCGCGCGCTCGGGCGTGACGTACTTGGTCTTCGAGCCGATCACGACGCCGAGCTCGACTTCCCAGTCGGTCTTGAGGCCGCCGCGCGGAATCTCGACGTCGTCGAAGGGCCCGCAGATGGCGCTCGTCGCCTTGCTGAACACCACCGGTTCAACGGGCACTTGCGCGCCGGTCTCGGCGGCGTGGTCTGCGTAGTTGAGGCCGATGCACAGGAACTTGCCGACGCCGCCGACGCAGGGACCAAGGCGCGGCGTGCCTTCGACGCGCGGAAGGCGCTCGAGATCGAGCGCGCGCAGCGCCGCCAAACCCGCCGGCGTGAGCGCGTCGCCGCGCAGATCGCCGATCACGCCCGCGAGCGAACGCAGTCCGCCGCGCGAGTCGAGCACGCCGGGCTGCTCGCGGCCCGGCTCGCCGTAACGCAATAGCTTCATTTCAGATGCTCCATCCGCCGTCGATCACGTGGATCGCGCCCGTGGTGTAACCCGATTCGTCGCTCGCAAGGTGCACGACGAGCGCCGCGATTTCTTCGGCGCTGCCCAGACGTCCGAGCGGTTGGCGCGCGACGAAAGCCGCGCGCGCGCGTTCGAGATCGCCGCCGTAGCTCGCGCTCAGCGCTTGGATGCGCGCGTCGAGCGAAGGCGTCTGCACCGTGCCCGGACAGATCGCGTTGCAGCGCACGCCGCGCGCGACGAAGTCCGCCGCAACGGACTTGGTGAGACCGATCACGGCCGCCTTAGTCGTGCCGTACGCGCAGCGGTTCGGCGCGCCCTTCACCGAGCTCGCGACCGAGGCCATGTTGACGATGCTGCCCTTGCCGCGTTCGAGCATGCCCGGCAACACGGCGCGGATCGTGCGGAACATCGCCGTCACGTTGAGCTCGAAGGCGTTCCCCCACTCTTGTTCGGTGCAGTCGAGCACCGAGCCGTGGTGCACGACGCCGGCGCAGTTGAAGAGCACGTCGAACGGGCCGTGCGAGCGCACGAGTTCGCCTACGGCGGCTGCGTCGCGCACATCGAGCCGTGCGATCTCGATGCGCGGATCGTCGCGCCGCAGCGCTTCGAGCGCCGCTGCGTCGATGTCCGTCGCGAGCAGGCTCGCGCCTTCGCGCGCGAACGCGAGCGCGCTGGCGCGCCCGATACCCTGCCCGGCGGCTGTGACCAGCGCGCGCAGTCCCTGCAGACGAGCCGTCATGTTCACTTCACCGCCGCGCCGGCGCGCTCCGCCCGGCGGCGCCACACCGGCCCCGTGGGATATTCGAAGTCCTCGAGCGAGCGCGCCTTCATCGTCACGCCGTAACCGGGCGCCTGCGGCACGAGGTAGCGACCGGCGCGCACGATCGCAGGGCTCTCGAAGTGTTCGTGCAGGTGCCCGACGAACTCCGCGACGCGGCCTTCGAGCGAAGGCGCGATGGCGATGTAGTCGACCATCACGAGGTGGTTGACGTACTCACACAGTCCCACACCGCCCGCGTGCGGACAGACGGGCACGCCGAAGCGCTTGGCGAGCAGCAGCACCGCGAGCACCTCGTTGACGCCGCCGAGCCGACACGAGTCGATCTGGCAGAAGCGGATGGCGTTCGCCTGCAGCAGTTGTTTGAACACGACGCGGTTTTGGCACTGCTCGCCGGTCGCGACGCCGATCGGCGCGATCGCCTTGGCGATCGCCGCGTGGCCGAGCACGTCGTCGGGCGAGGTCGGCTCTTCGATCCACCACGGGTCGAAGCGCGCGAGGTGCTTCATGTTCTCGATCGCCTCGCCGACGTCCCAACGCTGGTTGGCGTCGAACATCAGCTTGCGCTGCGCGCCGATCGTCTCGCGCACGACCGCGGCACGGCGCAGGTCGTCGCGCAGATCGGCGCCGACCTTGATCTTGAAGTGATTCCAGCCCTCGGCGATGCCCTTCTGGCACAACGCGCGGATCTTCTCGTCGCTGTAGCCCAGCCAACCAGCCGACGTCGTGTACGCGGGATAGCCCTCGGCGCGCATCTGCGCCTCACGCGCGGCCTTCGTCGGTGCGTTCGCGTGCAGGATCTCGAGCGCTTGCTCGCGCGTCAGCGCGTCGGACAGGTAGCGAAAGTCGATCGCCGCGACGAGCTCCTCGGGCGTCATGTCGACGAGCAACTTCCACAGCGGCAGGTTGCGCGACTTGGCGAACAGGTCCCACGTCGCGTTGACCACCGCCGCCGTCGCCAGATGCAGCACGCCCTTCTCGGGGCCGACCCAACGCAGCTGCGATTCGCTCGTCAACGCGCGCCAAAAACCGGCGAAGTCGCGCGTGATCGACTCGAGCGTGCGGCCGACGACGAGCGGCGCGAGCGCCTTGCAGGCCGCGACGCACAGCTCGTTCCCGCGCCCGATGGTGAACGTCAGTCCGTGCCCGGCGAGGCCCGGCTGGTTCGTCTCGAGCACGACGTAGGCCGCCGAGTAGTCCGGGTCGGTGTGCATCGCATCCGAGCCGTCCTGTTGATCGGAGGTCGGAAAACGGATGTCCCGCGCGCGAAGGGCCGTGATGCGAACAGTCATGGATGGAGTTGGCTGGGCTGCGCCGTCGGTCGCGACGCGAGCAGTGCCAAAGGGGATAATCCGTAGAAGTCGACCGCCGTCAGCCCAAAAATCTGTGCGAGTTCGCCAGCGCTCCAAGTGTGCGTGAGAACTTCGCTCGCCTTGCGCCAGCGCGAGTAATCGCTCGCCAACTCGAGCACTGGCCAGTCGCTCCCCCACATCAGGCGCTGGGCGCTGAAGGTGGCGCGTAAAAATTCCGCGAGCTCGACGAGCTCGGCGGCGCCGGCGCCGGGTGCGGCCTCGGTGAGCAGGCCGGAGAACTTGCAGAAGCACTGCGGCGAGCGCGCGAGTTCGGCGACCAGCGAGCGCCACGTCGTCCAGCCGCTCCACGCGGCGCCTTCGCGCAGCGCGGGTTTGCCGGCGTGGTCGAGCACGATGCGCAGTTGCGGCAGGCGCGCGCTCAGCTCGAGGACCGAGGCGAGTTGCGGCAGCTTCACGAGCGCGTCGAAGCGCAGTCCGAGTTCGGCGGCGACGCGCAGGCTCGCGAGAACGCGCGGCCGCAAGACCCAGCGCGGGTCGTCGAGGTCCTGCAGCATCGGGCGCACGCCGACGAATTTCGGCGCGCGCGCCAAGCGTTCGAGTTCACGCGGCGCGCTCTCGTGGTCGAGGTCGACCCAGCCGACGACACCGGCGATCCACGGCGTTGCGTGGGCGAGTTCGAGCAGGAATTCGCTCTCCGCGAGCGTGTCGGCCGCCTGCACGAGCAGCGTGGCGTCCACGCCGGCGCGCGCGAGCTGCGGCGCGAGGTCGGCGGGCAGGAAGTCGCGGTAGAGCGCGGCGAGCTGCGGCGAAAGCCAGCGGTAGTCGCCGCGCGAGAGTCTCCAGAAATGCTGGTGCGCATCGACGCGCGGCGCGGCCGAGTTCACGCGGGCGCTCCATCGCGCGGCAAGGCCGTGCCGCCGCTGCGGTCCGAGTCGTAGAGCGCCTCGACGAGCGCCATCGTGCGCCACGCGTCCTCGACCGAGGTGTGCAAGCGCGCGTCCTCGCCCGCGGCGAAGCGCTGCAAGTTGCACATCGGCCCTGCGAAGGCGTCGGGAAACCAGTTGCCGACCAGCTCGAGCGCGCGCCACTCGACGCCATCGAAGGCGAACTCGAGTTCGTCGGGCCGCCCACGCGGATAGTCGAGGTTCACGCCGAGCACGGCGAGCGCCGCGCCGTCGAGTCCTTCCAGGCGCAGGTGCGAACGCTGGTGCTTGGGCCCGTGCGCGTGGTGGTGGTTGACCGACAGCGCGCAGCGCACGTCGTCGCCGAAGTCGAGGATCGCGCTCGTGCGCGAACTTGCCAGGTGCGCCGCGCGCGGATGCTTGACCGTGCGCGCCCACACGCTGCGCGGCTCGCCGAGCAACGCGCGCATGAGATCGAGGTAGTGGATCGAGTGCAGCGCGATCTCCATGCGCTCGAGACCGGCGAGGAACGGCCAGTTCTCCCACGGCATGCGGCAGTTGACGTGCACCTCGAGCTCGACCGCGCGCCCCAGCCAACCGCGCTCGAGTGCGTCGCGCAGCGCGAGCATCTGCGGACTGAAACGCAGCTGGAAGTTGACCGCCGCGATCAGGCGCTTGCGGCGGCACGCAGCGCGGATGCGCGTGGCGTCGCGCAGATCCAGCCCCATGGGCTTTTGGATCAACGCCACCGCGCCGTCGGGCAACGCTTCGACCGTCGCGAGCACGGCCGCGGGCGGCAAAGCGAGGTCGAAGACCACGTCCGGCGTGTCGAGCGCCTCGGCCAGGGAGCCAAGAACCCGCGGAATTCCCCACTCGCGCGCCAACTCGCGCGCGCGGGCGAGGTCGAGATCGAAGCAGCCCGCCAGCGGCAGTTGCGCGCGTCGGTAGGCCGGCAGGTGTGCGTCGCGCACGATCCCGCCGGCGCCCAGGAACACGATGGCGCGCGGGCGCGACGGCGTCGGCCAGCGCTGGCGCAGGTCGCCGAGCTCACGCGCCGCGGCGTTCACCTCACGCGCGCGGTTGCGGGGCCCGCGGTCGGCGCGCGACCGCCCAGCGAAGCGGACAAACGCGCCGCGGTGCGCGTCAGCATCTCGCGCGTGAGCGCGAGCGAGCTGTCGTCGGCGATGTCGAGCCGCTCGATGAATGGCACCGTCATCGCAGCCACCGCCGAGCCGCGGTGGTCGAACACCGGAGCGCTCACGTCGCGCACGCCGCGGATGCGCGTGCTGTCCATCTCTTCGTAGCCGCGCGCGCGCAGCGCTTCGAGCTCGCGCGCGAAACCCGTGCGCGCCGCAGCCTCCTGATCGGGCGCGCTGGCCTTGGCGACGATGCGCGCGCGGTCTTCGGGCGTTTGGAACGAGAGCAGCACACGACCCGACGCGGTGCCCGTCAGGCCGATCACCGAACCGACGCGCACCGCGAAGCCGATGTGGCCCGGGCTGTCGGTTTGCGCGACGACCACGCCGTGCCCGCCTTCGATCAGCGTGAGATGGCACGACTGGTGGATCTGCGTCACGAGCTCGCGCATCAGCGGTCCCGCGTTGCCGAGCAGCCGATCGATCGGCGTGTGGCGGTGCGCGAGCTCGAACAGCTTGAGCGTGAGGATGTAGCGGTCGCTGGGCCGCTGGATCGAGAGGTAGCCGCGCTCGACCAGGCAGTTGAGCATGCGGAAGATCTCGCCGACCGTTCGGCCGAGGTTGCGCGCGATCTCGGATTGCGACAGGCCTTCGGGGCGATCGGCCAGCAGTTCGAGGATGTCCAGACCCTTTTCCAGGGCCGGCGCGCGGTAGCGGCCGCGCTCGTTGTTGTCGTCGTCGTCTTGGGTGCTCACGGTAGGGCGCTCGAGGTGTGTGGGACGTTCGAGTGCAGGCGCCTTGGGGGAGGGCGCGGCGCACGGGGAATGGCCATTTACTTGCAAGCGGCGAGCTTTCGCAAGTAAAAGGACCCTGGTTTGCGGCCAAAAAATCGGCCGTACAGCCGACCCGCGGTCCGCCCAAAGCCCACCCTCGCGAGTTACCAACCGATGCGCAGCGCCCTGCTGTTCCTGTCCCTGGCGATGGTGTTCGCGAGTTGCGGCGACACGCCGCCGGCCCAAACTTCAGGTCAGTCCTCGACGGACGCGCGGCCGCGCGTGGCCGTGATTCCCAAGGGCACGACGCACGTGTTCTGGAAGTCGGTCGAAGCCGGCGCGCGCGCCGCCGGCGACGAACTGGGCATCGAGGTCGTGTGGAAGGGCCCGCTGCAGGAGAACGACCGCGCGCAGCAGATCCAGCTCGTGCAGCAGTTCGTGTCGGACGAGATCGACGGCCTCGCGCTCGCGCCGCTCGACCACGCGGCGCTCGCGCCGGTGGTCGCGCTCGCGCGCTCGAAGAACATCCCGGTGGTGATCTTCGACTCGAACCTCGACGGCCAGCCCGGCGTCGACTTCGCGAGCTTCATCGCGACCGACAACCGCGCCGCGGGCCAGCTCGCGGGCGAGCACCTCGCGAAGCTGATGGGCGGAAAGGGCCAGGCGGTGATGCTGCGCTACGTCGTCGGTTCGGCGAGCACCGACGCGCGCGAGAGCGGCTGCGCAGCGAGCCTCGCCGCCGCGGGCATCACGCTCAGCGTCGACAACCGCTACGCGGGCCCGACGGCCGGCGAAGCGAAGACCACGGCGCTCAACATGATCGACGCGCTGCGCGAGGCGGGCGGCGTGTTCTGCTCCAACGAGTCGGCGACCAACGGCATGCTGCTCGCGCTCGAGCAGATGGGCCTGTCGGGCAAGCTGCGTTTCGTGGGTTTCGACGCTTCGCCGCCGCTGGTCAACGCGCTGCGCGAAGGCAAGCTCGACGCGCTCGTCGTTCAGGACCCGCGCAAGATGGGCGAGCTCTCCGTGCGTGCGCTCGCGAAGCGCCTCGCGAACGAAGCCGTCGAACCGCAGATCGACACCGGCGCGGTGCTCGTGACGCGCGAGAACATGGACCAACCGGAAATCGCGGCGCTGCTGCGCTGAGCGCGCGCCGCCCAAGCGGACGACAACGCGTCCGGGCGCCGCGAGGCATTTCGTTAGCGGCGCTTACGGACAGAGCGCAAAGCTGAGTGCGTTCGAGAGATTGGTCGCCTTCGATGCGGCCGGGTCTCGGAACCAGCCCTGCGCGTAGACCATGTCGCCGGCCACGAACGGCGTGCCGAGCGCGCCGGGGTTGGAACTGGTCCAAGCGCGCCAGTCGATCGAGAGCGCGCCGTTGCACTGGCCAACCGCGCCGCCGGTGTTCGAGACCGGCATGCGTTGCGTCGGCGTCTTGACGCACAAGAAGCTCGATCCCAGCCCCCACTGCGCTGCGAGCGGGCCGGACACTCCGTAGAAGATGAGCCCCTGGCGCTGGCCGTCGACCTGCTGCACCTGCAGCGTGTAGCCGCTCGACGCAGCGGCGCTCGGCCAGCCGCTCGCGGAGATCGACGGAACGCAGCCGTTGGTGGTCGTGCCCGCGGTGCAATAGGCCTGCTGGCCAGAGCACGGCGTGACGGGGAAGAACGTGAGGTTGTCCATGCCGATCGTCGCGGACGTCTGCGTCAGCTCGATGCGGTGGATGCCCGGGATGGCGAGGCTGAGCAGCAGCCCGCCGGGGACGTCGTTGACCGTTTGGGCGCCGAGCAGCGAGCCGTCGACGCCGAACGCGCGCATGGTCGCCGTGCCGGGAATCGCCGTGAGATCGCCGCGCACGCTCACTGCGCTCGTGACGGCCGGGCTCGCGGGGTTGGCGGGGTCGACGAAACGGATGTGGATCGGCGCGCTGTACGAGAGCGCGCCAGCGGCCGAGGCGCCTCCGATGATGTTCGGCACGCTCGGAGTCGGCGTCCCATGGTTGACGACGGCGACGAACGGCGCAGCGGAGGAGAACTCGACGCCCAGCGTCGCCGCCAGTTGGTTCGAAAGCCGGTTGGCGAGCGGCACGGTGACGCCCGGCGCGTTGCCCATCGCCGGGAGCGTGTCGAACGTGATGACGATTTGTCCGTGCACCACAGACGGGCAGGCGAGCAGCGACACGAGCAAAGCAGTGAAGCGGAGCAGCATGGAGATGAAAGGGCGTGAACGTGGAAACCGGCGCGAACGCAACCCGTGTTCGCCGCCGCGACCATTGCGAACCAACTGCCCCGTGCGCGCCAGGGGTCAACGCGTTTTCTCGCGTGGAAAAGCCGGTCCCCGTCGCTGCTGAAGCCAGCGCTCGCGCGCGATGCAGCCGAGAATTCCTGTGCCGGCGAGCCACACACCGCGCACCGTGCCCGAGATCTTCGAGCGGCCGGCGCTGCGCCGCGCGTAGTCAACCGGCACCTCGCAGCACGCAAGGCCCCGGCTCGCGGCGCGGATCTGCATCTGCACGGTCCAGCCGAAGGTCGGCGCATCCATGTCGAGGCGCTCGAGCGCGGTGCGGCGCACGGCGCGGAACGGGCCGAGGTCGGTGAAGCGCACTCCCCATAACCAGGTAACCAACGTGGACGCCAGCACATTGCCGAAGCGCTGAGGCGGCGTGAGTGCGCCGCGTTCGCGCTGGCCGAGTGCGCGCGAGCCGATGACCAGGTCGGCGCGGCCGGTCGCGATCGGCGCGACCAGGTGTTCCATCTGCTCGGGGTGATCGCTGCCGTCGGCGTCCATGAACACGATGACCCCGGCCTCGCCAGCGGCGCGAATTCCGGCCAAACACGCGTTTCCATAGCCGCGCCGCGGTTCGCTCAACACCTCGGCGCCCGCGGCGCGAGCGACGGCGGCCGTGTCGTCGGTCGAGCCGTTGTCGACGACGATCACGCGGTCGACCCAGCGCGGCACACGCGCCAGCGCCGCGCCGATGGCGCGCGCCTCGTCGAGCGCCGGAATGACGAGAACGATGCGTGCGCCGTGGAGCATTGGGAAGGGCGCGGGAGGATACTGGCCGCACCCGCGAGCCCCGCATGCTGTTCGACAACCTTCTCGTCGCCGTTTACGCCGTGCTCGCGGGACTCGCGGCCGTGTTCGGCCTCCACCGCGCTTGGCTGCTGGCGCGCTTTCGCTGGGACGAAAGCGAGTGTTTGCAGCCGTCGGCGCACGAGCAACTCCCGCGCGTGACGGTGCAGCTGCCGCTCTACAACGAGCGCACGGTCGCCGCCCGCGTGATCCGCGCGGCCGGCGAGCTCGACTACCCGCGCGCCAAGCTCGAGATCCAAGTGCTCGACGACTCGAGCGACGAGACGCGCGAGGTCGTCGACTTCGAGGTTGAAGAGCTGCGCGCGCGCGGCATCGATGCGCACGTCGTGCGGCGCGCCGCCCGCACGGGCTTCAAGGCCGGCGCGCTGGCGCACGGACTCGCGCTCGCACGCGGCGAGTTCGTCGCGGTGTTCGACGCCGACTTCACGCCGCGGCCGGACTTCCTGCAGCAGGTGATGGGCGCCTTCGCCGACGCGCGCGTCGACCTCGTGCAAGCGCGCTGGGAGCACCTCAACCGCGACGCGAGCGCCTTGACCCGCGCGCAGGCGGTGCTGCTCGACGGCCACTTCGTGATCACGCACAAGGTGCGCTTCGAACGCGGGTTGTTCCTGCACTTCAACGGCACCGCGGGCGTGTGGCGCAAGTCCGCGATCGAGCGCGCGGGCGGCTGGCAGCACGACACGCTGACCGAGGACCTCGACCTCTCGTACCGCGCGCAGCTCGCCGGATCGCGATTGGTGTACGCCGCGCACGTCACCGCGCCGGCCGAACTCCCCGCGGACATCGCAGCCTTCAAGTCGCAGCAAGCGCGCTGGGCGCGTGGCACGGTGCAGACCGCGCGCAAGTTGCTCGGGCGCATCCTGCGGGCGCCGCTGCACTGGCGCGTGAAGCTCGAAGCCGCGCTGCACTTCTCCTCGCACGCCGGGCATCCGATCGTGCTCGCGCTCGTCGCGCTCGCTCCCTTTGCCGTTCCACGCGCCCACGCCGTGCCGCTCGGCGCGTACGGAGTGTTCCTCGGCCTGTGCACGCCCGCCGTGGTGCTCTTCTACGAGCGCTCCCAACGCGCCGTCGGTCGTTCGCTGGCGCAACGCCTGCGCGACTGCGGCCTCGCCGTCGCACTCGGGCTCGGCCTGAGCTTCGAACTCGCGCGCGCCGCGTGCGCCGGCCTGCGCGGCTCGACGGGCGAGTTCGTGCGCACGCCCAAACGCGGCGACGGCTCGCACGCGAGCTACCCGGCGCGCGCGCTCGGCGCTCCCGGCGCGGAGCTCGCGCTCTCCGCGTGGTCGTGTTGGGCGCTGGTGGAAGCCGCGCGCGCAGGCGCCTGGAGCACCGCCGCGCTGCTCAGCTTGTACGTCGTCGGCTTCGGCTGGGTCGGCGCCCTTTCGCTGGCGCACGCTCGTCGCCGCGCCGCGCCGCGTGGTTGCGAGCCGGCGCGCGCGCCGCTCTACTCGCACACGCCTTGAGTTCCCCCACGCCGCCCCGACTGCGCATGCACGGCGTGACCGTGCGGTTCGGGGCGACGGCGGCGCTCGAGGACGTCAGCCTCGAGGCGCGCGCGGGTGAAGTGCTCGCGCTGGTCGGCGAGAACGGCGCGGGCAAATCGACGCTGATGAAGGTGCTCTCCGGCGCACTCGCGCCGCAGGCAGGCTCGATGGAGCTCGACGGCGAGCGTTATGCGCCGCAATCGCCGCTCGAAGCACGCGCTCGCGGCGTGGCGATGATCCACCAGGAGCTCGCGCTCGCGCCGCATTTGAGCGTCGCAGAAAACGTGCTTCTCGGCCGCGAACCGCGGCGACTGGGCTGCGTGCGCGGCGCCGAACTGCGCTCCCAGGCGCGCGCCGCACTCGCTCTGCTCGGTCGCGGCGAGCTCGACCTCGAGCGCCGCGTCGGCGACCTCGCCCCCGCCGAGCGCCAGCTGGTCGAAATCGCGCGCGCCGTCGCCGTCGACGCACGCATCGTCGTGCTCGACGAGCCGACCTCGAGCCTGGGGCGCGAGGATGTCGCGCGTCTGTTCGAGCTGGTCGCGCGCCTGCGCGAACGCGGCGCGGCCGTGATCTACATCTCGCACGCCATGGAGGAGATCTTCGCGCTCGCGGAGCGCTACTGCGTGCTGCGCGATGGACGCAGCGTGGCGCGCGGCGAGTGCGCGCAGAGCTCGCCGAGCGCGCTCGTGCGAGCGATGGTCGGCCGCGACGTCGAACAGCACGTGAGCCGCCGCGCCAGCGCGCCGGGCGACGTTGTCGTGCGCCTCGACCGACTGGCCGGAGAGAAGCTCCCCACCGACGCGTCGCTCGAACTGCGCCGCGGCGAGATCCTGGGCGTCGCGGGCCTGGTCGGCGCCGGACGCACCGAGCTGCTGCGCGCGCTGTTCGGACTCGAGCGCGTCGTGCGCGGCGAGTTGCGCGTGCTCGCCCTCGACGGTCCGCGCACGCCGCGCGAGCGTTGGCGCCAGGGCGTCGGCCTCCTGAGCGAGGACCGCAAACGCGAAGGCCTCGCGCTCGAGCTCTCGCTCGCCGACAACTTGCTCTTGCCGCGTGCGTCGGCGCTGAGCCGCGCCGGCGTGCTCACGCGCAGCGCGCTCGAACGCAACGCCGCTCCCTGGCTCGCGAAACTGGGCGTGAAGTGCGCCGGTCCGGGCCAGCGCGCGGGCGCGCTTTCGGGCGGAAATCAGCAAAAAGTCGCGCTCGCGCGCCTGCTCGCCGCGGACGCCGACGTGCTTCTGCTCGACGAGCCGACGCGCGGCGTCGACGTGGCCGCCAAGGCCGAGATCTACGCGCTCATCGAGAGCTTCGCGCGCGGCGGCGAGCGCCAGCGCGCCGTGCTGGTCGTGTCGAGCTACCTGCCCGAGCTGCTCGGGCTGTGCGATGCGATCGCGGTCATGGAGCGCGGCCAGTTGCGCGCGCGGCGCCCGGTGTCCGAGCTCGACGAAGCGAGCGTGTTGCGCGAAGCGCTCGGGGGCGCCGCGTGATGGAGCGCGTGCGACCGCTGCTGCGCGCGCTCGGCCCTGCGCTGGGTCTGGCTGCGGCGTGGGCGCTGTTCGCTGTGCTCGCGGGCCGCAACTTCACGAACTGGAACAACCAGCAGTTGATGCTGCTGCAGACGGCCGTGGTCGGCACGGCCGCGGTCGGTGCGACGTGGATCATCGTCGCCGGCGGCATCGACTTGAGCGTGGGCTCGACGATCGCGCTGGGCACGGTCGTCATCGCGCTTCTGCTCAACGGCGGCTGGCCACCGGCCGCCGCAGCGTTCGGCGGCATCGTGTGCGCGGCGCTGATCGGCTGGACGCTCGGGGCGTTGGTCGTCGGCCAACTCGCGCGCGTCACCGCGCTGCTGATCGGCGTCGGCGCGGGCGCCTACGTCGGACGCCAGCACTCGCTCGTCGCAGGCATCGCCGCCGGCGCCGCGCTGAGCTGGGGACTGCACGCACTGTTCAGCCGCGTGCTAGGCAAACTGCCGCTCTCGCCATTCATCGTGACGCTGGGTCTGTGGGGCGCATTGCGCGGGCTGGCCAAGGGACTGGGCGACAACCAGCCGGTCTATCCCGAGGATTCCGGCTGGCTGCGGCACGTGATGAACCTCGCACCGCAGGGGCTGTTCAGCGTGCTGCCGCCCGGCGTGTGCGTGGCGCTCGTGGTCGCGCTCGCCGCAGCGCTCGCGCTGCGCTTCACGGTGTTCGGCCGCCACGCCATCGCGGTGGGTTCGAACGAGGAGACGGCGCGGCTGTGCGGCGTCGACGTCGAGCGCGTCAAGCTCCGCGTGTACGCGCTCGGACTGGCCTGCGCGGGCGTCGCCTCCGTGCTGCAGTTCGCCTACCTGTCGATGGGCGACCCGACGACGGCCCAGGGTTACGAACTCAAGGTGATCGCCGCGGTGGTGATCGGCGGCGCGAGCTTGTCGGGCGGGCAGGGTTCGGTTGGTGGAGCACTGCTCGGAGCGTTGATCATGACCGTGGTCGACAACGGCTGCACCAAGCTCGGACTCGACAACTGGGTGCAGGAGCTCGTGACGGGCGCAATCATCGTGGCCGCCGTCGCACTCGACCGCGCGCGGCTGCGCAACGCGAGCTGAGCGACGTTTCACGACTTGCCAAGCACGGCGCGTGCGAGTATTCCCAGGCTTCCGTGAGCTCGCCTTCCCCCAAGGTCGCCGCGCGCAGCGCGATTCCGACGTACGTGGCCGCAGCGCTCGCCGTCGGCGCCGGAGTGTGGGCCTTCGCTCCGCTCGAGCGCGCCGCAACGCCGCGCGAAGTCGGCGAGCAGTTCCTCGCCAAGCACGCGCCCCATGTGCTGAACGCGAGCTCCGGCGCGCGCGAGTCCGCGCGCGGGTTGTTCGAAGACGTGACCGCTCGCGCGGGCGTCGAGTTCGTGCACGACAACGCCCAACGCGGGGAGTTTCGCATCCCCGAGCAGATGGGACCGGGCGTGGGCTGGATCGACCTCGACAGCGACGGCGACCTCGACCTGTTCGTCGCGGGCGGCGGAGCGTTGGGTGGAGAAGGCGCGGCGCAAACCTGTCGCCTGTGGCGCAACGAGGGCGGTCGCTTCGTCGACGCGACCGCGGAGTCCGGGGCCTTCGTGCACGGGCATGCGTTCGGCGTTGCAGTCGCCGACTGGGATGACGACGGCGACGAAGACCTCGCCGTGTCGCGCCTGGGCTCGACGGTGCTCTTGCGCAACGATTCCGGGCGGCTCTTCGATGTGAGCGAGGCCGCCGGAGTGCGCGACTCGAGCTTCGGCTCGAGCCTGTGCTTCTTCGACTACGACCGCGACGGCGCGCTCGACCTGTACGTCGGCCACTACATGGACTGGCGCACGGGCATGGACCCCAAGTGCAACGCGCCCTCGGGAGCGCGCGACTACTGCGACCCGACGCGGTACCAGCGGTTCGCGAGCAACGTGCTGTACCGCAACCTCGGCGGCGGTCGCTTCGAGGACGTGAGCGAGCGCGCCGGAATCCGCGGCGCGCCGAACCAGACGCTGGGCGTGCTCGCGCAGGATTTCGACGGCGACGGCTGGGTCGACCTGTACGTCGCAGAGGATTCGATCCCGGCCAAGCTGTTCATGAACCAGCGCGACGGGACGTTCCGCGAGTCCGCGCTCGCGGCCGGTTGCGCCTTCGACGCGCGTGGTCAGGCGATCGCCGGCATGGGCGTCGCATGCGAGGACATCGACGGCGACGGACAGTTCGATCTTCTGGTGAGCAACATCCGCGGGCAGAGCCACCTCGCGCTGCTCAATGGCGGCGGCCGCTTCCGCGACTCGAGCACGCGCCTGGGCATCGCGCGCTGGTCGATGGGTCCGACGGGTTTCGGGCTCGTGCTGTTCGACGCGGACCTCGACGGCGAGCTCGACGGCTACGTGGCGAACGGCGCGGTCGCCGCGCCCGCGCAGACGACTCCTGGCGCGAGCCCGTACGCCGAGCGCGATCAGTTCTTCGGCTGGGACGGCGAGAGGTTCGTCGACCGCACCGCCGAAGCGGGCTTCGTCGGCGCGCTCGTCGGGCGCGGGCTGGCGCTCGCCGACTTCGACGAGGACGGCGACCTCGACCTCGCGCTCGCGAACAACGGCGGCGCGCTGCAGCTCTTGCGCAACGGCGCCCAGGGCGCGTGGCTCACGGTCGACGTGCGCACGCTCAAGGGCGCGCCGGCGCTGGGCGCGCTGGTGGAAGTGCGCTGCGGGGAACGCTGGCGGCGGCGCGTGGTGCGCCCGCAGTCGAGCTACCTCTCGAGCCACGACCCGCGCGCGCACTTCGGCCTGGGCGCCGCCGCGCGCGTCGACGAAGTGCGCGTGACCTGGCCGGACGGCGCGCGCTGGAGCAAGCTCGACGTCGCGCCGCGCACGCGTCTGCGAGTGGGCCGCGCCGAAGCGAGCGCTGCGTCGAACGCTGGAGCGCCGCGATGAGCATCACCACCGCACGTTGGAGCGCGCCGGGTTTGCTGGCGGCCGCGCTGCTGCTGGCCGGCTGGGGGTTCGTGCGCCGCAGCCCCGCGGCGCCGACGGCGGCGGCGCTGCCCACGCTCGCCTCGACGCAGAACGAGCTCGGAGCGCAGATCGCGCGCATCGACGACGAGGCGTTGAAGGCGAGCTTCGCGGAGCTGGGCTTGCCCGCTCCGCCCGTGTGCAGCGGGCTGGAAACGACGGTCGTCGAGCTCGTCCTGCAGTGCGCGCGCGACTGGTCCGAACGGCGCGATGGCGACGCGTTGGGACGCATCGGCTGCGTGCAGCTCGGCCTCGACCAAAAGACCGAAGCGCTCGCTTGGTTCGCGGCTGCCGAGCGCTTCGGCGCGCAGCGCGAACGCTGGGTCTACCTGCTGGGCGCGACGTGTCAGTCGCTGTCGCTGGACGGGCCCGCCCGCACGGCGCTCGAGTCCGCGCGCGCCCTCGATGCGCGCCACGCGGTGACCCACGCGCGGCTCGGCGAGTTGAACCTCGAAGCGCAGCGCATCCCCGAGGCGCTCGCCAGCTTCGAACTGGCGCTCAAGCTCGCGCCGGATCTGTCCATCGCGGCGGTTGGCCGCGCGCGCGCCCAACTCGCCAAGGGCGACGTGCAGGCCGCCTTTGCCGCCGCGCAGGCCGCCGTGCGGATGCAGCCCCGCGACTTTGCGGCGCGGCGTGTGCTGGCGGACGTGCTCGCGCGCCTGGGACGCGCGGCGGAGGCGCAGCGCGAAGCACGCACCGCCGATGAGCTGCCCAGTTACCAAGGCTGGGGCACGTTCGACACCCGCTTGCGCGAGGCGCTCGACGAATCGCGCTCGCTCGAGCACCTGCCCGTGGAAGTCAGTTCGGCGCTGGCCGTTCAAGACTGGGCCCATGCACGCCGCCTCACCGAACGCATCGTCGCGCGCCGTCCGCGCGACACGTCCGCGCTGCGGCTGCTCGCCGGCCTGTGCGCGACGCAGGGTGAACACGCGCAAGCGCGCACGCTGATCGATCGAGCCCTGGCCGTGGCGCCCGACGACACGGAGCTGCTCATCACGAGCGCGGAGCTCGCCATCGCGGTCGTCGACGGAGAGCGGGCGCTGAACGAATCGGCGCGCGTGCTGGCGCGCGCGCCCCAATCCACCGACGCGCGGGCGCTGCGGGCTCGCGCGCTGTTCGCGGCGCGCAGGACCGAAGAGGCGTTGCTCGAGCTGCGGCGCCTGCTGCTCGAAGTGCCGGAAGATCAAGCGCTGCACGAGCTCATGCTCGACATGCTGCGTCGCTCCCAGCGCGCGGCGGAGGCGCGCGAGCTGTTGGAACGCGCACTCACGCACAAATCGCTCGAGGCTTGGGCGCGCGCCGAGCTCGAGGGCCGAGGAACTCCGTCGGGAGCCAAACGATGACGCTGCTCGAAGTGTGTGTGGACACGTTGGCGGCCCTCGAACGCGCGCAGACGCGCGGAGCGGGGCGCATCGAGCTGTGCGAACGGCTCGACCTGGGCGGCATCTCGCCCTCCAAGGAGTTTCTCGAGCAGGCGCTCGCCGCGGCGCGTGTGCCGCTGCACGTCATGGTGCGTCCGCGCGGCGGCGACTTCGTCTACAGCGAAGTCGAGTTCGAGCAGATGAAGCGCGAGCTGCAGCGCCTGCGCGACCTGCCGGTCGCCGGCGCGGTGTTCGGAGTGCTCCTCGCCGACGGACGCATCGATCTGCGCCGCACGCGCGAACTCGTCGAACGCACACGCCCGCTGAGCGTGACCTTCCACCGCGCGTTCGATGGTCTTCCCGACAAGGTCGCGGCGCTGGAGCAACTGATCGAGCTGGGCGTCGAGCGCGTGCTCACCTCCGGCGGCGCGGCGCGCGCCTTCGACTCCCGCGATCAGCTGCGACGCCTGGTGGCCGAAGCCGACGAACGCATCATCGTGATGCCGGGCGGCGGCGTGCGAGCCGACCACGCGATGCACCTGGTGACCGAAACCGGCGTGCGCGAGCTGCACAGCTCGACGCCCTTCGTGCTCGACAAGTGAGTTCGCGCGGCGCGGCGGCTCACCGTGTGCGCTCTACGGTGCGCGTTCGACGCGGCGAGCGTCCAGATCCCCGACGACGCGATAGTCGATCCACGATCCGTCGAGGCCGCGAACGAGCGCGAAACGTCCGTCGCTTCCGGCGCGGAACCACTCGTCGCGCCGCCAAGTCCGGTAGCGCGGAAGAGCGAGGTCGAAGAGCGGATCGGGTTCGGCGCGGCGTTCGGAGGCCGAGTGCGAGAGTTCAGCGAGCTTGCGTCCCGCGAGGTCGAGCACAGTGAAGTCTTCCTGCAACTCGACGCCGCCGTCTACGGCGCGCCAGTTCGGAAACGGCCAGCGCACGATCAGCACCGCGAGTCCGGGCAGCGTGCGCACGTCGAGCGCGGGCTCGCGCCCGTAGCCCCACTCATCGGGCAGAAACCGCGGAGTGTTCGGCCGCCCCAGAGCCTTGGCAGGCGCGTAGTGCGCCACGTCGGACAGATCGTTCGCGTTGAGGATCGACCAACATTCACCACGAGGGGCCTGGACGCCGTTGGTGAATTCGCTTGCGCGGAGCAGCAGGTCCGACTCGCCAACGAAGCACAGATCGAACGCGTAGGTTGGGAACGTGAGGCAGCTGATCGCGCGGTCGAGCAGCACGGCGCGTCGCGCTTTCAACGCGCCGGCAGAGTCGTACACAGTCAGCTCACCGGGCACGTCGTCGTCAGCGCTCCTGCGCAGAGGGCGCGGACCGGGATTCCAGCGAAAACCGGCCACCCACCCGCGCTCGTCGACGGTCGCCAACTCGAGCGGTCCGTCGATCGGTCGCTCCCAAAGCAGCTGCTGCTCGATCCGCACCGCGAGCCACACTGGGTCGCCTGTCCGCGACGACTCCGAGTACGCCAGCTCCACGCGGCCGCTCGCGCTCGGGACGAGGTGCGTCAGGTAACCGCTGGGAAGCTGCCGGGGCGGCGGCGCCGGAACCTCCGATCGCTGCGCAGTGACGCCCTGCAGCACGAGGAGAAGCAGCGCGAGCATGGCTGCGCCTTCAACGCGCCTCCCGCGCCGCGGTTCAGGCCAATTCCGCCCTCGCGCAACGCGCGTGCACGCCCTCGGCGGCGAGCGCCGCGGCGAGGCGCGCGCGGTCGAGCTGCGCCGCGTCGCGCAAATCAGCGCCGTGGATGCCGGCGGCGACGAACAACGCGTCGAAGCCGTTGCGGTTGGCGCCGAGCACGCCCGTCGCATGGGTGCTCGCGGCGCCTCAGATCACCCTGCGCGCTCTACGGTGCGCGTTTTACGGTGCGCGCTCGATCCGCCAGCTCCCTTGATCGGCCACGGCGCGATACTCGATCCACGCGCCGTCGAGTGCACGAACGAGCGCGAAGTGACCGCTGCCGAGAGAACGGAACCACTCGTCGCGGCGCCATTCGCGGCCGCGGGGCAAGGCCAAGTTGAACTCGGGATCGGGTTCGGCGCGCACGGGAGAGGCGGAGTGAGCAAGGTCGACCAGCTTGGCGCCGTCGAACGCGGCCACGCTGAAGTCCTCCTGCAGTTCGACGCCGCCTTCCACCGCGCGCCAGTTCGGCAACGGCCAGCGCACGGCCACGAGCGGCGCCCCCACGATGGCCCGCACGTCGAGCGCCGGCTCACCCTCGCGATCCCACTCAGGCGGCAACCACAGCGGAGTTGACGGGCGACCGAGCGCTAGCGCCGGGGACCACCGCGCGACCACCGAGAGATCGCGTGAGTCGTACACCGACCAGCACTCGTGATGTTGCGAGAATTCGCCCTCCGCACACTGATTGGCGCGCAGCAGGATGCGTTGATCGGCGAGAAACACGACATCGACGGCGGTGGTTCCCATGCTCATGCAGCCCCATCCGCTGTCGCTCAACGCCGAGCGCCTAGTCACCAGCGTGCCGCGCGCGTCGTACACACGCAGCTCGCCAAAGCGGGTCCCCAGTCGGTGATCACACGGCGGACTCTGCGGCCTCGTCCAGCGAAAACCCGCCACCCACCCGCGCTCGTCGACGGTCGCCAACTCGAGCGGCGCCTCGATCGTTCGCTGCCAGAGCAGTTTTTGCTCGACCAGCACCGTGAGGACGATCGGAGCTCCTGTGCGCGACGATACGGAGTACGCCAGCTCCACGCGCCCGCTTGTGCTGCGGATAAGCTGCGATTCGTAGCCGCTGAGAAGCTGCCACGGCGGCGGCGGAACCTCCACCTGCGGCGCAGCGACGCCCTGGAGCACGAGAAGCAGCAGCGCGAGCATGGCGGCGCGTCAAACGCGCGTCCCGCGCCGCGGTTCAGGCCAATTCCGCCATCGCGTAGCGCGCGTGCACGCCTTCGGCGGCGAGCGCCGCGGCGACGCGCGCGCGGTCGAGCTGCGCCCCGTCGCGCAACTCGGCGCCGTGGATGCCGGCGGCGACGAACAACGCGTCGAAGCCGTTGCGGTTGGCGCCGAGCACGTCCGTCGTGAGCCCGTCGCCGATCGCGAGCACACGCGCGTCGTCCGGCGTGCGGCCGAACAAGTGCGCGAGCTCGCGCCGCGCCAGCGCGTAGATCGGCGCGTGCGGTTTGCCAGCCATCACAACGCGGCCGCCGAGCGCTTCGTAGTCGCGCGCCAGCGCACCGGCGCACCAGTACAGCTTCTCGCCCAGGCGCACCACGATGTCGGGGTTGGCGCACACCATCTCGAGCCCGAGCTCGCGCGCACGTGCGAGGCGCACCGCGTAGTCCGCGGGCGTTTCGCTGTCGAAGTCATCCAGCCCGGTCACGCCGAGAAAGCGCGCGCGCTCCAGCTCGGTAAGCTCGAGCCCCAGTCCGTCCCACAGCAGCGTGTCGCTCGCAGGCCCGATGCGGTGCATGGGCCCGGGCGCGCGCGCGGCGAACTCGGCGCGGATCGCATCGCCCGAAGTCACGATCGCGTCCCAGGCTTCGCGCGGCACGCGCAGGCGCTCGAGCTGGCGCGGAATCGGATCACGCGGCTTGGGCACGTTGGTGACGAGCACGACGCGGCCGCCGCTGGCGCGAAAACGCACGAGAGCGCTGGCCGCGCGCTCGAACACCTTCTGTCCGTTGTGCACGACGCCCCACAGGTCGCACAGCACGGCGTCGTAGCGCTCGCGCAGTTGCTGCAAATCCGCGGGGAATTCGACCTTCTGCGGCGTCATCACGACGAACGCCGCGGGTCGTAGCGAGGCATGGCGATCCGGCCGTGTTCGCCGGCGATGGCGGGAAACTGATCGGCTTCCCAGCGTTGCGCGGCGCGTTCGATCCGCGCGCGATCGGTCGCGACGAAGTTCCACCACATGTAGCGCGGGCCGAGCGGAGCGCCGCCGATGACGACGAAGCGGCTGGGAGCGAACGCGCGCACACGCACGGCGCCGTCGAGCACGGCCATCCGCTGCGCTTCGAGTGGCTGCCCCGAGAGTTCGAGCGGCGCGTCGACGGAGTACAGGGCGAGTTCCTCGGCCAGCGCCGGCAGCGGCCAGTGCGCGCCCGCGGGCAGTTCGACGTCGAGGTACAGCGTCGGCGACGCGACACGCACCGGGGAGCGCACGCCGAACGCTTCGCCGACCAGGACACGCACGCGGGCGCCGAGCACCTCGAGCGGCGCGAGTTCGGAGGCTGGCGCGTGTTGAAAACTCGGAGAACTCTGCTCGAGGTCCTCAGGCAAGGCGGCCCACAACTGCAGTCCGTGCAGACGCCGCGCGCGGCCGCGCTCGGCCTCGACCGTGCGTTCGCTGTGCACGACGCCGCCGCCCGCGCTCATCCAGTTCACAGCGCCGGGCGCGATCTCCTGGCGCACGCCGAGGCTGTCGGCGTGCAGCATGCGCCCTTCGAACAAGTACGTGACCGTGGCGAGCCCGATGTGCGGGTGCGGGCCGACGTCGCTGTCGACGTCCGCCGCCAGATCCACCGGACCGAAGTGGTCGAAGAACACGAAGGGTCCGACGGAACGGCGCGCGAGCTGCGGCAACACGCGCCGCACGTCGAGGCCGCCGGCCAGCGCCGACACACGCGGTTCGAGTCGTTGCACGGCTTGACCTACTCGGCGAGCGCGGTGGTGATGGAGATCTCGCCCGTGAGGATGCGGTGGACCGGGCAGCGGTCCGCGATCTCGGCCAGACGTTCGCGCTCGGCCGCCGAGAGTTCGCCCTCGATGTGCAAGCGCCGCGCGAGCGCGTAGCGCACGCGACCGTCCTCGCCCTTGCTCTCGACGTGTTCGACCTCGACGCGCAGCGAGCGCACCGCCAGTTGCTTGCGGCGGATGTAGAGCTCGAGCGTGAGCGCCGTGCAGGCCGCCAGCGCCGAGTCGAGCAGCTCGTGCGCGTCCGGCGCGGCGTCGTTCGAGCCCAGCTGTTTGCCGACGTCGCTGGTCCAGGCGTGACGGCCGTTGGTGAGCGTGGTGAGCGCGCCGTGCGCGCGATTCAGGCGTGCTTCGATCGACATGGCCCAGGAATGTAGCGCGGCGGGGCGGGGCCGCCCCCGGGGCCCCCCCCCCCCGCCCCCCCCCCCAACCCCCAGCCGCCTGCACCACCCGGAACACCCCCCCCGCCAACCCCCCCCCCGCGCA
>JAEUHY010000020.1 GCA_016795325.1 Planctomycetota bacterium
GATCTCGTTCGCGGCGAAGCAGGTCAGGCCTTTCTTCGCGTGCAGGTCGCGCAGGAAGCCCTTGAGCCGGCCGCGCATGTCGCCTTCGTAGATCGAGCCGTCGCGCCCGAACACTTCGCCGAACACGAGCACCTTGCCCGGGCCGAAAACGTCGGCCGGCAGCCAGTAGAACGCCGGCCAGTCGACGCCCAGGCGCAGATCGCTCTCGGACTGCTGCGAAAAGCCGCGGATCGACGAACCGTCGAAGGTCAGGTTGTCGTAGCTGCGCAGCAGGAACTTCTTGTCGTAGTCCAGCATGTGCAGCCGGCCCTCGAGGTCCGTGAAGCACACCGTGACGGCCTTGATGCGCTTCTCGGATTCGAGGTACTTGAGCCGCTCCTTGCGCAGCTTGTCGGGGTCGATGCGGTCGAGGCGCTGCTGCTTGGCCTCGAGGTTCATCTCCTCCAGTTGGTCGTAGGGAATCTCGAGGAAATCGCGCAGATTGGGCGTGGAGTGCATGGGCGCTGGACGCCCGCGGCGGGGCGGCGAGGGGTGAGCTCGGAGCTCGAGAAGTGGATGGGACGCACAAAGATTGCGTCCACTAGACTAAAAAACGACTCCGCTAGCTTATCCGGATCGATCTTTAGGTCAAGCGCCAATCCTCTAGACCAAGCGGCACGGCCGAGCCCACGCGGCCCGGAGCCCTCCCGCCCAGCGCTCAGAACGTCATGAACAGATTGATCGACAGCAGGTGGTTCAGCCGGTCGATGTCGCGCCGGTCGAGCCACTGGTTGAGGTAGCCGATCTCGACCGAGTGCTTGTGCGCGTCGTCGAGGAAGAAGCCGACCCCCACGAAGGCGCGATTCTGGCGCAGGCCCGTGCGCTGGCCCCAGCCCGTGTCGTTGAGGTCGAAGAACACCTCGTCGTACACGCTGGCGAACCACTCGTTGCCGGCGACGAGCGGCACGGTGGCCTTCACGAACTCGCGCGCGCGCCAGCCGGTTTCGCTCTGATCGTCGATGAATCGCTCCTCGAGGCGCGTGCGCGACAGCAGCGTGAAACCCTCGACCGGCACGTTCCAGTTGAGTTGCTGGAACACTCGGTTCTCCCAGATCGACGAGCGGTTGGCCGGCTCGCTCTCGACCAGCGCATAGCCCAAGTACGCGCTGACGCGCGGCGCGAGCTCGTAGCCGAGCGCGGGCCGGAACAGGAACGTGTCGAAGGACTGGCCTTCGTCGCGGTTGCGATCCTGCACGTCGAGGAACCAGCGCACGCGCTTCCAGTCCGGATCGATGGACGCGAGGTTGCCCTGCCCCATCCACATCAACCACAGCCCGCCGTCGTCGCGGGTCTGGGCGCTCGCGGACGAGACGAACCCCGCTGCGATCAGCGCCGCCGCACTCCACCACCGACCGCCGAGAGCTCGCATCTGCATGGTCGCGACAGTTTGAGCTACGCGGGGCCGCGTCGTCGATACGCCGCGCGAATTCCACGCCGAGCGCGATCGGCCGCGTGTGCGGCTTGCATCGCCCCCGAGCGCACGCTTGGCTGGCGCAGATGCACAAGCTCTTCGCCGCCGCCCTTGCGCTGCTTTCCTGCGCCGCCTGCAACACCACGCCGAGCGCCGCAACGCCGCCGTTCGAGGCCGCCGCGGCCTCGCCCGAGCACGCTTGGCTGCGGCAACTCGTAGGCGAATGGCGCGTGACGAGCGAAGCGAGCATGGGGACCGATCAGCCGCCCATGAAGATGGAGAGCAGCGAAAGCGTGCGGGCAATCGGCGCGCTCTGGGTGCTGTCCGAGGGCCGTGCGGTGATGCACGACGGGCCGTTCACCTCGCTGCTCACGTTGGGCTTCGACCCGGCGCAGGGCTGCTTCGTTGGAACCTGGGTCGACACCATGCAGACGCACCTGTGGAGCTACCGCGGCGAGCTCGACCGCGAGCGCAACACGCTGACGCTCGAAGCCAGCGGGCCTGGATTCGAGGATCCGAGCCAGCGCGCGCTGTACCGCGACGTGATCGAACTCGTGGACCGCGACCACAAGCGACTGACCTCGTCGGTGCAGGGTCCCGACGGCGCGTGGACCGAATTCATGCGCGCCGAGTACACGCGCGTGAAGTGAGCTGGCGGCCGCACTCGGCGCGAGCGCAGTTCACTGGGTTCCGCCTCGACTCCGAGCGCGTGGAGCGTCGCACGACCCGCACACGCGTGACGTTGCGTGGCGCGCGGCGTTCGACTCGCGGCGCCGCCGCAGTCTCGACGCACCGCCGCAGTCCTCGCTTCCCCAGCGCAGCTGCGTGCCGCAGCCAACGCACGGTTCCGGCGCGTGGCGACGTGCGTGTGCGGACTCGCGGCGCTCGACTTCGAGCGCCGCTCGGCGCGTGAGCTCCGCGCGCTTGAAGCGCTTCGCCGCGACTGGTGTCATGCGGCGATGGTGCTCCGAGTCGATCCCGGTGAATCCAGCGCTGCGTCGACGCGCGGGTGGCGAAGCATGTTGACGCGCATCGCCGAGCTGAAGCTGGGCGCCATCGTCGCCATCGCGGCCGTGCTGCGCCTCGCGTGGTTGTGGTTCTGCCCCAACGAACCGATCTCGGACCAGCTCGTCTACCACCAGGCCGCGACGGCGCTCGCCAGCGGGCAAGGCTTCGTCGAGCCCAACGGCCAGCCGCACGGTTGGTGGCCCGTCGGTTACTCCGCGGCGCTCGCGCCGTTCTACTGGCTGCTGGGCGACTCTCCGCGCGTCGGGCACGGCGCCAATCTGCTGTTCGGGCTCGCGGCCGTGATCGCGCTGCACCGACTGGCGCGCGCTCTCGCCGGTCCTTCGGTCGCAGCGTTGGCGGCGCTCACGCTCGCGCTCTATCCGACGGCGATCGTGATGACGACCGTTCACGCGCTCGAGAACCTCTACATCCCGATCGTGCTCGCCGCACTCGCCGTGCTCGTCGAGCGCGGCAGCGGCCCGCGTTCGCGTTGGGGCGCAGTGCTCGCGTGCTCCGTGCTGCTCGGACTCGGCGCCTACGTGCGCGCGCCTGCGCTTCTCATGCTCGCAGCCGTTCCAGCGTGGCTCCTCATCACTGGGCTGGGATGGCGGCGCGTGCTGCTTCCCACGCTGGTTTCCGCAGCGGTCGCGCTCGCGCTGCTCGTGCCCTGGGGTCTGCGCACGCAAGAGCACTTCGGCACGTTCCAACTCGTCTCGATGAACGGCAAGTCGAACCTGTGGATGGGCAACCACCCCGGCTCGGACGGCGGTTACCACGACCTGCCCGCCGATGTCGCCGGCCTATCGGTGCCCGAGCGCGAACGCGAGCTCGGCGCACGCGCGCTCGCCTTCATCCGCGCCGAGCCCGGGCAGTACCTGGTGCGCTGCGTCCGCCGCTGCATTGCGACGCTGCGCTCCGACACGATCGCCGTGATCTGGAGCGAACCGGGCCTCGCTGCGCGCGGCGCCGGCGCGCTGCTGACGCCACTCAAGGCGCTCACCTCCGGCGCGTACTACGCGATAGCTGCGCTCGCCGCGTGGTCGCTGCTGCGCCGCCGGCGAACGCTCGACCGCGCCGACTTGCTGCTCGCTCTCGTGCTCGCCGTGCTCGCGTTTCCGTTCCTCGCCATCGTCGGCGGCAACCGCTACCACCTGCCGCTGAGCCCGTTCCTGATCCTGCTCGCCGCGCGCGTGTTGGTCCCAGCGCCGGCGCGCTGACGCAGCCGGCTGCGAACGCCGGAGCGAGGCGCAGCGCCGACGCCTCGCCGGCCGCTTGCGCATGCGCAGTGTTCGCCTGTCGGGTGCGCTGAACGACGACTGCGCCGCTCGGGCGCCGGGCCCCACAATCGCACTCCGCGCGGCCAGGCGGCGGCCGCACACTCCGCTCTTCCCGCCGACCAGGAGCCGATCCGTGCCCGATCCCAAGGCAGTTACGGACTACACGGTCAAGACGATCGACGTCCTCGGACTTGGAACCGGCGTGACGTTCGCTGTGCTCGGCGCAGTCGGCGTCGGCGCTGCGATGAGTCCCGCGGCGCTCGCCTTCCTCTCGCTCGGCGTCGTCGACCGCCTGCTGGGCGTCGCCGTTGGCTTGGTGCAGTCGCGCCAGCGCTGGGGCGCGGAGATCAACGCCGGCCTGCTCTCGCGACTGGGCGCGACAGCCAAGGAAAAGCTGCACCAGCGCAAGCTCGACACGCTCAAGAACGCCGCGGGCGACAGCCTGCGCGCCAAGGCGGCGTACGTGGGCGCGGTCACGGCCGATCTGCACAAGCTGCGCGAGGAGCACCGCGCTTTCACGCAACGCGCGGACGAAATCCTGCAGCAGATCGAGCGCCTGGATCAGGACACCAAGCAACACTTCGCCGAGGTGAAGGCGGGTTTCGAGAAGCTCGTCCGCGAAGCTCGCGCGAATCCGCTCTCGCAAGCGGCGGCGCGCGCGGTGCAGGAGGCGACCGAGAAGTACAACGCACGCGCCAAGGCGCTCGTCGAGGAGCGCGAGAAGCTGCTGCTCGCGGCTGGCGCCGACCTCGACGAGCGCGGCATGCGCACGATCAACGAAGCCGCGGCCGCGATCGAACGCCTCGAGCAGGACCTCGCCGAAGTCGAGCGACTGGACTGGAGCGGCGCCTTGGGCGACCGCGGGCCGATCGGCATCGCGCACCGCGCCGCGCGCGCGGCGGCGGGCCACGGCGAAGACGCCATCACGCTCGCTTCGATCGGGCTCGACGTCGCGGAAATGGCCGGAGCGTTCGACGCGCAGTCGGTCGTGACGATCGTGCAGGACACCGTCGTGCTCGCGGGCATGATCCGCAACGCGCTCAACGGCACGCGCAAGTGGAAGGGCGAAGCGAAGACGCTGGGCGACCTCGTCAAGCGCCTGCTCACCGAAGCGAAGTTGAACTGGAACAAGTCGCTCACCGACCCGCGAGAGAAGGCGCGTTACCTCGAGCTCGCCAAGGGCAAACTCGCCGAGCTGCAGCGCGAGGCGCGCCGCCTGCGCGAGCGGCAAAGCGCCGAGGAGCGCGTCGTGCAGGACGGGTTCAACCAAGCCAACGCCAGGTACGCGAGCCTCGCCGAGCGTCAGGCTGCGGCGCGCCGCAAGTACGACGAGGCCGTGCGGCGCTTCGACGCAGCCGCAGGCAAGTACAAGGGCGTGCGCGGCATTCCGCGCGAGCTGGCGGCGCTCTTCGAGCGCGAACAGAAGGCACGCGAGGCCTTCGAGAAGCTCGAGCGTGAGCTCGAACAACTGACCAGCGCCGTGCTCGAGTTCAAACGCGAAGGCGCCGACGTGCTCAACATCGGCCACGAGCAGGAGATCAACAAACTCGGCGCGGAGATCGAGACGCTCGAACGCGAGATGGCGCGCAGGCGCTGAGCGGCGGCTGAGCGCACACGGCGCGCGCGCTCCCGTCGGCGCACGCCGCAACGCAGCAAAGACAGCGACGGCGGCGGGAGACCCCCGCCGCCGTCGCGCGAACTGCGACCCTCGTGCGTTAGAGCGCGAGCAGGCCCGGGTTCTCGAGCAGGCGCTTGATGTGCACCAGGAAGCGCGCGCCGTCGGCGCCGTCGGCCAGGCGGTGGTCGACCGAGGCCGAGAAGTTCATGTACTGGCGCACTTCGATCTTGTCGCCCTGCGGAGTCTCGACGACGCCCGGGCGCTTGACGATGCGGTGCACGCCCATGATCGCGATGTCGGGGAAGTTGATGATCGGCGTGGCGAGGATGCCGCCGATGTTGCCCGCGTTGGTGATCGAGAAGGTCGAGCCCTTGAGATCGTCGGGCTTGACCTTGCCGGCCTTGGTGCGCTCCGCGAGTTCGTTGAGCTCCTGCGCGAGTTGCAGGATGCCCTTCGACTGCACTTCCTTGACCACCGGCACGATCAGGCCGTTGTCGGTGTCCATCGCGATGCCAAGGTTCACGTAGCCGCAGCGCACGATCTCCTGGGTCGCCTCGTCGAGGTGGCCGTTGAGCATCGGGTACTTGGCGAGGCCGAGCGCGCAGGCCTTCATGATGAACGGCATGAAGGTGACCTTGACGCCGCTCTCGGCGCCCAGCGCCTTGGCGCTCTCGCGCAGGCGCACGAGCTCGGTGACATCGACTTCCTCGACCACCGTGAAGTGCGGCGCGGTGTACTTCGAGCGCACCATCGCCTCGCTGATCTTGCGCCGCACGCCCCGGAACGGAATGCGCGTCTCGCGCTCGCCGGGCGCGAACGAAACCGGCGCGGCGGCCGGACGGGCCGGAGCGCTCGCAGCGGGCGCGGCCGCGGCAGGCTTGGCCGCGGGCGCAGCGCTCTGCGCCTTGGCAAAGGCTTCGACGTCCGCGCGGCGCACGACGCCGTTGCGACCGGAGCCGCCGACCTCGCCCAGGTCGATGCCCAGTTCACGCGCCACGCGGCGCGCGCTCGGAACGGCGAGCACACGCTCGTCGCTCGCACGCTTGGCCGGCGCAGCGGCGGCGGCCGCGAGCACGGGCGCAGCAGCAGGCGCCGCCTGAACCGACGCATGCGCGGGCGCGGCGACGGCGCCAGCCGCAGTCTCCAGCACGAAGATCACGCTGCCGACCGGCACGACGTCGCCGGCCTTGGCGCGCAGCTCGAGCACCTTGCCCGCGGCCGGCGCGGGGATCTCGACCGTGGCCTTGTCGGTCATCACTTCGACGACCGCCTGGTGCTCCTTCACCGCGTCTCCGGCGTTGACGAGCCACTTCACGATCTCGCCTTCCGCGACGCCTTCGCCGATGTCGGGCAGCTTGAACTCGAGCTTGCCGCCGACCGCCTTCGACGGACCGTGACCGCCAGCGGGCGCGGGCGTCGCAGCCTTCGGCGCGGCCGGCGCGGCCGGCGCCGCGGCGGCCTTGGGCGCTGCAGCAGCGGGTGCTGCCGGCGCGTGGGACTTCTGCGCGGGCGCGGCGGCCGCTCCGGTGTCGAGCACGAAGATCACGCTGCCGACGGGCACCACGTCGCCGGGGTTGGCGCGCGTTTCCTTGAGCACGCCCGCGGCCGGCGCGGGAATCTCGACCGTCGCTTTGTCGGTCATCACTTCGACGACCGCCTGGTGCTCCTTCAGCGCATCGCCGGGCTTCACCAGCCACTTGACGATCTCGCCTTCAGCGACGCCTTCACCGATGTCGGGGAGCTTGAACTCGAGGTTGGCCATGATCTCGTCCTTCGTCTCGTTACTTCAGGCAGCTGTGCTGGAGCGGGATGCGCGTCAGAAACCCGCGACGTGTTCGATGGCGTCGAGCACGCGGCGCGCGTCGGGCATGTAGTGGTGCTCGAGCGTGTTGGGGAACGGCGTATCGAAGCCGGTCACGCGCGCCACCGGCGCTTCCATGTACTCGATGATGTTCTCGGCGATCATCGCGCTGATCTCCGCGCCGAAGCCGCAGAAGCGCGGCGCCTCGTGCACGACGACCACGCGGCCGGTTTGCTTCGCGGCCTCGAGCACGCCTTCTTCGTCGAGCGGCATCAACGTGCGCAGGTCGACGACCAGGCACTCGATGCCCTTCTCCGCGGCTTGCTCGGCGGCCTTGAGGCACACCGGCACCATCGCGCCGTAGCAGAACACCGTGACGTCCTTGCCCGTGCGCGCGGTGCGCAGCGTCGAGAGCGGCGTCGTGTAGTGGCCTTCGGGCACGTCGGCCTTGCTCGTGCGGTAGAGCGCCTTGGGCTCGAGGAACAGCACCGGGTCGGGGTCCTCGATCGACGCGAGCAGCAGCCCCTTGGCGTCTTCGGGCGTCGACGGCACGACTACCTTGAGGCCCGGCGTGTGGCAGAAGTAGGCCTCGCCCGACTGCGAGTGGTACAGGCCGCCGCGGATGCCGCCGCCGTACGGCGTGCGGATCACCATCGGCACCGTGTACTGTCCGCCGGAGCGATAGCGCATCTTCGCCGCCTCGCTCACGATCTGGTCGAAGGCCGGGAAGATGAAGTCCTGGAACTGGATCTCCGGCACCGGCTTGAGGCCGTTCATCGCCATGCCGATCGCGGCGCCGATGATGCCGTCCTCGGACAGCGGCGTGTCGAAGCAGCGCTGCTTGCCAAACTCCTTGGTGAGCCCCTCGGTCGCGAGGAACACGCCGCCCTTGGGGCCGACGTCCTCACCGAACACGAGCACGCTCGGATCGCGGCGCATCGCCACTTTGAGCGCATCGTTCACCGCCTGAACCATCGTCAACGTCGCCATGTTTCCTCTTGGATGCGGGTACCGCGTTGGGTGCGTGTCGTCGGCCGGAGTCCGGACCTGTCAGAGCGGGAACTTGCCGTCGCCGGCGCCGGCGTCGCCCTTGCGCGCCGCGAGGTCGAACGCCGCCTGACCTTGCCGACGCAGGTGCGCCGGAACGTTCGCGAACACGTCGCTGAAGATGCTCTCGAGCTTGGGCGCAGGCGTGCTCTCGGCGACCTTGACCGCCGCGGAGACTTCGTCGACGGACTCGGCGTACAAACGCTCGCCGAGCTCCTTGGTCCACAGCTTCTTCTTCGCGAGGTAGCGCTCGAAGCGATCGATCGGGTCCTTCTTGGCCCACTCTTCGACCAGTTCCTTGGGCACGTAGCGCGTCGGATCGTCCGAGGTCGAGTGACCGCCCATGCGGAACGTCACCGCTTCGATCAGCGTCGGCCCGTCGCCGCGGCGCGCGCGCTCGACCGCTTCGAGCGTGGCCGCGCGCATCGCGAGCAGGTCGTTGCCATCGACGCGCACGCCCGGCATGCCGTACGCCTTGGCCTTGATCGCGAAGCTCTCGCTCGCGGTCTGCTCGGCCGTCGAACAGCTGATCGCGTACCCGTTGTTCTGGCACAGGAACACGACCGGCGCCTTCCACACGCCGGCGAAGTTCATGCCGCTGTGGAAGCCCAGGGTCGAGGTGCTGCCGTCGCCGAAGCTGGTCAGCGCGACGGTCTTCTCGCCGCGCAACCTCATCGCGTACGCCGCGCCCACGGCCTGCGGAATCTGCGTTCCGAGCGGCGAGCTGATCGAGACGAACTTGATCGGCTCGGTGAACGAGAAGTGCACCGGCATCTGGCGACCCCGAGCGGTGTCGAGGTCGTTGCCGAACATGTTGTGCATCATGTCCGTGGCCGTGACGCCGTGGTACAGCGCCATCCCGAAGTCGCGGTAGCTGGGGAAGATCCAATCCGTCTTCGCCAGCGCGCTGGCGGCCCCGACCTGGCAGGCCTCGACGCCCTTGTTGGGGATCGAGAAGCCGATGCGGCCCGAGCGCTGGAGCTTGAGGCACACGTCGTCGAAGGCGCGCACGCGCACCATGGTCCGGTAGCAGTGCAGCAGCTCGTCGGGCGCGATCTTGGGCTCGCGGCCCTTCACGGAGCCGTCGGGCGCGAGGATCGTGAGGGTTTCGAGGGCGGTCATGGGGCGGCGCGAGGGTGAGACGGCGGCGCACGGGCCAGGGCGAGCGGATGGGCTCGCCGGCCTTCGCAGGGCCGAGGTCAATCCGGCTGAGGATAGCCGACTGCGCGGAGCGGGGCGAGGCCCAGCGGACGGCGCCGCGCGGCCTGCGCTACCAGAAATCCGAACGCGCCTGCACCCCAGCCTCGCCGCGCTGGTGCATGATGTCTTGGACGACGGTCGGTTTCCGCGCCGAGTGGCCCCACGCGACAGGCGGAGTCGCAGTGGAGTGCGCGCGCGGACCCGCTGCGACCGTCAAGGAATCGCCCTCGTGCAATCCGCCCGTCCCCACCTCTCCCTCACGCTCCCCGGACTGCTGGCGCTGACCGCGCCACTTCACGCACAGATTTTCTCGAACTCCCCCACGAAGCTGCCCTCGGACACGGGGCGGACCGAGAACGTGGACTTCGCCGATGTCGACGGCGACGGCGACCTCGACGCGGCGCTCGCCGAGGGCGGCGAGTACGGCGACGACCAGAACAATCTGTGGATCAACCGCGGCTTCGAAGCGGGCGGCACGCTCGGTTTCCTCGCGGACCGCACGGCGACGCAGTTCCCCGCGCTGCTCGACGCGAGCGGCGACATCGAGTTCGCGGACATCGACGGCGATGGCGACGTCGACATCTACGTTGCGAACCAGTCCATGTTCGTCAACCAGTCGAGCCGCTGGTGGATCAACATGGGCGGAGTCCAGGGCGGGACGCAGGGCTTCTTCCAAGACCAGACGCCTTCGCGCTGGAGCGGGCTGAACGTCGCTCCCACGTCCATCGCGGCGTCCGTGCTGCTTCCGGGCGGCGGCTTCATCGATTGGTCGGGCGACGGCGACTTTGGTGACCTCGACAACGACGGCGACCTCGACCTCGTGCACTCCAGCTACGGGCCGGTGTTCAGCGGAACGGCGCCGACGCGCGTGTTCCTCAACAACGGCGACGGCCTGTTCCAGGAGTTCAATCCGTCAGGCTTCCGACTCGCGAGCGCATCGATCCAGAACGGCAATCCGGCGCTCTGGGCGCAGGGCGCTCAGCAGGCGGATACGAACGACACCAGCGGGACGAACGCCGACATCGCAACGAACGGGTTGGACATCGACCTGGGCGACATCGACGGCGACCTCGACCTTGATCTGTTGCACGGCGCCCGAGACCAAGCGGTGCGCATGTTCCGCAATCGCCTCGTGGAGAACGGCGGCGCCCTCACCGCGCTCACGGACATTTCCTCCGCGACCTTCGCGCCCGGCTCGTTCGCCGGCGGCTCGAAGTACGAGCAGGAGATGGGAGATTGCGACAACGACGGCGACCTCGACCTCTACGGCGTGAGCTGGCGCCAGATCGGCGCCACGTGGGACGATCTCACGCTGGTCAACAACGGCACGGGCTTCCTGGCTGTCAACCAGACGCTGCCCGACGTGTTCGACGACAACGAAGCCGACTTCCTCGACTACGACAACGACGGCGATCTCGACGTCTACGTGGCGAGTTTCGGCGGCCAGGACCGGCTCTACCGCAACGACTTCACCGGCGCCGGGGTGTTCAGCCACACCAACGTGACGGCCACGCAGCTCCCCGTGTTCGTGCGCATTGCACTCGACGCCGACTGCGCGGATCTGGACCACGACGGCGACACGGAGGTCGTGGTGGGAAACCACAGCGGCCAGTTGGACGTGTACCTCACCAACGAGTCGAACGTCGCCGACACCCACGCGCCGCGCGTGCCGAACGTCGAGCAGGCGCCGAACCGCGCGACGGGAATCGCACCAACCGTGGTGCGCGCGCAGGTCTACGACAACGCCTCGTACTACGAGACCTGGTACATCGACGTGCAGCTCGAGTTCCGCGTCGCGCCGTCGGGGTTCCTCGCGGTCCCGATGCACGCGAGCCAAGGCCAGATCTGGCGCGGTGAGATCCCCGGACAAGTCGCAGGCCTCGTCGAATACCGCGTGCGCGCGACGGATCGCAACGGCAACGTCGGCGTGTCGACGACGCGCTCGTTCAATGCGAGCGGATCGGGCGGCGTCGTGTACTGCACGGCGGGTACGACGACGAACGGCTGCACGCCGAGCATCACCGGCAGCGGCCTGGCGCTGGCGAGCGCGACGAGCGGCTTCACGCTCACCGTCGCGAACGTCGAAGGCCAGCGCGCCGGACTGATCTACTACGGCTTGAGCGGGCGCGCCGCGTTGCCCTGGGGCAGCGGCGGAACGAGCTTGATCTGCGTGAAGGTTCCCACGCAGCGCATGACCGCGAGCACGAGTTCCGGCGGGACGTTTGGCGCCTGCGACGGCGTGCTCAGCGAGGACTGGCGCGCCTTCCTCGCCACGCATCCATCGGCGAGCGGCAATCCGCTGCAAGCCGGCGTACAGGTCAACGCGCAAGGTTGGTTCCGCGACCCGCCCGCCGTGAAGTCGACCAACCTCTCGAACGCGCTCGAGTTCGTCGTGCTGCCGTAGCGGCTGGACGACGCCTCACAACCGCGCCGCCAGCGCAACGGCGGCGTGGTTGTACGGCGTCGTACAACCGGGCCGGCGCTCTCGGCCGACCGAGCCGCGGGGCACGGCCGAAAATTTGCCGCGCCCCCCAACACCGCGGCCCTCGGGTGCATGATGAGTTCGGAGCGACGGCCGATTTCCGCGCCGGTTCGCCCCACGCGACCCACGCAGTCGCAGCGAGGCGCGCGTTCGGCCCCGCTCCCCCCGCTCCATCGGTCAAGGAGTTCTCCTCGTGCAGATCGCCCGACCCCAGCCCGCACTGCCCCTCCTCGGACTGCTCGCACTCAGCGCCCCGCTGTCCGCCCAAGCGTTCGTCGACTCGCCCGCGAAGCTGCCCTTCAACACAGGCTCCACGGAGAACGTGGACTTCGCGGACGTGGACAACGATGGCGACCTCGATGCAGCGCTCGCCGAAGGCGGCGACGACGGCAGCGACCAGAACAACCTGTGGATCAACCGCGGCTTCGAAGTCGGTGGGACCATCGGGTTCTTCGCGGACCGCACCGCCACGCAGTTCCCGACGGTGCTCGACGACAGTCGCGACATCGAGTTCGCCGACCTCGACGGCGACGGCGATGTCGACGTCTACATCGCCAACCACTCCAGCATCTCGAACCAGCCGAGCCGCTGGTGGATCAACATGGGCGGCGTCCAGGGTGGGACTCAGGGCTTCTTCCAAGACCAGACGCCGACGCGCTGGAGCGGGCTGAACGTTGCGCCGACGTCGATCGCGGCGTCCGCACTCTTGGCGGGCGGCTTCATCGATTGGTCGGGCGACGGCGACTTCGGCGACCTCGACAACGACGGCGACCTCGACCTCGTGCATTCGAGCTACGGACCGAGCTTCAGCGGAAACGTCCCCACGCGGCTATTCCTCAACGACGGCGACGGCGTGTTCCGCGAGTTCAATCCGTCGGGCTTCCGCCTGACCAGCTACTCGATTCAGAACGGCAATCCGGCGCTGTGGGCGCAGGGCGTGCAGCAGGCGAACACGACCAACACCACGGGCGCGAACGCGGACATCGCGACGAGCGCGCTGGACATCGACCTGGGCGACATCGACGGCGACTTCGACCTGGACCTGCTCCACGGTGCGCGCCAGGAGACTCCGCGGATGTTCCGCAACCGCGAGGTCGAATCCGGCGGCGTGCTCACCGCGTTCACGGACATCACGAACGCCGCATTCGCGCCCGGTTGGGCCACGGGCGCCGGCCACTACGAGCAGGAGATGGGCGACTGCGACAACGACGGCGACCTGGACATCTGCGGAGTGAACTGGCTCGCGCCAGGTCCGGCGTTCAACGACACCACGCTGGCGAACAGCGGCGCCGGCTTCTTCACCATCAACCAGACGCTGGCGAACTCGAGCTCCGACGACAACGAAGCCGACTTCCTCGACTACGACAACGACGGCGACCTCGATATCTACTTCGCCAATTGGTCTGGGCAGGACCGCCTGTACAGCAACGACTTCACGGGCGCCGGAGCGTTCAGCCACAGCAACGTGACCGCCGGGCAGTTGCCGGCGCTCAACCGCGTCGGACTCGACGCCGACTGCGCGGACCTCGACAACGACGGCGACACGGACATCGTGGTCGCCAACAACAACGCTCAAGCCGAGAACTACCTCACCAACCAGTCGAACGTCGCCGACACGCACGCGCCGCGCATCCCGAACGTCGAGCAGGCGCCGAACCGCGCGACGGGAAGCGCACCGACCGTGGTGCGCGCGCAGGTCTACGACAACGCCTCGTACTACGAGACCTGGTACATCGACGTGCAGCTCGAGTTCCGCGTCGCGCCGTCGGGTTTCCTAGCGGTTCCGATGCACGCGAGCCAAGGCCAGATCTGGCGCGGCGAGATTCCCGGACAAGTCGCGGGCCTCGTCGAGTACCGCGTGCGCGCGACGGATCGCAACGGCAACGTCGGCGTGTCGACGACGCGCTCGTTCAACGCGAGCGGATCGGGCGGCGTCGTGTACTGCACGGCGGGTACGACGACGAACGGCTGCACGCCGAGCATCACCGGCAGCGGCTTGGCGCTGGCGAGCGCGACGAGCGGCTTCACGCTCACCGTCGCGAACGTCGAAGGCCAGCGCGCCGGACTGATCTACTACGGCTTGAGCGGGCGCGCGGCGCTGCCCTGGGGCAGCGGCGGAACGAGCTTGATCTGCGTGAAGGTTCCCACGCAGCGCATGACCGCGAGCACGAGTTCCGGCGGGACGTTTGGCGCCTGCGACGGCGTACTGAGCGAAGACTGGCGCGCCTACGTCGCCACGCATCCCTCCGCCAGCGGCAATCCGCTGCAAGCCGGCGTGCAGGTCAACGCGCAGGGTTGGTTCCGCGACCCGCCCGCCGTGAAGTCGACCAACCTCTCGAACGCGCTCGAGTTCGTCGTGCTGCCGTAGCGGCGCAGTCCACGCGCCTGCGAGCGCCCGTTGTTCGGCGCCCGTGCAATTCGCACCGCGCTGCGCAGGGCCGCGGGCAGGCCTAACGCGACGGCGGCGTGGTTGTACGGTGCCAGAGCAATCTGCACCACGCCGCGCAACGCAACGGCCAAGCCGAACGCCACACCGGCGTGGTGCAGATTGCTCTGGCACCGTACAACCACGTCATGGCCGGAACCAGTCTGCTCGCACTGATCGACGACATCGCGTCGCTGCTCGACGACGTCGCAGCGATGACCAAGATCGCCACCAAGAAAACCGCCGGCGTGCTCGGCGATGATCTGGCGCTCAACGCGGAGCAGGTTGCCGGCGTACACGCCGACCGCGAGTTGCCGGTGGTGTGGGCCGTCGCCAAGGGTTCGCTGGTCAACAAGGCGATCCTCGTTCCCTCCGCGCTCGCGATCAGCGCGATCGCTCCGTGGGCGATCCAACCCCTGCTCATGCTCGGCGGCGCGTTCCTGTGCTACGAAGGCTTCGAGAAGGTCGTGCACAAGTTCTTCCACAAGAAGGAAGAGCAACTCGCCGAACACGCTGCGCTGCTCGAGGCGGTCGCCAATCCGGCCGTGGACCTCGTCGCGCTCGAGAAGGACAAGATCAAGGGCGCCATTCGCACCGACTTCGTGCTGTCGGCCGAGATCGTCGTCATCTCGCTCGGCGCGGTGGGCGACGCCGACTTCGCGCGTCGCGCTGGCGTGTTGGTCGCCATCAGCCTCGTGATGACGATCGGCGTGTACGGCCTGGTCGCCGGCATCGTGAAGCTCGACGACGCGGGCCTATGGTTGCGTGCGCGCACCGGCTCAGGCGCCGCGGCCGCGCAACGCGCGCTCGGCAGCGCGATCCTGGCTTTCGCGCCGCGGCTGATGAAGTTGCTCGGAGTGCTCGGAACGATCGCGATGTTCCTGGTCGGCGGCGGCATCCTCGCCCACGCGATTCCGGGCCTGGAGGGCTTCGTGCACCACGCGCTCGAAGGCTTCGGGACCCTCGCCGAATCGGCGGGCGCCGCCGCGACCAGCGGCTCGATCGGTGTCGCCGCCGGCGCACTCGTGCTCGGCGCCGTCACGCTGATCGCGCGCGTGCGCCGCTAGCCAATCGCGTGGCGCCAAGTTCGCGCCGTGAACGAGACCATGGCCGGGTTGCAGACAGTGAACTGCAAGTCTCTGAGTCGTACGACGCGAAACGCGGCGCTCATGGTCGACTCGGGGTAATCTGCTGCGCTGGCTCGCTTAACAGAACCCCTCACTGCCCCTCTCGGCAGCAAATGCACATGCGACACATCGAACTACGCGGTCTAGGTCTCGCACTCGTAGTTGCGGGAGTTTTCGAACCCACGGCCGCCGGCCAGACGTTGCTCCGCAGTTTTGCCGGCGACGTGCCCGAGACCGGGCTGGGATGGTCGGTCGCCGGCGGCGGAGATGTGGACGGCGACGGTACGCCGGACGTGCTCACCGGAGCGATTCTGTTCGATGTCGGAACGCTGTGGGACGCCGGTATGGTGCGCGTCTACTCGGGCAGCACCGGGGCAGTGATCCACACGATTCTCGGAACTTCCGCACAACAGGAGTTCGGTCACAGCGTCGCGTTCATCGGGGACATCAACCAAGACGGAAAGTCAGACTTCCTCGTCGGGACGCAACGCGACGATACGCACGGACAGGACTCGGGAATCGCTACGGTGTATTCAGGAAGCGACGCGTCCATCCTGTATCAGTTCCACGGCGCTCTACCGGGCGATTTCCTCGGCCACTCCGTGGCGTCGGCAGGCGACGTCAACGCCGATGGCGTCCCAGATTTCATGGTCGGCGCTGTGCAGTGGAGCGCGCAGTCCGGCGCACCGAGCGGGCCTGGTTACGCCACGGTCTATTCGGGGAGCACCGGCGCCGCACTGCACAAGTTCAGCGGCGTGACCACGGGCGACTGGTTCGGCTCGTCCGTGGCTTCGGCAGGCGACATCGACGGGGATGGCCGACCCGACCTGATGGTGGGCGCGCGACTCGATGACACAACCTGGTTCGACTCCGGGAGCGTCAGCATCTTTTCGGGAGTGACCGGAACGCTGCTGAGGTTTCACGCGGGCGCTGATGGCGACTGGCTGGGCATGGCGGTGGACAGCGCTGGCGATGTCAACGGAGATGGTCGTTCTGACTACCTGATCAGCGCGCCTCGCAAGGACTTCATCTACTCCGACCAAGGAGCCGTCTACCTGCACTCCGGACTGAACGGGGCTGTGCTGCAACTGTTCAGGGGCGGAATCAACGATCAATTGGGCTGGTCGATCGCAACGCTGGGAGACGTCAGCGGCGATGGCTTCCCAGACTTCGTTTTCGGATCGCCTTCGGATTCAACCCACCAAACAGCTTGCGGCGGGGCGTTCGTGCACTCGGGAGCGAATGGCCAATTGCTTTATCAGATGAATGGCTCCGACGCCTTGGACCTGTTCGGAACGGCCGTTGCTGCGGCTGGAGACATCAATCTCGACGGTGTGCCCGACATGCTCGTCGGAGCATATCGTGACAACAGCCCACCCGGCGCCAGCGACCATGGAGCTGTGTACGTCTTCTCGGGCGCCTGCGGCCCGCCGGCGACCTACTGCACAGCGAAGACGAACTCCTTGGGCTGCGTCCCCACGATCTACGCCACGGGCACGGCAAGCCTGACCGGTCCAGATGACTTCTTTGTGCGGGCGTCTGACGTCATCAACCAGAAGAGCGGGCTCCTGATTTGGAGCTTTCAACCCACGGCAAAGCCTTTCATGGGCGGCCACCTCTGTGTGGGCTATTCGATACGGCGCACGCCGCCCCTGACGTCGGGCGGCAACTCGGGAGCTGCAGACTGCTCCGGCGCCCTCGCATACAGGTTTACCCACAACTTCCTGTTGTCGAACGCCGCACCGGCTGGCAACACGGTGTTCACACAATTTCACTCGCGCGACCCGCTTCATCCGGATGGCACCGGCGTGAGCCTGACAGGAGGGCTCAGCTTTACGGTCTGTCCGTGAGTTGCCCCGCGCGGCACACACCCTCGCACATCGCCGAGCCCCGCTTGGCGCAAACGCGGTTGTTGAATCGTTCGCGTACGACGCGCAAATCTACTCGTGAGGCCGACCGCGCGCCCCAGCGCATTCGGCATGGCCACTCACCGGAGGGGTGTGGCGCGAGTCGGCGGGCCGCGACGTCTCAATGACTGAGACGCGCCCTTGCCGGCCGTGCCCTTAGTTGAGGCCCCGCGCACCCGACGGCAGCTTGCAAGCGATCGGACGGCGGAGTCCGAGCCGCGGGCGCCTCCGCTGCGGCTCCTGCCGCGCAACTACGGCCGACAACCGAGGCACGCGCAGCGCGTCAGACTCCTCGAAGCTCGGAATGGGTGTGGTAGGTCACTCGGGCTCCGGGTCGACAGGTAACAACGCCGCATGCACAGCGGCGAGCTCCCGCGACCCGATTCGGCAACATGCACTAGCGGGGGGCCGCGGCGCGCCGCTCGCGCACGAGTTTCGCCGCGAAGAACTCGCCCGCCTTGTAGCTCGAGCGCACGAGCGGGCCGGAGGCGACGTAGAGGAAGCCGAGCTTCTCGCCGAGCATCTGCAGGTCCAGGAAACGCTCTGGAGTGACCCACTCGCGCACCGGCGCGTGTTGCGGCGTCGGGCGCAGGTACTGACCGAGCGTCAGCAACTCGACGCCGGCGTCGCGCAGGCGCTGCATCGACTCGACGACCTCGTCGTGCGTCTCGCCCAGGCCGAGCATGATCGACGACTTGGTGATCACGCCCGGCAACTCGCGCTTGGCGCCGCGCAGCGTTTCGAGCGAGCGCTCGAACGAACAGCGCGGGTCGCGGATCTTGCGCTGCAGGCGATCGACGACCTCGACGTTGTGCGCGAGCACGTCGGGCGCCGCCGCCATGAGCGTCGCCAAGTCGTGGCCCTGGTAGTCGGGGATCAACGTTTCGACGACGGTGCGCGGCGCGCGCGCGCGGATCTCGCGCAGACAACTCGCGTAGTGCGCGCTGCCTCCGTCGGGCAAGTCGTCGCGATCGACCGAAGTGATCACGACGTAGCCCAGGTTCATCGCAGCGATCGCCTGGCCCACGTGCGCGGGCTCGTCCGGGTCGGGCGGCGCAGCCTTCATCACCGTCTTGACCGCGCAGAAGCGGCAACGGCGCGTGCACTCGTCGCCGAGCACCATGATCGTCATGGTCGCGTTGTCGCCCTTCCAACATTCGCCGATGTTGGGGCAACGAGCTTCCTGGCAGACGGTGTTGAGCTTGAGCTCTTGCGTCAGCGCTTTGAGCTTGGTGTAGCCCGCGCCGCCGGGCAGCGGCACCTTGAGCCACTGCGGCTTGGGGCTGCGCAGCGGAATTTGCGGCGCTTTTCCGGCGCTTGAGGCCGTGTTCTCGGGCGTTTCGCTCATGTCGGTGAGATCGCTGAATCTAGCACACCGGCGGCGCGCCTTCGCGGCCGCGCGCGCAGCCGAGTTACCATCGAACTCGATGCCCCTCGCGTCCTTGGTCCTCGCAGCCGCGGCCACGCTGCAAGCGGTGGCGCCGCAGTGCGTCCGCACCGACCAGACCCAGGTCCTGCGACCGAACAGGGCGTTCGAGTTCACGCACACCGTGACGCTGGCGGGAACGCTGTCGGTGTGGGTCGAATGCGACGACGCCGACACGACGCTCACGGCGCAACGCGACGGCGTCGAGACCACCGACGACGACACGGGCGGCGCGCGCAACCCGTGGATTCGCTCCTACGGAGTTCAGCCGGGCGAGACGCTCACCTTCGTCGTGCGCGCCAAGCCGTTCGACGGCGCGGCGAACGCACGCATTTGCACGCGCGAGTTGCCTGAGGGCGAAGACTCGCGACGCGTCGCAGAGGAGGCCCTCGACGCGCTGGCGCGAGCGCGCGCCGAGGATGCGTCGGGCGAACGCCAAGCCGCGGTGGCGACGCTTGGTTCGGCTCTCGCGACGCTGCTCACGCGCACCGAATTTTCGAGCAGCGAGAGTTGGTTCGTCACCGTGCGCACCCTCTCGCGCCAGTGCGAGGTGTGGTTCGACGACGCCAGCTTCACAGCCGCGGCGCTCGCGCGGCGCGAGGCGATGCGCGGCCTGTTTCCACAGACCTCTGAAGCGTGGTCCGAAGTTCAGATGAGCGTCTGCCAAGCGGCGCTGCGCGCTGCCGATCCACGCGAAGCGCTGCCCGACTGCGAACAGGCGCTCGCGCTCGCCGAGCGTTGTTATCCCCCCGGCCATCTGAACCTCGCGGTGACGCTGTTCGTGGTCGGCCAGATCTACCACAGCGCGCGCGAACTCGAGCGCGCGGACGAGTTGTATGCACGCGCCGCCGCGATCGCCGACGCGCCGGGAGGCTTCGACCCGCTGCGCTTGGCGGTGCTGCTCAGCGCGCAGGGAACGCTCGCGCTGGATTTCGGCCGGCCGCTGCAGGCGATCGAGTTCCAACAGCGCGCACTGGCGAGCTTGCAAGGTCAGGTCGACGAGGACGACGACTTGCCGCTCGGCGTGCTCAACAACTTGGCCGCCGCCCTGAGCGACTTGGGCCAGACGCGCCGAGCGCTGGCGATCCACGAGCGGCGCTGCGAGATCTACGGGAAGCGAGCCGCACAGGAGCACCCCGAGCGGATCACCGCACGGATGAACCGCGCCGTGGTGCGGCTCAAGACCGGCGAGGCGCAACTGGCGGCCGACGAACTCGAAGAGTTGCGCGCTACGCAACAGCGCGCCGGAACGGCGAGCGGCGCCGACGGCGAACTGGTGGACATCGCGCTCGCCAACGCGTGGATCCTCACCGGCCGCGCGCAGCAAGCGCTCGCACTCGTGCGCGAGCGCGAGGCGCTTCGCGCAGCGACCGGGCGGCGCGATGCGAACCACGCCTGGAGGCTGTCGAGCACGGCCGCCGACGCGCTGCGCGCGCTCGCACGAATTCCCGACGCGCTCGAGGAGTCCGAAAAGGCCCTCACGCTCGCGCTCCGGGCGTTCCCGCCCGAACACGCCGACCTCGCCGAATCGCGCCTGCGCTTGGCCGCACTGCGTGTCGCTGCCGGTCGTCGCGAAGGCGCGCGCGAACTCGCCGAACAAGCCGCGCAGCAGACGCAGGCCTACTTCGCGCGCGCCGCGAGCACACTCTCGGTGCGCGACGCCGAGGAGGTGCAGCACCAGTGGTCGCGGCTGATCTCCGATGGCGTGAGCCTGCTCGACGCCACGGCTCTGGAGGGACGCGCCGCGGACAACGACCGCGCGGTGTTCGAGCTGTGCGAGAGCGGCCGCTCGGTGGGCGCCGTGCTCTTGCGCGCCTGGCGACGACACATGAGCTCGACCGACGCGCGTGCGCGACTCGAACCGTTGCGAATCGCTGCGGCGCGTACTGCGCGCGAGGTCGCCCGCGTCGCGGGTCAGTCGGTCGACACGAGCGTGTTGGATGCTGCGCTCGAAGCGCGGCGCGGCGCCGAAGAGCAGCTGCGAGCGGCGCTGGCGCGCGAGCTCGGTCCGCTCGCCGCGCCTGGCGCCGTCGATGCGCGAGCGCTCGCCGCACGCCTGCCCGCGGACACAGCAGCCGTCGCGTTTTGGCGCGTCGATCGGCGCGCACTCGACGCAGCGCCGCACGCGCAGCGCCGGGCGGAGCTGCTGGCCTTCGTGCTGCGCGCCGACGGCCGCGTCGCGCGCTTCGAACTAGGTTCGCTCGTGTCGGTCGAACGCGCGGTGGAAGCCTGGCTAGCGGCCCTGCGCGACAACGCGGCCGCCGCGCAGGAGCGCGAAGCCGGCGCGAAGCTGCGCGCGCTCGTGCTCGAGCCCCTGCTCCCCGCCCTCGAGGGCGCGCGCTCCCTGCGCCTGGTGCTCGACGAAGCGCTGCACCTCGCGCCGCTCGACGCGCTGCCGCTGGACGAAAACGTGCGCCTGGGCGAGCGGTTCGCGCTCGTCGTGGCGCCGGCCGTGGAACTGGGCGCTGCACGGACGCCCGCGGCGAAACGTCGTTTGGTGGCCGTGGGCGGCTTGGACTACGAGCACGTTCCGGAAAACGTCGAAGCCCCCGCGCTCGGGGTGGCCGTCGCGGCTGGCGCGCGCGCGCGCATGTCGCGCGAGTCGTTCGAGCCGCTGTGGGAGACGCAGGACGAGATCGACGGCATCGCCGCGTTGTTCGCGCGCGCGGACCCGAGCGCACGAGCGCGTGAAGACTCGCCGGCGCAGGCGGGCGCCTGCGTGTTGCTCACCGAGCGCGACGCGACGAAGTCCGCGCTCATCGCGGCGGTCGCCCCGGCGACGCACGTGCACATCGCCACGCACGGCTTTTTCGCGCGCGAGTCCGACCGCGAACCTGAGGAGCGAGCCGCACTCGCGCAACGCGCGCCGCTCAGCCTGTGCGGACTCGCGCTGTCGGGCGCCAACGACGCCGAGTTCGGCGCCCACGAAGGCCTCGTCACGGCGGACGAGTTGGCGCAGCTCGATCTCGCGCAGTGCGAGCTCGTCGTGCTCTCCGCCTGCGACACGAACGTCGGCGCCAGCGCGTCCGGCCAAGGCGTGGCGTCGTTTCAAAAGGCGTTGCACGCCGCGGGCGCACAGTTCGTGCTCACCTCGCTGTGGAAGGTCGACGACAGCGCGACGCGCGAGTTGATGCTCGAGTTCTACGCCGGCCTGTGGAGCGAGCGCCTGGCGCCGCCGCAGGCGTTGGCGCGGGCCAAGAGCAAGCTGCGCGAGCGCCGCGCGCCTCCGCGCGACTGGGCCGGTTGGACGCTCAGTTCGCTTTGACCGTGAAGTGCATGTCGAGCGGCGCGAGCGGGACGCCTTCCGCGCTCACGAAGCCTTGGAAACGCTCGCTGTTCAGCGCGAACCGGTAGGTCTTGCCCGGCTCGAGTTGCACCGGCACGGTCAGGAGCTTGCGCGAGCTGTCGTAGCGCAGCTTCCCAGTGATCTTCGGCTGATCGTCCGGCCTGCCGACGATCGACCAGCTTTGGTCGCGCATCGGACGGTCGAATGTGAACACCAGCTCGCTGAGCGACGGATCCACGTCGACCGCGCCGTTCGGCGGCGTCGAGCCGACGAGCTTGGGCCGCTTGGCCTCGAGTTCGGCGAGCTGCGCCGCGTACGCGTCGAGTTGCTCGGCGATGCGCGGCACGTATGCGTCGAGGTCGCTCCAGCGTTCGCGCGCGCTCTCGTATTCGGCGAGTTGCTCGGCGAGTTTGGGGACCCACTCGAAGTGCTCCGCGCGCTCGGCCTGCGCCTGCTGCGCACCCGCTGCGTCACCCTCGAGCGCGATGCGGCAGCGCACGACGCTGGCGCGCACGAGCGTCTCGCCCAGAACGATTCGAGCGTTGGCGTAACCCTGCTTGCGCATCGACTCGGCGCAGCTCGCGTGGATGCGCTCCCCTGCGGCGCGCAGGCGCTCGAAGTGCCGCTCGACCAGCGGATTGGCGTAGCTGTGCGCCACTTCGTGCAGGAACAGCGGGCCGTACGCCGGTCCGAACAGCGGCTGGCCCTGCGCATCGAACTCCCAGCAGCCCAGCACGGGCGTGAGCTCTTCCGGCGCGCCAGCGAGCTTGACGCCCACGCCGAAGTTCCTGCCGCCGCAGAGCAGTCCGATCAGCGCCGTGCAGCGCACGTCCGGCTTGGCGCCGTAGAAGCTGTCGAGCCACGCGAGTCCGCGCTCGCGCGGCACACTGCTGGAGAAGCGCTGTTCGACCTGCGCGTAGAACTCGCGCTCGGCGTCGAAGAACTCCGTCGCCTTCGAGCGCGCGGCGAAGTCGCGTGCGAGCGCGAGGAAGCCGGGCAGATCGCCTGGCTTCCAGCGCGCGTCGAGCCGCTCGGGCCAGGGTTCGAGCGGAGCGCGCAGTTCGAGTCCGCGCACGTCGACGAGGTGCACAGCGAGGCTGGGCAAGGCGTCGTACGACACGCCGTGCTGGGCGCGCAGCTCGCGCAGACGCGCCACGGCGGCGTGCTCGCGCTGACCTGCGAAGTGCTGCTCCGCGCGCCGCGCGTAGGGCGAGGCCGAATTGGCGGCGTTGAACTCTGGGAGCCCCGCGAAGCGCGCCAACACGCACAACAGCTCGACCCGCGGGTCGACACGCACCTCGACCTGCGCGCGCGCCGTCGAGGGCGCGAACGCCAGCCAGGCCAGAAGAAACACGAACCACACGGAACGAAGGGCGGACATCGGCGCTTTCTCGACGCCCGGGGACAGCGCGACCCGGCGCGGCGGCGGCGAGTCTAGACCGCCTGCCCCGCGCCGCGCTCGCTGCAGTAGTCTGGACGGTCCCCTACCGGCGTCCGCCCGAACGCCGTCGCCTTCGAGCTCGCGTTCCAACACCGCACGAGTCAGCACTCCATGAACAAGCACATCGCCATCGCGCTGGCCGCCGCCGCACTGTCGGCCGCGGCCCACGCGCAATCGCTCCAAGTCGTCTACTGCGAGATTCCCGCCAGCGCCAAGTCCGTCGTGCCCGGCGCCCTCAACCTCGCCGGCGCGCCGACGTCGACGAACTTCCGCTCGATCGAAACCTTCGTGCTGAGCCCCGACGGCAGCACGTGGGTCCTCTCCGGGCGCACCCAGCAGGGCAACCTCGAGGAGATCATCCTGCTCAAGGGCGGCGGAACGAGCGGCACGATGTTCCTCCAGGAGGGCCAGCCGGTGCCTGCGGGCGCGCCCGGCGAGCTCATCGAGTTCCTCGGCTCGGGTCTGGGCCGCTTCGACAGCGCCAACCGCTTCGCACTCTCGCTGCGCGCGCGCGGCGGCGTGGCGAGCGTGTTCCAGAAGGTGCTGGTGTGGGACGGCGTCAGCTGGTCGCTGCCCTGGCAGATGGGCAGCCTCTACACCGGCCTGGTCGACATTCCCGCCAACCCCAGCGGCGACGAGATCGTGGGCAACTCGGTGGGCTCGATCCACATCCTCGACGACGGCCGCATCGGCGCGCAGGACACGACGATCGGAAACATCTCGAGCACCAAGCGCCCGGCGATCTTCTACGACCGCGCGATGTTCCATCAGACCAACCAGACTTCGGTGGTCGACTTCGCCGGGACCGGTTCGGTGCTGTGGGACACGATCGACGCGAACAGCTTCTACACCACGCCCAACGGCAACCACTGGATCGCCACCGGCCAGCGCGTGGACGGCGGCTCGGGTACGGACGTGGTCGTAGTGAACGGTCGCGTCGTGATCGAAGTGGGCCAGCCGGTCGCGGGCTCGCCCACCGTGTGCGGCGCGGTGTTCGAGCAACAGATCGCCAGCAACGGCGACTGGTTCGCGCGCGGCCGCAACAACACCGGCACGGGCGCGAGCACGCCCGACTGGGCGGTGCGCAACAACGTGATGATCGCGCAGACCGGCGACTTCATCTCGCCCTCCGAGCAGCTGGGCGACACGTTCTTCGGCTTCAACGGCAACGCGGCCGGTGACTGGGTGCTGATGAGCAACACCAACGATCCCAACCCGGCGCGCAACGAAGTTCTGCTGTGGAACGGCTTGGTCGTGGCGCGCGAAGGCGACCCGGTCGACGTGGACGGCAACGGCCTGTTCGACGACGGCGCGTTCCTCGGCCGCGGCAACACCGCGCTCGCCTGCTTCCAGGCCAACGACCTGGCGCTGAGCGACAGCAACGTGCTGTACTTCATCGCCTCGCTGAACAACGGCGCGGGCAGCGACCTCGGCTCGATCCCGTCGTTCGGCACGCCGGACGCCTTGATCCGCGTGCAGCTCACCACGCCCTGCGGCGCGACGCTCAGCTACTGCACCGCGGGGACCACGACCAACGGCTGCGTCCCGGCGATGTCCGGCGCGGGCACTCCGAGCGCGAGCGCCGCGAGCGGCTTCACGCTCTCGGCGGCGAACATCGAAGGCCAGAAGCAGGGCCTCTTCTTCTACAGCGTCAGCGGCCCCGCCGCCTCGCCGTGGGGCAGCGGTTCGAGCTTCCTGTGCGTGAAGACGCCGACCCAGCGCATGGGTTCGCTGACCTCCGGCGGCACGCTCGACGCGTGCGACGGCAGCTTCGCGCAGGACTGGAACGCGTACCGCGCGTCGAATCCGCTCGCGGAGGGCCAGCCCTTCTCGGCGGGCGATGTGGTTTGGGCGCAGGCCTGGTTCCGCGATCCGCCGGCTCCGAAGACAACGAACTTGTCGGACGGCCTGGAGTTCACGCTTTGCCCGTGAAAACGGCAGAGCGGATCGCGTAACTCTGCGAGCGCGCTCGCGCGCGCTCGGGATCCTCTACTCGGGCTGCCAAAGGGCAGCCCGAGTTCGTCTGCGGAAGACCGCAGACGACCGAGGCTTACCTCCGCGATCCGCCGGCTCCGAAGACAACGAACTTGTCGGACGGCCTGGAGTTCACGCTTTGCCCGTGAAAACGGCAGAGCGGATCGCGTAACTCTGCGAGCGCGCTCGCGCGCGCTCGGGATCCTCTTTCGGGCTGCCAAAGGGCAGCCCGAATTCGTTTGCGGCTCCAGCCGCAAACGACACGAGGATCATTTCTTTCGGGCTGCCAAAGGGCAGCCCGAGTTCGTCTGCGGCTGCAGCCGCAACCGACACGAGGGTCCTCTACTTCGGGCCGCCCACACGCAGCCCGGGATCGTCCACGGGGGCCTCAGCCGCCGCTTCGGTCGTGGCCCCTAGTCCCCCACGGCCGCCCGCAGCGACCGCCCGCAGCAGAATTTCTCGCGCGGACCGTCCCGCCCGCCCCGGATACGCATCGAGTAGGTAAGATTCTGGTGTCACATGCGTCGGTCGTTACGAGCGGCAACGCTTGGCCACGCATCGATTCGTTGTTGTCCCGGCGGGCAATGCCTGCCTCAGTCAGGAGCTGATACGTGAGACGACTTTCCTTGAGCTTCTCGGCCACCGCCCTCGCGGCCGTGGCCCTCTGCGCCCAGAGCGCGTCGGCGCAATGCCAAGGCCCCTTCACCGGCGGCGCGATCCCCGCGGTCGGAACCGGCGGCGGCGGCGTGTTCCCCGGCACCCTTCCTCCGAACCCCGGTGTGTTCACCGGCACGGTGACGGCGCCCGGCGCCGGTCAGGTGCTCACGAGCGTCAAGCTCAACGGCCTCAGCCACACGTGGGGCGGCGACGTCACCATGTTCCTCGAGAGCCCGGCCAACCCCGGCACCCTGCACACCGTGTTCAGCGGCGGCGCAGCTGACCCCAACATCGACTGGATCAACAACAGCTACGAAATCGTCGATCCGCTCGAGACCTGCCGCGTGCCGCTCCCGATGGGCGCTGGCGTCGGCGCCGCCAACGGCATCTACGCTCAGAACTTCAACGGCTTCGCCGGTCCTGCGAACACCGCGAACACCGCGCTCCAGTCGATCCCCGTCGGCGCCGGAACGTGGTCGCTGTACGCCTACGACTTCGTCGGAGGCGACGTCGGCACGTTGACGAGCTGGGAACTGTGCTTCGGCGCCGCGGGCACCAGCTGCCCGCCGCCGCCGCCGCCGTGTGGCGTGTGCGTGACCGGTGGCGCGGGCAGCGCGATCCCCGGCACCGGCGCCGCGGACGGCGTGTGGCCGACCACCCTGCCGCTCGGACCGATGGTCTCGACGGCGTCGATCACGACGCCCGCCGGCGCGACGGCGCTGCAATCCGTGAAGCTCCTCGGCCTGAGCCACACCTGGCGCTCGGACGTCATGGTGGTTCTGACCGCGCCGAACGGCTCGCAGCACATCATCTACGCTGAAGACAACACCGTGAACTGCGGTGGTTGCGACGACATCTACGGCGGCGACTACGCGTTCACCGATGGCGCGGCTTGCCCGCCGGCCAACGGCACCGTGCCGCTGTGCGGCGTCGGCGTGGTTCCGTCGGGTGAGTACCAGCAGGACTTCGGCGGCTGGCCGAACGGCAACGCTGGCCTCAACACGACCCCGATCAGCGCGATCCCGATCGCGGCTGGCACCAACACCTGGACGCTGACGATCTACGACTGGTGCACCGGCTTCGACAACGGCTCGCTCGTCGGTTTCGATCTGTGCTTTGAGGCGGCCACCGCCCCGATCGCCTACTGCACCGCCGGCACGACGACCAACGGTTGCAACGCGTCGATCAGCGCGAACGTCAACCCGAACGTCGCCAACAACGCCGGCGTGACGATCGCGGTCGCCAACGTCGAAGGCCAGAAGCAAGGCATCTACTTCTACGGCATCGACAACACCGGCTTCTCGCCGGTTCCGTGGAGCCCGGGCAGCACGAGCTTCCTGTGCGTCAAGGGCCCCACGCAGCGTGCGGGTTCGCAGGGCGCGGGCGGCACGACCAACGCGTGCGACGGCGCCTTCTCGCTGAACTGGGACCTGTTCGTCACGAACAACCCGATCGCGGTCGGCGTGCCGTTCTCGGCGGGCGACTCGATCTTCGTCCAGGCGTGGTTCCGCGACCCGCCGGCCCCGAAGACGACCAACCTCTCGAACGCCATCGAGATGACGGTCCAGCCTTGATCGGCTGATTCGTGAACGCACGCGCCGACAAGCGCGTGCGTGAGCACTCTCGGGCTGCCCTCGGGCGGCCCGAGTTCGTTTGTGACGCGCCCACTGCACCGCGGAGCCCTGAACGCTCGAGCGATCCACTGGCGACCCGCGTTCGCCCGCCGGAAGGCGTCGCCCGAAGCAAGATGACTGCCCGCCTCGATCAGCGCGCCGTTCGACGTTTCAAGCGCGCAAGGCCGCGTTGTACCGACAGAGAGCTCCGGGAAGTTTGCGCGCTGCCCACTGCTCCCGGCAGCGGCCGAACTTTCGCGCGCTTAGCTGCTTCGACCGCCCGGATACGCACCGAGTAGGTAAGATTTCGGACGTTGCATGCGTTGGTCGTTCCGGGCAGCAGCGCCCGGCCGCGCATGGATTTGTTGTTGTCCCGGCGGGCAATGCCCGCCTCAGTCAGGAGCTGATACGTGAGACGACTTCCCCTGAGCTTCTCGGTCACCGCCCTCGCGGCCGTGGCCATCTTCGCGCAGAGCGCCGCGGCGCAATGCCAAGGCCCCTTCACCGGCGGCGCGATCCCCGGTACGGGCACCGGCGGCGGCGGCGTGTTCCCCGGCACCCTTCCGACGAGCCCGAGCGTGTTCACCGGCGCCGTCACGGCCCCCGGTGCGGGCCAAGTTCTGAAGAGCGTGAAGCTCAACGGCCTCAGCCACACTTGGGGTGGCGACGTCCAGATGTTCATCGAGAGCCCGGCCCAGCCCGGCGTGCTCCACTCGCTGTTCTGCCTCATGCCCGCGGACCCGAACGCGGACTGGGTCAACAACAACTACGAGATCGTCGATCCGATCGCGAATCCGACGGCCACGCCGTTCAACCAAGGCACGGGAGCTGGTCTCGCCAACGGCATCTACTCCCAGTTCTTCAACGGCTTCGCGGGCCCCGCGAACACCGCCAACACCCCGCTCGAGACGATCGCGGTCGGCGCCGGAACCTGGACGCTGCGTGCGTACGACTGGGTTGGCGCTGACGCCGGAACCCTCACGAGCTGGGAACTCTGCTTCGGTGCTCCGGCCATCGTTCCCCCGCCGCCGGCGCCGACTCTGCTGACGCCGGCCAACGCGGCGACGGTCCTCAACCCGGTCACGCTGACCTGGAGCGCTGTCGCTTCTGCGTCGAGCTACGACGTCGACCTCGACGGCGTGGTCACCAACACCGCGGCGACGTCGTTCGTTGCGCCCACGCTCGCGTCCGGTGCGCACACTTGGCGCGTGCGCGCCAAGAACAGCGGAGGCAACTCGCCGTTCACCGCTCCCTTCACGTTCACGGTGCCCGTGACCTGCTCGACCGGCACGTGCGTGACCGGCGGCCTCGGCAGCGCGATCCCCGGCACTGGCGCCGCTGACGGCGTTTGGCCGACCACCCTGCCGCTCGGACCGATGGTCTCGACGGCGTCGATCACGACGCCCGCGGGCGCCACGGCGCTGCAATCCGTGAAGCTCCTCGGCCTGACCCACACCTGGCGCTCGGACGTCATGGTGGTTCTGACCGCGCCGAACGGCTCGCAGCACATCATCTACGCTGAAGACAACACCGTGAACTGCGGCGGCACGGCCGTTCAGTACGCCGGCGACTACACGTTCGTCGACTCGACGAGCTGCATTCCGGCGAACGGCAACCTGCAGACGGCCGCGTCTCCGGCGCCGACGGGTGAGTACGCGCAGGCCTTCGGCGGCTGGCCGAACGGCAACGCGGGTCTCAACACCACGCCGATCAGCGCCATCCCGGTGGCCGCTGGCGCCAACACCTGGACGCTGACGATCTACGACTGGTGCACCGGCTTCGACAACGGTTCGCTCGTCGGTTTCGATCTGTGCTTCGCCGCGCCGTCGGGCCCGGTTGCTTACTGCACCCCCGGCACGACGACCAACGGTTGCAACGCCGTGATCAGCGGCACCGCCAACCCGAACGCCGCCAACACGACGCAGGTCGCGATCAACGTCGCGAACGTCGAAGGCCAGAAGCAAGGCATCTACTTCTACGGCATCGACAACACCGGCTTCTCGCCGGTTCCGTGGAGCCCGGGCAGCACGAGCTTCCTGTGCGTCAAGGGCCCCACGCAG
>JAEUHY010000001.1 GCA_016795325.1 Planctomycetota bacterium
GTTCTTGAGCTGGTACCCCCGGCAAGAATCGAACCTGCAACCTCAGCTTTAGGAAAGCTGCGCTCTATCCTGTTGAGCTACGGGGGCCTGGACCCCGGAGTCTATCCACACACGGCACAGGGCTCCACGGAGCCCCAGCCTCCGCGTGGAGATGCGGCGGGTTCGAGCGGCGCTGCGAGAAGGGTGGCCTGAGCCATGGCCACGATCTTCAAGCGCAAGGGCGGCTCGGCCTGGCTCATCCAGTACTTCGACGGGAGTGGACGTCGCCGCGAGAAGTCGAGCCGGACCACGGACCGACGTGCGGCGGAGCGCATCGCGCACAAGCTGGAGGCGGATGCGGCGCTGCGCCGGGAAGGCGTCATCGACGGACGGCAGGAGCGCTTCTCCGAGGAAGCGCGCAAGCCGCTGGCAGAGCACGTCGAGGCGTACCTGGAGCACTGCCGGGGCCGGAACATCACCGCGAAGAGCATCTACGCGAAGAAGTCCCACCTGGAGTGGTTGATGCGGAAGACGCGCGCCACACGGCTCTCGGAGCTGACGCTGGATGTGGTGGAACGTGCGTTGGCGTCGCTGACCTTGGACGGGAAGGCCGCCCGCACGGTGAACACGCGCCGCGAGAGTCTGAGGGCGTTCGGCAACTGGTGTCGCAAGACGAGCCGCGTCGACTCGAACCCGTTGGCGCTGCTACCGAAGCTCGACGAGCACCGCGACCGTCGTCGCATCCGCCGTCCTCTGACCGACGACGAGCTCGCCCGCTTGCTCGACGTCGCTGGGCAGCGAGGTCGACGCGCGTGGTACCTGACAGCTGCGCTGGCTGGGCTTCGTCGCTCGGAGCTCATCCGCCTCACCTGGGCGAGCGTGAACTTCGAGGACGGCGTGCTGACCATCCGCGATGGCAAGGCGAAGCGCGAGGACTTGGTTCCGCTCCACCCTGAGCTGCTCGAAGAGCTCAAGCGCATCTACCCCCCGAACGCGCTGCCTTCGACGCGCGTCTTCCCCGAAGAGGTCACGAACCGAACGCGGACCGAGGACTTCAAGCGCGCCGGTATCGAGCTGCTCGACAAGCAAGGCCGGGTCGCCGACCTCCATGGCCTGCGAGCGACGCTGGGCACGCGCCTGGCGCGAGCGGGCGTCGCTCCTCAGGTTGCGCAACGCCTCATGCGCCACGCCGACTACCGCACGACGCTGCACCACTACACGATGCTCTCTCTCGCCGACACGGTCGCGGCCATGAAGAGCCTGCCAGGCGGCGGAGCGACCCGACCCAAGACCACCCCGCCGGAACCGGAAACCGCAGCCCCGGACCCCCAGCAGATTCCCCAGCACTCAGCGCACGATGACACGCAACCTGTTGCGACGTCGTGCCGCGTGGGTGCATCGGGTGTGCCGCAGCCAAGAGCTCACAAGTCGTTCGCCGAAGACGACTTGTGCGAGGCCACGCAGCGCAGTGCGAAGCAGTGCGCTGAGGACGAGCCCGAGCTCTTGGCTGCCCACAACGGATTAGGAAACCGCCGCTCTATCCTGCTGAGCTACGGGCGCATCGAGAGAGCGCGCAGGATAGCGCGCAGGTGTGCGTCCGGGGCTCGCTGGAACACGTTGAGCACGGCGCGGAATGAGCGGCCCCGCCGGCCAGCGGCTTCCGAAGTGCTGGTTCAGAAGGAGCCGGCGGCGAGGACGGCCGCGTCGTCACTGCGGCCCCGTTCGGTCGACAGGTGGTGCAGCCGACATGCAGGCTCGAAGCGCTGCGTGACGGCGCCGAGACGGTCGGTGTCGACGCAGTGACCCGAGCGCTACGTGCTGCGAGAGAGCGCGCTCACGCGATGAAGCGCCGCTCGTTGTGCCAGAGCAGCGCGTCGCGGCTGGGGTGCGAAGCAGCCTCGCGCGGCAGGGTGGAAAGCGCCTGGCCGTCGTAGGCGTAGTAGCGCTTGCCGTTGTTCCAACGTTCGCGCAGGGCGCGCGAGACACGCACGCGGTAGTCGGGCGTGACGGTGACCAAGCCCTTGTCGAACAGCGTGTGGAACTCCTTGGTGAGCAGGAGCCCGTTCTGCACGTGGTTCGAGCGCGGGCCGAGGTAGGGCTGCACGTGGGCGGCGTCGAGCACCGGTTCGGTGTGCTCGCCGGTGATGGCGCAGCGGCGACCGTATGCGTCGAGCAGTCGCGCGCGAAACGCGCCTTGGCCTTCGCGTTTGGCGCTCGTCGTCGACTCGAACTCGCGCTCGTCGACGTCGACCAGTTCGAACTGCGGCGCGAGGTCAGCGGGCGCGGCGACCGAGTCGTACGCGAGCTCGCCAAGCAGTCGCGACGCTCGCGCGGGGTCGTCCTCGGTGCGGCCCTGCACGATGTTCGTGCTCCAACCCTGCGCCTCGCCCCACGCGATCCAACGCTCGCGCGGCCAGAACGAAGCGTCGCGCAGGATCGTGCACGCCAGCGGCAGGCGCGCGAGCCGCGGATCGCGCGCGAGATCCGCCGCGTCGCGCGAGAGCAGTTGCGCGAGCCGCGCACGTGTCGCCGCTCCGTTCTTGGCGCCGAAGGTCTCCCACGCCAGGTCGAGTTCGAGCAATCCGAAATGCGCGAAGAAACCGTAGCCGGCGATCGCGTTGTGCGGCGCCTTGAGGCGGAAGAACACGGGCTCGCCCAGCCGCATCTGCTTCATCGGCCGCTGCGCGCGCGGCGACCAGAAGTTCACTTCGTCGACGCGCCCGCCCACGCTTCCCGCAGCGAGGAAATCGAACCAGCCCTTGTCGGTGACGGCGATGAAGGGGTTCACGTGAGGCGCGGAGACTAGGCGCGCGAGACTCGGGCGATTCGAGCCGCTAGCGCATCACGGAACGCCTCGAGCTGCACGCAGCGCGCTTCGCCGAGCTCCGACAGCGCCGCCTGCGTTCGGACATCGAAGTTGGCGAGCGACCAACCCACCGTGAGCGGCGAAAATCCGCCGTCCTTGCGGCTCGCGTCGCGCAGCCCCTGGCCGAGGTCGCCGCCGTGCTCGAGCAACACCTCGATGTCCACGAGGTCGCGTAGTTCGCTGCGCTGGATCAACGCGCCGAGTTTGTTGGCCAGGATCTCACGCATCGTGTCGACGCGCAGGACGCTGGCGCCGAAACGCACCTCGCGCGGCGCCTCCGCGAAGGGGACGGGCTCCGCAACGATGTCGACGAGCACATCCTCGGCGCCGTCGCGAACCTGCACACGCAGAAACGCCGGAGCGCGTTGCAACACGTGCACCTCGAGGCCGGCCCGCTCCAACCGCTCGCGGCAGATGCGCTCCTCGTCTCCAAGCTTGGCTCTGCCGTGCAAGAACAGATCGAGGTCGCGCGTCGTGCGATGCCCGAAGTAGACGCCGACGAGCGCGCCGCCACCGCTCAGGGTCCAGCCCGCGCCAGCATCGGCCAGGAGTTCGAGCACGCGCGCTTGCAGCGCCGTCAATCGCGACTGCATCGCTAGTTGCGCTCCCACTGCGCGAGCAACCAGGCCCAAAACGCGCGCGAGCGGCCGAGTTGAGCTTCGATGTGCGGCCAGCGCTCGCGGATCTGCGCCTCGCTCAGGAACGTGAACACGTCGTCCGGCTTGGCCTGGCGCATCAGCTTGGCCGTGAGGTGCAAGCGAGTCGCTTCGTCGCCCGTAGCGAGCAGTTCGCGAAAGCGCTCGAGCGTCAGGTCCATGTCCCACAGGAAGTAGGGCCGACCTTGCGCGTCCACGAGCCGCTCCGGCGGCGTTGGGTTGAGCAGCGACATGCGCGCACAGTAGCGCATGCGCGACGCGGCTTCCCGCGTCTCGGCGAGCGACGGTTTCAGCGTGACTCGTCGGAGTCGAACTCGAACCAAGTCGGCAAGAGGGCGTTGGCGCGGCGGACGAGCTCGCGGACATCGCGCCACGGAGTGTCCAACGACAGCTCGACGCTGGCAGCCAAGCGTCCTCCATCCCGTCGGTGACGCGCGATGAGCGCAACGGCCTCGTCCCACTTCAGGCCGCTCGCGTCGTTGGGCCGCTGAGACCGGCCGCTGAAAATCACCGACCACGTCGCGGTGTGCGCCGCGACGTGCTCATCGCCTCGAGCCACGATTCGAATCGTCAGGTCCGCGAGGCCAGACGACGTCGAAGTCAAGTAGGCGTGGACGCCTGCGGCGGGGTCGAACCGGATCGCCTGCGTTGGGTGCGCATCGTTCAGGTCTTCGAGTTCGACGGTCCGGAAGCCCAACCGAGCCGCACAACGCAGAACCGGCGCGACGTGGCGAAGCTCGGCGTCGGCGTCGACCCGAACTCGCAACGGCTGTGGAAAGTAGTGCGGGCCCTGCGGAAAGTCTGCGACGAGCGGCTGTCTGGCGCGGTTTGCGATCGACTGGAGTTGATCTCGCATGCCGAGCGGCGGCGCTTCCGCAGGCGCCTCCAGCTGCGCGTGACGGCGCCCGTCCAACGCGAGCTCTCCGTTCTCAGCAATCTCGATTCGGACCTCAGCAGGCGCATTCGCTGCGCCCGCACGGTCCTCCGCGCACGACGACGCGCCGCACTGAAGTACGGCGACGGCGAACCACCGCGTAGCCCTGCTGTTCCACAGCGGATTCACAACGCATCCCTACCGCAGCGTCGCCGCAAGCAACGGATCACACCCGGCCGGAGAGTGCTGTTCCGCCACCCAGCCACCCCCGATGCGCTCTTCGGCGGCGAGTGGCGCAGAGCTCCGCTCGAGCCAACCACCGCGCGCCGTTTGCGCAGAGCTCTGCAGACGATGGATGCACCGCCGGGCGGCTCGTCGGAGTGTTCGAAGAGCGCGGGAGAGACACCGACGTCGCCCCCGCGCTCGCGCACGGTTCAGCGTTTGGTCACGACAACTTCGAGGTACTCGCTCGGCACGCACAGGGCGCCGTCGGAGCGCGTGTTGTGCTGCTCGAGCAACGCGGTGAGGTCGCGCTCCAGGGCGGCGCGCCCGGCGGAGTCGAGCGCTTCGAAGGCCTTGAGCGTGGGACCGTACCAGGTGCGGAAGGTCTCGAGCAGGTGAGCGGCGGAGCGGTAGCGGAACTGGAAGGTGCGGCGGGTCATCGTGAGCGAGGACGCGGCGCGGCCGAAGAGTTCCTCGATGCGGCTGGGGTCGCCCCATGCAGCCGGCGGCGCCAGCTCGGGCCGCGGCGGCAGGTAGCGCCCCACGAGTTGGAACGACTGCCCGGTGAAGCCGTTGGGCGTCCAGCTCGCGAGCCCGATCACGCCGCCGGGCTTGCAGACGCGCAGCAACTCCGCGGCGGTCGCGGCGGGATCGGGAGCGAACATCGCGCCGAACACCGACAGCACGCAGTCGAAGGACGCGTCCGCGAACGGCTGACGATCGGCGTCGGCCTCGCGGAAGTCGATCGCAAAGCCCTCGGCGCCGGCGCGGCGGCGAGCGCGCTCGAGCAGTGCGGGGACGTAGTCGGTGCCCACGACGTCGCACCAGCGACGCGCGGCGGCCAGTGCGGCGTTCCCGCTGCCGGTCGCGACGTCGAGCACGCGCGAACCGGAGCGGAGGTCGAGGGCTTCGCACAGCAGCTCGCTGACCAGCGGGAGCGTGCTGCCGATCACGGCGTAGTCGCCGGACGCCCACGTGGCCTGTTGGCGAGCGCGGATCGGCGCGAAATCGAAGGGACGAACAGGAGCATTGATGGTCGAAGTCTCGTTCATGGGAGCAAATGCGCTTGGCGAGAAGAGGTGTTGGCCCGGCGGCGCGAGCAGCGCTCGGCGTCGGCGAAGGGAACCTAGGCGAGCTCTCCCAGCGGCCGAATGACCGAGAGTCCGCGTCGCATGCCCCTGAGTCCGCGGGGCCCCGTCGACCGCTACGCTGGCCCCATGCAGCTCGAAGCGTCAGATCCCCTCTCCGACGTTTTGCGCGCGGTGCGGCTCGACGGCGCGCACTTCTACTGCGTCGAGGCCGCGGCGCCGTGGGTCGTCGAAGCGGAGAAGGCCACGCTCCTCGCGCCGCGCGTGCTGCCCAGTTCGGAGCACTTGATCTCGTACCACATCGTCGCCGAGGGGCGTTGCTTCGGCGGGCTTTCGAGCGATGCCCCGCTGCTGCTGGAAGCCGGCGACGTGATCGTGTTCCCGCACGGCGACCGGCACTGCCTGGCGAGCTCGCGCGAGTTGCGTCCGCGGCCGCACGAGCTCGTCGTTCAATCGCAGGCGCGTTTTCCGACGCCGGTGACGCTGGGCGAAACACGCGATCCGAGCGCAGAGCGCACGACCTTCGTATGCGGATTCCTCGGCTGCGATCCGCAGCCCTTTCAGCCGCTGCTCGCCGCGTTGCCGCGCGTCATCCGCATGCGCGCCACGGCCGGCGGCGCACTCGATTCGTTCGCGCGGCAAGCGCTCGAAGAGTCGAGCACGCGGCGCAGCGGCGCGTCGCTGTTCCTCACGCGCCTCTCCGAGCTGATGTTCCTCGAGGTCGTGCGCCGCCACGTGGAGTCGACGACGCAGCCCGCCGGCTGGCTCGCGGCGCTGCGCGATCCGTGCGTCGGACGCGCGCTCACCGAACTGCATGCGCGCCCAGCCCACGCATGGACGCTCAACGAACTCGCGGAGGCGGTGCACGTGTCGCGTTCCGCTCTCGCCGAGCGCTTCACCGAGCTCGTCGGGCAACCGCCGATGCAGTACCTGACCCACTGGCGTCTGCAGCTCGCGGCGGGACTGCTCGTCGATACGGGCGCCAAGGTCGCGTCGATCGCCCGCGAGGTTGGTTGGCAGTCCGAGGCCGCCTTCAGCCGCGCGTTCAAACAACGGACCGGGATGTCGCCGACGGACTGGCGCAGCCGCAAGCTCTCGCGTTGAGTTCGGCGGCGCGGGGCGTCAGCTCCCGGCCCGCGCTACATCAGGCCAGCCATGTGCAGCACCGGCTTGAGCACGCCGCCGATGCCTTCGGCGACGATCGAGGCGACGGCGATGGTGGTCAGCGTCGCGTCGCTCCACTTGAGCCAGCGGCCGAGCACGACCCACATGAGGAAGCTGCCGACGAAAAAGCCCAGGCTCAGCGCGGGTGACAGCACGAGGCCCAGGCCGATGCCGGTGGATTCGGGCAGCCACTTGCGCACGGCGGGCAGGTGCTCGAGCAGCGTGTAGAGCACGCCGACGATCGCACCGCCGAGCAGCCAGCTCGAGGCGCCCGCGGGCAGCGCATCGAAGCCCTTGTCGAAGATGTTGGCGCTCTCGGCCCACACTCGCGCGACCGGCGAGGGCATCTTCTCGAAGCGCGCCTTGTCCGACAGGATCCAATCGAACATGTAGGCCGATGCGAGCGCGCAGGGCACGACGGTCAACGTCTGCGTCCAGAACTGCCAGCGCGAAGGCACCTTGAACGAGCGGCCGTAGACCATGTCGGCCGTGAGCAGACTGGCCTGCGCGCCCGAGCCCGACACGAACCCGGCGCCGGTCAGGTTGACGGCGGCGGACGAGCCGCCGAACAACGCCGTGATGCCTTGGAGCAGAATGCCCATGACGCGCGCGGGGTTGAAGTTGGTCTGCGCGGCGGCGCGGGTCGCGATGATGTTCTGGATCAGGCCCGCGACGACCACGAGCATCACGACCAGGCCGAGGTTGAGGGCGAAGCGCAGGTTGAGCACGAGCGCGCAGCTGACGAAGGCCACTGTGCCGAAGGCGAGCAGCAACTTGGGACTGAGCGGCGGATCGGGATCCTCGCTCTTGCCGCCGATCGAGATCATCGAACGCAGCGCGCCCGCGATCGTGCGCCAGTTGAGCGCGAGCGCGGTCAGGCCGGACGCGACGAGGAAACCCAGGCCGGGCCAATAGAACTTGTGCGGCGCGTCGGTCGGCAGGAAGCCGAGCGAATGCGCGCCGAACATGAGGAAGGCCGCCCCCACGAGAAAGCCCACGCCGGTGCGCAAACCCATCAAGTACGCGCTGCCGATCGCGAACGGCGAGAGCGCGATCGCGCCGCCGTAACTCGCAAGGCCGCCGAGCGCGAGCGCCGAGGGCACCACGGCATAACCATCTTCGTCGTTGAGCACGACGTACGCGCACAGCGCCACGAACGAACCGAGCAGGATCACCGCCTGGCGCGGATCGCCCTGGTCGATCAGCGTGCGCACGACGGTCTCGACAGCTTTCGCGCCGGGCCAGGGCAGGTCCTCCTTCAGGATCAGCAACTGCCGCAGCGGAATCGCCATCGCGAGCCCGACGAGGCTCGACACGATCCCGAACAGCGTCATGTCCAGGATCGAGTACGGCTCGCCCGTCATCGCCTTGGCGGCGTAGAAGTTCGAGATGAAGCCCAGACTCCCGCCGGCCGAGCCCATCGTCGCCACGATCACCATCTCGGTCGCGGTGATGCTCTTGGCGCCGAAGGGCAACATCAGCGCGAAGAAGAACAGCGCCGCGATCGTCGGCCCCTCTTCGATCACGCCGAACGACAGCGTGAGGTAGGAGTTCATCGCGCAGAGCAGGACCGAGAACACAAGGCCCATGAGCACCGAGCGCGCGGTGATCGGGGGCGTGTTGGAGTTGTGGGACTGCACGCGCGGAAAGGTAGCGTCCGCCGCAGCTCTTGCGCGCGCCGGCGGCCGAGATCGCGCGGATCCGCGGACTCAGAGCGCGTCGACGAGGATGATCCCCACGCCGATCGCGGTCTGCGAATAGTCGTAGTCGAGCAACGTTTCGCCGTAGCCCGAGAAGACCTGGATGTAGCCGCGCAGGCCGCCCTCGTCGGAGATCGGGAAACTCCAGTCGAACTGCACGGCGCCGCGCCCGTCATCGAAGTCCAGGTTGTGGCGCAGGAGGAGCGAGAACAGGTGCTCTTCGTAGCGGTACACGCTCTGCACGTCGCCGTAGCCGAGGAAACGCTCGATGTCCGCGTTGTTGTCGTCGGACGAACTCTCAGGGATGCGCCACCAACCGCGTGCGAGCAGCGCGAACGGCCCGCGCTCGAGTCCCGCCTGCGCCCACAGGCGATTCCAACTGCGCGAGAGCAACTCGCCGCGACCGTTGGATTGGTGCGTGAAGCCGACATTGATGAGCCGCGCGCGCAAACCGAGCACGTTTTCGTCGACCGGCAGCGTCCAGATCAGCTCGGGCTCGTAGTTGGTCTCGCGAAACGGCGCGGACTGGTCCCAGTTGTAGGCCTGCCAATGCGAGAGCTGGGTGTAGGCGGCCCACACGTCGCCGCCGAGCAACGTGTCGTTCAGCAGCTTGACCTTGAAGCTGAGTTGGTACTCGAGCTCGACCGACTGCAGCTGCGTCGCATTCGGCCCACCCACCGCTTGGTCGAACACTGCCTGGTTGGGTTCGTCGGACCAACGCGCAAGCAGCGCGTAGTTCTGGTGGTGCGGACGGACGTGGTTGGGCGCACGTGTCGAAGCGGCGTCGAGTTCCCAACGCTCGGTGAGACCTCCACCCGCGGCGTCGCTGGGCAACACGCTCTCCTCTGGAGTGCCGATGCAACCGGCGGCGAGCGCCGAAATCAGCAACACACGAAGTGCAGGTGTCGGTCGCATGATGTCGAGCGTGCGCAGATCGTAGTGTGTTCGGCGCGATGAAGCTCTCCCCGCTCGAAACCGCCGCGCCGCTGCGCGAGGACGCTTGGCTCGCCGCGCCGACGCTGGCCGAGGAGCTCGCTCCGCACGTGTACCGCACGCCGCTGCTGCGGCCGAGCGCTTGCGCCGAGCTGCTGCGCGAGATCGACGCACGCGCAGCGCTGCTGCGAGCCCGCGGAGTCGCGCTCACGCCGCCGAATTCGATGCACGAGCACGGCTACGTGCTCGAAGCGCTCGGATTCGGCGCGTTGCTAGAAGATGTCCGTAGGCGCGTCGCACCGCTCGCCGAGCGCTTGTTGCCGCAGTTTGCGCAAGGCGAACTCGACGCTCACCACAGCTACCTCGTCGACTACAGCTCGCGCACGGACGAGGAGCTGGGCTTCCACGTCGACGACAGCGAAGTCACCGTGAACGTGTGCCTGGGCGACGAGTTCCACGGCGCGGAGCTGGTGATGCTCGGCCTGCGCTGCGGGTTGCACCTGCAGAGCGGCGTGCGCGCCGAGGAAGAGCTCGAAATCGTGCACGAACCCGGCAGTGCGATCGTGCACGCCGGTTTGCACCGGCACCGCGTCGACCCGATCCGCTCGGGGCGGCGGCGGAACTTGATTGTGTGGCTGCGCAACTCCCGCTGGCGCGCGCAACGCGGTCCGCTCGAGTGCCAGAGCTGGTGCGGCGCGCGCCGCTGACGATCAGGTCGCACCCTGCTCGGGCCAACGCAGCGCGGGCAGGCCGTCGAGGCTCTTCTGGTTGTGCTGCAGTTGGTACGCGCGCACGCCCTCGGGTCCCTTGCGCTGCGCCCACTCCGTCAGCTGCGTGCGTTCGGCCGCGAAGTTCATCAGCGGCACGCCGTAGCCGCACGAGTCCGCGATGCGCTCGACGTCGATGCGCACGACCGAACGAGCGGTCACGGGGCTCGCAAACATCGCGCGCAGCGCCGCGAACTCCGCATCCTGCGGCTCGACCGCGCGACCGCGGCCGTAGAAGCGCACGATCTTCGGCGGCCCCTCGAAGGCGCAGAACATCAACGTGATGCGGCCATTTTCGCGCAAGTGCGCGATCGTCTCGGCGCCGCTGCCGGCGAGGTCGAGGTAAGCGAGCTCGCGAGGCCCGAGGATCGCGAGGCTGTCGAGGCCCTTGGGCGAGAGGTTGACGTGCCCCTCGGCCGCGAGCGGCGCGGTCGCGACGAAGAACACGTGCTGCTCGCGCAGCCACTCGGCCATACGCGCATCGATGCCGTCGAAGTTCTTGCCCATCGCGAGTGACTCTAGCAGCCGGCGAAGCGCTAGCCTTCCGGCACGAACTCGTAGTGGTCGACCCCTAGCGCGTCGAGCTGCCGCAGCAGCAATTCGACATCGCACCACGGCGCGTCCGACGCGATCGTGCGGCTCAGAATGCTCGTCCGAGATCGCAAGCGAGCTTCGGCAACGAGGCGCTCCACTTGCGGCCAGTCCAGGTCGACTTTCGGTTCGCGCGGAGCATCGTAGGTCCAGGTTTCGAAGCTCCAGCCAGCCTGAGGCTCAAGTGCGCGCTCGTGGTGCTCGTTCGAAGCGACCAGCCGCACCATCAAGTTCCTCTCGGCGCTCGAGGGATGCGGGAAGTTGTGCGGGTCGGGACAGGCGCGGAGCGTAAGCGGCAGGCGTGCGCTGGAGCCATCCCCGCGAACGAGCGAGAAGCTCCACAGATTCACTCCGAGCTGGTTCGCAAAACAGAGCAGACGACATGCGTGACCGAAGTCTGCGCTCGGGTCTACCGTCAACTGCACGCGCACCAACGGAAGGATGCACGAGTGGGGGTCCCGCTCGTCGAAGCGCCCGATGCGGCGCCTGGCGACAACACGCAGCGCGTCGCAAGCCTCTGCGGACCCAAGTTCGCCCGGCAGCTGGGCGCCGTCGAGCGAGATCGCACCGTCAGCGGCGATTTCGAACTCCGCTTCGAACGCCGGCGAAGCGCCCGGTGGAGGATTCGACGGCTCGCTGCAGGCGTGCACCGCGAGCAACGCGGCAACGAGCAGCCAGATTCGCAACATGCATGGACTACCCAGCATGCTCCACGCGGCTACTCGCGCGAGAAAGCGCGCTCCAACGAGTCAAATCGCGACCGGCCGCGTCGCGAGCAAGCTCGCGCCGCGCGCGCGGGCCATGTCGCCAAGCCACGTGCTGCTCGCGCAGCCACTCGGCCATGCGCGCGTCGATGCCGTCGAAGTGCTTGCTCATCGACGAAATCTACCGGCGCCGGCGAGCGGTCGTCAGTGACCGAATTCCATCCACTCTGGTTGGAGCTCCAGCGCGCGTTGCAAGTGCGGCGCGAATTCGCGCCAGGACATCGTGGGCGGAACGCGCACCCAGAGGTTGAGGCGTCCGCCGTGGCCCCGTCGGCTGCGGACGACAGCACTCGCTCGTTCCCAGTCCACTTCGTCGAGCGACACCGCTTGTTCGTCCCTCGGCTCTTCCAACAGCGACCAGGACACGTCGCCGTTGCCCTGCGCAACGCGAGCGATGAGGTAGCCCGGCAAGACACGCCGTGGAAAATGGTCGATCCCGATGTTGGTCGAAGAGGCGAAGTTCAGCGTCGGAACCGCTGGATCCGCGCAAGCGAGCGTCGTGTCCAGCCAGCGGTAGTTCTCGCTCGAGTCGAGCAAGGCGAGCGCGGACTCCATGCGCGCCTGGGGGTCGATCGTCACGCGCAAGCGGCACGCGCTGAAGGTCACGCTCTCCGGCGCGCCGTCGTACGCGGGCCGCCGACGCTCCATGGCCCGCACTCGCAACGCCGCCCAAAACCCCGCGGCGGTGCTCTCCGGACTCGGAGGAGCAGGCAGCCAGGCGCCGCCGTCGAGTTCCCACATGCCGCTCGCCGTCACGCGGACGTCCACGAGCACCTCGGCCTCCGCGGCGATCTCTGCTTCGCCTCCGCAGGCGAGGCACAATGACGCCAGCAGTGCGAGAACGACGCGGAACAGCACGTGGTTCCCTACCCGCGGCCCGCGCCGCGTAACGCGGCGCGCGCAGTCACGTGGAAATCGAACGCCGACGCGTCAAACCGCGACCGGCCGCTTCGCAAGCAAGCTCGCGCCGAGCGCGCCGGCCATGTCGCCGAGCGTCGACACACGCACCGGCGGCGGTGCGTCGGGTCGGAAGAGGTGCTTGCGCATGCGCGAGGCGATCTCGTCGGCGTAGGGCTGGCCCAGGCGCGTGCCCAGGCCGCCGCCGATCACGATCGCCTCGAGGTCGAGCAGGTTGACGCTCGAGCCGAGCGCCGCCGCGAGCGCGTCGAGCGCCCGATCGACGATGCGCGTCGCGAGCTTGTCCTCTTTCTCCAGCGCCTTGGCCCACACGCCGCTCGTCAGGCGATCGACTCCCTTTTTCTCCATCAGCTCGAACAGCACCGTGCGTTTGCCGCGGCCCGCTTGTTTGCGCGCTCGCTCCTCCATCGCGCGCCGACCGGCGTACGCCTCGAGGCAGCCGTAGCGCCCGCACGGGCACAACGCGCCGCCGCGCTTGACGATCGTGTGGCCGATCTCGCCGGCCGCGCCGCGCCCGTGCCAGCGCTTGCCGTTCAGCACGACGCCGCCGCCGACGCCGGTGCCCCACCACACGCCGAGGAACGATGCGTGGCCCGCGCCCGCGCCGAGCAAGGTCTCCGCGTCGAGCGCGACGCCGACGTCGTTGCCCACGCGCACCGGCACGTCGATTTCCTCGGCGAGCATCGCCGCGAGCTCGACCGCGCCGTCGAAGCCCGGCAGGTTGCGCGCGTTCGAGACCACGCCGCGCTGCGTGTCGACGGCGCCCGGCGTTCCGACGCCGACGCCCACGAGCTCGTGCGGCGCGATGTGCGCGGCGCGACAGGCCTCGTGCAGCGTGAGTGCGAGCGCGTCGACCACGTCACCGGCCCCGCCGCTGGTCGGCGTCGCGCGTCGCGCCGAGCCGACGATGCGGTGCTCCGCGTCGACGACCAGGGCTTGGATCTTCGTGCCGCCCAGGTCGATGCCGCCGCGCAGCGTGGAGCGCTCCTGCGGCTGGACGCCATCGGCCGGGACGGAGAACAGGTGCGGAGAGGCGCTGGTCTGCATGCGTTCATTATCGGAAAGCACATGAAGATCCAGTAGTCCGAAGTGCGCGGGTTGGTTTGCGCGTACCCTGCGGTTATGTCCAGCGCACCCGCTTGTGTCTCGTATGGAACCGGACGCCCGATCGTGCTCGTCCACGGTTTTCCGTTCCACAGCGGCATGTGGAGCGAGCAGATCGGTCCGCTGCGCAAGATCGGCCGCGTGATCCTGGTCGACCTGCTCGGCTTCGGGGCGAGCGCGATGAACGGCGCCACCCCCGCCACGCTGACCATGGACCAGCAGGCGGACGCCGTCGCGGCGGCCCTGGACCACCTCAAGGTGCGCGAACCGGCGACCTACGTCGGGTTCTCGATGGGCGGCTACGTGGGGTGGTCGTTCGTGCGGCGCCACCGCGCGCGCCTCGATTCGCTGGTGATGTGCAACACGCGCGCGCTCGCCGACACGCCGGAGGCCGCGCAAGCCCGGCGCGACATGGCCAACACCGTCGAGGGCAAGGGCCACAAGCTCGTGATCGACGCGTTGCTGCCGCGGCTGGTGTCGCCGCGCACGCTCGAGCAACGCCCCGACGTGTGCGCACGGGTCGTCGACCTGATCGAAGAGGCGCAGCTGGCGGCGATCGCCGGCGCGCAACGTGGCATGGCCGAACGGCCGGATTCGACCCAGCTCGCTTGCGAGCTGGATCTGCCGGTGCTGGCGATCGTCGGCGAGCACGACGCGATCTCCAAGCGCGAGGAGCTCGAGGCGCTGACCGGGCGCATGCGCGACGCGACGCTCGCGGTGATCCCGGACGCGGGCCACATGACCGTCTTCGAGAACCCGACGGCGACCAACCGCGCGCTGGGCGAGTTCATCAACGAACTGCGCTGAGAACGACGAGGGGCGTGCGGTTCGAGATCCGGCCGCCCCTGCGTACCCTGCGGCCCCAGTGCCGGAGGGAAACACGATGTTTGGCTCAACCGTGCTCGAAGTGATGATCGGCCTCGCGCTGGTCTACCTGCTGCTCAGCCTGGTGTGTTCGACGATCCAGGAGGCGATCGCCGCGTGGCTGAACTGGCGCGGCAAGATGCTCCGCGAAGCGATCGAGCGCCTGCTCGCCGGCAGCCGCGATTTGGCGCGTGCGCTCTACCAGCAGCCGCTGCTCCAGGCGCTCGGACGCGAGGGCCGCGACCCCTCGTACATCCCCAACCGCACCTTCGCGGACGCGCTCGTGGGGCTCCTGGGCCACAGCGCGAACGGACCGGCTGTGCGCAGCGCCGCCGATCGGCTCGCGGCCTTCGAAGCTGCGCTGAGCAGTGGCAAGGTTGGTCATTCGCAGCTGCCGCCCGAACTGCGAGCGATGCTCGTCCACGCGCTGGAAGCGGCGCGCGACAAGCTCGGCGCGGCCGGCGCGGGCGCCGAGGCGCAACTCGAGCAACTCAAGCGCGAGATCGATGCGTGGTTCGAGCGGACCATGCAGCGCGCGACGGGTTGGTACCGGCGCAAGTCGCAGGCTTGGCAGTTCGGCATCGCGCTCGTCGTGGTGTTCCTGACGAACGCCGACTCGCTGATGATCACCGAACAACTTGCGAGCGACCCCGAGGCCCGCGCCGCGGCGGTGCAGGCAGCGGTCGAGCTCGTGAACGAGCCGCCGCCCGCACTGGCGCGCGCCGAGGTGACGAGCGGCGCGCAGCCGACGAACGAGACCGCCGACGCCGAGAAGGCGTGGCGCGAGGCGCGCGAACGGGCGGACGCGGCTGTCGACGAGCTCTACGCGACCACCGCGCGCGCGAAACTGCAGTTCGGCTGGCCCGACGCGCGCTGGCGCGACGCGCAGTCCGATGAAGCGCAGCTCAAACCCTGGCAGCGTTGGGGCCGCAAGGCGCTCGGCTTGCTCGTGACGGTGTGCGCCGTCGCGCTCGGCGCGCCGTTCTGGTTCCAGATGCTCGAGAAGCTCGCCGGCCTGCGCGGCGCGGGAAAAAAGGTCACGCCCGCACCGACGGATGCCAAGCCGGACTGAGACGCGCGCCGCGCGCGCAGCTCAGGCGAAGATCTCTTTCACCACGCGGCCGGCGACGTCCGTGAGGCGGAAATCGCGGCCCGCGTAGCGGTAGGTCAGCTTCTCGTGGTCCAGGCCGAGCAGCGCGAGCAGCGTGGCGTGGAAGTCGTGGATGTGGACGCGGTCCTTCGCCGCGTAGAAGCCGTAGTCGTCGGTCTCGCCGTAGCTGAAGCCACGCTTGGTTCCGCCGCCCGCCAGCCACATCGTGAAGCCGTGCGGGTTGTGGTCGCGGCCGTTGGTTCCCTGCGCGACCGGCGTGCGGCCGAACTCGCCGCCCCAGATCACGAGCGTGTCCTCGAGCATGCCGTGCGCTTCGAGGTCGCGCAGCAGGCCCGCGATCGGCTTGTCGACCTCGCGCGCGTTCTTCGCGTGGTCCGCAGCGAGATTCTCGTGCTGGTCCCACTTGTAGCTGTGCGTGCACTGCACGAAGCGCACGCCGGCCGCGCTCAGGCGGCGCGCGAGCAGGCACTGGCGGCCGAAGTTCTCCGTGAGCGGATCGTCGATGCCGTACAGCTTGTGCGTCTCGCTCGATTCGCGTGAGAGGTCGAACAGCTCCGGCGCTTCGGTCTGCATGCGGAAGGCCAGCTCGTACGACGCGATGCGCGCGTCGAGGGCCGCGTCCGCTTCGCGCTGTTCGCGGTGCTCGCGGTTGAGCTCGCCGAGCAGGTCGAGCTGGCGACGCTGCGCCTCGCGCGCCGCGGGATCGCCGACAAGGTGCGCGATGGCCGCGTCCTTGGCGGGCACGCTCGCATTGCCGATCGGCGTGCCTTGGTAGATGCCCGGCAGGAACGCGCTCGACCAGTTGTTCACGCCGCCGTGGCCGAGCGTCGGGCAGATCGTGATGAAACCCGGCAGGCTCTCGTTCTCGCTGCCCAATCCGTAGAGCGCCCACGAGCCCATGCTCGGCCGCACGAAGGTCGCCGAGCCGGTGTGCAACGCGAGCAGCGCGCCGCCGTGCGCTTCGTTGGTCCCCCACAGCGACTTGAGGAAGCACAACTTGTCGACCTGCGTCGCGACAGTCGGGAACAGCTCGCTCACCCACGCACCGGACTCGCCGTACTGCGCGAATTTCCACGGAGAAGCGAGCAAATTGCCCGTCTGCGCGAATTGGATGCGCGGCTTGGCGAAGGGCAGCGGCTTGCCGTGGTCGCGCTGGAGCAGCGGCTTGTAGTCGAACGTGTCGACCTGGCTCGGCCCGCCGTGCATGAACAGGAAGATCACGCGTTTGGCGCGCGGGGCGAAGTGCGGCGCGCGCGCGGCGAGTGGATTGGCGCTGTCGCTCAAACCCAAACCGCGCGCGAGCCCGCCGAGCGCGACCGCGCCGAATCCCGCGCCCAAACCGGCGAGCAGTTCGCGGCGAGAGTGCGGCGGCAGGAAGTCGAGCGGCATCGCGTGTCCGAGCGTACCACCGCTTTCGCGCCTGAGCGGTCGCGCCGTCCAGTCCTTGGCGAATCTGTCCAACTCGTGGATGCGCGCGCGGCGTCGCACCGGAGCTGCGCGCCGCGGGCGCTCACAAAGCAGCAGCGCACAGCAGCTTGCGCCCGACTGCGCACAGCAGCGCACAGGCCTGGGCACGCGGGTTTCGTAGGTGTGGCCTCATCATGAAGAACACCTTGTTTGTGCTGTGCCTGCTCGGCGGTTTGTCGCGCGCTCAGGCCCCGGTCTACGACGTCGAGTTCATCGGCGCGACCACCGGCCTCACCGACCTCAACGACTACGGGCGCATGATCGGGACCGCGCCACTTGCGCCGGCGAGCGAGCGCGGCTGGGTCGCGAGCCGCACACAGCCGATCACGCCCCTCCCGCTGCCGCCTGGCCGCGTCAGCAGCCGCGTGTACGACATCAACAACGCGGGCCAAATCGTCGGCTCCGTCAGCTCGACCACGTATGCGGATCCGGGCTTCGGCGGCGTGGCCGCGCTGTGGACGCCGAGCGGCGCGGGCGGATATGTCGTGCAGGAACTCGGCAAGCTCCCGGGCAACGTGGGAAGCGTCGCCAAGGCCCTCAACGAGGTCGGCGACATCGTCGGCTTCTCGCAAGGCGCCTACCAACGCGCGGTCCTGTTCACGGCGCCGGGCGGAGTCTTGGACCTCAGCTTCACCGGCGCATTCGACCCCGTTGCGATCAACAACCAGCGCCAGGTCGTGTGCTACTCGACGCGTTGCGCGCGCTTGAACCTGAACACGTTCGTGCTCGAGGACCTGGGCCTGCCGCCGGGAAACTTCGCGTCGACGCTCGGCGGGTCGATCAACGAAGCCGGACAGGTCGCCGGAGTCGCGATCTCGACGAGCAGCACCTGCTACCGCTTCGCGGCGCGCTACACCGACGGTGTTGGTTGGGAGCTGCTCACAACCTGCGGCGCGAACAACGGCGCCGGCAGCATCAACGACCGCGGCGACGTCACGTCCTGGAACGTGGCGTCGGCCTTCGTGCACCTCACGGGGTTGGGCGTCTTCGCGACCCAGAACCTGATCAGCGCGCCCGTCGGCACGTGGTTCCTCGGCACGCTCGCCGTCGGCCGGATCAACGACAGCCGGCAGATCGCGACCTTCGCATCGAATCCGACGACGGGCCACGCGGGCATCGTGCTGCTCGTGCCGCGGGGCGACGTGAGCACGCCGCTGTGCGACGGCGACGGATCGTCGGGCATGTGCCCATGCTCGAACGCGAGCGTGCCCGGCGGCGGCGAAGGCTGCGCGCACTCCGGCGGCTTCGGCGCGCGACTGGCCGCGAGCGGCTCCAACCGCGTCGTCGACGACGCTCTCGTGCTCGAGCTCAGCAACGCGCCGGCGCTGAAGAGCACCGTGTTCGTGCAAGGTCCGATCATGCCCACGACGCCGTTCGGCGCGGGTCTGCGTTGTGTGGGAGCGCCGAGCGTGCGATTGGAGACAACCGCCACCGACGCGAGCGGCTCGTGCACCACGACGGTTTCAATCGTCGCGCGGGGCGCGGTGACGAGCGGCGTCACACGCGGTTACCAGGCTTGGTTCCGCGACCCCACCGGACCGTGCGGAGCGAGCAACTGGAGCTCCGCGCTGCGCATCGACTGGCAGTAGTCGAGCGCGACGGCGCGGCGTCGGCGCTCAGTCGACGTACAGCACTTCGCTCGAGCTCAGCAACACGTGCGCGAGCTCACGCCACGGGTCGCGCCGCGTGCGCGCCTCGCTCGGGGCGCTCTCGCCGACGTTGGCGGCGACGCGCAAGCCGCCCTCGAGCGGCTCGTCGAGCACGAAAGCGAGCGCGCGGGCCAGCTCACGTTCGCTGGGCGCGCGCAGCAGCACGCGTTCGTACAGCGCGACGATCCGCGCGCGCGGCTCGGCGTGGTCCTGCGTCGCGGCGGCCACGGCTTCGCTCGCCGAACGCAGCAGCGGACTGTTCATCAGGTACAGCGCCTGCGACGGCGAAGTCGTGTTCGGCCGCGCTTCGACCGTGACGCTCGGATCGGGGTAGTCGAAGGCGACGAACAGATCGAGCATCGCGTTGCGCACGATCGGCAAGTACAGCGAGCGCCGCGGCGACTCGTAGTTGACCGCGTCGTTCGATTGATCGTTCGTGACGTAACCGCGGTTGCCGACCATGAACAACGAGCCGCCGATCTCGCGCTGCAGCTGGCCGGAGAGCGCGAGCACGTTGTCGCGCACGGCTTCCGCATCGAGGCGGCGGCGCTCGAAGCGCCACAGCGCGAGGTTCTCGGGGTCGACGGCGCGCGCCTGGGCGTCGTCGCGAGCCGACATGCGGTAGGTCTCCGAGAGCAGGATCGTGCGGTGCAGGCTCTTGAGCGACCAGCCGCGCTGCACGAGCTCGCGCGCGAGCCAGTCGAGCAACTCCGGGTGCGTCGGCGCGTCGCCGCGCGCGCCGAAGTTCGAGCTCGACGCCACCAAACCGCGGCCGAAGTGGCCCTGCCACAGGCGGTTCACAATCACACGCGCCGTCAGCGGATTGCGCGGATCGAACAGCCAACGCGCGAACTCGAGCCGGCCGCTGGCGCCGACGGGAATCGCGGGCGGCTCGAGCGGCAGCTCGAGCGCGGAGAAGAAGCCGCGCGGCGTCGCAACTTCGCACTTGTCGAGGTGGCTGCCGCGCTTGAACACGGGCACGTCGCCGACCTCGGACGCGTCGCGTACGGCGAGCGCACGCTCGAACTCCGGCGGCAACGTGTGCTCGAGCGCTTGCACCTTCTCAAGTGCGGCCGCGATGGCCGCGCGCGTCGCTTCCGCGTGGTGCGGCGCCATCGCCTCGGTCGAGAGCCGCAGCGGACTCTCGCCGCCGCGCAGCGCGAGCCGCAGCGCCTCGAGCCCGGCGTCGTCGAGCTTCTCGATGAGCTTGTCACCTTCGCGGCGCCGCGTGCGCCAGGCCGCTTCCGCCGCGGAAAACAGCGCCTGGTAACGGCCGGCGAGCTCGCGCGGCGAACTCGGCGCAAGCGCGTCGAGTAGCCCCAGCACGAACGGGTTCCAGGTCGCGATTCGGCCGGCGTCGCGCTCGCCACGCAGGCGCTCGAACTCTTCCTCGAAACGCTCGCCCTCGAGCGTCGCGCACGCGTTCCACAGCCCGAAGACTGGATCGTCGCGGCGCGCGCTGGCCATCAACGTGAGCGTCCAGGCGCGCACGAGCTCCGGCGCGAGGCCGGCGGCCCACGGATTGCCTTCGATCGGCCAGTCGCTGCGCTCGCGGCCGGGCGCAACGTCGATCAGCGCGAGCTTGTCGAAGTGCGGCATGTCGTGCTCGCGCTCGAGGCGCAGCACGTTGCGGCCCGCGCGCAACTCGAGCACGCCGACCTGCGCCCAGCGCTGTCCGTCGGGATTCCACGAACCCGTCGTCTCGGCCAGCGCGTTCTCGAACACGAGCTCGCCGTCGAGCAACACGCGCACGGGCCGCGAGCTCTGCGCGGCGTAGCGCACCTCGAGCTGGCGTCGCCCGGCGCTCGCGACGGTCAGATCGAACTCCGCGTACTGCCGGCCGGCGTTGCCGGTGCGCGTGATCACCGTTTGCGCCGAGCCGTACTGCTCGCGGTCGACGATCAAGTTGCCGCGGCTCTGCTCTTCCGCCTCGAGCAGCAGCGCGCCGCGCGTGGCGTGCGCCGCCGCGAGCATGTAGCGCGACGTATCCGCGGCCCAGCGCCGCACCAATTCCTCGTCTGCTTCGCTGCGCAGCTTGTCGAGCTCCGCGCGTGCGGCGCCGAGCTTCTCGACGTGTTCGCGCCGGGCCGCGATGTCCGCCGCGCGACCGAGTTCGCGCTCGTTCCAACCCGACACGAAGCCCAGGTTGTCCATCGTCGCCGTGCTCTTGAACACGCCGGCGAGCGCGTAGTAGTCCGCCTGGCTGATCGGATCGAACTTGTGGTCGTGGCAGCGCGCGCAGCCCATCGTGAGCCCGACGAACGTGCGGCAGGCCACGTCCATCTGCTCGTCGACGACGTCGTAGACGAGCTTCTCCTTGTCCTGCTCGGCGAGCATCTTCGGGCCGAGCACGAGGAATCCCGTCGCCGCGATCTGGTCCTTGGTCTGCTGCTCGTCGTCCGCTTCGGGCAGCAAGTCGCCGGCGATCTGCCAAGTCGCAAATTGGTCGTACGGCAAGTCCTGGTTGAGCGCGCGCACGACCCAATCGCGGTAGCGCCAGGCGTGGCTCATCGCGAGATTTTCGTCGAGCCCGTTCGAGTCGGAGTAACGCGCGAGGTCGAGCCAGTAGCGGCCCCAACGCTCGCCGTAGTGCGGCGACGCAAGCAAGCGGTCGACCGCGCGCTCCCACGCGTTGGGCGCGCTGTCGCGTTCGAACTCCTCGAGTTCGGCGAGCGACGGCGGAAGGCCCGTCAAATCGAAACTCAAGCGGCGCAGCAGCGTGCGTTTGTCGGCGCGCGGCGCCGGCGCGAGGCCGAGTTGTTCGTGGCGCGCGCGGACGAAGCGATCGATCTCGTTGGAGCACCAAGAGTCATCGCGCGGCGTCGGAGGCGTTTGGTCAACCAGCGGCTCGAGCGCCCACAACTCGCTCGCTTTCGCAGCGACGGGACCGCTCGGTGCGGCGACGTCGCTGCTCGCCGACTCGGGGAACACCGCGCCGCGCCGCACCCACTCCTCGAACAGCGCGATCTCGCCGTCCGTGAGCTTGCCGTTGGGCGGCATCTGCAGCGCGTCGCCGTAGCGCACGGCTTCGACGAGCAGACTCGCTTCGACATCGCCAGGCACGAGCGCGGGCCCGCTGAGTCCGCCCTCGAGCAGCGCCGCACGCGAGTCGACGCGCAAGCTGCCCTTCGGACGCACGTTCGCGCTCGAGTGGCACTCGTAGCAGTGCTGCACGAGCAAGGGCCGCACCTTGCTCTCGAAGTGCGTCTCGTCGGCGGCCGCGGATGCAGCCGACTGCGCCGGCGAGAAACCAGCGACGAGCGAAACGACGATGCTGCTCAGGAAGCTCACGGCGCTCGATCCAGAATAGCCGCGCAGGCTGGCGTCGAGCGGCTCTGGACACGAGTTCCATCGGCGCGGGCGGCGCACTTGACGACTTCCGCGGGCGTGGCCCGGCGCGCACAATCTGCGGCCCCAAGGCGCGCGAACGCACGCCATCAACGCGGCTCGCGCTGACCTTCAAACTCGCCCAGTCCCCTCGGAACCCAACCACGTTTCGATGCATCAGTCCAAGCCGGCTCCCCGTTCGATCTTCGTGCTCACCCTGCTGTCCTCCGCGCTCGGCGCATGCGCGAGCGTGACGCCTGCCCCGCTCGCCGCGCCCGCACAAAACGTCGGGCCGCGCGACCACCGCATCGACATCGTCGTCGGCCAGCGTGACCTCGGGGACGACCTCGAGCCCGTCGAGGAGCAGTTCGCGGTTGGACTGGACTACTCGCGAATGTTCGGCGACGGCCGTTTCGCCTGGAGCGTCGGTGCGAGCTATTCGAACGACGAGAAGATCGTCAACAGCGTGCCCAACCAGACGCTGGGCCCCGCGGGCGGAGTGCAGTTCTTCGACATCACGGGAACGCTGATCCAAGTGGACGTCGGTGCGCGCGTGTTCCTCACGTCGCCGGACGCGCGCGTGCGGCCGTACGTCGGCGCCGGCCTCGCCTTCGTTCAAGCCGAGACCGAGGTCAACGGCAGCAGCGGCGACGACAGCTCGTTCGGCGGCCTGCTGCGCGGCGGCGTCGACTTCCGCCTGACCGAAGCGCTCTATATGGGCCTCGAAGCGCGCTCGCTGCTGGGCACGGACTTCGACATCAACGGCAACAACCTCGACGCCGACTACACGCAGTTCGGCGCCGTCCTCGGTTTCGCGTTCTGAGCCAGCGCGCGCTCCACGCGTTGAAGCGCTGCAGTGTTCGCACACTCCGCTCCATGTCCCGCGATCGACAACCCGCCCCATGCTCAGCCTTCTGAACGGTCGCTCGAAGTTGGCCTCCACCCTCGGTTTGGCGGCCGCGCTCCTCGTCGCGTGCCAAACAAGCGCGCCGACCAAGTTGCAGCACGAGGACGCGAGCGCACTGCGCAATGCGCGCGTGGCGATCGAGCGGCCTGCGGGTGAGCTGACGTTCTTCGCTGGCGAGCTCAGCAAAGCGGAGCTCGACGAGCTCGCCCGCGTCGCACCCAACGTGCGCGTGGTCACCGGCCTCTCGCGCGAGCAGGCGCTGGCGCGCGCGAGCGAAGCGCACGGCGTCGATGCACGCTTCGCAAACCAGGAGTTCCTCGAGCGCGCGAGCAACGTGCGTTGGGTGCAAGCGATGAGCGCTGGGGTCGACCGCTACATGGGCATCGCAGCGCTCGAGGACGAGCGCGTCGTGCTCACGAACATGCGTGGCGCGCACGGGCCGGCGATCGCGGACCACTCGTTCGCGATGCTGCTCACGCTCACGCGCAACCTGCGTGTGTACGCCGAGCGGCAAACGCGAGGCGAGTGGAAACGCGGCGGCGCGGAGTCGTCCGCGACCGCGCTGGCTGGCCAGACGATGCTCGTCGTCGGGCTCGGCGGGATCGGGAGCGAGGTCGCCGTGCGCGCGCACGGTTTCGGCATGCGCGTGATCGCCACACGGCGCACGAACGGCGAACGGCCGAGCTACGTCGAGCGCGTCGGAAAGCCCGAGGACTTGCTCGAGCTGCTCGGCGAAGCGGATGTGGTCGCGGTGTGCGTGCCGCTCACGAGCGAGACCGAGCGCCTGTTCGACGCGCGCGCCTTCGCCGCGCTGAAGCCGGGCGCCATCCTGATCAACATCGCGCGCGGCAAGGTGGTCGACACGGATGCCATGCTCGCCGCGCTGGAGAGCGGCAGGCTCGGCGGCGCGTGCCTGGACGTGACGGATCCCGAACCGCTGCCGGCGGATCACGCGCTGTGGCGCGCGAAGAACGTTGTGATCACTCCGCACGTCGCCGCGGACGCGCAGCTCACCGACGAGCGCAGTTGGGAACTGCTGCGCGACAACCTGCGGCGCTTCGGCGCCGGCGAGCCGCTGCTCAACGTGGTCGACAAGCAGGCTGGTTACTGAGACGCCGCGCGGCGAGGATGCGCGCATGGCGCCGTGGGCGGTGGTGTTGCTCGGGCTCGGCCTGGCGGTCGACAGCACGCTCGTCGCCCTCGCGCTCGGCCTGCGTGCAGGCGCTTCGCGCCGCCGCGTGGCCGTGTTCGTCGGCGCGGCGTTCGGCCTAGTGCACGGCGTACTGACGCTGCTCGGCTGGGCCATCGCTGCGAACGTCGCGGCCTGGTTCGAACGTTTCGACCACTGGATTGCGTTCGCGGTGCTCGCCGGTTTGGGGCTGAAATCGCTGCTCGAAGCGCGCCAGTCCGAAGAGGCGCCTGCTCGCGAACTCAGCCTGCTCACCGTGCTGGCCGCCGCGGTCGCGACGAGCCTCGACGGCGTCGCCGTCGGCTTCGGCCTCGCGCTCGCCCAAGCGCCCGTCGGCTGGATCGCGTTGAGCGCGGCTGTCGCAACAGCCGTGGGTGTGACCGCGAGCTTTCTGCTCGGCCGACGCATTCCCGAGGGCGGCCGCCGACTCGCTCAGGTGGGCGCAGGGCTGCTGCTGATCCTCATCGGCGCATCGATCCTGTACGAACACCTGAGCTGAACACGGCGCCTGCTTGGCGCGCGCGCCGCGCGCCGCGTACGGTGGAGCCGACCCAGATGTTCACGCTCTTCCTCGCGCTCGCGCTGCAGGCCTCCACGGGCTTCCCGACGCCGCACGCCGGCCCGGTGCAAGTCGACGCACACCATCCCAAACGCGGCGAGGAGCTCGCGCCGCGCCGCGGCGGTAGCGTCGTGGTCGCCGTTCCAGCGTTGCCTCCGAGCTTGAACGCGTTGCTCGAAAGCTCGGGCGTGGCGCGCCAGATCCTCTACGAAACGCACGAGAGTCTGCTGCGCCGCGACTGGGAGACGTGGAAGCTCGAGCCGGCGCTCGCCAGCGCGTGGGAGCTGCGCCGCGACGGCGACGCGCTCGAGCTGGTGTTCACGCTGCGCAGCGGCGTGCGCTGGCACGACGGCCATGAATTCGACGCGCGCGACGTGCTGTTCACGTTCGAGTGCCTGCGCAATCCGCACGTGCGCTGCGACCGCAAGCGCGCGCTGTTCGAGAAGGTCGAGAGCGCGCGTGTGCTCGAGGACGGGCGCGTTGCGTTCCGCTACGCCAAACCGTACTTCCTGGCCGAAGCGGCCTTCGACGAGAGCTTCACGCTGCTGCCTTCGCACGTGTACGACCTCGCCGATGCGGACAATCCCAAACGCAAGCTCGATGCGAGCGCCGAGGAACAAGGCCGCTTCGTCAACGAACACCCGGCCAACCGCGCGTGGATCGGCCTGGGGCCGTACCGCGTCACGGACTTCACGAACGAGCGCGTCGAGGCGCAGCGTTTTGACGGCTATTTCGACGCGCAGCGCGGCGGCTGGCTCGAGCGGCTGAGCTGGCGTGCGTTCCGCGATGCGAGCGCGGCGCTGGCCGCGTTCGAAGACGGCGAAGTCGACGTGTTCGATCGGCTCTCGATCGAGGACTACTTCGGCGAGCGCACGGCGACGGAGCGTTTCGCGGCGCAGGGCTACAAGGCGCTGCTCGCGACACCCTCGCTCAGCGTGACGGCCTGGAACCTCGCGCGGCCGGAGCTCTCCGACGCGCGCGTGCGGCTCGCACTCGCCCACGCGTCGAACTGGGAGGCGATCCGCACGGGCCTCTACCGCGGTCTCGCCGAGCGTGTCACTGGCGAACAGCCGGCCTTCGCGCCGCACTACGACCGCGCGCTCGCGCCCGTCGCGTTCGACCGCACGCGCGCCGAACGCTTGCTCGCGCAGGCGGGCTGGATCGACCGCGACGGCGACGGCCGCGTCGACAAGGACGGCGCTGCGCTCGAGATCGACTACATGTACGCGAGCGGCGCCGACGTCACGGTCAAGCTCGCGCAGGCGTTGCAGTCCGACTGGAGCGCAGTCGGCGTGACGCTGCGCCTGGACGGGCGCGATCCGGCGGCCTTCAGCGACGCGCTGCGCAAGCGCGACTTCGAAGCGGCCGCACTCACGCTCGCGTCGAGCTACCTCAGCGATCCCGAGCCGCTGTGGCACTCCAAGTGGGCCAGCGGCTCGAGCGCCAACCGCTGGGGCCTGCGCGACGAACAGACCGACGCGTTGATCGCTCGGCTGCAGCTCGAGCTCGACCCACAGCGCTCGAGCGCGCTGTTCCACGCGCTGCAGGCGCGTGTGCACCAACTGCAACCGTGCATGTTCGGACTGTGGGCCGCACGCCGGCTCGCGCTGCGCCAACGCGTGCGCGGCGTGCAGCTGTTCGCGCTCGACCCGGGCTACTCGCTGCGGCGCTGGTACGTCGTCGAGTAGCCCGGGGTTCGCGCGCGCTCAGTCGGCGTCGAGCGCCTGCAGCATCGGGATCAAACTCGAGCCGACGTAGTAGTAGATCCGCGCCTCGTCGCTCGAGTCGGCCATCAGGTTGTAGCCCGCGCCGAACTGCAGGATTTCGCCCCACAGTCCGAGCGTCAGGCCCAGTCCGATCTCGGTGTCGTTGTCCGGATCGAAATTGAGCAACGCGGCGTGCGGGCCGATGCCCCAGCGCGTCCAGCGGCTGAAGTCGTTCCAGAAACCGGTCTGATCCGGCCGCGGCGTGTAGCGCAGCATCCACGCGAGCGCGGGCGAGAACCCGGCGTCGTCGCTCTGGCCGGCGAGCTTGTCGGCGGAGACGAGCACGACCGACGGCGCGAACTGCGCGTGCCATCCCAGGCGCGCCACGGAGAACAACGCCGAGCTCGACGACTCGACCTTCCCGTCGACGAGCAGCGAAGCGCGCACCTCGAGCGTGTCGCCGACCCGCGCCGTCGAACCCTTGAGCGCGACGAAGGTGTCCGGCGCGTCCTCGATGGGCACGTCGACCACGTTGGGCGCCTGCACGTCCAGCGACACGGGCTCGAGCTGCGGCGCGACGCCGAGCAGCTTTCCGACCCAGCGCAGCTTGGCGACCATACCCTCGCCGAGCTGGCCCCAGAGTTTGAGCTTGGGACCCAGCGACGCATCGAACTTCTGTTGCAGCTCGCCGCGCGTGCTCGCCGCGAGCTGCGCGAGCTGCTCCTTGAGCTTGGCCTGGAAGCGCACGACTCCGCCGTCGATGTGCTGAGCCAGCGTGTCGAGGTCGCTGTCGAGCTCGCCGAGAGCTTCGACCCACGCGACGCTCGCTTCGATCGCCGGGAGCACATCCCCCGCAGAGGCGTTGCGCCACAGATCGCGCAGCTTGCGCGCGTCGTCGAGCAGCGCCAGCACGCGCTGCAAGGCCGCCGACGACTGCTCGAAGTGCGTGAGTTGTTGACGCGCTTGCTGCACCGCGTCCGCCACGGCCTGATCGCCTGCATCCGCGAGCACCTCGCGCGCGTCCTCGAGGAACTGCTCGAAGGCTTCGCCCGTCTCGCGCAGCAGCGTTTCGCGGCCGCGGATCGCCTCGGCCAGCGCCTCGAAGTCCGCCGCCTGGTCGGCCAGCTTGCGCGCGAGCTCGGAACGCACTTCGCGCAGCGCATCGGAGAGCTTCGCGCCGCTGGCGCGCGCGCGGTTGAGGGCGTCGGAAAGCGCCTTCGCGTCGTTCAGCAACGCGACGAGCTCGGCGCGTTCGGCTGCGCTGAGCAGGAGCCCGAATCGATCGGAGCTCGCGACGCGCTTCTCGTCGATCGTGTCGTAGCCCTCGACGTGCAACGCCGTGGGCGACGAGGTGTCGCCGCCGCGCGAGAGGAACGCCTCGATGCGCAGGCGCGCCTCGCGTCGACGCACCTGCGCGAGCGTGGCGTCGAGTTGTTGCTCGACGCGCACGATCTCGCGCTGCAAGGCCTCCGAGAACTTGCGCGCGCCCTCGGTGCTGCTGAACGCGCGGCTGAAGTCCGCGGCCATGCTGCGGCGCAACTCGAGACGTGCGTCGGCGTCGGCCGCCTGCGGGTCGTCGGGATAGAGCGCTTCGAAACGCTCGATGAGTTCCTCCTCCAACGTGAGGAACGGCGTCAGGGCCGTCTCGAACTCAGCGTCGGATCGAGCTTCGTCGTAGGCGCGCAGCGCCGCCTCGCGCTTGGCGTAGATCTGCGGCAACGCGTCGATCAGCTCGCGCCGCACGCGCAGACTGCCGCGCACTTGCGCGGTCTCGAGCACCGCACCCGGAACGGCCTGGGCGCCCAGGTTCTGCGCATCGAGCAGCTCGATCTCGAGCCGGCTTTCGAAGTCGATCGGCCGGCCCCACGGAACGCGCTCGACGGCGCGTTGGTCGCCGCTCTCGACCTTGGACTGGCTCAGCCCATGCGCGTGTTCGCGGTGGTCGAGCTCACTGAAGTACAGCGCCTTGGCGAGTTCGGTCTTGGGCGGATTCGCGCCGCGCTCAGCCGCACACGCGCCCGCGACGAGCGCGAGCGGAACGAGGAGAATATGGCGCATGGCTCAGCAGCTCCGCGGTTTGTCGGCGTTGTTGAAGGCGCGGCGGATCTTGATCACGTCCGGCTTGCCGCCCGAGTCGAGCAGGTCCGCGTGGTAGCCGCGCGCGACGATGGCGCGGTGCAGCCGGCCGTCTTCGCCCTTGCAGCGCCCGATGAGCGCGTAACGGCCGCCGCGGGCGAACAACTTCGCGCTCTCGCTCTCGAGCTCGGCGCTGGTCAACAGCTCGAGGTTGGCGACCCAAAACGTCTTGCGCCACGACTCGCTGATGCTCTCTTGCGCCGCATCGTGGATCGCCCCCGCCGCCGTCGCATCCGAGCCCGACAGCACCAGCAGCGTGTTCTTCAGATTGGCCAGCGCCTTGTCGAGCGGCGCGCGGTCGTCTTCGATCTTGGTCATCTCTCTCTCCTTGGTGGGCGGCGCAGGCTAGCCAACGCGGCGTGCCGGCACAGGCGCCCGACATTCGGGCGAGGAGCGGAGAGACGAGAAAGCGAAGCGCAGATCTCCTGCGCGTGCGTCAGACGCCCGGAAGCAGGAATCCGGGCGCAACCGGAGTCGGCAGACGCAGGACAGGCGCGTTCGTGGGCCACACGGCGAACAGCGAGAGCACTCCGCCTTGGCCCACGGAGAACGCGAGCTCACCGCTCGGCGTCCAAGTCAGCGTCGGTCCGTAAAACAGCGCGCGCTCGGAGAACTTCACCAGCGCGCCGGCCGAAGGATCGAAGCGCCACAGGCGCTCCTTGTTGGGCGTGCGCTCGACGAAGGCCGCCCACGTGCCCGGCCCGGGCGCGAAGCGATCGCACAGGTGCGCGCTGTTCACGCTGAGCAGCGGCGCGCCCGCGCCGACGAGCGCGGGGTCGAAGCGAAACACCTCGACGGGCTTGGCGCCGTTCGAGCGGCGCACGGCGGCCCACACGACGCCGCCGGCGGCCTCGAGGAACTGGAGGTCCTTGACGTTCGGCAGCGCGACGCTCAGACCCGGCGTCGCCGAGTCGGCCACGATCAGGTCCCCCGAGCCGCCCGAGGCGGTGGTGTGCAGCAGGATGAGCCCCGACGCGGGATCGAAGACGTTCAGCAACGGCTCGAGATCCGCCGGTTGCACGAAGGGCGGAGCGGCGACACCGCTCGAGAGCGTCAGGTTGAGCAACTGCTCCGCGCCGCTCGCCGGCAGCTCCGCCGAGTAGTAGTCGAGGTTCTCGAGGATCGGCGCGCCGCCCTGCGCGGTTTCCCCGGCGGCGAAGACCAGCCGGTTCGTGCCCGGTCGGAAGAAGAAGTCGCCGATCTCATCGATCGTGTCGATGAAGTTGACGTCGTGCGTGAGGTGCCGCGGCGCCGGCAAGCTGGTGCGCGCGAGGAAGGCCTCGGTCGACACGGCGGTCTGCACGCGCCACGCGACGTGCGAGCCGTCGTCCGAGATCGCCAGGTACGGACCGTGGCGGTGCTGCGGCTGGTAGCCAGCCGGCGACAGGTCGTCGAGCGCGCCGGTGACCTGGACCGCGGCGCCGCTGGGGCCGAACGCGAAGACGTGCTGCTGACCCGGCGCGAGGCCGGCGGTCGTCACGGCGAACTGGCCGTTGCGACTGAGTGCGACTTCAGCGCTGAAGTGCGCCGGCGCGGGCGCGCCGAAGTCGACCACCTGCGCGTCGCCGGGTTGAACGAGCGGGAAACGCCAGACGCCCGCAGCGCTCGCCACCACGGCCCAGCCGGCGCCGATGTGCGCGCCCGAGTCTGCAAAGCTCTGCGGCGGCAGCGCACTGGTGCGCACGATCTGCGCGCCCGTGGCGAGCTCGACTTCGATCGCGTCGCCGCCGGCGGCGAGGTCGGTGAGCACCAGGACGCGGTCCCCGTTCGGTGCGACGGCCACGAACGGGCTGAACGGGGCGAGGTCACCGGCCGCGCCGAGGCCGGCCTGCTGGAACACGATCCGCGCGTCGCCCGCGGCGTCGACGACGAACAGTCCGAACTCGAAGCCGCCGGGAACCGGACGTTGGAAGCGGTAGAGCGAGCCGGCGCCGGCGGGCAGATCGAGGCGGCTCGCCAGCGGGATGTCGGTGCGCAGGCGGGCCCGGTCGGGGCGGAGCTGGTCGAGCTCGACGCGACCGGTCCGGTCGATGCGCAGGAGCCGGACGTTGTCGAGGCCGGCGACGGTCAGCCCGGGCTGGCCGGATGCGCGGTCGACGCGCACCACGTTGCCCGAGCCTCCCGGCGGCCCGGAAAAGAAGAGCACCTGCGCCCCGGCAAGGGGAACAAGGCCCGCCAGAAGCAGGCCAGAGGTCAACAGGGCGCGGAGGTTGGTGGGTGTCATAGGTGTGGGCCGAGGCGCCCGGGCGCTGCGCAAGCGTCGTTCCGAGCCAGGCTCGCCTCGCACGGAGGCCAAAGAACAAGCTTACTGGGTCGCGCGCCGCGTGGCGGGCCGGCCCGCGGTCCACGAACTGGACCCGTGCGTCCCCAACGAAGACGGCGCGCCCGTCCGAGTTGCCTGCGAACGGACGCGCCGCGGGGGGGCCGTGGAAGGCCCTGTACGAGGGGTCAGGCGCGCATCACTCGAAGTTCACGAACGCGCCGACGCCGGTGAAGCTGTCGTTGCCCGGGCCGCCGTCGCTGAACGGAGTGCCGAGCAGCGCGGCGCCGACCAGCATGCTGACCGTGTCGTTGCCCTCGCCCGCCAGCTGCCGCGGGCTCGAGCCGGCCAGCAGGGCCTGGCCGACGTTGATCAGCGTCGTGTCGTTGCCCAGGCCGCCGAGGAGCACCGGGCTGCCCGAGGCCGAGCTGCTGGTGACCAGCGACAGGGTGTCGTCGCCCTCGCCGCCTTCGATCCCGCCGCGCAGGATCGTCGTGGCGCAGTTGGTGACGTCGACCAGCGCCGTGTCGCCGCCGGCGCCCAGGCGCAGGTTGTTGGCCACGCGCGCGGTGGTGTTGCTGTCGCCGTTCACCTTGACGACCCACTCGTCGCCGCTCGCCCCCATCAGACCCAAGCCGTTCACGTTGAGCGTGTTCGCCTTGGTGTTGAAGTCCAGGCCGACCTTGTCGAGCAGCGCGCCGCCGAAGTAGCGCCAGTTCAGCGTCGTGACGCCGCCGAGCACGTCGGACGAGAAGGCGACCGTGGCCTCGTTCTCACCTTCGCCGCCGAACACCGTCCAGTCGAAGGTCGCGCCGAAGGCGTTGTCCGTGACCTGGAACTTGACCGTGTCCTTGGCCACGCCGCCGCGCACGAGCGCCTTGGAGTAGGTCGGGAGCAGCCCGAACGGGGTCTGGATGTCGATCAGCACGGTCGACTCCTGCGCGCCGGTGTCGAGGTCGAGCTCCGGCGGCGTGGCGGACAGCGACTGGACGTTGACGGTGTCGGCGCCGTCGAAGGTGCGGGCGACGAGCTTGAGCACGCCGGTGAACTGCGTGCCGTCCGGAGTGCCGGGGACGCCGAACACGGTGGCGACGCCGGGCAGCACGTCGAACACGACCGTGATCACGTCGTCGGAGGGCGAGCCGTTGACCGTCAGGGTCGAGCCCGAGAGGGTCGCCTGGCTGAAGGCGGCCGGGGTGAGCGCGAGGAGCGCGGCGGCGGCCAGAGAGGGACGAAGGGTGTTGAGGTTCGAGAGCTTCATGGTTCTTGGGGGGCCGCCGTGGGCGGCCGGTCTTTTCAGGGGTTCTTGGAGTCGTTGGCTAGTTCGTTGGAGCGCCGAATTCGTCTCCCCGTCCCCGGGTGGACGATTTTTCGGCGGGCGAGCGTGGCTGCTGCCGGCGGTCGGTCTCTGGCCAGGATTCCGGGCCGGAGAAGCTCACGCTCACGTCAGGGGGAGGTGCAAGACGTAGACCACGCGCCCGTGCCAAACCCGAAAATTGTCGAAAGTGCCCGGGACGGGCCCGAGAACGCGGACGGACGGCTCCGGGCCCGCCAGCCCCTGAATAAGGCCTCCCTCGGCCATAAATCGACCAATCTGATTCGTGGACAGGACCCGTTGGCTCCATCCGAGTTCCAGACAGCGCCGCACAGTCGGGCGCGCGTGGCAAAAATGACATCTGCCCTTGGCCCCGAAATCGGCGCCTTGCGCTAGGTTTGGAGGAGTACGCGAGCGAGCGGGCGGTCCTGGGAACGGGGCTTGCCAAGGGGCAGCGACGGGCCGCGGGTGGACGATTTCGACCACCCCAGACGCCCGGAATCGTCCGACCGCTCTCGATGCGCCCGAGATCGACACCATGCTTCAGTACGTCCAGCAACCCCTCCGCACCCTCCTCGCCGCCACGCTCCTCGCGCCGCTCGCGGCGGCGCAAGTCGCCGCATTCCAAGGCCAGCCCGGCGGCGTCGGCGGTGTCTTCGTGATCGACCCCAGCGGTGTCGCACCCGCGACCGCGATCTCCCAACTCCAAGGCATCACGCTGCTGCCGATCGAGTGCGCCGGTCGCACGGCGATCAACTCCTTCGCCCAGGACCGCGCGCGCCACTGGGCCGATGTTCCCGGCGCTGCGCGGCTCGCGCTCCCCGGCGCCGGCGGCTCGCTGTACGCCTACCGGCGGCTCGCGAACGGCCTCGAGCTCTACGGCTACTTCGTCATCACGGCGAACGGCCAGGTGCGGCGGCTCATCGAGTCGGCCACGAGTTCACCGGGCCAGAGCCCGTTCGTCGACCGCGTCGCGGTCGCGCCGGACGGCGCCGCGATCCTGGTCGCGACCCAGAGCTTTGCCGGCGGGGATCTGTTCGAGATCCAGACCGCGAACGGGCTTGTGACCGTGCGCACGGCCGCGCTGCCGCCGCAGTTCTTCGAAGGCACGGGCCTGGCGCTCCTCGCTGACTGGGGTGCAGCGGTCGGCACGAACGGACTGCTGCGCTTCGAGCGCACCCCCGGCGCCCAGGTGCAGCCGGTCGCCGTCGGCAACGCGACGCCGGTCGGTGTGGCGCGCGAGCTCGTCTCGACCTTCAACGGGATGTTCTGCGCCACGCTCGCGGAAGACGAGTCGGGCTACACCTATCCGATCGTGTTCCAGCGCACCGGCACGGCGCGGCGCGTGGGCGACGGCGTGTACCCGACCGCCGGCGTCGGCCAGATGCCCGAAGCCGTGCACGGACCGTGGCTGACGGTGTCCGAAGACGGCCAGTGGTGCGCCTGGCGCACGACGAACGGGCACTACTGGGGCTACGAAGCTTGGCTCGCGCCAGTGCCGTGGAGCACGGCCTCTAGCGCCTCGACCCACGTCACGCAGCCGGCGCTGTTCGACGATTACATCGACGAGATCGGCGACTTCTTCTTCAGCTCCACCGGTCGCCTCATTCTCGCCGCCGGGGACCGCTCGCTGAACGTCAACGGCCTGGAGAAGTCGGACCTCTACACGGTCACGTTGCCCGACCCGGCCGCGGGCGCGCCGCTTCCGATCGTTGAGAACATCACCGGCACCTCGGGCGAGTCGAGTGCGCCGTTCTACTTCTACGGCGAGCTGGTGGTCGAGCGCGCGGTCGCGACGCCCGACGGCTCGCAGTTGTTCGTGATCGCCAAGGACGAGCAGGAGAACGGCGATCCAGTGAAGCGCTCGCTGTTCTCGCTCGATGGCTCGAGCTCGTCACCGGTCGTGATCGAGGACGAGTTCACCACGCTCGACTACTTCGACGTCGCCGGCGGTCAGTTGATCGTCTCGGCGACCTTCGCGAACGATCCCCAGGACAACGGCCTGAGCTCGGTCGCAGCCGGCGCCACGAGCTCGCTGGAGGAACTGCACCTGTTCGGCCAGACGCGCGACTTCCTGCGCGGACTCTCGCGCGGCGACGGCCAGACGGTTTACGTGCTGGGCAACTCGGGCAGCGAACAGGTGTGGCGCGCCCGGACCGGTGAGGCGCCCGTCCGCATGACGCCCCGCGAGCTGCAGTACGGCCCGACGCTCGCCTTCACGCCCGCTGGCGACGCGATGTGCACGGTGCAGACCAGCGCCACGCCGTTCTACGTGGTGTGGACGCAGTCCGGCGCGATCCGGCGCGTGAAGGGCCCCGCGGGCCCGGGCTTCCTGCTGCCCGCGAACTGAGCACGGCAACTGAACTCGCCGACTGGCTCGGCGCGATCCTGAACAAGACCGTCGCCCCACTCGCGGGCGGCGGTCTGTGTTTTTTCGATAGTCCGTGGCCAGCGCGAACAGCCTGGCTAGTGCACGAACGGTTCACTGCGGCCAAGACGCCAGCCAGTTGGCTAGCGGGAAACGCGCTCGTGGCCATACGATCTGCAACGGCGGCGGACGATCGCATGCATCCATGCGTGCAAGGGGAGAGGTTACGAGCATGCGGCGAGTCCAATACGCAGCTTCACTGGCCACGTTCGCCTTCCTCGCGCTGTCGGCCACCGCCCACGGGCAGAGTTTGTTCGCTGGAGAGTTGCACCCGAGCGCGATTCCGCCGGGAACGCCGCTCACGGACTTCGCCATCGGCGACATCGATGGCGACGGCAAACGCGATCTCGTCAGCGCGCACTTGCAGTGGCGTCGCGGCGACGGGCTCGGCGGCTTCGCGGCGCCGCTCAGCGCGGCCCCGCTTCCGAGCGGCGTGTACATGGGCTCGGGCGTGGGGCTCGGCGACGTCAACCGCGACGGACGGGACGACTTGTTGCTCGTGGTCGCCAGCGGCCCACAGGCGGTCTGGGTCTACCACAACCTCGGAGGCGGAGTTTTCGCGGCGCCGTCACCGCATCCCTTGAGCGGTGCCGGCTCGACGCCGCGCCTGGGCAAGTTCGATGGCGATGACTGGCCGGACCTCGCGCTCATCGTCGACGGCGCCTTCACCGTGCTGCGCAACGATGGCGCAGGCGGATTCCTGGCGCCGGTGACGCTGCCGTCGCCCTTGAGCTCGTATGTCGACCTGGTGCTCGGCGACATCGACGGAGATGGCGACGACGACGCTGTGCTCGCGAACAATTACTTCTCACCGTTCGGGCCCTCTCAGGCCTCGGACGCTGAGGTGTGGCTCTGCAACGGTCAAGGCGGCTTCTCGCTCCACGCCCGCCTCGGTGTGGACCGACTCGGTGCGCGCGTGGATTTGGCTGACCTCGACGGCGACGGCGACCTTGACTTGCTTTCGACCACGGATGCGTCGAGCGGCCAGTCGTGGGTGCGGCGGCGTCTGAATCTCGGCGGCGCAGCTTTTGGCGCCGCGCAGGAGAGCGTCATCGACGGCGTGACAGATCAGGTTCGCGCCGCCGACGTGGACGGAGACGGACACGTCGAGGTGATCGTGTTCGTCGGCGCGACGGGCGTCGCAACGGTGTTGGACGTCAGCCCGAGCGGCAGTCTGTCTGCGGCAGGCGCCTTCGCCGTCGGCGCCGTCAAGCGCGTCGAAGCGGCAGAGGTCGACGGCGACCGAAGCACGGACTTGGTCGGTCTCAAGCCCGACTTCGCGGCGGGAGTGTTCGTATTCGGCTCGCGCACTGCGAGCGGCCTGGGGTCCGTCGTGCTCGGGACTTCGAACTTGTCGCTGGCGGCCGTCAGCGGCGACATCGACGGCGATCTCGACCCCGATCTCGTGATGGGCAGTCGGCTCTTGATCAACGACGGAAACGGCGTGTTCACGGCCGGCTCGGTTCTGCCCAACCCACTCTCCCTCTGGTCGAACACACTGGGCGACATCGACGGCGACGGAGATCTCGACCTGCTGCGCGGCAACGGGACCTTCTCGGTCACCGTGCTCGCGAACAACGGCGCGGGAGTGTTCACGGCAGCCGGCGCGGTCCCGGTCGGAGTCAACAGCCGTTGGATCGCATTGCACGATCTCGACGGCGATCTCGACCTCGACCTGTTCACGCTCAACCGCGCCAGCCCGAGCGGCGCCAGCGGCTCGAGCGTTTGCTTGGGCAACGGCCTCGGCGCTTTCGGGGCGCCCACGCTCTACGGACAACTGAACCGCTCGGAGTCGGCCGCCTTCGGTGATTTCAACGGCGACGGTCGCGTGGACATCGCCGTGGCGCACTGGTTCGGAGTGCGCGTGACCTTGCTCCCCAGCGGAGCTGGCGCACCGACGGTCGTCGACACGCCGCTCGGACTGCCGAACACGTACGCCTACGACATTGCGGCAGCGGACGCCGACGCCGACGGAGCGCTCGACGTGGTGCTCGCGTGCACGTCCATCAACCCCTCCGGTTGCAGCGCGGTCGTACTGCACGGCAACGGAACCGGCGCCTTCCCCACGCGCGTTCAGCACGCGGCATTGGGCCTTGCGGCGTCAAGCGTCGTCGCGCAGGAACTCGACGGCGACGGGGTCATCGACATCGCCCTCCTCGGCGGAAAGCTCGACACCGTGAACTTCCTGCGCGGCAACGGCGCGGGCTTCGACGCGCCGCGCGGATTTGCGACGACCGTTTCCATCGATGAGCATCCGGACGGGTTGCTGGCGCTGGACGTCGATCTCGACGGACGCATGGATCTCGCCACGTGCGGGGCGCTCATGGCGGTCTTGCGGCGCGCGCCGGACGTGGGCGACGTTGGCGTGTACTGCACCGCGAAGTCCAATTCGATCGGATGCGCGCCGCGCATCAGCGCCGTCGGAACGCCCAGCGCAAGTGCGTCGAGTGGCTTCGTCGTCGCGAGCTCGAACGGCGTGAACCAGTCGAGCGGCCTGCTCTTCTACGGCCTGAACGGATCGACGGCGACGCCGTTCGTGGGCGGGACTCGCTGTGTCGCCGCCGCGCTGAAGCGCACGCCTGTGCAGAATTCAGGCGGAACAGCAGGCGCGCCGAGCGATTGCAGCGGCGCTTGGTCGCTCGACCTCAACGCCTTCGCCGCCGGCGTCGCAGGCGGCTCGCCAGACCCGGCGCTGAGCGTGGCGGGTTCGCACGTCCACGCACAGTGGTGGGGCCGCGACCCCTTGAGCCCGGCGCATCCGTTCGCGCTCTCGGACGCGCTGCAGTATTTCGTTCAGCCCTGAACGGAGCGGACAGTCGGTCGACTCCGCGTTAAGCGCGGGGTCGACCTCGCGCACGCGGACCTGCGAGCGCCGCTCGGTGCTTGTGCCGATGCGCTGGCCTCGCGGCACGACCTAGGTTGCGAGGCGGCACGGATCGGAGTGTCGCATTGAGCGTCCCGGGCAGCGCATGGAGCACAAGATGCTCGCGTCGCTCGAGTGTTCACGGAACATCGACGGCGCCAAGCAGCCCTGCCGATCCCCACAGTGCGTCGCACTCGAGTGCTGCGTGCCGACGTCCTTTGCAGGAGCCTCCCATGAAGAGCGAATTGCCCATCCGTGCTGGTGTCTTCCACAGCCCGGCGCAAGTCGAGAACGCCGTCGACGAGCTGCTCGCCGCCGGTTTCGATCGCGATTCCATCAGCGTGGTGGCAAAGGAGCGGGCGCCTAGCGCTCAGACCCAGGGCGATGTGCACAAGCTCTCGGCGTCCGGGGGCCACACGCGCCGCGCGATTCCGATCGGCGCTGGAATCGGCGCGCTCGGTACCTGCCTCGTGAGCTTGCTCTGGATGTCGCCCACGCAGGGCGAAGGCCTGATCGTCGCCGGTGCGATGCTCGCCGCTGCTCTCGTCGGCGCAATCGCCGGCGGCTACATCGGTGCGATGATGACGCGTGGCTTCGAACCCGCGATCGCCGACTTCCACGATCAAGCGTTGGACAAGTCGCAGTACCTGGTGGCTGTGAACGACAGCGAGAGCGGCCCGCCGCTGTCGACGGCCGCCACGGTGCTCGAACACGCGGGAGCTCCGGCGTTGTCGCTGCGAACCGACTGACGCACCCCGTGCGTCATCACACCTCGGCGCGCGCGCGGTCGAGGCTGTCCTCGCCGAGCGGTCCGGCGTGCAGGACCGCGATCCACGCGACGAGCTCGACCAAGGTCGAGGTCGACAACGCCAGGTCGAAAGGCAACAAGTAGCCGTAGAAGCCTGAGACGTTCGCGAAGAGCAGGAACGGTGGCATGTGTCGCGAACAGACGTGACCTCGCCACACGGCCGACTTCTGTTCGACCGGAGCGACGGGCCTGAGCTTCGCGACGGTGGTCGACTGGACGCCCTCAACACCGGGCGTCGCGGACGACACGACCGCTCGTCCGCTCGCCCCTACTCGCGTTCGTTCGCGTTTCCGCGGCCAGACGCCGTCAATCGAGCGTGAGTTCGATCGGCTCGTCGCCGCGCTCGTCGGTGACTTCGATGGTGCGTCGCCCGAGCTCGCCCGAGTTCGACCACAGCCGCAGCTCGTAGCGCCCTGTCGCGAGCGGCACGCGCACGTCGCCACCTTGCTCCTCCGCACCGTAGGCGCCGAGCGAAACCCCGTTCGCGTCGAACACTCCCAGATAGCTGAACTCCGCGGCGAGCGACGCCGCCGGACGCAGCCGCCGCGGCACGACGACGTGTTCGACGGCGCGCACGTCCAGCGTCTCGCCCGCGTGGATCTCGACCTGCTGCGCGACCAAGGCGACCTGCCCGCCGCCGGTGACGACCCAACCGCGCCCAGCGGCGAGCGGCGGCGAGAGCCATTCGGCGCCCGCGGGCGCGAATTCCTGCAGACCTCCGACCCCGTCGACGAATGCAGCGCGCGTTTCCGGCGTCTGGCGCAGACCGAAGACGCGCACGCGCGCTTCGCGCTGCAACACGATGTCGCCGAAGTCGTGCGTGGCGCCGCTCGCCACGTTCACGAACTCCGTGCGCCCCGTCAGGAAGCCGATCGCCTCGGCGCGGACCATCCACTGGCCGGGCGCGTAGGCGCCCAGATCGAAACGACCGGTCGCGCTGTCGCAGCTCTCGATCGGCGACATCGGATAGCCCTCGGTCGATGGCGTGAGGCGCGCGCTGCCGACCGGATTGCCGTCGACGTCGACGATGCGGCCCTTGAGGCGCACGGATCCGACCTTCGCCGGATCGGGATGGAGCCAGACTTCGCCGGCGCTCGCGAGCACGCCCTGGAGCGTCGCGCGCGGGAACATGAAGTCGTTGGGAGCGAGAAGGAGCAGTTTCAGCGGCACTTCGGGGCACTGGGTGAACTCGACCACGCCGTCGGCGCCGACCTGCAGAGAGTTGTAGTACGCGCCCTTCTGTACAGCGTCCGCCGTCGCTTGCACGTAGCCGCCGATCCAGTCCGCGACGTTGCCGCCGATGCGCACGCGCAGCGTCAGTCCACGGTCGAGGCGCAGCTCCACGTGCTGCGTGGCGCCTTCGACGACCGTCACCGACTTCGAGGCCGAGCCGAGCTTGTCGTGCTCGACTTCGATCGTCGCCTCTCCGCCGATTGCACCGGCGATCTCGAAGGTCCCATCGGGAGCGGTCCAGCGGTGGGCGCTCTCGAAGCTCGCGATCTGGCCGAGCTTGACTGCCGCGCGCGCCACGGGCTCGCCCGCGTCGTTGCGCACGACGCCGGTGATCCGTCCGCCGCGAGTGAGCCGGATCTCGAGCGGGCTCCGGCGCCCCACGTCGATCGCGACACTGCCGCGCCACGGAGCGAAATCGCCGCCGCGCGCACGCACCGGCACGTCTCCGGCCGGCAAGCCGTCGACCTCGAACCAACCCTCGGCGTCCGTGCGCACGCGTTGCCCCGCCGCCGCGCGCGCTTCCGCTCCGTCAGGCATGCGCACCGAGCTGCCGTCCTCTTCGTGGCCGCCGACCACGACGATCGCATTCGCGAGCGGCGTTCCTTCCGGATCGATCACGCGACCGCGCAACGCACCTCCCCCTGCCTCGAACACCAGGTCGATCTCGACGAGCGTGCCCGGATTGGACATCACGAGCCGCTGCAACGTCGGCGCACGCCCCGGAGCGCGGGCCGAGATGAAGTTGAGCATCTTGGAGAGCCCGCGCACCTGGTACTCGCCGCGCTCGTCGCTGCGCGCGACGACCCAACCCTCGTCGGCGTCGTTGAAGCACTGCCACAGGTACACGCTCGCGCCAGCGAGCGGCGTGCGGTCGACGTCGAGCACTCGGCCTTTCAGCAGGAATCCCTGCGGCAACTCGAGCTCGACCTCGATCGTCTCGCCGGCCTTCGCCTCGCCTTGCGCGTGGGAGCCGCGCTCGCTGTAGAACGTCACGCGCCCCGGCGGCACGTTCTCGATGCGCACGCTTCCATCGGCGCCGGTCGTGTGGCGCGCGGCATCGCGGTAGAAGTCGCGCGCGTTCGACGAGTGCATGTCGAAGCCGATGCCGTTCGCCGGCGCGCCATCGGGTTCCCACTTCGCGTGCACGATCACCGTGCCGAGCTTCGAAGTGCTTGCGGGCGTGCTCGCCGCGACAGCCGCAGCCTGCGGAGCGAGCTCGGTGCGCACCGTAGTGTCGGCGTTCTCCTCGGGCGCCGGCTCGCGCGGCGCCGCGAGCGCATCCTGCGGCTCGAGCGCGGCCACGCCGTCGCGCGGCGTCCCGGGCTCGGATTGCGACGTGAAGCGATAGGCCGCGAGCAGCGCGAGCACGGCGGCGACGGCGACGAACGACTTGGCGGCGGTGCTCATCAGCACGACTCCGATCGAGAGGGACGACACCGACGCCGCGAAGGCGGCGAACGGCGGAGGCGGGAGGCGCCAGGCCTCGACGAGCGCGAGCGAGAGCGCGGCGCCGTGCAGGTGCGTGCGGCGTTCGAGGCGCGCGCGCAGCAGCTCGAGGCCACGCTTGATGCGCGTGCGCACCGTCTCGAGCGGCACGCCCAATCGCTCCGCGATCGTTTGGGCCGGCAATTCCTCGAGGAAATGCAGCACCAGCGTCTCGCGCCACGGTTCGTCGAGCGCGAGCAACGCTTCGACGACCTCGCGGCGCAGCGCCTCGCGCTCGAGGATCTCGGCCGGCGTCGGCGTCGAGGGCTGCGGCGGCGGATCGAGCTCACGCTCCTCGCGCCGCGCTTTGGCGCGCCACGCGCGCCGCGTGAGGTTGCGCGCGATCGTCGCGAGCCACGAGCGCTCCGATCCGCGCGCCGGCCCCTCGTGCTTGAGCGCCGCGAGCCAAGTTTCCTGCTCGATGTCGCGCGCGAGCTCCGGATCGAACACGAGCCGCCGCGCGAGCTCGCGGACGAAGCCCGAGTGCTCCAACACGAACTGCGGATCGCGGCCGGGAGGCGCCATGGTGGTCCAATGGACCCCGCTCGGGCCGGCGTGGGTCGCGGAAAATCGCGAGAATCAGCGCGTGGGCGAGCTGCGCCTCCGCCTCAGGCCTTGATCGGGCTGTGCTCGGGCGCTTGGCCCTGACGGATAGCCGAGAGGCGCCTGCGCGAGAAGGCGTCGGGCAGCGGCGTGCGCCGCCGGAGTCGCGTCGCGAACCGTTCGGGCTTCGCACCTGGCCGGGCCTTCGGTTCGAGCGCGGCGCAGCCGAGCGAGAGCCGCTGTGCGCCGACCTCGACCGCCTCTGCCCGGCGCACGCGCCGCGGTCGCGCCCCTCCCCCGGCCCGAACCTGCGCGCCGTCGAGCGCTCGATGGTGGCTACGGCGTGGAGCTCGAGCGCCTCTCCGTGGCGCGCACGCCGCGGTCGCGGCCCGCCAACCGCGCGACCCTCACGCGCCGTCGCGCTCTAGGTCGTTGCTTCGCGCCGACGGCGGCCGCCCCTCCCCCGCGCGCAGGCGGAGGTCGCGCACCTCCCCCGGCGCGAAGCGATGCATCGTCGAGCGTTCGGTGCTTGCGCCGCGCCAACCTCGACCGCCTCTGCCGGGCGCACGCGCCGAGGTCGCGCCCCTCCCCCGGCCCGAACCTGCGCGCCGTCGAGCGCTCGATGGTGGCTCCGCGTGGCCCTCGAGCGCCTCTCCGTGGCGCGCACGCCGCGGTCGCGGCCCGCCACCCGCGCGCCCCCCACGCGCCGTCGCGCTCTAGGTTGTTGCTTCGCGCCGACGGCGGCCGCCCCTCCCCCGCGCGCAGGCGGAGGTCGCGCCCCTCCCCCGGCCCGATGCGCCGCGCTCTCGGTGGCCCGCTAGGCCGTGAGAACCGCCCGCGCCCCGAACGCGTCCGCCGCCGCCCCGCCAGCAATCGGCCCGCGCGCAGCAGCGCGTGCTCGCCGTGAGCGCCGCACGCGTGCGCATGCGGGCGGCCCGCGCTCGTGTTGCGATGCGCGTGGGCGCCGCGGGCGGCGGAAACCGCGGTCCAGAATCTGAGCCCGGCGACCGGCCCGGCCAGCAGCGCGCCGCGCATTCCTTAACGAGACCGTCGCCCCACAGGCGGGCGGCGGTCTTTATCTTTTGGCCGTCCAGATTTCAGGATCCAGGCCGCGGACGGCCGAATCCAGGTGCTGGACCGCACCCATGCCCGGCCAATTCGATCCCGCCCCCACGCACGGCGTCCCGGCGCACTTCCGGGTGCTGCGCGACCGCACGCGCCCCGGCGCCGTGGGCCGGGTGCTCGAAGCGGAGCTTCTGCGCGGTCCCGGCGCGCCGCGCCGCGTCGCCCTGCGCCTCGCACCCGCCGAACACGCGGACGAGACGTTGGCCGAGCTCGCCGTGCTCGCCGAGGTCGAACACCCGGGCCTGACTCGACCGCTCGACTTCGGCGCCGCGCCCGGCGGCGGCGTCTACGTCGCACGCGAGTGGATCGAGGGCGTCGAGCTCAACACGTGGGCGCGCGGCCGCTCGCCGCGCGAACTCGCCGCGCTCGTCGCGCGCCTGTGCCTCGCGCTCGACTACGTGCACCGCCGCGGTTTCGTGCACGCCGACCTCAAGGCCAGCAACGTGATCGTCGCGAGCACGGACGAAGGCCCGCGCGCCGTGCTGACCGACTTCGGTCTGGCGCGCCGCCGCGGCGCCGCGGGCGACGGCCTCGCGGGCACGCTGTTCCACCTCGCGCCCGAGGCGCTGCTCGGCGCGCCGCCGCAGCCCGCCGCGGATCTGTTCGCGCTCGGCGTGATGCTCCACGAGCTGTGCGTCGGCCGCCGCGCGCCCGCGCGCGAGTTCTACGGCCGCTTCCCGGCCAGCGACTTCTTCGAAGCGAGCCGCACGCGGCCCGAGGACGTTCCCGAGCTGCTGCGCGAGCTCGTCGTCGAGCTGCTCGAGCGCGATCCCGCGCGCCGCCCCGCGAGCGCCGCCTCCGTGGGCCGCCGCCTCGCCCACGCCGGCGGCGCCGAGGAGCTGTTCCGCGAGCGGCGCGTCGAGTTGCGCTGGCCGCTGCTCTTCGGCCGCGAGGAGTGGCTCGATCGTTGGGTCGCGGCGTCCCGCGCGAGCACGGCGCTGCGGCTCGAGTGGCTCGCCGCGCCGGCCGACGAAGCGGTCGCTGCGCTGGCGGAAGCCGCGGCGCTGCGCACCACGCTCGCCGACGGCGCGCGCGCCGCGAAAGTGCAGCGCGTGAGCGTCGCCGCCGCCGTCGACACGCTCGGCAGCCTCGACGCGCTCGACCGCTGGGCCCTCTCCAGCGCGCGCGAGCACGCCGGCGTCGAGCTGTTCGTCGTGCTCGAAGCGCCGACGCCCTGGCGCCTGCGCGCGCTCGAAGCGCTCGCCGCCGCGACGACGCAAGCCGCCGAGGCCGCGCGACCCGCACGCCTGACCGTCGTCGCGCCGTGCGCGGCGCCAACGGCGGGCGCGCCTTGGCGTGGCTCGCACTTGCCGCCGGTCGACGCTGCGCTCGTCGCGCGCTTCCTGCGCGAGCAGCTCGAACTCGAGCCGGGCGACGCCGAACGCTGGGCGCCGGCGCTCGCGGAGCTGGGACGCGGAGCCGCGGCGCGCGTGGAGCGCGCGCTCCACGAACTCGTGCGCAGCGGTCGCATCGTCGCCGGCGACCGCGCGCCGCGCATGCGCGCTGGCCCCATCGAGCTGCCCACGCTCGACGCGCGCGCGACGTTCGCCGCGAGCTCGCCCGCCGAGCTCGAGCTCGCCGCCGCGCTGCACGTCATCAGCCGCCCGGCGAGCGCCGTCGAACTGCGCGGCGTGCTGAGCGCTGCGCACGACACGCTCGCAGGCGCCGCCGCCGCGCTCGTCGAGCACGGACACGCGAGCTGGGAACGCTCGGGCGATGTCGCTCGCTTGCGCGGCACGTCCGCGCCGGTCGGCGGCGAGCTCGACGTTGCACGTTGGCGCGAGTTGCACGCGCGCTGGGCGGCGCAGCTCGAGCGCGAAGGCGCCGACGCGCTCAGCGTGCTCGCGCACCGTTACCGAGCCGGCGCGTGCGACGCGGCCGAGCTCGCGCTGCGCTGCGAGGAACTGCTCGAAACAGGCGGCGCGGAGCTCGCCTTGGCGCTGTGCGAACGCGCGCGTGCGCTGCCCGAGCTGCGGCCGCCCGCGCTCGAGCTCACGCTCGCCGCAGCGCTCGCCTGGTGTGCGCTCGGCGACGCCGACCGCGCCGAACTCGAGCTCGCGCGCCTCGCCGAGCCGGCGAACGCGCGCGAACGCGCAGCTCTCCTGCGTGCGCGTGGCCAGCTCGCGAGCACACGGCGCGATTTGCCCGCTGCGCTGAGCAACTTCGACTCGGCGCGTGAGCTCGACCGCGACGACAGCGGCCTCGCCTTGCTCGCGATGGCGCGCGTGCTCGGCGACGCGGGCAAGGACGCGGAACTGCTCGAAGCGCTCGCCGCCGAGCGCAAGCGCGATCCGCAGCTCGACGCGCTGCGCAAGCGCGTGCGCCAAAACCTGCTCGCGCGCGAAGCGGTCGCGCTGTTCCGCACGGGCGCGGTCGACGCAGCGCGCGAGCGGCTCGCCAGTTACGTCGCCGACGCGCGCGAACAGGGCGACGCGGCGCGCGAAGCGGGGCTGTGCGTGAGCCTCGCGAACGTCGAACGCCGCGCGAGCGGTCTGTTCCGTGCGCGCGAGCACTTCGAGCGCGCGCTCGAGCTGTACGAACGCTCCGGCAACCTCGTCGGGCTCGCGCAGGTCCGTGCGCAGTACGGCGGCGCGCTGCGCGACGGCGGCGAGCTGCAACGCGCGCAGCCGCTGCTCGAAAGCGCGCTCGCGCTGCGCGAACGCCTCGGTGACCGCAGCGGCGCGACGGCGGTGCGCGGCATGCTCGGACTGCTGCTCGCCGACCGCGGCCACGTGCGCGCGGCGCAGGGCGAGCTCGAACGCACGGCGCTCGCGCTGCGCGAAGAAGGCCGCAGCCGCGCGGCTGTGCTGCTCGAAGCGCGGGCGCTGGAGGTGCGCGCGCGCTGCGGCGACTTCTCGAAGCTCGACGCGAGCGCCAGCGGCGAGATCGAACGAGCCGCCGAAGGTGATCCGCGCATCCTGATCTTCCGCGCGCGGGCCAGTGCGTTCCGCGGCGAGCGCGAGGACGGCGCGCAGCTGGCGCGACGCGCCGAAGCGCTGGCGCGCAGGCTCGGGCTCGCGCCGCTCGAACGCGAGGCCCGCAGCGTCGCGGAGAAGCTCGGCGACAAGCCCGTGCGCGCGGCGCAGGGTGCGCGAGAGGGCTTGTCGCAAGGCGACGATCTCGCGGCAGAAGACGAGCGCATCTTCGACGCGCTCGGGCGTGTGCCACTCGACGGAGAACAGCTGCGCGAACAGGCGCGTGCGCTGCGGGCGCGCGGCCGCGACGACCGCGCGGCGCGGCTCTTGCTCGCGCTGGCGGCGCGACTCGACGACGGCGCGCGCGAAGCCGATGCACGCGCCGCCGACGAGGCGTTCGCGGCCTGCGCGCGCGGTTTGTCGCGCGACGAACAGGCGCGGCTGCGCAGGGCGTTGCTCGGGTTGCCCGACCCGTGGCCCGAGGACCTGATCGCGCACGAACGGCGGCGCACTGCGCCGGAGGACGACGAAATGGAAGTGATCGGATTGCTCGACATCAACCGCCGCTTGCTGGCGCAGGAGGACCTGCGCACGCTGCTGGGCACGATCGTGGAGCAGAGCCTGCAGGCGAGCGGCGCCCAGCGCGGGTTCCTGATCCTCGAGGAGGACGGCGAGCTCAAGGTCGACACGGCGCTCGACTCGCGGCGCGGCGACCTCGAAGCGCCGGACGTCGAAGTGTCGGGTTCGGTGCTGCGCGAGGCGCTCGAAGCGATGGCGCCGGTGCGCGTGAGCAACGCCGTCGACGACCCGCAGCTCGGCGCCGCGCCGAGCGTGATCCACCTCGAGCTGCGTTCGATCCTGTGCGTGCCGTTCGAGGTGCAACAGGGCCTGCGCGGCGTGATCTACGTCGACCATCGACTGCGCGAGGCCGCGTTCGACGCGCGCGTGGAGCGCATGCTCACGCTGCTCGCCAACCAGGCCGCACTCGCGATTCTGCAGGTGCGCAGGCTCGAAGAGATTCGGCGCCTCAACCGCGAGCTCGGCCGCCAGGTGGCGCGCAAGGAATCCGACCTCAAGACCGCGGCCGCGGCGCTGCGGCGCGCGAACCTGCCCGGGCCGGCGGCGGGCCTGGTCGGCGACTCGGCGCGCATGCGCGACGTGCGGCGGCTGCTCGAACGCGCGGCGCCGGCGCACTTGCCGGTGTTGGTCACGGGCCCGAGCGGCAGCGGCAAGGAGCTCGCGGCGCGCGCGTTGCACGACCTGAGCCTGCGGCGCGAAGGCCCGTTCGTCGGCGAGAACTGCGCCGCCTTGCCCGGCTCGCTGATCGAAGCCGAGCTGTTCGGCGCGCGCAAGGGCGCCTACACCGGCGCGGACCGCGACCGCGAGGGCCTGTTCGAGCGCGCGCACGGCGGCACGCTGTTCCTCGACGAGATCGGCGAGCTGCCGCTCGACCTGCAGGCCAAGTTGCTGCGCGCGCTCGAGACCGGCGAGGTGCGGCGCCTGGGCGACGACAAGGTGCGCAAGGTCGACGTGCGCCTAGTCGCCGCGACCAACCGCGAGCTCGCGCAGGAGATCGAGAACAAGCGCTTCCGCGCGGACCTGTACTACCGCTTGAACGGCTTGAGCGTGGTGCTGCCCTCGCTCGCCGAACGCGTCGAGGACATCCCCGCGCTGGTCGACCACTGCCTGCGCCTCAACGCGGAACCCGGCAAGCCGCCGCGCCGCATCGCGCCGGCCGTCGTCGCGCGGCTGTGCCGGCGCGCGTGGCCCGGCAACGTGCGCGAGCTGTTCAACGAAGTCGCGCGGCTCCTGGTGATGAGCGAGGGCGACGTGCTCGATCCCGAGCTCGTGCGTGCGCCGCAGACCGTCGAGGCGGCGAGCGCCGCGCCCGGCGTGGGCGGCGCGGTCAAGCCCATGGAGCAGCTCGAGAAGGAGGCGATTCTGCACGCCATCGAGACGGCGGGCGGCGACAAGCGCAAGGCGGCCGAATTGCTCGGAATCTCGCGCGCCAAGGTGTACCAGCGGCTCAAGGACTGGGGCCTGACCGGGCCGGCGGATGCGCCCTGAGGCGCGTCCCGCGACCGCGGAGCGCGAGGGTTTCAGGCGCGCGCCCCGGTCGGCCGAAAACCCTCCTCCAGCGATGCGTCCGCCCCCCCGCAGGTCGATGAGCGTTCGGATGCAGCCGCGCCGCGCCGGCATTTCGCTGCTCACCGTGATCGTGGGCCTGTTCGTGATCGGCTTCCTCGCGGTCGTGGCGATCCCCGGTTACTTCAACCGCCACGACGTGACGCTCGAGAACGCCTGCCGGCTCGTGTCGCGCGACCTGCGCACGCTGCAGAACCGCGCCGCCCTCGACAAACTGACGGTGCGCATGGTGTTCGACTCCGACGGCTGGCGCGCGCTCGACACGAACGACAAACCAGTGGCCGGAATCGGCGAGAGCCATCCGGTCGTGCGGCGCTTCGAAGGCGAAGGCGTGTTCGCGGGCGTCGTGATCGAGCGCATCGACCTGGGCGGCGACAACGAACTCGCGATCGACCGCCGCGGCCTGGTCGACAAACACGGCGAGCTCGACATCTCGTTCCGCGGCGAGACGCGGCGGGTCAAGATCCACCGCGGCAGCGGCGACATCGGCGTCGCGCCGCTGGCGCGCTGAACGCCTCACGACGCTTTGTCGCGCAACTCCGCGCGGCAGACTCACTCCGAGCAACGCGGCGCTTTCGCGCTGTGCGCGTCGCACGGGTGGCTCGCCCAACTCCGCGCGCCGCGGCCTACGGCTCGAGCGTGAACTCCAGCGCGTTCGAGAGTTTGGTGTTGGCGCGCGAGCCCGCGCCGTGGCGACTAGCAACAGATCAGAGAACGCACCCGCGGACAGCGCGACGAGCGGGGCCTGCGCGAGCGGCCGGCGGCGCCTCGAGTGATCGACCACTCGTGCTCCGCGCGCTGGCGCGCGGAAGCGAGGCGAATCGACGCATCGCTCACGGCACGAGGCCGTGCGCGAGGAGTCCTCGTTGCGCAGCTAGATTGTGAGCATGAGGTACTACGAGCTCTTCGATGAGCTTGCGATTCCCGATCGCTGGCATCTGGGTGAACTGCGTTCCGTCGACGATCGCGAGCCGCACCTCACGGCTGGGGTGCGCTGCGGCGGCGGGCCGCTGCGCGCTGTGGTTTCAAGCGGCAGCGTCGAGCTCGACTTCTGCCTGACGAGCTTCGCAGTTCCCGTCGCCAGGAGCTCCGTCGCTGCGGCAATCGAAAGGCTCGCCGGTGAAGACGTCGAGAGGATCGCGCTCCGCATCCCTGGCCGAACAGGCTTCGAGGCGCTCAACGTGCTGCGCGTCGTCGAGTGCCTGGACGAGCGTCGCACCCACTTCATCAAGTGGACCGCGCACGATCATCGCGCCGACCTCGCCGGACAGTACCGACAGGTGACGAACCTGCGCGTGTCGGTGGAGTGCATCCCTGAGTCCGCTCACATCTTCCGCATCGGTGGCTGGAGGATCGCGATCGTGGTCTCGGAGGCGCTCAAGCGAGAGATCGAGCGCGCGGGATCGCACGGAGCGACGTTCACGGATGTGACGTAAGCCGACCGGGCGGCGGGGCCGCACGCGATGAAGCTGGTGCGCGCGAGGCGGCCTCCCGCCGGGCGCGCGCAAGACGCGCCGCGCTCAGAAGCGAACCAGGTTGTCTTCCCAGTCGGGCCCGCGCAGCGCCTTGCCTTGGAAGCGCGGGCCGACGCCGAAGACGTTCATCTCCGCCGGATAAGTGGTCTTGCCCACGGTGGTCTCCTGGCCGCGCGCCGCGAGCGCTTCGGGCAGCTCCGCCGCGCAGAACTGCAGGTAGTTGTGCACGAAGTGCGGACGCGCGAGGTAGGCCTTGTTGAAGCCGCACAGGAACAGCGCGAAGTCGTCGGGGTTCTGGCGCACGTAGCGCAGCACGGCTTCGGTGACCTGCGGGTAGAGCCACGAAAAGAAGTCGTCGATCACGAGCACGCCGTCGCTCGCGAGGAGTTGGTTGGCGATGCGCATGTCGTTCGTGACGGCGCCGGCGGAGTGTTCGCCGTCGATGTGGATCCAGCGGTGCTGCCGGTAGGTCTGCACGACGAGCGGGCTCACGCCGAGCTCGCGCGAGTCGCACTCGGCCGTCACGAACTCCACGCCCGGGGCCGGCTGCGCCGCCGCCAACGCGCGCTCGATCTTGGCCGCCTTCAACGCGTAGTCGACGAGCAACACCTTGTTGCCAGGCTGCGCGTACATCGCCATCAGCGCCGCGGACTTCCCGTGGTGCACGCCGATCTCGAGCATGTGCCCCGTGATCTTCGCGCGCCGCTGGAAGTCGAGCAGGGAGTCCCAGACCGCGATGGCGCCGTCTCCAAACCAGCCCTCGATTCCGCCGGTGATCTTGAGGTACGAGCTGTAGACGCTGGAGGCGCCGTTGCCGGTCCCCTGCATGAGGGTCGTGGCGCTGGCGTTCTGAGCCGGAGCGGTCGTGAGGTTCGGGGCTTGGGTTTGGCTCATGGCGTTCGAATGGGGCCGTGGTGGACTCGACGGAGGTCCCTTCGACTGGCGGCGGCTGCAACCGGAGCCGCGTAGGTTGTGCTCGCCCCGTGCGTGGGACGCCGCGCCGGGATCGAGCTGGCGTGGCGTGCGCAGCTGCGAACGCGCGGAGACCTCGCGACCGGGGCCGCGCAGGCCTTGCTCGTTCGCACATCTCGCGCGGCACAGCGCCGAGGACCAGGGCGCCCGGTCCGAGCCGCCTGAGCAACGTGATGGTGCCGTACTCCAGGAGGTTCGGAGTCGCACCGAGAGCGGCCGTTCGCACATCTCGCGCGGCGTAGCGGCGCCGCGCCAACAAGCTCGCAGCGCCGTGCATAAAAAAACCGGAGTCGCCCCGGAAGGGGCGACTCCGCGCGGGTCTCAGCCGGTGGCAGAACCGGCCGGACAGCCAGTGGGTTGGCAGGGACTCACTGGCGACTTCGAGCGCTCTGGCAGGTGAGCGATCTCGAAGCCCCCCGGTGGCGCCGGGGATGAGAACGGGCGGCTTTGGGCCGTCCGCTTGTCGCCAGCGTGGCAGGGTGCCAGCGACGAGTGAAGACTAGCCCAGGTTCCGCAATTCGTAAAGCCGTGCCGGGGGACGCCCGGGCCGCGCGGATCAGTAGCGCGGAACGCTCGGGTCGATCTCGTTCGACCAAGCCAGGATGCCGCCGGTCATCGAGTAGACCTGCGTGAAGCCGTGGCCGCGGAAGTAGGCCGCCACGTCGAGCGAGCGCATGCCGCTGCGGCACATGAACACGATGCGGCGCTCCTTGGGCAGGTTCATGTACTTGCCCGAGTTCTGGTAGTCGAGCGGCTCGGCCTTGGCGAGCTTGGAGATCGCCAGCTCCTCGGGCGTGCGCACGTCGATGAACGAGAAGTCCTCGCCCGCGTCGAGCCAGGCCTTCACTTGGCTCACGCTGATCTGCACGTTGCGGTCGGCGTCCTCGGCGTTCTGGATCGTGCGCACGACCTCGTTCACGTCGAGGATGTTGTGGTCCTTGCAGACCTGCGCCAGCGTGTCCGTGGGCTGGAACCCGCACGACGAGCACCCGCCGATGTGGTAGCGCTGGAACAGCGCGCGCTGGGCCGACGGAGCGAGCTTCATGATCTGCTCCATGGACATGTCGGGACGGATCGAGAGCGTCGAGGTGGTCACGGCGAGGGCGTCGAAAGGGTGTTTGAGAGGTGGAACCGGGCGACTTGGGGCGCCGGGCGCAAGAGAACCCAAACTCTAACGTTCACGTCCGAGTTGCGGTACCGGTTACGGAACTGACGGTACGGTGCCGTCAGTTCCCCCGCCGCACGTCGCCGAACCCGCGACTGCGCAGCGCCTCGCCGACACGCTCGCGCTGGTCGCCCTGAACGAGCAATTCGCCCTCCTCCACACGCGCCCCCAGGCCCAGCGCGCGGGCGAGCTCCTTGGCGAGCGCACTCAGGTCGGCCCCGACCAACCCCGGCCCGTCGACGCGCGTGACGCTCTTGCCACCGTGCCCGGCGCGCTCGAGGCGCACGGTCACGCGCTCCCGCGCATGCGGGTACGGGGCGGGCGCGCTCGGCGGCGGCGTCGCCGGCCCCGGCGGCAGCGGGCCGAGCGTCGCGCGCAGCTTCTCGAACGGATTGCCCGACCGACCGGTGGGACTGGTCATCGCCCCAGGCTAACCGCGGCGGCGAGGCGCACCCATCCGGTCGACGCAGTTCGCTCCTACGCGCTGGCGAGCTCAAACCAACCGCCAGAAGCACCGCGTGCAGCGCGCTTGTTTAGCTCCGCCGCCCCGCCACGCCCCGCTTCGCGTCCTCGGAGAACGCGTCCTATCGCTTGTCGTCGACGAACTGCTCGAGGTCTCGACATCCAAGCGCAGCGGCCGGCCGCTGCACGCACGCCCTTGGCGCGAGACGTTCTACGTGCTCGAAGGCGAGCTCGCGTTCGGGCTCCGACGCAGTCGCACTCGTCCCGGCCGACGTGCAGCACACCGACCGCGTGCTGCCGCAGCGCACGCGTTGCCTCGCGCTCAACTCCCCCGCCGGGGACCACGCGTTCTTCGCCCAACTGCACGAACGCGTGCGCGCCATGCCCGACGTCCTGCCGGCGCTGGCCGATGTCGCGAAGGCGCATGTCCTGCGCTCGCCGGCGTTCGGCGCGTGAGCGCCGACGCGAACGCCGCCCCGTGCCGAGGCTCGGGTGCCGAGCGAGCTTCTTGCGGCGCAGCGAATCGAGGCGGAGCTCCGAAGCGCCCGCTGTGCGCGTCGTCGCGCAGATGCGCAGACCCGGGTAGCATCGAGACACGGTCGTGTGAGCTGTCGAAGACGTCGGGCGCGTCGATTCGTCGCTCAGCATGCGCCGAGGAGCAACACGACATGGCGCGGCGACCTCTCACGATCGGATCCGTGGCTCTCATCGCGCTCGCCGAATCGGCTGTGGCGCAACTGAACACGTCCTCGCTTGCGCCCGAAGCGCAACTCTACGGCGTCGTCGGCGAACAGGGCTTCGGCCTGAAGGTGCAGGTCGAAGGCGACCGAATGATGGTCGGCGTCGGCACGGCGACGCCCTTTCCCAAGGTGCGGGTGTTCGACCGCGTCGCTGGCGTGTGGACCCCCAGCGGCGTGCTCAGCACCAACCTGGTCTACGACTTCGACTTCGACGGGGATTTGGCGGTCGCGGGCGAGATCACGGGCGCGGCGGTGCAGCGCCTGGGCGTCCACCGCCGCATCAACGGCACGTGGGTCAACTCGTTCTACTCCGCTCCGCTCGCCGGGGCTCAGATCGGCCAGGTGGTTGCGCTCGACGGCAACACCATCGTCGCGTCGTCCTTCAGCTACGACGGCGGTCTGACGGATCAGGGCGTCGTGTGGGTGTTCGAGAACTCGGGCACGCAGCTCAACTTGGTCGCGACGTTCTTGGGCGGCGGCGACGGCGCGCGACTGGGGCAACGGGTAGCGATCGAAGGAGAGCGAATCCTCGCGAGCGTCCAGATGCCCAACGGCGCAGCGGAGTTTCGTTCGTTCCTGCGCGGTCCGTCGGGTTGGCAGGTTGAGTCGAACTACTCAGGTCTAGCGACGAGCTTCAACACTGCTGTGCCGCTTTCACAGCTCGACTGGGGTGATGATGGACTGGGCCTGGCGACCGCCCGCGTGGGCTCGAGCGACGGGAAGGCAGTCGTATTCGGCCGGAGCCTGACCGGCTGGTTCACCGAGACCGTGATCCCGCTGGGCGTGCCGCCCCTGGGTTACGAGTTCTCGCTCGACGACGGCGTGCTCGCGATGGGCAACGCCGACTACGACGGCGCTCATCAAGACAGCGGCGCCGTGCGCTTGTGGGCCCGCCATCAAGGCTGGCGCCAAATGGACGTCGAGTCGCCGCTCAACTCGGCGCAGAGCCTGTGGTTCGGCGCCCATGTGAACGTGCGCGACGGCAAGGTCTTCGCCAGCGCGGTCGGCGACGATTCCCTCGGCTTCAATCACGGGGTCGTGCATCAACTCGGCGTCACGCACTCGCCGGCGGCTGTCGTGTGCTTCGCAGCGCCGCATTCCGGCGGCTGCATCGCTCGCATCGCGTTCACCGGCACGCCGAGCGCCAGCGCCGGCAGTGGGTTTGTATTGAGCGCTTCGAGCGCGCGCCCGGCCGCAAGCGGTGCGCTGCTGTTCGGCGTCAGCGGACTTTCCAGCCCGCTCCTGGGCGGAGGACTGCGTTGTGTCGCGCCGCCGAGAACGATCGCCGCGCCGCAGCAAACTGGCGGGTCGACTTCGTGCTCGGGAAGCATGAGCGCCGATGTGAATGCGCTGATCGCATCCGGCAATTTCCCACACTTGGTCGTGGGCGCGCAGGTGACGGCGACGTTCGTCTTCCGAGATCCGCTCGCCCCGTTCGGCTCGAGCGCGACCGACACGGCACAGTTCTTCATCGGTCCCTGAGCCGGGCGGCGTTCCACCGCCCGCGCGAGTCGTCTCGCGCTGAACCTGACTGTGCACGACGGCGATGCGTGCTGCGCGCGCTCGTCGAGGTAACGCTGCGGCAGAACGCACAACTCGAGCGGCCGCGCGCCGGGTTCGATCAGCCCGCGCGCTTGGAAGTGGCCGACGAGCGCGGCCGGGAAGGCCGTGGTGCGCTCCATCGCGGAAAAACCCGTGGTTTCGTCGTGGGAATCGAACACGTCGTACTGCAGCGCGCGCGGCTGGCCCTCGTGCGAGCCGATGACGAGCACACGTAGCAGCACGACGTCGCGCACGTCGGGGAACTTCGAGCGCCCTTCGAACATGCGCCGCGTGAGCTCGACGGGCTCGAACTCTTCGCCGTCCGCGGCTTCGAAGTGCGACGTCGTGAAAGTCTCGAGCTCGTGCGAGGTCGGCCCGAGCACGCGCTTGTCGCAGCGCAGGAACTCCGCTTCGCAGCGGTACCCTCCCACTGTCCGTAGACAGTGAACGCGAGCTTGTACCCCAGCCGGACGACCAGTGAGACTGGTCCTTGACTACGCGTAGCGCGCGCCGCACTGCGCACCTCGGCCTGCGAGCGTTCCGTGTGTTCGACTGCGAGCTCGCCAAGTAGCACGGACTGCGCTCGCCGGTGTTCGGCGAAGGAACTAGTAGTCGGTTGAAGAAGTGCTTCGAGCGCGGACACAAATCCGGTTGCGTCGGATCTAGGAGCGGAACCACTTGGCGGGGCGTAAAGCACGACGCCTTGGCGTCGTGCGGGCCGCGACATGAATCCGTGGATTCAGCGAGGGGTGAGCCCCGGCGCCGCGCAACGCGCGGCGGCGATACGACGCCTTGGCGTCGTATCGCAGGGGATCCTCGCGACGACGAGCTGGCGCAATTCGGGCGGGTTCCGTGCCGAATGACGTTTCACGGGCTGCGAGAGAGGCGCGGTTCCGCGCGCGCTCGCACTACTTCGCGCGCTCGGCGAAGCGCATTCCTGCGTCGTCGGGCAGGGCGCGTTCGAGCGTCGCCCAGAGCTCGTCGAACGCCGCGAAGTCGGGTTCGCTCAGGGGCGGCGGCGCGCTGGAGCGAATCGCCAGCACGCCGTAGTCGCTGCGCACGAGCACATCTCGCGCCCAGCGCCCTTCTGCCGCAGCGCCGAAGTCGCGGCTCCTGCGGCGCGATGTGACGACGCGCAGGCACTTTCGGATCTGCCGCCAATCGCGCTGCGACAAGGTGAGCTCGTGGCGCCGCTCTCCGTCTGCTGTCGCGACACGCAGCGTGGCGGTGCGATCGCCGCGCACTTCGAACTCCCACGGATCGCCCTCTGCGCCGGTCCTTGCGCGCAACTCGATCCACGGCGCGCGTTGCGCCTGAACTTCCGCCACCACCTGTCGCTTGAGCCAGTCGAACGGCAACGAATGCATGAGCTCGGAGTCGGAGCTGTTGTCTCGCGGCGCGTCCTCGGGAAGTCCAACACCTCCCAGCCAGACCCTCTCGAGTCCGGAGCCGATGTCGGTGCGCAGTTGCATCTGGCCGCGGCCGGAATGTGCGACACGGTGCAAAGGCCGAGCGCCGAATCGCCCTGCATAGCCGACCAGATGCGACTGGTACCCGGACTCAGCTTCTTCCCGGGTGAGGAAGTAGAGCGCTCGCTCTCCGACCTCGGCGCCGGTGACGTCACACGCCCAGGTGCCTTGATTCACGAACACGAGAGGCTGTTCTGTCGGCGCCCCCTTGAGCCAAGTCTCGACCGCGAGTTGGCCAATCTCGAGAGATCCGTGAAACTGACGGACCAGTTCGCCGGCGGACGGTGCCGTGGCGACAGGTTCGGAAGCGCAAACGCGCGCGACGACAACGATGTCTGCCAGGCACACGATCTCCGAAAGCGTTATCGGTCCGACCTTGGCCGGAGCGAGCGGCGCACTGGCGAGCAACAGTTCGAGCAGCATGAGTCCTCCGCGTGTTGAGTGCGGCTCTACGTATCCGCCAGCGATGCGGGCGACTACCGAGCGATGCGAGCCATTCCTACGGCTCGCGCACTTGGACCACGATGCCGTGCAACGCGAGTTCATCGACGTAACGCTGCGGCGGAACGCACAGCTCGAGCGGCCGCGCGCCGGGTTCGATCAGGCCGCGCGCTTGGAAGTGGCCGACGAGCGCGGCCGGGAAGGCCGTGGTGCGCTCCATCGCGGAAAAACCCGTGGTTTCGTCGTGGGAATCGAACACGTCGTACTGCAGCGCGCGCGGCTGGCCCTGGTGCGAGCCGATGACGAGCACACGCAGCAGCACGACGTCGCGCACGTCGGGGAACTTCAAGCGCTCTTCGAACAGGCGCCGCGTGAGTTCGACGGGCTCGAACTCCGCGCCGTCCGCGGCTTCGAAGTGCTCGTCCATGAAGCCCAGCTCGAACAGCGTGCGGATCTGCGCCCAGTGGCCGGGGTAGCGGATGGTCTTGTAATCGAAGCTCTCGAGCACGCCTTCCCAGCTCTCTGGGCAAGTGCTCGTCCCGCCGCTCGTCACGCACGCCTCGAGCGGACCGAAGTGCGACGTCGTGAACGACTCGAGCTCGCTCAAGGTCGGCACGCGCACGCGCTTGCCGCCGCGCAGGAACTCCGCTTCGCCGCGGTACTCGTTCCACAGCCCGTAGAAGTTGAACACGAGCTTGTAGCCGAGCGGTCCGACCGGTTTCTCCGGCAGGCCGCCGCAGCGCACGTGCGCGTGCCGCGGCGTGTCCATCGACGCGATGCCGTGCGCCGCGAGATGGTTGCCCAGGCCCGGCGCGAGTCCGCAGTCGGGCACGATGCTGACTCCGGCCTTCTTCGCGCGCTTGTGGAGCTTCAGCTCGGCGCGCACGACCTCGGTGTTGCCGCCCAGGTCGAGGAACGAGCACTTCGACTCGACGCACAACTCGGCGAGTTGCGCGTTGAAGCGATAAGGCGCGGCCGAGAGCGCCACTTGCGCGCCGCGCAGCGCATCGCGCACGTGCTTACGCTTCTCGACGTCGCAACGCACCGGCTCGAACTTGCAGCGCGTGCCCTTGAGCAGCTTCTTGAGCCGCTTGGCCGCGCGCTCCGCGACCTTCTCATCGCTGTCGGCGAGCCGCACGAGCTCCGCCTCGCCGTTCTTCGCGAAATCGTAGGCCGCGGCGACGCCCTGGCGGCCTGCTCCGAACACTGTGTAGGTGTAGCTCACGAGTGCGAGTGTAGCTCGGCGCCGCGTTCATCCCGTGAAGAGCGATCAGTGCTACGTTCACGCACGGATGGACCGCGTGCCGAGCCGCTCTCCGCTCGGCGAACTTGCCCTGGAGGTTGCTTCCGTGTTTTCCAGCCACTGCCTCGCGCTCGCTGCGCTGATCTCGGCCTCTTCGCTCGCCCCTGCACAAACGCGTGAGTGGTCGCTTCAAGTCGGCACTTCGAGTCTCGACATCTTCCGCGGCGCCGCGCGCGATGGCGCCAGCGGCTTGTTCGCCTGCGGCTACAGCTACGGCGCGCTCGGCGGAGCGAACGCGGGCGGCGGCGATGTCGTGGTCGCGCGCTTCAACGCTGCGGGCGCGTCCTTGTGGACGCGACAACTCGGCACGAGCGCCAACGAATTCGCCTTCGCGGCCGCAGAAGATGGCGCGGGCGGAGCGTTCGCAGCGGGCACGACCGCCGGAGCGCTCGGCGGCGCGCATGCAGGACTCGACGACGCGTTCGTCGTTCACTACAGCGCCTCCGGAGCGTTGCTGTGGACGCGGCAGCTAGGAACGACGCAGCAAGAGCTCGCTCTCGCCGCGGCGAGCGACGGGGTCGGCGGAGTCTTCGTCGGCGGCAGCACGCGCGGCGCGTTGCCCGGCGAAGTGCATGTCGGTGCGGAGGACGCCTGGGTCGCGCGCCTCGACTCGGCCGGCAATACGCTGTGGATCTGGCAGCAAGGCGGCTTCGGGGATGACGTCGTGCGTTCGCTCGCCAGCGACGGAGCGGGCGGCGTATTCGTCGCTGGCTCGAGCGCGTCGAGCGTGTTCGGCGCGAGCGCTGGGAGCCACGACGGTTGGATCGCGCGACTCGACGCTGCGGGAAATCTGCAGTGGTCGACCCAGTTCGGAGGCGCGGCGTTCGACAGCTTTGAAGGCCTCAGCGCGGACGGAGTTGGTGGCGCCGTCGCCGTCGGCCAGACCTACAACTCGCTCGCCGCCCCGGCGGCGGGACAAGCCGACGCATGGATCGTGAGTGTCGACGGCGCGGGCGCGCTGCGCTGGTCGCGCCAGTTCGGGACGCCGCAGCTCGACGTAGCGACGAGCGCGAGCGTCGGCCTGCTCGGCGGCGTGTTCGTCGGCGGCAAGACGCGCGCCGGACTCGGCGGCGCGCACGCCGGCGGCTGGGACAGCTGGACTGCGTACTACGACGCCAGCGGAACGCGGGTGTGGATCGAGCAGTTCGGCGCGAGCGGCGACGACGAGACCACGGCGTTGTGCAGCGACGATGCGGGCGGCGCGTTCGCGGTCGGTCTGGCCTCCGGTCCGCTCGGCGGGATACACGCAGGTTGGTTCGACGGCTGGGCAGCGCACTACCGCACCGCATGCGCGGAGATCGCGACGTTCTGCACGAGCGGCACGACGAGCAGCGGCTGCGCTGCATCGCTGAGTGCGAGCGGCGCGGCGAGCGCAGGCAGCGCTGGGAACCTCACGCTGAGCGCAAGCAGCGTCGAAGGCGCGCGCGCGGGCCTCTTCTTCTACGGCCTCGACAACGCTGGATTCACGCCCACTCCGTGGGGCGGCGGCAGCTCGAGTTGGTTGTGCGTCAAGCCGCCCACGCAGCGCACTCCCGCGCAGAATTCGGGCGGGAACGCGGGCCAGTGCGACGGCGTGCTGACGCTCGAGTGGTCGAGCTTCGTCGCAGCGCATCCGACTTCACTCGGCGCGCCGTTCGCGGCGGGCGACGAAGTCTTCGCGCAAGCTTGGTTCCGCGATCCGCCGGCGCCGAAGTCGACCAACCTCTCGAACGGTGTGAGCTGGCGCGTCTGTCCGTAGCGAGGATGCTACGCGCGCTTCGACAACCGCCGCAGCGCGAGCGCGTCGAGAAGTCCGGAACCAAACGCGAGCACACCGCTGACGGCGAGCAGCGCCCGCACCACTGCGGGCGCGTCGACCGGTTCGTACGCAAGCCGCGTCGGTGCATCGAGCCTGTGGCGTTCGAGCAGCACAACGCTCGTCACGAGCGCGCCGTACAAGATGGCCAGCAGGATGTGCAGCAGGTACTCACCGCTCGTCAGCCCGCCGAGCGCGGCGCGGCTCGAGCGTTCGACGGCGAAATCCCACAGCGAAATCGCCAGGTCGAACACGAGGAGCGCCAGCAGCGCCACGAACCACGCCCCGTCCAACGCGAGGTTGGGCACGGCGAGGAACAGCGCGAGGTAGGTCGGGCCGCGCAACGCGTGCGCGGCCAGCTCGATGCGCGAAGCAGCATGGCGGCGGATGCCCTGCGACAGCGTGTGGAACAGGAGGATGTCCGTCCCGCCGAGCACAGCCATGGCGAGCAGCAGGTAGGTGGCGATCAGCATCGGAGCCCCGTCAAGGCACGCCGCCTTCGCGGACCAGCCGCGTCAACTCCCGTTGGCGGAACGCGAACGCCGCGCGCAGATGGCCGGCGACGAGCGTGCGTAACCCGAACTCGCCTCCGAGCCACCAGGGCAGGCTCACGTCGAGTTCGTCGATCACGCGGGTGCTCGCGCCCGACTCGACGAACACGTGGCGGTGAGCGAAACGCGCGAAGGGTCCGTGGAACATGTGCTCTTCGAAGCCGTTCGGCGCGTCGAGCGCCACGTGTCGAAAGCCCATCGTCACGGGCAGGCCGCCGAACGCGTCGATGACCCACGTCTCGCAGCCCGGCTCGATGCCGCCGCCGTGGCGCAGAACGCTGAATCCGCGACGCCTCCCGAGCAACGCCGCGAGGTTGCTCGGATCGCAGTGAAAGCGAAACAAGCGCTCTCGCGGGCAGTCGACGAGTTGCTCGAAATGCAGCTTCAGCGCAGCGCAGTCTAAGCGATCGACGCAGACCAGATGGTTGTGCTGCGCCAGAGCAATTTGTCTCACGCCGCCTGCGCGTGCTGCGCGCCGGCGGCGTGAGACAAATTGCTCTGGCGCCGTACAACCGTCGCCGCAGCAGTCCAGCTCGGCTAACCTCTTCGCCCTTCAACGTCGACGGAGGGCGCGAATGGGCGCGTCCTCGGCTGCGGCGCGAAAAGCTTCAATCACATGTCTGAACAGCACATCACGCCGCGCGCGAAGGATTACGCGCAGTGGTACCAAGACGTCATCGCCGCGGCGCAACTGGCCGAAGCCGCGGGCGTCGTCCGCGGTTGCATGGTCGTGCGTCCGCACGGCTGGGCGATCTGGGAGAAGATCCAAGCTGAGCTCGATCGGCGCTTCAAGGAGACCGGGCACCAGAACGCGGCGTTTCCGCTGCTGATTCCGCTCTCGTTCCTCCAAAAGGAAGCGCAGCACGCGGAGGGCTTCGCGATGGAGTGCGCGGTCGTGACGCACGCCGGGCTGCGCAAGGGCGCCGACGGCAAGATCGAGCTCAAGGGCGAGCTCGAAGAGCCGTACGTCGTGCGTCCGACGAGCGAGACGATCATCGGCCACTTCTTCGCGAAGTGGATCGACAGCTACCGCGACCTGCCGATGCTGCTCAACCAGTGGTGCAACGTGATGCGCTGGGAACTGCGCACGCGCTTGTTCCTGCGCACCGGCGAGTTCTGGTGGCAAGAAGGCCACACCGCGCACGCCACGCACGCCGAAGCGCAGGAAGAAGTGATGCGCATGCTCGACGTGTACCGCGAGGTCTACCACGACGTGCTCGCCGTGCCGGTGATCCGCGGCCGCAAGACTGCGAACGAACGCTTCGCTGGCGCGCTCGAGACCTTCTGCGTCGAAGCGATGATGCAGGACGGCAAGTCGCTGCAAGGCGCCACGAGCCACGATCTGGGCCAAAACTTCGGCAAGGCCTTCAACGTCACCTTCCAGAACAAGGAAGGCGTGCGCGACTTCGTGTGGCAGACCTCGTGGGGCGCGTCGACGCGCATGATCGGCGCGTTGATCATGGCGCACTCCGACGACGGCGGCCTCGTGCTGCCGCCGCGCCTCGCGCCGATCCACGTCGCGATCGTGCCGATCTGGAAGAACGACGCGGAGAAGACACAGGTGCTCGAAGCGTCGGACAAGCTCGCGCGCGAGCTTCGCGCCGATGGTCTGGTCGTGAAGGTCGACGACCGCGAAGCGATGCGGCCGGGCGAGAAGTACTACGACTGGGAGCGCAAGGGCGTGCCGCTGCGCCTCGAGGTCGGCCCGCGCGACGTGGCGAGCGGGACGGCGATGGCCAAGTCGCGCATCGCCGACTCGAAGGACAAGGAGAAGGTCCCGTTCGAGAACGTCGGCGTGCACGTGGGCGCGATCCTGGATCGCATCCAAAAGCAGCTCTTCGAGCGCGCGCTGGCGTTCCGCGCGGCGAACATCGTCAAGCTCGACACGTGGGCCGATTTCCAGGCCGTTTTCGCCGACACGGGCTCCAAGTTCGTTCTGGCCCACTGGGACGGAACGACCGAGACCGAGCTGGCGATCAAGGAAGCGACGAAAGCCACGATTCGCTGCATCCCGCTGCCGGAGGAGGGCCTCGACGACGGCCCGGGCAAGTGCATCAAGACCGGCCAGCCGAGCGCGCGTCGGGTGCTGTTCGCCAAGAACTACTAGGTTCGGCGCGCTGCGGTACTGCGGTAGGGCCCCACGGCCCTACCGCACGTTCCCAGTAAAAGCAGTGCGCGCGCCGTGGCTCGCGGCGCCGGTTCGAACGCGCGCTGGCGCGCGAATACACTGAGTGACTACTTCGAAGTGCTGCGAGGCCCGGCGCCGCGCCGTCACGGGCAGAGCGTGAACTCGAGCGCGTTCGACATGTTGGTGGCCTTGACCGCGGGCGGATCGCGGAACCAAGCCTGAGTCCAAACGCTTTGCCCGCCCGCGAAGGGCGCACCGAGCGCGTTGGGGTGCGTGGCGCGGTACGTGTTCCAGTCGAGCGAGATCTGGCCGTCGCAGGCGCCGGCGTTGCCGCCGGAGTCGAGCGCCGTCATGCGCTGGACGGGTGAGCGCACGCAACGAAGGCTCGTGCCGCCGCTGCCCCACGGCGCCGCGACGGGACCGTTGATTCCGTAGAAGAACAGCGCGCTGCGCTGTCCCTCGAGTTCGCCGCAAGCCAGCAGGAATCCTGACCCTGCGCTCGCGCTGGGCATGCCGCTCGCGCCGATCGCCGCGTGGCACCCGTTGGTCGACGTGCTCGACGTGCAGTACGTCCGCACCGGCGGAAGCACGTCCACGCTCGCAGTCGAGCGCAGGCCGCTGGAATCGACGGCCTCGAGCACAACGCGATAGAAGACATCGTGGTCGTGCGCGTCGCTGGGCAACAGGAACGCTCCGGAAGCGCCGATCACCGGCCCGAACGCCGGGTGCAAGTGATCCGCGTGAACCAAGAACACGCGCCAAGTGAGCTGGGTCTCGCTCAACGGACCGTCTTCGATGTCCGTGGCCGAGCCGCTGAACGCGATGGACTGTCCCAGACAGAACGTCGCGCCCGGTGACGGGCTCGCGATGAGCGGCGCAGGCGCGTTGCCCACCCGGATCTCGAGCGGCGCGGCCACGGCGAAGTCGGCGCCGTCGCTCACCCGCAGAAGCGCGAAGTACGCGCCGTCGAGGGCGTACGCGTGCTGGGGAGACGGATCCGTCGAGAACGTTCCGTCGCCGAAGTCCCACAGGAACTCGAGCGCGCTCGGCGCCGCGTCGGGGTCGAAGCTCCCGGCGCTGGAGAACTGCACGTCGAGCGTCGCCAGTCCGCTCGAGGGCGATGCGGCCGCGACGGCGACGGGCTGTTGGTTGACGACCCCGACGTACTCGATCCGCTGCAGGGCGGCCAACTCCGGCTCTCCGAAGTTCTGGTACCCGATGTTCACGTAGTACAGCGCTCCATCGGGGCCAACCTCGAGGTCCACGATCGAGCCCGCATACGGCGCGCGCAAGAAGATGGGAGCTGCGCTCACCGCGCCTTGGGAGTCGAGCACGACGCGGCGGATCCAACGGTTCGCGTAGTCGGCCACGAACACATTGCCCTGAAACTGCGGCGGGTAACTCGCGCCGCGGTAGACGTCGCCGAGCACGATGCAGGCTTGTTGAACGCCCACGACGAACTCGGGGTCGTCGTGCGGATAGGCCCAAGCTGGCGACGTGAGCGAGGCGCAATCTCCGAGCGCGCACACGGCGCCTTCCTGATTGGGCCAGCCGTAGTCGGCCCCGGCAACGGCGCGATTCAGCTCCTCCCAGGCCGACGCAGTGTTCCCCCCCACATCTCCGATCCACAGCTCGCCCGTCGTGCGGTCCACCGCCAACCGGAACGGGTTGCGCAGACCCCACGCCCACACGGCGGGGTCGACGCCGGACAGGCCGACCAGCGGATTGTCCGCAGGAATCGATCCATCAGGTCCGAGCCGCAGCAGCTTCCCGCGGGGACTGGAAAGGTCGCGCGACGCGGCGGGCGTCGAACCATCGCCCGTCGCGAGCCACAGCATCTGATCGGCGCCGAACGCGAGCCCGCCGCCGAGGTGCACGGTGGGCGCCAGCTCCGCCGACTCCCACACCACGAACTCCGACGCCGGGGTTGCGTGGTCGCCGATCAACGTGAAGCGGGACACGCGCTCGCGCGGTTCGGGCGTCGTGTGGAGCACATAGAACCAGCCGTTCGAAGCGAACTGTGGATCGAGCACGAGACTGATGAGCCCGCGCTCGCCCTCGAGAGTGTCGGTGGGCAGTTGGATGACCGGCGAGTTGCGCAAACCACCCGGGCCGTAGAGGCGGACTGCGCCGCTTCGCTGACCGACGAACACACGTCCGTCGGGCGCGCACGCAAGGCACGTGGGCTCGTCGAATCCGATCGCGAGCATGCGCCGCACGAAGCCGTTGGGCAGCGTCGTCTCCACCACCGGCGCGACGCCCTCGGACGCGGCGAGGCGCGAAACCCACTCGCCCTCGCCCGGCACCCCGCTGAGCAACTGCGCCACGCGAGAATGGAAGCTGCTCGAGTCGTGAAGCGAAGTGCCGACGGCTTCCTCGAAGCGGTAGTACCCGACGAGGTCCGGCGTGTCGTAGTCGAGCACGCTCGCGTAGGTGGCGGCGAGTTCGTTCGCACTCCGCGCCGTCCGCCACAGACGCAGTTCGTCGAGATAACCGGAATACGGACCGCCGCTCGACGCAGACGCGTCGGCGAACTTGCGAGCGCCGAGGTACATCCACTGGCCCAGCGGCGACGATTGCCCGGGCACGCCATCATCGGGAAAGCTCAGATCGCTGTGCGACACGCCGGGGGCGCTCTCGACGTCGAGTTGGCCGTCCACGAAAACGCGCTTCACGCCAGAGAGCGCATCGCGCACGCACGCCACGTGATGCCACGCGCCGTCGAGCACGTTTCTGTCGCCCTCCAACGTGTGCGCCTGGTCCGCGCCCTGGTCGCCCGCCCCGGTTCCAAAGCGCACGAACCCGCCGGCGAGAGACACGCCCCAGCGCCGCTGAGTTCCGGCGTCGACGTCACGGTCGATCACATGGTTGCCCGCCCGCCAACTCTCGTCGGCGAACTCCATGTCGCCGCCGGCATGCGCTGTCGGATTGTCGCCGAGAGCGCCTTTGACCCAGAACTCGAGCGTGAACGACCCGCCACCCAGATCGATGGGCTCGGAGTGGTCCACGCCTGGGTGGTTGTCGTCGATCTGCACGCGCGCTCGATCGCCTCCGCCCGCTTCAGCGCCGTAGAAGTGCAGCGCGAAGTCGGACCCCTGCGCGAACGCACGGCCGACAAGGGCGGAGAACACAACCGACGCGCCGACGAAGTGGCGCACGACTTGGAGAACCATGCGAGCGGGGGGGGGATCTGCGAGAACTCGAGCGAACCAGCGGCGATCCGATCGATCGTATCCGCTCCTCCACGGGCGCGCCGGTTGCGGTGGAAGCGCCCGCCGGAGCGGATTTCGCGCCTCCTGCCGCGGCCCCCGCGACTCGGCGGCGGCCGCGCATTTCCGACCGGAGCGCATCGAGCTGCAGCGGACTCTCACGCGGCCGGTTGGGAGCGCGGAGCACGCGCAGCGTGCCGCTATCCCCGCATCCCACCGCCTCCACGTCGGGTCGGAAGACTCGGGCTCGGTGCGACCGCGCACGGAGGCCCGGACGAACTCGACGCTCAGAACGACTTGGCGTGCGGCGCTCACGCATCCGATTCCCCCCCGCGCGCGAAGTGCGGACGGCGAGCGACCGCGGCCCACCCAGAGCCCGCTCAGCCGCCGAGTTACGATCTCCACCGATGACCACGACCGCGGGCGCCTTCGCCTCCACCCTCATCGAGACCTCGCAGCGAGCGTGGGTGAACAACTGTGCCTGGCGCATGGGCGACACGCGGCCGGCGCTCGGCGGCGCGCCGACAGCGGGCGGAGCGCACGGTTGGCACGGGCACTTCGAGAATCTGCTCCTGCATCTGAGCGCTGCGCTGCGCTTCGACGCGCCCGAGCTGTTCGTGCAGCAGTGCGTGTGGCTCCGCGTCTCCTTTGAATCGCACGGACTCGACCCGACGCTGCTGAGCGCGAGCATCGAAGCCTTGCGCGACGAGCTGCACGACAAGTTGCCAAGCGGTGTGCGCGATCTCGTGGTCACGGTCGTTGCGGACGGCCTGCGCGAAGCGCGGCTTCCGCAGTCGGCGCAGGGCATCGGCCTGGCGGGCAACGACTCGCACACCGCACTCGCGCGCGAGTACCTGCTCGCCGCGCTCGAAGGGCGACGCGACGATGCGATCGCGCTCGTGATGAACGCGCTTGAGCGCGGCGCGAGTGTCGAGCAGATCACACGTGACGTGCTCGGCCGCGTGCAGCGCGAGCTGGGGTCGATGTGGCACCGCTCGCAGCTCTCGATCGTCGAAGAGCACCTGGTCTCGCGCAACACCGAAGCGGTGCTCACGAGCATCCGCTCACGCCTTCCGCGCGCCGCCAGCAACGGCCTGAAGGTGCTGATCACGAGCGTCGATGGCGATCTGCACGACATCGGCCTGCGCGTGGTGGCCGACCACTTCGAGATGGCCGGCTGGACGCCGATCTACCTCGGCCCGAGCACACCGCCGACCGAAGCCGCCTTGGCCGCGGCGGAGTTCGAAGTGCAGCTGGTCGCCGTCGGCGCCAAGCTCGTGACCCACCTCGCGGCGGCGGCCGAACTCGTGACGCAGCTGCGCGCCGACGAACGCACGCGCTCGACGCCCGTGATCTTCGGCGGACGTCCGTTCGACCTCGCGCCGAATCTGTGGCGCGCGCTCAAGGCCGACGGCGCCGCGTCGAGCGCAGTGGACGCCGTGGCGCTCGCAAAGCGGCTGGTCGCAGCGCAGCGTTAAGCGTTGCACGCCCCGCGCTCAGCCGAGTGCGCATAGAGTGGGCTGTGTGTCTGGCACGACGAATCACCTCGCGCGCGGTGCGTTGCTCCTCCTGAGCTGGAGCAGCGCGGCGCAACTGGCGCTCGCAACGACCTGGACGGTCGACCTCGCGGGCGGCCCCGGCGCGCAGTTCACGCAGATCAGCGACGCGATCGCCGCCGCCAGCGACGGCGACGTGATCGTCGTGCGGCCCGGCCTCTACAACCAGTTCTCGCTCGACAAGGGCTTGGAGATCCGCGCCGAACCCGGCGCCGCGGCCCGCGCGGTGGTGCGCCTGCAGAACCTCGCGAGTTCACAACGCGCCGCGATCCGCGGACTGCAGGTGGTGACGCTGCACGTCACGAACAACCTCGGGCCGGTCGTGCTCGAGCAGCTCTCGGTCTACTCCGATCCCGCGCTGATTCCGTTCAGCTCGTCGGAACATCTGCGCATCGACGCGTGCGCCGACGTGCGCGTCCAACGCTCGAACATCACAAGCCCCGGCGGGCAGCGCGGCATGGAAGCGGTCTACGTGTTCGACGCGCGCGTCGAGTTCGTCGAGTGCACGTTGAGCGCGCAGGCCGGCAAAACGAGCGCGACGGGCGACGCAGGCGCCGGCGGCCACGGCTTGCTGGTCGACGACCACGCGCGGGTGCACTTCGTGCGCTCGAGCACGTTCGGCGGCGTCGGCGGCGCGTCGAGTGGAGCGGGCGCCGGCGGCGAAGGCGGCGACGGCATCCACGTCGCGGGCGCCTCCGAAGTGATCGTCGCCGGGCTCGCGTTCGACTCCGTCGTCGGCGGCGCGGGCGGCGCGGCGGGCAGCTGCGCGCTGAACGGCCGCGGCGGCGACGGAATCGAGCTCGTCGGAAGCTGCGAGCTGCGCACGTCGTCGGTCACGCTCTCCGGCGGCACGTCGTGTTCGCTGAGCGGGCTCGCGCTGGAGAGTCCGCTCGGGACGGTCGTGACGCCGCTGCCGCCCGATCCGGTGCTCACGGTGGCGCCGCCGCCGAGCGGCAGCTCGATGGCGCTGTTCACGCTGCACGCCGCGCCCGGAACGAGCGCCGAGCTGTTCCTCGGCCGCCGGACGTTGCTCTCACCGAGCGTCAACACCGAGATCGAACTCCTGGCGCAGCATGCGCGCAGGATCGACCTTGGCGTCGTGCCCGCGAGCGGCGTCGTGCAGCGCAGCGTGAAGCTGCCGCCGAACACGTTCGTCGTCGCGCAAGTCGACGCGCTGCTGTCCGCGGGCGATTTCCGCCGCACGAATTCGTGCGTCGTGTTCCGTTGACGGACCGGAACGCGCCGGACCGTCAGCCCTCGTTGAAGTCGTAGATGTACGACAGGCGCGTCTTGTTCACGATCACGTACGGCATCTTCGCCAGCAGCTTCAGGTCCGCGTCCTCTTTGGCGTTGAAGCCGCGCAGCGAAGGGTTCTTGAGTACGAAGAAGCGCCGCGTCATGCGGTCGTCGACCTCGTAGGCGCCGGGCCGGCACTCGCCGCCGACCTCGACGTTCAGGTGGCCGGTGAAGAACACGCGCACCTTGTTGGTCTTCTGGTCCTTGAACAGCTGCTGCTGTTGCAGGTCGCTCGCCTGGTCGAGGAACTCGTGGGCGAGCAGGATCTCGTCCATGTTCACGTGCAGGAGCGGCGTCTGGATCCGGTCGCAGGTGTTGAGGTCCACCAGCGTCGCGTTGCGGATCTTGACGAAGTAGCGCCGATGCTCGTCGAGCAGCGTCGAGAGGCGCGCGTACTTGCGCTCGACCTCACCCTTGATGAGGAACGAGTCGGTGAGGAACAGATCCGAGACGATCGTGATCATGCCGGCGGGGCGAGCTCGATGAGGTGGGCGCGGACGGCGCCGGCGAGGTGCAGCGAACCCGTGACCAGGACCCAGCCCTGGCCTGCGAGCTCGACCGCGCGGTCGACGGCGGCACGCGGCGGGGTCAGCGCCTCACAACGCAGGCCGGCGGCCTCGAATTCGAGGCGCAGTTCGTCGGCGCTGCGGGCGAGGGCGGATCCCACACAAGTGCAGACCACCCTTTCGGCCCTGGCGCCGAAGGCCTTGAGGATCCCGGCGAGGTCCTTGTCACGCGCGAGACCGAACACCGCGACGAGCGGCCGGCCGGCGAGCTGCGGATCGGTCTCCAGCTCGCGCAGCAGCGCCGCCACGCTACCCGGGGTGTGGGCGCCGTCGAGCACGACCGGCGTGCCACGCACGGAAAAGCGCTCGCAGCGGGCCGGCAGGCGGGCCGCCTCGGCGCGGGCGTCGGTCAAAAGTTGCGGTCCGAGCGCGCGCCCGTCGGCCCCGCGCACACCGCGCCGGCCCAGTTCGGCGAGCACCAGCTCGGCCAGGTCGCGGTTGGCGCGCGCCACCGACACCGGCGGCGCCCCGCCGGCCCAAGTCGGCCGCGCCACGGCGCAACCGAGTTCCGCCGCGCGCGCGGCCGCGACCGCCCCGGCCTCGTCGTGCTCGGCCAAGGCCGTCACGAGCGTCGAGCCGGGCTTCAAGATGCCCGCTTTTTCCGCCGCGATCAGCGCCCGCGTACGGCCGAGGATTTCGGTGTGCTCGAGCTCGACGTTGGTCAGCACGCACACCTCGCCGCGCAGGATGTTGGTCGAATCGAGGCGGCCGCCGATGCCTACCTCCGCGACGAGCCAGTCGACGCCGGCGCGCTCGAAGCACCACAGCGCCGCGACGGTCACGACGTCGAACCAGGTCGGCTCGACCGCGGCGTTGGCGGCGCGCACCTCTTCGCGAGCCGCGAGCGCGCGCTCGAGCCCTTCGGCCAGCAGCTCGTCCTCGACCTCGCGCCCGTCGATCACCACGCGCTCGTTCAGCCGCTCGACGTGCGGCGAGGCGTAGCGCCCCACCCGCAGCCCGGCCCCGGCCAGCCCCGCGGCGACCAGCGCCGAGGTCGAGCCCTTGCCCTTGCTGCCCGTCACGTGCACCACGCGCAACCGCTCGTGCGGCGCGCCGAGCCGGTTCGCCAACGCGCGCGCCGGATCGGTCGAAACCCGCATGCCGGCGCGGCTGCGGCGCTCCCAGTCGATCAAGGCGTCCAGTCGCGCCGTCACGGCGCCCAAGCGGGTCGAACTCAAGGCATCTCCGGCGCGGCGCGTGAAAGAAATCGCGGTCTTGACCTCAGGACTAGGATCGGAGGCGCCGATGCAACCGGCTGCTCGGAGGAAGGAACTGCTCGGTCCACCAGGGCCGCGCGCATCCCAAACCCACCGCCCCGCCATGGTCGAGCTCGTCCACCGCGTCAAGGTCTTCGTCTATCGCTACCGCGAGCAGGCGCCAGACTACCTGCTGCTGCGTGGCGCCGGCCACGAGAGCTTCTGGGGTCCGATCCAGGGCCCGATCGGCTTCGGCGAGCGCCTCGACACGGCCATCGTGCGCGAGGTCATGGACGACATCGGCGTGTCGCGCCCGATGGACGTGATCGACCTCCACCTGCCCGGCCGCTGGGTGCTCGGCGACGAAGAGATCATCGAGTGGGCCTACGGCTTCCGCACGTTGCCCGAGCACCAACGCCTGCGCCTCTCGGAGCGCTGGTCGGCCTTCCGCTGGGCGACGTTCAACGAAGCCTATCCCTCGCTCGAGCTCGACACCGACCGAGCGACGCTGCTGCGGCTGCACTCGATGCTGCACAACGTCTGACGAGCCGCGTGGTGCGCTGGGTGAGCTGGGCGCTGTTCGGTTTCGGAGCGCTGGTTTGCGCGCTGAACTTCGCGTTCACCGCCGGGCGCTTCGCGCTGCACCGACTGCGCCGCACGCCGACGGAGTTCCGCTACATCTCGCCCGTGCCGTTCGTCGGCACGCTTGCCGTCGGGCTGGGCTGGTGGAGCCTCCAAGCTGAAGTCGCGTCACGCGCCTTCGACGCGGCAGCGCTCACCTGCGTCGCGCTTGACGTCGGCGGTCCGCACATGTTCCTCGCCGCCATGCTGTACGCACGCGCGGCGGCTACGCGGCGCTGAAGTTGGCGGTACGGCGCCAACTCACGGCCCGACGAGGAATTCCAGCGCGTCCGTGAGGTGCGTCGTCTTCGGGCTCGGCGGGTCGCGGTACCAAGCCTGCGTCTGAACGAGCTCGCCCGCCGTGAGCGCGCCGCCGAGCGCCGTGGGATTCGCTGCGCGGAACGCAAGCCAGTCGAACACGAAGAAGCCGTTGCACGCGCCCGCCGTGCCGGCGGTGGACAGCACGCTGCCGCGCTGCGTCGGCGACTTGACGCACAGGAAGCTCGAGGTCGTGCCCCACTGCACCGCCTGACGACCGCTGAACCCGTAGAAGAACAGGCCCGACTTCTGGCCCTCCAGGTCGGTGGCGACCAACTGGAACCCCGCCGCGGCGGACGCGCGCGGCGCCCCGGACCAGTCGATGTCGGGAACGCAGCCGTTCGAGCTCGTGCCCGCCGTGCAGTACGTCGCGACCCACGGCGTCCCCGAGTACACGACGGCGCGTCCGTTGTTCGTGAGGCCCGGACCGTCGAAACCCGGCTCGCCCACGACGAAATCGCGGACGCCGTCGTTGTTGAGGTCGCCGGCATCGGCGACCGACGCGCCGAACTGGTTGGTGAGCGAAACGCCGTAGAGCGTGATGAGGAGCTCGTTGTTGCCCGGGTCGAACACACGCACGAGGCCTGACGCGAGGCTGCTGGCGACGATCTCGCGACCGGCGAGGTTGTCGATGTTGCCGATCACCGCCACGCTGTGGCCCAGGCGCTCGCTCGCGCTCAGCCCGTGCGCGGTGAACACCGGAAAACCCGTGGCGCCGCGCAGCGCACGCACAAAACCAGAGTCCGTGGCGCCGACGCTGTCCGCGGACCGCGCGCCCACGAGAACGTCGCTGATGCCGTCGTTGTCGGCGTCGAACTGGCCGGCAAGCGCGCAGCCGAACTCGTCGCCGACCCCGTCCGCGAACGCGTTCCACAGGATCAGCGGCGCAGCGTTCGTCGCAGTGCCGCTCCACGCCGTCACGAGGCCGCCGCCGATGGCGCCAGGCGCGCCTACGACAAAGTCCCGCTGGCCGTCGCCGTTGAGATCCCCCACGCCCGCGACGGCGGCGCCGAGCTGCCCGAGCGAATTGACGCCGAAGCGCAGCAGCAGCGTCGCGCCGTTCGCGCCCGAAAGCGTCGCGAAGTAGCCAGCGCCGAGGAGTGCGCCGTTGTCGCCGTCGGGCGCCCCGACGATGACGTCACCGAAGCCATCGCCGTTGGTGTCGAACCCGCCGTCGACCGAGTGGCCGAAACGATCGCCCGCTGCAATCCCGTACCACGTGAAGAGGGTGGCGCCCGTTGCGCCGGAGAAGGCGCGCGCCATTCCAGTCTGCCCGAACGGGAAGTTGCTCGCCTGCGGCGCACCGGCGATGACGTCGCGCACGCCGTCGTTGTCGACGTCGCCTGCGATCGCGACGGCAGAGCCGAACTGGTCGAACGAGTTGTCGCCCACCTTCTGCTGCAGCACCGCGCCGGTCCGGCCCGAGATCACCTGCACGATGCCGTTGTCGGTCTTGCCGCCGGTGTCGGCCTTGGGCGTGCCGACCACGAGGTCGTCGAACCCGTCCCCGTCGAAGTCGTAGCCTCCGGCGACCGACGTGCCGCGCGCGGCGTTCGAGTTGGGCGCCTCGTTGGAGAAGATCTGCGTCTGGGCCGCGCCGGAAGCAGCGAGGAAGAACGCAGCAAGTGCGATGGCGACGGGAGTGGAGCGCATGGGGGGGAGCGGAGGAGAGAGCGGAATCGAGGCCAAACGCCGCGGAGCGCGTTCGAAGTTGCAATTGTAGCAGCCCGCGCAACGAGCGCTCGGGGGCGGCCCGCGATGCTGCACTTGAGCGCGCGCTCAGGCTCGCAGGCGCAACAACAAGTCGTGCAAGTCGTCGCGAGCTGAAGGCGCTTCCGGCAGGCTCGAGTTCGCACCCGCGAGTTCGAGCTGCGCCAACAGTCGCGCGCACGCTCCCTCGTGCCTCGCGAGTTCGCCCGGCTGCAACATACTTCGCTCGGCGCCGGCAAGTTTGCGCTCGATCAGCTCGTCGACGCCATGTTGCGGGTAGAGCGCGAGCAGATGGCGCAGGTTCGCCTCGACCTCGCCCGAGCGCAGGAGATGGATGCCGGTGAGCAGCACGCGGTAGGCGTACAGCAGCGGCTTCACGCGCGGCGGCTGTTCCTTCGCGAGCAGGCGCCACTGCGTTTCGAAGAAGCCGCGGTAGTGGTGGCCGTGATGGCGCGTGACGCAGCGCCGCCCGAGCGTCTTGAGCTCGTCGTGTTCGGGTGAAGTGACGACCACGAGCGGCGAGTGGAGCTGCTCGAGCACGTAGCCGTTGCGCTTGAGCATCAAGCGCATGAACTTCGCGGCGTCGTGCGTCACCAGGTCGAGTTCGAGGCCGTCGTCGATGCGCTCGATCGCCATCGTGTCGGGTCCGGCGACGAGCCCCGCAACTTCACGCCACGGCAACACGTGCACGCCGCGCAGATCCCAGTCGGAGTCCGGCGAAGGAAAGCCGTAGAGGTGCGCGCCGCTCACGGTGGCGAATACCAGTCGATACGGCTGGCGCGCGGCGATCGCGTTGAGCCTGGGATCGAAGTTCACGGCGAGAACTCCACCGCGGCGCGCCGCGCACGGATCAAGTAGGCGTCGACGAGCGCGTAGTCAGGGCGCTCAGGCAGCTTCGTAGTCGCGAACGCCGCGTCGAACTCGCGGTGCAGCTCGAGGCGGCGGCGATTCACCTCCTCGAATGCAACCTCGCCACGTTTGATCGCGAGCAGTGCCTCGCGCCGCTCGCCGACGTGCACGGGCACGTCGCCATCTCTCACGATGCGAATTCCGGCCTCGAGCAGCCGGATCAGGTGCATGAGCGGTTTCCAACGCAGCTCCTGGCCCGCGCGCAGCCCTTGCTCGATCTTCTTGAACTGCGACAGCACGTACCCGTTGTACGTGGCGTACGCCAGCTTCGAGAGGAACGCGCCGCGCAACTCCAGGAGTTCGCGCGCGAGCGGCGTCGCGTGTTCGACGAGCGGCGACCACAGGCACTCGAGCACGTTCGGGTTCGACTTCAACGCGAGCTCGAGGAACTTGCGCAGCTCCCAATAACACTCCTGCGTCGCTTCATCTTCGAGCTGCTCGGGCACTCCGGCGAGCGACCAGTGAAGCTCCGCCGGAGGCAGGTAGATGCCGCGTCGATCCCAGTCCGACGCGTCCGTGTCGAGGCCGTACGCGCGCGAGCCAACCACGCAGCGAAACATCACGAAACGCGCGAGTCCGAGCTCGTCGAGCGGCGCTGTGGGCGCGGCGCGCGCGAGGTCCTTGTGCACCTTGAGGATCGAGAACTCGCGCCGCAGGAGCCGCGCCTCGACGCCATCGACGAAGCGCACGCCGTAGCGATGTTGCGCGTCGATCGGCGCCTCCACGATCTCTCCCACTGCACCGACAGCGAAAGCGGCGATGCTCGGGCTCGCGGGCCGTGCGACACGCGAAACGACGCGTGTTCCGACGGGCAAGATCAGCGGCAAGTGGGCTTCCGACATGGGACCAGTATGCGTGCGGCTTCGCGTACCCGCACATCAGGCGCAACTCGCTTGGCGCTGCCCCTACACAACCGGCCCCAACTGACGCGCGAGGCGCAGCTCCAAGGAACGCGCCGCACGTCTTGGTCCGCCGCTGCACAGAACAGGTGCTGTTCGTTTGCGGAGCGCTGGCTTGCGCGCTGAATTTCACGCCCACCGCTGTCCACCTCGCGCGACGCCACGACGCGCCCCACGACGTGGGCTCGGACGTGTCTCGAGCACACTTCGTCAGCTCGTCGACACGCATCGTGCTCGCAACGCCAGACTCCGGGCGCGACTTGACGCACAGCCGCCGCGCGGCGAACGTCCGGCTTGCGGCCGAGGTGGACCGCCTCCGGTGGAAGTCAGCCGCTCGAAGTTCCCGTGCCCTGACCCTCCGTCGGACCTGCGATGCGCGAACGATGGCGTGGAACTAACGGACACGGAAGGCGATGGCACACGATCACGGCGATAGAACGCTCGCGCTACGCGAGGCCTTGACGCTGGCCGCCCAGCGCGTGGCGGACTACCGCGCCGCACTTCCCGAGTCGCGCGTGGCTCCGCTCGCGACGCGCGCCGAACTGCGCGCGGCGCTCGACAGCCCGTTTCCGCAGGAATCCGCGCCGCTGGAGCGCGTGATCGACGAACTCGTGGCCGCCGCCACGCCAGGGCTGGTCGCATCCGCGGGGCCGCGCTACTTCGGCTTCGTGGTCGGCGGCTCGCTCGACGCCGCGCTCGTCGCCGACGTCCTCACCTCGGGCTGGGACCAGAACGCCTTCAACGAAGCCCTCTCACCGGCGGCGATCGCCTTCGAGGATGTCGCGGGGCGTTGGCTGAAGGAGGCGCTCGGCCTCCCGCCCGCGGCGTCGGTCGGGTTCGTCACGGGAGCTCAAGGCGCGAACACGGTTGGGCTCGCGGCGGCGCGCTGGTGGGTGTTGCAGCAGGCGGGTTGGGACGTGGGGCGCGAAGGGCTGTTCGGCGCGCCGCGCGTGCGCGTGCTCGTCGGTCGCGAACGTCACGCCACCATCGACCGCGCCCTTCGGCTGCTCGGCATCGGCGAGCGCGCCATCGAAGAAGTGCCGGCGCTCCAGAACGGAGCGATGGACACCGCGGCGCTCGCGCGCGGCCTCGCGCACGGCGCCGGAACGCCGACGATCGTGTGCGCGCAAGCTGGCAACGTGAACACGGGCGCCTGCGACGACCTGCGCGCCGCGGCCGATGCAGCGCGCGCAGCCAACGCTTGGCTGCACGTGGACGGAGCTTTCGGGCTCTGGGCGGCCGCGAGCCCGCGCGCGCGGCGCCTCGTTGAGGGGATCGAGCGCGCCGACTCATGGGCCTGCGACGGACACAAGTGGCTGAACGTGCCGTACGACGCGGGCTACGCCTTCTGCGCGCACCCGGACGTCCACGCGACCGCCATGGCGTACTCGGCCTCCTACCTCACGGGGCAGGTCACCGGGCGCGCGTTCGGCGGCGGCGACTTCGTGGCCGAGTCGTCGCGGCGCGCGCGCGGCTTCGCTACGTGGGCCGCGCTCCGCTCGCTGGGCCGAACTGGCGTCGCGCAGTTGGTCGATCGATCGTGCGAGCTCGCGCGGCGCCTCGCCGACGGCGTGCGCGCCATCGACGGCGTGGAGGTCGTGAACGACGTGGTGCTCAACCAAGTGCTCGTGCGCGTCGGCGACGACATCACGACGGACGCCGTGCAGCGCCAACTGACCGAGGAAGGAACAGTCTGGCTCGGCGCGACGACCTGGCGCGGCGAGCGACTGCTGCGGATCTCGATCTCGAACTGGTCGACCACGGCGCGGGACGTGGACCAATGCGTAGAAGCGATCGCGCGGGCCGTGGCGTCGTGTGCATGAACAGCCCGCGCAACGCGATGAGAGGCGTGCTCTCAGGCGAGGTGCGCGCCATCGACGCGCCGTGGAGCTTGAGCTTCGGGTCGGCACATTGCAGAGCCGCATGCGGCCCTGCGCTGGCAAGACTCTCGGGCCGCGAGTTCTCGAGCGCGCCGGCTTGTTGAACGAACCGAGCCCAAGACGCGGCGCCATGAAGCTGCGTCTCGTCGTCGAGCACGACGGGCCGCCTTCTCCGCTGCCGGGTGCACCCGCGAGTGCGTTTGGCGGCACGGCACCAGCGGCCGCTTCACAACACGCCGCCGCGCGCTACGGTCGACAGCAGTGACAAGCTCGCCGACCGACATCCCCCACGCCCAGGCCGAGTTGCTCGCGCGCCAGCTCGACCGGCTGCGCATCTACGTCAGCCACCGGCTCGGGCCCGCGCTCGCGCGGCGCGTCGAACCCGACGACGTCGTGCAGGAGACGTGCGCACGGGCGTGGCGCGAGCTGCGCGACAAGCCCGTCTCGGGCGAGCAGGCGTTGTACGGCCTGCTGGTCACGGTCGCGCGCCACGTGATCGTCGACCTCGCGCGTGCGGCGCGCGCGCGCAAACGCGACGGCGGCGTGCAGCTCGAACGCTCGAGCTGGAGCCGCTGCGGCGCCGACGATCTCGCGGCCGTGACGGCCGGGCCGTTCACACGCGCGGCGCGCAGCGAAGAGCAGCAACGACTGTTCGACGCGCTCCGCCGGCTCTCGCCCCAGCACCAGCGCATCCTGCTGCTGCGCCAATTCGAACAGCGCTCGGCCCGTGAGGCGGCCGAGCGGCTGGGCATCACGGAGGGCGCGGCGCACGCCCTGTTCCGCCGCGCGCTGGTGGCCTGGGCCGAGGCGGCGCGGCTCGAGAAGTCCTGACGGTTGAGAATTCTCGAGATCGCGCGTCGAATCGCGGCGTGGCCAACGCTTGGGGGGCGGCCACGCAGCGGAAAATCGAAAACCACGATGAACAGCTCGACCTCCCAAGACCTTGACCTCGTCGACCGCCTGGTCGCCGCATACGCCGATCGCATCGCGCGCGACGAAGCCCCGCGGCGCGAAGAGCTGCTGGCGCACGCGCCGCAGTTCCGCGAGGAGCTGGAACGCTGCTTCGACACGCTCGACGCCGCGAGCAGCACACCAGCTGCCGGCGAGCTCGCTCCGGGGCGCGAGCTCGGCGACTTCACGCTGCTGCGCGAGCTCGGTCGCGGCGGCATGGCTGTCGTCTTCGAAGCCGAGCAGCGCAGCCTGCGCCGCCGCGTCGCGCTCAAGCTCTTGCGCAACCACCTCACGCTCGACGCCAAGCAGCTCGAGCGCTTCCAGCGCGAAGCGCGCGCCGCAGCGCGCATCCGCCACGACAACGTCGTGCCGATCCACGCCGTCGGCGAGCACGACGGCCACGCCTTCATCGCCTTCGAGTTGATGAGCGGGCCGAGCCTCGAGCAGGTGATCGCGCGTCTGGCGCGCGCCGGTCGTCGTCCGAGCGCGGCGGAGTTCGCAAGCGCCGTCGGCGCGCCGCATCTCTCGCGCGAGCGCGACTACAGCTCGGCGTGCGTGCGCTGGTTCCTCGGCGTGCTCGAGGGCGTCGGCGCCGCGCACGCGGCGGGCCTGATCCACCGCGACCTCAAGCCTTCGAACGTGCTCATCGACGGCGAAGGACGGCCGCGCGTCTCGGACTTCGGCCTCGCCAAGGACCTGGGCGAAGCGTCACTCTCGATCACCGGCGAGACGCTCGGGACGCCGCACTACATGTCGCCCGAGCAAGCCAGCGCCGCGCGCGAGCCGGTCGACGTGCGCACCGACATCTACTCGCTCGGAGTGACGCTGTACGAGCTCATCGCGCTGCGCCGCCCGTTCGACGGCGCGACGTTCGCGGAACTGCTGCAGTCGATCTCGCACGCACGTCCGCCGCTCTTGCGCGAACGCGCGCCCGACGCGCCGGCGAGCTTGGAGTCCGTGCTCGCCAAGTGCCTCGCCAAGGAGCGCGACCAGCGCTACGCGAACGTCGCCGAGCTCGCGCGCGAGCTGCAGCGCGTGCTCGACGGCGCGCCGGTCGAAGCTCCGTCGGCGAGCGGCTGGGTGGCGATGTACGAGGCGGCGGCTGTCGCGTGGCACTACCGCCGGCCGTTCGAGTTCCGCAGCCGCGCCCGTGTGTTCGGGCTGCCGCTGCTGCACATTCTCCTGAACACAAAGACGGCGGACGGGCGCGGTCACAAACCGGCGGTCGGCGTCTTGGCGATCGGCAATCGCGCGTTTGGCTTCTACGCCTTTGGATTCGTGGCGGTCGGCGTCTCGGCGGTGGGCGCGCTCGCGGTCGGCCCCTTCGGCGCGGGCTTGGTCGCACTCGGGGTTATTGCCTTCGGCGCACTGGCCGCTGGCGATCTCGCCCTGGGTCTTTGGGTTGCAGGCCGAAGGGGCAACGGCTTCTTCGAAGCCTGGGTCGCCGAACGCATCGCCCTAGACGCCGCGACTACGGCTCCAGGAGAGTTCGCCGTGCGTGGGTTCGCGACGCTGTACGGCTCGTGCGCATCGTCTGCACTGTTGTTCATTTTGTTCGGCTGGGCCGCGCGACGCCGGGCGATCCGCCGCCAAGGCCCGATCACTGCCGCGGATCTGCTCGTGTTCGTCGTCGGACCGCTACTGAGCGTCGCGCCCGTGCTCTCGAGCCAACTGGGCTGGAAGCCGCCCTACGTGCTGACGATTCTCTACCTCACGGTCATCTCGTGGCTCGTGATGCAGTCCTACATCAAGCTCATCGGCGGCGTGCGGAACGCAGGGCCAGCGTGAGCTGCGGCCACGCGCTGTTGCTCTCGCGCGGCCGCCTCGTGCTCCTGCAATGCTTGCGCGCCCGGCATGCGAGCGCGCTGCGTGACCCAGCGGGCCTGCCGCGTTGCGCGGCCTAACCAGCTTGCCGCGTCGCGCGGCTCAACCCGCCTCGTAGAGCCCGATCACCGCCCCCGCCGGATCTGCGATGATCGCGTAGCGGCTCGCGCCCTGCGGGCGGATCGGCGTGATCTGCTTGCCGCCGCGGCGCTTGCACTGCTCGAGCGAACGCTCGAGGTCGGCGACGATGACGTACATCAGCCACTGGCTCGGAATGTCGCTGTTCGGGCCGCGCTTGTGGCACACGCCGACCTCGGGCTGGTCGCTGGCGGGCGGAATCATGCAGTAGTCGCTGTAGCCGCCCATGTCGAGCGGCAGCACCTTCCAACCGACGACCGCGCTGTAGAAGTCGCGCACCTTGTCCGCATTGTCGACGGTCAGATCGCGCCACGCGATCGAGCCGACGATCGGCTTGGGTTGGTGCTCGGGCGCCGGCTCAGCGCGCGCCTTGCGCTTGGCCGGCTTGGCCGCCGCACGCTTGGCCTTCGACTTCACGGGCGCGGCCTTCGCCGCCGACTTCTTCTTCGCGCGCTTCTTCGCCATGTTCGCTTGCTCCGCTCTCGTTGGACTGTTTTCGAGGTTGGCGCGCGAGGCTACGCAACGTGCTTCGCAAAGTCATGGGGCCAAACACGCGCCGCGGCGGCGACGCCCAACTTCGTCGGTAGATTGAGCACGCATGAAGACCCCTTTGCTCGCAGCACTCGGGCTCGCGCTGCTCGCCTTGGCGGCGGCGCTGTACCTGTTCACGGGAACCAAGGCGCAGGAACCGGCGCTGGGCGTCGCGCAGACAGCGACATCTGAGCGAAGCGCGACAACGGACGACGCGCCGCGCGAGAGCGTTGATGTGGAACCGGCTGCGGCGGCCGAAGAAGTGCAGCGCACGAACATCGCGGCGAGTTCGAGCGAAGCGGCGGCCGCGAGCGAATGCGTTTTGCGCGTCGTCGACGAGCAGCGCCGACCGTTGGAAGGCGTCGCGCTGTTCGCCCTGGACGCCGCCAAGCAGTTGCAGAACTCCAAGTCCGACGTCGAAGGCCGTGCGCGCTTCGCGGCCGCAGGCGCTGTCCAGCTCTTTGCGATCGCGGACAAGCGGCCCGTGCAGCGCTTCGAGCTCGAACTCGAAGCAGGCGAACGCGAGCTCGTGCTCGACGCTCCGAGCGCGAGCGTGGCCGGCGTGGTCACCGTGAACGGCCGAGCGCCGAGCACGAGCATTCGGCTGGCGCTGAGGTCGGCGGCGCCGCCCTTCGGCGAGCTCGAGGTTCCCGAGGAACTGCGCAAAAGGCTCGCAAGCACCGCGCTGGGTCGCAGCGAGAGCGATCCGAACGGCAACTTCGAATTCCGCGGCCTGTCACCCGACTGGAGCGGCACGCTCATCATCTGGGGCGAATACGGGCTTGCGCGCGCCACTCCGAACTCCGGTCCCAGGCGCGAACTCGCCCTCGAGCGCCCTCGTACGGACCTGCGCATCGACCTCGAACGGCTGACACGCATCGTCGGACGCTTCGAAACCTCGAGCGGCGAGGCTGTGCGCACCACGGAGATGCCGCTCGTGACGATCGTGTCCAGCCAGGGGCGCGCGCGCTCCGTGTCTCACGCGACGATCAACGAGCAGGGTCGCTTCGCGCACGTCGTGGGCCAGGCCGATTTCGACTCGGTCGATGTGCTCCTCGAATGCGATCTGGGCCGCGGCGCGCGCACCGCGCAGCTCAGCGAGCTCACGCCAACGCCCGATGGCGATCTCGACCTGGGCGTGATCGTGCTCACCCCGCAGAGCGACCTGCGTGTCCGCGCGATGAGCGCCGGCGCGCCCGTCGTGGGCGCCAAGGCGCGCATCAAGGGCGGCTTGAAGTGGTCGGAGGGCGACGCGGAAGGTCGGATCGCGGTGCGCTCCGCAGCGACAGGCCCGGTCACATTGCGCCTGATCGCTCCGGACTTCTGGGCGCTCGATGTCCCGGTTCATCTGCCGGCTGCAGAGGAGCTCGTCGTCGAACTCTCGCCCACCAACGTGCTCACGATCAACGTGCGCGATAGCTCGGGCGCGCCGCTGCCCGAGGCGAAGGTCGTGTTCGAAGCACGCGGCGCCGCGCTCTTCTCGGAATCGGACACCATGAACCCAGACGCCGCGATCATCGGCGTGCGCCGCGGGCAGGAGCGCAGCTCGGGCTCAACCGTAGGCGAATCGTTCGAGGGCGAACTCGAGGTGATCGCGGACGACAAGGGCGTGGTCGAGCTCCAAGGGCTGACGACCAAAGGCACGCTGAGCGTGAAGGTCGTCGACGCGCTCCGGCACGCGCTCGTGAGCACGCCGCTGGCGCCGTTCGGAACTTCCGAGCGTCGTGAGCTCGAGCTCAAGCTGCCCGGCGCGCTCAAGTCGTTGCGGGGCCGCGTTCTCGACCCCGACGGGGGCCTCGTCGCCGGCGCCGAGGTGAGCGCCAGTGTCGGGACCAGCGAGTCAGCGCAGACTCGCACGGACTCTGCGGGCCGTTTCTCGCTCGAGTCGCTCTCGGCCGACGAGCTGGAACTCAAGGTCGAGGCGCCGCACTTCGCGCCGCACATCCTGCCGCGCGTGGCGCTCCGTGACGCGGCGACGGAGCTCGAGATCCGGCTCGAGCGCGGCCGCGTCATCGTGGTCGAGATCGTCGACGAGTCCGGCGCGCCGCTCACCGCTGCGCGCGTGCGCGCCTCGACGCCCGACGACGCGCACCAGTGGAACGCCGGCCCGCAGTCGCCCGGGCGCTATCAGTTCCGGCCGCTGCCGACCGAGCCGCTGATGATCACGGCGAACGTGCACAGCCGCGACCACAAGCGCGGGATCGGTGACCACGAGGAAAGCGTGCGCTTCGTCCTCCCTGCTCCCGGCCAGCTCACGGTCCGCCTCGCCGCGTCGGTCGAGGTGGCGCAGCGCAAGCCCTTCGTGCGCCTACGCTCGCTCGACGGCGCCGCGAACGACAACAAGTGGTTCTCCACGCAAGAGCCGCGCGGCCCGCTCGACTTCGGCGCGCTTGCGCCCGGCGAGTACGAGCTGATCCGCGCCTACATCGGCTCGTCGGAGCTCGGCGACGCGCCCGGCCTGCACGAGGTTCAACCTCCGCTGCGCGTCACGATCCGGGCGGGCGAGACCACCGAAGTCGAACTTCCCTGACCGGCCTCGGCCCACGCCGAGCCGCGCCCGCGGACTCGCTTTTTCGCGTTTTCCGCCGTCGTTTCGCGTTCAGGACCGCACGCGCATCGTCGTCGGACGCTCCGTGTCGGATCCAGCTTCTGTGCCTACGTGCGGCGCGCTCAGGCGAGCGGCGCGAGCGCGAACTTGGCCCCGAGCACGTCTTCGTGCTTGATGCCGAAGCAGCGCTCGATGAGCGTCGCGTAGACGCTGCGGAAGTCGGTTGTGTGCGCGAGGTCGCCCGCGTCGAGCTTGTCGAACGAGGGGTGCTTGCCGTGCAGTCCGCCCTTGATGCGTTGGCCCAGCACGAACAGCGGCGCGGCGACGCCGTGGTCGGTGCCGCGCGAGCCGTTTTCGGCCACGCGGCGGCCGAACTCGCTGAACACGAGCACGATGGCCGCTTGGCCGCGTTCGCTGCGGCCGAGATCGGCGAGGAAGGCGCCGAGCGCGCCGTCGAGTTGGCGCATCAGGTTGTCGTGGCGGTTGCGCTGGTCGGTGTGCGTGTCGAAACCGCCCAGTTCCAGCGACAGGACGCGCGAGCCGATGTCGCTGTTCACCAGCGCCGCGACGTCGCGCAGCGAAGTGGCGAGCGCGTCGTTGCGCGGGTACTCGATCGGAGTCTGGTAGCGCGCAGCCGCGCGGCGCACCGCGAGCGACGAGCTGTGCCCGTCGTTCATCACGCGGCGCAGGAACTCGACGCTCGATTCACCTTCGCGCCGCACGGGCTTCTCGGCGGCCGCGCCGTCGTCCATGGCGCCGCTCGCTTTCGCGTAGGCGTCGGTCTCGTGCTCGCCGCCCGCCCAGCGGTAGGCCGCGGGATTCACGAACGTCGCCGCCGGGTGCTTGGTCGAGTGCAGCGCGTACGGCACGTTCGCGCCGACGTGCACGACGAGGTTGGGGTTGGTGTCGCCCTCGCAAGCCTTCTCGCACGCGCGGCCGATCCAACCTTGGCCAAGAGCGCGGCCGCGCGGGTCCGCGGCGTGCCAGATGTCGTACGACTCGAAGTGCGAGCGGTTGGGCTTGGGATAACCCACGCCCTCGACGATCGCGAGTTGGCCCTTGTCGAAGGCCGCGCGCAGGCGTTTGAGCTCGGGATGCAGGCCGCGGTACTCGTCGAGCACGAGCAGCTTGTCTTTGGTGTGCGCGATCGACGGCCGCGCGCGGTGGTAAGCGTCTTCGGCGTACGGCACGACCGTGCTGAGCCCATCGTTGCCGCCGGAGAGTTGCAGCACGATCAGCGGACGCGCGAGGCGTCCCGCCGGCAGCGCCTGCGACGCGAAGAGCTTGACCGCGCCTTGGGCGCGGCTCGTGAGCAACGTTCCGGCGCCGAACGCGCCGAGTGCGAGGAGTGTGCGACGGTCCATCAGCTCACCTGCGCTTCCGGCATGGACAGAATCAGGTGCGCGAGGCGACGCAACACGCCTTCAGCCTTCACGCCGGCGCCGAGCAGTCGTCCGTCGTCGCAGTCCAGCGCGCGGCGCTCGCTCGCGAGGAACTCGACCAACGCGGAGCGGCTCTCGTCGGTGAGCGCGATGGGCAGCAGCTCGTCGGCGAGGAAGTCGATGATCTCGCCGTCGGTCGAGCGGCCCGTGCGCGAGAGGCGCGCCGTGAGGTTGATGCGCGGGTAGTACACGGTTCCGAGCAAGCGCTTCATCGCCGTGAGCTCGGGCCCGAGGTCGACCTTCTTCTCCGGTTTGCGCGGCGTTTTCGGCGCACCGCTCATCTCGCCGCTCGACATCGAGTCGCCGCCCATCGCGCCGTCCATCGGGGCGCCGGCCATCTCGCCGCCCATCATCCCCGGCTCGTCGCCGGCGTCGAACGCGTCGTCCTTGAGCACGTCTTCGAGCCGCACGACGCCGAGCAGCATCCCGGCCATGTTGCCGCGCGCGAGCAGCGTCGAGGTCGTGATCCACGCCTCGCCGCCTTCCCAACCCTTCACGTTCGGCGGGTCGAACAGGCGTTGGCCGAGCTGGCCCGCGGCGAGCCACAGGAGCGACGGCGGAACGGCGACGCCCAGGCGCCGCACGCTGCCGACCATGTACTCGACCGGCCCGGCGATGCGCTCGCCGACGAGCTCCGGCGCGTAGAAGCGCTCGTCGAGCAGCAGCTTCTCGAAGAACGGCGCGAGCTCGTACTTGGAGTTCTTGAGCAGCGTCGCGTACTCCGTCAAACGCTCTTCGCTCGGCTTGCGGCCCTCGAAGTGTTCGAGCAGGCGGCCCGCGACCCAGCGTGGACACGCGGGCTGCTCGAGCAAGATGTCGACTAGGTCGTCGGCGTCGAAACGCCCCGTGCGGCCGAGGATCGTCTTCTTGCCGTTGTCGTGTTGCCGCGCGGCGTACAACGCTTCGTTGCCGCCCTGCGTGCGCCAGCCGGTCAAGGCGCGCGCCGCTTCCTTGATGTCCTGCTCGCTGTAGTTGCCGACGCCGAGCGTGAACAGCTCCATCAGCTCGCGCGCCAGGTTCTCGTTGGGCTTGTCCTTGCGATTCTGGTTGTTGTCGAGGTACTCGAGCATCGCCGGATCGCGCAGCACGGCGCGCAGCAGCTCGCCGAAGTTGCCGAGCGCATGGCGGCGGAACAGCTCGTTCTGGCGGATCATCGCCTCGGCGTTCTTCACGTCGCGCATCGAGCTCGTGAAGTAGCCGTGCCAGAACAGGACCAGCTTCTCGCGCAGCGGGTGTTCGGCTTCGACCATCTGCTCGATCCACCAACCCGAGTACGCGAACAGCATCTCGCGCTCGTCGCGGCGGAAGCGCTCGAGGGCGTCGCGGCGCTGCTTCTCGTCCATTGCCGCGAGCTCGCGGCGGTCGGGGCGGACGGGCGGATCGAGAAAGAACGGCTCGGCCGGTTCGACGAATCCTTGGAGCAGCAAGCGCACGAACTCGCGTTGGCCCGTGCGAACCGCGAAGTCGATCTCGGCGGGGCGCGCGCCGAAGCTCGCGCGGTTGAGCAGGTGCTCGGCGCGTTGCGCGTTCCAACCGGGCGCGGCCGGCGCAACGTCCGTCGCCTGCCCGACGAGCGGAGCTTGCGCGCAAAGCGGCGCGGCGGCGAGCGCGAGCAGGAACGCAATGGCAGAAGGGTTCGACATGGAGGCTCCAGCGAGGAATCGGACGCGAGGAGGCGCGACTCGAGCGTTCCCCCCAACCCACCGGCCACGGCGGGGTTTCGAGGCTTGCGAACGAGACGAGCGATCGGCGCTCCGGGGCGCGCGGACAGGCCTATATAGTGCCCCGCGCGGCGCGCGAACGCTGCGCTGACCGCCCAGATCGCCCCAACAACGCATGCACTCCCCCGCCCCCGACCTGCGTGCGTTTTTGGCGCAGCTGCGCGCCGCCGGCGAGGTGGTCGAGATCGAGGCCGAGGTCGACCCGGACCTGGAGGCGGCCGAGATCCACCGGCGCGTGATCGCCGCCGGCGGCCCGGCGCTGTTCTTCAAGCGCGTGAAGGGCTGCGATTTCCCGCTGGTGACGAACCTGTTCGGCACAGCGAGCCGCGTCGAGCGCGCCTTCGGGAAATGGCCGCAGGAGCTCATCGCGGAAGTCGCGCGCCTGCCGCACGAACTCGTTCCGCCGACGCTGGGAAAGCTGTGGGCGAAACGCGATCTGTTCGCATCGCTCGCCAGGGTCGGGATGAAGCGCTCGAGCGGCGGCCCGGTCACCGAGGTCGTCGACTCACCGCCCAAACTGACGCGACTTCCGGCGCTGAAGACCTGGCCGCGCGACGGCGGGCGCTTCGTGACGCTGCCGCTGGTCTACACCGAGCATCCCGAGGGCCTGGGCCCGAACCTCGGCATGTACCGCATCCAGGTGTTCGACGACGCGCACACCGGCCTGCACATGCAGATCGGCAAGGGCGGCGGCTTCCATCTGCAACGCGCCGAAGAGCTCGGCCGACCGCTCCCGGTCGTCGTGCACGTCGGCGGTCCGCCGGCGCTGATTTTGTCGGCGATCGCGCCGCTCCCGGAGAACGTTCCCGAGCTGCTGCTCACGAGTTTGCTGCTGCGCAAGCGCGTTCCGCTCGCCACGCACCGCGCGAGCGCGCTTCCGATCGTCGCGGACGCCGAGTTCGCGATCGTCGGCGAAGTGCGGCCGGGCGCGCGCCGCGTCGAAGGTCCGTTCGGCGATCACTACGGCTACTACTCCGAGACGCACGACTATCCGGAGCTGACGGTCAAGGCGCTGCTGCGCCGCAAGGACGCGATCTTCCCGGCCACGGTCGTCGGCAAACCGCGGCAAGAGGACTTCTTCCTCGGCGATTTCCTCCAAGACCTGCTCTCGCCGCTGTTCCCGGTCGTGATGCCCGCGGTGACGCAGCTGTGGAGCTACGGCGAGACGGGCTACCACGCTCTGGCCGGCGCCGTGGTGCGCAACCGCTACAAGCGCGAGGCGATGGCGAGCGCGTTCCGCATCCTCGGCGAGGGCCAGCTCGCGCTGACGAAGTTCCTGATCGCCACGGACGGCGCGGTCGACCTGCGCGACTTCAAGGCGACGCTCGAGCACATCCTGGCGCGCGCGGATTTCCGCACGGACCTGTTCCTGTTCTCGAACCTGTCGATGGATTCGCTCGACTACGCCGGGCCGCGCATCAACGAAGGCTCGAAGGGCGTGTTGCTCGGCTTGGGCGAAGCCGTGCGGCCGCTGCGGCGCGAGTTCAGCGGCGCGTTGCCGTCGGGCTGCACCGCAGCGCGCGTGTTCTGCGGTGGTTGCTTGGTTGTGTCGGGGCCGAGCTACTCGAGCGAGCCCGGAGCACCGGCGCGCATCGCTGCGCACCCCGATTTCGCGGCGTGGCCGCTGGTCGTGCTCAGCGACGACGCCGAGCGCGCGACGCGCAGCGCGACCAACTTCCTGTGGACCACCTTCACGCGCTTCAACCCGGCGAGCGACCTCACGGCCGCGAAGGTCGAGCTCGTGCACAACCACCCGAGCTTCACTCCGCCGGTCGTGATCGACGCGCGCATGAAGCCCTGGTATCCGATCGAGCTCTACTGCGATGAAGACACGGACAAGCTCGTGACGCGGCGCTGGAACGAGTACTTCCCCTCGCGCAAGGTCGCGATGGGCGACAGCGCGCGCGGGCACTTGGATTGAGCAGCGCGGGCGTCACTCGTTCCGCTTGAAGATGCGCTTCATGTAGCGTCCGGCGTCGTCGAGTCGCTTCACGCCGCCTTCGAGCACCTCGGCCATCGACGGGTCCAGGTCGCCGTGCTCCTCGAACTCCTCACCGAGCTGCTCGGGGAAGATCACCAAGTAGCCGTTGCGCGCGAAGTGGCGCGCGAGCTGGCGCGGGAGCTTGTCGAAGAGCTGGTTGTAGCTGAGCGAGCGGCGTCGCGCGGCGACGACCACGAATAGGTCGTCGCCGCGGAGAATGCTGGTGAGAATCAGGAACTCGTCCCAGTCGTCGAACGAGCGGTACTCGACGGCCAGCAGCCCGGCCTTTTCACCGAGTTTGCGCAGCGCCGCAAGTGTTGGCGCAGGCGCGTGGAACACCAGCGTCATCCCTGCTTGCTTGGCGAGCGTTCGCACCCGCTCGAACCAGCGCACGAAACCGGCCTCCATCTCCGCGCGCGCCGGCGCGGCGACGACGATGCGGCGCACGGTGCCCAGCGGCTGCGTGGGCGCGTACATGAACACAGCCTTGTTCGAACGCTCGAGCACCGTCGCGCCCAATTGGCCAAACATCGGGTTCTCTTCGTGGCTCTCGCGAGTGACACCGAGCACGAGGTCTGTGACGCCGTACTCTTTGAGCGCGTGGGTCAAGCCGCTGACGACGTTGACGTCGTGGCGTGAGATCGGCTCGAGTTCGTGATCGCTGGCCGCGGCGAGCTTCACCGCCTCGTCGAGCAGTTTTCGGCCGCGCGCGCGCGCCTCGGGACTGCTGTCCTCCGCCACGACGTGCAGCGCGAAGAGTCGCTCGCTCGACTTCGGCGGACGCATGAGCGTCGCCAGCTCCACCAGCCGCTCGACGCTTTCGGCCGGGCCGAGCGCAACCATCGTGCGCAAGATGTCGGGCGCCTGGTCGTCGGCATCCTTGGCCGCTTCGAGCACGGCCAGTCGCGAAGCAGCGCGCGTCGTGACGAATGAGCTGATCGTGCAGGTCACCAGAATCATGACGATCGTGCCGTTGAGCACGTCCTCGTTCAGCAAGCGCACCACAGTTCCGTCAGGCAGCGTCTCGAGCTCGATGCGGTAGCCGACCATCACCGCCGCCAAGGTCGCCGCCGCCTGCGCGTTGCTGAGACCGAACATCATCAAGAACTCGTCGCGTGTGAAGCGGAATGCGAGTTTGCTGATCCAGGCAGCGGAGAGCTTGCACAGCGTGGCGACAACGGTCATCACGGCGGCGACCTTGATCGTCTCGAAGCCCTTCACAAAAACCTGAAAGTCGACCAGCATCCCAACGCCGATCAGAAAGAACGGGATGAAGAGTGCGTTGCCGACGAACTCGACTCGACTCATCAGCGGGGAGCGGCGTGGGATCAGGCGATTGAGCGCCAGGCCCGCCGCGAACGCGCCGATGATCGGCTCCACGCCGGCCAGCTCGGCCAGGAACGCCGTAAAGAACACCGCGCCGAGCACGAAGAGGAACTGCGAGATGCTGTCCTCCTCGTGCTTGAAGAACCAGCGCGCCACGTGCGGCACGACACCGAACACGAGCGCCGCGAACACGGCCAGCGAGAGGCACAGACGAATCCAGAAGGCCTGCCCGATCTCGCCCTGGGTCATGCCGACGATCACCGCCAACACGAGCAACGCGAGCGTGTCTGTGATGATCGTGCCGCCCACGGTGATGTTGACCGCGGAGTTCTTGGTGACGCCGAAGCGGCTCGCAATCGGATAGGCGAGCAACGTGTGCGAGGCGTACATGCTGGCCAGCAAGATCGAGGAATCGAGGCGGTAACCCAGCAGGCGCCGGCTGGTCAGCACACCGACCGCCATGGGCACGCAGAACGTGAGCAATCCGAAGGTCAGGCTGCGGTAGCGGTTTTTGCGAAACTCCTCGAGATCGATCTCGAGGCCCGCCAAGAACATGATGTAGAGCAGTCCGACTGTGCCGAAGAGCACGATGCTCGCGTCGCGCAGCATCAGGTTGAAGCCATGCGGACCGATCAGAGCCCCCGCGATCAGCAGCCCGATGATGGGCGGGATGCGAAGCCGCTGCAGGACCAGCGGGCCGAACAGGATCACGAAGAGAACCAGTGCAAAGATCAGCACCGGGTTCTCCAAAGGCAACTTGAAGTGCTCGAGGACGTCGCGCATCGAGGCGCATCGTAGTCCTCGCCCCGCTCGCCTCGGCGCACCGCTTCGTTGCAACCGCAACTAATCTGGCCTTTACGCAGAGCCAGGGATCGCGCGGTTCAGTGCTGGGTCTTCGCCGAGGTGGCGAACGGACTCCAGCAACTCACCTTTCCGAGGGGAATCGACAGTGAAGAACCAGCAAAGCTCCCTGCGTGCGCTGTGCACGCGGGCCGCTACTTTCGCCGCCTTTGCGGCCGCCGCGTCGGTGGCGCAGGCGCAAGTGACCGTACAGATCCTGCACGCCTCCGACCTCGAGGGCGGAGTGACCGCCATCGGCGACGCGCCGCGTTTCGCCGCCGTCGTGGAGGGACTCGAGAACGACGCCGCGCTCGCGAGCGTGCCGTCGATCCTGCTCTCGGCCGGCGACAACTACATTCCCGGGCCGTTCTTCTCCGCCGCCGGCGATGCGTCGATCCGCACGCCGCTGCGCACCGCGCTCGGCCTGAACCAAGTGCGTGAGCGCGAAGGTCGCGCCGACGTCGCGATCATGAACATCCTGGGCTTCGACGCTTCGGCGCTGGGCAACCACGAGTTCGATCCGGGCACGACCGCGCTGCGCGAGATCATCGGACCCGACATCCGCGACGCCAACAACGACGGCACGCTCGACGACGCACGCTGGTTCGGCGTCGACTTCCCCTACCTGAGCTCGAACCTCGACTTCAGCCTCGACACGAACCTCGCGAGCCTGGTCGAGACCGGAATCGTCAGCAACACGGCCTTCAAGGGCGATCCGCTGAACCTCGCAGCGTCGGCCGCGCGCAAGAAGCTCGCGAGCGCGACGATCGTGAGCCGCAACGGCGAGTTGTTCGGCATCGTCGGCGCGACCACGCCGCTGCTCGCGTCGATCTCGTCGCCCGGCGCGACGAGCGTGAAGAACCCGGGCGCGGGCACGAACAACATGGCGCAGCTCGCGTCGATCCTGCAGCCGGTCATCGACTCAGTGATCGCGCAGGGGGTGAACAAGGTGATCCTCGTCACGCACCTCCAGCAGATCGCTCTCGAGCAGCAGCTCGTGCCGCTCCTGCACGGCGTCGACATCGCCATCGCGGGCGGCTCGGACACGCTGCTCGCCGACGGAACGGACGTGCTGCGCATGGGCGATGTCGCCCAGGGCCCCTACCCGATCGTGACGGCGAACAACGACGGCGACGCGGCGCTCGTTCTCAGCACCGACGGCCAGTACAGCTATGTCGGCCGCCTCGTCGTGCAATTCGACGCGCTCGGCCGCGTCGTTCCCGCGAGCGTCAACCCGGTCGTCAGCGGCGCCTACGCCACCGATGACCAGGGCGTGGTCGCCGTTTGGGGCAACCTCGTCGATCCGTTCCTGCCCGGCACGAAGGGCGCGCGCGTCCAAGGCCTGACCAACGCCGTGCAGGCGGTCGTGACCGCAAAGGACGGCAACATCGTCGGCAACAGCAACGTGTTCCTCGAAGGCCGGCGCAACTTCGTGCGCACCGAGGAGACCAATCTCGGCAGCCTGAGCGCCGACGCCAACCTGTTCATCGCACAGCAGAGCGACGCCAGCACGCTCGTCTCGATCAAGAACGGCGGCGGAATTCGCGACTTCATCGGTTCGATCAACGGCACGACGGGCGCGCTGCTCCCCACGCAAGCCAATCCGCTCTCGGGCAAGCAGGCGACGGAGTTGTCGCAGCTCGACATCGAGAACACGCTGCGCTTCAACAACGGCCTCACGCTGCTCACGCTGACCGCGAGCGAGTTGCTCCAGGTGCTCGAACACGGCGTCGCCGCGACGACGCCGACTTCGACGCCGGGCCAGTTCCCGCAGATCGGCGGCCTCTCGTTCAGCTTCGACGCGACGCAGCCCGCGGGTTCGCGTGTGCGTTCGGCCGCGATCAAGGGCTGGAACGGCGAGACGCTCGACGTGCTCAAGGCGGACGGGCTCGCGCTGGGCGATCCCAACCGCAACATCCGCATCGTCACGTTGAACTTCCTCGCGAGCGGCGGCGACAGCTATCCGTTCCCCGCGCTCGGCGAGAACCGCGTCGATCTGCTGCTGAACGGCAACTTCAGCGGCCCGTCGACCTTCGCAAGCACCGGCAGCGAGCAAGACGCGTTCGCTGAGTACTTCCTCGCCGTGCACGCCGACTCGTCGTCGGCGTACACGACGCGCGAGCTGCCCAAGGCGCAGGACGCGCGCATCCAGAACCTCGCTTCGCGTTCGGATTCGGCGGCCTTCCCGCCGGTCGCACCGGCCGGTTCGGCGCGTCTGTCGTTCGTCGGTCGCTACGACAGCGGCCTGGGCGCGGGCGCGGCCGAAATCCCGGCCTTCGACCGCAACAGCCGCCGCTTGTTCGTCGTCAACGCGGACGCCGCGACGGTCGACATCGTCGATCTCGCCAACCCGGCGACGCCGAACTTCGTCACGGCCATCGACATCGGCGGCACGTTCAGCACGGCCAGCGCAGTCGCTTCGCCCAACAGCGTCGCGACCTCCAACGGTCTCGTCGCGGTCGCCGTCCAGCTCACGGCTGCCGGCGGTGTGCAGCAGAACGGCGTGATCGCGTTCTACGACACGAACGGCGTGCTGATCGAGCAGACGGTCACGGGCGCGCTGCCCGACATGGTCACGTTCTCGCCCAACGGTCTGTGGGCGCTGACGGCGAACGAAGGTGAGCCGAGCAGCAACTACTCGTTCGATCCCGAAGGCACGGTGACGATCGTCAACACGCTGCGCGTGCGCTTGCAACTCGCGCTGCCGCAGCTGGCGAGCATCTTCCCGCTGCGCCCGGGCGACACGCGCCAGATCGGCTTCACGGGCCTCAACGGGCAGCTCGCGGCGCTGCAAGCAGCGGGCGTGCGGATCTACGGACCCAACGCGACCGTCGCGCAGGACCTCGAGCCGGAGTACATCACCGTCGACAGCGATTCGAAGTTCGCGTACGTCACGATGCAGGAGAACAACGCCGTCGCGGTGATCAACATCCGCTCGGGCCAGCTGCTGCGCCTCTCGCCGCTGGGCTACAAGGACTGGACGCTCTCGGCGCTCGACGCGAGCGACCGCGACAACGCGATCCAGGTGAAGCCCTGGCCGGTGTTCGGCATGTACCAGCCGGACGCGCTCGCCGTGGTGCGCCAAGCCGGGATCAACTTCCTGATCACGGCCAACGAAGGCGACGCGCGCGACTACAGCGGCTTTGCCGAAGAACGTCGCGTGAAGGACCTCGCGCTCGATCCGACCGCGTTCCCGAACGCGGCGACGCTCAAGCTCGACGGAAACTTGGGCCGTTTGACCGTGACGAACCGCCTGGGCGACACGGACAACGACGGCGACTTCGACGAGCTCTACACACTCGGCGGGCGCTCGCTCTCGGTGTTCGCGGTCAATCCCGATAACACGCTCACGCGCGTGTACGACAGCGGTTCGGAGCTGGAGCAGATCGGCGCGTCGCTCGACCCGGCGAATTTCAACGGCTTCCCCTTCGACACGCGCAGCGACAACAAGGGCCCCGAGCCCGAAGGTCTCGCGGTCGGCGTGGTCAACGGCCGCACCTACGCGTTCGTCGGTCTCGAGCGCATCGGCGGCGTGATGGTGTACGACGTCAGCGTGGCGACCGCGCCGCGCTTCGTGCAGTACATCAACACGCGTACGGTCGTGAACGGCGCCGAAGTCGGCGACTTGGCCCCGGAAGGCCTCGTGTTCGTGCCCGCCAGCGACAGCCCGAACGGCGTCGCGCTGCTGATCGTCGCCTACGAAGTCAGCGGCACGGTCGCGATCTTCGAGGTGCAGTGATCTGCTGAGCGCGCGGAGCGTTCGCGCGCTCGACTTCGGCTGTTCAAGCGGGCGGCGTCGCAGCAGCGACGTCGCCCGCGGTTGTACGGCGCCGGAGCAATTTGTCCCACGCATCCGGCGCGCGAGACGCGCCGGATGCGTGGGACAAATTGCTCCGGCGCCGTACAACCGCCGTTGCGAACCCAGGGGCTTCGTGCAAGATGGTCTCAGGCGGCCTGGACAATCTGGGGAATCGAATCCGATGAGACTCGCAGTCCATCTCGCCGCGCTAGCGCTGGCGACGCCGCTCGCCGCGCAGACCACGCTCCGCACCTTCACTCCGCCGCAACCGGCCTTCGGCTCCGAGCGTTTCGGTTTGGCCCTCGCCGCGATCGGCGACGCCAACAACGACGGCGTAGGCGACTACGCGATCGGTTCCGGACAGGACATCTTTTTTGACCCGGGCCGTGTGACAGTCGTTTCGGGGCTCGACGGCTCTTCGATCCGACAGGTGTTCGGACTGCATTTCGGGCAGGAGTTCGGCGAGCGCATAAAGTCTGTCGGCGATGCGGACGGCGACGGGGTCGGCGATCTCCTGGCGCACGGTTCGGCGCGCAACGCCCAAGTTGCTGACGGCATTTCCGAAGTGCGCTTGGTCTCCGGCGGCAGCGGCGCGACGCTGCGCAGCCTGCAGAACTCGACCACCGGGAACTACCAGAACGCCACGCGACGGTTCCTCGGCGGCGGCGAGGACCTCGACGGCGACGCTGTGCCCGACTTCGGCGTCACCGGCTACTGGAGCAACGTCGACCGCACGACGCGCCTGTACTCGGGCGCGCTGTTGGCGCCGAGCCAAGAGTTGGGCCTGGCGCCGCAGCCGACCTCGGACGGGCCCTTCGCCATGCTCGGCGACCTCGACGGAGACGGTCGCTCCGAAGTCGCCTACACGTCGCGCTCGAGCGGCGCCTGGCTGGTCCACATCACGTCCGGCGCAACCGGCGGCATCCTGCACACCTGCACGCCGGCGCCGGCGCTTGCCGTTCCGGGCGTGTTCGAACTCGACCTCGTCGCGCTCGGCGACGTGAACGGCGACGGCGTCGGAGATCTGGCCCTCGGCGGAGCTCAGGCTGGTCGTGTGCATGTGTTCTCCGGCGCCAACGCCGCGCAACTGCGCACGCACTCGTCGAACGAAGCCGGAGCGAAGTTCGGCTTCGCGCTGGCCGGTGGCGCGGACTGCGACGCCGATGGTGTCGGCGACCTGATCGTCGGAGCTCCGCTCTCGGGCGCCGGCGGCAGCCAGCGTGGCGCGGTCTCCGTGTTTTCCGGCCGCACCGGCGCGCTGCTCTTCGCTTCGAGCGGCGAACAAGACGGCGAGCGCTTCGGCTGGTCGGTGAGCGCTGCGGGCGACACCGACGGCGACGGCTTCGACGAGCTGCTCGTGGGCGCGCCGACGTGGGACCTCAGTTTCTCTCCGATCAACGGACAGCAGATCGGCCGCGCGCTGCTCATCTCGCCTTGCCCGTTGCCCGCACGCGAAGTGGGCGCCGCCAAGCTCAACAGCTTGGGTTGCCTGCCCGCTCTTTCGTGGAGCGGCAACGCCAGCCAGGGCAACGCAAGCCCGTTCACGATCGTCGCCGCGAACGTCCTCAACCAGAAGACCGGCACCTTCTACTACGGCCTGGGCGCGCCGGTGAACGTGCCGTTCCAGGGCGGAACGTTGTCCGCTCCCGCACCGCGGCGGCGCACGCCGTACCAGTCGAGCGGCGGCAGCTCGAGCGGTTCGGACTGCAGCGGCGCGTTCTCGTTCGACTTCAACGCGCACATCGCGAGCGGCGTCGACCCGACGCTCGTGAGCACCACGCGCGTCGTCGGCCAATTCTGGTCGCGCGATCCCGCTGATCCGTTCAACACCAACCTGACGAGCGGCGTGGAGTTTGTGATCTGCCCGTGAGTTGGATCTGCCGGCCAACTCCCGATCGATTCCAGCAGCGGAGCGCTGATCGTACGGTGCCAGAGCAATTTGTCTCACGCCTCCGGCGCGCAATGCGCGCCGGAGGCGTGAGACAAATTGCTCTGGCACCGTACGATCAGCACATGACCAGCAACTTCGACCAAGCCACCACGCCGAGTTCCGTTGACGCACCGTCCAGCGAGGACAAGACCTTGGCGCTGGTCGCTCACTTGCTCGGCATCCTGACTTGGTTCGTCGGCGCGCTGATCATCTGGCTCATCCACAAGGACCAGCCGTCCAAGCAGTGGGTGAACTCGCAGGCCAAGGAGGCGCTGAACTTCCAGATCACGATTTCGATCGGCTACGTGATCAGCGTGGTTCTGTTCCTCGCTTCCCTCGGGTTGCTGTTCTTCCTTCCTGGACTCCTCGCGCTGATCAACTTGGTCCTGTGCATCGTCGCCGGCGTGAAAGCCCACGGCGGCGAGACGTATCGCTATCCATTCACGCTGCGCCTGATCTCCTGAGTCGGAACGCTCAACCGCGCAGCGCCGCCTTCGACTCGCGGTACAAGCGGTTGCGCGCGGTGTCGTAGGCCGCCGCGAGTTCGCGCTGTTCGATCGCGAAGCTCGTCGCAACGCGGCGCAGGAAGTCCTGTTCGCTGCGCGGAACCGAGCCGTCGGCGAGCGCGAGCTCGCACAGCGCGACCAACCACTCGACCGCTTCGTCCTTGTTCGCCGGCCGCGGCGTGGCGAGCTGCTCGAGCGGCGCGTTGAGCAACGCCTCGAGATGCTCGGGGCTGTCGCCCAAGCGCTGCGCGAGCGCTTCGATCGCAGCGCGCTCCTTGGGGTGCACCTCGCCGTCTGCGCGCGCGCCGGCCACCGCCCAGGCGAGCAGACTGGCCCGTGAAAGCGTCGGCCGAGGCGCGGCCGGAACCCCGGCTTGCGAGTCCGTCGCAACGGGAGCGCGCGGAGCTCCCCGCCCCGCCGCGTCGCACTCGCGCACCAGCTCGAAGTGCGCGGACGAGCCCTGCTCGACGACATCGGCGAGCAGCCAGCCGCCTGCGCCGCTCTGACGCGGCACACCGCAGTACGGACAGCGCGGATCGACGCCGCCGGCGTCGTGTGCGCCGCAGTTCGCACAGATGGCCGAGCTGAAGGCCGCGTTCGCTTCGGTCTTTGCGCCGGCGGCGCGGCGGAACACGAACAGCGTGCGTCGCAACGAGCGATGCGCATCGAAGCGCGGCTTGCCGTCGGCGTCGAGCTTGGCGAAACGGCCGTCCCACACGATCTCCACGACCGCTCGATCGAAGGGCGCGCCCGACAGCAGCCCGCGCGTGCGCACCGAACCGACCGCGCGGTCGCCCACGTACGAACGCATGGATCCGCGTTGAAGCTCCGCCAAACGCGCCGTTTCGCGCTCGCAGAACTCGTCCGTTGCGACGCGCACGAGCGCCTCCACGCGCCGCGTGCGCGCAACATCGCTCCAACGCCAGAATGCGACCGACGCACGATCTTCGATCAACTGCACCGACAGCGCCGGATCCCGCTGCGCGTACGCCTCGAATCCGGGCGCGGCGCGTTCGTCCTCGGCGCGCCACTCGCTCGCCTGCGTGATCTCCGCCAGCACCCAGTCGAACTCGCCGCTGCGCACGAGCGCGGCGCAGCTCGCGCACTTCGCCGATTGGTTCACGCCCAGCGGCGCGCTGCAGTTCGGGCACTGGCCTTCGATCAGGCCAGCGGCGTTGCGCGTGCGAGCGCCGCGCCGACGCACGAAGCTCCAGCACTCTTCGAATTCGCTCCGCGGCAGTTCCGAACCGGCGATGCGCTCGCCGCGCACGAGATCGACCCGGTGGATGTCCGCTTCGAAACGGATGCGCACCGTCACCGTCTCGAACTGACGGCCGAGCTCGACGTGCTGCACCGCCAGCGGCGCCACGACGAGCGAGTGCATGCCCTGACGCCAGCCGGCCTCACGCTGCTCCGCGATCTGGAGCGAGAAACGCTCGAAGACCCCGTCGGACACGAAGGCGCGGATCGGCTCGAGCTCCTGCGCACACCACGCGTCTTGCGCCTTGCGAAAGGCTGTTTCGATGCGCGCGAGGAACGCCGCCGGCTCGAAGGCCGGGTCGCTGCGTCGGAGCGCGTCGGTGGCGCGGGCGTGCGCACGCTCCTCGCGCACCGGCCGCGCGCGGGCGATCACGCGCTCTTGATGCTTCCACCAACCGCGGCGCGTTCCGATCGCGAACACGACCACCACGACGATGAGCAGCGGCACGCCGACGGCCGGGTACTCGATCGCGAGGCGCACGAGCCAGAACAAGAGCTCGATCGGCAGCCCGCCGTCGCTGTCGCCGCCTCCGCCTCCCCCGCCGCCAAACGCGCCGCCGCCGCCGGCCTGCGAGGCGAGAGCTACACACAGCGGGAGGACGCCCATGGGCGGCGCAAGCTAACGCGGCTCGACCGTGGACGTAACGCGCGAATTGAGCTCCGGCGCGGCCGCGCGTCGCCGCACCGTCCGCCGCGAAGCGAGCGGCGCGGCTGCTAGGCTGAGCGGTGATGAACGACAAACAAGTAGCGCTCGAGACGGCCGCGTTCTTCGACTCGGAGGCTGCGCGGCCGTGGAGCGGGCGCCGCGCCGACGCCAAGCGTGTGATCGAACGTTTCGTCGACGCCTGCTACCGCGGCGTGGGCAAGGCGCCGTGGGAGCTCGACGGCGAAGATCTCCGCGGCGTGCTGCTCGAACAGCTTCCGGCGCGCTTCGAGAAGGCCGACAAGCTCGCGTCCATCACACCCGAGCTGCTCGAGGCGTACTTCGACCATCTGGCGACGGCGCGTGTCGTGACGCAGGCCTTCGAGATCCGCCAGGCGCTCGCGACGCACGCGCCGCAGTTCGAGGAGGTCGTGAAGTCCGGCCGGCTGGCGAACTTGGCGGCGAAACCCGCCGACCCGTTCGTCCACAAGGCGGACAAGCTCGGACGCAACGATCCGTGCTCGTGCGGCAGCGGCAAGAAGTTCAAGAAGTGCCACGGCAAGGACGTGTGAGCTCGGGGCGCGCGATCCAGCGCTACGGCGCGCCGTGCACGCCGCCGTGGTGGGCGCGCGGCGGTCACGCGCAGACGATCTTCGCGCACGTGCTGCCGAGCGAGGCGCCGTCCGTGCGCTCGCATCCGCGCGCGCAGCGCCGCGAGATCGCGCTCGACGACGGCGATCGGCTCGTCGCGTTCGAGCTTCCCGGCGCGAGCGGCGTGCGCGCACTGCTGCTGCACGGCCTCTCAGGCGACGTCGACTCGGACTACATGCGCCGCGCGGCGCAGCGGCTCGTCGCACGCGGCCACGGCGTGTGGGCCGTCAACCACCGCGGCTGCGGCGACGGGGCGGGACTCGCGCGCAAGCCGTACCACTCCGGGCGCAGCGACGATCTGCGCGCAGTGCTCGCGGCGAGCCGCGCTCTCGCGCCGACGCTGCGCCACGTCGTGATCGGATTCTCGATGAGCGGCAACATTGCGCTGCTGCACGCCGCGGAGCACGATTCGCTCGCCGACGCCGTGCTCGCGGTCAATCCGGTGATCGACCTCGCCGACGCTTCCGAGCGCATTTCGCGCGGACTTTCGCGGCTTTACGAGCTGCGCTTCGTGCGCCGCCTGCGCGCCGATCTGCGCGAACGCCAGCGCCTCGGTTTGATCGACGCGCGCTTCGCGATCCGCTCGACCGCGAGCCTGCGCGAGTTCGACGAGTTCATCACCGCGCCGCTCGGCGGGTTCAGCGGCGCCGACGACTACTACGCGCGCTGTTCGAGCCGGCCGCGGCTCGCCCACGTCGCCAAGCCCGCGGTGATCGTCGCGGCCGCCGACGATCCGTTCCTCGACGTTGGGCTGTATGCGCGCAGCGAGCTCTCCGCGCAGATCACGCTGCACGTCGAGCCGCACGGCGGGCACATCGGCTTCCTCGGCCGCGGGCGCGAACGCTGGATCGACGGCGCGCTCGAGCACTACTTCGAGCAGCTCACAAACTTGCGATGAAGCGCCCGCTGCGCCTGGTTTTGTACGCGCTCCTCGCGACCACCGCCGCTTTCGTGGCGATCGGATGGCTCGCAGTTGGTGCGCTGCGCGCGCGGCAGAAACCGCGTTACGCCGAAACGCCGCCGGCGGCGTGGGCGGGGCGCGTCGAGGAGCTGCGTTTGCGCACGAGCGACGGCGAAGACGTGGGCGCGTGGTTCGTCGAGGCGAGTGACCCGCAGGCGCCGACGGTGATTCTGCTGCACGGCAAGGGCGGCGGCCGCGGAGCACGTGTCGCGGCCGCCGACATGTTCACGGAACGCGGCTGCGCGGCGTTGCTCGTCTCGCTGCGCGCGCACGGCGACTCGAGCGGCGAGCGCGACGATTTCGGCTGGAGCGCGCGGCACGACGTCGTGGCCGCCGTCGCCTGGGCGCGCACGCGGCGACCTGGCGCACGCGTCGTGCTCGCCGGCGCCTCACTCGGCGCCGCTGCGTCGGTGTTCGCGGCCGCCGAACTGCCCGAACAGGTCGACGCGTACTGGCTCGAGTGCCTCTACACCGACCTCGATTCGGCGGCGCTGCGCCGCTGCCAGCAGCATCTGCCGCTTGGGCTCGGCCACATCGCTCACCGCGCGCTGCTCGTCGGCGCCGCGTTGCGCTGGCCGGAATGGCGCGAGATCGCGCCCGTCGCGCGCATGGCCTCGCTCCGCGCGCCCGGCGGCGTGTGGATCCTCGCCGGCGGCGCCGACGAACTCGCGACGCTCGACGACGCCCGCGCGCTCGCCGCGGCCTGCGCGACACCCGCGCGCCTAGTCGTCATCGAAGGGGCGCCGCACGACCGACTCGTGGCCTACGATCGAGCCGCCTACGCCCGCACCGCAGACGAACTCCTCCTCGCCCTCCGCGCACTCCCCCGATGAAGCACCTTCTGTTCGCGCTGCTCGCATTGCTCGCCCTCGCCTTCCAGCCGCTGCGCGCGCAAGAGTTCGACCACGAGCACAAGCTCTGGACGAGCGTGCTCGCCAAGCACGTCAAGGCGGACCGCTTCGACTACGAGGCGCTGAAGAAGGACCGCGGCGCGCTCGACGCGTACCTCGCGCAGCTCAAGGCCGCGACGCCCGCGCAACTGGCCGGCTGGACGCGCGAGCAGCGCTACGCCTTCTGGATCAACGCCTACAACGCCAACTGCATCGCGCTCGTGCTCGGCGAATACCCGGTCGAGAGCATCAAGGACATCGGCGGCTGGTTCACGGCGGTGTGGGACAAGCGCTTCATCGACATGACGGCCCTCGATCCGCAGGGCAAGGGCCGCAAGCTGTCGCTGACCGACATCGAGCACGTGATCCTGCGCCCGGAGTTCAAGGACGCGCGCGTCCACGCCGCGATCAACTGCGCGTCGCTCAGTTGTCCCCCGCTGCGCGCCGAGGCCTTCGTCGCCGCCCGCCTGGACGAACAACTCGACGACTCGGTGCGCCGCTGGCTCGCCGACACGACGCGCAACCGCTTCGAGCCCGCGAAGAACCGCCTGCAGATCTCGGCGATTTTCGACTGGTTCAAGGAGGACTTCGAACGCGAGGGCGGCGTGCGCCCGTGGATCGCGAAGTTCGCGCCGCCCGAGCACGTCGAGTGGCTGCGCTCGAGCGCGAAGCTCGAGCTCGCGACGCTCGACTACTCGTGGAAGCTCAACGACGTCGTGAAGGCGAAGTGAGCGTCAGCGCGGCGCGGCGACGAGCTCACGCGCGATGGCGAGGTGGTGCTCGGTGTGCGTCGCGGCGAAACGAACCCACTCGAGCGCGGTGAGCGGGCCGAGAATCTGGTGCGGCACTTTTTTGGTGCATGCGCGCAGCTCGTCCGCCTTGCCGCGCAGCTCGGCGAAGTCGCGCGCGTTGCCTGCGAGCCAGTCGGCGAGGTACTCGCGGTTGACGGCTTCCGGCGGGCGCACGATGCGCGGCGCCTGCGCGCGCCCGCGCGGCAATGCGCCGGCGGCGAGGATCGCGAGCGCTTCCGGCGGCGGTTCGCCGGAGTCCACGACGAACGGCCCCGAGCCCTTGAGCAGGCTGCGCAAGTTGCGCGCGACGAGCTCGTTGGCGAGCGAGAGGTGCGCGATGTGCTGCTCGGCCGACCAGCCGGAGACCTGCGGCGCGACACGCGCCACGAGCTCGGGCGGCAGCGCCAGCGTGCGCTCGATCTCGGCGTACGAACGCGCGAGCGACTCGAATTCCGATTCGAAGGTGAAGCTGGACGCCATCGCTGCGCTCACGCTCCGCTCTTGAAGCCGTAGAACTCCGGCCGCAGCAGCGCGGGCGCGGCCGAGAGCGGGATCTGCAACGTCCGAACGGCCCACAGATCGCGGAAAATGCGGTACTTCAGCGCCGTCTGGTCGAGGTAGTCGACGCCCGCCGAGCCGCCGGTGCCGGTGCGCCGACCGATCACGCGCTCGACCATGCGCGCGTGGCGCTGGCGGAAGACCACGAACATCTGTTCGAGTTCGACGAGCGCGTCTAGCACTTCGCGCGGCCAGGAGAGCAACGGCAGTTCGCGGTACGTGACGATGAACACCATCGCCGCGCGGATGCGGCGCGTGCGCAGGCCGCCCTCCGCTTCGCTCGGCTCGAAGAACGAGCGCGCCATGCGCTTCTCGTTCTCGTAGCGCTCACGCAGACGCTCGTGATCGCCCGTGCCCCAGTCGAGCGACAGCGCGCGGTCGCGCGCCGCGTCCACGCAGGCGCCGTGCGCGCCGAGGAACGTCTCCACGAAGCGCGTGAGCTCGGCCTCCGCGTTGGGATCCGTGGGACGCACACCGTCGATCGGAGCGCGGTACAGCCACGCTTCGATGGCCGTCTTGAGCGTCGGCATGTCGGCCAGCGAGCGCTCGACGCGTTCGAGCGCAGGCGACGCGTCGCCGCCGAAGCTGCGCAGAGCCTTCTTGTAGTCGGCGTCGATGCCCAGCGGGATGCGGTCGTTCTCGTCGAGGCCGAACAGGATCTCGATCTGGCGCAGCTGCGCGCTCTGGAAGCCCGAGGCGCCCATCAGCTTGTCGCGGAAGGCGAGGTACTCGCGCGTGGTGAGCGTCTCCATCACCTCGAAGTGCTGCTGCGCCATGCGCAGGATCGTGGTGATGCGCTTGAGGCTGCGCACCGCGCCGGAGAGCTGCTGCTCGGCGACCGGCTCGTGCCGGAACAGGTCGCGCGCACTGCGCATCTCGCGCAGGATCAGCTTGAACCACAACTCGTAGACCTGGTGCACCGTGATGAACAGCACCTCGTCGTTGGCGATCTTCGAGTCGTCCTGCTCGAGGCCGCCCTGCAGGCCGAGCAGCTCTTCGACGTGGATGTAGTCCCAGTAGTTGGTCGGTCGTGCAGTCATGGTGGCGCTCGCAGAGAGGAGAGCCGCACAAGCTATCCGGCCCAGGGGGCCGCTCCATGCGCCCAGTCGCGTAGATCGGGCGCGAACCACGCGCCGCGGCCGATTTTCGTGCAACCTGGGAGCACGTTCGGCCGGTAGAAGCCGCCGCGCGTGTCGCTTTGAGCTCCATCTCCGCAATGAACTCCTCCGCCCAGCCGGCCGACGAGCCGCAGCTCGCCCTCGAGGCGCGGCTGGCGGCCGAGGCGCCGGGCCTGCGTGCGTACCTGCGTCGCGTCGCGGGGGTCGGGGCGCGTTCGGCGGAGCTCGACGACCTCGCGCAGGCGGCTCTGGAGCGCGCGTTGCGCTACCGCAAGTCGTACGACCCGGCGCGGCCGCTGGGCGCGTGGTTGCGAACGATTGCGCTGCGCGTCGTGCTCGACCAACGCGCGCGGGGACTGCGGTTGCGAGAAGCGGCGGACGCGCAGTCGAACGAGCTCGCAGCGCGCGAGGACGCGACGGTCGAGCACCGCGACGAGTTGCTGCGCGTGCTCGCGCCGCTGTCGGAGGTCGAACGCGAGGTGTTCGCGCGCTTCCACGGCCGCGGCGAGACGGTTCTGGAGCTCGCGCTCGCGCTGCAACTGCCCGAGGGAACGGTCAAGTCGCACCTGCACCGCGCGCGGCGCAAGCTCGCCGAGCGCGGACGGACTGGAGAAGCACGATGACGAGCCACGAGGAGTCGAACCACACCGAGTCGAGCCGGAACGAGTTCTGGGAGCGCGTGAACGCGGCGCTCGACGCGCGGCGCGATCCGCTCGAGGATGCACGCGTCCAGCAGTTGCTCGAGCGTGAGCCCGAACTGCTCGACGAGCTCGCGACGCTGCAGGTGACGCTCAACACGACGGTCGACGCCGCGCACCGAGGCGCTCAAGTGCGCGCCGCCGAGCCCGCGCGACGCCGCGCATCGGCGCTGGTCGGCTGGGTTGCGCTGGCGGCAGGCTTCGCGGCGATCGTCGTGGCCGCGCGCTGGAACGCGCCCGAGCCGCGCTCGCCCGAGTCCGCCCAAGTTCCGGCTCCACTCGAGTTCCGCACCGAACCGGTGATCGCACTGCTCGAGTTCCGCGCGACGTTCACACGGCGCTGCGAAGACCAAGTGCACACGATTACGCACGATCTACTCAGCGGCGCACACCGTGTGACCGCGGAACGAGTTCTCTCCGCTCAGCCCGACGAGTGGATCGCGATAGCCTCCGGCCCCAAACAACACTGACCAACATGAAGCTGCTGCTGCTCGCCCTGCTCGTCACCCAGACGCCGTTCGGCGGCCAACGTCCGGTCGCTCCTGGACGCGCAGCGCGTCAGGAGGCGCCGGCGCAAGCTCCGCGCTTAGTGATCTACGACGTACAGGACCTCGTTCTGCGCGACTTCGTCGAGTTCGAGCCCGTCGCCCTCGGCGTCGAGCAACCCAAGCGTGCCCCTGCGACGACGCCCGGCGCCGCGACGGAGGAGCAGAGTCCGCGCGCGCGCCGCTCCGCAGCGGGCCGTGCTCTACAGCTCGCAGTGCACAAGTACATGACGCCCAAGCTCGAGGAACCGCGCGATCACGTGACCTACCGCGAAGACCTCGAAGGCGTGCTGCAGACGAATCTCGGCCCGGAACAGCACGCGTGGATGCAGCGCTTCCTGGCCGCGCAAAGGCGCTTCGGTGGGGTCGTCCAGCTCGATGCGCGCGTATTCCAACTCGAGTCCGGGGAACTCAAGAAGCTCGGCATCGAATCGAGCGCCGTGGTTCCGAAGCCGGAAGATCGCGACGCACTGCTCGCCAAGCTCGCGGCGGCGCGCAGCAAGATGAGCACGACAGCTCCGCGCGTGCTCGCGTTCCCCAACCAACGCTCCAACATCTCCGTCATCAACCAAGTTGCCTACATCAAGAGCTTCACCGTCGAAGTGATCGAGCCGGGCCAGCGCGAAATCGCAGATCCCGAAGTCGCGGTGATCAACGAAGGTTTGATGCTCGACGTGCGCGCGACTCCGATCGACGAAGGCATCCTCGCGCTGGAGCTGGCGCTCGATTGCGCCGAGGTCGTGCGCCCGATCAAGACACGCAAGGTGCGCTTGAGCACGAGTGCGCCGTCGGAGGGCGAAATCGGCGTGCCCGAGGTCCTGAGCTCGCGCATCGTGGCGACCATGTCCGTCCGCGAGGGCTCCTCGGTGGTGCTATCCACACCTCTTCAGGGCGAACAGAAGGGCGAGCTCGTGCTGGTTCTGACTGCGGAGCGCGTCCCGACTCCCATCGCCACTCCACCAGAGGCCAAGTAGCGTCGATTCAGCGCTTGAGCGCCGCCACGGCGAACGCGATCCAGCCGACGATCAGCGCGGTCCCGCCGAGCGGCGTGATCGCGCCGAACCAACGCGGCGCGCCGAGCGCCATCGCGTAGAGCGTGCCGCTGAAGATCACGCTGCCGCCGAGCAAGCACGCTCCAGCGAAGCCGCCGCCGGGTTGGCGCTCGCGCAGCAAGCCGAACGCGAGCAGCGCGAGCGCGTGCCAGGCCTGGTACTGCACCGCGGTCTCCCACCACGCGAGTTGCTCAGGCGTGAGGCTCTCTTTGAGTGCGTGCGCGCCGAACGCGCCCAGCGTGACCGTCAACGCGCCGCTCACCGCCCCCGCCGCCAACCACTGCCGTCCGTTCATCGCACTTCGCCTTCGGTCAACGCCTGCTGGATCTCGGCGCCGTAGCCGCCGGTGTTCGTCGTCGCGAGCAGATTGGCCGCGCGCAGCGCGCGTTCGAAGTCGCGGCGCGCGGCCACGCGCTCGACCACGAGCGCTTCGATGCGTTTGCGCAGCGCGCGCTCGGGGAGCGCCTGAAGGCCAAGCTCGCCCCACTCGCTCTCGGGGAGCAGCCGCTCGACGAGGCGCGCGACGTTCGGCTGCAGCTCCCAAATCGCGGCGTGGATGCGGTCGTTCTCGTGCTCCTGCGCCGCGCGCGCGCGCCACACCAGGCCCAGCACGAGCAACGCAAAGCCGAGCGTCCACACGCCGACTGTCGGCGCGAAGTTCACGCCGGCGCGCGGGAAACCGAGCTCGTGCGGCGTGAAGGCCCCGAGCGAGATCGATTGGATCGGCGCGAGGAAGTCGAACGGCAGCGAAGACAGCACCGGCACGTCGAGCGTCATCACCTGCCAGCGGTGTTGGCTGCCCTGGTAGGTGATCCACAGCCGGAACAGCAGCATCAGCACCAGCGCCGCCACCGCGCCGCGGCCGAGCGTTTCACCTCGCACGGCGCCGCGCGCGAGCAACGCGACGAGCAGCAGCGCCTCGAAGAACATCCACGCGCCGCCGGGCGCGAGCACGCCGGCGACGAGGAACGCCAGGCCCAGCAAGTTGCTCGCGGTCGACAGCGCGGTGAGCGCGTCGCGCGGCGCCGCGAAGTTCGAACGCAGCGCGAGCAGGAAGGCGGCCAGCGCGGCGACCGCGCCCACGCCGAGCGAGGCGTAGCCCGTTCCGACCCAGTCGCCGTTGCCGTCGAGCTGCACGCTGGTGAGCAGCGCGCCAAGTGCGATCAACGCGCAGCTCAGCGCGAGCTGACGCGCAGCGAGACCGGCGCGGCGTTCGTCGGAGAGCGTCACGAGCCGCACTCTCCGTCGAGCTCCGGATAGGCGAGCTCGAAGGCCTCGCGGAAGCCGTCGAGCACGTTGCGGCGGCCGGCGAGCGCTTCGAGCGCCTTGGGATGCCGCGCGCGCACCGCAAGCCCCAGGCGCGTCGCCTGGCCCTGCGCGTCGAAGAGCTGGCTCGCAAGGAACGCGCGCGCGCGCTCGAGCGCTTCGTCGTTGCCGCCCAGCGGCAGCGGTTGGCTCACGCGCCGCATCAGCGCGCCGTAGGCGACCGTCGCGGCGACGGCGGGCTCGCTCAGCACGCGGTCGTCGGCCGCACGCTCGCCCCACGCACGCAGCCACTCGTGGAGCAGCCCCGCCAGCTTGTCGGCGTGTTGCGTGCGCGCGCGCAGCCCCGGCGCCCACTCGGTGCGGCGCGCGAGCTCGAACACCAAGTGCAACGCGGCCAGCGCTTCGTCGCGCGAGCCGCTGCGCAACTCCGCGAGCAGCCGCTCACAGCGCTGGCCGGGCGCGCTCGCGAGCCACTCCGAACTCGGCGGGCAAGCTTGGATGCGCGCCACGCTGCGCTGCACTTCGTTCCACTCTTGGCGCAGCGCTTCGCGCACGCGCGGCGCGAGTTCGCCCGCGCGCAAACTCGCCGCGGGCCCGAGCAACTGCAGCGGCGCCGCGATGTCGTCGGGAGCGCGCTCGCGATCGGCCGGCGCGACGGCAGGATCGCCGCTCACGCCTCGCACGGCGATGGCGCCAACGAAAACGAGCACGGCCGCGATGGCCGTGCCCGTCACGCTGCCCTCCGTCCGCCCTGCTTGTTCCATCGCAGAGCAGGCTGACCGCAGCGGCGGCCGCGATCAAGCCCGCCCTGCTTCTACCGGCTCACTTGCCGTCGGTCTCGCTCGCCTGGCGCGCCGTGTCGAGCTGCGCGAGCAACTGGCGCTGGAGTTCGATGTTCTCCTTCTGCAAGCGCGCGATCAGTTCGTTGTCTTCGATCCCGCGCGGCGCCGCGAGGCGCTGCTCGAGCTCCGCCAGGCGCAGCTCGATCTCGCGCAGCTGCGCCTCGAGGTGCGCCTTGGCTTGCGCGTCGTCGAAGCAGCGCGGATAGCGGCGGTACAGCTCGTCGAGCTGGCAGTGCAGGAAGCGCCGATGCCGCAGCAGGTCGCCGCACTCCTGCAGCCAGTCGCGGCGTGCGAGTTCGAGGCGCACGAGCTCGTGGCTGCGCGTGAGCATGTCGACGAACTCGTCGAAGTCCTTGTCGCGCGGTTCGCCGGACGCGCCGCGCAGCTCGCCGGCGAGCTTGCGTGCCTCGTCGATCAGCCGGTCGAGCGAATCGGTGCGTGCGTGCACGCTGCGGCGCAGGAACTCCGCGAACTGCGCGACCAGCACCGAGCGACGGTAGCCGGGGCTCGTCGTCGCGTAAGACGCCGCGGCCGACTTGGCGAGCACGTTGTGCGCGACCTCTTGCACGGCCGGCTGCTCGTTCTCCGGCACGCCGACTTGGAAGGGCTGCTTCCAGCGCAGGCGCACCGTCGCGAGCGGGCCGTCGCCGGTCACGTTGCGACGCACGACTTCGTACAGCGCGACGACTTGGTGGCCGGCGCCGATCTCGCCCGCGTCGACCTTGTCGTTGCGGAAGTCCGCATCGGCGATCGCGCGGTTCTCGTAGCCGAGCAAGCGGTAGCGCTCGACCTGCGCCGGATCGAACTCGACCTGCACCTTCACGTCGCGCGCAATCACCTGGAACGCGCCGGTGAAGTTCTCGACCAGCGCGCGCCGCACTTCTTGTTCGTCGTCGACGTAGTTGCACAGGCCGTCGCCCTTGTTGGCGAGCTGCTCGAGCAGGTTGTCGTTGACGTTGTTCATGCCCACGCCGACGGTGTTGAGGTAGATGCCGGCCTGGCGCTGGCGTTCGACCATCGCGACGAGCGCGTTCGGATCGGTGAGCCCGACGTTCGCGACGCCGTCGGTGAGCAGCACGACGCGGTTGTTCGCACGCGGCGTGAGCGCGGCCAGCGCCTGCTCGTAACCCATGCGCAGACCCGCCTCGGTGTTGGTGCTGCCCTCGGGTTGCAGCGGGTGGATCGCCGATTCGATCAGGTCCTTGTGGCGCGCCGAGGTCATCGGAAGGATCAGCGCCGCGTCGCTCGAGAACTTGACCAGCGAGATCGAGTCCGCCGGGTCGAGCTGGCTGACGAGCAAGCGCAGCGAGTGCTTCACCAGCTCGAGCCGCGCGCCTTCGCGCATCGAGCCCGACACGTCGACCACGAAGGTCAGCGCGACCGGCTGGCGCTCGCTCTTGGAGATCTCCTTGCCGCGCACGGCGACGCGCAGCATCCACGCGTTGCTGTCGCCGCCGAACAGGCTCGGCGCGAACTCGGTCGCGACGGCGAACGTGCCCTCGGTCGGCGGCGGAACGTCGCCCTTGAAGTAGTTGACGAACTCCTCGGTGCGGACTTGCTCCTTGCTCGGGAGCTGGTTTTCCACGAGGTAGCGCCGCGCGAGCGTGTAGCTCGCCGTGTCGACGTCGACGCTGAAGGTCGACTGGCGGTCGAGCAACGCGAGCTCGAACGGGTTGTCGCCCCAGTAGCGGAAGAACATGTCGCGCGGCCGCTTGCCGTCCCAGGGCGCGATGCACTGCGCTCGCAGGTGGTCGTAGCGCTGGCGCAGCTGTTCGTCGTCGCTCAGGCGGCGACGCGACTCGTCGAAGAAGTTGTCCGTTCTGGACCCGAATCGCCCGTCGTCTTTGGCGGCCTCGCCCTTCTTCTTCTCGTCGAGCCGATCGCGCAACTCTTTCTCGCGCAACACGACCTCCGTGTCGTCGCCCACTTCAGCGTCCTTCAGCACCGCTTCTTCGTGGTCAACGCCGCCTGACCCGTCGCCGCGCTCGCCGGAGGCGCTCAACCTCGCGAGCTTCTCCCCCGCGAGCTTCTTCGATCCAGGCGCGTTCGCGCCAGCCGGGCCAGGCGAACTCGGCGCACCTGCGGCTTGACCGCGCGCCGCTGGACGGGGCACAGCGGAAAGCGAGCCGTTCTCGCCGAACGGCGTACCGAAACGCCCGCCGCTCGCCGGAACGCCAGCCACGTCGCCACCGCCGGCGCCACCGCCCTGCCCCAGAAAGAACTCGTCCGACCCCGACGATTTCGTCACCGGCGCCCCCGGCGTCGGCTGTCCCGGCGCAGCACCCGTCGCCGCGGCGACCGAGAGCACATCGACCTGCGCGGCCTGCGCCGCATCGACGTCGAAGTCGCCCCCGAACACCTCGCCGCCTCCGTACGCGCCGCTCTTGCCTTCCGTCGGAGCGACTTCGTTCTTCGGCGCACCCTCCGACGCTTGCGCGAGGCCGGCCAACGCATCACCCGGCGCCCCGGTGGCGCTGACCGTGCCGACAAACCGATGCGCGGTGTCCGCGCCCGGCTTCTCACTCGGCGCACCCTTCGGCTCGCCGCGCGTCGCGCCCGGGCCGCCCGCCGCCGGATCGGAAGGCGAGGCGCCCGCCGCGGGACGACCGGCCGACGCATCGACTTTGAGCTCTTCCCCAGCCGCGAGTCCACGCGTGCCGCGCGACTTCGACTTGTCTGCCGCGACAGCGCCCGGCGCACCCACCTCGGGCTCGGCGAACGTCGTCTCCGCCGGCGTGCGCGCATCGCGCTCGAGCGCGGCGGTCGCCACTTCGTCCCCGTTCAGCGACTCCACCGGCCCCGCCTGCGAATTCTGATAGAGCGCCCACGCGCCCGCCGCGACCGCGACGCCCGCCGCGAGCCGCACGATCGGCTGTGCGAAGAACGTCGGCCGCGCGCGCCGCGCGATCGCGGCATCGAGGGCCCCTTTGCTGCCCGGCGAAAGCGCCTCTCCTACGCGCTCCTTCAGCGCGCCCGCAACGAGCGGCGCCGCCTGTTCGAAGCGCGCCTTCAACTCGCGCAGTTCCGCCGACTTCGCCAACGCGCCTTCCACCTCGGCGCGCTCCGCATCGCTCGCTTCGCCGAGCACGTAGGCGCACACCAGCGCCTGCAAACGCTGCTCAGCGTTCAATTCCAATTCGTTCCGCTCGTCGTGATTGCTGTTCATGTTCGTTCCTCGCCCTTGTGTTCGTCGCAGTGCGGCTCGCCGCGCGCCCCTAGACCTTCGCCCCACGCCCGTTGACCCCGTCCGCCAGCGGCGCCAACTCGCCCGCCAGCGCCTTCAGCCCCTCGCTGATCAGCCACCCGACCGTGCCGATCTTCTTGCCGGTGATCTCGGCGATGTCCTTGTAGGAGCGCTCGCCCAAAAGACGCAGGACCAGCACTTCGCGCTGGTCCTGCGGCAATTTCGCGAGCCCACGTTCGACGGCCGCGCGCGTGTCGCGCTGTTCGACCGCCACCGCGCCGCCGACATGCGACGGGCGGGCGATGTCCTGCGTGGCGGCCGAGCTCTCGCGAGCGCGGCGCCGTGAATCCGAGCGCAGTGAGTCCATGCAACAATTCCTCGTGACGGTGTGCAGCCAGGCGCGGAGCAACGCGCGCTCCGCCTCCGGATCGCCCAGACGTTCGGGCGGGATCTGCGGCGGCCGCTCGAGGAGCTTCAGGTAGACCTCCTGAACGATGTCCTCGTGGCGTCCGCCGTCGCCGACCAGCGCGCGTGCGTGGCCGAGCAGAACGCGCTGATGACGCTCCACGAGTTCCGTCAGGGCATGGCGGTCGCCGCGTTGCAGCGCCGTGAGAAGCTCTCCGTCGGTCCTGGGATCCATAGTGCGCGTGGGCTGGCAAGACGCCGCCGAGTCGACGCATCTTGGCGGAATCCACTCACGCAAAAAGGCGCCGGGGAGCTGTGGCGCGGGTCAGGATCCCGCTCCACTCGCTCCCCGGCCTCCCGCGGCGCGCACCCCCAGGCATTCCTTTCTTGTTGAAATGACTTCTTTGCGCGCCGCTTCCCAAGTCAGATCGAAACCTGCTCGGGAAGCGCTGCAAAGAGCGCAAACGGCGCCTGGAGCGAGCCGCACGGCCTGCGGCGCTAGCGGTCGTCCGCCGACCGCCGCGACCGTGCGGCCCTTCGAGGTCAGTACGTGAAGCGCAGCTCGCGCGCCTCGGCCGGGGTGGCCGGCATCTGGTACGCGCCGAGCGACAGGTCGAAGAACGTCAAGGGCGAGGACGCGGTTTGGTCGAGGATCGCAAAGATCCGCAACTTCACCTGGTCACCGGTGGAGAGCCCGGTGACCCGGAAGGAGAGCGTCGTGTCGCCCTGCGCGTTCGTCGGACTGCTGAGCAGGTACGGCGCCGGCAGGATCATGAATGGCAGGGCGAGTGGGTTCACCAGAGCTCCGAACACGTTGAACGCTGGAGCGATCGTGTCCGTCGAGGTGAACGTGCTGCTGACGCTCCAAACGCCCGTGCTCGCGGGGCGCGTGAGCACCTGCGCGGCGATCGTGCGTCCACTGAGCGTAGGCGCCGCGGCGGCTGCACCCCAGTCGCGGTTCTCGATGCTCAGCACTGCGTTGTTCACCTCGAGAACGCCCGCCGGCACGTTGGGAGTGGCTTGGCCAGTGAGGCTGCGCACGATGAACGTGGGCTGGAGCACCCCGGAGGGGCTGTTGATCACTTCCATCGACTTGAAGGTCGCCGTCGGAAGCGGCAGCGGAGTCGCATTCCCCGCGCGGTCGATCGCACGGAACGACGCCGTGTACCAGCGAGCTCCGCCGATCGGAGACGGCTCCAGCCCCTGCAGTACGAGCGTGTGAACCGTGGCGAACCCGCTCGTGCTCCGGTAGGTGCGGGCGGGCAGCCCCGGCGTGGAGAACGTGACTTCGATGCGCGCTTCTTCGGAGGTCGTCGCGAAGAACTTCGCCACGCTCTGGGTGACAAGGTCGGGGACGAAAACCCCACCTGCGGCGCTGCCTTGCAGCGTCGGCGGCGTCATGTCGTTGGGAACGCTGAAGGGGTTCGACGGTGAACTCGCGTTGGCGACCTCGTACCCGTCGGGCCAAGTGTCGTCGTCGCTGTCGGAGTCCCACGCCGAGTTCAGCACGTTGGCCGGCTCGACACCGTCGATGAGCTGATCGAGATCGGGGTCGAGCGCGAAGCGACGACCGTTCGACGGCGGCACTCCGAGGAACACGAGCGACTGCATCGGGCCGCCTCCGCCAGCCAGACTCGCCAGTGCGGACGTCGTCAGGTTGGTGGGGAACTGCGCCGGGTCGTTCGAAACGTAGAGTCCAGTCGCCGGGTCGTGGAACCAGCGCGCGGTGACGAGGGCGCCCTGAGGCGTGGGGTACATCCCGAACGCAACGAGGTCGATCCAGCGCTTGCTCGACTGGGGTTCGAGGGTCGACTGCACCCAGGCCGCGTTGGCCTGGCTCTGCGGGTCGATCAGAATCGCCGCGTGCGCCGCGGGGCTCAGACCGCTGTCGATTTGCCGCACGAAGGCCGCGACATCGTCTCGCTGGGCGGGCGTCAGCGCGAAATTGCCCATCGCGAACGCCAGATTCGGAGTGCCTCCGGCGTGGGTCAAACCCGTGCCGGAGCGCGGCACGAGCGGGAGATTGGGCAGGCCCGGAACGTTGTTGGGCCCAGGAATCGCCACCTGATCTCGATGGGTCATCTCCCGCAGGTGGGCCACTTCGAGCGTCGTCTGCGACGGCAGGAACGTGATTTCTGTGAGGTTGAAGTCGCTGTTGGTCGTCGTCGGCAGGGTGTGGCAGGCGTTGCACGAGCGGTTCGCGAACGACGGCTGGCTGACGTACAGACTCTGACCGCGCGTGGCGACCCCCGGCCCACCGACGGAGTCGCTCACAACTCGTTCGACGACCTCCAGAGGGTTGGCGTAGGCCTGGAGCGAGAACACGAACGCTTGGAACGAGTCGAACTCCGAGTTCGGGCCGGTGGTGAGCTTCTGCGGGCCGCCGAGCAGATTCGTGAAGGCGTCATTGAACGCCAGCAAGTCGTTTTCGCCGCGCCAGTGGTACGGGAAGGTGTCTTCGATCGACAGCAGCGACTGCGTCACCATCGCGTCCTTGTGGTCGTGCGGCGCGTTGCTGAGCGACCACGACAGGAAGTCCGTCTTGCCCGCCGGGTGGCAGGTGTTGCAGCTGGTGCGACCGTTGAGTGAACGGTCGGCGTCGTACCAGATTTGACGGCCAGCACGGATCGGCGCGGGCAGCGGATCCTCGCCGAGGCTCAGCACGACGAAGGGCGTCTGGCTCAGCGGCGGATAGATGCGCAGCTCACTCGTGCCCCAACAGTGCACGATGACGTAGGAGCCGACGATGGGGTCGAACTGCAGGTGACGCGGGATCGAACCAGCGGGCAGCTGAATGTCGAAGGGCGTGAGACGCCCGCCGAGCGGATCGAACACGCCGATGCGGTCGCTCATCGAAGCCGACACGAGCGCGATGCCGCTGGCGTGGAACGCGACGCTCCACGGGAACGCCAGCGACGTGCTCGCCGAGTAGGTGCGCATCGGACCTGCGGGCGTTGTGTCGTCGATGTCGATCGCACCGGGCTGCGGCAGAGGAGTGGTCGCAGCTGGGGCGCCGATCGAGACGCGATTGGAGGCGAAGATGCCGTTGATCGAAGGCTCGGTGATGCGTGCCGCGTCTTTGTTGTGCGACTCGACATTGAGCATCCAATAGCTTCCCGAAGGATGACGACCGTGGGCCGTGAGCAACGTGCCGGCGTGCCGCAAAACGGGTTTGATCGTGCTCGTCCCTGACGTCGAGTCGATCTCGAACAGGTCTTGATCCGGCAGTGCGTAACCGGTCCCGTCCAGGTCGATCACCCGGACGATCTCCTGGCCGAATCCGTGGTTCGGTTGACGTCCAGCGGCCGGTCCGGCCGTGAGGGAGTTGTTGCCCGATGCGAACGGCGCCACGTAGACACGGTTGTCCTGGCTGCCCGGCGCACCGGCGTCGAAGTAGAGAAAGCGCGGGCGCTCGGCCGGCACCGAGATCGTCTCGATCACTTTCGCGCCGTTCAGATCGACTACGAGCACCTCGTTGACGCCCTGGCACGACACGTAGGCGAGGTCGAGGTCAGGGTCCACCACGATGTCCGCGGGCTCGGACCGCAGCGGCACAAGCGCGTAGATCTGGCCCGAGTTCCGATCGTGGAAGGCCAGGGCATGCGTGCCAGCGCCGACGACGAGCAGCGTGTCGTTGCGCCATTCGGCGATCGACACGGGATTGGCGATGGTCTGCCAACGTTCGTCGACCTTCCCGTCGTAGTCCGAGTGAATGACGATCTGGCTCGCGTTGGTGTTGAGCCCGTAGATCCAGTAGTCGACCGCGCTCCACACGAAGCCACGGGTGGTTTCGACGTTGAGGTTGGTGAACTCGCGTTGGGTGTCGCTGACGATGTGGAACGGCGCGGTCTGCGCGGAGGCGGGTAGGCCTCCGGCCAGCAGCGCTGCGACTAGCAGCGCCGACGATTTGACTTGCATGGGACCTCCAGTGAGTAGGGAGACATCCCGTGCGCCCCGGACGAGCAGTATTCGTCGCAGGCAAAGACGAAAAAGGTCGTCGGCGTTGGCCGCAGTCCTAATCGAGGAGCGCGAACGCCACGGCGCCGTTCAGCTCACAACGCGATCGGCCGGCGCGAGGTAGCGCACGAGGCGGCGGCGGAGGCGTTCGGGCGCGCGGAACTGGCATTCCCAGACGGTGACGACGGTCCAGCCGAGTGCGCGCAGCTCGCGCGCGACGCGTCGGTCGCGGCGCACGTTGCGTTCGAGCTTCGCGCGCCAGTAACCGGCGTTCGAAGCCGGCCGGCGCGCGCCGCGGGCGCAGGTGTGCTGGTGCCAGAAGCAGCCGTGCACGAACACGCACACGCGGCGCTGCGGCGCGACGAGGTCGGGCGAACCGGGCAGCGAGCGGACGTTGCGGCGCAGGCGCGCGCCGCTCGTGCGGGCGAGCTCGAACAAGCGCCGTTCGGGCGCGGTTCCCGAGCTCTTCACCGCACGCATCACCGCGCTGCGCTGCGCGCGCGAGAACACGTCGCTCATCGCGCCAGTTCGATGCGCAGGCCCGGATCGGTTTCGTGCTCGCCGACGAGCTGGTTGTAGAGCTCGACGAGCTCCTGCGCGGCCGCGAGCGCGTGCTCGCGCGAACCGCGCGAACGGAGCAACAACGCCTCGGTGAGGAACTGCTCGGCGTCGAAGACATCGACGCGTTGTTCGAGGCGCAGCTCGCCGAGGTGGAAGCGCGCGACCGCGGCGCGCTCGGCGTTGCTCGTCACGACGAGCGCCTGCAGGCCTGCGTCGAGGTTCGAGGCGCACTTGCGGGCGAGCGCTTCGCCCGGCGCGGTGGTGACATGGATCGCGAGCTCGCCGACGACGAAATCGCTCGAGCGGCCGAGACCCTCGTCCTTGGCGCACGAGCCGAAGTGCTCGAGAACGCCGGGGAATTCGAGCTCCAGGCGCGCGCCGACCAAGTGTTGGAGCACGACGCCGACGTACTTGACCCCGCCCGAATCGCGCTGGCGCTTCTCGGCCTGCGCGAACAGGTCGAGCCACGCCGCGCGCAGCGAGTGCGCGCGGTCGATGCGCAACGTGAACGGCTTGCCGGCGAAGAACTCGCGCACGCGCTCGACCCACCAGTCCTCGGTGCGCGTGAAGTCAACGAGGCGGTGCTCGTGCAACTCGTTGAGCAATGCCACGTAGGCCTGCATGCGCTGCAAGCTGCCGCGGCTCGTGCGCCCGCCTTCGCGGGCCAGCTCGCGCTCGATGCCGTGGTCGCGCAGGATTGCCTGCACGGCGTCCTTGCCCAGGCCGAGCACTTGGCCGCCGCTGTCGGTGAGCAACTCGCGCGCATCGAGCGGCAGGTGCTTTTCGCGCGCGTGGCGCGTCACGACGAGCGCCACGCACAGGCCGCCCTTGCCGAGCATCTGCTCCGCGGCCGCGAACGAGTGCAGGCGACGCTCGAGCGCGCTCATTGCCGCGCGCGTTCGACGAGCGGCGCGAGCAGCGTGCGCGCCAAGTGCCGCACGGCCGGGGCGGCGACCGCGTCTCCCATCGCCTTGTAGCCGTCGTTGTAGGAGCCCACGAGCACGTAGTCGTCGCCGGCGCCCATCAGCCGCGCGGTCTCGCGCACCGTGAGCAAGCGCGTGCTGGTGCGCTCGCCGTCGCGAATCACGAGCAGTTGGCGCGAACTACCGCCCTCGGGCGTGCGCAGGCAACCGGCGACGTCGTCGAAGCGCAGCTCGAGCACCTGGCGACCATTGCGCGTGCGTTTGTAGCCGGGAAACACGGCGCGGCGCGTGTCCGTGAGCTGCGCGAGGCGCGCCTTGTGCTGCGGCGCGATCAGCGCGAGGTTGTGGCGCGCGCGCGCGGGCTCGTCGGTCGGCTCGCTGAAGTCGATCAGCTCGCTCAAGCTGGCGCGCTCGACGCTCGGCTCGGGCACGCGCCACCACACGAAGTCGTCGCAGCCTTCGGCGGCGCGGCGCACGGGCGTGGGGTGGCACCAGGTCGGCTCGTCGGCTTCCAGATCCGCGGTGTCAGCCTCCGCGCGCACGCCGACGACGAAGATGCGCGGCCGCGACTGCGGCAGCCAACGCACCGCATCGAGCATCAGCGCGCCGACGCGGTAGCCGCGTTTGGCGAGCGCCGCGTGCAGTGCGCGGTAGTGCGCGCCGCCGGCCGCCGACACCAGACCGACGACGTTCTCGAGCGCGACGATCGACGGCTTGCGCGGCATCTCGTCGAGCACACGCAACCACTGCCACACCAAACCGCTGCGGCCGCTCGCGAGCCCGGCCTGCGCGCCGGCGAGCGACAGGTCCTGGCACGGAAAGCTCGCCCACGAGAGGTCGGCCGGCGGCAGCTCGGCGCCGCGCACGTGCTCGACGCTGCCCAGCTCGAAGGCGTGCCCGGCGTGGTTCGCGCGGTAAATCGCGGCCTTTTTCGCGCTCACGTCGTTGGCCCACACGACGTCGAAGGCCGCGCTCAGACCGACCGTGGCGAGGCCGCTGCCGGCGAAAAAATCGAGCGCTCGCGGCCGCGTCGCTGCGGGGCTTGCGGCGCGTGTGCGGCGCGGCGCGGCGGCTGTTTTGCGCACTCGGGGCGGCATCGAGCCGCGGAGTCTAGCAGTCCGGTGAAGAAGTGCTTCGAGCGCACAAGTCGTCCAGTTGCGTCGGATCTAGGAGCGCGACCAATTGGCGGGGCGCAAAGCACGACGCTTTGGAGTCGTGCGAGCCCCGACGTGAATCATGTGGATTCAGCGAGGGGTAAGCCCCGGCGCCGCGCAACACGCGGCGGCGCAGCGACGCATTGGCGTCGTTGCGCAGGGGATCCTCGCGACGACGAGGCGGCGCAATCCGGGCGGGTTGTGCGTCGAGTGACTTCTTCAACGGGCTGCTATCCAAGGCGGTCGCGGAGCAGCGCGGTGCGCGAGCGACTGACCGGCAGCCACAGGTCCTTGCCGACGAGCACCTTGCCGGTGCCCGAACCGTCGCGCTCGAAGCGCCGCACGTGCGGCAGCGCGACCATCGCCGAACGGTGGATGCGCACGAAGCGCGTCGGGTCGAGCTTCTTCTCGAGCTCGGCCATCGGCTCGCGCATCAGGTGCTCGGTCTTGTCGGTGTGGAACAGCACGTACTGGTCGGCGGCTTCGATCCACACGACGTCGGCGAGTTCGACGATCTCGACGCGGCCCGACTGGTGGATCGAGATGCGGTCGGGGTAACCGCCCGGCGGCCGTCCGGCGACGGCCGGCCCGGATTCGAGCACCAGGCGCATCGAGTCGAGCATCTCGCTCAACTTGCGCGTCGCGTCGGCGACCTGCTCGAGCTTGCGGCGCTGCCGCGCGCGCTCGACCGCCTGCTTGAAGCGCTCGTCCTCGAGCGGCTTGAGCAGGTAGTCGACCGCGTGCGCGTCGAACGCCTTGAGCGCGAACTTGTCGAAGGCGGTGGCAAAAATCACCATCGGCGAACGTTCGCCGGCGTTCTGTCGCGTGAGTTGGTCGACCAGTTCGAGACCGTCCATGCCCGGCATCTGCACGTCGACGAACATCAGGTCGGGCGAATGCGCCTTGGCGGCGGCCAGCGCCTCGCGCCCGTTGGCGCACTCGGCCAGGACATCGACGTCCGGCTCTTCGCTGAGCAGCTTGCGCACGCTGGAGCGCGCGAGCGGTTCATCGTCGACGATCAGGCAACGCATACGGGCTTGAGTGGCGTTCACGGGCTTCAAACTACACGAGCCTCGCGGGGCGGCCAGACTGCTACCTTGGCGGTATGCGACGTTTGTCCTTGGCGTTGTTCCTCACCGCCGCGCCGAGTGCGCTCGCTGCGGCCCAATCCGAGACGACAGCCTTCGTGGGCGGTCGTTTGCTCCCCGTGAGCGGCGCTCCGCTCGACGACGGCGTGCTCGTCGTGCGTGACGGAAAAATCGTCGCGGTCGGCGCGCGAAGTGACATTTCCGTGCCGGCCGGCGCACGCGTGTTCGACGTGAGCGGCAAACAGCTGATGCCCGGACTGGTCGACACGCACAGCCACGTCGGCGGCGGCTGGGGCGCGGACGGCAGCGCGCCGATCCAACCGGACGTGCGCATGCTCGACGCGATCAACTGCCGCGACTCGGGATTGCAGCGCGCCCAAGCCGGCGGCATCACGACGCTCAACATCATGTCGGGCAGCGGACATTTGATGAGCGGCCAGACGCTGTACGTGAAGAACCGCGACGCGAACACCGTCGAAGCGCTGTGCTATCGCTTCGCGGACGGCGAGCCGATGGGCGGCATGAAGATGGCGAACGGCACGAACAGCCAACGACCGCCGCCGTTTCCCGAGACACGCGGCAAGTCAGCTGCGCTCGTGCGTGAAGCATTCGTAGCTGCGCTCGAATACCGCCGCAAAGTGCAGGCGGCCGGCGACGACGCCGCGAAACTCCCGCCGCGCGATCTGGGGCACGAAGCGCTGCTCGAACTCGTCGACGGCAAGCGCATCGTCCACCACCACACGCACCGCCACGACGACATCGCCACGGTGCTGCGCCTCTCGAAGGAGTTCGGCTTCCGCGTCGTGCTGCACCACGTCAGCGAGGCGTACAAGGTCGCCGACTTGATCGTCGCGGCGAATGCACCGTGCTCGTTGATCGTGATCGACACTCCGGGCGGCAAGTTGGAGGCCTCGGAGTTCGACGCGCGCTCCGCCGCGGAGCTCGAGCGTCTGGGCGCGCCGCAGCTGGTCGGTTTTCACACGGATGACTGGATCACCGACTCGCGCGTGTTCCTGCGCAGCGCCGCGCTCGCGGTGCGCGCCGGCGTTTCGCGCGAGACGGCGCTCGCGGGGCTGACGATCAACGCCGCGCGCATGCTCGACCTGGGCGAGCGCGTCGGAAGCCTCGAAGTCGGCAAGGACGCGGACTTCATCGTGCTCTCGGGCGATCCGCTGTCGGTCTACACCCGCGTCGAGCAGACCTGGGTCGACGGCGCGAAGGTCTTCGATTTGTCTGATCCCAAGGACCGCAGATGGGCCGACGGCGGTTGGGGCGCGGGCATGCCACGCATGCTCGCGACTTGCTGCCTGGGCGACGGGGAGGATCCCAAGTGAAGCTCTTTTCCACGTGTGTCGCGGTGCTCGCGTTCGCTGCACAAGCGCTTGCGCAGGACCTCGCGGTCCGCGCCGAGTTGGTGCACACGGTCAGCGGCGAGCCGCTGCGCAACGGCGTCGTGATCGTGCGCGGCGGCAAGATCGCCGCGGTCGGAGCGCAGGCGAACACGCCGATTCCCGCGGGGTTGCGCGTGCTCGAAGCCAAGGTCGTCACGCCTGGGCTCGTCGACGCGCACTCGGTGGTCGGGCTCGCGGGTTACCTGAATCAGGCGCAAGACCAGGACCAGCTTGATCCGTCCGCGCCGATCCAGCCCGAGCTGCGCGCGATCGATGCGTACAACGCGCGCGAGCGTTTGATCGTGTGGCTGCGCGAACACGGCGTGACGACGGTGCACACCGGCCACGCGCCGGGGGCGTTGATCTCGGGCCAGACGATGATCGTGAAGACGCGCGGCGAGACGGTGGAAGAAGCGGTGATCGTGCCCTTCGCGATGCTCGCGGCGACGCTCGGCGCGGACTCGCGCGCGAGCGGCGAGAAGTCGCCGGGCACCGCGGGCAAACAGGCGGCGATGCTGCGTGAAGCGCTGATCGGCGCGCGTGAATACCAGCGCAAGCTCGCGGCCGCCGGCGACGACGCCGCGAAACGACCCGAGCGCGATCTGCGCAAGGAAGCGCTCGTCGCGTTGCTCGAACGGCGCGTCCCGCTGCTCGTCACCGCGCAGCGCCACCAGGACATCGCCTCCGCGCTGCGCCTCGCGAAGGAGTTCGAGCTGCGCATCGTGCTCGACGGCGCGGCCGAGGCCTACGAGATGCTCGAGCCGATCAAGGCCGCTGGATTCCCGGTGATCCTGCACCCGCCGCTCGCGCGCTTCGCAGGAGAGCTCGAAAACGCCAGCCGCGCGACGCCCGTGGCGTTGCGTGACGCCGGGATCCTGTTCGCGTTCCAGAGCGGCTACGAGGAGTACGTGCCGAAGACGCGCGTCGTGTTGTTCGAAGCTGCGATCGCGGCCGCGCATGGTCTCGGTCCGCAGGGCGCGCTCAAGGCCGTGACGCTCGACGCCGCGCGGATCTTGGGGCTTGATCAACGCTTGGGCAGCCTCGACGTCGGCAAGGACGGGGACCTCGCGCTCTTTGACGGTGATCCGTTCGAGTACGCATCGCACTGCATCGGCGCGGTGATCGAAGGCGTCGTCGTCAGCGAAGCGGTGCGGTGAGCGCGCGGAGCTGAGCCGCTCGTCTGTCAGCGCTTCGACGTCGGTCTCGTTGCGGTTGCCGGTACGGAGCCAGGCACGAATCCACCACGTGTCCGCGCCGCCGCGGGCGGCGCGGACACGTGGTGGATTCGAGCCAGGCACCGCACCGTCAACCGGCGCGCGTCGCGGATTAGCTCAAGTCGGCGGCGCGTGTTGTCCAAGCTGCTGCGACCGACACTCGCAGGCGGCGGAAGCCCGTCTTCAACCACGGTCAACTCCGCCAACGGCGACAGCCCAGTCGTCGGTTGACGGTGCGGTGCCTGGCTCGAATCTGGCAGCAGCGCGCGCCGCCTGCGGCGGCGCGCGCTGCTGACGGATTCGTGCCTGGCTCCGTACCGGCAACCGACTTCGATGGTCAAGCGCACGTCGCCTGCTGGGACGTTCTCCAGCGTCCGTGATGGGCGCGCGCCGTAGATCAACTCGAGCCGGCGAAGCGCGTCTTCAACCACTGCCAACACCACCAGCGGCCACATCCCATCCACCGGTTGCCGGTACGGAGCCAGGCACGAATCCACCACGTGTCCGCGCCGCCGCGGGCGGCGCGGACACGTGGTGGATTCGAGCCAGGCACCGCACCGTCAACCGGCGCGCGTCGCGGATTAG
>JAEUHY010000023.1 GCA_016795325.1 Planctomycetota bacterium
TCCGTGGAGCCCGGGCAGCACGAGCTTCCTGTGCGTCAAGGGCCCCACGCAGCGTGCGGGTTCGCAGGGCGCGGGCGGCACGACCAACGCGTGCGACGGCGCCTTCTCGCTCGACTGGGACCTGTTCGTCACGAACAACCCGATCGCGGTCGGTGTGCCGTTCTCGGCCGGCGACTCGATCTTCGTGCAGGCGTGGTTCCGCGACCCGCCGGCGCCGAAGACGACCAACCTCTCGAACGCGATCGAGATGACGGTCCAGCCCTGATCGGCTGATTCGTGAGCGCACGCGCCGACAAGCGCGTGCGTGAGCACTCTCGGGCTGCCCACGGGCGGCCCGAGTTCGTTTACAGCCGCTGCGTTGCGACGTCGAGCGGCGTCCCAGAACCTCGCGTGGGTCGGGACGTGATCTTCGAGATCGGGCGCTCGACGAGCGGCGGCGATGCGCGAGTGTTGTCCCGCGCACGCGAACTTGAACGAATCCGGCGTGAGGCGCGCGCACGGCGTTCGCTTCGGCAGTTACGATCTTATTCGTCACGATCGCCTGCCGCGTTCGTGCCTGCCGTCGCGGCCTCTGCTTTCCGCGCTGCGGCAATCGTCAGGACGTAAGCAGCGAGTACACCTCATGCGTCTCACCAAGTTCCTCTCCGGCGTCCTGGCACTGGTTGCCAGCGCGCTGGTCCTCTCCGACGTCTCGAGCGCGCAGACGATCGGTTGCGCCACCGGCGGTCCCGGCGGCCTCCACCGCACGAACGGAAGCACGGGAGGCGGCGGCGCCTACCCGACGACCTTCCCGCCGAACGAGTTCGAAACGAGCCTCGCCGTGTCGACGTTGCCGGTTGGCGCGACGCGCGTCACCGAGATCAAGCTCAACGGCATGACCCACACGTGGGCCAGCGACCTTCAGGTCGTCCTCACTGCCCCCAACGGCTCGCGCTACAACGTGTTCACGCGCGGCGGCGGCGGCTGCGACTTCTTCGGCGACTACGCGTTTGTGCCGCCGTGCACGACCGGCGTTCCGTTCCCTGACGGCAACACGTGCTTCGGGATCATTCCCGGCGGCACCTACGACCAAGTGTTCGACCCCTTCTGGGGCAGCGGCACGCAGGGCGTCGACGACGTGCCCCTCGACACGATTCCCGCTGCGGTCGGAACGTGGAAGCTGACCTTCTACGACTGGGTTGCGGGGGACTTCGGTTCGCTGCAGAGCTGGGACATCTGCTTCGGCACGCCGCAGATCGCGCTGCCGGCGGTTCCCAACACCACCGGTCCGGCCAACGGATCGTCGCTGTGCGCTTCGAGCGTCACCCTCACCTGGGACGCGGCGAACTGCGCGACGAGCTATGACGTCGAGGTGAATGGCGTCGTCACGACGGGCCTGACCAACACGTCGTTCACGGCCAGCGGTCTGACCGCGGGCAACTACAACTGGCGCGTGCGCGGCGTGAGCGGTTCGGGAAGCTCGGCCTACTCGGCCATGCAGTCCTTCACGATCGCCACGTTGACGGCCTGGGGCTGCACCAGCGGCGGCGGCGGGCTCATCCCGACGAGCGGCGGCGGCGGCGTCGAAGGCGTCTGGCCGTTCACCCTCCCGACGGGCGAGTTGGCCTCGACGACCGCGGTGGTCGTTCCCAGCGGCGCGACGCGCATCTCCGGCGTGCGCCTCAACGGCTTGACGCACACCTGGTCGGGCGACAACCAGATCGTGCTCACCTCGCCTGCCGGCGTGAACTACAACCTCTTCCAAGAGGTCGACGGCGTGTTCGGCGGCGGCTGCGGCGACGACTTCAACGGTGACTACGTGATCGTCGACGCGACCACGGGTGTCGATCAATGCGGCATCCCCGGCGCGAGCTTCGTGTGCGGCACGAGCTCGCCGGTGACGGCTGGCGCGATCCTGCAGTACTACGGCGCGTGGAACAGCGGCGACGCGGGCATCGTGAACGTCGACCTGAACAACATCCCGATCGCGTCGGGCAACTGGACGCTCACGATCTACGACTGGTTCCTCGTCGGCGACAACGGCACGTTGGGCAGCTGGGAGCTGTGCTTCGACGCCGGTGGCGGCCCGAGCGGTCCCGTCACGTACTGCACCTCGTCGACGACGACGAACGGTTGCACGCCGGCCATCGCGGCCAGCGCTCAGCCCAGCGCGACGAACGCCACGGCGCCGTTGCTCACGGTCTCGAGCGTCGAAGGCGCGAAGCAGGGTCTCTTCTTCTACGGTCTCGACAACACCGGCTTCTCGCCGCTGCAGTGGGGCCCGGGCAGCTCGAGCTTCCTGTGCGTCAAGTCCCCGACGCAGCGCACGTTCGCGCAGGCTTCGGGCGGCATCGCCAACACCTGCAGTGGCGCGTTCAGCCAGGACTGGAACGCGTTCCAGGCGTCGCTGCCGGGCGCGCTCGGCCAGCCGTTCGCGGCGGGCGACAAGGTGTATGTGCAGGCCTGGTTCCGCGACCCGCCGGCGCCGAAGACCACCAACCTCTCGGACGCTGTCGAGTTGACGGTCCAGCCTTGATCGCGGCCGAGCAGGTCGCGTAACTCTGCGGGCGAGCTAGCGCTCGCTCGGGATCCTCTACCCGGGCTGCCAAAGGGCAGCCCGGGTTCGTCTGTGGCGGAAGCCGCGACCGACACGAGCATGCGCTCGCCTCGGCACGCCGCGCAGCTGGAGTTCGTCGGCGGGCCGAGTGCAGGAACGCGCGGGCAGCCGGAGTTCAGGCCGCGCCGCGTGATTGTGGTGCTGAGCGAGTTCCAGGGCCAAGCGTCAGCGGTCGGTCGCGGTGCGGTGTCGATGAGCGGCCCAGGCAGCTTCGCGAACGTGGTCGCGAACGGCGTGGGGCGACGCCTGCGGCGTCACCACAACGCCTCGCCCCCGTGCGGCTCGAGTTTGAGTGCCACGCGCCCCTACGGCTGAGGTTGGGTGAGAGCCTGCGGTTTGCGCGGGCGCTGCCGTGTCCGCTCCGCGCTTGCGCGGACAAGTTCAGGTGTTGGATCCCCGTTGGCAGCGTGTTCTCGCGCCGTTCAGAAAGGCCGCCCGAAACCGGCCGGGGCGGCTATTCTCGCGTATGGAGTGCAGCGCGCCGAGCGCTGTCCCGGCCCGGCGGGCTCTGCTTGACCGCCGCGTGCGCCGTCAGGGACTCAAGCAGCTTCTCGCTTCTCCATGCACGCACACAGACTTTTGAAGACGCTCGCCGCGGCGGCGTCGATTTGTTCGATCGCAGTCCACGCTCAGGCCCAAACGCTCGGCTGCGCGACCAACGGCGGCGGTTCCGCCATTCCGGTTGCTGGCACGGGTGGCGGCGGCGTCTATCCGGCGACCCTTCCGCCGAGCCCCGCGACCGCCACGCTCAACGTCGCGAGCCTCCCGGCGGGAGCCACGGTCGTAACCGAGGTGACGTTGCGCGGCCTGACGCACACCTACTTCAACGACCTCCAGTTCGTGCTCGTCGATCCCGCTGGCGGTCAGCACAACTTGATCGCACGTGCGCCGCTCACCTGCGATCTCAACGGCGACTACACCGTCGTGCCGTCGGGAGGCTGCGCCCAACCGTACCCGGCTGCCTGCGCCGGCACCGCGATTTTTCCTCCGGGCGCCTACGCGCAGGATTTCGGCGCGTGGCCGACTGGAACGAACGGCATCAGCAACACGCCGCTGAACACGATTCCCGCGGCGACGGGACTGTGGTCGGTGGTCGTGTACGACTGGGCTGCGGTCGACGTCGGTGCGCTCACGAGCTTCGACGTGTGCTTCGGCGGACCGAACCCGACGCTGATCGCTCCGGGGCAAGTCACGCCGCTCAACAACGCGACAGTCTCCGCTCCGGTCACGCTCGAGTGGGCGGCGCTCGCCTGCGCGACCGCTTACGACATCGAAGTCGACGGCGTCCTGACGACGAACCAGCTCTCGAACACCTTTGTCGTCAACCCGGCGCCCGGCGTCCACACTTGGCGTGTCCGCGGCCGCGACAACATCGGCCCCGGTCCGTTCTCGGGCCTGCGCAACTTCACCGTGCTGCCTCCGCCTCCGCCGACCACTTGCGTGTCCGGCAACGGCGGTGGCTTGATCCCGCTGACGGGCACCGGCGGCGTCGGCAGCGTCTGGCCGACCACGTTCCCGGCCAACGAACTCGCACTCACCAGCAACATCGTTCCGCCGTCGCCGTCGGCGCAGTTGATCAAGGTCGAGCTCCAAGGCCTGGCTCACACCTGGGTTGGTGACCTGCAGGTCGTGCTGACCGATCCCACGGGCGGTCGTCACAACCTGATCTGCCGTCCCGGCTCGGTCGGCGGCACGGTCGGACTGAACTGCGACCTCGACGGCACGGACTACGTGATCTTCGCGGCGGGCCAGCTCGACATCCCGACGGCGTGCCCGGGCACCTCGTTCCCCGGAGGCAACTACAACCAGAGCTTCGGCTCGTGGAACTCGGGCGACCTCGGCGTGTTCAACACTCCGCTGTCGGCGATTCCGGTTTCGGCGGGCAACTGGACGCTCACGGTCTACGACTGGGCCGGCGGCGACGCTGGCGCGCTGAGCAACTGGAGCCTGTGCTTCTCGGGCCCCGTCGCTCCGCCGACCTTCTGCACGCCTCCGGGCACGACGACCAACGGCTGCACGCCGACGATCGCCGCGACCGGCAACCCGAACGTCGCGCAGAACAACAACTGCGTGATCACGGTCTCGAACGTCGAAGGCCAGAAGCAGGGCTTGCTCTTCTACGGCGTCAGCGGCCAGGTGAACTTCCCTTGGTGCCCGACGAACAGCCCGAGCCTCCTGTGCGTGAAGGCGCCGACGCAGCGCATCTTCCCGCAGGGCACGGGCGGCACGACGGGACAGTGCAACGGCCAGATCCAGAACGACTGGAACGCGTTCCAGAACACGTTCGTGGGCGCGGTCGGCGCACCGTTCTCGTCGGGCACGGTGGTCACCATGCAGGGCTGGTTCCGCGACCCGCCGGCGTGCAAGACGACCTTCCTCAGCCAGGGCATCTCGCTGACCTACGTACCCTGAGCGCGTGAGTTCGAAGCTCGGTCGCCCCGCGGCGGCCGAGCGCAGCTTGCCGGACGGTCCTCGGGCCGTCCGGTTTGTTTTTCAGCGCGCCTGCTGCGTGACGATGCGCTCGAGCACGCGCCCAACGGTGTCCGCGGCGCGCTCCGCCGGGCTTGCGTGCTCGACGAACTCGCTCGCGGCCAACTCCGTCGGCGGCTCGAACGCGGCGCGGGCGCGCACGAACACCTCCCAGTCCGCATCGGAGGCGCAGTCCGGGTCGGATGTTCGAACGGCGAGGCGCGCGCGCGCCGTGGTTTCGTCCGTGTGCGCGTGGACGAGCACGAAGGGCGCTCCCAACTCACGCGCCAACGCGCGGAACCTGCCGCGCAGGACGGCGCTCGGAAAGTTCGCATCCACGACCACGCTGCGTCGCAACTTGCGCGAGCCGGACGGTTGCAAGGCTTCGCGCGCGCTCGCCAGCAGCGAGTCGTACGTGCGTTCCTTGAGCGTCGGCGAGTACAGACCCTGGTTCCACGCTTCGGCGCCCAGACGCTGGGTGCTGCCGACCGCGAGTCGACGCCGTCGCACGTCGCTCGACAGCAGCACGGCTTCGAACGGCGCTGCGAGGCGCGGCGCGAGCCAGCTCTTGCCGCTCGCCGGCAGTCCGCAGGTCAGGATCAACACCGGCGGCAGCGAGTAGCTCGCGGCGAGGTGCAGGTAGTCCTGGCACTGCTCGAACGCCGCATCGTCGCGGCGCTCGCGCGCCCGCAGCAGCGCGACCTTCGATCGCACCAGCGCGCGGTAGGTCTTGTAGAAGTCGAGGACCTCGAGCAACGTCGTGTCCGCGGCGCGTGTCGCGTACTCGTGCGCCAGCATCGACGAGAAGCCGCGGTAGCCGCGGAAGTCGAGGTCCATGCACAGGAAGGCGAGTTCGCTCGCGACGTCGCCGCAGCGAAAGGCCTCGGAGAACTCGATGCAGTCGTAGGCGATCACCTCGCCGTCCGTCAGGCACAGGTTGCCCGCGTGCAGGTCGCCGTGTCCATCGCAGACGTGGGCCGCGGTCGCGCGCTCGGCGAGCAGTTCGGCGACGCGCGAGCCCGTCAAGTCGCGCTCGGTGGCGGCGCGCAGGTGGCCGAGCAGCGCATCCGACAGCGCGTCGAGTCCGCGGCCGCCTGCGTGTTCGGCGAGCGCGGTCAAGTTGTCGCGTGCGTTGCGCGCCACGGCCTGCGGCGACGCGAATTCGGTGATGCGCTCGCCGCGAGCGCAGCGAGCGTGGAAATCCGCGAGGAACTCGGCAATCTGGCGCACGAGCGAGTTGTCGAACTCACCGCGTTCGAGCAGCGCATCGAGCATGCGCTCGGCCGGGAGGCGCCGCATCTCGACGACCCACTCGACGACCTCGCCTGGTCCGTCGAGCTCGAGCGCGCCGTCGCTGCGCCGCGCGAGCGGCGCGATACGCACGTAGACCTGCGGCGCGAGCCGACGATTGAGCCGCAGCTCCTCCTCACACATCTGTCGACGACGTTCGAGCGTGCCGTAGTCGAGGAACGGCAGCACGAGCGACTTCTTGAGCTTGAACACGCGCTCGCCGACGAAGTACAGGCGCGAGATGTGCGTCTCGAGCCGTGCGACGCGCGTTGCGCCTGCGCGCCACACGCGCGCATCGAGCAAAGGGTCAGTGTCTTCGAGGGGCGGCAGCATCGCTCGCCCCGTTGTCGACGCACGGCGCGCTCAGCGCCATGCGGAGATCTCCGTACTTGGGCCGGGTTGACGCGCCCGGCCGTCGCTACAGCACGCGCGTGCGGCCCGGCATCGGAATCGGATAGAGCCCGTTCGCGTCCGGCGTGACCGACGCGTCCGCGGTCCAGCTCAACTCCGCCGGCGCGAGCACCAGCTCGGAAGCCAGCGCCTCGTCCCAGCCGATCTCGCGGCCGGAGTAGGTCGCCATGCGGCCGAGGATCGCCGTCATCGTCGAGTGCGCGCCATTGACGCTCTCGTCGTGCTCACGCTCCTCGCGGATCGCGCGGAACAGCGCGTCGTGCTCGACCTGGTACGGATCGCCGCCCTCGGCGCGCGAGCGCCAGCGCGTGCCGTCCTTGAAGCTGATCGAAGCGCCCGAGATGTCGCACACGCCGTTCGCGCCGTGCGCGTGCTCGCTGACGTTCGACCACGTGCTCGGCTGGTGCCGGCACTGCGAGAACATCTTCGAACCGTCGGCGTAGGTGAACTCGACGAAGTGGTGGTCGTAGATCTCGCCGAAGTCCGGGCCCGTGCGCACTTGGCGTCCGCCCTGGCCCTGCGCGCGCACCGGCGTCGCGTTCTTGACCCAGTTGCACACGTCGATGTTGTGGATGTGCTGCTCGACGATGTGATCGCCGCACAGCCAGGTGAAGTAGTACCAGTTGCGCATCTGGTACTCGATCTCGGTCATCTGCGGCTGGCGCTTGTAAACCCACACACCATCGTTGTTCCAGTAGCAGCGCAGCAGGTTGATGTCGCCGATCGCGCCCTCTTGAAGGCGCTTGACCGTCTCGAGATAGCGCGCGTCGTGGTGGCGTTGGAGGCCGACGCCGACCTTGAGGCGCTGCTTCTTCGCCTGCTCCGCGGCGGCGAGCACACGGCGCACGCCGGGCGCGTCGACGGCGACGGGCTTCTCCATGAACACGTGCCGACCGCGCGAGACGGCGTACTCGAACTGCGCGGGGCGGAAGCCCGGCTGCGTGCACAAGAGCACGACGTCGCAGTCGACGTCGATCGCCTTCTTGTACGCATCGAAGCCCAAAAAGCGCCGCTCCGGCGGCACGTCGACGCGATCGGGGCGCGCGCGAGAGACTTCGCCCAAGCACGTCTCGATGCGGTCGAGGAACGCATCGGCCATCGCGACGAGCTTCACCGGTCCCTCGGTCGAAAGCGCTTGCACGGCTGCGCCCGCGCCGCGGCCGCCGCAACCGACGAGCGCGACGCGCAGTTCCTTTTCGCCGAGCGTGCGCGCGAGCTTCGCGGCCGCGGGCTGCACCAACGCAGCGCCGGCGAGCGCTGCCGAAGAACCGACGAGGAACTGACGGCGTGCGACGCTGGGGGATCCGATGGGTGCGTGGGACATGGGCGAAAGCTCGTGGGGTGAGGAACGACGCGGATCGTAGCGCTAGAAGTCGATCTGCACCTGATGCCATCGCCCCCAAAGTCGGCGGTAGCGATCAGGAGTGTCGGTCGGAGTCGCGTTGGCGTGCACGTACGCAAATCCGCCGCTGTCGAGCCAGCCGGTGTCAGGCGCCTCCACGATGACGCTGCGAGTGTGCGGGTCGACACGGATCCAGCAGCCGCCGTAGAGCCCTACTCGTCGCGGCTCGTGCGTTGACCATTCGCGCGTGCCTTGCTGCGACGCGCTCCAGGCGTGTTCGGCGACGGCGCGCAGCGCGGGCAGGCTCGCGGCGAAGCGCAGGCGCAGCGGGACGCCGAGCGCGAGCAGCAACACGAGCGAAGGCGCGACGATCCACGAACGCCACGCGGCGCGTACCGCGCGCGGCTCGCGCCGCAGCGAGAACACGAGGCTCGCGATCCACATGACTCCGACGGGGAACGTCCAGAGCGCGCCGAACACGAACCAACTGAAATAGCCGCCCGGCGCGCTCTGCGCCCAGGCCAGCACCGCGAAGCAGATCACGACGACCCACTGCATGCCGGGTCGAACGGGTCGGCGTTCTGCGGGCGCCGTCATGGGCCGTGGATTTGCAGCGTGTCAGCGCCCGCCCTTGCGCTGCCGCTCGAGGATCTCGCGCTGCGAGTCGAGGTCGGGTTCCCAGAACTTCGCCTTCTCGGCGTCGCTCGGCTCAGTGAGCGGGCGCACGACGCGGAAGCCGACGAACTTCGCGTCGGTCAGGTACCAGATCGACTTGGGTAGCTGCGGATCCTGCACCTTCCAACCGGCGGCCGAGCCGCGGCGCGAAGCGCAACGCAGTCGATCGGGGTCGTCGTCCCACGAGCCGCCGCGCACGACGCGCGGGTACTGCTTGGTCGGCCAGTTCACGGGATTGTTCGCGAGCTTGCCCGTGAACGCGCGCAGGAACGCGCCGTCATCGTGTTGGTCGATGCACCACTCCGCGACGTTGCCGTGCATGTCGTACAGACCCCAGGCGTTGGGCTTCTTCTGCTTGACCTTGTGGTAGCGGCCCTCGGAGTTGTCGTACGACCACGCGTACTCGCCGAGTTGTTTCGCGTCGTCGCCGAACGAGTACGCGCTGCTCGCGCCGGCGCGGCAGGCGTACTCCCATTCGGCTTCCGTCGGAAGGCGGTAGAAGCGCCCGGTCTTCATCGACAGCCACTTGGTGTAGTGCTTGGCCGCGAACTCAGTCATCGAGATCGCGGGAAAGCCCTCGAGACCCATGCCGAAATCCATCGGCACGTACGGCGGAGTCGGGCGACTCACGGCGTCCGCCCAACCGTCGGTCGGTTGCGCTTCGAACTTGCCCGCCTTGCGCAGTTCGATGTCGAGCTTGAACTGGAACAGTCGGTACTCGTCCCAGGTGAGTTCGTGCTCCTCCATCCAAAAGGGGCTGAGTTCGACTTCGGTCGGCGCGCACTCGTCGTCCTTGCGTCCCGCTTCCGTTGCGGCCGAGCCCATGCGGAACTTGCCGCCCGGAATCGGAACCATGGCGAAGCTCACGTCGCTCCCCGGGAGCTTCTCCACGTAGCGCCTCATCTCGGCCGCGCTCGCCGCTTCCGCGTCGGGGTTGGCGATCCGCGGCGGCGCGCCGGCGGGCATCGAGGGGTACACGAACACGTCTTGCGCCTGCGCCGAAGCGAGCGCGGGCGCCGAGAAAAGCAGCACGAATCGGAGGAGTTGCATCGCGGCCCCAGCGTATCTTCTCGCGCGTTCCATGCCGCGCTGCTTTCGAATCGCGCTCGCCATTGCGCTCGCGCTGAGTTTCGCCTGTCGCAGCGCGCCGTCGTCGGAGCAGCGCGTCGAGCTCGAAGCGCCGGCCATGGGGACGCTGTTTCGCGTGGTGCTGTACGCCCACGACGCGGCTGCGGGCGAGCGCGCCGCGCGGGCTGCGTTGGAGCGAGTCGCCGAGCTCGAGCGCGCGCTCAGCGACTACCGCGAGGACAGCGAATTGGTGCGTTTGGGCGCGCGCTCGGACGCGCAGGCGCCGACGGAGTGGGTCGAACTCAGCGCCGATCTCGAGCGCGTATTGCGCGCTTCGCAGCAGCTCGCCGGGCTCACCGACGACGCGTTCGACGTCACCGTCGGCCCGTTGAGTGCGCTGTGGCGTCGCGCGCGCCGCCAGCAGGAACTGCCGCGCACCGATCGACTCGCCGCCGCGCTGGAGGCGTGTGGTTGGAGCAAGCTCGAACTCGACCCGCTGGCGCCCCGCGCGCGTTTGCTCGCGCCGCGCATGCGACTGGACTTGGGCGGGATCGCGAAGGGCTACGCGCTCGACCAAGCGCTGGCGCTGCTGCAACGCGAAGGCTTCGAGCGCGCCATGGTGGTGGGGGGCGGCGACGTCGTCGCGGGGCGCGGGCCGCCGTCGCAACCCGGCTGGCGCGTGGTGATCGCGCCCTTCGACGACGAGCGCGAGCGCGTCGAGCTGCACTTGGAGCACAGCGCGGTCTCGACTTCAGGCGACGCGTTCCAAGTGCTCGAGCTCGACGGCAAGCGCTGGTCGCACATCGTCGACCCGCGCAGCGGTTGGGCGCTCGCGACTCGCACGAGCGCGAGCGTGATCGCGCCGTACGCGACGCTCTCTGACGCGCTCGCCACCGCGTTGTGCGTGCTCGGGCCTGAGGGCCTGGCGAAGCTGCGGCACTTCGACGGGGTCGAAGCGCGCGTCGTGCGCGAACTCGAGCACGGGTTCGAACGCACGGCGACGCCGGGTTTCGCGAGCGTGCGCTGACTTCGCGCGGTTGTACTGTGCCAGAGCAATTTGTCTCACGTGTCCCTGGCACAGTACAACCGCTACAGGCACTGCTTGAGGATCGCGAGATCCTGTTCGTAGCTCTTGGCTTCGAGCGGTCCGAACGAGAAGCGCACCATCGAACCCATGGGGCCGCGGTCGCCGCGCCGCGCCATGTCGCACAGGCGCCCGGGCAGGATCGCCGCGTCGTGCTTCATCAGCCGCTCGTTGAACGCGTCGCCCGTCAGTCCGCGCGGCAAACGCGCCCAGTGGTAGAAGCCGCCCGTGCCCGAAAAGAGCTCGAAACCCAACTGTTCGAGGCCCGTCGCGTAGCGTTTGCGCTGGCTCGTGTAGAAATCGGCCACGGCCTTGCGGGCCTGCGTCACACGCCCGCGTTCGAGCAACTCGGTCACGTACAGCTGCGAAGCGCGCGAGACGCCGCCCATCGCCAGCGAGCTGTAATTGCGGAAGATCTCGATGTGGCGCTTGGACGCCACGATCCAGCCGACGCGCATGCCGGGAACCTGCAGGCCCTTGGTGGCGGCGCCGCTCACGAACACGTTGGTCGCGTCGATGTCGCGGATGTAGCGCAGGGCCGAGTCGGGCGCCTCCTCCGTGAAGAACTCATAGGCCTCGTCGAACAAGGCGCCGCGTTCGGGAGCGCTGTAGTGCGCGACCATCTGCTCGAGTTCTTGGCCGCGCAGCGTGACGCCGGTCGGGTTGCACGGATTGCTGCGGATCAAGAGCGTGCGCGCGTCGCGCGGATGATCGTCGAGCGTCGGCCGGAAGCGGTTCGTCGGATTGCTCGCTATCAACACGTGGTTGCGCCGCAGCAGCTTGAGCACGTCCCAGTACGGCGTGTACTCGGTCTCCTCGATCGCGACCTGCCAGTCTTCGAGCAAGAACGCGAGGACCGCGAAGATCCCCGGCCGTCCTCCGGCGAAAACCGCGACGTTGTCCGCGCTGATGCGCGCGCCGTAGAAGTGGCGGTAGTAGTCGGCGATCGCTTCACGCAGCGGCGGCTGGCCATCGGCCTTGGGGTACATGCGATCGGTGGCCGTGATCCGAATGCTGTCCGGCAACGGCGGGCCGCCCGGCAGTTGCGTCGTCAGCGGAAAGCCCTGGGCCCACGGATGCGTCCCGGGATCGCCCATGTACTTGTGCGAGACCTCGGCGAAACGGAACAGCGTCTCGTAGACGCCCATCGGGGGGAACTGGCGCAGGATCATCGCCACACTCTACGCAGACTCGGACGCCCGCGAGGACCTCGGGAGCGACCAAAATCGAGCGCGTACGGCCCTCCACGGATACGCTGCCCATCACGGAGCGCTTCGCGTCGCAAGCGGCTCGACGCCTCCGAGTTCGCACAGGAGTACGCCCATGCGCGCAGCACCGGTCCTCGCAAGTCTGTCGATCGTCGCGCTGTCTACGATCAGCGCTGCACAAGGTTTCGCGCACGACACGTTGCGCATTCCATCGGCCGGCTTCGCCAATGCGACGCCAACGGAAAACGTCGAGTTCGCGGACTTCGATGGCGACGGCGATGTCGATGTCGCTCTGGCCGATGGCGGCGACTTCGGAAACGAGCGCAATCGCGTCTGGATCAACCTGGGCGGCGCGCAGGCCGGCGCGATGGGGTGGTTTGCCGATGAGAGCGCGGTGCGCGCGCCGGCCGTGCTCGACTCGTCGCGCGACATCGATTTCATCGATCTGGACTCGGACGGCGACAGCGATCTGTACGTGTCGAACAGTTCGACGCTCTCGAACCAGTCCGGGCGTTGGTGGATCAACATGGGCGGCCTCCAGGGAGGTTCGCCGGGCTACTTCACCGACCAAACTGCGACACGTTGGTTGGGTCTGGGCGTCAACAACGGCGTGGGCGCGTGCTCGTCGATCGCGCCGCAATTCGTGCTCGCGAGCGGCGGTTTCATCGATTGGTCGTGTGATTCCGCAATTGCCGACCTCGACCTCGACGGCGCGCTCGATCTCGTGCAGGCGACGTACGGCCCTGCGTCCACAGGCCGCACGCCGACGCGCGTGTTTCTCGGCGACGGGCAAGGTCGTTTTCGCGAGTTCAATCCCAGCTGTGCGCAACTGACCACCTCGAATTTGCTCAACGGGTCCGCTGCGTTGTGGTGCGAGGGCGTGCACTTCACCGACACGACCGATACGAGCGGCGCGGAGGCGGACATCACCCACGAGGCTCTGGCGATCGAACTCGGCGACCTCGACGGCGACTTCGACGTCGACCTGCTGCACGGCGACAAGTTCCGCACGCCGCGTGTGTTCGACAACCGTTGGTCGGGCGCTGCTCTCGCTTGGCGCGACATCACGCACGCCATCGCTGTGCAGAGCTGGGCCCCGGGTCCTGGCAACTACGAGCAGGAACTGGGCGACATGGACGGCGACGGTTCGCTCGACGTCTACGGCGTGAACTGGGTGCTCCTCGAAGACGCGCAACTGTTCAATCGCGGCGACGGGACGTTCGACCCGGGCGTTGTCGTTCCGCAGTCGATCGAGCGGCAGATCGACGCCGAGCTGGTCGACCACGACAACGACGGTGATCTCGACGCCTTCGTCGTGTCCGAATCGATCGAGGACCGCATCTACGCCAACCCCGGCGCCGCGGGCGCCCACCTGCTCGCCCTCGATCCCGGCGCCGTCCCGATCGTCGTCGGCAGCGGCCAGGGCGTTGACGCGCGCGATCTCGACGGCGACGGCGACGCGGACGTGCTGGTCGCCACGATCTACTTCGAGCCCGACACGCTGTACGTGAATCTGGCGCAGACCCCAGACACGCACGCGCCGCGCGTGACGAAAGTCGAGCAAGCGCCGGATCGCCAGCAGAGTTCGACGCCCACCAGCGTCGGGGCGCTCGTCTACGACAACGCCGCGTGGTCCACGACGGCGGCGCAGCACGTCGAACTCGAGCACTTCGACGCCAGCGGCGTGGTGCAGGTCGCTCCGATGCGTTGGAGCGGCGGGCAAGTGTTCCGCGGGTTGATCCCCGGCGCGGCCGCCGGCGTCGTTTCGTATCGCGTCGTCGCGCGCGATGAGCAGGGAAACGCGGGTGCGAGCGCTTGGCGCTCGTTCACCAGCGATTGCACGGGGATCGTCAGCACGTACTGCTCGGCGAAGCTCAACAGCCAGGGCTGCACTCCGACTGTCGAAGCGCTCGGCACGCCCAGCGCGAGCGTCCTCGCACCGTTTCGCATTCGCGCGCGCAACGTGCTGAACAACAAGCTGGGACTGCTGTTCTATGGGTTCGCGCCGGACGCCGCGCCGTTCCAGGGCGGTCACCTGTGTGTGCAGCAGCCGCTGCGCCGCACGCCGGTGCAAGACTCCGAGGGCAACCTGTCGCCCGATGATTGTTCGGGCCTGTACTCGTTCGACTTCAACCACCACATCCGTTCCGGCATCGATCCGTTGCTCGGCCCCGGCGTCGCCGTCTATGCGCAGTACTGGTCTCGCGATCCCGCGTCGCCGTCGACGACGGGCCTCACGAACGCGGTGAGCTTCGTCATCTGCCCGTAGACGCACGTGGCGCTGGACGTGGGCGCTGTCGTCGAAGGCAGCGTATCTTGGGTCTCGTCCTTCGCTCCCCAACTGCGCCGTGACCATGACCCACCGAACCCGCCACGCATCTGCTCCTTCGTTGACTCGCCGCGACATGCTCCTCACCAGCGGGGCTGTGCTCGGCGGCGCCGCACTCGCCAACGCGACGCAGCCCGTCTTCCGCGGTTTCCATCAAGCAGGCAGCAGCGTGCTGCGCGTTGGTCTGGTCGGTTGCGGCGGGCGCGGAACCGGCGCCGCAAGCCAAGCGCTGCGCGCGGATCCCAACACCGAACTGGTGTGCGTGGGGGACGCGTTCCGCGATCACGCCGAACAAGCGCTCTCCTCGCTGCGTGGCGAAGAAGAGATCGGCTCACGCGTCAAGGTCTCGCCCGAACACGTGTTCACCGGCTTCGACGCCTACAAGCGCGTGGTCGAGAACTGCGATGTCGTGCTCTTCGCGACGTCGCCGCACTTCCGTCCCATGCAGGTCGAGTACGCCGCACAACGCGGAGTGCACATGTTCGTCGAGAAGCCGGTCGCCGTCGACGCGCCCGGCGTGCGGCGTGTGATGGAGGCCTGCCGCGTGGCGCGCGAGAAGAAGCTCGCAGTGGTTTCGGGCCTTTGCTACCGCTACGAGAAGAAGAAGATCGAGACCGTCAAGCGCATCCACGACGGCGCGATCGGCGAGATCCTCAGCGCGCAGTGCACGTACAACACGGGCGGCCTGTGGCACCGCGGCCGCCAGCCGGAGTGGAGCGACATGGAGTGGCAGATGCGCAACTGGCTCTACTTCACCTGGCTCTCGGGCGATCACATCGTCGAGCAGCACATCCACTCGCTCGACAAGATCGCCTGGGTGCTCGGCGACAAGACGCCGCAGCGTGTGACTTCGAGCGGCGGCCGCGCGCAGCGCACCGACCCCAAGTACGGCAACGTCTACGACCACTTCAACACCGTGTTCGAGTACGACGGCGGCGTGAAGATGTTCAGCTCGTGCCGCCAGTGGAACGGCGCCTCCAGCGATGTGAGCGACCACGTGTGGGGGACCAAGGGCGTGGCGCACCTGCAGTCCCACGCGATCGAAGGCGCGAACGCGTGGCGCCACCGCTCGCGCGAGGACGAAGCGGACGACATGTACCAGAACGAGCACGACGCGCTGTTCGCTTCGATCCGCAAGGGCGAGCCGCTCGACAACTCCGACTACATGTGCAAGTCGACGATGCTCGCGATCATGGCGCGCATGGCGGCCTACACCGGTCAGACGCTCACCTGGGAGCAGGCGCTCAACTCGGCCGAGGACCTTTCGCCGAGCTCGTACGAGTGGGCCGAGATCCCGACGCCGCCGATCGCGGTGCCGGGCGTCACGAAGTTCGTCTGAGCGCGGGCCGCGCTCAGCGGCGCTGCGGTTGGATCCGTTCGAGCGCGCGCCAGGCTGCGTGCGCTCGCCACGCGTAGAACGCGATTCCCGCGGCGAGCGCCGCGGGATGCAGCGCGAAGGCGAGGTGCGCGAGGACCAGCCCAGCGACCGGAACCAGGATCGCGAGCATCCACGCGACTCGCTCGGGCGGAGGCATGGCGCCGGGCGCGGCGCTGAAGGGCAACTTGGTCAGCACGCGGCGCGCTAGCCCGAGCTGCAGCCAGAGTGTTCCCGCGGCCGCGAGGGCGACGCTCGGCCAGTGGCGTGGTCCGGCGACGGCCGCGGTCACGAGCGCCGTTGCGGCGAGCAGCGGAAGCGCGAAGCCGACGATCAGCGCCTTGGCCGCGCCTTCGAGCAGCGCCGACATGGAGCGCGCGGGCAGCACTTCGAACTGCACGCGGGCGCGAGCGTGTTCGGAGAACTCGGCCACGAAGAAGCCCGTCGCTGTTGCGAAGGCCATCATGTACAGCGAGAGCGGCGCGTAGCTCGCGTCGAAGCGGCCGACCTCGCGGCTGGGCGCAGCGACGCTGATCACGATCATCGTGAGGAACAGCACGGCCTGCGGCGCCACGCCGCGCAAGAAGGTCTTCTCGCGGCGCATGAGCGCGAGCGCCCAGCCGAACGTCGCGCGCGCAGAGGGACTCGAGCAGCGCGCGAGGCCCTGGCGCGCGAGCCAGCTCGGCCGAAATCCGCGAGCTCCGCTGACCGTGGCGACGCCGGCGTCGCTGAGCGCTGCGATGTAGCGGCCGCGGGCGAGGAACAGACCGAGCGCGGTCACGGCGAGCGGCAACGCGAGCGCCAGCGCGGACAGCACGAAGTCCTCGGTCTCACGCGAGCCGCGCAGCACGCGGTCGAGGTTTTCGAAGCACAGCGCGGGCACGAGGGCGCGCACGAACACGCTGTGCTCGGCGACAGCGAGCAGTTCGCGGCGCGGCAGCAACTGCGGAGCGAGCTGCAGCACGAGCACGACGAGTGCTCCGCCGGACACCTGCAGCCAGAACGTCAGGCGCTGGAAGTGCCTCACTCCGAACACGCGGAGCGCGATGGCGAAGAGCGTGGCCACTCCGCCGACGACCCACACGGCCGTCAGCAGCGCACCGAGCGGGTACACGATCAGCACGCTGGTCCACGGCAGCACAAACGCTCCGAGCGCAATCGGCGCGATCGAAGCGCAGGCCGTCAGCACGAGCGTGTAGACGCCGACGTGGGCGAGGCGCGCGGCGAGCATGGTGCGGTCGCGCACCGGCAAGCCGGCCAGCGCCTGGATGTCGACACCGTCGACCAGGAGGTTGGCGAAGTGGCCGAGCGTGAGCAGCAGGAGCCACAGTCCCCACATGCCAAGTCCCGCGAGCAGCCACAGCATCACATCCCCGGTGGCGAGCGCGACCAGACCGGCGAACACGCCGCTCAGCGCCGCGATCGCGCCGACCATGGCGAGCCCGAGCGCGGGCGAGGCCAGCTGGCTTCCGTCGGGATGCGTCGCGCGTGTCTCGAGCCACAAACGGTTGACGAGGATCGCGCGGAACTTGTCGAACTCGATGCCTGCGGCGCTCAGCGGCGCGCGCATCCGGTCGACGATCCACACGCTCACGAGCGCGAGCAGCGGCAACTTTGCGCGTCGCGGCCAACTCGAGCGCGGCGCACTCACCGCGCCAACGCCTCGACCACCGCCGCCGCTCGCGCCTGCGCGTCGCGCACGCCGGTCACGCTCGCGAACACGCCCTCGAGCGTGCCGTGCGCCTGGCTCGCGGAGAGCTCCTCGAACGTCCCGTACGCGGCGACGCGGCCGTCCTTGAGGATCGCCACGCGCGTGCACAGGCGCTCGACCACGTCCATGACGTGCGAGCTGAACAGCACCGCGCGCCCGCTGAGGGCGAGCTGGCGCACGAGCTCCTTGACCAGGATCTGCGAGTGCACGTCGAGGCCCGACATCGGCTCGTCGAGCAGCAGCACAGGCGGCGCGTGGAGCAGCGCGGCTGTGAGCAGCACCTTCTGCCGCATGCCTTTCGACAGCGAAGCGATGCGCGTGTCGAGCCGGTCGAGCAGTTCGAGCGCCTCCAGGCACGCGCACGCGCGCCGCTCGATGAGCGGCTCGTCGAGTTCGTGCATGCGGCCGACGAACAGCAGGTGCTCGGCGACGGTGAGCGATTCGTAGAGCAGCGCGTTCTCCGCGACGTACCCGACGCGCCGCTTGATCTCGAGCGCAGCGCGCCGCGGATCGAGGCCCGCAACCGTCGCCGCGCCCTCGAAATCCGGCAGCAGTCCGAGCAGCGCGCGCACGGTCGTGCTCTTGCCCGCGCCGTTCGGCCCGATGTAGCCGAGGATTTCGCCCGGCGCCACGCTGAAGTCGACGCCGTCGAGCACCGCACGCGATCCGTAGCGCTTGGTCAGCCCTCGGACTTCGATTGCGGCGCTGGAATCCACGTGTTCGACGAGGCTCGTTTCGTTCGGCGCTGCGACTACGCCTGGGCCGACTCGTCGGCCTTCGAGCGCGCGCGCAGCAGTGCGACGGCCAGGTACGCCGCGGCGGCGATGTAGAGCAGCGCCCGCAAGCCGATCGCCATCGAGAGGAACTCGGTGAGTCCGCCGACCACGGCGCCGATCAGGTTCCAGCCGAACGCGGCGTCGGGATCGCGGCGCGTCTTGAAGCGCAGCGCGAAGCACGTCGAGGCGAAGAACACCGGAGCGCCCACGAGCAGGACCGAACCCGCCAGACGCGCGGGAGTTTCGAGGTCGAGCAGCGTGTTCGTCGGAACGAAGATCGTCACGGCCAGCGACGCGAGCAGTCCCACGACGCTCACCGTCCACGACAGCGGACGCACGGCCATGGCGATCGTTCCCAGCAGCACCATGAGCAAGATGGCGCCGAACACGATGGCCGAGGTCAGCCAAGTCGCTCCCCAGGCGAGGTTCATGGCCGTGACCGAGCGCGTCTCGAGCAACAGGAACGCCGCGCCGAACAGGAACATCTCGAGGTCGAAGCCGCCGCTGAGCGCGCTGCGGCGCAGCTGAGGCGAGAACGCGAAGGCCGAGCCGACCGCCAGGGCGCCGAACACGGCCATCAACGACAGGTAGAAGTCGCTGATGCCGCGCTCGGTCAGGTACAGGAACGGCCAGTCGTCGCTGGGCAGTTCGGTGCGCGTCTTGATCGCCGCGATCTCCTCGGGCGTGGCTCGCTTGGGACCGTCCTCGAGCCGCTCGCTGAAGGCTTCGCCCGCGAAGAACATCGCGTGGCCGTCGATCGACTTGGGATGCACACGCGGCGGCGTGCCGAACACGTCGGCCAGCATCGCGATCTGGCGCTCGCGGATGTGGTCGGCCACGTACGAGTCGAACAGCACCACGAAGCCGCCGCCGGGCGCGAGGCGCTTCTTGGCCCACTCGAAGCAGTCCTTGGTGTAGATGAAGTTGTCCAGGCGCACGCTCGAGAGCGCCGACAGGCGCGTGAGCGAGTCCATCGTCCCGAACACGATCAGGTCGTACTGCTCGTCCGTGCGGTTGAGGAACGAACGCCCGTCGTCGATGAACACGCGCACCCGCAGGTCGGAGTACGGCTTGTTGGGGTGGCGCGCGAGCCCGATCTTGTGCAGCGCCGGGTCGATCTCGACCGCGGTCACGTCCTCGACGCCTTCATCGAGCATCGTGGCCACGTCGTTGCCCGTGCCCGCGCCGACCACCAGACCCTTCTTGGGCGTCTTGGCGAGCAGCGTGTACGGCAAGTGGTAGTCCTCGCGCATGTCGCGCAGCCACTTGCGCACGCCGGGCTTGGGATGGCGATCGTTCTTGCTCAGCGGCAGCGCGCCTTGGTGCCACGAGCGGTTCGTCATCACCTCGACCATCGGGTAGACGGGGTCGTCGCGGGTCGTGATGGCGTAGTAGGGGCTGTAGAGCTCGGCCTTCTCCCCGCGCACGATGCAGAACAGCAGCGCGGCCGCGCCGACCACGTACGCCGCGGCGAGTGCGCGGCGGACGAAGAAGAAGGGCAGCAGCACGAGCACCACCACGCTGAACCAGACGATGGGGAACGCGCCGGTGAAGCTGCCGAGCGAGAAGGCGATCACGCCCAGCAGCGAGCCGGCGATGTCGCAGGCGTAGCCCCACAGTGAGTTCGACAGCGAGCGGAACTCGCGCAGCCGCTCCGCGACCATCTGGCCGAGCGGGATGAACGTCAGCGCGCTCGCCACGAAGCCCCAGATGATCGGCAGGCGCACGCTCTTGACCGGCTCGGTCGTGCGTTCGACGTCGGCGTACAGGAGCCAGAGGAACTCGGACTTCTCCTCGTTGGTGAACACCACGTCGCTGACCGCCCAGGCGGTGGCGACGAGCGCGACCATAGACACCGGCCAGAGCCACAGCAGCGAGCGGCGGCCCGCGCGCAGGCAGCCCAGGCCCATGCCCAGGAACGCGCTGATCAGGATGAGGTTGGGGAAGTACGCCAGCACGCGCACCTGTGTCGGAAGCCAGCGGATGAGCGCCAGCTCCTGGAACAGGATCACGAACGAGATGGCGACCAGTTCGAGCCCGATGCGGGTCGTGGTGCGTTGCGTGGTGGCGTTCATGACGCGCCAACCTTAGCGACCGCCGCGGAACCTGCCCGGCCTTTGCCGGGCGGCGCTTCAACCGAAACGCACGGCGTACACCGGCGGCAGGTTGTGGCTCACGGCGCTCCAGCGCTCGCCGCGGTCCTCGCTGATGTACAGGTTGCCGGTGGTGGAGCCGAACGCGACGAGCCCATCGCGGTTGTCGAGCGCGTGGCGGTACACGATGTCGTACGCGCACTCCTGCGGCAGGCCCTGGCGCAGCTGGCGCCAGCTCGCGCCGCCGTCGTCCGTGCGCGCTACGAACAAGCCGCCATCGATCGCTGTGCGCTGGTTGTCGCCGCGGCCCGGGACGAGCCAGGCGCTGCGGCCGTTGTGCGCATCGGCGCTGATCGGGAAGCCGAAGTGCACGCCGACGTCCGGCGCGCTGACCTTGCGCCAGCTCTCCGCGCCGTTGTCGCTGTAGAACACGCCGGCGTGGTTTTGTTGCCACACGTGCTCGGGCGCGCCCGCGCACTGCTCGATCAAGTGCGTGTCGTGGCCCCACTCCGCATTCGGATCTGGGTGGTGGTCCATGCTCATGCCTTTGTTGCGCGGGCGCCAAGTCGCGCCGCCGTCGCGCGTTTCGATCACGCCCGCGGTCGAAACCGCGACGAGCACGTGTTTGGGATCGCGCGGGTTGACGCAGATCGAGTGCAGCCCGGGCGCGAACTCGCCGCCTTCGGAGGCCGGCGTGCCGAACCACTTCGTCTCGCCCGTGCCGTCGCCGCTGAACAGGTCGCCGCCGCGCGATTCGTGGTTCCACAGCGGGCGGTTGAGCTCGAAGCTCGCGCCGCCGTCGCGGCTGACGAACAAGCCGCCGGGGATCGTGCCGACCCAGATCGCGCCGTCGCCGCCGAAGCCGATGACCCACAGCTTCTGCACCGTGGCCTTGCGCGTCACGATCTTCCAGCCGACGCCGAAGTCGCTGGTGGAATCCTCGAACATGTCCTGGCCGATGTAGCGCGCGCCGTCGGGGAATTTGATCTGCGTCGTGTGGTCGCGCCAGGTCGCGCCGCCGTCATCGGAGACCGAGAGCTTCGCGCCCCAGTGTCCGTGGCCGAGCAGCGCCCACAGCCGGTTCGTCTTGGGCTCGCGCGCGACGTAGTTGACGCCGGTTCCCGCGTGCCCGGAGAGCGCCGCCTGCCAGCGGCCGCCGCGCTTCTCGACCTTGAACGTGCCCTTGCGCGTTGCGACCCACAACACCGACTGCGCCATCGCTCTAACCTCCACTCAAAGCCTGCAGGATCGAAACCGTGTCCCCCGGCGCGAGCGCGTCGCTCAGCTGCCGGCGGTCGCGCACCATCGAATTGCCGATGAACACGTTGACGTGCGGGCGCAGGCGGCCCCGTTCGTCGCACACGTAGAACCCGATGCCTGGGGCGAGCGCTTCGAGCGCGCGCACCACGCCCGCCACGTCCGAGGCCTCGACCTCGAGCGCGCGCCCCTCCAACTGGGGGAAGAACGCGAACAGATGGCGGGTGAGGTGGACCTGGACCACGGGCCGCGAAGTCTCCCGCGCCGGCCGGATTGGCGCAATCGGTCGCTTGGGATCTTTCGGCGAGAAAAGCGCCGCCTGCCGGGCGCGTTGCGTGGCGTCTAGAGCCCGAGCGCCTGGGCCGCGGCGCGGCGCTGGAGCAGCGCGTAGGCCACGCTGTCGAGCGCCGAGTCACAGGCCGCCAGCGCTGTTCCGCTGTTGGCGACGGTGATCACATCGGCGGACTCGATCCCAAGGGCGGTCGGTCTCACGTCCTGCAGGTACTCCTGCCGGAATTCCAAGCGCGCGGGGCGGATCTGCAGCAGCACGTAGCTGTGCGTTCCGTCCAGGAGCGCAAGGCCGTTCACCTGGCTCGCTGCGGCGATGTCCGCGATGCGTTGCTTGCGCGCCTGGAACTGCACGTTGAGCAGCGCGCGGTCAGCCTCGGTCAGCAGCCCATTGCTGGCCTCGATCGCAATCCCCTGCATCGCACGAAGCTGTCCGCAGATGCGCCACAGGTCGATCCGCATGCGCTCGAGCACCTGCGCGGCCTCACCGTGCCGCAGCGGCGGCGGAACGAGCTGCAACCAGATGCGCTGCGGGTAGATCGGCGTCGCCACCGCCTGCCAGGGCAACTGCGCCTTGGCCGGCGCGGCCACAGCGGCGAGCAGAATCAGCGACGCGACGAGAGAACGGATCTTTGCGAGTTGCATGCGGATTCCTCCGATGCGACTCCGCGCGGCGGGACCTTCTCGGGGCGAGATTTCGCCGCCGCGACCGGACTCATCAGCGACGAGCGGAGCAAATGGCAGCCCACTCATCCGGAGCGGCGCGCTGATGACGAAATGGATCTCGGCGGAGTATCGCAGGGAGGCAGCGCGAGCAGCGTCCCACCACGCGGTCCAACCGCGAAGCCGGTCGAACATCGACTACGCGTCTGGGTAACTCCCCGCGCCTCTCGGCGGGTCCGCGTTTCCGCTTCGCGTCGAAGAACGCCTCAGCTCAGCAGTCACCGCACCCGATCCAAAGGGAACAGAACTCAGTCTTCACGCCGGAAGTCCCGCTGGAGAATGTCACAGTTGTCGTAGTACCGCATTCCCCTTCGTGAACCACGGTTGTCGAGAGGCGCGTGCCATTGCCGCTTGCGTACCCGTTGGCGCCATGCTCAATCCACAAATCGAGTCCACCGGGCTGCGCTTGCCGGATGTACGCAAGTCCCTGCGCCTGGCACTTCTGCGACGTACATCCCCAAGGCGCGAAGTCGCAGCAGCCGGGATGCGAAAGAGGGGGATAGGAGAAGAACGAGATGCCGGCCGCATCTATTCCGGTCGGAAGGGTTGGACAGCCGCCGGCCTGCATCGTCGCGACGCAGCCACACAGCACGTCGCAGTCAACAGCGACCGCCGTGCTCCACGACCAACCGAACATTGCTGCCGCTGACGCTGTAATCCAAGCGAACTGCTTCATTCGAGAGGTCTCCGTCGTTGTGTTCGTTACTGATGTCGAAAGTAGTCTCTCACGACCGCAAGCCCCTGCTCGCGGATCGAATCCAGTTCAGCGCGGTATCGGCTCGCCTCGGGAAAGTCATGCTCGTACAGCTCTACCACTGTTGTTCCATCCCTAGTCGTGCGCACATCGGTCACGAGCGCGCCGTGGCTGGGCTTCGCTCCGCGCGAATCAACCGCTCTCGCCATCCCGTTCTCGCGCATCCGTTCGATGGCGTCTTGTGCGTCGATCATGTGACGCACCGTCGCCGCACGCGCCCGTTCCTCTAGACTCCTCAGGTCTGTCACCAGCTGTAGCCGCTCGGCCGGCGAGAGGACGCGCTTCGATGGGTTGAAGTCCGCGGACGCTTCGTAGTCCGATATGTCTTTGAACAGTTTGCCCGAAGTTGGCTCGGCTTGGGCCGGTTGGATGCTCGGCTCGGGCGCTTCATGAACCACGTCAACTTGCGGCGGAGCCGCACTCGGAACTGCCGCCCGCTGTAGCGACGGCTCCAAGTGTGTAGCCGGCCGACTCTGCATATCGGCGAGCGACGCTGAGGGAGGCCCGACGCCCGAGGAACTCTGTTCATGACTTGTCCGCCCACTTTTGAGCAGACTCCCGGCGACCACACCAACTCCGAATGCGAGCGCAGCGAATCCGGCGACAATCCCTAGGTTCTTCATTGGTCAGCCCACTAGCTCCCGAACACGCTTCCACAGCGTCATGACACCCAGTAGCGCTGTAAGAATATCGGTGCACAACGCCTGGCTGGTTTTTTTCTGTAAAGCGCTCTGGACCGGCTGTTCCTGCGTTCTCCTCGCTGTGTGAGGGCGGGCACGTGTCGCCCGTCTCCGGGCTGAAGCAAGACAGATCAGGACAGCGTCACCCCGCGCGGCTGCGTCGCGCCCGCCGTCGCTACACGTTCGCGAGCACCGCCGCGATCGTCGCGACGTGCACGATGTCCTCGGCGGAGCAGCCGCGCGAGAGGTCCATGAAGGGCTGCTGGAGACCTTGGACCAACGGGCCGAGCGCGGTGGCGCCGGCTAGGCGTTGCGTGAGCCTGCAGCCGATGTTGCCCGCGTCGAGGTCCGGGAAGATGAGCACGTTGGCCTTGCCCGCGAGCGGCGAGCCGGGGCACTTCTTTTCGGCCACGGAGGGCACGATCGCGGCGTCGAGTTGCAGCTCGCCGTCGCTACAGCTCCCAGAGCCGCGCCAGAGGCACGGCCATGTCCCGCGGACTCCCGAGGGGGAACGCGCTGTCGCCTGCGTAGAGCAGCGCGCCGCCCTGATAATCCGCGCCGCACTGTTCGGCCAGTCGCCGCAATCCGTGCCCGTCGGCCGCGGTCGCCGTCAGGGCCGACTTCACTTCGACTCCCCAGGTGCGGCGTCCGCGTTGATGCGATGATCGATCCGCCCGAGGGCGACGCCTAACCCGCCGTTGTTCCGGCGGCGCCTCCGCTGAAGGGCGTTTTGCTGGCCAGCGCTGCGACCCGGCCGGACAGAATCATGCGCAACGACACGATCGGCGTTACCGAAGACGAGGCTCTGGTTCTGTCCGAGTTCTTCGCTCGCCTCGACGACACGGACAAGCTTCGGTCTGAGCACGCGGCTGCTGGCGCTGCAACGAGTGTCGGCACAACGCGACAAGACGACGGCCGCGATGTTCAGCCAGGAGTATGGGTCGCTGCTCGCGGCCGCTCGGGAGCGAATCGCTGTGGGGTTCGAAGGCAACGTTCCTGGCACGGCTTCGGGCGCCTAGCTGGATGACTGTGGCCACCGCAGAATGGCTGGCCAACGAGCCCATGCAGCCGACCGGCCCCCAACGGTCGGCGCCTGATGGGCGAAGGCACAAGGTGGATTCGTTGACCGGCGCCGATCCGAGAGTTCTGCGAGCGGGCCTTCTCGAGTTGCTCGAATTGCTCGGGGATGCTGCTGCTCAAGAGAAGTATGAGCAGAGCGTGCCGATCGCCGATGTGCCGTCCGAACTGCAGTGCATGTGGTTCGATGACGCGTACTTGCCGCAGTCGCCCGCGTTTCAGGCCGCGTTCACGGCGACCGAGTTGGATGCCCTTGCCGAGTTCGACCGCTTCTTCAGATCGCGTGCGGATGCGCTTTCGTTCGGTGGCGGAGTTCGAGAGCTGCACCGTTCCAAAGCGTGGACCGAGATCATGGAATTGGCGGCCGCCGTACGGACTAGGATCACGTGAACCACCCAACCCGACCTGGAGCCGCCAGCGTCGTTTTGCCGGACTGACGGGGGCCGAGCAGGCCCACCACGGACGTGTCGCGCAGTGTAGTTGCGAGGTCGGCGGCCAGCGGTCGAGCGAACGGTCCGTTCAAAACGCTCCGTCCATTCGCCGACTACGTTGCCGGCCGATCGCCTACTAGACAATCGGCCGTTTGCTGGTTTCGAAAGGGCGTCCTCAACTGCGTCGGTGTGTTGGGCGCGTTGCCGTCGAATCCCTCGCCGACGCCGTGTGGCGCCCGCCGGCGCTACACGTTCGCGAGCACCGCCGCGATCGTCGCGACGTGCACGATGTCCTCGGCGGAGCAGCCGCGCGAGAGGTCCATGAAGGGTTGCTGGAGACCTTGGACCAGCGGGCCGAGCGCGGTGGCGCCGGCCAGGCGTTGCGTGAGCTTGTAGCCGATGTTGCCTGCGTCGAGGTCCGGGAAGATCAGCACGTTGGCCTTGCCCGCGAGCGGCGAGCCGGGGCACTTCTTCTCGGCGACGGAAGGCACGATCGCGGCGTCGAGTTGCAGCTCGCCGTCGCAGGTGAGCTGCGGCGCGCGCTTGCGCAGCATCTCGGTCGCGGCGATCACTTTGTCGACGTCGGGGTGCGAGGCCGAGCCCTTGGTCGAGAACGAGAGCAGCGCGACGCGCGGCGATTCGCCGACCAGGCGCCGGTGGTTTTCCGCCGAAGCGATCGCGATGTCGACGAGTTGCTCCGCGGTCGGATTCGGCACGACGCCGCAGTCGCCGTAGGTGAGCGCGCGGTCCTTCAAGAGCATCAGGAAGCAGCTCGAGAGCGTCTTGCAGCCCTTGGCGAGCCCGACGATCTGCAGGCCGGCGCGCAGCACGTCCGCGGTCGCGGCTTCCGAGCCCGAAACGCCGCCATGGCAATCGCCGCTGCGCACGAGCATCGCGCCGAAGTTCAGCGGATCGACGATTTTCTTGCGCGCTTCCTCGAGCGATAGCCCCTTCGACTTGCGCAGCTCGAAGTAGTCGCTCGCGAACTTCTCGAGGCGCGGGTCGCGCTGCACGCGCACGACCTCGACGCCCGCCGGAGCGGAGCCCATGCGGCCGTCGTCGATCAGCACCGGCTCGCACAGTCCGCGCGCCTTGAGCGTCGCCGCCGCCTGGCGCACGCGCGCGTCTTGCGACTCGGGTAGCACGATGCGCCGCGGATTGCGGCGCGCCTTCTCCGACAACTCGAGCAGCAGGTCGCCCATGGTCACTCCGGCGTCGAGGCGAGCACGTCCGCCGGCACGTCGAGCTTCAAGCGCAAGAGCGCGAGCCCGTGCGTCTTGCCCTGCGCGTCGGTCTTGAGGCTCGCCGAGCCGCCGCCGCCCAGGCTGTCGGCCAGGATGAAGTTGAGCACGCGCAAGCTTTCGGACTCGTAGCGTTTCACCGCGCCGAAGTTGATCGCGTGCATGTGCGCCTTGACGACCTCGGTGGTCAGCGCGCGCTTCAAGAACGCGAAGGCCGCGTCCGAGCGCGCCATCACGCCCACGTTGGAGCCCTCACCCTTGTCGCCCGAACGCGCGTCGGCGATGCGGGACAGCGAAACGATCGGCATGTTGTGTCTCCTAGTGTTCTGCTTCCGAAGTCCGTCGAAGATGTCGCTGGAATCGGCGTTCCTGGCAAGGCGCGAGGATTCCAGGCGACCCGAATAGGTCGGGCTAGTGTCGTGTTTCCGAAGTCCGTTGAAGATGTCGCTGGAATCGGCGTTCCTGGCAAGGCGCGAGGATTCCAGGCGACCTGAATAGGTCGCCGAACCGGAGCAACGCCGCCAGGGGCGGCGAGGCCAGCGAGATATTCGACGAAATTCGGAAACAGGGCACTAGCTCTCGAACAACGTGACCTTGGTGGTGACCTTGTCCTTGCGCATCAACGCCGGCCAGAAACCGATGATCTCGGTCGCGTGGGGCCGGCCGCCGGCGAAGCCCGTCACGCCTGGCGGACCGCTGGTGACGAGCGGGACGAGCTCGTAGCCGAAGCGCTCGATGCGCGCCTTGTCCGCGCCCTTCACACCCAGGCGCAGCACGACTTCGCTCGGCTCGCTGGCGTGCGGCACGTCGATGCCGGCGTGGCACACGTTGGCGCCGACGAACTCGACCAGCTTCTCGTGCTCTTTGAACGTGCAGCCGTCGTACTCCAGGCGCTTCCACACGATCTCCGCGCACAGCCGCGCCTTTTCGAGCGCGTCCGGTCCGCTGATCGTGAGCTGCCCCAGCGCCTTCCAGCCGTCTTCGTAGCTGATCGAGACCTTGTAGGTCGGCGTCGGCGGCCCGCCCTTCGCGCCGGTGATGCGCACGCGGTCGGGGCCTTCCTGCTCCATCTTGATCGAGGTGAAGTCCGCCGTGCCGTCGGGCCCGATGTAGTTCTTCGGATCGCCCATCTCGTACACGAGCTGGTGCAGGATCGAGCGCGGCGTGACCATGCCGCCCGTGCCGGCGTGTTTGGTGATCACGAACGAGCCGTCGGCGCTCGCTTCGACGATCGGGTAGCCGACCATCGCCATGTTCTTCACCGCGCGCCAATCGACGTAGTTGCCGCCCGTGCACTGCGCGCCGCACTCGACGATGTGGCCGGCGATCGTGCCGGCGGCGATCAGGTCGTAGTCGCTGGGTTTCCAGCCGAATTCGTGGATCAGCGGACCGAGCACGAGGCCCGGGTCCGTGCCGCGGCCGGTGATCACGATCTGCGCGCCGCGGTCCAGCGCTTCCGCGGTGGGGAAGGCGCCGAGGTACACGTTCGCGCTCGTCACCTTCGAGCGCACGCTCGAGAGCGCCGCGCCCGTGTCCATGTTCTTGAGCTCTTCGCCGCCCGCGAGCAGCCCGTCGAGCTGACCGTAGATGTTGTCGCCTTCGACCACGGCGATCTTGACGCCCTTGAAGCCTTGGCGGTGCAGCGCGGCGATCGTCGCGTCCTTGCAGGCCATCGGGTTCACGCCGCCGGCGTTGGCGACGACCTTGATGCCCTTCTTGACCAGCTCCGGCGCGGTGCGGTCGATCATCTTCACGAAGTCGGTCGCGAAGCCCTTCGAGGGATCCCGCAGGTACTGCTTCTGCAGGATGCTCATCGTGACCTCGGCCAAGTAGTCGAGGGTCAGGTAGTCGATCGGCCCTTCCCGGCACAGGCGTATGGGCCCCAGCAGCGAGTCGCCCCAGAAGCCCTGCCCGTTCGCTACGAGCACCTTGTCCTTGCGCGCCATGCGTGATTCCTCGTTGGTCCCCGGTCTGTTCGGGGGGCGAGGAGTGTAATCGCATGCCCCGGCGTGGTTGTACGGCGCCAGAGCAATCTGCACCACGCCGCCGCTGCGTCCCGGTACACCGTTGCGTTGCGCGGCGTGCTGCAGATTGCTCTGGCGCCGTACAACCACGCCGGTCGCCCGTTGGGTTAGCGTTGTTTGGGTGAGCGCATCCAGAACGCCGCCGTTACCCCTCGTGCTCGTCACCGGCTTCGGCCCCTTCGAGAAGCGCCGCTTCAATCCCAGCCGCATCGTCGCGGCCGCGCTCGAGCGCCAGCCGCCGCGCGGCGTGCGTGTGCTCGCGCGTGAGCTGCCGGTCTCGTTCCGCGGCGCGCCGCGCGAGGTCGAGCGTTTCGTCGCGCGCCATGCGCGCAAGCGGCCCGTCTTGCTGCTCGGCCTGGGCGTGCAGCGCGCGAGTTGGTTCCGCTTCGAGCAGCGCGCACGCGGCGTGTTCTCGACCGAGCGTGTCGACAACGACGGCGTCGCGGGCGCGGAACTCGGCGGCCGCGTCGGGCCGACGCTGCACACTTCGCTCGACGTGCGTCGGCTCGCGCGGCTGCTGCGCGAGGCGGGCGCGCACGACGTGCGGCTCTCGAACGACGCGGGCGGTTACGTGTGCGAGCGCACGTACCACGCGCTGCTCAGCGCTGGTCGCAAGTACGGCATTCCGGCCGTGTTTCTGCACGTTCCACCGGCCGCGACGGTCGCGAGCCGCAAGCAGACGCAGCTCGTGCGAGCGCTGTTGCGCGCCTGGTTCGCCCAGCCGCGCGACAGTGCGAAAGTTCGATTCAGCGCGAAAGTTCGATCCGTGGGCGCGCGTCGTGGTCCGTCGGCGTCGACTCCGCGAACGCGCGGAACGCAGCGACAAACGCGCGCACGTCGAGGCCCATGAACTCGCCGCGCGTCTGATCGCCGACGCGCGCGAGGCGCCCCAGGCCGTGGCCCGCGAGCTTGACCACGCCCGCGGGCTGCTTCATGCGCACCTTGAGCGCCGCGGCGGCGCACTGGATCAGGCCCTGGAGGAACTCGGCCTGCAGCGCGTCGTGTTTGGCGGCGTGCCACAGGCTCTCCCAGGCTTCGTGCGCTTCCCACAAGTACCCAGAGTTGTAGAGGTCGACGCCGAACAGGTACTCGTCGTTGTCTTCCCAATCGCGCGGCGCGAAGTAGCCCGCCGGCGGCTCGGGCGAGTCGCGGTACGAGTGCCCCTGCGGATCGCCGGTGGGGTGCGGATGTTCGCCGGGCACGTAGGCGTACGGCGGAAACGCGCGGCTGGGCGCGTAGCGCGGCGGAGCGCTCAGGGCAGGATCTCGACCACGGCGTTCTCGAGCAGTAGCTCGCCGTACTTGACGTACACGCCCACGTGTCCGACGCCGGGGATCGCCAGCGGCGCCTGGAACAAGAACGGCCCGTCCTCGCCGACCGTGACTTCGATCGCGCCCGAAGGCGCGACCTTGGCGACGAAGTCGAACGGCTGATCGGCGGGCGGAACGGCGCTTAGCTTCAAGTACGACACGTTGGTGTCGCTCACGCCGCCGTTGCCCATCACGATGCGCTTGAGCCACAGTTTGCCGCCGTTGTCGATGCTGACGACGAGCCAGTCGCCGCTGGTCGTGCCCGACACGATCACGCCGTGGTGCGCGCCCACGCCGGCTTCGCCAACGCGTGTCATGCGCGCGCGGACCTCGTACTCGCCGCTGATCGGCACCGTGGTGCACAAGCGGCCGACGGGGCGCACGCCGCCGATCTCGACGCGGCCGTCCTTGGCGCCGAAGAACTTCTCGTCGCTGCTGAAGATGGTCTTCCACGTCCCCGGCGCGCCGCCCAACTTGTAGGTGGCGCCGCGCAGGAGGCCGCTCTCGCGAGCGCGCGTGCGCAGCTGCGCGGCGCGCTCCTCGAGCGTCGCGGGCTTGTCGAGCGCCGCGCTCATCGCCTTGGCGAAGCTGTAGCTGCGCAGCAGGAGCGGAGTCTTGGCCTTCTCGTACTGGTCGAGCAATTCGAGCGCGGCCTTCGCGAGGTTGCCCGAGCGCGCCTTGGCGAGGCGCAGCGCCGAGTTCTTCGAGTCGAGCTTCTTGAGGCGCTTTTCGAGCGTGGCGAGCTCTTCTTCGCTCGGCGTCCAACGTCCGTCGCCGGCCATGTCGAGCAGTTGCTCGAGCAGCGGCGCGGTCGAAGGGGCGCGCCCGAGGCGTTCGAAGATGTCGGCCTGCAGCAGCAGCAACGAAGGCTCGGGATGTTCTTGGCCGTCGACCTTGGAACGCACGTACTCGACGTGGCCGAGCGCGCGGAGCAGCAGTTCGTCGGCGGGGACCTTGGCCTTCTTCGGCTCGCGGGCCGCAGCCGTCGCCGCCGCGAGGTAGCGCTCGACGAGCGCCATGCGCAACTCGCGCTTACGCGCGCCGACGTGCAGCGGGTAGATCGTGTCCTGGATCCAACGCTTCCAGTCGGTCTCGAACGCGGCGAGCGTCGTGTACTTGCCAGCGCCGACGAAGACCTTCTCGAAAGCCTCGCGCGGGTCGGTCTGGCGCTTGATGACCTCGTCGCGGTAAGCGATGTACTTGGGCCGGTGCACGTACTCGAGCGTCTGCGGGTCCTCGTACTGCTGCAGGAAGTACACCAGGCCCCAGCCCCAGGGGTAGTACGGCGCCGGATAGGAGCCGGGCTGGTTGTACGAGATCACGTCGAGGAACTTCGGCGTGTCGGGCCCGAAGCTCTGCCCCTTGAGCATCGCTTCGAGCGTCGTGAGGCGGCTGAGTGCGGCGTCGGGCCACAGCACGCGCCCGTCGGCCATCGCCACCGCGCCTTCGAAGAAGCTCGAGGTGCCCTCGTTGAGCCAGGCCGGCGTGCCGCCGCCGCCCGCGAGCATCGTCATGAACTGGTGGCTCGCTTCGTGGAACAGCGTCGCGAGCATTTCATCGAGCGTGCCCGACTCGCCGCGTGTGTCGTAGCAGTGCACCTGCCACTCGCCGGGCGACCACCAGCCTCCCGGCACGTTGCCGCCGCCGCCCCAGACCTTGCCCATGTCGTCGTGCGAGGCGTGCACGAAGATCGTGGCCTTGCGCGGATCGAGCTTCGAGCGATCGCCGTCGAAGTAGATCTTCACGTAGTACTCGAAGATCTCGTCCATCGTGCGGCCGAGCATCTCGGCGATGGCGGGCTCGAGGTCGGCGCGCAGCAGGTAGCGCTGCGATTCGATCTGCACCTCGGGCCAGCCGTCGGCGGGTCGCGAGTCGCCGCCCGCTGCGTCGAGGTCGATCTTGGTCGTGGCCGCGCGGATCGATTCGGCGAGCGTGGTCACCACGCCGAGTTCCGGCTCACGCGCGATCGGCCGCAGTCGTTCGAGGATCACGAGCGCACGTTCGACGTGGCCGCCCTCGTGCAGCGTCTGCGCGCTCTCGAGCAGCGACTTGACGGTCTTCTTGAGCGCGCTGTCGCGCTTGCCGGCCAGCGGATCGATCTCGAGCAACCGCTTGCGCAGCTTGAGCGCTTCCTTGTCGGTCTCGCTCATCCCCGCGAGCGCGCGGTCGAGGAAGAACGCCGCCTCGTCGCGCCGCTCGAGCTTGGCCAGCGCCTCGCTCATCAACTGGTCGATCGCGCCGTCGCTCACCTCGAAGCGCAGGTGCTCCTCGAGCCGTGTGACGACCTCGGCCCACTTGTTTTCCGCGGCCAGCGCGCGCGCGTCCGTCAAAGCGTCGCCGGCGGCGATCGCGGGAACCGCGAGCGCCGCCAGCAGGAACGCGCCCAGCCACTTGCGTGAGTGCGAGCTCAGCATGGACTTGGGATCACTCGCGGGTGACGACGAGCTTCGAATCGACCTTGCCCGACATCTCCATGCCGGTCTCGATCTCCATCTCCTGGCCCTGCATCGACATCTTCATGCCGGTGTCGACGCTCAGGCTCTGATCGCCCGACGCTTCGACGCCCGACACGTGGCCGGACGCGACATCCCACAGGATCGTCGCCTCGCCCTTCCACCCGAACTCCATGTCGAGGCTCTGGATCTCCATCGACATGCCCTCGGGCATCTGGTCGGCGAGCTCCGCGGCCTTCTCGCTGAGGTCGGCCGAAGTCTTGATCTCGAAGGTGATCTTGATCTCGCCGAGCTTGCTGTCCTCGCGGATGCCCTTGTACTCAGCGGTCACTTCGCCTTCGAAGTCGCCGGTGAGCATGCCGGCGAGGTCGCCCATCTGGTCCATGCCCGGACTCATGCCGCCCATGCCGCCTTCAGCGGACTCGGGGATCAGCGCCAGCGCGCCGCCGGGCGCAACCATCGCGCGCATCGCAGCCGGCGCGATCTTCCACGTGTCGCCCGCGGAAACCTCGGTCTTGGGCAGGAACTCGCGCAGGTCCATGTCCTCGACCAAGCCCTCGAGCAGGTCCTTGTCGCCTTCGGTCTCGTCGTAGACCCGCTCGAACTTGCCGCCCTCTTCGTTCCAGGTGAACTTGACCTTCTTGCCTTCGAGCTCGCTCTTGGCGCTCATGTCGGTCGAGTTCTCGCCCATCGGGCCCATCACCATCGAGACCGAGCCGTCGCCGGCGAGCTTCTCGAACGTGCGCACGAGCACCTTGGGCGCGCCCGCGCCGAGCTCGACCAGCTTGTCGCTGACCGTGATCTCGGTCTTCATGGTCTGGGTCATCTCCATCTCGCCGGGCATCGGCTGCGGCTTGCCGCCCACCGAGACCTGCATGTCGTCGAGCGAGGCCTCGTTCGTGATCGTCCAGACGCGCGAGAGCGTCGTTCCGGCGGCCGGACCGAAGGCCAGCTTGTCCGCCGGGGGCGCGTTGAACGCGAAGGCGGGCAGGGTCAGCGCGGTGAGGAGCAGCGTGAGTCGTTTTTGCATGGTTTCTCGAGGGTGCCGGACATGCCGGTCGTGGATGGAGCCGCGCCGCAGGCGTGTGAGGGCTGGCAGCGTTGGAGGAGGCGGTTGGCGCGGGCGACACGTCGCAGGTGGACAGGTCGCCCGAACGTGGGCGGGCCGAAGATCTTAGTTTCCACTGGCGTTCGGCGCTCCCAACGCCAGCGGCCGCCGCGGAATACAAGTGTGGCGCCACGCCCGGTTGCGCGCCGAAGTGCGGGGTGCTGCGGCAGTTTCGGCGCGCCGGCGCCGCGTGTGGGCAGCGCTGGCGCGGTGCTGCGACCTGCCGGAGCGCGAAGCGCGTCGAGCGCGGGCTGGCGACGCGCCCGATCGATGCGCCGGACGATGCACCCGACAGGCCGTCTCGCGCCTGCGCCCAGCGGCGCTACTGGAGGATCGGCAGCGACTGCATCGAGCGGATCGCGACGCGCTGTGCGACGCGGCCGGCGATGTCGCGGAACGCGCGCGCGAGCGGCGAATTGGGGTCGGCCACGGTGACCGGATCACCGGCGTCGCCGCCCACGCGGACGGACGGATTGAGCGGCACCTGGCCGAGCACCGGGAAGCCGTGCTTCTTGGCGAGCATCTCGCCGCCGCCCGCACCGAACAGGTTGAAGACGACGCTGAAACGGCCCTGCGCGTCGGTGGTCACGGTCTGCGCGCCCGAGCCGACGTCGAGCTCGACCTGCTGGCCGGCGCTCGCGCCCTTGATCTGGCCGCCGACGTAGAAGCCCGACATGTTCTCGACGATGCCGAGGATGTCGACGTTGACCTGGCGGAACATCGCGATCGCCTTGCCGACGTCGTAGGTCGACACGGCCTGCGGCGTGGTGACGAGCACCGCGCCGGTGAGCGGCACGATCTGCGCCAGCGAGAGCTGCGCGTCGCCGGTGCCCGGCGGCATGTCGACCAGCAGGTAGTCGAGCTGGCCCCACTCGACGTCGCCGAGGAACTGCTCGATCAGCTTGTGGACCATCGGGCCGCGCCACACGACCGGCTTGTCCGCTTCGAGCAGATAGCCGATCGACATGGTCTTCACGCCGTGGCGTTCCTTGGGGAGCAGCTTGCGTCCGACCTGCTCGGGCGAGCCGTCCAGGCCCATCATCATCGGGATGTCGGGGCCGTAGACGTCGCAGTCGAGCAGGCCGACCTTGGCGCCGGTCTGCGCCAGCGCGACGGCGAGGTTGACCGCGACCGTGCTCTTGCCGACGCCGCCCTTGCCCGAGCTGACCGCGACGATGTGGCGCACCTGGGGCGCGAGCACCCGCGGCGGCCCCGACTGCGCGTTCGCGTTGACGGCGGTCATCTCGACCTTCACCTCGCGCACGCCGGGCAGCGCGCGGAGCAGGCCTTCCGCCTGCGCCTTGAGCTGGTCCTTCACGGGGCAGGCCGGCGTCGTGAGGTTGATCGTCACCGACACCACGCCGTCGACGATCTCGTGCTTCTTCACGAAGCCGAGCGTGACGATGTCCTGGTGCAGGTCGGGGTCCTGCACTTGGCGCAACGCGTCGAGGATCTGGGCCGGGGTGGTGGTCGCGCTCTTGCTGAACAGGCTCATGGGGACGGCTCCGGGGAAGATCGCCCGGTTGCGGGCGAGCTCCTCACTGTAGGCCCATCGCGCGGTGGGGCAAAGGGCGCGCAGGCGCGCCCCGAGGCTTCACGGTCGCCAGAAACGCTCGCGCGGCACGCGGCCGCGGGCGTCGAACTCCAGGCCCTCGCGTGCGAGGCGCCGGCGCTGGGCGGTCATCGCCGCGCCGTCGCCGCGCCCGGCGATCGAGCCGTCGGAGCGCAGCACGCGGTGCCAGGGCAGCTTCGACCCGGCGGGAAGCTCGCGCAGCAGCCGTCCGACGAGGCGCGCGCGGCCGGGAAGCCCTGCCTCGGCCGCGACCTGCCCGTAGCTCGCCACGCGCCCGCGCGGGATCGCGTCCACGGTCGCGAGGATGCGTTGGCGGCGGTCGTCGTCGGCGCGCACGCGCGGACGATATCGTCCGCGCCGTGGACTCGAGCTCCTCCTCCGAACCGCGCGCGGTGTGTTTGGTCAGCGGCGGCATGGACTCCGCCGTCGCACTCGCGCACGCGCGCGCCGCGGGCTTCGCGACCTTTGCGCTGACGGTGGCCTACGGACAACGCCACGTCTGCGAGCTCGACGCCGCCGCTCGGGTCGCGCGTGCGCTGGGCGCGCGCGAGCAGCGCGTGGTCAGCGTCGACCTGCGCGCGCTCGGGGGCTCCGCGCTCACCGACGAACTCGCCGTGCCCAAGGACCGCGCCGGCCACGAGATCGGCCGCGGCGTCCCGACGACGTACGTGCCGGCGCGCAACACGGTGTTCCTCGCGATCGCGCTCGGCTACGCCGAGGTCGTCGGCGCGCGCGCGATTTTTCTGGGCATCAACGCGATCGACTATTCGGGTTATCCCGACTGCCGACCGGAGTTCCTCGCCGCCTTCCAGAAGCTGGCGACGCTCGCCACCGCCGCCGGGGCCGAGCGCGGCGAGCCGCTCGAGTTGCACGCGCCGCTCGTGCTGCTCTCCAAGCGCGAGATCGTGCTGCGCGGCCGCGAGTTGGGCGTCGACTTCGCCCTCACGCACTCGTGTTACGACCCGCAGCTGCGCGGCGAACGCTGGCTCTCCTGCGGACGCTGCGACGCGTGCCAGCTGCGGCTCGAGGGCTTCCGCGCCGCGGGCCTGGTCGACCCGCTCGAGTACGCCTGAGTTCGCGCGCGCCGCCGATCAGGCCGCAAAACGCGCGAGGCCGGCGCGCCGCGTTCGCGACGGCCGGCCTCGACGTCGTAGTTGGCGCGCGCGCGGCGCGCGGCAGGCTCACGGACAGAACGTGACCGTCATCGCGTCGGAGGTGTTGAACGTGAACGGTCCGCCGAGCGGGTCGCGGAAGATCAGCTGGAAGTTCCAGGTCGAGCCCGCCGTGAGCAGCGCGCCGGGCTGCGCGCTGTTCGTGAAGTCCACCGCGTAGCTCGAGACGCCGCTCGCGTCCGCGAAGATCAGCGGGAAACGCTGCGAGCCCGAGCCCAGGCACAAGACGCCGTCGCCGAAGGGCAGCAGGCCCTGCGTCGTGGACAGTGCGAAACGGCCGGCGTGTCCGGGCGGAACGCCCGCGGCCGAGAGCGTGAAGCCGTTGAGCGCGACCGAGGTCGAGCCCAGCGCCTGGATCTGCGCGCCGCTCGAGAACGTGTTCGGCGTGCTCACGCAGTAGTTCGAGGCCTCGCACAGCGCGACGCCGGTCGCGGTCCAGTCGAGGTCCGCTAGGAAGCTCAGCGCCAGGTCGCCGGGAGTGATGTCGAACAGCAGGTTGGCGATGCCGCCCGGAGGAAGGATCGTCGGCAGTCCGAGCGGAATGTCCTCGAAGGCTTGGCCGCCGAGCGGATTGGGCACGCTCTGCTTGCCGCTCGTGTCGACCGTCAGCGTCAGCACGGCCTCGGGGCCGCGCAGGTCGAGCACGCCCACCACGGGCAGCGGGAAGGGGAGCGGGCCGACCTGCGTGGCGTTGCCGAGCAGGTCGATGCCGAACGACAGGCTCGTCGGCAGCAACGCGGTGAAGTCGTACACGTCCGCGATCGCGGTCGGCGTCAGCGCGCCGGGAACGTCGGCGGTCTGCACGAGCGCGAGGCTGTCGACGACGATCTGCCCCAGCGGCAGCGGCAAGTTGAAGCCGCCGATGAACAGCGAGTTGGGCTGCTGCGTGCGGAAGGTCGGGTAGAGCAGGTTGAGCGTGAGGTCCGCGCCGCCGTCCTCTTTGCCGAGCGGGCTCACGTTGAAGCCCGAGATCAGCGCGACGCCCGTGTCCGTGTCGATCGTCGCCGCGAAGCCGCCCGTCGGCGAGCCGGCGAACACGCTCTCGATGGCGAGCGAGTTGGTGAACTGGATCGCCGTGTTGTTGCACGTGCCGAAAAGGCTCGTGCAGGTGCGCGTGCCGGTCGGGTTGTTCGTGGCCTCGAAGTCGCCGATGCCCGTGCCGGGCAAGTCGATCTCGAAGCTCGCGCCGATGTTGGTGGCGCTCAGCGGCGCCTGGACGGTGAAGCTGAAGTTCTGCGCTCCGGCGAGCGGGGCGAGAGCGAGGGCGGCTGCGAGTCGAACGACGAAGTTGCGCATAGGTGGTGGGGGAGCCGTAGTCGGGGAGTGTCGAAGGCTTGAAGGAGTTCGGAATTGTCCCCCAGCTGCTCGGAACCAACAAGCGCGCGGCCGGCTCGGAGCGAGTTCGAGTTGGGTACCCTCGCCGCCCACCATGGACGTGACACAGCCGTTGGAGTGGGTCCGCAGCGGACAGGGAGAAATTTGTGCGCAGGGCGGCCACGTCGTGCGTTGGAAGCACGATGGCTCGGACGTGCTGTTCGTGGCGCGCAAGGCGCGCTTCGAGCCCGGCCAGCCGATCCGCGGCGGAATTCCCGTGATCTTTCCCTGGTTCGGCGACGACCCGCTCAAAGCGGGCCGCGGAGCGCACGGCTTCGCGCGGCGCTTGCCGTGGCGCGTGGTGTCACAGGATCTGCGCGCGACATCGACGAAGGTCGTGCTCGAACTCGTCGACAGCGACGCGACGCGCGCGCTGTGGCCGCACCGCTTCGCGCTGCGCCTCGAAGCCGTGCTCGGCGCCGAGCTCGAGCTCGCGCTTAGCGTCGAGAACCGCGACGCCGCGCCGTTCCAGTTCGAAGAGGCGCTGCACAGCTACTTCCAAGTCGGCGACGTGCGCGCGATCTCGCTGCGCGGTCTGGAGGGCGCGCGTTTCCGCGACAAGCTCGACGCTTTCCGCGAGAAGCGCGCACCGAGCGATGCGCTCATGTTCACGGGCCCGGTCGACGCCGTATTCGAAGGCGCGAGCGGCGCGTGCGAGATCGAAGACATCGTCCACGGGCGCACGCTGCGCATCGACAAACGCGACTCGCGCTCGACGATCGTGTGGAACCCCTGGATCGAAGGCTCGCAGCGCCTCGCGGAGTTCGCCGACGAGGACTGGGCGCACATGCTGTGCGTCGAGAGCGGCAACGTCGGCGCGGATGCCGTGCAGCTCGCGCCGGGCGCGAAGCACACGCTGTCGCTGCGCGTCAGCGTCGCCTGAGTTCGCGCTACGGCGTCCAGGTGATCGACAACGCGTTCGTCAGGTTCGCCGTGCCGCTCGTGCAGTGCGGCGCGGGATCGCGGTACCACGCCTGGTAGTGAACGGTCTGTCCGGCCACAGCGCCGCCGCGCACCGAGACGCTCGCTTCGCCGACGGCCGGATAGCTCGCGAAACCTTGCACGTTGATCTTCGTCGCCAAACGCGTGAGCGGTCCACCGACGCAGCGCAGGCCGTCGTCGAGCGCTACGCCGCTGGTGACGAGCTGCGGTCCCTGGAAGAACAGCACCGAGCCGTTGGGCATCGAATCGGCGCGCAGTTCCACGGAATCGGCGGCGACGCTGGCGCTGCCGACCGCGTTGAGGTTCGCGCCGACGAACAGCGAGTGCACGCACCCGGTCTGGGCGCCGTCGAAGCTCGTGTTGCCGCACGGGCAGGCGTCGAGCGAAGTGTCGCCCGCGCACAGCGGCGTTCCGACGCTCAGGCGGTCCGGTCCGAGCAACTTGGCGCGCAGGAAAGCCAGCGCCTGCACGTCGATCGCGCCGCCCAGCCCGTGACCTGCCAGCGGAATCGCGCGGAAGTCGTGCTCGACCCCCGCGCCGAACAACGCGGCCGAGAGGCGCGTGCTCTGGCGCACCGGCACCGAGGTGTCGCTCGTGCCGTGCCCGATGAACACCGGCGGGTCGCCGGCGTCGACCCAACTCACGGGGTTGGCCCAAGTCGCCAGTTGGACGAGCGCGGGGTAGGGCGGCGTCGGGTTCGTCAGGTTCGCGCGGATGTCGCCCATGCCCTGTCCGGGCAGCGACCAGCCCAAGAGCCGCGATTCCGGTGAGCTCGGTGCGTCGTGGTCGATCGTGCTTCCCGGAGGAGTGAGCGTGTCCAGGTTCATCTGGATCAAGTCCGTTGGCCCGAAGTAGTCGAGCGCAGCTTGCACCCGACTCGAGAAGCCGAGGTTGCCGCCCACCGCGCCCTCGAGCTCCGCTGAGCCGCCCGAAGTCGCGAGCAGCGCGGAGAGGTGGCCGCCCGCCGACGTGCCGAAGCTTGCGAAGCGTGTCGGGTCGAGACCGAACGTGGCCGCGTTGGCGCGCAGCCAGCGCACCGCGCCCTTCACGTCGTGGATCTGCGCCGGAAAGGTCACGGATTCCGGCGCGAACAGCGCCGCCTGCGAGGTCAGGCGGTAGTTCACGCTCGCCACGGCGAAGCCTTGGTTCAACGCGGCGACGCACAGAGCCGGAATCGGCGCCTTGTCGCCGCCGGACCAGCCGCCGCCGTGGATGAACACGAGCGTGGGGCGCGGCGCGGGCGCGCCAGCGGGCAGGTACAGGTCGAGCTCGAGCGGCGCGGGGCCGACCGTGGCGTACACGAGGTCGGCGTGCGTCGGTGTGACTTGGGCTTGCGCCGCGGACGTCATCAGCGCGCCGGCGATCAACGTGAGAGACGCGAGATGGGGGAGCTGCATGGTTCAGCGTGCAACCCCGCGCGTCGGCGCGGGTTCTTGCGCGTCTGCGAAGTTGGTATGGCCTCGCGCGTCGGAGCGTTCAGCTGCTGCAGCCGCCGCAGCCTCCGCCTCCACATCCACCACCGCCGTCGCCACCACCGCTGTCACCACCACCGCTGTCGCCACCGCCCGCGTCGATGCTGCCGCACCCGCCGCCGCCGTCGTGCTGCGCGTGCCGACGCTCGTGGGGCCCGAGGCTGGTGTGCACCGGCGCCAGCGCCGTGCCGGCGAGTGCAGCGGTCCCGAACAACGCGACGTCGAACACCGGGTCGTAGTACGCGCCGCTCGGCTGCACCTGTGCGCCCGGAGCTACCTCCGGATGTGCGCGCGACGTCACCGACTTGCTGCGCCGCGTCGCTTCGCGCCGCAGGTCCGCGAGCAACTTCGAGCCCGCCGCCGTGCGCCGCGCTCCCATGTGGGAGAACACGATTCCGACCGCGGCGAGGCCGATCACGAGCATCTCGAACACGAGGAAACCGACGGGCTTGCCGCGCTGCACGCCCCACACCATGCGGACCGCGCCGAGCGTGAGCACGCCGCCGATGAGCGGCACGAACACGGTTGCGAAGTCGAAGAAGCCGCGGCGCGGCCGGTACAAACCGCGCTCGACGAGTGCGCGTTCGAGCTGGAGCGGCGCTGTCGCAAGCCCGCGCAGCGCCGCCGCGCGCCCCTTGGGCAAGTGCCGCAGCACTTCGCTCTCGACGGGGTGGAGTGTTGCGTCACGGCTGGCTTCGCGCGTAACTCGGAACTCGACGCCGTCGGGCTCGACCAGCCCGCGCTGGGTGAGTGCGGTGAGCGCCGTCGCAAGAGCCGCGGGCGCGCCGCCCGAGAGCCACGCGAGCTCGTACGCGTTCGGAGCTTCACGCGAGCGCTGCGACTTCGCCTCGCTGCGGCCGCCGCGGCGCACGAGTACGACGAGCGCGATCAGCGCGAGCGCGCCGAGGGCTGCGTAGAAGGCGAGGAACTCTGCAGCGTCGAGGTTGAACGGGAACATGGGGGCCTCGTGCGTCGACAGGACCGCTGTGGTCACAAGGACCAAGCCAGCGCCGCCAGGGCGAGCGCTGCCGCAACGGCCGCGGCGTACAGCGCCGCGCGTGGAACCGCCACACTTCGCCGGCGGTCGTGGGTCTCGAACTGTTGTCGGAAACGAATACCGGCCGGAGGCCAGAAGCGTTTCGGCGGCGACTCACCAAAAATGCGCGAATAAGACGCGAGCGTCGCTTCGTACTGCTCGCGATAGCGCTGGTCCTCTGCCGCGCCGCCCAGCGTGGGTCCGTGGTGCAGCGGCGCGCCGAGCACGTTGGGGCACAGGTCGTCCCAGTAGCTGCGCGTGTAGACGAGGTGCAAGTGCCACACCGCGTCGACCTCGTTCGACGGCGTGACGGCGTGGCCCGCGCGCCGCGCGAGGTACACAAACCGCAGGTACTCGAACCACGCCGCCTGCGCGTCGGCGAGCGTCCAGCCGTGCTGTTCGCGCGCGAGACGCACGAGGAAGGGCAGCGCTGCCCCCGGCGCGTCGACGCGGAACTCCAGCAGGCGCCGCCACAGTTCGGCGTCGAACGCCGGCGCGCGCGGTTCGTGCGCGCTCGCGACCTGTCCGACTGACGAGGCGGGATTCATCGGGCTCTGCAGGCGCCGCCAGTATGGGGGCCAGCCGGCTGCGCGCGCTGCGCTCCGAAGTAAGGGCTGCTGGCGTTGCGTCCCAGCGCGGCGGCGCGATGATGGCGCGCGATGAAGCTCCTCGCCCTGGGCGCGCCCGCCGCGCTCGTGTCGCTCCTCACGCTCTCCATGGTTACCTCGAACGCGCCGCAGGTCGGCTACACGGACACGCCGCAGCTTCCCGGCCAGGAGTGGAAGGTGCACGACGCGCACCGCCCGCCGCCGCCGGTGGTCAAGCCGGCCGAGGGCGCGAACCTCGGCGCGCCGCCGCCGGCCGACGCGCTGGTGCTGTTCGGCGGCAAGGACGCGAGCGCCTGGACGGCGGGCGGCAAGGAGTGCCCCTGGACGATCGCGGGCGGCGCCATGGAGGTGAACGGCGGCGGCTCGATCGAGACGCGCGAGCACTTCGGCGACATGCAGTTGCACCTGGAGTGGGCCTCGCCCGCCAAGGCGGAGTCGACCTCGCAAGGCCGCGGCAACTCGGGCGTGTTCCTGATGGGGCGCTACGAGATCCAGATCCTCGATTCGTTCGAGAATCCGACCTATTCCGACGGCAGCGCGGCCGCGCTCTACGGCCAGTTCCCGCCGCTGGTCAACGTGTGCCGCGGCCCGGGCGAGTGGCAGAGCTACGACATCTTCTTCCGCGCGCCGCGCTTCGACGGCGACAAGCTCGTGGCGCCGGCGCTCGTGACCGTGCTGCACAACGGCGTGCTGGTGCACAACAACCAGGCCTTCCTCGGCGCGACGCGCCACCGCGACCTGGCGAGCTACGCCGCGCACGCGCCCACCGGCCCGATCGGGCTGCAGGACCACGGCAATCCGGTGCGCTTCCGCAACATCTGGGTCCGCAAGCTCTGAGCGGCGCCCCGGGCTGGACGGCCGCGGCGGTCCCCCGCACAATCCGCGGCCCCTTTAGTCCCCAGCCCGGCCGCCGCCAAGCCACACCCAGGACCAGCCCATGAACATGGAATCGATTCGCGACGTGCTCGTTCAGTACGGCCCCTGGGCGGTGATCAGCGTGGCCGTCATCGCGCTGGGCCTGACCGCCGTCGTGTTCGCGACCTTCCTGCTGAACGAGTTGTTCTTCAAGCGCAAGGAAGCGCACGCCGAGCACGGGCACGGCCACGATCACGGCCACGGCTCGCACCACTGATCCGCGCGGCGCCGAGCCGCGCCGGCGCTGGGACGTTTCTCGCGCGCCAGCGCCGAGGCTTTTCGAGCGTCGCGCGACGAGCTTTCCTCCGGCCCCGCGCTACGGGCGCGTGACTCGGGCGTTTCGGCCGCGCTAGCGCCGTCCTCGGAACGCCACACGCCCATGAACCTGCTCGCACTCGCGCCGCTTCTCGCCGTCCTTCCGCTCCAGTCCCAAGCGCCCGGCGACGCCGCGCTCCTGCCGGTGGGGCAGGCGATCGAGGGCTACTTCACCGCCCGCGAGAAGGGCGGCGACGTCGACCCGGCGCGCGAGGCGGTGTTGAGCGCGCTCGAGGCGGCGCGCGCCAAGGCGCCGAAGTGGGACGCGCTGCGCTCGTGCGCGGACCTGGGCCGAGCGCTCGAATTGGCGCAACAGGCGCGCGCGGAGAAGCTCAAGGACGGTGCGGTGCGCGTGGAGACGCTGAACGAGGGCGCGTTCGTGCACTCGGGGCTCGAGTACGCGCTGCGGCTGCCCAAGGACTACGACGTCCAGCGGCGCTATCCGCTGCTCCTGTCGCTGCCCGACGCCGGCGAGAAGCCCGCCGACCACCTGCGCACGCACTGGAGCGCGGCCAACGTGCGCGATTCGGCGATCGTCGTCGTGCCCGCGCTTCCGAGCGACGTCGACGGTTGGAACGCGGTCGCGGTGCGCGGCAAGCCCGGCGGCATCGTGCACGTGCTGACGACGCTGCGCGTGGCGAGCGCGCGCTTCCAGGTCGACCCCGAGCGCGTCTTCCTCGTCGGCCGCGGCCGCTCGGCGCCGGCCGCCATCGCCGCCGCGAACAACAGCCCGCAGCGCTTCGCGGGCGTGATCACGCGCGCCGGCGAACCGGGCGAACTTGGTCCGCAGAACTTCTCGAACCTGCCCGTGCTGCTGATCAGCGGCGGCGCGCAGGCGACCAAGTTCGAGGCCGACGCCGCGGCGCTGGGCTTCAGCGACATCACCTCGCTCGCCGGCGGCGGCGAAGCGGAACTGTGGGACTGGGCGCAGCGCCATCCGCGCCGGCGCTTCCCGGCCAAGGTCAACCTCGTGCCGGGCGAGATCTTCCCCTCCAACATCTACTGGCTGCGTTCGGCCTCCTACAACTTCGATTCGCGTGCGACGGTCACGCTCGACCGCGCGACCAACAGCGCGACCGTCGAAGCCGACGGCATCTGGCGCCTGTCGTTGCACTTGAACGACGAGATGCTGGACCTCGAGCGCGAGATCCGCGTCGTGGTCAACGGCGTCGAGAGCAAGCACCGCGTCCAGCGCAACCTCGCGAGCGCGCTCGAGTGGCTGCGTGAGGGTTTCAGCGACACGCGCAGCGTCTACAGCGCGCGCCTCGACCTCGATCTGGTGCCGCCCAAGGTCGCAGGGCCCAGCGAGCCGAGCGCCGCCGAGCGCGAGGCCTTCCGCGCCGAGCTCGCGGCCGCGGGCGGCGACGCGAAGAAGCTGTGGGAACTGCACCTCGCCTGCAAGGCGAGCACGCGCGAGTACTTCGCCGAGCGCGTGCTGCAGCGCCTGATCCGGGTCGCGCCCAACCACGCAGAGGCGCGCGCGGCGCTCGGCCACACGCAGCACGGCGAGCGTTGGTTCGCCTCCGCTGCGGCCGCGGAACGTGAGCGCCTGCGCCAGGACCCGGCGCTCGCGGCGGCGCGCGGCTGGGTGAAGCGCAAGAACGGCTGGGCGCACCCGGCCGAGGTCGCGCTGTCCGCCAAGGGTTTCGTGAAGGACCCGACCACCGGTGAGTGGCTCGACGGCGCGGACCGCGAAAAGCTCGGCCGCGGCTGGCTGCGCCAGGACCTCGAGTGGGTCGCGCCCGCGCAGGCCGCGAACGTCGATCTCGGTCTGTGGCGCGTCGACGGCGAATGGCTGACGCTCGCCGAGGCGAGCAAGAGACACGCGTCGATCGACTCGATGTGGCGCATCCCGTCGCACGAGATCGAGTTGCTCACGACCTGCGAGCGCGACACTGCGGCCAAGGCGATCGAAGTCATGGGCCGCGCGCTGGTCGACCTCGAGCGCGTGTTCGGCGTCGAGCCGCTGCTGCCCTTGACGGTTGCGCTCCTGCGCGAGGAAGAGCAGTACGACCGCTTCGCGTTCGGCGACGTCGACGGCCGCCGTCGCGCGACGCACGGCGGGCGGCTCTACACGATCCACTACGGCTACGTGGCCGAGAGCTGGTTCCCCGCGCGCGACGAACGCCGCCCGACGAGCGGCATCGGCGTCGGCTACTGGGACGCTTATGTGCCCAACGGCGATTCGTACGGCGTGCACTCGGCGCGCCTCGCCTGCGGCCTGTCCTTCGTCGAAGCGCTCGACCCCAGCCCCAAGGCCGTGAAGGCCGCGCTCGCCGGCGGGCCGAAGGCGGACTTCTACGCTGCGTACCAGGCCGAGAAGCAGTTGCCCGCGTGGTTGCGCTACGGCGGTGCGGTGTACGCCGAGCGCTACTTCAAGGACACGACCGTCGGCGAAGGCGGCGATCCGTGGTGGGCGCGCAAGTGGTCGGTCCAGAACATCGAACGAGTCGGCGACCTCGATCCGCTCGAGCAGATCTTCGCCTTCCAACTCGACCCCGACCAACGCGACGCGAGCCGCAAGCTGATGAACGAAGCCGGCTTGATCGTGGCCTTCCTGGTCGACGGCGAGTGTGCGCCGGTGCGTGCAGCGCACGAGGACTTCAAACGTGCGCTCGCGACCAATCGCCTCACGCCGAAGGTCATCGCCGGGCTCGTCGAGGCCGTCAAAGCGAACGAAGCCGCGCTGCGCGCTTTCGCGGGCATCTAGCAGCCTGCGGCCGAGTTGCGTCGAACCACCCGCTGGCCTCGCCGCCGCTGGCGGCGTTGCTGCGGTTCGGCGACCTAGTCAGGTGGCCTGGGATCCTCGCGCTTTGCCAGGAACGCCGACTCCAGCGACATCTTCGACGCTCTTCGGAAGCACGACATTCGCAGGCTGCAGCCGAGTTGCGTCGAACCACCCGCTGGCCTCGCCGCCGCTGGCGGCGTTGCTGCGGTTCGGCGACGTGGCCCAAGCCGCGTGGAATCCTCGCGCCTGGCCAGGAACGCCGACTCCAGCGACATCTTCGACGCTCTTCGGAAGCAGCACGCGCGCAGCCCTTTGACGAGGTCGTTCTGCGCGCAGTCCGCCCGCAGCGCGCCGGCTCGTCGTCGCGCCGCGGCGCAGGACTCGCTCCGCACTGAATCCACGAATGCACGAGGCGGCCCGCACGACGCCGGCGCCTCGTGCTTTGCGTTCCGCCGCTCGATCTCGCTGCTGGATCCAACGCGACCGGACCGTCGTGCGCGCGCGAAGCACGTTTCCGGCGGACTCCGAGTCCGCGCCGTTCTCCGAAGACGGATGGGGCGGCGCTGGTGCGGCTCGTGCTGCGCGCTCCGCGCACTTGGAGCGCGCGCCGCGCGCCTCGTGCGCACTCACAACCAGCGCCCGCGAGCGCAGCGCCTGCGTCCGCATCGCGCCGACCCTGCTGTGGGAACCGGAGACTTGGCGGCGGGAGCCGTCGGTTAACCTGCGGATCACGTGCGTGCGCCCGGTTCCAGCAGTGCCCCGGCCTCCGCGAGCGCCTTCGACACGCGTTGGTCGGCTGCTGCGCTCGCCGCGCTCGTGTTCGTGCTGTACGGCGGTGCGCTCGGCGCCGAGTTCGTGCTCGACGGCGAGAAGATCGTGCGCGACAACGCGCTGCTCTCGCCGTTCGAGCCGCTGCGCATCCTCACCCTCGACTGGTGGGAAGGCGCCGGCCGCGCCGACGGTTTGTACCGACCGGTTTCCCTGCTGGTCCTCGCTGCACTGCGTGCGGTCGGCGGCAACTCGCCGGCGCCGATCAACTTCGCCAACGTCGCGCTGCTCGCGCTCGTCGCGTGGCTGCGCTTCGAGTTGCTGCGTCGGTTGCTCGGCGCCCGCCCCGGCGCGCTGGGCGCGGCGTGGCTCGCGTCCGCGCTCGCGCTGGCGCATCCGCTCAACGCCGAAGTCGTGTGCGGACAGGTCGGCATCTCCGATCTGCTCGCGAGCGTCGGCATGTGCAGCGCCGTTTTGCTGGCGAGCGCGGCGCCGCGCGCGTCGCACTTCCTACTGGCCGGCCTCTGCGCGGCGCTCGCCGCGCTCTCGAAGGAGTCGGGCGTGCTGGTCGTTCCGCTCGCGGTGCTGTTCGAGGCGCTGCGCGAGAATCCGCCCACGCCGCGCGCGCGGCGCGTCGCGCTCGCCTTCGTTTGGTCGAGCCTGGGCGTCGCGCTGGCGCTCGCTTGCCGCTTCGCCGCCATCGGCGCGCTCGCGGACGTCGACGACCCGGTCTACGCGGGTTTTTCGGCCGCGGCGCGCATGGCGTCGTCGTGCGCCGTGTTCGCGCAGGTCACGCTGACGAACCTGGCCGCGCCGTGGAGGCAACTCGCGATCGTCGGGCCCCAGGACGCGCCGCCCGCCGCGAGCTTCGCCGATCTGCGCGCGTTGTGCGGCGTCGCGGCGCTGCTGGTCCTGGCGCTCGCGCCGCTGTTCGCGCTGCGCCGCGGACGGCGCGACCTCGCCTTCGGCCTGTGGTTCTTCGCCTGCGCTTGGTTGCCCACTTCGAACCTGCTCGTGTCGACGGGCGCGCTCGCCGCCGCGCGCTTCTCCTTCGCCGGCAGTTTCGCGCTCGCGCTGCCTGTGGCGGCGTTGCTGGCGCAGGCTTGGCGTCGCGCTGGTCCCGCGCGCGCGACCAGCGCGGCGCTCACCTGCGCCCTGCTCGGCGGGCTCGCGCTGCTGACCCAGCGCGAGGTCGCGGCTTGGAACTCCTCGCGCACGTTGCGCGAGCTGCAGGTCGCGCGCGCGCCCCACTCGTCGATCGCCTTGCTCGACTTGGGGCTCGAGCTGGGCGAGCACGACCCGGCGGCCGCCAGCGCGTTGTTCACGCGCGCGGTGAACGCGCCGCTCGTGTTCCTTCCCGGGACGCAGACACCGCCCGAGGACCTGCTCGAAGCGGTGTTCCTCGCGCACCTTGGGAACGCGCGCATCGCGGAGGAGGCGGGCCGCGGTGCGGACGCCGTGGCGCACCTGCGCGCTGCGGAGCAGGCGGCGGAGCGCGGGCGTGCGGCGCGCGAGTCGCTCCCGTTCGTCGAGAATTGGGGCGCGCAGCGCGTGGGCGCGTTGCACAAGCTTGCCGCGCTCGAGCTGGCGCGCGTGCGAGAGTTGAGCGCTCCGACGCGCAGCGCGGCCTTGGACGCCATCGAGCGTGATCTCGACGCCTGCGACGGCCTCGCGCCCGGCTCTCCGGAGACGGTGCGCCTGCGTTCGCTCCTGTTCGACCGCCGCGGCGACAGCGCCGGGCGCACGCGCGTCATCGAACAGGCTTGGCGCGCGCAACCCGGCGATCCGCTGCTGCGGATCCTGTGGGCGAACGAGCTGCGCCAGTCCCAGCGCGTGGCCGAGGCGCTCGAACTCGAATTGGCGGTCGCGCTCGAGCTGTTCGAGAGCTTCGATCCGGCGCGTGGTTTGGCGCTGGCGCGGGAGAGCGTGGTGCGCCCCGAGCCGCGGCTGGCCGGGCGCGGTCGCGAGCTGCTGGAACGGCTGGCCCGCCTCGTTCCGCGCACGCCGCAGCAGCGTGCCGTCGCGCTCGAAGCCGCCGCCGCGCTGCGGGACCTGAGCCCGGCGCCGGCGAACGCGCGCTGACGCCCCGTCCGCGCATGCGCCCGGGTTGTGCGGTAGCTTTGGACCGCATGAAGCGACTCTTGATGTTGGGCGGACTCGTGCTGCTGGCCGCCGCCGGAGCACTCTGGTGGGCGACGCGACCTGCGCCGGAGGACGGTCCGCAGACTCCGGCGCCAGCCAACACCGAGACGAAGGCCGCGGCGGCCCAGGACCGCTCGGCGAACGGCGCCGCGCTCAGCCCGCCCGAAGAACAAGCGGGTTCGGGCCGCACGGAGACGCCGAAGGCGGACGCCGCTGCGGCGGGCAGCCAAGGGGAGCGCGCCGCGCTGAGCTTGGCGCAGCTGCTGGACTACCGCCGATTGGCCGCGGAGATGGCCAAGCAGTACGCCGGGGACGAGTCGAATTCCCAGGAAGTCGCTTGGCCGGTGGATTCCGACTCGCTGCTCGCCAAGTACGCCGCCCTGGACAAGGCCGGCGTGGCGAAGGTGCTCGCCGACATCCACGGCCTGATCGAATGGCAGAGCCACGGGCCGTTCGAGGACAAGCAGGCGGAAGTCCTGCCCTACCGCATCATGCTCGCGCTCGAGACGGAGCGCGATTGGCTGCAGGTCCGACTCGGCGAGCTCTAACCAGTTCCCTTCGTCGGCGCTCGCTCCGGCGCGCTTGCGCGGCGCAGGCTGCGCCCAGGGAGCCCGGGCGGAACGCAGCGACTCGAGCGGTCGCTTCCACGGGCGCGCGCCGACGCCGGTGTTCGCCCACGGCCACGCCGTGACCTGACGCGCCAACCTGCGCGCGCGTTCCTTCCCAGCGCCCGCGAACTCGCGAGCGTGCTCCGAGCGCGCCACGGCGTCGGCGAGCGAACCGCGCTGATGCGCCGCAGTGCTCGCCCCGTCAGCGAGCCACCTCGCGCGTGGGGGCGTCGATGCTCCGCGCGGGCCAGCGCGTGCCCCGGCGCTGCAGCCGCACGCGTGGCGACGTCGACGATCGACAGCGCGAGACCGGCGTTTCCCGGCGCCGCGGACGTGTCGCGCGCGGCTCGGGCCAGCACCGAGGCCGAGAGCGGACGTCAGTGCGCAGTCGTTCAACGCACAGCGGGAGGGCGCGCCTCGTCGGCGCGCCCTCCCGCTTTCCATCTCGCCACCGTCGGCCGGGCTGGCCGACGGCGTGCGTCACTTCGAGTCGGCGATCAGGGCAGCAGGGTGACCTGGATCGCGTTCGACATCACGCGGGTTCCCGGGCTGAGCGGGTCGCGGATCGAGCTCTGGAAGTTCAGCGTCAGGCCCGCCGTGAACGGCACGCCTTGGCCGTTCGGGTGGTTCTGAGCCCAATCCAGGACGTCGACCTGCACCGAGCCGTTGCAGAAGCCCGGCGTGCCGCCCGCCTGCAGGTTGCCCATGCGTTGGGTCGGCGCCTTGACGCACAGGAAGCCAGCGCCGAACGGGGTCGGCGGAGCCTTGGGCCCGAACAGGCTGTAGTACGTGATCGCCTGGCGTTGGCCTTCGACGCCGCTCGTCGTGACGAAGTAGCCGGCCGTAGCCGACGCGCTCGCCACACCCGAGCCACCGATCGTCGCGACGCAGCCGATGCTCGACGTGCCCGACGTGCAGTAGGAAACCGTCAGACCCGGTTCGCAGTTGTCCGGGATCGAGTTCAAGTTGAAGTCCGTCTGCGTGCCGTTCGCCAGCTCGCAGGCGTTTCCAACGTTGTCCAGATCGCAGTCTTCCTGCAGCGGGTTGGCCAGCGTGACGCAGTTGTCGTCGCAGTCGGCTACGCCGTCGCCATCGGTGTCGGTGTCGGCGACGCCGCAACCGCAGATACCCGGAGCGATCTTCAGCGGATCGGCCGGGCAGCCGTCGTTGCAGTCAGGCGTGCCGTCGCCGTCGGTGTCGGTGTCGGCGACGCCGCAACCGCAGATACCCGGAGCGATCTTCAGCGGATCGTTCGGGCAGCCGTCGTTGCAGTCCGCAACCGCGTCACCGTCGCTGTCGGTGTCGGCGACGCCGCAACCGCAGATACCCGGAACGACCTTCAGCGGATCGTTCGGGCAGCCGTCGTTGCAGTCGGCAACCGTGTCACCGTCGCTGTCGGCGTCGGAGACGCCGCAACCGCAGATGCCCGGGGCAACCTTCGCCGGATCGGCGGGGCAGCCGTCGTTGCAGTCCGGGGTCAGGTCGCCGTCGCTGTCGACGTCGGAGACGCCGCAGCCGCAGACGCCCGGAGCGGTCTTCGCCGGATCGTTCGGGCAACCGTCGTTGCAGTCCGCCGTCAGGTCGCCGTCCGTGTCCGTGTCGACCACGCCGCAGCCGCACTGGCCCGCAGCGATCTTCAGCGGATCGAGCGGGCAGCCGTCGTTGCAGTCCGCAACGCCGTCGAGGTCGCTGTCGAGCTCGGCCCACGTCAGCGTGTACGCCGCGCCGCCGCCGGCCGAAGGCGTGAGCGCGCCGGCCGTCGCCACGCGCACGAACACCGGAACTCCGCCGGTCAGCGCGACCGTGACTTCGGAGCCCGGCGCGCAGGCGCCGGCGCCGTTGTCATTGCACGCGCCCGTGATCAGGTTGCCGGCCGAAGCGGTCGAGCAAGCCGAGTGCACGGACAGGATCGTGTCGAACGCGCCGCAGGTGGTGAACGTCACCGAGCCCGAGCAGGACGGGGTGAACGTGTACCACGTGTCGTAGTGGGTGCCGTCGGTCGCGCAGGTCGCGATGGTCTGCGACTCGACCGTCGTGTTGTCACCCGTGGCGCCGACGTTGGTGCCGCCGATGCTGCCGCTGATGCCGGTGAGCCCAGTGGCGTTGGCGCACAGGTCGTTGCTCGGCGTGGCGTCGGCCGTCACGTTGAGCGTGAAGGTGCCCGCAGCCGTGCCGAAGCCGTGGACCATGATGAAGTAGTCCTGGCCCGCGACGGCTTGGAACGCGAGCTTCGACTTGAAGGCCGCGTTCGCGTCGTCGTTCATCGTGACGCACACCGGCGCCGCGCACGAACCCGTGTAGACCGAGATCTTCGAGTCGTGGCTCGCGTTGAGCACGTCAGCGTAGATCGTCTGGTTGACCGGGCTGTTGACCCGGTACCACAGGCTCGGAGCGGTGATCGCGGTGTTGCCGCCGAAGTCGTTGACGCCCGGGCCGGTGCAGACCGGCAGGCCGGCGTCGAGCGTGGCGCCAACCGTGGTGCCCGCCGTGGCCGACGGGATCGCGACGAGGATCGCGCCCGAGCACGGGTCGTTGGGGATCGTGATCGTGCGGTTCAGCGTGAACGACACGCCGCCGACGGCGCCCTTGTCCGAGACGCGGATCTTGACCGTCTGCGAGGGGCTCACGAGCAGCGACAGCGCCGAGGCCGGGCCGCTGCACGGCGTACCGGTGGCGTCGTCATTGCAGGCGAGCTCGAGACCGCCGCACGAGTCGTACACCGAGATCACGGTGTCCGTGCCGCTGGCGCAGGTGTCGAGGTTGAGGTTCACCGTCGCAGCGCCGTTGGTGAACGTGTACCAGACGTCGTTGCCGGTCGCGTCGCAGGTCGACGCGCCGTCGTTGGTCGCCGAGCCCGTGTTGCCGGACTGCGAAGCGACCAGCGTCGCCGCGTTGGCGCACAGATCGTTCGCCGGCGGGCCGCCGAGGCGGGCTTCCAGCTTGTAGTGGTTCAGCGTCGGCGAGAGCGCGATACCGCCGACGTGAGCCGTCGAGAGCGGGGTGGTGATCACCGGGCTCGAGAGCGGCATCACGCGCAGCGCGTACCAGTTGCCGGCCGTGACGGTCGAGTTCAGGACGGTCGTGCCGCAGCGCGGACCGACGGCGGACTGAACGATCAGCGTGTTCGTGCTGCACGTGCCCGTGCCCGAGAGTTGGCGGAACTCGACGGTGCCGGGGAACTGGCTCGTGATCTGCGCCGTGAAGATGTCGCTGGTCGCCGCCTGGAAGCGGTACCAGTCGAAGTCGCGCAAGTTGTTGAAGCTGCGCGACGTGCCGACAACCGCGTTGAACGCGGGGAACGTGCCGGGCGTGATGGCCTGGAACAAGCCCGTAGCGCTCACCGGGTTGCCGTCGCAACCGTCGTTGGCCGACGGGCCTTGGCGGCCTTCAGCTTCCGCGGCGCCGCCGGTCGGGGCAGCGCAAGTCGTCGAGGCGACCGCGCCCGTGCAGGGCGTGCCGTTGTCCGAGATGTCCAGCTGGAAGGCGTTGGTCGTGGCGCCGCTGGTGAACGGCGAAACCCACAGGTAGTAGGTCGTGCCGAGCTCGGTGCACAGGCTCATCGAGGCCTGGGTGCCCGCGCAGGACGGACCGTTGTCGTCTCCAGTCGCGACCACCGTCATGCCGTCGCAGGTTCCGACGAACGCGACCATGGCGCTGTCGAAAGACGGGGCCGACGCGCACATGGACGCCGTCACCGTGTTGCCCGTTCCGACGAACGAGTACCACAGACCGCGCTTGGTGCCTTGGCCAGAACTGAAGGCGAGCGGCGCGGCGAAGCCGGAGATCGGGTTGTATTCAACCGTCGCGCCGGTGAAGTTGCCGACCGTCGTCGACGGGAGCGCGATCGCAACCGCGGTCGTGCAGTTGTCGTTGTCGGGCGTGGTCGTCGGCTTCACTTCGAGCGCGACCGTGGTGCCGCCGCCGAGCAGCGCGTCGGTGGCCGAGATCTGGAAGGTCTTCGTGCCGGTCGTGGTGGCCGGCGCGACCGTCGCGTCGAAGCTGTAGATGCCGTCGCCGCTGACCTGGTCGCCGTTCGTGCCGTCATCGAACAGGGTCTGCGTCGCGGAGCCGCCGATCAAGCTCAGGTCCGCCGTCACCGCGGTCGGACCCGTGAGCGGTCCGCCGGCGCAGACGAAGGGCGAAACCTGGATCTTCACCGTCTGGCCTTCTTCGGCGAAGAACGGGTGCACCATGCCCGACACGTTGAGGCCGGTGTTCGGCGTCGTGGCCGTGTTGCGCGGGTTGACAATTCCGACGCCCCAGTCGAGGAAGCTGTTCGGCGTGTCGAGCGCGCCGCAGGTGCGGCGGTAGATCGAGTTCGTGTTCGACGCGGCCGGCGCGTTGTTGGCGGTCGTGTGCGTCACGCCGCTCGCGGAGGCGTCGTTCCAGTTGGCCGTGCCGGCGCCGACGAAGTCGACCAGCGTGGGGGCGCCGCTGTACGTCGGCACTCCGCCGACGAGCGCCGTCGTGCTGCTCACGAGCGCGACCTTGAAGTCCGTGGCCGACATGGCGATCGAGCCGGTGGCCTGCGCCGTCGGAAGGGCGAGCGACTGACCCGCGGGCACCGTCGATCCGTCAGCCTGCTTGACCAGCAGGTACTGACCGGTTCCCAGGATGAAGCTGGGGAGCGAGGTGACCGTCCAGGTCGTGCCGGCGCTCGAGGTGTATTGCACCGACCAGCCGGTCAGGTCTTGCGGGGCGCCGGTGTTGTGGATTTCGATGAAGTCGCTCAGGTACGTCGCGTTGCCGGCGGTGCCGCCGTTGCCGCCGCCGCCGTACACCTGGCTGATCTTGACTTGAGCGCTTGCGACGCCCGCCGCCCCGAAGAGGGCCGCGGCGCACAGCACGCGTCGGACAATGTGGGACTGGTTCATGGAATAGGCTCCTGAGGGAACGCGGCGCCGTGATTGGGAGGGAAGCCCGGGCGCCGAGAAGGACCTGCGAGCGGAAGTCGCGCGCGGGGGTCGCATCCCCTTGAGTGAAATCGCAAATGCGGGAATGCGCAAGGCGCGCTGCGGCGCGAGTTGAAACTTCCGTAAGGGATCCTGGCCTCGGCCGTGCTCGGCCCCCGGTCGGCTCGGCGTTCCCGGGTGGTCCGGTGCTAGGCAGCGCAGCCACAAGCCGCTCAACAAGGGCGGTTTACGGCGCTCGTGGCGCGCGTGCCGACGAACCACGCCGAGCGTCCCGGGCGGAAGCGCCTTCGGCCGTGTCCGTCCCGCCCGGAGATGACGATTTGGGCGCTGGGCGACGGCCCTTGCCGACCCGTGGACACGCAGGCACGGCCGCTGTGAGGCCGGGCGCGGACGTCAGGCCGGGAACAGCCCCAGGAGCAGGGCAACCGCGCCCAGCGCATTCAGCCCGGCCAGCGCCGACGCCACCCAGCCCCAGGCCCCCAGGCCATGTTCGCGGGCTTCCTGGGCGAAGTTCGCCACGGCCAGCGTGCCGACGAATCCGATGCCCAGACCGAGCATCCGTTTGGGGTCGCCTCAGCAGGCGCCCGCGGCCATCCAAAAGCCGGCGGGCGCGCCGATTCCGGCCACGAGCGCAAGTTTGTTGGCGAGCGTGAGCGTCATGGTGCGGATCCTCGTCCGACCGGCTGTATCGGACAAGCGCTCGGGCTCAATTCAGCACGATCGGCGCAGAAGCGCCTTCGCGCGGCAGTTTGAAGTCCCGCACGCCGGCCTCCAGGCCGTGCGGGTCGAGCAGGCGCGCCTGGTACGAGCCGGGCGGCAACTCGAGGTCGAGCTCCAGCGCCCGCGACAGCGGCACGCGTCGCAGCACGATCGCCTGCTCGTTCCAGATCTCGATCTGCCGCACGTTGCTGTCGTACTCCGGCAGCAGACGCAGCGACACCGGCGTCGGGCGCACGAGGGTGAGCTCGACGGAGTGCACGCCCGGCTCGCGGTCGAACACCAGCAGCGCTTCGAAGGCGGTCGGAGTCGCCGGCTGGGCGCCCGAGCCCGGCCGCAAGCCGCGCGCGAAGATCACCGTCCGCCCGCTGGGCATCGCGACTTCGACGAGGCCGTTCTGCGCCACGTGCGCGCGCGGCGTGATGCTCTCCTCGAGCAACGCGCCCGAACGCCACGCGCCCAGTTGCACGAGCGCCGGCGCCGGCGCGTGTCGTTCGTCGACCACGCGGATCGTCAGCGGCGCGTAGAGGTCGAGCCCGATCTCGCCCAGGTCGAGCTCTTCGCCAGGCCCGACGCGCACGCGCTCGCGCAGCTCCGCGTGGCCGGGCGCGCTCAACGTGAGGTCGTACTCGCCCGGGATCAGCGGGCGCGCGTGGAAGCAGCCCGGCGTGAGCGCGACCAGTTCGCTCGTGTCGGGGCGGCGCAGACCCGCGAGTTCCGCGTCGAGCCCGGCGCTCGCGTCGGCGAGCGGCGCCTCGCTGAGCGCGTCGACCACGCAGAAGCGCACGGAGGCGAGCTGCGCGGTGACGTCTTCGCGCGCCATCTCGAACTGCACGACGTTCGTGCCGCCGCTCACACGCGCCCAGCCGAAGAAATGGCGGTGGAAGGCGAGCGCGACCCAGAACACTGGCGCGTCGGGACGCTGGAAGCGCGCCACGTCGCGCGGGTCCACGTGGCCGCGTTCGTAGTGCGGGCTCACGAAGGACGATTGCGCATTGCGGAACGCCGGCTCGATGCTCGGCCAGTTGAGTTCGTCCTGCGGCTGCGACGTGCTGACCCACATCTGGAAGCCGCCTTCGAACACGGCCGCCGGTTCGAGCGAGAGCGCCTGCGCGATCGCGCCGTAGGGCTCTCCGCTCGAGGTCACCGCGCGCACGAGCACCCAGCTCGCCGGCCACAGTCCGATGCGCCGGCGCAGCGAACGCGCAGCGTCGATCTCGACGCTTTGGCTGTGCTCGTGGAAGCCGCGCGCGCGCACGTCGAGGGTCCACGCGCCGCTCGCGACGCCGCGCGCCGCGAGCGCGTTGCGGCGTTCGTCGGAGCTCAACGCCACGCGCACACCGTCGCGCGACAACACGGCTTCGGCGTCCTCGATCCGAGCGTTCCCGCTGGTCGCGTCGTAGAGCTCGAGCACGAACTGCGGCTCGTCCGCCGCGGCGTCGGCGCGCAGCGAATCCGAAGCGCTCGATGCGGCGCTGCTCGCGTCGTCGAGCACGGTGCGTGTCGCGCTGTCCGCGGCCGGCTCGACGTCGGCGGAATTTCGCCGCGGCGTTGCTGCACGGGCGTCGTGCGTCGTGTTCGGCCGCGCGTCTTGTGTCTGTGGCGTTTCGCGCGACACGAACAGCCAGCCGAGCAACACCGCGAGCGTGAGCACCGCGACCAGACCGAGAACCTTCCTCGCCATGGGCGAGAGGTTAGTCGGCGCGGCGCGGATTTCCGCAGCGGCGCCGGCGCCGCGTCGTGTGCGACGCGCTGCGTTCGCGTGCCGCGGCTGGTGACGGCGGAGCTACGATCCGCGCTCCTTGAGCTCAACGAATTCACGACGAGCGGCGCTGGGCGGCGTGCTCGCGGCTTCGGTCGCGGCGTGCACGTGGAGTTGGGGCGAGCAGCACGAGCCGCCGCTGGCGCAGTTCGGCGCCGAGCAACGGCTCGAGGCCGAATTGCTCACCGCGCGCTCGCGCTGCGCCGCGTGCCACGCGGTCGACGCGAACGAACGCGTGCGACCCGAAGAGGCGCCGCGCCTCGACGGCGTCGGTGCGCGCAAATCGCCGGAGGGATTGCGGCGCTGGCTGAGCGCGCCGCACGAGGCCAAGCCCGGCACGGCCATGCCCGATCTGCTCGCTGCGCTGCCGGCGCACGAGCGCGGCGACGTGCTCGAAGCGCTGGTGCACTTCCTCGCCGCGCAGGGCGGGCCGCTGTTGCCGCAGGAGCAGTTCGTCGATCCGCTCACGCTCGAGTCGGGCCGCCAGCTCTACCACTCGGTCGGTTGCGTCGCCTGCCACGAACCGCAGGAGTCGCGCGACGACCTCGCCGAACCGACCTGGGACTTCGAGCCCGATCGCGCGCTGGCGCCGAACATCGCCGCGGATCTGGGATCGCCCGCGTTCGACACCAGCGTCGACGCGATGGCGCGTTTCCTCGTCGATCCGCTCGCGGTGCGACCCGCCGGCCGCATGCCCGCGCTGCACTTGAGCGAACGCGAAGCGCGTTCGATCGCCACGTACCTGCTGCGCGGACAACTTGACGCGAGCTCGCTCGCCACGGCGCCAGGTTGGTCGGTCGAGTACTTCGAGTTCGACACGGCGCCGCCGGACCTCGCCCAACTCCAACCCCAACGTTCGGAGGTGGTCTCGTCGCTGCTCGATCTCTCGCGCGAGCGGCGCGACGAGCGTTACGCCTACCGTATCCGCGGCTTCGTCGAACTCGAACGGAGCGGGCAAGTCGAGTTCGCGACGTACACCGACGACGGCGCGCGCCTGTTCGTGGACGACAAGCTCGTCATCGACCGCTGGCACGATCAGGCGCCCGCGCACCACGACGCGTCGTTGTGGCTCGAGCGCGGCCGGCACGCCGTCGAGCTGCACTACTTCCAGAATCGCGGCGGCGCCGAGCTCGGGCTCATGTGGGGCTTGAATCCCGGCCTGCAGACGCCGATCCCGGGCGAACTCGTGTCGCACTCCGCGTTGCGCCTCGCGCCGCCGTCGAGCAAGTTCGAACTCGATCCACGCCAGGTCGAGCGCGGCCGCGTCGAATTCGCGCGCCTGGGATGCGGCGCATGCCACGCCGTCGAGGGCCGCGAGCCGCGTGTGAGCCCGCTGCGCCCGCCGCCGCTCGCGAACCTGCGCGGAGGGCTCGATCAAGGCTGCTTGAGCGACACGCCGCGGCCCCGCGCGCCGCATTTCGACTTCGACCAGCGCGAACGGCTCGCGTTGCGCACGTTGCTGCTCGAGCCCGAGCGTTTGAGCGAGCCGCGTGAGTACGACGAAGCCGTGCACGCTGCGCTCACGCAGTTCGACTGTTATGCCTGCCACAGCCGCGGCGCACTCGGTGGACCCGACGCAGAGCGCGAGGGCTACTTCCAGCCGACCGTCGAGCTCGATCTGGGCAACGAAGGCCGCTTGCCGCCGCGACTCGACGCCGTCGGCGCGAAGTTGAAGCTCGACGCGCTCGCGCAGGTGCTCGAGACCGGTGAAGGCGTGCGCCCGTACCTCGCGACGCGCATGCCGCGTTTCGGCGCGGCGAACGTCGCGGGTCTCGCGCAGCACTTCGCCGCGCTCGACGCGGGTCCGGGCGCTGACGACGCGCCCGAGTTCGAAGCGCAACACATCGAGTTGGGTCGCAAACTCGCCGGCTCGAAAGGCCTGGGCTGCATCCAGTGCCACTCGTTCAACGGCGTGAAATCGCTCGGCATTCCGGCGGTGGATCTTGGCGTGGTCGCGGCGCGCTTGCGGCCCGCGTGGTTCCGCAAGCTGCTCCTCGATCCGCGCAGCGTCGGCATGAACTCGCGCATGCCGATCCTGTGGCAAGAACGCGCCGACGGTTCCCTCGAGAGTCCGGTGAAGGAGCTGTGCGGCGGCGAACCGCGCGCGCAGATCGACGCGCTGTGGTCGTACCTCTCGCTCGGCGCCGGGATGCCGCTGCCCGAGGGGCTCGACACGCCCGACATGGTGTTCGAGCTGGTTCCGAGCGACGAACCCGAGCTGTGCGCGGTGTTCCTCGAGGATTCGAGCCCGCGCGCGATGATGGTGGGTTTTCCCGAAGGCGTGCACTACGCCTTCGACTTGCAGGACTCGCGCCTCGCGTGGATCTGGCGCGGCCGCTTCTTCAACGCCAAGGGCACTTGGCAAGCGCGCGCGGGCGCGCTCGAGCGGCCGCCGGTTCCCGACGCGCGGCGCCTGTCCTCGGGCGCGCCGTTCGCGCGCACCGCGAACCGCGAAGAATGGATCCGCAGCGCGGGCGAGGACGCGCGCTACAAGCGCCTGGGCTGGCGCTTCGATGCGCAGCGCACGCCGATCTGGCGCTACTCGTTCGATGGAATCGAGATCGAAGAACGCATCGTGCCGCGCGTGAGCGGCGCCCGGGCAGCGTTGCTGCGCGAGTTCACGCTGCGCGCGCCGACGCCGGTCGACGAGCTTTACTTCGACATTCTCGAACGCCGCCGCGTCAGCGCTTGGACGCGCGAAGGCGAGCAGTTCGTCGCGCGCTTCACCCAGGAGATCGAGCTGTGATCGACCTAGCCCTTCTCGCTGCGTTGTGCGTGCAGGCGCCGGCGCAGCAGCCTCCGAGTGAGGCCGACTACTACCCGGTGGAAACGCTCGCGTTGCCCGAGCACGTCGAGCTCGAGGTCGGCGGGCTGCTGGTGCGCGCCGACGGTTCGATCCTCGCCTGCACGCGCCGCGGCGAGATCTGGTGCGTCCGCGAGGCGTTCGTCGCCGGGCGCGAGCCGCGCTTCGTGCGCTTCGCTCAGGGACTGCACGAACCGCTGGGACTGGTCGAACGCGACGGCTGGATCTATGTCGCGCAACGCGGCGAGCTCTCGCGGCTGCGCGACGTCGACGGCGACGATCGCATGGACGAGCTCGAGACCGTGTGCGACGCCTGGCGCGTGTCGGGCAACTACCACGAGTACAACTTCGGGCCCGCGCTCGCCGCCGACGGGTCGCTGTGGATCACGACCAACAAGCCGTTTGGCGACGAGCCCTTCGGGCGCGCGAAGTGGCGCGGTTTCGCGCTGCGCATCGGGCTCGACGGTTCGATGCAGCCGATGTGCGCGGGGCTGCGTTCGCCGGCCGGAATCGGCGCCGCGCCGACGGGCGAGCTCTTCTACACCGACAACCAAGGCGAGTGGTGCGGGGCGAGCAAGCTCGCGCAGCTCGAGCCGGGCGATTACCACGGGCATCCCTGGGGCGCGTTTTCCTGCGCGGATCCGCTGTGGAAGTTCGCCAAGCCGGGCGACTCGCCGGACGGGATCCTGATGCCCGAAGCGGCGGCGCGTGTGCAGAGCTTCAAGCTGCCCGCCGTGTGGTTTCCCTACGACAAGATGGGGCGCTCACCGTCGGGCTTCGTGTGGGACACGAGCGCCGGCGCATTCGGGCCGTTCGCCGGTCAGTTGTTCGTCGGCGACCAGTACCAGTCGTCGGTGCTGCGCGTGCAGCTCGAACAGGTTGGCGGTCGCTGGCAAGGTGCGTGCTTCCCGTTCCGCCGCGGCTTGTCGAGCGGCGTCGTGCGCGTGGCGTGGGATGGACGCGGCGGACTGCTCTGCGGGCTCACCGACCGCGGGTGGGGGAGTCTGGGAAATCGCACGCACGGTCTCGAGCGTCTGAGCTGGAGCGGCGCGACGCCCTTCGAGTTGCGCAGCATGTCCGCGCGCCCCGACGGCTTCGAACTCGAGTTCACCGAGCCGCTCGAGCGCGCCGGCGCCGGCGAAACCGCGCGCTTTCAGCTGAAGAGCTACACCTACTTGCTGCACGAGAACTACGGCAGCGACGAGGTCGACACACGCGAACTCGCTGTGCGCCAAGCGCGTGTCTCCGACGATGCACGTCGGGTGCGGCTCGTCGTCGACGAGCTCCGCGAAGGCTACGTGCACGAGCTGAAGCTCGACGTGCGCTCCGCGAGCGGCGCGCCGCTCCTCCACGACGCGGCGTACTACACGCTCGTCGTTCGACCGCGCGAATGACGTCGGCGAGCGTTGGCGCGCGGCGCCCGCACGCGCCTCGCTACGGCTGAAGTTCGTGCGCGCCGATGTCGACGACCAGCGAGTTCGAGACGCGCGGAGCGCGCAGGCAATCCAAAGCCAAGGGCTCGATGGTGACTCCGTTGCCGTCGGTGTCGGGGTAGTCGAACGGCAGGTGCGCGTTGCGGCCGACGTCGATGCAGGGCGAGAACATCGAGCCGATCAGCAGATTCGGACTCAGCAGCGGGTCGGAGTTGAAGTTCGTCGGGCCGAGCCAGCCGGGATAGGTCGTGCCGACCGGCGCGGCGACGACGCTGGTGTCCACGACCAGGCCCGGAGGGAGATCGGGGTCGAGCGGCGCGAAGTTGCCCCACAGGATCGAGTTGAGCACACGCCCGTTGGAGCTGAAGCCGGCGTGGAGGCCGCCGCTCTGCACGCCCGCTGAGTTGCCCGAAAGCGTGCAATTGATGACGCGATAACGCGTGGTGTCGAGCCCGGGGAAACCGGTGAAGGCCAGCGCTCCGCCGAAGTCGAGCGCGCTGTTGGTCTTGAAGCGGCAACCGACGAAGCGCTGCAGAATGTCGGGTTGCGGCAGGATCGACGCGTCGGCCGCTGCACCTCCGCCCGTCGCCGCGACGTTGCCGACGAAGATCGTGTTGAAGCAGCGGATTTCGGCGCGTGTGTACATGCCGCCGCCGGCGCCCTGCGCCGCGTTGCCCGAGAAGCGGCTGTACTTCATGTGCAGGGGAAAGCCGTCGAAGAATAGGCCCCCGCCGTTGCCGAGCGCGGAGTTGCTCGCGAAGTGCACGCTGTCGATGCGCAGCGAGCCGCCCACCTGAATCAGCCCGCCGCCGTTCACGTCGCCCGAAGTTGCGTCGTTCGCGTTGCCGCCGCGCACGACGAGATTGGAGAGGCGGATCTCGGGATCGAGCGGATTGCTGAACGGGCCGGCGGTGACGACGTGCAGGGCGCGCCCGGCTGCGCCGAGTTCGCCGCTCAGCGTCGTGCCGTTCCAGTAGCCAGCGGGCGGAGGCTGATTCGTGACCGCGTTCCAACCGCCTTGCAGGCGCGTTCCGGCCGCCAGCTTGAACGTCGCGCTGCGCGGTCGGTTGGGGTCGGTCGGCGTGCTGGGCGTGTAAACGCCGCGTGCGATGCGCACGTCGTCGGTCCCGACGCTTTGCGCCGCGGCCGCGAGGGCGAGATCGAGCGAGTCGAACGCGCTCGCCCATGAAAGTCCGTCGCCGCCCGAGGGCGCTGCGCGGTTGACGTGCCAGACGTTTTGCGCCTGCGAGTAGTCCGCGCACACCACGAGGCTAGAAGCGAGCGTGAGTGCGAAACGAAGGCTGGTTGAACGAGCGCTGCGATCTGTCGCCATCGAGGTGGTCCTCCGTGCCGAAGTCGGAACTACGGGCGGTCTCGCGAGTGCGGGCCCACCGCCGTGGTTCGATCGTAGCGCGCCCACGCGGGGCCGTGGTGTTCGGCCGGCCGCTGCGCGCGCGACCTTCGCGTTCACGCACGCTCGAGCGCCTGTCCGCTAGACTCGCCCGCGCCATGTCCCGCTTTGCTGCAGTTCTCTTGAGCGTCTGCGCCGCCGCCGCGTCGCTCGGCGGTGTCCGCGCTGCGTCGGCCGCCGCGCAGGGTGGCGACGAGGTCGGCGCGCGCCTCAGCCGGCTGCGCGACGCGCGCATCACGATCGACGAGCGCGAACGCCTGTGCGGCGAGCTGCTCGGACTGGGAGAGTCCGGTGCGCTGGCCCTCTCGCGCCTCGCCGTCGAGCAAGTCGAACGCGCGGTCAAACGCGCCGAGGGACTCGAGGCGAAGTACCTCAAGGGCTTCGAGAAGGCCTCGCTCAAGTTGGTCGCGGGGCGCTCGACGAAGGCCGAACTCGCCAAGGTCGAGGAAGCGCGCAAGGCCGTGCGCGGTCTGCGTGCCAAGGAAGAGCTGAGCAAGTCGGACATCCACGAGATCGGCGACCCGGCGGTCGATCTGCTGCGCGGACTGTTCGTGGTCGACGCCTACCAAGTGCTCGACGACGCGAAGTCGCTCGCCAAGGAGCGCGACGAGCTTTCGTTCGCGTGGTTCGAAGCCGTCGACTGGCGCGGCATCTGGGAGCGCAGCTCGCGCCTCCTCGGCGAGGCCAAACGCGTCGAGGCGCCGCCCGAAGTCAAGCAGCGCTGGGACGCGGTGCTGGCCGAAGAAGAGTGGCTGTGCACTCTGGCGCTTCCCATGACTGCGCAGGACCGCAAGGTGCTGGTCGCCAACCGTGCGCTGACTGGGCAGCTCGATGCGGAGGAAGCGCTCGGCGTGCTCGATCTCAACTGTTTGCGGCTGCTCTTGGGCCTCAACGCGCTCTCGATCGACGTCAAGTTGTGCGACGCGGCGCGCGACCACTCGAACGACATGCGCACGCTCGGCTTCTTCGCGCACGAGTCGCCGGTGCCCGGCAAGAAGACGCCCTACGACCGCGCGGCGCGTTTCGGGACGAGCGCGAGCTCGGAGAACATCGCGGCCGGACACGCGACGGGCAGCGGCGCCAATCGCGGCTGGTGGTACAGCCCGGGCCACCACAAGAACATGCTCGGCAGCCACTCGCGGATCGGGCTCGGCCGCAGCGAAGCGTTCTGGACGCAGTTGTTCGGTTGACTCCACGGTCCGGCGCGAAACATGAAGCACACGCTGGACGTCGACGGGGCGCGCTTTCGCGCCGAGCCCGCAAAGCGCTTCGAACTCGCGCGCTGGCCGACGCGTGTCGAGGCGCTGTACTCCAGCAAGAAGCACTACAAACAAGCGCTCGAGGCCGGCGCGCACGAGCTCGCCGCGCTGCAGGAGCGTTTGTACGCCGACAACCGCTACGCGCTGCTGCTCATTTTTCAGGCCATGGACTCGGCCGGAAAAGACGGCGCGATCCGGCACGTGATGAGCGGCGTCAATCCGCAGGGTTGCCAGGTCTACAGCTTCAAGCACCCCAGCGCGGAAGAGCTCGACCACGACTTCTTGTGGCGCACGCACCGCGCCCTGCCCGAGCGCGGCCGCATCGGCATCTTCAATCGCTCGTACTACGAGGAGGTGCTGATCGTGCGCGTGCGTCCCGAGATCCTGCGCGCGCAGAATCTCCCCGCAGAAGTCGGGGCCGGACGCGCGCTGTGGAAGGGTCGCTACCGTTCCATCGTCGATTCCGAGGCGCACCTCTCGCGCAACGGGACGCGCATCCTCAAGTTCTTCCTGCACATCTCGCGCGAAGAGCAGCGCCAGCGTCTGCTCGCGCGCATCGACGATCCCGACAAACACTGGAAGTTCTCGGGCGCAGACATCGAGCAGCGGCAGTGCTGGGACGAGTACATGGACGCTTACGAGCGTTGCATCGACGCCACGAGCACGGAGCACGCGCCCTGGTACGTGGTTCCCGCCGACGACAAGTACAACGCGCGCTTGATCGTTTCTTCGCTTGTGCGCAGTGCGTTGCGAGAGCTCGAGCTCGAGTACCCGCAGCTCAGTGCGGAGCAACGCGCGCAGTTGCGCGACTACCGTCGTCAACTCGAGGCGGAAGCGCCGTAACGACGAGCTCGGGCGTCGCGCGCTTCAAGCGCGGCTTGCGCACACGAGCCGCCGCTGCTTCACGAGCCCTTTCTGCCCGGCTCGGGCGGCAGATTTGTGCGCCGAACGCTGGCGCATGCATCAGCGCTGCGTGAGACTACGACGCCCTGGCGCGCGTTCCACCCCGACCGTCCCCGTCGGAGTTGCGTGTCTTCCCTTCGACAACGGGTCCCACCCATGCGAGACGCCTTGATCGGCGTGTGTGTTGCTTTGCTTTCGGTCGGCTGCTTTGCTCCGGACGGAGCGCGACCGGAGCTGCAGCTGTCCTTGGACGCCGCGACGGCGTATGTGCACCGCGGCATGCCGCAGAACCAGAACGCGGTTGTGCAAGGCGGCACGCAGGTGGTCATGCCCACGCGCGACGGCGGAAGCGTCGGGCTGCGCAGCTGGGCCAACATCGACCTCACGAACGACAAGGGCGACGCGTGGTTTCCCGATGGCGGCCGCGGAAATCCCAGCCAGTTGGACATCGTGGCGGACTACGCGCGCAACTTCGGCCCGGTCGGAGTGACGGCGGGAGTCGCCAACTACTCGCTCCCGCGCGGCGAGTCGTTCCCCAACGGCCCGCGTGGCGCGACGACCGAACTGTTCGTGCGCGTCGACGCCGAGGTGCTGACGCTCAATCCGAGCCTGCAGCTCAACTTCGACGTCGACGCCGCCGACGGCTTCTACGCCAACGCCGCGCTCGCGCGCGGTTTCGCCATCAACGACAAGCTCGACGCCAACGTGAGCGTGGGACTGGGCTACTCGGATTCGAAGCACTCGCTGTGGGCCTATGACTTCCCGACGAGCGGCGTGGCGGACCTGCGCGTCCAAGGCGTGCTCGGTTACGTCTACGACGAGCACACGAACCTCAACCTCACCGTGGCTGGCTCGACGATGATCGACGGCACGCTGCAGGATTGGTTCGACGTGCTCGGAATCGACAGCGACAACCTGTGGTTGTCCGTCGGCGGAACCTGGAGTTACTGAGTTTCGCACGCAACGGAGCGCTCACGATGTTCACCTGCCGATCCACTCACCGAGCTTTTCCTCGCGCCGCAACTCGCGACTCCCTGGCGCGCGGCGCCGCGCTGCTGGCCCTCGCGAGCGCAACGCTCGTCGCAGGCGGCTGCGAGAGCAAAATCGATCCGGCGCCGCTCAACGGCTCCTCGCCGGTCGAGTACGCGAACGACAACCTGAACGTCGGGTTCTTCCCGGGCCTGGACTTCACGGCGACGCCGATCCTCGAACGCGCCGCGACAGGCGGCTTGATCCCCGGAAGCTTCGACACGCCGGATCGTTCGGTGGTGTTCATGGCCTTCGTCACGGCCGCCGACGCGAGCCTGCTCGACCGGCAGGGGCCGCTCGAGTCGAACGGCGCGGCCGATGTGTTCGTGGCCGCGATCGTCGACAGCGACGTGGACCGCAACGCCTTCAGCCAGAGCCTCGCGGGCAAGTTCCGCAGTCCGCGCTGCATCACCTGCCACTCCGTCGCGAGCATGGCGGGCACGAGCTACAACCCGTTCGCTCCGACGGTCACGCACCCCATCGATCTGTCGGTCGAGGTGGTCACGGATCCGGCCGTGTGCGCGCCGTGCCACACCGACACCGCGCCGGAGGACCTCGCGGCCAACACGCGCGACTGGAAGGCCCCCGAACTCGGGTTCGACTTCCGCGGCGAGACGGTGGCTCAACTCAACGCGCGCGCGGTCAACGCTCCGGAGGGCGAGGAGTTCCACTTCTTCACCGACTCGCGCGTGTTGTGGGCGCTCGACAACGGCGCCTTGCCCGCCAACGCGGTCGCCGACGACAACCGCAACGGCCTCGCGGAGTGCGAGGACTTCGACGACGTGCGCCGCACGGTCGCGGGCGGCAAGGAGCACTTCCTCGACGAGGTGCTCGGCTGGCTCCACACGGGCCAGATCGCGGACACTTCGCGCGCGGTGAAGGATGTCGCGCTGTGCAGCCAGGTCGACCTCGGCGCAGGCGGTCAGTCGGGCAATGCGGCCTCGTTCGCGCCGACTCTGACCTACGTTCCCAATCCGCAGTTCGATCGCGACCAAGCCGCGGTGCGGCCCGCGGGAACGCTGTTCGTCGCCTTCGCCACGGGCGCGAACGACCTCGTCCCCGGCGCCACGCAAACGGCGCAGGACGTCGTGCGCGTCACGCTGGACGTGTGGCTCGATCGCGACGCACGCACGGGCGCGTACTTGCCGGGCTCGATCGACCTCCGCTTCCGTCCCGCGAGCGCGGAACTCGTGAGCGTCTCGTCGCTCGCTCCGCTTGCGGGCGGCAACAACGCTTCGGGTGCGCCGAGCATCAATGCCGACGGAACGCTCGTCGCTTTCGAGTCCACGGCGACCAACCTGGGGACTTTCGTCCAAGGCAACAACGTCAACCAACCTGACGTGTTCGTCCGCAAGCTCGGCGGCTCGGAGCCGGTCCGCCTCGTGAGCCGCAACACGGCGTCGGCTGTCGTCGGTGGCTCGGGCGGCAGCTCGAGGGCGCCGTCGATCAGTGCGGACGGCACGGCGGTCGCGTTCGAGTCCAACGCGACGAACCTCGTGGCCGGCGACAGCAACAACGTCCAGGACGTGTTCTTCGTACGCCTCGACGCTTCGAGCGGCGCGACGACCGGGCCGGCGACGCGCGCGAGCGTGGACAGCAACGAAGTCGAGGGCACGAGCGGCGATTGCCGTCGCGCGAGCGTGGCCGTCAACGCGCTGGGCGAAGTGCTGGTCGCGTTCGAGTCCGACAAGACGGACCTTGAGTTCTTGGCGACGCCGCTGCTGGCGACCACGAACGTGTACCTGCGGCTCGCCGGGCAGGGGCTGACGCGCAACCTCTCGGCCGTGTTCGACGCCGCGGACGCGCCGACGGTCGCCAACGGCGACTCGCGCTCGCCGCACCTCGATGATCTCGGGACCGCGGTCGTGTTCGAGACCGACGCCGACAACCTCGACGAACTGCGCACCGTCGACATCAACCACGCGAGCGACATCGTGCGCGCGGACATCGGCGCGCTCGTGACGGGCTCGGGCTTCGCGCGCCTGCACCGGATCAGCATCACGGCCGACGGCGGCGACGCGCTGCTCGGCGGCTCGCTCAACTTCCCGGCCAGCCGTCCGCATTCGACGAGCGCGGTGTTCGGCTCCTTCCGCGGGCCGAAGGCGAGCGCGTTTGCGCGCGGGTTCGCCGTGTTCGACACGGACGCCGACAACCTCGGCGCGGCCGACACCGAAGGAACCGTGATCAGTTTCCTCAAGGAGACCGTGAGCGCGCCTCCGCCGGGCGCTGCACCGATCGTGGCCTTCACCCAGGACGTGAGCTTCGGCGCCGCGCCGCTGACCGTGAACTTCACGGCGCAGCCCAGCAGCGCGACGAACTGGTGCTGGGACTTTGGCGACGGCGAGCCGGCGACGGCGCAGTCCGTCGTCGAGAATCCTTCGCACGTCTACCTGACCGACGGCACGTTCACGGTGACGCTGACCGAGCGTTGGCCGGGCGGTTCGGTGACGTCGCGCACCGTCGCCGCGGTCGTGGTGACGCCTGCGGTGACGCCGCCGACGTGGACGCAGGTCTACGCCTCGATGGCCGCCGACCCCGTCAACGGTTGCTTGAGCTGCCACGTGACCGCGGAGCTCGCCGCCTCCGGCGCACCGTTCGAGATGGACACGCAAGCGAGCGGCTTCGCGAACATGGTGAACGTCCTGTCCACCAACGGGCCCTGCGCGGGAACCGCGCGCGTGATCCCGGGCGACAGCGCCGGCAGCACGCTGAGCGCGCGGCTCGATGGCATCAGCTGCGGCCAGCAGATGTTCGGCCTCTCCCCGCAGGAGATCTTGAACGTCAAGGCCTGGATCGACGCCGGAGCGCTCAACAACTGACGAGCCGCGCTTCGCGCGCGTGAGACGCCGGGGCGAAGTCTCTGGCGCCTTGCGCGCGCGGCGCTCGGTGAGCTCTACGGCGTGGGCGCCGTCCGCCGTCCGCGCCGACCGGTGCCGCGCGGCCGCGAGACGGGCGAAGGTCGGAGCCCCGACCGCTCCACGGATGGCGCACACGCTGCGGCGGTCGACGCTTTTTTCGAGCGCGGCGCAGGCGCCGAAGCTCGTGACTTCGCCCCGGCCTTCGCTCCTACTTTCTGGCGCGGTCTGCGGCACACTACGCGACGGCATGAGCGACTCGACGGGCGTGCGAACACGGGACAGAGCGCTAGCCGCCTGCTGTCTGTTCATCGCGCTCGCCGCCGCAGCGTTGGCCTGGCGCTCGGCTTCGCTGTTCGGCATGGCCGTCGACGGCGACTCGATCTTCTACGTCTCCGCGGGCGTCGGCCTCGCCGAAGGCCGCGGCCTCGTGACCTGCCTCGACGAGGTGTTCTCGCTCTGGCCTCCGCTGTACTCCACGGTTGCGGCGGCGCTCGAGACGGTTGGCGTCGACGCGTTCCGCGGCCTGCGCGTGCTGCACCTCGTCGCGTACGCAGCCACGATCCTGCTCACGGCGCGTCTGTGCTGGGTTCTGAGCGGTTCGCACGTCGCCGCGGCGCTCGCGGCTCTTTCTGCGGCGCTGAGCGCCCGAATCCACGAGTTCGCGATCCTCGTCGCGGCGGAAGGCTTCTTTCTCCCGCTGGTGCTCGCCGCACTGCTCGCCGCGCTCGACTACGCCCGTCAGTCGACGCGCGGCCGGTTCGCGGCGCTCGTCGCGTTCAGCGCTCTCGCCTGCCTGCAGCGCTACGTCGGCGTCGCACTCGTCGCGAGCATCGCGCTGTGGCTGCTCGCGTTCGCCAGCGGCGCCGATGTCCGCGCGCGCCTGCGCTGCGCAGCGCTCTACGCCCTCACTTCGCTCGCACCGTTGCTGGCTTGGTTCGCGCGCAACCGCCTCGTCGAGGGCGCGTGGACGGGCGGACGCGACCCCGCCGAGCAGAGTCTCGGCGAGGTCGTGTGGGACGCGCTCTCCACGCTGCTCGCCTGGGCTGGACCTGACGGCTGGCCCGCCTGGACCGGCTGGGTCGCGCTCGGCCTCGGCGTGGCGAGCGTCGCAATCGCGCTGCGCAGCGAGCGCACGGCGCGCAACGCGGCGGCTCTCGCGCTGCTGTTCGCGGCGCTGCACCTCGCGCTGGTCGTCGCGCTGGGAGCACGCTTCCAGATGGACCGCGTGAACGACCGCTTGCTGCTCCCGTTGTTGCCCGTTTCGATCGCGCTCGTTTTCGCGGCCGTCGGCGCCCTGGCGCGCACCCGCGCTCTTGTTGCTGCTGCGGCCCCGTTCGTGCTCGTCGCTCTGCTCGCGAGCGCCTCGCGCCTGCTCGAGAGGCGCGCGCTGTGGCTGACCGATGGCGCCGGCGGCTTTTCGACGCGGCTGTGGCGCGAGCACACCGTCGCGCAAGAGCTCGCTCGCCACGCTCTCGCCGCGCCGTGTTGGTCCAACGCGCCGGAGTTCGTCTGGCTCCTTCAGCGGCGCAACGGGCGTTTTCTGCGAGCGGGCGCCAAGGCCTGGGAGCGCGCGGGACGCGACGCAGCGCTCAACGGCGGCGCCCTCGTGTGGTTTCAGGACGGCGGTCGTCCCAAAGCGTTCCCCGAGCAGCTCGCGCCGTTCGTGCGTGTCGAGCAGCTCGCGCAGAGCGAGGACGGTCTGGTCGCCGAGCTTGTCGCGCGCTGAACCGAGGGCGTCGCTCGGACGGAAAGTCGCTTTCCGCCGACGACGCTTCGCTGCACACTCTTGGGCCTCTCCACAAATACGTTCCCCATGACCCAACGAAACCGCGTGTCGAGACTCTTCCGGATGGGCGCAAAGCTTGCGCCGCTCGTGTTGCTGGCGCCGCTGGCGACGGCGCAGGACGAGCCCGAGCGCGACGGCAAGTGGCTCTACTCGCGCCACTGCGCGGGGTGCCACAACGACAACGGCGACGGCAAGGGCCCCACGATCACCGCGCTCGGCCAGATGGCGCGCGATTTCAAGGCCGGCGGCTTCGCTTTCGGCGACTCGCGGGAGCAGATCTTCAAGACGCTCTCCAGCGGAATTCCCGGGCGTTCTCCGATGCCTTCGTTCGCCGGCGCGATGAGCGACGAGGAGCGCTGGAAGGTGGTCGACTACGTGCGCACGCTGATGCCGCCGCGCAAGGACGAGGCCCCGAGCCGCACGCTCATGGTGGTCGCCGACAAGGCGCTCACGGCGCGCGGAAAGTTGCCGCCGATCGCGGAGGGCGCGAACGAAACGGCGCGCGGGCTGCTGCTCGGCACGCCGTCGGGCCTGACCTTCGAGTACGACGTCGCGGACGTGCGTTTGCTCGGCGTGCGCCTGGGTGGGTTCGCCGACCGCGAGGACTGGGGCGATCGCGGCGGCGGTTACCTGCGTCCGGTCGGTCAGGTGATCCAGCGCTTCGATCCCAAGGGGCCCTCGCTCTCGGTGCTGCGCGCGGAGGGCCGCAAGGATTCCAGGGCTGTTCCGGCCACGTGCGTGCTCGAGAGCACTTGGGTGCGCGGCGCCGTCGGCGGTTTGACCTATCGCTGCGTCGAAGCGGGCGTGCCGAGCGCGTCCTTGCGTGTTCACGAGAGCGTGCAGGCCGCGCAGTTCAGCTTCGGGCCCGGCTTCACCCGCACGTGGCGCGTGGAGCCCATGGCGACCCGCCAGCGGGGCGGCGCGATCGGCGCGCGCGTGCGCGTCGGCGACACGCACGCTCAACCCTGGAACAAGTGGCAACGCATGGGCGGCGTGTTCTGGGTCTACACCGTGGACCTGGGTGAAGAGGGCGTCGAGGCCGTCGTGCTCCGCAACTCACCGCAGCATCAACAACTCGATGCGCTGCCGAACTTGGACATCTGGGTGACCGGAGAGTTGTCGACGACGACCGTGCGCGTCGCCAAGTGGAGCGACGAACTCGGCCTGCAAATGATCAAGGAGCTTGGCCTGTGATGACCGTATTCATGCTCCAGGCGGCGGCTGCCGCAGCGCTCGAATCCAAGCACTACGTCGTCGACTACTTGCCGACGCCGGCGGACCAGCGCCTCGAGGTCGGGGGCCTCGATTTCCTCTCGGACGGACGGCTCGTCGTGTCGACGCGCCGCGGCCAGGTCTGGATGGTGGAGAACGCGCTCGCGGCCGACCCCAAGGACGCGAAGTTCACGCTCTTCGCCGAGGGCCTGCACGAAGGGCTGGGTCTGGAGGTCGTCAACGACGAGATCTTCGTGCTGCAGCGCGGCGAGCTCTCCAAGCTCCGCGACGAGGATCGCGACGGCGTGTGCGAGCGCATCGACACCGTCGCACAGGGCTGGGGCTATTCAGGTCACTACCACGAGTTCGCGTTCGGCTTGCCGCGCGACAACGCCGGCAACTTCTACGCGAGCTTCAACGTCTCGTTCGGCGACCCGCACTGGTGGCACGGCCGCTCGACGGTGCCCGACCGCGGCTGGATCCTGCGCATCAAGCCCGACGGCGCGTTCGAGCGCGTGGCCAGCGGCGCGCGCAGTCCGTGCGGACTTGGGCGCAACAGCGCCGGCGACATCTTCTACACCGACAACCAGGGCGACTGGATGCCGGCCTGTCCGATCTACCACGTCACCGACGGCGCGTTCTTCGGACACCCCGCGGCGCTCAATTGGACCAAGGAGTACGTCGACGCGGGCCGCACGGCGAGCGACACCGAGGCTCCCGAGCGCGCGCGTGTGAACGCCGCACTGTGGTTGCCATACGACTGGTCGCGCTCGACGGGCAACCTCGTGCCCAACGAGACCGGCGGCAAGTTCGGGCCTTTCGAACAGCAGCTCTTCGTGGCCGAGATGACCAACGGCTACGTCCTGCGCGCCGACCTCGAGAAGGTGCGCGGCCAATACCAGGGCTGGGTCATTCCGTTCCGCCACAGCGTCGGATCGAACGTGCGCTTGCGCTTCGCGCCGGACGGCACGTTGCTGTGCGGCTTCACCGACCGCGGCTGGGGCGGACAGCCCCCCGGTGATGGCATCGGCCGCATCCGCATGAGCGGCGTGGCGCCCTTCGAAGTCCACAAAGTGCGTCTGGTGTCGGGCGGTTTCGAGGTGTCCTTCACCCAACCTCTGAGTGTGAAGACGCCCGTCGTCGCGCGCGTTACGCAGTACGACTACAACTACTGGTGGGAGTACGGCTCGCCGCCGACGAACGTTGTCGAACGGCGAGTCGCGGCGGTGGAGGTCGACGGCGACAGACGCAGTCTCACGCTCAAGATCGCTGAACTCACGCCCGGCATGGTGGCGCGCGTCGATCTGGGCGCGCTCGAGTCGGAAAGCGGCGACGCGTTGCTCCACCACGAGTTCGCCTACACCGTCAACCAACTCGTCGACGGTCCGGAGTGCACGCAACTCGTCGCGAAGGCCGTCGCGCAGCCGCAGGCGCGGGAGCGCGGCGACGAAGGCGTCGTGTACTTGATGCGCGGCGAGACCCTCGATGCGTGGAACGCTGCTGGCTGGAGCGTTGGCGAGGTCAAACTCGACTCCGCGGACCGCACCAAACTCGCTGCGGCGCCCGACCAGAAACCGAACGACTGGGCCGGACCTGCTGTTTCCAATCTCGGCGCAGCGCAGCCCGCGGATCTGGTCTCGAAGTTCGAGTTCGGCGACATCGACTTCTCGTTCGACTTCCTGTTGCCCGAGGGCGGCAACTCCGGGCTCTACCTGATGGGGCGCTACGAAGTGCAGCTGCGCGACAACGGCGGCCGACCGCAGTTGGGCTACGGCGACCTCGGCGGCGTGTACGCAGCCGCCGACGCCGCGCAGTGGCCGGGCCGCGCGCCGAGTTTCGACGTGTGGCGCGGCGCAGGTCGTTGGCACGGCATGTCCGGCAGCTTCCGCGCGCCGCGTTTCGACGCCAGCGGCCGCAAGATCGAGAACGCGCGCCTGCGCCGCATCATGGTGAACGACACGTTGCTGCAGGAAGAACTCGAGTTGCCGTGCCCGACGGCCGGCGGCTGGGAGGGCGAGGTGCGCTTCGGACCGTTGCGCATCCAGGGCGACCACGGACCGGTGGCGATTCGCGGCCTGCGCGTGAAGAGCGTGGAGAGCGCGCCGTCGCTCGACGGTTTCACGCCGCTGTTCGACGGCAAGTCGCTCGACGGTTGGAAGATCTCCGACAACGGCGCGTGGAAGGTCGAAGACGGCGCCATCGTCGGCAGCGGCGCGGCGAGCCATCTGTTCAGCCCTCGCGCCGACTACACCGACGTCGAGATCCGCGCCAAGGTGCGCATCAACCGCGGCGGCAACTCGGGGCTGTACTTCCGCACGGCTTACGGCGCGAGCTGGCCGCAGGGCTACGAGGCGCAGATCAACACGTCGCACGGCGACCCGGTCAAGACCGGGAGCCTCTACAACCGACAGCTCGTCAAGACGCAGCTGGTCCCCGACGATTTGTGGTTCGACTACCACGTCGTGTGCCGCGATGAAGCGGACGGCGTGCGCGTGCAGATCCGCGTCAACGGCGTGCTGGTGAGTGACTTCCTCGACCGCGAGCGCACGCACAAGTCGGGTCACATCGCCTTTCAGCAGCACCACGAAGGTTCGGTCATCCGGCTGCGCGACATCTACGTGCGCGAGCTGCGCTGAGCGCTGCTTCGCGCCGCGCGCGCGGCGGCGGCGCAGTGGGATCCGCCGCCGCCGCGCGCGTAGACTTCGGGGCCCCGAACCCCGGAGTCTCCGCACGATGTCGACCGCGCGTGTTTCGCTCGCCCTTCCGCTGCTCTTCGCTGCTTTTGCTCCCGCTGCACAGGCTCAGTTGCGCCTGCATGGCCTCCTGAGCGACCACATGGTCGTGCAGCGCGAGAGCGACGTCACGCTCTCGGGCCGCGCGCGCGCCGGCGCGACGATTTCGATCGCGCCCTCGTGGCTCGACGCGGCTGTGAGCGCGACGGCGAACGCCAGCGGCGACTGGACGGCGCAGGTTCGCACGCCGGCCGCCGGCGGACCGTTCGAGATCCGCTTCAGCGGCGACGGCGAAGCGCTCCTGAGCGACGTCTACAGCGGCGAAGTGTGGCTGTGCGCGGGTCAGTCGAACATGGAGTGGAGCGTTGCGCAGTTCCAGGAGGCTGCGTTCGGTCAGCCCGACGCCGCGACGGAGATCGCCAACGCGCAGTTCCCGCAGGTGCGTCTGTTCGACGCGCCGAATCGAATCTCGACCTACGCGCGCCGCGATGTGCAAGGCGCGTGGAGCGTGTGCTCGCCGCAGACGGTCGGCGCCTGGAGCGCCACCGCGTACTACTTCGGCCGCAAGTTGCACCAGGAACTGGGCGTGCCGATCGGATTGGTCACGGCCGACTGGGGCGGCACGCGCATCGAGGCGTGGATGCGCGCCAGCGCGCTCGCCCCGTTCCCGCAGTTCGCCGCGACGCTCGACTACCTCGCCGTGGCGGCGGACCCCAACGCACGCATGCTCTTCGCGCGCCAGAACGGCGGCAGCTGGTGGGATCGCGTCGACGGAATCGGAGCTCGGCGCGTGCCGGCCGATTGGATGCGCACGGGCTTCGACGCGAGCGGATGGAGCACGTGGGCCGTGCCGTCGAGCTTCTCCGGCGACGAACTCGGCAGCTTCGACGGCCTGGTCTACCTGCGCACCGTCGTCGACGTGCCCACGCAGTTCGCGGGCGTCGGCGCGACGCTCGAACTGGGCCCGATCGATGACCGCGACGACGCGTGGTTCGACGGGCAGCTCGTGGGCTCGACCCGCGAGGACGGCCGCTGGGGCGAGCGGCGCAAGTACAAGCTCTCCGCCGACCTCGTGAAGGCCGGGCCGCGCGCCGTCGCGGTGCGTGTCCTCGACACGGGCGGCATCGGCGGCATCAACGGACAGCCGGCCGAACTCGTGCTGCGCTCCGACGATCCGACGCTGGCGCCGCTGCCGCTCGCGGGCGAGTGGCGCTACTTCGCGGGTGCGCGCAGCTCCGAATTGCCGCCGATGAACCAAGCGGCGATCGAGATCGGCGCGAACACGGCCAGCGTGCTGTTCAACGGCATGGTCGCGGGCCTCCAGCCGCTCCGGGTGCGAGGTTTCACTTGGTACCAGGGCGAGTCGAACGTCGGCGAAGCCGAGCTCTACGAGCAGCTCTTTCCCGCGTTGATCGCCGACTGGCGCGCGCACTTCAAGGCGCCGGACGCGCCGTTCTACTTCGTGCAAATCGCGCCGTTCTTCTACCGCTCGCAGGGTCCGCACGCCGCGGCCGAACTGCGCGATGCGCAGCGCAGGACCCTCGCGGTCGCGAACACCGGAATGGCGACGACCATGGACCTGGGGATGGTGCGGGACATCCACCCGGGCGGAAAACAGGAAGTGGGCCGACGCCTGGCTTTGTGGGCTCTCGAAAAGACCTACGGTCGTGACTTGGTGTCGCACACCGGACCGTTGTTCCGTTCGGCGACGACGGAAGGCAACAAACTGCGCTTGGAGTTCGACGGCGCCGAAGGCGGACTCGAGATCCGCGGCGGACCGCTGCGCGACATGTGGGTCGCCGGGGCCGACCGACGCTTCTACCTCGCCGAGGCCGTGGTCGACGGCGAGAGCCTGCTCGTGTCGAGTCCGTTCGTGACGGCGCCGGTCGCGGCGCGTTACGGCTGGCGCAACCACTCTCTGCCGAACCTCTACAACGTCGCCAAGTTGCCGGCTTCGTCGTTCCGCACCGATACCTGGACGCTCGACGACGTGATCGCTCCCGAAGGCCTCGCCGCGACCGAGCACCTGACGCGCTCGAGCGATTTCGTCTCGCTGTACAACGGCCGCGACCTCAGCGGCTGGGTGAACGTCAATTGCGCGCCCAGCACGTGGACGCCCATGCCCGACCGCATCCTGTGCTCCGGCGTGCCGACGGGCGTGTTGCGGACCGAAAAGCAGTACGAGAACTTCGAGCTCGAACTCGAGTGGCGTCATCTCGCGCGTCAGGGAAACGCTGGGCTGTTCGTGTGGAGCGACGCCCTGACCGCGCGGGGGCAGCCCTTCACGCGCTCGATCGAAGTGCAGGTGATGAGCGGCATGGAGGGCCAGGGTTACACGAGCGACGGCGACGTGTTTCCGATCCATGGCGCGACGCTCAAGCCGCTGACCGGGCGCGGCGGATCGCGGGCCTTTCCGACGGAAGCGCGCGCCAACCCCAGCGGCGAGTGGAATCACTACCGCGTGAAGTGCGTCGACGGCGTGCTCGAATTGGCGGTCAACGGCAAAGTCGTCACGCGCGGTGAACAGGCCTCTCCGCGCAAGGGCTACATCTGTTTGGAGGCCGAGGGCGCGCCGGTTGAGTTTCGCAATCTGCGCCTCAAGGAACTGCCGCCCGCGCGTTCGCCGCTCGCGCCCGAGCAAGTGGCCGAACTCGATCAGGGCTTTCGCTCGCTCTACAACGGCGTCGACTTCGCGGGCTGGAAGTTTGGTCCCGAGCACCAGGGCCACTGGCGCGCGGCCGACTGGACGATCGATTTCGACGGCCAGGGCGCGGACCTGTGGAGCGAAGAAGAGTTCGGCGATTTCGTGCTGATCGCCGACTGGCGCTGGCGCGGACCGGCGCAGGCTGCGGATCTCGCTGTGATCTTGCCTGACGGTTCGCAGGCGGTCGGGGCCGACGGCAAGCCGCAGACCGCGCGTGTGATGGAGGCTGGCGACAGCGGGATCTACCTGCGCGGCAGCTCGAAGAGCCAGGTCAACATCTGGTGCTGGCCGATCGGCTCGGGCGAGGTGTACGGCTATCGCACCGACGCTTCGTTGCCTGCGGACGTGCGCGCTGGAGTCACGCCCAAGGCGGTGGCGGACGCGCCGCTGGGGGAGTGGAACCGTTTCGAAATCACCATGAAGGGCGAGCTGTTGAGCGTGGTGCTCAACGGCCAACTCGTGATCGACCGAGCGCGTCTGCCGGGTGTTGCGGCGCGCGGGCCGATCGCTCTGCAAAAGCACGGCTCGCCGATTCAGTTCGCCAATCTCTACATCAAGAAGCTCGACTGATCGGGGCCGGCCCGATCCATCGCAGGATCTTGATGGAAAGCCAACGCTGGGCTCGCAACTGGAGACCTAGGGTGAGTTCTCGCTGAAGGACGTCCCACGACGCCTCGGCGATGACGCTTGAGCCCTCAGCCGTTTCAAGAAGCGCAACCCGCGGAGCTGCAGCGCGTCGGCGCGGCGCCGTCGACCTCGTGGCTGCGCACGTTGTGGCGTGAGGACCTGAATTTCCTGCTGACCAACCGCATTCCGCGGCGCTGGGCCACTCTCTTCATGGGCTGGTTCAGCCAGCTCGAGCAGCCGCTGGTGCGCGACGCCTCGATCGCCGTGTGGCGTTGTTTCGCGCCGGATCTCGACTTGAGCGAGGCGCGCAAGACGAGCTTCAAGAGCGTCCACGATTGTTTCGTGCGCGAGCTCAAGCCCGGCGCGCGGCCGACGGATCGCCGGGCGGAGATCGTGACCAGTCCTTGCGACGCGATCGTCGGAGCGCACGGCGTCATCGAAGACGGCAAGCTCTACCAGGCGAAGGGTTTCGACTACACGCTCGACGATTTGATTGGCGACCGCGAGCTCGCGCGTCGGCACCGCGGCGGCAAGTTCGTGACGCTGCGCATCAAGTCGAGCTTCTACCACCGCTTCCACGCGCCCTGCGACGGCCGGCTCGACGAGGTCAACTACATCTCGGGCGACACCTGGAACGTCAATCCGATCGCCCTGGAGCGCGTGGAGCGCCTGTTCTGCAAGAACGAGCGCGCGGTGCTCGACCTGCGTCTTCCCGATTCACGCCAGACTCTGACCCTGGTGCCGATCGCGGCCATCTTGGTCGCGGGCATCAAGCTGCACGCGCTCCCTCGAGTGCTGGACCTGCGCTACCGCGGCGCCAATCGCTTGGCCTGCAAAGCGAGCTTCTCGAAGGGTCAGGAACTGGGCTGGTTCCAACACGGCTCCACGATCGTCGTGCTGGCCAGCGGCGGGTTCGAATTCGCGCCGAACGTGACGCTCGGCGCCCGCATCAAGGTCGGCCAACCGCTCTTTCGCGGTCTGCGTGAAGGCTCCGCGCCGAAGCCCTCGATCGATCCGGAACTACACCAACACGCGCTCGAGTTCGACGCCCACTGACGACTCCAACTCCCCTCCGAGCCCCACCAACGTAGAGACCCAAGATGCACAAGCCGATCGTCACGGGCCCCCGCCCGACCTTCCTCGAAGAACTGGCGCTGCAGCGTTGGGACGACCACCGCTACTACCACCAGAGCCGCATCAACCAGTCGCTGCACTTCTTCAGCGCGCTGTGCTTCATCACGGCCTACGTGTTCATTCCCATCAACCCGGTCGTGTCCGTGTTGCTCGGCTGGATTCTGGCCATGGTCTCGCGGCAAGCGGGGCACTTCTTCTTCGAGCCCAAGAGCTACGACCACGTCAACCAGGCGACGCACGAACACAAGGAGGCCATCAAGGTCGGCTACAACCTCTATCGCAAGGTCTGGTTGATGTCGATTTGGGTGCTCTCGCCGCTGCTCTTGGTGTGGGACCCCGCGCTCTTCGGGCTGATGACGCCGCACGAGTCGGCCTACGACTTCCTCCACAACACGAGCGTCCTGTGGCTCGTCGTGGGAGCGGGAGCTGTGGTGCTCCGCACGCTGTACCTGTGCATCTTCTGGAACGTCCAGTCCGGCTTGGTGTGGTGCACCAAGATCATCACCGACCCGTTCCACGACGCGAAGATCTACAGCCGCGCGCCGCTGGCGCTGCTGCGCGGCGAGTTGATCGACCCGATGCACGACGTCGTGGGCACGCCCTGAGCGTGCGCCCGCGCGCGAATTGCCTGCGAGGTTCGCTCAGCGACGTCCGAGCGCGGCGCGCAGAAGCTCCCGCGCCACGCGCCGCTTGATGGACTTGTTGGTGAGCTCCGGGCCCTTCCACCACCAGCCGTCCCGTTGCATCGCAACCGCGGCGGCCACGATTCGATCGCACACGTCCTGGAAGTCCGCGTCCGTGCAGGAATGGCTGAAGATGAAACGCGCGGCGCCGATCCAACTCAGACTCAAGCCCTCGGCGCGCAGGTAGAACTGGAGCATCCAGTTGTAGCGCGACGGCTGCGTGAACAGCGTCGTCCAGACGGACATGAGGTTCGCCACGCGCAGCGGAATCCCCGCGCGCTCCAAGCGTTGGTTGAGCAAGTTGGCGCGGCGATTCCAGCGTTCGTCGAGCCCTTCGTAACTCGCCCGACCCTCCGGAGTGTCGACGAAGCGCAAGAACTCGTTCATCGTCGCCATGACGAGCGGGTGGGAGTTGAACGTCCCGCGCGCGAAGCAGATGTCGGTGGGGCGGTCGTCGCGGTAGCGGCGCATCAGGTCGGCGCGTCCGCAGACGACGCCGATCGGAAGGCCGCCTCCGAGCGTCTTGCCGTACGTGACCATGTCCGCTTTGACGCCGAAGTACTCCTGCGCACCGCCGCGAGCCAGACGGAAGCCGAGGAACACTTCGTCGAAGATCAGCACGATCTTGCGCTCACTGCAGACTTCGCGGAGCCGCGCGAGCCAACGCGAATAGGCCGCCTTGTCGAAGTGCGCGCTGCGGTCGCTGGCGACGAGCGTCGAATCGCTCGGCGCGCCGCCGTTGGGGTTCAGCGCCTGCAGCGGGTTGACGAGCACGCAGGCGATGTCGCGCCGCTTGCGCAGCACGCGCAGCGTGTCGTCGTCCATCTCCTTGAGCGTGTAGACCTCGCGCGCCGGCCGCGGGTTGCCCACGCCGGCCTGCACGCCGTCCCACCAGCCGTGGTACGCGCCGCAGAAGCGCACGATGTGCGAGCGACCGGTGTGGTAACGCGCGAGGCGTACGGCCTGCATCACCGCCTCGGTGCCCGACATGTGGAACGAGACCTCGTCGAGCCCCGAGATCTCCTTCAGCCGTGCGACGTTGTCCGCGATCACCGGGTGGTACGGACCCAGCACCGGGCCGAGGTCCTTGACGCGCTCCACCGCGCGCTCGAGGCAGCCCTTGTAGAAGTCGTAGCCGAGCAAGTTGAGGCCGTAGGAGCCGCCCAGGTCGTAGCTCCAGTTGCCATCGAGGTCGCGCAGTCGCTCGCCTTGCGTGGCGTCGGCGAAATTGCCCACTTCCAACTGTTCGCGCACGCGGCTGCGGAACTGGAACGGAACGCGGTAGGCGTTGGTGAACTCGACGTCGGAGATGGACTCTTCGAGTTCGTGCGTGCGCTGGATGCTGATGGGAGCACGTTCGCGCAGAGCCTTGCTCAACGCCACGAAGGCCTCCCTGCGCTGTTCCGCCACGCTTGACGGCGCTCCGTCGCATTCGAAGAACTCGCGCTCGTCGTACTCGTAGAAGCGCACCAGCTTCGAGAAGCGCAGCGCCATGCGCGCATGGCCGCGCAACGAGGGATGCTTGGCCTTCGACAGCAGCAAGCGCAGGTACGAGCGGTGGGCGAGGTACAGCGCCGGCGCGGACGCGGCGGCGTAAGCCAGAGTCTCGTTCATCGCAGTGTCGCCTCCGCGTGCTCGCCGCGCGCGTCGGCCAAGCTGAACAGCGCGACCTCGGTGCGCGCCTCGGAATCCTCGCGCGCGAGCAGGTCCTTGAGCACCTTGGCCCGGCGCCGGTATTCGCTGGAATCGAGAATCGCCGTGAACGGCTGCGGAACCTGATGGATCTCGACGAACTGGCGCGCGTTCGCACCGAGGCGTTCGCGCGTCTCGCGCTCCATCAAGCGCTCCATCGCACTCACGAGCCCGCGCACGTTGCGGCCGGCGACCTTGTAGCCCGTGAGTCCGTCGCGCATCAGTTCCTGCGGGCCTCCCATGTCGGAGACCACCACGGGCAATCCGCTGGCCTGCGCCTCGAGCGGTGCGTTGCCCCACGTGTCGGTCGTGCTGGGGAACAGCTTGGCGTCGCACGAGGCCAGCGCGATCGAGAGCTGCTCGCCTTCGAGCATGCCTGTGAAGGTTGCGGGGGCGCCCGCGAGGCGCGCTTGGAGACCGGCGCGGTACGGCCCGTCTCCGATGATGACCAAGTGCGCGTTGGGGTGGCGTGCGCGCAACTCGAGGTAGGCGTCGGCGAGCACGCTGAGGTTCTTCTCCACGCTGACGCGGCCCACGTAGACGAACTTCACGAGTTCGTCGGCGCGCGCGAGTCCGTGCTTGCTCCAGTAGTTCGTATCGCGTTTGGCGGGGTGGAACCGCTCGAGGTCCACCCAGCGGTCGAGCACGAGCAAGCTGCGGTTGCGCAGGCCGCGGTCGTGCAGCAGCTTCGCGATGAACTTGGACGGCACCACGACCTCGTCCACCGAGTGGTAGAACAGGATCATGTACTTCCACGTCAGCGCTTCGAGGCTGATGTCGTGCGTGTAGTTCTCGACGTACTCGGGGAAGCAGGTGTGGTAGGTCGACGAGGTTTCGATCTGCAGGATCTTGGCCGCCGCCAAACCCGCTAGTCCCATCACGCCGGGCGTGCTGATCTGCATTTTCGTGTAGCCCGCTTCCTGGAGGTGCTTGAGCAACTCGAGGAAGGCCGGGACGCGCACCTGCAGGCCGTCGTAGTGCGGCAGGTCCATGTTCACGATCGAGGTGAACAGCACGAGCCTGCCAGACTCGAGCATGCGGCGCACGCGCGGCTGCGCGGCGTAGTGCTCCCGTTCGGCCACGCTGAGGCAGGCGAGCACCACGAAGTCGACGCCGCGCCGTTCCGCCTCGTCGAGCATCTTCCAGATCGTGCGCGAAACGCCGTTGATCTCGAACAACGTGTCGGTGACCAGCACGAGCTTGGGCGCCTGCGGGAGGTCGAAGGCCTGGCGCACGTCGCGCACGATCTTGCGATCCGAACTCTGGTGCAGGTACGAGAGCAGGTAGGGGAGCGACACGAGCACGTTGGACGTGACCAGCGCGACGAGTTCCTTGATCGTGCACAACAAGTTGCGCCGATCGGAGCGCGCGATGCGCTGCACGTAGCCCGTGAACAAGCGATTGAGGATCGTGTTGACGACGAGGAAGATCTTGTCGTCGGTGCGATCCAGCGCTGCGAGTTCGCGCCGGAACTGGGCGGAGGCGAGCAGCGCGCTGACTTCCGAGGCGAGCACGCGCTCGAACGGGCGTGATGCGGTGCTCTGGCGGCGCAGCTTGCGGACGCGCTCGCTCTCGAGCGCGGCGTGCAGCTTGAGCGCGGCGTGTTCGCGCCACTTCACCTGGGACGGATCGAACACGAGCTTGAGCAGCGTCTGCACCGGTCCGCCAATCGCGATCGGTCGGCTGGTCGAGCCGCGGTTCTCTGGGCGCTGCCCGTCGTGCAGCAGCTTGAGCATCGCGTGCGCGAGCGTGACCGGTCCTCCGTGCGCGCCGGCCGCAGCGGTCTGGCGGGCGCGGATCGCGTCGATCAGGTCATTGGGCGTCGCCGGCCGTCCCGACGGGAGCGGAAACTCCGTCCACGTGCGGCCCGGATTGATGCCCGAGTGGTCGTCGGAGCCCGAGAGCACGGCTTTGCGCCACGGCTCGTCGCCTTTTGGCGCCAACCGGTGCTTGTCCGCGAGGCGCTCGAGCCGTGCGCGGTCGAGGTTCGTGAGCAAGCGCTCGGTGAACTCGTTCAAGGAGCGCGTACGCGAGCCGTTGCGCACTTCGAGCGCATTGCACAAGAGCAGCGCCTTTTCGATGTGCTCGAGCGACAGCGCCCCCTCGCGGCCGTAGGGGCGATTCTGTGTGCTCATGAGCGGGTGCGTCATGAAGTACGCCAGTCGGTTGCCGCCTGGGCGCAGATGCTCCGTCGCGATCTGATCGTCGACGTAGGCGATCATTTCGTAGACGTTGGGGCGCAGCCGGTTCACCTCGGCGAACTGACTCTCCGTCATGTTGGCCACCGTCACGTGGATGTTGCAGCCGTCCTCCGGGAAGGTGGCCGTCATTTCCGCGCTGATGAACACATCGCGCAGGCCGGCGGCGAGCAACTCGAGCACGCCGTCGATCGAGTTGTGGTCCGTCAGCGTGACCAGCGTCATACCGCGCGCTTTCAGATCGCGGTACAGCTCGAGCGGTTTCGAGTACGACTCGGGGATCGAGAACGAGTTCGCCGCGTAGTAGTCGGTGACATTCGACGCGTACGAATGCAGATGGAAGTCGACGCGGCCAGGTGTTGCTTGCTGCATGCCAGGCGAGTCCGAGGGCTCGACGGTGGTGAGTGCGAGTCCAGACGCGCCAACGCCAAGCGTGGGCGACGAGCGACAGCGAACGTCAGCGCGTACGGGGCGGACTGCACGGTGCGCACATACACCACGCGCATGTGCAGGCCCGGCGAGCGCTGCGTCAAGAGACGGTTGCGCTTTGCCCGGACGTTCCGCTCAGGCGTCCAGATGAGCCCGTAGGAGCACCAGGGCGCGGTACCAACGCGCCTTCACGCCGCCGGCGCTGACGCCCAGACGTTGCGCAATCCGTTCGAACGACAGTCCGGACACGGCGTGGAGTCGGACCACGCGCATGTCCTCCATGGGCAGATCCTGTGACAAACGAACAAGCGCAGCGCGGAGATCGGCTCGTTGAGCTTGGCAGGCATGCACCGAAAGCGAGTCGGCGTGGTCACCCAGCGCCTCTGCACGAGGCCGTACGGCGCGCTTGCGCCGTGCGTCCGCCAGGGTCACCTCGCAGATGCGCCGAATCCAGGTTTCGAGGCTTGCCTCGCCGCGGTAGTTGGGCAACGACGTGAGCACGCGCAGGAGCGCGTCCTGTTTCACGTCTTCGAGGTCAGCCCGCGAGAGAGCCCAATCGCCCTGGCGGTTGATGTGCGCCAACCAGCGCTCCGCTACGCCGAGGCGCTTCTCGAGTTGCACGAGCGCCCAACCGTCCGACTCGCGGACGCGGCGAACCAACTCGAGATCTTCACTCGGCGACATGGGGTGGTGCGGCGCGCGGGCGCCGGCGTGTTGAGCGGATCTGCTCGTGCATCTAAGCCCCGCTGCATCGAGTGACGGTTGCAACAAAGCGCTGCGCGATTCGCGATTCTCTGAACTGGGAGCCCCCTCCACGCGACCACCACTTACCGCGGCAAGCACGCTTGCTTCGCCGTGGACGCTGCGCTCGAACGCGCGGCATCGTTCGCGAGGTCCCTGGTACCCCAAGTCGAGAACTCTCCATGGTGCACAACGTCTCACGGCGCACACCGCGCCTCGCAGCGCTGCTAGCGGCAGCGTTGGCTGGCTCGGTCGCGCAGGCGCAATCCGTCTTCACGCCCGCAGAACTCAGTCGTGCGGGCCACGTGCTGCGTCGCATGCAGCACGGCGCGTCGATCTTCGACTACCCGCAAGTGCTGGCGGACACGACGACTCCGCAGAGCACGAAGATCGTCAACTACATCCTCGCGAAGACCAGCCAGACACCGATCAACGCGGGCGCGGAGGCGAACAACCTGCTCGGGCTGTATCCGTTCCCGTTGGCCGTGGGGCTCGGCGCGCCGACCGCGCCTGGGCACGTGCCGCAGAGCGCATCGAGCGGCTGGCGTGTGCACGAGTTGGCTGAGGCCTCGATCATCCGCGCCATCTGGTCCGAGGACACCTTGCGCGAGGTGATGGCCCGTTTCTGGGCCGAGCACTTCAACACCAACTGGGGCACGGTGTGGTTCCACCTGCGCAATCGATTCCAGAACGAGGGTTACGCCAACCCCGACGCGCTCGCGCAGGACTACGCCACCTACTTCGAGTGGCAGCAGAACGACCTGTTCCGCACGCGCGCGTTCGGGACGTTCCGCTCACTGCTCGAGGCGAGCGCCGGCAGCGCGGACAACGGCGGAATGTCCGGATCCAATCTGATTCCGGGGGCCGCGATGATGATCTACCTCGACAGCGTGAACAGTCAGGGCCCCAAGCCCAACGAGAACTACGCGCGAGAGTTGTTCGAGCTCCACACGATGGGGCCGAGTTCTCCGTTCCCGACTGCGCTGGGCGCTGTCCTACTGCCGAACTACTCGTACCAGGACATCCTCGACGGCGCCGCGATCTTCTCGGGTTGGACGCTCACGAACCTCTCGACGCCGCCGACGGCGCCGAATCTGGTCTTCAGCTTCCGCCCTACCGTTTGCGGGACCACGACGACGGGGCATGTGACCAACTGTCCTACGCCGGGTTCGAAGACGCTGTTTGACGACGCGTACCTTCAGCCGTTCGTGGGCCAGTTCCCGGTCACGGAGAACCAGACTCTTGCGACGGAGGGACTCGCGTTGTTGGACCACCTCGCAAACAGTCCGGCAACGGCCTACTTCATCTCGGAGAAGCTCTACCGGCTGTTCATCAAGGATGTCGAGCCCGCGCCGTTCGACCCGCTCATCATGCAGTGTGTGAATGCGTGGTACACACTCCCGGGCGGGAACATCCAGGGCGTCCTGCAGGTGTTGTTCACTTCGAACGAGTTCATCAACGACACCACGACGCGCTGGACGAATGAACGACAGCCGCTCGACGCGGTCGCCCAGACTGTCGACACGTTCCACGGCCTGGGTTTCAACCCTGCCGGCGGGACGGCGGCGGAGCAGAAGGCGCGCATCACTCGCGTGCGTTTCCTGATCGAGGAGTACGGCGGCCAGTACCTGTTCCGCTACGGCCCACCGGATGGATTCACTCGCGGCGACTGCGAGCTGGTCACGACCTCGCGGATGCTCGGTGCGACTCGGCTTCGCCAGGAGCTCTACACGCTGTTCGGGCCGTTCACCACGAACTACCCCAGTGTGTTCTTCGACTACTTCGCGAACTTGGGGTTCCTCAATTGGACCGACCCGGCCAGCATCGTGAACTGGTTCAACTTCGCGGCTTTCAACAACGAACTGAGCGGCGGTGACCAGACTCTGCTCAACCTGTTCCTGATCACGGACCTGAACGAGAACTTCGGGAACACGCTGTTGACCGATGCGGCCACGAACTTCCCGGTCTTCGTCCAGCGCGTCACGACCGGCCTCGCCTACATCGCCTGCCACACCCTCAACTCCCTCAAGTGAGCGCACTCCCCATGGACCACTCCTCACGCTTCGACCGTCGTGCAGCACTGAAGGCCGGAATCGCTGGCGGCTTGGCGGCTGCATTGGCCCGAACCTCTTCGGGCTTCACCGCGCCGCTGATGGCGAATACGAACCACAAGCTGCTGACCATCTTCCTGCGCGGCGGCCATGACGCGAACAGCGTCGTGATTCCCTACGGAGACCCCGGCTACTCGGTGGCCAATCGCGGGATCCTCAACAGCGCCACCGGTGCGAATGGCACCTTCATTCCGAGCGCCAACGCGCTGGCCCTCTCGGGGGCGCTTCCCAATCCGTTGGCTGTTGGGCTCAGCCCGGCTTTGGCGCCCGTCCTCCCACTGGTCAACGCGACCAGTCCGCGACTGGTGTTCCTCCACGCAGTCGGCAACCCCGCCCGCACCGGATCGCACTTCGACGACATGCGCACCTGGGAGACGGCGATCCCACAGTGCTCCATCCCGTCGGGTTTCGACTTGGAGGAGGGCTGGGTCACACGTGTCGTCAGCGAACTGCTCGGCGGCGGCATCGGCGCAGCGAGTGTGTCGGAGACGATGCAGCAGCTGTACCGCACGCGCCTGCTTCCGAACAACACGTTCCGCCCCGACCGCGTGCTCCCGCATGTTCGCGCGTTGCGCAACTACCCCGACAACACGGCCGGCGTGTACTCGTTGGGCACGACGATGCCTGCGCTCGACACGAAGCTCACCGGTGTGGTCGGCCCGCCTCCGTCGGGGCTGCGGGCTCTGTTCTCTGGCGGAGCGGGCAAGGACGCCTTCGCTCGCGTCGTCGGTCGACAGATGGTGGAGAGCGCTGTCGCAGCGGCGCCGGTGGTGACGACGGACTACATTCCGATGGGCGCTGCGATGTACCCGTTCGGCATGACGGGCGTCGGCGCGACCCATCCCTACACGACTCCCGCCAACGCGGGACTGCTCGCGGACAATGGGCAGATCCGGCGCTTCTTCATGTATCTGCGCGATGCGATGGCCTTGCTGCGCGACGTGCCGGGCGTGAACGTTGCGGGCATCGAACTGGGCGGGTTCGACACGCACTCTGACCAAGGTGGGTTCGACCAGAACCCCGCCGTCAACGCGATCCGAGGCCAACTCGCCCAGCTGATCAACGCCGTCGCGTTCGGTGTCGCTTCCGTCGATGCGGAGGTTCAAGCCGGAGCATTCTCGGGCGGCAGCCTCACCGTGCTGGTGATCAGCGAGTTCGGACGCACCTCCGCTGTCAACAACTCCGGCGGCACCGATCACGGCGGCTCGACCTGCGTCTGGGTCGCCGGCAACCGAGTGGTCCCGTCGGTCACTAGCGGCGTCGTGTTCAACACCGCACCCAGTGAGTGGCCGGGACTGTTCTCGGCCAACGATCAGACCTTTGGCTGCCCAGGCAACCCCTTGTCGCCGCCGCCCTACCAGTTCATGCGGATCGCCACCGACTACCGCGCGGTCTACGCGCGGATCTTCCGTCAGCTCTACGGCGTCAACTCGACGCAGATCGACCAGGTGATCCCCGGCTACAGCACGGCGGGCCTGGTCGAACCTGTGTTCCTCGTCTGAGTCCCGCGGGGACGGCCTTCGCGCGAGGCGCACGCCCAACGTCGACTTCGACGTTGGGCGTGCGCCTCGCGCCGTTCCCGCGGAGGGCGGCGCCGACCCGCGCACAGCGCAGGACGGGCGCGAACCGGGGCGGCGCAGTCGTCAGCGGGTCGCAACGATGCTGCAAAGTCGCTTGGGGCGCCCCCTCAACGCTCGAACTCCTCCTACCATGGTCGTTTGCGAGGGGTTCGCGGCGGGAGTGGCCCGTCGCACTCCTCGTCGTATCGCGCCTCCTTCGCCACCTTTCACAGCTCCACACCTCATGCGCTCCACCGCCGTCTCCATCGCCGCCGCGCTGCTCGTTCTCGGCGCTCCCGCCCTGGCCCAATCGACTTCCATCGTGAGCATCGGCCAGGGCGCCGCGCCCTCGGGCGGACGCTCCACGCTGAGCCAGCAAGGCACGGTCGTCACCCCCGACGGGCGCTTCGTGGTGTTCCACAGCGATGCGGGGAACCTGGTGGCGGGGGACACGCTCGGTCAGACCGACGTGTTCGTGCGCGACAACCAGACGGGCGTCACCGAACGCATCAGCGCGCTCTCGGGCGCGAACGAGCCCAACGGCGCGTGCGAGAACGGAACGATTTCGGACAATGGACGTTTCGTGGTGTTCGAGAGCGACGCGCAGAACCTCGTGCCGGGCGACTTCAATCAGGCGCGCGACGTGTTCTTGCGCGATCGGCAGTTCGGTTTCACGACGGTCATCAGCGTCCGCAGCGGCGGCCAGTTCGCGAACGGTGCGAGCTTCCAGGCGGTGATCTCCGGCGACGGCGCGATCGTCGCCTTCGCGAGCGCCGCGACCGACTTGGTGGCGAACGACGCCAACGGCCACGTCGACATCTTCGTGCGCAACATCACGCTGGGCACCACGCGCCTGATCAGCGTGGCCCCGGGCGGCGCCAACGGCCCCAGCGAAGCGCCGTCGCTTTCGACGAACGGGCGCTTCCTGGCGTTCCAGAGCGCCGCTTCGAACCTCGTCGCGGGCGACACGCCCGGCACGCTCGACGTGTTCGTGCGCGACATCTTCCTCAACGCGCCCGCGGAACTCGTGAGCCTCTCGAGCGCCGGCGCGCCCGGCAACGGCGACAGCCGCTGGCCGAGCATCTCGGGCGACGGCGCGCGCGTCGTGTTCACCAGCGCCGCCACGAACCTGGCCGGCGCCGGCGCGGCCGGGAACGACGTGTTCCTGCGCGACCGCACGGGAGCGACGACGACGCTCGTCAACGCTCTCGGCGCGACGACCTCGAACGCCTCCGCGGAGCGCGGCCGCATCTCGCGCGGCGGCGAGTACGTCACGTTCCTTTCGGGCGCGTCGAACCTCACCACCGGTCACTCGGCCGCGACGGTCGACGTGTTCGTGAAGCAGGTGTCCACCGGCGCGATCCAGCGCGCGAGCCTTCCGACCAACCCCGCGCCCTCGGAGCCGAACGCGCCGATTCTGGTCAACGGCGGAGTGAGCGAGACCGCGCGTTTCGTGCTGTTTTCTTCGAGCGCGAGCAACCTCGTCGCCGGCGACACCGGGACGATCGAAGACGTGTTCGCGCGCGACCTGCAGCGCAACTATTTTCTCGATCTCGACGGCGATCAGTTCGGCGACGAGAGTTCGATCGTCGCCGCGGCCTTCCCGCCCGCCGGCTTCATGGGGGTGGGCGGCGACTGCAACGACACGAACCCGCTCATCAATCCGGGCGCGACGGAGATCTGCAACGGCGTCGACGACGACTGTGACGGCGACACCGACGAGTCGAACTGGCAACGCTACTGCCAAACCTCGATCAGTCAGTCCGGCTGCACTCCCGACATTCAGGTCAGCGGCACGCCCAGTGCGAGCGCGACGAGCGGATTCAGCTTCTCGATCGAGGAACTGCCCGGCCAGCGCGGCGCCGCGCTCGTCTACGGCCTCTCGCAGTCCTCGGGCGCGTGGGACCTGGGCAGCACGAGCGAGCGTTGCGTGGGCTTCCCGTGGACGCGCGTTTCGGCGCTCAACGCGACGGGCACGCTCGGACAATGCGACGGCGTGTACACGCTCGACTGGCTGGCGTGGTCGGCCAACAATCCGGGCGCGCAGGGCCAACCGCTGACGGCCGGTTCGACGTTCTACATCCAGGGCTGGTACCGCGATCCGGGCGCGCCGAAGAACTCGAACCTCACGAACGCGGTCAGCTTCACGCTGTGCCCGTGAACCGTACGGAGCCAAGCTCGCTCCCACCACATTCGCGCGCAACCGTCGGCAGCACGGTTGTACGGCGCCGTACAACCGGCGTCTCTCAACTGCTCAGGGTGCGAACACGACGCGCACGCCGTTGGTCGCGTTGAGTCCGTTCGCCGCGCCCGTCGGATCGCGATACGCGACCTGGAAGTACCAGGTCGAGCCCGCGAGCACCGCGCTCGAGCCCACCGCGAACGGCGCGGCGGTCAGATCGAGCACCCGCTGCGCCACACCGCTGGCGTCGGTCACGAGGACCGGCGACACGCGTTGGCGCGGCGCCGCGACGCACAACGCTCCGGCGCCGTACGGCACGTTCGCCTGCGCGGGACCGTAGTACAGGAACGCGTTCACGTTCGCGGGCGCGTAGTTCACGCTCCAGGCGAGGTCGTTGTTCGCGATCGAGCTTGAACCGCCGGGCGAGAGCACCGCGCCGAGTCCCGCGCTGTTGGAGTTCGTCTCGCAGTACAGGTCGAACGTGGCGCTGCGGCCGAGCGTGCGGTCGACGTGGCGGATCAGCGTGCGCAGCGAGATTTCTGCGGCGCGCTGCGCCTGGGGCCAAGGGATGCTCCGTCCGACGTGCGTGTGACCGGCCGCTACGCACCACGCCGGATCCTGCGGACTGGCGTGGATCGCCTGGTACCAAACGCCCAGGTAGGCGATGAACTCGGACAGGAATCCGCCGCCGTTGCCCGAGAGGCACACGAACGCATTCAGGCCGGCGTTCGCATCGTTGACGTCGTCCACGATCTCCTGCACCGGCAGGGTCGACGGCCGCAGATGGCCCGCGGGAACCGAGTTGTCCGGCGGCGCCGGATTGGGTTGGAGCGGCGCGACGTAGTCGTTCACCCAGCTCGAACGGTTGAACTGGTTCATCTCCAGCTCCCAGTTGAACTGCGCGCTGCTGCGGCTGAAGGTCATGATCGCGATCGGCTGCAGCGCGTTGGCGATCGGCCAGAAGTCCGCCGTCGTGTCCTGGTAGTCGACGGTCAAGTCGCCGGCGCCCGTACCGCAGCTCGTGCAGGTCGGCGGCGTGAACTCCGGGAAGTAGGCGTAGACGTCGTAGCCGCGGCCCTCCCAGTTCGAGCCGATCCAACCGAGCGGATTCTGCGCTGGATTGGGGCTGAAACGCCGCACAGCTTCGTTCGACGGCGGCCAGTAGCCGGTGAGCAAGATCGCCGGTCGCGCCCCGGCCGACATCGACTGCGCGCGCGGCGTGCCGCTGGTGACGCCGGGCAGGTTGGACTGCGGCGGGTCGAGGCGGCGCACGAGCACGCCGCTCGCGCCCATCTGCGCAGAGGCGGGCGCGCCCAACGTGCACACCCAAGCGAACGTCGAGAGCGCGGCGAGGGAGCGAATCGGCAAGTGCATGGTTTCCTCGGGAATGTGGAGCGGGGACGGGACCTGCGGCACTCTAGCCGCAGCATGGAAACCTCGCCGAGCCCGCGTGACTTCGACCCCGTCGCCGCCATGCCCGCGGCCGCGTTCTTCGGTTTCGACTTCCGCGAGCGCGCCGCCGAGCACGCGCGCGTCGCGCTCGCGCCGCGGCCCGAGTTCTTCCAAGGCCAAGGCCGCGTCCACGGCGGGATCCTCGCCACCCTCGCCGACACGGCCGCGGTGTGGCTGCTGCTCGGCCCGCTCCTGCCGGAGCGCACGCTCACGAGCATCGAGTTCAAGCTCAACTTCGTGCGGCCCGCGCTGGCCGAACGCGGCGAGCTTCTCGCCGTCGCCAAACTCGTGCGCCGCGGCCGCACCGTCGCGCTCGCCTCCGTCGACGTGCTGCAGGCGGGCGAGCTCGTCGCGACGGGCCTGTTCACCTACCTCGTCGCGGGCGTGGCGCCGGGTTGAGCGCCGCGGTTGTACGGTGCCAGAGCAATTTGCACCGCGCCGCCGTTGCGTTCGGGTCGCCCGTTGCGTGGCGCGGCGCGGTGCAAATTGCTCTGGCACCGTACAACCGCGGTCACCAGTTGAGCCATTCCTCGTTGGCGCTCTCGAGCTCGCGCTCGCACTCGGCGATACGCATCTGCGTTTCGCGCATCTTCGAAGCGTTGCGGTAGACCTCTTCGCTCACGAGCGACTCCTGCAGCGTCTTGAGCTCGGCCTCGAGCGCGATGATCTTCTTCTCGAGCTTCTCGAAGGCCCACGGGTTGCGCACCTTGCTGCCGCTCGCGGCCTTGGACGGCTGAGCCGGCGTCGGCGACGACTTGGCGGCGGACTTCTCCGTCGCACGTTCCGCGGCCTTTTCCGCTGCTTTTTCCGCAGCTCGGTCCGCGGCGCGATCGGCCTTGCGCTGCACGTCGCGGTCGACCAGCGCCTGCGCGTTCTGTTCGTTCTTGATGCGCCGCCAATCGCTGTAGTTGCCCGTGTGCAGCACGGCGCGTCCGCCGCCGACCTCGAGGATGTGCGTGCACAGCCCGTCTAGGAACGCGCGGTCGTGGCTGACGCACACCAGCGCTCCGTCGAAGTCGCCGAGCAGCTCCTCGAGCGAGGTGCGCGCGCCCAGATCGAGGTGGTTGGTCGGCTCGTCCATCGCGAGCCAAGTGATCGGCGTCGAGAGCAGCTTGGCGAGGCTCAGGCGCGCGCGCTCGCCGCCCGAGAGCGCCGGCATGGCCTTCTCGACTTCGTTCCCGCGGAACAGGAAACGCGCCAGGAACGAGCGCACTTCGAGGTCGGTCCACTCCGGGTGCACGCGGCGCATTTCGCTCGTCGGATTGCCGTCTTCGCGCAGTCCCGAGGTGTCCTGGTCGTAGTACCCGCACAGCGCCTTGTGCCCGAACACGATCTCGCCGCGCAGCGCGTTCGAGCGCCCCGCCAGGATCTTGAGCAACGTGGTCTTGCCGGCGCCGTTGGGGCCGACGACGCCGATGCGCTGGCCGCGGCCGATGCGCAGGTCGAGGTCCTTGAACAGCACACGCTCGCCGTAGCCGCCCGCGAGTGCTTTGGTCTCGAGCACGAGCTCGCCGCCGCGTTCGACCTTGGGCGCCGGGATGTTGGGGATGCGCACGTCCTCGAAGGGCTGCTGGACACGCACGAGGTTTTCGAGCTTCTTCTGCCGACCCTTGGCCTCGACCGTCCGCTGCGAGCCCATGTGCTTGCGGATGAAGGCCTCTTCCTTGGAGATGTAGTCCTGCTGGATCTCCCACGCGCGCTGCTCGCTCGCGAAACGCTCCTGCTTGAGCTGCACGAACTTCTCGTAGGAGCCCGGATAGCGCCGCACTTGCCCGCGTTCGAGGTCGAGGATCGAGTCGACGCAGGTCGAGAGCATGCGCCGGTCGTGGCTCACGATCAGCACGGCGCCCTTGAGCTCGCGCAGCCAGCTTTCGATCCACTCGATGCCGACGAGGTCGAGGTGGTTGGTCGGTTCGTCGAGCAAGAGCAACTCGTGGCCCGCGACCAGCTCGCGCGCCAGCGCCGTGCGGCTGCGCTCGCCGCCCGAAAGCGTGCGCGCTTCGCGCTGCCAGAAGCTCTCGGGCAGGCCGATGCCGCTGAGCACCTTCTCGACCTTGTGGCCCAGGTCCCAACCGCCGAGCTCCTCGAGGCGTTGCGTCAGCTCGTCGTGGCGCTTGACGAGCGAGTCGAGCTCGGCGCCGCCGGCGTGCTCCAGCGCGTCGTTGACTCGCGCGAGCTCCGCCTCGACTTCCTTCGCGCGCACCAGCCCGCCCTCGACGTAGCCCAGCACCGTCTGCCCGGGCTCGAACTGCGGAATCTGCGGCACGTGGCCCAGCCGCGCGCCCTTGCGGAACGTGATCGACCCGCCGTCGGGCTTGTCGAGGCCCTCGATCAGCTCCAGCAACGTCGTCTTGCCGCCGCCGTTGCGTCCCACCAGGCCGATCTTCTCGCCCGGATCAATTTGGAACGTCACGCCGCGCAGCACTTCCTGCGCGCCGAAATGGCGGGACACGTTGTCGACGATCAGGAGGCTCACGGGGCGAAAGAGGGTACGCGCTGCGCGCGGCGCGGCAAGCGTGGTTTGCCGGCGATGTTGCAGGTGTCCTGGTGCGGGCCACGGACGCCGCCCGCGCTACGATCCGTGCCGAGCAACCCACCATGCCGACCCTCTTCACGCGCATCATCGACGGCGAGCTTCCCGGGCGTTTCGTGTGGCGCGACGAGCACTGCGTCGCGTTCCTCTCGATCCAGCCCATCCGGCCCGGGCACACGTTGGTCGTGCCACGGCGCGAGATCGACCACTGGAACGACATGCCGGCCGAGCTGAACGCGCACGTGTTCGAGGTGGCGCGCAAGGTGAGCCTGGCGATGCGCAAGGGCTTCGGTTGCCAGAAGGTGGGCCTGTCGATCGTCGGGCTCGAAGTGCGGCACGCGCACCTCCACTTGATGCAGCTCGACCAGCCGAGCGACATGGACTTCGCGCGCCAGCGCAAGGACGTGCCCGCCGCCGAGTTCGACTCGGCCGCCGCGACGATCCGCGCGGCGCTGCGCGAACTGGGCTTCGCGGGGGCTGCGCAGCGGCTCGATTGAAGCGCGCTACATTGAGCGGGTGCGAAGAGCAGACCAAAGCCTGTCGCAATGCACTCTCTCAGTGGCGTGTGGCCTCTTCCTCGCGGTCTGGCCTGTATTCGCATCCCGTGAGCTGAGCGGGATGCGCGACTCCGTCGCCATCGCGGGCGCTTGGACAGATCTCGACGGCGACGGAAGCCGCGATGTCGCGCTGGTTTCTCGATCGGTTCCCATCTTGTCGGAGAGCGAGACGCCGCGGACGGCGCGCTTCGAGGTGATCTCGTCGAGGGACGGTCAACTCCTGCAACAACTCGATCTTGGCGTCGAGGTCCCGATCGATGCCGACTGCCTGACCTCGATCGGCGCCCGCGACGGCGCTCCGGAGTTGCTTGCCTTCGTGGCTATGGACGGCGTCCGGATTCTGGTCGCAACCCAGGCCCCGAAGTCGACGGTGGTTCGCGACGCGTCCGGCGTCGTCGCGTGGATCCCCGACGAAGACGGCGACGGCGCTGCGGAGTTGGTTGTCCAGCGCGCGAACAAGAGCCCCGCGCTGCTCCCAAGCCGCACGTGGACGGCGGATGTCGATCGCTATCGTTCCGTGCGGGGTTCGGCGGCGTCGGTCGGCGATGTGGACGCGGATGGAGTGGTGGACATCATCGCGCGGAGATCGGAGTCGGAGGGCGTCGTCGCGGTCGTCTCTGGCAAGAGCGGCAAGCTGATCGTTGCTGTCGACGAGACAGCCAGCGGTTTGTGGTCGTCCGGGCAGGACGTGGTCTCGGGGGCCGAGGCCCAGGACGTCGACGGCGACGGCCAGCGCGACTTCTACGTCGCCAGCTTCGATCCGATCGAAGGCGGCACCAGCGGCTCTGTGTTCTGCATTTCGGGTCGCGACGGGAAGCGGCTTCAGCGCTGGGAGTCCAGCGGCGAGTTCGACGGCGGCGCCTCGCACCTGACGCTCATCGACGACGAGGACGGCGACGGCGTACGCGAGCTCTTCCTCACATTGAGGCGCGCGTACAACCCGCCCGTCACCGCTGGCGCGACGGCCCTCGTGCTGAGCGGCAAGTCGCTCGCGCCTCTAGACCGCTTCGATGCGCCGTTCGGCGCGTATCCGGCGAATCGCGCGCTCTTCATGCCCGCTCGATTGCCGTCCGCGCCGAGCGGCGTCGCGTTCGCCAGCTGGGGCGCGGGCCTGGTCTCGTCCCTGGAGTACGCACAACGCCGCGTCGGCGGCGGGTTCGTCCACGTTCGTCGCCGTGGAGCCACGTCTGCCGAAGCCTGGGTTGTGCCGTAACGAGCGGCCCGCGGACTGTCTCAATGGGCGCGATCTGCGTGGTCACGATCGCGCCTGCGCAATCGAATCGGCGGACTGCGCCCACGCAGGTGCGGTGGAGACGAGAGCGACCCGGCCATCGCCATAGGCCTCTCCCGGCGTAGCGCTTGCGAAAAAAGCAACTGGCCCATTGCCAGCTCCGCCCGCTTCCACTACCTAGGTAGTTACAAGCTACCGCGGTAGTTGAACGCCCGTCTCGGAGGTCCTGGCCGTGTTCCCGTTGCTCCAGCAAGCCCTGCTTTTCCCGCTGATTCTGGCTGTTTCCGCTCCCGAGCCCGCGCAGGGCGAGAGCGCGGACGAACGCTACGGCTTCCTGGTCGGCCTGTGCGACGAGAAGGAGTGGGAGCTCGCCGCGCGCGAGGCGCGCAGCTTCCTCGCGGACTTCCCGCGCCACGCCAAGGCCGCGCTCGCGCGTTATCGGCTCGCGACGGCGCTGTTCGAGCTCGGGCAGCGCGAGAGCGCGCGCGACGAGTACGCGGCGCTCGCGAAGCTCGAGAGCTTCGAATTCCGCGGCGAAGTGCTGTTTCGCCTGGGCCAGTGCGAACTCGAGCTCCGACGGGCCGAACAAGCGGCGGCGGCCTTCGAGAAGCTGCGTTCGATGCGCGAGCACTACCTCGCGCCGGCCGCGGAGTTCTTCCTCGGCGAAGCGCGCTTCGCGGCCGGCGACTTCGCCGCGGCGCAGGCGAGTTACGCGCGCGTCCCAGCGGACAGCGAGTACGAGCGCGAAGCGCGCTACGGATTGTGCTGGTGCGCCTTCCGACTCGGCCGCCACGACGAGGCCGTGGAGCTGATCGACGCGTACCAGAAGAGCTACGCCAAGCACGAGAGCGTCGCCGAACTGCGCTACCTCGCGGGCGAAGCGCACCTCGCCGCCGGCCGGCCGCGCGAAGCGCTCGCAGCCTTCGATTCCGCGCGCAGCGGTGCATTCCTGGTGCGTGCGCTGCGCGGCGGCGCGTTTGCGAGTGCGGCGCTCGGCGACCATGCGGACGCCGCCAAGCGATTTGGCGCGGTGCTCAAGCAGGAACCGCAGGGCGAATTCGCTGCGGAAGCGCGGCTCCAGCAAGGTGTGCAGCAACTGCTGGCCGGCGACGCGCGCGGCGCGGCGCGGGCGCTGCGCGAACAAGCGGGCGATCCCGAAGCGGCGTATTGGCTCGCGCGCGCGCTGCTCGAATCGGGCGACGCGGCGAACGCCGTGGCGACGCTCGACGCTGCGTTGGCCGCCAAACCCAGCGGCGACGCCGCCGATCGGCTTCACGTGCTGCGCGGCGACGCGCTCACGGCGCTCGGCCGCGCCGACGAAGCCGCGGCGAGCTACTCGAAAGCGCAGAGCGACTACGCGCTGCACGCCGCGGCGATCGCTTCGTTCAACGCGGGCGCGCTCGACGACGCGGCGCGGCACGCGCGCGGCGTGCTCGAGCGCTTCCCCAAGAGCAGCTACGCGCCCGAGATGCACCTGGTGTGCGGCGAGGCTGCGCTCGCGCGCAAGGACTACGCGGCTGCCGCGCGCTCGTTTGGCGCCGCGGATGTCGAGAGCGCCGGCGCGAGCACACGCGCGCGCGCCGGACTGCGCGCGGCGTGGTGTGCGCTGCTCGCTGGCGACGCCGACGGCGCGCGTGAGGCTGCGCAGCGCGTCGTTTCCGAGTTGACGGACCAGCCGCAAGCGCGCGAAGCGCTGTTCGTGCTCGCGCGCGCGGCCGACAAGCTCGGCGACGCGCCGGCGGCCATCGCGGCGTGGCGCGAGTACGTGCAGCGCGAGCCGCGTGGCGCGCACGCCGCCGAGGCGCTCGCCGGACTGGCGCGGCTGGACCAGGAGAACTCCGCGCGCTGGAGCGCCCAGCTCGCGAAAGATCACCCCGATGCGCCTGCGGTCGTGGGGGCGTTGCTCGAACTCGCCGAGCGCGACGCGCGCGAAGGCCGGCGTGAGCAGGCGGTGGCGCGCTACCGCGAAGTGCTCGAGCGTTGGCCGGAGCACGAGAGCGCCGCTGCGGCGCGTTACGCGCTGGCGTGGTGTTTGTACGAAGGCGGGGACGCGCAGCAGGCCGCGCGCGAGATCACTCCGCTCGTCGAACGCACCGATCTGGAGTCGAAACTGGCGCGTTCGGTCGCCGAACTCGCCGTGTGGGCTTACAGCCGCGCCGGCGAGCGCGAAGCCTCGGTCGCTGCTTACCGCAAGCTCGCGCAACTCGGCCACGAGCCGCGCAAGTTGCTCGGCGCGGCCCGCCTCGCTGGTGCAGCGTTGAAGGACAGCGGCGCTCCGCAGGAAGCGCGCGCGTTGTTCGACGAACTGCTCGGCAAGGCGCGCGGCGAACGCGCGGTGCAGGCCGAAATCCTGCTCGAAAGCGCCTGGATCGCGCTCGACGCCAAGGACGGCGACGAAGCCGAAGCGGCGCTGCGCACGGCGTGGAAGCTGGGGCCCGCGGAAGCGGCGCGTCCGGCGCTGGCCGAAGCGTGCTTCTTCGCGGGCGAGCTGCGCTTCGAGACGAACGACCTGTCCGGCGCGCGTGGGCTGTACGAACTCGCGCTGTCGGCGGCGGCGCCAAACGTCGCGGCCCAGGCGCTCTACAAGCTCGGCTTCGTGCACCTGCGCGAGGAGCGGCTTGACGACGCCGCGGCCAACTTCGCGCGGGTCGCGGCCGAACATGCGGGCCACGAGCTCGCAGGCGAGTCGCGTTACCTCGCCGCGGAGTGCCGCTTCCGACAGCGGCGCTTCGAAGAGGTCGTGCAGCAGCTCGCGAGCTTCTCCAAGGACCTGCCCAAACACGCGTGCACGCCCAAGGCGCTGCTCAAGCTCGGCGTCGCGTGCGGCGAGCTCGCACGCTGGAAGGAGTGCGAGAGCGCGCTGAGCGAATTCGCCAAGCGCTCGAAGGACGCCGAGGGCGCGCTTGAAGCTGAGTTGTGGCGCGGACGCGCCGTCGCTTCGCGCGGCGACGAACGCGGTGCGAAGGCCGCCTTCGAGAAGGTCGCCGCGGCGGACAAGGGCCTGTTCGGCGCGCGCGCGCGGCTCGAGCTCGGCAAGCTCGACAGCGCCGCGGGCCGCCACGAAGAAGCGCTCGCGCAACACCTCAAGGTCGCGCTGCTCTACGAGGGCGGCGACATCGTCGCCGAGGCGCTCGTGCTCGCCGGCGGCGAACTCGAAGCGCTCGGACGCGTCGACAAAGCGCGCGCCCGCTATTCGGAAGTGCTCGAGAAGCACGCCAAGTCTCCGTTCGCCGCTCGCGCCCGCGAGCGACTGGCCGCGTTGCCGCGCTGATTCCGCACACGCCTACAACCCAGGAGTTTCGTCCGATGTCCCTTCTGCAAGAGAACTCTGCGCCGATCGCCGGCGCTCGCCTCGACAGCGTCTTCGACATGGTCCTCGCCGGCGGCCCGGTGATGATCCCGCTCGCGCTGTGTTCGCTCGTTGCGCTCACCTACGCGTTCGAGCGTGCGTTGCGCCTGCGTTCCAGCGCGCTCGGCGTGAAGGCGCTCGAGAGCGACGTGCTGCCCGCGCTCGCGGTCGGCGGCGTGGAACGCGGACTCGAAGTGCTCCAGAAGCACACGACGCCCGCCGCGCGCGTGCTGCGCGCCGGACTCACGCGCTGGGATGCGCCGTACCTCGAGCGCGAGAAGGAAGTCGAGGAGGCCGGGATGCGCGAAGTGCGTTCGCTGTCGGCGAACCTCAAGCCGCTGGTCTACATCGCGATGCTCGCGCCGCTCTTGGGCTTTCTCGGAACGGTGTACGGGATGATCGTTGCGTTCTCGACCGTCGCATCGAACGCGAGTCTGGGCAGGCCCGAGCTGCTCGCCTCCGGGATCAGCCAGGCGCTCGTCACGACGGCGGCGGGACTGACGATCGCCGTGCCGGCGCAGGTCCTCTACTACTGGCTCAAATCGCGCGTCGAGCGCTTCGCGCGCGACGTCGAAGCGCTGTACGCGCGCTCGGCCGAAACGCTGCGTCGCGGCGCCATCGCGCCCGCGCCGGTTGCGCCGCCGCCTGCTCCGTCCGCGCCCGCAGAAGCGGCCGCCCAACCCGCGTAGGAGCCTCGCCATGCACCTGCGCGATGAAGAGCCGCTCGACGAACAGGCGCTCAACCTGACCTCGATGACGGACCTGGTGTTCCTGCTGCTCGTGTTCTTCCTGTGCGCGACGACGTTCCTCGATCCGGAGCGAGCGCTGCGTCTGGAGTTGCCCGAGGCGCAGAGCGCCGAGCGCCGCGACGTCGAGCAGCAAGAACTCGTGATCAACGTGTCGCGCGAGGGTGTGCTCACGCTCTCGGGCCGCGTGCTCGCGCGCGAGCAACTGCAGCGCGAGCTGGCGGCCGCCGCCGCACGCGATCCGCAGACGCCCGTGACGATCCGCGGTGATCGTTTCGTGCACCACGAGGACATCGTCGGAGTGATGGACGCCTGCGGACAGGCGGGGCTGTCGAACCTCGCCGTCGGAACGCTCGAAGGAAGCTAGGGGGCCGAACGTGAAGAGCGCCGTCGCCGCCAAGAATCTCGTGATCGCCATGGCGCTGGCCGGCGCCGCGTTGCTGGCGCTCAACCGCTGGATCGTGCCGCTCGTGTTCGAGCTGCGCCCGATCCGCGACGGAGCGGGGAGCTACGCGCGCGACGATGCGCGCCTGCGGATGGCGGTGTGGGAAGCGCCGCGCGCGCTGGATGGCGCGCTCGACACGCCGCAGCGCGAGTCGCACGCGCGGCTCTCGCCCGATGGACGCTGGCTCGTGTTCCGCGCCGGCGACGAAGGCGGCGCCGCCGATCTGTTTCTCGCTGAACTCGTCGGCGGCGTTCCTGGAGAAGCGCGCGCGCTCGTCGAGCTGAACAGCGGCGCCGACGACCTCGCGCCGGCCTGGGGCGCGGGCGAGCTGTACTTCGCGAGCGACCGCGCGGGCGGTCCCGGCGGACTCGATCTGTACCGCGCGAGCTTCGACGGCGTGTCGTTCGGCGCCCCCGAACTTGTCGTGCTCGCGAACACGAGCGCGAACGAGACGGAGCCCGCGCCGTCGGCCGGCGCGCTGTACTTTTCCAGCGACCGCGGCGGCGCTGGTTTCGATGTGTACCTCGAGCGCCAAGAGGGCGAGCGGCGCGTGGTCGAGCGCGTCGACGCGCTCGCGAGCACGTTCGACGAACGCGATCCGTTCGTCACGAGCGACGGCCGCGCGTTGTACTTCGCGTCGAACCGACGTTTGGGCGGCGCCGACTTCGACCTGCACCGCAGCTTCCGCGACGACGGCGCGTGGCTCGCCCCCGAGCGCATCGCGGGACTCGATTCGCCCGCTGCGGAGCGCGCGCCGTCGACGACGGCCGACGGACTCACGCTGCACTTCACGCGCGAAGGCGCGCCCGAGACCGAATTGCTGGTCTCGCGATCGATCGAGCTCTTCCTGGGCGCCGCGCCGGCGCGGGGATGGGCTGACCTTGCGTTGATGGCGGCCCTGTTGCTGTTGGCGCTGGTCGCCGCGCTGTCGAAGCGCTGGGAAGAGCTCGATCTCCTCTACAAGTGCGTGCTGGCGAGCGTGCTCGCCCACCTCTTGATCCTGCTCTTATTGCGCTACCTGTATCCGGACGCGGAGCTGTGGCAGCAAGACGATGCGCGCGAGAAACGCATCCGCGTGCGGCTCGAAGCGCCGGCGGAGCAACGGCGCGCGCTCGCCGAGCGCGGCGGGCAGTTGCAGCCGCGGCGCGAAGCCCGTGTGCGCGAAGACGAGTTGCCCCAGCGCGTCGAACTCGCGCAGGCGGCGCAGCCCGAGAGCGCTGCGCCCGCGGCCGAGGTGCTCGAGCGCGGCGAATCCGAACGTGCGCAAGCGCCCGGCGCGCGCGCGTTGGAGTTCGAGCGCAGCGAGGCCGCGCCGGCCGTCGCGCCCGAACTCGCGGCGCCGAACGAGACGCGCGAGCGCCGCAGCGCGGAGCCGAGCGCGAGCGCCGCGCCCGCGCCGAGTGCGATGAACCTCGCGCGCAGCGAGCAGGCGCCATCCGGCCCGCAGGCTGCGCGCATCGAGACGCCGCGCGTCGAGGGCGAAGCGCCTGCGGCCGCACAGCTCGCGCGGCGCAGCGCGGAACAAGGCGACGCGCCCGCGACCGGAGTGTTCCGCGGAGCCGAGGTCGAACGTTCGAGCGCCGTTGCAGAGCAGGCCGGATCGGTCGCGCTCGCGCTGCCGAGCGAAGCGCGTCCGCGCCTCGAAGCCGGTGAACGCGCCGCGGCGCCGCTCGAAGCGCGCTCGTTTGCGAGCGAACGCGCGGACGCACCGGGCGACGAGCGCGGCGGTGGAATCGAACGCGCGCAAGTCGCTCGAGGCGTCGAAGCTCCTGCGGAGAGTGCGGCGCCGAGCGCTGGAGCGCTCGCACGCGGCAACGCGCCGACGCCGAGTGCAGCCCGCAGCTTCACTCCGGCTGCGGGCGAGCGCAGCAGCGCGTCGTCCGCGCTCGCGAACGGGCCCGAGCTCGCGCTGCCGAGCGAAACGCGCCAACGCGCGACTCTCGAAACGGATGCGCCTTCGAGCGCGCCTGCGCCGTCGGCGATCGCGGCGCGGCGAAGCGCTTCCCCGGGCGAGTTGAGCGGACCCCAAGCGCCCGCTGCTTCCGCGCCGCGGGCTTCCGAAACGAACGAGGCCTCGGCGCCCGCGTCGCAACCGCTCGCCGCGGCGCCGCGCTCGGCCGCGGACGCGACCCCGCCCGCACCGCGCAAGCTCGACGACACGCCGTACCGCTCGCGCTTCGGCGCCGAGAAGGACGTCGCGCTGCGCGAGCACGGCGGAACGGTCGAGACCGAGCGCGCGGTTGCGAACGGACTGCGTTACCTCGCGGCGCGGCAGCGTCGCGATGGGTCGTGGGGTTCGCGCAACGATTACCGCGACAAGTACCACGACGTGCGCGTCGGCAAGAGCGGGCTCGCGCTGCTCGCTTTCCTCGGCGCTGGGCACGTTCCCGGCGGCGAAACCCAGTACGCGCGCGTCGCCGACCTCGGCGTGAACTGGCTGCTGTCGACGCAGGACGCGGCGACGGGCCACTTCGGCGACAGCGAGGCGTACGGCCACGGCATCGCGACCTACGCGCTCGCGGAGTGCTACGCGTTGACGCGCGAGCCGCGCTTGGGCGAGGCCGTGAAGCGCGCGGTGCAGCGCATTCTCTCCGAGCAGTTCGCGAGCGACGACGCGCGCACCGACGGCGGCTGGAGCTACTTCTATCCGAGCGGTGAGACCTTCGACGGCTGGCCTCGCGCGTCGATCACGGCTTGGCAAGTGATGGCGCTCGAATCGGCGCGGCTGGGCGGCATCGAAGTGCCCGACGCGGCCTTTGATCGCGCCCACGAGTTTCTACGCAATGCGTGGGACGCCGAACTGCGCCGCTTCCGCTACAGCCACGATCCCGCGCGCCTGCGTTCGGGCTACGCGACCTTGCCGGGCTCGACGCCGGCGGCGCTGTTCGCGCTCTCGCTGTTGGGCGAAGACCTCGCCAGCCCGCAGTGGCGCGAGGCGGTCAACTTCGTGAGCGCCTGCGCGCCCGACGGTTACCGCTGGCAAGGTGAAGACGCCTTCGTGCAGCGCGCGGCCGGCAACTTGTATTTCTGGTACTACGGCAGCCTCGCGCTGCTGCGCCGCGGCGGAGCAGAGTGGGAGCGCTGGAACTTGGCGCTCAAGGAGTCGCTGCCGCCCGCGCAGGCCGAGGACGGCTCGTGGGGGAGCCTCGACGTCTACTGCGAGTACGCCGGCGACGACGAGCGCGACCTGGTGTACTCGACGGCCATGTGCGTGCTGTCGCTCGAGGTCTACTACCGCTACTTCACGCCGCTGCTGCGGGTGCGCTGAGGCCCGCCCATGGCTCGCGTACAGAACGCCAACAGGATTTTTCCCGCGCCGGGCTCGCAGGGGGCTGCCCTTTTCGTAACTACCTCAGTAGTTTGGTGCGCGGGCCGAAGAGCCCAGAGGACCTACGCAGCATGAAGGACAAGGACCGCATCCACCATCTGGGCGAGCTGCAACACGCGATCATGCGCGTGCTGTGGGCTGAAGGCGAAGCGAGCGTCGGGCGCGTCCAGGAGGCGCTGCCGCGCGAACACCGCCGCGCGCCGACCACGATCGCGACCATGCTCACCAAGATGGAGCGCAAGGGCGTGGTGACGCACCGCTCCGAAGGCCGCTTCTTCATCTACGCGCCGGCGGTGGAGGAGAAGGACGTGCGCCGCACGATGGTCGAGGACCTGACCGAACGTTTGTTCGACGGCGACGTCGCGGCGCTGGTCTCGCACCTGATCACCGAGCAGGAGATCGACCGCGGCGAACTTGCGCGCCTGCAGAAGCTGATCGAGTCGCGGCGCAAGGGAGGGCAGTAAGCCATGGCGCTCCCCGAGCTGAACTGGGGCGAGTGGGCGTTGCAGGCGCTCGCCTTCGTACTGACCTTCGCGATCCACAGCACGCTGCTGCTGGGCCTCGCGTGTTTGATCGGACCGCGGTTCGTGCGCTCGCTCGAGGCGCGCGAACGCCTGTGGAAGACGGCGATGTTCGGCGGGATCTTCACCGCGCTCGTGCAAGTGGGCGCGAGCATGGAAACGCCGCTGTTCCACTGGACGCTGCACGCCGAAGAGAGCGCACAGGCGCCGCTGGCCGCTAGCGCTGCGGAGGCGAACGAAATTGCGCGCGACGCCGCGCCTGAGTTGTCGCCGCGCGCGGCGGAGCCGAACTTCGCGGCGGCTGGCCAAGCGGAGCAACCGCTGGTTGTCGAGCGCGACGCGGACGTCGCGTCGACACAGCCCGCTGCGCTTCGAACGCGTACGAGCGACGCCACGGCGCAGGACGCCGACCGAACGGAGAACGACGTTGCCGTGACGCTGAGCGAAGCTCGCGGCGCGGTCGCCGTCGCGCCGAGCGCCCCGATTGCGCGTTCCGCGCCGTCGCGGACGGAAGCGCCGTCGCTGTTCGAACACGTCGACGAGCCGACGGGCGCAGCTGCACACACGGCGCCTGATGCCGTCGCGCTTGGCGACGTCGCTCCGGCGCCTGCGGCCGCTGCGTCCGACGCACCCGCGCCTTCGAGCCAGCCCGCGCCGCCGCTCTTCGCGAGCTTGGCCACGCGCTGGCGCGAGTGGACTGCGCACGGCCTGCTCGTGTGGTCGTTGTTCGCACTCGCGGTGCTCGCGACCTTCGGCGTGTTGTGCCTGCGCCTGGCGCGTTGCATGCGCGGCCGGCGCGAACTCGAGGACGGCGAACTGCGCGCCACGCTCGACGAGCTCATCCCGCGCGCCTTCCCGCGCGGCCGCCACGTGCGGCTCTACGTCGCGCCCGAGCTGCGCGCGCCGGTGAGCTTCGGTTTCTTGCGCCCGGCGATCTGCGTGCCGCCGCGCGCGCTGGTCGAGCTCGGTCCCGACGAACAGGCGACGATGCTCGCGCACGAGCTCGCGCACCTGATGCGCCGCGACCCGCTGTGGCTCTCGCTCGCCTGGCTCGTCGAGCGCGTGTTCTTCTTCCAGCCGCTTCTGCGCGTCGCCCGCGCGGAGCTGCACGACCTCGCCGAACTCGCCTGCGACGACTGGGCCGCGCGCCGCACGGGCAATCGCTTGGCGCTCGCCAGCTGCCTCGCGCGCATCGCCGAGTGGGTGGTCGGCGCGCCGCGCGCGTTGCCCGCGACGTCGATGGCCGAGATGCACGGCCGCTGCCGCCTCGCGCAACGCATCGAGCGCCTGCTCGACGAAGAAGAGCCGCGCGCGCAGGACGACGAGCCGCGTCGTTGGGGCGCGCCGCTGGCTGCGGCCGGACTCGGCGTTCTCGTGCTCGTCGTTCCCGGCGTCTCGGCGCCGAGCGAGCGCGACGCGTCGAGCGCCAACACGTCGGAGTCGCGCGAGTTCGGAGCGATGATCGAATCCGCGAGCACTCCGTCCGACGCAGAAGAGCGCGCAGAGCGTTCCGTGCTCGGCGTCGGCGCCGGGCGCCTTCTCGAGGGCGCGCAGCGCGTGGTGCGCACCGCGTTCGAACTGGCGCTCTCGAACACCTCGTCCGGCGCGCCCAAGGCCGCGTCGACTCCCGACGAGCGCTCGGCTCTCGAAGAAGAGCTCGAGCTGCTCTCGGAGAGTCTGGGCCTGCTGCGCAGCGAGCTCGGCCCGTTGCGCGACGAACTGGCGCACGGCGCGGGCGGCGATGAACGCCTCGTGCGCGTGCTCGATCTGCTCACCGAGCGCGTCGACGCGCTCGACCGCCGGCGCGCCGCGCTCGGCCAAATGATCCAAGTGCTCGAAACGCTCGAGTCGATGCCAGCCCATCCTTCGAGCACTCCCTTCGATGTCCGCGACTTGAGGAGTTTCCCGCGATGAAGCTGATTTTGTCCCTGTCCGCCCTTGGTCTCGCCGCCGGCGGCGTCACGACCGCCGCGGTGCAGAGTTCCTGCACGGCGCCGTGCACGGCGCAGACGATGGCCGCTGCGCCTTCGTCGAACTGCTGCGCGGCTTCGACCGCCAGCAGCTGTTCGAGCACGAGCAACGCCCTCTGCTCTTCGAGCACGAGCAACGCCCTCTGCTCTTCGAGCACGACCAACGCCCTGTGCTCTTCGAGCACCACGAACGCTTTGTGCTCGACCTCGAGTGCAAGCACATGCTCGACCGCCCCGAACAGCAAGGCGCCGATGGCCGCCGCGGCGCTGCTCGCCTCCGGTCCCGCGCAATCGAACAAGGTCGCCGAGCGGGCGGCGCAACTCGAAGCGCTCGCCGACGGCGGTGAAGACGTCGCCACGATCGAGACTGCCCCGCACAGCCAGGAGCGCCGCCCGAAGGTGTTCCGCTACCAGGGCGGTCAGCTCGCGCCGGTCGCCCCGAACGGTTCGCTCGACACGCGGCCGGCGCAGCCGCCCGCGCGCGCGCCCAAGGCCGTCCAACCCTGCGAGCCTTCCGCTCCGTGTGCGCCCGCCGCGCCGAGCGCGCCGGCCGCAACTGCGAAGTCGCGTGTCAAGGTGCGCGCCGTCGCGCCGAGCGCGCCTTCGCCGACTCCGAAGCTTCGCGCGAAGATCGAAGCCGAGCGTGACGAGATGGAGCACGCGCGCGCGAAGATGCAGCGCGACGGCGAGCGCATGCGCGCGGACGGCGAGCGCATGCGCGCCGAGGCCGAGCGCGTTCGCGAGCAGGCGCAGGGCGAGATGCGCCGCGCCCAGGAGCGTGCGCGCAGCGACATGGCCCGCGCGCGCGAAGAGATGAACCGCGCCCGTGCAGAGTCGGAAGAGGCTCGCGAGCGTGTCGAGGTCGAGTTGCGCGAGCTCGCGCGCACGCAGCGCAAGACGCGCAACGGCGCGTCCGCGGACTCCAACTCGACGCCGCGCGAGCGGGAGCTCGAGCAGCGCGTGCGCGAGCTCGAGGAGCGACTGCGCGCCCTCGAGGGGCAGCGCGGCAGCACGGGTGGCGGCGCTGGCGGCGGCATGGGCGGAGCTCGCGGCGGCAACGCGCGCGTGATCCGCATCCAGCCCGGCGCCGGTGCGCTCCCGGGCGGACAGATTCACCTGCCCAACGGCATCGCTGTTGCGCCCGCGGCGCCTTCGGACGACGCGGACTGCAGCCCCAGCCGCGTGCGCGTTTATTCGATGCAGCCCGGCCAACACGGCGTGGCTGTGATCACGGGCCCTGACGGCGAAGCGCGCTTCGAGGCGTTCGGCGAGCAGGCGCAGGAGTGGTCCGAAGAACTCGCCGAGCAGATGGGCGAGTGGGCGGATGAATTCGCCGAGCGCCAGGCCGAGTGGGCCGAAGAGTTCGCCGAGCAACAGGCCCAGTGGGCGGAGCAGCTCGCCGAGCACGAAGCCCAGTGGGCCGAGCAGTTCGAGGAATTCGATTTCGACGTCGACGGCGTCGCCAAGCTCTACTCCGACGGGCTCGTCTCTGGCTTCTACCTCGGCGCGCCCGCGGAGGGCGACGATGCGCCGAACGTCTACTACTTCGGCGCGCAGGGTGGCGGCGCCTCGGAGTGCGAGGAAGCGACGGAGCCCTGCGAAGTGATCGAAGTGGAACAGGTCGAAGACGAGCCCAGCGAGGTCGACACCATCGAGCTCGAGGGCGGAGTCGGTCCTGTGACCGTTCTGCGCGGCTCGCTCGGACGCACCGCCGCGCTCGGCGCGCAGCCTTCTCAGGCGCCGCTGCTGTCCCAGTTGCCGGTGGTCGGCGGGCTGTTCAAGCGCGACGCGCCTGACACCCAACCGGCCAACGCGCCGATGCTGCGCGAGTTCCCGGCATTGAGCGGCGTCTTCGCGCGCAACGCGTTCGCTGCGGACGGCGGCCGTGAGGCGGCGACCGAAGAACTGCGTGGCGCGCTGCGCGACATGCAAGCCGAGGTCGAGCAACTGCGCAGCGCGCTGCGCGAGTTGCGCACGCACCTCCAGGAGCGTCGCGGCGACTCGAACTCGCGCAACGCTCTGCGCTGAGCTTTCTGTTCTTGGCGCCGCCGGCCGCCGCGAGCCTTGGGGCTCCGGCGGCCGGCGGCGTTGTTGTTGGAGTCCTGGGTAGGCCCGCCTCCTCGTCCCGTCTCCTACGCAGTCGATCGTGCTCGAGAAGGGGACTCGCGCCGCAATTCCAGCCGAGTCCACGGACTGCTCGACTTGCCCCCCCCTGGTGTCTACGGTACAGGCATGGGCTCAAAGAATCGGGTTCTAGGCGTTCTCCTCGCTGGAATTGCCGTCGCGGGCGTTGTGCTCGTCTTGCTTGATCCCGCTGAGCCAGTCCAAGCCGCACACCCCAGCGGCGCTGCGCAGTCCGCATCGCCCGCGGCGTCCGAGATCGACCCAGTGGTGTCCGAGCGTCTTGAGTACGCATCGTCGGCATCGACCGAACCTCATCCACCGGGACCGGCCGTTGGCTCGTTGTCGACGCCCGAGTGGGATGGAGCCGTCGACTTCGACGCCGGACGTGGATACGTCTTTCAGCTGGACGAGTATCTCGCCGACCCCGAGCTCAATCCTCAGAAGATTGTGTTGTCCAGTGATGAGGCTGTCGCACTTCGGCTCCTCCTCGGCGAGCGCCGCCGACGTTGGGAACTCTTCGGCGACGAGAAAGTGGCGGCTCGAGAACAGTGGATGGATCTGAAGCGCGCTGCGGGTCAGTTCGAATACGAGGACCCGTCGCTGGGCACACCGGCCAAGCCCGGCGTCATCGTGGCGATCCGGGCGTACGGCGGGGGACGGCGCGCCGAGGTTTACCACATCTCTCCTGGCGAGTGCCTTGCGCACGACATGGCGTACCGACGCCAGCAACTCGAGTCAGAAGCGGCTCGCGCCGACGTGCTAGCCGCAGTGCAGCGCGCGTCGCGTTGACGCCTGGGTTGTACGGTGCCAGAGCAATTTGTCTCACGCCTCCGGCGCGCGATGCGCGCCGGAGGCGTGAGACAAATTGCTCTGGCGCCGTACAACCTGGTTGCTGTCAGCTGTTAGGTTCGTGCCTTCCAGCGTCGTGCCAATTCGAAGTTGAAGTGTCGGCGCAGGCGGCAGCGGGGCAAGTTTGCGACTTCGAGGTGCTGCGTGGCAGCGCCGTAGCAAAGAGCTGCTCCGCCGCGTCGGTCTGCAATTACGACGGGCCTCCGGGGGAGGCGCTTAGGTGCGGAGGAACCCTGGTCTACACCGTTCGTGCTGGCGGGGTGCGGGTATCCCAATGTCAAGTTCACTGCATGCCATGCAACTGAGCTGACCTGTGCAGGATTTCGCCGCGCGCTTTGAAGCTCCGGCGCCCGGCGAATCTCCGCAGCAGCCGCTCGAAACCGCGCAGTGCAGTGTCCGCTAGACTCGACCCACGGCCCCGCAGTTGGAACGCGGCGCTTCCCACCTGCCATCCGGTGTTGCCCTCGCACCGAGTTTCGAACAGAAGCCATGAGAACTTCGCTGAGTTTTGGTGTCGGGGTCACGCTGGGGCTGCTCGGCGGATTGCTCTTGGGGCTCCGCTTGCGGTCCAGCGACGGCCAAGGATCGCGCAGTGAAGATCCTGGCGAGGCAGCCTCGTCGCAGCGCGGCTCGTTCGCGCCGAGCTCCGAAGCTCCACAGGATCGAGTGGAACTGCCGGAACGAATCGCGGTGGAGTCCAGCGCGTCTCAGCCCGCTGCGCTGGCGCCAGATCCCGCGTTGCTGCGCGAGCGTTTCGCGGCGCTCGAGGACGCGCTTGCGCAACATCCGCCGTGGACGGGTGATACTGCCGCACTGGAGGCGAAGTACGCCGGACTCAGCGACGGGGAGAAGTTGCTCGCGGACTACGCGCTGCGCAACAAGCTCGAGACGGAGCGGAACCGGATCGTTGCGGAACTGCTACGCAACGCAGAGTGCGAAGTTCACAGCCTGGATGGGGACGCGCCCATCACGTACCCGAAGACGAGTCCGAACCGGCCGACCGTTTCCTATGGTTTCGCCGAAGAGAACACGCCGAGCGGCATGGTGGTGAAGGTCGCTACGATCGACCCAGCGCGATTCCCGGAGTTTCACGCACTGGAAATGGAGTGCTGGTGGCTCGGGACGCACCTGCGGCGCGAGGGGATCATTCAAGGCCACGGGGGCAGCGTTCGGGCGCGCTAGTCAGCCGGTTGTACGGCGCCGTACAACCGCCGCGTTGAACGTGCTCAGTGCTTGCTGCCCGACTTGGGGCGCGCGTTCCAGATCGTCGCGCACAGCACCAGCCCGACCACGACCACGGGCAGCATCGCCGTGGGCCAGATCGACCAGTTGGCCGGGTCCTTGGCTTCGTCGCCCTTGGGCAAGTACGCGCCGTAGAGGAAGGCCTGCGCGCCGCCGCCCAAGTACACGAAGCCGTCGATGATGCCCGTGACAAGGCCCGCGTTTTTCGTGCCGCCGAAATCCGCCGACGCCGTGCCGGAGAGCATGCCGTGCACGCCGATCACGCACAGCGACATGAACACCACGCTCCAGCCGAGCGCGGGCTCGCCGAGCAGCGTGTAGGCGCAGATCGCGCCGACCAGCATGCCGGCGTAGAGCACACTCGAGACCGGGCCGCGGCGGCTCGAGAAAACGTGGTCGGAGATGAAGCCCGCGAACACGCCGCCGAGGATGCCGGCGATGCACAGCAGCATGCCCCAGTTCTCGTAGACGAAGCTCTCCCCCTCGCCGACCGCCTTCGCGTACAGGCGGTACTGCTTCATCACGGCCTGGCGCAGGAAGCCCGAGCAGAACTCGATGCCGACGATGATCCAGATCACGCGCTGCGCGAACATGCGCCGCACGACTTCGCCGAACGACAGGCTTCCGACTTGGCCCGAACTCGCGTCCCCGGTGTCGAAATCTTCGAAGCCCGCTTTGGCCGGGGTGTCGCGCACGAGCACGACGGCGACCGCGACGCAGGCCGCGAGCACCGCCGCGGGGATCCAGAACGCCATCGCGACGTTGAAGGTCTCGTAGATGCGCAGGCTCCAGTCGTACGAGAAGTACAGACCGAGCGAGATCAGGATCCCGAACAGGCCGCCGAGCACGCCGCGCTCGCGTACGTGGAACCAGGGCGCGTTGACCTTGACGATCGACACGGCGCCGAAGCTCTGGAAGTACATGTTGACCGAGTTGAGCACCAAGAGCGCGCTCTTGAGCCCGTCGGCGTCGAGCTCGCCCGCGGTCGAACGCGTGAACACCAGCGCCATGCCGATGTTCATCAGCGCCGAACCCGCTGTCGCGGCGATCATCGTCGCGCGACCGCCGAAGCGGTCGGTCAGCGGCCCGTTGATCAGGAACGCGATGCCGTAGACCCACTGCCCGACGCCGTCGATCTCGTTGAAGATCGCCTTGGCGAGCACGCCCGACCTGTCGAGCTCGCTCGCGATCGCCGACAGGTTGTAGCGGCCGAAGTACAGGAACGCGTAGGCGAGGCCGAGCGGGATCCAGTTCGCCAGGCGCCGCTTCTTGAAGGCCTCCGAGTGGCCGAGCTCGACCTTGGGCAGGCGCCGCACCACGATCGCGACCGCGATCAGGAGCAGCACGATGGGCGCGAGTTTCTGCAGCATGGCGGGGGAGCGCGGCTCGGGGGGGGGGGCGTTTGCGCGTCTAGCGGCGGATCAGGGCGACGAGGTCGCGCACGGAGTCGACCACGTGGTCGATCGCGCCGTCCGCGCGGCCGTCCAGCACCCAGCGCGGCGTGTGCGGATGGCGGCGCAGCACGAGTTCGCGCGGCGCGCAGGCGAGCTTCTCGCGGCGCAACACGTGCGGCAGCGCGAGGTCGAGCGAGAACACGTCGCCAATCACCATCTGCGGCTCTTCTTCGTCGAAGACCTTGCGGTACAGCGGCCGGTCGACGCGGATCGTGCGGCCGGCGAGCTGGATCGACGCGTCGGTGGGCCCGAGCGTCATCTTCTGCGCGGCGCCGCGCACGCGCATCTGGCCGCCCGCTTCGACGCGTGCGTCGACGCCGATCTGGCGGAACCAGCCGACGATCTTCTCGGAGCTCGAGTTCGACACGACCACGACTTCGACGCCGTGTGCGAGCAGCTCCTCGAGCATCTGCTTCGCTCCCGGCACTAACGCCGGAGGGTGTTGGATGCGAAAGGCCGCGGTCGCGCTCATGAAGCAGTGGTCGGCGAACTTCGTCAGCGTCTCGAAGCCGCTCGCTAGCACCGCGTCGCGGTAGCGCTTGGCCGTCGGCTCGTCGCGGCGCTCGTCGAGCAGCATCGCGATCGCGTTCGCTTCGCAGAACGGATCTTCGTCGACGTAGGCCGTGATGCGGCCGTCCGGCGCCCAGCCGTAGCGCGCGGGCTCGAGCTTGACGCGGCGCTCGAACTCCTCGAAGTGCTCGCGCGCCTGATCGGCGCCGACGCCCGCGAGACGCGCGGCTTCGGCGATGAGGTAGAGCTTGACGTTCTGCGCTTCGAAGGCCTGGTCGGTCCAGACGCCGTCGAAGTCGGACAGGAGCTTGAACGGGGCCGTGCGCGCCATGGGGCGCGAGATCATACGGAGCCAGCCAGCGCGCGGACCTCGAAGGGCTTCAACTTGCGCGTTTGTCCGGCGGCGAGGGCGCCCAGTTCGAGCGGGCCGATCGCGACGCGGTGCAGCGCCAGCACGCGGCTGCCCACGGCTTCGAGCATGCGGCGCACCTGGCGGTTGCGGCCCTCGGCGATGGCCAGCGCCAGGCGCGTGTCCGGGCCCTGTTCGCCCAGGCGCTCGACGCGCGCCGGCGCCGTGCGGCCGTCGTCGAGCTCCACGCCCGTGCGCAGCCGCTCGAGCTGCGCCTCGTCGAGCGCGCCGCGCGCCAGCACCTCGTAGCGCTTGAACAGCTTCGAACGCGGGTTGGTCACGCGCTCGGCCCAGTCCGTGTCGTTGGTGAACAGCAGCAGTCCGCTCGTCTCGCGATCCAGGCGTCCAACAGGCGCGATCCACGAGTCGAGGTCGCCGAGCAGCTCGTACACCGTTGCGCGGCCGCGCTCGTCGCTGCGCGTCGTCACGTACCCAACGGGTTTGTGGAACGCGAAGTAGACCAGCGACTTGGCCTGCAGCGGCGCGTCGTCGAGCTCGACGCGGTCGCGCTCGAGGTCGACCCACACCTGTGGATCCCGGACGCGCAGCCCGTTCACCCGCACGCGGCCAGCGGTGATCGCCTCCTGCGCTTGGGAACGCGACATGGCTCCGGCCCGCGAGAGCGCGCGGTCGAGCGTCTTGCGCTCGCGCTGCGGCAGGTCGCGGTGGGGTCGAGACGCCATGCGCCACGAATGCTAGCCCGCTCGCGCGTTCACCCTCGATTTTTTTGCCACTTGCGTGATGGCTGGCCGCCGCGGATTGCGTACTTCTCGTGCGCAGCTCTGCGATCGCGGCCGCCGCGCGGTACAGGACAATCCATGAGACACGTTGCACAGCTTGGGTCTTCGCTTCTTGTTTGCAGCTTGGCAGCCTGCGGCGGCGGAGGAGGTGGTGGAGGGGGCGGCGGCGGTTCTGCGCCGGCCGTGCCTGCCAACCTCGCCGCACAGGTCGTGAACGGCGACACCGTCCGGCTGACCTGGGACGGCTCTGCCGGCGCCGGTTCGTACCGCGTCTACTACGACCTCGACGCCGGCGTCGAACGCGCGGAGGCGTCCTTCGTCGAGGCGATCGCGCACAACAACGGTTTGGCGCTGCAGACCATCGACCTCGATGCGCAGCCGTCCGCGCGCGTGGTGCTCGCCATCACGGCCGTGAGCCCCAACGGCGACGAGAGCGCGCTTTCGAGCGAAGTGGTCGCGGCGCTGCCCGACAGCGCGAACTTCGACCCCTTGTTCGGCGATCAGTGGCACCTCGTGAACACGGGGCAAGGCGGCGGAACCTTCGGCGAGGACGCGAACGTCGCGCCGGTGCACGCGGTCAACATCCTCGGCGACGGCGTGCGCATCGCGGTCGTCGACGACGGCCTCGAGATCGCGCACGAGGATTTGCTCTTCAACGTGCCGCCGGGTCTGTCGTTCAACTACCTCAACGGCTCGAGTGATCCGACCGGCGGCGACCACGGGACCGAGTGCGCGGGAGTTGCGGCCGCGATCGGGCTCAACGACGTCGGCGGCATGGGCGCCGCGCCCGAGGCGCAACTCGTGGGCTACAACCTGCTTCTCAACCTCACGACGGCCAACGAAGCCAACGCGATGACGCGCAGCGCCGCCGCGAACTGGATCAGCAGCAACTCGTGGGGCGCCGCGGACGGGCTCGGGATTCCGCAGCGTTCGAACGCGACCTGGCGCGCGGCGATCGACACGGGGCTCGCCACCGGGCGCAACGGGCTGGGCCTGATCTACGTGTGGGCTGCCGGCAACGGCGGACTCTCCGGTCCCAACCCTGGCGACAACTCCAACAGCGACGGGCAGGCCAACTACTTCGGCGTGATCGCGGTCGGCGCGGTCGGAGACAACGGCGAGAAGGCGAGCTACTCCGAGAACGGCGCCAACTTGCTCCTTTGCGCGCCCTCGATGGGCGACAACAACCACGGCATCACGACGGTGGACCGCACCGGCGCCGCGGGCGTCAACGACGGAGCGCAGGCCGGCGACTACCTCGATCCGAACTACACCAACACGTTCAACGGCACCTCGTCGTCGACGCCGCTGGTCGCCGGAGTCGCGGCGCTCGTGCTCGAGGCCGCTCCGGGGCTGACCTGGCGCGACCTGCGGCTTGTGCTCGCACGCTCCGCGCGCCAGAACGACGCGCTCGATCCGAGCTGGTTCACCAACGGCGCAGGCGTGAAATTCAGCCACAAATACGGCTTTGGCTGCGTCGATGCAGAGGCGGCGGTCGCCGTTGCGCTCACGCACACGAGCGTCGGTCCGCTGCTTTCGACGAACACGCCGGACAGCGCCGTCAACACGCCGATTCCGGACAACAACCTCACCGGCGTGTCCGACGACATCGCCGTCGTCGGCAGTGGCATCAACTTCATCGAACACGTCGAGGTGCGCTTCGACGCGGACGACCACCCGTACGTGGGGGACCTCCAAGTCGCGCTGGTCTCGCCCTCGGGCTCGGTGAGTGTGCTCAGCGAAGCGAACTTCGCCGTCAACCAGGCCTCGTCCTACGACGACTGGGTGTTCGGCACGAACGTGCACCTCGACGAGCCGGCCGACGGAACGTGGACGCTGGTGGTGCGCGACCTCGGCGCCAACGACACCGGAACCTTCAAGTCCTGGGGCCTGCGCATCCGCGGCCGCAACTGATTCCACACGACCCTCTTCGCAAGCACGCCCCAAGTCGAACCATGAAGTCCTTCGCCATCCTCGTTGCCGCCACGCTGTTCTGCGCCTGCGCCGCCGATGCTCCGCCGCCGGTCGACGCCAGCACGCCGAGTCCTGCGCCCAACACTGCGCCCAACACTGCGCCTGACGCTTCAGGCAGCACAACGCCGAGCGCCGGTCGCTCGGCCCAAAATCCCGCTTCGGAGGCTCGCCCGGTGGGCGACAAGAACAACCGCGCCGCACAGGACCTGGTCGAACGCATCGAGTACTACGACGGCGCCGACAAGCGCGCGTTGTGGCTCTCGAGCGACTTGGTCGCGGAACTCACGCCGAGCGAGCCCGGGCGCGCGGCCGTGCTCGCGCGCGATGCGCAGGCGCTGGAGCGTCCGCAGAGCTCGCGCGGCGTGCGCGTGTGGCGCGTGCGCGCGCAGGAAGGCGTCGACGCCCTCGCGCGCAGCCTCACCCGCGAGCAAGTGAAGTTCGCGCCCGTCGTTCACGAGAGCGCGAGCAGCGCGGCGCCGATGCTTGCCCTTCCGGGCGGCGCGGTCGCGACGTTCCCGGCCGGCTGGGATCGCGCGCGCATCGACACGTGGCTCGCGGCGCGTGGCTTGCGCGTCGAGTCGACCGTCGTCGCCGAAGCGAACATGCACCTCGTCGCGACGGCGCCCGGCTTGGAGTCGGTGCGCATCGCCAACGAGCTATACGAGAGCGGCGAGCTCGTCGCTTGCACTCCGAACCTGTGGCGCGAGGCGCGCACGCGCTGAGCGCGCGTCGTCAGGAACGCCGCGGCGCGCCGGGCCGGCGCGTGAAGTTCGTCTCGCCCAGACCGCGCGCGCGCCCGCCTTCGACGCGGGTGCGCGCTTTGTCTTCGATGAGCAGCGCCGCCAACGCGGTCCAACCGGTTTGGTGGCTCGCGCCCAGGCCCGCGCCGGTGTCGGCGTGGAAGTACTCGTGGAACAGCACGAGCTCCTTCCAATGCGGATCGTCGCGGTAACGCAGGTTCTTGCCGTGGCAGGGGCGCTGGCCGCTCTCGTCCGGGAGGAAGAGTCGCGCGAGGCGGTCGGCGAGCTCGTGCGCGACGACGTCGAGCGTCACGCGTCGGCCAGAACCGGTCGGGAACTCGACCTTCAACTCGTCGCCATAGAAGTGGTGGTAGCGCTCGAGCGCTTCGATCACGAGGAAGTTGATCGGGAACCACACCGGCCCGCGCCAGTTGGAATTGCCGCCGAAAAGCGTCGTGTTCGACTCGCCCGGCGCGTAGTCGACCGTGTACGTGCGGCCGGAGAGCTGGATCGAAAACGGCTGGCGCGCGTGCACCTTGGAGAGCGAGCGGATGCCGTAGGGCGAGAGGAATTCACTCTCGTCGAGCACGTAGCGCAGCATGCGCTCGAGCCGTTCGCGCGAAGGAATCGCGAGCAGCCGCAGCCCTTCGTGCGCTTCGCAGCGTTCGAGGTAGCCGATGCGCCGCGCGAGGTCCTTGCGGTTGTCGAGGAACCACTGCATGCGCTTGGCGAAGCCAGGCAGGCGCTCGAGTGTGGCTTGGTCGAGGATTTCGACGGCCACCAGCGGCATCACGCCGACCAGTGAGCGCACGCGCAGCGGCGTGGTCTTGCCCTCCAGCGTGAGCTGGTCGTAGTAGAAGCCGTCCTGCTCGTCCCACAGACCGGCGCCGCCCAGCGAGTTCATCGCGTCCGCGATGGCGACGTAGTGCTCGAAGAACTTCGAGGCCATGTCCTCGTAGGAGGGGTCCTCCTTGGCGAGCTCGATCGCGATCGAGAGCATCGTTCCGCAGTAGAACGCCATCCACGCCGTGCCGTCGGCTTGGTCGAGGCTGCCGCCGCCCGGCAGCGGCGCGCTGCGGTCGAACACGCCGATGTTGTCCAGGCCCAGGAAGCCGCCGGCGAACACGTGGCGACCGGCGTGGTCCTTGCGGTTGACCCACCAGGTGAAGTTGAGCAGCAGCTTCTGGAAGCAGCTCGCGAGCCAGCGCCGATCGCGCCGACCGGGCGGCCCCGACTTCTTGTACACGCGCCAGCAGGCCCAGGCGTGCACCGGCGGGTTCACGTCGTCGAAGGCCCATTCGTAGGCCGGAATCTGCCCGTTGGGGTGCATGTACCACTCGCGCAGGAACAGCCCGAGTTGGTGCTTGGCGAATTCGATGTCGATCTTCGCGAAGGGCAGCATGTGGAACGCGAGGTCCCACGCCGCGTACCAGGGGTACTCCCACTTGTCGGGCATCGACACGACGTCGCGGTTGTACAGGTGCGTCCAACCGTGATTGCGTCCGCGCTTGCGCTGCGGCGGAGGAGCGGGCTGCGCCGGATCGCCTTCGAGCCAGTCGGGGACGATGTAGTGGTAGAACTGCTTGGTCCAGCACAGACCTGCGTACGCCTGGCGCATCGCAGCGCGCTCGTGGCTGTCGGCGCTCGCCGGAAGCCGCGAGGCGTAGAACTCGTCGGCTTCCTTGCGGCGCAGCGCGATGAGCTTGTCGAAGCCCGCGCCGAACGCGCTCGCCTTGGCCTCCGACGACGCGCGCAAACGCGCACGCAGCACGGCGCGTCCGCCCGCTGCGATCGAGAGCCGGTACCAAGCGGCGGCTTTGGTGCCGCGTTCATCGGGCGCCACGGCGTCTTCTTTGGTTTCGACGACGAGCTCGTGGAAGGCGTCCTTGAAGTAGCGCGCCGCGCTCTGCGCGCCGAAGAGCTTCGGCACGTTGGTCTCGTTCTCGGTGAACAAGAGGCGCGGACGCGAGCCGTCCGGAGCAACGTCGAACTCGAGCTCGTACGCGCCGAGCGTGTCATGCTCCGCGCGCAGCGTCGTTTCACCCGCGCGAACGATCGACGGCTTGGGGCCGTGTTCTTCGCCGCTGCGGCCCCAACTCCAGGTGTTGCGGAACCACAGCTGCGGCAGCACGTCGAGCCGCGCCTCCTCGGCGCCGCGATTGTGGATCTCGATCACGATCAACACATCGCTCTGCCCGGACTTGGCGTAGTCGACGAACACGTCGAAGTAGCGCTCCTGCGCGAACACGCCCGTGTCCTCGAGCTCGTACTCCGCGTCGCGCTTGCCGCGCCGGCGGCTCTCTTCGACCAGCGCTTCGTACGGAAACGCCGCCTGCGGGTACTTGTAGAGCCCGCGCATGTACGAGTGCGTCGGCGTCGAGTCGAGGTAGTAGTAGCACTCCTTGACGTCCTCGCCGTGGTTGCCTTCGGGACCGCTCAGCCCGAACAGCCGCTCCTTGAGCATGCGGTCGCGGCCATTCCACAGCGCGAGCGCGAAGCACAGCCGACCTTGCCGGTCGCAGATGCCGAGCAGGCCGTCTTCGCCCCAGCGGTACGCGCGCGAGCGCGCATGCTCGTGGGGGAAGTAGCTCCAGGCCGAACCGTCGGCGCTGTAGTCCTCGCGCACGGTGCCCCACTGGCGCTCGGCGAGGTACGGCCCCCAACGCTTCCAGTTCGCTTCGCGCGCTTGGTCTTGGGCTAGGCGCAGGTCCTCCGCGGTGTCGGTGCGAGTTTGGGGCATGGGGTGATTCACACGGCGGAGCGCCGCTGCGGTTTATCGAACCTAGAGGCGCGGTGCAAAAGACTTCGTGCGCCGTGCGCTTCCGGCGCAGGACGAACAGGGCTACCTTTCTCGCGTCCATGCGAGCCGATTCGACCCAGCGCGAGCGCGCCGCCACGAGTGCGGACGAGGCGGCGGAACTCGCGCTGCTCGTGCGCCTGCGCGCCGGCGAAGAGGCGGCCTTCGCCGAGTTGGTTGCGGAGCATGCCTCGCGCATGCTCGCCGCGGCGCGCCGCATCCTGCGCTCGGACGAAGACGCTCAGGACGCCGTCCAAGACGCCTTCTTGTCGGCGTTCAAGGCGCTCGAGCGCTTTCAGGGCGATTCGCGCCTCTCGACCTGGCTGCACCGCATCGCGATCAACGCCGCGTTGATGCGCCTGCGCTCGCAGAAGCGGCGGCGCGAGCAGGACGTCGACGAGTTGCTGCCGAGCTTCGCCGAGGACGGCCACCATGAGCTCGCGCCCAAGCGCTGGTCCGAGGAGGCCGAGGATCCGCTGGTGGTCGCCGAATCGCGCGCCCTGGTGCGCGCCAAGATCGACGAGTTGCCCGACAATTACCGCGTGGCGCTCGTGCTGCGCGACATCGAGGGCCTGGGCAACGAGGAACTCGCCGAGCGCCTGGGCGTAAGCGTGAACGCGGCCAAGATCCGGGTCCACCGCGCGCGGCAGGCGCTCAAGACCTTGCTCGACCCGCACTTCAGCGAGTCCGCGGAACCCGAGCGACCCTGAAACGCCCCACTTTCGCTTACCTGGCCGAAACCCCCGCGCCCGCGCCGCATCCAAGGCCCTCGACAGGCAACCCTCCGTGAACTGCGTCCAGTTCGAATCCGCGATCGAAGCTCTGCGCACCGGCGCACCGGGCGCCGCCGTCTGCGATCAGTTCCGCGCGCACGCGCGCTCCTGCCCGAGCTGCGCCACCCGCTTCGGCCCGTACCTCAAGACCAAGTGCTCCGAGATCACGGACTTTCTCTGCGACTACTTCGATGGGAACTTGCAGGGCGACACGCGCCAAGTGTTCGACTTCCACATCAACGCTTGCCCCGAGTGCCGCTGCTACCTCGACTCCTACGCACTCACCGTGCGCCGCACGCGCGAACTCTCGGTCGCCAGCGAGCCCGCTCCGCAGCGCCTGATCGACGCGATCCTGGCCGCGCGCCGCGCGCAGTCGAACTAGGCCGCGCGGAGCGCCGCGCGCAGTCGAACTGAGCCGCGCTGCCGATCGCGCCTAGAAGCGCTTGAACTCGAGCAGCGTTTCGCCGCGTGTGTAGGCGACGCCGCTCGCGCCCACGGTCGGCGGTTCGTACATCACGCCGCGCCCGGTGAGCTTGAACTCGCCCTCGGAGCCGTCGCCGAAGCGCAGTTGGAAGTAGTAGGTCGTGGCGCCGACTTGCTCGGAGAGTTCGGTGCGGCTCTTGCGGTCGAGCACGCGCGCCGGGCGGCGCAGCATCGGTTGGTGCTTGGAGTTGCCGCGCAGGGTGACGGCGCCGGCGAACAGGAAGATCGCGATCGCGGCGAGCACGACGGAGCCGAGCACGGGCGGGCGTCCGAGGAAACCGCCCTCGAAGAACAGGGCCGCGATCACCAGCGAGAGCGCGAGCACGACGAGCGTAGCCATGCCCCAGGCGTGCAGGCGCGCAGCCTTGCGCTCGACGATCGGATCGACGGGCGACCAGGTGAGCGCCGCGGCGTACAGCGGGTGCGCTTCGATCTTCTTGAGCAGCTTCGCCGTCTCGTCGTCGGCGGGCGCGGAGGCGGCGCCCATGCGCAGCGGCGCGGCGCAATAGGCGCAGAGCGAGAGGTCCGTGCGGTGCAGCTTGACGCCGCAGGTCGGGCAATGCGTGAGCGGTTGGGTCGCCGTGGCCATGGGGGATTGACGGGCAAAGAGGGTAATCGGCGCGCGCGCCCCTGTCGCCTGATCGTTTTTCCCGCGCGGGTCACGAAGCCGACGCGCGCGCTCCGCCGGGCTGGCCGCGTCCTCTATAGTGCCGGGCCTTTTCGCGCGCTCCCGGGTCGATTCCTGGGCCCGCGCACTCCCCGCAGCTCCTCGCCCCGTTCCCGCCCATGTCTCGTTCGGTCGTTGTCCTCGGCGCCGGTCCCGCCGGCTACGTGTGCGCCATCCGCCTCGCCCAGCTCGGCCAGAAGGTCACGGTCGTCGAGAAGAGCTACCTCGGCGGCACCTGCCTCAACGTCGGTTGCATCCCGTCGAAGGCGCTCATCGCCGCAGGTTCCCTGGTGGACCGCATTTCCCACGCCGGCGCGATGGGCATCAGCGCCGACAACGTGCGCGTCGACACGGCCAAGCTCGTCGAGTGGAAGGCGGGCATCGTCGCCAAGCTCACCGGCGGCGTCGGCGGGCTCTTGAAGAACCACAAGTGCGAGGTGCTGATGGGCGTCGGCTCGATCGTGGACAAGAACACGGTCGCGGTGAAGCTCGCCGACGGGTCGACCAAGACCGTCAAGTGCGACGACATCGTGATCGCGACGGGCTCCGTGCCGATCGCGATCCCGGGCTTCGCCTTCGACGAAAAGGACGTGTGGAGCTCGACCGGCGCGCTCGCGCCCAAGTCGATCCCTAAGCACTTGGTCGTGATCGGCGGCGGCTACATCGGCCTCGAGCTGGGGATGATGTACCGCAAGCTCGGCAGCGAAGTGACCGTGCTCGAAGCGACCGCGGGCGCGCTGCCCGGCCAGGACCGCGACTGCGTCAAGGTCATCGAGCGCTCGATGAAGAAGATGGGGATCAAGTTCCTCACCGAGACCTTCGCGCAGGGCTACGAGCGCAAGGGCGCCGAGCTGCACGTGCGCATCAAGACCAAGAAGGGCGACGAGACGGTCGTGTGCGACCAGATCGGCTCGATGGTCGGCCGCAAGCCGTACAGCGAAGGCTTGGGGCTCGAGAAGGTCGGCCTGAAGCTCGACGCGAAGGGTTTCCTCGCGGTGGACAAGCAGATGCGCACGAGCGTGCCGAACATCTACGCCGTCGGCGACATCGCCGGGCAGCCGATGCTCGCGCACAAGGGCAGCAAGGAAGGCCTCGTCGCCGCGGCGGTGATCGCCGGCCAGAAAGAGGAGTACGACGTGCGCTGCGTGCCCGCGGTGATCTTCACCGCGCCCGAGATGGCCTCGGTCGGCGCGCAGGAGACCGAACTCGCCGCGAAGGGCGTGGCCTTCAAGTCGGGCTCGTTCCCGTTCGCGGCTTCGGGCCGCGCGATGAGCCTGATGGAGACCGAGGGCTTCGTGAAGATCCTCACCGACGCCAAGACCGACGAGATCCTCGGCGTGCACATGGTCGGCCCCGAGGTCACCGAGCTGATCGCCGAAGCCGCGCTCGCGATCGAGATGGGCGCGACCGCCGAAGACCTCGCGCGCACGATCCACGCGCACCCGACGTTGCCCGAGGCGATGATGGAAGCCGCCGAAGCCGTGCACGGCATGGCGGTGCACATCTTCCAGCCCAAGAAGTAACGCTCCGGGGCGCAACCGCTCTCCGCAGCCCCCGCGTTTCGCGTCAGCGAGCGCGGGGGCTGCGGCCGTTTTCGGGGCAGGGCGGCGTCTTGCGAACGACCGTCAACGCGACTGTAGTCATGTGACCATGGTCCACAGAGCTCGAACCATCGGGGCGGCGGAGTTCAAGGCCAAGTGCTTGGCGATCCTTGAGGATGTGGCCGCCACCGGCGTACCGATCGTCGTCACCAAGCGCGGGCGCCCGGTCGCCCGGGTCGAGCCCATGGAGGCGGAAGCGACCGGCAATTTGCGCGGCAGCGTGGTGCGCGAGCGAGATCTGCTTTCTCCCGTCGACGACGCTTGGGGGGCAGGCGCGTGATCGTTCTCGACACGCACGTCTGGATCTGGTGGACGAGTTCTCCCAGTTCGCTCTCCAAGCGCGCACGCGCTGCGCTCGAGCGCGACGACGAGTTGCTCGTCCCCGCGATCTGTTGCTGGGAAGTGGCCATGCTCGCGGCGAAGAAGCGGCTCGAACTCGACCGCGACGTGCTGGTGTGGCTGCGTCAAGCTCTCGCGCAGCCGCGCATCGAACTTGCCCCACTCACCATCGAAATCGCCGCGCGATCGGCAACGCTCGGCGAGTTTCAAGGCGATGCCGCCGACCGACTCATCGTCGCCACGGCGATCCAGCAACGCGCGGTGCTCGTGAGCAAAGACGAGCGGGTGCGCTCCACGGAACTCGTCGACGTCGTGTGGTGACGCGCCATGCGCAGCGGCGCGATTCGCGCCCCGCTCGCGGCGCGCGAGCTTCAGGAGCGCCGCAAACTGCGCCAGAGGGCGACCACGAACACGCCCAGCGAGAGCGACATCGCGATGTGCGAGAGGCCGTAGACGCCGTGGCGCAGCCACACCAGGCCGCCGAAGTAGTTGGCGTCGATCGCGTCGAAGTCGCGCGCGCCGAAGCGCACGCTGAGCAGCGTGTGGTAGCCCTTGTAGAGCATCAACAACACGGCGACGGTGACGAACGGCAGGTAGCCGCGCGTGAGCCAGCGCAGCGGAGCGGGGGAGAGCTCGGCGCCGCCGGCTTTGCGCGCGAGCAGCAGCGCGCCGCCCATCGCGATCGGGATCAGCACGCCGGTGAGGAACACGTGGCCGTGGACCAGCGCGAGCGAGAGCACGGCCTCGAGCCGCGCGCCCGGCGCGATCTGCGCGAAGTCGAGCTTCTTCGACGATTCTTGGAACAGCACGCCCGAGAGCAGCGCGACGATCGTCATCACGACGGCGTAGCGCAGCAGCGTGCGCAACGCGTCGCGGTAGTGCGCCGGAGTGTCGTCGCCCGCGGCCATGGCGCCGATCAGCGCATGCTCTCGTAGGGCAGGTGCGTGTCGGCGAACACGTGCCACAGCGAGACCAACTCGTCTTTCGTCTCGGCGCGGATCGCGATCGGGATGCGCCAGGCGCGGTCGGCGCGTCCGTGGTAACTCGCGGAGGCATGGCCGAGCACCAGCGCGCCGCCGACCGCCGGCTGCTCCTTGTCGACCTCGATTTTGTAGTCGGGAAAGGTCGCGAAGTAGTTGCGCCAACCCAGCATCAACGAATCGCGTCCTTCGAAGCGCTTGCCGTGCGAATCGACGAACACCACGTCGGGGGCCAGCGTGGCGGCGACCGCGGAGGCGTCGCGGCGGTTGATGGCCGCAATCGTCTTCCGCACGAGTTCGATGGCTTCACTCATGCCGCACAGGGTAGTCCGCGCGGGGCCGTTCGTCAGCGCCCGCGCTGGGCCACGACTTCTTCATACGGCTGGAGCACGACCCAGCCCTCGCCCTCGAACTTCATCTGGATCGATTCGCCGCTGCCGCGGCCCAGGAAGGTCTTGAGCGAGATGTCGGTGACGATTTCCGGGTTCAGGCTGCCCGACCAGGCCACGGTCGCGTTGGGGTCTGTGAAGACCGGTTGCCCAGGCTTCACGAGCAAGGTCAGCGGGTCGTAGTGCGTCATCAGCGCGACGACGCCGTGGCCCGACACGCGCACGTTGAACAGGCCCGCGGCGAGCATGCTGCTCACGCTCTTCATCATCGTGATGTCCCACTGCACGCCGTCCTCCAGCGCGAGCAGGTCGTTGCCGTTGACGAACAGCGTGTCGCCTTCGAGCCGCAGCAGCCGCACCTTCTTGCCCGAATCGGCGAGGTACAGCCGCCCGCGTCCCTCGGCCTTCATCAAGCTCGCTCCCTCGCCGGTGAAGAGCTTCTTCATCGCCTTGTCGAGCCCGTGTTCGAGCAGCGACTCGCGTGTGAACTTGATCTGCCCGACGTAGCCGATCATCGAACCGGCCTTGGCCCACACGCGTCCGTCGAGGTTGACCTCGAGCAGGCTGGGGCTCTCGAGCTCGAACTTCGCGCGGCGGTCGTCGCGCTGCGCGGTGGCGGCCACGAAGGCCGAGATGGACTGCTCTTGCATGCTGACTTGCTCCACTAGTAGCGCTGCGGGGCGGCCGGTTTGTTGGCCACGATCGACTCGATGCGCTCGACCACGCCCTGGCGCAGCTCGGGCAGGATGCGCAGCGCGCCCAGGTTCTCGCGCAGCTGCGCGGCGTTCGTGGCGCCGAGGATCACGGTGCTGACGTTCGGGTTGAGCAGGCACCAACCGATCGCGAGTTGCGCGGTCGTGGCGCCGAGTTCGCGCGCCAGCTTGCCCAGTTCGCCTGCCTTGCGCACCCGCTCGCGGCCCTCGGCGTTCTCGAGTTCATCGCGCAGCCAGCGGTACTCGGGCAACGCCATGCGCGAGTCCTTGGGCACGCCGTGCTCGTACTTGCCCGAGAGGATTCCGCTGGCGAGCGGCGACCAGATCGTCGTGCCCAGCCCGAGCGTGGAGTACAGCTGCGCGAACTCGCGTTCGACCTTCTCGCGCACGAACAGGTTGTACTGCGGCTGCTCCATCGTCGGCGGAGTGAGGCCGCCGGCGCGCGCGATGCCGTGCGCTTGCGCGATCTGATCCGCGCTCCACTCCGACGTGCCCCAGTACAGCACCTTGCCGGCGAGCACGAGCTCGTGCATCGCACGCACGGTCTCTTCGATCGGCGTGTCCAGGTCCGGTCGGTGGCAGAAGTACAGGTCGAGGTAGTCGACCTGCAGGCGCCGCAGCGCCGCGTCGCAGGCGTCGCGCACGTGCTTGCGCGAAAGGCCGCGCTGCGTCGGCAGTTTCCCGCCCCAGAACACCTTCGACGAGAGGGTGTACGTGTCGCGGCCCCAGCCCAACGTCTTGAGCGCGCGGCCCATGATCCGCTCGGAATCGCCGTCGGCGTAGACCTCGGCGTTGTCGAAGAAGTTGACGCCCGCGTCGTAGGCGAGCTTCATCAGCTCGACCGCTGCGGCGTCGTCGACTTGGTTCTTGAAGGTCACCCACGAGCCGAACGAGAGCGCGCTCAGCTTCAGTCCACTGCTGCCCAGACGACGGTAGTCCATGCGCCCACGCTACACTTCGCGCTCGACTTCATGGAGAGCCACGCCCGCGAGCCGCGTTATCCCGAAGGCGTGCTCGACGTGCGTCGGCTCGCGCGCATTCCGTACGAAGAGGGCCGTCGGCTTCAGCTGGAGCTGCTCGAGCGGCGCATCGCGGGCGAGGTCAGCGACACGCTGATCCTGTGCGAGCACGAGAGCGTGATCACGCTCGGCCGCGGCACGGATCCCGCCGACGTCGCCGGCGCCCACTTGCCGATCGTCGAGGTCGAACGCGGCGGCGAGGCGACGTACCACGGTCCGGGACAACTCGTGGCGTATCCGATCTATGCGTTGCCCCCCGCGCGCCGCGATCTGCACCGCTACTTGCGCGACCTCGAGGAAGTTGTGATCGGCGTGCTCGCCGAAGTCGACGTCGAAGGCCGGCGCGTCGAGGGCCTGACGGGCGTGTGGATCGGCGACAAGAAGGTCTGCTCGATCGGCGTCGCGGTGCGTCGCTGGGTGGCCTGGCACGGACTCGCGCTCAACCTGGCCGCCGACCTCGGCGCCTTCGCGCAGTTCAAGCCCTGCGGTCTGGACGCCAGCGTCATGACCAACGTCGCCGAACACACCACGTTGCCGCCGACGCGGCTCTTGTTCGAGGTCTTGCTGGTCAAGCACTTCTGCGCGCGCTTCGAGCTGGAGCTGCCGCCGCTGCCGCCGCCCGCGCCGTCCGATCCGCGCTCGCTGCCGTTGTTCCCGGGCTGAGCCCGGGCGAGCTTGCGCCGCACGGTCGAGCGACCGTCGCGGGGCCGTCGCCGTGCGGAGCTGTGGAAAGTTCTTCCACTTTGCCGCGGACTCTGCGGCGCCACTGGAGTTTGTCGCCCGGCGAGGCCGATTCAGGTGCGGTCCGCTCCGTCCCCGCTCCGCCCTGCTTCGGCGCACTCACCATGGCCCATCCCGACAGCGATCCCGTGCTCCACGCCGCCGCGCTCGACGCGCTGCGTTCGCTCGGTGACGACAACGATCCGTCGCTGCTGCTCGAGGTGATTGAGCTGTACCTCGCCGACGCGCAGGTGCACGTGCGCAATCTGCGCGCGGCCCACGCTGCCGGAGACGTGCGCTTGCTCGAGCGCACGGCGCACACGCTCAAGTCCTCGAGCGCCAACGTGGGCGCGCTGGGCTTCTCGAAGTTGTGCCTCGAACTCGAGCAGCGAGCGCGTCAGGAGCAACTCGACGCCGCGCCGTCGCTCATCGCCGCGGCCGAGTCCCAGTTCGCCACCGTCGAGCGCGCTCTGCGCGCGATCAAGGGCTGAGCGCCGAGTGCCGGGCGGACGATGAGAGAGAAACAGTTGGACGAACTGAAGCTGACGGGGGCGCTGCCGTCGCCGACGGGCGTCGGGCTCGCCATTCTCGAGCTCACGCGCGGCGAGGACTACGCGATGGGCGACGTCACGCGCGCGATCCAGTCCGATCCGGCGCTCACCGGACGCATCATCAAGATCGCCAACAGCGCGGGTTTCGCCGGCTCGCAGGGTGTGACCAGCGTCGCGCAGGCCGCCATGCGCCTGGGCGTGCGCTCGGTGCGCAACGTCGCGCTCGGCTTCACGCTCGTGAGCGGCAACCGCGGCGGGTCGTGCCCGGGATTCGACTACGAAGGTTACTGGGCGCGTTCGCTCGCCGTGGCCGTGCTCTCGCAACGCCTCGCCGAAGCGCTGCGTTTGTGCGCTCCGGCCGACGCCTTCACGTGCGGTCTGTTGAGCGGGATCGGCACGCTGGCGCTCGCGAGCATCCACCCCGATCGCTACGCGCAACTGCTCGAGCGCAAACGCGCCGTGCCCAGCGCCGAGCTGCTGCACCTCGAGCGCGAGATCTTCGACCTGGACCACTGCGAGCTCGCGGGCGCGATGCTCGCCGACTGGCGCCTGCCCGAGTCGTTCTGCTTCGCGGTGACGGCCTTTGAGCGGCGCGATCCGTACGCCGGCGCTCCCGATGAGTCGGCGCGCCGCATGACCGTGATCGTGCGCGCGGCCTCGCTCATGGCGTCGTGGTGCTTCCTCGGCGAGGGCGACAGCGAGCAGGGACCGGAGCGCCTCGAGGAGTTGCTGCGCGAGCTGCGGCTCGAGCGCGACGCCTTCGAACGCCTGCGCGTGGAAGCGCTGGGCGAATGGCGTGAATGGGGCCGCGCACTGCAGATCCCGACCGATTCGGCGCAGAAACCTGCGGAGATCCAGGCCGAGGCCCAGCGGGCGATCGAAGTGCCCTCCGACACGCAGGTCCGCCGCGTCGCCGCAGAGCGCAAGGGACTGCGCATCCTGGCCGTCGACGACGATCCGGTGTCGCTGCGCATCCTCGAGCACCACCTCACCAAGGACGGTCACACCGTCCAGCGTGCGATGAATGGTCGCCAAGCGCTGATCATGGCGCTCGAGTCGTCGCCGCAGATGATCGTCACCGACTGGAACATGCCGGAGATGGACGGGCTCGAATTGGCGAAGTCGCTGCGCCGTTCGAATGAGTCGCGCGGCACGTACATCCTGCTGCTGACCGGTCGCGAGGAAGAGGACCGCGTGGTCGAAGCCTTCGACGCCGGCGTCGACGAATACGTGGTCAAGCCGTTCAACCCAAAGATTCTGCTGGCCCGCGTGCGCGCCGGTCAGCGCATGATCGAGCTGCGCGAGCAAGTGGAGAGCGACCGTCAGTTGCGCGACCGGCAAGTGGCGGAGATGGCGGTGCTCAACCGCAAGCTCGAAGCGGCGGCGATGACCGACGTGCTGACCAAGTTGCCCAACCGGCGCTACGCGATGCGGCGGCTCGAAGACGAGCTCAACGGCGCGCTCGCGGCCGGGGCGCCGCTGTCGGTCATCATGATCGACATCGACCACTTCAAGCAGGTCAACGATCGCTTCGGGCACGACATGGGCGACCTCGTGCTGCGCGAGACGGCCACCGTGCTGCGCAACACGACGCGCAAGGGCGACTACGTGTGCCGACTCGGCGGCGAGGAGTTCCTGGTGATTTGCACCAAGGCTTCGCTGCCGCAGTGCGCGATGACCGCCGAACGCATCCGCGCGGCGGTCGAAGAGCACATCATCGGCTTCGGCTTCGACCGCGCCGTCACGGTCAGCCTCGGCGCTGCGGCGCTCGAGTGCGGCGCGCGCACCGTCGACGAGTTGCTCAAACTCGCCGACCGACGCGTCTACGCGGCCAAGGCCGCCGGCCGCAATCGCGTGTGCTCGAACGACGCGCCGCCGAGCCAGGCGCGTTCGGCCTGAGCTGCGAGCGCACGGCGAGCTCGCGTTCGTCGCGGGACCCAGCGCCCGCCGCGCCTGCGGGCGAAGCGCTGCCGCACGCGCTCTCTACTCGACGAAGATCGGGCTGGACCAGGCCATGCCGCCGTCGACCTGCACGACGCGCACGTAGATCCAGTCTCCGTTCGCGAGCTCTTGGAACGCGGCGCTCGCCGCGAACTCGAGTTCGCCGCCGGCGTCGATCGTCGTGACGCGCTCGCCGCGCGCGACGATCTCGACGGTCTTCAGCCCCGCGGCGCCGATGGCCTGCACGAAGAGCGGCGCGTCGACGGCGTCGGCGGCCCGGATCACGCCTCCCATGCGCGTCGAGCCGAGCGCGAAACGCAGCAGGATGCGTGGGCCGCTCGTGGCGTAGCAGCGCCGCGCGCGCAGGGCCGCGAGCACTCCTTCGCGCGACAGGTCGTCGCTGACGATCGCGGCCAGGCCGCCGGTGGGGTAGTGCGGTCCCTTGGCGGTCAGTCCAGGATGCCCGTCGTGGCCGTCGCCGCTGCCGATCAGGCCCATGCGCACGCCGCGCTCGAGCGCGTCGCGCACGAAGTGGCCCGGGCGCGGCGAGTGGATCACGCGCGGCCCGTCGAGCGCATCGCTCGCGCCATGCGCGGAGCAGATCTCGACCACCGGTTCGAGCTCGGCGTCCAGGCCGGCGCTCCAGTCGAGCGCGATCGGTCCGCCGGCGGGATGGTGCGGCACGATCAAGGCTGACTCGGGGCGCAACGCCTCGCGCAACTTGGCGGGCGTGTCGTAGCGCGGATCGAGCGCCGAGTAGAGCGGCGCGCGCTCGCCGAAGAACAGCACGTGGCGGTGGCCGCCGATCCAGTCGGTGTACTCGTAACCGGGCAGCGCGACGAAGCTCCCGGGTCGGTCGTAGGCGCGCGCCACGGCGACGTTGCGCTCCCACAGCTCGGGGTGTTCGTCGAGCGGAAGCATGCCCCAGTGGTCGTGGTCGGTGAGCGCGGCGATGTCGAGCGCTGCGACGTCGCGCGCGTAGTCGAAGTAGTCCTGCGGCGCACCGCTGCCGTCGGAGACGGAAGTGTGGCCATGCAGGTCGGCCCAGTGCACCTTCGGCCCGTTCGACACGAGCAAGGGGTTCGAGAGCGCCTCGAGCTTGCGCCCTTCGACTTCTGCGCGCAGGCGCACCTGAAAGACGCCTTCCGCGCTCGCGGCGCCCGTCAGCGTCGCGACCCCGCGCGCATCGGCCTCGAGCTCGACCTGCGCGGGCAGCGTGACGCCGTCGGGCGCGTCGACGAACACGATCGTTCCCGCGCCGCCTTCGATGCGATTGGCGCGCGCGTCGAGCAACGCGACCTTCAGCCGCAGCGCTTCGCCCACGCGGACGGTCGACGTCAGCGTCGCGACGAGCAGCGCCGCGGGCCCGGGGCGCACGTCGACGCCAGGCGAGTCCGCGAGCACCTTGCGCACGCCGTCGCCGTCGCCGTCGACCGCGATCCAAAAGCGCGAGTCGCGCTCGGCGTAGGGATCGGCCTTCGCGCCGGCCGGACCGGCGCCGTACTCGAACACCACTCGCTCGCCCGCCTCGAGCGCGCGACCGCGCACTGTCGCGCCGAGCAACTGCTGGTCGATCGCGCGCGCCTCCAGTTCGACGCCCGCGGCCTCCGTGCGCACGCGCGTGAAGCCCAGCGCCTCCTCGCTCGAAGTCTGCGGGCTCGACCACTCGAAAAAGGGCGAAACCTGCAGGAAAACCGTGCCTCCGAGCGCCACGCCGAGCTCGCCCGCCTCGTACACGATGGTCCACGAACGCGTTCGCCCCGCGAGCACGCTGCCGTCGTCGCCGGGCGCCAACTCGAGCCACGCGCGCCCGCCGCCGTCGGAGGCGTGTTTGGGCGCGTTGCGTGCGGCCTCGAACGCGGCGCGGATGTCGCGCCGCGCGCTGGGCGGATCGGTGTCGATGAGCGTTGGCGTTTCGGCCGGCGTGGAGCTCTCGCGCGCGTCGCAGGCGGTCAGTGCGAACAGCGCGAGCAACGCCGACGCTCTCACGACGCGCTCCTCGCCGGGCGGTGCGTGGCGCGCGTCCAGGCGTACGCGAGTCCGCCGTACACGAAGTACAGAAGGTGCAGCGGCAGCGCGCCGAGCAGGAATCCCAGGCCCTTGCGGCGCAGGAACAGGCCGTAGAGACCGCGGTTGATCCACAGCACCGGCGCGAGCAGTGCGAGCGGCGCCCAGGCCCAAGCGCTCAGCTCGCGCGCTTGCGGCACAAGTGCGCCGAGCGGCGCCGCGAGCAGCGCGAGGAACACCAGCGCCACGCACAGCTTCTGTTTCCACTCGAGGTTGAGGTCGCCGCCGGCGCCCGGACGGTCGATCAGCAGGCGCGTCCACGGAATGGCGCGGCGCGTCACGTCGACGACGACCATGTCGATCAGCCGCCAGCGCTTGAGATGTTTGCACTGGATGTGCGGCAGCAGCAGGATCCGCTCGCCAGCCGCGCGCAAACGCATGCCGAGCTCGATGTCTTCGATCGAGGGCCGCCGGTAGGCCGGATCGAAGCCGCCGACGGCGTCGAACGCGCGCTTGCGGATCGCGCCGCAGCCGGCCCAGAAGGTGCTCGCCTCGCGCGGACCGGTGTGGTGCGTCCAGTGGTGCAGCAGATTGCGGTACTCGCTCACCAGCCCGCGGCTCGCGGGCGCATCGTCGTAGGAGCCGAACAACGCCGCCGCGCCGGGCTCGTCGCGCAGCGCGTCGCGCATCTGCTCGAGTGTGCGCGGCGTCACTACACAGTCGGAGTCGATGAACACGAGCACGTCGGTGCGTGCGAGTTTCGCGCCCGCGTTGCGCGCGACGGCCGGGCCGCTGTTGGTTTCGAGGCGCACCACGTCGGGCGTCGCACGGCGCGCGAGTTCGGGCGCGCGCGTGTCGCGGCTCGCGTCGTCCACGCAGATCAGCTCGTGCGCCAGCGTCGACGCGGCGAGGGCCGCGAGGCACTGCTCGAACTGCTCGGGGTTGTCGTGGAACGGCACGATGACCGAGACGTGCGGGGCCGGATCCGTCGGCATCGCCTCAGCCTACGCGCTCGCGGCGCGCGATCTCCAGCGCCCAGCGCGCGGCGCAAGCGCCCAGCAACGCAAGAGCGCCCCTCCCGCGACGCCGTGGCGTCGGGCGGAAGAGGCGCTCGTTCACGTGGGACCGTTGGTTCAGCGGTCCTTCTTCAACGCCGCGCGCAACTGCTCGACCAGTTGCGCCGCTTCGGTCGCCGCATAACCAGCCTTCGGCGACTTCTGGATGCGCGCCAAGTCCTCTAGCGCACCCTCGATGTCCTTGCGCTTGGTCGGCGCCTTCTCGCGGATCTTCGCGACCTGCTTCTGCAGCTTGATCACCTCGGCCGCTTCAGCGTTGGCCTTCACGTCGTCGGCGATCTTCTGCGCGTCGGCCTTCTCGGGCAACCCGTCGAGCTCTTTGCTCAGCGTCTGCGCGAGGTTCTCGGCGCCGAGGAAGTCGCCGCGCGCGTACGCGCTGCGCGCGAGCTCGAGCTTCGACTTCACGAGCGCTTCGACGGCCGCCTTGATCGTCGGGCCATCGTCGGCCTCGCTGAGCTTCGCCGCTTCGTCGAGCGCCAGCTTGTACTGGCGCTTGAGCAGCGCGCCCTTGACGGTCTTGGCCGCGGGACTCCATTCCCACAGCGGCTTGGGCAGTGCGCCCGCCGTCGCCTTCGCGAGCACCTCATCGCTGTATCCGCCGGCGCCGCCCGCGTACACGATGGTTCCGGTGGCGTCGACGATGACCACGTGCGGAATGCCGGTCACGCCGAAGAAGCGCGCCAGCGCGCCGCCCTTGTCGTAGCCGTAGGCGTACTTCGCGCCCTTGGCCGCAATCCACTTCTCGGTGTCGCCCTTGCCTTCATCGGTCACGCCGATGATCGACAGGCCCTTGCTACCCCAAGTCTCTTGCAACTTGTTGAGGTGCGGGACCTGCGAACCGCAGGGGCCTCACCAGTAGGCGAAAAACTCGATCAGAACTGCGCGGCCGAGGAAGTCATCGAAGCTCTTCGCGCCCGTCTGCGCGAGTCCTTCGAGCACCACGGGCGGCAGTTTCGTGCCGGGAGCTTGCGCGTGGACCGGCGCGGCGCCCAGGCCGACGACGGCCAGCGCGAGCGCGGCCAACCACTTCATGGAGAACATCAGGAGTCCTTTCTGGCCCCGTGTTCGGGGCGCTGAGACCTCCGATCGTAGCGTGAACGCAAGCGCTGCGGTGGCGCTCCGTAGCCGCTCACCTTCCACGCGGGGGAGCACCGCCCGCGCCGTCTTTCACTGGCGTGGCGCGTGCTACTGCGGACGCCGGGCCGACGCACGTTCACGCCACTGGGCCGCGCGCGCGGCATGGCCGGCCTCGGAGTCGCGCGCGTGCAGCGCCTCGAAGCACGACGCGAGACGCTCGCATGCTGCGAGCACGCGATCCGCTTGCCCCGGGCGCGGCTTGGGCGCGTCCTGGGCCTGCGCGAGTTGTTCGCCGCCAGCCGCGAGCAGCGCTGCGCCCTCCGCATCGCGTCCAGCGCCGACCAGCGCGGCCGCTGTCAAGACGCGCGCATACGCGCGGTTCCACTCCGTTTCGCCGGCCTGCGCTTCTCGCACGGCCAAGCACTCGCGCGCCGCGGATTCGGCCCGCTCCCAGGCGCGCAGTTCGAGCCCGCACAGCGCGAGCGCCTCGAGGTCCTGCGCGAGCTCTGGAGCGCGCGCGCGGCGCGCAGCGTCGGAGCAACGCGTGTAGGCCGCGGCTGCCTCGTCGAACTTGCGCCGCGCCAGCGCGATCACGCCCAAGTTGCGCCAGCCGCGGACGACGCGTTCGTGCTCCGCGCCGAGCGAACTCTCCAGAGCGTCGAGCGCGGCGCCGTAGACCTGCGCCGCTTCGTCGAGACGGCCCAAGCCGTGCAGCGTCGAGCCGAGCGCCTGCGCCGTGGTGGCGGTGTCCTGGTGCGCCGCACCGAGGCTCGCGCGTCGCGCGTCATGCGCGCGCCGCAGGATCGGCTCGGCCTCGGCGAAACGGCGCAGGTTGAACAGCGCAGTGCCGAGGTTGTGTCCGCACGACGTGAACACCGGATCGGAATCCTCGAGGCGTTCGTCGAGGCCCGCGTACGCCTCGCGCAGCGCGACGACGGCGTCGTCGAAACGGCGCTGCGCCGAGCGCAGGCGTCCCAGACGCGCCAGCGCGTGGTGCAACTCGATATCGCCGTGGCCGGGCACGCGCCGCAGGCGCTCGACGAGCTCGGTGAACAGCGGTTCGGCCTGTGCGGCTTGCCCCGCGTTGAGCAGATTGCCCGCGAGGTTGTCCATCAAGCCCAACGTGACCGTGTGTTCGTCGCCGTACACCTGGCGCGCGAGCTCGAGCGCAGCGCGCAGTCCGTTGAGCGCGTCGTCCACCCGGCCCAGCGACATGTGCGCGGCGCCGAGCGAATGTGCGATGGCGAGCACCTGGCGGTGACGCGGCCCGAACGCGCGCCGGTAACCGGCCTGCGCCGCTTCGAGTTCGGCGGCCGCTTCCGCTGCGCGGCCGAGGAGCAGCAAGGTCGCGCCGAGGTTCGCCTGCGCCTCGAGCGCGCGTTCGTCGTCGCCGGCGCCGCGGCGGCGCCAGGCTTCGACCACCGACTGAAATTGCTCGAGCGCGCTCTCGTGTTCGCGCCTCTGCGTCTGCAGTTTCGCGAGCGCCGCACGCGCCTCCAGTTCGAGCTCGTCGTCGGCGCCGAGTTGCTCTCGGGCGCTCGCAGCGAGCCCGGCGAGCTCCGCGGCGACTTGCTCGGAGTCCGGCGCCGCGCGTTCGGAGCGCAAGCGTTCCAGTCGCGCGCGCATGGTCCTGGGGTGCGACGCGCCGAGCTCGCGTTCGCACAGCGCGAGGGCCTCCTCGCGCAGCGCGGCCGCGGACTCGAAGCGCCCCAGATTCACCTGCGCTCGCGCCAGACTCTCGAGCAGCCCCGCGCGCAGCAGCGGTTGCTGCGCGAATTGCTCGTCGACGGCGCGTTGCGAAGGTTCGAGGACCGATCGCGCGAGCGCCTCCACGGCGATCGACGTCCAGTTGGTCGGGCGCAGCTCGCGCTCGAGGTCCGCAAGCTGTGCGTCGAGCTCCGCGGCGCCGAGCCCGCTGCGCGCGAGCGTCGCGCGGCGCTGCTCGCGCACGGCGTCGACGAGGCGCAGTCCGACCGACTCCGCGTCGAGGCGTTCGAGCTGGTGCTCCTGGAACGCCGCCACTTGCTCGAGCTCCGCCGCGCGCGCCTGCGCCTGTTGCTCGGCGCGTGTCGCGCGCTCCGCCGCCGCGAGCGCTTCTGCGCCGCGTGCATCCGCCGCCGCGCGGGCCGTGTCCGCTTCGGCGCGGCGTTCTTCGGCGCGCAACGCGAAGTGCGTGCTGGCCGCGATGCCGCCGACGAGCGCGAGCGCGAGCGCGCCCGCCGCGGCGACTTGCCAGCGGTGGCGGCGCACGAAGCGCGAGAGTTGGTAGGCCGTGCTCGGCGGCCGCGCGAGCACCGCCTCGTCGCGCAAGTAGCGCTCGACATCGTCCGCCAGCGCGCTCGCCGTGTCGTAGCGCCGCGAGCGGTCCTTCTCGAGCGCCTTGAGCACGATCCAGTCGAGGTCGCCCGAGAGCGTCGCCGCGAACTCGCGCGGCTCGAGCGCGCGCAGCCGCGCCGCGGTCTGCGTCTCGTCGCGCTCGCCCGAGGCGCGTGTCGACGGCCGCGCCGGGGCCTCTTCGCGCACCACGCGCAGAACTTCGTCGTACCCGCGCTCGAGCGCCGCGCGCAGGTCGAGCGGCTTCGCGCCGGTGAGCAGCTCGTACAGCAGCACGCCGAGGCTGTACACGTCGGCGCGTGTGTCGATGTCGACGCCGCCCAGCGCGGTCTGTTCCGGCGCCATGTACTCGGGGGTCCCGAGCACTTGGTGGAAGCCCGTGAGCAGCGTTTTGTCCGTCAGTTCCGCGCCCGCCGCCTTTGCGATGCCGAAGTCGATCACCTTGGGCGCGGGCGCGCCGTCCGCGAGCGTGACGAGCACGTTCGAGGGCTTCACGTCGCGGTGGATCACTCCCTTGTGGTGCGCGTGCTGCAGCGCGCGGCAGGTCGTCGCGAACAGTTCGAGCCGGCGCCGGATCGAGAGGCGCGCTTCGTCGCAGAAGACTGTGATGGGCACGCCCTTCACCAGCTCCATCGCGAAGAACGGCCGCCCGTTCTCGGTCAGTCCCGCGTCGAACACCTTCGCGATCGCGGGGTGCTCCATCAGCGCGAGCGCCTGGCGCTCCGCTTCGAAGCGCGCGACCACGGCTTTGCTGTCCATCCCGAGCTTGAGCAGCTTGAGCGCGACCTTGCGCTTCACCGGCTCGAGTTGTTCGGCCATCCACACTTCGCCGAAGCCGCCTTCGCCGATCAGCTCGAGCAGGCGATAGCCCGCGACGCGCGTGCCCTGCGGCTGTGGCGCGAGCTCGCGCAGTTCCGGCGCGCCCGCTTCCATGAAGGCGCCGGCGCGTTGATCCGCCGCGAGCAAGCGCTCGACGCGCCTGCGCAGCGCGCCGTCGCCGCCGCATGCCTGGGCCAGGAACAGCTCGCGCTCGCGCGCGTTGCCGATCTGCCGCGCGCGATGGAACAGCTCTTCGAGGTGCGCCGCGTTGCTCATGCGCTCCTCAGTGCGCAAACGCGGCGCGGGGAGCACCAGCCGGCCCGCACGAAACTCACGGCGCTTCGCTCAGTGCGTCGAGCAGCCAAGCCCGCGCGTAGGCCCAGTGCCGGTCGGCGGTCGTCATCGAGATGCCCAGGATCGAAGCGGCTTCGCGCTGGCTGAGACCGCCGAAGAAACGCAGGTTCACGAGCTCCGCCTTCTGGGGGTCTTCCTGTGCGAGCTTCTCGAGCGCGGCGTCGAGGTCGAGGATCTCGGGCTCGGGCGCGTCGACGAACAGCTGCGAGGAGTCGAGCTCGAGGCGCTCCCCCGGCCGCGAGCGCTTCTGCGCCCCGCGTTCGCGCGCGCGGTCGACGAGGATGCGCCGCATCGCCAGGGCGGCGGCGCCGAAGAAGTGCGCGCGCCCCGACCAGCCCTCCGCGCCGCGGTTTTCGGGCCCCAGGAGCCGCAAATAGGCCTCGTGGACGAGCGCCGTGGCGTTGAGCGACTGCGCTCCGGCCTCGCGGCGCAGGCGCTGGGCCGCGAGTTCGCGCAACTCGGCGTACACCAGCGGCAGGAGTTCGGCGGCGGCGCCTGGATCGCCGGCCTGGGCGCGCTCCAGGGCTTGGGTCAGCTTCAGGTCCACCCTTCGATCCTAATCGCGCGCGATTTTCGCGCAGTTGCCCGGGGTGGTTCGAGGGCGTTTTCCGCACAGGAGGCCGCGGGGCGTCTCCCGGTCCGAAGGTCGGACCGTGTGCGCCACGCCGCGCGCCCCTGGGCGCGTGCTTCACGGCGCGACAAGGAACGAAGGGTCATGGCGAGCAAGCGGGGTGGGGTGGTGGAGTTCGTGCGTTGGTCGGCGAGCAGCGCGGTGGCGCTGGCGGCCACGACGCTGGTGATGGCGCAGCGTGCGGAGGTTCCGCCGGCGGCGGCGGTCGGCACGTTGGTGCAGTCCGAGCCGGGCGCGGCGCGCTTCCTGCCGTTTGCGCCGGCCCCGGAGAGCGGGAGCGTCAAAGTCGTCGTCGCGAGCGATGCGCACGAGGCGTTCCTCGCGCGCGCGGCGTTGTTCGCGCCGGTGCAAGTGAGTGAGAGCGCGACGGCGCGCGTGTACCGCATCGACGCCAGCGCGGCGCCGCTCGTGACAGGTCTCGAGGGCGTCGAACTGCGGCCGGAATTCCATCAGATCTGGCTGCGGCGCGGCGTGCTCGACACGCGCAGCGGAACGCGCGCGGCGGACGGCGTTCTGCACGCGGGCTTCGACGTGCGTCGCATGGCGCTGGCGCAGTTCCACGGCCCGGTCAGCGACGCGGATCACGCTGCGCTCGTCGCCACCGGCGTGGAACTCGTCCACTATCTGCCGCAGAACGCGTATCTGGTGTGGATCGCCAGCGACGAGGCCCGTGCGCGGCTGCTGGCGCTGCGCGGCGATTCGAGCGGCCTCGCCTTCGTCGACGCTCTCCTGCCCGAGGACGTCGTTTCGCCGCAGCTCGACGGCGCACAGGGAGTGATCGAGGTCACGCTGCAGGTCTTCAACCCGCTCGCGCAGCGCGCGGCCAAGCCGCTCGAGCGCGCGGCCGTGCTCGAGGCGCTGGGATTCGCACAGGATCTGCTGCGCGAGCCGGAGGACGTGCTCGGCGGCGTCTACACCAACCTCACGGTGCGTGTGCAGGCCGGCGCGCTCGAAACGCTCGCGCTGCTCGACGCGGTGGTGAACGTCGAGCCGTACGAGCGGCCGAGGCAGCTGAGCGAGCGCCAAGCGCAAGAGGTGCGCGGCGCGTGGAACGGGGCGGGAACCGGCGCCGCTGGCCCGGGTTACGTCGGCTTCCTCAACACCAAGGGCTTTCCGAGCACTCAGTCGAGCTATCCGATCGTCGCGGTGGTCGACTCCGGCGTCGACAACGGAACTACAACTCCCGTCGACAGCACGTTGCGCGTGAGCGGACTGGCGGCACTGGCCTCGCGGCTCGTCGCGACCTCGAACTTCAGCACGTCCACGAGCGCCAAATGCATCAACGGCCACGGCCATCTGTGTGCGTCGGTGATCGCGGGGATGGAGGTCACGAGCACTTCGATGGATGGCACGTTCCTGCGCGGAGTCGGCGTCGCGCCGCACGGTCGGATCTCGAACGTCAAGTTTCTGGGCGACGACGGATTCGGTTCGACGGCGAGCTACGGAACGCTCGCCGAGTCCGCTTGGGGGCAAGGCGCGCGCGTGAGCTCGAACTCGTGGGGCTCGTCCACCGCCGGCGCGTACACCACGAGCGCGCAACAGCACGATCAACTCGCCCGCGACTCGAGCGCCACTGCGGGCAACCAGCAGATGCTGTTCGTGTTCGCGGCCGGCAACGACGGATCGAGCGGGATCGGCGCTCCGGCGACGGCGAAGAACGTGCTTTCGGTGGGCGCGACGGAGGGCTCCGACGCGCAGAGCGGCTGCAGCGGCTCGAGCACGGCCGACAACATCCAGCAGATCGCTTCGTTCTCCTCGCGCGGCCCGACGACGGACGGCCGTAGCAAGCCCGAGATCGTCGCGCCGGGCACGCACGTGGTCGGTACGGCGAGCCCCGCCGGCGGCTACGACGGCAGCTCCGTGTGCGACGCGTACTACCCGACGGGGCAGACGACCTACACCTGGGCCAATGGCACGAGCTTTTCCGCACCGGCCATCTCCGGCGTCGCTGCGCTGGAGTCGAACTATCTCTCGCGCGTGCACGGCCTCACCGATCCCTCGCCGGCGCTGCTCAAGGCCTACACGCTGCACCAGACGCGCTACCTCACAGGCACGGGCGGCAACCTGCCGAACGGCGATCAGGGCTTCGGCTTCCCGTGGCTCGAGCTCGCCTTCGACTCGAACTTCGCACGCAAGTTCGCGGACCAGAACACGCTGTTCAACGCGACCGGCGAGTATCGCGAGTACGTCGGAACGGTGGCTGACTTGACGCGACCGGTGCGCGTCGCGCTGGTGTGGACCGATGCGCCCGGCAGCACGGTCGGCGCGTCGTGGGTCAATGACCTCGACCTGACCGTGATCGTCGGCGCCAACACGTACCGCGGCAACGTGTTCTCGGGCGGGCTGTCGACGACCGGCGGCTCGGCGGACCTCAACGACAACAGCGAGCTCGTCGTGTTGCCCACGGGCTTCGCCGGAACGATCCGCGTGCGCGTGAGCGCTGCGAACATCGCAGGTGACGGCGTGCCTGGCAACGCCGATGCGACGGACCAGGACTTCGCGCTCGTGATCGCCAACATGAACTACGCGAGCGGCTGCACGCCGCCGACGTTGACCACGAATCTGAGCGCGAACTCCGCGACCGCGTGCACGGGGTCTCCGCTCACGTTGTCCGTGGCGGCGAGCGGCTCCAACCTCTCCTACAAGTTTTATCGCAACGGTCAGACCGTGCAGAGCGGGAGCTCGAACACCTACACCGTCCCCAGCGCGAGCGCGGTCGACGCCGGAACGTACACGTGCCAGATTGGCAACGGCTGCGGGGACATGCTTTCGGCGCCGGTGACGGTGGTCGTGAACAGCGCGCCGAGCGCGGTTCAGCAACCGACCGGCCTCGGCCTGTGCGCGGGTTCGGCCGGCCAACTGCAATTCGTCGCCAGCGGAACGCCCGCGCCGACCTACCAGTGGAAGCGCAACGGCGTCGACATCCCCGGTGCGACCTCCAGCACATACTCGATTCCCTCGATGAACGCGGGGCTGGCGGGCTCGTACCAGTGCAACGCCACCAACGTGTGCGGCGTGACGATTTCGAACGAGGTGCTGCTCACGAACCTCACCGCGCCGGTGTTCTCGACGCAGCCGCAGAGCACGAATGCCTGCCAGGGAAGCACGGTGCAGCTCACGGCGGCGCTCGCCAACCCGATCGCCGGCACGACCTACAGCTGGACCCGCAACAACGTGCAGGTGATCGGCGCCAACGGGCCGAGCTTGACGATCACGAATCTGTCCGCGGCTAACGCGGGAACCTACTTGTGCCTGGCGTCGAACCCGTGCGGCAACACGTGGTCCGCGCAGGCTTTCGTCGGCTTCTTCACGACGCCGGTCATCACCACGCAGCCCGTCAGCCAGACGTTCTGCGTCGGTGTGCCGTTCGGATTCTCCGTCGCGGTCTCCAACACGACGCCGACGCCCAGCTACCAGTGGCGCAGGAACGGCGTAGCGATCGCTGGCGCGACGAGCTCGAGCTACACCGGCGCAGGCTCGAGCGCCAATGACGGCGTCTACGACTGCGTGGTCACCAACAGCTGCGGGAGCACGACCTCGACGGCTGCGACGTACACCGCGCGGATTGCGCCGGCGATCACCGTCCAGCCGCAGAACACGGCCTTGTGCGCCGGAGTCAACGGCGTGTTGGACGTGACGGCGATCGGCACAGGACCCTTGGCCTACCAATGGTTCCGCAACGGAACGGGGCTGGGCAATTTCACCAGCTCGGCGCTCACGATCTTCAATCCGTCGGCCGCCAATGCGGGTCAGTACTTCTGCCGCGTGACGAACGCGTGCGGCTCGGTGGACTCGAACGTGATCACAGTCACGGTCGATACCGCGCCGACGATCCAGACGCAGCCGCTGGGATCGACGGTCTGCGCTCCGGCGCCGATCTCGTTCAGCGTGGGCGCCTCGGGCTCGCCGAATTTGAGCTACCAGTGGCGGCGCAACGGCGCGCCGCTCGCCGGAGCGACGAACGCGACGTTCGTGCTCGCTTCGACGGGCGCGGCGGATGCGGGCAGCTACGACTGCGTGGTCTCGAGCACGTGCACGAGCGTCAACTCGAGCGCCGCGGTGCTGGTCGTCAATGTGAGCCCGGTGATCACGCAGCCACCGCTCAGCGTGGCCCCGTGCGTCGGCGCGCAAGCGCAGTTCACGGTCTCCGCGAACGCCACGCCCGCGCCCACCTTCCAGTGGCGCAAGGCTGGCGCGCCGCTCGCGGGCGCGACCTCCGCGACGCTCACGTTCGCGAACGTGAGCGCAGCTGACGTGGGCAGCTACGACTGCCTCGTCACGAACGCCTGCGGCTCGATCGCGAGCGCGGCTGCGACGCTGAGCCTCGGTGCGGCGGATGCGTGCGTCGTCGGCGGCCCCGGCGGCGCGTGGCCGAGCCCCGGCGCGGTCGACGGAGTGTGGCCGAACGTGCTGCCGACCGGCGCGCTGGTGAGCACGTTGAACGTCAACGTGCCCGCGGGTGCGACGAGCATCAGCGCGGTCAAGCTCAACGGCCTCGCGCACACCTGGTCGGGCGACAACCAGATCGTGCTCGAGACGCCCAGTGGAGCGCTCGTCAACCTGTTCCAGCAGATCGACGGCGCGATCGGCGCCGGTTGCAGCACGCCGTTCGGCGGCGACTACAGCTTCATCGATGCGAATCGCAGCACGGGTTCGTGCGGCGCGCCCGCGAGCGACTTCAGCTGCTCGTTCGGCCTCATCGCACCTGGAATCTACCGCCAGTTCTTCGGTGCCTGGCCCTCGGGCGCCGCGGGCGTCGCCAACACGCCGCTCGGCGCGTTGCCGGTGACGTCGGGCGTGTACACGCTGCGCATCTACGACTGGTTCGTCAGCTCCGACAACGGCTCGCTCACAAGCTGGGAGCTGTGCTTCGAGACCGCGCCCGCGCCGCAGAGCTACTGCACGGCCGGCACGACGACGAGCGGCTGCAACGCGCTGCTGGGCGCGAACACGCAGCCGAATGTCGCACACAGTGCCGGGCTCGTGCTCACGGCGAGCGGCGTCGAAGGCCAGAAGCAGGGGCTGGTGTTCTACGGCCTCGACAACAGCGGCTTCACCCCGGCGCCGTGGGGCACGGGCACGAGCTGGCTGTGCGTGAAGGCGCCGACGCAGCGCACGCCGAACGTCGCCACGGGCGGCACGGCCGGCGCCTGCGACGGCGTGATCACGCTCGACTGGGACGCGTACTTCGTCGCCAACCCGACGGCGCTCGGCCTGCCGTTCGCGGCGGGGCAGAACATCTATGCGCAGGCCTGGTTCCGCGATCCGCCGGCCCCGAAGACGACGAACTTGTCGAACGCTATCGAGCTGACGGTGCAGCCGTGATCGCGGCCGAGCGGATCGCGTAACTCTGCGCGCGAGCTGAGGCTCGCGCGGGATCCTCTACCCGGGCTGCCCAAGGGCAGCCCGGGTTCGTCTGCGCGGGACCACAGACGCCCGCGGTTGTACGGTGCCAGAGCAATTTGAACCGCGGCTGCGGTGCGCAACGCGCACCGCAGCCGCGGTGCAAATTGCTCTGGCACCGTACAACCGCGTCAGCCGTAAGGCCGCGTGCGCAAGGTGCGCTGGACCTTCAGCTCCAGCACTCGTTCGAGCCGTTCGCGCACGGCGTCGCCCTCGAGCACGCCCAGCGCGCGTGCGATTGCCTCGAAGGTTGCGAGGTAGCGCGGGTCGGGGTGTTTGCGCAGGGCGTAACGCGTGGGCGGTCCGTCGGGGACCTGCACACGCGGCAGCGCCGCGAGTTGCGGCTCTTTCGTCGCGAATTTGTGCGCCTGGCGCCAATTGCCGTCGGGCACGACCAGCGTGAGCGGCTCGCACGCGTCCTCAGCTGTCAGCACGCGCGCGTCGGGACCCGGGAAGAGCAGCGCCACGCGCTGGCCAGCTTCGGCGAGTCCGTCGAGGTGCGCGCGTTCGTGCGGCAGGCCGATCACGCGCACCTGGGAGTTGGTGAGCGTGAGCGGCACGAGTCGCACGGTGTTCGTGGTCTTGTGCACTTCGCGGCGGTGCATGACGACGACCACGCGCGTCGCGAGCGTGAGCGGCTCGACTTCGCCGCACAGGCAGGAGTTCGGCGGCAACGCGCAGCGCTCGCAGCGCACTTGCCCGTGGCGCGCGCGGTGCGGCGCCAGGCCGAAAGTCTGCGGCTCGTCCATCGCGCAAGCGTACGGCGCCCACGCGACGCGTACCTCATCGAGGTGCACGGCGTCGACTCTGCGCCAACCAACTCACGCCGACGAATTCACCCCCTTGAGTCGGCGCGATTGGTCCGCAGCGCGTCGAGTTGCAACGCGCTCGTTGGCGAAGCAGCGGGGCCAGCCGCTCGCAGCGACTGGCCCCGGCGTTTTCGCGTGTCGAGGTCGACTTGCCGTCGACCGTTGCGCCACGTCTACGGGCAGACCGTGAAGGTGAGCGCGTCGCTGAAGCCCGTGGTGAAGCTCGCCTGCGGGTCGCGCATCCACCAGCGGGCGAACACGTTCGTGCCGGCCGTCAGGTTCGTGTCGAAGTTGCCCGCCAGCCAGACGTTGTAGTCGAAGCTGAACACGCCGCCGCACGGACCGACGCCGACCGACTGCTGCACGACGGTGCGACGCAGCGGCGGACGCACGCACACGAACCCGCCTTGGAACGGCGCGAAGCTCGCCGCGTAGCCGTAGAACAACTGACCGCTGCGGTCGGGGATCGCGAGCGTGCAGTTGATCACGAAGCCGCTGCCGGCAGACAAGCTCGGCGTTCCGCTCCAGCCCATCGAAGGCAAGCAGCCGTTGCTGTTCAGCTTCGCGGTGCAGTAGGTCTGGATCGCCGGGCAAGGCGCCTCGCAGTCGTCGGGGATCTGGTTGGTGTTCGAGTCGAGGCTCGAGCCCAACAGGATGTCGCAGGCGTCGACCTGACCGTTGCCGTTGCAGTCCGGTTCGCAGTTGTCGGGCACGCCGTTCTGATCGCAGTCGATCTCCAGGCCGAGCGCGATCTCGCACACGTCGCCCAACGCGTCCCCGTCGCAGTTTTCCTGGCCGGGGTTGGGGTGGTTGACGCAGTTGTCGCATGCGTCGCCGCGCTGGTCGCCGTCCGCGTCCTCTTGGAACGTGTTCGGCGTCGCGGGGCAGTTGTCGCGGCAGTCGGCGATGCTGTCGCCGTCGTTGTCGACGTCGCTCGCGCCGCAGCCGCACACGCCCGGAGCGAGCTTGAGCGGATCGTTCGGGCAACCGTCGTTGCAATCCGCGGCGCCGTCGCCGTCCGTGTCGACATCGCTGACGCCGCAGCCGCACACGCCGGGAGCGAGCTTCGCCGGATCGTTCGGGCAACCGTCGAGGCAGTTGAGCGCGCCGTCGCCGTCACTGTCGGCGTCCGCGATTCCGCAGCCGCACACGCCGGGCGCGAGCTTGAGCGGGTCGTTCGGGCAAGCGTCGACGCAGTTGGGCGCGCCGTCGCCGTCCGAGTCGGTGTCGGCCACGCCGCAGCCGCACACGCCGGCCGCGAGTTTGAGCGGGTCGTTCGGGCAGCCGTCGACGCAGTTGGGCGCGCCGTCGCCGTCGGTGTCCGCGTCGCTCACGCCGCAGCCGCACACGCCGGCCGCGATCTTGAACGGATCGTTCGGGCAGCCGTCGATGCAGTTGGCGGTGCCGTCGCCATCGGTGTCCGTGTCGACCGCGCCGCAGCCGCACTGGCCCGGGGCGAGCTTGAGCGGATCGTTCGGGCAACCGTCGACGCAGTCGGGCGAGCTGTCGCCGTCGCTGTCGGTTTCGAGCGCGCCGCAGCCGCAGAAGCCCGGACTCACCTTGAGCGGATCGTTCGGGCAGCCGTCGTTGCAGTCCGCGACGCCATCGCTGTCCGAGTCCGTGTCGGGCGTGCCGCAGCCGCACTGGCCGGGCTGCGTCTTCAGCGGGTCGTTTGGACAGCCGTCGAAGCAGTTGAGCACGCCGTCGCCGTCGCTGTCGTTGTCGCCCACGCCGCAGCCGCAGGCGCCCGGCGCGATCTTCAGCGGATCGTTCGGGCAACCGTCGTTGCAGTTGGGAGTCCCGTCGCCATCCGAGTCGGTGTCGGCGACACCGCAGCCGCACAATCCGGGCGCGAGCTTGAACGGATCGTTGGGGCAGCCGTCATTGCAGTTGGGCGTGCCGTCGCCGTCGGCGTCCGCATCGCTCACCCCGCAGCCGCACACGCCGGGTGAAAGCTTCGCCGGATCGTTGGGGCAACCGTCGTTGCAGTTGGGCGTGCCGTCGCTGTCGGCGTCGGCGTCGCTCACCCCGCAACCGCACACGCCCGGAGCGATCTTGTTGGCGTCGTTCGGGCAGCCATCGATGCAGTTGGGCGTCGTGTCGCCGTCCGAGTCGGTGTCGGCCACGCCGCAGCCGCACGCGCCCGGCGCGGTCTTGCCTGCGTCGTTCGGACACGCATCGTTGCAGTCAGGCGTCGCGTCGCCATCCGAGTCGGTGTCGGACACGCCGCAGCCGCACACACCCGGCGCCAGCTTCGCGGGATCGAGCGGGCAGCCGTCGACGCAGTCCACGGCGCCGTCGCCATCGCTGTCGAGCGTGCAGGCGCTGATCGAGATCTGCAGCGAGTAGAGCTGGGAGCTCGCGACACTGCCGCTCTCGAGCACGCGCACGAAGTACGTCCCCGCGGCGTTGAGCGGCGCGAGCAGGATCGACTCCGTGGCGCCGCGGCCCGTGCTGCTCGCGCTCGCGAGGATCGTCGCGCCGTCGGGCGCCACGAGTTCGAGCGCCAGATCCGCGACTTGCAGCGCGTCGAACGGCGTGCCGCTCGTGCACGCGCCGCCGTTGGGGCTGAGGTCGTACGTGCTGCCCACGGGCGTCACGACGATGCTCGCCACGGCCGCCGCGCTCACGCTGAAGCTGTAGTGATCGAGCTCGCCGTCGGCGTCGATCGACAGCGTGGTCGCATTCGGATCGTTCGTGCCGACGAGCGGCGGCGGCACGGCGCCGAGCGAGACGGAGTTGCCGACCGCGATCGCGCCGAGCGCCGTCGCCGTCGCGATGCTGTCGTCGAGTTCGTTGACGTCGCCGTAGTGACGCTGCGCCGCGCGGATGTCGTCCTGGCGCGGGCCGTCGAAACTGAGCGGAATCACGGGCTCCATGAGCTTCGTGCCGTCGTTCGGGCAGCTGAGGTCGATGCCGCAGGCGATGCCCTGGGCCCACATCATCTGGTTGCGCAGGAAGCGGTTGGCGTCCGCCTGCGTGTCCCACGCGTCGAGGCGGTCGAGCACGATGTCGCCGCTGCCCGGGAACGCGCCGACGATCGTCACGCCGCCGGGGCCGTCGAGCCGCTTCATGCTGATGCGGATGTCGCCGCGGTTCGTGCCGCCGAGCGTGCCCCACGCCGCGCCGTCGTCCCAGTCGACGCCCGGCGCCTGGATGCGCACGAAGTCGATGCCGCTGAGTTCCTCCCAGCGGTCGAAGCACGATTGGATGCGGCTGACCCACGTCGCGCGCCCGCCTTGGCCGGCGTACAGCGAGTCCATGCGCGAGAACAAACTCGACACGCCGGAGTTCTCACCGAGCACGGTCGGGATGACGATGCCGTCGGGAACAAAGCTCCAGGTCACGACCTTGGGCGAGCCGGCGACTCCCGGCCAGCGTGGCGCGAGGAAGAACTCCGGCTGCGGCGGGAGCAGTTCGTTGACGCGCCGCATGTACTCGGCGCTGGGCGGGTTGCCGCCGTCGAAGCCGAGCTTGTAGGTGACTTGCGCGTGCGCCGCGGGCGCGGCGCCGAGGGCGAAGGCGAGAGTTGCGAGCGCGGGCGTCGTAGCTACGAACGCGCGAATGCGAGACAGCATGGGAATGCCTGTGGTTGGGAACGCACTGACGGAGCTGAGAGTCCCGTGCGGCGAATTGCCGCCCCTGACAAAGGCCTCAGTTCAGTCCCAGAAATGCTACGCGACCCGTTTGGGGCGCCTAGCCGCCCCGTGAAGTGTCCCCGGCGAGGCCGGCGCGGACGGAAAAACGCGCCGCAGCCGCGGCGTGGCCGTTTAGGCCAGATTGACGAGCGCTGCGCCCGCCACAGCCGCCAGGCCCGCACCCAAGGCCGAGCCGAGGCCGATTCGGACCAAGTTCGCGAGCCTCTCGGCGCGCTGTTTCTCTTGGGAGATCGCGCCCTCGACTTGCCGGGCCAATTCCGCCGCGGACGAGGTGCGCTGTTCGCGCGCGAGCGCCGTGGCGCGCACGACCGCGGTTTCCAGACCGCTTCGCAGGCGCCGCAGCCACTTGCTGTCGCGCGGGTCGAGGCGTGCGCTCGCTGACTCACTCCGCACGGGCTTCGGCGCCGGCGCCTGCAACCAGTGCGCGCCAGCTTCGCCAGCCGCGGCGCCGTGCCTGCCGAGCAGTTGGCGCAGCACGACTCCGAGTGAGAACACGTCGGCGCGCTCGTCGAGTTGCGGGCCGCCGAAGGCGAAGTGCTCCGGCGCCATGAACGCGGGAGTGCCCATCACGAGTTCGGTGTCGTCGGGATTCGCAGGTTCGAAAGCCGCACCACGCAGTCGCGCCAGACCCAAATCGATCAGCACCGCGCGGCGCTGGCCGTCGCGCTCGGTGACGAGCACGTTGTCGGGCTTGAGATCGCCGTGCAGCACGCCGCGCGTGTGCAGGTGCTCCACCGAACGCGCCAGTTGCACGAACAACTCGAGCCGTTCGTCGAGCGCGAGTTCGCGACGTTCGCAGTAGGCGAGCAGCGGTTCGCCGTCGACCCACTCCATCGCCAGCCACGGGCGGCCGTGTTCGTCCGCGCCGCACTCGTACAGCCGCGCGATGCCGGGATGTTCGGCGAGCGCGAGCGCCTGTTGTTCGACTGCGAACTGGCGCATCAGGCTCGGCGCGAACAGGCCCTCGCCGACGGTCTTCAGCGCCACGCGTCGGCGCACCGGCGACTGCGACTCGGCGAGGTAGACCGTGCCCATGCCGCCCGAGCCCAACTTGCGCAGCACGCGGTAGGGACCGAACTCGCGCGCGGCCTGCGGCGCTGCCGGGGCCAGCGTCTCGGGCGAAGCCGCGTCGCGCCGGCCCGGCGCAGCGAGCGGCGCGCGGGTCGCCGCGGAACTCGCCGGCGCCGCGCTGGCCGCCGCGAACAAGAACGGAAGAAGAGCGGCGGCTTTGGCGAGCAAGCGGGTCATCGTGGGGGCACTCCGGGGCGCGGTGGGCCCGCCGCCAAGCACATCCGGCGCCGCGGCGCGCGGGTCGTGCTCGATCGCGCGCCAAACGCAGTGCGAGCCCCTTCGAGCGCGTTTCGCCGAGCCGACGGTCTGCCTCGCTGGCAGGGCGGCTGGGCGCCCCTGCCGCTTCGGCGGCGCGGGCCTGTAACGCACGAGTTCGGCCCTGGATTCGATTCCCCGTCGGCGCCGCTTGCGCCGCGCTCCTCCGGTCCACCGATCGCACTCCCCATGAGCTTCGCCCTCGCCCGCGTCTCGTTCTTCGCCCTCATCAGCACCTCGCTCGCCGCCTCCAGCGCGACTGCGCAGTCCGAACTGCAGAGCTACTTCGGCCCGAGCAACTCGCGCGCGGGGACGTCCCTCGAAAGCGTCGCCGATCTCAACGCCGACGGCTACGCAGAACTGCTCGTCGGTCGACCGGGCAGCGACGGCGGCCGCGGCCAACTCGTGTGCGTGTCGGGGCGCTACTTGGGCGGGCAGGGCGGTTCGATCCTGCTCTGGACGTATTCGCCCAGCGCGGCGATCGCGAGCGCCGATGCGAGCCTGGGGCACGCGGTGACCTCGGTCGCCGACCTCAACGGCGACGGTGTGCGCGACATCGCCGTCGGCGCGCCCTTCGACGATGCGGGCGGTGCGAACGCGGGCGCGGTGTTCTTCCTGAGCGGATCGGCCAGCGCGCCGACGCTGCTGCGCAAGATCAACGGCGAGGCGGCCGGCGATCGTTTCGGTTGGGCGCTCGACGGCGCGAGCGACCTCAACATCGACGGCAAGGAAGACGTGGCCGTCGGCGCGCCGTTGCGCGACGGCAACGGCGCCAACGTCGGCGCCGTCTACAAGGTCTCGGGCGGCGCTGCGATCACGGGAGCGGCCTGGAAGCTGGGCGAGGTGAAGGGACTGCTCGCGGGTGAGCAACTCGGCTACAGCGTGCTCGCGGGCGTCAACCTCAACGGCGACTTCTTCCGCGACATCGTCGCCGGTGCGCCGTTCGCTGCTTTCCTCAACGAAGCTTCGCGCGGCGCCGTGCGTGTGTACGACGGCCTCGATCTTTCGATCGAGGGCTCCTACTACGGAACGATCGGCGATTTGTTCGGCTGGGCGTTGACGGGCCTGCCGGACTTCAACGGCGATCTGCGTCCCGATGTGCTCATCGGCGCGCCGGGCAGCGACCTGGGCGGCGTCGACTCGGGCCGCGCCGTACTGCTCTCGGGCGCCGAGATGTTCGGCCAGGGCTCGCTCTACGTCGAGCTCGCGGAATGGATCGGAAGCGGCGCGGCAGACGCCTTCGGACAGTCGGTGGCGTGGACGCAGGACGTGAGCGGCGACGGAAAGGCGGATCTGCTCGTCGGCGCTCCGGGCTACGAGCCGTTCCTCTTCGGCGTGAACAACGGCGCGGTGTACGTGTTCTCGGGCGCGAGCCTCGAACGCATCGGCTTCTTGCAAGGCGACGCCGACGAGTCGCTCGGCGACAGCGTCGCCAGCGCGGGCCTGCTCGGTTTCGACGCCGACCTCGACGGCGACGGCGTGCGCGACTTCTTCGCCGCCGGAAGCAGCTGCGATGCCGTCGTGCCCAACGGCGGCGTGGTCAAGGGCGTCAGCCTCTACCCCAGTTCGCCGCTCACGTACTGCACGGGCAAGACGAACAGTCTGGGCTGCGTGCCGGGCGTCACGCGCAGCGGCGTGCCGAGCCTCTCGAGCCCGCTCCCGTTCAACGTCAACGCCATCAACATCATCAACCAGAAGCAGGGGCTGCTCTTCTACGGCTTCGCTCCCGAGAGCTCGCCGTTCCAAGGCGGCACGCTGTGCGTCGCAGCGCCGACGACGCGCACGCCGGTGCAGAGCTCGGGCGGTTCGACCAGCGGCGCGGACTGCACGGGCACGTTTGCGCTCGACTTCAACGCGCGCATCCAGTCGGGCGTCGACCTGGCGCTCAGCCTCGGCGCCGAGGTTTATTGCCAATACTGGTCGCGCGATCCACAGAGCCCTTCGACGACTAGCCTGACCAACGCGCTGCGCTTTCTCGTGCAGCCTTGAGGCCGTCCGAGCGCGCGACACGCGGAGCCTCTCAGGGAGCAGTTCGACGAGCGTGTCGCGTGTTCTTGTCGAGCGCTGACGCCGTGTAGTCCCGCGCGCGTCGTCAGTCTTTACGATGCGCGCCATGGCGCCTCGCATCTACCACGTCACCACTCCGGCAGAGTTCGAACTGGCCCAGCGCGCGGGCGTTCACGCGCCGGCTTCGCTGAAGGCCGAGGGTTTCGTGCACTGCTGTTTCCGCGGCCAACTCGCCGGCGTGCTCGAGCGCTACTTCCGCGGCGCGGGGCCGCTGGTCGTGCTCGAACTCGATCCGCGCGGAGTCGGGACGCTGCGCGTCGAGGCGCCGCCCGGCGCAAACGAGGGCTTTCCGCACGTGTACGCGCCGCTGCCGATGGCGGCGCTGCGGCGCACGTTCTCCTTGAGCGAAGGCGCCGGTGGCCACGTCGCACCGCGCGAGTTGCTCGAGGCCGCGGCGCAGTCCGAGCGCGAACTCGCCGCGCTGCGCGCTGCTTACGCGTGGTACGACCATCCCGAAGGCCCCAAGTTCGTCGAGACGCACCGCGACGCGCACCGCACCAGCGGGCACTGGTTGTTCGAGCCCGGCGCGATCTCGGCCTTCCACCGCGTGCTCGACAGCGAGGAGTTGTGGCTCGCCCAGCGCGGAAGCCTGCGCGTGCACGTGATCGACCCCGGCGGCGTGCACCGCGAGCACGCGCTCGGTCTCGATCTCGCCGCGGGCGAGCGTCCGGTGCTCAGCGTGCCGCGCGGTTGGCTGCAAGCGGCGGAACTGCCCGTCGGAGAGCCGTTCGCGTTCGGCGCCAACGTGTGCGCGCCGTGTTTCGAGTTCAGTCGCTTCGAGTTGACGCCGCGCGCGGAGTTGCTCGCGCGTTGGCCGCAGCACGCCGAATTGGTGCTGCGGCTCACGCACGTTTGAGCGCCTGGCTCAGGGCTTCATCGTCAGCTCGATAGCGTTCGACAGGTTCGTCGTGCGCGGGGCCGGCGGGTCGCGAAACCAGGCCTGCGCGTAGAGCTTGTCGCCGGTTGCGAACGGCAGCCCGAGCGCGCTGGGGAACGAGCCGAAGAAGTTGTTGAGCTCGACGCTGAGCACGCCGTTGCACTGGCTCGCCACGCCGCCCGAAGTCTGCGGGAAGGTGCGCTGCGTCGGCGACTTCACGCAGAAGAAGCTCGTGCTCGTCGTCGCCCAGGGCAGCGGCGAGAAGCCCGTGTTGTCGAGGCCGTAGAACACAAGGCCCTGCTTCTGGCCTTCGACGTTCGCGACGGTGAGCGTGCAGGGGCTCGCCTGCGAAGCGCTCGGTTGCGCACTGGCGCTGATCGTCGCGTTGCAGCCGTTCGTCGTGGTTCCCGCCGTGCAGTAGTTCGTCGGCGTCGACGTCGTCAACATGAACGTGTCGAAGGCGAGGCGCCAGCCGCAGTCGGCGTAGCACGTGCTCGAACCCAGATACAGCGGGCGCGGGTACGCCGGCGCCCTCGGCGGCGCGTTGTAGGTCCCGACGAAGCCGGCGCCCGAGTTCGTGCCCTGAATCTCGATCACGAACAGCGCGCCCTGCGCGAACTGGAGATTCGCGGCGCTGCAATTGACGAACACGGTCTGGGGCGCAGCAGCCGAGGTCTTGGTGACGAGAGTCTGGAACAGCGCAGGCGAACTGCTGAAGCCGCCGCCCGCGCGCAGGCGCAAGTTGAATGACGAGCCGACAGCGCCATTGAGGTAGACGTTGACGCCTTCGAGTTGTCCGGCGACTCCGGTCTGAACTTCTTGCTGCCAGATCAGGCTCGACGCGTCGCCGTTGAAGCCCGCCGTCTGCGTCGGCGGAGGCGGCGGATACGGATTGCTCTGGTCCAACACGCCGGTTTGAGCTGTCGCGGCGGCCGTCAGCGTGGTGAGGAGCAAGGTGAGGGCGGCGATGCACTTCATGGGATGTTCGGGCGCTCGGTGGGGGCTGTGGGGGGGCGAGCGGGATGACTGTAGCCCGACACACGCGTTTGAGGGTCAGCGCGGCTCGACGCGCGCGGTTCTAATGCACGGATGCGCCACGCCCTGCTCCCGTGCTCGTTCCTCGCCCTCAGCGCCTTCGCACGCGCGGACTTCAACTTCGCGAACTTCACCAGCACGGCCGGCTTGAGCCTCGCGGGCGCCGCCGCGGGCGCTGGCGCTGTGCTGCGCCTCACTCCCGCGAGCGGAAATCAGTCCGGGGCTGCGTGGAACCTCACCAAGCAGTCCGTCGCGAACGGCTTCGAGACCACGTTCCAGTTCCAGCTCGAGAGCGCGAACGGCGCCGACGGTTTCGCGTTCGTCGTGCAGAACACGTCGGCGACGGCGCTGGGCGGCGCGGGTTGTGAGCTGGGCTACCACGGCCTCGCGAACAGCCTCGCGGTCGAGTTCGACACCTACTCCAACGGAAGTTGTTCCGTCGCGAACGTCAACGACCCCGCGAATCTGCACCTCAGCGTGCACACGCTCGGGCTGGGCGCGAACAGCGTGGCCGAATCGGCCTCGATCGCCGTGACGAGCGTCGTGCCGAACTTCACCGACGGCGCGCCGCACACCGCGCGCATTCGCTACGCCGGCGGAGTGCTCAGCGTGTTCGTCGACAACCTCGCGCAACCGGTGCTCAGCGCGCCGCTCGCGCTTGCGTCGACGCTTTCTCTCGATCAAGGCCGCGCCTGGGTGGGCTTCACTGCGGCGACGGGCGGCCTCGCCGAGCGCCACGACGTGCTCGACTGGGACTTCGACGAGACCGTCACGAGCGGCGGCAACGTGCCGCCGGCGACGCCGACGATCACCGAGCCTGCGCAGTCAGGCCAGGTGCTCAACGCGGCCGACGTGCACATGGAGTGCGCGCCGTTCAGCGACGCGAACCCTGGCGACCAACACCTGTGCACCGACTGGGAGATCTGGACCGTCGCGCCGTCGCAGCGTGTGTGGTCGACCCTGTGCATCGGCGGCGTCGAACGCCTGCACACGCACTTTGGCGATGGACAATTCGAGGGCTCGCACGCCGGCCGCACGGAGTTGTTTCCGAGCACGAACTACGTGCTCCGCGTGCGCCACTCCGACGACAGCGGCGACGCGTTGACGAGCTGGAGCGGCTGGGCGCAGCGCAACTTCACCACCGGCGGCGCGACGCAGATCTTCCCGCTCGAACTCGACGATCTGGCGCTCAGCCCTCTGCCGGTGTGGCGCATCGCGAACTCGCAGACGCCGATCTACCTCTCGCCGGCCGCGACACCCTCGCGTTTGTTCCTCGAGGATGCGGCCGGCATGCCGCTCGTCGAAGTGCGCGGAGACAACGGCTTCCAAAACCTCGTGTTCGACCAGCCGCCGCTCGCGATGCACGACGCGGTGCGCGTGCGCTTCCAAGCCGGATCCGCGGCGCTGGGATTGCCGGCCAGCGACTTCACGGTGGTGGATCACGACTGTGAGACCCACACGCTCTACCTGCCGACGATCGCGCTCGCTGCGGGTGCGCAGGCCGTGTACTGGATCAACTCCGACGGCGCGAGCTTCGCCGGCTCGCCCGCGCAGACTGCGCCGGTGTTCACGACGCTCGCGCGCGCTCCGTCGCCCGCGTGGCGCGCGAGCCAGGACGGCTTCAAGGTCGAGGTCGTCGCCACAGGCTTCCAACTGCCGATCAACCTGGTTTTCGCGCCGAATCCGGGCACGTCGCCGACCTCGCCGTTCCTGTACGTGAGCGAGCTGTACGGCTCGATCAAGGTGATCCAGCGCAACCGCGTGGTGAGCACCTACGCGAGCGGGCTGATCAACTTCAGTCCGACGGGCGCCTTCCCGGGTTCGGGCGAACAAGGGCTCACCGGGCTCGCCGTCGATCCGGCGACGGGCGATCTGTTCGCTGCGATGCTCTACGCGCCGCTGGTCAATCCCGCGAACCACTTCCCCAAGATCGTGCGCTTCACGAGCAACGACGGCGGCCGCACGGCGGCGACGCAGACCACGATCCTCGACATGGTCGGTGAAACGCAGGGCCAGTCGCACCAGATCTCCAACCTCACGCTGCTCCCCGACGGAACTCTGCTGTGCCACATGGGCGACGGCTTCGACTCGTCGACCGGCCAGAACCTCAACTCGTTCCGCGGCAAGATCCTGCGCCTGAACCTCAACGGCACGCCGGTCGCGAGCAATCCGTTCTTCAACGCGGCCGACGGCATCACGTCGCGCGACTACGTATACGCCTACGGCCTGCGCAATCCGTTCGGCGGCGAGTACCGCGCGGCCGACGGCGCGCAGTACTTCGTCGAGAACGGGCCGAGCGTGGACCGCTTCGCCAAGCTCGTCAGCGGGCGCAACTACCTTTGGGACGGCAGCGACGCGAGCATGGCGAACTTCGCGCTCTACAACTGGAACCCGGCGACTGGGCCGGTGAACCTCGCCTTCATCCAGCCGCAAAGCTTCGGCGGAAGCGGATTTCCGGCCAGTTCGCAGGGCCACGCGTTCGTGACGGAGTCGGGGCCTACCTATGCGTCGGGCCAGAACTCGCAGGGCAAGCGCATCACCGAGTGGGTGCTGAACTCCAGCGGCGCGCTCGTCGCGGGGCCGCTTCCGTTCCTGCGCTACACCGGCTTCCTCAAGGCCACCACCTGCGGCCTCGAGGCCGGCCCCGACGGCTTGTACTTCTCCGACCTGTACCGCGAGCAAGGTTCCAACCCGACTGCGGCGGGCGCCAACGTGCTGCGCGTGTACTACGAAGCGCCGCGCGACTGCAACGGCAACGGGCTCGACGACGTGTGCGATGTCGTGAATGGCGCGAGCGCCGACAGCGATCTCAACGGCGTGCCCGACGAGTGCGACTGTCGCGGAGTCAACTACTGCACCGCCAAGGTGAACAGCGCCGGCTGCACGCCGCAGATCACGTCGAGTGGTTCGGCCACGCTGGGCGGCGCCGACGACTTCGTGCTGCTCGCGGACAACGTGCTCAACCAGCGGCCGGGCATGTTGCTCTGGTCGTTCGCGCCGGCCGAGATTCCGTTCGGGGGCGGCACGCGGTGCGTGGCGGCGCCCACGGTGCGCACGCCGTTGCAAGGCTCCGGCGGTTCGACGAGCGGCGTCGACTGCACGGGCGCCTATGCGTTCGCGCTCAGCGACGCCGCGATGGCGAGCGCAGGCTTCAGCGCCGGTTCGCCCGTGTATTTCCAGTACTGGTCGCGCGACAGCGGGTTCAGTGCACCGAACAACATCGGGCTCACCGACGCTTTGCGCGTGCTCGTGTGTCCGTGAGACGCGCGCCGCGTACAGGTCCGTCGTTGTGACTCGCGAAACCTCGCCTCACGCGGCCCAGCGGCGCGTGGAACTCGTCGCGGCCTCCGCGGTCGAACGTTCGCCGTGGAAGAACGGGCGCGGCGTCACCGAACAGATCGCCATCTGGCCGCGCGGCGCGAGCTTCGCGAGCGGGGCCTTCGAGGCGCGCGTTTCGAAGGCCGCGGTGATCGAAAACGGCGCGTTTTCGAGCTTTCCAGGCTTCGAGCGCGTGCTGCTGGTCACCTCGGGCACGGGCCTGGTCGTGACGCACGGCGCGAGCGCGCCGCGCGCGCGGCTGCGGCGTCTCGAGCCTTATCGCTTCGACGGCGCCTGGCCGACCGAGGGCGAGCTCGTCGACGGACCGGTGCGCGACTTCAACGTGTTCACGCGCCGCGGCGAGCTGCGCGCCGAGCTCGAAGCCGTTCCCCTGGCGCTGCGCGTTTCGCGCGAGCCGCTCGACGCGTTGCACGCGCTCGTTCACGTGCTCTCCGGAACTGCGACGGCGCGCGTCACCGGCGAGGAGACGCCGTTCGTGCTCGCTGCCGGCGACAGCCTGCGCATCGACGACGCGCGCGTGGGCGACGAGCTGGAACTGGTCGGTTCCGCGGCGGATGCCGTCGCACTCGTCGTGCGGCTGCGCAGGACGCCGGGGCCTCGCGAACGGGCCTGAGATCTGGCGACGAAAGTCGGGCGACTGGCGGGAACTTCTCGGTCTCGCCCGGCGATCAGCACGCGCTCCGCGGGGCAATGCGGTCGCTGCTGAATGTGCGGCTCGGCCGGCGTACGACGTGCAACGCTCGGATCAGGTTCGAGGCCGATCTCGGCCGTGTCTTCGGTGCGCGCGAGCAACCCGCCAACTAGACTCCGCACCCCGCCATGCTCGAAGCCCATCAGCTCACCAAGCGTTTCCAGGATCGCGTCGCCGTCGACGCGCTGCGTCTGCGCGTCGGCCCCGGCGAGATCTACGCGCTGCTCGGCCCCAACGGCGCGGGCAAGACGACGACGATCAACATGTTCCTCGGCTTCCTCGCGCCCGATGGGGGCGAAGCCAAGGTGTGCGGCGTGAGCGTCGCGGCCGACCCGGTGGGCGCGCGGCGCAAGCTGGCGTACATCCCCGAGCAGGTCGCGCTCTACCCGCGCTTCAGCGGCGTCGAGAACCTCGACTACTTCAGCGCGCTGGGCGGCAAGTCGCACTCGAGCGCGGAGCTGTACGAGTTGCTCGAGGGCGCGGGTTTGCCGCGCGCGGCGGCGGACCGGCGCGTGGGCACGTACTCCAAGGGCATGCGCCAGAAGGTCGGCATCGCGCTCGCGCTCGCGACGCAGGCCAAGGCTCTGCTGCTCGACGAACCGACTTCGGGGCTCGATCCGGCCGCGAGCCACGAGTTTTCGCGGCTGTTGCGCCGGCTCGCGAAAGACGGAGTCGCGATCCTGATGGCGACGCACGATCTGTTCCGCGCGCGCGAGGACGCCACGCACGTCGGCATCCTGCTCGGCGGAAAGCTCGCGGCCGAGTTCACGCAGAAGCAGCTCGCGGGCGCCGACCTCGAAGCCCTGTACCTCGAGAAGTTGCGCGCATGATCCTCCACATCGCACGCAAGGAGTTTCTCGACGCCTGGCGCGATGGACGCTTTCGCCTCGCGGCCCTCGTCATCGCGGCGTTGCTCGTCACCTCGGGGCTGCTCGCCTGGCGCCAGACCGAGCGCCTGAACGCCGAGCGCGCCGCCGCCGCTGCGCAGGAGCGCGAGAACTGGCTCGAGCAGGGCGAGAAGAACTCGCACTCCGCCGGCCACTACGGCGTCAACGTGTTCAAACCCGTGGCGCCGCTGGCGCTGTTCGATCGCGGCATCGAGCCTTATGTCGGCACGACGCTGTTCCTCGAAGCGCACCGCCAGAACCAAGCCGCCTTCGTTCCGGCGCGCGACGCGACGGCGATGCGCCGCTTCGGCGAACTGACGGCCTCCGCGGGACTGCAGTGGCTCGCGCCGTTGCTCGTTGTGCTGCTCGCCTTCGGCTCCGTCGCCGGCGAGCGCGAGCGCGGCACCCTGCGCCAGTCGCTCAGCCTCGGCGTCGCGCCGCGTGAGCTGCTGCTCGGCAAGTTGCTCGGACTTGGATTCGCGTTGGTGACGTTGCTCGCGCCGCTCTCGCTCGCCGGCGGGGCCGTGCTGCTCCAGTCCGACGTCGATCCCGCGCATGGTTTGTGGATCCGCCTCGGCGGCCTCGCGCTCGCCTACGGCCTGTACCTGGCTGTCGCGCTCGTCGGAAGCCTCGCCGTGTCCGCCTTCGCGCCGAACAGCCGCAGCGCTCTCGTCGTGCTGCTCGGGCTGTGGGCCGGCGGCTGCGTGATCGCGCCGCGCTTGGCGAGCGACGTGGTGCACGCGCAACTTCCGACGCCGCTGCTCGCGCAGTTCGAGAAGGAACTGGGCGAAGACCTTCAGAACGGCCTGGACGGTCACGACACGCGCAGCAAGCAGATGGAGGAGTTCACCGCGCGCACGCTCAAGGAGCACAAGGTCGCGCGCGTCGAAGAGCTGCCCTTCAACTTCAACGGCCTCGCCATGCTCGAGAGCGAGCGCATCGCCGGCGCGGTGTTCGACCACCACTTCGGCAAGCTCTGGGACCGCATCGAAGCGCAGGACCGCGCGACGACGTGGGTCGGCGCGCTCGCGCCGTTGCTCGCGCTGCGCTCGGCCTCGATGGCGCTGTCGGGCACCGACTTCGTGCACCACCGGCACTTTGCGACCGCCGCCGAGCAGCATCGGCGCGAGTTCGTGCGTGTGCTCAACGAGGACGTGAAGAACAACGCGAGGCCCGGCGATCACAACTACGCCGTCGGCCGCGAGCTGTGGGAGCAGTTGCCCGAGTTCAAGCTCGCGCCGCTGCCGGCGGAACGCGCGCTGGAAAGCGCCTCTCTCGGGCTCGGATTGCTCGCGGCTTGGCTCGTCGGCGCCTGCGTCGCCCTCGCGGCGGCGGCGGCGCGCCTGAAGGCGAACGTCGCATGAGCATTTTCAGCTACGAACTCCGGCTCCTGCTGCGCGACCGCGCTGCTTGGGCGTTGACCGCACTGTTCGCGCTCGTGCTCTGGTACGCGCTCGGAAACGGCGCCGAGCTCGCCGAACGGCAGCGCGCGAGCGTGCAGCCCGCGCTCGAGTCGGCCAAGAACCAACACGCGGCGCTGAGCAACGCGCTCGAGCGCCAGTCGGTCGACCCGCGCCAACTCGCGCGCCAACCGCTGCTCGCCGTGTTGCCAGCCGCACCCTTGCCGATGCTCGCGGCCGGCCAAGCCGACATCGCGCCCAGCTACGAGTCCGCGAGCCTGTGGCGCCTGCAGACACCGACCGATGCGCGTGTGGAGATCGAGAATCCGTCGCGTTTGCTCGCCGGCCGCTTCGACCTCGCCTTCGTGCTCGTGTGGCTCTTCCCGCTGTTCCTGCTCGCGCTCGCCTACGACCTCGTCGCCGGCGACCGCGAGAGCGGCACGCTGCGCCTCGTGCTCTCGCGCGGAGTCGCGCCGCTGCGCTGGATCGCCGTGCGCGCGCTGGCGCGCGGCGTTCCGATGCTCTCGCTCGCGCTGCTCGCGACCTGGGCGAGCTCGTGGTGGGGGCCGGTCGCGTCGCAGGCGAGCGACGCCGGTGCGCGTGCGCTGCACGCCAGCGCACTCGTCGCGTCCTGGGGCCTGTTCTGGCTGTCGCTCTCCGCGCTCGTCAACGCCTTCGCACGCAGCGCCGCCGCCGCCGCGACCGCGCTCGGCGCCGCCTGGGTCACGGTGGTGCTCGTGCTGCCGACGCTGCTCAACGTGGTGGTCGAGAGCCTGCACCCGACGCCTTCCCGCGCCGAGCTCGTCGCTTCCGCGCGCGAAGCCTCGGGCGCCGCCGAACGGCGCGGCAACGAGGTGCTCAACTCGTTCTACCGCGACCATCCCGAGCTCGCGCCGCCGGGCATGCGCACGGACTTCGCGCAGCAGATCCTGGCCGTGCAAGAGGAAGTCGCGCGCGCCGTCGATCCCGTTCGCGAACGCTTCGACGCGCAGCTCGCCGAGCAGCAAGCGCTGATCGAGTCGTGGCGTTTCGTGTCGCCCGCCGTCGCCGTGTACGAGACGCTCACGGATCTCGCGGGGACCGGTTACTGGCGCTACCACTCGTTCCGCGAGCAAGTGGCGCAGTTCAAGCAGGCCATCTACGACTTCTACAGCCCGCGCATCCACAAGAACCAGCTGCTCACCAAGGCCGACGCGCCGGCCTTCCCGCGCTTCACGTTCGTGGAAGAGCCTGCGGAGCGTTGGCACGGCCGCGTGCGAGCCTCGATCTTCGGCGTGCTCGCGCTCGCCCTGCTCGCCTGCGTAGTGGCGGCCACGCGGCTCTCGCCGAAAGCGCTCTCGAACTCCTGACGCGCCGCTGCGCTCGCGCGACCGCAGTGTGCCGCCTCTTCTAGTGGTGCACGACGGTCGTGTGCGGATCGGCGTGCAGCAGCACGAAGCGACCGCAGCGCGCGACCTCCTGCGGCGGCCGCGAGAACTCGAGCGAAACCGGCGGCTCGTTCCACAGCGGGACGGGGATGTGCACGTCGGAGAGCGACGGCGGCAGCTCGTCGAGCACGAACCACTCGACGGCGTTGCGGTCCAGGTACTCGGGCAGACGGCCGGTGCGCAGCGCCTCCTGGAATTCCCAGCCGTTGATGAGCCCGTCGCCGTTGATCAGCGCGCGCTGCGAGAAGTAGCCGACGATCCCGGAGTTGTCGACTTGGAAGATGTGCGCGTCCGGCGGGAGTTCGCGCCGGATGCGCTCGGCGATCTCGATGCCGGAATCGTGGCGCGCGCCGTGCGCCAAACACCTGCGCACCTCGAAGACGCCGAGCGCGACGGCCGCGAGCAGTCCGACGGCGAAGCTTGCGAACCGCAGGCGCGGGCTTCGCGTTTCGAACCAAGCCCGGATCGATTCGATCCCGACCAGCGCGCCGATCGACAGCGGGAGCGGGAAGTACCAGGTCTCAGGCCCGCCGCGCACCGCGAAGCACAGCAACACACTGTAGAGAAGCACCCAGGCGCCCAAGCTCGCGGCGATGAGCGCGTTCGGGCTCCGGTCGCGCAGCGCGCGCGCCAGGGCGAGGGCTGCGCCGATCCCGGCCAACGCGAGGGAGACGGCGCGGTACGGCGAGAGCTCGCCCAGCTGAAGCTCGAAGACGGACTGCGCCTTGAGCCAGCCCGACACGGTGCTCCAGTGGCCGCTGGCCGCGTGGTTCAGCGCGCCGAACAGCGCGAGCGCCACGAGCGCTGGCCCCGCGAGCAGCACCGCCGAACGAAGCGAGTCCGCGCGCTGCGATGCGTGGTTCGAACGACGCGCAAGCACGACCCCCGCCGTCACGCACACCACGAACAGGATCGCGTCGACGCGCGTCAACGCGACCGCCGCGCCGACCAATCCTGCGCTGAGTGCGCCGCGCGCCGAGTCGTGCGTGCGTGCGATGCGGCAGGCGAGGAACGCGAAGCCCCAGGCCAACGGCAGGAGCAGATTGACCTCCATGCCGAAGTCGCCGTTGAGCGCGAGCGGCGTCAGCGCGCACAGCAGCAGGCACGCGGCGCCGTTCGACCAGCCCGCGAGTTGCACCGAGCGCAACGCGATCCAGATCCAGGCCAGGCTCAAGGCGATGTCGATCACAACCACGGTGTGGAGCCCCGCCCAGCCTTCGAGCGGCGCGAACAGCGAGGTCAGCGCGAGCAGGCCCAGGTACAGCGGGTGGTAGCCGTTGGTCGGGTTGAGCCCGTCGAAGGTCGAGCCCAGACCGGCGCCGATGTTGCGCGCGGTCTTCATGTAGAAGAACGCGTCGTCGGGGAACAGGCGCGACAACTCCGGGGGCGAGAGCCAGAGCACCTGCGCGCCGACGAGCAGGGCCGCGAGCACGGCCGCGATGCGCAGCTTGCGCTGTGCGCTTACGTCCACGCGCTCGCTGGCTTTCACGCCGCCAGCCACCGGGGTTCGCGAGGTGTTCATCGAAGTCCTATTCGCGTGCGCAGCGCCGCGCTCAGCGGCGTTCGCTCGCCTGCGCCCAGCTGACGGGGAAATCCGGCGCGAGGCGCACCACGTCGAACAACGTGGCGATGAGCTCGCCGCTGCGCCCAGCGCGGTGCGGGCTCACGAACTCCCACACAATGCGCTTGTCGCGCGTGACCTCGAAGGCGCGGCCGGCGTCGGACTCGGTGATCAGCGTGTTGCCGTTCGAGAGTCGCTGCACGCTGCCGCAGGTGCGCGTGAAGAACGGCGCGTCCGTCGCGCCGGAAAAGCCCCAGTGGATCTGCTGCGAGAAGGGATCGAACTCGAGCACGCGCGAGTGCTCGCCCAGGCCCTGGTTGTCGAGGACGAGCATCCGTCCTCCGTCGATCACGGTCGGTTGGTGCTGCAGCCGCCACGGACCGCTGAGCGCCCAGACGATGCGCTGCGCGTCGAGGTCCAGCACGGCCAGCAAGTCGAGATTCAGAACGGAAATCAGCACGTTTCCAGCGCGGAAGGCGGGCGAGCGGTCCGCCAGCGATCCGTCGAGCACCTCGAGCGTGTTGTTGTGGAACACGTCGCCCGAGCGCGGCATGCGTGCGAGAAGCGGCGCGTAGTCGGACTGTTCGAAGGCCTGCAACACCGACACACGCCGCCGCTCTTCGCCCGCGGCGTCGAGCACGAGCACGAATTCCTCGAGGATCGGCGCGCGCGGGTCGTAGCGCTCGATCAGCTTGGCCTCGCGCGCGAGGACGTAGATCTCGCCGGCGTCGGAGACGAACAGGTCGTGGTGCGCTCCGTTCTGCTTGGCCCACAGGAGGTTCGAGCGCGCGTCGAGCTTGAACAGCCCGACGCCTTCGAAGATCGCGAGCACGTCGCCGTTGGCAGCGAGGTGCGCGCGGCGCCAGAACTGATCGTTGAGTCCGCGCTTGGGCGCGGCGTAGTCGGGCCACACGCTGCGGAACTCGCGCGCCCAGCGGTGCAACACGACGCCGCGCATGTCGGTGAGCACCGCTTCCGGCGCGTGCCCGGAGACCATGAAATTCAGGCCGTCGAACGCTGCCTCGGGTTCGTAGCGCGTCACGTCGCTGTGCTCGGGCGCGTTCTGCGATCCCGCGGCGTACCCGATCGTCTGCAGTTGCCGCATCTGCTCGTCGAGGCTCTCGTCGCCCGTCGCTCGTTTCTCCGTCGCGCGGCGTTGCCAACGTCCGGGCGGGTTGTTGGGCGCGGGGCTTTCGCTGTCGCGCAGCAGCGAGCCGAGCTTCGCTCGCACGTCGACATCGGCCACGAGCGCGCCGACAAGCGCGGCGTTGAGGGCCAGGGACGCCACTCCCAGAGCGAGCCAGAAGCGGTTGAGGCGGGGAGGCGAAGTCATGGAGCCGAACAGGTGGACGGCGCACGCGCGCAGGCCGCAACGAAACGCCGGAATCGACCGGTGCATACTGTATGCGAGCGTCCGGGGCCTTCGCACGGCGTCGTTCAGGCGGACACCGCGCGCGGCGTAACGTTGTCTTCACTGGCGACCTGAAGCTTCCATGAACTTGACGGAACACGCTCCGCCTGACTTCTTCGCCTGGGTTGCCGGGCTGGTCCATCGCCACCGCACCGAGCTGCTGCGTTACGCGCGGCGACGGGGTCTCGAGGCCGAAGATGCGCTCGACGCGGTGCAAGACGCGTTCGTGACCTTCCTCGACCTCCCGGGCGCGCGCGAGATTGCGCGCACCGGAACTGACGCGGTGAAGCTCTTGACCGTGCTTGTGCGCAACCATGTTTCCAATCGGCGACGCAAGAGCGTGCGACGCTCCGAGGGCATCGAACGGCTCGCACGCGAGCGCGGCGAGCGCTCCGCGGAGTCGAGCGCGGAGCTGATCGCGCGCGCCGAGGAGTACGCGCGGGTGCAGGGCTGCATCCTGCGCATGGCGCGGCTGCAGCGCGCGGTGATCGAGCTGTCGCTGATCGACGGCGAGCCGCACGAGTCCATCGCGAAACGCCTGGGCGTGAGCGTCGTGCACGCGCGTGTGCTGCTGCACCGCGCGCGCGAACACGTGCGGCACTGCAGCTACGAGGAGGTCGCGACGCCGGCGCCCGCCGAAGCCAAGCGCCAACGCGCACCGCGCCGCGAGGTGAGCGCCAGGACGAAATCACGCGCTTCCAAGCGCGAAACGCCGCGCAAGCCGTAACGCTGCTCGAGGTCGTGACCTGCTGGTGCGCACGCGGAAACCAACAACCCGCGCGCTCCACCAGCAGAGAACATGAACCAACGCACCAGCCTCGTGACCGGCGCCTCCAGCGGCATCGGTCTGGACCTCACCCGAACTCTCCTCGCGCGCGGCGACCACGTCGTCGCGCTCTCGCGCCGCGCCAACGCGCGTGGCGCGCTCGAAGCCTCTCCGCGCCTGTGCGTGCTCGACGTCGACGTGGCCGACGCGGCGGCGGTCGAACACGCCGTCGCGCGCGCGGTCGAGCTCTTCGGCGCGCTCGACCTCGTGGTCAACAACGCCGGCATCTTCCTGGCGCGGCCCTTCACGGACTACACGCCCGCCGACCTCGCCGCGCTCGTCGCCACGAACCTCGTCGGGTTCGTGAACGTCACGCAGGCCGCGTTGCGCCGCATGGCGCCGCGCGGCAGCGGCCACATCGTGAACATCGGCACGTCGCTCGCGCAGCAGCCGATCGCCGGCGTACCGAGCGCGCTGCCGATCCTCATCAAGGGCGGCATCGAAGCCGCGACGCGCTCGCTCGCGATCGAGTACGCAGCGCGCGGCGTGCGCGTCAACACGGTCGCCGCCGGCATCATCGACACGCCGCTGCACGCAGGCGGCGACAAGCGCGCGCTCGCGACGCTCTCGCCCGCGCAGCGCATCGGGCGCGCCGAGGAAATCAGCGCGGCCGTGCTCTACCTCGACTCGGCCGAGTTCGTCTCCGGCGAGATCCTGCACGTCGACGGCGGCGCACACGCGGGGAAGTGGTAGCCATGAACCGCTTCACGCCGCTGCCGTCGGTGACGGCCGACGATCACCGTGCGGTGCTCGAGTTGCTCGAGCTGTACTTCGACGCCTTCCACCGCAGCGATGCCGCGCAACTCGGGCGCCTGTTCCATCCCAGCGCGCTCTACGGCTTCGTCGAAGGCGATCAACTCCGCCGCCTCGACATGTCTACGTACCTTCCGATCGTGGCCTCGCGTCCGTCGCCGGCCGCCGCGGGCCGCGCGCGCGACGACCGCGTGCTCGCGCTGGACTTCGCCGGTCCGACGACGGCGCTCGCGCGCGTCGAGTGCAACATCTTCGGCAAGCACTTCGTCGACCTCCTCAGCCTGCTGCGCATCGAAGGCCGCTGGCAAATCGTGGCCAAGGTGTTCCACGTCGACGTGGAGGAGGCGCGCTGATGCCGTACGTCAACGTGAAGATCACGCGCGAGGGCGCGAGCGCCGCGCAGAAGGCCGAACTCATCGCCGCCATCACCGACGCGCTCGTGCGCATCCTGGCCAAGGACCCCGCCACGACCTTCGTCGTGATCGACGAGGTCGCGCTCGAGGACTGGGGCGTGGGTGGCCTGCCCGTGGCCGAGTATCGCCGCCGTGCGCGCTCGCCGTCGGGGCCGACTGCGACGTCCTAGGTTCACGTCGCTGGGGGGAGCTGCCTACCCCTCCGCGAGCGGGGAAACGCACGAGCGGTCACTTCGTGGCTGAAACAGCTGCAAAATCAGCCACGCTGTGGATGGAAATCCGCTCGCGGCATCACGACTTCCGAATCCAGAGACCGCGCGGCGTCCCAGGAATCGAGAGCAGGCGCCGCGAGAAGCTCGACTGAGTCGAAGCGCAGGCGCTGCGAGCGGTGGCTGCTGCGCTCCGAGCTGCGCGCAAGTGGGCCGGGTGAGCCGCCAACGAGTTCCTGAGTGTGGCGACGGGGGGCGTCCCGCAGTTCACTTGGGCGGACATCGGTGCGCCGGTTGAGGGCGCAATCGAGACGCTGCGCGAAGCTCGAGCAACTCACCTACACTGCGGGGGAAGATGAAACTCCGCAGCATGCTCGTGGTTGCAGCCCTCGCCGGCGCTTCGTTCGCGCAGAAGGGCGCTGCGCCCGCGCCGGCCGCGCCGCTCGAGCAAGCGCAGATCGACGCGGCGCTCGAGCGTGGCGTCCAGTTTCTCGTCGGCTCGTACCGCGAGCGCATGGCCAAGGGACGCATCGGCGCGCAGGAGCGCTCGGGGCAGATGGCGCTGTCGCTGTATGCGCTCTTGAAGTCGGGCGCGGCGCGCGAGGATGCGAGCGTGCAGCGCTTGTTGCACGAGCTGTCGAAGCAGCGGCCCGATCAGACGTACGACGTCGCGTGCATGGCGCTGGCGGCGGCGGCGCACGAGCGCATCGACAATCGACTGTGGCTCGAAGAGCTCGCGGCGCAGCTCGTGGCGTGGCAAGAAAAGGGCGGCGACTGGGGCTATCCCGGCGCGATCTTGGATCTGTCGAACACGCAGTACGCCGCGTTGGGTTTGTGGGCCGCGGCGCGTTCGGGCGTGGGAATCGAGAGCGACGTGTGGAAGCGCATGGCGCAGTCGGTGCTGCTCTACGCGACCGAGGACGGCGGCTTTGGCTACACGGCGGGCAGCAAGGCGGGCGCAACGGGTTCGATGACGGCGGCGGGCGTCGGCACGCTCGCGATCGCGGAGAGCCAGCTGCGCCTGGCGCGCGCGCTCGACGCCACGCTCGAAGGCGAGATTGCGGCCGCGCGCCGGCGCGGCGTCGAGTGGCTCGGCAAACGCTTCACCGTCGAGACCAATCCGGGCTCGGGCGGTTGGCACTACTACTACCTGTACGGGCTCGAGCGCATGGGCGCGTTCGCCGCGGCGCCCAAGCTCGGGCCGCACGATTGGTACGACGCGGGCGCGCGCTGGTTGCTCGCGCGCCAGGATCCCAAGGGTTCGTGGACCGCGGGCGCCGATCTGTCGGAGACGTGTTTTGCGCTGCTGTTCCTGCGCCGCGCGACGTCGAGCGAGCCGCGCAAACGCGGCCCCGTGAGCGGCGAGCGCCCGAAGCGCGAAGGCGCGCCGACCGCGGTGACGATCGCCGCCGAAGCGTTGCCCGAAGATCGCGGCGCGACGCGCCTGGCGATCGTCGATTGGGACGCTGGCCTGCTCTCGTCGCTCGAACGCGCCGGTGAGCGCGGCCGCGGACCGCGCGTCGCGCGCGTCGAGTGGCTCGTCGACGGCCAGCCCGCCACGGTTGAGCTCGGTCTGCCGAGCCAGCCGGCGGATCGCTCGCGTTTCGCCGTGCTGCCGCTGTTCAGGAGCGCGGGCAAACACACGGCGCAGGCGCACGTGTTCGCGCTGCGCGAGGACGGCGCTGAAGAGCGACTCGAATCGCAGACGCTCGAGTTCGAAGTGACGCGCGCGCTGCCGGAGTGGATGGGGGCGCGCAAGCTCGAGAAGCTCAGCAACTTCGCGCCGGACACCAAGCCCAAGGCGCGCGCCAGTTCGCACGCGCGCGGCGCGGCAGCGCCTTTCGGCGAGGCCTACGAGGCCGAGCTTGCGACCGATGGCAATGCACGCACGGCGTGGCTCGCCGCCGAAAACGACGCGAAACGCGAGCTTTCGATCCAGTACGCCAAACCGCGCGAGTGCGCGCGCATCGTCGTGCGCCCGGCGTTTCTCGTGGCGCTCGGCCCCGAAGCCTTGGGCCGCGTGACCAAGCTCGAGGTCGTGATCAATGGCAAGGCGCGGCACGAACTCGTCGGCGCGGGAGATGCGCGTCAGCCGTTCGTGATCGAGCTTGCGCCCACGCAGAGCGTCAAACGCATCGACCTGCGCATCCTCGAGAGCTCCGCCGGCGCGACGAACGCGCTCGTGGGCATCGGCGAAATCGAACTGCACGCGCCGTGATCGGCGGCGCGCACGGTGCTCAGCTCGTGCGCACCGGCTTGTTGCGCAGGTCGATCAGCATCGCGATCGGCCCGATCACGAACAGCGAAGCCATCGCGGGGATCGTCGCCACCGGCTGCGCCCACGCGTAGCCGAAGTCGTTCGCCAGGCGCAGGCCGCATTCGGCGAGCGCGATCAGGATCGTGACCAGCACGCGGCCCTTGGTCGAGCTCACCGTCGTACGCGGGTCGGTGAGCATGAAGAACATCAGGAACTGGTACATCGTGCCCGTGACCGGCGTGACCTCGGTCATCCAGTCGCGGCCCATCAGCGCGGCGCGCAGCACCGCGAGCACGACGAACGACACGAGGTACGTGAGCGTGATGTGCAGGAGCTTGGCGCGCCGCACGACGACGAGGCCGACGCCCCAGATCACGGCCACGGGCCAAACTTCGTTGCCCCACTCGTGGCTCAAGATCGAGATCGAGTGCGGCGCGATCAACACCATCGCCGTGATCGCGAAGTTGGTGGGATTCCACAGGTGCCGGCTGCGGTACGTCAGCACGTACTTCGAAGTGATCGCGATCGCGGCGCCGAGCACGAACGGCCACCAGAGGCCCGACTGCGGCTTGACCAGGATCACCACCGAATTGCCTGCGATGTAGGCCGAGAGCACGCTCGGCCACACGCCGCGCAGCACGCGCGAGAGCCCGGCCTCGAGCAGCATCGCCGTGCCGAGCGTGACCGGCAGCACCCACAGGCTGGGCAGGATGTTGAAGCCCAGTTGCCCGATCACGAGGATCAGCGTGACCAGCGAGCTGACCATGCGCTGCGGCGTGAGCACCGCGGCGAGGCCGGTTTTCGCCGGCGGCGCGACGACGCCCGCGGCGGCGGTGCTGGAGACGGGGCTGGTGAGCGGCGGAGGTTGGACGCTGGCGTTCACGGGCGCGGTTCCTCGAGCGTGTGGCGGCGGCGGATGGCGAGGTCGGCGAGCGTTTCGCCGTCGGCGATGTTCGAGCCGCTGGGGCGCAACGTCTGCACGTGTCCGTTGGGCCAGCGCACGTCGAGCTTCTCGAGCTTGTCCGCGTCGCCCAGGCCAAAGTGCAGCACGAATTCGTTCTGTGCGCAGAAGCCGTTGCCCGCGAGCACGACCTGCTTCTGCATGCGGCCGCCGGCGTGCAACGTGAGCTCGGCGCCGATCGCGGAACGGTTCGACACGCTCGCGCGCAGCTCGAACTGGATCCAGTTGCGCGCCGGGTCGACCTCGTTCTTGTAGATCATCAGCGGCCCGTTCTGGTTGGCGACGACCACGTCGAGCACGCCGCGCTGGAACAGGTCCGCGAAGGCCACGGCGCGGCCGTCCTCGAGGTCGTTCACGCCCGCGGCGACTGCGACGTCCTCGAACTTGCACTCGCCGCAGCCGAGCAGCACGCGCGAGCGCTCGTACCCAGAGAGCGAACGGTCCTCCATCGGCTCCCACTTCGTGGCGTCCTCGAACACGCCGCCGACGCCGCCCGCGACCTTCGACATGCCGTACCAGTAGTCGCGCTCGCGGCTGGCCGACACGAAGCCGTTGGTGACGAACAGATCGAGCAGCCCGTCGTTGTCGAGGTCGCCGAACTGCGCGCCCCAGGCCCAGCCGCAGTCGACCACCTCACGCGCGCGCCGCGAGGACGTGTCCTCGGTCACGTTCACCAGTCCGCCGCCGTTGGCGAGCCGGTTCTGGCGCAGGTTGTTGCCTTGGAACAGGAAACGCTCCTTGGAGATGTTCGTCACGAACACGCCGAGCGCGCCGCGGTTCTCGAAGTCGCCGAGCGTCACGCTCATGCCGCTCTTGCTGCTCTCGGCGAGTCCGACGTCGGCCAGACGCTCGAAGCGTTGCCCTTCGACGTTGCGCAGCAGCTCCTCGGCGCCGTAGTCGTTGGCGAGGTACAGATCGGGCCAGCCGTCGCCGTCCATGTCCGCCGCCGCGACTGCGAGCGTCCAACGCGTGCTGTTCGTTCCCGTGCGCGCCGTGACGTCTTCGAACGTCCCGTCGCCGCGGTTGCGCAGCAGCAGGTTGTCGCCGCCGTTGTCCGCGAACTCGAAGCTCGACTGCATGATGCGCGTCGAGCGCAGGTTCCACAGGTCGACTTCGGCGCGGAAGTAGCCCGCGAGGTACACGTCGACGAAGCCGTCGCGGTCGTAGTCGATCCACGTTGCGCCGTTGCAGTTCATCCAGCGCCGCACGCCCGAGCGTGCGCTCACGTCCTCGAACGTCCCGTCGCCGCGGTTGCGCAGCAGCTGCTGCTGGCCCCACTTGTAGAGCAGGCAGTCGACGTGCCCGTCGTTGTCGTAGTCGGCCCACACCGAACCCATCGACACGCCCTCGCCCTCGACGTTCATGCGCGCCAACCCGGCGCGCTCGGCCACGTTCTCGAACGAGCGGTCGCCGCGGTTGCGGAACAGACCGTTGGGCTGCCCGAAGCGGCTGGTCGTGGCGTACAGGTCGCTCCAACCGTCGCCGTCGAAGTCGACGACCGCGACCGCGGCGCCCATGGCCGACACGTGCGGCGCGATGTTGGCGATCTTGGGGTCGAGCGTCGTCGGCGTGTGGCGGAAGTCGACGCCCACGTCGCGCGCGACGTCGCGCAGCGCGAAGCCCAGCTTGCGGCCGGTCACTGGCGCGGAGCTCGAGCCCTGGGCTTGGCGGTCGAAGCGCCACACCGCGGCGAGCATGCCGGCGAACAGCAGCGTGACAGCGCCGCGCGCGAGGGGAGAGTTGGGCATCGTGGAGAAGGCGCGCCGCGCGGCGGCGACGTCCTTTCGAATGCTAACCCCGCTCGCGCGCGCCCGAAGGTGGCCCGAGAGCCGATCCTCGCCGGAGCGCCACGGAGCGAGCGGGTCGCCCCACCACCGATCGGCCGATCCGTCGGGACCGCGAGCGCGATCGGGGAATGGTTCCCCGACCGCGTCCCGCCGTGGCCGAGGACGGCCGCCCGCGCCCCTCCGCGCCGGGGCAGCCACGAAAATTCCTGCTTCTCCAACCGTTCGCCGCGCCTCTCACGGACTTTTGGACGGGCGACGGGGGGCGCGCGGCAATCATGGAGCGTGCGCAACTCGTCGACCGCATTGTCGCGACGGGGCCCGCCGGCTCTCCTGAGGCCGGCGGGCCCTTTCTGTCGGCTGTGGCCCCGTGAACGATCGCTGGGGAGACGCTCAGCGCAGCCGCGCGACCCCGCAGAGCAGCTCGCGCGCCGGGAACGGCAGCACGCCGTCGGGCGGCGGCGATAGGGACTCGAGTTCGAAGCCCCTCGACGCCAGCTCCGCGCCGAGGTCGCGGTCCAGCCGGCAGCCGCAGGCCCAGTGGCGGTGCAACGGAGTGAGCGCGCGTTGGAGGGCGCGTTCGAGGGGCCGGGGCGAGCGCACGTGTTCGGCGATGAGCAGCTGTCCGCCCGGGGCGAGCAGGCGGGCGAACTCGGCGAACGCGGCGCGCGGGTCGTCGACCGAGCAGAGCACGAAGGTGCACACGAGCGTGTCGACGCAACCAGACACGAGCGGCGCACGGGCCGCGTCGCCGCGCACGTGCACGACCTCGCGACCGGTTCCTCGTGCACGCGACAGCACGCGTGCCTCGAGCGCGTCCTCGCGCACGAGCGCTTCGAGCGAGCGCACCGCGGCCGGGTAGTGGGGCAGGTTGAGCCCGGTGCCGATCCCGACTTCGAGCACGCGCCCGCGCGCGCCCGCGAGGAGTCGGCGGCGCAACTCGCTGACCTGCGGCGCCGCCAGCGCGCGATCCATGAGCGGATTGAAGACGCGCTCTTCGTACCAGCGTGCGAAGCGGGTCATGGGGCGCTCGGGGCGTCAGCGGCCGCCGACGCTGCGCTCGAGAAGTCGCTCCACACGTCTCGCGCTGCTGCTCGTCGAAGCGCTTGTGTTCGCGCGCGCTCGTTCGTGCGACGCCGTGAACGCCAACGCTGCGAATCGAACGTGCGGGTCCTGCGTGACCAAGTGAGGGCGCGTTGCGAGCGCGCCCCCATGCTCACGTCGCGCTCGAGGACGTCAAGTTGCGTTCGCGCGCCGTCGTCAGGGAAGCATCGTCATCTCGACCGCGTTCGACAGGCTCGTCGACTTCGACGCCGGCGGATCGCGGAACCAAGCCTGGACGTACACCTTGTCGCCGGCGGAGAAGGGGCGGCCGAGTGCGGTGGGGTTCGCCGACTGGTACGCGTTCCAGTCCAAGAAGAACTCGCCGTCGCACTGATCGAGCGTTCCGTTGGAGAACTGCACGCCGGTGCGCTGGATCGGAGATTTCACGCACAGGAAGCTCGATCCCGAGCCCCACTGCGTAGGCGTGAAGCCCGAGTTGTCGACGCCGTAGAAGAACAGCCCCTGCTTCTGGCCTTCGATCTGGTTGGCGAAGACCGCGCAGGGACTCGCGAGCGAGGCGCTCGGGTTTTGCGGCGCGATGAGGTACGCCGTGCACTGGTTCGTCGAGAAGCCCGGCGCGCAGTAGATCTGCGGGGCGGGCAGGGTGCACTCGTAGATCAGCTTGCCGTTCCACACGACCGACGTTGTCGCCGGAAAGCTGAACAGGCTGTCCGTCGCCGAGCCGAGTGACAGCGCGAGGTCGGCATTGCTGTAGCTCTGGTTGAGGCCGTTGCCCGCGGTGTAGGCGTGCTCGGCGCCGTACACGACCAGGCACACGCCCCACTGGCCGGTCGGCACGAGCACGTCGTTCACGTCGACGAGCGAAGGCTGATTGGGTCCCGCGGACACGCCCGAGCCCGTCGCAGCGAGGAACCAGCCGGCGCCCGACGTCACGGCGCTCTGGTACGGCCCGACGCGCGCCCACACGTTCAGGTTGAACGGCGTTCCGGCCGGACTCGCGAGGTTCGTTTCGAGCTGTTGGATCCGAACTCCGCCCGGCTTCGTGACGGTCATCCCGAAGTACAGCGCACCGCCGTCGGGGACGCTCGCCGTTGCGAGGTAGGGCTGGATCGTGGAGAGGCTCAGCGGCGGGCATTGCGGCCCCTGAGCGCGCGCAGGCGCGAGCGGGACCAGCAAGGCGGCGAGCGGGGCGGCGAGCGGGGCGAGCGCGGCGAGCAGGGCTTTCACGGCGACGGGTGTGGGTTGAGGAGCGGGGTCATGGCGCAGCCACGTGTGGGTTGCGCTCCACAGGAAAACCACGCGAATCGCAGTCCGGCGCGATCAAGAAAAGCGCGAAAAAAGCAGGCCGCGCACGGCGGCGCGGCCCGCGGACTGCCTGCGGCGGCTGCGCGGATTCCGCTGACCGTTCGGGTGAGCCGCGCGCGGGCTGGGCAGTTCGGCGGAGCGGACCCGCGGCGGGCCGGGACTCGCTCAGGCGCCGGCGGCGGCCTGCGTGCGGTTCGCGCGTTGCGCGGCGCGCCCGCGGAAGGCGCGCGACCAGAGCAACTTGCGCAGCCGCCACACGCCCTGCAGGTCCTCGATCGCGGTCTTGACGATCTTCACGCGACTGTCGTCGTCGTCGATCCAGCGGACCGGCACGTCCGCGAGCTTGTAGCCCAGGCGCTCGCTCAGCACGAGCAACTCGGTGTCGAAGAACCAGTTGTTGTCTTCGACCAGCGGCAGCACTTCGTCGATGACGCGCCGCGACGCGGCCTTGAAGCCGCACTGCGCGTCGCTGAAGTCGACCCACAGGACGAGCTTGAGGATCAGGTTGTAGCAGCGCGAAATCACCTCGCGCTTGAGGCCGCGCTTGATCTGGGAATCAGGGTGCAGTCGCGAGCCCGTGCCCAGATCGCAGCCGCCTTCGTGGATCGCGCGGCACAGCTTCTCGAGCGCACCCAGGTCGGTGGACAAGTCGACATCGGTGTAGGCCACGATGTCCGCGTCGCACTCGCTCCAGGCCTTCTTCAGCGCGCGCCCGCGGCCGCGTTTGGGGATCGTGAAGTAGCCGACGTCGGGATAGCGCTGCGCGAGCTGCGCGGCGAGTTCGGCCGTGCCGTCGGTCGAGCCGTTGTCCGCGACGAACACTTCCCAGCGGTAGGGGAAGTTCTTTCCGAGGTACTCGCGGCAGGTCGTCACGCTCCACTCGAGCTGCGCGACCTCGTTGAGGCAGGGAATGACCAGACGCACCTTGGGCGCGCGGTTCGAAGGGGCCGTCGGCGTCATGCGCGAGGGGAGTCTATCCCGCGTTCGAAGCGCGTGCGGCCGCGCGTTCTCCGAGGCGCCAGATCCACCAACAGACCACGCCCGTCCCCGCGATCAACACGCTGGGGAGCAGCGGTCCAGCGAGCCATGTCGCGCGCGGGTTCGTCTGCGCGAGCACGGTGAGCCAGGGAAGCTGCGGCCCTTCGTCGAACAGTCGGATCCAAGACGCCGGAACCGCGGTTTGCGTGAGCAGCACGGTCCAGTAGCCGTCGAGCTGCGGGGCCCACACGCCGGCGCGCGTGGCGATATGGCGCAGGTCGTTCTCGGTGTCGCTGACTTCGCGCATCATCGAGAGCACGAGTGCGTGTGCGAGCACGGCCACGCTGAGCGCCACGAGCCAACGGCGCTCGAGCCGCGCGAGGTGGTCGCTCGCGGCGAGGAACAAGAGCGGCACGACCGGCAGCAGGTAGCGGAAGCCGGTGTTGAACTGCAGCAGCGAGTACACGTTCATCGCGCAGAAGAGCAGGAACGCGAGCGTGTACGCCCACACCCAGCGGCGCTCGCGGCGCGGCAGCACCAGTTCGGCGTCGCGACGGCCCAACGTCGGCAGGAACGCGAACGCGAACAGCGGCGCGAAGGGCAGCAGGCCCCAGCTCGGGCTGACCAGGTTCTTGAGGAACACCTCGGGCGACGGGAGAGCGATGCCACGTGCGCCTTCGTGCACGTACTCGTTCTGATCGGGCATCACGAATTGCCCGGGCGTGAAGGCGTTGCCGTACATCGCCCACTGCGTGCCGAGCAAGAACGCGATTGGAGGCAGCGCCGCCAGCACCGACGCGAGCGCGTCCGAGAGCGAGCGCGCGAGGCCCGCGCTGCGTGCGCGCTCGACGACGAAGTACAGCGCGAGCATGCCCGCCGGAACGACGCCCGCGTAGTCGAGCGAGATCGCCATGCCGCACAACAAGCCCGCGCCGGCGCGGCGCGCGAGCGACGGTGTCGGGCTCTCGAGCTCGCGCCACAGCAGCGCGAAGGCGCCGAATAGCACGGCCATCAGGAACACGTTGTGGTTGAGGTGCGCCGAGCGATAGAAGAGCGGCGTGGCGAACGCGAACAGCAGCGCGAGCCACACCGCGCGGCGTTCGTCGACCAGCCGCCGACGGAGCTCGACGTACATCAACACGACCAGCCCCGCGCACAGCGGGGCCATGAGCAACGCGGACGTGATCGCCGTCGACGCGCCGAAGCGCAGGTCGAGCCCCGCCTGCTTGACCTTGCGGTACATCTCGCGCCGCAGCGGGTACTTGGTGTCGTAGGTCGCGTCGACCTCGGGCCGTTCGGCGAGCTTGCGCAGCGAGCGTTCCTCCAGCGCGTCGAGCACCGGATCGAGCACCAGCAGCGGCGGAACGGCGATGAGCGAGCCCATCAGGTTGTTGCCCGTGTACACGTGGCCGTCCGTGTGCCGGAACAGGTCGGCGTGCATGCCGTAGTAGCGGTCGCAGACCCAGTCGCCGCGCTCGATGAGCGCGAACGCCGGATAGTGCTCGCGCACCACGTTGGTGGCGAAGAACGCGCTGTACGCGATCCAGCAGATCAGCAGCAGCCGCAGGGGGATCGAGGCGAGGAGTCTCACGGGGGGGACGCCGCAGGGTAGCGCGCGCTCGGCGCGCGCGAACAGCGCAGAAAAGGCACGTTCGGGCGCTGTCACCCCGCTCCTTGAACTCTTCGGTGAGAACGCGCCCGCGTCCGCTCGCCCTTGTGGTCGGCTGCCCGCTCGTCCACGCTGCGCGCGCCGTTCGCCCTCCTCCCGCTCCCAACGAGGTTTTCGTGGCTCGCAACGACACTCTGCTCAACCGACTCACCGCGCCCGGCGTGCTGCTGTTAGTGACAGCGTTGTTCGCGGGCCTGTTCATCGCGCCGAGCTTCGAGTCGACGCGGCCGCGCTCGCCCCAGGTTGCCTACGCACCGCACGAGGCGGCGCAGCGCGCGCCTGGGCTGATCACCTTCGATCCGCTCGAGCAGGCGTACGAAACCGCGGGTGCTGCGCCCTGGAAGTCGACCGCGGAAGGCGCGGCCGAGCAGCGTTTTCCGCTCGAGGCGCTCGTCGAGGCCCTCGCTGCGCGCGGGCAGGAGCGCTCGCTGCTGCTGCTGGAGTCCGTGCGCGGCGGCGCGTTGAGCGAAGACCACGAGCGCCGTCTGCGCGGGCGTTTCGCGACGGTCTCGGCGCTCGTGCGCGAAGGCTTCTTTCCGCGCCATTCGAAGTGGCTCGAGCTCGCCTGGCTGCCGTTCGACGGCTTCGCGCCGCAGTGCGGCGTGCTCGTGCCGTTCGAGACGTTTCAGGGCGAGCCCGAGCATTCCGAGTACCGGCGCGTCGTCGTGGCGTGGCTCGACGAGGCGGCGATCGAACGCGACCCGCTCGGGATCGGGCTCGAGTTCGAGCGCGCGGTGCGCGAGCGCTTGCGCAAGCGCGGCGGCGACGGTGCCGACGGGCAGCTCGACGTGCGCTGGCTCGGACCGACCACGTCAGGACGCCTCCAGGAACTGCTCGCCAGCCGCCTCGACCGCCACGCGCAGTGCGCCACGAGCAAGCTCAAGATCGCCACGCCCTACGCGACCTCGCCGCTCATCGAGCTGCCTCCGACCGCGGCTTGGAACGCCGACGGCCTCTCGCTGGCGCGCGCGGTGAACACGGACGATGTCCTGGCGCGACTGCTGGTGCACGAGTTGGTCCTGCGCGTGCCGGCGTTGCTTCCGTTCCACCACCCTGGCGACAACACCTTCGCAACCGCGGGACCGTCGTGGCTGCGCGGGCTGGCCACGCCGTTGAGGTGGCTGCACTTCATCCCACCTCCGCGCGACGGCGCGAAGGTGCGCGTGGCGCTTGTCGTCGAACAGGACTCGAGCTACGGGCAGGCCTGGGTGAGCAACTTGCGCGCGGCGCGCGAGGCGCTTTCCGCTGAACATCCGCAGCTCAGCGCGCTGGACTTCACGGTCTACCCCGTGTTCGGCTGGGTCGACGGCATCGCGCGCGAGTCGAAGGACAAGTCGTCCGCGACGAGCTTCGCGCGCGACTACCCGGCGGAGGGGCACCAGCTCGACTACCTGCAGCGCCTGCGCGACGAACTCGCCGAGGCGGGCCGCTTCGACGCCGTCGGCGTGTTCGTGACCGAGGAGTACGACACGATGTTGATCCTCGAGGCGTTGCGGCCGCAGTTTCCCGCGGCGCTGTTCCTCTCGACGGATCTGGACTCGCGCTACCTGCACCCGCGCCACGCTCCGTTCACGCGCAACCTGATCGTCGCGTCGCACTTTCCGCTCGCGCCCAATGACTCCCGATTCCGCGCTGGGTCGCACGATGCGGCGGCGGCCACGCCTCACTTTCGCGACGGCTACCAGAGCGGCGTCTACCTCGCGGTGCGAGCGCTCCTCCGCGGTCTAGAGCCCGAGCCGCCGGCGAGCGCCGCGATCTACGAGATCGGCCGCGACGCGATCGTGCCGCTGAACACGCACATCGTCGCGAGTGAGCAGCAGCAGGACGAGCCTGGACCGTCGGTGTACGCGCCGCGCCAGAGCCCGACGCACCTCGAGCGCGCGGCGCGCACGCTCGGCGCGCCCTCGGTTGCGGCAGCGGAGTCTTCGACAGCGCCGCACGCGACACCGGCCTTCGCCTACAGGTGGGCCTTCGTCAGCTGCACGTTGCTCGTGCTCGGCTTCCTGCTGTTCGGCGTCAGCACACGCGCGGCTCGCGCGTCGGGTCTGCACGCCGACGCACGCGTCGTCCGCGCCTTGCTCGTCTTCGTGCTCGCCGCGCTCTTGGCGCTGGCGTTCGTCGAGGGGCTGCTGCGTGCGCAAGCGGGTTTCCACGCCGAGCCGATGCACCTCGCGCTCGGCGTCAGCGCCTGGCCGACGTTCGCCGTGCGCTGCGCCAGCATCGCGGTGTGCCTGTTCGGCTTGTACAGCCTTCCGCTGCGCCTGCGACGCCGGCTCGAGCGGATCGCTCCGTCGATGGCTGGAAAGCCCGCTCCCGAGGCCGTGAGTCTTGCGTGGCTCGCGGACTGGGGCTGGTTTGCGCGGGAGACCGATCCGCACGGGCACGTGGCGTCGCGCGGCGTGGAGCAGGTGTGGGCCTTCGCGCGCCGCCACCTCGCGCGTCCGTGGCGGACGCGCGTCCGCGCCGTCGCGCTGGCGCTCGTGACCTACTTCGTGATCGCGCCGTTCTTCATGCTCTCTCCGCCGCTGGGCAATCCGGTGCGCGGTGAGTTCGCCTACCTCGTCGACCGCCTGACGCTGTTTGCCTCGGTGTTCTCGTTCCTCGCGCTGCTCATGCTCGTGATGGAGGCGACGTACTTCGCCGGCTTGATCGTGGCGCGCCTCGTGGACGCGGACGCGGTGGAGCTCGACGAGCGTGACAAGGGGGACGCGGAGCGCTGGCGCCGGCGGCTCGACCTCGCGGGTGCGGTCGCGGCCGCCGTCGAGCCGCTCGTGTGGCTGCCGATGCTCACCCTCGGGCTGATGATCGTCGCGCGTGCGGCGCTCTTCGACGCCTGGGCCTGGCCGGTGGTGCTGATGGGCGTTTTTGCGCTGTTTTTCAGCATGCTGCTGGTGTGCGTCGTCGACATGCGCCACCTGTGCGAGCGGGCGCGGAATCGAGCGCTCGACGCGCTCGCGGAGAACTCGGACGCCACGCTGCGGGCCCGCGGTCAGGGCGCCGATGCGCTGGCGCACTTGCAGCGCCTGCGCGGCGAAATCGCGGGTCTCACCGGCGGCGCATTCTCGCCGCTGCTCGAGCACCCGTTCGTGCGCGCGCTGCTGCTTCCCTTGACCGCCTTCGGCGCGACCTTCGCCTTCGAGCGCAGCCTGCTCGAGCGCTTGCTCGGTTCCTTGTGAGCAGGCGCCGCGCACGGGGCGTGCGTCGCCGCGGCGCGCTCGACTAGACTCGCCGCGAGTGGACGATTCGTGGTTCGATCTCTGGCCGATGGCGCTCGGCGCGACGGCGGTGCTGCTGTTGCTGCGAGCCTTCCAGCTCGAGGTCACCCGAGCGCGGCGCGGGACCAGCCCCGGTCCGGTGTGGCTCGTTGTCCTGCTCGCCGCGCAGGCGGCGATCCTCGTGCTGTGGGAGGCCGGGCCCCGTGTCGGTTACCACCACCTGAGGCTCGTCGGCGGACGCAACGCGCTGATTGCTTGGGGCGTGGCCGCGTTGTGGTCCGCGCTCGTCGCGTATGGGCTCCACCGTCGGCGCGCCGCGCTGGTCGCCAGCGCAAGGCGTGTCGCCGCGAAGCGCGGATACGCGCTGCTGGTCGTGCTGTTTCTGTTTGCGGCTGCCAAGCTCTCGCGGCCGATCGAGCGCAGCTTGGTCGAGTTCGCCATCGCGCTGGCGCTCGAAGTCGTCGCGCTCGGAAATCTCTGGCTGTGCGCGAGCACGACGTCGTCCGCCACGCTCGCCTGGCTCGAGCAGCGCTTCGAGCGCCTCTTCGGCCCCGACCGCGGCGACGCGCCCGAACCCGGTGGTCCCGATCGATTCGCGTGGCTGCTCGCGCTCGCGAGCGTGCTCTTCGCCGCGTTGCTCAACGTGTTCGTGTACGAACGCTCGCCGCACGTGCCCGACGAGGTCGTGTACCTGTTCCACGCGCGCTACCTCGCGGCGGGGGAGCTGTTCCTCGCGCCGCCGCCGGTTCCCGCGGGTTTCGACGTCGATTTGATGCTGCTCGACCAGGGCCGCTGGTACAGCCCGGTGCCGCCCGGTTGGCCGCTGGTGCTCGCGCTCGGCGCCTGGTTTGGCGCGCCGTGGCTCGTCAACCCGCTGCTCGGCGGAGCGACGTTGCTCGCCGCGTACGCGTTGTTGCGCGAACTCACCTCTCAGCGCGTGGCGCGCGTCGCGCTCGTGCTGCTCGCGGTGTCGCCCTGGTTCATGTTCCTCGACATGGGCTTCATGACACACCCGCTCACGTTGCTCGCGGCGACGTGCGCAGCGCTCGGCGTCGCGCGCTCGCGTCGCACGGGGAGCATCGGCGCGTGTGCGCTCGCAGGCGTCGCGATCGGCGTCGCAGCGCTCGTGCGTCCGTTCGATGGACTCTTGCTCGCCCTGCTGCTCGGTCTGTGGTCGATCGGACTTGGCGGCGCGCGCCTGCGCTGGTCGGCGATCGTGGCGCTCGTCGTGAGCACCGCCGCGAGCGGCCTCGCCGCGTTGCCCTACAACCGCGCGCTCACCGGCGATCCGCTGCGTTTTCCGATCCAGCGCTACGTCGACGTCGTCTACGGCCCCGGCAAGAACGACATGGGCTTCGGGCCGGAGAAGGGCCTCGGTTGGGGCGGGCTTGACCCGTGGCCGGGCCATTCGCTGGGCGAAGGCATCGTCACCGCGCAGTTCAATCTGTTCAGCGTGAACGCCGAGTTGTTCGGCTGGATCTGCGGTTCGCTCGCGCTGGTGTGGATTTGGCTCGTGTGCGCGCGCTGGAGCGCGACGGATCGCGCCATGGCCTGCGCGATCGCCGTCGTGACCGGTTCGAGCCTGCTCTACTGGTTCAACGGTGGCCCGGATTTCGGCGCGCGCTACTGGCACCTGACGATCCTGCCGCTGGTGTGGGCGAGCGTGCGCGGCCTGCGCGAACTCGAACGGCGCGCCGCGGCGCCCGCGCGTGTCCGCGCCGCGCTGACGGTGCTCGTCGCGCTCACGTTGTTCGCCTGGATCCCGTGGCGAGCGCTCGACAAGTACCGCGGCTACCGCGGCATGCAGGGCGCGGCGCACGCGGCGCTCGCGGACGCTGGGCTGGACCGCGAGCTCGTGCTCGTCGCCGGGCCGCGCCACCCCGACTACGCCGAGTTCGCCTGGCTCAACCCGACACGTTGGGATGCGGACGAACCCGTGTTCGCCTGGGCGCGCGACGCGCAGACCACGCTCGAGTTGTTCGCTGCGTTCGCCGATCGGCCGCTGCGTGTGGCGCAGCGGGCCTCGACCGGCGCGCCGATCGAGTTGAGCCCCGTCGTGTCGGCGCGGGAGGCGTGGGGGCGGCTCACGCGCGACGACGCTTCGTGGAGTTCGGCGGCGCCGGAGTTCGACAGCCTCGGCGCGTTCGTGCGATCCTCTGTCGCGCGATGACCGCACTCGACATCTACCGCGACAAACGCGCGCTCGTCCTCGGCGGCGGAGGCTTCATCGGCCAGTGGGTGGCGGCCAAGCTGCACGCGCGCGGCGCCGATGTCGCGGTCGTGGCGCGCGACGCGCTCGCCGCGACCATGGTGCTGCGGCGGCACGGCGTGGTCTGCGACGTGCGCGCCGCGGACCTCGCGCGTTCGGGCGAGGCGACGCGGCTGGTGCGTGTGTTCCGCCCGCACGTGGTGTTCAACCTCGCGGGCTACGGAGTCGACCGCGGCGAGCGCGACGAACTCCTTATGCAACGCCTCAACTGCGATCTCGTCGCCGAACTCGCGCAGGCCGTCGAGTGCGACGCGCACTGGAGCGGCCAGGCGCTGGTGCACGCCGGCAGCGCGCTCGAGTTCGGCACGAGCGGCGGCGAGCTCGCCGACGCCTGGCGCTGCGCGCCGACGACGAGTTACGGCTTCACCAAGCTTGAGGGCGCACGCGCCCTCGCACGCATCTCGATCCACCGCGGTCTGCGCGCGCTCACGGCGCGGCTCTTCACTGTCTACGGTCCGGGCGAGCACGCCGGTCGTCTGCTTCCGAGCCTCGTCGAGGCCGCGCAACATGCCGCGCCCGTGCCGTTGACTGCGGGGCTGCAGCAACGCGACTTCACCTACGTCGAAGAAGCCGCCGAGGGGCTGCTGCGGCTGGGCGCGGTGGGCGACCCGCTCGCGGCGCGCGCGCTCAACTTGGCGACCGGCCGTTTGGCGAGCGTGCGCGAGTTCGTCGAGATCGCCGCTCACCTGGTCGGCGTGGCTCGGCCGCGGCTGGAGTTCGGCGTCCTGCCGACGCGGCCCGAGGAGATGGCGCACGGCGCCGTGTCGATCACGCAGTTGCGCGCACTGTGCGGTTGGGCGCCGCAGCTTCCCATCGCGGACGGCGTGCGCCGCACGCTCGCCTTCGAACAGCGTTCCGTTCGCTGAGCCGTCGCGTATCCTCGCGCGCCCCTTTCGGACCAACGGATGCACCACAAGCGCACCACTTGCCGCGCGTGCGGCGGCCGCGACCTCGAGTTGTTCCTGCCCCTGGGCGACGTCGCGCTCGCCAACTCGTTCCTGCGCTCGCCGGACGAGTTCGCCGCCGAGCGCCGCTTTCCGCTGGACGTGTACGTCTGCCGCACCTGCTCGATGGTGCAGCTGCTCGACGTCATCGACCCCGAGGCCCTGTTCCGCAACTACCTGTACGTCACGGGCACGTCCGACACGATCGCGGCGCACAACCGCGGCTACGCGAAGGCCGTGGTCGAACGGACCGGCGCGAGTTCGCGTGAACTGGTGGTCGAAGTCGCCTCGAACGACGGCTCGCTGCTGCGCTGTTTCCAAGCGCACGGCGTGCGCACGCTGGGCGTGGAGCCGGCGACGAACATCGCGGCCAAGGCCACGGCGGCCGGCGTGCCGACCGTCAACCGCTTCTTCGACTCGCGCTGCGCCGCCGAACTGCGCGCCGAGCACGGCCCGGCGCGCGCCGTGATCGGCAACAACGTGCTCGCGCACGTCGACGAGCCCGTCGACCTGCTGCGCGGCTTCAAGACGCTGCTCGATGAGCGCGGATTGGCGATCGTCGAGGTTCCCGAACTCGCCGAGTTCGTCGAGCGGCTCGAGTACGACACCGTGTACCACGAGCACCTCGCGTACTTCTCGGTGACGAGCTTGATGCGCGTGTGCGAAGAAGCCGGCTTGCGCGTCGTACGCGTCGAGCGCGTGCCGGTGCACGGCGGCTCGGTGCGCGTCTACTCCGCGCCGGTCGAGCGCGTGCGCGACCACGCGGACGACGTGAAGGCGCTCGCGCACGCCGAGCAGCACAGCGGGATCGCGCGGCCCGAACGCTTGCGGCAGTTCGCGCGCGACGTGCAGGCGCAGCGCGCCGAACTGCTCGGATTGCTCGGCGACCTGCGCGCGCGCGGCAAGAGCATCGGCGGCTACGGCGCGCCGGCGAAGGGCAACACGCTGCTCAACTACTGCGGGATCACGACCGCTTTGCTCCCCTGGACCGTCGACAAGAGTCCGCTCAAGGTCGGATTGTTCACGCCGGGAACGCACATTCCGGTGCTGCCGGCCGAGCAACTGCTCGCGCGCCAACCCGACTACTGCTTGATCCTCGCCTGGAACTTCGCTGACGAGATCCGCCGCCAGCAGGCCGAGTACGAGCGCCGCGGCGGCCGTTTCATCCTGCCTCTTCCGCGGCCTCGCATCCTCTGACGGCGCCGGCCCGAGACGTCGCGAAAGGCCTTACTCGCGCCGCGCTTCTCTGCGCCGCTCCCCAGGTCCACAATCCGCGCCCCCGCACGCGCTACCCGCGTTGCTTCGAGCCCAGCGCATGAACTCGATTTCGATCCCCGCCGCATTGATCGCCTGCTCCTGCCTCGCCGCCGCTGCGCGCGCCCGACAGGAAGCGCCCGCAGCGGTTCGTCCGGACGCCGTGCTGCTGCGGATGCCGGATGTCAGCGCGAGCGAAGTGGTGTTCCGCTACGCGAACGACCTGTGGCTCGCGCCGAAAACCGGCGGCGTGGCGCGCGCGCTCGCTTCGCCCGAGGGCGAGGAGTCGTTCCCCAAGTTCAGCCCGGACGGCAAGCGCATCGCCTTCGTCGCGGGCTACGACGGCGGCGCGGATCTGTACGTGCTCGACGTCGACGGCGGCGTGCCGCAGCGTGTCACGTACCACCCCGCGAACGAAACGTTGTGCGACTGGCATCCCGACGGCAAGTCGCTGATCTACTTCTCGACGCAGCTCTCGGGGCAGCAGCGCGCGCCGCGCCTGTTCCGCGTGAGCGCCGCGGGCGGAGCGAGCGAAGTGTTGCCCGTGCCGTACGGCGTGTTCGGCGCCATCGACGACACGGGCTCGTGGCTCGCGTACACACCGACCGCCGCGAGCGAGTTCCGCACCTGGAAGCGCTACCAAGGCGGCCTCGCGCAGGACGTGTGGCTCTTCAACCTCGTCACGCTCGAGTCGCGCCGCGTCACCGAGCACCCGGGCACGGATGCGCTGCCGCTGTGGCGTGGTCACGAGTTGTTCTTCCTCTCCGATCGCGACGCCAACGCGCGCCTCAACCTGTGGGTGTACGACACGCAGCGCAAGACGACGCAGCAGGTGACGGATTTCGTCGGCGCCGACGTGCGTTTTCCGTCGGTCGGCCCCGAGGACATCGTGTTCGAGAACGGCGGCAAGCTGCTGCGCTACGAGTTTGCGACGCGCGTCACGCACGAGGTGAAGGTCGCGATCCCCGGTGAGCGGCCGGAACTGCGACCGCGCACGCATGCGCTCTCGAAGTCGATCGAAAGCGTCGTGCTCGGACCCAGCGGCGTGCGCGTGGCGATCGAAGCGCGCGGCGAGGTCTTCAGCGCGGGCGTCGAGGACGGCGTCACACGCAACCTCACCTCGAGTGACGGCGTGGCGGAGCGCTCGCCGAGCTGGAGTTCCGATGGCCGCTGGATCGCGTACTGGAGCGACGCGAGCGGCGAGTACGAGCTGGTGCTCGCGGCTGCGGACGGGCGGCCGTTCGTCTGGCCGGGGACGACGGGCGAGGCGCGCACGCGCACGTTGACGCAGATCGGCGCCGGCTGGAAGCAGCGTGCGCAGTGGGCCCCCGACTCGCGCAGCGTGGTGTTCGCCAACAACGCCGGTGAGCTGTGGAAGCTCGTGCTCGAGAGCGGCGACCTGGAGCGGATCGCAGTCAACCCCGACGGGCAACCCTTGAGCGTCGACTGGTCGCCCGACTCGCGTTGGATCGCGTTCTCGATGCGCAGCACACGCTCGCGCCTGGACGCGCTGTGGATCTACGACACGCGCGAGCGCGCTTTGCGCGAGGTCACGAGCGGCCTGTACGACGACAGCGCGCCGGTGTTCGACCGCGACGGCGCGTGGCTGTACTTCGTCTCCAACCGCACCTTCAGCCCGAGCTATTCAGGGCTCGACGAGACCTGGATCTACGCCAACGGCGCGAACTTGATGGCGCTCGCGCTGCGGCGCGAGGTCGAGAACGTGTTCGCGCCACGCGACGAAGCCGAAGGCCAGGAGGCCAAGGCGGAGTCGAAGGGCGAGGACAAGGACAAGCCGAAGGACGAGGACAAGAGCGACGCGGCCGATGCGGACAAGGGCGACGCGGACAAGGCCGCGGCGAAGTCCGCCAAGCCCGTCGAGATCGAGTTCGAGGGCCTGGAAGCGCGCAGCGTCGTGCTCCCCGTCGAAGCCGGCGTGTTCGACGCGCTCGCCGGCGGAAAGTCCAAGCTCTACTACCTGCGCCGACCGCGGGTCGGCAGCACGGGCGGCGACGGCGTCGTGCAGCAGTTCGCGCTGAGCGCGAAGAAGAAGGAACGCGTCGAGAAGACCGTGCTCGGCGCCGCGCGTGGGTTCCAGCTCGCGGCCGGCGGCGAGAAGCTGCTCGTGCGCCTCGAGAATGCCTGGGCCGTCGTGGACGCGGCGCCCGACCAGAAGGCCGAGACCAAGCTCGACTTCAGCGCGCTCGAAGTGCGCATCGATCCGCGCCGCGAATGGGCGCAGATCCTCGCCGACGCGCGGCGCCTGGTGCGCGACTACTTCTACGAGCCGACCTTGCACGGCGTGGACTGGAATGGCGCGGTGTACGAGCGCTTCCGCGCCGCGCTCGCCGACGCCACGCACCGCAGCGACCTGCACTACCTGCTCGGCGAGATGATCGCGGAGCTCAACGTCGGCCACGCCTACAATCAGGCCGGTCCGACGGCTGAGGAGGCGCCCAAGAACTCGCTCGCGGGGTTGCTCGGCTGCGACTTCGCGCTCGAACAAGGCGCTTGGCGGATCACGCGCATTCTCGGCCTGAATTCGCCGGAAATCGACGCTCGTTCGCCGCTCGCGGCGCTGGGCGTCGACGCCCGCAACGGAGATTGGCTGCTCGCCGTCAACGGGCGCGCGGTCGACGCGGACAAGGACGTGTACGCCGCGCTGCTGGGGTGCGCCGGTCGCCCGACCGAGTTGACGCTCAACGCAGCGCCGCTCGTCGATTCCTCTGCGCGCCGCGTCGTCGTCGTGCCGCTCGAAGGCGAGGCCGAGCTGCGTTACCGCGACTGGGTCGCGACGCGGCGCACGCTCGTCGCGGAGCTCTCGCAGGGCCGCGTCGGCTACGTGCACGTGCCGGACACGGGCCAGCGCGGACAGAACGAACTCGTGCGGCAGCTCGAGTCGCAGTGGGACAAGGACGCGCTGCTCGTCGACGAGCGTTGGAACGGCGGCGGGCAGATCCCGACGCGCTTCATCGAGCGCCTGCAGCGCCCGCGCACGAACTTCTGGGCCGTGCGGCACGGCGAAGACTGGATCTGGCCGCCGCGCGCGCACCACGGGCCCAAGGCCATGCTGATCAACGGCTCGTCGGGCTCCGGCGGCGACGCATTCCCGTACTACTTCCGCCAGGCCGGCCTGGGCAAGTTGATCGGTCAGCGCACGTGGGGCGGGCTCGTCGGCATCGCCGGCAATCCCGCGTTCGTCGACGGCGCGTCGATCACCGTGCCGCGCTTCGCCTTCTACGAGAAGGACGGCACGTGGGGCGTGGAGGGTTACGGCGTCGCGCCCGATCTCGAGGTGCTCGACGACCCGTCGCTCATGGCGCACGGCGAGGATCCGCAGCTCGTGGCCGGCGTGCAGCACCTGTTGCGCGAGCTCGAGGGCTTCGCCTTCGAGCGTCCGCGCCGTCCGGCCTCGCCCGATCGGCGCGGCGCCGGCGTGACTCCGGCGGACCGCTGAACGCCGCGGGGCGTCCAGGAGCTGGATCGCCCCGTGCGCCGGGACCCGTCCGAGGGCCGTGGCGGGGGCGGAGCGCGACTTGCCGTGCGGGAATCTTCGCGCGCTCGGCGCGGATCGCTCACCTCCAACCCTTTTCCTTCACGCGCTCGCGTCGCCGCGGGCTCGGCCCGTCGCCTGCGCACGAGCGCGGCCATCAGGCCGTCTGGCCGCAAGCACGCCGCGTGCAAGAAAAGGGGTCCGGGGTGAACGCCCGCGGAGCGCACCACCCCTCGAACGCGCCCCCCAAACCAGGAGATCCCCAAATGAATCTGTTCGCGCGTCGTGGCGCCTTGTGCGCCGCTCACCTCGCCGCCGTGTTGAGTTGGACCGCCGCAGCCGCGGCCCAGTCGGACCTCGCCTACGTGTGCGCCTCGGCCGGCGACCGTGTCGCCGTGCTCGACGCCGCGAGCGGTGCGGCGACCGCATCGATTCCCGTGGGCGACGGACCGTCGCGCGCCGCGCTCTCGCGCGACGGAGCGCGCCTGTACGTCTCGAACACGCTCGCCGACACGCTGAGCGTCGTCGACACCACGACGGGCGCGGTGCTGGCGTCGATCGCGGTCGGCGATGCGCCGGGCGAGCTCGCGGTTTCTCCCGACGGCGCGCGCGTCTACGTCATGGTCGCGAACGGCGTGGTCGACGTCGTCGACACCGCGGCCGGTGCGGTCGTTCAATCGTTCGCGAGCGGCACGGGCTCGGGCGGACTCGCGCTCACGCCGGACGGATCGAAGCTGTACGTCGCCGGCGGCGCCATCACCGCGCTCGACGCGGCGAGCGGCGTGCTGCTCTCGACGCAGGTCGTCGGCACGGCCGCCCTCGACGTTGCGATCTCGCCGGACGGCGCTCGCGCGTTCGTGACCTTCTACACCTTCTACTTCTCGCCGGTCTTCAGCGCTGGCGGCTCGGTCGCGGTGCTCGACACGAGCAGCGATGCGATCGTCGGGTATGTCGGCGTCGGCTCGCTGCCCTCGCAAATCGCGCTCTCTCCCGACGGCGCCCGCGGTTTCGTCGGGTTGACGGCGACCTGGGCCAACACGGGCTACGCGGCGGGCTTCCTGCCGATCAAGGTCGTCGCGAGCTTCGACACGGCGACGTTCGCGGTCACGTCGTGGACGCTCGTCGGCGGAACGCCGGCCGGAATCGCGGTGAGCGCCGATGGTGCGCGCGTGCTCGTCGCCACGCCGAGCGTGAATCAAGTCGCGCTGCTCGACGCCGCGACGGGCGCACTGAGCGGCAACGTGCCCGTGGCCGGCGGTCCGGCGCACGTCGTGACGGCCTCGCTCACGCCGGTGGCGAACTACTGCACTTCGGGGACGAGCACGAACGGCTGTGTCCCGAGCGCGCGCGCCTGGGGCTATGCGTGCGCGAGTGAACCGAGCGGCTTTCAGATCGAAATCGCCGGCCTCGAAGGACAGCGTTCGGGGCTGGTGCTGTACGGCGTCAGCGGCGCGAGCCTGACTCCGTGGGGCAGCGGCTCGAGCTACCTGTGCGTGAAGGCGCCCACGCAGCGCACCGCGCCGCTTTTCTCGGGCGGAACCGAAGGCGCGTGCGACGGCGCCTTCGTGCTCGACTTCAACGCCTGGCTCGCGTCGAACCCCAGCGCGCTCGGCCAGCCCTTCGCCGCCGCGACGAGCGTGTGTGCGCAGGGCTGGTACCGCGACCCGCCGGCTTCGAAGGCGACCAACCTCTCGCACGCGCTCGAGTTCGTCGTTCAACCTTGAACCTCGGCGCGTAGGTTCTCTCCACAGGCGCCGCCGTACGGCCCGTCGCTCGCGAGCGGCGGGCCGTTCTGTTTCTCAGCGAATTGTCCGCGTCGTCGCGAGTCTCCGCGCCGTGCGACAATCTTCGAAGAGAAGCGCACAAGTGCGCCAACGTCGGGCTCGCGTGGACGCTTCTCGATGGCGGCTCGGCGCTCCCGAGCGCGCCTGTCGCCAAAACCACGGCCCCACGTTCTCCAACATGCTCACGCGCACCCACGCCTTCGCTCTCGCCGCGCTTTCGCTGCTCTCGCTCCAACCGGCGACCGCGCAGGTCGCGCCCTGGAACCAGCTTTCGCTCGTGGCCAACCCCGCGACGCGCGAACGTCCCGCGACGGCGACGGATGGCAACGTGCTGTACCTCTACGGCGGGCAGAGCAACACCGCCACCGCGGCCTTCGCGAGCTTGATGGCCTTCGACGGCGTCAACTGGACGACGCTGACGCCGACGAACGCTTCGTGCGGGCCGCGCGCGAGCGCCGTGATGGCCTGGGATGACGCGCGCGACAAGCTCGTGGTCTTCAGCGGGCAAGGCGCCGGCGGCGTGTGGGGGACTCTCGACACGACGACGTGGGAGTGGGATGCGTCGAGCGGCTGGGTGCAGCGCTTTCCCGCGACGAGCCCCGATGGCCGCTGGCTCGTCGGCGGCGGCGTGTACGTTCCGGCCGTCGGTGTCGTGTTCCACGGCGGCGCCGCCGCGCCGAGCGGAGGCGCGAGCTACGTCTCGAACGAGACCTGGGCCTGGAACGGCGTGAACTGGAATCTGCTCACGAACAGCGGGCCGACGATCCAGAACGGCGCGTTGGTCTACCGCTCGGCGACGAACGATCTTGTCTACTTCGGCGGCACAGCGACATCGTCGGGGCCGGCGCTCGCCACGACCTATCGCTACGACGTCGCGACGAACACGTGGACTCAGGTCGTCACCGCGACGCTGCCGACGAGCGACGTGGTCGGCGCGACGGGGCCGGGGCTCATGTCGCCGAGCGCTTACTACCACCCGATCACGCGCAAGGTCGTGATCCACGGCGGCCAGGGCAACCATCCCAACACGACGGCGAGCAAGTTGACCTGGGAGTTCGACGGTGTCGACTGGACCGACGTGTCGCACCCCGCGAGCCCCAACATCCGCAATTCCTCCGCGCAGTGGGTCGCCGCGCTCGGCAAGGCCTTCAGCGCGACGGGCAACAGCAGCAATTCGCCTCGCAACTGGACGCTGCAGCACGATGTGCCGGTGGTGTCGGTGATCTACTGCACCGCCGGAACTTCGACGAACGGCTGCGTCCCGTCCATCGGCGCCACCGGTTCGCCCAGCCTCGCCGCGAGCTCCGGATTCGTGATCGCAGCCGCGAACATCGAAGGCCAGAAGCAGGGGCTTTTGTTCTACGGGCTCAGCGGTCCGACCGCGCTCCCGTGGGCGGCCGGGAGCACGAGCTTCTTCTGCGTGAAGTCGCCGACGCAACGCATGGGCGCGCAGCTCAGCGGCGGGACGACGGGCGCCTGCGACGGCAACCTCAGCCAGGACTGGCTCGCGTTCGTGACTGCGAACCCGGGCGCGCTCGGCGCTCCGTACTCCGTCGGCCAGGTCGTCGACGCGCAGGCCTGGTACCGCGACCCGCCGGCGGTGAAGACCACCAACCTCTCGAACGGACTCGAGTTCACGCTCGTGCCCTGAGCAGAGCGCTTGCGTCAACCGCGGTTGACGTCGAGGGTGCATGATTCGCGAGGCCAGCTGCTGCGAGCAGCTGGCCTCGCTCGTTTCTCCGCCCCCGCGAGCCCAAGTCCTCGGTTGGCGTGGACAGTCCCTCGCTTCGCGGGTGCTGTCTCACGCGCGGGAATCGCGCCGCGTCTGGAGTTCGCGTCGGTCGGCCCGAGCGCGGCCGCAGCGCTGCTTGCGCCGACATGGAGTTCCATGCCGCTGCTGTCCGCTCGCACCGCACTCCGCCCCGGAGCCCGCGTGCTGCTCGCGCTCGCGCTCACGCTGGTCGCGGGCTGCGAACGCACGAGCGTCAGCCGTCGCGCGCTCGCCGAACTCGAGCACGTCGGCTTTCGCGCCGATGTGCCCGACAGCGCGCGCGGCAATGCGGTCTTCATCGACGCATGGTGGAGCGACGACGGCGCATTCCTCGTCACTGCGCACCACCTCGCGAACGGCTTGCGTGTCTGGGACGGCCGCGATGGTCGCCTGCTGTGCACGCTCGACGCGAGTCCGCTCGAGGGCGAGGTGCTGGTCGACGGCGCGCGCAAGCGGATCGTCGCGCATCGCCGCGGATCGGACGCACTCGAGCTCGGCGTGTTCGACGCGCTCGACGGGCGCCTGCTCGCCTCCGCGCCCGACGATCGTGATCGCCCGGCGGCGCTGATCGGTTGGACCGACGGCGGAGCAGCGTTTGTGGCGGCACGCCCGGCGGGGACAGAGGTGCTCTCGAGCGACGACTTGCGCGTGCTGCGTCGTTTGGAGCTCCCGGCTGACTCGAGTCGCTACCGGCCGACCGGCGCGTTGCTCGCAGGCTCGTACAACGACAAGCGCACGGTCGAGCAGTCGCCCAGCGGCGCCCGACTCGCGCGCGCGAGTGCGGTGTACGACGGCGGCCAGCGCTGGTTCTTCGAGTTGGTCGAGCTGCGCGAGATGAGCATCGTCAGCTTGGAGTCGCCGTCGCCGCAAGCGGGCTTCGCTTCGTTCGCTTTCTCGCGCGACGAGCGCCTGCTCGCGCTGGGGCTCTCCGATGGACTGTGGCTGTACGACATCACTCAGCGCACGTTCGTGCGCCAAGTGCAGATCTCCGGCCGCCGCAACAACTTCATCGCGCCGATGGCGTTCACCGCCGGGGATCGCCGCATCGTGGCGCTGTGCGATCAACTCGAAGTGCTCACGGTCGACGTCGCGACGGGGGAGGTTTTCGGCCAGCACGCGGCGCCCTTCGAGGACTGGGAGGGCGTCTTTCGGGTGAGCGCCGACGGCTCGCGCGCCGCTCTCTACCACTTCACGAGCGACACCATCGAGATCCTCGACGGCCCCCAGGCGCGCCGCATCGGATGGGTGTGCGCCTACTTCTGCAATCAACTCCACAACCCGGTGCGCGTGCATTTCGAGCTGAGCCCCGACGGAAAAACGCTCGCCGCGGCGCACCGCTACGGCGCGGCCCTGTGGAGCACCGATGAAGATCGCCTCCTCGCGCCGCTGAACGATCCCGCGCTCGCGCCCGTGCGACCGCGCTGACGCGCGCTATCCTCCCGGCCCCGATGAAGCGCAAGTACTGCCGATGAAGTGGAAGAAGGAACAAGTCGTGATCCTGTGCGGCGGCGAAGGCACGCGCCTGCGCGAGGAAACCGAGTTCAAGCCCAAGGCGCTGGTCGAGGTCGGCGGAAGGCCGATCCTCTGGCACCTGATGCGCATCTACTACCGCTGGGGTTACCGGCGCTTCGTGCTGTGCCTCGGCTACAAGGGCGAGCAGATCAAGGACTACTTCCTCAACTACCAGTGGCACGACTCGAACTTCACGCTCGAGCTGAAGTCCGGCGCGAAGTCGATCGCCAAGGGTGACGGCGACGTCGAGGATTGGGAGATCACCTTCGTCGAGACCGGCGCGAGGACGCAGACCGGCGGGCGGCTGTTCCGCGCGCGCGAGTACGTCGACACGAAGACCTTCCTGTTCAACTACTGCGACGGCCTGTCGGACATCGACCTCGACGCGCTGGTCGCGCACCACAAGAAGATGGGCAAGCTCGCGACGCTGACGGGCTTCCACCCGCGCTCGCGCTACGGTGAGGTCGCGGTCGACGAACGCGGCATCGTCACGCACTTCCAAGAGAAGCCGATGATGAACTCGCTCACCAGCGGCGGCTTCTTCGTGATGAACCGCGGCGTGTTCGACTACCTCGACCCCGAGTGCATCCTCGAGACCGGCCCGCTGTCCGCGATGAGCGCCGACCGCGAGCTCGCGCTGTACCAGCACGACGGATTCTGGTTCTCGATGGACACCTACAAGGAAGCGCTCACGCTCAACGAGCTGTGGAACGGCGGCAAGGCGCCGTGGAAGGTGTGGAAGTGAGCACCTGGAAGGCGAAGAACGTGTTCGTCACCGGCGCGAGCGGCCTGCTCGGCAGCGCGCTGGTCGAGGAGCTGGTCGCGCGCGAGGCGAACGTCACGTGCCTGATGCGCGACTGGATCCCGCAGTCGCGGCTGTTCACGTCCAAGCTCGTCGAGCGCTGCAACGTCGTGCGCGGCGAACTCGAGGACTACGAGCTCGTGCTGCGCGCGCTCAACGAACACGAGATCGAGTGCGTGTTCCACCTCGGCGCGCAGACCATCGTCGGCACCGCCACCCGCTCGCCACTCTCGACCTTCGAAGCGAACATCAAGGGCACGTGGGTGTTGCTCGAGGCCTGCCGCCAACTGCCGCGCCTCGTCAAGCGCGTGCTGGTCGCATCGAGCGACAAGGCTTACGGCGCGCACGATGTCCTGCCGTACCGCGAGGACGCGCCGCTCATCGGCCGTTTCCCGTACGACGTCTCGAAGTCCTGCGCGGACCTGATCTGCGCGAGCTACTTCCACACCTACAAGCTGCCCGTCGCGATCACGCGCTGCGGCAACCTCTACGGCGCCGGCGACCTCAATTGGAACCGCCTGATTCCCGGCACGATCCGATCGCTCGTCGCGGGCGAGCGCCCGATCGTGCGCTCCGACGGCTCGTTCGTGCGCGACTACTTCTACGTGAAGGACGCGGCGCTGGCCTACCTCGCGCTCGCCGAGCGTTTGCCAGAGCCCAAGTTCCACGGCGAAGCCTTCAACTTCGGCACCGAAGAGCCGCTCGACGTGCTCAACATCGTCGCGCGCCTGCAGAAGGCCACCGGCCGCACCGATCTCGCGCCGGTGATCCTCGGCGAAGCGAGCCACGAGATCCCGCGCCAGTACCTCGACTGCTCCAAGGCGCGCGAGTGGCTGGCCTGGAAGCCGCAGCGCACGCTCGACCAGGGGCTCGCTGAAACGGTCGCGTGGTATCGACGGGCGCTCGGGGCGTAGCCGTTACGACTCGCCCACGGCCCGCGCTTCGACTTTCGCGTCCGGGAAAGCGCGTCGACACGCGTCGAAGAACGGCTGCAAGCTGCGCCAACCCCACTGGTTGGTGAGGGTGTAGGTCTTCTCGCCTTCGTGGAAGAGTTCGTCGTCGCCGAGGAACCAGCGGCGCTCGTCGAAGCGTCCGCCCGAGCGCGCTGCGGACTCGCTCGCGAGCGCTCGAATCTGCCGGGAGTCCAGTCTTCCAGGCCAGGCGCCGAACACTTCGCGGGAGATGGCCTCCTGCGCGACGGCGTCGATGTCGGCGCAGCGCACGCCGCGCCGCGCGAGCACATGGCGGACGCCACGCCCCGGACCTTCGCGCTCGTCCT
>JAEUHY010000025.1 GCA_016795325.1 Planctomycetota bacterium
TCCGTGGAGCCCGGGCAGCACGAGCTTCCTGTGCGTCAAGGGCCCCACGCAGCGTGCGGGTTCGCAGGGCGCGGGCGGCACGACCAACGCGTGCGACGGCGCCTTCTCGCTCGACTGGGACCTGTTCGTCACGAACAACCCCGTCGCGGTCGGCGTGCCGTTCTCGGCCGGCGACTCGATCTTCGTGCAGGCGTGGTTCCGCGACCCGCCGGCCCCGAAGACGACCAACCTCTCGAACGCGATCGAGATGACGGTCCAGCCCTGATCGGCTGATTCGTGAGCGCACGCGCCGACCAGCGCGTGCGTGAGCACTCTCGGGCTGCCCACGGGCGGCCCGAGTTCGTTTGCGGCTGCATCGGCGAACGGAACGAGGCTTACCGCCGCGACCCGCCGGCGCCGAAGACGACCAACCTCTCGAACGCGGTTCGGATGACGGTCCAGCCTTGATCGGCTGATTCGTGAACGCACGCGCTAGCGCGTGCGTGAGCACTCTCGGGCTGCCCTCGGGCGGCCCGAGTTCGTTTGTGGGGCTCGTGCGGCGCGAACTCGTGCCACCCGCAGCCATGGGGCGCTCGAATTCACCGCTTCGGGCTGATGCGAAACGCCGCCGCACGCGCCAGAGCTCCGCTCCGGTGGTTCTCGCACTTCCCAAGCCAGGTGCGCGCGCGGCAGCGGGGGCGAAGATGCACCCGCGATGGCGATCCAAGTCGTGTGGTTGAAGCGCGATCTGCGGCTGCGCGACCACGCGCCGCTCGCGGCCGCAGCGCGCGCCGGACGTGTCCTCGTGCTCTACGTCGACGAGCCGGAGCTGCTCCACTCCGCGGAGTTCGACAGCTCGCAGCTTCAGTTCCAGCGCGAGTGCCTGCGTGAGCTGGACACGCAGCTCGCGCCGCTCGGCGGCTGCGTCGCGCGACGCACCGGCAACGTGCTCGCGGTGCTCGACGAGCTGCGCGAACGCCACGGCGTAGCGGGGCTGTGGTCCCACGCCGAGACCGGCAACCGCATCACCTACGCGCGCGACCAGCAGGTCGCCGCGTGGGCGCGCTCCCACGCGATCCCGTGGACCGAACTCCCGCAGACCGGAGTCATCCGGCGCCTCAAGTCGCGCGACGGCTGGGCGGCGCGCTGGAACACACTCATGTCGCAGGCCACGAGCGAGCTCCCCGAACGCATCGAGTTCGCGAGCGAAGTCCCACGCGGACGCGAACTGGAGTTCGCCGAGCTCGGCCTGCCGCCCAGCGCCAAGCCGCTCGCGCAACGCGGCGGCGAGACGCTTGCGCACGCCGTGCTCGAGTCGTTCCTCGAGCAACGCGGAGTCGACTACCGTCGCGCGATGTCGTCGCCGGTGAGCGGCTGGGACGGCTGTTCGCGCTTGAGCCCGTACCTCGCCTGGGGCGCGATCAGCCTGCGCGAGGTGCACCAAGCTCTCCAGCGCCGCCGCGAAACGCTGCGCGAGGAGCAACGCTCCGGCCGTGCGATCGACCGCCGCTGGCTCGCCTCCCTCAGTTCGTTCGCCGGCCGCCTGCGCTGGCGCAGCCACTTCATGCAGAAGCTCGAGGACGAGCCGGCGCTCGAGTTCGAGAACATGAACCGCGTCTACGACGGAATGCGCGAGGCCGAGTTCGACCAAGTGCGCTTTGCCGCGTGGTGCGAGGGCCGCACGGGTTATCCGATGGTCGACGCCTGCATGCGCTGCCTGCACGCGAGCGGCTGGATCAACTTCCGCATGCGCGCCATGCTCGCTTCCTTCGCGGCCTACCACCTGTGGCTGCACTGGCGGCCCACGTCGGTCTTCCTCGCGCGCCACTTCCTCGACTTCGAGCCCGGCATCCACTTCCCGCAGTTCCAGATGCAGTCGGGCGTCACCGGCATCAACGCCGTGCGCATCTACTCGCCCGCCAAGCAAGTGCTCGACCAGGATCCCGAAGGCGTGTTCGTGCGCCGCTGGCTGCCCGAACTCGCCGAGGTTCCGCTCGAGCACCTCGCCGAGCCGCAGCGCATGCCGCTGAGCGTGCAACGGGACGCGCGTTGCATCATCGGCGAGCACTATCCGACGCCGATCGTCGAGCACGCGAGCGCGTACCAGAGCGCGCGCCAGCGCGTCTTCGCACGCAAACGCGCGGCGCGCAGCGAGTCGGCTGCGGTGTACGCCAAACACGGCAGTCGACGCCGACCTGCCGCGCGCGGGCGCAGAGCACGCGGAACGACGAAGGGCGAAGGATGAGCGCCAAGCGCGAGACGTCACGGCGCCGGAACAGCGCGCCGCGCCCGGAGAAACCCTGCGCGGCCTGCGGTCGGCCGATGCAGTGGCGCAAGCGCTGGGAGCGTGTGTGGAACGAGATCCGCTTCTGCTCGGAGCGCTGTCGCCGCCGCGGGGCGCCGCAGTAGCTTGAGCGCCGTGGAAAGCTTCGCCGCGCTGCTGGAACGGGTGCGAGCGTGCACGTTGTGCGCCGAACACTTGCCGCACGGGCCGCGGCCTGTCGTGCGCGCCGCAACCGCTGCGCGGATCCTCATCGCCGGTCAGGCGCCGGGGCGCAGGGTGCACGCGAGCGGCGTGCCCTTCGACGATCCCAGCGGCGATCGACTGCGCGACTGGATGGGCGTGACGCGCGAGGAGTTCTACGACGTCTCGCGCATCGCGCTCGTGCCGATGGGTTTTTGCTATCCGGGCACTGGGACGGGCGGCGATCTGCCGCCTCGTCCGGAGTGCGCAGCGACTTGGCGCGCCGAGTTGCTCGCGCGGCTGCGGCGCGTCGAATTGACGCTCGTGATCGGCAGGTATGCGCACGCGTACCACCTCGGCGCGCGGCGTTCGTCCGTGGCGCAAACGGTGCAGAACTGGCGCGCCCACGCCCCCGCGCTCTTGCCTCTGCCGCACCCCAGTCCGCGCAACGTGCTCTGGCTGCGCCGCCATCCGTGGTTCGAAGCGGAGCTCGTGCCGGTGCTTCGCGCGCGCGTGCGCGAAGTGCTCGCAGGCTGAAACGTGCTCAGCCGCGCAGCGTCTCGCGGTGGAGCAGCACGCCGCGCTGGTCGAAGAACTCGCAGCGCAATCGCTCCGGGGCCTGCGGGTCGTGCTCGATCAGCAGCGCCGACTGCTCGACTCCTGCGTCGAAGCGCAGCCCCGGATGCGGCGTGGCCGCGGCGGCGATGACGCTGTTCGCGAGCGGGCTCGTGATCAGCTCGACCAAGTCGTAGCCGAGCGCAGCCGGCGCCGTGTGCTGCACCACGCGCGTGCGGTGGATGTCGCCGCCGACGAGCACCACGCCGCGCACGCCGCGTTCGGCGATCCAGGCGAACAACGCCTCGCGCTCGTGCGGCCAGTGGCCCCAGTAGTCGAGCTTCGCCGGGCGCACCGCGTCGTTCCAGATCATGCCGCTCGCGAGCACCTTGAAGCGGGCTGTCGAGCGCTCGAGCCCGCGCTGCAGCCAGGCCCACTGCTGCGCGCCGAGCAGCGTCTTGCGCGCGGAATCGAACGGCGAAACTTCGCAGTCCGCGAACCAACGTGTGTCGAGCAGGAACACCTCGACTTCGCCGCGCCGAAAGCTCGTGTAGATGCCCTGACCGTGTTCGCCCCACGGCCCCGCGCCGTGGCGCTCGACGAACGTCGCACGCGCGCCCTCGCGGCCGGGAACAGCGCCGAAGGCGTCGTTCGTGGCGTAGTCGTGATCGTCCCAGGTCACGTGCAGTTCGCACTGCGCGAGCGTCGCTGCAACCTGCGGATGATCGAAGAACGCGGCGTAGCGCGCGCGGCGCAGCGCGACGTCGAGCGAATCGATGTACGGCGTGTCGCCCAGCAGCACGAGGTCGTGCGGGCGCCGCTCGCGGATGCGCGCGAAGATCTCGAGCTCGGGGAATTTGCGCTCGTCGGCGCACGAGCCGAAGGCGATGCGGACGCGCTCACCGGCGCGCGCACCGGCGCCCGAGCACGACGCGGCGAACGCACCGACTCCAGCCAGAAGCGCACGGCGATCCATGGGTTGTTGGCGCATGCCGCGCAAGGTTAGCTCTGGTCCAGAGCGTGCGCGCGGGGTGAACACTCTGGCGCGCGCGCTGATTCGTGCGGCGCCCGCCGCACGCGGCGTGGGTAGCATGCGCCGCCCGACTGGAAATTTCCGATGCACACCAAGTCCCTGTCTGTCGCCCTCGCGTTCGCCGCTCTCCTCAGCGCTTGCCGCAGTGACGAGCCGCTCGCCGCGCCGGGCGCGTCCAGCGCACTCGAACTCGTCGAGCACACGAGCTTCGCGCAGTGGAGCGGAGACCCGCGCTTTTGGAGCTTCGCGAACGGCTCGCTCGTGGGCCGCTCGACGAAGGAGGTCCCGTGCGACGCGACGACCTACCTCGTGTGGCGCGGCGGCGAGGTCGCCGACTTCGAGGTCGAGTTCGAGTACCGCATCCAGGGCGGCAACTCGGGGCTTCAGTTTCGCAGCGTCGATGCGGGGCAGTGGCAAGTCGCCGGATTCCAGGCGGACATCGAGGACGGTCCGAACTGGAGCGGCTGCCTGTACGAACAGGACGGGCGCGGCGTCGTGGCGCGGCGTGGCGAGCGCGTGCAACTCGACCCCGGTGCGCGGCGTGCGGAGAGCTTCGGCTCGCGCGAGCAGCTCGACGCGGCGGCGCGCAGCGGCGAGTGGAATCGCTACCGCGTGCGCGCAGTCGGCGCGCTCGTCGAGCTCGAGCTCAACGGCGTGAAGACCGTCGAGGTGCTCGACCTCGACCCCGAGCGCTTCCGAGCGCGCGGATTGCTCGCGCTGCAGTTGCACGCTGGCGGGCCGATGACGATCGAAGTGCGCAGCTTGAAGCTGACGCACCTCGTTGCGCCGGCCGCGCCAGCGACGCCGTGGTTCGCCGCGGAAACGGCGCTGGGCGTCGACGTCGACGGTCCAGGCGCCGGCGCGCCGCCGCACTGGTTGTGGTCGAGTCCGCAGCCGCGCGATGGCGAGATCGTCGCGTTCCAACGCCGCGTTCAAGCGCCGGCCGAGCTCGCCGCGGCGTCGCTTCGCGCGACCGCGGACAACCGCCTGCGCGTGTTCGTCAACGGCGAGCTCGCGCTGGCGAACGACGAGTGGTGGCGCGTGCGCGAAGCTGACGTGCGCCGACTGCTGCGGCCGGGCGAGAACATCGTCACCGCGCTCGCGACCAACGAAGGCGGCCCCGCGGGCGCGTGGTTCGAACTGGCGCTCGCCGGCGCCGCGGGCGCGCGCGTGCGGCTCGTGAGCGACGCAAGTTGGAGCGCGCAGCGCGTGGACGGCGTCGAGTTCGCGAAGTGGACTCCAGCGAGCTTCGACGCAGCTCGCGCCGGCGCTCCGCACGTGCTCGGCCCGGTCGGGATCGAGCCGTGGAAGTCGTCCGGCGCCGCCATGCGCGGCGCGCCCGCGGACGAGCCGGAGCAGGAGGCCCTGGCCGCCGACAAACTCGAGCTTCCCGAGGGTTTCGCCGCGGAATTGCTGTATTCGGTGCCCAAGGGCGAACAGGGCTCGTGGGTCTCGATGTGCGAGGCGCCGGGCGGCACGTTGTACGTCAGCGACCAGTACGGCGCGCTGTACCGCGTCACTCCTCCGCCGCTGGGCGCGAGCGCGCCGACGCAGGTCGAGAAGGTCGCGCTCGAACTCGGCGGCGCACAAGGGCTGTGCTGGGCCTTCGACTCGCTCTACGTCGTCGTCGCCGAGAGCTCGCAGCACAAGCCCGGGCTCTACCGTTGTCGCGACAGCGACGGCGACGGCGCACTCGACACGCGCGAAATGCTGCGCGAATTCGAGGGCGGCGGCGAACACGGTCCGCACGCGGTCGTGCTCGGCCCCGACCAACAGCTGTGGATCGTGGGCGGGAACCACACCAAGTTGCCCGAACCGATCGACGCCTCGTGGCTGCCGCGCACGTGGGGCGAAGACCTGCTGCTGCCGCGCATCGACGACCCCAACGGCCACGCCGTGGGCGTGATGGCGCCGGGCGGTTGGATCGTGCGCACCGACGCAAACGCGCAGCGTTGGGAGCTGTGGGCGGCCGGCTTCCGCAACGCCTACGACATCGCGTTCTCTCCGAGCGGCGCGCTCTACACCTTCGACTCCGACATGGAGTGGGACGTCGGCATGCCCTGGTATCGACCGGCGCGCGTGTGCGTCGTGCCGCCGGGCGCCGACTTCGGTTGGCGCCACGGCTCGGGCAAGTGGCCCAGCTACTACGTCGACTCGACGCCCGCGACGTGCGACATCGGACTCGCCTCCCCGACCGGCGTAGCTTTCGCGACGAACTCGAAGTTCGAAGGCAAGTACAAGAGCGCGTTCTACGCGGCGGATTGGGCCTACGGAAAGATCTACGCGGTGTGGGGCGAGCGCTTCGAGCCGTTCGTGGCGGGCAAGCCCTTTCCCGTCACCGATCTGGTGTTCGCGAGCGACGGCGCGCTGTACGTGACGACCGGCGGACGCCGCACGCAGTCGGGGCTGTACCGCGTGACCTCGCGGCAAGACGCGCAGCCGCAGCCGAACGCGCGGACGCGGCCCGTGGAGAAACAACTCGAGGCCTGGCTCGCTTCGCCGCGCTCGCCCGACGCCCCGCCGCCGACCGACCAGCAACTCGCCGACGCGCTGCGCCGGTTGGGACAGCTCGACCCCGACGCGCGCACGCAGAGCGTGCTGTTCGAACGCGCGAGCCCGGAACAACTCGTGCAGTTGCTCGAAACGACCAGCGACGTGCGCCACGTCGGCGCGCTGGCGGCCGCGGCGATCCGCGCGGCGCCGCAGGCAACGCGCGAGCTCGTCGTGCGGCGCCTGAGCGAACATCCGCTCAGCAACGTCGGCGAGCTCTACCGGCTCGACGTGCTGCGCGCGATGGGGCTCGCGCTGCTGCGCCTGGAGCTCGACGACGCGACGCGCGCGGCCTGGCGCGACAAACTCAGCGCGCTGTTCCCCTACGGCATGGAGCGGACCGACCGCGAGCTCGCGCAGTTGCTCGCGCACCTGGGCGACACGCGGATGATCGAGCCGACACTCGCTCAACTCGCGGCGGAACGCCCGCAAGAGGACAAGCTCTGGCGCGCGTACTGCCTGCGCGCGCTGCCGGGCGAATGGACGCTCGAACAGCGCCGCCGCCTGCTGGAGTTCTTCGACGGCGAAGCGCGTGAATTCGCCGGCGGTCACAGCCTGAAGAAGTACGTCGAGCGCATGCGGGCCGACTTCGTCGCGGGGTTCAGCGCCATCGAACGCGAGGCGCTCGCCGACGTGCTCGAGCCGCGCGCGAGCGTCGCGGCAGCTGCCGCTCCGGCGGCGAGTTTCGTGCACGCCTGGACGCGGGAGGCACTCGCGCCGCTCGTTGCGCAGCCGCTGCGCGGGCGAGATTTCGAGCGCGGCCGCACGGCGTTCGCCAAGGCGCGCTGCACCGAATGCCACCGGCTCGGCGGCGAGGGCGGCGCGACAGGGCCCGACCTCACCGGCGCCGGTTCGCGTTTTTCGCGCCTCGATCTGCTCGACGCGCTGCTCACGCCGTCCGCGGCGATCTCGGACCAATACCAGGACACCGAGGTGCTCACACGCGACGGAGAGCTGTTCGTGGGCCGCGTCGAAGGTGAAGCGAACGGCGTTCTGAAGCTGCGGCGTCTTCCGCCCGCGGACGACCTGCTCGAGCTCGAGCTCAGCGAGATCGAGTCGCGCCGACTGCACCCGCTGTCGCGCATGCCTTCGGGGCTGGTCGACGTGCTCGAGCGCGACGAGCTGCTCGACTTGCTCGCCTACGTGCTCGCCGGCGGAGAGCGGCGCGACGCGGCGTTCGAGCAGCGTTGAGCGCTAGCGCCTTTCTTCTGCGCGGCGCGCAAGCCACAATCGGCCCAGCCTCACGGCCCCCCAAGCGATGGCGCAACCCGCATCTTCCGCACGCATTTTCGGAACCGACGGCATCCGCGGCCGCGCCGGCGAAGGCTGGCTCAGCGTCGACAACGTGTCCGCGATCGGGCGCACGCTCGGCGCCGTCCTCGGACGCGAGCGCAAGGGCGGCCCCAAACGCGCGCTGATCGGGCACGACGGCCGACGCTCGGGCCCTGAACTCGAGCACGCGCTCGCCCGCGGACTTGTCGCGAGCGGATTCCAGGTCAGCAGCGCGGGCCTGATCAGCACGCCGGGTTTGGCGTTGCTCACGCGGCTGCGCGAATGCGACCTGGGCGTGATGATCTCGGCCTCGCACAACCCGGCCGCCGACAACGGCATCAAGCTGTTCAACCGCGAGGGGCGCAAGCTGTCGGACGCGCTCGAGCTCGAGCTCGAAAACAGCTTGCACGCCGGGCTCGAGCCGGTCAGGACCGGTGCGCCGCCCACGCACGATCCTTCGCTCGAACTGGCGTACCTGGGATACCTCGTCGACAAGGCCGGCGCCGGGCTCTCGCTCGCGGGCTATTCGATCGTGGTCGACTGTTCGAACGGCGGCGCCAGCCGCATCGCGCCGCGGGTGCTCGGCCGGCTGGGCGCGCACGTCGTGCCGATCCACGCCGCGCCCGACGGCGAGAACATCAACCGCGAGTGCGGTTCGACGCATCCCGAGAGCCTGCAGGCGCACGTGCGGCGGCTCGACGCCCACCTTGGGATCGCGCTCGACGGCGACGGCGACCGCTGCATCCTGGTCGACGAGCGCGGCCAGCTCGTGCACGGCGACGGGATCCTGACCGTGTGCGCGCGCCACAGCGCCACCACGAACAGCTGGAAGGACAAGCGCGTCGTCGCCACGGTCATGTCCAACAAGGGCCTGCACCGCGCGCTGCGCGAGGTCGGCGTGGGCGTGCTGACCGTCGACGTCGGCGACCGCAACGTGGTCGAGGCGCTCGAGCGCGAGGCGCTGCGACTGGGCGGCGAGCAGTCGGGCCACGTTGTGTTCGGCTCGGACAACTACTTCGTCGGCGACGGCATCTACACCGCGCTGCGCGTGCTGCGCGTGATGCGCGAGAGCGGCAAGTCGCTCTCCGAACTCGCCTCGCCGTACCGCGAGTTCCCGCAGGTGCTCGTCAACGTGCCCGTGGCGCGCAAACCGGCGCTGGCGAGCGTCAAGCCGGTCATGGACGCCGTGCGCGGCGTCGAGGGCGAGCTGGGAGACGACGGGCGCGTCCTGGTGCGCTACTCGGGCACCGAGTCGCTCGCTCGCGTCATGGTCGAGGGCCCCGATGCGCTCGGGATCGCCGAACAGGCGCAGCGCCTGGCCCGCGTGATCTCCGCCGAAATCGGCGCATGAGCGCCTGGGCGCTGGGCGCCGGCGCCGCGGTGGCCATCGAGCTTTCGACCGGCGCCGGGAGCGTCGCCGCGCGTTTCGCCGGCCGCAGCGCGACGCGCAACCTCGCTTCGAGCCGCGCCCACGCCGCCGATGTGTTGCCGGAGCTCGGCGCGGCGCTGCGGGAGCTCGGCGCCACGCCGCGCCAGCTGGGCGCCGTGGTCGTCGGCCTGGGGCCGGGCAGCTACACGGGGCTGCGCGTCGCCGCCGCGACCGCACTCGGCCTGGCACGCGCCAGCGGCGCGGCCTTGCGCGGCGTCGCTTCGTTCGAAGCGCTGGCGCGCGGCGAGCTGCGGCCGGGCGAACGCGGCGCCACCTTGCTCGATGCGCGCGGCGGCGAGGCGTACCTGGCCGTCTACGAGCGACGGGCGACGGAGCTCGGCGCGCTGACGCCGCCGCGGGTGCTGCGCGCCGCGGACGTGGCCGCGCAGCTCGACGGAGTGCAGGTGCTGCTCGCCGACGCGGCGGCGCTGCGTGCGACCGGACTCGACGCCACGCGCTTCGCGCGCTGCAGCGAAGCGCCGCCGACGGCGCTCGAGGTGCTCGAACTGGGCCTCGAACAGCTCGCGCTCCACGGGCCGCACCAAGCGCACGAGATCGAACCGCTGTACTTGCGCGCCTTCGCCGTCACGCAGCGCAAGACCTGAGTCGCGCGCAAGGCGTTGAACCGAGCGTCGCGCGGGAGCATCATCGAGTGCGTGGACGCCCATCGCGCTTGGACCGAGATCAACCTCGACGCGCTCGAGCACAACCTCGCGGTGATCGCAGGTCGCACCGGCGAGCGCGCGCGCACGATGCTGGTCGTCAAAGCCGACGCGTACGGCCACGGCTCGGTCGCGATCACGCACCACGCGCGGCACTGCGGCGTGCGTGCGTTCGGCGTCGGCACGTCCTCCGAAGCGCTCGAGCTGCGCCAGAGCGGCGTGCGCTCGCGCATCCTGGTGCTGGGCACGATCGTCGACGACGAAGCCGCGGCCGCGCTGCGCAACGACGTCGAGATCGCCCTGCACTCCAGCGATCGGCGACGCTTCCTGCAGGAACTCGCCAGCCGCCAGGGCTTGATCGCGCGCGTCCACCTCAAGATCGACACCGGGCTCGGTCGCCTGGGCGTGATGCCCCACAAGGCGCTCGAATTGCTCGAAGAAATCGCGCAGTCCTCGCACCTCGAGCTCGCCGGCGTGATGACGCACATGGCGGCCCCCGACGGCGCGCTGAGCGAGCACACGCACGAACAACTGGCGCTGTTCGACGAGATCCTCGCGCAGGCGCGCGAGCGCAAGCTGCTGCGCGGCTGGATCCACGCCGCGAACTCGGCCTGCATCTTCACCGGCGCGCCGCTGTACGACTGCGTGCGGCCGGGGATCAGCGCCTACGGCGTGTTGCCCGGCGCACTGCCCGGCGCGAGCGAACTCGAGCCGGTGATGAGCTTGCACAGCCAGGTGGTGTTCTTGAAGGACGTGCCCAAGGGCTCGCGCATCGGCTACGGCGGGACGTGGACCGCGCCGCAGACCACGCGCATCGCGACGATTCCCTGCGGCTACAACGACGGCGTGGCCTGGCGCCTTTCGAACAAGGGTGAAGTGCTGGTGCGCGGCGCGCGCGCGAAGATCGTCGGGCGCGTGTCGATGGACTACACCTGCATCGACGTCGGCGGCATTCCGGGCGTGAGCGTCGGCGACCGCGTGACCTTGGTCGGCTCGCAGGGCGAGCAGCGCATCACGCTCGAAGAGGTGGCCGGGAAGGCCGACACGATCGCGTACGAGATCTCGTGCTCGATCGGCAAGCGCGTCGAGCGCATCTACGTAGGCGGAGAGGGCGTGGACGCCGGCAGATCCGAACTCGAGCCGGCGCGCGTGCACCCGGCGGCGCGCCGAAGCGAAGCGCGTCCCGCGGCGCCGCGTGCGAACGCCCACGACGACTCCGCGGCCTCCGTCGACGCCTAGGCTCGCGCTCGCGAGCGCAGCTGCGCGTTCAGACCGGCTTGGTGTTGCGTGCGATCAACACGGTGCCGCACAGCGCAACGATCCAAAGAAGCCAGTCGTCCCCGTCACCGGCGTACAACGCAAACCAGATGAACGAGACCAAGCCGAGCGGAATCCAGTTGGAGGTCAGCGGCATGCCGTAGAGCTTGCGCTTGACCGGCAAGAACGGATCGAAGGCGATGCGCAGCCGGTAGATCGGCGCGGCGATGCAGCCGCGGCGCGCGGGCTCGACGCGCGTCGGGCGCTGGGCGAGAAGCTGCACGTCGCTCTTGATCTCGTTCGCCGTCTGGTAACGGAGCGCCGGTTCCTTGGCCAAGGTCTTGAGCACGACCTCGTCGACCTTGATGTCGACCGCCGCCTTCTGCGAGGGCAGCGCGAAGCGGCCCAGCGGAAGTTCGCCCGTCAGCAGCTCGTAGAACACGACCCCCAGCGCGTACAGATCGACGCGGTGGTCCACCGACAGCGGGCTCTCCCACTGCTCGGGCGCCATGTAGTGCGGCGTGCCCATGGCCTGATTGGTGTTGGTGAGCGTGATGTCGCCCAGCTGCACGCCGAGCAGCTTGGCGAGGCCGAAGTCGGCGATCTTCACCCGCCCGCGCTTGTCGATCAGGATGTTCTCGGGCTTGATGTCGCGGTGGACGATGCCCTCTTCGTGCGCGTACTGCAGCGCTTCGCAGACCTGGGCGATGATGCCGAGCGCGTCGTTGGGAGACGTGTTGCGGGCGCGGATCAGCTGGCGCAGGTTGAGGCCGTCCACGTACTCCATCACGAAGTAGTACAGCCCGCCCGCCTGGCCCGAGTCGTAGATGTTGACGATGCCGGCGTGGTTGAGCCGCGCGAGCGCGCGCGCCTCGCGTGAGAAGCGCTCGGAGAAGGCCGGGTCGCTCGAGGCTTCGGTCGGCAGGATCTTGATCGCCGCCATGCGGTCGAGTCCGCGCTGGCGCGCCTTGTAGACCGCGCCCATGCCGCCGCGGCCGATGAGCTCGACCATCTCGTAGGCGGGGAACAGCGGCGCGAGCTCGGCCGGCGTGGGCGGCGGTTCGGCCGCCGCGCCGCCGCCGGTGATCACGAGTTCGCCGCCTTGTCCCAGCCCCAGGCCGAGCAGGCACTTGCCGCACAAGCCGCCCGGCGCCGCGCTGGCCGAGAGCTCGGACTGGCAGCGCGGGCAGCGCGCACTGGAAGCAGGCGCCGACGAAGGAGGGAACGGATCCAAGGCGAGAGGGGGCGCGCAGTACTGGAGCGGGGCGCGAGCGGTGAAGCAAGCGCGAGCGCGCGTTTCGCGCGAAGAGAACAATTGCCGAGCGCGGGCGCGCGCTCGTTCGGCCGCTCAGCGTGCGGCCGGAAGCTCGATTTCGATGCGCGCGCCGTGTGGGCTGCGGTTGAGCGCGCGGACGGCGCCGCCGGCGAGCCGCACGCTGCGCGCGACCGAAGCCAGGCCCAGTCCGGATCCCCGCTGTGTCGACTTGGTCGTGAACAGCGGCTCGAAGGCGTGCGCCAGCGCCTGCTCGCTGAAGCCCGGGCCGTCGTCCTCGAAGATGAGGCGCGTTCCCGGCGCGTCGAGGCCCGTCGGCAGCGCTTCGAGCGCGATGCGCACCGTGCCGCTTCCGGCCAGCGCGTCGCGCGCGTTGGTGGCGAGGTTCTGCAGCAGCGCTTCGAGGTCGCGCGGGCCCAGGGGCGCGGGCGGCAGTTCTTGGTCGGCGTGGAACTCCAGCCGCACGCCCGCGCCGAGCACACGCCCCAGCATCGGCAGTTGCCGCTCGACCTCCGCGCGCAATTCGCAGCGCTGCACCGCGGGCTGCGGCGCTTCGCGGCCGAGCGAGAGCAGTTCGCGCACCTGAGCGCTCGCTTTGTCGAGCTCGCTTTCTAGCTCCGCGACGCAGCGCGCGGCGGACGAGCCGCTCTCGATGTCGTGCCGCAGCAATCCGACCCAACCCGTGAGCACGGTCAAGCGGTTGTTGAAGTCGTGCGCGATCTGGCCCGCGACGCGGCCGAGCGCATCGAGCCGCTCCAGCGCCGCGAGCCGCTGCTCGGCTTCGCGCCGACGCCGCGTTTCGAACACGCGTGCAACGTGGCTCGCGAGCGTCGAGGCCGCGCATTGATCGAGGATCGTCCAGTGGCGCTGCTCGCCCACGTGTTCGAGGCACAGCACCCCCGCCACGCCGCCGTCGAGTCGAATCGGCGCATCGAGCATCGAGGGGATGCCCAGCGGTCCGAGGTAGTCGTCCGCGAATTCGCTGGTGCGCGGGTCGTGGATCGAGTCGTGCGCCGCGATGGCGAGCGAGCTTTCGAGCGCGCGGAAGTAGCGCGGATGCGAGGTGATGACCTCGCCGCGTTCGAACGTCTTCGTGCCGCGCTTGTAGAGCATCGCGCATTCCAGGCGCGAGCGATCGGAACTGAACTCCCACACGCTGACGCGTTCGACGCCGAGCAGTTCCGCGGCCGCGCGCGTCGTCTCGCGCAGCGCCGTGTCGAAGTCCCAGGGCGACTGGCGCTGGATGCGCAGCAGCAGGTCTTGGCGCCGCGCCAGCTCGCGCATCGTCGCGCGCCGTTCGCCTTCGTTCTGCGCGCGTGTCGGTCGCGACGCCAGTCGCTCCGACACCAGCCGCTGGACCTGCGCCGCCTCGGACTCGAAGGTGCGTGCGCCAGGCTCGCCCCAGCGGAACAAGAACTCGATCTCCGGGTAGTCGCGCTGCAGATTGGCGAGATCGTCGTGCGCGCCCGGCCATTGCAACGGCAAGTCCGCCACGACCAGATCCACGGGCTGGGCCTCGAGCGTGCGGCGCAGTTCGACCGCGCTGCGCGCGCGCAACAACTGCACGGGGGGCGAGCTGTCCGCCAGCTCCGCCGTCAACAGGCGGTGGTCCTCGGGCGAGTCGGTCACGTGCGCGACACGTCGTGCAAGCTGCGTCTGCGGCTTCATCGAGGCGGATCTCCGAGCGGGAGAGCGGAAGCGGCCCGCGGCGCCCAACGGGCCCGCGCCGTTGCGATTCTGCGGCGCTGCCCGCCGGAGCACAATCGCTCGGAGCACGCGGGAGGGTGTTTCCGCGCCGCACAGCGCCGAACGAACGCCTCCGCGCGCTGAGCGGGATATCATTGGAAGATTGGATTTCGAGGATCAAAGTCGCCGGGACCGCAAACGGGCCGGAAAACTGTTCCCCGACCAAGCAGCGCAGCGCCTCCGCCCCGGTTCTGGGAACTCGGGCGGGGCGACGCGCCGCGCGACCGACTGTTCCGCAGCCCCTTCCGCCGCCCCCAACTCCATGCCCCGCGCTCAACTCAAGCCCCTCGGCTGGGGAGCGAACTCACCGTGACGGTCGCCATCGTCGGCGCCGGCGTCACCGGCTTGTCGCTGGGCTACTTGCTGCTCAAGCGCGGGATTCCGGTCCGCATCTACGAAGCCGCGCCGCATTCGGGCGGTTTGGCCTCCACGTTCCGGCGCGACGGTTTCGCCTTCGACCTGGGGCCGCACGAGTTCGTCTCAGACAATCCGGCGCTCAAGGTGCTGCTGCAGGACGTCTGCGGCGACGACTTGCTGACCGTGCGCAAGCGCGTCGCCCAGTATTTCCGCGGCCGCGCGCTCAGCTACCCGTTCGAAGTCGCCGACGTGGTCCGCAGCATGGGCGCCGTGCTCTCGGCGCGCATCGTCGGCGAAGCCCTGCTCGCGCCGCTGCGCAAGGACAAGTCCGAGCAGCCGAACTTCGAGAGCTGGACCCGCGCGCACTTCGGTTCGACGCTCTACGACATCTACTTCGGGCCCTACACGCGCAAGGTCTGGGGCGTGGCCCCCACCGAACTCGATGTCGCCACGGCGAAGTCCCGCATCAGCGTCGACTCGGCCTGGCAGTTGATGAAGAAGACCGTGGCGCACCACTTCTTCGGCGAGGAGGAGTTCGAGAACCCGCACAGCGAGTTGCGCCACTCGTTTCTGTACGTGCGGCACGGCATCGGTCGCCTGCACGAGCACCTCGAGCAGCGCGTGCGCGAGCTCGGCGGCGAGATCTCCTTCGGCAAGCGGCTCGCGAACCTCGAGCGCGACGACAAGCGTGTGCGCGCGCTCGAGTTCGACGACGGAACGCGCGACTCGGCCTTCGACTACGTCGCTTCCAGTGCGCCGCTGCCGCTCGTCGCCGGTCTCGCGCTCGGTGCGAACGACCCGCGCCGCGTGGCGGTGCAAAAGCTCCCCTTCCGCGGCATGGTGTTCATCTTCTTGCGGGTGAAGCAGCCCAAGACCGCGGACTTCCACTGGATCTACTTCCCCGAGCCGCGCTGCACGTTCCAGCGCACCACGGAGTTCGTGCACTTCGGCGCGGAGATGGCGCCGCCGGGCTGCACCTCGATCGCGTTCGAGATCGCCGCCAATCCGGGCGAAGCGCTGTGGAACAAGCCCGACGCCGAGCTGGTCAAGGCGTGCGTCGACGAGTACGTGCGGTTGGGCTGGCTCGAGCCTGAAAACGTGCTCGGCGCGGACGTGCTGCGCGTTCCGCACGCCTATCCGATCCAGGTCAGCGGTTTCCGCGAGACCGCCGACGGACTGATCGACGCGCTGGGCCAGTTCGAGAACTTCGTCACGCTCGGACGCCAGGGCCTCTTCCGCTACTGCAACATCAACGAGTGCCTCGAGATGTCGCTCGACGTGACGGCGGCCATCGCCGCGGGACAGCGTTCGATCCGCTACCAGCAAGCGACGAGTTGGATCGGCGCGTTCGCCGAAGGCGGCCGTGATGCGCGTCCCGCCAACATCAGCGAACGAACCAGTTCAGTCCGCGGCTGACGGCGCCCCGCCCTGTTGGAAATCGAGCGGTTCGCGCTCGAACAGTTGGCGCTCGAACGCGAACTCCATCGCGCGCCGCAGCCGATCGACCTCGAACGGCTTGCGCAGGAAGTCGATGAAGCCGTTCTCGGGCGCGCACCCGACGATCTGCTCGCGTTCGTAGCCGCTGGTCAGCACGGCGCACAGAGCCGCGCGAGACTCGCGCATCCGCGCCATGGTCTGCACGCCGGAGATCCCGGGCATGGACAGGTCCAGGAGCGCGAACAGCACTTCGTCGCGGTGTTGGGCGAAGAGCTCGAGCGCTTCCTCGCCCGAGGCCGCGCACAACGGCTCGAACCCCATCTCGCGCAGCACCGTCTCGACCAGGCGCCGCACGCCCGAGTCGTCGTCCACGACGAGCACCTTGCCGCGGCACGGACCGCGGTAACGGCGGGCCACGCGCGGCGCCGACGCTGCAGGGCTGCGCGCCGCCGCCGAAGCCAGTTCGGGGAACAGCACCTGGATGCGCGTTCCGCCGCCCGGCGCGCTGTCGACGAACACGGCGCCTCCGTGGCCGCGCACGATGCCGAGCACCGCGGCCAGCCCCAGTCCGCGGCCTTCGAGCTTGGTCGAGTAGAACGGCTCGAACATGCGCTGCTGCACCGCTTCGTCCATCCCGACGCCGTCGTCGGAGACGTCGAGGCACACGAAGCCGCCCGCCGCGTGGCGAGTTTCGGTGCGGCTGCGCAGGAGTTCGTCCGCCGAGCAGTGCGTGCGGCGGACCTGGACGCGCACGGCGCCGCGGCCGTCGGGCAGCGCCTCGCGCGCGTTGGCGAGCAGCGCACTCACCACCTGGACGAGCTGCAGGCCATCGCCCTCGATCTGCGGCAACGGCGCTTCCACCGCAAGTTCGAGGGAAACGCCGGCGCTCGGCCGCCAGTCGAGCGCGAGCGCGGCCTCGGACACCAGGGGCCCGAGGTCGATCGGCCGCGCCTCGAACCTGCCGCGCCCTGAGTAGGCGAGCATCTGGCGCGCGAGATCCGCGGCGCGGTGCGCCGCGCGGCCGATCTCGTCGAGCGACACCGCGAGCTCCGACCCTTGCGGCGCGTGCGCAGCCGCGAGTTCGAGCCTGCCGAGCACGGTCGTGAGCAGGTTGTTGAAGTCGTGCGCTACGCCGCCCGCCAGGCTCTCGAGGCTGGCGAGCTTCTCGCTGCGCAAGCGCACGCGCTCGAGTTCGAGGCGCGCGGCCTCGGCCAGCTTGCGCGGCGTGATGTCGTTCGCCACGGCGAGAATCGCGCGCGCGCCGCCGGGCAGTTCGATCGCACGTTCCCGCAGCTCGTAGTGCCGCACCTCGCCGTCCGAGCGGCGGTTGAGCACCTCGTGCTCGAGCACTTCGCCGGCGCGCAGGCGGACGAGATTCGCCTCGATCACCTCGGGCGCCTCGAGGCTGAACAGGCGGAGCGAAACCCCGACCAGCTGTTCGCGCGTGTACCCGATCTGCTCGCAGAACGCCGGGTTGGCGTCCCTCACGCACCCATCGAGATCGAGCAGCACGACGCTGCTGGGCAGCAGCCCGAACAGGGCCCGGTACAACGCCTCGCCGGCGCCGGGCGGCGGATCGGCTGCAACGACGGGCGTGGCCTGGGATGCGCGTGCTTCCACGGAAAGTGCGTGTACGAACAGCAGCGGCTGAGCCCGAGTCGAACTGGCTTCCGCGCAGATTCCTTGGGCCCCAAGCCTAAGCCCAGACTCGGGAATCGGGGGGCGGCGTCGCGCTCGCCCGCGAAAACCCAGTTCGATGCAACGCCTGGCGACTCCGACGGGCACACGGGGGCCGGTTGAGCTCACCTCCACTCTCACAGAAAGCACCTGCCGTGATCCGCACCTCCCTCGCTCTGATCTCCCTCGTGTCCTGCGCCTGGGCCCAGCAAGGACTGCCGGACGTCTCGATCTTCCAACTCCACGAAATCAACGCCATCGGACAGACGGCGGAGTACACGCGCATGGGGCGCGTCGAGTTGTCGTTCACCGAAGACGACGAGGCCTTCCTGCGCAGCCAGGGCGGCCGCTTCTTCAATCTGTCGATCTACAACAACGCGACGCAGAACGTCGAATGGGTGGTGCGCAACGCGCTCATCTCCGCGCCGAACATGCCCTGGCTCACGGCGCACCAACCCGGGTACGAGTTCGGACTCTCGAACGAACTCGCGAACGGGCTGCCCTGGACGTTGACGATCTACGGCTACTCGTTGAGCACGACCCCGCTCGCGACGCCGACTTACGACCACATCGGGTGGATGACACCGCAGACCGAGACCTGCGCGCGCACGGGCCGCAACACGGACGACTGTGCAGACGCGACAGCCTTCGAGTACGAGTCGATCGGCCCGTGGATCGGCACGCTCGCCTCCGATCCGCCGAAGTTCGGAAACCTTCCCGTTCCGATCTCGTTCCTCACCCCGATCGACGAAGGCTTCGATGAGTGCGCACCCGCGGCGGTCGCGCGTTCCATCGACTACATGGCGCGACGCAACGGCGTAGCGCTGCCGCTCTCGGCGCAGTCCCTCTCCCATCTGCTGGCGGGCTACATGTTCACCACGCCGGACTGCGGCACCTCCGACGACAAACTGCTCTCGGGCAAGTGCAACTACGTCGAATTCGAAGGGCTGCCGATCTGCACTCAGATGGTCTACGGCTGGAACCCGGGCACGCTCGCGATGGTGGCGCAGAAGCTCGACGCCGGCTGCGACATCGAAGTCATGTTTCGCGGCGCCCGAGGGCGTGAGGGACACGTGGCGATGCTGACCAGCATCACCTACACCGCAAGTGGAAACGCGCTGGTCGGGACGGTCGATGACTTCGAGCAGGGCGACGGTGTGGCCTCGAACGACCAACACGTCGTGGCTGTCGACCCCAGCGGGAAGTGCAACAACGGCTCCCAGATCGATGGCTTCCTCATCGAGTGCTGGGGCCAGACCTGCGATTGCTCGGTGTCGGGCTTCTGAAGTCAGCGCATCACGGCCACAGGGGCGTCAATGGCGACGCTCCCTGCGGCCCGATTTCGAGCAAGAAGCCTGCGCGACCCGGATAACACTCGCGCAGGCGCTCGCGTGCCGCTTCGCCGTGGTCGCGCGCCCACAGGACACGCTGCTCCGCGGGGCGCGCGCCGTTGTAGACCCAGTCTTCGTGCACGCTGTGATCCGCGGAGTAACGCACGACGACGAGCACCTTGCGCTCGCCCTGGGCCAGTTCCTGTTCGAGTCGCGCGCGCCGCTGCTCGAAGGCGGTCTCGGGCCGCACGTGCTTGTAGCCGCGGACGGCGCACTCCGCTGCGAGAAGTGCGACGACGGCCGCGAGCAACGCGCGTCCGCGGCGTGAGGTGCGCAGCACGCGCCAGCGCGAGCTCTCGCGCAACCCCGCGACGGTGAGCACGACGATCCACGGCGCAGCCGGCGCGAGGTAGTGCGCGAGGTCGTAGGCGACGACGAGCACGCCCGAGGCGACGCAGGCGAAGCCGAGCGCGCTGAAGGCGATCCAACGTCGGCGCAGCGCAAAGGGCGCGAGCGCGAGCGCGAGCGCGAGCGGCGCGCCGACGAAAAAGCCCCACCACGTGCCGAGCTTGATGCGCGCGCGCTGCAGGAAACCAGCCCAGTTCTGCTGCTCGGCCCACAGGTCGTACGCAAAGCCCGTCCAGAAGCGCTCGATCTCCGCCGTGGCGTAGTGCGGGCGCGGCGCGGCCTCTTGCCACAGGAACGGCGGCGCGACGGCGTACTGCGCGTCGTGCAGGAAGTACGGCATGCGCAGCGGATCGCCGGTGACGGCGCGGTTGAGCGCGGCGATCCACAGCGCGCAGGCAACCAGCGGCACGGCGGCGCCGACCAGCGTGCTCGCCAACTCACGCCCAGCGCCCGCACGCAGCCGGCGCACGCTCCACACTCCGAGCGCCGCTGCCAGCGGCAGCGCCGCGAGGACTCCCTCGAACGGGCGAGTGAGCGCGAGCAACGCGACTCCGACGCCGAGCAACGCGCCGAGCGTGAAGCTCCCCCGCTCGAAGATGCGCACGAGCGCGGCGAACGCCAGCGCGGCGCCGGCGGCAGTGAGCGATCCGCCCCAAAAACTCTGCGCCCAGTACGTCGTCAGCGCGAACTTCGCGAACACGACGCACAGGCCGACGAGCGCCCAGCGCGGCGGAAACAGCGCGAGCAGAAGCCAGGCCATCGCGCCGCACAGCAGCCCGCTCGTGAGCCAAACACCGTAGATCGGCTCGCCGAAGAGCACCTGGCCGAGCGCGAGCGCCAGGCCTTGGCCGCTGGGGTACTTCGAGGCGTAGACGGGCCGCGTGACGACGTGAAAGGCCTCGAGTTGCTCTGCGCACGGCGGCGACGGCTCGCACAGCTGCCCGGAGGCGAACGTATCGGCCGCGAGCAGGTAGCTGTATTCGTCGTGCACGCGCGGCACGGGCCAGCTCGCCGCGCTCGCGAACAGAAACGGCCCCAGCGCACCGAGCACGAAGGCGAGCGCGACCACGGACTGCGGCCGTTCGTGGAGTTGCTCGAAGGCGCCGTTCATGCGGCGCACGAGGCGCGCCAGCGGCCCCGAGGCGAACCATGCGACGGCGACGACGCCGAGCAGCGCCCCCCACTCCAGCCAAACTGCCCAGTCGCCCATGCGTGCGTTCGTTCCGCTGCGCACCGATCGACCGCAGACGGCGTGAACCGAACAGAATACTCTGCGCCGATGCAAGCGAGCGTCGGCGGGAGGTTGGCGCGGCCGGAAGGCCCGGCCAAAGTGCGAGGGACGGCTCAGTACGTCGCCGACCTGCGCGTTCCGGGAGCTTGGGTCGGCGGCGTGGTGCGCACGCACCTGCCCCGCGGCCTCGTGCGTGGGTTCGAGTTCGCGCCGGACTTCGACTGGTCGCGCGTTGTGTGCGCTGGGCCGGCCGATGTGCCCGGCGCCAACGTCGTGGCGATGATCCTCGAGGACGAACCGCTGCTCGCGGCGCACGAATTCGAGCACTGGTACGAGCCGCTGCTGCTCGTCGCGGCGCCCGACGAGGCGACGCTCGGCGCGGCGCTGCGCGCGGTCCGTCCGGTGCTCGAGCCTCGCGAGCCCGTGCTCGACCCGCGCCAGAGCGAGCGCGTGTTCAAGCGCATCACGATCTCGAAGGGCGAAGCGCTGGCCGAGCTCGCGCGCGCCGCGCTCGTGCTGGAGAACGAGTACGAAACGGGCACGCAGGAGCAGATGTACATCGAGCCGCAGGGCGTGCTCGCGTTTCCGCCCGACGAACGCGGCGTGGTGACGGTGCACGGCTCGCTGCAGTGTCCGTACTACGTGCACAAGGCCTTGGTGCGCGCGCTCGGGCTTCCGGCGGAACGTGTGCGCGTGATCCAGGCCGCAACCGGCGGCGGATTCGGCGGCAAGGAGGACTACCCGTCGATCCTCGCCTGCCAGGCGGCGGTGCTCGCCTGCAAGGCGGGCCGGCCCGTGCGCCTGATCCACGAACGTCACGAGGATCTCGCCGCGACGCCCAAGCGCCACCCGAGCATCGTGCGCCATCGCACCGCCGTGGATCGCGACGGCCGCTTGCTCGCGATGCACATCGAGGTGCTGTTCGACGGCGGCGCCTACACCACGCTCTCGCCGGTGGTGCTCTCGCGCGGCTGCATCCACGCGGCGGGGCCGTACAAGTGCGAGCACGTGCTCATCGAGGGCCGCGCCGTCGCGACCAACCACGTGCCCTACGGCGCGTTCCGCGGTTTCGGCGCGCCGCAGACGTGCTTCGCCATCGAACGGCAGATGGACGCCATCGCCGCGAAGCTGGGCATCCAGCCGCTCGAGCTGCGGCGGCGCAACATGTTGCGCGTCGGGGATGCGACCGCGACGGGGCAGGTGCTGCGCACGAGCGTCGGCGCCGAACCGGTGATGGAGCGCATCGTCGCGCGCACGGCCTTCGACGCGCACGATTGGCGCGCGCCGCGCACGGGCCGCGTGCGGCGCGGACGCGGCTTCTCGTTCTTCTTCCACGGCGCCGGATTCACGGGTGCGGGCGAGCAGATGCTCAAGGCGCGCATTTCGGTCGAACTCACGCGCGAGGGCCGTGCGCTCGTGCGCAGCGCTTCGACGGAGTTCGGCCAGGGCACGTTGACGATGTTCCAGGCCATCGCCGGGGACGCGCTCGGCGCGTCGCCGCAAGACATCGAGCTCGCGCCGGCGGACACGTTCGAAGCGCCGAACTCCGGCCCCACCGTCGCCTCGCGCACCTGCATGATCGTCGGCGGATTGCTCGCGCGCTCGTGCCGCGAACTCACAGCACGCTTCGAGGGCCCGGGCTCGTTCCGCGAACGTGCGCGGGCGTTCGTGGAGCGCGGCGGCGATGCGCGCATCGAAGCGACCTACCACTCGCCCGCCGGCCTGGAGTGGGACGACGAGCGCTACCGCGGCGACGCCTACCCGGCGTATGGCTGGGCCGCGGATGTCGCCGAGGTCGAAGTCGATCTCGATACGTTCGAGGTGCGCGTGATCAAGCTCACCAGCGCGGTCGACTGCGGCAAGGCGATCCAGCCGCAGATGGTCGCGGGACAATTCGAGGGCGGCACGCTGCAGGCCGTGGGCTTCGCGCACCTCGAGGTCGTGACGAACGCAAACGGCCGCGTACAGCAGGATCGCATGGCGACCTGCATCATTCCGACCACGCTCGACGCGCCGCAGTTCGAGACCGAACTCGTGGAAGTGCCCTTCGAACACGGCCCGTTCGGCGCCAAGGGCATCGGTGAGATGCCGATGGACGGCGGCGCGCCGGCGGTGCTCTCGGCGATCGAGGATGCGCTCGGCGTGCACGTGAAACGCATCCCCGCGACGGCCGAGCACTTGATGGAGCTGTGGCTCGCCGCCCATCCGGAGGAACGGCTGTGAAGCTCGAATTCGAAGTCAACGGCGAAGCGCGCGCGCTGGAGGTCGAGCCGCTGCGGCGGCTGCTCGATGTGCTGCGCGAGGACCTAGGTCTCACCGGAACCAAGGAAGGCTGCGGCGAGGGCGAATGCGGCGCGTGCACGGTGCTCGTCGACGGTGTGGCGGTGAACTCGTGCCTCGTCCCCGCTTGCCAAACGACGGGCGCGCGGGTCGAGACGATCGAGGGCCGCGGATTCGAGGCCGTGCAGCAGGCGTTTCTCGACGAAGGCGGCGCGCAGTGCGGCATCTGCACGCCCGGCATGATCGTGATGACGCGCGCGTGGCTCGAGGAGTGCGCGGCGCGCGGCGTGCAGCCCGACGAACAGGGCGCGCGGGTTGCGCTCGCCGGCAATCTGTGCCGCTGCACCGGCTACGGCGCGATCGTCCGCTCCGCGATCGTACGGCGCCAGAGCAATTTGTCTCACGCCGCCGACGCTCCCGGATCGCCCGTTGCGCTGCGCGGCGTGAGACAAATTGCTCTGGCGCCGTACGATCGCGGAACCGAAGCCCTGCGCTCCGTGTTGGAGCAACTCGCCACCGCCGACGACACGACGCGCGTCATCGCCGGCGGCACCGATCTGATGGTCGAACTGCGCACCGGCCGTACGAAAGCGGCGCGTGTGATCGACATCCGCGCTCTCGACGAGCTGCGCGGCCTGCGTGAAGAATCGAGCGGCCTGCGGATCGGTGCGCTGGAAACCTGCGCCGATCTGCGCCGTTCGCCTCTCGTCCGCGAGCGCTTCGACGTTCTCTCGCAGGCCTGCGCTGAAGTCGGCGCCGAGCAGATCCAGGCGCGCGCCACGCTCGGCGGCAACCTCGGCACGGCTTCGCCTGCAGCGGACTTGACGCCCGTGCTGCTCGCGCTCGACGCGCGCGTGCGCCTGATCTCGCTCGCGGGTGCGCGCGAGCTCGCGCTCGACGAGTTCCTCGTCGGTTACCGCCGCACCGCGCGCCGCGTGGACGAACTGATCGAGTCGATCTTCGTGCCCTGGCTCGCATCCGGAACGCGCTGCGCTTTCCGCAAGGTCGGCACTCGGCGCGCGCAGTCGATCTCTAAGCTCGTCGTGGCGCTCGCGCTGCGTGTCGACGCGGGAAAGCTCGTGCACGTGCGTGCATCCGCAGGCGCCGTTGCGCCGCGCACGCTCCGCCTGCGCGCACTCGAACGCGAGCTCGACGGTCGTGCGCCGACGCCAGAAGTGTTGCGCCGCGCCGCACGCGCCGCAGCGCTCGAGGACGCGACGCCGATCGACGACGTGCGCTCCACGGCGAGCTACCGCCGCCACGCGCTCGCCCGCACGCTCGTGACGCTGCTCGCGGAACTGACGACAGTGCGCGCCTGATGCGCTGCGACTTCCGCTCTCGACGCACGTCGCCTCGCATCCGCATCGCATCCGCCGGTCCGCCCCCACGCCCCACTCCACGCTCCCCATGCCGCTCATGATCCTGCTCGCGCTGCTCCTGGGCATCGCGGTGTGCCTGCAAGGAACCGCCAACGGCCAGCTCGCCGGCCGCATCGGTCTGCCGCTCACGCTCACCATCAACTCCGGAATGGTGTTCCTCGGCGCGCTGGGCTGGCTCGCGATCGCGCACTTCAGCGGCTCAACGCCCGCGGAACGCGGCGAAACCTCGTGGAAGCTCTACACGGGCGGCGTGTTCGGCCTCGTGATCATCTCCTGCGCCGCAGTCGCGTATCCGCGCCTCGGCGCCGGCGTCACGACCACGCTCGCCGTCGGCGCCCAAGTCGTCACGGCGCTCATTCTCGATCAACTCGGCGCGACGGGCCGCCAGGTTCCGCTGACGCCGACGCGCCTCGCCGGTGTCGCCTGCGTCGCGCTCGGCGTGTGGCTCGTCATGCGACCCGCGGCGCCCTCGGCGCAGTGAGTTTCGCGCTCGCGGACGAGCGTTTCGACTCGCAAGCACGTCGACGTGCAATGACGTCGCGGCGAGCGATCGAGGTCGCGTTGCCGCGCCCGATCAACACACAACTGCGGCGACTGCGCGCGCGACAAACACAGTCGGGCTAACGCACGAAGCCGGAGTGTCGCGCCGCGCGCACCGCCTCGAGCCAGCCGTGGCCGAAGCGAGTGTCGGGCTCGAGCGTGTGGCCTTCGCTCCATTCGTTGAGCGAGGCGATGAAGACAAGTCCCTCGTTCGGGCCGTGCTCGCGCGCGAAGCGCAGCGCGCGCTCGAGCGCCGCGCGGAACAGCTCGGGATGCTCGCCGACGACGACCGGCCACCACGGATACTTCGTCGGTCGCGCGAGTCCGAAGTCCGCGCCGCGCGGCGAAGCGTCCCAACCCGGCGAGACCGAGGGCATGTACGGCAAGCCCGAGGCGGCGGCGATGCGCGGCCACAGCTCGGCGCAAACGCGCGCTCGTTCGGCGTAGTCCTGCAGGAACTCGCCCTTCCAATCGGGCAAGAGCACGTAGTTCGTGACGCTGTCGAAGCCGACCTCGCGCAGCTTCCCGATCACATCGTTACCCGGTTCGATCGCCGCGAGGTGCAGCTCGCCGAAGCCGCGCGCGCGCAAACGTCCGCGCGCTCTCGCGATCGCCTCGCGCGCCGCAGCGAGGCCCAATTCGCGCAGAAAGAAGCTCGAATCGAAGATCGAGAAGTACGCCGCGCCATCGACGCGCACGTAGTTGGCGCGCACGAAGTAGCGCTCGGCGACGTGCTCGAGCAGCGCCGTGAAGTCCTCGACGTCCGTGTCGACGAAACGCGCCGGGTCGAGCACGGGCAGGTCTTCACGCCGCACCGGCAGCACGCGCCGCGGCATGCGGTTGGCCCACATCAGCGCGAACGGCGCATCGAGCCCGTGATCGCCGCCGAGGAAACCCAGGTCCAGCGCCTGCTCGAACACGCGTTTTCCGCGGCACCAGAACCAGCCGTACACGAACGCGTCGACGCCGTGCTCCTGGGCGAGCCGCACGCGCCGCCCGACCTCGCGCGGATCGCGGTCGTCGTACTCGCCGAGCAGCGGGACCTTGGGCTGCGCGTGCCCGTCGAAGCGCGGGCGGCAGTCGCGCACCAGCTCCCACTCGGTGAAGCCGGGATGGAAGCTCGCGTCGCGCTCCGGCGTCGAGTGCCAGCCGGGATAGACGTAGGCGGCGATGCGGGGCGCGGGATTCATCGAGTTCCGGCGCAGCAGCGTGACGTCGAGCGCGCCGCGCGCCTAGCCGCCCCATCATGAGGCACTCCAAACTCCACATCGTGCCGCTCGCGCTGCTCGCGATCGGCGGTTCCCTGCAAGCCCAAGGCGAAGTTCTGCGGCTCGCGGGCGCGACGGGCGCCGCGGCCTCGATCGCGGATCTGGACGGCGACGGCCGGCGCGAGTTCCTCGTGGCGCAGCCGGCGCTCGTCGGCTCGCCCGTGCAGATCTTTCGCGCTGGTGACGGCCAAGTCCTGCGCACGCACCCGGCCCCGGCGAGCGTCGAGTACGGCGCGAGCGTCGCGGCGCTCGACGACGTGAGCGGCGACGGCGTCGAGGACTACGCCATCGCGGCGCCGGCTTCGAGCTCGGGCCTGCCGTCCTTCGTCGAGTTCCGCTCGGGCGCGAACGGCGCGCTGCTTGCGAGCTTCGTCGCGCCGAACCTGCCCGAGTCGCTCGGCCTCGCGCTGGCGCGCGTCGCGGACATCGACCTCGACGGCGTCGACGACGTGCTCATCTCGGCGCGCACCCGCACCCCCGGCTCGCCCAACCGCGTGTATCTGATCTCGGGCGCAAGCGGCGCCGTGCTGCGCACGCACATGCCGAGCATCGGCAACATCTACGACTACGGCTCGGCGCTCGCGGCGCTGGGCGATGTGAACGGCGACGGCCGGGCGGACTACGCGATCGCCGACAACGCGGCGACCGACGCGCCGGGGATGGCGCTCGTCGTGCCGTCGATCGAAGTGTTCAGCGGCGCGAACGGCGTGCTCCTCTACCGCCTCGCCGCGAGCAACTTCGCCTTCGCGGGCTCGTCGCTCGCGAGCCTCGGCGGCGACCTCGACGGCGACAACGTCGCGGACTTCGCGATCGGCGTCCCGGGCCGCGTCCACGCCTTCGGCCTGCCAGGCTGGTGCGGCAGCAGCCACACCGGCGCGGTGGACCTGCACTCCGGCGCCACGGGCGCGCTGATCCGCTCGGTGATCGCGCCGCTCGGCAACGCGCTCGGCCTCGAGCTCGCCGCGCTCGGCGATCTGAACGGCAACGGCTCACCCGACTTCGTGAGCGTCGCGCGCGTCGGCTGCGAGGGCCTCGGCGCCGCGTACTTCTTCGACGGCCTCACCGGCGCCGTGCTCGGCCAGACCGCCTACGGCGCGAAGGGTGTCCTCGCGGCAGCGGGCGACGTGAACTTCGACGGCCGCCGCGACGTGCTCATCGGCGGTCCGTTCGCGACCAGCGTCGTGCTCGGCGCCGTGCGCGCCCCCATCAGCTACTGCTCGCCGTCGCTCAACTCGCTCGGCTGCATGTCGAACGCGCGCGTCGAAGGTTCGGCGAGCGCGAGCATCGGGCCCGAGCTCGAACTCGTCGCACCCGCCCTGCGTGCGCAACGTGTCGGCCTGTTCTTCTGGGGCACTGCCTCGACCGCCGTCCCGTTCGGCCCCGGCACGATGTGCGTCGCCGCGCCGCGCGTGCGCCTTCCTCTCTCGGGCACCGGCGGCTCCTCCGGCTGCTCGGGCGAGCTGCGCACGACCCTCTCGCGCACGTACCTCGCCGCCAATGGCCTAGTCCCCGGCTCGGTCTTCTACGCCCAAGCCTGGGCGCGCGACAGCGGCTCGCCCGCGTCGCAGACCCAGCTCTCCTCGGCGCTCGAAGTGACTGTGTGGCCCTGATGCACAGCGCGTGACTCGCGGCCCGCGAGAACTCTGAATCTCACACCGCACGACGCCTTGCGCGTCGTGCGGTCGTTTCCGGCGCGCTCCTGCGCGAGCCGTGCGGCCCCAGCGTCGGACTAGAATCCCGCGCCTCCCGCACCCCGCCGCTCGCAACATGGCCAAGCCCCAACGCTCGAAGACGAAGCAAGGTCCCAAGAAGGTCTTCGTGATCTGGGACATGACGATCCAGGTCGGGAAGCTCACGCTCCAGGGCCTCGAGCGCACGGACGGCTGGGAAGTGAAGCTGCCCGGCACGGACATCGAGGCCGGTCAGATCTGGAAGGACGTGGTCGAGCCTGGAATCTCGAACGCGGACTTCGTGCTCGCGCTCGTCGACAAGCCCAACGCGAACGTGGGCTTCGAGATCGGCTACGCATTCGGCCGCGAACGGGTGCTGCAACTCGCGACGGTCGGCGCCGCTCTGCCCGACTGGATGGAACTTCCGCCGTTCCAGAAGAGCTACTTCGTCTCCACTTCGAGCGACGTCTCGAGCCTGCGAGCGCTGGTCACCAGCGCGAAGGGCGTTCCGGGAGCTGCCGTGCCGACGCGTGGAACCAAGACGCTGCTCTTGTGCCCTCGCGAGGGCGACGGGGTGTCCGTGCGCGAAGAGCTCTATCGCCTTCGCAAGAGCTGGGGCGAGCTTCCCGAGCAGGGCTGGGTCCTCGATTCGCTTCCAAAGCGGCTGAGCGGAGTCGGCCGAGTGGTGTGGGTCGTGGTGGGAACTCACGAGACGCGCGACGGCGCGCAGAACACATCGCTCGCGGTCGTAGCTGGATTCGCCCTGGCATGCGGGCTCGATCTACGCGTTTGGCGCGCGAAGTCCCACCGCACGATCGTCGACCAAGCGCACGAGACGCAAACGTTTGACGATCTCGATGACCTCGGTCCGCTCGTCGCCTCGCTCGACGTCGCCCCGGGCGCCAAGGTCGAGATCGACGTCCTCGCCGCCTACCGCGCTTTCCTGCGCAAGCAACACGACCTCGTCGTGCCGTTCTTCCGGCACGCGCGGCAGCGAGCTTTCGAGGACATCTACGTCCAGCTCGACGTCTCGCTCGCGATGGACGAGAAGCGCACCGCACGCAGCCAACCACACGAGTTCGATCTGTACGCGCGTAGCACGACGCTGCGCGGGCTGTTGGAGACGGCGCGCGACAAAGGCGGCTCGCTGCGCTGGGTGATCGCCGGCGATCCGGGCGCGGGCAAGTCGACGATGTGTCGGCGGCTCGCGTGGGAAGTCGGCGGCGACCCCGACGGTCCGCTGGTCGTGCTCGTCTCGCTCCCGCGCTTGCTGCGTGAGAACAAGCACCCGTTCGATATCGCCGAGGCGGATCTGTGCGCCTCGTCCCCCGCACTCGGCAAGACCGACCTCGCGGCGCAACTCCGCGAGAGAGCAGCCCGACGCAGCGGTGTGTGGCTCCTGCTCGATGCGTTCGACGAAGTGGGCGCTGACTCGGTGCAGGAGCTGTGGAGCCGACTGAACCCGATCCTCACGGACTTGGCCAGCGCGACGGTTGTCATCACAAGCCGCAAGATCGGCCTGGAGAAGATTGCCGGGTTCGAGCGCGCCGACGTCCAGCCGCTGAGCCCCAAGCGCCGCGCGGAACTCGTCGAGCACTGGCTCGCCGACAAGACCAGGGCTGAGAGTGTCCTCACCCACATCGACCGCTGTCCGCAGCTCGCGCAGCTCTCGACCAATCCGCTGCTGCTGACGCTGATGGTGGCCGTCACGCTCGAGAGCCCGAACGTTCCCACCACGGCGCGCGGACTGTACGAGCGCGCGATCGAACTCTTGTTGAAGCGCGGTGCGAGTCCCGATCGTCCCAAGCCCGTCGCCCACCCCACGTCGGCGCAGAAACTCCTGCCGCACCTTGCCTTGGCGCTGATGGACTCTGGGCGACTGTCGTGGAGCGAGAGCGAACTCGTCGACGCGCTCTACGAGCTGACGGACAAGCGCAAGAACAAGCCCCACGCCGAACGACTGCAGCAGTACGTGGCGAGTTGGGGCTCACCCGACAAGTTGCTCGCCGACCTGGGCGAGAACTCCGGCCTGCTCGGGCAATTCGAAGGCGCTGCGGAGCCGTGGAAGTTCTGGCACCGCAGCCTGTGCGAGTTCCTCGCCGCGCAGCGCCTGGCCGAGCTGCCAACACGTGAGCTGAAGTCTCGTCTCCAGAAGCTGGCAAAGGCAGACGAAGACGGCGAGTCGATCCGCTTCTGGGGCCAGACCTACGGCATGGCTTGCGCACTGGTCGGCGACTCGGCGCGACTGGAGACGCTGGAGGTGGTGCGCGCTGCGAGCCCGGCGCTCGCGCTGCGTGCGCTGCCGTTCGTGGACACACTCAGCGCACCGCAAGGCTTCGAGTTCCTGCTCGCCACCACGGGCTGGGACGGCGACCACCTGCGCTCGCTCGCGAGCAGTTGGCCACCCGCCAGTGCTTCCAAGCTGATCCGCGAACGACTCGGCGCGCTCTCGAAGCAGAGTCGGACCGCGTTCGACCTCGAGCTGGTCGCGCAGCTCATCTACGTCCTCGACCTCGTCGAACCCGGCGTCGACGTCTCCCCGCTGCTCACAGCCTTCGGTGTGGGCGCGAAACCACAGCTCGAGTTCGCCAAGATTCCGGCTGGCCGTTTCGTGATGGGTGACGCCAAGTCGCCGTACGAGTGGGATCGCACCGAGCATGAGGTCGCACTTACCCAGCCGTTCCAACTGGGACGCACCACCGTCACCGAAACGCAGTTCGCGTCCCTCGATCTCGCGCGCCAGCCTGAGCAGTCCGAAGCGAACCTACCTGCCCGCGAAGTCTCTTGGTTCCAGGCTTGGCTCTTCTGCCGCTGGGTGGGCGGCGCGCTGCCCACCGAAGCGCAGTGGGAGTACGCGTGCCGCGCGCAGCAAGACGGTCTGCGCGATCGCAAGTTGCGGACGGCGTTCTGGTCCGGCGACTCCGAGGAGGACCTGGCCCGAGTGGGTTGGTGCGTGGCCAACAGCAACGGGCATCCGCACCCGGTCGGGGAGAAGCCCGCGAATCCGTGGGGCCTGCATGACATGCACGGCAACGTGTGGGAGTGGTGCGCCGACTGGCACGGCGACTACTCGAGCGAGTTGCAGTTCGACCCGACCGGTGCAGCCGGCGGCTCCGGCCGCGTGATTCGCGGCGGCAGCTTCGGATTCGTAGCCGATTCGTGTCGCTCTGCGGTCCGGGACTGGAGTCACCCATCGAACCGGTGGATAAACCTCGGCTTCCGTGTCGCGCTGCCCGCTGCCCCGAGCTCCCGCTAGACGATCGATCTTCGATCCTTGAAGGTTTCCATTTCGCGTCAACTTCGGCAAGCGCGGCAAGAATCGACCTCGAAACGGGCCCTCGGCAACCGCGCGGCAACGAGTTGCCGAGCGTGCGGTCAGCAGCCGAAGAAGATGTGCGCGGCGCGGAGGCGACCGAGCGAACTACGTCCGCGCATCCGCAAGAAGCCACGCCCCGCTTGATCGCGGGCTCATCTGTCGGGCTGGTCCTCCACCGCGCTGAGGGCAGCGTGGCGTTGCTCGAGGAAGGCCAGTTCGGCGAGCACTTTCGCGGGAACCGATTGGTGGTTCCAGCGCTCGAACATCAGCGCCTTCGCAGCATCGGCGGCGGAGACGAGTCGCCACATCAGCGGCAGGGGCATCTCGACCTGCCCCAGCGCGCTCTTGAGGTCCGCAGTCCGAGTCCCCGCGAACTCGGCGACCGAAGTCCCGCGCGCGGCGAGAACGTCGAGCACCAGCCCCAACTCGAGCGCCGAGCGCTTGGCGTCGAGCACGTTGACGATCCGGTCGAGTTCGCCGAGCGCACTCGTGCCGCGCCAAGTCCAGTCGCGAGAGCGTTGGTGCTGGATCGCCGCGAGGATCTCGTGGAGCAGCTCCAACACGGCGACGCGCGCAAGGACGGCCCGCTTGAAGGGCGATGGCGATGTCCAGTCGTAGAGCACGCTGCGCAGGCGATAGCGCAGACGCTGGAGGCCTCGCGCGAAGAACGACTCCGCGTCCCAACCGTGGCCGTAAAGCCGCGCGATGTCGGCCTCCAGCTCGGGCGACAGCCTGGCGTGTTGCACGCATACGCTCTCGCCGAGTTCTTCGGCGACGAGACCCGCCACGAAGGGTACGAGCGCGAGTTCGAGCCGATCCCTAGCGCTCACGAGTTGCGAAAGCTGCTTGTCAGGTCGGAACACCATGTGCTTCTCACAGATGGCCGAGTCGATGGTCCGGACGTGGACCGTACGCACGGATGTACATGTCACGCCGGCGCCGGCCAACGCGCGTCAAGGCCCGGGCAAGGCCTTGTGATTCCGCGACTCGAATCCACACCGTGCCGTCACCCGGCCGTCGACTCGACGTGTTTCGCGTCGGCACAGAGTGATTTCCATGTCATCTCCGCAGAACGGCACGCGGGGGAAGCTGCTGCGCGGGCGTAGCAGCGCGGCGTTGCGAAGCAACACGTCAGCAAGCCGTTGCCGCGCGGTCGCCGAAGGCGGCGTTTCGCGACCAGTTCTTGCCGGGCTTGCCGACGTTGCTGCGGAATGGACACCTTCAAAGATCGAAGATCGATGCTCTAGCGCGAGCTCGGGGCAGCGGGCAACGCGACGCGGAAACCGAGGTCGTCCCAGCGGTCCGAAGGATGCCTCCTGTTGCGGAACGCAGAGCGACACCTGCCAACGCCGTCCTCGAAACCGCCGCCGCGGACCACGCGGCTGGAACCGCTGGCAGGACCGGCCGGATCCGACTGTGGATTCTTGGAGTACTTTCCGTACCAGTCAGCGCACCATTCCCACACGTTGCCGTGCAGGTCGTGCAGACCAAACGGGTTCGCGGGCTTGCGCCCAACCGACTGCAGCGCCGCCCCGGAGTTCTTGGTGAGCCAACCGACGCGCTCTAAGTCCGACTCCTTGTCGCCCGACCAGTAGCGCGTGTCCGTTCCCGCGCGACAGGCGTACTCCCACTGCGCCTCGGTCGGCAACCGCACGCCTGCCCACTCGCAGAAGCGCTGCGCGTCCTCCCACGACACCCCCACTACGGGCTGCTCGGGCTGGTTGTAGCGCCGATCCGCCCAGTACTCGGGCTTCACGGCGTCGTGCGTCGCTGCCAGGAAGCGTACGTACTGAGAGTTCGTCACCGGAGTCGGCGCGAGGAAGAACGCCGAAATAGTGACCTCGTGGCGGGGCGACTCGCGGTCGAAGTACTCCGCGAGAGACGGGAGCTCACGCTTCAGCCGCGCGATCTCCTGGTCCGTCGAGCCCATCCAGAACTTGCCGCCCGGGATCGCGACGAAATCAATCTCACCACGAGCGCTCCGAATTCGTGGCGTCGCCACGTCTTCGATGCGAGCAGTTGAGGTCACGCCAATGACTGCCGAGCCGCAGAGTTCCACCGTGCCCGGCGGTGCCGACACGCTCACGCGAACCGGCGGCGAGTCAACGCCGATTGGACGCGACGCCGGAACCTGGAAGCGCATGGCGATCTCCGCATGACGATGCCTCGCCAAGGAGGGCGCGCGTTCCGCAACCCGCTGCGGCGCGATCTTCTCGAGCACGCGCAGCGCGGCGAGTTGGCGCTCCCAGAGCTTGCGATCGCGCCCGGGCGGGAGATCGAGCAACTCGACGAACGGCCGCGGCGACACGCGAACCGCATCGGTGAGCGCGTACGAGACCAAGTCCTGCGACGTGGCGAACTCGTCGCGCTTCACGACCTCGGCGAACAGCGGCTCGAAGAGGGACGGCTCTTCGAGCGCCACGAGCAGCAGCGTCACCTCGCGCCACCACGGGTCGCCGAAACGGTCCGCGAGATCCGAGAGCGCCTGGCTGTCGTCTTCTTCGAAGTAGCGGCGGCGGATCTCGCGCGCGGCGAGGTACTCCTGGAAGCCCAGGTGGAGGAAGCCGAAGTCGCGCTCGCTCCAGCCGACGAGCAGGCCGCTCTCGTCGCGGATCGTGGCGAGGAAGCGCTCCGCTGAGTCCTTCCACTGGATCTCGGACAGCGAGCGCGCGATCTGTGGGGCGATTTCCTTCGGCGTCGCGCGGCGGCGTTGGGGTTCGAGGTGCATCCAGTAGGCCAGCGGCTGCAGCACGCCGCGCGCCTTCTTGGCGTCCATCGAAACGGAGATGCCCTTCGCCGCCCGCCAGCGCTCGAGGAGCACGTCGACGCACTGCTCGTACAGGTCGGCGCGGCGCTCGGGCAGCGACTTCTTGTCGTAGTGCACCAGGCAGATCGCCGTGAGCAGCAGCGGGTTGCGCGTGAATTCGTACACGCGCGAGGCGCCGAAGTGCGGCCCCTTCAGCGTCTCGATCAGCTTGCGCGCGCCCTCGTCGGCCAAGAGGTCGGCGCGCTCCTGGTCGCGTTCCTGCTCGCGCTCGACCGCGCGGAACCACTTCGCAATGAAGTCGTCGGCCTGGTCGTCGCTGAGCGGGCGCAAGTGCAGCTCGAGGAAGCGTCCGTCGAGGCGCGAAAGCTCGCTGTAGCCGGCGTAGCGGCACGTGACCGCGATGCGCCAGCCGTGGTTCGCGTCGGCGGCTTGTTCGATCCACTTCGCGACGCGCTCGCGCTGCTTCTCGTCGGCGACTTCGTCGAGGCCGTCGAAGAGCAGCAGCAGGTTGCCGCGCTCGAGCATGCGGCGCGCGAAGCCGGGCTTGGGCTTGTAGTGCGGCGAGCTGAGCTGCGCTTCGATCAGCGGCTCGAGCCCGTCGTCGACGCTTCTCAGCTCGCGCAACGGCAGGAACAGCGGGACCATGCCGGCCGGCAGGCCGACGCTCTCGGGGCCGTTGCGCGCGACCCACAGGAGCAGGCGCTTGAGCTGCGTGGTCTTGCCCGAGCCCGGATCGCCGAGCAGCACGAAGCCGCGCGAGCTCTTCTTCTCGGCCACGCGGCGAAAGGCGTCGGCGAGCGCGATCAAGTCCGAGTTCCCGCTGACGCCGCGCTCGGCGTGCTCGGCGTCGTCGAAGCCGACCTTGCCGATCGCGCGCCGGTCGACGAGCGCGTTCTGCGGCACGAGCAGTTCCTCGAGGTCGAGGTTCAAGTGCACGTGCTTGCCGAAGCCGACGAGGCGGACTTGGCCGTGCGCGTCCGACATGCGGCGCAGGTAGTCGGCGACCTCGCGGTCGAGCGCGGAGCCGCTCGGCTTGGCGCGCGAGCGCGTACGGGGGTTCGTGGCCGGCTTGGCCGGGGCGCGCGTCGATTCGAACCACTCGTTGAGAGCCTGCATGACCTGCATGCAGAGCTGTTCATCGGAGTCGAAGGGCGTGGAGCACTCCTCTTCGTTCGCGCGGACGTCGCGTTTGAAGTCAGCGAGCAGTTTCTGCTTGTCCCAGCGAACCGCCGGCTCGTCGTAGTCGCGGTCGGCGACGATCGGAACGTCGTCCGAGATGAGGAACATCAACCGCGGAATGCCCGCCGCGCCCGCTTCCTCGTACTCGATGCGCGTGATGGAGCGCTTCTCACCCTTCGGCTCCCAACCGTAGCGATGTGCGAGCACGCCCACGAACACCGTCGACGCGCGGACGACCTCGACGCACTTGTCCTTCGCCGGCTGGGATGCCGAAGTGAAGAGCTCCATGCCCGCCACGCGCATGCCGAGTCGCGCGATGGCCTCGAACAACTTCTTGCGCCGCGCTTCGTTGTCGCGGTAGGTCGAGGACAGGAACACCTGGACATCGCCAGGCGACTTCGGGGAGGGCGGCTTGCGAGCCATGGGCGCACAGGATCCCGTCCACCCCGGCTCAACGCCAGCGTCCGCGCAGCGCCAAGGTTTGGCGCGATCCGCAGTCCTGTGGCGCGATTTGGCGCGAGTGCGGCGCCCAAGGATCTCCTCCTCGTGGGCTTCAGTGCTGCCGAACGCGAGTTGGCGCGATTTGGCGCGATTCGACGGGACCTACTGCGACTTACCGCAGTCCCGAGCCTCGCCCACGGGCCGCACGGTCTTTACGCTCCCGCCCCATGAGCAACGCCCAAGCGCAGCCCCAGTCTCAGCCGCAGAAGTCCAAGGGAGTGTTCGACCGTTTCCTCGACGTGATCGAGAAGGTGGGCAACAAGCTGCCGGATCCGGCAGTGCTGTTCCTGCTCGCGCTGCTCGCGACCTGGGTCGCGTCGATGCTGCTGGCGGGAAGCGAGGTGCGGCTGCCCAAGGCGGGCGGCGCGTTCGATGTGATGAAGGTCGAGAACCAGCTCGCCGGCAAGGCGTTGGTGACGATGCTCACCCGAGTGACGACGGAGTTCGTCACGTTCGCGCCGCTGGGAGTGGTGCTCGTCGCGATGCTCGGCCTGGGCGTCGCCGACAAGTCGGGCTTCATCGGCGCCGCGCTGCGCATGTTGCTCGGCTTCACGCCGCGCTTCCTGCTCACGCCGGTGACGATCGCGGTGGGCCTCTTGAGCCTGGTCGCCGTCGACGCGGGCTACGTGCTCGTGATCCCGCTCGGCGGCGTGATCTTCTACGCGGCCGGCCGCCATCCGATCGCCGGCATCTCGGCCGCGTTCGCAGCGATTTCCGGCGGATTCTGCGCCAACTACGTACCAACCGCGCTCGACACGATCCTCGCCGGCCTGACCGAGACGGGCGCGCGCATCGTCGACGCGAAGTACTCGGTGAACCCGCTGAGCAACTACTACTTCACGGTCGCCTCGTCGTTGCTCGTGGTCGGGCTCGGCTGGTTCCTCACCGACAAGGTCGTCGAGCCGCGCCTCAAGCGACTCGCGATCGACGGCGACCCGGCCGAGATGCCGAAGATGCAGGAGCTCAGCGCGCTCGAACGCAAGGGTCTCGCGCTCGGCGTGCTCTCGATGCTCGCCTGCCTGGGTCTGGTCGCCGCCGCGTGTTTGCCGGCCGACTCGCCGTTCCGCGGCGCGCAGGGAGGCTTGAGCGAACGCGGCGCGCCGCTGATGGCCTCGATCGTGCCGCTGATCCTGATCGTGTTCCTCGTGCCGGGCATCGTCTACGGCTTCGCGGCCAAGGTGTTCAAGACGCACCGCGACGTCGTGCAAGCGATGGCGAAGGCGATGAGCTCGATGGGCTACTACATGGTGATGGCGTTCTGCGCGGCGATGTTCATCTACGCCTTCAACACCTCGAACCTCGGCCGCCTGATCGCCGTCAGCGGCGCGACGACGCTTTCCGAGATGGGCCTGCCCAGCAGCGTGACGATCGTCGGCATGATCGCGGTGTGCGCATTCGTCAACCTCGTGATGGGCTCGTCCTCGGCCAAGTGGACGCTGCTCGCGCCGATCTTCGTGCCGATGCTGATGCAGCTGGGCATCTCGCCCGAGCTCACGCAGGCCGCCTACCGCATCGGCGACTCGACCACAAACATCATCACGCCGCTGATGCCCTACTTCCCGCTGATCGTGACCTTCACGCAGAAGTACCACCGCGGCACGGGCATCGGCACCTTGATCTCCGTGATGCTGCCCTACTCGCTCACCTTCCTCGTGGTGTGGACGCTGTTCCTGCTCGCCTACTGGGGCCTGGGCCTGCCGCTGGGCCTGAGCGCGTCGTACACGTACGGCGGCTGACATTGCCGGCCGCGCGAACAGCGCGGACGCCCGCCTCCGTGTTCATCCGCCGGGCCCGCGGGCCCGGCTCGATGCGGCCTGAAGCAACTCGCGCGGCGCGCTTGGCTGGCGCCGCCGCCCTGCGAGCGCCGACCTACAGCCGCACGTCGCGCAGCTTGTCCAGCGTGAAGTCGATCGACAGCTCCCGGTCGACGTTGATCAGCCGCCCCGTGCCCTTCAGCGGGTTGAACACCAGCGCGCCGCTCAGCACCCGGCCATCGCGGAAGTAGAGCGTGACCTTGTCCGCCGTGCGGGCGGTCAGGAGCAGGTCGTAGAGGCGTTCGGGGTCGGCTGTCGCTTTGATCTTCATCGTGGGTCGCCTGGGAGGAGTGCTCTCATGGGACCGCGCGCGCCACTTCGAAAGCCCCTGCCGAGTACGGAAGGAGTTCGACGCGTCGCGGCGAAGCGAGCGTTATACGCGCTTTCGCAAAATCCTGCTTGGCGAGAAAGGCCTCCGAACGCGGCCTGCGCGTGAGCAAAACGCCCGCTGCAGCGCGAAAAAACGCCTTGCGCGGCCGCTTCTCGATTCGTTCACAACCTGCGAATCGCACATTCGCTCGGTGAGAACGGCCGTTGGCGACGCTGCACGCCAAATGCGATTCGCTAGCGCATCGGCGGCGCTGCGGCCGCGTGCCCACGCGGCCGCAGCTCGCAAGAACCGACGTTCTTCGCCGGGCGATCAGCGCAAGCGCCTCAAGCTGGGGCGGCGCAGCGAAGTCTCGTCCGCCTCCGTCGCGACGTCGAACGCTGGCGCGTGGACCACCGCGACGCACCAAGTCGCGCGGTTGCATGCCGCCCCTCGATGGTCGCGTAAAATCACGCCGAACCGTTTGGAGCGCGGTGGGCGGAACGCTGCTCCAGGGAGAGGTGCGTCATGAAGTTCTGGGCCATGTTCGTTTCCGGCGCCGCGTGGCTGGGCGCGTCCGCGCCGTTCGCTTGGGCCGCCGTGCAGGTCGAGGCACGCGGCATAGGTTGGGGGCGAACCCGCTTCGACACGCTGTGGAGTTCCGAGCCTTTCGTCGCGGTGACAGGGGGCGGACGGTTCACCGTCGCGCAGCGTGCGAACGGCGAGCTCGTGGCGTGGGGCCTGGGTGTTTCGACCTGGCAAGCAGCGCCCACGGCGACCGGCGGCCTCTCCTTCGTCGAGCTTTCCGCCGGCGGCAACCACGCCCTCGCGCTGCGCTCCGACAACGTCTGCGTGAGCTGGGGCCCGTCCCCGTCCGCTCAACTGAGCAATGTGATGCGGATCGCGTCGGGCGAGTCCTTTGGCTTGGTGTTGCACACAAGCGGCACGATTTCGCTGCTGACGTTCGGTCCGGTGGGCGATGGGATTCCGTCCATTCCCCCGCCGCCGCCCGGGCTGACCTACATCGACGTGGGCGCGGGCGATCGGCACGCGCTTGCGCTGCGCAGCGACGGGTCAGCCGTCGCCTGGGGCTGGAACAGCACGGGCCAGACAAGCGTGCCTGCGCTGCCGCCCGGACGCCGCTACACCCAACTCGCCGGGGGTTACTACCACTCGGTCGGGCTCGTGGACAACGGCAGCGTGCAAGCCTGGGGCTTGGCGTCGATGATCAACGTGCCGGCGCTGCCGAGCGGAGTCACGTACACGAAGATCAGCGCGTGCAGCACGCACAGCTTGGCGCTGCGGAGCGACGGCAACGTCGTGGAGTGGCCGTCGATGGGCGCGATCCCTCCTCTGCCGCCGGGTGTGGTGTACGTGGACATCGCCACGGGAGGCCTGTTCAACAACGGCGGCCATTCGCTCGCGTTGCGCAGCGACGGACGCCTCGCTCGCTGGGGTGCGAACGACTACCTGCAGGTCGGCCCGCCTGCGGCGCCGGCAGGAGTGTCGGTGGCCGCCATCGACGCCGGACAGGGCGATACGGCCGTCGCCCGGCTCAGCAACGGCACATTGCAGATTTGGGGCAGCGGCCCGGCCCAGATGGCGATCCCCACGCCGCCCGCCGGCGTGACCTACGCGCAGCATGCGGTGGGGTCTCAGCACGTCGTTGCGCTGCGCAGCAACGGAACGCTGGCCTCGTGGGGCGTCGACACATGGGGCGGGCTCCACTCGGTCCCATCCGGCTCGAACTTCGTCGAGGTCGCCGCGGGAAGCGAGCACAGCTTGGCGCGGCGCTCGAACGGAACGATCGCGACTTGGGGCATCACCGCGACGCCGGCGCCGCCGTTGCCCAGCGGAGTGACCTACGTGCAGATCGACGCCGACGCGTTCTTCAACGTCGCGCTGCGCAGCGACGGCGCGATCGCCGCCTGGGGTGGCGACAATCTCTACGGCGAACACAATCCGCCCGCGGCGCCGCAGGGGACGAGCTACACGCAGGTGCGCGCCGCTGCGTACCACGGCCTGGCCCTGCGCAGCGACGGCAACGTGGTGATGTGGGGCGCCTCAGGCGGCGCGCTCGGCAGTGTCCCGCCTCTGCCGGCGGGAACGACCTACGTGGCGATCGCCGCAAACCACACGACGAGCGCGGCGTTGCGCAGTGACGGCGTGCTGCGTGTGTGGGGCGAGAGCAGCGAGGGCCAGGCAATTGTGCCGGCGCTCGCTGTCGGCGAACGATTCGCACAAGTCAGCGTCGGGGCCGGTCGCATCGTCGCCGTGGTCGAACAGGCCTGGACCCGTTACTGCGCCGCGAAGGTGAACTCGCTCGGATGCACGCCTGCGATCGGCGCGTTCGGCAGCCCGAGTGCGTCCCTGGCTAGCGGCTTCACCGTGATCGGCTCCGCCGTCCGCAACGACAAGCTCGGCTTGCTGTTCTACACCGTGAACGGCGCACGTACTGCGACGCCCTTCCAGTGCGGAACGCTGTGCATCGGCAGTTCCAACCTGCGGCGCGCCCCGCTGCAGTCCTCGGGCGGCGCGCCGGCGCCCGCTGACGATTGCAGCGGAGTGCACGTGCTCGACCTCAACGCCTTCGGCGCAGGAGCGCTCGGCGGCTCGCCGGACCCCGGGCTACGCCAGGCGGGCTCGGTCGTGCGAGCGCAATGGTGGGGCCGCGATCCCGGCTTCCCGCCGCCCTGCAGCACCACGCTGACGGACGCGCTGGAGGTCACGTTGGCGCCGTAGGCCAGGGCGCCGGACGGCGTTGCGGCGAAAGAACAAGAAAATGCGAGCGCGCGCCCCGCACACGTCGACGCGGGGCGCGCTCGTGTGGATACTCTCCGCCCCGAAGTGGGTCCCCGAGCGCACCAACGACGTTTGCGCGCCGTGCAGCACGGCGCATTCGAGAGCGCAGCGACGTCAGCGCCGCACGACCCACGACGCGCACCAACAGACTCGCGGCGAACGCCGCGAGAGGGGAACCCTGAACTCGGATGAAGAACGAAAGCGACCTCACCCCCACGGCTTGGCTGGCGCTCGAGAACGGCGTGGTGCTCGCGGGGCGCGCATGCGGCGCCGCCGGGGAACGCAGCGGCGACATGGTCTTCAACACCGCCATGACCGGCTACCAGGAGATCCTCACCGATCCCTCGTACTACGGGCAGGTCGTGGTCATGACCTATCCGCTGATCGGCAACTACGGCGTCGCCGAGGAAGACGATGAGAGCTCGGCCGCGTGGCCCGAGGCCTTCGTGGTGCGCGAGATGAGCTCGATCCGCAGCAACCACCGCTCGACGCGCTCGCTGCCCGAGTGGCTCGCCGCCAAGGGCGTGGTCGCGATCGAAGGCGTCGACACGCGCCGTCTGACGAAGATCGTGCGCGAGGAAGGCTGCCTGAAGTGCGTCGTGTCGACGACCGATTCGAACCACGCGTCGCTGGTCGCCAAGGCGAAAGCCGCCAAGCCCACCGACAACCGCGACCTCGCGCGTGAGGTGACCTGCAAGCAGCCGTTCGAGTGGAGCGCGAGCTACGAGCCGAGCTATCCGGCGCTGGTCGACGCGATCGGCGGCAAGCGCCTGCGCTGCGTGGCGTACGACTTCGGCGCCAAGCGCAACATCCTGCGCAGCCTGGCGCACTCGGGCTTCGACGTGACCGTCGTGCCGGCCACGACCAAGGCCAGCGACGTGCTCGGCATGAACCCCGACGCGATCTTCCTCTCCAACGGCCCGGGCGATCCGGCGCCGGTGTGCGCGATCCCCGAGATCGCGAATCTGATCGGGAAAAAGCCCATCTTCGGCATCTGCCTGGGGCACCAGATCCTCTCGATCGTGCTCGGCGCGAAGACGCACAAGATGCCCTTCGGCCACCACGGCGCGAACCATCCGGTGCGCGACATGCTCACCGGCCGCGTCGAGATCACCTCGCAGAACCACAGCTTCGCCGTCGATCCGGCGACGCTTCCGAGCACGCTGGAGCTCACGCACGTGAACCTCAACGACAACACGGTCGAAGGCATGCGCCACAAGACCGCCAAGGTCTTCAGCGTGCAGTACCACCCCGAAGCCGCGCCGGGCCCGCTCGACAGCGCGCACCTGTTCCGACGCTTCCGCGACATGGTGTTGGCCTGAGCGAGACGATGCGGGCGACGCGCGCACTGCGGTTCGCGCTCGTGGCGATGCTCGCGACGAGTTGCGAGAAGCCCGCGCCGCCGATCGTTGTCCCGCAGAGCGTTCACAGCATCACGTGGCGTGAGCCGGATGGTCGGCGCACTTCGCGGCTCAGCGTGGGCCCGGCGTTCACCGGGGTGCTGGACGGCGCGCGTTTCGCGAACCGCGCTGAGTTGGAGCACAGCCTCGACACGCTGCTGGTCTTCGGCGCGCCCGACCAGATCCTCACCGCGAGCGGCCACGCGAAGTTGAAGCTGGATCTGCTCGTCGAGGCCCCGGCGAACCTGCCCGCGGTCGAGCTGGTTCGAACGATGGCGCAGGTTGTGGAGTGCGGCAAGAGAACGCCAGACCGAGACCTCCGGGCCCACCTGCTGCTGCAGGGGGAGCACAACGTCCTGAAGGTCCCGACTCGTTCCGACCTGATGCAGTTTCGAGGCGACCCCGCGAAGCGGCACGTCATCGTGCTCGTGGCGCTGAGCCAGGACGCGCCGACGAACCGCCAAGCAACGGATTCGATTTGGACTCTGCGAGTCGCTCCCAACTCAGACCATGCGAAAACGCCTGAGCAGGAGCTGCGCGATCAGTCGTTGAGCCAAGCTGCCGCGCAGATCGCATCTGCGGGCGACGCCGTGACCTGCCTGCTGGTCGCGCACGTGAGCGCGACGTTCACGCTCCAACAGGCGCTCGACTGGCTTGAGCCGGTCCTCGCGCTGCAGCCGGACGACCTGCAGTGGGTCGCGCGCGAGTGACGACTCGGCGCTCGCGGCTACGCTTGGAGCGGCCCAGCCATGAGCGCGCGCCCGCTATCGACCAACCTCGACGACGAGAACGCGGTCCCCTACTTCCTGTGGGACGACCCGCTCACCGTGCGTGAATTGAAGGAACTGCTCGCGAGCGCGTCGGAGCCCGAACGCAACCGCTGGCTCGGCAAAATCCTGCGCGAAGCGCGCGACACCGATGTGTGGCGCTTCACGACGCCTGAGGACGTCGCAGCACGCTGGAACGCGCTCGCGCCGCACCTCGGCCGCCGGCGCGCGTTCTGGGAGTACCTGCTCAACGCATGGCGCCGCCAGGGGTTGCTCCGTGGCGTCTAGGCGGATCGCACGTCGCCACGCGGCGCGTCAAGGCTAGGCGAGGCGTGTGCGCGGAGCGCGGGTGTAGCCGCGGGCGCTGCGCGAGCTAGCGTCGGCGCCATGCTCGCATTCCTACTCGCCGTCGCGTCGCTGTCGGGTCCGCAGCGCGAGCCGGTTCGAGCGCAAGAGGTCTGGGAGCGCGCGTTTGTCGTGCAGTTCGAGGAAATCGCTCCGCTGAGCGCGGCGCTGTGGAACTACACCCTATTGCTCGATGAGGGCGTCTACATCGGTCCGAAGCCGCCGAGTCCACCGAAGCCAAACGGCGCGCTGATCGATGGCGTCGTGGCCCCCGCGCTGGAGCGGCTGGCGACGAACGACGCGAGCATCGGAGTAAGAGACGCAGCCCAACGCACGCTCCGCGCGCTGCGCGCACCGCCGCCGGCGCCGAACGCAGAACAAGAAGTGGCGCGCCGCGGTTGGAGCGCGAGTTCGCTCGACCTCGCCCAGCTCGAGCGCGAACTCGAGCAGCGCGAAGCCACGGGCGCAGCGATCGGCTTCTTGCACCACGTGGCGCAACTCTCGGCCAGCCATCCACTGCGCCAGTCGCTCGGCGAGCGCTTGCTCGCGGCATCGCCCGATGAGCACATCCACGCGCGCCTGTTCGCGATCGGCGCCGTGGTGACCTCGTCGCCGCGCGAGTTCGAGCGCGCGTTGCGAGGCGTGCTGCGAGAGCACCTCGACGCGGACGCGCCGCACGCGCAGATCGCCCGGCTCGCACTCGCGCGCTGCGTCGCGCGCGAAGGCCCGAGCTCGAGCGCGACGGACCCGTCAGGCGAACTCCAACTCGAGGTCGCGAAACTGCTGCGCGAGCGACTGGACGACGCCGTCGCACCTCGGCGGCGCGCAACGTGGATCGCCGCTGCGTGGCTCGAGCGCAACCGCGCGCTCGCACGTGGGGCGCGCGATGCAGGACTGCGCGCGGAACTCAAGGACCGATTCGGCGCCGCTAGCGCCCCGCGCGACGTCGACGCAGGTGCGCTGGCGCTCGCGGTGCTGGGCGACTTTGGGAGCGCGGAGTCCATTCGCGAATGCTTCGCGGCGCGCCCCAGCGCACGGCTCGCGCTCGCACTCGCGCTGCTCGACGATCGTTCGATGATCGAGTCCGTTCAGAAGTGGGAGCAGGCACTCATCTCGCCGAGCGCGCGGCTCGACGGCGCGCTCGCACGCGCGCTGCTCAGCGACCGGTCTGTCGTCAGCGACTGGATCGAGCGCTGCGACGATGCGAAACCCGCAAGCATTCTCGAACTCATTCGCGGCCTGGACGCGTTCGGCGACACCAACGCGGTGAAGCCACTGTTGACGTTCAGCGAGAATACGGAGCTGACCGATGAAGCGCGCATCGCGGCCATCCACGCGCTCGGCGCTGTGTGCAGCCCCGATCCGCTGCAACGCACGCTGGCGCGGGCCTACACCGGCGGTTGAGCCGCTCGTTCTAGAAGCCGAGCGCGCAGCCGTCCTTGCGCGACTCGGAGGCGCCGAAGTACACGCCGAGTTGTTTGTCCCAGCGGATCGCCTGGTAGCCGCCGAAGGCGCCGACGTCGTAGCCGAGCGTGTGGCCGCGGTTGGCGAGCTCGCGCGGCAACGCGGGATCGAAGCCCGCTTCGAGCGAGACCCGGCCGCCATCCTTCATCTCTTCGCCGGTCGGTTCGGAGGAGCCCTCGTGCAGGATGCGCGGCGCGTCGCCGGCCTCTTGGAGGTTCATGCCGAAGTCGACGAGGTTCATCACGATCTGCGCGTGGCCCTGCGGCTGCGTCGCGCCGCCCATCACTCCGAACGACACGAACGGCTCGCCGTCCTTGGTGATGAAGGCCGGAATGATCGTGTGGAAGGGACGCTTGCGCGGCGCGTAGCTGTTCGGACGGCCCGGCGTGAGGTCGAACATCTCGCCGCGGTCCTGCAGCACGAATCCGAGCTCCCCGGGCGTCATGCCGCTGCCCATGCCACGGTAGTTGCTCTGGATCCACGAGACCATCATCCCGCTCGCATCCGCCGTCGTGAGGTAGATCGTGTCGCCCTCGTCGAGCGCCGGATTGCCGACGGGATAGCTCTTCGCCGCGCGCTCGCCGATGAGTTTGCGCCGGCCTTCGAGGTACGTCTCCGAGATCAAGCGTTCGACGGGTACGGTCATGAACTCGCGGTCGGCGTAGAGTCGCGCACGGTCCTCGAAGGCGAGTTTTTTCGCCTCCACAAAGCGATGCACGTTTTCGAGCGAGCCGAAACCGGCGCGCGCGATGTCGAAACCTTCGAGGATTCCGAGCATTTGCAACGCCGCGATACCTTGACCGTTGGGCGGCAATTCCCACACGTCGTAGCCGCGGTAATTCAGCGACACAGGCTTCACCCACTCGCCGGTGTGCTCAGCCAGGTCTTCGTAGCTGAGGAATCCGCCGTTCGCCTTCATGTAGGCGTCGATGCGCCGAGCGACCTCGCCCTTGTAGAACGCATCGCGCCCTTCCTTGGCGAGCAGCTCGAACGTCGCGGCGAGGCGCGGATTGGCGAACAGCTCGCCTTTGCGCGGCGCGCGGCCGTTCGGCAGGAACGTCTCGGCGAAGCCCGCGAACGGCTTCAACTTCACTTCGCTGATCGCCCAGTAGTGCGCGACGAGTTCGGTAATCGGCGCGCCTTCCTTGGCGTGGCGGATCGCGGGTGCGAGCACACGCGCCATCGGCAACTTCCCGAATCGCGCGTGGAGTGCGAACCAGCCATCGACGCAGCCGGGGACCGACACGGGCAGCGGCCCCAGCGGCGGCAGCCGCGTGATGCCGCGCCGCTGCAACTCGGCGAGCGTGAGCGACGCGGGCGAACGTCCGCTGCCGTTGTAGCCCGCGAGCTCGCGCGCCTTGGGATCCCACACGAGCGCGTAGAGATCGCCGCCGAGCCCGCAGCCCGTCGGCTCGAGCAACGCTTGCACAGCATTGGCCGCGATCGCCGCATCCACGGCGCTGCCGCCGTCTTTCAGCACCTCGACCGCCGCGAGCGTCGCGAGCGGAATGCTCGTCGCCGCCATGCCGTGCCGCGCGATCACTTCCGAGCGCGTGGCGAAGCTCTTCCCCGTGACGCGATCGCCCGTCAGAGCGAGCGCCGCAACAGCCAATGCAGAAGCGAACATGTCCCGCAAGATACGCCGTCGAACGGTCTGCGCCGACCGAAGCCGGCGAAGATCAGCGACGCACGTCCTCAGTGCGGGCGCTGGGAACCGACCTGCTGTCGACGCTGCTCGACGCGTCGGACGATCTCGGCGAACAACGCCTCGGGCTGGATCGGCTTGGTGAGGTAGCCCTCCATGCCGGCTTCCTCGCACCTCGAGCGCTCGCCCTCCATGGCGTGCGCGGTGAGTGCAACCACCGGTATGTCGCGCCGCGCGGCGTAGCGCGGATCCTGACGCAGCTTGCGCGTGGCCTCGTAGCCGTCGAGCAACGGCATCTGGCAGTCCATCAACACCAAGTCGAAGTCGGAGCGCTCGAGCGCCGCGAGCGCCTCCTCGCCGTCGCCGGCCAGCTCGAACTCAACTCCGGCGCGCCGCAACAACGCTCCGACGACCTTTTGGTTGACGACGTTGTCCTCGGCGACGAGCACGCGCGCTTTGAGCGTCGCCAGTTGCTCGAGCGCCGCGTGCGTGGGAAGCGCGGCCGGCGGAGCGCCGGCGCCTGCTGCGCCCGGAAAGAGGCGGATGAGCAGCTCCGCGAGATCCCGGCGGCGCAGCGGCTTGAGGAGCCGTGCGTCGATCGCACTCGACGCGACGGCGACGCTGCGCGGATCGGCGCTGAACAGCGCGACCTTCAGCGGCTCGCCGTTCGGCGCCTCGCGCAACCGCCGCGCGAGCTCCACGCCGTCCATGGCGGGCATCGCAAAGTCGGCCAGCACCAGCTGGAAAGGTTCGTTCGCGGCGCGCGCCGCGGCAATTGCCTCGAGCGCGGCCGGACCGCTCTCCACGGCGCGCGCGGAACAGCCGAGCGACACGAGCAGCCGCTCGATCACCTCGCCGGAGGCGCGATGGTCGTCGGCGACCAGCACCCGCAGACCGCGAACGCTGGCGCCCGCGCTCGGCGTGCGTGAAGTGCTCGACGCAGAAGTCGCGAGCGGGAGTTCGAGCCGCACGCTGAAGGTCGAACCCACGCCGACCTGCGAGCGCACACTGACCTCGCCGCCCATGAGACTGACCAGTCGACGTGTGATCGCGAGCCCAAGCCCCGTTCCACCAAAGCGGCGGGTCGTCGAGGCGTCGACCTGCTCGAAGGCGTGGAACAGTGCGGGCAGTCGCTCCGCGGGAATGCCGATGCCGTTGTCGATCACGTCGATGCGCACCGCCAGCGGACCGCGTTCGGGCTCGGAATCGACCAGCACCCGCACGACGCCGCCGCGCGTGAACTTGAGCGCGTTGCCCGCGAGATTCAGCACGACCTGCATCAGGCGCTGAGGGTCGCCGATGCGCCGCGCGGCCACGCCTGGCGCCGCCTCGAGCACCAGTTCCGCGCCGCACGCAGCCGACCGAGGCCCGAGCAACGCGCCGGCGTCCTCGAGCAGATCGACGAGATCGAATTCGACGTGCTCGATCTCGAGCTTGCCCGCCTCGATCTTGCTGTAGTCGAGGATGTCGTCGATGACGTGCAGCAGGGCCTCGCTCGACACGCGGATGTTGTCGACGCACTGGCGTTGCTCGGGATCCAGCTGGGAGAGCGCGAGCAGCTCGTTCATCCCGACGACACCGTTGATCGGCGTGCGGATCTCGTGGCTCATGTTGGCGAGGAAGCTGGCCTTGGCCTGCGCCGCCGCCTCCGCGCGCGCGCGCGCCTCGACCAGCTCGCGTTCGGTGCGGGCCTGGTCGAGCACCATCCGCCGCACGTGGAGCAGCACCACCAACCAGCCGAGGCCGAACGTCGCGAGAACCGCGAAGCCGCCCGTGCGCGCCAGACGGGCGTCGGCCAGCACGCTCTCGACGTTGCTTCGCGCCGCGGCTGCGATCGCGCTCGCCGAGCGCTCCATGCCGAGCGCGTACTCGCGTTTGTGGCGCTCGTACTCCGGACTCAGGAGCAGCTCGAGAGCCTCCTTCGCCCGCCCCGCGTGCACCAGTTCGAACGAGCGTTGCTCCAGTGCGATCAGCGCGTCGTTGGCGGCGCTCGTGGCCGCGGTCGCGCCAAGTGCATACGCGTCGGGCGAGAGCTGCGTCGACTCCTCGAGCGCCCGCGTCAGCAGCGGCTCGGAATTCTGGTAGCGCTCGATCCAGCGCGGATCGCCTGTCGCCGCCGCCAGCCGCGCCGACATCGTGAGCACCTCGTCGTAGCGCACGATGTCCGCCACCAGGGCTGCATTGCGCATGTCGCGCGCGACCAGACTCTCGACCGATTGCGCCACCGACCGCACGGTCAGAGCGATTGCGAGTCCGACGGCGAGGTTGATCGCGACGGCGATCGCAAGCAAGCGCAGGACGCGCCCCTGCGGGTTGGGCGAAGCAGCGCTCGGCGGGTGAGTGGCGGTGGGCACTAGAGGAGTGGCGAGCGTCGAGCCCGTCCTTCGTCGTCGGGCGCCGCGCGGCGGCGCTAGAGGGAGCTCGACGAAGTACGCCGAGGCTTCCCGGATCCGAGACGTCCGCGTGCACGCAGGATTTTCCGTCGCTGAAACGCCGCGCGAGCAAGGAGCGCGAGCGATGGTCCGTCGCACGCGTCACTCGCCGGTGTGGCTGCAAGAGGCATCACGCATCGCACGGAGCTCGCGCGCTCGCTGCACTGACCGCAGAGAATCCCGCGCGACGAACGCAGCCTGTTGAACGTCGCGAGAGTTGCACAAACGCTCGCAAATCTGGCGCGTCCGCGGAGCGGCGACGTGCGCCGATTCGCGAGTGTGGGACGCGCGCAAGTCCTCGGCGAAGAAGTGCAACTGCACGCAGTCGAGCGAGGCAAACGCCCGCAACTCGAGTCGCTGTGATGGCGGATCGCTGCGACTCAAACCAACAAACTCTCACACCACGCAGTCTCAACGTGTTCTGGTCGCGAGCGCCTTGCTCGCGCTCTCGTCCTCGGCTCTCGCCCAGGGCTTCCGCGCCGCTCCGGCGCACAACCAACTCTCGCCCGGCGGCGACTTCGGCGTCAGCGCCGCCGCCGGCAACTTCGATCGCAACGTTGTGTTCCCCGCGCCTGTCGTCAACGCGACGGACTACGCCGTGGGTAACGTCAACATCGCACCGGGCAGTGTGGGAACCGTGAGCGTGTGCAGCGGCCAGAGCGGCGCTGTGCTGACCACGTTCAACGGTCCGCCGCGCATCCCCGCCTGCACGGGCGGCTTCACGGCCACCGACTTCGGCGCATCGCTCGCGGGCCTGGGCGACGGCGACGGTCGAGATGACTTCCTGACCGGCGCGCCGCTCGCTCCGGCCGATCCCTTCGCCGCCTGCGGAGTCAACGGCGGAACGGGCGCGGCGTTCGTGCTGCGCTCCAACGGCACCCAGACGTTCGTGCCCAACCCCAGCGGCGCAGCGTTCAGCGCATTCGGCATCGCGGTGGCGGGCATCGGCGACTTCAGCGGCGACGGAATCCCGGACTTCGCAGTGTCGTCCGGCGTTGGCGTCCACTTGTTCAGCGGTGCGACGGCCGCGCCTCTGACGACCACGCCGCTCGTGATCATGACGCCCGCCATCGGCGTGGCTCGCACGCTCGCGCCCGGACCTAACCTCGACCTCGACGGCCGCCGCGATGTGCTCGTGGGCAGCAACACCGGCTTGTGCGGCGTGATCTTCAACCTCGCGACCGGCGCGGCGCTGAAGGAAGTGAACTCGTTGGGCGCCACCGCGACGTCGCTCGCCGCTTGCGGCGATCTCAACGGCAACGGCTTCCCGGACATCGCCATCGGCGATCCGAGCGCGGCCGGCGGGGCAGGTTTGATGCGCGTGTTCGACAACACGACGTTCAACTCCGGCGCCGCTCACGCGATCCTGCCCGGCGGCGCGCTCACCACGGACGGCCTGGGCACGACGCTGGGCGAGGGCGGCGACGTCGACGGCGATGGCGTGGCCGAACTGCTCGCGGGCGGCGGCCGAGGCAGCGGCCTGGTGCGCGTGATCAGCGGGCGTACGGGCGCCACGCTGACCGACACGCGCATGACCAACATCAGCGGTCCGTTCTCGCTCGTGAACGTCGGCGACCTGCCGCTGCGCACGGACCTCGCCGACCTCACCGACGGCTTGCCGAAACGCTGGTCGCGTCGCGCTTCGACACGGGCGCCACAAACCCGCCGATTCGCGCGCAGGTCCTGCACGGCGGCCCCTCGGCGAGCTCGTCGATCGTCGGCGGCTTCTGCGGCCCCGATCAGCTCAAGATCGAGCTGCTCGATGCGGCGGGCGCCGCCAACGTGCAGCCTGTGATCGGCACGACGGCGTCGGTCGCGGTGCGCGCGGGCACGGGCGGCGAAGTCGGCCTGCTCGGCCTGGGCCTGGCGGCGCCGGCCGGCATCCCGTTCTTCGGCTGCACGCTGTTCATCGACATCTTCACGCTGCCTCCGATCATCGCGAGCACCTTCGTCACGACGCAGGCGAACACGCTGACCGTGCAGACCTTCCCCGCCAATCTCGCGGCGCTCGGCGACGCTTCGGTGACGCCGCGCGTGCAGCCGCTGTCGGTCGCGTTCCAGACCTTGACCCTGGACGCCGCGGGCAACTTCTCGAGCTTCAGCGAAGCCCTGATCGCGAACCTCGGCTGGTGATGACTTGAAGCCGCCGCCTCGCGACGCGTTCGCGGGGCGGCGGCTGCTTCGTTCAGAGCATCGACACCGGATCGACGTCGATCGTCGGCGCGAGCGAGCGCAACTCGCCGCGCACGGCGCGCAGGGCGGCGAGTGCGGCGTCGCAGGCGTGCGTGGGCAACTTGAGGAGCAGGTGGTGACGGTGGCGGCCGCGGTACTGCGCGATGGGCGCAGGCGCCGGGCCGAGCACGCGCACTTCGTGCTCGGGCGCGCCGTCGGACGCGGACTCCAGGCGCGAGCGCAGGAAGTCGGCGAACTCGCGCGCGCCGTCGATCACGGCCTTCTCGTTCACGTCTTCGAACACCAGACGCACGAGGCGGCCGTGCGGCGGATACGAGAGCTCGGCGCGCTGCTCGCTCTCGAGCGCCGCGAAGCCCGCGAAGTCGTGCGCCGCGGCCAGCGCGATGGCCGGGTGCGTCGGCGTCATGGTCTGCACGACGATGCGGCCGGCGAGCTCGCCGCGGCCCGCGCGCCCGGAGACCTGCGAGATGAGCTGGAAGGTGCGTTCGGCGGCCCGAAACTCCGGGAGGTGCAGCGCGCTGTCGGCCGAGATGATCCCGACGAGCGTGACACGCGGGAAATCCAGGCCCTTGGCGATCATCTGCGTGCCGACGAGCACGTCGATCTCGCCCGCGCCGAAGGCGGCGAGCGTACTCTCGTAGTCCTCGCGCCGCTTCATCGTGTCCGAGTCCATGCGCCGCACGCGCGCCGTGGGCGCGACGCGCGCGATCTCGACTTCGATGCGTTCGGCGCCGGCGCCGACGTAGTGAAGCCCGGGCTTGCTGCACGTGGGGCACGCCTTGGGTTGGCGCGTTTCCTCGCAGCACGCGTGGCACACGAGGCGTCCTATGCGCTGGTGCCAGGCGAGCGCGACGTCGCAGTTGGGGCACCTCACGGTCTGCTTGCAGCCCGCGCACCACAACACCGGCGCGAACCCACGGCGGTTCTGGAACAGGATCACCTGTTCGCCGCGTGCGAGCGTCTCGCCCAGCAGCGTGAGCAGACGGCGCGAGAACAGCTTGTGCCCCGTCGGTCCCACCGGTTCGGTGCGCACGTCGACGATTTCGATCGGCGGAAAGCCGTGGCCGCTGATGCGCTCGGGCAACTCGAGCAGCGTGAGCGCGCCCTCGCGCGCGGCGTGCCAGCTCTCGAGCGACGGCGTCGCCGAACCGAGCACGCACACCGCGCCGACGCGGCGCGCGCGTTCGACCGCGACGTCGCGTGCGTGGTAGCGCGGCGTCGAGCCCTGCTTGAAGCTCGGCTCGTGCTCCTCGTCGACCACGATCACGCCGATGTCCTTCATCGGCGCGAACAGGGCGGAACGCGCGCCCACCACGACGCGCGCCTCGCCGCTCGCCACGCGCGTCCAGGCGCGCAGTCGCTGGGCGTCGCTCATGCGCGAGTGCAGCACGGCCACGGACTCGAAGCGCGCGCGGAACCAACCCACGGTCTGCGGCGTGAGCGCGATTTCTGGCACGAGCACGATCGCGCCGCGGCCCAGCGCGAGCGCGCGCTCGATCAGCGCGAGGTACACCTCGGTCTTGCCCGAACCCGTCACGCCCTGCAGCAGGAATGCGCCGTGTTCGCGCCGCTCGAGCACGGGCACGAGCCGCGCCAACGCCGCCGTCTGCATCGGGTGCAGCGCCGCGGGCCGGGGCCGCACCGCCCGCGCCGTCTCGTACTCGTCCAGTCGCGCAGCGACCTTCTCGAGCACCACCCAGCCGCGCTTGCGCAACGTCTGCGCCGCCGAATCGGACAGGTTGAGCTGCTGGCACAGCTCGCGCAGCTCCATCGGACCGCCCAACTCGAGCAACGTGCGCAGCAGGCGATGTTGCTTGGGCTGTTTGACCTCGAGCTCGGCGAGTTGTTCGGCGCCGACGCCGGGCGCGGCGCGGGCGACGATCACCTTCGCGCTGCCCTGCTCGCGTTTGAGCGCGGCGGGGAGCACGGCGTGCAGCGCTTCGCCCCACGAACACGCGTAGCGCTCGGCGATCCAGCGCGTGAGCGCGAGCAACTCGGCGTCGACCATCGGCCGTTCGTCGAGCAGCCGCGCGAGCGGCTTGATGCGCGCCGGATCGTGCTCCGTGCGCTCGGCGAGGCCCACCACGACGCCGATCTCACTCTGCGGGCCGAAAGGCACGACCACGCGCATCCCGGGCGCGACATGCGGCGCGAGCTCCGGCGGCGTCGAGTACGTGAACTCGCGCTCGACGGGTTTGTTCAGCGCGACGAGCGCGAACAACCCCTCGCGCGACGGCGGAGGGCCGACGTCGAAGAGCAGCGGCCCGAGGTCCGCGCCGGAACGAGCACGCGCCACGCTCGACGCCTCACGGACAGGAGCACGGCGCCGCGTGGCAACGCGGGCAGCCCTGCTCGTACTTCTTGCGCGCGGCGGCTTCGAGGTCGATGCCCGACATCGAGGCGAGCGTCGACAGCCAGGCCAGCACGTCGGCGAACTCGCCTTCGAGTTCCTCGCGCTTGTTGCGCCGCAGCGCGCGCGTGAGCTCGCCGACCTCCTCGCAGAACCACATGTGCGTGCCCGAGAGGCCGCGCGCACTGTCGCGCTGGTAGTAGATGCTCTCGATCAGCTTTTGGAATTCGGCGAGGTGCATGGCGCGGCCGCGAGGGATCAGAGGACGTGGGCAACCACGCGCGTCAGGCGCGCGAGATCGTGAGCACCGAGATATCGCGCGGCAGCGCGTTCTCGCCAGCGTGCGCCTGCAACGCCGCTTCGAGTTTCGAGAGGAACGCCGCTGTCGGCAGCGCGCCCAAGCGCATGACGTGCCCGTACAGCGCCTTTTCCCCCAGTTCGGTCCCGGCGGCATCCGCAATCGCCACCGCACCGCTGTTGACCAGCACCAGCCGATCGCCGGGCTCGATCGGAACTTGCTGCACGGTGAGCGCGCGGTCGAACACCGGTCCCTTGTCGAAGCCCAGCGCGATCCCCTCGGGGTGGATCAGGCGCACCTTCTTGTCGGCGGCCGTGTAGCGGATCAGCGGGATCTTGTGGCCCGCGCACGCGACCGTCGCGATCGCCGTGTTCGGATCGACGAACACGTACAGCGACGTCACCGCCATCCCGCGGCGCACGTCGCGTGCGAGCTGGCGATTGGCGTCCTGGAGCGCGTCCTTGACTTCGCCGCCGCCCTGCAGCTTCGCGCGCAAGTACGAGCGCGCGGTCGCGCCGACGAGCGCGCCGGGAAAGCCCTTGCCGCTGACTTCGCACACGAGCAGTCCGACGCCGGCCTGCGGCGCGCCGACTTCGATGAAGTCGTGGAAGTCGCCGCCCATGCCCGGCGCGCTCATGTGCAACGCGCCCAGGTCGTAGCCCGCCAGCTTGGGCGTGACCTGCGGCAGCAGCTGTTCGCGCACTTCGCCGGCGACTTCGACCTCGCGCTCGCGCACCTGGAGCTCGACTTCGTTCTCGCGCGCTTCGGCGAGGCTCTTGGTCATTCGATCGAGCGCACGAGCGAGCGAAGCGATTTCGCCGCTGCCCTGCGCGCTCACGTGGTGGTTCAGATCGCCCGTCGAGATGTGGCGCACGTCCTCGACCAGGCGCTGGATCGGCTGCGTGATCTGGCCGGCGACCCACAGCGACACCAGCGCGCCGACGACGATGACCGCCAGCGTCATCGCCACGATCAGCCCGAGCAGGCTGTCGTCGTCGTACATCGCCTGCGGCACGAACAGCACGAACGGCGGCTTGTCGTTCGCGGCCGCCGTCGGCACGTAGTACATGACCCCGGCGCGTTTGTTCGCGCCGTACTCGACCTCGGTGCGCTTGACGTCGTTCTCGAGGTCGGCGACGCGCTCGATGGTCTGCTTCCAGAAGAGCGGCGCAGCGTTGATCTGCTTCTCGCGCTCCAGCCGCGCGGCCTTCAGCGCCTCGCGCGTGGAGTTCTGGTACGAGCCCAGTTCCTTGAACACCGCGGAGTCCTCGGGGAACTGACGCTTGCTGGCGGCGTGGTCTTTCCCGACCTGGGTCTCGAGCTCGAGCAGCAGCGCGCGCTCGGCCTTCAACCGTTGCCGCTCGATCTCCTGGAGGAACGAGGGCGCCGTCTCGCGCACCGTGTCCACCATGGTCTGCTCGCGCACCACATTGCTCACGCGGCCCGCCGCCTGGTGCAGCAGGAATCCGGCGACGCCCATGACGACCGTGAGCGCGAGCGTCATCGAGAGCGTGAAGCGCACCCACAGCGGCGTGCCGCCGGCGCTCACGGACTCTTCCTCGCGCTTGCTGCGTCGTCCCGGCATGTTCAGCTCCCGACCGTCCAGGTCAGTTGGGTGAGCAGCAGACGCGCCGGGACCATGACCAGCGCGAGCCCGTAGAAGCCTGCGATCACGTCGTCGAGCAAGATCCCGTCGCCGCCGGGGATCTTCTCCATGCGACGCGCGAGCTTGGGCTTGAAGATGTCGAAGAAGCGGAACACGAAGAAGCCCACGGCGAGCGTCAAGTAGCTCGGCGCGCCGAGCCAGGCCACGGTAATCAGGTACCCCACCACCTCGTCGAGCACGAAGATGCCCGGGTCCTTCTCACCGGCGTACTTCTCGGCCCAGTCGCCGAGCGAGCGGCCGATCAGGTACACGACCACCGCCGCGACGGCGCTCCACAGCAGGTAGTTGTCCGTGAACGACAGCGCCCAGGCGATCGCGACGCCGCCGAGCGTGCCGACGGTTCCGGGCGCGACGGGCGAGCAGCCGAGGTAGCCGCAGGAAACGAGTCCGAGCTTGAGCCAATTCATGGGTTGGGTGAGGCCAAGAGCTTGCGCGCCTTGAGCACGTAGGTGAAGCCCGAACCCACGGAAGTGGCGACGGTCGCGATCACGCAGCCGTGGGCGACGAACTCCCAGCGCTCCTCCGCGAGCGTCGAGAATTCGAACGCCTCCAGACCGAGCGGGATCCCGACCGCCCAGCACTGCACGAGCATCTTGATCTTGCCGAACCAGTCGGCGGGGAACTCGCGGCCCAGGCTCTCGACGTAACCGCGGATGCCGGTGACGAGGAACTCGCGCGCGAGGATCACGACCACGACCCAGGCCGGGAACAGGTGCCGCGACCAGGGCAGCACGGTGAGGTAGACCATCGCGCCGAGCACCAGCACCTTGTCGACGAACGGGTCGGCGATGCGCCCGAAGGCCGTGATGTGCTTGCCGCGGCGCGCCAGCCAGCCGTCGAGGATGTCGGACAACGCCACGGCGAGGAACAGCCAGAAGGCCACGTCCATCGCGAGCGCGTACTCGGCGGGCGGCATGTCGGCGCGGGGCTCGCCCCACTGTGCGAGCACGAAGAACAGCCCGAGGGCGCCGACGAAGCGCAGCGCGGTGATGCGGTTGGGCCAGTACTCGAATACGCCGGTCATCGCTGGGGCTCAGGCTTCCTGCGCCCGCTGCCGCGCGGCGAGGATAGCGCCGCGGACGGTGCGAAGCTCGCCCGCAAAACCGCTCAGGCCGGAAGCAAGTCGGTGAACACGAAGCCGCCGCGCTCGAGCGTTTCGCCGACCCGCACGTCGAGCGGCGCGCGGAAGTCGGGGCCGGCGAACACGAAGCTGTGGTACTCGCCGTTCTCGCCGCAGGGATCGACGTTCGGGGGCAGCTCTTCGAAGCAGCGCCGGTCGAGTTCGCGGCCGGCGAATTCCACGGGCAACACACGCGGGTCGAGGCAGGTGATGCGCGCGCGGAAGCCGAGCGCGACGAACTCCTCCGCGAGCTCGCGCGTCGAGCGCCCGAACAGCGGAAAGCGCGCGGCGAGACCGAGCGCCGCCATCTGCGCCTCGCGGTAGCGTCGCAGGTCCTCCAGGAAGATGTCGCCGAAGGCCACCGCACTCGCGCCGGCGGCGCGCAGCGGCTCGAGCGCGGCGGCCATCGCCGCTTCGTACTCGGCGTTCGTGCAGGGCGCGGGTATCGGCGCGAACACCAGCGGCAGGCCGAGTTCGCGCGCCTGGCGCTCGGCCAGTTCGCGCCGCACGCCGTGCATGCTCACCCGGTCGAACTCGCGCGTCAGCGTCGTGAGCAACGCCACAACCTCGATGCGAGGGTCGCGCAGCAGCTCGTGGAGCGTCCGCGCCGAGTCCTTGCCCCCGCTCCAACACATCACCACCTGTTCGCGCATGCCTGCGCAGGCTCGTCGATCGCGGGAAGCCGCTCAAGGGCGTTCCGGGCGGCCCGGGTTGACAGGTTTCTGCGGATGCGACTACCCTTCTCGCACTTGCCGCCAAGGGAAGGTGGTGCAAAACCACCGCGGTCCCGCCGCTGTAAGTGGGGACTCGACGCGCACGCGACAGGCGACTGTCGCCGCAGCCACTGTTCCTCGCCCGCTGACCGCAGCGTGCGAGCGATGGGAAGGCCCGCGCACCGGGGACGATCCACGAGCCAGAAGACCTGAACGGCGAGTTGTTCCGTTTCCTGCACCCCCGAGGAGGGGTCGACGGTGGCATTCACGGTGTTGTTGCTGCGCTCTTCGCGCCCGCGCTCAGGCGTCCCGCGAAGTTCGAGCCCCCCGTGCGCCCGCGTCGGCTCCGAGTCGGATCCACTCCATTTCCGGCCGACGCGTCCGAGTGAGCCGCGCCGCGCCACGAAAGGTCTCTACTCGTGTTTGCCAACCTGTCCCGCGGCCTCGTCGCCGCACTCGCCGTCTCTGCCTTCACCCTCCCCGCCCTCGCGCAAAACCGCTTCGCCTCGAGCGTGTTGGATTACACGCCGGGCGCGAACCCCAACCCGAACTTCTCCGATCCGACGCGTGCGCTCGGCGGCCCGACCGGCGGCGGCCTGTCGAACGGTTCGCTCGACATCGTCGTGCTCGGCGTCGGCGGTTCGCTCACGCTCGGCTTCGACGTGACGCTCACCGACGGTCCGGGCGCCGACTTCACGGTGTCCGAGAACAGCTTCATGTTCAGCGGCGGCGTGTTCGCCGAAGTCGGCTTGGTCGAGGTCTCGACCGACGGCGTGAACTTCGCGCGCTTCCCCACGCGCTACGCGGGCCCGCTCGGCCCGTTGCCGCCGTTCGGCGTCTCGCCGATGGGCACGTTCGGCGGCCTGACCGGCGGCCTGCCGGTGATCGCCAACGTCGTCACCAACTCGATCAGCCCGTTCGATCCGGTGGTGTCCGGCGGCGATAGCTTCGACCTCGCCGAGCTCGCCGCTCACCCGCTGGTGACGAGCAACCTGGTCGATCTCGACGCGATCCACTTCGTGCGCATCGTCGACGCCCAGGACGGCGTGTTCAGCGACTCGTTCGGCGCGCTGATCTGGGACCACGGCGGCGCGACCTCGAGCGTCGACATCGACGCGGTGACGGCGCTGCACTTCGTCGGTGATGCGAGCAGCACCGGCCCGATCGTCGATCTGTCGATCGACGCGCAGGGCCATCTCGTGCTCGAGCTCGGCCACGCCAACGGCTTCCAGGACTTGAACCTCGCGACCTTGAGCGTGTCGTCCAACCTGCAGCCGGCGAGCTTCAACCTCATCCGTCCGTTGCTGCGCCTGCAGCAGCGCACGCCGCGGGGCGTGATCCTGCGCTCGGAGCTGCCGATCGTCGGCTCGGGCATCCAGATGGCGCTGTCGATCTCGATCCGCGATCTGGGCGGCGTGCTCTCGGCCGACCAAGTCATCCTCCCGGGTTGATGCCATGCGACGCCTGATCGCCGCGGCCACCTTCTCCGCGCTCGTCGCGAGCGTCGCGGTTCGCACGGCGCCGGCCCAGGCCGGACCGTGCGGACCGTTGCTCACGCACCCGCCGCTGTTCCAGCAGGTGGTTCCCGTCGCGAGCTCGGTGAGCTGCGGCGCTCAGGCTTGGCCCTACGGCGCGAAGTACTCGCCGAACGGCGATCGACTCTACGTCGCGCTGTTCGGCGGACTCGTCGGCAACGGCGGTTGCCGAGTGCAACGCCTCGATCCGCAGACCTTCACGGTGCTGGCCGAAATCCCGACCGGCGAGAGTCCGCAGGACATCGCGCTGGCGACGTTTCCCAACGGCGCCGTGCGACTGGGTTTCGTGACGAACAGCTCGGGAAGCAGCGTGACCGTGTTCAACGCACAGGATGCGGTGGTCGCCACGCTGCCGATCAGCGTGCTGCCGGGCGCGTTCTATCCGACGGCGTTTCCCAGCTCGCTCGCGGTCAGTCCGAACCAGCGCCACGTCTACGTGAGCACCGGTGACGGCTCCGGCCGCGTGCTCGCGATCGATACGTTGACGCTCGCCTTCGATCCGACGCGCGCGATCCACCTCGGCGCGGGCCACAGCGCCACGCGCATGGTCTTCGCGGGCGAAACGCTCATCATCTGCGGCGCGTTGGGCACGCCGAACTTCACGGGCTCGACAGCCAAGGTCTTCGCTGTCGACCCGGTCGCGCCGGCGAACGTGCGTGAACTCGTGCTGGGCTCGGCGAACAACGGCTTTCAGTTCCCCAGCGTGCAGGACTGCGCCGTCGCCTGCGACGGCCTCGTGTGGGTCGCGGGCTTCGACCTGGGGCCGCAGGTGTTCGCGATCGATCCGCGCACACTCACCGTGCGCCACATCGTCCCCACGCTGACGGCGCAGCCCGACGGAAAATTCAACGCCCTCGGCCTCTCGCGCGAAGGTTGGCTGGTCGTCGGCGACCTCTACACCCACGAGATCTCGGTGATCCACACGCGCCGCCGCCGCGTGCGTGGGGTGATCGACGCCTTCCAACTGCCGGCCACGCTCGCGAGCGTGCAGGAACTCGAGTTCTCGCCGCAGGGCGACAAGCTGATTGCGACTTGGGCCGGAACGAACAACTTGGCGGTGTTCGATCTCTGAACCGAGTTGACGGTACGGCGCTCGCACACCGTAGGCCGACTCGACGATTCTTGGTTTCGACTTTGGTGCGAACTCGGCGTCGGGGGAGACCACGACGCGGAGCTCGACGACTCGAAGCGGCCCTACAGCGAGCCGTGGCGCAAGCACCACACGCTCCAACATCTCACGGAGTGCGTGGGGCTGTTCGCAGCGACGTCGCACCTCGCCGAACACGCATTCGAAGTCGAAGCTGCGCTGTGGTTCCGCGACGCCGTGTGCGACGTGCGGGCCCCGGTGCGCGCCCGAACACGGGCCGCTAGCATTTGGGCGCAGCACTAGCTGCCTCGCATCGCGCACTGTGCGCGCAGTGCCGCCCCGGCTCGCACGCCATCCGCGGCCTTGGCGCCACAGGCAACCGTCGCGCGTTGCCCGCCCCTCGCCAACTCGTTCGAACCTGTCATGCACGCTCACCTTCCCTTTGTGTGCCTGCTGCTGCATCTCGCACCGCAAGCAACTCCGCCCGCGCCGAAGCCGACGATCACGGTCAGCACCATCGTTCCGACTGCGACGCCCGTGAAGCACTTCGCGCTCGACGCGAAGCAAACCCGCGTCGCACTCTTGACCCACGACAATCTGATTTCGCTGCGCGTGCGCGGCAGCGGCGAAAGCTTGTGGGAGAAGGGCGACAAGCGCGAACAGAAGACGAGCATCGAAATTGGCGGCGACTTCGTGTTCACCGTCTTGACGATGCACGCTCAACACTGCTTCAAGATCGAGGACGGTGAGACGGCGAGCGTGGTCGGCGCGCCGGATTTCATGGCGGAGACCAGTTGCTCTGCGGTCGATCCGCTGGGGCGCTGGGTTTGGTTGGGTTCGAGCGCCACCGTGGTGCAGCGCATCACTCCCACCAATGTGAACGGCTGGAGCCGCCGCGATCTGAAACACGGGGGCTCGACCGCGATGGCCCTTTCGCCGGACGGCGATTGGCTCGCCGTCGCTGGCGCCGACCGCACGATCCGTTTCGTGAACTCGAAGTCTGCGCAGATCGAAGAGAAGAAGGTGTTCGAGGGACTCGACGCGCCGGCGCTCACGCTCGCCTTCGACGCCAAGGCAGCGCTGCTCGCGTCGACGGGCGACGACAAGCTCATCCGCATCTGGACGGTCGCGTCCGGGAAGACGCGCGCGAAGCTCACCGGCCACGAAGGGGTCGTGCGCGCGCTCGCTTTCGATCCCAAGGCCACGACGCTGGCCGCAGGCGACGACAAGGGCGTGGTGCGGCTGTGGGGACTCCAAAAGGCGGAGTTGTTGCTCGAACTGCCCAGTTCCGGCGGCGGCGCGGTCACCGACCTCGAATTCGCAGACAAGGGCAAGACGCTAATCGGCGCCTGCGGCGTCAACGGGCTTGTCGTCTGGGACCTCTCAAAGCTCTAGTTGCGAACACACCGTGACCGTCGCGAGCCCGAACGGACTCGGCGCCGCTCTCTCGGAACCGTTTTGCGCGAGAGCTCGATGTTCACGGCAGCCGACGCTACGCCCGCCGCCGTCGGCGGAGACGTGGAGCGCGCCGTGGCGACGCACGCTGCGCGGAGCGCGACGCGTGCCAATCGTCGCCGCAGCCAATCGGAACACCCGACGTGCCGCGCCCCGAGGCGCGGCGAGAACTGTGCCCAAGCGTTGGATCACAACAACGGGATGCCACGCGGCGCGCGGACCGTCGGGGGCCCGCTTGCTGCGTCAGCAGAACGTCGGCGGTTCTGTTGGGTGAAGGTTGGGCGTGCGCGAACTGCGCTCCGGAGGCCGGTCTAGTCCGACCTATTCAGGAACCGCGTAGCGAAAACGTCGGAGCGCCTATCCTGCAGGTTCTTCGGCGGGCGCCGCCAGAAGCGACGTGCAAGGCGGCTAGAGGACGCCACACGTGGAAAGAAAACGCCGCAGAGCAGGATGATCCGGCGCTTGCAGTACGGGCTCACGAGTTGGTCGGGCGAGCGCGCGGCCCGAGACGGCCCGCGTGCTCCGTGCGTTGAGGGAGCCCTTCGGGCAACGGCCCGAGACACAGGTCCAGCCGTGGGTCCGTAGGATTCCTTCGAGCCAGCACGAAAGGAACTCGATGCAAGTCCGAACATGGTTGTCAGCGACAGTGGTTTTCGTCGTCACCCTGTGCGCCGCGTTGGCGTTGAGCGCGCGCTCGTCGCAGGAGCGCGCCGCAAGTGCTGTGGACGGCGAGTGGATCTACGTGGAAGACAAGACGGAAGGCCGCGCGCTCGAGCAACTCGGCCCGCCCATGTCGTCGAAGTTCTCGATGCGTGTCGAGGAAGGCGCGGTCGTGCTCGACGGACACGGTTCGGGCCACCGCAACGTGCGCGTCGCGCTCGACGGCTCGGTCACCGAGATCAAGGAGAAGGACACGATCTCGCGCTACCGCGGCTCGTGGAAGGACGGCGTGTTCGAGTACGAGGTCGCGTTCGAGCGCCTCGCGGGCGAATCGCCCACCTCCATCAAGCGCATCCAACGCTCGTTCCGCCCCACGCCCGACGGACTGCTCGTGCGTGTCGTCGTCGAGCCGCCGATCGTGAGCGAGTCGCTCGCGCTCTACCGCCACGCGGAGGACATTCCGCTGCCGACGCCCGCCAAGGCCAAGATCAGCGATCTCAACTGGCTCGCCGGCCCCTGGGTCGGCAAACGCAGCTCGGGCTCTTCGATCGAAGAGCGTTGGAGCCCGCCCGCCGGCGGCGCGATGCTCGCCATCTCTCGCACGATCAACACCAGCGGCAAGATGAACGCCTTCGAGTACCTGCGCATCGTCGAGCGCGACGGCGGGCTGGTCTACATCGCACAACCCGGCGGCGCCGCCGCGACCGAATTCGTGCTCACCGAGCTCACCGCACAGCGCGCCGTCTTCGACAATCCGCGCCACGACTACCCCAAACGCATCGTCTACGAGCTCTCCGCCGAAGGCGGCCTGAGCGCCACGACGGGCTACATCAAGGGCGGCACGCCGCGGCGCTTCGACTTCACGCGCGAGGGCGGGAAGTAGGTCGGGGACAGCTGCGCTCGCCTTCAGCCCGCTCGACGCTGCGTTTATAGCGACCTTAGCGATCTTATGTCGCGCGGATAAGATCGCTAAGATTGCTACAATCGCGGCATGGACCCGATCCGCAACCCCTTCGCGCCCGGCGCCGGTACGCCGCCTCCGGCCCTGACCGGCCGCGACGACCTGCTCGAGAGCGTCCGCGTCGCACTCGAGCGCGTGCGCCTGGGTCGCCCGACGAAGAGCGTCCTGATGGTCGGGCTACGCGGCGTCGGCAAGACGGTGCTCCTCGACCGGATGCGCGACGACGCTCAGGCCGCGGGGATCCACACCTTGCGCATCGAGGCGCCGGAGAGCCGCTCGCTGCCGGCGATGCTCGCGCCTCAGTTGCGTCAGGCGCTACTCCGACTCTCGCGCACCGAGAAGGCCAAGCAGCTTGCGAACAAGGCGCTGCGTGCGCTCGCGGGATTCGCGAAGGCGTTGAAGGCAACCTATGCGGACATCGAGGTCGGGCTCGACTTCGAACCCGAGCCGGGCCTCGCGGACAATGGCGATCTGGAGCACGACCTCCAGGCGCTACTGGAGGCCGCCGGCGCAGCGGCGAAGAAGGCCGAGACAGCGCTCGCCATCTTCGTCGACGAGTTGCAGTACGTAGAGGAAGACCAACTCGCGGCTCTGATCACCGCGCTCCATCGAACGGCACAACGCAACGTGCCGGTCGTGCTCGTGGGCGCCGGACTGCCGCAACTGCGCGGGCGGATGGGGCGCGCCAAGTCATACGCCGAGCGACTGTTCGACTTTCCAGAGATCGGCCCGCTGCCGGCGGAGGCGGCCAAGCTCGCCATCGACAAGCCCGCGCGCGACGAGGGCGTCGAGGTTCAAGCCGACGCGCTCGATCGCATCGTGGCGCAGACCCACGGCTACCCGTACTTCCTGCAGGAGTGGGGCAAGCACTCCTGGGACGCGGCGAGCCACTCACCGATCACGCGCAAGGATGTGGATGCCGCGTCGAAGTCGGCGATCGCAGCGCTCGACGAGAGCTTCTTCCGCGTGCGCTTCGATCGGCTCACGCCGTCAGAGAAGCGCTACCTGCGCGCCATGGCCGAACTCGGCCCCGGCCCGCACCGCTCGGGCGATATCTCTGCGCAGCTCGAGCGCACCGTGACCAGCCTCGCGCCGACGCGCAGCGCGCTGATCGACAAGGGCATGATCTGGAGCCCCAACCACGGCGACACGGCGTTCACGGTCCCGCTGTTCGACGAGTTCATGCGCCGCATCATGCCGGGCGATGATTGGCGGACGGTTGGAACGTGAGCTGAGTCAGGCGAGCACGGTGCGCGCGCGCGCCGCGTTCGTTCACGAACAAGCACGGCTATCGCACACTGCCCCCATTGGACAACAACCATGAACACGGCTTTGGGTTATCGCCTAATCGACCTCCGAGCACGGATCGTCAGCGGCTTCGATGCTGGCAACTGGGAAGAGCTCGGACTACTCACCGGGGCGACGGAATTGATCACGCGACACCCACGCCTCCTGCGCAGCCTATCGTGGGGTGACGAAGACTACGCTGGGAACGTGCTTACAGTCCTGCGGGAGATGGTGGAGAGAGATCCGCGCACTCTTCCAATCATAGAATCGTACCTGGAAGAAAAGGCTCCTGCGGACTCGACGTACGTTTCGGCGAGACCAGCGGAACGCCGGATCACATTCGCTCCACACGTATTCCAGATCCCAGACGGTTCGGTGGAACTCGATCTGGTTGCAGTGATGATGCCGTTCGACATGAAGTTCGCCGCAGTCCACGAGTCGATCAAGCGTGCCACGGCAGAATGCGGTCTTCGCTGCCTTCGGGCTGATGATATCTGGGAGGATACGACGATCGTTCAAGACATCTTCAGCCTCATCTACCGAGCTCAAGTGGTGGTCGTGGACTTCACCGGCCGCAACGCCAACGTCATGTACGAAACCGGAGTCGCCCACACTCTCGGTAAGCACGTCATTCCGATCTCTCAGAGCCTAGAGGACGTACCATTCGACATGCGGCATCATCGAGTTCTCCGGTATCTCTCAAACGGAGAGGGCCTGTCGAAACTGGCAGCGGATCTTGCGTCGAAACTGCGACAGGTGAGCGCTGCTGCGCCCGCGTCGTCCACGCCACAGGCGTCGGAAGACACTGGGACGCCGTTCTAGTCCGGAGCCGATGGATCGCGCACGACGGACGAAGACGCGCAGATTAGAGACGATCAGCAACTGAGCGGCTCAATCCGAAAGCGGACAGCGCGCGCCGCCCCTACTTTACAACGCGCGCAACGAGGTTCGATTCCTCGTCAAGGCCAAGAATCTCCGCCTTAACGCGCGCGCCGACGGCGGCCTTGCACTTCTCGACTCGCACGATGAGGTCCACTTCGGGCGCGTCCATCAACGTGCGGCCGAGAGCGATCGGGTGAGCCTTCGAAGCGGCTTCGTCGATCAAGACCTCGAGCGTCTCGCCCACCAGCGCGCCCTGGGAGTCGCGCAGAACGGAATCGCGCGCCGCGAGCACGGCCTTGTGGCGCGCGCGAGCGACCTTCGCGGGCACATCGTTCTCGAGCTCGAAACCGCTCGTGCCTTCCTCGGGCGAGTAGGTGAACGCGCCCAGGCGGCCGATCTTGTACTGCTTGACGAACTCGACGAGCTCGGCGGCGTCTGCGTCGGTCTCGCCGGGGAAGCCGACGAGCAACGTGGTGCGCAGCGTGATGTTCGGAACCTCTTCGCGCAGGCGATCGAGCGTCGCACGCACTTGATCGCCCGAGCCGGCGCGGCGCATGGCGCGCAGAACGGGCGTCGCGATGTGCTGCACGGGAATGTCGAGGTAGGGCGCAACACGCGGGTGCTCGCGCAGCAGGCGCGTCAGCTTCCACGGGAAGCGATTGGGGTACGCGTACATCACGCGGATCTTGTGATCGCCGGGCAGGTCTGCGAGCGGCTCGACGAGGTCGGGCAGCTCGAGCCCCATGTCGCGGCCCCAGGCGGTCGAGTCCTCGGCGACGATCACGAGTTCTTTCACGCCCGCGTCGATCAGCTCGCGCGCTTCGCTGAGTACGTCGTCGGGCCGCTTGCTGCGGTGCTTGCCGCGGATCGCGGGGATCGCGCAGAACGAACAGGTGTGGTCGCAGCCGTGGCTGATGCGCAGGTAGGCGAAGCTCTTGGGCGTCGAGAGCAAGCGCGACGCGTCGCGCGAAGGCTCGCGCAAGCCGCCGTTGGAGAGGTAACGCGGCACGCTTTCGCCCAGCGAGAGCGCCTTGATGGCCTTGGCGAGCTCGGCGCCGTCCGAGATCTCGGCGAACAAGTCGACGCCGGGGAAGCGCTTCTCGAGCTGATGCTGGAAACGCTGCACGAGGCAGCCGGCGACGACCACGCGCTCGATCTCGCCGCGCTTCTTGCGTTTGACGAGCTCCTTGATGTTGCGCTCGGACTCTTCGCGCGCCGGCCCGATGAACGAGCAGGTGTTGAGCACGATCGTGTCGGCCGCGGCGGGGTCGCCCGAGACCACGAGACCCTGGTCGGCGAGCCGCCCGAGGATCAGCTCGGAGTCGATCAGGTTGCGCGCGCAACCGAGGTGGACGAGCGAGACGACGGCGGACGGCTTGGTGCGGGTGGGCGGCATCGGAGAAGAGAGCTGCGCGCCGTGCGCGCCCGACAGGCGCTCGCGGTCCGCAGGCGAACCGAGGAGCATAGCGCAGCGCCTCGCGGGCGCGGCGGCGAGCTGGCTGCGCGGCAGCGCCTGGGACGACCGTCGTTCCCGCGGACGGCGACGGCCTTCCGCCGCTTCGGCCAACGCGCCCCCCTCGCGCTCCGACCGCGGACGCCGCCGGAGCGCGCGGACCAGCGACGACGCCGCGCTCCGAACACCTCGCTGCGGGCCCTACGCCGCATCGAATTCCCCAGCGGCGGTGCTACGAAGCTCGCATGCAAGTGCGACTCCCCCACCTGATGCAGGCCTGCCCGCAGTGCGCGCGCTCCAACCGCGTGCCGCTCGAACGCCTGGGCGACGCAGGCCGCTGCGGCGCCTGCGGAGCCCAGCTCGCGCCGGTGGACGAGCCGCTCGAAGTCGACGCGCGCGCCTTCGAGGCGATCGTCGACGGCAGCGAGCTGCCGATCCTGGTCGACTTCTGGGCCGCCTGGTGCGGCCCGTGCCGAGCCGCGGCGCCGCACGTCGCGCAAGCCGCGCGCACGACCGCCGGCAGCGCGCTCGTCCTGAAGGTCGACACCGACGCCGAACCCGAGCTCGCCGCGCGCTTCGGCGTGCAGGGCATTCCGAACTTCGTCGTGCTCGAGCGCGGCCGCGTGGTGCGCCAGCAGGCGGGCCTCGTCGACGCGCGCACGCTGCAGAGCTGGCTCGCGCGGCGCTAGGAACGCGCGCTCGCGGCGGCGATCCGCGCACTGCGACGGCGCGCGCCCCCTCCCCACGTCGTCCGATGCGCGCACGCGACGAGCTCGCGACACCGCAGATCGGGCCCGTGCGCAGGCGCCTAGAGCGACGATGCCCGACGAAACTTCGAGCCGCGCCAGCGTGAGCAACGTGCGCGCGCCGGAGTCCTGTTTCCGAAGTCCGTCGAAGAGGTCGCTGGAATCAGCGCTCCTGGCAAGGCGCGAGGCTTCCCGGCCACCTGAATAGGTCGCCGAACCGCAGCAACGCCACCAGGGGCGGCGCGGCCATCGAGATCTTCGACGAGATTGGGAATCAGGACATGAGGGAACGCGCGCGCTTGCGGCGAATTGTTGCGCCGCGCCCATTCAATCCGCTTCAGTGACCTGTCGCTGCGCCGGTTCCTCCGCGCGCTCACAGACCCCCGCCGAATCGTTCGAGCCGCGCCGTCGTGCGGCGGAGTTCCGCACACGAAACGTGCGGGTTCAGCCCTGTTCTCGAGTCTCTTCCTTGGCGCGCTTCCAGGCCGCCATCATCTCGTCGAGCGTGCACTGCGCCAGCGGCCGCGCGAGGTCGCGCTCCATCGAACGGAAGCGCGAGTCGAAGCGCCGCAGCGCGCCGCGGGTCGCGCGCTCGGGATCGATGCCCAAGTAGTTGCCGAGGAACGCCGCGGCGATGAACACGTCGCCCAGTTCGTGTTCGATGCGCTCGCGCTGCGCGTCGCTGAGCTTGACCTCGCGCGCTCCCAGCACGTCGGCGCGCTCGACCTCCTCGGCGAGCTCGCCCACCTCTTCGCGCACCTTGGCGAGCGCCCCGCTCACGTCGCTCCAGCGAAATCCGGCGTGGATCGCCTTCGAGCCCATGCGCTGCGCGCGCTGCAACGCGGGCAGAGCGACGGGCACTCCCGCCAGCGCGCTCGTGTCGGCGGCCTTCGCCGCGCGCTCGGCGCGTTTGATCGCCTCCCAGTTCGAAAGCGCTTCGCCCGCCGTGCTCACCGCGACGTCGCCGAACACGTGCGGGTGGCGACGCACGAGCTTCTCGCACACGGCCTCACCGACGCGCGCGAGATCGAAGCGGCCCGCGTCCTGTGCGATGCGCGCGAGCAGCACGATGCCCATCAGCAGATCGCCGGCCTCTTCGACGGTATGCGGATCGTCGCCGTGTTCGATCGCCTCGAGCAGCTCGTGCGCTTCTTCGACGAGGTGCGGCGCCGTCGAAGCGAGCGTCTGCTCGCGGTCCCACGGGCAACCGTCCGGCGCGCGCAGGCGGTCGACGATCGCGATCAACTTGCGCAGCGCATCGGCGCGCGGCTCGCCGATCGGCGCAGGGACTTCGAGGGGCCGCGTCGCGGCGGGCGTGGGGCTCGCGGGTTGGTTCATCGCTCCAGCATGACGCGCCAAGCCTCCGCGAGGGAGTCGCAGGTCGCGCCGTCCTGGAGCGGGACGAACAGGAGCGCGGTGAACGGCGCCACACGCAGCGGATCGAGGCGCGGCAGGCCCGCCGAAGCGGTGCTGCGCGAGAGTTGCACGAGCAGCGCGCCGATCACCAGCGCCGAGGCGCCGCAGGCGAGCGCGAGGAGCAGCGCTTGCCGCGGATCGAGCGGTCGCGTGAAGGCCACGCACACGCACGCGCAGCAGGCGACGAGCGCCGAAAGGCGCACCGCGGCGACACGGCCGTGTCCGGGCGCCGCGAGCAGGCGGTCGTAGCGCTCGCCGGCGACCACGAGCCAGGTGACGAACACTCCGCTCGCCAGCCCGACGAACGCGTGCAGCGCGACCCAGTCGCCGAGGTCGACGCTCGCGCCGAAGCTGTGCGCCTGCAACGCGAACCACGCGCTCGCGGCGAACAACGCGGCGCTCGCGCAACCCGACAACACAGCCGCGGGCCACACTCCGCCCGGGCCGACGTCGTCGGTGTCGGCTGCCCACAGTGCTCGCGCGCGTTCGAACATTTCCAACGTGGATGCTAGCTGCGCCGCGCCGCTGTTCCACTGTCGATCTCGCCATGCGAGTCAACGAACACCGCGTTGTGTCGCGCTGTTCTGCCGCGCTCGCGCAGACGAGCGACGCCAACTTCGCTCTGTCGACGCGCGGCTCGACGCTTCGTCGCACGCGCGAACGAGGCGCCGAGACTGCTGTCCGTTCGTCGCCTCGGTCGGCGTAGCTCGGATCGCCGAGTGCGCGACGAGCTGCACTCGCGTGACCAGCAAGCCGACTCGGTGCTCCTCGGGTCGCTCAGCGCGCGCTCGCGGCCGAGGAGCTCCACCGAGCGACGGACCGGCGACGTCGCTTGCACGAGCGCCTTCGAGTGGCGCTCGCCCGTGGTGCTCCCCATCGCTCGGGCTCAGCTCGCGCGCGCCGCGCTCGGATGAGTTCGGAGCGACGTGTCCCCGGGACCGCCGCGGGCGCCCGCACTCGCGCGAGGTCCGTCGAGTTCCGTTGCGCTCGGGTGCGACGTCCGGCTCGGCGCGCGAACCGAGGGCGCGTACGGTCCGACCCGGCCCCCGTCCGCTGGCGCCGCACTCGTGCTCGCCGCGCGAGCGAGCGTGCGAGCAGTCCTGCGATGACGGCCCCACGTGCACCGACGAGATCCGCCTCCGCCTCGAGCGAGCCGCCGGTTCGCTTCGGCTTGGAGCGCCGCGAGGGTCCGTCGCGGTCATCCGAGCGCCGAGTTCCGCCCCCGGGAGCAGCGCTCCGAGTCGACGGGTGCCTGCCGCGCGCCCCCAAGGCCGTCGGAACGCCCTCGCGGAGCGGATCGCTTGACCGGCCGGCCCTTCATGATGAGACTAGGTCTCAGTCGCAGACATCGAAAACGCGCCGCCCCATGCTGAACTCCGCTCCCGAACCCGCCGCACGAGCCCTGCGCGCCCGCTGGGCCCAACTCGAGGTTGCCGAACCGCACCTGGGCCTGCCCGAGGCCGCCGGACGGCTCGGCGCCACGCCGCTCGCCCTGCTCGAGGCGCGCGTGCACGACGGCCTGGTTCCGCTCGAACCCAACTGGCCCGCGCTGGCCGCCAACCTGTGCGCCTTCGGGCGCGTGAGCGCGCGCAGCGAGCGCCCCGGCTGCGTGCTCGAGCTGTGCGGAACCTTCGGTGCGCCGCGCTGCGGCCCCGACGCGCTCAGCTTCGACGGCCCGCAGATCGTGTTGCACTCCGACCCGCGGCGCTGGTCCGGCGCCTACGCCTTCGAGGTGCTCACGCGCTTGCGCACGCGCCGCGGCCTGTCGTTCTGCGACGACGACGGAGAGCTCGCCTGGACGCTCGAACTGATCGCGGGGAGCAACCGGCGCGTGCTCGACGCGTTCCTCGACGTGTTCGCAGACCGCCGCGAGGACCGCCCGGCGCCGGCGCTGCGCCCGCTCGCCGAACGCGGCCATACGCCGTGCGCAACTGCGGAAACGCTGGCGCTGCAGTGGGCCGCGAGCGGGCGCAGCGCGAGCCTCGAGCCGCTGCTGTGGCGCAACGGACTCGCGTACGAGCGTGTGCTGCGCCAACGCGCGCGCGGCTGCGCGCAGGCGCTCGCGCCGCAAGCGGTCGGCGCCACGCTCGAGTTGAGCGCGCGGCGCGGCCTCCCGCTGCGCGCTGCGGCCGGCGGGCGCTCGACGTTGCTCGCCGGTCGCGTGGAAGGCCACTTCGCGACGGCCGGCGCGTGGTGGAACCTCGTCGGCGACGCCGGAGCGTTGCACGTCGCACCGAGCGCGATCGGCGAGGTGTGGCGCCTGCACGGGCGGCGCACGACGCTCGAGGTGTTCGACCGCGAGCGGCGGCCGCTGCTCTCGCTCGCCGAGCACGCGCCGCACGAGCAGGCCGACTCGCTGGCTTGGAGCTCGCTGCTCCTCGCCGTCGACGGCGCGGCCCCGAGCGGACTGCGGCCAGGCCCGTAGGTCCGCGCAGGCCGCAGCGACGGCCCAGCGCAGCGGGCGACGACCACATCCAGCGGCAAGCGGCGGCCGCGGGCTTACGCGCGCCGCCGCGGTGACGGAGAATTCAGCGAACCGCGGTCCGCCCAGTCCCGTCTACCTCACGATGCAACGCTCCCCCACCGTCCCCGTCCGCGCGTTTGCCCTTTCAACCCTGATCAGCGCACTGTTCGCAAGCTCCGCGGGCGCGCAGACCGTCCTGTTCGAGGCTTTCGACGGCGCCGCGAACGCGCCGGGCGTCGCGAGCGGGATGTTGCGCGTCGAGTTGCTGCGCGACCCGACACCGCAGACCTTCGAACTCGAACTGCCGAGCGGCGCGCGGCTCACGCTGGCGCGCACCTCGCTCGAGCCGAGCTGGCGCGACGGCGTCGTGTGGAGCGGCGTGGTGCTGAACGACCCGCTGGGCTCCGCGGTTTTTTCGGTGCTCGACGACGTCGCCGTCGGCTCGTTGCGCGCGGGCGGCCAACTCTACGCCGTCGAGTTCGATGGCCAGGGACTGCACCGCATCCGCAGCGTCGACGAGAACGCCATGCCGCCGTGCGGAACCGACGCGTCGCTCGCGGTGGGTGCGCCGTCGTCGACCGGGGCGCCGAGCACGCCGCCGTTCAGCGCGCCGGCCGGAGTCGCGGCCTCGAGCGCGCCGACCCCCGCGCCGACGATCGACGTGCTCGTGCTCTACACGAGCGAGGCGCTGCTCGTCGAAGGCGGCGAGGCCGCGATCCAAGCCAAGGTCAACCTCGCGATCGCGGAGACGAACCAGGCCTACGCGAACAGCCAGGTGACGCAACGCCTGCGGCTGGTGCACCAAGCCGAAGCGCTGGGGTTCGACGAGGTGACGAGCTTCTCGAGCATGCTCTCGCAGCTGCGCATCGACGGCGACGGCTTCGTCGACGAAGCGCACACGCTGCGCGACCAGTACGGCGCGGACATGGTCGCGCTGATCGTCGCCGGGTCGCAGTACTGCGGCATCGGCTACTTGATGACCTCGCCCTCGGCGAACTTCGAGGACCGCGCCTTCTCCGTGACCTCGCGCGTCTGCGCCACGGGCTACTACTCGTTCGGACACGAGCTCGGCCACAACATGGGTTGCGCCCACGACCGCGCCAACGCGTCGATCGGCGCCTATCCGTACTCGTTCGGCTACCGCACCGCATCGGGCGCGTACCGCACCGTGATGGCCTACGCGCCGGGCCAGCGCGTGCAGTACTTCTCCAACCCCAACGTCAGCTTCAACGGCGAGGCGCTCGGCATCGCCGAGCCGGCGCCGGACGCGGCGGAGAACTGGAAGTCGCTCAACAACACCGGCCCGATCCTGGCGCAATTCCGCTGCGCCGTTCCGGTGGCCTACGGGTCGAGCAAGGTCACGAGCGCGGGCAGCTCGCCGCAGCTCGCGACGCTGGGCAGCGTGTCGATCGCCGCGGGCAACCTCTCGCTGCGGCTCTCGCAGGCCCTGCCCGACAAGTCGTCGATCGCCTTCTACGGGTTCGCGCCGAACAACGCGCCGTGGAACGGCGGCAATCTGTACGTGGCCGCGCCGCTCAAGCGCCTCGCCGTGCGGCAACTCGACGCGGCCGGTGCCGCGAATTTCCCCTTCTCGCTCGCGCTGTGCCAACCGGGCGACGTCCTGTACTGCCAGGGCTGGTTCCGCGATCCGGCCGCGCCGGATGGTTCGACGGTGGGCCTCAGCCACGGGCTGCGCCTCGACGTTTGCCCCTGAGCGCTACGCGCCCGAGGGCGTAAGCGGGTCCCGCGCGGGGACGTTTCAAGTTTGCACTGCGATACGGTCGAAGCGACTTGGGCCGACACGCCCTCGATGCCCCTCGCAGCCCACCTCGACCAAGCCGCGTACGTCGCCGCGACGGCGGCCGCGTGCCTCTACGGCCTGCGCCGCTGGCGGACCTTGGGCATGCCGCGCATGCCGGCTTGGCTCGCTGCGTTGTCGTGGGCGCTGGCGGCGCTCGGCGGCTGCTGGTGCATCGACCACGCCGGCCACGCCGCACGCGCGCGGCTGGAGAGCACGGTGGCTGGTTTCGGGCCGGTGTACGCGCGCGAGTTGGAGCACCTCGAACACTGGCGCCTCGGCCCGGACACGCCGCCCGACGATCCGCTCTACCTCGGGGTGATCGACGCGCAGCGCCGCTGGCTCGCGGCCAATCCACGCGTGGCGGACATCTACAGCTTCCGGCGCGGTGCGGACGGCGCGGTGCTGCTGTGGGTCGACTCGGAGACGGACTACAACCGCGACGGCGTGTACAGCACGGAGCGCGAGGCGCGCACCGAACTGGGCGAGCGCTTCGACGATGAGGACGTGACGCCCGCGCTGCTGCGCGCGTTCGAGGGCGAGGCGAACTTCGATCACGAGATCATCGAAGACCGCTGGGGCACGTGGGTCAGCGCGTACTACCCGATGCGCCGCCCCGACGGTTCGCTCGACGCCGTGCTCAGCGTGGACTTCGAAGCGCGCGAGTGGCTCGATGCGATCGCCGCGGCGCGCCGCGGTCGGACCGCGCTGCTGATCGGCCTCGCGCTCGGCGCGACGGCCGTGTGCTTGTTTGCCGCGCGGCACAGCGCACGCATGCTCGCGCTCGCGGACAGCGCGAACCGCGCCAAGAGCGTGTTCCTGGCGAACATGAGCCACGAGATCCGCACGCCGCTCAACGGCGTGCTCGGCACGCTCGAACTGCTCGCCGAGAGCGAGCTCAAACCCGCGCAACGCGAGTGGGTCGAGACGATGCGCAGTTCGGGAACGCACCTGCTCGCGCTGCTCAGCGACGTGCTCGACGTGAGCCGGATCGAAGCCGGCAAGGTCGTGCTCGAACGGGCGCCGTTCGGCCTGCGCGGCTTGCTGGTCGATCTCGAGCGGCACTTCGCGCCGACGGCCGCGGCCAGAGGGCTGAGCTTCGCCGTGAACATCGCGCCCGACGTCCCGGGCGCGGTCCTCGGCGACGCGACGCGCGTGCGCCAAGTGCTGTTCAATCTGCTGGGCAACGCGTTCAAGTTCACCGAGCGCGGCGCGGTGACGCTGTCCGTGAGCGCGCGCGAGCGCTCCACGGGAGAACTCGAGCTCGAGTTGCGCGTGCGCGACAGCGGAATCGGAATCGCACCCGAGCGGCTCGAAGCGATCTTCGAGAAGTTCACCCAGGGCGACGCATCCACGACGCGCCGCTTCGGCGGCAGCGGACTGGGGCTGTCGATTGCGCGTGACCTCGTGCGCCTGATGGGCGGCGAGTTGCGCGTGCAGAGCGAATTGGGACGCGGTTCGGAGTTCGTCGCCACGCTGCTCGTCGCGCGCGAGCGCGAACACGCCGACGCGGGCGCCGGCGCGCCGCTGCGGCCCGGACTGCGAGTCCTGGTCGCCGAAGACAATCCGGTGAACTGGCGCGTGACGAGGGCGCTCCTCGAGAAGTTGCGCTGCAGCGCGAGCCATGCGGCCACCGGCGCCGAGGCCGTGCGCGCGGCGCAGGAGCAGGCCTTCGACGTGATCTTGATGGACTGCCAGATGCCCGAGCTCGACGGATTCGAAGCGACGCGTGCGATCCGCGCGGCGCCCGGACCGAACACGCACACGCCGATCCTCGCGCTCACCGCCAACGCTCTCGCCGGCGACGAACAGCGCTGCCATGCCGCGGGCATGGACGACTACCTCGCCAAGCCTGTGCGGCGCGACGAGCTCGAAGCGCGGCTCGCCAAGTGGACCCAACGCGCCCGCATCGACGCGGCAGCCTGAGCGGGCGTTCGGCGCCGGCGCGTGGCGCAGAGCGGAGCTTGGTGCAGGCGTGAGCGCTTGCGTCGCCGCTCGTGGGCGCCGACAACTTCGATGCGACGCCCTCGCACCGCAGGGCAAGAGCTTCCAGCGCCGATCACGACGCGCTCCGTCCTTCGCGGCGCGACGTCGATCCGACGCTCGGACTCGCGGCGACGCTGGTGAACGGCCCGGCTACGATGCGCCGATGGCTGCCCAACGAAGCGCGCGCAACGCGCAGAAGGTCAAGCTCAAGCCCGCCAATCCGTTCGACCTCATCCGCCTGCTCGCGCGCAGTCAGAACGATCCGCGCAAGGCGGTGTGCGAGCTGGTGCAGAACTCGCTCGATGCACAGGCGCGGCGCATCGAGCTGTCGTGGGCGAACGAGAGCCAGACGCGCGTGCTGCGCATCCTCGACGACGGCGTCGGCGTGTTTCCGCAGCTCGAGCGGCGCGAAGCTCTGCAGCGCATCGCGCAGACCATCGGACACAGCCACAAGCGCTCGCTCACGCCGACGGAACGCCAGCAGCTCATGGCGCTGGGCAAGTACGGCATCGGTTTGCTCGGTTTCTGGTCCGTGGGCCGCTGGATGGACATCCGCAGCCGCGTCGACGGCGGCGAAATCGTCGTGTTGCGGCTCGAACGCGACCGCGAAGAGGCCTCGATCGAACTCTCGCGCGCGCGGCGCACGCACGAAGGCCCGACGTTCACCGAGATCGTGATCCGCGGCGTCGACGAAGGCGCGGCGCGGCAGATCCGCCCCGGTCGTTTGCAGGCGTACCTCTCGAGCGAGTTGCGCGGTCAGTTGCTGCAGCGCGATGTCGAAGTGCACATCCACGACCGCATCGCACGCGGGCTCGCGCACAAGCACTTCGTCGTCAAACCGCAGCGCTTCCTCGGCCGCGCGTTGCCGCAGTTCACCGCGCTGGCGGTGCCAGGGCACGAAGACGCGCGGCTCGAGCTGTACCTCGTCGGCGCCGACGTCGAACGCAAGGGCCGCGTGCAGCTCGCCTGCGGCGGCACGACGGTGCTCGACGATCTCGCGGCTTGCGACGACGAGCGCGGGCCGCGCGCGCCGTGGGATTCGGGGCGTTTGGAGGGAGTCATCGACTACCCCGAGCTCGAAGTCGCACCGAGCACGCGCCGCGGTTTCTTGCCGACCGACAGCGCCGTTGCATTTCTCGACGCGCTGGCGCGGCTCGAGTTCGAGTTGATGGCGGTGTTGCGCGAGGACGAAGCCGCGCGCGAGCAAGAGCAGGAACAGGGCCTCGCGCGCAAGATTCGCGCGGCGTTCCGCCGCGTTGCGACGTCGCTGCCTGAGTACGAGTTGCCAGGCGTGCGCGCGCGTGGCGCGGCGTCCAGCGGTGACGGCGGCGCAGCTCCTGGCGATGGCGCTGGACGCGCCGCGCAAGGCGCGACGTCGGGGCCCGCGCTGTCCGATGGCGCCGCGCTCGGAACGCCGGAGTCTGGCGTGAGCGAAGCGAGCGCGGAGCAGGCGCGCGATGAGCGCGACGACGACGAGCTCGAGGAGCCGCAACTCTTCCCGCCTGGTCCGCTCGCGCGGGTGCGCGTCGAGCCCGGCCGCCTGCGCCTCGCGCCCGCAGCGCAACGTTCGCTACGCGCGAAGGCGCTCGACGCCGACGGCCGGCGCGTGAGCGGCGTCGTGACGTGGACCTGGACGCTCGAAGGCGCCGGTGTGTTGTCAGCGGATGCAGACGTTGCACGTTACGCAGCTCCGGAGGAAGCAGCGCAGGCGACGCTCGTCGTGCAGGCGACTGCTGGTGAAGCACGAGCCAGTGCGCGCGTGGCGATCGACGTGCTCACCGAACTCGCCGGCCAAGAGCGCGCCTCAGGCATCCCTGAGCCGGTCGCCGTGCAAGCGCGCGGCGAACGCTGGCGCTCGCGGCTGCGCGAAGGACGCTGGGAGTTCAACGCGGCGCACAAGGACTACGAGTCCGTCGCCGACGTGCCGGCCAAACGCCTGCGCTATCTCGTGACTCTGTTCGCCAAAGAAACCGTGCTGCGCAACTTTGCCGGGGCCGGCGACGCGGAAGTGCTCGAGCGTTTGGTCGAAGTGCTCACGCACCTCGACACGTAGTGCTGCGGCGCGTGGACGCCTGCGAGCGCACGAGGGCTGTCGAGTGTTCGCCCGTGGATCGAGCAAGCGCACGTCCACACCGCCGCCAGAAGGCGGTCCGTCCGTCACGGCGCGGTGGCAGCGGGCTGGAAGATTGTGTGCACGTTCCGCTCGGGGGCCGCGGTCGCATCCCAACGACCACCGAGCCGACGCGCGTGCGGATGGCGCGCGTCGATCGAGCCGTCGGCCACGCCGCACAAAACCCTGAAAAAGTCACATCGGGCGTCAGCGGCGCTCGATCACGAGCTCGGGATAGCCCGAGGCGGGATCGAATTCGCGCCGGTACACGAGGTGCGTGTGCTCCTGCACCGCGATCACCAACGTCGTGTACACGCGATTGCCTTCCATCACGTGCCCGCCGAGCGTGCGCCCGTCGCCGTCGCTGACCGCCATGTGCAGGTGGAACTCACCGGCGGCGAGGTATCCCGAGAGCGAGACGACTTCGAAGTGCCCGCTGTAGCGCGTGGTCGCTTCCTTGTTCGCCAGCCGCAAGGCCACGTCGGTGAGGCTCCCCACCGCGCTGACAACGCTCGCCGCGCGCAGCTGTTCGCGCTTGGCGAGCTCGCGCAGTTCGTGAACCAGCTCCTGGCCGGGCTTGAGACGCACGACGAACGTCTGCGGCTTCGCCGGAGCGCTCGCGCATGCGCTCGCCCCCGTGAGCAGCGCAAGCAGGAACAGACGACGCGCGAACAAAGGACGGCTTCGAGTGTTGGACACGGCGAGATTCCTGAGACTTGGCGAAGGCCGAATGGCTCCAGCTCACCACCAGTGCAGCGGATAGCGGCGGTGGTGAACGAGGTTGTTCGTGATCAGAGCCGTGACGAGCAGGATCAGCGCTCCCGCGAGCACCGGCACGAAGATGAAGCCGAGTTGCGCGCCGCCTTGCACGCCGATCAGCGCTGTCGCGCCGCCCGGCGGGTGTGTGGTGTGCGTGAGGTGCATCGCGAACATCGACAGTCCGACCGCGAGCGCGATGGTCGCGGGACTCGAGCCGACGAGCGCCACGACCGCGACCGCGACGGCCGCGGAAATCAGGTGCCCGCCGATCAGGTTGCGCGGCTGCGAGAGCGGCGATTCGGTGACGCCGAACAGCAGCACGGCCGAGGCGCCGAACGAGCCGATCAGCAGCGGATAACCGACCCACTCGGTGATCCACACGATCACGAGCACGCCGAGCGCGCCGCTCAGGCAGCTCCACAGCGCGTGTTTCTTGGACGGCGCAGCGCGCGCAGGGCTGCGTGGAACGCGCCAGCGCGCCGGAAGGCCGCGCGCACGCGCGAGCAGACTCGAGAGCAACTTCGTGATCGGCGCCATCGCACGAGCGTAGCGCCGCGCACCAGCGACGGCGCCGGCGCGCTCGACTCGACCACACAAAGTCGAACGAAGCACTTCGTGCTGCACGCTCGCACGGGGCCCAAGTTGGCGACGTACGGCCGGGCCCCGTACCGTTTGCAGCCATGTTTCTCGCCGCAGTCTTCGCCTTGGCAACCAGCCTGCCGCCCGTTCCGCAAGACGCTCCGCAGGCCCCGCCCGAGGCGACGCCGCTGAGCGCGGAGAGCGTGCTGACCGCGGACGCGCTCTCCGCCGACCTCGTCCTGCTGCGCCGCGCGCTCACCGAGCTCCATCCAGGCCTGCAGCGCTACAGCACTCCGCTCGAGCTCGACGCGCGCTTCCAAGCCCTGGAGGAGCACTGGAAATCACCGCGCTCGCTGCGCGTCGCGTACTTGGCGCTCTCGGAGCTGCTCGCGTCCTTTCGCTGCGGTCACACCTACGCCAACTTCCTCAACCAGTCGGATTCCGTCCGCGCCGCGCTGTTCGACTCCGCGCCGTGCCTGCCCTTCGCGTTCCGCTGGCTCGACGGCGAGATGATCGTCACGCGCAGTGCGTCGACGCAAACGCGCCTGACGCCGGGAGTGCGCATCCTCTCGATCGACGGTCGTCCTTGCGCGGAGCTGCGCACGCGCCTGCTCCGCCTCGCGCGCGCCGACGGAGGCAACGACGCCAAACGACTGGCGCTGCTCTCCGTCAGCGGTGACGAACCGTACGAGACCTTCGACGTGTTCTTTCCGCTGCTGTTTCCGCCCGCCATTCCGAGCAGCTTTCGTTTGGAGTGCGAGGACCTCGCCGGCGCGAAGTTCCAGGTCCTCGCGCCGTCGATGCGCGCCACGCAGCGCAACGTGCGGCTCGCCGAACGTGCGCCGTCCGCGCCCAAATCGCTGGACCCGTTCACGCTCGACGGCTGGGCCACGAGCGAGCCGGCGCCGCACGTCGCCCTGCTGCGCATGGACACCTGCGTCGCCTACAAGACCGACGCCGATTGGCGCGCGGAACTCGACGGGTTCGTCGATCGACTCGTCACCGCCCAGACACAGCACTTGATCGTCGATCTGCGGCGCAATGAAGGCGGCAACGACTGCGGCAGCGTGCTGCTCGCGCGCCTGATCGAGAAGCCGCTGACGCTGCCGTCGACGGCGCGACACGTGCGCTTCGCGCGCACGCCCGAGGAGCTGAACACGTTCCTCGACACGTGGGACGACTCCTTCCGCAACTGGGGTGAACTGGCGCAACCCGTGGAGCGCCCGCCGGCGCTGCTCGGCGCATCGGGCCCCTTCTTCCGCCTGCGTCGCGACGCCTCCGACGACCCGGGCGCGTTGCTCGCACCGAGCGAGCGGCCGCGCCTGCGCGCCAAGCTGTGGGTGCTCGTCGGCCCGACGAACAGCTCGGCCACGTTCCAGTTCGCGAGCGTAGTGCAGGGCGCGAAGCTCGGCGTGCTCGTCGGCGCGCCCACGGGCGGCAACCAACGCGGCATCAACGGCGGCGCGTTCTTCTTCCTCCGTCTGCCGCGCACGGGTCTCGAAGTCGATCTGCCGCTGATCGCGTACACACTGTGTGATGCGCAGGGCGGCGAGATCGCGGGCGTGCCCGACTCCGGCCTGACGCCCGACATCGTGGTGCGCACAACGCGCGCCGACATCGCGGCCGGCGCCGATCCGGAACTGCGCGCCGTGCTCGCCGCGATCGCGGCGGGTCGCTGACTCTGCACGCGGCCGGCGAACGTTGTTCCGGCGCGGATTGCACGAGCGCAGCGCGCGACGCGGTTGCTGGACTGCGCGCGCCGAGCGGGCGCGGTGCGCCGGTAAGCTCCGGCGACAGCGCCGGAATTGCGCGCAACCATCACCATGAACCACGGGCTCAACTTGTTTCGTTTGTCCACGCTGCTCTCGTGCATCGCGACCGTCGCTGCACCCGTCGGCGCCCAGTCGGCTGCGGAAACGGTCGCGATCTCCGCGGGCACGGAGCTGAACTACGAAGGTCGCGTTTTCAGCTCGGACGGAAAGCTGCGTTGGACGATGCCGCTCAAGACGCAGTACGTCGTGCTGCAGGGCGAAGGCGGTCTCGAGCTCGCCGCGTTCCACACGCTCGGATCGGCGACGTCGATGGGCGAGGGCGAGATGCGCAGCGTGCCAGCGACGACGAGCCACAAGTTCGTGCGGCTGCTGCCGGACAATGCGCGCGCGCCGCTGCCGGAAGGCTCGTTTCCTGCGATGTCCGCCGGAGTCCCGCCGCTGATGGCCGTCGGCGCCGTGCCGTTCCCGCCTTCGAGCGTGAACCTCGCCCACGGCGCGGCCTCGCGCGCGGGGCGCGTCGTGCTCACGAACGAATTCGACTTCGCGCTCGAGCGCGAGTGGAAGGCGGAGGTGAGCGACGGGCGCATCGTGCTCACCGCACAGGCGCCCGGCGTGCCCGTTGCGCATGCCGTGATGGCTACGATCAAACTGCTCGAGTACTCCGAACGCCTGGTGATCGATCCGGCGCGCCGCGCGGTGGTCGAGTGTGGCGCGCGCTGGAAGCTCGAATTCTCGGCCGACCCGCCGCGTGCGACGGAGTACGGCTACGAGTTGAAGCTCGTCTCGAGCAGCAGCGCTGCTGAGGCGCCGTTCGCCGCGCTGCGCGACGACAAGCGCAAGTTCGACGCGGCGGCGCGGCTGGCTTTCGGGGCCGACCTCGACGTTGCGGAACGCACCATGGACGAACTCGCCGAGTCCTTCGACGAATCGCAGTCCTACTTCCGCGCCGAAGCGCGACGTGTGCTGACGCAGATCGCTGCGACGCGCGAATATCGCGAGAACGAACGGCTCCAGGCCGAGGTCGTCGCGAAGTTGATCGGCAAACAAGCCGTCGACGTGCTCGGCGACGTCGTGGGCAAGGACCTGAACGGCAGCGAAGTCCGCCTGTCCGCGCTCAAGGGCAAAGTCGTCGTGCTGAACTTCTATGCCTCGTGGTGCGGACCGTGCAACCAGGAGTTCCCGCACCTCAAGGAGCTCTACGCGAAGTACGGCAGCGATCTCGCCGTGATCGGCTTCGACAAGGAGCCCGACGAGACGTTCGAGCGTGAGCACGCGCGCAAGCAGGGGCTGCCCTGGCCGATCGTGTTGCACTCGGACAAAGTCAACGAGGCCCTGCTCGTGCGCGCTTTCCCGACCAATTACTACGTCGATCGCCAGGGCCGCATCGTGCTTCGCGAAGTGGGCTTCGACGGCCCGGAGAAGCTCGCGGGGACCTTGGAAGGGTTGCTGAAGGCCAAATAGGGCCACGCGGCGCGCGCGGGGCCGGCCCCGACGCCGACCACACGTCGGCGTACGTGGTATTTTTTGGGGCTGGCCCTCGCGGCCTGTAGTCCGACGACCTGCTCCAGCGACGTGCCCCGGCCACTTGCCGCAGCACGGCCCCGGGCGGCCGCGCTCCCCCCCATCCTTCCCGCCCGCCGCACCTCGTGAGCCCGCGACCGACGCTGAGCCTGCTCCGCCCCGTCGGCGAGCACTACGAATGGCGCGCGGTCGCCGCCAGCGGCGCCGTCATCGGCCGCAAGGAAACCTGCGACGTCGTGCTCGCCAGCGTCGACGTGTCGCGCCAACACGCGGAGGTGCGCTTCGAGCGCGAGCGCTGGATCGTGCGCGACCTGGGCAGTTCGAACGGCACCTTCATCGGCGCGACGCGCATCACCGAGCACGAACTGCGCTCGGGCGAGCGTATTCGCATCGGCGGCTTCGAACTCGAGTGCCGCCTGGCCGCGCCCGAAACCGTGGCGGTGGTCGACTCGACCGTCGCGACAGCGTCGGTGCGCATGGACATGCGCAACTTCGACGCGCTGGTCTCGCAGGTGCTCGAGCCGCCGAAGCCGCCCGCGCGCGGCGGTCTGTCGGGCATCGCGCGGCCCGTGCCGGCGGCGAAACCCGAGAGCGAGCGCGGCGCGCGGCGCGTCGTGCAGTTGCTCCACGGCGCAGCCAACGCGCTCATGGCGCAGGACGATCTCGACGCCACGCTCGAACGGGTCGTCGGACTCGTCTTCGAGTACTTGCCCGCCGAACGCTGCTTCGTGCTGCTCAAGGACGAGCAAAGCGAGAAGCTCACGCCGCGCATCGAACGCGCCGCGCCCGGTTCGACCGTCGGCGAGCTGCGCCTGAGCCGCAACATCGTCGAAGCCGCGCTGCGCTCGCAGCAGTCGATGCTCGTTCGCGACATCTCCGCCGACCAGCGCTTCGCCGCCGCCGAGAGCATCGTCTCGCTCGGCATCTGCTCGGCGATGTGCGCGCCGCTCACGCACATGGGCCGCGTCGGCGGGCTGATCTACGTCGACCGCGCGAACGCCGCCGAGGAGTTTTCGCACGACGACCTGGGCGCGCTCTCGATCCTCGCGGCGATCTCCGCCTCCGCCGTCGAGCGCGCGCGCATGCGCGAAAACCTCGAGCGCGAGCGGCGCGTGCGTGAACGCCTCGCGCGCTACCACGCGCCGAGCGTGATCGAACGCATCGTCTCGTCGTCGGACCGCGACGCAGGCGCGATGGAGTCCGAGGAGCGCGACGTGACGGTCGTCTTCGCGGACATCTCGGGCTTCACGAGCCTCGCCGAGGAACTCGGCGCGCGCGAGGTCACGGCCACGCTCAATCAAGTCTTCGGCGTGCTCACCGAAGAGGTCTTCCGCGAGGCCGGCACGCTCGACAAGTTCATCGGCGATTCGCTCATGGCGTTCTTCGGCGCCCCGCTGCACCAGCCCGACCACGCCTTGCGCGCTGTGCGCGCCGCGCACGCGATGCAACGGCGCCTCGACGAGCTCAACGCGCGCCGCGTCGGACAGCGACCGCTCGGCCTGCGCATCGGCATCAACAGCGGCTCGGTGATCGTCGGCGACGTGGGCGCGCTCGACCGACGCGACTACACGGTGATCGGCGACACGGTCAACGTCGCCAGCCGACTCGAGTCGTCCGTGGCGCGCTCCGGGCAGATCGTGATCGGCCCGGCGACCTACCAGGCCGTGAAGGACTGGTTCGTGTGCGAACCGCTGGCGCCCGTGCAGCTCAAGGGCCGCAGCGTTTCGATGCAGTCGTACCTCGTGCGCGGCCCCGTGCGACGCGGCTGAACGCCGCGCCGCGTCAGGCCTGCGGCGGGCCGTCGACGAGCAACCAGCTCGCGAGCCCGAGCAGCGCGCCCATGCTGACCACGTCGGTCGCCGTGGTGAGGAAGATCGACGACGCCGTCGCGGGATCCGCGCCCAGGCGTCGCAGGGTGAGCGGTGTGACGACTCCGGCGATGCCGCTTGCGATGCAGCTCAAGGTCATCGCGACGAGCACGATCAGCGACAGGTACAACGCATCGCTAGAGCCCTGCATCGTTGCGTACGCATACATGCCGACGGCGCCGGTGAGCCCGACGAGCAGGCCGTTGAACAGACCCAACACGGCCTCCTTGAACACCAGGCGCCGCTCGTCGCCGGGCTTGACGTCGCCGAGCGTCATCCCGCGCAGCGTCACCGCGAGCGCTTGGCTGCCGGTGTTGCCCGATTGCCCCGCGAGCACCGGAAGGAACGCCGCAAGCACGACCACGCGGTCGATCGTGTCCTCGAACATCGCGACCACGCCTGCGGCGAGGAACGCGGTGAGGATGTTGAGCTGCAGCCACGGGTGGCGGAAGCGCAAGCTGCGCCACAGCGGCGTGGACAGGCGTTCTTCCTTCTCGACACCGACCATCGCGCCGGCCTGCGCGCTCAATTCGATCGCCTGCGCTTCGAACAGCGTCGGACCGCGCACCAGCCCGACGAGCTTGCCGGCGCCGTCGCACACCGGATACACCGGGTAGTGGCGATTGAGCGCGCGGCGCATCGCGTCGATCAGGCTCTCGTCGGCGCGCAGGAAGAACGGTTCGCGCAACATCACTTGCTCAAGTCGCGAAGCGGGCGGCGAGAAGAGCAGGTCGCGCATGGTGACGACGCCGAGCAAGCGCCCGCCCGCGTCGACGATGAACACGTAGGTGATGAAGGCGCGTTTGACGAGCTCGCGCAATTCGTCGGTGGCCTGCGCGACGGTGTGGTCGGGCGAGAACACGCCGATCGGGAGCTCCATGAGCGAGCCGATCGCGTCGGAGGCGTAGCCCTGCGGACTCGCCCACTGGCGCCGGCGCTCGGGCGTCGCCGCCGCGAGCAAGCGCTGTCGGCGCGCCGCGGGCAACTGCTCGAGCACGTCGCGTGCGTTGGTCGGCACCACGCTCTGCAACGCCTCGAGCGCAACGTCGTCGGGCGCCTCGCCGAAGGCTTGCAGCGCCGGCTGTCGATCGCTCGCGCCGAGCAACTCGACGAGAGCGTGGACACGAGCTTGGTGTTGCGCGGAAGCTTCGGCCGCGCCGGCGGCCGCAGCGGCATCGCGTTGGGAATCCATGGTGGACGCAGTGGAACTTTGGGGGAGAGAACGACGCGCGCAGCGAGCGGGGCAGCGCAAGCGCCCGGGGGATCGCGCGCGGCGGGGAGGATCGCGCGCGTCAGGCCGAACGAGGATAGAGACCGAACGGCCCTGCTGCGGTGACGAGCCGTGTTGGAAACAGCTTCTGGGGTGTTCAGCGGCGTCGCCTTGGCGCGGCGAAGGCCCTCAACTAGATTTCGGCGCAGGGAGGTCAGGCTTGGAACAGCGCGCAGATCGACTCGGGCTTCGGCTGGGCTTGTGTTTTGTGATGTTCGCGGCGTGCTCGACGCCGCGCGCACCCGACCCGGCGCCGGTTGAGCCGACTCCGAGCGCTAGCGCGACGCCGGCGCCCGAGCCGGCGCCCGAAGCGGCGCCGGCCACGGCCGAAGCCCAGAAGCTCGCGCCGAACTTCACGCGCCCTCGCCAGGGCTGGAGCGTGTACGTGCCGCCTGACTGGGAGCTGCTCGGCGAGCAAACGGACGAGGCGCCGAACGGCGCGACGGACCTGACGGTGTTCGGGCTGCCCGAAGTGTGGAGCGACCTCGAGGCGCAGAACATCGCGAACGCGATCGGCGTGCATGCAGTCCAGCGCTTCGTCGACGCTGCCGGAACCCCGGGAGACGCGCACGCGTTCCGCATCGAGTTCACGGTGCTGCATCCCGATCTTCCGCACACCGAGGTGAACGACGGCCCTCGCACCGCGACGCGCGGCGTCGTCAACTGGCAAGGCCTGGACTACGAAGCGCAGCTCGAGTTCGTCGTGCGCGGCCGCATGGGCTACGTGATCGCCTTCCACGCCACGCCCGGCACGTTCGCGACGAACTACCCGCTGTTCCGCAAGTTCTCGGACTCGCTCGAGTTGTTCGATCCCAAACAGGACTGACGAGCGTCGAGGCGGCGGCGAGCTGACGAAACCGAGAAAGGGTCGCGGGGTAGTGCCGCACGATGCGAACCCTTGCCGGTGCGCCGTGGTGTTCGCTCGCCGCGGTCTTCTGGCTGTGTGCGAGTTGCTCGGAACCTGAGGCTTCGGGTCCGCCTGAATCGGAACCGCGCGCTGCGCCGGGCACGCCGGATCCCGCGCCGCTGACTAGCGAAGCGCCGGCAAGTGATGCGCCGCTCGAGGTGCAGCGCACGGTCGACGCACGCTCCGCCGCCACGCCGAGTTCCGTCGAGTTCGAACAGCTGACGATCCGCGTGCAACTCGTCGACCCGGATGGACTCGCCGCCAAGCCGCTGCGCACGTGGCCCCGCTTGATCGAACTCGTCGGCAACCGCGTGCACGTCAGCGCGGCTCGAGCGTATGTCGACGAACACGGCAACGCGACCGTGTCGTGCTCTCCGCGTATTGCAGGCGCACGCCAGCGGCTGCTGGAGGTCAGCGTCATCGCCGCCGTGCGCTTCCCGGAACGCCGGGCCGGACCTCGCGCGCTCCTGCGCTTGCCGACGCCGGCGATCAGCGCAGTGCTAGAGCTCGGCGCCGTGCAGCTTCACGACCCGTACGACGATCGCGCCTTGCGCCGCCTGTCGGATGACGAGTTGGAGCGTGAGCACGCGCTGGTCGTGCAATTGGACGACGCGGAAGTCCTCGGGGCGTTTGCGCTCTCGACGGTCGAACTCGAAATGGCCCGACGCGGCGGAAAGCGCTGGGTCGCGATTCTCCGAAGCGCGTTCGAGATGAAGCGCGAGCTCGAAGAGCGCTGGCGCCGAGCGCCCGACGAGAGCGCCAGCGACGATGACCCGGGCGACATCGATTCAGTTTGTGCGTCGACCGTGTGGGACCCGCTGGGCCTTCTCGCGAGACTGACCCTGCTACGCCGCGCGGAGCGCCGCCCTGATCCCGCCCAACTCCTGCTCCGTGGAAGCTCGCCACGGGAGTTTGTCGCCGGCACGCCGATGAGCCTGGCGATCGGGCTGATCAACGTCGACTCGAGCGAGTCGTTCTATCCACCTCCACGCTTGGGAGAGTACCTGCGCGTCACTGTGCTCGACGAGAATGGAATCGCGATCCAACCTCGCGAGCGAGAAGCAAGGATGCTCGAGGGGCCCCAGGCGTTTCCGTACTTGGCGCCAGGCGAAGCCAGTTGGACCACGATAAACCACCCGCGCCGGGTCGACATCTCCAGTCAAGTCGACTTGCCGCCGGGCCGCTACACCCTGCTTCTGGAAGCGCCCATCGAGACCCTCGCGAACGAAACCGGCAGCCTCCACGGTCGCGTGACCATCAAGTCCGAACCGTTCGAAATCGTGGTGCGGGCGCGCGACTAGCGCGCTCGCACGAACCCGCACTCCGTCGTCGCACGCAGACGCCGGCGCTTCGACAAGCATCCACCGATCCACGCATGCCCACACACTCCCCCACAGCGCTGAGCCCGCGAATCGTGGGGAGCCTGCTGCTCGTGGTCGGGGTCGGCGTGGTCCTCGCGCTGCGGCCGAAACCGGCGCCTCCTGTTCTGCCGTACCGCCCGGCGGCCACCGCCGTCCTGCGACCGCGTCCGCTCGAGTCGCAGCTCCACGCGGTGCATGTGAGCTTGCAGTTCCTCGATGCGAACGGCGACGCACTGAGCAAGCGACGCCTCAATGTCGGCTACACGGAGCACTACCGAGACGGAGCGGGAAGCGCTTCGCGTTGGATCGGACTCGAAGCCCAAACCGACGAGCGCGGCCGCGCGACGATTCGCTGTCCATTGAGCGCCGCTGATGCAGAGGCGCGAACACTTGAGTTCGTCGACGGTGCGCCGAACGAAGGATCGTCGAGCGCCCGAACGGGGCTCGTCCTCCTGCCGAATCCGGTGGAGTTGGACACGCTCGACTTGGGCGTGCTCGCGCTGGTCGAGCCAGGCGACGACATCCTTCTGCGCAATCTTGACGACGATGCGCTCGAGCGCGAATTCGATCGACTCGTGCCCCTCGCCGCCTTGAACGGTCGCCACCACGCGCACGTCGTCGTGTGCCTGCTCGAGATGGCGCGTCGAGGCGGCGAACCCTGGGACAAGCGTATCGGCCCCATCTGGGCCAAGCGCGGCGATGGGTGGATGGACTCGCCCGGCCCCGACACTCCAGCGCTGGAAGAATTGGAGGCGCTCACCCTGCTGCGCCGCGCGCAGCGACGCGCCGACCCGGGTGAGATTCGTCTACACAGCAGCTGCGCGCGCGAATTCGTCATCGGCGAACCGATGAGGCTCGAGATCGGCCTTGTGAACGTCGACGCGGACGAGTCCTTCTGGATCCCGCCGTACTTCGAAGGCGGCGTACGTATCACCGCACGCGACACGACGGGGCGGAGTGTCACGCCCAAGCCGCAGCAGCCGACCATCGACGATCCGCCGTACCAAAGCTCCAAACTCGCTCCGCAGACGGCCAGTTGGGATTGGTGCGACGGTCTACCGTGGTCGATCGAGATCTCTCACCAGCTCAAACTCGCACCCGGGCGCTACACGTTGGAACTTCAAGCGCCGGTCGATGGCAATTGGGATCTATCGGAGTCGCTCCGCGGTCGCGTGACGCTCAAGTCGGCCCCGTTCGAGATCGTCGTACGGACGCCGCACTGAGCGCCGCCAGCCCGTTCCCAGGCTACGGATGGGGCTGAGAGCGGAACGGATTCGCTCGAGCCGCTTGCACCGCGACGTGCCGCGCAAGCCACCGGGCGATCGTGGCGGAGCGGCGCACAAGTCCAAAATTCCCGGCACGCTCCGCCGCGCGACTGCATCTTGAGCGGCACATGGCCCCCACGCCGCCGCTCGACGCCCTGCTCGAAAACGCCATCTGGCTGCGCAACCTCGCGCGCCAGATGCTCGCCGACCGCGGTCTGGCCGAGGACGTCGTCCAGGAGACCTGGATGGCGGCGCTGCAGCGGCCGCCGAGCGAGGGTTCGTGGCGTCCGTGGCTGGCGAGCGTGCTGCGCAACTTCGCGCGCCAGCGTGTGCGCAGCGAGAGCGCGCGCGCCCGTCGCGAGCAAGCGGTCGCACGCCGCGACGTCCTGCCTTCGGCCGACGAAACGGTCGCACGCGCGGAGCTGCACGCTCGGCTCGTGCAGGCCGTGCTCGCACTCGAAGAGCCGTACCGCTCGACTCTGTTGTGGCGCTACTTCGAGGGCTTGAGCGCGGAGCAGATCGCGCAACGCGCTCGCATCGAGCCTGCAACGGTGCGCAGCCGCGTCGCGCGCGCCCGCGAGCGCCTGCGCGAGACGTTGACGGACGAAAACGGCGAGCCGCCGGAGCGTTGGTTGGCTGGGCTCTTGCCGCTCGGCACGCGACTCGTCGAAGTGAACGCGGGCGCTGCGGCGCTCGCTGGAATCGGAGGACTGCTGATGGGAGCCAAATGGGCCGTGGCGGCGCTGGTCATCGCACTCGGTGCGACTGCGGTTTGGCTGTGGCGCTCGGATGACTCGAGCGCGGCGGCGACACCGACCGCCTCCAGCGTGGTGAACACCGACGCCAGCTCGAACGAATCGGTCGCGGAGCCGGCGCCGGCGCTCGAACAAGACGTCGAGGCCCGCTCGCTGGTGAGTGCTGCAGAACAAGCCGGGAGCGCCACGAACGCGGCGCCCACGTTGGTGTGGAGCGGCGTCGTGCTCAGCGAAGCCGACCGGCGCCCGATCCCCGACGCGCGGGTGGCCTACCGCGAAGTGGACGAGAACACTTTGGACGCGGCTGGCGTCGCAGACCCCAGCCGGGCGCTGCGCACGGATTCGCAGGGCCGCTTCGAGTTGCCCAGGTCCGCGAACAAGGCGCACGGACTGTGGTTCGAAGCCGACGAACACTTCCCCTTCGCCCTGGGACCGGCCGACTTGCCGCAGACGAACGGCACGCCGCTCGAAATCGTGCTCGCGCCCATGGGCAAGCTTGAGGTCGAGTTCGTCGACGAGCGCGGCGCGCCGGTCGAAGGCGTGGAGCTGGCTTATTCGATCGACGTGAACCGCGGATCGCTCGAGCACATGTGGGCCTTTCGCCGCATCTTGAAGGCGGGCCGCAGCGATGCCGCAGGCTTGGTGAGTCTTCCGCCCGTGCCGTGTGGAATGCCGATCGACCTGCGCAGCGGCGGCGAGGCCGGGAAGTCTGAGTACTTCGGCGCGGTCCACATCGACCCGGCGCGCCGGGAGCTGCGCCACCGCATCGCGTGGCGTCGCGACGCGCGCATCGTGGGGCGACTGCTCGACGAAAGCGGCGCTCCCGCAGTCGGTCGCCGCGTCGGCTGGCAACGTTTCCCGCTCGACTACCGCGAGCTGAGTGAGGTGCGCAGCGGACCTGACGGTCGGTTCGCGTTCGTCGGCGTGCCCGCACAAGTGGGCGAACTGCGGCTCGACCTGCCGGGCTTCACGCCGCTGGAGCTCGCGCCCGCTGCCGGACAGACGCACGACGTGGGCGACCTGGTGCTCCCCGCGTTGCGTGAGTTGAGCGGCCGGTTGACCGCGCGCACGGCGCTCAGCGATGCGCTGCTCTCGGGCGTGGAACTGCGCTTGTACCGCAGCGGCGCCGTCGTACGCGGCCTGGGCTCGCCGAGCGACTCACTGCCGCTCGTCGGCGGCGCATTCACGACGCGGGTCACCGACGGTCCCCTCGAGTTGGTCGTCACACGCGGCGGCTTCTACCACGGCGGCGTCGAACGGCCGCGCGAAGTGCTCGCGCGTGTCGCACTGCCGGAGCCGCGCAGCGACCTCAGCGTGCCGATCGACACGCAGCTGGGCTCGCTCGAAGTCGAGTTCGACGCGAGCACGGTTTTGTCCGATGGCGCGCAACCTCGAATCACTTTGCGCAGCAGCACGAGCGACCTTCCAAACGAAACGACCAACGCGCACTTCGGGACGCCGCCGCGCGAGGGCGTCGTGCGTTTCGACCTCCTGCCGGCAGGCCGCTTCACGGCGTGGATGCGACTTGACTCCGCGCACAGCGGCCTGCTCGGTGAGATCGAAGTGAGCGCGGGCGGCGTTGCACAGGCCGCGTTGCGCAAACTCCAGGCGCATCGCCTGCGTGTGCGCGTGCGCGACGCACAAGGCGTCGCGCTCGAGGGCGCAAGCGTCGAACTGCACGGCGGCAGTACGCGGCCCCGCGAAGTGAGCGACGCCAACGGTCAACTCGAGTTCGCGGGGCTTGCGGCGGGTGTCTACTCACTCGAAGTCCGCCACGGGGACGCGGGCGCCGAACGCCTCGACGCCGTCGAGGTTCTCGAGCCGCTGTCGAGCGTCGAGGTGACGCTCGCGGGCTTCGCCAGCCTGCGTGGACGGATTCGCGAGGGCGGCGTCCCGGTCGCTGGGCTGTCGATCGACGCGCAGCCTTCGGGCTCCAACGACTCGTACAACTCGATCACCGATGCCGAGGGTCGCTTCGCGTTCGAGCGCCTGCCGACGTGCACGCTGCGTGTGTGGGCGCAGGGCAAGTTCGTCGACGTGCACACGTTCCGGGCCGGCGAGCAGCGCGAAGTCGAGCTCGAGCTCGAGGCGCCGCGCACGCTGGAGATCACGCGCAACGGCGTGGTGCTGACCGACCTGTCGGCGGTGCGCGCAACAGCGTTGGAACAAGCGAGCGCGGAGCGCACGCCCTGGCGTACGTCGGTGATCGACGGAAGCGAGGTCCGCATCGTCGTTCCCAGCGGTCGTGTGCTCTTCGAGGTCTGCCGCGCGCGCGGAGGCTCCAACCTGAGCTATCTGGCGCTCACGAGTTCGGTCGGGTCGCGCGTCGAACTGGCGCCGCATTCGCTGCACTTGGACACGGCGCAACCCTGGAGCGGGCCCCTGCCGCGCGCGACGTTGCTGTCGATCGACGGACGCGAGATCGCGAGCATGTGGGCGCGCCCCATCGATCTCGTCGTCGAGCTCGACGAACACGGCCAGGCGGTCGTCCCGTGCCTGCCCGCCGGCGCGCGCATCGAGGTGAGCGGCTTCGATCTCAGCGGCGCGCGGCGGAGCGAAACGGTCGACGTGCAAGGCCCCCGACGTCTGCGCTGGTAGCGCCAGCCCACGCGCCGCTCACCGGCCAGGATCGAATTCGGCACCGGCGCGGCGCCGCGCGCCCAAGTGCCGCCGCGCGCACGTCGATGAGGCCGGGTGCTTTGGATCGATCGACCCAGCCTGTTCGACGGTGAATCCGGCGAGATCGCACTGCGCCTCTTGATCGCACTCGCGGTCGGCGCGGGCATCGGCGCGGAGCGCAGCTACCGCGGCCGCCCCGCGGGCTTCCGCACGCACGCGCTCGTCTGCATGGCTTCGAGCCTGCTGATGCTGATCGTCGCGTACGAACATCGCTGGGCGCCCGAGCAAGGCGAAGCACGCATCACGCTCGACCCGACGCGCATGGCGCAGGGCATCATGACCGGCATCGGTTTCCTCGGCGCCGGCGCGATCATGAAGGAAGGCCTGACGGTGCGTGGGCTCACCACCGCCGCGTCGATCTGGGTCACCGCGGCGATCGGCGTGCTCGTGGGCATCGGCTTCTACACGCCGGCGTTGATGGCGGGCGTGCTGACGCTCGGCACGTTGTCGGTCTTCAACTGGGTCGAGAAGCGCATGCCTTCTCAGGCCTACGCGCACCTGGTCGTGCGTTTCCAGCGACACGCTGCGATGAGCGAAGCCCAGATGCGCGCGACGATTGCGGATCTGGGCTTCTCGATCGCCAACCTCAACTACCGCCTCGACGAGAAGGACGGCTTCTTCGAGTACCGCATGGTCATCGCGACGACGCATGGCGACAACCTGCGGCGGCTCGTCGAAGCGCTGAACGCGCTCGAGACGGTGCGCGAGTTCCGGGTGTCGCCTACGGGCGACTGAAGCGTCGCGCGTCGCCTCAGCGCCCGCCGAGCACGCGCGCGTAGCGGTAGTACACCTCGAGGCACAGCACGCCGAGCGCGGTGGTGTACACGCGCCCGCCGGCGTAGCCCCAAGGGTCGACCTTCGCGTCCCACGAGCCCTTCTCGTCACCTTCCTTGCGCTGCGACTTCACGAGCGCCTGCTCCATGGCCGACTTCCACTTCGTCCAGTGCGAGCCGCCCATCTGGTACATCGCGTACGAGCCGTAGTACCAGTAGTAGAAGTCCGTGCCTTCCTTGGCCTTGGGATCCGCGTCCCACTTGGGCAGCGCCTTGGCGAGCAAGTTGGCGTGCTGCTCCATCACCGGCGTCGTCGCGGGATCTTGCCCCATGAACACGCGGCACAAGAGGCCGACGGCCGTCATCGACTCGCCGCGTTGTTCGTTGAAGTGGTCGTTGATGCGCGCCACGCGCGAGCTCGGCGTTCCGACCGCGTCGTAACCCACGCGGCCCGTCTTGGAGTCCGTCACCTCGTCGATCCAGCTCAGCGCGCCCGCGAACGACTCCTTGTCGATCGTGAGCTTGGCCTCTTCGGCGCTCTTGAGCGCGAACACCATCCAACCGGTGACCGAGGTGTCGTTCTCGCCGGTCGGCGGCTGCGAGTAGCGCCACGCGCTGTAGGGATTGCGCGCGCTCATGATGAACTCGCTCGCCTTCTGCGCGGACCGCTTGAGCGCGGGCGACTGCGAGAAGTAGTAGGCCTCGCACATCGCGAGCGACGCGATCGCGTGGTTGTAGAGGAACGCGTGGCCGACGCGGCCGCCGATCAGACCGCTGTCCTGGTCCTGCTCATCCTTCAGCCACTTGATGCCGCGCGCTACGTTCTCCCTGTACGGACCATCGCGCGTCGTGTTGCCGTCGCCGAGGAACGCGAGCAGCGCGAGGCCCGTCACGCCGACGTTGTTCGACTCTTCACCCACATCGGAGCACGTCGACGATCCGATCTTGCCGCAGTTCTCGACGTAGTCCTTCGCCTTCCAGCAGCCTTCGGCGGATTGATGCCACTTGAGCCACTCGAGACCGTCACGCACCACGGGTCCGCAGCCAGAGCCGCCCTTCGTTCGAAGGTCCTTCCCTCCCCCGAAGCGTCCTCCGAATTTGCCGCCTGGGGGCCCGCCGATGCCGATCACCGAGTTACTGAATTTCTCGTCGAAGGGCGATTTCGAGTTGAGGTCGGGTTCGCCGACCAACGACTCCGTGCTGTCGTTGGTGTCCTCCTCGTTGTGGTCCGACACCTCGGCCTGTTGGATGACCGGCTCCTCGGTGAGCTCTTCCTCGAGATCCTCCAACTTCTCTTCCGGCGGATCTTCGAACACGTCGACGGGCGCTTGCTCCAGCGAAGCGTTCATCTGCGTTGGCTCGGATTTGGTGATCGTCTCCCACGGAATCGCCATGCAGATCAGCACGATGATCACGTGCGCCGCCGCGGAGATCGCGAGCCATGGCGCGCGCTCGAGCCAATCGTAGAACTCGTCGTTGAAGTTCCTGGCGCGCTCCCACGACTGGGGCAACGAGCGCTCGAGCACAGCTGCAGAGGGCGGAGGATTCGAATTCGACATGAGAGTCCTCGTCTAGGAAGGTCGACGGTCGCCGCGCGCGTTGCGACGACTCGGCGACGCCGGCGCGGATCGAGCGGCGAAGAGCGCCGCGATGTGTACGGACAACGCTCGCGGCGGCCGGCGGTTCGCAACGACTCGCTAGAAATCGCGGCGTCCGCGCGCTCGAACGGCAGAAGAGCGCGGCGCGGCGCGCGCATACACTGCGGCTGCTCGACGAACTACCGAACCCAGAACCTCGTGCTCCCATGACTCAGACCTTCAGCTCCCGCGCCGTCGGCGCCGCCAGCGCTACGGCGCCGCTCGCTCCCCTCTCGATCCAGCGCCGCGAACCAGGCCCGAACGACGTCCAGATCGAGATCCACTACTGCGGCATCTGTCACTCCGACCTGCACCAAGTGCGCGACGAGTGGAAGAGCGTGATGCCCACGGTCTATCCCTGCGTGCCGGGCCACGAGATCGTCGGCCGCGTCGCGCGCGTCGGGGCCGCCGTCACCAAGTTCAACGTCGGCGACATGGCCGCCGTGGGTTGTATGGTCGACTCGTGCCGGACCTGCGCGAACTGCAAGTCCGGCCAGGAGCAGTACTGCGTCGCGCTGCCAACCTTCACGTACAACTTCCCCGACAAGCACCTGGGCGGCGTGACGTACGGCGGGTACTCGGAGGCCGTCGTCGTCGACGAGTCCTTCGTGCTGCGCGTGCCGGCGGGCATGGACCCCGCGCGCGCCGCGCCACTCTTGTGCGCCGGCATCACGACCTACTCTCCGCTGCGCCACTGGAAGGTCGGGCCGGGCCACAAAGTGGGCGTCGTCGGCCTGGGCGGCCTGGGCCACATGGCGGTCAAGCTCGCGCGCGCGATGGGCGCGCACGTCGTGCTGTTCACGACCTCGGAGCGCAAGCGAGCGGACGCGCTCCAGCTCGGCGCCCACGAAGTGATCCTGTCGAGCGACTCCGCTGCGATGACGGCGCAACTGGGCACGTTCGACTTCGTGCTCGACACGGTGTCCGCGCCGCACGACCTCAACGCCTACCTCGAGCAGCTCAAGCTCGACGGCTCGATGGTGCTCGTCGGCGCGCCGGCCGAGCCGGTTCCGCTCGGCGTTTTCAGCCTCCTGTTCAAGCGCCGCCGCCTCGCCGGCTCGGCCATCGGAGGCATCCGCGAGACGCAGGAGATGCTCGATTTCTGCGCCAAGCACGGCCTGGCGGCGGACATCGAGCTGATCCCGGCTTCGAAGCTCGACCAGGCCTATGCGCGGCTGCTCAAGGGCGACGTGAAGTATCGCTTCGTGCTCGACGTCAAGTCGCTGAGCTAGTGTCACGGCGCCAGGCTCGCTCCCGCCACATTCGCATCGACGGTCGCGCCAAGCCGAAGGCTGCGCGCGAATGTGATGGGAGTGCGCCTGGCTCCGTCGCGCTCAGCGGCGCAGCTTGGCGACCCCTGGGTGGTCCGGAGCGATCCGCGTCGCGCGGAACACCGACGTCGGCCGCACCGGGCCCGAGCCCTTGCCTTTGTTGGGATCGGCGCCGCCGAACGTGGCCGGCAGATCGCCGCCGTAGGGATTGAGGTACTCCCACACGATGCGGTGGTCGTTCGTCACCTCGAACAGGCGACCCTGTTGGCCCGAACAGATCAGCGTGTTGCCATTCGGCAGGCGCTGAGCGCCCGAGATGAAGAACGAAAAGAAATCTTCGCGCTTGGGCGCGCTGTAGCTCCACAACGGGGCCTTGGGGCCGAACGATTGGCCTGCGGCGCGCGTGAAGCCACGCTTGGGATCGAAGGGCAGAGCAAGTTCGTCGACGGTGCTGTAGTCGCCGCTCTTGCGTTGATCGCCGTTGTTGAACACGAGCAGGTTGCCCGCGCCGGGCGAGCCGTCGGGAATCCAATTGGGCTGGTGCTGGCCGAAGAGCATCTGATCTTCGCGCGTCCCGGCGCCGTACATGCGCGGATTGCCCCAGCGGTACAGGATCTCGCCGCCCTTGCCGTATCGACCGCCCTTGTTGCCGCGCGCCTCTTCCGTCGTCGTCGAGTGATCGAGGATCCACAACTCGTGGAAGCGCGGCGACGAAACCACGATGAGATCGTGCTCCGCGTGATAGTCGACCGAGTTGAGGTGCAGCATGTCGCCGCCCGGACGACGCTTCTCCGCCGGCGCGTCGGGATCGGCTTCTTCCTCGCCCCCCGCGTAGCCCAGCTCGCGCAACTTGCGTTGATCCTCCTTCCAACGCTCGAGCTCCGCCGCGCTCATCGGCGGCGTGTCGCGGTGCTCGCCGTTGATGTCGATGCGGCCGGCGAACGCGCCGATCGCGCCGAAACCAGCCTTGGAGTCGTCGAAGTCCTGCACGAAGTGGTCGGCGGCGCGCCACTCCCACACGATCTTGCCGCCGCTGGGACGCGTGGGCTGGATCTCGAGCACGACATCCGGCCACAGCCCGTGTTTGTCGAGTTGTTTGGGATCGCGGCCGCGCGCCACCGCTTCGGCCGGCGTCAGATGCTCCCACGCGATCGCGAGGACGTTGCCGTTGGGCAAGAGCTCGACGTCGTGGTGCAGGATGCGCTTGTCGGTCGAGAGCACGTACTCCCAGGCCACAGCGCCGTTCCACTCAAGCTCGCGGATGCGGCCGCAGATGCCGCCTCCGAAGAACACCGGGTTGTCGTCGACGCGGGAGATGAACAACAAACGCCCGTTGTCGAGCAGGTAGTTCGCCGACGAGCCGAAGCCGTGCTTCCACTCGTGCGCGACCTTGCCGTCCATGTCGATCAAGTACGTGGTGCCCGACTGCAGCGGCGCGAACAGCGTGTAGCCGTCGAAGGCGTCGTTCGTCCGCAGCAGCAATCCGTCGCGCACAGCCGCGGGTGCGTCGGGCGCCTTCGGCGGATCCTGGCGCGCGAGGAGCGGAGCCGTCAGGCAAAGCGAAGAGACCGCGACGGCGAGCGACGCGACGGAGGTGCTCAGATGCATGAAGTTCTGGGAGAGCTTTCGAACGACGGGAAGCTGTGGAGTAAATCGAGCGACAACTACCGCCGGTAGTTGTCGACCACGCGGTAGTTCTTGGCCACGACGTGGAATGCGAGCGCCGCGAGCAAGGCGAACGCTGCGAAGAAGAACATCTGGAACGCGATCGAACTCACGCCGAATTTCTCGATGGCGCCGAGCACGGTGTCGTTCTTAACGCCGACGTTGACGATCAGCACCCACAAGTTGCCCACCGTCACGGCGAGGCTCCAAAAGCTCATGATCGCGCCCTTCATCGAGGCCGGCGCCTGGCTGTAGGCGAATTCGAGCCCCGTCGCCGAGACAAGCACTTCGCCTGCGGTCAGCAGCACGTACGGCAGCACTTGCCACGCGATCGAGAGCGGCGCACCGCCGTCGATCACGAGCTGCATCACGCCGACCACGATCCACGACACGCCCGCGAGCGCGATGCCCAGCGCCATGCGCCCCAATTGGCTCGGCTCTTTGCCGATGCGCCGCAACCAGGGGTACACGACGAAGTTGTTGAACGGAATGATCAGCATCACGAGCGCAGGATTGAGCGCCTGCATCTGCGCCGGGCTGAACCACTCGGGCTTGATCATCGCGTCGGCCTGGAAAATCCAGGTCGATGCCTTCTGGTCGAACAGCGACCAGAACGGCGTGACGAGCGCGAAGATCACGAGCACACGCAACACCGAACGCACGCCGTCCACGGCCGCGTCAGGGTGCTTGCCGCGCGCATCTTCCAATTGGATCCACGCGCCTAGCCCGAAACCCACGAGAACGAGCACCAGCGCAAGGCACAGCGCGATCACAAGCTTCCACGCGAGCACCCAGATCATCGCCACGGACGCGACGGCCAGCACGCAACCCGCGATGGCGAGCATCAGCCCCGGCGTCGCGCCGCCGCGCGCCGTCAGCGCGGTGCGGATGACGTTCGAGAACGAGTGCGGATCCGGCGGCGCCGGCGGCACCTTCACGTAGCGCTTGCTGCCGGCCCAGAAGAAGACCGTCGCGAGCAACATGAGCACGCCGGGGATGCCGAAGGCGACGGACGCCGCCGGCCAGCCCCACCACTCCGCGGGCCCCGCGCCCTGCAGCAGTTTGGGCATGAACAGCGAAGCGAAGAACGAGCCGAAATTGATGATCCAGTAGAAGGCGTCGAAGGCCGCTTTCGCCAGGTGCTTGTTCGACTGGTCGAACTGGTCGCCCATGAAGGTCGACACCAGCGGTTTGATGCCGCCCGACCCCAGCGCAATGAGAAACAGGCCCGCATAAAAACCTGTCGGCTCCTTCTCGTAGATCGCGAGCAGCGCGTGGCCGATGCAGTACACCAGCGACACCCACAGGATCGTCAGGTACTTGCCGAAGAAGCGGTCGGAGATCCAACCGCCGAGCAGCGGGAAGAAGTACACGCCGGCGACGAAGACGTGGAAGATCTCCTTGGCTTCGCTCTGCGCTTCCGCCGCGGGCAACGTCGCGAAGAACGTCGAGGCGAGGAAGACCGTCAGGATGTTGCGCATCCCGTAGAAGCTGAAGCGCTCGCAGCCCTCGTTCGCGATGATGAACGGGATCTGCCGGGGCATGCGGGGCGTCGGTGTGGAGCTCATGCGGCGCCACGGTAGCGCGGAGCGCGCTGCGCGGGGCCAGCGCTCCACCAACTGAGAACTCGGCGCCGGCGCCTGGATCCCGAGCCGGACCTCGAGCGTCCCGCCACACCTCACCGGATGCGCGCGCGCAGGTTCTCACGCGCGGCGTGCAGGCGCGACGCGACCGTGCCCTCGGGGATGCCCAAAATCACGGCGATTTCCGCATAGGGCAGTTCGTCGCCGACGGCGAGGCCGAGCACGACACGCTGCTCGAGCGGCAACTTCGCGATCGCTTGGAGCAGGCGCCTGGCGGCGTCGAGTTCCCCGGCCACGTGCGCAGGATCGGCGTCGCGCGGGGCCGCGCTCGATTCGTCGAGCTCGAGCCTGGCCTTCGAGCTGCGCTGGTTGCGCACGCGCGCCGCGTGGCGGATCGCAATGCGAAAGAGCCACGTCGAGAGCTTCGCTTCGGCGCGGAAGCCTGTGATGCCGCGCGACACGTCGAGCCACGTCTCCTGCAACGCGTCGTCGGCGTCGGCCGCGTTGCACGTGATGCGCAGCGCCAGTTGGAACAGCGGTCTTTGGAAGGCGTCGCACACGGCCGCGAGGGCGCGCTCACGTTCCTCGCGCGACGCCGAGCGCAGCTGCCGCGCCCACTCGAGCTGGAGTTCCGCGGAGGTCACGGGCGGCCTCCGTGCTCGTCCGCGTCTTCGCCCTCGTCGTCGTCCGCGTCGTGCTCCTCGAGCGGCGGCAGCCCGCGCATCCGGCGCAGCGCGTTGCGCACGAAGTGAAAGGCCAGCACGAACGGGAGCAGCAGCGCGTAGATCAGCGCCAGAATCCCGAACAGGACTCCCACGAACCGACCGCCGCGCGGATCTCCACCCAGGTCGCGCAGCTCGCGTCGCAGCCCGGGCATGAACAGCGCCCAACGCGCCAGCGCAACGACGAGCATGATGCCGCACGCTGCTCCGGCCTCGCGCGGTTGTTTGCCGGTCAGCGCGGCGAGTCCGAGCAACGCCGCGAAGCCGAGCATCAGCGTGACGACCGTGACTTCGCGCGAGTGACGCCGCTCGATGCGCTCGCGCTCGGCTCGCAGGAAGTCCTCGTCGCGGCCGAGCTGCTCGACCTGTTGCCGTTGCTCGCGGTAGTCCGCCCACCAGCTCGGCCCCAACACGAGCACGAACACGATCAACTTGCGGGGCTCGCCACTGGCGGCGAGCGCCAGCGCGCCGGCCCCGTAGAGCGCGGCCAGAATCCACGAGCGGTGGCGGTCCCACGTGCGGCGCAGCCGGCTGCTCCACGGCCGCGGCTGGCGGATGGCGAGTGCGGGCGCCAGCGGCACGCGCTCCGCAGCGCGGCTGAGGGCCCGGTCCAGGTCGTCGAGAGGGTCAGGTTGTTGCATGGTGACCCTTGGTGGAGGGCGCTCGGTCCGGGCTTCGCCCGAAAGCAGATTTTCTTGCGCTGCGGCTTCGCGCGGCTGTCCGACGGTCGCGGCCGGAAGGTATCGCCCGCTCGATCGCACCGATCCACGCGTTCGTGCCTGCCCCAAGCGAAGCGGCGAAGTCAAGACGAATGCGGAGACGAGCGCTCGGTCGAGCCGGCGACCAACGACTCGCCTGACTCCACTGCGCGGTTCAACGCCAGAGCCTTCGCTGGTGAAAGCGACCGCGCCGCGTTCGCACCGTTGCGCTTCGCGGCCACTCAGCGTTCGAGCGTGAAACGCGAAAACAAAAGAGAGAAGTCTGCAACTCCCTAGACTCTCGTCGGGCGCTCACTTCCGTCCCTACCTCGTCCGCCGTGCGCCATGCGCACAGGAGTCCCCCACGTGATCCGCAACGCGCTCGGTGTTCTGTCGTTTCTCTTGCTCACTCCCCTGAGCCAAGCCCAGACGGTGATCTACCAGACGAACTTCAACACGAGCGCCGGTTGGAGCGCGAGCGGCGCCGGTTGCTGGAGCGTGGACGACCAGCCTTCGCTCGGCGGAACGATCTACCACAGCGCTCCGTTCAGCTTGAACTGCAACCAGAGCGCCAATGGCGATTACAGCGGCTGCGGAGACGAGTACGCCGCGGGCCCCGTGCTCGACCTGAGCCAGCTCGGCCCGGGCGCGCGTTTGTCGTTCTGGTGCAAGTGGATGACGGAGAACACGTGCTCCCTCACCGCCAAAAAGGTGCTCGTCGTGTCGCAGAGCACGGGCGAGTACCACGTCGACCTGTGCCTGACGATGCCGGGCGCCTGTCCGACCGACGACTGGCACCAACACGAAATCCCGCTGGATTCGGCCTGGGGGCAAGTCCAGCTCTACTTCTACTTCGCCACTTACGGCGGCGGACTGACGATCCTCGGCGGTTGGATGGTGGACGACCTCGTCGTCGACGACGCGGGCGTCGCCAGCGCCTACTGCACGCCGAAGATCAACTCCGAAGGGTGCACGCCGCTCATCACCTCGTCGGGTTCGCCGAGCTATTCGGGCGCCGGCCCGGCCTTCCAAGTTCACGGGCAAGGCGTGCTGAGCAATCACCAGGGCCTGATGATCTGGGGCCTCAACCAAGCTTCGACGCCGTTCGGCGGCGGCACGCTGTGCGTCGGCGCGCCTGTACGGCGCACGACGGTCCAAAGCTCCGGCGGCGGCGGACCGCCGACCGACTGCTCGGGGGGCTACAGCTTTGCGTGCACGCCGGCGTGGCTTCAATCCAAGGGCCTGCTTCCGGGCGCCAATGTCCACGTGCAGTACTGGTCGCGCGACTCGGGCTTCACAACGCCGCAGAACGTCGGCTTGACTGCCGGCTTGAGCTTCACGGTCACCAACTGACTGACGCGCGCGCGGACTCGCGGTCCAGCGATGCTCGCCAACTCGTAGTGCTGCACAAGTTCGCGGTTCGTCTTGCAGCTCACGTCGAGCGGCTCGCAACACTCAGTTGTCGCCGCGCGCCAGACTTGTATCCGCGCAAACTGCGTCATGCGTTTCCTCACGGAATTGGACTGGGGCAGAGAAATCGACATCGACGAGACCGCCCGCGCGCAGGAGTGACCGAGAACTGTCACCGATAGATCCGCCTGCCGCGCCGTGACACAGCGCTCACTCCGGCTCGAGCGCCGCCAGTCGCTTCGCCATCGCCTTGGCGAGGTGACTGGTTTGCTTGTCAGTCAGGCCGATCTCGCCGACGCGCTCTGTGAGCGGCGCGAGGCGCTTCACGAGGCTGGCGAGCACGCGGCGCACGGACGCTGCGCTCACGCCGTTGCGCTCGCCGAAGGCGGCGAAGTGCTTCCACGTCAGTCGGTCGTCGCGCCCTTCGAGTGCGAGCGCGAGCTTGGCATCGCCATAGGGCAGCGTGCTCACGATGTCGTAGGCAGGCGTGAGCGCGATCAGGCCCGAGCGGCGCAGCACGCTGAGGTTCTTGGCGTGCAGGTCGCCGTTCGCGACTGCGTACGCGAAGGCCTGCCGCCGCAGCAACTCGAGCCGAGCCACAACCGGCGCGGACGCGACCTCGAGCGCGTCGCTCACGTCCTGCAGCTTCAAGCGGTACTTGTCCGCCGGATAGCGCCCGAGAAGTTGGCACACGTCCTCCTGGTGGATCCGCTGCACGTTTCCATCCCCCGCGGCGACGCGGTCGAAGCGTTCGACCACCAAGGCTGCTTCGCCGCGCGCATCGCGCACGAGTTCCACCTCGGCCGTCTCGATGCCCGCGGCGCGCGACGCGGCCATGAAGAAGGCCTCGTTCTCAACCAGGCGCGGAAAGTCTGGCGGCGACAGTTTGAGCAGGTAGTGGCGCGTCGTTCCGCTTCTACGCAGCGGAACGGAGATCATCGCGGCGGAGACCTTGGGCATCACGCCCGCAAACGAACTGTGCGCCGCCACGGAATCGAGCGCGAGGCTGCGCTCGAGCAACTCGCGAAAGTCCATCTGCTCCCACGTCCCGGGCGGCGCGACGGCGGCGCGTTCCTGCGGCGCCTCGCCCTCGACGGTCGCCGACACGTCGCCGATCGTGTCGGCGCCGATGGCCGCGAACAGCGAGAACAGGTCGTCCTCGGAGGTTTTCGATGCTCGCACGAGCGCGCGCAGGCGCAGGCCCTCGGGAAGGAGCCCAGCGAAGAACGGATGCAAGTTGACGCCGGCCACGTCGTACGGCTCGGCGCGCACCGGCATGCGGATCGCGATCGAACGCTCCGGATCGCTGCGGTGAAGCTCGACCCAACGCGCGTCGTACTCGAAGCGCGCGCCGTGCTCGGTCCGACGCAGGCGCCCCACGCGCTCGACGCCCAGATGAACGTCGAGCGCTTCGGCATTGCGCGCCGTCATCGCGCGTCGTCCTGCGCGCGCTGGTCAACGCTCACGCCCTCGCGACCGGGGCGAACGTGCAACTCCAGTCCGAGCACCGTCAGCACGGCGAGGACCTTGTCGATCCGCACCGTCGGCTTACCGTGCTCGAGCGAGTACAGGAACGCCGGCCCGACGCCGGCCAAGTCGCACAGCACGAGTTGGTCGAGCCCCAGCGCCCGCCGACGCGCCCGAACGGCCTCGCCCAAGGCCCGCGCGGCGTCCCGACCGGCGGAAGTGCCGCCTGGCGAAGCAGATCCCTTCGATCGCATGGTTTCTGCCACTCTATCGACCATCCAGCGCTCCGGACAGAGCCGTTTCCATGCTATCTAATGGATTTTGGCGCGAGTGGCCCGCCGCAGCGCGCGCGCGCTCCACCATCCATGCGATCCCATGGACGCCGCCAGTACCCTCCCGCCCGCTGCAGGCCGCGCTCCCGAGCCGCCGCCGCCAGCCCACGCGGCAGGCTGCGAGCGATCCCGTCATCGTTTTCTTGGCCGCGGGCCGAATTCTCATCGAAGAACGCACCGACTCATCGTTTTCGAGCGAGCGCGGGTTGTCGGCGAGCGCGGCGCGCACCGGCGTCCCGATGACAGTGTCGTGCTCGGTGTCACCACAGCGCGCTTGCGGTTCGCTAGCCCGTGCGCACATGCCAGTCGCGGCGAGTTCCGACTCGCTTGAAGCAGCTTCGTGCGACCGCGCGCAAATTCGTGCTCGGTAGACTCCTCCACGTGCCGCACGATCCGCCCGAGCCCGCCGTGGTAAACGATCCGGCCCCCGCGCCGAGCGCGGACGACCACGACGAGTCGCTCGTTCGCTGGTACTTCTCGCTCACCCCGGCGCAGCGGCTCGACGTGCTCAACGCGAACATCAACGCGATCCTGCGCGCCCGCGCCGCCCAAGGCATCGGCGATCACTGAGCGACAACGCGCAGGACGTCATCGCTTGCGGCCATGCAGCACCTTGCCTTCGTGCGCGGCCGGCCACTCGACGGTGCCGACAACGTTTTTGCGCCAAGCGAATGACTCGGGAGTCACGACGGCAACGTCCTTGGGAACCGGGATGTCGTGCAGCGCGACGCGGATCTCGATGGCCTTCTCCCGCGTCGAACCTTCCACGGGCATCACCACCAGCAGATCGACATCGCTGTCCGGCCGCGCATCGCCTCGCGCCCTCGACCCGAACAGGATGACTTGCTCGGGATCGAACTGGTCGACGATGCGCCGCACCATCGCGCGGATGGCTCGCTCCACCTCGGCCTTCGGCAGGGGCCAAGTGACAGCGGTGCGCTTGGAGATCACGTACGGAGAGTAACGCGCCGGAAACGGCGTCACGGGACTCGGCGAGCGCAGTATCGTCAGCCGCGTGCAGTCCGACATCACTCGCATCACAGCGGACCCTGCGGTGTGCAGCGGTCGGCCGTGCGCGCGCGGACTGCGCATCAGCGTGGCGCTCGTACTCAGGTACCTGACGGGCGGTTGGACTGCTTAGCAACTCGTCGAGGAGTTTTCTGAGCTCGAGCTCGAAGACGTTGCGGACTGCCTGCGCTACGCCGCCTGGCTCGCCTCGGGCAAGACCCTCCAACTTCCACCTGCGGCTTGAAGCTTCTGGCGATCGTTAACGTGTGGGCGCGCGTGGTTGCGCGGGTGAGCTGTGCGCGCTGCAGGGCGCGAAAGGTGAAGGAATGAGCCTCGCTTGGTACTTGGTGCTTGTGGCACCAATTGCCGCTCAAGTCGTCGACACTTGGGCTGCGAAGACCGCACCGTTCGTGCTCCTTCGATTCCAGTAGAAAGCAACGCTCTCGAATCGGAGTGGGTCGACTCGATAAGTTGCAGTCATTACGCATGTCCCAAACGCTTTGACACGAGACCCCACGGCGGACACGAGCCGATTCAGCGCAAGGTCCTCGCCAAGCGCGATTTCACTTGCCTGAACCCCCAGCCAAAGCTCGGCATCACGCTCCGCTACCAGCAAGAACTCACCTGGACCAAGAAGACGCACACTCAGAACTCGCGAGGGGCCCCAGTTTGACGGGCTGCCATCTGGCCAGACACCAAGCGCACTCCTCGAGTGGCTCGGGAAGTCGGGGCCGAACGCGCCGACTAAGTCATACCAAGACTCATCACCGTCTACCTGCAAGCACTGGTCGCCCTCAAACTCCAGGTCTAGCGCGACGCGCCTGCTCAAGTCGGAGGCCCACAAGCGCACTTCCTCATCCGCGCGGACCAGGAGATCCGAAAGCCCGCCACGCTCCAATGAGGCGACGTTTGGCCACAGCTTCACGGTAGCCGCGGGCCCACCCAACGCATTAACTTCAGCCTTCAAGTCAGGGTGCAACGGATCTGCGAGAGGCGATTGCCCATGGGAGGTTGAATCCTTGGGCACCGCGCCGTCCTTCCAGAACTCCTTGTCCCTCGTGACAAAGTGAACGACAGAATGCCCTCGCCGTACCACATCGAGCACTGACAACCACAATAGAGTGTCTTTGTATCCTTCGTCAGACGCCCGCTCGTCACCTCCACGCTTGAATGGCCGCCGACAACTCAGCAGTCGTCTTACGACTTGCTCATGACCGCCTCCGGGCAGTGATTCTATGTGCGCCCCGAGAGTCGAAAGTTGAGATGCCAACTTCGCACGATACCACCCTGGAGTGCGCACCTGCGCAAGGACCGTCTCGTCTAGCGCAGGCTTGAGTGCCCGGACGGTGTCCTTGCTAAAGGTCTGCCTCTCGAAGTGGGCAACGACCTCCTCCACAACCAGCCAAGGCACGATAATATGGACAAGGTTCTCGGCCGCGAGATTGCGCAAGACCTCGAATCCGTAGCCCTCAAAATACCAGTCCGACACGATCGCGTTGGCATCGAGCACTACCGCATCAAGCTCGGCCTTCGGGCGGCTTCCGATCTGGCTAAGCCGACTCTGAATATCGATGAGGCTCATGCTCAACTAGCTTCCAGTCTGCGGAATGAACAACCCGTGCATGCTGGCACCCACTCGGCCGCGACACGCGAAACGTCATCGCCTGCGGACATGGAACACATAGCCTTCGTGCGCGGACGGCCACTCACGAGTGCCCACTAGGCTCTTGCGCCACTCGAGTGGCTGGTACTCACGACGATCACGTCTTTGGGCAACGGTATGCCCTGAGACGCTACGCGGATCTCGACCGCCTTTTCGCAAGTGGAGCCGTCGACCGACATCACGGCCAGCAGATCGACATAGCTGTCGGAGCGCGATTCACCACGCCCCCGTGAACCGAAGAGGATCACTTGCTCGGGGTCGGAGTCGTCGACGATGCGGCGCTCCATCGCGCGGATCGCTCGTTCCACCTCGGACTTCGGCCTCGGCCACCTGCACGTAGTGCGCTTGGAGATCACAGCGGAATATTCCCATGCTTCCGCAGCGGCCGCTCCTCGTGCTTCGTCTTCAAGAGCTCGAGCGCGCGAATCAGATAGGGCCGCGTCGTGTGCGGCTCGATCACGTCGTCGAGGAAGCCGCGCGCGGCGGCCTTGTAGGGATTGTTGAAGGTGGCCTCGTACTCGGCGGTCTTCTGCTTCTCGAAGGCGATGGGGTCGGAGGCTTTGTCGATCTCGCGGCGGTAGAGGATCTTGGAGGCGCCGGCCGCGCCCATGACGGCGACGGTGGCGGAGGGCCAGGCGACGTTGACGTCGCCGCGGATGTGCTTGGAGCTCATGACGTCGTAGGCGCCGCCGTAGGCCTTGCGCGTGACGACGGTGAGCTTCGGGACAGTGGCTTCGCAGTAGGCGTAGAGGAGCTTGGCGCCGTGGCGAATGATGCCGCCGAACTCTTGGACGGTGCCGGGCAGGAAGCCAGGCACGTCCTCGAAGGTCACGAGCGGGATGTTGAAGGCGTCGCAGAAGCGCACGAAGCGCGCGCCCTTCACGGAGGCGTCGATGTCGAGGCAGCCGGCGAGCACGTTGGGCTGGTTGGCGATCACGCCCACGACGCGGCCGCCCAGGCGCGCGAAGCCGACCAGGATGTTCATCGCGTAGTCGGCGTGGACCTCGGTGAACGAGCCCTTGTCGACCACGCGCTCGATCACGCCCTTCATGTCGTAGGGCTTGGAGGGATCCTCGGGCACGAGGCTGTCGAGCTCGACGTCCTGGCGATCGTGCGGGTCCTCGGTCGGGATGAAGGGCGCGTCCTCGGCGTTGTTGAGCGGCAGGTACGAGAACACCTTGCGCAAAAGCGCGAGGCAGTTCTTGCCGTCGGTGGAGCGGAAGTGCGCGCAGCCCGACTTGCCCGCGTGAACCTCCGAGCCGCCGAGCTCTTCGCTCGTCACCACCTCGTGCGTCACGCTCTTCACCACGTCCGGGCCGGTGATGTGCATGTACGAGGTCTGGTCGACCATGAAGATGAAGTCGGTGATCGCCGGGCTGTAGACCGCGCCGCCGGCGCAGGGGCCCATGATCGCGGAGAGCTGCGGGATCACGCCGCTCGCGCGCGTGTTGCGCCAGAAGATCTCCGCGTAACCGCCGAGCGAGGCCACGCCTTCTTGGATACGCGCGCCGCCCGAGTCGTTGAGGCCGATGACCGGGACGCCGACCTTGAGCGCCTGGTCCATCACCTTGCAGATCTTCTCGGCGTGCGTCTCGGACAGCGAGCCGCCGAACACGGTGAAGTCCTGGCTGAAGACGTAGACCGGGCGGCCGTCGATCAGGCCGTGGCCGGTGACGACGCCGTCGCCGAGCACGAGCTGGTCCTGCATGCCGAAGTCGGTGCAGCGGTGCGTCACGAAGCGGTCGAGCTCGACGAACGAGCCCTCGTCGAGCAGCAGGTCGATGCGCTCGCGGGCCGTGAGCTTGCCCTTCTTGTGCTGCGCGGCGATGCGCTCGGGGCCGCCGCCGACCAGCGTCTGCTCGCGCATGCGGCGCAGGCGCTCGAGCGGGGTTTCGGTCTTGGCGGGGGTGGCGGAGGGAGTCGAGGAGGTGGGCGGCGTCATGGGGACGGGCAGGATAGCGCGTGACGGCGCCGACTCGCTGCTGCGGGGGCCCCGGAGCGATCCGTGCCGCCCTCGCTCGCCTCACGCCGCCCTCGCTCGCCTCACGCCGCCCTCGCGCCGCGTCGTGGTGCGTCTGCCTTCGGCGCCGTACAACGTCTCGTCGTGAAGGCAGGTCGCGTCGTGATCGTCTGCGCAGGTGCGGCGGTACTGACCGTCGTCGCCCTCGGGATCGCGATCTTCCTGACGCCCGGTCCGGTGCTGCGGGAGACGTTTCTCAAGGTCTTCGGCGACACCGAGTTCGCCGCGCGCTTCGACGAAGCCGTTTTTCGTTCCATCCCGCTCGGCGCAACGCGGGAAGCGGTGATCGCCGAGCTCGGTCCGCCGTTCGGCGAACGCGATGCCACGCCCGTTCACTCCATTGTGTACGCCGACGGTCCGGTGGATGCGTTCGCAGCGACGGGAGCGATCCACGAACTCCGCGCGTACACCCGCTTCGAATTCGACCGCGAGGGCCGACTCGACTCGATGCGCGGCCAGTTGGTGTTGGAGAGGGGGCTGACCTCGGGGAAGATCCTGCGCGACTCGAGCGGCGCGGGCAAAAACCACCTCGGCGTGACGGCGCAACAGCTCGAGCAGTGGAAAGCGCAGCGCGCGACCCGCAGCGACATCGAAGCGCGCTTCGGGCCGCCGACGGCTGTGCACCGCCACGACGCCGTGCGCTGGATGGAGTACTCGCGCTCGCCGTCGAGTTCGAGCTACCTGCGCCGCTGGATCGGCCTCGATGGCGAGGGGCGCGTGTGCTTCCAACTTGCCGAGGCCCACGCGGACTGACGCGTTGATCGTACGGTGCCAGAGCAATTCGTCTCACGCCTCCGGCGCGCCTTGCGCGCCGGAGGCGTGAGACGAATTGCTCTGGCACCGTACGATCAACAGGCGTAACGCGGAGCGCAGAGGCGCCGTACAACGCACCACCATGTCAACCGGACGCGTCGTCACGGGCTGCTCGATTGCGGCGTCGCTCGCATTCGCGGCGTTCCTGGCCGTACTGGTGCTCACGCCCACGCCGGACCTGCAGCGTCTTTACCTCAGCGCCTTCGGCGACACCGAGTACGCGCTGGGCTACAGCGAGCGCGTGTTCGATGAGCTCCCGCTGGGCGCCACGTATGCCGAGGTGACCGCGGCGCTCGGCCCGCCGCTGAGCGAAGAGCCGACGGAAGCGCGGGTCGCGTTGCTGTACGCCTCGGGCCCGTCGGACTCGTTCGTGCGAACCGGCCAAGTGGCGGAGTTGGTGTCCTACACCCGCTTCGAGTTTGGCGACGGAGAGCGGCTCTCTGCAGTTTCCGGACAATTAGCCACCGTGACGGGCCTCGCTTCCGCGGAGATCGAACTCGACGTCAGTGGCAACGGCCGGAACCATCTCAAGGTGGATGGCAGCGAGCGGGAGCGCCTGATCGCCGCGCAGTCGCGCCCGGCGGACATTGAGGCTCGTTACGGCCCGCCGACGGCGACGTACCGCAACGACGCGGTGCGCTGGCTGAAGTACTCGCGCTCGCCATCGGGCTCGGACTACGAGCAGCGCTGGATCGGGCTCGACCGCGACGGGCGTGTGTGCTTCAAGCGCGCCGAGGCGTACTTCGACTGACGCGCTGGTTGTACGGTGCCAGAGCAATTTGTCTCACGCCTCCGGCGCGCGTTGCGCGCCGGAGGCGTGAGACAAATTGCTCTGGCACCGTACGATCAACCACTCGGTCAGCGACAGCCGAGCGCGGTGAGCTGGAACTCCAGGCGCTGCACGGCGCCGGAGGCAAGCTCCACGACTTGCGGCGGCGCGGCGTGGTGGGAGTTCAAGGCAGGCAGACGCACGGTGTAGCGGCCAGCGCGCGGCACGTGGAACTCGGCTTGGCGCGCGAACGGCACAGCGGCTTCAACGCTTGGCGCGACCTTCACGAGCACGCCGTTCTCGTCGAGGATCTCGATCGCCTGCCACCACGCGTGGCGCGCGAAGACGCCCGCGGACGCATCGCGCAACGCAACGGTCAAGCTCGCGCCGGGGTCGAGGTCGACACGCGTGACTTCCGAGCGCGCCGCCACGCGGGCCGTCACTTCGAGCGGCGCTGTCCTGCCCGCAACGAACAGGATGAAGTCGAACTCGTCGGCGTGACTGTCCACGCGCCATGCGCTGACCCCGGGCAGGCGGGTGGCTAGCGAGGGCGGGGCGCCCAAGCCAGTTGCGGACCAGTGCACGGAGTTGATCTCGACAGGCTTGCCCGTCAGCGAGTCGTGGAAGGCGAACGAAGACGGAACGACCGCAGGTACGCGGATGACTTTCGGCGCCGCGCCGTCGGTGTTGACGAACAGCTGCGTGCTCCATTGCGTCTTCGCGAGCACCAAGCGGTAGGCACCGGGCGCTACAGCATCGAATCCAACCACCACGCATGGGCCGTTCGCCGCGTTCGGCCTCGCCTCGACGAACGCCGCGCCAATGCGGGAGCGGGGATCCGCCGACGGCGGATCCGACACGAGGTGCGCGAACTCCCCGAGCGCCGCGAGATCCTCGGACAGCAGCTCGATCTCGAACGACACGGCGGACGCGAGGGTGCTCGGCTCGCGAGGCGTCTCGCTGCGCCGGCCGTCCAGCACGACGTCGGTCACCGCGCCGGGCAGTGTTTCGAACGAAGCGCCCCCGCCGTCGTCGAGCGTCGCCCCGTCGGATCCCAGCCGAGCTTTCCAGCGACCGGGCGGCAGCTCGAACGTCACCCAGGCGGGAAGTTGTTTGGTGTGCACGGTGCGCGCCAGCGCTCTCCCCGGCGACCTCGCCCGGGCCGGGTCGGACGGCTCGCCATCGAAGTACTCGATCACCACGAGCGCGTCGCCGGGCGGCAGAGGCCCATCGAGGCGCACGCGCGCCTGACATGCAGCCTGCAAGGCAACGCAGCGATCGACGTCCTCGCGGTGGTCCACGACAACGTGCGACCAGGCGTAGCCGGCGCGCCGCACCCAGAGCACTTCAACCCCGTTCACGGGCGTGAGCGTGAGCGGCGAGGTGAGTCCTTCGCCGAGCTGGACCGCCTTCGCGTCGGGAGGGACGCTCACGTCAGAGATGGCGCTGTTCGCGCGCAGCAGCTCGAGCCCGTCGAGCTGCTCACCGGTCTGCGCGTCGACGACGTGCAGCTTGAGCGCGCGCGGCGGGTGCAGCAGCAGAGGTACTGGTTCGTTGCCGTCGGTTGTACGGTGCCAGAGCAATTTGTCCCGCGCTTGCGGTGCGCCGGGCGCACCGGAAGCGCGGGACAAATTGCTCTGGCACCGTACAACCGCTGGTTCGACGGAGTAGCGCCGGCCATCGATCAACGCGGAGCGCCAGTGCAGCGTCACTCCGTCGGGCGCCACGATGCGCCAAGAGCTGTCCACGACCTGAGTCGTGTGGGTTTCTCCCGCGACTTCGGGCTGCGACTCGAGCCCGAACGAGTACGTCAGCGAGCCTTGGAGGTACTCGCCCACCGGTCCGTTCGGCGACGCGATGCGCACGCTTCCGAAAACTTCGAGCTCACTCGCTGCTGCAATGCGCGCGGAGCGCTCGACGACGGGCTCGAGCGGCGTTTCGGCGACAAGAGGCTGAGGCGGCGCCGCGCGCTCAGCAGGCTGCGAAGACTTCGCCGACTGCTCGTGCGAAGGGGTGTTCGCCAAGCGCAACAGAAGCACGACGACGAGCGCTGCGACCACCGCAGCGAGCGCGAGAGTTCGTGTGCGAGAGACCGGAGTGCTCATGCGCTGGTTGTACGGTGCCAGAGCAATTTGTCCCACGCCTCCGGCGCGCAATGCGCACCGGAGGCGTGGGACAAATTGCTCTGGCGCCGTACAACCAGCGCGTCAGACGCGCCGTGTCGGAATCAGCGTTACAGCAGGTTCACGAGCTCGGCGAGGACTTCGTCCGTAGTCGTGATCACGCGGGCGTTCGCCTGGAAGCCGCGCTGCGCTTCGATCAAGCGCACGAACTCCTCGGCCACAGCGACGTTCGAGCCTTCGAGCGCGCCGCCGACCACCTGGCCGGCGCGGCCCTGGGCGCCCTTGCTCACCGTGCGCACGCCGGAGTTCGGCGTCTCGGTCCACAGGTTGTCGCCCACTTCGCGCAACCCGTTGTCGTTGACGAAGGACGCGACGCCGATCTCGCCCAGGACGCGGATCTGACCGTTGGTGTAGAAGCCCTGGATGTCGCCGTCGCCGTTGACGGACATGTTCGAGAGCTCGCCCACGCCGTAGCCGTCCTGGAAGTCGGCGAACACGCTCGCGCCTTGGCCGAACTGCGTGACGCCGTCGAACAAGCCCGGCGTGCCGAAGTCGAGCGTGACCGTCTGCGCGCTCTGGCCCGGGAACTGAACTTGGAAGCTCGGCGTTCCGGGCAGGGCGGCGATCGAGCCGTTCTGGTTGAAGCGCAGTCCGCTCACCAGACCGGACACCGTGCCATCCGTGCTCGCAGGGATGATGTTCCACGAGCCGTCGTCCTGGCGTTCGTAGGTCAACGCCACCGTGTGCGAGGTTCCGGCCTGGTCGAACACTTCGATCGAGGTCGTGGCGCGGTCGGGACCCGTGCCCGGCGTGGTGACGATGAAGGCCTGCTGCGCCCAGTCGGTGCCGCCGACGCCGCTCGAGTCCGTGATCGTCATCGACAGGTTGGTGACGCCCGTCGTGTCCGCCTGAACGCGCAGTTGGCCCGTGACGGGATCGAAGGTCGGCGTGGCGTTCGGGAACGCGTTGTCGATGAAGGTCACGAGATCACCGACCGTCGTGCCGTTGTTCGCCGCGCCGTACACGAACGATGCGAGCACCGGAGTCCCGTCGGTGTCGACGCCGGCGATCTCGATCACGTCGCCGTCGGCGTAGTCCGTGATGTTGGTCGGCAAGTCGTTGAGCGCCGTGGTCAGCGTCGCGACGGATTCCGTGCCCGCGACCTGATTGAGCGACATGCCCGTCAGACCCGCCAAATCCAGACCGCTCGCGCCCGAACGGATGCGCAGGCTGCGCGCCGCACCCGTTCGGTCGGTGGTGATCGACACGGCGCCGGCGTTGTCGGTGGCGGTCACGCCCGTCGTCTGCGCATTGATCGCGTTGGCGATGTCCTGGGCCGTGTACGGCGCAGCTTGCCCCGCGAGACTCACGACCTGCGGCGCGCCGCCGTCGACGATGACCTCCATCGTCCAGGTCTGTCCGACGGGAACCGCGAACGAGTTGGTCGCCACCGAACCCGTGGTCGAGGCCGCCGTGCCCTGCTTGAAGGGCGTCGAACTCGTGAGCGACTGCGGCAACGGTCCGGTCACGTTCGCCGGAAGGTTGCCCGCGAAGGACACGCGCTGCGTCGCCTGCGGCGGGAACAGCGAGGTCGTGTCGAGGTTGAGCGGTTGACCGTTGATGCCGAGCACGCGGAAGCCGGTGCGTTGGTCGACGAGTCGGCTGGTCGCGTCGAGGCCGAACGTGCCGACGCGCGTGTAGAGCGTGTTGATGCCGTCGGTGACCATGAAGTGGCCGCCGCCGTTGAGCGCGAGGTCGAACGTGCGGCCCGTGTTGGCGAGCGCGCCTTGGTTGAAGTCGCGGCCGATGTCGGCGAGCTGCACGCCCAGGCCCAGCTGCATCGGGTTGCGACCGCCCAGGTTGCCGGATGGCAACGAGGCGAAGCGCAGCGTCTGGCTGAACTGATCGCTGAAGACCGCGCGCGACGATTTGAAGCCGGGCGTGTTGGCGTTCGCCAGGTTGTTACCGATCACGGAGATCCAGTTTTCGTGCGCCTGGAGACCGGAAAGTGCAGAGAAGAGTGAACTGGCCATGGTGGTGATTCAGGGGTGCGTGGGTTGTGCAGTGGCGAGCGCGGACGGGCGAGTTCGCTGCGCTCAGGCGGCGCTGGCGGCGTTGGCGGCGGCTTCTTCGGCCTGGGTGTCGGGGTCGACAACCGGCGGCGAGCCGACCTGGAGCACGCTGGCGAGCGGCACGCTCTTGCCGCCGATCTCGAGCGTCGCGACGCCCTCTTCGATCTTCACGCTGTCGACGCGGCCCCAGACCGGCTGCTCGGTGGTCGCATCGGTGTACTGGACGTGCTTGCCGATCAGCGCGCTGCCGCTCGTGAGCTGCTCGAGCAACGCGTTGGACTGCTGCAACACCGCGAGGCCGATGATGTTGTTGTTCAGCTCATCCATCTCCTCGAGGTTCTGGAACTGCGCCAATTGCGCGAGCATTTCCTCGTTCTTCGCGGGCTCGAGCGGATCTTGGTTCTTCATCTGCTGCACGAGCAGCTTCATGAAGGCGTCCTTGCCGAGCGCGTCGCCGCCGCTGGCCTGGGAGAGCGAAATCGGATCCTGACTGCTGACTCCGGAGACGTTCATGTGTGAGGTGGAAAAGCGGTGACGAGGATTCAGGCGTAAGTGTCGACGCCGCTCAGCGCGGCCAATCGCTGTGCGAGGGCGCGCGGTGCGCCTTCGATTGCGGGACGTTCGGCGGGCGGGACGGCGCCGTGCTGTGCGCGCTGCTGCTCACCGTCGCTCGCGTGCTGGGCGGACGAGCCGTCGAAGCCCAGCTGCAGCGCGAAACTGCCGCCGCCCAGGCCGACACGCTCGAGCGCGGCCTGCAGTTCCGGCGCATGGCGCTCGAGCGCTTCGAGCGCGGAGGCGTTCTCGGCGCGCAACTCGGTGCGCACGACGCCGCGCGCCACGCTGATCTTGATCGAGATGCGGCCGAGCTCGCGGGGCTCGAGCTGGATCACGGCCTGACGCAGTTCCGGCGAGAAGCGCAGGCGCACCTGGCGCAGCACTTCCGCGGCGCGTTCGCTGTCGAGCGGAGCGCGCGGCGGCTCGGCGGGCGCGTCGGCAGCGCCGCTCGGCGCAACGTCGCTGCTGCGTCCGAGCGACTCGGGCGCCGCGGGCGCACGCTGTGCATCGGCGCCCAGCGTCGCGTCGACGCCCGACGCCGCGCTCGGGGCCGCTCCCTGCGCGCCGACGCCTTGGACTTCGCCTTCGCCGAGGTTGCCCGTTTCCATCGCGTCGAGCGCGGCGGCCTCGAACTCGGGCTCTGCGTCGAGCTCGGCGAGGCCCGCGCTGTCGAAATCGCCTTGAAGCGCTTGGCCAGCGGAGAGCGTGGTCGTGGCGATCGTGGTCGGGGCCGCGTCGGACGCGAGCGCGTTCAGCGCGCCGGGTGTCGACAACGACGGCTCGGCGCTGATTTCAGGCAGCGGCGCGAGCAAGTCGTCGAGCGACGTCGGTGCGAGTTCGGGGCCCTGCTCGCCGGGGGCTGCGGCCGCGGCAGCCGACTTCGGCGCGTGGAACGATTCGGGCTCGAGCGCGCCTTGCGCCGGCGCCGGCTCGGCCGCGGAGTCCTGCTCGGACGGCAACACCGGAGTAGTCGGTTCGCTTTCGGGCGTCGAGCCCTTCGCCGCGGCGTCCGAGGGAGCGCGCCCAGCGCGTTCTTCGGCGGCGGCGCGTCGCGCCTGCGTCCCGGCGTCGCGTCGGTGGATGTGTTCGGCGCGTTGGCGACGGTCCTCGACACGTCGCTGAGGCTCCTCGGCGCGCGCGCGCTCGACCTCGCGGTCGAACTGGGCGCCGCGTCGGGCGTTGTCGCTGGAATCCCGCGCCGAGGGAGTGGAAGAGGTAGGTCGCCCCGTGCCGGACGACCTACCCCCAGCTACCAAGGAACGGAGAATGGGAGTGTTCTCCATCGCACTCCCTGGGGAGCAACGCAGGCGCCAAGTCGCCGAACCGCGCGGAGGGCTGCGCCAGCCGCGCCTCACACGGTTCCGAGCGCGAAAGCTCTACCGGGGGCTTGAAACAAGAACCGGCAAGGCCTTCCCGGTCGCCGCGCGCGGCCGCTCCAGGGCCTCGGCGTACGCATTTCGGCCCGCTCCGATTCGTCCCCAGGCCGCTCGCCCTCGGGTAGTCTTGAGAATGCAGGGGTCCGCTTCACCGCCTCCGCAGCTGCGCTTGGCGCATGCCTGCGAGGTCGACGCCGACCCCGGCGCCCAGGATGAACAGGCCGGGACGGAACATCCGTGCCACCCGGCCCATCCCAGACACTTTGTGTCTTGCTCGCCTCAACGTTAGTCCCCTCAGCCCGACCTCTCAGATCCGCCTCATGAGCCTCCATCGAAGCCGATTGACCCTGGCCGTCAGCCTTGCGGCCGCGAGCTTGGCGCACGCGCAACACGCGCAGGTGAACGCCGTCGCCATCAACCCGACCAACCCCAACGAGGTGTGGGTCTGCAACCGTGACAACGATTCGGTCTCCGTGATCGACGTGGCCGCGGGCGTCACCACCCACCAGATCGCTGTCGGCGTTCGCCCGCGTTCGCTGGCCTTCAGCGCCGACGGAACGCGCGTTTTCGTCGCCAACCAGCGCGGCAACGTGCCCGTGACGGCCAACCGCGCCACCGGCTTCACCGGCAACGAGATCCGCGGCACCGTGAGCGTGATCAACACCGCGACCCACAGTGTGGGAACGACCCTCACGCAGGTCGGCGTCGAGCCCTACGGCGTCGCTGTCGCGCCCAACGGCAAGTACTTCGCCGTGTCCGCCTTCCGCACCGGCGCGATCAAGTTGTTCGACGCCCAGACGCTCGCCCCGCTGCCCGAGCACGTCTACCTCTCGAACCTCAACTTCATCCCGCCGCCGTTCACGGCGCGCGACGTGGACTCGGACCGCGACGGCATCGCGGACGTCGGTGAGCCGCGCGGCTTCGTGATCCGCGGCGACAGCACGCGCCTGTACGTCACGCACAACCGCTCGCCGTTCATCTCGGTGCTCGACGTGACGCTCAACGGCTCGGGCGTGCCGACGGGCATCTCGCAGAGCGCGAAGATCAACCTCAACACCTACGCCTTCGACCCGTTCTACAACCCGGTCGCCGTGCAGGCCCTCACCAGCCAGGGCCTGCCGCGTTTCATGGAAGACATCGCGCTGTCGCCCGACGGCGCGCGCGCGCTGACGCCGCACCTGCTCCACAACATCAACCACGACGTCAACGCGACGTACCCGACCTGGTTCCCCGGCGACTTCGCCAACCGCGTGTATCCGGCGCTGACCGTGATCGACGCGGTGTCGAACACCTTCAACGCGCCCGGTGACAACTCCAAGCGGCTCGAGAACCAGCTTCAGGACGCGCTCTCTCCCGCTGAGTTCGCGGCCTACGGCAGCGGCGCCGCGACCGCCAGCGGTTTGGCGACGCTCGGCGGCACGAGCGACCCGATCCTGGGCGGCACGATGACACTGCGCGTCGAGGGCCTCGCGCCCGGCCAGACCGCGATCGTCGTCGTCGGCAACGAGGTCAACATCCCGCGCGGCGCGAACGGCACGCAGCTCGTCGCCCCGCGTTTCGTGTACCCCGTTCCGCCCAGCGGCGTGGTCTCGATCCCGATCCCCAACCGCAACCCGCTCGACGGCGTCGTGAGCCACGCGCAGGCGCGGTTCTTCGACGCGGGCGGCACGCCGGCCCAGTTCTCCAACGGCTTGAAGATCCAGCTCGCCCGCGTGGGCACGGGCGTCAACAAGCTCGGGCACCGCGCCGGTCACCCCGGCCGCGTGGCCTTCAGCCCCGATGGCACGCGCGCGCTGATGCTCAACCGCGGCTCGGAGGACCTGTTCCTGTACGACGTGCAAGGCGGCAACTACCGCCTCGCGGCCGTCTACCCGCCGCGCATCCAGTTCACGGAGCGCGCCGCGTTCGACACCACGACGGGCATGGGCGACCTGCCGCTGGGCATGGCGCTGCGCGCCGACCCGAGCACGTCGAACAACGACTCGCTCGTGTACGTGATGAACGAGTTGACCCGGAGCTTGAGCGTGCTGCGCGTTGACTGGAACACGAACACGATCCGCAAGGAACGCAACCAGATCCCGACGCTGCTGCTGCCCGACACGTACACCTTCGCCGAGCGGCAAGGTGACGAGCTGTTCGAGGACGCTTCGCGCGCGCAGACGACCGGCGCCCGCGGCGCGATCGGCGAGTTCAACAACTCGTGCGGCTCGTGCCACTTCGAAGGCGGCGAGGACGGCAACGTCTGGCAACGCCCGGCTGGCCCGCGCAGCACGATGCCGATGTACGGCGGCTCGCTCGCCACGGGTTTGATCCTGTGGAAGGGCGTGCGCCTCAACTCGGGCGAAACCGGTCCGATGTTCGGCGGCGAGAACGGCGGCAACGGCCAGTTCAGCGACGCCGAGCAGCAGTCGCTGATCGCGATGCACGAGAAGCTGCCGGTGCCGCTCAACCCACACCTCGATCCGGTGACGGGCGACTTGACGCCGCTGGCGCAGCTGGGACGCGACCTGTTCTTCGGTCTCAACGACACGGGCCTCAACCCGCTGCTGCGCCGCGCGGGCTGCGGCGACTGCCACCCGCAGATCGACTCGAACTCGGGTCAGATCCGCGGCTTCACGGCCGACTTCATCGACCCGCTGCTCAGCTCGGGCGAGAACCTCGGCTGGGTCGACCCCGACTGCTTCGCGCTGCAGGGCAACACCACGACCTTGCAGGTCCGCAACGTGAACAGCGGCGTGAACGTCGACTTCAACAACAACGGGATCAGCGATCCTGACCGCAACGTCGACGGCTACAACGACGTCGAGAGCTACGTGCCGCTCAACTCGGACAAGAACGACCCGTTCACCCGTGACGACGCCAACAGCTTCCCCTGCAACAGCGACCCCAACGATCCGCTGAGCCCGCTGAAGGTCTTCCAGCGCGACATGCGCGCGTTCTCGATCCCGACCAAGCTCGGGGTCTTCTCGACCGGCCCGTACTTCCACGACCACGTCGCGATTTCGCTGCGCACGATCGTCGACCCGGAAGCGCAGATCATCAGCCCGGTCTACGGTTCGCCGGCCTACGTTGGCCAGCCGCCGTTCCCGACCATGCTGAAGTTCTTCAACGAGTTCCACGACCTGCGCGGCCACGAGCAGTTCGTGCCGGGCGCCTCGAAGGTTCAGATCAACTTGATCAGCGGCAGCGGCCCCGGCGTGCAGAGCGACATCGAGGCCATCCTGGCCTACATCGAGTCGATCTGACGCCCTTCGTGCGCGCGGCCCTCCGCGTGCACTCCTGACTTCGCCGGGCCGGCCCGAGCTTCGCGCTCGAGCCGGCCCGGCTCACATTGGCAGTGGTTCGGATCGCCGCCCGCAGCGCTCGTCAGCCTTCGTCGCCGCACGCGGCGAGGTGCTCCGCGATTCGACGCAAGTCGAGCCCGAGCCCCACGTGCAGCCGGACGATCGTCGCCACGCGATCCAAGCGGAAGGCTGCGATGCACACGCTCGCTCCGTGCGGAGCGATCGGAGCGATGAGCCCTTGCTCACAGGCGCTGCGCAGCACCAGCGGCTGGACGCGGTAGAGCTCGGCGACAAGATCGAGGCTGAGGTAGAGCTCGCCGTCGATGTACACACGTTGGTCCATCAGTTCTGCCCCGCGCTGGAGTTGGCGTCCGCCGCGAGCTCGTCGAGCAACGCCTTCTGTCGCGCGCTCAGCTCGCGGGGGAGATCGATCGTCAGCCGCACGAAGGCGTCGGCGTGCCCGCCGTGGCCATCGCTGAAGCCCTGAGCACGCAACCGCAGGCGCGTTCCACTGCGCGACCCGGGCGGAACGCTCACGGTCACCCATCCGCGCGCGGTGCGCACGTCGAGCTTTCCGCCAGCGTGCGCGACCCACGGCGGCGCGCTCGCCTGCACCTCGAGCTGCTCCGCAACGAGGCGGTACTGCGCGTCGTCCTCCAGCCGCAGCGTCAGGTGGAGGTCGCCGGCCTCGCCGCCGCCCTCGCCCGCCTCGCCAAGTCCACGCAGCCGCAGCTTGAGTCCGTTGCGCACGTCCTGCGGGATCTTCAACTCGACCTGCTTGCGCAGGCGCACGTGGCCCAGGCCCGTGCAGGTCGGACACACGTGCGGCTCGACGAAGCCCGCACCCCCGCAGGTAGGGCAGCTGGCGTAGGCGAGGAACTCGAAGCCGTGCTTTCCGCCCTCGATCGCCACCGTGAGCGGCACGGCCAGCTCGGCGCGCACGTCGGCCCCGCGGTAGCGGTAGCGCGCGTGCGCCTTGGGGCCTTCGCCGAAGTCGCGCGCGTACTGCTGGCCGAACATCGAGCGGAAGAACTCCGAGAAGCCTGGCGATCCGCCCGCCCCGAAGGCCGCCTCGAAATCGGCGGCGCCCGCCTGTGGCTGTCCCGTCTCGCCCGGAGGCGCACGGAACTCCTGTCCGTGCTCCCAGTGCTCTCCGAAGCGGTCGTAGCGCGCACGCTTGTTTGGATCCGAGAGCACTTCGTACGCCTCGCTGATCTGCTTGAAGCGCGCCTCGGCCGTTTCGGCGCCGCCGTGCCGGTCGGGATGCCACTCGAGCGCCAGCTTGCGATAGGCCTTCTTGATCGCCTCCGCTTGCGCGTCGCGCGGCAGGCCGAGCACATCGTAGTAGTCCTGGAATTGCATCTGACCTCGAGTGCGCGAAGCGCGCCGCCACGTCTTTCGAAAGCGGGGCGCGCCTCGGGTGAGGCGACGATCAGCTCGGCCCGGCTCACTCGACCCGCCGTGAGCATCAACCTCAGCGGAACGAAATCTTGCAGTCGGTTGAAAACGTGCGTGGAGCATGATTTCGACCCGGGTTCGTCGATTCAAGTCGGGACACCGATTGATGTGCGCGGAAGCGCGCCGCGTCACGCGCCACAAGCTCGACCTTTGCATTGCGGACCAAGGCTTGGATGGAGCCGTGACGGCTCCATGCCGCTCTCGACGTGGCGTCGGGCCTACCCAGAAACCCTCCGCTGAACCGCCCGCGAACGAGCCCGGCGCAACGGCGTCGCACGATTCGTGTCGGGGTTTTCGCTGCAGTGTTTTGATGAGGGCTGCGGCCTCAGCCGACACTCGAACGGACTCGCGGTCGGTGGTCGCGCACCACGCGTCGCGCTACCGACTATTGCTGGCCGACGAGCGTCGTCTCAAGGACTACTCTCCGCGTTGCAATCACGGCTGATCCTCAGCTCGTGAAGCCCCGTTTCGCCGGCCGAGATCACACCCATGACAGACCTAGTCGTCGTCGCCTTCCCTGAGCACGAAACCGCATTCGCCTTGCGGGCCAAGCTCGCCACACTGCAGAAGAACTACCTCATCGACATGGAGGATGTAGTCGTCGTCGTCAAGGACGCCAAAGGCAAGGTGAAGCTGCATCAGGCCCAGAATCTCACGGCGGCCGGCGCCGTGAGCGGCGGCTTTTGGGGCACGCTGTTCGGGATGATGTTCCTCAACCCGCTTCTCGGCGCCGCCATCGGAGCGGGCGCGGGAGCGATTTCCGGAACGCTGACCGACATCGGCATCAACGACAAGTTCATGAAAGACCTCGCCGCCAGCTTTCAGCCCGGCTGTTCCGCGGTCTTCGTGCTGGTGCGCAAATTCACGGGCGACAAACTCCTCGAGAGCCTCGACGAGTTCCGTGGAAAAGGCCGCGTGCTTCAGACATCCCTCGTCAAGGATCAGGAGGAGTCGCTGCGCGTCTTCTTGGAGTCGCAGCAGCAAGACGCCCCCGACGCCGCCGGTGCGGTGGGCGTGGCAAGCCCTTCGTGACGGCTTGGCGTTCGCCAAGGCCTGTGTGTGATTGGGGCGCGTGGGTCGTGCTGGCGGAGTTGCGCCTCCGACCCCCGCGGCGCGCGCTCACCGAATTGAACTGAATCGCGGCGTGGTTGGGGCCGCGGGCTGTACAGGCCGCGTGCAACGATGCGGCGTGCCGGCGCGCCTTCGTGTGCTCACCCGTGCTGGCGAGCGCAAGTTCCTCCGACGCCGTGGCGCGAGCGTCGCCGCGCGCGACGCAAGCGCATCGCGCCTCCTCCAACGCAGGCTCGTTTGCTCGGCCAAACAAGCCCAACACCTTCACCCACGAGAGGCAACATGAACGCGTCGGCGCCATCCCCCGAACTCCTGCACAAGATGGACGCCTATTGGCGGGCGGCCAACTACTTGTCGGTGGGTCAGATGTACTTGGTCGACAATCCGCTTTTGCGCAGGCCGCTCGTGTTGTCCGACGTGAAACGTCGGATTCTGGGCCACTGGGGCACGACGCCGGGACAGAACTTCATCTACGTACATCTGAACCGACTCATAAAGCGGGACGGTTTGGACATGATCTTTGTGTCGGGGCCAGGCCACGGAGGACCCGCGCTCGTAGCGAACACCTACCTCGAGGGAACCTACAGCGAGGTCTATCCACACATCGGTCAAGACCTCGAAGGCCTGCGAAGGCTGTTCTTGCAGTTCTCGTTTCCAGGCGGCATCCCGAGCCACGTTTCGCCGGAAACGCCGGGCTCGATTCATGAGGGCGGCGAGCTCGGCTACTCGTTGAGTCACGCGTTTGGCGCCGCCCTGGACAACCCGGAATTGATCGTGGCCTGCGTCATCGGTGATGGAGAGGCGGAGACCGGGCCCTTGGCGACGGCGTGGCACTCGAACAAGTTCCTGAACGCCGCCTGCGATGGCGCCGTGCTGCCCATCCTGCACCTCAACGGCTACAAGATCGCGAGCCCCGCTGTACTGGCCCGCATCCCCCATGCCGAGCTCGAGCAGCTGTTCCTCGGTTATGGCTGGGATCCAATCTTCGTCGAAGGCGAGGTCCCAGAGCTGATGCACGCGGCGATGGCTTCCGCGTTGGACACGGCGGTGCGCCGGATCCAGGAAGCTCAGCGAGAAGCCCGTTCGAGCGCGAAACTCGCGTCGCGCCCGCGCTGGCCCATGATCGTGTTGCGTTCTCCAAAGGGCTGGACGGGTCCTCGAGTGGTGAACGGCAAGCGCGTCGAGGGAAGCTTTCGCGCGCACCAGACGCCGCTGTCGGACTTTCGGAACCACCCGGAGCAGCTGCGAGCACTCGAAGAGTGGATGCGTAGCTATCGGCCCGAGGAGTTGTTCGACACCGCAGGTCGATTCCTGCCGGAGCTCGCCGCTCTGGCGCCTGAGGGCGCGCGACGCATGGGCGCGAACCCTCGAGCCAACGGCGGAATGCTGCTGCGCGATCTGAACTTGCCAGACTGCCGCCAGTACGGCGTCGAGGTGCTCGCCCCAGGCGAGATCGGCGTCGGCGATACACGCGTGCTCGGTCCGTTTATTCGCGACGTGGTCGTGCTGAACGAGGCCCACAGGAACTTCCGCGTGTTCGGCCCCGACGAGACGCTCTCGAACGGGCTGGAGTCGCTCTTCGAAGCGACTTCTCGTCAATGGAACGCGGCTACGGAGCCAGATGACGAGCGCCTAGCCCCCACTGGACGCGTGCTGGAGATGCTGAGCGAACACCAGTGCCAGGGTTGGCTGGAAGGCTACTTGCTCACGGGACGGCACGGCCTGTTCAACTCCTACGAAGCGTTCATCCACATCGTCGACTCGATGTTCAACCAACACGCGAAGTGGCTCAAGGTGACCCGGACGCTGCCGTGGCGTCGCCCTATCGCGTCACTGAATTACTTGCTGGCATCCCATGTGTGGCGACAGGACCACAACGGATTCACGCACCAGGATCCGGGCTTCCTCGACCACGTGGCGAACAAGAAGTCCGAGGTGGTGCGCATCTACCTCCCGCCCGACGCCAACTGCCTCCTGTCGGTGATGGACCACTGCCTGCGCAGCCGCCACTACGTCAACGTGGTGGTCGCCGGGAAACACCCCGCCCCTCAGTGGCTCACGATGCAACAAGCCGTGGAGCATTGTGCAGCTGGAATCGGAATCTGGCCCTGGGCCAGCAATCACCACGGCGAGGCGCCGGATCTCGTCATCGCGTGCTGCGGGGACGTGCCCACCTTGGAGGCGCTGGCCGCCGTGTCGATCCTGAATGCGCACCTTCCCGAGCTTCGCATCCGCGTCGTCAACGTCGTCGATCTGATGCGGCTCCACCCGGCGAGCGAGCATCCGCACGGCTTGAGCGATGAGAGCTTCGACGCGCTGTTCACGCGCGACAAGCCGGTGCTGTTCGCGTTTCACGGCTACCCGTCGCTCATCCACCGTCTGACCTATCGCCGCACGAATCACGGCAACATCCATGTCCGCGGATACAAGGAGGAAGGGACCGTGACGACGCCGTTCGACATGACGGTGCTCAACGACTTGGATCGCTTCCACCTCGCGCTCGACGTGATCGAGCGCGTGCCGAAAGCGCGCGCCCTCGGTTCGGCGCTGCAAGTCCGGTTGCGGACGAAGCTGCTCGAACATCGCGAGTACATCCACAGACACGGCGAAGACATGCCGGAGATCCGTGATTGGCGCTGGCCGCGAAGCGCTCTGAGCACTGAGTCCGCGCTGTCGGCGTAGCTGAGTCCGATCATGATCCCGAACTTCGCATGGCGCGTTCTCCAGCTTTGCAGCTGCAACCAGAGCTGGACGGCGCCCACCCGACCCCATGGACGGCGAGCGCCGCAGAGCAGGCACATCGCCGATCGCGGGCGCGACGTGCGTGATCACGGGAGGGCGCTGATGGAGCGCCGCAGGTTCGGCGAGGCGGCGTCCGCGCTCGGAATCCTCCGCTGCAGTACACGAGGCGCCGAGCGTGGCTGACGCTCCGAATCGCGCCGTGTCGAGCGACGCCGTGAGCGGGACGCAGCCGGTCAGCGACACGGGTCAGCCGTGGACGCTGGATGTCGCTCAGGCTCTTGCCGCGTACGACGCCGATGGCGACCAGGGACTGACGGAAGAGGAGGCCTCGCGCCGCCTGGCTCGCGACGGTCCCAACGTTCTGCGCGCCGCTGCGCCCATCCCTACTTGGCGTCGTGTCCTGGGCCAGTTCCAAGACCCGTTGATCTACCTGTTGCTCGCTGCCATCGGCATTTCCTTCGCTGCGTGGTGGCTCGAGGACGCGCATGGTTGGCCCGTCGACACCCTGGCCGTGCTCGCGATCGTCTTGCTCAACGGCGTGCTCGGCTATGTGCAGGAGGCGAGGGCTCGCAGCGCCGTCGCAGCGCTTGCGCGACTGATGACGACCAGCTCCAGCGTCGTGCGCGGCAGTCGAACCCTTCGAGTGCCGAGCGAGAGCCTCGTCACCGGCGATCTACTGCTCTTGGCGGAAGGTGACGCTGTTGGCGCCGATGCGCGACTGACCAGTGCCAGCAACCTGCGAGTGCAAGAAGCGTCCTTGACCGGCGAGAGTCACGCAGTTTCGAAGGGCACGGCCCCGCTCGGAGGCGCGATCCCGCTCGGCGATCGTTCGAACATGGTGTTCAAGGGCACCGCGGTCTCGCAGGGCGTCGGCCGCGCGGTGGTCTGCGCGACGGGAATGGCCACGGAGATGGGCTCTGTCGCCAAGTTGTTGGACGCGACCGTTGAGAAGCCGACGCCGCTGCAGCAGGAAGTGTCCCGTCTAGGACGGCGGTTGAGCGCGGCGGTGCTGGTGGTGGCGATCATCGTGGTGGGCGCGACGCTGATCATGTTCCCGCCCAGCGACGCCGCGGGTCTCGTCGAAGTGCTGCTCCTTGGCGTCGCGCTTGCGGTGGCCGCGGTTCCCGAGGGCCTGCCCGCCGTGCTCTCCGTGGTCCTAGCGCTCGGTGTGCAGCGCCTCGCTCGCCGAAGTGCGATCGTGAAGAAGCTCTCGTCCGTGGAGACGCTCGGGTGCGCGTCGGTGATTTGTTCGGACAAGACCGGAACGCTCACGCGCGCCGAGATGACGATCGAGAAGATCCTCACCGCGAGCGGCGAAACACGTGTCACCGGCGTCGGCTATGCGCCGGAAGGCGAAGTCCTGCACGGTGACTCGCCGATGGAGTCCGGCGGCCTGCGTGACGAACAAGCGCTCGCACTCGAAATCGGTGCGCGTGCAGGCAATTCCAACTTGAGGCGGACGCCGGAGGGCGTCTGGGAGATCCAAGGCGACCCCACGGAGGCGGCGTTTCTCGTGGCGGAGCGCAAATTGGCGGGCGGCGTCGCACCAAGTGAGCGCTACAAGCGCCTCGCGGAGATCCCGTTCACCTCAGAGCGCAGGATGATGTCGGTCGTCGTGAGCGACAGCCATCGAGGCGGCGCCATCGTGCTCTACAGCAAGGGTGCGCCAGGTGTCCTGCTCGAGCACTGCACGCACGAGCGAGTCGGACGAGAAGCGATCGTGATGGACTCCGCTGCGCGGGCGCGGATCTTGGCGGGAGTCGGTGCGCTCTCCGACGCGGCCCTGCGAACTCTGGCTGTCGCCTCTCGGGATTTGGATGCGGGCGAGAATCCGAGCGCGGGACAGTCGCTCGAGTCACGACTGGTCTACGCCGGCGTCGTCGGCATGATCGACCCGCCGCGCGCCGAGGCGCTCGACGCGATCCGCGAGGCGCGCGGCGCGGGCATTCGGACGATCATGGTCACGGGAGACCATCCGCGCACCGCAGCGCGCATCGCGGCAGACCTGGGCATCGCGAGCGCGGACGCCGCGGTGTTGACCGGAGCGGAGATCGATGCCTTGGACGCGGAAGGCTTTGCAGCCGTCGTGCGGACGACGAACGTCTATGCGCGTGTGACTCCGGCCCACAAGCTGCGCATCGTGCTCGCGCTCCAAGCCGCTGGCGAGATCGTCGCCGTGACCGGCGATGGAGTGAACGACGCGCCCGCGCTCAAGGCGGCCGACATCGGCATCGCCATGGGCAAGACCGGTACGGAAGTCAGCAAAGAAGCAGCGCGAATGATCCTGGCGGACGACAACTTCGCGACGATCGTCCGCGCCGTGCGCGAAGGGCGCAACATCTTCGAGAACATCCGCAAGCTCCTGCGTTATCTGCTGTCCTCCAACACTGGAGAGGTGCTCACGGTGTTCTTGGCTGTCGTGGGTTCAAGCGTGATCGGACTGTCGTCGGACGGCGGAGTCGTGGCGTTGCCGCTGCTCGCAACGCAGATCCTGTGGCTCAACCTCATCACGGACTCATGGCCCGCGCTCGCCATGGGCGTGGATCCCGCGGATGCTGACGTCATGCGGCGACGGCCGCGACCGCGCAGCGAGCGCGTGATCGGCGCCGGCATGTGGGTCGCGGTGCTCGAGATCGGGCTGGTGGTCGCCGCCGCAGCATTGATCACGATGGACATGTTCCACCCAGGGGGACTGATCGAGGGCCACCACAACATCGCTGTCGCACGGACCGCCGGCTTCACGGTGCTGGTCGTCGCGCACCTCTTCCAGTGCTTCAACGCGCGCTCGGCCACCGCCAGCGCCTTCCAGGGACTGTTCCGCAACGGCTGGCTATGGGGCGCAATCGGCCTGTCCGCCGGTCTTCAAGTGGCGGTGGTGCATGTGCCGGTGCTCAACGTGGCTTTTGGAACCGCGCCTCTCACGTTCGCACAGTGGGGAACCTGCGTCGCGATGGGCAGTTCGGTGCTCTGGTACAGCGAAGTTCGAAAGCTGATAGCTCGGCTGGTCCTCAAGCGCACTGCACGTCACGGCTTGGTCTAGCAACCCAGCCAGTTGGCGGCCGGCGCCGCACGTCACGAGGCTGCTCGCAGGGCGTGACGACGAGCCGGCGGCGGCGGAGCGAGTCGGTTTCGCCAGCGCCTCACGCAGACGCCGTTCCGGTGAGTCGTTCTGGTCCGCCGCGATCCTGCGCCTACCGCTCGCGCACTTCCGCGCGGCCGTCGGGGTGGCCGATCACGAGCACGTGGGCCAAACCCACGAACAACCCGCTCTCGACCACGCCGGGAATGGCATCGAGCTCGAGCTCGAGCGCGCGCGCATCGGCGATTCCCGCAGGAAAGCGACAGTCGAGGATCTGGTTGCCGTTGTCGGTGAGGTAGTCGCCGCCGTCCTTCGAGCGGCGCAGCACGGGCTCGCAACCGAGCTTCGCGATCCGCCGCGCGACGAGCGCGCGCGCGAACGGCACGACCTCGACGGGCAGCTTGAAGGTCGTCCCCAGCCGCGCGACGACCTTCTCGGGCCCGACCACGATCGCCTCGCGGCGCGAAATCGAGGCCACGACCTTCTCACGTAGCAGCGCTCCGCCGCCGCCCTTCACCATGTCGAAGCGCCCGTCGATTTCGTCGGCGCCGTCGATGGTCAAGTCGATTCCCTCGACCTCGTCGAGCGTCGCGAGCGGGATGCCGAACTCGCGCGCCTTGCGCTCGGTGTCGACGGACGTCGGCACGCCGCGCACGCGCAAACCCTCGGACTTGATGCGCTCGCCGAGCCGCACGAGCGTGTGGAACACGGTCGAACCCGTGCCGAGCCCGAGCGTCATGCCGTCGTGAACCAACTCCGCCGCGCGCCGGCCGGCCACTTGTTTGGGATCGAGGGTGTTCATCGCTGCCGCCGATGGTACGTGGCCGAGGCGCCAATCCAGCGAGTGTTCGAGCGCTCGAAACTGCGCAACTTCTGCGCTGGGACACGGACTTCGATGGGTGCGACGGGCTCGGGCGTCACGACGGTCCGCGCGAGCGGAGCGAGGCGCTTGCCGAGGACGGACCGGTCACCGGATCCGATGCGCGGCGTCGGCCACCTCCGCGATCGCACGAGCGAGAGCACTTGCGCCGGTGCGACAGCACGCGGCCACCGAATTGCCCGGTCAACGCGGGGGCGTAAAGCGGGCTGCGAAAGGGGCCGGTGACAAGTACGGCCACCACGGTCAAAATGCGACTGCGTATGAGCAACACACGACCTCCGCAACTCATCGAAACCCCCGCCAACGTTGTTGGCGGTGCGCAGTACCAGCACCTCGCGTACGTCGACGCCTACGACGCCGTTCTCAACTGCGACTACGCGTTCGTCGCCTACAAGGAGACGGACAGTTGGGGTTGGCGCGTGCGCATCAAGTCCTCGCAGACTGCGGGCGCCGTGTTCGAACCCGACGCCATGAAGAGCGCGGCGCGCGCCGCGGGCGCGCAAGGAAAGCCGTGGTTTCCGTGGGGCTACAGCTTCGACCCCAGCGCGAGCGACGCGCGCTGCATCCAATTCCGCGTGCACGTCGCCAACGGACAGCCGAGTGGGATCGAGATCTTCGTCCAGCTCCGCAAAGCCGATGGTTCCGCCGACGCGGCGAAGTCGGTGACGTTCCCGTGGCCTGCGTGAGCGCGCAACCAACGCAACTCCAGCGCGCCCAGCAACCTCGATCTCCCTCGCGTCGATCAGCGCGCAGCCGCGCTCCGCAATCGCGCGTTTCGCGCACGGCGCGTGGCGCCCCCTCGCTCCTGCAACGAGCTCGACTCGCGAGCATCGCGCACGACGTTGCGCAGGCGCTCCATCGCGAAGCTTGGGTGCTGGCGCCGACACGGACACTCGGTGCGCTCGAGCTGCAAACGAGATCCGACGGATCGGCGTGGTCCGACCTTGCTGCGCCGGCTGAGCAACTGACCTGCGCCGTTGGCGAGCAAGCATGATCACGTTCGGCAACATCTGCCTGTGTGTCGCGGCCATCGTGTATCTGTGGCCGTTGCAGCGGATGTTGAACACGACGCCCAACCTGAACGGAACGTACGCGGGCGTGGCCGTGCTGCTGAGCGTCGTGTTCGTCAGCGTGCCGCTGTGGCTGTGCCTGACCTCGTCGCTGGTCGCCGCAACGGCGCGCGGTGGATTCGACTGGCTGTTCGCAACGCGGCCGCCGCAATACGCCGTCGCCGTGCTCGCCAGCTGCGCGATCACGATCGCCACCGCGTACAGCCTCTTGGGGCGGTTCGTGACACCGCCCGAGTTGCCCGCGTCCGCGCGCTGGCTCTCGCTCTGGGCAGCACACGTGTTTCCGCTCGTGGTGATGCTCTTCTGCGCAGTTGTGTTGAACGCGAGGTTGTTCTCGTGGATGCCGCAACAACTCGTTCGCATCCCGTTCTGCGCCGTCGCTGCCGTCAGCGTGCTGGTCAGTTGCGGCCTGCTCGTCGAACGGAGCTTCGGTCCGCAGCAGCGTCGGAGCGACACGACTGCGGATGAGACCGCGCCAACTCCCAACCCCAGCCAGGGCGAACCCGACAGCGAGGAATGAGCATGAGTTGGCCTGGATCCATCGGCGTCGCTGCGGTCTGCGGTCTCGCCGGCCTGCTGCTCGCCGGTTTGATCGCGAATGCCTGCGTCGACTGGTATCGCGTCTCGAGCTTCGAAGGCAAGGCGGGCTTCTTCGTCGTGTTCGTTGCGCTCGCGGGCGGACTCGCCGCCGCGGCAATCGGGCTCGTGACCGCGCGCGTCGTTGCTGTCGGCGCCGAACTCACGTGGCTGAGGACCAGCGCTCTCGCGCTCGGCGTGACGCTCGGGGTGGCCGGCCTCGCCACACTGCTGTGTTGGCTGGCCGCCGACATCGCGCCGACGCTCGATGGAAAGGAGCTCGAGGTCGAGCTCGAAGTGCGCGGCCCACGAGGTTTCAGCCTGCCCGAGCCAGACGAGTACGGCGCGACCGCAGGGGTGTACCTGCCCGGCGGACGTCACCTGCCCACGGTGCAGTTGCGTGCGAGCGATTTCACGAGCGTGGACGGCCAGTTGCACCTTCGCGCGAGCGTGCCGCTCACCACGAGCGCAGCGCAGAAATTCATGCAACTGCGGCTCAACGCCCAGCACAACCTGCTGTTCCGTCTCCCGCTACGTTCGCGACCGCGCGCCGAGGACTGTGAGTGGAGCACATGGGTCGAGTCCGGATGGGACGCGAACCAGCCCGAGCCGCCGAAGGAGGCGAGGTTCACCGCGCGCTACCGCGTGCGAGTCGTCGAGCCACCGCCGCCGGAGCCGGATCCCGAGTCCGTGCGAGCCCAACAGTTCGCCGCACTGCCGTCCGACGCTCCGCTCGCGACGTGGTTGCCGTACTTGTTCGAAAGCCCGAACGCTGAGCGCACCAAAGTTGTCGTGCAGCAAATCAACGCTAAACAGGCGGAGTTGGCCGCGCTGATTCGCGGCGACGACGACAGTCGGCGTGAACAGGCCTTGCGGTCGGTCGCGTACGTCGAAGCGCCGTTGGCAGAGCTCACCGATGCGGTGCTCGCAGAGGGCCGCGCCATCGCAAACGGGATCCGCGCGTTCAACTCGCTGCCAGAGACGGACGCGAGTTTTCGCTCGACGCCGCAGCGGCTCAGCTCTCGCTTCAACACCTGGAAGCACGCCTGGTGGCTGCTGCACCACAAGCTCGGGCTAGACGGCCGGCCGCCGGTTCGTGAGATCCACGAACTCGCTCTCGTGCGCGCAAAGAACACTGGCATGAGGGAGATCGAAGTCAACGCCCGCGCCATTCTCGACGCGTTGAACCCGCCGCAGGAGGAGAAGAAGCCGTGAGCGTTCCCGATGCTTTCGCCAAGGAGTTCGCTTCGTTCCCCGCAGCGCTTCGTGCACTCGTCGAGGCGGAACTGGCGGCCGGCAATTCCATCGTCGCCATCGAACATGGCTTCCCCGCTGCGCCGTGCGGCGCGTCGATCAAGCTTGCGAAGGCAGTCGACGCAACGCGGCAGACGTCCACGGCCGCGATCTCGTACTACGCGCGGAACAACTCGAACTACGCCGGCGAGTTCACCACGGCGGAGCGGCACTTCTTCGTGCTCGAACCGCCCCTAGCTCCCCCGCCGCCGCCGGACATGGACGCGATTCGCAAGGCGCTCGAAGCACCGGCGAGCCAACTCGCGCATGTCGCGGAACGCAACGCGAGTTCGCATCGGCCGTCGCCCCCAGCGGCCCCTGCAGCGACGCCCGCGAACTCACCGTCGGCGTCACGGGCCACTGCTCCCGCGGCCCGCGCGTTCACCAACACGGAAACCTCGCGCGGTTGGACGCGCGAGCTGCATTTCTGCGACCGTCGCTCGCCGCAGGAAGTTCAGTGGTCGCTCGAACGCGAGCTGATGGCGTTGTTCACGCCGCGGATGGATGGCGACCAGCTGCGACTGGACGCCACAGCGGAAGTCACTGGCGTTCGCTACGGATTCGAACTCCGGTTCCTCGCAGTGACTGCGCGGAACCATCACTACCTGCTCCGTGTCACGGCCGCCTGGGACGAATCGGAGTCGCATCGCGAGTACTACCGCAAGACCTCGGACAGTTGGTTCCAGTCCTGGGTCCGCGAGCTTGTGGCCGCGACTCCACCCGACGCCAAGGACAATCTCGTCGAGCGTTACCAGCAAGCGTGCGAGGCCGCGCTGCACGCGAGCCAAGGACTCGACTCCGTCGCAGCCGTGCAGGGCGTCATCGTGGACGGCGTGAAGCGCGGCGGAACGTACGGCACGTCGCACAAAGAGGGCGGCACGAACATTTTCTGGCGCACCGGGAAGTTCATCCGCTCGGACTACGGCGACGATGCCGATCACAGAGAGTTCGCCGACGAGGCCGCGTTCCTCAGCATGCTCTGGAACTTCTGCCAGTTCGATGTGACGCGCACGGCGGGCAAGCGCGGCATCTCCGAACTCGACGCATGGCGTTTGATCCTGCGCCGCATGAATCCGCCGGCGTCCGACCCCGCGGGAGGCTTCGGCCGCCACTTGCAGATGGGCGTTGTCGCATTCGCGGGCGCTGGAGTGATCCCCACGGCGACCCACGCCGCGGCCACGATGCAGCCGCTGCACTCGACACCGCTCGCGAAGTGGCTGGGCATCGGCGTGCTCGTGCTCGTCGTCGCCGGCCTCGCGGCGTGGCGGCTCGTTTCGATCGAGTCCACGGGCACGCCGCTCGGGCCGGCGCTGCGCACCGGCACGCATGTGTTTCAGCTCATCGCCACGACGGAGCGCTACCTACCGAGCCTGCATCGCAACCCAGCAAAGAATCGCTACCGCATCGACTTGCTCGTGCTGCCCATCGCCGACCTGACGAAGCAGGAGACGTTCACGCTCATCCGCCAGCAGGAGGCCAACGCGCTGACGCCGATGACGAAAATCCTCGGCGTGGATGGCGACGTGGTGTGGATCAACGCACTCAGCACGTTCGCCGTGAACCTGCGCACCAAACGCGTCGCGAGCGAAGCAGACTTGCGTGCAGCGAATCCGGGTCTGGAGATGTTCTTGAAGAGCGCGCGACCGGAGTTCGTGCAGCGCTTCGTCGCGGTCGCGCCGGACTGGAGCCACGCTTATGAGTTTTCGGGGGAAACTCTCAAAGCGAGCGCGTGCGAGCCGCCGCCGCGCAACGGTTGGCTCGACGAGCAACGCAGCGCTCGACTCGAGGGCGGCCTGTGTTCGGGCGGCTTGATCTCGGCTTCCGAGTGGATCGCGATCGTGACGGCCGAGGACGCCAAGAGCGACTTCAAGCAAGGCTTCTCACTTCCACGCGATTTCTCGGCGGGCGAGAAGGACCGTGCGCGGCAGCTGTACCGCGGCGCCGCCGACTCGAGCCAGGACCGTCCGCGGATCCAAAGCTCCGCGCGCGTGGGCGAGGCCGAGTATCGCACCGGCAACTTCCTGCGCGCTGCGAGCGGCGGCGCACTCCTGCGCGCCGCGGACCCAGACAGCGTGTTCCTCGTCCATCGCAGCGGAACCGAGCTCTTTGCGCCCTACACGCTCACTCGCCTGACGCCGGACGGCGCAGCCCTCTGGGCCGTCGTCAGCGGCATCGGGCGACTGGAGCAAATCCTCCCCGGCGAGCAGACCATCGTGCTCAAAGGCGAACGCACCCCCGTGCCCGACAAGGTGCCGGAACCGATCCTGGTGTTCGTGGACGTCGCGAGCGGCGAGCTGCGCACCGTCTCGTTGTGGCGCTGAAGGCGCAATCGCGTCAACGCGCGGTGCTCCGATCCCGCGACGCTTGATCGGCGTGAACGCGTCGCCACACTCCTCTCTCGCAGCGGACGTTCCGCAACAGCTCCGCGCGCTCGTCCCGAACTCACCTGGACGATCAACGCCATGTGGTTCCGCGGCAAACAACAACACCAACTCGAAGCCGACTACCATCAGTTCCACCTGTGCCCGGTGGAGCTGAGCGACAGCGAGCGCGAGGCGCTGACGAGCACGATCGGAACCGTGCATCCGGTCGACGACGCCGATTTCCTCTCGCTGACGACGTTTCGGCAGTACGGGAGAATCGACGTCGAGTTCGAGTTGTTCCGCGGCCGGGCCCCGGAGTTGGGCGCGGAGTGGCAAGACGTGGTGGAGTTCTCGGTGCGTACGCCGGCCAAGGTGCTGCGCATCGAGAGCTTCGAAGCGCGGGACGACGAACCAGCGGTGGGCGTCAAGCCGGGGGATACGTACCGCGTGCGCTACGCAACGAAAGACGCCGCACGCGCGCCGAGCGACGGAGATGAGCCCGGCGAGTCGTACCGTGTCGAGGTCTGGCCGTCCCCGTTCGCGCCTCCGGAGCTGGTGCGCGCTTCGTGGGTCGCGCTGTACTGGCACGCCCAGTACGCAGCGCAGCGCGCGCTCGAGGCGCTCCCGCCCACGGGCGGCGGCCGCACCGAGCGGATGGTCGAGACCGCCTTCGATGCGTATCCCGAGCTCCCGCGGGCGATCCTGGCGGGCGAGGAGCACGCTCGCTTCGCTGTGATCGCATTCACCGAGCGAGTGAACCCGCACGAGTTCTCGAACTGGAATCGCGACCAGCTGATCCTCGCCGTGGCCCGGCGGCGCGTGGCCGGCGGCGGCCCGGACGCGGCCCGCTGACCGGCGCCGGCGCGTTCTCTCCGCACAAAGACCCCTTGACGAAGCCGCCTCCGCGGGCCGATGATAGTTGAGAATCGGTCTCAACAACGTGAGCCCACGATGACCAGCCTTGACCTGCTCAACCCCGGCGCCAGCGCGCGCCTGGTCTCCATCGGCGGCGACCGCGCCTTCCGCTGTCGTTTGATGGAGCTCGGGCTGCTGCCCGGCACGCTCGTGCGCCTGATCCGGCGCGTCGACGTCGGCGGCGTGCTCGAAGTCGAGGTGCGCGGCTGCCGCCTCTCGGTGCGCCACGGTGAAGCGCGCCAGCTCGCGGTCGAGCCCGGCTGAGCGCCCGCCGGCGCGCCCGCTGCGCCGCCTCATCCGACCGTGAGCACCACCGCAGACTCTCCGACGCTCGCGACACGCCGCGTCGCCATCGCGGGCAACCCGAACACGGGCAAGACGACGCTGTTCAACCGTTTGACCGGGCTGTCGGCCAAGGTCGGCAACTACCCGGGCGTGACGGTCGAGAGCGAGAGCGGCGAGGTCAAGCTCGCGCGCTCGGGCACGATCACGCTGGTCGACGTGCCGGGCACGTACAGCCTGACGGCGCGCAGCGCAGAGGAGCAGATCGCGATCCAGGCGATCTGCGGGCTGCACCCGCTCGAGCGTCCCGACGCCGTCGTGCTGGTCGTCGACGCGACGCAGCTGACGCGCAACCTGTACCTCGCGCTGCAGGTGATCGAGACCGACATCCCGCTGGTCGTCGCGCTGAACATGGTCGACATGCTCGGCGAGCTGGGCGTCCAGATCGACGCCGCGGCGCTCGAGCGCGAGCTCGGCGTGCGCGTGGTCGCGGTCAGCGCGCAACACGGGCAAGGCGTCGACGAGCTGCGCGCCGCGCTCGACGAGGCGCTCCAGACGCCGGAGCGTGCGCGCCCCGGTCCGCGCTGGATCCCCAGCGATGCGCGCCTGCGAGCCGACGTCGAGGCCGTAGCGGCGGAGCTGCCGGCGCTCTGGCGCACCGAGAATCCGCGCCGGCGCAACGCGCTCGCGCTGTGGGCGCTGCTCTCGCTCGACGAGAACGACGAGCTGCCCGACGCGCCCGCGAAACTGCGCGAAACGGTGCTCGCCCGGCGGCGCGCGGCCGCCGCGCAGGGCCGCGAGATCGAGGCCGAGATCATCCAGGGCCGCTACGCGTGGATCGACGAGCGCGCACCGAAGTTCCTGCGCCAGCGCACCAACGCGGCGCCGAGCCGCACGGACCGCGTCGACCGGCTGCTGCTGCATCCCGCGCTGGGCTTTGTCGTGTTCCTGGCTGCGATGGGCCTGGTGTTCCAATCGCTCTTTTCGTGGGCCGACCCGCTGATCGGCCTGATCGAGAGCGCCGTCGCCGTCGTGAAGGAGCAAGTTGTCGCCGCGCTCCCCGCGGGCCTGTTCAACGACTTCGTCGCCGAAGGCCTGATCGAAGGGGTCGGCAGCGTGATCGTATTCCTGCCGCAGATCCTGCTCCTCTTCTTCTTCATCGGCGTGATGGAGGACTCGGGCTACATGGCCCGCGTCGCGTTCCTCATGGACCGCCTGATGAAGTCGATCGGCCTGCACGGCCGCGCCTTCGTGCCGATGATGTCGGGCTTCGCCTGCGCGGTGCCGGCGATCCTCGCCACGCGCACGATGGAGCGCCAGCGCGACCGCATGCTCACGATGATGGTCGTGCCGCTGATGACTTGCTCGGCGCGTCTGCCGGTGTATTCGCTCCTGATCGCCGCGCTGTTCCCGCCCGACCGCATCTTCGGCGTGCTGCCCGTGCAGGGCCTGTTGATGGTCGCGCTCTACGTGTTCAGCACGGGTCTGGCGCTCATCGTCGCCGCCGTCCTCGGCCGCACGCTCATCAAGGGCAAGAGCGTGCCCCTGCTGCTCGAAATGCCGCCCTACCGCGTCCCCCACTGGCCGAGCGTGCTCGCGGCGATGTGGCGCAAGACGCGCGTGTTCCTGAGCGAAGCGGGCACCGTGATCCTCGCTTGCACGGTCGTGATGTGGCTGCTGCTCACCTTCCCGCGCCAGCCGGAGCTCGACGCTCAATACGCGGCGCGCATCGAGTCCGTCGAGGCGCAACTGCCGGCCGGCGAGGAGCGCGACGAGCGCGTCGCGACACTCGAAAACGAGCGCGCCGGCGAAGCCCTCCGCTCGAGCTACGGCGGCCGCCTGGGCCACCTCATCGAGCCCGCGATCGAGCCCCTGGGCTTCGATTGGAAGATCGGCATCGGCCTGCTCGGCGCCTTCGCCGCCCGCGAAGTCTTCGTGAGCACCATGGGCGTCGTCTACGGCATCGGCGAAGACGTCGACGAAGAATCGGTCGGCCTGCGCCAGCGCATCAAACAAGAAGCCCACGCCGACGGCCGCCCGATCTACACGCCGCTCGTCGGCCTCTCGCTGATGGTCTTTTTCGCCATCGCGTGCCAGTGCATGAGCACACTCGCCGTCGTCAAGCGCGAGACGCGCTCGTGGACCTGGCCGACGTTCCTGTTCGTGTACACGGGCGCGCTGGCGTGGCTCTTGTCGTTCGCCGTGTTCCAGGGCGGCGTGCTGCTCGGGTTTGGCTGAACGCGCGTGTCTCGCTGGCGCGAGCCTGATTCCGCGTCGCGAAGCAGGGGCTTCTAGGGGGCCCGCCGGCTTGACAAATCCAAAATTGGGTTTTGAGGTTGAGGGCGAGCATCACCGCGGACTGCCAGCGCTCGAGCTGGATGGACGCCGGCCTGAGAGTGCTTGCTGACACTCGAAGCCTCGTCGGAACTTTTCGACACAATTCCGCCCCGCTTCGCGACACGCGCTCGGACTCTCGACGAACGCCGGCCGGCGTGAGGGAGGGGCCATGAAGCAGTTTGCTGGACGAGTGCTCGGACTCGCGGCGAGCGTCGGCGCCGTCCGACGCGCCCGCATTCCCAGTCTGGTGTGCGACACGGGTCCATGGCTCCCGAGCTTCAACCATGCCGAGACGGTCGACTTCGATCGCGACGGCCAGCTCGACGTCATCGCTTCGATTGGCATTCGCGGCGTGTGGGTGCTGCGCGACAACGGGCTGCACGAGCGTCTCCACGTCTTCCTCGGCAAGTGAACCGCTCGGATCGAGCGCAAAGGACAACGCGATGAACGCATCGATTCTTCTCAGCATGTGCGCGGCGAGTCTGGTCGCGCTGACCACGATCGCCGCCGCCCAGACGCGGGGGACGCGCTTTCCGCCGTCCGTCTGGGAGACGGGCAGCGCCTTTCCGCTGACGAGCAAGATCGAGATCGTCGACCTCGATCGCGACGGCCGATCGGAAGCCGCAGTGGTGCGCAGCATCTTCGCCGGAGACTCCGTGTTGCTGCGAGGCGCCGAAGATGGCTCGTTGGAGTCGCGCACCACGATCGGCTCGCCGTTCCCGCCGATCACGGACATCGCCAGCGGCGACTTCAACGGCGACGGGTGGCCGGAGTTCGTCGTTCAGCGCTGGACCACGCCGAGCTTGTCGACGGAACTCAGCGACGGCGTGGGCGGCTTTCTTCCTCCGCTGACGCTCGCAGAATCGAACTACCTGAGCCACCCACCGCTCGTTGCGGACTTCGACAACGACGGTTTCGACGACGTCGCGTGGCACGACGATCAAGCCGACCGGATCTTCGTTCGCAGAGGCGGACCGCAAGGACCCACATCGGCCGCGATCGAATCGCTGGTGCAGGCGCCGAGCGGGTGGAGCTGGGGAGAAGCCGCCGGAGACTTCGATGGCGACGGGAACGTGGATATCGCCCTGTCGCTCGCCCTGCCGACCGCGTCGCGTGTGGCCATCCTGCGGGGAGACGGCCAAGGCCGATTCATCGAGCGCTACGCAATCGAGAACAGCGGGCTGCGCTTTGCGGCCGACTTCGAAGGCGACGGTGTGGTCGAGCTGGTGACGTGGACTTTGTGGTCGGGGACGACGATTCAGCGCTTCTCGGCCGGGAAGTTCCTCGAGCAGCCGATCCCTACAGCGCCGGGCGCATGGTTGGAAGCAGCGCACGATCTCGACGGTGATGGCGACCTCGACGGGATCTTCGCGAGCTCGCGGACGCCGCAGTTGCACTTGTACGAAAACGGCGGCTTCCGCCCGGCCGGTATTGAGCTGTGGATTCCGCGCGAAGCGGCTCACTTCGAATTCGGAGACATGAATGGCGACGGACTAGACGACATCGTCGCGGTCTTCCTCGAGGAGGATCCACTCGTGCTCTTCGCCTCCGTCAACGGACGCTTCGACACGCCTCGACCCACGACGAATCTGGTCGACACAACGAACGCGACTGCGGGCGACTTGAACGGCGATGGGCGCGCGGACGTCGTCGCGCTGCGGGACGGCGCCGTCTCGGCCTACATCGGCGCGGGCGGAGGGGAGTTTCTCGTCGTCTGGAGCCGCAACGTGTCGGGACTGATCCTGTCCTTGCAGCTCGCCGACCTGGACATCGACGGCGACCTCGACCTGTTCGGGGCTCGCTACACCTCGAGTTTCGAGTACTTCAGCGCCTTGAACGACGGGACCGGGAATCTGTCGGACTTGGTCCAGGCGACATTTTCCGTGCCCTCGTTCGACAACCAGCGACAGCTCGCGGACGTCGACGGCGATGGGAAGCTCGACATCATCGTTCGATCGAACGGGATATCGGTGGGACGCGGCGATGGCGTCGGAGGATTCGGGGCGCCGGTCGTGACCACGCCGAACTCCTTCCTTCCTTGGGCAACTGCGACCGCCGACTTCGACTGCGACGGGCGTGCGGATCTCGTGGTCACCAGTCAGCAGGGCGAGTTCGAGTTGTACCGCGGCATGCCCGACGGAAGTTTCAACGTGACCCTGCCGCCTGCGGTCATCCAGGAGTTTCCGCTTGGCCTGCAGGCCGGCGACTTCGACGGCGATGGGAACGCGGACGTTGTATTCGCCGTCAGCAACCCAGGAGTGGACAGCGGCGCTGCTGTGGTCTGCATGCGCGGACAAGGGAACTTCCTCTTTCGCGAGCCCGTCTACTCGCCGCTCGCTCTGATCGAGAAGAACGTGGCGTCGTTGTCCACGGCGCGATTCGGCGGAGGGCGCGGACTCGACCTCGTGGTGCGTTGGGCGGGTGAATCGTCCGATCTCAGCGACCCGCACGCTGTTGAAGTGCTCGTCTCCTCGGGCGACGGCCGATTCCGTGCGGCGCACGCGACCTGGATCGCGGGAGAGTCGTTGGCCGACTTCAACGGTGACGGCCGCACGGACCTGCTCGGTCGTGGGTTCGGCAGCTCGTACGAAACGCCGCGCATCTTCTTCGGCAAGTAGAGCCGGTCTCTCACGGGTGCATGCTGCGCAACCTGTGGTTGGCCGCACCGCACGATCACCACGTCCTCCGCGGGCGCGCGGCATCCGCCTCTCGTGTCCGCAACCGGACGGGCCGGTCAATCGGGCGGCCGCGTGCAGCGTCGAGGCTGGGACGATGCATGCAGCCCGCCGTCCCCTGAGTGCGCCGACGTCGCGTCCGCCAGCAGATCGCCGTGCCGCTGAGGACCTGCTCGGCGCGCCTGTTGGTGTGTTCCCGGCGCGCGAGGTCGTCGTGAGCACCATGGGCGTCGTCTACGGCATCGGCGAAGACGTCGACGAAGCGTCGGTCGGCCTGCGCCAGCGCATCAAACAAGAAGCCCACGCCGACGGCCGCCCGATCTACACGCCGCTTGTCGGCCTCTCGCTGATGGTCTTCTTCGCCATCGCGTGCCAGTGCATGAGCACACTCGCCGTCGTCAAGCGCGAGACGCGCTCGTGGACTTGGCCAACGTTCCTGTTCATCTACACGGGCGCGCTGGCGTGGCTGCTCTCGTTCGCCGTGTTCCAGGGCGGCGTGTTGCTCGGGTTTGGTTGAGCGCGCTCGCGTCGGAGACGCCTGTCTCGTCGATGAAGGGCGTTCGACGATGGATCGCCCAGCCGCGGCGAAGCTCACGTCCTCGGTCGACGACGGCCGCCTCCGGCGGAAGTCACCGCTTGAAGGTCCGATCCGCCCCGCGCCGAAGCGGATGGGCCCAGCGCGCTTGCCGAAGCTGACGCGGAACCGTCCGCGCGTGGAGCAGCGAGTCGAGGCGCGTCCGTTCCGTTCGGAGACCACCGACCGGCGCTCGTCGCCGACGGTCGTTCGCATGGCGCGGCATGCCGTGGGCGATCCGCGTGCTGAGTTAGTCTCGCAGCGGGAACTCCATGCGAAACGAGTCCATGCGAAACGAGAGAGAACAGCGCGAATCGACCTGGGCGAGCTTCCGTGCGCTTTTGTTGCTCGCGGGGGCGAGCGCGGCCAGCGGGTGCGCGCTGGAGCGCCACGCAGAGGCCGGCGGGCGCGGTGCGACGCATACGCACGATTCCAGCGAGTGGCTCCGTGCGGACTGGGAGGCGATAACGTGCTCGCTCGAGCGCGGCTCGCTGAAGTCGCTGCACTTCGTCGGCGACGTGGACGCGGATGGCTGCGCCGATCTGGTTGCCGGGCTCGAGCAGCCCTACGTCGCACTGGATCTCAACGTCCATTCTGCGACCACCGGGTGGTGGCTCGAGCGCATCGAGGGGCCCGATCAGCTCCAGCGGTCGGTGGGCTTTCCGCGGGCCTGCGTTCCCATCGGCGACGTGGACGGCAATGGCGCCGACGACTTGGTCGTCCTCACGGGCCGGTGGGACTTCGTCAACCAGTGGCCGCCGTTCGCGATCGCCTACGGGAGCCGTTCGGGCCTGCGTCTGCACGAAACGCCGATGTTGGAGAGTGGGAATCGCCCCGGCGAGCCCGGGCTGGCGCCGGCGCCCGATCTGGACGGGGACGGCGTGCGCGACTACTTGGTCTGGCGCGCTGTGGCCCCCGAAGCCGAGCGCGGCCAGATGGACCGGTTGCTTGCGTTCTCCGCGCGCACCGGAGTGCGCATCGCGCCTTGGGGCGCCGATCCGCCGACGTTCGACGTGCTCGCGCTGGCGCTGGACGGCGACGGGTTCGACGGGGAACTGAAGGTGCTCGAGCGGCGCCGCTCGCCCGGTCGCGTCGAATATCTCAGCAGCGCCTACGGCTTCCGCTCGGGAGACCCGCGGAGCACGCGGCCCATCGCAAAGCGCGCCGCCGAGCACATCGTCGCTGCGCACTCCAGGCCGGGCGTTGCAGGGCGTCCGTCCGAGTTCGCGCTCGCGACGAGCGAACTCGACGCTCACGGCAAGCAGGAGCTGCAGGTCGTGCTCTTCGGCGCCGACGCGCGCGCGGACCGTGCCTGGACCGTAGCGCTTCCCGAGGAACTCGGCTGCGCGCGCGAGTTGCGCAGCACCGCGCTCGCCAACGCCGAGGACGAGGCCGCCTGGGGTGTCGCGGTGGCGGTGAGCTGGCCGAGGCATGGGCGCGTTGCGGTCTTCGATCGCGCGAGCGCCGCGCCGCGCTGGCTGCCCGAGACGTTCGAGATCGAGGAGTACAGCGCGCTCCTCGTCGCTGCGGCGCCGTTTGCGCCCGGCCTGCGCGCCGCCCGACTTGTCGTTGGCGAGCCGCGCGAATCCACCCAGGAAGGACGGCTGTGCTCGTGGGCTTTGGCGCGCTTCGACGTCGGCCTCGAAGGCCCGACGTCGTTCGCGGGAGCGCGAGTGCACTGACGCCGATCCCTGAATGCGTTCGTACAGGCTGTTGTCGTGCGAGCACTCGAACCGAACGCGGCCATCCTTGCCGCTATCTGAGTCAACCGCCGATCGCTACGCAGCGCCTTGCGCTAACACCCAACGGCCGTGTCGTCTACGGGCCCAAACGTCACTGGCGTGACGGCACGTCGGCCGTCTCGTTCGACCCGCTCAGCTTCGCCGAGCGGCCGGAGGCACTCGTTCCCTCTCCACGCGCGCATCAACTCACCTACCACGGCGTGCTCGCACCGGCATATGCTCATCCCCTCGGAGCCCGAGATGAAGATTGGCTACATCATCGCCAGCCGTGAAATCACGGAGAACGGGAAGTCCGTCGGCTACATGTATCGGGGCGAGCCTGACAACGAGAACGACAGTGGCTGGCGTGTGTTCTCGGGTGAGGAGACACAGGAGTACGCCGACGATCCGGCGAATTTCGCGATGTACAACGCCTCAACTATCGTCGATTCGGATCCTTCGATCCGCGCCCTGCTTGGAGTGCAGGCTCCGGTCGCATTCGAGCGTGATGAGTCGGGCCGGTTCGTGAAGGTTGACCATCGCGAAGGCTGACGCCCGCCCCGTCGGTCGGCCGCCCACTCGGCGGCGCGGTGTTCGAAACCTGGGTCGTGGCGGAGGTGCGTAAGGCGTTCGCCAATCGCGGCGAGCGCGCGCCGCTTGCGTTCTATCGGGACCAGGTGGGCGACGAGGTCGATCTGGTGATCGAGCACGCGCGCGAGCTCATCGCACTCGAGATCAAGTCCGGACAGACCGTCGCCAGCGACTTCTTCGCAAGCCTCGATCGCTTCGAGGCCCAGCTGCGGCGTACAGACGCCAAGACGAAAGTGCGGCGCGTGCTGGCCTTCGGCGGCGCGCCGGGACAAAAGCGCAGCGACACGCGCGTCCTGGCATGGAACGAAGTCGGCGCATACTTCGCCCGGCTCTGACGGAGAACTGCGCCAGGCTCTCGCTCGCCGTGGGCGGCGCCGTGAAGGAGCAAGTCGTGAGCGCGCCGCCGCCCGGCTTCTTCAACGACTTCGTCGCCGAGGGCCTGATCGAAGGCGTCGGCAGCGTGATCGTGTTCCTGCCGCAGATCCTGCTGCTGTACTTCTTCATCGGCGTGACGGACGACTCGGGCTACACGGCACGCGTCGCGTTCCTCATGGACTGCCATGACGAAGTCGATCGGCCTGCTCGGCGCCTTCGCCGCCCGCGAAGTCTTCGTGAGCACCATGGGCGTCGTCTACGGCATCGGAGAGGACGTCGACGAAGAGTCCGTCGGCCTGCGCCAGCGCATCAAACAAGAAGCCCACGCCGACGGCCGCCCGATCTACACGCCGCTCGTCGGCCTCTCGCTGATGGTCTTCTTCGCCATCGCCTGCCAGTGCATGAGCACCCTCGCCGTCGTCAAACGCGAGACGCGCTCGTGGACCTGGCCGACGTTCCTGTTCATCTACACGGGCGCGTTGGCGTGGCTGCTCTCGTTCGCCGTGTTCCAGGGCGGCGTGTTGCTCGGGTTTGGTTGAGCGCGCTCGCGTCGGAGACGCCTGTCTCGTCGATGAAGGGCGTTCGACGATGGATCGCCCAGCCGCGGCGAAGCTCACTTTCTCGGTCGACAACGGCCGCCTCCGGCGGAAGTCAACGCTTGGAGTTCCGATCCGCGCACAGCGCGCGGCACGCTCGGCAGTTGCGACGGCGCATACACCGTCCACTTCCTGGCCTTTATGGCGAGCCACCCGACCACGCTCGGCGCTCCGTTCGCGTCGAGCGCCATCGTCAACGCGCGGGTCTGGCGCCGCGACTCGGGCGCGCCGGCGAGGACGAACCTGTGGCCGCACTGCAGTGTGATGATGCAGCCGTGAGCTGAACTCGGGCGTCGTCGCGCGGCTTCGTTTTCGCGTCGCTGGAGCTTCCTGGGTGAGTGTTGGCTCGACTCCTGCCGATCGCGCGCGCGGCCGAGTTCGTCCCATTTGTGGCGCCGTGCGCCGCGCGTCACGCGGCGCACTGCGAGCGGATCACAGTCTGTGTCCGCGCCGAACCGACTTTGCGTACACGCCCCGCAGCGTCGGGGCGTCACCGCGACCACGGTGCGCTTGCCCGCGCGCCGTCAACCCCGTCGGTACTCAAGGGACTCGCAGCATGCACTCACTTGCCACTCTCGCCAGGTCCGTGAAGTTCACGCAGGAAGACGCACGATCCGTTGCTCGAGCATTGCGCGCGCGCACCTGCCAGACACTGACCGTCGCGTGGCTACTGGCATGTCTCGTAGGACTAGCGCGCCCCGCGACCGCCCAGGCGGGCGCCAACGATCCGAGCTTCAGCCCCGAGGCCGATGGAACCTACGGGGACGGTGCGAACGGCCCGGTGTACGCCATCGCGACGGAGCCTGACGGCAGAGTCTTGATCGGGGGCGGGTTCACTTTCTGCAACGGCGTACCGCGTAGAGGAATCGCGCGCCTGAACGTCGACGGCGGCCTCGACCCGAGCCTCAATCCAGGGACCGGATCCACAGGCCCGGTGTACACCCTCGCCCGGCAGTCGGACGGAAAAGTGGTGATCGGGGGCGACTTCGTGAACTACGGCGGCGTGCTGCGCAACCGCGTCGCGCGCGTGAACGCGGACGGCAATCTCGATACGAGTTTCGACCCAGGCGCCGGGCCCAGCGGCCCCGTGCACGCTCTCGCCGTTCAACCAGATGGCAAGGTCCTGCTCGTAGGCGGATTCTCCGCGTACCAAGGCGCGGTGCACCGAGGCATCGTGCGCATCAACGCGGACGGCAGCGTCGATACGAGCTTCGTCACCAACGGGGGCGTGCGCGGCTTTGGCACGCAGATCGTATGGAGCATGGCGTTGCAGGCCGACGGCAAGATCCTGATTGGGGGCGACTTCACCTCCGTCAACGGCACAACGCGCCGCGGCATCGCGCGCTTGAACTCGAATGGCAGCCTCGACACGAGCTTCAACCCGGGCGCCGGAATCCTCGCGACTGGAGCGGCCGCCCCTACCGTGTACGCCATCACAGTCCAGCCCGACGGCAAGGTGCTGATCGGAGGCTCGTTCGGCACCTACAACCTTGTGACGCGCAACCACCTCGCACGCCTGCATCCGAACGGCGCGCTCGACACGAGCTTCAACCCAGGCGCCGGACCGGTGGCGAACGGCAACCCGGATGCCGCTTCGGTGAGGTCTTTCGCAGTCCAGCCAGACGGAAAGCTGTTGATCGGAGGGATCTTCACGACCTACGACAACACGCAACGCAACAACCTGGCGCGCGTGAATTCGGACGGGAGCGTCGACGCGAGCTACGGCCCGGGCGGTGGGGCTAACGCCATGTTGCGCGCCTTTAGCCTCCAGTCAGACGGCAAGTTGTTGATCGGTGGAGACCTGACGTCCTACGCAGGCGCGACGCGCAGCGGCATCGCGCGACTGAACCTGGACGGCAGTCTCGACGCCAGCTTCAACCCGGGCTCGGGGCCAAACGCGGCGGTGAGCGCCGTCGCGCTGCAGACCGACAGCAAACTGGTGATCGCCGGCGAATTCACAACGTTCAGCGGGACGGCGATCCAGCGCGTCGCGCGCCTGCACGCCGACGGCGCTGTCGATACGAGTTTCAGCCCGGGTTCGGGGCCGAACAAATCCGTGTCCGCCGTGGCTCTGCAATCCGATGGCAAGCTGCTGATCGGGGGCCGGTTCGTGTCCTACGACGACACGGACATCGCTCGCATCGCACGACTCAACTCCGATGGCAGCCTCGACGCGAGCTTCAACCCCGGGCTTGGGGCCAACGCCGAAGTTCGCGCCATCGCCGTGCAACCCGATGGCAAGGTGTTGATCGGCGGGATCTTCACGCAGTTGAACGGCGCGTCGCGCCCCCGCGTCGCGCGCCTGAACGCAGATGGCAGCGTCGACGCGAGCTTCGACCCTGGAACGGGCGCGACGGGTGGGACACTCAGTGTGGACGCACTCGCCGTGCAGCCCGACGGCAGGGTGCTGATCGTCGGCTCGTTCGGTTTGTACAACGGCACGCCGCGCGGTTGCGTCGCGCGCCTGAACGCGGACGGCAGCCTCGATACGAGTTTCGATCCGGGGTCGGGCGCCGATCTACCTGGCTCCAACAACCACCCCGTCGTGCTAGACGTCGCGCTTCGGTCGGACGGCAAGGTGCTGATCGGCGGTGACTTCACGACCTACAACGGCACGGCGCGCTATCGGGTTGCGCTACTGAATGCAGACGGCAGCCTCGATACGAGCTTCAGCACAGGATTCGGGGCGAACAGTGCAGTCAACGCTCTCGCCCTGCAGTCGGACGGCAAGCTGCTGATCGGCGGCAACTTCACGTCCTACGACCACACGAGCCGCAACCGAGTCGCCCGCTTGGACGCGGACGGCAGTCTCGACGCCAGCTTCGACCCGGGTGCGGGAGCGAACCTCGGAGTGACCGACTTTGCCCTGCAGCCCGACGGCAAGCTGCTCATCGGCGGCTTGTTTACGTCGTACGCCGGCGCCCCGCGCCATCGGGTGGCGCGCGTTTTCACCATCGCGCCGGGCGTCGCGACCAGCTACTGCACCTCGGGCATTTCGGCGATCGGCTGCACGCCGACGATGAGCGCTGCGGGAGTAGCGAGCGCCGCTGCGACGAGCGGCTACTTCGTCACGACGAGCAACATCGAGGGTCAGCGGCAGACGAACACCTTCTACAGCCTGCTCGGTGCGAAGACGCCGCCGACGCCGTTCGGCGCAGGCTTCCTGTGCGTGAAGGCTCCGACGCAGCGCATCGGCAGCGTCCAAGCGAGCGGCACGTCCGGTCTGTGCGACGGAACGGTGTCGATCGACGTGCTGGCCTGGGCTCAGACCCATCCGAGCGGCCAGGGAGCGCCGTACACGGCTGGAATGACGCTCGACTTCCAGTGCGCGATCCGCGACCCGCTGAGCCCGGGCGCGCGCGTGATGTCAGACGCGCTGCATGTCACGCTGCTGCCCTGAGCGCGAGTTTGGAGTGACGCACGCCGTCGGCCACGCGGCCTGCGGCAGCGCAAGAGACGACGGCGGGACGAACGCGACGCGCGCGGTCCCTCCCGCTGTGCGTTTGGGTGCGACTTGCGTGCAGCGCAATGAACCAGCGCTCGAGGCGGATTGGTGCATGGTGCCCCAACTGTGGCTGGCCGCCCCCGTGAACACCGCGTTCTCTGCGTAGCCGCGGCGTGCCGCTGACGTGCTGACGACCAGACGCGCCGTTGGAACGAGCGGCTCGCTTGCCGGCCTCGTGGCGCTCCGCCGTCGTCGCTCGGTTATCGGCCGGAGGCATGGGCTTTGGGACGCGCTCTCAGGACACGAACTCGAGCTCGCGCGGTGTTTCATCGACCTGGAGGGCGGCCGGGTGCGAGTGGGAGAGGCCGCTCGTCCGACGCTCGGCGTGGCGACCGTCGTCGACGAGCGCCCCGGTGATTGTGCTGGCCGGTATTCGATCGTGTGGACCAAGCGCGTGACCCTTCCGGACTCGCGGCAGCGGACCGCGACGAATCGTCGTTGGCGCTCACCACCTACGCCGAGTTGGCCGACGCCTTGGAAGCGACGGGACTTTCGAAACGCTCGGCGTGCGAAGCGAAGTTCGCTGCTGCGTCGATGAAGTCGCAAAATTCCGAGATCGTTGTCGAAACGCCCGGGGGTCGAACGACCAGAGGTGTTGGCTACGAAACCCCGAAACCACGAGGACCACGATGAAGTATCTGTGTTTGGCCTACGGCGACCAAAAGAAGATGGAGAAGCTCAGCAAGGAGCAGTTCGCAGAGCTCATCGAACGCTGCAAGGCTTACGACGCGGAACTGCGCGCGACGGGGCAGCTCGTGCAGGCCGACAGCTTGGAGTGGGACTACGTCGCGATCCGTCCGAACGGCGCGAAGCCAATCGTCAGTGACGGACCGTTCGTCGAAACCAAGGAGACGGTCGGCGGTGTGATCGTCATCGAAGCACGCGACCTCAACGACGCGATCCGCGTGGCGTCGTTGCATCCGGCGGCGCGCATGGGCGAACAGCTCGGCTGGTGGATCGAGTTGCGGCCTTTTGCGGCCGAATGCCACCAGTGAGCGATTGGGCGGAGGCGCTCGGAGGCTGACGCGCCCGAACGCCGACGCAACCGCCATGGACAACCTGCGCGATTCTGTGGAGTTCCGCCGACGACTCGACGTGCTGTGGCGCGCCGAGTCGCGGTGCGTGCTCGCGAGTTTGATCCGCCTGCTCGGCGATTTCGATTTGGCTGAGGAGGCGCTCGCGGCGGCGTTCGGCGCGGCGCTCGAGGATTGGCCGCGCGACGGCGAGCCCGCGAATGCACGCGCTTGGCTCGTGTCGACGGGCCGCCATAAGGCGCTCGACATGCTGCGAAAACGGGCGAGGTTCGATGCGTCGCTCGCGCCGCTCGTCGAGCGCCTCGACCGCGCGAGCACACCGCACGAACCCGACGAGATCGAGGACGATCGCCTGCGGCTCATTTTCACGTGTTGCCACCCCGTGCTCGCGCGCGAAGCACAGGTCGCGCTCACGTTGCGCGAAGTGTGCGGCCTCTCGACGGAAGAGATTGCGCGTGCGTTGCTGACGAGCTCGGCGACGGTCGCGCAGCGCATCGTGCGCGCGAAGGCGAGATTGCGCGAAGCTCGGGTCACGTTTCACGTGCCGTCGCGCGCGGAGCTTCCGACGCGGCTCGATGCCGTGCTCAGCGTCATCTATCTCGTGTTCAACGAGGGCTACATGGCAAGCGCTGGAGCGCAACTCGTGCGAGTCGATCTCTCATCGGAGGCGCTGCGTATCGCACGTCTGCTCGTCGAGCTGTGTCCCGAACCCGAGGTTGAGGGTCTGCTCGCATTGATGCTGTTGCACGACGCGCGCCGAACGTCTCGCACGGATCCGGATGGAGGGCTCGTGTTGATCGACGATCAAGACCGCTCGCTCTGGAACCGCGCGCAGATCGCGGAAGGCTCGCAGCGGGTCGCGCGCGCGATCGCGACACGTCGCTTCGGCGCCTACACGTTGCAGGCGGCGATCGCGGCCGTTCACGCCGAAGCTCCGAACGCCTCCGCGACCGATTGGGAGGAAGTCGTGGCGCTCTATGACTTGCTCGTCGTCGCGGCTCCGTCGCCGGTGGTCGAGCTCAATCGTGCGATGGCGGTCGCGATGCACTCCGGCCTCGAACGTGGACTCGCGCTCGTCGACGATCTGCTCGCGCGCGGCGAACTCGTCGACTACCACTTGGCGCACGCCGCTCGCGCGGACTTGTTGCGCCGGCTCGGTCGCACGGCCGAGGCGCGCGGTTCCTACGAACGGGCGCTGATGCTCGTTCGTCAAGAACCGGAGAGGCGCTTCCTGCTGCGACGTGTGCGCGAACTGTCCTGAGCTCTGCGCGGCGCCTCGGTTCCGCGCGCCACCGCCCCAGCGAGCCTCGCACCGCCCGTCGACGCGGCCTGAGGAGAGTGCGCCGCTACTTCCTGGCCTTCGCGGTCCGTGCCCGCATGGACGGTCCTAGTCCGCCGAGCGGTTCGCTCGACACAGCCTCGGAGCGGCGGTCCGCTCACGAAGCGCGTCGGATGCGTTCGCAACTCGGGTGTGTCGCACCAGCGAGCTCGAACCACAGCGCGAGCGCGATCGAGCGCGGATCCGCCGACGCACAGGTGGCGCGTCCCAATCAGTGCGAGCTCGACGAGCGCGCGCAGTTCGAGCCACCTCGCGACCTTGCCTGTCTCCGCCAGTTCGGCGCTCACCAGATCGTGCGCGCGGGGTAGTCGCGGATCGCGCGGTCGGGCGTCAGGATCGCGAGGCCGTGCACCAGCGCCTGCGCGACGAGGATGCGGTCGAACGGGTCGCGGTGCAGCGCCGGCAAGCGCGGGAGGTGCAGGGCCGACTCGTCGTCGATCGCGAGCGACGCGAGGCCGTACTCCTCGCGCACGTCGGCCGCCCACTCGTCGAGAGGGCGGTCGAAGTGCACGCGGCCCAGGGCGTGCTTCATGGCGAGTTCCCACACGGAGGCGCTGCTCACCACGAGTTCGCTGGAGGGCGCGACGAGGAGCTCGCGGGCGGTATCCGAGAGCTCGTCGGCGTCGAGCGTGAGCCACAGCAGCGTGCACGTGTCGAGGAGCAGCTTCACGCGCCGCCGCCCGACCAGGCGTTCAAGTCGGCCTCGTCCAGCGTCAGGAAGAAGGACGGCTCGATGCGCACCTGCCCCTTGTGGCGACCGAGCTTGCGCGGCGAGGTGCGCGCCGGCGGCAGCGCGCGAAGCTCGGCGACCGGGACGTTGTTGCGGCAGATGGTGAAGACCTCGCCGCGCTCGACGCGCTCGAGGTAGTGCGACAAGTGCGTCTTGGCGTCGTGAACGTTGATCCGCTGCATGACCAACAGGTTAGTCCACTGTCGGACTATCGACCACCCGAGCTGAAGCCGCCGCGTTGACCCTGAACGCGTGGCGGCAGGTGGCCCCCCAGGCACCAGCGCCGGCGCGGCGCGGCCGCAGCTGAGAATCGACGGCCGCCGCGTCCCGCCCCGCCTCGAGGCCGCGGAAGCCCGCCCGGCCCACTTTTGGTAGTGGCGCGCCTTCGGCACCGCTCACGCTCCCGAACCCAGCCGGTCGCGCCGAAGAACGCCGGGAGTCGTGGCTCGAGTGCGGGCCACGACGACCGCTGTTTTCACAACCACGGGCGCCTTCGCTGCAGATCGGCGATGGGACCCAGCCAGACCCTTCGCAGATCCCCCGGTCGACGGACGAGCGGCGCCCAGCAGCTTCATGCCGAGAGCAACATGTCATCCCTGAGTTCGCTCAGCATCGCCCAACGCCTCTACGGCGTCGTGGCCTTGCTCACCCTGGCGTTCGTCGCCGCCGCCATCGTCACCGCGAACGTCCTGGGCGGCGTGATCGCCAAGGCCGACTCAACCGGAAGGCAACGTGTTCCCCAGCTGCAGATGATGGCTGCGCTGGAGCTGAACGTGACGCGAGTGTCGCTGCAGCTTCGGCACGCGATGCTCTCCCGCACGCCGGAGGAACTGCAGGCCACCGTCGCCGACATCGGCGCCAAGCGCAAGCTCATCGACGAAGCCCTGGCCGCCTACGAGATGGGTTTGTTCACGCAGGCCGGCCGCGACCGGTTTGCCACGCTGCCGCCGGTGATGGCCAGCTTCTGGCGCGTCGGCGATGAGAACCTGAAGCTCATCCTGGCCGGCAAGAGGGAGGAGGCCTTCGCCTTCCTTGTCGACAGGACCATCCCCGCCCGCAACCAGCTGTTGGAGCAGCTGAGCCAGACGGTGGAGTACCAGACCGACAGCCTCAACGAGGACATCGAGGCGATCGAAACCGCCGCCGCGCAGACCAAGTACGCCGTGCTGGGCCTGCTGCTGGCCGCGGTGGCGGCGCTGGCGCTGCTCAGCTGGCACGTCGCCCACTTGCTGCAGCGCCGCATCGGTCAGGCCCGTGCGGTGGCCGAGCAGGTGCGCGACGGCGACCTGACGATCCGCACGGTGGATACGGCACGCGACGAGATCAGCCCCCTGCTGGCCGCGCTCGGCGAGATGCAGCACAGCCTGGCGCGCGTCGTCGGCAGCGTGCGCAGCAACGCCGAGAGCGTGGCAACGGCCAGTGCGCAGATCGCACAGGGCAACCAGGAGCTGTCCGGCCGCACCGAGCACCAGTCGAGTGCGCTGCAGCAGACCGCCGCCACGATGGAGCAACTCGGCAACACCGTTCGCACCAACGCCGACAGCGCCAAGCAGGCCAACCAGCTGGCGCAGAGCGCGTCGACGGTGGCCGCTCAGGGCGGCGAGGTGGTCGGCCAGGTGGTCACCACCATGCAGAGCATCAACAACAGCAGCCGCAAGATCGGCGACATCATCAGCGTCATCGACGACATCGCGTTCCAGACCAACATCCTCGCGCTGAACGCGGCTGTGGAGGCAGCGCGCGCGGGAGATCAAGGCCGCGGCTTCGCAGTCGTCGCTTCCGAGGTGCGCTTGCTCGCCCAGCGCAGCGCCGAAGCCGCCAACGAGATCAAGACGCTGATCGGACGCAGCGTCGAGCAGGTCGAACAGGGCACGCTGCTCGTCGACCGCGCCGGCAAGACGATGGGCGAGATCGTCGGCAGCATCCAGCGCGTGAGCGACATCGTCGCCGAGATCACTTCGGCCAGCGTCGAGCAGAGCTCGGGCGTGCAAAACGTCGGCAAGGCGGTCACCCAGATGGACCAAGCCACGCAACAGAACGCCGCGATGGTGGAAGAGAGCGCCGCCGCCGCCGAGAACCTGAAGAGCCAGGCGGAGCACCTGGTGCAGGCCGTGGCGGTGTTCAAGCTGTCGCACGCCGGCGCCGCCTAGCGCCTGCTTCCGTGCGGTACAGAGCCAGGCTCCCCCGCCAACTCTTCGCGGCAACAGCGCGCCGTCGCCAGCCCGCGGGAGTCGATTCGAAAGCGATAGCGCGCTGGGTCGTTCGCGGCGCTCCATAGCAACGGGCGATCACTTCCGCCGCGATTCGGGACTTCGTGGAGGCATAGTGGCGTCCGCGTCCAACGCTTGCGCGTGCCTGCGGTAGCAGTGAGACGGCCCCTCGTCAGACAGCGTCATGCGAGCGCCGATGTGCGACCAAGACAAGCCGCACAGTTCACGGAGCAGCGCGACCTGAATGAGCTGCCTGTCCGTGGACGCGACATCTGAGCGCTTAGGGGACGGCTAGTTTCGCGCACCGTCCCAGCCTTGAGGCAGCCGCCGAACAAGCTCCTCGCCCGCGATCCACGCCAGCCAGCAAGCTCGGTCATAGCGAAGGCGCCCGAGCGACGGACCGTCTGCGCGTCGCACGCTCCGCTGGCGCAGCGTGAGGATCCAGCGCCGAGCCAGAGGGCCATTTGACGGATCCGCTCACCGCGGCGCGCGAAGAGCAGTTGTTCACCGCCCCGTCGATTCCCGGGTCGGCCGCTGTCGCGAGTGCTCGCGCGCGCAGCTGGCAGCGCAGCGTCCGCGAGACGCCGCAGAAGTGCGGCGCCCACTCGCCAACGCGTGCAAGCGCTCGGCGCACCGCTCACTGGCGACGAGCGCTGAACGCCGTTCGATTCAGCGACGCAGTCGGCGCAGCGCCTGCGAGAGATCGTCGAACAGCGAGTAGGCGACCGGCGTGACCAGCAGCGTGAGCAAGAGGCACAGGCTCTGTCCGCCGATCACCACGATCGCGACAGCGCGGCGCTCCTCGGCGCCCGGGCCCGTGCCGAGCGCGAGCGGCAACATGCCCGCGACGAGCGCCAGCGTCGTCATCAGGATCGGGCGCAGCCGGTCGCGGTTGGCCTGCAGGATCGCCGCGGCGCGCTCCAGGCCCTGCGCGCGGAGCGTGTTCGTGTGGTCGATCTGGAGGATCGAGTTCTTCTTCACCACGCCGAACAACACCAGGATGCCGAGCGCGGAATACAGGTTGAGCGTGCCGCCGGTGAGCCACAGCGAAGCGAGCGCGAAGGGCGCTGACAACGGCAGCGAAAGCAGGATCGTCAGCGGGTGGACCAAGCTCTCGAATTGCGAGGCGAGGATCAGGTACATGAACAGACCCGAGAGCACGAACGCGATCAAGAGCTCGTCGAAGGTGCGCTCGAGCTCGCGACTGCGGCCGAACAGCGTCGTGCTGTAAGCCGGCGGGAGCTTCATCTCGTCGGTGAGCTGCTGGAGCAGCTCGAGCTGCGGTCCGAGCGCCGCGCCCGGCGCGACTCCGCCGCGCACTGACACCGTGCGCTGCCGATCGACGCGATCGATGCGCGAGGCGGCGCTGGCGCTTTCGATCGTCGCGAGGTTGTCGAGCTCGACCGTTCCGCCGCCTTGCCGCGGCAGCAGCAGCGCGCCGAGCAACTCGGGTCGACTGCGGTCGCGCTGCTCCAGCCGCAGTCGAACGTCGTAGGTCTCTCCGGTCTGCGGATCGCGAAAGCGCGTGACCTCTTCGGCGCCGCCGACCAAGAGCCGCAGCGCCGTGCCCAGGTCGCGCGCCTGCACGCCCAGGTCCGCTGCGCGCTCGCGGTCGATGCGCACGCGCAGCTCCGGCCGGTTGAGGCGCAGCGAAGTGTCGAGACCGCGGAATCCGCCGGCCTCGATCGCGCGCGTGCGCAGTTCCTCGGCGAACTCGACCAACTTGTCGAGCTCCGGTCCCTTGAGCACGAAGTCGACGTCGAACGGGCCGCCGCCGACCGAAAACGACGCGAAATTGCGCACCTGGCAGCGCACGTCGCGGAACTGCTTCAAGCGCTCGTCGACGGCGGTCATCACGTCCGACTGCGAGTAGTTGCCACGCCACGCGGCGAGCGGATCGCCGTCGAGAAGCGCATTCCACACGCGGCTCGCGCTCAACAGGCGCTCCTCGTGCGGTGCGATGCGCACATAGATGTCGCCGCGGTTGGTCTGCCCGAGGAAACTGCTGCCGCTCGTGGCGAGCGTGGCGCGCACTCCGGGGACATCGCGGATCGCGCGCTCGAGCTCGCCGAGCGCGAGCTCCATGGCCTCGATGCTCGTGCCCTCGGGCGCGGACACGCCAACCGTGAACTCGGCCTCGTCCACATCCGCGGGCACAAACTCGCGCGGAACCTGCGCGAACAGCGGAATCGACACGCCGATCACAGCCAGCGCGAGCACGGCCATCACCAGGCGGTGCTGCATGGACCAACGCAGCATGGCGACGTACGTGCGCTCGATGCGCGCGTAGACGCCGCTGCGCGAAGCGGCTTGCTCGTTTTGCTGCGCGTGTCCGCTCGCCCCGCGCTTGAGCAGGCGCGCCGCCATCATCGGCGTCAGCGTGAACGAGATGAACAGGCTCACCAGCACCGCCACCGCGGACGTGATCCCGAACTGGTAGAGGAAGCGGCCGGCGATGCTCGACATGAACGAGACCGGCGCGAAGATCACGACCAGGCTGAGCGTGGTCGCGAGCACCGCCAGCGCGATCTCGCGCGTCGCCTCGCGCGCCGCCTCCATCGGGGGCATGCCCTTTTCTTCCACGAAGCGGAAAATGTTCTCGAGCACGACGATCGCGTCGTCGATCACGATGCCGACCATCAGCACCAGCGCGAGCATGGTCACGCTGTTGAGCGTGAAACCCAGCGCCCACATGGCCCCGAAGGTCGCGATCACGCTGGTCGGGATCGCGACGGCGGCGATCAGCGTCGAGCGCCAGCTGCGCATGAAGACCAGCACGACCAGGCTCGCGAGGATCGAGCCCAGCACGAGGTGCAGGTTGATTTCGTGCAGCGCGGCGTGGATGTAGCGCGACTGGTCGCGCGTCACTTCGAGGCGCACGTCGGCCGGCAACTGCCGCTCGACCGCCGCCAGGGCCTGCTGGCAACCTTCGATCACCTCAACCGTGTTCGCGCCCGACTGGCGGATCACTTCCAGCACCACCGTCGGCGTTCCGTTCCAGCGCGCGCTGCCGCGCTTTTCGGCCACGCCGTCCTCCGCGCGCCCCAGATCGCTGATGCGGATCGGAACGCCGTCGATCTGTGCGACGACGATGTTCTCGAAGTCTTCGCGGGTCTCGAGCCGACCGAGCGTGCGCAGGTTGCGCTCGTTGTCGGTGTCGGTGACGTTGCCGCCGGGCACGTCGGCGTTCTGCGCTTCGACCGCGTCGCGCACCGCCGTCGCCGACAGCCCGTAGGACGCCAGCCGCCCCGCGTCGAGCCACAAGTTCATCGTGCGCTCGGCGCCGCCGGTGAGCCGCACTTCACCGACGCCGGTCGAGCGCTCCAGCCGCAGGCGCACGAGCTTGTCGGCGAGTTCGGTCAATTCGCGCAGCGAGCGCTCTCCCACCAGCGCCACTTGGAGCACGGGCTCAGAGTCGTTGTCGACCTTCGCGACGAGCGGCGGGTCGGCCTCGCGTGGGAGGTCGCGCACCACAGAGCTGACGCGGTCGCGCACGTCCTGCGCGGCGACGTCGATGTCGCGCTCGAGCTCGAACGTGACGAGCAGGATCCCGCTGCCGTTGCCCGAGATCGAGCGCAGTTGTTCGATGCCCGCGACGGTGTTGACCGCTTCCTCGAGGCGCTCGGCGAGCTCGGTCTCGACCTCTTCGGGACTCGCGCCCGAGAGGCGCGTCTGCACACGCACGCTGGGCACGTCGACCGACGGATAGCGATCGACGCCGAGCTTGAACCAGCTCACCGCGCCGATCACGCACAACGCGAGCGCCATCATGCTCGCGAACACCGGTCGTTGGATGCAGACCTCAGCGAGCTTCTGCATCGTCGTCCTCGGGCGGCAGCGGGCGCTCGAGCCCGAGCCAGCGGTGCAGCGTGCCGGTCGCGCGCAACAGGTCGAGTCGGAACGCACCCAGCTCGAGCTCGGCGTTCTCAAGCGCCAGCGCGGTGCGCAAGCGCTGGTCCTGCGCCGTCACGCGCTCGAGGTTGGTCGCCAGGCCCGCGTCGTACAGCGCCTCGGCTTGCGCAAAAGCCTCGTCCGCGGCCGCGAGCTGCAGGCGCAGCGCTGCGACGCGCTCGCGCCCCGTGTCGAGATTGGCGTGCGCCACTTCAACGTCGCGCTGAACCGCGCGCTGGAGCAGCGACAGGCGCAACTTTGCCTCGCGCAGCAGGCTGAAGGCGTCCGCGACGTCCGCGCGGATGCGGCCGGGCTCGAGCACCGGCAACGTGACGCCGAACAGCGCGGTCCAATCCTGGTCGGTCGGGAACGAGGCCCGCGAGAGGAACGCGCGCAGGTCGACGTTCACGCTCGGCCACCACTGCGACTTGGCGACCTCGATCGCGTGTATCGCGGCTTCGACATCGGCCTGCGCTGCGGCGAGCTCGGGCCGCTGCGCGCTTGCGAGCTCGCCGAGCTCGGCCACCGAGCGCTGTTCATCGGGAATGTCGAGCGTGCGGTCGAGCTCGACCGTCTGCGCCTGGGCGGCGACCAGGAAGCTCAGCAGCGCGCGGCCCGTGCGCATGTTCCGTTCGGTGTTGATCAACGCCACCTGCGCGTCGACCAGGCTCGACTCGCTCAGCGCGACGTCGAGCGGCCGCGCCACGCCCACGTCGTTGCGCGCGCGGACGTCTTGCACGCGCGCCTCTTGCAGTTGGAGCGAGCTCTCGAGCACCGCGCGAGCGCGTTCGGCTTGCAGGACGGTGAACAGCGTGCGCGCCACGTCGAGCAGCAACGCATCCTGCGTCGCGTACAACGTCGCGAGCCGTCGGCGCGCCTCGAAGCGCGCGCGTTGCTCCTGCGCTGCGAGTCCCTTCGGGTTCACCACGTAGGGCGACTGCAACAGCATGTCCGCGCCGTCGAAGGCGCCCGCGTCGCTGTCGCGCAGCACATAACTCGGGCTGAAGTTGACCCGCGGCAACCAACTCGCCGCCTGCCGGCGTCGGTCGATCAGCGCGCGCAGGTAGCCTTCGCCGTCGATCGACAAGCGCTCGTTGCGCGCGTTGGCGAGCGCCATGGCGCGCCGCGTGTCGAGCGTGCCCGCGAGCGGCCCTTCGGCCTCCTGCGGCGACGCGAGCCCGGCCTCGAGCGGTTCGCGATAGCGCGCGACGTCGCGTTTCTCGTCGACGGCGCACGCCGCGCCGAGCAGCACGGTCGCGCAGCCCAGTCCGAAGCGACTCAAGGCCCTCCGCCTCCGACGACGACGCGCACGGGTGTTCCGGTGACGAGCCCGCGCGGCCGGCGCGCGATCGTCTCGCTCCCGTCGAGCCCGCGCAGCACCTCGACCAGGCCATCGCGCTCGCGTCCCAGCTCGACCACACGCTCCTGCGCGAGCGCGTCGACGATCACGAACACCTTGTGCACGCCGGCGAAGGTCGTCACCGACTCACGTTCGACTTGCAGCACGTCGGGCTCGAGCTGCGTCTCGATCTCCGCCGTCGCGAAGGCGCCCGGCCGCAGCTCGCGCCGCGGGTTGGGCACGGCGATCTCGACTTCGAAGGTGCGCGTGCTCACGTCGACGGCCGGGCTGATGCGCGCCACTCGGCCCTCGTACGCATCCGCGCTCGACTCGACCTTCACCAGCACGCGCTGACCGATCGCGATGGCGCCGCCGTGGCGTTCGGGCAGGCGCACGCGCAGCTCGAGCGGATCGGGATCGACCAGCTCGAACAGCGGCGCGCCGACCGTGACCAGATCGCCGACCGACACGCGCCGTTGCACGACCGCGTACTCCGCGCCTGCGCGCTGCGCGCCAGGCACGACGTGCAGCGCGTCGAGCAAGCGCTGTTGCGCGCTCTCGATCTGCGCCTTCTGGGCGCGCGCTTCGGCGAGTTGCGCACGCGCGCCGAGCTGCGCGATGCGGTGATCGGCCTGCGCCACCGACCAGGCCGTCTTCAAGTCGAGGTAGTCCTGCTCGCTCATCGCCGGCGGCACGCGCTCGCGCAGCAACCGGCCGCGTTCATACCGCGCGTGGCCGTTCTCGGCCTGCAGGCGCGCGCGCTCGACGGCGGGCAGCGTCTCGACCTGGATCTCGCCTTCGGGCAGCTCCTCCAGGCCCAGCCGCGCCAGCGACTGCTCGAACGCACGCCGCCGCTCGTTCAGCGCCAGCTCGAAGTCGACGCGCTCGAGCTGCGCCAGCGGCGTCCCGGGCGCGAGCACGTCGCCCACGTCGTGGAACACCTCGGCCACGCGACCGGGGACCTTCGCCGCGATCGTGACCGACTCCTCGCCGAACAACGTGCCGGTGGCGCGCAGGCTGCGTTGCACAGGTCCTCGCACAGGCTTCGCCGGCGCCACGTCGACGCTCGCGCGCGCCGTGCGCTCGACCGCGGCCGCGTCGCTCTCGGGCTGGCAACCCGCGAGAGCTACCACCAAGAGCGCCCCGCCGAACGCGCGCGCCATCGTCACCGCCGTCGCGCTGCAACTCGTGCCGCTCGCGCTTATGGCCGACCGCACGGAACTCGCTCGTGCCTCACGCAGCAAGTCGCGCTCGCGACCGGGAGTCTTGTCGAAGGTTGGGGGCTGGGCCACTGCGTGAGGATAAAGGGTCGAGCCGCATCTGCGAACCCGCGAGGGTACAGAGCCAAGGGTACAGAGCCAGGCTCCCCCGCCAACTCCTCGCGGCGACAACGCGCCGTCACCAGCCCGAGGGATCCGGGTACAGAGCCAGGCTCCCCCGCCAACTCCTCGCGGCGACAACGCGCCGTCACCAGCCCGAGGGATCCTGTTCGATAGCGATAGCGCGCTGGCTCGCTCGCGGCGCTCCATAGCAACGAGCGACCGCTTCCGCCGCGATTCGGGGGTACAGAGCCAGGCTCCCCCGCCAACTCTTCGCGGCGACAACGCGCCGTCACCAGCCCGAGGGATCCTATTCGATAGCGATAGCGCGCTGGGTCGCTCGCGGCGCTCCATAGCAACGAGCGACCGCTTCCGCCGCGATTCGGGAGGTCGTGAATGCATAGTCGGCGTCCGCGTCCAACGCTTTTGCGTGCCT